>NZ_FOZW01000038.1 GCF_900116195.1 Alloyangia pacifica
TCGGAGAAGGCAAGGATCATGTCGGGCAGCAGAGCGTTCAGCTTGTTCGCGCGGTTGATCGAGATCGTCGCGATCCCCTCGGATACGCCATAAAGAAAGCGCTCGTCTTCTGCGGCAGGCGACAGGTTCTTGCTGTACTGGTCGCTCATGCTGCACCCACCCCAAGCAGGCCGGCCACGACCGCGCCGATCTGGGTGACCCGGGGCGCGATGCGCGCGCCTGCGTCTTCCAGCACCTGGGCCTTGGCCGCGGCGCTGGTGTCGCCTGAGGCAGAAGACACGGCGCCAGCATGACCCATCCGCTTTTCGGCGGGGGCATTGCGCCCGGTCAGGTAGGCCACGACGGGCTTGCCCATCTCGCGCACGGCCTCCGCGGCGCGGAATTCCATGCCACCACCGGGTTCGCCGATCAGCACCACAGCGTCGGTGTCGGGGTCGGCATCGAACAGGCGCAGCACCTCGGCAAACTCGGTTCCGACGACCGGGTCACCGCCAAGGCAGACGATCGAACTGGTCCCGAGGCCCGCCGCGTGCAGCGTATCCATCGCCTCGTAGGTCAGCGTACCGCTTTTCGAGACGATCCCGATCCGACCCGGGCGCGTCCGCTCGAGCGAGATGTCGGCCATGTTGGCCTTGCCGGGGCTGATGACGCCGGCCGAGTTCGGACCCAGCAGCTGCACGCCCTTCGCGCGGGCGAAGGCGCACATCTTCATCGCGTCATGAACAGGCACGTTCTCGCTGTAGAGCACCATCAGCCGGATGCCCGAGGACACCGCCTCATAGACCGCATCGAGGGCCAGCGAGGGGCGCACGGCGCTGAGCACGCAATCGGCGCCCGTTGCCGCGACCGCCTCGGCCATCGTGTCGAAGACCGGAACGCCCGCGACCTCCTGGCCGCCGCGACCGGGGGTGACCCCGCCGACGAGGGGCGTACCGTCTCGCTTCATCCGCTCGGCATAAATGCGACCGGTGCTGCCGGTGATCCCCTGGATCAGCACCCGCGAGCTTTTGTCGATCAGGATGGACATGGTCAGACCCCCTCTTTCACGCTGTGATTGCATTGCGCGATCACCAGATCGCAGGCCTCGGCGAAGTTGTCGGTCATGGGAATACCCGCCGCGCCGAGGATCTCGCGCGCCTCGGCTTCCTTGACGCCGGCCATCCGCACCACAATGGGCGCGGGCGTTCCGCCTGCGTCGCGGATGCGTTTCAGCCCGCTGACGATCCCTTCGGCCACGTCGTCAAGCCTGCGGAACTGGAAGTAGATGTTGCAGAACAGGACGGCAGGCTTCTGCGCCAGCAGCAGCTCGACAATCTCGGCGACCCGTTCGGGGCCCTGGGTCATGACGCCGTGCAGTTCGACCAGCGGGCCGACCTTGCCGCCAAGCGCGGTCAGTTCGTCCAGCGTGGCCATGGTCATGCCGGCGCCGTTCATCATCGCCGCGACATTGCCGTCCAGCTCGATCCCGATGGCGCCCAGCTCGCGCGCGGAGCGTTCGAACGCGGAGCCGCCCACCTCGGCCTCGCGGCCGGGGTGACGGAAACCGGCGTCTTCGTCCAGCAGAACCTTGGCGTCCGCGGCGATCAGCCGGCCTTTCGCGTCGAGGATCAGGGGGTTGATCTCGATCTGTTCGGCGTCTTCGGCGATCAGCGCGTCATGGAGGCGCGTCAGCACTTTGCGCATTTCGCCCGCAAGGTCCTCGGGGCAGCCGATCCCGCGCAGCAGGCTGTTGAGCGCGTAGCCGCGCAGCCCGATCAGGGGATCGATCGCGACCTCTGCGATACGCTCGCGCGGGACGGATTCGATCTCGACGCCGCCTTCGGCGCAGGCGATCAGGACCGGGCAACCCCGGTCGCGATCCACCATGGCACAGACGTAGAATTCGCGCTGCGCCTCGATCCGCTCCTCGATGTAGACGGCGCGCACGTCGTGCCCGCCGATCTGCATCGCCGCGATCCGCGACGCCTCGGTTTCCAGCGCTGCCGCGTCGTCGACCATGGCGATGCCGCCGGCCTTGCCGCGGCCCCCGACGGGGACCTGAGCCTTGGCGACCAGCGGGTAGTCGCAGGTGGGCAGCGCCGGCCACAGCGCACCCGAAGGCACGGCAAAGCCGTTGCGGACAAGCAGCGATTTGCCCTCGTGTTCAAGTAGAGTGATCATCGTCGGACCTCAGCGGTATTCGGGGTCGAAATCGTCGTATTGCAGGTCGATCCATTCGCCCGTGAAGTTGGGCTCACGCCGCTCGGAATAGGCCCGTGGCCCTTCGCGGGCATCGCGGTGGAACATCAGGTCGACGTTGCACAGGATCTGCCATTCCAGACCCTTGACCGGATCGCATCCGAGGCCCTGGTTCCGGGCATTCTTGATCGCGCCGATGGCCTGCGTTGCACCTGCGGCCAGGCGC
>NZ_FOZW01000035.1 GCF_900116195.1 Alloyangia pacifica
GCATCGCTCAGCCAGAAGAGATCAGACATATCACCGCTCTGTTTTCGCACGGTGAATCATGCCCCTCTGGCACAATCAATGGGTCCTGAGCCTAGGGCTGTTCGACAGGAAAAAGGCCTCGCATAGGGCCTATGTTCTTTTACGAATGCCGCGCATGCCGATCAACCATGAGCTGCGGGATGCCCTTTGAGCAGCACTCGACCCGAGCCTCAACCTCGAAGATGTCGCGCAACAGCTCTGGCGTGATCACCTCACCTGTCGGCCCGCAGGCCGCCAGGCCGCCCTCCGCGATTACCAGACAGGCGTCAGTGAAACGCAGCGCGTGGCCAAGGTCGTGCTGCGCGATCATTACCAGCAGCCCCTGCTCGCGCGCGAGGCCGCGCATCAGCGTCTGCAGTCCGATCTGCCGCGAGAGGTCCAGTGCAGAGGTCGGCTCGTCCATCAGCACGATCTGCGGGCGCTGCACCAGCGCCTGCGCCACGCTGACGATCTGCCGCTGGCCGCCGCTGAGGTCGCCCACCGGGCGCCCGCGCAGCGGTCCCATGTCGAGCAACTCGATCACCCGATCGACCTCGGAATGATCCTCGACCGAGACCTGCAGCCGCCGCCCCTGCATCCGCGCCAGAAGCACCGCTTCGTAGACCGAGAGCGCCGGGCGCGTGCCGTCGTCCTGCGGCATGTAGGCGATGGGCCGGGCGCTCTGTGCGCCCTCGACCCGGACCTCGCCCGCACCCTTGAGGATGCCGAAGATGCGGCGGAAGAGCGTCGACTTGCCCGCCCCGTTGGGACCCAGCAAGGAAACCACCTGCCCCCCCTCGAGACGGGGCGTGCTGATGCCCGAGAGCACCTCACGCCCGCCGTAACTCGCACCGAGCTCGCGCAGTTCGAGGCTTACCATGCGCCGCCCCTCCGGCTGAGGATGAGATAGAGGAAGAAGGGGATGCCGACGATCGCCGTGACGATGCCGATGGGGATCACCGTGCCCGGGATCGCCATCTTCGACAGCACCGAGCCCACCGACAGGATCAGCGCGCCCGAAAGCGCCGCGCCGGGCAGCAGGAAGCGCTGATCCTCGCCCACCAGCATCCGCGCGATATGCGGGCCGACCAGCCCGACGAACCCGATGGTGCCGACGAAGGAGACGGAGACCGCCGCCAGCAGGCTGACGATCATCAGCACCTCGAGCCGCACCCGGCCCGGGCGCACGCCCATGCTCTCGGCCTTGGCATCGCCAAGGCGCATGGCGGTCAGGGCCCAGCCCCGGTGCGCCAGCAGCGGCAGCGACAGCGCAAGCGCGGCAGAGGCGATGGCGAGCTTGGGCCATGTGGCCTTGGTCAGGCTGCCCATGGTCCAGAACACCACCGCGGCCACCGCCTGCTGGCTGGCGAAGAACTGGATCAGCGACATCAACGCGTTGAAGATGAAGACCAGCGCGATGCCCAGCAGGATGATCGTCTCGCTGGTCACCCCGCGCCGCAGGCTGAGCGCGTAGATCGCCAGCGCCGTCAGCATCGCCATCAGGAAGGCGTTGACCGGGATGATGTAGTCGACCGCAAAGGGGAAAAGCGCGACCCCGAAGGCCAGCGCCAGCGCGGCGCCAAAGCCCGCCCCCGCCGAGATGCCCAGCGTGAAGGGGCTGGCGAGCGGGTTGTTGAGGATGCTCTGCATCTGCGTGCCTGCGATCGACAGGCTCGCGCCAACCACCAGCGCCATAAGGGCCACGGGCATGCGGATGTCCCAGACGATCACCTTCATGCGCTCGTCCACGGCGCCCGGCATCACCAGCGTGCGCGTCACCTCGCTCAGAGAATAGCTCGCCGGACCGAGCGCGAGATCGGCGCAGAAGGCCAGCAGGAGCGCCAGGCCGAGGCCCAGCAGGATCAGCTGCCTGCGAAGCACGAGGGCGCGATAGAAATCGCGCCCCGTGTTCGATCCGGTTGCAGATCCGATGTCAGTCATCGTTCAGCGACACCCAGTAGCCGGGCTTGTAGTCCACCGGCAGGAAGCGTTCGTGCAGTTCCTTCAGGGTCGCCTCGGGGTCGAGGTCAGCAAAGAGCTCAGGATGCAGCCAGGTGGCGATCTTCTGCACCGCGACGAAGTAGTAGGGGTTGTCGTAGAACTGGTGCCAGATGGCGTGGAACTGGCCGGTCTCGACCGCATTGATGCCAGTCATCGCGGTGCGCTGGGCCAGCGCCTCCAGCTTGCCGCGCGCCACGTCCATGTCCGAGCCCGGCCCCATGCCGACCCAGTTGCCGCCGGGCACATAAGCGTCCCACTGACCGCCAGTGACGATGACCTGGTCGGGGTTGGCAGCAATGATCTGCTCGGGGTTCAGCGTACCGAAGGTCGAGGGCAGGATGTCGCCCGCGATATTGGTGCCACCGGCGATTTCGACGTATTCGCCGAAGTTGCCGGGACCGAATGTCATGCAGCAATCGTCCGAGTATCCGCCCGCGCGGTCGACGAAGACCTTGGGCCGGTCGAATTCGGCACCGGCAAGCGTGTCGGTCACCCGCGCCATCTGCGCCTCGACGAAGTCGATGTATTCCTCGGCCTGATCGTCCTTGCCCGTCACCTTGCCCATGATGCGCATGGACTCGACGCTGTGCGCCATCGGGTCCTCGCGGAAGTCGACATAGGCAATCGAGATGCCCAGCTTGGCGAGTTTCTCGTCGTAGCCCGCATCTTCTGTCGCCGCCTTGGATTCGAGATTCATCAGCACCAGCTGCGGCTTGAGCGCGGCCGCCTGCTCGACGTCGAAAGTGCCGTCCTTGAAGCCGCCGAAGGTGGGCAGCTCTTTCAGCTGCGGAAATTTCTCGGCGTAGATGTGGTAGCTGTCGGGGTCCGCCTCCAGCAGGTCCTGGCGCCAGCCAACAACCCGCTCGAAGGGATCCTCGCGGTCGAGAATGCCGAGCAGGTAGACCTGCCGCCCTTCGCCGAGGATGATCCGCTCGACCGGCGCATCGACTGTCACCTCGCGCCCCGCGATATCGGTAAAGGACACGGGATCGGCCAGCGCGGCGCCAGTGCAAAGCGTGAAGGTAAGGGCCGCGGAGCAGGCAAGGCGGTGCATCATTGAGGTGTCCTGGGTATATTTTTTTGTCTTGGCGGCGATGTAGATATTTTGACTGTATCAGTCAAAAAAAATTCCTTACAAAAATTGTCAAACTTACAGGCTTCCGTGAGTGCACATGGCTTAGCTGATCGATGGAGTGCGCTCTTATTCGGCACTCATCGGGTTGTGATTGACGGGCGGCGCCTGACAAAATTGGTTATCGCCGTTTCTCCATGGGCAATGCCGTGATGATCGACAGCCAGGAATGTAGCTATGTAGAGATATGGATATATGGCTAAATAATTGAAATATGTTTTCTATTGTAAACTATTAGTTCTTGGTCTCATCATCACGTGTGAATGGCCCCGAGTTTCTTAGACGCCCTCATGTCTCAGTTTCTGCTGCTGCTCGAAGTCG
>NZ_FOZW01000034.1 GCF_900116195.1 Alloyangia pacifica
CCACTCACTTTGCATCCCTGGCGAAATACGCGCTCGGCATTGTCCTCGAACCAACGGCGGACAAGCCTCGCCCTTTTTTAGGATGTCACGCTCCTCCGAGACCCGCGCCAGCTCCTTCTTCAGACGCCGGATCTCGGCGTCTTTCTCCGCCTCTCCCGAGGACGCCTTCGCGAACTTCTTCTTCCAGGCGTAGAGCGAATACGCGCTGCCCCCCAAACACTCCGACACTTCCCTGACCGGGTAGCCCCGCTCGGTAATCTGCGCGACCGCGTCCCGCTTGAACTCATCGCTCAACTTGCTGCTGCTCATCATGACCTCCTTGCCTCAAAATTAGCGAAGAAGGCGTCCACGATACACGGGGCTATTCAGCCTGAGTGAATTGTTGAAAGATTTATTGCCAAGATGATCACCCCAAGGTTGTTCATACGTCACCTTTGAGACTAGTCAGTCGACCTTTAGAATCTTGTCACGGGTATATCCTGGGAGGCCAGTTCTCTCGATGGTTTCGCATTCTACATGAAATTTATCCCGCACGAGCAATTATTTAAATCACATCAACCCCGCCATCTAAATGTCCTCGGACAGGTATTCGAGCAAGGATACCCTAGGCAGCATGACGTGCCCCCACCATGCGGAATATCACGCAAAAGTTGCAATCAGGACTTCCTCATCAACGAAATCAAGAGCAACCCCGCGCTCAAGATTTAGATGCTCACAGTCGATCTTGTGGAAGTTCTTGTGTTTTTTGCCGGCCGGAGAAGAAACGCTCAAGTGCCCCAGATTGTAAATTTTTGTTGACATGTAGTGCGAGGATGGCAACCTTTTATTAATTTTTTTTTATTCTTAGTGGAAATTGTTCAATGGATTTTATAAATACGTTCGATTTGTGGCAGGCAATATTATCCAATCGCCGCAAGCTGCCGCGAGAAATCGATCTGGTGGTCGGCATTCCACGCTCCGGAATGCTACCAGCCACCATGATCGCGACACAGCTGAACCTGCCAGTGACCGATCTCGACGGGCTCGTCGAAAACCGCATCTTCGGGCACGGCACCACGAAGGATGCCCCCGACCTTTCTCGCGCCCGCGCATCGGATCGAACTGTACTGGTGATCGACGATACGGTGGGCTCCGGACAGGCCTTCAAGCGAGCTCGAGCCGCGCTCGCGGATGTTTCCGGCCGTCTCGTCTTTTGTGCAGTCTTCGCGCCGGTCGCTCGCCATCCGGATGTGGACATTGTCTTGGAGAAGGCCGGACCAGCCCCCATATGCCAATGGAACATGATGCATCACGCGGTCTTGCAGGCGGCTTGCGTCGACATTGATGGCGTATTGTGCCGGAAACCTGAGCCGCACGAAGATGACAATGGCACAGAATTTCGGAAGTTCATCGAAACTGCCGAAAAGCTCTTCGCAACCTCAGGTGAGATCCGTTGGCTGGTTACGAGCAGGCCCGAACGCTACCGCGCCGCGACAGAGGAATGGCTTTCGAAGAACGGCGTGCGCTACCGCGACCTGATCATGACAAGCACGGACGAAGACCGCCATCGCTCCACAGAGTATAAGGCGCGTATTTACAAGTCACTGGACGCGAAGCTCTTCGTCGAGAGCGAAGCCGACGACGCTGCGAGGATCGCTGAACTCAGCGGCCGTCCTGTCCTTTGCATCGCCACACAATCACTGATTGTCGGCGAGAGCCGTCCGATGGGCCGCCTTCGACGAGAAGTGCCGCCGCTGGGCTCCCATCTTGGCACGCTCAAACTCTCCGCTAGGCGCATCCTGGGGGATTCGTTCTACTATGCCGTCAAGAGGATGCTGACCCGCATATGAGCGGCCATGTGGAAGCGGGTAACACACACGTGTCATGCGGCGGTGGCGTGTTTGGCGGGCCAATGACGCAAAAGCGCAACCCAGTGAGGAATGGCCGCTGCCTGACTGCCTACAAAGCAACGGGAGCGGCGGTTTCAATCAAATTGGCCTTGGCGCCGATCCGCTTGAATACCCGTGGACCGGACGAACGGCTGTCAGCAACCCAAGGCTCCGCCGAAGTCCGCCTTGACCTGCGCGACTTTCTTCTCCCAAACCGAAAGGGAAGAGACTACCGACCGCAAGCTCACGCAGATTCGTCTCTGGCGGGGCAATGTCGCGCAATGCCTTGCCATAACTCTCTGCGCTCGAAATTTCTGCTGAACTTGGCGGCGCTTGTGACAGCTTCTCTGCCTCAAAGCAAAGAAATATATGTCGACAACACACGCCGCTGCTCGAACCCCTCCCTGGGATCAGGTCAAGTTCGAGGACTGATCCCCAATGCCACAACATGTCAGCTTGCCGACGTATACAAACTTTTCCAGTTTCTTTTTAGGATGCAGACAACATGACCCCTCGCGGCTACCGTCGCAGTAAAAACCTTGCCAAACGCTCGATCACCGGCACCATCTGGGTGCTCGGCGCACGCTTTCTTGCCCGTTTTTCTGATATCATACTGCTGATGGTCCTGGCGCGATTTCTGGCGCCGGACGACTTCGGTCTGATCGCTCTAGCGACCTCCGTGACTGCAATCATTTCCACAGTGGTGGCCCTCCCTATTGATGTGCCGCTGATAAATGTGAAAGCTGTCCGCCTAGTGTTTTTCCACACTGCGTTCAGCCTTGCGGTGTTAAGAGCGGCAATAATTATCATCTCAGCGTGTATCGCTGCACCTATCGCAGCACGAGTCTTCGAAGATGATCGATTGATTGCAATAATTTTAGCACTTTCCGCTTCAATATCCGCCCGAAGCTTCATGAGTCCCAGAATGGCTCTCCTCGCGCGCCGAATTCAACTCAGGCCGAGCTTCATGATCGATATAAGTGGGAAGATCGCGGGAATGCTCAGCGCAGTGATATTTGTCTCCTTTTTCCCAAACCATTGGGCGCTCATCGTGTCCCCGGCAGTGTGGTCGATCACGAGCGTCGCCGCCTCCTATATCATCGCCCCATATCGGCCCAAGCTAGATTTCTCGGAATGGAGATATTTCTCAAGCTACCTCGCCTGGATGTTTCCCGCACAGATCCTGGCAGCGATTGCATCGCAGGCAGACAAGCTAATCCTTGGCGCACTGATCCCCATGGGCCAGCTGGGGCAATACAACGTTGCGTCTCAAATTTCCAATATCGCGGAAGTTACAGTCAGAAGGTCAATTTCTAGCTCTTTGATGCCGAGTTTCAACTCGCTTCTAGAGCAAGCCGACCGATTGCGTCGCGGATATTTCCTCGCAGATAGCGCAATTTTCATGATCGGACTCCCGATCTACATGCTGCTTTCGGCATTTTCGAACGTGATCGTATTACTCGTACTTTCGCCCTCCTGGGCAAACACGGCACCCTTCCTTCAAGGCCTCGCGCTGGCCATGATGCCGACGTTGTTCCGCATTCCCTTCCGCTCTCTTGCATTCGCAATGAAGCGCGCAGACCTCGTATTCTGGCTTGGTGTCGTGAACTTCGCAATCCGCATCCTCGCCATTCTGATCGGCTATCGCTTCGGCGGCGCACTGGGCGTGGTTTATGGAATCGGCCTCGGCAATATATTCATAGCGGGCGTCTCAACGCTATTTGTTCAATGGCTCATCAAGGCCGATCCAAAGGAGCAAGTTATGGCCGTCATGCGGCCGCTGGCGGGTCTAACCACCATGGCCCCGGTGGCCTATTACGGCGCGAATGTGGCCGCGACGGCTGAGTCACTGCTTGCTACAGCTCTATTGGCGGGGAGCTTCTCGATCTTGGCCATCCTAACCTATGGCACGACGATCCTGTTATTCTGGCGACTGGCCGCGCGACCTGCGGGCATAGAGATGCGTTTCATCGAGATGATCGCCCGGGCAAGAAAACCCGAAGGTGCCGCCCGCTGACAAATGTTCGGCGTCAACGCTCAGCGCCCGGAACAAGCGGAATACGCATGGCTGCTCCTCCTTAGTGTCAGGACTTCGGCTACGGGGGCCCAAATAAGCGGCGGCTCTGCCCGCTCTTTGGTCGTCCTTTCGGCTCAAAATGAAGGTCCGCTTCACCGTACGGGGCAACGCGAGAGGAATGTCGAGTTCGGGCTGTCACCAGCCAAATGCTCTGTTGCAAGCGCTTGGCCCGGCACCCACGGTTAGGACTTGGCGCCCCTTACAGCATCGTGGTGCTGGGTCTCCATGGTAGGATTACGCCGCCGGCAGCGGGTCGGAGATGTTGCTGGGCGCGGTGGAGGGAGGCCTTCACCATGAGAAATGAGAACCTACCCGCCGTTCGCCTCACCAAACCCGCCTCTATTGCCTCGACGCGCCCGGCCTCACCTTCCTGGTAAACGCGGAAGGGAAGCGCGGACAAGCTGTCAGAAATCAGCCCGATCGCGGCCTCGGAAGCGGCGAGCGCCTCGGGCCTGTGCCTGTAGCCGTCGCCTTGCGCGAGCCACGTCGCGCCGAGGGCGGCGAGACACACGTTCGAGCGGGTCTCAGGCGAGGTGCGGCGAATGAGATCAGCGAAGACTGAATAGCCCCGTGTATCGTGGACGCCTTCTTCGCTAATTTTGAGGCAAGGAGGTCATGATGAGCAGCAGCAAGTTGAGCGATGAGTTCAAGCGGGACGCGGTCGCGCAGATTACCGAGCGGGGCTACCCGGTCAGGGAAGTGTCGGAGTGTTTGGGGGGCAGCGCGTATTCGCTCTACGCCTGGAAGAAGAAGTTCGCGAAGGCGTCCTCGGGAGAGGCGGAGAAAGACGCCGAGATCCGGCGTCTGAAGAAGGAGCTGGCGCGGGTCTCGGAGGAGCGTGACATCCTAAAAAAGGGCGAGGCTTGTCCGCCGTTGGTTCGAGGACAATGCCGAGCGCGTATTTCGCCAGGGATGCAAAGTGAGTGG
>NZ_FOZW01000033.1 GCF_900116195.1 Alloyangia pacifica
AGTTCACAAGCATGGACTGGGCGTTCGCGGGGTCGCTCGGACCTGTGGCGCTCACCCGCTCACTCCTGAAAGCCCACGACCTCGAGCATTCCATGAGCCGACGCGGCAGTTGCCACGACAACGCGCTCGACCATTGTCCTCGGACCAATGGCGGACAAGGTCTCGCCCGAGAGCTTCTTCAACCTCCTCAAGCGCGAGAGGATCAGGCGCCGCACCTACCGGACCCGCCAAGAAGCGCGGCGGGACGTGTTTGACTACATCGAGATGTTCTACAATCCAAAGCGCAAGCACGCGCGCAACGGAATGCTGTCGCCCGACGACTTCGAGCAGCAGCAGAAACTGAGACATGAGGGCGTCTAAGAAACTCGGGGCCATTCAGTCTTCTGCTCGTTGAGGGCGGCGCAAATCCTCATCGAAAGAGGGCGAAAACACCACAACATGGACCGGCCGCTTAGTGCCCTCGGATATCGGGCGCCGGCGCCCGAGGTCTTCATTCCAGTTGAGCGAAGGCCGACCATGCATAAGCATTTAACCCGGACCACTCGCTGGGGTCAGCTCAGTCGAACGCGTGATGACCGGCAACGCCAGCGCCTACCGCTCGCGGCGGTTCCGCAAGGCGCTGCGCCGGCTCTTCATCCGCCGCATCTACACGCGGCCCTACACCCCATAGAAAAACGGCAAGGCCGAGCGGTCATCCAGACCCTTCTTCGCGAATGGGGCTACGGTCTTGCACACCCATTCTCAAAGGTGCGCAACGCCGACCTGCCGCGCTGGCTTGACTGGTTCAACCGCTCAAGGCCACATCCACCCCTCAATGGACTGCCTCCGCTCGCGGTGCTGAACAACCTTGTGAGAAACCACAGCTAGGGCAGCCCTTATCACGAGGTTCTGCACCCTGGGCCGCGTCGATCCAACCGAGACCAAAATTTGGACGAGAAGCGAGGCGAAGTAGGAAATTTGCCGTTTTTTTAACCGACGGCGGTGATGAGCCTCGGAGCTTACCAAATCTACTAACGCTTTAGCCGATAATATCTTATCCTATTCTTTATATAAGTGAATATTTCTGAAATCATCAGTGCGTACGCGCACCTAAATAATCCCAGTGAATGGTCTCGGAGTTATATAACGATTTTGTCCCAAATCTTGACCGGATATCGTTGGGTGGCGACAGGCCCTTCGCTAGGTATTAAGGTGCTGGTCGTCCATCGATTGGATTTGTATGCTCCTTTTCGCTAACAAGAATCGGGTATCCAGGCTGCTGTCCGTTCTGCTGTGAATGATCGCAGGCCGCAGCAGAAGCTACATCTACTAATTTTCGAAGGAAAACTTCGCCGCGGATAGTTTCAAATTTCTGGATTGCTTCGCCGGTAACTTGGTGGGTCTTCTAATTGTTTAATCAGCCTTATCTGTTAATTGAACGGCGAAGATTGAACCCGCTCAAGAGACCTGCAGGCGCACTGACGTAAATTGCTGTGCCATACCATAGATTTCACTAACACCCGCAAGGTGATGCGCTCGAAGCAAATGTTATCGATTGTGATGGATTTCATCTCCGCAAAAGCCAAGATCTTATCGAAGGCCCGACAACTCAATTTCCAACTGCCGCGCTGATACCGAAGGTGTGGATGAGCGTAATTGCAATGCAGCAATGGGGAGTGCAGAGGTGAGGGATGTCACGGGAATTATACATAAGGCAAGTGCAGGCGTTCTTTCACTGCCTGACACCTTCGTGCGCGCGATTTTTGTAATCACAATAGCCCATCAAATGGGGCTCGCAATAGCCGCACTTTATTTCGGAAGCATGAACTTCGCTGACGGAGCTTTCTTTTCCTTCATCATCGCTGCCAACGAGCCATGGGCCCTGCATTGGAGCGATTTTGTTGCGCGACTCACTGCATATTTTATGACTGCAGCCCCAACACAGTTAGTCGCCGACGTCTTCGATTTGTCTGGGCCGGTAATTTCGAAATTTTACGGATTCTTATTTTATATACTGATTTGCGTGCAGCATGTGCTTATCGCGCGTCTCGGTTGGCGGCACAATACGCGGTACCTGATCCTTCCAGTGGCCTCCTATCTGTTTGGCACAGGGCTCAGCTTCGGCTTCCCCTCGGAGTTGCAGTTGGGGATAGGTTTCTTCTGGCTGGCGGTATTCCTACTGTTAAGCGGTCGCAGAGTGCTGATCGGTTTGAGTGTGCCGAGCGCTTTTCTGATGCTATTCTCGCACGAGGTTGGGGCCTTTGGCCTGCTGATCATAGCCGCCCTGACGCTGCGCCTGCCAACGTTGCCGCGGGTCGAACGGCTGGGGCTCCTACTTTGCCACGCATCGCTTCTGGGGACCCTCGTTTGGATTAAGTTCTCCGGATTGAGCCCCGGTGCCAATGGCAACGCGATCTTCATTCTGGACCCCAGGCGCATTGTCAAAAATCCGTCGCTTTGGGCGCTTGGTCTCGCGATGCTGGCAGCTACGGCGGTCTTTCGAGTGTCGCCGCTTCGCATGAGCGCCAACCTTCTCACCGCAACATTTATTGGCGTCCTGATCCCTCTTCTCATGGCTCAGAATTTCAACTTCCTGATCGGGCGCTACGGATCAGCCCGGTCATTGATGGCGGTCATGATGCTAATTACGCCGCTGCCGCTAATGTTCTGGCTCCCTCCCAATGCCGTGCCTCGATCCACGGCGGTCAGCACATCGCTCATCGCTACAGTCCTGGCGGCGGCTCTAGGTGCCAGCATTGGGTCCAATCTGTCGCAAATTCGCGAATGGCACACAAATTATTCGGTGGCGTCTGCGTATTTTAATTCAGGCCAAACAGAAGATGGCACGCCTGAATTAGTCAATCTCTCGGCTTTGGAAGCGGAGGCACCCGAGGTGCAGCGCGCTCTGACCCGACTTGGCCTCGGCACCTCGTGGACCTGGCCCTTTTTAGCGTTTATGAGTACGCTGGACTACCGGCCGAGCCGCATGGTTGTTAACGATCGCTTAGGAAACTCCATGTGCGATTCCAGCGCGCTATTCCCGCAAGAAGGCTCGCCAATTCCGAAGGAACATCTGGAGAAAATCCGCGCGCACATCTGCGCGCTAGACAAGCCTGCAGGTCATATTGGCCTCATCGAAAGACTAAGGCGTAAGCTGGGCTAGTGGGATGTGCCGGGCGTTGTTGCAGGAGGGCGGCCCAGGGCGTGGGTGGCCCTTTCGCGTTCAAGCTCAGGCCACGCGGACGATCTCGGCAGTGCCGAGCGCGTCGAAATGATTGATAAGGGCGAGCCGGATGTGGATTTCGCCGGTTTGGCGATCGGGACCCCTCGCCGTGATGCGCTCACCGAAAGCCTTCAGGCTCGCATCTTGGCCTGCACGCGGCTCTGGGGCGTAGTATCCGGTCCACCGCGTCCCGAATGCCCGTCCGTATTGACGCGTGGCGCGCAGGGTTTCGTTGCGCGCCTTGGCAGCCGGGCAGTTCTCTTTTCGGGCGCGACCGTTCCTTCGGATCGGTTTGATTGCCTTACCGCCGCGTGCGATGACGGTGCCGCGGCAGCGGCGAGTGTCGTAGGCGCCATGCGCGGTCACAGTTCCGATGTCCTCGTCCTCGGGGACCTGGCCCAACAGGTCCGGTAGGGCGGGGCGGTCGCCTTCCCGGCCGGGGGAGAACGCGACGGCCCGGATGTCCGAGGTGGCGGTGTCCATGGGCAGATCCACCTTGGCCATTGGCGGCGGCCCTGAGCGCCATGCCTGCGGTCTCGCCATTCTCCGTCGCCGAAGAGCTTGATGCCGGTGCTGTCCACCAAAAGGTTCAGTGGCCCGTCGGGACGGCGCTACAGGTACTGGACCTTTGCACCTTGAGGGTCTTTCGACTGCGTCGAGTAGTCGGGAAGGGGCCAGTCCAGCCCGGCCAAGCGCAGGAGGCTCGCGACCATCCCTGCGGTCCGCCTGAGCGGCAGCTTGAACAGAACCTTGATCGACAGGCAGAACAGGATCGTGGCATTCGCATAGACCGGCGGGTGTCCTTAGCGTTCCTCATTCGGTGTGTGCCAGGCCATCTCCTTGTCCAGCGCGATCAGCAGCGACCGACTCTTCCTGAGCGCATCGTTGTAGGTGGCCGGAAGTCCGAGCCGCGTCGTTCCGCGCTACAGCCAAACCGGCAAGCTCCCACTCTCATGCAAGATCCGGAGCGGCACGAGCGAGCGGTTTCGAAACCAGCCTGCCACACGCTCGGGATCGCACGGGCAAGCGCCGCGCGTGATCGTCGTGCCATCACGATCCACAACACAGATCGAAATCACTTTCAGCGAAACATCCAAACCCGCATGGTATTCCATAGGAGTTTTCCTCACGGCTGTGGCCCATGTGGCCAACATACCGGACCTCGCGCGCCCCCGGAGAGCGGCCGCCGCAATCAAACCATGTCTTGTGGGGGGGGCCATGTTCCTTGGGCGTATCGCTCAGCGCAATCCAATGCGATTGATGTAGGTATCTCCGCTCAGGACACGCTGATCGTCGACGCGCGGCTTGCCGTGGCTCTTCGGGAAGTAGGGCTGACTCGGTCCTGACTCGGGGCCGGGTGTGGACAGGCTTGTTGATAACCCTGTGCGTGCCGCAAGATGTGGGTTTTGGGGCGTCTGGCGGACGCGGGGGAAGGCGCGCGGGGCGGCGGGGATGCGCAGAAAATTGCAGGTGTAAGTCATTGTTTATAGGATGGTTTGCGAGTTTTTTCGAAAAACCTTCGCACATCCCGGAAAATCCGCTTGCAGCCCCCCGGCACTGACCGTAAAAGCCCCTTCACCGGCGGCGCTGAGGCGCACAACGGGACGCCAGACGGGGCGGCGGCGGAGACGCCAGCGCAGACGAGGCGGTAAGAAATTCGAGAGACGGGCAGGCGGGCGCGCCGGAAGTTAGGGCGCACTGGTCTTGTTTTGTCTCTCACGCTCTT
>NZ_FOZW01000032.1 GCF_900116195.1 Alloyangia pacifica
GATCAGGGCAGCCAGTTCACAAGCATGGACTGGGCGTTCGCGGGGTCGCTCGGACCTGTGGCGCTCACCTGCTCACTCCTGAAAGCCCACGACCTCGAGCATTCCATGAGCCGATGCGGCAGTTGCCACGACAACGCGCTCGACCATTGTCCTCGGACCAATGGCGGACAAGGTCTCGCCCGAGAGCTTCTTCAACCTCCTCAAGCGCGAGGGGATCAGGCGCCGCACCTACCGGACCCGCCAAGAAGCGCGGCGGGACGTGTTTGACTACATCGAGATGTTCTACAATCCAAAGCGCAAGCACGCGCGCAACGGAATGCTGTCGCCCGTCGACTTCGAGCAGCCGCAGAAACTGAGACATGAGGGCGTCTAAGAAACTCGGGGCCATTCACACTGCTCCGTCAGCGTCCGGATGAAGCGCTCGACCATGCCGTTCTGCTGCTGGCAGTGCGGGGCGATGAACTCCTGCTTGAGCCCGTAGCTGCGGACAATGGCCGTGAAGTGGAGGCTGGTGAAGACCAAGCCATTGTCTGAACTCAGCAGGAACTCCTCCTCGACCCGGCCCAGTGTGCCAAACCTCACGATCAGCGCATTCTCGAGGGCGGCGCTGGCCGTCGTGGCCTTGCCCGACTTCGACAGGTGCGAGCCCAACAGCTCGCGGGTGTGGCAGTCGATCACCAGGGCCAGCGCGGCCCAGCCGTCCTTGCCCGTCCAGAGGCGGGCGAGGTCGGTCGACCACCTCTCGTTCGGCGCAGCTGCGACAGACGGAACTGCCTGGATACGGAGCCGCATGCCCACGGTGCGCTTGCGAACCTGCGAGCCCTTGATCTGGAAGATCCTTTGTACCGTGTTCTTGTTGAAACCCAGGAGCCAGGCCACGGTCCGATAGCCGAAGGACGGCTCCTCCTCGATCATCTTCTTGGTCGGTTCGGCCAAGCGGGGATCGACCTTCGGCGCGGCGTTCACTGGCTTGTAGTAGACCGTGCGCCTGGGAATGCCGAACCACGTGCAGAGCTTGGCGATCGACCCTCCGCCAAGAGGCCCTGCTGGATGCGACGGATCAATTTCCGTCCTGCGCATCCAGCAGGGCCTGGAGCTTTTCTCGGGCCCGTAGCTCCAGCATGGCCTCGCCATAGGCTTCCTGCAGGTCCCTAAGCTGCTTCTCGTATTGCTCACGGATATCGAGCGGGTTGGCGCGCAGCGAGTTCTCTATGCCCCGTTTCGCGTCTTCGACCCAGCCCTCGATCTCGGAGGGTGTGAGGTCGAATGATCGACTTGCCTCCGACACGGTCGTCTTGCCCTGGATGATCTCAATCACCAGAGTCGTCTTCCGCTTCGCCGTCCAACGCTTGATGCTGTCGTCCATCGTCATACTCATTGCTACGTTTTCCCTTGTAGCATGAGCAGGTTTTCACTGGGTCGATACAGAGACGCTCTGGGGCTGACGCGTCTCGGACAGGAGGGCCGCCGCAGCGTCGGGGTAGAAGATTCCCGCGTCTTCAAGGCACCCGGCCGTCCGTGTCGGGTCGCCCGCGCGTTCCCAGGCGAGCAATGCGCTGGAGCTCGATGGCTCGATGCTTACCGTGGCCCCGTGCGCCCGGGCCATGGCGGCAAACTCGCGAGCGATGCCGGTGGAGAGGAAGCTAGCATTGGAGATCAGCACGCCGATCGGCGCGCAATGCAGCACCGGCTCGAAATCCGACACCAGCCCGGCCAGCGGCCGGCCATTGCGGAAGTCCCTGACGAAGGGCTGCGTGTCGGGCCCGAGCGAGAACAGCATTTCCGAGAACCGCGGACGATTCAGGGCGAAGTCGTAGTCGCCCAGCCATTGCACGGCCAGCAGCTCTTCGGTGGTGACCACCACGGCGCGCTTTTCGAGCCAGGGCTGCAGCTGCGCGCGGGCGTCGGGCCATTCCCAGCGGCGCTTGCCCAGGAGCATCTGCGTCTCGCTGCCGAGCGCCAGCTTCAGGCCGTGCGAGAAGCCGGTGTTTGCCCCGGCGACGAACAGGCCGCTGGCGGCGATTGCCAGCACCGCGGCACCGGTGCGCAGCGGCACCGACCAGCGATGGGGGAACAGCTCGAGCAGCGCGCCGCGCAGGCGCCGCAGCGCGCGGCCACCGTAGAAGGACAGCACGATACCCCAGGTGGCAAAGAAGAAGGGCATTACCGGGTAGAGGTAGCGGATGTTCTTCAGCCCGCCAAAGGACTGCAGCACGAAGCAGACCGAGAACAGCGTCACCGCGAAGGAGGCCGGCAGGAAGCGGGCCCGCAGGGCGGCTATGGCGGCGATGGGAAAGAGCGGCCAGAAGGTCGGGTAATTGTCCCTGAAGTCGCGATGATAGAAGGTGGTGTCGCGCTGCACCGGCCAGGGCTCCCAGCGGTAGATCCGCCAGTACTTCGCAAGCAGCTCGTCGGCCGCGCCGCTGGCCGCGATCAGCACGACTCCCGCCGCCGCGGCCAGCAACGCCCAACGCAGCCAGCGATGGCGCCGGAGCCAGCCCGGGCCGTAGACTAGCGCGGCCCAAAGCCCGATGGCAACGATGCCGATCACCGTTGTCAGCTGCAGCTTAAGCGCCAGCAGCAGAAGCGGCACGGCCAGGGCGCAGAGCGCAATGCGCGCGCTGGTGCTGATCGCTGCGGTCGCGGCGCAATAGAGCACCAGCGCGGCGACGAGGAACGCCAGACCTTGCAAAGCATAGAACCGGATGTACTGCGAGACCTCGATGCCATTGGGCCAAAACAGCAGGAAGAACAGTGTGATCCAGGCCGCCGGGCGGTCGGCCACATAGCGCACCCAGAGGAACATGACCGCCACCAGCAGCGCGCCCGGAATGGCCGAGGGCAACAGCCGCGCCGCGGCGGTGCTCTGTTCTCCAGCCAGCGCGAAGCCGAGCGCGACCAGCCGTGTGAAGATCGCGCCGCGCTCGTAGCTTCCGTCCAGCACCTCCAGCGTGCCGGAGGTCTGCCAGCTCATGGCTGGGACAAGGTGATAGAGTTCGTCGTAGATGGGCGGCAGGTCGAGCACACCCGTACGTGTCAGCAGCGCGGCGGCAAACACCAGCGCGGCCGAAAGCGCAGTGACGAGCAATGCGCTCGACAGGCCGATGCGCCGGGGCGGGAGCTTTCTCTCGTTCGGGGTCGACATGGTCATCCGGCCCGCATCCCGGCGCTGTCCCGCGCGGCACAGAGCACGACCGGCGTGCCGAGGCTCCGATCGAGACGGAGCGCCCGGAGCTTCGCTTCTAGCCTGGCCGAAAGCGCCGGGCGCGCGAGCTTGCGGTGCACCACCATGGGCAGCACAAACTGGCCGATTTCGCCCTGCGGCGCGAAGCCGGCGACCGCGAGGGTCTTCAGAATTTGCGGTCGGGACATGGTCTGGAACCTTCGGGTGTCGCCTTCGAGGCGCTTTTTCAGGCCGAAGAGCAGGGGTTCCAGCGCGTTGGCGCCGCTGGCAATCGGGAAATCGACGATCACCGCGCGGCGCGAGACCCGGCAGAGCTCGCCGAGGAACGCCTGCCAGTCACCGACGTGCGCGAGAATTCGGAAGGAGGTCACCACGTCGAAGCTCCGATCGGCATAGGGCAGGGCGCGCAGCGGGCCGACCTCCGTGGTCAAGCCCGGTCGGTGCAGCCCACGCATCTGGCCGAGCGCCTCTTGCGAGCTGGCGTAGACGCAGACCTCGTGGCCGTCGTCCAGCAGGGGCGTTGCCACCTGCGCGTGACCGCCGCCGACATCGAGCACACTCGCGCCGGGGTAGGGGGCACAGAGACATCGCAGGGCTTTTGTCTGACACGAAAGAAGCCATTCCCCTGCCGGTCCCTGGAAACGCCGGGCGTAGCGATCGGTTGACGGATCGAGGTCGGCGAACTCGGACCCGATATCCGCGACCCCTTCTGCCAACACGACGCTCATGCCGCCGCCTTGCGGGCGTAGGACCGCAGATAGCCCATCTCCCGGTACCACTCTGCGGTGCGCTCCAGGCCCTGCCGCAGATCCACAGAGGGTTCGAATCCGATCAGCTGGCGTGCCTTTTCCACCGAGAAGGCGCGGGCCTTCAGGAAGAAGGACACGCGCCGCCGGTGCAGTGGTGGATCGATGCCGAGCGGTTTGCAGACATATTCGCACAGCGTGGCCGCGGCCATGAGCGGCGCGACGGGAATGTGCAGTCGCGGCGGCGGCACATCGAGCACCTGTGCGATCTCCTGCACCAGCCCGTTGAGCGTCGTGTAGCTGTCCGAGCCGATGAGGAAGGTCTCGCCGATCGCCCTCGGATGCTCGCCGCAGAGCACGAAGCCCTGCACCAGGTCGTCGATGTAGCTCATATGGTAGGCGATGTCGCCGGAGCCGAACATGCGAAAGCTGCGGTTCTCGATCGTCTTGAACAGTTTGAGAAACCTTGTGTCGCCGGGACCGTAGATGCCGGTCGGGCGGACAATCGACACCGGCGCGCCGGCGGCGATGCCCTCGCGCGCCAGCATCTCGCCGGCGAGTTTCGAGCGCTGGTAGACGTCGCCGGGATTGAAGGCGGTTTCCTCGTTCGCCGGGATCTCGGCCACGTCGCCGTGAACGCCGCAGGTCGAACAATGCACGATCCGGCGCACGCCGTGCTTCTGAGCGGCGGCCAGCAGGTGGCCGACGGAGTCGCGGTTCACCGCGAAGTAGTGGCTGTCGGGGTGGTTGGCGCTGCGGTAGACCGCCGCGATATGAAACACGTGGCTGGTGCCTTGCACGGCATTTTCGATCGCTTGCCCGTCGGCGGCATCGCCCTTCACAATCTCTATGCCGTCAGCCGCCAGCGCCAGTGCCGCTGCCGCGCCGGGGTCTCGGACCATCGCGCGCACCCGATAGCCGTAGGCCCGCAGCCTGCGCGCAAGGTGTCCGCCGGTGAAGCCCGTGGCGCCGGTGACCAATGCAAACCTGTCTTCCGTCATCTAGTTACCTCCACTGAGTGCTCGCCTAGGCCAGCAGGGAGCCCGTGCTGAAAAAGCTCACCAAGGTTTCGTCCGTAGTCAGCGCAAAACTGCCATCGCCGAGCGACAGGCCAATCAGGTCGGTGGCGGCGCTGCCGCGCACGTCGATCTGCAGGGAGCCCGCAAGCGTCATGAGCACGCCCTGCGCGCTTTGGGTGAGGGTGACACCCCCTTCGAACCCATCCCAGAGATAGAGCTTGTCGGCCCCCTGGCCGAAGTCGGTGATCAGGTCGGGCGCACCGCCGGGGCTCGCGAAGCCGCTGTCGAACACGAAGCTGTCGGCGTCCAGATCCCCGGTCAGCTCGTCGACACCCGTCCCGCCCTCGAGCCGATCGCTGCCGGCCCCGCCATTCAGCGTGTCGTTTCCGGCAGCGCCGAGCAGAACATCGTTTCCGGCGGCGCCGGAGAGGACGTTCGCGGCGCTGTTGCCGGCGATCCTGTCCCCAGCCTCGCCCCCCTCAACATTGTTTGCCGAAAGGCTCAGGGCGCTGCCGCCGAGCGTGCCACCGGAGATGCCGATTTCGCTCTCCAGCAGCGTTTGCAGCCCGTCCGCATAGGCTTCATAGCCCTCGGCGGTCAGATGCACGAGGTCGTCGCCGATCAGCGCCGTGTCGAACGGCGCATCGTAGAGGTGCAGCGTCGCGTAGGTGGCCTGAAGCGCGCTCACCGTGGCCTTGATCCCGGCGTGATAGGTGCCGTTGCCGGCGTCGCCGACGACCTGCGTGCCGTTGACGATGCTGTAGCCCTCGTTGATGGCCTCCGAGACCGTCAGCAGGTTTCGGTAGGGTTTCGGCGGGATGGTCGAGATGACCAGATGCGCCGTGCTGGCCACGTCAGATTGGTAGAACAGCTCGACCACCGTCTCGATGCGCGCGATGAGCGTATCGAAGACGTCCGCGTAGAAGGCGTCGCCACCATAGTTGAAGTCGTTCGTACCCATCATGAACAGCACGACATCCGGATCGAGATCAGCCAGGTTGGCCTGGAAGGAGGCCGCGTCGGCGGCATTGTTGATCGCCTGCCGCAGTTCTTTGCCTGGCACCCCGGTGTGATCAGAG
The DNA here is from genome assembly GCF_900116195.1 of Alloyangia pacifica. Taxonomy (GTDB): domain Bacteria; phylum Pseudomonadota; class Alphaproteobacteria; order Rhodobacterales; family Rhodobacteraceae; genus Salipiger; species Salipiger pacificus. The sequence goes on from NZ_FOZW01000032.1 coordinate 6,029, forward strand.
TCGAGCATCCCCTCGGGGCCGCTCGAGTAGACGCCGACGTAGTCGACGAAGGCACCGTCCTGCAACAGGTTCTCGAAGAGCACTTCGCGATATCCTGCGCTGTCCGCGCGGTTGTTAACGGTCTCGGAGTCGGTGTCGCCGAGGTATCCGTAGGTCAGCGAGTCGCCGTAGGGCAGCACCCGCGCCGCATAGGTATAGGTGCCGGCCACAAGGTCGATTGACAGCGCGCGGGTCTCGCCGGCGAAACTGGTTGCGGGAACGCGCAGCATCTCGGGCCCCTGGGCGGTGGCGGTGTTGCCCTCGCCATCGGTGGCGGTGACGCTGGTGGTAAGCGTGCCCTCCGCGAGCGTCGACAGGTCGAGAACGACCTCGCCGTCCGAGCCCGAAGTTCCCGAGGCCGTGTTGTCGCCGTCGGACACGATGACCTCGGCGGTTGCGTCCGCGTCGAGCCCGGAGATGACGAAGATGACGTTGCCGGCTTCGTTGGCATCGATGATGAGGTCGGGGGCGCTGAGCGCGAGATTTCCGTCATCATCGGCGGGGGAGGGGTCCGAGAGCGTGAGTTGCACGCTGTCGAACTCGATGGTCGCGACCTCATTC
>NZ_FOZW01000027.1 GCF_900116195.1 Alloyangia pacifica
TAGCCCGACGATGAGGGGCAGAGAATATCTATGGCCCGGCCGCGTTCATGATCGTCTGCACATTTCGACGCGGCAGTATGCCCGATTGGTAAAGGGCTGGGTGAGCTCCATCGGGCTAGAACAGTCTGCCTATGCCACGCATTCGATGAGAAGGACAAAGGTGGCCCAAATCTACCGCAAGACCGGCAACTTGCGCGCCGTCCAGTTACTGCTCGGGCATTGCAAGATGGACAGTACAGTTCGCTACCTGGGTGTGGAGTTAGAAGATGCCCTGACAATTTCCGAGGCTGTGGACCTCTGAGAAACCGATCTCCGGACCTTGGCCATGGACAAGGCTAAGGCCCGGAGCCAGCCCAAAGTTGCCCTTCTCGTCGCGCGCGCCATGACACCCCGGCACGGAGCACAGGGCGGATTTCGGACCTTCGCTGCGGTAACGATCTAATCGCCCAGAAAAGGTGGAAGCCGACATTCAGAGCGGACCAAGATCGGGGATTGTTCTGCATCGCCGCAAGGCGGCACCGAGCCCACTTTACTTGATGCTGCGACACGCGCGAATGTCCGCAGTTCAGCCGACGGCCAAAAAGAACCCCAAGAATCAAAATGAAAATGGCGACGATGCAAGTCATCGTCGCCATCCATTGCTGTTTTTCGCTTCTACGAGAGGAGCTGGTAGACACCAACCCCGATCATCACGACTGCGATGTAACCGAGCGTAATCATGTGTTTCTCCTGTCTGTTTAGAGCAGTACTTCACCGAGGTGTTGCAAAATGAAGAGGACGCTGAGCATTGAAGCTCTCCCTTGAAGGAGCCCTGCGCAGAATTTCCGCGCAGGGCGTTTTTGGTTAGTATGCGGCGACCGACCAGAGCAGGACGGTGCGGAACACAAAGAACGGAAGCATCTCGGCTTTCCTTTCGTTTTGGTTGGTTGGTGACGGCGGGGAGAGGCAACTCCCCGACCGCCGATTAGCCAGTTAAGCCCAGTAGATGGGCGGCACCGGCAGCGGCCACGGGAACGGCCACGGAAGCGGCCAAGGCCAGTGCAGAAGTGCGTGGAACATGGTATTTCTCCTTGTGTTGGTTGCGGCCCGTCTGGGCTCACAAGACCAATCTGGAGCTTCCCCACCGAAAGCGCCGCTCAACGCCTGACCAACTCTCGGCTAACGGCCGATCAATCATCGACCAAAGACTGACCAATCCAAAAGGATGAGAGCAATGCACGGTGCGCGGATAGGACCCTGTCTGCCAGAGCAACCCTCGCTATGGTGCATTGACGTGCCATGCAGTACGCTTCGAATAATCACTTGATGCCTGCGCAACTAACGTCGCAGTAAAACCTACGAGATGTACGTGGCAGAAGACATTCACGAAGCCCAAAAAGGTAGTGGCCGACCACTGGTTAAGGAACGGGTCGAAAGCTGTCTCAAGGCAATACACGGTGACAAAAACTCTCCGTTCTATCAGTTATCGCAAGAGCAATTGCTTTTCGAATTCGAAGATCGTTTTCCCAAATTGCGCCTGTCTAGAGGCACTCTTCAAAACGCAAAGAACGGAAGAAATGTTCAACACCGAACAGCCCAGGCGCTCGCTGCTCTTTTTGGATGTTCCGCTGCCTTTTTGTACGGGGACTCTAATGATACGGGACCACAACTTGTACCTGCTGATCAATTCGCTCAATCTATTGCGCCCCTAAGCGTCGAGGCATTTCAAAGTTATGTGGAAAAAATTTGCGATGCTTTGATGGACTTCAAGGAAGGCGAGAGCCAGGGCGAAGATCCTGAAAATGAGAGCGACCTCAATTTCAATCAACTTCGGAAATCACGGTTACAGCACACCATCGAGAATAATTTACTGTCATGCGATCCAAACGAACGAAATACAATATGGCAACATCTACCCAAAATTTATTGGGAAGAAGAAGCGCGCGCTCGACAAATTGCGCTGCGGGCTAGCCATTTCCTCGATCCCGAAGAATCCATAACGAAGCCCACACAAGACTGGTTAAACTTGTTCCGACACTACGCCCCAAAGGCGGCGGATCATAGGATCATGACGCTTTGGGCGAGAGTTCTGAGCCGTGAAATAAGAAACCCTGGGTCAATTTCACACAAGACCTTACTTACTATCCCATCGATTACATCTCGAATTGCGGCAAACCTCGTTAGATTTTCGGGCGGCCTCTTCACTATCGAAACCGTAGCTGAAAGCGTGGATGAGACGCGGAGCAGATATCTAGCCTACATACGGCCACAAGACGACAAGGGCCCAAACCATTATTTGCGATATTTTGACCTAGACTACGGAAAGGTGCTAGAGCTCGACGAGTATGGACTGATCGCCCTTTCTCACCGCGCATTGAGTATTGAGCCAGGAACCCGCTTCTCATATGGGCCGTTCGTATTTTTCGCCAAGGAGACGTTTCGTGTCAGCGTCAATACTTTAACAGCAGTCGGCGAGGAGCTCTTCCCTCTGTACGAAACCACACCTAGCTTTGAATATCTAAAGGGCGTGCACCGGTCGTTTGGGTCACACGTGTCGGCATATCGAGAACGTGCCAATCGACCGACTTCTTGACTATCTTTAAGGCTGTGTAGATCATTCATCTGGAGATGGGGCGGAGTGGAGTCGGCTTCCCAGCTGTGCATACATCACAGTGTTTTCGCAGGTTCAAATCCTGAGCGCCCCACCCGAAGTGTCATGCCAGAAACTGGCCAAACCCCATACGTTTCTGTCACCGGCGAAAACGACCGTTTCTGACCGCTTTAGGTTCCTCGAAAGCAGCCTTTGGCGAAACCGCAGCGAAAGGGCGCTTTGTCCGCACAGTGTGAGCTCGCCCATGTCACGGCTTCGCAACCGCGGCGAATGGCCGGTCTCGGGAAGCTGCGCCGCAGCGGATGATGGTATGACGGGCGTCGGGAAAGGGCAGGTTCTCAGGACAAAATGCCCTGAACCACGCGCGGCCGCGACAGGTATCCGACGATGCCATGGCGGTCGTCTGCTGGGTTCTTGATGTCGGATACGTTCGGGATTTCGGGCACGACATCGAAATTGGCCGCATCCAGCGGGTACAGCGCGATGGGGTCGCGGTCGTCATAATAGTTTTCCCAGCGCCCGACGCCTTCGGGGAAGGACAGTGGGGTCAGCCGGATGCGGATGGTGCGGATGCCCAGTGGGCTGCCCATGGTCAGGAACAGCGGCACGTTGCGAGGCGTGGTGCGCAGCACGTCATAGGCCACGATGGTGCCCAGCGAATGCGCCACCACGATGGTGGGCCGGTGGTCGATATAGCTGCCGACGATGCGGTTGATGTCGCGCCGGACCACGTCCTTGTTGAGATAGAGGAACACGTCGCGGGTGAAGACATCGAGGGCCGACTGTGCCAGCCGGTCGTTGCGCTGTTCCAGCGTGCGCAGGATCGCCTGTACCCATTCCCAGTTGGCGAAACCCTTGTCGGTGGAGGTTCCGTCGTAGTTTTCCTCGACTGCCGAGAGAGGGATGTCGTTGGCCTCCAGCATCTCTTCGGCTAGCGCCAGCTGGAACTTGAGGTATTCGTCCTGGCTGGCGTTGCCCTTGGAGGTGATGGCCGAGGTCGCGTTCACGTCGAACCGGTCGACCCAGTCCCCCAGCGCCCGGCCATAGAAGGGAAATACGAATTCGATATCGTCGGGCAGGGTCAGCCCCGCCGCCGCCGCGCCGTCGCGCAGGGCGGGTATCCATTCCGCGCGATTCTGGTCTTCGCTGCGGTCGGGGTGGCAGCAGCCGTGGATGATGACGATGCGTTCGGCCTGAGCGGCGGCGGCTCGGTGCGTGGGCAGGGCGGCACCGGCGGCAAGGCCCCCGAAAGCGGCGAGCAGGCTGCGTCGGTCGATCATGGTGGTTTCCTTCTTGTGTTCGTGCGTCAGCGCAATGCGCCGGATCTGACCGCATCCAGCAGGATCGCCACACCGGGTTCGGTAAACGAGGTCCAGACGGCGGGCGTGAGATAGCGCAGGGCGGCCTGCACCGGCTCGGGCATGGCCACCCCCTTGACCGGAAGATAGGACCAGCCGTTGCGCAGCATCGGGCAGAAGGGCACGACGTTTTCCAGAAATTCTTCCCGTTCGGGCACGTTGTTTAGGGCCAACAACACGTTGTCGAAGATCGGGGCGATCTGGTTGCGGCCCGACTGAATCTCCTCAATCTCGCGCACCTCGCTCTGGATGCCGTCCTGGGCATAGCCATAGGCGGCATAGATCCCCAACGTGGGGTCGGAGAATTTCAGGAATCGCACCTGATCGGCGAAGGTTTGGCCGTCGCCTGCAGCCCTTGCGAATGAATCGTCCACGCCGAACAGGCCATCTTTCAGCGCCAGCGTAACCAGCGCCCGCAGGTCGCCGCGCCGTTGGCCAAAATCCTGGAATTCGTACCACGCATCGGATCCGGGGACAGGTTCATAGGCGATCATGCCCGCGCCCTGATCGGTGACGAAGACATGGGCGACATAGCCACGTAACAAGGCCAGCACGCATCCGGTACCATTGTCGAAGGACAGCACGGCAGAGGCGCCTTCATCCGAGGGATCGGCGACGAAGATCTCGGCCGTGACGGGCGTTCCCTCGACGGTTTCTCCGTCGGTGATGCCGACATATCCGAATTCCACCGTGGTTCCGATGTCGGTGATCTTCCCGCCATAGATGGCGATGCCCGCGGGCGCGTTACTGAGTGGCGGGTCGCGCATCGGTGTGATCCGGCTTTGCTGCGCGCGCAGGTCGAACAGGCGTTCTTGCAGGTTGGCGTCGAACTCGGCTGTCCTGTCGGGGCCTTTGGGCGCAGCAAAGGGCACGTTTTGCCGGGCGAAGGCTTCGACGAAGACCTGGGTTCGCGAGGGTTCGCGCGCGTTGAAGCCGGGATCGGCGGAGGGAAGCTGGATCTGCATTCCTGCGGTGGCGTCAGCGAGCGAGTCAAGGGAATGCGGGCCGGCGATATAGACAGTGTCGCGCGATGGCACACGGATGAAGGGGGCGACGTTTTCGTAAAGCTGGCGATCCTTCGCGATGAGCGGCATCTGGTCTTCGAGGTATCCCCACAGTTTGCGGTTGGTGATGACCTGCCGTCCGTCCACCGCGGACAGCAAAGTATCGGGCGGGTCGGTGAATGCACCCAGGATGGCCTGTGTGAACAGGCTTTCGTATTTGTCCGAGGCCTTGGTGATAAGGGGAGAGGCGGCGGGGTCGGCCGGCACCTCGACCTCGTAGGCGGGTTTGGTGCTTTTGGCGGCGAAGAAGCGGTCTATGATCACATCCGCCGAGGGCACGTTGGGGGACCGGAACAGCCCCGAGCCGCGCACGCGGGCCTGCGCGTCGTCCGACCGGTCGGGCAGCGACCGGCAGGCATCGCCGATGAACACGATGTTGCGGATGCGCGAGTTGAGGGCGAGCTGTTCCAGTGACTTGACGTGAATCGCCTGATCGGGGTCGCGCAGGGCATTGGGCAGCAGCCAGACGTCTTCTTTTTCGGGCGACCAGAAGCCGTGGCCGGAGAAGAAGATGACCAGCTGGGTCAGGCTGTCTTTGGCGGCGATGTCCCAGGCGCTTTGCTTGATGGGCCAGACCATGTTGGCGCGTTCCGCATCCGACAGCACCTCGTCGACATGCAGGCGCACGTCATAGCCTTCGCGCTCCAGCAGGGCGGAAAGCATGTGGGCCTGCGGTACGGGTGAACGCAGGGTGGGAAGTTTTTCGGTCTTGCTGATACCGATCACGAGCGCGGCGTGGGTGCGCGGACTGGGCGGGGCTGCGCTGGCGAGATACGGCAGCGTGGACAGAAAGGCACTTCCCGTGCCCAGGAAAGCTCGTCTTCTCATCATGTAGATACTCAGGTTCAAAAAGGAATTCGGAACCGGACGGCGATCAAGACGGGATCAACCCTAGCACGAGATCGGCCAGTTGCCTAGGCGTCTGCCGGGAGCGGGCTCGGCGTCAGGCGGTTCGCCAATCGCCGCGGCCGAGGCCGTCAAGGGTGCAGTCGCCCACCGACCAGCGGATTAGGCGCAGGGTGGGGTGGCTTATGGCGGCGGTCATGCGGCGCACTTGCCGGTTGCGGCCTTCGGTGATGGTCAGCTCCAGCCCGCTTTCGGGAATGGCCTTGCACACACGGATGGGCGGGGTGCGGGGCCAGAGCCATGGCGGTTCCGCCACCAGTCGCGCCTTGGCGGGGCGCGTCGAGCCGTCTTTCAGGGGCACGCCTTTACGCAAGCGGTCGAGCGCGGCCTCGTCTGGCAGGCCCTCGACCTGCAACAGATAGGTCTTGAATTTCGGATCGGCGATGCGCGCCTGAAGGCGGCCATCGTCTGTCAGCGGCAAGAGCCCCTCGCTGTCGCGATCCAGCCAGACGCCCGGCAGATCGATTTGGTCGGCCAGCGACGGGTGCCCGCCTTCCGGGGTGAACTGGCCGAGCGCGCCATAGGGCTTGCTGAAGAGGATCAGCATGATCGAGTTGGCGAGCCGGGCTGCGGCAGTGCGGACGATACCGGATCGCGGCGCTGAAGGAGACGTAACGCGCACACGGCGGAAGTGCCGTAGGGTTGTGCGTGGCCCCGTCGTTCCCAGTGCAGACCCGATCACTGTGCGGGAACCAGCCGCGTGGTGCCGACCGACACCGCGCGAGCAAGTTCGGTGTCCAGGGACATGGGATATATTCGCCGCGCCGCCAAAGCCGAGCCAGATCGTCACAGTGGCGCGACAGCAGGTGACCCGATTGCCCGGCCGAACGGCAGCTTTTGAAGGCTGCGGCGCAGCATCTTGACCGGCGAGCCAACGGCGGCTCTGGGCCGGTGACGTCATGATGGGGGACCATTGATCGCCCCATCGCTATGTCCGCGCACTGCGCTTTTCTGCCGCCCGCGTGGAGCGAGCCAGACGGCCGCAGGTGCCACATCAGTGAAATTTCAGGCCCGATCCGGCACGCGGATGGCTATCGAGCGCCGGACGTGGCCAAGCAGCCGTTGCGTTAGAACGCTTCGATCTTGTCATCCGCGACGAAATCCCCCTAGTCCGCAAGCCATGGGTTCGGATCACTCATCGCCGAAAAGCATTCACACGCACTGGGAGGAGCTCTTCAAGCGGCTGCCCCGCGAAGGTGTATCTGCAGTCTGGCCCACGGAAGCCGCATGTCGCACCCGCTTCATTGAGGTGCGCTGGCCGGACGGCGTCACATGCCCAGCTTGCGCCAGCAAAGAGACAGGCCATCTCGGGAAGCGACACACCTTCTATTGCAAGGCTTGTCGCCACCAGTTCAGCGCTCAGTCAGGAAGCGTCGCTCATCGCAGCCATGTTGCGCTCCAGCTCTGGTTCGTCGCCGCAGAAATGATCATCAGAAGTCGCGCGAATTTCTTGGGTGCGGATGGCCCTAGTGGGCATGATCTCAAGGATAGGCTCGGCATCTCATATAGTGCTGCGTACAAGCTCAAGAAGCTGATTGTAGGTGAGTTGCTGCAGCCCGGGGGTGGGCTTGTGGGAGAGTGCATCCTTACAAAGGATACCGGCGATGGCTGCGAGGAACGTCCGCGCACTCCAGAAGACGAAATCAAAGAACTGGAAGCGCTCATTTTGCGCGCGAACAGAAGGCAATAGCCCAATGCCCGGAGGCGGGCGTTCCGCCAAAAGCCTTCGCGCCGACCTGTTGAGTTATCGAGATAGCTTGTCCCCAGCTACGTGCGCCGGAGGGGTTTTCGGCCCTTTGAGTGGTTGCTAATCTCGGCTCACCACTAGGACCTACTTGATCGGCGAGACAGGACGCCACCAGCAGATCGACAGTTTGCGAAAACGAAACGTAAACTTCGAAATCTAAAAACGTGTTCAAAAACATATACTTAGTTGACCGCTCGGCGAGATTGTGAGATCTCGCCAGCCCCGTCCGCGTGCAGCCACGCAAGCAGGTAACAAAGAAGGAGACCGATCCACAGACACCGTGAGACGAAAAAACGCGCGCCACCTGGACGCGCGCTGAAAGTCGGGGCGGGTCCGCCCTAGTCATGCGCCGAACATAAGTGCCCCGAAGCACATCGGCAACGTTGGACCTCGCCCTTCATCCAAGACCCCAACCGCGCGGCTCAGCCGTCGCGGGCCAATAGAGATATGCCTTCTTGCCCGCTGAGACCATCAACCTTCAGTCGACACGGCTGCCCGAGATTGCGACTGCTTTCCGTCCGAGTGCGTTCGACGACACCTACCTGCACTCGCGCGCCACCCGCGCCATCCCCCGCAAGTCGCCTTTCCACTTCGTCACGCAACTGACCTTCTTCAATTCTGCTGGAAAATCGCAGGCGCTGGGGTGCGCGAGCCTCTTGGAGCACAACGCGGCTCTGTGCTGCATCCACCTCCCTGACTTCCGAGATATCGAAGAGCAGGTGAGCCGGATCATGGTCCGCACCTCGGGCGTGCGGCCTTCGCCCTACTGGTTCGATTTTCGGCTGACTCTGACGTCGGGCAAGCGCATTGCGATTGCGGTGAAACCTGAGAAGGAGCGTGCGACCTACGAGTTCCGTCGGAAGTTGGGAGTTATCAGGTCTGTCGCCGTGCCGGAAATCGCGGATCATGTCCACGTTATCAGTGAGCGTAACATCAATCCCATCCGGCTGGCGCGCGCTAAGCTCTTTCATGCGGCTCGCGTCCCGGACCCGGAGCGGGATCTTTTTGTCAGGTCTGAACTTGCGGGGATGGACCGCCCGCGCTCCATCCGCGAGTTTCTTGACCAATCACCTGTCGGTCGCGAAGGCTGGTGGAGTGTCATCCGTGCGATCCGCGCCGGCATCATCGAAGTCGCGAACTGCGAGCCGATCACCGAGCATTCCATTATCAGCAATCCTGGAGCCGCGTGATGGCGGCTCCCTTCGGACAACGCCATCACCTTCTGGAGGCCGGCTGTGCCTTCCGCGTAGGGCCGCGCCATGGTTCCGTCGTCGAAACGCGGCCTGAAGGCTACCTGGTTGCTTGGGAAGAATGGAGCGATCCCGAAACCGGCGTCGTCACCGCACGCGCCCATCAACTGCTGACCTATGATCGCGTCGAAGCTGACAATCGACATGGTCAGTTGGTGGTCCTGTCGAGGCCTCGCGTGGCCGAGAGCAGCCCTGACGATATCCTCCGCCACTGGCGGACGCATGAGGAAGTCTCGCGGATGCTCGTCCGCAAGAGCTGCGCCCTGGCCGCGGAGGAACTGATCGCGGAGGACCGGATGGGCCACCGCCGCAAGGAGTTCGAGGACAACGGCGAACTCATCGTTGCCCGCGCAAGGTCGGTTCACGGACGTCTCGTTGCGTCGATGGGCCGTCCGACGCGCCGCGGGAACACACGTACCGTCTATGGCGCTGATGCCATTCGGAATCCGTTTCAATTCAAGCTTGAGCTGAAGAACGATGACCCCAAAACCAAGGGCACATCGATCTACAACTGGCTACGGAAGCTGAAGGAGCAGGGCGAGGACGGCCTATTCGACGCATATCGTCGGTGTGGCGGGAAATCCGGTCATACGGAGGAGCTTGCGGATTTCGTGACCTCCGTGATCGATGGGCTCATCGACCTCGAAAGGCCGTCCATCAGTTCCCTGCATGACAGTGTGCTGGCTGCGATTCAGGCGGAAAACGCCAGCCGGTTCAGCGCAGAGCTCCCGCTGCCGAGCCTGTCGAACCGTGTCAGCAAAGCCTTCGTGAAAAGGCAGGCGGATCGACTGGGCCGCGCAGCCTACGCAATCCGGTCGAATGGCTTCGACAAGGCGTACCGGGATATGCATGCCCTTGGCGTCGGCATCACGACGCTACGCGCCCTGGAGCGCGTCGAGATCGACGAGTACACGATCGATCTCACCTTGCTCCTGAGGCTCACGGGGATTTTCAAGCTCCTGGCGCCGCATGAGGTCGAGGCTCTCAGGCTTGATGGAAAAGCCCGACGGGTGGTGATCTCGGCTGCGATTGACGTCCATACTCGATGCCTCCTAGCGCTCCAGATCGTGCCCGAAGGCACGCCTGACACGCTGCGTCAGACGTTGGAGATGATCTACACCGACAAGACCTCTCTCTCTGACGCAACGGGGTGCCGCAATGATTGGCTACAGCATGGCGCGCCCGAGGAGGTCGTTCTGGACAGGGGAAGTTCCTACATCTCCGATGATGCCTATCACGTGCTCGCCTCGCTCGGGATCACCAACATTGGCAGCCCCGCAGGCAAACCTTGGCTCAAGGCGCACATTGAGCGTGTTTTCAGAACCCTGCATGACCTCTTCCTGCAGCGGTTCTCCGGCCGGAACTTTAGCAACACGGTTGAACGTGCGGAGAACGACCCTGCTGCCAGAGCCACGCTGACACTCGACGAATTCCTCGGATGGATCGTGCGCTGGACTGTCGACGGCTATCACAACCGCCGGCACGATGGTCTTGGCATGACCCCTCTGCAGGCTTGGGAGGAGGCCACCAGCTACATGCCGCCCAGAAAGCTCACCAGCCGAGAGATGCGCCTTGCCTTCGGGACTCGGCTCAATCGAAAACTTGGTCGCCATGGTCTGACCGTGATGCATGTGAACTACCAGAATGATGCCTTGGCGCAGCTGTGGCTTGCCCGCGGCAACGAATGGCTCGAGATCTGTTTTTGGGGCGGTGATGTCGGTTCCATCGAGGTGCGCGCCGGAAATGGCGAATGGATGACCGTATCCGCCGCCGATGAGCGTTGGATCGGCAAGGACGAATTCGAACTGCGTGCGTGGCTTGAAAAGCGCCGCACCAAGGACCCGGAAGCCGAGGAGGCGCGCCTGACCGTGATCCACGAGCTCGATGAGCGCAGCAAGGCGCTCAAGGTGGCGAAGGGTCTCTTCGCCCGCCCGCGGACGGCAAATGGCGTCGAGCTGACAGAGGCTCACTTTGCCCGGCACATGGACACCTCCGAGCGCCGCTACACTGCTGAGCCCTATCGCGACCTGCTTGCAGATGAGGTTCTGGACGAAAGTCACCCCGTAGGCGTGGCGGGAGCAGCCTCCAATCCCAGCTTTGCTGACATGCCCGACGACGCCGACCTGCTGGAATAGTGCCTTGGGACGCGCCGCGGAGACCGCGCGCTCCGCCTAAAGGCAGGAAGAAAATCGCCCCACCGTCTGTGGTTTTCCGCAGCGTCCTCAAACCTCCGGGCCAACGACACTCATGTGTCGCCCCGCTTCAGATGCAAAGGTTCCTGTGCCACCTGACTGACACCTCCTAGGTCGGCTCCCAAGGCCTCCGCCCACGTCCACACCACTACCACATTTCTCCTCCCTCTGAGGCGCTTCCTCAGGGATCGGAGGAGTCATGCCCAAGCCAAAGATCGAAGATGACGACCACGACAACGACCACCCTGACCGACGGAGCCACCGTCCCGGAGAAAATCGAATGGCTCGCGGATCGCTATTTCCGCCTGGATCGCGATGATGCCCTCATTGCCCGCCTGTCGCGCCTGTTTGTGACCGATGCCGAAGGAGAACTGACGCCCAGGCCGAAGGTGGACCCGCTCACGGGTGAGACCCGCGGCCTGATGCTCCTCGGCGATTCCGGTGCCGGGAAATCGGCATTGCTCAAGCGGACCCTGCGTATGCTGCCTATGTTTGGCTTGGTCGACCGCGAGATCGACGGCAACACGCTCTACGTCACCGTCCCGCCGGAAGCGACGATCAAAAGCCTCGCGGCGCGGATCGCCAAGCAGCTCGGGTACATCGACATGAACCCGCGCGCGAAAGGGCATGAGGCCTGGGACGTGGCCCGTCATCAGATGCGTAAACGCGGGACCAGCCTGCTGGTCATCGACGAAACCCACCACCTGCTTCGCAAAGGGTCAGGGCGCGATGTTGAAGGCGCGATCCAGACCATGAAGAGCCTTCTCCAGGGGGACTGGCCCGTTGCCACTATCGTGGCCGGCGTCGACAAGCTGCGGGACGGTGTGATGACGGACCCCGAAACTGACCGGCGGTTCCCCAAGTTCCAGCTCACGCGCATTGCGGAGGACAGCAAGGAGGCCCACACCTTCAGGCGCAGCCTACAGCTCTGCGCCGAAAAGGTCGGGCTGTCGCTGGAGAACGAGACATTGCCCGAGCGCGTGCTCTTTGCCGAGCACGGCGAGCCGGGGCGTGCGATCAATCTGGCCAAGTCCATCCTCGTGACCAGCCTCGAAGCAGGCCGTACCCAGGTTACGCTGCACGATGCTTACCGTACCTTCGCGGCAGCGTACGGCGAAATGCCAACCTCGCCCTTCGCAGATGCCTCCTGGGATGCCCTGCGTACATCGCTCACCGACGCAGGCTGGAGCCGGTGATGCGCCTCAAACCTCACGTACCGTTCGATCCGCAGGAAACCGTGCTCTCTTTCGCGGGCCGCCTTGCCGCGATGCATACCGGCCAGCCGCTGACCCGCCTGCTGGCCGACATGCAGATCAATGTCGAGCATTTCACGCTCGGTCGCCCCGAAGCCATCTCCCGCTTCGCCGAGATTGCGGGGGCCGATGAGGCTGACCTGCTGAAGGCAACCATGCGTGGTATCCGTGGGGGCGTCGAGTTCCGCGGAGAGCACTGCCAGTCTGCCTTCCTCTCACGCGCTGCGGACAAGTATTGCCCCACCTGCCTCGCCGAAGATGGAGAACGGCAGGACTGGCGACAGAGGCTGATCTGGTGCTTTGCGCCGGCCCACCAGTGCCCGCTCCATGGCGTCCGCTTGGAGCGGCTGGAAAAATCTTCGCGGACGCTGCAGGAAGGCTTGGCACAGCCCCCCGGGCACCAGGATGCGGCAGCGTCCGCAAGGACGCCGAGCTACCTCATGTGGCTCCAGTCCCGACTGGATGGCCTCTGCAGCAGCGACAACCCTTGGCTCGCCCAGCAAGGCATTCAGCAGGTCCTCGATGCCAGCCTCATGCTCGGCACAGTTCTGACCGCAGGGCACAAGGTGCGCGCAAAAACTCTGCCTTCGATGGCGCAGGAGAAGGCGTTGGAGCATGGCTTCGCGATCTATGCTCAAGGACCCGGCAGCGTAACCTCCGCCCTCGACCTCATCCGGTCGACCAGCGACGCACACGCGGTTCAGGCAGGTCCTCTAGCGTACTATGGGCGGCTCTACGAGTGGCTGGACCGCCAGTGCAACGATCGCGACCCCGGGCCGATCCGTGACCTCCTCCGGGAACACATCATCAAGCATGATGCCGTCGATGTTGGTGAGGTCGTTCTGGGTCAAGAGCTTCGGGAACGTCGATATCACAGTGTGCAAAGCCTCGCGTCGACGCTCGGGATCAACCGCACGCGCATGTCGCGCCTGCTTCAAAAACTTGGAAAAATCCCGGTCGGCGCCAGCGATGCCGAGGCGGGCGTGCTGCGTTTCGATGCGCAGGCCATCGCCACGCTCCTGAACGATTTTGAGACGGCGATCCCAATGGCCGACGTCGCGGATTACATCGGAGCCTCTCTGTCGCAGATGCAGGCCCTCTACGCCAGTGGTCTCATCGAGCCTTTGGTCCCGCGCGATGCCCCCGGTTCGGTGCGGCAGGTGGTCTTCGCACGGCGGTCCCTCGACGCCTTCCTCGGCCGCCTGTCCGAACTTCCGGCGGCGGCGCCGGGGGTAGCGGATACTTTGCACCCGATCAGCTATGCCTGCCAGCGCGGAGCGGGCACGACCATCGAGGTCGTCCGCGCCATTCTTGCCGGAGACCTTCGGGCCTACCGGACGCCAGGGGAACATGGCCTCGCCGCCATTGTAGTGTCCCCAAGCGAGGCGATCGCGCTCCGGGGAGCCTGACTACCCACCCAATCCTTCGTCGAGATACGTCATCAAGGGTCCGCTTCGCGGGCCCTTTTTTCATGTGCAGACCCTGAAAACGCGCATTTTCGGGAAGAACTTAACCTTCACACGGGAAAATCTCAGGTTGCCGCTTTTCAGGGGTGCTCGTAGGCATCTGTTATTGTTGGGGTTTTCCGGATGATTTCTCGACTTGGGAAAAACTCAAAGTAGTTCTACAAAGTTTGTGTAAATCGGGGCAAAGTTGTCTCGAAATCGGGGCAGAGATCCCGCGAAGCCAAGATATGACCTATATATGGGGCGCCCATTGGGCGCCCTTTCTATATGCTGATATCCGCTTGCTGTCGGCTAGGCTAAGCCGATCTCTCGGACCCAAGGGCGCATCACAATTGTTCCCCGGCTTCACGGTTCACCGGACCTCAACCCAGGTTGGGGGCATGGTCATTGATCAACTTGGTCGGTGTGCCGGACCAGGACACGCGTAGCGCCTTCTTCGCGCGGGTGGCGGCGACGTGCAGAAGGGAGCGATACTGGGTGAGGATATCTTCGCGATCAGCTGCATCAACGGCCGATTTCAGGGCCCCGGGAGGTGGGAAGGCTGACTCGGACAGGAAGGGGATCGCCACCGCGAAAAACTCGAGCCCCTTGGCGCGGTGCATCGTCGTGATCCGGACCCCGGGGACGGACCGATCGTCAGCGCCAGCCTGGAGGACCACTGTCTCGATACCGTCCCCCTGCAGCGCCGCGCTAACGCGATCAACATCTGCGCGGCGCGCACAGAGGATTCCGATGTCTGAAAGTCGAACGTTTTCCGATGGGAGACTGCGAATCCAGGTTGAAACCCCTTTCAGTTCTTCGACTTCAGAGGTGCTGCTGACCAGTTCAGGCGACACACCGTGAAGGAGGCTGACATAACCCTTGAGGGTATCGCTTCCCTCATCGAGATCATCGACGCTGACGCCTTCCAGAACCGAAACAGCCCAAGACCTGATTTCCTGAGTCGTACGATAGTTGAGCCTGACCCGCTTAGAGCGGCCGCGCACGTTGATCCCGCACCCCGCCATACTGGCGCGGCGCCCATAGATCCGCTGGTGCGCATCGCCCACGATAAAGAGGGAATTCCGATCCCCTAATGGGCCTTCCGGAACGATCGCCCGGATCAGACGGAAGGCCTGCTCGCCCATGTCCTGCGCCTCATCCACGATCACGCCCGCATAGGGAAGGTTCGGAGCCTCGGAGGACAGGATTTCGATCGCTTCACGATATGCATCATCCGGCTCGGCGAGTCCCTCACTCACCACTCGAGCTCGGTAATCAGCGAAGATACCCCAGAGAGCGGCCCGTTTCCGACGGTCAAGCGGCGTACCGCGTCCGGCCCGGGACACCTTGAGATAGGCCCTTTGATCCATCAGACCTTTTGCTTGAACGATCTGTGCCCATTCCGCGCGGATGAACGGTTCCGAGAGGCCCTCGGGAAGCTCATGGTCGTCAAACACTTCGCGCCAGATCTGGTCCAGCCGGTCCCGCGCTTCACCGAAGAACGCGACCTCGCGGGCGAAGCTTTTCCGCTTCAGGAACTGGGAGACCCAGCGATCGAGGTTGATCACTTCGATCCGGGGCGGCCGGGCAGCCAGATGCTCCGGGCAGAGGGTCCGGAGGTTCGCTTCGATATCCTGTGCGAGACTGGTTGTGAAAGTGGTCAATAGAACCCTTTGACCGGTCTGGGTCAGATCCTGTTCGATCTGGTCGGCCAGGTGCTTCGCCCGGTGCATGGCGACGACGGTTTTCCCGGTCCCGGCGCCGCCGCGCACCATGGCAGGGCCGTTATAGTCCCGGTAAGCGATTTTGCGTTGATCGGGGTGCAGGAAAACCCGCCAGCCTTCGAGCCCTTCCTCGAAGACGCGCCGCAGTTCCTTTTCATCTTCGGGAATGAAGATGGTCTGGCGGCTCTCTGCGGTCTCAATCATCTGATCGAACGTCAGGTCGGTCAGTGGGGTTTCCGGGGCGGTTTCCGTCTCTTCCGGAACTCCCGTCAACGCATAGACTTCTTCGTCGGAATAGCCTGCTGCGAGCGCGTAAAGGATCTGATAGGTCAGCGGGTCGAACCCCTCTTCCGCCGTTTCGAGCCCCTCGATCGATGTAAGCGCCCGAACGGCTGGCATTTCTTCGGCTGGAACGCCGAGGGCCTTCAGCCGTTTATCGGTCACTGTCGAGAAGAGCCGTGGCTCCTCCGCGCCCTGGGGCTCAGTCTCGACAACGGTCACGTCGAGTTCCTCAACGACGCGGATCCGGTTCGTGTCCGGATCCAGTTTGACCCGCCGGTTTCCGGCCCAGCGATAGGCCTTGTCGTGCTCGTTGACATGCACGAA
Source organism: Alloyangia pacifica (assembly GCF_900116195.1). Lineage (GTDB taxonomy): Bacteria > Pseudomonadota > Alphaproteobacteria > Rhodobacterales > Rhodobacteraceae > Salipiger > Salipiger pacificus. Next base: position 16,139 of record NZ_FOZW01000027.1, read on the forward strand.
CATGATGTCGCGGGCGACCTCGAAAGCGATGGCCCGGTACCCCTGATCGACCCGGAGGGATTTGATCGAGCTGTCTTTCGCGCCCTCCACAGTCTCGAGGTTGAGCCCGTTCGAGGACGGGTCCGACATATAGCGGGTCATCATATCCATGAAGCGCAGCGCCACCTTGTCGGGGAGCTTCCGAAGGCTTTTCATGCAGCCGATGTCATAGGAGACCCGCTTGTTGATCGCGTCCATCATGTGTTCATCTCCTGTAGTGCCTGAATAACTCTGGTGACCGTCTCGCCGATCGGATCGCTCTCCGGATCAAACAGGATGAGCCGCCAGCTCCCCCCCTCGCATGGCGTTTCCGCGATCGCGACGCCGGCCCTCTCCCAGCCAAATTCCATCATCCCCATGACCCGCCCCTCTACGAGGAGGTCATCCCCGAACCGGTCCGGGCCGGGCACTTCGGCTGCGATCAGGCCGTCGATCAGGGGGTGGAACAGGTCATCACAGAGGACCCGCGCCTCGAGCCAGGCTTCGGTGTCCGCATCCGTCGGCCCGGTCCAGACCGACATGTCGGGTGGCGAGAGAGTGTCGAGACCCGCCAGTTCAACGTGGAAACCACGCAGGCCCTGAAAGAGATTGACGAGCCGCCAGAGACCACGCCAGGCCTCGGCGTAGAGGGCTTTCGCCGCAGGCTCGTGGCCCGGTTCAGGGAGTTCCGCACGCAGCAGCAGCCGAAGATCCGCGTCTGTTCCCGCCCATTCCGTCGGAGAGATCTGCTTGCAGGCCAAGTAGAGGTCGAGCCCTCCCGCCCAGACATGCTCCGTCAGGCCCGGTGTCATCAGGAACTCCCGCCCCTCTTCCGTCAGGGAGGCCTGGCGTGGCAGCTGATCGAGCGGACGCCCGGTCGCAACGAAGCCCCGGGTCAGAATCGAACGGCCCGGAAGTTCATCCTCCCTATCACCATCCAGAAGGCGCCAGAACCCCTCAAGGGAGCTTTCCCCTTGGAGGGCGCGGACACCGTCGATGTGATCTGCGAAGCCCGGGAACGCGCACACACGGGCGAGCCGCCCGACCTTGTCCACGCTCAGGGCCGGTTCCGAGAGCGGATTAAGATAGGACCGGTTCTCTGCGTCGAGGTCGGCCCAAGCGAGGGTCCAGACCCGGACCTGACCGGACCGGATCATCAGGACCCGGTCGAGCAAGTCCTGGGCCACTGTCTCGGCGTGATACTCAAGGCCATCCATCTCAAGAACGAGAGGCACCACCCCGGTCTGACCGGTCGGTGTAAGAAGGAAATCAACCCGTTTGCGGGGGAGCCCCTTGAAACGGGCATCGATCTGCACCTGGGGTTCGATCGTCCAGAGCCGAGGCCGGTCTTTAGGGCCTGAGCGGAGCACAAAACCGCGGCGGCCGCCCGAGAGAACCTGCGGGGTTAGCGCGTCGTCTCCATACCGGTTCGCTAGGGCGTTCAGGAGGCGCTTCTCGAGCGCACTTTCGACCATGGCATCCCGGATTGACGCGTCTATCCCGGTCTCGGTCCGGCTGAGGCTGTCCCACTTCTGCAAAATCGCTTCCATCATTTGACGGGCACGATCCCGATCCGGCTCGCCAGGTCCGAACTGGGAACGGTACGGCTTCACGCAGCGGAAGCAGCCGTTCCGATCCGGTTCCTGGTTACAAGGACAGTCCCGAAGCGCCTCAGCTGCGCGACCGATCACTGCCTTCATCGTGTTCGGGTGCTCTCCGACCTGCCGCAGATACCCGGATCCGCCCGGGACCGCATCATAGAGGTAGAGGCTGCGGACGGTGGTCATCCCGTCGAGCTGAGCTGAGAAGATCGTGGAGCGGAGATGGTCGACCTTCCCTGCGAAGTGTCGGTGCATGCCAAGGTTGATCGCCGCGACAAAGCTTTTCAGATCATCGTCATCCGCCTCGCCGACGACAGGGATCACGATCCGGATCGCTTCGGTATCAAACTTTCGCATCAGGAAGACGCCAGTCTCCCATCTCTCGCGGGCGAGATCCGGTTCGCGGATGACCTTACAGCTTGGCGGATGGGTCCCGCGATCGTCCTGGTCCTTCGCCGGCCTCTGCAGCGTGCCGCAATGGCGGCAGATCAAGAACGGCTGCGCCGGTCGCTTCTCGCCGGCGATTTTCGGGCCCGGAATTGTGGATTTCGGGCCGAAGTTAAAGTCCCGGAAGGTACAGTGCGGCAGGAACTCGAACCCAAATGGCGCACCATTGTCCCGGCTCGTGAACCAAGACACGTGAATGTCCTCCGGCCCGTGGAACGGCATCAAGACACGGTCGAACTGTCTCTGGTCGCGCTGATCCCCATCCCGGATCGCTGCCTTCTCCTCGCTATCCACAGAGATCACGGATTTGAGCTGGACGACATCGTGGTTGGACCCGGTGTCGGACCACATCTCATCCCCGCAGCGCGGGCAGGTGTTGGTTTCCGTACCCTCGATCCGGTGCGCGACATGGGAACAGGATGGACAGAAAGTCCAGCGGCTCAGATCTTCCTTCCCGATCTCGATCCGCTCGATTTCGACCTGACGCCCGTTCGCATAGAAGAATTGGCCCGGCGCAAACTCTGACAGGGCCGAACTGGCCGGTCGGGAATACTCCACATAAAGAAGTCCGTCCTCATCCCTCGAGGCGGTCTGGGAAGGATCATTCCGGCGCGACAGGATTGAGGTGAGTTTTACCCCCTCTTCCGGGAAGGCATAATTCGGCAGGATCCCTTTGTCGGTGAGGAATTTGATCACCGACACGTCATCGATCCCGCTCCGGATCAACCGGTTAATCTCGGTCCGGTCACGCGCGATCTCGCCCTCGCGCTTCTCGAACTCGTCATCTGTTAGCTCGGCACGACGTTTCCGCAGCCGGGACAGCTCCTTCGTGGCCTCCTCGCGCTTCTCGATCAGCCGAGCTTTCTCCGCGGCGGCGCCGTCGAATGCCGCGCCAATCCGCCACCCGATCGAGGTTTGATCGGTCCCGGTCAGGAAGCCGCGAACCCGGCTCGCCAGGTCGGTGCGCGCCTGAACATCTGGCGGAAGCCCTGCCAGGAAGGCCGTCGCCAATTCGTCCCCTCTGGCTCGGACCAGGTCCAGCCATTCAATTGGGAAGCCCTCCGTCGCTCCGGAGGCGCGGCGTTTCAGGACATCGCGCACCTTCCCGTAATCCCCCGCCTCGGCGGACGCCGCGACATAGGTATCGAGGGTGAAGGCTGTCACCTGACGCAGAAGGACCTCTTCGGCCGCGAGGAAGACCCCAGGCGGGCGCACTTGCCCCGCCAGCATCGGGGTAGGATCTTCCCAGAACTGAAGATCGTGGGCCCGCGAATTGGCGAGGACCATGTTCAGGGCATTCCCGTCACGCCGCCCGCTCCGACCCATGCGCTGAACGTAATTCGCCTCCTCCGGGGGCACCGAACCCAGAAGCAGGGTTGAGAGATCCCCGATGTCGATCCCCATCTCAAGGGTCGGGGTCGCAGAAATCAGGTTCGGGGCCCAGCGTGTCTCGCCTTTGATGAACCCGGTCTCGACCCGCAGCCGCTCATCGGTTTCGAGGATGCCGGTATGCTCGCGAGCGACCACTCGGTGGTTACGGTCGGATTGAAGGGATCGGCGCAGAGCCGGGCGCGGCGGCATACCCGCCACCACAAGATGCCCGGAACAGCCGATCTTGGTGCAAGGGGATCCCGCCGCAAAGGCCTCGTTCTCCTCAAGGGCCGTCTCCTGCCGGCCGCAGCGATCACACGTGAGCCCAATCGCTTTGGTCGTGACCGTGATCTTGTCCGGGTCGATCAGCCAAGCGTGTCGGTTCTGCCCGTCCGGACCATTGACACGGCGCAGGATGCTGTCCGCCTCGAGACGCTGCAGAACGATCGGGTAAATCGTATCCGGGTCCGTTCCGTAGCGGAGCTCTTCCGGACCCAGGGTCCGGAAGAGCCAGTCCCGATACCAGCTCACTCCCTGCGATTTCGTGATGCGCTCGTACCCGATCGGTGGATAAGCCAGTGTTATCGGGATGGGCGCAAGGCCGCGCCGACTGTCCGGGGCCGGAAGCGTTGCGGTCCTGCCGACCCCCATTTGGGTCGCCGCCGCGAACCAGTTCAGGCCGCGAGCTCCCGACGCCGTGGCAATCGCGCTGGCGATGTAGGGATGCGCAACAGAACCTTGGCGGCGCATACGTTGTACGACACCCGAAAGGAACCGGGTGAGAACCGCCGGGTCGATGTCGGGGGCACCGGGAAGGTCGTTCTTGAGTTCTCGTGCAAGCCGCTCCGCAGACGCGTTGAGGAGATCGGTGGAGACATCCGCTGCGGCCATACCGTTGGCTTCAAGCGTGTGACTGAAATGCGATCGATAGCTTAGGTCGACGAAATACTCCCACCCTAGGCGTAGCGTCATGTGACGAAGGAAGCCGGCGTCGGTGATCGAGGTCCCGGCCCGGATCAGGTCCTGATATCGGCTCCGCCACGTCTGCTCTTTCGGGATATAGAGCGCGGTGAAGGCATCGGGCCCATGTTTTTCGAGCTGCGCGGCAGGAACGGTTTCGATCACCTCCCCGAGGCTCATCCCGTCGGTTTCAGCTTCCTCCAGGGCGGTGAAGAGGGATTTCTGGTAGACCGAGAGGGCGTTCCGGGTCTCGGCCACTGCCGCCCGATGCGCGGCATCCTGCACAGAGTCCGAGAACATCAGGAACCGCGGCTTCGCCTCCGGCTCTTCCTCGTTCTGGGCCGAGGTATAAAGGGTTCCTGTGATCCCGGTGGTCAAGCGGGCGGCCCGCATCCCGAAGAGAAGGAGACCGCGCGCCTGACCGCAAGACGGGCAGGATCGGTCGATCCGCCCAGTCATTGCATCCGTCGGGTCGTACATCCAGACCGGTGCGGCGGGGCCGGTTTCGAGATTGTCGTGGTCTGACGGGGTGAACTCGATGCATTCGGCGTCCAGAAGCCCCTTCACGATCCGCACACCGCCGCCGGCAGCCGGGATCATCCGATCAAGGCTCTCGTGGTAGAAAAGCCGGATCTTTCCGCCGGCGTTGTCATCGAAGAACTCTTCGTAGAGCTGCTCGAGCGGGGCCCAGCAGGCGGTCGAGTTCGGGTTCAGCCGCCCGACATGGGCGGTGGCCCCGCAGCGGTTACAGTTCACGATTGGGAGCGAACGACGCAGGGCGTGCCTGTCGAGATCCAGCGCATGGAACAGGTTCATCTGGGACCTGACGCCTCCCGCTTCAGTTCGGGGCAGATTTGTCACCATCCGCGCCATTTCGCGGATCCAGAGCTGGAGCCGGACGTTGAACAAGGGCCGTGGACTATCGGCTGAACCGGACCGGGCCCACGCGACCAGCGCTACGACCAGTTCCGCAAGCGCGCGATGATCGGCCTCGGACCAGTCCCGAAGCACCCGGACCTGTCCCAGCCCGGCTGCGATCGCCTCAAGCGGGGCCGGACCTTTATACTCGGCGATGATCTTTAGGACCCGCTGACAGAGATGGTGTTCTTTCAGCCGCTCACCGAGTGCGATCCGCCAGGCTGGGTCGGCGGCATCGCCCTCATCGAGGAAGGCAAGGTCTGGATCGCTCCTGTCCGGGAACAGGGCTAGCGCCAGGCGATGCGCGGCGACGGCCTGGTCCATTTCCTCCGCGTCGCTCAGGGCCGCGTGGATTTCCGCCGGGTCCGGCCGCTCGAGATATTCTGGGTCTCCGAACACCTCGCTCGGCATCTTCCGGGTCTCCGTCACCACCGCCCCTTCACCGAAGGGTTCCCCAAAAATGGTTTCGGCATAGCGTCGCAGATCGACCTTGGCGTCGTCACCGGATCCCAGCGTCGCCGAAGATCCCACGCAGATCAGATGACCTTTCGGGGTGTTCAAGCGGTGTTTCAGGCGACGCAGAAGAAGGGCGAGGTCCGCGCCCTGCGCCCCGTCGAAGGTGTGCATCTCGTCAACCACCAGAAACCGGAGCGTCTCGGGGTCGTTCTGCGCCCAGAGCGCCTTGTCCCTACCGCGGAGCAACAAGTAGTCGAGCATTTTATAGTTCGTGAGAAGAATATCGGGCGGGGTCTTCCGCATCGTCTCGCGATGCGTGATCACGCTCTCCGCCGTCACCTCATGGGTCGGGTTACTCGGTTCCTTATCTGCATAGATCCCGGCCCGCACCCCGTGCAGAGACGGGATCCGGGTCAGTGCATCCGCGATACGGCGCGCCTGATCGGTGGCCAGCGCGTTCATCGGGTAAATTAGGATCGCCTTGATCCCGGGCTTTCCCTTGTTCCGACGGCAGTGATCCAGGATCGGCCAAAGATAGGATTCTGTCTTGCCCGACCCAGTCCCGGTCGCGACGAGCGTCGATCGCATCACCTCCCCGCTCAATCGGGCGAAGGCGTCCATCTGGTGCTGGTAGGGCGCGAACCGCAGCGGCACTTCCGGGAAAGGTTGAACCCATGTGCCCTCTTTCGCTCCGTCGATCTGCCGAAACGGCATATCCACAGAGATCCAAGGCCCCTTCAGGAAATTCGCAGGCTCGTCGATGAACCGATCCACGGTTCCCTCAAAAGCGGGGCTGCTGGTGTTCAGCGTTGAATGGACCAACTCGCGCAGGCTGTCCTGCACATGGCGGGCAAGGAGGATCGGGTTCATTCGAAAGTCACAACGTCAAAATGTCTTACCGGGCGTGTTGTTCAATCCGTCCTGCGGCCCGCGCGATCGCAGAATGGCTAACGTGTTTAATGGTTTCGTCTTTCAGATACCCATTCAGATACTCGGCCGAATTGGGATTCAAGCCAAATCTCTTCCCCACGATGAATGTCACGGCTTCCGCTTCGAACTCCCGGACATCGAGGCCGTCGGGGCGACGGTTCGGCCACTTCTTTCCGTTCCCGCCGAGATGCCCGAGGTAGACGTGCGCCAGCTCATGGATCAGCGTGGTGAACTGTGCGCTCTCATTCAGGTTGGAATTCACCCGGACAACCCAGCCCGGCCCTGTGGGTTTGACCTTGGCGTTCTGATCCACGTCGATCGCCCAGGCATCACCGGCAAGTCCGGATGCCAGGCTCACCTTCCGGATGTCGATCCGATCTTCCTTGAGGGCACGTCGGGCCAGCCGGTCGATCAGACCGTCACGCATTGGCACCGGCTCCCCGAACACCCGATCCAGAAGCGCGTCATCGTAAGCGTCGCCTGTCGTATCCGAGAGTTCGTAGGCGCAGCGCACCGGGCAGAAGGGCCACAGGACGACGATGGGGATCGCGGCAGGTTTCACTGTTCGCCCGATCTCGCGCCATTTCTGCGGAAAGGCGACATAGCGTGCGCCGGGACGCTGAAGGTCTGCGAGCATCAGGTTGAACGGGGCCATGTGAGTCTGACCGGCGATCCTGTTGAACAGGTCGATCCAAGGCGGTCGCGCACCCGGTTCGCTGGCGGCGCGGTAGAGCTCGTCGATCCGGTCCGCCGTATCGCGCAGGATCGCGTCGATCCCTTCCTCAAGGGGGAGTTCGGCCTGCAGCGCGGTCATTCAGCGGCGTCCACAGATTTCAGTCGCTCGAAATGGGCCCAGGCGCGTTTGTAATCCTCGATCCGGTCGCATTGGGTGAAGGGGCCGACGAAGTGCCGGGTGACCTCGCGCGGGCCGCCGGGCATCGTGTCGTCGATGGCGGTGCAGGTCAGTTCCGTCGGGTTTTCGGCGAGTATATTTAGCCATTCTTTTTGGCTTGGCGTTTTTCCTTTCTCATTCAAATAACCAACCGTTTCCATTCCCTTTGCGGAAATGTATACAATTCGGCCTTGTGCATCATAAAAGGTCTTACCCTCCTTTCTTTGCAAGACGGGGAAATATACTCTGTATATCTCAATCAATTGCTCAAGCGATAGACCAAGCGCTTGAGCAACAAGAACATCGATTTCGATCATCGCTAAACGCCTAGCAAAGTCGGTGCGCAATCCAATTTCTAATTTCCAGTCATCCACCCCTTCGGCTGGGGCTTCATAGGAGAGCCGAGGATCATTAGAAGACCATGGCGCAGTTTTGAGTTTTTGTGAGAATTCATTCCAAATCGGTCTATAGTCTACTGTCAAACATGCCAGACGAAGAGCGCGATGTTTAGCGATTTCATCAACTTCAAGATAGGGGAAACCTGCAACATCCGATACGCTAATGTGCTCTCGACCGGAGGCCTTAACCAGGAAATCGAACGGTAGTGAAATACTAAGGGCATGAAAATTGACGAGATCTTCGTTCTTCTTAAACGCCACACTCTCAACAGTATGCACGTGTGCGATTCCGGGCGGTATAAGCGCACAAATCAAACTGCGCTCACTGTTTAGATTAATCATATTCCGAAGAGCGACACGGAAGAAATCAGCGTGAATTTTCCCCGCATCCCAGGCGCAGCCAGCCATCAATCTTAGATATTCTGCTCTCTCGATCCTTGGCGAATAGTTTGCTCTGGGTCTATAATTTTCAGGAAGGATAGAAAAATCAATATTATCGTAGTCCTCCTTTTTCTTGCATATACTGCGCGGGGTCTTGTTCAGAGGGTTCCCTACATGAAAATGAGGACCCTGAATGACCAAGTCTTCTATCTTATGAAATGCGGTATCTCTCTTTATGACACCATCTTTTTGGGAACTTGTCTCGCCCCACATATTTTTTATCTGCCAAGATGGCTCGCCGCTCCCAGAACTTAGTGCATCATCTAGCCTTGGAAATTTTGAAAACTCCCTAAATACATCCAACGTTCCGCTTGAGTAGGGCTGAACGAATTTCGCAAACTCTAGCGGCACGTCATCGTTTTCGGTCAAAGACCGAATGACAGATAGAGAATTTTCATCGATAAATGTAATTCTCGTTCGATGCCCGGAGATATCAATCTTCCCAAAATTGTTTCGTACACCCGGCAAGGGCCCGATGCCGTCGTGAGCAAAGGACTCCTCCACCTGAGAGGCCGCGTAAGCATTTGAAAATTGGAAAAATCCAACTTTACCTGGCTCACCTCGATAAATGTTGAGGCTGAAACGCGTGTAGGGCGCGACTTCTGAGAAGTTCTTAGACGTCATTTCGTTCACAAACGAGAAATGACGTGCGATCCGCGCATACCAGTGCCGTCGGAACGCCCCCGACTTCGGGTCTCCCAGATGCCCGTCCTGATGGATCAGCGCTGCATAGCCCTTCGGAGCGATCAGCCGGAACGACAGGTCGATGAAGCAGCGATATAGGTTGTTCGACCCACCCCCGGCGAAGGGATTCATCACCTCGGACGAGGTCACCTCCATCGCCCCCCTGGTCGAAACAAAGTCATGAAGGAACGCTCGTTCCCCCGAGACCATCCGCCCTTCTCGCCGCACGGTGGGCGCTTTCGGCAGCGCCTCAGGCAGAACCTTTTTCGCGTCCGACGCCGACAACCCGGCATAAAGCGGATCGATATCCGCCAGCACCAGCCCCTCGTTCCACGAAGGCTTGGCCCAAGGCGGGTTCCCTACGATCACGTCGAACCCGCCCCGCGCCTTCATAACGTCTGCGAAGATCAGGTCGAAATGCACGAAGCGCTCGCGCTCGGCCACCTCAACCGCCACGCCGAGCCAGTCAAAGGTTTCGATCAGCGCCTCGACATTGGTCTCGCGGAACAGCCCGTCCTGCCGCTTGGTGGCGGCCTTGAACAGGTCCCGCGCAGGTGCGTCCGGCTCCATGATGTCCAGAAAGTCGGGGGACGGATCGGCGAACTCATCCATGCTGGGGGCGGCCAGTGATCCGTCCGGGGTAAAGCCCCCCTCCAGGATCATCGCCATGCCCTGCAGGAACTCCGCCCGGCTGGGCAGTAGGTCCGCCTTGTCCAGCGGCCAGAGCCAAAGCGCGCACCATGCGTCCATCGCCGTCTTGAGCCGCTTGTAGGGCAGCGTGTTGGTCGCGTGATCGGCCCCGATCAGATGGGCGTTCAGCTTTTCCTTGGCGTGGAAATCGAGACCCTTGTTGCCGGGGATGACCTTGTCCGGCCAGAGCGTGATCGCGTCGTTTGCCGCGGTGCGGGTCTTGGCGAGATCGTCGGCGACCTGGTTGAACAGCGCTTCGGCGACGCGGCTGAGCTTTTGGGCAAGCTTGATCTCGTGCGGTTCCAGCTTTTTGAAGAAGCCGTCTTTCCGCCATGCCTTGATCTGGTCCTGCGCATCACCGGCGAAGGGCTTGATCGACTTGTCCTTGTCGAAATTCGCCATGTCCTTGGCTGGCAGCAGCCACTGCCAGACGTGGTTCTCGGGCAGGCGTTTCCGCCAGCCGATCTCGTCCGGCTTTGCATTAAGCCAGAGGTCTGTCTGCTTCTTCGCGCTAAGCCAGGTTGGCGCATAGGAGGCGCGGCGGGCGCCGATCAATGAGTTCCCGGAATGAAGCTGATCCCCGAACCAAGGCGAGAAGTCGCTGGCATGGAGGCTGTTCAGCCAAAGCGAGATCGCCCCCAGCTCCACGGCAATCGGGTTCAGGTCTACGCCAAAACAGTTCCGGTCGGCGATATAGGCCCGCACCTTCTGTTTCTCGACGACAACCTTGTCCTGGGGGATCGTCTTGCCGGTCTCCTTCTGTTTCCGCTCAAGGTAGAGGTCGGCAAGCTGATTTGTGGTTTCGACCAGAAAGGCCGCAGACCCCATGGCCGGCTCTAGGATCTTGAGTTCAAGAAGTTCGTCGGCGGTCAGGTCCCGGCATCGCTCCATCAGCGCATGCTTGACCAGGAGCCGCGCCAGCGGTTCCGGGGTGTAGTAGGATGCGGATTTTTCCCGGTCTCGGCCCGCGAGGCGGTAGATGAAGGTTCCCTTGGGATAGACCAGCGCTTCCGAACCGTTGAATACAATCTCTTCTGGCGCGAACTCGCCGATCCGGCTGCGCGGCACGAACCAGCTTGGGGCAAGCGGATCAACCTTGTCGCGGCGGAACGCCTCGTCCTGATCAGCGTCCTCATCCCCGAACAGATCTTCTTCAACGTCGTCATCCAGATCTGTCGCGTCCGCATCGTCCCCGTCCTCGGCCGCGTCGTTCGACCGCCCCTTTGGAGGTTTCAGCTCGATGAGGTCTGTTTTCGCGACGACCCCCGTGAAGGAAATCAGCGTTTCATAGACCGCACCAAGCTGACCGATCCCGAGCTTGGCATATGAGATCCGGCCCGTGCTCTTTCCGGTGGACCGGAGCGAGAGGAGCCGGATTACCTTCTGGATCGCCTCGTTGCGCAGCATCAGCCCGTTCAGAAGCGGCGTGCTCGCCGGGTCGAGAAGAGATACCTTCACCGACGGCAGGCGCAGCCCGCTGCCCTTTTCCTCATCGGCGAGATCAAGCCCGGTGTAGAGCAGAGTCAGCGTCTGTTGGAGGCTTTCCCACAGGAAGGTCCCTTCCCGGTCCGCCGTGGTGCGCAGGGGCACGGATTCCAGATCGCGCAGCGTTTCCAGGGAATAACCCGTCGCATAGATCGGGTTCTTCAGGTCCAGGAGGTTCAGTCGCGGGTTCGCCTCAGCGTAGAAAAGGAAGAGGAGCCGGTACATATAGCGCAGGCATTCGCGCGACAGCTCCGGCCCGTCGATCCAGACGTCTTTGTTCTTCCCGCCCGTGACAGTCAGAACCTCTTGGCCGAGGAGTTCGATCGCGTCCCGAACCGTGCGCTTCAGCGAGGTGGTGACAGCGTTGGCGTTCCGCTGCGCCTCCTCTTCGAGCCGGTCCGAGATTGGAGCGCCCTGTTCAGGCACGCGGGTCTCCCGCGAGATCAGGCAGGCCATGACCGTAAGCGTGTCACGGTCCGTGCGCGTGAAGATTTCCTGAAGATCGAAGCGGAGGACGGACCGGGCGGGCCATTTCCGCTTGTCGATCAAAACGATCTGGGAGAGCCCCAAGACCATAACATGGCGAGGTCCATCGGCGAGTTCGAATACCCCCTCCGCCAGAATGGACTCGATCGTCCGGTCAAAAAGTGCCGCTTCGCCTGCATCGGCGGGAAACTGATCCGGCGCAAAACACGCCCCTAGCGGATCCGCCGCCTCGTCCTCGGCGTCCTGAAGGGGCGCCTCGATAATCCAGAGCGTATCCCTACCGGAGGCGTCCCCCACCCGCGAGATCAGGGGAATAACCGGTGCGCCTGTCAGCGCGGTGAATGCAGCCTCGCGTTTCCAGGCATACCCGAGAGCGCCCAGCAGGGCGTAATGCATCTCCCGGCTTAATTCTGTTCGGCGATCCGCGTCCGAACTATTCCGAATCTGTCGAAGGGCTTCGATGGTCGAGGTCGCAACCCGGGACAGCCGCTCGATCGGATGGGCGGATTTTTCTAGGCCCACCCAGCGGGCTGTGATGTCAGAAAGCTCTTCCTTAAGAACATCGGAGAGCGTTCCGGACGGGAAGAACTCGGCTTCATTTTCAATACCGATCAGATCCATCCGCTCACCCCACAAATACCGCTTTGACATCGACATAGGGATTGGGGTCATCCACCATCAGGCGGGTCCGCTCAAACCATTCTGTCCAGTCCTTGAACAGGTCATCGATCTTCTTCTCTTTCGCGCGCCGTATCGTCAGTCGTCTCTTTTCAACCGCGCTGAGGCCCTCGGTCGAGTCCGTAGCCTCGCCGAAATCGAGCGTCAGTTGGTCATGGAACCGGCCTTCCAACTCTCCTAGCCGGGTCAGGACCGCGTCGAGATCCTGCTGGATCAGGATCGCGCGTTCTTTCCCGAGCCCGCGCAGATGGGTCTGGAACCGGTCCACAGCGGTTTTGATCGCAGCCTGCGCAGCGCTCATATCTTCCACCAGACGACCAGGGGTATCCTGCGCGAGACGGACCCGGGCGATGAAGTCCGGCACCTCTTCGATACTGACACTATCGTCCGCCCCCTGGATCACTACGGCCCATCGATCGACAACCGGGGCACCGTTCGAGTTCGGGATCGCACCATGCATCACCACTGCAACCTCTCCCTTGGAGAGGGCACTCAGCGGCGCGACCGGAGCGGAATGCTCTGGAAAAAAGGTGCTGGCCCGGTCTGCGAACCATTCGAGGATCGGGTGACCATCCCAGAGGAACTGCACGACCGGCCAGGACCGCTCCTGCATCTTCGCATGATCGATCGCCCGGTTGATCACCTGCGCCTGATCGGTCAACTCGACCCGGTCCCCGGCGCCGACAGCCTCTTCGGGCATGAAACGACCATCGACCGCGCCCTCGCTCGCATAACCGAAACCGTCCCGGGCCCGCATGTCATCTGGAATCGCGATCCGGATCGTCCGATCCCCCATCGAGATGTCAGGCGCTGACGGGAAGGCCCGCTCTTCGGCGCGAGACAACCGACCGATCATCGCGGTCGCATAGGTGAAGGCATCCGGGAAGAGCCGCGGCGGTGCGCCCTCGGAAGCGGTCGCTCCATTTGCCTTTGGCTCGGCCGGAGCCGCGTAGTCCCCAAAGAGGGCCGCGAACTCGTCATCGAGGGACATCTGTGTCTTCGCCTCTTCCACGCGGGCGTTCATCTGGGCGTCGAACGCATCGGCGCCGATACCCGTGGCGACTGCTTCCGCGACGACAGCCTCTTCCTCGTCAGCGTCCCCCTTCCCGAGAAAGACTGCAGGGTCTCCAACGCCCGACTGGGCCGCTTCATCTTTTTCCACCAGCTTTTCCAAGACCCACATCTGCCGCACCTTCGTGTGCGTGCTTTCGCCCACGAAATAGGTGATCAGCGGCGGGCGGTCCTGACCATAACGATCAATCCGGCCGTTACGCTGCTGGAACCGCAGGAGCGACCACGGCAGGTCGAAATGGATGAGTCGGTGACACTGGTAGTGCAGGTTAAGCCCCTCGGACGCCATGTCGGAGGCTATCAGGATACGGATCGGGGACTTCTCCTGCCCGAAAGCGTCGATCACTTCCTGTGTCCGGACATCCGCCTCGACGCTTCCCCCATCTACACGCGCCACCTGACCCTCGGACAGGTCCAGATCCGCCTGAAGGCGCTCCGCGAGCCAAGACACGGTGGCGATGCGTTCCGAGAAGATAACGATCCGGTCCCGCCGAGCCCTTCCAGTCCAACGCAGGTCCCGCAGCATTTTGACAAGTTCCTGATACTTCCGGAAGGCTCCAACATCGATCGCCGCCACCTGATCTGCTAGGTCTCGGAGCCGGAGCCGGTCCTCCTCGGTGCCTCGGGCGGTTCCGCTCTCAATGCCGCGGATGCGCCGCTCGAGCGTTTCCAGGCAGGCCGCCGGGCTCGAAAAGATCGCCTTGGCGAGCGTGGTCCGGAACAAATCAATGGCGCGACCCCGGGTCGATTGTTCATCGAGATCCAGATGCAGCTCTGCGATCGACTGATAGGCGATTTCCTCTTCGGGGCTAAGCGGGAAGTTTCTGCGGATCAGTTCCCGCTTCGGGACCTGCTGCCCGATATCGGCGGCGACGTTCTTGTCGGACCGGAACCGTCTGATAACCAGATCTTCGATATCCGATCGGTGCAACCGGGTTGGGTCCGGAACGCGCGTCGGATCCAGCATCTCTATCAGGCTCGCGAAACTCTCCTGCGACCCGTCGTGCGGGGTCGCGGTCAACAGGAGAAGGGAGTCGGTCCGCCGGGACAGAAGCTGGGCCAGTTCCGCCCGCTGAGAGTTCGCCCCCGCTGCGGCTTTCCGGGCTGCCGCGTTATGCGCTTCGTCGATGATGATCAGGTCCCAGTACGAATGCTTGATCCCCTCCCGGATCTGGGCGTCCCGTTTCAGCGTGTCGATCGACACGATGGACCGGTCGAACTGATCGAACACGTTATAATGGGCGGGGATCCGGTTCCGCATGCGCCGGATGGCAGCGCTGTCCAGGCGCGACAGCGGGATCGAGAACCGGGTCCAGAATTCCTTCTGGAACTGGGTGAGCATCGCCCGTGTCGTGACAACCAAGATCCGATCCGCCCGGCCCCGAAGCGCCAGCTCCGACGTGATCAGGCCCGCTTCGAGGGTTTTGCCGAGGCCGACGTCGTCCGCGATCAGCAGGCGAACCCGGTCCTGCGCGAGAGCCCGCTCCACCGGTAGGTGTTGAAACGGTAGGTCGTCGATCGCGGCCCGGCCGAGGGTCAGCGGCGTCCGCGTGGTGGTCGGGGTGTTCCGGAACGCGGCCTCGAGATGCAGTTTCGTGTCAATGAGACCGGAGGACACATCCGGGACCAGCCGCACCGCCGCCGGGTCGAGGACCCGCGCGCCCTTTTCCAGATCCCAGACGAACCGGGCCTCCTTGTCGCGCACGAGACCGTTGAGGCCCCGACAGTGGATTTCCCGAAACCCACGCTTGAGGGTGGAAGTTCCTAAAACCTTCCAGGTAGCAGAGCGGAGGCGGATGACGGAGCCGGGAGTGGGGTGCGCTGAGATCATAGACGGTCCGTATCTATAGGGTCGCCGTACATCACCTCGATCCGCAGACCGAAACCCATCGCACAGCGAATTCGAAAATTTCGCGCGTGGACTTTGTAATCGGGCCGCCCGACGTCCACACATCTCCGGCCACTCAAAGACATTTTTTGTAGTTATTCAACCCGGTTGGCGTTGTCGTATGAGTTTGGCGATGCAGGATTCCTATTGTGAATCCGTGCGGTTAGAGTCGTTGATCAGAGGAGCCTGAATTGGCGGGGCGCTGTCGATAAAGCGCTTCACCCTTTCGGGATCAGGGGCGGCCGACCGCGTCGTCCCAGTATAGGCGAGGATGACACGGACGAGGCCGAACAGGCAGACGAGCATCCCGGTGATCGAGAGCAGCGCGTCCATGCTCAGAAATCCGGAGCACTCTCGTGCCAGTGAGAGCATAGTCATCGACTTTCGCCCTCAGGATCGTGACCATATGCTTCTGGGTCGGCCCTGGTCGTCGAAGGGCCCTGCGGGTCACTGCCAGCGCTCTCGTGGTCGACCCGAATGAGGTGCTTCGGCAGGGGAGGAGCGGTTTCGATGAAACGGCGGACGCGCTCCGGATCGGGCTCGGCAGAGCCAATGCTCTGCCCGTAAATCATCAGCGATCGGATGATGGCGCTCGCGCCGATCACCATACCTGCAATTCCTAGGCTCAGGACTCATAGCCAGTAGATCACAGTAGCGGCGAGGGCGATGACTGACAGGAAGACCTTCGGGCATCGATCATAGCGAGTGGCAACGCGACGCCAGTCCTTGAGCCTGCCGAACATGATCTCGATCCGGTTTCGGCGTTTGTAGCGGCGCTTGTCATACTTCACCGGCGCCTTGCGCTGTTTTCGTCCGGGGATGCAGGCGCGTATCCCTTTGTCTTTCAACGCTTCCCGAAACCAGTCGGCGTCGTAGCCGCGATCCCCAAGCAGCCAGTCGACATCCGGCAGACTGTCGCAAAGGGCCCGCGCGCCGACGTAGTCGCTCACCTGGCCTGCTGTGACG
>NZ_FOZW01000026.1 GCF_900116195.1 Alloyangia pacifica
GCCGGGGTTGGCGATGGTCTCGCAGAAGAGCGCGCGGGTGTTCTCGTCGATCGCCGCCTTCACCGCGTCCAGATCGTCGGTGTCGACGAAGCTGGCCGACCAGCCGAAGCGGCGGATGGTCTGGCTGAACTGGGTGATCGTGCCGCCATAAAGCCGCGAGGACGAGACGATGTTGCAGCCCGGCGCCATCAGCGGGAAGAGCGCCATGATCTGCGCCGCGTGACCCGACGAGCAGGCGATGCCGCCGGCGCCGCCTTCGAGCGCGGTGACCCGGGCCGCCAGCGCCGAGACCGTGGGGTTGGTGAGCCGCGAGTAGATGTAGCCGACCTCTTCGAGGTTGAAGAGCCGTGCCGCGTGGTCGGCATCACGGAACACGTAGGATGTGCTCTGGTAGATCGGCACCTGCCGCGCGCCGGTGGCGGCGTCGGGCTCGGCACCAGCATGGACGGCGAGCGTGTCGAAACCGGGAGTCCGGCCGGGAATCTCGTCGGGGGTCTTGTCGGTCATGTAGGTCCTCCTCCTTACGTTGCGGCACGTTAGGCAACCAAAGCGGCGGCGGCAATGCCGGAGGGCATGGGCCGAGCTTTCGGCCAAAGATGCCTGACTCGGTTGCTCCGCGCGGGCCGAACGGGCCGCGAAGCTTCGCTGAGCGCTCCTTCGCAGGTCACGATGCCCGCAGACCCGTAGAAGTGCCAGAGGACGCCTCGGTGAGGGGCACGCCAGGCCCGCATCCTGGATGCGCCTCCGGCCTGCCGCTGCGCCGGGTGATCCCGGTTTCCGCCCTGAGCGCGCCAGCCATTGTTCTGGCGGCTCGGCAAGGCCGCTTCGAGGGCCTCCTGCCGCCCTTCCCGTGTCGCTGGCCTGGAGCGCTGGCTCGCCGGACTGGTCTTGCTCGGCAGCTCTGTGTGGGCGACGCGGTCTGCAAGCTCAGCTGCCGCTTCGCCTCGGGCAGGGTCGCCCGAAGCCGGTTCATGAGAGCCCGCTCACCCCTCTTCCCGGCTTGGCGAAGCACCAGGGCCCGTGCGCGGGACTTGCCCGGCTCGGTCGCAGAAGTATCGACGGCGGACCGGGCCACCGCGAAAGCCGGAACGAAACGCGCCTGCACGCCGTCCTTGTGGTGCCTAGTGGTTCCTGTTGGTTCGGCCCGAGGGCCTGGGCCCCTGCGCCCCGTGCCGGCACCTGCGGCCAGGGTGGTTCGCGCAAGACGCCACGACGCATGCCGGCTGGCCGCGCCTGCCGCGAGCCACGCACGTGCAAACGCAAAACGGCGCCCGCGAGGGGCGCCGTCTGCAACTCCGGTGACGGAGTCGGAAAAGCTCAGGAGGCTTCTTTGATGAACTTCACAGCATCGCCGAAGGTCTGGATGGTCTCGGCTGCGTCATCGGGGATCTCGATGCCGAACTCTTCTTCGAAGGCCATGACCAGTTCCACGGTGTCGAGGCTGTCTGCGCCCAGATCGTCGATGAAGGAGGCGCTCTCGGTCACCTTGTCTTCTTCAACGCCCAGGTGCTCAACCACGATCTTGCGCACGCGATCAGGGATATCGCTCATTCTTCTGTCCTCACAATGTGTCTGGGCCGAGCGGCCCGTCTTTGCCCTTGCCCCAGCGGGGTGGCTGCTCAATCCGCCCGGAACCGGGCAACGTAACCCCGGAAGACCCGGGAAAGACCAGACCGGCGCGTCTGCACCGACCCGATCCAAGTTCCTGCGCGCCTATAGCATAAGCTCGCAGGATGGCAAACGCTTTCCGCCGCACCCTGGGGTACGTGGTCAGAGCATTGCCATACCGCCGTTCACATGCAGCGTCGCGCCGGTGACATAACCAGCTTCCGGGCTGGAAAGATAGAGGACAGCTGCGGCAATTTCATCGGCGGTGCCCATGCGGCCCGCGGGGATCTGCCCCATGATGCCGGATTTCTGCTCGTCGTTGAGCTTGTCGGTCATCGCGGTCTCGATGAAGCCCGGGGCCACGGCATTGGCGGTGATCCCGCGCGAGGCGACCTCATAGGCCAGCGACTTGGTCATGCCGACGAGGCCGGCCTTGGCCGCGGCGTAGTTGCCCTGGCCGGGGTTGCCGGTGGCGCCGACGATCGACGAGACGTTGATGATGCGGCCCCAGCGCGCCTTCATCATGCCGCGCAGCACGCCCTTGCAGAGCTTGAAGTTGGCGGTGAGGTTGACGTCGATCACCGACTGCCACTCCTCGTCCGACATGCGCATGAAGAGGTTGTCGCGGGTGATGCCGGCGTTGTTCACCAGGATATCGACCGAGCCCATCGCGTCTGCCGCCTGCTTCGGCAGCGCCGCCACGGCCTCGGGGTCGGACAGGTTGCAGGGCAGCACGAAGGCGCGCTCACCGAGCTCCGCGGCCAGCTCCTGCAGCGGCGCCTCGCGGGTGCCCGAGAGCCCCACTGTCGCGCCCGCGCCATGGAGCGCCTTGGCGATGGCACCGCCGATGCCGCCCGAAGCGCCAGTGATCAGCGCGTTTTTTCCCGTCAGATCGAACATAAGGTCCGTGCCCCTCTGCTTTGCCGTAAATCGTCCCGGGCGATATGGCATCCCCGCCGCTCTCGGGCAAGGGTCAGCACCCGCCTGCCGTGCAGCCCGTGCCCCCGGCCATGCCGCTGGGCCACCGGAGAGACAGATGCTATGCAGGCGACATGACTGCCGAAACGCCGCTCATCACCTGCCGCATCGCCGATGGCGCGCCCGAGATGTGCGGCGGCACCGGTCGCGAGATCCTGCCCTACTGGAGCTTCACCAAGACCGTGTTGGCCATCTGTGCGCTGAAGCTGGTCGAGACCGGGGCATTGCACCTCCACCGGCCGATCGAGGGGCCGATCGAGGGGCTGCCTGACGGGACGCCTGGCGGGGCAGCCTTTACGATGCGCCAACTGCTCGATCATACCGCGGGGCTTCCGGACTATTTCACCCTGCCCGGCTACCGCGCCGCGGTGGCGGCGGACGAGGAACCCTGGCCGCGCGAGAGGCTGTACGCGGAGACCATGGCCCAGGGTCGGCTCTTTGCACCGGGCGCCGGGTGGGCCTATTCCAACCTCGGCTACATGCTCGTGCGCGGCCTTATAGAGCAGGCGGCGGGCGAGAGCTTCGCCACCCTCGTCGCCCGCGTCATCGCCGCCCCTCTCGGGCTGAAGAGCCTGTCACTCGCCACCGACCGCGCGGATTTCGCTCGGGTGCCCTGGGAGGGCGCGCAGCGCTACCATCCCGGCTGGGTCTATCACGGCTGCCTGACCGGCACCGCGCCCGACGCGGCCCGACTGCTGCACGCGCTATTCACCGGTGCCCTGCTGGCGCCGGAGAGCTTTCGGCAGATGAAACTCCGGCATCCGCTCGGCGGCGCCATCGAGGGCCGCCCCTGGACCGACTGCGGCTATGCGCTCGGGTTGATGAGTGGGCGCTGTGGCGACGCCGGGCGCGCCATAGGACATTCCGGGGCCGGACCGTTCTGCGCCAACGCGGTCTATCATTTCCCCGACGCACCCCGCCCGGTCACCGTCGCGAGTTTCGGACGTGGCCCCTCGGAAGCCGCCGCCGAACATGCCGCCGCGCGGCACAGCCTCGGTTAACACCGAAAGCCTTCCCGCTGCGCTGCGCATGCCCCGGAGAGCGCGAAAACCCGTTCTGTGCACGGCGGATAGCTCCCTCCGAATGGGTACCGCCATGCCCTTCAACGCCCGGTCCGGCGCGGAAACCCGACAGAAATCCTCGGCCCAACCTACCCGACAAAATCAGTCAACTAATTGATTTTCTGCATTTTTTTTGCGCCCCCTCTTGCACGACCGGTCTGGGCAGGCTATCCAACAGGCAAGATAGCGAGCCAGCCCAGACGCCAGCCAGCCATCCAACTCCCGCCAGCCGGACATCGCCGCGACCCAGCCTCCAGAACCGGGGCGAGGCAGCCACGCAGTCCCTGCCAGCGAAGCGGAGGCCTCCCGCGCGCCTTGCGGTCGAAAGCCCCTAACATATCCCGCTGAATTTTCTGCCTGCGCCAATTCGCAGGCCCACCCGATCCGTCGCGAACGGCCACGGACTCAACTCCGCTCAGCGAGCCACCAAAGGCCGCATTGCCGGGTCACGAAAGCGCCTCGGCGGCAGGTCTCGGAGAGATGAACAGGAAGGTGAACTTGGTGCGGGTGGAGGGACTTGAACCCCCACGCCTTGCGGCGCCAGAACCTAAATCTGGTGCGTCTACCAATTTCGCCACACCCGCACGCGGGCGCGCAAGGCGCCCGGATCGGGCGGATCTCTAGCAAAGAGCCACGGGCGAGGCGAGAGGAAAAATCACCACCTGGAAATCACGGCGGAGAAATCTGGCGACATTAACATCTGCTTGACGTACGGTCTGGCAAAAAGAGGCAGTGACACAGCAGGACGGCGCCCATGGAACCGAAAACGGTCCGGCGCGACGACGGGGGACTTCCCGCGCGCCAGATAGACTCTGTTCACGGGGATGGTCCCGTGCTCAACGCCCTTGTGGCCGGCACCCGGGTGCTGACACTCGAGGGGGCTCTCCCCGTTGAATACCTGTCGCCCGGAGATCGCGTGATCACCCGCGACGGCGGCGTCGCCACGCTCACATGTGCGCAGCGTCTGAAACGGCGCCTCCCGCTTGTGGCGATCCGCGCCGGCAGTCTCGGCAACGCGCGGCCCGAGGGCGAGGCGCTGCTGCCCGCCGCGCAGCAGATCCTTCTGCGCGACTGGCGCGCCAGCGCGCTCTTCGGCGCCAGCCAGGCGCTGGTCCCGCTGGATCGGCTGACTGACGGCTACTTCGTGCGCGCCGCCGGCTGTCATTCGGTTCAGCTTGTCGCGCTGAGCTTCACCGCAGCGCACATCATATATTGCGACGGGCTGGAATTGGCCTCGGCCCGCCCGGTGATTCCGCCGACGCGGCCCTCCGCCCACCCGGATCGCCCGACCGCCTAGGCGCCCAATCCGCGCAAGACGGCCGGCAACGCCTCGGGAAGGTCCTCGGCGATCAGCCCCGGACCATGGTGCCGCGCCGCCTCGACGTGAAGGAAGGTCGCGGTCTGCGCCGCCCTCCAGGGGTCCACGCCCCGCGCCATCAGCCCGCAGATCAGCCCCGCCAGAACATCCCCTGCGCCGGCGGTCGCCAGCCAGGGTGTCGCCCGCTCGTAGACCGCCGCGTGCACGGCGGCATCCCCGTCCGGCGCGGCGATCACCGTGTCCGGCCCCTTCAGCAGCACAGTGCAGCCTGCCCGCGCCGCCGCGGCGCGCACCATGTCCACGCGCGACACCGCGGGGCCCCGGCGCGCAGGCCCGGAGAGTCGCGCGCTGAGATCGGGGAACAGCCGCGCGAATTCTCCGCCATGGGGCGTGAGCACGCAGCCCGGATGCAACGCCGAGAACAGGGCGTCGGGCGCATCGGAAAAGGCGCTCAGCGCATCGGCGTCGAGCACCGTTGCGCGGCCCGCGGCCAGCGCCGCGGGAACGAGCTCGCGTGCACGGTCCGCCCCCAGCCCCGGCCCGAGGCACAGCGCGTTCAGCCGCCGGTCTTCGAGCATCTGCGCAAGGTCGTCGGCGGCCTCGATCCGGCGCATCATCAATGCGGTGATCTGCGCGGCGACCTCCATCTGCGCGGCGCCGGGCACACCGAGCGTCACCAGCCCGGCCCCGACCCGCAGCGCCGCCCGCGCCGCGAGTCGCGCCGCCCCGGTGCGCCCGAATCCCCCGCTCAGAACCAGCGCGTGGCCATGGTCGAACTTGTGCCCGCCGCGCTTTCCCAGCGGCAGCGCCGGGGCTTGCACCAGCCGCACCAACTCCGGCGTCGCCTCTGGTGACAAGCCTATGTCGGCGACCGCCAGTGCGCCGCAGAACTCCGCACCCTCGTCGAGGTAGTGCCCGAGCTTCGCCGCGTGGAAGCTGACCGTCAGGTCGGCCCGGAATGCCGCTGTCGTGCCGTCCTCTGCGGTGATCCGCCGCCCCGAATCCGCGCAGAGCCCCGACGGGAGATCGACCGCCACGCGGTACCAGCCTTCAAAGCCCTGCGCCTCCAAACTCTCAAGGACCCCGGCAACCTCCGGGCCGAGACCGCGGGTCAGCCCGGTGCCGAAAAGCGCGTCGACCACCACGCCGGAGGGACCTTCTGGCTGCGGCGGCGTGTCGAAGGGCAGCCGCCGCACATCGCCCATCGTGCACCAGCGGTCGTGATTCAGCCGCGCATCGGGCGGCAGCCCATCGGCCTGCCCCAACAGGAATACCCGCACCGCCCAGCCACGCCTCGCCAGCAACCGGGCGATGACAAACCCATCGCCGCCGTTGTTGCCGGGGCCGCAGAGGATGATGGCCCGAGACGGGACAACCGCCAATTCGCCCCAGGAATTCAGCAGCGCAGAGACCACCCCCTCCCCGGCCCGCTCCATCAGCTCGGCGCCGGTGGCCGCACCGGACGCGAAGGCCGCCTGCTCCGCGTCGCGCATCTGCCGCGCCGTCAACAGCACCGTCATGCGGCTGGTTTCCGCGATTCAAAACTGCTCACTTCATGAGCGACTTGCGCAAAGAATAACCACATGCCAAAAATCGCCTCATATTTCCCTGCCGCGGCAGCCTATCCGATTGTCGCCGCCCATGAGAAGTGGTCTGGCAGGGTCCGACACGGGATCACGAGGAGACAAGGCCATGAAGAAGGTCGAGGCGATCATCAAGCCGTTCAAGCTCGACGAGGTTAAGGAAGCCTTGCAGGATGCAGGGATCCAGGGCCTCTCTGTGCTCGAAGTCAAAGGCTTCGGTCGTCAGAAAGGCCACACCGAGCTCTATCGGGGCGCGGAGTATGTGGTTGATTTTCTTCCGAAGGTGAAGATCGAAGTCGTCCTCGATGACGACCAGGTCGATGCCGCGGTCGAGGCGATCATCTCTGCCGCCAAGACCGACAAGATCGGCGACGGCAAGATCTTCGTCAGCCCCATCGAGCAGGCCATCCGTATCCGCACCGGCGAATCCGGCTCCGACGCGCTCTGAGCCGAAATCGCCCTGCGCTGTCTTCCGCCCGCCACCGGGACGGGGCGGAAGACCTCACACCAGAACACACCGGACCCAAGTACAGAAAGGGAAGAAGGGAATGAGCAAGGACGCAGTTCTCAAGCTTATTAAGGATGAGGACGTAGCCTACGTCGACATCCGCTTTACCGACCCGCGCGGCAAGCTCCAGCACGTGACCGTCATCGCCGATCTCGTCGACGAAGACTTCCTCGACGAAGGCTTCATGTTCGACGGCTCGTCGATCGCCGGCTGGAAGTCGATCGAAGCTTCCGACATGAAGCTCATGCCCGACACCGAAAGCGCCTACATCGATCCGTTCTACGCCGAGAAGACGCTCTGCCTGCACTGCTCGGTCGTCGAACCCGACACCGGCGAAGCCTACGACCGCGACCCGCGCGGCACCGCGGCAAAAGCAGAAGCCTACCTGATCTCCTCGGGCATCGGCGACTCGGCGTTCTTCGGCCCGGAAGCTGAATTCTTCCTGTTCGACGACGTGAAGTACTCGGTCACCCCGAACAAGATCTCGGCAGAAGTCGACGCGGACCACGCCGCGTGGAACACCGACGCCGACTTCGAGATGGGCAACCTGGGCCACCGTCCGACCTACAAGGGCGGCTACTTCCCGGTGAACCCGATGGACGACGGCCAGGACATCCGTTCCGAGATGCTGTCGACCATGAAGCGCCTCGGCATGAAGGTCGACAAGCACCACCACGAAGTTGCGACCTCGCAGCACGAGCTGGGCCTGATCTTCGGCACGCTGACCAAGCAGGCCGACGAGCTGCAGAAGTACAAGTACGTCATCCACAACGTGGCACAGGCCTACGGCCGTTCGGCAACCTTCATGCCGAAGCCGATCAAGGGCGACAACGGCTCGGGCATGCACGTGAACATGTCGATCTGGAAGGACGGCAAGCCGCTCTTCGCAGGTGACAAATACGCGGACCTGTCGCAGGAAGCGCTGTACTTCATCGGCGGTATCTTGAAGCACGCGAAGGCCCTCAACGCCTTCACCAACCCGGCGACCAACTCCTACAAGCGTCTGGTTCCGGGCTATGAAGCCCCCGTTCTGCGCGCCTACTCGGCACGCAACCGCTCGGGCTGCGTCCGTATTCCGTGGACCGAATCGCCGAAGGCAAAGCGTGTGGAAGCCCGCTTCCCCGACCCCGCGGCAAACCCCTACCTGTGCTTCGCAGCGCTCCTGATGGCCGGCCTCGACGGCATCAAGAACAAGATCGATCCGGGCGAAGCCATGGACAAGAACCTCTACGACCTTCCGCCGGAAGAGCTCGCAGAGATCCCGACCGTCTGCGGCTCGCTGCGTGAAGCACTGACCGAGCTGGAAGCCGACATGGACTTCCTGCTGGCCGGCGACGTGTTCACCAAGTCGCAGGTCGAAGGCTACATCGCTCTGAAGATGGAAGAGCTGGAAGCCTACGAAATGACCCCGCACCCCGTGGAATTCGCGCTGTACTACAGCTGCTGATCCCGCTCCTGCGGAAGAAAATAAAAGGCGCCCTGCGGGGCGCCTTTTTCATGCCGGAATTCTGCCCTGCAATCTCCAGATTACCCTAAGAGTGTATTGCTAGAGGGAATTTCTACCTCACGAGATACAGAGGAATTTTCAGCATGAACAAGGATTTCGCAGGGCGACTCGACAGGGTGACCCCGCCGGGACAGGCGCAAGGCGCGCCAGCGACACCGGCAGAGACCCTCGTAGGCGACCCCGACGACGATGATCGCGCACGCCGGCGACGCACGCAGCGCCTGGTGCTGCTCACCTTCAGCTTCGTCACGCTGTTCTCGCTGGTCGGGATGATCATCACCCGGGCGGTCGAAATCACCTCCCTCTGAGGTCGCCCATCCACCGCCCTGCCTGCCGCTGCGGCATGCGGCAGACTCCCGCCGCGTGGCTTCGCGTCCGTCCGCCGTCCCTTTCCGCATCAGGGTTGCCGCACTACCTTGCTGCGGCATATGCGTTTGTTCGGAGGTCCAAGATGCGTCGCACCCTATTGAAATTCCTGGCGGCAGCCACGCTGTCCCTGTCCGCCGGCGCCGCCGTGGCCGCGAGCTGCGGCAATACCTCGGCAGGATTCGATGCCTGGAAACGCGAGTTCGCCGCCGAGGCCCAACGCGCCGGTGTCGGCCAGCGCGGCATCGACGCCCTGATGAGCGCCGGCTACTCGAGCTACACGATCAAGGTCGACCGCAGCCAGAAGGGCGTGAAATACCCGCTCGACGAGTTCATCCGGATCCGCCTCGGCTCGGTGGACGGTTTCGCTGCGCAGGTGCGCAAGCGCCGCGACCAGAATCCGCAGTTCTTCAGATCGATCGAACAGCGCTACGGGGTACCTGCAGGAATCCTGCTGGCGATTCACGGCATGGAGACCGGATTCGGCCGCACCATGGGCAATGTCCCCGTGGTCTCCTCGATCACCACGGTGGCCTATGACTGCCGCCGCGCCTCCTTCTTCACGCCGCATGCGATTGCCGCGCTGAAAATGGTGGACCGGGGCATGCTGTCGCCGTCACAACAGGGCGCCGCCCACGGCGAGCTTGGCCACACCCAGTTCCTACCGGGCAACGCGCTGCGCTACGGCGTCGATGGCAACGGCGACGGCCGCGTCGATTTCTACAACCAGTTCGATGCGCTCGCCTCCACCGCCAACTTCCTGCGCCAGAAAGGCTGGCAGCCCGGGCAGCCCTTCGGTCAGGGCACCGCGAACTTCCGCGTGCTGAACGAATGGAACGCCGCCACCGTCTATCAGCAGGCCATCGCGCTGGTGGCTCAGAAAGTCGGCTGATTTACACTTATGCAACCCGGGGTGGTCGAAATTTATTAATATCGCCCATCCCGGGACCCGTTTGAGACAAAGTTCCTCCTCATTTCCCGCGCAAGATTCGGGGGAAAGACGTGTCAGAAGGAACACTTGGATGACGGGCAAAGCCCCCTACGCGGCCCTCTACCTGCCCGAAGCGGCAACCCCGGACCTCGTGCAGCTGCTCAAGACTGCCGGCAAGACACTGCTGGCCCTCGACAACAGCTCCGGGCGCCCGCTGCTGGTGTCGCGCCGCCGCCTGGCCCTGATGGGCGATCGCCTGGGGCTGTGCCTGACGCATTTCGACGGCAAGCGGGGCACGCCGCGAATCGTCCTGCGGGTGCTGAGCCGCGAAGGCGGCGTCGCCCGGGGGCCGAACGCCATCGCGCTGTTGCTCGAAGCGGTGCGCCGCCTCTCGCCGCTCTGCGCGGCGACCGAGATCGAATGGCTCTCTCCCCGCACCCGCCTGGCGCCCGAGACCCTGCCCGATCAGCTCAACCGCGCGCCGCGCAAGCGCCTCGCGCCGATCGATATTGTCGCCGAAGAGCTGCTGGCCGACGGCATCCGCCAAGCGATGACCGCCACGCTCATCCCGCCGTCGGAAACCCCGGGCTGGGGCCGCGCTGGTCTTCCCGCTGTCATCCCGCAGACCGACCCTGCCAAAACCCGGCTGACGCTCGCGGCCTGGGCGATGACCGGCCTTATGGCGATGCTGAGCTTTCCGGTCGCACTTGTGGTCGCGGCGTTCGGCCTGCGCCGCGGCATGGACTTCCGCCGGGTGACGCAGGCGCTCTGCCTGACGGTCCTCGGGGTATCTCTGAGCGATGCCGGGCTTCTGACCCTGCCGCACTAGCGCGTGTCCGGCCTCTAGGGCGTGTCCGGCCCGCGCGCGATGACGTAGGTGTGGATCGAAAACACCACCGCCTGCGTCTCGGGAAGGCGCAGCAGGCACTGGCGCTCCGAACGGAGGTAAGGCGCGGTCAGCGGATCGGCCCGATCGGTGTTGCTGCGCCGCGGCCCCGGCTGGAACAGCGTCGGATCGTCGTGAAACAGCCTGTTGACCCGCACCAGCGGCTTGCCTGGCCGCACCCCGTCAAAGAGCCGCTGCACCCGCCGCCCGATGTTGTCGTCATACTCGGGGATCGGCACGTGGATGATGCTGAGCGGCCGCGAGACCTTGTCCGCCAGCCGCCAGCCCGCCGGGAAGCAGAGCACGGCGCCGGTCAGCACGTGTTCGTCGCCACGCTTCTGCAGCAGGCACAGGTCCTCCTGCACCAGCCCCCCCAGCGTGGCCATGGGGTCGGCGCGGTCGAGCGTCACCGCGACACCATCGGGGCGCGTCACCACCTCGCCGTCGCGGGTGAAACCCGCGGGCAGATGCGCCAGCACCACCTCCAGAAGCTCCTGCGCCGCAGGCATCGCCCCGGGCTCGATCGCCAGCACCGCCTCGCGCTCGCTGGCCAGCAGGCGGTCGCGCTCGGCCATTTGCGCGGCATAGGCATCGTCAACCTTCAGCCAGGCCGCCGGATCAAGCGGCGCGATCCCCGGCAAGGGTTTCATCTCGGTCAGATCGTAGGGAATCCGCGCCTGCAAGATCATCGTCGTCACTCTCCGCTTTCGGCCCTCCAGAGGGGCAGCTTCTCGCGCAGCACGCAGACAGATCGCTGCGGCGCGTAGCGCGGCAGATCGTCCAGCGCCACCCACCGAAGGTCGTGTGATTCCTCGTTGCCGAGCAAGGGGTTCGCAGGGTCAGCCTCGAAGAGAAAGCGCAGATCGTAGTGAAAATGCGCAGGCGCGTCGCCGCGCGCGGGAATCTCGTGGATGTCGACGTCGAAAAGCCGCCGCGAGAGCAGCCGCGCGCGCAAACCGGTTTCCTCGAAGACCTCCCGCGCGGCCACCCCCGCAACGTCGGGATCACCGTCGCAATGGCCGCCGGGCTGCAGCCAGCGGTCCAGCTTGGCGTGATGCATCAGCAGCGTGAAGCTGCGGCAGGGAGAGACGACGAACCCCGAGCCGGTCACGTGGTCTTCGCGCGGGTCGCGGCCATATGGCTCTGCGACCCGGCGCAGCAGCGCTCCGAGCGCCGCCCAGGAGGCGCGGTCGCGCGCATCGTACAGGGTCATCCTCCAGGGCAGATCGGCCATGCGCCCTCCTCTCACGACAAGGCCGGAAGCATTGTCCCGGCCCTTTCATTGTTCAAATAATACGCCCGCAGCACCGGCCAGAGGCATCAAGGATCGAGGTCACGCCCCAGCGCCTTCTCGAGCGCCGGCAGGAAATCTTCGGTGTAGAGCGTCCCCGCCAGCGGGCCGACATGCTTGTGCAGCACCGTGCCATCGCCGCTCAGGATGAAGGTCTCGGGCGGGCCCGTGACGCCCCATTCGATGGCCGCGCGCCCCTGCGGATCGTAGGGCACGCCGATGAAGGGCGAGCCGTCCTCGGTCAGGTAACCCGAGGCGGCGCCCGTCTTGTCCTTGTAGTTCACTCCAACGATGCGCACGCCTTGCTCCTGCAGGTGCAGCAGCACCGGATGCTCGGCCCGGCAGGGCGGGCACCAGCTGGCCCAGAAGTTCACCACCGTCACCTCGCCGGTGCGCAGGTCCGCATCGGCGACCGAGGGGAAACCGTCGAGCGTGGCGCTCGGCAGCGCCGGGGCCTCCTTGCCGAGGAAGGTCGAGGGCAGCGAATTGGGATCGCCGCGCTGCATGCCGAAATAGGCCATCACCGCGAAACCGGCGAAGATCAGCGGCGGGATCACCATCAGAGGCGAGACCTTAGCCATGGCGTTTCACCCTTTCCTCGATCTTCTCGAGCTCGGCCCGGGTGCGGCGCGCCCGGCGCAGGCTCAGCGCGACGAGCGCGATGATGAGGCCTAGGCTCACCCCGTAGGAGGCCAGCACGGCAAAGGCGTATTTCCCCAGATCGGGCGTCATGTCCGGCCCTCCCGTGCCAGCAGCGCGCGCGAGCGGCGGGCGCGGATTTCCGTCTGCGTGCGCAGGAAGACCAGTGCCACGAAGAGCAGCACGAAGCCCGCGATGCAGACCAGAAGCGGATACCAGAAGACGTCGGCGACGTTTTCTTCCTTGTCCAGCGACAGCGAGGCGCCCTGGTGCAGCCCCTGGTTCCAGAACAGCACCGCGTAGCGCGACAGCAGCGCGAAGACCGAGCCGACGAGGCAGAGGATCGAGGTCAGGTCGGCGGCGGTGTCGTCGTTCTCGATCGCCGACCAGAGCGCCATGTAGCCGAGGTAGAAGAGGAACAGGATCAGGAAGGAGGTCAGCCGCGGATCCCAGGCCCACCAGGTGCCCCACATCGGCTGTCCCCAGAGTGCGCCGGTGGCCAGCGCGATCACCGTGAAGGTCGCACCCACCGGCGCGGCGGCACGCGCCGCCAGCGCCGAGACGTGGTGCCGGCGGATGATCCAGATCAGCGAGGTGACCAGCATCATGATCCAGGCGTTGATCGCCATCAGCGCCGCGGGGACGTGAAGGTAGATGATCTTCACCGTCGAGCCCTGCCGGTAATCATCCGGGGTGAAGAAATAGCCCCATACCAGACCCGTCACGAGGCACAGCACCGCCGCAACCGACACCCATGGCAGGATGCGGTCGGTGGTTCGGATAAACTTCACCGGATTGGCGTATTCCCAGATCGACATGCGGCTCCCCTAGCGCAGCTCCCGCCCTTTTACACTTCAAATATTCGGCAGCGGCAATGCTTGCCGGCGCCGCACGCCTCTCAGCGCAGGTTGATCCGCAGCACCGCCGCGCTGGCGAAGGGCAGCAGCGCCAGCGTGCCGAAGCTGATCCCCGCAAGCATCAAGAGCGGCGTCTGCACCGCCAGCCCCTCCGCCCCGCGCCGCGCCACCTCTGCACCGAAGATCAGCGTCGGCACGTAGAGCGGCAGCACGAGGATCGACAGCAGCAGCCCGCCGCGCTTCAGCCCCACGGTGAGCGCCGCCCCGAAGGTCCCGATCACCGACAGCGCCGGCGTGCCGAGCGCCAGCGAGACCAGAACCCAGAGGTAGCCCGAGGGCGGCAGGCTCAGCAGCACGCCGAGCGCCGGCGCGGCGAGCACGAGCGGCAGGCCAGTGGTGATCCAGTGCGCCAACGCCTTGATGGTGACGATGCCCTCCATCGGCAGCGGCGCGGTGGCCAGCAGGTCGAGCGAACCGTCCTCCCAGTCGAGCGCGAAGATCCGGTCGAGCGACAGCAGGCAGGCCAGCAGCGCACCGATCCACAGAACGCCGGGCGCGATGCGGCTCAGCAGGCCGGTCTCCGGCCCCACGCCGAAGGGGATCAGAACGGTGACGATCAGGAAGAAGGCAAGCCCGAGACCGAAGCCCCCGCCTGCGCGAACTGCAAGCCGCAAGTCCCTGAGAAGAAGCGCAATCACAGAAACGCCTCATCTTCCAGAGAGACCCGCGGCGCGGCCTTGAAGGGGGTGACGTCGAGCGCCTCCGCCTCGTCCAGCCCGAGGTCGATATGGGTGGCCAGCAGCGCAGAGCCGCCCGCCGCGAGATGTCCGCGCACCGCCTCGGCAAAGCGCGCCACCGAGGCCGTATCGAGCGAGACCGTCGGCTCGTCGAGCACCCAGACCGGGCGACCGGTGACCATCAGCCGCGCGAGGCCGAGACGGCGCTTCTGCCCGGCCGACAGCGTGCCCGCCATGCGGTCCTCAAGCCCGCGCAGATCGAAGGCGTCGAGTGCCGGGTCGATGTCGGACTGCGCAAAGACCTGCGCCCAGAAGCGCAGGTTCTCGGTGACCGTGAGCATGGACTTCAGCCCGTCCGAATGGGCGGCATAGGCGATGCGTTCGCCCGCGCCCTCGATCTCGCCGGCAAAGGCCGGTTGCAACCCGGCGATGGTGCGCAGCAGCGTGGTCTTGCCCGAACCGTTCGGCCCGCGCAGCACAAGCGCGCGTCCGGGGGCGAGCGAGAAGCTCAACCCCTCCAGCACCGGGACACCTCCCCGGGCCACGGCCAGATCGCGAACGGTCAGATTCATGGCAACGGCTTACCCCAGCCGGAAGGCCCGGGGAAGCGCGAAAGCCGCGCCGCGACAAGCTGTTGCAGGACTATGGCTGGTCCGGCACGGGCCGACATGCGGCGGCCGGACTGGCTTGGGCCCCCGCCCCTGGGTCAGACCGGCATTGCCGCCAGTGCGACCCGACGCCCCTCGCCCAGCAGCACGTTGTAGGTGCGGCAGGCCGACGGCGAGTTCATCACCTCGACGCCGACGCCGGCTTCCTCGAGCCGGGCCTGAAGCGCCTTGGGCAGCAGCGCGATATCACCGCCGGTGCCCACGAAAAGCACGTCGATCTTGCCCGCGAGCGAGATCAGCGTGTCCTCGTCGGAAAGTCCCGACCAGGGCTGCATGCCCTCGGGAGAGATACAGACGCCGCCATCGACGGGCCTGCCGCCGACACGAAAGAAGCCCGGGCCGTAACCCTCCACGGGCATCGCGTCACTGAAGTTGATTTCATTCATCCGCATGGTTCTTCCCCTAGTCCCATACAGGCGGCCCGGAGTGGACCGCTTTCCCTGTATGCGCGGAGACCGGACACTGTGCGCCCCCTCCCAACCTGGCGCACAGCGCAGGGCTATGCCGCGCTGCGGCAGCATAAGGCACAAATAAGAAAAATCAAAAGCAATTTGCCATACAAGTTGGTCCGCCCGCGGCCTGGAGGGGGCGGCGGGGGCCGACGAAGGAGGGTCAGCATAGCGCGCCTCTCCGGAAGCAGCAAAGCCCTAGACCAAAGTCTAGGGCTTTGCAGTAACAGCCGCGTAAATACCGGGCAGGCCTTCGCGGGTCACCCTGCGGCGGGCCGGTCTCCCGGCCCTGCAGGGGTCACACGCTGGTGCCGGTCTTCTTGGCCTCGACCTCGGCATCGGGCTTGGACCAGTCGCGCTTGACGCCAAGCCAGAGCAGCACCGTCGACGC
Organism: Alloyangia pacifica; assembly: GCF_900116195.1. Lineage (GTDB taxonomy): Bacteria > Pseudomonadota > Alphaproteobacteria > Rhodobacterales > Rhodobacteraceae > Salipiger > Salipiger pacificus. The sequence continues at coordinate 15,779 of NZ_FOZW01000026.1, forward strand.
CACGAAGACCGAGGAGTAGGTGCCGACGAAAACGCCCCAGATCATCGCGAAGACGAAACCACGGATCACGTCCCCCCCCAGCGCGAAGAGCGCGAAGAGCGCCAGCAGCGTGGTGAAGGAGGTCATGAAGGTCCGGCTGAGCGTCTCGTTGATCGACAGGTTCAGCACGTCCTTGATGTCGGTCTTCTTGTACTTGATCAGGTTCTCGCGGACCCGGTCGAAGACAACCACCGTATCGTTGAGCGAGTAGCCCACGATGGTCAGCAGCGCCGCGATGGTCGTCAGGTCAAACTTCATCTGCAGTTCCGAGAACACGCCGATGGTCAGGACCACGTCGTGCACCAACGCCAGCACGGCGCCGAGCGCGAACTGCCATTCGAACCGCAGCCAGATGTAGATCAGCACCGCGCCGATGGCGAGAACCACCGCTTCGACCGCCGTCCAGATCAGCTCACCCGAGACCTTCGGGCCAACGGATTCCACCGAGACGAACTCGATATCCGGCGAGACGCTCTGCAGCGCCGCCTCGACCTGGGCGATGGTCTCAGGGGTGACCGATGCCACCTCGTCCTGCGCCTGGATGCGCACCATGGCAACGTTCTGATCCGGCCCGAAGGACGGGTCGAACACCTCGGAGATCACCACGTCGCCCAGCCCCAGCGCACTGAGCGCATCGCGATAGGCACCCACGTCCACATGCTCGGTGCTCTGCGTCCGGATGGTGGTGCCACCGCGGAAGTCGATGCCGTAGTTGAGGCCGCGCGCACCGAAGCTGACCAGGGCCAGCACGATCAGCAGGCCGGAGATGCCGAACCACAGCTTCCAGTGCTTGAAGAAGTCAAAGCTCGTATTGTCGGGAATGACGCGAAGACGCATGGCTCAGACCTCGATGGTTTTGGGACGACGGCGTTCGAACCACATCGCGATCAGCAGCCGGGTGACGTAGATCGCGGTGAAGACCGAGGTGACGATGCCGAGGCCGAGGGTGATGGCGAAGCCGCGCACCGGACCCGAGCCCATGACATAAAGGATTATCGCCGTGATGATGGTGGTGATGTTGGCGTCGACGATGGCCGAGAGCGCCTTCTCGTAGCCGAGCTCGATGGCACGGGCCGGGCCGCGCGCGGTCTTCAGCTCCTCGCGGATACGCTCGAAGATCAGCACGTTGGCGTCCACCGCCATACCGACGGTCAGCACGATGCCTGCGATGCCGGGCAGCGTCAGCGTGGCACCGATCAGCGACAGCAGGCCGAAGATCAGCCCGACGTTCACCAGCAGCGCGATATTGGCGAAGATGCCGAAGAGACCGTAGCTCGCCCACATGAAGCCGAGCACCGCCACGAAGGCCACGCCGGTCGCCAGTTTGCCCGCGTCGATGCTGTCCTGCCCCAGTTCCGGGCCGATGGTCCGTTCCTCGAGGAAGTCGAGCCCCGCGGGCAGCGCGCCTGCGCGCAGCAGCACGGCGAGGTTGGTGGATTCCTCGACCGAGAACTGCCCGGTGATGATGCCCGAACCGCCGGGGATGTGGCTCTGGATCACCGGTGCCGAGATCACCTCGTCGTCGAGCACGATGGCGAAGGGCGAGCCGATGTTGGCGGCGGTGTAATCGCCGAACTTGCGCGCGCCGCTGGGGTTGAAGCGGAAGGTCACCGCCGGGCGGCCGTTCTGGTCGAAGCTCGGCTGGCTGTCGGTCAGCTCCTCGCCGGTGACCACGGGCGCCTGCTCCAGCACGTAGTAGACCCCTTCCTCATCCATGGCGGGCAGCAGCTCGTTGCCCACGCCGGGAGTGGTGTCGGGGTTGGTGGTGCGGCTGACGACCGGCTGGAAGGTCAGCTGGGCGGTGGTGCCGATGATGTCCTTGAGCTCGGCGGCAGAGCCGATGCCCGGCACCTGGATCAGGATGCGGTCGCTGCCCTGGCGCTGGATCGTCGGCTCGCGGGTGCCGACCTCGTCGATGCGGCGGCGGATGATCTCCAGCGACTGCTGCATGGTGCGCTCGTCGGTGGCCTGCTTCTCGGCGTCCGAGAGGGTCACGACGATCTCGTCGCCCTGCCCCGCGACCTGCAGGTCGTTGGAGCCGGCGCCGGTCAGCGAGGTCACCGGACGCGCGAGGCCGCGCACCAGTTCCAGCGCGCGGGCCATGCCGTCGGGATTGGAGATGCGCACCCGCAGCTCGCCGGCGGGCGAGGGTTGCAGGCGGATGGTGCCGACCGTGTCCCGCTCGGGGCGCAGGATGTCGCGCACGTCGGGCCAGAGCGCCTCGAGCCGCGAGGCGTAGACGTCGGCGACCTTCACCTCGGCGAGCAGATGCGCGCCGCCGCGAAGGTCGAGGCCGAGGTTGACCAGCCCCGAGGGCAGCCAGCTCGGCCAGCTTGCGGCGGCTGCCTCGCGTTCGGGCGTGGCGCCCGATTTCTCGATGGCCGCAACCGCGTCATTGTGGGATTCTACCCTGTTGTAGAACAGGTTAGGGCTGGCCAAGGCCAGCCCTACGATCACGAGCGCCCAGATGGTCAGGCGTTTCCAAAGATCGATCTGAAGCATATTCGTGGGCGCTTTCGCGTTGGGATCAGGACTCGGCGGGCTCGGTCTTCGACAGGACCTGGGCAACGGTGCTCTGGATCACGCGGACCTTGACGCCCTCGGCGATCTCGACCTCGACCTCGCCGCCTTCCTTGACCTTGACGACCTTGCCGATCAGGCCACCCTGGGTGACGATCTGGTCGCCCCGGCGCAGCGCGCTGACCATCTTCTGGTGCTCTTTGACCTTCTTCTGCTGCGGACGGATCAGCAGGAAGTACATGATGCCGAAGATCAGGATCAGGGGGACGAACTGGGCGACTGCGCTGCCATCCATGGGCGGGCTCCTCTTGGTGTCTATGGGGGCACGCCCCCCGCAAAATTTGGCCGGAACCTATGTGCGATCCTCCGCCGATGCAAGGCGCGATGGCAGCGGTCACATGCTGTGCACGGGCGATGCACGGCAGATGCACACACGTGTGCGTGATGGACGCTGGGGAAGGGACCACCGCGGTCATGCGATCAGTATTCTCCGCCGCGTTGGGATTCTTGCCAGTCGTGGTAGCTCTGTTTTGAGTCTTTTACTTTCCACTCAACGCGACCATTGCTGTTTCGATCCAGGACCACCGCCGAAGCAGCCGAGGGCGACGAGAAAGGGAACGGCTTTTCGAACCGGAGCTTTCCGTCATCGCTTTGCAGCAACACCCCGTCATGGATGAGTTTGCGTTTCAGCGATCCGTAGCTTTGTTGAACGTACCCGGTGCCGGTCAACGCTTCAGACCCCTCCAGAACGATGAACTCTCCATCCTCTTCGACGGCCTCTGCGCTCACCCCACTCTTGTGGCGTATCTCAAAACGAACTTCGCCCGAAGTGCGCACCTCGACGGGCTTATCCGTACGCCGAACGGCCTGTGGCTGCGGTTTCAACATCTCAAGGCCAACCACTGGAAGGATCACCTTCAGATTTGCGAGGAATTGTTCCATGTTGGCCCGATCCGCTTCGGGCAGCCTTCGACGAGAAATCTCTGGATGCGTGCCGTTGTCCAGTCGAACCCGTTTCGCCGCTGAAGCGAGCTCTATGAGCCGTGCCTCGAGATATTCTGCGTGCCCTTTCGAAAGGTCATCGTCACTTGTCGTAACGGCTATCGCGGTTTCCCAGAATTCGCGTTTCAACGCACTCTGCTTAATGCGCTCAGAAACCGAATTTCCGGAGCCAACATACGCACGGAGGCCCTCGCCGTCGGGATCCGGTCCAGTAAGAATGTAAACACCGGTACGGTCGACTTCATCTCGGCTCGTCAGTTCTGCGAAAGACGAGGCGCCGCTGAGAAAGACTATTCCTGTCCAGCCATGAATGCTTGCGCGTCGCAGCCCGCTGGGCTTGCCATCGACAAGAAACAACTGAATTGTTCGACCGAAACTTTGCTCAGAACTCATAAACTTCTATCTCTATACGCTGACCCTACGACTTTTAGCCCCTCTATCATCAATCCCGAAGGTCGCTCCACGTGATTGCCGATAGACCCATGTAAATATTTGCAAATCTCCCCTAAATTCGGAGCCCCAAGGAGGCGTACAACGTCAAGATGTTCTCAATGCGCCTCCTCCTCGCCCTCCTGCTCCTCGCCCAACCCGCCGCGGCGCAGGACCTGCCGCCCCTCCCCCCGGAGGACCACGCGCAGTTCACCGCCATCGGCCGGGTCAACACCCGCGGCTACAACCGGCGCGGCATGTGTTCGGGCACGCTCATCGCCCCCGCCCTCGTGCTCACTGCAGCGCATTGCGTGGCCGGGCCGGAGGGCGATCCGGTGCGCCCCGAGCGGCTGCATTTCGTCGCCGGCTGGTTCGGCGGGGATTATGCCGATCACGCCGATGTCGCCTCCTACGAGGTGCACCCCGAGGCCTATAGGGACCACCGGCTCGACATCGAGCACGACCTCGCCCTGCTCACCCTCACCCGCCCGCTCGACGTCGCGCCACTGACGCTGGGCAGCACCTCCGCCCCGCCCTTCGCGCTTGTCGGCTACCACGACCGGCGGCCCAACCGGCTCTCGGCGCGCTTCGACTGCGACGGCGCGCGCGACCATGCGCTGCTGCGCCTGTCGTGCCCCGTGCGGCACGGCAATTCCGGCGGGCCGGTGCTGGTGCAGGAGAGTGACGCCTCGGACGAACCGTGGCGCGTCATCGGCGTGGTCAGCGCCACCAATGCGCGCAGCAGCCTTGCCGTGCCGGTCGATGAGTGGCTCCGGGCGCGTCTTACGCGCGGCTCCCCCTACACTCCCTGAGCGATTCAGGGCATAACCCGCGCGAGTCGCACATAAAGAGGACAGACCGATGCACGACATCCGCGCCATTCGCGAAAACCCCGCCGCCTTCGACGCGGCGCTCTCGCGCCGGGGTGTGGAGAATGCCTCGGCCCCCGTGCTGGCGCTGGACGAGGAGCGCCGCGCCGCGATCCATGCCGCAGAGACCGCGCAGGCCGCTCAGAACGCCGCCTCCAAGGACGTCGGCAAGGCCAAGGCCAGCGGCGACGAGGCCGAGTTCGAGCGCCTGCGCGCGCTGGTCGCCGAGAAGAAGGCCGAGGTCGCCGAGATGCAGACCAAGGCCAAGGAGCTCGACGCGCAGCTCACCGACATGCTGATGGGCATCCCCAACCTGCCCTTTGAGGACACGCCGGACGGCGCGGACGAGAATGACAACGTCGAGATCCGCCGCTGGGGCGAGCCGAAGAGCTTCGACTTCACTCCGAAGGAGCATTACGAGCTGCCCGCCGTGATCCCCGGCATGGACTTCGAGACCGCGGCCAAGCTCAGCGGTTCGCGCTTCGTGGTGCTCTCGGGCGCCGTGGCCCGCGTGCACCGGGCGCTGGCGCAGTTCATGCTCGACACCCATGTCGAGGAGAACGACCTGTCGGAGACCTGGACCCCGGTGCTGGTGCTCGACGAGATGATGTATGGCACCGGCCAGCTGCCGAAGTTCGGCGAGGACAGCTACCAGACCCGCGAAGGCTGGTGGCTGGTGCCGACCGCCGAGGTGACGCTGACCAATATCGTCAATGGCGCAACGGTCGAGGAGAGCTACCTGCCGCGCCGTTACGTGGCGCACACCCAGTGCTTCCGCTCCGAGGCGGGCTCGGCAGGTCGCGACACCGCGGGCATGCTGCGCCAGCACCAGTTCGAGAAGGTCGAGATGGTCTCGATCACCCATCCCGAGAAAAGCCGCGAAGAGCACGACCGGATGACGAAATGCGCCGAGGGCATCCTCGAGAAGCTCGGCTTGCCTTACCGCACCGTGGTGCTCTGCACCGGCGACATTGGCTTCGGCGCGCGCCGGACGCATGATCTCGAGGTCTGGCTGCCCGGCCAGAACCAGTATCGCGAGATCAGCTCGGTCTCGGTCTGCGGCGATTTCCAGGCGCGGCGGATGAACGCCCGCTTCAAGCCCGGCGAAGGCGGCAAGCCGGAGTTCGTGCACACGCTGAACGGCTCGGGCCTCGCCGTCGGGCGCTGCCTGATCGCGGTGCTGGAGAACGGCCAGCAAGAGGACGGCTCGGTCGATCTGCCCGAGGCGCTGCATCCGTGGCTGCGCGGCAAGACCCGCATCGCCGCCGACGGCACGCTGGTCTGAGGGGGCGGGTCCGAGATGATCTGGGTCCGGCCGCTCCTGCTGTTTCTCGCGGCGATCGCCTTCGCGGCCTCGCCGCTGGTGTTCCCCGGTTTCACCGGGTTCGCGCCGGACGCCTTCCCGGTCCCGCAGGTCGACCCGCCGGTGCAACCGGCAGGCTACGCCTTCGCGATCTGGGGGCTGATCTACCTCTGGCTTATCGCCGGCACCGGCTTCGGCCTCTTCCGCCGCTCGGATGACTACGACTGGATGGACCATCGCGACCCGCTGCTGGTCAGCCTCGCGGTGGGCATCTTCTGGCTGCCGGTGGCGCAGGTCTCGCCGATTGCCGCCACCGCGATGATCTGGGTTATGCTGGTGACCGCCCTTCTGGCGTTGTTCCGTGCCGGCGACATGGATCGCTGGTGGCAAATCGCCCCCATCGCGATTTACGCGGGTTGGCTGACAGCGGCCTCCTGCGTGTCCATCGGCCTGCTGCTGGCAGGCTATGGGCTGCTGCCCGAGACTCCCGCTGCGCTGGCCGCGCTGGCACTCGCGCTGACGCTCTCAGTGGTGGCGCAATACCGGCTGCACCGCGCGCCGCTCTACGGCATCACGGTGATCTGGGCGCTGGTGGCGGTGATCGTCGCCAACGCCAGCCCGCTCAACTTCGCGGTCGCGGGCCTCGCCGCGGCGGGCATTTTCGCCATTCTTGCGCTGCGCGGCACCGACACCGAATAGCACGCTATTCTCCGGCACCAGCACCCGGCCTCGCTGCCGGACCGCCTCCGGCGGGCGTATTTGAAAAGAGAAGAAGCAGGGGATGGCGCACCGTTCCCTGCTTCTTCTCTTTTCAAATACGCAGTTCCCCGCAAATGCCAATTAAGAACGTCATGCGGACAATATTCCCATAACTTCCCACATTATCGCGACAGTCTGTCTCCGCTATCTCTGGCGCATCAGACAAGACGCCGCACGGCGCGGCGCCCGAAACCGGAGAGTTACAATGACCAACGTCCTGCAATCGGTGGGCTTCGGCTCCGCCACCTCGATCGCCTTCGCCGCCCTCATCCTGCGCCTCAGCCTCGGCGCCCTCTTCCTCGCCCACGCCTGGCTGAAAATCTATGTCTTCACCCCTGCCGGCGCGGCGCAATACTTCAGCTCGCTCGGCGTGCCGGGCTTCATGGCCTATCTCACCATCGCTGCCGAGGTACTCGGCGGGCTGGCGCTGATCCTCGGTGTCCAGACCAGCCTCGTGTCGCTGCTGCTGATCCCGGTACTGCTGGGTGCCGCGATCCTCGCCCACGGGCCGAACGGCTTCTGGTTCACCAACGAGGGCGGCGGCTGGGAATACCCCGCCTTCTGGGCGCTGGCACTCCTGGTGCAATCGCTGCTCGGCGGCGGTCTGCTGGCCATCACCAGAGGCTGAGCCCCGTCCCACGAACGAAAAAAGCGCCGGAGCCCATGCTCCGGCGCTTTTCCTGTTTCTGGCGCTTCGGCTCAGCCCTTCTGCTTGGGCAGCTTGCCGAGGTGCTTTTTGAGCGCGCCGGCATTCTTTTCCCGCTTGCCCTTGTAGGGGTTCTTGTCGCCCTGCCCGCGCAGCGTCAGGCGGATCGGCGTGCCGGGCATGTCGAAGGCCTCGCGCAGCCCGTTGACCAGGTAGCGCGTGTAGCTGTCGGGCATGTCCTGCGGGCGCGAACACATCACCACGAATCCCGGCGGGCGGGTCTTCGCCTGGGTCATGTAGCGCAGCTTGATGCGGCGGCCCTGCGGCGCGGGCGGCGGGTGGCTGGAAACCATGCCCTCGAGCCAGCGGTTGAGCTGGCCGGTCGAGACGCGGCGGTTCCAGGTGGTCCAAGCCTTCATGATGGCCGCATTCAGGCGATCAAGCCCGCGGCCCGTCTTGGCCGAAACGGTCACCAGCGGCGCGCCGCGCAGCTGCGGCAACAGCCGGTCGAAGGCCTCCTTGAGGTCGCGCAGCTTTTCCTGCTTGTGCTCCTCGACGTCCCACTTGTTGACCGCCACGACCACCGCCCGGCCCTCGCGCTCGGCGAGGTCGGCGATGCGCAGGTCCTGTTGCTCGAAGGGGATGGCGGCATCGAGAAGCACCACCACGACCTCCGCGAACTTGACGGCGCGCAGACCATCGGAAACCGAGAGCTTCTCGAGCTTTTCCTGCACCTTGGCGCGCTTGCGCATGCCGGCAGTGTCGAAGATCCGCATCGGCACGCCGTCCCAGTCCAGCCGGACCGAAATGGCATCGCGGGTGATCCCGGCTTCGGGGCCGGTCAGCAGCCTGTCCTCGCCGAGGATCTTGTTGATCAGCGTCGACTTGCCGGCGTTGGGGCGGCCCACCACGGCGATCTGCAGCGGCTTTCCGGCGGTCGGCATGACCAGCTTGGCCTCGCCGTCCTCGTCATCGCCGAACTCCTCGTCGTCCAGCTCGAGCTCGGTCTCGGGCGCCTCCTCGGCGGCGCGCTCGGCGAAGGCATCGGCGAGCGGCATCAGCGCGCTGTAGAGGTCGGGAAGCCCCTCGCCGTGCTCGGCCGAAAGCCGGATCGGCTCACCGAGGCCGAGGCTATAAGCTTCGATCACACCAGCGTCCGCGGCAGAGCCCTCGCCCTTGTTGGCAGCAAGGATCACATGGGCCGAGCGCTTGCGCAGGATATCGGCGAAGATCTCGTCTGTGGGGGTCACGCCGACGCGGGCGTCGATCATGAAGAGGCAGACGTCGGCCATGTCAACCGCACGCTCGGTGAGCTTGCGCATGCGGCCCTGCAGCGACTCGTCCGTCGCTTCTTCGAGCCCCGCGGTATCGATCACCGTGAATCGCAGGTCACCCAGCTTGCCCTCGCCCTCGCGCAGATCGCGCGTGACGCCGGGCTGGTCGTCGACCAGCGCCAGCCGCTTGCCGACCAGACGGTTGAACAGGGTGGACTTGCCAACGTTGGGGCGGCCGACGATGGCGAGGGAGAATGTCATGGCACGCACCTCTTGCGGATTCAAACCCCGCCTTTAGCGCAAAGCGCGGGCGGGAGAAAGGGATCTCGGACGCCATGTTACAGGGGCGCGCCAAATGGGGGCTCTGCCCGCGCCCTTCGGGCGCCCGCGGGATATCTGGGTCTGGACGAAGAGGCGGGTGGCCGGCGGCTTCTTCTCTTTGCAAATACGCCTGGCGGCACGCAGACGCCCGCGCCGCCGGTGGGGCAGCGCGGGCGCGTTTCGGTTGCCGGGCGGTTTACTTCAGATCGCCGGGCAGCAGCGCGTCGGGCAGGTTCTGGTAGCTCACCGGGCGCAGGAAGCGGCGGATCGACAGCGTGCCGACCGAGGTGGCGCCGAAGTTGGTCGAGGCCGGGTAAGGCCCGCCGTGCACCATCGCGTCGCAGACCTCGACGCCGGTCGGGAAGCCGTTGACCAGCAGTCGGCCGGCCTTGCGTTCGAGCACCGGCACCAGGCGCTGCGCGAGGCCCGTGTCGCCTTCGTCCATGTGGATCGTGGCCGTGAGCTGGCCCTCGAAGCCGCGGGCGAGCTCTTCCATCTCGTCCGCGCCGGAGACCCGCACCACGAGCCCGAGCGGGCCGAAGACCTCCTCGCCAAGTGCATGATCCTGCAGGTAATTCGCCGCGTCGGTCTCGAAGAGGTTGGGCAGCGCGCTGCGGCCCTCGCTGTCGGTGGTCAGCACCGGTTTCACCGCATTGCGGCCGTCAAAGCGCGATTTACCATCTTTATACGCCTGCGCGATACCATCGGTGAGCATGCATTGGGCGGACGCGCCCTTCAGCGCCTCGGCGGCGGCGGCGACAAAGGCGTCGCCCGCCGGGCCCGTCTCCACCACGGCGATGCCGGGGTTGGTGCAGAACTGGCCGGCACCCATGGTCAGGGAGCCTGCCCAGCCGGTGCCGATCTCGGCGCCGCGCGCCTTCATGGCTTCGGGAAGGAGGAACATCGGATTCACCGAGCCCAGCTCGCCGAAGAAGGGGATCGGCACCTCGCGCTGCGCGCAGAGGTCAAACAGCGCCCGGCCGCCACCAAGCGAGCCGGTGAAGCCCACGGCGTTGATCAGCGGGTGCTGCACCAGCGCCTGGCCGACGTCGCGTTTGCCGCCCTGCACGAGGGAGAAGACACCCTTGGGCATGCCGGTCTTTTCGATCGCGGCGAGGATCGCCTCGGCGACGATCTCGCCGGTGCCGGGATGGGCGCCGTGGCCCTTGACCACCACCGGGCAGCCGGCGGCCAGCGCTGCGGCGGTGTCACCGCCGGCGGTGGAAAAGGCGAGCGGGAAGTTGGAGGCGCCGAAGACCGCGACCGGGCCGATCGGGCGCATCACCAGCTTGATGTCGGGGCGCGGCAGCGGCTGGCGGTCGGGCAGCGCTTCGTCGTGGCGGCGGTCGAGGTAGTCACCCTTGAGGATGTGGCTGGCAAAGAGCCGCAGCTGGCCGGTGGTGCGGCCGCGCTCGCCCTGCAGGCGGCCTTCGGGCAGGCCGGTTTCCTGCGTGCCGATCTCGGTGATCGCCTCGGCGCGGGCCTCAATCTCGTCGGCGATGGCATTCAGGAACTCGGCGCGGGCTTCGCGGGTGGTGTAGCCATAGGTCCAGAAGGCCTCTTCGGCGGCCTTGCAGGCCTGATCGACCAGCGCCGGGGTGCCGACCGAGAACTCGTGGCTCGGCCCATGCGCCGGCTCGGAGGCGAAGGTGGTCTCGCCGGCCACCCAGGCGCCCGCGATCAGATGTTTGCCGTGCGGGGTGAAGACGGATTTGTCGAGCATCGGGATGTCCTTTGTGCTGTCGTCGCCCGGGTCGGGCTCGGCTTGGATTCGGAAATGGTATACCAGCAATGGGCCGCCAGACGTCAAGCGCGGCTTCCCGCAACACCTCCGGAAAGCTTCAGGGGTTCGCGAATGCCACCGCCTTCCCTCGCGGCATGGACGACGGAGTGCTTCGCTCAGACGGTTTCGGGCGGCTCTGGATGAGGCGCGGAATGTCTCTCGAGGGGCCAAGCGAAACCCATGGGGTTCAACGACTCTGCTCCGGCGCAACGCCCCGCGAGGGTCCAAGATGGGCCACGGTTGTAGTGGCCCGGGGGCTCGTGAGCCGAAATGGCCCGCGCAACAGGCAGCGCAACGCAACGGGACGCTGATACGCTGCGCCCGTGCTCTTGGCTGCACCTTTGTAAGCTCGTTTCCGCGAGCGTTCCGCGACAAGTATGAACTCCGGAAGGTAGCTCGCCGACCGGGAGAGCGCGGGAAATCCCCGCCAAAACAAGGGCGCGGCCCCTGCTTCCGGAGCCGCGCCCTTGGTCACGCATCAAAAACGCAGGCAACGCCCCCCCAAAAAACGCAGGCAACGCCCAAACGCGGGCAAAACCCTGCTGGATTCCGGGACAGGGCCGACGTGTCGGCCGATGTCTTGGCCGGATCGGGTCGCTCTGGCTAGCGCGAGTTCCTATCCTCCCCCTCCGAGTCTGTGAGAGCGAGGATAAGGATCGCGATGACGATGAGAGCGGCCAATCCGACGATAAAGATATCGATGGTCATGGCAGTCTCCTTAAGTGCTTGCTCCTTAAGTGCTTGGGGTTTGAACGCGGCAGCGCAGCAGCGGTTCCGGAACAGAATGTCGCAGAACCGTGTTAATATCGCGTAACCAATGCAAAGGCGCACTCATGCTCATTTCGCTCTCGGACCTGATCACCTGGCGCCTCACCGGCGGCGAGCGGGACTTCGTGCTGCAAGACCTGCTCTTCGATCCGGACGGGCGGAAACTTGCCTGGGCGATCGTCGCCCCGGCCGGATTTGCCGCCGCAGAACGGCTGTTGGTCACCGCCTCCTCGCTTGGTCTGCCCGAGGCAGAGGACCGCGCGTTGCCGCTGCATGTGACCGAAGATGAATTGCAACGCGCTCCGCGCATGAAGGGCGGCCGCGAGGACATGCTGGCGTTGATGGCCACGATGCCACCGATGGTGGTGGGCCCCTTCGGATCGCCCTACGCGCCGCTGCCCGCGGGCGAGGCCGACGAGGCCGAGGCCGATCCGCGCTGGCAGGCCGCGCTGGAGCGCTACGAAAGCCTCGCCGACTGGATCGGCAAAACGGTCTTCGGCCGCGACGGCGAAGCCGGCACGGTGAGCGACCTGCTCTATGACGCCGCACGTGGGCAGCTCAGCCACATTGTCGTCGACAACGGCAAGTTCTTTCACCACGAGCGCCGGGTGGTACCGATTTTCGAGATGGTCACCCACGCCGATCACGACCACGGCGGGCACATCGTGCTCGACCTGTCGTTGACGCAGATCGAGACCGCGCCGAAGGTGTCCGACATGGTGGCGGCCTGAGTTTCGACGGGGATCGCGGCCAGACCATCTTTCTAGACAGACTATCTTTCTAGACAGCCTATCTTTCGAAGAATGGCGGCAGCGCCGCGTCCGCCTCGGCCGCATCGAGCTGGCAGATGGCGTCGCGCCGCGCCCCTGACGCGGCGACCAGCGCCCGGAAAAGGCGCCGGTGGGCGCGGCGATAGACGAGGTATTCCGGGTGCCACTGCACACCCAGCGCGAAGGGATCGCTCAGCCGTTCCACCGCCTGCACCATGCCGCCGTCGTCGCGCCCGGCCACCCGCAGCCCCTCGCCCAGGCGATCCACCGCCTGCGAATGCAGCGCGTTGACCCGCAGGCAGGTGGCGCGCGCCGTGTGCGAGAGCAGCGTGCCGTCGAGCACGTCGACCTTCTTGCGCGGCAGCACCGTGCGGTAGCGGCGCGACGGGTGTACCGCGTAGGCGTCGCCATGCAGCGTGCCGCCGAGCACCACGTTGAGCATCTGCGCGCCGCGGCAGATGCCGAGGATCGGCAGGTTGCGCTCGAAGGCGCCGCGCAGGACCTTCTGTTCCAGCGCGTCGCGCGCCGGGTCGAGCCGCACGTCCAGCTGAAGCTCGCCGCCGTAGAGCGTCGGCTCGATGTCGTCACCGCCGCCGATCACCACGCCATGCACCGCGTCGAGATCGACCTCGCGCTTGCCGGTCTGCCAGCGCAGCGCCCTGCCCCCAGCGAGCCAGACCGCGAAGGCCATGAAGGGAAAGACCCGCCAGCCCGAGCGGCGCGAGACGGTGACCCCGATCAGAGGTCGCACAGGCCCGCCCCCTGCAGCATGCGCTCGACCCGGAAGGACCAGTCCATGCGGATCGAGGTGATCGAGTCGCGATGGTCGCGCCAGGCGGCGCAGAGGCGCCGCAGCAGATCGGTGTCTTCCGCAACGCGCTCGACCAGCACCCAGCGGTTCCATTCCTGCGCCAGCGTCCAGCCGTCCTCGTCGATGCGGCAGTCCGGCAAGCGCCAGTGGAAGGTCGGTCGGGCCGAGACCAGCTCCATGTCGACCGCCGCGGCAACGCGAGCCTCGTCGATCTGGGCGAAGATGCACAGCATGTCGAGCCCGTGGTTGCGCGAGGGCGAGAGCTGGAGATAGGTGTCGATCAGCTCGGTCATCGTGGCCGGCGGCGCTTCGGCGGCTAGCCGGTCAACCAGCGCCCGCGGATAGGGCGCGACCCAGGTCATCACCCGGCGGCTGAAATCGGTGCCCGCGGCGCGCTTGAGATAGTCCTCGAGGAGCGCGTGAGCGGTGAGTACAGGCATGATGTCCGCGTAATCGAGCGAGACCACCTCGGGATTGAAATGCACCCCAAATGCCGACAGAACGCCGCTGCCGGTGCCCTCGGCCCCGGCCTCGCGCAGCGCCACGATGGCGCGGTCGAGCTCGGCGATCTGGGCCACCTCCAGCGGGTCCGAGACGATCTCGACCGGCACCACCGCGCGGGCCAGGTCGCGGATCTGACCGCCCACCCCATCATGGTCGAGCCGTTCGAGCGGCTGGCTGTCGAGATAGACCTCGAAGTCGCCCATACCGCCCCCGCTCACCGTCCAGTGACCGCGCTGGGTCTCGCGCGCGGCACCGCCCACCTGCTTGACCAGGATGCGGGCGACCTGCGCCTCAGTCAGGCCGGAAAACTCGATCTCGACGCCGACGCGGCGCGGCCTGCCTTCGGCGGTCTCCGAGCGCGGCAACGGTTGCGGGGTATCAAGATCAGAAGTCCGGGACATTGGGCATCGCCTCCGGGGTTGTCGGGTCGGGGACGAATTCCACCAGCCCGAAGATGATGTGCACGCGGTAGTCGCCCGCCTCGGTCCAATCCTGTTCGAGCGTGCCGCCGAGCTGGCTCGCGAAGGCCTGCATCAATTTGGAGCCGAGCCCGGCGATCTCGCCGGGGGAGCGGGGCGCGTCAGGCGTGCCATCTTCCGGCTTGCGGGCGGAGTTCACGACCTCAAGCTCGGCGCGCCCTCCGGTGAGCCGGGCGAGCCGGATCGAGACCCGGGTGACCCCGTCCGGTCCGGGCTGGGCGTATTTCATCGCGTTTGTCATCGCCTCGGCGGTGAGCAACGAAAGCGGCACCGCCTGGTCGGGCACCGCCTCGATGTCGTCGGCAGCGACAGTCAGGTTGACCTTGCGACCGCTGACCTCGGACATCTGCTCCATCTGGCCAACGAGATCCTTGAGCAGGTGCCCGGCGTTGACGTGGCCGAGATCCTCGGTCTGGTAGAGGTTGCGGTGGATCGTGGCGAGGCTGCGCACGCGGTCCTGCAGGCGCTGCAGGATGGCCCGGGTCTCGTCATTGCGGGACTGGCGGATCTGCATGTTCATGATCGATGAAATGAGCTGCAGGTTGTTCTTCACCCGGTGGTGGACCTCCTTGAGCAGGATGGTCTTCTCGCGCAGGGCGTTTTCCTGCTGCGCCTCGTCGCGCAGGATGGCGTCGGCCATGTCGAGGAAATCGTCTTCCATGTCCGCGAGCTCGGCGGGCATCGCCTCGTCGCGCAGCGCCGGAACCCGGCGCGACAGCGCGAAGGCCCGCATCCGGCGCGACAGGCGCTTGATGTGACGGATCACCAGCCGGTTGACCGCGAGGAAGGCGACAATCACCGAGGCCGCCCACATCAGGAACGGAAGCGCCGCCGCCATGACCGCGAGCCCGTCGACCGTGATCGCCTGCGCCTCTGCGTTCTCGCGACTCCAGATACCGATGGCGTGGATCATCCCCGGCACCAGCGGCGCGGCGGCGTAGACCCGCGTTTCGCCATCGGCGCTGCGCGCGGCAAAGCTCTGCGACCTGGCACCGACAAGGCTTTGCAGGTCGAGGTCGGCGGGCAGCACGCCCGCCACCTGGTCGACATCCCCGCGCGAGGTCAGGATCTCGCCCTGCTCGTTGATCGTGATGAGGTCGTCGAAATCGCTCGGGCCGGGCGTGTCATGTCCGCGCGGCAGCAGCACCGAAGGCACCGACAGCAGCACGTGGCCGGCCAGTTCGCCGCCGACGAAATAGGGCTGCGCCACCACGATCACCGAGCGCTGGCTTATCGCGCCCCTGCGGCTGAGCCAGGCGGTCGCACCCGGCTGATCGACGATGTGCTTCAATCGCGGGAAGTCTCGCGCATTCATCTCGATGCCGCGCGAATTGCAGGACACGTCGCCGTCGAGCGTCATGATCCCGGCGAAGCTGTAGCCGGGCGAAGCTCCAAGGTAGCGGGCGAGTTGGTCCGAACAGTCCACCGGATCGTCGAAGTTCTGGCCGAGTGTCGCGCCGATGGCCTGCGCCCCGCCCTGGGCACGCAGCACGGTCTCGCGCTCGCCAAGAGCGGCGGCCTCGGTCAGCGCAACAAGGCTGAGCTGCGAGCGCAGGCGCGTTTCTTCTGCCAGCTTGCTGGTCTGGAAATAGGCCACCACCCCGATCGGTACGAGGGCCAGCGACAGGAACAGGATGATCCGAGCGGCGAGACCGGTCGGCCTCTGCCGCCAAACGCCTGCGACTGTTTTCATGAAACCTCTATCCGCTCTGCCCCAACCGGAGTGGCGGACTTTGTGTCCTGCCGTTTTCCGGGTCTTTCGCGGCGCCCGTTCGGGCGCCGCCATGTATTCTTACATCCCGAGGGTCACCCTCAGGTCACCGTAGCTCACCCCAAAGCGCCGCTCGGACGCGCCCCGGAGACGACGGCCATAGTCGCCTGATCGGTCATCTCGAGCCGGTCGTCCTCATCGAGGTTGAGCAGCTCGGCAAGACGCGCGCGGGCGCGATTGACCCGGCTTTTGATCGTGCCGACGGCAACTCCGCAGGTCTCGGCAGCCTCTTCGTAGGAGAAGCCCTGTGCCCCAACGAGGATCAGTGCTTCGCGCTGTTCGTCGGTCAGCTGGACGAACGCCCGGCGGAAGTCGTTCATCTGCAGACGGCCGTCATGCGCCGGCTTTTCCGAAAGGCTCTCGGTGAAGACGCCCTCGGCATCGGAGACCTCGCGTCCCGCCTTGCGGCGGTTCGAGTAATAGGTGTTGCGAAGGATGGTGAAGAGCCAGGCGCGCATGTTCGTGCCCTGCTCGAAGGTGTTGATCTTGGTCCACGCCTTGACCAGCGTGTCCTGCACCATGTCATCGGCCAGCGCGAAATTTCGCGTTAGCGAGAATGCAAAGGCCCGCAGTGCGGGGAGATGGGTGACGATCTCGTCACGGGGATCGGAGCTCATGCACTGGCCTCGCCCGTATCGTCACCTTCTGAACCGCCACCATCGTCCTGCGCGCGCAGCTGCGCGATCAGGTCTAGGAAGCGATCGGGAACCTGCTCGTCAAGCATGTCTTGGTAGACACGTTTGAGGTTCTCATCGATGACCTCTGCCTCTTTGGAATTCCGCCGCGTTTGTACCATTGCCGCCGTTAGATCCTTGCCTTTGCAGTCCGTAAATTCTGCACATATCTTTGTCGTATCCCGGAACCAATGCCGAGCAGGCGCGTTTGGTTCCCGAGAAAAGCGAAAAAAAGGACGTATTCATGACACAGGGTGATTTGGGCCAGACCATTGGTGCGGTCCTTCCCTACCTTCGCCGATACGCGCGTGCGCTGACCGGCAGTCAGACCTCGGGCGACAACTACGCGGCGGCGACCCTGGAAGCGATCCTCGCCGACCGGAGCGGGCTCACCGGCGCATCGTCGCCCAAGGTCGGCCTGTTCCACGTCTTCCACGGCATCTGGGCGAGCACCGGCGCACCGGTCACCGACGAGGACGAAGGCCCCCGCGCGAAGGCGCAGGCGCGGCTGAAGAATCTCACCGCCAACAGCCGCGAAGCGCTGCTGCTGCACACCATTGAGGATTTCACCCTTTCCGAGGTTGCCGAGATCATGCAGATCGCCGAGACCGAGGTCGAGGAACTTGTCACCCTCGCCCGCCGCGAGATGGCGGATGCAGTGACGGGTCGCGTGCTGATCATCGAAGACGAGGCGATCATCGCCATGGATCTCGAGAGCATTGTCGCCGACCTCGGCCACCGCGTGACGGGCGTGGCGCGCACCCGCGCCGGTGCCATCGATCTTGCCAACAAGGAAACGCCCGACCTCGTGCTGGCGGACATTCAGCTGGCTGACAATTCCTCGGGCATCGACGCGGTGAACGACATTCTCGGCGCGCTCGGCGATCGCCCGGTGATCTTCATCACCGCCTTCCCCGAGCGGCTGCTGACCGGCGAACGTCCGGAACCGGCATTCCTGATCTCGAAGCCTTATTCCGAGGAGCAGGTCCGCTCGGCCGTGAGCCAGGCGATGTTCTTCTCGTCGACCGAGACCCTCAAGGCCTGAACGTCACCTTTGGCCTTCGCGGAAGGTCTCTCAGAAAACCCCGCCCTTGCCGGCGGGGTTTTCCTTTGTTGGTACTCGTTAAACTGCACTCGCAAAGCGAAGATGGATGCGGGAGGGCGTTCGCCACCCCCTCCCCGGCCTTACGCCTTCCGGACGAGTCGCATGATCAGCGTCACCACGAAAAGCACCAGGAAGATGAAGAACAGCACCTGCGCGATGCCCGCCGACGCGGAGGCTATGCCGCCAAAGCCGAAGATTGCGGCCACGATGGCCACGACGAAAAACAGAAGAGCCCAGTAAAGCATTGTCGTTCCTCCTATGAACGCAGTTCTTGTGTCAGATGGTGGCGCGCGAGGACTTCGGCCCGGCGATCAGCCAGATGATGAAGCCCAGAACCGGCAGCACGATGATGAGAAGCGTCCAGAGCACCTTGGCCCCGGTGCTTGCGCTCGAGCCGAGCACCGAAACGATGGCCCAGATGTCGAGCACGAGGACGATAAATCCCCCGATTCCTGCGAATTCCATGGCGAACCCTCCTTTGGTCGCGTCTTGGGTCTTGCCGGAGCGCGCGCCTTCCCGGACCGAAGGCCGTGGCCTCCGGGTCCGCGGGAAGCCTCCCGCGCGATCCGTCCAGATTGATGATGTCGGGTCCGGTGTCGCGCCCTGCGCCCCGCCGCCCCGGCTCATGTCAAGAACACTTCATGTGGAAAAAGGTTCCGCGCGGTCAAACCGGCGCGAGCTCTGCGCCGCCCGTCATAACGAAGAGCCCTTCGGTCTCCCCGAGCCCGGTCGCTGTGGCATTCCTGCGCCATGCATGCTCCTGAATGTGGTGCGCGACTGCCGCCGCCTGTTCGGCGACGTTCCCCAGCAGCGGTAAGGCCGTCGCGCACTCCAGCCCCGGACCGGCACCGCATCCAGCAAATATCGACAGTCGCGATCAGCAGCATGGCCATGCCGGTCCAGCCGACGCAGCCGCGCGCTTAATAGAAGTCGCCCGATCGCCCAAACCATCGCCAGCACCAAGAGGACAAAGGCACCGACCCCCGGGAGAAAGCCGAAGATCTGCTCAAGCGCCTTCTGCGCCCGTTCACGGCGCGAGTTGATCCGGTCGGCGAGTGTCGCGCGCGTCATCCGGGACACTCTCGTAGGCGCCGATGTGCAGAACCACCGGCCAGTTCACCATGCCGGGGTGGGCACCTCGCGCACCGCCTCGAAAGCGTCGCCTATGACGCGGGTGGCGCGCATCCGCCTGTCATCGAAGGTCTTGAGCGTGTCGCAGAGTTCCCCCGTGGGGACGATGCCCTACTCCGGCATGGTCATCGGCGGCATCGTGGCCCGCTGCGCCCAATCGAAGGCCTCGGTGGAAACGACATCGATGGCCTCGGTGGTCGCGCCGCCCCCGCCATAGCAAATGGTCAGCGTAAGCTTCCCCGCCTGCTCGCATCCGCCGGCTCGGCGATCCTTTGCATGGGGTGCATTCGCCGCGCTTGTCGAAGGCCGAGACATCTCATTCACTCGCCAGCGCCTGTCCGGGCCTTGCAACAGGCGGCGCGGCCATCCAGAGCGTGTCAGTCGGTCCTTTCCCGACGTCTGGGGTTTTCCGTATTTCCAAACCGCCTCGACCGGTGGCGTGGGGCAAGGCGGCGCATGGCGCGATCCTTGATGAGTCGTTTTCCCCTGCGCTGGCGCAACCCCTGCTGCTCAGCTTGGGCGCAAACATGGTATACCGGCGCATACTGCATCAAACTGTCACACCCGCGCCTTCCCGAGGTCCTGCCAAAGGACGCACGCCAAGCGTGCATTGTGACGCTGCGTAAGCTATTTGGAAACCATGGCCTTTGCGGCGTAAAAGCAAACATTTTTACAAATTGCTGCAGCGCAGGGCAAATGATTTACAAATAAAATCATATTTTACCGAGGCTTATTTCAATATTTTCGATCTACGGTATGATCGATGCAGGGATGGAAGAAGTCGCCGCGCGACTTTGGAGAAATTGGAACGCTCACGGGCCCGGAGATACACGCCGGCTCCATGACACCAGGGAGGACATCATGAAAGACGACGCCCAGACTGCGACTGCAGGAACCTACCCCCCGTCCGAGGATTTTGTGGCCAAGGCGCATGTAGACGCGGCGCGCTACGAGGAGATGTACGCGCGCTCGGTCGCCGACCCCGACGGTTTCTGGGGCGAGCAGGCGCAGCGGCTCGACTGGATGGCGCGGCCGACGAAGATCAAGGACACCAACTTCGACTTCGGCAATGTCTCGATCAAGTGGTTCGAGGACGGCGTGCTCAACGTCGCCCACAACTGCATCGACCGCCACCTGCCCGCCCGCGCAAACCAGACCGCGATCATCTTCGAGCCCGACAACCCCGAGGATCCCGCCCAGCACATCACCTATGCCGAGCTCTACGACAAGGTGAACCGCATGGCCAACGTCCTGCTCAGCCAGGGCGTCATGCGCGGCGACCGCGTCGTCATCTACCTGCCGATGATCCCCGAGGCGGCCTATGCCATGCTCGCCTGCGCGCGCATCGGCGCCATCCATTCCATCGTCTTCGCCGGCTTCTCGCCGGACGCGCTGGCCAACCGC
>NZ_FOZW01000025.1 GCF_900116195.1 Alloyangia pacifica
CCCGTAGCGCATTGATGGTCTGTGTCCTCTGGCGGACAAACAGATCGCGGGTTCGAAAGACCATGGCGCGTGCTTGCTGTCGGGATGACTTCGGCTCGACGAACCTCATGGTCGGCCGGCTGGCTGCTTCAGCTATGGCCTCCGCGTCAGCCGCATCGTTCTTTTGACGCTTGACGAATGGCTTGACGTAGGCAGGCGGCACCAATCTGACGGTATGTCCCAGAGCACCGATCTCACGTGCCCAGTAGTGGGCCGTGGCGCAGGCCTCCATAGCAACCACGCAGGGCGGCAAATCTGCGAAAAATGCCAACACCTGACCCCGTGACAGCTTCTTGCGAATAGCAACGCCGCCATCGGCCGTCGCACCATGAACCTGGAAAACCCGCTTTGCCAAATCCAGCCCAACAATGGTAATTTCTGTCATGGATACTTCCTCCCTCTTGTGATGTGACCCACATCACCTTGGCACATTGCGATGCCGTCGGGAGGGGGTATCCACCCCATCAGTTCTGGGTGGAAATCAACAGGGTCTTCTTTGATCGCAGGCTGCTGGATGCGGCCATCGCGCTGGAACATGCAACCGGATTGGCGGCCATTGTCACCTTGTCGGGACACGCCCGCTTCCATCACCAGGTGTTTCTGACCCCACCTTGGCCAGAAATCCACCACAGGGACAGTGAACGCGGAAAAAGACCTCAAGGGAGGTATCGACGAATATCATCGGCTGATCGAGACTTTCGCCTGGCTCGGATACGATCCGGTTATTCTGTCAAAGCTCGACGTGAAAGCGCGAGCCGATTTCATTCTGAGCGCTCGTGCTTGGCGTGACGGGTCTTGCCAAGCAATTGGGTCAGAGATCGGCCTGCTCCCCGGATTGGACAACTCCTTCGAAGACCCCTATATGCGCGTTGCAAGGCAGCATGCGATGGCGTCGCGCGTCCGCTGCCCAGCCCCGATATTTTCAACCGATGTCCTGAACGCCCGGACTTGCTCCCGCACATATCGTGCGGAGCCTGAAGTTATGAGGTGTCCTATGACTCTTCCTTTGTTCGACAGGTCGCGGACCATGTGGACTGGTTCTTGCGCAGGAATGACCTGCATGGCCGCGGCAATGCTACTGCTGCCACTGGGCGACACTTTGTCGAAGCTTCTGACAGAGAAACTGAACCCGGTCGACGTCGCGACCGCGCGCGTTGTTGCCCAAGCAGCCTTCCTCCTGCCGGCGGCGGCGTTGTTGCCCGGCCGCCTCCGTGGCGCAATGCTCTCTCCGATCGTTGCGCTGTCCGGTCTGCTGGTGATGATCACCCTCATCGGCCTGATAGGCGCCTTCGCGGTCATGCCGATTGCCACCGCGATCGCCATATTTTTCGTTGAGCCTTTGATCCTGACGTTGCTGGCAGGCCCACTCCTGGGCGAGACAGTCGGAGCGCGGCGCCTCGCAGCAGTCGGCACAGGACTCGTCGGTGCGCTTATCGTGATCCGGCCGGGACCGGAGTTCGAGATCGCCGCGCTACTGCCGCTCCTCGCGGCCGCCTCCTATGCGCTCAACATGATCGTCCTCCGCCGTGCCACGCGCACACGCTCTGGGCTGACCATTCAGTGCGGCGCCACAATCTATGCCTGCCTCGGAATGGTAGCGCTTTCGTTCGCGCTTCACGCATCGGGGCTTTCCACCCCAGACCCTGGCGCCCTTGCGACTTCGGCCTGGGCCTTGATCTTGGGAAGCGGCCTCCTCGCCGCTGCAAGCTATGTCCTGATCGCCGAAGCCTTTCGCCACGCTGAAGCCGGTCTCCTGGCACCATTCCAGTATCTCGAGATCATCGGCGCCACTGCCGCCGGCTTTCTGGTTTTCGGAGACTTTCCTGATCGGATGACCTGGCTCGGGATAGCAGTCATCCTCGCCTCGGGCCTTTACGTCGCCTACCGGGAGAGATCGCCTGCGCCGGCCGCCATGCTGGATGACGTCCCAGGGCTGTGCTCCTCTGTAGATTGAGAACCAGGCTGGAGACTCGCTAAGGGCGGACTCCGAGAGTCCGCCGTTGACTTATATGTCAATGACGCATATGTGGTGGCAGAAGATGACACGATTGCAGACAGTGGTCGAGCTTCCCGAATTCCAGAAGCGCGCAAAGGCGATCATGTCGGACGAGGAGCGGGCGGCGGCAATCACTTTCATTGCCGCGAACCCGGAAACTGGTGTGTAGGTGGGCGGCGGTTTGCGCAAGGTTCGCATCCCGCGGGAAGGCGGCGTCAAGAGCGGTAGGTTCAGGATGATCTACGTGTTCGGAGGCAGCCACATGCCGATTTTCCTGGTCACGGTGTTCGCCAAGAACGAGAAGGCCAACCTCCCGACGTCGGAGCAAACCGCGGCCGTCGAGATGAGCAAGGCGATCATCGCCAAGTATGAGGATAACAGATGTACGCATTTGAATCTGTAGCCAAGGGGCTCGAAGAGGCTCTGGCTTTCGCGGCGGGCCAGCAGGCTGGCGCCAAGGTGCATGACATCGCGGTCGCCAGCGTCGATGTTGCAAAAGTCCGGCAGAAAACCGGGCTGTCGCAAAGCGAGTTCGCCAAGAGCATTGGCGTCGCGAAGGGCACCTTGCTGAATTGGGAGCAGGGGCGCCGGCAGCCTACCGGGCCGGCACAGGTGTTGCTGGCGCTCATCGCCAAGCAGCCCTCGGTCGTTCAGGATCTCCTGCGCGGTAGGTGAGCAGCCAGGAAAGGCGTTAACGGCCGTCTTCGGCAATTTCCCCTGCGGCACCCTGAAGATCGGCGCCACGGTGCTTCGAGACCGTAGGTGCCGGCGGCATCGATGCAGGACCGCACTCTCGGTTCCCTTGTCTGAAATATGTAGCGAATTTCGGACATGAAGGTCGCTGGTTCAGCTGAGGCCTTGCAGGGTAGGTTTCGGTCCAAGTCAAAACGCTTTGCCCCATCCCACGTATCTGACTGGCACCATGGTCAAGTCTGCTCCGCTTCCGGGTCCTTCTCAAGGTGGAAGGCAGGGTCTGTCTCGAGGCGGAGTGTGCCGTAGCGGTCGCGTCTGAAGGTGCCCAGACTTGTCACGACATGGTTCTCGGCCCGTTCTGTTACCAGGATGTGAGCACCATGCCAGACATGCCCTTTCGGGCCGCAGACAATGACAAAATCACGCATTGGGCCGTGTCCTCAAGTCGTTCCGCGAGAATCTGCAGGCTGCAAAGGGATGGCTTCACCGTCGCGGCCGCCATTCATCATGACGCTGGACTTCGCCAAAGCGATGGTGCGACAGTAATGGTCCCGCGGCAATTGGCTGGATCCTTATCGGCGCTGCTGTTGCGGTCGGTCTTTCTATAATCTTTGCGCTGCACCGCATCAATTAAACGAAAAATGCTTCTCAGATACGTATTCGATATCCTCCGAAAGGCGCTTGCCTGGTTGCGAAGATATCCAGCTTCCATGGGCGCGGAAACTTCGGAGCTCGTTGCGACGGGCCGCCTTGCGGATGCGAACTCAGCTCAATTGCGCGCCGCTCACACGCACCCGGACGTGGTTTCCGAACAGATTGCTGCGCAGGTGACTGAGCCTCAGGGCGAGGAAGGCGCCTCCCGAGTTGGTCTGGCCGTCGGCGACCCCGATCGCGCCCATCCCAGAGTGGAGTCGCCAAGTCAGGAGGCGTCCGAGTCCTCCTTGAATGACCTTGAAGCGACGCCGCAGGCTTGGCGCCGGGACCTCGCTATCGTCGATGGCATGGATGTGATGGGCTGGGAGGGAAGGGTCGCAAATCTGGAGGCCCTGCGCGCCGTGATCGATATGCTGCAGGCCCGGCGGGTCACGCCGCATATCGTTCTGGCCCATGACGCCTGCCGGACATCGTTGGGCGAAGAGGGTGATCTCCGCGGCTTCCGTCGGCTTCTGGACCGGGACGTGAATATCGACATCTGCCCGTCGGAGAAGTCGGTCGCGGCGTGGGTGATCGAGCTGGCGGGCGAATTGGAGGCGCCAATCGTGTCGAACAATCCTTACCACGCTTGGCCAAACGCTCGCAAAGTTCCACGGCTATAGGCCTTCCCTACCTCCCTGTTGGACTTCGGCCGAGCTTGTCTCGGACATTTTTGGTCTGCAGGCTTTTTCCTGCGGCGATCTCAGCGGTGCCGCAGCGCCTGGCGCGCCAGCGCGGCGATCATGTCTGTCCGCGTGACGATGCCGACGATGCGTCCGCGCTCGAGCACCGGGATGGCATCGACATCCCCATCCGCCATCATCGGCAGCAGCGCGGCGACCGGCGAGGCGCGCGTCGCGCGCGGGCCGGCGACATTCATGATGTCCGAGGCGGTCACCGGGGTTTCTCGCCCGAGATCGACGAGCCGCCGGAAGGCGGGCAGGAAGCCCCGCTCAAGCCGCTGCGCATCCTCGCGGGCGCGGGTGATCAGATGGATCTGGAAGATCACCCCGAGAAACCTCTGCTCGGGCCCGACCACTGGCAGCGAGGCGAACCGATGCCGCCGGAACAGCTCGGCGACCTCGGCAAGGGAGGTGCCGCCACCAACAGTGACCAGATCGCGTGACATGATGTCCTCGGCATTGAGCGGGCCGGCATGATGGCTCGCGGCTTGCATCTCGGCGGCGCCGATGAGCCGCGCCAGATCCTCGACCCCGAGGTTGAACGACTGCCGGT
Source organism: Alloyangia pacifica (assembly GCF_900116195.1). Lineage (GTDB taxonomy): Bacteria > Pseudomonadota > Alphaproteobacteria > Rhodobacterales > Rhodobacteraceae > Salipiger > Salipiger pacificus. Next base: position 4,658 of record NZ_FOZW01000025.1, read on the forward strand.
AACGCTCCAGTAGCCCGGAGAGCTCGGCTTCGGAGAGCCCGAGGCGCTCGGAGGGGGCACGGTCCTCGGTGCCGTGCTGGCCGGGGGCGTCGAACTGCCGGAACGGGTAGTGCCGCCCAGTGAGCTTTGCGTAGAGCGCGGCGAGGATGACCAGCGCAGTGGTGCCCGCGGCGATGGGGGTCAGAGCGAACCAGAAGCCGAGATGGTCGATGGCGTCGGGGCTCATGGCGGCGGTCATTGCCACCGCCCCCGCCGGTGGATGCACCGCGCGGCAGAGGATCGTCGCGGTGATCGCGAGGCCCACGGCGAGCGCGATGCGCAGCGCCGGGTCGGCGATCAGCAGGCAGGTCGCAACGCCCACGAGCGCCGCCACGGTGTTTCCGACAATGGCGGACCAGGGCTGGGCGAGAGGGCTGTTGGGGACCGCGAAAAGCAGCACCGAGGTCGCGCCGAAGGGCGCGACGAGATAGAGCCCAAGGCTCAGGTTGACCTGCGGCGAGAGCAGGACCAGCCCGGTGACGCCAAGCCCGAGCAGCGCGCCGACGCCAGCGCGGAGCGCCTCGCGGAGGGAAACGCGCGCCACGGCGGGACCGAGGGAACGGAGAATGTGCATGGAGGATTGCCTTCTTTGCCTGCCGCGCAAAAATTCAGCATTTCGTAAAAAATTCAACCATTGGCTTGAGTGAAGAAGACGATGGTGGTGACCAGCCCAACGGTGACGATGAAGGTCCGCAGCAGCGCGGTGTCCTGCACCTTGCGTGCCATATGCGCCCCGACGTATCCGCCCGCAGTGCAGCCAAGGCCGGTGACGACCAGCGCGGTCCAGTCGATCAGCCCGGCAAGGCTGTAGGTGACGACCGAGGCAGCCGACAGCACCAGCGAGGCCAGCGTCTTCAGCCCATTCATCCGATGCAGGTCGCTCATGCCGATGAGCCCGAAGGCGGCCAGCAGCAGGATCCCGAGCCCGCCGTTGAAATAGCCGCCGTAGATCGAGACGAGCAGCAGCAGCGTCAGCGAGACGGCATCGGGCAGGTGGCGCCCCGAGGCGAGCAGCCCGCGCAGCAGCGCGGGACCGGCGGCAAAAGCCAGCGTGGCCATCAGCAGCAGCCAGGGAATGACGCCGGAAAACAGGTCCTCGGGGGTGACCAGCAGCAGCAGCGCGCCAAGGATCCCGCCAAGCATGGCGGTGACGACGAGCGCGGTCAGGCTTGGCCCTTCGCCTGCCTGGATGTCGCGGCGATAGGCCCAGCTGCTTCCGGCATAGCCGGGCAGGGCGGCGAAAGTGGCGGTGGCATTGGCCATGATCGGCGACACGCCGAGCCAGACCAGCGCGGGAAAGGTCAGGAATGTGCCTCCGCCCGCGATGGCGTTGAGCGCCCCTGCGCCGAAACCGGCAAGGGCAAGGATGGTCGTGGTCAGCATATGAGTCCTCCTCGAGAGAAGCGCGGTGTTGCATAGCATGGCATTGGTCTGCAAATTGGTCTGGGTTTGGCCCGGAGCGGGAGGCGCGGCATGACTTCGAAGCGGGGGCAGGTGGTCCTGTCGGAACTCCGCAGGCTGGTGGCCGATCTGGCCACCGAGGTTGGCGCGCGGCTGCCGCCCGAGCGCGAGCTTGCCCGCCTGCTCGGCTGCAGCCGCGAGACGCTGCGCGGCGCGTTGCAGGTGCTCGAGCGCGAGGGCGAGCTCTGGCGGCATGTTGGGCAGGGCACCTTCTGCGGCCCGCGGCCGCTCGGCCATCCGATCCGCGAGCAGATCCTCGTGCAGGGTGCGTCGCCGATGCAGCTCATGCAGGCGAGGCAGACCATCGAGCCCTCGGTGGCCGCCGAGGCGGCGCGGCTCGCCACCCCGGAGCAGGCGGCCTATCTGGCGGAGCTGGCGCAGCGCGGCCGCAGGGCGCGCACGCGGCCCGAAAGCGAGCAGCTCGACGCGGCCTTTCACCGCGGCATCGCCGAGGTGACCGGCAACCCGATCCTGCTGGGGCTTCTCGACTATCTTGCAGGGGTGCGGCGTCACGCGGCCTGGCAGCGAGAGTGGGAGCTGACCTACCTCAGGCTTGGCGTCACCGAGTTCACCGAGCGCCATAGCGTCCAGCACGAGGCCATTGCGGCGGCGATCTCGGAGCGTGACCCGGACCGCGCGGCAGCCGCGATGCGGGCGCATCTCGAGACCATATCGGACGCAATGCGTGGGGCCGGGCTGCCGGGCCTCGGAGCGTAGGTCTGGGCGTGAAAGTCCCAAGAAGGCAGGAACTTTGGCGGAACGCTGGCGCCTCGGAGCGGCGCGCTTAGGGTCAAAAAGGCTTCAGGTATCGGTCGCAGTCAGCCCGAACTCGGCAGGTTCGAGGGCAATGTCGGCGACGGAATACCGCGCGAGCGCGGCAAGGAAGGCGCGGCGTGCCTCCTCAAGGGGGGAGATCAGGCGGCAGCGCCGCGTGATTGTGCACGCGTTGCCCGGGCGCATGCATTCCGCCAGGGCGAAATCGGTCTCCATATGCTCGACGAGGGCGCTCACGGGGATGTCGCCCGCGTCCCGTGCCAGCGTCAGTCCGCCTGAGCGGCCCCGCTGCGCGCTGAGAAACCCCCCCTGTGTCAGCGCATTGACCACCTTCATGACCGTGCTGCGCGGCAGGTGGTAGTGGGCGACGATCTGGTCGATCGTGATGCGCTGGCCGCCGGTCGAAGCGGCGTGGATCATGATCCGCAGCGCAATGTCGGTGCTGTCGTTGAGCCGCATGTTCCGGTCCTTTCCGTCGCGCCAGCAGCCCGCACCGGTCCGCGCGGACCGGGACGCAATGACGCAGGGCTTTAAGATACCAACGGGTGGCATGTTTTTGAAGAGCGTGTATAGATGCCGATTATCGGAATCTTTTAGGAGGGCACCATGTCGAGCCCGCTCAGCGAAGCAACCCTGCAGATCATCGAAGCGACCGCACCGGTCGTGGCACAGCATGTCGATCAGATCGTACCTGCGATGTACCGGCGCCTGCTTGCGGACGAAGAAATCCGCGCGCTCTTCAATATGTCCAATCAGGAGGGCCAGGCGCCACAGCACAAGGCCCTCGCGAATGCGCTGGTGGCCTATGCAACCCATATCCGCACGCCGAACGTATTGGCCGAGGCCGTCGAACGGATCGCACAGAAGCACGCGGGCTTGCAGATTCTCCCGGAGCATTATCCGCATGTCGCAGATGCGCTTCTGGGAGCGATCTCGGAGGTGCTGGGTGAGGCTGCAACGCCGGAGATCCTGAGTGCCTGGGGCGAGGCCTATTGGCAGCTCGCGCACATCTTGATCGGACGCGAAGAGGACATCTACCAGGGCACGGCAGAGGCGTCCGGTGGCTGGCGCGGCTGGCGCTCCTTCGAAATCGCGGAGAAGCGGCGCGAAGCGACGGATATCGTCTCCTTCGTTCTGCGTCCCGTGGACGGCGGCGCAGTCGTCCAGCACCTACCTGGCCAGTATCTCAGCTTCCGCTTCCATCTTGCCGATGGCGAGGAGCAGCGGCGGAACTATTCGATCTCCTCGGCGCCAAACGGTCAGACCTACCGCATCACCGTGAAGCGGGAGCCGCACGGGCGCGTGTCGAACTGGCTGCACGAGGTGGCCGAGGTGGGCCAGCGGATCGAAGTCGCGCCGCCGGCGGGTGACTTCTTCCTCGACCCCCGTGACAAGCGGGAAGTGGTGCTGCTCTCGGGCGGTGTCGGACTGACGCCGATGATCTCGATGCTCGAAGCCTGTGGCGGGAAAGGTCTGCGCATGATCCATGTCCACGCGGCGCAGGATCCGGAGCGCCACGCCATGACCGGGATCTCTGGTAGGCTCGCCGACGCGACCTTTGCGTTTTATGAGGATCTTGGCGGGCGGGAGCGCAAGGAGGGGGTCTTGGAGGGACGCATCGACCCTGCCTGGCTGACCGAGAACACCGACATCGAGCAGGCCGACTATTTCATCTGCGGCCCGGTTGGTTTCATGCAGGCGATGGTGCGTGGGCTTAAGGCGGCGAATGTGCCCAATGCGCGCATTCACCATGAGTTCTTCGGACCAGCAGCGGAGGTATTGGGCTGAACGCTGCGGGCACCCGCCGCAGCAGACCATCGCGAGGAGAAAGGCCAATGGACCACGACTTCGGATTGCATGCGGGCACGGTCCAGCCCTGCGCTGTCATGCTACGGTGTCCGAACGTTCATCCAGGGGGGCGGGTCTCGCGTCGTCTGTGGACCAATTCGTCCCCCTGATTCCAAAGCTACTAAGGTTGCGCGGAGTTGCGCCCGGAGCTTTTTCTACCCAAGCGAGAACGCTCCGCTCTGCATTCTTTCTTTTGGCTGCGCTTTGCTCCGCGTTGAGGCTGAAAGATGCGAGTTCTCGGCTGAATCGAACCTGAACCTTGTGCTTGCGCAAAGTGACAAGGGTCCAATCGCAGTGTCCTCCTTCCGAACAACAATCATACCGGAAAGGAGACAAGAAATGCTGACGCGAAGAGCCGCCCTGATGGGCGCCGCAGGGATCGCCGCGACCCCCGTTCTGGCGAAGGCCGCCAAGGCCGAGGAAATCATGGATACGTCGATGGCGGAGCCTGTCGACCTCTCCAGCCTTCAGCGTATCAAGCGCCGGCTGGTCCGTCCGCCGATGGTGCACGAACACGAGCAGACCGCCCCAGGAGGGCCGCGTATCGTGGAATTCGAGATGCAGATCATCGAAAAGGAGGTCGAGGTCGACAGTGGCGCCTACCTGCAGGCGATGACCTTCAATGGCTCGATCCCTGGCCCGCTCATGGTGGTGCATGAGGGCGATTACGTCGAGCTGACGCTCTACAATTCGCCCGAAAACCTGATGCAGCACAATATTGACTTCCACTCCTCCACTGGGGCTCTGGGCGGCGGGTCACTGACCCTGGTGAACCCGGGTGAGAAGACCACGCTGCGGTGGAAGGCGACGCGCCCAGGCACCTTCGTTTATCACTGTGCTCCAGGCGGTCCCATGATCCCGTGGCACGTCGTCAGCGGCATGTCCGGTGCCATCATGGTTCTGCCGCGAGCCGGTCTGACGGATCACAAGGGCGATCCGGTGAAATATGACCGTGTATTTTACATCGGCGAGAACGATTTCTACATTCCGAAGGACGAGAAGGGCGAATACAAGCGCTTCGAGGATGTGGGCGAAAGCTATCCCGATACGCTCGAAGTCATGAACGGCTTGATCCCGACCCACGTCGTGTTCAACGGCAAGGTTGGTGCGTTGACGGGCGACAACGCGCTGCATGCGCGCCAGGGCGAGAAGGTTTTGTTCGTGCACAGCCAGGCCAACCGCGACACCCGTCCGCACCTGATTGGCGGTCACGGCGACCTTGTCTGGGAGACTGGTAAGTTCAACAACCCGCCAGAGCGGGATCTTGAAACTTGGTTCATCCGCGGCGGCTCTGCCGGGGCGATGCTCTACGAATTCCTGCAGCCAGGGGTCTACGCCTACGTGAACCATAATCTGATCGAGGCGGTGAACCTGGGCGCGACGGCCCACGTGGTCGTCGAGGGCGACTGGGACAATGACCTGATGGAACAAGTGCAGGCTCCGATCGAGTACGACGCGGTCTACGAGGGCAAGACCGCTCTGCCGTAAGCTCCGGTCGCGGCCCGGCAGAGGGCTGCCCAAACCGAGAGAAAAGTGGGGCGGAGGGGTCAGGCCGGCCGCCCCTTCTGGCTCAGGAGCCTCGCCATGAAACCTTCCCGCCTTGTTGCAGGTGTCGCCGCACTGACTTTTGCAACCGTTCCCTTGTTGCTGACCAAGCGTGACACGCCGAACGCGCCGTTCGACCCGGCCGCACTTGTCGAAGTGCCGGGTGGCACGGTTGAATACCGTCCGTTCGGAAGTTTTTCCCGAGGCGGCAGGGTTGGTGCTCCCGACCCGGTCTCGCTCGAGGTCCGGGCGTTCGAGATCATGAAGTACCAGGTCAGTCGGGAACAATACGGGGCCTGCGTCTCAGCCTCAGCCTGCTCGGAGGTTCCGGCGGCCGGCACTGGGGTGCCTCAGACCCAGGTAAACTGGCAGGATGCCACGGACTTCGCGCTTTGGTATTCCGGGGTCACCGGGCAGACTTGGCGCCTGCCGACAGCGATGGAATGGCAGCACGCCGCGGCCGAACGCTATGCCGATGCAAACGTCGATCCGGGCGACCTTGATCCTGGCGAGCGGATGCTGGCCAATTACAAAGCTGGTGTCCTGCTGCGTGGAACCGCCAGCCCGACCCTTCGACCAACGGGCAGTTTCGGCGTCAATTCCCGGGGGGTGGTCGACATGGCAGGCAATGTCTGGGAATGGACGGACAGTTGCATGGAACGCGGCTCGTTGAACGACGACGGCTCGATTGCCGAAAGCGAACCCTATTGCTGGGTGCGGATCGCTGGCGGGATGCACCGGGCCGCAATCGTGGACATTGTGCGTGACGCCAGTGTCGGCGGCTGCGCTGTCGGACTGCCGCCTGACCATCTAGGCTTCCGGCTGGTACGTTCCCTGGACTAGCAGTTCGGCGCTGACAGCGCCGGAATGGCCAACCCCGGGATGTGCACCAGCTCGGCACCCGCGTATGTGTCACGATGCCTGGCTGTAGCGCGCAGCTTCGGGCACGTGGGCATCAAAATGGCTGGCGATGATGCGGGTCAGGGCCCGCGCCTCGGGCCGGATCGACATTGTCGCGCCGCGGCCCTCGACCATCTCGCCGAAGCGGTCGCGCAGCAGGGCAATTTCGGAGCGCAGCTGGTCCACCGCGTCTCCATGGGCGTCCCGCAGGGTTTCCAGGTCCAATTTGAACGTGCACATGATCATCTCGATCGCGCGGGCGCGCATGAGGTCGTCATCGCTCATCATATGGCCCCGCGCGCCGGCCAGATGGCCGGCCTCGATCCGCTGGACGTAGGCAGGCGTGACGGCGGCGTTCTGGATGTAGCCCGTGGGAAGGCGTGAGATCGACGAGGCGCCAAGGCCGATGAGCGTTGCGCAGGCGTCATCAACATAGCCTTGGAAATTGCGGCGCAGGCGGCCGCTCCTCGCGGCCAGAGCGAGCGCGTCGCCGGGGCGGGCGAAATGGTCGATGCCGATGCTTTCCAGCCCCGCTTCACCGAAGCGACGCGCTGCCAACTCGGACAACTGGTAGCGTTCCAACTCTTTCGGCAGCGCGTCCTCGTCGATCAGCTGCTGCCGCTTCGACATCCACGGCACATGGGCGTAGCCGAACAGGGCGATGCGGTCGGGCTTCAGGTCCAGCACCTTGCTCACGGTGTCATCCAGCCGCGCGAGGTCCTGATGCGGCAGGCCGTAGACGAGGTCCGCGTTTAGTGAACGGATGCCAGCGGCTCTAAGACCCTCAACGCAGGCGCGCGTGACGCCGAAGGGCTGCAGGCGGCCGATGGCCTTTTGCACGACGGGGTCGAAATCCTGGATGCCGATGCTAGCACGGTTCAAGCCTTCGTCGGCCAGAGCGGCGATCTTGTCGCGGTCCACCATGGTCGGGTCGATCTCGACCGAAAATTCCCAGTCGTCAGTATGCGGGATGACCGCCTTCACCGCCCGTGCCAGCCGGCGGATCAGTGCAGGCGGCAGGATTGTCGGTGTGCCGCCACCCCAGTGCATCCGGCCCATGCGCAGCCCCTCGGGAAGCGTGTCTGCGAGCAGGGCGAGTTCCTGTTCCAGAGTGCTGATATAGCTTTCCACAGGGCTCAGCGTTTTCGTGCCCTGGGTCCGGCATGCGCAGAACCAGCACAGCCGCTCGCAGAATGGTATGTGGATATAGACCGATACCGGTTCTGCCGGGTCCAGCGCCGCGAGGGCGCTCGCCTGCTGGGGCGCGCAGACGTCGGTCGAGAACACTGGTGCTGTCGGGTACGAGGTATAGCGGGGCACCCGGGCGTCGAAGAGGCCGAGGGTTCTGAGGCGGTCGATCTGTTTCATGTGCCCGGTATGAAGGTTTCCGGCGCGACGTTCTTTGCGCCGGAACAAGTTCAAATCGGGAAGGGCGAAACGCCGATGATCACCGAGTGAAGATACAAGAGTGCGATCCAGAGGAGCAGACCGGCGGCTACCCGGATCGCCGTCCCGCGCGCATTGGCGCGCATCCAGTCGCCGCGTATCAGGGGAGAGAGGGACAGGATCGCGGTATTTGCAAAGAATGCACCGGCGCTGCCGCCAAGCGAGTGGCGGGCCCGCGCGTCGAAGGCGGGGATTGCGGCCAGTGCCATGACAAGGAAGCTGCCAAACAGGATCACCATGGCCAAATCCCCGTTCGGCACCAGGTGCGCACCGGACCACAGCGCCAGTGCCAGAAACAGCGGATGGCGCGAGATGGCGGCGAATCCGGGCCGTGCGGGGTCGAACTCTGCGCCGCGCTTGCCGCCGAGTGTGAAGGGCTGGCGAAGCCCGGTGCCGCAGGTCACCAGGATCATGGCGATCGGCATGGCGATGTTCGGCACCCAGCGGGTCCAGGGCAGCTGCGGCCAGAGATCGACATAGGGCGCACGGATCGCAGCCGAGACCACCCAGACCAGCAGGATGGTGGACAACAGCCCGTAGACGCCGAAATACACCCGCCGGCCGACCACGCCGATCAGCCGTTCACGCAGGCCGCCGACGCGCGGCAGGAAATGGCTCGCCACGAAAAGCGTCAGCGCGAGCCCGTATTCTGTCCAACCGGTCATGCATCCTCCGCCTTTTCCATCAGCCGCACGATGTGCCCGGCGAAGGCATAGGTGGCGGGCAGGCCGATGACCAGCCCTCCGGCGGCGGCCTGCAAGGGAGTCAGCACTGGCCAGCCGAGCCAAGACCCGATCAGCGCGGCGAAGAACAGGTTCACACCCATCGCGCCCGCGCCGAACGGGTAGAGCGCGGAAAGCAGCTTCCACGAGGGGCGACGTTCAGGTCTCATCGCCGGCTTACCAGCCATTGCACCGCCGCCAAGGCGGCGATCAGCGCGAGGGAGCCGACAAGAAACCAGAACTCGGCCGCCTCGGTCTGCGGCTGCGGGATCGGCCGTTCGAAGGGCTCGGCCAGCGCCGTTGCGGGCAGGGTCAAGACGAGGGCAAGAATGCGTTTCACGTCATCTCTCCATAGTCAGGGTTTGATAGATGTTGGGGAGGGCACGGGGCAGGCGGGCGGGGTTTGGCAACAGCGTAAACCCGGCACGACCGAAGATATGGGCAAACCAGTCCTGTCCGTCCTCGTCCACGATCACACCATGCACCGCCTGTCCCAGCGCGCGGGCTTCGCGGACGGCCATGCGGCTGTCTTCGACCCCGTGCTGCCCTTCGTAGTGGTCCAGGTCGTTGGGCTTGCCATCGGTCAGCACCAGGAGCAGGCGGCGCGTCGCGCCCTCTTCGGCCAGTTGTGCCGATACGTGCCGGATCGCGGCACCGAGGCGGGTGTAGTGGCCCGGAGTGAGCCCGCCGATCCGTGCGGTTACCGCACGGCTCATCGGTTCCTTGAAGGCCTTGGCTCGGTGCACGAACACCCGATCGCGGCGCAGGGACGAGAAGCCCCAGATGCCCAACCGGTCGCCGGCAGTATCGATTCCTTCGGCGAGCGAGGACAACGCCTCGCGCGCGACCTCTATGACAGAGGTGTCGCCTATCGCCGCCTCCGTCGAGCGCGAGCAATCCATCAGGATCGCCACGGACAGATCTCGCGCCATTGGTCGGTTCGACTGCCAGATGCGGTCGCTGCCCTCGTGGCCGCAGGTTATGTCGGTGCGGGATGTCACCACCGCGTCAAGGTCCAGGTCGTCACCGTCGATCTGCCGCGGCAGGACCACGCGCCTTGGATGCAGCGGAGCGAACTGACGTTTGACCCGAGCAACGAGCTTCGGATCCGGGGAATACAGGTCGCGCGGGCTGGCTTCCGCTTCCAGCACCCGCGTGTGTCCGGGCATGTAGTCCCCCGTGCGGCGGTTCCATTCCGGGTAGGTGAACTTTCCTGCCAGGTGCTCGTGTTCGGCATCCTGCGGCGAAAGATCCAGAGACAGGCGCAGGCGCGTGGCAGCGCGTTTCAGGTTCTGGCTCAGGGACAGGTACTCCTGATCCTCGGCGGCCTTGGCGGCGTTATCTTGGTCGTCGTCGTCGACCATCCGATTGAGGTTGAGGCTTTCCGCCCAGGACATGATCGTCTCGAAGCGGTGAATGATGAAGCTGTCGTTGCGGTTGGCCTGGTCGCGGTCCTCGCGGCAGGCATCCTTGCGGGTGGGCACCGCCATCGCGGTTCCGGGGTCTTGCAACTCGTCCGACGCGGACTTGTCGACCCGGGTCGCGTTGCGCAACCGCAGCCAGACCGGGACGGGCGCATAGCTCCGGTACCTTCGGGGGGCGGGGCAGACCCGGCATTCCTCGGCATCTGAGACGCCGCTCAGCTGGTCGAGGATCAGACGTTCAACACCGGCCTCGCAGCGCGGCAGACCGCCGCGGCTACGATACTGTACTATCAGCCGGCACAGACTGTCGTATGCTTGCCGCAGGCCGGGGCAGGCGGCATAGGTCCGGTCCGACGCGGCCGCCAGCGCGGCGATCTCGGCCCGGTCTGCGGCCAATGCGTCGGCCTCTGGCGATGGGACCTCGACATGGGCCGCCAATGCCGCCAGCCACAGGTAACAGGCCCTGTTCAGCTCGTGCGTCGGGAAAGCGTCGATCACCGGTGGCAGGCGCAGACGGTCACCGTCGAAATCAGCGACATGCACCCGTTCGCGCGGCGTTCCGATGCGGCGGATGCGGCCTGTCCGGTGGTCGGAGGTCATGAGCGGGGCGTGCGCGATTTCCACGCCCGCTGCGCCACCGAGTGCTCGGAACAGCGTGGTGACGGATCGGCGCATATCCTCGAACGTCACTGCGCGGGCGGCGTCGCCGGTCGCAGCCCCCCACCGGGAGGCCATGTCGTGCCAGAGGTTGCCGACGGTCTCCTCGGGCTCCATCAGGTCGAGAACGTGTAGCATGGGCCTACCCGTAGATCACGGCGGCGAGGTCTCGCAGCGCCTGTTGCGTGTCCGCCTCGTCGCTAAGCGGTTCGATGATTGCGGCTTCGAGCGCGCGGTCTACTGGCATCCCCTTGGCAATCATGGTGGCTGCGTAGATCAGCAGGCGGGTGGAGACGCCTTCCTCGAGGTCCATGCCCGAAAGCGCTCGGATCTTACCCCCCAGCCGCACCAGGGCGGCCGCGCGCGCCTCGTCCAGACCACTTTCGCGGACCACGACGGGCACCTCCACCTCTGGCGAGGGAAACGCGAACCCGATCGAGACGAAACGCTGCCGTGTCGACGGTTTCAGTTTTTTCAGGATATTCTGGTAGCCGGGGTTGTAGCTGGCCACGAGCATGAAGGAGTCGGGCGCTGCCAGTTCCTCGCCCGTGCGGTCTATGACCAGCCGGCGGCGGTCGTCGGTCAGCGGGTGCAGCACGACTGTGACGTCCTTGCGCGCCTCGACCACCTCGTCGAGATAGCAGATCCCGCCTGCGCGCACTGCCCGTGTCAATGGCCCATCGACCCAGACGGTCTCTCCCCCCTTCAGAAGGTAGCGTCCGATAAGGTCGGCAGCGGATAAGTCGTCATGGCAGGCCACGGTGTGCAGCGGCAGGCGGAGACGCGCCGCCATGTGTTCCACAAACCGCGTCTTGCCGCAGCCGGTGGGCCCCTTCAGAAGAAGGGGCAGACCGTTTTCATGGGCCGTCTCGAACACTGCGCATTCATCGCCGGCAGGTTGGTAGAACGGCAGGTCGGGTGTGTTCATGTCTTTCATCGCTCACTCTCCCGGAACGGCCACGGGGCCGGGTTTGATCACCTCGCGGCGCACCGCGAGCATGGAGTAGATAAACAGGAGCGCGCCCAGCACCACGGCCACGCCGGACCCGAAGCGCATCAGGTAGAACAGACCCAATTGGTCCTGCACGTCCATGTAGTAGTCACCTACGATCCGCTGCATGTGCGTCTGGATCGTGCCGGCAAAAGTCAGCGTGAAGGTCATGAAGGCCATCCCACCGGTCATCAGCCAGAAAGATGCCATGTTCAGCACCTGGTTGTAGGGTGCGCGATTCCGCAGGACCGGCATCGCATAGCTGAACATCGCGAGATTGAGGGCCACGTAGGCGCCGTAGAAGGCCAGGTGTCCGTGGGCGGCGGTGATCTGCGTGCCATGGGTATAGAAGTTCACCCCGTGTAGCGTGTGCAGGAAACCCCAAACGCCCGCACCGAAGAAGGCGACGGTGGAGGAGCCGAGCGACCACAACAGCGCGGCCTTGTTTGGGTGGTTCTTGCGGCCTTTCCAGACCATCACGAAGGCAAAGGACATCATGGCGAAGAAGGGCACCACCTCGAAGGTCGAGAAGATCGAGCCAATCCACTGCCAGTAGCCCGGCGTACCGATCCAGTAGAAGTGGTGTCCGGTGCCGAGAATGCCCGAGAACAGCGCAGTCGCAACAATCACATAGAGCCATTTCTCGATCACCTCGCGGTCCACGCCGGTGAGCTTCAGCATCAGGAATCCGAGGATCGCCGCCATGACCAGTTCCCACGTCGCCTCGACCCAAAGGTGCACGACCATCCACCAGTACATCTTGTCGAGTGACAAGTTGTCGGGGTTGATGAAGGCGAAGACCCAGAGCAGGCACAGCAGCCACAGCCCCATCATCAGGATGTTGGTGATCGCCGTCTTGCGCCCGGCGAGGAAGGTCAGCGACACGTTTACAAGGAAGATCACGGCGGCAACGAGGATCCCGAACTTGACCCAGAGCGGCTGTTCCAGGAACTCGCGCCCGCCGTGGATTCCGGCGAGGTAGGAGACCACGGCGCCAAGCGTGCCGATCACCAAGATGGCAAGCTGGATGTAGGCGAGCTTGACCGAGAAGATCTCACGCTCGCTCTCCTCCGGCACGAGGTAGTAGGCGGCACCGAAGAATCCCAGCAGAAGCCAGACGATCAGCGCGTTGGTATGGATCATGCGAACCACGTTGAAGGGCAGGACCTCTGACAGCGTGTTGGGCGCGACATAGATCCACCCGGCGAGCAGTCCGCCCAGCACCTGGATTCCGAACAGCGCCATGGCCACGAGAAAATAGGCGTAAGCCACCTTTTGCGATTGGTACTTCATTGCTTGTCTCCTGTCAGAGCATCAGCCGGCGTCGTTCGGCGGCCAGCCCTGGGTGTCGGTCTGATCCGCCCAGCGAAGGAACTCGGCAAGGGCGCGCATCTCTTCGTCGGTGATCTCGAAGAAGGGCATCTGGCGGCGCCCCTCGATGCCGGAGGGTTGTGCCTTCATCCAGCCGTCGAGGATCTCGTAGGCCAGCTCGGGATCTTCGGCCGCGCCCCAGCGGGTCATCACGTTGCCGAGTTCGGGGGCGAAATAGGCACCCTCGCCGTGCAGGGTATGGCAGTTGATGCAGGAATGACGTTCCCACACATGCTTGCCGTGGCGGACCTCATCGGTCAGTTCCATCCCGGCAGTCGCGGTCTGGGTGATGTGACGGTGGCTTTGCGCCGTCAGGGCCACGAACACGAGCACGAAGAAAATGGATCCCCCGTAGAACACGTTCCTGGCCCGCGATTTTGTAAGTATCTCTGACATTTCGCGGTCCCGGCAGTTTGTTTCGGATACGCGAGGTCTACGCGGCGGCAGGCGACCGTTTGTTGTGTAAGCGCAAAGAACCCGGTGAAAGGTGCTGGCAGGGTTCCGGAGGAAAGGACTTCTCCATGCGCCGCCGCCCGAACATTGATGATGTTGATCTGACGCTGGCGGACCTATTCGCGCTCTGGCCCGAGGCGGCACGTCCGTTCCTGGACCTAGGAATTCTTTGCCCCGGCTGCCCAATCGCGCCGTTTCATACGATCATGGATTCCTGCCGGGAGTACGGTCTGGACGAAGATACCTTCCGGAACGCGATTGTCGGCCAGCTGGGAGCGGGAAGGTAGCGTTACAGCTAGACAACGGAGTACGGGTTCAGCCGGTCTCGTTGCTGAGCACGACCAATCGATGCGGATCGGTGACGACGATGTGCTTTCGCGTAGATTGAACCATGCCTGCCTTTTCCCAAGCAGAAAGCAACCGGCTCACAGTATGCAGGGTGGTACCCGTCATATCTGAAATGTTCTGGCGCGTGACCGGAAAGGCGATCTCAATCCCCTTCTCGGTCTTTCGACCGCTTTGATTAACCATGCGAAGCACCGCGGCAGCGACGCGTTTCTCCACTGCCTGAGTCGCCATCTCGGTCAGGGTTTCCTGGATCTGGCCCAGCCTCGCACCCAGCGTCTTGTAGCTTTCGGTGGCGAAACCGTCGTATTTTGCCGTGAATTCGGGCCACAGCCGCACCGGCCAAGACAGCGCGATAGATTCCGCCGCCGCGACGGATGTGGCGGGGAATGTGTCACGCTGCAGCGCCGGGGCGATGCCAAAGAGCTGACCGGGCGAGATGTGCAAGACGATGATCTGTTCGCCGCCGGGCGTGGTGCGGATTACCCGCAGATAGCCGTCCAGAAGCAGAAAAAAGCGATCGGCATCGTGGCCCTCGCGGAAAATGGCCACGCCTTCCTCGTAGCGGCGCGAGCTGGCCTGATCGAGGATTTCGCGGATCTGCGATCTGCTGAGCCGCGAGAAGGGTGGCAGGCCGCTCAGAAGGCTTTCGTCGAGCTTCAGCAAGTTTCGGTCCGCGAGTTTGATCAAGAGCAACGTTCAGGAGACTGTCTTAAACCAGAAATGTGGCAGGCGAAACAAGCGGACGAAGAAGAAAGGATGTTCCGATGTTTGCGAAAATGATGGTGGCTGCTACCCTTGCAGTGACCGCGACGATTGCCGGTGCCGAGACCATCGAGATCAAAATGCTGAACCGCGGTGAGGCCGGTGCCATGGTATTCGAACCGGCTTTCGTGAAGGCGGAAGCGGGCGACGTGATCAAGTTTGTTCCCACCGACAAAGGGCACAATGCGGAAAGTATCGATGGCATGCTTCCCGATGGCGTCGAGGCCTTCAAATCCGATATGAACAAAGAATTCGAACTCACCGCCGCGGCGGAAGGCGTTTATGGCATCAAGTGCACCCCGCATTACGCCATGGGAATGGTGGCCCTGATCCAGGTTGGTGATGCGGTGAACTTCGACGCGGCTGCAGGCGTGAAGCAGAAAGGGAAATCGAAAGACCGCATGGCGGAGCTGCTTGAACAAGTCGAATGATCACTCGTCCCTTTGACGTTCGACCGATCCGGGCGGTGCCAGACGCACCGCCCGATTGTCTTTAGGCCTGGAGGAACCCCATGCCCCTTCGTGAGCGTTACCGTGGCCCGGCGCTGTTGTCCTATGGCTTCCGGCCCTTCTTTTTGTCAGCTGTGCTCTTCGCGCTTGTCGCGATCCCCGCATGGTTGTTGATCTGGCGCGGAGAGATCGCCCGCGCAGGCCATTTTCTTCCCACCGACTGGCATGTCCACGAGATGGTCTTCGGCTATGGTGCCGCTGTACTGGCAGGGTTCCTGTTCACCGCGGTGCCGAACTGGACCGGACGACTGCCGACACGCGGCTGGCCGCTTGCGTTACTTTTGGCTGTATGGCTGGCCGGTCGCGTGGCGGTGGCCGGAGGACTAGGGCTGAGTCCGACGGCGGTGGCATTCGTCGACCAGATGTTCCTCCTGGCAGTCGCAGCAATGATCGCGCGAGAAATCGTCGCCGGAAAGAACTGGCGCAATCTCAAGGTTCTGGTGCCTGTGTCGCTTCTCTGGATCGCCAACCTGCTGTTTCATGTCGAGGCGATGGTAGAGGGCAGCGCGGATCTCGGTCGCGGGCTGGGAATTGCCCTGCTGATCTTTCTAATCCTGCTGATCGGTGGACGGGTTGTCCCCAGCTTTACGCGCAATTGGTTGGTCCATCGCGGCGCGACCCGGCTGCCTGTCGCCTTCAATCGCTTTGACGGGCTCTGCCTGGTATCCGGCGCCGCGGCGCTGATCGCCTGGGTGGTCGCTCCCTTTGGCATAGCTTGCTCGGTGTTCAACGCGGTGGCGGCCATTTTGCACATAGCCCGGCTTGTCCGCTGGCGCGGCGCGGAGACATGGCGCTCGCCGCTTTTGCTGATGCTGCACCTCGCCTACTTGATGGTTCCGCTCGGTTTCGCATCAGTGGCGGCGGCGGCGCTCGACCTTGCCGGGCCGGCTGGCGCGGCGCACATCTTCGGGATCGGCGCCGTGGGCGGAATGACCGTGGCGGTAATGATGCGAGCGACGATGGGGCACACCGGCCGGCCGCTGGTGGCTGGCCCCGTTCTGACGGCCGCCTTCGTGCTTGTCGTCGCGGCCTGCGCTGCCCGCGTGGCCGGCGCTCATTTCTGGCTGGGCGCGCTAGACGGGATCGACCTTTCTGCCGCGCTCTGGACTGTCGGTTTCGCCCTGCTTGCGTGGCGGATCGGTCCGTGGCTTGCCCGACCGCGGGTGGCGCGGAAGATGCCCAGTTCACCGCCTGACAAACAGGAAGCTGCCACATCGGACGCTCGAGCAACAACTTGACTGACTCTGTTCCATGAATGTTCGCCCTGGAGGGCGGGTGCCGAAATCACCGGCGAATGCTGGAGCGTCCTCTGACCCGCCGAACCTGCCTGTTGCGAAACATTATCAAGACTTATCAACGCTGGCGCAGTCGGGGCGACGTTCAAGGCTCCGGCTCGGTCGAGCAAACTTCTTCCCTACGCCGCAATACTTGCTGCGGGGCTGAAGATGGAGGTCACGAAGTGCCAGAAGAAGCGCCGGACGCTGATGCAGTTGCAGGGCGATCTCGTGGCTCTCGAATACTCGCGGTCTTACGGCTTTTGGGAGTGTTGATCATTTGGCCAGGGCCGCTGATTTGCTGATCCTGAATAGATTTGGTGACCACGTTTAGGCGGGGTTTAGGCGGGTTGCGGATTCCCTCCGGTCTTTGCCACTGCGCTGGACATTGACATGCCAGTCGTTGTTTCCGCCAGCCCTCGCTACCTTGACGGCTTTTCGCTTTCGCCGGCGGGCTTGAGACTCGGCTCGAACCGGACCCGATCCGTCTCCAAGCTTGGGCGAGTTCGTTTCCTTTGGTGTAGGCCGTGATCCGATCTCGTTGCCTTGACGATACTCGAGTCAAAGCATGGCGCCTTTGCGCCGGATGGCGCATCCCACAAGCCCGGCGATGATGCCAATGACCGTCGAGACGCTGTATTCGAGTGTGGTGATCGGCACGTGCGCAGAATGATGTCCCCCGAGAATAATTGGGGTAAGGACCCCGATCACCCCGCCCAGGATCATCGCGATGATCCAGTTCCGGGTCGTCATGCCGAGCGCGACGCCGAGGATGCCGGGCAGGCCGAGGATGCTACCCCCGATGGTGCCGAGTAGATCAAGCAGGCTCAGCATGGTCTGGTCTCCGTGAGTTGCTGGCGTGGGGCCGGCCGGACATCGCCCCGGCGCCGTTTGGCCCGGTAGGTGGTCAGTCCGCCGAGATGCCGAGGTATGAGCGGATCGAGGCGACATCGACGCGCCCCGACGCCTCGGGCATGCGGCTCTGCGCCAGGGTTTCGACCACGTGCTGGTATTCCTCAAGGTAGCCCGGGGCGAGGTCATGCGCGATGCCCTGGTGGCAGTCGATGCAGGTCATGTTCTCGTCGACCGCGCGCTGATGATTTTGTGCCGCCCGCGTCTCCTGGATGGTGAAATCCATGTACTCGAAGGCGTGGCAGTTGCGGCACTCTCGGCTGTCGGTCGCCTTCATCTTCTTCCACACCGCCGCGGCCATCTCGAGCCGTCGATTCTCGTATTTCTCCGTGGTGTTTATGGTGCCCAGCACCTCGTGATAGACATCCTTTACCGCCATGATTTTCGCCTTCATCTTGTATTGCCACTCGTGCGGCACATGGCAGTCCGAGCAGATCGCCCGCACGCCGGAGTGGTTGTTATAGTGGACAGTCTGGCGGTACTCGCCGAGGTTCGTCTCCATCGAGTGGCAGGATGTGCAGAACTCCTCGGTGTTGGTCATCTCCAGCGACCAGTGAAAACCACCCCAGAAGAGGATGCCGCCCAAAAAACCCGCGATCAGGAGGAAGCCGGTGCTGAACAGCCCGGTGGGGCTCCAGAACTTGTCCCAGATCCGAAGCAGGATATTGCGGCGACCGAGCTCGTTTTTATCCGGCATCTCGTCTCTCCCATTGGGCCGTTGCTTCAGCGCATTTCGCTGGAGGCTTCGAAGTCATTGCCGACCAGCGCCGGCGCATCCGCCTGCGGGACGTGGCACTGATTGCAGAACCAGCGGGTGCCGGCCACCGTGTCGAGCTGGTTCCCGCTGCGGTCGAGGTAGTGTGTCATCGACAGCGTCGGAGCGCCGCGGTCACCGGCATTGCTCCAGTCATGGCAACTGAGGCATTGGTTGGTGCGCAGGTCGATCTGATATTGCGTCATGGAATGCGGGATCACTGGCGGCTGCTGCCGGTAGTTGCGCACCTCGCGGCCCTCCTGCTGCTGGTAGATCTCGGGCGGCTGGAGTTCCTGATCGACCGAGGCGCCGCGCAGCGACTGGATGCCTCCGGATGTCTGCGCCACGACCAGCCCCGCGACGAGCAGGGGCGTTGCGAAGGCGGCGATCCTCGCGATGACCGGCAGTTTCATGGGCGCTCTCCGTAGTTGATTGCTGTCACGCAGGGTGGGTCACTCAGGCGGTGGAGTGTCAGGATCGTTCGGGCGGGGAGGAGGGGGCCTCGACATGGGTGTCGAAGTGACAAGTGAAGGCAAAAACGTCGACCGAGCAGGCCTCGACGCAGCGCCCGTGACTGGCGCAATCGAGCGAAAGGACAAGCGGTGTATCGCCATCCTTGACGCGCGCCGCCGCCGGCCATCCGCACGGTATCCTTCAGGAACCTGCGGCGTTGGGGTGAAAACGGCGTGGCGGTGGGCATGGTCGGCCTCCTCTAACCTCTCCTCGGGCGTGGACGGCCCAGCTCATACCCGCTCGACCTTGCAGGCACATTTCTTGAAGTCGGTCTGCTTGGACAGCGGACAGGTGGCATCCAGTGTGAGCTTGTTGATCAGTTGCCCCTCGTCAAACCAGGGCACGAACACCACGCCCTTCGGCGGCTTGTTGCGGCCGCGGGTCTCGACCCTGCTGAGCATCTCGCCGCGGCGGGTCGAGATGGCGATCTCCTGCCCGCGGCGCAGGCCGCGCGCCTCGGCATCCTCTGGGTGCATGAATACTACGGCGGCGGGGAAAGCGCGGTGCAGCTCGGGCACCCGGCGGGTCATCGAGCCGGAGTGCCAATGTTCCAGAACGCGCCCGGTCGAGAGCCACAGATCGTACTCCTCGTCGGGCACCTCAGGCGGGGCTTCGTAGGGGGCAAATATGATCTTCGCCTTGCCGTCCGGGTAGCCGTAAAAGGTGACCTCGGATCCTTCGGGGACATATGGATCGTAACCCTCGCGGAAGCGGTAGAGCGTCTCCTGCCCGTCGACCACCGGCCAGCGCAACCCGCGCGCCTGATGGTACTGCTCGAAGGGCGCGAGGTCGTGGCCGTGGCCGCGCCCGAAGGTGGCATATTCCTCGAAGAGCCCCTTCTGCACGTAGAAGCCAAAATGCTGCGCCTCGACGTTGTCAAAGCCCTCGGCGGTCTCCTCGAGTGGGAACTTGTCCACGTTGCCGTTCTGGTAGAGCACTTCGTAGAGTGTCTTTCCGGCGAGCTCGGGCATCTTGGCCACAAGCTCGTCGCCCCAGGCCTCCTCGACGGTGAAGCGCTTGGCGAACTCCATCAGCTGCCAGAGGTCAGACTTGGCCTCGCCCGGGGCCATGACCTGCTGGCGCCAGAACTGCGTGCGGCGCTCGGCATTGCCATAGGCGCCTTCCTTTTCAACCCACATGGCGGCGGGGAGAATGAGGTCGGCGGACATGGCGGTTACCGTGGGGTAGGCATCCGACACCGTGATGAAGTTGTCAGAGTTCCGGTACCCGGGCCAACCCTCTTGGTTGATGTTTGGGGCCGCCTGCATATTGTTGTTGCACTGCACCCAATAGGCGTTGAGGTTTCCATCCCGCAGCGCGCGGTTCTGTTCCACCGCATGCAAGCCCGGCTTATCGGGGATGGTGCCCTCGGGCAGCTTCCAGATTTCCTCGGCATGCGCACGGTGTTCGGGGTTGGTCACCACCATGTCGGCGGGAAGCCGGTGCGAAAAGGTGCCCACCTCGCGGGCGGTACCGCAGGCCGAGGGCTGGCCGGTCAGCGAGAAGGGCGAGTTGCCCGGCTCGGAGATCTTCCCGGTCAGCAGGTGGATGTTGTAGCACAGCCCATTCACCCATCCGCCGCGCGTGTGCTGGTTGAAGCCCATGGTCCAGAGCGACATGACCTTGCGGTTCGGATCGGCGTATTGCTCGGCCAGCCGTTCGAGCTGATGTGCCGGCACACCGGACATCTCGGAGACTTTTTCCAGCGTGTACTCCGAAACGGCGGCGGCATATTCGTCGAAGTCGATCGGGGTCAGCTCGCCCGAGTTGGGGTTGGCGGCGGCCTGCTGCAGCGGGTCGGTGTCGCGCAAGCCATAGCCGATGTCGGTGGCGGTCTTCGTGAGGTTGACGTGCTTTTCCAGGAAGTCCCAGTTCACCGCATCGTTCTGGATGATGTAATTGGCGATGTAGTTGAGGATCGCGAGATCGGTCTGCGGCGTGAATACCATGCCGTTGTCTGCCAGCTCGAAGCTGCGGTGTTCGAAGGTCGACAAAACATGCACCTGCGCCCCGGGCTTGGTCAGCCGCGTGTCGGTCAGCCGCGACCAGAGGATCGGGTGCATCTCGGCCATGTTCGAGCCCCAGAGCACGAAGGTGTCGGCGTGCTCGAAGTCGTCGTAACAGCCCATCGGCTCGTCGATGCCGAAGGCGCGCATGAAGCCGACCACCGCCGAGGCCATGCAGTGCCGGGCGTTGGGGTCGATATTGTTCGACCGGAAGCCCGCCTTCATCAGCTTGGAGGCGGCGTAGCCCTCCCAGACCGTCCATTGCCCCGAGCCGAACATGCCCACCGAGGTCGGCCCCTTGGCGGCCAGAGCCGCCTTCCATTTCTCGGCCATGACGTCGAAGGCCTCGTCCCAGCTCACCGGCTCGAATTCGCCGTTCTTGTCGTAGACGCCGCCCGACTTGCGCAGCATCGGCGTGGTGAGCCGGTCGGCGCCATACATGATCTTCGACAGGAAGTAGCCCTTGATGCAGTTCAGGCCGCGGTTCACCGGGGCCTCGGGGTCACCCTGCGTGGCGACGACCCGGCCCGCCTTGGTGCCCACGAGCACCGAGCAGCCGGTGCCGCAGAAGCGGCAGGGAGCCTTGTCCCAGCGGATGTCCGAATTTCCCGGGGTCTGCGCCAGCGCGCCGGGGGCGAGCGAGATGCCCGCTGCGGCGGCGGTACTGGCGGCGGCGGTGGCCTTGAGGAAAGTCCTGCGCGAGTCCGAGATGGTCATGGGTCAGGTCTCCGGATGGGGGGCGGCGGTGGATGGGCGTTGGGCGAGGTCTTCGAAATGGTGGTAGTTGATGGTCAGCGAGATCACGCCGCGGATCTGGTGAAGCGTCATGATGATGTCCGAGGCGAAGGCGGTGTCGGTGTCCTCGACCACCACCACCAGCCTTCCGTCGTCGCTCTGCGCATGCACCTCGACGCCGTCGAGCGCTTCCATCTGCGCGCGGGCATCAAGCAGCGCGTTCTGCGCAACGTGGACGAGGCAGCCGCAGATGTTCATCGCACGACCTCCGTTGCCGGTGCGCGCTGCTCAAAGGACACGGCGCCGGCGGGGCAGGTGAAAGCGCATTCGCCGCAGCCGGTGCATTGCTCAGGGTCGAGTGTGGGTGCGGCGCGGCCGCCGGTCATCAGGCGAAAGCGGATGGCGCGGGGCTCGCAGGCATCTTCGCAGGCCCGGCAGGCGATGCCGCCCAGAGACAGGCAGGTGTCGGTGATGGTGGCGGTCCACGGCCACTCGGGCACGGCCTCGGGACATAGTGCGCCGGTCTCGCAGGCCTCGGCGCAGGCGCCGCAGAATGTGCAGGCGCCTTTCGAGAAGTCTACCAGCGGCAGGGCGGGGCCAGACGGGCCGGGCTGGCGGATGAGGATCGCTTCGGGGCAGGCGCGCAGGCAGTCGCCGCAACCTGTACAGAGCTGCGAGAAGCGGGCCTGAGCCCCCGGGGGCCTCATGAGAGGTGCCTCGGGGCGCGACAATTGCCCGCGAAGGAAGTTGCGTCTGCTGTGCTGGGTCGTCATTGACGTCCTGGCCTTTCGCTGACTCTATAAAATTTAGCAAAATTAAACTGTGAGTTGCAGACTGCCACAGGTTGAGCGTCCTGAAAAGAGCTGCGCCTGACCTAGCATAAAGTGGTGTTGAACGTTGTCCAATTGTGAGAGACCTAGCTGTGAAATCTCGTAAGGTTGTTCAATCACAAATCACGCGTTTCGATCTGACGCCGTGTCTGGCCCGGCCGTTCGCGCAGTAGGACGTGGCGGTCGCCTGCCGCGAGACCGACGGGGTGAGCGACTAGCCCACTCAAGCCCCGAGGGACAGTTAAGCGTTCCAAAGCGGTATACTGGCCCTCCGGTCGGCGGCGTGCCTTGGGTTCTGCGGGACGCGCGATGTGACCGAAAGACCTCGAAGCCAAACATGTTCGGCTTCGCTACAGCATGAAATTTTGAATGTGTTCTAAGCATTCGATGTGGATTTTCTGCTGAGAGCATGGCGCCAACTCGAGCAGTCCTGCTAAGAGTGCGAGCAACCATGCAGGGAGGGCGCGAGGTGCGGCAGTCGAAAGTCTCGATCGGGATGCTCATGATGTGCGTCGGGGTCGCGTGCCTGAGCGTCAATGACGCCTTTGCCAAGCACCTGACGTCTGACTATTCCCCTTTTCAGGTGCTCTTCCTGAGAAATCTCATTGCGCTGCCTTTCGCAATTGCGATCGTGCTATTCAGCGGTGGAACTGGTGCCTTGCGATCATACCGACCCGCCGCCCATCTCGTCCGCGGTGTTGTCTGGGTGGGCGCCGCCTTCATGTTCTTCTCAAGTTTGAAGCAGATGCCCATCGCTGAAGCGACAGCGTTGGTGTTCGTGGCGCCACTCTTCATCACTGCGATCTCGGCCATGTTCCTTGGCGAGCACGTCGGGTGGAAAAGGTGGCTCGCAGTCATGGCGGGATTTCTCGGCGTCGTCATATCGATACGCCCAGGGGCAGCCAGCTTTCAGCTGGTATCACTGCTGCCCATCGGAACTGCCCTTTTCTACGCTCTCCTCATGGTCAGTGCCAGATGGGTCGACGAGCGTGAGAGCGTGTGGACGCTCCTTCTATATCTCACTGGGGCAGGGGCTCTACTGAGCGCTTTCATTGCACCATTCGTATGGCATCCCGTGCCGCTCAGTGACCTGTGGAAGTTCGTTGCTATCGCATTTTTTGGGACAGCTGGGATGACGCTGATCACCCAAGCCTTCCGAATGGCGCCCGCGGTTGTCGTTGCGCCTCTCGACTATACGGCTCTGATCTGGGCAACGTTGGCAGGATGGCTCGTTTGGAGCGAAATCCCGGAAATGTCCGTATTCGCCGGCGCCGCCATCATCATTGGTAGCGGTATCTTTACAGTGTGGAGAGAGCACAACCGGGAACGACAGTTAGTCCAAGCTGCGCACGCAAACACGGCGGCGTAGGGGTTTGACCTTGCCCCTTGTCGGCACGAAGCCAATACATGTGGCGGTTCAGCGCCAAGTCGAAGGCTAACCTATTGGCGTTTATGCGACTCCGGGGCGGGGTAGGGCGGCCGCAAGGAGTACCCAGAAGCCTGTGGCGTAGTCTGCCCATGCGTCTTCTCAGCGCAGTGAGCGGACATAGCGGTGAAGCGATCAATGATCGCCCCATGATGACGCGACCGGCCCAGAGCCGACTTTTGTGCCAGCCGCAGCAGATGGCCGGTCCCAGTTCTGAGCGGCCATTTCGCTTGAGCGCGGCGTTGCCCAGAACAGCCCAAAAGTGCCGGTCGTGCTGGGCGCGAAGTTCTGCGGAAATTGTTCTTGGGGGGCCGTCTTGCATGGGCGTCGAAGCGAGCAAGGACTATGTCTTACGATAGTCCGCTCCAGAAGAGAGTTCCGCAGGCTCATGCAGGAAGGTGCTGACTGGAATTTTGGTTCTACGCAGATCCCGAAGCTCAAACATTGGTCCAGGGGATGCTTGAATGTACTGTGGCTTGAAGTCTACTGGATACAACTAACGCAGCGAGCCCCTTGATGATCGTCGGAAAGGCTGTCCAATGTTCAAGGCTTGAGGCTTGCTGTGGCGCTTAGGCAAAGACCAAAAATGTCGACGTCAAATGGTTCTTCTCTGCCATAACAGTCCAAAGTATATAGGGATTGAGCGATATAACAGATGGTACTAACAGTTTCTGATCGCCTTAAGAGGCTCCTTGCTGTTGGCTATTTCCCCAAAGAGCTGCCCCCTTCATTCACGACAAGGACATTTTCCAGCCAAGTGGATGATATCGAAGAATCTTGGGCCGCGCACGAAGGATCACTGGGTCAGCAGCAACGAAGAAAATATCCGCCTATTACCAATTACTCCAGATTTGACATGGCTAGGAAAGGCCATTCGCGAAGAATTCTTGCCATCCCAAATCCAATAAGTCAATTCTTCTTATCCAAGGCAATCTGCGAGCATCAAGGTGAGTTTGAGGAAACTTTCAAGGGGTCTGAAATAAGCCTCACACCTGCGAATATATCTGCCAGTAGTTCTCGTGCAGTGCCGTTAGAGGCAATATCTAAGCTTTCTGAGAAGCGTATCCAATCCTATGCAACCGCGAAGGTAATACTCCAGACTGATGTGCTGAGCTTCTATCATTCGATTTACACTCACTCAATTCCATGGGCGTTGCATGGTAAAAGGGTCGCTAAGAAGAATAGGAGCACCAGCGACCCTCTAATGTTCGGGAATTTGATCGATGCGCTAATGCGTTCGTGCCAAGATGGGCAAACGATTGGCGTCCCGGTGGGGCCTGATACATCGAGGATTATTTCGGAAATAATACTGTGTGCGGCAGAGCGGCAAGTGGGCGCCGAGAATTTTGCAAAGTTATCCGCCGGCTACCGCTACATGGATGACTTCTTTCTGTGCTTCTCATCGCATGTTGATGCAGAGACCTTTTTGGCGGCGCTTCGAGAAGCAATGCTCAGCTTTGATTTACAGCTGAATGCTGCTAAGACTCAAATATTCGACGCAATTGAATACAATGAAGAGGCGTGGCCAGGCGACATCTCCCAGCTTAAAATTCGATCAGGTTCTCAGAATCAGCGTCGCGATCTCATGAGATACTTTACAGAGTCAATAAGGCTTGGGAAGTTGTGGCCGGACGAAAGCATCGCCTCCTTCTCGATTCGAAAATCATCTAGAATTCTGGTGGAGCGCGAAAACTGGGATATATACGAACCTTTCCTTCTACGCATGGCGCGAGAGAATTCCAATTCCCTTGATTCGGTTGTAAAGATAATCTGTACCTATGCTGCGGCGGGATATCCTATGAGCGGTAGAGTTCAGACATTTGCCGAGGGTATGATCGAAGAGCATGCTCCTTACAATCATCACTATGAGGTCGCTTGGACGCTTTGGCTGTGTCGCTCCTTAGGAATTCGCCTTGGTGAAAGAGCAACGCAGCTGGCATCTCGTGTCGAAAACAGCGCCTGCGCTTGCCTTTTTCTGATGCTGCGCAGCAGGTCACTGCTCACCGGCCGGGGAAGCATCACAGAATGGACAGGGACTGTGACATCCGAAGACTTACACGGGGAACATTGGATGCTAATCTACGAGGCAGGTGTGCGAAAAACTTGGAAGATTCCAGGTGCCGAAGCCGCCGTCACGGGCGAACCACATTTTCGCGCGCTAAAGGAGAAAGATGTCTCCTTTTTTGACACTTCAGCTCGCAACGTACCTCTAGAGCTTCCGCAGATTAACCGTTTGCTTGAAAGGGCGCTAGAGGGGCGGCGAACCGCTGTCCTCAATGGGAACATACTGTTTGAATCGAGGATTCCGAGGTCCCGCCGTGAGTACCAAACGCTGGGTGAGGACTACGGCGAGGATAGCGGAAATTGGGATGAAGAGTTTCATGTATTCGGTAACGAACTTGATGATCTAGACGAGCTCTTCTGATGCCAGCGGCAACAAAGAATTTGTACGAATCGGTGTGCTGGTGGCTCGCCCAGGGATAGGTCCGCAGATACCTGCTGTTGTACTTCGGTCGCCAATAATGAGCGATTCTTTCTACCTAAGCGATGAATGGTCAATGACTATTCTCCTCTCAATTCGAATAGGTCTTCGGCGACCACTGCCACGTGCAGGGTTTGGAGATGTGATGCGAGCGGCAACTACCTGCGAGTCGGATATCTATGGACAGACTAAATTTCTAGAGTACTAGGATTTGGACTTCAGCCAAGACTGCTTTACCGCGCGATGTTGCTTGACCAAGGCAGGGAGTTAACGGTCTGCATCCTGGCGCTTTAGTGCAGGCCCAGCTAGGTATAATTCACATTCGATCGCGTTCAGCCTATTGCAGATGGTTTCTTCTCGGTACATCAAGAGCGTCGGGATGAGGGTATAGGTAGGGAAGCGGACTTGCGGCGACGCAGCGCAAGAGGCACAGAAACGTCAGGTAAGCAGCCAGCAAAGCGGGCGTTCGTGAAGTGATGATTCCCAAAAGGCCCGTGCAATAAAAATTTTCTTAGTGAGGAAAGAAATGCCGTCATTGAAGACAAATCTCGTCAAAAGAATTGATCGGCTTCCAAAGCCGACGAACACAGCTGACGCGATGCAACCACTCTTCGAGGCGGTTAGTAACTCGATCCACAGCACCCAAGATCGGTTCAAGGACAAAGTTGGCAAGCTAGGGGAAATTGTTGTCACTCTCACGATGGCGAGCAGAAAGGCTCCCTCAAAGATCGTGGTCGAAGACAACGGCATCGGGCTCGACGGCACGAATTACGAGGCATTTACCACCACCGACACCGACAACAAGATAGCGCGTGGAGGCAAAGGTGTAGGACGATTATTGTGGTTGGATTGCTTCGAAACTATCCTCGTGTCCAGCACGTCAGTCGAAGCTGGCCATACGAAGCATAGGAAGTTTCGCTTTGTTCTATCACAGTCTAATCAAATAGAAGGTTATGAAGAAAGCGAGTCCGAGGGCGCTGCATCCGACACTGGTATGTTGATCGAGTTTAATAGACTCCGGGACAATGGTTATAAGGCGAAATTCCCTGGGCGTCCAGCATACGTCTTCCAGCATTTTACATCTCACTTCTTGCCGACCTTTATCGGATCACGCTCACCTAAAATCACGGTGCACTGTGGCGATGAAACAAGGCACTATCCTGATGAAATAAACTCGATCATCCATCGCAAAAAAACTATAGAAAAAATATCTACTGCAGATTACGGCCTTCTGACGCTTACGTTGATGGAGTGCGACAAAGTTGCGAGCGCGGATTTACAAGGATCGCACTTCGTCCATTTCATAGCGCACGATCGAACGGTTCATTCTCAGAAGATCGACGGCAAGCTAGGTCTTAAGTATTTTGGCGCAAATGAGGATCGGGTGTTTCACGCTGTGCTCACCGGCGATTTCCTCGACGAGAACGTTAATCAGGAACGGACAAAGTTCCAGTTCGAGGACGCGGTCCTTGATCGAATCGTGAGCGAGGTCTGCACACAGCATATCGAGGACTTTCTGTGGGAACCTTTGCGCGCGCTGCGTCAAAATCAACGAACCAGGGTCAAGGCGATAACGGAATCCTACCCATCGGTAGCTTTCGGCGACGTAGACGAACTCCAAGACAAGCTTCCTTCGGGTGAGCTAAATGATGATGCGATCTTTGG
The DNA here is from genome assembly GCF_900116195.1 of Alloyangia pacifica. Lineage (GTDB taxonomy): Bacteria > Pseudomonadota > Alphaproteobacteria > Rhodobacterales > Rhodobacteraceae > Salipiger > Salipiger pacificus. The sequence goes on from NZ_FOZW01000025.1 coordinate 32,505, forward strand.
GCATCTCTCGCGCGAGCGCTATCGTCGAGATCAACGTCAAGCTGAGAAAATTCGCGCAGTTCTCGAGCGATTGAAGGAGCCAACTGTTGACGTCCATTCTTTCGCATCTGCAATCGAATCCGCCGGTAAGGCAATTGAAGAAGCTGAGCAGAAAAGCCTCACCGAGTATATCGTCCGACGAAAGGTTGTGCTCGATTTCATAGAAATTCTTCTTGAGAAGGTTCGTGACGACACACGTGACAGTAGTTATCAGCGCGAAGACATTCTGCACTCTTTCATCTGCCCATTGCGGATCAACACTCTGTCCGATGGTGCCAAGAAGGTCGTGCCGGCTGCGTCGCATGATCTTTGGATAATTGATGAGCGGCTAACCTTTGCCCAGTATTTCAGTTCGGACGAAGAGTTTCAGAATCTCACGGAAGCAGTCGCCAGCGAAGAGCGACCAGACATCTTGATATTTGATCACGTCCACGGGCTGCGCCAAACCGACGATCCTTCGCGCGTGCTACTCGTCGAATTTAAGCGTCCTGGACGAACTAGTTATAATGCCGATGAGAACCCTCAACATCAGGTCGAGCGATATGTTAGGCGGTTGCTCGAGGGCGGGAAGTTGGACGTCAAGGGACGCCCCATTAAGTTGAGGGAAGACACGGTCTTCTACTGCTTTATAGTCGCCGATATTATAGGGAAGATGGACGACTGGACCTATTCGTGGGACCGTACGGCTGACGGTCGAGGGAGATTTTACCAGCCGCGTTCCGGGTTCAAAGGCTCGATCGAGCTCATTGCGTGGGACACCCTGCTGAGTGATGCCCGCGAGCGAAATCAGGCCTTCTTCGACCGAGCCGGAATTTCGGGTAAGAGTTTCTTTGTTGAGGCGCAAGAAACCTCCCATCAGCGCCTGCAGGCTGAGGACAGTTCGTCGATTGAGGCATTGTCTCCGGCTGGCTCGGATAAAGTCTGATTACGGCTGGGGAGGAGCAAAGCGTCCAACAACTGTCTACCGGCAGGTGAGGGCTCAGAAGGGCGGTCTGCAGAGTTCAAATGCACAACTTTGTAGACACCGCATTCGGTTCTCGGCGGCCGTTCCGGCACGAGCGGTATCATATTTCCGCAGAGGTTTCCGTCATCCCAATCTGGTTACAGCGCCACGGAACGATTGGCCGCCTTGGGCTGACCCTCGCCTGTCGCTACCTGCACACTCTCATTATGAAGGAGGGACCGGCAGGGGGGGGCAGGTCACTCACGATCGTCCTCATCGCGCCGCGCCGCATGCCGACGAACCGCCAACTCCGCGTACCACTCGGGCGTTCTCGTAATATTCAGGTTCCTGCGCATCGCTGCCGTTCGTCCTGAGTGCAGCGAACTTCCGGTTTCCGCCCTTCGCGCCCACGCCATTTTGGATGACACACGTGGCCGAAGGGTGGTGTCAGGCTACCCTTCGAAGGCAATGCCATGGTGTCAGCGCGTTGCGCTTAACAATTTTCGGAAAGCAGGATCCTGAAAGGAAACTCCCGCTTCTTCGCCAGGGCCTCGCCCGCGCCGGTGGCCCACTCCGCGATGGCCATTATGGCCCCGTCCATGATCTCGAGACCGGGGTGTTCAAGGATTACGTGGACCTGTCCTGCCTTCAGCATCGCCCGGGTCGCAGACGTCAGCTCATTCCCCACGACAAGGATATCCGGGCGTCGCGCATCGCGAAGGGCGTTGACTGCGCCTTCCAGTCCTCCTCCAATGACAAATACGCCATGAAGTCGGCTGCCAGCCTTGCCCAACAAAGTGCTGACTGCCCGCGCGGCTCCGATGTCGCACTCCCCGCTAGACAAGGCAGGCAGGACGGACAATCGGCTGCCTTTTTCCTTGAGGAAGGTACGGAAGCCTTCTTCCTCGGCCCACTGATTGCGAAAGAGGGTCCCGCCGTTGACCAACCCGATGCTGCCCTCGGGACCCCCAAGCCGGGACATGAACCAAGCCGCAGTCCGACCCAGTTCTATTTCGTTGCTTCCAACCAGGCCGGGCGCCGCAGGGCAACCGAGGCCCGAGATCACTGGCAGCACCGGGACACCCTTGCGGTTGAGATCCTCTATCGCGGCATGAACCTGCGGATGGTCGATGCAGTGACAGGCGATCACATCACATCGCTGCGCCAGATCCACGAGGGCCGCCACTGTGGCCTCGGGTTCAGGGTGGGTGAGGTGATGCGTGATGACCCGGGCCTGAACGTCGTGGCTGCTTTCCGCAGTGGCCTGCGCACGATCAGCCATGTCGAGAAAGGTGCGTCGAGTCCTTGCGTTTAGCAAGAGGCCGATCCGGCAATGGGGTGCCTCGGTGCGCAGCCGGCTGCGGATTACACCGACCCCATGAAAGGAGACCTCTTCTGCGATTTCCAGGACGTGTTCGACCGTCGCTCGCTTGACGGGCAACCGCCCTGTCATGATGCGGTCGACGGTCGAAACGCTGACACCTGCGGCCTCGGCCAGCGCCTTATTCGTGATGCGTTGCAATCCTACTCCTCGAGCCGTTCGACGCACGTGATGGCGGCTGACGCCTGACCCCAATCCGGTACATCTTAGCACAGGACATCATATTCATTCATTTTGACGCTTTGTGAAAGCCGCCTGCGGGCTTTGCTTGGCAGGTTGAACGGGCATTGATCTAACGATCCACCAACATGCAACGCCCTTCTCCGCCTGATGCGAGCGGGCGACCGCGGGAGGGGAAGGAATTGGATCGCTGGGCCGAGTTTCAGGTCTTCGTCAAGATCGCCGAGGAGCGCAGCATGACCCGCGCCGCTGAGGTCCTGAACAGCTCGACCTCGGGCGTGAGCCGTCAACTGACCAACCTTGAATCCCGGCTTGGCGTCAGGCTGATCCAGCGTTCCACCCGGCAGTTGAGCCTCACTGACGAAGGGGAACGCCTCTATGGCCAGGCGCGTGACCTGCTGTCCACTTGGGAAGAAGCCGAAGCCAATGTCAGCCTCGGATCACATGTGCCGACAGGGAGGCTAAGGGTTGGCGCGTCGCTGTCGTTCTCCCTGCTGCACCTGATCCCGGCGGTCAAACATTTCCGCACACTCTATCCGCAGATGGCGGTCGAGATCGTGTCTTCGAACCGCTACTACGACATCATCGAAAACGGGCTCGATCTGGCGATCCGCCTGCGCCGGGTCGAGGCGGACAGCTCCATCACCATCCGGCGCATTGCCGAAACACGTCGCCTGCTGGCAGCATCACCCGAGTATCTGGAACGCCGCGGCGTGCCCGGACACCCCGAGGATCTGCTGTCGCATGACCTGATCCTCTATTCGCTGGCCGACAACTGGAACGACCTTCACTTCACCAAAGGCTCGGACAGCGCGAAAGTTCAAGTCGATGGCGCGCTGATCATGAACGACGGGCAACTGATCTGCGAGGCGGCGCGCAACGGGCTCGGGATCCTCGCCCAACCCACCTACATCCTGCAGGCTGATCTGGACGCCGGGCGGCTCGTGAGGGTGCTGGACGACTGGGACCTGCCGCGACTGACCATGAACATCGCCTATCCCAGCAAGTACTTTGTGCCTCTGCGCACGCGCCTGTTCATCGACTTCCTTGTCGAGGACTTCCGCCGCAACGGGTTCGAAGAACGGTGGACGGCATGACCACCGCTTTTTGCAAATCTTGCAAGAATGTTTCCCGGACTGGCTTGTTAATCCCGGTTCTGGAAATTGTTAGACCTTCGGACAGGCTGAAGCCGCGGCGCCTTGGAGGGGTCCGCGACACGGAACACAGCCCCGAAAACTCTCTGGGAGGAGAATGGATATGAAGAAAACACTGGCTCTGGCCATCCTGTCGTCGACCGCACTTGCCAGCGCAGCGATTGCTGCCGACACCAGCAAGGTGTTCTTCCTGTTGCCGAACACGACGACCATCCGCTTTGAAAGTCGCGATGCGCCGTTCTTTGTCGAGGCGATGAAGGAGCGCGTGCCGGGCGCGACCGTGACAGTGCAAAACGCCCAGGGCGACCCCCAGCAGCAGCAGCGCCAGATCGAGGACGCGATCGCGCAAGGCGCGGACCTGATCCTCTTGACCTCGGCCGATGCAAACCTTGTCGCTGGTGGTCTGGCTGCCGCCGAAGCCGACAACATCCCGGTCATCCTATACGATCATGACGCAATTGGCGGCAAAGCCGAGGCGCATGTGGTGTTCGACTCCCTCTCCGTGGGTCAGGCGCAGGGCCGCCGTGCGGCAGAGTTGATCGAAACGATGGACAAGAGCCCGGTCAAGGTTGCGCGGGTCAAGGGGAACCAGGGCGAATACGGCACCGGCCAGTACGAAAAAGGTCAGGACGAGTTTTTGATGCCCCTCGTCGAGGCGGGCAAGGTCGAGATCGTCTGCGACCAATACACCCAGAACTGGGACCCGACGCTGGCGCAGGCCTTCGCCGAAGACTGCCTGACGCGCAATGGCGGGGACGTGGACGTCTTCCTGGGCATGAACGACGGCACCACCGGCGGATCTGTTGCAGCGCTGATCAGCCAGGGCTACGCGCCCGGCGAAAAGATCGTCACCGGTGGTCAGGACGCGACCGTCGAGGCGCTGCGTTACATCGCGCAGGGCTGGCAGGACAATTCGGTGCTGAAGGACCTGAGGCTGGAAGCCAATGCCGCAGCCGATGTGGCGGCCTCGATCCTTGCCGGGAACGGCGTGCCTGCGGAACTGGTGAACGGTGCCGTCGACAACGAATACATGGAAGTTCCGGCGGTCTTCCTGCCGGTCAGCAACATAACGCGCGACACCTTGGGTGATGTCGTGTCAGCCGGTGTCTGGACCTGGGCAGAGATCTGCCAAGGCGCCGAAGACACCGAGGTCTGCAAGCAGAACCAGTAAGCCATACCGCAGGCGGCGCATCCCGCCGCCTGCACAATCCACACATGGGAGGAACCACCATGACGGACATGAGTGCCGGTCGGGAAAGGCATGTCCACACTTCGGGCACAGTGCCCCTGATCTCGATGCGCAACATCCACAAGAAGTTCGGATCGCTGCACGCGCTCAAGGGGGCGTCGATCGATGTCCACGCGGGCGAGGTCGTGGCGCTGGTGGGGGACAATGGTGCCGGCAAGTCAACGATGGTCAAGGTCATGGCGGGTGTCCACATGGCGACCTCGGGCGACTACGAATTCGAAGGCAAACCGGTCAAGATCACCTCGCCGACGGACGCCAACGAGCTTGGGATACAGACCGTCTATCAGGACCTTGCCCTGTGTTCGAACCTCGACGCCGTGCAGAATCTGTTCCTCGGGCGTGAGCTGACCGGATCGAGCTTTTTCGGTCGTCGCATCCAGCGCGCAGAATGCGAGGTCCGCGCCCGTGAGGTGTTGCAGCGGATGCGCCTCGGCAACCTGTCCCTGACGCGTCCAGTGGGGGCGATGTCGGGCGGTCAACGCCAGAACATCGCCATTGCGCGGTCGATCCTTTGGACACCCAAGGTGGTGATCCTCGATGAACCGACCGCCGCGCTCAGCCATTCCGCCGCCGAACAGGTGGGCAACCTGATCCGCACGCTGGCCGATCAGGGCCTGGGCATCGTCGTGGTCAGTCACGACATCCACAACTTCGTAGTCAACGCCACCGACCGGATCGAGGTCATGCGCCTTGGCGCCAATGCCGCCAGCTTCCGCACCGGCGACGTGACTGGTGAACAGGTCGTCAACGCCATGGTCGGCGGCAATGAAGGCGTCAATCTCGCGGGGTGACCGCGGCACATTTCGGAGGACTCCCCCATGGCTGAAGCCATCAAATCCGCGCCGCCCCAGGTGCATCGCCGCAGCTTCGGCGATCTTCTGACCCGCGACCTGCGCGCGCTTCCCATAGTCATCGGCCTTGTTGCGCTCTGGGTCTTTTTCGCCACGCAAAGCGACGTGTTTCTGACCGCGCGCAATCTGTCGAACCTGCTCGTGCAGAGCACCGTGGTCGGCATCATGGCGCTTGGCATCATGTTTGTGCTGCTGGTCAAGGAAATCGACCTGTCGATCGCCGCGATTAACGGCGTGACCTCGGTCTTGATGGCGAAGCTTATCGTCGAAGCGGGCCTTTCCCCCTGGTTTGCCGTTCCCATCGCCATCCTTTTGGGTGCGCTCATCGGCAGCCTGTCGGCCCGTTGGGTGACCTTCGTCGGCGTGCCCTCTTTTGTCGTCACGCTGGGCCTTGGTCTTGCCCTGAACGGACTGCAACTGATCCTGCTGCCGGCCACGGCGCGTTACAGCCTCAACGGCACGGGACTTGAAAAGATCGCTCTGATCAATATCGGCGGCATCTGGTCCTGGGTCGTGCTGGCCATCGGCATCCTCAGCTTTGCCGGGCTGGTCTTTTCCGAGGCGGCGAGCCGCAATAAGGCCGGTCTGGAAACCCCAATGATGCGCGCAGTTGTCCTGCCCATCGCCGCGGCAACGCTCTTTGGCGTGATCGTCGTGTCGATCCTGTCGGCACACAAGGGCATCCCGCTGATCGTGCTGATCTTTGGCATCTTACTGGGTCTCGGTGGCTACATCCTGAAGCAGACTCAGTTCGGGCTCTACCTCTATGCTGTGGGTAACAATGACGAAGCGGCGCGTCGTGCGGGCGTCAAGGTCCACCGCATCAAGATGGCGGCCTTTGCCATCGCCGGCGGCGTAGCGGCCCTGGCCGGTGTGATCGCGGCCTCGCGGACCCTCGGTGTGGGCGTTTTCTCCGGCGGTGGCGTCGGTGGTGGCACGCTGCTGCTGGAATCCATCGCGGCGGCGGTGATCGGTGGGGTCAGCCTCTTCGGCGGGCGCGGATCGATCCATGCGGCGCTGCTCGGCGCACTGGTCATCGGCACCGTCAGCAACGGCCTGAACTTGATGGGTGTCGAAAACGAGATCCGCCTCATCGTCACCGGCCTTTTGCTCGTCCTCGCTGTCTCCATCGACAAGCTGATCGAGAAGGCCACGGGTCAGCAGAGCTTCTGACCCATCCGGACCCGCGCCGATGCTCCCTCCGGGCGCGGGTCCGACACGTCCACGGGTGGCACACGAACACCCTGATCAAAGGATAGAAGTCATGTTGCAGACAACAGACGACACGTTCGACGGTGGGTACTTCGACGAGGAAAAGTCGGCCGAGGTGGTCAATTCCCGCATCGGTGAAGGGGCCGATCCTCGCTTGAAGGAAGTGATCAGCATCCTGACCAAACACCTGCACAACGCCGTCAAGGAGATCGAGCCGACCCACGAGGAATGGTTCGCCGCGATCCGTTTCCTGACCGAGACCGGGCACATGTGCACCGATTGGCGGCAGGAATACATCCTGCTCTCTGATGTGCTGGGCGTCACGATGCTGGTGGATGCGATCAACCACCGTCGCCCCTCGGGGGCCACGCCCAACACAATTCTCGGGCCGTTCTACATCGAGGGCGCGCCGCACTACCCGAATGGGGCGAATATCTGCCTCGACCACAAGGGGACGCCCACACTGGTGCGCGGACGCATCATGGACGTGGACGGCAACCCGGTCGAGGGGGCGCGGATCGACGTCTGGCAGACGAACGACGACGGGTTCTACGACGTGCAGCAAAAGGGCGAACAGCCCGAATACAACCTGCGCGGCGTCTTCGCGTCGGAAGCGGACGGGCGCTACTGGTTCCAGACCGTCAAACCGCGCTTCTACCCAATCCCGGACGATGGCCCGGTGGGCAAGTTGCTGGGCGACCTGCACCGCCACCCCAACCGCGCCGCTCACATGCATTTCATCGTCACGGCCGACGGCTATGACGAGATCATCACCCATATCTTCACGCCCGACTGCCCGTATCTGAAAGAAGACACGGTGTTCGGTGTGAAGAAGGACCTCGTGGCCGATTTCCAGCCCATCGACGATCCCGACATGGCCGCCGAATTCGGCATGCCCAACCCGTTTGTGATGGTGGACTGGGATTTCGTTCTGGCGCGCAAAGCCAAGGCAAACGGGTAACGCACATGAATATCAACGATATCAGCCTCTGCGCGTCCTATTGGACGGTTGCGGGCAACACTTATCCCGGCGCGCCGTCCGAGATTAGCCCCTTTTCATTGGTCGAGCGTGCCGCGGTCTGCGGCCGCACTGGCTGGCAGGGTATGGGCTTTGTCATGGACGACATCGAGGCGTCCATCGATCGCCATGGCATGGCCGGCGTTCGGCACATCTTCGACGACAACAACATCGGCCACGTCGAGTTGGAATTCCTCGTCGACTGGCACCTAACGGGCGAGCGCCGGGCGCTGTCGGACAAGATGTATGCCCGGATGCTGGAGATCAGTGACGCGCTCGGCGTGGAAAAGATCAAGCTTGGTGGCGGCGTTTTCGAAACTGAGGCGCCAGACACCGGGGCGATGCGCGCGGCACTGTTCGAAATCTGCGAAATGGCAAGACCTCTGGGCATCGACATCGCGATCGAGTTCCTGCCTTTTGCCAGCATCAATACAATTGACCGGGGACTGGACCTGTTCCGTGACCTCGGCGTGACCAACGGTGGCCTCCTGGTCGACACGTGGCACGTCGAACGCGGCGGCATGACCGCGGAGGACATCCGTAAAATACCACCCGAATTCCTGCGCGCTGCGGAACTGGATGATGCGGGCCCCGAGGTGATGGGTGACCTGTTCAACGACTCCACCCACTACCGCAGGCTCTGCGGCGAAGGCGCTATCGATATCGCGAGCCAGATCCAGGCGATGCTCGACCAGGGCTATCGCGGCTACTGGGGGGTGGAACTGATCTCGGCCTACCACCGTCACCTGCCGCTGGAGATGGCTGCCGCCCGCGCCTTTGACACCACCATGCAACAGTTCGCAGCCGTGACCTTCCCGGCCGACTGACACGCTTCCCAAGGAAAATAAACATGATCGGAATAGCAGTTCTGGGCGCCGGCCGTATCGGCAAGATCCATGCCGGCAACGTCGCCGCCAATCCTCGCGCACGGTTGATCGCCGTGGCCGACCCCTTTGCCGAGGCCTGTGAGCCGCTGGCCGCAAAACATGGCGCCGAGGCGATGACCGACCCGATGGCCGCCATTGTCCGTGACGACGTTGACGCGGTGGTGATCGGCACCCCCACCGACACCCATATTGGCCTTCTGATGAAGGCAGTCGAACTCGGCAAGGCTGTGCTGTGCGAAAAGCCCATCGACCTCGACATGGGCAAGAGTGCCGAGGCCGCCGCACAGGTCGAGAAACTGAACGGCCGGGTCATGCTGGCCTTCAACCGTCGGTTCGATCCGACCTTTGCCGAGGTGCGCCGCGCCATCGACGCGGGCCAGATTGGAGCCGTGCGGCAGGTGGTCATCTCCAGCCGCGATCCGGGCATGCCGCCCGAAGGCTACGTTAAGTCCTCGGGTGGACTGTTCCGCGACATGACGATCCATGATCTCGACATGGCACGCTGGCTGCTCGGGGAGGAACCGGTCACCGTCACTGCCATGGCATCCAGGATCGTCGATGAAGCGATGGTCGAGAAATACGACGATTACGACACCGCCATGGTGATCCTGCAGACCGCAAGCGGCAAGCAGGCGCATATCAACAACTGCCGCGAGGCGGTCTACGGCTACGACCAACGGATCGAGGTGCTGGGCGAAACTGGCATGCTGACCCATGACAACCTGCGCCCGACGACGATGCGCCTGACCACGGCCGAGATGACAGATGCGCAGCAGCCGCTGCTGAACTTCTTCCTCGAACGCTACACGGCGGCCTACCGCGCGGAAATGGACGCTTTCGTGACCGCGCTGGCCGATGGCACCGCGCTGCCGACCACCGCACAGGACGGCGTTCAGGCGCTGCGCCTGGCCGAAGCCGCACTTCAGTCCGTACGAACCGGTCAGACCGTTTCCCTGTAACCCCAGAGAGGTACATGACATGACCTATGCGATCGGAGCAGACACCCCCCTCGGCATCGCCTGCCTCGGGATCACGCACCCGCACACATCGGGCCGGGTGAAAGCCTTCAAGCGAATGACCAACGCCCGTGTGCTGGGTGCATACGACGACAGCCCGCTGCTGGCGCCTTTTGTCGATGCAATGGAGATTGAGGCGCGGAGCAAAGACGAGATCCTGTCGGACCCGGCGGTTCACGCGGTCATGATCCACCCCAAGAGCTACCGCATGGCCGATTGGGCCATCGAGGCGATGGAGGCTGGCAAGGCCGTGCTCTGTGAAAAGCCCGCCGGGCGCGGATCGGAAGACACCGAACGGCTGGTTGCCGCTGCCGAACGCACCGGTCAGCTCTTTCAGGTGGGTTATTGCTGGCGCTATGCGCCTTCGGTCGACAAGATGCAGGAGGTCTTGCAGAAGGGACAGCTCGGCAAAATCCTGCAGGTCCGAGCCCATGCGGGCTGTTCCCATGGGGAGGCCGACACCGACCACATGCGCCAGCCCGGCGACATCGGCGGTGCCTTCTACGTCATTGGCTGCCACACCATCGACCGGCTGCTCCTGCACTTCGGAATGCCGAAATCGGTCAACGCGCGGATTTCGAAGTTCCCCGGCATCATGCCGGACGCCGCGCGTGAAGACGCCGCCGGGGCGATCCTGAACTACGACGACAAGATGATCACCGTCGATTTCATGTCATGGGACCCGATGCCTTGGACTGAAAGCTGGGACATCACCGCTTACGGCACCGACGGAGTCATGTCTTCGCGTCCGATGCCCGCGACCTACAGGATCTACAGCACCGGCAAACACGGGCTGCCGATGGGGTGGACCGAGTACAACGAGAACTCGTTCCCCGAGATCTGGGCGGTGCGCAAGACCGTCTATTCGCCCGAGATCGCCGAGATCGGGAATCCGGTCTATTTCGACCGCGAAGCCGCAGCGTTCGAGCATTCGCTGCGCACCGGGGCGCCGTCCAACGTGCCCGCGACACAGGCCCATAACATCAATCTGATCCTCGAGGCGCTGTTCGCCTCGTCGCAACAAGGCGGGACCGAGGTCACGCTCTGACCCGGACTGATGACAGGCAGGCCACCGCTCCCCCAGGGCAAAGGGGGAGCGGACATCACCTTCGGGAGGACATAATGATCAAGCATATCGTCATGTGGAACATGGCCGGAGACACGGCCGAGGAACGCACCCGCGCTGCGGAACATCTGCGGGCACGGTTCGAAGAGATCCGGGGAGAGATCCCGGGGCTCCTGCATCTCGAGGTCGGGTTCGATCACAGCCGCGTGGATTATGCCTGCGACGTGGTGCTCTATACCGAATTCGATAGCCAGGAGGCGCTCGACGCCTACGCCAGCCACCCGGCGCACCTACGAGTCAAGGATGCGCTCGGCGCGTCGCGTATTGCCCGGCACCAGGTCGACTATCGCGCCTGACCCGCGCCATCAAAGGACATGTCATGAAGGAATTCACCTATACCGCACTGCCTTCCCGCGTGATCTTTGGCCCGGGCAAGCTCGCCTCCGTTGCGAATGAGGTCGCGACCATTGGGGCGAACCGCGCGCTTGTCTTATGTACGCCGCAACAGCGGGCGCAGGCCGAACAGGTCGGCGCGCTTCTCGGCGACAAGCTCGCGGGCATCCACGACGGGGCCGAGATGCATGTGCCCATCGAAAGCGCCCGCGCAGCTCGCGCCATAGCCACTGACCTGGACGCCGATTGCGCGGTTGCGGTGGGCGGAGGATCGACCATTGGCCTCGGCAAGGCGATCGCCTTGGACTCCGCGCTGCCGATCATCGCCATCCCGACGACCTACGCAGGCTCCGAGATGACACCGGTCTATGGCATCACCGAAAACGGCATCAAGACGACGGGCAAGGACGTGCGCGTCCTACCGAAATCGGTGATCTACGACCCGGAACTGACCTATTCTCTGCCGGTTGGGATGTCCTTGGTCAGCGGTATGAACGCCATCGCTCATGCGGCAGAAGGGCTCTACGCCAAGGACGGCAACCCGGTGATGTCCCTGATCGCCGAAGAAGGGATCCGCGCCCTGGCGGCGGGGATGCCGGTACTGCTCGAGACCCCAAACGATGTCGACGCCCGATCGCAATGCCTATACGGCGCTTGGCTCTGCGGCTCCGTTCTCGGACATGTCGGCATGGCGTTGCATCACAAGCTCTGCCACACGCTGGGCGGGAGCTTCAACCTGCCACACGCGGAAACCCACACCATCATCCTTCCGCATGCAATGGCCTACAACAGCCTCGCCGCTCCCGCAGCCATGGCACGCATCGCCCATGCCATCGGGGCCGAAGACGGTCCGACCGGACTTTACGCGCTCGCGCGGCAACTGGGGGTGCCGACAGCACTACGCAATCTGGGCATCGCAGAAACGGACCTGGATCGTGCCTGTGAGATTGCCTTGTCGAACCCTTATTGGAACCCGCGCCAAATCGAAGCAGCTCCTCTGAGGGCGCTCTTGCAGCGAGCGTGGGAAGGCTCCGAGCCTCGGCCCTGATGTGAGGGGGAGGGCGCTGCACTTCCGCCTTGCACGAGGGTTCGGCCCAATGCGGACTTTGAGTAAAGCTTCGGGTCGCTGCAACGCGCCTCCTCGAAGGAGATGGGGTGGATGGCTCCCGCTCCCGGCGTCGCAACGCGCCATACTGCAGGTGTCAGAATCTGCGATCGAGAGGAGCCACCCCATGCAAGTTACTACCGTCGGCCTCGACCTGGCCAAGAACATCTTTCAAGTCCACGGAGTGACCGAGACCGGAGAGGTTGCCTTCAACCGACCGTTGAGACGGGCGCAGGTGCTGGCGTTCTTCGAGCGACTGTCGCCCTACCTCATCGGCATCGAGGCCTGCGCATCGAGCCACCATTGGGCGCGGGAGCTTTCGCAACTCGGCCATACCGTCCGACTGATGCCGCCAATGTACGTCAAACCCTACGTGAAGCGTGGCAAGTCCGATGCAGTCGACGCCGAAGCGATCTGCGAAGCCGTGACAAGGCCCACGATGCGCTTCGTCGAGATCAAGTCCGAGGAGCAGCAGGCACTCTTGTCCTTGCACCGCGCGCGTGACTTCATCGTGCGCCAGAGGACGCAGCTGATCAACATGGTCCGGAGCCTTGCAGCGGAGTTCGGGATCACCATCGCTCGGGGCGTCGCGCGCGCCATCGAGTTCGCCAGGTCCATCATCGACGGCAAGCAGCCGGAACTGCCCGATCTGGCCCAGGATGTGGCGCGACATCGCAGTTGAGTGCTGAGCGACATCGCAGGTGGATGACGGTGACGTTTTTTGACGGTGCCGGTTTGCGGCCGTCAGATCAAGTTTCGATGTCGCTGCTCAATGTCGCTGGCTGCGAGTTGTCCTTCGCTGTGGCGATCTCCTTTTCGGGCTGTTGTTTGTCGCGGTCATCTTCGATGTCGCTTAGCGATGTCGCGGCGGCATAGGCGGCACGGCGTCGGTAGCTTTCGACGTTCATCTCGAAGATTGTTGCATGGTGAACGAGCCGATCGATGGCGGCGATGGTCATCGCCCTGTCGGGGAAGATG
>NZ_FOZW01000024.1 GCF_900116195.1 Alloyangia pacifica
CCCGTAGCGCATTGATGGTCTGTGTCCTCTGGCGGACAAACAGATCGCGGGTTCGAAAGACCATGGCGCGTGCTTGCTGTCGGGATGACTTCGGCTCGACGAACCTCATGGTCGGCCGGCTGGCTGCTTCAGCTATGGCCTCCGCGTCAGCCGCATCGTTCTTTTGACGCTTGACGAATGGCTTGACGTAGGCAGGCGGCACCAATCTGACGGTATGTCCCAGAGCACCGATCTCACGTGCCCAGTAGTGGGCCGTGGCGCAGGCCTCCATAGCAACCACGCAGGGCGGCAAATCTGCGAAAAATGCCAACACCTGACCCCGTGACAGCTTCTTGCGAATAGCAACGCCGCCATCGGCCGTCGCACCATGAACCTGGAAAACCCGCTTTGCCAAATCCAGCCCAACAATGGTAATTTCTGTCATGGATACTTCCTCCCTCTTGTGATGTGACCCACATCACCTTGGCACATTGCGATGCCGTCGGGAGGGGGTATCCACCCCATCAGTTCTGGGTGGAAATCAACAAAGACCCAACCCTGCGAAGACGCGACGCGGTTGGGGTCTCCGGTCGCCATGTCGATGGCGTCCCTTGCGAAGGCTTCGAGATCGACCTAGGGAAGTACCACGCCTGCACCATTCAACTCCCGCGACACGATCTTCCTGCCGGGCTCCTCGACAGTTTCGAAGCCTCTGGGCGCGAGTTCGGCCAGCAACGTCGACTTCCCGCCCCCCGAGCAGCTGGAAAGGACCACGTGCTGGCCGCCATGGCCGTTTCTCATCGGACTTCTCTCCAAGTTGTCAGCCGCTCCTCACGCCTCGATGCGCTCTGTCTTGGAAGGCGCTGCGAATATCCGTGCGACCTCCGTTTCATGATCGACGGGAAGCATAGCTTTCCCGTGAGGACGATTCAGCTCGATCTGCATTCGTGGGGTCGGGACTTTCGCTTGTCGCAGCGCGCGATCGATCAGAGACAGCAACTCGTCCCGGCAATCGACGTCTCGTTCGAAGCGCGACAGCCAGAACCGGACCGCATAGGAATTGCCGTCGCTGCCCAGTTCCTGGACGCGGACATCCGGTGCCGGTTCGATCTGAATCAGACACGCTTGGCCTACCGCCTTAAGGATCAATTCCTTGGCGGCGTCCACGGGAACCTCATGCGCAAGCTTCAGAGATAGCTGCGCGCGATACTGCGGTTTCGGGGCGGAGTAGTTGATGATGCGTCGGCGCGCGATCTGGCTGTTCGGCAGGATCATGTAGGTCGAGTCCAGCGTCAGGAGCCGTGTCGTGCGCCAGCCGATCTCGATGACCTTGCCTCGTGCGACCTGCTCGATATCGACCCAGTCCCCAATCCGGTAGGGTGCTTCAACGCCCAGTGCGATGCCAGACAGCGTGTCGGCCACGACGTTCCGGATCGCGAAACCCAACACCGCGAGTATCAAGCTCGATCCCGCAAGCGCGCCAAGGAGACCTTGTTCCAGCAAGAGCGCGGCAGAGGCCACGATGGCGGCGAAGAACAGCAGAACCGCCACGAGATCCCGAAACAGGCGCGGGTATGGACGCTTGTCGCGTCTCTGGCGATCTGCGAACAGGCCGAAAAGCCGGCTACCGAGCCAGGCCGCAGCAAGACAACCGACAACCCCCCCAAGCAGGCGGAGAGACATTCCGACCCGCCGCTCAATATCCTGATCGTAGATTAGCAGGCCGGTGGCGACAAGAAGCAGGATAGAAGGCCAAATCAGTCGACGGAGATGTGAGAGAAGTCTCATGTCAGCAGCCCTGTTGCTGGTGCCGCGATGGTCGACGAGACCGGCACTGGAGGCAGGTCACCGCGGCGCCGGCATGTCGCTCGACGGCAGAGCCACAACGGCGACAGGAAATTCGGATGATGGGGGTAGCGCCCCCGAAATTGTGCCGACAGTTGGGGCAACGATGAGCGGCTGCGCGGGGAAGCGATGCCTTGCAGGACGGGCAGGCATGCGGACGGTGACGATGCATGAGATCCTCTTTCAACGGGAAAAAAAGGCGCCGAAGCGGCGATTGCCGATATCCCGGAAGGAGCATCGTGGCTTCGTCAGCGCATCGAGCGGCTCCTTCCGGGCAGAGCATGGGCTTCGGCAGGGCTCCGGGAATGTGGGCTCATTGTGCCTCCAGGCCTTCAGGGACATCCTGGCATGCGACGTTGAGCACGGTCAGAACCCGCCGTTCTCCGTCCCTAGTGTCCCAGTGGATTGATGCGCCCTCTGCCAGTCCTATCAGGGCAACCCCGATCGGTGTCAGGATCGAGATCCGCCCGCGCGCAATGTCGGCGTCTTCCGGAAAGACTGGCGTTACCGTCTTTTCCTGGCCGGTCGTTTCGTCGCGATAGGTGACCGCGCGCCCGATAGCCACAACGTTCTGCGGGAGCTTCGCCGCCGGAACGATACGGGCCCGACCGATTTCCCCGAGCAGTCGGTCAGCAAGGTCCGGGTTGCGCTGGATCGCGCCCTCGGCAAGTGCCTCGAACCTACCCAGGCAGTCAGCGCTTATGACGACCTTGGGCCGCCGACCGATGCCGGGAGAGGTGGAGCGTTGTTTGTTCATCGTAGTTTCCTTTCAATCTACTTGTCGTGTGAGTGAATTATGGGTGCCCATAGTCCCCGACCCGCGAGGGACGGATCAAAGCATCAGGCTGCGGCGTGGTCCGGCGACGGACGCACATCCAGTACGACGACGACTTCGATCTGACCGTCGTCCCGCAGGAGCGGAACCTTCTGCAGCTTTCGCATTCCGATCAGGGTGGCTCCAAGCAATGAAGCAACGAGGATATGTCCCGGGACCGGCGCGGGGTTCATGGAAAGCACGCCGCTGCGAGCGCCCTCACCGCTGATCATGTAGGTGACATGGGATCCGGCCACGACGAGATCAGGCGAAGCCGGCTCGAGAGTTCCGCGCGAGATTCGCAGCTTGTGGCGCAGCAGCCCATTCAGAAGAGGGGGGTTTGGCGAATTCCTCGTTCTGCGATGGCGGAGCAGGCGCTCGATACCGAGCCGGTCGTCGACAGTGAGGAGAAAGCCTGTCTCGACAGCGGAGCGTTCAAAGAGTGATCGAAAGGCACTGCCGGCAGGCAGGCGGGTGATCCTGGTATTGGTCATGATGTGTCTCCCGGAGCGGTGAAGCCCGCGTTCTCAGATGCAAGGATGCGAGAAAGCCCCGGGTGGTCGCAGACGCGTTTATGCGCAGACCGCCCGGGGACCCGGGCGGTTCAGAAGCAGAAACCGGAAAAGGTTTTCGTCCGTGACCATGAGGAGACCTTAGTCTTTGGGAGCACCCTGTCAATCCTCGAGACCGGGCCGGTTCCGGAATTGACTAGGATGCACAAAGCCCGAGAAAGTGAAGAAGGCGAATTGATGACGAGATCCACAAGGCGGACTTCGATGACAGGGGGTCACCGACGGCGCGCCTCGAAGTTTGAGTTACGTCGAACTTCCTGGATCGGCCTGCGGTGTGGCAGCGGGATGATGTTTGCCGATGTCGTGCGACCACCATCGTCTTCCCAACGCGCCAGGCATTTGGCGCTCGGCTCAGCGACCGAACTCACCATGATCCCTGGCCGGAAAAGTTCCGGAAACAGCTCTTCGAAATCTGCCTTGCAAATCATCATTTTGTCACTCCTTTCCATTGCTCCATAGGGAGCCACTACACGGCGAAGGCTGCGCACCACTGCAGTCCAGTGGTGCGCATTCTCGAGACTAGGGCCGGCTATGCGGTTCGGCCGCCGCGCCACCGCGGATCGACCTGCACATCCGAAGAAACTGGACGCATGCTCAGTTCGCGATCCGTCAGACCATCGACGACGCGTGGGATTTCGCTGCGATCAATCCCGATATCGCGCAGCAGGCGATCATCCATGCCTCGAAGAGTTTCGATCATTTTCCGGCGTTGCCAGTGGTGGAATGCGGTCCGGAACCAACGTCGAAACGCTCCGGGCTTTCGGTTGCGCTGAGCGACCGTTCGAGCGGGAGGGAAGTGAGGGGTATTGGATTTAAAAACGTGGGGGTACATGTCATGCTCCATGACGAAGAAACTGAACCGAGACGCACGCACCACGTCCTCTGGGCGACCCCGCACAGGCGTGGTCTTCCGGCCATGTTGGCGCGTTTGTCACTTCGATCGATCTGTTAAGAGATCGAGAAGACCCCGAGGCGCGGACCGGCAAGCGGCCTGATCCCGCCCGGGGCTACCGGCGGTTCAGTGTGTTTCCTGCGTTGAGCAGGAACCTCCTATGAAGTCTGAACACGATCATGATTGAGATATCGGCAATCCGCGTCAGTTTATCAAGAGGAAGGCGTCGTCTGCGACTTTCTGGCGCTGACGTCAGCAGAGGCGGACGAGGCTCATGGATGACGCCCCGCCAAAGGAGATCGCTGACCACGGCCTCATTGTCGCGCAGCAGTGAGGACCAAATCCTATAGTTTTGTCACTTCGCCGCACCACGCCCGTGACGGTTGACAGAATCCATTTGTTGCATAGCTTACATGCATGGTTACGAACGAAAGCTTCTTCCGGTTTCTGCTACTGAACCGCCTCCCTGCCCGGGCGGCGAGCGCGTAACCGCGTTCACGGCCACCCGGGGTTTTCTCGAACATTCTGATAGAGACAACGGGTCTGCTGAGATCAGCCCCTGGGAGATAACCATGACCAACGCACAACATGTGCGGGTGCCAAATAGCTTTGCTTACGACACCACGCCAGAAAAGCACGTCAACGACGCCGAGTTTTTCCTTCGGCCTTCTGACCGCGCCGACATCGAGTGGCTACTTTCCCGAGATGACCCCGCGGCACAGAAAATGCCGCGTCTTGTAGAAGGGATTCTGCGCTACAAGATGCGAAAGGCCGGGAAAGCGGTTGGCAAAGGCATCGACCAAATCGCATTGCCTATGAAACGCATTACATATGCTGAAAGTACTGGTTCAGTACAAAGAGGCATTTTGACCATGAGCATAATAGAACGGCCGGGCCGTATTCCGGTGGGATCTCTGCTCGGCGCAACTCTCTTAGGTATGTCAAGACACCAAAAAGAGCCCCTAAAGAAAGAAGACGGCAGTACTGTCATTGTCCACGTTATGAAGGTCGAAACCGTGGAACCGATCTGACGCGTCGAGTAGCGGACCGATCTGCGGTAAGGAAGCGCGTGTAACGCGCCGTCTCAGTTAACGTGCGCCAACATGGCGTCATGGTGCCGCGTCAGACGGGTTCCGGTGCGGGGAGGGCAACATCGGCAAGGGTCGAACGGTTGAGGTTCTCGATAAAGGCCATCTCGGCCACCCGAAGCCGGGTCTTTAGGCGACAGCATCCGTCGATCGTGCAATCCCCGCTGTTCGGTTGAAAGCACTCGACAAGGGCTTGGCCCTCTTCCAACACTCGCACCACGTCCCCCAACCGGATTTCCTCGGGGGCGTGGGCCAGGGTTGCACCGCCACCGCCTCCACGGCGTGTCTGCACCAGTCCGGCCCGGCCGAGTCTCTGCATGATCTTGATGAGATGGTTACGGGAAAGCTGAAATTCCTCGGCGAGATCAGCCGTGGAAAAAGCCCGGTCCGGCGCGCTGGCGAGGCGCATCAGCATGCGGAGTCCGTAGTCGGTGAAGGAGGTAAGGCGCATCTGCCATCCATGAAGTGGTATTTACAGTGCCTATTATGGCGCTTATCCAGAGAAGTGAATAGTCCCGGCGCGGAGAGACGGCTCCTGCCGCGAAAAAGACTACACCTGAAGTTTGGAGTTCGGACATGGGCAATGAGTCCAACAGCTTCAAGAGTGAGGGAAACTTTGCCTCTCCGCCCTGCATGGCGGCAGAGGTCGATCCTGGGTATTTCGACCCCTTGGCCGTAGATCCCGAACAAGCGCGCGACGTGGCCCGGTGGCGCACGGCTGAACGCAAGCGGCTTCGCGAGGCGCGTCGGACGCTTTCCTCGTCCCAGAGGACAATAGCAAGTGCAGCGCTGATGACAGGCCTGGAGAGATTGTTTGAGGAGCACCTTGCCGGGCCGAGCGACGTAGTCGTCGCATTCTATTGGCCGATCAAGGATGAGCCGGACCTGCGACCTTTGATGGTCGAGATGCAGGCGTCTGGCCGCAGCATCGCTCTGCCTCTGGTGGAGACGCGGGCGGCGCCCTTGGTGTTCCGCCTGTGGACTCCGGAGACCCGGATGGAGCGCGGACACTGGAACATTCCCGTGCCGCCACGGGACGCTCCGGAGGTGATGCCGGACGTCGTTCTCGCACCTCTCATGGGATGGGACAGCGAAGGCTATCGCCTTGGCTATGGTGGAGGGTATTTCGATCGAACCCTGGCGGCGCTGTCGCCGCGACCCTTCAGCATCGGCGTGGGTCTCGCCGCGGCGAAGCTACCCACAATCTATCCGCAACCCCACGATATCCCGATGGATGTCATACTCACCGAGCGTGGGTCCGCAGTCGGAGGCTAACGATGGACAGGGAGCAGATTGCGCGAAAGTTGTTCGAGGGAATACCCGATGCGTTGGTGGTCGCGGACCGTAAAGGCATCATCCGCGTCTGGAACGGGGGCGCGGAGCGAATATTCGGCTTTTCAGAGGGTGAGGCGCTTGGTCAGTCATTGGACATCATCACGCCGGAGCGACTGCGTGAGCGACACTGGAACGGCTACGAGGCCACCATGCGGACCGGCCAAACCAAGTATGGCGCAGGCGATCTGCTATCTGTTCCAGCAGTCCGGAAGGACGGAGCGCAAATCTCGATCCAGTTCTCCATCGTCCCGTTGCGCGGCGAGGACGGTGACTTGCAGGCGGTCGCGGCGATCATGCGCGACGTCACCGAGGACTTCGAAGAGCGCAAAAGGTTGCGGCGCGCGCTTCGTGGTTGAGGGAATCGTCTAAGCTGTCAGGCACTGGATTCGGCCTGCGTGGCCGAGCCAGCCTACACCGAAACGGGTTTACCTCGGGAGAACGGATGCTGCGAGAACTTCAATGCCCGGTCCGGGGAAAAGTGTTCAGCTGAGGAATCTTCTGTAGCCCCAGCCAAGCGCTGGCTCCGATCGAGTGAAGAAGGAAACACCACAACACCAAGCGATCCTATGGCGCTCTGGGCTATCACCCTCCGACTCCCAAAACTATCGTTCCGATGGAGCGAAAGCCGGTCATTCTCCAGCATACAAACTGGACTTTCCGGATGGGACCGATCATGGCGATAGAGCCGCAAGAACCCGTCGTGGTGCATTTCGCTTACGAGGATCACCGGATTTGTCCAGCAGTTCATTCACACGTGTAGACAAGCTCTTGTCCTCGATGGGATATGGTGCCCGCAAAGACATCGCGCGGCTGGCGCGGGCTGGTGGCATTGTCTTCGATCAGGCTGAGATTCTGGACGCCTCCGTTCGAATCCCTGTCAGCGCGGACCTGCCCCGCCGCATGACGGTCGCGGGCAAGCCGCTTGATCCGCCTGCCGGCCTGGTCGTCATGATGAACAAACCCCTGGGCGTGACCTGCTCGCACAAGGAGGCAGGCGAACTTGTCTATGACAGGCTGCCTGCTCGCTGGCGACGCCGCAAGCCCGCCATTTCAACCATTGGGCGTTTGGACAAACAGACCACCGGCCTTTTGCTTCTGACCGACGACGGTGACCTTCTGCATCGTATCAGCAGCCCCAGAAGCCGGCTCAGCAAAACCTACCGCGCCACGCTTGCCCGTCCACTCGATGGCACGGAAACCGCACTGTTTGCGTCAGGCAGACTCACGCTCAGAGGCGATGACAAACCTCTGGAACCGGCGGTGTTGGAGATCATCTCGGAAACCGAAGCCCTGATCACCGTGACGGAAGGCCGATACCACCAAGTTCGCCGCATGTTCGCCGCCACCGGCAACTTCGTCGAAGCTCTGCGACGTGAACACCTGGGCGATCTTTGCCTGCTCGACACCCTGGCTCCCGGTCGATGGAAGCTGCTGAGCAAGGAAGAGATCGCCCTCGTCTTTCGATGACCGAGGGGATTGTCTCAGATCACGCCTAGCATCCGCATGGCTTTCGCAACCCGCACGAAACCGGCGATGTTCGCGCCCAGGACATAGTCTCCGGGCGCACCATATTCATCGGCAGTTTCGGCGCATCTGTCGTGGATGCTTTTCATGATCTGTGCCAACCGTTGTTCGGTCTGCTCAAAGCTCCAGCGATCACGGCTGGCGTTCTGCTGCATTTCCAGTGCCGACGTTGCAACGCCCCCAGCGTTCGCAGCCTTGCCGGGCCCGAACAGAATGCCGGCCTCGCGCAGGATGCGGATCGCCTCGGGGGTGCAGGGCATGTTCGCGCCTTCGCCGACAGCCAGAACGCCGTTCTTGACCAGTGATTTTGCGTCCTTGCCCGTCAGTTCATTCTGGGTGGCCGAGGGCATTGCCACGTCACAGGGTAGATCCCAGACAGAGCCTTTCCCGACAGGCACAAAATGAACCCCGTCCCCACGCAACCGGGCATACTCCGAAATTCGCTCTCGGCGCACGGATTTGACCTCCTGAAGCAGGGCAAGATCTATCCCGCCTTCGTCTATGATGTAGCCGCTTGAATCCGAACAGGCGATTACCCTGCCACCAAAGGACTGCACCTTTTCGATGGTATGGATGGCAACATTGCCAGCGCCCGACACCACGACGCGCTTGCCATCGAAGTCGGTCTGGCGCGTTTCAAGCATTGCCTTGGTAAAATACGTGTTGCCGAAGCCAGTAGCCTCTGTCCTGGCTCGGGATCCGCCGTAGGCGATGTCCTTGCCGGTAAACACGCCCGATTCATAACGGTTGGTCAGGCGCTTGTATTGCCCGAACATGTAGCCGATTTCACGTCCTCCAACGCCGATATCGCCGGCCGGCACATCCGTCTGCTCGCCCAGATGGCGGTGCAGTTCGGTCATGAGAGATTGGCAGAAGCGCATGATCTCGCCATCGGATTTGTTCTTGGGGTCGAAATCCGTTCCGCCTTTTCCGCCACCGATCGGCAGGCCGGTCAGGGCATTCTTGAAAGTCTGCTCGAAGCCGAGAAACTTGATGATCCCCAGATTGACGGACGGGTGGAAGCGCATCCCTCCCTTGTAAGGACCGAGGGACGAGTTGAACTGGACGCGAAATCCTCGATTGATCTGGACATTCCCTTGGTCATCAACCCAAGGGATGCGAAAGATGATCTGGCGCTCGGGTTCGCAGATCCGTTCGATGAGCGCTTGTTCGAGGTAATCAGGGTGCTTTGCTACGACGCGCCCGAGGCTTTCCATCACCTCGTGCACCGCCTGGTGAAATTCCGGCTCGCCCGCGTTTCGCCGCGCCACTTCGGCAAGGATCGGTTGTAGCTTTTCGTCGATATTCTTCATGTGTCTCGTCGCATTAAGGGGAGTGTTGGTTGGATGCTAAAAATGTGTGCATCAGCATCACGAGCGCCCATTTTCCAATCAGCTATTTGATCCTCGACTGGTGTGCAAACCGTTATCCCGAAGGAGAAGTCGAAGGGGATGCTGTGAGGGTAAGCTGCGCTGCGTTTGTTCTAACGCCGACGCCAATCGGTTTCGGGTGCAGCACTGGCGATGCCCCAGACATTTGCCTTGCCGCGACCGGTCTCGCATCCGGTCGCAGGCTTCAGCAGCCCCGCCGTTTCCGGGTCAGGCCGGACGAATGAACATGCGGTCATCCTCATGCGCGGCGGCATCGTCTGAGCGGATGGCGCGGTAGCAATGCCAAGTGGCATGGCCCAGCAGCGGAAAGACCAGGATCAGCCCCAATCCGGCTGTGAGCAGACATAAGGCGAACAGCGCCACCACGATGGCGCCCCAGGCGATCATCACCCCAAAGTTGTTCCAGACCATCGCCATGCTGATCCCGAGCGCGGAGAGCGCGTCGGTCCGCTCGGTCAGAAGCATCGGAAAGGCGAAGACGCTGATGGCGAAGGAGAAGGCGGCGAAGAGTGCGCCGACGGCAGAGCCGACCAGCAGCAGGGCCCAGCCAGTAGGAGTTAGGAGAAGCATCGGAACGATCTCCTCGGTGCCGGGAAAGGCCACCATGCCAAAGAAGAGCGCATAGATGAGGACCGCCGCGCGCATCCACAACAGGAAGAGCCCCAGAAGCATGACCCCCATGAAGACACCGGCACCGCCGGACCGAAGCCGGACGAACAGCATTGGCCCGAGGCCGACCGGCTCGCCTGCCTCCAGTCGCCGGCTCTTCTCGTAGAGCCCGCCGGCGATCAGCGGCCCGACCACCATGAAACCTGCGAGTGCCGGGAACAGCGCATAGTCAAAATCCAAGTGGAACAGAAACCAGACCACGGCGACCGAGACGAGGAAAACGCCGAGGCCGTAGATCAGGCTTGGAAGCGGATGGGTCCAGAGATCGCGCCACCCGGCCCGCAGCCATGTGAAGGCGGTGCGCCACGGGAGATCGCGGGCGTGCGGGCTCGGGCGCGCAAGGGGCGGGACCACCTTCGGAATGACGCCCCCGGCGTGCGGATTATCGGGCGGCGGCGGGACGTTGTTCTGGCTCAGCATGACGGTTTCGCCGGGCGGTAGGTGCCGGCGCCTTCCTTGGCGGTTTCAACGCAGCTCGGTTGCGACGACAGCGAGACCGAGACGAGATGGATGTTGGCGCCCACGAAGATGGCCACGACCAGAAACGCGGCGGAGATCGCCAGAACTCGGGGCCGCTCAATGGTCATTCCGGGCCTCCATCGGCCAGCGAGGTGATGTAAATGGCAAGCATCTTGCGCTGCGCCTCTGTCAGGCGGTTTTCCCATGCGGGCATCCAGCCCTGTCGGCCGCCATAGATGGTCTCGAACAGCGCCTGATCTGTGCCGCCGTAGATCCAGTGGCTGTCCGTGAGGTTCGGGGCCCCGAGGTCGTACATGCCCGCCCCATCCTCGCCATGGCAGCTGGAGCAATTGTCGGCGAAAAGCATGGCGCCTTCTTCCAGCCGCTCGGGCGAGGCACCGCTGTCGAGACCCGCCAGCGACTGCACGTAGTCCGCCACGACGCGGATCTGATCCCGGTCGAGCATGCCATCTCGGCCAAAGGCGAGCATCTCGGCATAGCGCGTGTCGGGATGCGGGGCATTGATGCCGACACGCAGGGTTTCGAGGATCGTCTCGTCGTCGCCGCCCCAGAGCCACGCGTCATCGACCAGAGAGGGATAACCGGGGCCGCCTTCGGCGCGGCTTCCGTGGCAGGCTGCGCAATTGTCACCGAAGAGTGCGGGTGCGGTCTGGTCGATGTGGGTCATCAGCAGGGTGTCGTCACGGATTCTGTCCAGCGGAAGCGCGGCGATCCGGTCCGCCCAGACGCCACGGGCGGCATCCGCGGCAGCCACGCGCTCTTCCACCTGTTCCTGCTGATCAATGCCCAGCAGCCCGCGGGTATAGGTATTCACCAGAGGCCAGGCCGGCATGAGCACCCAGTAGACCAGCGCCCAAATATGCGTGACGATGATGAAGAACCACACCGCCCGCGGCACGCGTGTGTTCAGCTCGGTGATGCCGTTCCATTCGTGGCCCGTCGTCTGGTGGCCGGTCAGTGGGTCGCGTTCCTTTACCGACATGGTCCGTCCTCGTCATCCAGAATACTGTTCGCGGCCTTGTCGAAGCGTTTGCCCAGCGACGGCCAATAGGCGTAGATGGTGATCCCCACCGACAGGGCTATGAGGTAGAACAGCCCGAAGGACTTGGCGATCACCGAGGTCAGATCATGGGTAAGGTCCATCAATTCAGTCCTCCCCGAGTGGCTGATTTGCGAAGGCGGCATCCGTGAGCCCGCCGAGGATCTGGAGGTAGGCCACCAGAGCATCCATCTCCGTGACGCGGTCCCGCTGCCCGTCGAAGTGGCGGACGCTGGTCGCGTCTCCGTATCGCTCGCTTACCCCGTCGGCTGCGTCGGTGTCGGGCCGGGCCTGTCCGCGCGCGTCGGCATCGGCATTGGCGATCTGTTCGTCGCTGTAGGGCACGCCCACAGCCCGCAGCGCCGCGAGGCGGTCCGGCAGGCTCTCTGTCTCGAGCGTGGTATCCAGCAGGAAGGCGTATTGCGGCATCACCGATTCCGGCACCACGGCGCGCGGATCGACCAGGTGGCGCACATGCCAGTCGTCGGAATACTTGTTGCCCAGCCGCGCGAGGTCCGGACCCGTTCGCTTGGAGCCCCAGAGCATCGGGTGATCATACTGCGATTCCACCGCTAGCGAGTAGGGCCCGTAGCGGTCCACCTCGTCCTGAAGCGTGCGGATCATCTGGCTGTGACAGGCATAGCAGCCCTCGCGGATGTAGATGTCGCGCCCGGCCTGTTCGAGCGGAGTGTAGAGCCGCATGTCGGGCGCGGCCTCGACCGTTTCGTCGATGGTGAAGAGCGGCGCGATCTCGACGAACCCACCCACCCCGGCGGCGACGATGATCCCGAGGGTCAGGGCCATCGAGTGCCGCTCGGTGCGGTAGTGGGTCCGGGCGTGGAACTCGAACAGTCGGGCGAAGGGGGAGAGGATCTTGCGCAACATCAGGTCACTCCGCTGCCGGAACGGCAGGCTCGGCCGCTTCGGACGAGGTGGGGTAGTCGCGTTCCGGGTGTTTTTCGGGGGCGTGCCGGATCGTCATGTAGACGTTGTAGGCCGCCAGGATCGCGCCGGTCAGGAACAGGGCACCACCGCAGGCCCGCGCGACGTAATAGGGATGCATCGCGACCAGCGTGTCGGTGAAGGAATAGGCCAGCGTGCCGCTCTCGGTGTAGGTGCGCCACATTAGCCCTTGGATGATGCCGCTGTTCCACATCGCGAAGACGTAGATCACCGTGCCCGACAGCGCGAGCCAGAAGTGCCACTCCACCAGCTTCCAGGAATACATTGTCTCGCGCTTCCACAGCAGTGGGACAACGGAGTAGATCGAGCCGAAGGTGATCAGTGCCACCCAGCCCATCGCGCCGGCATGGACGTGGCCCACGGTCCAGTCGGTGTAATGCGACAGCGAATTGACCGCGCGCACCGCCATGAACGAGCCCTCGAAGGTGGACAGCCCGTAGAACACCGCCGCCACCATCATGAAGCGCAGCGTGGCATCGTCGCGCACCTTGTGCCAAGCACCGTTCAGCGTCATCAGCGCGTTGCCCGCACTGGCCCAGGAGGGTACCAGCAGCATGACCGAAAAGGTCATGCCCAGCGTCTGCACCCATTGCGGCAGGGCAGTGTAGTGCAGGTGATGCGAGCCGGCCCAGATGTAAAAGAACACGATGCCCCAGAACGACAGGATCGACAGGCGGTAGGAGTAAATCGGCCGCTCCGCCCGCTTGGGCAGGAAGTAGTAGAGCATACCGAGGAAGCCTGCGGTCAGGAAAAAGGCGACCGCGTTGTGGCCATACCACCATTGCGTCATCGCGTCCTGGACGCCCGCGAAGGCCGAGTAGCTCTTTGCTCCTGTTAGACTGGCGGGCACGGCGAGGTTGTTGACGATGTGCAGGATGGCCACGACCAGGATGAAGGCGAGGTAATACCAGTTGGCGACGTAGATATGCGGCTCGTTGCGGCGCGCAAGTGTGCGGATGTAGAGCACAAAGTAGACCACCCAGACGATCACTAGCCATATGTCGGCATACCATTCCGGTTCGGCGTATTCCTTGGACTGGGTAACGCCTATCAGGTAGCCTGAGGCGGCGATAATACAGAAGAGGTTGAAGCCCAGTAGCACGAACCACGGTGAGACATGTCCGGCGAGACGGGCCCGGCTGGTGCGTTGCATGACGTGATAGGAGGTGGCGATGAGAGCATTGCCACCGAATCCGAATATCACCCCGGATGTGTGAACGGGGCGGATGCGGCCGAAACTCGACCACGCCGCGTCGAAGCGCAGATCGGGCCAGGCAAGTTGCGCCGCGACCCAGACCCCCATGCCCATACCGACGACGGCCCAGAACAGAGCGATCACCAGCCCGGCCTTGGTCGGATCGTCGTAGTAGCTGTTCGTGCGGTCCTCGGCCGGTTCGGGCTCGCCAATCGCACGCAGGACGAAGCAGGTCATGATAGCGGCTGCAACCAGTACAATCGCGCCGTGGATCCCCAACGGATCGCTGTGACCCGCTGCGGCCATCACCAGCCCGACAATCGCCATGACGACACAAATCATCAATGCGATCTGGCGTTCGGCACCTGTCAACCGCTCCATCATCTGGCAACCTCCCGGTCGGTTCTATGTCTTGGCGGCAACGGACGGTCCTCCGTCTGAAGGATCCGGCGGGCATCGCCTTCCGGATCGTCAAATTGGTCGTGTCTCATCGTCCAGAAGAACGCGCCGAGTCCGACAGCGCCCATCGCCAGCGTCACGGGGATGAGAAGCAGTAGGATGGTCATGCTGCGCCCCCGCCCGGGGCCTGCGCCCGTCCGGCGATGCCGCGAAGCGCCGCCGCCTCGGTACAAAGGTCGAGCAGCCGGCGCGCGGCTGGCACGATCTCGACGATTTCCCCCAAACCGGTACCGGCGTAATGCGGCATCTGCTCCAGCGCGCCCGTCGTCGTGCGCAGCGGTGAATCCGTACTCTGGCGTAGGCGTGGAATGTCGTCGTCATGGGCGATGACCTCGCGGGGGATCGCGTCGGGATCGTGGCCCATCAGATCCGTGCCGAAGCCGTCGGTAACGCTGTTGCGCAGGACGCGCACGGCCGACCCCTTGGGCCAGTTCAACACGAAACCATCGGTCAAGACCGTGTCCTGCGGCCCTGCATCGATGATGCGCCGCTTGTGACAGTCATGGGCGAAGGATTCCTGCGTGGCGAGGAAGGCAGTGCCGCATTGCACGCCCTGCGCCCCCATCGCCAACGCCTCGGCCAGCGCCAGCCCGGTGCAGATGCCGCCCGAGGCAACAACCGGCAGGGCCGTGGTTTCCAGCACGGCCGGGAGCAGGTCGAATGTCGGGGTGCGCCCGTGCACGTGACCTCCCGCATCCTGCCCTTGTGCGATCAACACATCCGCACCGGCGGCTTCGGCCTCCCTTGCCGCGCGCAGCGTGCCCACTTGGTGCAGCAGAAGACCGCCTGCGGTCTTCACCCGGGAAACAGCCTCGGGCACGACGTCCCAAAAGAACGAAAAGACCGCCACCTCCATCGCAAGGCAAGTTTCGATCTGCTGATGCAGCAAGTCGGGCTCCGTGGCTGCCGGGATGAGGTTGACCGCGAAGGGGCGGTCTGACAACCGGCGGTAGGCCTCGATTTCCGAAATGATGAGCGATGGCGCCTCGCGCACCATCCCCAGCGTCGGGAAGCCGCCCGCATTGGCGACCGCAGCGGCCAGTTCGGCGCGCGCGACACCTCCCATCCCGGCCAGGATAAGAGGATACTCACATCCCAGCAGATCGCACAGGGGGGTGCGAAGGGACCCCAGATCGGCATTCATGTGGTATCCCCCGTGAGACGCTGTTTCAGATAATCCCGCAGCACCACCGCCTGGTTGTGTTCCCGGTCCTTCGCAGCAAAGAGAAGGGTGACGGGGCCAGCTCGGCACCATGCGAGGCAGCGGTCAACGGCGTCCGTGTTGCCAGCCAGTTCGTGCAGGTAACGGTTACGGAATTCGCCCCATTTGTCCGGGTCGTGGTTGAACCATTTCCTGAGCTCGGTGGTCGGCGCGATGTCCTTGAGCCAGTCATCGAGTCCGAGATCTGCCTTCGATATTCCTCGCGGCCAGATCCGATCCACCAGCAGCCTCGCGCGGTCCGTGCCGAACGTCTCGTCGTGAACGCGCGCGATGTCGATGTCGGAATGCTTCGCCATGCCGGCCTCAAACCAGTTTCGGGATGCCGGTGCCTTTGGCATCCTCGACCGCGAAGTTGAGCGACCGGGCGATGCGTTCGGCCCGCTCGATGACATGGGCGGCGCCAGCGGGTGTGCAGATCTCCGTTGCGGTCTCACGAAAGAGTGTGAGCCACCGCTCGAAATGGCTCCAGTCAATCGGCAAACCGACGTGCTTGGGCACCGGGGCGCCATGATAGCGGCCTGTCATCAGGGCAACGGAGGACCAGAAGGATGTCATCCGATCCAGATGCGGTGACCAGTCATCGATGCGCGCCGCGAAGATAGGGCCGAGGACCGAGTCGTTGCGGATTTTACCATAGAAGGCATGGACCAACTCGCGCAGCACCTCGTCATCGAGCCCGGTCCGCGCCTCGAGAGCGGCTGTGATCGCCGGTCGCGCAGAGAGGCTCGGCGATGAGGAAGTCTGGATAGAAGACATCGGTGCGGCACCTTGTTCGCAGTTGCATTGACGGGGCATACCCTTCAAGGGGTATTGTAAATACCTATTGAAGTCGAGCGCAATCGGGCGAGGCCGCGCAGAGCCAGACTGGCGGCGATCGGTGCGGGATCAGGGAACGGGAGATGGTGCGATGGGCGAAGTATCCAAAACCGACAGTGGGTTCGTTGTGGAAGCAGCCACCATCGCACGAGCTTTCAAGGTCACGGAAGAGCAGGTCCGGGAGGAGATGCGGAGCGGACTCATCAGCAGCCGCTCCGAGCGCGGGGCGGGCAAAGACGAAGGACGTTGGCGCATGACCTTCTATCGCGCCGACCGCGCGTTCCGTCTCGTTGTCGACGAAGAGGGAGAGGTGCTGTCGCGGGGAAGCTTTCCTGTCACGCCGCGAGCGCGGTCAGTGCGCCGGGATTGACACCCGTCGGGCGGCAAGCAACGATCAATCTATGGTCAGGTATCAGATCAAGTTTCGGTTTCTTCTGCTTCCCGCCCTTAGCTCCGGGCGGTTCGTGGGCGCTATATGCACAGCGATCTCCCAGGGACATCTCGAGAAGAGTTCTGAGATTGCCGGAGGTAACTCCAGGAGGAAACATGGTTATACCTGACGTTACGGTGTCCGCCGTCAGATTTTTTGGGCCAGTTGGGCGCCCAATTGCTGCAAGGAGGGTCTACCCGACCCATAATTCAACGCCGTGAAAAGGTATCAAGGCACCAACACCAAACCGCGTCGATAGTGCGCGAGGGCTGCCGTTGTTTCTTCCTCACTAAATAGTATCCGGTACCAGTTTCATATCCGGCCTGTCCCGCCTCAATGAGGCGGCCGGCAAGGAGATCGCTGTGCACAAATGACCGACTGGCGATTGCTAACCCTTGCCCCGCCAATGCTGCGTCAAGCGCTAAAGATATCTGGTTGAAACGTGGCCCTGGCAATCTGGCTTCTGTATTGAGGTGCGCATTCCAGTGTTGATATGAGTCGTGAAGCAGAGGCAATTCCTGAATGAATTCAGGTGTCAAAGGACGCGGTAACCCGTTTAGCAAATGTGGATTGCCGACGAGAATCCAGTCCTGATTGAAGAGCAGCTTGGCTTCTTGGTTTGCGGGAAACGGGGGACTTGTTTCCCTTACGGCAATGTCAACTTGATCCCGGTCAAAATCTGTAATCGAGACTGTCGCAATAGTCCGGATTTCTATACCGGGCAGTGCTGCGTTGAGAGATGGTAAGTTTGGGATCAAAAGTTTCGTTGCAAAGGTCGGCGTCACGCTGATGGTCAGCGACTTGCCGCTTTCTAGTAGCTGATCAGTCGCTTCACGCATGATACCAAAAGCGCGCTGTATTTCTTTGTGATAGGTAGCCCCATCGAGGGTGAGGGCCACGCCTCGCGGTAAACGTGTGAAGAGTGGCATGCCCATATGTCCCTCCAGAATTTTTATCTGCTGAGCAACTGCGCCTTGGGAGACTCCAAGCTCCTCGGCAGTCTCCCGGAAGTTCAGGAGCCGGCCCGCAACCGAAAACGTGCGCAAAGCATTCAAGGGAGGTAGGTGTCGCAGTTTTTTTTGCATTCTCAGAGTTTAGCTTTTCTAAAGCCTCCTGTCATCCGATCTAGCGCGAAGCCTCGCCTGTAGCATGTAAACTGATCCCAGTTTGCATTCATCGGTTCTATCCGATCTTCTGTCTTGTCGAGGCTTCTATGATAGCGCAGCGCCCTGCCATGATCTCAACTTCTTATGCGGTTATCCTCGCAGTGAGCGGTACGCATTTGATCAATGATCTGATCCAGTTCCTCCTGCCCGCATTGTACCCGGTGCTGAAGGTAGAATACGCGCTGAGCTACTTCCAACTTGGGCTCCTGACGCTTGCTCAGCAGATCACCGCCTGCATCTTGCAGCCCATTCTGGGACTTTACGGAGATTTGCGTCCGCGTCCTTATTCTCTTGCGGTGTCCATGGCCGCGGTCGCGCTCGGCGTGGTGTTGCTCGCGACGGCCGGGTCGTTTGCAGGGCTATTGCTGGCTTCTGCCACTCTTGGTTTCGGGTCGGCACTGTTTCATCCCGAAGCTTCGCGAGTTTGCCGAATGGCGTCCGGAGGACGCTTTGGATTCGCCCAGTCCAGCTTTCAGGTCGGCGGAAATGCGGGGACTGCTTTAGGGCCGCTCGCTGCTGCTCTCATTGTGTTGCCGTTCGGACAGGCCACGACTGCTTGGTTTGGGCTCCTTGCTGTTGTAGCGGTCATGATACTAATGTGGATCGCACGTTGGTTTACGAACCACCAGCGCATGACGCAAAGCTCGGGGGTGCGGCCAACAATCGGGCCCCGCCTCTCCCGCGCAAGGCTTCTGGTTGCCTTCGCAGTTCTTGGTGCGCTGCTACTTAGCAAGTTCGTCTATATTGAGACCTTCAAGAGCTACTATGCGTTTTTCCTGATCGAAAAATACGGAATGGAAGTTGCCCATGCTCAAGGGCTTCTGTTCGTCTTCCTCGCTGCGGTTGCGCTCGGCACGTTTTTCGGTGGTCCCGTTGGAGACCGTATCGGGCGCAAGAAAGTTATCTGGGGGTCGATTGTGGGGGCGCTACCGTTCGCTGTGGTTCTCCCGCATACATCGCTATGGGCTGCGATCGGCCTCAGTATCGTAGTTGGGCTCGTTTTGTCTTCTGCCTTCTCGGCGATCGTGGTTTTTGCGCAGGAGCTTTTGCCACAAAAGGTCGGCATGGTGTCAGGTTTCGTGTTCGGCTTTGCCTTCGGCGTCGGGGCACTAGGTGCAGCGGGGCTTGGAGCTCTAGCCGACCAACTCGGAATGGAGCATGTCTTTGGATATTTCTCCCTAATACTGTGCCTTGGCTTTCTGACGGCCTTGTTGCCGAATCTTGACTGATTGCCGGCCAGTGGACTAATTTTGCACCGCCGTTCTCACGATGCGCTTGCAGTGATGCCGGCGCCATCACGGCAGCCCAAAAGCCGACCACTTCTGGCGCGCCTTGCCTACCGGCCCAAGCAACTCATTCCCAGACCGGCGTGAGGAGGCGCGCTGCTTGCCGCGAGCCTTCTGGCTCTGGCCATCCTGCCAAGCATTGATCCCGCGCACATGATCACCACCCTCGCCAGCGCCAATGCAGAGCAACCTTCTGTCGTCGAAGTCGCCTGGGACGAGGATGTCGAGTTTTCCCTGTGGCTCCTGGGCTGGGATGAAGAGGCATTCATCCGCGAGGAAGACAGTGTCAGTGAAGTGCCTTTTTTGCGCATTCGGTCGCGATGCCCCGCAAACCTGATTATGCAGTATTGGGAATATGTCTTGGAGGCTTGACCCGTCAAGGTAGAGCATGCACATTTCGCACATTCTTTGAGAGAATTTGAGTCGCGCATTTTAGGGAGGTGACTATGCCTGGTAATCCCTTGTCCGATTCTGTTTTTTCTTTTCCCGCGAGCCTTTTTACCACACCCGTGTCCGTTGGTCGCACCGAAGCCGAGGACCTGATGATCGGCGCTGGATTTGCAGTGCGCTCGAATCCACATGCGTCCGGAAAATCCTATCTTCAGGCAACTGGAGACGCCTCGCAGGCTGGCGGAATATTCTCTGGGCCTGGCGCGATATATCATCCCTCCGGGATGTACGATATCACCATTGGCTACTTTGATGAGACGGACGGATTTTCCGAAATGGAACTCGTCGTCAATGACATCGTCGTTGCATCATTCACCTGGGACTCCCTACTCGGGAGCGAAATCGTAACGCCGCAGGCACGAGCCGAGTTCACCGCGTTCAATGTCGCCCTGGAGGCCGGCGATACAATCGAGCTTCGAGGGTCCGGCGACGGCAGTGAGCCCCTGCGCACAGACTACATAGATATTGTTGCCACAACGCCTCCCTACGGCGAGACGATCCGGATCGAGGCAGAGGATTTCACTGTTGTGGAAGGGTTTTCGGTTGTTCAAAATGGCGCAGCCTCAGACATGAAAACCCTTCAACACACTTCCGGGGGAGGTGCCCGGGCTGAATATGTTGTCCAGCACAGCGGGCTCTTCGATCTGACCATCGCCTATTTCGATGAAACCGACGGCATCTCAAATTTGAGCTATGGCATCAACTACGGCACTCGTGGGTCATGGCAGTTCAATGATACAACCGGCGAT
Organism: Alloyangia pacifica; assembly: GCF_900116195.1. Lineage (GTDB taxonomy): Bacteria > Pseudomonadota > Alphaproteobacteria > Rhodobacterales > Rhodobacteraceae > Salipiger > Salipiger pacificus. Next base: position 20,365 of record NZ_FOZW01000024.1, read on the forward strand.
GCCATCGCAAGCAAGGGCAGCCTTCGAACGATTACCTTCACCGATCTTAGGCTCGAGGCTGGCGATGTCCTGAATCTCTCCGGTGCCGGTGATGGCGGAGAGCCTCTGCGGATCGACTATGTGGAACTGTTCTCCGCAGAGCCTCCATCGTCATCTGTTCCAACGCCTGACTTCTGGTTTGCGGAAGCGAGCACCACCACCACTGCCGAATTCGTCACTGCTGTCTACAATGATGGCACTGCAACCTTCATTGAGAACGCGGCCGGCATCCGGACTGACTACCGCACGCTCATGTCGATCGATTACGATGGCGACGGGGACGACGATTTCATTGAAGTCCAGGGGCCCTTTGACATCTACCCATATACCGAGCCGGGCCGTGTCGAAACGATCAACTTTGCGTTCCGACCGAAGGAAAATGTCGGAGGTGGAGAGTTCATACCCACCCCCAACCATATTGTTCAAATCGATATCGACGTCGATACCGAAGATCGCGACGATGCCTCCCTTCCTGAAGACATGATCATGCTTCACGATGTTGGCGACGCCGACGGAGATGGCGATCTGGATCTGCTTGCGACGAGCTACCTCGGAGAACGGGTCATCGTCTTCGGCAATGATGGGAACGGAAATTTCAGCGTTCTGTCCCAAAGCCCTGCAACGGTGGGTGATGGGAACAACGACGCGCGGTTTGCCGACTTCAACGGTGACGGCCTTCAAGATGTCGTGGTCTTCTCTGCCTACGACTACAATGCCATGACCATCATGCTCAATGATGGCTCTGGCTCTTATGTAGCCACGGAGTCATACGCTCCAAGCGACGCTCCGATGGGTGACCCGCATGTTGTCGATATCGACCATGACGGCGACATGGATGTCCTCTTCGTTGTTGGCGGTGAAGGACGGGGCATTTACGGCTGGCTCAACGACGGCTCCGGGTACAGCCAAGCGGGCGACAAGCTCTACATCGATCCGATGGATGGTGCACTCGGGTCATTCGAAGTCGCTGACTTCGACGGGGACGGTCTGGTGGAGTTGGTGACGGCCGGCATTACCCAAGACCCCGCGAACACCTTCGCCGGGCTTCGAACCTATAAGGTGGTGAACACCACTTCCGGAAAACAATTCGCTCTCGGCAGCGCGCAGGTCTCCTTGCCGCAGCAACAAGGCGGAAATGTTCAGGCAGCGGCAGACTATGATCTCGATGGCGATGTCGACCTGCTTCTGGCCACAGGGATCTACACGGAGACCGAACTCAAATTCCTGGAAAACAACGGGTATGGCTTCTTCAACAACACGGGCGCGATCATCGAGCCCTTCGAGGCTTCCGACTACTTCTGGGGCCCCAGAGTGCATACGGCCTTCTTCGATGATGGCACCCTGCTTTCGTAGAGGACATCCCTCATCGGCAAGACCGGCCGGCGGAGGCGTGAGTCCGCCGGCCCGGAATGCCGCTACTACGCTCGCCCGTCGCTGTATTGGAAACAGAGCTCCGGAAACATCCGTCGGGCACCCCAGACCGTGAACACGGGGCAATCTTCAGCTCACGGTCATTACTGCGAGGAACGGGGCCGCGAACCCGTGAGGTGGTCCCCGAAGACTAGACACCCTGCTAGGCTCAGATGGGGTATTCGGCTTGCGCCCCACTTCCAGCTTCGGTCTCTGAGAGGCGCTGCGTCTCGAGCTGATGGTAAAACGTGGTCTGGGAGAACCCGAACTCTGCTGCGCAAAATCCGGGGCGGGCTGATGCGTGGTGATCACCTGCGCGGCGGTCTCCAAAAGCCCGGCCGACACATCAAGAACACCAGCGCGCGCACTCCCTGTTCCACGTCAATTCCCAAGAAACAGGCCCTGGTGTCACCAGCTGGTGAAGCCCCCGTCGAGCACTAGGTTCGCGCCCGTCATGTAGCTTGACGCGTCTGACCCGAGGAACTGCACGATGGGGCCAAATTCCTCGATCTCCGCCTGGCGCCCCATGGGAACACGTTCGAGGAAGGCGTCGATAAACTCCTTGTCGAAGGAGCCCGTCTTGACGCCGCCAAAGGTGACGAGGTTCACACGCACGCCCTTTTTCGCCCAATAGGTCGCAAGGTAGCGGGTCATGTTCAACAAGCCGGATTTCGACGCGGCGTAGGAGATCGCCTTGACGAAAGGCTGGCCGTCACGCTCCTCGCGGTAGGCGTAGAGCGCTTGGTTGGGCGACACCATTCCGTACATGGAACCCACCATGATGATAGATCCCTTGCCCGCTTCGGCCATCTTTGTGCCGATCACCTGAGAACACAACATACAGCCGGTCAGATTGGTCTCGATCACGTCGTCCCAATATTTTTTGGGATAGATCTCGAAGGGCGCGTTCTGGTCGGCGGCGCCGTCCGGCTTGCTGTCGATCCCGGCGTTGTTGACCAGGATGTTCGGCACACCCCAGTCGGCGATCACGCACTCGGTCGCTGCGATCAGGCTGTCCTTGTCCTTCACGTCGGATTTGTAGACGCGGATACGGTCGCTCAGACCGGGAAACTGCGCTTCGACCTCGTCCTGTGTCCGGTCGCGCCGGGCATAGATAGCGACCTTGGCCCCGTTTTCGGCAAGTTGCTTGCTGAATTGGCTCCCCAACTGGCCAAGCCCGCCGGTGACAATGGCAACCTTGTCCTGAACAGAAAAATAATCGGGCATGTGACAAACGTCCTTTATTGCGTGAGAGAAGTTTCAGAAGTGTCTGCGCGAGATCGGCGCAGAACCTTGCGGACTTGGGAAACGATGGTCACCGCAATCACTGCGATGACAAAGACGCCGAGCACCGCGGAAACGGGGCGGTGGAAGAACCCCATGAGGTCTCCGCGCGCGATCTGCATCGACATGATAAAGTTGCGTTCCAGCACCGGTCCTAGCACGAGACCCAGGATCACGGGGGCAATCGGGAAATCGTTACGTTCCATGATGTAACCAGTCAGGCCTGCCACCAGCATGATCCCGACGCCGAACAGCGTGTTATTGATGGCGTAGGCTCCAAGGAAACAACAGACCAGGATCATCGGAACGATGACGTTTCGCGGCACCGCCAGGACGGCCCGTGCACCCTTGATCGCGAAGTAGCCCAGCGGAAACAGCAGCAGGTTGGCAACGAAGAAGCACAGGATGATCGCGGTCGGCATCGTTGGGTTCTCGGCAAACAGTCGCGGCCCGGGCGAGACACCTTTCATGTAGAGCACGCCCACAGCGATCGCTGTCACCGCATCTCCCGGAATTCCAAAGACCAGCGCCGGGATCCAGGCCGAGGACAGACCAGAGTTATTAGCCGACGTCGCTTCGATCAGGCCCTCCTCGTGACCCTTGCCGAATTTCTCGGGTGTCTTGGAAAACCGGGCCGAAATGCCATAAGCGATCCATGCGGCCAGATCTCCCCCGACGCCCGGCAGCGCGCCTAGCGATGCGCCCAGCGACGTGCCCCGCAGCACGCTCAGAGGGTAGCGGCGGAACAGACCCCAGACACCCTGAAACGGTTTCAACTGGCGGCTGTCGATGCTCGGTTCCATCTCAGACCGATCCTTGTCACCATTCGCCGACAAGCCGCGCAGGATTTCTGAGAAGGCGAACATGCCAATCATCACGGGAATGAAGCTGACCCCGCCCAAAAGTTCGACCGACCCGAAGGCAAAACGCGGTTGCCCGGTGGTGATGTCCAGACCCACGGTCGAAATCAGGATACCCAGCACAAGGGAAACGCAGCCCTTGACAGGGTTTGATCCCGAGACCAGTGCGCAGGTCAGCAGGCCCAGCACCGCCAGCCAGAAAAATTCGAAGCTTGAGAAGTTCAACGAAACTCGAGCCAGAAGTGGGCCGGTGATCAACAGAACTGCCGCCCCGATCAGCCCGCCGAGCGCCGAAAAGAAAAAACCAATGGACAGCGCCCTACCCGCGTCTCCACGGCGCGTCATGGCATAGCTTTCCTCGGTGTAGGCGGCAGAGGCAGGCGTACCGGGAATGCGCAGCAGCGCCCCCGGAATGTCTCCTGCCGTGATCGCCATTGCCGTCGACGACACAATCAGCGCAATCGCGGGCAGAGGCGCCATATAGAAGGTCAGCGGCACCAGAAGCGCGGTAGCCATTGTAGCGGTCAGGCCCGGCAGCGCCCCGATGAACAGCCCGTAAACCGCTCCGCCCAAGATAGCGATCAGGACCTGAGCCTGGAAAACCATGCCGAAGCTTTCGGCGAGGGTTGCGATACTCATGGCATTATCCCGTCAAGCATCCCGGCGGGCAGAGACACCTTCAGCAGCCCTGAAAAAACGTAATACAACAGCAGCACAAAAAACGGCGCCACGATAATGGTCACCCGAAGCCGAGCCCCCATCAGGGTCATCATGACCGCCATGAAAAGGGTTCCCATGAGCGGGAACCCCAAGGTTTCGAAAAGGACCATCCCAAGTAGCAGCCCCCCCAGCGACCAGAGCGCGGCCAGCCCGCTGCGGCCCCGCCGTTTCCAGTCATCGACATTCAGCAGCTGGCCCGGCTGGCGCAGCCCGGACAGCAGGATCAGCCCGCCAAACACAACCAGAAGAATCCCAGCTCCCGTGGGCAGAAGGTCAGCCCCGAACCGGACACCGGGAATCTTGGGGAGCTTCTGTGCCTCCCAGATGACAAACATGCCGAGCAGGGCCAGGAATGGCCCGAAGAGACGATCTCCGATCCTCATGGAATGGTCCTTTCGAGTCCGTGCTTTACTGGCTAAGGCCGGCGGAACTCATGGCCGAGGCAAGCCCTTCGGAGGACGACATTACCGTTCTCTCGAACATAGCCGCATCCTGATAGGCCACTGAGAACCCGCGTGAGGCCATGAAGGACTGGAAGTCCGGATCTTCAGTGATCTCCTGTAGCGCGGCCTCTACCTTGGCCACTACCTCGTCGGGGATCCCCTTGGGGGCTGCCACGCCACGGAACGGCAAAGGCGACCAGTCAGTATCGAAAAGCTCTGTGGTGGTTGGCAGATCGGGATAGAGCGAACTGCGTTCCGACGAAATCAGTGCGACGGTCTTGGCTTCGCCAGCGTCGACCAACGACTGCGCCTCGGCGGGCGAGGTCGACACAACGTCGATCGCACCCGAGGCTAGCTGTTGCATTGCCGGCGCAGACCCGTCGGTTGCTACCCATGTCGCGGCGGCCGGATCGATGTCGAGCTTGTCCAACAGTCCGATCCACGCCAAATGCGATAGGCCACCCCTGTTCGCACCCGATGCGGCAACAGCACCTGGGTCGGCGCGCACCACGTCTATCAGCCCCTGGGCATCGCTGTAATCGGCGTCCGCCGCGATGTTTATCGCGATGGGATCTGCGTTGAAACGCCCGATGTAGGTATAGTCTTCAGGCGTGACACCCGGCAGGCCCTGCGCGGCGAACATCGTACTCTCGATGGTAATGACACCTAGGGTGTATCCGTCCGCGGGGGCATTTGCGATCGCGCTATGCCCGACCAGCCCCCCTCCACCGGTGCGGTTCACCACGTTGAAGGGCTGACCGAGTCTCTCTTCAAGCTCCGAAGCCACCGCGCGGGCGGTTGCATCCGTGCCGCCGCCTGCCGACCATGGCACGATGACCGTCACGGCTTTTTCTGGCCACTCCGCCAGGGCGCCACCCGCGGTCGCGACCAACGCAATCCCGGCAAGGCACAACGCCTGGCGGCTCCGTAAAAGAGCTTCATGGAACATGACTTCCTCCCTTTTCATGTTGGTGAGAGCCTTCTCCTCAAGACTGACTCACTCTTGACATATGACTTATGACATAAGTAGGCTAAGCAACAATGAGTAACCTCGTCAACAGCCTTGTTGAAATGCGATCCACCGGCAACATGACCAAAATCGACACCAAGGAGCGACAGATGAGCCCCACCGCACCGCAGCCTCCGACAAGGGAACGCCTGCACATCACCGTTCAGTCGTCGCTTGAGGACCGTATTCTGAACGGCGATCTGCGCGTGGGTGACAAACTGGCTTCTGAAAGCCAGATCGCACGAGACTTCGGCGTCTCCACCCGTTCCGTACGCGAAGCCATTCAGGCACTGGAAACCAAGGGGCTGGTGCAACGGCGCCATGGCGGCAACACAACGGTCGTGCGCCGTGACGTCAATGAATTCATCGGCTCTTTGGCAGTGACGGTGCGCCAGCAGCTCGCGTCGGAACCCGATTACCTGCGTCAGCTGATGGAAGCGCGGCGGATGATCGAGACCGAGGTCATCGACCTACTCGTGGCGAGCGACACGCCCATCGACGACGCGGTTCAGGCTGCGCTGGAAGGCATGCGAGCCGCACGAGACAACGGCGATTTCGACGGCTTTGTCAATGCCGACGCGGCATTTCACCTTGCCTTGGTGCGCTGTTCAAAGAACCGCATCCTTGCCATCATGTATGAAAATTTCGCCAACCTGATCAATGACATGATCCAAGTGTCCAGCCGCGTGCCCACCAAGTCCCTGGACGAGGCCTACACCGAGCACGAAGAGATCTTCAACCGCATCCGCGACCGCAACGGCCGGGGTGCCAAGGATCTCATGCGCGAACAGATTGCGCGCTCCGCAGCGTACCTGCGCATCGCGATCAAAAAGGAAATGGAGGAGAGTAACAATGTTTGATTATGCCTACACCGCCGAAGAAACTAGCGCGATCGTGCGTCTTAAAAAATGGTACTCCGGCGATGTGCACGACAGTATGGAGGCCCTTGGCCTATGGGGATTTCTGGACGGGATTTCTCTGTACGGCTCATTGGAACCGGGCGCCGTTGTTGTAGGTCCGGCGGTGACCGTGCTGTTTGCCCCCTCGGAACGCAAAGGCGAACCGCAGGACGTCTATCACAACGCCATCGATAACGCCCCAGCGGGTGCGATCATGGTGGTTGATGCGGGCTGTGCCGAAGGCAGCTGTTCCGGTGAACTGATGAGTACGGGGGCTAAGACTGCGGGTCTGGCCGCTACCGTCGTCAATTCCACCGTCCGCGATCTGGCGCAGGTGCGCAGCCTCGGCTATCCCCTGTTCGGAATCGCACCCAGCCCGGTTGGCATCACCGGCAAGAAGGAACCCAAGGAAAGTCAGATCCCGGTGACTTTCGGTCGGACCACCGTGCAACCTGGCGATGTCATCTTTGGCGACATCGATGGCGTCGTCTGCATCCCCCGCGCCAACCTGGTCGCCGTTGCCGATCAGGCCGACGAACTGGGCGCACATGAAGCCGCCGCCCGGAGCCGCATTCTGGCAGGCGAAAAACTGCAGGCCATCTGGCCAGTTTGATCCCCCTTATTCTGAAGTGATGCGACGGCAGCGACCACTCGCCGTGTCGCTGGCGTCTGCCCTGCGATGGGCTTCGTGTAGTTTGTGACCAGCCCGGGTGGCAAAAAGCTGAGGAAATTCTGGCGCACCATGAGCCAGGTGCGCTCTGTGGTGGGCGACAACCATCTTGACCGGCACCGTCAGGCAAGTTGGCCGCCGCCGCCAGCCGTAGGGAGGGCCTAGCCCGACCGAAGGCTGGCGGCGGCGCGGTTCTCTTCACGGGGGATTGCGGGGGGTGCTGGCCGCTGCGGGCCGGTAGGGTCGAAGTCTCTGCTACCAAACGGAGATCCGACCTTGCCGGGCAAACCCGTCACCGACCAGCAAGTGGGAGTCTACATGACCGACCGCCTTCAATACAGCCAGCGTATCGCTGCCGCCCGCGCAGGGTTCAGCGAACGCACTGCCCACCGCCTCGAGGCGGATCCCCGCCTTCCTTCGCATCGCCAACCCGCCCGCGGGCGTACCGTGCCTGATCCGCTCGAGGCGGTTTGGGAACCTTTTCTGCTGCCGATCCTCGAACGCGATCCGGCCGTTCAAGCCGTGACACTCCTGCGCCATCTACAGATGGCCGATCCAGACGCTTTCCCTGATGATCGGGTCAGGCCGAGAGCTCCGTGCTCTTCGAACTCATCGCCCGGCGCTACGAGACCAAGAGCCTCGCGATCGCCGCCCCTTCAGTGCCTGGGGCAGCGTCTTTCCAGACCAGGCTGTCACCGTTGCCGCGATCGACAGGCTGGTCCACCACGCGACCATCCTGGAGATGAATGGGGACAGCTACCGCCGGCGAGCTGCAGCCTCCCGACAATCACCCGAGGCTGTCGCTCCGCCGACAGCCTCAAGCGACAACATCAGCGACAAGCACGAGGAGGAAACCGCACAGTAACATCAACGAAGAACGCAGCGGTCAAAACCGGCCAATTTGCTTGTCGGTAGCGGCCAAGGAGGTTGACGCCCTACACTCTGGCCTCTGCAATTCACCCAACCCGCCATAGCCCATGAACCGGACACTCGGGTTGCTCCAATCCGAGCCCACTTGGCATCGTCAGGGGGCACCGCTCGGATCGATCCGCATGGCCGCGCTAAAACCGGCCTACGACAAGCGGCCGCTCCTCCACCGCTCGCTAGCCTATTGACATCTTCTTCGCGGTGGAGGAGCGGCGCGGAGTGGCTCAACCGGAATACCTGCCCTTCTGGGCCTTACAGCTCTGACCATCGGCACGAACATGCCGTCCCCCGCCGCGTCAGAAACTGCTTCAGCGAGCTGCGCGTTGTTGTGGAAAGCTCACGACATCAGGAGGATCGCTGTGACCGACCGGGAATGGGAACTGTTCGAAGCTCAAGGGGCACGCGAGGTCTGGAAAAAGGAGGTGCCCGGTTCTGATGGATGCACCGAGCTTCGCTATCGCGGAGAGGAATACACCGAGCTCTATGGGGAGCGTGCGAAGGTTGAGGAAACCCGTGAATTCAAAACACAATCTGATGCGCTTGCTTGGTTGACCGGTGAAGCCGGATAGGAATGATGATCAGCCTAAATGAACGCTCCGCGCGGGCTAGGCGGCAAGTCTGTTGAATCCATCAGTAGGGCAGGAAGAGAAGACCATGCGCATGAACATGCAGCCATCTTCCCGGCTCGGGGCGATCCAACCGTGGAAGGTTGGCGAAGCGCCCGGCTGAGATTTCAGCCGGGCGCTGACAAAGTTCGGCAACTCAGACGTGCGCGAAACGCATCATTCCGTAGGTGCGGCGCCCATCGTTCCGGCTTCGCCACCCGTCATACCGGTCTCGCTGTTCATGTCGGTTCCGGTAGCACCCATCGCGTCACCCGTTGCCGGGGGCGGGGTCTCCTTGTCACGGTATTGGTATTCAGGCGCAGCATCTGCTTCCTCTCGCGTCATAGCGAGTTGAATGGCGTTGCCGTCGTACTGGATGTCCAACAGGCTATAGTCGACCGCGATGTCCTTTTCGCCGATGCCAAGGAAGCCGCCGACACCTAGGATTACGGCTGTGATCTGTCCGTCCTCGGTGATGATGAAATCCTTGATGCTGCCGATGGTCTCCCCGTCCGGTGAGGTCACCGACGTGCTGAGCAGCCAATCGCCGAGCATCTCGGCGCTATCCTGTTGCGGTACGACAACGTCCGAGGGTGGCACCGTTGTTTCGCTGTCTGCGCTTTCGGCGGCCATGCCTTCGGCCGGAGCGGACTCGGTCGCCATGTCACCGGCTGCCGGCGCGCCCCCCGCCATCCCATCGTCCGGAGTTTCGCCCTCCGTCTGTTCGGCAGGGGCTTGGTCCGTTGGCTGGACGGTCGTTTCCTGAGCCCAGGCCGAACCTGTCACGATGGGAAAAGCGATAGCAGTGATATAAAAATACTTTTTCATGGTCTTGGTCCTCCTGGCAGACCAACAAGTCTTTGCAGGAGATGGTTCGGCTGGCTTCTTGCTGTTTGTTCACCTTAGCACCGAAGACGCTATTTCTTGCCGAATTATCGCCCGTATAGTGGCAATCCGGCGCGCAACGCGGTTCACGCACCAACGCGGTGGAACTGAGGGTCTCAGCTGAGAGTTGAATTCCTTCGTGCCGCACTACTCAGGCCCCAAGTGGAGTAGGTAGGCGCACGTTCATTGCGATTTTACGACATAGCCTATAGCCGTGGAAAATCGCGAGCGTTTGGCCAAGCGTGGTAAGGATCGTTCGACACGATCGGCGCCACCAAATCGCCCGCCAGCTCGATCACCCACGCCGCGACCGACTTCTCCGACGGGCAGATGTCGATATTCACGTCACGGTCCAGAAGCCGGCGGAATGCGCGGAGATCAACCTCTTCCCCCAACGACGTCCGGCAGGCGTCAGGGGCCAGAACGATATGCGGCGTGACCCGACGCGCGTGCAGCATATCGATCACGGTGCGCAGTGCCTCCAGATTTGGGGCCCCACCCTCCCAGCACATCACATCCATGCCATCGACGATGGCGAGATCCCGGCGCCAAGCCCGCGGTGGCGACGCAAGCTCCTTGGAGGCGACCACGGACGCGTCGAAACTTGGTGACTCCGCTTTGGGCTGGGCCTGAACAGAGCCACTGGCGACCACGCCAACACGGGGTGCGCCTTCTTCTCCGTGTGACGCAATCAGCCGCGCAGGGAGCTGCACGGAGGCCGCGTCTGAGTGCGTGTGAGAGGCGCCCAATGGAGCGGTGTGCGCATCCGCAATGCGGCCGGTCGCGATAAGCTCCGAAGTTTCCGCACCCATGGAAGCTGGATATCTTCGCGACCAGGAAAGCGTCTTTCGGAGGATGTCGAATAAGTACCTGAGAAACATTTTTCGTGTAATTGATGCGGTGCAGTGCAAAGATTATAGAAATGCCGACCGCAACAGCGGCGGCGATATGAATCCAGCCAAATGCCGCGGCGCCATCACTGTCACACCATCGCGTTGGAGAAGTACAGCGCCATTATGCAAGATGGCCGCGACCGTAAAGCAAGCCCTTTGCAGCCTGCAGTTTCTCGCGGAACGACTTGAGGACACGGCCCCATGCGTGGTTTTGTCATTGTCTGCGGGCCGAAAACCATGTCGTGACAAGTCTGGGCACCTTCAGACGCGACCGCTACGGCACATTGCGCCTCGAGACCGACCCCGGCTTCCACATTGAGAAGGACCCGGAAGCAGAGCAGACTTGACCATGGCGCCAATCAACCACTTGGGAGCGGTTGAAGCAAAAGAGCCTGTGTGGCGCACGATGTTCGACCGGCATGATGTTGTTGCGGTGGTAATTGGCCGAAACGAAAGCGCGCGCCTGCGGGCCTGCGTTACCTCCTTGCAGTGTGAAATCGCCCGCGGAATCTATGTCGAAAGCGGCTCCGACGACGGCAGCCAGGCGCTCGTCGTAGCCATGTAAGGGGAACTGGCCTAGTTGCCGAAGCATTTGCCTTTTAATGCTGCCATTGTCCGCGATGCCGGCGTCGCCCAGGCAGCGGCGGGCGCCTTCCCCTCATACGTTCAATGCCTTGATGGCAGGTGCGTCCTGCAGCCCGACTGGCTTGAGACTGCCAGCCGGCTCGTGACATGGCCCCCCCACTGCGCGGTGGTACGTGGCCGACCGCGCGAACGATCCCCAGAAATATCGATCTACAAATCGCCTCATCGATGCCGAATGGCCCACGCCGCCGGGGCACGCCAAGGCATGCGGCGGGTAGGCCATGGTTGGAGCCAGTGCATGCGCTGAGGTGGATGGGTCCAATACAGCTCTCCCCGCCGGGGAGCAGCCGGAACTTCCGCACAATCAACGAGGAACGGGCAAAGGGCGGACAACGTCCGAATACTGTCGCGGGCATACTGCGCGAAACGCGTGCTCTTGAGGATCCGGCCGTGGTCGATCTGCTGCGCAAGCGGCAGTTGAAGGGGCAGGATTTCCAGATTTCGCCGGACTGGATCGGTGTGTTTCTGATCCGGGGGGCGCGGAACCACAGGGATGAGCCAGATCGCGAGGCCCCACTCCGGCGTGGCCGATTCTGCATCCAAGGATTGTCGGAGCTGAATGCGTGCAATGTTTGGGCGAGTCCATGTCGGACGAGGCACTCTCTTGCGGGAAACAAATTCAAATCTAGCGGCTCACTGTCATTAATTTTCGTGAATTCTGCCTCTGCGAGGCAAGTTTTTGGACCGGGGTGACGGTTTCCTGACATCCTGACCCGACATCTTCTGCGATGTACGTGAGTGGTGGCTACGGCCATTGTTCCCCGGGACCAACTCGGTTGTTCGTTCGCCGACCTCAGGGAGCCTTAGGATATTTGCACAGTATTTTTATGACCTGATCACCCCGGGACCTGCCTCGTGCTGGCCCGGGGAATTTATGTCGGGTCTGGGCCTCGCGTCCTGGGGCGCGGGGAGCCGGCTTACGGTTTCGACCTGATTTTCGATGCCGCTCTGGCGATGGCCGTGCTTTCCTCCACCGCCCAGGCTGTAGGGGCGCGGCAGGACCGCCGGCGAAATTGACCAACGGGCCGGCCGACCTGGTGCTGGTCTTCTTGATCGTCGCCTTCTAGCTCGTGATAGAGACAGCCAGACGCATGCGCGACCCGCGCCACGCACTCAACATAAACTCAGCATGGTAGTGGGCTTTTTCATCTTCAGTGCGACTGTGCTGTGCATCGCGGGTGCCTCCTTCGGCTTTTGAGTTTGGCGCCGAGCTTGTCCTGGTGGCCGTCCCCTCTCATCATGCACGTCGACGTAGCTCTGCGGGACCCGCCATGTGCAACCTTTACGCCAACCGAACCTCTCAGGACCTGATCAAGGGGCTCTTTCCCGACAGGACCGTCATCGACCGGATCGGGAACTTCGAGCCGCGGGACGGGATTTACCCGGACCAGACGGGCATGATCCTGCGCAACGAGGGCAAGGACGCGGTGCTACAGATGGCCCGATGGGGCATGCCGAGCCCGCCGCAGTTCCACAGCAAGTCCGGGATTGATCGTGGCGTGACGAACATCCGAAACATCGGCTCGCCGCACTGGCGGCGCTGGCTGAAGCCCGAGCGCCGTTGCCTGGTGCCACTGAGCGCCTTCGCCGAGCCAGCAGGCACTGGAAAGGGCAACGCCTGGTTCCGGCTCGCCGAGGATCGGCCCGCGATGTTCGCCGGGCTTTGGGTCCATGCCTGGAGCAGCATCCGGAAGCTCAAGGATGGAGAGACCACCGATGATCTCTACGGCTTCCTGACCACCGAGCCGAATGCCGAGGTCGCTGAGATCCATCCCAAGGCAATGCCGGTGATCCTTACTGACCCGGACGAGTGGGAAACCTGGCTGACGGCGGATTGGTCTGACGCCAAGGCGCTGCAGCGCCCCCTGACCGACGGCGCGCTTGTGCGGGAGTCGGCATGACCCGCCGAGGTCGCCGGTCGGCGGGCCGCTCGAATGTTGTCGGCATCGGCAAGGGGCCGCTGCGGCGCCCCGCGAGGACACCCAAGTCCCGCCGCCCGAGGCGCAGTCGCTCGATCGCGCCGTTCCTCATCGTGGCGGTTGCCGTGATCATCGCTTATTTCGGTGAGCAGGTCATGGAAGGCGGCGGCGTTCAGTTGCCGCGCGTGATCCGCCATGGCGGTGAAAGCAGCAACGCGAGCGCGGGGCCGCTCTCGGGCACAGTGACCCATGTCCGGGATGGCGACACAATCGAGGTGACGCGCGTTCCCGTTCGGATCGCAAACCTCAACTGCGCGGAGCTCGGCACGGCGGCTGGCAGTCGCGCGACCGAGCGGATGCGCGAATTGGTTCGCGGCCAAGCCGTGAGCTGCCGCCTGAGCGGCCGGCAGTCCTATGACCGTGAAGTCGGGACCTGTGCTCTGGCTGACGGACGTGATTTGGGCCGCGTGCTCATCGACGAAGGGCTTTGCGGGAGATGGCGGTGAGGCCGCGGCTCGCCTCCCAAAATTGAAGAGCCTAACCCCGGCGATGAGCGGTTCCGTGAGTGGGAAGATTTGCTCAAGGCTCTTCCTATCAAGGACCGCCAGATGACGGAACGCGGGCCTATGTCGCAGGTGCATCGAAGTGGAGCCACATGCTTGACGCTTTGTGGGCTAAAAAGGCATCGTTGTTAGCCGGGAGCGTTTCCTGCCGGGGCAGGCGGATGAAGAGACTGTCCGGATGTCCTGCTCGGCATGGATCATGCCTGTGGCCGCTGTCGATGTCACCGATCTGCGCTTTTCTCCCTCAAAAGTGCAGCGCGGTGATCGACCGTTACCTGTGCCGAGCACAATCGTGGGCGGACCCGGCCGCCAGTTGCGTAGTACTCCTTGCGGTCGCCCGACGTTTCTCGCATTCGCATAAGCGCTATTTCGTTGGACCTCTCTCTTGGTGCCAAGACTGCCGGAGCTCTTGCGGGGTCGGCGTCTTGTAGAAATGCTCAGACGGCCGGCACCGCCAGTTGTGCCCTCGCGCACGCCACGGTCTTCGGCGGGGCGATGCCCTGCTGGTCGCTGCGCCCAGGAGCCCAGGAGCCCAGGCCCAGTCCTCCGGGCCGCCGGAACGGTAGGTCTCGTCTACCTGCAGCACCTCGGCGGTGTGCTCGATAGCCGAAGTCTCGATCAACGGCTCAGCGCCCGCTACTGCTTTCTGAAACTCAGCAATCTTCTGACGAATGCGGACGCCGGAACATCCTGATCGCGACACTGCGTAGGGCCGCCGTTTCATCGCCACCCTTGTCGCGCTCGCAATTAGGGGCATACTCCGCCGCAACCAGTACCAAGTGATTGCCGTGACCACCACCACACCCGCCCGCACCTACCTCGTCGTCCTCACCGCGCTCGGCGCCACACATCTTCTGAACGACCTGATGCAGTCGCTGATCTCGGCGGCCTATCCGATCCTGAAGGAGGCATACGGCCTCGACTTCGTGCAGATCGGGCTGATCACGATGACCTTCCAGATCGCCGGATCATTGCTGCAGCCGGTCATGGGGATGGTGACCGACCGTTATCCGGCGCCCTATTCGCCGGTCGTCGGCATGGCCTTCACCCTGTCGGGGCTGATCTGCCTCGCCTTCGCGGGAAGCTATGGCGGCATCCTTGTAGCGGTCGCGATGATCGGCATCGGCTCCTCGATCTTCCACCCGGAGGCAACACGGACAGCGCGCTATGCCGCGGGCGACCGGCAGGGGTTGGCGCAGGGGATTTTCCAGGTGGGAGGTCAGGCGGGCGGCGCGCTGGGACCGGTCCTTGCGGCACTGATCATCGTACCCTGGGGGCAGCCAAGCCTCGCTTGGTTTGCGGTGCTCGCGCTGCTCGCGATGCTGCTCTTGACCTGGATCGGCAGCCAGCAGCACCGGATCCGGGCAGAGTTCACCCACCGCTCGGCCCGCAGGCAGGCCGAAGCCCCCGCATCGAAGCGAAGCGCCGCGACAGTCGCCTTGGGATTGTTCGTCCTCACCTTCCTGATGTTCACCAAGAACACTTATGGCGAGAGCTTCCGGTCCTTCTACACCTTCTATCTCATCGAGAAGTTCGGCCTGTCGATTCCCGCCTCGCAGATGATGTTGTTCCTCTTCCTCATGGCCGCGGCCGTGGGCGTGCTTATCGGCGGCGTCGTTGGCGACGCAATCGGACGGCGGCAGATCATCTGGATCTCGGTGCTGGGACCGCTGCCTCTGACCCTGATCCTGCCTTACGCCGACCTGTTCTGGACCGGCTTGCTGACGATAGCGATCAATCTGATCATGGCCAGCGCCTTTGCCTCGATCCTGATCTACGCAATGGACCTGCTGCCGAACCGCATCGGGCTGATCGGCGGACTTTTCTACGGCCTGAACTTCGGCCTCGGAGGGATCGCGGCGGCGCTGCTCGGCATCCTGGCGGACAGCTACGGGGTTGAGGCGGTCTATCGGCTTTGTGCCTTCCTGCCGCTGGCGGGACTTGCCGTTTGGTTCTTGCCGCCGATTGAGGAACGCCGCGTTCGGTAGGATAGAGCAAATGGCTGTTCCGGGCCGGGCGCGCCATGTGCCCTGTCGTGGAGGTTTTCCCTGACTGCTGCACTGCCGCATGACGGCACCGAGCCCATAGCGGCACAGCGGCTTCATATAAATTAGCAGAGGATCTAGCCGACTTGACTTAATCCCTTGTTCTGTTTTGCATCGGGTTCGAATTGGAGCATACCTCTTGAAAAACAACTACATCCTAGTCGACTTTGAGAATGTTCAGCCCAAGAACCTCGGGTTACTTCGAGGGCATCCCCTCAAGTTGATGGTATTCGTAGGGGCCAACCAAAAGAGCGTGCCTTTTGACTTTGCCAAGGCACTCCAAGATTTGGGAGAAAACGCTGGTTATCAGAAGGTAACAGGGATTGGCGCGAACGCCCTAGATTTTCATATCGCGTTCTATATGGGAGAAATCGCAGCCAAGGATGCCAATGCATACTTTCACGTGATTTCCCGTGACAAAGGCTTCGACCCACTGATTGAGCATTTGCGAGAAAGAAAGATCCACGCTCTCCGTCATGTTGACCTATCCGAGATCCCATTCGTCAAAATCTCTAACGCCAGCTCGCTGGACCAAAAAATCGAAGCGATTGTTGACAGCTTGAGGTCCAGAGGAACTGCGCGTCCAAGAAAGATCAAAACCCTCAAAGGAACAGTGAACGCGCTTTTCATGAAGACCTTGGACCAAGATAATCTGGAAGCGTTAGTTGATGAATTAAAAAGACGTGGTCACGTTGTCCTTAATGAACATTCCGTCAGCTATGGCCCTAGCATTGCCCGACATTGACCGTTTGTTGGGCTCAGAGTTGGCGCGTGACGGACGACCGTTTTGTCCCGCACATGAGCCGCTCGGGCGGGTGGCGGCGAAGGTCGGTAGCAGCCCAAAACGGCCGTCGATATCCGCGGCACCTTGCCGGCTACCTGTATCCCCACGCGATGTGCACCGCATCCGGGTAGACCACCCTGTCGCCCCGCTTGTAGGGCGTCAGCTCGGTCCCAACATCTTCGATCAGGTTTGAGCCAGTTCATTCTTGCCAGTTGACACCGCGGGATCAGCAGCCAGTTCGAGCGATCCGGCTTCTGATCCCAGTATGTTGCGGGTTTCCGCCGAAGGTTCCCAGCAGCACTTCGACGACAGGGAGATGTTCGTCTATAGGTTGTGCCGCAGAACAATGGAGAGGCGCATGGCAGAAGAAATCCTGACCCTAACAGAAGTCGATGAGGAGGGGGTTTTCGACAAGATCGGGGCGCGGTTCGATAAGGTCGAACCCGGGACGACGCTACGTTTGCGCATGCCCCTCGAACTCGGCGTGACGTTCCTGGAGGAGATGGGCTCGACCGATCCAACTGCCGAGGGTCAGGTGGTGCAGGTCTCCGCGGGTTTCTCCGCCTTCATGCAGCGATATAGCCATGCGTGCGCCAAGTATAACCTGAGCATGTTCAAGGAACGGGAGGCGTTTCTGGCGGTGTTAACCATGAAGAAGCGTCCGACTGCATCACTGGCCTGACTAGGCCGGCACCAGGCGCGGGCGTCCGACACCATCTCAATTCTCAGCGGCGGCACCGCCCGGCGCGTGAGCTGCGCGCCCGCTGGCAGGGCGTCGGTCGCCTGCGCGCACCAGTTCCCTGCAAGCTTGAAACCGGAGCCTGCCAGCCGACGGCTGCCGTCGGGCCACGGACAAAAAAATGGCCGAGACAAGCTCGGCCCTACTCCAACAGGGAGGTAGGGAAAACTCAGAGGAAGAGCCGCGGCAGATCACGCGCGCCATGCAACACCCTGACAACCTGCACCTCCTCCGCTCCAGTCAGAAAGAAGATCAGATATCGCCCGTGGCGCGCCGCGCGCATCCCTTGATACACATCATCTCGCACGGGAAAGCTTTCGGGGCGCGCCGCAACCTGTCCCATCTTCGCTTCAATCTCGGCAAGGAACGACATTGCCCTTTCAGGATTGTCCAAGGCAATGAAGTCCGCGACATCGGCCAGATCGGTGCGCGCCGCCGGCAGAATGACAAGGTGCCGCACGAGTCAGGACTTCGCCTCGTATCGAGCGCGAAGCTCCGCGAACACCTGGTCAGCCGAAATGCCCGGACCACTCTCCAGCCCGGCCTTGATCGCATCGCGAAGGGTCTCAAGTTCACGCCGTTCAGTATCCCGGTTTCGGGCCCAGTCACGCAAAGCTTCGCGCACGACTTCGCTCGTCGAGGCATATTCGCCCCCTGCCACCGTCTGGCGAAGCACGTCAGCTAGCTCCGCGGGCATCGTGATCGTCATTCTCTCGATCCCAGGCAACGTCTTACTCCTATAGCCTTGCGCCTACATTATCATACTTATGATGCGCGCAACAGCGTGCAAGGCCTGCACCTCCGTGAAAACGATGTCTGGAGCCTAAGGTGAGGCGAGCATCAAGCGCTCCACGGCCTGAAGAACGGCCTGTGCGGCGCGTTAGCTCTAAAATATCAGCAACTCGGGATCGTGCAGCGCCGCGCGAGACAGCAGGTAACGCGCGAAGGTACCGCCAGCGAAAGACTAGTTTCCGAGCCCTTTTCAGCCGGATAAACGCCGCATTCACGCATCTCTGCAGACACAAAGAAGCCCGCCAGACGAGACCTGGCGGGCTTTCGGATGTCTTGCGAGAAGACTCAGAGAGAGGCGCTTGCCCGTCGACGTTCACGGACAGTGCCGACCGCATCAATGAGGATTTCTGGGTCTTCGCCTCTAGCAGAGACCTTCCGAGCGATATCGAAATCGGACAGGCCGCACTCGAGAAGCTTTTCGACCGCCTGAGATTGTTCGCGGGTAAAAATGCCCATGTTGGTATTCTCCTATTTGTTCGCCCACGCAAAGCTCCGCACAGGGGCGAAATCATCGTCCTGCAAAGCATTCTGCATGTGTGGGGTGCCGGCGAAGCGGCCGGCGGAAGAAAACTTCTAGCACAAATGGCCATCCCGGCCAAGCGAGTTGAGAGTGTCAATCATGCGCCACATATGTCGCATTCTCGCATCACCCGGGACCCCACTCACCATACGTCATGGAGGCTGCGACATTTGGCCTCTAGGTCGCTCTTGAGCACGGCGTGCAACGAATTGTTGGATCAGCAGCCGTCCCGCACGCCGGTCCAATATCGGCTTTCCCCAGAGCCCTTCAGCGCGCCGTGCTCACCCTGGCCCCAACTCGTGCTCATGAGGGACGTCGATCTGCGCGGTCAGTCGCGCCGGGCCGCCCTGCCCCTGGAAGAAGACCGGTCGCCCGCGAGCTGCCCACGGAGCACATTCGCGCTAACACGGCCTCCAAGAGGGCTACGATCTCGCGGTCTTAGGCGTCTGCCAGCTTTCGCCCTGACTAGCGCGCTGAATCCATTTTCTGGGTTGGCCTGCCCCTTTGTAGCCTTGCGCTACAATGCTCCTTGCAATAGGGCAAAATGTAGCGTACAGCTACATCCATGAAGACGATCACCTACAGGACCGCCGCCCTTCGCACGCTCCGCAAAATGCCACGCAACGAGGCGAAGCGGATCACCGAAAAGGTGGAACTCTACGCGACCGATCCCGAAGCGTTGTCGAACAACGTCAAGTCCCTGAAAGGCCGCGAAGGCATCCGGCTGCGGGTGGGCGACTGGAGAGTGATCATGGACGATCAGGGCGAGGTGCTAGACGTACTGAAAATTGGGCCGCGCGGCGGCGTGTATGACTGACGGAGGTTAACATGAATGAGATGATCACCATCCCCCGCGCGGAATACGAAGCGCTCATCGAAGCCAGAGACGACCTTGAAGATATCGCGGCGTTTGATCGCGCGAAGGTCGATGGCGGAGAGAGCATCCCTTCGGATGCTGTTGCTCGCATCATCGAAGGCGAAAGCCCCTTGCGCGTGTTCCGCGAGCTCCGTGGCCTGACTCAAGCTGAGCTCGCGTCTCGCGCGGAAGTGCATCGCGTGACCGTGGCCGAGATCGAAACTGGCCGAAAGAACGGCTCTCTAGATGCTCTCAAAAGGCTCGCCGCTGCGCTGTCCGTCACCGTGGACGATCTGATCTGAAGGATTAGAAGAGCGCCGGCGTCGTGCCCGGCGTCATTTTCAGAAGACCGATTTGCTCCAGCGAAATTTCCCGGCATCCAAACCTTGGCAGATTCGGCACCGATCCGATCAAGAAACCGATTGGGCAAGGCCGTGGGAGATCCAGTTTCCATCATGTCCGAAGATTACCGCATATTTCGGACATCGGCCCACGCGCTCGGTCCGGCGTTACCCCCCTACTCGCCCCGACGGCATCGCCATGCCATGGTGGGATCGTCGCCTGCTGATCGGATCGATGCCGCGAAGGCGCCCTGCCCTATCGGTCACCGCCGCGGTCAGCGCGGGACACGGCTTGGACGCGGTGCCAGCAGCGCGGATGACCGAAGGCATGCAGATCTGTATCGAGGACCGGCTTAACGTGGTGATCTCGGGTGGCACTTCGACAGGCAAGGCCACCTTTGCCCGCGCGCTTCTTGAGATGGTCGGCACGCGCGAACGGCTGGTCACCATCGAGGATGCCTTCGTGCTTTTCCCGGCCTACGCCAACACCGTCTCCATGAAATCGGACCGGGTGCCGGGGTCCGAAATACCCTGCTACGTTGCTGGAAGCGAGCCTGCGGATGCAGCCCGACCGGATCATCCTCGGTGAGCTCCAGGGCTTTAAGGCCCTCACCTTCCTCGAGGCCATCAACACCTGCCATGGTGGGTCCTTCACCACCATCAACGTCGATACCGCGCTCAAGGCCATTGATCGGCTGGCCATGATGGTGCTCGGCACTGGCCTCAACATGAGTTTCGAAGAGGTGCGCCGCTACTGCGCGCACAGCATCGATGTGGTGATCCAGCTTGGGCGGGAGGATGGGAAGAGGGGGATTGCGGAGATTTTTCTGCCGGGGGAGCGCGCATCGTGACAGCATGAGTTCAAGGAAGAAATTGACTACCGCTCGGCCACCCCTTCGGGTAGATTGGCGAGTAATGTGCAGACATGCACGTTTTACGAGCATTTGCGCGGATGGTGACCTACTTGACGTGAGGTTTAGACCGGACTTTAGCAGATGCTGTTGGTTGCCATTTTTTACCTCGTATCTGCTGAAAAGAATATTTGGTCAAATAAAGCATGAGTTGAAGTGTAGGTATGGAGAAAATCGTCTTCTTCGGTGGGTTCGTTCTAGTAGGCGTCGGTATCGCGATTCTCGCGACCGACCATCTGGCCTTCGGCGCCGAAATCATCGGAACCTTCGTTTCCTCCAGAACCATCCTCTTCCCCCTCGGTATCGCGGCGGTGCTCATTGGTGGCATTGCAGTGCTGGCTGGCTCGATCTTGGGGATGGTCCGGAACGAGAAGTAAATTCCGCCTTTGCCGTGGAAGCCATCCGTTTACCGCGGTCGAGGTCGCAAGGGACGCGGTTGTGTACCTCCTGAGGAGCAACCTCGCTCCCCTTTCGCGCTTTCAGCGTCACGTTCGCGGCGCGCAAAGCTAAATGCCTTGAGGGCAGTGGAGGAGCCTTGGCCCTTCCGGTGAACAAGATCGCCCCTAGTGATGCATTAAAAGACATCAGAAACTGATTTGATGTCGAATGGAACATCACCCTTGAGGATGGACAGAATATCGTGGAGGCCGCGAGCTATAGCAGCGGACAGCATCTGCGGCGGCCTTGATCTGGGGCTTCGCTTCTGTAACCCGGTCTTCTGGATCGCGAATCTCGCTGGGGCGCGTCCGAAAGCGCCGCTGGCCGATAGAAGACTGGCAATGAGGTGCAGATGTGGCGTTCGCTCGCCGCCTATTTTGTCGCTTGACAACTTAACGGGAGAAAGTATCGTCAGTGCGGAGGAAGAAGCACGCGTCGAAAGAAATCGAGGCCGTCATCCAAGAGCTCGAAGCGCTCGGGTGGGACCTCATCGAAGGCAAGGGTCACGCGTGGGGGATCCTCCGGTGCCCTGCCAATGACAAGGAATGCCGCTGCGGCGAGTTTTGCCAGATGTCGGTCTGGTCTACACCCAAGAACCCGCAGCAGTTCGCGAAGAAGATCCGGCAGAAGGCTCTGGCCTGCGTGAGGCTTGAGAAGAACGACGAAGGAAATTCCGATGGCTGAAGAATTCGAATTCGAACTGGTCTTCGCGCTCCCGGAAGGTGAGCACGATGCATTTGCGCTGTCCGACGCCGTCTTCGAAGCGGGCTTTGAGGATGCTCTCGTGGGCACCGGTCATGCCGGCCTTCTGGGTGTAGAACTTGAAGCGGAAGGGGATGATGCAGAGAGCGTGATCCTTCAATCGGCGCGGGCGCTGATCAAAGCGCTACCGCCTGGCACCGTCCTGCGTGAAGTCCGCCCTGACCTGGTGAGTCTCGCAGATGTTGCTGAGAAGCTCGAAGTGAAGCGTCAGGCCCTTCAGCAGCGCAAGATGCCCCTTCCCGTCGCGGGCGGTCTCTACCGCATTGATGAAATGATCGAGGTGGTTATGGAAGCCTCCAAGCCGAAGAAGGGCCAACGCCGTCCTCGCTTCAATATGTCTTCGGCTTCGAAGTGGTTTCGCGCGGGCCCCGCTGCTCGACGCGTGAACGCTCAACTGACCATGCGAGAGATCGACCCCGCCACGATAGAGCGAACGCCCCGTCCAGATCGCGAAGTGACGAACTCTGCACCAACTGGGTGAGATACCGCGCACTCGTTCTTTTGCCAGAACAGGTTCGTCATTGAGGAATATTCCTGGCGGCTCTCACCACCAGGGAAGAAGCTGCTCAAATTGAAGACGGCTACACCACTCACGGAAGAAGCCAACGGAACCGTAGCAAATCTCAATCAAGGCGACAAGAAGTTCTCAATTTGATAAGTTTGACGCAGTATTCCTCTGATAATTTGCTCTACATGCCACAATTGGAACCCCAGCCCCGTTCCACCTCAGACCGAAAGCTTCGCGCGATACTCGAGTTGCGAGATATGCTGCGTGTTCTTGAGATTGACGTGGGCATTGACGGGCTGCGAAGAATCGAGCGGGATGTCTTGCTCGCCGCCCACGCCCTGTGCCAGCGCACCGGCAACACGGTGAAATCCGACGGCTTTCGACGACATCCTTTGGTTGGCGCGATCCCTCAAGCGACGTTCTACCGGTCCATCCAGACCCTTCTGAGTCTTGGGCTCCTCGAAAGAGCACCGAACACGAAGGCAAAATCGTACGTCCTTCGCAGCGACCTTCTGTCGAAGCGCCCGCCGCGGGGGTGAACTTTCTTCGTTCGCCTCGCGCCGCAATGCATGCAAGCGCAGCATGGGTGGTTTTTGGAATGCCGCGGGCCACCCGAGGGTGTGTCTGCCGCGCACTGCAAGCTCTGGCCCGGAGCCTCGTTCCGCAGCCGGTCTGTGCCAGAAATCATTCGAGCGCCTTCCAAAGCAGGGGCGAGGCGCCACTAGCGCAGTACACATCTTCGCAGAGAGGCGGGTTTTCGCCTCGCATTTCCAGAACATTCCCGGAATGGTTGTCCTAACAGCTCCGCGCTCCTATCTTGTATCTTGAATGCAGCAATCCACTCACGGAGCATTCAGCGCGGGGCGTACTTCCCTATTTCCGGAGCCTCGCCCCGCGTCGAATGGTCAGGCCCGCAATGTCGGTGCGACGCGCTTTCACCCCCTCAGAAAAATCTACATGGCCGATGGCGCCGCTTGCCATAAACCAAAGAGCTTTGCGGTCCGAGGCCACCTCGGACAATCCGTCGGGATGGCCGGGCGAAATCCTTGGTCACACAGACCAAACCTCTTAATCCGCGGATCGAGCATCCTCACCAGTTCATACGAGCCCCTGCAAAAGGTCTTTGGTGCCCGACATGCGTCCAAGGCTTGAGGCGATCCGCTCCCGCCATCGGGGGCCTTGCGACAGCGCGTGGTCGTAGGCTTCGGCGAGATCTTCAGGCCGATCCTCGGCGAGGATGCGAATGAGGAACTCAGCTTGGGCTCGGTCTTTTCGCGCCTTCGCTTCGTCCGGTCCGCCGTGCCGTCTGCTGGCCACGATCAG
The DNA here is from genome assembly GCF_900116195.1 of Alloyangia pacifica. Classification (GTDB taxonomy): domain Bacteria; phylum Pseudomonadota; class Alphaproteobacteria; order Rhodobacterales; family Rhodobacteraceae; genus Salipiger; species Salipiger pacificus. Next base: position 44,155 of record NZ_FOZW01000024.1, read on the forward strand.
CTTGTGGATTGCAAAGCGCTCGGGGCGCGGGACCTGCACAAGGACTCCGGAGCGGTAGAGCGCCAGGGCGTGAATCGGCTCCGCGATCAGAAAATTGAGGTAGTTCAACGCTTGTGCGCTGACCCCCAGTGCCGGAAGCGGCTTGATGCCCTCGTCGCCGAAGGCCGGTGTCAGGAACTCGACCATGGCCTCGCCGCCGCTTTGACGCCACTTCCAGATCTGCCGATCATAAACGCCTGGGACGGCTTCGAATTTCATCGACCGAAGAATCTCCCCTGGCTCTTCTTCCACTCGGTCGCCCAGTGCCACTGAGAGCCGCTCGAAGCTCGCGAAATCGATGTCCCCTGTCTGGGCAAGCTCGTCAGAGTCAAAGCGAACGCCAAGCTCCCCCTGATAGAGCCCATAGGCTCCGGTCCCGATCAACGTACCGCCCAGCCGGAAGACGCCAGCGCGCGCGAACGCCAGGAGCAATGAGCCTGTCTCCCGATCGGTTCCGATCATGCCTTCGGCCCTTAGAACACGCGCCAGACGCGACATGCGTTTTCTTCGCTCTTGAGCCTCTGCTTTCAAGTCGGCAGCGCGTGCCAGGCGATCGCGCAAGTCTGGGCTATCCTCGCCGAGATAGCGACTCTTCATCTCGGTTCCAATCCGGAACCGGTCATAGAGATAGGTCCGCCCATTGCGGTGACGCTCCTCTATACTGCCGATGATCTCCGACGCCGCCTCGTCGAGATGCATGCGCAGCAAGTCCTGATACGCGACTTGGGCGGCGCGGGAGTGCGATATCGGATCCATCTTGTTCCTGCGTTTCGCTCGTGTGTATCAAATATGGGATTGATACCCACAAATGGCGACCTGCAGCAAAGTATTTTTTGATACACACACCGCAGACTCTTGGATTGTGGGCACGCACCTCAGAGTGGACCTGCGCCCGACAGGTGAGGCCTAACGGCCTGATATTGACCTGATGCCTCACATCGTCGCCAAGGCCATCGACAAACATCTGACGACTTTGCCGACTATTGGCGGCGCCTCACCTGAATGAACACCTGCCTTGCCGCCCCTACCTTTAGCAGCTACGCAAAGGCGAAATCTCGGGCGAATACTAGCGCAATCTGCCTAAGGTTGAAATCTCTGCTTGTCAAAGCTGAGCCGTTTGTTGGACGCTTAGAGAAAGCACAACATTGCAGCAGGCAAGACATCGAGCAACAGCAACACTACGCTGGAGGAAGACATGTCAGCCAAATGGATCAACATTCAGATTATGGAATGCGAAGATTCGGCCGGTCGCGCTGTTACAGTGTTCAGACAATCTGATGGAACCCACCAACGCTACGTGCTCGGCAACGGGCGGAAGGTCGAGGCAAATGCGGACGGCACCTTCGTCATCCCGGAGTCTGCCACAGAATTGCGGGTCATGGGGATTTCGCGGGGTCTGCAGCGCGGACCTGAGCCCAGACTAGGCGGCTAACTTTTTACGTGCCCTCACTGCTAGGTCGCGCATGACCCGCTCGAAATCGCCCTCAGCAAAGCGCGCAATTCCATTGTGGGCGGCACAGGCTGACTTCGTGCCGTGCCATCTCGCCCCGATATCCTCAAGCCACCGACAAAACACCTCAGCCGCACCTTCTTCGGCATTCAATGCAGCGCCCAACGTGGGATGCAGCACGACCTGCGATACGTACCCGCGCAAGACCCCAGGCACGGGAAGAACATTCAGCGTGTCATCAACGTGGAGCGAGCCGCTGGCCGGATGAAATGCCAGAAGCGAGCCCGCGTGCACCTTCTCATTCTCCGAGAAATATCTGATGCCCGCTGGCAGCGAAAACTCGAGGTCTCGAGAATATCGATCAGCCACCGCTGCGCTTTCCACATGCTCGGTTTCCCAGGGCACCGTGCTGCAGACACGATGGTGCCGCTCCGAGCCATAGAATTTCGCCTTGGGGAAATCCCGCCCCATGGCGGCGCAGTGCAGAGTGTGGAACGGATGGAGGTTGAGGACCGCGTCCACCAGACTACCATCACGCGTGAGCTCCATCACGAGCTCGCGGATTTCGCCATTCAAGGAATAGCTGTCGAGGAACACGAAACGGCCACTCCGCAGCCGAACGATCGAAATCTGTGTGCCTACGTTGACGATCCCGGCCACCTTCATGGTGCAACGAATATTCCAGAAACCGCTCCCGAGGTTGACTAACCTGCGTGTCAACGCTCACTCCCCCTTTGATCTGGCGCGACTTTCCATCGCGACTGCTCCGTGTATGTAGGCCCATAAGATCGGTTGACCAGTCCGGGAGCGATAGCTTCAAGCGCTTCCCAGCCAGCTTCAAGGCTGCCAAGGGGCGAGCGCTTCAGTGCATGATTTGCGCTCCGCCAATATCCCGATATCGGCCAGCCTTCGCGCCATGAGCCTGCATATCCCTCCCTGCAGGCGACAATGGTGTTCAGTGCCAAAGCCGCCTGATACTCAGAAGTCGCGGTTTGATCCGGAACAGTTGGTTGCAAGCTCCTTGACCTTGTGGCAACCGTGGATCGAGAGCTCATGATCGAATCCTGCCTTTATTGCTATGTCGCGGACCGCAAAAAGCTGCAGTATCCGAAAGGTGCCGTCTGAGAAGCTTACAAAGACGGCGTTCTCGCCAGCTTGGTTCCTGCTGGGGCCAATGACTGAAAAGTCCGACATCCCACCCGCCAGTTCTTCCCTAGCCGGCGTGTGGGATATCACTTTACCCAACCAGCTTTGAGGTTATTTCGACCAAACGCCGAGCCTGATGGGCGACTGATGCTTTGCCAGCGTCATCGAATTTTCCCGCTTCGGCAGAGTAGCCGTAAGGATTTCCTCCCGATGCATAGATGGCATCGTTGGTGTAGCCAGGTGGTACGATGATGGCGCCCCAGTGCATCGCGGAAGTGTAGAGACCCAAGGTGGTCGCCTCCTGACCGCCATGTGGGTTCTGGGCGCTAGTGGTCGCGGTGATCGTTTTGCCTGCAAGTTTGCCCTGAGACCAGACGCCACCGAGCGTGTCAATGAAAGCGCGGAGTTGAGAGGCAGACTGGCCATAGCGTGTTGGGGCGCTAAAGAAGTAGCCGTCAGCCCAGACCATGTCATCAGAGGTGACGACGGGGATGTCCGCCATCTTCTCAGCTTGCTCCTTCCACGCCTCCTGCCCGTTTACCACAGAGTCTGGCGCCGTCTCAGCGACACGGAGAAGCCTAACATCAGCTCCAGCTTGCTTGGCGGCATCAGCGGCCGCAAGAGCGACTTGATGGTTGGTGCCGTAGGTCGAGTAGAAGATCACTGCGATCTTGGGTTGTGCCATGGTTCTTCCTCCTGATGCTGGCCCTGGACTGTGCGATCAGAAGGTAGGGCGCTTTGGCGATTTGTCGTGGTTGCTCGCCACCTCAGATGCATGCTCGGTCACCACACTGCGGGGATGGCCGCCGGCGTCCAAAGCTGCCCAGTGTGCCTAGCGCAACATGATGGCCTGTCCGGCGCTCGAGGGCGGGAAGCCGAAGTTCGCTGCGGGCACCTACGAAGGTCTGCTCAGGCGGTTATCTATTGGGGAACTGAACCGCCCCGGGTTTTCCGGAGGCTGATTGTCGTTAGTTACGCGGCCATGTCTTCAGTTTCCAGAGCTGCGTAGAAGTTGGCTTCTGCCTC
>NZ_FOZW01000040.1 GCF_900116195.1 Alloyangia pacifica
GACGCCTTCGCGAACTTCTTCTTCCAGGCGTAGAGCGAATACGCGCTGACCCCCAAACGCTCCGACACTTCCCTGACCGGGTAGCCCCGCTCGGTGATCTGCGCGACCGCGTCCTGCTTGAACTCATCGCTCAACTTGCTGCTGCTCATCATGGCCTCCTTGCCTCAAAATTAGCGAAGAAGGCGTCCACGATACACGGGGCTATTCAGATCGCCGGCGCCTCGATGCAGCGCCCCGGCCTCCAGAGCCTGCTCGATCTCGCGGCGCGTGGCGGGCTCGATGTCATCCTCTGCGAGGCCCTGGACCGACTGAGCCGGGATCAGGCCGACGTCGCCACGCTCTACAAGCAGCTGGAGTTCCACAACGTGCGGATCGTCACCCTCTCGGAGGGCGAGGTCAACGAGCTGCACGTGGGCCTCAAGGGCACGATGAACCAGATGTTCCTCAAGGACCTCGCTGCCAAGACGCGGCGCGGCCTGCGCGGACGCGTCGAATCCGGTAAATCCGGCGGCGGCAACGCCTATGGCTATGCCGTCGTGCGCCGGCTGGGTGCAGACGGTCTCCCCCTCACCGGGGAGCGCGAGATCATCCCCGAGGAGGCGGCGATCATCCGCCGCGTTTTCGAGGAGTTCGCGGATGGGTATTCACCAAAGGCCATCGCACGCCGCCTCAACGACGACGGCACCCCCGGCCCGCGCGGCGGTCCCTGGCGTGACACCGCGATCCGCGGCCACCGTATCCGTGGCACGGGGCTCTTGAACAACGAGCTCTATCTCGGGCGCCTCGTGTGGAACCGCTTGCGCTACGTGAAGGACCCGGCGACGGGCAAGCGCGTCTCGCGCCTCAATCCCGAGAGCGACTGGGTCATCCAGGATGTGCCGGAGCTGCGCATCATCAGTGACGAGCTGTGGACATCCGTGAAGGCCCGACAGTTGAAGATCGACGCAACGCCCGCCGTTCAGGGTATCCGGAAGAGCACGTTCTTGGAGAAGCGCCGCGGTCCGCACCTGCTCACCGGCAAGCTCGCCTGCGCCTGTTGCGGCGGCACCTTCGCCGCCGTGGGAAGGGACTATCTCGCCTGCTCCAACGCCCGCAAGCTCGGCACCTGCGATGCCCGCAAGTCGATCAAGCGCGCGGTCCTGGAAGAGGCTGTGCTCGACCTTCTGCGTGACCGCCTCATGCAGCCCGACGCCGTTGCCGAGTTCGTCTCCGCCTTCACCAAGACGGCCAATGCTGAGCGCGCCTCCGAGACAGCCTCCCGCCAGCAGGCAGCCAAGGCGCTGAAGGAACTCGAACGCAAGCTGCAAGGCCTCTACGACGCCATCGCAGATGGGTTCCGCACACCGGGCCTGCTGCAGCAACTCGAAGAGCTGGAAGCGAGGAAGGCAGCACTGCATTCGACTTGCAGGCGCCCGCCCCTGCCCCGGTGCGCTTCCACCCCGGGCTGGCGGAGCTCTACCGCAAGAAGGTCGCTGAGCTGTCGGAGGCGCTGCGCGACGCGGCAATCCGCACGCCGGCGCTGGACGTGCTCCGCGGGTTGATCGAGCGCGTCATCGTGCGCCACGAGAGCGGCACTCTGGTTCTGGAACTGGAAGGGGCGATCACGGCGATGATCGAGCAGGCACAGCCGGGTGTGCTGCACGGTGTCGATGCGTGTTCGGTGGAAGTGGTTGCGGGAGCAGGATTTGAACCTGCGACCTTCAGGTTATGAGCCTGACG
>NZ_FOZW01000031.1 GCF_900116195.1 Alloyangia pacifica
TGTGGGCCTTTCTCGGTTTGGTGGTCATAGCGCAAGCAAAACACCCGGCTCCATTCCGAACCCGGCCGTTAAGTGCTGCCGCGCCAATGGTACTGCGTCTCAAGACGTGGGAGAGTAGGTCACCGCCAAACCTAGTAAGGCCCACAAACGTATCTCTCAAACGATCTCCCCCTGTCGCGGGATGGAGCAGCCCGGTAGCTCGTCAGGCTCATAACCTGAAGGTCGCAGGTTCAAATCCTGCTCCCGCAACCACTTCCACCGAACACGCATCGACACCGTGCAGCACACCCGGCTGCGCCTGATCGATCATCGCCGTGATCGACCTTTCAGTTCCAGAACCAGACCACCCTTTGCGCCCTCGTGGCGCACGACGACGCGCTTGATCAAACCGCGCAGCACGTCCAGTGCCGGCGTCCGGATCGCCTCGTCGCGCAGCGCGCCCGACAGCTCGGCGACCTTCTTGCGGTAGAGCTCGGCCAGCCCGGGGTGGAAGCGGACCGGAGCAGGGGAGGGGGCCTGCAAATCGGTCTCCAGCGCTGCCTTCCTCGCTTCCAGACCTTCGAGCTGCTGCAGCAGTCCCGGCGTCCGGAACTCATCCGCGATCGCATCATAGAAGCCCTGCAGCTTGCGCTCGAGCTCCTTCAGCGCCTTGGCTGCCTGCTGCCGGGACGCTGTCTCGGAGGCGCGCTCGGCATTGGCCGTCCTGGTGAAGGCGGAGACGAACTCGGCAACGGCGTCGGGTTGCATGAGGCGGTCACGCAGAAGGTCGAGGACCGCCTCTTCCAGAACCGCGCGCTTGATCGACTTGCGGGCATCGCAGGTGCCGAGCTTGCGGGCGTTGGAGCAGGCGATATAGTCCCGGCCGACGGCGGCGAAGGTGCCACCGCAGCAGGCGCAGGCGAGCTTGCCGGTGTGCAGGTGCGGGCCACGGCGCTTCTCCCGGAACTTGCTCTTCCGGATACCCTTAACGGCGGGCGTGGCGTCGATCGTGGACTGGCGGGCCTTCACGGATGTCCAGAGCGCGTCGCTGATGATGCGCAGCTCCGGCACCTCCTGGATGACCCAGTCGCACTCGGGGTCGAGGCGCGAAACGCGCTTGCCCGTCGCCGGGTCCTTCACGTAGCGCAGGCGGTTCCATACGAGGCGCCCGAGATAGAACTCGGTGTCGAGAAGGGTGGTGTGGCGGATGCAGTGACGGTGGCGCGTTCTGTGCGGACCACAGGCGTCAGGGGCGGCGCGTCACTTCCCCCATCGCAACCGATCAAGATAATCCCGCTATGAATCACCGTGTCGTCAGCGCAGGGCTTGGCGTGTGACTTCGGAATGACGAGCGTCAGAAGCGCCATCTGCGCGCCTGTCGGCCATAAGGCATCGCCTGTGTCACCGCTCCGCTGTGGGAGCCGCGCAGCACACATCAGTGCGTCCCGACCCGAGCCTGGCAGTCGGTCGCGGTGATCCCTACGCGCTTCGCGGGGCAAGGAACCTCACGAAATCCGCGAGGCAGGCCTTCCTGAGAGAGATTTCCAACTCGCGCCGCTCGCCCTCTGCGGTTGCGCGAAGGCCCAGTTCGGCGGCGCGGATCATCAGTGACACGAGGCCGATAGGCTCGTCCTTCGTGAAGGTCTCGAGCAGATGAATATGCCGTGTGGCCAGATCGGCGTCGCCGTCCAGAACAGCACGTTCCAGCACGCAGCCGTGAAACCAGATGACCGCATGGGCGAGTGATTTCCGCGCGATACAGGCCAGCCCATCTGCGATGGCCTGATCTCTTTGAGGGCTATCTTTGGCCGCAAGGACAGCCAGGCCGTAAATTGTCCCGCCGATATAGGCGTCCGACCCGGCACCGGGCAGCAGTGGCTCGATCCGCGCCCGCGCCGAGGCCATATCGCCGCGACGTAAAGCGACAAAGGCGTAGAGTGTCTCGACATCTTTTGAAAACCGGCTCTCGCCGCGCGCGCTGGCGAGTTTTGTGATGGCCTCCAGATCCTCTTCGAGTCCGCTCATATCGGCGTTTGCCAACCGCATCTCGGCGCGGACTTCGCGTCCGATCATCTCGGTCCGGGCCGCGCCGCACTGCAGGGCGCTGTCGACGGCAATATCGACCAGCAGATGCGCGCGCGGTCCCGGCTCGGCGAAGAACAGCGAGAAGGCCCGCATGAAGAGATATTCCTCGCGGACCAGCCCCAGACCGGCCTCCTCGGCCTTTTCCACAGCGCGCGAGAAGTGGTGGTAGGCGGTGGCGAACCGACCCGCTGCATAGGCGGCATCGCCGATGCCGCCGTGACCGCGGGCGATGCCGCGCGGGTCGCCGGTCGCCTCTGCCGCAGCCAGCGAGGCCCGGTGCTGGGCCATGCAGGCCGCATGGTCGCCAAGAACGAAGGCGCGGTTGCCGCGCTGCTCGTGAATCTCAGCCCGCCCGAGACCGCTGAGGCCAATCCTGCCGGCGATCTCCTCGGCCGCGTCCAGAGCCCGGTCGGCCTCGGCACCGCGGTCCATCCTGTGCAGCACCAGCGCCTGACGGCAGAGCATGGCGGCCCGCGTTTCCGCGCGGGTCGCGCTGGCGTGGGCGGCCCGGTAGTCATCGAGCGCGCCCGCCATGTCGCCCCGGATCCGCCGCAGCCCGGCGCGGCACGAGTGCAGTTCGGCCACGGCCTCCGGCTCGGCCCCGCGCGCAAGCCCCGCTTCCACATATGGCAGCGCCGCCGAGAATCGACGGGCGGCAATCATCGCGTTCGCAGCCGCGGCGGCGGCGCGGCAAGCCTCGGCGTCGCTGTCGGTCCTCAGCGCATGATCCGCCCAGCGGATCGGGTCGGTCTCGCGGAAATAGCCGGCGGCGCGGGCGTGCCACTCTTTCCGAAGCGGCACGGGGACGGATTCATAAATCGCGCGATGGACGAGGTCGTGGCCGAAGGCGAGCCCCAGATCCGCCGGGTGCAGCAGGTCGCCGTTCGGGCGCGGGCGTGGCAGTTCTGGAAAGATCGCGGCGCAATCGCTGGACGAAAACCTGACGCCGAGAATCGACGCCCGGCGCAAGGCCGCGCGCTCCTCTTCCGGCAGGCGCTCGATCTGTTCCTGAACCAGTTCCGCCACCGACTGAGGCAGGGCACCGGCAGACCATTTGGCTTCGAGCAGCCGGATCAGGAACAGCGGGTGCCCACCCGCGTGGGCAACGGTCGCATGGGCGGCAGCGTGTCCGGGAGCGATCGCTTGGACAAGCTCGCGCGCGGCGGCATGCGGCAGAGGTGACAACGCGATCCGCACGACCCCGGCCTGCGCGCGTGCCGAGAGCCGGTGGTCAAGACTGCCCTCATGTGGGCGCTCGGTGAGCAGGAAGATCACCGGGCTCTGCTGAAGACGGCCCAGAAGTTCGAGAATGAAATCGCCCGCGCCCAGCGGGCTCCAGTGGCAATCTTCGATCAGCACGATCAGCGTGGCTTCGCTCGCCGCCTGCCTTAGCGCGTCCGAAAGCACGTCGAGGATCAGGCGCTGCTGGGTTTCGGGATCGAGCGCGCTCATCCGAAGCGCCACATCCGGAGTGATCTCTGGATCGGCCAACCATGCCAGCACAGCCCGTTCCACCGCTGTCGCATCGGGCCTCGGCCTAGGGGCTATAGGCAAACTCGACGCCAGCCTTTGCGCCGGATGGCGCTCGCCGGGGGAAAATGCATCAAAACCGATTTCAACCGTCGCGCGCCCGGACCGCGCGGCGCGGTGCAGGATTTCGGTCGCGAGGCGGCTCTTGCCGATCCCCGCTTCACCCGAGATATGGACGACGAGACTGGTTCTCATGTCTGCGGCTGCCGCAATCGCGGCTTCGGCCTGAGCCAATTCAAGCGCGCGGCCAATCATCGGAAGCTGCGGACGCTGAGGCGCGGCCCCGGCCTGAAGGTGCACCGCGCGCTGGTCTGGCGCGGCTGCAAGGCCGAGGCGCGTGGCAAGGTGCCGGGCGAGCAGGACCTGACCGGGTTCCGCAAGCGCGGCGATGCGCCGGGCGTTGACGATGCAACGGGGCGGCACTTCGTTGGTCCCGCTGACATCGACCAGCCCGAAGGCCATGCTCGCTTCTGCCGCCGCGGCTAGTTCCAACGCGATGTTGGAGACCGGGCGCAGCTCTTGCCGGGTGAAGAGGAACGCGATTTCTCCTGGACCTGCGGAATGCTCTTGCCCTCCCGCCGTCAGAGCCGCGCGGCGCAGACCCGTGCGATCCGGCATCGGGTCCATCTCGAGCCCGAGCAGCAGATATGCCGGTGCGACCTCCGGCGCCGCGTCGCTCTGCATCGCCGGAGCCGGGGCCGGTGCGCCGCCAGAGCCGCGGCGGACCCGGTCGAAGAGAGCCCGCGTTTCCGGCTCGGGCACCGTGCCGAGGTCCTGTGCCAGCGCGGTTTCGAGCGCCTCAAAGCGCGCACGCGCCGCGCCGCGCATCCCATTGGAAGCGTCGATCCGCATCAGGCGGCGATGGGCGACCTCGTTGAGCGGATCGAGGCCGAGCAGGCGATGCGCCAGTGCCGAAGCGCCTGCGCTGTCCTCCACCCGCTCAAGCTCGCCCGCAAGCGTCTCGCAGGCGAGGCTGGTCAGTCTGGCGCGCTCGGCAGAGAGCGCCTGCTCGAGATCGGGCGAGACGCCGTCGTGACCGTCAAGGAAGGGGCCGCGATAGAGCCGCACTGCTTCCGCGGCGTCGTTGCGCGCAAGCGCCGCGTGAAACGCGTCGAGGTCGGTGGAGACCGCGGTGCCGAGCCGCAGGTCGTCGCCTTCTGCCTCGATCCACCCCTCGCCGCAGGCACGGCGGATCTGCGCCGACGCCTGCCGCAGACTGACCCGCGCCTGCTCGGCGTCGCTGGTTTCCCATAGCAGCGCGGCGAGCCGGGCCCGCGGCATGCTCCGGCGGCGCGCAGCGGCGAGCAGACCGAGCAGCATGCGGGCCTTTCGCGCACTCAGCGCTATCGGTGTGCCGTCGCGGGACAATGCGAGGCCCCCAAGGCACTCGAGCCAAAGCTCCATGGTTTCACGCGCCTTTCACGCCCAGCCTCCGCAGCGTTTCACGGCAATGGGAGAGAAAGCCCCCACGACCCGAAACAAGGTGAAACGACCCATGCAACTTTTCAAAAAACCATTCTGGTCGGGATGGCGGGTCCGTCGGGCTCGCCCGCCGATCGCACCGCACGAACTATCCCGCCACATCCGCGCCGATGTCGGCCTGTCGGACATTCATTCCGTTGATCCAGGCACGCGGCTTGCTATTCGCCACCCATTTCCATGGTGATCCAGATGACTTCTTATCGCAACAATCTGCCGCAATTGAGCGGCGAGCTTCTGCTGACCGACTCGGGGCTGGAGACAACCCTTATCTTTCTCGAGGGCCTCGATCTGCCCGCCTTCGCCGCCTATCCGCTGATGGAGAGCGCCGAGGGCCGTGAGGTTCTGGCACGCTATTACCGCCGCCATTTGGCCATCGCGGCGGATCACGGCACCGGCTTCGTGCTCGAGGCTCCGACCTGGCGCGCAAGCCGGGACTGGGGTGCCGAGCTAGGGCACGGTCCCGAGGATCTGGCCCGCATCAACCACGCGGCGATCAGCTTCCTGTCGGACCTGCGGGCGACCGCCAGCAGCGTCCATCCGGTGGTGATCTCTGGCAACCTTGGTCCGCGCGGCGATGGCTACCGGCCTGACACCGCGATGACTGCCGAGGAGGCCGAGGCCTATCACGCCGAGCAGATCGGCTGGTTCGCCGACACGGATGCGGACATGGTCAGCGCCTTCACGCTGTCCACCGTGGCCGAGGGCGTCGGCGTCATCCGGGCCGCCGTGAAGGCGGGGCTGCCAGTGGTGGTCGCCTATACGGTCGAGACCGACGGGCGCTTGCCCGACGGCACCGAGCTTGGCGCTGCGATCGCGCAGACCGACGCCGAAACCGGAGGGGCGGCCGCCTATTTCATGGTCAATTGCGCCCATCCGGACCATTTCCGCGATGCGCTCGAGGCCGGTTCCAGCTGGCTGAAGCGGATCGGCGGCATTCGTGCCAACGCCTCGCGACTCAGCCACGCCGAGCTGGACGAGGCCGAGGAACTCGACTCCGGAAACCCGGACGAGTTGGGCCGCGATTACGCCCGGCTGCGGCGTTTGCTGCCGAACCTGGCGGTTATGGGCGGCTGCTGCGGTACCGACCACCGGCATGTGGAGGCGATGGCCGACTGCTGCGTGCCGACCCGCGCGGCCTGATCCCTCTTGCCGCCCGCCATGGGCGGCAGGACCACCGCTTCGCCCCGATTTGGGGCGCGGCGCAGACAGACCCTTTTCAAGACCCGCGCCGGGATCTCCCCGGCCAAGTGATTTTCACCCAAGGCTCAATTTTCAACACCAGATCTCAAAGGATGATTTTCATGACCTTTGCCATGTCACCGTTTTCGATTTCCGGGCAGGCCACGCCCGCTTCCGACCACAAGCCCAAGGGGCATGCCTTGCGCTATCGCGGCGTTGCCTATCACCCGGCCCAACGGTCCTTTGCCGTAGAGCGGATTGGCCGGCCGATGATCTATCGCGGCATCGCCTATTTCGGCGAACCACGGGTCGAAGCGCCCGCCGGGGCCAAGGGCGAGCGGCGCTATCGCGGCGTCGTCCACTGACCGCAAATTTTCCCCATCCCCGCTGCTGCCGAACCCAATCGGCGGCAGCCCCTTCCTGATGAATGGATTTTACAATGACCTTTCGCTGCACTTTGTTGATGGCCCTCGGCCTTTCCACCGCGCTCACCCATCCCGCGCTCGCGCATGAGACCGAGCGCCGCACCGAGCTTTTCAAGCCGGGCGTCCATCACGCCGCCCAAGAGCTTCCGGCCAACGAGGCGGCGACGCTCGCCTCTGCCTCGGGCTACGGAGATTTCGGCTTTGATCCCGGCACGCAGGTGCCGCAGGCCCGCGCCGCCTTCGAGCAGGGCATCGCGCTGCTCTGGGGGTTCAACCACGCGGCGGCCGTACAGGCGTTCCGCGCCGCGCAGGAGGCCGACCCCGGCTGCTTTGCCTGCCATTGGGCCGAGGCCTATGCGCTTGGGCCCAACCTCAACGACGGGATGCACGAAGAGAATGTCGGCCCCGCCTTCGACGCTGCCTGGACCGCGGTCGACACCGCCGTGACCGAAAAGGAGATAGCGCTCGCCCGCGCTCTGGTGCTTCGCTACGCCTTCGAGGGCGGCGACCGGGCTCTCATGAACAAGGCCTTCGCCGAGGCGATGGGCGAGGTGGCGGTCCGCTTTCCCGATGACCCAAACATCCATGTCTTCCACGCCGACGCGCTGATGAACATGCAGCCTTGGGACTATTGGGAGGCGGATGGGGTCACGCCGAAAGGCAATGGGGCTGAGATCCTCGCCGCGCTCGAACGGGCCATCGAACTGGCCCCCGAGCATCCGGCGGCGCTGCATCTCTACATCCACGCGGTGGAGGCCTCCGCCGATCCCGCCCGCGCCGAAGAGGCCGCCGATGCGCTGCGCGGTAGCGTGCCGATGGCGGGTCATCTGGTGCATATGCCTGCGCATATCTACAACCGCATCGGGCGCTATGAGGACTCCATTGCGGTCAACACCGCTGCGATCGACGCGGATGAAACCTACCTCGGGCTTGCCGGTGATGGGGCCAGTGCGCTCTACCGTTATGGCTACTACCCGCATAACGTCCACTTCCTGCTGGTTGGGGCGCAGATGGCGGGGCTGAAGGACGAGGTGCTTTCGGCAGCGGAAAAGCTGGCGGCGGTGACCTCCGACGAAGTGTCCCGCGATCTTGCATGGGTTCAGGCGATCGACACCGCGCCCTACACGGCGCACGCGCAGTTCAGCGCGCCCGAGGTGACCCTTGCGCTGCCCGACCCGGGCGACGCCTTTCCCTTCGTGAAAGGGCATTGGCACTACGCGCGCGGCACAGCTTTGGCTCTGCAGGGTGATCTTGAAGGTGCGCTTGCCGAGCAGAAGGCCATCGAGGCGATCCTCGCCGAGGCCGACCTGTCGGGGCTGGAAGAGCAGTATCTCCCGGCGCATGACGTGCTGGAGATCGCCAAGCACATCGTCGAGGCGCGGATCTCGCAGGCGCAGGAAGACTGGCCTTCCGCCGAGCACCACCTTGGGGCCGCCATCGCGCTCGAAGCTACGATCTCCTACATGGAGCCGCCCTATTGGTACTACCCGGTCAGCCAGACACTGGGCGCGGTCCGGCTGCAAGCGGGTGACTTCGACGGTGCGCAAGAGGCCTTCGACGCGGCGCTGACCAGCCATCCCGGCAACGCCTGGGCGCTCTGGGGGCTCGCCGAGATCGCCCGGCGCGACGGCGCGCAGGATGCAGAGCAGAAGGCCACGGCGCGCTTCGACCGCGCTTGGCTCGGCAGCGGTGCGCCTGCGCTGAACCGGATCTGAAAGAGGGGGTGCCGCCAATCAGGGGGGCACCCCAACAGAGAGATTTCAAACCAGAGACTTCGGCGGCGCGTCACCCCGGTCATTTGCGCCGCCGCGTTGGTTGCCCAACGTGCCGCAGGCAAGGAGAGCATCTTCATGACAGACAAGACCCCCGGTTTCGACACGCTCGCCGTCCATGCCGGTGCCGAGCCCGACGCCGCCACCGGCGCGCGGCAGGTGCCGATCTACCAGAGCACGTCCTACGTGTTCCGCGATGCCGACCACGCGGCACGGCTCTTCAACCTCGAAGAGGTCGGCTACATCTACTCGCGGCTCACCAACCCCACGGTCTCGGCGCTGGCGGCCCGGGTCACCGCGCTCGAAGGCGGCGCCGGCGGCATCGCCTGCTCCTCGGGTCACGCGGCGCAGATCATGGCGCTCTTCCCGCTGATGGCGCCGGGCTGCAACATCGTCTCGTCCTCGCGGCTTTATGGCGGCACGATCACCCAGTTCAGCCAGACCATCCGCCGCTTCGGCTGGTCGGCCAGCTTCGTCGACACCGACGATCTGGACGCGGTGAAGGCGGCGATCGACGAGAACACCCGCGCGCTCTTCTGCGAGACCATCGCCAACCCCGGC
>NZ_FOZW01000015.1 GCF_900116195.1 Alloyangia pacifica
CGCTCACGTCGTTTCTGAGATGGAGGGCGGGGGTCACGTTCGATCCGGGCTCCGGTGCTGACGCTGAAGCCGGCTTTGGCAGCCGCAATCTTTTGCGTGTGATGCTGTCGAAGGGTCATGTAATCCTCGTGTTGTCGGTCGGTGATGAAACGGCCGGGCATCCGATCCTCTTCTTGGTCGTCGAAGATCGGACCACCCTGACCGCCGTCACCGCCAACCGCACGGGGTAAACCCGCGCGAGATTTTGGGGGAAGCTACATCCGGGCTACGCCCGGCTTCCGCTTCCCCCAAAATCACCACCTGCAATGTCGCGCTGTTTCACCAGCGGTGTCGCTGCACACCAGGACGTTCTGCGCGTCCTCAGCCGACAGCTGATGGATCTTCACAACCGCCTTGACTGGTTCGAAACCATGTTGCGCATCCAGGCGCGCCTCAGCCGACAAGCTCAACTTCTGCAGACAATTCCTGGTGTTGGCCCGGTCACCGCCTCCGCCGTGGCTGCGACGATCGGGTCCGGCCGACAGTTCAGGAGTGGCCGCGAGTTTGCTGCGTGGTTAGGGCTGACGCCTCGCAACCATTCCAGTGGCGGCAAGGAACGATTGGGGAAGATCACCAAGATGGGTGACCGATACCTGCGCCAACTCATCGTGGTCGGCATGACGTCGCGCGTCCGACAAGTCGCGACCCATCCTGAGCGAGCCGACCCTTGGCTGACGAAGCTGCTGCAGAGAAAGCCCGCAAGGCTGGCGACCGTCGCCATGGCGAACAAAACAGCGAGGATCATGTGGGCAATCCTCACGAGGGATGAGCCCTACAAGCCGCACGCCGTATGAGAGGCCGCGCGCCCACGAGATAGCAAGACCAACGATGTGATGGTGTGCCATTCAGCCGCAACGATCAGGACGCTCCGACGAATGTCCCGGGCGCCATTGCCCGCGAAGCAGATAGGAACCTGATCTGCGGATCCCATCAGGGCCAGCGGCAATGACCGCGTCAACAGGCCGGACACAAGACCGCTTCTGAAAAGGTACACAAGATCATTTAAGCCTTGCTATGCGGGAGCCATCCACACAAGACATTCGCTGCACGAGCAGAAACTGGCCGGGTTCGAAAATCACAGTACGTGGCACAATGCGGCTCCCTGCAAATGGGTTTTTCTGAGACGCTTTCCGCTTTCTGGTGGCTTGCGTTTCTACGGTTGATGAGGTGCTCGAATGCCAACTCGCGGCCAGAAGGTTGTCGTGTTCTCCTATTCAGCCCGTCTTACGTCTCTTAACGCTCGGTTGATCGAATTTTCGGCGTCTTCCAATTCTCGAACTACCCTCTTGATATCACGTTCAATATCAAAATTTTCGGGCAGCGGCAGTTTCTTCAGTTTTCTTTTTGCATCATCAATGCTTGATAGCGCGTTCTTCAAACTTGTTTTCGTCGACATTTTACTTGCCTTTCATTCATGATGTACTGCTGTCATCGATGATTGATTTTCGCTACGGCTGCAATGGCCTCGAACCAGATCCGCGGCGGCGCGGCAGCCCCCACCGTAACGCGCCAGGCCTGACGGCGTGACCGGCCCTTAGCAGGCTGGGGCGCTTCTATCGTGTTCGATCGTTGCTGGTACTGACGAAGAGCCCTTGGACAGGTTTCGAGCTTGCTCGATGAGTGAGTTGTGCTTCGGCTGTCCGCGGCGGTTTGTGTTTCCGTCCAATAAGGTTTTGCTCCCGCATCGTCCCTTCAGCACGCACAAGCCAGGTGGCGCCTTTGACCCGCAAACCTATCCTGAGGGGGGTGACGTCCCAGGTCGTTCTCTAATCGCCTTGGTCAAGTGCTGATCTCATCAGGTCCTTCTGCGTGCCGGGCTCTTGGGTTCTCTCCGCGATCACCGCGATGGGCGCCGCATGTTTGCGTTCAGGGTCGGGCAGATCGAAGTGGTGTGCGCGGTCAATGCCGCTGTACTGGGAGCGATCTTGCCCTCGCCGCGCGTCCCGGCTGGACGCATTCGGGTGTGGCGAAGTCAGCGTCGTGGTTCTGGCTTGTTCAGATGGCGGCACCCTCCCGGAAGGGTGTGCCGGTGCGCCACATGGCGTGCAGCGTGACAGCCAGTTTCCTGGCCAACGCGACCTTTGCCTTCCGCGGTCCGGTGCGTTCTGCAATTGCCTTGGCCCAGTCGCGAAGGCGGCCGCCACCCAGCTTCCGGCAGTAGATCGCGTTTGCCGCCTCGAAGAGGCATTTCCTGGCGAAGGCATCGCCGCGCTTCGAGACGCGGCCGTTCCGGCTGATCTCGCCCGACTCGTAACGTCGCGGCGTCAGGCCAAGGTAGGCCCCGGCACTCGACGAGCGACGGAACCGTCCGGCATCGTCGAGTGCCGCGACGACTGCCATCGCAGTAATCGGTCCGACGCCCGGTGTGGTCATCAGCAAGCGGACCGTCTGATGGCGTCTGGCAATCATGCGGATCCGGCGATCGAGATCGGCGATCCTGACCAGGATGTCGCGCCGGGCCTGCATCAGGGCCTCGAATACGGGCACGAGCTCGGGCGAGACCGCAAGATCCCGTGCGATGATCTCCTCGGCACGGCGCTTGAAGCCGCCGACCCGCTTGCCGAACATCACGCCAAAGGTCTTCAACAGCCCCCGAACTTCATTCTCCAGCCGGACGCGCATGCTGACCAGCGTATCCCGCGCAGTCAGCAAGGCGCGTGTCACATAGGCGTCGTGGCTCTTGATCTGCACGGCCCGGAACCAGCCGGTCCGGACGATCTGCGCCAAGCCTCGGGCATCCAGCCTGTCCGTCTTGTTCGGCATCATCTTCAGCACGCCATTGGCGTGGCGGGCATCGAGGCAAAGGACTGGCACCCCGCGCTCGGTCAGTGCATTCCAGAGCCAGACGGCCAACGGACCCGTCTCCATGCCTACCCGTTCCATGTCGCCCGGTTGTCCTGCGAGCCACGCCGAGATCGCGTCTGGACAGGTCCGCACCTTGTCCTCTGCCAGGACGGTTCCCGCGCCATCGACTACGCAGATCGCCGTCAGATCTTGTGAGACATCAAGTGCCGCAAATACATTCATCGTCGCCTCCATGTTCGCTACTCAGCGACACGCTGAGCTGCGGTCATCCTGCACCACGGTATGGAGCGGGTGGGACATGGCGATTACGCTAAGTGGTGTAGCTTTCGGTGGCCATCGGGTTTCTCGGTAGGGTCGGGTTGCTGAGCCAACCTGAACCGAGGGATGCCCCCGATGACCAAACCCATGATGGACCTGCGTGCGCTGGTAGAGAAGAGCGGCGATGCCGACCTGCTTCGCGAGATGATCGGCTTTGCTGCTGAGCGGCTGATGGAGCTGGAGCTCGGCGCCAAGACCGGTGCTGACTATGGTGAGAAGAGCAGCGAGCGCCTGGCGCAGCGCAACGGGTATCGGGATCGGGACTGGCAGACCCGGGCCGGCAGCGTCGAGCTGCGCATCCCGCGCCTGCGCACCGGCTCCTATTTCCCCTCGTTCCTCGAGCCGCGGCGCTCTGTTGAGAAGGCCCTGACCGCCGTGATCCAGGAAGCCTATGTCCATGGCGTGTCGACGCGCTCGATGGACGACCTGGTGCAGGCTATGGGCGGCACCGGGGTGTCGAAGAGCCAGGTGAGCCGCCTGTGCGAGGAGATCGACGAGCGTGTGGACGCCTTTCTGACACGGCCGATCGAGGGCGAATGGCCCTACCTCTGGATCGATGCCACCTATCTCAAGGTGCGCCAGGGCGGGCGGATCGTATCGGTTGCGGTCACACTCGCAGTGGGCGTCAACACCGACGGCAGGCGCGAGGTGCTGGGCATGGCGATCGGCGCCTCCGAGGCCGAGCCCTTTTGGACCGAGTTCCTGCGTGACCTCGTCCGCCGTGGCCTCAGTGGCGTGAAGCTGGTGATCAGCGATGCGCATGAAGGCATCAAGGCCGCCACCGCCCGGGTCCTGTCCACGACCTGGCAGCGCTGCCGCGTCCACTTCCAGCGCAATGCGCTCGCCCACGCCGGCAAGAACAGCCGCCGGGTGGTCTCGGCCTTCATCGCCACGGCCTTTGCCCAGCCCGACCATGCGGCGGCGAAGGCCCAGTGGCGTCTCGTGGCGGACCAGATGCGCGGCAAGCTCCCCAAGCTGGCCACGCTCATGGACACGGCCGAGGAGGACGTCCTGGCCTACATGACCTTCCCGGCCCAGCATCGCACTAAGCTGCACAGCACGGATGAGATCGACAAGACTTTTCCGCCGGAATTCGCTATTCTTTGACGGTGCGGTCGACCTCGGGGCGAAGCGTGGCGTGTCGGCTGGAAGCGTCACCGGGCAGCCTATTCAGTTCCTGCCGGTTTGAGGCGGCCGCACACCCTCTGCCCTTTCCGGGAGGATGCGTCCGCCACGCCGCAACGAAGTGCTCATAGCTCTTTTCCGCATGCTGGGCGATCTTGGCTTCCTGATGGCGCAACTCCTTTACGTTGTACGCATAGCTTGAGCCACGCCTGTTGCCTTTCTTCTGCGGCAACCCGGCCGCCAGTTCCATGGCGCGGCGTTTGTGGGCGATAAGGCTGGGCCGGGCCCAGCGGTAATCCTCGCCTTTCGTCAGCATGTGCCAGCAAAGGGTCGCAAGCTTGCGGGCCACGGCCACGGCAGCGATCTGATGTCCGCGCCGCGCCCTGATGCGGATGAAGAAAGCCCGCAGCGGTCCCGGTGCCTTCGCGGCGGCCCAGGCCGCCTCGACGAGCATTGCGCGGGCATGGCTGCGGCCAGCCTTGCTGATCCGACCATGGTGGGCAGGCCCCAGACCGGATTGGCGCACACGCGGGTTCAAACCAAAGTAGCTCACCAGTCTTTGCGGCGATTTGAACCGCTCAATGCTGCCGATCGCCGCCATCAGGCCCGCGGCAACCGCCAGATTAACCCCGGTGATTGTCAGGAGGCGCTGAATCTCTTCGTCCTTCAAGGCATCTTGCGCGATGTCGCGGTCGAGTTGGGCAAGATCATCCCCGAGCCGGTCGAGTTCGCGGATATGGCGTGCAATCGCGGCGCGTTCATCCTCCGGAACCGATTGGCGTGTCAGCCAGTCGCGGCCGCGCTTGTTGAAGAGATCTGCATGCGGGCATTTCGGGATCAGATGCGCGTGCAGGATGGCATGCACTTCATTCTTGATCCGGGTCCGGTGGCGCACGATTTGGTAGCGGCGAGCGACAAGCCTGCGCAGCCGCTCCGTCGCCGCATCCGGTGTCCAGATTTCCGGCAGATAGCCCGCGGCGTATAGACTCGCCAGAGTCGCCGCATCCACTTTGTCGGTCTTCACGTGGGCATGAGCGATCGCCTTCACCTGAAGCGGGTTGGCGATCACCACTCGCGCGACGTGAGGTGAAAGCACCCGCGAAACCGCCATGCAATTCCCTGTCGCTTCGATCACGACCTCGTCTGTCTTGAAGAGCTGCCGCCCAAAACCCTCGAGCGCCGTTCGTGTCATATCGACCCGACACTCGTGCCGGGTCAGGCCGTTCTCCCATATCACCACCTCTCCGAAGGTTCGGTGGATGTCGATGCCAATCACGCGTCGCATGCGCGCCTCCCTTGCCAATGAAAACAGGCGGGAGCGGCGGGCGACACGACAACTACGGATTCGCGCTCTCGGCGCAACCGGGCGAGTCGCAGAGGCGGCCAGCTACTAACACGAGCTCGCAGCTCATCGTGTGGATCGGCCTGCCCGCACTTTCGTGCTCCCGGTGCCTCTGTCCCGGATGCTCGCAGCATACACCCTGATCCGAAAATCGGGGCCGAACATCGGCACCGGGATCTTCATACCGGTTACCAATCCGATCGAGCGGCTGAACGGCGAGATCAAGCGACGCACGGACGTCGTCGGCATCTTTCCGAACGAGGCTTCGATCCGGCGCCTCGTCGGCGCGATCCTCATGGAGCAGACCGAGGAATGGACTGTCCAGCGCGCCAGATACATGACGCTGGAAACGCTCGCGCCCGTCTGCGATGATCTCGGTGTCAGCCTGCCTGCAGCGCAGAGCGACTGACCAGCTCGGCCCGCTTGAAAGCGCGAGGCCCGCGGTGAGCTACACCATCTCTCGGGACATCATCCTGAGGGGTAGCGACGTCGTCTTCGGTGCTACCTCGACATCCCTCCGCGGGGCTAAGAAAATTGTTCCAGCCAAGCTAAAAGTACTGACTGGCGGCAACAGCGAGAGGCCGGCCAAATAGCGAGCGCGAGGGCGGAGCGATGATCAAGGGTCTCATGAAGTTGGCAGGGTACCGAGTAGAGTATGTCTGCGAGTGGGGCGCTTATGATCGTCGATACGGCGACTTCGAATACCATATGAATTACCCAATCACGCAAGATATGAAGATCGCTCCTCCGTGGGCTGAAAAGCGGGTCGTGCGCACGAGATGACGGCATTCGCGCCGAACACGAAACAAGGTGTAGTATGAACCAACCGCGGTCGAATGAAGTGGGTCAAGCTCTAAGAATGCCTCTTGTTCAGATCCAATTCGCGCAGCGTCAAAATTCACCTATCCAGTCCCACGCATTCCTACGGAACTCTGAAGGCAGCGCGATCCTATTGAAAAATAGGTGGGAACCTTTCTCAGGAGATCTTTGGGCCGCTCTTCAAGATGAGGTCTGACATCGAGAGCGCCACTGAAATATTCAGAATGTTTTCCTTGTTTGAGCGGAGCTTTCCGAAGATACAGAGTGTATCAGTGTACATTCGGAAGCCATAGCGACGCCCTATGCCTTCCGGCAAGCGTAGGAATTGAGTATGAATTTCGCATGTAAAATCATTTCGGCCATTGGCTTCGTTCTTCTTCTTTCTCTGTCGGCTCATGCTGAGACCATAACGCCCGGCGATTCAGCACACCATGTCGGCAGCTCAGTTACTGTCGAAGGCGTTGTTAGCCAGGTTTCGGTCAGTAGTGGGGGGACGATCTTCATAAACTTCGGCGGTCGGTACCCCAATCAAGAGTTCTATGGTGTGATCTTCAAGAGTAATACGAGGCAATTCTCAGAGGTTCGCGCACTTGAGGGCCAGACTATCGCACTGTCTGGAACGGTCCAGCTCTACAAAGGAAGACCGCAGATCATTCTGCAGAGCCCAAGCCAAATTACGCTTCGGCACTAGTCGCGGTGATTGCCTCCATGAAGGTGTACACAGTTTTCGGGACCTGATGGTTGCCCGACCTCGGGAGAGCGGCAGCGCACAGTCATGCACGGCGGCACTCGACACATGACGACTGTGAAGTCGGTTGGGCTCGCTCGGAACTTGCTCTTCTGGTCTGGTCAAGCGAGGTCATTGGCCTAGGTGCTAGGAATAGCTACGAAAGATCGCCGCACCAATTCAAAGGGAGAGAGCGTTGGCTCGACGGTTGGTGAACCTCGGGAGCGGTTTCTGGAATATCCGTTGCACCATGAAGGTGGCCGGAATCGTCAACGTCGGGACGCAGGTCTCGGTCGTTCGGCTGCAGAGCGGCCGTTTCGTGTTTCTGGACAGCTACACGTTGAATGGCGAAATCCGCGAGCTCGTCATGGGGCTGACCCAGGATGGCAGTCTTGTGGAAGCGGTCCTCAATCTTCACCCGTTCCACACGCTGCACTGCGCTGCCATGGCACGAGATTTTCCGACCGCGAAGTTCTACGGCTCCGAGCGACACCGTCGTGTCTGTACCTCGGTGCCCTGGGAAACCGAGCGCGTGGAAAGCGCGGCGGTGGCGGATCGGTATTCTCGCGACCTGCAGTTTTCGCTGCCGCCGGGCATCCATTATTTTTCTGAAAATGAGAAGGTGCATGCGGGCTCACTCCTGGCATTTCATCCGGCCAGCGGGTCTCTGCACGTTGACGACACGCTGAATGTTCTGCCCGTGCCAGGAGCTCTGCGGGGGTACGTGCCGCGGCTCGTCCTGCATCCCTCGCTAGGGGCGGCGATGAATGCTGAGGACGGTGCAGAAGAGAAATTCTGCCGCTGGCTCGAGGAAATTGGGGCGCGATGGCGCGGCACGAAATCCGTCTGCGCCGCCCACAATGGGGTCGCACGTTTTGCTGAGGGCGATTTCGAGCAGGTCATGCGCGGACTCGCAGCAAGAACCCGGAAAAAGACAGCTGCCTAGCCTTGCCCCAGGCCCGCGCTGCAGACCGCGCTAGATGCCCATGACCCGCAATTCCGTGGCGGACTCTGGGATGACGAAGGTGCCGTCTGCGTTCGCCTCGACCTTGCGCCCGTTGCCCAAAACATAGCGTTGGTGAGTTCCATCAGATTGTCTGAACACGGTGACGGCGCGGCCGACCACGTCTTCGCATTCCATGATTTGGATGTTGATCCATTCGGCTGACATGTCTTCCTCCAGCGCAGTGTTGCCGTCGCTTGATGTCTTGCCTGCTGCAGTGTTCTGCTTTCTTCCACCGTCGGCGATCGGGCCCGGTCTCGGCAAGGGGAGATTTCAACTTCAGGCAGATTGCGCTAGCTTCTGCCCGAGACTTGTCTTGCGAGTAGACGACCAAAGGGGGGCACGGCAAGACAACAGTTCGCGATTTGTTCGCATTCGCGTAAGGGAAATTATGTTGAAAAGGCCGGCGAGTGCGAGGTCCGGTCTCGGATGTATCTTCCAAGAATGTCCCGACGCTTCGTAGCTCGTCCTCACCGCCAAGGTTCGCCCCCTAAGGCACGCTGTGAACGACAAGGCCCCCCAGCAGCCGAATGCATTCATGCCTTCAAATTGCCGAGGATCGCCAGCAGGTCACGGAAGCGCTCGCCCTGCACCAGCACGTGGTCGTGCATCCTCTGGCGCGCGCTCACCTCCTGGCCACTGCGGATCGCGTCGAAGATCCGCCGGTGCTCGTCGAGCGAGCGCAGCATGCGCCCCGGCGCGCCGAGTTGGCGGCGGCGGTAGGGTTGCAGGATCGCCTGCAGCCGCCCCGCCTCTGCCGCCAGGAAATGGTTGCCAGACGCCGCGTAGATTGCCCGGTGGAACTCGGTGTTCTCGCCGTAATAGGCATCTAGATCGCCGCGCGCCGCCGCGGCCTCGCAGCCCTGCATGGCGCGCTCGATCCGGTCGATGCTCTCGGGCAGCGCGCGGCGGCAGGCGAGGGACGCGCAGAGTGCCTCGATCTCGGCCATCACCTCGAAACGCTCCATAAGCTCCTCGGCGCTGAGCTCGGTGACGAAGGTGCCGCGCTTCGACTGGACCCGCAGGAGTCCCGACGCCTCGAGCGCCTGCAGAGCCTCGCGCACCGGGGTGCGCGAACAGCCATAGCGCGAGGCCAGTTCCTCGGGGTCGAGCTTTGCGCCGGGCAGCAGGCGGCCATCGACGATCTCGTTCTCCAATTCGAGGCGGATTCGCTGGGCTGTCTGCACATCTGGCTCCCATCTGTCTGCTGCAAGTCGTTACAACATCACTGCAAAATACTCAAACCAAGATGTTATATACAACAGGCTCCTCAAAATGTATGACGATTGAGAGGAGGACTTCAGTATGGGTAAGCAACGCGTTTCGTTCCTGAGCGATTTCGTCGAGGCAATCACCCGCCGGGAACGCTGGAAACCCGACGCGGGCGCAGATGCGACCACGCTGGCGCTCTCGCGTCCCGCGTCCGAGCGGGTCGAGGCCGCCTGTGCCGTGCTCATGGGTCACATCGGCGATGCTTCTCGGGTCGCCGTGGCGGAGCAGGCGCTGACCGCCTATGCCGAGCTCGAGGATGATGGAAAGCTCGCCTTCTTCCGACTGCTGCGCGACAGCTACGGCGTCCGGGCCGAGCCGATCCGCGAGGCCTATGCCGCCTGGGAGGCGGCCCCGGATGCCGGCGCGGTGGCCAGGCTCTTCGCCGCGACCGAGCCCCGCCGGCAGGCGCTCCTGCGTCATCTCAACCTTGCGCCGGGCGCGACGAAGGCGCTGGTCCGCATGCGCGCAGACCTGCTTGATGCCATCCGCAAGGACCGCTCGCTCGCCCCTGTGGATGCGGATTTCGCGCATCTTTTCGCCTCTTGGTTCAACCGCGGCTTCCTGACCATGCGCCATATCGACTGGAGCACCCCGGCCAGCATTCTCGAGCGGATCATGGCTTATGAGAGCGTGCATCCGATGGCCGGCTGGCACGATCTGCGCCGCCGCCTCGCGCAGGAGGACCGCCGGCTCTACGCCTTCTTCCACACCGCTACCGAGGAAGAGCCGCTTATCTTCGTCGAGGTCGCGCTGACCCGCGGCGTTCCGGAAACCATCGGGGCGATCCTGGAAGCGCCGGTGCCGACCGAACCGGTCGAGGCCGACACGGCGGTCTTCTATTCGATCAACAACAGCCTGCCGGGACTGAAGGGCGTCTCCTTCGGGAACTTCCTGATCAAGCAGGTGGCGGCCGATCTCTCACGCGATTTGCCGCAGCTGAAGACCTTCGTCACCCTTTCGCCCGCGCCCGGCTTCGCCGCCTGGCTGGCGGCGCAGGAGGATGACCGGGCGCAGGCGCTCGACGTGGCCCTGAAGGATGGCAGCTGGCGCAGCGACCCGGCGCGCGAGGCCGCCCTGAAGCCCGAGGTCGCCGCGCTCGCAGCGCGCTATTTCGTCGAGGCGCGCGACGGCAGGAACCGCCCGGTTGATCCGGTCGCGCGCTTCCACCTGGGCAACGGCGCTTCTGCCTGGCGGGTGAACTGGCCCGCCGACCTTTCGCCGGGCGCGCTGAGCCGCGCGCATGGGCTGATGATAAACTACCTGTACGAGCTGGGTGCCGTAGAGACCCAGCACGAGGCCCACGTCCGCGAGGGCACCATCGCGCATGGTCCGTCGCTGGCAGCTGCCCTGGCCGAGTGAGCCGCAGAAGATTTCGAGGAGGAGCAAGATGCAGACCATCTATCAGAAATTCGTATCCGTGGCCGAAGCGCTGCAGGGCAAACCGTTG
The DNA here is from genome assembly GCF_900116195.1 of Alloyangia pacifica. GTDB lineage: Bacteria > Pseudomonadota > Alphaproteobacteria > Rhodobacterales > Rhodobacteraceae > Salipiger > Salipiger pacificus. The sequence continues at coordinate 10,898 of NZ_FOZW01000015.1, forward strand.
TTTAAGCGCCGTGAGGCGCAGGATCTCAGCTACACCGACACCGCCGAGCTGGTCGAACGGCTCGCCGGGGTGCTGGATGCCGTCGGCGTCGCACCGGGAGACCGGGTCGCAGTGCAGACCGGCAAGAGCCCCGAGAGCATCGCGCTCTACCTCGCGGTGCTGCAGGTGGGCGCGATCTTCCTGCCGCTGAACCCGGCCTACACGGGCGGCGAGATCGACTATTTCATCGGCGATGCCGCGCCGCGCCTCTTCGTCTGCGATCCCGCTGCGCTGGCCGACCATGCGCATCGCAAAGGCCCCGAGCTGGCGATCCTGACGCTCGGCACCAGCGGGGGCGGCAGCCTGATGGAGCGCGCGGCCATGGTCTCGCCACGGCAAGGCGCGCATGAGGCCGATCTCGACGAGCCCGCCGCCATTCTCTACACCTCGGGCACGACCGGCCGGTCGAAGGGCGCGATCCTCACCCACCGCAACCTTGCGTCGAACTGCGAGGCGCTGCTCTCCGAATGGCGCTTCACCGCCGACGACCGGCTGATCCACGCCCTGCCGATCTTCCACACCCACGGGCTTTTCGTTGCCGCCAACATGGTGCTCTGCGCCGGTGCGACGATGCTCTTCGAGGAGAAGTTCGATCCCGAGGTTGCGCTCGACCTGATGCCCGAGGCGACCGTGCTGATGGGGGTGCCGACCTTCTACACGCGCCTTCTGAAATCTCCGCGCCTGACCCGAGAGGCGACCGCCGGCATGCGTCTTTTCGTGTCGGGCTCGGCGCCGCTGCTGGCCGAGGATCACCGCGCCTTCGAGGAGCGGACCGGCCACGCCATCCTCGAGCGCTACGGCATGACCGAGACCTGCATGATCGCCAGCAACCCCTATGAGGGCGCGCGCATTCCCGGCGCCGTGGGCATGGCACTGCCCGGCGTGTCACTGCGGGTGACCGACCGCGCCACCGGCGCCGCGCTGCCCGGTGGCGAGATCGGTGCGGTCGAGGTCAAGGGGCCGAATGTCTTCAAAGGCTACTGGAACATGCCGGAAAAGACCGCGCAGGAATTCCGCGCCGACGGTTTCTTCATCACCGGCGACCTGGGGCAGATCGGGCCCGACGGCTACCTGCGCATCGTTGGGCGCGACAAGGACCTGGTGATCTCGGGCGGGTTCAACGTCTATCCCAAGGAGGTCGAAGAGGCGATCGACGCGCTGCCCGGCGTGCTCGAAAGCGCGGTCATCGGTGTTCGGCATGCAGACTTCGGCGAGGGAGTGACCGCCATCGTCGTGCCCCGCCCCGGTGCAGACCTCGAGGCGGCAGCAATCGTCAACGCGCTCGAGGGCCAGCTTGCCCGCTACAAGCAGCCAAAGCACGTGGTGATTGTCGGTGAACTGCCGCGCAACGTGATGGGTAAGGTTCAGAAGGCCGAGCTGCGCCGCACCTATGCAGATATCTTCACCGAAGAACCAGCAGGGTAGACTCCGGGGGCGCCCGGCGCCCCTTCATTCGGCTGCCGCGAGAACGCACATATATTGCCATCGCAGTAATCGGTCCGACGCCCGGTGGTCTGCGACAACGACGAGATGGCGGTCGGCCTACGCGCCTCAGGGGTGGGTGCCCCTGAGGACATCTCTTTGTCGGCTTCGACATTATCGAGATGTCGGGCGACGCGAGCGTGCCGCTGACCACGGCAGCCCATAAGCGTACCCATCTCGGGCGCCGGGCCGCGGAGATGCTGCTGGCGCAGGGGAGAGCCTGTACATCCTTCATTGCGCGTTTGGGGAGCAGAGCGATCTGACCGAACCAAACGCCCAGTTACTCTGCCTTGGTCTCCATGAGCCATTCGACCTGAGGTGCCGGGACGAAACGCCATTTGCGCAGCGGGCCCGCCATGACGTTGAGGTAGTACATTTCGAACCCGTGGGGGGCGCCGCAGGGGTGGTGACCACGCGGCACGCAGACCACGTCGCCATCATGCACTGCCATTGTCTCGTTCAGTTGCAGATCGTCGGTATAGACCCGCTGAATGCCGAAACCGTCCGCCGGGTTGAGCCGGTGATAGTATGTTTCCTCGAGGTAGGTGACGCGCGGAAAATCATCCTCGTCGTGGCGGTGCGACGGATAGGACGACCAGTTTCCCGCCGGAGTGAAGACCTCGGTCACCAGAAGACTGTCGCAATAATCCTCAGCTTCCATGGCGATATTGTTGATGAAGCGCGTGTTGCTGCCTTCGCCCCGCTGGGTCAGTTCAATACCGTCCGGGCCGATGCGCCGAGCCGCGTGACCGCCCTTGCCGGGGGCGGCGCAGACCGCGATGATGCAGTCGGTGGTCGCCTCGGCGGTCCAGTCGGTGCCATCCGGAAGGTAGAGGCAATGCGGCGCGGTCTTCTCGAAGACGCTCATGCGGTCCCCGAGTTCGCCCCAATCCTGACCCGCGCCGCCGATCTTCGCCCTGCCCTCGACCATCACGATGATAACCTCGTTGGCCCCCGTCGCCTCGGCGACGACGTCTCTTGCGCGCAAGCGATGCAGCCCGAAGCCGACATAGCGCCAGCCCGCCGAGGCCGGGGTGATGTCGTGCACCTTGCCGTGGGTGCCGAAGGGGCGGTGCAGCAAATGGCTCATGAGAACTTTCCTTCTTTCCGATCTATCAGCCCCGCTTCGGCGGCGAGGCGGCGCAGTGTGGCGAGCCCCAGCGTCTGGTAGAGCAGCGGGTTTCGTTCGGCCGGGTCCTGCTCGGCCTCGATGACAATCCAGCGGTCGTAGCCATGCTCCGCCAGCACGCGCATCAGCGGAGCGAAATCAATCGCACCCTCCTGGTCGCCTGGCACGGTGAAAACCCCGGCTCGCACCCCGTCCATGAAAGAGAGGCCCTCGCACTCGACGCGCGCGCGCAGGAGCGGCCGGACGTTCTTTGCATGGAAGTGGCCAACGCGTGAGATGTGGCGGCGCAGTACCGCCTCGGGATCGCCACCGCCGAAAAAGCAGTGCCCGGCGTCAAATAACAGGCTGGTTGCGGGGCCGGTCGCCGCCATAAAGGCATCGATGTCCTCAGGGCTCTGCACCACGGTTCCCATGTGATGATGATAAACCAGTTCGACGCCCTGGTCGGCGCAGAAACTGGCGATCTGCTCCACCTTCGCACCGAAGGCAGCCATGCCGGAGGCATCCAGAACCGGACGGGCGGACAGCGGGGCGTCCAGTCCCTGCACCGAGTTCGAGGTCTCGCAGGCAATGCACACGGTGCAGCCGTTGTGCTTCAGCCGGTCGAGATGCGGCTGGATTGCGCGCTTCTCCTCGTCGACGGATTGCGCCAGCAGGTTCAGCGAATGCCAACCTGAGATGAAGGCAAGACCGTGCGCCTGCATAAGCAGACGCAGCGCCTCGGGGTCGGAAGGCCAGCGATGGCCGTTCTCGATGCCGTCGAAGCCGATCTGGCGGCCGGCCTCGTCGAGGATGCGTTCGGTGGGGATATCGGCGCCGAGCGACGGGTCGTCATCGTTGGCCCAGGCAATGGGATTGGTTCCGAAGCGGATCATGGCGCTGCCTCTCGGTTGAAGGGGGTGGTCGTGGGGCATGGCCCCTCTGGTCAAGTTTCCGGCGCGGGCGCACCTGCGGCTGCCCCCGCGTTCCGCCTCAGTTCACGAGACGCGCCTGTGCGATCTGGCCGAGGTATTCCACGAAGCGGTCACGCTGCCTTGCGCGCTCCGACACCTCGGGCACCGCGACATCCCAGAAGAATCCATGCTCGCCCGCCGACGCCTCGATTCCGGTGCCGGGGAAATCTCTCGCCACCGTCTCGATTACGATCACCGTCGGAACATGCCGCTCCCGCGCCGCTGCGATCTCCGCCTCGAGCTGATCGGTGCCCGCCGCCTTGACCGCATGCGCCCCCATGGCGGTGGCATGCATCACGTAGTCGATCTCTGGCTGGACCTCGACATTGCAGTCTATGTACATGTTGTTGAACGGCTCGCCGCCGCAGCCCAGGGTCTGAAGCCGGTTGATGCAGCCATATCCCCGGTTGTCGGTCAGCACCACGGTGAAGGGAATGCGCCGCATCACCGCCGTCGCCAGCTCGCTGTTCGCCATCATGTACGAGCCATCCCCGACGAAACATATCACCTCGCGCTCCGGCGCACCGAGCTTCAGCCCCATGGCACCCGCGACCTCGTAGCCCATGCAGGAATAGCCGTATTCCATGTGATACCCGCCTTGGCTGGGCTTCCACAGCAGCTTGAGCGCCCCCGGCATCGTTCCCGCCGCACACATCGCCACGGCAGACGGGGCGGCCCGCTGCACCGCGCCGATGACCTGCCCGTCTGTCGGCTTGGCGCCCTGGTCCCCGGGGCGGGCGCAATAGGCATCGACGGCCAGCAGCCAGTCCTCGCGGGCGGCTTCGTCCGGTGCATCTGCGCGGTAGTCGCCAAGTAGACCGGACAGCGCCTGGAGTGTCACCTTCGCATCGCCTACGAGGCTTTCCGCCCCATGCTTGGCGGCGTCATAGCCATGAACGTTGATCGACACGAGCGTCGCATCCGCCCCGAACAGCGTCCGCGAACCGGTGGTGAAATCCTGGAACCGAGTGCCCACACCGATCACGAGATCCGAGCCCACGGACGCCGCGTTCGCCGCCGCTGAGCCATCCACCCCGGATGCCCCAAAATTCATGGGGTGCGCCTGCGCCAGCCCCGATTTGCCCGCCTGGGTTTCGGCCACCGGGATGCGGTGCCGCATTGCAAAATCGCCAAGCACCTCCTCGGCTTGCGAATAGACGGTGCCGCCGCCCGAAATGATCACGGGCCGACGTGCCGCGCGGATCAAATCCGCAACGCGCCCCAGCTCATCCTCATCGGGACGCGGACGGCGGATATGCCAGACGCGTGGCTCGAAGAATTCCTCAGGATAGTCATACGCCTCGCATTGCACATCCTGGCAGAAGGCAAGTACCGCCGGCCCGCAATTCGCCGGATCGGTCATCACCCTGAGCGCCCGCGGCAGCGCCGACAGAATATGCTCGGGCCGCGAGATCCGGTCATAGTATCGCGACACCGGGCGGAAACAGTCGTTGGCCGACACCGTCCCGTCATCGAAATCCTCGACCTGCTGCAAGACCGGGTCCGGCCGACGCGTGGCAAATACATCCCCCGCCACCACCAGCAGCGGCAACCGGTTCACATGCGCCAGAGCCGCCGCGGTCACCAGGTTGGTCGACCCCGGTCCGATCGAAGACGTCACCGCCATCGCACGGGTCCGCCTCGATGCCTTGGCAAAAGCGATGGCGGCATGGGCCATGGTCTGCTCGTTCTGACCGCGCCAGGTCGGGAAGACATCGCGATACCCGTGTAGCGCCTCCCCCATGCCCGCCACGTTGCCGTGCCCGAAGATCGCCCACATCCCGTCGATATAGCGTTGACCCTCGGGCGTCATCTGCACCGATAGCCATTTCACCATGGCCTGCGCCGCCGTCAGCCTGATCGTGCCCATGATGGCTCTCCTCCCAGAGGCACCTGCCCCTTCTTCTCTTCCATTATTCCACGGCGGCTCCGACGGAGCGGGGCAGTGCGCCCTCCCCGTCTCAAGCCGCGTGGCGTCCGACCTTTGCTCGTGCCGCATCCCAAAGTCCGCACAACCGCTCGAACCGCTCCGCCATCTGCGACGTCGCGGCCTCGTCGGACATGTCGCCCCTCATCCAGGCCCGTGCCGCATCGCCAAAGATCGTCCTGCCTACCGCGAAGCCCTTCACCAGCGGGAACCGCGCCGCCGCTTCGAAGCTCGCAGACAGTTCCGCCTCCGGTGCGTCGAGCCCCAGCACAACGATGCCGCGGGTGTAACGGTCATGTTCCTCGATCGCCGCCACTGCCTGCGCCCAGGCGGCTTCGGTCTTCAGCGGCTCAAGCTTCCACCAGTCGGGATAGACACCCGCAGCGTAGAACTGGCGGATCAGCGTCGCGGTGGTGCTGTCATCCGTGGGGCCGACCTTCGATGGGATCACCTCGAGCAGGAACTCCAGCCCGTTCCGCCGCGCCGCCGTCCAGAGCGCCTTGACGCGTCCCTCTTGGTGGGCCCTTGTCTCGGCATCATCATCGGGGTGGCAGAACACCAGCAGCTTCACTACGTTCTCGCGCGCCCATTCGCGCAACTGCCCCAAGTCCTCGCCAAGTTCGGGTTCGAAACGGATCGGGCGCGAACTCGGGAGCTCGGTGGGCCGCCCGATCCAGAGACCGGAGCCCGACGCCGCGTGAAGCGCGGCCCGCCCGATGCGATTGTCGCAAAGGATGCCATAGCCGCCGCGCCCGTCCTGCACCTGCAACGCGGCCTCCAGGCATAGCTGCTTGAAGGCTCCACCCTTTTCGAGAGTGTATCCCTCCATCTCTTCCAGCTGCATCCGGTGGTCAAAGGCAAAGGTCCGCACCGTTGACCAGTCACCATGGCGATTGGTCGACCAATGCACTTGCTCCAGCTCTTCATCATTGCGCAGGTCCTTCCGCAAGATGCCCCGCTCAAAGAAGAACTGCAGCTCCTCCCAGGACGGGTAGGCCGGGGTACAGCCGTGGCGCGACACTGCAAAGGCGCCACAGGCGTTGGCATACTTCAATGTCACCGGCCAGCCTTCGCCGTCGAGCCAGCCCTTGAGCAGTCCGCTCATGAAGCCATCGCCGGCGCCCAGAACGTTGAAAACCTCGATCGGAAAGCCCGGGCCGGAGATGCCTTCGTCAAGGCTTTTCGGGATGGCCCCTTCGAAGGCCACCGCGCCCATCGGGCCGCGCTTGCAGACCAGCGTGGCCTTCGACACCGCCCGCACAGCGCGAAGCGCCTCAAGCGTGTCCGTCGAGCCGCCCGCGATATGGAACTCTTCCTCGGTGCCGACGATCAGGTCAAAGTAATGCAGGCTCTCCTGAAGCTTCGCCGTCACCTTGGAGCTCTCGACGAAGCGGCTCTCGCCGTCGCCATGCCCCGCCACGCCCCAGAGGTTCGGCCGGTAGTCTATGTCGAGCGCCGTCTTCAGCCCGTTCTTGCGGGCGATCCTCAGCGCTTTCAGGACCGCTGCCTCGGTGCGCGCGTGCGACAGATGCGTGCCCGTCGCCACGACAGACCGCGACCGCTTCAGCAGCGCCGCGTCGATGTCGTCTTCGCACAGGGCCATGTCCGCGCAGTTCTCGCGGTAGAAGATCAGGGGGAACTGTTCCTCGTCGCGGATGCCGAGGATCACCAGGGCCGACAGCCGTTCCGGGTCCGTCGCAACTCCATCGACACAGACCCCATGCCGGATCAGCTCCTCGCGGATGAAACGCCCCATGTGCTCGTCACCGACGCGCGTGATGAGCCCGGAGCGCAGCCCCAGCCGCGCTGTCCCGCAGGCCATGTTGGTCGGAGACCCGCCGATATACTTGTCGAAGGACCCCATGTCCTCAAGCCGCCCGCCGATTTGCGAGCCATAAAGGTCGACACCAGCCCGACCTATCGTGATCACATCCAGATCTGCCACTGCTCTCACCCCTTGGTCCGGACAGTCACCGCCTCGCCGCTCTTGAGCGACTGCGTGGCGGCCTCGGCGAGTTCGAGCGCCGCGACCCCGTCGGCCAGCGTCACCGGAATCGGCGCGCCGGATGTGACCGTTTCGACGAATGTTCCCCATTCCTCGGCATAGGCGGCCATGTAGCGTTCGAGGAAGAAATAGGTCGGCTTGGCGCCGCGCACCCCTTTCGCTGTGGCGCGCACCAGCGTGTCTTCGAGCAGGTTGCCCACGCTCAGCATACCCTCGGAGCCCAGAAGTTCGACGCGCTGGTCATAGCCATAGGCGGCGCGGCGGCTATTCTTGATCACCGCGAGCCGTCCGTCTGCATAGGTCAGGGTGACGATGGCGGTGTCGATGTCGCCCGCCTCGCCGATCGCCGGATCGACGATCGCGCTGCCCACCGCGCGCACGGTCTGCGGCAGATCCTGCATCAGGAAATTCGCCATGTCGAAATCGTGGATCGTCATGTCGCGAAACAACCCGCCCGAGACCTTGACGTAGCTCGCGGGCGGTGGCGCCGGATCGAAGGACGTGATCGAGAGCATCTCGGCCTGCCCGATTTCGCCGGCATCGAGGGCGGCGCGTAGCGCTGCGAAGTTCCGGTCGAACCGACGGTTGAACCCGATCATCACCGGCCTGCCGTTGGCCTCGGCCACCGCAAGACAGGCACGAGCCCGCTCCAGCGACAGGTCGACCGGCTTTTCGCAGAGCACCGCCTTGCCCGCGCGGGTCGCGGCTTCGATCAGCGGCGCATGCGTGTCGGTCGAGGTGGCGATCAGCACCGCATCGATCTGCGGATCCTCTAGGATCTGCGCAGCGTCGCACGCCTCGGCCCTGTGCGCATTTGCCAGCGCCTGCGCTGCGGCGGCATCGACATCCGCGACGGCCACAAGCTGCGAGCCCGGATGTGCCGCAATATTTGCCGCGTGGATCCGGCCGATCCGGCCGGCTCCCAGAAGACCTGTCCTGAGCATGTTTTTCTCCTCGACTCCGGCGCGCCAGCGCCTCTCCTCAACTCATGGCCTAGCATCTCTGCACGCGAGTGCAAAGAGCTTTTGTGCACGTGTGCAAGATTCGATATCGAACCTTGGATCGAGCGGAACGTCCTCGCGAGATTGGAATGGCAATTTGGCGGTATTTTTTACTTAAATTGTGAGGAAAATCGTATGGGAATCACCTCCTGTAACGCCAAGGAGCTCCGTGATTGAGGGGTGAAATCCTGAGGCGCGAGTTCTCAGTATTCGCCAGACTTAACCCGCGTGGGTCTCTAAGATGATCCAATTTATGTAAATAAATCAGAGTTATGGTCGAGGCATCTTTCAACTTTAACAGATCTGTTGCTCTCGTGTGCATCATCTGCAATTCTTGCTGCAACAAACAACGATGCGAGGGCGACATGGACAGCGGTGAAGGCATGCGGGACAGAGAGGTGTTCCTCGAGGAAGTTCTGCGCTCTGCGGGGCGGATCGTGAAGAGGGGCTTCGAAAACCGGACTTCGGCGAGCTGGGCGATGAAGGGTCCGCAGGACTACCTTACAGAGGTCGACGCCGCTTCGGAGAGGCACATTCGCGAGACGATCCTGGCCCGCTACCCCGGGGACAGCGTCTTCGGTGAGGAGGACGGCGGCGAGATTGGTGCGCGCTGTTGGGTGGTCGATCCCATCGACGGCACCGCCAATTTCGCGCGCGGACTTCCGCATTTCTGCATCTCGATCGGCTACGTGGTGGATCGCCGCCCGGTGCTTGGCGGCATCTACAACCCCATCACCGAAGAGATATATCTTGCTCGGGAGGGCCATGGCGCAACGCTCAATGGCAAGGCGCTGAGCGTCTCGGCCGCACATGATGCGCAATCGGCAACCGTCGAGATGGGCTGGTCAACGCGAGTGCCCCAGTCGGAATACCTCTCGGTAATGACCGCGCTGCTGGATCGCGGCTTTAACGTGCGCCGCTGCGGCTCGGGCGCGCTGGCGCTGGCGCAAGTCGCCGACGGCCGGTCGGATGCATACGTGGAACTTCACATGAATTCATGGGATTGCGTCGCGGGCCTGTTGCTGGTCGCGGAAGCCGGGGGCGCTGTTTGTCCCTACCTTTCGGCCGGGGACTTGCGCACGGGAGGCCGCATCCTGGCCTCTGCGCCGGGGATTGCCGAGGTGCTGAGCGTCGACAGCGGAACCGCATTGATTGATGCGCCAAGGCAGGCCCTCCGGGCCTGACCGCGAAACAGACCGCCGTGCAAGGGAGGAGACATGGCTTTGACTGAAGAGATGACGGCGCGCGCCGGAACCCGGCACCTGCGCCGGTTCGGGGCCGCCATGATGACGCCGGAACGGCTGATCGCGGTGGCGCTTGCGGCGCTTCTGGCGCTGCTCGTTCTGGCCCCGCTGGCCGAGTTGATCCGCGAGACGTTCAGCGTCCAGCCTTATGACAAGGCCTACCTGCCGGGCGAGGAGGTCGGCAGCTTCACCACCTTCCATTACGAAAGGGTCTTTTCGGGGCGGATGTCCTCGGCGTTGTTCTACAAGCCTTTCGTCAACTCACTGATCACTGCCTTCGGTGCGACAGTGCTGTGCCTGCTCCTGGGCGCGTCGCTGGCCTGGGTGGTGGTGCGCACCAACGTGCCGTTCCGCGAAACGGTCAACACCATGATCGTGGTGCCCTACATGCTGCCGTCCTGGGTGATGGCGCTGGCCTGGCTCACCTTCTTCAAGAATGACCGGCTGGGCGGTTCTTCGGGTGTTTTCGTCTATATCTTCGGAGTGCAGCCGCCCGACTGGCTGGCCTTCGGGGCGCTGCCGATCATCATCTGCCTGGCGTTCCATTACTACGTCTATGCCTACCTTATCCTGTCGGGCGCACTGACCACGGTGGACAGCCAGCTCGAAGAGGCGGGTGCCATCGCGGGCCTGTCGCGCCTGCGCCAGTTCGCGGCCATCACCATGCCGCTGGTGCTGCCCGCTCTGGGCTCTGCCGTGGTAATGACCTTCATCCGCGTGGTGGGATCGTTTGGCACCCCGGCGGTACTCGGCATGCCGGTCCGCTACTTCACCCTGCCGACGCAGATCTATGCCGCCATCGGCTCGCGCAATGTCGGCGACGGCTATCTTCTGGCGCTGGTGCTTGTGGTCATGGCGGTGCTGTTCATCTGGATCAACCAGCGCATGATCGGGGTCCGCAAGAGCTTTGTGACCATGTCCGGCAAGGGCGTGCGCTCGAAGACCATCGACCTCGGCCCGGCGCGCTGGCTGGTGCTGGGGCTGGTGGTGCTCCTGCTCTCATTCACGGTGATACTGCCGATCGGCCTTCTTTTGCTGGAATCCCTGTCCAAAACCGCCGGGAACTACGACCTGTCGAACCTGACGCTGCACTACTGGTTTGGTGAGCGTGGCGAGGTCAATGCGCTCTATCCGGGCGTTTTCCACAACCCGCAGATCCTTGGCGCGGCTTGGAATTCCATCCGCCTGGCGCTCTGTGTGGCGCTGCTCACCGGGCTCCTCGGCTTTCTTGTCGGCTACGTGGTGGTGCGCACCCGCGGCACCATGGCGTCAAAGGCGCTCGAGACCTCGGCCTTCCTGCCCTACATCTTCCCGTCGGTCGCCTTCGGCGCGATTTACATCGGCATGTTCTCGAAGCCGATCGGGCCGATGCCGGCGCTCTATGGCACTTTCGCGCTTCTCGTGCTGATCGCGGCGGTCAAGAACCTGCCCTACACGTCGCGCACCGGCATTGCGGCGCTCTTGCAGATCGATAAATCGCTCGAAGAGGCGGCGCGCACCCAGGGCATCGGCTGGCTGGCACGCGTGCGGCGCATCGTAGTGCCGCTGGCGTCGAACGGGCTGATGTCTGGGATGTTGTTGAGCTTCATCGGAACCATGCGCGAGCTGTCGCTAATTATCCTTCTGGTGACGCCTTCGACAGCGGTGCTCGCGAGCGTGATCTACACCTACCAGACCGATGATGTCCCGCAGTTGATCGGTGCCGCCACGCTGCTGCTCGTACTGCTGGTTGTCGGCTTTAACATACTGTTCCGGCTCGTGTTCCGGAACGCGAAATTGGGCTTCGCCTGATAGGCGCAGCTTGATGGAACCCAAAGAGGAGGAGAGACCGTGACTATGAGGACAATGATCCTTGCTGGAGCGCTGGCGGCACTGCCCGCCATTGCCCCGGCCCAGAACACTGGCAGCATGAGCATCAATGAGTGGAAAGAATGGGCGCAGCTTGGTGTCCACCAGCCCGAAACCGAGGACTGGGACGCGATCCGGGAGGCCGCCAAGGAGGAAGGTGCGCTGACCGTCTACGCCTCGTCTTCGTCGATTTCCGCCGTGGCGGAAGATTTCATGAAGCTCTACCCGGAGATCGAGGTCAGCGCATTCGATCTCGGCTCGGAGAAGACCATCGAGAAGCTGATGCGCGAGCATCAGGCGGAGCTCTACAACGTCGACGTGGTGACCACGGGCGGAGCGGCGCAGATGGTTTACGAGCTTCTGCCTCAGGACAGCATCGTCAATTATGTGCCGCGGTATCTGGCTGACGACATTCCCGAGGATTTGCAGCAGCCGTTGCTGACGCAAATGGTGGAAGCGACGGTGCTGTTCTACAATACGGAGACCTATCCCGACGGCCCGCCTATCTCGAATATCTGGGAGCTGACCGAGCCCGAATGGTCCAAACGCGTCGGCATGAAGAGCCCGCTCGGCTCGCTGACCACGCTGGCGCTGATCGCCAACCTCGTGGAGCATGGCGATGCATTCGACGCCGCCTATGAAAGCCACACTGGCAAGCCGCTGGAGTATTCCGACGGCATAGGCAACGGCGCCTACGAATTCTTCCACCGGCTCATCGGCAATGATCTCGTGATCTACAACTCGGGCTCGAAACTGGCCGCAGCCTCGGGTCTCTCCGGGCAGGAGGCACCGCCGATCACTTTCTCTTCGATGCACTACATCAACAAGAACGATAGCGACGGCTACAAGAATGGCATCCTTTACGACATCGAGCCGTCAGGGGTCTTTGCCTACTCGACCTACACCTCGATCGCCGGTCGGGCGCCGCATCCCAACGCGGCCAAGTTGTTCGTCGCGTTCCAGATGGGCTCTGACGAGCTAACCGCCGACACGACCATCCAGGGAGAGCTTCGCGAGGGCGAAAACCTCGAGTTGCTCGAGGGTATGGGCCCCTATTTCAAGGTTGGCACCTTCTCGCCGCGCAATGACGTGCCGACGCCCGAAGGTGCCGAGGTCTGGCCCAAGGTGAACAAGTTCTGGGGCACCCCCGCCTTCCAACGCGACAACGTCGCATTGGTCGCAGATTTCTGGGTCTACGAAACCAGCCAGTAAACCATCAGCCCGCGCGGAGCGCCCCTCCGCGCGGGAAACCGGGAGAGGGAGGATATCATGAGCGAAGTCAGTCTGAACGGCATCACCAAGTATTACGGCGGCTATCTTGCGCTGCCGGAAATGAACCTGAACATCGAGAAAGGACAGTTCGTCACCCTTCTCGGACCCTCCGGCTGCGGCAAGACCACGACCCTGCGCATCATAGCGGGGCTCGAGACGCCAAGTGCAGGCGCGCTGCACCTGTCGGAACGCTGCATGTTCTCCGACAAATCGCACGAGAACGTCCCGCCGGAAAAGCGCGGCCTCGGCTTCATATTCCAGAGCTACGCGCTCTGGCCCAACATGACCGTGGAACGCAACATCACGCTGGCTCTGCGACAGGCAAAGATGCCCCAGGCCGAGATCGCCGAGCGGCTGGCCCAGGCACTGAAGAAGGTGCAGCTCGAAGGGCTGCAGGACCGTTATCCTTCGGAGCTGTCTGGCGGCCAGCAGCAGCGCGTGGCGGTGGCACGGCTGATCGCGGCGCGAAACGGCATCCTGCTGATGGACGAGCCGCTGTCAAACCTCGACGCGGTGCTCCGCACCGAGATGCGCGCAGAACTCAAGCGCCTCTCGCGCGAGCTCAAGGCGACCACGGTCTACGTTACCCATGACCAGGTCGAGGCGCTCACCATGTCGGACATGATCGTGGTGATGAACGACGGGCGTATCCAGCAGGCAGGCACACCCTACGAGATCTATCACCACCCGGCGAACCTCTTCGTCGCCGAGTTCATCGGCGATCCCAAGGTCAACCTCTTTGACGCGACGGCAGAGCGCCGCGACGGCGGGCTGCGCATCTCGGGCGCGGGCTTCGGCTTCGAAATGGCGGCACATGGCTTCGGCGGCGGCGCGGTGCGTGTGGCGGTGCGCCCTGAGCACCTGCGCATCCACACCAGCCCCCGCGAAGGCGCGGTTGAAGCGCGCATCGACGTTGTCCAGCCCACAGGCTCGCAGACCATCGTCAGCCTAGACATGCCAGATCAGCGGGTCACAGCGCTGGTGGCGCAGTTCCGCGAGAGCTGGCCTCAGGAGCGGGTCTGGCTGGACTTCGACCCGGCGCATGCGATGGTTTTCGACGCCGCCAGCGGCGAGAACATTCTGCACCGGGCCGAGGCGCCCGCGAGCATCGCGGCGGAGTAAGGCATGAAGGACGAAGACCGCCGCGCACCGGTATACGAACGCCCCGCCCTCAGCCTCATCGCCGACAACATCGGCCCGCATGGCGCGACGCTCTACATCGGTGGCATGGAGGGGGCGCGCGACATGGACTTGCTGCGCGCCCATGACATTCGCATCCTGGTAAACTGCGCGGTAAACCTCGATTTTGACCTGGTGGACCGGGCGCTATTGGCGCCCGAGAACGGCAAGGTTGCAGCGGGTTACGGGGCGCTGCGCTATTACAAGATCGGGATGATCGACGGTGACGGCAACCCGTCGGCGATGATGCTGGCAGGGCTGCTTATCCTGCAGGGCGCGCTGCGGCAGACCATGCCCGCCCGCGCCACCTACCCGTTCGAGGATGGCGGCAACGTGCTGGTCAACTGCCGCGCCGGGCGCAGCCGGTCGGTGGCGCTGGTCTCGCTGCTTCTGCATGTCGAGGCGCCCGAGCGTTTCCCGACGCTCGACGACGCCGTCGCCCATGTGCGCGAGGCGCGTGCGCTGCGCCCCGATGAATGGTTCGAGACGCCCAAGCCGATGTTGCTCGATGCCGCACGAGAGGCTGCCGTCTGGGCCCGCGCCATCGCAAAGGGAGCCCCGCCCCTTGACTGAGCACCGCTTCGCCATCATCGCCGATGCACATTACCATCCCTTCGATTGCGATTACGGTGTGCGCGGACCGGACGGGCTCAGCCTGCGCAGTTGGGCCGACACCCGCGCCTCGACGCGGGTGTTCAACGAAAGCGCCGCTGCCTTCGAGGCGGCGCTCGACCGGATCGAGGCCATGGGCCTGCGCGACGTGGTGCTGCTTGGCGATTACAGCGACGACGGGCAGGAGCTTTGCGTTTCCGCTCTTCTTGAGCGGCTTGCGGCGCGACGCAACCTCCGGTTCTTCGCCCTGCCGGGAAACCACGATAGTTTCGGCCCGGGCGGGCGCGATCATGCCAAGGGATTTCTCGACGCCGCTGCCCGGCCCGTCACCGTGTCGAGCCGCAGCGGCGCGGGCGCGTATCACGACCCCCGGATGCGCTGTGCGGATCATGAGACCGGTGTGATGCGGATGGCGGCCCATGGCTTTGCCCCGCAGGCCGATGTGCTGCACTGGGAGACGCCCTTCGGTACCGATCCTACCCCTTCCGCACGGCGCTTCGACTGCCGGTCTCGGGATGGTGGCACCACGCTGCGGCTTTTCGATGCAAGCTATCTGGTGGAGCCGGTGCCCGGCCTGTGGTTCCTGATGATCGACGCCAATGTCTTCGAGCCGACCGGCCGCGGCGACGAGGTGATCGACAGCACAAACGCGGGTTGGAACGCCCTGCACCGGGTCAAGCCGCACCTGCTGCGCTGGATCGCAGGGGTATCGCTGCGCGCCGAGCGGCAGGGCAAGCGACTGCTGTGCTTCTCACACTATCCTGCGCTCGACCCTTACCGCGACGACGAATGTGCCGAGGAACGGCTTTTCGGTACGACCGCGACCGCCCTGCGCCGCCCACGGTGCGACATTGGCGAGGCGCTGTGCGCCGCCGGGATCGATGTGCATTTCAGCGGCCACCTGCATGTGCGCCGCCGCAGCACGCTGCACCACGCCAGCCGACAGCTCGTGAACATCGCAGTGCCCTCTCTGGTCGCCTGGCCGGCGGGCTTCTGCGTGGCGCGAACCTGCGCCGAAGGGCTGACGGTCGAAGATGTCAGCCTTTCCGATCTGCGCAATGACACTCGCATCCTCGGGGCCTATGGCCGGGAAGATCTCGAGTCCTCTGCCGGGGTGCGCGCTGCACAGGATTATGGCAGCTTTCTCAGGGCGCATGTGGATGCGCTGGTCCTGCATCGCTACCTGCCACGGGAATGGCCCGCCGAACGCGCCGCCGAGGTCACGGGAAGCCTTGATACGGCACTGGGGTTCGCCGGAGCCGCGCCCTCGGGGCAAGACTTGCCACTGCTCGAAGTCGTCGGCGACTGGTACCGGCTGCGTGCCGCTGGGGCCTTGGGCATGGCCGACCTGCACGCCGAGCGCCGGGCGCTGTACAAGGGGCTCGCCGCCCGCCTTCCCGAAACTGCGCAGGACCAGCGCGGCGCCTTCTGGGCGCTGTTCCTGCGCCGCCTGTCCGACTTCGTCCGCGATGCCGAAACCGAGGCCGGGCCATTCTACCAGCCTGTGCCTGCCCTGCCCTAAAGGAGCCCCGCGCATGTCCGAAACCGTCGTGCTGCTGAACCTCGGCGGGGCCGTGGCCCTGCTGTTGGTAGGGTTGTCGCAGATCCGTGTCGGGGTCGACCGCGCCGCCGGGGCGCGGCTTCGGCACTTCCTCGCGCTTAGCACACGCACCGGGCCGCGCGCGCTCCTATCGGGGCTGGGAGTGACGCTGGCGCTGCAAAGCTCGACCGCGACCGCGCTACTTGCCGCGTCCTTTACCGAGCGGGGTATCATGACGTCGCGCCAGGGGCAGGTGGCGATGCTCGGCGCGAATGTCGGCACGGCAATCACCGCATGGGTGGTGTCGCTGCACCTCGGATGGATCTCACCGTTGGCGATCCTTGTCGGGCATGCGGTCGGGCGCGGCAGCGGCGCGCGGCGCATCGGCTTTGGTCGGGCCATCGTCGGGGTCGGGTTGGTGCTGCTGTCGCTCGGGCTGCTCGATGCGGCCAGCACGCCGATCCGCGATTCCGAGGCGCTCAAGGTGCTGCTTGCCATGCTCTCGAGCGCGCCGGTCATCGCGCTGGCCTTCGCCGCGGTGATCGCGCTTCTGTCGGCGTCGAGCCTTGCCGCGGTGATGATGATCGCGTCACTGGCAGCAGCGGGGCAGCTGTCGCAGGAGCTGGTCATCCCCCTGGTGCTGGGCGCCAATGTCGGCGGGGCGTTGCCCGCCGTGATCGCCACGCTCGGCGCCGCGCCCTCGATGCGGCGACTGACGCTGGCCAATCTCGCGGTGCGTGGGCTTGGGGCGGTCGTGGCGCTTGCCGCGCTGCCGCTGCTCGACGTCGGCGCGCTTGCTGACCCGATCGCGGCGCATCTGGGTTTCAACCTGGCACTGTTGCTGGTCGGCTGGCCGCTGGCCGAGCCTATCGCCCGTGCCTTCGAGCACCTGCTGCCCGACGTGCCCACGCCACGCGAAGCCCCGCGATTTCTGGCCGAAGAAGAGCTGAGCACCCCCACCGTGGCGCTCGCCAGTGCCACCCGCGAGGTGCTTGCGGTTGGCGACGTCATCGAGCGGATGCTGGTCCAGATCCTGGCCTCGTTCCGCACTATGGACCTCGCGCCGCTGGCCGAGGTGCCGGCGCTCGAGGACCGCATCGACCGTACCCAGCAGGAGGTAAAGCTCTATGTGGCAAGGCTGCTGCGGCACGAGCTGAGCGACCGGCAGAGGCGCCGGGCCATCGCCGTTGTCGACTACGTCATCAACCTCGAACATGTGGGGGACATCGCGGAAAAGGGCCTCGCTTCCATGACCCGCAAGCGCGCCGAGGAGGGGCTGCGCTTTTCCGACGAGGGGTACCTGGAACTGATAGGGCTGTTTTCTATGACGCTGGACACGCTCAAGTCGGCGCAGACCGTCTTCGCGACAGAAGACCCCGGCCTTGCGCGCGAAATGATCGAGGGCAAGGTCGAGGTTCGCCGGCGCGAGCGACAGTCGGCCGAACGCCACCTCGCTCGCCTGCGCGCCGCGCAAAGCGAAAGCGTCGACACAAGCTCGCTGCATCTCGACATGCTGCGCGACCTCAAGCGGATCACGGCGCATCTCGCGTCTGTCGCGCATCCGATCATGGATGAACAGGGCCTGCTGGACGAAAGCCGCCTACGCCCTGACGCGCGCCCGGCGCCGCAGCTTGGCAGGAACGCCCGCGAAGGCGCCTGATCAGGACGGCGCGAGGCGCGGCAGCGTCTGGCGCCAGACCAGAGGCGCCTGAAGCTCGACGATCTCGCTGCGGGCGTGATCCTCGGTCGGTGCGGCGAGCCAGTCTATGGCGGCTTCGGCAATCTCGTCGATGGGCTGGGCGAAGGTGGTGAGCTGGTAGCTCTCCCAGCTGGCCTGCGGAATGTCGTCGTAGCCTATGCAAGAGACGTCCTCGGGAACGCGCAGCCCGAAGCGTTGGCGCGCCGCATCCATCACGCCGCAGGCCAGCAGGTCGGTCACGCAGAACACCCCGTCCGGCCGGTCGGGCCGCGAGAACAGCTGCGTGCCGATCTGCAAGCCGGTGGCATAGGAGGTCGCGCCCGAGATCAGTCGGCTTATTTCCACTCCCTGCGCCCGTGCGGCCCCTTCGAAGCCTTCGATCCGCCCGACAAGGCTTGGTGTTCCGGCATCCGAGGCGATAAGCGCAATACGCTTGCAGCCGGTGCTCAGCAGTGTGTTGAAGGCGGTCTCGCCCGCGGCCCGGTCGTTGAGCCGGATCTGCAATGTGCCGGGCTGCGCGTCGTCGCGGTTGATCAGCACCAGGCGCATTCCGTGGCGCAGGCACATCTCGGTCAGAGCCGTGTCAGGCATGCCCGACAGCACGACTGCCGCCTCGGTGCGATAGCTCGTCGCCTGACGCAAAGCATTGCGCACGCTTTCATCGGACCGCTCTGTGGCGATCAGGATCGGTGTTTTCCCGGCGGCTTGCAACGCCTGGGCCAACGCCGAGAGCAGCGCCGCGCGATAGGGCGTTTCGATCTCGGCAGCGATCAGGGCGACCAGCCCGCTTTGCGAACTGATCAGCCCCCGCGCAAGGTGATTGACCTGGTAGCCCAGCTGATCCGCTGCCGCCATCACCTTGCGCCGCGTCTCGGCCGAGACGCTGGCTCCGGGTGTAAAGCTGCGGGAAACAGCCGCTCGCGACACCCCGGCAAGGTCGGCCACCTGTTTGGCCGTTACCGCACCCTTGCGTTGCATCCTGCTGTTTGATGTCATCTTCCCTGCTCACGCTTGCACCGGCTTCTTACCGTAATACCCTAAAGATGCGCTCAATGAATAGCAGATTCATGGTTGACGAAGCGCACGCTGCCGCATCATTGTGTACACGTGTACATAGACCGGTCATGTTACGTCATTGGGAGGACATCATGAAACATACTTATCTGCTGGCCGGCCTTGCGGCTGGCCTGGCCCCAGGCATCGCCGCCGCGGACGAACTGAATCTGATCTGCTCGGCGGACATCGTCATTTGCGAACTGCTCGTCGAGCGCTTCGAGGAGGGCCACGACATCGACGTCAATATGGTACGCCTGTCGTCGGGCGAAGCCTATGCCAAGCTGCGCGCCGAAGCCCGCAACCCGCAGACCGATCTTTGGTGGGCGGGCTCGGGCGATCCACATCTGCAGGCCGCCAACGACAAGTTGACGCATCCCTATGAGAGCGCACGGCTTTCCGAACTGCACGATTGGGCCGTCACACAGGCTGAAAATGCAGAGTATCGCACCGTTGGCGTCTATTCCGGCGCGCTTGGCTGGGGCTACAATACCGAAATACTTGCCGCAAAGGGCATCGAGCCGCCGAAATGCTGGGCTGACCTGACCGATCCGTCTCTGAAAGGAGAGATCCAGATCGCCGATCCCAACAGCTCGGGCACCGCCTATACCGCGCTGGCCACGCTGGTGCAGCTGATGGGCGAGGACGAGGCCTTTGCCTACCTTGCCGAGCTTGGCGCCAACGTGTCGCAATATACCAAGTCCGGCTCCGCCCCGGTCAAGGCGGCTGCGCGCGGCGAAACCGGCATCGGCATCGTCTTCATGCACGACGCGGTGGCGCAGGCAGACGAAGGCTTCCCGATTGAGGTTGTCGCCCCCTGCGAGGGGACCGGCTACGAGGTCGGTTCGATGTCGATCATCGACGGGGCGTATAATCTCGAGGCCGCGAAGACCTTCTATGACTGGGCGCTCTCGGCCGAGGCCCAAAACCTGATGCCTGAGGCGCGCTCGTTTCAGCTGCCGTCGAACCGCGCGGCGGTAGCGTCGGAGAAGGCCCCCGCGCTCGAGGACATCAAGCTCATCGACTACGATTTCGCCGAATACGGCAAGACCGATGTGCGTCAGCGCCTGCTGGACCGCTGGAGCAAGGAAATCGGCGCCGCCTTCTAAGGCCGCACCGGACGGGCGGCCCCGCGCCGCCCGTCGCATCGACGCGTTCGGGAGGGGACCATGAACAGCGCAAACCGCTCTATCGACATCGCCCTGCTGCTTGGGTTTGCCGGGCTCTTGCTCGTTCCGTGGTACCACATCCGGTCGGGGTTTTTCGGGTTCGACTGGATCGGGGACATGCTATCCGATCCGCGTCTCTGGCCGGGGCTCGGCCAGATCGCCGACGGCCGGCTACAGCTCCTGCCGGTATTGCTGCTTCTGGGTTTTGCGCTCTGGCTGCGGCGCAGTGCGCCGGGGCCGGCGCGAGGGCGTTTACTTCTGGTGCTGGGCGCGGCAGGGCTGGGCTGGATGATCGCCGAAGGCTTTGCCATCGGGCTACGCGGCTGGTCGCTGCCGCTCGAGCCGCTGCTCGGCGCGATCGAGGGCCAACCCGCCTTCGGTGCGGGCGCGGTATTGGCACTGCTGAGCTTTTCCGGACTCTTCGCCTTCGGCCTCGCCGAGCGCGGTGCTCTACGCGGGGATGGCTTCGTGTTGGGGGCCATCGTGCTGCTGGTGCTTTTGGTTTCTGCCTTCGTCGCCTACCCCATCCTGGCCATGTTCGCAGGTGCCTTCCAGGATTTCCGCGGGAATTTCACGACCGACGGTATTGCCGCCAACATCCTTGATCCTGCCATTTGGAGTCTTGGCTGCCTGTCGGGCGGCGGTTGCGGTGTTGCCTGGCGCACGTTGTTCCTGGCCCTCTGCACGGCGACCGGGTCGACTCTCCTCGGGCTGGTCTTCGCGCTGGCTGCCACCCGCACCGCCATGCCCTTCAAGAAGGGGCTGCGGTTGCTTACCGTTCTGCCGATCATCACCCCGCCCTTTGTCATCGGTCTCGCTCTGACCATGGTCATGGGGCGCGCGGGCTTTGTCACCGAATTGCTCGAAAGCCTCACCGGTCAGGAACTCGGACGCTGGATCTATGGCCTGCCGGGCATCTGGATCGCGCAGGTCCTGAGCTTTACCCCCATATCGTTCCTCGTCTTGATCGGCGTCGTCGAGGGCGTGAGCCCGTCTATGGAAGAAGCCAGCCAGACCCTGCGCGCGAACCGCTGGCGCACCTTCCGCCGCGTGTCGCTGCCGCTGATGGCGCCGGGACTGGCCAATGCCTTTCTCATCGGTTTCATCGAATCCATGGCAGACTTCGGCAACCCGCTTATCCTCGGCGGCAATGGCGGTGTGCTCTCGACCGAGATCTTCTTCGCCGTGGTCGGCGCCCAGCACGACCCGTCGCGGGCGGCGGTGCTCGCGATCATTCTGCTGTGCTTCACCCTCTCGGCCTTTCTCGCGCAGCGGTTCTGGCTGGCGGGGCGCAACTTCGCCACCGTCTCGGGCAAGGGCGACGGAGGACGGCACGCAGAACTGCCTTTGGTGCTCGGCGGGCTCGTTGTCGGTATCGCTGTGCTGTGGTCGCTGTTCACCCTCTTCATCTACGGCATGATCCTCTTCGGCGGTTTCGCGAAGGTCTGGGGGCTCGACCACACTCTGACCCTGGAACACTACGCCCGTGCCTTCTCGGTCAGTCTCGAGCACGGCTTTACCGGCGTCGCATGGAACAGTTTCTGGACAACCATGGGCATCGCGCTGGCAGCTGCGCCGCTGACGGCCGCGGTGGGCCTGCTCACCGCCTGGCTCATCGTGCGGCAACGCTTCCCAGGAAAGTCTGTCTTTGAGTTCTCGCTGATGATGAGCTTCGCCATTCCCGGCACGGTGATCGGCATCAGCTATGTCATGGCCTACAACCTGCCGCCGCTGCAGATGACCGGATCGGCGCTGATCCTGATCTTCTGCTTCGTCTTCCGCAACATGCCGGTGGGCGTGCGCGGCGGGGTCGCGGCCATGAGCCAGATCGACAGCAGTCTCGACGAGGCGTCGCTGACGCTCGGCGCCAACTCGGCGCGGACCTTGCGGCGGGTGATCCTTCCGCTCCTGAAACCGGCGATCCTCGCAGCTCTGGTCTACAGCTTCGTGCGCGCGATCACGTCGATCTCGGCCGTGATCTTCCTGGTCAGCGCGAAATACAACATGGCAACGGCCTATATCGTCGGCCTCGTCGAAAACGGCGAATACGGCATCGCCATCGCCTACAGCTCGGCGCTGATCCTTGTGATGATCACCGTCATTGGCGGCTTCCAGCTATTGATAGGAGAGCGCCGCCTACGGCGCAGGGCGGAAGACGGGCGCAAGGTCCACAACATTGAGGCACGGGAGATTTCCGCATGACCCACCAGACAGAAAAGCGCGGCGCGGTGTCGTTCCGCGGTATTCGCAAGAGCTTCGGCGCCTTCACCGCGATCCCCGACCTAAATCTCGAAATCGCTCCCGGAGAGCTGGTCACCCTGCTCGGCCCATCGGGCTGCGGCAAGACCACGACGCTGCGCATGCTGGCCGGGCTCGAGACCCCGAGCGCCGGGCAAATCCTGATCGGAGGTAAGGACGTGACCCACCTGCCCCCGAACCGGCGCGACGTGGCGATGGTGTTTCAATCCTATGCGCTCTTCCCGCATATGAGCGTGCTCGACAACGTTGCCTACGGGCTGGAATCGGGCGGCCTCAAACGGGGCGAGGCGCGAGAGCTGGCCGACAGGGGTCTTGCGCTGGTCGGACTCGAGGCGATGGGCCACCGTCTGCCCGCCGAGCTCTCGGGCGGGCAGCAGCAACGCGTGGCGGTGGCGCGGGCGCTCGTGCTCGAACCGCAGGTGTTGCTGCTCGATGAGCCGCTTTCGAACCTCGACGCACGGCTGCGTCGCCGGGTCCGAACCGAGATCCGCGAGCTGCAACAGCGGCTCGGCTTCACCGCCGTCTACGTCACCCACGACCAGGACGAAGCTCTGGCAGTGTCCGACCGGGTGGTGGTGATGCGCGAAGGGATCATCGAGCAATCCGGCACCCCCCGCACGCTCTACGAAGAGCCCTCCTCCGAATTCATCGCGGATTTCATCGGCGAGGCGAACGTAGTGCCCTGCACCGTCGATGCCGTCGCAGCCGGGCGCGCGCAAGTCACCCTCGGGCGGCTGTCACTTGATCTGCCCGCACGGACGGCGCAGATCGGGCCGGCCAAGCTGTCGGTTCGAGCTCGGGCAATCCGCCTTGTCCCGGTCGACGCGGGAGAGGAAACCGGCCGGGTGCGGAGCATGTCCTATCTTGGCGACCATCTCGAATACGAGATCGACAGCGATATCGGGGCGCTCTTTGCCATAAGCACCGATCATGCCGAGCCTCTCACGCCGGGTCAGCCGGTCCAGTTGAGTTTCGAGCAGGGTGGTGCCGTCCTTATCGGGGGCTGAACCGTTTAGACAGGGCGGCCGGAGCTTGAAAGTGGCGGCCGGCCGCCTGCCATGGCGCAGCGTTCAAACAGTGCCGTCTGTCGAACTCTTCACCCTGCCTTGTAGCGCTTCGCGATGACCGAGCTGCCAGCGCTCGTCAGCACGACGGTCACGATCAGCAGCAGGAAGGCCAGCGCAGTGAGCATGACATTCGCTTAAATTTCTCATCCCCGAGGCTCTGATGCCCCGAAATGCGCGGGGACAAGGATTGCAACGAATCACGAATAAGGCGCTGGCCAAGGCCGCACGTGTTAGTGTTTCGACCGTCGACCGCATCATGACAGGGCGGTCGCCCGTCAAACGGGCCACAGTCGAACACGTCCTGGAAATCGCGGAAGAGGTCTCCTTTCATGGGGGCGGTGTAATCCGCAGCCGGCTGCGCACCGAGGCAGCCCATTGCCGGATCGAGCTCTTGCTACACGCAAGGACTCGACGCACCTTCCTCGACATGGCTGATCGTGCGCAGGCCATTGCGGAAAGCAGCCACGACGTTCAGGCCCGGGTCATCACGCATCATCTCACCCACCCTGAACCCGAGGCCACAGTGGCTGCCCTCGTGGATCTGGCGCAGCGATGTGATCGCCTGTCACTGCATCGACCATCCGTAGGTTCATGCCGCGATAGAGGTTCTCAACCGCAGGGGCGTCCCGGTGCTGCCGGTAATTTCGGGCCTCGGTTGCCCTGCGGCGCCCGGCCTGGTTGAAAGCAACGAAATAGAACTAGGTCGGACTGCTGCTTGGTTCATGTGCCGGCTTGGGGGGTCCCGAGGGCAGCATCGGGTTGGTCAACGGCGGGACCCTCTTTCGCAATCAGTGGGCGGAGGAAGACGGCTTCCGTAGCTTCCTCAAGGAAAAAGGCAGCCGATTGTCCGTCCTGCCTGCCTTGTCCAGCGGGGAGTGCGACATCGGAGCCGCGCGGGCAGTCAGCACTTTGTTGGGCAAGGCTGGCAGCCGACTTCGTGGCGTATTTGTCATTGGAGGAGGCCTGGAAGGCGCAGTCAACGCCCTTCGCGATGCGCGCCGCCCAGATATCCTTGTCGTGGGTAATGAGCTGACGTCTGCGACCCGGGCGATGCTCAAGGCAGGATAGGTCCACGTAATCCTTGAACACCCCGGTCTCGAGATCATGGACGGGGCCATAACGGTCATCGCGGAGTGGGCCACCGGCGCGGGCGAGACCCTGGCGAGGAAGCGGGAGTTTCCTTTCAGGATCCTGCTTTCGGAAAATTGTCGAACGCGACCTTCTGAGACTGTGTGATATCTTCACCGAGGCAGCCCGCAGTTGTTCTTCGCGCCGACTGTTCTCCTCTAACCCTCGGATAAGGCCAAATTATGTGATATACGTTGGTCTTTTTTGAGACCGGCTCTTCCGCATCGTCTGTCTCCTCGTTTGAAGAACAGGCCAACTTCAAACCGCTGACTTTTCAGGGGAGCAGGTCGCGAGATTGATAACTGACCATGTAACCTCCTGATCTAGAGCGAAGCTCCTACATGCGGAGTCAGAATAGGTGCAGTCCGAACCGTCGTTGGGGTTCTCCCTGCTGGAAGACTAAGCTGGTATCCGGCTCTATACCCAGCGGAGATCCGAACGCATGTGCCACATCGACCCAAACGCCATCCGAACCCTCTTTTCCCGCGCCATGTCCGGCATGTACCGCGACGAGGTCCCTGCCTACGGCACGCTGCTCGACTTGGTGCGGCTGGTCAACGAAGCGCGACTGGAAGCAGAGCCCTCCGAGCGTGCACGCCTACAAGAGCTGGGTGAGCTGGACCGCGTAAGCGAAGAGCGCCATGGCGCGATCCGTCTCGGCACGCCACAGGAACTTTCCACCATGCGTCGTCTCTTCGCAGTCATGGGAATGTACCCGGTCGGTTACTATGACCTTTCCGCAGCAGGAGTGCCGGTTCATTCCACCGCTTTCCGCCCGCTGGAACAATCGGCGCTGAACGCAAACCCATTCCGTGTTTTTACCTCGCTCCTGCGGCTCGACCTGATCGAGGATGCCGAACTGCGCGCCGAGGCCGACGAGGTTCTCTCGCAGCGCAAGATTTTTACTCAGGGCTGCCTAGACCTCATCGCGCGCGCCGAGGCGGACGGAGGTCTTACATCCGAGGAGGCGGAATCCTTTGTTGCGGAAGCGCTCGAGACGTTCCGATGGCACCCGGAGGCTAACGTGGAGCACGCGCTCTACAAGCGCCTGCACGAAGCGCACCGGTTGGTTGCCGACGTGGTGGCTTTCAAAGGGCCGCACATCAACCACCTAACACCTCGTACACTGGACATCGATGCAGTGCAGCGCCTTATGCCCGAACGCGGCATTGCGCCTAAGGCCGTGATCGAGGGTCCCCCGGCCCGCGCCGTCCCCATCCTGCTGCGCCAGACATCGTTCAAGGCACTGGAGGAGCCGGTTTCCTACAGCGACGGGGTCACCACTGTCGACGGCAGCCACACCGCCCGCTTTGGGGAGATCGAACAACGCGGCCTGGCTTTGACCCCAAAGGGCCAGGCACTTTACGACCGGCTTCTAGCGCACACACGGGGCCTCGTGCGCCCTGCCGCAGATGGCTCTAACGCGGCGGAGTACATGGAGACGCTGGAGCGCACCTTCGCCGATTTCCCCGACGACTTGGAGACGATCCGTACCGAGGGGCTGGGCTATTTCCGCTACAGCGCTACCGGCAAAGGGAGCTCGACTGAGGATCTGGCGCGCGACCCTGCCACGCTGGTGACCGCAGGTGTCTTGCGCGCCGACCCGATCATCTACGAGGACTTCCTGCCGATCTCGGCCGCCGGGATCTTTCAGTCTAACCTCGGCGACGAAGCTAGTCAGGGCTTCGCAGCCAACCCAAACCGGGCCCGCTTCGAAGAAGACCTGGGAGCGCCCGTCATTGACCTTCACCAACGCTATGCCGAGGTCGAAGCGGCCTCGCTGGCCCACGCACGCGCCGTTCTCGCTCATGCACACGCCTGATCTACCGAAAGGATTCAACATGCTCACCAAGCCACTGTCCGCCATCACCGCCGAAACTATGGGTTCCTGCAATGTTACCGCTGCGCTCAACGTGGACGGAGGCATGGTCGTGGTCTCTCCAATCACCGGCGAGATCGTGGCGACGCTGGACGAACACGGCGTCGCTGATGCCGATGCCGCCATCGTCAAGGCCAACGAGGCCTTCCGCGGCTGGCGCCTGGTACCTGCACCGCGCCGCGGTGAGCTAGTGCGACTCTTCGCCGAGGAACTGCGTAAGTCCAAGGACGAGCTCGGCCGCATGGTCTCGATCGAGGCGGGCAAGTCGCCCTCCGAAGGGCTCGGCGAGGTGCAGGAGATGATCGACATCTGTGACTTCGCCGTCGGTCTCTCGCGCCAGCTCTACGGGCTGACCATCGCCACCGAGCGCCCCGGCCACCGGATGATGGAGACCTGGCACCCGCTGGGCGTGGTCGGCATCATCACCGCCTTCAACTTCCCCTGCGCGCCCTGGTGCTGGAACGCCGCGCTGGCGCTGGTCTGCGGCGACCCGGTGCTCTGGAAGCCCTCGGAGAAAACCCCGCTCACCGCGCTCGCCTGCCAGGCGGTGCTGGAGCGAGCCATCGCCCGCTTCGGCGATGCCCCCGAGGGGCTGAGCCAGGTTCTGGTCGGCGGGCCGGAGCTCGGCGCGGCCCTGGTGGACAGCCCGAAGGTGGCGCTGATCTCGGCCACCGGCTCGACCCGCATGGGGCGCATCGTCGGGCCAAAGGTGGCGGCGCGCTTCGGCAAGTGCATCCTCGAGCTCGGCGGCAACAATGCCGGCATCGTCTGCCCCTCGGCCGACATGGACATGGCCCTGCGTGCCATCGCCTTCGGGGCCATGGGCACCGCGGGCCAGCGCTGCACCACCATGCGCCGGCTCTTCGTGCACGAGAGCGTCTACGATCAGCTCGTACCAGCCCTGTGCAAGGCCTACGCCAGCGTCACCGTCGGCAACCCTCTGGAGACCCAGGCGCTGGTCGGCCCGCTGATCGACGCGGCGGCCTTCGAAGGCATGCAGGCCGCGCTGAAGGAAGCCGACGCGCTTGGCGGCACCGTGCATGGCGGCCAGCGCGAACCAGTGGAGGGCGAGAAAGCCTACTACGTCAAACCCGCTCTGGTGGAGATGCCCGAACAGGCCGGCCCGGTGCTGCGCGAAACCTTCGCACCGATCCTCTACGTGATGAAATACAGCGACTTCGACGAGGTTCTCGAGTTGCACAACGACGTCGGCGGCGGGCTCAGCTCGTCGATCTTCACCACCGATCTGCGCGAGATGGAGACCTTCCTGTCGGCGCGCGGCTCGGACTGCGGCATTGCCAACGTCAACATCGGCACCTCGGGGGCCGAGATCGGCGGGGCCTTCGGCGGTGAGAAGGAGACCGGCGGCGGGCGCGAGAGCGGCTCGGATGCCTGGCGCGCCTACATGCGGCGCGCAACCAACACGATCAACTACTCGTCTGAACTGCCGCTGGCGCAGGGCGTGGTGTTCGACATCGACTGATGCCGTGTGTGCGCAGGGCCGATACCGGTCCTGCGCACTCGGACGCCAAGGGCTGTTCCGGTCGTTCCTTAGACGCTTTGATGGCCCTTTTCTCTATCCAAGTGCTTTCGACGCACGATGTGCCGTTCTGCAGCCCCACTCAGTATTGGGGTCCTGGCGCAGAACTCAGCTGCCCGAATTCTCGCAGACGCAAAGTACCATCGACCGTCGGGTCTCATGCACGGGAAAGGATCGGCACTAGTTCCGCGTCCCCAGCCGGTCCGCAATCAGGCCCAACGGGTGGCGCATCGGCATGCCAGAGAGCCGCTCCGTCTGGCAACGGCAGGAAAACCCCGTGGCCACCGCCTCCTCGGCCTTAGCCAAAGGCTCCGCCCAGGACATATCGAACAGCTTGCGAGACATCTTCTGGTGCCGTTCTTTGTGCCCAAACATGCCGGCCATGCCGCAGCAGCCGGTTGCGGGCGTGTCGATCTGCAGCCCAAGCGCGGCAAAAACCTCCTGCCAGTCTTTACGCGCCGCCGGCGATCCGGTGCTTTCGGTGCAATGGGTGAAGAGGCTCAGCGCCCCGCCGGGCACCTGTGGCATCCTCGCCCCGCGCCGGACCTCCGCCGCAAGAAATTCCTGCGGCAAGAGCACCATCGGCACGTCGAGCCCCGCCTTGCGATAGTCCTGCCGCAGCGCCATGACGAAGGCCGGGTCGAGACCGATCATCGGCGCGCCGCTGGCCGCACCGTCGCTGAGCGCCGCCACCAAACGCCCCGCCATCTTCGCAAACCCCGCCCGGTCGCCAAGATCGCCCGCCACCTTGCCCGCTGGCAGCATCTCGACAAAGAGCGGCGCATAGCCGAGCGTCGTAAGGCCTTGATAGACATCGCGCTGCGTCGCGCCGTCATAGAGCGCCGAGAACCAATCCATCCACACAAGAACTGCACGCTCCGGAAGCTCGCGCTGTTTGAGCTCGGCCACTGAGATCCGTGCCGTAGGAGGCAAGGGGTGCGCCAGATCAGCGGGCAGGTCCGTCACGCCCAGCACCACCTCTGCCACGCGCCGCGCGAGCGGCCAGAACGGGCGTATCACGGGTGCCGCGCGCAACATGAGCGGGCTCAGACGTTCGGCCAGCAGCATCGCCCGGTCGGTCAGCGGGCGCCGCTTGCGGCCATATACATCGGCGTAGAATGTCGCGCGCATCGCCGGAATGTCCACCTGCACCGGGCAGGTCGAGGCGCAGGCCTTGCAACCGAGGCAGGTGTCGAGCGTGCCGAGAAGATCCGCCTCGTCAATGGTCGCCTCTCCAGTCCGCCGGTCCCCGTGCCATGTGCGCAGCGCATCGGCGCGTCCCTTGGGTGAGTGGCGGACATCCCCGGTCGCCTTGAAGGACGGGCACATGGGCATGCTCGCCGCATAGCTGAGGCATTGCGCATTGCCGTTGCAGCGGAAGGCCTTTTCCAGCGGGTCGCCCTCGGGCGCGTTGAACGGACGGAAGGGTGTCGTGGCAATCCCCATGACCGGCGCTCCGGCGCCGACCAGCTTGCCGGGATTGAAGCGTCCCGAAGGATCGAAG
This sequence comes from Alloyangia pacifica, assembly GCF_900116195.1. Classification (GTDB taxonomy): domain Bacteria; phylum Pseudomonadota; class Alphaproteobacteria; order Rhodobacterales; family Rhodobacteraceae; genus Salipiger; species Salipiger pacificus. Next base: position 40,427 of record NZ_FOZW01000015.1, read on the forward strand.
GCGGCCTTGACCCCCTGCAACGCGGCATAGGCCTCCGGCCCGATCCAGCCTTCGAGATAGGCGCCGCGCACCCCTTTGCCGTGCTCGCCCCAGAAGATGCCGCCATGGCGGTTGACCAGTTCGAAGATCTCGTCAGAGACCTGCACCAGCCGCGCGCGGCCCTCCTCTGCGTCGATGTCGAGCGCCGGGCGGATGTGCAGACAGCCCACGTCCACATGGCCGTAGATGCCAAAACTCAGCCCATGCCGGGTGAGAATGTCTAGAAAACCGTCGAGGAACTCCGGCAGCGTCTCGGGCGGCACAACACAATCTTCGACGAAGGCAACGGGGCGCGCCCGGCCATCGATCTTGCCCAAGAGCCCGACACCGGCCGAGCGGACCGCCCAAAGGTCGCGAATGTCATCGCTGCCTGCCGCGACATGCACCGCCCGGATGCCGGGCAAGCCCTGCAGACGCGCCTCGCAAGCCGCGATGCGTGCCGCAAGTTCCGCCGCATCATCGCCATTGAACTCAACGAACGTATAGGCCAGCGCCTCACCGCCCTGCGGACGCAGGGTTTCGGGCAGGCGGCCAAGCAGACCGGCCTCTTCGGCCAGCGCCTGCACCCGCTCGTCCATCACTTCGATGGCGGTCGGGTTGTCCCGCAGCAGCGGCATCGCGGCGGCCAGCGAGTCGCGGAAACTGGCAAACCCGGCGACCACGAGGCGCTTTTCCTTGGGCAGCGGGCAAAGCTTCACCCGGATGCGGGTGATCGGCCCAAGCGTGCCTTCGGATCCGGGGAACAGCCGCCACCACTGAAAGCCGCCCTCTTCTGTACAGGCGCGCTCGAGGTCGTAGCCGGTGAAGCGACGGTTGAGCCGCGGGGTGTTTGCGATGAAGGCCGTGCGCCCGGCCCGCGCTGCGGTTTCTGCCGCCGCCAGCATCGGCGCGGCCCAGTCTGGCGCGTCGCCGAGGCTGGAGACCAGCCCCTGCCCGCGCGCGATCTCGACACCCAAGAGGTTGTCCGAGGTCTTGCCGTAGATGCGCGAGCCCTTCCCTGAGGCATCGGTCGACACCATGCCGCCGACGACGCAGCGGGTCGAGGTCGAGGTTTCGGGCGCAAAGAATAGCCCCTTGGGCCGCAGCTGCGCGTTCAGATCATCAAGCACGATGCCCGGCTCCACGTCGGCCCATTGTCCCTCGGGATCGACCTCCAGGAGCCGGTGCATATGGCGGCGCATGTCGAGGATGATGCCGCGGTTGAGGCTCTGGCCATTGGTGCCGGTGCCGCCGCCGCGCGCAGTCAGCGGGACATGGGCAAACTCGGGCCGCTCCAGCACCGACATGCAGGCCACCACATCCGCGGCATCGCGCGGCGCGACGATGAGGTCGGGCAGGATGCGATAGACCGAATTGTCGGTGGACATGGCCGCCCTCAGCGCGCTGTCACGCGTGACCTCTCCGCGAAAGCCTGCGTCCTTCAGGGCGCGGGGAAGTCGGTCGATGGCGTCGGAAAGGTTGCGGTCGGTGGCGGTCATCTGGGTCTCCTGTCTGGCGGCATATTGACCGAAGACGCGCATTCTTTGAAATTGAAACATATGAAGATTGATTCAGAAAATACGAACTTTAACCTGCGCCACCTGCGGGCCATTCACGCGATCTGGGCGGAGGGCAGTTTTGCCCGCGCCGCGGACCGGCTCGGGGTGGTGCCCTCGGCGCTAACCGAAACTGTGCGGCAAATCGAAGAGATCGAGGGCGGCGCACTTTTCGACCGCCGCAGCCGCCCGCCGGCCCCGACACCGCTGGGGCTGGACTTCCTGAAAGAGACCGAACCACTGCTCGCCGCGCTCGACAAATCACTCAATCGCCTGCGCGATCATGCGCGTGGGCTGCGCGGCACACTGCGGATCGGCGCCACGCCCTCGGCGATCACCCCGCATGTGGCCCCGGCGATTGCCACCTTTCGCGCGGCACACCCCGGGGTGGTCCTCACCGTGCATGACGACGTGGCCGAAACGCTCGCCGGAATGGTCGCGGATGCTAGGCTAGATCTTGCCATTGCGGGTCGTGCCCGCAGCTCGCCCGATTTGCTGCAAAACGAGATCAGCGCTGACCCCTTCGGCCTGGCATGCGCAATTGACCACCCGCTGGCGCGATCCGCCGAGCAGGTCCGCCTTTCAGACATCGATCCGCAGCAACTCATTCATCTCGGAGCAAAAACCGGTTCTTCGAGGTTGCTTGCCTCTCACGCGGCCTTGCCGCTCGCGCTAAGAACCGGCCCGCTCCGCAGCCATTCAACGATTGCCCAGCTCTGCCTCGTACGCGCCGGGATCGGCGTGGCGTTGCTGCCGCGCAATGCCGTGCTGCTGTTCAACGATCCGGGTATCGCTTTCGTGCCATTGAGCGATCTTGTACTCAAGAGAAAACTCTACCTACTGACCCCAGCCCGCCGCGCGCCTAGCCCTACGGCAAAAATCTTTGAGCGGGCTTTCACGCAGTGCGTGGCAAAGCAATAAAGGCTCGCAGCACGCTGATCGTAACATGGGGGTCGCTTGGCCTCTCAGCCGTGCTGACGCGATTTCATTGCGCTAGAGCGAGCGGACGGTACCGCACCTGTTGGACCAGCCAGTCACAGAAGGGCTTCACCTTCGTCTCGCGCCCGTCCGGGATCACCATGTAGTAGGCTTTCTGTGTAGAATGGGGAGCATCCAGAACGACATTCAGCTCGCCGGCGGCAAGCTCCTTCTCGATAAGGTAGCGGGGGAGAAGCGCGTACCCAAGGCCGGCCTTCGCTGCCTCGATCGTCAGTGTGAACTGATCGAAAGTATGAGAAATTCGCCTGAACGGCGCGTCAACACCACAGCGATCGAACCAGTCCGACCATAGGTTTGGGCGTTCCGACAGTACCAGTTTTGGCGCATCTATCAGGTCTTTTGGGTCCGTGATCCGCTCTCTCCCAAGCAAGCCACCCGCAATCGGCACGACGATTTCGCTGCACAGGTAGACACATTTTGCTCCGGGCCAGCTTGGGTCGCCAAAGTGTATCGAGAGATCGCATTGTTCGGCGGTGAGGTTGAACACGCCCTTGATCGTGGTGATGTCGAAAGTCGTGTTCGCATCCCTTTTGAGGTAGCCTGCGAGGCGCGGCGCAAACCACCGTTGGGCAAAGGTCGGGAGCACGTTGATGGACAACAACCTCTGACCGTCGTCGGCGGTCTTCGCATGTCGCATGGTGACCTCGGCCATGTGGAGAAGCCGTGAGGCGTCCAGAAGAAACGCCTCACCCTTCGGGGTCGTGATGACCCGGCCACGGACCCGTTCAAACAATGGATGCCCGAGTTGGTCTTCCAATTCGCGGACCTGCCGACTGACCGCGCTTTGCGTCAATGCGAGTTCATCTCCGGCGCGGGTGAAATTACCGTGGCGCGCCGCACTTTCGAATGTCTGCAACAGGCGCATATCGGGAAGATCACGCCTTGAAAGTGTCGTCATTTTCGGGACCCCGCCAGATTGTGAGCGTTTAACTTTTCGTTGCTGCAAACTATGGTTGCCTCGCCCGTCGCACCTTGAAGATGCCCATAGGGAAGTACGCACTTGGCAGAGCAATCAGCCCAAGGGGCCGGGCCTGGCTGCATGGGTAAGCGATGCGCCGAATTCGTAGTAGGCCCGCTTCAGCCTCTTGAAGCGCTCCGCGTACTTGCGAACTACCGGCAGCGGAATTGCTTCCGGGCATTCCTCCAGGAGCGCTTTGGCAGCAGCGGTGCCGAGGACGGTTCCAGGGCAGATTCCCCGCCCGGAGTAACCAAAGAGGGCGTAGGCTCCAGGGCCGAACTCGACAACTTTCGGAATGTGATCCTGTGTCATCGCGATCCTACCGCGCCAGCGATGCTCGAAAGGAATGTCGCCGATCTCAGGGTAGAGACGCCTCAACTTGCGGCGGGCCCATCGGCCGTGGATCCGTGCCCCCAAGCCTTCGGAGTCTCCCATTCCTCCGACAATGAGTCGACCGCTTTCGTCCATTCGGATCGACGACATGACCAGTGCGGTATCCCAGCACCCCTCGCGCCCCGGCAGAATTTTCGCACGCTGCGCTTCCGTCAGCGGCGCTGTGGCGAATTGACAGAAGTTCACCACGACATATTCCGGCGCGCAGGTGCCCTCCGCGAGTTGGTGGTACGCGTTGGTGGCTAGAAGCAAACGTTGCGCCGTAACAACCTGGCCGTTGGCGTGAACCCGCCACTCTCCCCCCTCGCGCTCGATCTTGGTGACAGGGCTGTTCTGGTAGATCTCGGCACCCAGCCCGACGGCCGAGCGGGCGAGGCCACCGCAATACGACCGGGGTTGCACGGTGCCCGCGCGGGGGTCCAGAAGCGCACCGTGAAACTGGGTGCTACCAGTCCGCCGGCTTGCCTCTTCTCGGTCCACGAGTTGAAGCGGCGCGCCGAGTTGGATGCCTTGGCTGAAGCGCTTCTCGAGATCGCGAAAGCCGGCGGGGGAATGGGCCAGGTGCAGCGTGCCGTTCTGCACCGCTTCACACGCGATCCCGAAGTCCCGAACGAGGGAAAAAACCGCCGAGGGGCCCTTGCCAAGAGCCTCGACCAGTCGCGTGCCCTCAGCCTCGCCCATGACCGCGACGACGTCATCCGGGGGCAGCCACAGTCCCGCATTCACCAGACCGACATTTCGGCCCGAACCGCCGTGGGCAATGGTTTCGGCTTCCAGCACGACAGTAGATGCGCCGGTGCGCGCTGCTTCGAGCGCAGCCGAGCAGCCGGTGAAACCGGCACCGATTACGACAAGATCGGCCGTCCTGTCTGCAGAAAGCCGGGTCACCGATAGGTCTTCGGCTTTCGTGTGCTCCCAAAGGTTGCTCATCTTGCTCATACGGTTGCCCTGTTCGGCTGAGAATCCTCTTGCGCGGCAGGCCGCACGTGGGTGATGAATCGCTCCAGGCGGTCAAGGCCGGCCAGAAGCTCGGCTTCGGAATAGGCGTAGGACAGGCGCAAATGCCCGGGCATTCCGAACGCGCGTCCCGGCACCAGTGCGAGGCCGACCTGCTCAAGTAGATCCTCGCAAAAGCGCGCGCAGCTCTCGAAGCCGTTAGTCGCCATCGCGCGCCGGATGTCGGGGAACACGTAGAAGGCGCCATCGGGCCGCGAGCACGTTACGCCAGGCATGGCATTCAGACGCGCCACGACCATGTCGCGGCGTGACCGGAACACCTCGCGTCTTTCCAGAAGGAACTCTTGCGGCCCGGAGAGCGCCGCCAAGGCCGCGGCTTGCGCAACCGAGCTCGCGCCAGACGTCGACTGCCCCTGCACCGCACCCATGGCGGAGATCATGGCGGCTGGGCCGATACCCCATCCGATGCGCCATCCGGTCATCGCGTAGGCTTTGCTGACCCCGTTCACGATCAGCGTCCGTTCTGACAGGTCCGGTGCAACCGTGGCGAACGAGGTGAAGGGCACGTACGATAGCTGATCGTAGATCTCGTCTATCAGGATCTGCACCTGCGAGTACCGCCGCAGTACCTCCGCGAGGGCGCGCAAGTCGGCTTCGGAATAGTTGGTGCCAGTTGGGTTGCAGGGTGAGTTCAGCATGAGCCATCGAGTGCGTGGCGTGATCGCCGCTTCGAGCCGTTCGGCTGTAAGGCGAAAACCGTCCTCCACAGGGCAAGGCAGGACCACGGGGGTGCCGCTGGCCAGAAGGACAATGTCCGAGTAACTGGTCCAGAACGGGGCAGGCATGATCACCTCCTCACCCGGGTCGAGCGTCGCGAGCATGGCATTCGCGAGCACTTGCTTTGCGCCGGTGCTCACGATGACCCGAGCCCGGCTGACGCCCGCCTGACGGGCGATTTCGTCCCGAAGCTCGGGCGTGCCCAGGGTCGCCGGGTACTTCGTCTTTCCCGCCAAGGCAGCGGAATGCGCCGCCGCGACAACATGCGGGGGAGTCGGAAAGTCAGGTTCGCCTGTCGAGAGAGCGACTATGTCCTGTCCCTCGGCTCGCAGGTAGGCGGCGCGCTCCGAAAGCTGGACGATTTCAGAAATCTCCAACGACTGGATTCTCTGAGCGCGGCGAAAATTCGGAACATTCTGCATTGGTGCCAATCTACCATGGGATTTTCCAAGAAACTGCCGTACTGATACGTGCCCGAAAAGCGATTTGTCCGCACAAACCTTGGAGCTTTTGTCACATGTCAATCCCGAGACGCTTCCTGCCCACGATCAGCAGTCTGCGGGCGCTGGAGGCTGTGGATCGACTGGGAAGCGCTGTCGCGGCAGCGCGGGATCTCGACCTGACGCATTCCGCGGTGAGCCGCCAACTAAAGAGTCTAGAGGAACAGCTGGGCGTGAACTTGCTGACTCGCGAAGGTAAGGGGCTGCGCCTGACCTCCGCGGGGCGCAGATATGCGCGCTCGGTTCGGCATTGCCTCGACGACCTGGCACGGGCCAGCTTGCAGTTGCGAGCCGCGGGAGACCGAAATGGGCTGAACCTAGCTGTTCCGCTAACCTTCGGATTGTATTGGCTCGCCCCGCATCTGCGGGCTTTTCTCGCGGAAAACCCGACCGTTCACCTCAATCAATCCACCCGAAACTCCGCCTTTGACTTCGCGGCGGAGAAATTCGACGCTGCGGTTCATTTCGGGGCGCCCGATTGGCCGGGCGTCGAGTTCCTCCCGCTCGCGCAGAACCGATTAGTGCCCGTCGCGAGCCCCAATGCAGGGTTTCCCTCCGAGGCGACGCCTCGGGATCTGCTCGAGATGCCGCTTCTGCACTTGGCCAGTCGGCCGGGGGCCTGGGAAAGCTGGTTTTTGCAACAGGAGGTTGTGCCCGGTACTCTGCGGGGCCCGCTTTTCGACCAGTTTCTATCGCTTTGCGACGCGGCATTGGCCGGACAGGGGGTGGCGCTGCTACCAGACTTCCTCACAGATGGGCAACTCGACGCTGGCCGCCTAATACGGATGGGGCCGTCATTTCAGGACTCTGGGAACTCCTACTTCCTTGTCTGGCCACAGGAGGCCGAACCGACGCCCGAACTGCAACTATTGATCGAGTTTCTACGGCAACGTGGCAAGATCCGGTCGCAACGCCCTACCCGATCATTTGCGTCCACTGTTGTATGAAGAGTGCCCTAAGAGGCGCTTAAAGTGAACCGCATACTCTCGAGCCGCAGCAATGCAGTGAGAACGCTCTCAATGTCAGGCGTCGGGGCCACCATTGACGCCTTCGGTGGTCAAGATTTGACGAATTGATCCGCGCTCCACGTGCCGCGGCACCAGATCCAAAACGCGCGGTTCGCTCGTCGGGTCGGCTATCCGCTCCATCAGCAGGCGTGCGGCCATTTGGCCCATTTGCTTGCGAGGTTGCGAGATCGCGTCGATCCCGGGGACCATGAATTCCATCCAGTCCAAGTCGTCGAAGCATAGCAGCGAAATATCGTCCGGGATCCGCGCCCCGACTTCCTTGACCGCTGCCATGACACCAGCGGACATAACGCCATCAGCGGTGAACAGCGCAGTCGGCGGCGTGTCCGATCTGAGAATTTCCACAGCTTTCTTCGCCGCAACTTTGGATGAATAGCTCTTTACCTGGCAAATCAGGTCGCTCTGCGGCGCAATCCCCGCGTCGTGGTGTGCGAGCAGGTAACCCAGCAGCCGCTGCCAACTCGGATAGTGGTAATTGATGTCCGGCGGCCCCGGCGGACTCGACGACATGATACGCTCGATCGTCATCCCGCCGGTGCCCGCCAATTCTGCAACAAGAGCGATCCTGCGATGCCCGGCGCGCAATAGGTCCCCCACTCCTGCTCGGGCGCTCCCGACGCTGTCCAGGCTGATAGAATCGACTTCAAGCCCCTTCACTCTGCGATCGATGAGGACCATCGGTATCCCAGCTTCGTGGGCCGCTCTAAGATGAGCGGCATTGATGGTGTCGCAAGGCGAGACGATCATTCCATCGACCTTCTTGTCCATAAGGAGCTCGACAGACTGTTCTTCTAGATCAGTGGCTTCGTCGCTGTTGGTTATGATCAGGCCCATGTCCGATGCCCGCGCGACATCGGAGATCCCTCGAATGATCCTTGCGTAGAACGGGCTTTGAATGTCACCCACGACTACGCCAATCGTGCGTGTTTCACCACGGATCAGGCTCCTTGCGAGGTGGTTGGGGCGATAGCCGAGCTCGCGCGCCGCCTTTTGTACCTTTTTGCGAACCGTTTCGCTGGCATAGCCGTAGTTTCCTAGCACCCTGCCGGCGGTCGCGGTACTGACGTTCGCCTTCCGGGCGACGTCTGCGATTGTCGTTGTCGCCTTCCGCATTCCGCGGTGATCCCCGAATTAAAAAATTGTCCGGCGCCCATGATGCCGCGCTGATCACTTGACCGCAATGCGAACCTGTGAATTCATGTGAGAACGTTCACACAAAAGCGTATGAAATTCGCAAGCTATCTTCTGGACAATAGGGAAACTCGTCATGCAACCAAACGTCGCCAACGGCAAACTGCTCCTGGCAGTTGCCTTTTCAGCCGCTCTTCATGGAGCCTTGCCTGCCAGCGCCGCCGTGATCGAAGAGCTGCACGCGCAGGTACCCCAGGACCTTATCGAAAACGGAATCGACATCGCGGTCTTCAACGACTGGGCACCCGACGAATTCCTCGAAGACGGCCAACTGAAAGGCTGGAGTGTCGAACTGTCTCAGGCGATTTCGGACCGGTTGGGCGTGTCATTCAACTACGTCCCGACCGGTTGGGACGCGATCATACCTGGGCTGATATCTGGGCGATTCGATGCCGCCTTCGCCTCGATGGGCGCGACAGAAGAGCGCCTGAAATCTCTTGACTTCGTGTCCCAACGTACGGCCGGCACCGGGTTTGCCTTCCTGAAATCTTCCGGCCTGAAGATCGAAGAACGCGAAGATGTCTGCGGACATTCCTCCGCAATCATCAATGGCTCCTGGGATCACGATCTGATGGAGACGCTGAACGCCGAGGTCTGTAGCGCCCAAGGTCTCGAGCCGATCGACATCCAGACCTTCTCGAGCCAATCCGCAGCGGAACTTGCTGTGCAGTCTGGCCGTGTCGACATGACCGCCGCCGCTCGGGCTAAGCTGGTCTACATGGCGAAGAACAACCCGGTCTTCGAGGTTGGTGGCCTTGAGGCCGCCGCGACTCACTCCTGCATCGGCGTTCCGAAAGATAGCAAGATCGGCCCAATTTTTACCGCTGCAATTCAAGCCCTGATCGAGGACGGCACCTACGAACAAATCATGGGGAACTGGGGTCTCAACAACGACTCTATGCTCTCCGAAGCGGCGCTGATCACCGAGACGAACCCGACGCCATGAGGTCGGTCCGCTTCACCTCGGCGCGCCAACCGCGCCGGGGAAATGTTTCCGCCGCGCCGCAGCCAGGCGCCAAGCCAGGAAAGCGTCATGCCTGAAACCAAAACGAAACCCACGCCAAGCCGAGACATTCATGCGGCTACTCCCGTTCCAGTCCGCCACATGGGCCAGTGGTTGGCCGGGGCAGTCTTGCTGGTCGTCGCCTTGCTCTTCCTCGAAGTGCTGGTGAACAACCCGAACATGCAATGGGCCGTTGTATTCGAATACCTCTTTTCACCCGATATCCTGAAGGGGCTGGGTATCACCCTCATGCTCACCTTATTGGCGATGCTGCTGGGTCTGTTGCTCGGCGTCATCCTGGCCGTCATGCGACTCAGTTCCTCGCGGGTCTTCCAGTCGGTCGCATGGGGCTGGATCTGGTTCTTCCGTGGGGTGCCGCCGCTCGTTCAACTAATCTTTTGGTACAATATGGCGCTGCTGATCCCACGGATCACCATCTCTGTACCATTCGGCCCGACGCTGGTGAACTGGGACGTCAACGACCTCATCACCCCTTTCAGCGCGGCCATAATGGGACTGGCCTTTACTGAGAGCGCCTATGCAGCCGAAATGCTGCGCGCAGGCATTCGCGCCGTGAGCGGCGGTCAGACAGAGGCGTGCGCCACGCTCGGTATGACCCGCTGGCAATCGCTGCGCCGGATCGTTTTGCCGCAGGCGCTGCGCATCGTGATACCGCCGATTGGGAACGACACCATCTCTATGCTCAAGTTTTCCAGTCTCGTGAGTATCCTGGCCCTGCCCGACTTGCTGTATTCGGCGCAGATGATCTATGCCCGAACCTACCAGACGATCCCCCTACTGATCGTCGCCACGATCTGGTACCTGGTTCTGACCACCGCATTCACCTTAATCGAGCACGCCGTTGAGGCACACTTCGATGTGACGCGCAGCCGTCCCAGCCTTTCCCGGGCTTTGGTAAGCAATCTCAAGGCGCCTTTCGCGCTGCGCCGAAAGGAGGATCTCGCATGACTACGCCGCTTCTCAAGGTCGAACGGCTTCGCAAGAGCTTCGGCAACCACGAGGTGCTTTCGGGCATCGACATGGAGGTGCATCGGGGGGATGTAACCTGCATTGTCGGCCCCTCCGGTTCGGGCAAATCGACCTTGCTGCGCTGTCTCAACCACCTGGAAAAGCCAAGTTCGGGCGCTGTCTTCCTCAAGGGAGAGCCTATCGGACTGAAATGGAGGGGTGAGCGACTCTTTGAGATGAGTTTCAACGAACTTGCCAAGCAGCGGCAGAAAATGGGCATGGTGTTTCAGGGTTTCCATCTCTTTCCGCATCTGACAGCGCTCCAGAACGTGAGCGAGGCGCCGATGATCGTTTCTGGCGTGCCGCGTGCAAGGGCCGAGTCTGAGGCCATGGAACTTCTGGCCAAGGTGGGGCTTGGCGACCGTGCTGGGCATTATCCCCACCAATTGTCGGGCGGACAGCAGCAGCGCTGTGCTATCGCCCGAGCCCTTGCCATGAAGCCCGAGCTCGTGCTCTTCGACGAGCCAACATCCGCTCTCGACCCAGAACTGATCGGAGAAGTGCTGTCCGTAATGCGCGATCTCGCGCGAGAAGGCACGACGATGGTCGTCGTGACGCATGAGATGAGCTTCGCCCGGGACGTTGCGGAGCATCTCATTTTCATGGATGGCGGTGTGATTGTCGAAGAGGGCAACCCCCGAGAGGTTTTGGCCCACCCACGCGAGGAGCGCACCCGCGCATTCCTCTCTCGAGTGCTCGAAACCGCCTGAGGTGAGGCGTCCACTGCAAAAAATGGCCCCGAGCGATACCACGCCGGGGCCATTTCCAATGCTTCAGTACAGCAGATTTGGCAGCACGGTCACGAGCGGAGGCACAAAGGTCAGCAATAAAAGTACCGCCACCAGCGCCGCGAGGAATGGCAAGGCTTCACGGGTGAACTCCTCGATCGAGCATTTAGTGATCGAGCAAACGGTAAACAGCACCGTCCCCACCGGCGGCGTGATCGACCCAATGGTGGTGTTGAAAACCAGCACAATTCCGAAGTGTACCGGATCAATCCCGAGGGTCCGGGTCACTTCCAACAAGACAGGCACCAGGATAATCATCAGCGCCAGGCCTTCGAGCAACGTGCCCAGCACCAGCAACAGCAGATTTATAACTAGCAACACGACCCACTTGTTGTCAGAAACTCCTAGAAGAACGGCAATCAGTTTCTGCGGCGCTTGCTCCAATGCGAGGATCATCGAGAAGACGGCAGCAGCTGCTATTATGAACAGCACGTTGGCAGTGGTGCGCGCGGATTCCCGGAGTAGGTCGTAGGTTTCGCTCCAGTGAAAGCCGCGATAGATCACCAACCCCACGACGAAGGCATAGAGCGCCGCGATCGCGCCCAGTTCGGTGGGAGTGAACCAGCCGCCACGAAGCCCCACGAGCAGGAGGACTGGCATGGCCAACGCCCATCCCGCGCTTTTGGCGCGGGCCGCGATTTCCGGCGCAGGCAGGCGGGTGGCGCGTTCGGGCGCGTAGCCGCGGCGCTTTGACACAATCCGAACCGTCACGAGAAGCGCAGCGGTTATGAGCATTGCCGGAATCACGCCGGCGGTGAAGAGTTTTCCAATCGAGGTATCGGTCAACAAGCCATAGATGATCAGGCCGATCGATGGCGGCATGATCGGGGCAATTGCCCCCGAGGCAGCACTCACCACGGACGCGAACCCGTTCGAATATCCGCGTTCGCGCATGATCGGTGCAATCGTTCGGGCATCGATGGCGGCATCGGCGTTGGAGGAGCCGGACATCGCGCCAAGGAACAGTGAATTCATCACCGCTACCTGCGCCAGCCCCCCCCACCAGTGGCCTACCAGGCCATCGGCGAGATGGTAGAGCCGCCGCGCGATACCCCCGCGGGCCATGGCGGCACCGGCAACGATGAAGAAGGGCACAGCCAGCAGAGGAAAGCTCTCGAGCGCCGAGCCCATTCTCTGGGCCACGATTGATGCCATAAGGGGGTTCAGGATGAAGTAGATGGTGGAGGCGCCAAGGATCACGAAGGCGATCGGTACGCCCACCGCGAGTAGAAGCAGGAAGGTCAGGGCAGCAGTCATCATGGGAATTTAGTCCAAGGGTGTCGGGCGATGGGTCGTGAGCAGCCGCCACAGGCGCTGGCTTTCGACCAGCATTAGCGCGCCCATGGCTCCAACCAATCCGGCGGAGACGATCCACTTCGGCCAACCGAGAGATACGAAACGGGTGAAGCGTGAGCCCTGCACCTGTGAGATGCCAGAGCGGGCGATCTCGAAGGCGATGGCAATTACCGCAACGTGGACCAGCACCTGCACCCAGTAGCGCACAATGGTGGGGAGTCGGTCACTGAAGAACCGGATACCGAACAGTTCGCCCTGCCGCGCCGTATCGACCATTCCAAACCAGACGACCCCGGCGAGCGCGACGATGGCAAGGTCATGGGCGACGTGGATCGATGTAGACAGGAATAACCGCGCGAACACGTCAGCGCTGACGATCAACAGGACGATCCCGAGCAATGTCGCCGGCACAGCTGCACCTAGAAGGGTCAGGAAACCCGATAGTATGCGCATTAGCATTTCCCAAATAGAGGCTACAGGAAACTCGTGCAGCCAATGGAAGGGGGACGACCGGGGCGAATGTCAGACCCAGGTCGTCCGAAACATGGTTCATTTGCCAGTCGCGGCAGCGCGGATGGCGTCATAAGTCCCAGCAGGCCAGTTCTCCCAGAAGCTCGCGGTCGCCTCGCGATAGGCCGGCAGATTCGCCTCGTGGAAGGTAACGCCCGCTGCCTCGAATTCGGCTTTAATCCTGGCTTCCTTCTCGATCGATTGCTGCGTTAGCTCCTCTCCCCCTTTGCGGAACTCTTCCATGAGGATGCTACGGTCCGCTTCGGTCAAGGATTGCATGACCGCTTCGCTGGTGACCCAACCCAGAAAGAGATTAAAGTGTCCGGTAAGTGTGATATTCTTCGCTGGCTCATACCATTTCGACGCCTGCAGACCCGTGATCGGTGCCTCTGCTGCGGTGACAACGCCTTGCTGCAATGCCGAATAGGTCTCGGCGGCCTCGACCGTTGTGGCCACTACTCCCAACGGCTCAAAGGTGTTCAGCCAGGTCTCGACCGGAGGGACCCGCATTTTCACGCCTTCGAGAGCCGCCGGTTCCGGATAGGGCGCTGCACCGATCATATGGCGTGCGCCGTCGAACCAGTTCAGCGCCAGGACGCGCACGCCGGCCTTTTCCGCTAGGGTGTCATAGTAGCCCTGCATAAGCGGCGAAAAGGCAAGCGTCTGGCCCTCCTCGGCGCCCGAAATCGCGAACGGGCCCTCGACCGTGGCGAGTTCCGGCACCCCGAACTGGCTCATGAAGCTGGCGGACGTGAAGGTGATGATTGGCAAGCCCTGGCTCGCTTGCTCAAGGGAATCTGTCGTTGTGCCCAGTTGCGCCGATGGAAAGACCTGAAAGGCGATACGGCCTTCGGTGCGTTCAGTGATACGGGCGGCCACTTCCTCGGCGATCTGCACCGACAGTGCGGTCGGCGGGTTGACCGACGCGATGCGCAGAGTGATTTCGGCCGCTTGAGCGGATAGCGTGGCACCGAAAAGGGCCGCAGCGGCAACTCCGGCTTTTGTGATGTAAGACATGGTTCTCTCTCCCGTTGGATTATACGCCCCACGTTTCGGGGGTCGCTTGGTTGAAGTTTTCGAAACTCACGCTCGCGCGGCTTCCTGAGCTTCCTCGACCAGGTAAATCTCAGAAAGTGGTTTCGCGAGGGACTGGTCGACCTCAAGCGGCGCTGGATGGCCAAAGCCACCGCGCTGGCCGCAAGTTTCTGCGGACATCCTCGCGGCTGATGTGAGAACAGTACCAGGTTCTTCTTCCCGCAAGAGGCCGAGCAGCGTGCGTGCAATGAACGTATCTCCTGCTCCAAGTGTATCAGTCAGGGTCGCAGAGGCCGCAGGAGTTGCAAAGGTTCCGTCCGGTCCGGCCAGCAGCGCGCCATCACCGCCGCGCGTCACCAAGACCCAAGTAGCCCCTGCGGCGCGCGCGTTCTGGAGCAGCGCCTCGGCGCCGTCCTTAGTCAGGTCACCTCCGGAAAAGCTTGCCAAGAAGCAGTGCGGCGCAATCCTGGCAATGCGGCCGGGATCTCGGATCACGGCAAAGTCGAAGGAAAGCTTCGCGCGCGCGGAAAAGCCTTCTAGAAACCTGTCTGCGTGGCTGGAACGTCCAGTATGAACGGCATCAGCGGCGGCGATCATTTTTAGATCCGCTGGCTCCGGAGAAATCATTGAGACTCCGAGATCCGCGCCCAGGAACTCCCGATCGCCGTTACTATTTCCGATTACACAAAAGGCCGTGCTACCGGGAAGTGTTCTCAAGCCGGAGATGTCGACGCCCTCGGCGGCCAGGCTGTTTCGGATGTGCCGCCCGGCAGCGTCGTCCGCAACCGCTCCGACATAGCTCGCACGTCCACCCGAACGGCGGACGAAGACACTCAGGTTGAGGGTGTTGCCACCCGGATACATCTCTCCTCGGTCGGCGTAGCAATCCACCACGTTGTCTCCGAAGGCCACGACCCAAGGTCGCTTGTTGCACTTGTTCATTTCGCCAGTCCTGCAATTTTGTGAGAACCTTCTCATTTACACTCTCATCCTGTCAACTGTCATTCAAGGCATTGACGGTTCCAATGTCAGATAGTATGACGTTATATGACGTATTACTATCATATGGAGCTAGAAAATGCCGCTCACCCCAATTGACCCCCGCCTCGATCCAGGTGTTTCCGCCGCGCTTGCCGCCGTGGCCGAGCGCGAAGTTGATCAGGTCTTTTTCGTCGCCTGCGGCGGCTCTCTCTCCATCATGCATCCCGCGAAGTTCATGCTCGACCAACACTCAGCCGCGCTGCCGAGCGATGTCCTAAATGCCGCTGAATTCGTTGCTCGCGCCCCGAAGCGGTTGACGAAGCAATCGCTGGTGGTCCTGTGCTCTATGACTGGCACGACCAAAGAAACCGTTGCGGCGACAAAATTTGCCCAGTCCGCAGGTGCGCTGACGCTCGTCCTGACCACCGATCCCGCGTCTCCGCTTGCCGAGGCAGGAGATCACGCCATTGGGTTCGAGGCCCCCTACACCACCGGTGTGCCGATCGATGCGAAGAACAGCAACTATGCCCGAATCTACCAGCTTGTGCTTGGCTTGGCGAAGATCTTCGACGGTTCCGACAAACTAGGCGCGCTGATGGACTCGCTGGAAGCCCTGCAGCCCGCAATTGACCGGGCGCATACCCACTTCGCCCCCCTCTTCGCCGACTACGCACCTCGGCTCGCAAAGAAGGACGTCATCTATACCATGGCCTCGGGCGCGGACTATGGCGCGGCTTACTCCTTTGCGATTTGCGTGTTGATGGAAATGCAGTGGATCAACTCGCACGCAATACATGCCAACGAGTTCTTCCATGGCCCGTTTGAGGTTCTGGACGAAAATGCCAGCTTTGTGTTGTTCAAGGGCCTCGACAGCACGCGCCCACTCACCGAGCGCGCGGAAACTTTTCTCCACCGCTTCGGCGCGACGGAAAACATCTTGGTGCTCGACGCGGCTGAACTCGATCTCTCCGGCATCGACGCCGGTTTGGCAGGCAACCTCGTGCCCCTGATCTTCTTCGACACGCTGTGGCGTTTCGCGTACAAGATTGCAGACCTTCGCGACCAGGAAATGCTGGAAGCGCGGCGCTACATGAAAAAGCTTCACGACTACTGATCGGAACCGGTCGAGCGAGACACACCAACCAAATGAACAAGATTGCCCCCCTCTATGCCCGCGTGAAACAGGACTTGAAGAACAGGGTCACCTCAGGCGCGCTGGCAGAGGGGGACTTCCTCCCCTCGGAGCCGGAACTGTGTGCTGAGTTCGGCGTCAGCCGGATCACTCTGCGCCGCGCAGTCAAGGAGCTATGCGAAGAAGGCTATCTTCTTCGCCAGCAGGGCCGCGGCACGGTGGTCTCCCGGCGCCCCATCGCTCAGCAGCTTGTGACGCTCACCGGGTTTTCGGAAGCATTCAAGGCGGAGGGCGCGGTCACGCACCAAGTCCTCGACGTCGAGGAAGTGCGCGACGACAAGGCTTCCGTGCTGCGAGACGCGCCGTTGCTTCGCATCAACCGCCTTATCTGTGTCGACGGACGCCCCCTCACTCTCGAGAGCCTGTTCATCGACTCCGAGGCGCTGCCGCGGGTCGTCGGTCCCGTCAGCCAAGGCGCCTCCTTCTTCGAAACCTTGCGGGATACCGGTGGGCCACAGCCCCTCGCCGCCGAACGGACGCTGGCAGTCGGTTTCGCCACGCCCGCCGAGCGCCGTCACCTAGGCGTCGGGCCCACCGATCCGGTCTGGCGCATTGACAAAACCGTGCTTGCCGCCGGTGACGAGCCCATAGCTTTTTCCCGCCTCGTTACCCCTACCCACCTAATAACCTATTCGCTGCGCACCTGACGCGGAGGAGCCACGATGCAACTCGTCACCGCCGAAGAGGTCCATCGCCTCTTGGACTACCCGTATCTGATCGACGCCCTGCGCCGGGCACATCTCGGACCGCCGCCCTTCGGTGCTAATATCGTTGCGGACGATCCGGCAGGCACTGGCAACCAGTTCGTCAGCCTGCTCGGCTGGAACGGCCACGGGGCGATCGCAGCCAAACTGGTTGGCGTCTTTCCCGGAAACCTTCAACTCGACCCGCCACAGGCCAGCGTCCAGGGCCTCGTCGCCGTCTTCGATCCAGACACTGGAACCCCGAAGCTGGTGGCAGACGGGGAGGCGATGACGTTCCGAAAGACCGCTGCCGACAGCGGCCTAGGCGCCCTTTTTCTGGCGCGTGAGGATGCTGAAATCCTTCTTGTCGTCGGTGCAGGGGGCCTCGCGCCACACGTCATTGCGGCCCATTGCGCAGCACGGCCCTCCATCTCCCGCGTCCTCGTCTGGAACCGGACCCCAGCGCGCGCCCGGGCACTGCAAGCCACGCTTGCCGGCAGAGGAGTCTCCGTGGAGGTCGTCTCCGACCTCGATGCCGCTGTTGCATGCGCCGATGTCATCTCCTGCGTGACCATGTCCCGTGCGCCACTGGTCAAGGGCGCGCTGCTGAAGCCCGGCGTGCATCTGGACTTGGTCGGGGCCTATCGACCGGAGATGCGTGAATGCGACGACACCTGCATGACGCGAGGCACACTCTTCGTGGATACGCGCGGCGGAATGGAGAGTGCGGGCGATCTCTGCCAACCCATCGCTGCCGGTGTGATCGGCTGGGACGCCATTCAAGCAGACCATTTCGAACTCGCGCAGGGCACGCACCCCGGTCGCACCAGGGATACGGAGATCACAGTCTGCAAGAACGTTGGCGGCGGACACCTCGACCTCTTCTCAGCAGAGGCACTGATGGCGCGGCTCGACACTTGAGCCTCTGAACCAGCGCTGCAACCCGACTGGCTTTTGCAGCGGTGCGGCGCCCCGCACCCACCTTTGTAAGAAGTCAGTCGGACCTTGCCGCTCCAATCGAGCCACGTTCTAGGAGAGGCGTCGGTATAACAAACACTTGGGGCGGTGACGCATCGCCCTTTAGCCGAGCGATCAACCGCTCGGCCGCCTCCTGTCCGAACCGATAGGTCGGCTGATCCACCACGCAGATCCGCGGCGAGGTGACCCGCGTCCAGTCGGCATCGAACCAGGAAACCAGGGACATTTCCTGCGGCAACTTGAGACCCCGGTCTGACAGTTCGCGAAAGATCCGCGCTCCGATGAGACTGTCCGAGGCCAGAATCGCTGTAATTGGCGGGGATCGCTCAAGGATGCGTGTTACGACCAAGCTCGTTTCATCGTCCCCAGTCGCTCCGACGAAAACAAGATTGGCGGGTTTCTCCACGCCCGCCTCACGCATGTGCGTCAGAAAGCCCGTGATCCGCTCCCGGACCGCCGAGATGCCGATGTCTTCGAGCTTGCCGAGCTTTCCGTCAGTTGTCTCCATGGCGGTAACATAGGCGATCTGCCGATGTCCGACCTCGTGCAGCCGCCGCAGCACGCGTCCGACGCTCTCACGGTCGTCGCCGCAAATCGCATCAGCTTCCAACTCCGGAACATGGCGGTCAAGTGTGACCACCGGCGTGCCCGCTGCCAGAGCTGCTTTCAGATGATCCAGGTGACGCGCGTCCGTCGGTGCGACGATGAGCCCAGCGACTCGCTGACGCAGCAGGACCGAGACCATTTCAATCTCTTCCGAAAGCCGTTCGCTCGAGTTGCTGATGATCAGGTTCAGGTCAGCGGCGCGCAGCGTATCGCTGATGCCCCGGACTGCTTGGCTGAAGAAGGCGTTCTCGATGTCGCCGACGATCACTCCGACCAAGCCGCTCCTTCCAGTGCTCATTGATCGGGCGAGGTCGTTGGGCTGGTACCCAAGCGTTTCCGCGGCCTCCAGCACTGCCTTGCGCGCGGTCTCGCTGGCGATGCCATAGCCCCCGAGGACCCGGGCCGCCGTGGCTTTTGATACTTTGGCCGCCCGGGCGACGTCCGCGACGGTCAGTGAACTCTTTTTTCCGCTCATTCCTGCCACTTCAATTTTCAGGGCTCGAAATCCTTATCAAGCCTGTTGACGCGAATCAAAACATACATGAACCATACAACTACTGATACCGGTCTCACTACATATGACACCGGTCTCATATTTAAACGAGGCCGATCCCTCGGCATGACTGCACAGAGAGGGTCGGCCCGCCAACAGCGGGAGACACGACATGTCCATCAGCCTTCTCGACCGGGCAAAAGCCCCCCTGACCGGCTTGCTGGTTGCACTTGCCGCCGCCGGCGCCGTCCAGGCGCAGGACAACCCCTACAACCTGCTCGACGCCGACACGGTCAGCGTCGGATCGCTCGGCGATGCCAAGCCCTATGCCTTCACAACTGCAGCCGGCGAATTCACCGGGTTCGACGTGGAGTTCCTGCGCAACGTGCTCGGGCGGCTCGGCTTCGAGGAGGATCAGATCCTCTTTACCGGGCAGGAGTTCGCGGCGCTGCTGCCTTCCGTCTCCAACGGTCGTTTCGATATCGCCGCCGCCGCTATCGGCATCACCGAGCAGCGCGAAGAGGTCGTCGATTTTTCGGACGGCTACCTTGCCGGCTACCTCTCGGTCCTCTCGGGCGAGGAGGCGATCACCGATGACCCCGCGAGCCTCGCGGGCAAGCGCCTCGGCGTCGTGCAGGGCACGCTGCAGGAGATGTACGCCAAGAAGACCTTCACCGACACCGACATCGTGCAGTTCCCCGACAACAACACCGGCGTCGCGGCGCTGAACAACGGCACGATCGACGCGCATTTCCTCGACTACGAGGCCGCCAAGACCTACGGCGAGCGCTACGACCTCGACATCAAGGTCAACATCCCCTCCTTCGATGCACCCGCCGGCTTCGCGGTGAAACCGGGCAATGACGCGCTGCGCAACGCGCTGAACGAAGCGCTGCATGCGGCGATGGAAGACGGCACCTGGCGCGACCTCTACGAGAAGTGGTTCCCCGGCTCGCCAATGCCCAAGCAGTATCTGCCGAGCGGCAGCTGATCCCGCCCGACCTTCCGGTTGCCGGCACCGCCGGCAGCCCAATTCCCAAGACGTCGGGCGGCGCCCTGCCCCGCCCCCTGGAGACACCTTATGTGGTTGGAAAACCTCCAACGGACGTTCCTCGACTGGGACGCCATGGCCGAGATCTTGCCGATCATGCTGTCGACCGGCCTGAAGAACACGCTGATCCTCGCGGCCGCCTCGACAATCATCGGCATCATCATCGGCATCATTCTTGCGGTAATGGGCATTTCGCGCGCCGCCTGGCTGCGGGTGCCCGCGCGCATCTACACCGACATCTTCCGCGGCCTGCCCGCCATCGTCACCATCCTGCTCATCGGACAGGGCTTCGCCGGGCTCGGGCGTGAGCTTTTCGGTCCCTCCCCCTACCCGCTCGGCATCCTCGCGCTGAGCCTGATCGCCGGGGCGTATATCGGCGAAATCTTCCGGGCCGGCATCCAGAGCGTGCCGACCGGCCAGATGGAGGCCTGCCGCGCCCTCTCGATGAGCTACAGTCAGGGCATGCGCCTGATTGTCGTGCCGCAGGGCATCCGCCGCGTGCTGCCGGCGCTGGTCAACCAGTTCATCTCGAACGTGAAGGACAGCTCGCTGATCTACTTCCTCGGCCTCCTGGCCTCGGAACGCGAGATCTTCCGCGTCGGGCAGGACGCCGCAGTGGTCACCGGCAACCTCTCGCCGCTGCTTCTGGCGGGGATTTTCTATCTGGTGATCACCGTGCCGCTGACCCACCTGGTCAACCACATCGACCACCGCCTGCGGTCCGGCAAGCGGACAACCGGGGCCCAGCCCAGCAGCGGTCTCGACGAGGTGGACGAGCTTGGCGCCGCGACGCGCAATGCCGAGCAGACCCGCTTCAACGGCGGCAGCCTGTCGATCCGCGACCTGCGGCTCAGCTATGGCCCCCTCGAAGTGCTGCGCGGGATCAACCTCGAGATCCCCAAGGGATCCGTCACCTGCATCGTCGGACCTTCCGGCTCGGGCAAGTCGACACTTCTGCGCAGCCTCAACCGGCTCGTCGAGATGAACGGCGGCCAGGTGATGCTCGATGGCACCGACATCCGCGGCATGAAACCCGAGACCCTGCGCGCCCGCGTCGGCATGGTGTTCCAGCACTTCAACCTCTTCCCCGATCACACAGCGCGCGAGAACATCATGCTCTCGCTCACCAGGATCAAGGGGCTGCCGCGCGCCGAGGCCCGCGCCATCGCCGACGCCCGCCTCGCCGAGGTCGGCCTGCAGGGGCGCGGCGATCACCGGCCGTCGAACCTGTCGGGCGGACAGCAGCAGCGCGTCGCCATCGCCCGGGCTCTGGCGATGGACCCCGAGGTGGTGCTCTTCGACGAGGTCACCAGCGCCCTCGACCCGGAACTGGTGAAGGGCGTGCTCAACCTCATGGCCGATCTCGGGCGGCGCGGCATGACCATGGTCGTGGTCACCCACGAGATGGGCTTCGCGCGGCAGGTCGCTGACCAGATCGTCTTCATGGACGAGGGCAAGATCGTCGAAGCCGGCACGCCCGACGCGCTCTTCGACAACCCGCAGACCGACCGGCTGAAGAAGTTCTTCGCCGAGGTCCTGTGACACGGAAAACCTAAGGAAACTCCGATGAAAGACCTATCATGGGGCATCCTCGGCACCGCCGGCATCGCGCGCAAGGCGATGCTGCCCGCCCTGCGGGATGCCGAGGGCTGCCGCCTTGGCGCGATCGCCTCGCGCGATGTCGCCCGGGCCGAGGCTATGGCCGGCGCGTTCGGCATCCCGCGCGCCTACGGCAGCTACGAGGCACTGCTCGCGGACCCCGAAATCGAGGTGATCTACAATCCCCTGCCAAACCACCTGCACGTGCCCCTGACATTGCAGGCGCTGGCCGCCGGCAAGCATGTGCTGTGCGAGAAGCCCCTCGCCCTGACCCTCGCCGAAGCCCGCGAGGTCACCACAGCGGCGCAAGCCGCGGGGCGCGTGGTGGCCGAGGCCTTCATGACCCGCCACCACCCGCAATGGATCAAAGCCCGTGAACTGGTGAGCGCGGGCCGGATCGGCCGGCTCACCGGCGTGCAGGCGCTGTTCAGCTACTGCAACGACGATCCGCAAAACGTCCGCAACCAGAAGGACATCGGCGGTGGCGGGCTCTATGACGTCGGCTGCTACGCGGTCGACACCGCGCGGTTCTTCTTCGGTGCCGAGCCCGAGGCGGTGAGCTGTACCATGGACCTCGATCCCAAGTTCGGCACTGACCGTCTGACCACCGGGACCGCGCGTTTTCCGGGCGGTGGGCAGCTGAGCTTTACCGTCTCGACCCAGTCTGCGCTGGTTCAGCAGCTCACGCTGCTCGGCACCGAGGGCTACCTCGTGCTCGACGCGCCCTTCAACTGCCCGCCCGATCACCCAGCGCGGCTGGCGCTCGACAACGGCGCAGACCTGCTCGGTGGCGGGCGCGAGCTGCTGACCTGCCCGCCCGCCGACCAATACCGCCTGCAGGCCGAAAGTTTTGCCCGGGCGGTGCATCAGGGCGGGTTTGCCGCCGATGCGGCCGCGGACACCCTTGGCAACGCCGCCGCGCTCGAGGCGCTGACACGCGCCGCACAGAGCCATCGCTGGGAAGCCATCACCTCGACAACGGGACAAGCAGGAGACTGACATGCAGTGCCCCAAACCCTCCATCTCCACCGCGCTGATCATCGGCGGCGGCATCTTCGGCGTCTCGACCGCCGCGCAGCTCAGCCGCATGGGCGTGCAAGTGACCCTGATCAACGATGGCCCGCTGGGCAACGGGGCCTCCGGGCGTTCGCTGGCCTGGCTCAATACCGCGCGGCGGCGCAGCCTGCCCTACCACCGACTTCGGCAGGCCGGGATCGAGCGCTATCGTGTGCTGGCCGACCGCAATCCCGGCGCCAGCTGGCTATCCTTCGCCGGCGGACTTACTTGGGACGCGGAAGACGACAGCAACGAGATCGCCGATGTCTTCCGCTACGAGCGGGAGCTGGGCTACCCTGCCGAACTGCTGTCCGGCGAGGAAGTGAGCGCGCAGATCGAGGGGGTCGATGGCGCGCAGGTGACCAGCGCCGGCGCGATCCTCAATGCCAACGAAGGTTGGGTTGACCTGCCGTCGCTGATTCATCAGCTCGCCGCCGAGGTCACGGCCGCAGGCGGCACCATCGTCACCGATGCGGGCCGGGCCGAGTTGATCGTGGAAGACGGCCGCTGCACCGGCGCGCGCTGCGCCGATGGGCGCACGTTCTCTGCCGACAAGCTGCTGCTGGCCACCGGCCCCGCGGTTCCCGCCACGGTGGCCGAACAGGGCATCACCATCGGTGACGACACCCCCGTGGCGCTGCTCGTCGAGACCCATCCGCTTTCGCATCCGCTCCGCACTGTGCTCAACACCCCGCGCGTCGCCATCCGTCCGACCCCAGACGGGGCGTTCTACCTCGACTCCGGCTGGTCCGAGGAAGAGGTGGTCGTGCACCAGAACGGCACCTTCGAGGCGTTGCCCTCGACAGTCAGCGAGTTGATCGACGAGGCCCGCAAGGTTCTCAGCGGCGCGCCGGACCTGCAGGTGAAGGCGGTGCACCTTGGTCCCAAGCCGATCCCCGGGGACGGCGAGCCAGTGTTCGGCGAGCTCGAGAAACTGCCCGGGTGTTTCGTGGCGTTTTCGCACAGCGGCGCGACGCTGGGTCTGCTCGCTGGCGAACTGCTGGCCGAGGAAATGGCGCTCGGCCTGCGCCACCCGCTGCTCGCCGCCTTCCGTCCCGAGCGCTTTGCGACCTGAGCCGTCGCGCGTCTCTGACTGAGGTGGCCGCGGTCTAGATCGCGGCCACCGACCCTCGGATAATCAGCTCTGTGGGAAAGACATGGTGCTGCGGCGCACAGCTGTCCCCGGAAATTCGCTGCAGCATGATCTCGGCTGCGAGGGGTCCGATGCGCTCGATCGGCTGGGATACGACGGTAACCTGCGGATCGGTGAACGTCGCAAGATCGAAATCGTCAAAGCCCACGAGCGAAACGTCGCGCGGAACCCGCAGGCCCATGCTGCGCAGAGCAATCATCGCGCCGGTGGTCATCAGGCTGTCTACGGTGAAAATGGCGGTCGGTGCCGGCGTTTGGCGGAACAGGCGTATCACCGCCTCGACCGCGTGTTTTGTCGTGGAGCCCGAAAGCGCGATCATCCGTTCGTCCACGGCCAGCCCATGCGCCTGCAGCGCCGAGCGGTAACCAGCAAGCCGTTGCTGCACCGTGAAGATGCGCCCCTCGTCGCCGAGAAAGGCGATGCGCCTGTGACCTTTGGAAACGAGCAGATCAACACCCTCGCGCGCGCCCCCCTCGTTGTCCACGACGATGCTGTCGCAGGCGACGTTGCCGGAGTAGCGGTCGATCACGACCAGCGGCATGTTGTCCTTGGCCAGAGACTGGAAATGCGACATATCGCGCGCCGAGGTCGGAGCCACGATAAGCCCGCGCACGCTGAGCGAGCGCAAGCTTTCCACGAGCTCGCGCTCCTGGTCGAGGTCCTCTTCGCTGCTCGCGATGAGCAGGTTGTGACCTTGCTGGCGCAGTCTCTTGTCGAGATCATGTGCAATACGCGCGAAGAACGGGTTCTGGATATCGCCGGGGATGAATCCGATCAGCGGCAAATCACCCCGGCGCAAGGCCTGAGCGATGCGGTTATGGCGGTATCCGAGCCGGTCCGCCGCCTCGCGCACCCGCTCGGCGGCCGACCCGCCGACATAACCGTAGTTGTTCAGCGCCCGGGCAGCGGTCGCCCTCGACACCTTCGCTTCGGCGGCGACATCCTTGATCGTGACCGGCTTGCGCGACACTCGGCTCTCTCCCTTCGACGCATGGGTTCCGTCCTTCTGGCATGTTCCCGCCAGCCCCGCCAGTGCGGTTGCCGTCAAGAGACCAGCGCTTTGTCGGCGACGTCCGATCCACGGGGCGCAGGGGTCCCTTCGGTTGGAATCGGGTGATCGGCATTCCCGGGCATCGCAACAAGAAGCTGTGCCCTATGATGATAAAGATACGTGTTTTCCGTAGTATAGAAGTTTTTTCATGTTTTTGTTGCGAAGTTTTTGAAGCTGTGAGACCGTGAATGTGAGATCGGTATCACATTGCCTATTGTCGTGTACCGATTTTTTTGGGGCTCGATGTGAGATCGATCTCTTTCCAAATTCTTCCAAGGCGGCGCTCGCCCGCCACCGGCTTCGGCGAACCGCCGCAGCCGGCCGGGCATCCTGCGCCTACATCAAGGGACGAACAAACGATGTTGAACTTCGACAAGGACCGGTTTCTTTCCATTCAGGGCGGCGCGCTCGGGATCGCCGGAGAGATGCGCGCACTGGTCCGCGACCTGCTTGCCTCGGGGATCGAGCGGGTCTTCTTCATGGGGACCGGGGGCGTACAGCTGCTGACCCTGCCGGCCATCGAACTCGCCGGGCGCTACTCCACCTTCCCTATCAGCGCTCAATACCCCGCACAGACCGTGATCGCCCCGCCGGCCGGACTCAACGAGAACGCCCTTGTCGTGCTGCCTTCGCTCTCGGGCACCACCAAGGAAAGCGTGGAACTTCTGGATTTCCTCAAAGGTACCGGCGCCAAGACTCTGTCGCTCACCGGTCATGCCGACACCCCGTTGGCTCGGAACGCCGATCATAACTTCACCAATTTCGCCGAGGACGACACCTCTTCCGAGATGTTCTATCTACAGACGCTGCTTCTGGTGCTGTCGATCCTCGATGCGCGCGGCGAAATCGGAAACTACGACGCCCTGGTTGCCGAACTGCAACTGCTGCCCGGCTTGCTGTGCGACGCCAAGGAGGCTTTCGAGCCTGAGGCGGCAAGACTGGCGGAGGCGATCAAGGACGATCCCTACCACATCTTTACCGGAGCCGGCTCGGCCTGGCCGGAGGCACATTACTACGGGATGTGCATCCTCGAGGAGATGCAGTGGATCCGCAGCCGTCCGGTGCACGCCGCAGATTTCTTCCACGGCACGCTCGAACTGGTGGAGCCGGGGGTCAGCGTCTTTCTGTTCAAGGGCGAAGACCCCTACCGCCCGCTCGGAGACAGGGTCGAGAAATTCGCCCCACGCTATACCGACAAGCTCCGGGTTCTGGACACCAAGTCCGTAAGTCTTCCCGGCATCAGCGACACGACCCGCTCAATGATCTCGCCAGTGGTGCTCGCAACGCTTCTCGAGCGTCTGAGCGCGCATCTCGAAGTGCTTCGCAACCACCCGCTGACCACCCGTCGATATTACAAGCGCGTCGAATACTGACGCGTTGACCCAGAAACCAACAGGGAAATAAAAATGAAAAAAATCAGTAAAATAACGACAACCGCGCTGACCATCACGTCGGCTCTGAGCTTCGCCGCGCCGGAAGTGCTCGCGGCGGGCTCCAACCCGGTCACCGCCGATCCCGCGGCCGAAGTCGATTACAGCGGCACCCTTTCGATCCTGACAAAGTTCGGCTCGCAACAGCTCTCACCCTTCTTCGAGGATGTTGCCAAGCAGTACACCGAGATGCACCCCGAGGTCTCTGTCGAACTGATCCAGGAGACCGATGACAGCGTCAAGGGCAAGACCAAGACGCTGGTTGCCACCAACTCAATGCCCGACATCTTCTTCAGCTGGACCGGCACCTGGGGCGGCAACTTCATCCGCGGCAACCGCGCCGTCGACCTCACGCCGGTGGTCGGAGCCGGGACCGAGTGGGGCAAGACCTTCACCCCCGCCGCGCTGGACGCCTTCAGCTACGGGGGCCGGAATTTCGGTGTACCGCTCTATCTCGACGCAAAATTCATGGGCTACAACAAGAGCCTGTTCGCGGACCTGGGACTTGAACCCCCCACAACCTTCGACGCCCTTCTGGAAACCTGCGACACCATCAGCGCGGCAGGCGTGGTCCCTGTCTCCTTCGGCAACAAGGAAGCCTGGCCGGCGGTGCACTATGCCGGTCAGCTTCTCGTCTACAATGTGCCCGTCGAAACCCTGGAACAGGATTTCGACCCGCAGACCTCGGCGTTCGATCACCCTGGCTATGTGACCGCCCTCGACCAGTTCCGAGCCTTCATCGAGCATTGCACCACCGGCGCGCCCAATGGCACGTCCTACGAGGCTGCAGTCCAGGCCTTCAGCGATGAAAAGGCCGCCATGTACTATCAGGAGATCATCGAATTCGATGGCTCGGCGAATTCCGATACCGCGCTTCAACCGGAGGAGTTCGGCTACTTCGTTCTGCCGGCACCGGAGGATGCACAGGGCGATCCGAATGCCATCGAAGGAGCGCCAGAGGGCTACATGGTGAGTGCGGCCTCCGATCAGATCCCGCTGGCGATCGATTTCCTGAAGTTCCTCACAACCCAGGAGACAGGCAAAGTGCTTTCGGCCAGCCCCTACGGCCAGCCGAGCGCCGTTGTCGGCGGCTCGGAGCCTCGGACGATGAATGCCAGCGTCGTGGCGGGCATGGCCGACATCGACGAGGCAAGCTACCTGATGCCTTGGCTCGATACCGTCCACCATCCGCGGGTTGCGGCGACCTGGCTGTCGGGCCTGCAGGCGCTGGTCGGCGGATCGATGAGTTCCGAGGAACTGGTCGCCGAGGTGCGCGAGACGTCTGCAGCGGTAAGGGACTAGGCCGCACAAGATGGTTCCAACCGATCCCCATTTCCCCGGTGCCGCCACTTCAGGCGGCACCTCCCATGAGATCTGCCGTCCTGCGCTGCTGCGGCGGGCGCTGATCCGTGCCCTGTCGCTGCGCTGGGTCGTGCTGGCCGTGCTTGTGGTCGGTGCCTTTATCTACGTGCCCATCATCGACAACTTTCGCGTCAGCATGACCAACCGCGACATCTTTACCGGCGAGATCAGCCAGGTGGGACTGGAGAACTACCAGCGCCTGCTCGACGATCCGGTGGTCTGGCGCGCGCTACTCAACAACACGCTATATGCCGGTCTTTCCATAGTCTTTCAGGTGTTCGGCGCCTTCCTCCTTGCGGCAATGATCGAGGGGCTGAAGAGCCGCCGCATCCGCAACCTGTGCCGGGCAATCTACTTCGTGCCCTCCGCGATCTCGACCACAGTCACAGGGCTCTTGTTCTACTTCCTCTACCAGCCCGAGGTCGGACTGCTCGACGCCGGCCTGACCTCCATCGGCCTCGGGGCGCTCTCGAGGCCCTGGCTTGCGCTCGAGGACACCGCGATCTTCGGCATCATCGCCATGAGCCAGTGGCAGGGCTTCGGATATTCGACGCTGCTGTTCTCCATCGCGATCCAGAAGATCCCGCGCGAACTCTATGACGCGGCGATCATGGACGGGGCAGGACCGGTCCGGCGCCTGTTTGCCATCACCTTGCCGATGTCGCGCGAAATGACCGGTTTGATGGTCATCGTGACGATCACCGGCGCCTTCCAGGTGTTCAACGAAATCATGGTGATGACCGCCGGAGGGCCGAACAACAGCAGCCAGGTGCTCGGCACATGGCTCTACCAGCAGGCATTCATCCAGAACGAGTTCGGCTACGGAGCCGCAATCGCGGCAGTGATATTCGCGGTCACCATGCTCACCGGCGCCCTGCAGGTCTGGTACACAAGCAAGCGGAGGGTCAAATTGTGACCGTTTCCCCTATTTCCACCCAGACCGATGGCGACCGTTTCTGGAACGCGCTTGGCAAGACCTTCATCCTGTCGTTCCTGGTTTGCCTCGCCATTGTGGTCATCTACCCGCTGCTGTGGATGGCGCTCAGCGGCTTCAAGACAAACGCGCAGATCTTCAACGAGCCTTTCGCATTCCCTCGGTCGTGGGGGTTCGACAACTACGTGGCGGCTTGGAACCAGGGCGTCCGGAGCTTCCTATTCTCGAGCCTCGTGGTGACATCGGCCTCGGCTGTCTGCACGGTACTAATCAGCGCATGGACGGCCTACGGGCTGAGCCGCTCGCGTATGCCCGGAAAGCCACTGATCACCGCCATGATACTCGGCGGTATGATGCTGAGCCCCACGGTCGCGCTCATTCCCCTGGTCCGAATGATGCAGTCCCTCGGACTCTACAACACCCACTGGGCACTGATCCTCCTCTACACCGCGTTCCGCATTCCTTTCACCACCTTCCTGATCCGGGCCTACATGCTCGATCTTCCTGCTGATCTGGACGAGGCCGCGCGCATGGACGGAGCGTCGGAGGGACAAATCTTCTGGCGGATCATCCTGCCACTCTGTGCGCCGATCATCGTTTCCAGCGTTATCCTGCACGTGCTTTTCGCTTGGAACGAATATCTCTTCGCGATGATCTTCACGAGCGCGCAAGACGTGCAAACCCTGCCCGTCGGATTGACCTCGCTCATGGCCAAGCATGGGACGAACTACGCCCAAGTCTTCGCTGCGATGACCATTTCTGCAATGCCGATCGTGCTCCTCTTCTTCGCGATGCAGAAATACTTCATCCGCGGCCTGACCGAAGGCATCGGAAAATGAGCCCTGAAAATAGGACCGAAATGACAACCCTCGCATCTTCTCAGTTGATCGGAGCGAACTTCACCTTCCAGCACCACACTTTCGATGCCTGTCTAGACGCGATGCACAAGTTTGGCTTCACCCGCATCGAACTATGGGGCATTGCTCCCCACTTGGATGTCTCGCGCGCCACCGGGTCCGACGTGACCCGGCTGAACCGGGTTCTTAGGGCGGCCAAGATCGGCGTGCGCTGCCTGACGCCAGAACAAGTTGCCTATCCGGTCAACATCGCCAGCGGCGACCCGAGCTGGCGAGACGCAAGCATCGCGCATTTCCTTCGCGCTGCCGAGATCGCGGCCGAACTAGAAGCTGACTATCTGTTTCTCACGCCGGGACGCGGATACGAAAATGCGCCTGCCAAGGACGCCTGGAGCCGCTCGAGCGACGCCCTGGCACGAATTGCAGCCCGCGCATCCGAGCTTGGGCTACGGTGCCTCCTCGAGCCGTTACAACGGGTCGAGTCGAACGTCGCCAATAGTGCGGCCGAACTGGATGAACTTCTCGGCGAGCTTCCCGGCGACAATTTCGACGTCGTGCTCGATACCGTTGCGATCGCGGTAGCTGGGGACTCCGTCGCGGACTATCTCTCTCGGTTCGGGAATCGCCTTGCCCATGTCCATATTGTCGATGGTACGCCTTCGGGCCATCTCGTATGGGGCGATGGCACGCTACCGCTCGGCAGCGTGATCACTGAATTGACGCAGGCGAAATACGCCGGAACGCTGACCTTCGAAGCTATCGGAGCACCATCCTACGCACTTGATCCGATGGGGGCTTGGCAGCGCAACCTGACTGCGATTACGCCCTTCATGGATCGCACGGAGGACGCTGCATGAGACCTTCCGTAAGCAATTCCCTAGGCGCTCCATTGATCACGGTCGGGGATAACTGCCTCGACGTGTACGTGGACAAGAACCTGATGGCAGTAGGCGGCAATGCACTCAACGTGGCCGTGCAATGGGCCCGAGCAGGGCATCCTGCCCTGTACCTCGGAGCGATCGGAAACGATCCCGAAGGCGACATCATGTTTGAGCAGATCTCCCGCACCGGCCTATCCACCGACGGGATCGAGCGTCGAACAGGCGGCACGGCCGTCACCCTGATCCGGGAGCGTGACGGTGATCGACGTTTCCTCCTAGAAGACCTTGGCGTAGGCGAATGTTACGAGCCCATCCCGGAAAGCTACGCGGCACTTCAGCAGGCTGGGTGGGTTCACTTGGGCACCCATTCGAGCCCGAGACTTGTGAACCGACTGGTTGCCGACGCTATTCCGTTCAGTATCGACATCTCGACGGAGCGTACCGGGTTCTCTCTAGCCGGCGTCAGCATCGTCTTTGCCTCTGGACCTGAGAACAAGGCACAACCAGTGTCTCCGATCCTGGATCGCCTGCACGCCGACGGTGCCGAGACTGTGGTTCTGACCTGTGGCCCACGAGGTGCTTTCTTCTCGAAGGGCGGTCTGAGACGCTCTGCACCCGCCCATCCCGTGCAGGTCGTCGATACCTGCGGCGCAGGCGACAGCTTCATTGCACGCTTCCTTGCCGACTTTGCCGTCGCAGGCCTGGATCCTGAAATTGCAATGGCGGCCGCGACAGAAGCAGCCGCGCTCACCTGTCAGCATGCCGGAGGCTTCCCACAGCCATTGCGAAAGGTGCCCGGCTGGTTGCCTTCGAAATACAAAGACTTGATTGCGGGCACGAAGGAGACCTCCAGATGACCGCTATTCCTCTGCGCACACCTGTTCTCGCGGCCCCCGGGGACCGGTCCTTCTGGCTCCAGGATATCGGGGCGAAGCCGGTCACAAAGCCACTGGAGGGTGCCCACAGGACGGACATCGCCATCGTCGGAGGTGGATATACCGGCCTCTGGACCGCACTCCGCCTGCGGGCGTTGGCGCCGGAGCGCTCAGTCACCGTTCTAGAAGCGGGCACCTGCGGTTGCGGCGCCTCGGGGCGCAACGGAGGGCAAGTGCATTCGTGGTATGCCGAAATCGACGCATTGACATCAGTAGTCGGGATCGAAGAGGCCCAACGGCTTTGCGCAGCGACAGCCGAAGCCATCGAGGAACTCGCGGAATTGCAGGCGAGTGGTACGATCGACATGGACCTGCGACTGCGCGGATGGCTATGGACGGCAAGCTCGACGGCCCAGGAAGGTGCCTGGGACAGCGCTGTCGAGATGACGGAGAAGTGTGCCACCAACACGTTCCGGCCGCTTAGCGCGGAAGAAATCCTGCAACGGACCGGCTCCCCAGTCTCCTATCTCGGCGTTTCGGAGGAACGCGCCGGCTCGCTTCAACCGGCCAAACTTGCGCTCGGGCTCCGCGATCTTGCGATCTCCCGCGGCGTCAAGATCCATGAAGGCTCGGTAGTAAGAAACATTGTTCCTGGCACTCCTTGCGAGTTGCAAACCGGGATCGGGACGCTAACGGCGGACACGCTCGTACTTGCCACGAACGCTTGGCTGTCTTGTATCCCGGAACTTCACCGCCACATGTTCACGGTGCAGAGCCAGGTTATCGCTACCGAGCCGACAGGACCTTTCCTGGATCGTCTCGGATTGCAGGAAGGTGTCGCCGTCTGCGATTCCCAAAGACAGGTGACTTACTATCAGCGCGATCAAAACGGCCGGCTGATCTTCGGTCATGGCAGTGGACGGATCTGCTACAACGATGCTTTCGGCGCCGAATTCAATCGAAGCAAGGAGGGCGGTCGCGATAACCGGGCAGAACTCAAGAGGCTCTACCCCGACCTTCGGGATACCCGCATCACCCATGACTGGGCGGGACCCATCGATTGCACCCCGGACCACGTGCCTGCGTGTGGCAGCCTTACAGGGCACAGGAACATTATCTTTGGGCTTGGCCTGAACGGGACCGGGATCGCGCAGGCTCCCGTCGTCGCGCGTATTCTGGCCAGTATGGCGTTGGGTCGTAGCGACGAATGGAGCCGGAGCGGGCTTGTCGGCCTA
Source organism: Alloyangia pacifica (assembly GCF_900116195.1). Taxonomy (GTDB): domain Bacteria; phylum Pseudomonadota; class Alphaproteobacteria; order Rhodobacterales; family Rhodobacteraceae; genus Salipiger; species Salipiger pacificus. The sequence continues at coordinate 72,882 of NZ_FOZW01000015.1, forward strand.
GCGCAGCGAAGGACACTGCCACCGGAACCGATCCGCTACATTGGCGCCCGTATTGTACGCGCGGCAGTCAGACGTCGCAATGCCGCGGAGATCCGCAATCGGCAACCCAATCCACTCGTGCGTTACCTGTCGGACCTTGTCTCCGGCCACGAGCAAAAATCCTAACGACACCGGAGTGCCCCAAAAATGGCCGAGATGACCATTCGACAGCTCAAGAAATCCTATGGCACATTCGATGTGCTCCACAGCATCGATCTCGATGTTCACACAGGGGAATTCATGGTCTTTGTAGGACCTTCCGGCTGTGGCAAGTCGACACTTCTGCGGTGCATTGCGGGGCTGGAGGACATCAGCGCTGGCGAATTGCGCATAGAAAACCAACTTATGAACGACGTGCCGCCATCCAAGCGCGGCATCGCGAAAGTATTTCAGAGCTACGCGCTCTATCCACACATGACCCTTTTCGACAATATGGCCTTCGGTCTGAAAATCGCGGGTGTTCCCAAGGCTGAGATAAAGGCGCGCGTTTCTCGCGCAGCCGAAGTCCTCAAGCTGACGCCATATCTTGATCGCTATCCAAGGGCGCTTTCCGGTGGACAGCGCCAGCGTGTCGCCATTGGTCGCGCCATCGTGCGCGATCCTCGCGTGTTTCTCTTCGACGAGCCACTATCGAACCTTGATGCCGCCTTGCGTGTCGCGACCCGGATCGAGATCGCTAAACTTAAAGAATCGATGCCCGACACAACAATGATCTACGTCACCCATGATCAGGTCGAGGCGATGACCCTGGCAGATCGTATCGTGGTTTTGAAGGATGGGCAGATCGAGCAAGTCGGCAGCCCGCAGGACCTGTACCGCAATCCTGCCAACGTCTTTGTCGCGCGCTTCATCGGTTCCCCCGCTATGAACATCCTCTCCGGAGAAGTTGCCGACCAGTCCGACGAGACCATTTCAGTTCGACTCTTCAATGGCGTAAAGGTTGCTATCGAGCGGGGTGAGATGCGGGTCGGGGAAGCGGTTCAGGTGGGCGTCCGCCCTGAGGATCTCACTGTCGCACACGCGCAGGATGCGCTGATTGACGCCACAATCGACCATGTGGAGCATCTGGGCGAGGTGCAGCTTGTTCACAGCAAAATTGGTGAACATTCGGATCTACTCGTGGCTAAGTTGCCAGGTGAGATTCCTTTAAACCGCGGCGCCCAGATCAAGCTCGGCGCAGCATCAACTGTGCTGCACCTCTTCGACTCAGAAGGCCGGCGCATCAATGGCCCCGCTAGCAAAATGCATATCCTGCCGAACTAGGTAAATCGTATCCGCCGTCTCTGTCCCATTGATGCGAGAGTTGACCCTACCATTTTTGCGGTGAGCGTCACTAGCAGGTCAACAGTCCTTGACGCGATCTTTGTGAGCGAGGCCAGTGGCGCCCGGGCGGGCGTCCAGTCAGCATGATGGCCCGCCCCCTCGATTGGAAGGGGCGGACCCGGATAGGAGATTTCCGGTCAGCTGTTGGTGGCACCGGCCCAGAGGTTGATGTCACCCTCGACGGCGTAGCGGTCGATCTCGGCCAATTCCTCGGTGGTGAATTCGAGGTTTTCCAGCGCGCCGACACAGTCGACGACCTGCTGTGCCTTGGACGCGCCGATCAGGGCAGAGGTAATCGCCCCGCCGCGCAGGCACCACGCGATCGCCATCTGCGCCAGTGTCTGGCCACGGCCTTCAGCAATGCGGTTCAGCTGACGAATGTTCTCGATGTTTTCCTCGGACAGGAAGCCTTCGCTCAGTGTCGTTCCTCGGGCGCCACGGCTGTTTTCGGGCACGCCCTTCAGATACTTGTTGGTCAGCATCCCCTGCGCCAGCGGCGTGAAGACGATGGATCCCATGCCGATTTCCGCAAGCGTGTCCTTCAGCCCGTCGCGTTCGATCCAGCGGTTGAGCATGTTGTAACTCGGCTGGTGGATCAAGCAGGGTGTTCCGAGATCCTTGAGGATCGCGGCAGCCTTGCGCGTCATTTCCGAATTGTAGCTGGAAATGCCGACATAAAGTGCCTTGCCCTGACGCACGATGCTGTCCAGCGCGCCCATGGTTTCCTCGAGCGGGGTGTTCGCATCAAAGCGGTGCGAATAGAAGATGTCGACGTAGTCGACACCGAGGCGCTTCAGCGACTGGTCGCAGGACGCCATGAGGTATTTGCGCGACCCACCATCACCATAAGGCCCGGGCCACATGTCCCAACCCGCCTTCGACGAAATCAGAAGCTCGTCCCTATAGCCCTTGAAGTCGGTGCGCAGAATTTCCCCGAACGCCTCTTCGGCGGAGCCTGCGGGCGGGCCGTAGTTGTTGGCGAGATCGAAGTGGGTGATCCCGAGGTCAAAGGCGGTCTGGCAAATCGCGCGCTTGGTGTCATGCGGCGTGTCGTGGCCGAAGTTGTGCCAAAGACCCAGCGAGATCGCCGGAAGCTTTAGCCCGCTCGCGCCGCAGGTGTTGTAGGTCATCTTTTCGTAGCGGGTTTCGCTTGGCGAATAGGTCATGGATTGTCCTTCCATCCTTGGTCTCGTCAGTTCGTGTGGGACGCAGCGCGCGGGCCTGGCGCTAAGGCGTAGGCCTGCTTTGGCTCCCATGCGGCAAAGCGCTTCGTGGAGCGGAAGCGGTTGTATTTGAAGGGGGTCGGATCAACGGTCGGACGGTCCCCCGCTATCAGTTCCGCCATCAGCTGGCCAACTGCGGGACCCGCACCGAAGCCATGGCCCGAGAGGCCCGCCGCGATATAGAGGCCCGGGATCTGTTCGACTCCGTCAATCACCGGCACTCCGTCCGCCGTCGCGTCAATTGCGCCACCCCAGGCATGCGTCACCCGCGCATCGCGCAGGGCGGGCAAGGTCTCCCGCATCCCTTTCAGGGCGCGGTTGAGCATCCAGTCCGAAGGTTCGGGGTTCAATACCCGCACCACCTCGAAGGGTGTCATCTGGTCGAGGCCCCAGCGCTTGCGCGCCATGAGTTCTTCGAAGAAGTCCTTGCCGAAGCGAAGGCTCAGTTCACGCCAACTCTTGAGGAAGACAGGCAAATAGTCGGTGAACAGGCGGAAGCTGTCCGGCGTGATCGGCGCGATGTTGATGTTGCGCGGACCCACGGTATACCCGCCGTCCATCCGTTTGCGCAGGCCAAAGGCTGCGCCGCCCATGGGGAAGTCAGGGCCGTTGTGAAGATTTCCTGAGACGGCTTCGACGCGCGCAGCCGCGGCAATGATGTTCAGTTGCGGCAGGTGCACACCCATGTTCAGCAGGAAGGGGCGGGTCCAGACACCTCCGGCGACCACCACGGCAGAGCATTTGATTGTGCCCTTTTCGGTAACCACCGCAGAGACGGCGCCGCCGGTCTTCTCGAAGCCGCGCACCGCACATCGCGTGACGATCTTTGCCCCCAACCGGCGAGCGGCGTCGGCAAAGGCAGGCACGGCAAGCGCCGGTTCCGCGCGCCCGTCCGTCGCCGTATGCAGGCCATAATTTTGACCCGGCGCAATTCCCGGAACGATGTCCTCGATTTCGCGGGCAGTCAGTTCACGCAAGGGCAGGCCGTATTCCTTGCCGGTCCTGGCCCAGCCCTCGGCCTGTTTGACTTCCCAGTCCTTCTTGCAGACGTAGACGATGCCGGTTTCCTTGTAGCCCGCTTCGATCCCGAAACGGTCCTTGAGCGTGCGCCAGAGGTTGAGGCTCTGGATTGTCAGCGGCATCTCGAGCGGATCACGGCCCATCTGGCGGGTCCAGCCCCAGTTGCGCGACGACTGCTCGGCGGCAATTTCACCCTTTTCGCACAGGGTGACACGGACGCCCTTCTCCGCGAGGAAAAGCGCGGTCGACACGCCCGCCGTGCCGCCGCCGATGACCACCACATCAGTTTCGGCCGGAAGCTCGGACTCGCTCGCGACCGTGTTCAGCGAGGGGACGAACCCTCTGGTTTCACTGTTAATCATCATAAATTCTTTGCTCAGGAGGAGTTTGTTCGCGGCGTGTCTGCGGGACGGCCACGGATCATGTTCCGTGACCGCCCCTCGATGCGCTGCTAGGTCCGTCAGGCGCCGAGACCGAAGGTCGCCTTGGCGGCCGCGGCGCTGACGCGGCCCTCCGCGATGTCGCGCAGGACGGACTCTTCGGGGCGTTTCGCCGGATCACCGTAGCCACCGCCACCCGGGGTGGTGATCGACACGATCTGCCCGGGCTTCAGGTCGACCATCCCCGCGAAAGTCGTCCGCCCGTCGCCGAAGTCGAGCGTGGTGCCCTTGGCACTATGGCCGCCGTCGAGGCCCCAGGGCTGCGACCCCACGCGGGAGCTCTCGACGGTGAAGCGGCAGGCCTTCTCGGCACGGTAGACGCGCCTGACTCCCATGCCACCGCGGAACTGGCCCAGGCCTGCGCTGTCGTCCACGAGTTCGTAGCGCAGCAGCGTGAGCGGGTACTCCAGCTCCAGCGCCTCGACCGGCAGGTTCGAGGTGTTGGTCAGGCCGACATGGATGCCCGAGAGCCCGTCCGCGCCGGGGCGAGCGCCGCCACCGCCACCGATCGTCTCGAGGTAGACCCACATGTTGCCGTCGTCGTCCGCCCCGTTGAAGATCGCGCCGGTGCAGCAGCCGTTGCCGGCAGCCATGACCTTTCCCGGAAGCGCCTTGGCGAGCGCGCCGTAGACCAGATCGGTCACCCGCTGCGAGGCCGCGATCCGTCCCTCGACCGCCGCCGGATGGGCACAGTTGAGGATCGATCCCTTGGGCGCCGTCACGGTAAGCGGCCGCGCCAGACCCGCGTTTGGCAGGACGGTCGGATCAAGCACGGATTTCACCGTGAAATAGGCCGCCGCCAGAAGCGAGGTGTAGATCAGGTTCAGGCCGCCGCGAACCTGCGGCGGGCCATCGAAGGCCAGCAGCATCTCGTCGCCGGTGACGGTGATGTCGACCTTGAAGGTCATCGCGCCGGACCATTGGTTGCTGTCGAACTGGTCTTCGAAGCTGTAGGTGCCGTCGGGGATCGCCTCGATTGCAGCACGCATCTTGCGCTCGGCGTAGTCCTGCAGCGCGTCCCCGGCGGCGAGCACCTTTGCGGTGCCGTATTTGACGCAGAGGTCGCTCATCCGCTGCACGCAGAGGCGGTTCGCGGACATCTGGGCGCGCAGGTCCGAGATGCGCTCGCGCGGGACCTGGCAGTTGAGCAGGAACATCTCCTGCAGGTCGTTGTTGAGCACGCCCTCCCGGTAGAGGCGGACCGGCGGGATGCGGATGCCTTCCTGATAGATGTGCTCGTGGCCACGGTCGGCGAAGTCGGAGTGGTGCGCGGTGTTGACCGCCCATGCGACCAGCGTGCCTTCGACGAAGATCGGTTCCGCCAGCACGATGTCGGGCAAGTGCGTGGCGCCGCCCGCATAGGCGTCGTTGGCCATGAACACGTCGCCGGGCTTGATGTCGGCCATGTCGAAGCGGGCCTGAATCGCAGGGATCACGCCAAGGAATGAGCCGAGGTGCATCGGGATGTGCTCGGCCTGGCACAGCGTGTTGCCGCGATGGTCGAAGAGCGCGGTGGAGCAGTCGCGCCGCTCTTTGATGTTGGTGGAGTAGGACGCGCGCACCAGCGCCTCGCCCATCTCCTCGACGATGCTCTGAAGTGCCGAGCCGATCACCTCGACCGTGATCGGATCGATGGTCATTTTTTCGGTCGCGGTCATGCCTTCACCTCCAGGATCAGGTTGAGATAGGTGTCCACGGTGCCCGACATGTCTGGCAGGATAACCGTGGTGGTATCCATTTGTTCAACGATTGCAGGGCCCTGGATGACGTTTCCGGGGCGCAGCCTGTCCCGCGCATAGACCGCGCAGGACACGAAGTCGCCAGCTTCGGCCATATAGACATCGCGGGTGTCGATCTGCGCGGCCGAGGCATCGTGCCCCTCGACCGGCTGCGGCTTGAACTGGGCCTTGTTCACGACGCCGGCCGCCTCGAGACGCAGGGTGACGAGTTGAATCTGCTCGCCTTCCGCGACGAAGCCGAAGCGTTGGCGGTGCGCCGCCTCGAAGCCTTCCTCAAGTGCCTTGAAGGTCTCCGGGGTGATCGGACCGGCAGGCACAGCGACGGAAAGCTCGTAGTTCTGGCCCATGTAGCGCATGTCCGCGGTCCGCGTCATCACGCGGCGGTCCTCGGAGATCTCCTCGGCATCGAACCATGCGCCCGCCTGCCCCATGAGGTCGGCAAAGCCTGCATCGATGGAGGCAAGCGCGCTGTCGTCTAGCGGCAGCAGGCGCGAGATCGCGAAGTCGGCACGCAGGTCAGTGAGCAGCAGTCCGAGCGCGCAGAGCGTTCCCGGGGTCAGCGGCACGATCACCTTGCCCATGTCGAGCTCTCGGGCCAGACGTGCGGCGTGGAGCGGGCCCGCCCCGCCGAAGGCCATCAGCGCGTAGTCGCGCGGGTCGTGGCCGCGCTGCACCGAGATCACCCGGATCGCCTTCGCCATGTTTGCGGTCACCACCGAGATGATGCCCTGCGCGGTTTCCATCACGCCCAGGCCGAGCTTGTCGGCGAGGCGCTGTACGGACGCAACAGCCAGATCGCGGCGCACCTTCATGCGGCCTCCGAGGATCTCGACGGGGTTCAGCGTCTGAAGCACGATGTTGGCGTCGGTCACGGTCGGTTCTGTCGAGCCCAGGCCATAGCAGACCGGCCCCGGATGAGCGCCAGCCGAGCGCGGGCCGACCTTCAGCAGGCCGCCGCTATCGACATGGGCGATGGAGCCGCCGCCAGCGCCGACCGTGTGGATGTCGAGCATCGGCGCCTTGATCGGGTAACCGTGGACGTCGGCCTCGCCGGTAAGCTGGCAGACACCGTTCTGCAGCAGCGCCACGTCGGAAGAGGTGCCGCCCACGTCGAAGGTGATAATGTTGTCAAAGCCCGACATCTTGCCGATGGCCTGCGCAGCAACCACGCCGGTGGAGGGACCGGAGAGCACGGTGCGCACCGGCAGGTTCGCGGCGGTGTCGAAGCCGATCACGCCGCCGTTCGACTGGGTGAGCTGCGGCGCGATTTCCAGACCGATCTCTGCGAGGTTTTCCTTCAGGCGTCGGATGTAGCGCTGCATGACCGGCCCGAGGTAGGCATTGACCACGGTGGTCGACAGACGCTCGAACTCGCGGAACTCGGGCGCGACATCATGCGAGGTCGACACGAAGACATCCGGCAGCTCCTCGGCGATCACGCGCTTGGCGAGCTCTTCATGTTCAGTGTTGAGAAAGCCGTAGAGGAAGCACACGGCCAGCGACTTGATGTCCTGACCGGCAAGTTCGCGCAGCTCGGCGCGAAGCGCGGCCTCGTCGAGCGGCACATCAATGGTGCCGTCGTACTTCATGCGCTCGGGCACTTCGCGACGCAGATCCCGCGAGACCAGCTGCTCGGGCTTCTCGGCGTTCATGTCATAGAGATTCGGGCGTTTCTGACGGCCGATTTCCAGCAGGTCGCGAAAGCCGTCGGAGACGATGAGACCGGTCTTCACGCCGCGCAGCTCGATCAGCGCGTTGGTGGCAACCGTGGTTCCGTGACCGAGGAAGGACAGGTCCTTGGCGGTCTTGCCGACCTGGTCGAGGCCCTCGACCACACCCGTGGTGATGCCGCGCGAAGGATCGTCTGGCGTGGACGAGACCTTCCAGATTTCGACCTTGCCACTGTCTTCATCGAAGAGGCACACATCGGTGAACGTGCCTCCGGAATCTACGCCAATTCTCCAGGCCATTTCTGCCTTCCTACCTTTTGTTCAGGCCGCGCGCGCGGCCGCTTTCTGGAATATGTCGCGCCACCGCGCGACACGCGACGACGTCCTTTGCTGCTCTCGAGGGAAAGACCTCCGCTCTCGATGTACACGAAAAGTCGGTTCGTTCCCGCTCACCCCAAAATTGAACGTTGGGAAAAACGCGCAATAGAAACGATCAAGAAGCATCAAGGTAAGATCAAGGCAGCCGCAGTTCCGGCGGCGCCCCTGCACCGCGCTTGCTCCCAAGCGGAGCAAGGCGCCGAGTGCATTTGGCATAGAGCTCAAACTCGCGCCACGCAGAAATAGCAGGATTTGGGTATTCGACGACATGAATCACTACCTTGCTCCTAGGTGGTACCGGAGAATCGCGATCATCCCCGCTACGGAGCCTACCGTTGCTCATTTGTGGTCGAAAGTGAACGAAAAAGTTTTCAGCGATGACAGAATGTCGGGATACTGGCTAAGGCATGCCGAATTTTACAGAAAAAAAGTCAAATATGAGCATCATCCATCAGATTCTATGGCGGTAAGTGAAACTTTCTTGACGAATAGGGTCCAAATGTGCCTGCATACACGCATCATTGTGCACGCCTCAATGATCGGTGCGGCGAACGTATCCGCCCGAAACGAAAGCAATCGCAGGGAGCTTTACCATGACATTCACTCGTCGCGCGTTCATGCGCACCGCCACCGCTACCGGCGCGCTCGTCGCGTTGACCGGCCCCGCCCTCGCCAACGTCCGCTGGGACATGTCCGATGAGTACGGCGCCACGTCCCTCTCTGGCCAGGCGTGCAATTTCTTTGTGGAGGAAGTCAGCAAGAAGGTCGGCGACAAGCTTAGCATCAACTACCAGGGCGGCGGCGCCCTCGGTTACAAGTCGATTGACCATTTCGATGCCGTGCAGGATGGCGGCGTGCAAGCGGCGGTCACGCTGATGACGCAACTCGGCGGCATCGATCCCCTGTTCAACCTGTCGTCGCTACCCTTCATCGCCTCCGATCTCGACGAAGCCTACTTGCTTTGGCAGGCCGCCCGCGAAGAATATGCGAAGGTCTTCGAAGAGAACAACATGGTGCTGCTCTGGGCCATGCCGAACGCGCCCTCCGGCATCCACGCAAAGATGCCGATCACCTCGGAAGATGCCCTCAAGGGCCTGCGCGTGCGCACCTATGACGTGAACGGCACCCAGACTCTCAAGAACGCGGGCGCTGCGCCGTTGCAGGTTGCCTGGTCCGACCTGATCCCGCAGCTGTCGACCGGCGGTCTCGACGCGGTACTCACCTCTGCGGACGGCGCGATCCAGCTGTCGATCTGGGACTACCTGAGCGACTTCACCGAACTCAGCTACGCCATGGGCCTGTTCATGTGCCACGTGAACAAGGACGAGTTCGACGCCCTGCCCGAGGACGTTCAGGCCGCCATGCTCGAGACCATCGAGACCTGCGACGCCTACAACTGGGATATCATCCGCGCCTCGATCGACAAGGCCTACACCAAGATGGCCGAGAACGGCATGAACATCACCCGCAGCGCGGACGTGCCGCCAGAGGTCTTCGACTTCCTGAAAGCGGCCGGTGTTCAGGTGCGCGAGACCTGGCTGGCCGAGACAGGCGAGCGCGGCGAACGCATCCTGGCCCGCTTTGAGGAACTGAAGTCCCAGCAGGGTTGATCCTTGCTATCCTCCGCGCCCTGCACAGCGGGGCGCGGAGCCCCTAGGAATGACAAACCATGGAGCGTGCAGTGAGTCCCGTAGAGAAGCCTGAACTCCCCGAGATCGAAGAGCACCACCACCCCGACCGCAACGACGATCCGGCCTGGCTTGCCTCCATCGCTCGGCTGTCGACGATCCTCAACAGGACCGCGGCCGTCATCTCGGCGGTCCTTCTGGTCGCGATGACCCTTCTCATCCTGCTCGAGATCTGCATGCGGATGTTCTCCACCTCGACCTATATGGCCGATGTTCTGGTGGGCTTCGGCGTTGCCGCGATCACGTTCCTCGCCGCGCCCTGGGCGCTGGAGGAAGGCGCAATGATCCGCGTGACAGCCCTAACCGACACGCTCTCCGGTCCGCTGCGCTGGATCGTGGAGGCCTTCGCCCTCGGCTCTTCCGCGGCCATCATGGGGTTCCTCGCCATGCACCAGTGGAAGTCGGTGGCGAAGCTTTTCGAGCGCGGTTCGGTCAGCGAACACCTGATCCCGATCCCGCTCTGGATCCCCGAGAGCTTCTTCTTCGTGGGCCTTATCCTGCTGCTCCTGCAAATGCTCGTACGGGCGCTCCGACTCATCGTGGTCGGTCACGCCGAAGAACGCGCCCTGACCCTCTGATCGGGAGATTTCCATGTCCATCACGTTTTCCGCCACGGTCATCCTGCTGCTGCTCGTTCTCTTTCTCGGCTCCGGCGCGTGGATCTTCTCCGGCCTGATGCTGGTCGGGGCCTCGGCGATGTACTTTGTCCTCGACTTCAGCGCTGCCCGCATCGGGACCATTGCCACCAAGGTGATCTCTTCCTCCGCCATCTCGTGGGAGCTTGCAGCCATCCCGATCTTCATGTGGATGGGGGACATCATCTTCCGCACCGACATCTCGCAGCGGCTGTTCCGTGGCCTTGCGCCCATGGTGGCGCGCATCCCGGGCGGCCTGCTGCACACCAACGTCTTCGGCTGCACGGTCTTCGCCGCGATCTCGGGCTCGTCCACGGCAACCACGGCGACGGTGGGCAAGATCACCATCCCCGAACTTCAGGCGCGCGGCTACGACCTGCGCCTTGCCGCAGGCTCGCTGGCCGGTGCTGGCTCCTTCGGGCTGCTGATCCCGCCTTCGATTGCCATGATCGTCTACGGGGTCCTGGCCGAAGTCTCGATTGCCAAGCTCTTTGCCGGCGGCCTGCTGCCCGGCCTGATGATGGCAGGACTTTACGCGGGTTACATCGCGCTTGTCTCGCTGCTGCACCCCGAACGTGCCCCGCGCTACGAAGGCAAGGTGGACGCCCGCGCGATCGCGCGCGGCTTTGTCGAACTGTTGCCGATCATGCTGCTCATGTTCGTCGTGCTCGGGTCGATCTACTCGGGCATCGCCACGCCGTCCGAGGCCGCCGCGGTCGGCGTGTTCGGGGCCATCGTGATCACCATCGTCACCGGTCAGTTCACGCTCAAACTCATGCGTGACAGCCTTGCCGCGACCATCCGCGTCTCGGCCATGATCCTGATGCTGATCGCCGCATCCTCTTTCCTGTCGGCAGCAATCGCCTTCCTGCAGTTGCCCAATCAGATCACGCAGGCAATCTCGTCGCTCGATCTGTCGCCCTATGGCGTTCTGCTGATCCTCGCCGGTCTCTACATCGTGCTGGGCATGTTCCTCGACGGCACCTCGATGACCGTGATGACGGTACCCATCGCGGTCCCGCTCATCGTGCAGGCCGGTTTCGACCCGCTGTGGTTTGGCATCTACCTCGTCATCATGATAGAGATGAGCGCCCTGACACCGCCAGTGGGACTGAACCTCTTTGTCCTGCAGGGCCTCACGCAGCGATCGCTTGGGGAAACCGTGCGCGCGACGATGCCTTTCTTCCTGCTGCTGTGTCTCGGAACGGTCATTCTCGCGGTTTTCCCGCAGATCGTCCTTTGGTTACCTAGCCTGCTTTGACGCACTTAGTTACCGATAGTCAGGTCAAACCGACCCAATGCCAGATTAGGAGGTCCCCTTGCGCAAGTCAGAGGACACATTGAATGAAGAGATGCTGCCGGCAGAGCGGCGGCAACATCTCATCGACTGGTTCAAGCAGAACCAGGCGGGATCCGGTCAGGATCTTGCTCGGATGCTGGGGATTTCAGTATCGACCATTCGCAGGGACCTGGACGTCCTGGCAGGCGAGGGGCTCGTGCGGCGCACCCATGGCGGCGCGGTGGCGATCCGGTCCCGCTCGAGCTACGAGCCGTCCACCGACCTGTCGCAGCGAACAGCGGTCGAGGAAAAGCTGGCCATAGTGCGCGAGGCGCTCACGCTCATCGAACCGGGCCAGTCCCTCCTGATCGATACCGGCGCCGTCATTTGTCATCGCCTGGCCGACGAGATCGCAAAGATCGAGTTTCCGCTTACCGTTATCACCAACGATCTCTACGTGGCCAAGCAGCTGACCTACCGCGACAACATCACCCTGATCGTGCCTGGAGGCGCGTGTCGTGTCGGCTCGTTCAGCCTGCTGGGAGAGCCCGGGCTGGGCTTCCTGAAGAATATCCACTGCGACATCTTCTTCACCTCGGCCACCGCAATCGACGAGAATGGCACGTCGGAAACCAATCTGGAACTGGGGCACATGAAGCGAGCCATGGCCGCCGCCGCAAGAGAGGTCGTGCTCATCGCCGACAGCAGCAGGTTCATGTCCTGCGCCCTGCACCGCACGGTGCCGATCAATTCCATCGACCTCATCATCACGGACGCGGGCCTGCTCGAAGAGGACCGCGCCAAGTTTCCGCCGCACAAGCCGCGCTTCAAGACCATCGACAGAACACAAGTGGCCGTGCCGGACGCGGATGACATTGGTCCAAACACGCCCTCCTGAATTTTGGACTTCGAGGTACTGAGCATCTGAGCCAGCCCCATTGTCGGCAGCGAACTTTGGCTCTGAATTCGGTCACGGGGCCATCTTCGTCGATCGCCTTCGGCCCAAGCGGCTTGGTCCGTCGGAGTGGGGTTTAAGTCCAGTTAGGTCGCCGTCCTTCCCTAGAGCGCGGCCTCACTGCTAGGGCCGCGGGGATGCGTGTTTCGGTCGGTGGTCAGCGCGGCAGCTGCCAACACGATGCTGATTCAATAGAATCAAGACGTGCCCATCGCAATTGCGTGCTCGCTGTCTGGACTGGCATCAGTCGGTCCCGGCGCATCGCCGGAACCACGTCCCCGTGGTTCCTCAGAGGCCCGCGTCCCATAGACCCCATGATCGCGGAGTGGGCTGACTGGGTCGGCGGCCTCTCCCAAGATAATACACCTTTGAACAGGGAAGCCTCCCAAATTTTACGAAGCGACAAATGACTTCAGGTGCGTACGCGGCCTGTGGGTTAACAGTATGTGGTTCTTGAATTTTTCGAGCCCTCTTCTGCGTCTGTCTCATGCCCAAAGGAGTGCCCGGTCGGATAACGCTGAAATATGTAACGCGGTCTGCCGTGCCCAGTCAGCTCACTCCGCGATCATCAGGTCTAGGAATGAGCTGGCGACCAAGCGCGGGTACGCCTACTCGAGCTGCGGTGGGGGGAAGGTTACCAGCATCACGGCTGAGGGCTGAGAGTCCGCCCAAAAGATGCTCGCAAGGAAAAGGCCACGCAAAGCTACCGCTCGCTCCAACGAGGAGTGGGCCCATGCCGGGCACCTGATACTTTTGGTGCTTGGGCGATGACGCGTGTTCAGCGCTAATCCAGGCTGACCTCAGCGGAAGTGCCTGAACAGCCCACCGGCGATATCGGCGATGTCGAAGACCCGCGCATAGAGATGTTCGCGCGCGGCGAAGGGTGCCGAGTCTGACCCTGTCATGTCCCGCTCAACCGCGGTGACCAACCGGCGCAGACGGGCTTGGTGAACACCGAGCCGAGTCTGGACGGGATCGGCCAGAACGCCCGCGAAGGCCGTGATGATGGCCGCCGTGACGATCAGCATCAGGGCGACCGTGACAATGGCCAGAGGCGAAGCGCCGACAGGGAATGCGCCATACCAGAGGCCGCCCAGCCCACGCCCGAGCGGGAAGTTCCCGATCGCGGCGTCCATGGCATAGCTATCGGCCAGCGCAGGCGCTAGAGACAGCATGCCCGGCGTCAGGCGATGGAACAGCCAGGCCCCGAAGCAGATTGTCAGCAGCGCCGTGGTCATTTCGGCCACGGCCGACCGGGTGCCGGTGTAGGTCTTGATATTCGCTGCGGCCCGCTCCGCCCGCCTGCGCGTTTCATCTTCGCTGAGGGAAGTGTCATCTCGAAGCGGAGGAGCCTCGGCGAAGCGATCGGCGATAGAGCGTCCCGGACCGTCCGGCAGGGCAAATACATGCTTGAGAAGCCCCTCCTCCACCGTGCGAGCCGTGCGCGTGGGCAGGATCAGATGGACGCGCCTCAAAAGGGCTGCAGCGCGTCTCAGGCGCACCGCGCGCAGCAAGAGTGAAATGAGGCGCAGGAGCGCATGAAGGGGCGCCAAGACCACGTTGAGCGGAGCACAGAGGACATCCAAACCCAGGGCCCTGCGATGCAGCCGGGCCGAGCCCGCGAGGGAGAACGTCGATTTGGCATAATTATCGACGCGTGCCCGCGCTGCAGAAAAGTAGTCCTTGGGCTCCGAAGGCTGGATCGCGCCGCGCTGCATTTTGTCCTCTCACCAGGCCGAGCCCCCTGCCCGCCCTGTTTGCAAATAAGGTGCCCGGGGCTGGCTTCCAAGCCATGAGCAATACCTAGCAGGCCTCCACACGGACGCGGCCCCGCCGCAAAAGCACTGTCTGGCCGTAGTTTATCTCCTTCACCGGCGCGGGAAGCCTCATCGGGACTTCTAGCGGTCGGGCGGAGTGGCACGAAATAGTGGCGTGCCTTAGTGGCATAAAACTGCAATAAACTTGAATAAGCCTCCACACTGCAGATACTTAGACAAGCAACTTAGTGGCACGAAATGGATTTCCGGAGTGGCCGAGATGATCATCGCCCCTACGCGAATCGAGCCAGCCCGGATCGAGGATCTGCCGATCAAGCTGGCCGACTGCGCCCTGGCTTTAGCGACGGCTGCCACAAAGCTGGGTCGAAACTTGCCCGCCGAGACCTTGGCCGAGGTTGCCTCAATGATCCGGGTGATGAACAGCTACTACTCGAACCGGATCGAGGGCAACAACACCCGGCCCCGGGAGATTGAGCGCGCCTTGTCAGGCACTTTTGATGCCGACCCGAAGCGCCGCGCCCTGCAACAGGAAAGCGCCGCCCACGTCTGCATCCAGGCGCAGATCGATGCGAAGGCCGCAGCCGGCACGCTCGAGGATCCGACCGGACCCGACTTCATCCGCTGGCTTCACGCTGAATTTTACCGGGACCTCGACGCCTCCGCCCTGACGATCCGGGAAGGCGCGCACCCGGTGGTCATGGTGCCGGGAGAATGGCGTGACGGGGACGTGGAGATCGGCGAGCATGTGCCTCCGCCCCATGACAAGGTGCCGGCCTTCATGGATCACTTCCATGCGCGCTTCCGGCTTGACTGGCTGCACGGGCAGACGGCCCGGATCCTCGCGGTGGCCACGGCCCACCACCGGCTCAACTTCATCCATCCGTTCTACGATGGCAACGGCCGCGTCAGTCGGCTCATGAGCCATGCTCTGGCCCATCATGCCGGGATCGGTGCCAGCGGCCGCTGGTCGGTCTCCCGGGGGCTCGCCCGCGGACTGGAGGGAGGTCTACCCGGGCGCGACGAGTACAAGTCCATGATGCATCTGGCCGACCGGGTTCGGCAGAGCGATCGGGACGGGAGAGGCAATCTCTCCCTGGCGGCACTAACCACCTATACCGACTGGTTCCTGAAGGTTTGTCTCGACCAGGTAGAGTTCATGGACGAGCTTCTGGGATTTGACGGGATGGGCAAGCGTCTCGCGCGCTATGCGACAAGCCGCGACTTCCGTGCCGGCGCGTCCGATCTGTTGCGGGCAGTCCTCGTTCGGGGCGAAGTTGACCGCGGCGATGCAGCGGCCATCCTGGGCGTGGCCCCGCGCACCGCACGCGCCGTCATCAAGGAACTCACCGATGATGGGGTGCTGGGGTCCATCACACCCCGCGCGCCACTGCAGCTGCGCTTCCCCAGTCAGACGCACGAAATGCTTTTCCCCCGCCTCTTTGAAGCCTGATGCCGCACGTCACGGGCGCGAGATCTACCTCAGGTGGAGCTAGTGTCCACGGACCAAAGCGCCGTCAATGGTATAGTGCCGAACGCATAGAGATCTGGAGTTCCAGCCAGACCAAGGCCGCAACTCCCACGAGCATGCGGACAGGACCCAATTCCGAAATCCCGCCACCCATAACGGCACGCGCGGCATTCACCGCTCCTGTCCCTTCTGCACCCCGCGCGCCCGCTCTTTCTCAGCCACCTGCCCGGCATTCTGTGCTAGCCGCTCCTGCTCCCTGGAAACATTCGCTAAGCTCTGAACCTGCACCGACCTCCCTGCCTGCAGCCCCTGCGACAGGAGCTTGGCGACATTCTCCCGAGCCGCCTCTCGATCCTTTTCCGACACCCCACCGGCCCGCATCCGCGCGTCCATGTGGGCAAGCACGCTCGCCGAGCCTTTGACAGCCTGATCGCCGGGCTCATAGTGCATGATACGATCCTCGAGACGTTCTGAGGACAGTTCCTGCTCCCGCAGTTTGTCGGACACTGTGCTATTCTCCTCGGCTACAGCCATCGCATTTTCCTGTGGCTGCGCCTCAACGACGCCCGGCTCGCCTCTATTGACCTCCGCCGCTCGCTCAATATCCCGCGCATCCCAAAGGCGCCGATGCCCCTGTCTTTCGACCTCTTCGCCTGATTTCTTGTCTATGGTTTTGTAGGTCACCGGCTGGACCCCCGGCGAATACAGCGTCACCTGATCCCCAGCCTTGAGTTCATGTTTCTCGACGGCGTCGGGCAGGGTCACGCTCCAGAGACGCTCTACCTTTTCACCCTCGCGCGCGAGTTCGATGAATGGCACGGAATTGGCGCCTTCGCGATTGCGGTATGGCGCAGAGCCGATTTCGGTGATCGTGCCGGTGATGCCCTCGGCGAAGTTGGCGCGCGGCATTTGCACCACGTTTCCGTCCTTCGCCGTCCCGTCAGATCGCAACGACCCTGCTGTACTGCCGCCGCGCTCGATCTGCTCACCATCCGTGCGTTCGAGCACGCGCTCGCCGATCATCTGCCCTCGGCGACTGGCCTCTTCGCGATCCTTCTCGGTCGGCCGGTAGCCCTCAACCTTCAGGCCCTGCGCGGTGCCCTCGATCCACATCTCGCGGCGAAACTCTTCCGGACCCCGGGCTGTGAGGTTCTGCCAGCCGCGGTGCGCCGCGAGTTCGATCATGTCCATCGCGGTGCCGCGATCCGCGTTGCGGGTGCTGAGCCGGTCGCCCGTGTCGCTGATTGCCGGGCGCACATCTTCGTAGGATCGGTAAAGTTCCTGCTGATGCGCGGCCTTCGTCACGAGGAAACGGTCATGGTAGCTGGCCGGGAGGGAGAACCGATCCTCCCCTGCCCGGGTTTTCGTGGCTTCGTCCGGGGCGATCGTCCCCCGGCCTTGTTCCTCTCGCACTGTTGCGGCGACCTCGGCCACCGGGGATTTCACGGCGTCCTCGCGCTCCTGCTCCGCAACGCGCTCATGATACGCGGTCCAAAACGCGAGGTCACTCTCGCCAAACCCTTCACGGGATTTGGAACCGATCTCCTTCGCCGAGACGTCGGGCAAGCTCTCCAGCGCCGGCACCGACTTTTGCACATCCGTCCCGATGGTCACGGTCGAGGCCAGCGTGCGCGCGCCCTGCCCCACCGCCTCTATGACCCGCGGCCGCTGCGCTGCATCCGCATCGGCGAATGCCCGTCCGGCCTCCGCTGCCGTGGCAAACCGCGCCATGGTGTCATTGCCGGCATAGGAAAGGGTGAACCCCACCTCGTTCTGTTTCTCATCCATGCTCATCCCTTTCGTCGCCCTGCTGGTTCGCGATGTCGCCGCATCCAAAGGCCTCGAGCAGTTCGATGGCGCCTTCTTTCGTTCCGATCGTTCCGGCGGTGTTGAGCTCTGCAATCTTTGCCTGTTGCTGATGTCCCGTCAGGCTCAGCCGCTCGTAGGAAATCGTGCCCGGATCGGCGATCTCCTCGTCGGACATCGGCACTTCCGCGGGTTCGCCCTTGGCGATGTTTTCCGCATGAGCGGCCTGCAGGCTGAGGATGTGATCGACCTTTTCCTGCATCTCCGTCTGGCGCGCGATAAGCATGGCGTTCTGTGCCTTGACCAGGGCGAGCTCGCGCTCGAGCGTGCTGCCCGCGATGGACGGAACATGCGGCGCCGGAATCTTCGTGCGCTTGAGCAACGCAGCCTCCGCGTAATAGCGAATCTTCTTTGCCTTGATCGGCGGGTGGCCACCCACCAGCACCAGGGCCTCGCTCTGGTCCATCTGCAGCAATTCCTGCGGCAGCATAAGAGACCGCCGCTGCTCGCTCTGGCTGACGGTCGTGCCCTGGCGATTGGCCAAGTATTTGGACTTGCTCTCGCTCTCCACCTCGACGCCCAGCGTGCCGAGCCGCTCGGAGAGGTTCTTCGCCTCGGTGAGCCCCTTGGGTGTAAAAACAATGCTGACGCCAGAGTTGTCCATGTAGGCATCGGCGCCGTCGCGACCGTAGATGTCAGCAAGCTGCGCCGGGGTCTGCACGATAGTCAGCACCTTGAGACCATAGCCGGCAAAGTACCCAATGCCGCGCTTGAAGGCGGGCAACTCACCCACCGAAGCGAACTCGTCCATGCAAAGGAGCACCTTGTGCCGCAGCGCCGGATTTTGCTCGGGCAGTTCCTGCATGTTGGCATCGACACAGGACTGGAAGAAGAGGTTCATCAGCGGCGCGAGGCGGCCAAGGTTGTTTGGTGAGATGCCGACGTAGATAGACATCGGCTTGCGCCGCAGGTCGGCAAAATCAAAATCCGACGCGGCTGTCGCCCGATCCAGCATGGGGTTCGCAAAGAGCCCGAGGTTGGCGGTGATGGTCGACTTGACGCTCTCGAAGGTATTCTCGCTCTTCGACAGGAAGTCGTTCAGCGTCGAGACCGTCTGCATCGAGAGCGGCCGTTCGGATTTCGCGCGGTCCTCGATGCGCTTGCGGAACGTCTTTGCAAAAGACGGGGTCAGCGTCAGCTGCCGGTAAATCTCCCCAAGGGTGAACGGCAGCTCGGGGGTTTCGGCGAGATAGCCACCGACGCCGACAAAGGCGGTTTGCGCGGCCCGGTCGAAAAACGGGTCCTTGGACGCCACCGGGATGAAGAGATCAGCCAGACGCTGCAGGTCCTCGATTTGGAACTCGGTGCCCCGACGTACGGTCGCCAGCGGATTCCAGCGGTGTGTCTTGCCGGAAGGCTCGAGCGGATCAAACAGGAAGACCTCCTGCCCTCCCGATTTGCGGAAACCCGCGGTCAGCGCCCAATTCTCCTTCTTGATGTCGAGAATGACAGCGGATCCCGGCCAGTTCAGCAAGTTGGGGATGACCACACCGACACCTTTGCCTGAGCGGGTCGGGGCATAGAGGAGCACATGCTCATCCCCGCCATACATTAGCAGATTGTCGGCGTTGAGGTGCCCCGCCTTGTGGATCTTGAGTCTGCCGCTGTGCTCGACCGCCCTGCCCCACCTGTCCACGGGCTTGCCGTAAGTCTTGTGGGGGCGCGCCGAGGTGAAGCCCGCGATCAGACCGGCGCTCGAGCGCATGCCCGCGCCCCGGATTTCGCGCTCGCGGGCAAACTCGGCCCTCCCGTGGACATTTGGCTTGGGCTTTGCCTTGAGGATAGCTGCTCCCAGGACAGCAGCGGGTAAAAGCCCAGCGTAGCCTGCAAGCTTGACCCACTTCAGGGTCTCGGGATCGGTGTACCCGGCGAGCGCCGCGCGCGGCCAGAGCAACAGGTCGCGGGGCAGATGCACCGGAACGTTGAGACCCCACTGCAGGGCGTAGGCCGAGGTCATGAGCCCGCCCACCACGCCAATGCCGGCGGCGGCGGTGATTGCGGCGGCCCGCGCCGGCGTGCCGAGACGATGCCAGTTCTGAACGATCATGCGCCGCCTCCCAGCTTCTGGAGGGGGTCGAAGTAGATCTCGGTGACGCGGCGCCCCACCTCGGTGCGCTTGAGCTGCACGACGACATCGACCATGTGGATCAGCATCTCCTTGATTTCGCCGCGCGTGAGGTCCCGGCCGGCGTCGCTTTCCTTGACCAGCAGCGCCAGCTGCTCGAAGGCGAGTGCGGGGGAGTCCGCGTGGATCGTGGTGATCGATCCGCCGTGGCCGGTGTTGACGTTTCGCAGGTAGTAAAAGGCCGCGGCATCCCGCAGCTCCTGCAGGAAGATCCGGTCCGGGCGCATGCGCAGGGCACTTTCGAGAAGTTCGCGCGCGGTGATGCGCGCCGCGCCCTGCTCCCCCTTTGAGTAGATCAGCCGCACAACATTCTGATGTGGCAGGCCGAGCTCAAGCGTGTCCTCGATCGTGATAAGCCGTTCGTGCGCCGGAATGAGTGGGAGCAACGCTTTGGAAAACGTGGTCTTGCCCGAGCCGGTGGCGCCGGAAACGAGGATGTTCTTCTTCGCCCTTACCGCCGAGGTCAGGAACGCCGGCCAGCTGCCGTCGCGGTGCAGAGACAGAAGGCGCTCGTCCTCCGCACTCAACCCGCCGTCCGTCGAACAGCTTTTGACAGCCTCGAACATGCCTTGGGCCATCAGATCGTCGAGCGTGTAGCTCTTCTGGGCCGGCTTGCGTATTGTAATGCTGATCGTGCCGTCGGGCACCGCGGGCGGCAGGACGATCTGAATCCGCTCGCCGCCTGGCAGGGCGCCAGACAGGAGCGGCGTCTGCTCATTGACCTGCTGGCGTGTCCAACTACCGACGGTGGAGACGAGACCTAGCAAAAAGGAATAGGTGAACGCCGGGGCGGCGACCTGCTCCCAGGTTCCGGAGGCATCTTCGACAAACACCTCCCCGGGACGATTGATGCAGATCTCGAGCACGTCGCTGCGCGCGAGCCAAGGCGCAAGCGGTTCCAGATGGGAGGCAAGAGCCGAGGGCACGACCCTGCTGGTAGCTCTCGGCTTTGCACGACCCGTGTCACGCACCTGCATCATCGCAGCCGGTACACGCTGGAGAAATCGAGATCGCGGGCGACCATGACCGAGACCTCTTCACCCTGGTTCTTGCGCAGGATGACCGGCACATCGATCGTGCTCTCGAGCTCGGTCTCCGCAAGGCTGCGCGCCGCGTCGCGCGTGTTCTCGTAGTTGCTCTCGTCATCCGTGCCCGAGCGGGTCGCGAGGATCAGCGCGTCATCTATGATCGACAGCATCATCGTGCCGCCGAAGCGCGTCCAGAACTGGGTGTCGATGTCGCCTTCAAAACCCGTGCGTCCCAGCGCGTCGGCGCCGGGCGAGCCCAGGTTCACGATGACCCCGGCCGGCGTCTCGGCCCGGGTCCAGAGAACGAAGAGGCGTTTCTGGCCCCGTTGCAGACCGCCCCGGTACTCACCAACAATCTTCGTGCCGCGATCGAGAAGGATGACAGCGCCGGTGGTGGCATAAACGTCATCCGTGACGGTGCAGCGCACCATACCGGGCGCGGTGGAATCCATCGCCGTGTCGAGCGCGCAGGGGATGACTGTGCCTTGGGTGACCGTCAGGTTCGGATGGGCCAGCACTCGAGCCTGCTCGGCCCCGCGCGTGCCGGTGACGAGTTCCGCGGCTAGCCCTGAGAGTTCGCGTCCGGCACCTTCGGCAGTTCCCCCGCCGAAGAGCGTTGGTGCGGCGCCTTCTGCGGACGCTGCGCCTTGCGTAATGCCTCCCACAGCTGAGGTCCTTGTGCCCGCATGCGCCATGAGCGGGGCGCGCTTCGAGGCCTCAAAGAGCTGCTCGGCTTCGCTCGGCTCTGACGACTGGCTCTGCTGCTCTTCCTGGCGCGCGCGTTCGATGGGTCCGAGCGCCTCGGGATCCTCTGCTGCCGCGGGCTTCTCATCAGGCTCAGGCGCGGATGTCGACTCTTCCTGCCCCGGAAGTTCCGCGGGTAGGAAATCTTCCGCGGTGCGGATCGTGCTGGCCCTACGCTCCCTCACCTCTTCCGGGGCAGGCTCGGCGTCCCTCGGCCATTGCAGGAAGGCCATTGCCCCGAGGAACACGATGCCCGTGGCGACCAGGAGCTTCTTGTTCTTCTCGGTCAGCCCTGCGGATTTTGCCCCGGCGAAGGATGAAATGCCCCGCTCGCCCGGAAGGGTGGTCTCGGCATTTTCCAGCGCTTCATCGGAATTTTCGGTCTCGGCCATGCTCACTCTCCGATGATTTCGCGGCGCACGGAGGGGCTGGTGGTGCCAGTGCCGGCATCACCGCCGACCGCATGGCCCTGCCCCATGTTATAAAGGGCGGTCACTTCGCCCCCGAGACGCAGGCGCAGCTCCGGCGCGACGTCGTGCACGATGACCTGGTTTTTCCGCACGGTGGTGTTGGCCAAACGCTCGGTGCCCGCGCTGCCGACAATGAACACGGCGGGCATGCGGGTCCGGCGAGCGAACGTCAGCACGGTCATCTCGCCATTGTCGTAGGCTTGGGTCGGCTGCAGAACTCGGCTGCCGGCCGCGAGATAGCGCCAGTTCTTAGAGACTGATGTCGCCACCGACTCCGCCAGCCGAGCCTTGGCCGCCTGTTCCTGGGCCCGGGCCTTCTGGGTGGCCGCAGCCTCGCGCCGCCTATTGGCCTCATCGGTCGGATAGGCAAAGCGGATCTGGAAATAGACATCCTCGGACGTGTTGGTGATCGCCCCTTCACGCACGATGAGCTCGAAGGAATAGGTCCGGGTCGTCCCATCGGCACGCATCGTGGCGATCTGCAGGTTCGTGGGCGGATTTGCCTCTCGCGCTTTCAGATAGAGGATGTTCCCGCGCGGCACGATTTCCCAGGAGACGGTATCGCCGCTGCCGACATCGATGATCTCCTCGGTCTGGGCGAAGACAACCTGAACCGTGGTCCGAATTGTGCCAACCACGCGCACGACGTCCCATTCGTTGTAGCTGACCGACCGGACCCGCGTGTCTGATCGCGAGGGACGCGGCACGTCGAGTGCAAAAACTGGCGTTGCCGCCGTCAGCACCGCGCAAGCGATAAGAGCTGCCCGAAGCCTCATTGCGGTACCTCCGGGTCGGCCCGATAGCTTTCCACTAGAAACCCGAGAGGGT
This sequence comes from Alloyangia pacifica, assembly GCF_900116195.1. Classification (GTDB taxonomy): domain Bacteria; phylum Pseudomonadota; class Alphaproteobacteria; order Rhodobacterales; family Rhodobacteraceae; genus Salipiger; species Salipiger pacificus. Next base: position 95,578 of record NZ_FOZW01000015.1, read on the forward strand.
TGATGGTCCGGTCCTCGGCACTGATCTCTGCCTTGCCGTCGAAGGCGAATTCGATCGTCGCAACCCAGAGCGTTTGGGTCCGAAGGTTTTCGCGCTCATTGATCGCGGTCTTGTAGAAACGGACCTGCGCGAGCTCGTCGCCCAAGAAGGAGATCGATCTTATCTTGATCTCTGCACGGGTGTCGGTGCCATAGATGTACTGCGGGCTGTTGGGGTTTGAGCCGTTGAAAGCATCCGAGAAGCGGGCCTGCTCCTCGGGGGCCGAGAGCAGCGTCACCTCCCGGTAGATCGCTTCGCGCTCGGCAAAGCTGTAGCCCTCGCGTTCGCGGACATAGCGCGCCAGGAAATAGCGGGTGACGGTCTCCTCGTAGCTCGTGGCGCCATCATTGAGGCTGGTCATGACCTCCGGAACACCGCTCGCGGTATCGACGCGGATCACGAAGGGCACGACCTCCTTGAGCGGTGCCATGACCCCCACCGCCGCAACGCTGGTCACAGCAAGGAGGCTTGCGACCCCGGCAATGATCCAGGCGGTGCGCTTGGAGCGCTCGGCGGCCAGGCGCAGATCATAGTCAAAGCTGCGCGCCTCTTTCAGATAGGCGGCAAATTCCTTGTCCTCCGCGGGTTTCATGTCTCCGCGCCTCCCCGAGTATCTGCGATCCGGGGCGACACGCCGATTTCCTTCTGCTTTTGCAGCACCGCGTCCTGGTAGTTCCATTTGGTCGGGTTCAGCGGGCGCACCTGAGTGCCGGCAACATCCGGCAGCGGTGTGGTAGTCGCGCAGGCTGTCAGGCCGAGAACAGCCATGAGCAGGACAGAAAATTTCATCTCGTTACCTTGGAGGTTTGCGGGTTGGAGAGGCCGATTTGTCGGCCTCAATCTGTGCGCGTTGCCGAGCCACCCGAACTGCCGGGGCCATCGACACGCGGGGAGGTGCCGAAGAGCTTGCGCTCGACCATGCGCTGCGCCGCGCCGGTCGATGCCGACGTGCCGGCACTCAGCGCCGAGGCGATGGACGGCAACAGGAAGAAAAAGATCGTCCCGCAAGCCATTGCGACGGCGAAAGCCGAGACCGCGGCGGCGCCGTCGGTTGGATTGAAGGCGGTATAAACGTCCGCAATGAAGGCGGTGATCGCCTGAGTGAGCACGATGACCAGGAGCTTCAAGAGCGCGAAGTTCACCGTCTGTCCCAACCAGGCAAAAAACCAGCCGCGAGTGACCTCGAAAAGCGCAAACGCGACAAAAAGCGGGCCAACGGCGGCGAGCATTGCCAAGCCAAAATGCACGATAAGGCTGACAACAAAGGCCAACGCCGCAAACGGCACCGTGGATGCAAGCACGAACAGCGAGAGCCCGTAGCCATAGAGCATCCCGGCAATGCCCGAACCAAACTGCTTTCGTACCTCTTCGCCGATCTTCGAGGACATGGTCATGACTGGGTCAGACGGAAGGTTCGCCGGGCCACCGACGAGAACCTCTACGAAGTCTGGGATGCCTTGCTGAATGGTGTCGCCGACCCAAGCAGTGTACTCCCCAGCACTGGAAACGAGCGTCCAGATAATCGCGAGCTTGACGCCCCGCAGTGTGAAGTCCAGCAACGGTTCTTGAACAGAGCCCCGGATCATCGCCCAGCCGTAGAGGATGAGATAGATCGTCATTGCGGCAGTCAGCGGTGCCGTTAGCTCAGCCGACATCGTCCCGCTGATCGCGTTCATCTTCTCGCTCAGACTGTTTGTGAAGTTGTCGTAGAGCGCTTGCAGCATGTCGACCCGTCTCTTCTATGGCGGCGCGTGATCAATCGAACGATGGCTCGCCAAAGAGCCGTTCTGCAGCTTCGCTCTCTTTCTCATGCAGGCCTTCGAGTTCGGCTTGCTCGGCATTGACGCAGTTCGCGTCCTCGAACGCTCGATCGGATACCTCGCAGGACTCGAGCATCTCAGCGCGCGCGTCAGGGTTTTCGGAAAAATACTCAACCGTCTGGTTCTCATCTTCCTGACAGCCAGCAACGAAAGCAGTCGCGACCAGTGCCGCCAGCATTGGGATGGGACGTTTCATGGCAGTTCTCCTTCTTAGAATTCGTCCGGGCCGTAGAGCCGCTCAAACGCTTCGCTCTCGCGGGCATGACGCTCTTCGGCAATTTCCGCCTGGCGCTGCTCTTCGACGCGGGTCTGCGCGTCCTGCAGCATGGCAAGGCCCTGAATGCGGTTGGTGTCGTTCTGCAGCATGGCTTGCTCCACCGCGATCCTCGCGGAAAGCGCATCCATCTCCCGCTGTGTCGAGACGTCACCAATCTTGTCGCGGAGCTGATCGAGCCCTGCGAGGCGGTCGTCCGAGAGGGTCACGATCCGCTCGCCGATAGCGGTGTCTCGCGCCGAGCGGTTGGTGATCCGATCAAGCTCGCTGCGGTAGAAATCCTCGGCGTCGATGTCTGTGCTACCCAAAGAGGCGAAATCCGCCGCGTCCTGAGCAGTGCTGGCCAGATCACCGAGATCATCGATTGTCACATCGAAATCCCGGGCGATCTGCATGGCCTCAGGCCCGAGCAGCTCGCGCACCTCCGGCGAGTTGAGCGCATTCACCACCGAGTCCATGTCGGTCATGCCGTTGATCGACGCGTAAAGGGCCTGCGCCTGCTCGAGCTCCCGCACCATCTGCGCGATCTGCTGGGCAAATTCCGCCTTGGCATTGGCGAGTGCGGTGGTGTCGATCACCGGAACGCCCTGAGCGAGCACCGGCTGGGCGAGCAAGGCGAGCAGGGGCGCGGCGCGAAATGCGTGCCGTTTCATGCCAGGTCCTTTCGTGTCGCGAGGAGCCGCGGGAGCCAGTCCCGGGGCGCGGGGTATTTCTGCCGCAGCTCATGCATGAGCGCGTTGCTCGCGGTGCGCCCCGACAGAACGGTCAGCACGTCATCAAGGCCGGAGAGGTCGAGATTGCAGACCACAGAATTCTGGGCCTGCTTGATGAGGAAATGCCCCATGGGCAGTTTGCTCTGCACGATCTCGAACTCGCGCTCGGAAAGACCGAATTCGTCCACCAGGTCCTTTCGGCTGGGGCGGTCCGTGCCAAAGTAAATCTGGCTGGCGCATTGCTCGATGATGGTGCGCGCGATCGGGCTTGTAATGGCATCGGAAGCCGACTGCGTACCCGCGACGATGATGCCGTTCTGCTTGCGGATCACCTTGAGCTTGTTCTTCACGAAGTCGGAAAAATACGGGTCCGACAGCGCTTTCCAGAACTCGTCGATGAAGATCGCGATCCTCTGGCCGGTGATAAGCTGCTCCACCCGCCGCATGAGATACATCATGATCGGCTTGCGGATTTCCGGATCGTCGAGAAAAGCGGTGATGTCGAAGCCGACGAGATCGGCATCGAGCGACAGCTCATCGGCGGCATCGTCGAAGACCCAGCCCAGCCGGCCCTCGCGCGTCCAGCGGTCGAGCCGCGCGCCAATGTCCTCGGCCCCACCGCCGAACCCAAGCAGCTCGCGCAGCGCCGATAGGCTGCGCTCGGCGCGCGGAAGATTGGCAAGCCCTGCTACGGCTTGCTCAATGCGGCGTACATCGCTGGCCGAGAAGGTGGTTTGATCGCCGCCCAGCATCGATTTGACGAGAGCCACAAGGAAAGCTTGGCCAGGGGCATCGAGCTCGAGCGCCATGAACGGTGCACATCCCGTGGGCCGACCGGGCTGGAAATCGAGATAGGTTCCGCCTGAGGCCCGCACGAAAATTTCGGCACCATGATCCTTGTCGAAAAGTACGCGCTTCACGCCAAACTTCTCGAGCTGCGATAGCAGGAAGGTCTGCACAACGGTCTTGCCAGAGCCCGAGGGACCGCAGATGAACGTGTGGCCAAGATCGCCAACGTGGAAATTGAAGTAGAACGGCGTCCCCGCGCTCGACTGGAGCTTTGCAATGGCCGCGCCCCATTCGTTTCCGGCGCGATGTCCAGTCGGGTAGTTGTGCAGGGGGGCCAGCGCGGTGAAGTTGCGGCTGGTCACGAGCGCCGTCCGGGCGCGATGGGCGTGGTTGCCCGGCAGCTGTGCCCAAAACTGCGGCTCAAGCCCCAGATCCTCGCGCGCGACAACCGCGCCGGCTTCCGACAACAGGGTCACGGCATCCGCGGCGCGGGCTTTCAACGCCACCGGATCGTCGCTCAGCACGAGAAGCGAGAGGTTGTGCTCGCCCATGACGAAGGTCCCGGACATCAGCTCGTCGCGTGCCGCGCGGAGCCCGTCCGCCTGCGACAGCGCCGGGTCATTGGCATTGCGTAGCCGTCCTTCCTTCAGCGACATCTGGCGCAGAGCGTCGGTCTTGCCCGCGCAGCGGAACGACTGGGTCAGGATGAACTCGAAGGGCGCGGTCAGCAGGCCATCCAGCATGTCGGGCCGGGTCCAGGCAGGATATTCCTTGAGCCCGAACATGGCCCCGTAGGTGCTGGCCTCGGCATGGCGGATCTCGCAGACCTCGCGGCCAAAGATCACTCGATCAGTGTAAATCGCACCGCCGAGCGTGCCCTGAACCAGCGGGACTTCAGCAGGGCGGCCGGAAATCACCTGCTTCAGGACGCTTGCAGGCTCAGAAATCAGAACATCTCGGTCGTTGCGAACAACCGACAACCGACGCGGCCGGAACCGGCTGAGGCTCCCAGCAAGTTGGGCCGCCTTGTCATCGAGCTCGTCCAATAGCGCCTGATCCACCTCGATCTGGCGCGAGCGGGCCCGCCGCATCTCGCGGACGAGGTGCTCGCTCGGGAAGTTCCGCGGCTGCATGTAAAGCGTGAGATAGATGTCGTTCCGGTATAGGCGCTTCTGCTCGAGCCGGGCGCGGTAGGCGCCGTCGATCCAGCTGGCAAGATCGGAGGTGAACACGCCCGCCGGAGAGCCCTCGTCGCGGCTGCGGATCACATGGACATAGACCATCACCCCAAGGCCTGCGATGCTGCGCAGCGCATGGCTCAGAGTGTCATGCAGGACATTGATGTGGCGCGTGTCCGCCGTTCGAAAGGACGCCCCCTCAAGCTTCATCATCTGAAACGCACTGCGATTGCGCGTGATGATCGCATGCTCATCCGCATGACGCAGACACGGCAGGTAGCGCTCGGCGGTGCTCTCGGTTCTGATATTGCGCGCAAAGCCCATCAATCGATTTCCTCGAGCAGGTGCCGCCGGTGCAACTGCAGCGGCGAGGAGGACGATCCGCCCCAGAAGCTGCGGTTCCGGCAGCGGGCATTGGTATCCAGCCACCGAAAGAGGATCTGGAAGGCGTTGGCGTCACGCTCGACGACGAGCCGCGCGAGCGCGAGAAGCGGGAGTGCCAGGGACAGATAAGCAATCGAGTCCGCCATGATCATCGCAAGGCCGCCAAGCCCGCAGGAGATCGCGAAAGCCTCGATCGGAATGCCGAAGACCATTGCCGGACGCGTCAGCGCCAGGAACAACGTATCCTCGTTGAGCTTTTCCCTGGTCATCAAAGCCCCCTGCCCCGCCCTACGCGGTGATCATCGTCAGAACTTCGGAGGCCGCGAAGATCATCACGACCCCGCCGACGGCCCAGGCCGCGCGGCGCAGGTCCACGAAATTGAAAAGCCAGCCCGCGCCGATGAACATGATCGCGATGAGCGCGATCGGCTGCTTGGCGCTCTCAAACTCGTCGAGAATATTGTTCAGGAAATCGGTGAACCCGGCGGCCGCTGCGGGCTGCGCGACAAGGGCCAGGATCAGGGCGAGAGAGATCGGCGCACCGGCGGACCGGTGACGTTGCAGGAAACGTTTCAAGGTGAAATCCTTCTACTGGAAGACGTGGGCTCCGGAGGCGCTTGATGTGGCGAACACATCCCAGCCCTCCGGCGGATCGGCCTGCCCGCGGGGCGCCGCCGGACGTGCCGCGGCAGCTACGGGGACGGCCCCCTGCCCTCCCCCGAGGACGCGGTCCACATAGCCATTCGCAAATCCGCGCGTCGGCGATCCGGTGTTGTAAGATGACAGGGCCTGTCTCAAGGCTGTGCCCTTCTCCGCGCCGCGCTCACGCGCGCGGACGTAGCCCTCGCGCAGCACGGTCTGCGCCGCGCCGAGGTTGCGACAGGCGTCAAAGACAGTGTCGGGCGTCAGACCAAGCCACTCGAGATTGGCGCTGTTGATCTGCCCGAGCCCCATGTCGATGGAGCCGCCCTCGGAGATCAAGCGCCGCGCAAGTTGGGCGGCCTCCTCGGCGCTTTGCGCCGTGTAAGATCGCTGTCCTTGGCCATTCACACCGATTGCGTAGGGCTCAAAGCCACTCTCGGCGGCGACGAGCTTTTCCATCACGCTCGGTGAAACGCCTGGCGCGCAGTTCTCAGCCAGCGCGCGGAACGCAGCCGCATTCATCGGCTCGGTCTCTGCGATCCCGGGCAAACCCGCAAGGAAGGCTGAGAGGGTCAGAGAGAGACGCCCGGCCGAAGAAGGCAGGCGGATTTGGGCGCGGGATGCGCCCAGCCGGTCATTTGGCGTCTTGGCTTTCGGCGCCCTTCGGGATCGGAACCCAGACACCTTCGGAGCCGGGGAACGTCCGAAGATGGAAGTTGACCAGCGCGTCCGCGGATTTGAAGACGCGGTCATCTCCGGTCTTGGATGAGATGACGACGGTTTCCGACCCGTCAGGTCGGATCGCCCAAAGCTCCCAGTGCCATCCTCTGGAAGCCTCGATAGGGCGGTATTCAATTTTGCCACCATCCTGAAGGAAGCCTTGTACTGCATCGCTTGTAATCGGGCGTTGTTTTTTCATTCGGGGACACCTGTCGTCGGGATTATCTGGCCAGGTGATGGGTAACGTTGAAACACACCCAGCCACAACGAGAAAGGCCTATTTTCAAAATCGCCTTTCATGCCATTTTCGAAAAAGCTTGAAACGCGAATTTGACAAAATCGGCGTTTGCTGAAATCTACCCGCTCAAGACGCAACCTGAGGCTGCACGACCCATGTTTGTTCGCCTTAATTTCATAGCGGGCTCCCTAACGTCAACACGAAGCGTGCGGGAGCCCGGCCCTGCGGAAGATGGAGGTCAGTTGACGTGGCTAAGTTAAGAATCCGGCATGCGCGGAAAATCGCCGGTGCGGCGATCCTGGCCTCCGAGGTAGCAATCGGAGCCCCGCGCACGGCGCAGGCCTACCAGGTTGATTGCGCGATCCTGATTTGTCTCGCGGGCGGTTGGCCGTCCACCGCGGAGTGCGCCGAAGCACGCGAGACCTTCATCGAGCGCATCACCCCGTCGCCGATCGAGCCGCCCCTTCAAATCTGGAACTGCCCGCTCGGCGCCAGCTACGACAGAGATCGCGACGAAACTCCCCTGCCCCGTCTCGTGCCAATCGCAGCGCGAAGTGCGCCAGACGTCCATGAACCTGGCACGGCGGTTCTACCCTCGGTTCTGGGCAAGACGCTCGGGGCCCTGTCCACCGACCCGATGACCGCGCTCGCGTTGGCGGCGCAGGACGGCAATCAATCCCATGCTGCCGATGTCGACATCAGCGGCCCGGAGTTTGACTTTGTCCGCTCGATCCGGGTCTATCATGTCGCTTTAGCCAGACAACGAGAGATCGGCAGCGAAGAGAGCCATTGCCGGCGCACTCAGAACGTTCAGATCGGGACCTATGGGGAGCACGGGGCGTTCGGTTGGTCGGACAGCAGCGTCGACGACCTCCCCGCCGCGTTCGAAGGACTTGATGGTTGGGGCGAAGATTGTCCATCCATCCATGCCCGTGCGGTGTTTGTCGACTGGCGAGACTATAGCGGGAGCTATGGGTTCGAGCAGGTGAACTACTGACATCTCTTGAAAGGATCAGCCCCTTTTAAGAAGCAAACCCCGCGAAGGCGGCAGCCTTACACGGGGAAGCTCAAGACCTTCAGGGTCTGCAAACCCTGAAAAGAACACTGACATGTTCACGGTCTAGCAGCTTCCTGACATGACGGACAACCCCAAACCGCATCTGTGCGATCGGGAGAGGTTTGTCTGTACGCCGCCTCGCGTTCTCAAGAAGAAGGACCGAGCAGAATGACAGTGATGCAACAATGGAGCCATGGCCGACAACATGGCCCCTTCCCCACACTCCCCAGTGGCATGGAGCGCGACGGTTTCGTCAACCTCGTCGATGCCATCGCCAGTGCCGTCGGCATTGGGGCTGCCGCCATGATGACCTTCCGTGCGATGATCGGTGCCACGCGCCCACGATCCTTCAAGACCGGCGCAGAGGAGCCGTGCTGCTACCTCAGTCAGACCGAGCTCGCGCGAAAGCGCGGGGTCTCCCCCTGCCGCATCCGTGCCCATGAGCAAGTCCTGGAGCGCGCTGGCCTCATCGAGAAGCGGACCATGGCAAACGGCGCGCGATCCGGGTTCGCCGGCTGCGGTGTCTTCTTCGGTCGCGGTATTGCCCGCGTGCAAGAGTTCCTTGGACTCCGAGATGCGCTCGAGAAGACGCGCAGGGCCCACGGGCAACTTCGCGGACTGCGCAGCGCCCACAAGCGGCGCGCGCTGATGCTCCTAGCGGAGCTTGCTGACTGGACCCGAGGTGACGAGATCACTCCGACCCTTCGGGCCGAGCTCGATGCGTGGCCTTCGGCCGCCAAGTTGCATCGCATGTCGGTGGAAGAGTTGACCCTGCACGAAGCGGAAGCTGCCGCTCTGTGCCGAAAGATTGCAGCCACTCTGAGTGAGGCGCCAACATCAAGCGGTCGGGCCTGCGAAAACGAGCGGCCCTTAATACAAGATATGACCCAAGATCCTACTCAAGGCGTTAGTCGAGTTTCGGCCAAAGCGGTGGATGACGCACGGCATACCGATGATATCGAGCTGGGGGATCGGAGCTACAGCGACCAGGACAAACATCCGAAGGAGGCCGGGGCTGAAGGAGAGCTGTTGAGCCGCGGGCAGGCAGGAGAACGTCAGGCGACGTTTCTTGGATCACTAGGGCCGGAACGCCTATACGCGCTATGCTCTCAGGAAATGCAGCTTCACCTGGATATGCGCCGCTACGGACAGCGGCAGCTTGTGTTCTACGATTTCGTCGTCTCGGCTCAGAACAGGCTCCCGGAGATGGGTGCGCATCCGGCTATGTGGAGGGAACTCCGCGGTGCGATGGGATCTGCGAGTGCTGCAATTTGTGTGCTCATCGCCGATGCAAAGCATTCCGAGCGTGCGCGAGCTGATGCGTGTCCTGCGGGGGTTCTCGAAGGTATGCTACGAGATTTCCGCCGTGGAGACCTGGACCTAGTCAGAGCTTTGGCAGAGATCGGACGTCCGCAGAGAACGCGCAAGTGACGGAGTTGTGGTCCTCTGCAATCAGCTTAGACCTGACCGCAGCTTGTTTCACGGCTCGCGGGGCGCGCTTTGAACCTATTGTCTTTCGTGCCCACTGTTCTCGTTGGTGGCTAGTGAGCACAAGGCTTTGGTATCCGAACTGGAAACCAATCGACTAGGAGGTACCAAGAGTTCTTGGAGAAATAGCTTAGATGTAACTCGATCTCGAAGCACGGCGCTGCGTACCATTCTTGGTTAAGCGAACACGTAGCCAGCTAGGGCTGAGAACCGGCGCTAGGAGAGCCGGGTGCTATTGCCCACCGGGCAAAGGCTAACTTCCGGCCGACAGCGCTTTTTGGCTGAATTCATATTTTCCAGACGGCACTGACCTGTCACAGCAGGTGGCTTTTTTGAGACGTTAGGGCACACTTCACGAGTTCCGAGATTGTCACCAAGCTACAGTTATCGAGCTTCTCGGGATTGGTTCAGGCACGGACGTATGACGCCCCCAGCGGGAGCAAAATCGACGTCGTATCCAATGGGTTCCCCGAAGTACATCCTGAGCCTGCGATTTGGTTGGGTTTCATTCGGACGAAGCTCAACATGCCGCCGCCGTTATCAATCAACGGTAGGGGACTTCGAAAGGGCCAAAACATATCAAAGCCAAGCTTCTTGATCCTTCAAGCTATTGCCCACCGGGCAATAGGGCTTTTTCGTGTGCGTACTGAGCGCTTGCAGGGTCTTAAGGAGAGTGTCACCTGATTTAAACGTGTGGTTTGGAGTTCAGTGAGAACCAAGACTGTTTGGCTGATCGGTAACCGCAACCTCCTGTCTGAGAGTGCTATCCGACAGGAAGTTTCCTCAGTCGGCCGCCCTACAGTTCCTCGCTTTTATTGCCTATTGCCCAGTGGGCAATAGCTACGATATTCCCGAACTCAGATGGGCGCACCTAAGCCAGTCTCCTACCTTTAAGACCAATGGCCGGCGTGGCTCTAAAGGCGTGTAGAACTTTTCCTGAAGTGGCAGATGGCACTCTCAGCCACGCAAATCAGTCCAAAACTAAGTGTCTGTGAAACTAAGATACTGCATGCTGAAAGTCAGTCTTCTGACATTGGCACACAGCGTTAGGGCGACATAAGCGCTCGATCAGCGCAACTTGTCCGGTCCTACTGAAGCCGAAGGGTTGCTTTGCGTCCGAACGGCTTTCGGGACACTCAGCGAGACGGACACTTAGGGTTACGTCAGTTCTCTCCATGGCTTCCCCGACAGGCACGGGTCAGAGTTAAATCAAGGATAGCCCGTAGGCATACTCTGCACGACGGCCACTTCGAAGTAGCGCTGGGGATTGCTGATTGTCTCTACCTGAGTGATCATCTGGTCGAAAATATCGACGAGTCTGTGCAGACCTAGGCGTTGGAGAATTACCGTGTATGGCGCGTTCCTTATGCCAAGGCTTACCCCTAATCTATAGAGAGCTTCGACCAAGCCTAGGTCACTTGGTTCCACCTCGGGAAGGAAGCTTGCGGCATGAGGATTTCTTCTCAGCAAGTCGGCGTAGGTTACCGCAGGCGAGTTCTTCGCCTTTCGTAGCTGTGTATGTTTTTTTCTCAAAGTTTGTGACTCTACTTGGCGTGCAATTCGTCCGTCGCTGGCGGGCAAATCACCGGTTTTTGTGTCATCCTTTCGAGGCATGACTCCTGAACATTCTGTTTTGTTGAGGTGTTCGACAACCGGTCTAGCGTTGCCCGCGTGCAGGTCGCATGTCTTAGAGGTGGCGTGATCCTGCCGTGCGGGGCAGGGCGCTTTAAGCAGGTTGAGCAGTCGATCTCGGGCTGCCGCGATCTGAGGAACGGTTGTGCTCTTCCGACGAAGAAAGTTGGTGAGGCCATTGAGGAAGCTCTGGGTGGAAGTATCGAAAGGCACCTCTAAATCGAGAAGGCGACGGCGCAAGGAATAAGCTTCGCTGCGCAAGTTCCGTCGCAGCTGCTCTTCCTCTCTAATCTTGGTGGCTATGCCCTGCAAATGCTCAGCAGCTTGGAACAAAGGTCGAAGGTCTATTCCGAAGGCGTCGACTACGACGCCGGCACTCTTTAGGGGGAAACGCTTGCCGGTCGCGCTATCTTTCCGGCGGACGAGTCCGCGGTCTACCAGTTTGCGAATGTGTCGCCTTAGGTTGCTTTCATCCATGCCTTCAGTCCGTTCGCAAATGGAGGCGTTCGATGCATAGCAGATGAGTAGCATTTCATGCGTAGCGGGCACTTCTGTGCCGTTGCTGTCCTTCAAGGGAAGGAAGGTTAGCATTGCTCGCAGAGCTACTAGGTCGCCTGGATTGAGCGCAAGCGCTTCTGCGGAGGCCTTGACTAGGTCGAAGAGGGACCAGCGCCGGATCGGGCGGAAAACCGGCCCCATGCTTTGGACGCAGTTCTCCCGCGCCCCGGCATTGAATGCCGCGGATTTTATGGATTTCATGTCATTTCAGACGGCAAAAGCTACCCGTTCACCGAAATCGGTGTTGTCAGTGAATCTGATTTCGGGTATCTGTTAGTTGCTACACAGAACAGAAGCCCTCTGAAGACACTGTCTTTGGGGGGTTTTCTTTTGCTGGGGTCTGCTCCTTTTTCTGCTCGTTTACCTCAACCCGGTGCCTAGCCGGGCGCTCTTCTTCTCCGAAAGCTGCTATTGCCCGGTGGGCAATAGCCAATGCAATGAAGGATTTGCCTTTCGGACAACTGCCGCCAAGTCCTTTCCAAGTCGGAAAGGAAGCCCTGAATGCAGGTCAAAGTCGTTCATAATCAATGAGTTAGGCGTTTTCATTCTGCCACTCCTGATATATTCTGTCGAGGTTTTCTTCGAGATGCTGTAGGAAAGCCTCTGGCGCGTTGCGATGCGCCTTGACGGTGAGTGAGCGCGGAGTTCGATCGAGCTTGAAATTTCCGTTGCCGATCTTCACATCTGGGGCAGGGGCCGCGTGTTCGGTACGTCGTGCTTGCCGCAGCAAAACTAGTAGCTTTTTCAGTCGCTCGTGGCTTGGCAACTCCTCGTCAATCATCTTGAGGAGACGGGCTTGACCGGGAGCGTCATCGCCCGAGAGCGCGTTGCGCAACTCTTCCCACGGCCGTCGACCTGCGCCATGTGCCGCCCCGATCGCGGCAATGACCTCGCGTGGGACATCGCGGATGACACCGCGCATTTTCGACGCCTGCGTTTTATCGATGTCGAGCGCCTTCTGTATCGTGGAGAGGCTGTAACCCGCTTCCGTGACCTGGGCCACGAATAGAGCCTTCTCGATATAGCTGTTTTCGAGGCGCGCCGCGTTCTCAAGTCCTTGTGCGATCAGCGCGTCTTCATCACTGATGTCCACGACCATTGCGCGAACATCAATACCGAGCTGGCGGCACGCCATGATACGCCGTCGCCCATAGACCACTTCGAACCGGTCCCCCGCCACCCGACGCAACAGGACAGGCACCTGCTGCCCGTTTTCGCGGATCGAGTCCTTAAGTCCGTCGAGTTCTTCAGAAACATCGAGCCGGTCCTGGAAACGTGAGCTGTCCACCCGATCCGGATCAACATCCTGCATTGTACGCAGCATCTGTTCTTGGAATGACTTCCTGAAGATCTCTACGTTGGGGTTGCTCCGCTTGCCTGGCGTGCTCGCTGCTGCGGGCTTCTGATCCCGCTGAGAAGCCGAGGCGGCTGGCGGGGCAGGGGGCTCCGAAATAGTTTCGTCTGCGCGCGGTTCCTGCTGCTCTTGTTTGGAGCCGGACATGGCCTCACGAAGTGTGCTCGAAAAGACGTTTTTGCGTACCATCAGGTTCGTCCCCATGCTTTACGCAAGTCTGCCTCGACCTCGTCAGCCATGCCAGAGATTGAGGCCATGACCCGGTCGTAAGTCGATTTGGTGATGTCTCGCGGCTCGACCTCAAATAGCGGCTGTTTGGTGTTCGCGGCATCGCCGATCGCAGTGGATTTGAGGAATTCGTTGTTCATGACCGCATCGCCAAGAACGGTGCGCATGAAAGAGGCCACCTGCAGCTGAGGCTGGTCACCGGTCTCATATCTGGTGATCATGAACCTGATGAAATCGTAGGTCTTATCTTGATCCTGCTCCTCGACGACGGCCATGAGCTCGGCCGCCATCGTCATAAAGGTCGATAGCGACATCACGTCCAGCATCGACGCGGTGAGCGGAATGATCATCCCACTCGACGCGAAGAGGGCAGAGATCACCGCGAATGAAAGCTGAGGCGGGGTGTCGAAGAGGACAATGTCATAGTCATCGCGCACTTGGCTGAGCCCCTCCGCCATCCTGCTGTGGAACGGAGAACTGGTGCCGCCATCGCGGAAGGAGAGAGCAGTCTCATACTCGAACTCGATGATGTCCATAGACGCCGGGATGATGTCTATGCCCGGGAAGTAAGTCTTCCGGATCACATCGCGCACTGGCAACGGGTTCTTGTAGCTGATGACGTTATAGGAACTCGGCATGTCCGGCATGGCCTCGGGGGTGAGGCCGAAAAGGTTCGTCAGAGAGGCCTGAGCGTCGAGGTCGACCGCAAGCACCCGATACCCCCGGAGAGCAAGGATTTCCGCGAGGTGGACCGTCGAACTTGTCTTGCTGACCCCGCCCTTCAAGTTGAAGACTGTGATTGCCTTCATCTCCTCGCCCGGTTGGCGGCGACGGTACTCCTTGATGCCGATCCGGCCTTCTTTCCATAGGAACTCGCGGATCTCCTGCATCTCCTCGGCGGTGAAATACCGGCGATTGCCGTTGACCAGCTTGCCCGTGGGCATCTGGTCGGCATAGGTCTTGATGTAGTGCCGGAATGTGTTGGGATTGACGCCGATGAGGTCGCCCACTTCCTTCATTGAGTAGGAACGGAGCGTCTTCTGCGCATCCGGTGGGAAGATTTCGGCCGTGTGGTCTTGCAAGCTCTTAATGAGCTTGGAAGCGTAGTTCTCCAGCCTCTGCGAGCCTCGAATACCGCTCATGCTGCCCTCGACGTTCTTATATCATTGAGACCTGCTTATCACCTTCTCACTGAATTTCCACCATTTTCTGTTGGGGGTGGGGGTGCAGCGATAAGTCGACCTGACAGTAATATGATGATTCTATATTTTTAATCAGTGATTTAACCATATTTTCCTGCCCTGCAGGCGACGCCGATAGCGTTATCCACAGCCATGCAAGTGACGTAAACTCGCATCACTAGAGCGTCCCGACAGTCCTTTTTCGATTCTGTGTGAAGGCCGCAAACGGGAAGGGTGCGGGCCTGTTGGTGCTTCCGTGCGCTCGCCCTTCGCACTCTCCAGCGCCACACGAACATTTGGCTCTCCTGCCCGCCTGGCGCAGGAGAGCGCGAAGGGCGAGATCATCCTATTCTTGGACTAAGCCATTTTTGGCAGGCGGATCGTCAGCTCTCGGTCGTCCGGGCACATCTCACAATGGTATCGGATCATCGCGTCGGCAGTGCGGAAGCATTTGGGCTGTCCAGCGACCGTGTACACGGGCAGTTCAGTCTTACCGTCACCGGTAACTCCGATCACATACCACAGAGTCCTCTTTGTCTTGGCTTCCATTCGAGGGTCATACTGTAGTCGCCCCCCCATGTTGAGGAACTTGCGGACAGCGTTCCCAAGTAGAATCTGTGCAACGCGTCTTTTAGGGAGGCCTGAGAATTGAGCCATAATCTGCTCCTTTATTTCCGGTTCTTCTGATCGCGCGCATGGAGGAAAACCATGGCAGGATAGGCTCATCGCCTCGGCTACCGCGAAGGGCACGCGGATGGCTGGTGGTGCGTCGCAAAACGGCATCGCGAGGCATTCAGTTTGCAACGTAGTTCCCGGGCTGCTTTCGGTTTCCGGTTTCGGCGCGAACGGGTAATCTCTAGGAAAAATCATCTTTGAGTTGAACTTCGAGTTGAGGGAATCGGCGAAAAGACGCCAATCAGCGTCACATGTAAAATTCTGATTTTCTTACATGTTTACGGCTTTGCCGCGATTGTTTACCCGCGGTGCGTCCTTCGCCCAGGGGAGAGCGGACTCTGTCGCGCCCCAGTCGCTTGAACCGCTGACAGCTAAGCACCAGATGTCACGCTGTAGGTGCGCAGGGAAACCCGATCCAGGCTTCGTTTGACAGAAGTTTCGGGGCCACCGGGTGGTCAAGGCTCGGTCTATCGGCGAGATGTTTGAGCGAAGCCCGGACCGAACGCAGGTGTCGCCGGAGAGTGCCGCCTGGAAGGTGCAGTGGCGGCGGACGCGGCATTCCGCGCCGAAATGATTTGAAGAGTTGATCGGCGTGACCGAGCGCCGTGGCTACAGAAGGAGCGAAGTCGTGCCGCGTCCAATCCATTTGGCTCTGTCCTTGGTGTTCTTGGCGCCACTTGCTGCGGAGGCCGAGACCTGCATCGAGCCGGTGAAGCCTGAGGCGAGCTACCTCCACGACGCCGGATACTCCGGCAATGAAATCCATGCCGAATTCGAGATGTATTTCCGTGAGGTCGAAGAGTTTCTCAACTGCTGGAACCAAGTCACGGCTGACGTGCACGAAGACGCCCGCGCGGCCGCCTACGATTTGCACGACGCCTTGCGACGATATCCAAGTAGCCGGGATGCCGAGGACGCAGTCGCAGGCCTGGGCGATTTCATCGCCTCGGACGCGCCGATGATCGACACAGGGCAACTGATCCTGTCAGTTGGGGGGCAGGGGGCGGGCGAATGAACTTCAGCACACTTCGCGACGCCGGGGCTAACGGGCCCAGCACGCGTCGAGCATTACGACGACCAAGGACCGGCGGTACCTTGGTCAGGCCAAATGGCGGGCGGGGTCCATGCGGCGATCGAGGATGCGCAGGACGAAAATGCCGTCCGACGTCGTATAGCATGGAACACGCTTTCGTAGCGGCGCAGCCCGCGGCGGACATGACTCGGAGTAATTGATCCCCCGCGCTCTCTGGCGGTTATCTGGAACCACGGAAGAGGAGAGTGGAAATGGAACGATACTACGTCGGACTGGACGTCTCGAAGGAAAAGACCGCGATCTGCGTGCGCGCCTCGGCTGGCAGCATGGAAATGGCTTGCGAGACGAGGACTGATCCGGATGCGATCTTTACAGCGCTCGCCCGCTTTCTAGGTGGACTTGAATGCGTCATCCTTGAGACAGGCCGCATGGCGAACTGGCTCTACGATGAACTGAAGAGGCGCGGTCTGCCGGCGGTGTGTGTCGATGCCCGGCAGGCCCATGCAGTGCTCGGCCAGATGCATAACAAGACAGATGCCAACGACGCAGCAATGCTGGCCGATCTCGCTCGGACGGGCTTCTATCGGAAGGTCGAGGTCAAGAGCCGACAGGCGCAGGAGCGTCGGGCCCTGCTGGCCGCCCGTGATGCGGCGATCAGCATTCGTACGAATGCGGAGAATACCATCCGCGGTCTGCTTGCCAGCTTCGGGTTGCGCGTTCCGACACAGCCACGAACCTACGAGGGCCGCATCCGCGCGGTTCTCGAGGGGCACGACGCATTGGCACCAATCATTCTACCCCTTCTGGCGGTGCGCACGGAATCCCTCCGACAGGCCGCCGCGCTGACCAAGGAACTGGTCCGGCAGGTGAAAGGGTCCGACGCATGCCTGCGCCTGATGACAGTGCCCGGGGTGGGGACCGTCACGGCTGCAACCTTCGTGGCGACGATCGACGCGCCAGAGCGCTTCGCAAAATCGCGCTCGGTGGGGGCCTATGCAGGGCTGACCTCCAGACGGTACCAGTCCGGTGCAATCGACTACGGCGGCCGCATCTCCAAACGCGGGGACCGATTGCTGCGGACAATACTGTACGAAGCAGCCAACTCGCTGCTTTGCCGAGTGAAACCCGGACGAGGAATGGCGCTCAAGAACTGGGCCACGGCTTTGAAGCAACGAACGAGCCACAAGAAGGCCGTCGTCGCCCTGGCGCGCAAGCTGGCCGTGATCATGCACGCGATCTGGACAAGTGGCGGTGTCTTCGAGGAGCGGGAGGCATGAAAATGTCCGAGACCTGACCCGACAAGACGCGCCACACAGTTGCCGCGTCGGCCAAAGCGGCAGGCAACGGATCGATCCCGTGAGATCTACCTGCGGACCCAAGCGGATACTGCGCATATCACCTGGGGACGTCCGAGCCTTGAACGCCGAGATGAAGCTCCTTCGCGGATGACTTCGGAAAGAACCTTGCAGGCGGCCGACCGGAACGACAAATTGAACGAGCGCAGGGGATCAATTAAAGAACTGTAGTCTACAGCGAAACTCGGATTGTCTGCCGCCGTCGCGATTTTCGCGGCGAGGCTCTTTGCGTAGCGATCAGCTTGAGCAGCGCCGAAGTGTTCGACCCCATGGAGATAGATATCGATAAGGTCCCGCTCTGCCGACCTTGATAGTTCAGTTGTCGCCACGCAGGAGGCCTTTTTGGCGGGCTTCTTGTCGTGCAGCTTCGAGGACTTCAGCGACGGAGCGATCACTCACGCCGCTTTCTTCTGCACGATCAAGCAGCGCGCGAAGCTCGTTAATCGCGGCTTCCCTGCGTTCCTGGTCGCGGCGAACGAGATCGCGGAAATACTCGCTGACGTTGCCATAGCGGCCGGTGCTGATCTGGGCCTCTACCCACTCATTCATCTGGGCGGGCATCGAGATGGTCAGTCGAGACATGGCGAACCCTCTTTCATAATAGATCACAATAGTTCGCATCTATGTGGGCTTTTTCAACCCCAATGTTCTGCTCGCTCGGCGGTGTCGGCGAACCGCTGAGTTGCGAGCGCTCGGCGCGACCAAGCCCGAGCGCGGCATGCCTTTCGGGAATCCCGGGGAAGATCGCGGACCGGATGGCCGCGGTTTTCAGGTCTATGGTTCTGGTGCTGTGCTTGCGAAGTATCGCCCGGAAGATCTCGAACGACTGATGGACAGGGTGGCGCCCATCGGTCCCGAGGGGATCTGAGTTGAGAGCCGCGCGGGGCGCGCGTCTCGCATGATCTCGAAAGTCAGGGCAGGGGGTCGACGGGCTGCGCCCGCTCACCCCCGCCCTGGCACCATCCAATAAATTGTCCGCCAACAGACCTGCCCCGGAAAGTCAAAAGACAAGCGCCGCGCGCTGCGCGTCGTCTCCGCCGGGGACCGTGTCCTCGGCCTTCGGCCTGCGGGCCGCACCATCCCCGTCTTCGATCCTTTGACTGTCCGGCTCAGGCCCGTGGGCCGGGCTTCGCTCACCCCACTCTGTTCCGCCGAAAACATGGTTTTCGCCAAATCAGAGTGGCGAGGCCGAGCCCATCGGCGGGACGCAGGCACCAAGCCCGAACCGCCTCAGAAGATAGGAGGCCGATATGGCTGAAGAGCACAGTGTATCCCAAGAGCAAGCGGGCAACGATCCCGAGGTGATCGTCCGGCAGGTGGCGGCGGCAAATGACGCAATCCGCGCCGCGATTATCCGGGGCGGACATCCGGTCCATCAGGGTAGAGTCCTTTGCACCCGGGGTGTCGCCGAAGAAGGTCTGGACTTCGTGACCCGCGCCCAGATCGCGGTGGCCGCGTTTGCGGAGTTCACCGAGGACAATGACCCCTATGGGGATCACACCTTCGGCGCGGTCACCATCGCGGGCAAGGTGGTCTGGTGGAAGATTGATATCTTCGATGCGGACTACGCCTATGGCGCCGAAGATCCCTTGGACGATGCGCAAACGCGCCGCGTGCTGACCCGGCTCTTTCCGAGCGAGTATTGATCATGGGTTCTGAAATGAAGGCGCGTCTCTTGGTCGAGGCCTGGACGCTTCTCAGGAAGGGCGATCGCTTTGGCATCGGACGCCGCTTCCTGATCCAGCACGGGGCCGTCTGAGCCCTTCGCCTCAGCCCCGATAAGGCTGAGGCAGACCTGCCTGAATCCTTCAGCGCGAACAAGGCGTCGAATGTCCGCGATCTCGCATGGCCCCACACACGTGTCGACCACGGCCTCTGCTTGGCGCTGAGGCCGTAGGGGTCAGCGGAATTCCGCGGCGCCAGATTTTAGCGTCCCCTCAGAGACTTGCATATCCAGATCGCTCGGGGAATACCTACACGCAAAGGTTGATTTTGCCATGAATACTGAAACTCAGGAGCTGCTTCGCGAGCTGGCACAGAATGCCGAAAGCGTGTGCCGGCACTATCTCTCCGCCGGGCGGCGCGAAGGCAGGTACTGGCTGGTTGGCGACCTGCAGAACACGCCCGGACGCTCGCTTTACGTGCGCCTCACCGGTCCCGATGAAGGCAAGGGCGCCCGCGGCCGCTGGACCGATGGTGCGACCGGCGAATACGGCGACCTGCTCGACATCATCAAGGCGCGGACCGGGATCGCCCGGTTCCCCGATCTGCTGGTGGAGGTCCGTGCACATCTCGGGCGCCCCATGCCGGTGGCGCATCCGAGCACGCCTCGAACGCGCAAGAGCCTATCCGGCAAACGGACATCCGCAAAGCGTCTCTATGATGGGTCGGTTCCACTTTCCGGGAGTCTCGCAGAAACCTACCTCCAGCGCCGTGGCATCACTCGCGCAGCGTCCGTTTCGGCGCTGCGCTTTCATCCGCGCTGCTGGCATCGAGATTATGACGAGGCCGGGTCCAAGTCGCGTCCCGCGCTGATCGCGGCGGTGACCGACAGGGCAGGGCGCCTTCGCGGCGTACATCGCACCTGGCTGGCAGAGGATGGGTCGGACAAGGCACCCGTCGAGGTGCAACGCCGGGCCATGGGGGAACTTCTCGGCAATGCCGTGAAGATCGACGCCCCAGGCGAGTGCCTTGCGATCGGCGAAGGTCTCGAGACCATGCTGTCGCTCCGCGAGGCCCTTCCGGGTCTTCCGGTCTGGGCTGCGCTTTCTGCTGCGCACCTTGGCGCCGTCGACCTGCCCGAAGGGATCCGCCAGCTCTACATCGCGCGAGATCTCGACGATGCCGGGCAGGCTGCGGCAGACAAGCTGAGCGCGCGGGCCAGGGACGCAGGCATCTCGGTTTCAGTGCTCGAGCCCCGCCTCGGGGATTTCAACGATGACCTGAGGGAGGATGGCGTAGCCGCGCTGCGGCAGCGGCTTCTTGGTCAGCTCGAGCGCGCCGATCTGGCGCGCATCGCGCTGAAGAGTTGAGAGGGCGGCCCTGAGCGTTGCCCATCAAGTGGCCGCCATTGCGTCACTGCGTGAAACCGACCGGTGCGCGGAGTTATCCACATTTGCGGTGGGCAACTACGTGGATGGGAGCCTTGATGTTCTTTGCGTGCAAAGGCCCAACCTGCAGTGCTCAATTTCCGGGCATCTCCGTTCGCGGCCTGCGCGATTGCCGCAGCGCCAGGAGATGCTTACCGGCGAGTACTCGCCACTCAGCCCTGACATTTGAGCGCCGTCTATGGAATCTCTTGCTATGCCGCAGCACAGCGAACACACTCATTGCCATTCCCTTACCCCGCATTCGAGGAGTTCAGCATGGGAACCCAAGCGGCCTTCGGAAAGGCTCCATACAGCATGTCGGCGCCCTATGACGCAGAAGCTGTCACGTCCGGCTTCGCCGCTTTCTCGGAGTTCGCGAGCATCGCGCTGGAAGCCGCATCTCTGTCGACGGATGTTTTCGCATCGTCGACCAAGAAGGCGTTGAGCAATCTTAGGACTTTGTCCGAAGTCCGGGAACGGTCCGAATATGGTCCAGCGATTGCGGAGTTTTCGCAGGCACAGGCCCAACTCGCTCAGGACATGGCCGCTGCACTTGCCGAGGTCATGAAGGGCTGCGGGACAGCGATGAGGGAGTTGACAGCTGAGGCGACTGACGAGGCCACCGCGGCCGTGTCGGAAGCGGCGAAGGCGCAGTATCCCGAAGCGGCACCCTCAAAGCCAGTCGGTACGGCCTCTGCACCGGTTTGACAGCGGCGGCGCGTGGAGACCGTCATTGGTTCATGAGGCGCGACGAGGCGCTCGGTTTGCCTGACACTTGGCCGATTGCGCATCAAAGAGGTTGGCGAGACACGCGCACATTGCGCCGAGCTCGCATTGTTGTCGGCCGGACGTAGGTCGTGCAGCGACTGAGGTCCGGATCCAAGGTCCCTCATTGAGATTTCTGCCGATCCTGTCGAGGAATGTGTGCGAGGACCGAGCAGTGCGTCCGCCAACCTCTTCAGGCCCGGCCACCTTCTTCAGGCAGAGCATCCGGGGAGTTCCGGGTCGTGCTAAGCGCTCCGGCGCAGATCGCGATCAGAAGCGCCGCGCCGCCGACCATGGCGAAGGGTACCCGCAGCGAGGTCGCATGCGCGATGAAACCGATCAGCGGCGGTCCGAAGAGCATGGCGCCATAGCCCAGCGTTGCGACCGAGGCGATGGCCTGCCCAGCGGGCACCACGGGGTCATTGGCGGCGCGGGAAAAAGCCATGGGGATCACCGCGGCATAGCCCATGCCCATCAAGGTGAACCCAGCGAGAGCGATCGGCAGCGCGTCGGTGCCGGCGCAGATCGCGTAGCCCGCCGCGGCAAGAAGCCCGCTGCCACGCGCGACCGTGGTTGCGCCGAAGCGGGTGATGAAGCTGCCGATGGTCAGCCGCATGATGACCATCGTGATGGAAAACGCCGCGTAGCCGAATGTCGCCTGGGCTTCGGGCGTGCCCAGCGTGTCGGTCAAGAAGACCGCGCTCCAATCCACCGCCGCGCCTTCGCCCAAGCCCGCCGCCAAAGCCATGACCGCCACCAGGAGCAGCGATCCGCGCGGCACCGCGAAGATCGGCGCGCGGGGCTCGCCCGCCTGCGCCAAACGCATCTGCGATTGCCATGGCAGGCGCAGGAACGGCCCGAAGAGCGCCGCAGAGAGCAGCGCGGCCAGCGCAAAATGCACCCCGGTCGAGGCGCCCGCGAGGGTCGCCAGATAACCACCGGCCGCGCCGAGCCCTGCGCCGAGACTCCACATGGCATGGAAGGACGACATGACCGAGCGCTTCATATGTCGCTCGACCTCGCTGGCCCAGCTGTTCATCGCAACATCCATCGAGCCGTGGCACATTCCGAAGAAAAAGAGCGCAGAGGCGAGCACGACTAGCGACTGCGACATCCCCAGGAAGATCACCGACCCGAGGTAGGCCAGCGCTATCCAGCGCGTCAGCCGGACCGCACCGAACCGGTCGGAGAGCCGCCCGGCGAGCGGAAACGAGGTCAGAGCCCCGGCTCCCATGACCAGCAGGAGGCTGCCGAGCGTACGCTCGTCGAGCCCAAGTCGATCGACGAAGGCGGGAATGCGCGAGGCCCAGCATCCGAGCAGAACGCCATTCAGGGCAAAAGCGGCGGCTACCGCACGCCAGGGGGTTCTGAGCTCAGGCATGACAGATTTCGATCCCTTGCTCTTTATATGGGGTGACGCTCTCCGGGCCGGCATCGGTGATCAGCATGTCGAGGTCCTGGCAGTTAAGAACGCGGTGGCGGCTGCGCCGCCCCAGTTTATCCGCGCCGGCCAGGGCAATGGACACATGGCTTGCCGCGGCCATGGCGCACTTCACCTCGGCCTCACTCAGATCATCGGCGCCCAGGCCAAAGGCCGGATCGAGACTGCAGGCCCCGAGAAAAGCGATGTCCGCCGCGACGTCGGAAAGCGCCGCGACGGCGCCATGGCCGACGGCAATCGCACCGCTCGGCGACAACCGTCCCCCGACAAGCTGCGTGTCAATGCCCGCCGCAAGGCAGGCCAGCGCCACCGCCGGAGCCGGGGTAACCACAAGGCTGTTCGGCAGGCTTGGCAGGAGTTGAGCCAGCGCGTGAACCGTTGCCCCACCGTCGAGCAGCAGAACCATGCCATCTTCGATCAGCGGCAGAGCTCTTGATGCAAGGGCCTCGTGGCCTGGCTCGGCCAATGCCATACGTTGCAGCGCAGTGCCGGAAGGGCGGCTCACGGGCATTGCCCCGCCGCGCACGCAGCGCGCCAAACCTTCTGCCTCGAGCGTCTTCAGGTCACGACGGACGGTGTCAATCGAAACCGAAAATTCCTGAGAAAGCGCGGAGAGCTCGAGCGTCTGGCCGCGTGTCAGACGCGCGCGGAGTGCGCCTTGCCGCGCGTCGGGAAGGGTGAGGGCCATGTGCCAGCCTGCAGGTTGATTCCACAAGTTGCGATCTTATGCAAAAATATGCTGATTTGTGCAATATGGTGCGGGGCATGTGCTTGCCCCTGTCGGCGAGAGGGGAGTCTCTCACGCTTCGGCGAGTGTGGTGATGGCAGATCGACACGGCGCAGAAGGTGCGGGTTTGGCCCGCGCGTGTGGCTCGACTACCGGGTTTCCTGGGCCTCATTGAGCTTGGCGAGATGGAGGCACATGGTGCTCAGCTCGTTCTCGAGTGACTTCATCTCAGGGCGGGACCGGGACCCGTTGCGCTGTCTGAGCTCCCAGAGACGGTGCCGAATTTGCGCACGGAGCCTCTCCGCGCGATAGGCGGCAAAGCAGGTCACGTTTTCGGAGCCGGGCGTCATGCGTATAGAGCTAGAGAAAGTGTGGCCCGTCGGCAATTCTTTGTCACGCGGATCGGAGGCCTAGGCAACTCCCGGCCGTCCCTGGTCGCGTGCAGTCGCCCGCGACCAGGGACACCCAGGATCGGGCCCTAGGATCGCCCCGGCGTTGCCGGCGCGCTCCCCGAGCCTTGCCCCCTGATCTCCCTGCCGGCCGAGTGCGATGCGTCCGGTCTCTACGAGCCCGGCCGAGTCGCGCCGGCATGGTCGATGCAGCGGGCAAGTCTCGTCCCTTCGGGTGACGGTCTTCCCTCGCGATGCTCGGCCTGTTGCGGGGTCAGATAGTCAGCGGAATGTCGGGCATTTTCATTCGGATGAAAGAGATGGAGAGCCGCGCGAGGCGCGCGTCTCGCATGATCTCGAAAGTCAGGGCGGGGGATCGACGGGCTGCGCCCGCTCACCCCCGCCCTGGCACGATCCAATAGATTGTCCGCCAACAGACCTGCCCCGGAAAGTCAAAAGACAAGCGCCGCGCGCTGCGCGTCGTCTCCGCCGGGGACCGTGTCCTCGGCCTTCGGCCTGCGGGCCGCACCATCCCCGTCTGCGATCCTTTGACTGTCCGGCTCAGGCCCGTGGGCCGGGCTTCGCCCACCCCACTCTGTTCCGCCGAAAACATGGTTTTCGCCAAATCAGAGTGGCGAGGCCGAGCCCATCGGCGGGACGCAGGCACCAAGCCCGACCGCCTCACCAGACAGGAGGCCACAAATGGCAAAGTCAGATTTCGACATCTACCAGCACGTCACCGATCAGATCATCGAGGCAATGGAGGCAGGCACCGCGCCGTGGCGGCAACCGTGGTCCGGCGGTGGTCAGGCCGGTCAGTTCCCCCTGCGGTCCAGCGGCGAGCCCTATCGGGGGATCAACGTGCTGATGCTTTGGCTGGCGGCGCAATCGAACGGGTTTGCATCGGCGCATTGGTTCACGTTCCGGCAGGCCAAGGACCTGGGGGCGCATGTGCGGAAGGGCTCGAAATCTTCCACGGTGGTCAAATACGGTACGATCGCGCGGGAGAACGATGCGGGCGATGAGGTGACCATTCCCTATGCCCGCGCCTACCGGGTTTTTAATGCTGACCAAATCGAGGGTCTGCCCGACCACTATTATGGCGTGCCAGAGGTGCAGGAGGATCTTGGCACGCAAGCCCTGCCGGCGGTCGATGCGTTCTTTGCCGCGATCGGCGCAAAGATCACATATGGTGGCGACCGGGCCTGCTACATTCCCTCGGAAGACCGTATCCAGATGCCGCCGGTTTCGGCATTCATTTCTCCCGAGGCGCACGCGGCAACCCTCTGCCATGAAGGAATCCACTGGTCAGGCCATCGCTCGCGGCTGGACCGTTTCAAGCTCGGATCGACCAACGCCGACTATGCGCGCGAGGAGCTCATTGCCGAGATCGGCAGTTGCTTTCTCGGGGCAAAGATCGGCATCGAGCCGACCATCGAGGAGGCGGCCTCCTACCTTGAGGACTGGCTCAAGGCGCTGAAAGAGGACAAGCGCGCGATCTTCAGGGCAGCAAGCGCTGCGCAAAAGGCGGCGGATTTTCTGATCGCGGCGGCGGAGGCCGGTGGAAGCAAAGCTGTCGCAGCGTAAGCGAAATCAAGCCGATAGAGAGAGGGGCTCGCATGCGCGGGCCCCTTTACGTTTGCGCTCTCCTCAAGCGTGTGCATTGGGTGGCGCCGTCACGCGACCGGGTCCCAAATTTTGCCGCGCCGAGACCTTCGTCTCGCCGCGGCCTCCGGGCCCCCGGTCAGTCGCCCGGCATGTCGGGCGCCGCGCTTATGACAGGCCGGAGGGAGGACGATTTTCCAATCGTTCCTTCGCAGACCTGCCGCAGCCGATCCTCGCCGGACGTCTGATCTTGGGCGCACCTGCCCGGAGCGCTGCGCCAGATTTGCCCGCGACGCACCCCTGCGCAGCGGCTCCATTTGGAACGACAGGAAAGGAGCAGGCGGTGCAGACGATCGTCATCGCAAACAACAAGGGCGGGGTGGGCAAGACAACCACCGCGTCGCAACTCGCCTATTATCTCATACGTGACGGTTATTCGGTGATCGCGGTCGATCTCGATGGGCAGCGAAACCTGACCAGCGCGCTGCAGGGTGCGCGGCTTGTCGGCAATGCGCTGGAGATGGTCGAGACCCGCAAGCCCCCAGAGTTCACAGTGGCACCGGGCGAACTGGTGCTGATCGAGGGAGACCGTGATGTACCGGTCAACTCGGACGATGAGGGTCTGCGCTCTGTCGTCGAGGTCCTGGGCGGATTGGGCGGTGGGGATTTCTGCATCATCGATACGCCGCCCGCCTTCACCGGGCTGGTTTATGGCGCCCTCATCGCGGCAGACTTCATGCTCGCGCCAATCGAGCTCAAGAGGTTTTCGCTCGATGGCGTCGAGGCGGTGTTGCGCGCTTATGTGCAGGTGCAGCAGATCAACAAGGAAATCGGGTTTCTCGGTCTTCTGCCGTCACGGTTCGACGCGGTGAAGAAGACCGAGCGCGAGACTCTGCGCCAGGTGATCGAGGCTTATGCAAATCTCATCATCCCGCACGCGATCCGCAATCGCACCGGTTACGAGGAAGCCGAGGCGCAGGGCATCCCGGTGTTCGAGGTGCCCACCCGGAGCGGCAAGGAAGCTGCTGCTGAGTTCGGCGCATTTTTTGAATGGTTCATGCAGGCGATCGAGAAGAAGGAAGACTGACCATGGCACCCAAGAAGTTCAACAGCACGACGGAGACTCTGGACCGTCTCGCCGCCAGCGGACAGCTGAGCGCCTTGATGCGCAAGAACGCGCCTTTGCCTCCGGCGCAGCGGGAGATGCCGCTCGAGGACATCGTGGCCGACCCGGAGCAGCCGCGGCGCCATTTCGATGAGGAGCAGCTCGCCTCTCTGTCTGCGAGCATCAAGGCGCAGGGCGTTCTGCAGGCGATCACGGTGCAGCCGTCGGATGAGGACGGCAAGCATCGGATCATCATGGGGGAGCGCCGGTTCCAGGCCGCGCAGCGCGCCGGGCTCAAGACCATCCCGGTGGTCATCCGCGAAATGACCGCGGAATTACGGATGGCGCAGCTGACGGAGAATGTGCAGCGGGCGGACCTGACGACGCTGGAGGTCGCCGAGGCGGTGGCCGCCATGCGCGCGGCAGGGCAGTCGCGCAGCGCGATCGCGCAGTCTCTGGGATGGAACGAGGGCGAGGTGTCACGGTTCGCGGCGCTCGCGACTATGCCGGCGGCGCTCAAGGAGGCCGCGGCAGACAACGCGCCCATCCGCGCCCTGTCTGATCTGCACGCGCTCTGGAAGAAGGACGAGGAGGCCGTATCGGCGTTTCTTGCGGAAGCGTCAGCTGGAGAGATTTCCCGGGTGAGCGTCGAGCGGCTGCGGGCAGAAATCGATACCAAGGATATACGCGCCGAGGAGCAGTCAACGGCGCAATCGCCCGCAGGCCAAAAGGCAGAGGCGCCCGAGGGAGTTACCCCTATGCCGGGCGATCCCTCAGGTGTTGAGGGGCGGGCCGCAGAATCTGGCCTTTCTCTTTCCGGGACTGTCCGGACAGTGCCAAATGCGATGCCGCCGCAGAAGGCGGTGCAAAGTGCCGCCACGCTGCGCATCGAGCACGACGGCCGAATGGGCACGATGCACATCGAGCGCGCAACGTCTTCCAATGCATTTGTCATTGTCAGCCTCGACGGCGGGCATGAAGAAGAGCTGCCGCTGTCGGACATCAAGCTGGTGGAGGTCCGCCGGAACTAAGCCGACGAGCTAAGCCGTTCGGCGAGGCAGGGTCCGAAACGCTCTGCCGTTGGTCGTCAGAGGTCACTGCCGAGGCGTCGGAAGGGGCGATAGCCGGCGCTGATCCGCCCTCGCTGGAACGCGCCGCCTTGTGCGGCGCGTTTTCTATTTCGGCATCATCTAGCTTCCGGTTTGCGCATCCGGGAGCTGCTCCGACGGCGAGGGCGCGCCGGAAAAGGTCCTCGAAACTCGGCCTGCGGCCGCGTTCTCGGGCAGGTTCGTGGGCGCTCGGGCGTGGGATCCGCGCGCGAAAAATGTGGTCCCGGACCACATTTTGGGGTTGGGTAGGGACTAATGCAGGATAGCGCTTGCGCTGGCAATGTATTACAAAATGACTGATGCCCGAGAAATCTGCCCTCATCCAAACCCGCGTCACGCCCGACATCCGCGCCAGGCTCGAAGCCGTCGCGGAGGAGGCCGGTTTGACCGTGTCCAGTTTGCTGCGCGTGCTCGTGGAGAATGTCGTGGACGGGGAGGCGCCCCCGGCGGCGGAGCGCCTGCCGTCTCGCTCCCGGCGAGAGGGCAAGGTGACCGTGCGACTGGACAAGGACGTTCGGGACGCCTTGGACGAGGAAGCACGCGAGCGCCGCGTCTCGGTTGCGACCTGGGCGGCGTCGATGATCCGGGCGCGCTACCGGGGCGGCCCGCAGCCGCTGCCAAATGACCGTCCGGCGTTTCAGCGTGCCTTTCGTCAGCTCAGTGGGGTGGCGGTGAACGTCAACCAGATCGCCCATGCGCTGAACCGGGGCGTTCTGACCGGGGCAGGGGCGGCGCTCACGGCCGAAGAGGTTCGGGCTTTGACAGCGGAAGTGGCGAGCCTGCGCAAGGAGCTGAGGGCGGTCGCGGCGGGGCGGTATCAGGTCCAGGTACTGGGAGATCGAGATGAGTGAGTTCAAACCCGAGCTCGGGTTCGAGGACTGCTGGAGCCAGCCCCGGAGCGCGCGGACACTGAAGAGTCCGGGGGGTGCCCAGGTCGGCAAGGCATCGGGCAGGACAGCGCCCGATGATAAAAGCGGGGCTGAGGTGGCGCGCGGGCGCCGTGGAGCGGCCGGTCAGGCGCAGGCGATTTCCGGGTCGGACAAGGCTCGGCTGGCCCGCGTTGTGAAGGGCGCTCCCGAGGTGATGGTGAAAGTCTCGAAGCCGGCCAGGGTCGACAAGCACGGCAATCCGATCAAGGTCTCGCGCGGCACCGAGGCGCTGCGGGTGTCCGAGCACCTCGCCTACATCAGCCGCAACGGCAAGATCGAGATCGAGAATGATCGTGGCGAGACCTTCAACGGCTCTCGCGAAGTGGCGTCGGTGTTTCGCGAGTGGCTCGAGAAGCACGACGACGCGCGGGCCGTCGGGTACGCGTCGGACCGCACCCGGATCACCACCAGCGTCATGTTCTCCATGCCGGGCAGCGTCAATGCAGAGGCCGTGAAGGACGCGGTGCGGGCGCTGGCCGAACAGGAATTCCAGGGTCGGCATGACTATGTCATGGCGCTGCACACCGACACGCATCATCCACATGTCCACCTGACCCTGCGCACCGTCGGCGAGGACGGGGTGAAACTGAGGTTTGGCAAGCCGGACCTGCAGCACTTGCGCGATACCTTCGCCGAGAAGCTGCGGCAGCGTGGGATCGGGGCGGAGTCGACACCGCGCCATGCGCGCGGCGCGACACGCCGGGGCGAGGCAACCCCGGTTTACAAAATTCGCCAGCGTGGTGGGAAACCTCTCGTCGATGCGCGCAAGACCCGGGAGGTGAAGCGCGATCTCGAGGACAATGGTGGACGCCTGCCGCAAAAGCCTTGGGATGACGCGCTGGTGGCCCGGCGAAGCCGGGTGATGACGACCTACGGGAATGCGGTGCGCATCCTCGCGCAGTCGCAGGATCCCGAGGATCGCCAGTTGGCCGAGGCGACACGCAAATTCTCCGCAAGGCTCACCGATGTCACGACGCAGCGCGGACAGATGGCGTTGACCCTCGACATCGAGGGCAGGGGGAGGGGCGTCGGTGGGCGCAAGGGTGGCGCGGAACTTGGGTCGCGCGAGCGAGATCAGGATCGCGGGGCCGAGGGCAAGGACCACCAGAATGATCGTGGTTCTGAGCGGTAGGGGTCGTTCTGTCGAAGTGGGCCACGCTAGGCGATAGGGGCGGCGACCGTCGAAGCGCCCCGGTGGCGAGTCGAGCGCGACCCGGTCGCAAGAGGAATGGGGCCCCTCCCGGGCATTGGGTGTAAAGATCGCCTTAGAATATGCCCCGGGTCGCGCTCAGCGTTATGTTGCGTGGGTTTTGCGGACTTGTCGATGCCCACGACTGAGCTTTGCGACGAGCTGGGCGGCACCTGTGAAGTTGCTCGCCTTGAGGTGGCTGTTCAAGGAAGACTTGGCTCGAAGCCTTGTGTCTTGGGATTCAGATAGAGCAGGTGCTTTGGGACGGCGATGTCGTGGCTTTCCCGATGTCCAAGCTGACGCATCAGCGCGGTGCCGCCGCCAAAGCTCCATGGTTCGAGCGGCAATGTCTCGATGATCTCCATCGGTACCTAGAAGAGTTCACCTCAACGGCTCGGAGACGGTGTGTTTACGCGGCGAGTGCTATAGGGAAGGGCACCTTGGTCGCGAGGTGCTGTGCCACAGCTTTCACGGCATTGGCATCGAGGTGCATCTCCTCGACGAAAGCGTGCTGCGCCTCCGCTTCCACCTCCGTGAAAAATGAGAAGGTGGGACCATACGCTTTTTTCATTGCGTCAAGGCTGGAGATGCACTGGGCGAGTTCCCACGCAGACACGCCCGCGCTGTAAGGCGCGTTGATGGTTGCCAGGATTTTCGACGTCACGGTCGACATTTCGCAGTGCTCCTGTTCTCGTTCCCAAAAATAGGCCTGGACCACCCACCACGCAATATTGCCTTCCGGCGGAGAGTGCGGGCGGACGTTTCTGCTCTAGGAACGGGTGCAAATCCGGCGCCGCAGACGGTGTGATGCCGGTTGGCCATCGAGGTGAAGGATTGAGGTGGGGTGCCAGCCCAGATCGCGCCTTTTCTCGAGCTCGGGAAGAGGCAGAGATAGAGCTGGAAGTCCATGACTGGGTCACGAGGGTGACGCGGGCCAATTCGGTAGCGCCCGTCGTCACCTTGTTGCGACCGCGATAGGGCTCAGCCTCCCGTCAGCACGCTACCGTCGGAGAGCCGGAGATCGATCGCCAGAGGCCGCAACCAAATCATTGGGCTCGCCGAGCATCCTGTCACCTGTGACGGTGGCTTAGCGTGGATCAGGCTGCTCCCTTGTAGGGCTCCCACACGGCACATTCCCCAGCATGGCGTGGAATGGATATCGGCGAGACCCCAAGATCCATGGCGAACGAAAGAAGACCCGTCAGGGTTCGGATGGTCCTTGGCTTGACGTCTCTGCCATGCACGACCAGAAGTCGGTGCTGTTGCCCTCCATTTTCAGCTAGCGCGTAGAACTTCCAGACGGCCTGGTACTGGTTGCTCACGCGCGTAGGCTCCTCCACACATTCGACCTCAATTTTCCCTCCGGCCTCGAGGGTCGGCTTCAGCTCTGCAATCGGGATCACCGGGGAAAACTCTCTCATACTTTTGCCTTTCACTTCAGGGTCTTTGATGTGCCGAATGGCGTGGCGGAGGCTTGCATAATTAGGAATCGCGTTAAACATGTTGTGGCTTTGGTTGGCACAACTCAGCGATGAATTGCCGATGGACCTGAAATTGTGCATCGCTTGGACTGTCATTTATGGATGTCCTTCGAGCCGAGGCCTCTCGGCGTGCTCAGCGAAGGCAGAACCTGAACGATTTTTCCTCTAGCATGCTCAGGTCGAGATTTCGTGAAGCCCCAAGAACAGCAACGTGGTGCCACCGAACCCCGCTTGCGACAGCGCATTTCGAGATATATCCAACGTCAGACCGGCTATCTGCGCGTCGCGCAGCTACCGTTGCGCGGGGTAGTATTGAAAGAACAAAGGTCCAAGCAGGGATTTAGGCAGACGTGGTTGCCGATTTGTCCTGCAAGTACCGACCCAGAAGCTATGCGCACCTATCTCGAGAAACGCCGCCCTGGGGTTGGGATCCTCTTCTGCAGGATGGAAATCCTGCCGAACCTCTTTGGCGAGTGGAGCCTTCATCAGGAGTGGGGTCTCGTCGGCTTGAGTTGCCAGACCCGCATGGACTGGTTCGCTGATTGGGAGCAGGCGATCACCGCGCTCACCACCCTCGAGGTGGCAAAGCGCCAACGCGGCTACTGGGTTGAGCCCCAGCAGCTGGCCATGTTTGCCTGACGCTCCCGCCCGATGTCTCCGACACAACTGGCGGGCGGATGTCGGGAGCGCGCGATCTCTGCTCCGCTCAAGCCGCCCCACGCCGGACCGTCCTGAGCGCGACCACGCCGGTCGTGACGAGCATGCAAGCTGCAACGGCCGCGAGAGCCATATTCAGCGGCAGAAGGGTCAGAAATGCGCTGGTCACAATGACGCCGCCCGCATTCGCCGTACGCAAGAGGGCAAAAAGCTCGGCGCGGCGGTGCGGCTGCGCGAGCGCATCGAGCACCAAGGCGTAATGCGTGCCCAGAGGGGCGAGCATCAGGCCGGCTAGAACTGCCCCCAGGATTGTCGGCACCAGGGCGCCCGAAAGGGCTGTCATTCCGATGCCGAGAGAAAACAGCGCCAGCTGCACAACGACAGCGCGGGGCGAAGAAGCCCGATTGCGGATGCTGATCCAGATGCCGCCCAGCACCGAGGCCACGCAGAGTGGCACAGTGAACAGGATGGCCATCGTCGGATCAAAGCTGAACTGCAGCGCGAGCGCGACCGCGCCGATCTCGATGGCGGCGATGGTCGCGCCGCCGGCGCCCGCGCAGGTGAGCCAGAGGAGGATTTCCGGGGTGACCAGGCGGCCGGTCGTATGGGTCTCAGGTGCAGCGGGCATGCTCGCATCGCCCGAAATCACCAGCGCGGGCAGGCTGCCCAGAACCGCCATCGCGGCAACTGCCAGGGCCGGAGAGACGGCCCCGAGACCGGAGGCCAGGACCGGGCCCAATACGAAGGTGACTTCATTCAGCGTCGCCGCAATCCCCAACGCTCGCGGCATTCTGGACGCCGAGGTCAGTGTATTGAGCAGGGCGCGCAGATAGCCATAGGTCGCGCCATTGACCAGGCCAGCCAGGGCGGCAAGCGTGACGAGGGCGGCAAAGGGGGCCCCGGCATAGAGGCCGAGGACGATCCCGGCCAGGGCTGCGCTGCGCAAAAGCACCAGGATGCGCAGGAAGGATGCGATGGGCTTGCCCCGGCCCATCCGGGTGATCGGGATCGCCCCGACGACCTGCGCCAGCGTCATGGCGAGCACCATTGCGGCGCCGAGGCGCGCGTCCCCCAGGATGGACAAGGCCACGAGGGAGAATGCGACGGGCGCAGTAGCCTGGGGCACCGTGAGCGCGGCGGAGGCCGTGAACCAGCAGAGCATCGGCGCCGAGTGCAGAGCCTGTGGCGGCTGCGCCGAGACATCTGAGGTGAGGTTGGTGTCGGTCATTGTGATTTCGGCGCGGCGATAGAGCTACAGGGACCCTTAGACGGATCAACAGGGCCGAGTGCGAAGGTGGCAGTGGCTTGGACAACGACCGCCGACACTCGGCTCCCGCAGTGCGGCTGGCAGGTGGCATTGCCGTCCGACAGGCCGGTCGCGATATGAAGAGATTTCAGATTTGGTCTGAGAGGCACTTCCAACCCTCCTGCAAGGGCCGGGCCGTTCCCGGGCATTCACTCCCATGACGGGTGAGGACGTTACCTCATGTCCCGCACCCTATCGGTCACCGGACAACTGTCAACCGGGGGCAGCGCGGTGCTCCGAGCGCGCGCGCAGGGCGGTGCAATGACGAAGAGCCTCTCGCCCCGGTTGCCGGCATCGAGCAGCCAGCCTTGGGTTGGTGCTCGAGGGTGAGCGCGGCGCGGTCGCAAGGGGTTCTCGGGCAACGGGGGCAAGGATCGCCCAGAGATCATGTGCCGAGCCGCGCTCTTGGCCATGTTGCGCGGGTTTCGGGGATGTGTCGATGCCGACGATGGGGTGTCATGCCAACACCTTCCGAGAGGCGTCGAGTAGCCTGCGCATGCCAGTCCGGAGTGTGGACCTCAGACCTGCGCAGTCAGGGATCGGCAGCTTCAAGCGAGGGCGAGGTCCGCCGCCATTTGACGGCCATCGCGGCCCTCTCGCAGATCATAGGAGACTTTCTGGTTATCATTGAGGCCGGTCAGCCCGGAACGCTCGACCGCGCTGATGTGGACGAAGACATCTTTGCCCCCGTCATCGGGGGCGATGAACCCATATCCTTTTTCAGAATTGAACCATTTGACAGTACCGGTGGGCATCGCAGTCTCTCCTGAGGGGCGGAACTCTCGGTGAGTGTAGGCGGGATCGCGCGCCGGGCGACCTCGGGGCGTGCGCTCTGCGAGGAAAGCCCTTGGGCCGTGACATCGGCGACACAGCGCTGAGCCCATGTTTTATTGTCATTCTGGTGAATGAGGCGGTTTTGCGAGAGTTCGGCGTTTATTTCTACGTGGGTGGACAAAATGGACATATTGGACTATATCTAGTGAGCAACTAGGAGGCCGCCATGTCAATGCAAAAGAGAGATGTCGTCACGGTTGACCAGGAAGCTCTGGCTCAAGCTTTCATGCAGGACGATGGCTCAGTCGACCAAGAGACGCTGAGCCGGGTTGCGGATGTCATGACCGCCGCCGCGAAAGCTGTGCTCGCGGCGCAGGGCATCGATCTTCGGGTCGCGCGAGGCCGCAAAGCGCAAGTTCGAATGAAGTCGCCGCGCTCGAAACGTGGGTCCGACGAAGCTGGGGCGGTCACTCTCGCTGGCCAAGGGCTGTCGGCCATAATCTCTTCGAAGGACGGCATTGCTTTGCTTCGGGAGCGCGCTGCCAAACTGCCGCTCGAAGCTTGGGCTGGCGAGGTGATGGGGCCCTCCAAGGCGGCGGAAGCCTTGGGGGTCCGGCGCTCTACGCTCGACAACTGGCGAACCAAGGGAGAGATCATCGCGATCCCAAAGGGGAAGGCTGCCCACGTCATTCCCATGGCTCAGTTTGTTGAGGGGAGGCCGATCACGGGGATTGGTCGTGTGCTCGATATCGCACATGGGTCAGCAAGCTTGGCCTGGAGTTGGCTGACAACGCCGCATCTGGACTTCAATGCCGAGCCGCCTATCGCCGCTTTGTCAAAGGGGGAAGAAACTGCGGTCTTCGCGGCAGCGGAGCGGAGCATCGGCTAAATGCACTTCGATTCTGCCGTTGTCGCAGATCTGACGGTCTCCATCAGACTAACACGTTGGCTCAGGATTATGCCGGCAACGCATATGAAAACGCCGTTGGGACGTGGTTTCGGCGCGTCGCGCTGGTCTTCCAAGGCTCAGGCCTTCAAGGTCATCTACGTGGGGCAGCAGATTGAAACTTCGCTTGCCGAGACGATCATTCGCGACCGGTTCGAAGCAATTCCCGTTGCGGACCGGATCTTAAACCTCTCCGAGGTGTTGAATTGGGCAATCGCGGAAGTTCACAGCAAGAAGGCATTGAACCTTCTTGATTTGACGAGCGTCGGCCCGCTGCGCATGGGCCTCGATACAGATGCAGTCGGGGCCAAGGCTCATCTGACCGGGCAGGAGTTTTCAGATGCGCTTCACGCGAAATTTCCAGAGCTAGACGGCATCATGTACCTTTCGCGTCTTACCCGTGGACGTTGCATAGCGGCCTACGACCGCAGCATTGACCAGTGCTTGACGGCTGACCCGGCGATCGGGCTCGAGTGCGTCCGGTCACTCCGTGATGTGCTAGAGGGGCTGAGTGTGACTTTGAACGATGACCTTACATAGCGCGTCAAAGTGGCAATGCTGACGCGGCGCGGGCCGACTACGGTAAGTCAATCACCATGCTTCGAGCTCTTGCCAATCAAGGGCTTGGGTTGATGCCAGCGCCTGCGAACATTGGCGCGGAAGCTGTTCCGGATGTCCTTGTTGATCAGCGCGAGGTCGAACCACTCTGGGTCGAAATGCCCCCCTGCCCAACGCAGGTTGCTCTCGTGATCCTCGTGTTCGGCGTCTTGCAGGGTTTCGATAAACTCAGCGTAAGACCAAGGACCACCGACGTCATCTGGTGGTCCTGCCCGCGCGCCTTCGAGGCATTCCGCATGGCGGGGCAGGGGATCGAGGGCCAAGATATCCTCGAGGACGACGCGGTGCCGCCAGTTGTCGCCAAAGTCATAGACATAGGTGAAGGCGATGTCGCGATCGATGAAATCCGCCATGCGCACGGTCCGGTAGTCGAAAGTCGTTGCGGTGCCGAAACCGATGTCGAGGAGCTCCGGATTGCCGTAGCGGAGTCCGCCGATGTGGAACTCATGCAGATGGCTGTCGGTCCAGCTGAACGCAGCTTGAAGAACGAGATGCAGGCGATCGAACGTCCAGGTTGACGGAAGGACCAGCCGCCTCCAGATTGGCGGATCGATGTCCTCTAGCGTGACAAGCAGGCGAACTGCATTTCGTTCCTGAACCATGCTCTTGGGGCTCCGAGCTCAGATGGCAAAATCCTCAAGCTTTTTCCCGGCGGCAATCTCTTCTGCGAGCCAGGCTGGTTTGCGACCGCGTCCGCTCCAGGTAACCTCGCGGTTCTGTGGCGCGACATCGCAGTTGAGTGCTGAGCGACATCGCAGGTGGATGACGGTGACGTTTTTTGACGGTGCCGGTTTGCGGCCGTCAGATCAAGTTTCGATGTCGCTGCTCAATGTCGCTGGCTGCGAGTTGTCCTTCGCTGTGGCGATCTCCTTTTCGGGCTGTTGTTTGTCGCGGTCATCTTCGATGTCGCTTAGCGATGTCGCGGCGGCATAGGCGGCACGGCGTCGGTAGCTTTCGACGTTCATCTCGAAGATTGTTGCATGGTGAACGAGCCGATCGATGGCGGCGATGGTCATCGCCCTGTCGGGGAAGATGGCGTCCCAACCACT
>NZ_FOZW01000028.1 GCF_900116195.1 Alloyangia pacifica
AAGCCGACAGCAGTTCGCGGATTTCCATCTCGACGAGCTCGAGCAGCTCTTCGTCGTCGACCTGGTCAACCTTGTTCATGAACACGACCATGGCGGGGATACCCACCTGGCGGCCCAGAAGGATGTGCTCGCGGGTCTGCGGCATGGGGCCGTCAGCTGCGTTCACAACCAGGATCGCGCCGTCCATCTGCGCCGCGCCGGTGATCATGTTCTTCACGTAGTCGGCGTGGCCGGGGCAGTCCACGTGCGCATAGTGGCGCGCGTCGGTCTCGTATTCCACGTGCGCGGTCGAGATCGTGATGCCGCGTGCCTTTTCTTCCGGCGCGCCGTCGATCTGGTCGTACGCACGGAAGTCACCGAAGTACTTGGTGATCGCTGCGGTCAGCGTCGTCTTGCCGTGGTCAACGTGACCGATCGTGCCGATGTTGCAGTGCGGCTTGCCGCGCTCAAACTTTTCCTTTGCCATGATGGCCTCCTTGGTCGGTGGCGGTGCGTGTGTTCACGCACCCTACTTGGGTAGGGTGCGGGGCTGAGCCCCGCACCGCTGCTTATGCGTATTTCGCCTGGATCTCGTCCGAGATGTTCTGCGGAACCGGATCGTAGTGGTCGAACTGCATCGTGAACTGCGCGCGGCCCGAGGACATCGAGCGCAGGGTGTTGATGTAGCCGAACATGTTGGCCAGCGGCACGAAGGCCTGAACTGCAACGGCGTTGCCGCGCGGCTCCTGACCGGACACCTGGCCACGGCGGGAGGTGAGGTCACCGATGATCGAACCGGTGTACTCTTCCGGCGTGACCACCTCGACCTTCATCATCGGCTCGAGCAGCTTCGCGCCGGCCTTGCGCAGACCTTCGCGCATTGCCATCCGCGCCGCGATTTCGAAGGCCAGAACCGAGGAGTCCACGTCGTGGAACTTGCCGTCGATCAGCGCGACCTTGAAGTCGATAACCGGGAAGCCTGCCAGCGGACCGGAGTCCATGACCGACTTGATGCCCTTTTCGACGCCCGGGATGTATTCCTTCGGAACAGCACCACCAACGATCTTGGACTCGAACGAGTAGCCTTCACCCGCTTCGGTTGGGCTGATGACCAGCTTGACCTCTGCGAACTGACCCGAACCACCCGACTGTTTCTTGTGGGTGTAGGTGTGCTCGATCTCGTGACCGATGGTCTCGCGATAGGCCACCTGCGGGGCACCGATGTTGGCCTCGACCTTGAACTCGCGCTTCAGGCGGTCGACGAGAATGTCGAGGTGAAGTTCGCCCATGCCCTTCATGATGGTCTGACCGGACTCGAGGTCGGTCTCGACGCGGAAGGAGGGGTCTTCTGCGGCCAGACGGGCCAGACCCTGGGACATCTTCTCCTGGTCGTTCTTCGTCTTCGGCTCGACCGCGATCTCGATCACCGGATCGGGGAAGGTCATGGTTTCGAGAACCACTTGCTTCTGAGCGTCGCAGAGGGTGTCACCGGTGGTGGTCTCTTTGAGGCCGGCCAGCGCGATGATGTCGCCTGCAAACGCTTCTTCGATCTCTTCCCGGTTGTTGGAGTGCATCATCATCATACGACCGATGCGCTCTTTCTTACCCTTGGTCGAGTTCATGATCGAATCGCCCTTCTTCATCGTACCGGAGTAGATACGGGTGAAGGTGAGCGAGCCCACGAAGGGGTCGTTCATGATCTTGAACGCGAGGCCCGAGAAGGGCTCTTCGTCCGAAGCGTGACGCTCGATGTTCCGGGTCTCGGTCTCGTCGTCGGGCGAGAAGCCCATGTACGGCGGGACGTCGAGGGGACCGGGCAGGAAGTCGACCACGGCGTTGAGCAGGGGCTGAACACCCTTGTTCTTGAACGCCGAACCACCCAGGACCGGAACGAAGGACAGCGACAGCGTGCCCTTACGGATCAGGTTCCGCAGGGTGGGGATGTCGGGCTCTTCGCCTTCGAGGTAGGCTTCCATCGCCGCATCGTCCTGCTCGACGGCATTCTCGATGAGGTGCGAACGCCACTCGTCTGCCACGTCCTTCAGGTCGTCGCGGATCGGCTGGCGCACCCAGGATGCACCCAGGTCTTCACCCTGCCAGACCCACTCTTCCATGGTCACGAGGTCGACGATGCCTTCGAGCTGGTCTTCTGCACCGATCGGGAAGTTGACGGGGACCGGGATTGCGCCCGTGCGGTCCTTGATCATCTTCACGCAGTTGAAGAAGTCAGCGCCGATCTTGTCCATCTTGTTGACGAACACGATGCGCGGCACCTTGTAGCGGTCAGCCTGACGCCACACGGTCTCGGTCTGCGGTTCAACGCCGGCGTTGCCGTCGAGAAGGCAGATCGCACCGTCGAGCACGGCCAGCGAACGCTCGACTTCGATGGTGAAGTCAACGTGGCCGGGAGTGTCGATGATGTTGTAGCGGAATTTCGTGTCCGAGGTACCTTCCTCGGTCGGATCTTCCTGCCACTGCCAGAAGGTGGTGGTCGCAGCGGACGTGATGGTGATGCCGCGCTCCTGCTCCTGCTCCATCCAGTCCATGGTGGCTGCGCCATCGTGGACTTCGCCGATTTTGTGCGAGCGGCCGGTGTAGTACAGGATGCGTTCCGTGGTCGTGGTCTTGCCCGCGTCGATGTGGGCCATGATCCCGAAGTTACGGTAACGCTGGAGGGGATATTCGCGTGCCATGGTGGTCTGCCTTTCCGGAGATTACCAGCGGTAGTGGCTGAACGCTTTGTTCGCGTCGGCCATCTTGTGGGTGTCTTCGCGCTTCTTAACAGCGGAGCCACGGGATTGCACGGCATCCAGGAGTTCGCCTGCGAGGCGCTCTTCCATGGTGTGCTCGTTGCGGGCGCGCGAGGCTGCGATCAGCCAGCGGATAGCCAGGGCCTCACGGCGCTCGGGGCGCACTTCGACGGGGACCTGGTAGGTGGCACCACCAACGCGGCGCGAACGAACTTCGACGGCCGGCTTGATGTTGTCCAGAGCCTCGTGGAACACTTCCACGGGCGCGCG
Organism: Alloyangia pacifica; assembly: GCF_900116195.1. Taxonomy (GTDB): domain Bacteria; phylum Pseudomonadota; class Alphaproteobacteria; order Rhodobacterales; family Rhodobacteraceae; genus Salipiger; species Salipiger pacificus. Next base: position 3,000 of record NZ_FOZW01000028.1, read on the forward strand.
CTTCACCTTGCCTTCGACGCGCTCGAGGGCGTTGTAGACGATGCGCTCTGCGACCGACTTCTTGCCGTCGATCATCAGGTTGTTCATGAATTTGGTCAGAACCCGGTCACCATACTTGGCGTCGGGCAGGACTTCGCGTTTTTCAGCGGCGTGACGACGAGACATTTATGTATCCTCTTATTTCGGACGCTTCGCGCCGTACTTCGAGCGACGCTGCTTACGGTCTTTGACGCCCTGGGTATCCAGAACACCGCGCAGGATGTGGTAACGGACACCCGGAAGGTCTTTCACACGGCCGCCGCGGATGAGCACAACCGAGTGCTCCTGCAGGTTGTGCGATTCACCCGGGATGTAGGAGATGACTTCGTAGCCGTTGGTCAGACGCACCTTGGCCACCTTACGCATTGCCGAGTTCGGCTTCTTGGGCGTGGTGGTGTAGACGCGCGTGCAGACGCCGCGCTTCTGCGGGCACTGCTCGAGGTGCTGCGACTTCGAACGCTTAACTTTCGGCTGCCGCGGCTTGCGGATCAGCTGTTGGATCGTGGGCATATGGGTTGTTCCCCGTAATTCTCACATATGTGGTGCACGGGGAGCCCCCCATGCGGTTCAATCGAATAGGCGCCCCACGCGTCCGCGGGTCACCGGTGATGCGCCGAAGGTCCGAGAACCGCGGGATCGTAACCCCACAACGACGCAAAATACCGCATACGTCCCCGGGCACGGGTAACGTCGCGGTGGGTCTCCAGAGGATCGGGGCCAGGGACGCCGATCTTGACCACTGTAGTTCCGTAGAATGCGGCGGGCGCACTGAGGCCTCCGCCGGATTGAGGCGCGTATAGGGGGAGTCGCGGAGCTTGTCAACACGGGCTGCCCCGGGCCGCCTGCGCCGGGCGCCCCCTTGTCAGCCAGTCCGCCCGATGCCAACCATAGGGGGTATGTTTGACCCAGGTTGCGCCCCATGCAGATCATAGGCTTGTGCCGGTTTTCCTACCCTGCCGAAGGCGGTTTCCAGGTCGAACACCCGACGCTCGAAGCGAGGATCGCCTACCTCTACAGCCCCGAGCGGATGGAGGAAAGGCTGCGGCATTTCGAGTGCATCTGCCTGCCGGGTCTGAAGGCGCAGACGGATGCCGACTTCACCTTCCTCGTGCTGGTCGGCGAGGCAATGCCCCTGCCCTATCTTGACCGGCTGCGCGAGCTGCTCGCGGAGTTTCCGCAGGCCCGGATTGTCAGCCGCCCGCCGGGTCCGCATCGGCAGGTCTGCCAACAGGTGATCAACGCGGCCCGGGATATGTCGCAGCCCTGTCTGGAATTCCGGCATGACGACGACGACGCGGTCGCGGTCACGTTCATCGCCGAGCTGCGCGCCGCCGCGCTCGACATCTCGGCCCTGCGCGCAAGGCACCGGCTGGTCGCGCTGGACTGGAACCGCGGCTACGTCGCCCGGCCCGATGCGCAGGGGATCCGGGCCGAGCCCTGCGTGACGCCCTTCTGGGGCGTGGCGCAAGCTGTGGCCGTGGCGCCGGGCGTGCGGCAGAGCATCATGAACTTCGGCCACAACAAGCTCATCCGCTTCATGCCCACGCTGAGCTTCACCGACTCTCCGATGTACCTGCGCGGGCATAGCGATCACAACGATTCACGCCAGAAAGCCCATGTGAAGCCGGTCGACCTGCCCTTGCTCGACCCATCGGGCGAGGCCGAGATCAAGCGTCTCTTCGGCGTCGACGCGGATCACGTCCGCCGGGTTTTCGCACCCGCCAGCTGAAGGCCTCCCGCCCGGCGCAGCTGACGCTCGCGCCAGAGGGTGAAGCTTCCCATTCCGACGATCACCGCTGCGCCGAGCAGCGTCATCGGATGCGGCAGCTCGCCCCAGATCACAAGCCCGAGCAACAGGGCCCAGAGCAAGCCCGTATATCGAAACGGGGCGATGAAGCCGACCTCGCCAACCCGCATGACCATGACGCTGAGCGTGTAACCGGCAATGATCAGCAGCGAAGTGCCCAGCATCAGCAGGGACAGCCGCGCGTCCAGAGGCTGCCAGTCCTCGCCCAGAGACCAGCCCGCGGCGAAGAGCATCACCAGAACCGCGGAGGACAGCGTCACCTGCATGCTCGGAAGTGACGGGGACACCCGCCGGGTGGCCAGATCGCGCAGGGTGACCGCGCCGACCGCCAGAAGGGCGTAGACCGAGAAGGCGGTGAACCCCTCGGTGCCCGGCCGAACGATCAGGAGCATACCGAAAAAGCCGCCAGCGATGGCCAGCCAGCGACGCCAGCCGACGGGCTCGCCGAAGAAGACAGCGCTGCCCAGGGTGACCGTCAGCGGCACCATCTGCAGCAGCGCCGTGGCATTGGCCAGCGGCATGTTGCGCAAGGCGGTCAGGAAGAAATAGGCCGAGCCGCATTCGGCGACCCCGCGAAGCAGCATCAGCAGCGCATCAGCGCCACTCGGTCGGTGCCGCAGCGCGCCAAGACGCAGCGCGAGGAACGCGATGAACAGGCTGGCGACGATCCCGCGCAGCACGAGGATCTGCGACAGCGGCAGATCGGAGCCGATCGCCTTCACGCAGGCATCGCTGAAAGTGAATGCGGCCGTGTTCCCGATCATCAGGAGCATGCCGCGACCATTGTCGGAGAAGCGGTTCATGGGCGGATCGCTAGCACCGGGCTGCCGCCGCCACCATCCTGAAAAGGCACCTCCATCGCGCCGGGCCTTCTTCTCTTTCCAAATACGCCGGGGGAGGCCGCAGGCCGGGGGCGGAGCCCCCTCCCCTGCCTGCCCAAAGGAAAAGGGCCCCCGCACCAGAGTGCGGGGGCCCGAAGCTTGCGTGCCCAAAGGCAGCTGCGATTACTCGCGGCTTTCCGGCGTGTCGACGACCAGAGTGTCGAACTCGTCGCCACCGATCACGTCGCTCGACGAGGTATCCGGAGCGGCCAGCAGCGCGGCCTGTTCGGCCTCGTCGCGGCGCACTTCGATCACCTTGTTGTCGCGCTCGGTCGCGATGCGACGCACCCGCTGGGTCGCGCCACCGGTGCCCGCCGGGATCAGGCGGCCCACGATGACGTTCTCCTTGAGGCCGACCAGCTTGTCCTTCTTGCCCTGCACCGAAGCCTCGGTGAGGACGCGGGTGGTCTCCTGGAAGGAAGCCGCCGAGATGAACGAACGGGTCTGCAACGACGCCTTGGTGATGCCGAGCAGGATGGGCTCGCCCGTCGCCGGACGGCCGCCCTTCTTCTCGATCTTCTCGTTGGCCGCGTCGAACTCCGCCTTGTCCACGTGCTCGCCCTTGAGCAGCGTGGTGTCGCCGGAGTCGTGGATTTCCCACTTCTGCAGCATCTGGCGGACGATGACCTCGACGTGCTTGTCGTTGATCTTCACGCCCTGCAGTCGATAGACGTCCTGGACTTCGTCGATCATGTAGTTCGCCAGAGCCTCGACACCCATGATGGCCAGGATGTCATGCGGCGCCGGGTTGCCGTCCATGATGTAGTCGCCCTTCTGGACGTAATCGCCTTCGACCACAGGAATGTGCTTGCCCTTCGGGATCATGTATTCCTTGGGCTCCATCGTGTCATCGACCGGGTCGATCGCGATGCGGCGCTTGTTCTTGTAGTCCTTGCCGAAGCGCACATAGCCGTCGATCTCGGCGATGATCGCGTGGTCCTTCGGACGACGCGCCTCGAAGAGTTCGGCCACACGCGGCAGACCACCGGTGATGTCCTTCGTCTTCGCGCCCTCGCGCGGGATACGCGCAAGAACGTCACCGGCCTTGATCTCCTGGCCTTCTTCACAGGACAGGATGGCATCCACCGACATCGGGTAGGTCAGCGGGTTGCCAGCCGCGTTGCGCACGGGCTCGCCATCGGCATCCATCAGGATGATTTCCGGCTTGAGCTCGTTGCCCTTCGGAGCCGCACGCCAGTCGATCACGATCTTCTGGGTCATGCCGGTGGCTTCGTCGGTCTCGTCGCGGACAGCCACACCTGCGGTGAGGTCGACGTGCTTCGCGATACCGTCCGCTTCCGCCAGGATCGGCAGGGTGTACGGGTCCCACTCGAACAGCTTGTCGCCGCGCGAGACGGTCTGGCCTTCCTTGACGAACAGCTTGGTGCCGTAGCCGAGCTTGTGGCTCGCACGTTCCTTGCCGTCCTCGCCCATGATCCGCAGCTTCATGTTGCGGCCCATGACGAGGGTTTCGCCGATGGAATTCTCGAGGGTCGAGGCATTCTCGAACTCGATCAGGCCTTCCTGCGAGGCTTCCTGGAACGACTGCTGGCCACCCTGGGCAACGCCGCCGATGTGGAAGGTCCGCATCGTCAGCTGCGTGCCAGGTTCACCGATCGACTGCGCGGCGATGATGCCGACAGCTTCACCGGTGTTGACCATGGTGCCGCGCGCGAGGTCACGGCCGTAGCACATGGCGCAGACGCCCTCTTCAGCTTCACAGGTCAGCGGCGAGCGGATGCGCGTGGACTGCACCGCGGCCTCGTCGATCACGTCGGCCATGCGCTCGTCGATGAGCTGGCCGGCGCGCACGAGAACCTCACCGGTGACGGGGTGCGGGATATCGTCCGCAGCCACACGGCCCAGGATACGCTCGGCGAGCGAGGCCACGACTTCACCGTCGTTGACCGCCGCTTCCGCGGTGATCGCACGGTCGGTGCCGCAGTCGTGCGCACGCACGATGCAGTCCTGCGCAACGTCCACCAGACGGCGGGTCAGGTAACCCGAGTTCGCCGTTTTCAGAGCGGTATCCGACAGACCCTTACGAGCACCGTGGGTCGAGTTGAAGTACTCGAGAACGGTCAGGCCTTCCTTGAAGTTCGAGATGATCGGGGTCTCGATGATGTCGCCGTTCGGCTTCGCCATCAGGCCGCGCATCCCGCCCAGCTGCTTCATCTGGGTGACCGAGCCACGCGCACCGGAGTGGGCCATCATGTAGACCGAGTTCGGCTCCATTTCCGACCCGTCCTCGGCGCGCTTGTTCGCCGAGATGGTGTTCATCATGGCGTCGGTGACCTTGTCGTTACACTTCGACCAGGCGTCCACCACCTTGTTGTACTTCTCGCCCTGAGTGATCAGGCCGTCGAGGTACTGCTGCTCGAAGTCCTTCACCTGATCGCGGGTTTCCTCGACGAGCGTCCACTTGCTGTCGGGGATGACCATGTCGTCCTTGCCGAACGAGATGCCGGCGCGGAATGCTTCCTTGAAGCCCATGGACATGATCTGGTCGCAGAAGATGACCGACTCTTTCTGACCGCAGTAACGGTAGACGGTGTCGATGACCTTCTGAACGTCCTTCTTCCGCAGCAGCGTGTTGACGAGATCGAACGGAGCCTTGGCGTTCATCGGCAGCAGAGCGCCGAGGCGCACGCGGCCCGGGGTCGTCTCGTAACGCTTGACGACCTCGTTGCCCTCTTCGTCGATCTGGCGCACGCGGCACTCGATCTTGGCGTGCAGGTGCACTTCGCCAGCGGTCAGGGCGTGCTCGACCTCTTCGATGTTGGAGAACTTCATCCCCTCGCCCTTCATGCCTTCGCGCATGATGGTCGTGTAGTAGAGGCCGAGGATCATATCCTGCGACGGCACGATGATCGGGCTGCCGTTTGCGGGCGACAGCACGTTGTTCGTGGACATCATCAGGACACGCGCCTCGAGCTGCGCTTCGAGCGACAGCGGCACGTGGACAGCCATCTGGTCACCGTCGAAGTCGGCGTTGAACGCCGAGCAGACGAGCGGGTGCAGCTGGATGGCCTTGCCTTCGATCAGCTGGGGTTCGAACGCCTGGATGCCCAGACGGTGCAGCGTCGGCGCGCGGTTCAGCAGAACCGGGTGCTCGCGGATCACCTCGTCGAGGATGTCCCAGACTTCCGGACGCTCTTTTTCGACCAGCTTCTTCGCCTGCTTCACGGTGCTGGACAGGCCCTTGGCCTCCAGGCGCGAGTAGATGAAAGGCTTGAAGAGCTCGAGCGCCATCTTCTTCGGCAGGCCGCACTGGTGCAGCTTGAGTTCCGGACCGGTCACGATGACCGAGCGGCCCGAGAAGTCGACGCGCTTACCCAGAAGGTTCTGACGGAAGCGGCCCTGCTTACCTTTCAGCATGTCGGACAGCGACTTCAGCGGACGCTTGTTCGCGCCGGTGATGACGCGGCCACGGCGGCCGTTGTCGAACAGCGCGTCGACGGCCTCCTGCAGCATCCGCTTTTCGTTGCGGACAATGATGTCCGGCGCGCGCAGTTCGATCAGCCGCTTGAGGCGGTTGTTCCGGTTGATCACGCGGCGGTAGAGGTCGTTCAGGTCCGAGGTCGCGAAGCGGCCACCGTCGAGCGGCACCAGCGGGCGCAGTTCGGGCGGGATGACCGGGATCACGGTGAGGATCATCCACTCGGGGCGGTTGCCCGACTCGAGGAAGGATTCCACGACCTTGAGGCGCTTGATGATCTTCTTGGGCTTCAGCTCGCCGGTGGCTTCCTTGAGGTCCGCACGCAGCTGCTCGGCCTCGGCTTCGAGGTCGATGGCGGCGAGCATCTCGCGGATGGCCTCGGCACCGATGTTGGCGCTGAACGCGTCGGCGCCGAACTGGTCCTGCGCGTCGAGGAACTCGTCCTCGGTCATCATCTGGCCGTAGGTCAGGTCGGTCAGACCGGGCTCGATCACAACGTAGTTTTCGAAGTACAGCACGCGCTCGAGATCACGCAGCGTCATGTCCAGCATGAGGCCGATGCGCGAGGGCAGCGACTTGAGGAACCAGATGTGCGCGCAGGGAGCTGCGAGCTCGATGTGGCCCATGCGCTCGCGGCGCACTTTCTGAAGCGTAACTTCGACGCCGCACTTCTCGCAGACGACGCCGCGGTACTTCATGCGCTTGTACTTGCCGCACAGGCACTCGTAGTCCTTGATCGGACCGAAGATGCGCGCGCAGAACAGGCCGTCACGCTCGGGCTTGAACGTACGGTAGTTGATCGTCTCGGGCTTCTTGATCTCGCCGTAGGACCACGAGAGGATCCGCTCGGGCGATGCCAGCGATACCTTGATCTCGTCGAAGACCTTGGGCGGGGTCAGCGGGTTGAACGGGTTGTTGGTCAGTTCCTGGTTCATGTCGTCTTCCTAAATGACAGGGCTTGGAGAGAGGAGCCGCGCGAGGCTTGCGCCCCGCGCGGTGGCCGGATGGGCCGTTATTCCTCGTCCTCCGCGTCCAGGAGTTCCATGTTCAGGCCGAGGCCGCGGACTTCCTTCACGAGCACGTTGAAGCTCTCGGGAACGCCCGCTTCGTAGTTGTCCTCGCCCTTGACGATGCTTTCGTAGACCTTGGTCCGGCCCGCCACGTCATCCGACTTCACGGTCAGCATTTCCTGCAGGGTGTAGGCGGCGCCGTAGGCTTCCAGAGCCCAGACCTCCATCTCCCCGAAACGCTGGCCACCGAACTGCGCCTTACCACCCAGCGGCTGCTGGGTAACGAGCGAGTACGGGCCGGTCGAACGTGCGTGGATCTTGTCGTCGACAAGGTGGTGCAGCTTGAGCATGTACTTCACGCCCACCGTCACCTCACGCGCGAACTGGTCGCCGGTGCGGCCATCGAACAGCACGGACTGGCCGGACTGGTTGATGCCTGCGCGCACCAGCGCGTCGTTCACGTCGGCTTCCTTGGCGCCGTCGAAGACCGGGGTCGCGATCGGAACACCGCGGGTCACGTTCGAGGCCGCTTCGATGAGCTGCGTCTCGTTCATGCCCTCGATGCCCTCGGCGTAAACCTCGGCACCGTAGGCGTGGCGCATGGCCTCGCGGACCGGCGTCAGGTCGCCCGAGCGACGGTATTCCTGCAGGCCTTCCTCGATCTGGATGCCGAGGCCGCGTGCGGCCCAGCCCATGTGGGTCTCGAGGATCTGACCGACGTTCATACGCGACGGCACGCCCAGCGGGTTGAGGCAGAAGTCGACCGGGGTACCATCAGCGAGGAACGGCATGTCCTCGATCGGCACCACGCGCGACACCACGCCCTTGTTCCCGTGACGACCGGCCATCTTGTCGCCGGGCTGCAGCTTGCGCTTCACCGCGACGAAGACCTTGACCATCTTCATCACACCCGGCGGCAGGTCGTCGCCACGACGGACTTTCTCGACCTTGTCCTCGAAACGGGCGTCGAGGGCGCGCTTCTGCGCCTCGTACTGCTCGTGCAGGGCCTCGACGATCTGAGCGTCTGCCTCTTCGGCGAGAGCGAGCTGCCACCACTGGCCGCGGCTCAGGCTTTCGAGAAGCTCTTCGTCGATTTCCGAGTTCGGGCGGACGCCCTTCGGACCCTTCACCGCGGTCTTGCCCAGGACGAGGTCCTTCAGACGGGCATAGATGTTGCGGTCGAGGATGGCGAGCTCGTCGTCCCGGTCACGGGCCAGACGTTCGACTTCCTCACGCTCGATCTGCAGCGCACGTTCGTCTTTCTCGACACCATGGCGGTTGAAGACGCGAACTTCCACGACGGTGCCGTAGTCGCCCGGCTTCACGCGCAGCGAGGTATCGCGAACGTCCGAAGCTTTCTCACCGAAGATGGCGCGGAGGAGCTTCTCTTCCGGCGTCATCGGGCTTTCGCCCTTCGGAGTGATCTTGCCCACGAGGATGTCGCCCGGCTCCACGTCCGCACCGATATACACGATACCGGCTTCGTCGAGGTTGCGCAGGGCTTCCTCGCCGACGTTGGGAATGTCGCGGGTGATCTCTTCCGGCCCGAGCTTGGTGTCGCGGGCGGCGACTTCGAATTCCTCGATGTGGATCGAGGTGTAGACGTCGTCACGCGCAATGCGTTCGGAGATCAGGATCGAGTCTTCGTAGTTGTAGCCGTTCCAGGGCATGAAGGCGACGATGATGTTCTTGCCGAGCGCCAGTTCACCGATGTCGGTGGACGGGCCGTCCGCAATCACTTCGCCCTTGCCGACCAGGTCGCCCACCTTCACCAGCGGGCGCTGGTTGATGCAGGTGTTCTGGTTCGAACGCTGGAACTTGCGCATGCGGTAGATGTCCACGCCCGGATCGCCCGGTTCGAGACCATCGGTCGCCCGGATCACGATACGCTGCGCATCGACCTGGTCGATGACGCCGCCACGCTTGGCCATGATTGCCGCGCCGGAGTCGCGCGCCACAACCTCTTCGATCCCGGTGCCGACCAGCGGCGCCTCGGATTTGAGGACGGGCACGGCCTGACGCTGCATGTTCGCACCCATCAGAGCGCGGTTGGCGTCGTCGTTTTCCAGGAACGGAATGAGCGAGGCACCGACCGAGACCAGCTGCTTCGGCGAGACGTCGATCAGGTCGACGCTTTCGCGCGGTGCGAGCGTGTAGTCGCCCGACTGGCGGGTCGAGACGAGGTCGTTGATGAACTTGCCGTCTTCATCCAGCGTCGCGTTGGCCTGAGCCACGGTGTGACGCATTTCCTCGGTCGCCGACATGTACTGGACTTCGTCGGTCACCTTCGCATCGATCACCTTCCGATACGGGGTTTCGATGAAACCGTACTTGTTGACGCGGGCGAAGGTGGCCAGCGAGTTGATCAGACCGATGTTCGGGCCTTCCGGCGTTTCGATCGGGCACATCCGGCCGTAGTGGGTCGGGTGCACGTCGCGCACCTCGAAGCCGGCACGTTCGCGGGTCAGACCGCCCGGCCCGAGGGCCGACAGGCGACGCTTGTGCGTCACTTCGGAGAGCGGGTTGGTCTGGTCCATGAACTGCGACAGCTGCGACGAACCGAAGAACTCGCGCACGGCGGCAGCCGCCGGCTTCGCGTTGATCAGGTCCTGCGGCATGACGGTGTCGATCTCGACCGACGACATGCGTTCCTTGATCGCGCGCTCCATGCGGAGCAGGCCGACGCGGTACTGGTTTTCCATCAGCTCGCCGACGGAACGGACACGACGGTTGCCGAGGTGGTCGATGTCGTCCACTTCGCCACGGCCGTCACGCAGCTCGACCAGGGCCTTGATGCACTTGACGATGTCGTCGCGGTCCAGTGTGCGCTGGGTGTCCGGCTTGTCGAGCGCCAGGCGCATGTTCATCTTCACGCGGCCCACGGCCGAGAGGTCGTAGCGCTCGCTATCGAAGAACAGCGTGTCGAACAGGGCCGAGGCGGCCTCGACGGTCGGCGGCTCGCCCGGGCGCATGACGCGGTAGATGTCCATGAGCGCGCTGTTGCGGTCCATGCTCTTGTCTTGCGCCATCGTGTTGCGCATGTAGGCGCCGACGGTGATGTTGTCGATGTCGAGAACGGGGATCTCGGTGATGCCCGCGTCGACCAGCTCTTTCAGGGTGCCGCCGGTGACGTCACCGTCCTTGTCGACTTCCCAGGTCAGCTCGTCGCCGGCCTCGACGTAGATCGCGCCGGTCTCTTCGTTGATGATGTCTTTCGAGACGAACTTGCCGACGATCTGCTCGAACGGCAGCAGCAGGTTCTGCACCTTGCCTTCGTCGATCAGCTTCTTCACCGCGCGCGGGGTCACCTTCTTGGTGGCCTCTGCGATGATCTCGCCGGTGTCCGCATCCACGAGGTCATAGACCGGGCGCGTGCCGCGCACCCGCTCAGGGAAGAACTTGGTCACCCAGCCTTCGCCACGACGCAGCGTGTAGGTCACGGTGTCGTAGTAGGCATCCATGATGGCTTCCTGGTCGAGACCCAGTGCATAGAGCAGGGTCGTGACAGGGAGCTTCCGGCGGCGGTCGATACGCGCAAAGACGATGTCCTTGGCGTCGAATTCGAAGTCGAGCCACGAGCCGCGATAGGGAATGATGCGGCAGGCGAAGAGCAGCTTGCCCGAGCTGTGCGTCTTGCCTTTGTCATGGTCGAAGAAGACGCCCGGCGAACGGTGCATCTGGGACACGATCACGCGCTCGGTGCCGTTCACGATGAACGTACCGTTCGGGGTCATCAGGGGCATGTCGCCCATGAAGACGTCCTGTTCCTTGATGTCCTTCACCGACTTGGCGCCGGTATCCTCGTCGATATCGAACACGATGAGGCGCAGGGTCACCTTCAGCGGGGCGCTGTAGGTCATGTCGCGCTGCATGCACTCTTCGACGTCGTACTTCGGCTTTTCCAGTTCGTAGTTGACGAACTCGAGAACGGCGGTCTCGTTGAAATCCTTGATCGGGAACACCGACTGGAAGACGCCCATGATGCCTTCGCCGTCGGTGGGCTGCAGCTGGTCGCCGGATTTCAGGAAGAGTTCGTAGGAGCTTTTCTGAACCTCGATGAGGTTCGGCATCTCCAGAACCTCGCGAATTTTACCGTAATATCTGCGGAGACGTTTCTGGCCAAGAAAGCTTTGCGCCATAGGTCTGTTCACCTTTCGATTCTCACTGGACGCGCATGCTGTCGGGCACCAGCGGCACATCCATCCGAGACGGCAGTGTTCCGATCCATTCCTGGCTTCTGTCCCACCAGAAGCCTCCCGATCCTGGAACTCGCCTTAGAAAAGCCCTCTGGAAAGGGCCTTTCTGAGACGGGTTCGGCTGGACCCGGATTTCTCCGGATCCAGCCAAATTTGCGATCGTACCGGGCAAGCCCGGAAGACGATTACTTAACTTCGATCTCAGCGCCAGCTTCTTCGAGCTTCTTCTTGATCTCTTCGGCTTCGTCCTTGGACACGCCTTCTTTGACAGCCTTGCCGCCGGCTTCCACCAGCTCTTTGGCTTCTTTCAGGCCCAGGCCGGTGATGCCGCGGACTTCTTTGATCACGTTGATCTTCTTGTCGCCAGCCGACTTGAGGATCACGTCGAATTCGGTCTTCTCTTCCTCAGCAGCAGCTGCGTCGCCGCCTGCGGGGCCGGCCATCATCACTGCGCCGCCAGCTGCGGGCTCGATGCCGTACTCGTCCTTGAGGATGGTTTTCAGTTCTTGTGCTTCGAGCAGCGTCAGACCAACGATTTGCTCAGCAAGTGCTTTCAGATCAGCCATTTTACGTATTCCGTTTAGCTAGATGTGTTCCAACGTGCGGGTCTTCAACCCCACGAAGATCTGGTGGGTGCCGTTACGCAGCTTTCTCTTCGATGGTCGAGAGAATGGATGCGATGTTCGATGCAGGTGCGCCAATCGCGCCGGCGATGTTCGAAGCGGGTGCGCCGATGCAGCCGACGATGGAGGCAATGAGCTCCTCGCGCGACGGCATTTTCGACACGGCCTCGACACCGGCCCGGTCCAGAGCCGTTCCCGACATTGCGCCGCCGAGGATCTCGAATTTCGAGTTTGCCTTGGCGAAGTCCTCGACCACTTTGGCAGCTGCCACAGGGTCTTCGGAATAAGTCAGAACGGTCATGCCCTCCAGGTACTCGGCGATGCTCTCGCAGCCGGTATCCTTCAGAGCGATCTTGGCGAGCCTGTTCTTGGCGACGCGAACCGACGTGCCGGCCGCGCGGGCGCGGGCACGAAGATCGGTCATATCGGCAACCGTGAGACCCTCGTAGCGGCTAACCACCACGACGCCAGAGCTTTCAAAGATCTGGCCGAGTTCCTCGACCACTTTCTCTTTCTGGGCTCTATCCACAGTTTCACTCCAAGTTATGGAGGGGATTCGACCCCTCCGGCTCGTTCTGCCGGGTCTCCCCGGCCTCAAGGTCCGATCGGGTCGTCACATCGCGCCACCGGAACACATCGGCCCGGAACGTTATGTCTCTTCCCGTCTCAGGCAGGATTTAAGGATCAAGGTCGGCTGACCGCTCACCACCCACCGTCTCGGACGAAATCGAGGGCCGCGACGAATCGTGCGCTGCCCTCGTCTGCTCCGCTTAAAGGGTTTTACGCCCCTTGCCAAGGGCAGAAGCGTCCGCTTTGCGGAGGGGCGCATATTAGCGCAGCGTCGCGAAGATGCAACGCAACAGTGCCTGCGGATGCTTGACCGGAGTCCGCGCGCCCCCTAAGTCCGTTCAAGCCGAAAAACGTCAGGCCGGTTGGTTAGCCCGGCCACCGCAGTCATGCGGGAGCTAGTCGTTCCACGAACCCGCGGCGCCCTGCCTACCCGGGGACCGTGGAGCGCTCAGGACCTTTCGGCCCTCCATGGCCCTGCCCTTGCAAACCGCCAATGGAGATCACCATGACAACCTCCCGCTCCACCCTCATCCTCGCGCAGCTCTTCATCTCGGGGAGCATGTCCTTCCTGATGACCGGAATCTTCGCCGCCGTGCCCCTCTGGTTCGCCAGCGGCTGGGTCGCCACCTGGATGCAACACTGGCTCGTCGCATGGCCGGTCGCCTTCCTGCTGTCGCTGATCGTCGGACCGCTCTGTTTCAAAGCCTCCTTCATGGTGCTGCGCGGTGCTGACCGTCTGCGATGAAAGGCCCCTTCTGAAACGCAAAAGGCCCCGCCGTTTCCGGCGGGGCCTTCGCAGTCAGATCGGATCAGATCACTCGACGTTGGCCGAGGTCACGTCCACCGACACGCCCGGGCCCATGGTGGAGCTGAGCGAGATCTTCTTCACGTAGGTGCCCTTGGCACCGGTCGGCTTCGCCTTGGCGACGGCGCCAACGAAGGCACGGATGTTCTCGGCCAGCTTGGCGTCATCGAAGGATGCCTTGCCAACGCCTGCGTGGATCACGCCGGCTTTTTCGACCTTGAACTGGACCTGGCCACCCTTGGCGTCCTTGACGGCCTGAGCGACATCCATGGTCACGGTGCCGACCTTGGGGTTCGGCATCAGGTTGCGCGGGCCAAGCACTTTGCCCAGACGGCCGACGATCGGCATCATGTCCGGGGTCGCGATGCAGCGGTCGAAGTCGATGGTGCCACCCTGGATGGTTTCCATCAGGTCTTCGGCGCCAACGATGTCCGCACCGGCGGCCTGGGCTTCTTCAGCCTTGGCGCCACGAGCGAACACGGCGACGCGCACAGTCTTGCCGGTGCCGTTCGGCAGGCCGACAACGCCGCGGACCATCTGGTCAGCGTGGCGCGGGTCGACGCCGAGGTTCATCGCGATTTCGACGGTTTCGTCGAACTTGGCCGAGGCGTTTGCCTTGATCAGAGCGACCGCTTCTTCGACGGTCACGTCTTCTTTGCCGGCAAAGGCTTCACGGGCGGCGCGGGTGCGTTTTCCGAGTTTTGCCATCTTACTTCACCTCGATGCCCATGGACTTGGCCGAGCCAAGGATGATCTGCATTGCCTGCTCGACGTCGTTTGCCGACAGGTCCTTCATCTTCGCTTCGGCGATCTCGCGAACCTGAGCAACGGTCACGGTTGCCACGGTCTCACGACCGGGCTTCTCGGCGCCGCGGGGACGGTTACGCTTGCCGACGGGCTTCAGGCCGGCTGCCTTCTTCAGGTAGTAAGACGCGGGGGGCGTCTTGATGTCCATGGTGAAGGACTTGTCCTGATAGTAGGTGATCTCGGTCGGGCAAGGTGCGCCAACTTCCATGTCCTGCGTCTTGGCGTTGAACGCCTTGCAGAATTCCATGATGTTGATGCCGCGCTGACCCAGCGCGGGGCCGACGGGCGGCGACGGGTTGGCTTTGCCTGCAGGGATCTGCAGCTTCATCTTGCCAGCAAGTTTCTTGGCCATTTGGCCTCTCCTTTTTCCAATTCCTCACGGACGCGTCCGCGAGGCGATGCTTGGTGTGGTCTGGTCCGGACAGCGCGCTGTCCTCGCCTCCCACCTGAAAGGCGGGGCAAGCCCCGCCGAGACGCTCAGCCCTGCTTGGAGACCTGAGTGAATTCCAGTTCGACCGGGGTTTCCCGGCCGAAGATCGACACCGAGACGCGCAGGCGCTGGTTGTCGTCGTCCACGCCCTCGACCATGCCGTCGAAGCCCTCGAACGGGCCGTCGTTGACCTTGACCTTCTCGCCCACCTCGAAGTGGATGAGGGTCCGGGGCGCCTCTTCGCCTTCCTGCACCCGGCCGAGGATCGCCTGAACTTCGGCGTCGCGCATCGGCATCGGGCGGCCCTGCGGGCCAAGGAAACCGGTCACCCGGTTGATCGAGTTGACCAGGTGATATCCCTGGTCGGACATTTCCATGTGCACCAGCACGTAGCCCGGCATGAAGCGGCGTTCGGTCGTGACCTTCTTGCCGCGGCGGATCTCGATGACCTCCTCGGTCGGCACGAGAACCTCGTCGATCTGGTCCTCAAGCGCCTGCTCGGTCACCGCCTGCCGGATCTGTTCCGCGATCTTCTTCTCGAAGTTCGACAGAACGCTCACCGAATACCACCGCTTCGCCATCTGGCCCCTCTTCGTTACCTTGACCCCCCGGTCGGGCGGTCCGTTCAGATGCGCGCCGTTCCGGCGTGCTGTGCCGGGGAGCCGAAGCGCCCCGCCCCAAAAGAAAACCGGCGTGCAACCGAATCGCTGCACGCCCGCCTTGGGAAAGTGGACTGTGCACTACCCCCGCTGCGCGGCGATTTCAAGGGCCAGCCCCAAAGTCGCCGCCACCCGGCACCGACAGCGGTCAGCCCCGATCACGAAACGCGAATTGTGCGATGGAGTCCGCCGGTTGGCGGGCGGGGCAAGGCCCCTCAGGCATGCGGCGCGCCCGTGGGCGCTTCCGCTTATCCGAAGAAGGAGAGCAGCCCCTGCAGGCCGGTGCGGATCAGGATGTCGACGAGCGCAAAGAAGATCGCCGTCAGCGTCGCCATCACGAAAACGGTGACCGTGGTCAGGATCACTTCGCGACGGGTCGGCCAGGCGATCTTGCCGATCTCGGACCGCGTCTGCTGAATGAACTGGAGCGGGTTGGTCATGCAGGTCTGCCTTGCGGGAATTCCTCGGTTGGCGGGTCGTATACGCCGTGCCGCCGACCGATACAAGCAGAGTCGGCCCGTCGGCACGACCGGACGGTCACGGCCGCCGCCGCTTTCGGAACGAATTGCTGATCGACAGGGCCGGATCGTGATGGAACGCGGCACCTTGGCCCGCGTTCGCGCACATCTGGCCGGCAGTCGCGGCCAGACAACCGTTGCACTGCCCAGCACACGGAAAATTGCGCCGGCTCTCCGAGGGAACGTCCCGAGCGAACAGCGTGTTGGATGGCCAGAAGCGACGCAGCACACGGCCCGTCGCAGTGACTACTGATAATCAGTTTTTGGAGGAACACCCGATGAAACGTTTTCTTGCCATGACCGCCCTCACCTCGGTTCTTGCGACCGGCGCGCTTGCCGCCACCGAGGAGCAGGCAACGCTGATCAATAACTTTGCGCCTGACGTCGACGTCTCCATGCTGACCGAGGATCAGGTGATCCAGGCGATGGCCATCGCCAACAGCGGCGAGTCGGACACCGACAAGCGCGACCGTATCGAGACCATCGCGATGCGCGACTCCGCCCCCACCACCTTCTCGCAAGAGCAGATGGCGCAGATCGAGGTGTATCTGCCCGCAGACAAGGTGATGATGCTGACCGGAGAACAGCGCGGTGACGCCCTTGCGATCATCGCCGGCGGGTCGAGCGACGATGATATCCGGGCGCAGGTTGCAGCTCTCGGCGAGGACATCGCCCCGGCGCTGACCGCTGGTGAGATTTCGCGCGTCGAAGAATTGGCCCCTGACGCCGACCTGACCGTTCTGACCGCAGCGCAGGTGTCGGAGATCCGCTCGGTGATCTACGATGACGACAATGACGCGGATCTGAAAGACCGCCTGATGAACATCGTGTCGTAATTGACGGGTCAAAGCAGACCGCGCCCTCCGGGCGCGGTCCAACTCGGCCGATACGTGAAACCCCGCCCTGTGCGGGGTTTTCGCATGGGTTGCCATACCTCTCCGACACCCGCCGATTGCCAGCGCGCGCATCTGTTTTTAGGGTAAATTCGGCAGCCCGAGGAGGACACCATGCGCCAGCGGAGTTTCGGCAACACGATCAAGAACCTGCTGCTGGCGCTGCTCAATGCCACGCTGGTCCTACTGGCCCTGTGCCTGTTTCTCGGCGTGCAACTCGGCAACCGGGTACAGGACATCACCGACAGCTTCGCCCGCAATCTCGTATCGATCAATCCGCTGCGCGAGGAAATCGGCACGATGGCCGGCGAACTGACCGGTCTGCGCAGTGACATCGCCGCGCTCCGCGACGGTGGCTCAGAGATGACCACCGAGGCCGCGCAGCGTATCTCCGCACGCCTCGACGGGCTCGAAACCCGGCTCGACACCGCCGCCCAGCGTTTCGACGCGGTGCTGAACAGCCCTGAGGCGCTCATCGACCATGCCATCGAGCGGGCGGCTGAAGAGGTCAAACAGGGTATCGGAGCACTGCGCGGCTGCGCCCCATCCGACAGCCTGTCTGGCGCATGGCCGGAATTGATCGCACCCGAACCCACCCTCAAGGGCTGATTGTCGCTGCACGACAACGGAGCGAACCTGTCCCGTCCACCCGCCTCCAAGCTAGAAAGCCCCTCTCGGGCCGCCACTCTCAGGTCATGTAGATTTGCCTCGCGCCGCGGGTGTCCGAAATGAGGTCGAAGACCCCCTGTCGTTGGCCCTTGGCAGCGCCGCGCCAATCTATGGCTCGCGCCGCGCGTTTTGCCGGGCCGAGCCGCCGCGCAGGCCGAGGGGAAGACCGCGGTTCAGCGCCGCCACTTCCCCGAAACTCCTGACGTTGGCCGGCAATGGCTTCAAGCTGAAGCCGTCCGCCCCTGCGTCGCACTTTGCCGAGGCTCATGGAACACGCTCGCAGCCACGCCGACAAGCCGTTCAGATCGGCGCAGCTCTCTCGACATCGAACGCGCTGTCTATGTATCTACCGCTTCCTTCAAGCGCCGGCCCCGCCCCCTTCGCCCGCACACTGTCCGGGCTGGAGAGGCCACAAATAGTGCCGGGCCGATGCGGGAAACGGCAGCGATGTTTCGCCCTCGCCGAGCCGCATTCCCGCTAGCCCCGTCCATCGGGCGGACGGCGGAAGAGGTATTCCCAGCAATAGCGGTCCACGTCATCCACCGAGATCAACCCGTAGCCCCGGCAGGCCGGTTGAGGGCCACATCCCCAGCGTCCGGCATCCCAGCAAAAATCGATCGCGCCGAAGCTGTTTCGCAGAACGAAGGCCCCGGATTTCGGCACACCCTCGGTTCCGGCGGGCAGGAAGCCGACGAGGCAAACCGTGTGCCCCCCATCCGGCTGCATCCCCCGCAGGTACTGGTCGGAAGGGTAGATCACCTTGCCATAGAGCTGCGCCTCGGGGCCGAACCACGTACCTCTGCCGACCCGGTCGAGCGTGGCAAAGGCGGCGACCACCGGGCTGCCTGCGGCCAGTGCTTCCTGGAGGACCTCGGAGGTGTGTCTGTTCCCGCGCGCGTTCTGCCATATCCTGTCAAGTCCGGTGGCCGGGCCTTGCTCGATATCGACGATGTTGTGCACCAGCGTTCCCGGGGAAATCCGCCGTGCAGTGGCCTCTTCCTCGATCGCGTCATCGAACCGCGTGTGCCGGAAATTCATGGCCCGGTCTTCTTCATAGGACGCGAGCTCGCCGCGGCAGATCCCGAACTTCTCCAGCGCAAGCTTGGCCTGCGCTAGGTAGGTTGCCCCTTCGGCCTCGAGGTCCCCGGCATCAGTGGCCGTCCGGCGGATCCCTGCGTCCGCGTAGCTGAATCGCCGGATAGCCGAGTAAAGATATTCCTCGGACAGCGCCTGAAACCGCGTCGCCCCGCCTGCCCTATCGCCGTTGCGGAAGTGCCAGAGCTCTTCGGCCGCGACCACGGCAAAGGCGGTGCAGGTGCCGCGCGATCCCTGGTCACGCGGGGCCCACAGGCCCGAGCCGATCAGCTCGCCAGCGAGGTCCACAGCCTCCTTGCCTCCACCGTGACGGTGGCAGGCTCCGGGACTGGGAGGATCCTCATGACAGGCCTCGCAGGCCATTTCGACCCCCCAAGCCGGTGGAACCGCGCCGCCCCGCATGCTTTTGCGCCGGATCATCTCGATCCCCCCTCATTTCGACAGGTGACAGAGCTCGCCCAGTGCATCGGCCCGCAAGGTCGCAAGCTCGGGCAAATCCGGCAGCTCCAGAATGCGCGTCGCCAATGCCGTACCGATGCAATTTCCGGCCTCGGTATCGCTGGCGTAGTGCAGACCGGCGTATTCCCGGTTCTCCCCGATACGATGCGCAAGCCCGGTCAGGAAAGGCACGTATTCCTCCCGTCCGGCCTGCTTCGCCAGCTCGGAGAATGTCACGGCCACCGTCGTCGCCTGCGTGGCGTGGTTGCTGGGGAAGGACGGGTGGGCCGGCGTCGGCAACATCGGGAACAGGCCGGGCCAGACCTGCGCCGGACGTCCGCGCATGTAGTCGAGCTTGACCCGCATGCCGACGATGCCCGCCACCGCGTAGACCAGTGCCATCAGTCGCATAAGGTTCGGATGGCTGCGCGAGTTCAGCGACAGCAGCGCATGAAAATAGTGCTGGAAATTGCCGGACTGGTCGATGATCTCGCCGCCCCAGAGGCTCACCGCGTCCTCGCGCTTCAACAAGGCGCGCTCGAGATCCTGTGCCACGTCGGCGTTTCCCTTGTGGAGTATCCCATCGAGGTCATCGTGCAGCTCGGCGAGCAGCTGGTCGGGGTCGAGCGCGGTGACCACGCGCGACACCAGGGGCAACACCCAGAGATCGGGGTTGACCTCGATATCGGCAAAACGGGCTTCTACCGGCCTCACGTCCCCCGGCGGGATCAGGGTCACCATCACCGGAAGCGCAAGCCCCGACGCAGGTCCCCCCGCCGCCGCGCTATTGCCATGGGAATTTCCATGGGAGTTGCCGTGTGAGTTGCCATGCGAATTTCCGTGAGCACTCGGAAATAATGCCATGTCGAAATCCCCTCTCCGTCAGAATCACTCTTTGCCTTAAGGCCAATTATTCACCTAACTACAAATGGCCAATAAAAGAAACGTCAATACATTGATAATAAACAGTTTCTACGCGGTCACCCCGGCCGCGAGCAAGTTATTCACGTAAGCTGCCTGCTGCGCCGCATCTCTAAATCCCATTGCGTTTCGGAACTTGCCGACTGAAAACCCGGGTTCGGCCAGATTGTGATGCTGCGCCAATTCACGTGCTTCGCCGCTCCGGTCTCCGGCCATCAGGGAAGCGATGGTCACCCTCAGGTTCGACCCGTAGGCGGGCGCCCGGCGGAAGCAGGACAGGCCGAGCGCAGCCGCCTCCGCGTAGTCGCCGCTGGCGTAATGCGCGAGCGACAGGAAGTGCTCATTGCGAAAGACGAAGGGATCGCAGGGCGAGAGCACGAAGGCCTTCTTCCCGTTCTCGACGGCACGCTGCGCCTGACCGCTGTGTGCCAGCGTCGGAACCGTCCAGATCAGCGCCTCTGAATCGTTGGGGCAAAGCTGCAGCGCCCTCTCGAACAGCGACAGCGCCCCGTCGAAATCGCGCTCCAGCGCGATCAGGTGATGGCCCCATTGCGCCATCGCACGGCCGTTGTTCGGGGCAAGATAGATGGCTTTACGCGCATGTTCCTCGAGCGCAACCCGGGACCGCCCGAGGTTCTCGCTCCAGCCCTGCCAGACGTTGATCGCGTGCCATTCCGCGGCAAGCGCATGCGCCGGCGCAAAATTCGGACCGCGTTGCAGCGCCCGGTCGAGAAGGTCCTTCGCCTCGGAGAACTCCGGGAGGGCCAGTCGGAACATCCGGTCCTTCGCCTGCAGCACCAGGTGGTTGGGCTCCAGGTGGTCATCGGGCAGGCCACGCGACCGTTCAAGCTCCGCGGCGTTAAGAGACAACTCGAGGGTTCGAGCGATGTCCTCCGCGAGGTCAAGCCCCGCCTCGAAGAGCCGAGCCACCCGGATTTCGCGCGTCGCCGCCCAGCGGACATGGCCGGTCACGCAGTCGCAAAGCTGAAGCGTCAGAAGCGCCATCCGGTCACGGGTCTGGATGGTGCCGGTCAGCACGTAGTTCGCACCGAGATCGCGATGCACCTGCGCCGTCGACGGCGCGGCGTCCAGGTAGTGCCGCGTGCTGTTGGATGAAATCACTGCCGGCGCTGGAAAGGACGCCATCTTGCAGGTGATCACTTCCAACATGCCCAGCACTGCGTAGTCCGGCAAAGATGAGGGCCCGAGCCGCTGGAACGGCAGCACCGCGACGAGCGTTAGCGGCGCGGGCGGCGCAACGGAGGCCGCGGGCATCCGAGCCGGGACGTCGTCGGCCGCCTCCATAAGCTTGATACGGACCGCGACCTGTTGCGTTTCCGGCGACGGCTCGACCCCCAATTCGTCTTCGATCCGCGCATAGAACTGGTTGTAGGCGCGCAGGGCGGCGGAATGATCGTTGAGCTCGGCCAGCGCGATGATCTGCGCGCGGATCGCCACCTCGTTCAGATCATCGAGCGTGATGGCGGCCCGCGCGAGAGCAAGTCGGTCCTGGGCCCCGAGACTGTCGCCCGACACCAGTCGCTCGGTCCGTTCCAGAAGGTCGGCCTGCACCCGTCCCCGGGTCTCCTGCAGCCAGTCGCCAAACTCCTGCCCGACGCTGTCTATATCCGCAAAGAGGTCGGGCAGGCACTGCAGCTTGACGAGCATCTCCCGCGTGGCCTTCCCCTCCTCGAGATCGTCGGCAAGCTGGCCGACATCCGTCCAGATCGCAGCCTCGGGGATCTCGACAGCGTCCGAAGTTGTGCGGAGGAGGTCTTCGCCGAAGGCCTTGCGCAACTGGGTCAGCGACTGCCGCAGCGAGGCACGCGCGCGCGCGGGCTCGCTGTCCGGCCAAAGAAGCTGGGCCAAATGCTCGCGCTGCACCGGACGCCCGGCCTTGAACGCCAGAAAAACAACGAAGGCACGGTTCTTCGCGCCGCGGAGAGACACGGTCGTGCCATCAACCTCAATTTTCAGCGATGGCAGAAGCATGACGCGGATGGTGCTCATGGCGACCAGCCCATGTGGAGCCTCTTGCGAAAGACAAGACAAATTTCATAAAACATTCGGTCGCCGCGAGAAATCAACCGGCGTTGTGGGTTTTCCCAACGAACACGGCGAAATGACAACCGGTGCGTGTGCAGAAGGCTGGTCGCCGTCGCCCGTTCACGTCGCGAGGCAGGCGGGAACCGCTCGAAAGCCGGAAAAGGCGGCGGTGATGCTCAGCGGCTTTTGGACCGAGGTAGATCGCGCAAAGCGGGAGACCGCTTGAGTCAGAGCCGATGCAGGCCGTCAGGCCCACCGAGACTCACGATGCCCGGCAAGCAGGTGAGAACTGGCGCGCGACATGTCCAGTCCTCACCTGCTTGCGCGTCGCTCCTCTCGCCACTTCGAATGCAGGGAGCGAAGTGGCGAGAGCCGGGCCGCACGGCGCCCCTTTGGACATCTGATTGGGCTCAGCCTTCCTGTCAGCCGCCGCCCGGCTCCGATCAGATCATGGAGCTTCCGGTCTCGTCCGGCGCCTGCGGCTCGTCGCTGTCAACCATGGTCGGGGCACCGTCGAGGGTACGGCCGGTGTCCTTCTCGTAGCCCTTGGTCAGCATGTCGCCGTAGATGATCGCGCAGAAAAGTCCGAGGCTGATCGCCGGAGCGAACGCCGCGCCGGACAGAACCGCAATGTTCGAGCAGGTCCCGATTGCACCCACGGACTCGATCGTGACGTTGGCGCGGGCCGGCGCTGTCCCACCCGCCACGAGCAGTTTCTTCAGCCCGAACTTGACCGGCAGGACCAGGAGCGGCACGGCATCCCCGAAGGGGGCGAGGACCGGGTTGGCCTCGGTGGCAACCCCGGACCAAATGCCGTAGCCGGTGGTCAGCGCGTCGCCATGATCGCCCGGTCCGAGCCGTACCTTGTCAAGACGGTGGATCGTGGCCGCTTCGGTCCCAGAGCCAGGCAAGGTTTCGGTATCCTTGGTGGCCTCGATCACGGCCTGTTCGTCCGGCGTCTCGACGACCGGCACGGTTCCGGATGTCATGACGACGGGTTGACTTTGCGTGCATGCGCCAAGCGCGAATGTCACGGCAAGACCCATTCCGATGAGCAGCCCTGTAGCTTTCATATTCTGGTCCCCGAATGCAGATTTGCCGTGCCGGTACCGCGACATCAAGGCCCGGACAATGTTGACCGGGGGAAAGCCTTTTCAATGGTTTAAAAGCGTGCCTTTCGCGCCATGCCTCCAGTCAACTTGGGATTGAAGCACCTGCGCTGCCCCCTGAAGACTGGACCGTTTGAAGCTGGAGTTTCGGCCAATCTTTCCTGGCTGGGCAAGAAGCGGAAACGCATGAAGGCATCGAGGTTCACGGAGGCGCTGAGGGCCTTCATTCTGAAGCAGGGCGCGCAAGGCACGCCGGTCGTGGAGGTCGGGCGCAAGGCCGGGATCAGCCAGTCGACCTAGTTCAGCTGAAAGAAGACGTATGGTGGCTTGCTGCCGGACGAGATGCGCCGGGTGAAGGCGCTCGAGGATGAGACTACGCGACTGAAGAAGATCGTCGCGGACCTAACTCTGGACCGTGAAATGTTGCAGGACATCATTCGGCGAAAGCTCTGAAGCCTGGCCGTTTGCGCGAGCTCGTCGCCGGGATGTGCGTCGACTGGGGCGTGTCAGTCAGGAGCGCTTGCGGGGTCATTTGTATCGACACGTCCGGCTACCACTACAAGTCCCGGCGGACGGACGAGGCTGCTGTCGAGAGGCGGAACAGAGAGATTTGCGAGACACGCCTCCGGTATGCCTACCGGCGGGTCCATGTTCTGCTGTAGCGAGAGCGCTGGACGATCAATATCAGGAAGAGACGTAGATTTTACAATGAGTTGAGCCAGCAACTGCGGAACATGCACCCGAAGCGGCGCGTGAAGGCCAAGCTGCGGGAGGACCGGGAAGACGCCGCCGGAACGAACGATGTCTGGGCGATGGATTTTGTTCATGACCAGCTGGCCATGTGAAAATTGCGGATCCTGACCGTGGTCGACACGCATTCACGGTTCTGTCCGGTCGTGAATCCGCGGTTCAGTTCCCGTGGCGCTGACGTGGTTCAGACGCTGGAAGAGGTCTGAGGTGGCATCGGCCATTGACCTGAGACCCGACTCTCCTCCGGATTTTCGGAGAGTCCGCAGGTTGATTTCTGGGCCTACGCGGTCTGATCGAGCGCGTCGTCGTGCGCCACGAGGGCGCAAAGGGTAGTCTGGTTCTGGAACTGAAAGGTCGATCACGGCGATGGTCGATCAGGCGCAGCCGGGTGCGCTGCGCGGTGTCGATGCGTGTTCGGTGGAAGTGGTTGCGGGAGCAGGATTTGAACCTGCGACCTTCAGGTTATGAGCCTGACGAGCTACCGGGCTGCTCCATCCCGCGACAGGGAGAGATCGTTTGAGAGATACGTTTTGTGGGCCTTACTAGGTTTGGCGGTGACCTACTCTCCCACGTCTTGAGACGCAGTACCATTGGCGCGGCAGCACTTAACGGCCGGGTTCGGAATGGAGCCGGGTGTTTTGCTTGCGCTATGACCACCAAACCGAGAAAGGCCCACATTCTGCAATCAGCATATGGGCCTGGTCGGCGGAAGCGATCTGCGAAGCAGATTGCGGGCCG
>NZ_FOZW01000020.1 GCF_900116195.1 Alloyangia pacifica
CCTGCCCAAGGTGCGCTTCTCGCTGCGCGCCCGCGGCGATCTCGCGCCGCTCGAGCAGGCGCTCGGCGTGGCGCTGCCGCGCGGGATCGGCGAGACCGTGAAGGGGGCCGTCGAGGTCGCCTGCCTCGGTCCCGACGAATGGCTGGTTCTGGCCGCCGAAGCCGCGCCGGTGGCAGATGCCTGTGCTGGCGTCTACGCGGCCCTGCCGCACAGCCTGGTGGAGATCACCGCCCGCGAGGTGACCTTCGTCATCGAGGGCCCGCGCGCGCCTGAGCTGATGACCATCGGCTGCGCCCGCGACATCGACGCCATTGCCGTCGGCTCCGCCCGCCGCACCCTCTTCGACGGCGCCACCGTCACCCTCTGGCGCGACGCCGAGGACCGCTTCCGCATTGACGTCTGGAACAGCTTCGCCCCACACCTGCTGCACCTCCTCCAGATCGGCGCACGTGAACTCGCTGCTGAAACCCTCTGACCTGAAGGGATAACCCCATGTTCAACAGACTGCCCAAGAGCGGCATCTCCGATGCCCTCGTCGCCACCGCCGTGGCCGCGGAGCTGACCCGTCAGCAAAGCCAGATCGAGCTCATCGCCTCGGAAAACATCGTGTCGGCCAACGTCATGGCGGCGCAGGGTTCGGTGCTGACCAACAAGTATGCCGAAGGCTATCCCGGCAAGCGCTATTACGGCGGCTGCGAGCACGTGGATACGGTCGAGCAGATCGCCATCGATCGGCTCAAGCAGCTCTTTGGTGCCGAATACGCCAACGTGCAGCCGCATTCCGGCGCGCAGGCCAACCAGGCGGTGTTCCTCGCCCTGCTCGAGCCCGGTGACCGGATCATGGGTCTCTCGCTGGCCCATGGCGGCCACCTGACGCATGGCTCGCCGGTCACCATGTCGGGCAAGTGGTTCGACGTGGTCTCCTACGAGGTCGATGCCGACAGCCACCTGATCGACATGGAGAAGGTCCGTGCGAAGGCACTGGAGACCAAGCCCAAGCTGATCGTCGCTGGCGCCTCGGCCTATCCGCGCAGGATCGACTTCGAGGGCTTCCGCAAGATCGCCGACGAGGTCGGGGCCTACCTGATGGTCGACATGGCGCATTACGCGGGGCTGATCGCCGGCGGCAAGTATCCGAACCCGGTTCCGCATGCGCATGTGGTCACCTCGACCACCCACAAGACCCTGCGCGGCCCACGCGGCGGTGTCATCCTGACCAATGACGAGGCGCTGGCGAAGAAGCTCAACTCGGCGGTCTTCCCCGGCAACCAGGGCGGCCCGCTGATGCATGTGATCGCCGCGAAGGCCGTTGCCTTCGGCGAGGCGCTGCAGCCCGAGTTCGCGGATTACGCGGAGCAGGTGATCGAGAACGCCAAGGCGCTGGCCGATGTGCTGATGGTCGGCGGGCTCGGCATCGTCTCGGGTGGCACCGACAGTCACATGGTGCTGGTCGACCTGCAGCCCAAGGGCGTGACCGGCAAGGTCGCCGAGATCGCGCTCGAGCGGGCAGGGCTCACCTGCAACAAGAACTCGATCCCCAACGATCCGCAGAAGCCCTTCGTCACCTCGGGCATCCGGCTCGGCACCTCGGCGGGCACCACGCGCGGCTTCCGCGAGGCCGAGTTCGAGCTGATCGGCGGGCTGATCCTGCGGGTGATCGATGCGCTGTCGCACGATCCCGAAGGCAACGCCGAGGTCGAGGCGATGGTGCGGGCGGAAGTGCAGGCGCTCTGCGACGACTTCCCGATCTACGCGGCCACCGCCTGATCGCAGGCAAAGGCTCCAGCCCCGCCCGCACATCCGGGCGGGGCCAATGACCGCAACCTCAAGCTCCTGGGTCCGCCTCGGGGCCGATGCTCAATCAGAGTCCAACAGACATGTCCAAGATCATCCTGACCGTCTCCTGCCCCGTGCGCTCCGGTGTCGTGGCGGCGATTTCCTCCTATCTCGCCGAGCAGGGCTGCAACATCCATGACAGCTCGCAGTTCTCGGACATCGAGAACGACCGCTTCTTCATGCGTCTCAGCTTCGTCTCAGAGCAGGGAGTGACGCAGGAGACGCTGAGCACAGGCTTTGCCGAGATTGCCGCGCGACTGGGTGCGGATTTCGCCTTCCACGATCCGTCGGAAAAGATGAAGGTGGTGATCATGGTCAGCCGCTTCGGGCACTGCCTGAACGACCTGCTCTACCGCTGGCGCATCGGCGCGCTGCCGGTCGAGATCGTCGCGGTGATCTCCAACCACATGGATTACCAGAAGGTGGTGGTGAACCACGATCTGCCGTTCCATTGCATCAAGGTGACCAAGCAGAACAAGCCCGAGGCCGAGGCCGCGATCATGCGCGTGGTCGAGGACACCGGCGCGGACCTGATCGTGCTGGCGCGTTACATGCAGATCCTGAGCGACGAGATGTGCCGCAAGATGTCGGGGCGGATCATCAACATTCACCATTCCTTCCTGCCGTCCTTCAAGGGGGCAAACCCCTACAAGCAGGCCTTCGAGCGCGGCGTGAAGCTGATTGGCGCGACGTCGCACTACGTGACCGCCGATCTCGACGAGGGCCCGATCATCGAGCAGGACACGATCCGCGTGACGCACGCCCAAAGCGCCGACGACTACGTCAGCCTTGGCCGCGATGTCGAGAGCCAGGTGCTCGCGCGCGCCATTCACGCGCACATCCATCGTCGGGTTTTCCTGAACGGTGACAAGACGATCGTCTTCCCGGCCAGCCCCGGGGAGTACGCCTCGGAGCGGATGGGCTGACGTCCTGAGCAGCCGGCGGCCCGGAGCCGGGAGGATCATGGGCCGCTTCCACGTCAAGCGTATGCGGGGCCGACACCTTCCTGGCTTCGCCGGTCTGGGCCTTAAGCGCGTTCAGCGGACCTGCGTCGGACCTTTCCATGCCACCAAGTGTCGGACGACATTTGCATAGGGTGCGATCAATCCTGTCGTGCTGGCGGTGGAGCGCCTCTTCGGCATCACCCGTCGTCCCGTCTGGAGAGCAGGCCAACTTCGAACTTCAGTCCATTCAGGGCAATGGGTCACGGAACGGGGTCCCGGGGCAGCGTGGATCCCGGCCCGGCACGAGCGACCGGCTTTCGGCGCGTGACCCTGCGCTGCACTGGCGCTGTGCGTGACGCGGTTGCGGTCGGCGATTTCCCGATCGTCTGGGATCGCGCTCGGAGACCTGGCCGCCCCGGGGTTCCTGTGCCTGGGGGACGCGGCGGTGCCGTTCAGCCAGGGCGGTTGCCGGAAGCTCCGTGGTATCAGCAGGGGCAAGCAGGTACGGGGCGCGCAGGCGCTCAATGAGGTTGTGCGGGTCGCCCTCCTTGCGGCATGGCGAACCCGAGCTTCAGCGGGCCACGTGTTTCGCTAGGTCTGGGAGATCAGCACGGGACCAGGTTCGTGCGCCAGAACGTTCAGCCGTGGTGAGAGGCAGCGATGATGTCTTCTGCCCAGGGAAGCGCCATGTCTTCCGGCAGATCGCCACTGGCGGCGTCATGGACGACGCGCTCGCCGATCAGCGTGGCGCCCCGCCGGATGAGGCTGTCGGCGAGTTTCATCGACCCGCTGCCGAAGGTCGCGTGGTATTCGCGGTCACCCAGGCCGAAGATCGCAAAGCGGACGCCGCCGAGATCGGGGCTCTGGGCCTCCAGCCGGTCGGCGAAGGGCTGCGCCGATGCAGGCAGATCGCCGTCGCCATAGGAGGAACAGAGGATGATGTTCAGATCCGCCGTGCGCAGGGCGTCCGGGGCAGTGTCCGACAGGTTGCTGACCGAGGTTTCATGCGCCTCGTCCAGCGCGGTCGACAGATCGTCGGCCAGCATCTCGGCATTGCCGGTTTCGGTTCCGTAAAAGATAGCGATGTTCATGGGTCAGACGTCCTGAAGTGTCGGGAGGGTCAGCAGGTCAGCGCGCTGCGCCAGCTTTCGCCGGCACCTTTCAGGCGCGGCAACTGCCTTTTCGTGTGCGTCGATGGCCTGCCAATGGGCGAAATCGACCGTGCCGGGGACGTCCTGCAAGAGGCGACGGCCGGGTCTGCGGGGATCGGGCGCGAGTTCCCGCAGGATCCGGGCGGCAAGAGCTTGCGCCTCCTCTCGGCAACGCGGCAGGGCTCCCGTGGGGCCGTTCGCGAACCAGCCGGTGTGATAGCAGTCCGCGACCTGTTCGCCCGTCAGCGCTTGGTCCGAGGCGAATCCGATGGCGGTGAGCAGCGCACTGGCGGAGAGCGTCTCTGCCCCGTTCGGCGTGGTGACGTCCAGCAGCAGGCCGCCCGGCCCGCGGCGTACCGCGGTTGGCGTGGTCTGGAAGCGAAACTCGACGGGCAGCGGGCCGGAGGTCGTCTCGGCAAGCGTGGCCAGAAGGCCCTCGACCCCCGCGCCGCCCTGCGCGGGCGGCTGGATGCTGGCATTGATCCGGCTCAGCGTGGCCAGTTCCCGGATCATTGCCGGGTCGAACCTTGCGGCCGTGGCGGGCGAGCGCCCTACAATGGTAATCCTCTCGACGCGCTGCCGGGACAGCCAATCGCTGGGGCCGGGCCCGAGGTCGCTGCCGGCCAGCTCCTCCGGGGTCTTGACCAGCAGGCGCAGGATGTCGATGGCCACGTTGCCGGTGCCGATGATCACGGGATGTGCGCCAAGATCGGGCAAGGGCCCGGCGTCGGGGTGCTCGTAGAGCGCGCGGGTCAGGCGGGCGGAGCCGATGATCCCCGGCAGGTCGTCTCCGGGTAGGCCGAGCGGGCGGTCCGCGGACAGGCCGGCCGCCAGAACCACCGCGTCATACGCGCCGCAAAGATCGGTCAGGCTCACATCCGCACCGATCCGCAGATTGCCGAAGAACTGCCCGCCCATTCGAGTGAAGATCCGGTCAAACTGGCGGCTCACTGCCTTGGTGCCCTGATGGTCCGCCGCCACCCCGTAGCGCACGAGGCCGTATGGCACAGGAAGCGCGTCGATCACGTCGACCTCGAGCCCGGGCGCGGCTTTCAGAAGCGCCTGCGCCGTGTAGCAGCCGGACGGTCCGGCCCCGACAATTGCCACTTTTCCGGTCATTTACGCTCCGATGTCCTTTTGTCCGCGCTCATTCAGAGTTTTGCGATCAATCACATTGACCGCGCGAAAAATCAATGAGAAGTTTCTATAAAGCGCAAATGGTCGATTATCGACCAAAGCTGACGCACAAAGATTGCACGACTTCACAGGAGCGCCCGATGACCGTGGCCACACAAGATGCCAGCCCGCCGACCACATGGATCCAAATCGCTCAGTCCAGCGACCTCGATGGACCGCGTCCGGTGGTTCCGGTGAGCGCCATGGGCCAGGCACTGGTCCTCTTTCGAGACGAAGAGGGCGAGCTGGGGCTGATTGGTCGCCACTGCCCGCATCGGGGCGCCGACCTCTGCTTCGGCCGCCACGAGAACAACGGTCTTCGGTGCCCCTTCCATGGCTGGCATTTCGATCGCAACGGGAAATGCACCGAGCAGCCCGCCGAACCTGCGGATTCCACCATGTACCAGACCATCAAGCTGCCCAGCTATCCGGTCAGTGAACAGGACGGCGCGATCTTTGCCTGGTTCGGCGAGGGTGCCGCACCCGCGCTGACCGCCGCACCTGCCACGGCCTGAGCTCCAGAAAGGACCCTCGCATGATCTCTCAGAAACTGAACGACCAGATCACCCGCATCGGCCCGGGCTCCGAGGCCGGTGCCGTGCACCGCCGCTACTGGCAACCCGCCGCCCTGACGGATGAGATGACGCCCGGGATGTCGAAGCTCCCGGTCAACCTGCTCGGCGAGCGGCTGGTGCTGCTGCGCGGTGCTGACGGTACGCTGACCTTGACCGCCCGTGTGGCCTCGCCGGACGAAGCCCCGACCCACCACCCCGCCGAGGCTGATCTGCATCCGATCGCGGGCGCACCCGTCTACCCGGTGGTGGAGAAGAACGGCATCTATTTCGCCTATCTCGGCGAGGGCGCGCCGCCGGCCTTCCCTAACTTCGACTGCTTCCGTGCGCCCGACAGCCATGTCTTCGCCTTCAAGGGCCTCTGGGAGTGCAACTGGCTGCAGGCGCTCGAGATTGGCATCGACCCGGGTCATGCCTCCTTCCTGCATCGCTTCCTGCAGGACGAGGACCCCGCCGACAGCTACGGCAAGCAGTTCCGCGACAAGGCCGCGGACACCAACATGCCGATCACCCAGGTGCTGCGCGAATACCCGCGCCCCGACATCGAGGTCGAAGAGACCGATTTCGGGCTCAAGATCACCTCGCTGCGCCATATGGACGGCGGGCTGACCCATGTGCGGGTGACCAACCAGATCTTCCCCTCGGCGATCTGCATCCCGATGTCGCGCGAGATGATCATCACCCAGTGGCACGTGCCGGTCGATGACGAGAACTGCTATTGGGTCACCATGTTCACCAGTTTCGACAAGCCGGTGAACAAGGCCCTGATGCGCGAACAGCGGCTGCAGGAGCACAGTCTGCCAGACTACGCGCCGCTGAAAAACAAGTCGAACGACTATCACTACAACCCCGAAGAGCAGAAGACCGAGACCTATACGGGCATGGGGCTGGACATCAACGTGCACGATCAGTGGGCCGTGGAAGGCATGGGCGCGATCCAGGACCGTACCCGCGAGCACCTCGGCCGGGGAGATGCGGCGATCGTTCGCTACCGCCTGCTGCTGCGCAAGGCGATCAAGGCGGTGGGCGCGGGGCAGTTCGACCGGCTGCCGATGCAGGATCAGCCGGGCACCGCGTCGCTCATCGGCCCGCTGTCGAACGACGCGATTGCTGACAGCGACGACTGGCAGGCGGCGAGCTGGAAATATGACATGACCCGCCGCGCGGCCTGCCCGTGGGATGCCTCGGTATGAGCACGCCGACCGGGGCTGAGCCGTTCCAGGATATCCTGGACGGCTACTTCACCCTGAAGGAATCCGTGCGCCAGATGATGGAGCGGCATGATCTGGCTTGGGTCTGGCTGGCGCTCTGGCACGCGCCGGTGATGGACATCGCCGGGCTCGGCCCGAAGGAGCCGGTGCCTCTGCACCTGCGCGACGGCTATGCGGGGGTGATCGAGGGTCTGTCCCTCACGGCGGTGCGGACGGGGGCGGAGGCCGAGCCGGTGCTGATCGGCACCGGCGATTGGCGCTGGCTAGACACGCGCGCGGATCCAGCTTTGCCGCAGGACATCCGCCTGGCGGAGCCCGCATTCTTTCGGGGGATCGGGCTGAGCCTCGGCGGTGCTGCGAACCGCCGAGGCATTCCGGCGACCGAGCTGACCGAGGATCTTGCCCGGCTTGCCGAGCAGCCGGGACGCAGCGCCTTCACCGCCTGAACGGCCCGATTTCGGGGATCAATGGTGCCGCCCGGCGACCCCGCCGGGCGGTATTTGATTTGGGGCCTCAGGCCTTGAGGCTCTTCTTGTAGCAGTCCGGATCCATGTCGCGGATGTCCGCGCTGATCGCCTCGATGTCGGGGCAGACCTCGCGCAGCTTGCCGGTCAGCGCGACCGACAGACCGAGCTTTGCCTCGGGCGTGCGTCCGGCCAGCATCGAGACGGTCACGTGAATGAATGAGCCGCGCCCGTCCCCCAGAAGGATCGCCTCGGAGGGCAGCAGGCGCGCCTTCACGTCGGCCCTCTGCATGATGCCGGTGGCAACCGCCGTGTCCAGCAGGTCCGACAGAACCGCCGGCCCGTCGAGCCCTTCGGGCGCGAAATACTCTACAACCAGATGCGGCATGTTCAGAAGATCCCGAAGTATTCGTGCTGTTCCCACTCCGTGACGACGCCGAGATAGCGCTTCCACTCCGCCCGCTTCAGGGTCGACATGTAGTCGCAGAAATCCGCGCCGAGCATGTCTCGGAACAGGCTCCCGCCCTCGAAGGCCTCGATCGCGGCGATGAGGCTGGGCGGCAGGGCCTGGGCGTCGTTGTCATAGGGGTTCTCGACCGGCGCTGGGGCGCTCAGTCCCTGACGCAGACCCGAGAGGCCCGACAAAATCTGCGAGGCGAAGTAGAAATAGGGGTTCGCTGCCGGTTCCGCCACGCGGTTCTCTACCCGGCTGGCCTTGTCGCCCGGCGCCATCAGCGCGCGGACCATCGCGCCGCGGTTGTCGTAGCCCCACTCGATCCGGTCGGGAGCGAGCTGGAAGGGCTGATACCGCTTGTAGCCATTCACCGTCGGTGTGGTCAGCAGGCAGCTTTCCGGGGCATGGGCGAGAAGCCCGGCGATCCAATGGTCGGCCTGCGGGCTCAGCTGACCCTTGGCGGGGGGGATGAACAGGTTTGCTCCGGAAGCGTCGCAAAGCGACTGGTGCAGGTGCCAGCCGCTCGAGGCGCTGTTGTCGACTTTCGGGCGGCACATGAAGGTCGCGTGCAGCCCCTCGCGGGCGCAGACCTCCTTCACCATGGTGCGGAACATGGTCATGTTGTCGGCATGGGTCAGGGCATCCGCGGGTTCGAAAGTGAATTCGAACTGGCTCGGTCCCATCTCGACCTCGGTCGAGCGCACCGGCAGATCCAGCGCCTGCGCATGGCGGCGCAGCAGGTCCATCACCGGCTCGAGGCGGTCGTAGTTCATGTCGGCAAGGTACTGGTAGCCCTGATCCAGAAGCGCGGTCGCGGGCGGCGTGCCGGGCATGCCTGCCTGAGCGTGTCCCAGCGATGCGTCGGTCCGGGCGAAGACGTGGAACTCGACCTCCAGCCCGACGGTGAGCGAATAGCCCTCGGCGGCAAGCAGATCGACAGCGCGCCGCAGGGTCGGGCGCGGGGCAAAGGGCAGGGGCTGGCCGTCGCGCGTGTAGGGGTCGCAGAACAGCCAGGCCGAATGCGGCGACCAGGGCAGCACGCGGAAGGTGGCGGGGTCGGGCACCGCCAGCATGTCGCCGGCACCGGCCATCGTCGCCATGACACCGGGGCTGCGACCGTCCCAGATCGGAAACACGGTGCGGTTGGAGGTGTCCTTCAGCAGCAGCGTGCCGGGCAGGTTCAGCCCCGAGCGGAAGATCGACCCGAGGCTCGCGGCGGTCACCGTCTTGCCGCGCAGCAGCCCGTGCTGATCGGCAAAGACCACGCGGACGGTTTCGATGGGGCCCTGCTCGAGCCGCGCCAGAAGATCGGCGGCGAGGTGCTGCGCCTCGGCGCTCAGCAGGCCGTCGCGGGCCAGCCGGCCCGAAGAAATGTTTTCGAGATGAGAGGTCATTTTGGTCCTGCCTGTCTCGCGCGCTTATCGAGAGCGCGCGTTCGTCTTTGGTCTTAGAGCCGTCCGGTCAGCAGCAGCGAGATCGCCGGGAAGGCCAGAAGGATGCCGAGGCGGATCACGTCCGCGACCACAAAGGGCACGACACCCGCGATGATCTTGGTCAGCGGCACTCCGCGCGACGCGCTTTTCACCATGAAGAGGTTCATCCCCACCGGCGGTGTGATCATGCCCAGCTCCACCGTCACCACGGCGATGACGCCGAACCAGATCGGATCGAAGCCGTTGGCGAGGATCACCGGGAAGAAGATCGGCACCGTGAGCAGGATCATGGCAAGGCTCTCCATGAAGCACCCGAGGACCACGTAGAAGAGCAGGATCGCCAGAAGCACCTGCCAAGAGGTGAAGCCGCTGTCGCTCAGGAAGCCGACCAGCGCGTTTGAAAGCTGTGACGTCGAGAGCACGAAGCCGAACACCTCGGCGCCGATCAGGATCAGGAAGATCGCACCGCTGGAGACAATGGCCTCGGAGAAGGCCGCGACGAGCTCGGCCCGCGGCGTGCGCCGCCAGAGCGCAAAGATCAGCGCCAATGCGGCCCCGACGCCGCCCGCCTCGGTCGGGGTGAAGAAGTTGCCGTAGAGCCCGCCCATCACCAGTCCGAAGAGCACGATGGCGGGGGCAAAGAGGCGCAGCACCTCGAGCGGCCCGCCCCGTTCGGCTGCGACCGCCTCGGTCTGAGCCGGATCGGTGACCGGGGGCCAGAACCGCGCCATGATGAGGATCGTTACGATATAAAGCGCGAAGGCCAGCACGCCGGGGAGGATCCCCGCGAGGAACATCGTGCCGACCGATTGTTCGGTGATCAGCGCATAGAGCATCAGCGCGATCGACGGCGGTATCAGGATCCCGAGTGTGCCGCCCGCGGCCAGTGACCCGGTGGACAGCCGCGTGTCATAGCCGTGCGCCTTCATTTCCGGATAGGCGACCCGTGTCATGGTCGAGGCCGTCGCCAGAGAGGAGCCGGAAACGGTGGAAAAGACGGCGCTTGCCGTCATGCCCGCTGCCGCCAGCCCGCCGGCCCAGCCCCGGGTCAGCAGCAGCGCGCCCTTGAACAGGTCCGAGGCTACGCCGGAACGGGAGATCAGGTTCCCCATCAGCAGAAAGAGCGGGATCAGGGTGAAGGAATAGCTGGTCACGGTCTCGAAGGCCGCGGTCTTCAGCACGCTCAGCGCCGGGGCCACCCCGACGATGGCGGAAAACCCCGCGAAACCGACCGCGATCATCGCGAGTCCGATCGGGGCCCCGAGGATGACGATGACGAACATGACCGCAATCGCGGCGATACCAATGGCAAGGGGGGTCATCACAGCAACTCCGCGTGGTGGCCGTCAGCGGTGAAGACCTCGCGCAGGGCGATCACCGCAAGCGCCAGGCATTGCAGCGCATAGAGCCCGTAGATCAGGAACATCGGGATGCGCAGGTCCTGCGTTTCCTCGCCCCGCGCATGGGTTGCCAGCGCGTCCTCCCAGAACAGCCAGGCCAGCACCAGCGCCAGCGCCACCACGCCGAGGAACCAGAAGCGCGCCACCAGCGCACGGGGCAGGTCGGGCAGGCGCTCGACCACGAAATCGACGGCGATCATGCCTTCCTTGAGCGAGGCCGCCAGCGCCGCGAGCGCGATGATCCCCAAGAGGTAGGACACCTGCTCGATCGCCCCGGGGATCATCAGGTTCACTGCCGTATCGGTGGCGTCAAAGACGATCCGCGCCAGAACGTTGAAGGCGACGACAAACACCATGTAGAACAGGCACAGGCCGCCGAGGAGCAGACAGGCGGCTTCGACCGGGCCTGAGATGCGCCGAAGGAGCGTGACGAACATGAAGGGTCCTGGAGATTGAGAAGGGAAAGGCGGGCCGCCCGAGGGCGACCCGCAATGTCTGGGAGCAGCCGGCTCAGTTCAGCTCAGCCTGGCACTCCGTGACGTAGCCCTGCACGGCGGCGTAGGTTTCGGTCCCCGGCAGCCCCTGCTCGTCGAGAGAGGAAATGTAGGCGTCGGAGGCCTTTTGCGCGGCCGCCATCCATGTGGCGCGTTCCTCGTCCGACAGCTCGATGACGTTCGAGGTTTCGCGCAGGCGCTCGAGAACCTTGGCCCCGGCCTCGTCATAGCCGCCGCCTGCCGTCACCGACCATTGCATGCCGCTGTTGGCGTCGATCGCCGCCTTGGCTTCGGGTGAGAGAGCCTCGTATTTCGCCTTGTTCATCGTGGCGATGAAGGCCAGCGCGTAGAAACCGAAGACGGTATGATTGCCGGTCAGCTCTTCCAGGCGGAAGCTCTCGACGCTTTCCCAGGGCAGCATGTAGCCGTCGATGGCCCCGCGCTGGACGGCCTCGTAGGTGTTCGGCGCGGGCATGCCGACGGGTTCGGCCCCAAGCTCGGTCAGCAGATCGCCGACAACCTGGGTCGGGCGGCGCAGCTTCAGGCCCTTCATGTCGGCAAGCGTGCTGACGGGCTTCTTGGCGGTGTGCAGGTGGCCCGGATCGTGGGTGTGCACGAAGAGAATGTGAGTTTCCTCGTATTCCTCGTCCAGCGCTCCGGAATCATACAGCTTCTGGAAGGCGCAGGAGCCGACGGCCCCGGTGTCGAACAGACCCGGAAGCTCCAGGATCTGGCTCAGCGGGAAGCGTCCGGCGGTGTAGCCGGGCACGGTCCAGACGATGTCGGCGATACCCGCAACGGCATTATCGTAGCCCGCCGCGGCCTTGCCGAGCGTCTGGGCCGGAAACACCTGTACGTCCAGAGCGCCGCCGGAAGCCTCCTCGACGGCGGTTGCCCAGTCTTCGAAGATGACCTGGTTCTGCCAGCTGCTGGCGGACATGAAATGCGCGTAGCGCAGGTTTTCGGCCGAGGCCGTTGAGGCCAGGCCAAGCGCGGCGATGCCCGCGGTAAGGACTGTTTTGATCATTGTAGGTCGGTTCCCTGTTCGCTGGTTCGGGCGGCCGGTGCTCCGGGGCCCATTCGCGTTCTCACAACATTTGCGCGATTATCCACCAATCGGTCACTCTTGATGCGGCTTGTCAAGCGAGAGAACGCTTGCGAGCATCAATTGGAGGGGGCAATACAAGGAGACCGAGATTGCCGGCTCAGAATTTGGGCGCGGCCAGAATGGATGGCTTGCAATGGATGGATCCGAGCTGGTGACCAAGATGCGCGACGAGATCCCGCTCAAGGATATTTCGCTGACCTTCATGAAGGGCATGTCGGTGCTGCGGGCCTTCGACGAGACGCACAGCCAGCTGACCCTGGCGGAGATCGGACGTCTCACGGATATCGAGCGCGCAGCGGTCCGCCGCCTTGTCCTGACGCTCGTTCACCTCGGGTACGTGCGCAAGGACGGCAACCGCTATTCGCTGACGCCGCGCGTGCTCGTTCTGGGAAGCGGCTTCCTGCGCGGCAATCAGTTCGGCCGACTGGTTCAGCCACTGATCGAAATGTGCGCGCGGGAATTGGGCTATAGCGTTGGGCTGGCAATGCGCGACGGCTCGGAAGTCGTCTACGTTGCCCAGTCGTCGCAGCGGAATGCGCGCTACACCTTCGGCTTCACGATCGGCAGCCGCCTGCCGCCGCTGTCGACCTCGATCGGCCGCGTCCTTCTTGCCTGGTCCGACCCGGATTGGACGCGCCAGATGATCGAGACGCTGCCACTGGAACGCTTCACGGCGGACACGGTTCTCGACAGGGCAGCGATCGCCGCCGAAGTCGCGCAGTCGCGTGAGTCCGGCGTCTCCGTCGTGAAAGGCGAGTTCGAGGCGGGTGCCGTCGGGATCGCCGTGCCCGTTGGTCCGCTTGGCCGCGCCGAGATGGCGCTTGGCCTCTCCGAACCTGCCAGCGAGATCGATCCGGCCGACTACGCCAGGCTGGCCGAGATCCTGCAGCGTTACGCCAGCCAGATCGCGGCGGTTCTGAAGTAGCATCGGTTTCCAGCCACGCCCCGCGGCGCGCAGGCGGCTCAGGTGCGGATCATTGCCTCGGTTGGTGCGCCGTCCTCTGGATCGACCGGCCTTGCGGTGACGTGCATGTATGTCGAAATCGGTGCGGGCTTTTGCCTGGGATCGTAGGAGATCGACAGCACCCGGGCGTCCTCGTCCCCGACCGACAGGTAGATGTGAGCCATCGCGCTATCGAAATAGGTGCTCTCGCCGGGCTTGAGCCGGAACGGGGCATAGAGGTCCGTATGCACTTCGAGTTCGCCCGAGAGGACAAAGACAAATTCTTCGCCGCTGTGCCGGCTCCAGTGGTCGAATTCGTCTGCCGACCGTGCGCGGACGTGAATTTCCAGAGGCACCATGCCCTTGCGGAAAAGCTCGGTCGCATGAGCAACGTAGTCATAGGTTCCCGAGGTAAAGCGGGACCCTTCGCCCAGCCGGGTCGTGGTCTTGCGGCCATGCATGGCAGGCGGGGCCGCAGGCGCGACCGGGGTCGCCGTGGGGTCTTCGGCGTCGCTCACCATGTCTTCTATCGCGATGTCGAGCCCGTCGCAGATGCGCTTGATGATGTCGAAGGAAGGTGACACCAGCGCATTCTCGATCTTCGACAGCGTCGAGGCGGACACCCCTGTCAGGTCTGCGACCTTGATCAGTGTCAGCTTGCGGCCCTTGCGGATCGCTTTCAGGCGCCTGCCAATGGAGCCGTTCAAGCCGTCTTCGACGGATGTGACCACCTCTTCTCTCCCTTCTGATCCGTCCCTCGGTTCCGGAAACTATACCGTCCAAGAGGAACGTGTTGCAGTGAAAATTTTCGAATTCGAAAACTTTCGACGATATGCCTTTCCGATTGCTCGATCACGGTGCTGTTGTGGCGTCGCGGCAGGCCGCTGCAAGGGCATGCGCGACCCAGTGAGCGACCATCTCGTCGCGCGCCTCCGACAGACCGGCGCAGCCCACGGCGATCCCGTCGAGCCAGGCCGATCCGGTCCACTCGCTGTCGCCATCGCGCAGCAGGTGCGGCGGCACGTCCGAGCCCGCACGTCGGCAGCGCGCCGAAAGATCGCGTTTCTGCCGCGCGATGTCAGCGTTGGGGTAGGGGTTTCGGGACAGGTCGCCGATGACGAAATCCCCGAGGCTGATCTGCCCGGCGCCGAAGTCGGCGCTGATCGAGAGCGCAAGACCGTCGCGCGCGATATCCGAGCGCGTGAGCAGGGCCTCGAGAGGTGGTCGGAGCAGGTCGATTTCCCGGGCGACGCGATCCGCGGTGAGGATGTCGGTGCTCATGTGGCCGCCTCCGTGAGTTGGCATTTGGTCAGCGGAATTTCCGGATCTGCCAGCAGCGAGATGTCGAAGCGCGCCCCCTGCGCGATCAGCCTGCGCGAATGGACGTGATCGCCCGCACGGTTGATCGAGAAGGAGGCGGTCATCCGGTCCTGTTGCATCTGGAACAGGCTGCAGGGCCCGTCGCCGGGCGTGCCGCGCATGACGCTCGTTGCCGCGGCGTCGGGCAGGCCGGCCATCTGGAGTTTCAGGTCGTATTGATCCGACCAGAACCATGGCAGTGCGTCGCTGGCGGAGGGAGCGTCGTCCTTGCCGCAGATCGCTGCCGCGACCGCGCGGGCTTGATCGGTGGCAGCCTGAACGGATTCGATCCGCGCGAGCCCACCGGCAAAGCGGTTGTTCTGCGCCGCACAGTCTCCGATGGCGTAGACGCCTTCGCATGAGCTGCGCCCGTGGCGGTCGACAAGGATGCCCCCGGCATGGGTGGCGAGGCCGAGCTGCTCGGCCAGCTCGAGCCGCGCGGTGCTTCCGATGCCGACCAGAAGGTCCTCGGTGTCGATGCGGCAGCCGTCGTCGAGCTCGATGCGGCGCAGCGCGCCGTCCTCTGCGATGACCCTCGAGATCCGGCGGCCGAGCCGGATGTCGACTCCCTCGGCTCGATGCCGCGCCAGCAGCAGCGCCGAGAGGTCCGCCGGCAAGGCGCGGCGCAGCAAGGTCTGCAGCGGGTCGATCACGATCACTTCGAGCCCGGACCGCACCATGGTGGCGGCAACCTCCAGCCCGATGAAGCCGCCTCCGGCGATGACAAGCCGCCCGCCCCGGTTGCGAAGGGCGGACAACCGGTCGGCGTCAGCAAGATCGCGCAGCCGGTGCAGGCCGGACGTGATGCCCTCGCAGCCCGGCAGCGGACGCGCCCGCGCGCCGGTGGCGAGGACCAGCGTGTCCCATGTCACGGTTTCGCCGCCGGCCCGCAGGCTGCGCGCGCCGGCATCGACCGCGTCGACCCGTGTTCCGGTCAGCAGTTCGATGTCATTGTCCGCATAGAACTTCGCGCCGCGCAGGGCGATCTGCTCTGCGGATTTCTCGCCCGCCATATAGGCCTTGGAGAGCGGTGGACGGTGGTAGGGCAGGGGGGCCGCCTCGGCCGAATAGAGGCGGATCCGGCCGTCGTAGCCGTTGCGGCGCAGGGCTTCCGCCGCGGTGA
This sequence comes from Alloyangia pacifica, assembly GCF_900116195.1. Classification (GTDB taxonomy): domain Bacteria; phylum Pseudomonadota; class Alphaproteobacteria; order Rhodobacterales; family Rhodobacteraceae; genus Salipiger; species Salipiger pacificus. Next base: position 15,669 of record NZ_FOZW01000020.1, read on the forward strand.
CGCCGGCATGCGATGCGCCGACGATCAGGGTCGTGGGCCGGGTCATGCGTCTGCCTCGGTCTGGGCATCGGCCTCCTTGCCCCCGAGACGCCGGAGGAAGGCACGGGTCCGGGCCTTCTGCGGGTTGTCGATCACCTCAGCCGGGGTGCCCTGCTCGACGATCTCGCCCTCGTCGAAGAACACGACGCGATCGGCGACCTCGCGCGCGAAGTCCATCTCGTGGGTGACGACGATCATCGTCATGCCCGCGTCCGCTAGGGTCCGCATGACGGAGAGCACCTCGCCTACCAGTTCCGGATCGAGAGCCGAGGTCGGCTCGTCGAAGAGCATCAGGCGCGGGCGGATGGCAAGCGCGCGGGCAATGCCGACCCGCTGCTGCTGCCCGCCCGACAGGCGGTGCGGCAGGTGGTCAGCGTGACCCGAGAGGCCCACCACCGCGAGCAGGTCGCGGGCCAGCGCCTCGGCCTCTTCGGGGGCCACGCCATGCACGCGGATCGGGGCCTCCATGATGTTTTCGAGGACGGTCAGATTGGCGAAGAGGTTGAAGTTCTGGAACACCATCGACACGCCGATCTGCGCGCGGTCGCGCTCGACATGGCGTGTGGGCACGAGCTTTCCAACGCCCTTGGCGTAGCCCACGTAGCGCCCGCCGACGGTGATCTCGCCGTCGTCGATGGATTCGATGTGGGTGATCAGGCGCAGCAGGGTCGACTTGCCCGACCCCGACGGTCCAAGCACGGCAACCACCTCGCCAGGCTGTACATCCAGATAGATGGCCTTGAGAATTTCCCGGTCGCCGTAGGACTTCCACAGCTTCTGGCACCTGACGAAGGGCGCGTCAGGGTCCACCGGTTCCCGTGAATGATGCGTCGAGAGGATGCGTTGCACGATGGCGGTGCGCTCCTCGGGCGAGAGTTTCGCGGGCGGCTTGGCGGGGACGGCTGGTTTTGTTGCCTCGGTCTTCGTGCCAACCAGCTTTGCGAAACCGAGCCTTGTGCAGAGCAGGCTCAAGAGCGAGCTGTTGCGGTCGCGATCCGGGTCCATGCGATACTCGAGATAGGCCTGCCCGAGCGAGATCAGCGAGGTCATCAGCAGGTAGATCAGACCGGCGGCGGCGAAGACGGTGAAGAACTCGAAGGTCTGGCCGACGATCTGCTGCGATCGGAAAGTCAGTTCGTTGACGAAGATCACCGAGGCCACCGAGGTCATCTTGAGCAGCGTGATCGACTGCCCGGCAAGAGCCGGCAGGATCGAGCGCAGGGCCTGCGGCAGCACGATGCGGCGCAGCGTCTGGCCCCGGCTCATGCCCAGCGACGATGCCGCGATCGCCTGATCGCGGTTCACCGACAGGATGCCACCCCGGATGATCTCGGCAGCATAGGCGGCCTCGGTCATGGAGAAGGCGATCACCGCCGTGGTGAAGGAGTTGAACTTGAGCCCGATGGCGGGGAGCGCGTCGAAGATGAACACCAGCTGGAGCAGCTGCGGCGTGCCACGCAGCAGCCAGACATAGACCCATGTGACGCCGCTCAGGAGCAGGTTCCCGGACAGGCGTGCGAGGGCGATCAGCAGGCCGAAGATGAGTCCGAGGAAGAGAGCGCAAACGGTGATCTGCAGGGCGAGAAGCGCGCCTTTCCAGAGAAAGGCCGAGGTGAAGTAGCCAAGGACTTCGCCAATCCAGTGCATGGTGTCGTCTTTCGTTCGAGTGGTCCGTGGTGCCCGGCTGTCAGGCGGCCGAGGTTTGAAGCGAGCCGGGAGAGGGCGCAGGTCCCCGGAGGGAAAACGCTGGCCCGGAGGGGCACCGGACCAGCGAAGAGCGGTTTTAGGGCGGGAACCGGCCTTATTCGGGTTTGAACTCGGCCGAAATGATCAGCTCGGGCTCGATGCCGTACTTCGCAAAGATCTCGTCCTGAGTTCCGTTGGCCTGAACGATCTTCAGGGCCTCGAACACGGCCGGCGCGAGCGGGTCGTCGTTGGCGAAGGCGGCGCCAATCTGCCAATCGGTCAGTTCTTCGTAGCCGAGATCGAAGGCTTCGGGCTGGCGCTTAAGCATCATGTTGATCAGCGGCAGGTCAGTGACCATCGCATCGGCGCGGCCCGAGGCCACGAGGCGGAAGCCCGAGGCGACGTCGGTGGAGGTCATGACGGTGATCGCATCGTGTCCTTCGGCAACGCATTCCTCGGACCACTTCGTCGCCTGCCGCTCCTCGACGGTGCCGAGACCTGCCGACAGGGTCTTGCCGCAGAGATCGGCTTTCGAGGTGATGCCCGCCGGGTTGCCCTCGCCCACGATGGCGCCCGAACCCGCGCGCATGTAGGTGACGAAGTCGCCCTGCTCGGCGCGCGTGGCATTGTGGTAGAGGTAGAACATCAGGTCCACCTGGCCCGACACCACCGCGGGGAACAGGCCGGGCCAGGCGCCCGGCTTAACCGAGTGTTCCAGTCCCATGCAGGAAAAGACGGCATTGGCCAGTTCGATGTCGGAGCCGATGATCGTCTCGTGGTCGTCGGGATCGATCATGGCGTAAGGGGGCGTCGAGGGGTCGGCACCGAGCACGACCTTGCGCCCGTCGAGGGCGGGGTACTTCGCGGCGAAGGCTGCGGGATCGCAGCTTGCGATGGTCTCGTCCTGCGCGAAGCCCGCGACCGGCGAGAGCAGGGTGACGGCGCCGAGCCCGATGGCGGCGCCAAGGGTATTGAAGGTCATTGTTTGAGCTCCTGTTGGGGCGGTTCAGGCGTATTCTTGGTTGGTGGGGAAACTCCCATCCGCAGTTGGGACCGAGCGCGCGGAAGAATCCAATACAAATTTGCTTTGACGCAAATTAATTTTTCTGAACGGCAAAAATAGCCGCTTTTGCCCAATTTTCGGGCACGACGTCTCACGAAAGAAAATTGCGCTGGTTGACGCGAGATCGGCGCGAAAGCGATCAAAGCGCTGTTGATGGCGTGCCCTTCGCGACGTCTCAAAACTCGAAGTATTGAGATTAAAGCATTAGTTTTCAATGCAATGATCTGGATGTTTGCAGTTGCATGGCGGTAGCGGCCAGTCGGATTGTGCCTGCGGAGAAGTGGCGTCTCCTCTCGATCTCTTCTGGCTCACATTCCCGGGTTATCCTCAAAAATTTTCGTTTCAGAAAATTTTGCATTGACCGCGTCCCGGGCCGACGGGAATGTGGCGTCAGGATTTGACCCGGAGCGGAGCACCGGGCCCGACAGTGAAGACGAGCAAGGACAGAGCATGAAGATCACCAGTATTGAGGCATTCCCCATTCGCCTGCCAGTCCGGCGGGATTTCAAGTGGGCCGGACTGCGTGAGGATCTTGGCGGCTTTGTCGTCGTACGGCTCGAAACCGAGGGTGGCGTGATCGGCTGGGGCGAGGCAACGCCCTTGCCCGATTGGGGCGGGGCCGCTGGCCGCCGGGGCGGCGAAACGCAGGCCACGGTCTGTGCCATGGTGCGCGACGTGCTTGCGCCTGTGGTCGTCGGGCTTGATGTCTCGGACGTGAACGCGGCGCGGCTTGCGATGGATCGCGCCGCGATCGGGAATTCCTATGCCAAGCTGTCGATCGATATCGCCCTGCACGATGCCTGGGGCAAGGTCCTGGGCCAGCCGGTCTATCGCCTGCTCGGCGGCAAGGTTCGCGATAGTGTGCGGTTTGCGCATATGGTCGGCCTCATGGGTCATGCCGAGGCCATGGACGAAGCGCTTGGCGCGCTGGCGGATGGCTGCACCGCGCTTCAGATCAAGGGCGGGGTGGATGCCGACCGCGACATTGAACTGATCCGGGAGCTGCGTCGCGAAGCGGGAGACGGAGTCTTCCTGCGGCTCGATGCCAACCAGGGCTACCGTACGGCCCGCAACGCAATCGACATCCTTGCCCGCCTGCGCGAGGCCGGGGCCGACGGTTGCGAACAACCCGGCGCGAACATGTCCTCGATGGCGGCGATCACCGCCCGCGGCGGCTTGCCGGTCATGGCCGACGAAAGCTGCTGGGATGCGGTGGACGCGATGGACGTGGTGGCCAACGGGGCGGCGGACTGGATCTCGATCTACCTCGCCAAGGCCGGCGGCTTCGTCGGGGCCCGCAAGGTCTCGGCCATCGCCGAGACGATGAACATCCCCTGCGATGTGAACGGGTCGATCGAGTCGGGCATCGGCAATGCCGCGAACCTGCATTTCGTTCTGTCGCAGCCCTGCGTGACCCTGCCCAGCGTGATCCCGGTCAACGCACCGGCGGGGAGCCACCCCTGCGCCTATGCCGGCAACTACTACAAGGACGACATCATCACCGAGGCGATGACCGTCCGCGACGGCCATATCTTCGTCACCGAGGCACCTGGTCTCGGCATCGAGATCGACGGGGCGAAGCTGGCGCAATACCGCCAGGACCGGGGGTAACGCGCCGTGGCATCGGGTTTTCGCATTGCCGCCGATATCGGCGGAACCTTCACCGACATCGCTTGCCTCTCCGCGGACGGACGGCTGCTCACCCGCAAGGTGCCGTCGACCCCGGACGACTATGCCACCGCGATCATCGAGGCGATCAACGATCTCGGCGAGGCCGAGGGCGGCGTCCGCTTTGACGAGATCCTGCATGCTTCGACGGTCGCCACCAATGCGATCCTAGAAGGCAAGGGCGCGAAGACTGCCCTCATCACCACCGAGGGTTTCCGCGACGTGCTCGAGCTGCGCCGCATCCGCGTGCCGCGTCTATATGAGCCGCTCTACGAAAAGCCCGCGCCGCTCGTTCCCCGCCGTCGCCGTTTCGAACTGGCCGAGCGCATGGATGCGCGCGGCGAGGTGCTCAAGCCGCTCGACCCGGAGGCCGTCGAGGCGCTGATCGACCGGATCGCGGCGCTCGACGTCGATGCGGTTGCGGTCTGTTTTCTGCATTCCCACATCAACCCGGCGCACGAACAGATGGTCGGGGCGCGCCTGCGGGCGCGGCTGCCCGAGAAGTTCATCTCGCTCTCCTGCGAGGTTCTGCCCGAGATCCGCGAATACGAACGCACCTCGACCACCGTCGCCAACGCCTATATCGGCCCGCCGGTGGCGGACTACCTGCGCTCGCTCTCGAACCGTCTGAAGGCAGCGGGGCAGGACGGGCGGCTGACCATGATGCAGAGCTCGGGCGGGGTCCAGCTGATTGAGCAGATCATCGCGAAGCCCGCCACGGTGGTGGAATCCGGTCCCGCCGCCGGCGTCGTCGGCGCCGCCCGCATGGGCGCGCGTGCGGGCTATGACAACATCATCACCTTCGACATGGGCGGCACGACAGCCAAGGCGGCGATGATCGAGGCAGGGCGGATCAACGCCACCAGCGAATACGAAGTCGGCGGAGGTATTTCGCTCTCGGCCGGGCTCACCAAGGGCGGCGGCTACGCGCTGAAACTGCCGGTGATCGACGTTTCCGAGGTCGGCGCGGGTGGGGGCTCGATGGTGCGCATCGATGCCGCCGGAGCGCTGAAGGTCGGTCCGCAATCCGCCGGCTCCTCGCCCGGACCGCTCTGCTACGATCAGGGGGGGACCGCGGCCACGGTGACCGACGCGAACGTGACGCTCGGCTACCTGAATCAGGATGCGCTGGCCGGCGGCACGGTGCCGATCCGCGCGGCTGCCAGTCGAGCCGCTTTCGAGACCGAGATCGCGCCGCATCTGGGCTGCGATGCCCACGAGGCAGCCTTCGGCGTGCACAAGCTCGCCAACGTCACGATGATGCGGGCGGTGAAGGCGGTCAGCACCTATCGCGGGCGCGACCCGCGTGACTTCACGCTGTTCTGCTTTGGTGGCAACGGCGGGGTGCACGGCGCGATGATCGCCCGCGAGCTCGAGATGACCCGCGTCGTGGTCCCGCCTGCCGCCGGCGTCTACTCGGCGGTCGGGCTGCTCTTTGCCGATCTAGAGGCCACCCGGGCGCGCGCCTTCCTCGGTCTGCTCGACGCCGCGACCGCACCCCGGGCGGAAGCGCTCCTGCGGGAGATGGAAGCCGAGGTGCTGACCGAGCTCGATCAGGCCCGGCCCGAGCTGCGCTGGTCCGCCGATCTTCGTTACGCCGGTCAGGCCTTCGAGCTGCAGATCGACCTGCCGCGCGACGGCGCGCTGGCAGATGCTCTAGGCACCGTGCGGGAGACCTTCGAGGCGGAACATCGCCGCAGCTACGGCCACCTGCTCGACGGCGCGATCCAGATCGTCAACCTCCGGGTGCTGGGCGCGGTCGCGCCGCGAACCGCCGGCGGCATGGCGCTTCAGGAGCGCAGCCGGCCTGCCGAGGGCACGCACCGTCCGGTCTATTTCGGCGCCGAGATGGGCCTGCGCGACACGCCGGTGCTGCATCGCGGGGCGCTGGCCGAAACTCCGGTCCAAGGGCCGATGATCATCGAGGAATACGAGGGCACCACCGTGGTGCCGCCGGACGCCACGGTGTTCCGTGACGGCTACGACAATATCGTCATCAATTTCGTCCGGGAGGCCCGCACATGAGCCGCCAGATCGACCCGATCCTGCTGGAAGTGCTGAAAAACGGCTTCGAGGCCATCGCCGACGAGATGGCGCTGATCCTGATGCGCACCGCGCATTCCCCGATCGTGCGGGACGCGATGGATTACTCCACCGCGCTTTGCAACGCGCGCGGCGAGACCATCGCGCAGGGTGTCACCACGCCGATGCACCTCGGCAGCTTCTACGACGCGATGAACCATCTCGTGCAGACCTTCGAGGGCCGGATCAACCCGGGCGACGTGTTTGTCGGCAATGATCCCTACATCATCCAGGGCCAGCACCTGCCGGACATCTACGTGATCGAGCCGATCTTCGCCGAGGGCCGGATCTGCGCCTGGGCCACGACCATTGCCCACCACGCCGATGTCGGCGGTCTGGTGCCGGGCTCGAACTCGATCGGCGCAACCGAGATCCATCAGGAGGGCCTGCGCCTGCCGTTCCTCAAGCTGGTAGAGGGCGGTGTCGAGAACCCGATGCTGTTCGAGATCATCGCCGCCAACGTGCGCGTGCCGGAGCAGGTGATCGGCGACCTTCGGGCGCAGATGGCGGCCGCGCGTGCCGGGCGTCAGGGCTTTGCCAAGCTGCTCGAGCGCTATGGCGCGAACGAGATCGAGGCCTACGCCGAGGCGCTGCAGGACCAGGCCGAGCTGTTTTCGCGCAAGGCTATCGAGGCGATCCCCGACGGCCGCTACAGCTTCGTCGATCATATCGATGGGCTGGGCGCCGATCCCGAGCCGATCGAGCTGCACCTGACGCTCACCGTCTCGGGCAGCGAGATCACCGCCGACTGGACCGGCACCAGCAATCAGGTCAAGGGCGGCATCAACGCGCCGCTCTCGTTCTGCAAGTCGAACGTCTACGCTGCACTGCGCTCGATCATGCCCGAGGAGGTGCCGAACTGCCACGGTTACACCCGCCCGATCACCGTGACCGCACCGCCGGGAACGCTGGTGAGCTGCGTCTACCCGGCGCCCTGCGGCGCGCGGGGCATCACTGGCTATCGCATCATCGATTGCATCTTCGGTGCGCTTGCCGAGGCGCTCCCGGACAAGATTGCGGCTGACAATACCGGCGGCTCCACCCTGCCGAGCTTCGGCGGTCAGCAGGGCGGCAAGCCCTTCGTGTTCTCGGAATGCGTGATGGGCGTCTGGGGGGCGACCTCGGCCCATGACGGGCAGTCCGGGGTCCCCCACATGGGCTCGAACCAGTCCAACGTTCCGATCGAGATGATCGAAGCGGATTACCCGCTGCGCATCGAACGCTACGGCTTCGTCGCCGATACCGGCGGGGCGGGCGAGTTCCGCGGCGGCGTCTCGATCCAGCGGGAGTGGCGTGCCCTTGCCGACGACACCTATTTCGGGGTGCGCTCGGACAAGGCGATCCACCCGCCGCACGGCCTGTTCGGCGGCGGCGAGGGCAAGCCCGCGTTCACCGAGATCGAGGCGGGCAACACGCTGCGCGCGATGCCGCCACTGGCAACTCAGGCCGAAACGCTGAATGCCGGTGCGCTGGTGCGCCACCGCATGGCTGGCGGAGGCGGCTACGGCGACCCGCTGCGGCGCGATCCAAGCCGCGTAGCCGAGGACGTGCTCGACGGGCTGGTCTCGGTCGAGGCCGCAGCGACCGCTTACGGCGTGGTGCTGTCCGACCCGGCCGCAGGCACGGTCGACGAGGCCGCAACCGCGGCGCTCCGTGCCGACATGCGCGCAACGCAAGGGAGCGGCAGCTGAGCCGTCCCCGACAGACCCAAAGACCCAGGAGCCTCCCATGCCCAACCGCATCACCAGCCAGATCGACCCGTTCTCGCCCGAGTTCCGCGCTGATCCCTACAGCGCCTATGCCGAGCTGCGCAGTCTGGGAAAGGTCGTCTATCTCGAAAAGCACGATATCTGGTGCGTTCACCACTATGACACCTGCCAGAAGGTGCTGACCGACTACGACACCTATTCCAACGCCGGTGGTGGGGGCATCCGCAACTACTTCAAGGAAAAGCCCTGGCGCAAGCCGTCGATCATCCTCGAGGTCGATCCGCCCGAGCACACCCGCACGCGCACGGTGCTGTCGCGCGCGCTCTCGCCCAAGGTGCTGCGACAGATCCGCGAGCGCTTCGATGCCGATGCAGCGCGCATGGTGGCCGAGGTCAGGGACCGCGGCGAGATCGAGGCGGTCAGCGCGCTGACCCGTGCCTATCCGCTCAAGGTCTTCCCCGACAGCGTCGGTCTCGCGGAAGAGGGACGCGAGAACCTGCTGATCTACGGCACCATGGTGTTCGGCGCTTTCGGCCCGGTGGTGCCCTGGTACGAGGAGTACATGGAGACCCACAAGGATGTGCCCGACTGGATCGTGCGCCGCTGCCAGCGCGACATGCTGGCCGAAGGCGGGATCGGGCAGATCATCTATGGTGCCGCCGACGAGGGAAAGATCACCGAAGAAGAGGCGATGATGCTGGTGCGCACGTTCCTCTCTGCGGGCGTCGACACGACGGTGGACAGCATCGGCCTGTGCCTGTGGGCGCTGGCGCGGCATCCCGAGCAATACGCCAAGCTGCGCGACGACCCCACGCTGGCCCGGAACGCCTTTGAGGAGGCGACGCGCTGGGACAGCTCCTCGCAGAGCCTGTTCCGCACCACGCTCAAGGAAACGGAGCTGGCCGGGCAGACCATCGGCGCCAACGAGAAGGTGATGATCTTCATCGGCTCGGCGGGGCGCGATCCCGAGCATTTCGAAGACCCGGATACCTTCGACATCAGCCGCAAGATCAAGGGGCAGATGGGCTACGGCGTCGGCATCCACGGCTGCGTCGGGCAGATGTTCGCGCGGCTCGAGGCCGAGTGCTTCTTCCAGGCCTTTGCCCAGCAGATCGACAGCATGGCGGTGACCGGGCCCACCGGGCTGCGCATGCACCCCGGCCTGCGCGGCCTGACCACTTTGCCGCTGGCGCTCACGCCCAAGGCGGCCTGAGAAAACCCGGTCCCCGGACAAGAGACAGGAGGCGACATGCCCAACGTAACCTTTATCGCCGATGACGGCACCGAAACCGTGCTCGACGTGGCCGTCGGAACCTCGATCATGGAAGCGGCCGTGATGAGCAATGTGGACGGCATCATGGGAGAGTGCGGCGGCTCGATCAATTGCGCCACCTGCCACGTTTACGTGCAGAACGCGGGCGGCTTTGGCTTGCCCGACGTCGGCGAGGTGGAAAACGAGATGCTCGATGCCACGGCCGCCGAGCGGCGGCCCGAGAGCCGGCTGTCGTGCCAGCTGATCATGACCGAGGCGATGGCGGGGCTGATCGTCCGGCTCCCTGACGCACAATACTGAAAGGCGTGGCGCAGGCAGGACCCCCGGGAATGGAAACGCGCAGCTACGTCCGGCTCGATGCCGTTGGGCTGGCCGGCGGCCTGCGGGCCGGGCGGCTCTGCGGGAATGCGGTCTTGGCCGCCGCGCGTCGCCGCATGGCCGAGGTCGACCCTGGGCTGCAGGCAATCTGCGAACACTTCGATCCTCCGTTGCGCGCAGAGGTGGCCAGCTCTGATCAGCCGGCCGGTCCGTTGACCGGTGCGCTGGCGGGCGTGCCGATGCTGATCAAGGATCTGCATTGCGCGGTGGCGGGCCGCCCCACCGCCAACGGCAGCGGCTTTCCGGCTGCGCCGGCGGCGCAGAACAGCACCGTGGTCGACCGCTATCTGCACGCCGGGGCCGTATTGCTGGGCCGGAGCCACAGCCCCGAGCTGGGCGGCACCTCGGGGTGCGAAAGCCGGCACCAACGGCTTTCGACCCGCAATCCCTATGCGCCGGGCCTGTCCTCTGGTGGGTCGAGCGGCGGTGCCGCCGTGGCCGTGGCTACCGGGATCGTGCCGATCGCCCACGCCAGCGACGCGGGCGGCTCGATCATCATTCCGGCCGCACTTTGCGGGCTCGTCGGGCTGAAGCCGAGCCATGGGCTCGTGCCGCTTGGCCCCGAACGCATCGAAGGGGCCGGGGGCATGGCTGCGCAAAACGCGCTCACCCGCACCGCGGCCGACGCGGCGCTGGCCCTCGCAGTGGCCGCCAACCGGCCCGATCTCGCCACCCCCGCGCCGCTTGCCGGACGCCCGCGCATCGGTCTGGTGCTGCAGGCCGCCGATGGCGGCGCAACCTGCGATGCGATTGCGGGGCGGCTCGCGGCTCTTGCGGAGCGGCTGGCGGCGCTGGGGCTGGACGTGGCCGAAACGCGCCTGCCGCCGATCACGCCGGAGCTCTCCGAGGCCGAGCGCAGGGTGCGTCTGGCTTCTCTCGCCGCCACCGTCGCCGCGATGGAGCAGGCCGCCGGGCTGTCCGCCCTGCCGGGGCATTTCGAACCCGCAACCTGGGCGCGGATTGAGGCCGGTCGCAAGGTGACCGGCGCCGACGTGCTGGCGGCGCGCGAGACCATCCTGGCCTACCGAGACCGCGTCCTTGCCTGCTTTGCAACCTACGATCTGCTGCTCAGCCCGGCGCTCAACGCCGCCGCCCCGGAACCGGGGACGCTGTCGCTGATGCGCCCGGATCATGAGACCGGACCGCGCAACCGCGACTACACCTGCTTTGCGCGACCCTGGAACCTGACGGGCTTTCCGAGCCTGTCGCTGCCGCTGATCCGCGACCCGCGGAACCGCCCCGAGGGCGCGCTCTTCGCTGCCGCGCCGGGGAGTGACGCGCTTTTGCTCTCGCTGGCGGCCTGGGCCGAAGCCAGCATCGGCTGGCAGCATGACCACCTGACCACAGTCTACCAGTCCCAAAGAAAGAGTTCTCCATGACCCGCGTTCTTATCGCCGGCGGCGCAACCGGAATCGGTGCCGCAGCTGCTTTGGCTTTTCTCGAACAGGGCGCGACGGTCACCGTCTGCGATCTCAACGCCGAGGGGCTGGCCGCACTCGAGACCGCTGCGGCGGAGAAGCCCGGCACGCTTCGGACCCGCGTGCTCGATCTTGCCGAGCCGGCCTCGCCAGCACGGGCAGTGGATTTCGCGGTTGAGGCGCAGGGCGGCATCGACTGCCTGTTCGTCAATGCCGGGCTGATGCTTTCCGCGGATCTGGAACATTGGACCGCCGAGATGTGGGAGCGGTCGATCGCGGTGAACCTGTCGCTGCCGATGTTCCTCACCCAGGCCGCGGTGCCGCATCTGCGCGCATCGGACAACCCGTCGGTGATCTTCACCTCGTCCACTGGCGGCCTGCGCGGTCATGCGGGAATGCCGGCCTACCATGCCACGAAGGCCGGGGTGATCGGGCTGGTGCGCGCGCTGGCCGACGAGCTTGGGCCGTGCGGGATCCGGGTCAACGCCTTGCTGCCGGGCTGGGTGGATACGCCGTTCAACGATACCTTCTGGGAGCATCAAGAGGACCCGGCGGAGGTGCGCCGCAAGATCGAAAGCGGCATCCCCATGCGTCGCCACGGCACCCCGGAGGAGCTCGCGGGAAGCGTGCTCTATCTCGCCTCCCCGGCCGCCCGCTACGTCACCGGGACGCAGCTGGTGGTTGATGGCGGCTATACCGCAGTCTGAAGGAGCGTTCGAATGTTCACCCTTGCCGACCCGTTCTCGTCGCCGCTCCGTCCCGTCATGGAGGGTCGGCGCGGCGCGATCTCCTGTGAGAACCCCTTGGCCGCCGCGGCCGGGCTGCGCGCCTTCGAACGCGGCGGCGGGGCCGCGGATGCGCTGATCTCGGCGCAGGCGGTGCTGGCGGTGATCTCGCCGGATGCCTGCGGACTTGGGGGAGACATGCTGGCGCTCGTGCACGCGGCTGGCGGCGACGTTACCGCGATCAACGGCACTGGCTGCGCGCCGGCGGGCTGGGCCGGAGAGCCCATCGAAGGCGCCAACGCGATCACCGTGCCGGGCCTGGTCGGCGCCTGGACAAGCCTTCACGCAGGGCATGGCACGCTGCCTCTGGCCGAGCTGCTCGCCCCGGCCATCGCGCTGGCCGAAGAGGGGTTCCGGGTGACCTCCTACCTCGCCGGAGCGCTGGTCGCGCAGCGAGATCGGCTGCTGGCGGGCGGGGCCGAGAGCTGGCCGCTCTTCGACCGCAAAAAGGGCGATCTGGTTCGCTTGCCGGAGCTTGCCGCGCTGCTGCGCGCAGTGGCGGATCGCGGCGCAACCGCGTTCTATGAGGGGGAAATTGCGCAGGCGGTGGAGCGCGCGGTGAGACCGCTTGGCGGGACCCTGAGGGCCTCTGACCTGGCGGCGCATGAGACCGTGGTGAGCGCGCCGAACAGCACCAGCTGGGCGGGGCTCACGGTGATGACACAGCCGCCGATGACGCAGGGCATCTTGCTGAACATGTCCCTCGCGGCGCTCGAAGCCGCGTCGCCGGAGGCCGGCCGCGCGATGGACCACGCCGGAATCGAGCTCACCGAGGCCGCCTTCGCCTATCGCGCGCGGGCTGGCGCAGGCATGGCACTGATGTCCGAGGCGCTGACCTATGATCCCGAGCGGGCCCTGCACCGCGGCGGACCGCGCGCTTACCTGCACACCGCGGGCGTGGCCTGCGCCGATGCCGACGGATGCGTGGTCTCGTCGCTGGTCAGCGTCTTCGACGATTTCGGAAGCGCGGTCTACGTCCCCGAGGGTGGCTTCACGCTCAACAACCGCGCCGCGGGCTTTGGCCCTGCGCCGAATGACGCCGCCGCTGGAAAACGACCGGTGCATACGCTCGCGCCGGCCCTGCTGACCGGCCCGGACGGGTCCGTCTGGGCCCTGGCCACCCCTGGTGCCGACGGGCAGGTGCAGACCTTGCTGCAGGTGCTGTCCCGGGCACGGCTTGCGGGCGAAGATCTCGCCGCAGCGGTGGCAGCGCCGCGATGGAGGTCTGAGAACGGGCAACTTCTGATCGAAGAGTCGCACCCGGAAATCGAGGCGCTCCGCGCCCTCGGTCACGCCTTGAAGGTCCTTCCCGCCGGCGATCTGCGCTTCGGCGCGGTCGTTGCGGCGGGGCTGCACGACGGCAGCCCGCGCGCCCTGGCCGACTGGCGTCGGCTGACAACGGCGGGCGTGGCCTAGGAAGCGTCATGCCCCGACGGTGTGAGGTGCCCTTGGGACCGGTGTCGGCGTGGCCTTGGACGAGGCGGCCAGTGAACAAACAGGTGCCGGACGGTGGGCGTTCGCGGTGCCTCTTCTTTGGCCGAAAGAGCTTGGAAGATCCAAGCGCGGCGCTGAAGCGGGTTGAGCCAACGGATCCAACGCCCTGTCGATCATGGTGGTCCGGCCCTGGTGCAGTGGTCCACCCACCAAGCGTGAAACCCGGTAGGATTGCGGCGCACGGGAGCACTAGGGAAGAGCGGGAATGCGAGAGAAGCCAGAAGACATTGTCATCGAGCTTCGACCGGTCGCGGGCTGCATGCTCAGGGCCTGTCAATTGCCGATACGGTGCGGACTATCGGGATATCGCGGCATATGTTCTCCCGGTGGCGGAAGCAGCATGGCGGGATGAACCCGGCTCAGCCGTCGCGCCCCAAGGAGTTCGAGAAGGAGGCCCTGAGGCTGCAACGCGCGGTGTCTGACCTGACACTCGAGAAGCTGGTCCGGACGGAGGCGGAACGGGCGGAGCCCCCAAGCCCTTCGGGCCTCCGGGCGCCGGGCCTGCCGGGTGCCCGGCCAGTATCGCGCCGCGCAGCGAAGGTCGCCACAGGGCCGGGAGGATCGTGCCCGTGCTGCCGGTGGCCGTGGTCTGCGCGCTGCACAGGGTGTTTGCCCTGCACTGTCCCCGGCGCAGGCAACATGCGAAAGCCAGCGCGGTACCCTCCTTTGTCTCTTCTTCTCTTTGGCAATACGCCCGCCGGAGGCGCTCCTGTCGGAGCTACAGGGGCGGCACAGGGCAGAGGCTTATCGATCGGCGTTTTGAGTCAACTCCTGCCACTTCTGGCAGGCGAGGGTTTCGATCTTCTCCGACATGATCTCGACCAGCTGCGAGCGACTTTGCCAGAGCGGATACATGAAGCTGTATTCCAGCTTGAGCGCCGGGGTGAACCGGCGGATGGCGATATTGGCAAGTCCCGATGCGGTCGAAACGAAAGGGTCGGCCAGACAGCAGCCCAATCCCCGGTCGACCAGCTGACACGCGATAAGACCGTTTGCCGCCTGAAACGGCGAAGACAGTTCGACTCCGCGTTCGGCGCTCAGTCTCGCCAGATGTTGGCGCAACATGGAACGGCTATGCAGCTGGATGATGCTTTGGTCCGCGAAATCGTCGAAGCTGATCTCTGCCTTCTGCGCGAGGGGATTGTCCTTCGGGACGATGGCCATTGGTTCGACCGTCAGGAAGGTGCGGGTCTCGAACGAGGGGTGGGCCGGTGCCGCCACGATGACACCGAGGTCGAAGATCTCGGTGCTCATCCAGCTTTCGATTCCAAGGTGCAGGCGGGATTCGATCTGGGCGGAGTCGAGCTGCCCTGAAAAAGTCAGATCTGCCACTGCATCGGTCACGACCGCATTTGTGATGAAGGGCGTCGTGAGAATTCTCAGGTGCTTCGTTTCCTTCTCCCGCATCTGTTTCGCAAGGTAGCGCAGCTTGTCCATGCCCTGCACGACGCCCTCGGCTTCCTCGTAGAAACGGCGTCCTTCGCGGGTCAGTGTCGGAGGTCTTGTATTCCGAAGAAACAGTGTGAAACCAATCTCTTCTTCGAGCTGGGCAAGGGTCCGGCTGATCTGGGGCTGGGTGCGTCTGAGACGCAGCGCCGCGTTGGAGACCGACCCGGTTTCAACGAACGCACGGAGGGCTTCGAGCCCGCGATAGAGAGATGACATGGCAGCCCCAATATGCGGAAAACGCATACAAACTGACATAGTTGGAATTTGACGTATACAGAAAACTTTCATGACATTTGTCCAAAGCCGCCACGGATCGACCGCTGGCGGAGGAACTTCCGAGATGGGACGTCGCATGCTGGACAAATTGAAAGACCGTAAAAACCTTGATGGCGCGTGGCAGATCTCGCCGGATCGCTACATTGCCCAGCGGTCCTGCGACTTTCAGCTCGGCGCGCCGGTGTCTCAATATGTGGAGATGCGCGATGGCTGCCGCCTTGCCGTCGATATCTTTCTGCCGGAGCGCAAGGACGGCATGCCGGGGCCGGAGCGCTTTCCGACGATCACCGTTTTCACGCCCTACCGTCGGCGGTTCAAGACCAAGGAGGGCAGCACTGCGGAACCCAGCCCGAACACCGCGGCCTACCGCGACTGTTTCGTTAAATTCGGCTACGCGGTGGTCGTCATCGATTGCCGGGGCACCGGTGCGAGTTTCGGCACGCGCAGCAGCTTCCGCTCGCCGGAAGAGCGGCTCGATACGGCGGATGTCTGCGACTGGATCGTCGCGCAGGAATGGTCAAACGGGGTGATCGGGTCGGGCGGGGTGTCCTATCTCGGCGCTCAGGCGGACTTTCTGGCCAGCACCGGGCATCCCGCGGTCAAGGCGATCGCGCCGCTGTTCTCGGTCTGGGACACCTACGCAGACAACTACTTTCCCGGGGGCATCCAGCTCAAAGCGCTGACAAAGCTCTACGACGACCTGATGATCGGGCTGGATCAGGACGACCGGGAGGTGCTCAAGGCGTTCAAGTACTGGTCTGATCCGGACTATATCGGCGCACAGCCGGTGGACGCTGATCCTGACGGCGTGCTGCTGGCAGAGGCGCTGGCCGAGCACCGCAACAACTATCGCCATACCGACTTCATGTCGGAGTTCCGTTTCCGCGAAGAGCCGCTGCCCTATGACGCGGATTATAGCTCTGCCTCCTTCAGCCCCTACAGCTACAGCGGCGGCACGCGTTCGGACGTGGCAATCATGTCGGTCTCGGGCTGGTATGACGGTTTTGGCTACATGAATGGGGCGATCTCGCGCTTTCTGACCCTCAGTGACAACCCGCACCACCTTCTGATCGGGCCGTGGGATCACGGCGCGCGCGTCGATGTCTCGCCGTGGCGGCAGGCGGTCGAGCCGGACTTCGACATCCTCGCGGAAGTCCTGAGGTTCTTCGATACCTATCTTCTGGGTATGGATACCGGGCTGCGGGACGAAGCCCCGGTGCATTATTACGCGATGCACGCCGAGGAATGGCGCTCCGCCGCGGTCTGGCCGCCGGCCGACACCGATCACGTGCTGAACCTGTCGGTCGACAATGCGCTCAGCGAGACCGCGGCTGTGGCGGGCGACGACATGTATCAGGTCGATTTCAACATCGGGACGGGCAATGAAACCCGCTACGAGCGCATCGCTGCCGTCGACTCGCGGGATTACTACTGTGACTGGCAGGGCCGCGGCGACCGGATGCTGTCGTTCACCAGCGCCCCGCTGGCCGCGCCGAGCGAAATCGCGGGGCATGTGATCGCCGAGCTCTGGATGCAATCAAGCCAACCCGACGCGGCGCTGTTTCTCTACCTGACCGAGGTCGAGGCTGACGGCACCGAGCGCTATGTGACCGAAGCGCTGCTGCGCGCCATCCACCGCAAGGTGCAAGAGGCCCCCGCCAGCTACCGCACGTCCTGGCCGTTCCAGAGCTTCCGTCGGGAAGATGCGGCACCGCTGCCGGTCGGGGAATTCGAGAAGCTGCAGCTGGCCTTTTCGCCTACGGCCTGGCGCTTCTCCGAGGGCAGCCGTATCCGTTTGTCGATCGCAGGCGCGGACGATGACCATTGCGCGCAGGTCCCGCACGGACGCCCGCCGCTGCTGACCTTCGCACGGGGAGAGGCGATGCCTTCGCGGATCATACTTCCGGTCAAGCAATAAAAACCAGCGCGGCACAGCGCGTCAAAAAATATAACCAAATCAAAGACAACAGTGAGGATACTATGAAAGTTGGAAATCTGGCCCTGGTGGCCGCCCTTGCGGGTCCGCTGCTTCTTGCGGGGCCGCTCGCCGCGGAGACGGTTCGCTGGGCGCGCTCGGCGGACGCGCTGACGCTCGATCCGCATGCCAACAACGACAGCCCGACGCGCAACCTGCTGCAGCACATCTATGACACCCTCGCACTGCGCGGCAACGACGGCAAACTGGAGCCGCGGCTGGCCACCGAATGGCGCGTGCTTCCAGACGATCCCACGGTCTGGGAATTCAAGCTCCGGCAGGGCGTGACCTTCCAGGAAGGCCAGCCGCTCACCGCTGACGACGTGGTGTTCTCGCTCAATCGCATCCGCAACGAGCATTCGGCGCTCAAGGGGCTGCACAAGAATGTTGTCGAAGTGGTCGCGGTCGATGACTACACGGTACAGGTCAAGATGGACGGGCCGCAGCCGCTTTATGTCCAGAACCTGACCAACACTTTCATCATGGATCACGAATGGTCCGAGGAGCATGATGTCCTCGAACCGCAGAACTACGAGGCCGGCGAAAGCAACTACGCTGTGCGCCATGCCAATGGCACCGGAACCTACAAGCTGGTCGAACGGGTGCCCGACGTGAAGACCGTGCTGACCTACAACCCGGAGTTCTGGGGTGAAAAGCCGGCCGTCGACGAGGTGGTCTTCACGCCGATCAAGGACAATGCGACGCGGATCGCGGCGCTGCTGTCGGGCGAAGTGGACGTGGTGCAGGACGTCCCGGTGCAGGATATCTCTCGGCTCGAGAACAGCCCGGGCTTCCAGGTGTCGGTCGGCCCCGAGAACCGCTCGATCTTCTTCTCCTACGATCTTGCGTCGGATGAGCTGGAAACCTCCGATGTGAAGGGCAAGAACCCCTTCAAGGAGCCCAAGGTCCGCGAAGCCATGTCGCTTGCGGTTGATCGCGACACCATCCAGCGGGTGGTGATGCGCGGCAATTCCGATCCGGCGGGAATGCCGCTGGCCCCCTTCGCGAACGGCTGGACCGAGGCGCTGAACGCTTATCCCGCGCCGGACATCGCCCAGGCCAAGGAACTGCTCGCCGAGGGCGGATATCCCGACGGTTTCAGCGTCGCCCTGCATTGCCCCAACGACCGCTATGTCAACGACGAGGCGATCTGCCAGGCCGTGGTCGGCATGCTCGCGCAGATTGGGATCAAGATTAACCTGATCGCCCAGCCCCGGGCGCAGCACTTTGCGCTGATCGAGAACTGGACGACCGATTTCTACCTTCTTGGCTGGGGCGTGCCGACCTTCGACTCGCAGTACCTGTTCGACTTCCTTGTGCACACCCGCGACGGATCCTACGGCTCCTACAACGGGTCGCGCTACTCGAACCCCGAACTTGATGCGAAAATCGAGGCGCTGGCCACCGAGGCCGATCTCGAGAAGCGCGACGCGATGATCGCCGAGATCTGGCAGTTCGTACAGGACGAGCGGATCTTCCTGACGGTCCACAATCAGGTCTTGGCCTACGCGATGCGCGACGGTCTGAATCTTGCGATCCACCCCGAGAACCAGCCCAACATGGCGACGATCACGCTGGACTGACGGTGCCGGTCCCGGCGGCCTCCGAGCCGCCGGGACCACCCCGGTCGCACAATCGTCAGCATCTCATGTCTGCGGTCAAACGCAGAGTTCACGGGGGACACAATGCTTTTCTTCATCCTGAAACGGGTCGCGCAATCGCTGATCGTCATGATCGCCGTCGCACTCATTTCATTCATCGTTTTCCGCTACGTGGGTGACCCCGTTGCCGGCATGCTGGGGCAGGACGCAAGCATCGAGGACAGTGCCGCGCTGCGCGACCGCCTCGGGCTGAACGAGCCCGTGCTTGCCCAGTTCGCCCGCTTTGTCGGCAATACGCTGCACGGCAACTTCGGCATTTCCTATCGCTTGCAGGAACCGGTACTGCCGCTCATCCTGTCGCGACTGCCCGCCACGCTCGAACTCGCCATGCTGTCGGTCACCATCGCACTTGTCGGCGGGCTGGTGATGGGCATCCTGACCGCGCTGCGTCCGCGCAGCCCTGTCAGCATGACGATCATGACGCTGTCGCTGATCGGTGTCTCGTTGCCGACCTTCCTGATCGGTATCGGGCTGATCCAGCTCTTCGCGGTCAAGCTGCACTGGCTTCCGTCTTTCGGGCGCGGCGAGGTGGTCGACCTCGGCTGGTGGACCACGGGGCTGCTGACCTCCTCGGGGCTCAAGTCGCTCGTGCTGCCGGCGCTGACGCTGGCGCTGTTCCAGCTGACGCTGATCATGCGCCTTGTCAGGTCCGAGATGCTCGAGGTACTGCGCCAGGACTACATCCGCTTCGCCCGCGCGCGCGGCCTTTCCGAGCGCACCATCAATTTCCGCCACGCGCTGAAGAATACGCTGGTTCCGGTGATCACCATCACCGGTCTGCAGCTGGGGTCGATCATCGCCTTCGCGATCATCACCGAGACGGTATTTCAATGGCCCGGTGTGGGCTCGCTCTTCGTGCAGGCCGTGCAGTTCGTCGATGTGCCGATCATGTCCGCCTACATGCTTTTCATCGCGCTTGTGTTCGTCGTGATCAACCTGATCGTCGACGCGCTCTACTACCTGGTTGATCCCAGGCTTCACGCAGGGAGTCTCAAGAATGCAGGGTAACCAAGTCTTGCCAGGCAAGACCACGTCGGGCAGTCGCGGCCGCTCACTGCTTGCGAAAATCTCCGACTCCGATGTGGCCTATTCCTGGTGGCATTCGCCTGTGGTGGTGATCGCGACTGCCGTGCTGCTGGTCCTTGTGCTCGCCTGCCTGTTCGCGCCGCTGATCGCGCCCTACGATCCGTTCGATCCCGCGTCTCTGCAGCTGATGGACGGGTTTTCGCCGCCGATGACGACCTCGAGCTTTTCGGGCAATCATTACCTGTTGGGCACCGATGCGCAGGGCCGCGACATTCTCTCTACCATTCTCCACGGCGGCCGCGTCTCGCTCTTCGTGGGGGCATCGGCGACGCTCTTTGCCGTCGCGCTGGGGGTCGGCATGGGCCTGCTGGCGGGCTATCGCGGCGGCTTTGCCGACGCGGTGGTCATGCGCATCGTCGATGTCCAGCTCTCCTTTCCGGCGATCCTCATCGCGTTGCTGGTCTTCGGCGTGGCGCGCAGCGTCATCCCGCCCTCGCTTCAGGAATCGGCAGCGATCTGGGTGCTGATCTTCGCGATCGGCCTGTCCAACTGGGCCCAATTCGCCCGGACCGTGCGCGGCGCCACCATGGTCGAGAGCCACAAGGACTATGTCGCGGCGGCGCGCATCGCGGGCAAGGGCCCGGTGAAGATCCTGGCGACCCATATCCTGCCCAACGTGATGGGACCGGTGCTGGTGATTGCCACGATCAGCCTCGCGCTGGCGGTGATCGAGGAATCCACGCTGTCCTTCCTGGGGGTAGGGGTGCCGCCGACCCAGCCGTCGCTCGGCACGTTGATCCGCATCGGACAGCAATTCCTGTTCTCCGGCGAGTGGTGGATCCTGTTCTTCCCCGCGCTCACGCTTGTGCTGCTGGCGCTGTCGGTCAACCTGCTGGGCGACTGGCTGCGCGACGCGATCAACCCGAGGCTTCGCTGATGACCCATCCAGTCCTTTCCGTCCGCAATCTGGTCGTCGATTTCCCCGACCGACGCCAAACGTTCCGCGCGCTCGACGGCGTCTCCTTCGATATCGCCGCGGGCGAGATCGTCGGAGTTGTCGGCGAGTCCGGGGCGGGCAAGTCGATGACCGGAGCCGCGATCATCCAGCTCATCCAGTCGCCCGGCCGGATCGTCTCGGGAGAAATCCTGCTCAATGGCGTCCCGATCACCGGGCTGCCCCAGGCCGAGGTCGCCGCGTTGCGCGGCAAGCGCATCGGGCTGATCACACAGGATCCGCTCACCAGCCTGAATCCGCTGTTCACCATCGGTCAGCAGATGATCGAGACCATCCGTCGCCACCTGCCGCTGTCCGAGAGCCAGGCCCGCACCCGCGCCATCGACCTGCTGTCGGAAGCCGGGATCAGCGATGCCGAGGACCGGCTTGGCGCTTATCCGCACCAGTTCTCGGGGGGCATGCGCCAGCGCGTGGTGATCGCACTGGCGATCGCGGCGGAGCCCGAGCTGATCGTCGCGGACGAGCCGACCTCGGCGTTGGATGTGTCGGTGCAGGCGCAGATCATCGGCGTTCTCAAGGCGCTGTGCGAGCGCCGTGGGACCGCGGTGATGATGATCACACACGACATGGGTGTGGTTGCAGAGACCGCCGACCGCGTCGTGGTGATGAACAAGGGGCGGATCGTCGAGACCGGCAAGGTCGCTGACATCATCCGGCGCCCTTCCGAAAGCTACACGAGAGGCCTGATTGCCGCGATCCCCTCGGTGGCGGATGCGCGCGACCGCAAGCCGGTTGCAGCCGGTGTGGCGCCTCTGGTCGAGGTCCAGGGTCTATGCCGGGATTTCCGTCTCCCGGCCAGAACGCTGCGCCAGCGGTTCGCCGCACCGGTGTTGCGGGCGGTGGCGGATGTGACCTTCGAGATCCCCAGGGGCACGACCTTCGGACTTGTGGGGGAGTCAGGCTCCGGCAAGTCGACCTGTGCGCGCATGATCGCGGGGTTGCTGCCGCCGAGCTCCGGCGAGGTGCTGATGGAGGGTGCGCGGATCTCCGGTCGCAAGGGCATGAGCGGCGACCAGCGGCGGCGGGTGCAGATGATCTTTCAGGATCCCTATGCAAGCCTGAACCCCCGGTGGCGTATCCGCGACATCGTCGCCGAACCGCTGCACGGCCCGAACCGCAGGGCGGGGCGCCGCGACCTGGAGGAACAGGTGGCGGAGCTTCTGCGCAAGGTTCGGATGGAGCCCGATGCCATGTTCAAGTTTCCGCACCAGTTCTCGGGTGGGCAACGTCAGCGCATCGCCATTGCCCGCGCGCTGTCGAGCGAGCCCGAGTTCATCATCTGCGACGAGCCGACCTCGGCGCTGGATGTGTCCGTGCAGGCGCAGGTTCTGGATCTGATGGCGAGCCTGCAGGAGGAACTGGGGCTGACCTATCTGCTGATCAGCCACGATCTTGCGGTGGTGCGCCGGATGTCCGACTTCATCGGCGTGATGCAGCGGGGCCGTCTGGTTGAGAAGGGCGATACGGATCAGGTGTTCGACGCACCGCAAGATCCCTATACGCGCATGCTGCTGGACTCCATTCTCGACATCTCAAAGGTTGCGTGAGCACGGGCGACGCTCCCTTGCTTCGATGAGCAACTCGGCGCGGCGCTCACGCCTTTGGCTGGCGCCGTGACGGGGTCAGCCAAAAGCGCGTCCGGTGAGGCGCAAAGTTCCGCAATCGGAGCATGGAACTGTACCTGGTCCGTGGATTCTGCTCACGCTTCAAGTCGGCCGTAGCGCCGAGCAGGGCGACGGATGGCGGCATCAGGTGGTGCACGGCGAGCCGGCCGCCTGGTCTCGCACCATCAGAGACCGAGGGCGGTTGGGGGTCTTTCAGCTGCCCTGGGTCAGGACTGACTGCGACGCCATAGCAAGCGTTCGCCGTCTCGCGAGGCCATCCTGTCACGCCTCGCGAGAGGTCTTTTCTACGTCGGCAGTACGGTCAGCGGCGATACCTCTGGCGGGCAACGCCTTCGCTCAGAAAGCCGCGTGCAATGTCCTCGGAAATCGCGTCCGGAGTACGGCGGGCAGGGTCCCCATAGCCGCCCCCCCCAGCTTCCTTCAGGGTAAGTATGCCATCCGGTGCCAGAGTGTTCATGCCCTGACCGCTGAGCCTCAGATCGTCGATCCAGTGCTCGCGAGGTGCCCCGTCGCCGCCCCCGAACAGCCCTTTCGCCGGGAAGAGTGTGCGGTTTGCCATGGAAAAAACTCGCATGTCATGGCCGCTGTCGTTGCGCATTCGGATGACCTGCCCGGCGCCACCGGCGAATTCGCCCGCGCCACCGGAATCTGTGCGAAGTTCCTTGCATAGCACCGTAAGACCGCTGCCGGCCTCGAAGGTCTCGATCGGGGTCCGGCCGATGTTGGTCGATCCCGGCAGAGCCGGATGACCGTCCAGACCCTGAGAGCCTCCAAAGCCGCCCGTGCAGGCATAGCTCGCAGACATCGCAGTGCCGTCCGGCTGTTGGCCCTGGAACGTGAGCACATCTACCAGTCCCGCCTCTGCGCTCACGCCGTCGGGAAGGATCTCGGCAAGGGTGTTGAGAATGAGCGGGAAAACAAAATGCCCGATAGTGTGACGCCCCGCAGATGGCGAGGGTGGGAGGGCGTTGAGGATCGAGCCACTGGGCGCGCGTATGGTGATCGCCAGCATCGCGCCTTCGTTGTTGGGGATCGTCGGCGTGGTCAGGCACTTGATGGCGTAGAGAGCCATCGCGCGGGTGTAGGAAAAGGGGACGTTGATGCCGGCCCGAACGCAGGGGCCGGTGCCTTCGAAATCGATGTCGAGTGTGTCGCCGGACTTGGTGATGGCACAATGAAGTGTGCGGACCTCGTCGAGCGCCTCGACGTTCACGCTGCCGCGGTAGGTGCCGTCGGGCATGGCCTCGAGCGCCTGGCGTACCGCCCTATCCGAATTGTGCAGGATGGCGTCTGCCAGCGGCTGCAGGCACCCCAGGCGATACTCGGCCATGAAATCCACGACCTGCCGGGCGACGATCTCTGTGCAGGACACATTTGCAAAGATGTCACCGATCACTTGTTCCGGCACCCTTACGTTCATGCGGAAGAGATCGACAAGGTTCTGATCGACAACCCCGGCACTCAGCAGTTTCCAGATCGGGAGCCGCAGCCCTTCATGGAAAATCTCGGTGGCGGAGACCGAAAAACCCATTCCGCCGATGTCGGGCAGGTGGGTGATGCTCATGGCGTAGCCGACGAGAGTCCCCTCGCGGTAGATCGGGCGCATCACCGCGATGTCGAACATATGCCCGGTGCCGATCACCGGGTCGTTCGAGATCACGACGTCGCCGGGGACGAGGGTCTCTGGGGAGAATTTCTCCAACATGTGCGACAGCGTCACCGGAGCCGTGCCGATGAAGACGGGGATGCACTTGGCACTTTGGGCGATCATCCGGCCTTTCGCGTCGAAGATTAGGACGGTGAGGTCATAGCCATCGCGCACGAGGGTCGAGAAGGAGGAGCGGATCAACGCTGCCGAGCCTTCGTCGGTGATCGAAATCAGCCGGTCCCACATGATCGAGAGGTCGACGGCGTCAAGGGGCGGTTGCGTGTCCATCAGGCGACCTCGCGCTGTGTGTTGATCTCGGCAACGAGGTTGCCAAACGTGTCGATTAGCCCGCGGTCGCCCTTGTCGAGCAGGCAGGTGCTTTCGCGCTCTTCCACCAGGCAGGGGCCTTCGATGACCTGTCCGGGTCGCAGGAGGTATCGATCATAGACCGGGCAGGCGGTGAGACCGCCAGCCGCCGGGAAGTAGGCCTGGCGCGTGCCTTTCTGCGCCGTGCCCGTCTCTGGCCGGTCGGCGGGAAGAAGCGGCATGAATTCGGGCTTGGGTGCACGCGCCTCGACTTTGAGGCCGGTGATCTCCAGCGGCTGATCGAGGGTCGTGTGGAACACATCCTTGTAAGCGGTCGCGAACACCGCTGGCAGCATGGCAAGCGAGGTCTCCGTCGAGACACCCTGCGGCAGCCGCACCTCGATGTCATAGCCTTGGCCCAGGTACCGCATGTCGAGGCGGACATCGGTCGCGATATCTGACCTGTCTAGGTCGTCGCCGGCAAGGTGAGAGAACACCTCTGAGCGCAGGCTTGTGAGCAGCGCCTCGAGTTCCCCGGCGCTGAGGCTATCGAGACGCTGAGAATGCGCCCGGACCACCTCGAAAGACCGCGCGCCGACCAGCATCCCGAAGGCAGACATTACCCCGGCGCCGGCCGGGTAGATCACGCGGGGAACGTTGAGCTTGCGGGCGATCCGGGCGGCGTGAACCGGGCCGCCGCCGCCACTGGCCACCATGCTGGAGCGGCGATAGTCGAAGCCGCGCTCGGTCGCATGCATGCGGAACGCCCGGCTAATATCCTCGTTGGCGATGTCGTGGATGCCCCAGGCCGCGCGCATCAGGTCCATATCGAGCGGCTGGGCTACAGTGCGACCGATGGATCGGCTGGCGGCATCCGTATCAAGTGGCATCTTGCCGCCAAGGAAGAAGTCCGCGTCGAGGTAGCCCAGAATCAGGTTGGCATCAGTGAGAGCTGGTGCCGCGCCGCCCCGGCCATAGCAGGCTGGCCCTGGCACGGAACTCGCACTACGCGGGCCGACACGGATCAGGCCGAGGCTGTCGACCGCGACGATGCTTCCGCCCCCCGAGCCGATTTCAGCCATGTCGATCACCGGGATCTGGAGAGTGAGGCCACTGCCCGACTTGTGCTTGTAGGCATGCGCGGCCTCGAAGCTGTATTTCTTGCTCGGCTCGCCATTGCGCACCAAAGCTCCCTTGGCGGTGGTGCCGCCAAGGTCGAAGGCGATCACGCTGGACATATCGAGGACCTCCGAGAGGCGGGCCGCCATGAGGACACCAGCGGCCGGACCGGACTCCAGCAGGCGGACGGGATAGCGGCGCGCCATCGCCGGTGTCATCAGGCCACCGCCCGAGGCGATGATGGAAAGTGCACCGGCGTAGCCGATCCCGGCCAGACCTTCCTCGAGGCGCCGAAGGTAACGGTCCACCATAGGCTGCGAGTAAGCGTTGGCGCAGGCCGTGGTCCAGCGCTCGTACTCCAGCGGACGGGCAAATACGTCGGCGGAGGTCGAGACGTAGAGCTCGGGGTACATCTCTTTCGCGATGGCGGCGGCGCGGTTCTCATGCGTCGGGTTGCGGTAGGAATGGAGGAAGCAGATGGCAAGTGAGGCAATACCCCGGCCCTCGACCAGCCCCTTCAGCGAAGCTCTCAGGCCGTCTTCGTCGAGCGCGACAAGAACCTCGCCCCGATGATTGAGACGCTCGGTCACCTCGGCACGCTCCGAGCGAGCGACCAGCGGTTCCGCGAACCTGAGGTGAAGATCATAGAGGTCGTATCGTTGCTCCTGTCCGATATCGAAGGTGTCGCGGAACCCCTCGGTCACCAGCATTCCAGTCGGCTGGCCTCGCCGCTCGATCAGCGCGTTGGTGATCAACGTCGTACCATGGATGATCTCGCCGATATCATCGACCGTGACACCATTTTCGCTGCAGATGGCCGACACTCCCTCGATCACTGCGCGTTCGGGAGCTTCCGGGGTCGTCAGTCGCTTGTGAACCGCGGTCCAGCGGCGGGCCTGGTCGGCCAATGCAAAGTCGGTGAAAGTACCACCGATATCGATGCCTAATCGAAGCATTTCATCATCTCGTTCTTGTTTCCCCGGAGGCCAGCGGCAGGCGCGTGTGACGCTCTCCACGGGGCCCGAGGTTCTGGTTTCAGCGCGGCAGGGCGTGGCGACATGGCGCCGGGAAATCTTGTCGGCGCATCACGCGACGCGTATGGCGCCCGGTGTTTCGCGACGCTGGAAGGCGGCAGGCGAAATGATCGCCTTGTCCGGCGACCTGAGAATTCAGGTCACCGGTTGGATCGCCGGTCGGCGGCCATCTTCGCGTCGCCTTGGGCTGCAAGCGTCACTCATGGACGCCGAGGTAGAGCTCTTCCATTTCGGGATCCGCAAGCAATTGCTCGGCGGGGCCGACCATCGCCACCTTGCCCGAATCCAAAATGTAGCCTCGGTGGCTGATCTTCAGACTCTGCCGCGCCCGCTGTTCGATCATCAGGACGGCGACATCCATCGACAGGAGTTGCTTCACCTGTTCGAACACCTGCGTGCTGAGGGCGGGAGAGAGCGCAGCGGTGGGTTCGTCGAGCACGATGAGCTTGGGTTGAGACATCAGTGCCCGCGCAAAGGCGAGTTGCTGACGCTCGCCCCCTGAGAGAGCCCTTGCCTGAGTTCGCTTGCGCCGGCCAAGGGCCGGGAACATGCTGAACATCTCGTCCATGCGCGACTTCGCGTTCTGGCCCCGTCCCATGATGCTGAGGTTTTCCGAGACGGACAGGCTTGGGAAAACGTTGGCCACCTGTGGAACGTAGCTGATACCCAGCGAGCGTCGGTCCTCTGCCGACCGGCTCAGCAGGTCTTGTCCGGCAAACGTCATCTGGCCAGAGGTCCGGGGTGCAAGGCCCATGACACCCTTGACCAGTGTCGATTTTCCGGCGCCGTTTGTGCCGGCGATGGTGACGATTTCGTTCTCCTCGACATGAAGGTCGATGCCGCGAACGATATCCACTTCTCCATAGCCGACGCGGAGCTCCTTGAGTTCGAGCAATCTCATGCGCTTTCCCCCAGATAAGCGAGCCGGACGGTCTTGTCCGCCAGCACGGTCGACGGCGCACCGTCCCCGATGATCTTGCCACGATCCAAGACCACCATCCGGTCGCACAGTCGTGCCAGCGCACCGATGTTGTGCTCGATGATCAAGAAGCCGATGCCCCGGTCGCGCAGTTCCGATATCCTTGCACCGATTTCTTCGATCAGGACCGGGTTGACCCCCGCGAAGGGCTCATCCAGCAGGATGAATACCGGATCGAGCATGAGCGCGCGTCCCAACTCCAGAAGTTTCTTCTGGCCGCCCGAGAGAACCTTGGAATGGCTCTCCCTGACATGCTGCAGCTTGAGAAACTCGAGTATTTCCTCGGCTTTCGCGGCAATATTGCGTTCGGTGGCGGCGACCCTGCCTGGCGTCAGGAAATTACGCCATATCGTATCGCCCGGTTGCTCCCTTGCTGCGACAAGCAGATTTTCGAACACCGTCAGGTGCGAAAATGGGCGCGGGACCTGGAATGTCCAGCCAAGTCCCTGACGCACCCGGACATGAGATTTCATGCGGGTGATATCGTTTCCATTGAGCACTACCGTCCCGCCGGCCGGTCTTTGTAGGCCGTTTATCAGGCTGAACAGAGTGGTCTTACCTGCGCCGTTCGGTCCGATCATCCCGGTGATGTCACCCACATCGATTTCAAGGCTGACATCTTGGATGACCTGCAGGCCACCGTAGTGCTGGGATAGGTTTTCTAATCTGAGTGTCATTTTGAGGTGAAATCTCCCATGATGCCCTGCGGACGACGCGATGCGAGAACCATGAGCGCAAATCCGATTGCTCCGATGCGGACGCTTGCCATCTCCACCTCGGAAATGAAGGGCAGGACATCGCGCAAGAAGCGAGAGCCTTCCAGAAAGAGAGTCAGGACGATGGTGCCGATCAAGGCTCCACTGAGACGGCCCGCTCCGCCCAGAATGACGGCAATCCAGACATAGAAGGTGGTCAGCGGGAGGAACTGATCGGGGCTGATGTATCCGAAGTAATGCGCGTAGAGCGCGCCAGCGACACCCATGACGAAACCGCCGAGTCCGAAGACCCGCAGTTTGTAGGAAACCGCGCTTTTCGAGATCGACGCAAAGGCTGCCTCGTCGTCCCGCATGGCGCGTATCGAGCGCCCAAACGGACTGCGGACCAAGAGGTGGGTCGCCAGGGCCACGAGGACGTTCACGGCGATAATCAGGACCACCGCGTTCACACCGGGCGACCATAGCAACGGGATGCCCGGTATGCCGCTGACACCCCTGGGGCCGTTGGTGATCTGCTCTTCGCCGATGACGAGGATGCGTACGATTTCGCTGAAACTGAGCGTCACGATCGCAAGATAGTCGGTACGAAGTCTTAGGACGATACGCGCAAGCCCAAAGCTCATCAGAGCCGCCAGCAGGCCGGCGATAAGCATCGCACCATAGACCGGAAAATTGCCGTTCGCCGTCAGGAGGGCGGAGGCGTAGGAGCCGATCGCGAAGAACCCTACAATGCCGAAGTTCGGAAGTCCGGCGAAGCCGAACTGCAGGTTGAGCGCTTGCGCCAGGAGCAGGTATATCCCGCCGATGGACAGGAGGGTAATGACATAGTGGATCATCAGCGCACCTGCTCCACGCGACCGAAGAGTCCCTCTGGCTTCCAGATCAGCACGGCGATCAGCACCGCAAAGGAGAAGATCGTCTTGTAGACAAAGCCGACCATCGGTGTTGAGAGTTCTTGGCAGATGCCAAGAAGGATCGCCGCGATGACGGCGCCGAGGGGATTCCCGAGCCCGCCCAGAATTGCCGCTGCGAAACCGGGGAGCAGCAGGTTCCAGCCGATATCCGGGATGACCACGGTCTTGATGCCGATGATCGTGCCGCCGACCGCGCTCACGATGCCGATCAGGGACCACAGAACGATCATCACGCCCCGCGAGCGAATGCCCGCTGCGCGCGCAAGGTCGCGGTTGTCGGCGAGGGCGCGCACCTGCAAGCCAATCGGCGTGAGGTAGAGCACCGCAAAGACCAGAGCGAGCAAAGCGACGGATGCCAGCGCAACCCAGAGGTCGATCGGGACGATCAGGAAGCCGTGGAAGTTGATGGCGCGCGCGATGGGATAGTCGATGGCATATTGTTCATGGCCCGCGAAGAGGGACAGGACGCTGCGAAGAAAGAGAGCAAGGCCGACCGACGCGACCAGGGACATGATCGGGGAGACATGCGCGAGATGCCGGAAGAGCAACCAATAGGCCAGCAACGAGATCAGGGCCGTGACGATACAGGACCCGAGGACACCCAACATCAGCGACCCACCGGTGACGGCCTGAATCGCCACGACAACGTAGGCACCGACGGTCATGAAATCCCCGGTCGCCGCATTGGTGAATTTGGCGACCGAGAAGCAGAGGGAGACTGAAAGTGCCAGGGTCGCCAAAAGGAGACCCTGGACCAATCCTGACATAGCAAGATTTGCGTAGAACATTAGATGTTAGTCCTCGAATACGATGCCATACGCGAACACGTATTCGCCACTCTTCACTTCAGAGACACCGAAGTTGCCCGGCGTGCGGCCCTGATCGTCAAAGTCGCACGGTCCGGAGGCGCCGAGGTAGTTCAGAACCGTAGCGCCGCCGGCAATGAGTTCCTTGCCCTCCGCAAAGCTGTTGCAGGGCTCACCGTCCGGACCACAGACCTTGTGGATCGCGTCGGCCAGCTCCGCGCCGGTCGAGATCGCAGGGTCGAGTTCGAGAGCAAGCGCAACGAGATTCATCTCGTCATAGGCAATGGCCGCATAGGTGTTTGCGGAACCCGGCGCATCCATGGCCGCCTGATAGACTTCGTCAAAGAGCGTGTATGCTGCGGAATCCGAGTTGGGAACGAAACGATAGACGATCGTGTCTTCGACGAGTTCCGGGCCAAGTGCCTCGATCAGGCGTGTCGTCACCGCGAATTCCGGCGCGATCACCCGTGCTGTGTTTCCGAGTTCATAGAGCTGCTTCATGATGATCGTTGCGTCGGGCTCGTAGCCGTTCAGGATGATCACATCCGGGTTCGCCAGAAGCGCCTGCTGCAGCTCTGAGCGGTAGTTCGGCTGGTTCGGCTGATAGCGAATGTCTTCGGGTTCGCTGCCTGTCTGCTCTGCCCAGTATTTGTGGAAGCTCGTGGAGTTGCCGATCGAGGCATCGTTTGTGAGCGTCAAGGTCACGGGACGCTCATAGCCTTCCTTGGTCACGATCTGGTTTAGCACGAACCCGATCGACTGGCTGGACGGATAGAACTGGAAACCCAGCCCCTCGGTGTTGTCGGCTGCGAGCTTGGGGGCCGCGCCTGTGTGCATCAGGACCACATCTGCCGCATTGCTGGCCGGGATGATGGCGAGCGCCTCGGGGCTGGAGTAAACGCCCAGAAGAGCCTTGACCTCGTTGACTTCGATCAGTTTGCGGGCCGCCAGCAGTGCGGGCTCGGGCAGCGTCTGAGTGTCTTCCGCGAAGACCTCGAAAGTGTGCCCGCCGGCCCCGCCAGCTGCGTTCAGCCGTTTGGCCATTTCGATGATCGTGTTCTGCACGCCGGTGCCGAAGACACCCGCAGCGCCCGTGATCGTATTCGGCGCGCCGATACGAAAGACATTTCCTGCAGCCTGGGCTCGACCAGACAGGCCCGTCAGCAACGCCGTGCTTCCGATACCTGCCAAGACGGCGCGACGCGAAACATCGCCTTGATTTTTCATTTGCAGTCTCCTTGTTGAATATTGGTGTTGTTGTTGGTTTTTTGGGGTAACAGCCTTAGGGCATTTCCCCGGTGCCGCCGGCGCCCAAAGCAGCGTGCCCTTGAAGGCTATGTTCCGCAGGTGAGTTCTCGGAAGCAAATTTTCCGGATGTTAGTAAATTAAAACTTGCCTATTTATTCGCGGGTGCGTGTGAGGCGAGGTAAGTTATTCCCATAAAACATGTGTTGTTATGGAGGCTGTGCCGAGCGTGCTTCTTTGTCTCCGCAACTCAGGGAGGCATTATTGACAATCTGTGCTTGTTTATTAAATGTGGCGTGCGGCGGTGCGCGCGCGCCGCAGAAATCGAGCTCGTATGAATTCCGTGGGAAGGGGGCCTGCGCAAATGTCTAAAGAGGCGGGAAGTTCCAAGTCGAAACAGTCCCCTGAGACGGCCACGCGCCCGCGCACCCAGGCCGAGAGGTCGTCCCGGACGCGGCAGGTTGTCTGCGAGGCCGTGCTCGACTGTCTTGTCGAGCACGGTTGGGAAGGCGTTTCGTCCAATAGCGTCGCAGCACGGGCCGGGATCTCGCGGGGCGCCCTGGTTCATCAGTACCCGACCCGCAATGACATGTATGTCGCGGCCTATAAGTTCCTTATAGACATCTGGCGCGAGGGCTATCCCTTCAACACCGCGCCGGATTACGTGCGGCTTTCGATTACCGAGATGATCGACGCGATTTGGGCGCTCATATACGAGAACAAATGGTTCATGGCCTCCATGGAACTCGTCATGGTCTCTGAAAAGGATGGCGAACTTTCGCGCCGCCTTCTTGAGGTCTACACCGCGTGGGTTGCCGAGCGGGATGACGCGGCCATGAAGATCCTGGGCATCGATCCCAGTGACCGCAACATGGTCGACCTCTTCAATCTGTCGCTCGCAACCTTGCGGGGAATTGCCATGTTCTCCAACGCGTCGGGCGAACCGGACTATGCACAACGACACGTCGAGCGCTGGAAGGCGATGGCGCGCGCCGCCGTGGACAGCTAGGGGCCGTCCGCACGGCGCCGCCGCGGTGATCGCATCAGATCGCAAGGCTGTTCTTCTTCGCGACGCCGCCCTGGACAATCAGCGGAATCCGCTCCCCCTGGCCAGTGAGTACGGAAATGTCTTCGAGCGGGTTGCCGTCAACGACTATGAAATCAGCAAGAGCGCCGGGTGAGATCTCGCCGAGTTCGCCCTCGCGCCGCAGCACCTTCGCGGCATCGACGGTTGCGGCTCGAATGGCCGCATGCGGGGGGATGACGCGTGCACGCAATGCGAACTCGTCCGATTGGCTTGCTTCCAGAGGGCCCAACAGATCGCTTCCGTATCCGGCAACAACGCCCGCTTCGTAGAACTTCCGGGTCCGCTCCAGCCCCGCCTCGCGCACAGATTCACACCGCTCAAGCCCCGCCGGGGTCACGCCGGAAGCCGCTCCCATGCGCGAAATGACGTCGTAGGTGACGTTCGTCGGCACCACTCTGATGCCTTCGCGCGCCATTCGGCTGATCGTGGCATCCTTGGCTAGATTGCCATGCTCCACGCATTCGATACCGCAATCGATGGCCCGGTTGATCGCCGTGTCGTCGTACAGGTGCGCGGCGACGTATGTTCCGAACCCTTTTGCAACTTCCACAATCGCCTTCAGTTCGTCGAGCGAGAACACGAGGTAACCGATCGGATCGGCGGGAGAGGCCACGCCGCCATCGGCCATGACCTTGATGAAATCAGCGCCGCCCTTGATTTCTTCCCGGGTCGCCCTGCGCACTTCCGCATCACCGTCGCACAGGCGCCCCATTGAACCGAGGTTGCGCTCGTAGTGAGCGGTCGAGCCAAAGTGGTAGGGGGGTCTGAAATCAGTGTGTCCGCCGGTCTGCGCAAGCGCCTTGCCGGAAATGATCAGCCGCGGCGCGTCGATCCAGCCTTCTGAGACAGCGCGCTTGAGGCCGCCATCGGCGCCGCCTGCGTCCCTGACCGTGGTAAAGCCGCGCATCAGCATCCGCTTCATTCGTTCGGCGGCTTGGAAGGCAATGAGCGAGCTCGGCAATTCGGCGCTATGCCGAGCATCCTGGGAGACCACCGACACATGCACATGGCAATCGATGAGACCCGGCATCACGGTTGCGCCCTTCAGGTCGACTTCGTCATCGCCAGTCACTTTGGACGCGGTTTGCACCTCGGCGAAACGACCGTTCTCGACGACGAAATCCACCGGGTCCGGCAGATCTGGCGAGGTTCCATCTACGATCCGCGCGTTTTTGAATACGGTGAGTGCCATGCTTAACCCTAATGTGCCTTCAGATACCCGAGCCGCTCGGAGCAGTGTATGTTACGAGCAGCAGTGTTCGTAACATACAGACAGCATGGTTCGTAAGTTCCGTAAAGGAGTTTGTGTGGCTTCTTCGTGATTTTGGAATGGCTCGCACAAATTCAGTGCTTCCTGCGCCAGATGCCTGGCCAAGAAGATGAAGGTGCGGAAGGTTCGCTCTCGGACGTGCGCCGCCAAAGCACGGCGTGATCTGATGTGTGAGCTGGATTGGCCAGTGGTCCCGGCAAACATGCGAATGCATGCGCGACCTTCGATCTGCAGGCGTGAAGGTCATGGGCGCAGGCTGAAAGCTCACTTTACAACATAATCTGGATTACACGCTTACGCGATTTAAGGAGCGCACACGCCAGTACGCTGAGCGGCTCGAACGCGATTTCCCGCGTGCCTCACCTGATGCTGCGCTGGCACGCGAAGCACGCCGGCACCGCTGAGATCACCGTGGGAAAAGGGCTGCAGACAAAAAAATGGCCGAGACAAGCTCGGCCGAAGTCCAACAGGGAGGTAGGGAGAGATGAGCTTTTCAGCTCAAATCCGAACCCTGCGCCCTATCTATGGGCGAACTGAAAACTTCTCAACAAGAAGCACCATGCGCGTGCAGCATACCCGCCACCCAGCTCCGCGATCTGAGCGGATGGTCTGGTCGCAAGCTGGGCCCAACGAGGGCCTGAGGAGCCCCCGCCTCGACGTCTTCCCCAGAACATGGTTCACCATCGCGCAAAAGAGACCGATGGAGCGTCCGATCATCGGATCGGAAATGGAGCCGGAGTCGCTGTCCGGTTGCGTCGATCCCGGCACCTGAATTCCGCCGCGAAGCCCATGTCGAAGAATCGGGATCGCCATCAGCGATGTGCTGCGCTCCCCGGATGCAAAGTTCGACTGCCTCTACGCTGAAGCAGGCCGCCCCCAAAGGGGCACCGTCGCACACAGGGATCTTTTTGAGCACCCTGTTGGAAGGTGGCGTAGCCTGTGGCCCTGCCCGACGCCTCTGGCAGCACCCGGAGGAGCGCTCGTCAGCGCATCGGCCCGGCGCAGTGCACATGCATCTCAGTCCGGGATTTCGACCGGTCCCCGCCCTTTCGGTGCGCCGATCGTGCCGCGCTCGACAAGCGGCGTGGCCACAACGAACGTCTGCGCGGGGGAGTCATCGCCTTTCAGCCGGGAGATCAGGCGTTCCGCGGCCTTTTGTCCGAACTGATAGGTCGGCTGATCGACCACGCTGATCCGCGGCGAGGTCACCCGCGTCCAGTCTGCGTCGAACCAGGAGACCAGGGACATGTCCTGCGGCAGGCTGAGACCCCGGTCCGAAAGTTCGCGGAAGATCCGCGCACCGATGAGGCTGTCGGAGGCCAGGATTGCGGTGATCGACGGAGATTGCGCCAGGATGCGCGTCACGATGTCGGCGGTCGACCCGTCATCGCTTGCCCCGGTGAAGACCAGATCGGCGGGCGTCTCCACGCCCGTATCGCGCATCTGCGCCAGAAAGCTGGAAATCCGCTCCCGGACGGCCGAGATGCCAATATCCTCGAGCTTTCCGAGCCGGCCATCCGCCGTCATCATGGCGGTGACATAGGCAACCCGCCGATGCCCTTCCTCGTGTAGTCGATGCAGAACCTGCGCCACACTGCCGCGATCATCTCCACAGACCGCGTCGACCTCCAGATCCGGGGACCGGCGATCGAGCGTAACCACCGGTGTGCCCGAGGCGACCGCCGCTTTCAGATGGTCGACCCGCCGCGCATCGGTCGGCGCGACGATCAGCCCGGCGACCCGCTGACGCAGCAGGACCGAGACCATTTCGATCTCTTCAGAAAGCCGTTCGCTGGAATTGCTGATGATCAGGTTCAGGTCAGCTGCGCGCAGCCTGTCGCTGATCCCGCGAACCGCCTGACTGAAGAACGCGTTCTCGATGTCGCCGACGATCACGCCGACCAGGCCGCTGCGCCCTGTGCTCATCGACCGCGCCAGGTCGTTGGGCTGGTAGCCAAGCGTTTCTGCGGCTTCCAGCACAGCCTTGCGCGCGGTTTCGCTTGCGATGCCGTAGCCCCCGAGGACCCGGGCCGCCGTGGCTTTTGATACTTTGGCCGCCCGGGCGACGTCCGCGACGGTCAGTGAACTCTTTTTTCCGCTCATTCCTGCCACTTCGATTTTCAGGGCTCGAAATCCTTATCAAGCCTGTTGACGCGAATCAAAACATACATGAACCATACAACTACTGAGACCGGTCTCACTATACATGACACCGGTCTCATATTTAAACGAGGCCGATCCCTCGGCAGGACTGCACAGAGAGGGTCGGCCCGCCAACAGCGGGAGACACGACATGTCCAACAGCCTTCTCGACCGGGTGAAAGCCCCCCTGACCGGCTTCCTGGTTGCACTTGCCGCCGCCGGCGCCGTCCAGGCGCAGGACAACCCTTACAACCTGCTCGACGCCGACACGGTCAGCGTCGGATCGCTCGGCGATGCCAAGCCCTATGCCTTCACAACTGCAGCCGGCGAATTCACCGGATTCGACGTGGAGTTCCTGCGCAACGTGCTCGGGCGGCTCGGCTTCGAGGAGGACCAGATCCTCTTTACCGGGCAGGAGTTCGCAGCGCTGCTGCCGTCCGTCTCCAACGGCCGTTTCGACATCGCCGCCGCCGCCATCGGCATCACCGAGCAGCGCGAAGAGGTCGTCGATTTCTCGGACGGCTACCTGGCCGGATACCTCTCGGTCCTCTCGGGCGAGGAAGCGATCACCGAGGACCCCGCCAGCCTTGCGGGCAAACGCCTCGGCGTCGTGCAGGGCACGCTGCAGGAGATGTACGCCAAGAAGACCTTCACCGACACCGACATCGTCCAGTTCCCCGACAACAACACCGGTGTCGCGGCGCTGAACAACGGCACGATCGACGCGCATTTCCTCGACTACGAGGCCGCCAAGACCTATGGCGAGCGCTACGACCTCGACATCAAGGTCAACATCCCCTCCTTCGATGCGCCTGCCGGCTTCGCGGTGAAACCGGGCAATGACGCGCTGCGCAACGCGCTGAACGAAGCGCTGCACGCGGCGATGGAGGACGGCACATGGCGCGACCTCTACGAGAAGTGGTTCCCCGGCTCGCCGATGCCCAAGCAGTATCTGCCGAGCGGCAGCTGATCCCGCCCGACCTTCCGGCTGCCGGCACCGCCGGCAGCCCAATTCCCAAGACGTCGGGCGGCGCCTTGCCCCGCCCCCTGGAGACACCTTATGTGGTTGGAAAACCTCCAACGGACGTTCCTCGACTGGGACGCCATGGCCGAGATCTTGCCGATCATGCTCTCGACCGGCCTGAAGAACACGCTGATCCTCGCGGCCGCCTCGACTGTCATCGGCATCATTATCGGTATCATTCTTGCGGTAATGGGCATTTCACGCGCCGCCTGGCTGCGGGTGCCTGCGCGCCTCTACACCGACATCTTTCGCGGCCTGCCGGCCATCGTCACCATCCTGCTAATCGGACAGGGCTTCGCCGGGCTCGGGCGTGAGCTCTTCGGCCCCTCCCCCTACCCGCTCGGCATCCTCGCGCTGAGCCTGATCGCCGGGGCGTATATCGGCGAGATCTTCCGGGCCGGCATCCAGAGCGTGCCGACCGGCCAGATGGAGGCCTGCCGCGCCCTCTCGATGAGCTACAGCCAGGGCATGCGCCTGATTGTCGTGCCGCAAGGCATCCGCCGCGTGCTGCCGGCGCTGGTCAACCAGTTCATCTCGAACGTGAAGGACAGCTCGCTGATCTACTTCCTCGGCCTGCTGGCCTCGGAACGCGAGATCTTCCGCGTCGGGCAGGACGCCGCCGTGGTCACCGGCAACCTCTCGCCGCTGCTTCTGGCGGGGATTTTCTATCTGGTGATCACCGTGCCGCTGACCCATCTGGTCAACCACATCGACCACCGCCTGCGGTCCGGCAAGCGGACAACCGGGGCCCAGCCCAGCAGCGGTCTCGACGAGGTGGACGAGCTTGGCGCCGCGACGCGCAATGCCGAGCAGACCCGCTTCAACGGCGGCAGCCTGTCGATCCGCGACCTGCGGCTCAGCTATGGCCCCCTCGAAGTGCTGCGCGGGATCGACCTCGAGATCCCCAAGGGATCCGTCACCTGCATCGTCGGACCTTCCGGCTCGGGCAAGTCGACACTTCTGCGCAGCCTCAACCGGCTCGTCGAGATGAACGGCGGCCAGGTGATGCTCGATGGCACCGACATCCGCGGCATGAAGCCCGAGACCCTGCGCGCCCGCGTCGGCATGGTGTTCCAGCACTTCAACCTGTTTCCGGATCACACGGCGCGGGAGAACATCATGCTCTCGCTCACCAGGATCAAGGGGCTGCCGCGTGCCGAGGCCCGCGCCATCGCCGACGCCCGCCT
The DNA here is from genome assembly GCF_900116195.1 of Alloyangia pacifica. Taxonomy (GTDB): domain Bacteria; phylum Pseudomonadota; class Alphaproteobacteria; order Rhodobacterales; family Rhodobacteraceae; genus Salipiger; species Salipiger pacificus. Next base: position 53,768 of record NZ_FOZW01000020.1, read on the forward strand.
CG
>NZ_FOZW01000030.1 GCF_900116195.1 Alloyangia pacifica
CGACGTCGAGCTTGTTGGCATAGGTCGCCTGCGCCCAACCCAGAAGGCCCGCCAGCATCTGGCCGGTGGCGTTCATGTCGTTGTCGATCGCCTGCTTGCCCATGATGACGAGGCCGGGGGCCTCTTCCTCGACAACCTTGGCGAGGATCTTGGCGACGGCGAGCGGCTCGATGTCGGTGTGCACGTCTTCGGCGGCGGTCACCAGGATGGCGCGGTCAGCGCCCATGGCCAGCGCGGTGCGCAGGGTTTCCTGGCTCTGCTTCACGCCGATCGAGACGACGATGACTTCCTCGGCCTTGCCGGCCTCCTTGAGGCGGATGGCCTCTTCGACGGCGATCTCGTCGAAGGGGTTCATCGACATCTTCACGTTGGCGAGGTCGACACCCGTGCCATCCGCCTTCACGCGGACTTTCACGTTGTAGTCGATCACGCGCTTCACGGGCACAAGCACCTTCATGAGCGGATCTCTCCCTTGGTTTCGCCGCGCCTTGCACGGCACTTCGTAATTCTCTCGAGGGGTGATAGCGAAGTGAACGCTGGGGAAACAGTGCCAATTTGCGCAACCGCAGCAAAAGGACGCTGCGTTGGCGTGAGGTAACGGGTCCGTGTGGGGGCCGATGTCGCGGCGGAAATTCGAAGGGTCGGAAACGAATTCCGCAGGAAATCCCGCGATGCCCCTGATCTGGGCAGGCGCCCGGCGTGTCTCTGGCAGAGGACGGAGGCGCGGTCGAAAGCCGCGGTCACAATGATTCGATCTGCCGTCGCGAAGACCGTGCGGTGCGGCCGGGACGAGGTGCAGGGCCTGCATATCTTGAAATGGGTCTTGCCACCCCGCGTGACGCCGGCGCTCTCATAGAAGCTCAGGGTGCTTTCGCGCGTCGCGCCGGTGGCCAAGAGGAGCTTGTCGCAACCGGCCTCCGAGGCCATGTCGCGGGTGGCGCGGCGCGCTGCCTGGCGGTACCCGCGGCGCCCGCGCGTCGCGTCGGCGACGCCGTTCTCGATCATGCCACAGGGGCGTGTCCCCGTGAGAGGTTGGGCGCGATCGTGGAACTGGCGACCAGAGTGCCGGTGGTTTCTATCGCGAAGACCGAGGTCACCCCCGAGAACAGCAGCGCCATCCAAGTCGCCTAAAGCGGGCAGGGGCGGCCACCGGGTCCGCCGGAGGGGACCGCCGGTAGGGCGCGCGCACCCTGCCCAGTTCCTCCTGCTTAGGGCTGCGGACCCGGGCTTCGGTCCTTCGACTCGACGCGCTTGTCTGGAGGGGCTGCAATTGCGGCGCGCCCTTTGGGTGAAAGAAAGGGGGTGCAAAAGGAAAGGGCCGCCCGAGAGCGGCCCCTTGCAGGTCAGGTGAAGGTGTTGTCCCGCGGGAAGCCGCGCGGGGCCATGCGCCCGGCGGTGGCGCGCTTGGCGATCCACTCGGCAAGGTCGGGCTCGGTGCGGGTGCGCCCGGCCGGATCCTTCCAGCTGAGCCCGTCGGCCAGCGTGAAGGTGGTGATGTCCGAGAGGCCGCCATCCTTGTATTTCTGCAGTCGCACGCCCTTGCCGCGGCCCATCTCGGGCAACTCGTCGAGCATGAAGACCAGCACCTTGCGGTTCTCGCCAACCACGGCGACCGCATCACCCTGCACCGGCTTGCAGACCTTGGCGAAGGTGTCGTCGCGCACGTTCAGCACCTGGCGGCCGGTGCGGGTCTGCGCCAGCACGTCCGCCTCGGGCACCACGAAGCCGTCGCCGGCGGAAGAGGCAACCAGCAGCTTGCGGTCGGGCACATGGCTGAAGATGTCGATGATCTGCGCCTCGTTGGGCAGGTCGACCATCAGGCGCAGCGGCTCGCCCATGCCACGCCCGCCGGGCAGGTTGGCGGCCGAGAGCGTGTAGAAGCGCCCGTTGGAGCCGAAAACCAGCAGCCGGTCGGTGGTCTCGGCATGGAAGATGAAGCGCGGACCGTCGCCGTCCTTGAACTTCAGCTCGGAGTTCAGGTCGATGTGACCCTTCATCGCGCGGATCCAGCCCATCTGCGAGCAGACCACGGTGATCGGCTCGCGCTCGATCATCGCCTCGAGCGGCACCTCCTCGACCTCGCCTGCCTCGGCGAAGCTGGTCAGACGGGCACCGCGGTCGAGCCCCTTGGTGAAGGCCTTCTTCACCTCGCGCAGTTCGCCCGAGATGGTTTTCCACTGCAGGTCCTCGCTGGCCAGCAGGTCCTCGAGCCCGGCGCGTTCCTCCATCAACTTGTCACGCTCGGCGACCAGTTCCATCTCCTCGAGCTTGCGCAAGCTGCGCAGGCGCATGTTGAGGATGGCCTCGGTCTGCACCTCTGTCAGGCCGAACTCTTCCTCACCCGACACCGGGGCGGGGGAGACGTAATCGGCCTCGGAGGTGGCGCGGGCGATCTTCCGGCCCCAGTCCTCGCGCATCAGCGCGGCCTTGGGGTCCTCGTCGTAGCGGATGATGTCGATGACGCGGTCGAGGTTGAGGAAGGCGATGATCAGCCCCTCCAGCACCTCGAGGCGATGGTCGATCTTCTCCATCCGGTGCCGCGAGCGGCGGCAGAGCACGTCGCGCCGGAAGTCCAGGAAGGCGCGCAGCACCTCCTTCAGAGAGCAGACCTTCGGCGTCACCCCGTCGATCAGCACGTTCATGTTCAGCGAGAAGCGGATCTCCAGATCCGAATTGCGGAACAGCATGTTCATCAGCACGTCAGGATCGACGTTCTTGGTCTTCGGCTCGAGCACCATGCGGATGTCCTCGGCGCTCTCGTCGCGGATGTCGGCGAGGATCGGGACCTTCTTGGTCTGGATCAGCTCGGCCAGCCGCTCGACCAGCTTGGACTTCTGCACCTGGTAGGGGATCTCGGTGACCACCGCCTGCCACATGCCGCGGCCAAGGTCCTCGACCTCCCACTTGGCGCGCAGGCGGATCGAGCCGCGGCCCGTCGCATAGGCCTGGGCGATGTTCTCGCGCGGCTCGACGATCACCCCGCCGGTGGGGAAATCGGGGCCCGGCACGTAGTTCAGCAGGGTCTCGTCCGCCGCGTTCGGCGACTTGATGAGATGCAGGCAGGCATCGATCAGCTCGCCGATGTTGTGCGGCGGGATGTTGGTGGCCATGCCCACCGCGATGCCGCTCGAGCCGTTGGCCAGCAGGTTGGGGTAGGAGGCGGGCAGCACGACCGGCTCCTCGAGGCGTCCGTCGTAGTTCGGACGGTAGTCGACCGCGTCCTCGTCGAGACCCTGTAGCAGCGCCTCGGCCATGATCGTCATCCGCGCCTCGGTGTAGCGCGAGGCCGCCGGGTTGTCGCCGTCGATGTTGCCGAAGTTGCCCTGACCGTCGACCAGCGGGTAGCGGATGGTGAAATCCTGCGCGAGGCGCGCCATGGCGTCGTAGATCGCCGCGTCGCCGTGGGGGTGGAAGTCCCCCATGGTGTCGCCGGAGATTTTTGCCGACTTCAGGAAGCCCCCGGTGGAACTAAGTCGCAGCCTGCGCATTGCATAAAGGATACGACGATGCACGGGCTTGAGCCCGTCCCGAGCGTCTGGAAGCGCCCGGTTCATGATCGTCGACAGTGCATAGGTCAGATAGCGCTCGCCGATCGCCCGGCGCAGGGTCTCTGCCACGTTACGAGGGTTCATGTTGGGGTCATCGACGATATCATTCATGCATATTGTGATACCCGCGCAGAAAAGCGCGGGCAAGCGATCCTCCGAGGGAAATCTGCGACTCGCAAATTTTTCCCGGTTTCCGCTTAAGCAGAGTGCCGGAATCAACTATGGTGTGTGTGACGCCGAGTATTTGAGCGGTGCGTATGCGGCCCTTTTCAACCCGCCCCTTTCTGTTCCGGAGATTTCAGCATGAAAAGCTTCATGGTCATGACTTTCGCCCTCCTGGGCTGCGCCTGGTACTCGCTCTCCGGAGGGGCCGATTTTGAACCCGGAATCCATTCGGTGGAGCTCCCGAACCTGATCGCTGGCGGCTTTGCGACGCCGGCTGCCGCGCAGTCCGTCCCGACCGCCGAGGTGACCCGCGCCAGCACCGGGTCGCTGGCCGATGTCTCGGTCCCCGATTCGCAAACGCCAATGCCGGTGAAAGCAACCAAGGCGGCGTTCGACGTGACGCTGGCGGCGGTGCCCGACAAGCCGATCTCGGCCAGCTTCGAGCCGGAAAGTGGGGCGGACACGTTGGCCGCGGCCGCATCGGCGGAGACCCTGCCGGCGGATTTGCGGCAGGTGACCGGCACCCGGGTCAACCTGCGCTACGGCCCCGGCACCGATTACTCGGTGGTTGGCCAGCTGGCCGCGGGCGACAAGGTCGAGATCCTCTCGGACCCGGGCGACGGCTGGGTGAAGCTGCAGGCCCGCAGCGGCGGCACAGCCGGCTGGATGTACGATGCCTATCTGAGCGCGGCGAACTGATCCACACCCCATCGGGCCGCAACACCGGTCGGTGAATTGCAGCCCGCCGCCGCCTCGCCTATGCCCCCGTGCAAACAGCACGAGACAGGGCAGAGACCATGGCGCAGGGCGCGGCAGAGACTTCCGAACGATCCATTCTCATCACCGGCTGCTCGTCGGGCATCGGCGAGGCCGCCGCCCGCGGACTGCGGGCCCGGGGCTGGCGGGTCTTTGCCAGCTGCCGCCGCGAGGAGGACTGCGCGCGCATGCGGCTTCTGGGATTCGAGAGCCCGCGGCTCGACTACACCGAGGAGGCCTCGATGGACGCGGCGCTGGCCGAGGTGCTGGCGGCAACCGGCGGCAGGCTGGATGCGCTCTACAACAACGGCGCCCATGCCGCGCCGGGCGCGCTGGAGGATTTGCCCACCGGTGCCCTGCGCGAAATCTTCGAGGTCAATCTCTTCGGTTGGCACACGCTCACGCGCAAGGTGATCCCGGTAATGCGCGCGCAGGGGCACGGGCGCATCATCAACTGCTCGTCGGTGCTGGGGATCGTGCCGATGCCCTGGCGCGGGGCCTATGTGTCGACCAAGCACGCACTCGAGGGACTGACCGACGTGCTGCGCATCGAGATGTCCGACACGCCGATCAGGGTGATCCTGATCGAGCCGGGCCCGATCACCTCGCGCATCCGTGCCAACTCGGTCCCGCATTTCGAGAAATGGGTGGACTGGGAGACAAGCCCGCGCCGCGCACAATACGAAGGCTCGCTGCTGAAGCGGCTCTACGCGCCCTCGGGCGGCAAGCCCGACACCTTCGAACTGCCCGGCTCTGCGGTAACCGAGAAGCTGATTCTGGCGCTGGAGAGCGATCACCCTGCGCCGCGCTACTACGTCACCACCGCCACTCACATCATGGGCACGCTGCGGCGCCTGCTGCCGACCCGACTGCTCGACCTGCTGATCGCTCGCGCGCGCTGATTGCGCGGCATGGTCGCAGCCGCGCGTCCTTCGCTTTTCGCCGCAGACCGGCTATGTGGAGGCATCGAGGGTAGGGAGGCAAACCCATGCGTGAGGATCCGCTGTTTCTGGTCGTCGCCGTCGTCATGATGGCTGTCGTGGGCATTCTGCTCTTCGGCATCGGGTCCTTTGCCAAGGGCGGGGCCTTCAACAAGAAATACGCCAACAAGGCAATGCGCTGGCGCATCATCGCGCAATTCGTCGCGGTGCTGCTGATCCTGCTGTTCGTGCTTATCCGGAGAAGTTGACGATGATCGTGCTGAACAAGATCTACACCCGCACCGGCGACAAGGGCGACACCGCGCTGGTCGATGGCACCCGTGTGCCGAAATACTGCGCGCGGGTCGAATCCTACGGCACGGTGGACGAGCTGAACTCGGTGGTCGGCCTCGCCCGGCTGCAGGCGGCGGGCGATCTCGATGCGGCGCTGGCGCGCATCCAGAACGATCTCTTCGACCTCGGCTCCGATCTCGGCCGCCCCGACATGGCGCGCGACGCCGAGGCGGGCTACCCGGTGCTGCGCGTGACGCAGGCGCAGGTCGAACGGCTCGAGACCGAAATGGACGCGATGACGGCGCAGCTCGAGCCGCTGCGAAGCTTCGTGCTGCCGGGCGGCTCGCCCGCCTCGGCCTTCCTGCACCAGTGCCGCACCGTCGCTCGCCGCGCCGAGCGCCGCTCGGTCGAGCTGGCAGCCTCGGAAGAGGTGAACACTCACGCGGTGAAATACCTGAACCGGCTCAGTGACTGGTTCTTCTGCGCGGCGCGCATGGCCAATGACGGCGGCACCGCGGATGTGCTCTGGGTGCCGGGCGCCAACCGCGAGTAGACGAAAAAGGGGGCGCTGCCCCCTCTTCGCTACGCGAATTCACCCCCGGCGTGTTTTCGAAGAGAAGAAGCCGGGGCGGCGGAGCCCGTGAGGGTCCTCGGCGCTTCTTCTCTTTCCAAATACGCCCGCCTGGCGGTCGCCGCCGGCGCGGCGCGGGGTCAGAGTGGCTCTGCCTCCAGCCAGACGCCGCCCTCGGGGCGCAGGGTGAGGATCATCACCGGCTCCGGATCGCGGCCCGCCACCGGCGTGAAGCGGAAGCGTTTCAGCAGCGTCGCCAGAACGATCAGCGCCTCCTGCACGGCAAAGGCGGCGCCGATGCAGATGCGCGGCCCGTCGCCGAACGGCAGGTAGGCGTAGCGTTGCGGCTTTTCCTCGAAGCGGTCGGGACGGAAGGCGTCCGGGGCGTCCCAGAGCCGGTGGCTGCGGTGCAACGCGTAGATCGGGATCATCACGGTGTCGCCGGGCTTGATCTCGCGGCCGCAGAGCTCGTCGGCCCGCTGCGCGGTGCGCGACACGATGCCGGCGGGCGGGTAAAGCCGAAGCGTTTCCTCCACCACTCGGCGCAGGTACGGCAGCTCTTCTACCTCCGCGGCGCTGGCAGTCTCGCCCGCAACCCCCGAGAGCACCTCGGCCCGCGCGCGCTCCTGCGCGTCCTGGTCGAAAGCCAGCAGGTAGAGCGCCCAGGACAGGGTCAGGGCGGTCGTCTCATGGCCCGCGACGATGAAGGTCAGCAGGTTGTCCCGCAGCTCGCCGATGTTCATCCGGCGCTGCGTCTCGGGATCCTCGCCGGCGAGCAGCAGGTCGAGCAGGTCGGGCACCTCGCGCGGGCCGCGCCTGGCGCGGTCGTCGATGGCGGCGTCGGCCACGGATTTCATCTCGACCAGCCCGCCGGCACGCAGCCGTCCCGGGCGTGGCACCCAGTCCGGCAACCCCAGCACGTCGAAGAGCGAGATCCGCCCGGCCTCGGCGATGTAGCCGTCGATGGCGCGGTGCACGGCGTCGCGGGCGAAGGCCTCACCGCCAGAAAAGGTCACGTCGGAGATCACGTCGAAGGTGGTGGTCACCATCTCCTCGAAGAGATCGACCGCATGGCCCCGCTGCGCGTCGATCCTGTCCGCAGCGCGCCCCGCCGCCCCGGCCATGATCGGCCCGAGGTTGCCGACGTTGCGCGCCGAGAAAGCAGGCGCGGCGGCGCGGCGCTGCCAGCGCCAGTGCGCGCCCTCGGCGATGAACATCGACTCTCCGATCGCCGGGCGCAGCATGTTCTTGGTCACCATGGACTTGGGATAGCCGTCGACCCGTTCGAGCAGCACCTCGCGGATCGCTCCGGGCTCCATGAGCATGTGCCAGCGCGCGCCGGTTCGTCCCGAGACCATCGGCACCCGCGTCGCGAGGTCGGGGATGATCTCCAGCAGGTTGCGCCGCGCGGCGCGCAGGCTGGCCAGGATGCCGAGTGGCTCGGTCACCAGCGGTGCGCGCACGGGCAGCCGTTCGGCGGGGCGCGGGGGCGGAGAAGTCGTCTCGTTCATGTCACACCTCCGCTTTGAACATAGGGGCAGACCGGGGCGGCGCAATGCCGGGTGATTGCCTTCCGGGCGGGCGGCGCACTAAGGCTTGGGTCCGATACCCCCGCGCGTTGTACCCGTCTGTTGCCCAGAGAAAGATTGCCGATGTTCCGCCTGCCCCTCACGCCGACCCGCAAGTCGATCGCCGCGCTCGCCGCCGTGCTGAGCCTCTCGGCCTGCGCCAATGGGCTCGCCAATCTCGAAAAACCCGCCGAGCCGATCGGTGACTTCAAGCTCGGCTTCTCGGAGGTGGTGGCCCCCAATATCGTCAAGGGCCCGCTCTCGCGCGAGGCCAGTGCCGAGGAGTGGGTGCAATCGGTCGACAAGGCCATCGAGGAGCGCTTCGACCGCAAGACCGGGGAAAAGTACTACCATATCGGCACTTCGATCGAAGGCTACGTGCTGGCGCAGCCCGGTGTACCGCTGGTGTTCAGCCCGAAATCGGCGCTGATCCTGCGTGTCACGCTCTGGGACGACGCCGCGCAGGAGAAGCTCAACGCCGAGCCCGAGCAGATCATCGTCATGGAGGCGATCACCGCTGAAACCGTGGCAGGTTCGGGGCTGACACAATCGCGCGAGACCCAGATGCGCAACCTCTCGGCCAATGCGGCGCTGCAGATCGAGCAGTGGATGCGGGGTGAACTGCGCGAGAAGGGCTGGTTCGGCGGCAAGCCCGCGCAGGCGGCCGCCGAGGCCCGGCTGGAGAGGGCAGCGGCGGTAGAAAGTGACCCCGCGGTATCGGCGGCGGATGGCCCGGCGCGCGAAACCGTGACCGAATAACCGCGCTCGCCGGCACGCAGCTATCAACAGACGCTTGATTTTCTGCTCCTGACCCAATAAACGGCCCGCGATGCGAAACCGGGTCGCAGTCGACCCCCTAGAGGTGAGACGTCTGGAAAGATGGCAAAGGAAAAGTTTGAGCGCGGCAAGCCGCACTGCAACATCGGCACGATCGGTCACGTTGACCACGGCAAGACGACGCTGACCGCAGCGATCACCAAGTACTTCGGTGACTTCCGTGCGTACGACCAGATCGACGGCGCGCCGGAAGAAAAGGCACGCGGCATCACGATCTCGACCGCGCACGTGGAATACGAGACCGACGCGCGCCACTACGCGCACGTGGACTGCCCCGGCCACGCCGACTACGTGAAGAACATGATCACCGGCGCGGCGCAGATGGACGGCGCGATCCTGGTTGTGAACGCAGCTGACGGCCCCATGCCGCAGACCCGCGAGCACATCCTTCTGGGCCGCCAGGTGGGTATCCCCGCCATGGTCGTGTTCATGAACAAGGTTGACCAGGTCGACGACGAAGAGCTGCTCGAGCTCGTCGAGATGGAAATCCGCGAACTGCTGTCGGCTT
>NZ_FOZW01000029.1 GCF_900116195.1 Alloyangia pacifica
AACCCGCTGCACCCAGCATGGAACCCCTGTCGGCCCGCAATCTGCTTCGCAGATCGCTTCCGCCGACCAGGCCCACATGCTGCTTGCAGCATGTGGGCCTTTCTCGGTTTGGTGGTCATAGCGCAAGCAAAACACCCGGCTCCATTCCGAACCCGGCCGTTAAGTGCTGCCGCGCCAATGGTACTGCGTCTCAAGACGTGGGAGAGTAGGTCACCGCCAAACCTAGTAAGGCCCACAAAACGTATCTCTCAAACGATCTCTCCCTGTCGCGGGATGGAGCAGCCCGGTAGCTCGTCAGGCTCATAACCTGAAGGTCGCAGGTTCAAATCCTGCTCCCGCAACCAATACATTCGCCGAAAGCCGCCCTTCGTGGGCGGCTTTCGGCGTTTGAGGGACGTTCTCTAGACGATCTAGGCATGGCGCAGCCGCCAAGGCTCGGCCTTCTGTGCCCAAAATCCCGCAACTCCTCTCACAGGCGACCGGCGTGAAAGTGGCTTATCTTGTGGTGGAGGTGGCAAGTGCCCATAAATAGGGGGTCGGTTCGGCGAAAGGGCACATGGGCATGACTCAACTTCGAAACATCGTGGTCACCACGGATGGGGTTCAGCAGCAGTTCAATGGGAGCTGGTACCGGGGCGAAACGACGAACTTCATCCCCTCCAAGGCGATGCTCGACACGCCTGGTGCACTGCTCAAATATATCCTGCATGGCTGGAGTCCCGAGGCGCCGTTTCTCGACAAGAGCACCCGGATCACCGCTTTCGGAAGTTGCTTTGCGCAGAATATCACCCGCTGGCTGCATGACCGGGGATATGCGGTCAACGGTAATGACCTGAACCTCGATGCGCACATCGTGCGGTTCGGCGAGGGGATCGTGAACACCTTTGCGATCCGGGAACAGATCGAGTGGGCGCTGGAGGGAAAGTCGCTCGACGAAGGACTTTGGTTCGGGGCGAACAAGGAGATCGTCCTGCCCACGGAGGAGGCGCGCGTCGCAACGAGAGACCTTCTGCTCGGCTCCGAGACGATCATTATCACGGTCGGCCTTTCCGAAATTTGGCACGACAAGCAAAGCGGTCGCGCATTCTGGCGTGCGATACCCTCTGAGATGTTCGACGAATCCCGGCACGGTTTCCGCCTGTCGACCGTCGAGGAGAACTTCAAGAACCTCCGCGCGCTGCGGGAGGTTCTGCTCAGGCACAATCCGAACTGCAAGCTGATCGTCACGCTGTCACCGATCCCGCTCATGGCCACCTTTCGTCCGATTGCCTGCCTGTCGGCGAATTCGGTCTCGAAAGCGGTCTTGCGCGTGGCGATCGACCAGTTCATGGCGCTCGGTCTCGAGGAGACATACTATTTCCCATCCTATGAAATCGTGAAGGATTTCTTTGTCGATCCTTATATCGAAGACAACCGCCACGTCCGCCCAGAAATAGTCGATTTCATAATGCAGGCTTTTGCGCATCAATATTGCCAGGATGAGGCTCTATAAGAATTATCTCCAGTAGTCTAATTGCGGAGACAAGCGCCCGTCCGGAATTGTGTCGGTCATAAGTCCACCCGCGAACTCACCGATGGAGAGCCAAGGCCCGAGCCGGCATCGTGGCGCCGCTGTCCATAGTGATCGCGATCGGAGGCGCGAGGGTGCGGCCGTTTCAACTGATAATCAGGTGTCACGCACCGGCGGCGCAGGGCCGAATCACCTTGTCACGCCAGCCCGTGCGGACTGTGAGCGCCTGCTCGGGATTACGATCTTGCGCAATGCCGCTATTGCTCTTGTCATGTTGGTATTAATTCTCGGATTTCGCGAAACCAAGACTTGCGTACGTAACGTCATCACAGGTTAGTGCATTGCGGGTATGCGTGCCGTGAGTATTTTGCCGCAATTCGCAGCCCGGCATGTCCGGGGCCGGGTCCCGAATGGCAACCCGGCGCGACAAGTCACCGAACAGCAAGTCACTGCTACAGGGAGAGGACATGACCCGCATTTCGCGACTGACGATGACGGCCCTTCTGTCGAGCACCATGCTCGCCGCAGGCATCACCGCCGCCACCGCGGCCACCCATCCGGAAACCGGCGAGGAACTGGCCGCAGACCAGACCTTCACCTATCGCCTGCTCGACGACATCAGCTCGCTCGACCCGCAGATCGTCGAGGACGTGGACGGCTCCGCCGTGTCCCGCGACCTGTTCGAGGGCCTGATGAACCAGGACGAGCAGGGCAACCTCGAGCCGGGCGTTGCCACGAGCTACGACGTCAGCGACGACAAGCTGACCTATACCTTCCACCTGCGCGACACCGCCGTCTGGTCGAACGGTGATCCGGTTACCGCCGGCGATTTCGTCTTCGCCTGGCGCCGTGCCGTCGATCCCGCGACCGCCTCGCCCTACCAGTGGTTCATGGAGCTGATGTCGATCAACAACGCGAAAGCGATCGTTGCCGGCGAGAAGTCCCCCGAAGAGCTGGGCGTGAAGGCGATCGACGATCACACCTTCGAGGTGACGCTTAGCCAGCCGCTGCCCTACTTCGTGCAGATGACCACGCATTCCACGACCTTCCCGGCACCGCAGAAGGTGGTCGAGGAGTTCGGCGACGCCTGGACCAAGCCCGAGAACATCGTTTCGAACGGTGCCTACGTGCTGACCGAGTACCGCCCGGGCGAGCGCATCGTGCGCGAGCGCAACGAAAAGTACTGGGACAACGAGCACACCATCCTCGACAAGACCGTCGCGCTGGTGATCACCGACGAGAACGTGGCGCTGACCCGTTACCTTGCCGGCGAACTCGACCGCACCGACGTGCCCGCAGGCCAGTTCCCGCGCCTGAAGAAAGAGCACCCGGAAGAGGCGATCAGCTTCCCGCGCCTGTGCAACTACTACTACACGTTCAACCTCAGCGACTCCGGTCCCGAGGCGTTCAAGGACCCGAAGGTCCGCCAGGCGCTGTCGCTGGCCGTGGACCGCGACATCATCGCTAACAACGTGAAAGCGGGCGGCGAGCCGCCGGCCTACAGCTTCACCCCCGAGGCGGTCGCAGGCTTCACCCCGCCGCAGAGCGAGATGGCCTCGATGACCCAGGCCGAGCGCGACGAGAAGGCCAAGGAACTTCTGGCCGAGGCCGGTTACGGCCCCGAGAACCCGCTCAGCTTCGACGTCATCTACAACACCTCCGAGGCGCACGAGAAGATCGCCGTGGTGATGACCCAGATGTGGAAGCAGAAGCTTGGCGTGCAGGCGAACCTCGCCAACATGGAGTGGAAGGTCTTCCTCGACACCCGTGGCCAGCAGGACTTCGACCTGGCGCGCGGCGCATGGTGTGGTGACTACAACGAGGCCTCGACCTTCCTCGACCTGCTGCAGAGCGACTCGGGCTACAACGATGGCAAATATGCCAACGCCGAGTACGACAAGCTGCTGGCCGAGGCGAAGACCGCCGAGGACACCACCCCGCTCTACACCGCGGCCGAAGAGATCATCGCCACCGATATGCCGGTGATCCCGATCTACCACTACGCCGGCGTCTACATGATGGACAGCGATGTGGGGAACTGGCCGACCGAGAACGTCGAGCAGAACTGGTATTCGCGCAACCTCTACAAGCTCGCCGAATAACCACCCCTAACCCGCCGCCCCTGCGCCCCGCGCTGCGGGGGCGGCGCCCTTTTCCGGATCCTCCAGAATGCTGACCTATGTCATTCGCCGCCTGCTGGTCGCGATCCCGACGATCCTTTTGCTGGTCGTCGCGTCCTTCCTGATGATGCATGTCGCACCGGGCGGGCCTTTCACCTCGGAACGGCCGCTGCCGCCCGAAGTGCTGGCCAACATCAACGCGCAATACGGGCTCGACCAGCCGCTGTGGAAACAGCTCTGGGACTATTTCTATAACATCGTCGCCCATTTCGATTTCGGCCCCTCCTTCGTGCAGAAGGACCGCAGCGTGAACGATATCATCGCGCAGGGCTTCCCGATCTCGCTGACCTACGGCTCGCTGGCCTTCCTTGCCGCGAGCATCGTGGGGGTTGGTCTCGGCATCGCCGCCGCCATCCGCCACAACACCTGGATCGACTATTTCGCCGTGTCGCTGGGCATTGCCGCGCAGGCGCTGCCGAACTTCATCATGGGCCCGATCCTGATCCTGACCTTCACGCTCTGGCTCGGTCTGCTTCCGGGCGGCGGCTGGAACGGTGGCCAGTGGCAGTACCTGATCATGCCGGTGATCGCGCTCTCCACTTCCTACATGGGCTCGATCGCGCGGATCACGCGCTCGTCCATGCTGGAAGTGCTGAACTCGAACTTCATCCGCACCGCGCGGGCCAAGGGCCTGTCGCACAAGGCGATCGTCTGGCGTCACGCGCTGAAGCCGACGCTGCTGCCGGTGATCTCCTACCTCGGCCCGGTCTTCGTCTACGTGCTGACCGGCTCGGTCTTCGTCGATCTCTACTTCTCGACGGGTGGCCTCGGCCAATCCTACGTCAGCTCTGCGCTGACCCGCGACTACGCAGTGCTGCTGGGGGTGACCATCCTCTACGGCGCGCTGACCGTCATCGTTAACCTTCTGACCGACCTCGCCTACGCCTGGTTCGATCCGAAAATCCGCTACTGAGGAGGCTGACCCCGTGTTCGGAAAATCCGAAAAGGCGGCGGAACTGGCCGCCGACATTACCGACTTCAAGGCCGTCCGCGGTCGCTCGCTGTTCCGCGACGCCATGGGGCGCTTCCTGCGCAACAAGGCCGCCATGGCCAGCGTCTTCGTGCTCGCCCTGATCGTCGCCTTCGTCGTCATCGGGCCGCTCTTCGCGGTCTGGGACAACGAGGAGATCGACTGGGCCCGCATGGGCGACATTCTCGCGCAGGGCGCGCCCTCGATCGAGACCGGCCACTTCTTCGGCCTCGACGAGCTGGGCCGAGACCTGTTCTCGCGCACCATCCAGGCGACCCAGACCTCGCTTCTGGTGGGTCTTATCGGCGCCGCCATGGCGCTGCTCGTGGGCACCGCCTGGGGCGTGATCGCGGGCTTCTACGGCGGAAGGCTCGACAGCGTCATGATGCGCATCGTCGACATCCTTCTGGCGATCCCGCTGACGCTGATCCTGATCCTCATCCTCGTGGTGGCAGGCCGGAACTTCGTGACGCTGTTCATCGCACTCGGCGCGGTCTCCTGGCTGACCATGGCGCGCATCGTGCGTGGCCAGACGCTGGCGCTGAAGACCCGCGAGTTCATCGAGGCGGCGCGCGCTGGCGGCGTGAGCGAGGGGGCGATCATCTTCCGCCACATCCTGCCGAACCTCATCGGCGTGGTCATCGTCTACGCCTCGCTGCTGGTGCCCGAGATGATCCTTGCGGAAAGCTTCATCTCCTTCCTCGGTCTCGGCATCTCGGAACCCATGACCTCGCTCGGTCGTCTGATCGCCGAGGGCGCGGGCACCATGGGCTACGGCACGCTGTGGCAACTCCTGTTCCCGCTGTTCTTCTACGTCACGATCATCATCACGATGTTCTTCATCGGCGATGGCCTGCGTGACGCCCTGGACCCGAAGGATCGCTGACATGACCATTCTTTCCGTGAAAGACCTCAAGGTCGGTTTCGAGACGCAGGACGGCCTCGTTCAGGCGGTGAAGGGCGTCTCCTTCGACATCCGCGAAGGCGAGTGCCTCGGCATCGTCGGCGAGTCGGGCTCCGGCAAGTCGCAGAGCTTCATGGCTGCCATGGGCCTGCTGCCGAAGAACGGTCGCGCCACGGGATCGGTGAGCCTGCAAGGATCCGAGATCCTCAACCTGCCGGTCTCGCAGCTCAACAAGGTGCGCGGCGATAAGGTCGGGATGATCTTCCAGGACCCGCTGACCGCGTTGACCCCGCATCTCAAGGTGGGCGAGCAGATGGCCGAGGTGCTGAAGGTGCACCGCGGCATGTCCGGCCGCGAGGCGGAAAAGCACTGTCTCGACTGGCTCGAGCGCGTGCGTATCCCCGAGGCAAAGCGCCGTCTCAAACAGTATCCGCACGAGCTGTCGGGTGGCATGCGCCAGCGCGTGATGATCGCGCAGGCGATGCTCTGCGAGCCCAAGCTGCTGATCGCCGACGAGCCCACCACCGCGCTCGACGTGACCGTGCAGGCCGAGGTTCTCGACCTCATGGACCAGCTCAAGCGCGAGCTCGGGACCGCCATTGCCCTCATCACCCATGACATGGGCGTGGTGGCGCGCATGTGCGATCGCATCAAGGTCATGCGCCTCGGCGAGTTCGTCGAGGAAGGCGAGGTCAACGAGATCTTCTCGCAGCCGCGCCACGACTACACCCGCCGCCTGCTCGACTCGATGCCGCGCATCGACAAGGGCGAGGCCGGGGGCAAGGTCGAAGGCAAGGAGATCCTGCGCGTCGACGACATGAAGGTGCACTTCCCGATCAAGGTCGAGGGCGGGCTCTTCGGCAAGACCGTGCCGCTGAAGGCGGTGAACGGTGTCAGTTTCGGCCTGCGCGCCGGCGAGACGCTGGGCATCGTCGGCGAATCCGGCTGCGGCAAGTCCACGCTGGCGCGTGCCGTGCTGCGGCTGGTCGATCCCACCGGCGGCAACGTCAGCTGGCTGGGCAAGCCGCTGCACGCGCTCGACAAGCAGGCGCTGAAGAAGGAACGCAAGGACCTTCAGATCGTCTTCCAGGACCCGCTGGCCAGCCTCGATCCGCGCATGACCATCGCCGATTCCATCGCCGAGCCGCTGAAGACCTACCGCCCCGAGCTGACCAAGAGCGAGCGGCGCGAGGAAGTGCTGCGGATGATGACCCGCGTGGGTCTGGAGCCGGAGAAGTACAACCGCTACCCGCACGAGCTTTCGGGCGGCCAGAACCAGCGCGTGGGCATCGCCCGGGCGATGATCAACCGGCCCAAGCTGATCATCTGCGACGAGGCGGTCTCGGCGCTCGACGTTTCGATCCAGGCGCAGATCGTGAAGCTGCTGAAGGAGCTGCAGGCCGAGTTCGGCATGTCGATGCTCTTCATCTCGCACGACCTGTCGGTGGTGCGCGAGATCTCGAACCGGATCATGGTGCTCTACCTCGGTCGCGTGGTCGAAATGGGCGACGCCGAGACGATCTGCTCGCAGCCCGCGCATCCCTACACGCAGTCGCTGATCTCGGCGGTGCCGATCCCCGACCCGGTTGCCGAGCGCGCGCGGACCCGCATCCGCCTGCCCGGAGAGCTGCCCTCGCCGCTCGACGCCAAGGCGGCGTTGCGCTTCCTGCCCTCGCGGCTGGCGGCGGGTGATGTCGACTACGTGCCCCAGCTCGACCAGATCGCGCCGGGCCATTACGTGGCCGAGCACGATGATCTCGAGCGGATCATGAAATCCGACGCGGCCTGAAAGAGCCGTTATCGGTACTGACTGGGGCGGGCCTTCGGGCCCGCCCTTTTTCGTTGCGAGAAAAGCGTCGTGCGGATCGGAGCCGGGCGTGTGCCTGACCGTGGGGTGGCGCACTGACCGTGGGCATGGGCGCCTTATCCCAGCCAAATCCGGGCGATCCAGAGCTTGGTCACAACGTCGCGTAGATTTAATAGACAGATTGGTCTAATAATAGTCCATGACCCAAACCGACTCGCCCCTCAGCCCCTCCGACAGACCCCGCCGCGGCCGTCCTCGCGGCACGCCGGATGCCTCCGAGGCCCGGCAGAAGCTGATCCGCGCCGGGCTCGAGCACCTGACTGAAAAGGGCTACTCCTCGGTCGGCGTGGACGAGATCCTCAAGGCGGCGGGCGTGCCGAAGGGCAGCTTCTACCACCACTTCAAGGGCAAGGCCGACTTCGGCCTCGCGCTTGTCACCGCCTACAACGCCTACTTCGTGGAGCTGCTCGACCGCGCCTTCCTCGATGAGGCGCGCGCGCCGCTCGACAGACTCCGGATGTTTACCGAGAAGGCCGAGGAGGGCATGGCCCGACACGGCTTCCGCCGCGGCTGTCTCGTCGGCAACCTCGGGCAGGAAATGGGGGCGCTGCCGGATGACTTCCGCGCCGCCCTGACCGGCGTGCTCGAGGAATGGCAGGCCCGCACCACGCGCCTGCTGCACGAGGCGCAGGCGCAGGGGCAGTTGGGTCCGAACCATGACCCGGACGCCCTCGCAGAAACCTTCTGGATCGGCTGGGAGGGCGCGGTTCTGCGCGCCAAGCTCGAGCTGCGCCCCGAGCCGTTGCGCCGCTTCGCCGCCACCTTCTTCCGTCTCATCGAACGCTGATCCCCCGCGATCCCCCAGAAAGCTGAAAGGACCCCCAATGAAGGCCATCCTGATCGAAAAGCCCGGCGACACGCAGACCGTTTCAGTGACCGAGGTCTCGGAGACACAGCTGCCCGAGGGCGACGTGCTGGTCGACGTCGCCTACTCGACGCTGAACTACAAGGACGCGCTGGCGATCACCGGCGCTGCGCCGGTTGTGCGCAGCTTCCCGATGGTGCCAGGCATCGACTTCGCCGGCACCGTTGCCGAGAGCGGCCATCCCGATTTCAAGCCCGGCGACCGGGTCGTGCTGAACGGCTGGGGCGTGGGCGAGGTGCATTGGGGCGGTCTGGCCGAGCGCGCCCGGGTCAAGGGCGACTGGCTGGTGCCGCTGCCCGAGGCCATTGACCTGCGGCAGGCGGCGGCGATCGGCACGGCGGGCTACACCGCGATGCTCTGCGTGCTGGCGCTGGAGCGGCAGGGGGTGACCCCCGACAAGGGCGAGATCGTCGTCAGCGGCGCCGCAGGGGGCGTCGGCAGCGTCGCTACGGCGCTTCTTGCCGCGAAAGGCTACGAAGTGGCGGCGGTCACCGGTCGTGCCTCCGAGGCGGACTACCTGCGCGGCCTTGGGGCGTCTTCGGTGATCGACCGCGCCGAGCTGACCGGCAAGACCCGCGCGCTGGCCAAGGAACGCTGGGCCGGGGGTGTCGACGTGGCGGGCAGCACGGTGCTCGCCAACATGATCTCGATGATGAAATACCGCGGTGTCGTCGCCGCCTGCGGGCTGGCCGCGGGCATGGACCTGCCGGCCTCGGTCGCGCCCTTCATCCTGCGCGGCGTGACGCTGGCCGGGGTGGACAGCGTGATGTGCCCCAGGCCCGACCGGATCGAGGCCTGGACCCGTCTCGCGAGCGATCTCGACCTTGGCAAGCTCGAGGAGATGATCACCGAACTGCCCTTTGCCGAGGTGATCGAGACCGCGCCGAAATTCCTCGACGGAGCGGTGCGCGGGCGTATCGTTGTTCCGGTCAGCTGACCTTTGCGGAGCCTCCAAGGATGAACGATCTTACCGAGACGCCGGCCGCGACCCTGCGCCTGCAGGACTGTCCGAATTGGCTCTACCTCCTGCGCGAGTATGACGCGCTCTACCGCCACGGCTCGGCAGGGGGCAGCCGGCTGATCCGCGGGCATCGCAAGCGGGTGCGCGATGCGCTGGCCTCGATCATAGACGCCAACCCCGAGATCACCGCTCGCGCGCCCGAGGTGAAGCCGGTGACGGCGCACCTCGGGCGGGCTCTCGATCTCGGCGAGCGTGGTGCGGTGAGCGGCATGGCGCGGGCGCTGTCGCGCGTCGCGGACCAGCTCACATGGGAGTATGGATATGCCAAGGTGCCAAAGGCGCTGGCGCGCAAATACGCGTATTTCGAGGTCCTGGGCCCACGCGGTCCGGTGCGTGCCGAAAAGCTGGTGCTGGGTTTCGTGCTCTTTGCCCCGAACACCACCTACCCTCAGCACAGTCACCACGAGATCGAGGAAAGCTACATCTCGGTCGCGGGGGCCTGGTCCGAGAACGACGCGGCGGTGCACGCACCTGGCTCGCTGATCTTCAACCGGCCGGGGCTGGAGCATCGGATCACGACGGGCGAGTTCGATCCCTGCCTGCTGGCCTATGCCTGGATCGGCTCGGAGGAGCGGCTGACCACGCCGGGCATGAAGCTCACGGCGCCGCGCAAGGCGCGGATGGCTCAGGGTATCTGAGGCTTTTCGCAGGGCTGGAATAACCAAAGGCGCCCCGAGGGGCGCCTTTTGCGTAAATGGTCGGAGTGAGAGGATTCGAACCTCCGGCCCCTGCCTCCCGAAGATCGTGTCCAGCCGCCAAACTATTGATCTTTGGTCGCACGCGCCCTGTTTTATGGGCGGCGTCGTCCTGCTTTGCCTGACGAGCCATAGCTCGCAAGGTTCATTGAACCGGAGGGAACTGTCTCTCAGCTAACCTGACATGCTTTCTGAACGCAGATCACTCTAGGGCGACCTGAAAAACTGGCGATGCGGAGTGTGAATTGGATTTGGTTGCGGAGTAGCCATGGCGATGAGTGCGAAGGAACGGAAGCAGAGGCATCTCGAGCGTGAGCGCGAATTGCTGCGGCACCTAGATGACTCGACGTATGCGTATCTGTCGACGCCATTCTGCCAACAGGTTGCTAGAGATCCAAACTGGAGCAAGGTAACACTTGCCTTGGAGCTAGCAGGCTTCGAAGGGCCGGTAATTGAGACGGACGAAGGTCCGGAAAAGTTCACACTCGAGGACGCATTGCCAACGGACGAAGATCGTGCCCATGAATGAGACCATACACGCAGCGCTGCTTGAAGCGCGGCGGGCCGCGCTCTCGGATCATGTCAACGAATGGGCCGCGAAGCCGGTGGGGTCGATCAAGCGGGGCTTTGCGCGCGCCGTGAAGAGCGCTGGGCTCGAGGACGTGTCGCCACACATTCTCCGGCACACCGCCGCCGTTCTTATGGCCGAGGCCAGCGTGTCGATGGACGAGATCGCGCAGTATCTAGGGCACTCGGAGACCCGGATCACCGCCGCTGTCTATACCCGGTTCTCGCCTAGCCACCTCATGCAGGCGGCGAAGGCACTTGAGTTCGGGAGGAAGTAATTGGCAAGCGAGCGTATAGTCTTGCGGTCTGTGAAGTGGTTGACGCACTCTGAATGCGATGTGTGATGGAGGCAAAGAACCTTGACCCCTCTCAATGCTGAGCTTGCCGCAGTTTATCTCCTCGATGATGTGCCTGGCGCTGCTATTCCCGGAAGTCGCCTATACACTATCCTTCAGAGAATTGACGCTGGCTCTGCGCTGACAGTCTTGCAGGAATACTACTTGCAAGAGCGCGGGTATGAGGCCCTGCTGGAGTTGGCTAGCGGGAAAATGGACCGCGAGGCGTTCCGGACAAAATCTCGGAAAGAACTCGAGAGACGACTCAGCGAGAAAATTAAGGCCGAGCAGAGAGAGTTGACAGAGCGCCGCCGAAGGGATGAGGCGACTGAGAGAACCAACAGAGCTCATTTTGCAAAGAAGGAAAAACAACTCGAGCGTCGCCGTTTTCGAGACCGGTTCGGCCAAGGCTACATTGAGCGGCAGCATTATGGGCGGGTCATGCGGATCCTTCGATCGGTCGCAGACGGGGATCCGCTCAATGCGGATGACATCACGTGGTTGGGCTCGATTGGGTCGGACTACTGGACGGCAGAGCTTCGTATAACCCACCATTTCAACCAAGCTAAAGCACTTACCGAAGCGTGGCGTCAAACAGGTGATGCTTGGCAAGCTATAAATGCCTGCGCGCATTGGCGGAAGGCCGGTCAAGCCGAAACCGGCCTCTCGATGGCCCAGAAGGTGCTCGATGAGGCCGTTGACAGGAACCTGCGGTCAGCCGCGCTTACAACGCGGGGCGGAGCGTTGCGTGACCTGAAACGGTATCAGGAGGCAGGCCAGTCCGGTGAAGAGGCGCATACCGTAAGCCCAGCCGACTTTCGTCCATGCACGCTGTTGGGAGCAGTCCACATTGAGATGGGGGACCATACCGCGGGTGCAGAGTGGTATGAGAAGGCGGAAGCCCGAGGGGCCACAAGGGGCTCGGTCGATCGAGAACTCCGGTCGATCCTGGCAGCAGCTACGGTAAAGGAACGCGACGCCATAAAAACGGCACTCAAGGCGCGAGACCCTCAACGCTACGATTGGCTATAGCTGCAGAGTCGAAGCATATCTTCACCGTGAGAGACATGGCGGTCGCATGCTCGATGCACTGCGAGCGCATTCGGCTTCACAGAGTGCCAGGATTTCATTGACTTTTTATACCCAGCTGTTTCGACTAAGGCAAAACTATGTCGGTTCTCAGGAAGAATTCATGATCAAAACGATTGCTACCACTTTGCTAGGCATCTCGCTCGCCATCCAAGTTTCGGCGCAGACGCTCTCCCCTGACGACATCAAGCGGATGTTGGACGAGCAGGCAGCCGCCCCGAACCCCTATGCAGCGCTGCTCAATGACCCCGATCCGGCACGCTCGATGGGCGCCATGAAGATCATGATGGAGAGCGGAGATCCGAAGCTCGAAGAGATGGCAATGGAGTTCGGGTTGCTATCGTCTGATGCTGCTGTGCAGCGTTTCGTCGTCGAGCGCATCTTGGACCAGACACCGAACCTTTTTGTCTCGATGGATGGGACCGCTCTCGATGAGAACAAGAGAGCTTATTTGGGGCACCTTGCAGTAACGGGCATGGGCGGCACCATCGAAACGAATGGTATGGCATATGGCCGTTGGACCATCGGAGAATACTCTCAACAGGAAGAGTGCTGGAAGTGGGATCGAACATGCGCGTTCGTAAGCCGACCCGAGGGTTTCTTTGTCACAGGCAGGAAAGCTAACGTCAGCTTCGATGGACGCCTCGAAGTGACGGCGGATGGACGCTTGGCGGGTATCCTCCGGACCGATGAGGGTTTCGTTGTGCCAGCATCGATCACCCTATTGGACTGACTTTACTCAACGACGATCCGATCGAGAGCAATCGCGCCGCTGCTCCAGGCACTCCCGATAACCACTTTGACCCAACGCGCATTGCGGCCAGCCAGTGGCCCGGTATCGAATACGCCGTCTGGCCGCATCTCACCTTGTGTCCAAAAGCGGAAACTGCTGCCGCTTGGGCTGGCGTCGATGAATATAGAGATTGCCTTCGGGACCGCGTAAGCCCCCTCCGAAGGCGCAGTCATCATGACACGCTGGACGGAGGTGGCGCTGCGTTCCCCGACGCGGAAGACGAGTTCAACACGTCCGTTGGGTTCCGCGACCCAAGCGCCCACCCCAAGCAGATTGTCGACGCCGTACTGGGGGAGCACGGCAGCAACACTCGAGCGAAGATCACGGATCGCGAGGCCGTCACTTGGCAGTGACTTGTGCGAAGCTGCAGTTGGCGCAAACGCGCGTCCTTGCTCCGAAAGGTATCTGCCGAGATTTAGTGCGATCTCCTCCGAGCGCATGAAGGATGCGCGGGAGGGGTCATCCGAAGTCACGGCCATTCCGATTGGTTTCCCATCAGCGAAGGCAAACGAGCCCGACGTGCCTTGCATTATCACGTCGCCGTCGCCGACCAACTCTCCGGCAAAGCTCAAATAGTCTCTGTCCAAGACGCGTATAGGCACACGCTCTTCCTCACCCAGCGGCGAGAGACGCAAGAGATGCGCCCGCCCAGCGGCTCGTGCGGCCGTGGAAGGCTCTAGATCTGTCAGTTCCGCGATGCAGCGCTCAAAGAGTGGGCCGCGGTCCAAAATCGCGACGGCAAGGTCGATACCTGGCCAGAACGGTTTCACGACCGTCGCCTGGTCGCTTTCAACCGGGGCAGACGTCATCAGCGTTACTTTCGGAAGCGGACCGGCCACGTGCTCGGGCAGGGCGGCGTAGCAATTGCCGGCATGGCGGAACATCCAGCCTTGACCGAATTCGCCAAGTCCGTTCTGAATTCTCACGGTTTGGCTCGAGGCGGTATTGGCAGAAATCAATGCAGCGCCTAACGTGACGAGACGAAAGGTTTTGATTATGCGTCGGATTATTGCCATCTCGGTCTGCCTTACTTTGGTCTCACTGCAGGCTATGGCGCAGCCCATCGAGCTTGCAACGGAAAAGGGCACGCTGGAAGAAACGTTCCGCGAAAGTGCTCGGATCTCGGGTAGCCTGTTGGTGGGGGCGCAGCGGGCGGGCTCTGGCGAAACTGACGTCGGCATCGCCGCCGAAATCCCTGAGGAATGGGCAGGTGACACGGTCTGTGTGCGCGTTGTGTCGGTCGACGGCCTTTACGCAGCCTCCAATCCATACCGGATCTCGACAGGCTGGAGTGGTGGCGCGGCACAGTTCCCCTATCCGACCGCGCATCACGACTTTCTCGCAGGCCGTCCGGACGGTGCCATCGGTGTGAGGGTGACGCGCTCACCATGCGATGCACCGGAGGGCGAGGTGGCATTGGCCTCTTGGCGCGGCGCAAGCGGTGCCCCAACCCTGTTGCTCAATTCGTTCGGGGCTGAGGCTGTCTTTGCCTATGTCGGCGGCTCTGCGACGCCTGTTCGTTGCACGTCCATGGGACTTCCCGGTCAGTCTGCATACGACGTGGGCTGCTCCCTTGACGCTGCCCTGTCCCAAGGAGATGAATCGTCGATCGAGATCCTGCGGATCGTTAAAGGAAAAGCGGCGCCGCAGCACACCATTGACTTACGGCTTATCCGACAATGAGCAGAGTATTCTTGTTCTTCACTTTTCTGATGCTGTTGCCGTTTCGGAAGTGGGCTGAGTTCTGCATGCGTTGGTGCGGGCGTATTCTCCTCCTTGGCATGGTAGTGTTCATTTTGGTTTTCGCTGCGCTTGTGACTTCCGGGGCGGAACGCAGCTTTCTTGTCGAGTCGCGGAGTGACACGGTAACCCTCACTTTCGACCGTGGGGTGAACGCTTGGAGCTTGAGAGAGGCAGTGCTGTGCGAGCCTGTGGCTGTGCCTCGGCTCGGAGCGACAGATGCCTGTGGCGCAGCATATGCACCGCCATCGGTGCCAGCGGAGCAGTTCATCGAGTGGCGTGCAGATGCCACTGTCGGCGTCGGGGGCACGCGGGACGGTGGGTTAGAGGTGCGCATCTTAGGTGGCATGGAGCCTGAGTTTGCGGACGGGAGCCGGTTACTTGTTTCCCCATCGGGTTGGGCTGATACGGGAGCGCTGACGTTTCGAGGTGGCGCAGAAGTGGGTCGAGACATGGCTTCGAACGTCGCGAGCTACCTTCACAGCGGCAGGTGGGAAGCGCGCGAGGAGGGGCCCGTAACTTCATTCCTGCGGAGTTCCACGGAGGTAATCAAGACCGGAACACTGGCGACTGGCGCGGTCGTTACTGTCCTGCGTGAGGACTCTCCCGCGCAAGTCCACGGCCACATTGTTCCAGCGCCCGAAGGCGGCCTATCGGTAACCTTGCTGTCGGAGTTTGGGGACACCGCGCTTTCCATCCGGCAATTTGGCCTGGACGGCGCGGTGTTGGTCAAGCCCGACTGGGTAGACGTGGCAGTCTCAAGCCCACTCCTTTTGGCTATCATCGGCATCATCACCGTCGCTGCGACTGCAAACCAGCTTTTTTCCCCAAACCAACTGCGTAGTGGAACCCAGCTCGACAGGTCACGGTCGCCTGAAGAGCGGGAATAGCTCCTCTCGAATGGGGGCGGAGGATGCGTCTCGCGCGTCGGGCCGCGATGGGCGAATGAGGGCGTGTCGTAGGTAGCAACCCCGAGCGCATCTGGCGTGACTGAAGAGTGGCAAGGCATGCCTATGGACGGACCGAGGCAAAAATAGGAATGGCTTCGTTTCCAGGGACCCACCGGCTCTTGCACTAGCGCGTCAGCGCCCCAACCATGCGGTGCTCCTAGGCTCAGGACTCATAGCCAGTAGATCACAGTAGCGGCGAGGGCGATGACTGACAGGAAGACCTTCGGGCATCGATCATAGCGAGTGGCAACGCGACGCCAGTCCTTGAGCCTGCCGAACATGATCTCGATCCGGTTTCGGCGTTTGTAGCGGCGCTTGTCATACTTCACCGGCGCCTTGCGCTGTTTTCGTCCGGGGATGCAGGCGCGTATCCCTTTGTCTTTCAACGCTTCCCGAAACCAGTCGGCGTCGTAGCCGCGATCCCCAAGCAGCCAGTCGACATCCGGCAGACTGTCGCAAAGGGCCCGCGCGCCGACGTAGTCGCTCACCTGGCCTGCTGTGACG
>NZ_FOZW01000023.1 GCF_900116195.1 Alloyangia pacifica
GGAGAACTGCCCGCGATGCTCGGCCACGAACGCCGTCGCCATTGGGCTCGAACCAATGGCGCCTCAATGGCTCCACTCACTTTGCATCCCTGGCGAAATACGCGCTCGGCATTGTCCTCGAACCAACGGCGGACAAGCCTCGCCCTTTTTTAGGATGTCGCGCTCCTCCGAGACCCGCGCCAGCTCCTTCTTCAGACGCCGGATCTCGGCGTCCTCCTCCGCCTCTCCCGAGGACGCCTTCGCGAACTTCTTCTTCCAGGCGTAGAGCGAATACGCGCTGCCCCCCAAACACTCCGACACTTCCCTGACCGGGTAGCCCCGCTCGGTGATCTGCGCGACCGCGTCCCGCTTGAACTCATCGCTCAACTTGCTGCTGCTCATCATGGCCTCCTTGCCTCAAAATTAGCGAAGAAGGCGTCCACGATACACAGGGCTATTCAGCCTTCGCTGATCTCTTTCGCCGGACCTCGCCTGAGACCCGCTCGAACATGAGTCTCGCCGCCCTCGGCGCGACGTGGCTCGCGCAAGGCGACGGCTACAGGCACAGGCCCGAGGCGCTCGCCGCTTCCGAGGCAGCAATCGGGCTGATCTCTGACAGCTTGTCCGCGCTTCCCTTCCGCGTCTACCAGGAAGGCGAGGCCGGGCGCGTCGAGGTGGCAGGCCACCCATTCTTGCGCCTGACGAGGCGTGGCGTCGCTGGCGGGCGCCTCACCTTCCCGGGGTTCGTAAGCTGGCTCGTGCGGCAGGCCCTGACCTACGGCAACGGGCTTGCGAAGATTGAGTCCGACGGTCGTGGCGTCGTGGTCGACTTTCTGCCGATCCCTTGGCGCGGCGTCTCGGTCGAGGTGAGCGACGCCGGGCGGATCATCTACGTGTGCTCCGGCGACGGGCTCTTCGCCCCGCGCGGCCAAACCGTGCGTCTCTTGCCGCATGAGGTGCTTCACCTCCGATGCCCGACCGACGACGGCTTGATCGGGGTTGCGCCCTTGGCGCGTGCGCGCGCGGCGTCCGAAGCAGCCGTCGAGATCGACGCGACGAGCCGAGCGCTTTGGAAGAACCTGACCAAGCCCGCCTACGTGCTCATGCACGAGAAGAGCATCTCCGAGGGTGCTGCGGCGCGCCTCAAGCGCCAGTTCGAAGGTCTGATCGGAGGGAGCGGCAAGGGCAAAGGCGTGCTTCTTGAGGAAGGATTGAAATTCGAGGGTGTCGAGATTCAATCGGCAGAAAGCGCCGAGGCGCTCGACTCCCGCCGGTTCACGGTCGAAGAGATCGCCCGTGTTTTCGCGGTGCCGACGCCGCTTATCGGCTCGATGCAGGGCGCGACCCTGACCAACGTCGCACATCTGCGCGTCCACTTCGCTCAATCGACCCTTTCGACTTGGGCGAGGCGGCTCGAGGCAGAGATGGCGCGGGCCCTATTCTCCGACGACGAGATCGAGCGCATGAGCATCGAGGTCGACTTGTCCGGCATCCTCCGAGGCGACGCGGAGACGCGCTTCAAGTCGTGGGACGTGGCGCTCAGGTATGGCGTGCTCACCGTCAACGAGGTGCGCGAAGCCGAAGGCTATGGGCCAATGCCTGCGGTCGTACCCGAGCGCGAGACCTGACACTCACCCGGCTCCGAGCAGGCTGCACGACGGCGTGAGTCGGAGATAGCGACATGGCCGATCCGGCAGCGCGCGCTGAAGTGTCCTACTCCGCCGCCCCTGAATCGCGTTATTTTAGGCGATCGGAAGGGGCGCGCCTGTCGGTGGCTAGCAACAAGCCCGGATCGGCAGGTGCCGATTTATGCTCTAACGCTTTTGGGGTGCTTTAGGTAGACGACTTCGCGGGAGCAGTCGTTTTTGCCAATTCTTTCATGCACTTATGCGTGAAAATGGCGGAGAGGAAGGGATTCGAACCCTCGAGACGGTTCCCCGCCTACACACTTTCCAGGCGTGCGCCTTCGACCACTCGGCCACCTCTCCGCGGACCGCTCTACAGGAAAGTCGCGACCGGGCGCAAGAGCCGGATCTCGAAAAATTTTGCCCCGGCGCTTGGCCGGGGCATGTCGTTGGGTCAAGAAGGCAAACCGTCTCACATATTGGGGTAGTTCGGGCCGTCTCCGCCCTGTGGCACCGTCCAGTTTATGTTCTGCGAGGGATCCTTGATGTCGCAGGTCTTGCAGTGCACGCAGTTCTGGAAATTGATCACAAACTCCGTCTTGCCCTCGGTCTCGACGAACTCGTAGACCCCCGCCGGACAGTAGCGTTGCGCGGGACCTGCGTATTTCGGCAGGTTGTCGAGCACCGGCACCCGCTTGTCCTTGAGCTTCAGATGCGCCGGCTGGCTCTCCTCGTGGTTGGTGAAGGAGAAGCTGACGTTGGTCAGCCGGTCGAAGCTCAGCTTGCCATCGGGCTTGGGGTAGTCGATCGGCTGGTGCCCTGCCGCAAGCTCGGTCGAGGCCGCGTCGGTCTTGCCGTGCTTGACCGTGCCGAAAAGCGAGAAGCCGAAGCTGTTGGTCCACATGTCGAAGCCGCCGAGGGCCAGCGAGCCCAGCAGGCCGGTCTTCGACCAGAGCGGCTTGACGTTGCGCACCTTCCACAGGTCCTTGCCAATAGCGCCCTCGCGCACTTCGCTCTCGTAGGCCGAGAGCTCGTCCGAGGCGCGCCCGGCCTGGATCGCCTCATAGGCCGCCTCTGCCGCCGCCTTGCCCGAGAGCATGGCGTTGTGGTTGCCCTTGATGCGCGGCACGTTGACCATGCCCACCGAACAGCCGAGCAGCGCCACGCCGGGCGCGACCATCTTCGGCATCGACTGGAAACCGCCCTCCGAGATCGCCCGCGCGCCATAGGCGACGCGCTTGCCGCCCTCGAGCAGCGCAGCGACGTGCGGGTGATGCTTGAAGCGCTGGAACTCCATGTAGGGATAGAGGTGCGGGTTGCGGTAGTTCAGGTGCACCACGAAGCCGACGTAGACCTGGTTGTTGTCGAGGTGGTAGATGAAGGCCCCGCCCCCGGCATTGCCGCCCAGCGGCCAGCCCATGGTGTGCTCGACCCGGCCCTCGCTGTGCTTGGCGGGATCGATCTCCCAGATCTCCTTCATCCCGAGGCCGAACTTCTGCGGGCAGTGACCGTCGGAGAGGTTGTACTTCTCGATCACTTCCTTCGACAGCGAGCCGCGCACGCCCTCCGACAGGAAGACATATTTGCCAAGCAGCTCCATGCCCGGCTCGTAGCCCGGGCCCGGGGTGCCGTCGGCCTCCTTGCCGAACTCGCCGGCGACGACGCCGCGGATCTCGCCATTGTCGCCGTAGACCAGCTCCGAGCAGGCCATGCCCGGGAAGATCTCGACCCCGAGCGCCTCGGCCTGCTCCGCCATCCAGCGGCAGACGTTGCCCATGGAGACGATGTAGTTGCCGTGGTTCGACATGAATTTCGGCATCGGCCAGTGCGGGATGGTGACCTTGCCAGCCTCGCCGAGAAGGTAGAACTTGTCTTCCTTGACGGGCACGGTGACCGGCGCGCCCTTTTCCTTCCAGTCGGGGATCAGCGCATCGAGACCGCAGGGGTCCAGAACCGCACCCGACAGGATGTGCGCACCCACCTCGGAGCCCTTCTCGAGCACCACCACGTTCAGATCCGCGTCGAGCTGCTTCAGCCGGATCGCGGCCGAGAGCCCCGCAGGCCCCGCCCCCACGATCACCACATCATATTCCATCGACTCGCGCTCGATCTCGGCCATGCCGGTCCTCCGCTGGCTGTTTGCTGTAATTATCTTGCGCATTGGCGTAGCGCGGCAGCGCAGCACAGGTCAATCGAAACGCGGCATAAAAGGTGCCTGTCGCGACCTTCGGAAAATAATAGTGGACAGGCGATGAATCTTATCCGGCGGAGCGCCGCACATCCGCCCCTGCCCTGCACGCACAGCCCGCCCTTGCCAAAGCGCGGGACAATGCCCACTCTTGCCAGAACTGACCACTCATGGTTTTAGACGGCAAACACAAAGGGGCCGGGCACAGGCCCCGGGACAGTTGCGGAAAGACTCTATGGAAAAAATCCTGATGACCCGCGCGGGCTTCACCGCGCTCGAGACCGAATTGAAAACGCTCAAGTCCGTCGAGCGTCCGGCCATCATCAAGGCCATCGCCGAGGCACGCGAGCACGGCGACCTGTCGGAGAACGCCGAGTACCACTCCGCGCGTGAGAAGCAGAGCTTCATCGAGGGCCGGATCAAGGAGATCGAAGGCGTGATCTCGCTGGCCGAGGTGATCGATCCCGCGAAATTGTCCGGCTCGGTGAAATTCGGCGCGACGGTCACGGTGGTCGACGAGGACACCGACGAGGAGAAGACCTGGCAGATCGTCGGCGAGCACGAGGCCAACATCGAGAAGGGCCTGCTCAACATCAAGTCGCCGATCGCCCGCGCCCTGATTGGCAAGGAGGAAGGCGACAGCGTCGAGGTGCGCACTCCCGGCGGCGAGAAGAGCTACGAGATCCTCACGATCGCCTACAAGTAACGCACCACAGGTAAGGGTCGCGCCGCATCATGGCAGACAGCAACGACAGCCGCTCCGCCCCGCTCGGCATGTATGACCAGGGCGAGAAGCGCCGCATGAGCGGCATCGAGATCGCCGCCTTGGCGGCCAGCCTCTTCTGGCTCGTGCTGTCAGGCGGCTATGTGTTCACCCTGGGCACCGCCGTGCCCGGTGGGCTGGGATTCGTGCTCGCGGTCATGGTGGTGTTCCTGCCGGTGGCGATGATCTGGGTGGCGGCGCTGACCGCCCGCGCGTCGCGCGTGATGCGCGAGGAGAGCCAGCGGTTGCAGACGGCGATCGAGGCGATCCGCAAGTCCTACCTGACCCAGGCGCAGACCGGGCGGAACGACCCCTCGGCCAGCACCCTCGCCCGCAAGCTCGACGAGATCGCGGCGGCGCAGCGCAAGATCGAGACAACGCTGGCCATGCTCGGCTCAACCCGCGCCGCGCAGGCCGCTCTCGAGGCGCAGGGGGCCGCGCCCGCCGCCGCGCAGCCGCAGGCCGAAGACCAGCCGGCGCTGTCTCTCGGCACCCCAGCCGAGGCGCTCGAGCCGCCACTCGGCAATGCCGATTTCATCCGCGCGCTGAACTTCCCCGACACCGCCGAGGACCTCGAGGGGTTCGCCGCGCTGCGCCGCGCCCTGAAGGACCGGCCGGCGGCGCAGTTGATCCAGGCCTCGCAGGACGTGCTCACGCTGCTGTCGCAGGAAGGCATCTACATGGACGACCTGCAGCCCGACCTCGCCCGCCCCGAGGTCTGGCGCGAGTTCGCCAAGGGCACCCGCGGGCGCGCCGTTGCGGCGCTCGGGGGCGTGCGCGACCGCTCCTCGCTGGCACTGAGCTCGGGGCGGATGAAGCAGGACGCCATCTTCCGCGACGCGGTGCACCACTTCCTGCGCCTCTATGACCGAGCGTTCGTGCGTTTCGCCGAACACGCCTCGGATACCGAGATTGCCGAGCTCTCGAACACCCGCACCGCCCGCGCCTTCATGCTTCTCGGCCGCGTCGCCGGCGCCTTCGACTGACGTCAGGGCTTCTTCTCTTTCAAAATACGCCGGGGTGAAATGGCCGCAGGCCATGAGGGGCAGCGCCCCTACCCCCCTACCCCCCTCCCGCCGCGCGCCACGCATCCCGTCAGCGCCGGACAAGCAGCGCTGCACGCGATTGCATCTCCCCGCGCCCTTGGCTACGCCTTGCCCGGTTGATCGCGCCAAGGAGACCCCCGTGCCGACCCCGAGTTCCAATTACTGGCAGGGCTTCCAGGCCGGGCTGCCCTTCCTGCTGGTGATCGCGCCCTTCGGCACGCTGTTCGGCGTGCTGGCCACCGAGGCCGGGCTGACTGTCTTCGAAACGCTGAGCTTCTCGGTCGTGGTGATCGCCGGCGCCGCGCAATTCGTCTCGCTGCAGATGCTGCAGGATCATGTGCCGACGCTGATCGTGCTTGCCTCGGCGCTGGCGGTGAACCTGCGCATGGCGATGTATTCCGCCGCCATCACCCCGCACTTGGGCGGCCTGCCGCTGTGGAAACGCGCGCTGAGCGCCTACTTCCTCGTCGACCAGACCTATGCCGCCTCGGCACTGGAGTTCGAGAAGCACCCCGAGAAGACGCTGGCGCAGAAATTCGCCTTTTTCATGGGCGCGATGACGCCGATCTGCCCGCCTTGGTATGCCTTCACCCTGCTCGGTGCCTGGCTGGGCGAGGCGGTGCCCGCCGACTTCGGCCTCGACTTCGCGCTGCCCATCGCCTTTCTCGCGATGATCGCCCCGGCGCTGCGTACCGGCGCGCATGTGGTGGCAGCGCTGGTCGCCACGCTGGCCACGCTGCTGCTGGCCTTCCTGCCCTACAACCTCGGGGTGCTCTGCGCCGCGACCCTCGGCATGGCTGCCGGGGCCGAGACCGAACGGAGGATGCAGAAATGATTGATCGCGGAGACCTCTGGCTGGTGATCCTCGGGCTGGGACTGGGCAGCTTCGCGCTGCGCTTCCTCTTCCTCGGGCTGGTCGGCGACCGTCCCCTGCCGGAATGGCTGACCCGGCACCTGCGCTACACCGCCGTGGCAATGATGCCCGCGCTTGTCGCACCGCTTGTGGCCTGGCCCGCCGCCACCGGTGGTCAGACCGACCCGCTGCGGCTGCTCGCCACGGCGGCGACGCTGGGCGTCGGCCTGCTGACCAAGAACGTGATCCTGGCGATCCTCAGCGGCGCAGTGGCGATGGTCGCGGGCGGTTACCTGCTGGGCTGATCGTCCGCGGCGGCGCTCTGCTCGAAGGCCGCGACCGCCAGTTGCTTGTCATCGGAATCCTGCTCGCGCAGCACCTGCTCGGTCACCCCGGGCATCTGCGCCAGCTGGTCGGCAAGGCTCCTCGGGAACCAGGTCCGGTGGATGCCCTCGAATCCCGGCAGCTGGCTGAGCACCGAGGATGTCGCCTGGGTGCAGAAGCTCTGCGACACCGGGCCATAGGCCTGCGCCGCGCGCAGCGCCTGCTCGGCGACCTCGGGGGGCACTTCGATGCTCTGGATGCGCACGCGATAGGTCTCGCGCGCATGGGCCCGCGCGTAGAACTCCGCGACCTCGGGCGTCACGCCGTAAAGCACGTCATCCACTTCCGGCACGTTGCTCGCCCGTACCGAGCCCGCCGGGTCGAAGACCACCCGCTGCGAGGGCGCGCTGATCATCAGGCTCGAATGCGCGCCGGCCTCCGAGCGGTTGCTGATCATCGTGTAAAGCGTCAGCTTGGTCGGACCACTGTCAACGTAGCGCGCCGCCGCCACCTGCTCGGGGGTGGCGTTGGGATAATGCATCGACGGGGTGCATCCCGCCAGCGCAAGCGCTGCGAGACCGGCCAGGAACGTGGCGCGATGGAACATGAAAGCCGACCCTCTTTGGTCAGCGGGCGGCTCCTCCGCCGCCCGGCCGTGGCTGAAATTCTCCTCCCTAGACCCCGCGGGATCAGGAGTTGAAGATCGCCAGGAACAGCAGCACCGCGATGATCACGTAAACCGTGCGGATGACCCACTTGATGAAGCCGTGAAAGGTCTGCTCCTGCGCGGTGATATCCATGCTGCCGGGCTTGTAGTCTGCCATGTGTCCGTCCATCCCTCGGGCGTTTCTTCTCCGCCCAGAGGCTTAGCGGATTCTGCACCAGCTGTCACCTGTTCTTGAGCCCGCGCAGCTGCGGCGTGATGGATCAGCCCCGCACCGCCTGCCACAGCCAGGCCCCGTCCTCGCCAAGCGTCCGCGTCGCGCGTCCCTCAACGTAGAGATGCTGGCAATGCGCCATGGCCTCGACCAGCGCCAGCCCGTATTCCGCATCGCCGATCGTGCGCTTGAACAGCGGCGCAAAGCAGTCCCCGGCGCTCTTGGGCGTGTCCAGATGCGCCTCCAGCCGCTCCAGCGCGCCATGGTGGTTGTCGATCAGCTGGCGCATGCGGAATGGCAATCCGGTGAACGGCAGCTTGTGCCCACCCAGCACGAAATGCTCCTCGCGCGCCATCGCGCCGAGACGCTCGCAGGCCTCGAGCCAATCGCCCACCGGATCGGCCTCGGGCTCGGTCGCATAGACCCCGAGGTTGGAGCTGATGGTCGACAGGATCTGGTCCCCCGCCAGCACGAGATCGTCGTCCTGCGACCAGAAGGTCGCATGCTCGGGGGCATGGCCATTGCCGATATGCACCTCCCAGTCGCGCCCGCCCATGCGCAGCACGTCGTCCTGCTGCAGCCGGGTGAAGCCGAGCGGCATCGGCCAGACGCAATCGGCGAAATTGAAGGGCCGCTCCGTCCGTCGCCGCTCCAGCACTCGCGGCTCCATGCCGCAGCGCTGCCAGTAGGTCACCTGCTCGGGCGGCGGCGCGTCCTGCGCGTCGAGCTGCAGCATGCGCGAGAACAGCCAGGCGGTGCGCGTGGTCAGCAGCTCCGCCCCCTGTTGCTGGAACCAGCCCGCGAGGCCGACGTGATCGGGGTGGTGGTGGGTCACCACCACCCGCCGCACAGGCTTGCCCGCCAGCGGCCCGGCCAGCAGCGTTTCCCAGACCCGCAGCGCCCGCGGCGTGTGCATGCCGGTGTCGATCAGCGTCCAACCATCGCCATCGTCCAGCGCGTAGACGTTGACGTGGTCGAGCTTCATCGGCAGCGGCAGGCGCATCCACAGCACCCCCTCGGCAACTTCGAGGGCCTCGCCCCAGGCCGGGGGCGTGTCGAACGGGTAATGCAGGGCAGGCTTCATCAGGCGGCAAGGTCCTCGGCAGTGATGGCCATCAGCTCGGCGTCGCCCCGCGCGACATGGGCCAGCAGGCCGGCATGTTCGGGCAGGAGCCTCGTGATGTAGAAGCGCGCGAGACGCGCGTGGGCTCCCGAAGGGTCTGCCATGGCCGCGCGCAGATGGAAATGCCCCCCGAGCACGCGGGCAAAGGCGCGCAGGTAAGGCACTGCCACCCCGAAGCGCTCCGGCATGGGCCGGGCGACCAACGCCTCGGTGGCCTCGCGCAGGCTCTCCGCGGCCTCCCAGACCGCGCCGGCAAGCTCGGGAGCGGTTGCCTTGGCTGCCTCGGCCTGCGCCTCGATCTCGTCGAGCAGCCGCCCCGCCGCCTCGCCGCCGTCCATCAGCTTGCGCCCCACGAGGTCCATCGCCTGGATGCCGTTGGTGCCCTCGTAGATCGCCGTCACCCGCACATCGCGGTAGTATTGCGCGGCACCGCTTTCCTCGATGTAGCCCATGCCGCCCCAGACCTGCACGCCCGCCTCGGCCGCCTCGCAACCGACATCGGTGCCAAAGGCCTTGGCGATCGGCGTCAGGAAGGCCGCGCGGGCGATCCACTCGGCCTCGTCGGTGGCGCGGCCCATGTCGATGGCGACGGCGCAGCTCAGCGCGATCGCGCGCGCCGCGAGGATGTCCGCCTTCATCCCTGCCAGCATCCGCCGCACGTCGGCGTGGCCGACAATGGTGCCGTCCGGCGACCGGCCCTGCTTGCGCTCCATGGCATACTCCAGCGCGTGCTGATAGGCGCCCTCGGCGGCGCCGATGCCCTGCCCGCCGACGCCGAGCCGGGCGTTGTTCATCATGGTGAACATCGCGCGCATGCCGTCGCCTTCCTCGCCGATCAGCCAGCCCGTCGCGCCATCGAAGCTCATCACGCAGGTCGGCGAGCCATGCAGGCCCATCTTGTGCTCGAGACTCACCACCTTGAGGTCATTGGCCACCCCCGGCGCGCCACCGCCGTCTGGAATGTACTTGGGCACGAGGAACAGGCTGATCCCCTTGGTTCCGGCGGGTGCGTCGGGCAGACGCGCCAGCACGAGGTGGCAGACGTTCCCGACGAAGTCGCAATCGCCCCAGGAGATGAAGATCTTCTGCCCGGTCACCGCGTAGGTGCCATCGCCATTGGGCGAGGCCTTGCTGGTCAGCGCGCCCACGTCCGATCCCGCCTGCGGCTCGGTCAGGTTCATCGTGCCGGACCATTCGCCCGAGATCAGCTTGGGCAGGTAGAGCGCCTTGATCTCCTCGCTGGCGTGATGCTCCAGCGCCTCGATCTGGCCCTGCGTCAGCAGCGGGTTGAGCTGCAGCGCGAGGCAGGCCCCGGCCATCATCTCGTTCACTGCGGTGCCCACCGCCACCGGCAGCCCCATGCCGCCGTGCTCGGGGTCGGCAGAGACGGCGACCCAGCCGCCCTCGGCAAGCGCGGCATAGCCCTCGGCAAAGCCCGGCGAGCTGCGCAGCACGCCGTTCTCCAGCACCGCGCCCTGCAGGTCGCCCGCGCGGTTCAGCGGCGCCAGCACCTCGTCGCAAAGCCGCCCGGCTTCGCCCAGCACGGCCTGCACCATGTCGTCGCTCGCCTCGGCGTATCGCGGCGTCGCGCTGACCTCGTCAAAGCCGACCACCTCCTTGAGCAGGAAGGTCATTTCAGCGACGGGCGCGCGATATGGCATGGCAGGTCCTCCGATCCTGGTTGGCAAGGCGGGTCCCCTCGGGTAGGGAGGATCCCACGATTTCGGTGCGACCCTAAGACCATGGCTCGCCCCTGACCAAACGGAACGCAGCGTCACGGAAAGCCCGATGCCCGACACCTCCACCCTGCGCCTGCCCGCCGATGCGGCCGGCATCGCCCGCGCCGCCGATCTGCTGCGCGATGGCAAGCTCGTCGCCTTTCCGACAGAGACGGTCTACGGGCTCGGTGCCGATGCGCGCGACGACGCTGCGGTGGCGGCGATCTATGAGGCCAAGGGCCGTCCCAGCTTCAATCCGCTGATCGTTCACGTGCCCAGCATCGAGCACGCCAAGGAGCTGGTGCATTGGTCCGGCACGGCGGAGAACATCGCCCAGGCCTTCTGGCCGGGCCCGCTGACGCTGGTACTGCCGATCCGCGAGGACGCGGGCATTTCCGATCGCGTCACCGCCGGGCTCAGCACGCTCGCCGTGCGCCTGCCGGCCGCGCCGCTGGCCCGCGACCTGCTCACCGCCTTCGGCGGCCCGCTCGCCGGCCCTTCGGCAAACCGCTCGGGCCGGATCAGCCCGACCACCGCCGACCACGTGCTCAGCAGCCTCGACGGGCGCATCGCCGCGGTGCTCGACGGCGGCCCCTGCCCGGTCGGCCTCGAAAGCACCATCCTCGGCCTCGCCGGCCGCCCCACCCTGCTGCGCCCCGGCGGGATCAGCGCCGAGCAGCTCTCCGAGGCGCTCGGCCACCCGGTGATGCGCCGGCAGGAGCGCGAGGCGATCTCCGCTCCCGGCCAGACCGCCTCGCATTACGCGCCGCGCGCGCGGATGCGGCTCAATGCCGCCGAATGGCGCGAGGGCGAGGCCCGGCTCGGCTTCGGCGACGTGGATTGCGATCTCAACCTCTCGCCCGCGGGCGATCTCGACGAGGCGGCCTCCAATCTCTTTGCCCACCTGCACCAGCTCGATGCGGCTGGCGCCGAAGTGATTGCCGTGGCCCCCATCCCGCATGTGGGCGCGGGCATCGCGATCAACGACCGCCTCAGCCGCGCCGCCGCGCCGCGCTGAGACGGACCCGGCGCGCCGGTCGCCTTCATTTTTCCAAATATACGCACCCCTGCCTTCCCCACGGCGCGGTGCGGCCTGGCAGATGCCGGACGCCTCCGGCGGGCATATTTGAAGAACAATGAACCCCGCGCGGCGCTCAGGCCCGACCGTCCGCAGAGCTCAGGCCCAGCCAACTGAAGGGCTTCAGGCCCGACCGCCCTCGCCCGAGAGCGCCAGCGCCGCGATACCGAGGCTGTCCAGGGCCGCGCCCCACTTGGCGGCATCGGCCGTGCCGAACACCAGATCCCGGGTGGCCGGGCAGACCAGCCAGGCATTTTCCGCCAGCTCGCCCTCGAGCTGTCCCGGTCCCCAGCCGGCATAGCCGAGCATGGCGATCCAGTCGTCCGGCCCGTCGCCCCGCGCGATGTGTTCGAGCACATCAAGCGTGCCGGTCATGGAAAAACCGTCGTCCACCTGCAATGTGGTCAGCTCCGAGCGGTAGTCGTTGCTGTGCAGCACGAAACCGCGGCCCATCTCGACCGGTCCGCCGAAATGCACCGGCTCGTGCCCCGAGCCAGGCTCGGCGTCGATTCCCAGCTGTTCGAACAGGCCTTCCAGCGTCACTTCCGACGAGGGCTTGTTGAGGATGAGCCCCATCGCCCCTTCGTCGGAATGGGCGCAGAGGTAGATCACCGCATGCTCGAAACGTTCGTCGCCCATGCCGGGCATGGCGATCAGCAAGGACCCGGTCAGGTCGGTGGCGCCGGAGGCGATCTGGCTGTGCGTCATGAGGACCTTTCTGCGATCTGCCTCCCGAGTGTGACCTTCCCGACCTGAGGGTGCAAGCACACATCCGGCTTGAAACACCGCGCTCTCGCTGCAATGTGACTTGGCAGGAGCGGGGGGAGACGCCATTTGAAATTCATGATCCGCGATATCTTCAGAGTCCTGACCTGCCTTTGCGCCTTTGGCCTGCCGCCACTCGTCGCCGGCACCGCCCATGCCGAAGAGCCGGTGGTAGCCGAACTGCGCCCCGGCTGGCGCCTGCCCGACGGTGACCACATGGCAGCGCTGCACCTGCGCCTCGCGCCCGGCTGGAAGACCTACTGGCGCGCCCCCGGCGATGCCGGAATTCCCCCGGTCTTCGACTGGAGCGGTTCGGACAACGTGGCGCGAGTCACCGCGCTCTGGCCGACACCGCATGTCTTCCGCCAGTCCGGCGCGCGCTCGGTGGGCTACAAGGGTGAGCTGGTGCTGCCGCTGCGGATCTCCGGCAACGGCGGACCGGTGACGCTCGAGGCGAACATGATGATCGGTGTGTGCAGTGACATCTGCGTGCCGCAGACGCTGCATGTGACCGCCGTTCTACCCGACAGCACCAGCGTCGATCCGATGATCGCCGCGGCGCTCGCCGAGGCTCCCTTCACCGCCAAGGAAGCCCGGGTCAGCGCCGTGCGCTGCACCGTCAGCCCTGCGAAGGGTGGACTGAAGCTGCGCGCCGAGATCGACATGCCGGCGATTGCCGGCCCCGAGGAAACCGTGGTGGAGGCCGGCCAGCCGGAGCTCTGGGCCTCGGAGCCGAGGACACAGCGCAAGGGCAACACGCTGATCAGCGAAACCAGGCTGATGCACATGGAGGGCAAGCCCTTCGCCCTCGATCGCTCGAAGCTGCGCTTCACGGTGCTTGGAGACAGCCACGCGGTCGACATCCAAGGCTGCGGCTGAGCCAGCTTCTGCTTCTGCCTCGCAAGCTAGGCTTTCCGCGCAGCAGCGCAGGACTCGCCGCACCCGATCGTTCAGCCACAAGCGGACTTTGGCGGCGGGGAAGCGTCGCTGTTAGATTTGCGTCGGCGCAGGTTCACTTGGGGCCCTCTTTCTCCGCTGGCCCGGGAGGCGCACTCCCAGCTTGCCCCAATGGCGCCAGTGGCCCGCAAGGCTGCCCCTAGGCCCGCGCCCGCCCCCTGACCAGTCCCAGGACCAGCACCGACGCCCAGACCAGCCCAAGCAGCGGCGCCACACCCGCGACGAAGAGCAGGAAGCCGGCGACCGTTGCCGGCAGCCCCGCCAGCGCGGACAGCTGCAGCGCGCCCGGCAGCGCCCCCTGCACCAGCAGGCTGCCCATGGTTGCAGCCAGCCAGCCCAGCACCAGCACGCCAAGCCCCAGCACCAGCGCGCGCACCCCGCCGTGGCGGTGCCGCGCGCCGCGGCGCAGGGCCGCGATACGGCGCGCGATATCGTGCTGCGCCGCCAGCAGCGCCGGCACAACGAGCAGCACCAGCAGCATGCCAAAGCCCAGCCCGTAGACCAGCGTGATCACCGTCGGCTTGAGGAACTGCGCGTCAGAGCTGCGCTCGTAGAGCAGCGGCGCGAGCCCCAGAACGGTGGTGGCCGTGGTCAGGAACACCGGACGCAGGCGGTCCGAGGCCCCGTCGATGATCGCCTGAAAGATGCCCCGGTCCGGCGCGTATTCGTCGATCTGCGTCACCAGCACGATGGAATCGTTGATGATGATGCCGGTCATGCCCAGCAGGCCGACCACGGTGAACATCGACAGCGGCACGTCCCAGAGCGCGTGGCCGTAGATCGCCCCGACCAGCCCGAAGGGGATCACCGCCATCACCACCAGGGGCCGCGTCCAGCTGGCGAAGACCCAGGCCAGCACGAGGTAGATGCCCAACAGCACCAGCACCAGCCCGGCGCCCGCGTCGGAGAGGAAATCCTGCTCGTCTTCGGCGAGTCCCGAGAGGTTGTACTCGACCTGCCGCTCGGCGGCGATGGCGGGCAGGATCTCGTCCTGCAGCGCCTGCACGATCTCGGCGGCGCGTTCGGCATCGTCCTCGGAGATGTCGCCGGTGACCGAGACCGTGCGCAGGCCGTTCTCGCGCCGAACGGTGGAAAAGCCGGTCTGCCGCGCGACGCGAACGATATCGGCAAGCTGCACATAGGCACCCTCGGGTGTCCGGATTTGCGTGCGCTCGAGGAAATCGGCGGTCTGCTCGCCCTCCGGCAGCTCGACCCGCACCTCGGCGCTGCGCGGGCCCACCGGGAATGTCGCCGCCTCGATGCCGCCGATGCGGTGGCGCAGCACCACGCCGAGATCATCAACGGTGAGACCAAGGGCCTGCCCCTGCGGGGTCAGCTCGAGCACCAGCTCGTCCTTGTCGTAGGACAGGTTGTCCTCCACCGCCGAGACCTCGGGGAAGCGCAGCACGGCGGTTTTCAGGTCTTCGGCCGCGTGCTTGAGCGTCTCGGCATCCGCGCCGTAGAACTGCACGTCGAGCGCATCGCCCCCCGGTCCCGAGCGCCAGCCGCGGAAGCTGATCACCTCGACCATCGGCATCTGCTCGACCCGTTCCTGCAGCGCGGCGACGAACTCGTAGCTGGAGTAGGGACGCAAATCGGGATCGATCAGCTCGATCGAGATCGCGCCCAGCTGGTCGGCCTCCTTGTTCTCGGCCTCGGCCAGCGCGCGCCCCGAATTGCCGCCGATCTCGGCGATCACGTAGTCGAGCGGGTTGCGGCCGTAGCGGTCCTCGTACTCGGCGGCGAGCGCCTCGGTGGCGCGCTGCATCTCGCGCATCTGCGCCAGCGTGTCGGCGCGCGTGGCACCGGGCGTCATGGCGAAGTTGCCGCTCACCGAGGGCCGTTCGGGCGAATTGAAGAACCGCCAGACCACGTCGCCGCGGATGAAGCTTGCCGCCTGCGAGGCGAGCAGCAGCACCGCCCCCGCGAGCACCACGTAGCGGGCCGCGATCACCCCGGCCATGAACGGGCGGAACAGCGTCTCGCGCATCCAGCGGAAGCCGCGGTTCACCATGCGCGAAGGCCAGTCGTACCAGTGATGTTCGGTCGACTTGGCGATGGC
The DNA here is from genome assembly GCF_900116195.1 of Alloyangia pacifica. Classification (GTDB taxonomy): domain Bacteria; phylum Pseudomonadota; class Alphaproteobacteria; order Rhodobacterales; family Rhodobacteraceae; genus Salipiger; species Salipiger pacificus. The sequence goes on from NZ_FOZW01000023.1 coordinate 15,360, forward strand.
ATGGGCCATGTGGTTGGGCAGGATCAGGAAGCATTCCACCAGGCTGGCGATCAGCACCACGATCACCGTGAAGGGGATGTCCGAGATCATCTGCCCGAAACGCCCGCCGATGGCGGTCAGCCCGAAGAAGGCGATCACCGTGGTCAGCGTCGAGCTGAACACCGGCAGCGCCATGCGCCGGGCGGCGGTCTCGGCCGCCTCGACCGGCGACAGGCCGCGTCGCCGGTGCAGGTGGTCGGCGTGCTCGCCCACGACGATGGCATCGTCGACCACGATCCCCAGCGTGATGATCAACGCGAAAAGCGAGATCATGTTGAGCGTCAGACCCGAGGCATACATCAGCGCCAGCGCGGCCAGCATCGCTGTCGGGATCCCCGCCGCCACCCAGAGCGCCGTGCGGGCGTTGAGGAAGAGGAACAGCAGCCCGACCACAAGCACCAGCCCCGACAGGCCATTGTGCAACAAGAGGTCGAGGCGGTTGGTGATTGCCTCGGCGCGGGTGCGGATCAGATCGATCGTCGTGCCGCCGGGCAGCACCGACTGGAACTCGCGCGCCACCTCGGCGACAGTCTGCTGGATCTTGATCGCGTCGCCGTCGGCAGAACGGTCCACCCGCACCGAGATCGCCGGGTGCTCGCCGACGAAATAGGCGCGCTCGCGGTCGATCCCCTCCTCGCGCAGCAGCGCCACGTCGCCGACGGTGAGCTTGGTGCCATCCGGCTCCGAGCGCAGGACGATGGCCGAGATGTCGCGCAGCGCGCGCTTTTCGACACCTGCGCGGACGCGGGCGTTGGCGCCGCTCACGTCCCCGGCGGGCGCGGCATCCACCTCGGCCGAGATCGCCTCCGCGATCTGCTGCATGGTGACGTCGTAGCCCAGCAGGTTGGCGGTGGGCACCTCGACGATGATCTGCGGCGCGGCGACGCCGCGGATGGTGGTTCGGGTCACCCCCTCAGCAAAGAGCCGCACGACGAACTCGTCGGCGAACCGCCCGAGCTGATCCACCCCCACCGGCCCGGTGATCACCACGTCGGTCACCCGGTCGCGCCAGCCGCCCGACGTCACCCGCGGATCATCGGCCTGCTCGGGCAGGTTATCGACGGAATCCACCGCCGTCTGCACGTCGTCGAGCGCCTTGGCCATGTTGTAATTGGGCTCGAACTCCAGCTCGATCCGCGCCGAGCCCTCGCGCGAGAGGCTCTCGGTGGCCACCACGCCCTCGACCGCCAGCAAGGTCGGCTCAAGGAGCTGCACGATGGCGTTGTCGATGTCCTGCGCCCCGGCCCCGTCCCAGCTGACGCGCACGTCGATCTCGTCCTCGATCACGTCGGGGAAATATTGCGCCCGCATGTTGGGCACAGCCAGAAGACCGGCGCCAAGCAGGATCACCAGCAGCAGGTTCGCCACGGTCCGGTGGCGGGTGAAATAGCTCAGCAGGCCGCTCGCGGAACCGGGGATGTGGCGCATCGGCTCAGCCCCCCATCCGCGCTTCGAGCCGCTCGATCACCTGCGCGGGCACCCGAGGTTCCAAAATCTGCGCCAGCAGCCGCTGCTTGGCCTCGGCGGGCATACCGTCGTTGCCCTCGATGAAAGCCACCAGCCGTGCACGGCGCTCCTCGGTCAGCTCCAGCATCGCCGCCTCGGCCTGCACATCGGGGCCAGTGGGCCCGCTCGTGGCCGCCTTGTCGAGCGGGCGGACCTTGATCCCTGCCCCCAGCAGCGGCGTGCGCTCAGCGACGACCAACCGGCCATCCAGCCCCGGTGCTCGGATGATCACCGAATCCCCCTGCCGGCGCAGCAGCTCGACCGAGATCGCTTCGAGCCGTTCCTCGCCGTCCAGCACCAGCACGTCTCCCGACGGTCCGAGTGCGGTGGCGGGCAACAGGGCCACCTGTTCCAGCGGCGACTCGTCGATCGTGACGGTGACGAAATCGCCCGGCTTGAAGCCGCGCGGCGTCTCGAGCGCGGCAAAGAGCAGCCGCCCGGTCTGGCCCTCGCCAACCGCCGCACCCTCGCGGGTCAGCGTGCCGAAGCTGCTCACCGAGGCGCCGTAGAAGTCCAGCGTCACCGTCACCGGCAATTCGCGCGGCCGGTCAGAGGCATTGAGCAGCTGCAGGTATTGCTGGGTCGACACGCGGAAGGCCACCTCCAGCGCCGTCGGGTCCACCAGCGTCGCCAGCATCTCGTTGGCCGAGACCCGCCGCCCGCCGACCACCGAGACCTCCTCGAGCTGGGCATCGAATCCGGCGCGGATCTCGGTCTCGTCGAGACGACGCTGCGCCTCGTCGAGCGCGATATGCGCGCGGGTCAGCGAGGTGGTGCTCTGGTCCACCCGCGCCTCGGCCTGCGCCAGCGCCTGTCGCCGCGTGACCACCGCCTGCCGCGCCGAGGAGGCGGAAAGCTCGGCTTCCTCGACCAGCGCCGAGGTGCCCACGCCGCGACTCTGCAGGTCGGCCTGCCGCTGGTAGGCCCGCTGGCGCAATTCGGCCTGTTCCTCGGCGGCGGCGAGCGCGTCCTTCTCCAGCTCCACCGCGCGGATCGCCTCGCGGCGCTCGGCCTCGGCATCGTGCAGGGCGCTCTGCGCGCGCTCCAGCTCGGCCTGCATGTCAGCCGGATCGATGCGCGCCAGAAGCGTGCCCGCCGCGACCCGCCCGCCCTCGACGAACTCGGGCGCAAGGTCGATCAGCGTGCCGCCGACGGCGCTGCGCAGCTCGAGCGTACGGCGGCTCTGGATCTCGCCGAAGGCGGTCATCACCGGCGCCACGGTCTCCAGCCGCACCGGCACCACGTTGACGGCGAACACCCTCTCGCGAGCCTGCGGGATGCGCGGGGTGTCGGTCAGATAGGCCTGCACGGCATCCCGCACCAGGATTCCGGCCCAGGCCAGCAGGCCCAGCGTCAGCGAAAGAAGAAAGAGCCCAACGAGGCTCCGCCGAAGAAACCGCATTTGATCGTCCCGCGAAATGGGAGGGAGGCACCCTCCTGTCTGGCTGCATTCAGCTTATGCCGACGTCCCGGCACAATCCAAGCCGTCACCACGCTCCGCGGGAGTGTATCATTTCCGCCGCTTGTGCTCCTCGAGCCGCGGAAAGATCTCGACGAAGTTGCAGGGCATGTGGCGGTAGTCGAGCTGCCAGCGCAGGATCTCGTCCCAGGCGTCCTTGCAGGCGCCGGTGCTGCCGGGCAGCGCAAAGAGGTAGGTGCCCCCCGCAACGCCGCCCGTGGCTCGCGACTGGACTGCGGATGTCCCGATTTTCTGCATGGAAACCATGGTGAAGACCGTGCCGAAGGCCTCGATCTCCTTCTCGTAGACGTCGCGGTGCGCCTCGACGGTCACGTCGCGGCCGGTCAGCCCGGTGCCGCCGGTCGAGATGATCACGTCGACCTCGGGGCTGGCGATCCAGGCGCGCAGCTGCGCCGAGATGGCAGCCCGGTCATCCTTCACGATTGCGCGATCCGCCAGCAGATGCCCTGCATCGGTCAGACGCTGCACCAGCGTGGCGCCCGAGCGGTCCTCGTCAAGGCCGCGGGTGTCGCTCACGGTCAGCACCGCGATGCGGACAGGGATGAACTCTCGGGTTTCGTCGATGCGGCTCATGCGGGCTCCATCAGGGCTCGGGTCACGGGGGTGTCTGCGACAGCCATAGCCTCACGGGCAGGGCTGCGCCACCGGCAGTCGCGGCACCGCGAAGATATGGGCAAAGCGCCGGGCCGCCTCGTCGGTGGCAAGGCTGCGGGCAAAGCGCACCCAGTCGGCCTCGGTCTCGGGCTGCGGGCAGGTGCCGCCCTGCGCCAGCCGGGCCTTGGCCAGCGCGGCGGTCAGCGCCTCCTCACGCAACTCCGGGGTGAGCGGCGGATAGGTGTTCTCGGCGGCAAAACGCGCGGCGCGCAGCAGCAGCGTCGCGAGCCGGTCACGTTCGGCGATGTTCAGAAGGTCGGGACAGAGCTGCACGGCGGCGGTGATCTCGACCAGCCGCGCCAGCGCGCAGCCCGCGGGCCCGTGGCCGCTCTGATCCTCTGCCCGTACCCCTGCCCCGTCGCGCCGCGTCAGGATCACCGGCCCCGGCAACTCGAGGATCTCCAGTCCCGGCGCAGGGTCCTCGACCTCGGCAGCCCGATCCCGAAAGAGCGCGGTGTAATCCGGCATGAAGCCGTCAGCGCTCGCCGAGCCCGCCATGGCCAGCAGCAGCGCGCAGATCGCGGCCCCGGCACCCCTGCGCCCGGCCCGCGCGCGCCTCACCCCAGCGCCTTCAGCTTGGCCTGCAGCTCCAGCAGGTCGGCCCAGGCCTGCCGCTTCATCGCGGGCTGGCGCAGCAGGTAGGCAGGGTGGAACATCGGCAGCGCCGGACGGCCCTCGGCCTCGGTCCAGGTGCCGCGCAGCCGGGTGATCCCGCGTTTGCCGAGCAGCGCATCGCAGGAAATATTGCCCATGATCACCACAAGGTCGGGATCGGCCAGCGCGATGTGCCGGGCAAGGAAGGGCCTCATCATCGCGATCTCTTCCGGACGCGGATCGCGGTTCTGCGGTGGCCGCCAGGGCAGCACGTTGGTGATGTAGACCGACTCCGCACGGCTGAGACCGATTGCGCCCAGCATCCGGTCGAGCAGTTGCCCGGCGCGCCCGACGAAGGGCTTGCCCTGCAGGTCCTCCTCGCGGCCCGGCGCCTCGCCGACGATCATTACCCGCGCGCCCGCCACCCCGTCACTGAAGACCAGGTTGCGCGCGCCGCGCTTCAGCTCGCAAAGCTCGAAGGCCGCCATCGCCGCCTGCAAAGCCTCGAGGCTGCCCGCGCCCCGCGCGGCGTCCTTGGCCAGGTGCACAGGGTCCGGCCCGGCCGGTTCGGCCATGGGTGCGGGCGCCCGCCCGCGCTCGGGCGTCGCCGCGGCGGGCTGAGCCCGCGCTGCCTGTTCCGCCGCTTCCAGCGCAAAACGGTCTACCGGCGCCTCGCCGATCGCCTCGTCGGCGCCCAGCTCCAGCTGCCAGTCCAGCGCCGCACGCGCCCAATGCCAGTCAATCCCCGAATCCATGGCCCGACACTAGCCGAGCGCGGCGGCAGAGCAAATCTCCCCTTGCTTCATCTTTCCCAAAATACTCATGCCGCCACCAGGGTCACGCGCCGCGCCGTGAGTATTTGCGGAAAGATGAAAGCCGTCGGCGCCGCCAGCGTTCAGGAGCGCGGCTTCTTGCGGGCGCGGATCAGCGTGTTGTGGCTGATGATCTCATAGCCCAGCCGCTCGACCAGCTCGCGCCGCAGCCGCTCGATCTCGGCGCTTTCGATCTCGATCACCTCGCCGGTGTCCACGTCGACGAGGTGGTCATGCTCGGCGGCCGGCGTCACCTCGAAGCGCGCAGGCTCGTGCTCGAAGCTGAGCTTGCGGATCAGCCCCGCCTCCTCCAGCGCCGAAAGCGTGCGGTAGACCGTGGCAAAGGAGACCGAGCCGTCGATCGCCTTGGTGCGGGCAAAGAGCTCGTCGGCATTGGGGTGGTCCTCGGACTCCATGAGCACGGACATCACGATCATGCGCTGCTGCGTCACGCGCAGCCCCGCATCGCGCAAGGCCTGGGCAAAATCGGTCGAGACCGCAGTCATGGGCAACTCCTGTTCAGGCCCGTTTGATAGCCCCGGTCCGGCAACGTGGCAACCACGCGGAGACGGCAAGGCGGTGCTCCGCACATAAATGAGAATCACTCGCATCTAGCTTGACTTCTGCGAATGCCTCGCATTTACATTTCCTCAAACACCCCGAGGAGGATCCCAATGCCCGCCAGCCGCCGCCCCTTCGTCGCCCTTGCCTGCCTTGGCCTGCTGATCGCCCAGCCCGCCGGCGCGGCGGAGAAGATGAAGGTGGTGACCACCTTCACCGTTCTCGCGGACATGGCGGCGCAGGTCGCCGGGGAGGCTGCCGAGGTAGTTTCGGTCACCAAGCCCGGCGCCGAGATCCATGGCTACCAGCCCACCCCGCGCGACATCGTGCGGGCGCAGGGGGCGGATCTGATCCTGTGGAACGGGCTGAACCTCGAGCTGTGGTTCGAGCAGTTCCTGTCGAACCTGCGGGACGTGCCCTCGGTGACGCTCTCCGACGGCATCGACCCGATCCCCATCGCCGCCGGCGCATATGAGGGCAAGCCCAACCCGCACGCCTGGATGGGGCTCGAGAACGCGCTGATCTACATCGACAACATCGAGACGGCCTTCGCCGAGAACGATCCCGCGAACGCCGAGACCTATGCCGCCAACGCCGCCGCATACAAGGACGCGCTGCGCAGCGCGCTCGAGCCGCTGCGCGCGCGGATCGCGGCCATCCCCGAAGAGCAGCGCTGGCTGGTGACCTGCGAGGGCGCCTTCAGCTACCTCGCCCGCGATTTCGGCATGAAGGAGCTCTACCTCTGGCCGATGAACGCCGACCAGATGGGCACGCCGCAACAGGTGCGCGCGGTGATCGACGGGGTGAGCGGCAACGACATCCCCGTGGTCTTCTGCGAAAGCACCGTCAGCACCCGCCCCGCCGAGCAGGTGGCGCGCGAGACCGGCGCGGCCTACGGCGGCGTGCTCTATGTCGACAGCCTCTCGGAGCCGGACGGGCCGGTGCCGAGCTATCTCGATCTGCTTGGCGTCACCGCGCGCACCATTGCCGAGGGGCTCGAGGCGGGCCTCGCCGAACAAGAAGCCGCGAAATGACCGGGACGCAGCCGGATATGAAAGACACTGGCATCATGGACGGCATCCGCGTCGAGGACGTTACCGTCACCTACCGCAACGGCCACACCGCGCTGCGCCGCGCCAGCTTCGAGATCCCGCGCGGCACGATCACCGCGCTCGTCGGGGTCAACGGCGCGGGCAAGTCGACGCTGTTCAAGGCGATCATGGGCTTCGTTCCGGTGGCGCAGGGCAGGATCACCCTGCTCGGCCAGTCGGTGAAGGCGGCGCTGAAGCAAAATCTCGTCGCCTACGTCCCGCAGTCGGAAGAGGTCGACTGGTCCTTCCCGGTGCTGGTCGAGGACGTGGTGATGATGGGCCGCTACGGCCACATGGGGTTCCTGCGGCGACCGTCGCAAGCCGACCACGCGGCTGTAGAGGCGGCGCTCGCGCGCGTCGGCATGACGGACTTCCGTTTGCGCCAGATCGGCGAGCTCTCGGGCGGCCAGAAGAAGCGCGTCTTCCTCGCCCGCGCGCTGGCACAGGAGGGCCAGGTGATCCTGCTCGACGAGCCCTTCACCGGCGTCGACGTGAAGACCGAGGCGCAGATCATCGCCCTGCTGCGCGAGTTGAAGGACGAGGGCCGGGTCATGCTGGTCTCCACCCACAACCTCGGCACGGTGCCCGAATTCTGCGACCGCACGGTGCTGGTCAAGGGCACGGTGCTCGCCTTTGGGCCGACCGAAACCACCTTCACCCGCGCCGCGCTGGAAGAGGCCTTCGGCGGCGTGCTGCGGCATTTCACCATCGAGGGCGCAGACCTGCACGACGACGAAGACCCCCGGAGGGTGTCGATCCTCACCGACGACGAACGCCCGCTGGTGCGCTACGGCGGCGAGATGCGCCGGGCCAAGCCGGAGGAGAGGGAATGAGCCTGCTCGAGCCCTTCACCTACGGCTACATGACCAACGCCATGTGGGTCTCGGCGCTGGTCGGCGCGGTCTGCGCCTTCCTGTCGAGCTACCTGATGCTCAAGGGCTGGTCGCTGATCGGCGACGCGCTCTCGCACTCGGTGGTGCCGGGTGTCGCGGGCGCCTACATGCTCGGCTTGCCTTTCGCGCTCGGCGCCTTCCTCTCGGGAGGGTTGGCGGCGGCCGCGATGCTGCTGCTCTCGGACCGCTCGGGGCTGAAGAGCGACGTGATCATCGGGCTGATTTTCACCTCCTTCTTCGGGCTCGGGCTGTTCATGGCCTCGGTAAATCCCATGGCCGTGTCGATCCAGACCATCACCATGGGCAATATCCTTGCCATCACCCCCGCCGACACGCTGCAACTGGCAATCATCGGCGTCCTGTCGCTGGCGGTGCTGCTGGCCAAGTGGAAGGACCTCATGGTGGTGTTCTTCGACGAGGGCCATGCGCGCTCGATCGGGCTGCGGCCGGGGCTGCTCAAGGCGCTGTTCTTCACGCTGCTCTCGGCCTGCGTGGTGGCGGCGATGCAGACCGTCGGGGCTTTTCTGGTGATCGCCATGGTGGTGACCCCGGGTGCCACCGCCTACCTGCTCTGCGACCGCTTTCCGCGGCTGATCCTGACCTCGGTGGCGATCGGCACGGCGACCAGCTTCGCGGGCGCCTATCTGAGCTATTTCCTTGACGGCGCGACCGGCGGCATCATCGTGCTCTTGCAGACGGCGATCTTCCTGCTGGCCTTCACCTTCGCGCCCAAACACGGACGCCTCGCGGCCCACCGCAAGGCCCGCGCGGCGCTGGAGGAGGCAGCATGATCGAGGCCCTCACCCTGCCCTTCCAGTTTCCGTTCATGCAGAACGCCTTCGTGATCTGCGCCATCGTCGCCATCCCCTGCGCGCTGCTCTCGTGCTTCCTCGTGCTCAAGGGCTGGGCGCTGATGGGCGATGCGATCAGCCATGCGATCCTGCCGGGCGTGGTGCTGGCCTATATCCTGAACCTGCCGCTGATCCTCGGGGCGTTCGGCGCGGGCATGTTTACCGCGCTTGCAACCGGATTTCTGGCCGGCAACAGCCGGGTCAAGCAGGACACGGTGATGGGCGTGGTCTTCTCGGGCATGTTCGCGCTCGGCATCGTGCTCTACACGCAGATCCACACCAACGTGCACCTCGACCACATCCTCTTCGGCAACATGCTGGGTGTCGGCGCCGAGGACCTCTGGACCGCCGGGCTGATTTCTCTGGTCGTGGCGGGCGCGCTGCTGCTGAAATGGAAAGACCTGCTGCTGCACGCCTTCGATCCGGCGCAGGCGCGGGCGAGCGGGCTATCGGTGGGGCTGCTGCACTACGGTCTGCTGACGCTGATCTCGCTGGCCATCGTGGCGACGCTCAGCGCCACCGGGCTGATCCTTGCCGTGGGGCTGCTGATCGCGCCGGGGGCCATCGGCTTCCTGATCGCACGCAGCTTCGGCAGAATGATGATCGCGGCCTCTGCCGCCTGCCTCTTCGCTATGCTGGCGGGGACCTACCTGAGCTTCTTCCTCGACAGCGCCCCGGCGCCGACGATCATCCTGATCCTGACCGCGATCTTCCTCGCGGCGTTGGTCCGGCGCGGGATCCTCACGCGCCGGGCGTCCGCTCAGGTCTGATCAGGGCGCCGGAAAGGCGATCTGCACCTTCATCGCACGGGTCTTGTCGGCGGCCAGCTCGAAGGCCTCCTGCGCCTGCGCCACCGGCAGAACGCCGGTGAGCAGCGGTTTCACGTCGAGCCGCCCGCTGTCGATCAGCCGCGCCGCCGTGGCGAACTCCGGATCGAAGCGGAAGCTGCCCATGAGGCGCAACTCCTTGGCGACGATCACCGTCATCGGCAGCGGCGTTTCCGGCCCGAGGCCGACGGTCACCATCTTGCCGCGCGGGCGCAGAATGGAGCAGCCAGCAACCACAGCTGCCGGAGCCCCCGAGCATTCGAAAAGCACATCGACCTGCCCCTTGCCCGCTTGCAACCCCTCCAGCGCGCCTTCGTGACCGGCGAGGTTGATCACCCGGTCCGCCCCCATGGTCTTGGCCACATCCAGCGCGGAGGCCGAAATGTCGGTCGCCACGATCTCCTCGGCACCGGCGAGCTTCGCCGCCGCAATGGTCAGGCAGCCGATCGGGCCGCAACCCGAGACCGCCACACGCTTGCCGATCAGGCTGCCCGCCTGCGCCACCGCATGCAGGCAGACCGCCAGCGGCTCGGACATGGCGGTGAGCGCAAGATCGGCCTTGTGCGACAGCCGCACCGCTTGCCGCGCCGGCAGCGTCAGTTGCGCGCGGAAGAATCCCTGCTCGTGCGGAAAGCGCATAGCCGAGCCGGCGAAACGCATGTCGAGGCAATGGTTGGCCATGCCGCGCAGGCAGTACTCGCAGTCGTTGCAGGGGCGCGAGGGGTTGATCGCCACACGGTCGCCTTCCGAGAGGCCACTGACCCCGGCGCCAATGTCGGTAATGATCCCCGACACCTCGTGCCCCAGCGCCATGGGCTCGCGGATGCGGATCGTGCCGAAGCCACCATGCAGGTAATAATGCAGGTCCGAGCCGCAGATGCCGCCATGGCTCACGGCGATGCGCACTGCGCCCGGCCCGGGGGTCGGGGCGCCCTGCATGGTATCCAGCCGCAGGTCCTTCGGGGCGTGGATGACGACGGCCTCCATCAGGCGCGTCCTGCCGGCATCGGGGTCGCGGATCGGGTCATGGGCTGTCTCCTCTGCGGCGCGACGGGCGCCTGTCCTCGCGGACAGCTAGACAGGCGCAGGGACGGGTTTCAAGGCGAAAAACCGGGCGCCCGGCGGCTCACCGCAGCGGGGTGACCACCGCCTTGATCAATGCGTCGCGGTCCTTGGCCAGCAATGGAAACCGCTCGGGCAGCTCGGCCAGCGCGATGCGCTCCGAGAGCAGCGCATCCGTGTCGATGTCCCCCGCGGCAATCGCCACCATCACCCGCTCGAAATCCGCCTTCAGCGCGTTGCGCGAGCCGATGATCCGCGTCTCGCGCTTGTGGAACTCGGCGTCCTCGAAGGTGATCCGATCCTTCACCACGCTGACCAGCACGTAGGTCGAGCCATGCGCCAGAAGCGGGAAGCCCGCCTCGATCGCCTTTGCGTTACCGGTGGCGTCGAAGATCAGGTCGAAACCGTCCGACAGGTCCCCCTCGAGGATCGGTTCTCCCGCCACATGCAGGTGCTCGAACCCGAAGAGCCGCTGCGCCTGCTCGAGCCGCGCCGGGCTGAGGTCCATCAGGTGCACCTCGGCGCCTTCGAGCCGGGCAAACAGCGCGGTGCCGAGACCGATCGGCCCCGCCCCCGTCACCAGCACCCGGTCGCCGGGCGCGATACCCGAGCGGCTCACAGCATGGGCACCGATGGCAAGGAACTCGACCATCGCCGCCTGCTCGGGGCGCAGGTCCCCGGCGGCGTAGAGATTGCCTGCCGGCACCGCGATGCGCGCGCAGAGCCCGCCGTCGCGGTGAACACCGAGAACCTCGATGGACATGCAGCAGTTGGGCTTGCCACGCTTGCAGGCCCGGCACTCGCCGCAGGAAAGATAGGGGTTGATCACGACGAGCTCGCCCGCACGCCAGCCCGCCGCATCCTCTGCGACATGGCCCGAGAGCTCGTGACCGATCACCCGGGGGTACTGCAAGAACGGGTGCTTGCCCTCGAGAATGTGGTAGTCGGTGCCACAAAGGCCGACCGCCGCGATATCCACCAGCACCCAGCCCTCGGGCGCGCTGGCGGGCTTCGGTCGCGCCTCGAGCGCGAAGGCCCCCGGCTCCACGCAAGTGCCGCAGAGCATGGTCTCGGTGTGGCTGTTCATTGCGCCGCCTCCAGGTTGCGCGGCCGCCAGTCGGTCGGCAGCTCGCCCTTGATGATCAGCGACAGGATATCATCCTTGTGCACCTCGTCGATGGGGTGGGCGCCGACAAGCTTGCCCTTGTTCATCACCACCACCCGGTCGCAAAGGTCGAAGACGTCGTGCATGTCGTGGCTGACGAGGAAGATGCCGATGCCCTGCGCCCGCAGCTTGCGGATGAGATCGGCGACCATCGCCGTCTCCGACGGGCCGAGCGCCGCGGTGGGCTCGTCCATGATCAGGATCTTCACGTCGAAGTAGATGGCGCGAGCGATCGCGATGACCTGCCGCTGGCCGCCCGAGAGGCTCGACACCGGGTCCTTGAGATTGGTGAAATTGGGGTTCAGCGTCGCCAGCACCTTGCGCGCCTCGGCCAGCATGCGCTTGTCGTCGAGGTTGCCGAGGCGGGTCTTCAGCTCGCGCCCAAGGAACAGGTTCGACGGCGCGTCGAGGTGATCGGCCAGCGCCAGCGTCTGGTAGATGGTCTCGACCCCATGCGCCCGCGCGTCCTGCGGCGAGCCCATCTCGACAACGTCGCCGCCGATGCGGATCTCGCCGTGGCTGGGGGCCATGGCACCCGACAGGATGCGCATCAGGCAGGACTTGCCCGCGCCGTTATGGCCGAGCACGCCGACCACCTCGCCCGGGCGCAGATCGAGCGAGACGCCGTCCACCGCCACAACGCCGCCGAAGTGTTTCTCGATGCCCCGCATCTCGACGAGGGGGGCGGCCTCGGCGTCGAACCGGGCGGGGGCAAGCTGGGTCTGGCTCATGCTGCGCTTCCTTCCGTGGGTCTGGCCGGGGCCGCGAGGGCCCCGGCCGCATCGCTCAGTAGAGCACGTTCTGCGCTTCGGGCGCGTCGATGTTGTCCTTGGTCACCAGCACGACGCCGGTGTCGATGAAGGACTCGATCTTGTTGCCTGCCAGCACGTCCATCACCGCGTTCACCCCCAGCTCACCCATCTGGAACGAGCCCTGCACCGCGATCGCCTCGAGCGTGCCGTTGCGCACGAACTCCTGCAGGTCGGCGTTGCCGTCAAAGCCGAAGGCGGCGATCTGACCGGCCTTGCCGGCCTGTTCGATGGCCCGGCCCATGCCCACGGCGGTGGGCTCGTTGGCGCCGAAGATGCCCACGAGATCCGGGTTCGCCGCCAGCACATCTGTGGTCTGGTTCAGCGCGTTGGCCATCTGCGACTGCGAGTAATACGGGCCGACGATCTCCAGCGAGGAGTTGGCGGCAAGGTAGTCGCTGAAACAGCCGACGCGGCCGATCTCGGAGCCGACGCCCGCGACATAGGACATGACGGCGACCTTGCCCTCGGTGCCCACCTTGTCGATCATCGCGCTGGCGACCAACTCGCCCGCCGCACAGTTGTCGGTCGAGAGGAACGCCTGGTAGGTGCCCTCGGCGCTGTCGGTCAGGGCAGAGTCGATGATCACCACCGGGATCGCGGACTCGTAGGCACGCTTCACCGCCGGGGCCAGCGCCTCGGGGTCCGAGGGTGCCAGCACGATGCCCGCGACGCCGCGGTTGATGGCGTTCTCGACGAGGTTCACCTGATCGGCGATGGCGCTCTCGGTGGCCGGGCCGTCGAACGTCATCGTGTGCTCGGACTGGCCCTCGATCGCCGCCGTGGCGCCGAGGTTCACGTTCTGCCAGAAGTTCGAGCTGGTGGTCTTGACGATCACCGCGATCTCGCCCGCCTGGGCGGCACCCGCCGCGGTCAGCGCCAGCGCGCTTGCCGCCATGAGCTTGGTCAGTCTTCCGTTCATCCTGTCTTTCCTCCCTAGATGACAGTCTTCGTTGGAAATTTTAGGTCGGTCGGGGGCGCGCCTCGCCTCAGCGGCGGTTGCGCAGCTGGTCGATGTAGACGGCGCCGATGACGACGAAGCCGATGACGATCTGCTGGATGAAGGACGACACGCCGCCCATGTTCAGCCCGTTGCGCAGCACGCCGATGATGAAGGCGCCGATCATCGTGCCCGAGATGCCGCCGACGCCGCCCATCAGCGAGGCGCCCCCGATCACCGCCGCGGCGATGGCGTCGAGCTCGTACATCACGCCCTCGCTCGGCTGGGCGGTGATCAGCCGCGACATCAGCACGTTGCCCGCCACACCGGCGAGCGCGCCGGAGAGCGTGTAGGCAATGAGTTTCGTGCGATCCACCAGCACGCCCGACAGTCGCGCCGCTTCCTCGTTGGAGCCGGTGGCGTAGATGTGCCGCCCGATGGCGCGGCGGCGCAGCATGTAGGAGGCCGCGATGGCGATCACCACCAGCAGGATCGCCGGGTAGGGAATGCCAGGGAAGATAACCCGCGGAAACCCGTTATCGCCCATCTCGACCATGCGGAAGAGCGCACCGTTGCCGAGCACCCCGAAGGCCTCGCCGAGCTGCGAGATCGGCGCCGCGCCGGTCAGCTGCAGCGCCGCGCCGCGGGCGATCAGCATCATGCCCAGGGTGGCGACGAAGGGCGTGATCTTCATCTTGGTGACGACGAAACCGTTGAACAGGCCGCAGGCCGCCCCCATGCAGACACCCAGCATCATCGCGGGCACCACCGGCACACCGGCCTTGACCATCATGCCCGTGACCGTGCCCGAGAGCGCCAGCACCGAGCCGACGCTGAGATCGATGCCGCCGGTGATGATCACCATGGTCATGCCGATGCCCAGCAGGCCGATGACCGAGGTCTGCAGCAGGATGGTCAGCGTGTTGTTCACCGACAGGAAGGCCGGGCTGGCAAAGGAAAAGGCGATGACGAGGATCGCCAGCGTCAGCAGCGCCGAGATGCGGTGAAAAGCGGCGGTCGAGCTGGGCAGCATGCGCGTCCAGGCGCCTTGCGACGGCTGCGAGATATTGGCCATGGGTCCTCCCGGGGTCCTCGGACAGTGCCGGATCATGGTCCCTCCCCCACGCGGCACAAAATTATTAAAAACAAGGTGTCGTGATGCTTGACCGGGGTCAAGTGTTTTTAATAATTTAATTCATCGGTAAAATACCAAGTCGCCCATCTGAAAGGACCACATGACGCACGATCAGCCAAACCGGTCCGCAGGGTCCTGACCCATGGCCCGCAGCGACACCCGCTTCCGCGAGACCTACAACGCCTTGCTCGAGCTCTGCGCCGGGCTGTCCCCCGACGACTCGCTGCCTTCGGAGAACGCCCTCGGCGACCGGCTCGGGGTCAGCCGCACCGTTGTGCGCGCCTGCCTGCAGCGCGCCTCGGACGATGGGTTGATCCGCTGGGAGGGCCGCGAGAAGACGCTGCTCCGCGCCCCGCGCGACGGTGACCGAATGCCCCTCGAGCTGCAGACCGAGGACCCCGAAACGCTGGAGCAACGCTTTCTCGAATGGATCCTGCGTTTCGACGTCCCCGCAGGGACGCCACTCAACGTCGCGGCCCTGTCACGCGAGTTCGGCGTGACGCCGCAGCTGTTGCAGGAGTTCCTCGCCGGGCTCAGCCGCTTCGGCCTCGTCGAGCGGCGCAAGAAGGGCGGCTGGCTGCTGCTCGGCTTCACCGCCGGTTTCGCCGTGGAGCTCTCGGAATTCCGCAGCCTGCTCGAGTTGAACGCCGTCCAGCATCTCGTCACCCTGCCCGGCAGCCATCCGATCTGGCCGAAGCTGGAGGCGCTGCGTGCCGAGCACCTCGACCTGCTCGACCGGATCGAAACCGACTTCCACGACTTTTCGCCGCTCGACGAACGGTTTCACGCGACGATCAACTCGGTGGTGCAGAACCGCTTTGTCGCCGAGTTCCAGAAGGTGATCGCGCTGATCTTCCACTACCATTACATGTGGGACAAAACACTGGAAAGACACAGGAACCAAGCTGCCATCGGCGAGCATGTCGCCCTGCTCGACGCACTATTGCTGCGCGACGCGGCGGGGGCGGAGCAGGCAGCGCGGCGGCATCTTCTGACGTCGAAGACGACGCTGCTCTCCTCGCTCCGCGACCACCGTCTGGGTTGAGGCTCAGGCGAAGAGCGCCTCCGTCCCCGCGGGGACAGGGGCCTTCAGCGCGTCGAGGTTGCGCGTCAGGCTAGAGGCCTTCGACGTTCCGAGCAGCACCGAGGCCGTCGCCGGATGGCCCAGCGCGAATTGCAGCGCGGCGGTGGCCAGCGGCATGCCAAGCGCTTCAGCGTCCCTTTGCAGCTCGGCAACGCGGTCCAGCACCTCCTTCGGCGCGGGGCCATAGTCATAGGTCGCCCCCTCGACCGGCCCCGTCGCGAGGATGCCGGAGTTGAACACCCCGCCAAGCACGAGGCTCGTCCCCGCCTCGCGGCAGCGCGGCACCAGCGCCTCCTCGGCGGAGCGGTCGAGCAGCGTCAGCCGCCCGGCGAGCAGGATGACGTCGATCGGCCCGTGATCCATTACGTCGAGGCAGACCTGGCACTCGTTCACCCCAAGACCGAAGGCGCCGATCTTCCCGGCCTCCTTGAGCTTGACCAACGCCTCGTAGCCACTGCCGAAGAACGCGTCCATGTGCCCGGCGTTGGCCGCCTCCCCGTGGGTATAGGCGCCAATGTCATGCACATAGGCAATGTCGAGCCGGGTCACCCCAAGCCGCCCGCAGGCCTGCTCGAAACTCTCACGGATGCCGTCGCCCGAGTAGTCGTAACTCATCAGGTTGGGCAGCGGCTCGATGTAGCTGTCGGCCTCGGCGATCGGTTCGGGCGACGGCGACAGCACCCTGCCGAGCTTCGACGACAGGGCGAAACTGTCCCGGTCGCGGCCCTTCAGAAAACGCCCCAGCCGGGTCTCGGAGAGGCCCCGACCATAGTGCGGCGCGGTGTCGAAATAGCGGATGCCCGCATCCCAGGCTGTCTGGAGAACCGCCTCGGCGTCCGCATCGGTCACCTTCCGGTAAAGATTGCCGATGCTCGCGCAGCCGAAGGCGACCTCAGTCACCTCGACGCCCGTTTTGCCGATGGTCCTCGTGTTCATGGGGGTCTTCATGCGGTTTCCTCCCTGCGTGCCAACGCGGCGTTGATCCGCGGTTTCTCCGTGCGATCGCCCTGCCCGCGCGCCCATGTGACGAAGGCGGCGAGACGGCGCTCGAGTTTTTCTGAATGGTTCTGCGCGATGTCCGAAAGCCCGTGGTCAAGGAACGGATTGGCGAAACGGTCCAGCGTCTCGGCCACATAGGCGGTTGCCGCCGCGCCCTCGCCCGCCGCGGCGAAGCCGGGCAGAACCTCCTCGCGGTAGAGCGTCTCCAGTGCGGCGCGGCGCTCGGGGTCGGCCAGAACCTCGCGCACCAGAGCCGGGCCTTGCCGCCCCTCGTCCAGCCAGCGCGAGACCATCCATGTGTGACCCAGGTTGAGGATGAAGAGCTTCAGCCGCTCCACCTTGCCGAGATCGGCCACCACCTGCACATCGGGATGGGCGCAGGGCAGGATCAGGCCGGGGCGATCCTCGATGGCCCAGAGCGCATAGGGCTCGGCCACGGCCCCGGCGGGCTCCAGCGGTTCCGAGACGATCCGGTCGACCAGCGAGTTGACCCAGAGCACATCGGTGCTGAGCCAGTCGCGGAAGGCCCCGGGCAGTTCGGCGGAGGCCTCCAGAACGAGTTCGCGCAGCGTGTCGCCGTTGTTCTGGACGAGCTCGGTCGGCATGACCTGGATGCGCGCGCCACCCGCCTCGAAGCGGGCGAGCAGCAGCCGGGCAAGCTTGCCGGGATAGGACATCTCCTGCAGCGGTTGCGTCTCCGCCGTGGCGTCGGCCGGCCGAGCGCGGAAGCCGGCATCGGCGGTATTCGACAGGATGATCTGAACCTCGCCGCGCACGAGGTCCAGAAGCGCCTCCATGTCAGTGGCGGTGCTGAGTGTCCGTCTCACGCTTGTGACCCGGTGCTCCTCATCCACCTCCTGTCCTGCGCGCAGCCCCCTGAGACGGACGGGATAGCCCTCGGGCGCGGTCAGCCCGCCGAGCCGCGCCGCCCGCGCGGGATCACCGGAAGACTGGACCACGGTGACGGGGCCAAGCGCCTCACCCCGGGCCAGCGCATCGGACAGGAACAGGTCCACATGCGCCTGCAGGAAGCGGCTGGTGCCGAATTGCAGGATCGGCGTGCTGAGCATGGTGTCTCCTCCTCCTGCCCGGGCGCGGCCGCCTCCTCCGGCGACCGCATATTTGGTTTTTTATTATTGAGTACCTTGCCGAGGTCAAGGGGATTGTCGCGCTGGTGAGACCGACGCCACCGATCAGGGCGCCCCCCCATCGCGAGGGACGGAAACGTGGTCGACGCGCGGCACGATACGGATCCTCAATCGCCCTACAGGCAACGGCCCGGTTCTCTCTCCTGCTGCCCGTATCATTGCTCGCATCTGACCGGGGCACCCCGGAGCTACCGGGCCGCCGCCCTACGCCCCGACATGGCAGCGGCAACGGAGCGCGAACTGTCGTTGTATTGTCATGAAACCATCACGCGGCTGTGACTCCCCTCCTGTCTGAAGCGCCCGACACCCAAAACCCAGCAACGGGCAAAGCCCTCCAGACTTCGGAGCACCCCTGTCGTGAAGACGATCTTCTCCACCACCTCCCTCGCCATGATCCTCGCCGCCGGTGCCGCCAGCGCGCAGGACATCCCGCAGGCAAGCGACGCCTGGTTCACCGCCGGTCAGGACGCCATCCAGGCGATCATCGACCGCGAGATGAACACCGGCCGCGCCAAGAACGTCATCCTGCTGGTCGCGGACGGCAACGGTGTCGGCACCAACTACGCCACCCGTCTCTATGCCGGTCAGCAGGAAGGTCAGTTCGGCGAGGAGCACGTGCTGCCCTACGAGACGCCGGACTTCCACAGCGCGCTGGTGAAGACCTACAACATCAACGCCCAGACCCCGGACTCGGCCCCCACCGCGGGCGCGATGAACACCGGCGTGAAGCAGCGTTTCAACCTGATCAACCTCGGCGGCGACGCGATCCATGACGATTGCTCGACCGTGGCCGGCAACGAGCTGACCACCTTCGCCGAGATCGTCACCGGCATGGACAAGTCGGTGGGCGTCATCTCGACCGCGCGCCTCACCCACGCCACCCCGGCCGGCGTCTACGCCAAGACCGCCAACCGCAACTGGGAAGACGAGGTCCCCGAGGGCTGCACCGCCCAGAAGGACATCGCCAGCCAGCTGATCGACCAGATGGATGCGGGTGTCGTGGACCTCGCGATGGGCGGCGGTCGCCGCTACTTCGCCGGCACCGAGGTGACCCTCGACGAGGGTGGCAAGGGCCACCGGCCGGACGGCGCGAACCTGATCGAGGCCGCCACCGGCATGGGCGCACAATACGCCTGGAACACCGAGACCTTCAACGGGCTGAACCTCGACGGCTCCGCCCCGGTTCTGGCGCTGTTCAACGACAGCCACATGGAATACGAAGCCGACCGCGCCGAGGATGACGAGCCCTCGCTGGCCGAGATGACCAAGGCGGCGATCGAGTACCTCAGCAGCAACGAGAACGGCTACTACCTCGAGATCGAGGCCGGCCGCGTCGACCACGCCAACCACGCCGGCAACGCGCAGCGCACGATGATCGACGGCATGGCCTTCGCCGATGCCGTGGCCATGGCCGACGAGCTGACCGACGACGCCGACACGCTGATCATCGTCACCGCCGACCACGAGCACTCGATCGCCTTCAACGGCTATTGCGGCCGCGGCACCCCCATCGAGGGCCTGTGCTACGACGTCGCCAAGACCGGCGAGAAGCACTCGGACGAGCTGGTGCTGGCCGATGACGGCAAGCCCTACACCGTGGTGGGCTACCTCAACGGTGCCGGCTCGGTGCTGACCAAGGGCGAAGGCGAGAACGACTACTCCGGATCGCGCCCCGAGCTGACCCAGGAAGAGGCCACCGACATCGACTACGTGCAGCAGGCGCTGATCCCCAAGTCGTCGGAAAGCCACTCGGGCGAGGACGTCGCGGTCTACGCCAAGGGCCCCTGGTCGCATCTCTTTGACGGCACCATCGAGCAGAACGTGATCTTCCACGTGATGCACCACGCCGTCACCGCCGAGTGATAGACTGCCAACAGACTTGGCGGGGGCGGCCAGTCCGCCCCCGTCGCCGTTTCCGACCCACAGGTTCCCCCATGCTGACCCGCCGCACCTTCCTCGCTTCCACCCTCGCAACCCCGCTGCTCTCGCGCGCCGCCCGGGCCGACACGCTCAAGGTCCGCGAGCTCTACCAGACCAAGGGGCGCGGCCTGTCGGACCTGGCCGAGCAGAGCGCCGGGCAGCGGCTGGACATCGAGGGTTTCATGGCGCCGCCGCTGAAGGCCGAGAGCCGCTTTTTCGTGCTGACCAAGATGCCCATGGCGGTCTGCCCCTTCTGCGAAACCGAGGCGGAATGGCCCAATGACATCATCGCCGTCTACACCAAGCGCGTGGTCGAGGTGATGCCGTTCAACGTGAAGATCGTCACCTCCGGTGTGCTGGAGCTTGGCGCCTACACCGATCCCGACACCGGCTTTGTCAGCATGATGCGGCTGGTCGATGCGACCTACGGCTGAGCCGCGCATGTCCCTGCCTCTCCACGTCGCGGATCTGCGCCTGCGCAGTCCGCGCGGCCGGCTTCTGCTGGACCTGCCCGCCCTGAGCGCCACGCCCGGCGCGCTGATCGGCATCCGTGGCGCCTCGGGCGCCGGCAAGACCACCCTGCTCTACGCGCTGGCCGGGCTGCTCGACCGCGCCGAGGGATCGGTGCGCTGGGGGGATACCGAACTTCTGTCGCTCGGCTCGGAGGGCCGGGCCCGGTTCCGCGCCCGGAACATCGGCATGATCTTTCAGGATTTCATGCTCTTCGAGGAGCTTGGCGCACTCGACAACGCCTCGCTGACCGCGCTCTTCCGTCCGCGCTCGGAGCGTCCGGCGCTGCGCGCCCGCGCCAGGGCGCGGCTTGAAGCGTTGGGGCTCACCGACGCGGAGCGCCGGGTCACCAGCTTCTCCGGCGGCGAGCGTCAGCGCGTGGCCATCGCCCGCGCGATGGCTGCCGAGGCGCCGGTGCTGCTGGCGGACGAGCCCACAGCCAGCCTCGATCGCGCCAACGCCGACCGGCTGATCGACGATCTCGTGGCGCTGGTTCGCACGCAGGGCACGACGCTCATCGCGGTCAGTCATGACCCCGCGCTGCTAGACCGGATGGACCGGGTGCTGACCATCGAGGGCGGCGCGCTGGCAGCAGACGAGGTCCCCGCATGCGCCTGATCTGGGACACCCTGCCGGCACTGGCGCAGGACATCGCGTTGCTCATCGTGCTGCTGCTGCCGGCGCTCCTGACCGGAGTTCTGGTGCTGCGCGGCTACGCGCCATGGCCGCTGCTGCGCGGCTTTTTCGGGCGCTTCCGCTGGAGCGCCGCGCTTTTCGTGCTGCTCATCGCGATCTCGACCGGCATGGGCATCGGGCTCTTGGCGCAGGAGCGCGGCCTGCGCCGGGGCACTGCGCAGGCGGCGGACAAGTTCGACCTGATCGTCGCCGCTCCCGGCAGCGAGCTGACCGCGCTCTTCGCCTCGGTCTTCCTGCAACCCTCGGACATGGGGCTGGTCTCGGGCGCCGCCTACGCCGAGATTGCCGGGCACGAGCAGGTCTCGATCGCCGCGCCGCTGGCCTTCGGCGACAGCTACGGCGCGGCGCCGGTGGTGGGCACCACGGCGGAGTTCCTGCGCCATCTGTCGGAGGGCCAGATCGAAGGACGGCTCTGGCAGGACCATGCTGAGGCTGTCGTCGGCGCGCTGGTGGCGCTGGAGACCGGCGCGCGCTTCACCCCCGCCCATGGTGTCGGCGACGCCGCCGATCCCGAGGCGCATGGCGGCGGGCACGCGGACGAAGAGGGTGAGGACCACGACGAAGGGGATCACGGCGAGGAGTCACACGACCACGACCACGGCGGCACGATCACCGTGGTCGGCCGCATGGCCCCGACCGGTACCCCCTGGGACCGGGCAATCCTGATCCCGGTCGAATTCGTCTGGGAGGTCCACGGGCTTGCCAACGGCCACGCTCCGGACCGCGAGGCGCAGATCGGGCCGCCGTTCGATCCGGAGTATTTCCCCGGCACCCCCGCCGTGGTGATCCGCGCACAGGAGCTCTGGGCCAACTACGCGCTGCGTTCGGAGTTCACCCGCGATGGCGAGACCATGGCCTTCTTCCCCGGCGCCGTGCTCTCGGGCCTCTATCGGGTTATGGGCGACGTGCGGCAGGCCATGTCGCTGATGGCGCTGGTCACACAGGGGCTGGTGGCCGCCAGCGTGCTCACCGGGCTCTTCATCCTGACCCGGCTGTTCCGCCGGCAAATCGCCCTGTTGCGCGCGCTCGGCGCGCCGCGCCGCTTCGTCTTCGCGACGGTCTGGGCGTTCAGCGCGGTGCTGCTGCTGGCTGGTTCGCTGCTGGGGCTCGGCGTCGGCTGGGGCGCGGCGGAGGTGCTGTCGCGCATCGTCAGCGCCCGCACCGACATTGCGATCTCGGCGCTTCCTGGCTGGACCGAATTGCACCTGCTGGCGGGCTTCGTCACGCTGGCCATGCTGCTGTCGCTGCTGCCCGCCGCGGTGGTGCTGCGCCAGCCGGTGGTTGACGGGCTGCGCAGCTGACCGGGGGAAAGCGTCCGCAAAAGGTGTGCACCGGTCGCAAGAGGTGCCCGGGAGCAGGGCATCGGACCTCGGCGCACACCCCGCGGAGCCGGGACCAGAGAGAGGTCTGGGCGCCGCATCCCGGAAAGGGCTACTCCGCCTTGGCGATGTCACACACGAGGGCGGTCGCGGGTGCATCGCTGCGGTTGTAGACCCAGTGCACCGTATCTTCCTTCTCTGGGAAAGTGCCGAGGACGGCGGCCTCGAAGGTTTGCTCACCCGAAGGCTGCCCCTCGATCCAGGCGCCGTCGATGACCGTGACGATGCCGGGCCTGTCGGCGTGGCCATGCTCGGCGATCTGCCCGCCCGGCGCGATCTCGATCGCTCGCATGCGCAGGGTGTAGCCCGGCAGGCCGACGGTCGCCTCCATGGTCGCGGCTGGCAGTTCCGCCAGCATTTCGACCGTGAGGCCGGCGTGCTCGGACGGGCCCGACATCTGCGCGGCGGCGGCGCCGGCTACGAGGGTGAGAAGGGCCGCGCAGAGCGCCGGGGCGGGGACGGGGGCGGGAGATTGCGGGACTGGTAAAGGCATGGGGAAATTCCCTTTTCAAAAATTTTGAAGGTATGGCGTTCAAGGTAACAGCCACCGGACGCACCGCCGAATGGGTCTTTTTCAGGTGCCGATGAAAGGAATTCATCCAAGCACCAGCCGCTTGGGAACACGCCCGAATTTTGGCACGGGCCCCGGCTGTGTTAGGGTCGAAAAGGTGTCGCGGGACAGCCTTTCGCGGCACTGACGTGAACGGGAGCAGAGCGCCATGGCACGAAAACTTCCTCCCTTCGCGGCGGTCCGGGCATTCGAAGCGGTCGCGCGACATCTCAACGTCAAGGTCGCGGCCGAGGAGCTGTGCCTCAGTCCCTCCGCGCTCAGCCACCAGATCCGCGCGCTCGAGGCGTATTTCGACACCGCCCTGTTCGAGCGCCACGGCAACCGCTTGGCGCTTACCCTCACCGGGCGCGCCTATGCGGGGAAGATGACCCAGCTGCTCGACGCCTTCGACGAGTCGACCCGCGCCGTCCGCGAGGCCGGGCGGCGTCCTTTCCGCGTGCTCTCGACCCCCGGCTTTGCGGCCCGCTGGCTGGTGCCCCGGCTCGACCGGCTGAGTTTCGGCGACAGGCTGCGTCTGCGGGTCTCGGACGGCGCGCCGTCGCTGGATTTCGCCGCCAACGAGTCGGACCTGGTGATCCAATGGGCGGACGAGCCCACGCCGGGTGTGGTCACCGATCCGCTGATGAGTTCCGGGCGCTACCCGGTGATCAGTCCCGAGCTGCGCGAGCGCGAGCAGGTGCGCGAGCCTGCGGACCTTGCGCGGCTGACCCTGATGCACGACGAGACGATGGACGCCTGGGGCAGCTGGTTCGCTTCCGCCGGCCTGCCGGCCCCGGCGTTCCCGCGCGGGCCGACCTTTCCCAACTGCGAACTGGCGACCACCGCCGCCGAGCGCGGACAGGGCGTGGCGCTGGCCTATGACGCCGTGGTGCAGGGCACGTTGCGCGAGGGGCGGCTGGTCCGGCTCTTCGACACCGTGGTGATGCCCTTCGTCATCTATTCGCTCGCCTACCCGGAGGCCCGGGCCGAGGACCCGATGATCCGCGAGTTCTCCGACTGGATCCACGGCGAGGTCGAGGCTGAGGGGTTCGCCCCTGCCCCGCGCAGCGCCGGGCGCGCCGGGCCCTGAGTGAGGCGCGCGGCACCCCGGCACGCTGACTGACCGTTTCTGATTGTTGCGCGGCGCGCGGCGAGCGGCTATGCCGTCTCTGCTTCGGTTCCGGGCGGCCTGCCGCCCGGTGAATAGGGAATGCGGTGCGGGCCCCGGCCCAACTCCGCGACTGCCCCCGCAACTGTAGGCGGAGAGCGACGCCGGACCCAAGTCACTGCCTTTCGGGGCGGGAAGACCCGGCCAAGCATGGACCCGCGAGTCAGGAGACCTGCCGAAGCCGATCACCCAGTCCCGGCGCGGGGAGCGCCGCGGGCGACGGACCTTCCGTAGAGGTGGCATCACGCTAACCGTCTGCGGCAGGGAGAGTCCCTTCCGGCGACATGAAAAGAACGGAAAAGGGACAATGAAGCCATCGCAGCGCGCAGCGCTCTTCACAGCCACCGCCCTCACCACGCTCGGCCTGTCCGGCACCGCCTTCGCGCAGGACGCCGTCGATCTCGGCACGCTCACCCTCAGCGCCAACCGCGGCGAGAGCACCGAGCTCGCGCGCAGCGGCGTGACAGTTGAGGTGGTCACCAAGGATGACCTCGAGCAGAGCGGCGAGACGCTGCTGGCCGACTACCTTGCACGTCTGCCGGGCGTGAGCCTGACGAGCAATGGCGGCATCGGCGGGACCTCCTCGGTCTTCATCCGTGGTCTGCCGGGCAAATACGTGGGTGTCTATGTCGACGGGATCGACGTGACCGACACCTCGGGGCCGCAGATCCAGTATGACTTCGGCATGCTGACCACTGCCGACGTCAGTCGCATCGAGGTCCTGAAAGGCTCGCAATCGGCGCTCTACGGCTCCGAGGCGATTGGCGGCGTGATCAACATCACCACCAACCGCGCGACCGAGGAAGGGCTGAACCAGAGCGTGGCCGCCGAGTTCGGCAGCTACAATACCGCCAAGCTGAGCTACAACCTCAGCTACCTCGGCGAGCGCGGCAGCTTCGCCTCAACCCTGAGCCGCATCACCACCGACGGCTACTCGGCGGCGGACGAAGACGACGGCAACACGGAAGAGGACGGCCACGAGGCGACCCGCCTGAGCCTCTCGGGCGACTACGCTCTGACCGACGACGTGACGGTGGGCGGCGCGGCCTTCTGGCAGAAGCGGGACAGCGACTACGACGAGCTCGGCCCCATGGACGGCACCCCCGACGAACTGTCGGAAAGCGAGGAATACGGTCTGCGCGCCTTTGCGCGGCTCGAGACCGGCGCGGTGAGCCACGAGGTCTCGGCGCAATATTACGACATCGACCGCAAGCTCTCGGGCACCTACGTCGACACCTACTACTCGCCCGGCAGCATCATCCCCTTCGAATACCCCTACGAAGGGCACCGCTGGGGCCTCGCCTACGAAGGTCAGACCGAGCTTTCGGCAGCCACGCTCACCTTCGGCGCCGACGCGACCCGCGAGTATTTCGACAATGGCAGCGACGACGGCGAGCAGGACACCCTGGGCCTGTGGGCACAGGCCGACTGGCACCTGTCCGACCAGATCGAACTGGTCACCGTGCTGCGCCACGATGACCATTCCGACTACGGCGGGAAGACGACGGGCCGCGTCTCGCTGGCTTATCTTCCGAATCCAGACCTGACGCTGCGGGCCAGCGTCGGCACCGGCTTCCGCGCGCCCTCGCTCTACGAACGCTACGACGGCTGGTCGGGCAACGAAGAGCTGACACCCGAGACCTCCGTCAGCTACGAGCTTGGCGCCGAGCAGCGCTTTGGCTCCGGCTATGTCGCGGCGACGCTGTTCCGGACCGAGATCACCGACCTGATCACGGCCCCCGCACCGGCCTATGTCTACGTCCAGAGCGAGGGCACGAGCTGGACGCAGGGGCTCGAGCTGAAGGCGGGCGTGGAGGTGACCGACCGGATCAACCTTGGCGCGGCCTACACCTGGACGGACAGCGAGGATGCCGAGACCGGCGCGCCCATCGCGGGCGTCCCGCTGCGCGGCACCGCGCTGACGCTCGACTCCAGAATCTCCGACGCGTTCCGCGGCGCGTTCACGGTCCGGCACATCTCGGGCCTGCATGATGCCAGCTACGCGATGGACGACTACACCGTGGCCGACATGAACCTGCGCTATGCCCTCTCGGATCAGGCTGAACTCTACCTGCGGGTCGAGAACCTCTTCGACGAGGACTACCAGGTGGTGACCGGCTACGGCACCTCGGACCGGGCCGCCTATTTCGGCGTCCGGGCGCGCTTCTGATGCTGCGGCGCGCGCTGATCTGCCTCCTGCTCGCGGCGGCTCCGGCCGCCGCGCAGGAGGCCCCGGCGCGCGTCGTGTCGATGAACCTTTGCACCGACCAGCTGGCGATGCTGCTCGCGGCGCCGGGCCAGCTGGTCTCGGTCTCGAAGCTGGCACGCGATCCGATGAGTTCGGCCATGGCGGAAGAGGCGAAGGGCTATCCGGTCAACCACGGACAGGCCGAGGAGGTCTGGCTGCTGCGGCCCGATCTCGTGGTGGTCGGCAGCTACACGGCGCAGGCGGCGGCGCAGATGCTCGAGCGGCTCGGCACACGCGTGCTGCGGGTCGCGCCCGCCGCTTCGCTGGCCGACGTGCCCGCCCGGCTTCGGACGCTGGGCGAGGCGATGGGCCGGCAAAAGCGGGCCGAGGCGCTGATCGCCGAGTTCGAGACACGCCTTGCCGCCCTGCGCGCAGAGATGGACCGCCGCCCCTCCGCCGCGCTCTACTATGCCAATGGCTACACCACCGGCGACCAGACGCTGGCAGGGGAAATCCTGCTCGCCGCCGGGTTTCACAACATCGCCGGCGCGCGCGGCGGCGGGCAGCTGCCGCTCGAGGCACTGGCCATGGCTGAGCCCGAGGCGCTGATCACCGCGCGCCCCTACCCCGGCGCTTCGCGCTCGGAGGAGATCCTGATGCATCCCGTCGTCCGCCAGCTGCGCGCCGCGCGGGCGGCCACCGCCAATACTGGCAGCGACTGGATCTGCGGCACGCCGCACGTGCTGGGCGCCATCGAAGACCTCTCGCGCTTCCGTCAGGAGATCGAATGACCCGCGCCCTCGCGTTCCTTCTGCCGCTGGTGCTGGCGCTCGCGGCGGTTTCGCTGTCGATCGGCCCGGCGGATGTCAGCCTGCCCGAGAGCCTGCCCGCGCTGATCTTCGGCGGCGACGGCCCATTGCCAATGGTGATGCGCGAGATTCGCCTGCCCCGCGTGCTGCTGGCGCTGATGATCGGCGGCACGCTGGGGCTGGCAGGGGCTGCCATGCAGGGCTACCTGCGCAATCCTCTGGCCGAGCCCGGCCTGCTGGGCGTTTCGGCCAGCGCCGCGCTTGGGGCCGTTCTGGCGATCCAGAGCGGGCTGTCGGTGGCCTTTGCGCTGGCGCTGCCACTGAGCGCGCTTGCCGGGGCGGTGATCGCCGTGCTGATCCTCATCATGCTCGCAGGGCCGCGCGCCGAGACACTGACGCTGATCCTTGCCGGGGTCGCGCTGTCGGCGGTCGCGGGTGCGCTGACGCAGCTGGTGCTGAACCTCTCGCCCAACCCTTTCGCCGCCAGCGAGATCGTCTTCTGGATGATGGGATCGCTCGCCGACCGCTCGATGCTGCATGTCTGGCTGGCGCTGCCCTTCATGGCCGTGGGCGTGCTGCTGCTGGCGGGCGTCGGACGCGGGCTGGACGCGCTGACGCTGGGCGAGGATGCGGCGGCCTCGATGGGTATCGATCTCGGGTTGCTGCGGCTCCGGGTGGTGCTGGGCACCGCCTGCGTCGTCGGCGCGGGCACGGCGGTGGCGGGGGCAATCGGCTTCGTCGGCCTGGTGGTGCCGCACCTGCTGCGCGGCGCGGTGGGCGGACGTCCCGGCCCGCTGCTCTGGGTCTCGGCGGCAGGCGGCGCGGCGATGCTGCTGGCGGCGGACATCGCCGTGCGCGTGGTCGCCCCGGACCGCGACCTCAAGCTCGGGGTGCTGACCGCACTCGTTGGCGCGCCGTTCTTCCTGCGCCTTGTCTGGCGCAGCCGGGGGGAGCGGGCATGAGCTTCCTGTCACTTCAGAAACTCTCGGTAACCCTACGTGGCCGCGAGGTCTTCTCCGACATCACGCTGGAAATCGGAGCGCACGAGGTGGTCGGCCTCATCGGTCCCAACGGCGCGGGCAAGACCAGCCTGATGCGCGCTGCGCTGGGTCTGATCCCCTCGCGCGGCGAAAGCTCCCTGGCCGGGCTGACACCGCAGCAGCGGGCGAAGGCCGTCGCCTGGATGCCGCAGGCGCGCGAGATCGCCTGGCCGGTAAAGGTCGAGGACCTCGTGGCGCTTGGCCGCCTTCCGCATGGCGATCACGCGCAAGGACCGGTCGAGGCGGCGATCGCCAAGATGGGGCTGGAGGGGTTGCGCAAGCGGCGCTCCACCAACCTCTCGGGCGGCGAGCAGGCGCGTGCGCTGCTGGCCCGCGCGCTGGCGCAGGAGACGCCGCTGCTGATGGCCGACGAGCCCACGGCGGGGCTCGACCCGGCGCATCAGATCGCCACGATGGAAGTCTTCGGTGCGCTCGCCGCCGAGGGCCACGGTGTGCTGCTCTCGCTGCATGACATCGGCCTCGCGGCGCGGCACTGCACGCGGCTGGTGCTGCTGGCCGAGGGGCGGCTGCTGGCGGATGGCCCGCCGGAAGAGGTGCTGTCCGATGAGCTACTGGCGCGGGGCTTCGGGATCACCGCCTATCATGCGCAGACCCCGGACGGGCCGGTGTTCCAGCCGATGCACCGGGCGCGGTGAGCTGACGATGGAGGAAGGCCCTGCGGGCCTTGTTCCGCGCGGGCTTGGCGATACCTTCCGGGCAATGGCTCGAAGAAGGAACAGCGCGATGGAAACCTACGACGGCGGATGTCTTTGCGGGGCGGTCCGCATCCGGGCGCAGGGGCAGCCCTACCGCACCGGCCTCTGCCATTGCCTTGACTGCCGCAAGCACCACGGCGCGCTGTTCTACGCCGCCGCGATCTTCCCGGAGGCAGCGGTCATCGTCACCGGCGAGACACAAAGCTACAGGGGCCGACATTTCTGCCCGCTCTGCGGCTCGTCGGTCTTTGCGGTCGACGGAGACGAGGTGGAGCTGCATCTCGGCACGCTCGACGCGCCGGGACAGCTGGTTCCGAGCTACGAGAACTGGACCGTGCGGCGCGAACCCTGGCTGCCGGAGTTCCCGCTCGCCCACCACTACCCGGGCAACCGCGAGGGCACCGGGCGCTCCGAGGACGATGGCCAGAAATAGAAAACCCGGGCGATACTTCGCCCGGGCCTTTCAATGGCTTGCAGCCCTCAGCTGATGTCGACGCCGAGGTGCTTGGCGACGGCGAAGATGTCCTTGTCGCCGCGGCCGCACATGTTCATGACGATGATGTGGTCCTTGGGCAGATCGGGCGCGATCTTCATCACGTGGGCCAGCGCATGCGACGGCTCCAGAGCCGGGATGATGCCCTCGGTCGAGCACGACAGCTGGAACGCCTCGAGCGCCTCCTTGTCGGTGATCGCCACGTATTCCGCGCGACCCGTGTCATGCAGCCAGGCGTGTTCCGGCCCGATGCCCGGGTAGTCGAGGCCCGCGGAAATCGAGAAGCCCTCGAGGATCTGCCCGTCGTCATCTTGCAGCAGGTAGGTGCGGTTGCCGTGCAGCACGCCGGGGCGGCCGCCGGTGAGCGAGGCGCAATGCTCCATCTTCTCGTTGACGCCCTTGCCGCCGGCCTCGACGCCGATGATACGCACGTCCTTGTCGTCGAGGAACGGGTAGAACAGGCCCATGGCGTTCGAGCCACCGCCGATGGCGGCGATGATCGTGTCGGGCAGACGGCCCTCCTGCTCAAGGATCTGCTCCTTGGTCTCCTTGCCGATGATCGACTGGAAATCGCGGACCATGGCCGGGTACGGGTGCGGACCCGCCACGGTGCCGATGCAGTAGAAGGTGTCGCGCACGTTGGTCACCCAGTCGCGCAGCGCGTCGTTCATCGCATCCTTCAGCGTGCCGCGGCCGGAGGTGACGGGCACCACCTCGGCGCCCAGAAGGCGCATGCGGAAGACGTTGGGCTGCTGGCGCTCGACGTCATGCGCACCCATGTAGACGACGCATTTCAGGCCGAACTTGGCGCAGACCGTCGCGGTCGCCACGCCGTGCTGACCGGCACCGGTCTCGGCGATGATGCGGGTCTTGCCCATGCGCTTGGCGAGGATGATCTGGCCCAGCACGTTGTTGATCTTGTGCGCACCGGTATGATTCAGCTCGTCGCGCTTGAAATAGACCTTGGCGCCGCCGAGGTGGTCGGACAGGCGCTCGGCGTAGTAGAGCGGCGAGGGACGGCCGACGTAGTGCTTCCACAGCCAGTCCATCTCGTCCCAGAAGCTCTGGTCGGTCTTGGCGCGCTCGTACTGTTCCTCAAGCTCGAGGATCAGCGGCATCAGGGTCTCGGACACGAAGCGCCCGCCATAGATGCCGAAGCGGCCCTTCTCGTCGGGGCCTGTCATGAAGGAATTGACCAGATCGTCCATCGCGCCTCTCCCGCAGAATTTTCCCCTCTCTAAAGCAAGCGCGCGGCCAATGACCAGAGGTCACGCGCCCGCTGCGAGGAAATGGGGCGGGATTTCTCGCGCGGGTGGCGTTCCGGGCCCGTCATTCGCCTGTCCCAGCGGTGCCCCGCGCGGCAACCGGCCGGGAAATCGGACGATCGGGCAGCATATCCCTCGCCGGTCGCGGATCATGGCACTTCATGGCGATGAGGTGCTTGCCAAGACAACTTTCGCTTTTTACCTTCTGCTTGGCGCCGGCTTTTTCGCCGACCTACGCGCTTCATTGAATTTTACCGAAGTCTTTTGCGCGCACGCCCCCCTGCGCCGTGATAACGATTGGACCCATTTGGATGCGCCTGAAGATTTACACCGACCCGGCTTTTGCCTCTCCCGTGAACCCGATGAACTGCGCGATGCTGATCCCCTTCCTCGGCAACGAGGAGACCACCTTCTGGTCCGCGGGCACCAACGTCTTCGACAAGTACAAAAAGAACGGCGCCGGTTATTTCCAGATGACCGAGACGATGGAGGAGGCAGAATATGTCGTCCTGCCCAGTACTTGGCACAGGTATCTCTCCGACGGCACCACCGAGGTCGCGCTGCGCTTTGCCCAGAAGGCCGCCGAGGCGGGCAAGCAGATCATCGTCTTTCACGAGCGCGACCACGATTTCAAGTTCCCGGCCAGGAACGCACTGCTTTTCACGCCGACGATCGAGAAGGATCGGCAGCCGAACGAATACGCCCTGCCCGCCTGGATGCCCGACCACACCAACGGCCCGGCGCCGCTGCGCGAGAAGCAGGAGCGCCCCTCGATCGGCTTCTGCGGGTTGGTGTTGAAACCGCGGCTCAAATCGCGCCTCGTTCAATTCGCGCGCACCTCGCTGCCGCATCTCTCCAAGCGGCACATGTCGGGCTATTCCGCCTCTCTGAAGGAGAACTTCCAGTACAAGTTCCTTCGCGCCAAGTCCGTGCAGACCCTGCTCGACCACCCCGGTGTCGATACCAATTTCGTGCTGCGCGGCGACTTTTTTGCCGGGGCCGACAGGAAAGCCAGCTCGGACGAGCAGACGGTGGCCCGCAAGAGCGCGCTGGGCGAGTTCCTCGGCAATCTCGCGGACAGCGACTACAGCCTCTGCGTGCGCGGCATCGGCAATTACTCTCTGCGCTTCTACGAGATCATGGCGGCTGGCAGACCGATGCTGTTTTTCGACACCATCTGCATCCTGCCCTACGATTTCCTGCTCGACTGGCCGAAGGAACTGGTCTGGGTGCCGCTGGACGAGCATCACCGTGCAGGGCAGATCCTCGTCGACCACCATGCCGCGCTGAGCCCGGAACAATTCGTCGACCAGCAGCGAAGAATGCGCGAGATCTGGGAAGAATGGCTGTCTCCGGACGGGTACTTCCGCAATTTCTACCGCCACTTCCGGCCGCAGTGATGCCTCCGGCAACGCCGCGGCTCCTGCGCCGCCACAATCTGCCAGCTGCGGCGATCAGACGTGCACAAGATCGTAGACGTAGGATTTCGCACCCTTCCGGCTGACCCAGACACCTTCGGGCGGCACCTCGCTTGATTGCCCCGTCAGCTGGTCCCATGGCCGGCCGAAGACCTCTTCCCCGTCCCGGTCGCCGGCGATCCAGCCGAGCTTCGCGTGCCAGACGATCCAGAAGTCACCGTCGCTCCGCTTGTAGCCGATGCGCCCGCTCGCATCGGTGCGGCGTTCGAAGCGGTAGACGAGGCCGTCGATCTGCCTGCGCAGCTCGAAGCCCCGGCACTCTGATGATCCAGCGGTCTCACTCATGATGCGGTCAGAATGACCGGGAGCGACTTCTTCTTCCAGCAGGAAGATCGCGCCCCCGGACGGCATATGCCCTACCCGCCTTCCTGAGCCAGCCTCTTTGAAGTGGTCCCCCCACGATGCGCGGCTTCGGTGAACAGGAGGACTATGGAATGGCAGGAAAGCGAGTGGAGCCGGAAGACATCGTCACCTAACTACGGTCCAGCGTTGGTGACCAGAACATGCGCGTTACGGCCCTCCAGAGACTACGGTGGGAATGACGGATGCTTGGCACGGGGGCGCGGCGAACCTACCTGAAGCGAGTATGATCGTACGAAAAGGAAAGCACCATGCTGCAAGAAAAGCGCAAGGATCTGGACTCCGAGAAACGTAAGAAGCTGCTCGAGGGCCTGTTGCAGGATATGGCACGCGACAATCCCGACCTCTATTACCAGTCCACCAGCGAAATCGCTCAGATGTTGAAGGCACGCATCGACCGCGGCACCGCGCTCCATCCCGAGCAGCGCGAACTGCTCTCCGGCCTTGGCCCGCATGACATCAAGCTGCTGCTCAGCCTGCACTGACGGTGCGCACCGTCTGATCTGCTATGTGATCTTCACTCGGTCGTGGGCCGTGCGCGTCGCTCCGAACGGCTCGGCACCATGATTTCGCAACGGTCGCTCACTGCGCTCAGGTGTCGTTCTAGGCTCAGGACCCATTGATTGTGCCAGAGGGGCATGATTCACCGTGCGAAAACAGAGCGGTGATATGTCTGATCTCTTCTGGCTGAGCGATGCGCAGATGGCGCGTCTGGAGCCCTATTTCCCGAAGTCCCACGGCAAACCGCGCGTTGATGATCGGCGCGTTCTCAGCGGGATTATCTTCATCAATCGCAATGGGTTGCGCTGGAGAGACGCGCCAAGGGAATACGGCCCCCACAAGACGCTCTACAACCGCTGGAAGCGTTGGAGCGACAAGGGCATCTTCGCGAGGATGATGGCGGGACTGGCTGCCGGGCACGGCGAGAAAAAGACCGTGATGATTGACGCAACCTACCT
>NZ_FOZW01000006.1 GCF_900116195.1 Alloyangia pacifica
AGCACAAGGTCAACCAGTTCTACACCGCCCCCACCGCGATCCGCGCGCTGATGGGCCAGGGCGACAGCTATGTGGACGGCTGCGATCTGTCGTCGCTGAAGCTCTTGGGCACCGTCGGCGAGCCGATCAACCCCGAGGCCTGGAACTGGTACAACGACAAGATCGGCAAGGGAAACTGCCCGATCGTCGACACCTGGTGGCAGACCGAGACCGGCGGCCACCTGATGACCCCGCTGCCGGGCGCCCATGCCACCAAGCCGGGCGCGGCGATGAAACCCTTCTTCGGCATCGTGCCGGTGGTGCTCGAGCCGACCTCGGGTGTCGAGATCTCCGAACGGCCGACCGAGGGCGTGCTGGCGATCAAGGACAGCTGGCCGGGCCAGATGCGCACCGTCTGGGGCGATCACGAGCGCTTCGAGCAGACCTACTTCCAGCAGTACAAGGGCTATTACTTCTCCGGCGACGGCTGCCGCGCCGACGAGGAGGGCGACTACTGGATCACCGGCCGCGTCGATGACGTGATCAACGTCTCGGGCCACCGCATGGGCACCGCCGAGGTGGAAAGCGCGCTCGTCGCCCACGCCAAGGTCGCCGAGGCCGCCGTCGTCGGCTACCCGCATGCGGTCAAGGGCCAGGGCATCTACTGCTACGTCACGCTGATGAACGACGTCGAGCCGTCGGAGGACCTGAAGAAGGAACTCCGCACCTGGGTCCGCACCGAGATCGGCCCGATCGCCTCGCCCGACCTCATCCAATGGGCCCCCGGCCTGCCGAAGACCCGCTCCGGCAAGATCATGCGCCGCATCCTGCGCAAGATCGCCGAGAACGACTACGGCGCCCTCGGAGACACCTCCACCCTCGCCGACCCCTCCGTCGTCGACGACCTCATCGAAAACCGCGCAAACAAGGGGTGAGCCGCAGGGCCGCCGCCTGGAAGGGCCCCTGCGGGGGCCCTCTTCATGCCGAGCGCCTTGATAAGCGGTCAACCGGTTTACCCGAAAATGGGAACAATCCGA
Organism: Alloyangia pacifica; assembly: GCF_900116195.1. Classification (GTDB taxonomy): domain Bacteria; phylum Pseudomonadota; class Alphaproteobacteria; order Rhodobacterales; family Rhodobacteraceae; genus Salipiger; species Salipiger pacificus. The sequence goes on from NZ_FOZW01000006.1 coordinate 1,017, forward strand.
GCGATCCCGCTGCCGCCGCCGCCAGCTTGTGCTACGCTCAATCCCGTGGGGCCGATAGCAGACGGAGCATTTCGATGCAGTTGACAGGTGTTCCCCAAGTGGTGGCACCTCTGGCCACCGGGCACCCCCTCGGCTTGCCCGGCGCCCCGGTCAGGACGGCCGAGGAGACCAAGGTGCAACCGGTCAAGGAGCAATCCACGACCGACACGGACCATGCCGCGGACCATGCCACGGACCACGGCACCGAGGGGCAGCCGCCCGCCGGTTTCTGGCGCAGCCTCACCGGCCTGCCCGACCCGGCAAACCACGTGGCGCCGCCCTCGATCATGCAGATCCGCATCTCGGCGCTGCTGGAAGAACAGGCCGAGGCGCTGCTGAAGGAGTTGCGCGACAAGGCCATCGCGCGCATGGCCGCCAGCATCCCGCCCCCTGAGAACCGGCCGCCGGAGACCCCGCCCCTGCGGGCCCCTACCGGCTCCGATGCGGCTCGTTCGACCGAGGATGCCGGCGCTGCGGTTTCGGGCAGCGGGCCGACAACCGAGGACCCGGAGCGCACCGCGACCGGGGCCCTGACCAAGGGGCAATCTCCCGAGGGTGCGGCCCGGGGCGTTTCGCCCCCCGCGCAGGCTCGCGGCGGCACCGAGGCGCTTCCATCGGGGTCGACGCGCCGTGATCCGCAGCCGGTCGGCCACCATCGTACCGAGCCCGAGATGCCCGCCACCGGCTTGGCAGAACGCGGTTATGGTGCTGATTCGACCTCCGATAGCCATTCCTTCGAGACCCATCCAGAGGGTTGAGATCACCCCGAAACCCGCCCTCGGTCTGAACCGTTGCAGGGCCCAAGCCGGCTTGCCGTGAGGCAGGGAGCGCGCCGAGACGGCGCCTTCTGCCCTGCAAAACGCCTCTCCTTGTGCTGTCTCCCCGGCGTTGCGGTCCGATCCCGGGCCGAAACGCCACGATTTGCGACCCTCTCCCGTCCGATTTCCCGCACCGCCTCGCTTTTCATGCGCCAAAGCTTGTCCTATAAGCGCGAAATCATCAGGCCCTGCACAGACCGGGCCCAGCATAACACCGGCGAGGACCGCATGAGCAAAGACAACCACGAAGCCGACGTGGCCTTCATCAAGGCACTGGCTGAACTGCTCCGTGAAAACGACCTGACCGAACTGCAGGTCAAGCGTGAATACGGCGAAGAGGACAGCCTCAATGTCCGCGTGAGCCGCGTGCAGCCGCAGGCTCCGGTGGCCGCCACCGTCGCAGCGGCACCGGCCGCAGCCCCCGCCGCCGCACCGGTCGCAGCCGCCCCCGCAGCAGAGCTGCCCGAGGATCCGGCCGCGCACCCCGGCGCCGTCACCTCGCCGATGGTCGGCACCGTCTACATGCAGCCCGAGCCCGGCGCCCCGTCGTTCATCTCGGTCGGCGCGCAGGTCAAGGAAGGCGACACGCTGGTCATCGTCGAGGCGATGAAGACCATGAACCACATCCCCGCCCCGCGCGCGGGCACGGTGAAGCGTATCCTCGTCGAGGACGGCGCTCCGGTCGAATACGGCGCCCCGCTGGTCATCCTCGAGTAAGAGGCAGCCATGTTCGACAAAATCCTCATCGCGAACCGTGGCGAGATCGCGCTCCGCGTGATCCGCGCCTGCCGCGAGATGGGCATCGCCTCGGTGGCGGTCCACTCGACGGCGGACGCCGACGCCATGCACGTGCGCATGGCAGACGAGACGATCTGCATCGGCCCGGCACCGTCCACCGACAGCTACCTCTCGCCGGCCGCCATCATCTCGGCCTGCGAAGTCACCGGCGCCCAGGCGATCCACCCGGGCTATGGCTTCCTGTCCGAGAACGCGCGCTTCGTGCAGATGGTCGAGGACCACGGCCTCACCTTCATCGGCCCGACCGCCGAGCACATCCGCGTCATGGGTGACAAGATCACCGCCAAGGACACGATGAAGGCGCTCGGCGTGCCCTGCGTGCCGGGCTCCGATGGCGGCGTGCCCGACCTCGAGACCGCAAAGCAGGTCGGCCGCGACATCGGCTACCCGGTGATCATCAAGGCCACCGCCGGCGGCGGCGGACGCGGCATGAAGGTCGCGAACTCCGAGGCCGAGATGGAGCGCGCCTTCCAGACCGCCCGCGCCGAAGGCAAGGCCGCCTTCGGCAACGACGAGGTCTACATCGAGAAGTACCTGCAGCGCCCGCGCCACATCGAGATCCAGGTCTTCGGTGACGGCAAGGGCAAGGCGGTCCACCTCGGCGAGCGCGACTGCTCGCTGCAGCGCCGTCACCAAAAGGTCTTCGAAGAGGCCCCCGGCCCCTGCATTACCCCCGAGGAGCGCGCGCGCATCGGCAAGGTCTGCGCGGATGCCGTGGCCAAGATCAACTACACCGGCGCAGGCACCATCGAGTTCCTCTACGAGGACGGCGAGTTCTACTTCATCGAGATGAACACCCGCCTGCAGGTGGAGCACCCGGTGACCGAGGCGATCTTCGGCGTGGACCTCGTGCGCGAGCAGATCCGCGTGGCCTCGGGCATGGACCTGTCCTTCGGGCAGGACGAGCTCGAGATCAACGGCCATGCCATCGAGGTGCGGATCAACGCCGAGCGTCTGCCGACCTTCGCGCCCTGCCCCGGCAAGATCACCCAGTACCATGCCCCGGGCGGTCTGGGTGTGCGGATGGACAGCGCGCTCTATCAGGGCTACTCGATCCCGCCCTATTACGACAGCCTGATCGGCAAGCTGATCGTGCACGGGCGCGACCGCAACGAAGCGCTGTCGCGGCTCGACCGCGCGCTCGGCGAGCTGATCGTCGACGGCGTCGACACCACGCTGCCGCTCTTCTCCGCGCTGCTGCAGGAGAAGGACATCCAGACCGGCAACTACTCGATCCACTGGCTCGAGAAATGGCTGGCCAGCAAGCTCGCCGACGCCTGATCCGCGCGTGAGCAGAGCGGAGCGATCCCTTGTTGCGGCCCCTTCCCGATCCCGGGGAGGGGCCGCATGACTCTCAGCCCCGAGCTGCTGCTGCAGGCCTACCGCGCCGGCATCTTCCCCATGGCCGAGCACCGCGACGACCCCGAGCTCTTCTGGGTCGATCCGCGCCGCCGGGGCGTTATCCCGATGCAGGGATTCCGCATCTCGCGCAGCCTCGCGCGCAGGCTGCGCAGGGACGATTACGAGGTCACCTTCGACCGCGATTTCGAGGGGGTCATCGACGCCTGCGCCGACCGCCGCGAGACCTGGATCAACTCCGAGATCCGCGCGCTCTTCACCGAGCTGCACCGACGCGGCCATGCCCATTCCATCGAGGTCTGGATGGAAGATGAGCTGGTCGGCGGCGTCTACGGCCTCGAGGTCGGCGGCGCCTTCTGCGGCGAGTCGATGTTCTCGCGCCGCCGTGACGGCTCGAAGATCGCACTGGCCTGGCTGATCGACCTGCTGCGCCGTGCCGGGTTCATCCTCTTCGACACGCAGTTCCTGACCGAACACCTGGCGTCGCTGGGCGCCATAGAGATCCCGCGCCACCAATACCGGGCGCAGCTTGCCACGGCGCTTCTCGTCAAGCCGACGCTTGCCGATACGCCGCTGGCGGCCTCAGGTCAGGAGGTGGTGCAGCGCAGCACCCAGACGTCGTAGCGTTGGTGGTCCATCGGGTTGAGCGCCGGCGACGAGGCGATCATCCATCCCCGGAACACCGGATCCGGTTTGCCTGCCTCGCGGATGGTCAGGAAGGCAAAGGCGTCGCCGGCCCGGTTGCCCTCGGGATAGCGGCAATCCTCAAGCGCGATGTCGATCCGACCGAACTCGACGCTGCCGCCCGAGGCGATCTCGAGGTCGGTGACCCGGCCGGTCAGCTTGTCGAGCCCGCGCAGCGTCGCGCCGGTGCCCTCCTCGGTGGTTTCCTGTGCACCTGCGGCCGTAGCCACCAGCATCAGGAGTCCTGCCAGAGCACGTTTCATTCGCTGCCTCCTGCGACGTATTTCAAGAGCAGGGACATCAGGCTGACCGAGCCCTGCGTGTCCAGCACCTCATCGCCCGCGCCGTAGTAGAAGGGCGAGCCACCGGGGCTGATTTCGACGAAGTTGCCACCGAGCAGTCCCTCCGAGGCGATCACGATCGAGCTGTCGTCGGGCAGCTGCACATCATTCATCATCCGAAGCGTCATGTCGGCGCGGTAGGTTTCCGGGTTCAGGCGGATATCGCTGACCGAACCCACCTTTACCCCCGCGAGCCGCACGTCGCTGCCCACCGAGATGCCCTCGAGCGAGCGGAAGCTGGCGCTCAGCGGGTAGCCCCGGTCCGCCCCCATGGCAAAGCCGGTGGCGCTGACCGCATAGGCGCCAAAGGCGATGGCACCGGCCAGCACCAGCCCGCCGACGATCACCTCTGTGGCAGAATGCGACATGGGGTTGGTCCCGGCCCTTATTCGGGGCTCCAGGCCTCGTAGTCGCGGCGCGGGGCCGGTTCGGGGCGGCGGATAGAGCCCTTGGGCGCATAGGCCAGGGCGGTGCCGGTCAGGTTCTCGACATGCGGCTTTTCCCAGGCCTTGTGGGCGAAGGGACGCTCGGTGGGCGGCAGGTCGAAGGTGTGGTGCAGCCAGCCGTGCCAGTCGGGGCTGACGCGGGTCGCCTCGGCCTCGCCGTTGTACATGACCCAGCGGCGCTTGCCGTCCTTGGTCTGGTAGAAGACGTTGCCCTGCTCGTCCTCGCCGACGCGTTGGCCCTTGCGGGACGTGTAGAGCTGGGTGTTCAGCGTTGCCCCGTTCCACCAGGTGACGGCCCGCAGCAGCGTGTTGAGAATGCCCATGGACGACTCCTCGCTTAATCCTGTCCCGTGTATGACCAAATCCGCCGCCGAGGTCCAGCGGCGTCGCGCGGCACCCCCGTCAGGCGGGGGCCAGTGTGGTCAGTTCGATTTCGATCCGGAATTTCGGGTCGATCAAGGCGGTCTCGATCATCGTCGCGACGGGAGGGTTTTCACCGAAAGCCTCGCGCAGCAACGGCCAGCAGGGTTCGAATTCGGCGGCATCGGGCAGGTAGTAGGTCACCCGCACCGCATCGGCAAAGCTCGCCCCGGCCTCGGCCAGTGCCTTTTCGATGGTGGCCAACGCCGAGCGGCACTGTTCGACCACCGTTTCGCCCTGCCCCACGGTGCCCGCGACATGCACGAAGCCGCCCGCCACCACGGCGCGGCAGTAGCCGATCTTTGCCTCGAATTCGCCGCCTGAGGAAATGCGCTTGATGGTCATTGTCTGTCAGCCCTCGTGCCGGATGCGGGCGGCGACACGGCCATCCGCGGAAAAGATGTGAAGCTCCTCGCCGGACGCGCTGCGCATGTACCAGTTGCCCGGCGTGTCCAGCGCATCCTGCAGCTCGCCGGCGAGACCGGCCTGCCACTCGCGCCGGCACTCGGCCAGCGCATCCGCCGGAAGCGTGCCGAAGACACGCTCGGGCGTCTGCCGCCAGTCCCCGCCGAAGCGCTCCCACGAGACGGTGCCAAGCGCCGAAGTGGGCGGCGTGCGGGCAATCCCAGGGCCGGTGCGGATGATCGCGTAGGTACAGCCAGGGACGCCATGCCCCGCGGTCTTGCTGGCGAGAACAGTCTCGATCGGGAGGAGGTCGCCAAAGACCCTTTGTGCGTAGGCTTCTGCACCCGCGGGCGCGTCGGCCCCGCGCAACATCGTCGCGCTGTTTGTTCTGGACGGTCCCTCGCGCTCGTGCCGCATCAGCCCGTCATGCGGCGCGGGAAGCCCGCGGACCTCCAGGTCACGACCCTGGAAATAGGCGAACCAGGCCCAACCCCCCAAAAAGAAAATGCCTGCCACGACGGCAAGCATCTTCAAAGCATTCTGTACAAGCTGAGCCAGAATCCACGTCATATACTCATACCAGAAAGTCACTCACCACACTCGTGTCAGCCGGCAGATGCAGGCTCCTTCTTCGGATCCGCATAGATCAGCAGCGGCTTGGCGTCGGCGTTCACCGATTCCTCGTTGACCACAACTTCGGTCACATCTGCCATGCCCGGCAGCTCGAACATGGTGTCGAGCAGGATACCCTCGAGGATCGAGCGCAGGCCGCGCGCACCGGTCTTGCGCGCAATCGCCTTCTTCGCGATGGCCGAGAGCGCATCGTCGGTGAAGGTCAGCGTGGTGTCCTCCATCTCGAAGAGGCGCTGGTACTGCTTGACCAGGGCGTTCTTCGGCTGGGTGAGGATGGTCACCAGCGCGTCCTCGTCCAGGTCCTCGAGCGTCGCGATCACCGGCAGACGGCCGACGAATTCCGGGATCAGGCCGAACTTCAGCAGGTCCTCGGGCTCGAGTTCCTTGAAGATCTCGCCGGTGCCGCGCTGATCGGGGTCACGCACATCGGCACCGAAGCCCATGGCAGAGCCCTTGCCGCGCTGCGCGATGATCCGGTCGAGACCGGCAAAGGCGCCGCCGCAGATGAACAGGATGTTCGTGGTGTCCACCTGCAGGAATTCCTGCTGCGGATGCTTGCGCCCGCCCTGCGGCGGAACCGAGGCCACGGTGCCTTCCATCAGCTTCAGCAGAGCCTGCTGCACGCCCTCGCCCGACACGTCGCGGGTGATCGAGGGGTTCTCGGACTTGCGGGTGATCTTGTCGACCTCGTCGATGTAGACGATGCCGCGCTGCGCGCGTTCGACGTTGTACTCGCTCGCCTGAAGCAGCTTCAGGATGATGTTCTCGACATCCTCGCCCACGTAGCCCGCTTCGGTCAGCGTGGTCGCATCGGCCATAGTGAAGGGCACGTCAAGAATGCGCGCCAGCGTCTGAGCCAGCAGCGTCTTGCCGCAGCCGGTCGGGCCGATCAGCAGGATGTTGGATTTCGCCAGCTCGATGTCACCGCTCTTCTGCGAGTGGTTGAGCCGCTTGTAGTGGTTGTGCACCGCCACCGAGAGCACGCGCTTGGCCTTCATCTGGCCGATCACGTAGTCATCAAGCACGTCGCAGATCTCGCGCGGCGTGGGCACACCGTCGGAGGACTTCAGGCCAGCGCCCTTGGTCTCTTCGCGGATGATATCCATGCAGAGCTCGACGCATTCGTCGCAGATGAAGACGGTCGGTCCCGCGATCAGCTTGCGGACCTCATGCTGGCTCTTGCCGCAGAAGCTGCAATACAGGGTGTTTTTGCTGTCGCCGCCGGAGTTCGTCGCCATGTCACACCTTTCCAGGCCTTGTGTTCGAATTGGTCGGGGCCGTTGCCCCGACGAGGCCTATCGTCTCTGCCAAGTCCGGAAAGTCTAGGACAGGCCTTTCCGGTCCACAATGTCAAAATTGCCGCGCGCGCCTCGGCGCGCGGCAAGGACGCGGGGTCAAGCCTCTTCGGTGCCGCCGCGCTTCTCGACGATCTCGTCGATGAGACCCCATGCCTTCGCATCCTCGGGCGACATGAAGTTGTCGCGCTCGAGCGCCTTCTCGACTTCCTCGAGGGTGCGGCCGCAATGCTTCACGTAGATCTCGTTGAGGCGCTTCTTCAGCTTCAGCGTCTCTTCGGCGTGAATCATGATGTCGGTCGCCTGACCCTGGTAGCCACCCGAGGGCTGGTGGACCATGACGCGGCTGTTGGGCAGCGAGAAGCGCATGCCCGGCTCACCGGCGGCGAGCAGCAGCGAGCCCATCGAGGCCGCCTGGCCGATCACCAGGGTCGAGACCTTCGGCTTGATGTACTGCATCGTGTCGTAGATCGACAGGCCCGAGGTCACAACACCGCCCGGGCTGTTGATGTACATCGAGATTTCCTTGCTCGGGTTCTCTGCCTCGAGGTGCAGCAGCTGCGCCACGATCAGCGAGGACATCCCGTCATGCACCGGGCCCGAGAGGAAGATGATGCGCTCTTTCAGCAGGCGCGAGAAAATGTCGTAAGCCCGCTCGCCGCGGCTGGTCTGCTCGACGACCATGGGGACGAGGGTGTTCATGTACGTTTCAAAAGGGTCTTTCATCTTCGCCTGCCTGCTGTGTCTTGTCCAAATGGTGCCTAGCGCGCGCGCGTTAAACGAGTCTTAGTGTCGGGTCTGAGGGGCTGCAAGGGCTGCCGCGCCGATTCCGCCGCTCAGGCATCGCCCCAGTCCTGCGGTGATGCGCAACTGTGCCGGCTGCATTCCAGCTCGAGCGTCACCTGCCGCAGGCCGAAGCGGCTCTGCATCTCTTCTTTCACCGCGCGCTTGATGCCGTCGGCTCGGGCCCAGGCCCCTTCGTCCACGACGAGATGCGCCTGCAGCGCGGCAGTATGTTCGTCGACCTGCCAGAGGTGCGCCTTGTGCAGCCCGGCCACGCCCTCGATCGCCTGCGCCGCCTCCAGCACCTGCGCCGGCACCACGTCCGGCGGACTGCCAAGCATCAGGACGCGGATCACCCCGCCGACCTCGGCGAAGGCCATCCACAGGATGTATCCGGCGATCAGCAGCGTCACCAGCGGGTCGACCCATGTCCAGCCGAAGAGCAGGATCAGCGTCCCCGCGAGGATCACCGCCAGCGAGCCCATGGCATCCGCCACGTTGTGCAGGAAGGCGGCGCGGATGTTCTGGCTGTCTTTCGACATCGAGTAGGTCAGCAGCGCGGTCACCACGTCGATCACCAGCGCGACCCCGGCGATGATCACGATCATCCATCCCTCGACCGGTTCGGGAGAGAGGAAGCGCAGGATCGCCTCGATCATCAGGTAGACGCCGATGACGATCAGCGTGGTGTAGTTGATCAGCGCCGCCACCGTCTCGGCCCGGGCATAGCCGAAGGGCATATCCGCATTGGCCGGGCGGCGCGCGATCTTGCGCGCCAGCGCCGCGATGATCAGCGAGATCGCATCCGAGAAATTGTGCAACGCATCGGCGATCATCGCGAGGCTGCCCGAGAGGATGCCGCCCACGACCTGTGCGACGGTGAGCAGAATGTTTACGCCGACCGCCAGCGCCATGCGAAAATCGCCGGCCTCGGGGTCCACGTGATGATGGTGGTGATGGTGGTGGTGACTCATGCGGGCATCAGGCGCTCGTACGCCGGGAAGGTCAATAGGGGCAACTGGATAAGCGCCGCGCCGTGCCAAGCGGCAGGCAAGCAGGTCATCGCTTCAGCCAAATCGGAAGGAGGGAACGCGCCGTCAGAGAACTGCGTCGGAGTGATCCGGCGCCGGCGTGCTGCGGGTGATCTCGTAACCCGGCGTCTCGGCCTGATCGTTCTCGGGAAAGAACCCGAGCGCCGCCGAGAGCGACAGAAGGGCAGCGATACAGAGTATCCAGTGGCGGAAATTCATCGGGGCGTCCTTCTTGGTGCCTGTTGCTTCGGGGCGCTGGCCTTTCATATGGGGCGCGATCTGGCGCAAACCACCGTGGCGCCGGAAAACGGCGGAAACATGCCGCTCACATTCCTGCGAGCAGGCAGTTCTGGGACAATTTGATGCTTTTGCTTCGGATTTCGCCGCCCAAAGCGGGCGGGCAGCGCGGGACCGCGGTTCAGCTCTGCGGCGCGCGCGACCCAAGCTCTTCGGAGGCGCAGCAGGTAGCTATAGGGATCGGCTATGACGGAGTGCCAGTTGCCGGCTTCCTCGGCGCCGATCCGTTTCCATTTCTCCTCGACATCGACGAACAGCGGGCATCTGGGCCAGCGCCCCGACCGAAGGCGTAGCCTTCGGGCAAGGCGTCGAAGGTCCGCCCCGGCTTCAGCTCATCTCGCGCAGGCGCGCGACGTAGCGGGCCATGGTGTCGATCTCGAGGTTGACCTTGTCGCCGAGCTTCACGCCGCCCCAAGTGGTCACTTCCTTCGTGTGCGGGATGAAGTTGATGCCGAACACAGTGCCCTGCACTTCGTTGACCGTCAGCGAGGTGCCGTTCAATGCCACCGAGCCCTTGGGGGCGATGAATTTCGCCAGCTCGTCCGGAGCGCGCAGCTGCACGCGGGTGCTGTCGCCCTCGTCCTGGATCGACACCACCTCGGCCAGACCGTCCACATGGCCCGACACGATGTGCCCGCCCAGTTCGTCACCGACTTTCAGTGCGCGCTCGAGGTTGACGCGCTTGCCCGCCTCCCAGCTGCCGAGGTTGGTCTTCGACAGGGTCTCGGCGCTGATCTGCACGTCGAACCAGTCGTCACCGAGCGTGACGACGGTGAGGCAGACGCCGTCGCAGGCGATGGAGGCACCGATCTCGATGCCCGCGGTATCATAGGCGGTGCCGATGCGTGCGGTCAGATCGCCCGCCTGTTCGAGCGCCCGGATTTCCCCCATGTCGGTCACGATGCCGGTGAACATCTGCATATCCTCTCGCTGGCCCGAAACGCCACGGCGCGCTGCCGCGCTGGCCAAGGGCCTTATTTTGGTCAAATACTGCCGCTAGGGAGAGCCACCGCGCCAATGGGCCGGACGCCAACCCCTTACGAGTAGGCCGATCCTTAACGAGTGCCCATGTCCAAGGCAACCGCAGAGCATACAGCCGCGCCGCCGCGCCGCGTCTTCCTCTTCCTGCAGGGGCCGCACGGGCCGTTTTTCCATCGTCTCGGCGCCATGCTGCGCCGCACCGGTGCCGCGGTCTGGCGGGTCGGCTTCAACGCCGGAGACCGCGCTTTCTGGTTCCACGGCGAGAGCTACTTGCCCTTCACCGATGCGCCCGAGGACTGGCCGGCGCATCTCGCGGCGCTGCTGGACGAAAAACGGGTGACCGACCTCGTGCTCTACGGCGACACCCGCAGCATCCATGCAGAGGCGGTGGCCGAGGCGCGGCGGCGCGGATTGCGCATCCATGTCTTCGAGGAAGGCTACATGCGCCCTTACTGGGTCACCTACGAGCGCGGCGGTGCCAACGGCCATTCACGTCTGATGGAGATGGGTGTGGGCGACATGCGCGACGCGCTGGAACGCTCGGATATGGAAGCCCCCCTGCCGCCGGGTCATTGGGGCGACATGCGCCAGCACATCTTTTACGGCGCGCTCTACCATTGGTTCGTGATGTTCCGGAACGGCGACTACGCGGGCTTCCGCGCCCACCGCGACCTTCCGGTGGCGCGCGAGTTCCAGCTCTACTTGAAACGACTGCTGCTGATGCCGCTGACCCGGCTCGAGCGCGCCCTCGAAACCCTGCGCATCCGGCGCGGCGGCTACCCCTATCACCTCGTGCTGCTGCAGCTCGAACATGATTCCAGTTTCCGCCAGCATTCGCCCTTCGACAGCATGGCCGACTTCGTCGATCTGGTACTCGAAGGCTTCGCCAAGGGGGCGCCGGGACACCATCACCTCGTGTTCAAGGCCCACCCGCTGGAAAACGGCCAGGTGCCGCTGCGCCGGATGATCGCCACCTCGGCGCGTCGGCTCGGTATCGCGGACCGGGTGCATTTCGTCCCCGGGGGCAAGCTGGCAAAGCTGCTCGACGATGCGCGCAGCGCGGTGACGGTGAATTCCACGGCCGGCCAGCAGGTGCTCTGGCGCGGCATTCCGCTCAGGACCTTCGGCCGCGCGGTCTATGCCAAACCCGAGTTCGTCTCGGACCAGCCGCTGCCCGAGTTCTTTGCCCAGCCGACCCGCCCCGACAGCCGCGCCTACAAGGACTACCGGCGTTATCTGCTTGAAACCAGCCAGATTCCGGGGGGCTTCTACGCCTCGCGCGGGCGCAGACAACTTCTGCGGCAGGTGGTCGATATGATGCTATCGCCACACGATCCTTACGACGCCCTGCGCAACGGCACCGCGGCTCCGCGGCAACAGTTGCGACTGGTCCGCTGACGCCGCGCAAAGGCCGGACTCGCTTTTGGAACCGGTTTTCCGTACCTTACGCAAAAAACCTGAGGCAGATAAGAACAGGTCGAGGAGACCGAGCCGTGAAACAGTCCCGCTCCCGATGGGCGAAATCCGCCGCCCTTCTGGCCGCAGTGTCGATTCTGGCATCCTGCGCCTTGCCGCGCGTCGGTCCCAACAAGGGTGAAATCTACGCCGGTTCCGTGCAGCGCGAAGGCGACGCCTTCATCGTGTCGGTGAACGACCGGGTGACCCGCGCCACCGCCGTCGTGCCCGCGCTCGGCTTTTCCGATCAGTTCCAGGGCGCCGGCCTCGTCGGCTCCGACACCATCCAGCCCGGCGACACGCTCGGCCTGACGATCTGGGAAAACGTCGACGACGGGCTGCTGGCCGCTGCCGAGACCAATGCCACCGCGCTCGAAGAGGTGCAGGTGGATGGCTCGGGCTTCATCTTCGTGCCCTACGCGGGCCGCATCAAGGCTTCGGGCAACTCGCCCGAGACCGTGCGCCGGATCATCACCGACAAGCTGCAGGACCAGACCCCCGACCCGCAGGTCGAGGTACGCCGCCTTGCCGGTGACGGCTCGACCGTGAGCCTCGTCGGCGCCGTAGGCGGCCAGGGCGTCTACGCCATCGAGCGTCCGACCCGCACGCTGTCGTCCATGCTCGCCCGCGCCGGCGGCATCACCATCGAGCCCGAGATCGCCCAGATCACCGTTCTGCGCGGCGGCAACCAGGGCAAGATCTGGTTCCAGGACCTCTACAAGAACCCGCGCTACGACATCGCCCTGCGCGGCGGCGACCGCATCCTCGTCGAGGAGGACACCCGCGCCTTCACCGCGCTCGGCGCCACCGGCACGCAGGCCCGCGTACCCTTCGAGACGCAGACGCTCTCCGCCGTCGAGGCCATCGCGCAGGTTGGCGGGCTTGTGCCCTCGGCCTCGGACCCGACCGGTGTCTTCATCTTCCGCAACGAGCCCGCAGACATCGCCAACCAGGTGCTCGGCCGCAGCGATCTGATCGGCGCGCAGCGCATGGTCTACGTGCTCGACCTGACCAAGCCCAACGGCATGTTCATGGCACGCGACTTCGTGGTGCGCGACCAGGACACGCTCTACGTCACCGAGGCACCCTACGCGCAGTGGAGCAAGGCGATCACCTCGCTGACCGGCACGCTGACTGCCATCGCCACCGTCTCGACCGTCCGCGACGCGGTGACCAACTGACCCGGATAAGCGCCCTGAATAATCATAACGAGGGACAGGGCAGCGCCGGGGGAGAAATCCCCCGGCGTCTCTATGTCTACACCGGCGGTTTCCTGACCCAGCCGCGACTGCGGCGGATGCTCTCGCTGGCGGGCTGGAAAATCTCGCTCGGGCGCCCCTCGGCGGGGGATCACATCGGCGTCTGGGGCCAGTCGCCCTATGCCGCCCGCGGCGAGGCAATGGCGGCGCGCTCCGGCGCGTCCCTGCTGCGGATCGAGGATGCCTTCCTGCGCTCGCTGCACCCCGGCCGCAAGGGCGAGCCGCCGCTCGGCCTGCTGATCGACCGCAGCGGCGTGCATTTCGACGCCTCCGCGCCCTCCGATCTGGAGACCCTTCTCGCGACCCATCCGCTCGATGATCACGCGCTGCTGCAACGCGCCCGTGGCGGCATCGCCCGGATGCGCGAGGCGCATCTGACCAAATACACCGGCTTCGACCCCGCGCACCCCGTGCCCGTGCCCGGCTACGTGCTGGTCATCGACCAGACCCAGGGCGACGCCTCGGTCCGTGCCTCGGGCGGCGACCGCAACCGGTTTCTGGAAATGCTCTACTGGGCGCAGGAGGAAAACCCCGGCGCGCGCATCGTCATCAAGACCCACCCCGAGACCGCGCAGGGCCTGCGGACCGGGCATTTCACGTCCGAGGACGCACAGGGACGGATCAGCCTCTGCACCGACCCCGTCTCACCCTGGGCGCTGCTCGAGGGGGCCGTTGCCGTCTACACGCTCAGCTCGCAGCTGGGCTTCGAGGCGATCCTCGCCGGACACCGCGCCCGGGTCTTCGGCACGCCCTTTTACGCCGGATGGGGGCTGACGCAGGACGAGATGCCGCTGCCTCGCCGCGGCCGCAGCCTGACCCGCGCGCAGCTCTTCGCCGCGGCAATGATCCTCTACCCCACGTGGTACGACCCCTGCTGCGACGCACTCTGTCCCTTCGAGGACGCGCTCGGCGCGCTGGAAGCGCAGACCCGCGCGTGGCGCGAGGATCATCTCGGCTGGGTCGCCTCGGGCATGCGGCTGTGGAAGCGGGGAGCCTTGCAAGGCTTCTTCGGCGGACAGACAGGGATGATCTTTGCCGAGGGTGCCGTCGCCGGGCAAAAGGCCGAGCAATCGAGCCGCCGCCATATGGCCTGGGCCGGGAAGGCCGAAGGCGAAATCGTGCGGGTCGAGGATGGCTTTCTGCGCTCACGCGGGCTCGGGGCCGAGCTGGTGCCGCCGCTGTCGCTGGTGCTCGACGATCTCGGCATCTACTACGACCCCACCCGCCCCTCGCGACTCGAACGGATCATCGCCGCGACGCCCGAGTTGCGCCCCGACCAGCAGGAGCGCACCCAGCGACTCATGGAACGGCTGACCGGAGCGGGGCTGACGAAGTACAACCTCGGCGCTCCACCGCCCTCACTGCCCGAAGGGCACCGCATTCTCGTGGTCGGTCAGGTCGAGGACGACACCTCGATCCGCCTCGGCAGCCCCGACATGCAAAGCAACGCCGCCCTGCTCGCGCGCGCGCGGGCCGAGAACCCGGACGCCATCCTGCTGTGGAAGCCGCACCCCGACGTCAGCGCCGGGCTGCGCAAGGGGGCGGTCGAGGGGCCCGAACAATGGGCCGATCTCACCGTCGAGGGAGCCGACATGGGCGCGCTGCTGCGCGACGTGCAGGAGGTCTGGACGATGACCTCGCTCACCGGCTTCGAGGCACTGTTGCGGGGCGTTCAGGTCACCACGCTCGGCGCGCCCTTCTACGCGGGCTGGGGCCTCACGCGCGATCTCGGGCCGGTCCCGGCGCGCCGCCTCGCAGGTCAACGGCCGACGCTCGAGGCCCTTGTGCACGCAACGCTCATTGCCTACCCGCGCTACCGTGATCCGGTGAGCGGCCTGCCCTGCACGGTGGAGACTGTCGCCGACCGGCTGGAACGCGGCACGATCCCTCATCCCGGCGTTCGCAACCGGCTGCTGTCGAAACTGCAGGGGCTGTTCGCCTCACAGGCCCATCTCTGGCGCTGAGAAATCCTCAGCGCCGCGCGCGCATCGCCCCGAGGCTCGCCGTCACCGCGAAGATCAGCGTCGCCGCGCAGACCATGCTCGGCCCCGCCGGCGTGTCGAAGATCAGCGCCCCTTCCAGCCCGGCCAGCGCCGAGATCCCGCCGATGCCCGCCGCCAGCAGCGCCATTGCCTCGGGCGTGCGGGCGAAGGGCCGTGCCGCCGCCGCCGGGATCAGCAGCATCGCCCCGATCAGCAGCACGCCCACCACCTTGATCGCCACCGCCACGGTCAGCGCAAGCGCCACCGTCAGCACCCGGCTTTCCAGCCGCGGATCGATGCCGCTGGCATGGGCAAGATCGGGCGAGAGCGTCGCGGTCAGCAACGCCTGCCAGCGCCAGATCAGCAGCCCTAGCACCAGCGCCGCCCCGCCCCAGATCACCGCAAGATCGCTCTTTGTCACCGCGAGAATGTCCCCGAAGAGATAGGCCGAGAGATCGAGCCGTGCGCCGGGCACGAAGGTGATCGCCACGAGGCCGATCGCCAGCGCGCCATGGGCCAGCACCCCGAGCACCGTGTCGATGCCGAGGCCGCGCTCGCTCAATGCGCCGACCAGCACCGCCATGACCAGCGCCACGAAGAGCGTGCCGGCAAAGACCGGCAGCGACAGCGCAAGCGACAGCGCCACGCCGAGGATCGCCGCATGGGCGGTGGCATCGCCGAAATTGGCCATGCGCCGCCACGACACGAAGCAGCCGAGCGGTGCCGCGGCCAGCGCGAGGCCGAGCCCCGCCAGCGCCGCGCGTACAAGGAAATCATCCAGCATCAGTGCCCGTGTCCCGCGTGATCGTGGTGGTGGTCATGGGCATGATCATGTCCACGTTCGTGGGCATGGTCGTGCGTATGGGTATGCTCGTGCCGGTAGAGCGCCAGTGCGCCATGGGTTCCGGTGCCAAAGAGCGCCCGGTATTCCGCCGCCTGTGCCACCGTTTCTGGGTGGCCCTGGCAGCAGACGTGGCCATTGAGACAAACCACCCGGTCGGACGCGCTCATCACCACGTGCAACTCGTGGCTGACCATGACCACCGCGCAGCCGAGCCGCGCGCGGATCTGCTCGATCTGCCGGTAGAAGGCCGCCGAGCCCGGCTGGTCGAGCCCTTGCGTCGGCTCGTCGAGCAGCAGCACCTCGGGCTTGCCGAGGATGGCCCGCGCCAGCAGCACGCGCTGGAACTGGCCGCCCGAAAGCCCCGACATGGGCCGGCCTTCCAGTGCCCCCGCCCCGGCCTCTTCCAGCGCCGCGCGTCCCTCGGCACGGCTGATCCGGTGCGGCAGCGACAGGAAGCGCGCCACGGTCAGCGGCAGGGTCGCGTCGATCTGCAGTTTCTGCGGCACGTAACCAAGCCGAAGCCCGGGCTTGCGCGTCACCTTGCCCGCCTGCGGCTTCACCGCGCCGATCAGCGTGCGCAGCAGCGTCGACTTGCCCGAACCGTTCGGCCCGACGATGGTGACGATCTCTCCGGGGTCGACGTGGAAATCCACCCCTTGCAATACCGGGTGTTCGCCGAGGCTGACCCGCAGCCCCTGCGCCTCTATCAGTTTCATGCGGCGGCCCCGCGGCACTGCGGGCAGAGTCCCTCGGCCTCGACCACCATGCGTTCCAGCGCGAAATCCAGCTCCTCGGCCGCGGCCTTCACCGCCGCGCCGATGGCCTGCGAGGGCATTTCGGCCACGAGCCCGCAGGCGCTGCACAGCAGGAAGGCAGGCTTGTGCCGCTCGCCGGGATGGGCACAGGCGACAAAGGCGTTGAGACGCTCGATCTTGTGCGCGAAGCCGTTGCTGACGAGGAAATCCAGGGCCCGGTAGACCGTCGGCGGCTGCGCCGGCTGGCCATCGTCGCGCATCGCGTCGAGCAGCTCGTAGGCCCCCATGGCCTTGTGCTTGCGCAGCAGCAGCTCGAGCACACGGCGCCGCTGCTTGGTCAGCGACAGCCCTTCGCGGGCGCAGGTGTCCTCTGCCGCCTGGAGGGCGTGATCGCGGCAATGCGCGTGGTCGTGCTTGGTGAAGCCGAGAGGATCGCTGTGCTCTGTCATGTCGCCTGCCCTGATGCCTGACATCTCGGTCCCGTGATCCGGACCGCGGTAGATGGGGGTTGATATGTTATAGTGTAGCCGATATCAACCCCGCCTGTTGTTACGTTATAACATGATCCGATTCCGAGACCCACCACCCAAGAGGCCCAGATGTACCGTTCTCTCCTCCCCGCCCTGCTGCTCGCCAGCCCTGCCTTCGCCGAGGTTCCGAAGGTGGTGACCGACATCGCCCCGGTGCAGGGTCTTGTCGCCAGCGTGATGGGCGATCTTGGCACGCCGGAACAGCTGGTGCCGGCCGGGGCCTCGCCGCACAGCCATGCGCTCAAACCCTCCGAGGCGCGTGCCCTGCAGAATGCCGACCTGGTGTTCTGGATCGGCGAGGAACTGAGCCCCGACCTCGCCCGCAAGATCGAGGCGATCGCCAAGGAGGGCACCGCCGTGACCCTCTTCGACCTGCCCGGCACGCAGCATTTCGAGGCCCGCAACGACGTGCTCTTCGCCGAGCCGGGCGCACATGACGAACACGACCACGGCGGGCACGATGATCACGATGCGCAGGAGGAGGCTGGCCATGACGATCATGAGCACGAGCACGATGATCATGACGAACACGCGCACGACACACATGACGACCATGACGATCACGGCCACGACGCCGAAGGCCACCACCACGAGGGCGACGATCCCCACGCCTGGCTGTCGGTCGACAACGCAAGCACCTGGCTGACCGCCATCGCCGAGACGCTCTCAAAGCAGGACCCGGAGAACGCCGAGACCTATGCCGCCAATGCCGAAGCCGCACAGACCCGCATCGCCGCGGCGCGCGCCAGCGCCGAGGAGCTGCTGGCCCCGGTGCAGGGCAGCAACTTCGTCGTCTTCCACGACGCCTTTCAGTACTACGAGAAGAGCTTCGGGCTGACCGTGCTCGGGGCGATCTCGCTGTCGGATGCCACCGCGCCCAGCCCCGCCCGGCTCGACGCGCTGCGCGATGCGCTGGACGGGGCCGAGACCGCCTGCGTCTTCGCCGAGCCGCAGTTTGACCCTCGGCTGATCGCGGCGGTGACCGAGGGCGCAGGCACCCCGGTGGCCGAGCTTGACCCGCTCGGCACCAAGATCGCGCCCGGCGCCGATTTCTATCCCGCGCTGATCGAGGATTTGGCGCAGCGCATCGCCGACTGCGCGGCGCAATAATCCCGCCCCACCCCTCACGGCGACGCGACGCCCCTTTGCCTTGACGGCAAAGGGGCTTTTCCTTGCCGTAAATCCCGACTAATTAGCTTGGATAAAGGACGCGGGCGCCGCGTCTCACCGGGCCCGCCAGTCTCAGCCACCCCGGAGCCGCCAGCGCCAAATCCGCGCAAGGAGCCCCGATGCAGACCTCTCCCGCCCGATTCAGCCGCCGTGGCTTCATCGCCGCCGCAGGCAGCCTGCTCACCGTTCAGCCCCTGCGGGCGCAGACCGGTGAACTGCGCTTCGACCATGCCTACGGCGAGACGGTTCTGCCGGGTCCGGCAAAGCGGGTGGTCTCGCTCGGCTACACGACGCAGGACAGCCTGCTGGCGCTGGGGGTCGTGCCGCAGGCGATCCGCTATTGGTACGGCGATCACCCCAACGGCGTGTGGCCCTGGGCGCAGGAGCTGCTTGGCGGGGCGCAGCCCGCGCTGATGACCGGCGAGGTGTCGATTGAAACTGTCGCCAGCCTCGCCCCCGAGCTGATCGTCGCCATTGGCTCGGGCATCAGCCAATCCGAATACGCGCTGCTCTCGCAGATCGCGCCGGTGCTGATGCACGAGGCGGACTCCACCCCCTACGGCATGCCCTGGGACGCCGAGCTGCGGATGATCGCGCGCGCCACCGGCACCTCGGAGCGCGCCGAGACCCTGATCTCGGGCCTGCGCGACCGCTTCTCGGCGCTGCGCACCCAGCACCCCGACTGGCAGGGCCGCAGCGCCGTCTGCGCCTGGCACGAGGGCGGGCAGACCAGCGCCTTTCTCGGCGGAGACAGCCGGGTGCAAGTGCTGCGCGAGATGGGCTTTCACCTGCCCGAGGCGCTGGCGCGGATGCAGGGGGCCGACGGCTTCTACACCGCGCTTTCGCCCGAGGACCTCTCGCCCATCGACGCCGACCTGCTGATGTGGATTTCCTCCGGCGGACAGGCGGATGACCTCGCCGCGCTGGCCATGCGCCGCACCCTGCGCGCCAATGCCGAGGGGCGCGAGATCTTTTGCGACGCGCTGCTGTCCGGCGCGCTCTCCTTCGGCAGCGTGCTGTCGATGCCCTACGCGCTGGACCGGCTGGAGCCGGAGATCGCCGCTGCGCTCGACGGCGATCCGGCGACGGTGGTGCCGAGCGCGCAAGAGGCCGGTCTGCTCTGATGCTGCGCCTGCTCGGACTTCTCGCGCTGCTGGCGCTCGCGCTGGTGCTTGCCCTGTCGGTCGGCGCGCGTCCGGTGACGCCCGCCGTGGCGCTGGAGGCGCTGCGCGCCTATGACCCCACCAACCCCGACCACGTCACGATGGTGGCGATCCGGCTGCCCCGGCTGGCGGCGGGGCTGATCGCGGGCGGGGCACTCGGCATCGCCGGCACTGTCATGCAGGTGATGACCCGCAACCCGCTGGCCGATCCCGGCCTCCTCGGGGTGAACTCGGGCGCCGCCTTCGCACTGCTGATCGGAGCGACGGCCTTCGGTGCCGCGGGTGAGGCATCGGTGGCACTGCTGACGTTCCCCGGCGCGGCTCTGGCCTCGGCGCTGGTGTTCATCCTGGGCGGCGGACTTCGCGGAGACGTCGGCCCGGTGCGGCTGACGCTGGCCGGAGCCGCGCTGAACGCGCTACTGCTGTCGCTGGTCACCGCCATCGTGCTGGTGCGGCAGGACACGCTCGACATGTTCCGTTTCTGGGTAGCAGGCTCGCTGACCCAGGCCGCCAGCCGCCCGCTCGCCGAGATGGCGCTGATCGCCGCCGGCGGCGGTATTTTCGCCCTCGCCGTCGCCCCGCAGATCGAGGCGCTCTCGCTGGGCTCTGCCCTGTCGCGCGGGCTCGGCACCAAGCCGCGCCGGGTGCAGGCAGCGGCGCTGGCGGTGGTCACGCTCTGCACCGGGGCCGCCGTGGCGGTGGCAGGGCCCATCGCCTTCCTCGGGCTGATGGTGCCGCCGCTGGCCCGCCTCATCGCCGGGCACTCGCTGCGCCGCGAGCTCATCGCCTCGGCCCTGCTGGGCGCAGCGCTGCTGCTCTTCGCCGACACGCTGGGCCGGGTGGTCATGCCCCCCTCCGAGGTCCGCGCCGGCGTCATGACCGCGCTGATCGGCGGGCCCATGTTCCTCTGGGTCGCGCGCCGCCTGCGGCCGGGAGCCACCGCATGAGAGGCGCGCTGACCCTCTGCCTGTTGCTGCTTGCCGCCACGCTGGCAGCGCTGATGCTGGGACAGGTGCGGCTGAGCCCCGTCCTGCTCTGGCAGGGGCTGAGCGACGGCGAGGGCCCCGGCGCGCTGGTTCTGGGAACGATCCGCGGACCCCGCGTGCTGACGGCGCTCGGCGCCGGCGCGGTGCTCGGGCTCTCGGGTGCGCTCTTCCAGACGCTGTTCCGCAACCCGCTGGCAGCGCCGGACATCATGGGCTTCACCGCGGGTGCGGGCCTGACGATCATCGCCGCGATCGCTCTGGGGCTGAGCCTGCCCATGCCGCTGCTGGCCGCGGGCGGCGGACTTGTGGCGGCGCTGCTGGTCGCGCTTTTGTCGCAGCGCAGGGGCCACGCGACGCCGCCGCTGACGATGATCCTCGTCGGACTCGGCATCGGCTTTATCGCCTCCGCGCTGTCGAGTTTCCTGCTGACCTTGCTGCCGCACACCCAGGCCGCCGAGGCGCAGCGCTGGCTGACCGGCTCGCTGGCCGCGCGCGACTGGAGCCACGTGGCGCAGGTCTGGCTCATCGGTGCGCTGCTCGCCGCGCTGGCGCTGGCGCAGCTGCGCCGCCTCGCCGCGCTGGAACTCGGCGAGGATCTCGCGGCGGGCCTCGGACTGCGCGTCGGCCCGGCCCGCATGGCGCTGGCCGGAACCGCCTTGCTCTTGGCGGCGGCAGGCGTGGCGGTGGCCGGCCCCGTGCCTTTCATCGCGCTGATGTCCGGCCCGCTCGGTGCGCGCATCACCGGGGCGCAGAGGTTGCCCGGCAGGATGCTGGCGGCGGCGGGCACCGGCGCGCTGGTGCTGGTGGTGGCCGACCTTGCCGCCCGCGCGGCACTTCCGGGCATCCAGCTGCCCGCCGGGGTAATGACCGGCCTGCTGGGCGCCCCCTACCTGCTATGGCGCCTCTCGCGCGAAATGGAGAAAGGCGAGTTATGACCCTCGACCTGCAAACCGCAGACACGCTCCTTGCGGGCCTGTTGGCCGAGACGCTCTCGCTGGGCTATGCCGAGCGCCCGGTGATCTCGGAGCTGTCGCTCGAGCTGCCACGCGGCGAGATGACGGCGATCCTCGGTCCCAATGGCTGCGGCAAGTCGACTCTGCTGCGCGCCATGGCGCGGCTGCTGGAGCCCTCCGCCGGGCGCGTGCTGCTTGACGGCGAGGACATCCACCGCCGCGACACCCGTGCGCTGGCGCGCGAAATGGCGATCCTGCCGCAATCGCCCATCGCCCCCGAGGGCATCACCGTCGCCGATCTGGTGAAGCGCGGCCGCACGCCGTGGAGGGGCCTCTTCACCCCCTGGCGCGAAGAAGACGCCCGCGCCTGCGCCGAGGCCCTCGCCGCCGTGCAGATGACCGAGTTTGCCGAACGCCCCATCGGCGAGCTCTCGGGCGGGCAGCGTCAGCGCGCCTGGATCGCACTGGTGCTGGCGCAGGGCGCGCCGCTGCTGCTGCTCGATGAGCCGACCACCTACCTCGACCTCGTGCACCAGATCGACGTGCTCGCGCTGCTGCGCCGCCGCAACCGCGAGGCCGGGCTGACCGTGATCTCGGTGCTGCACGACCTGAACCTCGCCGCCCGCTTCTCCGACCGGCTGGTGCTCCTGGGCCGGGACGGGCTGGTCGCCACCGGCGCCCCCTGGGACGTGCTGACCCCCGCGAACCTGCAGACCGCCTTCGGCCTTGCTGCCCGCGTCGATCCCGATCCGGTGACCGGCACCCCGATGATCATTCCGCTCTGACCGAGAGGACCGCCCCATGTCCCTGCCCCCCCGACCAACCTCGACCAGCCGCTTCGACGGCGCGGTCCCCGAGGGCTTCATCGCGCATCTGCGTGCCCACCTCGAGGAATACGGCCTGCCGCTCGAGCAGCGCGGGCGGCGGCTCAAGGTGCGCTATACCGGCGCCGAGGTCGCCCTGAACATCGACCGCCGCGGTTTCGATGTCGAGATCGCCGCCGAGAGCGAGGTGCCGCTGCACCAGTGCCGCGAAAGCGTGATCTACCTGCTCGACCACGTGCTGCCCGAGGCCGGCGCGCGCATGGCCTGGAGCGGCATCGAGGCGGCGCGGACGCCGCCCAACTTCCACTTCGCCACAGTGCTCGGCACCCGGCGGATCACCCCGAATTTCCTGCGCGTCGAGATGGCCTGCGACGGCATCGCGGCGCTGCAGACCGGCGGCATGCACTTCTCGCTGCTGCTGCCACCCGAGGGCGAGACCCGGCGCTGGCCCGAGCTGACCGAGAAAGGCCGGACGATCTGGCCCGATGGCGCCTGCGCCTTGCACCGCGCCGCCTATACCTTTGTCTGGCTGGATGCCGGGACCGGCCGCTTCGCCTTCGACATCTACGAGCATGAGGGCGGACGCACGACCGACTGGGCACGGCGCGCGGCACCGGGAGAGACGGTCGGCGTGATGGGCCCGGGCGGCGGCGACTTCCCGGAAGCCGGGCACATTCTGCTCGCCGGGGATGAGACCGCACTCCCCGCGATCCGCCGCATCCTCGAACACTCGCCGCAGGACCGCCGCGGCACGGTCCTGGTCGAGACCGCCTCGGCGCAGGACCGCCCCGAGATGACCGTACCGGCGGGGATGATCCTGCGCTGGATCACCCGCGGCGAACGCGGCGGGCTCGCCGCGGCGCTGACCGATGTTGCGCGGATCGAAGACGGACAATACGTCTGGGTGGCCGCCGAGAAAGCGGTGGTCCGCGCCGCCAAGGCCCACTTCAAGGACCTCGGGCTGGCGCGGGATCGCGGGTATTTTGGCGCCTATTGGATCGCCGGCTGAGGGCGATCGCTCTCAGACCGCGCCCCTCAGATCGCGCCGCTTCGGCCCGGGAAAACCTCGAGCGTCACGCCCGCGCCCTCGAGCGCCGCACGCACCGCGCGGGCGATCTCCAGCGCCGTCTTGCCGTCGCCGTGCAGGCAGATGGTGTCCACCGCCGCCGGGATGTGCTTGCCGCTCTCGGTGATGATCGCCCCGGCCTGCACCATTTTCACCATGCGCTCGGCCGCCAGCGCCGCGTCGTGGATCACCGCGCCGGGCAGCGCCCGGTCGACCAGCGTCGCATCGTCATTGTAGGCCCGGTCGGCAAAGATTTCCCCCGCCCAGCGGCAGCCCAGCTCCTCGACCGCCGCCTGCTGCTGCGTCGCCGCCAGCACCATGACGATGATCTCCGGATCGACGGCGAGCGCGCCTTCGTAGGCGGCGAGCGCCATGGCCTTGTCCTCGGCACACATGTTGGCCAGCGCGCCGTGCAGCTTCAGGTGCCGCACCTTGCCGCCCGCCATCCCCGCCATCGCCTGCGCGGCGCCGAGCTGGTAGGCCACGAGGTTGCGCAGGTTGGCCGAAGACAGCTGCATCCGGCGGCGCCCGAAGCCCTGCAGGTCGGGAAAGCCCGGATGCGCGCCGATGCCGGTGCCCTTCTCGACCGCCAGCTTCATCGTCGCCGCCATGACGTCGGGATCGCTGGCGTGAAAGCCGCAGGCGATATTGGCCGAGGTGATCACCTCAAGCAGCGCCGCATCCTGCCCCATGACCCAGGGGCCGAAGCTTTCTCCCATATCCGCGTTGAGATCGACGCTGGTCATGCCGCGCTCCCCTTTTGCCTGTGGTGTCTAGTGATCGTGATGTTCGCCGTTGGAGAACCCGCTGACCAGCTTGTAGCTCAAGAGGTCGGGCACGTCGCCGGGATGCCGCACCAGCGGCTCGACCCGGCGCGGCAGCGCCTTCAGCGCCTCGCGGTGCGCGGCTTCCGCCGCCAGTGCCTCGTCCATCGAGACGAAGCGGAAGCGAAGCTCGGCCCCCGCCGGCGCCTGCGCGATGCGCGGCAGGTCGGCCGGGATCACCGTCGCGAGACGCGGATAGCCACCGGTGGTCTGGCATTCGGCCAGAAGCACGAAGGGCGCGCCATCGCCGGTCACCTGGATGTCGCCGGGGGTGATGATCTCCGAGACCACCGAGAGCCCGCCCTCGACGCCGAAAGGCTCTCCCTCGGGCACCACCTTCACGCCCATGCGGTTGGCGCGGGCGTCGCGGGTGAAACGGGTGGTGCAGAGCCGGGCGCGCTGGTCCTCGGGGAAAAGCCGGGTCTGCAGGCTCTCGACCACGCGCAGCTCGCCGCCCGAAAAGCGATCCTCCACCGCCAGCTTGCGCGCCACGGCGCCGCCCTTGTCCACCCCCACGGGGATCCGGTCACCCGCCGCCACCGACCGGCCCAGCCCCGCGGTCAGATGCGCCGAGACCGCGCCGAGGATGTCTTCGGGCGCAAAACCCCCGCCCACCGACAGGTAGCCATAGGCTCCGGCCTGCAACGGCCCGATCTCCAGAACCGCGCCCTTGGGCAGGGCATGGCAGGCGTGCCATGTGACCGGCGCGCCGTCGACGCTGGCCCGCATCGGCGCGCCGGTGAGGGCGATGCGCAGATCGCAGCCCGCCTCGAAGCGCCCGCCCATGCCGCCCATTTCCAGCGCGGCGCTCTCCCTTTGCCCGAGCAGCGCGGCACCCTCGGCCAGCGCCATGCGGTCCATCGCGCCGCCTCGCGAGAGGCCATAGGCGATCCAGCCCGGACGTCCGCCGTCCTGCACGGTGACCGCCGGCCCGGCGCGGTGCACGATCAGCTCGCGGGTCAGTGTCCCGGTCATGGCAGCACCTCCCAGCTCGCGCCGCCCTCGGGATCGTCCTGCATCCGCGCAAGGACCTCCTCCGAGACCCGCGGGAACTCCACCTCGTCGCCCGGTGCCAGCAGGAAGGGCCGCTCTGCCCCCAGCCGGAACAGCGGCGCGGCGGTCTGGCCGACATGGCGCCAGCCGGTGGGCGCGGTGACCGAGAAGATCACGAACTGCCGGATCGCCAGCACCAGCGCGCCCCGAGGCACGCGCGCGGTGAGCGCCTGCTGGCGCGGGATGTTCCAGACCTCGGGCAATTCGCCGAGGTAGGGCTGGCCCGGCGCAAAACCGAGCGCCGTGACCCGCACCCGCGCGGACGCCAGCGACTCCACGGCCTCGGCCTCGGTCATGCCGGCGACCTGCGCCGCCTCGGCGAGCTGCGGCGCCAGCGTGCCGCCATAGGCGGTGGGAATGCGATGCAGGCGGCGCCCGTGCGGCAATTCGGCCTGCAGCCAGTCGCGCGAGCCCATCAGCGCCCGGAGCCGCGCCTCGAGGTCGGCATGCGACACCGCCATCGGATCAAAGCGCAGGTAGGCCGAGACGAGCGAGGAGGAAATCTCCTCCACCCCGTCCCAAGCCTCGGATTCGAGCGCAGCGCGGAACGCCAGCGCGGCGCGGTTGGCCGGCTCGCTGAGCCGCTCGCCGAAGCTGACGAGAAGCCCGTCGATGCCGGCGGTTCGAAGCAGGGGATATTTTGCCGGGGTGGCGGAACGATCGGTCATGCGCCGGACGTTAGCGCAGCCACGGGCGGCTGCAACCGGCAATAGCACGCCCCGCCCCGGGGGCGTGCCCCTGCTTCCACATGGTCGAAGTATCCCGGGGGAGTCGCGCGCAGCGCGGCGGGGGCGGCGCCCCCTCTTCTGCAAACTGCCACGTTTTGCGCGGCGGGGGGGGCAGCGCCCCCCTTCCGGAGCAATCAGTGCCGGGTCTGCTTGGCGCGCTCGCGCTCGGCCGCTTCGATCGCCTCTTCCACGTCCTGCGGATCCTCCGAGGGCACGGCGTAGCTGCCCGACATCCACTTCGCCAGGTCGACATCGGCGCAGCGTTTCGAGCAGAAGGGGCGGTATTTCTCGTCGCTGGGCTTGGCGCAGATCGGACAGCTCATGGCAGCATCCCAGGTTTCAGCACCTCGCTCAGCGGCACGCGCTCGCGCTTGCGCTGCAGCTCCATGAGCCCCAGCTGGGTCCAGCCGGCGAGGATGGTTTCGGTGGCATCGGTCTTCAGCGCCGCGCGCAGCACGGTTTCGAGCTGGCGACGCTCCTTCTTCGGGATCGGCGCGGGATCGACGATGACCTGCCCGCCGAGACCGCGCAGGCGCAGCTGACGCGGCAGCTCGCGCAGGGCGGCAATATTGGCCTTCAGACCCGCCGCCGGAGAGGTATCGCCGCCGGTGTTCACGTCCACCGCGACCAGCGCGCGCGTGGGCTCGATGCTCATCGAGCCGCCGCCGGGCAGCGGCACCAGCGGGCGCTGCAGCGCGGCGATCATCTCGTGCACGTCGTGGCGCTCGAAGGCGCCGGGCTCGGCATCGACGTCGCCCTCTTCCCACTCGCGCCAGGCCAGCTCGTGCGGCCCGTCGCCTTCGACCAGCAGCTCGGCCTTGCCCGAGACATCCGCCATCACCTGCGCACAGAGCTGCGCCATGGCGGCGATGTCCTCGGCGATCTCCTCGGGGTCGCCGTGGGCACAGGACGAGCGCAGGATCAGGCCGTTCTCGGCTTCCTTGGCACCCGGCATGACCTCATGCGCGATCTCCAGCAGGCTCTCGCGGATGTCCTCGTCCTTGATGCGGCGAGAGATGTTCAGCCCCGGCGCGCCCGGCGTGACGATGGCGTAGCGCGACTTGAAGAGGATGCGGGTGGTGACCGGGATCGCCTTGCCCGGCTCGGCAAAACCGGTGACCTGCACGATCAGCGGCTGGCCGGGCGCGAGCCCCTTGACCTGCCGCAGGAAGGCCGAGCCCTCGGGCGTGTCGAGGAACATGCCGCCCTGCCCCTTCATCGGGCGCTGCGCGATGCCGCGGTAGATGGTGCCCGGGCGTGCGTGATCGCTCTCGATCAGCAGGTCCTCGAGCTTGCCATCGACGATCAGCGCGGCGGCTTGCGCCTCGCCGAGGTGGTCGAGCGCAATGGTGCGTCCCTTCATGCGAGGCCCCTTTTTGGTCAGTCTGCGGGTTTGTAGAGCGGGTATCCCGCCGCGAGCAGCAGGTTCGCGGTCTCGGCCAGCGGCAGGCCGACCACAGAGGTGAAGCTGCCGTTGATCCATGGGATGAACGCCCCGGCGAAGCCCTGGATGCCATAGCCCCCGGCCTTGCCCTGCCAGTCGCCGGAGGCGAGGTAGGCGTTCAGTTCCTCGTTGGAGAGGTTCTTCATCTGCACCTGGGTGACGACATCACGCTCCCAGATGCGGTCGCCGCGGCGCACCGCGACGGCGGTGATTACCCGGTGACGGCGGCCCGAGAGTTTCGTCAGAAACTCCGCGGCCTCCCCCGCATCGCGGGGCTTGCCGAGGATTCGGCGCCCGAGCGCGACGGTGGTGTCGGCCGAGAGCACGATCTCGGTGTCTGCGGAGGGAATCGCCTGCGCCTTCTCGCGCGCGAGGCGCACGCAGTACGGGCGGGGCAGCTCGCCCGGCATCGGGTCTTCATCGATGTCGGGCGGGCGGATGTCACCCGGCACCACGCCAAGCTGCGCAAGCAGCTCGAGCCGCCGGGGCGAACCGGAGCCGAGGACGAGTGTCATGCGCGGACCTGCCGTGTCCACAGTCGGGAACGCGGGCTCCGCCATGAGATTCCGGGTCATGCGGACTTACTTGAAGCGGTAGTTGATCCGGCCCTTGGTCAGATCATAGGGCGTCATTTCCACCTGAACCTTGTCGCCGGCGAGAACCCGGATGCGGTTTTTCCGCATCTTGCCTGCCGTGTGCGCGATGATCTCATGGCCGTTCTCAAGCTCGACCCGAAACGTCGCGTTGGGCAGGAGTTCCTTCACGACACCGGGAAATTCGAGCGTATCTTCCTTGGCCATGCTTTCTCCTGAAAATGCAGTTCCGCTGACTTTCGCGGAACGCGGATGCATATGCGCCCAAACGGCGCAATTTTCAAGACCACAATTGCAGATTGTCAGGAATAGGCTTTAGCGCAGCGCCCGCAGGGTCACGGGGCCGTCGCGCCCGGACTGATCGTCCCAGTGGCTGCGGTTCAGCACAACGCCATCGTTACGGACCCGCGCGACGGCGTCAAGATCAACCTCGGCATAGGTCCAGCCGGGCTTTCCGAGGCTGCCCTCGGCGATCACCCCGGTGGCGGGAAACCCGGTGTCGGGCGGGCAGAACACCCCGCCCATGCCGGTGTTGGTGTCCACCGCTTCCGACCAGTCGCAATCACCGACGGTCGAGGCCATGACCGCGATACACTGCTGCTCGAGCGCCCGGGCCATGGCGCCGATGCGCACCCGGCTGTACCCCGCCTGTGCCTCGGTGCAGGAAGGCACCAGCAGCAGGTCGGCATCGCGCAGCGCCCGGCCGAGCAGCGGATACTCGCTGTCGTAGCAGATGAGGATGCCGATCTTGCCGAGCGCCGTGTCGAAGAGCTGCAGCGGCGCGCCGCCCACGACGTGCCAATCCTCGCGCTCGAAGCGGGTCATGATCTGCTTGTCCTGAAACTCCATGCCGCCGCCCGGCGCGAAGAACCGCGCGCGGTTCACCGGGCGCGGGCCGATCGCGGCGTCGAAGACCGGGGCGGAGGCGGCAAGGATATGGGCCCCGTACTTGCCCGCCAGATCCGAATGCAGCGCATCCACCTGCGGCATGCGCTCGGACACGGCGTGCAGCGAGGCCTCAAGATCCCCGGCCGCCGCGCGTCCCGCCAGCGTCGCGATCTCCATAGACCCATATTCGGGGAAGACCATGAGCTCGGCCCCCTGCCCCGAGGCCTCGGCCACCCAGGCCTCGATCTTGGCGGCATAGGCGTCCCAGTCCTCGAGGAAATCCATCGGGTAGGCTGCGGTGGCGATCTTCATGGGCGGGGTCCTTGGTGATGCCGGGCTCGAGGGGGCGCCGCCCCCGTCCGCTGCGCGGACTCCCCCGGCGTATTTGGAAAGAGAAGAAGGGTCAGGGGGCGTCCCTGTCGAGATCGCGCAGCCAGAACTGCAGGCTGTGGTCGGTCTGGTCGGCCTGGCCCACGTCGCGCCAGCGGAAGCGGGCGATAGCGCCGTCCAGCGGCGCGTAGCCGCGCTTGCGCCAGAACGGGTCGAGCGGGGCATAGCCTTCGGGCCGCAATGGGTGATCCGCTGGGCGCTGCACCGCGCAGAAGCTGCTGTAGCGGCGGCCGAGCTGGCGCGCGTGTTGCTCGCGAAGGTCGAAGAAGCGGTGTCCGATCCCCTGCCCGCGCGCCTCGGGCAACAGGACCGACTCGGCGCAGTAGAAGATATCTGGCAGCGCAAGGCCGGTGGCGGCGAAGGCCGCGGCGAAATCCTCGGCGTGGTCCTCCATCGGCGTGCCGGTGGCGGCCCCGACGAGGCGCGCACCGTCGAAGGCACCGACGAGGACCGCCCCGGCGCTGGTCCGGTAGCTTTCGAGATAGCTCCGCTCGTACCCCAGATCGCCGTCGTAGAGATAGGGCCAGTCGCGGAACACCGCGATGCGCAGCCGCGCCACGTCGTCGAGCGCGGCGTCGAGCGCCGCCCCGGTGAGCACGCGGACCTCGGTCACCTTGGTCACGAGACCTGCCGGATCCAGTCGGCGAGGTTGTAGTAGGTCACCACGCGGGTGATCTTGCCGCCCTCCAGAGAGAAGAACGAGCCCGCCGGCAGGCGGTATGTCTGGCCCTTCGCCTCGGGAAGCCCGGCGTCGGTGCGCAGGTAGGTGCCGTTCACGGTGAACTCGGCAGCGGCGCGGGTGCCGCCCTCGGCCTCGAAGATCACCATGTCGGTCAGATGCTCGTCGTAGCAGTGGGACATGTGCGCGCAGAACTCGGCGAACTTGGTCTTGCCCGAGCGGATCTGCCCCTCGTTCACGTGGTGCGCGATGTCCGGCGCCAGAAGCTCCAACATCGCCTCGGTGTCCTTGGCGTTGAAGGCGTCGAAATAGGCCTTGATGGTGTCGGTGGCCGTCATGTGTCTCCCCATCGGGTCTTGAGCTTGTCGTAAATCTGGTCGCGGGTCTGGCGGTAGGCGTTGAGCTTGGTCTCGCGGGTTTCGCCGAGCCCCGTGGGATCCATGATCGGCCAGTATTCCACCGTCAGGTGAAAGAAACGCGTCAGCTCCAGCGCGGCGCGCTGCGAGGCGGGCGACATGGCGACGATCAGGTCGAAGCCGGAGAGCGTTTCGCCCATTTCCTCTAGCTCCTCGAAGCTGCGCGAGCGGTGCTTGCTGAGTTCGACGCCGATCTCCTGGCAGACCGAGATGGCGAAACCGTCGATCTCGAGGTCGTTCACCACGCCGACGGATTGCACGTAGGTGCCCTGACCGTAGAGCTTTTTCATGATGCCCTCGGCCATGGGCGAGCGCACCGCGTTGTGGTCGCAGCAAAAGAGCACCGATTGCGGCAGCTTCGGCACCCGGTCAGCCCCCGAAATGCAGCACGCAGATGAGGGTGAAGAGGCGCCGCGCGGTGTCCGTGTCGACCTCGGCCTTGCCCTCGAGCCGTTCCTGCAGGATGCGCGCGCCCTCGTTGTGGATGCCGCGGCGGGCCATGTCGATGGTCTCGATCTGGCTCGGCGCAGCGGATTTCACCGCGTCGAAATAGCTTTTGCAGATCTGGAAGTAGTCCTTCACCACCTGCCGGAAGGGCGCCAGCGAGAGGTGGAACTCCGCCGCCGGATCGCCGCCCTCGGTGGTGATGTCGAAGACCAGCCGCTTGTCGCGGATCGACAGGCCGAGCGCATAGGGACCCTCGGGCACGTCGCGACCGTTGCGCGCCGGCAGGGTGAAGCTGTTGTCTTCCATGAGGTCGAACATCGCCACGCGTCGCTCCTGCTCGATCTCCGGGGTCGGAGGCGGCAGGTTGGCGTCGTCAAGCTCGATACGGGCGATGGTGCTCATGGGCGCGTCCTCGGCAGCGGCTCCGGAATCTGTAGCCAATGCGAGAGGATGGGGCAATGCGACTTGCGACTCATCGGGTCAGGACGGCGACGCCGTCCCGACCCGGGGCTCATCCGTTGAGCTTGCGCAGCCGCGCGGTCACCGACAGGCCGTGCGCCTGCAGGCTTTCGGAGCTGGCCAATGTCTCGGCGGCGGGACCGATGGCGCGCAGCGCCTCGGGCGACATCTTCGCCAGGGTGGTGCGCTTGACGAAATCGAGCACCGACAGCCCCGAGGAGAACCGCGCCGAGCGGGCGGTGGGCAGCACGTGGTTCGGGCCGCCAACGTAATCGCCGATCGCCTCGGGGGTCCATTGGCCGAGGAAGATCGCGCCGGCGTGGCGGATCTGCTCGGACAGCGCCTCGGGCTCGGCGACGCAGAGCTCGAGGTGCTCGGGCGCGACGCGGTTCGACAGCGAGGCCGCCTCGTCGAGGTCCCGGCAGATGATGACCGCTCCGAAATCGCGCCAGCTCGCCCCGGCGATGCCGCGCCGTTCCAGCACCTCGAGCTGCCGGGCGACCTCGTCTGCCACCTTTTGGGCAAAGCCCGCATCGGGGGTGATCAGGATCGACTGAGCGCTCTCGTCGTGCTCGGCCTGGCTGAGCAGATCGAGGGCGATGAACTCGGGATCATTGTCCGCGTCGGCGATGACGAGGATCTCGGAGGGGCCGGCGATCATGTCGATCCCGACCTTGCCGAAGACCCGGCGCTTCGCGGCGGCAACGAAGGCGTTGCCCGGGCCGGTGATCTTGTCCACCGGGGCGATGCTCTCGGTGCCGTAGGCGAGCGCGGCGATCGCCTGCGCGCCGCCGATACGGTAAATCTCGTCGACCCCGGCGATGCGTGCCGCGAGCAGCACCAGCGGGTTGGCAATCCCATCGGGCGTCGGCACCGCGATACAGAGCCGCTCGACCCCCGCCACCTTTGCGGGAATGGCGTTCATCAGCACCGAGGAGGGATAGCTGGCGAGTCCGCCGGGCACGTAGAGACCCGCCGCCGACACCGGTGTCCAGCGCCAGCCGAGGGTTGCCCCGTCGGGATCGGTCCATTGCGCATCCTCGGGCATCTGCCGCACGTGGTAGGCGCGGATGCGCTCGGCGGCGATCTCCAGCGCGGCGCGCTCGGCTGCGGGGACCTGCGCGCAATAGGTGTCGATCTCCTCGGCGGAGAACCGCAGCCCCGCCGCCTCCAGCTCGAGCCGGTCGAACTTTGCGGTCATCTCCAGCACGGCGGCGTCGCCACGCGCGCGCACATCGGCAATGATCCCGGCGACGATGTCATCCACGTCGGGGCTGTCCTCGCGCTTGGCGCTGAGCAGCCGGGCGAACTCCAGCTCGAAATCCGGGTCGGTCGTGTCGAGAAAGACGGGCATGGGCGGTCTCCTTGTCGCGGGACTGCTTAGAGACAAGCGCCGCCCGGCTCAAGTGGCGCGCAGGGGGATTCGCCCGCACCCATTGATATGGATCACCTCGAACCGCGCGCGACTCATCTAGAATTCCAGAATCGGCATGGGAGAGCCGATGCATTTTGGAGGAGCAAAGATGTTTCAGCAGACATTTTCAGCCCTGGGGCTGGTGATTGCCGCGAGCGCCCTCTGCCTTGGCGGATCGGCCATGGCGCAGAGCGCCGGAGAAACGGAATACATGAACGCCTGCGCCGCCTGCCATGGCGAGAACGGCACCGGCGACGGGCCGCTGGCCGAGCTGATGACCGTCGAGCTGCCCGACCTGACACAGATCTCGGCGCAGAATGATGGGGAGTTCCCGATGCTCGACGTCATCCAGATCATCGACGGGCGCAGCGGCATCCGCGGCCACGGCTACCCGATGCCGGTCTGGGGGCAGCGCTTCAAGGAAGCGCTTTCCGTGGAAATCGGCCCCTACGCCAGCGAGATCGTGACGCGAGGACGCATTCTCGCCCTCGCGCAGCACCTGGAATCGATCCAGGCGCAATAGGGTCCCGACGGGCTCAAGCCCAACGGTACAGGCCCTGCGGTTCAGGCCCCGTGATCCGGCACCTGCCCCGACACCGCGGTGTAGGGCCGGGTCACATCCTTGAGGCGCAGCTCTAGCGCTTCGACCTCGGCGCGCAGCGCGCCGTCGCCGGCAAAAGTGAGCTCGACGAAGCCCGCCCCCTCCTCGCCCGGCTCGAAATTCACCGAGAGCAGCGAGAGCACGGTATCCTTCTCGCCCGGGTTCACCCCTTGCGCGGAGACCTTCAGCACGTTCTCGATCACCAGAAGTGACCGCACCCGCTCGGGCGGCGAGACATGCACGCCGTCCTCGCGGCGCAGCCGGTTGATCAGCAGCGCCAGCCGGTGGTGACGCTTTTCCCAGGCCACGTCGGCCACGGTCAGCACCGAATCCTGCGCGAGGGCCGAAAGGACCTGCAGGTCCTCCGGATCCATGGCACCCAGGTTGAGCGGTTGGTTGCCCGCGTCTTCGAATCTTGCGTCCTCGGTCACTCGCCCTTCACCCGTTCGATCTTGGCGCCCACACCGCGCAGCTTGCGAACCACGTGCTCGTAGCCGCGGTCCAGATGGTAGACCCGGCTTACCACGGTTTCCCCCTCGGCGGCGAGGCCCGCGAGGATCAGCGATACCGAGGCACGCAGGTCGGTGGCCATCACCGGTGCCCCCTTGAGCTTGTTTACGCCGGTGACGCGGGCGGTGCCGCCCGAAACGTCGATCTTTGCGCCCATGCGCAGCAGCTCGGGGGCATGCATGAAGCGGTTCTCGAAGATCTTCTCTTCCAGCACGCTCTCGCCCTCGGCGGTGCAGAGCAGCGCCATCATCTGTGCCTGCAGGTCGGTGGGAAAGCCGGGGAACGGCTCGGTGGTCACATCGACCGCCTTCACCCGGCCGTTCTTGCGCGCCACCTTGAGACCGGTCGGCGTCTCCTCGACCGCGATGCCCGCCTCGTCGAGCTTCTCGCAGAAACTCTTTACCAGCTCGATGGTGCCACCGAGGCATTCGACCTCGCCGCCGCAGATCGCCGGGGCCAGCATGTATGTGCCCAGCTCGATGCGGTCAGTGACCACACGGTGGGTGGCGCCGCCCAGCGTCTCAACGCCCTGAATCTCGATGGTGGACGTGCCCTCACCTTCGATCTGCGCGCCCATCTTGCGCAGGCATTGCGCGAGATCGACGATCTCGGGCTCGCGCGCGGCGTTGCGGATCACCGTGGTGCCCTTGGCCAGGGTCGCGGCCATCAGCGCGTTCTCGGTCGCCCCGACCGAGGCAAAGGGAAACTCGACGATACCGCCCTTCAGCCCGCCCGAGGGCGCCTTGGCATGCACATAGCCGTCGCGCAGGTCGAGCTCGGCGCCCATGGCCTCGAGAGCCTTGAGGTGCAGGTCCACGGGGCGCGCACCGATGGCACAGCCGCCGGGCAGCGAGACCTCGGCATGGCCGAAGCGCGCCAGCAGCGGACCGAGCACGAGAATCGACGCGCGCATCTTGCGCACGATGTCATAGTCGGCGCGGGTCGAGCTCAGGGCGTGGCTCGACATGGCCAGCACCTGCCCGTCATTCAGCGCCTGCACCTCGGCTCCCAGCGACTGCAGCAGCAGCGTCATGGTGCGGATGTCCGACAGGCGCGGTGCATTGGTCAGCGTCAGCGGCTGGTCGGACAGAAGGGTCGCCGGCATCAGCGTGAGGCAGGCATTCTTTGCGCCGGCGATGGGAATCTGTCCCGACAGCGGGCCGTTACCCGTGACGACGATCGAATCCATTAGATGTCCTTTTCACTGCTCTGCCCGTCTTCGGGCTTGTTTTCTTCGGTTGACGCGGCGTCGCGCGCCTTGGCCTGCGCCTTGCGCCGGGCGAGATTCGCCTTCAGCGCGGCTTTTAGACGGGTTTCCCGCTCCTGCGCGGGGGAAATTCGGGGGCTGTTTTTCGGCTCCATGAACTTTCTTTACTTGAGAGGCAAAAAACCGTCCAGATTGCGCTTGCACCCCTCTGCGTTTGCCCTTAGACACCGCGCCACGCCACGAGGCACACCGACGCTAGCTAGCGCGGGACACCGAAAAGGCGATACGGCGCTGCTGTAGCTCAGAGGTAGAGCACTCCCTTGGTAAGGGAGAGGTCGAGAGTTCAATTCTCTCCAGCAGCACCACTTCAATCCCCTGAAATGGTTGCAAAAATCAGCGCTCGCACAGGCCGTCGGTAACTGTTTGCGACCGTCTTGCTCCGCGCCTCCGCAACACTCGGTGCCGCGTTAGCCGACAGACCAGCGCGACGCCCCAACCAACTTCCGGCACAATCGAAACCCGCAGACCAGCGAAGGTCTGCGCCAGAGATATTTCTCGGGATCACTCCCGCCGGGCGGGAGCCCTCGCCGCCTTCCGGACGGCCAGAACCCGGCGTACCTGCCTGCCGCTCAATCGTAGCCCTGCAGCCGAGCGAGTCCGGCGACCGACATCGATTCGCCCCGGACGCTCCAACTCGCGATCTGAAGCAGGCCCTTCTCTTGGGGAGCGGCGATCTCGGTCCTCTCGATCTATTTTCGGCACCCGGCACTTCGGCAAGGATGCTGCTGATCGTATGCGCCGTCGCAAATCCGATGGAGTGAGCCAAGAACATCGCGAGGCCTTTGCCGTCTGGTCACGGTTTCAGGCCAAGCGACGCCAAGCCCCAAGGGGGCGCCGCCGCCCACCTGGGACCTACAGGACACGTTCTCAAATGGTGGGCTCACTGCCCTGAGCCCACCACTTACTGGGCTCCGGGATTGGCCGCCTGATCCGGCACGCCGTCATCGGCGAGCGCGCGGTTTCGGTAACGCCGATCCTCGGTCACGTCCTCGCCGAACCAGTCCGGCGGGGTGAAGGCGCGCGCCGCCTCTACCGTGTCGAACTCAACCTCGACCAGCACCAGAGGCGCCAACGCGCCTGCGAAAACATCCAGCTCGAAGGTGACGTCATCCGCCAGAGCGCCGACGTAGCGCGTCTTTTCCACGACCCGCCCGCCGGTCGCCGGCCAGAGCGCGTCGAACTGCTCGCGGCCGATCTCGATCTCGCGCTCCATCCGCTGAAGCCCGCCCTCGGACTTCAGCGTCAGGAAGAACGCTCCGCCCTTCTCGCGCAGGCGCAGTTCGACGGAATCGCCTTCGAGCGTCACGTAGCCCTGACGCACCGGCTTGGCCTTCAGCTCCTCGAGCACCGGCAGCCGGGCAACGAGGAACTTGCGCTCGATCTCCACCCCGCCACTCATTTGCCGAACACCCGGGCCACGAGCTCGTCGTGCAGAGCGCCATAGGAGGCACTCGCCCCGCTGGAGGGTGCCGAGGCCAGCACCGGTGCGCGATGCACGCCCATGCGTTCGACCTCCGAGGCGAAGGGGATCGTTGCCTTCATGAGCCGCTTGCCGTGTTCGCGGCGCATCTCGTCCATCGTGTCGCCATGCAAGGACTTCACCCCCTGTGCCATCGAAAAGAACCCGTGCAGCTTCTTGGCCGGCAGGTCGTGTTCACGGAAGAACTCCTTGAGCTGCTCAAAGGTGCGCTGCGAAAGCGTCGTGGGGATCACCGGCACGACAATGGCGTCGGAAGCGCGGAAGACGTTCTCTGACAGGGTCGAGATATTGGGCGGGCAATCCAGCAGGATCACGTCGTAATCGCCCTTCACCGCCTTCAGCGCCTTCTTCAGCCGCGAGCGCGAGTTGCGCATCCGCGCAAGGAAGATGTCGAAGTCGCGGAACGTCATATTGGCGGGCAGGATGTCGAGATTGTCGAAGTCGCTGCCCCGGATCGCCTTGGTGAAGCGCTCCACATCCTCGAAGAAGCGCGTGTCCGTCAGCTTTTTCGACGGCTTCACCCGGAAGTAGAAGCCCGAGGCCCCCTGCGGGTCGAGGTCGCACAGCAGCACGCGCCGCCCGCCCTGCGCCAGCGCATAGGCGAGGTTGACCGAGGTCGCGGTCTTCCCCACGCCACCCTTGTTGGAATAGCAGGCGATGATCTTCATTCTTTTCCCCCGTGGAACAGGTCGCGGAACGTCTGGCGGGTCTCTGCGCTGTTGAAGGCGGCGAAGCTGTCCACCACCCGCGCGCGTTCGGCCAACTGGCGGCCATGCAGCACGACGATCAGCGCGCCGACGCTCTGCGCCGCCTGAAGATTGCCCGGCTCCGCCCCGTCGAGTCCCCCGAGGAAGGCCTGCAGGCTCTCCTGCTGCACCGAGTAATCGTTGAACAGGCCAAGGTTGTCCTGCAGCTTCTTCAGCGGCTTGATCAGCCGCTTGAAGGGCCCGTCCGGGAAGAGCGGTGCGAAGAACTCCATCAGGTAGCGCAATTTCTTGCAGTGGATGCGCAGCTCGTGGACCTCGTGGTCGGGCGTTTCCGCGTCGATGGCTTCGGCAATGGTGCAGATCTTGCGGTAGCGTTTCCAGATCAGCCTGCAGGCAAAGTCGTAGGCCGGCTTGTCCGCCTTGCCACCGCGCGCCAGCTTCCTGCGCTTGTCGAAGAGCTTGCAGAGCGCCGCGATCTCCTTGCGGTAGGCGGCGCTGCGCAGGTGCCGCGCGAGCGCCTGCTGTTCGGCGGCCCGCTGCTCGGCGAAGAGCGCGAACATGCGATCGAGCCCCACGTGCAGGCTGTCCGGCACCAGCGCATAGAATGCGTCCTTCTCGAGCAGGTAGACATCGAGATCGCGGAGCCGCCCGGTTGCCGCCATGAGGTCGGAAAATCGCCCCTTCAGCTCGATGGTCTGCTCAGCACCGTAGACATCCTTGAAGAGACTCAGCACCGAGCGGACCTTGCGCAGGGCAATACGGTAGTCATGCAGGAACTCGGTGTCGTCATCGGCGATCACCCCGGCTTCGTTGGCACGCGCCACCGGCAGATAAGCCGCGATGATGTCGCAGGCGGCGTCGAAGGCCTTGGTCTCGCGATCCAGCGGCACCACCGGCTTGGGTGTGTAGTCCGCAAGGTCCGGGAAGAGCTGCGTATAGGCCGTGTCATCCCCGAAGGCCTTCCCCCCCGCCGCCCCGATCATCTCCCGCAGCCGCGCCAGCGCCTTGTCGTAGCCGCGCAACCCTTGGAGTTGCACGATGGTGAGCGCGCCCCCTTCGGTGGCATCCAGATGAA
Organism: Alloyangia pacifica; assembly: GCF_900116195.1. Lineage (GTDB taxonomy): Bacteria > Pseudomonadota > Alphaproteobacteria > Rhodobacterales > Rhodobacteraceae > Salipiger > Salipiger pacificus. Next base: position 39,309 of record NZ_FOZW01000006.1, read on the forward strand.
GCAGCACCGCCCGGGCCCGTGTCTTTTGCTCGTCGTCCAGCAGCGACAGCGTTCCGCGGCGCAAATGGCCCGCCCCCACCGGCAGCAGGCAGCGCAGCGGCGACAGACCGCCAAGCGCCGCCTTCACCGGCCCCTCGGGGAAGTCCGCGACGAAGCGGGTGCCTCCCACATCCGGCTGCGCGGCGGAGCCCGATCCGGGGCTGAGCACCTCTGCCCCGCCCTCCAGTTCGATCAGCATCCTGCCCGTGGTCCGCAATTCCCGGTCGAAGGTGTCGCGCACCTGGAACGGGCTGACGCCCTCCTGCCAGGTGATCACCGGGACAAGCCCGCCGGCTGGCGCATCGGACAGGCCCTCCAGAGCCGCCGCCGACATGAAATAGAGCTTCGTGTCGTCCGGGATCATTTCGCCTTCTTCCTGCTCGTTTTCAGGTAGCCCTCGATCAGTGTCTCGACGATCTTCTGCACGCTCGTGTCTTCCTCGATCGCGCGCATCTTGAGCGCTTTCAGCGTCTTGCCGCTCAGCCGCAGCGAGGTGTTCTTCTTCTCGTCTCCGGCGTCCCTCGAACTCTTGGCCGCGGACAGTTTGACTTTCGGCATTTCGGCCACCCATCTCAAAAAGTGACGTCATGATGTCACTGTCAACCACCGGCTGCAACTTGGTTTCCTGTGATAAAACGGCAACCTGCACGATGACCTGTGCATGTCCGAACAGGCCCCGACTGATGACACCCACAAAAGGAGTGACTAGATAGCCCGCATGGTTGTCAAAGGAGATGCATACCATGCGGAACCTTGTGATTCTCGGGCTGGTGCTTGCCGCCGCCACGCCCGTCTCCGCACAAAGTGACAAGGCGGCACGCTGCGAGACCTCCGCGAAGGTGGTCATGGAAGCGGTGCAGGCGCGTAAGGACGGAATTCCTCTCAAGCGCACCGAGCGCGAGCTGCGCCGGGCGCTGGACCGCGACGCCGGCTCGATGCTGGCGCAATGGATCTACGGCCTGCCCGAAGACCAGCTGACCCTCGATGTGGGTCGCAGCTGGGAGCAGCAATGCCTCACGCAGTGATTGCGGGCTGACCTCGCGGTGACGGTGGGGGCCGAAATCGGCCCTCACGTCGCCCTTCCGGATGGCGGCGGCTTCGAGTATTTGTCGGAAAGATGAAAGCCTAGGCCGGGGCGCATGGACTCGGCCCCAATGTCCATTGATACTCCGAGCATGAGTCTTCCACCCGGTTTCCTCGACGAGCTGCGCACGCGCACGAGCCTTTCGCAGGTCGTGGGCCGCAAGGTCATGTGGGACACCCGGAAATCGAACCAGGGCAAAGGCGACATGTGGGCGCCCTGCCCGTTCCATCAGGAAAAGTCCGCCTCCTTCCACGTGGATGACCGCAAGGGTTTCTACTACTGCTTCGGCTGCCACGCGAAAGGGGACGCGATCTCCTTCGTCTGCGAGTCGGAGAACGTCGGCTTCATGGAGGCGGTCGAGATTCTCGCCCGCGAGGCCGGGATGCCGATGCCGGCGCGCGACCCGCAGGCGGCGCAGAAGGCCGACCGCCGCAGCCAGCTCTCCGAGGTGATGGAGCAGGCGCTGCGATTCTTCCGGATGCAGCTGCGCACCGGCGCAGCCTCCGAGGCGCGCGGCTACCTCGAACGCCGCGGCCTGAAGCAGGAGGTCCAGGACCGCTTCGAGCTGGGCTTCGCCCCCGCCGGCTGGCAGAACCTCTGGGAGCACCTGCGCGGACAGGGCGTGGCCGAGGAACTTATCCTCGCCGCCGGGCTCGCCAAGCCCTCGGACAAGGGCCGCGCACCCTATGACGTCTTCCGCAACCGCATCATGTTCCCGATCCGCGACGGACGCGGCCGCGCCATCGCCTTCGGCGGGCGCGCGATGGACCCGCGCGACAATGCGAAATACCTCAACTCGCCAGAGACCGAACTCTTCGACAAGGGCCGCAACCTCTACAACCATGCGCCCGCGCGCGAGGCGGCAGGCAAGGGCCAGCCGCTGATCGTCGCCGAGGGCTACATGGACGTGATCGCGCTCAGCGAAGCGGGGTTCGAGGCCTCGGTAGCGCCGCTCGGCACGGCGGTGACCGAACACCAGATCGCGCTGCTGTGGCGCATCGCCGACGAGCCGGTGATCGCGCTCGACGGTGACAAGGCGGGGCTGCGCGCCGCCTACCGGGTGATCGACACCGCCCTGCCGCTGCTGGTGCCCGGCAAGGGCCTGCGCTTTGCCCTCATGCCCGAGGGGCAGGATCCCGACGACCTGCTGCGCGCGAAGGGACCGCAGGCGGTAAAGGCGGTGCTCGACCAGGCGCTGCCCATGGTACAGCTGCTCTGGCGACGCGAGACCGAGGGCAAGGTCTTTGACAGCCCCGAGCGCAAGGCAGCCCTGGACGCCACTCTGCGAGACGTGATCAAGCGCATCCAGCACCCCGACCTGCGGCACCACTACGGCGACGAAATCAAGGACCTGCGCTGGCAGCTCTTCCGCGGCCGCCGCGCCGGCACTTCCGGCAGCGGGTCCAGCGGCGGGTTCTCCGGTGGCTCAAGCCAGTACAGCCCCTTCCGCAGCGGCAAGCGCACGCAGAAATGGGGGCAGGCCGTTCCCATCGCACCGAGCGCCGCGGCCAAGTCCTCGTTGCTGGTCGCCGCTGGCGAGGCCGCCGAGACGCGGCTGCGCGAGGATGTCATCCTTGCGGTGCTGCTGCGCTATCCCGCGCTCATGGCCGAATTCGAGACCCCGCTGGAGTCCCTGCCCTGCGAAGACCCCTCGCACGCGGCGCTTCGCAGCCTGCTGCTGTCGGGAATCACCGACGACCCCGAGACGCTGCAAGACGAGGCGATGCAGAGAATCGGACCAGAGGCCCTTGATTCCCTCCTCGCGGCACGCCATGTGGCTGTCGTACCCTGCCTGCGACATTTCGGTGACACCGAGCTCGCCCGCCTGACGGTGGCCGAGGAATTCGCAAAGATTGCCGCTCAGGCCGGGCTCGTGGCCGAACTCGCCGAGGCGCTGGAAGACATGGAAAGCCTTGCCGACGAAGCGCTTACCTGGCGACTGGGGCAAGCAGCGCAGGCACGCAACCAAGCGGTCATGAACCGTTCGGAGGATGACGTGGAATTCGACGTGGGCGCGAACGGCGCACGAATGGACAAAGAAGAACGCAGCGCCTTCGACGCGCTGCTGCAGCAGATTCGCTTTTCCAAGGGTCAGAACTAGATGGCCATTTAGGGAAACTGGAGGAAAAACCGGTAGACGGGTGGCCGAATCAAACGATTCCCCCCATGATTCGCAAAATCGAATCACTTCACTTGCGCGAGTGCCGGCCAGAACCGGCCCCTCCCTTTGACGGAGCACTTCATGGCAGCCAAAGACAACGACGACGCCAAGCCGGAAACTCAGGACGACGCTCACAGCCTCGACATGAGCCAGGCCGCGGTCAAGAAGATGATCGCCGAGGCGCGTGAGCGTGGCTTTATCACCTATGATCAGCTGAACCAGGTTCTGCCCCCCGATCAGGTCAGCTCGGACCAGATCGAAGACGTGATGTCGATGCTGTCCGAAATGGGCATCCAGGTCACCGAAGAGGACGAGGAGTCCGAGGACGGCGACGACAAGAACAAGGGCTCGACCGATCTCGTGGACGCCTCGCGCGGCCGCGACGTCGCCGTGTCTTCCGGCGGCGCGGAGAAGCTCGACCGCACAGATGACCCGGTGCGCATGTATCTGCGCGAGATGGGCTCGGTGGAACTGCTGTCGCGCGAGGGCGAGATCGCCATCGCCAAGCGCATCGAGGCCGGCCGCAACACGATGATCGCGGGCCTCTGCGAGAGCCCGCTGACCTTCCAGGCGATCACCATCTGGCGCGAGGAACTTCTCAGCGAAGAAATCCTGCTGCGCGACGTGATCGACCTCGAAGCCACCTTCGGCAACCAGCTTGACGAGGACGGCGAGCTCGACGAGCCGGTCGTCGGCGCGGAAAGCGGCGAGAGCACGGCCCAGAAGTCCAAGAGCAACGAGCCCGAGCTCGACGCCGACGGCAACCCGATCCGCAGCGACGACGACGACGAGGACGACGATCAGGCCAACATGTCGCTGGCCGCGATGGAGACCGCGCTGAAACCGCGGGTGCTCGAAACCCTCGACGTGATCGCCGCCGACTACGAGACCCTCTCGGAGATGCAGGACGCCCGGATCAGCGCCACGCTGAACGAGGACGGCTCCTTCTCGGCTGCAGACGAGGCCCAGTACCAGCGCGTGCGTTCGGAAATCGTCGTGCTGGTGAACGGGCTTCACCTGCACAACAACCGGATCGAGGCGCTGATCGACCAGCTCTACGGCATCAACAAGCGCATCATGTCGATCGACAGCTCGATGGTGAAGCTGGCCGACCAGGCCCGCATCAACCGCCGTGAGTTCATCGACGAGTACCGTGGCCGCGAGCTCGATCCGAACTGGATGGACCACATGGCGGCCAAGGACGGCCGCGGCTGGCAGATGTTCATCGAGCGCTTCTCGGACAAGGCCGAAGAGCTGCGCGCCGACATGGCGCAGGTCGGCCAGTACGTCGGCCTCGACATCAGCGAATTCCGCCGCATCGTCCAGCAGGTGCAGAAGGGCGAGAAAGAAGCCCGTCAGGCGAAGAAGGAAATGGTCGAGGCCAACCTGCGCCTCGTGATCTCCATCGCCAAGAAGTACACGAACCGCGGCTTGCAGTTCCTCGACCTCATCCAGGAAGGCAACATCGGCCTGATGAAGGCCGTGGACAAGTTCGAGTATCGCCGCGGCTACAAGTTCTCGACCTACGCGACGTGGTGGATCCGCCAGGCGATCACCCGCTCGATCGCCGACCAGGCGCGCACCATCCGTATCCCGGTACACATGATCGAGACGATCAACAAGCTGGTCCGCACCGGACGCCAGATGCTGCACGAGATCGGCCGCGAGCCGACCCCGGAAGAACTGGCGGAAAAGCTGCAGATGCCGCTCGAGAAGGTCCGCAAGGTGATGAAGATCGCCAAGGAGCCGATCTCGCTCGAAACGCCGATCGGCGACGAGGAGGATTCGCAGCTCGGCGATTTCATCGAGGACAAGAACGCCATCCTGCCGCTCGACAGCGCGATCCAGGAGAACCTCAAGGAGACCACCACCCGCGTGCTCTCCTCGCTCACCCCGCGTGAGGAACGGGTTCTGCGGATGCGTTTCGGCATCGGCATGAACACCGACCACACGCTGGAAGAGGTCGGCCAGCAGTTCTCGGTGACGCGCGAGCGGATCCGTCAGATCGAGGCGAAGGCGCTGCGCAAGCTCAAGCACCCGTCGCGGTCGCGCAAACTGCGCTCCTTCCTCGACCAGTAATCGCGGAGGAACGTCCATGTCCTTCTGGTCGCGCCTCTTCGGTGGCGGAAGCTCCGACACCGCCAAGGCCCAGCCGCAGGTGGAAGCCATCGAGTACAATGGCTTCCGCATCTTCCCCGAACCGCAGCCCGCGGACGGTCAGTTCCGCATCGCCGCCCGCATCGAGGGCGAGGTGAACGGCGAGACCAAGGTGCACGAGCTGATCCGGGCCGATGTCATCCGCGATCACGGCGAAGCCGTGGAGGCGTCGCTGCGCAAGGCCAAGCAGATGATCGATGAACAAGGCGCTCGGCTCTTCGGCTGAAGGTCCTTGATTTCGAGATGGAGAACGCCGCCCCCCGGGGCGGCGTTTTTCTTTGCGACCCTAGCGCTCCAGGTCCCGCCGCATTCGCCACAGACGGTGGCCGAGGAACAGCGCGACCAGCAACACCGGCAGGGCCAGCAGCAGCTCGGTGCGATCGACGTGCCCCCAGATGCGGTGCACCAGCGTGCCGATGCCATGGCCGATCACCACCATCACCACGGCCCAGACCAGCGCCGACAGGCAGGTGACCGGCAGGTAGAGCGCCAACCGCAGGCGCGCGCTCGTGGCCAGCAGTACAGGCGTCACCGTCCGCATTCCGGGCAGGAAGCGGAACACCGCGGCCAGCAGCGCCGGCCGCCCGAGAAACTTCCGCGCCATGCCCTGCGACACGGGATGGCCGAGGATGCGCAGCACCCGCGGATGATCCCGGTAGCCCCGCGCCAGCAGGAAGATTCCGACGTCGGCGCTCCAGCCCCCGGCCCAGGCGGCCGCCAGGGTGGGCCAGAGCGGCAGCAGCTGGTGATGCGCCAGAAGCCCCGAGGTGATCGCCACGGTGTCACCCTCCAGGGCGCAACCGAGGAAGACGACGATCAGCCCGTACTTGGCAATCAGCGCATCGATCATCTGCGCCCCGCCCTACTCATATCCCGTAGTCCGCGACCATGCGTGCCAGACCGTCATCGAGCGAGACCTGCGGTGCCCAGTCCAGCACCCGGCGGGCGCGCGAAATGTCGAGCACGCTCGATTTGACCTCCAGCGCCGAGGCCTCGCTGACGAGATTGAGCTGCCGGCCCGTCGCCGCCTCCAGCCGCGCGATCAGCGCGGTGAGAGAACAGCCCTCCCCCGCGCCGAGGTTCAGCCGCGTCACCGGTCCCGGAAGCGGTGTGCGAACCACCCGCTCGACGGCATCGCAGAAGTCGTCCATGTGCAGGTAGTCGCGCGAGGTCTCGCCGCTGCCGTAGACGGTGAAGGGCGCGCCGCTGGCCAGCGCATCCAGCAGCAGCCGCATTACACCGCGCTCGCGACGCGGCATTGCGGTGCCATAGGGGTTGCCCAGCCGCAGGATGGACAGCCGGAAGCCGTGCTGCGCCGCGAGCAGCAACAGCGCGTTCTCCACCTCAAGCTTGTGCAGCGCGTAGTAGCCCTTGGGCTGCGGCTCGCGGGTCTCCGAGATCGGCAGCTCGTCGGTGTCACCGTAAACTGCCGCCGTCGAGAGGTAGACGAAATGCCCGCGCCAGCCGCGTGCCACAAGCGCCTCGACAAACTCCGTCTGCGGCGCGGTGACCTCCTGCATGAGCGCGGCCACCGAGCCGAAGCGGCGGCGCGCATCCGACAGGCCGGCGCAATGCACGATGGTCGCGCCCGCGTCGCCCGGTGCCAGCCACCCCGGGTGCAGCGCGTCGCTGACCCGCACATGTGGCAGGGCCGGGGTACCGTCGGGCAGCGCGCTGCGCGAGATGCCGGTGACCGCGTGACCCGCCCCATTCAGATGCCGCAGGATCTCGAAGCCGAGAATGCCGGCGCATCCGGTCACGTAGGTCTGCGTCGCCATGGTCTTTCCTGCCCCTTTCCAAGCGGATTTTATGCCTCCGGGATGGACGCCCACCGCCCCTGCCGAATGCGGCGAAACGGCATCGCGGCGAGCCCTGAGATGCCCACTTTCGCAGCCTGCCATAGCCGCTTCACGAAGGCGCGCTAAATCACGCGGAACGCTGACCTTATTGCCGCTGCGCCTAGCCGCCCGTGTTCCGCTGCGTTAAGGTGCCCGCATGGTTTCGAGAAAGGACAGTTCATTGCGCCCTCGGCACTCTTTGATTTCCCTGAGCCTCGCCCTGAGCCTCGCCGCCCTGCCGGCATCGGCCTTTGAAACGCTCAGCTTCGCATTTCCGGAACTCGACCAGGATATCCAGGATCAGATCACGAGCTTTTCAGCGCTTGTGAGGACCAAGACCGACGGCAAGACCGAGGGGCCGGACGTGCTCGCAGCGGCGCTGCAGGACTATGGAATCATTGTCGAGACGCTCTATGCCAACGGCTACTACGGGCCCGAGGTGTCGATCCGCATCGACGGGCGCGAAGCGGCGGACATCCCGCTGCTGACCACGCCGCAGCAGGTGAATCGGGTTGACGTGCTGGTCAAGCGCGGGCCCAGCTTCCGCTTCGGACGCACCAATGTCGCGCCGCTCGCCCCCGGCACCGACCTGCCGGCGGATTTCAAGCGGCGAGACCGCGCCCGCGCCAGCACCATCACAAGTGCCGCCCAAGCGGCGGTCGACGGCTGGCGCAACGTCGGCTACCCCAAGGCCGAGCTGACGCGCGAGGATGTGACCGCCAACCACACGAACCGCAATGTCGATGTCGATCTCGGCGTGACCACCGGCCCGCGGCTGCGCTTCGGTCGCCTGCTCAACGTCGGCAGGAGCGAGGTGCGCGGCAGCGCGCGGCGACGCATCGCCGGCCTGCCCACCGGCGAGATCTACGACCCGCAGGAAGTCAACGACGCGGTGGACCGGCTGACCCGCACCGGGGCCTTCGCCACCGTGACCCTGCGCGAGAAGGACGTGCCTAACCCCGACGGCACGCTCGACTACACGCTGGAGGTCGTCGACTCCAAGCCGCGGCGCATCGGGGCGGGCGCCGAGATCAGCTCGCTCGAGGGCCTGTCACTGACCGGCTACTGGCTGCACCGCAACATCCTCGGCGGGGCCGAGCGACTGCGCTTCGATGCCTCGATCACCGACATCACCGACCAGGCCGACACGCTCGACTATACGCTCACCGGGCGGCTAGACGTGCCCGCGGTCATCGGCCCGGAAACCGATGGCTACTTCGAGACCGAGCTGCAGCACCTGCAGGAGCCGAACTACGACCTCGACAGCATCGAGCTGACGCTCGGCATCAGCCGCCAGCTCACCGAGCACCTCTACACCGAGATCGGCGTCGGCTACCTCTACTCCGAAACCTCCGATGACCTCGGTGACCGGACCTTCGAGCTGCTGACCCTGCCGATGAAGGCCGAATACGACCGCCGCGACAACGAGTTCGACCCGCGCCACGGCTTCTACATCCTGACCGAGGCCACTCCCTTCCTGAACCTGCGAGACGATCCCAACGGCGCGCGGCTCTACGGCGATTTCCGCGGCTACCTCGCGCTTGGCGAACGCGAACGCTCGGTGCTCGCCGGACGCGTCATGCTGGGCTCGGTTATCGGCCCCGACATCAACGAGACCCCGCCGGACTACCTGTTTTACTCGGGTGGCGCCGGGACCGTCCGCGGCCAGCCCTACCAGTCGCTGGCCATCGATGTCGGCGACGGCGACACCATCGGCGGCCGCAGCTTCGCCGGCCTCTCGGCCGAGTTCCGTCAGGACATCGGCGAGAGCCTCGGCGCGGTGCTCTTCTATGACGCGGGCTACGTCGGCCGCGACAGCACCCCCGGCGGCGACGACGGCGAATGGCACGGCGGCGCGGGCCTCGGCGTGCGCTACAAGACGGGCATCGGCCCGCTGCGCTTCGACGTCGCCATGCCCGTCGGCGGCGACACCGGCGACGGCGTTCAGATTTACCTCGGGATAGGACAGGCGTTTTGACCCTTCTCAAGCGATTTCTCACTCTGCTGCTCTTGCCGCTCATTCTGGCGGCCCCTCCTGCCCTCGCGCAGGAAGAGGACGAGGACGGCGGCGGCTTTCTTGAACGGCTGATCGAGGATTCCCTCTCGGGCGCGGGGCGCGATGTGCGCATCGTCGGCTTTCGCGGTGCGCTGAGCTCCGAGGCGACGCTGGAGCGCATGACCATTTCCGATTCCGAGGGCGTCTGGCTGGAGCTTGAGAACGCCACGCTGAACTGGCGCCGCACCGCACTGCTGCGCGGCCAGCTCGTGGTCAACGAGCTGAGCGCCGAGCGACTGGCCATCTCCCGTGCCCCGATCACCGAGGGGGAAGCCCCTGCGCCCGAAGCCTCGGGCGATTTCGCCCTGCCCGACCTGCCGGTTTCGGTCGAGGTCGGCGCGCTGAACATTGCCCGCGTCGAGCTGGGTGCCCCGCTGATGGGCGAGGACATCGCGCTCGAAGTGCAGGGCTCGGCCCGGCTCGCCGATGGCGAGGGCGAGGCCGATGTATCGGTGAACCGCCTCGACGGGCCGCAGGATTCGCTGACGCTTGCCGGCAGCTACGCCAACGAGAGCGGCGCGCTGACCATCGATGTGTCGCTGGAGGAAGAGAGCGGCGGCATCGTCGGCAGCAAGCTCGGCCTGCCCGGCGCGCCCTCGCTGGCGCTGACCGTGCAGGGCGACGGCGTGCTCGACGACTTCACCGCCGACCTGCAACTCGCCACCGACGGCGAGGAACGGCTCGGCGGTCAGGTCACGCTGCAGGGCAGTTCCGAAGCCGGGCGCCAGTTTACTGCCGACTTCTCGGGCGATCTGCGCCCATTGCTGCCCGAGGAACACCGCGAATTCTTCGGCCCCGAACAGAGCCTTCAGGTCTCGGGCCTGCAGGGCGCGGACGGCACGCTCGACCTCGACACGCTCGATCTGCAGACCGCCATGGTCGCGCTCACCGGCTCTGCGCGCATCGGCGCCGACGGCTGGCCCGAGCTGATGCAGCTCGACGGCAAGATCGCCTCTGAGGACGGCAGCCCGGTGCGGCTTGCCATGTCCGGCGACGTGACCATGCTCGACAGCGCCACGCTGACGGTCGACTTCGACGCCGCGCAGGGCGAGGCCTTCACCCTCGATCTCGTGGCCGAGGGCATCGACCGCCCCGACATGTCCATCGAACGCGCCGACATCGCCGGGCGCGGCACCATCCGTCGCAGCGCCGGCGCCTCGCTTCCCGGCGGCGTCGAGGCGCAGCTCACCTTCGACGCCTCCGGCCTCGATTTCGCCGACGCCTCCATGGCCGATGCGGCCGGCGAGGAGCTGAAGGGCATCATGCAGATCGACTGGCAGGCGGGCGATCCGCTCTACCTGCGCCAGATCGACTTTGGCGGCGCGGGACTCTCGCTCGCCGGCGACGTGACCTTCTCGGGGCTCGGCAACAGCGGCAACATCGTCATCGAGCCCGACCTTGCGGTGAAAGCCGAGGACATCGCCCGCTTCTCCGGCCTTGCCGGACGCCAGCTGGGCGGCGATGCCGACCTTGCCGTGAAGGGCACGCTGGAGCCGGTCGCGGGCCGCTTCGACGTCACCGCGCAGGGCCGCACGCTGGATCTGAGGACCGGCATCCCGCAGGCCGACGGACTGCTGGAGGGCGAGGTCGATCTCTTTGCCTCCGCCGTGCGCAACGAGGAAGGCACCGAACTGCGCCGCCTCGATCTCTCGGGCGACGGCCTGAAGGCCGTGGCCGAGGCCAAGCTGCAGACCGGCGGCAGCACCGGCACGTTCGACATCTCCATTCCCGACGTATCGAAGGTGCAGGACGGGCTTTCGGGCGCGGTGCAGGTCTCCGGCACGCTCGACGAGACCCCCGAGGCCTACCGGCTCGACATCGAGGGCAGCGCGCCGGGCGGGACCGATCTCGACGGCCTGCTCACCGCCAGCAAGCTCGAGGATGGCGGCATCGGCACGATCCGCTTCGAGGGCGATGCCGCGGCGCAGGACCTCGCGGCCTTCGCACCGCTGGCAGGCAAACCGCTGGCGGGCGGCCTCGATCTGCAGACCGACGTCACCTACACACTCGACGGCGGCGCCATCGACGCCGTGCTCGACGGCACCCTGAACAACGTCGAGACCGGCATCGCGCAGGTCGACGGGCTGCTGACCGGCACCGTCGATCTCGATGCCTCCGTGGCCTATGACGGCGATCTGGCGCAGATCCGGCAGCTCACGGTGAACGGACAGGCGGTACAAGTCTCGGCCGAGGGCGAGGTCTACACCGCCGCGCTGCTCGGCGGCGCCCCCACCCCCGGCGCGGGTCAGAGCAACGCCAGCTTCGATATCTCGCTGCCCGACATGTCGCTGATCCAGCCGGAAATCACCGGCCCCGCGCGCTTCACCGGCACGCTTCAGGAAGAAGGCACCGCCTATCTGCTCGACCTCGACGCGTCTGCTCCCGGCGATGTCCGCATCACCGGCAAGGCCAGCGCCGAGAAGCAGGCCGACGGCAGCCTCGGTATGGTGACCTTCGACGGCGATGTCGCCGCCTCGGACCTGTCGATCTACGCGCCGCTGGCCGGCAGGCCGCTGGCGGGCGGGCTGAACCTGACCGCCGACGTTTCCTACGACATGGCGTCAGGCGCGGCGGATGCGGTGATCGACGGCACGACCCGCGATCTCGGCACCGGCATCGCGCAGGTGGACGGGCTGCTCACTGGCACGGTCGATCTGGATGCCTCGGTTGCCTATGACGGCGACCTGGTGCAGATCCGCCAGCTCGACGTGAACGGCCAGGCGATCCAGGTCACCGCGCAGGGCGATGTCTACACCGCCGCGCTGCTCGGCAAGGAGCCCTCTGCGCAAAGCGGCCTCAGCGACGCCAGCTTCGACATCGCGCTGCCCGACATGTCGCTGATCCAGCCCGGCGTGACCGGTGGCGCGCAGCTTCGCGGCACGCTGCAGGAAAGCGACGGAGCCTATCAGCTCGACTTCACCGGCTCCGGCCCGGGCGAGGCCAGCGCGCAGGGCCGTCTCACCGCCGAGAAGCTCGGCGGCGGCCAGCTCGGCATGGTGGGCTTTGACGGCAGCGCCTCGGTGGCCTCGCTCGGCGCCTACGCGCCGCTGGTCGGCCAGCCGCTGTCCGGCGGGGTCAACTTCGATGGCACCGTCGGCTACAATCTCGCGGACGGCAGCCTCTCGGCGGACGGGCGGCTCGACACCCGCGCGCTGGCGCTCGGCATCCCGACCGTCGACCAGCTGGTCGGCGGCGATGGCAGCGCCGTGGTGCAGGTCAGCCGCGATGCCAGCGGCGCGTTGAGCATCCAGCAGTTCGAGGTGCAGACCCGCGAGATCACCGCCACCGCAAGCGGCACCTATGGCACCGGTGACAGCAGCATCACCTATAACGTCGCGCTGCGCGATCTCGGCCTGCTGGTGCCGCAGCTTCCGGGCCGGGCCACCGCAGAGGGCACGCTGGCGCTGAATGGCAGCCAGTACCAGGTTCAGAGCAACCTCACCGCCCCCGGCGGCACGCGGGCGCAGGTCTCGGGCAGCATCGCGCAGGACTTCGGCAGCGCCAACCTCGCGATCACCGGCAACGCGCCGCTCGAGCTCGCGAACGAGATTGCCTCGCCCAACCTGATGTCGGGCATGGCCAACATCGACCTGCGGCTGAACGGTCCGCTGGCGGTGGAGTCCCTGTCGGGCAACGTCACGGTGAACGGCGCGCGGGTGATCGTGCCCACCGCCGGGCTCGAATTCACCGGGCTCAACGTCAACGCCAATGTCGGCGGCGGGCAGACCAGGCTGACCGCCACGACCGCGCTGGCCACAGGCGGGCGGATCAATGTCGATGGCACCATCGGCATGAGTGGCAGCTTCCCCGCTGACCTCAACATCGCGCTCAACCAACTCGTGCTCGAGGACCGGCGGCTCTACCAGGTGCAGCTCGGCGGCAATGTATCGATCTCTGGACCACTGCTCACCGGCCCGACGATCGGCGGCGAGATCCTCATCGACAACGCCGAGATCCGCATTCCAGAAACCGGGCTCGGGCCGGGCAGCCATGGCTTCGTGCTGACCCATGTCTCCGAACCCTTCGGATCTCGGGTCACCCGCATCCGTGCCGGGCTGCTCGACGAAGAGAAGTCCAGCGGCGGATCGGCCTATTCGCTGCCGCTCGACCTGGTGATCCGGGCGCCGCAGCAGATCTTCGTGCGGGGCCGCGGCCTCGACATGGAGCTCGGCGGCGCGCTGCGCATCACCGGCAGTTCGAGCGACGTGATCACCGAGGGTCGGTTCGACCTGATCCGGGGCCGGCTCGACATCCTCGGCCAGCGGCTCACGCTGGACCGCGCCTCGATGGCGCTGACCGGCGGGTTCATCCCGACGCTCGACATCGCTGCCACGAGCCAGGTCGAGAGCACCACGGTGACCGTCAGCATCACCGGGCTCGCCACCGAACCCGACGTGGAGTTCAGCTCCGACCCATCGCGCCCGGAGGAAGAGGTGCTGGCCCTGCTGCTCTTCGGTCGCGACATCACCGAGATCTCGGGCTTCCAGGCGCTGCAGATCGCCGCGGCGGTGAATACGCTCGCCGGGCGCGGCTCGGGGGCGGTGGACGGGCTGCGCCAGAACCTCGGGCTGGATGACCTCGACGTGACCACCAACGACGAGGGCGAGGCCGGGCTGCGGCTCGGCAAGTACATCTCCGAGGACATCTATACCGACGTCGAGGTGGATTCCGGCGGCGACAGCGCGGTGAACCTCAACATCAAGATCACCCCCAGCCTGAAGGCCAAGGGCAGCGTGACCTCGGAGGGCGACAGCACCATCGGTCTCTACTACGAGCACGACTACTGAGGCGCATGGCCGCTCGCAGCCCAAAAAAGGGCCCCTCGCGGGGCCCTTTTTCTGTCGCGACGGACGGCGCGTAAACCGCCTGGATGGTTGAGAGCAGGGCCGGGTCCACGCAGGCAGACCTTTGGCCGCCTCCTTTACGCCGCCGCCCGTCTTCGGCGAGGTGCTGGCGCGATGCTCGCTCGTCACGGCCAGATGGAGGCTCCTTCCAGCCCGGTTGTTTCCGGCAGCCCGCAAATCAGGTTGGCGTTCTGCACCGCGTGACCTGCCGCACCCTTGCCGAGGTTGTCCACCGCGCCCATGGCGATCACCAGATCGCGCTCCGGATCGGCCGCGTAGCTGACGAACGACAGGTTCGAGCCGGTCGCCCACTTCGTCTGCGGCGGCCGGTCGGTGACCCGGACGAAGGGGCGATCCGCGTAGAAGCTCTGCGCCGTTTGCAGGCATTGCTTCATGGTGGCGCTGCCGCGGCAGTAGATGGTGACCAGCACGCCGCGGGTCATCGGCACGAGGTGCGGCGTGAACACCAGCCCGGCGGCGCTGCCGCCGCCGATCCGCTCGATCGTTGTCGCCATCTCCGGCATGTGGACGTGCTGCAGCAGGCCATAGGGCTGCAGGTTCTCGTTGCTCTCGGCATAGCCGAAGCTGCCGCCGCCGCCCCGGCCCGCGCCGGAAATGCCGGTCTTGGCGTCGATGACGATATTGCCAGGCGCGATCAGCCCGCCCGCCAGCAGCGGCGCCAGCGCGTTGAGCGTCGCGGCGGGGAAACAGCCGGGGTTGGCAACCCGGGCCTGGCGCTTGATCTGCTCCGGCCAGACGTCGGCAAGGCCATAGGTCCAGCCCGGCGCGTAACGATGGTCGCCGCCGATGTCGACGATCTTTACGCGCTCGGGCACCTTTGCCAGCGCCTCTGCCGAGGCACCGGTGGGCAGCGAGGCGAAGAGCAGGTCCAGCTCGGGCAGCGCTTCGGGGTCCCACTTTTCGATCACCAGCCCGGCGAGCGCCTGCGGCACCCCGGGGAAGCGGTCGACAAGGCGGCTGCCCGCGCTGCCCTCGCCCGCGGCGTAGACAAGCTCGAATGATGGGTGGCCGGCGATCAGACGCAGCGCCTCGCCGCCGCCGAAACCGCTGATGCCGACAATGCCGGTACGAATGCTCATGGTATGTCCTTCCAGAGTGCAGAAATCAAAAGCCCCCGGAGCCGAGGGCTGCGGGGGTTCAGGAACGCGGGTCGGAGAGGCTCCGGCGGGCGGTATCAGCCGGGTGGGCTACCGCGCCGGGGGACGCTGATCGACGCGCAGCCCGAAGAGCCGCCGCAAGGAACTGCGGCGTCGGCGTCGATCGAAGAGGGTCGGGTTCCCAAGCATGACTGGGAGAAATGTCGTCATGCTCACGCCCGGTCAAGAGAAATCTGGACTGCGGCTGCTTCGTATCGGCTGCGCAGGGCACCGGGGCCACCCCGTGGGACGGCTCTCCCGGGGTCCGAAAACGACAAGCGCCCCGGCGAGCCGGGGCGCTCAATTGCGGCAATCTGAGCCCGTTCAGAGGCCGAGCGCGGCCTCGACCTCGGACAGCGTGACCGCCCCCGGCACTGCACCCTCGCGCACCAGCCGGGCGGCTTGCGCGGTGAACCAGTCGTTGCCCGGGGTCGGCACGCCGTGCAGGCGGCCCAGCAACGAGACCTCGCCGTTGAGATAATCGGTCTCGACCGAGCCCGCCCCGCGCGCGAGGCTCTGCGCGGTCGAGCTGCCGACCCGCGTGACGCCCGGAACTTCCACGATCTGCAGCTGCGCCGCGCGCTTGTCGTCATCCTCGGCGGGATCCGACCAGGCGATGCCGGCCTTGGCCATGACCGCCTCTGCCTCGGCCTTGAGCGCCGCGGTGACCGCCTTGCCATCAACCTCTTCGCCAAGCGCCGCACCGACGATATTGCCGAGGTTCATCAGCAGCTTGCCGTACTTGCGCTCCATCACCGCCGCGCGCGTGGCAGAGGGGAAACCCGCCGCTTCGAGCCGCGCCACCAGCGCGCTGTCGGCTGCATCGAAGCCGGAGGGGAACCGCCCGATGTCGAAGGAGCCGATGCAGGGCGCGCCGTAGCAGACAACCTCGCCCGGCTGCACGAAATCGGCGGGCAGCATGACAGTGACGCCGTGCACGTTCGGGAAATAGCGCAGTGCCAGGCGCTCGTTCTCGACCCCGTTCTGGAAGCAGAAGACATGCTGGTCCTGCAGACCCGCGTCGCGCAGCTGCATCAGCGCCGCCTCGGTGTGCTGGGTCTTCACGCACAGGAAGATCACGTCGTCCGCGCGCAGCTGCGCCTCGGCCGGGCTGGCCACGCAGGGAAACTCGGCGTGGCGGGTGCCCTCGGGCGTGCGCAGCGTCAAACCGCCCGCACGGATCGCCTCGAGCTGCGCGCCGCGGGCGATGCCGAGCACCTCTTCGCCGGCCTCGGCCAGCGCGACGGCAAGGGTGCCGCCGACCGCGCCGACGCCCAGAATGACGATGCGGCTCATTCCACCGCCTCCGCCAGCGGCAGCCCGCCGATCTGCGCCAGCAGGGTGACGATCTCGTCGACGCCCTTGCCGTGCTTGACCTGCGCGAAGACGAAGGGCTTGCCCGCCCGCATCCGCGTGGCGTCGCGCTCCATCACCTCGAGCGAAGCGCCGACATGGGGCGCGAGGTCGGTCTTGTTGATCACGAGGATGTCCGACTTGGTGATTGCCGGGCCGCCCTTGCGCGGGATCTCTTCGCCCGCGGCGGTGTCGATCACGTAGATCGTCACATCCGCCAGCTCCGGCGAGAAGGTGGCCGAGAGGTTGTCGCCGCCGCTCTCGATCAGGATCAGGTCGAGGTCGGGGAAGGCCTCGTTCAGCTCGGCGATGGCGGCGAGGTTGATCGAGGCATCCTCGCGGATCGCCGTATGCGGGCAGCCGCCGGTCTCGACGCCCTTGATGCGGTCGAGCGGCAGGATCTGCTGGCGCATCAGCTCCTCGGCGTCTTCGCGGGTGTAGATGTCATTGGTCACCACGGCCATCGAGAGCCGGTCGCGCAGGGCGCGGGCGAGCGCCGCGGTGAGGGTGGTCTTGCCGGCGCCCACGGGGCCGCCGAGGCCGACGCGGAGGGGTCCGTTGGGGGAAGTCATGTGGTCTCCAGAGGTGTCAGGATCGGAAGATACGGGAATAGAGCGCCTCGTGGCGCTGGCTGGCAATGTCCGAGAGCGGGGAGAAGCCGCCGATCTCGTCGAGCGACGCTTTCGCTGCCTGCGCCGCGAGGGCCTCGCAAAGCGGCGAGAGCGCCCGGACAACGCCCTGCCCCTCGGTCTGGCCGAGCGGGATCAGGCGGATGCCCGCGGCGGCGAGGTTCGAGGCAAAGGCCTGCAGGTAGAGTTGCAGCGCAGGGATCAGCGGCAGGTCCAGCGCGCGCACCGCCTGCCCCACCGCCACCGGATAGGGGGCGGGCAGGATGTCGGCCTGCCAAAGATCACGCACGGTCGAGGCAAAGGCCTCCCCCTGCTTTACCGTCTCCAGCCGGCGCTCGGCCGAGGGGGTGAGCGCGGTGGCCAGCTCGGCGATTTCTGCAACGTCAGCCCCTTGCGCCACCTGCGCCATCAGCACCGCGTCGCTCCAGCCTCCGCCGTGGCGCAGCACCGCCTCGAGCCAGCCCTGCAGCTGCGCCGCGGTGGTGACGCGGCCCTCTTGGACCAACGTTTCCAGCCCGTGCGAATAGGCGAAGGCACCCACCGGGAAGGAGGGCGAGAAAAGCTGGTGCAGCGTCAGCAGCGGATCAGTGGTCATGCGTGTGCGCGGGACCGTGGGAGTGGCTGTGGCTGTGCGTATGGTCGTGGCTATGCCCGTGATCATGGGAATGACTATGGGCGTGTGAGTGGCTGTGCGCGTGCTCCTCCGGCCCATGGGAATGCGAATGGTCGTGGCCATGCGTCCGGCCGTGGCCATAGGCGCCGCCCTCGGGGGTGAAGGGCTCAAGCACCTCCGCCACCGTCGCGCCGATATGGGCGAGCATGTCGCGGATCACGTGGTCGCGCTGGATCAGCAGCCGCGCGGCTTCGATCTGGCAGGGGGTGTGGCGGTTGCCGATGTGCCAGGCAAGGCGCGGCAGGTCATCACCGCTCACAGCCAGCAGCGGCTCGGCGGCGGCCTCGACGCGCACGGCGCGCCCGTCGGTCAGCACGAAGGCGTCGCCCTGGTCCAAGCTTTCGGTATGCGCGAGATCGACGAGGAAGCTCTCGCCCTGGTCGCTCTTCAGCACCTTGCGGCGCAGGAAGCGGTCCTCGTAGCTGAGCGTCACGCTCAGCACCGCCTCGGGTGCGGCCCCCTTGCGGGCGATCTCGTGGGACACGGGCAAAGATGTCATGGGAAGGGCTCCGATCGTCGTCTGAAGTGCGCCTGCACCCTCGGACCAACCGCCGGAAAAGGCAAGGCCACGCGCCGGGATCACCGGGGCGTGGCCTTGATGTGCCGAGTTCTGCGGCGCTGTCGCGCCCCAAGCGAACTCAGAGGTAGAAGACGTCCTGGAAGACGTGACGTGCGATGTCTTCGCGACGGATGCCACGCTCTGCCAGCTGCTCGTCCGAGAGACGCTGCAGGGCTTCGATTTTGCGCAGACGCGGGTTTGCTTCACCCATGGCGACGAGGCCGTTGCCGATGGCGGCGAAGAAACGCGAGAAGAACGGTGCCTGCTCGGTGCGTGCGGATGCAGTCAGAAATGCCATTTGGAAACCTATCCTAGCGTTTGGTGTTGGCGTTCGGTTTTGGTTTCCTCCCTTGACAGCCAAGATAGGTCAGCCACCCGGGAACAACAAATGCTGCATCTGCATAGCTGGCTCCCCAGCCATGCAAAGATCACAGATAATTTTGTTGCTCGCACCGACCCAGATCGGATGCAAAATTATTAGGCGCTCAAATGGGCAGCGCTTTGCGAACAATTCCCGTAAAAATCCCTTCAAGACACGGCATTTAGCCGGGGTCAGCCATGCATGAGCGGGGAGGCTGCCGAATTTCCGGGCGCATCTGGCAGGGCCGGACGTCGCGCGCGATCTGCGCTTTTTGCAGCGCTCGACCGGATTCGGCCCTTCGCGACTCACCCCCTGAATACAAAGACGCCGGCCCGTGGGAGCGGACCGGCGTCATATCTTCGGAGCCGCGCAGAGGCGGCCTGCGCGCCCTCAGTAGAGGAAGTAGCGCTGCGCCATCGGCAGTTCCTTGGCCGGCTCGCAGGTGAGCAGCTCGCCGTTGGCCCGCACCTCGTAGGTCTCGGGGTTCACCTCGACGTGCGGCAGCGCGTCGTTGAGGATCAGATCCTTCTTGCCGATGCCGCGGGTGTTCTTCACCGCCAGCGTCTGCTTGGCGATGCCGAGCTTATCGCGCAGCCCGTCGGCCTGCGCCGCCTCCGACACGAAGATCACCGCCGAGTTCTCGACCGAGCGGCCATAGGCACCCCACATCGGGCGGGAGTAGACCGGTTGCGGCGTCGGGATCGAGGCGTTGGGATCGCCCATCTGCGCACAGACGATGGTGCCCCCCATGAGAACCATCTCGGGCTTCACCCCGAAGAACGCCGGGTTCCACAGCACCAGATCGGCGCGCTTGCCCTCCTCGATCGAGCCGATGTGCTGGCTGATGCCATGGGCGATGGCCGGGTTGATCGTGTACTTAGCGATGTAGCGGCGGACGCGGAAGTTGTCGTTGTCGCCCTGCTCCTCGGCCAGCTTGCCGCGCTGCTTCTTCATCTTGTCGGCGGTCTGCCAGGTTCGGATGATCACCTCGCCAACGCGGCCCATGGCCTGGCTGTCCGAGGCGATGATCGAGAAGGCGCCCATGTCGTGCAGGATGTCCTCGGCGGCGATGGTCTCGCGGCGGATGCGGCTTTCGGCAAAGGCCACGTCCTCGGGGATCGACTTGTCGAGGTGGTGGCAGACCATCAGCATGTCGAGGTGTTCCTCGAGCGTGTTCTGCGTATAGGGCCGCGTCGGGTTGGTCGAGCTGGGCAGCACGAACTCCTCGCCGCAGATCTTGATGATGTCAGGCGCGTGGCCACCGCCCGCCCCCTCGGTGTGGAAGGCGTGGATCGTCCGCCCTTTCATCGCCGCGACGGTGTTCTCGACGAAGCCGCTCTCGTTCAGAGTGTCGGTGTGGATCATCACCTGCACGTCCCAGTCGTCGGCGACCGACAGGCAGGTGTCGATGGTGGCCGGCGTGGTGCCCCAGTCCTCGTGCAGCTTGAGACAGCACGCACCGCCCCTGATCTGCTCTTCCAGCGCGGCAGGCAGCGAGGCGTTGCCCTTGCCGGCGAAGGCGAGGTTCATTGGGAAGGCATCGGCGGCCTGCATCATCCGGCCAAGGTGCCACGGGCCGGGGGTGCAGGTCGTCGCCAGCGTGCCATGCGCCGGGCCGGTGCCGCCGCCGAGCATGGTGGTCAGACCCGAGTGCAGCGCGTCCTCGATCTGCTGCGGGCAGATGAAGTGGATGTGGCTGTCCATGCCGCCGGCGGTGAGGATGCGCCCCTCGCCCGCGATCACCTCGGTGCCCGGGCCGACGATGATGTCGACGCCCGGCTGGGTGTCGGGGTTGCCCGCCTTGCCGATCTTCGCGATGCGCCCGTCCTTCAGGCCCACGTCCGCCTTGTAGATGCCGGTGTGGTCGACGATCAGCGCGTTGGTGATCACCGTGTCCACCGCGCCCTGCGCGCGGGTGTACTGCGACTGGCCCATGCCATCACGGATCACCTTGCCGCCGCCGAACTTCACTTCCTCGCCGTAGAGATTG
Organism: Alloyangia pacifica; assembly: GCF_900116195.1. Taxonomy (GTDB): domain Bacteria; phylum Pseudomonadota; class Alphaproteobacteria; order Rhodobacterales; family Rhodobacteraceae; genus Salipiger; species Salipiger pacificus. The sequence goes on from NZ_FOZW01000006.1 coordinate 60,210, forward strand.
CCGTTGCCCCCGCTGGCGGCACCGGCGCGCGAGGCGGTGAGGTCGCGTTCGACCTCGATGATCAGGTCGGTGTCTGCAAGCCGCACCTTGTCCCCGGTGGTGGGGCCGAACATGGCGGCGTAGTCGCGGCGGGAAATCGTTGCGGGCATTCGGGTCGTCCTCGGGTTGGTCAGTTCGGCAAGAGCGTGCGCAGGTCTTCGCTGCGGCGCTGGGTTAGTCTGGTCAGGCAGCTGACGTGGATCAGCGGCTGGATGGAGCCGCCCTCGTAGGGGGCGGCCTCGGCGAGGCAAGCGGCATCGCGGAATGGGATCCAGGCGCGCTGCGCGGCCCGGACCTGCGCCATCACCGCGTCCGATGCCATGGCCTTGAGCTGGCCGTAGACCGCGTTCAGCTCGGCATCGGCGGCCTCGTATTCGTGGCTGCGGCACTCCCGCATTTCCACCGTGGTGGTTGCATCGCTGCAGGCGGCACGGGCCGGATCAGCCTGGATCAGAACGGCACTGGCGAAAATCGCAAACCCGGCCATGCGAAAGCATTTTGTACCACGGCGAAACGGGAGTAGCGTCCTCTTGAAGTCAAAGAAGTCCATTTTTCCTCCCAGCAAGTTCTTCAGCAAGGAGTTTGGAATGTTCAGGTCGACGATTACAGGACTTTCTCTGCTGGCCCTTGGTGCCGGCACGGCAAGCGCGGCGGGCGACGTCGCCCGCGGCGAATATCTGGTCAGGGGCCCGGCGGGCTGTGGCAACTGCCACACGCCCTTTGGCGAGGCGGGCCCGGACATGAGCATGGAACTCGGCGGACGCCTCGTCGAGGACAACCCGATGTTCACCGCCTACGCCCCCAACATCACCCCCGGTGGCGAGGTCGCGAACTGGAGCGACGCGGAACTGGCGCGCGCCATCCGCGAGGGCATTCTGCCCGATGGCTCGGTGATTGGCCCGCCCATGCCCTTTGCGATGTACAAGGGTCTCGGCGATGACGACCTGGCCTCGATCGTCGCCTTCCTGCGCACGCTCCCGGCGGTCGAAAACGAGGTGCCGGACTCGGTCTACAACATTCCCCTGCCCCCGGCCTATGGGCCGCCGGTGGAGAGCGTCACCCCGCCCGAGCGCGGCGTGACCGTGGAGTATGGGGCCTACCTCGCCAACGCGGTCACCCATTGCATGGAGTGTCATTCGCCGATGAGCGACAAGGGCCCGATGACCGATCCCGAGCACCTCGGTCAGGGCGGCTTCGAGTTCCACGGCCCCTGGGGCAGCGTCACCGCACCGAACCTCACCAGCTCCGAAGACGGGCTGGCCGGCTACAGCGACGAGGAGCTGAAGGCGATGATCACCAAGGGCATGCGGACGGACGGCTCGCAGATGCTTCCGCCGATGCCCTACGGCTACCTCGCGCAGATGACCGAGGGCGATCTCGACGCCATCGTGCTCTACCTGCGCAGCCTGTCGCCGCTGCCCGACGCCTGACCCGCGAAAACACCGGCGTGCCCGAGTGGGGCGCGCCGGTGCCAGGTGGTCCGGAGAGGGATATGCGGTGGCCAAGCGATGCACGTCAGCGCCTCACTTCATCCGCACCGGGCCGCAGATGCCCAACGTCGCCACAGGCGCAGGCCGCACGAAGGGCAGCACCGTCGCGCCGGCGGTCGGCAAAGCAGCCCCCTGCTTGCGGCCGTAGGTCAGGAGCGCCTCGGTCATCTGCGTCTGGACAGCGAGCATTTGGCTCGTGCCACGCAACATGAGCACAGCCCAGTCGAAAGGTGTCATGAAGACCATCGGTGCCCCCCCTGCCTGCGCCTACCAGCCCGAACGCTGGCCAGGACGGAACTGCGGCCCGCGCCGGCTGAGCCGCCTGCGGTTGCGGCGGGCTTTCACTTCCAGTGGACGAGAAAAGGCGTTGATCACCACTGGCGCAGGCGCGCCGCGCATCATCGCCGCGCTCGCCTGCCACCAGGCCTGCATGAAGGCGGGGCCCTTTTCTGCGGTCATCCGGTACGCCTCGGTCGAGGGGACCGACCACATGCCGGCGAAGCCCAGCATCCGGTAAGCCACCACGCTCTGCGCCTCGGCGCCGAGGAACCCCAGCCGCATCATGCTGCCGGTCAATGCCGTGAATGCGTCGAACATGCTTGCCGTCCCTTTCGCTGGAAGAGGAGACCTCAGAGTGCCCCCATGACCTTCTGGTTGAAGCCGTAGATCTTGCGCTCCCCCGAGAAGGGGATGAGCTGCACCTCGCGGCGCTGGCCGGGCTCGAAGCGCACGGCGGTGCCCGCCGCAATGTCGAGCCGCAACCCGCGCGCCGCGTCGCGGTCGAAATCAAGCGCCGGATTGGTCTCGGCGAAATGGTAGTGCGAGCCCACCTGAACCGGGCGGTCGCCGGTATTGGCGACCATCAGCGTGATCGCCTCGCGGTCGGCGTTCAGCAGCAGATCGCCCTCGGCGGGGATGATCTCGCCGGGGATCATTTGCGACCGCCGCCGTACATGCGCCAGCCGGCATAGGCCGCAACGCCTAGCACCGCCACGGCGGTCAGCCAGGTCTCGGCGCCATGCGGGTGCAGGTGCGCGCCGGAATGCGCGAGGGCCGGGGTTGCGAGCGGCAGGGCCATGATCGGCAGAAGGTATTTCATCGTCTCACCTGTTGGTCTTCGTTGCGTGGCGTCGGCCCCGGGGGGCCTCAGCGGATCGGGTTGTGCACGGTCACCAGCTTGGTGCCGTCCGGGAAGGTGGCCTCGACCTGAACCTCGTGCAGCATCTCGGGGATCCCCTCCATGCATTGCTCGGCGGTGATGACCTGCGCCCCGGCCTCCATCATCTCGGCCACCGAACGGCCGTCGCGGGCGCCCTCGACCACCGCGTCGGTGATCAGCGCCACCGCTTCGGGGTAGTTGAGCTTTACGCCGCGCGCGAGGCGCTTGCGGGCCACCTCGGCGGCCACGGCCACCAGAAGCTTGTCCTTTTCGCGGGGGGTCAGTTGCATGGTCAGATCATCCAGGGTCTTGGGAGTTCGGCGCCCGACAGGCGCCGCAGTATGGGGCAAAGGTGACGGCGCAGCTCGAACCCGTCAATGGCGAGCATGCGCAGCACGAGAAGGTCGGGATCGAGCGCCGAGACACCGCCAAGGAATTCGCCATCCGTTTCCGGCAGCATGGCGCGCAGCGCATCGACCTGCGTGGCGGCGCCGGGCGCGGCGAGCACGACGGTGGCCAAGGCCCGGGCACCCTCGGCAATCGCGGGATCGGCGAGATGCGCGGCGGCGTCGCCCGTGAGGCGCAGCCGGTCGGACCAGACGAGCCTGCCGCCCCGGCGAATGTCGATACGGTCGGCGTGGCGCAAGTCGGTGACATTTTCGCCCATGGCCGCACGGCCGAAGATCAGCGGCTCGCAGAGCAGCAGACGGGCATCCGGGGCCATCTCCACCGAGAGCCGCCGGTCGAGTGCCGCGCCGTCGAAGAGGATCGTCTCCTGCGGCAGCCAGTCGAGCCGTGCGCCCGATTCCAGTGCCAGCCGCGTGTCGACGCGACCGGTTTCGCCCGGCAGCGCACGGTAGACGCGCTCGGCGGCCTGCGTGGTCAGCGCCAGATGCGCGCCCTCGCGGGCGGTCGCCTCGATGTCGAAGGCATCGCCCCCGGTCACGCCGCCCGAACTGTTGAGATACACCGCCTGCAGCGCATCCAGCCCACGCGGGAACAGCAGCTTGGAGCTGCCGGACATGTGCAGATCTCCGATGGCGCTCCTGCTGCCCCGACACCGCGCCGCCAGCCGCGCGCGCCCGCGGGCACGCTGCGCGGAGACCGCTGCGGGCAGGCCGTTCGGCGCACTCATCTGGGGCTGATCATAGGGAATGGGGCTGTCCTCCGCTTGCCACGCGGACCCTCTTTCAGGGCGTGGCGGACCACAAGCAGAGGCGCGGAGCTCTGCAGGCGCCCTTTGCTGAATTCTACATCAAACGACCGAAAACTTACCTCTTTATCGAGTTCTGCCACCATATTAAGCACATTTGAATCAGCCCTCTTTGGGTCGCGCGCGGTGCTCGCAGCGGTCCGGCTTCAGGTCCAGAAGCGGGGTTCCGTCGACGCAATCGAGCCCCTGCACCACCAGCACCGGCCCGTCGCGTCGGACCAGCCGGACCGAGGAAATCCCGATCGGGTTGGGGCGCACCGGCGAGCGCAACGCGAAGGTTCCGCGGGTAGCGTTGCCGTGCGGCGTCTGGGTCAGCAGATCACGGCGGGCCCGGTCGAGCCAGTAGAGCACCTGGATGCGCTCGGCCCGCTCGATGCCCTCGAGCGCGGGCTCCCATTCCGGATCGAGCTCGATCCGGCACTCGGGGCCATCGAGATCGCCCTGCCGCGGGCAGTCGCGCCGGATGGCAAAGGGCGTGCGGATACGCCCGATGAAGCGCAGCTGCGCGTCCTGCGCGGGCAAGAGCTCGATGGCGGTCTCGCCCGGGCGAATCTCGTCGTCGGTGGTTTGGGTGGCCCCGGTTCGGCTCCCGGTTCGGCTCATGGCGCGCTCCCTGTCCTGCATCACCGGAAAGGTAGCGCGTGCCGGCTCAGCCCGCCAGTTCCGCGCCCTTCGCGGCATCATAGGCGGCAACGACTTCGCGGGCCCGGGCGGTCACCTCGGCGAGGCTCCGGCCCGGCTTGTAGAGCCAGGTGCCGATGCCAAAGCCGGTGACACCCGCCGCCAGCCACTCGCCCATGTTGCCAGCGCTGACGCCGCCCACCGCATAGGTCGCCGCGCCCTCGGGCAACACCGCCTTCATTGCCTTGACGCCCTCGGGGCCGACCAGCGAGGCGGGGAAGAACTTCAGCCCGTCAGCACCGGTGCGCAGCGCGGTGAAAGCCTCGGTCGGGGTCAGCACGCCGGGGTAGCTCAGCATCCCCGCCTTCTTGGTCGCCATGATCACCCGCTGGTTCATGTCGGGCGAGACCACCATGCGCGCGCCGATCTGGTGCAGGCGCAGCACCTCCTCGGGGGCGAGCACCGTGCCCGCGCCGATGATCGCGTCGGTGCCGAAGCCCTGCACCATCTTGGCAATCGAGTCGAAGGGGCGCGGCGAGTTCAGCGGCACCTCGATCTTGGTGATCCCGGCGCCGATCAGCGCCTCGGTGACGGCGGGCGCCTCCTCCGGGGTAAGGCCGCGCAGGATGGCGATGATCTCGCGGGTCATTCGGTCTTCTCCGTCTTGCGGGCCGCCTTCAGCCCTTCCAGCGTCATGCGTTCGGCGTCGGCGATCACCACCGGCACTGCCAGCGTCTCGAGCGCGCTGCGGTAGTGCGCGACGAGTTTCGATGCCCCGAGCAACGCTACGCTCTGGCCGAGCCAGTAGGGTTTCGCAGCCGCCAGTTCCATGCCGATCAGCAGACCGGAGAGCCGCGCGGTGGCCTTTTCCGGGGTCAGCCCGTGCAGCAGCCCCTCAGCACGCAGGGTGAAGAGCTCGGCGGCGAAAGCGGCGGGGCGGCCCATGGCCTGATCCACGCCCTCGGCAAAACTCGCGTCGTCCCAGCCGCCACCAAGCCCGTGCCGCAGCACCGACTTCTGGCTCAGCAGCTCGAAGATCTCGCCGGTCATGAAGCTTCGGAAGGAGACGATCTCGCCAGCGCTCACATGCACCCACTTGCTGTGCGTGCCGGGCAGGCAGATCACCCCGTCGAAGCGCGGGTTAAGCGCAAGGAAGCCAGAGACCTGCGTCTCCTCGCCGCGCATCACGTCGGCGGGGCGGTCCTGCGCGACGCCGGGCAGGATGCGGACGGTCAGGCGCGGGTCCCGCGTCGGCACGGCGATCGCCTCGGCGATGCCGGGCGGGGTGCAGGGGGTCTTCACGTAGGGTGCCTCGGCCCAGCCCTGCCGGGCCCCGGCCATGCCGCAGACGATCACCGGGGTCTCGGCGTCGAGGTCGGGCAGCAGCTCCAGAAGGGTCGGCTCGAACTCCTCCGGCGCGAGGCGACCCATGCCGGCCTCGCTCTCGGCGCGGTCCAGCACCGTGCCATCCGCTGCCATGCGCCACAGGCGCAGGTTCGACGTGCCCCAGTCCACCGCGATCCAGTCAGCTGCCGACATGTGCCCTCCGTGAATTGCCGCTTCGGTGTTAGCGCCCACCCCCTGCGGGCGCAAGCGCGGGGACCCGCAGCCGAGGGGGCGCTGCCCCCGCCGCGCTGCGCGCGCCTCCCCCGGGCGTATTTGAAAAAGAGAAGAAGGAGCCGCGCGACGCTAGAGCCAACCCCAGGCCTGCGCGACCTCCCATAGAAGGCGCAGGCTGAGCAGGCCGAGCGCCGCGCGCACCACGCCGTAGAAAATGCGCTCGGGCAGCCAGCGCACCAGCCGCTGCCCGGACCAGGCCCCAAAGAGCGCCACCGGCGCCAGCATCGCCACCCTCTGCAGGCTCTCCCAAGTCACCTGCCCCGCGACGATGTAGGGCGGCAGCTTCATCCAGTTGATGCAGGCGAAGACGATGGCCTGGGTGCCGACAAAGGTCATCTTGGGCATCATCTGTGGCAGGGTGTAGGCCTGATAAGGCGGCCCGCCGGCGTGGGAGATGTAGCTGGTGAAGCCCGACAGCGCCCCCCAGAACAGGCCCCGCGGCACGTCGGCGGGACGGGCCGCATGATCGCGCGCCAGCCATTTGCGCAGCGTGTCGCCGAGGTAGTAGAGCCCGACCAGGGCGACGATCAGCTTGCCGATTTCCGGCGGCACCCGCGAGATGCAGAGGAAGGCGAGCAGGATGCCGACCGCGGCGGCGGGAATGAGGATCTTCAGGTTGCGGGGCGAGAAATCGCGGCGGAACAGCCAGATCGCGTAGACATCTGCCAGGATGTACATCGGCAGCAGCAAGCCGGCGGCGGCGGCGGGCGCGACGAAGAGCGTCAGCATGGGCACGCCGAGCATGGCGATCACCGGCATGCCGCCCTTCGACGCGCCGACGCAAAAGGTGGCGAGCACCGCCGCGATCCAGAACCCGCTTCCGTCTTCCATGCCACTTCCCTAGCTGCCGCGCCTCTTTCTGAAGAAATGCGCCGGAAGGTGAAAGCGGAAAGACGCCGGGTCACTGCCCGATCCGCCCCCCCGCAGCGCGGGAGCCGGGCATGACCGCAGCGCGGTCTAGTCGGGCGTTGGAGCCTGACGGGGCTTCGGGGGCTGGCTGGGTCTTGGGGCTGGCGGGGTCTTGGGGCTGGCGGGGTCTTGGGGCTGGCGGGGTTCTGGGGCTGGCGGGGTTCTGGGGCTTCGGCGGGCGATGCGGGCATGGTGTGGGGACACCGGGGCCACGATACGCGCTGCAGGGGATCGCCATGGCCGCCCTGATGCCGAGGGCAGCGCGGCCCGATACGGAAGCGAAGGGCATGGGTGCCCCCCGACGGTGCGGAGCCAATCCGGAGTCAGGCGGCGCGACTGTGGTTACGACTGAGCAGCGGCACGGTCAGCTCTAGGTCCTCCTGCAGGGGCCGCAGCGGTGTCAGACCAGCGACCCCGAGATCGGCGTGATAGGCCTGCACCGCCTCCTGCGAGCTCATCCCTTCGCGCACGACGTGGCGCATGGCGCGCATCATTAGCACAGGGTCCTCGCACTCGAACTCGACCCGGCTGAAGCTGGCGGTGCGGGCACCGTAGCGTTCGCCCTGCGCCAGCCGTTCGAGACAATCGCGCGTGGTCCCTTCCTTGAACCCCGTAAGGCCGAAGATAACGCGCGCCGGGTCCCAGTCGGCCAGTTCCTCCATCGCGCGCGGGCCGTGGTACCCCACCTCGACGAAGAGCGGCCGTTCCTTGCCGGCGATCCCGGCAAGGCTGCGGGTCAGAATGTCGTTGCGATAGCCGCCGTATTCCTCTTCACCGCTGTCGACGGGGATCGGCGGATCGCCGACCCGCAGGAAATGCCGCAAGCCGACGGAGGCGGCCATCTGCCGGAAGTCGGCATAGGCCGACAGCGTGGCATGATCGATGTCGATGTCGTTGTAGAAGCTCAGCGCGTAGAGCCCGAGATTGGCCACCGGGCGCACGTTTTCCAGCCGCGAGCTGCGGAAAGGCATGGCGGGGAACTGAACGTAGCGCCCGCCGCGCACCAGCCAGATGTCGGTGTTGTCGGTCAACCGGACGGCGGGGGTGACGTTGGAGCGGGAATAGATCCCCTCCTCGCTGAACACCTCGGCGCTGCCGAGCGAGGTAAGCACGATGTCCGCAAGGTCGCTTTCGATCACACGGCGCATGTCGGCGCGGTAGGCCGGGGCGTTGCGCAGGCGTCCCGCCTCGTCGCGCCCGGCGGCGGAGCAGCCGCGCATCAGGTCAGCATCCTTGCAGAAGGTCAGGATGAAATCGCGCGGCCCGTAGCGGCCGCGCGCGATCTTGGCCAGTTTCTCATCGATCCGTCGCATCGCGTGTCCCCGCTTGGCCCGTCCCCGTATGCGCCCTGCCCGGCACGATGCGCCAAAGAGGTTTCGCAATCGTCAACGCGGGCGGTGCCGGGGCGGCTCAGACAGGCACGACATCCACTTGGTGGGTCGTCACGTGGCTGCCCTCGGAGCGCAGCGAGCCCCGGGTCGGCGCCACATCGGAATAATCGCGGCCATAGGCGACGGTGACGTGGTCGGCCCCGGCGAGCATGTCGTTCGTCGGGTCGATCTCGATCCAGCCGGTCTCGGCGCCGCACCAGGCGCGCACCCAGGCATGCATGGCGTCCGCGCCTTCGAGCCGGGGCTGGCCCTCGGGCGGCAGGGTGCGCAGGAAGCCCGACACGTAGCCCGCGGGAATGCCGAGGCCGCGCAGCGCGGTGATCATCACGTGGCTGATGTCCTGGCAGACGCCGCGGCGGGCGCGGAAGGCCTCGATCGCTGTGGTGGTGACCTCGGTGGCCTCGGGGTCGAAGGCGAACTCGGTGTTGAGCCGGTGGCTGATCGCCGCGACAGCGGCGCGGACAGACATGCCGCGCGTCAGTGTGTCCCGCGCGAAGGCAGCAATCTCGGGCGCCGCGGGCAGGCGCGGCGAAGCGCCCAGGAAGTGGTGCGGGCTCTCCGGTCCGATGCTGCGCACCGCCGCCAGATCCTGCGCCAGGGCCGCAAGATCGCCCGAAAGATCGAGACCGGCGACCGGACGCGCCTTGCGCACGCGGCCGCTGAAGGCAAAGGCGATCTCGCTCAGCGGCATGTCGTGGGCCATTTCGCAGGTCGGATTGCCGAAGAAATCCACTCCGTCACGGCGCCAGCCGGGCGCCGGATCGGCGCTCACTACCCCCGCCAGCAGCTCCTGCCCCGGCAGCGCGCGCGGCAGCATCCGCAGCAGGGTACGGCTGTTGGCTGCGGGATGGGCGTATTCGTAGGTGATCCGCAACGAGATGTCATAGAGCTGGGACATGGGGCGGCTCCGGGCTCAGCTCAGGTATTGCGCGGTGAGCGCGTGGGAAATCGCGGCGAGGTCGGCGCGGAAGCCGCTCAGCCGCGCGGGGGTGATCTCGGAGGGTTCGGCAACCGCCAGCGCGGTGCGCAGCATCAGGATGCGCTTTGCCGCTTCGCCCATCGGGCGGCCGCTGGCGGCACGGATGCGCTCTTCCTCGCCCAGCAACAGGTCGATCTGGAAGAGCATCGAGCGCGGGTTGCCCGCGTCGAGCGCCAGGAGGTCGATCACCGTCTCGCGCGAGGTCTCGACCGAGTAACGGCGACGATGGGTCATCACCGTATCGCCGACCTCCACCGCCAGATCGAGCCCGCCCTCGGGTGCCTTCGCCGAGGTGAAGGCGGCAAGGAAGGCGGCCATCTGGTCAGTGCGTTCGAGCGCCCGCCCGACGGTCAGGAAGCGCCAGCCGAGGAAGCGGAACATGTTCTCGTGCACGAGGCCGGAGAAGCCCGCGAGGCGGCGCAGCAGCAGGCTCATGGCGCGGGCGGCATCATCGCCGGGATGGCAGCCCTCGGCCACGTCGCGGGCGGTGAAGGCGAGGTCCGACAGCGCGGTCCAGCCGTCGGTGGAGAAGCGGTCGCGCACCTTGGCGGCACAGCCGCGCGAAACCTCGAAGAGCTGCAGCAGCCCCGGCGGCACAGGCTCCTCGGAGGGATCGAGGCCGAAACCGGCGAGGAAACGTGCGAGGCTTTCCACCAGCGGCAGCGCGTCGGGGCCGTAATCCTCGAGCCGCAGGTGATAGGCGCGGATCTGGCGCACGCCCATCTCCGCCCGTTCGACGTAGCGGCCGAGCCAGTAAAGGTTGTCCGCCGCCCGCGCCGGCAGCTGCCCCGGCTGGCGGCGCAGGAACGGCCCCTTGTCGCGGGGGGCGAGGGTCTCGCTGGGGACCGGCGCGTCCGAGGTGATCCAGACGTCGGCCACCGAGCCGCCCGACTGCATCGCCAGAGCCGTGGGATCGCCGTTGCGCCCTATGCGGGCGTAGCCGCCCGGCATCACCGTCCAGCCCTCGGGCGTACGCGCGGCAAAGACCCGCACCACCATCGGGCGCGGCACCAGCCGGTCGCCGACCATGGCGGGGGTGGTCGAAAGGGTCACCGCCTCCTGCCCCACCAGCGTGTCGCCCTCGCGCTCCAGCCAGTCCGAGACCGAGCCATGCGCCTGCCCCCTGAAGCGCCCGCCGAGCGCGGTGCCCGCGTCGATGTCGAAGGGCAGCTTGGTCGATTGCGCCGGGCCGATCAGCATGCGGTGCAGGTTGTCACGCACGTAGGCACGCTCCGAGGGCTGACCGCACCACCAGGTGGCGATGTTCGGCAGCTTCAGCGCCTCGCCGGTCAGCGCCTCGCAGATGCGCGGCAGGAAGGCCATGAGCGCCCGCGACTCCAGCGCGCCGGAGCCGAGGCAGTTGACCATGGTGATCGCCCCCGCGCGCAGCGCCGAGACCATGCCGGGCGTGCCGAGGGCCGAGCTCTCGTCCAGCTCCAGCGGGTCGGCAAACCGCGAGTCGAGGCGACGCCAGAGCACCGAGACCGGCTCGTCCCCCGCCACGGTGCGCACCTTGAGCTGGCCATTGCGCACCGCCATGTCCTCGCATTCGAGCAGCATGAAGCCGAGGTAGCGGGCGATATAGGCATGCTCGTAATAGGTGTCGGTGTGCTGGCCCGGCGTGAGGATCGCCACCCGGCTGCGCTCGTCAGCGCGCAGGCCGATCAGCGCGTCGCGGAAGCTGCGGAAGAATCCCGCGAGCCGCTCGACGTTGGCCTTGGGGAAGAGGTCATGAAACACCCGCCCCGTGGCCATGCGGTTTTCCAGAGCGAAGCCCGCGCCCGAGGGCGCTTGCGTGCGGTCGCCCAGCACCAGCCAGGTCCCGTCCGGAGAGCGGCCGATCTCGAAGGCGAGGAAGTGCAGGAAATGCCCCGAGCGCGGCTGCACGCCGACGATGGGCCGCAGCCACTCGGGGTTGCGTGCCACCAGGTCGGCGGGCAGATAGCCCTGCTGCACCAGGTCGCCCGGCCCGTAGAGGTCGGCCATCACCCGCTCGAGCAGCTCGGCGCGCTGCACGATGCCCGCGGCGAGCGTGGCCCATTCGCTGCCCGAGATGACCACCGGCACGTGGCTCAGCGGCCAGCTGCGCTCGGTCGAGCCCTCGCCGGTGTGCTGGCGGAAATAGACGCCCGTGTCGTGCAGGTACTGGTCCCCCCGGGCAAAGGCCCGGGCGCGGGTCTCGGCGCTCTGCGTGGCAAGGTGGCGGATCAGCGGCTGCCAGGCGGGGCGCAGCGTGCCGTCCGGACGCAGCAACTCGTCGGCCACGCCCGGGGGCGGGCTGTAGCCTTGCAGGAACTTGGCCACCGTCTCCGGCAGCGGGCGTTTCGTCTCCGCCACCAAGGCGTCAGATCCCCGGCAGGCGGCGCAGATCGAGGGTCATCGGGAACTCCGGATGCGGTGTCTCGGGCGCGGGCCAGTAGCTGCCCGGGGTGTGCCCGAGTTTCTCGAAGCGGGCAAGCCGCCGCGCATCGGCCTCGTTGGTATTCACCGGGAAGGTGTCATAGTTGCGCCCGCCCGGATGCGCCACATGGTAGCGGCAGCCGCCCAGCGCTCGGCCGGTCCAGGTGTCGAAGATGTCGAAGGTCAGCGGCGCGTTCACCGGCAGCGTCGGGTGCAGCGCCTCGGCGGGCTGCCAGGCCTTGAAGCGCACGCCGCCAACCCTGACGCCAGAAGCACCGGTCTCGGCCATCGGCACGGCGCGGCCGTTGCAGGCGACGATGTAGCGGCCCGGCTCGGTGGCGGTGAGCTGCACCTGCATGCGCTCGACCGAGCTGTCGGTGTAGCGCACGGTGCCGCCGATGGCACCGCGCTCGCCCAGCACGTGCCAAGGCTCCAGCGCCTGCCGCAGCTCGAGGTGGACGCCCTCGTAGTCGACCTCTCCGGCGAAGGGGAAACGGAACTCGCGCTGCGCCTCGTACCACTCGGGACGGAAGGTGAAGCCGTGATCGCCGAGGTCGCGCAGCACGTCGAGGAAATCCTGCCAGACGAAATGCGGCAGCATGAAGCGGTCGTGCAGCGTGGTGCCCCAGCGCACGGGCTTGCCCTGGATGGGGGCCTTCCAGAAGCGCGCCAGCAGCGCCCGGATGAGCACCTGTTGCGCAAGGCTCATCTTGGCGTCCGGCGGCATCTCGAAGCCGCGGAACTCGACGAGGCCGAGGCGGCCGGTGGGCCCGTCGGGCGAGTAGAGCTTGTCGATGCAGATCTCCGCCCGGTGGGTGTTGCCGGTGACGTCGATCAGCATGTTGCGCAGCAGCCGGTCGGTCAGCCACGGCAGCGGCGGCTCGCCCTGCCCCGGCGCCGGGAAATGCGCCAGCGCGATTTCCAGCTCGTAGAGGCTGTCGTGCCGCGCCTCGTCGATCCTCGGGGCCTGCGATGTCGGGCCGATGAAGAGACCCGAGAAGAGGTAACTGAGCGAGGGATGCCGCAGCCAGTGCAGGATCATCGAGCGCATGAGGTCCGGGCGGCGCAGGAAGGGGCTGTCATGCGGCGTCTCGCCGCCCACGACGACGTGGTTGCCGCCGCCGGTGCCGGTGTGCTTGCCGTCGATCATGAACTTGTCGGCGCCGAGGCGGCACTGACGGGCTTCTTCGTAGACGCCGTTGGTGATCGCCTTGCAGTCCTCCCAGCTGTGCGCCGGGTGCACGTTGACCTCGATCACGCCGGGATCGGGGGCGACGCGGACCACGTTGAGGCGCGCGTCATGCGGCGGCGTGTAGCCCTCGATATGGATCGGCAGGCCCAGTTCCTCGGCGGTGGTCTCCGCCGCGGCGAGCAGGTCGAGATAGTCCTCGAGCGACTCCACCGGCGGCATGAAGAGGCAGAGCCGGCCGTCCCGCGGCTCGATGGCGATGGCGGTGCGCACCGCGCCGCCCGCCGGGTCGACGCCCTGCTCCATGATGCGCTGCCGCCGCCCGACGTCGCGCGCCTCGGACACCGGCTGGTCGTGCCCCGGCGTGACCTCGGGCAACGCGGCCATGGCCTCGCGCTCCTCGGCGGCGATGCGCTCCAGCTCCTCCATCAGCTGCGCGCGGCGTTCCTGTTGCTGCGCGTGGAAATCCGGCAGCTCGGTCAGCGGCACGCTGGGATCGGTCGGGTAGACATAGGGGTAGGCCGAGGGCGGCACGAAGGGCAGCGCCCCGAGCGGCAGACGGAAGCCCACCGGGCTGTCGCCGGGGATGAGGAACAAATGCCCGCGCCGGGTCTTCCAGTGCTCGGAACGCCACTTCGGCCCGCTCGCCTTGGACTGCCAGCGCTGCAGCGGCAGGATGAAGCCCGCCGCCTCGTCGAGCCCGCGGGTGAACACCCGTGCAATGCGGGCGCGGGTCTCGGGATCCTTGAGCTTGGAATCCTCCGGCGTCACGTTCATCGGCAGATCGGCTTCCTTGAGAATCCATTCCGCCGGATCCTCGTAGGCCGGGTGGACGTAGTTGCCATCGAGACCCAGCGTCTCGGCGAATCTGGTCATGAAGCTGTCGGCCTGCGCGGCATCCGCGCCCTTGGCGGCCTCCTTGGCCACCAGGTCGGGGTTCTTCCACACCGGCTTGCCGTCCCGCCGCCAGTAGAGCGAAAAGGTCCAGCGCGGCAGGGTCTCGCCGGGATACCACTTGCCTTGCCCGTAGTGCAGGAAGCCGCCCGGCGCGAAACGTTCCCGCAACCGGCGGATCAGCTGATCCGCGAGCGCGCGCTTCTGCGGCCCGACCGCGGCGGTGTTCCACTCGGCGCTCTCGAAATCGTCGATCGAGACAAATGTCGGCTCGCCGCCCATGGTCAGGCGCATGTCCTGCGCCTCGATCTCGGCGTCGACCTTGTGCCCGAGCGCGTCCAGCGCGTCCCAGGCCTCGTCGGAGAAGGGCTTGGTGATGCGCGGGTGCTCGGCGACGCGGCGCACCTGCATGTCGAAATCGAAATCGGTCTGCGTATTCGGCGGCGCGGAGTAGCCGCCGACGATGGGCGCGGCGTTTCGGTAGTGCGGCGTGGCGGCGAGCGGAATGTGACTCTCGCCGGTTAGCAGGCCGGAGGTCGGGTCGAGCCCGATCCAGCCGGCGCCGGGAATGTAGACCTCGCACCAGGCGTGCAGGTCGGTGAAGTCGTGATCGGTCCCCGCCGGCCCGTCGAGCGAGACGAGGTCGGGCTTGAGCTGGATCAGGTACCCGGACACGAAGCGCGCCGCGAAACCCAAATGCCGCAGGATTTGCACGAGCAACCACGAGGTGTCACGGCAGGAGCCCTTGGCCAGTTGCAGCGTCTCCTCGGGGGTCTGCACGCCGGGCTCCATGCGGACGATGTAGCCGATGTCCTTCTCCAGCCGGGCGTTCAGCCCGACGAGGTAGTCGACCGTGCGCGGCGCGCTTTTCTCGATGGTATCGAGATAAGCCTGCAGCCGCGGGCCGGCCTGCTCGGGGGTGCGGTAGATCGACAGGTCCTCGGCAAAGTCCTGCGAATACTCGAAGGGAAAGGCCTCGGCGCTCTCATCCACGAAGAAGTCGAACGGGTTGTAGACCGTCATGTCGGCGACGAGATCGACCTCGATCTTGAACTCGGTCACCGGCTCGGGAAACACGAAGCGCGCCAGCCAGTTTCCATAGGGATCCTGCTGATGATTGACGAAGTGCCCCTCGGGCGAGACCTTCAGCGAATGCGAGATCACCCGCGTGCGCGAGTGTGGCGCTGGCCTGAGCCGGATGATCTGCGGCCCGAGCGACACCGGGCGGTCGTACTTGTAGTGCGTCAGGTGGTGGATACTTGCCGTAATCGCCATTCGCTAGGGCCCGCAACTGGTGGAAACCTCTCACACCTGAGCGACTTGGCCCGCGCTTGTAAAGCCTTGCATGACCCCGCGGCATCGACCGTTGCCGCGCCGCCCGTTCCGCAGGCGACGCACGGAGGCATGGATCGCGGTGTTCAGTTCACCGGCATGACGAAGACCTCACGCACGCCCGCGCGCGCATCGGCTTCCAGCGCGAACATCACCGAGCGGGCGATGTCCTCGGGTTTCAGCTTGTCGGGTTTGGCCTCGTCGAAGAAGGGCGTGTCGACCATGCCCGGCGCGATCACCGTGACCCGTGCGCCCCATTCGCGGAACTCCTCGGCGAGGTTGCCGCCGTAGCCGTGCACGAACCATTTCGAGGCACCGTAGACCGACCCCTTGATGGTCGTCCGGCCAGCCGCCGAGCCGGTGAGCAACAGATGTCCCCGGTTTTTCACGAAATAGGCCGAGGCGGCTTTCGCGGTCCAGAGCACCCCGAGGATGTTGAGTTGCACCAGCCGCTCCCATTCCCCCGGATCGCCCTTGCGCGTGCCCGATTGCGACAGGCCGGTCCCTGCGTTGGCGAAGGCGGCGTTCACATCGCCGAAATGCCCGGCCAGTTTCGCCATGGCCGCTTCCTGCTCCTGGAGGGAGGTCGCGTCGCCCGGCAGTGCCAGTGCATGCGGACCAAGTTCCTTCTCGAGGTCGGCAATCTTGTCTTTGGACCGCGCGAAGAGGCCCACATTCCAGCCGCGCTCGACCGCGGCACGGGCGGTCTGCGCGCCGATGCCGGAAGAGGCACCGGTGATGAAGAGTGTCTTGCGGATCATGATTAACCCTCCCGAAGGACATTCGCGTGAAACTTGGCGCAGGGGCGACCCGGCGCGGCTGCCAGGCAAGATAGCGCGCGCGGTGTTCCGGCCCATGAAAGCGGCCTCAGGGGTCGATCACGCACCCGTCACGCAACGGAAATGGAACAACTTTCGCAGCACCGGCGTTTTCTTGCCGACCAGTAAGGGAGATCCTCGATGAAACGCCTCGCACTGCTCACTGCCGTTACGACCTGCACCGCCGTCGCCGCCTATGCCGCGACAGAGGTGCTCGGAACCGGCGCCGCCACGGTCATTGAGATCGAGGTCGCGCCGCACGAACTGGCAGAGTGCCGCGAAACGTTGCAGCAGGTCGCCTCGATGCCCGCCGTCTCCGATGATGGCACTCCCCTGCTCTTCCAGTCCTCCGACGACCTGCCCCAGGTGCGTTGCGTGGCATCGACGGTCTGACGGTCGCGCCACTGGCAGACCGCCGCCGCGCTTGCTAGGCATGGGCCGACACGGCAGCGCGCGATACGGGGTCCAGGAATGCAGACCAGCTTCACCATCGAGACGCGGGGTCCCGGCCTCTATGAGTTCACCCGCGACGTGAACCGCTGGGTCGGCGGGAGTGGTGCGAGCGACGGGCTACTCACCCTGTTCATTCGCCACACCTCGGCCTCTCTGCTCATTCAGGAGAACGCCGACCCCGAGGTGAGGACCGACCTGACCGAGTTCTTCCACCGTCTCGTGCCGCCGAGCAGCGACCCTTCGATGCGTTATCTCACGCATACCTACGAAGGTCCGGACGACATGCCCGCCCATATCAAGGCGGCCCTGCTGCCGGTCTCCCTTTCCATTCCGATCAACGGTGGAAAACTCGGGCTCGGCACCTGGCAGGGCATCTATCTCTTCGAGCACCGCAACGCGCCTCACTGGCGCGAAGTCCTCGCCCATCTCGGCGGCTGAAGCCGCTCAGGATGATTTCTCAGCGGTTTTTCTAGATTTCGAGGATTTTGCACGCCCCGCATCTTGCGGAGCAAATTGACCTCTACCCAATTTCTGGGCGCTCCCCTATAGTGGCTGTGGATAAATGAGGGATAACCTCATGCCCACGTTGGAACGAAGTGATTGGGGGAAGGCATGCGCTGCCCGTTTTGTGGAAATATCGACACCCAGGTCAAGGATTCACGCCCGGCAGAAGACCATGTCTCGATCCGTCGTCGCCGTTTCTGCCCGGCCTGCGGCGGCCGGTTCACCACCTATGAGCGGGTGCAGCTGCGCGATCTCGTGGTGATCAAGACCAGCGGTCGGCGCGAGGATTTCGACCGCGACAAGCTCGAGCGCTCGATCCGCATCGCGCTGCAGAAACGCCCGATCGATCCTGAGCGCGTCGACCAGATGATCTCCGGTGTCGTGCGACGGTTGGAAAGCCTCGGCGAAACCGACATCCAGTCGAAACAGATCGGCGAGATCGTCATGGAGACGCTCGCGCGGATCGACACCGTGGCCTATGTGCGCTTTGCCAGCGTCTACAAGAACTTCCAGGCTGCTGATGATTTCGACAAGTTCGTGAGCGAGCTGCGTCCCGGCACCCAGCCGGAGAAGTGAGCGCGGTCTGCAACGCGCCCACGGACGCAACACGGGGAGCAAGTTCGCGTGAAGGATGACGTCCGCCACATGGCCCATGCCCTGCGCCTCGGGCGCCGGGGCATGGGCAACTGCTGGCCCAACCCCGCCGTGGGCTGCGTACTGGTGAAGGATGGCCGCATCGTCGGCCGCGGCTGGACCCAGCCCGGCGGCCGTCCGCACGCCGAGGTCGTGGCACTGGCCGATGCCGGCGCGCAGGCGCGCGGCGCCACCGCCTACGTCACGCTCGAGCCCTGCGCCCATACCGGCAAGACCCCGCCCTGCGCCACGGCCCTGATCCAGGCCGGTGTGGCGCGCGTGGTCGCCCCCATTGCCGACAGCGACCCGCGGGTCGCCGGCCAGGGCTTCGAGATGCTGCGCAGAGCCGGCATTGAGGTGACCACCGGCCCCTGTGCCGAGGAGGCAATGCAGGACCACGCCGGGTTCCTTATGAAGACCGAAGAAGGCCGTCCCCGGGTGACGCTGAAGCTGGCGAGCAGTTTCGACGGGCGCATTGCCACCGCCACCGGTGAGAGCAAGTGGATCACCGGCCCCGAGGCGCGCCGCGCGGTGCACGGGCTGCGCGCCTGCCATGATGCGGTGATGGTCGGCGCCGGTACCGCTCGGGCCGACGATCCGGAGCTGACCGTGCGCGGCAGGGGCCATGTGCACCAGCCGGTGCGGGTGATCGCCTCCCGGCTGATCGACGTGCCGCTGATGAGCCGCCTTGCCTCGACCGCGCGCGAGGTGCCGGTCTGGATCGTGCATGGCTCGGATGCCGCCACGGCCACCCGCCGGGCGTGGCAGAGCTGCGGGGCGACCCTGATCCAGAGCCGCGTGACAGCAGGGCGTCTCGACCCCGGCGCGCTGCTTGCGGCGCTCGGCAGCCAGGGGCTGACGCGGGTGTTCTGCGAGGGCGGCGGACAGCTCGCCGCCTCGTTGCTCGCCGCCGATCTGGTGGACGAACTGGTCGGCTTTACCGCGGGCCTCGCACTCGGCGCGGAGGGGCGGCCCGGCGTCGGGGCCATGGGCGTCGACACGCTGACCGAGGCGCCGCGCTTCAGGCTGGTGGAGACCCGCACGCTCGGCAATGACGTGATGCACCGCTGGCTGCGCTGACGGCGCGAAGAACCGGGGGCGCTGCCCCCGGCTCCCCGGCGTATTTGTGGAACAATGAAGCGGCGGCGGCAGGCCGCGCCTTCAGAGCCCCTTCGCCTTGTAGCTCTTCGACACCCGGTCGATTGCCACGATGAAACCGGCGGTGCGGAGATCGGTGACGTCGTCGCGCCCATGCCAGATCTCGCGCATCGACTGGTAGGCGGTGCGCATGGTGTCGTCGAGGCCCGAGCGCACCAGTTCCAGCTCGTCGGCGCCGCGCAGGTAGCGCGCCTTGAAGGCCGGGTCGAGGTTCCAGGTGTCGCCGAGCGCCGCATCGAGCCGCGCCAGCTCATCCACCACCAACTGGTGTCGCGCCTCTTCCTGCCGCCTCTGCATGCGGCCGAAGCGGATGTGGCTGAGGTTCTTCACCCACTCGAAGTAGGACACGGTGACGCCCCCCGCGTTGGCGAAGAGATCGGGGATGATCACCGTGCCGCGCGCCCGCAGGATGTCGTCGGCCCCGGCGGTGATAGGCCCGTTGGCGGCCTCGATGATCAGCTTTGCCTTGACGTTGTGGGCGTTGGTCAGGTTGATCACGCCTTCCAGCGCGGCCGGAACGAGGATGTCGCACTCCTCGGTGAGCACGGCCCCGCCGTCGCGAGTATGGGTGGCATCTGGATAGTCCGCCAGCCCGCCGTGGCGCATCATCCAGTCCTTCACCGCCTCGACGTCCAGCCCCTTGGGATCGTAGAGCGCGCCGTCGCGCTCGATGATGCCGGTGATCAGCGCGCCGTCCTCCTCCGACAGGAAGCGGGCGGCGTGGTAGCCCACATTGCCGAGCCCCTGCACAATCACCCGCTTGCCCGCGAGTCCGCCGGACAGCCCCGCCGCGGCCACGTCCTCGGGGTGGCGGAAGAATTCGCGCAGGGCGTATTGCACGCCGCGCCCCGTGGCCTCGACCCGGCCGGCGATGCCGCCGGCGTTGAGCGGCTTGCCGGTGACGCAGGCGCGCGAGTTGATGTCGGTGGTGTTCATCCGCGCGTATTGGTCGGCGATCCAGGCCATCTCGCGCTCGCCGGTGCCCATGTCGGGCGCGGGCACGTTCTGGCTGGGGTGGATCAGGTCACGCTTGCACAGCTCATAGGCGAAGCGGCGGGTGATCAGCTCGAGTTCATGTTCCTCGTATTGCGTCGGATCGATCCGCAGCCCGCCCTTGGAGCCGCCGAAGGGTGCCTCGACCAGCGCGCATTTGTAGGTCATCAGCGCCGCCAGCGCCTCGACCTCGTCCTGGTTCACCGCCACGGCATAGCGGATGCCGCCCTTCACCGGCTCCATGTGCTCGGAGTGCACCGAGCGATAGCCGGTAAAGGTCTCGATCTTGCCGCGCAGCCGGACCCCGAAGCGCACGGTGTAGGTGGCGTTGCAGACGCGGATCTTCTCTTCCAGTCCGGGCGGCAGGTCCATCAGCGCCACGGCGCGGTTGAACATCAGATCCACGCTCTGGCGGAATGTCGGTTCGTTGGATGGTAGCACGTTCATCGGTTCTCCTCCTGACCAAGCTCACGCTGCCTGTCCGCGCGGGGCACGGAACGCCGTCCGCTGCCGCCGAGCCGGATCGACCGGAGGCGCGGCAGCGGGCCGCCTCCCATTTCTGACGGAAAACCCCGTGCGACGAAACCGTTTGCTAACCGCTGGGCAACGGATTGTTCCCAGCCCGGCACAGGACACGAGACGGGCCCCGCATTGTCCCCATGGCATGACCCTAAGTCCCACTTTCGCCGCGATAAAAGCCGCATTTTAGCCATTATGGATGGGAATAGTTTCCCTCGTAGTGTGGTGAGTCTTGAGGGCCCTGCGGTTGCAGTGGTCAGGAAAAGGGTATCGAGAGCATGGAAAAGCAGTCTGCTTACCGGCGCGGATTTTCCGCACGGAGCAGGACCTCGCTGACGGCGCTGATGCGCGGTAGCGATGCGTTCCTCCGTGACGAACAGGGCAGTATGTCCTACTTCGCGCTGGTCTCCTCTTTGGTGATGATGGTCTTCGGCGGTATCGGCGTGGACATGGTTTTTGCCGAACTGAACAGGACCAAGATCCAGAACACCCTCGACCGCGCGGTGCTCGCCGCGGCGGACCTCGACCAGACGCTGGAACCCTCGGAGGTGGTCGCCGACTACATGATCAAGATGGGCCTCGGCGACGCGTTGGTGGATTCGACCATCGACGAGGGTCTCAATTACCGCACCGTGACCGCCGACGGCCAAGTGGAAATGCCCTCGAACTTCATCGGGCTGCTTGGCGTCGAGACGACCCAGGCCGCGGGCCATGCCCAGGCTACCGAGCGGTTCAACAAGGTCGAAGTGTCTCTGGTCGTCGATATTTCCGGCTCGATGCAGAACAACAGCAAGATGGACAACCTGAAGGCCGCCGCGAACAATTTCGTGGACACGGTGCTGGCCGACGGCAGTGAGGACCTCGTCTCGGTGTCGCTTGTGCCCTATTCCGAGCAGGTCAACGCCGGGCCCGACATCCTCAACTACTTGCCGGTGAACTGGAAGCACGGCTTCTCGCACTGCCTCGAGATGCCGAACTCGGTGTTCAGCTCGACCGAGCTCGACACCTCGATCACCTACGAGCAGATGCAGCACTTCCAGTGGAACTATTCGGGCCACAACACCCTGACGGATACGGTCTGCCCGCGGTACGACTACGAGCGCATCGCCCCGTTCAGCCAGGACGCTTCGGCGCTCAAGAAGCAAATCAACAAGCTGACGCCGCGCGCCGGCACCTCGATCTTCCTCGGGATGAAATGGGGCACGGCGTTGCTTGACCCATCGACGCGCGACATCGCCAGCGGTCTGATCTCCGACGGCGTTGTCTCCTCGGTCTTCGAGGGGCGCCCGGTGGATTACGACGACGAGGACGTGCTGAAGACCGTGGTGCTGATGACCGACGGCCAGCATGACCGGTCATTCCGCATCCGCGACGGCTACTACAACTCGGATTCGGAATACGCCCAGTGGAACAAGTACAACCTCTGGTACTACCTGTATAAATACGTCGACCAGAACAAGCGCGGGAACTTCTACTACCAGAAGTACGACGCCACCACCGGCGACACGCTGCTGGACAACATCTGCGATGCCGCCAAGGCCAAGGGGATCGTCATCTGGTCCATCGGCTTCGAAGTCGAGGACCATGGTGCCGACGTGATGGAAAGCTGCGCCTCTTCGCCATCGCACTTCTTCCGCGTCGAGGGCACGGAGATCTCCGAAGCCTTCTCGACCATCGCCCATACCCTCAACCAGCTGAGGCTGACCCAATGATCGGCTCCATGAAAACCGCCCTGCGGCGTTTCGGCCGTGACGAAGACGGCTCGATGATCGTTCCCTTCGCACTCTGGACGCCCCTGTTCGTGGGTCTGCTGATCGCCAGCGTCGAGGCCGGAACCACCACCATGCGGCAAACCGTTCTGGACCGTGCGCTCGACCAGACCGTGCGCGAGGTCAAGATCGGCACCGGCACGCTCTATACCGCGGACCAGCTCAAGGAGATGATCTGCGATCGCGCAACGATCCTCGGCAGCTGCGTCGACACCCTGCAGCTCGAGATGGTCGGTCTCGACATGCGCGACTGGGTCGCCCCGGAAAAGAGCACCGATTGCGTCGACACCAATCTCGCGGTGACCCCGATGCGCAACTTCGTGAACGGCGGCCAGCACGAGACCATGCTGCTGCGTGCCTGCTACAAGTATCGCCCGGTCACCCCCGGCGGCCTGGTTGCCGCCTCCATGGCCAAGGACGAGATGGGCTACACCGCGCTGGTGGCCACCTCGGCCTTCGTGCACGAGCCGATGTGAGGAGACGGGAGATGACCAGAGAGAACCGCAAAATGCGCCTGCCCCGTTTCGCCCGCGACACCGAGGGCAGCGTCACGCTCGAAGCGATGATCGTGATGCCCATCCTCGTGCTGATCTTCGCCGCCTGCTGGGTCTACTTCGATGTCTTCCGCGAAGCCTCGGTGAACCAGAAGGCGAACTACGTTATCGGAGACGCCCTCTCGCGCGAGACCGATGAGATCGACGACACCTATATCGACAACTCCTACAAGCTGCTGAAACTCTTCACGCGGACCAATGATGATCTGTACGAGGAAGGCGCCGATGATGCGGGTTTCTCCGAGGGGGAGCTCTACCCCACCGATCTGCGCATCACCGTGGTCAGCTACAAAGACAAAAACGACAAGTATTCGGTCGAATGGTCGGTCGTCCGCGGCGATCCCGACCCGCTCACCGATAGCGACCTGGCAGGGATGCGCGACCGCCTGCCGGTGCTGGCCGATGCCGCGCAGGTGATCCTGGTGGAGACCTGGGACGACTATTTCCCGCTGTTCCGCGTCGGCCTCAACGCCTTCCCGATCAAGACCTACAGCTTCACGCAACCGCGCTACGCGCCGCAGCTGCTCTATGCCTCCAGCACCAGCGGCAATAACGGCTGGGGCAACGGCGACCAGGATGCCCCCGGAAACTCGCTGTGCAACAACAACGCCGAGAACGCGACCGATTGCGACAACACCGACGGCTCCTACAACAACGAGCCGAGCTGGGACGACAGCTGATCCCGGCACCCGCCTGGGGAAAAAGACAAAGGCCGCAGCAATGCTGCGGCCTTTGCGTTTTCGGACCTTGCGAGGGTCACTCTTCCGGTGGCAGCGTACCGTCGCGGCGCATGACCAGCACCGAGATGATGTCGGCCATCGGCTTGGTGTCGCGCGCAGCGGTCACCCCGCCCACGGCCACCCGCCGACCGGTGCGCCACCAGAGGCCCGGATACCAGGCCCGCTTGCCCGGCTCCTTCAGCATCAGCGCGAAGCCATTCGAGGGCTTCAGCGCAAAGGCACCGCGATCCACCTTCACCACATCAGCGATGCGCGCGACCACCGCGCCCGAGCTGTCGGTAAGCGCCTCGTCCGTCAGCAGCAGCTCCCGCGAGGTCACGCGCCACATGTGCTGCGCCACCCAGAGCGCCGCGACGCCGAGCACGATGAGGAACACCAGCCAGAGCGGGTTCGCCGGCGGCTGCATCACCGCCAGCCAGAGCAGCAGCAGCCCCAGCCCCCCCATCGTGCCGACGCCGATCACCCGCCGCGGCCCGGTGGCCGAGGCCCGTGCCAGAATCTTGTCGTCCGTCATGTCGTTCATGGTTCCTCCCCTGCCCCGGATCAGTCGCGGCGCGGATCGCGCGGATAGACCCCGAGGATCTCGAGATATTCGGTGAAATAGTCGAGTTCCTCCAGCGCGCGCTTGACCGCCGGGTCCTCGGGATGGCCCTCGATGTCGGCGTAGAACTGCGTCGCGGTGAAGGAGCCGCCGACCATGTAGCTTTCCAGCTTGGTCATGTTGACGCCATTGGTGGCGAAGCCGCCCATCGCCTTGTAGAGCGCGGCCGGAATGTTGCGCACCTGGAACACGAAGGTGGTCATCATGCCGTGGTCGCCGCGGCGCTCATGATTCGCCTCCGGCGACATGACGAGGAAACGCGTGGTGTTATTGCCCTGGTCCTCGATGTGGCGCGCCAGCACGTCGAGCCCGTAGATCTCGCCCGCCAGTTCCGAGGCCAGCGCGGCGATCTCGGGCTTGCCCATCTCGGCCACCTGCCGCGCCGAGCCGGCGGTGTCGGCACCGGTGAGCCGCTTGATGCCGTGCTCGCTCAGGAACTTGCGGCACTGGCCCAGCAGCACCGTGTGGGTCATCGCCTGCTCGATCTTCTCCAGCGGCACGCCGGGCAGCGCCAGCAGGTTGATGTGCACCCGGACGAAGGCCTCGTCGATGATGTGCAGCCCCGAATGCGGCAGCAGGGAATGGATGTCCGCGACCCGCCCGTAGGTGGAGTTCTCGACCGGCAGCATGGCCAGCTCGGCCTCACCGCCCCTGACCGCCTCGATCGCGTCTTCAAACGTACGGCACGGCAGTGCCTCCATGTCCGGACGGGCGTCACGGCAGGCCTGGTGCGAATAGGCGCCAAGCTCTCCCTGGAAGGCAATGCGGTTGGTCATGTCAGTCTCGCGTCGTTTTGGAAACACTTGCAGCTTGTGGGCATTTGGTCGCGGCTAGTATACCTTGCCAGAGGCCAAGGGAAGCCGTAGACCACTGAGCGACGGTTATCTTTCGACGCCCGACCTGGGGAGGACACGCGACACATGTTTGATACCATGACCTTGACCAAAGTTGTGGGCGGCCTCTGCGGCGCCTTTCTGATCTACCTGCTCGGTGGCTGGGTCGGCGAGGGCCTCTACCACGTCGGCGGCAGCCACGGTGAGGAAGTCGCTTCCTATGTGATCGAAGTCGAAGAAAGCGGCGGCGGCGAAGAAGAAGCAGAAGTCGACTTCGCGACGCTCATGGCCTCGGCGGATGCTGGCAAGGGCGAGAAGGTCTTCGGCAAGTGCCGCGCCTGCCACAAGGTCGACGGCAGCAACGCCACCGGCCCGCATCTTGACGGTGTGGTCGGGCGCAACATCGACGCCGTTGACGGCTTCTCCTACTCCGGCGCGCTTGAGCAGGTCGGCGAGGTCTGGACCCCCGAGAACCTGTTCCACTTCCTCGAGGACCCGAAGGGCGTGGCCCCCGGAACCGCGATGTCCTTCGCCGGCCTGAAGAAGGCAGAGGACCGCGTGAACCTGATCGCCTACCTCGACTCGCTCGGCGGCTGATCGCCACGCGCGACACGAATTCTGCAAGAATTTCCAAGGCCACGGCACCGCGCCGTGGCCTTTTTCATTGCGTGGTGCGGGGTGGGAAGATGATGCCCAGACTTGCAATGCGCAGGTTGCGTGCCCCCATTGTGCGAAGTGCTCCCGCCAAATAGCCTGCGACGATGACACCCTGGCGTCCGGCTCCCGAAATTCGCTTCAAAGCCCTTGGACTTCACTGGCGCGACGGCAAGCTTCTTGCGGCCGAAGTTCTGGATGACGCCGGGCGGGTGAAGGGTGTTCGCCCTCTGGGAGGTTCTGTCGAATTCGGCGAGACGGCAGAGGCCGCCGTCATTCGCGAGTTCCGCGAGGAACTCGGCATCACGGTCGAAGTGCTGGGCCCCCCGGTCATGATCGAGAACATCTACACTCACGAGGGTCAGCTTGGGCACGAGGTTCTCGCGATCTTCGATGTCTCCTTCCCGGCGGCCGCTTTTGCCGGCGAAACCCGCATCGCCTTCCAGGAGGACAATGGCACCACGTGCTTTGCCGAGTGGTTTGCGCTCGAGACCTTGGACCTGCCTGATCGACCGCGTCTCTACCCGGACGGCCTGAAGGCCCATCTGCTGAAAGCGCGCTGACCGACCGCAGCGGCGGGCGCAGAATTCGCTTGGTGCCGCAGGGGTCCGAAGGCCATGCTGGGGCGGCCCGCCGCAGGAGGACGAGATGGCCACCGCCGAAGAGCTTATCGGAAGCTGGCGCATGGACGCCTGGACCCGGACCTCGGTCGAAACGGGCAAGACCACCGACGCGCTCGGCCCCGACCCAATCGGCTACATCGCCTACCACCGCGACGGGCGGATGATGGCCAGCGTCTTCCGCCGCGACCGGCTGCCCGCCTCGGACGCGCCCTGGACAGAGGCCGAGAAGGCCCGGCTCTTCGACGACATGCTCGCCTATGTCGCCACCTATCGGCTCGAGGGGAACCGGGTCGTGCACGAGGTCGACGGATCGTGGAACCCCAAGTGGGGCGGCGCATTGTCCCGGCCCTTCACGCTCGAGGGCGACCGCCTGGTGATCAGCGGCGCCCCGGGCATAGACCCTGCGACCGGCGAAGAGGTGATCTACCGGATGGAATTCACCCGGGTCTGATCCGGCGACCCCGGTCGGCGGCCCTCCCCCACCGCTGTGCCATGGCGAGCGCCCTCGCGCCGAAATCGCGGGCGCTCACGCAATCTCCAGCAAGTTCGGCTTGAATGTCGTCACGGCCGGACCTTAGCTTACATGAAACGGCAGAGCTCAAGCCGACAACCTGAGGGGAGACCACATGATCCGGACGACGCGCCCTGCCGCGGCCGCCATTCGCAGCCTCGATCCGATTGCTTTCCGACCCCTTTTCGGCGCGCTGACAGCGCTGGGGATCGCCCTCGCCGCCCAGGCTGGATGGGCCCAGGACAGCGCCCCGGCCACCACCGAGGCCGCCGCCACCGAAGAGGCGCAGGATCAGCAGATCATCACCTCGCACGGCTATTCCTACTTCGGCGAGCTCGATTACCCCGCAGATTTCGACCATTTCGACTTCGCCAACCCCGACGCGCCGAAGGGTGGCGAGATCGTGCTGGGGGCCTCTGGCACCTTCGACAGCCTCAACCCCTACTCGCGCAAGGGCCGCTCCGGCGCGCTGACCACGCTGCAATACGACAGCCTGATCGAGAGCACCGAGGATTCCGTCGGCCAGTACTACGGCATCCTTGCCGAGAGCCTCGAATACCCCGAGGACAAGTCCTGGGTGATCTTCCACATCCGTCCCGAGGCCACCTTCTGGGACGGCAACCCGGTCACCGCCGAAGACGTGGTCTTCTCGCACAAGCTCTTCGTCACCCAGGGCCTGCCCTCCTATGCCGCCGCCGTCGGCGAGATGGTCACCAGCGCCGAGGCGCTGGACGAGCACACGGTGAAATTCACCTTCAATACCGAGCTGACCAAGCGATCGCGCATCGAGACCGTCGGCTCCACCCCGGTCTTCGAGAAGGCCTGGTTCGACGAGGACCCCGAGAACCGCCGCCTCGACGAGCCGCGCATGGAAGTCGCCGTCGGTTCCGGTCCCTACAAGCTCGACAGCTACGAGGTGAACCGCCGCATCGTCTACAAGCTGCGCGACGACTACTGGGGCCGCGACGTGCCCTTCAACAAGGGCCGGCACAACTACGGCACCATCCGCATCGAGTATTTCTCCGATCAGACCGCGTCCTTCGAGGCGTTCAAGGCCGGCGAGTACACCTTCCGCGTTGAAAGCGATCCGAAGCTCTGGGCGACGTCCTACGACTTCCCCCGCATCCAGCAGGGCACGGTGAAGAAGGAAGAGATCGCCGACGGCAGCCCGCCCAATCCCACCGGCTTCGTCTTCAACCTCGCCAAGCCGCAGCTGCAGGACAAGAAGGTGCGCGAGGCGATTGCCCTCGCCTTCAACTTCGAATGGAGCAACGAGAGCCTGCGCTACGGGCTCTACAGCCCGCGCTCGTCCTTCGTCGAAGGCACGCCGATCGAGGCCAAGGGCCTGCCCGAGGGCTCCGAGCTGGAGTTCCTGAAGTCGCTGGGCGACGTGGTGCCGGAGGACCTCTACACCACCGACGTCTGGACCATGCATGAAAGCGATCCCGCCGAGCTGATCAACCGCCGTACCCGGCGTGCTGCGGGCGCGCTGCTGCAGGAGGCAGGCTGGACCGTGGGTGACGACGGCATCGCGCGCAACGAAGCGGGCGAGACGCTCAAGCTGCACATGATCATCCCCAGCAACATCGAGGCCAGCGTCGAGTCGATGCACGAGACCTACGTGCAGAACCTGCGCGCCATCGGCGTCGATGCCAGCTACGAGAAGGTCGATCCCTCGCAGTACACGCTGCGCCAGCGCGAGCGCGACTACGACATGATCTACTCCAGCCGCTATGGCGCCTTCCTGTCCACCGGCGGCGGGCTCAGCCAGATGTACGGCTCGCGCGAGGCCGAATTCTCGCTCTTCAACCCTGCCGGGCTGGCCAGCCCGCTGGTTGACGCGATCATCGCCGCCAGCTTCGAGGCCACCAGCCAGGACGAAACCGACGTGGCACTGATGGCGCTCGACCGCGCGCTGCGCTACGAGTTCTTCATCGTTCCCGACGGCTATATCGCAGACTACTGGGTTGCCTATTACGACATGTACGAACATCCCGAGACCATCCCGCCCTACGATCTGGGCTACCTCAGCCTGTGGTGGGTGAACCCCGACAAGGAGAAGGCCCTCAAAGAGGCCGGCGTGCTGAAGTAATATGGGAGCCTACATTCTCCGCAGACTGCTGCTCATCATCCCCACGCTGCTGGGGATCATGATCATCAACTTCGCGCTGGTGCAGTTCGTGCCCGGCGGACCCATCGAGCAGATCATCGCCCAGATCGAGGGCCAGGGAGACGTTTTCGGCGGCTTCTCCGGCGGCGGCGGCAATGCCCCCGGTGCCGGGATGGACAACGTCGGCGCCGGCATGGGCGGCGGCGGCGGAAACGAGAAATACGTCGGTGCCCGCGGCCTGCCGCCCGAGTTCATCGAGAGCCTTGAGAAGGAGTTCGGCTTCGACAAGCCGCCGCTCGAGCGCTTCCTCGGGATGATGTGGAACTACATGCGGCTCGATTTCGGCGAGAGCTACTTCCGCTCGATCTCGGTGATCGACCTCGTTCTGGAGAAGATGCCGGTGTCGATCTCGCTCGGCCTCTGGTCCACGATCATCGCCTATATCGTCTCGATCCCGCTTGGCATCCGCAAGGCGGTGAAGGACGGCTCGTCCTTCGACACCTGGACCTCTGGAGTGATCATCGTCGCCTATGCCATCCCCGGCTTCCTCTTCGCCATCCTGCTGCTGGTGCTCTTCGCTGGCGGCTCGTTCTGGCAGATCTTCCCGCTGCGCGGGCTGACCTCCGACAACTGGGAGGCGCTGAGCTGGCCGATGCGGATCGCCGACTATTTCTGGCACATCGCGCTGCCGGTGATCGCCTCGACGATTTCGGCCTTTGCCACGCTGACGCTGCTGACCAAGAACTCCTTCCTCGACGAGATCAAGAAGCACTACGTGATGACCGCCCGCGCCAAGGGGCTGACCGAGAGCCGCGTTCTCTACGGCCACGTCTTCCGCAACGCTATGCTGATCGTCATCGCCGGCTTCCCGGCGGTGTTCATCGGCGTCTTCTTCTCGGGGAGCCTGATCATCGAGACGATCTTCTCGCTCGACGGGCTCGGGCGCCTCGGCTTCGAGGCGGCGGTGGCGCGCGACTACCCGGTGATCTTCGGCACGCTCTTCATCTTCGGCCTCATCGGCCTCGTCGTCGGGATCATCTCGGACATGATGTACGTTCTGGTCGATCCGCGCATCGACTTCGAGAAGCGGGAGGGCTGAGATGAGCTACGAGCCCGATCCCCGCATTGAAGAGTCCGCCCCGCTGCGCCCGCAGCCGGAACCCGGCATTCCCGTCGTCCCGCAGCCCAAACCCGGACGCTTTGCCCTGTCGCCGCTGAACCAGCGGCGCTGGCGCAACTTCAAGCGCAACCGCCGAGCCTTCTGGTCGCTGTGGCTCTTCCTGCTGCTCTTCGGCCTGTCGCTGTTTGCCGAGTTCCTCGCCAACGACAAGCCGATCCTCGTCAGCTACCGCGGCGAGCTGCGGATGCCGATCTTCAACTTCTACCCGGAAACCGCCTTTGGCGGTGACTTCCGCACCGAGGCCGCCTACCGCGACCCAGAGGTGCAGTGCCTGATCCGCACCGGCGGGCTGGAGGAATGTTTCGACGACCCAGAGGGGCTGATCGAGACGGTGGACGCGGGCGGCACCCCCGAGGGTGACTTCGCCAAGGGTTGGACCATCTGGCCGCCCATCCCCTATAGCTTCAACACGCCCGTCGACCGCCCCGGCGCGGCCCCCCTGCCCCCGAACGGGCAGAACTGGCTCGGCACCGACGACACCAAGCGCGACGTGCTGGCGCGGGTGATCTACGGTTTCCGCCTCTCGATCCTCTTCACCCTTGTGGTGACTGTGGTCTCGTCGATCATCGGGGTCGTCGCGGGGGCGCTGCAGGGCTTCTTCGGCGGCTGGCTTGACCTGATCTTCCAGCGGTTGATCGAGATATGGTCGGCCACCCCGTCGCTCTACGTGATCATCATCCTCTTCGCGATCCTAGGCCGTAGTTTCTGGCTGCTGGTGTTCCTCACGGTACTCTTCGGCTGGACCGCACTGGTGGGCGTGGTGCGCGCCGAGTTTCTGCGCGCGCGCAACCTCGAGTACGTACGTGCCGCCAAGGCGCTTGGGGTCAGCAACTGGACCATCATGTTCCGTCACATGCTGCCCAACGCCATGGTGGCGACGCTGACCATGCTGCCCTTCATCGTCACCGGTACGATCAGCACCCTCGCGGGGCTCGACTTCCTCGGCTTCGGCCTGCCCTCCTCGGCGCCCTCGCTTGGCGAGCTGACGCTGCAGGCCAAGCAGAACCTGCAGGCACCGTGGCTGGCGTTCACCGCCTTCACCGTCTTCGCCCTGATGCTGTCGCTGCTGGTCTTCATCTTCGAAGGCGTGCGCGACGCGTTCGACCCCAGAAAGACCTTCTCATGAGCGCCAATATCCTCGAGGTCCGCGACCTGAAGGTCAGCTTCACCCAGGACGGCAAGCGCAGCCTTGCCGTGAAGGGCGTGAGCTTCGACATCCCGCGCGGCGAGACCGTGGCGCTGGTCGGCGAGTCCGGGTCCGGCAAGTCGGTCACCGCGCTCTCGACCGTTTCGCTGCTTGGGGACGCGGCACATGTCGAGGGATCGGTGCGCTACAACGATCAGGAGATGATCGGCGCCGACCTCAAGCGGCTGCGCAAGGTGCGCGGCAACGACATCAGCTTCATCTTCCAGGAGCCGATGACCTCGCTCAACCCGCTGCACACGCTGGAAAAGCAGCTGGGCGAAAGCCTCGCGCTGCACCAGGGGCTGACCGGCGACAAGGCCCGCGCGCGCATCCTCGACCTCTTGAACAAGGTTGGCATCCGCGACCCAGAAAGCCGCCTTTCCGCCTATCCGCACCAGCTTTCCGGCGGGCAGCGGCAGCGGGTGATGATCGCCATGGCGCTGGCCAACGGTCCCGAGCTGCTGATCGCCGACGAGCCGACCACGGCGCTCGACGTGACCATCCAGGCGCAGATCCTCGAGTTGCTGGCGGAGCTCAAGCAGCAAGAGAACATGAGCCTGCTGTTCATCACCCATGACCTCAACATCGTGCGCAAGTTCGCCGACCGGGTCTGCGTGATGAAGGATGGCGAGATCGTCGAGCACGGCCCTACCGCCGAGCTTTTCGCCAACCCGCAGCACCCCTACACACTGAAACTGATCTCGGCCGAGAGCACCGGCACTCCCCGCCCCATCGAGGCGGGCGCGAAGGAAGTTGCACGGGCAGACAACCTGAAGATCTGGTTCCCCATCCAGAAGGGTTTTCTGAAAAAGACCGTCGGCTACGTGAAGGCGGTCAACGACGCGTCCTTCTCGGTGCGCGCGGGCGAGACCGTGGGCATCGTCGGCGAATCCGGCTCGGGCAAGACGACGCTGGCGCTGGCGATCATGCGGCTGATCCAATCACAGGGCGGCATCACCTTCGACGGGCGCGACGTGCGCGACCTCTCGACCCGCCAGCTGCGCAAGCTGCGCTCGGAGATGCAGATCGTCTTTCAGGACCCCTTCGGCTCGCTCAGCCCACGGATGACCTGCGAGCAGATCATCGCAGAGGGTCTGGGCGTGCATGGCTCGCCCGACGGGCGCGCGGCGAAAGAAGTGGTGGCCGAGATCATGACCGAGGTGGGTCTCGACCCGGCCACGATGCACCGCTACCCGCATGAATTCTCCGGCGGCCAGCGCCAGCGCATCGCCATCGCCCGCGCCATGGTGCTGCGGCCCAAGCTGGTGGTGCTGGACGAGCCAACCTCGGCGCTCGACATGACGGTGCAGGTGCAGATCGTCGAGCTGCTGCGCGACCTGCAGCGCAAGTACGACCTCGCCTACCTCTTCATCAGCCACGATCTGAAGGTGGTGCGCGCGATGAGCCACAAGGTCATCGTGATGAAGCAGGGTGACGTAGTGGAAATGGGCGACGCGGATGAGATCTTCGCCGCGCCCAAGACCGATTACACGCAGAAACTCTTTGCCGCGGCCTTCGAGCTGGCAGGCTGAGCGAGCCATAGCTTGCCCGGGGTGACCGACCCCGGGCCGCCCATGCCTCAGATCGCCGAGCTGTGCCCGGCTTTCGACAGGTCGTAGGCGTCGAAGGCGCGCGCCACGATGCGGGTCAGCGGCCGCGCCTCCACCGGCACGAAAAGCCCGTCCTCGGTGATCTCCAGCAGCCCCTCGAAACGCTCGTTGGCGGCGCGGTACATCGCCACCAGTTCGGCCTCGCGCGCGCCGAAGTCGCGCACCAGTTCCGCCGAGCGGATGCGGAAGTCGCACATCAGCATCTCGATCATCCGCGAGCGCAGCTTGTCCTCGCCCCGGAAGGTATGCCCGCGCGCGGTAGAGAAGCGACCCTCGCGGATCGCGGCCACATGCGCCGAGGTGGCCGGCGCGTTCTGCGCGAAGCCCTGCGGGAAGCGCGAGATCGACGAGGCCCCCACCCCGATCAGCACCTCGGAGGTGTCGTCGGTGTAGCCCTGGAAATTGCGCCGCAGCTTGCCGGTCTTCTGCGCGATCGCCAGCCCATCCTCCGGCACGGCAAAATGGTCGATGCCGATCTCGGCGTAGCCGTCCCAGGCAAAGAGCCGCCGCGCGGTCTCGAACAGCTCCAGCCGTTCGTCCGGCGTGGGCAGCGCATCCGAGGGGATCATCTGCTGGCGCTTGGCCATCCAGGGCACGTGGGCATAGCCGTAGAGCGCCACCCGGTCCGGCCCCAGCGACAGAAGCTTCTGCACCGTCTCGGTGATCCGCGCCTTGGACTGGTGCGGCAGGCCAAAGAGGATGTCGGCGTTGAGGCTCGCCACGCCCCGCTCGCGGATCATCTCGATCGCCGTCCGGGTCACATCGTAACTCTGTTCGCGGCCGATGGTCTGCTGGATTTCCAGATCGAAGTCCTGCACCCCGATCGAGGCGCGGTTCATGCCGCCCGCGGCCAGCACGTCGAGCCGCGCGCCGTCGATCTCGTTGGGGTCGATCTCGACCGAGAACTCGGCGTTCGGCGCGAAGTCCGCCACCTCGGCCACCTTGTCGATCAACGCCTTCATGAGGTCCGGCGTCAGCAGCGTCGGCGTACCCCCACCCCAGTGCAGCCGCGACAGTTTCACCCCGCGCGGGAGGTGCTGTTTCAGCAGGTCGAGCTCGGCCTTCAGCGTCTCGACGTAGCTCTCCACCGGGCCCAGCGTGGCGGTGCCTTGCGTACGGCAGGCGCAGAACCAGCAGAGCCTGCGACAGAAAGGCACGTGCAGGTAGAGCGAGACCGTGCCATTTTCCGGCACGGCTTCGATCCACCGGGCGAAATCACCCGGGGTGACATCGCCCGAGAAATGCGGCGCCGTCGGATAGCTCGTATAACGCGGGACCTTAGCGTCGAAGAGACCGAGTCGGGAGAGTTGTGTTCGCGTAATCATACGCGTACGCTTACAAAAAATTTCCGCGACAAGACTTTGACGCAGATCAAGATTTGGAAGCGCAATGCTGAACGAAAAGAGCCTCTCAGTATCCCCGGACTGCAGCGAGTGCCCGATTCGGCACCGTGCGGTCTGCGCCCGCTGCGAGACCGACGAGCTCGAGCGGCTGGAAGAGATCAAGTACTACCGCAAGTTCGAGGCCGGGCAGACGGTAATCTGGTCCGGTGACCGGATGGAATTCGTCGGCTCGGTGGTCTCCGGCATCGCCACGCTGACGCAGACCATGGAGGACGGGCGCACGCAGATGGTCGGCCTCTTGCTGCCGTCGGATTTCGTCGGCCGCCCCGGGCGTTCCAGCGCGGCCTATGACGTGGTCGCCACGACCGATCTGGTGATGTGCTGCTTCCGCAAGGCTCCCTTCGAGGAGATGATGGTGCGCACCCCGCACATCGCGCAGCGGCTGCTCGAAATGACCCTCGACGAGCTCGACGCCGCCCGCGAATGGATGCTGGTGCTGGGCCGCAAGACCGCGCGCGAGAAGATCGCGTCGCTGCTGTCGATCATCGCTCGCCGTGATGCCTCGATCAACCAGCGCGACGTCGGCGACCGTCTCACCTTCGACCTGCCGCTGACCCGCGAGGCCATGGCCGATTACCTCGGGCTGACACTGGAAACGGTGAGCCGTCAGGTGTCGGCCCTGCGCAAGGACGGGGTGATCGAGCTCGAGGGCAAGCGCCACGTCACCATTCCCGACATGGGCCGCCTGCTCGAGGAAGCCGGCGACGACGCGGACGGCGGCGTCTTCGCCTGACCGCCCGCGCGTTCGTTTGCGCCCCGGATCAGGCCTCGAAGACCGGATCGAAACTGCCGTAGATCATCCGCTTGCCGTCGAAGGGCATGTCCATCATCTCCTTCCAGCGCGCGTCGGTCTCGAAGGACGCGCCGCAGCGGTCCGCGGTCTCCTTGTCCGGCCAGAGCATCCAGCTGAAGACCACGGCCTCCCCTTCCTCGCGCTTCACGGCCATGGGAAAGGAGGTCACCTTGCCCTCGGGCACCTCGGCCTCCCAGCATTCGTGCATCGACAGGGCGCCGTATTCCTTGAACAGCTCCCAGGATTTCCGGGCGGACTCGACGTAGGCCGCCTTGTTTTCCTGCGGCACTGGCGTCAGAAACCCCCAAACATGTGTCATGAGACATCTCCCTGTTGCTCCCGGGCAGCATAGGCGCATAATTAAGTTGATATCAACATGACCGAGAGCGCATGAGCGAGACGACGCCTGCCCTGCCCCGTGAAGTCACCCTCGAGGTGCGCGACCGCTGCTTGTGCTTCCGCGCGCAGCGCGGGGCGCGCGCCTTGGGGCGGCGTTTCGACATCGCGCTGAAGCCCGTGGGGCTGACCAACGGGCAGTTCTCCATCCTGATGTCGCTGAACCGTCCCGAGCCGCCGCGCATCTCCGACCTCGCGCCCTTCCTCGCCATGGACCGCACCACGCTGACCGCCGCGCTGAAGGTGCTGGAGCGGCGCGGGCTGGTCGAGAGCGCCGCCGATGCCGAGGACAAGCGCGGCAAGCGGCTGCGCCTGTCCCCGCGGGGACACGCGATCCTGCACGAGGCGATGCCGATCTGGCGGCGCGAACACGACGCGGTGGAGGCGGCGCTCGACGGCATGGACCTCGAGACGCTCAAGGCTGCGCTGATGAAGCTGGGCGAGCTCTGAGAGATCGCCCGGCTTCGGGGGGTCAGAATTGCCTCGTGGGGTCAGAGTTCCCTGAGGTACGCCCAGGACACGTAGCCCGTCGTCTCCGGCGCCCGGTCGAGGGCTGCTTCGCACCAGCGTGTGCCACCGGTCTGGGTGCACTCGTAGACCCGCAGAACGGTGCCGTTCGGCAGGCCGACAATCACGTCGAAGCCGGTACCCGGTCCGCCGCGCAGCTTGAGCATGTCGCCCTCGTCGACGCCGTAGACCTCAAACCGCCCGCCCCATTCCGTATTGGCGGCACATCCGCCCAGTGTTGCCGCGAGGGCGAGCGCTGCCGCGCCCCTGGTCATCGCGGTCGCGATTGCTGCGTGCATTGGAATCTCCTGCTCGTTCTTTTTGCCTCGGCCGCCAACCTACCGTCCCCGGCCCGTGAAAGGAACGGCTCGATGCCCCCCGCCCGGGGGCGAAAGACCCTGCGCGGCACCGGCACAACAGCGCGATCGGCGGAGGGCGGACAAAGCAAGGGCGGGCCCGCAGGCCCGCCCCCGGACGGCTGACGCCGCCTCTCCGGTCTCTCGGCAGAAGCCTCTTCTCCCAAGCCTCAATGCGCGAGGAAAACCGGTACCTCTGCCAGTTCCAGCATGTTCCGCGTCGCGCCCCCAAGGATCGCCTCGCGGAAGCGGGAATGGCCATATGCGCCCATGACGATCATGTCGCCATTCACGTCCTGCACGTGGCGGTTCAGGATGTCGGAAATGCGCGGCATGGTCTTGGTCAGCACGTCGATCTCGGCGCTCACCCCGTGGCGCGACAGGTATTGCGACAGCATCCCGCCGGGGTCCGACCGGTTCGGCCCGTGCTGCGGCGGGTCAATGACCACGACGTGCACCGCATCCGCCTCCTTGAGGATCGGCATGGCCGCGCGGACCGAGCGCAGCGCCTCGGCGCTCTCGTTCCAGGCCAGCACCACGCGCTTGGGCTTGCTCGACGGATCGGAGGCACGCGGCACCACCAGCACGGGCGCCTGCCCCTCGAAGAGCGCGCCCTCGACGATCGGCTCGAGCTCGACGCCGCGATCGGGACCGTAGGGCTTGGGCAACACCACCATGTCGGCAAAGCGCGCGCGCCCCGCCACGTGGCGGCCGATATCGGCAAGCTGGGCGACACCCTCCTCGACCGACCAGCGCAGTTCGAAGCGGTTCAGACGCTCCTTGGCAGCAGCCGCCAGCACGCTGGCATCCTTGGAGGCGCGATCAAGCGTCTCCTGCAGGATGATCGCATCCGCCCCGGCATAGTAATAGCCGGTCTGGGTGCGGTCGACACCGAAGCCGAGCACATCGAGATGGGCGTCCCAGCAGGCCGCAACAGCGGCGGCATGGTCGATGGTCGAGTCGAGGAAAGCCTCGTCCGTCACAACCGTGAGTAATGATTTGTAGCCCATAGCAATCTCCATGGTATTGTCCGGGAGGGCCCGACACCGGCACATTACGCCCGAAGGGCAACCCTTAGAATGACTTAACGCAAGACTTCGCAGTCAAAGCCTTGATTCAGATCAAGGTTGGTCGGGGGCATTCACTTCACAACCCCGTCAGTCAGAACCGCTCGCGCGGTCAACGAATCGTGCGAGTCAGACGAAGGGACGAACGATGCTGAATTATATCAAGCTCATCGTGCTGGCGGGTGTCGCGCTCTTTGCGCTGATCGCCGCCAACTACGCACGAGACGTGGCTTACATGGTCAATGCGTTGACCATCTTCCTCATCACGGCGGGTCTGTTCCTCTGGACCCTCCGCAACACCGACGAGCCGGTGCCCCCCAAGGTACGCGAACTCTCCTACATGGATGACGTGGTGCGCGCCGGCGTGATTGCAACCGCCTTCTGGGGCGTGGTCGGCTTCGCGGTCGGCGTGTTCATCGCCACCCAGCTGGCCTTCCCGGCGCTCAACTTCGAATGGGCCGAAGGCTACGCGAACTTCGGACGGCTGCGGCCGCTGCACACCTCGGCGGTGATCTTTGCCTTCGGCGGCAACGCGCTGATCTGCACGTCGTTCTACGTGGTCCAGCGCACCTCGGCGACGCGCCTCTGGGGCGGCAACCTCGCCTGGTGGGTGTTCTGGGGCTACCAGCTGTTCATCGTTCTGGCCGCGACCGGCTACCTGCTGGGCGCCACCCAGTCCAAGGAATACGCCGAGCCCGAATGGTACGTCGACTGGCTGCTGACCGTCGTCTGGGTCGCCTACCTGCTGGTCTTCGTCGGCACGATCATCAAGCGCAAGGAACCGCACATCTACGTGGCGAACTGGTTCTACCTGAGCTTCATCATCACCGTCGCCATGCTGCACATCTTCAACAACCTGAGCATCCCCGTGTCGATCTGGGGCTCCAAGTCGGTGCAGGTGTTCTCGGGCGTGCAGGACGCGATGACGCAATGGTGGTACGGCCACAATGCCGTGGGCTTCTTCCTCACCGCCGGCTTCCTCGGCATGATGTACTACTTCGTGCCCAAGCAAGCCGAGCGTCCGGTGTTTTCGTACAAGCTGTCGATCGTGCACTTCTGGGCGCTGATCTTCATCTACATCTGGGCCGGTCCGCACCACCTGCATTACACCGCCCTGCCCGACTGGGCCTCGACCCTCGGCATGGTGTTCTCGATCATCCTGTGGATGCCCAGCTGGGGCGGCATGATCAACGGCCTGATGACCCTCTCGGGGGCCTGGGACAAGCTGCGCACCGATCCCATCATGCGCATGCTGGTGATCTCCATCGGCTTCTACGGCATGTCGACCTTCGAAGGCCCGATGATGTCGATCCGCGCGGTGAACTCGCTGTCGCACTACACCGACTGGACCATCGGCCACGTGCACTCCGGCGCACTCGGCTGGAACGGCATGATCACCTTCGGCGCGCTCTACTTCCTGACGCCGAAACTGTGGAACCGTGAGCGTCTCTACAGCCTCAGCCTCGTCAGCTGGCACTTCTGGCTCGCCACCATCGGCATCGTGCTCTACGCCGCCTCGATGTGGGTCACGGGCATCATGGAAGGCCTGATGTGGCGCGAGGTGGATGCCAACGGCTTCCTCGTCAACAGCTTCGCCGACACCGTGTCCGCCAAGTTCCCGATGTACGTGGTGCGCGCGCTTGGCGGCCTGCTCTACATCTCCGGCGCAATCATCATGTGCTACAACCTGTGGATGACCGTGAAACGGGCTCCGGCTGTCGAAGCCGAGACCGCCACGGCGCATGCCACTCCGGCCGAATAAGGAGGGCCGAAGATGAGCATTCTCGACAAACACGGGATCCTTGAGAAGAACGTCACCCTGCTGGCTCTCTTTGCCTTCCTGGTGGTGACCATCGGCGGTCTGGTGCAGATCGTGCCGCTGTTCTACCTGGAAAACACCATCGAGGACGTGGAGGGCATGCGCCCCTACACCCCGCTGGAGCTCGCCGGGCGCGACATCTACATCCGCGAGGGCTGCTACGTCTGCCACAGCCAGATGATCCGCCCAATGCGCGACGAGGTGGAGCGCTATGGCCACTACAGCCTCGCGGCGGAGTCGCAGTACGACCACCCGTTCCAATGGGGTTCGAAGCGGACGGGGCCCGACCTCGCCCGCGTCGGCGGCCGCTACTCGGACGAGTGGCACGTGGATCACCTGACCAACCCGCAATCGGTGGTGCCTGAATCGGTGATGCCGAAATACGGGTTCCTCTCGGCCAAGCTGATCGACGGCGAGCACATGGAAGACCTGCTGGCCACGCACCGCATGGTCGGCGTGCCCTACACCGACGAGATGGTCGAGAACGCCTCGGCCGACTTCCGGGTGCAGTCGAACCCCGATCTCGACTACGACGGGCTGCTCGAGCGCTACGGCGAGAAGGTCAGCGTGCGCAACTTCGACGGTGAACCGGGCATCTCCGAAATGGATGCGCTGGTGGCCTACCTGCAGATGCTCGGCACGCTGGTCGATTTCTCGACCTTCACGCCCGACGCCAGCCGCTGAGGAGAGGACGAAATGGACACCTATTCCGCCCTGCGCCACTTCGCGGACAGCTGGGGTCTGCTGGCGATGTTCCTGTTCTTCGTGGGGATGATCCTCTGGATCTTCCGCCCCGGAGCCAAGCGAAGCCACGACGACGCCGCAAGCATCCCGCTCCGCAACGACACCGCTCCGGCCGCTGCGCGCGCGCCCGAAGCACCCGCCCAGAAGTGAGGAGGCGAGGATCATGAGCGACAAGAAAGACACCAAGAGAGACGATCTCGACTACGAGACCACGGGCCATTCCTGGGACGGGATCGAGGAGTACAACAAGCCGCTGCCGCGCTGGTGGCTGATGGTCTTCTACGCCACCATCATCTGGGGCGTCGGCTATACCATCGCCTACCCTGCCTGGCCGGGCGTGCGTTCGGCCACTGCGGGCCTGCTCGGCTGGTCCACCCGCGGCGCCGTCGCCGAGGAGATCTCGGCGCAGGAAGCCAAGCTCGCCCCGATCAACGAGCAGCTGGCCTCGGTCGAGCTGACCTCGATTGCCGGTGATCCCGAGCTCAACGGCTACGCGCAGAACGCCGGGGCCGCGGTCTTCCGCACCTGGTGCGCGCAATGCCACGGCTCGGGCGCGGCGGGGGCCAAGGGCTATCCCAACCTGCTCGACGACGACTGGCTTTGGGGGGGCTCGATCGAGGATATCCACACCACGATCACCCACGGCATCCGCAACGAGGACGATCCCGATGCGCGCTACTCCGAGATGCCCGCCTTCGGGCGCGACGGGCTGCTGGAGCGCGAGCAGATCGCCGCGGTCAGCAACTTTGTCATGACGCTCTCGGGCGAAGAGCCGCAGGATCCTGCACTTGTCGAGGAAGGCGCCACGGTCTTTGCCGACAATTGCGCGGCCTGCCACGCCGAGGATGGCACCGGCGACCGCTTCCAGGGCGCGCCCAACCTGACCGACGCAATCTGGCTCTATGGCGGCGACTACGCGACGATCCACGAGACCGTCACCAACGCCCGTTTCGGCGTCATGCCGAATTGGAACACGCGCCTGTCGGAAGCCGAGATCCGCGCCGTGGCCACCTACGTGCATGGTCTCGGCGGCGGCGAAGCCTCCGAGTAAGGCCGCAAAGCCATACCTCCGAGCCTACCGGCTCGGGGGCAAGACGTCGGCACCCCCTCCTGTTCGCGCGTTTCCAGGGGTGCCGACGTTTCTTTCAGAAGCCGCGAAAGCAGACGTTTCACGTCCATCAGCCCTCGCAAGGGGCTGTTGGCGCATTTCTGCCCTTGGCACGCGCCCAATTTCCGCCGATCATCCAAGCAATTCCCCGGCGACGATCGTCGCTTTCCCGGGGCGCATTTTGCGCATCGGGAGTTGTATCATGTGTTACGTTTGCTGAGTGCGGATTCTCGGGCGCCATATCTGTCCGGGTCGCAGTCATGAAAGTTTTTGCATATATTCCAAGCACTTTTGACCTCC
Source organism: Alloyangia pacifica (assembly GCF_900116195.1). Classification (GTDB taxonomy): domain Bacteria; phylum Pseudomonadota; class Alphaproteobacteria; order Rhodobacterales; family Rhodobacteraceae; genus Salipiger; species Salipiger pacificus. Next base: position 101,388 of record NZ_FOZW01000006.1, read on the forward strand.
TGTAGCCTCCATTTCGCCCTGCCAGTATTGACCCAACTGCAGATTCCAGCCAGTCAGGAAGAATTCTGACATGTAAGATTGATTGACATAATGAATTGGACCTCTCTCCCACCCCTCCCTGCGCTAAGGGCTTTTGCCGCCTACGCCGAGACCGGTTCGGTCCAACGAGCGGGGGCAGCACTCAACGTCAGCCACGCGGCGATCAGCCAGCAGATACGCAATCTCGAATCGCACGTCGGGATCAGCTTGCTGGACCGCTCGCGGCGATCCATGGCGCTCACCGAAGAAGGCGCACGGCTGGCCCAGGCGCTGGCCGAGGGCTTCGGCCGTATCTCGCAGGAACTCGAGGCGCTGACCGGCGCCGAGGCGGACCGCCCCCTGACGATCACCACCACGCCGAGCTTCGCCTCGTCCTGGCTGATGCCCCGGCTGGCGCGCTTCCGCGAAGCTCACCCCGAGATCAGCCTGATGATCGACCCCTCGGCGAAGCTCGCGCCGCTGGAGCCGGGCGGCGTCGACGTGGCGCTGCGCTTCGGCTCCGGTCGTTGGCCCGGGCTCGACTCCGAGCTTCTGGTCGAGTCGCCGATCGCGCTCGTCGGCTCGCCCCGGCTTGTCGGCACCCGCGACTACAGCGACCCGGCCGACCTGCAGGCGTTTCACTGGCTGCAGGAGCTCGGCACCAACGAGGCCACCGAGTGGTTCGCCCAGTTCGGCATCGATCACGACGCACGGCAGGGCGTGAGCTCTCTGCCCGGCAACCTGATGCTCGAGGCGGCGCGGCAGGGCCATGGCATTGCGATCACCGCCCGCGTCTTCGCAGAGGACGACATCGCTGCGGGCCGCCTGCGGCTATTGTTCGAGGATTCCCGCAAGAAGGGCTACTATCTGGTTACCCGCCCTGGCGTCATGCGCGCCCCGCTCCGGCTGTTCACCACCTGGCTGCGACGTGAGGCCGCAAAAGCTAAGTGAAAGATATGCTTATTGATGCATGTCAAAGTTCGGGGCGCGCCGCGGCGTCAGAACGGGCGGCACAGGCAGATTCGAACCGGAGTACGTGCGGTGTCCGATACCCAACCAGGCGCGCCCTCGCTTTACGCGGCGCGCGAGCCGATTTTCCCCCGCCGGGTGCGCGGGCATTTCCGCAACCTCAAATGGGTGCTGATGCTCGTCCTGCTGGGCATCTACTACATCACCCCGTGGCTCCGCTGGGACCGGGGACCGCAGCTGCCTGACCAGGCGGTGCTGGTGGACCTGGCGAACCGCCGCTTCTTTTTCTTCTTCATCGAGATCTGGCCGCACGAGTTCTATTTCGTCGCCGGTCTGCTGATCATGGCCGGGCTCGGGCTCTTCCTCTTCACTTCGGCGCTCGGGCGGGTCTGGTGCGGCTATGCCTGCCCGCAAACCGTCTGGACCGACCTCTTCATCCTCGTCGAGCGCTGGATCGAGGGTGACCGCAACGCCCGCCTGCGCCTGCACCGGCAGAAGAAATGGGATGTCCGCAAGGCGCGGCTGCGCGTGACCAAATGGGTCGCCTGGCTGCTCATCGCGCTGGCCACCGGCGGTGCCTGGGTGTTCTATTTCACCGATGCGCCGACGCTGCTGGTCGATCTGGTGACCGGCAACGCACACCCGGTCGCCTACACCACGATCGCCATTCTCACTGCCACGACCTTCGCCTTTGGCGGCTTCGCCCGCGAGCAGATCTGTATCTACGCCTGCCCCTGGCCGCGCATCCAGGCGGCGATGATGGACGAAGACACGCTGACCGTCGGTTACCGCGACTGGCGCGGCGAGCCGCGCGGCAAGCACCGCAAGGCCGAGGGCGCCGAGCAGCTCGGCGACTGCATCGACTGCAACGCCTGCGTCAACGTCTGCCCGATGGGGATCGACATCCGCGACGGCCAGCAGCTCGCCTGCATCACCTGCGCGCTCTGCATCGATGCCTGCGACGACGTGATGGAGAAGATCGGCAAGCCGCGCGGGCTGATCGACTACCTCGCCCTGTCGGACGAGACCCGCGAGCGCGAAGGTCACGAACCGCGCAAGGTCTGGAAGCACATCTTCCGCCCGCGCGTCATCCTCTACACGGCGCTCTGGTCGCTGGTCGGCCTCGGCCTCGTCATCGCGCTGGTGATGCGCCCCGAGATCGAGCTCAGCGTCGCGCCGGTGCGCAACCCGACCTTCGTGGTGCTCTCAGATGGCTCGATCCGCAACACCTACGACGTGCGGCTGCTCAACAAGCATGGCGAGGACCGGCCCTTCCAGCTCTCGCTGTCGGACGATGCCAACCTGCAGATCACCCTAGAGGGCGAGGAGGACACCACCGTTGACGTCCCCGCCAATGAAACGCACCTTCAGAGGGTCTACGTAACCGCCCCGGAGGACACCCCCGAAGCCCAGGCCGAACGCACTGAGTTCCACATCTGGGTCGAGGATCTCACCACCGGCGACCGCGCCGCCAAGGCAACCATCTTCAACGGACGGGACAACTGATGACCGAAGCTCAGGATAGCGGACGCAAGCTCACCGGCTGGCACGTGCTGGCCATCTTTGGCGGAGCCTTCGGGGTGATCATCGCGGTGAACATCGCGCTGGCCTACAATGCCATCGCCACCTTCCCCGGTCTCGAGGTGCCCAACTCCTACGTCGCCAGCCAGACCTTCGATGTGCGCCGCGCCGAACAGGAAGCCCTGCGCTGGACCGCCCATGCCGAGCCGCGAGACGGCGCGGTTGTGCTGCGCTTCACCGATGCCGGGGGACAGCCAGTGAAGCCCGCCGAGCTGACTGCCAAACTCGGCCGCTCGACTCACGTCAAGGACGACCACGAGCCCGAGTTCTTCTGGGACGGTCGCCAGTTCGTCGCCGCCGACAACCTTGCACCGGGGCATTGGAACGTCTGGGTGAAGGCCCGCTCCCAGGACGGCACGCTCTTCGAGCAGCGGCTGGAATTCTATGTCCGGGGCTGAGTGATGACCGCCACACTGCGCCCGCCGGCCTCTGCCTGCCCCGCCTGCGTCGCCGCCCCCGCCGCCGAGGCGCTGGCGGAGCGCGCGCAGCCGCAGGAGGCACGGCTGGCGCTCTCGCTGCCGACCATCCATTGCGCCGCCTGCATGACCGCGGTCGAAACCGCGCTCGAAAAGGTACCCGGCGTGCGCAGCGCCCGCGTCAACCTCAGCCAGAAACGCGTGCGCATCGAGGCCGCGCCGGAGATCACCGCCGAGGCACTGATCCCCGTGGTCGAAGCGGCGGGTTACGAGGCGCATGAGCTCGACGCCGGCACGCTGGCGGCCACCGCCACCGACAAGGCCGGGCGCGACCTCTTGATGCGCCTCGCCGTCGCCGGCTTCGCCGCGATGAACGTCATGCTGCTGTCGATCGCCGTCTGGTCAGGCGCCGAGGGTCCAACCCGCGATCTCTTCCACTGGGTCTCGGCGGCCATCGTGCTGCCCACTATCGCCTTCTCGGCCCAGCCCTTCTTCCGCAACGCGCTCACCGCGCTGCGCGCCGGGCATCTCAACATGGACGTGCCGATTTCGCTGGCGATCCTGCTGGCCATCGTCACCTCGCTCTGGGAGACGATGCTCTCGGGCGAACACGCCTATTTCGACGCCGCCATCGCGCTGACCTTCTTCCTGCTCACCGGGCGCTACCTCGACCACCGCACCCGGGCCATCGCGCGCTCCGCCGCCGAGGAACTCTCGGCGCTGGAGGTGCCCCGTGCCTGGCGGCTGACCGAAACGGGTGAGGAGCAGGTACCCGCCTCGGAGCTCCACGTCGGCGACCTGATCCGCGTGCGCCCCGGCGGCCGGATGCCCGTCGACGGCGAGATCTGCGAAGGCCAGTCCGAGCTCGACCGCTCGCTGCTGACCGGCGAGACACTTCCGGTCTACGCCGCCCCCGGCCAGACGGTGAGCGCCGGCGAGGTGAATCTCACCGGCCCGCTGGTGATCCGCGCCACGGCGGTGGGCCGCGACACCTCGCTGCACCGCATGGCCGACCTCGTCGCGGTGGCTGAATCGGGCCGCGAGAACTACACACCGCTCGCCGACAAGGCCGCGAAGCTCTATGCGCCGGGCGTGCATATCCTTGCCGCGCTGGCCTTCCTCGGGTGGCTGCTCTGGTCGGGCGATTTCCGCGTCGCGCTCAATATCGCCGCCGCGGTGCTGATCATCACCTGCCCCTGTGCGCTCGGCCTTGCGGTGCCCGCGGTGACCACCGCCGCCTCGGGGCGGCTCTTCAAGCACGGCCTGCTGATCAAGGACGGCACCGCGCTGGAGCGGCTGGCGGAAGTGGACACGGTGGTCTTCGACAAGACCGGGACGCTGACCGCGGGCACCCCGACGCTGACCAATCGCGACGATTTCACCCGCCACGATCTGGAGATCGCCCTCGCCCTCGCCGAAGGCTCCTCCCACCCGCTTTCGGTCTCGCTGACCGCCGCCCTGCGCGCCGCTGGCATCACCCCCGCCGAGGTCACCGGCGTCACCGAGGTGCCCGGCCACGGCACCGAGGCGCTCTGGCGCGGCCAGCAGGTGCGGCTTGGTCGGGCCGCCTGGGTTGGCGGCGGTCAGAGCGCAACCACCTCCGCCTGGCTGCGCGTCGGCGAGGGGCCCGCGCAGCCCTTCCGTTTCGAGGACAGCCTGCGCGACGGCGCAGAAGAGACGGTCGAGGCGCTCATAGAAATGGGCAAGAAGGTGATCCTGATCTCCGGCGACAGCCTGGGTGCGGTCGAGGCGCTGGCCTCGCGGCTGCAGATCCCGCAATGGGTCGCCGAGGCGTTGCCGCAGGACAAGGCGGCGCAGATCAAATCTCTCTCGGACGAAGGCAGACACGTCCTGATGGTCGGCGACGGGCTCAATGACACGGCGGCGCTGGCCGGCGCCCATGTCTCGATCTCCCCGGCCTCGGCGCTGGATGCGGCACGCACCGCATCGGACATCGTGCTTCTGGGCCGATCCCTCGCGCCGATCCCCGACGCGCTGGCGGTGGCTGGCAAGGCGACAAAACGCATCCGACAGAACTTCGCCATCGCCACTTGGTACAACGTGATCGCCGTGCCGCTGGCCGTCGCCGGACTGTGCTCGCCATTGATCGCGGCGCTGGCCATGTCGGCCTCCTCGATCACCGTCTCGCTGAACGCGCTGCGCCTGAAGGGCTCCCGATGAACATCCTCGCCTATCTCATCCCGATTTCGCTGATCCTTGGCGGACTGGGCCTCGGCTTCTTCGTCTTTACGGTCAAGAGCCGACAATACGACGACCCCGAGGGCGACGCCCATCGCATCCTCTCCGGCCAGTACGACGACAAGCCCAAGCAGGACTGAGCCACCGCCGGAAGGCCCTGCGGGCCTGCCTCCGGCGGGGATATTTTGATCCAGACAAAGTAAAGGCCGCGCTATCCTAGACCTGACTTCCCTAGACCTGACTTCCCTAGACCTGACTTCGCGTAGCCAGTCTTCGTCTTCGCTTGGACGACAATATCCCGGGGGTGAGCCGCGAGGGGGGCAGCGCCCCCTCTTCGACCTAAGTCAGCCGCGCACGCTCTCGTGCAGCAGCCCCGCGGGCTTGCCGGTGCCGAGGTCGGTGTAGGCGCGCATCTCGGTCCGGGTGATCATCCGGTCGGCATTGGCATCGAAGGCCATGATCGCGTCGAAAGCCCCATCCCCGAAGGCGGCAACGAGCTCCGACCACGTCAGAACGCCGTCCCTGTTCAGATCGAGCCGCGAAAAGTAGCGGCTGTCGTCTACCTCGCGGTCCGCGGGGGCCCCCTCGTAGACGGTGAAGTCTCCGGCCAGCGCCGGGGCGGCGAAACTCAGCGAAAGGATCGTGGCGGCGATCGGCGTCAAGGCGTTCATCGGCTGTCTCCAAATGCTTCGGGCAAAGTCTTGAGTGTGAAACACGCCCGAGCATAGCACGGTTCCGCCGCACCAGCAGAGCTTCATTGCAGGATCATCTCCGCCGCCTTCTCCGCGATCATGATGGTCGGCGCATTGGTGTTGCCCGAAGTGATCCGCGGCATCACGCTGGCATCGACCACGCGCAGCCCGTCGAGCCCCCGGAAGCGCAGCTGCGGATCGAGCGGCGCGCTTTCCTCGGCGCCCATGCGCACGGTGCCCACGGGGTGAAAGATCGTTGTGCCCACCTCCCCGGCGGCGCGGTGCAGTTCGTGTTCCGTCTCGAATTGCAGGCCGGGCTTCAGCTCCTCGGGGGCGTAGCGGGCCATCGGGGCCTGCCCCATGATCCGCCGCACCTGCCGGATCGCATCGGCGGCGACCCGCCGGTCGCCCTCGGTCGAGAGGTAATTGGGCGCGATCACCGGCGCGGCGCGACTGTCGCCCGAGGCCAGCCGCACCGTGCCCCGGCTCTCGGGGCGCAGATTGCAGACGCTGGCGGTCATCGCCGGGAAATTGTGCAGCGGTTGGCCGAAGGCCTCCAGCGAGAGCGGCTGCACGTGGTATTCGAGGTCCGCCGTCGCCAGCCCCTCGCGCGAGCGCGAGAAGGCGCCGAGCTGCGAGGGCGCCATGGACATCGGCCCGCGCCGGCGCAGCACATAGTCGAGGCCGATCTTGCCCTTGCCGAAGAGCGTGCTGGCCAGCGTGTTCAGCGTCTTGGCCCCGGTCAGCCGCCAGGCGCAGCGCAGCTGCAGGTGGTCCTGCAGGTTGCCGCCCACCTCGGGCGCATCCAGCGCCACGTCGATGCCGTGCTGCCGCAGGTGCTCGGCCGGGCCCACGCCCGACAGTTGCAACAGATGCGGCGAGTTCACCGCCCCCGCCGAGAGGATCACCTCGCCCTCGGGCCGCACCTGGTGGCGCTGGCCGCCCTGCTCGTATTCGACGCCGACCACCCGCCGCCCCTCGATGAGCAGGCGGGTGACATGGGCTTGCGTTTCCACCTTCAGCCGGTCGCTGCGGGTGGTCCGCAGGAAGGCCTTGGCGGTGTTCATCCGCCAGCCGTTGCGCTGGTTCACCCGGAAGTAGCTGACGCCCTCGTTGTCGCCGGTGTTGAAGTCATCCACCCGCGGGATGCCCTCGGCCTCGGCGGCCTTCATCCAGTCATCGAGTATCTCCCAGTGCAAGCGCTGGTTCTCCACCCGCCATTCACCGCCCGCGCCATGCGCCTCTGAAGCTCCGTCGACGTAATCCTCGGATTTCTTGAACAAGGGCAGCACGTCGTCCCAGCCCCAGCCGGTGAGCCCCATCTGCCGCCAGCCGTCGTAATCCGCCGCCTGGCCGCGCAGGTAGAGCATGCCGTTGATCGACGAACAGCCGCCCAGAACCTTGCCGCGCGGGTAGAGCAGCGACCGCCCGTTCAGCCCCTTTTCCTCGGCAGTCCGGTAACACCAGTCAGTGCGCGGGTTGCCGATGCAGTAGAGATACCCCATCGGAATGTGGATCCAGTGGTAAGTGTCGCGCCCGCCTGCCTCGAGCAACAGCACCCGGCGTCCAGCTTCGGCCAGCCGCTTGGCCAGCACGCATCCGGCGCTGCCCGCGCCGACAATCACATGATCGAACGCCATTTTCCCTCCCGGCTCCTCACTCTTCCCGAAGGTAAGTCAGGGCGCGGCAGACCCGCAAGGCGTCATGGCGGCGCAGGCCGCTCAGAGCGGCAGGGCGGTGGTCTTGAACACGGTGCGCAGGGCGAAGCTCGACTGCATCTGCGCCACGCCCGGCAGGCGGGTGAGGTACTGGCGGTGGATGCGGGCGAAATCCTCGGTGTCCTCGGCCACCACCTTGAGGATGTAATCCGCCGTGCCCGCCATCAGGTGGCATTCCAGCACCGCCGGCACCCGCGCCACGGCCTTCTCGAAGGCGTCCAGAACCTCGTCGGCCTGGGCGCTGAGGCGAATCTCGACGAAGACCGTGCTCGCCAGGCCCAGCTTGCGCGCGTTGAGCAGGGCCACGTAATCCTTCACGTAGCCCTCCGCTTCCAGCCGCTGCACCCGCCGGTGGCAGGCGGAGGCCGAGAGGTTCACCTTTTCCGACAGCTCCGCGTTGGACATGCGGCCCTGCTTCTGCAGCGCGCGCAGGATGCGCCGGTCGGTATCGTCGAGTTGCATGCGCAGTCTTTCGAAAACTCGGGGATTTGGTCGAAGATTCTCCCCCCAATAGCGCTTTGGACGGGACACTTCAGCAAGGAAATTGCACGCGGGCAGGCGCAATCTGGTGTCATCAAAAGATGCCCGAAGGGGCCAGGAGGAGGAGCTATCATGAAAATCGGTTGCCCGACAGAGATCAAACCGCAGGAATACCGCGTCGGCATCACCCCCAATGCGGCGCGCGAGGCGGCCAGCCATGGCCACGAGGTGATCGTGCAGCAGGGCGCGGGTCTCGGTGCCGGCTTCTCCGACGAGGATTACACCGCCGCGGGGGCCCGCATCGCCGCCACCGCCGAGGAGATTTGGGCCGAGGCCGAGATGATCGTCAAGGTGAAGGAGCCGCAGGCAGTCGAGCGCAAGCAGCTCTCGCGCGGTCAGCTTCTGTTCACCTATCTGCACCTTGCCCCCGATCCCGAGCAGACGCAGGACCTGATCGAGTCCGGCGCAACCTGCATCGCCTACGAGACGGTGACCGACGCGCGCGGCGGGCTGCCGCTGCTGGCGCCGATGTCCGAGGTGGCGGGCCGTCTCGCGCCGCAGATGGGCGCCTGGTCACTGCAGAAGGCCAATGGCGGCCGCGGCGTGCTGATGGGCGGCGTGCCCGGCGTCGGCCCGGCCAATGTGGTGGTGCTCGGCGGCGGCGTCGTCGGCACCCATGCGGCGCGCATCGCCGCGGGCATGGGCGCGGATGTCACCGTGCTCGACCGCTCGCTGCCGCGCCTGCGCCAGCTCGACGAGACCTTCGGCAGCCTGTTCAAGAACCGCTACTCGACCGAGGGTGCGGTGGCCGAGCTTCTGGCCGAGGCAGACATGGTGATCGGCGCGGTGCTGATCCCCGGCGCCGCCGCACCGAAACTGGTGAGCCGCGCGCAGCTCGGGACCATGAAGCCCGGCGCGGTGCTGGTGGACGTGGCGATCGATCAGGGCGGCTGCTTCGAGACCTCGAAGGCCACCACCCACCAAGACCCGGTCTACACCGTCGACGGCATCCAGCACTATTGCGTCGCCAACATGCCCGGCGCGGTGCCGCGCAGCTCGACGCTGGCGCTCGGCAATGCCACCCTGCCCTTCCTGCTGGCGCTGGCCGGCAAGGGCTGGCGCGTTGCCTGCGCCGAGGACCCTCACCTGCAGGCCGGGCTCAACGTGCACGACGGGCAGATCACCAATGCCGCCGTCGCCCGCGCGCTGAACCTGCCGCTGGAAAGCATCGAAAAGGCTCTGGCCGCCTGACCGGCGCCACACCCCGACAAGAGCCGGGGCACCAAGAGCCAAAGCGACAATAAGTGGGGCGGGCCGCCAATAGCGCCCGCCCCTTCTTCTCTTTGAAAATACGCCGGGGGAAGCTGCCGCAGGCAGCTGGGGGCAGCGCCCCCTGCCGCCCCGGGATCAGAGCACCACGATTCCCGAGTGTTTTGCCTTGTGCTCCGGCTCGACGTGGATGGTCACCCGGCAGCCGGCGATCGCGTCTTGCAGCGCGTGCTCGATGCGGTCGCAGATCTCATGCGCGCAATCCACGGTCATATCGCCCGGCACCACGAGGTGGAACTCCAGGAACACCGCCTGTCCGGCGCGGCGCGACCGCAGGTCATGCGCCTCGACCGCGCCCTCGGCGTTGGCCGAGATGATCGCGCGCATCTCCGAGAGATCCTCCTCGGGCACCGCCGCGTCCATCAGCCCGCCGACCGAGCCGCGGATCACCTGCCAGCCCGACCAAAGGATGTTCACCGCCACCAGCGCAGCCAGGGCCGCGTCGAGCCAGAGCCAGCCGGTCAGCGCCGCCGCGCCGACACCGATGGCGACGCCAGCCGAGGAAAACACGTCTGTCAGCAGGTGCTTGCCATCGGCGACCAGCGCCGGCGAGTTCAGCTTGCGCCCCTCGCGCAGGAGAACGAAGCACCAGACCGCGTTGAGGACGCCGGCCGAGAGGTTGATGATCAGACCCATGCCGACCTGCTGGATCGGCTCCGGCTGCAGCCAGGCCCCCCAGGCCTCGCGCAGGATCAGCACCGCCGCGACGACGATCAGCACGCCCTCGAGCACGGCGCTGAAATACTCGGCCTTGTGATGTCCGAAGGGGTGATCGGCATCCGCCGGCTGCGCGGCAATGTGAATCGCCAGCAGCGCCGCCAGCGCCGTGGCGACGTTGACGATGCTCTCCAGCGCGTCCGACATCAGCGCCACCGAGCCGGTCAGCCACCAGGCAAGGGTCTTGATCGCAAGCACGAGAATGCCGATGAATACGCTGCCGATGGCGATTTTCACGCTGCGTGTCATGCTGGGTCTCCGGAGGGGTCCGGGCGATTTAGAGAACTCGCCCGACCCCCGCAACCCGGAACCCGCATCGGACTCCGGGCACGCATGGCGGGGCTGCAGAATGCGCAACTCAGCTCACTTCTTCAGCGCGTCACGAATCTCGATCAGGATATCGAGTTCGGACGGGCCGGTCTTGACCTCGGGAGCCACCTCGTCGGGCTTTTCCGCCGCCGACTTGATGCGGTTGACGGTCTTGACCAGCATGAAGACCACGAAGGCGATGATGAAGAAGTTGATCACCGCCATGAGGAAGCTGCCGATGGCGAAGACCGGCGCGCCGGCCTCCTGCGCCGCCGCGAGCGAGGCATAATCGCCGCCGTCGAGCGCGTAGAACCAGCCCGAGAAATCGATGCCGCCGGTGAACAGCGCGATGATCGGGTTGAAGATGTCACCCACGAGCGATTTCACGATGGCGGTGAAGGCGGCGCCGATGATGATGCCAACCGCCATGTCCATGACGTTGCCCTTGGCGATGAAGTCCTTGAATTCCTGAATCATGTATTCTGCTTCCTATGCCCCACGCTGCCGGGCTGCCCGGCCGTTTCCGAGCTCAGAGGTGGCACGTTTGGCCCGGTGACGCCACGGAAAACCGGGCGTTCCTTCGCCGTGGAACCCGATAAAGTGCGCCTGGCGCTCACTTTTCGCGAGCCCGCCCGCAAGTTGGTCGGCGCATGCCCCCCTGTTCCACCATCATGCGATGCAGACTTCTGAAGTTGTTGCCCTCGCCCCCCGCCGGGGTCCCGGGCGAAACAGGCACCCGCTGCCTGAGCGGCCTTCGTCGTGGGGTTCTGCGCGGACTGCGTGACGCCCGAGCGGGCGATCACTGGAACCAGGACAATGGTCGGCGGGAGACTGAGCAAGCTCCGGCACGCGGCGATGACCGGGAACTTACATGAGTCCCGACAACGCGACGATCCGACCAGAGGGCGCAACGCAGCGCGATCCCAGCGATCTTCGACCATCAAGGGCGCGCCGAAAGACCGACGCACCTCTCTGGCGACACCCCGCGGGCAGAGTTCCGCTCCACTCTAACTGGTGCTTGTCGTTTATCTTTCCCGCCTTAGTATGGGTGCAGGCATTACTCCGGACATGCACCACTCAGGCACCCGGACCGATCGATTCCCGCAGGTATTTCGCTAGGGGCGCTCTCGTGACCAGATCCGTTTCCAAACCTTCTTCCGCTGTCTCAGCCACGGCTTCACCCGCAGCGGCGCGCACCTTACGGCGCTGTGCCTTCGGTGCCCTGTCAGCCCTGATGGCCGCCGGGCCGCTGGCCGCGCAGCAGGAAAAGGCCGCAGAAGACCCCACCAAGATCGCCACCAAGGCGGGGGTTTCCTACTCCGACGAATTCTCGGTCTCCGGCTCGCTGGCTTTCGGTCCGGTGACAAAGGTCAACGCGCGCATCTCGGAAAGCGGGCAATGGTCGCTGGGGGCCTCCTATCTCTTTTCCTTCGGCATCCTGACCTTCTCGGCCGGCAAGAACGAGTTCGACAACGGCTCGGAACAGACCCGCTACTCGCTCGGCGGCTTCGTCCCGCTGACCGCCATGGGCCTGAAGACCGGCAAATGGCAGCTCTTCACCCCCTTCGGCTACACCTACAGCGAGGGCACGGTTTCCGTGACAAGCCTAGAGTTGCACGAGACCTTCGACGTCGAGGTCAGCAACAACAGCGGCTATCTCGGCATGTTCGCGATCCGCCCCTTCAACGAGAAACTCACTTTCATGACCGGCGGCATCTACACGCGCGGCTCGGATGACTTCACCGGCATCTCGCTGGGCGGCGGCCTCTCCTACCACCTGACCGAGGCCGACACCGTGGCGCTCTTCGGGTCCTATATCGACAATGATTTCGGCGACGAACAGAAGCTGGGCGTCTCCTACCGACACGAATTCTGAGCCCGACCAGCCTCCTTTGCGGTTGTCTCGCGTCCGTCAGTGCATAGGTTGCCCGGCAAACAAGGACACGGAAGGGACACCGCATGGGACTGAACGTCTATCTCTCGGGAGAGATTCACACCGACTGGCGCGAGCGCATCATCGAGGGCGCGCAGGGGCTGGACGTGACTTTCAGCGCGCCGGTCACCGACCATGCGGCCAGCGACGATTGCGGCGTCGCGATCCTCGGCGCCGAGGACAGCAAGTTCTGGCACGACAACAAGGGCGCGAAGATGAACGCCATCCGCACCCGCAAGGCGATCGCCGATGCGGATGTGGTCGTGGTGCGTTTCGGCGAGCAGTACAAGCAGTGGAACGCCGCCTTCGACGCCGGATATGCCGCCGCGCTCGGCAAGTCGTTGATCATCCTGCAGCGCCCCGAACACGATCATGCGCTCAAGGAGGTCGATGCCGCGGCGCTGGCGGTGACCCGCGAGCCCGAGGAGGTGGTCGCCACCCTGCGCTACGTGCTGACCGGGGCTTTGCCCGAATAGGCTGCCCGAACAGCCTGCCTGAATATTAGGCTTTGACCCCAGCAGGTTGACGCCACGAAGCGGCTCGCCTTACCGCGCGAAACAAGGCAAGGGACGGGCGACCCCCGCGCGCCCCTTTCGCCTGCAAATGCCGAGGGATGCGCCCCGCGGTTCACCTGCGAGTCGCGGCCCGCCATCTGCTCACATCTGCGACATCAAGACTCCACACGCGATTTCACGCGCATTTGCGCTGGGTGGGGGCTTTTTTGCCGCGCCGTAGGACCCTATAAGACCCGAGCCTTCGCTCACGGGGAGTCGAGGGCCAAAACGCGTATTTCTGGGGCGGGACACTTAATGTTTGGACTGGACAGACTCATGGGCGCCTTCTCGGCGGACATGGCCATCGACCTCGGCACGGCGAACACGCTGGTCTACGTGAAAGGTCGCGGAATCATTCTGTCCGAACCGTCGGTTGTGGCCTATCACGTCAAGGACGGCGTCAAGAAGGTGCTGGCCGTCGGCGAGGATGCAAAGCTCATGCTGGGGCGCACCCCCGGCTCCATCGAAGCCATCCGGCCGATGCGCGAAGGCGTCATCGCGGACTTCGATACCGCGGAAGAGATGATCAAGCATTTCATCCGCAAGGTGCACAAGCGGTCGACCTTCTCGAAGCCGAAGATCATCGTCTGCGTGCCGCATGGCGCAACACCGGTGGAAAAGCGGGCGATCCGCCAGTCGGTGCTGAGCGCCGGCGCGCGCAAGGCCGGCCTCATCGCCGAGCCGATCGCCGCGGCCATCGGCGCAGGCATGCCGATCACCGATCCGACCGGCAACATGGTCGTCGACATCGGCGGCGGCACCACCGAGGTGGCCGTGCTCTCGCTGGGTGACATCGTTTACGCGCGCTCGATCCGCGTCGGCGGTGACCGCATGGACGAGGCCATCGTCAACTACCTGCGCCGCCAGCAAAACCTGCTGGTGGGCGATGCCACCGCCGAGCGCATCAAGACCTCCATCGGCACCGCACGCATGCCCGACGACGGGCGCGGCAGCTCGATGCAGATCCGCGGTCGCGACCTGCTGAACGGCGTGCCGAAGGAAACCGAGATTTCGCAGGCCCAGGTGGCCGAGGCGCTGGCCGAGCCGGTGCAGGCGATCTGCGAGGCGGTGATGTCCGCGCTCGAGGCGACCCCGCCGGATCTGGCCGCGGACATCGTCGACCGCGGCGTCATGCTGACGGGCGGCGGCGCGCTGCTGGGCGATCTCGACCTGGCGCTGCGCGAACAGACCGGCCTGGCCGTGTCGATCGCCGAGGAAAGCCTCAACTGCGTGGCACTCGGCACCGGCAAGGCGCTGGAGTACGAAAAGCAGCTGCAGCACGCGATCGATTACGACAGCTGATCCCTTTCGGGATCATTCCGGCTGCGGCATAGTCCGGGGCGGGAGCGTGGCAATCCACGCCCCCGCCCTGCACACCCCGTGAGGCGCGCGCGCCTCGGAGGCCACACGCAGAGACCCGATGGCGAAACACGGCACGAACAGCGAAGATTACTCGGCCCCGCTGAAGCGCCTGCTTCTGGCGGTGCTGATCCTGTGCCTGACCGGGCTCTTCATCCTGTGGCGGATCGACAGCCCACGGGTTGAACGGTTTCGCGCCCAGGTGATCGACACGCTGATGCCCGGCTTCGACTGGGCCATGGCCCCGGTGACCGGCGCGGTGACGATCCTGCGCGACTTCCAGTCCTACCAGCGCATCCACGAACAGAACCAGGAGCTGCGCCGCGAGCTGCGCCGCATGACTGCCTGGAAAGAGGCCGCGCTGCAGCTGGAACAGGAAAACGCCAAGCTGCGCGATCTCAACAACGTCCAGCTCGATCCGCGGCTGACCTATATCACCGGCGTGGTGCTGGCCGACAGCGGCTCGCCCTTCCGTCAGTCGGTGCTGATCAACGTTGGCAGCCGCGACGGCATCGTCGACGGCTGGGCCACGATGGACGGCATCGGCCTCGTCGGGCGCATCTCGGGGGTGGGCAACAACACGGCCCGGGTCATCCTGCTGACCGATGCCACCAGCCGCATTCCCGCCACCATCCAGCCTTCGGGCCAGCGAGCAATGGTGGTCGGCGACAACTCGGCGAACCCGCCGATCGATTTCCTCGAGAACCCCGACCTGGTGAAGCCCGGCGACCGCATCGTCACCTCGGGCGACGGCGAGGTGTTCCCGCCGGGCCTGCTGATCGGCCAGGTGGCGCAGGACCCAGGCGGACGCCTGCGGGTGCGCCTCGCCGCCGATTACGAGCGGCTCGAATTCCTGCGCGTGCTGCGCGACCACGGTGCGCGGCGGGTCAGCACCCCCTCCGGGCTGATTCTGCCGGAGACACCCCCCGAAGCACCGCAGCCCGAGGCCGAGACCGACCCCACGGTGCCGCCGCTGAGCGATGCGGACACCGGCAACGCCTCGGAGGCGGGAAATGGCTGAGAGCAGCCGCCCGACCAAGGTCTGGCTGATGCGCGCCACCTTCGTGGCGCTGACCTTCGGGCTGATCTTCTACCACCTGCTGCCGCTCGACCTGGTGCCGGCCGCCTACGCCGGACCCGACGTGCTGACCGCAATGTGCTTTGCCTGGGCGTTGCGCCGGCCCGACTACGTGCCCGCGCTGCTGGTCGCCGGGGTGATGCTGCTGGCTGACCTGCTGTTCCAGCGCCCCCCCGGTCTCTGGGCGGTGCTGGTGCTCATGGCCACCGAGTCGCTGAAGAACCGCGACCGCCCACGGCGCGAGTCGACCTTCCTGATGGAGTGGATCACCATCGCCGTGGTGCTGGCGGTGATCACGATCCTGTACCGGCTGGTGCTGGGGCTCTTGATCGTGCCCGAAGGAACCTCTTTCCTTGCGCTCATGCGATACGCCACGACAGTGATCTGCTATCCTCTGGTCGTCATCCTCTCGCAGGGGCTGTTCGGCGTGCGGCGGATGGCGCCGGGCGACTTCGACCATGCCGGAAGGCCGATGTGAGGAGGCCGATGTGAGACGTACCCCGAAGGAAAGCTCCGACAGCTGGCGCCGCATCTCGCGCCGCGCCCTGCTGCTGGGCGGCGCGCAGCTGGGCTTTGCCGGAATGCTGGGCCTGCGGATGCATCACATGCAGGTCGATCAGGCCGACGAATTCCGTCTCCTGGCGGAGGAAAACCGCATCAACATGCGACTGATCCCGCCGAGCCGTGGCCGCATCTTCGACCGCAAGGGCCATGTGATCGCCGAGAACACCCCGACCTACCGCATCACTCTCGTGCGCGAGGATGCCGGGGACGTGGAGGAGGTCATCGCCAAGCTCTCGGCACTGGTCGAGCTGGACGAGGACGAGCTCAACCGCGCGCTGGCCGAGATGCGCCGCTCCGCTCCCTTCCTGCCGATCACCATCGCCGACCGGGTGAGCTGGGAGTCGATCAGCCGCGTCGCGGTCAACGCCCCCGCCCTGCCCGGCGTGACGCCAGAGGTCGGCCTGTCGCGCTTCTATCCCGACCACGGCAACTTCGCGCATGTGGTGGGCTATGTCGGCCCGGTCTCGGAGCGCGATCTCGAACGCTACGAGGACCCGGAGCCGGTGCTGCGCATCCCGCGCTTCCAGATCGGCAAGGTCGGGGTGGAGGCCAAATACGAGGAGCAGCTGCGCGGCAAGGCCGGGGCCAAGCGGGTCGAGGTCAACGCCGTGGGCCGGGTGATGCGCGAGCTCGATCGGCGCGAGGGCGACAATGGTGCCGATATCCAGCTGACCATCGATGCGGATCTGCAGGACTACGTCCAGGCACGGCTTGGACATGAGTCCGCCTCCTGCGTCGTCATGGACGTGGAGAAGGGCGATCTTCTGGCCATCGCATCGGCCCCGTCCTTCGACCCCAACAAGTTCGTGCGCGGCATCTCGGTGCCCGACTATGCGATCCTGCGCGAAAACGATCACCGTCCGCTCGCGTCGAAGACCGTGCAGGATGCCTACCCGCCCGGCTCGACCTTCAAGATGGTCACCGCGCTGGCGGCGCTCGAGGCCGGCGTGCTCTCGCCCGACGACACCGTCTGGTGTCCCGGTCACCTGGAGGTCGGCTCGCGCCGCTTCCACTGTTGGAAGCGCGCGGGCCATGGCCATCTGACGCTCGAACAGGCGCTGCAGCAGAGCTGCGACGTCTTCTTCTACGACGTCGCCATGAAGGTGGGCATCGACCGCATCGCGGATGTCGGCCGGCGGCTTGGGCTCGGCATCGCGCCGGATGTGCCGATGTCGGCGATCACCTCGGGCATCATGCCTGACAAGGACTGGAAGCAGCGCGAGCGCGGCAAGGGCTGGCTGATCGGCGACACGGTGAACGCCTCGATCGGACAGGGCTTCGTGCTGACCTCGCCGCTGCAGCTGGCGATCATGACCGCCCGCATCGCCACCGGCCGCGAGGTTCACCCGCGGCTGGTCAAGACCATCGACGGCGTCGAGCCGGAGATCGTCGGCGGCCAGGATCTGGACATCAACCCAAACCACCTGCGCTGGGTGCGCAAGGGCATGTCGTCGGTGATGAACACCGCGCGCGGCACCGGCTACCGCTCGCGCTCGGTTGCCGAAGGCTACGAGCTCGCAGGCAAGTCGGGCACGGCACAGGTGCGCAACCGCGTGGTCAGCAACGAGGACGTGCCCTGGATCGAGCGCGACCATGCGCTCTTCGTGGGCTACGGGCCGGTGAACGCGCCGCGTGTCGCGGTCTCGGTGGTCGTCGAGCACGGCGGCGGCGGCTCTTCCGCAGGCGCGCCCATCATGCGGGACGTCGCGCTGCAGGCGTTGTACGGCGGCACGCCGCCGCTCGACGCCTACCCCTCGTCGGACCACGAGAAGATCAAGGAGCTGCAGGAACGGCTCACCCGCGAGCGTCTCGAGCGCGCGGAACAGGCCCGGGGGCGCGCGTGAGCTATCTCGAGTATACGGTCAAGACCACGCCCACCGGCTGGCGCAAGGTGCTCTACATCAACTGGCCGCTGGTGATCCTGCTGACCGCCGTGGCCTGCGTCGGCTTCCTGATGCTCTACTCGGTGGCCGGCGGACGGCTCGACACCTGGGCCGAGCCGCAGATGAAACGCTTCGGCCTCGGGCTCGCGGCGATGTTCATCACCGCCATGGTGCCGATCTGGCTGTGGCGCAACCTGTCGGTGCTGGCCTACCTCGGCTCGCTCGGCCTGCTGGTGGCGGTGGAGCTCTTCGGCACGGTCGGCATGGGCGCGCAACGCTGGATCGACGTCGGCTTCATGCGCCTGCAGCCCTCGGAGCTGATGAAGATCTCGCTGGTGATGGTGCTGGCCGCCTACTATGACTGGCTGCCGCTGAAGAAGACCTCGCGGCCGCTTTGGGTGCTGATGCCGATTGTCCTGATCATGCTGCCCACCGGGCTGACGCTGATCCAGCCCGACCTAGGCACGGCGCTGCTGCTCATGATCGGTGGCGGGCTGATCATGTTCCTTGCCGGGGTCCACTGGGCCTATTTCGCCGTGGTGATCGCCGCCGGGGTCGGGACGATCTTCACCGTCTTCGAGTCGCGCGGCACCGACTGGCAGCTGCTGAAGGACTACCAGTTCCGGCGCATCGACACCTTCCTCGATCCTTCCACCGATCCGCTCGGCGCGGGCTATCACATCACCCAGGCCAAGATCGCCATGGGCTCCGGCGGCTGGACCGGGCGCGGCTTCATGCAGGGCACCCAGTCGCGGCTGAACTTCCTGCCCGAGAAGCACACGGACTTCATCTTCAACACGCTCGCGGAGGAGTTCGGGTTCGTCGGGGGCATGTCGCTGCTGGTGCTCTACGTGCTGATCCTGCTGTTCTGCATCTTTGCCGCGCTGCGCAACCGCGACCGCTTCTCCTCGCTGCTGACGCTGGGCATCGGGCTGACCTTCTTCCTCTACTTCGCGGTCAACATGTCGATGGTCATGGGCCTCGCCCCGGTGGTCGGCGTGCCGCTGCCGATGGTCAGCTACGGTGGCTCGGCGATGCTGGTGTTGATGATCGCCTTCGGCCTCGTGCAGAGTGCGCATATCCACAGGCCACGCTAGACTTCACAAGGACTTCCATGACCACAACGATCCTCTTCGCCGCCCCGCAGGACAGCTGGGACGCCTACCGCGCGCCGCTCACCGAGGCGCTGGACGCCACGGGGATCGACTACCGCCTCTCCCGCGACATCCCCGCCGAGGAGGTCGAGTACATCGTCTATGCGCCCAGCTCCGGCCTGACCGACTTCACCGGCTTTCCGAAGCTCAAGGCGGTGCTGAGCCTCTGGGCCGGGGTGGAGAAGATCGTCGGCAACGACAGGCTGACGGTGCCGCTCACCCGCATGGTCGACGACGAGGGGCTGACCCAGGGCATGGTCGAATACGTCACCGGCCACGCCCTGCGCCATCACCTCGGAATGGACGCGCATATCGTGAACCCCGACCACCGCTGGGAGGGTAAGGCGCCGCCGCTGGCGCGCGAGCGCCCGGTCACGGTGCTGGGCCTCGGCATGCTGGGCCGCGCCTGCGCCCGGCAGCTGGCGCAGATCGGCTTCCCGGTGACCGGCTGGAGCCGCACCCCGCGCGAGATCGAGGGCATCCGCTGCCTGTCCGGTACCGAGGGCCTGGCCGAGGCGCTCAGCGGCGCGCAGATCGTCGTGCTGCTGCTGCCCTCCACCCCGCAGACAGAGAACACCCTCGGCGCCGAGCAGTTCGCGCTGCTGGCCCCCGGCGCCGCGATCATCAATCCCGGTCGCGGCCCGCTGATCGACGACGAGGCCCTGCTGGCAGCGCTCGACAGCGGCCAGGTCGGCCAGGCCACGCTCGACGTCTTCCGCGTCGAGCCGCTGCCGCAGGACCACCCGTTCTGGGCCCACCCACGGGTCACCGTCACCCCGCATATCGCCGCCGAGACCCGGGCGGACTCGGCCTCGCGGGTGATTGCCGAGAACGTGCGGCGCGGCGTCACGGGCGCGCCGCTGCTGCATCTTGTGGACCGGGGCGCGGGATACTGATAAGGCGCGGCGCATCTTAACTGGAGATGCTGCCGCCATGCCCCTGCCCGAGACCTTCGACCGCACCGTGAAGATCGCCCCCTCGATCCTCTCCGCCGATTTTGCCAATTTCGGCGCCGAGATCCGCGCCGTCGAGGCGCAGGGCGCCGACTGGATCCACGTCGACGTGATGGATGGGCATTTCGTGCCCAATCTCACCTTCGGCCCGCCGCTGGTGAAGGCGATCCGCCCGCATATCTCGACGGTCATGGACGTGCACCTGATGATCGCCCCGGTTGATCCCTACATCGAGGCCTTCGCGGACGCAGGCGCCGACATCATCACCGCCCACCTCGAGGCCGGCGCGCACACCCATCGCACGCTGCAGGCGATCCGCGCGACAGGTGCCAAGGCCGGTCTCGCGCTCAACCCCGGCACGCCGGTCGAAGCCGCCGCGCCGCTGCTGGATCTCTGCGATCTCGTCTGCCTGATGACCGTCAACCCCGGCTTCGGCGGTCAGAAGTTCATCCACAGCCAGATCGCCCAGGTGCGCAAGATGCGCGAGATGATCGGCGACCGCGAGATCCACATCGAGATCGACGGCGGCGTCGATCCCGCCACCGCCCCGCTGGTGGTCGAGGCCGGTGCCGACGTGCTGGTGGCGGGCTCCGCCGTCTTCCGCGGCGGCTCGGTCGAGAATCCCGCCCCCTACGGTGAGAACATCCGCGCCATCCGCGCCAGTCTCGGGGGCTGAGCAAAGCCCGAACGCCCCGCGGGGAGGCACGCTCCGGCCTGCCTCCGGCGGGGATATCTGGGTCTAGACGAAACACAGGGACCCTGCCCTTCGTCCTGATGAAAATATCCCGGGGAAGAGGCGCGCAGCGCCTCGGGGCAGAGCCCCCTTCCGTCCGACCAAAAAAGGGCGCCGCGATCTCCCGCGGCGCCCTTCTTTCATTTCTGCTGTCCCGGGGGTCAGTGCCCGCCGAGAATACCCGTGCGGACGTGATAGTCCGCGGCCAGCGCGTAATCGGGGTCGTCGTCGCTGTCGATCACCAGGTGACCGGCCTTGGTCAGCAACCGGTGGCAGTCACGCGACAGGTGGCGCAGTTGCAGGCGCTTGCCCGCCGCCTCGTACTTGCCGGCCACCGCCTCGATCGCCTGCAGCGCCGACTGGTCCACGACGCGGCTGTCGGCGAAGTCGACGATGACCGCCTTGGGGTCGCCCTCGATGTCGAAGAGCTCGGCAAAGCCGTCGCTCGAGCCGAAGAACAGCGGACCCTGGATCTGGTATACCTTGGCGCCCTCCGGAGTGGTGTAGCTCTTGGCATGGATGCGGCGCGCGTTGTTCCAGGCATAGGCCAGCGCCGACACGATCACGCCGACGACCACCGCCACGGCGAGATCCTCGAACACCGTCACCACCGTCACCAGCACGATGACGAAAGCGTCCATCAGCGGCACTTTGGCGAGGATGCGCAGGCTGTTCCAGGCGAAGGTGCCGATCACCACCATGAACATCACCCCGACAAGCGCGGCGAGCGGGATAAGCTCGATCAGCGGCGAGGCGAAGAGGATGAACGACAGCAGGAAGAGCGCCGCGACGATGCCGGCGATACGTGTGCGCCCGCCCGACTTCACGTTGATCATCGACTGGCCGATCATCGCGCAGCCGCCCATGCCGCCGAAGAAGCCGGTGACCACGTTGGCCGTCCCCTGGGCGATGCACTCCTGGCTGGCACCGCCGCGCTGGCCGGTCATCTCGCCGACGAGGTTGAGGGTCAGCAGGCTCTCGATCAGGCCGATGGCGGCGAGGATCACCGCATAGGGCAGGATGATCTGCAGCGTCTCGAGGTTGAGCGGCACCATCGGCAGGTGGAACGGCGGGAACTGGCCCTTGATCGAGGCCATGTCGCCGACCCGCGGCACGTCGAGCCCGAAGGCGATGACGATGGCGGCGGTCACCGCGATGCCGGCGAGCGGCGCCGGGATCACCTTGGTCAGCTTGGGCAGCAGCCAGATGATCGCCATGGTCAGCGCTACGAGGCCGAGCATCATCGCCAGTTGCAGGCCAGAGAGCCATTCACCGGGCGACACCCCCGGCACGGCGGTGCCCGGCACCTTGAACTGCGTCAGCTGCGCCATGAAGATGACGATCGCGAGGCCGTTGACGAAGCCCAGCATGACCGGGTGCGGCACCAGCCGGATGAACTTGCCCCAGTGCATGACCCCGGCAAAGATCTGCAGGATGCCCATCAGCACCACCGTGGCGAAGAGATACTCGACGCCATGATCCGCCACCAACGCCACCATGACCACCGCCAGCGCGCCCGTGGCGCCCGAGATCATCCCCGGCCGGCCACCGATCAGCGCGGTGATCAGCCCCACCATGAAGGCGGCATAGAGACCCACCAGCGGGTGCACCCCGGCGACGAAGGCGAAGGCCACCGCCTCGGGCACCAGCGCCAGCGCCACGGTCAGGCCGGACAGGATGTCGGTGCGGATCTGTGCGGGGGTAAGCCGCGCCGTGGGCGACAGGCTCAGGTCGGGTTTCTGAATGCGGCTGGCGTATCGCGCCAGGAGGGCTTTGGCCATGGGGAGCTATCCAATCGGTCTGTTTGCGCGCGTCCTTGCCCATAAGGCACACGGGCCGCGAGCGCTACCCGCCTGCGCATGGATTCAGCAGATCGCTCCCGATTGATGCAGTTGCGCAGGAGAGCGTCCGCGCTCGCGCATGCGTGAGCCTGCAAAACGGGCATTCGCGCGGCATCGGCCCATCTGGTCCCTCGGGGAGGAGCGCACCCGCAAGGAGCCCGACGTTGACCGAAACCACGCTACTGATCCTCGCCGCGCTGATCGTCGGCCTGTCGAAGGGCGGGCTGGCCTCCGCCGCCGCCATCGCGGTACCGATGCTCGCGCTCTTCATGAACCCGGTGAAGGCCGCCGCCACGCTCCTGCCGGTCTACATCGTCACCGACTGGATCGGGGTCTGGCTCTATCGGCGCAACTACTCGGCGCGTAACCTCGCGATCCTGACGCCCTCGATCGTGCTCGGCGTCGGCATCGCCACGCTGATCACCCCCTACACGCCGGAAAGCGTGCTGCTGCTCTTCACCGGCGCCATCGGGCTCTGGTACTGCCTGCGCACCTGGCTGAAACGCGGCCGCGCCGAGAAGGCCGAGGCGCGGGTCGCACCGGGAATCTTCTGGGGTGCCACCACCGGCATCGCCAGCTTCATCACCCATTCCGGCGCGCCGCCGGCGCAGGCTTACCTGTTGCCGCAGCAGCTGCCGAAGCTCGAGTTCGCCGGCACCATCGCCATCGCCTTCGCGGTGGGCAACCTCGTGAAGCTGCCCGCCTATTTCGCGATCGGACAGCTCGACGGGCTGAACTGGGGGCTGATCGGCGGGCTCGCGGTCGCGGGGATCGCCGGCACCTACGCCGGGCGCCGGCTCACCGCCTGGCTGCCCGAGGCGCTCTACATGCGGGTGATCCAGGGCTTCCTGTTCCTGCTGTCGCTGATCTTGCTGTTCCGCGGGGCCCGCGACCTGATCAGCTGAGCCCCCTTTTCTTCGCGGTCGCCGCAAGGCAGGCTGCGCGCGAAAGGAGACCGTGCATGGCTGAGACGATGATCGGGGTGATCGGCGGATCCGGGGTCTACGACCTAGACACCTTGGAAGACCGCAAGTGGGTCACGGTGGAGACCCCCTGGGGCGATGCCTCGGACCAGCTGCTGACCGGGACGCTGGACGGGGTGCGCATGGCGTTCCTGCCCCGCCACGGGCGGGGGCACCGGCTGTCACCCTCTACTGTCCCCTACCGCGCCAACATCGACGCGCTGAAGCGGCTTGGGGTGACCGACGTGATCTCGGTCTCCGCCTGCGGCTCGTTCCGCGAGGAAATGGCCCCCGGCGATTTTGTCATCGTCGACCAGTTCATCGACCGCACCTTCGCCCGCGAGAAGAGCTTCTTCGGCAGCGGCTGCGTGGCGCATGTCTCGCTCGGTCACCCCACCTGCCCGCGGCTCGGCGCCCATGCCCTCGCGGCCGCGATCGACGCCGGGATCACCGTGCATGACGGCGGCACATACCTCGCCATGGAGGGTCCGCAGTTCTCGACCCTCGCGGAATCGCGCATGTACCGCGAGAGCTGGGGCGCCGACGTGATCGGCATGACCAACATGCCCGAGGCCAAGCTCGCCCGGGAAGCCGAGCTCTGCTACGCCTCGGTGGCCATGGTCACCGATTACGACTGCTGGCACGAGGACCATGGCGCGGTCGAGGTCTCGGACATCGTCAAGGTGCTGCACGGCAACGCCGAGAAGGCCCGCGCGCTGGTCTCGCGCCTGCCGGCGATGCTCGGCGCGGTACGCGCGCCCTGCCCGCACGGCTGCGACCGCGCGCTGGAACACGCGATCATCACCGCCCCCGCGGCGCGCGACCCCGAGGTTCTGGCAAAGCTGGCCGCCGTCGCGGGTCGGGTGCTCTGAACGAACCCACTCCCCCATTGCCCCGTACCCGCCGCCGCGCCAGACTGCCCGCCGAACAGGACAGGACCCCGACATGCCCCTCGATCTCTGGCTGACCTTTGTGGCCGCCTCCGTCGCGCTGCTGCTGATCCCCGGCCCGACCGTGCTGCTGGTGCTCTCCTACGCGCTCTCGAAGGGCCGCTCGGTAGCGCTGGCCTCGGCGGCGGGCGTGGCGCTCGGCGATTTCACCGCGATGAGCCTGTCGCTGGCGGGGCTCGGCGCGCTGGTGCTGGCCTCGGCCACCGCCTTCACCGTGCTGAAATGGATCGGCGCGCTCTACCTCGTCTGGATGGGGGTGAAGCTGCTCCGCTCGGCTCCCGGCAGCGGCCTCTCCATGCCGCGCGCCGAGGTCACGCCCCGCGGCGTCTTCGGCCATGCCGCGGCGGTGACCGCGCTCAACCCCAAGAGCATCGCCTTCTTCATCGCCTTCGTGCCGCAGTTCGTCGACACCGGCGCGCCGCTGCTGCCGCAGTTCGCACTGCTGGTGGCCACTTTCGTGACCCTTGCCGCGCTCAACGTGCTGGCCTATGCGCTGGCCGCCGACCGGCTGCGCGTGCTGATCGGCCGCCCCTCGGTGCTTGCCTGGCTCACCCGCGCGGGCGGTGCCGCCTTGATCGCCATGGGGGCCCTCACCGCCACGCTGCGCCGCGCCGCCTGACAGGAAAGACCCGATGAAGCCGCCCAAGACCATCCCCGACTACATCCGCACGATCCCCGATTACCCGCACGCAGGGATCCTGTTTCGCGACGTGACGCCGCTCTGCGCCGACCCGCAGGGCTTCCGGCTGGCGGTGGACCAGCTGACCCTGCCCTTCACCGGCCAGAAGATCGACAAGGTGATCGGACCCGAGGCGCGCGGCTTCCTGCTCGGCGGGGCGGTGGCGCACCAGCTCTCGGCGGGCTTCGCGGCGCTGCGCAAGCAGGGCAAGCTGCCGCCGCCGGTGATCGCCCAAAGCTACGCGCTGGAATACGGCGAGGCGGTGGTGGAACTCTCGGAACACGCCATCACCCCGGGTGACCAGGTGCTTCTGGTGGATGACCTCATCGCCACGGGCGGCACCGCCGAGGCGGCGGTGGCGCTGGTCGAGCGGCTCGGCGGCACGGTCAGCGCCGCCGCCTTCATCGTTGATCTGCCCGATCTCGGCGGCCGCAAGCGGCTCGAGGCGCTCGGCGTGCGCGTCCACACGCTCGTCGCCTACGAAGGGCTCTGAGCACCTGGGGGCAGCACAGCTCCGCCCCTGTTCTTCTTCTCTTTGAAAATACGCCGGGGGGTGAATTGGCCGTCCGGCCAAGAGGGGGGCAGCGCCCCCCTTCCGCTCCGGCTCAGGCCGCGTTGCTGTTCGCTGCCTTGCGCGGCGCGTTCGAGTTGCGGTCGATGAAATCGAGCACCAGCGGGCGGATGTTGTTGCGCCAGCTACGTCCGGCGAAGATGCCGTAATGGCCCGCGCCCGGCTCGAGATGCTGGCCCTTCTTGCTGTCCGGCAGGCCGGTGCAGAGGTCCAGCGCCGCGACGCATTGGCCCGGGGCCGAGATGTCGTCATTGGCGCCCTCGACAGTCATCACAGCCACGTCGGTGATCTTGCCGATGTCAACCTTGTGCCCGTTCACCGTGAAGCTGTTCGAGGCGATCTCGCCGTTCTTGAAGATGCGCTCGACGGTCGAGAGGTAGAACTCGGCGGTCATGTCCATCACCGCGAGATACTCGTCGTAGAAGCGGTTGTGCGCGTCATGGTCCGACGCCTCGCCGCGGCAGACGCGCAGGATCTGTTCGGAGAAGGCCTTGGAGTGGCGCTCGGCGTTCATCGACATGAACGAGGCGAGCTGCAGGAGGCCGGGATAGACCGAACGTCCGACGCCGGCGTACTTGTAGCCGACGCGCTGGATCATCGTCTCCTCGAGCTGGCCCATGGTCACGCGGTGGCCGAAGTCGGTCACATCGGTGGGCGTCGCATTGGGATCGATCGGCCCGCCGATAAGCGTCATGGTGCGCGGCTGCGCGGCGGGCTCCAGCTCGGCGAGATAAGCGGTGGCGGCCAGCGTCAGCGGCGCCGGCTGGCAGACCGCGATCACGTTCGTGTCCGGCCCCAGCGCCCGCATGTAATCCATCAGGTAGAGCGTGTAGTCCTCGATGTCGAACTTGCCCTCGGACACCGGGATGTCGCGGGCGTTCTTCCAGTCGGTGACGTAGAGTTCGCAATCGGGCAGCAGCGAGACGGCGGTGGAGCGCAGCAGCGTCGCGTAATGGCCCGACATCGGCGCAACCAACAGCACCTTGCGTTCCTTCGGCGGGCGGCCGACCACCTCGAAGTGCACCAGATCGCCGAAGGCCTTCTCGACCACCGTGGTCGGCTCGACCACGTGGTCGCGGCCGTCGTTGCAGGTCACCGTGCGGATGCCCCAGTCGGGCTTGACCACCATGCGCTCGAAGGTGCGCTCGGTCACCTCGCCCCAGGCGGCCATCCAACCGATCATCGGGTTGGGGATGGCTGCGAAGGCCGGGTAGGACGCCATCGTCCGCGCCGTGGCCCCGAGCCACTGGTTGGTGTTCCGGAAGGTTTCCATCAGATCGTAGGTCGCCATTTGACGCATGATGCGTGTCTCCTGAGATGCGGTCGCTCACAGCGTCCGGCGTCTGCGTACCTCCCGTCACGCAATCGCCGCCGATCCGGACCCCGGATCAATTCGCCGCTTTGCCCCCCGCTCTGCCGCCGTTATTCTGCAACATGCCGAAAGTAGGGGGGATTCGACCTTATGACAACTACTCCGGGCACGGACGTCACGTCTGACCGCGCACGACTCGAAGCAAATATTGAGAAGATCGAAGTCCTTTCTCAACGTCTTATGGAAGCAATTTCGCGACGTAAGCCGATCAATCATGCGTTAAATGGCCCCGATCCTCTGCTCTACGGGAAGGCCGCACAGGCCTACTGGATGGAGTGGATGCAGAACCCGGCCAAGGTTTACGAGCAGCAGGTCTCCTATTGGGGCAAGGCGCTCAGCCACTACTTCGAGGCGCACTCGGCGCTGGCCGGCGGGCAGCTCACCCCGCCCGACGACACCGGCCCCCGCGACAAGCGGTTCTCCAACCCTCTCTGGGACAACCATCCCTACTTCAACTTCATCAAGCAGCAGTACCTGATTTCCGCCGAGGCGATTCACCGTTCGGTCGACGAGATCGACGACCTGGACCCCAAGGAAAAGAAGCGCCTGCGGTACTTCGCGCGGCAGATCGTCGACATGATGGCGCCGACCAACTTCTTCGCCACCAACCCCGACGCGCTGCAGAAGGCGCTGGAGACCGAGGGCGAGAGCCTGGTGAAGGGCATGGAGAACCTCGTCGCCGACCTAGAGGCGAACAACGGCGAGCTGGTGGTGCGGCTGGCCGACGAGAACGCCTTCAAGCTGGGCGAGAACATCGCCACCGCCGAAGGGGAAGTGGTCTACCGCAACCGCATGATGGAGCTGATCCAGTACAAGCCGACCACCGAGAAGGTCCGAGAGACGCCGATCGTGCTCTTCCCGCCGTGGATCAACAAATACTACATCCTCGACCTCAAGCCGCAGAACAGCCTGATCAAGTACATCGTCGATCAGGGCTACACGCTCTACGTGGTGAGCTGGGTCAACGCCGACGAGAGCTATTCCGACGTCGGGCTCGAGGATTACATCGACGACGGCTACCTCACCGCGATCCGCCTCGTGCGCGAGATGTGCGGCGTCGAGCAGATCAACGCCGTCGGCTACTGCATTGCTGGCACCACGCTGGCGCTCACCCTGTCGCTGCTCAAGCAGCGCGGCGACACCTCGGTGAAATCGGCAACCTTCTTCACCACGCTCACCGATTTCTCCGACCAGGGCGAGTTCACCCCCTTCCTGCAGGACGATTTCGTCGACGGGATCGAGGCCGAGATCAATGCCAGTGGCATTCTCAAGAGCTTCATCATGTCGCGCACCTTCTCGTTCCTGCGCTCGACGGACCTGATCTACACGCCGGCGATCCGCAGCTACATGATGGGCGAGACGCCGCCCGCCTTCGACCTGCTCTACTGGAACGGCGACGGCGCCAACCTGCCGGGGCGGATGACCATCGAGTACCTGCGCGGCCTGTGCCAGCAGAACCTCTTCTCGCGCGGAGAGTTCGAGATGAAAGGCCTCAAGCTCGACATCAAAGACGTCGACGTGCCGTTGATGTCGATTGCCGCCGAAGGCGATCACATCGCTGCCTGGAAGGATTGCTACCGCGGCGTGCAGAAGATGGGCTCGCGGTCGAAGACCTTCGTACTGTCCGAGTCCGGCCATATCGCCGGCATCGTGAACCCGCCGAACAAGAACAAGTACGGCCACTACGTGAACCCCGACCTCAAGCTCTCTGCCGACGATTGGCAGGCCGGGGCGACCTTCCACGACAAGCAGTCCTGGTGGCCGCTTTGGGAGGCCTGGCTGCGCAAACGCTCGGGAAAACTTGTGCCTGCGCGCACTCCCGGCGATTCGGCGCACAAGCCGCTGTGCCCTGCTCCGGGTGAATACGTTCGGGTGAAGGCCGCGTAACCTTACGTCAATTCAGGGCGTTGTGCGATTTTTGCTGCAATGCGGCGAAAATCCTTGAAATGCTGCACTGCAGCATTCATATTGAAGTCAGCCGATAGACAAAGCGCGGGGTGGGCCCGCCAGGCTGAATACGGGAATTTTAAGGATGGCTAAGACTCAAGACTTCACCGCCATGATGAAGGACATGATGGGCGCGTTCCCCGTGGACACCAAGGCCATGGACGAAGCCTTCAAGACCTCCGCGACTCTGAACGAGAAGCTCTCGTCGGTTGCTCTCGAAGCGGCTGAAAAGTCGACCGAGATCTCCGCCAAGTGGACCAAGGAAACGCTGGCAAAGCTCTCCGACATGTCCAAGGTCAAGAAAGAACCGGCCGACTACGCCAAGGCGATGACCGATTTCGCCTCCGCGCAGGCCGAAGTTGCCGCCGAGAACATGGCCGCCTTCGCCGAGATCGCGAAGAAGGTGCAGATGGACACCGTCGAGCTGATGATGGCCGCCGGCAAGGACTTCACCGAAGATGCCTCCGCCGCCGTCAAGAAAGCGACCGACGACATGACTGCCGCTGCCAAGAAAACCACCACGGCGGCCGCGAAGTAAGTCCGGTTTCGCCCCTTCTACTCCCGGGGGCGAACCACTGTTGCGCCACTCCTCTCCTCCCATGTTTCCGGCGCAATGCGTGGGGCGGGCTCATCAGAGCCCGCCCTTTTTCTTTTGCCGGCTCCTTTTCCGGTGGTCCTGCGACGCGGCGCGGCGGTCGGGGTCAGATGCCGAAGACCGGCCCCGCCAGCAGCCGCATGGCGAGAAACACCGCCGCGACGCTCAGCAGGTTGATGATGAAGCCCGCGCGCACCATGTCGCCCAGCGTCATCCGCTCATAGGAGAAGACGATCGCGTTCGGCGGCGTCGCCACCGGCATCATGAAGGCCATGGAGGCCCCCAGCGCCACCGGCACCATCAGCCATTGCGGGTCCACGCCGAGCCCCGCCGCCACCGCGCCGAGGATCGGCAGGAAGGTCGCCGTCGAGGCGGTGTTGGAGGTGATCTCGGTCAGGAAGATGATCGCTACCGCGACCACGAGGATCAACATCCACAGGTCGATGCCCTGCAGCGCAGCGACGCGCCCGCCAATCCACTCGGCAAGCCCGGTGGCATCGAAGGCCCCGGCCAGCGCAAGACCGCCGCCGAAGAGCATCAGCACCCCCCAAGGTAGCGTCCGCGCCACGTTCCAGTCGATCACGAAGCCGTCCCTGCGGCTCACCGGGATGGCAAAGAGCAGAAGCGCCGCCGCCATGGCGATGCCCGAGTCGGTGATCGGAAGGTTCAGCGCGCCGCGGAACACCCAGGCGAGCGCCGCCGCTGCGAAGACCGCCGCGACGATCTTCTCGCCGCGCTCCATCCGGCCCAGGTCGGCGTATTCGCTGTCGATCACCGAGCGCACCTCGCCCAGCTCCAACCCCTTCATCGGGAAGACGACGCGGGTCAGCACGAGGAAGGTCAGCGGCAGCATCACCAGCACCACCGGCACACCGATCAGCATCCATTGCAGAAAGCCGATCTCGACACCGAAGCTGTCCCCCAGCAGTCCCGCCAGCAGCGCGTTGGGCGGGGTGCCGATCAGCGTACCCACGCCGCCGATCGAGGCCGCGTAAGCCACCGCCAGCATCAGCGCGACCCCGAAGTTGTGCACCAGCTTCTTGTCCTCGACCCGGCTGTCGATGAACTCGATCACCGAGACGCCCACCGCGTACATCATCACCGCCGTGGCGGTGTTGGAGATCCACATGGACAGGAAGGCCGTCGCCAGCATGAAGCCCAGCACGATGCGCTGCGGCGTGGTGCCGATCAGCCGCACGATGAACAGCGCGATGCGCCGGTGCAGCCCCCAGCGCTGCATGCCTCCCGCCAGGATGAAACCGCCAAGGAAGAGGAAGATCAGGTGATTGCCGTAGCGCGCCGTCACTTCCCCCACCGGCTGGATGTCCATCAGCGGCAGCATGACGATGGGCAGCAGCGCTGTCGCGGGCAGCGGCACCGCCTCGCTCAGCCACCAGATCACCATCCAGAGCGTCAGCGCCACCAGATGCCAGGCAACCAGCGGCATCTCGGGCGGCGCCGGCAGCAGGTAGACCAGCAGCGCCGCCAGCGGCCCCGCGATCAGGGCCACGAGCTTGCCGAGCGAGATCATCTCGACCGTGCAGTCCTGCGGCGGGTGGTTGGGGTTTGTCTGCGCCTGCAACTCGCGTTCGCTGGGATCTGTCCGCATTCTCGGCTCCGCCATCGTGGTATGGTAGTCCGAGGTGCTGCACCAGCTTTCGCCCGGCAGGGCAAGCGGCGCGGGTCACAACTGCGCGAGTACGGTCCACGTCGGCTAGTAAGCGGCATGGAAAAAGGCGCGCCCCATGAGGATCGCGCCTTTCTGTTCGGTTGAACGCGAGCCGATCCGGCTCAGTTGACGATGGTCGCCTCGGTGGCGGCGCGCAGCTCGTCCTCGGTCACGCCCTCGGCGGTCTCGACGATCTTCAGGCCGCCCTCGACCACGTCCAGAACGCCGAGGTTGGTGATGATCCGGTCCACCACGCCCTTGCCGGTCAGCGGCAGGGTGCATTCCTTGAGCAGCTTGCTGTCGCCGTGCTTGTTGGTGTGGTCCATGACGACGATGACGCGGCCGACGCCCGCCACCAGGTCCATCGCACCGCCCATGCCCTTGACCAGCTTGCCCGGGATCATCCAGTTCGCGAGATCGCCGTTCTCGGCCACTTCCATGGCCCCGAGGATGGCCGCCGCGATCTTGCCGCCGCGGATCATCGCAAAGGACATGGAGCTGTCGAAATAGGAGGTCTTGGGCAGCTCGGTGATGGTCTGCTTGCCGGCGTTGATGAGGTCGGGGTCCTCTTCGCCCTCATAGGGGAAGGGTCCCATGCCCAGCATGCCGTTCTCCGACTGCAGCGTGATCTCCTTGTCGCCGACGTAGTTGGCGACAAGCGTCGGGATGCCGATCCCGAGGTTCACATACATGCCGTCTTCGAGTTCCTCAGCCGCACGCGCGGCCATCTGGTTACGATCCCAAGGCATTACACGTCCTCCCGCTTGCGCGTGGTGCGCTGTTCGATCCGCTTCTCGTGCTCGCCCTTGATGATGCGATGCACGAAGATGCCCGGCAGGTGGATGTGATCCGGGTCGAGCTCGCCCGGCTGCACGATCTCCTCCACTTCCATGACGCAGACCTTGCCGCACATGGCCGCCGGCGGGTTGAAGTTGCGCGCCGTCTTGCGGAACACGCAGTTGCCCGATGTGTCGGCCTTCCACGCCTTGACGATCGAAAGGTCGGCAAAGATGCCCTCTTCGAGGATGTAGTCCTCGCCGCGGAAGGTCTTCACTTCCTTGCCCTCGGCCACCACGGTGCCGACGCCGGTCTTGGTGTAGAAGCCGGGGATACCCGCGCCGCCGGCGCGCATGCGCTCGGCCAGCGTGCCCTGAGGGTTGAACTCGAGCTCCAGCTCGCCCGACAGGTACTGGCGCATGAACTCGGCGTTCTCGCCCACGTAGGAGCTCATCATCTTCTTGATCTGCTTGGTGTCGAGCAGCTTGCCGAGGCCGAAGCCGTCGACGCCGCAGTTGTTCGACGCGATGGTCAGATCCTTCACGCCGCTCTCGACCATGGCGTCGATCAGCAGCTCGGGGATGCCGCAGAGGCCGAAGCCGCCCGCCGCGATGGTCATTCCGTCGAACAGCAGCCCGTCCAGCGCCTCGGCGGCGGAGCCGTATACTTTCTTCATTTCGTCCTCCCGAAAGAAAGAGTCTGCGAGACTTGTCACCCGCGAAACATCCAGAGTCAACGAAGCCACCCGCCCCCGCCAGGGGCTTCTCGCCAAGTCATCCTCGCAGATGCAGCATGATGACGCCGCAATGCAGCATCACCTCCCGCCAGCGCCGCCGCAAGCCCCTTCCGCATGTCGAAAATATCCCCGCCGGAGGCGCAAGTGCACAGCCGGGAGGCATGAGAAGGCCCGCGCCAGGGGAGGCGCGGGCCTATGCCGAACTGCCAAAGGGACCCGATTACTCTTCCGAGTCGGCGGCCTTCTTGGCCGGGGCCTTCTTCGCCGTGGTCTTCTTGGCGGTGGTTTTCTTCGCGGTCGTCTTCTTGGCCGCGGCCTTCTTGGGAGCAGCTTTCTTCTTGCCGGACTTCGCGGCCTTCTCGGCGATCCACTCGAGCGCCTGCTCCATGGTCACGCTCTCGGGGTCGGTGTCCTTGGGCAGGGTGGCGTTCACCTTCTCCCACTTCACGTAAGGCCCATAGCGCCCGTCGAAGATGGCAATCTTGCCACCGTCCGGGTGATCGCCCAGTTCCTTCAGCGCCTTGGCCGCCGCACGCCCCCGCCCGCCGGGGTTGGCGCGCTTCTCGGCCAGCATCTCGACAGCACGGTTCATGCCGATCTCGAAGACATCCGCCGGGTCCTTGAGGTTCACGTAGGTCGGCTTCGCATCGTCGGGCAGCTGGTGCATGATATAGGGGCCGAAACGCCCGAAGTTGGACGACACCATGCCGCCCTCGGGATGCTCGCCCACCTCGCGCGGCAGCGACAGCAGCACCAGCGCCTTTTCCAGCGTCATCTCGTCCTTGGACCAGCCGCGCGGCAGCGAGGCGCGCGGCGGCTTCTTGTTCTCGGGGGTCGGCTCGCCGCGCTGCACATAGGGGCCGAAGCGCCCGGCCTTGAGCCAGATCTCGTCGCCCTGATCCTCGCCCAGCAGCCGCTCGTCCCCCTCGGCCCCCTCGCCCGCGATCGGGCGGGTGTAGGTGCACTCTGGGTAATTGCCGCAGCCGACGAAACCACCGGTGCGCGAGGTCTTCAGGTGCAGCTGGCCGGTGCCGCACTTGGGGCAGACGCGCGGGTCCGAGCCGTCTTCCCGCGGCGGGTAGAGCTGCGGCGCCAGCGCAGCGTCGAGCACGTCCAGCACCTCGGAGATGCGCAGCTCGGAGGTTTCGGAGATCGCCGCCGAGAAGTCGCGCCAGAACTTTCCGAGCAGCGCCTTCCAATCCATTTCGCCGGCCGAAACCTCGTCGAGCTCGTTCTCAAGCTCGGCGGTGAACTCGTAGCCCACGTATTTGCGGAAGAAGTTGAGCAGGAAGATCGTGACGATCCGGCCCTTGTCCTCGGGGATCAGGCGGTTCTGCTCTTTCTTGACGTACTCGCGGTCCTGGATGGTGGTGATCACCGAGGCATAGGTCGAGGGCCGGCCGATGCCCAGCTCTTCCATGCGCTTGACCAGCGTCGCCTCGGTGTAGCGCGGCGGCGGCTGGGTGAAGCTCTGGGTGCCCAGCACGGCGCTGTTGTCCGACAGGATCGACGACACACCCGAGGCGGCGGTGGCGCGCTCGGCGGCCTTCTCGTGCTGCGCCTTCAGCCCCGATTTGGCAAAACCGGCGTTCTCACCCTGCATGATCTGCGGCAGGCGCTTGTCGTCATCATCCGCGACATCGTCGCGGCCCTCTTCGTAGATCTTCAGGAATCCGTCGAAGACGATGACCTGGCCGGTGGCGCGCAGGCCGACCTGCTGGTCGTCCGAGCCGATCTCGACGGTGGTCCGCTCGAGCTTGGCGGCCTCCATCTGACAGGCCAGCGTCCGCTTCCAGATCAGGTCGTAGAGCTTGCGCTGGTCGTCCTCGCGCAGTTTCAGCTCCGACGCATCCTTGGTCATGTCGGTGGGGCGGATGCACTCGTGCGCTTCCTGTGCGTTCTTGGCCTTGTTCTTGTAGATGCGCGGGCTGCCCGGCACGTATTCCTTGCCGAAACGGTCGCCGATGGCCTCACGGCAGGCGGTCACCGCCTCGGGGGCCATGTCGATGCCGTCGGTCCGCATATAGGTGATGTGCCCCGCCTCGTAGAGCCGCTGCGCCGCATTCATGCAGGCGCGCGCGCCCATGCCGAACTTGCGGCTCGCCTCCTGCTGCAGGGTCGAGGTCATGAAGGGCGCCGAAGGGTTGCGGGTGCTGGGCCGCGCCTCGACCGACAGAATTTTCAACGCGCGCTTGGAAACCGCCTGCACCGCCATCTCGGCCTGCGTGGCATTTTCCAGGTCGTAGCGGTCCAGCTTCTTGCCCGCGAGCGTGGTCAGCCGGGCCTCGAACTCCTGGCCGCGCGGGGTCGAGAGCAGCGCCTTCACCTGCCAGTATTCGCGCGGGTTGAAGGCCTCGATCTCCATCTCGCGCTCGACGATGAGCCGAAGGCAGACCGACTGCACGCGGCCCGCCGAGCGCGCGCCCGGCAGCTTGCGCCAGAGCACCGGCGAGAGGTTGAAGCCGACGAGGTAGTCGAGCGCGCGGCGGGCGAGATAGGCCTCGACCAGCGGCGCATCGATCTCGCGCGGGTTCTTCATCGCCTCGGTGACGGCCGCCTTGGTGATCGCGTTGAAGGTCACGCGGCTGACCGCCGTATCCTTCTTGATCGAGCGGCGCTTGGTCAGCGCCTCTTTCAGGTGCCAGGAGATCGCTTCACCCTCGCGATCAGGGTCGGTCGCGAGAATGAGCGCGTTGTCGCTTTTCAGCGCCTCGGCAATCGCGGAGACGTGCTTGCGCGAGTCGTTGGCGATTTCCCATTTCATGTCGAAATCGTGCTCGGTGTCGACCGATCCGTCCTTCGGAGGCAGGTCGCGCACGTGGCCGTAGGAGGCGAGCACCGTGTAGTCGGATCCCAGATACTTGTTGATTGTCTTGGCCTTGGCCGGGGATTCGACGACGACGACGGGCATTAATAAGACCTCATTGCAACGCTGTGCTCAAAACGGCTTGCCTGCCGCTATGGCGGCGCAACATGTGGGACGCAAGGGGGAAATGTCAATGTGGTGCGCTCGCGAGTCGCCTTCACCACAGGGCGATTGCCGCGATTCCGCGCGCTTGCGCTGCTCAGGAGCGACGGCTGAGCAGCCCGCCGGGACGGCGTTCGAGCTGCCCCTCGAGCTCCAGGTCGGTGAGCGCCGGGGCGATCTGCGCCACCGTACTGCCGAGGTCGCGGATCACCTGATCCTCGGCGACCGGCACCGGTCCGAGACGGTCGAGGATGCGCTGGTGCAGCGCCAGCGTCTCGGAGCGGCTGCGGCGCTCGGGCGGTGGCGGCGGCACCTCCACGATGGCGTCCGGAGCGGCGTGCGATGCGTCGATGGGGTGCAGTGGGGCCAGCGCCTCGATCACGTCCTCGGCATGGCGCACCAGACGCGCGCCGTCGCGCAGCAAAAGGTTGCATCCCCCCGCCCGCCCGTCGAGCGGGTGACCGGGCACGGCCATGACCTCGCGACCCTGGTCGAGCGCGCAGCGCGCGGTGATCAGCGAGCCCGACTTCACCGCCGCCTCGACCACCACCACGCCCTGCGCCATTCCCGAGACGATGCGATTGCGGGTCGGAAAATGCCGGGCCTGCGGCTGCACGCCCGGGGGCTGTTCCGACAGCAGCGCGCCCTGGTCCCGCAACTTGGCGGCGAGCAGGGCATTTTCCTTGGGGTAGACCACGTCGACCCCGCCAGCCATGACCGCCGCAGTGCCGCCCGCCGCACCAACCTCCGCTCCAGCCTCCAGCGCCGCGCGATGCGCCTCTGCATCAATGCCGCGTGCCAGGCCGGAGACCACCAGCCAGCCCGCTTCGGCGAGGCCGCGGGCCAGCAATCGCGCCGTGCGTGCGCCGAGTGAAGAAGCATTGCGCGCGCCGACAAGGGCGACCGCCGGGCGGCGCATCAACGCGCCTTGCCCGATCATCCAGAGCATGGGCGGCGCGTCTTCGAGTTCCCTGAGTCCCGGCGGATAGTCGGGACCGCCGTGAAAGAGCAACCTTGCCCCGGCGCGGGCACCCGCCTCCATCTCCGCATGCACCACGCCCTCGGGGCAGACCCTGTACCCCTCGACCCCGGCACGCGCCGCCACCTCGGGCAAGGCGGCCAATCCGCCTGCGGCCGAGCCGTGTTCCGACAGCAGTCGCCAGAAGGTCGTCGGCCCGACACGGCGCGAGCGCAAGAGACGGAGCCAATCCAGCCGGTCGGCTTCCGTGGTGGGTGGGAGTGGGGGGTGTTTGGAAGTCTGTCCTGGCCCGGTCATCCTGATCCCGCCTCTTGCAGGATCCTCTCTACCCCAAGACTGGTTAAGCAAGCATGAAGCGCACAGCGCCCCCGCTCTGTCCTTCTTCTCTTCGCAAATACGCCGGGGAGCGCGAGGGGCAGCGCCCCTCGCTTCTTCCGGTGCGACGACCGCGCCGCGACTGGCAGCCTCAGCTGCCGGCGCCGCCCACGGTCAGGCCTCCGATCATCACCGTCGGCTGGCCGACGCCCACCGGAACCCATTGCCCCTGCTTGCCGCAGTTGCCCATCCCCGGATCCAGCGCCATGTCATTGCCGAGCGCCCGCACGTGCTGCAGCGCCGTGGCACCGTCGCCAATCAACGTGGCCCCCTTCACCGGCGCGCCGACCTTGCCGTTCTTCACCCGGTAGGCCTCGGTGCAGGAGAAGACGAACTTGCCGTTGGTGATGTCCACCTGGCCGCCGCCGAAGCCCACGGCCCAGATGCCGTCCTTGAGATCCGCGACGATGTCCTGCGGGTCGGCGTCGCCGCCCTCCATGATCGTATTGGTCATCCGCGGCATCGGCGCATGGGCATAGCTCTCGCGGCGGCCGTTGCCGGTGGCCTCGACGCCCATCAGCCGGGCGTTCTGCCGGTCCTGCATGTAGCCCACGAGAATGCCGTCCTCGATCAGCACGTTGCGCGCCGAGGGCGTGCCCTCGTCGTCCACCGAGATCGAGCCGCGGCGGTCGGGCATTGTGCCGTCATCGACCACGGTGACCCCGGGCGCGGCGACGCGCTGCCCCATGAGCCCCGCGAAGGCCGAGCTGCCCTTGCGGTTGAAATCGCCCTCGAGCCCGTGGCCCACCGCCTCGTGCAGCAGGATGCCCGGCCAGCCCGGTCCGAGCACGATGTCCATGACCCCCGCCGGCGCATCCTCGGCCCGCAAGTTGACCAGCGCCACGCGCAGCGCCTCGCGCGCCTGCCCCTGCCACGACGACGGCTCCAGCAGCCCGTCCAGCAGGTAGCGCCCGCCGCCCGAGGCGGCGCCTTGCTCGCGGCGGCCGTTTTCCTCGACGATGACGCTCACCGTGACGCGGGTCATCGGTCGCACGTCCGACACCAGCCCGCCCTCGGGGCGCAGGATTGCGACCTCCTGGCAGGAGGCGGCAATCGTGGCGGTCACCTGCACCACGCGCGGATCGAGATCGCGGGCGAAGGCGTCGATCTCGCGCAGGGTCTCGAGCTTCACCGAGAAGCTGTGCCCGGCGATCGGATCGGCATCGGTGTAGAGCTTGCGGTTGGTGCCCGCGGGCGGAGGGGCGAGCACGCCGCCGCCATCGCCGACCGCGAGCCGCGCGGTCTCGACGGCGCGAGAGATGGCCTGCTCGGAGATCTCTGTGGAATGGGCGTAGCCCGCCACCTCGCCGCGCACCGCGCGCAGGCCGAAGCCCTCGGAGGCGTCGTAGCTGGCGGTCCTGATTCGCCCGTCGTCGAGCACCAGCGCCTCGCCCCTGCGTCTTTCGAGGAACAACTCGCCGTCATCCGCCCCCGCGACAGCATTACGCAGCTGCCCCAGCGTGCGGTCCAGATCGAGGGCGGTTTCAAAGGGCCGGAAGGGGCTTTCGCTCATGTCATTGTCCTTTTAGATTTGATCTGGATCAAAAAAGTGCGCTTTTGCCGCAAGCGTTCATCTTTATTTGATGGGCGCAATGTGCTTTTTAAAGTCCACAACAACAGGGAGGAGGCTCTTCGGGCGGCGGCTCGGGGGATGAATCCTCCTGTCCGCAGAGAAGAATGACAACCGGATCAGGTGATACATGCGTAAACTTTCGATGCTGAAGGGCCTCGCGACCGGCACCCTCGCCGCAGCTCTCGCCGCTGTGCAGGCAGCGCCCGCCCTGGCGCAGGATTCGCTGGAACTTGTCGGCCACCCGAAGGCGGGCGGGACCGGCTTCCAGCCCGCCTCGACCGAGCTGGCGCGCGACCTGCAATGGCTCGACGGGATGCTGCTCGTGATCATCACCGCGATCTGTATCCTCGTTATCGCGCTGCTCGCCTTCGCAGTGCTGCGTTTCAACAGCAAGTCCAATCCGAACCCAAAGAGCTTCACCCACAACTCCCCGCTGGAGATCGCCTGGACCCTGGGTCCGATCGTGATCCTCGTGGTGATCGGTGCCTTCTCGCTGCCGGTCCTGTTCAAGCAGCAGGAAATCCCCGAGGGCGACGTGGTCATCAAGGTGACTGGCTACCAGTGGTACTGGGGCTATGAATACGTCGGCACCGACCTTGGCTACGAAGGCTACATGATCGGCGCACCCGCCACCGGTGGCGACAACCGCATGAACCCCGAGGTCTCTGCCCAACTGCAGGAAGCCGGCTACAGCGACAGCGAGTTCCTGCTCGCCACCGACAGCGCCGTGGTCGTGCCCGTCGGCAAAACCGTGGTCATGCAGGTGACCGGGGCCGACGTGATCCACTCCTGGACCATCCCGGCCTTCGGCGTGAAGCAGGACGCCGTCCCCGGCCGTATCGCCGAGCTTTGGTTCAAGCCCGAGCGCGAAGGCGTGTTCTTCGGCCAGTGCTCGGAGCTTTGCGGCATCAGCCACGCCTACATGCCGATCACCGTCAAGGTGGTCAGCCAGGAGGTCTATGACGCCTGGCTCGCCGCCTCGCAGGACGAGGGCGGCTACGTCGACGTGCGCCAGTTCCTGGCGGCGTCCTAACCCTTTGCAACAAGGCGACGCGCCCCGAGGAGGAGGGCGCGCCGCCAAGACCTGAATCGAGACCAAGATGAGCGACCTCACCACCAACACGGCAGCTCCCGCCGCCCGCGCGTCCGAGTACGACGCGCAGTTCGGCGACTATTTCGCCCTGCTCAAGCCGCGCGTCATGACGCTGGTGGTGTTCACCGCCTTCGTCGGCCTGCTGGCCGCCCCGGTCCCGGTTCATCCTTTCGTCGGCTTCTGCGCGATCCTCTTCATCGCCGTCGGCGGCGGCGCCTCGGGGGCGCTGAACATGTGGTGGGACGCCGACATCGACGCGGTGATGAAACGCACCGCGAAGCGCCCGATTCCCTCGGGCCGCGTGCAGCCCGGAGAGGCGCTGGCCCTCGGCCTCGCGCTCTCGGGATTCTCCTGCGTCTTCCTCGCGCTCGCGACCAACGTGCTGGCCGGCGGTCTGCTGGCCTTCACCATCTTCTTCTACGTGGTGATCTACACCATGTGGCTGAAGCGCTCGACGCCGCAGAACATCGTCATCGGCGGTGCCGCGGGCGCCTTCCCTCCGATGATCGGCTGGGCCGCCGCGACCGGATCGGTCAGCGTCGAGGCCGTGCTGATGTTCTGCCTGACCTTCATGTGGACGCCGCCGCACTTCTGGGCGCTCGCACTCTTCATGCGCTCGGATTACGACGACGCGGACGTGCCGATGCTGACCGTGACCCACGGCCGCCGCTCGACCCGCAAGCACATCCTCGTCTACACCATCCTGCTGGCGGCGCTGGCCATCGGCACCGGCTTCACCTCGGTGGGCGGGCCGATCTACCTCGCCGTGGCGCTGGTGCTGAACGCGCTCTTCCTCAAGGGCGCCTGGGACATCTTCCGCCGCGACGAGACCATGTCGGAAGCGGACAACTTCAAGACCGAAAAGAGCTTCTTCAAGCTCTCGCTGCTCTACCTCTTCGCCCACTTCGGCGCGATCCTGGTGGAAGCGGGGCTGGCCCGTTTCGGCATCGACCTTCTGGGAGCCTGGTAATGGGCATCGCGCACGAGCATGAACTGCATCAGCGCCGCCGTGGCCGCAATATCGGCGTGGGGCTGACCCTGGCCGCCTTCATCGCCATCGTCTTCGGGCTGACCATCGTCAAGATCGGCTCGGGCGACTTCTCGTCCGCAACCGCGCCCCAGGGCGCAGGCGAGGTGCAGAGTGGCAACTAAGGGGACGACGAAAACCCTCTGGTCGCTGATCGGCGTGGTGGTCTTCATGGGCGCCATGGCCTGGGCAGCGGTGCCCTTCTACAACTGGTTCTGCCGGGTCACCGGCTATGGCGGCACCACCAATGTCGCGGCGGGCGAATCCTCGCAGATCCTCGATCAGACCATCAAGATCCGCTTCGATGCCTCGAAGGACCGCGGCTTCCCCTGGGAATTCAAGCCGATGCAGACCGAGATGACACTGCGCATTGGCGAAGACGGCCTGGCCTTCTACGAGGCCTACAACCCGA
Source organism: Alloyangia pacifica (assembly GCF_900116195.1). Classification (GTDB taxonomy): domain Bacteria; phylum Pseudomonadota; class Alphaproteobacteria; order Rhodobacterales; family Rhodobacteraceae; genus Salipiger; species Salipiger pacificus. The sequence continues at coordinate 142,553 of NZ_FOZW01000006.1, forward strand.
CCGACCGACCGATCGCCGGTCAGGCCGCCTACAACGTGGCCCCCTATGACGCCGGGGCCTATTTCAGCAAGATCGAATGCTTCTGCTTCACCGAGCAGGTGCTGATGCCCGGCGAGCGGGTGGAAATGCCCGTGAGCTTCTACGTCGACCCCGAGATCGTCAACGATCCCGACGCGAAGTTCGCCAAGCACATCACGCTGAGCTACACATTCTACGAGATCGACCTGCCAGAGGAGACGCAGGCCGCTCTCGCCAAGGAAGAAGCGGACACGAGCTCCGTGAACTGACCGCCTGACCAACGAGGGAAACGAGATGGCGCATGCAAAGAACCACGACTACCACATCCTGCCCCCATCAGCCTGGCCGCTGATCGGCTCCGCCTCTGCCTTCGTCATGCTGTTCGGCGCGGTGCTGTGGATGCATGACAGCGGGCCGTGGATCTTCCTCGCCGGCTTCGTCGGCGTGCTCTACACGATGTTCGGCTGGTGGTCCGAGGTGATCGCCGAAAGCCGCGTGGGTGATCACACCCCGGTGGTGCAGATCGGCCTGAAATACGGCTTCATCCTCTTCATCATGTCCGAGGTGATGTTCTTCCTCGCCTGGTTCTGGTCGTTCTTCAAACACGCGCTCTACCCGATGGGCCCGAACTCGCCGGCGGTCGATGGCGTCTGGCCGCCCGCTGGAATCGAGACTTTCGATCCTTGGCACCTGCCGCTGATCAACACGCTGATCCTGCTCTGCTCGGGTGCCGCCGTGACCTGGGCGCACCACGCGCTCGTGCATGAGAACAACCGCGAGGACATGAAGTGGGGCCTGATCATCGGCATCGCGCTCGGCGTGCTCTTCACCGTGTTCCAAGCCTATGAGTACAGCCACGCCGCCTTCGGCTTCTCCGGCAACATCTACGGCGCCAACTTCTTCATGGCGACCGGCTTCCACGGCATGCACGTGATCATCGGGACGATCTTTCTCTTCGTCTGCCTACTGCGGCTGATGAAGGGCGATTTCACCCCCGACAAGCACGTCGGCTTCGAGGCCGCCGCCTGGTACTGGCACTTCGTCGACGTGGTGTGGCTCTTCCTCTTCGCCTCGATCTACATCTGGGGCGGCTGAGACAGTCCAGCTGAACCTTCTCGTCTCACCGAGACCACAAACGCCCGCCGCTTCCGGCGGGCGTTTCGCGTATTTCCAGCGCAAGCGCCTGTGGCAGGCCTCCGGCAGGCGTATTTGAAAAGAGAAGAAGCAGGCGAGCGCGCCCCCCCTTCTTCTCTTTCCAAATACGCCGGGGTGAATGCGGCGCAGCCGCAGAGGGGCAGCGCCCCTGCCCTTCTGCCGCAGTCCGGTGTAGCTTTGCCCGGCGGCTCAATCGCGCCTTGATGTGCCCCGCGCAGAGGCGCTAAAGCAGGCAGGGCGCGCAGGCGCCCCGACCCACGACCCGAAAGCCGGACCCGGACCTAGTTGACCCGCTACCTCGCCCCCCTCCTTTTCGGCCTGATCGGCGCCGCGATCCTCGTGTCGCTCGGCAGCTGGCAGCTGCGCCGGCTGGAGTGGAAGGAAGCGGTGCTGGCCGAGATCGACGCCCGCATCTCCGGCGAGGCGCAGCCGCTGCCCCGGATGATCGCGCCCGACGAGCAACGCTACCAGCCCGTCGCCCTGCAGGGCGAGATTCTGCGCGGCGAGATCCGCGTGCTGGTCAGCCAGAAGCAGGTCGGCGCGGGCTACCGGATCATCTCGCCATTCCGGGTCGAGGGCGTGACAGGCGGGCCGCGCCTGCTGCTGCTCGACCGCGGCTTCACCGCCGACGAGAACAAGGACGCCGCGCGCAGCACTGGCCCGGTCACCGTGACCGGCAACCTGCACTGGCCCGATGACCGCAACAGCTCGACGCCGGAGAACGACGTGGCGGCGAACATCTGGTTCGCCCGCGACATCGGCGCCATGGCCGAGGTGCTGCAGACCGAACCGCTGCTCGTCGTCGCGCGTGAGATCGACCCTGCCGACCCGACCATTCAGCCGCTGCCGGTCAGCGCCAGCGGCATTCCCAACGATCACCTGCAATATGCCATCACCTGGTTCTCGCTGGCCGTGGTGTGGCTGATCATGACCGGCTACTACATCCGCCGGCAGTCCAAGACAGGAAAGGCCTGAGCCCCCATGAGCTCCATGCGCTATATCTCGACCCGCGGCAAAGCCCCGGCGCTCAGCTTCGAAGAGGCCATGCTCTCCGGCCTCGCCCGTGACGGCGGCCTCTACGTGCCCGAGACCGTGCCGGTGATGACCCCCGATGACATCCGCGCGCTGAACGGGCTGTCCTACGAGGAAGTCGCCTTCCGCGTCATGCGGCCCTTCGTCGGCGACAGCTTCAGCGACGAGACCTTCGGGGATCTCATCTCCAAGGCCTATGCCGGTTTCGGCCACAACGCCCGCGCGCCGATGGTGCAGCTGGCACCGAACCACTTCCTGCTGGAGCTGTTCCACGGCCCGACGCTGGCGTTCAAGGACTTCGCCATGCAGCTCATCGGCCAGCTGTTCCAGGAGGCGCTGACGCGCCGCGGCGAGCGGGTGACCATCGTCGGCGCCACCTCGGGCGACACCGGTTCGGCGGCGATCGAAGCCTTCCGCGGGCTCGACGCGGTGGATGTCTTCATCCTCTTCCCGCATGGCCGCGTCTCGGAGGTGCAGCGCCGCCAGATGACCACGCCGTCGGAAGCCAACGTCCATGCGCTGGCGCTCGACGGGCATTTCGACGACTGCCAGGCCAAGCTCAAGGACATGTTCAACGACTTCACCTTCCGCGACGAGGTGCGGCTGGCGGGCGTGAACTCGATCAACTGGGCGCGGGTGCTGGCGCAGGTGGTCTATTACTTCTCTTCGGCGGTCTCGCTCGGCGCGCCCGACCGCAAGGTCAGCTTCACCGTGCCCACCGGCAACTTCGGCGACATCTTCGCGGGCTACATCGCCAAGAAGATGGGCCTGCCGATCGACCGGCTGGTGGTGGCGACCAACCAGAACGACATCCTGCACCGCTGCCTCTCGACCGGCGACTACCAGACCTCGGAAGTGCACCCGTCGATCAGCCCGTCGATGGACATCCAGGTCAGTTCCAACTTCGAGCGCGCACTTTTCGACGCCTACGGGCGCGACGGTGCCGCCGTGGGCCAGCTGATGGACGAGCTGAAAGCGGGCGGCTTCCACGTCTCGCAGGGCGCCTTGCAGGCGCTGCGCGAGCATTTCGAGAGCGGCCGCGCCTCGGAAGAAGAGACGCTCGCCACCATCGCGCAGGCGCACAAGACCATGGGCGAGCTGCTCTGCCCGCATTCCGCCATCGGCGTGAAGGTGGCCGAGGAGCACCGCAGCCCCGCCGTGCCGATGATCACCCTTGCCACCGCGCATCCGGCAAAATTCCCCGACGCCGTGGAAAAGGCCAGCGGCCTCCGCCCGCCGCTGCCCGCGCGCATGGCCGACCTCTTCGACCGCCCCGAGCGCGTCACCCGCGTGCCCAATGACCTTGGCGCACTCGAAACCCTTATCCGGGAGCGTATCTCCAAGTGACCGTGCAACTGACCACCCTCAAGAACGGCTTCCGCGTCGTTTCGGAAAACGTGCCCGGCCTGCAGTCGGCCTCGCTTGGCATCTGGGTCACCGCCGGGGGCCGCAACGAGCGGCTCGAGCAGAACGGCATCGCGCATTTCCTCGAGCACATGGCGTTCAAGGGCACCAAGACGCGCAGCGCGCTGCAGATTGCCGAGGCGATCGAGGACGTGGGCGGCTACATCAACGCCTATACCTCGCGCGAGGTGACGGCCTATTACGCGCGCGTTCTGGAGAACGACACTCGCCTCGCCATGGACGTGGTCGGAGACATCCTGCTCAACCCGATCTTCGAGCCCAAGGAGATCGAAACCGAACGCCACGTGATCCTGCAGGAGATAGGCCAGGCGCTCGACACGCCCGATGACGTGATCTTCGACTGGCTGCAGGAACAGGCCTATGGCGGCCAGGCGCTGGGGCGGACCATCCTCGGCGAGGCGGCCAATGTGAAGGGCTTCGGCCGGGACGACCTCGCCGCCTTCGTCGCCGAGCACTACGGACCGGGCCAGATGATCCTCTCGGCCGCCGGCGCGGTCGACCACGAGGCGCTTGTGGCGCAGGCCGAAGGCCTGTTCGGCGGGATGGTTCCTCGGCTCGCACCGGTTGCCGAGAACGCCCGCTTCACCGGCGGCGAGATTCGCCGCGAGAAGACGCTCGAGCAGGCGCATATGGCACTGGCCTTCGAGGGGCCGGGCTACCGGGACCCCAGCTTCTACACCGCGCAGATCTACTCGATCGCTCTGGGGGGCGGCATGTCCTCGCGCCTCTTCCAGGAGATCCGTGAAAAGCGCGGGCTCTGCTACACGATCTTCTCGCAGACCGGTGCCTACGCGGAAACCGGGCTCAACACGATCTACGCCGGCACCTCCGGTGAGGAAGTCGGCGAGCTGGCACGGCTGACCATCGACGAGATGAAGCGCGCCGCCGACGACATGTCCCCCGAGGAGGTCGCCCGCGCCCGCGCACAGATGAAGGCCGGGCTGCTGATGGGGCTCGAAAGCTCGTCCTCCCGCGCCGAGCGCATGGCGCGCATGGTGCAGATCTGGGGCGAGGTGCCGCCAATCGAGGAGACGGTGGAGAAAATCGACAACGTCACCACCGGCGACGTGCGCGACTTCGCCGAGAAGATGGCAGCCGAGGCTCCTGCGGCGCTCGCGCTCTACGGGCCGGTCGGCAGCGCGCCCGGGCTGGGCGAGCTGCAGGCACAGCGGGCGGCCTGATGCTGGGTCGGCGGCGGAAGTTCAGGCTCGACAGCGAGCGCCTGATACTGCGCCCGCCGATGCATGGCGATTTCAACGCCTGGGTCGCGCTGCGGCTGCAGAGCAAGGAGTACCTCACCCCCTGGGAGCCATCCTGGGCCGAGGACCACCTGTCGCGGCGCGCCTTCACCAACCGGGTCTACTGGGCCACGCGGTCGATCAACGCCGGCTCGGCGGTGCCCCTGTTCCTCGTCCGGCGCGAAGATCAGGTGCTGGTCGGGGCGATCACCCTCGACAACATCCGCCGCGGCCCGGCGCAATCGGGCACGCTGGGCTACTGGACCGGCCAGCCCTTCTCGCGGCACGGCTACATGCGCGAGGCGATCGCCGCGCTGGTGCACCATGCCTTCACCGAGATGGACCTGAGCCGGATCGAAGCCGCCTGCCTGCCCGAGAACGTCGCCTCGCGCGGGCTGCTGGAAAGCTCGGGCTTCAAATACGAAGGCGTGGCGCAGAGCTACCTGCAGATCAACGGGCGCTGGCGCACCCACGTTCTCTACAGCGCGCTGCGGCTCGACCGGCGCGGCCGCACGCAGGTCGGCTGAGCAGGGCGCCACGGGCACGGGATTGCCGCGAATCCGCGCGTCGCGTGCCTTCGCCGAACGCCCAAAGCTTACCCCACGTAAATTTTAGCGCCGCGCGGGGCCATCCCGGCTTAGGCTGAGATCCGAAAGGAGCCTTGCCATGCTGCGCACCGCCCGCGACACGATGGTTCTCGCCGTCAGCGCCGGTCTTTCCGGCCTGATCTCTCTGCCCGCCGAGGCGCAGGAACGCCGCGCCTCCCATTGCATCGCCATCGCCGATGCCGCCCCGGGCCTGCAGTACCTCCACAAGGCCGCCTGGACCGATCCAGTGCCCGAGTATTCTGTGCGCATTCAATACCTGTCGCATGCCGCCTTTCTGATCCAGACGCGCGGCGGGCTGAACGCGGTCACCGATTTCACCGGCTACATCGGCAATGTGCCGATGATTCCCGACATCGTGACGATGAACCACGCCCACTCCAGCCACTGGACCGCCAACCCCGACCCGGCGATCCCGCACATCCTCGAAGGCTGGGGGGAATTCGGCGAGGGTATCGAACACCATCTCGATCTCGGCGAGATGCTCGTGCGCAACGTCTCGACCGATATCCGCTCGGCCTATGGCGGCACCGAGGAGAAGGGCAACTCGATCTTCGTCTTCGAGGTCGAGGGGCTCTGCATCGGCCATCTCGGCCACCTGCACCATGAGCCGAGCGACGAGCAATACGCCGCGCTTGGCCGTGTGGATGTTCTGATGGTGCCGGTAGACGGCGGCATGACCATGGCGCTCGATTCCATGGTCCGGGTGGTGGAACGGCTCCGCAGCTCGGTGATCCTGCCGATGCACTGGTTCTCGGGGGCCTCGCTGGAGCGCTTCATCGCCGATGTGTCCGACACCTTCCCGGTGGATCGGCGTGACACCTCTGAGCTGGTGATCGGCCTGCGCGACCTGCCTCCCCAACCGACCGTCATGGTGCTGCAACCCGAATGGCTGAGCGAATGACCCCGGCGATCCGCTGGACCTTGCCGGGTGGTGCCGTCACTATGACCCCGCGCCGCCGCCGGGTGGCCCGGTACAAGGAATCTTCGCCCATGCCCAAGTCCCGTTCCCCCCGAGCCGAGCGCGGCGCACCATGCTGAAGTCCGTGGTCTTCGATCTCGACGGCACGCTGATCGACAGCGCGCCCGACCTGCATCGCGCCGCCAATGTCGTGCTGCGCAGCGAGGGCCTGCCGGAGATCACCTTCGATCAGGCCCGCAGCTTCATCGGCAAGGGCGCCTCGGTACTCATTGCCCGCGTCGTCGAGACCGTGGGTCTAGGGGATGACCCGGAGGCGCACCCCCGCCTTCTTGGCAAGTTCATGCAGGAATACGAGCGCGAACCGGCGCTCACCGTGCTCTACCCCGGCGTGATCGACGCGCTGGCTCGGCTGGAACTGCTGGGCTGCGCCATGGGACTGTGCACCAACAAGCCCGAAGCCCCGACCCATATCGCGCTGAAGCACTTCGGGCTCGACCGGCACCTGCGCGCCGTGGCCAGCGCCGATACGCTGCCGGTGCGCAAGCCGGACCCCGCGCCGCTGATGAAGGTGATGGAAGACCTCGGCGGGCCGGGTCTCTACGTCGGTGACAGCGAGGTGGACGCCGAAACCGCCGAGCGCGCCGGCATGCCCTTCGCGCTCTTCACCGAGGGATACCGCAAGGCCCCCCTCTCCGATCTGACCCACGCCTATGCCTTCGACCACTGGGACCAGCTTCCCGGCATCGTCGCGCAGCATTTCGGCGCGATCGAGGCGTGACCCCTCGGGCGCTCAGCGCTTGACGGCGATCATGTCGATCAGCGCCGAGCGGCCGTTGTGGCCCTGCCCCTCGCGGATCTCCAGCTCGTAATCCTCGAGCACCTGCACCTTCATATCGGCAAAGGCCTTGCGCAACATCCCTGCCGTGTAGAGGTTCTCCACCGCCCCGGGACCGCCGGTGCCAAACTGCAGCTGCCGGGGCGTGTAACCGTGCAGCAGCAGCACGCCGCCCGGTTTCAGCGCCTGCTTCATCCTGTCAAAGAGCATCGCGCGGCCCTCCGGGCCGACGAACTGGATGAAAATGCCAACCACCAGATCGAACTCCGCCACCGGCCAGTCCCAGTCGAAGACGTCCTGCACCGCGTAATCCACCTCGACCCCGCGCTCGGCGGCGAGGCGACGCGCCTTGTCCACTGCGGGTGCCGAGCCATCGAAGGCGGTGACCTTCAGCCCCTGTCGCGCGAGATGCACCGAGTTGCGCCCCTCGCCGTCGGCGACGCAGAGCGCCTTTGCGCCCGGTTTCAACCAGTGATTTCGGCGGATCAGAACGCCCGAAGGCTCGGTTCCGTAAACGTAATCCTCGACGGCGTATCGTTCGTCCCACATGGGCGATGCTCCTGAAAATTATACACGTTTCAGATAGGAATTCGCCCGAAGGCGGCAAGCGCGCGGCAGTGCCTTCACGCCCTTTTGTCATTGACCCCGGGGCGGCGTGCTTGCGACAACATGACTCCATATAGCACGAAAGCGCCGCAGGTCGCGGCACAGAAGGAAAGTCCCGCGCAATGATCCGCCGCCCGATGCGCAACTGGCTGCCGCTTGGCCTCGCAGCAACCCTTACCGTCACAACTCCGCCTCTTGCCTTTGCCGAGGCGGACCCCGCCGATTGGGACGCCGTGGTGGCCGAGGCCGAGGGTCAGACCGTCTACTGGAACGCCTGGGGCGGGGCCGAGAATGTCAACGGCTTCATCGACTGGATCGGCGATCTGGCGCAGGACGAGTATGGCGTGACGCTGGAACACGTGAAGCTCTCGGACACCGCCGAGGCGGTGAGCCGGGTGCTCGCCGAGAAGAGCGCCGGCAAGGACGCGGGCGGGGCCATCGACCTCATCTGGATCAACGGCGAGAATTTCGCGGCGATGAAGCGCCAAGGGCTGCTCTACGGTCCGTGGTCCGAGGACCTGCCGAACTGGCAGCTCACCGACCCCGAGGCCAACGCTGCGCTGACCGCCGATTTCACAGTGCCGACAGAGGGTCTGGAGAGCCCGTGGGGCATGGCGCAACTGGTGTTCTATCATGACACCGCCCGCCTGCCTGAACCGCCGCGCACCATGTCGGCACTGGCCGAATGGGCCGCCGCCAACCCGGGCCGCTTCACCTACCCGCAGCCGCCGGATTTCCTCGGCTCGACCTTCCTCAAGCAGGCGCTGATCGAGCTGACACCCAACCCCGAGGCCTTGTCTGCCCCGGTCGATGAAGCCGACTATGACGCCGCCACCGCCCCGCTCTGGGACTGGCTCGACGCGCTGACGCCCAACCTCTGGCGGCAGGGCAAGGCCTACCCGCAGAACGCCCAGCGGATGATCCAGCTGATGGCCGACAATGAGATCGACATCGGCTTCGAGTTCAACCCCAACGCCGCCTCCAACGCCATCGCCAACTTCCAGCTTCCGGACACGGTGCGCAGCTTCGTGCTCGAGGGCGGCTCGCTGGGCAATGCCAGCTTCGTCGCCATCCCCTACAATGCCAATGCCAAGGCCGGGGCCATGGTGATCGCCAACCTGCTGCTCTCGCCGCAGGCGCAGGCGCGCATGGCAAGCCCCGACGAGCTCGGCTTCGGCACGGTGCTGGCGATGGACAATCTCTCGGACGAGCAGGTGCGGCTCTTCGACGAGATTCCCGTGGGAATCGCCACGCTGACCCCCGAGGAACTGGGCCCCACCCTGCCCGAGCCGCATCCGTCGTGGATGGAAAAGCTCGAAGAGGACTGGACCGCACGCTACGGCGTGGCCCCCTGAGTGGCGCTTTCGCTGACCCGCGCGGCGCCGGCCCTCACGCTGCTGGCGCTGCTCGGGCCGGTGGCGGCGGGTCTGGCGGGCACGCTCGCCCCGGCCCTCGGCCTGATGCCGGCGCTTGGCGGAACAGGGCTGAGCCTTGATCCCTTCCGTGAATTGTTTGACTGGCCGGGCCTGCCCCGTGCGGTGATCCTGTCGCTTTTCACCGGTCTCGCGGCGACGCTGATCTCGCTGACACTGACGCTGCTGATCTGCGCCGGGTGGCAGGGCACGCAGGCCTTTGCCGCGCTCGAACGGGTGCTCTCGCCGCTCTTGTCGGTGCCCCATGCCGCCGCGGCCTTCGGGCTGGCCTTTCTCATCGCCCCCTCGGGCTGGGTCGCCCGGCTGATCGCCCTGCCGCTGGGCTGGGAGCGCCCCCCGGATCTCTTGATCCTGCAGGACCCCTTCGGCCTGTCGCTGATCGCCGGGCTGGTGGTCAAGGAGATGCCCTTCCTGCTGCTGATGAGCCTCGCGGCCCTGCCGGCGCTGCGCCCGGCGCAGAGCGTCGCCACGGCGCAGGCGCTCGGCTACGGGCGGGTCACCGCTTGGGCCAAGGTGCTGCTGCCGAGGCTCTATGCGCAGATCCGCCTGCCGGTCTACGCGGTGCTGGCCTTTTCCATTTCGGTGGTCGACGTGGCGATGATCCTCGGCCCCGGCACGCCACCACCATTGGCCGTGCAGGTGCTGAAATGGATGAACGACCCCGACCTCGCGCTGCGCTTCCGCGCCTCTGCCGGGGCGCTCATGCTGCTGGCGCTCACCGTCGGAGCGCTGCTGCTCTGGCGCGGCGGCGAGATCGCCACTGCCCGGCTTTCGGCCCGCTGGCTGGTCGCTGGCGGGCGCGGCCACGGCGAACGGGTGCTGCGCGGTCTGGGGCTGGGGCTTGGCGCACTGTCCGCGGCGGCGGTGCTGCTGGGGCTGGTCGGACTGGCGGTCTGGTCCTTCGCCGGGCTCTGGCGCTTCCCCGAACTGCTGCCGCAGGGCTGGACGCTGCGCAGCTGGATGCGCCACGGGCCCGAGCTGCTGGCGCTCTTCGGCCGCACGCTGCTGATCGCCGCCGCCGTTTCCGGCATCGCCATGGCGCTGACCACCGCCTGCCTCGAAGCCGAGCAGCGTCACGGGCTGCGGCCCGGCGCGCGGGCGCTCTGGCTGCTCTACCTGCCGCTGTTGGTGCCGCAGATCGCCTTCCTGCCCGGGCTGCAGATCGCAGCGTTGCTGACCGGGCTCGACGGCACGCTGGGCGCGGTGATCGCCGTGCACGTGGTCTTCGTGCTGCCCTACGCCTTCCTGTCGCTGTCGGACCCCTACCGCGCGCTCGACCCTCGCTTCGCCGCGGTGTCCCACGCGCTGGGGCGCGGGCCGGGTGCCACCTTCTGGCGCCTGCGGCTGCCGATGCTGCTGCGCCCCTGGCTCGCCGCCGCAGCGGTCAGCGCCGCCGTGAGCGTCGGGCAATACCTGCCCACGCTTCTGATCGGCGGAGGCCGCGTGCCGACCCTGACCACGGAAGCCCTCGCCCTCGCCTCCGGCGGCGACAGACGGGTCATCGGGGTCACCGCATTGGCCCAGACGGCTGCGGCCTTCCTGCCCTTCGGGCTGGCGCTGCTGATCCCGGCGCTGGCCTGGCGCAACCGGCGGGGGATGCGGCATGGCTGAGGGGCTGAGCTTCGCTCACCTGCGCATCGACCGCCACGGCGCGCCGATGCTGTCGCTCGACGCGCGCGTCGCGCCGGGCGAGGTGTTGACGGTCATGGGGCCATCCGGGTCGGGCAAGTCCACATTGCTCTCGGCGATCATCGGCACGCTGGCGCCGGGGTTCACGCTGAGCGGGCAGATCACGCTGGACGGCACCGAGATCACCCTTCTGCCGCCCGAGCGCCGCCGCGTGGGCATCCTCTTCCAGGACGAGCTGCTGTTCCCGCACCTGTCTGTCGGCGGCAACCTCGGCTTCGGCCTGCCGCCGCGCCTGCGCGGCAAGGCCCGGCGCGCGCGGATCGATGCGGCGCTGCGCGACATCGGGCTGGAGGGTTTCGCCGCCCGCGATCCCGCCACGCTCTCGGGTGGGCAGAAGGCGCGCGTGGCCCTGATGCGCATGCTTCTGGCCGAACCCCGCGCGCTGCTGCTCGACGAACCCTTCTCACGGCTCGACGCGGCGCGGCGCGACCAGATCCGCAGCTTGGTCTTCGAGCGCGCCCGGGCGCAGGGCTTGCCGGTGCTGCTGGTGACCCACGACCCCGAGGATGCCGAGGCCGCGGGCGGGCGGGTCATCACCCTCGGCTGAGGCCCCTTGCAGGCCACGCCGATCCGGGAAATGGTCGGCACCACACGTGACAGGGTTCTTGGGAGGAGACCTGCCTTGGAAATCGGACTGGATCTCGGCACCAGCTCGGTGATCGGCCTGCTGTGCGAGGCCGGCGTCCCCCGGGCCGAGGCGCGGCGCGCGCTCACCACAACGTCGCCCATGCCCTACGCCTCGGAGCAGGACCCCGAGGACTGGTGGCGCGCGGCGCGCGAGGTGCTGGCCGAGCTGGTCGCCGGTCTGCCCGAAGGCGAACGTCGCAGCATCACCGCCATTGGCCTCTCGGGCCAGATGCACGGGGCCGTGCTGCTCGACGCATCGGACGCAGTGCTGCGCCCCGCCATGCTGTGGAACGACGGCCGCGCCCACGCCGAATGCAGCGCCCTCCGCGAAGCCCTGCCGGGGATCGGTACGCTGGCGGGCGTGCCGCCCCTGCCCGGCTTCACCGCGCCCAAGCTGCTCTGGCTCGCGCGCCACGAGCCGCAGGTCCACGCCCGCATCGCCCATGCGCTTCTGCCAAAGGACTACCTCGGCTACCGCCTGCACGGCGGCTACGCCACAGACCCCTCGGATGCCGCCGGAACGCTGTGGTTCGACCAGGCGCAGCGGTGCTGGTCCGGAGAGCTCTGCGCCATCTCGGCCACCGATCCCGCCTGGCTTCCCCCTGTGCTGGACGGCACGCAGGAGGCGGGACGGATCCTCCCCGAGCTGGCCGCCGAGCTGGGACTGTCGCCAAAGGTCCGGATCGTCACCGGCGGCGGCGATGCGGCAACCGGGGCGGTCGCCGTCGGCGCGGTGGAGGATGGCACCGGGCTGATCTCGCTCGGCACGTCGGCGCAGTTCCTGCAGGCCGGCACCGGCTACCGCCCCAACCCCGGCGCCTTCGTGCATGCCTTCGCGCACACCCTACCGGATCGCTGGTACCAGATGGCGGCGATGCTCAACGGCGCCCGCCCCATGGCCTGGTTCGCCGGGGTCGCCGGGGTCGAGATCGGCGCGCTGCTGCAGGAGGCCGCCGCCGTGCCCGAGGCCCGCGTGCCGCTCTTCCTGCCCTACCTCACGGGCGAGCGCAGCCCGCATGGCGATCCGCACATCCGCGGCGGCTTCTTCGGGCTGGAGGACAGCACAAGCCGCGCCGCGATGATGCGCGCGGTTGTCGAGGCGGTGGCCTTCTGCTTTGCCGATGCGGTCGAGAGTTTTGGAGCTGCCGCGCAGGGGCCGGCCGCGCTGCCTGCGCTCGGCGGCGGCGCGCAGAGCGACCTTCTGCTGCAAAGCGTGGCCGATGCCAGCGGGCTGACCCTGTTCCGCCCCGAGGGAGCGACGAGCGGCCCCTCGCTGGGCGCGGCGAAGCTGGCCGCGCTGGCGACCGGCGCGCTGTCGCGGGGCGATCTGGCGCAGAGACCGGACGCACGCGAGGTCTTCTCGCCCCGCGCGCAGGCGTCCCTGCAGGATCGTCTGGAAAGGTGGCGCGCGCTCTACCGCGCGCTGAAACCGCTGGCGCAGCCGGGCTGATCAGGCGCTCTTGAGCCGGTCCTCGATCGCCTGTGCGTAATCGGCCATGCGCACACGGAACTTCTTTTCAAGGTTGGCGCGCGCCAGCTTCAGCGATTGTACCATGAGCCGCGCCGAGAGCGTCTTGGGCTTCAGCTCGAGGTCCATGGCGACGCGGGTACGGCTGCGTGACAGCGCCACGAACTCGATCCGCGTCAGCACCTCCAGCCCGTCCGTGAGGCTGCGGTAGACCAGCAGGTTTGGGGCGTCCTCCTCGACCAGGGTAATGTCGGCAGAGCGCGCCTTGCCCCGGAAGTTGAACACCGCGTGCCAGGCGTGGCTGCCCTCGCCTGCCGGGTTGATCCGCCGCAGCTCGATCCCGCGGCGCATGATCTGCCGCTCGAGGTGTTCGAAGTTGGTCGCCTCCGCGTAGACGCGCTCGACCGGAACCTCGATGTCTTCCTTGGTAGAGATGTCCATCGCCTGCCTCGTTCAACCCGTGTTAACTCGCTATCCGCGCATCTTGTCCTAATCGAGGCGGTCCGCAACCCAGTTGCGCAGCAGGTAATTTGCAATCGAGCCGCGCCGCGCCGGCACGATCCCCGGCTCCAGCCCGGCAAAGGCATCGGCGAGCCGCTCGCGGCTGACCCATTGCGCGTCCTCGATTTCGACGGGGTCGATGCTGATCGCCTCGCTCGTCGCCTCACCGCGGCAACCGAGCATCAGCGAGGACGGCCAGGGCCAGGGTTGGCTGGTGAGCAGCGACACGCGGCCGACCTCGATCCCGGTCTCCTCCATCACCTCGCGGCGCACCGCGGCTTCGACCGTCTCGCCCGGCTCGATGAAGCCCGCGAGGCAGGAGTACATCCCCTCGGGCCAGCCCGGAGAGCGGCCCAGAAGGCAGGCGTTGCCGCGGGTGATCAGCATGATGACCACCGGATCGGTGCGCGGGAAATGCGCCGCGCCGCAGGCGCGGCAGACCCGCTGCCAGCCCGCCTGGGTGACATCGGAGGGCTGCCCGCAACGCGCGCAGAAACCATGCGTGTCATGCCAGCCGAGGATCGCCTTGCCGGTGGCGCCAAGCTCGGCATCGCGCGGGGTGAGCGCCATGAGCAGCGTGCGCAGCTCGACGAACCGTGCACCCTCCGGTGCGTCCGGGTGGGTCTGCACGCTCGGGTCGACAAAGCCCTCCTGTTGCGGCGCATCGGGCTCCCAGGCGGAAATGTCATAGGCCAGCACCACCTCGCCCGCCTCACGGCCGAGCAGCACGGGACGCGCCCGCGCCGAGGCGAGCAGCGGGTGGTCCAGCGGCAGGCGCGGCAGCGCGGCGCAGGTCTCTCCGCGCGCCGCGTCATCGGACACCAGCGGCTTGCCGCGCCAGAACACCACGCCGCGCGCGCCGGGGCGCTGCATGCGTTCCGCAAGCGCCGGGATATCGCCCCGCAGCTCCGCCGCGCGGTCGAGCCCCGATCCGCCGAATGTCACCTCTTCCGTCTGCCGCATGCCGCGCCTCCTTCTGGGTGGGCAAGCCATGGCACGCGCCGCGCGGAGTGACAACCGGCGGGCCGCAAGCCACGACTGTGGCAGAAGGAAAGGCGATAGACGCCGTCCCTCGCACCTAGGGCTTGGAGCCCGGAACAGGGCGAGGGGCGCTGCCCCTCGCGCTCCCCGGCGTATTTCGAAAGAGAAGAAGGACAGCACGGCCCCTGCTTCTTCTCTTTGCAAATACGCACCGGGGCATTGCCCCGGCGCGCCGCAGGCGCGGTGCACAGCTCTGCGGCGGGTGTCGCGACGTTACCCGACGCGGCGCCGCCGGTGCGTGCCGCGCCGGAAGAGGAGCGTTGCAAGACTGTCTTGGAGCTGCACTATTCCCCACAGCGACGACACTCGAAGGAGAGCAAGATGCGCAAGCTTCCCCAGACCCCGATCAGCCGCAGAGGCTTTCTCGCCTGCAGCGCCGCGAGTGGTGCACTGATCGCACTGCACCCCTATTCGGCCCGCGCCGCGGCCAATCAGGCACACCTGCGCATCATGGAAACCACCGACCTGCACGTGCACGTCTTCCCCTACGACTATTACGCCGACAAGCCGGTCGATACCGTCGGCCTGTCGCGCACCGCCTCAATCATCGAGGGCATCCGGGCCGAGGCGACCAACGCGCTGCTGGTGGACAACGGCGATTTCCTGCAGGGCAACCCGCTGGGCGATTACATTGCCTACGAGCGCGGCATGAAAGACGGCGACATGCACCCGGTCATCACCGCGATGAACACGCTGGGCTATGACGCGGGCACCATCGGCAACCACGAGTTCAACTACGGTCTTGGCTTCCTAGAAAAATCCATCGGCGGCGCGAACTTCCCCATCGTGCTGGCGAATATCGCCAAGAAACAGGGCGCCACTCCGCGCGAGGATGAGACCCTGTTCAAACCCTACGTGATCCTCGACCGCGAGATCACCGACGGTGCCGGCACGTCCCATCCGATCCGCGTCGGCATCATCGGCTTCACCCCGCCGCAGGTGATGAACTGGGACCGCAAGCACCTCGAGGGCAATGTCCAGGCGCGCGACATCGTCACCACCGCCGAGGCCTGGGTGCCGCAGATGAAGGAAGAGGGTGCCGAGATCATCATCGCGCTGTCGCACTCCGGCATCGGCGCGGCGCAGCGCGAGGATGGGATGGAGAACGCCTCGGTGCCGCTGGCCGCCGTCGAGGGTATCGACGCGCTGATGACCGGGCACAGCCACCTCGTCTTCCCCTCGGCAGATTACGACGGGCAGGATGCCATCGACCTTTCCGCCGGCACGATCCACGGCAAGCCCGCGGTCATGGGCGGGTTCTGGGGCTCGCACATGGGGCTCATCGACCTGCTGCTCGAACGCGACGGCAATGAATGGCGCGTGGTCTCCACCACCTCCGAGGCGCGGCCGATCTACCAGCGCGGCGAGGATCGCAAGGTCACCGCGCTGGTCGAGGACGATCCGGAGGTGCTCGAGTCGATCCGCCCCGAGCACGAGGCGGCGCTGGACTACGTGCGCCGCGCGGTGGGCGAGACCTCGGCGCCGCTCTATTCCTACTTCGCGCTGGTGGCGGATGACCCCTCGGTGCAGATCGTCTCGATCGCGCAGAGCTGGTACATCGAACAGATGATGATGGGCACCGAGTACGAGGGGCTGCCGATCCTTTCTGCGGCGGCCCCCTTCAAGGCCGGCGGCCGCGGCGGGCCGGAGTATTACACCGACGTGCCCGCGGGCCCGGTGGCGATCAAGAACGTCGCCGACCTCTACCTCTATCCCAACACCGTGCGGGCGGTGAAGGTGACCGGCGCGCAGGTGAAGGGCTGGCTGGAACGCTCGGCGGGCATGTTCAACCAGATCGAGCCGGGTGCGACCGACGCGCCGCTGCTCAACACCGACTTCCCGAGCTACAACTTCGACGTGATCGACGGGGTGACCTACCAGATCGACCTGTCGCAGCCGGCGATGTTCGACCGCGAGGGCAACGTGGTGAACGAGGAAACCAACCGGATCGTCAACCTGAGGTACAACGGCGCACCAATCGATCCCGAGGCTGAGTTCATCATCGCCACCAACAACTACCGCGCGACGGGCGGCGGCAGCTTCCCGGGTACCGGCGACACCATCGTCTTCGAGGCGCCGGACACCAACCGCGACGTGATCGTGCGCTACATCGTCGAGCAGGGCACCATCAACCCGAGTGCCGATGACAACTGGAGCTTTGCGCCGATGGAGGGCACCACAGTCCTTTTCGAGACCGGCCCCAAGGCGCGCGACTACATGGAGAGCGTGGCGCTCGACATCGAGGACGCGGGCGACAACGCGGACGGCTACGCCCAGTTCCGCATCAAGCTCTGACCACCGATCGGGGGCGCATCACCGCGCCCCCTTTCCCCTGCACATGCTCTGCCGCTATCTCACCCACCCCCAGATCATCGTCGATCCCGCGCTGGACGTGCCGCGCTGGCACCTGAGCGATGTCGGCAAGGCACGGGTCGCGGCGCTGGCCGGCGGCGAGGCGCTGCGGGGCACCACCCGGATCATCTCGAGCGGCGAGACCAAGGCGCTGGAAACCGCGCAGCCGCTCGCCGAGGCGCTCGGGCTGGCGGTCGAGGTGCGCCCGGCGATGCACGAGAACGACCGCAGCGCGACCGGCTTCCTGCCCCCGACCGAATTCGAGCAGGTGGCCGACCGCTTCTTCGCCGCACCGGAAGACTCCGTGCGCGGCTGGGAACGCGCCGCCGATGCGCAGGCCCGTATCCTCGCGGAGGTGACAACCTGTCTCGCGCAGCCCTGCGACGGCGATGTGCTCTTCGTCGGCCACGGCGGCGTGGGCACGCTGCTCTGGTGCGCGCTGGCAGGCAAGCCGATCAGCCGCGCGCACGATCAGGGACCGGGCGGCGGCGGCAACGTCTTCACCTTCACCTGGACACCGCGCGCGGTGCTCTCGGCCTGGCAGCCGATGGAACGTCTCAGCGCCTGATCACCCCGTCCTCGACCAGCTCGTAATGGCGGATGAGCCGGCTTTCCACGAGGTCCGCCTCCGCCGGGTCGACGTGCGGCCGGGTGTAATCCTCGTCGGTGAAGGCCTTCAGCGAGGCAAGATCGCGCCAGACCATGACCACCGAGAACTCGCGCGGGCTTTCGGGCCGCGCCGCGCCCGGCAGCACCTCGACGATCCCCTCTGTGCGGCGCAGCAGCGGGATCGCCACCTTGTGGAAGAACTCGGCGAATTCCTCTTCCTTGCCCGGCCGGGTCACGACCTGGAAGACGCGCATGATCATCGAACCACCCTCCTTGATACACGGGGTTCCGGGGGTGCCTGCCTGCCTCAAGGGACGCCAGCATAACACGAAATCGCGGCCTCGACATTCCCCCCCGCGGCGGGTCACATGGTGCCGCCCGAACCCGAAAGGCCCGACATGACCACCGCCCTCCCCTTCGCCGCCGTCATCTTCGACCTCGACGGCACGCTCGTCGACAGCGAGAGGGTCGCGCTCGAGGCCGGGCGCCGCGCCTTCCTGCGCTTTGGCGAGACCGTGGCGCCGGGCTTTCTCGAAGCGCTGATCGGGCGCGACCGCAATGCCGTGGCGGCGGCGCTGCTCGAAAGCTACGGACACCTCGACCAGCCGATGCTGGTGCAGGCGATCCGCGAGGAGAGCATCGCCCTGCGCGAAGCCGAGGGGCTGCCGCTGAAACCCGGCGCGGTGCTGCTGATCGAAGAGATCTCGGCGCTCGGCCTGCCCATGGCGGTGGCCACCAGCTCGGGCGCGCAGGAGGCCGAGCGCAAGCTATCCCTCGCCGGGCTGCGCGCGCATTTTGCCGCGGTGATCGCCTTTGACCACGTCGAGAACCCCAAGCCCGCGCCCGACCCCTACCTCCTGGCGGCCGAAGCGCTCGGCCATGCGCCCGAGCTCTGCCTTGCTTTCGAGGACAGCGACACCGGCGCTGCCAGCGCTCGCGCCGCTGGCATGCGCGTGGTGCAGGTGCCCGACATGCTGCCCAGCGACGGCGACCATGCGCACCACCTTGCCGCCTCGCTGATCGAGGGGGCGCTGGCCGCCGGACTGCCGCTGCGCAACAGCCCCGGGATGCCCTCGCCTAAATTTTGATCAATCGGTCAAAATGTAGCAAGCTATGTACGCGACTTCTTCCGATCAGGCCTTCCCACCGCCGCATTTCCGGGCAAACTCGCCGCAAGACGTGAGCAACACGCCGGAAATCCAGGCGGCCCCGGCTGCCACAACACGGAGGAAGACCCCCATGACCCCCCGCGCCTTCGCGCTGGCAGCCACCCTCGTGGCCGCCGCTGCCGCCGCCTCTGCCGAAACCGCCCTGCCCTTCGCGCTCGACTGGAAATTCGAGGGCCCCTCGGCGCCCTATTTCGTCGCCATCGACAAGGGGTATTTCGCCGATGCCGGGCTCGAGGTGGAAATCTCCGCCGGTTCCGGCTCGCTCGACGCCATTCCGAAAGTCGCCACCGGCGCCTTCCCGGTGGGCTTTGCCGACATCAACTCGCTGATCAAGTTCCTCGACCAGAACCCCGGCGCGCCGGTGACCGGGGTGATGATGGTCTACGACAAACCGCCCTTCGCCATCATCGGTCGCAAGTCGCTGGGCGTCGAGGCGCCGAAGGACCTCGAGGGCAAGGTGCTGGGCGCGCCGCCGCCGGATGGCGCCTGGGCGCAGTTCCCGATCTTCGCCGCCGAGAACGACCTCGACACCGATGCGATCACCATCGAGCCGGTCGGCTTCCCCACCCGCGAGCCGATGCTGGCCGAGGGCAAGGTCGCGGCGGTTACTGGCTTTTCGTTCACCTCCTACCTCAACACCGCGCGTCTCGGCGTGGACGAGAGCGACATATCGACCATCCTGATGGCCGACTACGGCGTCGACCTCTACGGCAACGCGATCATCGTCAACACCGACTGGGCCGCTGAGAACGGCGAGCTGCTGAAGGGCTTCCTCGCCGCCGTGGCCGCGGGCTGGAAGGATGCGGTGGCCGATCCCGCCGCTGCGGTGGAAAGCCTCGTGTCGCGCAACCCCGCCTCCGATGCCGAGCTGGAGACCCGGCGCCTGGAACTGGCGCTGGACGCCAACGTGGTCACCGACTGGACGAAGGCGAACGGCTTCGGTCCGATCGACGATGCCCGCATGGACAGCGCCCTGGAGCAGATCAAGCTGACCTACGAGTTCCAGCACGAGCCCGACGCCGCGCTCTACTTCACCGGCGACTACCTGCCCGAGGGCGGCTTCCCGCTCGAGTGAGTCTCTGATCAAGACGCTGACCGAGCCTCTGACCAAGACCCCGCGCCGGGGCGGCCTGCCCGCCCCCGCGCGCATGCAAGGCAAGACATGACCAACCTCATCGAGATCAAGGGCGTGCGCCACGCCTACAAGACCGCCAAAGGCCCGCTGCCGGTGCTCGACGGGCTGGAGCTGTCGGTGCCCGAGGGCGGCTTCGTCGCCGTCGTCGGCCCCTCCGGCTGTGGCAAGTCCACGCTCACCAAGCTGGTCGCCGGCCTGCTCAAGCCGGATGAGGGTGAGGTCTGGCTGCATGGCGAGAAGGTGAAGAGCCCGCGCTCCACCGTCGGCATGGCTTTTCAGAACCCTGTGATGCTGGAATGGCGCTCGATCCTGAAGAACGTCATGCTGCCGCTTGAGATCGTTCCGACCAAGCTGGGCAAGAAAGAGCAAGAAGAGCGCGCCCGCTACCTGCTCGCCCTCGTCGGCCTCGAGGGCTTCGAGGACAAGCGCCCCTCCGAGCTCTCGGGCGGCATGCGTCAGCGCGCCTCGCTCTGCCGCGCCCTCGTGCACTCGCCTGAGGTGCTGATCCTCGACGAGCCCTTCGGCGCGCTCGACGCCTTCACCCGCGAGGATCTCTGGCAGATCATGCATCAGGTGAAAGAAAAAGAGCCCTTCACTGGCGTGCTGATCACCCACGACCTGCGCGAGTCGATCTACCTCGCCGACCAGGTGGTGGTGCTCTCGGGCCGCCCGGCCCGCACCCAGTTCACCCTTGACACCGGGATCAGCGGCGCGCGCGACATCGAGCACCTCTACACGCCGCAGGCCGCCGAGATGCTCGCCACCCTGCGCCACCAGATCGAGATCGCCCAGGGCCGCGCCCCCGCCGGGGCGCCCGCCTGATGCCATCCGCGCGCCCCCTCCCCGCTTCTTCTCTTTCCAAATACGCATATCCCGCCGCCGAAACCCGCGCCTCCGCAGGTCAGGCCGCGCAGCGGAGCCCGACATGACCTTCCGCCAGATCGCCGTCCCCTGCCTCGCCATCGTCATCTTCCTCGCGCTTTGGGAGGCGCTGGTCTGGGTCATGGGCTGGCCCAACTACAAGATGGCCTCGCCCTCAGACCTGCTGCCGGCCTACGAACGCTACTGGAGCCTCTTCCTGACCATGGGTTGGCAGACGCTCTGGCGCACCGTGGTGGGACTGTTGATCGCCGTGGTCTTCGGCACGGCGCTCGGCATGGTGATGGGCTTCTCGCGCACCATGCGCGATGCGCTCTACCCTTTGCTCGTGGGGTTCAACGCCGTGCCCAAGGCGACGGTGGTGCCGATCGTCGCGCTGATGTTCGTCGGCATGCACGACTTCAACACCGTGCTCATCGCCTTCATGATCTCCTTCTTCCCGATCGCCGTCTCGGTCTCGATCGGGCTCTCGACGCTGGAGCCCGAGTATCGCGACATCCTGCGCTCGCTCGGAGCCAGTCAGTCGACGATCTTCTGGAAGATCGCCCTGCCCAAGACCCTGCCGGAGTTCTTCGGCGCGCTGAAGGTGGCGGTGACGCTGGCCTTCATCGGCACCAACCTGATGGAGATCGTCAGCCCGCATGGCCGCGGCCTCGGCGCGCTGTTCGATAGCGGCAAGACCAACTCCGACTACCCGCTGATGTTCGCGGTGCTGATCGCCTTGGCCTTCCTCGGGATCGTGCTCTACTACGTGGTCGTCGCGCTGGAGAAGATCTTCGCCGGCTGGGCCGAGCGTCCGCAGGGCTGAGCCGCGCTCAGCCCTTCTCCATCCGCGCCAGCAGCCAGCCCCGCATGTCCGGGTCCTCGAGCGCATAGCGCCCACGCCCCGGCCGCCAGACCAACTGCCTGTCGCGCAGCGCGTCCAGCGCCTTCTGCACCGCCTGAGCCGAGGTCTTGCGCCCGGCGATTTCCGCGATGCGCCGCACGGTCTTCTCGTGGAAAGGCGCGAAATCCGCACCGTCTCGGATCAGCACCTCCAGAACAGCGCGCTGCAGCACAGTCAGACCGTCGAAATCCGAGCCGTACTGGTCCCAGACCCGCGCCCGGAGTTCGTCCGCCCGCTCCTGAAGCGTGCGCCTCAGGCCGGCGCTTCCCGGCAACCAGGCAGCATGCTGCTGCACCACCTCGACCAGCTTCTCCGGCCGATAGCCGAGCAGGCGGAAGGCCTCGGCCACGTCCTCGGGATCGAGCTTGTTGTCTTCGGCCAGCCGTGGGTTGATCGCCGCCACCAACGCTTCGACATAGGTCCGGCCCAAGGTCGGGAAGGCTTCGACCCGGGCGCCGTAGAAGGGCTGCTGGTTGGTCGAGACCAGCCCCGCCAGCCCGTCGCGGTTCGACCCGGTGCAGAGCACGAAGAGCCGCGCCCCCTCGGGGCGCTGATTCATCGCGTCGCGCGCCGCCTTGAGCGCGAACATCGCGTCCAACCCGGCCTCGGAGGTCACCGCCTGCTGCGCCTCGTCGATGATGAACACAACGTCCGACTTCGCCCGCGATCCGATCTCCAGCAGCGCCTCGGTGAGCGTGAGGCTCCTGCCCTCGGCCACGCCGCCGATCTCGGCCCGCAGCCCGCCGATGGTGATCGCCTTGATCGGCAGGGCGCGCAGCGCGCGCTCCGCCGGGGTCGGCAGCGCGGCGATCTCGGCGGCCAGCGCGTTGGCGATGAGCTGGCCCGGATCGGCCTTGCGGTCGGACCAGAGGTCGACCAGCACCGGATGGTCACCGCGCGCCTTCAGAACCGGCAAAAGGTCGCGGCGCAGGAAGGTGCTCTTGCCGGTGCGCCGCGGCGCCGCCAGCATCAGGCCCGAGGGGCTGCCCATCAGCGGGTCGAGAGACAGCCTCTCGGCAATCGCCTGTGCCAGTTCCTTGCGCGGCACGTAGAATTCGCGCCCGTTCGCATCCGCGCCCATGTGAATGATCCCGTCTCTTTATAGGAACTGTGATAATTCTAGGTAGAACGCCGCTCCGCTCCGGCAAGCAACCTGCCGGCACGCGCCGATTTTATAGCGCCTCGGATATTCTTTGGTAAAACCGCAGGCGCCGCCGCGCATGAAAATCTCTGCCCTCCCCCTTGCGGACCCTGCCCCCAAGGGCCTATATCCCCCGTCGAGAGGTTGGCGCGGGCAGGCGCCTCGCCAACCCGGTCAGGTCCGGAAGGAAGCAGCCGTAACGAGCCCCGCTTGGGTCGTTGTCCAGCCTCTCACCTCTTCCCCACATGAATACCCCGCGGAACGGACACCGCGCGAAGACCGCCTTGGCGCGGGTCGATCTGCGCACATGCCCTGCCGCAAAGAAAAACGCGCCGGAAAGTCCGGCGCGTGTCTTGTCTGATTTGCATGGACCCGGATGCCCGGCTTCAGAAGAGCCCGGCCTCCTTGGCCAGCAGCGCCGCCTGGGTGCGGTTCGACGCGCCGATCTTGCGGTAGAGCGTCTTCACGTGCAGCTTCACCGTCGGCTCGCGGATATCGAGATCGCGGGCGATCTCCTTGTTCGACTTGCCCTGGGTCAGCCCCTCGAGCACTTCCAGCTCGCGCGGCGACAGGCGCTCGGCCATCGGGTGGCTCGGCGTCGCCTCTTCCTGGCGCATGAAGTCCAGCGGCGCGTATTGCTCGCCCATCGCCATGAAGCGCACGGCGTTGACCAGCGACTTGGCCGAAAGCGTCTTGGGCAGGAAGCCGGCGGCCCCGGCCTCGAGCACCTGCTCGGCGACATCGCGGTTCGCGGTGCCCGAGATGATCGCCACCCGGTGCGAGCCTTCGAGCGCGCGCATCTTGTGAAACCCCTCGAGCGCGTTCATGCCCGGCATCGAGTAGTCCAGAAGCACGAGGTCGAACTGCTCACCCGCTTTCACCAGCGCTTCCGCCTCGGAGTAGCTCGCGACGCAAACGGTCTCGAAAGTGCCTTCACCTTCAAGGAAAATCTGGAGCGTGTCCCGCAGAAGGTCGTGGTCGTCTGCGATCAATACGCGGAGCACATTGGCCGATCTGGTTACCACCTGCGCCGCCTGCTGTGCAATCATGATCCGTCTCCCTGCAACCTCACGGCGAATCGCCGAACATCATTTTCTAAACAAATAGCAAAATACGCAGGGGATTGCGGTTAAATTATGGACAAAGGGGGGCGTGTGGCCCGCAAACACCGCGTGACCAAGGGTCACTCCGGCGGTTGAATGCCCTTCTCGCGAGCCAATCCCCGCCACACTGGCTCGACTTCGCGTCTGGCCGCCGCCACGGCAAGGCTGCGGAACTCCGGAAACCTCACTATGGGAGCTCCTATCCTTCCCTACCCGGACGGATAGGGGCCACTCCGATTGCCCCGATACCGCTTTTGTCGCGCATGTGACAGTATTCGCCAAGCTACCAAGGAGTCGCCTTCGATGTTTCGCCTTCCGCCCCTGCGCGCCGTGATTGCTGTTGCTCTCCTCGCCACGCCCCTGGCCGCGGAAGACCTGCCGATCCCTGAAGATACGCCGGTGCTGGTGGTCAGCGGTGCGATCACCAATACCAATGTCGGCGAAACAGCGTCCTTCGACTACGAAATGCTCGAGGGCCTGGAGACGCGCACCTTCACCACCAAGACCATCTGGACCGACGGCGATCAGACCTTCACCGGTGTGCAACTGAGCGATCTGATGGAGCTGGTCGGGGCCGAGGGCAACGAGATCAAGGCGACCGCGATCAACGACTACGCGGTCAACATCCCGCGCGAGGATTGGGTGGACGATGGCCCGATGGTCGCCTTCCTCAACCACGGCGAGAAAATGCCCGTGCGTAACAAGGGCCCGCTCTGGATCGTCTACCCGTTCGACCAGAAGCCCGAGTACCAGACCGAGCAGATTTATTCCCGCGCAATCTGGCAGTTGGACCGCATCATCGTGCTTGACTAGGCCGCGCGGTTCATGCCCTTGGAGGCATGATCAAGGTGAACTTGCCCGACGATACGTCAACCCAGAGCCGAACAACGCTGGTCCAGACGAGCGGTGCTGCGGCCGCGCTTCTGCTCTGTGTCGGGCTCGTCGTCTGGCTCGCCTGGCTCGTCCTGCGCGAGATCGACGACTTCTCGGTCGCCAACTCCGACAACCTGCAATGGAGCCTCGCGCAGGCGGATGTGGAGTTCCTGCAGTTCCGCCTGTCGATGAAGGACGCGCAGGACAATCCGGCCGCAATGGAAGACGTGCGCCGGCGCTTCGACATTTTCTACAGCCGTATGGTGACGATGAGCAGCGGCCGTGTGTTCCACACGCTGCGCGAGTCGGTGCAATCCTCTGCCCCGCGGATGCGGGTTCTGGATTTCCTTGAGAACACGGTGCCGCTGATCGATGGGCCGGACGAGGAGTTCCTCGCCGAACTGCCGGACTTGCTTGAACAGTCCGAACAGGTCACCGCCGACGTCCGGGCGTTCTCGCTTGCGGCGCTTTCGGCCTTTGCCGAGGTTTCGGACGCACGGCGAGAGGGCATCACCGAGCTGATGATCTATATCGCCGCGGTGCTGCTGGCGCTGTTCATCGGCCTGACGTTGCTGGCCTACGCGATGTTCCGGCTGTTCCGCCTCGCGCAGAAGCGCGCCGATGCGCTGCAGTTCGCCAGCACGCGGATGAAGACCATCGTGCAGACCTCTCCCAACGCCATCGTTGTGACCGACGAAGTCGGCGTGGTGCGCGAGTTCAACACCGCCGCCGAGGCGCTCTTCGGCTACACCCGCGCCGAGGCGGTGGGGCGGCTGGCGCTGGAACTCATGGTGCCGGCGGAAACGCTCGCACGGCACCAGTTCGGCGCGCTGGCCTTCCTCGACGAGCACCGCCGGCCGCGCCCCGAGGAGCAGCATTTCGAGATCACGCTGCAGACCCGCGACCTGCACCTCTTCCCGGCGGAGGTTTCCGCCGACCGGGCCGAGGCCGACAACGCGCTCTACGTGTTCTACATCCGCGACATCTCGAACTGGAAAGAGGCCGAGGAGCAGCTCACCGAGGCCCGCGACCGCGCGCTCGCCGGCGAGCGCACCAAATCCGAGTTCCTCGCGGTGATGAGCCACGAAATGCGCACGCCGCTGAACGGTCTTCTCGGCGCGATGCAGCTGATGCGCGACCATAGCCTCAGCCCGCGGCAGGGCGACCTGCTCGACCGGATGCAAAGCTCGGGCCGACTGCTGCTGGAGCTGGTGAACGACGTGCTGGACCTCGCCAAGTTCGAGGCCGGAAAGATGAAGGCCGAGGAGGCCCCCTTCTCGATCAACCGCCTGCTCGACGGGCTGGTCGAGACGGCGCAGCCGCTGGCGCAGACCTATGGCAACGAGCTCAACTGGCGCTGGTGCGGTGTCGAGGGAGGCGGTGCCATCGGCGACGCGCGACGGCTTCGGCAGGTGCTGCTGAACCTCGTGGGCAACGCCCTGAAGTTCACCCGTGACGGCAGCGTCGAGGTCGAGGTGGAATACCTCGACGCGGCGCGGACCGAGGTCGAGTTCCGGGTCATCGACAATGGCATCGGCATCGCCGAGAAGGACCTCGCGCGCATCTTCCAGGATTTCGAGACGCTCGATTCCTCCTACGCCCGCGAAGCCGGCGGCACCGGGCTGGGGCTGGGCATCGCGCGGCGTTTCATGCGCCTGATGGGCGGCGAGATCGGTGCCGAGAGCGAACCCGGCGAAGGCAGCCTGTTCTGGATCCGCGTGCCGCTCACGCCGGTCGCGGACGTCGAGGCGGACCCCGAAGAGCCCCGCGACTGCCCCGGCAAGCCAAAGCGCCCGCTCGACGTGCTGCTCGTCGAGGACAACGAGATCAACCGCTTCATCGTCCGCGAGATGCTCGAGGGCGAAGGCCACTCGGTCACCATTGCCGAGAATGGACAGGCCGGCGTCGATACTGCGGCGCTGCGCCGCTTCGACGCGATCCTGATGGACATCTCGATGCCCATCATGGATGGCACCACCGCCGCCAGCCACATCCGCGGCGGCACCGGCGCCTGCGCAGCTGCGCCGATCATCGCGCTGACGGCCCATGCCTTGCCGGAAGAGCGCGAGCGCTTCCGCAAGGTCGGGATGAGCGCCTGCCTGACCAAACCAATCGAGCGCCCGCTGCTGCTGCGCACGCTGGCGCAGGTGATCTCGGGCGAGATTCCCGCCATCCCGGAAGACGGGCCGCAAGCAGCTTCGGCAGCGCAGGCGAGCGCAGCTGCGCCAGCGGTAACTTCCGCCCCTGCGTCGCAGTCTGACCTGCTGGACGAAGCGCGGCTCGGCGCCTTCCTCTCCGAGGTGCCGCGTGCCGCGGCCGGCAAGTTGCTGGAACGCTTCTTTGCCGAGATGGACCGCAACATCGCGGCATTGGCCGAGACCTCTCCGGAGGATCCCGACCTCGCCCCCGTGGCGCACCAATGCGCCGGATCCTGCGGTCCCTTCGGCGTCGAGGCCCTGCGCCGCGCGCTGGGACGGATCGAAACACAGGTGAAGACCGGCACCCTCCCCGAGCCTGCCGAGCTCGAGGCCCTCGCCGACCTCTGGCAGCAAAGCCGAAGCGCGCTAGAGGCGCGACTCGAAGCCGCCTGATCCGACTTCAGAACTGACCGGGGCCGAGTCGCGCGAACCTCGACTCGGCCCCGCCACGCGGCTCGACGCCGCTTTCCCGCACCAGCTTCGTCACAGTCTTGCCGCGCTCTTCCCGGGCGCGGGGTAGCGCGCCTATCCGAGAGGATAGGACTCTCCCCGCTTGCCCCATCCGGCACCCCTCTGGCGCGGGCGACAGCCTCCCGGGACCACAGGTACAAAAGAGACATCGGACGCCAAGCGCCCAGCCTCGTACCCCTGTTGTTTTTCGATCCTGCCAGTCAGCAGAGAAGGATGCCCGAAGATGCCCCGCTTTTCCGTCGTCATTCCCTGCTTCAACGCCGAAGACACCATTGCAGACACCATCGAGAGCCTGCTCGCCCAGACGGAACAGGACTGGGAGGCGCTCATCATCGACGACGGCTCCAGCGATGACACCCGGCTGATCGCCGCCTCCATGGCCGGGATCGACATGCGCTTCCGCCTGATGAAGAACGACGGCGTCGGTCCGAGCGCGGCGCGGAACATGGCGCTCGCCGAGGCCGACGGCGAGATCATCGCCTTCCTCGATGCCGACGACACCTGGCACCCCGAAAAGCTCGAAATGCTCGACACCTTCTTCGAGGAGGAGAGTGCCGACGCCTGCTTCGGTCGCGTCTACCAGTCCGACGGCCGCACCGTGGGCTCGCTCACCGGCCCCTACGAAGGCACGCTGACGCTGCAGGCGCTGTTCGCCGAAAACCCGGTCTGCACCATGTCGAACCTGGCGATCCGGCTCGAGAGCTTTCTCGCCAGCGGAGGCTTCAACGCGGAGATCAGCCACAATGCCGATCTCGAGTGGCTGGTTCGGCTGATCGGTGACGGTGCCAAGGTGGTCGGCATCGACGCACCACTGGTGACCTACCGCAGCATCGGCGCCGGTCTTTCCTCCGATATCGAAGGCATGAAGGCGGGTCGCGCCATAGCGCTGATCAGCGCCGCGCGCTACGGCTTCCGCAGTGACGCAGGGGACGAGGCCGCCTACCTGCGCCGTCTGCTCTCCCGCGCCCTGCGCCGTGGCGCCCCGGGGATGGACACGCTCCGCCTCGGGCTCTCGGCCCTTGCTGCCACGCCCGGTGGCTGGACCTCGAGCCCGCTGCACGGCCTGCGCGTGCTGAGCACCACGCTGATCGCCGCCGTGCTGCCCCGCGCGCTGCGCAACGCACTGTTCTCTCGCTGAGCCGCCGGAAGTCCCGCCCATGCCCCGCGCCTCGATAATCGTCACGGTTGGCACTACCGCAGACCGGTTGCAGGATAGCCTGCGCAGCCTCTGCGCGCAGAGCTTCCCGGACTTCGAGATCATCGTCGTCATCGACGGCTCGGTCGACGGCTGTTCCGAGGTGGCCGAAGGTTTCGGCGACCTGCGCATCCGCGTGCTGCGCCAGCGTGCGCGCGGCATTCCCGGCGCCCGCAACACCGGCATCGCCGCTGCACGGGGCAGCATTATCGGATTCTGTGACGCGGGTGACCTCTGGGCAGCGAACAAGCTCGCCGCACATGTGGAGCACCTGCAATCATCCTCCACGATCGGCCTGAGCTACTCCGGCTTCGAGATGGTGACTGCCAAGGGCGCGCGGACCAACATGTGGAAGCTGCCACGCCGGCGCGCCATCGGTGCCGCGGCAATTTTCAAGCGCAACCCGATCGGACCGGCCAGCAGCGCCGTGTTCCGCCGCGCCGCGCTCGACAGCATCGCCTTCCGGCCGCCGCAGGAGACCGAGCGCGACTGGTGGTTCGACGAGACCTTCCGCCAGGTCGAAACCCTGGAACTCTGGCTGCGCCTGGCCCTGGTCACCGACTGGGAGATCGCCGGGATACCGCGGCGGCTCTGCACCTGCCGCTCTTCGAGCGCCGACCCTGCCGCCTCGATGGGCAAGCAGCTCGCCGCCTGGGAGCGCATGGTCGCGAAGCTCTCAGCCCAGGACCGGCATTTCTTCGCGCGGCATGCGTCGGTCGCGCGCGCCTACCACTTGCGCCACCTCGCGCGCTGCGCCATCGCCGTCGGGGATGCGCCGGGCTCCGCCCGCCTGCTTCGCGCCGCGCTCGCCTGCTCGCTGCGCCCGATCATCGAAGAACCCCGCAAGACGCTGGCAATCTGCGCGTCGAGCCTGCTTCTCACCGCCGCCCGAACGCCGCTCTATGATCGGCTCGCCGGGCAGCGCGGCAAGTCGGCCTGAGCCAGAGATCGCATGGAGACAAAGCCAATGCTTCGCATAGCCCATCTTCACGAAGACCAGACCGCCGGCGACCTGGCTCGCTACCTGTCGTTTCTCGCGGCCGATCCAGTTCTGGCCGAGGCCGCCGAGCATCGCCCGGTAAGGGTGTCGCGATTTGCTGCCGGGGCGGCCGCCGTCAACGCCCGGGTGATCGTCTCGCATGTGCCGCTGAGCTTGCAGAGCCTGCCGGGGCTGATGGCGCTGCGCGCACGTTACCCGCATGCGGCGCTGGTGCACGTGGAGCATGTCCACTGCGAGGGCTCAACGGCGGCCACGCGCAACCGGGCCCGCCTGCGCGCGATGCTGCGGTCCGGCTATGCGCTGTTCAATCACGTGGTCGCACTCAGCCCGGCCCAGGCACGCTGGATGCGCCGGCACGAGCTGGCGAGCCCGGCGCAGCTTTCGGTGATCCCGCCCTGTGCGACCACCGATGCCTCTGCCACCCTGCCCGCCCCGAGCGGCCCGGTGCGCCGCATCGGCGCTCTTGGGCGGCTACACCGCCAGAGCGGCTTCGACATGCTGATCGAGGCCTTCACCGTCGTCTCGGATCCGGACGCCCGTCTCGACATCTTCGGTGACGGGCCGCAGCGCGCCGAGCTGCGCGCGCTGGCCCGAAACGACCTGCGCATCCGGGTGCATGGCAATACAACCCGGCTTGCCGCCCTGCGCCAGTCGGATGCCGTGGCGATCCCCTCGCGCTGGCAGCCCTCCGCGCTGGCCGCCCATGAGGCGCTGGCCGCAGGACGCCGGGTTCTGCACACGGGCCGCGATGCGCTTTCGCATGTCAGTGGCACGGGCCAGGTCACCGTTGCGGATCTCTCGGTCGCTGCCTGGAGCCGCGCGCTCAGCGACGTGCTGGCTGAGACGAGTGCTGCTCCGCGCCAGCCCATGGAGCCCGTCCGCGGGGCGACCATCGAAGGCTGGCAGACGCTGCTCGACCGGCTTGCCAGCCGCAAGACATCCGGCAGCAACGCGCTCGCCACGATCTGATACCGACCTTCAGCTGGCGCAGATCGCCGCCTGTCGCCGTCCCTGCGCCACCAGCCAGTCGCGCAATGCGCGGCCCATCGGCTTTTCGAGGCTCGCCCGATCCCAGGCCAGCCCGTAGGGCACCGAGAGCGGCATACGCAGATCGAAAGGAACAACCAGCCGCCCGCTGGCCAGCTCCTCGCCGATCATCGCAAGCTGGCCGAGCACGAAACCCCGCCCCGAAACCGCCGCGTCGATGGCGCTCGACGAGAGCGCGAAGGTCAGCGCCGAGGCCTCCGGCACAGGCGGCGCAGACACGCCGCAATACGCCGCCCACTCCGTCCAGCCGGGCACCTGGTGCGCCGCGAAACTCTCCATCCAGACGACCTGCAGGAGCGGGAAGTCGAAGATCTCCTCGGGCCGCTGCAGCACCCTCCCGTCGAGCAGTGACGGCGCGCAGGCCGGCACGATGCGGTCGGTGAACAGCTCGGTGTACTGGCCGTGCGGCGGGGCGTCGTCGAAATAGAGCCGGAAGTCGACGTTGTCGCGGGTGAGGTCCGGCTCGATTTCGGTGCCCACCAGACGCACCGGCGCGCCGGGGTTCTCCGCGGTCCATTCGAAGAGCCGCGGTCCCAGCCACTTGTTGGTCACCGTGGTGAGCGAGCTGATCACGAAGCCTCGGCTGTTGCGTGCCCGCGCCAGCGCCTCGCCCGCGTGAGCAAGCTGGGCGAAGCCCTTGCTCAGCTCGGCATGGTAGACGCGCCCCCAGCTGGTCAGTTCGAGCTGCCGCCCGCGCCGTTCCAGCAGGGCGACGCCCAGATGCTCCTCGATCCGCCGCACCTGCTGGCTGATCGCCCCGGAGGACACGCCAAGTTCCTCGGCGGCGCGGCGCACCGAGCCGCAGCGGCCCACGGCCTCGAAGGCCTGCATGGCGCGCAGATGGGGCAGTCCTGACATCGGGGTCCTTTGCAGGGAGACGCTTACGCGGATCGCGCGGAGTGAACCACGCAGCCGGGCGCTTGCCAAGGCACCGGCCCTGATCGCCGCCTCAGAACAGGAAGTCGTCCACGTCCAGCTCTTCGGCGGATTGGATGCTCAGCATCTGCGCCTCGCCATCCACGTCGAAGCTAAGGCTGGCGGTGCCGTCCTCCTGGACCAGCGACGCCATCAGCGCCTCGCCGTCTGCCCATTGGCCAAGCGCCGAGAGGTCAATCCGATCGGCATCCGCGAAGTCGGTGATGGTCACATTGCCCGCGACCGCGCTAATGCCAAAGATGTCGTCGCCCGCGCCGCCGGTCAGCGTGTCGTCCCCGCCGCCGCCCCAGAGCGAGTCATCGCCATCGCCCCCCTCCAGAAGCTCGTCCTCTCCGGTGCCGGTCAGTTCCAGGTGCGCCTCGCCGTCCTCGTCGAGCCACCACAGGCTGCCATCCTGGCTGACGCTGGCATCGGCGATCTCACCCTGCATCGCCGTGTCGCCGGTGCCGCCCAGCAGGTTGCTCAGCCGGATGCTGTCGTTGGGCACAACACCGTCGCCCTCGGCGATCTGCACGCCGTCCTTCTCGACATACATGAAGCCGGTCTCATCCACGCCGACGGCCCAGGTCGCGGTCTCGCCCTCGATCAGCGCATCCTCGGCGACGACGTAATGGGTATAGCCACCCTGGCTGACCGAGAAGACCACCGCATTGCTCGGGCCCAACTGGCCGAAGGCGATGCGGTCCTCGCCCTCGCCGCCGAATTCGAACACCTGCTGGCCGCGGGCGTCGGTCAAGTCGTCGAAGCGCAGCTCCGCTTCAAACTCGAAGGCACCGCCGATCTGCGGCAGGCTGTCTCCGCTAAAGTCGGGCACTTCGGGCTCCGCCTCGCCGGTGTCGACTTCGGGGTCTGTGGCAGTCTCGTCTTCGGTGGGCAGAAGAACTTCAGTACCCGCCTCGGGGGTCCAGACCGCGTCGCCCTGGGCGAGGCTGACATCGCCAATCTCTCCCTGCAGCGTCGCTGTGCCCGAGCCACCCAGCAGGTTGACCAGGCGCTCGCTGCCAGCGGGCACGATGCCGTCACCCTCGGCGATCTGAACGCCATCCTTCTCGATGTACATGAAGCCGGTCTCATCCACGCCGACGGTCCAGGTCGCGGTCTCGCCCTCGATCAGCGCATCCTCGGCGACGATCAGCGCGGTCACCCCGTCCTGCACGATCTCGAAAAGAACCGCGCTGCTGGGGCCGAGCTGACCAAAGCTGATCCGGTCCTCGCCCTCGCCGCCGAACTCGAAGACACGCTGGTCGCGGGCATCGGTGATGTCGTCGAACCGCAGGGTCGCCTCGAATTCGAAAGCCCCGTCGATCTGCGGGATCTCGCCCGAGGTCTCCGGATCGGTTTCGGGATCCGCGGGATCGCTGGGCTCTTCCGGCGTCACGGGGTCAATGGGATCCGCGGGGGCCGTCGGTTCTTCGGGCTCGGCCGGGTCTGTGGGATCTGTCGGATCTTCGGTCTCCCCGCCGTCCGAGCCACCTTCCGAACTCTCACCCCCGGCCCCGCCGGAGGTGTCTTCCGCCGTGTCGTCGGACGTCCATACGCCACTTTCCTGGGTGATCGAGACCTCGGTGATCTCGCCGACAAGCGCCGTCTCGCCCGTGCCGCCCAGCTGGTTGGTCAGCCGCTCGCTGTCGGCAGGCACCACGCCATCGCCCTCGGCGATCTGCACGCCATCCTTCTCGATGTACATGAAGCCGGTCTCGTCGACACCGACGGTCCAGGTCGCGGTCTCGCCCTCGGTGATCGCGTCCTCGGCGACGATCAGCCAGGTGGCCCCATCCTGCACGATCTCGAAGAGCACCGCGCTGCTCGGACCGAGCTGACCAAAGCTGATCCGGTCCTCGCCCTCGCCGCCGAACTCGAAGACCTTCTGCCCCTGGGTGGCCGAGAGGTCGTCGAAACGAAGCGTCGCCTCGAACTCGAAGGCGCCGTCGATCTGCGGCAGCTCGCCGGTGGTTGCGATCGGCTCGGCAGGGTCGGTCGGGTCGCTGGGTTTCGTAGGGTCGGCCGGATCGGTGGGATCAACCGGGTCCGCGGGGTCGGCTGGATCGACGGGATCAACCGGGTCCGTCGCATCCGCCGCGGCGGGGATTCCCATCGCTTGCAGCTGTGCCGCCGAGGAGACCTCGGAGGCCAGCACGCCGACCAGCGTCAGCGCCACGCCTCCGGGAAAGCTCAGCACCGCGTCGCCGGTGCCGTCGCCCAGAGTGTCGCTCACCGTGACGTCGCCCACGTCGACCGGGTTGCCGTCGTCGTCGGTCAGCTCCGAGACATCGAGCAGGTCGTTGCCCACATAGGTTCCATCACCAAGTTCGCTCGGAGCCGCGAAGCCCTGGACCGCATCGAGCCCTCCACCGTCCGCCAGCGCCAGCGTGTCGACGCCCGCGCCGAGGATGATGTGCTCGACCTCGTCATAGACCAGCGTGCCGGTGCCATCGGTGACGTTGCCGATCTCGGGGCTGATATGGCCGAGGTCGATGCGCAGATCATCGGTGACCAGCGACAGATCCAGCGTGTCGCCCAGCACCTCGTCGACGCCCTCGGCGTCCACCGTGTCGTTGCCGAAATCGTTCTCGATGTGGAAGGTATCGTCGCCCCAGCCGCCCCAGTAAGAGTCGTCGCCAGCGCCCCCCCAAAGATCGTCGTTGGCATAGGAGCCGCGCATCCAGTCGTTGCCCGCGCCGCCGTAGATCGTGTCGTTGCCCTCGTTGCCCTCGAGCGTGTCGTCGCCATCGCCGCCGCTGACGTAATCGTTGCCTTCCTGGCCGTAGAGCGAGTCGCTGCCAGCGCCGCCGACCAGCGAATCGTCGCCCTCGTTGCCCGAGATGGAATCGTCGCCCTCGCCGCCGATGACGGTGTCGGCCCCCTCGCCCGCGTAGACCGTGTCGTCGCCGGCCTCGCCGTGGATCAGGTCGTCGCCGGCATAGCCGAGGATGCTGTCACCGCCGTCGCCGCCCGAGATCGTGTCGACACCCGCGCCGCCGCCCAGCGTGTCGTCACCGCCGCCCCCGGCGAGAACGCTGAAATAGCTCCAGTCGGTGCCCGCGCCGAGCTGCGCGTCGAAGGCCGCGGGCGCGGTGCTGTCGCCGATCATGAAGCTGCCGCCGTCGTAGTTCAGGAACAGCACCAAGTTGTCCTGGTCGAACTCGATGTCGAAGCCGTCCGGCAGCGCCGAGAGATCCAGAGTGTGTCCTGCGGAGCTTTCGGAAATGCCCGCCCAGAATGCCGGATCGTTCCAGTTCTCCAGCGTCACCGCATAGACTGTCATCGCACTTACCCTGAACAAGACGCCCCAAACACCCGGGGACTGGGAATCACGGGCGCCGAATTGCGACCCGATTAAGGCCAGATAGGGAAGATTTACGACGACTTTAAGGCACTGATTTCAAACAAGAGTACGGAACGGAAACAGCCAAGGGCGGGCCGCCGCATTG
Source organism: Alloyangia pacifica (assembly GCF_900116195.1). Classification (GTDB taxonomy): domain Bacteria; phylum Pseudomonadota; class Alphaproteobacteria; order Rhodobacterales; family Rhodobacteraceae; genus Salipiger; species Salipiger pacificus. The sequence goes on from NZ_FOZW01000006.1 coordinate 177,573, forward strand.
TTGCTGGATTGTCAGAAATACTCGGGGTGTCGCTCGGAAATTTCGTCCGCCTTGGCCAGCGTCCCGGTGAGGTGGCCGCGCACCTCCGCTTCTGCCTCGACCGCCTTGCCGGCGCGGATCGCGGCGACGATGCGTTGATGGTAGCCGAGGATTTCCGACGCTTTGCCGGGGTCCGGCAGGTTGAGCTTGCGCAGGCGGTCGATATGCCCAGAGCGGCCGGTGACAAGTTCCCAGAGCGGGGCCACGCCCGCCGCCTCGAAGAGCGCGCGGTGAAAGTGCCTGTCCAGCTCGGCGAACCGCTGAAGGTCGCCCTCCTCGAAGGCCCGCTGCATCTGCGCCAGAAGATCGTCCACCGGTGCCAGAAGCCCAGGATCCTGCGCCTCGATCAGCCGCTTGACCACCTCGATCTCGAGCGACATGCGCAGGAACTGCGTCTCGCGCGCCTGCGCCACGTCGATCTTCGACACTTCGGTCTTGGACTGCGGGAAGATCATCAGCAGCCCCTCTTCCTCGAGCCGCATCATGGCGTCGCGCACCGGGGTCTGACTGACGCCGTAGTAGTCCGCGATCTCGCTGCGCGACAGGTTCTGGCCCGGCGCAAGCTCGAGCGAAAGGATCCGAAGGCGCAGCGCCTCGTGAATCTGCTGGCTCGCGGACTGGCGTTTTACCTGTCCCCGACCAGAACCCTGAAACGGTCCGCCTGCCATGTCTTTCACCGGATCCTCCTTGGCCTTCATATCAGCTTCTGCCTCCGACTCCCCATTGCTTCAAGTCCGAACGATAAACCATCCTTGCCACAGATACACTAATATATTAGTACAAGGACAGCGGGCCCGAGGAATGCCCGCGCGATTCTTTCTGGGAGGATAGACGTGAAACTCACCCAAACCGCCATTCTGGCACTGTCGGTTTCGGCCCTGGCCGCCGCTGCGCAGGCACAGACGCTCAACATTCAGACCTCGTTCAACGCCGGGGATTTCTCGACCCAGTTCATCACCGAAAACTGGCTGCCCAAGATCACCGAGATGACCGACGGCCGCATCGAGATCGTGCTGACCCCGAACGGATCGGTCGTTCCGGCGAAGGAAACCCCCGAGGCGGTGGCCGCGGGCGTGCTCGACGGCGACTTCACCTCGGTGAACTATTTCGCCGGGCTTGAGCCCGCCTATGCGATCATGGGCGACCTGATCTCGGGCTACGACACCCCGCAGCAGATGCTCGGCTTCTGCAAGGACGGCGGCGGCGAGGCGATGATGCAGAAGGCCGCCGACGCGGTGACCGGCGGCGAAGTCCACGTGGTCGCCTGCGGCCCCTACTCGCGCGAGGCGCTGCCCGCGCGCACCCCGATCCGCACCTTCGAAGACCTCGCAGGCAAAAAGATCCGCTCGCCCGAGGGGCTTGCCGCCGCGGTCTTCTCCGCCGCCGGTGCCTCGCCCGTGTCGATCCCCTTCTCGGAAGTCTTCGGCGCGCTTGAAAAGGGCATCGTCGATGCCGCGGACGCCTCGGCCTACGTCAACAACGACGCGACCGGCCTGCACGACGTGGCCCCCTACCCGCTCTACCCGGGCATCCACTCGATGCCGTCGATGCAGTTCACCCTGAACACCGAGACCTGGGAGAGCCTGTCGGAGGAAGACCAGCAGGCGCTGCGCACCTGGTGGTACGACGCGATGTTCGCCATGGCCGAGGAAGTCTCGAAGAAAGATGCCGAACTCGCCGCCCGCGACGACGAGGGCGACAAGATCGAGGTGATCGACTGGGCGCAGGAAGACCGCGACAAGCTGCGCGACGTCGCCCGCGTCGAGTGGGAGAAATACGCCGAGAAGTCGGAGCTGGCGAAAGAGGCGCTGGACGCCAACATCGCCTACATGACCGAGATCGGCCTGTTCAAGAACTGAGCCTTCGGGCTCATCGGGCCGCCCTCCTTGCTCCCTGGGCGGCCCACCCCTCCTGCACATTCCGGGGAGACGCGATGAAACGCTTTCTTGCCCGCTATGCCGACGCGATGGACCGCATAAGCGTGTTCATCGGGCATGGCTGCTCTGTCCTCTTCTTTGCCTGCATCGTCGCCTCGGCGCTCGAGGTGGTGATGCGCTACGGCTTCGACCGCCCGACCCTGTGGTCGACCGAGCTGGCGATGACCCTCTGCGCCTCGGCCTGGGTGCTGTCGGTCGGCTATGTCACGCAGCGCCACCGCCACATCTCGATCACCATGGTCGAGCTGCTGGTGAGCCCGCGCGTCTGGCGCCTGTTCCGGCTCTTCCAGATGCTGATCGCCTTCGGCGCTGTCGCGGTACTGACCGCCGCGCTCTGGAAGCCGGCGGTGAAGGTGCTGTCGCGCACCGAATACTCCGGAACCGCGATGAACTCGGTCCAGCCCACCTATCTCAAGGTGCTGATCGTCGTCGGCTGCGCGTTCTACCTGCTGCAATTGCTCGCCAACATCATCCGTTGGGCCCAGCACACCGAGGGAGACGTCAGCGGTGGGCATTGAAATCATCACCCTTCTCATCATCGTTTCGCTGCTCGCGCTGATGGCGCTCGGGGTGCCGCTCGGCATCACCACGCTGACCGTCTCGCTGGGCACGGCAATCCTCTACTTCGGCGAGCGCGCCGGCTTCTTCATCGTCGCCGCCAACGTCGGAGAGGTGCTGCACAAGTACGAGCTGATCGCGGTGCCCTTCTTCGTCTTCATGGCGAACGTGCTCGAACGATCCGGCATCGCCAATTCGCTCTTTGACTCCATGGCGATCATGGGCGGGCGCTTCCGCGGCTCGGTTGCCGTGCAGACCTGCATCGTGGCCGTGGTGCTGGCCGCCATGTCCGGCATCATGGGCGGCGAGATCGTCATGCTCGGCCTCATCGCGCTGCCGCAGATGCTGCGGCTCGGCTACGACAAGAAACTGTCGATCGGCATCATCTGCGCCGCCGGCGCGCTGGCCACGCTGATCCCGCCCTCGGTGGTGCTGATCATCTATGGCCTCGCCGCGCAGGTCTCGATCACCAAGCTCTTTGCCGCCTCGGCGGTGCCCGGGCTGATCCTGGCGGCACTCTACATCACCTACATCCTGGTCCGCGTGCGGCTGAACCCGGCCATGGCACCGATCTACGATGTCCCCGAGACCGGCCTGCCCTTCTTCAAGCGGCTAAAGTTCCTCAAGGGCGTGATCCTGCCCGGCATCCTGATCGGCACCGTTCTGGGCGTGATCTACTCGGGCGTCGCAACCGTGACCGAGGCTGCCGCCATCGGTGCCGTGGGCGCGCTGGTCGTGGCCGCCGTGCGCGGCGAGCTGAAATGGAAAATGGCCCGCGACGCCATGCGCCAGACCGTGCTGACCGTCGGCTCGATCATCTGGCTGGTGCTGGGCGCGGTCTCGCTGATCGGCATCTACAACCGCATCGGCGGCGGCGACTTCCTGCGCGGGGTGCTGACCTCGCTCGACATCGGCCCGATCTGGGTGATCGTGGTGATGATGCTGATCGTCATGGTGCTCGGCACCTTCCTGGAATGGATCGCGATCATCTTCATCACCGTGCCGATCTTTGCGCCGGTGGTGATCGAACTCGGCTTCGATCCGGTCTGGTTCGGAGTGCTCTTCGCAATGAACATCCAGATGTACTACCTGTCGCCGCCCTTCGGACCCGCCTGCTTCTTCCTGAAGTCCGTGGCCCCAAAGTCGATCGAGCTGCAGACCATCTTCGCCGCCGTGCTGCCCTTCATCGCGCTGCAGTTCGTGGGGCTGATGCTGGTGCTGTTCATCCCCGAGCTGGCGCTCTGGCTGCCCTCGATGCTGGATTGAGGAGAGAGACATGAAACCCTCCGACGACGACCTCACCCGTCAGGACGAAGACATCTCGGCCCCGGAATACGCGGCCGAGGAACAGCAGGACGCCCATGATTTCGGCAACTGGCCCGAAGTCGCCGGACTGCTCTTCACCCTCTTCGTTTGCTGGCTGATCTTCGCCTTCACGGGATAAGACCTATGACCAAGAAAACCCCCGACACCCTGCGCTCGGCGCGGTGGTTCGCGCCCGACGACCTACGCAGCTTCGGCCACCGGTCGCGGATGATGCAGCTCGGCTACGCCGAGGAGGACTTCCGCGGCCGCCCGATCATCGGCGTGCTCAACACCTGGTCCGAACTCAACACCTGCCATTCGCACTTCCGCGAGCGGGTGCAGGACGTCAAGCGCGGCGTGGCGCAGGCCGGCGGCTTTGCCGTCGAGATGCCCTCGCTCTCCGTCGACGAGAGCTTCACCAAGCCGACCTCGATGCTCTACCGCAACCTGCTGGCGATGGAGACCGAGGAGATGATCCGCTCGCACCCGCTCGACGGCGTGGTGCTGATGGGCGGCTGCGACAAGACCACGCCTGGCCTCGTCATGGGCGCGATCTCGGCCGGTGTGCCGATGATCTACCTGCCCGCCGGGCCGATGCTGCGCGGCAATTACGCGGGCAAGATCCTGGGCTCCGGCTCGGACGCCTGGAAGTACTGGGACGAGCGCCGCGCCGGCAATATCACCGACGAGGAATGGCTCGGCGTGCAGGGCGGCATCGCCCGCTCGGCGGGCACCTGCATGACCATGGGCACCGCCTCTACGATGACCGCGATCGCCGACGCCATGGGGCTGACGCTGCCCGGTGCCTCCTCGATCCCGGCGGTGGATTCCGGCCACATGCGCATGTCCGCCGATTGCGGCCGCCGCATCACCGAGATGGTCTGGGAGGACCTGACCCCCGACCAGATCATCACCGATGCCGCCTGCCGCAACGCCGCCGTCGTCGCCATGGCCACCGGCTGCTCGACCAACGCGGTCGTGCACCTCATCGCCATGGCGCGCCGCGCCGGGGTCAACCTGACGCTCGACGATCTCGACGCGCTGGGACGCAGCACGCCGCTGATCGCCAACGTCCGCCCCTCGGGCAAGGACTACCTGATGGAGGACTTCTACTACGCCGGCGGCCTGCGCGCGCTGATGAAGCAGATCGAGGACCGTCTCGACACCTCCTGCCTGACGGTGACCGGCAAGACCATGGGCGAAAACCTCGAGGGCGCGCAGGTCTTCAACGACGACGTGATCCGGCCGCTGTCGAACCCGGTCTACAAGGAAGGCTCGCTGGCGGTGCTGCGCGGCAACCTCTGCCCCGACGGCGCGGTGATCAAGCCCGCCGCCTGCGATCCCAAGTACTACCAGCACGAGGGGCCGGCGCTGGTCTTCGACAGCTACCCCGAGATGAAGGCGGCGGTTGACGACGAGGACCTCGAGATCACCCCCGACACGGTGATGGTGCTGCGCAACGCCGGACCGCAGGGCGGCCCCGGCTTCCCCGAGTGGGGCATGCTGCCGATCCCCAAGGCTCTGATCAAGCAGGGCCACCGCGACATGCTGCGCATCTCGGATGCGCGCATGTCCGGCACCTCCTACGGCGCCTGCGTGCTGCATGTCGCCCCGGAGAGCTTTGTCGGCGGTCCGCTGGCGCTGCTCAGGACCGGCGACATCGTGCGGCTCGACCTGGACGCCCGGCGGCTCGATATGCTCGTCCCCGAGGAGGAGATCGCCGCGCGCCGTGCCGCCTGGAAAGCCCCCGAGCCGCGCTTCGGGCGGGGCTACGGTGTGATGTTCTCGCGCCACGTCAGCCAGGCCGACCAGGGCTGCGACTTCGACTTCCTGCAATCCGACTACGGCCGCCCCACCGGCGAGCCGGACATCTTCTGAGGGACTAGGACAGAGGACCCGACATGAGCGACTACATCCTTTCCGACGACACCCGCGAAAAGCTTTCCCGCGTCTCCACAGCCTCGATCGCGACGCAGCTCTACAAGCGCGGCCTGCGCAACCAGTTCATCCAAGGCGTCACCCCCGTTGCGCCCAAGGACAAGAACATGGTCGGCCAGGCCTTCACCCTGCGCTACATCCCCGCGCGCGAGGACCGCAACCCGCTGGAGGTGTTCCGCAATGCCGATCACCCGCAGCGCGTGGCGGTCGAGACCTGCCCGCCGGGCCACGTGCTGGTGATGGACGCCCGCAAGGACGCCCGCGCCGCCACTGCCGGCTCGATCCTCGTCACCCGCCTCGCGGTGCGCGGCTGCGCCGGCGTGGTCTCGGACGGCGGCTTCCGCGACGCCCATGGCATCGGCCAGCTCGACATGCCGGCCTATTGCGCAAACGCGTCCGCACCCACCAACCTCACCCTGCACGAGGCCTATGACATCAACGTGCCGATCGCCTGCGGCGACGCGCCGGTCTTCCCCGGCGACGTGCTGGTAGGCGACCGCGACGGCGTGATGGTGATCCCCGCGCATCTGGCCGACGAGATCGCCGAGGTCTGCGCGGGTATGGAGAGCTTCGAGGACTTCGTGCTCGAGGAGGTGCTGGCGGGCGCGCCGATCATCGGCCTCTATCCCTGCACCAAGGAAGAGAACCAGAAGAAATACGAGGCCTGGCGCGAGAAGACCGGGCGCTGATTGAGGGCCACAGAACCGGGATCAGACGATCCGGGGCCGGATGATCCCTCGGAAGGACGATGAAGCGGCGTACGCGACGGTTCACCGGCCCGATAGGGGATGCAGGCGCATCGGGGGAGGATCAAGGGCGCAGCGGATGCACGCCTTCTATCCGCCCCCCTTTCTGCCCCGGGCCCCGAGGGGTAGCCTCCGGGGGCCCACCTCGGGGCCTTCACCGCCCGGCCTCAAATCTCCGCCCCCCCCAACCCCTGCGCCCGGGCCCTCCTGACGGAACCTCCATTCCCGTTCCGTCCCATTCCCCGATCCCTCCCACTCCAAGGAGACAGACATGAGTTTCACCCCGCACGGCAAACATCTGATCGCGGGCGCCTGGGTGGCCGGCGAGACCACCTTCGCCTCCGAGCCGGCGCATGGGCCGAGCCACGAGTTCTCGGTCGGCACCCCGGCGCTGGTCGATCAGGCCTGCAAGGCCGCCGAAGAGGCCTTCTGGACCTACGGCTACACCACCCGCGAAGCCCGCGCCGAGTTTCTCAATGCCATCGCCGACGAGATCGAGGCCCGCGCCGAGGCGATCACCGAGATCGGCACGCAGGAAACCGGCCTGCCCGAAGGCCGCCTGCAGGGCGAGCGCGGCCGCACCACCGGCCAGCTGCGGCTCTTTGCCAGCCACATCCTCAAGGGTGACTACCTCGACCGCCGCCACGACGAAGCGCTGCCCGACCGCCAGCCGCTGCCGCGCCCCGACATCAAGCTGGTGATGCGCCCGATCGGCGCGGTCGCGGTCTTCGGCGCCTCCAACTTCCCGCTCGCCTTCTCCACCGCCGGCGGTGACACCGCCGCAGCGCTGGCCGCCGGCTGCCCGGTGGTGGTCAAGGGCCACGGAGCCCATCCCGGCACCGGCGAGATCGTCGCCGAGGCGATCCTCGCCGCGATCGAAAAGACCGGCATGCCCAAGGGCGTCTTCTCGCTCGTGCAGGGCGGCAAACGCGACGTCGGCCAGGCGCTGGTGCAGCACCCGCTGATCAACGCCGTCGGCTTCACCGGCTCGCTTGGTGGCGGCCGGGCGCTGTTTGACCTCTGCGCGCAGCGCGAGGTGCCAATCCCCTTCTTCGGCGAGCTGGGCTCGGTGAACCCGATGTTCCTCCTTCCCGAAGCCATGAAGGCGCGCGGCGCCGAGATCGGCACCGGCTGGGCAGGCTCCCTGACCATGGGTGCCGGCCAGTTCTGCACCAACCCCGGCATCGCCGTGGTGGAGACGGGCCCGGCGGGCGACGCCTTTGTCGCCGCCGCCGCCGAGGCGCTGAAGGGCGCATCCGCCCAATGCATGCTCACCGATGGTATCGCGCAGGCGTATAAAGATGGTAAATCGCGCTTTGACGGCCGCAATGCGGTGAAACCGGTGCTGACCACCGACAGCGAGGGCCGCAGCGCGCTGCCCAACCTCTTCGAGACCGACGCGGCGAATTACCTGCAGGATCATGCACTTGGCGAGGAGGTCTTCGGCCCGCTCGGGCTCGTGGTGCGGGTCTCCGGCGCGGACGAGATGGAAGAGCTCGCCCGCGGCTTCGAGGGCCAGCTCACGGCCACGATCCACATGGACGAAGGCGATACGGGCCTCGCGCAGCGCCTGGTGCCGGTGCTCGAACGCAAGGCCGGCCGACTGCTGGTCAACGGCTTCCCCACCGGCGTCGAGGTCTGCGACGCGATGGTGCACGGCGGGCCTTACCCCGCCTCGACCAACTTCGGCGCCACCTCGGTCGGCACGCTCTCGATCCGCCGCTTCCTGCGCCCGGTGAGCTACCAGAACCTGCCCGACGCGCTGCTGCCCGGCGATCTGAAGTAAACCGCCCGGCAACCGAAACGCGCCCGCGCTGCCCCACCGGCGGCGCGGGCGTCTGCGTGCCGCCATGCGTATTTGCAAAGAGAAGAAGCCGCCGGCCGCCCGCCTCTTCGTCCAGACCCAGATATATCCCGCGGGCGCCCGAAGGGCGCGGGCAGAGCCCCCATCTGGCGCGCAAACAAAAAGGCGAGGCCCCCGCCCCGCCTTGCTTCGCCGCATTCAGCCCTGCGCTGCCACGGAGGAGCGTCAGACCCAGGTGCTCAGGCCAAACCCTTCTTTCGTTCCAGCATGCCGCGCAGGTCCTCGGCCTCGTGACGGGCCTCGCGCAGGCCTTCCATGGCGGCGGACAGTTCTGCCTCGGTCTGCGCCAGCTGGTTGGTCAGCTCGGCCTCGCGCTGCTGCAGATAGGTGATCGCCTGGTCGCGGGTCTCTTCGGCTTCGTGCAGCTCGCGGCTCATCTTCTCGAGCTGGTCGACATCTGCCTGCGCCACACGCTTGAAGCGATGCACCAGCCAGTTGGCGAACCAGCCCATGCAGAAGGCCACGAAGAGTATGACCGCCGTCGCGATCACGAATTCCGTCCGGTTCATTCCTCTGCCCCTTCCATGCCAGCTTCGCCCGTGCCTGCCTCGTCCTGCGCCGCGTCGTCCTGCGCGGCGTCATCTTCTTCGCCGGGGCCCGCATCCTGCCCCGCGTCCTGCGCGCCTTCGGCGCTCTCCTGCTCGATCTGCTCGAGCGCGGTCGGTTCTTCTTCGGTGGGTTCCGGCCGCACGAGTTTGAACTCGATGCGGCGGTTCGCCTCGCGGCCCTCTTCCGTACTGTTATCCGCAATCGGCAGGGTTTCGCCATAGCCTTTCACGCGATAGCTCGAGGTCAGGACGCGGCGATTGCGCAGCGCATCGAGCACCGACTGCGCGCGGTCGCGGCTCAGCGCCTCGTTCATCGACTCGCGGCCCTGGCTGTCGGTGTGGCCCTGGATCTCGAGCGGGATGTCGCCGCAGAGCTTCAGCAGCTCTGCGAGATCGTCCATGATGTCCTTCGCCGAGGAGTCGAGATTGGCCGATCCCGGCTCGAAACTGATCTTGCGATCGCCGATCAGCTCCACGATCTGCGCTTCGCATTGCTCGGGGGTCGGGATGCCCAGCTCGGGATCGAGCTTTTCCTGGTAGGTGACGTCGATCTCGTAGTCGGCGCCGTCGCCGAGCTTTTCGGACAGCAGCCCGGCGATCTCGGCGTTGGCGTCCTTGTTGCCGGTATTGCCCGAGACGCGGACCAGCTCGGGGGTCACGCGCAGCGCGCCGTTGCTGAGATATCCCAGCGCCTCGAGCCCGGTCAGCACGCGGGTCGACCAGCCGGCGGGCAGCCCCTCGGCGACGCGCGCGGCGGTATAGACGCTTTCGGAGCCGAACAGCGCCTTGGCGAGGCTGTCCGCGGTTTCGCGCGCCATATCCGTGTTGATCCGGCCGCGCAGCTGCACGGCGCCCTCCGGCGAAAGGGTCGCGGTGAACTCGGGCGGGCCCTGGTCGGTCTCCTGCGGCGGCTCGGGCAGCGTGGCATGCAGGGCGAAGACCTGCGGCAGTCCTGCCTCGAGCTCGCCCACCACCTTGTCGAAAAGCGCCTGATCGGTGCCTTCGAGCGCCAGCAGAGAGACATCGGCATTGGAGAAGGTGACCGATCCGCCGCCCAGCTCCTGCACCGCCGCGATGGCCATGGCCCCGGCCTCGCCCCAGCGGCGCGAGGGCACGCCGAGCCCGAGGCGGCAGTTGGCATTGCCCTCGAAGCCCGCGGTCCCCGCGGCGTTCAGGATGCGGTCGCGCGCGGCTTCGGTATCGGCGGAACAGGCGTCGAAACGCGGCCCTTCCTCATCCATCACGAAGCGCAGGGTGAATGGCGTGATCACCGGGCGCGGCGCGGACAGGTCGAGGGTCAGCTCGACGCCCCGCGGCACCCGGCGCAGCAGTTCGCGTTCGATTTCCCGGCGCGAGGTCTCGCTGTCGGTCATCGCCTTGATGTGCACCCGCCCCGCTGAGACGGAGATCTTCGAGCGCGGCAGGTCTTCGAGCGCGCGACCGGCGAAGTCCACCGCGGCAGCCCAGCCCTCGGGTCTGGGGAAATCGGCCTCTTCCAGTAGATCGGCCACCTGCTGCTCGTCCCTGACCATCCCCGAAAGCCGGTCCAGAAGGCGCTCGCGGTCGGTCTCGCCGGGCACGAGGCCGATGACGGAGATGCCGGATTCGTTGCGCAGGATTTCCATCGAGAAGCGTGGCGGCTCGATCGCCTCGGCGTCGGCCACCAGCATCTGGTCGATCACACGGGCGGAATCCACCACCGAGCCGGCCACGGTCATCGCGCGGAAACGCGCCGCCTCGTCGGGGGCGGTACCGATCAAGAAGACCTGCAAGCCGTTGACGTCGACCTCGGCCCAGTCCTGCCCATCGCGCACCAGCGCGTCGGCGACATCCTGCCGCGATGCGGCCTCGATCATCTGCATCGAGAAAAAGGCGGTGCCGGCGCAGAGCGCCGCAGCGGCAGCAAAGGCGGTTGCCGGAATGAGATAGCCGGAAAGGCGCATCAATGCGTCCCTTTCTTGATCATATTTTTATCTCTGATACGCCCGGCCCCAGGTCGGCGCAATCATGCCAACAGGGCAGCGGCGAAAAACAGCACGGGCAGCAGGCCGGCGTCGCGATTGGCCCTGAACAGCTTGAGCAGCACGTCATTGTCGTTCACGTCGAGTTTGCGCATCTGCCACATCATGTGCCAGCCGAAGGCCCAGGGGCCGGCGATCAGGATCACCAGCTGCCCGATCTCGCCATGCGGCGCGGCCAGCACCACGGCGATCCCCATGAGCGCTACCGAGATCACCAGGAAGCGCGCCAGCATCGCCGGGGTGCGGGCGTCGCCGAAGAGCCGCGCGGTGGATTTGACCCCTATCAGCGCGTCGTCTTCCTTGTCCTGGTGGGCGTAGATCGTGTCGTAGAACAGCGTCCAGGCCATGCCCGAGAAATAGAGTGCCACGGCGGGCCAGCCGAGGCTGCCGCTGTGCGCCGTCCAGGCCAGAAGCGCGCCCCAGTTGAAGGCGATGCCGAGGAAGACCTGCGGCCACCAGGTGAAGCGCTTGGCAAAGGGGTAGATCGCCACCGGTCCCAGCGCCACGATCCCCAGCAGGATCGCCATCGGCGGGAAGGTCAGCAGGATGGCAAAGGAGATCAGGCATTGGATCACCGCCCAGGCCAGCGCCTGCTTCACGCTCACCTGCCCCGAGGGGATGGGGCGCGAGGCGGTGCGGGCCACCGAGCCGTCGAAGTCGCGGTCGGTGATGTCGTTCCAGGTGCAGCCGGCGCCACGCATCAGGATCGCCCCGATACCACAGCCAGCGAAGATCCACAGGTCGAACCAGCGCGCCTGCCCGTCGGCAACCATCGCCAGCAAAAGCCCCCACCAGCAGGGCAGCAGCAAAAGCCACGTGCCGATCGGCCGGTCGGCGCGCGACAGGCGCAGGTAGGGTCGGCTCCAGGCCGGGGCGTGGTGATCCACCCAGTTTCCCCGAACCGCGTCGGAGACCTGTCCTTCGGGATCTGGCGCTGCGCCGGGATGGGTCATATGGTCCGCCTCATGACTGCTAAGGTACGCCTGTATGTAGACGACCCGCTGGGCGCGGGACAACCGGTCGCTCTCGCGAGGGAGCAGGCCCATTATCTCTTTTCCGTGATGCGGCTGCCGGTCGGCGCGCCGGTTGCCCTGTTTAACGGGCGCGACGGCGAATGGCTGGCCGAGGTGGCCGAGGCCGGGAAGCGTGGCGGCACGCTGACCTGCGTGGAACAGACCCGCCCGCAAGGCACGCCGCCCGACCTCTGGCTACTCTTCGCGCCGATCAAGAAGGCGCGCACCGATTTCATCGTCGAGAAAGCGGTGGAGCTCGGCGTGCGCCGCATCGTACCAGTGCAGACCGCCTTCACCAATTCCGAGCGCATCCGGCAGGACCGGCTGCAGGCGCATGCGGTCGAGGCGGCCGAGCAATGCGGCGCCACCTTCGTTCCCGAGGTCGCCGAGCTGCAGAAGCTGGACCGGCTGATGGCCGAGTGGGCCGATCGCCGGCTGCTCTTCTGCGACGAGGCATCGGCCGGGGGCGGCACGGACTACGTCGCGCTGCTCGCTGGAGACCCCGCACCCTGGGCGGTGCTGATCGGTCCCGAGGGCGGCTTTTCCGATCAGGAGCGTACGAGGCTGCATGGCATGGAGCAGGCCACGGCCATCGCGCTCGGCCCGCGAATCCTGCGCGCCGATACGGCGGCGGTGGCCGCGCTGACGCTCTGGCAGGCGCATTGCGGGGACTGGGCATGATCCGCCGCGCCCTGCCGGGAGATGCGGCGGCGCTTGAAAGATCTCTTTCGCAGCACGCCGAGACATCGATGTTCCTGCGCGGCAATATCGCGGTCGCGGGCCTCGGCGACAGCTCGCACCCCTATGCCACGACCGTCCACGTCTGGCCCGAGAGCGGCCCGATCCGCGCCGCCTTTGGCCGGACTGCCCTCGGATATGTGATGTGCCAAGCCCCGGACGCTCCCGCCGAGGTGTTTCGTGCCTATGCCGGGACCATCGCTGACCAGCCGGTTGCCGCGGTCACCGGCCCGCCGGATGCTTCGGCCAGGCTGATCGACGCGATGGGACTTGGTGTGGAGACCTTCCGTCTCAACCACGTCGAGCCGCTCTACCGGCTCGACCTCGCCGCGATGGCAGAGAGCCCGGACCACATCCGCCCGCCCCGACCAGAGGATATGGACCTGCTCGCCGACTGGTTCTTCGACTACGGGGTGGATACGGGGATCGGCGGCACCGATGCAGCCGCCCGCAAAGAAGCCCGAGCGCGCGCCGAGCGAAGCATAGACCGCCCGGCGCTGCGCCTTCTGATCGAAGGCGGCACCCCCGCCGCCATGACTGACTTCAACGCCGAGGTCGCGGACATCGTCCAGATCGGCGGCGTCTTCGTGCCCCGCGCCTTGCGCAACGCCGCACGAGGCCGGCGCGTGGTCCATGCGCAGCTCTGCGAGGCGCGGGCCCGCGGGATCCGCACCGCGGTGCTCTTTGCCAACAACCCGGCGGCGGCGCGCGCCTACGAGGCGATCGGCTTCGAGCACATCGGAGGCTATAGGGTCGCGGTTCTGCACCACCCGCAGACGGCAGGAGCACCCGCATGAGCTTCCTGCGTCCCGAAGCCAAAGCCACGCTGATGCGCTGGCGCGAGGTGCTGGCAGGGGCCGGAACGATGGCGCTCGGGCTCTACTGGGCGCTGTTTACCGGTGGGCTGCTGGCGCTGCTGGGATGGATCGTTGCGGCCATCGGGGCAGCACTGACCTTCGCCGGGGTGCAGCGCGCGCGCTTCCGCACGGGCACCGGCGGGCCGGGGATGGTGCAGGTGGTCGAGGGGCGGATCAGCTATTTCGGCCCGCTCACCGGCGGCTTCGCCGACCTCGGCAGCCTCACCGCCCTCACCCTCGATCCAACCGCGAAACCGCCACACTGGCTGTTGCGCAGCGAGGACGGCACCACTCTGGCGATTCCGCTCACCGCCGAAGGGTCGGAGCATCTTTTCGACATCTTCGCGCAGTTGCCCGGGCTGCAGACCGAGCGGATGCTCTCGAAGATGATGGCGGGCGGCTCCGCACCGGTGCTCATCTGGCAGCGCGCCAATGCACAAAACCGCATCCTCCGTCTGCATTGACAAGGGCTTCGGTTCCTTCCATCCCTGACCTTCGACACCAGAGGCGAGCAAGATCGGAACCCAGCTATGTCCATTCCTCAATCCGGCGGCGGGCCGATCGAACATCACGCGCAGCTTGGCGAATACCTCGAAGAGGGCATCAAGCCCAAGGACGACTGGCGCATCGGCACCGAGCACGAGAAGTTCGGCTACCTGACCGACACCCATGCGCCGCTGCCCTATGACGGCGAGCGGTCGATCAAGGCCGTGCTCGAAGGATTGCGCGACCGCCACGGCTGGGCCGAGGTCAACGAGGGTGGCAACCTCATCGGGCTGACCAAGGACGGGGCGAACGTCTCGCTCGAACCCGGCGGCGCGCTGGAGCTCTCGGGCGCCCCGCTCGAGACCATCCACCAGACCTGCGACGAGGTGAACGAGCACCTGCGCGAGGTGAAGGGCATTGCCGACGAGATCGGCGTGGGCTTCATCGGCCTCGGCGCCGCGCCCGAGTGGAAGCACGAGGAAATGCCCCTCATGCCCAAGGGCCGCTACAAGCTGATGGATGCCTACATGGGCAAGGTCGGCACCACCGGCACCACGATGATGCGGCGCACCTGCACGGTGCAGGTGAACCTCGACTTCGGCTCCGAGCTCGACATGATCAAGAAGATGCGCGTGGCGCTGGCGCTGCAGCCCGTCGCCACCGCGCTCTTTGCCAACTCGCCCTTCCTCGAGGGCAAGCCCAATGGCATGAAGAGCTATCGCTCCTATGTCTGGCGCAACCTCGACGACGCGCGCACCGGCATGCTGCCCTTCGTCTTCGATGAGGGCTTCGGCTTCGAGAGCTACGTTGAATATGCGCTCGATGTGCCGATGTACTTCGTCTACCGCGACGGCAAGTACATCGACGCGCTCGGCCAGTCCTTCCGCGACTTCATGGCGGGCCGCCTGCCTGCCCTGCCCGGCGAGAAGCCGACGCTCTCTGACTGGGCCGACCACCTGACCACGCTTTTCCCCGAGGCGCGGATGAAGAAATTCATCGAGATGCGCGGCGCCGATGGCGGTCCGTGGCGGCGGCTCTGCGCCTTGCCCGCTTTCTGGGTGGGCCTGACCTACGACCAGGGTGCGCTGGACGCCGCCTGGGACCTGGTGAAGGGTTGGGATGCGGAAACCCGTCAGGGGCTGCGTGTCGCCGCCTCGGAGCAGGCGCTGCAGGCCGAGGTGAACGGCATCCGCATGCACGATCTTGCGGCGCAGGTGCTGGAGATCGCCGAGGCGGGCCTCAAATCGCGCGCCAAGCCCGGTGCGGGCGGCCTGCTGCCGGACGAGACGCATTTCCTCAACGCGCTGAAGGAAAGCGTCGAGAGCGGCACGGTGCAGGCCGACGAGATGCTGGCCCAATACGAAGGCGACTGGGGCGGCGACCTGTCGAAGATCTACAGCGCCTACAGCTACTGACGCACGGCACCCCGCGCCCAGACCTGGACCCGCCCGGCCCCTCGACCGGGCGGTTTTCACTTGCCCATTGCGGAAACTTGTACGCAGCCGCAGAGACGCGCGGAATTCCGGCGCTGTGTCGCGTCGATCCGATCATGAGAAGAGGGGAAGCCGAGAAAGGCGAAAAGCGCGCTCCACGGAGCAGGTAATTCCTCGACGCCACGCACTGGGTGGGGGCTGAAACGGCGCGGCGCCGAGGGAAGCCATATGCAGCTACAAGATCGGGTATCCCCCCGAAATCGGGCGAGACTATGGTGGGCCTGAGGCCTTCGTGCAGCAAAAATTGCCGTTTTCGCAGGACCGGCGAAACCTCGCCTCCCATACTGCCGCAACGGCAAAAAAGCGCCCAGCCCGCTGCGGACGCTCGCAGAAGGTCGTGATCTTTGGGGAATCTTCAGAGAGAGGGAACCTCGGCACCGCGCACTGGGTGGGGGCTGAACGGCGCGGCGCCGAGGGAAGCTTTATGCAGCTACACTCACAGGATGCGTGAAGAATAAGGCGATATTTGGGGAGCACATTGTCGATCTCGTGGCGCCGCGAGAGCCGCGTTACCCGGATGTCGGGTGCCGGGACCCTTGCAGGATCGGGAACCGACACACCAATCGGTTCGTATGTCAGGCAGACAGCGCGTCTTCTGCCTGCCGTCCGAGCCGAGAAGAACCCGCCCTTACAGGTCGGGCCGACTATATCCCCTTCGACTGTCGACCGAGAGGCATCTCGATCTGCAGCACGTTCGTGCCGGCTTCGCGCCGGTAGGTCACCCGGACGGCGAGTCGGCGGATCAGGTACCAACCGAATCCCCCTTCCGGCAGGTCACCGCTGCCGACGAGCGGCCTCAGCTGTCCTTCTGGCAGGGTGAGATCAGGCATCGGTCTGCCGTTGTCGCGCAGCTCAAGCAGCATGGTTTCCCCGCGCGGGTCGAGACGCACCGCGATGCGCCCGCCCTCGGAGGTAGAGTAGGCATGTTCGACGACGTTGTTCAGCGCCTCGGCCAGAACCAGTTCGATACAGCCCTGTACGGTTGGGCAAAGGTCGGCGCGGCTCAGCATCCCGGCGGCGCGAGCGAGTGCCGCGCGCACCCCTTGGGGTGTGGCCACGATGTCCAGCGAAAGCGCCTCGCACGCGGCGTCTGGCGCCCTGGCATCCGTCCCGGAACGAAACGCCATGGTCCCCATTCCCTTTCAACCTTCGGTCCCACCGGCCAGACGCGGCGGCGCGTCGGCCTCGGCCTCGGCCAGCGTTGGGTAGAGCGCAAAGATCGTGTCCATCCGGGTCAGGCGAAACACCTTGTCGACCATTGGCATCAGGCCGGCGAGATCAAGTTGCTGGCCCGGCGCCATGGATTTCTTGGCGGCGACGATCGCCCCGAGCCCGCTGGAATCGATGAACTCCACCTCCGACAGATCGAGAATCACCCGCCTCGCCGCGGGCGACAGGGTTTCGCGCATCGTATCCTTGAACTGGATCGCAACCGCCGAATCGATGCGCGTCTCGCGGACGCCGATCACCTGCGGCTCGGTCCCCCGGGTTGTGAACTTCATGCGCAGTTCCTTTCCGCACCGCTCGGCCAGCTCGCCCCAGCCACACACATCGCGCCACCCTGCTCCGGAGATTGAAGGCCCGCCGCGAGCGGCGACCGCCCGACCACTCTTCCGAAACCACACTTCCGAACCGCGTTGCGTCCGGTCGCCGACCGCGAAGCACATCCCGTCCACGGACCAGCCACGGGCCGACTGCAGGCCGGCGCGCCGGAAGCGAACCGTCCTGTCACAGGCCATCCGGATGCGCGCGACCCGGTCCGCTACCGGCGACCCGCCGTGTACAGGCCCGCCACAACAGGCCGCCACGGGGGTGCGCTCGCCGAAAACCCAACAAGCAGGGTCATGTCCGGTCGTGACTCGCCCCTTGCTAGGTCGCGACGTCCCATCGCTCCGCCCGTCCGCCCGCCCGTCATGGCCGGCGACCGGACACGGGCCGTGTCCCCCAGGAACATTGTCTGCACGCCGCCAAGTGCCCATATTCTCGGGACGGTAGACGGCAATCCTTACCATTCGGTATTCAGGAGCCGCAGCCGAGGGAGGAGAGAGCATGCAGGATGTCGTGATCACCGGTGCAGCGCGCACCGCGATGGGTGGGTTCCAGGGGATGCTGTCAGGGCTTTCGGCCTCTGACCTGGGCGGCGCGGCGATCCGCGCGGCGCTCTCCGAGGCGGGGCGTCCCGCGGTGGACGAACTGCTGATGGGTTGCGTCCTGCCCGCCGGCCAGGGGCAAGCCCCGGCGCGGCAGGCGGGCTTCCGGGCCGGACTCGGCGAGGAGGTTCCCGCCACCACGCTCAACAAGATGTGCGGCTCGGGCATGAAGGCGGCGATGATGGCCTGGGACCGCATTGCGCTCGGCCAGGCCGGGGTCATGGTCGCGGGGGGAATGGAAAGCATGACCAATGCCCCCTACCTGCTGCCCAAGATGCGCGGTGGCGCGCGGCTCGGCCACGGCGAAGTGGTCGATCACATGTTTCTCGACGGGCTGGAGGACGCCTATGACAGGGGCGACAATGGCGGGGGCCGGCTCATGGGCACCTTTGCCGAAGACTGCGCCGAGGCGTTCCAGTTCACCCGAGAGGCACAGGACCAATACGCGCTGGCGTCCTTGTCCAATGCCCTCGACGCCGAGCGCAGCGGCGCCTTTGAGAACGAGATCGCGCCGGTCACCATTCACGCCCGCACCGGCGAGGAGGTGATCACCCGCGACGAACAACCCGCCCGCGCCCGGCCCGAGAAGATCCCGCACTTGAAACCCGCCTTCCGCCCTGGGGGCACGGTCACCGCCGCCAACTCCAGCTCGATCTCCGACGGTGCCGCGGCGCTGGTATTGACGACGCTCGGCGCAGCGGAGGCCTCCGGAGCCCTGCCCCGCGCCCGCATCCTCGGCCATGCCAGCCACGCCCAGGCTCCCGGGCTTTTCCCCACCGCGCCGATTCCCGCCACGCGGAAACTGCTCGAGCGGATCGGCTGGCGGCTGTCGGACGTCGATCTGTGGGAGGTCAACGAGGCCTTCGCTGTGGTGCCGATGGCCTTCATGAAGGAGATGGGCCTGCCGCGTGACGTGGTGAACGTCAACGGCGGCGCCTGCGCGCTCGGCCATCCGATCGGTGCCTCGGGTGCGCGCATCATGGTCACCCTGCTGAACGCCCTGGAAGCCCGCGGGCTGAAGCGCGGCGTGGCTGCGATCTGCATCGGCGGCGGAGAGGGCACGGCGATCGCCATCGAGCGGCTCTGACGGTGCGCCCTGCGGCGGCAGGGGGCCTTGCGGCCCCGCGCGTCCTTTGCCATGAGCACCGCCCATGAGCTCCGATTACAATCCCCCGCAGGGCGAGATCCCGATCCTTCACGCCGACCACGAGATCCTCGTGGTCGATAAGCCCGCCGGGCTGCTCTCGGTCCCCGGCAAGGGGCCGGAGCTGGCGGACTGCCTGATCGAACGCCTCAAGCAGGCCTTTCCGCAGGTGCTGCTGGTGCACCGGCTCGACCGCGACACATCGGGCGTCATGGTCTTTGCCCTGACGCCGCACGCGCAGCGCCACATCGGCCAGCAGTTCGAACACCGGCGAACGAAAAAGACCTACCTTGCCCGCGTCGCCGGGCGACTCGCGCCGAAGACCGGCCACATCGACCTGCCGCTGATCGTCGATTGGCCAAACCGGCCCAAGCAGATGGTCTGCCACGAGACCGGCAAGCCAGCGCAGACCGACTGGCGGGTGATCAAGGCCAGCGACGAGGAAACCCGGGTGCACCTGCTGCCGCTCACCGGCCGCAGCCACCAGCTGCGCGTGCACATGCTGGCGCAGGGGCACCCGATTCTCGGCGATCCCTTCTACGCGCCCGAAACCGCGGCCAACTATCCGCGTATGATGCTGCACGCCGAAGAACTGCGCCTGCGCCATCCGGACGGCGGCATGGGTCACACGTTCCGCGCCCCTGCCCCGTTCTGAGCGTTCGCTGATTCGGCCGGATGGGCCCCGACCTGCGGGCGTCCCGGCGGGAACGAGCTCACTCCGCCGCCACGCGCTGCTCGCGATGGCCGATGGCGGCAATCTCTGCGATCACCCCGCGCAACAGCCGCCGGAATGCGTGGAAATCGCCGCTCGGCTTGATCGCGGCCTCATCCATGTAGAGCGACCTGTCGATTTCGATCTGGATCGCGTGCTGGCGCCGCGAGGGGCGGCCGTAATGCATCGTGGTGAAGGCGCCTGCAAAGGGTGCATTGCGCGCCACCACGAGGCCGGCGCGCGTGAATGCCTGCTCCACCAACTCGACGATCTCCGGCGCCGCAGAGGCACCGAAGCGGTCTCCCAGAACGATCTGCGGTCGCGCGCTGCCCTTGCGCAGGACACTCTCCACCGCTTCGTGCGGCATCGAGTGGCAGTCAATCAGGATCGATTCGCCGAATTGCGCCTTGGCGCTGTCGAGCAGCGCCTGCAGGCGCGTGTGGTAGGGCTTCCAGTAGAGCCCGATGCGGCGCTCGGCTTCGGCCAGAGGCAGCTTACCGCAATAGATTGCGCGCCCGTTGGCCACGACCCTCGGCACAACCCCGAGGCCGCTGGCCACGCGCGGATTGTGGCCGGTGCGGCGCACCCCGTCGATCAACGCAGGATCCAGCTCGTCCGAAGCCCGGTTGAGGTCGACGAAGGCGCGCGGTGCCCCGGCGCGCAGCAGCGGCGCGCCGAATTGCGGTGCACAATCAACGAGCCGATCCACGAAAGCGTCCTCGGAAGATCGAATCAAGGTCTCGTCGAGAATGGTGCCGCGCAGAAAGCTCCACGGGTAATCGCGTCCCGAGTGCGGAGAGGCGAAAACCACCGCCGAACTGGGCGTTTCAGGCAGATCGAGGTGATAAGCGACTTTGGGCATCGGGGCTCCTTGCGAAAACAAGATAGCCTGAATCCTATTTCTGCCAAAAGCCCTTGATCCCCCCTCCGACTCCTTTTATAGAGCCCTCCACCGGCGCTGCTCACCGCGGACCTCGCCAGAGGGAAACGGAGCGAAAGCAAAGAAAAGCGCAGGCCATACGGGCGGTTAGCTCAGCGGTAGAGCACTACGTTGACATCGTAGTGGCCACTGGTTCGATCCCAGTACCGCCCACCATTATTCACCGCTTCGGGATACGTCCCGGGGCACAACGCAACGCCAGGCGCTCGCGCGCCGCGAAAGAGGAGAGACTTGATATGAAAGTCGCAAACTCGCTCCGCTCGCTCAAACAGCGCCATCGCGACTGCCGCGTCGTGCGTCGTAAGGGCCGCGTCTATGTGATCAACAAGACCCAGCGCCGTTTCAAGGCCCGTCAGGGCTAAACGAAGCGCAGGACTTGATCCGGCTGAGGGCCGCCCGCTTGGGTGGCCTTTTTGCTTTCTTGGGCCGCGCCGCAGCGGGCCCCATTCGTCCCGGCAGGAACACATGAGAAAGCCCCGCGCAATGCGCGGGGCTTTTCCATCTTCCGAGGCACGTTAGTGCCGAAACTCAGAGCCGGGGCACCGCAGGTTCAGCCCCCGCTGAATGCGCCGCGCGAACGAAGGCCCGAATCAGCTCCGGCGATTTTTCGCCGGGTCCGGACTCCACACCCGAGGAAACATCCAACTGACGCGCCCCGGTGCGCCGCACGGCCTCGGCGACATTCTCGGGCGTCAGGCCGCCTGCCAACATCCAGGGCACTGGCCAGCGGCGACCGGCGACAAGTCGCCAGTCGAAGGCCAACCCGTTCCCGCCCGGGAGCACCGAATCCTTCGGTGCCTTGGCATCGACCAGAAGCTGGTCTGCGACCTTGCCGTAGGCCTCCAGGGCCGGCAGATCTCCTTCCGAGGCCACCCCTACCGCCTTCATCACCGGCAGCCCGTAGCGGGCCCGAATCTGAGCCACACGCTCGACGCTCTCGGTGCCATGGAGCTGCAGCATGTCGACCGGCACCTCGGCGCAGATCTCGTCCAGGAGCGCGTCGTCCGCGTTCACCACTAATGCCACCTTGGCGAGCCCCACCGGAGCCGAAAGCGCCAGCGCCCGCGCCTGCGTGACGGTGACCGCTCGCGGGCTCTTGGGAAAGAAGACGAAGCCGGCGTAGCGGGCCCCGGCCTCGGCCACGACCGCCACGTCTTCGGGCGTGCGCAGCCCGCAAATCTTCACCTGGATGTCCATTCCGATCCTCTGGTTCGTTCAGAAGGTGCGGCCGTGATACGCCCTGCGCCGCGAATCGCAAGCAAAAGGGGGGCCATGCCCCCCTTCGCTTTCATCCGGTGATGCACCCTGACGGGCCGCTCAGGCGCTCTGGTCGAGAATCGCCAGCACCTCGTCCTTATCCTTGTCGCGCTCGTTCTGGGTCTTCTTCAGCTGGCGCTCCAGACGCTTCACCTCGGTCTTGCGCTGCGCGGCGGCGGCACGGTGCTTGTGCTCGCGCAGCCACTCCCAGACGAAGCCGATAAGCAGGCCCGCGATGATCCCGCCAAGAATGACGATGAAGACCGGAACGGTTGCCGAGTACTGGAAGTTCAGCAGCTCGGCCAGATCGGCCGGCAGCAGGTTAAGCGTCACCGGGCCGCGGTTGGCCAGAGACACGCAAATCAGCACCACGGCCAGCACGGCCCAGAAGGCGTAGCGAATGTATTTCATCGAGGTCACTTCCCGTTCAGTCGATCCCGCAGGAGCTTGCCGGTCTTGAAGAACGGCACGCATTTCTCCTCGACGTCAACGGCTTCGCCGGTGCGGGGGTTCCGCCCCTGCCTAGCATCCCGCTGCTTGACGGAGAAGGCCCCGAAACCGCGCAGTTCGACGCGGTTGCCATGGGCCATTGCCGATGTGATCTCCTCGAAGATCGTATTCACGATCCTCTCGACGTCACGTTGGTAGAGATGCGGGTTCTCCTCCGCGATCTTCTGGATCAATTCCGATCTGATCATCCTCGCCCATCCCTATTTATCGCGTTTTCAGCGCCTTCCCCCGTTGTACGACTTTTGCCGGCATCTCGCCAAACGGAAAGCGCACGAATCAGAGAAAAATCCATGAAAAGCAGCATATTGCGCGGCTTCATGCCGGTCTGAGGCCGATCAGGCCCATGCGGAGAGCCATTGCTGCAATGCGGCTAAGCCGCGCCGATGGGCGCGATTCGCTTCGGAAAATGGCCCGGAATGGGGCGATCAGGCTCTGCCAGGCGGCAATCTGCGACGCTCAATCCAGCGCGTCGATCTCTGCGGCGACCAGCTGTTGCAACCGCCACAGGCTGGGATCGTGAATTCCCTGCGCCGCAAGCGCCGTGACCGTCCGATGCAGGTATTCGGTGTTCGACCCGGCATGGCCGCAGGCCCGCGCGATCAGTGCCGCGGTTTGCTCCAGCGTAAGATCGGTCCGCAGCAACTCACCTTCCGGCGGCGCATAGAAGGTCAGCGCCCGGACATGTCCGGCACCCGCCTCGACATCGACCCAGGCATAGGAGGTGGCCTGCTCCTCGTAGGGCATCTCGCGGCGCACGAGCGCCGCCACCGCCTCCGCCACCTCGGTCTCGGCGACTTCCTGCAGCAATGCGGTGCACTCGCCACCCGGCAGCAGTGCCATCATCAGGCCAGGCGCCTCGGGTGTCCCGCGCCAGGAGGTCAGCTCGATGCAGAACGACCGGTGCCAGCCGAGCGCGCGACCCGACCGCGAGGCAACAGGGCGGAACTCGGGCTTCCACAGCAGCGAGCCATAGGCAAAAACATGCAACGGTCCCTCGGGGCGCTGCGCGAGGATTTCTCGTGCCTTGGCGTCGATCGCGTCGTCGTCGAGCCGGGTCCAGCCCCAGTGCTCGGCATCGTCGCCCTCCGGAATGTCGCGGAAGACGCGGTTCACATGGTCTTCGGTGAGATGCAGATCGGTATTCATGGGCGCAATATCGTCACGGCCGGAGGGGAGGTTCAAGGCACGGGGACGTCCTGCACAGCCCCCTGTGCGCGGCTGCTTGAAGAGCGGGCAGCCGCGCACAGGCGTGACACGCTGCGCCAAAGAAAAAGGCCCCGGTTTCCCGGGGCCTTCCTCATTCGTGCAAGCGCAGGGCTTACTCGTCGCGCTTCAGAGCTGCGCCGAGGATGTCGCCCAGCGATGCGCCGGAAGCGGAAGAACCGTACTGTTCCACGGCTTCCTTCTCTTCGGCGATCTCGCGTGCCTTGATCGACAGGCCCAGACGACGGGTCTTGCTGTCGATGTTGGTGACGCGGACGTCGAGCTTGTCGCCGACCGAGAAACGCTCGGGGCGCTGCTCTGCGCGGTCACGCGACAGGTCGGAGCGGCGGATGAAGGACTTCATGCCTTCGTATTCCACCTCGATGCCGCCATCTTCG
Source organism: Alloyangia pacifica (assembly GCF_900116195.1). Taxonomy (GTDB): domain Bacteria; phylum Pseudomonadota; class Alphaproteobacteria; order Rhodobacterales; family Rhodobacteraceae; genus Salipiger; species Salipiger pacificus. The sequence goes on from NZ_FOZW01000006.1 coordinate 201,430, forward strand.
ATCGCGGTCACTTCGACGGTCACGATCGAGCCGCGCTTCACGCCGCCAACCGCGTCAGCGAACTTGTCGCCGCCGAGTGCCTTGATCGAAAGCGAGATGCGCTCCTTGTCGGTGTCCACTTCGGTGACAACGGCCTTGACCACGTCGCCCTTGCGGTACTCCTGGATGGCTTCCTCGCCGCGCTGATCCCACGACAGGTCCGACAGGTGAACCATGCCGTCGATCTCGCCGGGCAGGCCGATGAACAGACCGAACTCGGTGATGTTCTTGACCTCGCCCTCGACCTCGGTCCCTTCCGGGTGAGTCTCGGAGAACACTTCCCACGGGTTGCGCATGGTCTGCTTGAGGCCGAGCGACACGCGACGCTTCGCGGGATCGATCTCGAGAACCATGACTTCGACTTCCTGCGAGGTCGACACGATCTTGCCCGGGTGGACGTTCTTCTTGGTCCAGGACATTTCCGACACGTGAACCAGACCTTCGACGCCCGGCTCCAGCTCCACGAAGGCGCCGTAGTCGGTGATGTTGGTCACGCGGCCGGTGTGCACCGTGCTCAGCGGGTACTTCACGGCCACCAGATCCCACGGATCTTCCTGCAGCTGCTTCATGCCGAGGCTGATACGGTGGGTGTCCTTGTTGATCTTGATGACCTGGACCTTCACGGTCTCGCCGATCGACAGGATCTCGGACGGGTGGTTGACACGGCGCCATGCCATGTCGGTGACGTGCAGCAGGCCGTCGACGCCGCCCAGGTCAACGAACGCACCGTATTCGGTGATGTTCTTGACCACGCCGTCGACCGTCTGGCCTTCGGTGAGGTTGGCGATGACTTCCGCACGCTGCTCGGCGCGCGATTCCTCGAGGATTGCACGACGCGAGACAACGATGTTGCCACGGCGACGGTCCATCTTGAGGATCTGGAACGGCTGCTTGAGACCCATGAGCGGGCCGGCGTCACGCACGGGGCGGACGTCAACCTGCGAGCCGGGCAGGAAGGCAACGGCGCCGCCGAGGTCGACGGTGAAGCCACCCTTGACGCGGCCGAAGATCGCACCTTCGACGCGGGCGTCGTCGGCATAGGCCTTCTCGAGACGGTCCCATGCCTCTTCGCGGCGGGCCATCTCACGGCTGATCACGGCTTCGCCGCGGGCGTTTTCTGCTGCGCGCAGGTAAACCTCGACTTCGTCGCCGACCGAGATCTCGGGGGCTTCGCCGGGGTTTGCGAATTCTTTCAGCTCGACGCGGCCTTCCATCTTGTAGCCGACATCGATGATGGCCTGGCCCGCTTCGATCGCGATGACCTTGCCTTTAACAACGGACCCCTCTTCGGGGGTGTCCATTTCGAAGCTTTCGGAAAGGAGGGCTTCGAACTCCTCCATGGTTGCGTTTGCCATGTGGCGTATATGTCCTTTACATCGGTTTTGCTGGCCGGGTGGTTGTCTCCACCGGTCTTCGGATTGGTCTTTCGGGCGCTCCGCATATGACAAAGAGGGCCGGTTGACCGACCCTGCCCGTCTCTATGTCCGCGGCGTTGATTGCCTTGCTTGACGCGCGCGATATAGCCCCCAGGGCCCTGCAGATCAAGCGCGAACACCGTATTGCAGGCGCCGCCTCCGCCGAAAGCGCCAAGCTTGCCTGTCGCGCCATGCGTATTTTCAAAGAGAAGAAGCTGCCGCAGACCCCGACGACAGCTGCCTCCCTGCCCCGGCTTCCACATGGTCCAAATATCCCGGGGGAGCCGCAACGCGGCGGGGGCAGAGCCCCCGATCCCGCCGACCTCGGGTATGTGTGCCCCGCAAGGGCGGCGCCCCGCACCTCCGGCATTTCGCGTGGCTGTCACGAACGAAGGATTTGGCGCGCGCGGTGTTTGCTGTAACGTCACCCTCCGGAGGAGACCCGCATGACCCGATCCCGTCCTTCTGCCGATCGCCACGCCGCCCGCGTCGTCGAGACGGCGACCGACCCCGCCGCCGCGGCGCGCTCGCGACTGGCCGCCTCCTGGCGCCGCTCGCTGTCGCACTACGGGCTCGATCCGGCGCGGCAGGACGGGGTGCACAGGATCACCGAGACGGCTCTCGCCCAGCGCCGCGAACGCGCGGCACAACTCCTGCATATCGCCATCCCGAAACTCGACGCGCTCTACCAGATGGTCGGCAGCTCGGGCTGCGGCGTGCTGCTCACCGATGCCGAGGGGGTGGTGCTCGACCTGCGTGCCGGCTCGGGCGATCTTGGCGTTTTCCGGGCGTGGGGCCTCTGCCCGGGTGCCGACTGGTCCGAGGCCTCGGAAGGCACCAACGGCATCGGCACCTGCATCGCCGAGACGCGGCGGGTGGTGATTCACCGCGACGAGCATTTCCACGCCCGCAACATCGCCATGAGCTGCATGGATGCGCCGATCTTCGGCCCCGAGGGAGAACTCATCGGCGCACTCGACGTTTCCTCTGCCCGCGCCGACCAGACCGAAGCCTTCAATCGGCTGATCGCCGCCATGGTCGCCCAGACCGCGCGACAGATCGAGGCAGACGCCTTCCGCGCCGCCTTTCCCGAGGCACGCATCATCACCGCCGAGGCCGAGGACAGTGAGGCCTCGGTGCTGCTGGCGGTAGACCGCGACGACCTGGTGCAGGGGGCCACCCGCGCCGCACGGCGATCCTTCGGATTGGAAAGCAGCGGGCCGCTGATCGCGCGCCCGGCCAGCGACCTCTTCGGTCGCGAGGACGGCCCGTCCGGGTTCGAACGCGCCGAACGCGCCGCCATGGTGCGGGCGCTGGCGCGCGCCAAGGGCAACGTCTCGGAAGCTGCGCGCACACTCGGCGTCGGGCGGGCGACCTTCTACCGGCGGATGAAGAAGCTGGGGCTGTCGTAGAAAGCCGCCACTGCGCGGTGAACGCTTGCTGTCCGCCATGGAAGCCGGGCGAGCACCCGATCGCGGGCAGGCGCCTCGGCGCTTCGCTGAATGGCGATCACCTTTGCCCGCGCGCACTCCGCCGCAACAAGAAACAAATCGCGAGCCTGCGTCGCGGGTCCAAGCCATGTAGCTTTCTGCCCGGCGCGACCACGGTCGGCGCGAGGGCGCTCTCCCGTCGGCTTCGCGTCGAAACGGCACCGCACCCCTGCGCCGACATCGCAACCGCCCCGCACACCTGTCTCACCCCTGAGACAGTTCCGCACACCCGGCGTCTTCCCCCCGGCTGACGCGGCATCCGCCCGCCGCCACACTCCTCTCATACCCGGTGGAGGACCGGGACCAGAGGAGGACAAGCATGAACGAAATGACCCAGGTCGCGGCCGAGTACCAATCGCCGTTCCGCACCCGCTACGACAACTTCATCGGCGGCAAGTTCACCGCCCCGGTGAAGGGCCAGTATTTCGACAACATCACCCCGATCACCGGCGCCAAGGTCTGCGAGGTGGCCCGCTCCACCGCCGAGGACATCGAGTTGGCGCTCGATGCGGCCCATGCCGCCCGCGAGGCCTGGGGCAAGACCGCCGCCGCCGAGCGATCGAACATCCTGCTGAAGATTGCCGACCGCATCGAGGAGAACCTCGAGGTCATCGCCACCGCCGAGACCTGGGACAACGGCAAGCCGATCCGTGAGACCATGGCCGCCGACATCCCGCTCGCGGTTGACCACTTCCGCTACTTTGCCGGCGTGCTGCGGGCGCAGGAAGGCAACATGTCCGAGATCGACCATGACACCGTGGCCTATCACTTCCACGAGCCGCTCGGCGTGGTCGGGCAGATCATCCCGTGGAACTTCTCGGTTCTGATGGCTGCCTGGAAGCTCGCCCCGGCCCTCGCCGCCGGCAATTGCATCGTGCTGAAACCGGCCGAGCAGACGCCTGCGGCGATCATGGTGCTGATGGAATGCATCGCCGATCTGCTGCCAGACGGCGTGCTCAACATCGTCAACGGTATGGGCGCCGAGGTCGGCGCACCGCTGGCCCGCAGCCCGCGCATCGCCAAGATCGCCTTCACCGGCTCCACCGAGACCGGCCGCAAGATCATGCAGGCGGCGACCGAGAACCTGATCCCGGTAACGCTGGAGCTGGGCGGCAAGTCCCCGAACATCTTCTTCTCGGACGTGATGGCCGAGGATGACGCCTATCTCGACAAGGCGGTCGAGGGCTTCGTGCTCTTTGCCTTCAACCAGGGCGAGGTCTGCACCTGCCCGAGCCGCGCGCTCATCCAGGAAGACATCTACGAGGAATTCATCAAGCGCGCCATCGCCCGGGTCGAGGCGATCAAGCGCGGCGATCCGCGCGACATGGCGACGATGGTGGGTGCGCAGGCCAGCCAGGAGCAGCAGGACAAGATCCTCTCCTACCTGACCATCGGCGTCGAGGAAGGGGCAGAGGTGCTCACCGGCGGCAAGGCGGCGCAGATCGACGGGCTGGAAAACGGCTTCTACATCGAGCCGACGATCCTCAAGGGCCACAACAAGATGCGGGTCTTCCAGGAGGAAATCTTCGGCCCGGTGGTCTCGGTCACCACCTTCAAGGACGAGGCCGAGGCGCTCGCCATCGCCAATGACACGATGTACGGGCTCGGCGCCGGCGTCTGGACCCGCGACGGCACCCGCGCCTACCGCTTCGGCCGCAACATCGAGGCGGGCCGGGTCTGGGTGAACAACTACCACGCCTACCCCGCGCATGCGGCCTTCGGCGGCTACAAGCAGTCGGGCATCGGGCGCGAAACCCACAAGATGATGCTCGACCACTACCAGCAGACCAAGAACATGCTGGTCAGCTACAACCCCAACAAGCTGGGTTTCTTCTGATCAGCGCTCTCTGATCTCCCGGTATTCCGGGCGGCGCACCTGCGTATCCCACCCCGCGCGCGCCGCCCGGGGTCTGCCGGCCAGGCCCTCCCGCCTGGCCGGCAGTTCCCTTTCAGGGCCTGCGCCCTCCGGCACCCTTTGCGCCAAGCCTTCGCTTGCCCGTCATTTTTTGCGTGCTACCCTCCGCCCCAACTCAAGACTGACACGGCTCAGGAGGCACTCCCATGAACATCATCTGGCTCGGCCACGGCTCTTTCCGCATCGAGATCGAGGACCAGGTCCTGCTGATCGACCCCTGGGTCTTCGGCAATCCGGTCTTTCCCGAGGATCGCGCCGGAGACGCACTCGAAGGCGTGACGCAGATCCTCATCACCCACGGCCATTTCGACCACACCGACAACGCCGTCGAGGTCTCGCAGCGTACCAAGGCGCCGGTCTCCGGCATGGTCGAGCTTGCCGGCCAGCTGCACGGCAAGGGCGCGGTCGAGGGCCATGCCTTCAACAAGGGCGGTACGATCAGCTTCGGCGCAGTCACCGTCAGCATGGTGCCCGCCTCGCACAGCTCCTCGCTGCCCACCGACGAGGGTCCCAAGTATGCCGGCATGGAGACGGGCTTCATCATCAAGGGTGAAGGCAAGACCATCTATTTCTCGGGCGACACCGCGATCATGGCGGACATGGCCTGGATCGGGCAATACTACAAACCCGACATCGGCATCCTGAGCTGCGGCGGCTACTACACCATGGACATGGAACAGGCGGCCTGGGCGTCGAAGACCTATTTCGATTTCGACACGGTGATCCCCGGCCACTACCGCACCTTCCCGGCGCTGGAGCAATCGGCCGCCAAGCTCGCCGAGGGTCTGCCGGGCGTGCAGGTGATCGAGCCCGAGGTGATGTTGGCGATCACCCTCTGAGCCGCGCAACGGGAGCCGGGCGGGTAGCGCTCTGCTCCCGATAACACAGCTTTGCCCACCCGCAGTGCAGCCCGCTTCCGGGCGCGCGCCTTCCCGCCTATAGTCCAGCCAACACAGGACAACGGCAGGCAAAGGCCGGGCAGCATGGCAGGCACCACCGAGCGCACCTCCCCGCTCAACATCCTCATCGTCGGGCAGTCCGGGCGGCTGCAGTACGAGGCCGTGCTCTTCGCGCTCTCGCTGGATGCCGCCACGCCCGAGGGCCGCACCCGGCTCTTCGTGGCCGAACCGAAGCCCGGTCCGCTTTGGCCCAACGACCCGCGCATGTCGTCCGAGGCCTGCGACATCCTGCGCGACCTCGGCGCTGAGATCCTTCCTTTCACCAGCCGCCACTTCGGGCACGCCTATCCCTATGGCAACAAGATCGAGGCGCTCTTTGCGCTGCCGCCGGGCGAGCCCTTCGTCTTCTTCGACACCGATACGCTGATCACCGGCGATCTGTCCGAGGTGCCCTTCGACTTTTCCCGCCCCACGGCCTCGATGAACCGCGAAGGCACGTGGCCGAAGATCGAGCTCTACGGCCCCGGCTACACACAAATCTGGAAATCGCTCTACGACCGCTTCGGCCTCGACTTCGCGAGCTCGCTCGATCCCAGCTGGCCCGAGGAATACTGGCAGCACTACCTCTACTTCAACGCGGGCTTCTTCTTCTACGAATGCCCCCACCGCTTTGGCCGGCGCTTCCTCGAAATCGCGCTCGGCATCCGCGACGACCCCCCGAAGGCACTGGAATGCCAGAGCCTCGATCCCTGGCTTGACCAGGTGGCACTGCCGCTGGTCATCCACGGGCTCGGCGGCGGGCGCGACACGGTGCCCGACGGCATGCTCGACGGCAGCCACAGCTGCCATTACCGCGCCATGCCACTGCTCTACGCCCGCGAGAGCGACGAGCTGGTGGCATTCCTCGAAGCCATCGCCGCGCCCAACCGGGTGAAGAAGCTGCTGAAGGAGCACGAGCCCTTCCTGCGCTATATCTATCAAGGGCGCGGCGAAAAGGTGCGCGCCATGTTCGACCGGGACGACCTGCCCCGGCGCGAACAGGGCATCCGCAACCCAATCAAGCGCGCCGGGCTCTGGATGCGCTGACCCTCAGACGCTCTCGGCATCGCGCGCCACTGAAAGCCCAAGCGGCGCTGCATCGCTCTTCCGCGATTTTTCGCGCGCCCCGCAAAAGCCGGTCCGGGATCGCCACGACTCGTGGTACGTTGATATCAACTCATCTGAGGAGGAGACCCAATGAGCACCGCACCCACGCTTCTCGTCGGCACCACCAAGGGGGCCTTCGTGCTCAGCGAAGGCGATGACGGCTGGACCGCCGAAGGACCTTTCTGCAACGGCTGGCCGATCAACCACATGGCTGGCGATGCGGCGAGCGGCACCGTCTGGGCCGCCGGTGGCAACGAATGGTTCGGTGCCGGCGTTTGGCGCCGCAATGGCAAGGGCTGGGAGTTGTCGCGACTCGCCGGCGGACAGATGGACGAATGGATGGCCGCAGACCCGGAGCTTGCCGCGAAGCTCGGTGTCACGCCCGTCGGCCCCGCGCCCTTCACCGGACAACTGCAGGCGCTCTGGTCGCTGAAGGCGACACCGGGCCGGCTCTATGCCGGCGGCAAGCCTGCCGCGCTCTATTCAAGCAGCGACGGCGGCGAGACCTGGGAGGAGATCGAGAGCCTGCGCAAACACCCCTCGTCCGACGACTGGACCCCCGGCGCTGCGGGGCTGACCCTGCACACCATCGTCGCCGACCCGGCCGATCCGAAACGCCTGTGGCTGGCGATCTCTGCCGCCGGTGTCTTTGCCACCGAGGATGGCGGCGAGACCTGGGAGCGCCGCAACCGCCGCTCCAACGCCCCCGCGCATCCCAGCAGTCACCCCGCAGCGGGAGATGGCCACGAGACCGGTCACTGCGTGCACAACATGGGCCGCGCCGCCGGGGACGGCGACCTGCTCTACCAGCAGAACCACCACGGCGTGTACCGCTCCCGGGATGGCGGCCGCAGCTGGGACGAGATCACCGAGGGGCTGCCCTCGACCTTCGGCTTTCCCATCGGCCTGCACCCCAGCGATCCCGATACCATCTGGACCCTGCCACTCAACAGCGACATGGACGGCCGCTATCCCCCGGACGCGCAGGCCGCCGTCTGGCGCTCGCGCAATGGCGGCGAGACCTGGCAGGCCTGTCGCGAGGGGCTGCCGCAAAAGGGCTGCTTCTTCACGGTGCTGCGGCAGGCCATGGCGGTGGATGCCGCCGAGCCCGCCGGGGTGTTCTTCGGCACGAACTCGGGATCGGTCTTCGGCTCCTTCGACGAGGGCGACAGCTGGTCCGAGCTGGCGCGGCACCTGCCCACGGTGCTCTGTGTCGAGGTCATGCCTCGAAGCTGACCGGAGCGCAGCTTCGAGGTCGGGTCCACCTCAAGGACGCTGCACGGTGAGATTCGCCGCGCAAAGCCGCATCTGCTTCAGGCGGCGGTGCCGCGTCTTGCTGGGATGGCACGGATGTTTCCGCTGCGACCCGTGCTCTGTCACGGAGACCAGATGTCAGAAGAGCGCCACGCAAGTGCCTCCCGGGCCGCGAACCTGTCCGCAGCCCGGGAGTACGACCCCTACTCCGCCGCATCACCCAGTTCGAACACCATGGTCACCTGCGTGCTGATCACCGTCTCGCCGGCGGCAACCGGCACCGCCGAGGCGCGGGCCATTTCCATCATCGGCGCCGGGGCGTAGCCGCCGCCCGCCTCGGCAATCGAGATCACCGGGCCGAGCGCGACACCCGCCGCCTCTGCAAGCACCTTGGCCTTGTCCATCGCGTCCGCCACGGCGGCGCGGCGCGCGTCCTGCATCACCGGCTTAGGTTCTTGCAGGCCGAAGGTCAGGCCGGAAAGCTGGTTCGCGCCATCGTCGAGCACCGCCCCAAGCACCTCGCCGAGACGGTCAAGATCGCGTACCCGCACGGTCAGCCGGTTGCCGGCCTCGAAACCGGTGATGCCGCGCTCAACGCCGTCGTTGCCCCCCGACCACACCGGCCGCAGCGAAATATCCGAGCTCTGCCGGTCGCGCGCGGCGATCCCCATCTCGTCGAGCCGCGCCAGCAGCGCCTCGGCCACCCGCGACGCCTCGTCCATGGCGGCACCGGCCTCGGCATTCTCGGCTGTGATGCCCAGCGAGATGGTCGCCATGTCGGGCACCGTGGCCACCTCGCCTTCGCCGGTGACGGTGATGCGCGGCAGCGGTGCCTCCTGCGCCGAGGCCGCCAGCGGGGCGACGATCGGACCGATCATCGCGAGGCAGGTCGCGGCCATCAGCGTCGCGCGGCGGGGAATACTGGTCATGAGCACATCCTTTGGCTTGGAATTCCTGTCACAATGTCGGTAGGGAGCAGCGCAACGACAAGGGCAGCGAGCCCCGGTTCTTCCGCTGAGCAAACTCCTGCTGTAGGCTGCGCTCAGGGAGCCCGAGACTCCCATGGCTCCAAGAGCAGTGCTAGAGACCGCGCATGACACCAGATTTCGCGCTTTCGCTTTCATCCGACGGGCTTACCCTGCTGCGCCGCAAGGCCGGCGGCTGGCTCGCGCTGGCCGAGACAGACCTGTCGGCGGAGGCCTTCGACACGACCCGCGACCGCGCGCTCTCCGAGGATCCCGCGGGCGCGCAAGTCGCGCTGTTCCTGCCCAACGACCAGGTGCGCTACCTGGAAGTGCCCGATCCCGGCACCGAGTCCGCCCGCCGCGCCGCCCTCGAGGCCGCGCTCGACGGGACGACGCCCTATCCGGTGGACGCGCTGGTGCTCGACTGGTCGATCTCCGGCACCACGCTGCTCGGCGCCGCCGTGGCCCGCGAGTCGCTGGAGGAGGCCGAAGCCTTCCTGCGCGACCACGGATTCGACCCGGTGCTCTTCGCCGCCATCCCGCCCTCGGGCACCTTCCGGGGCACGGCCTTCTTCGGCCCCGCAGCGGGCTGGTCCGGCACGGCGCCCGAACGCCCGGGTAAGGTCGTGCTGCTGCCGCCCGAAGCTGCTGAAGAGGGCCACGAGGCGGGGGTTGCGGAAACCCTTGCAGACGGCGCTTCGTCAGAGCCCGCGTCCGAGCTTACAGAACAAGGCGTAGCTGCCGATGCCGCGTCTGCGCAAGACGAGGCGACCGCCGCCGAAACGTCGAGCGCCGCGGGCACAACCGACGAGCCTGTCGAGACTCCCGACGCCCCCGAGTCCTCCATTGCGCCCGAAAGCGCGCGGGCTCCTGCCGATCTTGCCCCCGAAGCGCCCGCGGCCGATGCACCGGTCCCAGATGCCACGCCGCCGGCGCCGGACGTCGCGCCCCCAGCTGCTCGGCCCGAGCCTGCGCCCTTCCCCGCCCCCCCGGCCCCGGCGGTCAGCGCCCCGACCGAGCTCCCGGCCAGCCCGAGCTTCAGCAGCGTCCGCGCCAGCCGGGCGCCTGCGCCGGCGGCCCCCGCCTCGGCGCCACGCCTCTCCATGGGGCGCGAGACTCCCGGCACGGCGCGCGCCGCCCCGGTGCCCGCGCCCGAGACCCGTCCCCCGGAAACCCCGGACCTGCGCGGCCCGGCCGAGGCCGCCCCCGTAGCGGGAACCAAACCTGCGAAGCGCAAGCCCTTCGGCTTCGGCAAGCGGCGCGACGGCCAGACCACCCCCGGCGCGGCAACCGCCGTCCCAGTGCCGCCCCCAGTGACAACCTCTGGGCGTCCCCCTGCGCGCACGCCCGTGCGGACCCCGCCCGAACCGGAAACCGGATCGGGCACCACCCAGGGCATCAAGCAAGTCACGCCGCGCCCACCGGTCTCGCAGCCCATCGCCCCCTCGGGCAGCGCACCGGTGTCGGGGCAAGCCCGAGTGGCCGCGCTGAGGCAAGAGGCCGAAAAAGGCGATGCCAAGGTCCGCAGCCGGCGCGGAGCCTCGCTGACCCCGGAGGAAGAACGCGAGCGGCTGACCGTCTTCGGAGCCCGCGACGGCCAGAAGGTGGGCGGCAAGCCGCGTTTCCTCGGGCTCATCCTTACCGTGCTTCTGCTGCTGTTCCTCGCGGCGGTCGCGGCTTTTTCGTCGGCTTTCCTCGGTGACGAGATCTCGCGCTTCTTCGCATCAGATCCCGCCGATGAGATCGCGCTTGCCGCACCCGAGACCATCGACGAGGCGGCCCCCTCCGAGGCCGCCGACACCGCCGCGCCCGAAGACTCCACCGAGGAAGAGGCCGACAGCATTCTGGCCGCGCTCGAGCTGCCACCCGCGGCCAGCGACGGCTTCGAGGACGTGCCGGCACCGCAGCCTACCGGGCGCAGCCGCATGAGCAACGAGGAGGCCGCCGCCAGCTACGCGGTCACCGGCATCTGGCAGCGCGCGCCGAGCGCCCCGGACAGGCCGCCACAGACCAATGCCGAGGATGTCTACGTCGCCTCCATCGACCCCGAGGTTCAGCAGTTCGACGCCGTCGCCCTGCCCGACCTCGACGCCGGCCCCCGCGACGACCTGAGCCTCGAGCCGGTGCGCCTGCCACCCGGTCCGGGTGTGCGCTTCGATCTCGACGACCGGGGACTGGTGAAGGCCACGCCCGAGGGCACGGTCTCGCCCGACGGGGTGCGCATCTTCACCGGGTTGCCGCCGCAGACCCCGCCGCTGCGCGATCCCGCACCCGAGGCTCAGCCCGGCACGCCCGAGGACGGCAACGCAAGCGCCGAGGAAGGTGCCGCAGCCTCCGACACGGGCGCGGCCTCCGACGAAGTCCCGACGCTCGACCCCGCCGCCGACCCCGCGCTCTCGGGCTTCCGCCCGCGCGGCCGCCCGGGCGACCTGATCGAGCAGACCGAGCGCGCGGTGCTGGGCGGCGTGTCGCTGGCCGAGCTCGAGCGGATGCGCCCGCAGATGCGCCCGCTCACCGCGCAGGAAGAGGCGCTGGCGCTCGACCTGCCGGTGACCGATCAGGCCATCGGCGCCTCGCTGACCCCGCTGCCGCGCCCGCGCAGCATGGAGGCGATCGTGCAGGAAGCGGTGAAGCAGGCGTCGAACGCGCCCGCTCCCATCGCCCCCGGGCCGAGCATCCCGCAGAACGCCAACGTGGCAAGGAGCGCGACGCTCACCAACCAGATCGACCTGCGCGAGATCAGCCTGATCGGCGTCTACGGCAAGGACTCGAGCCGCCGCGCGCTGGTCCGCCTGCCCTCGGGCAAGTACCAGAAGGTGCAGGTCGGCGACCGTATCGACGGCGGGCGCATCGCGGCCATCGACGAGGACGAGCTGCGCTACGTGAAATCCGGCCGCAACGTCGTACTGAAGATGCCGCGCAGCTGATCTCGGCCCGGCCCGCGCCGGCATCTGCCTTTCCTTCCCGCAAACGGCTGGACGCCAGCGCCTTACGGGTCTATCCCCGCATCCGAACTTTGCTTTGGTGAGACCATGCCCGACCTGCTGATCGAACTCTTTTCCGAAGAAATCCCCGCCCGGATGCAGACCCGCGCCGCCGAGGACCTGAAGAAGCTCGTCACCGACGGTCTGGTCGAGGCCGGCCTGACCTACGCGGGTGCCGCCGCCTTCTCGACGCCGCGCCGGCTGACGCTGACCGTGCAGGGCCTGTTGGCTGCTTCGCGCGCCACCCGCGAAGAGCGCCGCGGCCCCAAGGTCGACGCGCCCGAGAAGGCAATCGAGGGCTTCCTGCGCGGTGCCGGGGTGACCCGCGCGCAATGCGAGGAACGCGAAGACAAGAAGGGCAAGGTGCTCTTCGCGATCATCGAAAAGCCGGGCCGACCGGCCACCGAAATCGTCGCCGAGGTGCTGGAAAAGACCGTCCGCAACTTCCCCTGGCCGAAGTCCATGCGCTGGGGCGCGGGCAGCCTGCGCTGGGTGCGTCCATTGCATTCGATCATCTGCCTGCTCACCGACGAGCAGGGCGCCGAGGTCGTGCCCCTGGAAATCGATGGCATCAAAGCGGGCAAGAGCACGCGCGGCCACCGCTTCATGGGCGGCGAGGCCTTCGAGGTCAGCTCTTTCGACGACTACGAAGCCAAGCTGAAGCGCGCCAAGGTGGTACTGAACCCCGCCGAGCGCGCCGACACCATCTGGCATGACGCCACCAACCGCGCCTTTGCCGCAGGTCTCGAGGTGGTGGACGACCGCGGGTTGCTGGCCGAAGTGGCCGGGCTGGTCGAATGGCCGGTCGTGCTGATGGGCGAAATCGGCGAGGACTTCCTGCAGCTGCCGCCCGAGGTGCTGCAGACCTCGATGAAGGAACACCAGAAGTTCTTCTCGGTGAAGAATGCTGCGTCCGGGCAGATCGAGCGCTTCGTCACCGTGGCGAACATCGAGACCGCCGACGACGGCGCGACCATCCTCGCCGGCAACCAGAAGGTGCTCTCGGCCCGCCTGTCGGACGCCAAGTTCTTCTGGGAGAACGACCTGCGCGTCGCCAAGTCCGCCGGGCTCACCGCCTGGACCGAGCGCCTCGGCAACGTCACCTTCCACAACAAGATGGGCAGCCAGAAGGCCCGCATCGAGCGCATCGCCGCGTTGGCGCGCGAGATCGCGCCCATGGTCGGGGCCGATGCCGCGCTGGCCGAGCAGGCCGCGCTGGTGGCCAAGGCGGACCTGTCGTCCGAAATGGTGTACGAATTCCCCGAGCTGCAGGGCCTGATGGGCCGCTACTACGCCGAGGCCGCCGGCCTGCCGACCGAGGTGGCCGCCGCCTGCCAGCAGCATTACTCGCCGCTCGGCCCGTCCGACGACGTGCCGACCGCGCCGGTTTCCGTGGCCGTGGCGCTGGCCGACAAGCTCGACACGCTGACCGGCTTCTGGGCGATCGACGAGAAGCCGACCGGCTCCAAGGACCCCTTCGCCCTCCGCCGCGCCGCGCTCGGCGTGATCCGGCTGGTGCTGAACAACGGCCTGCGCCTGCACCTCGACCGGCTGATCGACGCGCAACTGCTGCGCCACAAGATCAACCCCGAGGGCAAGCACGAGGAGGCGCTGCGCGACGCGGTGCTGAAAGAGATCGCCCATCACGGCGTGTTCGGTTCGGCCGTGCGCGCGGTGATCGACCAGATCGAGGGCGACTCCCCGGAGTGGATCCAAGAGGTCGAGAACCACTCGGGCGACCTTAGCGACGACCTGCTGGCCTTCATCCATGACCGCCTGAAGGTGCACCTGCGCGACGAGGGCATCCGCCACGACGTGATCGACGCCTGCCTTGCCATGCCGAACCGCGACGACCTCGCGCTTCTGGTGACCCGCGCCACGGCGCTGAGCGAGACGCTGGCGACCGAGGATGGCGGCAACCTCGTGCAGGGCTTCAAGCGCGCCAACAACATCCTCACGCAGGCCGAGGAGAAGGACGGCGTTGAATACAGCTTCGGCGCCGATCCCAAGTTCGCCGAGAGCGACGAGGAAAAGGCGCTCTTCGCCGCGTTGGACAAGGCCGAGGCCGAAATCAAGCCCGCAATGGAGAGCGAGGACTTCGCCGCGGCGATGGCCGCCATGGCCGCGCTGCGCGGACCGATCGACGCCTTCTTCGAAGCGGTGCAGGTGAACTCGGACAACCAGGTGGTGCGCCGCAACCGCCTGAACCTGCTGTCGCGGATCCGCCAGATCTGCCTGCAGGTGGCCGACCTCACCCGCGTCGAGGGCTGACCATTTCCGCCCCGGCCCGCGGGCCGGGGCGATCATTCCGGTACCGGTGCCCCTCGTTACGCCCCGTCATGGCACCGGGCCTTTCAAAAGGTATTAGTGCGGTACACCCTTTTCGGGATATGCTGCATTGCGGAGAAACAGGGGCCCCGTCATGCCCGACACCTACCGGAAAGACATGCAGGCCGATGATCCGCATGTCACGCTCATCACCCCCTCGGCGCCGATCGCGACGCCGAGCCACGGCGGTCGTGCGAAATGCTTGCAGCGGCTGGTGCGGCTCGAACTGCCGGTGCCGCGCACCGTTGCGCTCAGCTTCGACACGGTGCACCGCATTGCCCAGGGAGAGGTGCCCCCGCCCGCGCTGATCCTCGGCCAATTCGCGCCCGGCACGCTGCTCTGCGTGCGCCCGTCTTCGGAGGACCCCGACTGGGGCGGTCCGGGCTCGGTGCTCAACATCGGCATGAATGATGCCACCTTCGTCGAATATTCCGACCGCATCGGGGCCGAGGCCGCCTCGGCGCTCTACATGCGCTTCGTCACGGGCTACGCAATCCATGTGGCGCGGCTCGACCCGGACGTCTTCGAAGAGATCGACACCACCGGCCAGCAGGGCCTGTCTGATGCGCTGCGCGCCTACGAGGAAGAGGCCGAGGAACCCTTCCCGCAGGACCCCGCGGTTCAGCTGACTGCCGTACTGCGTACCATGGCCCGTGCCTGGGAGGGCACCACCGCCCGGCTGCTGCGCCAGGCCAAGGGCGCGCCGGTTGATGCCGGGCTCGGGCTGATCGTGCAGGAGATGGCGCTGGGGCTCGGAACCGGCGAATGCGGCTCCGGCGTGCTGCAATTGGTGAACTCCGACACCGGCCTGCCGCAGATCACCGGTCGCTACATGCACCAGAGCCAGGGCCGCGAAGCGCTTCGGAACGAGAGCAAGGCGCTGTTTCTCGAGCGCGATCCGCGTGGGCCATCGCTCGAAGAACTGGCGCCGGAGGCCTTCGAGCAGCTCAAAGCGCACGCGCGGTTGATGCGCCAGCGCTTGCGCGCCGAGATGCAGATCGAATTCACCATCGAGAATGGCAGGGTCCATATCCTTGACGGGGTGCGCGTGAAGCGCTCGCCCCGCGGCGCGCTGCGCATCGCCGTGCGGCTTGCCGAGGACGGCATCATCAGCCGCGAGGAGGCGCTGATGCGCGTCGAGCCGCGCGGGCTTTCGGAACTGCTGCACCGGCAGGTCTCGCCCGAGGCAGAGCGCGACGTGATCGGCCGCGGCGTGGCCGCCTCGCCCGGCGCCGCCACGGGCAAGATCGTCTTCAACGCCGCCGAGGCGCAGGCGTCCGCCGCACGCGGAGAGCCTTGCATCCTTGTCCGGCGTGAAACCTCGCCCGAGGACGTGCGCGGCATGCATGTGGCTGCGGCGGTTCTGACCGAGCGCGGTGGCATGACCAGCCATGCCGCGGTGATCGGCCGCGGGCTTGGCCTGCCGTCGGTCGTCGGCGCTGCCAACATGGGCTTTCGACTGAACGACAAGCTGTTGATTTCGCAGGATGGCCGCCGCTTCCGCGAAGGTGACACGATCACCGTCGACGGCACCTCGGGACAGATCCTCGCCGGCGCTCCGGCAATGGTCGAGGCGGCGCTCGACGATGCCTTCCGAACCTTCATGTCCTGGGCCGACGACGCCCGCGACATCGGCATCCGCGCCAATGCAGACACGCCCGCCGATGCCGCCACCGCGCGCAATTTCGCGGCGCAGGGCATCGGCCTGTGCCGGACCGAGCACATGTTCTTCGAGGCGGAACGCATCACGCCCATGCGCGAAATGATCTTCGCTGACAGCCCCGATGACCGAAAGGCCGCCTTGGCCCGGCTCATGCCCATGCAACGCGCGGATTTCACTGAACTCTTCCGCATCATGGAGGGGATGCCCGTCTGCATCCGCCTGTTCGACCCGCCCCTGCACGAGTTCCTGCCGACCGATCGCGCCGGGCTGCGTGATCTGGCCGAGGCGCTGGACCTGCCGGTCAGCGACGTGACCCGCCGCGTCGAGGCGATGGGGGAATACAATCCGATGCTTGGCATGCGCGGCGTGCGGCTCGGCATTGCGGTCCCCGAGATCTACGACATGCAGGCCCGTGCCATTTTCGAGGCGACGATCGACGCCTCGAAGGATGGCGCGCCGGTCGAGCCCGAGATCATGCTGCCGCTGGTCTCGGCGATGAAGGAAGTCGAGCTGGTGAAAACCCGCATCGACGCCGTTGCCGCGGCGGTGCGCAACGAACGGGGTCGCGACTTCGACTATTCGCTCGGCGTCATGGTCGAGACCCCGCGCGCCTGCCTGCGCGCCGATGAGATCGCGCAGCACGCCGACTTCATGTCCTTCGGCACCAACGACCTCACGCAGATGACCTACGGCCTGTCGCGCGATGATGCCGGGCGCTTCATGTCGCACTACGTGCAGCAGGGTGTCTTTGCCGAAGACCCGTTCCACCGGCTCGATCCAGACGGGGTCGGCGAGCTGATCAAGATCGGGGTGGAGCGCGGGAGACACGGTAACGGAGGAATCATGCTCTCGATTTGCGGCGAGCATGGCGGCGACCCTGATTCGATTGCATTCTGCCGAGAGGCCGGAATCGACTACGTGAGCTGCTCTCCGTTCCGCGTTCCGGTTGCGCGACTTGCCGCTGCGCAACTCGCGCTAAAAGAGAGGATCGGGTAAAAAAGGCCGATTTTCGCCTAAAATCCGCCGTTTTCCACAAGGGATGTGGGCGCTCTACTTTTGCGCGTTTTTACGCGGGTGGACGAATTGGCGACATTTTTGTAAATCGCCTCGGATTTCGGCATCCGCGAGGGTGCCCCCCCGAGCCGTGAGAGCCCTTAATGTTTCGTGCCACCGCGATCGCCTTCGCCGCATGTCTTGCGGCGCTTCCCGTCCGCGCTGACATCCAGCATGACAGCATCCGTCACCTCGTCAAACTCGAACAGAGCGCACTTCGTTCCGCAAACAACTCGCACCTGCGCAGCATGATCACCCCGGTCTCGGCCGGCAGCGCGAAGGTGCCGCACTACGACCGCGCCTGGCTCGCCGCCCAGCCAAAGGCCACGGGCGGCGCGCAGTTCCAGTGTCTCGCCGAGGCGCTCTACTTCGAGGCCCGCGGTGAAAGCCTGCAGGGCCAGTTCGCCGTCGCCGAGGTCATCATGAACCGCGTCGACAGCCCGCGTTTCCCGGATTCGGTCTGCGGCGTGATCAAACAGGGGACCGGTCGACTTCACGCCTGCCAGTTCTCCTACACCTGCGACGGTCGTCCCGAGCACGTGAACGAGAAGGCGGCATGGGACCGCGTCGCCAAGGTCGCCAAGGCGGTGATCTCCGGCGCGCCGCGCGCCTTGACCCAGGGCGCCACCTACTACCACACCCGTGCCGTGCGCCCCAGCTGGGCGCGCAAGTTCACCAAGACCGCCACCATCGGCGCACACTATTTCTACCGCGGCGCGAACTACCGGATCAGCACCAGCAACTGAGCGCCGTTTTTATGCCCCGGCACGCCGTTGCCGGGGTCGCCCCCGCGGCAGGCCCCTGCTAGAGAGGCGGCACTTTTCGCATCCGGAGCCGCTGCCATGGCCGATGAAATCCGCCTCGCCTTCGCCCATCCCGACGAACGCGCCATCGCCACCGCGGACGAGACCCCGCGCGACCGCATCTCCCTGCGCGACCACGTGGTCGAGGTCGAGATCGGTGCCTTCCAGGCCGAACGCGGACAGCGCCAGCGCGTGCGCTTCAATGTCGTGGTCGAAGTGGCTCCGGGCAAGGGCGCGCTCGAGGATGACGTCGACCTGATCCTCTCCTACGACAAGGTGACCGAGGCCATCGCCGCGGAGCTCGAGGCTGAACGGCTCAACTTGCTCGAGACCCTGGCCGAGCGTATCGCCGAACGCATCCTGCTGGAGCCGCAGGCGCTGCGGGTCTTCGTGCGTATCGAGAAACTTGATCGCGGCCCCGGCGCGCTGGGGGTTGAAATCGTCCGCGCACGGGACGGCGAGCCAGTAGGTGCGGCGCAGGATGACGCGCGTGCCCGGCCGCACCCGCGGGTCCTCTACCTCTCGAACGCGGCCATTGCAGATGCAGCGCTCAAGAGCTGGCTCGACCAGGCCGAGGCCATGGGCGCACCCGTGATCCTCTGCGTCGGCCTGCCCGAGGGCACCCGCCCCCAGGCCAGCCACCCGCTGGCGCAGCGCCGCATCGATCTTCTGGCCATCGAACAGAACGCCTGGATGCTGGCCGCCCGCGATCCCCGCGCCAAGGTGGTCGCCACACGCACCGAGCTCGACTGGGCGATGAAGAACGGCCAGAGCTGCATCTGGGCGCCCTCGAAGATCGTGCTCGACACGCCCGCCGGGCACCACGCCCACCCCGAGGACCCCGCCGAGCTGGCGGCCTGGTTCGCCGGGCTGATGGAGGCCTGCGAGCTGGTGATGATCGGCGAAGAGCCGCCCGCCGGGCTGACGGTCCCGGCACGGGCTGTAACAGTCGGAAATACCACGCTCTGATCGCGCCGCGGCGCGGCTTGCCAAGCTGGCGTGCATCGGGCACAGACGATCAATGACTGCCCGATACCGCCCCCTTGTCCAGTCTGGACACGCCCGCCCCGAAGACGCCCTGCCGCTTGCCGGGGGGCCGCGCTGGTTCAGCCATTGCGCCCGCCACGGCCGCGGCGAGCCGGTGACCGTGGTCCCGGTCACGCAAGTGCCGCAGGACGTGCTGGCTCGGCTCACCGCGCCGCGGGAGCCCGTGGCGGGACTGCCCATGGGCGGCACGCGGATCATGGGCATCCTCAACGTTACCCCCGACAGCTTCTCCGACGGCGGCACCGACAGCTCTGCCGAAGACTCCATCGCCCGCGCCCGCCGGATGCTGGAGGACGGCGCCGAGATCCTCGACATCGGCGGTGAGAGCACACGACCTGGCGCACCCGAGGTGCCGGTCGAGGAGGAGATCGCCCGCGTCGTACCGGTGACTACGGCCCTGAAAGGCGTGCCGATCTCGGTCGACACCCGCAAGGCCGCCGTCGCCCGCGCTGCCGCCGAAGCCGGCGCCACGCTGATCAACGATGTCTCCGGCCTCGTCTTCGATCCCGAGATGACCGAGTTCTGCGCCTCGTCCCGCCTGCCGGTCTGCGTCATGCACATGCGCGGCACCCCCGAGACGATGCTGACCGAGACGGATTACGAGGACGTGCTTCTCGACGTCTACGACTTCCTCGAGACGCAAATCCACGCGCTGGAACACGCCGGTCTGCCGCGCGAGAAGATCGTGGTCGACCCCGGTATCGGCTTTGCCAAGACGCTGGAGCAGAACCTCGCATTGCTGCACGGGCTGTCGCTGTTCCACGGCCTCGGCTGCGCGATCCTGCTCGGCGTGTCGCGCAAGGGCTTCATCGGCAAGCTCTCGGGCGAGAGCGAGGCCGCCAGACGTTTCCCCGGCTCCATTGCCGTCGCCCTTGCAGGCGTCGCGCAGGGCGCCCAGATCATCCGCGTTCACGACGTTGCCGAGACGCGCCAGGCGCTGACGCTCTGGCAGGCCGTCGAAGGAGGAGGCACTCAATGACCCGCAAGCTGTTCGGCACCGACGGGGTGCGCGGCACCGCCAACATGCACCCGATGACCGCCGAGATGGCGCTGGCCATCGGCGCCGCCGCCGGGCGTTACTTCCGCCGAGAGGCGGGGGGCACGCACCGCGTGGTGATCGGCAAGGACACCCGGCTCTCGGGCTACATGTTCGAGACCGCGCTGACCGCGGGCCTTACCTCCACAGGCATGAACGTGCTGCTGCTCGGCCCGGTGCCGACCCCCGCCGTGGGCCTGCTGACCCCCTCGATGCGCGCCGATGTCGGCATCATGATCTCTGCCTCGCACAACCCGGCGCATGACAACGGCATCAAGTTCTTCGGCCCCGACGGCTTCAAGCTCTCGGACGAGGCAGAGGCCGAGATCGAGGCGCTGGTCGAGAAAGGCGTCGAGCCGGCGCAGGCCGGTAACATCGGCCGCGCCAAGCGCATCGACGACGGCCGCTTCCGTTACCAGGAGCGGGTGAAGTCGAGTTTCCCGCATGGCATGCGGCTGGATGGCATGAAGGTGGTGATCGACTGCGCCAATGGCGCCGCCTACCGCGCCGCCCCCGAAGTGCTCTGGGAACTGGGCGCCGAGGTGATCCCGGTGGGAACGCACCCGAACGGCCTCAACATCAACGACCAATGCGGCTCGACCAAGCCGCAGACCGCCGCCGAGACGGTGGTGGCGCATGGTGCCGATGTCGGCATCTGCCTCGACGGCGACGCAGACAGGGTGATCCTGATCGACGAGAAAGGCACCGTCGCCGACGGCGATCAGATCATGGCGCTGATGGCCGGCCGCTGGGCCGAGGAAGACCGGCTCAACGGCGGCACGCTCGTTGCCACGGTGATGTCGAACCTCGGGCTCGAGCGTTTTCTCGGGGATCGCGGCCTGACACTTGCCCGCACCAAGGTCGGCGACCGCTACGTGGTCGAGACCATGCGCGCCAAGGGCTTCAACCTCGGCGGCGAGCAGTCGGGCCACATCGTGATGACCGATTACGCCACCACCGGCGACGGCCTGATGGCCGGGCTGCAGTTCCTTGCCGAGATGGTGCGTACCGGCCAGCCCGCCAGCCGCCTGGCGCGCAACTTCGAGCCGGTGCCGCAGCTGCTGAAGAACGTGCGCTTCGGTGCCGGGCAGACGCCGCTGGAGGCCGCCAGCGTGCAGGGGGCCATCGCCGAGGCCGAAGCGACGCTCTCGGGCCGCGGGCGCCTGCTGATCCGCAAGTCCGGCACCGAACCGCTGATCCGGGTCATGGCCGAATGCGAGGACGAGGCCCTGCTCAGTCAGGTGGTCGACGGCATCGTTGCCGAGGTGCAGGCGGCCACCGCCTGACCGCCATTCCGGCGATGCCCCCTCGTGGCAACCGCCGGAGATGCGTATTTGGAAAGAGAAGAAGCCGGGGACCCGACGCCTCCCCGCTTCCACATGTCTGAAATATCCCGGGGGAGAGGCGCCCAGCGCCTCGGGGGCAGCGCCCCCGTCTGTAAATGCCGTCGCGCGTGGCGCGGCTGCGGCCGCAGGGCGTGGCCTTGGCCTAGGCGCTCTTCTTCACCCAGCGCTCCAGCGCCGGGTAGCGCAGCGCCAGGGTCAGGCCCCGCGCCACGAAGGACAGCTGGAACGCCAGCCAGAGCCCGTGGTTGCCCATCCCCGGCAGCGCCAGCAGCAGCACCGCCGCGTAGATCACCGCCGAGACCGCCATCATGTTGCGCATGTCCGACGAACGGGTGGCGCCGATGAAGATGCCGTCGAGCATGAAGGGCAGCACCTGCAGCAGCGGCGAGAGCACCATCCAGGGCAGGAAGGCGATGGCGGCGGCGCGCACCTCGGCATCGGCAGCGATGCCGCGGATCAGCGCCGGCCCGGCCAGCCAGAACAGCAGCGACAGCAGCACCGCGACCACCACGCACCAGAGACCGGAGAGCCGCGCGCTGCGCCGAAGGTGGGGTATGCTGCGCGCGCCGACGGCCTGGCCGACCAGCGCCTCGGCGGCGAAGGCGAACCCGTCCATCGTGTGCGCGGTGATCATCATGAACTGCATCAGCACCTGGTTCGCCGCGAGGGTCACGTCCCCGAAGCGCCCGCCGACCAGCATGAAGGACACGATGATCCCCTGCAGCAGCAGCGAGCGGATCAGGATGTCACCGTTGAGTGCCGCCATGCGCCGCAGCTTCGCCGGGTCGAAGACCCGCGCCCGGTTGCGCCAGCCGGCGCCGAGAAAACCGTCGCGGCAAAGCCAGATGCCGAGCCCGAGCCCGGTCCATTCCGCCACGAATGTGGCCAGCGCCACGCCCTCGACGCCCATGCCGACCCAGAGCACCAGCGCGAGATCGAGCACCACGTTCACGAAATTCATGCCAAGCTGCAGCACCAGCACCGCGCGGGTGCGCTCCTGCGCGATCAGCCAGCCGGTCAGCCCGTAGATCGCCACCGCCGCTGGCGCCGACCAGATGCGGATCTGCATGTAGCTCCGCGCCATGTGCTCGACCTCCGCCGAGGCCGGCGAGGCGGCAAAGGCGATACGGAAGATCAGCGTCTGCAGCGCGATCAGCAGCACCCCGCCGGCGAGCCCGATCAGCAAGGACCGCGCCAGCAGCGCCGAGACCTCGCAGCTGTCCCTTTCGCCAAGGGCCTGGGCGGTGAGCCCGGTGGTGCCCATGCGCAGGAAGCCGAAGATCCAGTAGACCGCCGAGAGCACCACCGCCCCGACCGCCACCGCTGCGATCGGCTCCGGCTGCGGGATCTGACCGACCACGGCGGTGTCCACCGCGCCGAGAATCGGAACGGTGGCGTTGGACAACAGGATCGGCAGCGCGATTTTCAGCACGCGGCCATGGGTCAGGGGGAGGATCTGGGAGGACATGGTCATTTCGGCACGGCGGCGTCGACAGGAGGCGAAGAGGAGCGGCGAGGAAGAGGCCCGCTCACCTTTCGTCCCACGGCATCAGGAAATGCCCCACGGCCTGCACGATCGGCCGGTCGCGGTTGTCCTGCCAAGCCTCGGCATGCACCGAGGCGTAGCGCCGCCCCGAACGGGTGACGCGGGCCCGGGCATAGGCGTCGCGCGGCAGCCCGGGGCGCAGGTAGTCGATGGTGAAATCGATGGTCTTGGGCAGGCGCGGCAGCTGTCCCTTTTCCAGCGACCCGAGGTCGAGCCGGCCGGATTCGACCTCGTCCCAGAGGCTCATCCAGCTCAGGGTGATGATCGAGGTCACCTCGAGGAATGCCGCGGTCACCCCGCCGTGCAGCGCCGGCAGGTCCGGGTTGCCGATCAGCTTGTCGTCGTAGTTCAGCACCCCGGTCAGCTCGTCGCCCCGGCGGTCGAAGGTGATGCCGAGGAAGTTCACGTAGGGCACTCCTTCGGCGAGCGCGCGCAGCGCCGTGTCACGGCGCTGCTTGACCACCTGAACGGGTTCCGGCTTGCGATGGCTCATGCCGCGCCCTCCGGTGCATCGCCGCGCATCTGCGGCACGGTGAAGGTGCCGGTGGCCATGGCAACGGGGCGGTCCTCGTCCTCGTCGAGCGCCACCGCCCGCACGAAGGCGACGGATCGGGTGACATGGTGGCATTCGGCGCGGGCGGTGATCCCCTGCCCCGGCGTCGCCGCGCGCAGGTAGTCAATGCGCAGGCTGATCGTGGCGGTATGGCCTTCGACCTGCGGGTGCGCCATCACCGAGGCGCCGCCGCAGGTGTCCATCAGCGTCGAGACGGCGCCACCATGGATCACCCCGGTCTCGGGATCGCCCACCAGCTGCGCGGCAAAGGGCATGTGGATCTCTGCCCGCCCCGCTCCGAAGGCGCGGATCTGCAGTCCGAGCGCGCGGGCCTGCGGCAGCCGCAGGATCAGGTCATCCGAAACCGCCGGGTCAAAGCCCGACTCCGCATCCGTAGACATGCCGATATCCCTTTCTGTCTCGTGCCTTTATGCGGCGGGCGACCGCGCATCGCAAGCCGGCCAGCCATTGCCCTCGCCGCAGCGCCGCATTACCTTTCGCTACGTCAGGAGGGCCCATGAGCGAGACACGTCTCAGCTTCAAGGAAATGTGCGCGCGGTTCGAGGTCACCCCGAGAACCCTGCGCTATTACGAATACATCGAGCTGCTCAGTCCCGGCCGCGAGGGACGCTCGCGCTGGTACGGACCGCGCGAGATCGCTCGGATGACGCTGATCCTGCGTGGCCGGAAGTTCGGCTTCCAGCTCGAGGAGATCCGGCAGTGGCTGCAGATGTACGAGAGCGACGGCACCGAGGCACAGATGCGGACCTGGGTCGAGATGGCCGACAAGCAGCTCGTCGAGCTTGGCGATCAGCGGGCGCAGCTCGACGCCGCGATCGATGAACTCAAAGCGCTTCGGGATCTCACGCTCAAGCAACTTGGAGATTGAGCCGAATCACTCGGTTTGAAACCCTCGAAACGCTTTGGTTCCGTACCCGGCAGTATACATTCCGGCTCCGGAATGGCTGAGCATCGCGCAACCTGAGAAAGAAAATTCTTCGCGGCGTCGCGTGACGCTTAATGATGTTACGTAAATTGACAAATGACGCGGCGTCCGAGTCTCAAAAGGATAGGGGGCAGTTGTAGGATTCTCACGAAAGGCGCAGGTGAACCGTCATCTTGACGCGAAGTGAGGTAGAAGACCTGACATGAGTGACGACCAGTTGATGACGATCCGCGAAATGTGCGACCTCTTCGAGGTGACGCCGCGGACGCTCCGTTTCTACGAACAGAAAGAGTTGCTTTTTCCCATCCGTGAAGGGCAGAAGCGCCTCTTCACCCGGCGCGACCGGGCCCGGCTGAAACTGATCCTGCGCGGCAAGCGCTTCGGCTTCAGCCTCGAAGAGATCCGCCAGTTGCTGGAGCTCTATGACAAGGGCGACCAGCAGCGCACCCAGATCGCGCGCAGCTACGAGATCGGCCAGGAACGTCTTGCCGACATGATCCGTCAGCGCGATGATCTGACCATGGCGATCGACGAACTGAAAGACCAGCTTGCATGGGGCGAACAGATGCTCGGCGAGCTGGAGCGCAAGGCCGGCTGATCCGGCACTCGGATCACGGCTGGTCTTGGCGGACGGGAGAGGAGGCCCAATGCCAAGCGCAGCACATGGCGCACCCCAGGGTGCAATGCCCGACTATACCGCCCCGGTCACGGATCTGCTGTTCGTCCTTTGCGACGTCCTGCGGATCGACCGGGGCGATTTTGCTTCCGTCGACCGCGACACCTGCGCCGCGGTGCTGACAGAGGTGGCGCGGCTCGCAGAAACGCGGCTCGCTCCCCTCAACCGCCTTGGCGACCTGCAGGGCTGTCGCCTCGAGAACGGCGTCGTCCGCAGCCCGGACGGCTTCGCCGAGGCCTTTGCGGCGGTCTGCGCCGGGGGCTGGTACGGGCTCGACTGCGCACCCGAACACGGCGGCCAGGGCCTGCCCCACATGCTGCACAGCGCGGTGGGCGAGGTTCTCTCGGGCGCCAATATGGCCTTCCACATCCATGCCGGGCTGACCCATGGCGCCTACAGCGCCATCGCCGCCCATGGCAGCGCAGCGCAACGGGCGCTCTACCTGCCGAGGCTGGCCAATTGCCGCTGGACCGGCACGATGAATCTGACCGAGCCGCAATGCGGCACCGATCTCGGGCTCATCCGCACCCGCGCCGAACCCGTTCCCGGTACCGAGGGGCGCTACAAGCTTTACGGGACAAAGATCTATATTTCTGCCGGTGATCACGACCTGACCGAGAACATCGTGCACCTCGTCCTCGCCCGGCTGCCCGACGCCCCCGAAGGGGTAAAGGGCCTGTCCCTGTTCATCGCGCCCAAGTTCCTGCCCGACACGGACGGCAGCCCGGGCGCGCGCAACGGCCTTGGCGCGGCGCGGCTCGAGGCGAAGATGGGACTGCACGGCAATGCCACCTGCGAGATGCTCTATGACGGCGCAGAGGCGGAACTTCTGGGCGCGCCGCACCAGGGACTCGCGGCGATGTTCACCATGATGAACGAAGAGCGGATCAGCGTCGGACTGCAGGGCTATGCCCAGGCCGACCGCGCTTTCCAGGGCGCTCTGGCCTATGCCCGCACGCGCCCGCAGGGCCGCGCCCTCGGGGCCCCGGCCCGGCCCGAGGCACCGGCCGACCCGATCCTCGTGCACCCCGACGTACGCCGCATGCTGCTCGACCAGCAGGGCTTCACCGAAGGCGCCCGCGCCCTGACGCTCTGGGGCGCCCAGCTGGTCGACCTCGCACGCGGCGGCGACACGGCGGCCGCGGCGCGGCTCTCTCTCATCACCCCGGTGATCAAGGGTTTCCTGACCGACAAGGGCGTGGAAAGCTGCCTCAAGGCGCAGCAGGTGCTGGGCGGCGCGGGATACATCGAAGAGATGGGCCTGTCGCAGATCCTCCGCGATGCACGGGTGACGACGATCTACGAGGGCACCAATGGGGTGCAGGCGCTCGACCTGGTGGCGCGCAAGCTCGGCGGCGACGGCGGTGCCGCGATCATGGCACTGCTCGGCGAGATGACCGGCTATGCCGCCGAAAGCGCGCCCGAGGAGGTCGAGGCGAAGTTCCACGCGCCGCTGCGGGCCGCGCTTGGAGATTTGCAGAACGCGCTTCTGCGCCTGCAGGCCTTCGGCGCAAATGATCCTGCGGCCGCGCTATCCGGCGCCAGCGACTTCCTGCACCTCCTCGGCCATGTCTGCCTCGGCTACATGTGGGCGCGCATGGCCCGCGCCGCCGGCGCGCCCGGTGTCTTGGACGAGCCCGCCCGCCGCGCCAAGCTCGCCGCCGGGCGCCACTACATGTCTCGCCACCTGCCGGCGACCGCGCTGCACCTTGCGCGGATCGAAGCCGGCGCCGTGGCCAGCTTGCCACTGGACGCCGGGGCCGCAGAGTGAAACCCTGAGCGAGACAAGACCGGAAAGGAGCCGCTCATGGCCAAGCGCTTTCGCCTCACCCGCAGATTCTCGGTGGCGATGACCGAGGACGGCTATCGCGGGCTGCGCGGCTTCGCCGCGGCGGCCGGGCTGGATGAAGGAGAGGCGCTGTCTTTCCTCTTCGAGAACTTCGACAGCGTGACCGACAGCGAGGTTCTGGGCCACCGGCTGCGGCTGTTCAATGCAGAGCTCGAGGCGCGCAAGCGGTGAGCATCGCGGCGCCCCCTCGCCGCGCACCCTGTGGCGCGCGAAGGACCGGGGGTTTCACACCCCCGGACCCCCGTGGGATATTTGACCCATGTGGAAACAGCGGACACGCTCATCGGGTCGCTTGCCGAAGACTCACCTTTCATGATGATGCCGGTCACTGTCTCACCGGGGACCGTCTCGCCGGTCACTGGCTCGCCGGACGCGGCGCTCCCCACGATGGTCGGCCCCTGAATCGCGACTGCTCTCGGTCCACCCCGCCACCGCGTCGGAACCAGCTGCGACCGGCGGACGCGATGGCGGGGCTTCCACATGTGCGGTCATCGGCTTCCCAGCCTGTACCGCGCCGAGAGTCTGCCCCAGGCTTGGTTAAGGCAGGGTTAGCGCGCCAAGACCCGTCCCTCCGGCCTTCCATATGTTCCAAATATCCCGCGGGGGTGCGGGGGCGCGAAGCCCCCGCCTCGACCCGCGCCACACGCACCAGGGAAAGACCTCTCTCATGACCATCAAGCTCTATTGCTTCGGCGAATCCGGAAACGCCTACAAGGCCGCGTTGCCGCTGCAGCTCTCGGGGCTGGACTGGGCGCCGGTGAAGGTGGATTTCTTCAATGGTGGCACGCGCACGCCGGAGTACCGAGCAGAGATCAACGAGATGGGCGAAGTGCCAGTGCTGGTTGATGGCGGCGTCACACTCACCCAGTCCGGCGTGATCCAGCACTACATCACCGAGAAGACCGGTAGGTTCGGCGGCGCCACCCCCGAAGAGGCGCGCGAGGTGCTGCGCTGGCAGTTCTGGGACAATCACAAGCTCAGCAGCCAGGCCGGAATGACCCGGTTCCTGATGAATTTCCTGCCGGAGGAGAAACGCCCCGCGGAGGTGATCGCCTTCACGCAAGCGCGGCTGAAGGCGGCCTACCAGGTGCTGGAGGCGCATCTCGAAGGGCGCGACTGGATCGTCGGCGCCGGGCCGACACATGCGGATTTCTGCTGCTGCGGCTATCTATTCTACCCCGAGCCCTTCGGCTTTGTCCGGGCCGACTGGCCGAACATCGACCGCTGGCTCGGGTCTATCGAGGCGCTGCCGGGCTGGAAGCATCCCTACGACCTGATGCCCGGCTCGCCCGCAGACAGGGCCTGACCGGGAGCCGGGGTCCCGGCGGACGCGCCGCGCGACATGGAAGGAGGAGCCATGACCGAGGCCTATATCTACGACGCGATCCGCACCCCGCGCGGGCGGGGGCGGCCCGATGGCGCGCTGCACGAGGTGACCGCCCTGCGGCTCTCGGCGCTGGTGCTGGACGGGCTGCGGGGCCGGAACGGGCTCGATGGCCCGGTGATCGAAGATGTGATCTGGGGCAATGCCACGCAGATCGGCGAGCAGGGCGGCTGCCTCGGGCGTTCCGCGGTTCTGGCCTCGGGGCTGGACGAGGCGATCCCCGGCCTGTCGATCAACCGTTTCTGCGCCTCCGGGCTGGAGGCGGTGATGCTCGGCGCCGCGCAGGTTCAGGGCGGGCTGGGGCAGGCCTATGTCGCGGGCGGGGTCGAAATGATGAGCCGCGTGCCCATGGGCTCGGACGGGGCGGCGATCGCCGTCGATCCCTCGCTCGCCATGCCGCGGCATTTCGTGCCGCAGGGCATCGCCGCCGACCTCATCGCGACCAAGCATGGCATCAGCCGCGAGGCGGCCGATGCCTATGCCGCGGAAAGCCAGAGGCGCGCCGCCCGGGCCTGGAAGGAAGACCGCTTCGCCCGCTCGATCCTGCCCGTCACAGACATCAACGGGCTGCCCATCCTCGCGCGCGACGAAGCCCTGCGGCCGGACACCGACCTGCAGGGCCTCGCGGCGCTGACGCCTTCGTTCCGGGAGATGGGCCAGCAGATGCCCGGCTTCGACGCGGTGGCGCTGATGCGCTACCCGGAGCTGGAGCGCATCGAGCACATCCACCACGCCGGCAACAGTTCGGCCATCGTTGACGGTGCGGCGGGGGTGCTGGTGGGCTCCGCGGCTTTCGGCACGGCCCTGGGGCTGAAACCGCGTGCCCGGATCCGGGCCATGGCACGCGTCGGCAGCGAGCCGACGATCATGCTGACCGGGCCAATCCCAGTCACCGAGCGGGTGCTCCAGGAGGCCGGCATGCAGACCGGCGACATCGACCTCTTCGAGGTGAACGAGGCCTTCTCCTCGGTCGTGCTGCGCTTCCTGCAGGCCTTCGAGGCCGACCCCGGCAAGGTCAACGTGAACGGCGGTGCCATCGCCATGGGCCACCCGCTCGGGGCCACCGGGGCGATGCTGCTCGGCACCCTGCTCGACGAGCTGGAGCGCGCGGACAAATCCACCGGCCTCGTCACGCTCTGCGTTGCCTCGGGCATGGGGGCCGCGATGATCATCGAGAGGGTGTGATGCCGAAGCTTGATCCCCAACCCGTCACCACCCACCGCGCCAGCCGCCACCGCGTGCTTGGGGACGGCCCCGGCCCCTACGGCTGCCAGCTGCTGTCCGACCCCGGCGGGCTGACTCAGTTCGGCGCCTTCATCGAGGAGTTGCCGCCCGGCTCGGCCTCGGGCTGGCGGCACTGGCACGAGCGCGAGGACGAGATGGTCTACGTGCTGAGTGGAGCGCTGGTGCTGGTCGAGGACGAAGAGGTACCAATGGGGCCCGGCGACTGCGCCTGCTGGCCCGCCGGACAGCGCATTGGCCACCGGCTGGAGAACCGCTCGGATGCACCCGCCCGCTATCTGGTGATCGGTACCCGCAGCGGCTCGGACATCATCCACTACAGCGATCATGACCTGGTGACCGAGACCCATGGCGCGGCGCGGGTCTACCGCCGCCGCGACGGCTCGGAACTGGAGCGGCACGACGGGGAGGAAAAGACATGAGCGATTTCTCTGCCAGCACCGAGGGCGGCGTCTGCACCATCGCCTGGGACACGCCCGGCAAGTCGATGAACGTCATGAGCCTCGAGGCGCTGTCCGAGCTCGACGCGCTGGTAGGCGCGGCGCTGGAGGACGCGGGCATCCGGGGCATCGTGATCACCTCCGCCAAGCCCGGCAGCTTTGCCGGCGGCATGGACCTGAAAACCCTCGCGGCGATGCGCGAGGCCACCCGGGACGACCCGGCCAGGAGCATCTTTGAGGGGATCATGGGGCTGCACGCGGGGCTGCGCCGGATCGAGCGCGCCGGGATGGACGCGGCGCACAAGGGCGGCAAGCCCATCGCCTGCGCCCTGCCCGGCACCACGCTCGGCATCGGCTACGAGCTGGCGCTGGCCTGCCACCGCATCTTCGCTGCGCCGAATCCCGAGGCAAAGATCGGCCTGCCGGAGATCAAGGTCGGGCTGTTTCCGGGTGCCGGCGGCTCCACGCGGCTGGTGCGCAGGCTCGGCGCCATGGGCGCGGCACCCTACCTGCTGGAGGGTCAATTGCTCTCGCCGGAGAAAGCCAGATCGGCGGGGCTGATCGACGAGATCGCCGAGGACCCGCTCGAAGCCGCCCGCGCCTGGGTGCTGCAGGCCGCGCCCGAGGACTTGGTGAAACCCTGGGACCGCGAGGGCTTCAAATTGCCCGGCGGCGGGCCGTATCACCCGGCGGGCTTCATGACCTTCCTCGGTGCCTCGGCCATGGTGAACGGCAAGACCAAGGGCGTCTACCCGGCGGCGAAGGCGCTGCTTTCGGCGGTCTACGAAGGCGCGCAGGTGCCCTTCGACACGGCACTGCGGATCGAGGCGCGCTGGTTCACCCATATCATGCTCGATCCGAGCTCGAGCGCGATGATCCGCACACTGTTCGTCGGCAAGGAAGCGCTGGAGAAAGGCGCCGGACGGCCCGAGGGCGTGCCGCCGCAGAGCGTGAAGAAGCTCGGCGTGCTCGGCGCCGGGATGATGGGGGCGGGTATTGCGTTGGTGGCGGCGCAGGCGGGGGTTCCCGTAGTCCTGATCGACCGCACGCAGGAGGCGGCGGACAAGGGTCGCGCCCATGCCGAGGCCTATCTCGACGAGGGTATGAGGCGCGGCAAGACCAGCCCGGAGCAGAAGCAGGCGGTTCTGGACCGGCTGACCGCCAGCACGGAGTTCGACGCGCTCGCGGGCTGTGACATGATCATCGAGGCGGTCTTCGAGGATCCGGAGGTGAAGGCCGAGGTCACCCGCAAGGCGCTGCGCCACGTGCCCGAAAGCTGCATCTTCGCCACCAATACCTCGAGCCTGCCGGTGTCGAAACTGGCCGAAGCCTCGCTGATGCCGGAGAATTTCGTCGGGCTGCATTTCTTCTCTCCGGTGGAGAAGATGCTGTTGGTCGAGGTGATAAAGGGTGCGCGTACCGGCCCGCG
This sequence comes from Alloyangia pacifica, assembly GCF_900116195.1. Taxonomy (GTDB): domain Bacteria; phylum Pseudomonadota; class Alphaproteobacteria; order Rhodobacterales; family Rhodobacteraceae; genus Salipiger; species Salipiger pacificus. Next base: position 232,878 of record NZ_FOZW01000006.1, read on the forward strand.
CGCCGTGGCCAAGGCGCTGGATTTTGCGCGGCTGATCCGCAAGACGCCGATCGTGGTCAACGACGCACGCTTCTTCTACGCCAATCGCTGCATCATCCCCTATCTCAACGAAGGCATGCGGCTCTTGCGCGAGGGCGTGGCCCCGGCGCTTATCGAGAACGCCGCCAAGCTGGCCGGTATGCCGCTGGGTCCGCTGCAACTGGTCGACGAGACCTCGATCGAGCTGGGGCTGAAGATCGCCCGGGCAAGCCGCGCTGCGATGGGCGACGCCTACAGGGATGCCGACGTGGACGAGGTGCTCGAGCGCATGGCCGAGCTCGGGCGGCTGGGGCGCAAGGCCGGCGCAGGCTTCTATTCATACGAGGGCGGCAGGCGGCGCGGGCTCTGGGAGGGGCTGGCCGAGACCTGGCCGCAGGCGGAGACACAGCCGGAGGTGCTGGAGGTGCAGCACCGGCTGCTCTTCGTGCAGGCGCTCGAGGCGGTGCGGGCATTGGAGCGCCACGTGCTGCCGGGCGTGCGCGAGGGCGACGTTGGGGCGGTTCTGGGCTGGGGCTTCGCGCCCTGGTCGGGCGGGCCGTTCTCCTGGCTCGACATGCTCGGCGCGCCCTATGCCGCAGAGCGCGCGACCGAGCTGGCCGAGCGCCATGGCCGCCGTTTCGCCTGCCCCGAGACGTTGACCGAGATGGCGCGCACCGGGCGGCGCTTCTACGGCCCCTGACCCGGGGCGCGCCCGGACCTGCCGCCGGACGTGCGTATTTGGAAAGAGAAGAAGCGCAGGCCGATGCCGCTTCGTCTCATTCCAAAGGCGCCAAGGGTGAATTGGCCGCAGGCTCGCCGAGGTGCGCCTGCGGTCAGAGAGCCGATGGCGACGAGGGGGCAGCGCCCCCTCCCTGTTCCATTGCGGCCCCTGTACAATTGCGGCCCCTGTTCATTTGCGGACTGTCCCGGGGTCAGCCCGCAAGCGCCTCTTCGAAGGTGCGCAGCCCGGTGCGCGGGGCCTGCACCAGCACCGCCATGTTGCCCGGCTTGTGCTCGTTGCGCAGCATCTTCACATGCGCCGCCGGGATCTCCTCCCAGCCGAAGACCTCGGACATGCAGGGATCGAGCCGCCGTTCGATCATCAGCTTGTTGGCGGCCGACGCCTGCTTGAGATGGGCAAAATGCGAGCCCTGCAAACGCTTCTGGTGCATCCACATGTAGCGCACGTCGAAGGTGCAGTTGAAACCGGACGTGCCGGCGCAGATCACCACCATGCCGCCCTTCTTGCAGACCAGCGCCGAGACCGGGAAGGTCGCCTCGCCCGGGTGCTCGAAGACCATGTCGACGCTGACGCCCTTGCCGGTGATCTCCCAGATCGCCTTGCCGAACTTGCGCGCTTCCTTGAGCCACTCGTTGTACTCGGGCGTGTTGACGGTGGGCAGTTGGCCCCAGCACTTGAACTCGTTGCGGTTGATGACGCCCTTGGCACCCATCGACATGACGAACTCGCGCTTGCTCTCGTCCGAGATCACCCCGATGGCGTTGGCGCCGGCGGTGTTGATCAGCTGGATCGCATAGGACCCGAGGCCGCCCGAGGCACCCCAGACCAGCACGTTCTGGCCCGGCTTCAGCTCGTGCGGGTGGTGGCCGAAAAGCATCCGGTAGGCGGTGGCCAGCGTCAGCGTGTAGCAGGCGCTTTCCTCCCAGGTCAGGTGCTTGGGCCGCGGCATGAGCTGCTGCGCCTGCACGCGGGTGAACTGGGCAAAGCTGCCGTCCGGCGTCTCGTAGCCCCAGATGCGCTGGCTGGGCGAGAACATCGGATCGCCGCCGTTGCACTCCTCGTCGTCGCCGTCGTCCTGATTGCAGTGGATGACCACCTCGTCGCCAACCTTCCAGCGGGTGACCTTGTCGCCCACCTTCCAGACAATGCCCGAGGCATCGGAGCCGGCAATGTGATAAGGGGCACCATGGCCGTCGAAGGGGCTGATCGGCACGCCGAGCCCGGCCCAGACGCCATTGTAGTTGACCCCGGCCGCCATCACCAGAACCAGCACCTCGGAGCTGTCGATCTCCCAGGTGTCGACGACCTCCTTCTGGAACGACTGGTCGGGCTCGCCGTGACGCTCGCGGCGAATCGCCCATGCGTACATCTGCTTCGGCACATGGCCGAGGGGCGGCATCTCGCCGATCTCGTAGAGGTCTTTCACCGGTGCGTTATAGGGCGCGATCTCGGTCTTGCTGTCCAACGCCATCATGGCCTCCTTCCTCACTCCTGCGTGGCCCGCGCCGCAGTGCAGAATCGCGGGGCTCCTCACCATCGGGATACAATCCGTCGCGCAATATTGCAACTCAAATGGATTACGCTGAGAAATTTTATAACCTCGCAAATGCAGAAACTTCGCGCACCTTCGTACCGAAACGCATGTATACTGAGCTTTGAGAGATCCTTCGTCTGCTGCGGCGCAGCCCCGGCCTCTCCGCCGCGATGCGGCGAATTGACGAGACATTTTATTTCCAATATCCACACCACATCGCAAGATGATTGCTCGCAAGATTCGCGCAGCCCGAGGGAGGATGACATGAAAGACAGCAGCAGCCCGCGCCAGCCCGACCGCCCCTGGCTGATCCGCACCTATGCCGGCCATTCGACCGCCAGCGCCTCGAACGCGCTCTACCGCGCCAATCTTGCCAGGGGGCAGACCGGCCTTTCCGTGGCCTTCGACCTGCCGACGCAGACCGGCTACGACAGCGACCACGTGCTGGCGCGCGGCGAGGTGGGCAAGGTCGGCGTGCCCGTCTGTCACCTCGGCGACATGCGCGCGCTGTTCGACCAGATTCCGCTCGAGCAGATGAACACCTCGATGACGATCAACGCCACCGCGCCCTGGCTGCTGTCTCTTTATATTGCTGTCGCGGAGGAACAGGGCGCGGACGTCGCGAAGCTGCAGGGCACGGTGCAGAACGACCTGATCAAGGAGTACCTCAGCCGCGGCACCTATATCTGCCCGCCAAAACCCTCGCTGAAGATGATCGGGGACGTGGCCGAATATTGCTATGCCCACGTTCCCAAGTGGAACCCGATGAACGTCTGCTCGTATCATCTCCAGGAGGCGGGCGCGACGCCGGAGCAGGAGCTTGCCTTTGCCCTCGCCACCGCCTGCGCGGTTCTGGACGAATTGAAACCTCGGGTTAACGCCGAGGATTTCCCAGCACTCTGCGGACGCATCTCCTTCTTCGTGAATGCGGGTATCCGCTTCGTCACCGAGATGTGCAAGATGCGCGCCTTTGTCGACCTATGGGACGAAATCCTGCAGCAGCGCTACGGCGTCACCGACGCGAAATACCGGCGCTTCCGTTACGGCGTGCAAGTCAATTCCCTGGGACTGACCGAACAGCAGCCGGAAAACAACGTCTACCGCATTCTCATCGAGATGCTGGCCGTGACCCTTTCCAAGAAGGCCCGCGCCCGCGCTGTGCAATTGCCGGCATGGAACGAGGCCCTCGGTCTGCCGCGTCCCTGGGACCAGCAATGGTCGATGCGCATGCAACAGATCCTCGCCTACGAGACAGACCTTCTGGAATTCGACGACCTCTTCGACGAAAATCCCGCGGTCGAGCGAAAGGTCACTTCGCTGAAAGAAGGTGCCCGCGCCGAACTGGCGAATATCGGCTCCATGGGCGGAGCAATCGGCGCGATCGAATACATGAAATCACGGCTGGTCGATGCCAATGCCGACCGGCTGGGACGGATCGAGCGCAACGAGACCACCGTCGTCGGTGTGAATCGCTGGACCGAAGCGGAACCCTCGCCGCTGCTCGGAGAAGACGGCGGCATCATGGTTGTGGACCCGGCTGTCGAGCAGGAGCAGATTTCGCGCCTCGAGGCGTGGCGTGCCGCGCGCGACAACACCGCCGTCGATGCGGCGCTCGCGGAGCTGCGCCGCGCCGCCGCGGCAGGTGAAAATGTCATGCCCGCCTCGATCATTTGCGCGCGGGCTGGCGTGACCACCGGCGAATGGGCCGGGGAAATGCGTGCTGTGCACGGCGAGTACCGTGGTCCCACCGGCGTCGCCAAGGCCATGTCGAACCGCACCGAGGGCCTTGAGGCCCTGCGCGCCGCCGTCGACGCAGTCAGCGACCGGCTCGGACGCCGGTTGCGCTTTCTGGTCGGCAAACCCGGTCTCGACGGGCATTCCAACGGCGCCGAGCAGATCGCTTTCCGCGCCCGCGATTGCGGCATGGATATCGACTACGAAGGAATACGCCTGACCCCGGAACAGATTGTCGAACAAGCCCGAAACGGCGCGCATGTCATCGGCCTGTCCATTCTCTCCGGAAGTCACATTCCCTTGATCGAAGATATAATGCGGCGGATACATGCCGAAGGTATGGCGCAAATACCGGTGGTCGTCGGCGGTATCATTCCGGAAGAGGATGCCGCGAAACTAAGAGCGCTCGGCGTCGCGCGGGTCTACACACCCAAGGACTTTGAACTTAACGAAATCATGAAGGATATCGTCGCCTTGGCCGACCCAGAGTGTGTCGCGGCGCAATAACGCGACATTCCAAACAAGGGTTGCAAAAGGAATCGGCTGTTCCACCCTGAGGTGGTCAGCCGACTATCGCTCTATGCGAAATGTCCAATTGACACAAAGCCATGTCTTGCAGAATAGCTCCATTTGCCGAATTTTTAAGGCACAGAAAACGGAGACTATCGTGAATATTGACCTTGATACCCTGTCCAAAGACGAGCTGAAGCAGCTGCAGGCCGACGTTGAGAAAGCCCTGGTTACAATAGACGCGCGCCGCAAGGCGGAAGCAAAGCGCGCGGCCGAGCAAGTGGCCAAGCAATTCGGATACTCGCTGGACGAAATCATCACCGCCGGCGGCACCAAGGGCTCCAAGGGCGCGCCCAAATACGCCAACCCCGCCGATCCCGCACAAACCTGGACCGGTCGCGGCCGCAAACCCAACTGGGTGATCGATGCGCTCGGAGCTGGCAAGTCGCTCGAGGAACTCGCTCTCTGATGACCGTCCATATCGGAGCGAACCCCGGCGAAATCGCCGAAACGGTACTGCTGCCCGGAGACCCGCTGCGCGCGGAATGGGTGGCGCAAACGTTTCTGGACGACGCAGAATGCGTCAACCGGGTGCGCGGCATGTATGGCTTCACGGGGTTCTGGAAAGGACACCGCGTTTCCGTGCATGGCTCCGGCATGGGCATGCCCAGCCTCTCCATCTACGCCAATGAGCTGATCCGGGACTACGGGGCGAAGACCCTGATCCGCATCGGCTCCTGCGGCGCGATGCAGCAGAGCGTTTCGGTGCGTGACGTCATTCTCGCGATGACCGCGAGCAGCCTGTCGACACCGTCCCGCGGGATTTTCCGCGAGCTGAACTTCGCACCCTGCGCCGACTACGGCCTGCTGCGCGCGGCGGCCGATGCAGCCGAGCGCATCGGTGCGAAACCCCATGTGGGCGGGATCTATTCCGCCGACGTCTTCTACGATGAACGCCCCGATCTGAACGAGATCATGACCCGGCACGGAATCCTGGGCGTGGAGATGGAAGCCGCAGAGCTCTACAATCTGGCGGCCCGCCACGGCGTTCGCGCGCTGGCGGTTCTCACCGTCTCGGACCATCTCATCACGCAAGAAGCGCTGCCGGCAGAAGACCGGCAGAGCTCCTTTGCCGAGATGGTCGAGATCGCGCTCGAGGCGGCCTTCGCTTGAGACCCGGGCGGGGCAGAAGCCCCGTCCGTCTTTCCTTCGCAGCGCTGCTCCACACCGCGCCCGCCGCTCACATGCCGTGGCTGCCGTCGTAGCCGTTGCGCGCGGGGGGCTGCCAGCCTTTCAGCATCTCCTGCGGGACGGAGAGGATATCCACCTCCAGCGGCGCGCAGCGCGCCGCGTCGGAGCTGTGCTCGCTGCTGCAATCGCCCCCCGGGCAGGCGCTGAGCGCCCCGAGGAGGTCGATCTCTGCAAAGAAGGTCAGATGATCCCCGGGGCGCACCGGGCTTGCCTTCATGAAGTACTGGCCGGTGTCGCGCGTGAAGCCGGTGCACATGAAGACGTTCAGCACGTCATGCACCTCGCGCGCCGCCGCCTCCGCCGAGAGCCCCGTCGCATCCGCCAGCGCCCGCGTCAGGTTCGAATGGCAGCAATGGTGGTACTGGCCGCCGCTCAGCAGGTGATGGGTGTGCGGATCGCAGCGCGTGCCGATCACATCGTGCACCGAGCCGCCGAAGGCGTCGATACCGTACCAGTCGAGGCTGTCCTCGACGATGGTCGCCATGGGGCGCAGATGCGGAAAGCTCGACCACATGCGCTCGCCGGTGGTCAGGTGTGCGCCATGCAGCGCCCGCGTCTTGCCCGAGTAGAAGCGCTCCGACAGATCGTTCGCGTTCCACAGGTTCAGGTCTCCCACCTGCGGCGCCTCTACGCTGCGGATGCGGAAGAAGCCGCCCGCCGGCACTCGGAAGGCGCAAGCCTCGCGTGGGGCGGCGACCACGGTCTCGACCAGCTCCGCCTGTGCCAGCGCGTCCCGATAGAGCGCCATGTCCGGCACCGGCAACGTCTCGTTCGGGTAGCAGATCACCGGCTCCACGGCGCGGCGGGCTTCGGCATCTGCGGGGGCTTGGGTCATCGGGTCACTCCTGTTCCGACGCCAGATGACCCTGCGCAGGCCCAAGGCGCAAGCCCCGCCCCTTCTTCTCTTTCGATACACGCCGGGGGAGTCCGCGCAGCGGACGGGGGCAGAGCCCCCTCCCCGCGCACAACGGGCGCGAAGCTCAGGCCTTTGGCCTCAGGCAAATCTCGGGGGTCTCGCCGCGTGGCCCTGTCGTCGTCGCCCCGCATTGCACGCAGGTCCAGCTGCTCTGGCCCTCGCCGCGGCGCTCGCGCCAACGGCATTTGCGGGTGTCGCCATGCCGGTAGTTGAAGACCAGCAGCAGGATCACCGCAACGACAAAGACCCCCGCGAAAATCACCGGGGGCCTCGATCGGTCTGTCTTGTGCAGGAAGCAGTGCGCATGGCGGTCTACCTAGCGCGCCGTGCCACCGGTCGCCAGTCTCAGGCGGCGCGGTAGTAATCCAGCGTGCCCAGATCGGCGGTCACATCCTTGTGCGCCACCTGCACCAGCACGGGCTCGGGCTGGTAGTAGGCAAATGCCTGCTCGAGGGCTTCGAGCGCTTCGCGGGCGGTGGTCTCGGTCTTAGCAGCGGTGCTGGTCATAGCATCTATCCTTGATCTCTCGATCTCCTCCCGTGTGCCACCCTACATAGGGCTTTGAGCGCTGCAGCACACCGGCGGATGCTGCAACCAAGCTCTGCGCTGAGCGCAACCGTCGCTGTCCGCCCTGCTCCGCGCCCCGGCAACTTTCGGACGTGGCGCGGCCCGGAACGGCAAAGCGCCGCCCCCGCGAGGGGACGGCGCCTTGCATTGGTGTCGCCACTCCGGATCAGACGTGACGGTTGAGCATCATCTTCTTGATCTCGCCGATTGCCTTCGCCGGGTTCAGACCCTTCGGGCAGGTCTTGGCGCAGTTCATGATCGTGTGGCAACGGTAGAGCTTGAACGGATCCTCGAGCTCGTCGAGACGCTCGCCGGTGGCCTCGTCACGGCTGTCGATGATCCAGCGGTAGGCGTGCAGCAGCGCGGCCGGGCCGAGGTAGCGGTCGGAGTTCCACCAGTAGCTCGGGCAGGCGGTCGAGCAGGAGGCGCACATGACGCACTCATAGAGACCGTCGAGCTTCTTGCGGTCCTCGATGGACTGCTTCCACTCCTTCTGGGGACGGTTGGTCTTGGTCTCCAGCCAGGGCATGATGGACGCGTGCTGCGCGTAGAAGTGCGTCAGGTCGGGGATCAGGTCCTTCACCACCGGCATGTGCGGCAGCGGGTAGATCTTCACGTCGCCCTTGACCTCGTCCAGCCCGTAGATGCAAGCCAGCGTATTGATCCCGTCGATGTTCATCGCGCAGGAGCCGCAGATCCCCTCGCGGCAGGAGCGGCGGAAGGTCAGCGTCGGGTCGATCTCGTTCTTGATCTTGATCAGCGCGTCCAGGACCATCGGACCGCATTTGTCCATGTCCAGGAAGTAGGTGTCGACCCGCGGGTTCTCGCCGTCATCGGGGTTCCAGCGGTAGATCTTGAACGCCCGCACATTGGTCGCGCCCTCGGGCTTCGGCCAGGTCTTGCCGGTGCGGATCTTGGAGTTCTTGGGAAGTGTGAATTGAACCATGTCGCTCTCCTATCGGATGAGGGCCGGCAGCCCGTCGGCTGCCAGGCAGGTCAGGGTCTCGGGCTTCGAGACGATGTCGGAAACCACCTCGACGGTGCTGGCGGTCGGCCCGGTCACGCTGTCCGCGGCCAGAGCGTAGATCTGCGTGGACGACGCATTGTCGATCACGCAGTCCAGCGCCGGCTCCACGGGCACGCCCGGGTACCGGTCGGCCACGACGCGGGCGACCGTGGATTTCGCGGCCTGCCGCGCAATCTGGTCCTGCGTCTGGGCCGAACAGGCCGCCAGCACGAATACGAGGCCGAGGGCAGCGCGCATCAGAACGTCCGTGCCTTCGGTGCGATCTTCTTCAGCGAGATGCCGCCTTCGGCTTCGGTGGTCAGCGGGTCGACAACCACCGGGCGGTAGCTGAGCTCGACCTTGTTGCCCTCGACGCGGCTGATGGTGTGCACGCGCCAGTTCTCGTCGTCGCGGTTGGCAAAGTCCTCGTGCGCGTGGGCGCCGCGGCTCTCGTGGCGCGCTTCCGCGCCGTAGATGGTCGCAATGGCGTTCGGCATCAGGTTGGTCAGCTCGAGGCTTTCCATCAGGTCCGAGTTCCAGACGAGCGAGCGGTCGGTGACCTTGATGTCGCCCATCTTGCCGGCGATCTCGGTCATCTTTTCCTTGCCGTCCTTCAGCGTCTCGGAGGCGCGGAACACCGCGGCATCGGCCTGCATGGTCCGCTGCATCTCGAGGCGCAGCTCGGCCGTCGGGATCGCGCCCGTCGCGTTGCGCACGCCGTCGAAGCGGTCGAAGGCCTTGTCGATCTGCGAAACCGGTGCGGTCGGCACGGCGCCCTCCCGGTCCACCACCTCGCCAGCGCGGATCGCGGCGGCGCGGCCGAAGACCACGAGGTCGATCAGCGAGTTCGAGCCGAGGCGGTTCGCCCCGTGCACCGAGGCGCAGCCCGCCTCGCCCACGGCCATCAGGCCCGGCACCACGGCGTTCGGGTTCTCGGCGGTCGGGTTCAGCACCTCGCCCCAGTAGTTCGTGGGAATGCCGCCCATGTTGTAGTGCACGGTCGGCAGAACCGGGATCGGCTCCTTGGTCACGTCCACGCCGGCGAAGATCTTCGCGCTCTCGGAGATGCCCGGCAGACGCTCGGCGAGCGCTTCCTTGGGCAGGTGCGAGAGGTTCAGGTGGATGTGGTCGCCATGCTCGCCCACGCCGCGGCCTTCGCGGATTTCCATAGTCATGCAGCGCGAGACGTAGTCGCGGGGCGCGAGGTCCTTGTACTGGGGCGCATAGCGCTCCATGAACCGCTCGCCGTCCTTGTTGGTCAGGTAGCCGCCTTCACCGCGGGCACCCTCGGTGATCAGGCAGCCCGAGCCGTAGATGCCGGTCGGGTGGAACTGCACGAACTCCATGTCCTGCAGCGCGAGGCCCGCACGGGCCACCATGCCGCCGCCGTCGCCGGTGCAGGTGTGCGCCGAGGTGGCCGAGAAGTAGGCCCGGCCGTAGCCGCCGGTGGCCAGCACGACCATCTTGGCGTTGAACACGTGGAAGGTGCCGTCGTCGAGCTTCCAGCACAGCACGCCCTTGCAGACGCCGTCTTCCATCAGCAGGTCGATGGCGAAGTATTCGATGTAGAACTCGGCGTTGTTCTTCAGCGACTGGCCATAGAGCGTGTGCAGGATGGCGTGGCCGGTGCGGTCAGCCGCGGCGCAGGTGCGCTGCACGGCGGGGCCTTCACCGAACTCGGTGGTGTGACCGCCGAAGGGGCGCTGGTAGATCTTGCCTTCCTCGGTGCGCGAGAAGGGCACGCCGTAGTGCTCGAGCTCGTAGACCGCGGCAGGCGCGGAACGGGCGAGGTATTCCATGGCGTCGGTATCGCCGAGCCAGTCGGAGCCCTTCACCGTGTCGTACATGTGCCACTGCCAGTTGTCCGGGCCCATGTTGGCCAGCGAGGCGGCGATGCCGCCCTGCGCCGCGACGGTGTGCGAGCGGGTGGGGAAGACCTTGGTCACGCAGGCGGTACGCAGGCCCTGCTCTGCCATGCCGAGGGTGGCGCGCAGGCCGGCGCCGCCGGCCCCCACGACCACGACGTCATAGTCATGCGTCTCGTATTCGTATGCAGCCATCTTTCAGTCTTTCTCTCAGAGGGCGATCTTGGCGAGCGCGAAGAGGCCGGCGGCGGTCAGCGACCAGCACAGGCCGACGACCAGCATGATCAGCAGCTTGCGCGTGGTGCCGGAGGTGTAATCCTCGAGCATGACGCGGGCACCTTTCTGGAAGTGCTGCAGGCCGACGACCAGCACGAGGCCGGTCAGGATCGCCACGAAGGGCTTCTGGAAGGTCGCCAGCGCGGCTTCGTAGCCGGAGCCGAGCGCGTTGCCGAAGATGAAGAGGAAGGTCGGAACCATGAACGCGAGCGCGACGGCGCTGACGATCATGTGCCAGTGATGTTCCGCGCCGGAATGGGCCGAGCCCTTGCCAACGGCGCGCTTGCGGTCGGTCAGATAACGCATGTCTGTCGCCTCCCTCAGATCCAGTAGATGATCACGGTCAGGATGGTCAGAACCACCGAGCCGTAGATGCAGACCCAGCCGAGCTTCTCGGCGGTCGGAATGTCGAGGCACTTGCCCGCATCGAAGATCAGGTGCCGCAGACCCGCGAGGTAGTGGTACCAGATGCCCCAGAGCGAGAGGAACATCACGAGGTTGCCCACCCAGCTGGTGATCCACCATTCGGCGGTGGCGAATGCCTCCGGCCCCGCGGCCAGGGCGAGCAGCCACCAGACGATGAGGAAGACCGCGACGATCATCGCGTTGCCGGTGATGCGGGTGAGGATGGAGCTCATGGAGGTGAGCTGCGGTCGGTAATACGGCCCGATCATGAAGGGGGAGAGCGGGCGCTGGATCCGGTTCTCTTCAGCCATGGCTTGTCCTTTTCGGTTCCCTTGTGGCCGGTTTCTAGCGCCTCTTGCCCTGCCCTGTCACGCGGCTGCACTGCACTTGGGCGTGTTTTTTCCACCCAATTCCAAAAAATGATCGCAATACGTGATCACACTTGAAAAAGCGTGATCACATTTCCGGCGCTAACGGCTCATTCCGTAGAGTCGCCTTATTCCTAAGTGTTTAACTCAGATTTCCGCGCCGCAGCGAAGCGACTCAACTGCTTGTCCAGCGCGTGCCCCTGCGGCCGATCAGCGCGGAACCAGCGTCCAGTAGTCGAGATCGAGCAGGACGTGCGGAAGGTATTTGCCGTCATCGCCCTTGAGCTCAAACGGCGCTCCGCCCTTGGTCGCCACCAGCCGCATCCGCAGCGCGCCGACACCCGGCGCAGCGGTCTCCGCCCGGTCCAGGACCTCGGACCAGACCTTGACCGTATCCCCGGAAAAACAGGGGTTTGCATGCGCGCCACCATTCAGCCCGACGATCATCTGCGCGTTCGCCAGACCGTTGAAGCTGAGAGCCCGCGCCAGCGAAATGACATGGCCGCCGTAGATCAGCCGTTTGCCGTCCTCGCGGTGGGTCGCGTCGAAATGCACCTTGGCGGTGTTCTGCCAGAGGCGGGTTGCGAGCATGTGCTCGGCCTCCTCGATCGTGACGCCATCGACATGGTCGATCTGCTCGCCGACCGCGTAGTCGCCCCAGCGATGCGGCTCTCCGGCAAGCGTGAAATCGTACTTGGTGAAGTCCAACCCCTCGGGGATCACCAGGTCCTCCGGCGCCAGGACCGGCTTCAGCTCGGGCAGGACCGCCTCGGGCGCGGGGGCGTCGAGATCCTTTTTCCGCACCATCACCCAGCGGCAATATTCCAGTACGGTCTCGCCGCGCTGGTTGGTGCCGCGCGTGCGCACGTAGACGACACCCGACTTGCCGTTGGAGTTCTGCTTGAGCCCGATCACCTCGGACGAGGAACGCAGCGTGTCCCCGGCATAGACCGGCTTCAGCCAGCGCCCCTCGGCATAGCCGAGGTTGGCCACCGCGTTCAGCGACACGTCCGGCACGGTCTTGCCGAACACCAGGTGGAACGCCGCCAGATCATCCAGCGGCGCCATGGGCAGACCAACGCTCCGGGCGAACTCATCCGAGGAATAGAGCGCGTGCCGGGCCGGGTAGAGCGCGTGGTAGAGCGCCCGCTCCCCGCCCGAGACGGTGCGCGGCACGGCGTGGTCGATGACCTGGCCGATGCGGTAATCCTCGAAGAAGCGCCCGGGGTTGGTCTTGGCCATCACTGAGCTCCCAGTTTCATGTCCGGCGTGTAGGGGGTGTCGATGTCCTTGGTCACGGCCTGGCCGCAGCGCATCACGCCGTTGGCCGCATCGAAGGCATAGGTCGGGCTGCCGTAGAGCTCCCAGCCCTTGCTCAGGGCCTCGGACACCTTGTGGCAGAAGGCCGAGGTGTCGTCCTCGGTCAGCAGTCGATAGATTTTCATTTGGTCAGTTCCGGTAGTTGTCATCCAAAGGTGGGATAGCCGAGCCAGGTGTGGATCGCGCCGATCACGAAGAGCAGCACGAGGCTGGCCGCGAGAAAGATCAGGTCCTTCTTGATCGGTCCCTTCGCGGGGGGGGTCCACTCTGGCTCGGTGCGGTTGATCGTGCTCATCTCGACCAGCGCCCAGATGCCCAGCCCACCGAACAGCACGAAGGACGGCGTGTCGCCGTTCACCATCAGGTGCGCGATGGCCCAAAGCAGGAAGCCGGTGAGCATCGGGTGGCGCATCTTATAGAAGAGCGCGCCCTTCTTCGGACCGGGCGAGGTGAAATAGAGCGCGGCCAGCATCAGCAGGTTGTTGATGCCAACCGTGGCCGGGGTGCGCCCGTAGAAGAAGGCACCGTCGGCCATGCGGTAGCCGAAAATCATCAGCAGCACGCTGGCAAGAAGGACGAGCGCAACGACCCCCTTGCCCTTGTCGCCCATCTTCGCCCGCGCCTCGGGGGCGAGCCGTTTGAACAGATGCGCCGCCCACCAGAGCGCGACGCCGAGAATCAGAAGCAGCATTGGGGGTCTCCTCTTGCCGGGTCCGCCCCGACCCTGCCCTCAAGCCCCCATGGCGGCAATGGCATCCGCCTTTGCCAGCACCGATTTTGCGGTGAAGACGTGCAGGTTCTCGACGATCTTGCCGTCGACGACAGCAACCCCCTGCCCCGCGGCCTCGGCTTCCTCGTAGGCGGTGATCTGGCGACGGGCCAGTTCGATCTCGCCTTCGGTCGGGGCAAAGGCGCCATTGGCGGTCTCGACCTGCGCCGGGTGGATCAACGTCTTGCCGTCAAAGCCCATGTCGCGGCCCTGATCGCATTCGGCCCGCAACCCCTCGTCGTCCTTGAAGGCGTTGTAGACCCCGTCGACGATCACGCATCCGCTGGCCTTGGCGGCCAGCAGGCAGAGCTGCAGCGAGGTCAGCATCGGCAGCCGGTCGGCGCGGAAGCGCGAGTTCAGCTCCTTGGCCAGATCATTGGTGCCCATGACCATGCCCGCAAGCCGCGGATGCGCGCCGATCGCCTGCGCGTTCAGCATGCCCTTCGGCGTCTCCATCATCGCCCAGAGCGGCTTGTCCGTGAGCTTGGCCAGCGCGTCGAGCTGCGCCGGATCCTCGACCTTGGGCAGCAGCACCGCGTCGCAGTCCATGGCATCGGCGGCGCGTGCATCCGCCTCGCCCCACTCGGTGTCGAGCCCGTTGATCCGCACGATCCGCGTGCGGTTGCCGTAACCGCCGACGCCCAGCGCTGCGGCGAGCGTCTCCCGCGCGGCGGGTTTCTCGGCCGGGGCCACCGCGTCCTCGAGGTCGAAAATGATCGCATCCACCGGCAGCCCCCGCGCCTTGTCCAGCGCCCGCTCCTTCGAGCCGGGGATGTAGAGAACCGAGCGATAGGGCCGAAGCGCGAGATCCATGCCTTCCTCCGTCGAGCAACAATCTTGCGCAAGTGATGCAATTATTTTCCTAAAACTGCAAGCGCATTCATGCCGCGGTGCAGAAGAATTCAGCGCCCCCCCCCCCTGAGATATCCGTCGGATTTTAACCGGGATCGGATGTTTAACCAATCCTTCGGACTTGCGCCGCAGGCTCAGGAAGACGCAGAGCCAGCGTGCGACCGAACACCGAACGTGGCGACCGGGCCGCGAGCGGCCAGGAACGGCAAAGTCCGATTGATCCGGTGTTTCGATCGCTCCGGTGTTTCGATCGCTCTGAGGTCAGCCGGAAACAGACACGGCGCGCCTCGCCGCCGCCGCAACGGAAAGGCAAAGGTGATGACGGCACAGGTCCCCGCAGCCCAGCGCAATACTGCCACCCGAGCTTCGCGGGCGCTGCGCCCCGCGCGAGCGCCGACTGGTCTTGCGGCGCTGCTCTGCGCAGGTGCGGCTGGGTTCCATCCCGTCCCCGTCGCCGCGCAAAGTCAGGCCTGCGGCCCGCGCGATGTCGTGATCTCCCGCCTCGCCGAGACATACGGGGAGACCCGCCATTCCATCGGACTCGGCAGCAACAATGCGGTGATGGAACTCTTCGCCTCGGATGAGACCGGCACCTGGACCATCACGGTGACCTCCACCAACGGCGTGACCTGCCTCGTTGCCAGCGGTCTCGCCTTCGAGACCCTCGCCGAAAGCCTCCCGCCGGAAGAAAGCGACGCCTGAAGACCACGTCCCTGCTGACGCCATCTGACAGGAAAATCTCCCAGAATACTTGGCCCGCGCCGGTCGCATCCTAGCTTCTCAGCAAAACGCTGTCATACTCGACAGGACGCAACGGAAGGGAGCCGGACGCGCCATGACCCCCAAACCTATTCTCGCCGCCGTCGGCCTGGCGGTCGGCCTTGCTAGCACCGCCCAAGCAGACATTACCGTCTCGTCGAAGATCGACACCGAGGGCGGGTTGCTCGGCAACATGATCGCCCTCGCGCTTGAAGATGCCGGGCTGCCGGTCGAACGGCGGCTTCAGCTCGGCGGCACGCAGGTGGTTCGCGAAGCGATCCTCGCCGACCAGATCGACATCTATCCAGAGTACACCGGCAACGCCGCCTTCTTCTTCAACGAGGCCGACGCGGACCTCTGGAAAGACGCGCAAGCCGCGCATGACCGCGCCAAGGAACTCGACGCCGAGAACGGCATCATCTGGCTCAGCTCCGCCCCCGCCAACAACACATGGGCCATCGCCGTGACCGGTCCCGTGGCCGAGGAAAACGCACTCGACACGATGAGCGACTTCGGCGCCTGGGTCGCGGGTGGCGGCGAGGTGAAGCTTGCTGCCTCGACCGAGTTCGTCTCCTCCCCCGCGGTGCTGCCCGCCATGCAGCAGACCTACGGCTTTGAGTTGACCGAGGATCAGACCGTGATCCTCTCGGGCGGCGACACCGCCGCGACCATCCAGGCCGCCGCGCGCGGCACCTCGGGCGTGAACGCGGCGATGGTCTACGGCACCGACGGCGGCGTCGGCGCGACGGGCCTCGTGGTGATGAAGGACGACAAGGGCGTGCAGCCGGTCTACGAGCCCACCCCCATCGTCCGCGACGCGGTGCTCGAGGAATATCCGTCGATCCCCGAGGTCCTGAACCCGATCTTCGAAGGATTGACGATGGAGACCCTGCAGGAGCTCAACGGCCGCATCCAGGTCGGCGGCGAACCCGCCGAGGCGGTGGCCCGCGACTATCTCACCAAGTCCGGGGTACTGGACTGATCTCCGACACTGCTGAACAGAGGGCACCGGCCGGACGGGGTCTCTCCCCGCCCGGCTTGCTGTTCGCGGTGCTGGGGTTGGCCTCTCTGGCCCTCCCCTTCCTGACCCTGCGCGCCAACCGCATCGTCGCCGGCGAAGGCGTGATGCTCTGGGACAGCGCCGAGATGGCGGCGGTGATCCCCGGAAGTCTCGCACTTGCCGCCGGGATCGGCCTCGGTCTGCTCTCCGGTCCGCCGCTGCTGCGCCTCGGCGGTAGCCTTCTTGGCCTTGGCGGCTTTGTCATTCTGCTGGTGGAGGGCGCAGGCACCCAGCTCGAAGGGTCCGGAGACCTTGCCCGCGTCTCGCCCGCCGCCGGGGCCTGGTGCCTGCTGCTGGTGCTTATGCTGCTCATGGCCGACGCGCTGTCGCAGCTGCGTCCCGGCCCGCGTTCCCGAGCCGGACTGCTGGCGCTGTTGCTGGCCGCGCTGGCCGCGCTGCTCTGGTCCGGGGCGCTCTCGGACCTCTCGGTGATGCGTGAATACGCCAGCCGCACGGACGCCTTCCGTACCGCCGCCCTGCGCCACGTTGCCCTCGCTCTGGGCTCGCTCGGCGCGGCGGCGCTGATCGGCTTCCCGCTCGGCATCCTGTGCCACCGCAATGGGAGCCTGCGCGCCGCGACCCTGCCGGTGCTGAGCTTCCTGCAGACCATTCCGTCGCTTGCAATGTTCGGCATCATGATCCCGATCCTCGGCTGGGTGGCCGCCACCTACCCCGCCGCGCAGGCGCTCGGCATCGCCGGCATCGGCTTTGCCCCCGCCTTTCTTGCGCTGGTGCTCTACTCGCTGCTGCCGGTGGTCGCCAACACGGTCACCGGTCTCGCCGCCACACCGCCCGCCACCATCGAGGCCGCCCGCGGCATGGGCATGACCGGCATGCAGCGGCTCTGGAGGGTCGAGCTGCCGCTTGCCATGCCGGTAATCCTCGCGGGGCTGCGCATCGTGCTGGTGCAGAACATCGGACTTGCGGTCATCGCCGGGCTGATCGGCGGCGGCGGCTTCGGCAGCTTCGTCTTCCAGGGCCTCAACCAGACCGCCACCGACCTCATCCTGCTGGGCGCCCTGCCCACCGTGGTCATGGCCCTCGTCGCCGCGATCGTCATGGACATCCTCGTCGACCTCACCCGCCGCATCCCGGAGCGCCAGCCATGATCGAGATCGACAGGATCACCAAGCTCTACGGCAGCACCCGCGCCGTCGACGCCGTATCGCTCACCGCCGAGACCGGCACAATCACCGTCCTCGTCGGCACCTCCGGCTCGGGCAAGACCACGCTGCTGCGGATGATCAACCGGCTGGTCGAGCCGACCTCGGGCGAGGTGCGCATCAACGGCGAGCCGACCCACGCAGTGAAGCCGCACCTCCTGCGCCGCCGCATCGGCTACGCCATCCAGGGCCATGGGCTGTTTCCGCACCATACGGTCGCCCGCAACATCGGCGCCGTGCCCGAGTTGCTCGGCTGGCCGAGGGACAAGATCGCCGCGCGGGTGGACGAGCTGCTGGAGCTCTTCGGCATGGACCCCGCCGAATTCCGCGACCGCCTGCCGCTGGAGCTGTCGGGCGGCCAGCAGCAGCGCGTCGGCGTCGCCCGGGCACTGGCCTCGCGCCCGGACCTTTTGTTGATGGATGAGCCCTTCGGCGCGCTCGACCCGATCATCCGCACCCGCGCTCAGGAAGACCTGCGCGCCATTCAGCGCAAGCTCGGGTCGACCATTCTGCTGGTCACCCACGACATGGACGAGGCAATCCGCCTCGGCGACCGCATCGCCGTGATGGATGGCGGCAAGTTGGTGCAATACGGACCGCCGGAAGAAATCGTCGCGAAGCCCGCCACGCCCTTCGTGGCGGACATGGTGGGCGATGCCGAGCGGCCAATGCGCCTGCTCTCGCTCATCCCCGTCTCCGAGCTTGCGGAGCCCGGCCCCGCCGAAGGCCCCGCCCTTCCCGAAGACGCCAGCCTCCGCGAGGCGCTCTCCGCCTGCCTCTGGTCCGGGCGGGAGGCGATCCCGGTCGAGACGGTCGGTGCTCCTGCCGGACGGGTCACCCTCGCCGCCATCCGCGCGCGGGCGGAGCGCCACGGGTGAGACCGGGACTGATCCTGCGCGCTGCGCTCGTCGCGCTGCTGCTGGCCCTGGTGCTGTCGCCGGAGGCCTTCACCCCGGTCTTCGCCCCCTTCGCGCCGGAGAACGGGCCGGTGATCTACACACGCAGCTCGCTGCTCTCGCTCTCTCTGAGCCATCTCGGCCTCGTTGCCGTGGCCTCTCTCGCGGCGACCGTGGTCGCCGTCACGCTGGCGATCCTCGTCACCCGCCCTGCAGGCACCGCCTTCCGGCCACTCTCGCGCACGATCACCAATGTCGGTCAGACGTTTCCGCCGGTCGCCGTGCTGGCGCTAGCCGTCCCGGCGCTCGGCTTCGGCGCCGGCCCGACACTGGTGGCGCTTTTCCTCTACGGGCTGCTGCCGATTTTCGAGAACGCGATGACCGGCCTATCGACCCTGCCCGCCGCCACGATGGAGGCAGCGCGGGGTATCGGCCTGGGTCGCTGGCAGCGGCTGTGGCGGGTCGAGCTGCCGCTGGCCATGCCGGTAATCCTCGGCGGCATCCGCCTGTCGGTGGTGATCGCGCTTGGCACCGCGACCATCGGCTCAACGGTGGCGGCGCGCACGCTTGGCGAGGTGATCATCGCCGGGCTTTTGACAAGCAACACCGCCTTCGTGCTGCAAGGCGGGCTGATCGTGGGCCTCTTCGCAGTGCTGATCCACGACGCGCTGGGGCAGCTGGAGAAATACCTGACGCGGCGTAGCGGACGCAGGTGACCCCGAAAAGAATCGCCTGATTGCCTGTGAATGCGGCATTTTGCGCCCGCAGGTTGAGGCCCTTCCCACCCCATCGGCACGCCAGTCCCGCAGAAAGCATACCCTCGCATACAGACACTAACGCCCCGAAACTTAACACCTTTATCGCAATCATGCCGCGTGGTCAGCAATCGAGCTTCCGTGATGCTGCCCTGCAGCGCCCTTGCGCGTCGGCGGCAGAGACCTTACGCAAGCGGCGGACTTCACAAATGGAGCGGAGAACAGATCCATGGCCAGACCCAAGATTGCCCTCATCGGCGCGGGACAGATTGGCGGCACGCTTGCACATCTCGCGGCCCTGAAGGAACTCGGCGACGTCGTGCTCTTCGATATCTCGGAAGGCACCCCGGAAGGCAAAGCGCTCGACATCGCGGAATCCGGCCCCTCCGAAGGCTTTGACGCCAAGCTCAAGGGCACCCAGGATTACGCCGACATCGCGGGCGCAGACGTCTGCATCGTCACCGCCGGCGTGCCGCGCAAGCCGGGCATGAGCCGCGACGACCTGCTGGGCATCAACCTCAAGGTGATGAAATCGGTCGGCGAGGGCATCAAGGAAAACGCCCCCGACGCCTTCGTCATCTGCATCACCAACCCGCTCGACGCGATGGTCTGGGCCCTGCAGAAGTTCTCGGGCCTGCCCGCGCACAAGGTCTGCGGCATGGCCGGCGTGCTCGACTCGGCGCGCTTCCGCCACTTCCTGTCGGTGGAATTCGACGTGTCGATGAAGGACGTCACCGCCTTCGTTCTCGGCGGCCACGGCGACACCATGGTGCCCTCCGTCCGTTACTCCACCGTTGCCGGCATCCCGCTGCCGGACCTGGTCGAGATGGGCTGGACCACGCAGGAGAAGCTGGACGCCATCGTGCAGCGCACCCGTGATGGCGGCGCCGAAATCGTCGGCCTGCTGAAGACCGGCTCGGCCTTCTACGCACCCGCGACTTCGGCCATCGAGATGGCGGAAGCCTACCTCAAGGACCAGAAGCGCGTGCTGCCCTGCGCCGCTTACTGCGACGGCGAGTTCGGCCTGAAAGACATGTACGTGGGCGTGCCCACCGTGATCGGCGCCGGCGGCATCGAGAAGATCGTGAACATCAAGCTCAACAAGGAAGAGCAGGAGATGTTCGACAAGTCGGTCGCCGCGGTGAACGGCCTGGTCGAAGCCTGCAAGGGCATCGACGGCAGCCTGGCATAAGCCCCGGCAGAGCCTCCGGGCTCACGACATTCAGGGCCCCGGTCGTGAAAGCGCCGGGGCCTTTGGCATTTCAGGGCTTTGATTTTCTGCCTGCCGTTGCGGCAGGTCGCTGATTCTTTCGACGTGAGACGCTAACGGAATCTTACGTGACCCGGTTTTGTGATCACGCTTTTTCGACGCGTGATCACAACTGGCAGAAAATCTCGCAAATCTTCGCCGAAAGCCAAAAATCTCTTCGCGCGGCGCGAATGAGGGGCGTATACCGGCCCCGAAATCGCAGCAAGACGGGAAGAGTCTTCCATGAACATCCATGAATATCAGGCGAAAGCGCTCCTGCGCGAATACGGCTGCCCGGTTTCGGACGGCCGCGTCGTGCTCAGCGCCAACGAAGCCAAGTCCGCTGCCGGCGAACTCGACGGCCCGCTCTGGGTCGTCAAGGCGCAGATCCACGCAGGTGGCCGCGGCAAGGGCAAGTTCAAGGAAGCCGAAGCTGGCGAGAAGGGCGGCGTCCGTCTTGCCAAGTCGGTGGAAGAGGCGGCTGAGGAAGCCAAGAAGATGCTCGGCAAGACGCTGGTGACCCACCAGACCGGTCCGGCCGGCAAGCAGGTCAACCGCATCTACATCGAGGACGGCTCGGACATCGAGCGCGAACTCTATCTCGCCCTGCTGGTCGATCGCGTGACCTCGCGCGTGTCCTTCGTCTGCTCCACCGAGGGCGGCATGGACATCGAGGAAGTCGCAGCCTCGACCCCCGAGAAGATCCTGTCGTTCTCCGTCGACCCGGCCACCGGCTACCAGCCGTACCACGGCCGCCGCGTCGCCTTTGCCCTCGGCCTCGAAGGCGCTGCCATGAAGCAGTGCGTCAAGCTGATGGGCCAGCTCTACAAGGCCTTCATCGAGAAGGACATGGAGATGCTGGAAATCAACCCGCTGATCCTCATGCCCGGCGGCAACCTCAAGGTGCTCGACGCCAAGCTCGGCTTCGACGGCAACGCGATGTACCGCCAGCCCGATATCGCCAACCTGCGCGACGAGACCGAGGAAGACGCCAAGGAACTCGAAGCCTCCAAGTACGACCTCAACTACATCGCTCTCGATGGTGAGATCGGCTGCATGGTGAACGGCGCGGGCCTCGCCATGGCGACCATGGACATCATCAAGCTCTACGGCGCAGAGCCTGCCAACTTCCTCGACGTGGGTGGCGGCGCGACCAAGGAGAAGGTGACCGAGGCGTTCAAGATCATCACCTCCGACAAGAACGTCAAAGGCATCCTCGTCAACATCTTCGGCGGCATCATGCGCTGCGACGTGATCGCCGAGGGCGTCATCGCCGCGGTGAAGGAAGTGGGCCTGCAGGTTCCGCTCGTCGTCCGCCTCGAAGGCACCAACGTTGAGCTCGGCAAGAAGATCATCAACGAGTCCGGCATGGACGTGATCGCTGCCGACAACCTCTCCGACGGCGCCGAGAAGATCGTGAAAGCGGTCAAGGGCTGATGCGTCTGGGGGCGCCGCGGCGCTCCCTCCCCGGAATTCAGGCTGCGTCCGCCGCAGCGACAATCAGGAGAACGCCACAATGGCAGTCCTCGTTAACGAAAACACCAAAGTCATCTGTCAGGGCCTGACCGGCTCGCAGGGCACCTTCCACACCGAGCAGGCCATCGCCTACGGCACCAAGATGGTCGGCGGCGTGACCCCCGGCAAAGGCGGCCAGGAACACCTCGGCCTGCCCGTGTTCAACTCGGTGCACGAAGCCAAGCACGTGACCGAAGCCAACGCCTCGGTGATCTACGTCCCGCCGCCCTTCGCCGCGGACTCGATCCTCGAAGCGATCGACGCCGAGATCGAGCTGATCATCTGCATCACCGAGGGTATCCCCGTCCTCGACATGATGAAGGTCAAGCGCGCGCTGATCGACAGCAAGTCGCGCCTGATCGGCCCGAACTGCCCGGGTGTCATCACCCCCGACGCCTGCAAGATCGGCATCATGCCCGGCCACATCCACAAGCGTGGCTCGGTCGGCGTGGTCTCGCGCTCCGGCACGCTCACCTACGAAGCCGTGAAGCAGACCACCGACATGGGCCTCGGCCAGTCGTCGGCAGTCGGCATCGGCGGCGACCCGATCAAGGGCACCGAGCACATCGACGTGCTGGACATGTTCCTCGACGATCCGGAAACCCAGTCGATCATCATGATCGGTGAGATCGGTGGTTCCGCGGAAGAGGAAGCGGCAGAGTTCCTCGCCGAGCAGAAGAAAAAGGGCCGCTGGAAGCCGACCGCCGGTTTCATCGCGGGCCGCACCGCCCCTCCGGGACGCCGCATGGGCCACGCTGGCGCGATCGTCGCCGGTGGCAAGGGCGACGCCGAGTCCAAGATCGAGGCGATGAAATCCGCCGGCATCGTGGTCGCGGACAGCCCGGCGACGCTTGGTGAAGCTGTCATGAAAGCCATCAAGGGCTAAATAGCACTCAGCGGGGCGGTCATTGCCCGCCCCGCGCCCCCTTCAGGGTTCCGGCCCGAAACCTACCCGGAGCATCATGACGGGGGCCTTTATCGAAGGCCCCCCTCCTGCTGCTTCAACGATCGGTCAGAAAGGAATGCGCGCGATGACGGATCAAGGCTCGAATGACCAGTTCCACGCCCTCAGCTTCATGCAGGGCGCGAACGCGGAATATCTCGAACAGATGTATGCCCGCTACGCCAACGACCCCTCCGCGGTGGACGAGGCGTGGAGCGAGTTCTTCAAACAACTTGGCGACGACGAGACCAGCGTGAAGGCCGAGGCGCAGGGCGCCTCCTGGGAGCGCGCCGACTGGCCGCCGACCCCGAACGACGACCTGACCGCCGCGATCACCGGCGAGTGGCCGCTGATGCCCGTCGCCGAGACAAAGGGTGCCGGCAAGAAGATCGCCGCCAAGGCCGCCGAGAAGGGCGTCGCGGTCACCGACGACCAGATCAAGCGCGCCGTGCTCGACTCGATCCGCGCGCTGATGATCATCCGCGCGCACCGCATCCGCGGCCACCTCGCCGCCGATCTCGACCCGCTGGGCCTGCACGGCCGCGACCCGCACCCCGAGCTCGACCCCAAGGCCTACGGCTTCACCGACGCCGACATGGACCGCCCGATCTTTATCGACAACGTGCTCGGCCTGCAGGTCGCCTCGATGCGCGAGATCATGGGTGTACTCCAGCGCACCTACTGCGGCACCTTCGCGCTGCAGTACATGCACATCTCCGACCCGGAGCAATCCGCCTGGCTCAAGGAGCGCATCGAGGGCTACGGCAAGGAAGTGAAATTCACCCGCGAGGGCCGCAAGGCGATCCTCAACAAGATGGTGGAAGCCGAGGGCTTCGAGAAGTTCCTGCACGTCAAGTACATGGGCACGAAGCGTTTCGGCCTCGACGGCGGTGAATCGCTGATCCCCGCGATGGAGCAGATCATCAAGCGCGGCGGCAACCTCGGCATCAAGGAGATCGTCTTCGGCATGCCGCACCGCGGTCGCCTGTCGGTGCTCGCCAACGTGCTGCAGAAGCCCTACCGCGCGATCTTCAACGAATTCCAGGGCGGCTCGTTCAAGCCCGAGGACGTGGACGGCTCCGGCGACGTGAAATACCACCTCGGCGCTTCCTCGGACCGCGAGTTCGACGGCAACAAGGTGCACCTGTCGCTGACCGCCAACCCCTCGCACCTCGAGGCGGTGAACCCGGTGGTTCTGGGCAAGGTCCGCGCCAAGCAGGACCAGCTCGGCGACACCGAGCGCACCCAGGTTCTGCCCGTGCTGCTGCACGGCGACGCGGCCTTCGCCGGCCAGGGCGTCGTGGCCGAGTGCTTCGCGCTCTCCGGCCTGCGCGGTCACCGCACCGGCGGCACCATCCACATCGTGGTGAACAACCAGATCGGCTTCACCAC
The DNA here is from genome assembly GCF_900116195.1 of Alloyangia pacifica. Classification (GTDB taxonomy): domain Bacteria; phylum Pseudomonadota; class Alphaproteobacteria; order Rhodobacterales; family Rhodobacteraceae; genus Salipiger; species Salipiger pacificus. Next base: position 256,743 of record NZ_FOZW01000006.1, read on the forward strand.
CGCGCCGCACTTCTCGCGCTCCTCGCCCTACCCCACCGACAACGCGCTGGTGGTCGAGGCGCCGATCTTCCACGTCAACGGTGACGACCCCGAGGCCGTGGTACACGCCGCCAAGGTGGCGATCGAGTTCCGTCAGAAGTTCGGCAAGGACGTGGTCATCGACATGTTCTGCTACCGTCGGTTCGGTCACAACGAGGGCGACGAGCCCATGTTCACCAACCCGATCATGTACAAGAAGATCAAGCAGCAGAAGACCACGCTGACCCTGTACACCGATCGCCTCGTCAAGGACGGTCTCATCCCCGAGGGCGAGATCGAGGACATGAAGGCTGCCTTCCAGGCCCACCTCAACGAGGAATTCGAGGCCGGCAAGACCTACAAGCCGAACAAGGCCGACTGGCTCGACGGCCGCTGGTCGCATCTCGACGCGCAGAAGGAAGGCAACTACCAGCGCGGCGAAACGGCGATCGCACCCGAGACCATGGCCGATGTCGGCAAGGGACTGACCACCGTCCCCGAGGGCTTCCCGCTGCACAAGACCGTGGGCCGCTTCCTCGATGCGCGCTCGAAGATGTTCGAGAGCGGTGAAGGCTTTGACTGGGCAACCGGCGAGGCGCTTGCCTTCGGCTCGCTGCTGACCGAGGGCTACCCGGTCCGCCTCGCGGGCCAGGACTCGACCCGCGGCACCTTCTCGCAGCGCCACTCGGGCCTGATCAACCAGGACAACGAAGAGCGCTACTACCCGCTCAACAACATCCGTGAGGGCCAGGCCCGCTACGAGGTGATCGACTCCGCCCTGTCGGAATACGCGGTCTCGGGCTTCGAATACGGCTACTCGCTGGCCGAGCCCAACGCGCTCGTCCTCTGGGAAGCGCAGTTCGGCGACTTCGCCAACGGCGCGCAGATCATGTTCGACCAGTTCATCTCGTCGGGCGAGAGCAAGTGGCTGCGCATGTCCGGCCTCGTCTGCCTGCTGCCGCACGGCTTCGAGGGCCAAGGCCCCGAGCACAGCTCGGCGCGCCTCGAGCGGTTCCTGCAGATGTGCGGTCAGGACAACTGGATCGTGGCCAACGTCACGACCCCGGCGAACTACTTCCACATCCTGCGCCGCCAGTTGCACCGCAGCTACCGCAAGCCGCTGATCATGATGACGCCGAAATCGCTTCTGCGTCACAAGCTGGCGGTTTCCGAGGCCAAGGACTTCGTCACCGGCTCCTCGTTCCACCGCGTCCTCTGGGACAGCGCGGAATCCGGCGAGAGCGCAACCAAGCTGGTGGCAGACGACAAGATCAAGCGCGTCGTGATGTGCTCGGGCAAGGTCTACTACGACCTGCTCGAGGAGCGCGACGCCCGTGGCATCGACGATGTCTACCTGCTGCGGATCGAGCAGTTCTATCCCTTCCCGGCGATCTCGCTGGTCAAGGAGCTGGAACGCTTCAAGGGCGCCGAGATGGTGTGGTGCCAGGAAGAGCCCAAGAACCAGGGCGCCTGGACCTTCATCGAGCCCAATATCGAATGGGTGCTTGGCCGGATCGACGCCACGCACAAGCGGCCGGTCTACGTCGGCCGCGCCACCTCGGCCTCGCCCGCCACGGGTCTGGCCAGCCAGCACAAGGCACAGCAAGAGGCGCTTGTGAACGAAGCGCTGACCATCGAAGGGAAATGAAGCGATGACGACCGAAGTGCGCGTCCCCACGCTGGGCGAATCCGTGACCGAAGCCACGGTGGCCACCTGGTTCAAGAAACCCGGTGACTCCGTCGCCGTGGACGAGATGCTCTGCGAGCTCGAGACCGACAAGGTGACCGTCGAGGTTCCCTCCCCGGTCGCCGGTGTGCTCGCCGACATCGTGGCCAAGGAAGGCGACACCGTGGGCGTCGATGCCCTGCTCGCCAATGTCGCCCCCGCGGGCGAAGCCGGCTCCGAGGCTGTCGAGGCACGTCCCTCCGCCAAGTCCGAAGCCGCTCCCGCCTCCTCGGGCGGCGAAGAGGTCAAGGTGATGGTCCCCACTCTGGGCGAATCCGTCTCCGAAGCCACGGTTGCCACCTGGTTCAAGAAGGTCGGTGACACCGTCGCCGCCGACGAGATGCTCTGCGAGCTCGAGACCGACAAGGTCTCGGTCGAGGTTCCAGCGCCGGCCGCCGGCACGCTGACCGCGATCCTCGCCGAGGAAGGCGCCACGGTTCAGGCCGGCGGCCAGCTCGCCGTGCTCGGCGGCGCGTCCGGTGCAGCCGCAGCCCCCGCGGCCCCGGCCGAAGCACCCGCAGCAGCCCCCGCCGCTGGCGGCAAGGACGTCGAGGACGCCCCCGCCGCCAAGAAGGCCATGGCCGAGGCCGGCCTCAGCCGCGACCAGGTGCAGGGCTCGGGCAAGGACGGCCGCGTCATGAAGCATGACGTCTCCGCCGCCCTCGCCGCTGCCAAGTCGGCCCCGGCCGCCTCCGCCCCCGCCGCCGCACCGCGCGCGCCGGTGGCCGCAGAGGACGCCGCCCGCGAAGAGCGCGTCAAGATGACCCGCCTGCGCCAGACCATCGCGCGCCGCCTCAAGGACGCGCAGAACACCGCAGCCATGCTGACCACCTACAACGAGGTGGACATGACCGAGGTGATGGCGCTGCGGAACCAGTACAAGGACCTCTTCGAGAAGAAGCATGGCGCCCGCCTGGGCTTCATGTCCTTCTTCACCAAGGCCTGCTGCCACGCGCTGAAGGAAGTCCCCGAGGTGAACGCCGAGATCGACGGCACCGACGTGGTCTACAAGAACTTCGTGCACATGGGCATCGCCGCCGGCACGCCGCAGGGCCTCGTGGTCCCGGTGCTGCGCGACGTCGACCAGAAGTCCTTTGCCGAAATCGAGCTGGAGATCGCCGAGAAGGGCAAGCGTGCCCGTGACGGCAAGCTCTCGATGGCCGAGATGCAGGGCGGCACCTTCACCATCTCCAACGGTGGTGTCTACGGCTCGCTGATGTCCTCGCCGATCCTGAACCCTCCGCAGTCGGGCATCCTCGGCATGCACAAGATCCAGGACCGCCCGATGGCAATCAACGGCAAGGTGGAAATCCGCCCGATGATGTACCTGGCGCTCAGCTACGACCACCGCATCGTCGACGGCAAGGGCGCCGTGACCTTCCTGGTCCGCGTCAAGGAAGCCCTCGAGGATCCGCGCCGCCTGCTGATGGATCTCTGATCCGGGGCCCCGGGGCGTCACACCGGCGCCCCGCCCCAAGACATCGCCTCGCCCGGCCCCGCCCGGGCGAGGCCTTCCAGAGCCCCGCGTGATCCCGAAGGGAGAACCAGATGAGCCAGCAGCTTTTGCTCCGCTACGACAGTTTCGACGCCGGCCGCTTCGACGCCGAGGCCGAGACCCGCGCCCAGGCCGGGCTCACCCTCCTGCAGCTCTGGACCGAAGGCAGCGCCGCGCATTGGGCGCTCTTCACCGTCAACGATGCCGAGAAAGCGCAGGCCTGGCTGAGCCAGGAAGCTTCGCTCGGCCACGACCCCTCCGCGTCCCACATGCTGAGCACCGCATGACGCCGGAACTGCTTGCACTGACGCTCGCGACCCTGCTTCAGATCGCCCAGATGGCGCTCTACTCTGTGCTGGCCCAGCGTCAGGTCGGTTCGCGCTACGCCGCCTCGCCCCGCGACGAGGGCCGCGAGCTTTCGGGCCTCGCCGGTCGCGCGCAGCGGGCGATGAACAACCACTTCGAGGGCCTGCTGCTCTTTGCCATCGCGGTGATGCTGGTCACCTACACCGACCAGACCGGCAAAGGCACCGCGCTCTGCGCGCTGGTCTATCTCTGTGCACGCCTGCTCTACGTGCCCGCCTACCTCTTCGGCTGGGCCCCCTGGCGCTCGCTGATCTGGGCCATCGGGCTCCTGGCCACCACCCTCATGCTGCTCGGAGCGCTGTTCTGATGGTCCCGCGCCCGCAGCGTCCACATGGTTCAAATATCCCGGGGGAATCCGCGCTCCGCGCGGATGGGGGCAGCGCCCCCGCCTCCCTCTCCACCTTCGCATTTGCATGGCCTGCGCATGGAATGCGCACGTCCCGTGCCCGCCAAAATACCCGATAGGAGACCCCAATGGCACAATACGACGTCATCGTGATCGGCGCCGGCCCGGGCGGCTATGTCGCCGCCATCCGCTGCGCCCAGCTCGGCCTGAAGACCGCCTGCGTCGAGGGCCGCGAAACCCTCGGCGGCACCTGCCTCAACGTAGGCTGCATCCCCTCCAAGGCGCTGCTGCACGCCTCGCACCAGCTCCACGAGGCGGAGCACAACTTCGCCAAGATGGGCCTCAAGGGCGCCGCGCCCAAGGTCGACTGGAAGCAGATGCTCGCCTACAAGGACGACGTGATCGGCCAGAACACCAAGGGCATCGAGTTCCTGTTCAAGAAGAACAAGGTCGACTGGCTCAAGGGCTGGGGCTCGATCCCCGAGGCCGGCAAGGTCAAGGTCGGTGACGAGGTGCACGAGGCCAAGAACATCATCATCGCCACCGGTTCCGTGCCCGCCTCCGTGCCGGGCGCCGAGGTCGAGGTCGACGAGAAGATCGTCGTCACCTCCACCGGCGCGCTGGAGCTTGGCAAGATTCCCAAGAAGATGGTCGTCATCGGCGCCGGCGTGATCGGCCTCGAGATGGGCTCGGTCTACTCCCGCCTCGGCACCGAGGTCGAGGTGATCGAATTCCTCGACGCCATCACCCCCGGCATGGACGCCGAGGTGCAGAAGACCTTCCAGAAGATGCTCACCAAGCAGGGCCTGAAGTTCACCATGGGCGCGGCCGTCTCCAAGGTCGAGACCAAGGGCGGCAAGGCGACGGTCAGCTACAAGTTGCGCAAGGATGACTCCGAGCACACCACCGAAGCCGACGTTGTGCTCTGCGCCACCGGCCGCGCGCCCTACACTGACGGGCTCGGGCTCGAGGCGCTCGGCGTGCAGCTGACCAAGCGCGGCCAGATCGCGACCGACGGCCACTGGCAGACCGCGGTGAAGGGCGTCTATGCCATCGGTGACGCCATCGAGGGCCCGATGCTGGCCCACAAGGCCGAGGACGAGGGCATGGCCTGCGCCGAGGTCATCGCCGGCAAGGCCGGCCACGTGAACTACGACGTGATCCCGGGCGTGATCTACACCCACCCCGAGGTCGCCTCGGTCGGCAAGACCGAGCAGCAGCTCAAGGAAGAAGGCCGCGCCTATAAGGTCGGCAAGTTCTCCTTCATGGGCAACGGTCGCGCCAAGGCCGTCTTCGCCGGCGACGGCTTCGTGAAGCTGATCGTCGACAAGGACACCGACCGCGTGCTCGGCTGCCACATCATCGGCCCGTCGGCCGGCGATCTCATCCACGAGATCTGCGTGGCGATGGAATTCGGCGCCTCCGCAGAGGACGTCGCGCTGACCTGCCACGCCCACCCGACCTTCTCGGAAGCGGTGCGCGAGGCGGCGCTGGCCTGCGGCGACGGCGCAATCCACGCCTGATCCCTTCGCGGGACGCAAGACAGAGACCCCCGGAGCGCCGCTCCGGGGGTCTTTTCGTTTGCCCGCTCCCAATGCGCAGGAAGCGGATCGCCTCGGGGATCGCCTGCGGTGACAGTGTCCCCGCATATCGCAGGGAGGCAGTGCCAATGCTGACGGGAAAGACGATCATCGTAACCGGCGCGAGCAGCGGCATCGGCGCAGCCGCCGCCCGGTTGCTTGCAGAGGGCGGGGCGAGGGTCGTGCTCGGTGCCCGGCGCGGGGAGAGGCTGGACGCGCTCACGCGCAACATACGTGCAGCGGGCGGCACGGCCGCCTATCTCGCCGGGGATGTCTCGGACCCCGACTACGCCGGTGCGCTCGTGGCGCTGTCAATCGACCGCTTCGGCGGGCTCGACGGTGCCTTCAACAATGCCGGCATCACCGGAGCGCTCGGCGCAGTCACAGAGATGTCCGACGCCAACTGGCGGGAGGTGCTCGAGGTCAATCTCACCAGCGCCTTCCATGCCGCGCGCGCGCAGATTCCCGCGCTGCGCACCGCGGGCGGCGGTTCGCTGGTCTTCACCTCCTCCTTCGTCGGCCACACCATCGGCCTGCCGGGCATGGCGGCCTATGCCGCCGCCAAGGCCGGGCTGATCGGCTTGGCGCAGGTGCTCGCCGCCGAGCACGGAGCCGAGAACATCCGCGTCAACGCGCTGCTGCCCGGCGGTACGATGACCGAGATGGCCGGGAGCGATGCGGCATTCCACGAGGTGGTCCGCAACATGCATGCGCTGAAACGCATGGCCGCCCCCGAGGAGATCGCCCGCGCCGCGCTCTTCCTGCTGTCTGACCAGTCGTCCTTCGTCACCGGCAGCGCCATGCTGGCAGACGGCGGCAATTCGATCCTCAAGATGTGAGCTGCCGCGACCCCCTCGCCAGACCGGGATCGCCGGGCTAGGCTTCCGTCAAGCCAGCGCCGGAGCCACAATGATCACCAACAGCGACGCCTATTTCACCCGCGGCTGCGGTCGCTGCGCCCGTTTCGACACGGCGGACTGCGCCACCCGGCTCTGGTCGGACGGATTGGCCGAGCTGCGCGCGATCTGTCTCGCTTCTGGCCTCCGGGAAACCGCGAAATGGGGACATCCGGTCTACATGGAGGGGGAGCGCAACGTCGCGCTGATCGGGGCATTCCGGGGGGAGTTCACGCTCAGTTTCTTCAACCCGGCGCTGATGACCGACCGCGAGGGCGTGCTGGAGCGACAGGGGCCCAACACCCGGCATCCCAACGTGATCCGATTTGCTTCGGCGGCGCGCGTCGCCGAGCTGCGCCCGGTGCTCGCCGCCTATCTCGCCGAGGCGCGGGACTACGCCGCGCGGGGCCTCCGTCCGCCGAAGGAAGAGATCACGCTCGACCTTCCGGAGGAGCTGGTTGCCGCACTCGACGCCGATCCGGCGCTGGCCGAGGCGTTCAACGCGCTCACCCCGGGGCGGCAGAAGAGCCACGTCTTGCAGATCGGCGGCGCGAAGAAATCCGAGACCCGCATTGCCAGGGTCGAGAAGCTGCGCCCGAAGATCCTCGCGGGCAAGGGTGCACTGGACCGCTGAACAAAGACGGGCGAATCCCACCGGATCCGCCCGTTAAGAGCCTTCGAAGGCTCTTGCAAATCTCTTCGAAGAGATTTGGCCTATTCGGTCGCGGTCCGTCCCGGAATGAAGACCTCGGCGGCAACGCCTTCCTGCGGCCCGCCCATGCCCTCGGGCGGCGGACCATCGGGGCGCTCTCCGGAGGGCGGCGGACCGCCGGCAGGCCCGCCCGCCCCCATGCCGCTCTCGGAGGAGGTCGCCTCGGGGTCGATCCCCACAACCAGCGCCGCGTCGTAATACGCGTACTGCTCGCGGATCGCCGCGTAGGCACCCTCGCCCGCCTGCTTGGCGATGCCATCGTTGGTGTTCATCGTGTCGCGCTCGGCGCCGGCGCGGTCGTTGTAGGGTGCCACCGACTGGAACAGGTATTCGCTCAGCGCGTCGGGGAAGAAGATCTGGCTGGTCAGCACCGTGCGCTCGTCGAGGAAGACCTTGTAGTGCACATGGGTGGTCCGGCCCCGATACCAGCCCGGATAGATCGTGCGGAACTCGGCCACGCCATCCGCGGCTGTCATCTGCGTGCCGCGCAGGAAGGTCTGGTCGGAGGTGTCATTGGTGCCGTCGCTGCCCTGCGTGGCATAGCCCGAGTAGTTGCCCAGCGCATCGCAATGCCAGACATCGACCCGCGCGCCCTCGACCGGGGTGCAATCGGCGGTCACCACCTGCAGGCGCAGGCGCATGGGCACCCCTTCGCGGTCCTCGGTGATCTCGGCGCGCACCAGCTGCTCGTCGAGGTAGTAGGGCCCCTCGGTGACCTCGGGCATCACCATGCAGACGTTGGGCGTGATCAGGCCGGCAGATTGCGCCTGCGCCCGCGCGGTGCCCGAGAAGGACCCAATCCCTGCCACCGCGATGGGTGAGACCGCGAGCCCGGTGAGCAGGGCCCGGCGGCTGGGGCGCTCGATGAAATCAGACATGCTCGACATCCTTTGCGTCTTGTTCGTGTTGAACGTTGAACGTTGAACGCAGCGGAGCCGGGCCTCCGTCGGGACTTTTGGATCACGAAACCGTCAGCGGCTCACCACAGGCTCTTCGCGGCCCGCTCCGGCCATTCGCGGTCGTAGGCCTCGCCGTCGGTGGCCCCCTGCGTGGCCTCCGCGAGGAATTGGCCGATGGTCGGCAGACCCACGCTCTCGTCGCCCGAGACCCAAGTCCCGGCGCGCAAGAGCGCGCGGGCGCATTGGGTGTAGATCTCGGCGATCTCGACGATCAGCACGGTGGCCGGCAGCTTGCCGTCCTTGGCAAAGCGCCCCCGCATCCCCTCGTCGTCGGTGAGCCATCCGGTGCCGTTCACCCGCACGACGTTGTTGCTGCCGGGCACGAAGAACATCAGCGACACCCGCCCGTCCTCGACCACGTTGCGCAGCGAGTCGAGCCGGTTATTGCCGCGCCAGTCGGGCATCGCCAGCGTGCCAGGGTCGAGCTCCAGCACCACGGGCCCATCGTCACCGCGCGGCGAGGCATCGGTCCCCGCCGGTCCCACGGTGCTCAGTACGCAGAGTTTCGACGCCTCGATCCATTTGCGATAAAGCGGCGTCATGCGCCGCACGACCTTGTCGATCGACGCCCCGGCGGCGGTGCCGTAGAGCGCCTCAAGCGCATCGATGCTGTCAATCTTCCGCATGGAACCCGGCCTCCGCCATCAGGCGGTTCGAGGCCGCCTCCACATCCGCCTCGATCTTCGCAAGGAAGACCTTGCTCGGCATGCCGGGCTCGATCACCGGCAGGAATTCGATCACCGCCGTGCCCGGCTTGCGGTAGATGCCGCGCTTGGGCCAGAAGACCCCGACGTTGGTGGCCACCGGCACGCAGGGCTCTCCGCTCTGGCTGTAGAGGATCGCCGTGCCGACCTTGTAGGGCAGCTTCTCCCCTGGCGGCACGCGGGTGCCTTGCGGGTAGATGATCAGCTGGCCGGGATGGTCCTCGGCGCTCTTCTTGACGTCGGCGACCATCTTCGAGATCGCCGCCCCGCGCTTGCCGCGGTTCACCGGGATGCAGCCCATCCGGGTCGCATATTGCCCCAGCACCGGGGTGAAGAGCAGCTCGCGCTTCATGATGAACTTGCCCGACGGCACCGCGCCGAACAGCAGGATGATGTCGAAGAAGCTCTGGTGCTTGGCGGCAATGAGCAGCTCGCCCGACGGCACCTTGCCGCGGATTTCGCTCTTCAGCCCGACCATCCAAGCGGCGGTCCAGCGTACCCAGCGGCACCAGGTTCGGGCGCCCATCCGCGCGCCCCGGTCCGATAACAGCGCCCAGGGAAAGAACAGCAGGCCGACCACCGCCATCGCCAGGTAGATCTGCCCGACGAAGAGCAGCGAGCGGGTCCATTGCAGCGCGTATCGCATCATCTCAAGTCTCCAAGCACCCGCCGCGCCGCGATCGCCGTTGCGGCAAAGGCCACCGCCGCGGTCAGCAGCGGCACCAGCAGCGGGAAGATCCAGTGCCAGCCGACGAAGGACAGGCCGGTCAGGAAACCCGCCGTCTCGCCCGCCGAGGGCATCAGCAGCAGCGCGCCCGAGCCCGCCGCCGCGCCGAGCGCCGCGCCGCCGAGCGCGCGCAGGGTGAAGCGCCGCACGAAGGCGCGGGCGATGAACCCGTCGGTGGCGCCGACCAGGCGCAGCACCGCGATGACCTGCGCGTTGGCCGCCAGCGCGGCATTGGCCGCCAGCGTGACCATCGCCGCCACGGCACCGGCGATCAGCAGGATCGACACCGCGCCCAGCAGCCGCAGCTTGCCCGCAGCCGCCACCAGCGGCCGACGCCAGCGGGTGTGATCGTCGAGCACAGCGCCCGGCACCTCGGCCTGCAGCCGCAGCCGCAGCCCGGCCCCGTCGAAGCCCTCGCCCTCCTCGATGATTTCGATGAGCTGCGGCACCGGCAGGTCGGCCAGCGGCAGGTCCGGACCGAACCAGGGCTCGAGCAACGCCTGCTGCTCCGCCTCGCTGAGCGCCCGCGCCGAGGCGACGCCCGGGGTCTGGCCGAGCAGCCGCAGCGCCGCCTCGGTCTGCTGCGCCTGCTGCCCGGCCGGGGCCGAGATGCGCAGGGTCGAGGCGCGCGCCAGTTCGTCGCCCCAGCTCGTCGCCAGTCGCCCTGCGGCCAGCGACAGCGCCAGCGCAAAGACCGCAAGAAAGGCCATGGCGCCGGCGGCAAACAGCGTGAGCGAGGCGGTGAAGCCGGTGGGCGGCACCACCCGGTCGGCGCCGGTGTCCGAGCCGGTGAAGGCCCCGAGGGAGTCGCGGATCAGCCTCACAGGTCCGCCCCCGCCGACTGCAGCTTGCGGTTCGAGATGCGCAGCACCCGCGCCTGCACCTGGCTCTTGGCCGACCGGATGAGGCCGAGGTCGTGGGTCGCGATGAGGATCGTCTTGCCCATGCGGTTGAGCTCGACCAGCAGCCGCAGCAGGCGCTGCGACATCTCCCAGTCGACGTTGCCGGTGGGCTCGTCGGCGAGGATCACCTCGGGCGACATGATCACCGCGCGGGCCAGGGCCGCGCGCTGGCGCTCGCCGCCCGACAGCTCCGGCGGCAGCGCCTCGGCGCGGCTCTTCAGCCCGACCCAGGTCATCAGCTCGATGAGGTTCTGTTCGAGATCGCCCCCGCCCTCACCCGCCACGGTCAGCGGCAGGGCAACGTTCTCGGCGACCGAGAGGTGATCGAGGAACTGGCAGTCCTGGTGCACCACGCCGATGCGGCGCCGGCTGAGCGCAATGGCGTCGCGATCCATGCGCCGCACGTCCTCGCCGAACAGCCGCGCGTGGCCGGCGGTGGGCACCAGCGCGCCGTAGCAGAGCTTCAGCAGCGTCGTCTTGCCGGCGCCCGAGGGGCCGGTGAGGAAGTGGAAGGACCCGGGCGCCAGCCGCAGCGTGAGCCCGCTCAGCAGCTCGCCGCCGCCGTAGCTGTAGGCCACATTATCGAGTTCGATCACGCCTGCGCGCCCCCGGTGAAATTGATGCCCTGTTGTGCCCGAGCCGCGGCGCAGTTGCAATCCGCCCCCCGGGCCGAAAATTGGCTTTCCCGCTCCCCTGCGGCAACCTATTGTCGGCAAAGGGATGGTGGCCAGAACAGATGGAAAGCTAAGGACAATATGCGGCTGATATGCCCCAATTGCGGCGCGCAATACGAGGTGCCGGTCGACGCGATCCCCGCGGGCGGCCGAGACGTGCAATGCTCGAGCTGCGGCCACACCTGGTTCCAGTTGCACCCCGAGGATACGCTCCGCGTAGACGACCCCGCCGCGCCGCAGCCCGACGATCTGTCCACCGATGACATCTGGGAAGAGATGGACGAAGGCACTTCGCTGCCGTCTGCGGAGCCGGACGCCGCGCCCGCCCCTGATCCCGACCCGGCGCCCGCCGCCGCGGAAGCCCCCTCTCAGGAAAGCGCCACCCCGGTGCCGCGCCGTCCGGTGCGCGCCCGCGGGCTTGACCCGTCAGTCGCCGAAGTGCTGCGCCAGGAGGCCGAGCGCGAGGCGCGACGTCGCACCGACCCCGAGCCTCTCGAAAGCCAGCCCGACCTCGGGCTGACCGAGCCCTCCGGCGACGACGCCGCCCATCGCGCCCGTGTCGCCCGCGAGCATATGGCCCGCATCCGCGGCGACGCCCCGCTCTCCGAAGAGCCGCGGCCGGAACAGAAGCCGGTGGCCGAGCCCGAGACGCCGGACAGCCCCGAGTTCGTCACCTCGGAGCCCGAACACCCGGCGGTGGCCCCCTCGCGCCGCGACCTGCTGCCGGACATCGAGGAAATCAACCAGACCCTGCGGGTGGCCCCCGAGCCGCGCCGCATGGAAACGCCGCAGGGCCGCGCGCTCTACGCCGAGGAAGAAGAGCAGCAGAGCAGCGGGTTCGCCCGCGGCTTCGGTGCGATGCTCATCCTCGCGGTGCTGTCGGTGCTGCTCTACGCGCTCGCGCCTGCGCTCACCGACATGGTGCCCGCGCTCGCCCCGCTGCTCGATCCCTACGTGGCGACGGTAGACGGCATGCGGCTCTGGCTCGACGCCCAGCTCGGCGCGCTGCTGGGCTGACGCCCCGGCGGCCGCGCCGCGCCCGCGCCTTCCATATGTCGAAAATATCCTCGGGGGAGCGCGAGGGGGCAGACAGCCCCCTCGCTCCGCCCGTTCCATCCGCGCTCAGCCCCGGCCCTTTCAGCCCCGGCCCTTCCAGGGCACCAGCTTGCGTTCGGCCAGCCGCATCAGCATGTCGATGCCGAAGCCGATAACCCCGATCAAGATGATCCCCATGATCACGATGTCGGTCAGCTGGAACTTCGAGGCGACCATGATCATCATCCCCGCGCCCTTCTCGGCGGCGACAAGCTCGGCGGCCACCACGGTGCCCCAGCAGACCCCCATGGCAACCCGCGCGCCGGTGAAGATGTCGGGCAGTGAGTTGGGGATGATCACATGGCGCAGGATCTGCACCTTGCTGGCGCCCAGCGAGTAGGCCGCGTGGACCTTCGATATTTTCACCCCCGAGACGCCCGAGCGCGCGGCGATAGCCATGATCCAGAGCGCCGCGAGGAACAGCAGGATGATCTTGCCCGCCTCGCCGATGCCCGCCCAAATGATCACCAGCGGGATCAGCGCCAGCGGCGGCACCGGCCGCATGAATTCGACGATGGGATCGAACCAGCCACGGAACCAGTCCGACAGGCCCATGGCATAGCCCAGCGGGATGCCGATCAGCGCGCCGAAGAAGAAGCCCGCGATGACCCGGAACAGCGACCAGCCGAGATGCTCCCAGAGCGTGCTGTCGCGGTAGCCGTCGCGGGAGATCTCCACGAGCCGCGAGAGCACGGCCTCGGGGGCGGGCAGCCAGATCGGCTCCATCTGCCAGCCCTTGGCGGGCTCGAAATTGAGCGTGCCCTTGGGCGACATGCCGACCCGGCCATACTCGGTGATGACCTCGCCGCCCGGCTCGATCGGCTGACCGTTGACGGCAACGACCCTGTGCCCGGCGTCGCGGCCGTGGTCGTCGTTCTGATCGACCCGCACCAGCCCCGAGCGCCAGGCCCCGACGCTCGCACTGTCATTCTTCGCCCAGCCATCCCCGGGATCGACCTCGGGATCCTCGGTCTCTTCGCCCACCGGGAAGACACGCACGGTGACCGTCGCCTCGTCGGGTTCGACCCCGTCCGCCTCGGCGGTGTAGGTGAAGCTGGCATCACCGACGAAGGGCCCCGGCGCGTGCAGGAACTTCGGCACCCAGGTCGAACCGGTGAAGGCCCCCCAGAGCAGGAAGATGGTCAGGATCGAGACCACGCTGGCGATGCGGCTCGGGCGCACGGCACTTTCGTCGCCGAAGGTGACGGTCTTACGGGCGGTGAAGTCGTTCAACGCGCGGTGCACCAGCAGCTTCACCAGCAGCCAGCTGACCACGAAGATTGCGATATAGAGAGCAAAGACGATCATGACGCGGCCCCCGCGGTTTCGCTGCGGCCCATGATCTCTTCTTCCATATCCCAGATCATCCCGAGGATCTCCTCGCGCGTGGTGGCGAAATCGGGATGCTTCTTCACCGCACGAAGGTCCTGACCGGCGCCGAGGTCGGCAAAGGGCAGACGGTACTCGCGGTGGATGCGGCCGGGGCGCGGTGCCATGACCAGAAGCCGCTCGCCCAGCAACAGCGCTTCCTCGACCGAGTGGGTGATGAGGATGATGGTCTTGCCGGTCTCCTTCCAGAGCTTCAGCACTAGGCTCTGCATCTTCTCGCGGGTGAGCGCGTCGAGCGCCCCCAGCGGCTCGTCCATGAGGATCACGTCGGGATCGTTGGCAAGGCAGCGGGCCAGCGCCACGCGCTGCTGCATGCCGCCCGAAAGCTCGTAAACCGCCTTTTCCTTAAAGTCGCGCAGGCCAACCACCTCGAGCAGGTGATCGACGTTGGCACCGTAATCCTTCTCACGCTTGCCGGCCATGCGCGGCCCGAAGCTGACATTGTCGCGCACGTTCATCCACTCGAATAGCGCGCCCTGCTGGAATACCATGCCGCGCTCGGCGGCGGGGCCGCGCACCTCGTGGCCATTGAGGATGATCTTGCCATCGGTGGGCGCCAGAAAGCCCGCGACGATGTTCAGCAGCGTGGTCTTGCCGCAGCCCGAGGGGCCCAGTACCGACAGCAACTCGCCTTGCGCAAGGTCCAGCGAGACGTCCTTCAGCGCCTGTACCGAGCTACCGTTCGGCAGGTCGAAGCGCATCGACAGGTTCTGGATGGATAATCCGCTCATGATCCGCCTTTCGCGGCCCGTCGCCGCGGTTCGGGGGTTCCGCCCCCAAAATGTCGTTCTGATGCGAAGGCCCCGGCGGCAGCCCCCCACCGCCGGGACAGGTGGCCCGAAGGCCTTACATCGAGCCTGCCGAAGACAGCGGCCCGGTGTTCACGTGGTCGGCGTAGCTGTCGAGCGCCGCGTCGATCGAGCCGGCCTCGACGAAGACGTCGGCGACGCCCTTCATGAAGTCGGCCGCGCCGCCGCCCAGCCATTTGGCCGAGAGCTGGTCTTCAGCGGTGGGGAAGACGAAGGTGGCCATGGTCTCGGCGGTGGCGTCCTCGTCCATGCCCGCGTCCTTGGCGATCACCGGCAGCATCTTGGCGTGGTTGGCCTCATCCGCCCACATGGCGTTGGCATCCGCGGTCACCTTCAGGAAGGCGGCCACGAGGTCCGAGTTCTCGGCAACCCAGCCCGCCGGACCGGAGGTCACGTCGAAGACGAGGATGCCAAGCTCTTCCTTCTCGGCACCGGTGAGCAGCACGTTGCCATGCTCCTTCATGCGGCGCAGCGAGCCGCCCCAGCCGCAGGCCATGTCGACCGCGCCCTGCGCAATGGCAGCGGCGCCGTCGGGCGGTGCCATGTCGACGATCTCGAGGCTGTCCAGCGGCACGCCGAAGTGGTCCATCTGCTTTAGGAAGCCGTAATGGGCGGCGGTGCCGAGCGGCACGGCGACCTTCTTGCCTTCCAGCTCGCCGGCGCTGTCCTTGTCGATTTCCAGTTCCGAGCGCACGACGCAATTGTCGTTGTCGGCATAGCTCACCGCGACGTCGAGCGCCTGCAGGTCCTGCCCCGCCGAGGTGGCGACCACGAAGGGCGGCACGCCCTGGCTGACCGACAGCTGCACGTCGCCCGAGGCCATCGCCGCCGACATGGCGGTGCCGGTGTCGAAGCTCACCCAGTTGATCTCGGTGCCCATGGCCTCTTCGTAGAGGCCCTCGGCCTTGGCGTATTCGAAGGGCATGGGCCACTCGAGGAAATAGCCCACGGTGATGGTCTCGGCGCTTGCAGCCCCGGCCAGCAGCGCCGCGGCCCCGACCGCGCCCATCAGGCTCTTCTTGATCGTCATCTCGTCTCTCCCGTTTTGCTGCCCCGTCATGGTCGCGAGGCTTGTGCCAGGCCGGGACCGTCGGGCACCCGGCTCGCGAGTGATCCGACCGGAAAAGATGCGCTCAATCAATGGGCAATGCCTGCAGATGCAGCAGATACGTTGGGGGCAGTAAGGTTAGCTGCCCAATCACCGGGCAGCGCCTTGCGAGAAATATCCCGGGATCCCTGCCAACTTCGGCAGATTGGCCCCATCCCGCGCAAATCTGGACTTATATCATGCGGAAATCTGGCACTAAGACTTCCCCGCGCTTCTGGCACATGTGCTAGCATCCCGCATCGCGGAGTCACGCTTTCGCGCCCCTCGCGGCGCCCGGATTTCAGGAGAGCTTCCATGGACGGCACCCTCACCCAGAACGACCTCAGCCACGTCGTCGAAGCCGACAAGGCCCACGTGTGGCACCACCTCGTGCAGCACAAGCAGTTCGAGACCAGCGACCCCAAGATCATCGTCGAGGGCAAGGGCATGCGCGTCTGGGACCAGACCGGGCGCGAACAGCTCGACGCGGTGTCGGGCGCGGTCTGGACGGTCAACGTCGGCTACGGCCGCAAGAGCATCGTCGACGCGATCTCCGAGCAGCTGATGAAGCTGAACTACTACGCCGGGGCCGCGGGCTCTATCCCCGGCGCGCTCTTCGCCGAAAAGCTGATCGACAAGATGCCGGGCATGAGCCGCGTCTACTACTGCAACTCCGGCTCCGAGGCGAACGAGAAGGCCTTCAAGATGGTCCGCCAGATCGCGCACAAGCGCTACGGCGGCAAGAAGCACAAGATCCTCTACCGCGAGCGCGACTACCACGGCACCACCATCGCCGCGCTGTCGGCTGGCGGTCAGGAAGAGCGCAACGCGCAGTACGGCCCCTTCGCGCCGGGCTTCGTGTCGGTGCCGCATTGCCTTGAATACCGCGCTGGCGATCAGGGCTGGGGCGATCTGTCGGGCGAGGCCTATGGCCAGCGTGCCGCCGATGCCATCGAAGAGGTGATCCTGCGCGAAGGCCCCGACACCGTGGGCGCACTCTGCCTCGAGCCGGTGACCGCGGGCGGCGGCGTGATCGTGCCCCCGGCGGGCTACTGGCAGCGCGTGCAGGAGATTTGCCGCAAGTACGACATCCTGCTGCACATCGACGAGGTGGTCTGCGGCGTCGGGCGCACCGGCACCTGGTTCGGCTACCAGCACTACGGCGTCGAGCCCGACTTCGTGACCATGGCCAAGGGCGTCGCCTCGGGCTACGCGGCCATCGCCTGCTGCGTGACCAATGAGCGCGTCTTCGATCTGTTCAAGGACGATGCCTCGGACCCGATGAACTACTTCCGCGACATCTCGACCTTCGGCGGCTGCACCGCCGGCCCCGCCGCGGCGCTGGAGAACATGCGCATCATCGAGGACGAGAAGCTGCTCGAGAACACCACCAACATGGGTGAGTACATGCTCGGCCAACTCGAGGCGCTGAAGGACAAGCACGCGGTCGTCGGCGAGGCGCGCGGCAAGGGCCTGTTCCTTGGCGCCGAGCTGGTGACCGACCGCACCACCCGCGAGCCGATGGACGAAAAGCGCACCGCCGCCGTGGTCGCCGAAGTAAACAAGCGCGGTGTCATCATCGGCATGACCAACCGCTCGATCCCCGGCTACAACAACACGCTCTGCTTCGCCCCGGCACTGATCGCCACCAAGGACGACATCGACCAGATCGTCGAGGCCGTGGACGGCGCGCTGGGAACGGTCTTCGGCTGAGATGACCGATCATCGCACGAACGAACACGGGCAGCCCATCGGGCTGCTCGTCGACGGCAGTTTCCCCCGCCCCTTCCCCTCTCAGGCACCCATGCAGGGCCACCGCATCTCGCTCGAGCCGACCCGGTCCGAGCACGCGGCCGCGCTCTACGACGCCTTCCTGAAGGACGAGAGCGGCCGCAACTGGACCTACCTGCTGCGCGAGCCCCTGCGGGACCTGAGTGAGGCGCAAGCCTGGATCGACGAGTGCGCCGCGAGCACCGATCCACAGTTCTATACGCTCTGCACGCCCGATGGCACGCCGTTGGGAATCGCTTCGCACCTGCGGATCGACCCGAAAAACGGCGTGATCGAGGTCGGGCACATCCACTTCAGCCCCCTGCTGCAGCGCAGTCCGGCAGCGACCGAAGCCATGTACCTGATGATGAAGCGCGCCTTCGACGAGCTGGGCTACCGCCGCTACGAGTGGAAATGCGACGCGCTCAACGGCCCCTCGCGCCGCGCAGCGGAAAGGCTCGGCTTCACCTACGAGGGCACCTTCAGGCAGGCCGTGGTCAGCAAGGGCCGCAACCGCGACACCGCGTGGTTCTCGATCGTCGACAGCGAATGGCCGAAGCTGAAGGCGCGGCTCGAAGCCTGGCTCGACCCGTCGAACTTCGACGCAGAAGGGCGGCAGATCGCCCGCCTTCAGGACATGTAAATATCTGTAAAACAATAAAAAAGGGCCGCGAAACCGCGGCCCTGATGCTCAGTCGAGCAGGAAAGATCAGCCGTTCACGCTGTCCTTCAGCGCCTTCGCGATGGTCATCTTGACCACCTTGTCGGCCTCTTTCTTGAACTGCTCGCCGGTGGCGGGGTTGCGCACCATGCGCTCGGGACGCTCACGGCAGTAGATTTTGCCAACGCCCGGCAGGGTCACGGCGCCGCCGTCTGCAACTTCCTTGGTGATGATCCCGGTGATCGCTTCCAGAGCGGTCGACGCGGTCTTCTTGTCTGCGCCCATCTCTTCTGCCAGTGCGGCCACGAGTTGGGTTTTGGTCATCGGCTTCGCCATTTCATGGTCTCCTTGAACTGCCCGAGTACTTGGGCCCCATTGAGGTCACTTAACTCTATGTAGAGTCGAAACACAACGAATAGTGGCTTATTGCAAGAGAAATCTACGCGCTTTGCGCCTGAAACTGCCGATTCACAGGAAGGCTGTTTCGTCGAAGCTACGCAATTTGCGGCTGTGGATCCTCTCGAGGGGCATCGTGCGGAGGTGTTCCATGGCTCTTATCCCGATCATCAGGTGGCGCGCCACCTGCGTCTTGTAGAAATCCGACGCCATGCCGGGAAGTTTCAACTCTCCGTGCAGCGGTTTGTCGCTGACGCAGAGCAGGGTGCCGTAGGGCACCCGGAATCGGAAGCCGTTGGCAGCGATCGTGGCGCTTTCCATGTCGAGCGCCACGGCGCGACTCTGGCTCAGCCGCTGCACCGGGCCGCGCTGATCGCGCAGCTCCCAGTTGCGGTTGTCCACCGAGGCGACGGTGCCGGTGCGCATGACCCGCTTGAGGTCGTAGCCCGAAAGCTGCGTTTCCTCTTCGACCGCGTCCTCCAACGCCACCTGGATCTCCGCCAGCGCCGGGATCGGCACCCAGATCGGCAGGTCGTCGTCGAGCACCTTGTCCTCGCGCAGGTAGGCGTGCGCGAGCACGAAGTCCCCGAGGCTCTGCGAGTTGCGCAGGCCCGCGCAGTGCCCGACCATCAGCCAGGCATGCGGGCGCAGCACGGCGATGTGGTCGGTCGCGGTCTTGGCGTTCGACGGCCCCACCCCGATGTTGACCAGCGTGATCCCCGAGCCGTCCTTGCGCTTGAGGTGGTAGGTCGGCATCTGCGGCATCTTCGCGGTCAGCGGGATCTCGGTCCCGGCATCGGTGATCTCGACGTTGCCGGTCGACACGAAGGAGACGTAGCCGCTCTCGGGATCGGCGAGTTGCTTGCGGGCGTAGGCCTCGAACTCGCTGACGTAGAACTGGTAGTTGGTGAACAGCACGTGGTTCTGGAAATGCGCCGGGTCGGTGGCGGTGTAATGCGCCAGCCGGGCCAGCGAGTAATCCACCCGCTGCGCGGTAAAGGGCGCCAGCGGCTCTGCCCCGTCTGGCGCGGGCCGCGCCACGCCGTTGACGATGTCGTCATTGGTGGTGGTCAGGTCCGGCACGTCGAAGACGTCGCGCAGGATGAAGCTGCCCGCCCCTTCCTGCGGCACAGTCAGCTCGGGGTAGTTGGCGACGGCGAAATGCACGGGCATCGGCGTCGCCGACAGGCCGACCTGCACCTTCACGCCGTGGTTCTCGATCAGCAGGCCGATCTGCTGTTTCAGATAATGCCGGAACAGGTCCGGCCGGGTGATCGATGTGGCATGGGTGCCCGGCGCCGAGACGTGGCCGAAGCTGAGGCGGCTGTCGACCTTGGCGAAGCTGGTCGTGGTGATGCGGACCTCGGGATAGAAGGCACGATAGCGGACGCCGGGATGCCCCTCGGCCATGGAGGACAGGAAACGCTCCTTCAGAAACTCCGAGGCCTGCGCGTAGAGCGCGCAAAGCCGTTCGACCGCCGCCTCCGCATCGTCGAAAAGCTCCGCCTCCGGGGCCTCGGGGGAAACGATCTGCAATTGCGCCTGCATGTCCTGCATCTGCGGCTCCTTCCGCTATTTTGCCGGCCAGCGTGGCAGGAAGACGTGACGGGTTCAAGACGCCGCGTCACACCTCCGCGCCTTGGTCTTGACCGGCGCGGAACCCCTCGGCGGCACCCGGCGTTCGCTGGCATGACCCCGCGCACCGATCTTGTCTACTATCCCGACAGCCGCCCCGGCATCCTGCGGCGGCGCTGCGGGCGCGGCTTTTCCTACATCGCCCCCGACGGTACCCGCATCGACGCCGCCGAGGAGCGCGCCCGGATCAAGGCGCTCGCCGTGCCGCCGGCCTACGAGCAGGTGTGGATCTGCCCGCGCGACAACGGCCACCTTCAGGCCACCGGCCGCGACGCACGCGACCGCAAGCAATACCGCTACCACCCCGACTGGACGGCCTTTCGGGCAGAGCGGAAATACGGGCATCTCGCCGAATTCGGCGCGGCCCTGCCCGGACTGCGCCGCAGCATTCTCGCCCAGCTCCGCGCCCGCGATCCGGGCGAGAAGGACTTCGCCCTCGCCGCCACGCTGGCGCTGCTCGACCGCGCCGGGCTGCGGGTGGGCAACGCCGATTACGCTCTGGAGAACGGCAGCTACGGGGCGACGACGCTGCGCGGCACGCATCTGCGCCTTGACGGAGGCACGCTGCACCTGCGTTTCCCCGGCAAGGGCGGCAAGCGCGTCCACAAGCAACTGAAGGACCGCACCCTGCAGCGGGCTCTCACCGCGCTGGACGATCTGCCCGGAAAGGAACTGATCGCCTGGCTCGACGAGGACGGCCGGCCGCACGGGCTGCGCTCGGAAGAAATCAATCGCTGGCTGGCCGAGCGCACCGGCAACGCCGCCCTCACCGCCAAGACCTTCCGCACCTGGAACGGCAGCGTGGCGGCGCTGGAGACGGCGCTGCGGGCGGAGAAGATCAGCATCAAGGGGATGGCGGAAGCGGCGGCGGAGCGGCTGGCGAACACGCCGACGGTGGCGCGCAATTCCTACATCCATCCCGAGGTGATCGCCCTTGCGGAGTCCGGCCTGCCGAAGAGGCTCGACCGTGCCCCCGACCGCCCCGGGCTGCGCCGTGCCGAGGCGCAGCTGCTCGCCCTTCTGGAGCGCTGAGGCTCAGCCCCGGCGCAGCCCGGTCTCGACCAGCATGCCGCGCCGCTTGGCCTCGTAGTAATAGCCCTTGGCATAGAGCCCGATGGCCGCGTCGGGATTGCCATCCGACAGCAGCCAGGCGCCGCGCAGGTATTTCACGCCATATTCGAGGTTGGTATCCGCATCGAGCAGCTCGCGCGGCTGCCCCTGGAAGCCCATGGTGCGCGCGGTGGCGGGGAGGATCTGCAGCAGCCCATAGTAAGGGCCGTTGCGCGCCTCGGGGCTGTGGGTGCTCTCGCGGATCGCGAGACGGTGCACCAGCCGCCGGGGCACCTCGTAGTAATCGGACCACCGGTTGATCGAGGCGCGCAGCTCGGGCGTCTCGTTCGGGTAGAGCGGCGGATCGAAGCGCGTCACCTCGAGCTGCTCCTCCTGCTGCACGGCACAGGCAGAGAGTGGCGCCACCAGCGGCAGCAGAACGAGCGACAGCCAGGCGCGCCGGGTCATTTCGGTTTTTCGGGACATTCCGAATTCCACGTAGCCTCAGATGCGCCCTGATACTCCCATCGCGCGCGCCGGCCTATCCTGCACGATGGCATATGAGCGGAAGCGCGCCGGTCCGGCCGGGCTTGCCAAAGCCGGTGCCGCAGACCAGTTTGCCGGCCATGACACGCACATTGCTCACCCTCGGCCACGGCTACTCGGCCGCTGCCCTCGCCCGCCGCCTTCTCCCGCAGGGCTGGCGCATTCTCGGCACCCACCGCAATCCGGCCAAGGCGCCGGATGTCGCGGCGCAGGGGGTGGAGCCGGTGCTCTGGGAGCGCGCCGCGCTGGAAGAAGCGCTGGCACAGGCGAGCCACCTGCTCGTCTCCGCCGGACCGCGCGACACGGGCGATCCGGCGCTGGCCGAGATCGGCCCCGCCATCGCCGCGCGGGCGCCCGCGCTGGACTGGGCCGGCTATCTTTCGACCACCGGGGTCTACGGCGATCACGGCGGCGCCTGGGTCGACGAGAGCACGCCGCTCTCCCCCGGCACGGCGCGCGGCCGGGCGCGGGCCGAGGCCGAGGCCGCCTGGCAGGCGATCCAAGGCCTGCCGCTGCACATCTTCCGCCTCGCCGGCATCTACGGGCCGGGCCGCGGCCCCTTCGAAAAGGTCCGGCAGGGCACGGCGCGGCGCATCGTCAAGCCCGGGCAGGTGTTCAGCCGCATCCACGTGGCGGACATCGCCCAGGTGCTCGAGGCCTCGATCCGCCAGCCGCGCCCCGGGGCGATCTACAACCTCTGCGACGACGATCCGGCCCCGCCCGAAGACGTTTTGCTGCACGCTGCCGAACTTCTGGACCTGCCGCCCCCGCCCGAGGTCGCCTTCGACGACGCCGAGCTGGGCCCCATGGCACGCAGCTTCTATGCCGAGAACAAGCGCGTGCGGAACGACCGCATCAAGGACGAACTTGGGGTGACGCTGCTCTACCCCGACTACCGCGCGGGACTGGCCGCGCTGTTAGGCGACGAGACCTGAGCCCGCGCCGCGCTTGCCGCTTCCACATGGCTGAAATATCCCGGGGGAGCCCGCCGCAGGCGGGCGGGGGCAGCGCCCCCTGACCCCACCGGATCAGCCGCGCCCGCGGTAGGGCGGCACACCCTGGTCGGGGATCCACACGCCCTCCGGCATCGGGCCTGTCTGGTAGAAGACGTCGATCGGAATCCCGCCGCGTGGGTACCAGTAGCCGCCGATGCGCAGCCATTGCGGGTCGAGAAAGTCGACCAGCCGCCGGGCGATGGAGATGGTGCAATCCTCATGAAAGGCGCCGTGGTTGCGGAACGAGCCGAGGTAGAGCTTCAGCGCCTTGCTCTCGACCAGCCAGTCGCCCGGAACGTAGTCGATCACAAGGTGGGCGAAATCGGGCTGGCCGGTCATCGGGCAGAGCGAGGTGAACTCCGGCGCGGTGAAGCGCACGTTGTAAGCCACATCGGCCTGCGGGTTCGGGACGCGTTCCAGCTCGGCCGCTTCGGGCGAGCTGGGCAGCACCGTGGCACCGCCAAGCTGCTTGAGGTTGCTGTAGATGCTATCGGTCATTTCGGGGTCTCCGGAAACGGGAAGTCAGACGCCGCGCTTGTTGCCCCAGAGGAGCACATGCAGCTGCGGCAGGATGCGGGGCGCGAACCAATGGTCGGCGGTGGCGGTCTCGGTCAGCCACAGCAGCCGGTCGGCCAGGCTCTGCGGGTCGACCGGCACATCGGGGTCGACCTCCGGGTTGCCGGGCTGCAGGTAGAGCGGCAGCTCGGGGTGCCGGGCGTGGGCGTCCTTTGCCCAGTCGTAGTCGCGCTGGTCGAAGATCACGATCTTCATCACCACCTGCCGCGCGCCCCGACCCGCGGCGACGCAGGCGGCAAAGGCGTCCCAATCCACCGTCTCGCCACTCGACGGCGGCTTGGGGCTGAGCACCAGCGTGTCGAGCCGCCCGAACCACGGGCGCGCCACCGACCCCTGCGTTTCGCAGGCAAAGCGGTAGCCCTCCGCCCGGCCCATCTCGATCATCGGGCCAAAGTCCTGGATCGCCGGGTTGCCGCCGCTCAGCGAGACGGTGATCGGCCGCCCGCCCGAGAGGCGCGTGACCTCCCCCCAGACCTCTTCGTCGCTCATCGGGATCCAGCTGTGGCGATAGGCGCTGTCCACCGCGTGCAGGCTGTCGCACCAGCTACAGCGATAATCGCAGCCGCCAGCGCGGACAAAGACGGTGGGCTCGCCGATCAGCACGCCCTCGCCCTGGATCGTCGGGCCGAAAATCTCGGCAATGCGCAGACCCATGTCAGGCCGCCAGCGGCGCGGGCCGGTACTCGGCCCAGGTCTTCGGCGTCTCGCTGACCTTGACCGAGGTGGTCTCGGGCCAGCGCGCGGCGCACCACTCGTAGAAATGCAGCGCGAGGTTCTCGGCGGTCGAGGCGACGTTCAGCACGTCATTGAGGTGCCGGTGGTCGAAGCACTCGTCGATATAGGCCTTGAGCGGCGCCAGCTCGTGGTAATCGCGCACGAAGCCGTCCGAATTCAGCTCGCGCGCCGCCAGCTCGACCACGACGATGTAGTTGTGCCCGTGCATCCGGGCGCATTGGTGATCGCCCGGCAGATGCGTCAGCTGGTGCGAGGCGGAGAAGTGAAATTCCTTGCTGATCCGGAACATCACGCCTCCTCCCGGCTGGCCACGGCCTGCACCCAGAAGTCGGGGTCGGCGTAGACGGTGGGATCGGCGACGCCCGCCAGATGGAACGCCTCGCGGCGTTCGACGCAGGTGCCGCAGCGCCCGCAATGGGTCTCGCCGCCCTTGTAGCAGGACCACGTCTCGGCAAAGGGCGTACCGTGCTTGGCGCCTTCGGTGACGATGTCGGCCTTGGTGCGGGTGACGAAGGGCGTGTAGAGCGACACATCCGCGTAGCCGTCGAGCGCCGCGCGCTGCATGGTCTCGAAGGCGCGGGTGAAGCCCGGACGGCAGTCGGGGTAAATGAAATGATCCCCGCCATGCACGGCGGTGGCAACCGCCTCGTCGCCGTTGGCCGCAGCGACGCCGAAGGCGATGGCCAGCATGATGGCGTTGCGGTTGGGGACCACGGTGATGCGCATGGTCTCCTCGGCGTAGTGCCCGTCGGGCACGTCGATGTCCGAGGTCAGCGCCGAGCCGGTGAGCGCCGCGCCGATGGTGCGCATGTCGATGCGGTGGAAAGGCACGCCGAGGCGCTCGGCCGCGGCCTTGGCGAAGTCCAGCTCCTTGGCATGGCGCTGGCCGTAGTCGAAGGAGACGAGCCGGGTGAGCTCGTGCCTTGCTGCGACCATATGGGCGAGCGAGACGGAATCCAGCCCGCCGGAGCAGATGACGATAATCTTCATGTTTGAACCCTTGTTTTGATGACCGGGTAGGCTGCGACCGGTGTGGGCGGGTCCCTAAAGGATCGGGCGCCACGGGGCAAGGGTTCATGGCCGCGCGGACACGGGGACGTGCGCGCGGGCGGGCCATGGGAGGGGCACTGCCCGGCGCGCGGTTCGGCCGGGCAACCGAAAAGAGGGGGGCTCCACCCCCGTCCGCTTCGCGGACTCCCCCCGGCGTATTTTCAAAGAGAAGAAGCGGCGAGCGGACGGAAGCGTCCGGAGGTTTCAGGCGCGCTTGTTGAGGATGTCGACGCCGAGGGTGGTGAGGACCTTTTCCTCGATCTGCTCGGCATTGAGCCCGGCCGTCGCGTACATGTCCGCGGGGCTGGAATGGTCGATGAAGGTGTCAGGCAGCACCATGGAGCGGAACTTCAGTCCGTGGTCAAAGACGCCCTCGTCCGACAGCAGCTGTGCAACGTGGCTGCCAAAGCCGCCGACCGCGCCTTCCTCGATGCAGATCAGTGCCTCGTGGTCCTGCGCCAGCTGCAGGATCAGGTCCCGGTCGAGCGGCTTGGCGAAACGGGCATCGGCGACGGTCGGCGAGATGCCGCGCGCCTCGAGCTTCTCGCAGGCCTTGAGCACCTCCGACAGGCGGGTGCCGAAGCTGAGGATCGCGACGCGGCTGCCGGTCCGGATCATCCGGCCCTTGCCGATCGGCAGGATCTGCGGGGTCTCGGGCATCTCGACGCCCACGCCCTCGCCCCGCGGGTAGCGGAAGGCGATGGGCCCCTCGTCATGCGCGGCGGCGGTGGCCACCATGTTCACCAGTTCCGCCTCGTCGGCGGCGGCCATGACCACCATCCCAGGCAGGTTGGCCATGAAGGCGATGTCGTAGGCGCCGGCGTGGGTCGCACCGTCAGCGCCCACCAGACCGGCACGGTCGATGGCGAAACGCACCGGCAGGCGCTGGATCGCCACGTCGTGCACCACCTGGTCGTAGCCGCGCTGCAGGAAGGTCGAATACATCGCGCAGAAGGGTTTCAGCCCGCCCGCCGCGAGACCGGCAGAGAAGGTCACCCCGTGCTGCTCGGCGATGCCGACGTCGAAGACCCGTTCGGGGAAGCGCTCGGCCATCAGGTCGAGCCCGGTGCCGTCGGGCATGGCGGCGGTCACCGCGCAGATCCGCGGGTCCTCGGCGGCGAGCTGCGTCAGGGTCTTGGCAAAAACCTTGGTATAGGCCGGCGCGTTGGAGGGCGCCTTTTTCTGCTCGCCGGTGACCACGTCGAACTTGGCGCGGGCGTGGCCGCGGTCGGCGGAGCCTTCGGCCGGGGCGTAGCCCTTGCCCTTCTTGGTCAGCGCGTGGATCAGGATCGGCCCGGTGGCCCGCGCCTTGACCGCGCGCAGCACCGGCAGGAGCTGGTGCAGGTCGTGCCCGTCGATCGGGCCGAGATAGGAAAAGCCCAGCTCCTCGAACAGCGTGCCACCCACGGTCATCGACTTCAGCATGTCCTTGGCGCGCTTGGCGCCCTCGCGGAAGGGCGGCGGCAGCAGGCTCACGGCGCCCTTGGCCGCAGCCTTGAGGTCGTGGAACGGCGCCTCGGCGTAGAGCCGGCTGAGGTAGGAGGACATGGCACCGGTCGGCGGCGCGATGGACATCTCGTTGTCGTTGAGGATGACGATCAGCCGCTTGCCGAGGTGGCCGGCGTTGTTCATCGCCTCGAAGGCCATGCCCGCCGACATCGAGCCGTCGCCGATCACCGCAATGGCGTCGCCGAGCCCGGTCTCGCAGGACCCGCCCAGCTCGCGCGCCATGGCAAAGCCGAGCGCGGCGCTGATCGAGGTCGAGCTATGGCCGGCGCCGAAGGGGTCATAGGGGCTCTCGGAGCGTTTCGCGAAGCCCGACAGACCGTCCTTCATGCGCAGCGTGCGGATGCGGTCGCGGCGGCCGGTAAGGATCTTATGCGGGTAGCACTGGTGCGAGACGTCCCAGATCAGCTTGTCGCGCGGCGTATCGAAGACCGCGTGCAGCGCCACGGTCAGCTCGACCACGCCAAGGCCCGCGCCGAGGTGCCCGCCGGTTTCGGAGACCGCCGAGATGGTCTCGGTACGCAGCTCATGCGCAAGGCGGATCAGCTCGTCATCCGAGAGCCGCTTGAGATCGGCGGGCGTGGTCACGCGGTCGAGAAGGGGCGTCTCGGGGCGGGAGGACATGGGGTGCACCTCTGGCGTCAATTGCTGCGGGAGATAACGAAGCGGGCTGCGGCCCGCAAGTTTTCCGCCCGGTCTGCATAGGGAGATAGCGCGTCACAGGCCTCGTCCACCAACTGCTGCGCGCGCAGCTTCGCGGCATCGAGCCCGAGCAGCGAGACGAAGGTGGCCTTGCCGCGCTCGGCGTCCTTGCCGACGGCCTTGCCCATCATCGCCGCGTCGCCCTCGACGTCGAGGATGTCGTCGGCGATCTGGAAGGCGAGGCCGAGCCGGTCGGCATAGGCGGTGAGCGGCGCGGGGTCGACCTCGGCCAGCCGCGCGCCAGCCTCGGCGGACCAGCGGATCAGCGCCCCGGTCTTGCCGGCCTGCAATGCGGTGATCTGCGCAAGGTCGAGCGGCACATCGGTGCGTTCGGCGGCCATGTCGAGCGCCTGCCCCTTGACCATGCCGCGCGCGCCCGCCGCCCGGGCCAGCGACAGCGCGAGATCGGCCCGCACCTCGCCGGAGGGATGGCAGCGCGGGTCGCTCACCAGCTCGAAACCGAGCGCCTGCAACGCATCGCCGGCCAGAACCGCCGTCGCCTCGTCCCACTTGCGGTGAACGGTCGGCAAACCCCGCCGCAGGTCATCGTCGTCCATGCAGGGCAGATCGTCATGCACCAACGAATAGGCATGCACCGCCTCGATGGCGCAGGCCGGCCAGATCGCATGCCCCTCGGGCACACCGTGCAGCCGGGCCGATTCCAGCACCAGATAGCCGCGCAGCGCCTTGCCCCCGCGGGTGGCGTAGCCCATGGCCTCGACCACCGGCAGCGCGTCGTGCTCGTCCAGAACGCTTTCGAGGTGGGCAGCGACCGCCGCCGCCGCACCGACCAGGGACTCTGCAAACATGGGGGCTCAGAGCCCCTCGACCGGCTTGGTGCCCGTGGGCTCGCCGTTCGCGTCGAGGGTGATGGCGGCGACCTTCTCCTCGGCCGCCTTGAGCTTGGTCTCGCAATGCTTCCGCAGCTCGCTGCCGCGCTGGTAGAGCGAGATCGACTCCTCCAGCGGCACCTCGCCGCGCTCGAGCTGGGTCACCACCTGCTCGAGCTCTGCCATTGCCTGTTCAAAGCTCATTTCCGCGACGGGGGTGTCAGTCATCTGCCTGCCTTGATCAATTCTTCTACGTGCACCCGGGCCGAGTCCGCGAGCGCGCGCAGATCATAGCCACCTTCGAGAACCGAGACCACCCGCCCCTGCGCGGAGCCCTGCGCAATCCGGCACAGCTCGTGTGTGAGCCAGCCGAAGTCTTCCTCTCGCCAGTTGAGTTCGGCCAGCGGGTCATCGGCATGGGCATCGAACCCGGCGGAAATGATGATCAGCTCGGGCTGGAACCCCTCGAGGCGGGGAAAGGCATGGGCTTCGTAGGCGGCGCGCATCTCGGCCCCGCCGCTGCCCGGCGGCAGCGGCAGGTTGAGCACGTTGTCGTGACCGCCGGTCTCGCTGGCCGCGCCGGTGCCCGGCCAGAGCGGATATTGCTGCGAGGTGATCACCAGCGCGCGCGGCTCGTCCCAGAGCAGCGCCTGTGTGCCGTTGCCGTGGTGCACGTCGAAGTCGACGATGGCGACGCGGTCGAGCCCGTGCCGGTCGAGCGCGTGCTTGGCCGCGATGGCGGCATTGCCGAAGAGGCAAAAGCCCATCGGGGTCTCGGCCTCGGCGTGGTGGCCGGGGGGACGGGTGGCGCAGAACGCCGTCCTGGCCTCGCCCGCCAGCACCGCGTCCACCGCCCGGACCGCGCCGCCGACCGCGCGCCGCGCCGCCTCCAGCGAGCGCGGCGAGAGCCATGTGTCCTCGTCGAGCGGGATGAGCCCCTCGCCGGGCAGCGCCCCGGTCAGCCGGTCGAGATAGGCCTGCGGGTGCACGCGCAGGATGTCGCGATCCTCGCAACGCGGGGCGGCGATGCGCAGCAGATCGAGACCCTGCAGCGCGTGCAGCACGTGATCGAGACGGGCCACCTGTTCGGGGTGGCCATCAGGCGTCAGATGATCGAGACAGTCGGCATGGGTGATCAGCGCGCAGCCCATCGCAGCCCTCCTCCGGTTGCGGGTTTGGTGCAGCAGAGCGCGATTCCGAAGAAGGAACAAGGGGGCGGGGCCCGCGCCCGGCCGCGATCAGCGCCGCGGTGCCCGACAGCTCAATCCGGCGCCAGCATGTACCCCGCGCCGCGCACGGTCTGCAGGTAGCGCGGCTGCTTCGGGTCGCTCTCGATCTTGCGGCGCAGGCGGGTGATCTGCACGTCGACCGCGCGTTCCTGCGCCTGCCCCTTGTCGCGGCCCAGTTCCTCGACCAGCCGCGTCCTGCTCAGCGCCTCCCCCGGCTTGGCGGAGAAGATGCGCATCAGTTGGCTCTCGGTCGCGGTGAGCCGCACGAGATCGTCGCCGTGCCACATCTCGCCGCGCTCGATGTCGTAGCGGATCGGGCCGAGCGTCAGCAGTTTCGGCTGCATCTCGGCGGCGGCGGGGGCTTCGGGCATGCGTCGCAGGATCGCATTGATCCGCAGCAGCAGTTCCTTGGGCTCGAAGGGCTTGGCCAGGTAGTCATCCGCCCCGGCCTCGAGACCGGCGATCCGGTCCTCGGTCTCGCCCCGGGCGGTCAGCAGCATGATCGGCGTCTGGCGGGTCTCGCGCAGCGCGCGGGTGAGGCTGATGCCGTCCTCGCCCGGCATCATCACGTCGAGCACGATCAGGTCGAAATCGAGCCCCGCGAGGAGCCGCCGCGCATGCGCCGCATCACGCGCCGCGCTGACAAGAAAGCCGTGTCGGATCAAGAACTTCTGAAGCAGACTCCGGATGCGTTCGTCATCATCGACGATCAGCAGGTGGGCGTCGGGATCGCTCATCCGCGGTTCTCCCGCAGCCGCTGGTACTGGCGCTGCATCTCGGGGTCCATCATCGCCTCGAGCACCTGCTTGAAGCCCGCAACCGCCTCGGGACCGACCTGCCGATAGGCCGAGCGCATGCGGGCGCGCTGCGCGTCCGAGAGCTGCTTTTCCAGCGCGTCGCCCGCCTCGGTCAGATAGAGATGACGCTCGCGCTTGTCGGCGCGGCCGACGCGGCTTTCGACCAGCCCGTCCTCGACCAGCGTGCGCAGCACGCGGTTGAGCGACTGCTTGGTCACGCCGAGAATGTTCAGAAGGTTGTTGACCGTGGTGCCCGGCGCGCAATGGATGAAATGGATCGCGCGGTGATGCGCCCGACCGTAGCTGAGCCCTTGAAGGATCCGGTCCGGGTCCGCGGTGAACCCGCGATAGGCGAAGAACATCGCCTCGATCCCCTGCCGAAGCTGTTCATCGGTCAGGTAGAGAAGCGACTCACCGCCCAGAACCTGACTTGCCGACGCGTCTGCCATAAATCCCTCTGCGTTCGTTTTCTGCACTTTAAGTCAGCGTTGTTGACATTCCAATAGCGAACTGTTAGCGAGTCGCAGTTTTTGCGCAACATTATGTCCGCTTCGGACGTAAGAGACGCAACTAATGCAAAGCGCCTATGTGAAGGAGATGACCCATGGACGGAGCTTTCGACGACCGCGACGGCAAGATCTGGATGGATGGCCAGATGGTGGAGTGGCGGGATGCTCAGGTACATGTCCTGACCCACGCGCTGCATTATGCGAGCTCCGTCTTCGAGGGTGAGCGGGCCTACAACGGCAAGATCTTCCTCGGCCACGAGCACTCGAAGCGACTGCATTTCTCTGCCGGCGAGCTCGATTTCGAGATCCCCTACACCGTCGAAGAGATCGACGCAGCCAAGGACGCCGTGCTCAAGGCGAACGGCTTCACCGATGCCTACGTCCGGGCGGTTGCCTGGCGCGGGGCCGGCCAGGACATGGGCGTTGCCTCGGCGCGCAACCCGGTGCGCCTTGCGATTGCAGCCTGGGCCTGGGGCAACTACTACGGCGACGCGAAGATGAAGGGTGCCAAACTCGATATCGCGAAATGGAAGCGCCCGAGCCCGGAAACGATCCCGGTGCACGCCAAGGCCGCGGGTCTCTACATGATCTGCACCACCTCGAAGCACGCGGCGGAAGCCAAGGGCTGCTCGGACGCGCTGTTCATGGACTACCGCGGCTATGTGGCCGAGGCGACCGGCGCCAACATCTTCTTCGTGAAGGATGGCGAAGTGCACACGCCGCTGCCCGATTGCTTCCTCAACGGCCTGACCCGTCAGACGGTGATCAAGCTGCTGAAGGAAAAGGGCATCACCGTGCATGAGCGCCACATCATGCCCGAGGAGATGGAAGGCTTCGAACAGTGCTGGCTGACCGGCACCGCCGCTGAGGTGACCCCGGTGGGCCAGATCGGTGACTACACCTTCGAAGTCGGCGCGCTGACCCGCGACATCGCCGAGACCTACGAAAAGCTCGTCCGCTCCTGAGCGGCGAGTTTAGGGGCCCCGGCCCCCTCCCCCGGGTTTCGCATCCCGACGACGGCCCGCGCCACGCGCGGGTCGTTTGCATTTCCGGTCGGGTCAGCGGCCTTGCGCAAATGAAGCCTGAGCCCGACCTCGGTGCCTCCACCGCCCTGCGCTGTCAGCTCATCGCCCGCAGCATCGCGGTGTTGGACTGGATCACCGTGTTCAGCTCGACGATCCGCGCCAGCCGTGCCTCGATCTCGTCCTGCCCGGCGTCGAGCTGTTCGACAATCCCCGCAAGCGAGTCGCCGGTGCCGGTGAGCGCCGCGCTCTCGATCTTGCACATCATCCGGGTCGAGCTGAGGCCGGTCACGTAGCGCTTCATGTCGAGCACCGAGCGGCCGAGCCGTGTCGCCTCTATCTCGACGACCTTCAGCGCGTCGATGGCGGCCTTCTGAAAGGCGATCTCCTCGGCGATCAGCGTTTCCTTGTCGCGCAGCACGTCATCCTTGGCGGCCGCATGGCGCACGTCTTCCTGGAAGATGGCCGACATCTCGGCCTGCAGGCTGCCGGCGTTGACCAGGAACTGCCCCTGCTGGATCGTGGTCAGCATGCGCATGTAGGTGCTGTCCTCGCCCTCGACGAAGCTGCGCACCCAGGCCGCCATCTCGTCGAGCATGGAGCCGTAATTGACCGAGATGGCGCTGATCGGTCCGCCCGCGTTCTCCAGCCGCGAGGCGAGGATGCGCATGTTCATCGGCACCGTGCGGATCGCCTTGATGATCTCGGTCATCCGATCGGTTTCCTCGCGGATCTGCAGGATGGTCTTCGCCATGGTCTGGAACCGCATCTGCCGCGGTCCGAGCTTGCTGCCCATGCGCTGCGCCCGGGCCTCGAGCTCCTGCGCGAGCGCGGCGGTCATGAACCCCTCGTAGGAAGCGAAACCCAGCTCGCCGACTTCGGCCAGCAGCATGTCCCTGCTGCGCGTGGGCGAAGCGCCCTGCTCGGTCTCGGCCTCGCGCAGGCGGGCGTAGATGTCCCTGACCTTGTCGAGCAGCCCGCAGCAGGGTTTCACCCGCACCGATATGTAGCCGCCCGCGATCGGCCAGGCAACGGCCAGCACCCAGTAGTAGCGCCCGTCCTTGGCCTTGTTCTTGACGTAGGCGGCGACATAGTCCCCGGCCTTCAGCTTGTCCCAGTAGAGCTGGAACACCCCCTTGGGCATGTCGGGATGGCGCACGACCTTGTGCGGAGCGCCCTTCAGCTCTTCCCACATGTAGCCCGAGATTTTGCGGAACACGCTGTTGCCGTGAATGATCACCCCGCGGTCGTCGGTGCGCGAGAAGAACAGGTCCTTCAGCTCGAACGGCACCTCGCCGACGGTGCTGTTGCGGGTCTGGGCCATGAGCTGAGAATCGTGCTGGGTCATCTGGGCCACGCTGCTTGGAACGCCGATACGCCGCGCAGCATGCCCCCGGCGGGGTTTCCGAAAGATGAAGAGCCGCGGAAATCCGCGGCTCTTCCAAGGTCCCGTGATCGGCGCGAGGCTCAGCTCGGCGACAGGCCCCGCAACCGCTCGGAGCGGCGGCGCAGCATCTCGACGGTCGCCAGCAGCACGATGGAGATCGCCACCAGCACCGTCGCCGCCGCGAGGATGGTCGGCGAGAGCTGCTCACGCAGGCCGGTGAACATCTGCCACGGCAGGGTCTGCAGCTCGGCCGAGCCGATGAAGAGCACCACCACCACCTCGTCGAAGGAGGTAATGAAGGCGAACAACCCGCCCGAGATCACCCCCGGCAGGATCAGCGGCATCTGCACCCGGAAGAAGGTGGTCACCGGGTTGGCCCCCATGTTCGCCGCCGCCCGCACGAGGCTGCGATCGAAGCCGACCAGCGTCGCGGTCACGGTGATGATCACGAAGGGAATGCCGAGCACCGCGTGGGCCAGCACCACGCCCCAGAGCGTGCCGACGATGTTGATCTTCGAGTAGAAGAAATACATGCCGGTGGCCGAGATGATCAGCGGCACGATCATCGGCGAGATCAGGATCGCCATGATCGCGCGCTTGCCGGGCACGTGGCTCTGCGACAGCCCGATGGCCGCCAGCGTGCCGAGACTCACCGAGATGATCGTCGCCAGTGGCGCGATGATCAGCGAGTTCTTCACCGCGCTGGTCCACTCGGGGTTGGTGAAGAAGTCGCGGTAGTGCTTCAGCGAATAGCCCGCCGGGTCGAAGCGCAGCATCTCCGGGGTGAAGGTGAAGAAGTCCTGCGCGTTGAACGACAGCGGCATGACCACCAGGATCGGCGTGATCAGGAAGACGAAGATCGCCCCGCAGATCACCCGGAAAGTGTAGTGCCAGAGCACCTGATTGGGTGTGAGATAGGGCACCAGCGACACCCGGTAACGGCCGTAGCCGATCCAGTAGGTAAACCAGCCGAAGAACCAGCCAAAGAGAAGGCCGACGAGGCCGCCCGAGACGCCGCCGCCGACAAAGCCCAGCACTGCGAAGACCGCGAGTATGCCCCAGCGCAGCGGCTTCTCGAGGTCCTTCGACAGGGCCATGGCGACATAGGCGAACCCGGCCATGATCAGCGCGCCCAGCACGATGCCGAGCAGCACCGAACCGTTGGCCGCACCGATGAAGATGCCGGCAAAGGCCCCGGCGGCGGCAACCACCGGCACGGTCAGCGAGAGGGGTTTCTTGACGGCGGGTGTGAGAATGACGTTGCTCATGTCCGTTACCCCAGCTTCACGTTGTCGATGCCGACGATGCGGTCGTAGGCCCAGTAGAGGATCAAGACCACCGCCAGCAGGATCGAGCCGAGCGCGGCCGCGAGGCCCCAGTTCAGCGAGGTCGAGATGTGATAGGCGATCCGGTTCGAGATGAAGGTACCGGTGGTGCCGCCGACGATCTCGGGGGTGATGTAGTAGCCGATGGCAAGGATGAACACGAGGATCGAGCCCGCGCCGATGCCCGGCACCGACTGCGGGAAATAGACCCGCCAGAACGTCGTCCAGTCGGTCGCGCCCAGCGATTTCGAGGCGCGCACATAGCTGTGCGGGATCGTCGACATCACCGAGTACATCGGCAGGATCATGAAGGGCAGCAGGATGTGAGTCATCGCGACGATCGTGCCGAACTGGTTGTTGATCATCGTCAGGCGGCCGTCATCGGCGACCAGTCCGATCCAGACCAGCACGTCGTTGATGACGCCCTGCTGTTGCAGCATGATCTTCCAGGCCGAGGTCCGCACCAGCAGCGAGGTCCAGAACGGCAGCAGCACGAGGATCATCAGAAGGTTCGCCTTGCGCGCCGGCAGGTTCGACAGGATGTAGGCCACCGGGTAGCCCAGCAGGATGCAGCTGCAGGTGATGACGAGGCTCATGAACAGCGTGCGCTTGAAGAGCATGATGTAGATGCGCTCGTTCTCCGGGCGCGCCTCCGCCCCTTCCGGCGTGAGCTTCATGTCCACCGAGTTGAGGAAGTAGCCTGAGGTGTATTTCGGGGCGTAGAGCTTCAGCGTCTGCCAGATCTCCGGTTCGAGCCAGTCCTTGTCGATCTCGCCGAAGCCGTCCTTGAAGCTGACGGTCTCGAAATCGGGGCTGGCGACCAGCGCGGCCGCGGCTTTCAGCATCTCCGCATGCGGGCCGCTGTAGCCAGAGACGTCCTGCGTCGAAAGATCCTGGTAGAGCGCGGTATGCACCGCCGACCAGGGCTCTTCCTTCAGCAGCGACTTGCGCTCTTCGTTGTGCGTATAGCCGGCAAAGATGGCATATTGCGCGGCGGTGCGCGGCAGCAGCTCCTCGACGCCGTCACGCAGTGCGAACTTTGGCAGGCGGCTGCCCTTTTCCCAGGCGGCTTCCTTGGCCAGCCAGTCCTCGGAGCCCATCATCTCGGCCCAGGGCTGCGCCTCGTCCCAGTTCTTGTCGAGATCCTCGAACTGGTCCTGGTAGACCTCGCCGATGTCGTCGAGGCCACGGCCCGACTTGCGGAACAGCGAGGACGCGCCGGTCTGCTCGTAGTTCAGGCGCGAGCCGAGACGGGTGTGCTCCTTGCGCTCGGCGGCGACGAAGAGATCGTAGTAGGCGTCCTCGAACACCTGGTCGGGCGGCAGGCCGGTTCCGTCCCAATCGGCCAGCGCTGCTGTGGTCGTCGGCATGGTGTCCGAGACGATCTGGTTCTCGACCGAGCGGAACAGCATGTCCCCGATCGGTGCGATGAAGGTGACCAGAACGAAGATCAGCAGTGGGGCGACGAGCGCGAGGGCGCGCATCTTCTGCACGCGCAGCGCCCGAGACAGGCTTTTCTTGAGCGGCGTGCCATCCGCGGCCAGCATGGGCCCGTTGGCGTCTTTCTCCGGGACGTCGGTCGAAGCTGTCATCCTACCCCCTGCGGGTCTGTTATTCTTTGATTATTGTATTTGGTTCAGAGAGGGGCCGTACGGCCCCTCTCCATGTCGCGCCTGCGCTTATTGCGCGAGCCAGGCCTGGAACTTCGCGTCGATGTCGTCGCGATAGTCGGCCCAGAACTCGTAGTTGTAGAGCAGCGTGTTCGCGGCGTTCGCCGGATCGGTCGGCATGTGCGGCGCCATGTCGATGCCCAGATCTGCGTGCTTGCCGACGAGCGGAGCCGAGGACTCACGTGCCGGACCGTAGGAGATGTAGGCAGCCTGATCGGCAAGACGCTGGGTGTCGGTGGCGAACTTCACGAAGTCCTTCACGCGGGCCAGCGCGTCGTCATCGAGGCCCTCGGGGATGATCCAGCCGTCGAGGTCGAACACCTGCATGTCCCACATCATGGCGACCGGCTGGTCCTGCTCCTCGATCACCGAGAAGAGACGGCCGTTGTAGGTCGAGCCCATGAAGACTTCGCCGTCCGCCAGCAGCTGCGGCGTGTCGGAACCGGCCGACCACCACACGACGCTGTCCTTGATGGTGTCGAGCTTGGCGAGCGCCTGGTCCTGACCTTCCGGGGTCGCCAGAACGTCGTAGATCTCGTCCTTGGCAACGCCGTCGCAATACAGCGCCCACTCCATGTTGTTGATCGGGCGCTTCTCGAGCGAGCGCTTGCCCGGGTAGGTCTCGAGATCGAAGATCGAGCAGATGTCCGACGGCGCATCGGCGCCTTCCGGAACCATGTCGGTGCGGTAGCCGAAGGTGGTCGAATAGACGATCTGCGGGATGAAGCAGTCGGAGACGATCATGTCGCCGAAGTCATCCTCGGCCGAGCTGCCGTCATCGCCCTCGGCGAGCAGCTCCTCGGGATCGTATTCCATGGCGAGGCCTTCGTCGCAGAGACGGATGGCGTCAGCGGCCACGACGTCGACGAGGTCCCAGGTGATGTTGCCGGCCTCGTTCATCGCGCGCAGCTTGGCCACGGCTTCAGCCGAGCTCTCGTCCCAGGAGATGTTCACCTCGGGGTGCATTTCCTTGTAGGGGTCGGCATAGGCCTTGGTCTGGCTCGTCTGATACGCGCCGCCCCACGACACGAGGGTCATGTCGTTGGCCATATCCTGCGCGGAGACGGCGCCTGCGGCAACCGTGAGCGCGGTCGTGGCCAGGAGGGTCTTGGTCCGTTTCATCTGTAACTCCCTTAGATAGCCCGTTGTGTATTTGGGATTCCGGGACACGGGCAAACCGCCGGAACCTTACCGGTCCGCACCGCCCGCCCACTGCAAAGGGGGCAGCGCGGGCAGATTCTCGTCAGTTGGCGTCGAGCGCGCGGCAGTCCTCGGGCAACCAGCCGATCTCGATCTCGGTGCCGGGCGTCAGGCGCACCTGGTCGGGCGCGTTGCGGGTCTTGATGACGAACTCGCGGTTGCCCGCCACTTCCAGCCGCGTGCGGAAGATGTCGCCCATGTAGATGAACTCGAGCACCTTGGCCTTGAGCGTGTGGGCACCTTCCTGGA
The DNA here is from genome assembly GCF_900116195.1 of Alloyangia pacifica. GTDB lineage: Bacteria > Pseudomonadota > Alphaproteobacteria > Rhodobacterales > Rhodobacteraceae > Salipiger > Salipiger pacificus. Next base: position 294,068 of record NZ_FOZW01000006.1, read on the forward strand.
GGCGGTCCTTGTTGTACTCGACCCGCTCGGGGCGGATCGAGACGCGGGTGCGCTCGCCGACCTTGGTCACGTTGACCGGCTTGGCGTCGATCACCTCGCCGCCATCGAGCTTGACCACGCAATGGTCTCCCTTGATCTCGGCGACGGTGCCCTCGAGCGTGTTATTCTCGCCGATGAACTGCGCCACGAAGCTGTTCTCGGGCTGCTCGTAGAGCTGGTCCGGCGGGGCGAGCTGCTGGATGCGCCCGTCGTTGAACACGGCAACGCGGTCCGACATGGTCAGCGCCTCGGTCTGGTCGTGGGTCACATAGACCACGGTGATCCCCAGGCGGTGCGCCAAGTCGGTGATTTCGAACTGCATCTTCTCGCGCAGCTGCTTGTCGAGCGCGCCGAGCGGCTCGTCCATCAGCACCAGCTCGGGCTCGAACACCAGCGCGCGCGCCAGCGCGATCCGCTGCTGCTGGCCACCCGAAAGCTGCGCCGGGCGACGTCCGCCGAAGGCGCCCATTTCGACCATGTCGAGCGCCCGCTTGACCTTCGCCTCGCGGTCCGACTTGCCCATCTTGCGCACCTCGAGCGGGAAGCTGAGGTTCTCGGCAACGGTCATGTGCGGGAAGAGGGCGTAGTTCTGGAAGACCATCCCGATGCCGCGCTTGTGGGGCGGGATGTTGTTGATCGAGACTCCGTCGAGCTTGATCTCGCCGTGGGTGGCGGTCTCGAAACCGGCCAGCATCATCAGGCAGGTTGTCTTGCCAGAGCCGGACGGCCCAAGCATGGTCAGGAACTCGCCCTTCGGCAGGCTCAGGTTCAGGTCTTTGACGACAAGGGTCTCGCCATCATAGCTTTTCTGCACGCGTTCGAAGGCGACGAACGCGTCGCTATTCCCGGTATCTGGCAAATCCGGCTCCCCATTTTATGTTCCGCGGATTTTTCTCCGCTGTCTTGCGTGGAATAAGAACGCGTCCGGACCCGTGTTGCAACCGTGTTGCCGCTATCTCGAAGAGATTCGCGTTTCGGCAGGACCTTCGGGCACAAATGCGTCCTTTCGCGGTGAAAAATCGTCATGGTACAATTCAGAAAAGGCCGATGTCCTGCCACTTCCGCTGCGTGACCCAAGGGACATTTCCCGGCCCGAAGCGGAAATTTGGCGCAGAATCGTCGATCTTGCCCGCCCATCGGCTTCGCAATCGCCCATTTTGGCGGCAACTGCGGAGAAACGCGCCGATCGGAAACGTGGCCGCGAAAACGCCGACAATTTCTGCGTCTCGCACGCCGCAAGCTGTACACAATTTGGCAAAGTGCTGGGCAAAACGGGTGCAGCTACGCGGGGCAGTCGCCAGAAGATCGAGCGCAGCACACCGCGCGGGGATAAGCCGGGTCCGGATCCGCGCCCTTGGGCCTGCGCCGCGACCCGGAAGCTGTTTGCGCATGGGCGCGTCGCTGCTAAGTCTTGTCCTATGAGTCATCTTCTGCCCGCCACCGAGGAGCATCTGAAGCACCTCATTGCCTGCCCGACGGTCTCGAGCGAGAGCAATCTCGCGATGATGACAATGATGGGCGATTACCTCGAGCACCTCGGCGCAAAGGTCGAGATCCTGCGCGACGAGACCGGCACAAAGGCCAACATGTTCGCCACGCTCGGCCCGGACATCCCCGGTGGCGTGGTGCTCTCGGGCCATTCCGACGTGGTGCCGGTGACCGATCAGGACTGGAGCAGTGACCCCTTCACCCTGGTGGAACGCGACGACCACCTCTACGGCCGCGGCACCTGCGACATGAAGGGCTTCATCGCCGCCGCGCTGGCGCTGGCCGAGCCGGTCTCGCGGATGAGCCTGCGCCGCCCGCTACACCTGTGCTTCACCCATGACGAGGAGGTCGGTTGCCTCGGCGCCCGCGCCTTGGTCCCCGAGCTACAGCGCCGCGGCTACGCGCCGCGCATGGCGATCATCGGCGAGCCCACCGGCATGCGGCTGATCGAGGGGCACAAGGGCTGCTGCGAATACACCACCCGCTTCCACGGCCTCGAAGGCCATGGCTCCGCCCCGGATCGCGGCGTCAACGCGGTGCTCTACGCGCTGCGCTACACCCAGCGGCTGATGGAAATGGCCGAGCTGCTGAAGGCCCGCGCGCCGGCGTCCAGCCGGTTCGACCCGCCCTGGACCACGGTGAACGTCGGCCGCCTTGCCGGCGGCGTGGCGCATAATGTCATCCCCGGCAAGGCCGAGATCGATTGGGAGATGCGCCCGGTGCAGCCCGGCGACGCCGAAATGGTCAAGGAGGCGCTGGAGCACTGCATCGCGCACGAGCTGCTGCCCGCGATGCGCGCTGTCCACCCCGAGGCCGCGATCACCACCGAGGTGATCGGCGAGGTCGCGGGGCTCATGCCGATGGACGACAACGAGGCGCGCGACCTGATCTCCCGGCTCACCGGGATCAATTCCGCCGACGTAGTGCCCTTCGGCACAGAGGCCGGGCTGTTCCAGCAGATGGGCATGTCGGTGGTGGTCTGCGGCCCCGGCGAGATTGCCCAGGCCCACAAACCCGACGAGTTCGTCACCCGCGGCCAGCTGGCGCAATGCCTCGGCCTTCTCGAGGGCGTGGCCCACAGCCTCGCCGCCTGACACTCGATCGCCGCTACGTCTGGACGAATATATCCCACGGGGGTGCGGGGGTGTGCCCCCCGCTCCTGTCCTCTCACCCGGCGCGCCAGCCGTCCAGCGGCTCTGGCACCACCAGACGCGCGCCCGGCAGCAGCCGCCCGGCGATCTCGCGCAGATCTTCGGGCGCGAAGCCGACGCAGCCCGCCGTCGGATAGCCCGGCCGCCGCCACTGGTGCAGGAAGATCGCCGAGCCCCGGCCCGGCTCGGCCTCCGGCCAGTTCCAGTCGGTGATCAGCACCAGATCATAGAGCGGATCGGCGCGCCGCATGGTTTCGTGACTCGGGGTGAAAGGCGCACGCACCAGCTGGTTGTAGGCGGGCGAGGCGCTGTCATCGCACCACAGATCGCCGAGCCCGATCGGCTCGGCCCAGAAGGCCGGGCGCGCCATGCGGTCCGGCCGGTACAGCATGGCGACCACCCGGTGCACGCCGACCGGCGTTGCTCCGTCGCCCTCGCGCTTGCCGGCGCGCACACCGCCGCGACCGATCACGCAGGGCCAGAGCCGCCCCGCGAAGCGCAGACCTGCGCGGGTCAGCACCAGGTCGTCCGGCGAGACCACCCCGCTCACAGCAGGTGCCCCGACTTCTCGGCCTTGGTGGCGAGATAGCGCTCGTTGTAGGTGTTGAGCCCTACTTTCAGCGGCACCCGTTCGGCCACCGTGATGCCGCAGCGCTCCATCATCGCCATCTTGCTGGGGTTGTTGGTCAGCAGGCGCACCGCTCCGAACCCCATCTTGCGCAGGATCTCGGCCCCGAGACGGAAATCGCGCTCGTCATCCTCGAAGCCCAGCCGGTGGTTCGCCTCGACCGTGTCGAACCCCTGGTCCTGCAGCGCGTAGGCGCGCATCTTGTTGGCCAGACCGATGCCCCGCCCTTCCTGGTTGAGATAGAGCAGCACCCCTGCCCCCTCGGCCCCCATCTGCGCCAGCGCGGCATTGAGCTGCGGACCGCAGTCGCATTTCAGCGAGCCCAGAAGGTCGCCGGTGAAACAGGCCGAATGCAGCCGCGACAGCACCGGCTTGGAGCGGTCGGGGCGGCCGATCTCGATGGCATAGTGCTCGTCCGAGCCGTCCTCAGGGCGGAAGATATGCAGCCGGGCGTTCTGCGACGCGCGCAGCGGCACCTTGGCCGAGACCACATGGTCCAGCCGCGCCAGCGTCAGCATGTAGGGGCCCGCCGGGTCGGCCTCGACCACGGTCAGCATCTCGCCCTGCGCAAAGCCTTCGGGGTCGTCCAGCGGCAGGATCAGTGCGGCGGGCAGCAGCCGCGCCGACTTGACCAGGGTGATCGCCAAACGGTGCAGCCCGGTATCGCCGCCGCGCCGCGTGGCCAGCGGACCCTTCATCGGCTTGGCAAGATCATCCGCCGGGTCGGCGATCGACTGCACCCAATCCAGCCCCGCGTCGCCGGGCAGCATCACCCGCGCCAGATCGCCATCGTAGGCCCGCGCCTTCAGCGTCTCGGCCCGGCGCGCGGTGATGGCCAGATCGAGCTCGCCCGGCAGCGCCCGAAGCACCGCCAGCCGCGCCGCCGAGACCGTCTCCGCAGCGACAACCAGCGCGCCGCCCGTCGCGGCCTTCAACACCACGGGCACCCCCATGCGCAGGTCGGCGCGGGCACGGGCGAGCAATTCTCCGAGATCGGGCGCGAGGGACATGGGCGTCTTCCTGTCTGGGCCGCAGCGAGCCGGGCAAATGGTACACCCGGGCAAGCCTGCCCGGGAAGGCGCTGAAACAAAGCAGCTTCATTGCTGTAACAAAAGCCGCACCGCAACACGAGAGCGTGAGAACCCTGCAGCAAAACTTGTTTGTACACCCGGGCTCTTACATGTGAACCACGACACGAAGACGGAGAGGCACATGGCCCAGATCAAGAATATCCTGCTGGTGGACGACGACGACGACCTGCGCGAGGCGCTGGCCGAGCAGCTGGTCATGACCGAGGATTTCGAGGTGTTCGAGGCCGAGACCGGCACCGCCGCAATGGCGCGGGTGAAGGAGCAGGTCTACGATCTGCTGATCCTCGATGTCGGCCTGCCCGATACCGACGGGCGCGAACTCTGCAAGCTCATGCGCAAGCAGGGTGTGAAGTCGCCGATTCTCATGCTGACCGGCCATGACACCGATGCGGACACCATCCTCGGCCTGGATGCTGGCGCGAACGACTACGTGACCAAGCCGTTCAAGTTCCCGGTGCTGCTCGCACGGATCCGCGCCCAGCTGCGTCAGCACGAACAATCCGAAGACGCGGTCTTCACGGTCGGCCCTTACACCTTCAAGCCCTCGATGAAGCTTCTCGTGACCGAGGACGATCGCAAGACGCGCCCCACCGAGAAGGAGACGAACATCCTGAAGTTCCTCTACCGCTCGACCGAGGGCGTCGTGCCGCGCGAGATCCTGCTCCACGAAGTCTGGGGCTATAACGCGGGCGTCACGACCCACACGCTGGAGACGCATATCTATCGTCTGCGGCAGAAAATTGAGCCCGATCCTTCAAATGCCCGCATTTTGGTCACGGAATCCGGGGGTTATCGGCTGGTTGCCTGAGTAGGCGGCGGAAATGCCACGGCATAGCGATTTTCCGCCACCCTCGAACCACTCGCCCATTGGTTGACACTGTACTTGGTGATACTCTGACCTAACCTTTCGGATAGGGCCCTTGGTCGGAGGCGACCCACCAGTTCCCGTTGCATGTGCGGGTCATCACATGCACCTCCCTGTTGGACTGGGCCGGGCCTCGCGCCCGGCCTCTTTTTTGATAGCTGAGGTTTCTTTGGCAGATGAGGTTTCCTCCGGGAAGCTCGTCCGGTGGTCGCCGACGTTCAGACATGCATTCTGACCGTTTTCAGCGCCTCGGACCCCGGCGTCCCCCTCCGAGGCCCGAAGCGCAGTCAAACCGTCGCATGTTCCGTGAGCGGCAGCGCGCTGGCTTGCCCTTTCGATCAGCGGGGAAAATCATTAATAAATTCGAAACGAGCGGAAGATTCCCCGTGCCCTGAGGCGTTCTTCCGACCGACGCTTGCTCATGCGGCAGGACATGATAGAAGCCCGGCGCTCCGGCCGGAAAGGACCCAGCTTGACCGACACCCCCCGACGTCTCGAACATCCGAACATGAACGCGCAGCTGCTGCATTGGTGGATGCGCGACTACGATCATGTCTTCGTGGTGCTCAACCCCTTCTTCCGCGTGCCCGGCTTCACGCCGGAGACCACCGCCTGGGGACCGCTGCGCAGCGAGGCGACGACTCCGCAGGAGCTGGAGGCGCTGCTCGAAAGCCTCGGAGGGCCGCAGGACGATCAGGCTCCCGACGCCTTCGACGAGATCATCAAGACGACGGGCCAGCCGGTGCGTTGGGACATGATCGCGCAGGCGCTCGGGGTCAGCGATTTCCGGCATTTCGCCCGCATGGTCTGGCTCTGGGTGATCGGCGCCGAACCGCCGGACCTCGATGCCTCCCTGGTATCGCGCATCGCGCGACACTGCCGCCAGGAAGGTCTCTACAAGCCCGAGGAGGACTGGCTGCCGCTGGTGCTCGAACCGATGCTGGTCCCCTACCTCGAGGCGCTGCGCCTGGACGAGGTCACGCTCTGGGACGAGACCCGCACGTCCTCGCTGGAATGTCCGGTCGAGGCCTTCCACCGCGACGAGCCGCCGGTAGCGCTGATGGATGCGCCGATCTCGGCGATCTCGGCTCCCGGCATGCTGCTCAGCTGGTCGCAGGACCAGGTGACCGGCCTGCTCGCGATCACCGAAGAAGTGCGCCAGAAAGCCGACCCCGCCCGCTACCTCGAAGGCTTCTGGGCCGGTGCGGGCACGTCGTCTCTGGTTCTGGACCAGCCGCGCGCCCCTGCCCTGCTGCACTGATCCTCCGCCGGTGACATGGCCGGGGTGCCCATTCCGCCACCCAAGGCCGGATCGCCAAGTGACCGCCGAACTCCCAATGCAAAACGCCCCGACCGAAAGGCCGGGGCGTTCGCATTTTCAGAAGTGGCCGAGGCCGCGGATCACTCCGCGGTCTCTTCCTTCTTGTCGGCTGCCAGCTCTTCGCCGGTTTCCTGATCGACCATCTTCATGGCGAGGCGCACCTTGCCGCGATCGTCGAAGCCGAGCAGCTTAACGAAGACTTCCTGGCCTTCCTTCAGCACGTCCGACGGGTGGTTCAGGCGGCGGTTCTCGATCTGGCTGACGTGCACGAGGCCGTCACGCTTACCGAAGAAGTTCACGAAGGCGCCGAAGTCGACGATCTTCACGACCTTGCCCTTGTAGATCGCGCCCTCTTCCGGCTCCGCCACGATCGAATAGATCATGTCGTAGGCCTTCTGGATGGCTTCGCCGTTTGCCGAGGCGATCTTGATCACGCCATCGTCGTTGATGTCGACCTTGGCGCCCGACACCTCGACGATCTCGCGGATCACCTTGCCGCCCGAGCCGATCACTTCACGGATCTTGTCGGTCGGGATCTGCATGGTCTCGATGCGCGGTGCGTGGACCGAGAAATCGCCAGCTTCGGTGAGCGCCTTGGCCATCTCGCCGAGGATGTGCATCCGGCCGTCCTTGGCCTGAGCCAGGGCCTGCTTCATGATCTCGGGGGTGATGCCCGCGACCTTGATGTCCATCTGCAGCGAGGTGATGCCGTTCTCGGTGCCTGCAACCTTGAAGTCCATGTCGCCGAGGTGGTCCTCGTCGCCGAGGATGTCGGTCAGGACCGCATACTCACCGTCGTCTTCCAGCACAAGGCCCATGGCCACACCGGCCACCGGTGCCTTCAGCGGAACGCCCGCATCCATCATCGACAGCGAGCCGCCGCAGACGGACGCCATCGAGGACGAGCCGTTGGATTCGGTGATCTCGGACACCACGCGGATGGTGTAGGGGAAGTCGGTCGGGGCGGGCAGCACGGCCTGCAGCGCACGCCATGCCAGCTTGCCGTGGCCGATTTCACGGCGACCGGGCGAGCCAACGCGGCCAACTTCACCAACCGAGTACGGCGGGAAGTTGTAGTGCAGCAGGAAGTTGCTGCGGAAGTTGCCGTGCAGCGCGTCGATGATCTGCTCATCGTCGCCGGTGCCCAGCGTGGTCACGACCAGCGCCTGGGTTTCACCGCGGGTGAACAGCGACGAGCCGTGGGTGCGCGGCAGAACCGAGGTTTCCGACACGATCGAGCGAACCTGATCGAGAGCGCGACCGTCGATGCGGCGCTTGTTCTTCACCACGTCCGAGCGCAGCACGACCGACTCGAGCTTCTTGATCGCCGAACCGAGGTTCGCGTCTTCGAGCTGCTCTTCGGAGAGCTCAGCCTTGATCGCCTCTTTCACAGCGGCAACCGCAGCGACGCGCTCTTGCTTGTCGCTGATCGCGTAGGCGTCTTTCATCTTGGCTTCGCCAAGACCCTTCACCACTTCGAAGAGCTCCGAGTAGTCGGGCGCCTGGAAGTCGAAGGGCTCTTTCGCAGCGGATTCGGCCAGATCGATGATCAGGTCGATGACCGGCTGGATCTGCTCGTGCGCGAAGGTCACCGCGCCCAGCATCTCTTCTTCGGTCAGTTCGTAAGCTTCCGACTCCACCATCATCACGGCGTCCTTGGTGCCGGCGACGACGAGATCGAGACGCTGCTCGGGGTTGTTGCGCAGCCCCTGCATGTCGTCGACCGTCGGGTTCAGCACGTATTCGCCATCGGTGTAACCGACGCGGCAGCCGGCGATCGGGCCCATGAAGGGCACGCCCGAGATGGTCAGCGCGGCAGAGGCGGCGATCATCGCCACGACGTCGGGGTCGTTGACCAGATCGTGCGACAGCACGGTGCACATCACCAGCACTTCATGCTTGAAGCCGGGGACGAAGAGCGGACGGATCGGACGGTCGATCAGGCGTGCGGTCAGCGTCTCTTTCTCGGTCGGACGCGCCTCGCGCTTGAAGAAGCCACCGGGCACCTTGCCCGCGGCGTAGTATTTTTCCTGGTAGTGGACGGTCAGCGGGAAGAAATCCTGACCCGGCTTCGGTTCCTTGGCGAAGGTCACGTTGGCCATGACCGAGGTCTCGCCGAGGGTGGCGATGACGGTGCCGTCTGCCTGACGGGCAACCTTGCCGGTCTCCAGGGTGAGGGTTTCCTCGCCCCACTGCATGGATTTCGTCGTAACGTTGAACATGTAGCGTATCCTGTAAGGGAGCACTCCCGGCCCTCCGGGTCTCCCGTTCCTATGGCGGCCCCATTGCCGCCGCTCCCTATCCTCTTGCATGTGCCCGGGAGCCAAAGGCGTCACGTCTCAGATGGGGGGCGCATACATGAGAATCCGGCTTTTGGGAAGCAATAAGCGCAGAGCGGCCACCACCGGCCAAAGCGCGCCGCAGGTGATCCGAATGGATGGGCGGCGCTGCCTGTCACCCCATGATAGGCTTGCCGGGATCGCGCGGAAGCCGGCAAACGAGAGAGGAGATCGAGATGCGCAGGCCCATCCGCCCCAGCCTCCTGCGCCTGCTTGCCGTGCAGGCAGCGCTCTGCCTCTCGCCTCTTGCGGCTGCGTCCGGGGCCGCACGGCCCGTGGTCGTGCATGAGATGAGCTTCATCAACTTCAGCCAGGAAGTGGACTATGGCGCCACCAACGAGGCCGAGCATGCCCGTATCGCCATGCTTTCGGACCACTTCCGCGCGCTGCTGGAGGACAGCGGGCGCTATCGCCTCATCGACCCCGCGCCGCTTGCCGCGGATCTGCGCAAACATGGCGAGGTTTTCACCTGCAACCATTGCGAGGTGGCAATGGCCCGGAAGCTCGGCGCGGAGCTGAGCTTCAGCGGCGCGGTGCAGAAGCTCTCGGTGCTGGTTCAGACCGTGGTGGTGCGGGTCCGCGATGCCGAGAGCGGCGAGGTCGTCGCGCTGTACCAGACCGACATCCGTGGCAACACCGATATCGCCTGGCAGCGCGGCCTGCGGTTTCTCGTCGAGGACCGCCTGCTGCCCGCCCTGCCATGAGCTGTGCCCGCCCGGAAACGGTCTGCCCGAAAAATGACAACGCCCGCTCCAGAGGAGCGGGCGCTGCAAATTCCGTATCCTGAGCGGATCAGCGGCGGATGCCGAGGCGCTGGATGAGGTCGGTGTAACGTGCCTCTTCCTTGCCCTTCAGGTAGTCCAGCAGCTTGCGGCGCTGAGCCACGAGCTTCAGAAGGCCACGACGGGAGTGGTTGTCCTTCTTGTGGGTCTTGAAGTGCTCGGTCAGGGTCGAGATGCGGCTGGTGAGGATGGCAACCTGAACTTCGGGCGAACCGGTGTCGCCTTCCTTGGTTGCGAATTCCTTCATCAGGCGGTTTTTCTCTTCGGCGGTGATCGACATCGGGGTCTCCTTGAAGGTTAGAGGGATGGCTCAAGCCGGGATGTCGTCCAGCAGGGCCCTTGGAGCGCTCCGGCCCGCATGGCCGGATGCGCGCGTATAGGGCGATTCAGCTGCAAAGGGAAGCCCCAAGTTCCGGGCGTGCCGAAGCAGGATCACGCTGCGCCCGGCAGGCCCGCCTGCTGCGCCTCGATCAGCGCAATGGTCTCCAGCCCCGGCATATCCGCAGCCGGCAGCAGCGCCAACACTTCGCCGTCGGCGCAAATCTCGGTCATGCCGGGCTCCTCCGCGCTCGCGCGCAATTCCAGGACCGGCGCCTCTGCCCCGGACCAGACCACGACGATCTGGTCCTGTTGCGGATCAAAATCCATCAGCTCGGCCGCCTCGCCCCCGGCGATCCAGTCGCCGAGCAGGAAGCTGTCCGCGCCATCGCCGCCGCTCACCACGTCGCCGCGCCCGATCCAAAGCAGGTCATCTCCCGCACCACCATTGAGATAGTCCGTCCCATCCACATCTGAGCCACCCGCGTTCAGAACGACCCCCGAGAGCGTGTCGCCCCCTGCCCCGCCGAAAAGCGTGTCGACGCCGCGCCCGCCGATCAGCGTGTCCGCCCCTTCGCGCCCATGCAGCGCGTCCTGCCCTGCGCCTCCGGTCAGATCGTCCGCGCCCAACCCGCCCTGCAGCACGTCGTCCCCCATGCCGCCGTCCAGCACCCCACCGCCGTCATGGGCAAAGAGCAGATCGTTGCCCGCCCCGCCGCGCAACACATCGCCCCCTGCATCGCCATGCAGCGTGTCATTGCCCGGCCCGCCAAGCAGCGTGTCCGCGCCATCGCCGCCACGCAGCTCGTCGTCACCCTCCTGCCCGTCGATGAGGTCCGCACCCGCACCACCCGCCAGCATGTCCGTCAGCGAAGTGCCTTCCAGCGTCTCGCCCGGCGCGATGGCGTTCTCCCCGGAACCCGTGCCCTGCCCCCCGGGCTGGAGCACTTCGGCGACATTGACCTCGGACGGGACTGCTTCGGGCAGCTCGTCTCCAGCGGTGTCGAAACTGGTCGCCGTATCGTCGGCCCGCGCGCTCTCGGGCTCTTCCGGCGCGCCATTCGCGTCCTCTTCCGAGTCCGGCATGGCAAACACTGCAAGAGACCCCAGCAGCGCCATGCCCATCAATCCGGCCAGCATCAGCATGGCGCGCCTCCACGGTCAGCGAAGCCGGAATACTGCGCGCGTGGGGAGGGCTTAACCAAAACCGATCGCCCGGCAGGGTTAACCGCTGGCTGACGGACCGACCGTCCCTACGGACCGCTGCCGCGATCCCAGACCTGCGGCTGCTGGCTGTAGGCGACATAAAGCGGATGGCGCGGATGGCCGGCCTTGGTCAACCCGAGCACATGCAGCTCGCCGCCCAGAAGCGCGGCAATCTCGGCGCCCCGCCCCAAGTGCGCGCCGTGCACCCCCCAGCCCGCCAGCGTCATCCCCGCCCCCGCGTGCCAGCGCAGCAGCAGCGCGTCGTTCTCGGGCCCCACAGGCGCCTCGGCGCGGCGCAGCTCGACGGGTGTGGGCGCGCGGTAGGCAAAGATGTTGGCGATGCGCATGCCGCCGAAACCCATCGCCTGCGCGCGGCGCTGGCAGCGCTCGATGGTTGGGTCGTTGCGGCGCTCGTCAGCGCGCGCCGGGTTCAGCATCACCCAGAGCAGCAGCGGCCCCGGCACATCTTTCCAGACCCGCTCGAGGCCATAGCGATAGGTCTCGCAGGGCGAATAGAGCGCCCGCGAGCGCATCCCGTCCTGCGCGTGCCGCCGTTCGATCATGCGGGCCATCTCGCCAGCCCCGGCCCGGCTTGGCAAGCCCGTTGACACCGCCCAATGCCCGGCACAGGGTCTGGCCGACACCGACAAGCCACCGACAGACCGAGGACTTCCCATGGACATCACCCGCATCGAGGCCGCCGCGACGCGGCTGCAGGGCCACGCCCGCCGCACACCGCTGCTCTCCTCGCCCTTCCTCGACGAGATCGCCGGGCGCCGCCTGCTGGTGAAGGCCGAATGCCTGCAGCACACCGGCAGCTTCAAGTTCCGCGGTGCCTGGTCGGCGCTCTCGGCGCTCGATCCCGATGTGCGGGCCAAGGGCGTCATCGCCTTTTCCTCGGGCAACCACGCGCAGGGCATCGCCGCAGCGGCCAAAGGTTTCGGCGTGCCCGCGGTGATTATCATGCCCGCCGACGCCCCCGCCGCCAAGGTCGCGGGCACGAAGGGACTCGGCGCCGAGGTGGTGCCCTATGATCGCGAGAAGGAAGACCGCGACGCGCTCGGCGCCAAACTCGCGGCAGAGCGGGGCCTGACGCTGATCAAACCCTTCGACGAGCCCGAGGTGATCGCCGGACAAGGCAGCTGCGGACTCGAGATCGCCGAACAGGCCGCCGAGGAAGGCGTGACCGAGGCCGATGTTCTGGTCTGCTGCGGCGGTGGCGGGCTCACCTCGGGCATCGCGCTGGCGCTCGAGGCAAAGGCGCCGGGGCTGCGCGTGCGCCCAGCCGAGCCCGAGGGCTTCGACGACGTGAAACGCTCGCTTGCCGCGGGAACGATCCAGCGCAACCCGGCTCTGGGTGGCAATATCTGCGACGCCATCGTCACGCCGCAGCCCGGCAACATCACCTTCCCGATCATGCACCGCCTCTGCGGCCCCGGCCTTGCGGTGACCGAAGAGGAGGCGCTGAAGGCCATGCAACTCGCGGCGCGGCACCTCAAGATCATCGCCGAGCCCGGCGGTGCCGTGGCGCTGGCCGCGGTGCTGTTCCGCAAGGACGAGATCGCGGGTGATGCGGTGATCTGCACCGTTTCCGGCGGCAACGTCGACCCGGCGATCCTTGCCCGCGCGCTCGCGCTGGAGGTCTGAACACGCGCAGGGCCGCGGCCCTTGCGCGCGGGTCACCCATAGTGCTGCACAGGAGCGCTCCTGTGCAGCACGGCTCCCGGGCTGCGGACATCAGGCTGACAGCTTGGACTGCAGGCGCCTCAGCATGTTGCGAACGATCCACCTATGCGCAATTCCGACAGGCAGCATGTAGGCATGCCCAAAGGCATTGTGGACCTGTACAGAGGAGGTGATGGTCACCGCGCTGCCCTGCGTTGAAATGCAAGTCATCACGTCAAGATGTCGATCCCGCGCGGTCAAGACCAACACGCTGTCATCGACATCCTCGACCAGGAAGAAATCCAGCCGGTCACCGACCTCTACAGACGCCACCTGCTGCCCGCTGAAGCCTTGGATTTCCTGCACCCCGAACACGGCCGAAATCCTGTCGCGCACCTTGAACGCCAGCTTCAGGCAGGGCCGGGGCTCGGAGATCACGAGGTTCCAGACGTCGAGAGGCGTGACTTCACAGGGCAGCTCTGCCGTCTGGGAGTCGAAGTAGTCCAGCTCCGAAACCCGTTCCAGAACACGGATACTCTTGTCATCCAGTACAATCATGGCGCGAGATTAGCCGCCACGCAGCCTTGCGCAAGTCGGGATCAGATCCCCCTCGGCGCAAGCTGCGTGGCAAAAAGCGAAAGGGCGCGGCCTGATCAGACCCCGCCCCTTCTTCTCTTTGAAAACACGCCGGGGAGCACGAGAGGCTGGCCCCTCGCCTGCGCGCCGGTCAGTCGTCGAGACGCCGTGCCTCGTCGATCAGCATGACGGGAATGCCGTCACGGATCGGAAAGGCCAGCCCCGCGCCCTTGCTCACCAGCTCCTGCCGCTCGGCATCGTAGTCCAGCCCCGCATGGGTCACCGGGCAGACCAGCGCCTCGAGCATGTGGCGGTCAAAGGCGAACGTCTCTTCGGTCATTGTATCAAATCCTCTTCTCCGCCGCGCAGGGCGAACTCGATCAGCGTCACGAGGGTCTCGCGGCGCGACTCCAGACGCGGCGCCTCGAGCAGCGCCTGCTTTTCCTCGGGTGCGAAGTCGAGCAGCATCGAGAGCGAGTTGATCAACAGCTCGTCCTCGGCGTCCTTCAGCGTGTCCCAGTCGGCAGACAGACCGCGCGCATCGAAATAGCGGTCCAGCAGCCGCAGGAAGGCGTCACGGTTGAAGGCGTCATCGCGGTCTGCATGCGGATCGAGGTCGTGCTCGAACCCTTCCCAGCTGACCTTGCAGCGACGGTAGGGCGTGAAGCCATCGACCTCTTCCATCACCCGGAAGCGCGACAGGCCCGACAGGGTGATCATGTAGCGCCCGTCCTCGGTCTCGGAGAACTGGGTGACGCGCCCGGCGCAGCCGATGCGCTGCAGCGCCGGCTTGTCGTCAGAGCCGTTGGCCGCGGGCTGCACCATGCCGATCAGCCGCGCGTCGCTCTTCAGCGCATCGTCGAACATCGCAAGATAGCGCGGCTCGAAGATGTGCAGCGGCAGGCGCGAGCGCGGCAGCAGCAACGCACCGGGAAGCGGGAAGACCGGGATGATGCCCGGAAGATCGGTTCGTCTCACCATGACCTGCGAGCTAGGGCGCATCGGCGGTCAGGCAAATATCATCGAGCTGAGTTTGCGGCGCCCGTTGAGCACCACCGGATCATTCGCCTTGAGCGCATCGAAGATGGTGAAGAGCTGGGCCTTGGCCGCGCCCTCGTTCCACTCGCGGTCGCGGCGGAAGAGGTCGAGCAGATGGTCCACCGCCTCTTCGGTCTGACCGTTGGCATAGAGCGCCTGTGCCAGATCGAAACGCGCCTGCAGGTCCGCCGGATCGGCCTCGACCTTGGCGGTCAGCTCGGCCACGGGACCGGCGTTGCTCGCCTGCTTGGCCAGTTCGATCTTGGCGTGCGCCGCTTCCAGCTCGGGGGCCTTGGAGATCTCCGCAGGAACGCCGTTCAGCACCGCCTCGGCCTGCTCGATCTCGCCGAGAGCGAGATAGCAGGACACCATGCCGGCGAAGGCCTTGGCGTTGTTGGGGTCCTCTTCGAGGATCGCCGCGAAGACCTGCGCCGCGTCTGCGGCCGCGCCCTGCTCGAGCATTTCCTCGGCGGTGGCGACGGCCTCGTCGAGACCGCCCGAGGCATCCCCGCCCGAAGCCTGGACAACGCGGTCGATGAAGGCCTTCAGCTCCGAGGCGGGCAGCGCGCCCTGGAAGCCGTCGATCGGCTGGCCCTTGTAGAAGGCATAGACCGTCGGGATCGACTGGATGCGCAGCTGGCCGGCGATCATCTGCGCTTCGTCGACGTTGACCTTGGCCATCTTCACCGCGCCGCGAGCCTCGGTCACGGCGGCTTCCAGCGCCGGTCCAAGCTGCTTGCACGGGCCGCACCAGGGCGCCCAGAAATCGACGATCACAGGCACTTCCTGCGAGGCGTCCACCACCTCGGCCATGAAGTCGGCTTCGCTGACGTCCTTAATGAGATCGCCCTTGGGGGCCTCGGTCTTGCCCAGTTCCAGCATGCTTTTCCCTCCGCTGCGGCGGTTCGCTTGGCGTGTTACATGGCGCAGGATATGGCCTGATGCAAGACCGGCCCCGCCAGACCCTCCCGCCGCGCTCAGTCCCGGCGCGACAGTTGCGCCCAGATCGGCAGGTGGTCCGAGGCGCGGCGCGCGGCGCCGCCCTCCTCCACCCCGGCGTCATCGAGCGCCAGCGCGCTGCCGTAGGCGACCCCATCCAGCGCGACGAAGGGCCGCGAGGCGTGGTAGCTGCGCCCCGGCAGGGTGAGGGTGAAATCGCGCTCCCAGGGCTCGTAGCCGCGCACGTCCGACCACTCGTTGAAATCGCCAAAGATCGCCGCCTCGGCGCGCAGATCCCCCAGATGGTCGCGGATCTGGGACATCTGCTTGAGCCGGTAGCGGCGCAGCAGACCAAGGTGCGCGCCGACCACGTTCACCCCTTCAACCCGCGCCATGACCGCGCCGCGCGGCTCAAGCCCCGGCAGCTCGATGCGCCCGGTAAGGGTCACCTCGAGCCCCCTTCGCACGAAGATGGCGTTGCCGTGCCAGCCAAGGCTGACGTCGTTGCGGGCCAGGTCGACCACCTCGTAGTCGGTTTCCTGGGCGATCAGGAAGCGCGGGATGGCGGCAGGGCGCGGGCCGAGCCGCAGGTCGGCCTCCTGCAACACCACCACGTCGGCACCGATCTGGTTGAGCACCTGCAGGATCCGCGCCGGATCGCGGCGGCGATCGATGCCCATGGCCTTGCGGATGTTGTAGCTGGCGACCTTCAGGGCCGGTCTGGGGGAAGAGGAAGCGGACGTCATGGCAGAGCCTTCACAGGATCGGAGCCAGCAGCCGCGCGAAGGGCGCGGCGGTGCGCACCCACAGCGGGTGCGCGCTCAGCGGCTTGTCCATCTTGTAGGCGCTGGTGAAATCGGCCTCCAGCATCTTCGAGACCCGCGACGCGAAGCCGCGGTCGAAAATCACCGCCATTGTCTCGAAATTGAGCCGGAACGAGCGGTTGTCGAGGTTGGCCGAGCCCACTGCCGCCAGATCGTCGTCCACCAGTATCACCTTCTGGTGCACGAAGCCGCCCTCGTAGCGCAGCACCTCCACGCCCGCGGCGCGCACCTCGTCAAAGAAGGCATGGGCGGCGAGCCAGGGCAGGTAGTGGTCGATGGCATCGGGGACGAGCACCTTCACGTCACAGCCGCGCAGGGCGGCCCCCACGAGCGCCGAAAGCACGTCCTGATCGGGCACGAAATAAGGTGAGGCGATCCAAACCCGGTCGCGGGCCTCGGCCATGGCCGAAATGAAGAACAGCGCGCCGGTGTCCATGTCGTCGGCCGGACCCGAGGGCAGCACCAGCCCCGACAGGTTCTCCTCGGCGCTCTCCGGCCGCCAGTTGAGCCCGCGTCCGATGGTCTCGCCCGTCGCCCAGTGCCAGTCCTCGGCGAAGACCAGCTGCAGCTGTGCCACCATCGGTCCGCGCAGGCGCAGGTGGGTGTCGCGCCACGGACCGAAGGTGGGGTTCTTGCCGAGGTAGTCGTCCTTGACGTTGTGGCCGCCGATGTAGCCTTCCTCGCCATCGATGATCACCGTCTTGCGGTGGTTGCGGAAGTTGATCTGGAAGCGCGAGGTCGGACCCGGGGCATTGGCCGGGTCCACCACCTGCACCCCGGCATCGCGCAGCGCCTTGAGGTACTGCGCCGGAAGCCCGTAGCTGCCCACCCCGTCGAAGATCAGCCGCACCTGCACGCCGCGCTCCGAGGCGGCGATCATGCGCGCGGCCATCTCGTTGCCCAACCCGTCCTCGGCAATCGTGTAGAACTGCACCAGAAGGTAATGCTGCGCCCGATCCATTGCCTCGAAGACCGCGTCGAAGGTCGCCCTGCCATCGACCAGCAGATCCGCCGAATTGCCACCCACCGCCGGCATGGCCGCGAGACGTTCGAAGGCGCGGTAGCGGGTGGGATCGGCCTCGGCCGGCGGGTAGTCGGCGCAGAAGGCGTCCATCTCGCGGCGCACCGCGCGGCTGCTGCGCCGGGTGATCCGATAGCCGCGGAGCTTGTGCTGGCCGAAGAACAGGTAGGCGGGCAGCGCGAACCACGGCGCGGCGAGCAGGAACACCGTCCAGCCCGCCGCGCCCTGCGGAGTGCGCGCGGTGGTGATCGCCCGCCAAACGGCGAAGGCAACCGTCAGCGGCAGCGCGACTGCCAATATGACGGCGAATATCGTGGTGGTGTTGGGACCCATGCGCGGCGCTCCGGTATTGCTGCCGGGACCCCTGCCCCGGCCCCGCCTCAACCAGAGCGCATCGCGGATTGTTCCGCAAGCGCCCGGACTTGTCACAAGTCCGGGCACAGCTGTGGCTCAGAGGTCGAAGCTGGCGAAGACCGGCACGTGGTCCGAGGGCTTCTCCCAGCCGCGCGCGTCGCGCAGGATGCGCGAGCCATGGCCGGCGTTGGAAATGTCCGGTGTCGCCCAGACGTGGTCGAGCCGCCGTCCCTTGTCCGCCGCGTCCCAGTCGCGGGCGCGGTAGGACCACCAAGAATAAAGCAGTCCCTCGGGGATGTCCTGACGGGTGATATCGACCCAGGAGCCCGCGTCCTGCGCTTGCGCCAGATGCTCGACCTCGATCGGCGTGTGCGAGACGATCTTCAGCAGCTTCTTGTGGCTCCAGACGTCATCCTCGCGCGGGGCGATGTTGAGATCGCCGACGAGGATCGACTTCTCCGGCTTGTTGGCGTGGAACCAGTCGCGCATCTCGGTCAGGTAATCGAGTTTCTGGCCGAACTTCACATTCTTCTCGCGGTCCGGCTCGTCGCCACCCGCCGGGACGTAGAAGTTGTGGATGGTGACGCCGTTCTCGAGCTTCGCCGCGACGTGGCGGGCATGGCCGAGCGTGGCGAAATCCTGGTCCCCGGCATCGAGCAGCGGCAGCTTCGACAGGATGGCGACGCCGTTGTAGCCCTTCTGCCCGCGCGCCACGATGTGGTGGTAGCCGAGCGCCGCGAACTGCTCGAGCGGGATCTTGTCGACCGGGCTCTTGGTCTCCTGCAGGCACAGCACGTCCGGCCCCTCTTCTGCCAGCAGCTTGAGGACGATGGGCTCGCGCAGGCGGACCGAGTTGATGTTCCAGGTGGCAAGGGTGAAGGACATGGGGCGGGCTCCTTTTCTGGCGCGGAAAATGTCAGCCTCCCCGGTCCGGCGCAACCCGGAAGCGGCGCTCAGAGCACCAGAACGAGGATGAGCACCGATAGGCACAGGAAGCCGATCCCCGCCAACTCGCGCCGGGTGATGCTTTCCTTGAAGACCAGCACCGAGGCCATGAGTGAAAAGATCAGCTCGACCTGCCCGAGCGCCTGCACATAGGCGGCGGTCTGCAGGGTGAAGGCGGTGAACCACGACAGGCTGCCGGCCATCGATGTAAGGCCGAGCCAGAATGCCGTGCGGCGCGCGGCCCAGACCGCAGTGATCTGTCCGGGCTCGAAGAGACGCAACCAAAGAGCCATTCCCAGCGCCTGCGACAGCACCACGCAGACCAGAGTCACCCCGGCCCGCAGGAAGGGCGCGTCCGAGGCGATCTCGAGCGAGGCGCCGCGATACCCGACGCCGGAGATGGCGAAGAAGAACCCCGAGGCGAGACCCAGCGCCACCGCCGGGCTGCCCATCCGGCGCAGCCAGTTGCCCTGGAGGCCCGGTGTCTCCGAGAGCAGCAGCACCCCGACAAGACCGACCAGAATCGCCCCCCAGCCCGCCGCCGAGATGTTTTCGCCCAGGACCGCGAGGCCGACCAGCGCGGTCTGGATCACCTCGGTCTTCTTGAAAGTGATGCCGACGGCGAAGTTGCGCTGCCGGAACAGCGCCACGACGAAGACCGTCGCGAGGATCTGGCCCAGCGCGCCGAAGAGCGCATAGGCCCAGAAGGCGATACTCAGCTGCGGCCACTCCTGCCCAGTGGCAATGAGGTAGCCGGCCACCACCAGCACCGCGGCGGGAGCGGCATAGGCAAAGCGCGCAAAGGTCGAGGAGGTTGCCGTTAGCCCGCCCGTGCTCAGCACCTTGTGCAGCATGAAGCGCAAGGTCTGGAAGAAGGCGGCGCAAAGGGTGACGACAATCCACAAATCCATGCCAGAGCCATGGCATGGGCCGCAGGCATTGACCATAGCTCAAGCGCCAAAAGCGAAGCGGGCCAGAGGTTTCCCACCGGCCCGCCTGCTTACCTTCAAATTCGACCCGGTCGAATTTGCAAATCCTTCTAAAGGGATTTGCGCGGGCTCAGAGCTCCCGCTTCAACGCCTCGGCAAGATCGGTGCGCTCCCAGGAGAAGCCCCCGTCCGCATCCGGCGCGCGGCCGAAGTGGCCGTAGGCCGCGGTGCGCTGGTAAATCGGCTTGTTCAGCTCGAGGTGGGTGCGGATGCCGCGCGGAGTGAGATCCATCGCCTTGGGAATGGCCCGTTCGATCGCCTCGGCATCGGCATCGCCGGTGCCATGGGTGTCGACGTAGATCGACAGTGGCTTGGCCACGCCAATGGCGTAGGAGAGCTGCACCGTGCAGCGCTCCGCCAGGCCCGCCGCGACCACGTTCTTGGCAAGGTAACGCGCCGCGTAGGCGGCCGAGCGGTCGACCTTGCTGGGATCCTTGCCGGAGAAGGCGCCGCCGCCGTGCGGCGCGGCCCCGCCGTAGGTGTCGACGATGATCTTGCGCCCGGTGAGACCCGCGTCACCGTCCGGCCCGCCGATGACGAACTTGCCGGTGGGGTTCACCCACCATTCGGTGTCCGCGGTGATCCAACCCTCGGGCAGTGTGCCGCGGATGTAGGGTTCGACGATGGCGCGGATGTCGTCGGAGGTCTGCCCCTCGTCTGTGTGCTGCGTAGACAGCACGATCGAGGTCACCCCGACCGGCTTGCCGCCCTCGTAGCGCACCGAGATCTGCGACTTGGCGTCCGGTCCCAGCATCGGCTCGGCGCCGGACTTGCGCACCTCGGCGAGCTTCTTGAGCACGGCGTGCGAGTAGAGGATCGGCGCCGGCATCAGCTCGGGCGTCTCGTTCGTCGCGTAGCCGAACATGATGCCCTGGTCGCCGGCGCCCTCGTCGCGGTTGCCCGCGCCGGTCACGCCCTGCGCGATATGCGCGGACTGTTCGTGCAGCAGGTTGGTGACCTCGCAGGTGGCGTGGTGGAACTTGTCCTGCTCGTAGCCGATATCCCTGATGCAGGCGCGGGCGATATCGGGAATGCGCTCCATGTATTCATGCAGCTTGTCCTGGTCGGTCAGGCCGATCTCGCCACCGATGACCACGCGGTTGGTGGTGGCGAAGGTCTCGCAGGCAACCCGCGCCAGCGGGTCCTCTGCCAGCAGCGCGTCAAGCACGGCATCGGAAATGCGGTCGCACACCTTGTCGGGGTGCCCCTCGGATACGGACTCCGAGGTGAAGATATAGTTTTTTCGGGACATAAGTGCTCCATTAGATACCAGCTGTCACGCCAGGAAGCCGTTGTGACAGGGATGTGAAACTTCTGGCTACGCCCTTGTGATCACGCCGTCAATCGAAATCGCCGCGGCGCGGCGCGAAGGCCAGCACCATCAGCAGCGCGAGGAGTCCCAGGAGGGGCAGGTCGCCGATCCGGCTATAGAAGGTCACGCGCAACGGCGGCGGCAGCCGGGCATCCAGGAAGCCCGCCTCCCCCAGCGGCAGCGACTTGAGCACCCGCCCTGCCCCGTCGATGATCGCCGAGACACCGGTGTTGGCGGCGCGCAGCATCGGCAAGCCCTGTTCGATCGCCCGGATGCGGGCCTGCGCGAGGTGCTGGTACGGGCCAGAGAAGTTGCCGAACCAGGCATCGTTGGTGATCTGCAGCAGCAGCTCGGGTCGCGCGGCAGCGCGCAGGTCCTGCGGGAAGACCGCCTCGTAGCAGATCAGCGGCAGGGCATTGCCGAACGTTCCGCCGAGATCGAGCAGCTGCGCGCCCGGCCCGGCGGAATAACCGCCCTCGGCCCGCGCGGCGATGCCGCTGACGTTGATGTGGCGGAAAAGCTCCTTGAAGGGCATGTACTCGCCGAAGGGCACGAGGTGGTGCTTGTCGTAGACTGCCTCGACCTTCGGCCCCTGCGCCACCAGCGCCAGGGAGTTGTAGTAGTCGTAACCCTCGCTGCGCTGGATCCCCAGCACCACGCGGGCCGGCAGGGCGGCATCGGTGATCACCCGCAACTCGGCCTCGGCGTTCTCCAGCAGCCGCGGCACGGCGGTCTCGGGCCAGACGATCAGCTCGGGACGCGGCAGCCCGTCCTGTGCTGGGGCGGCGGTGAACTCGACCTGCCGCTCGAAGAAAATCGGGATGTAGTCCCGGTCCCACTTCTGGGTCTGCGGGGCATTGGGCTGCACGAGGCGGACCACCGGGCGTCCCGCAAGCTCCTGAAGCGGCGGCAGCATCTGCGTTCCACCCCAGAGCAGAGCGGCCAGCAGGACCAGCCCCGCCACCGCCGGCCGCCACGCACCGCGCAGCGCCCGCGAGAGCAGCGCCGCCAGCGCCAGCGTCACCAGGGTGAGACCGAAGGAACCCGTCCAACTCACCCACTGGATGGCATCGGTGGGCTCCCAGAGGTAGCCGACGAGCCCCCAGGGAAAGCCGGTGAACAGGTATCCGCGGGCCAATTCGGCCAGCGTCCATGTGGCGACCAGGGCGAAGAGCCTTGATCGCGGTGCCTGTGCGGCGCCCCAGAAGGCGAGGCCCCAGAACAGCGCCAGCCCTGCCGCCATGAAGAACAGCGCGAAGGGTGCCATCCAGGCGGTCACCGCCGCGTCGACCTGGAAGGGTTCGGTCAGCCAGTTCAGCGCGAGGCCGAAATAGCCGGTACCGACGCCCCAGCCCACCGCCAGCGCCGCGCGCGACCCACGCTGCAGGGAGAAGAGCGCCATCGACAGGACCAGCCCGGCCAGCGCCGCGTACCACAGGTTCCATGGTGCCTGCCCCAGTGCCATCAGCACGCCACAGGCCAGAGCGGGAAGAATGCGCAGACGCCCGGTCAGGAGGCGCGACTTCGATGCGGCAACGGGGGCCGTCACCATGCGGCGGCCCCCGATTTGCCCGGCATCGGACTGCGCCTCCGGTTCAGCCACGCCCGGCCCCGGCATCGCCGCCATTGACCGCACCCTCGGGGCGCACCGGCGGCAGGAGCGCAGGCGCGGTGATGGTGCCGTCGGAGGCCGGCGTGGAGGGGCGCACGCGCAACCGCTTGATACGACGCGGATCGGCGTCCACCACCTCGAAGTCGATGCCGTCGGGATGCGGGATCACCTCACCACGCGCAGGCACGTGACCGGCGAGCATGAAGACGAGGCCGCCAAGCGTGTCGATCTCTTCCTCGTCGATCTCGTCGGGATCGGTGAGCGCGATGCCGGTCGCCGCTTCGAATTCCTCGAGCGGGGTCTTGGCGAGCGCCAGCCAGCTGCCCGACTTTTCGCGGAAGAAGTTGCGACCTTCCTCGGTGTCGTGCTCGTCCTCGATCTCGCCGATGACCTGTTCGATCAGGTCCTCGATGGTGACGAGCCCGTCGACGCCGCCGTATTCGTCGATCACCAGCGCCATATGCCGACGCTCGGTCTGCATCTTGGTCAGCAGGACGCCGATCGGCATCGAGGGCGGCACGAAGAGCAGCGGACGCAGCATCTTCTTCATGTCGAACTCCTCGCCATGGCCGTTGAAGCCATGCAGCAGCGCGAAGTCCTTGAGGTGCACCATGCCCACGGGCGTGTCGAGCGTGCCGGCGTAGACCGGCAGGCGGGTCATGCCGCTGTCGCGGAAGACCGTCACGAGCTCATCCATGGTGAGGGTATCGGGCACGGCGACGATCTCCGCCTTGGGAATCGCCACGTCTTCCACGCGCATGCGGCGCAGGTTCATCATGCCATGTACGGGCCGCTCATAGGCTGCCACGAGACTCTGCCCCGGGTCACCTTCGCCGTCAGAACCGCTCACGCGGCCGGAGAAGATGCGTTTGAAAAAGCCCGGAGGCCGGTCCATCTGCTCGTTTTCATGCGCGCCTTGCGCTGCATTAGACGAGTCGTCGTTGTCTCCCATCGGTCCTTTTGATCCTGTGTCTCTCAGAGGTCAGACGAATATGGGTCCGCGATACCCATTTTGCCAAGTATTTCGGTCTCAATATTTTCCATGAGCGTCGCATCGCCGTCACGCACGTGATCATAGCCCAAAAGGTGCAAAGTTCCATGAACGACCAGATGCGTCACATGGTCCTCAAAGACCTTGCCCGCCTCCTGCGCCTCGCGCGCGCAGGTCTCATAGGCGATGGCGAGGTCCCCGAGCTCGGTCGCAAAGGGGCCGTCCTCGGTCTCGGGCAGCTCCGGCGCGTCCCCCTCGACGTCGGCACCACGCTCCTCGGAAGGCCAGGACAGTACGTTTGTCGGGGTCGGCTTCTCGCGGAACTCGGCATTCAGCTCGGCAATGCGCGCGTCGTCGCAGGCGAGCACGGCGATCTCGAAGCCGTCCGGATCAAGCCCGAGATGGGCCAGGGCGGCGCGGGCCGCGGTCTCGACCAGCTCCTCGAACCCGGCTTCCTCCCAGCGGTCGTCCTCGAAAACGGTGTCGGTCAGCTGAGCCATATGTGCAAGCCGGGGACATCGCGCCCCCGGACCCCCGGGATGTTTGAGCCTGTAGGAAGGAGCGGGGGCCGTCAGGCCCCGCGCTCCGCGTCCTTCTCGTAGGCTTCGATGATCTTCGCCACAAGGGGGTGACGCACCACATCGGCAGAGGTGAAGTAGTTGAAGCTGATCTTGTCGATATGGCTGAGCAGGCGCTCGGCGTCCTGCAGACCCGATTGCACGCCGCGCGGCAGGTCGACCTGGCTGCGGTCGCCGGTGATCACCATGCGCGAGCCTTCGCCGAGGCGGGTCAGGAACATCTTCATCTGCATCGACGTGGCGTTCTGCGCCTCGTCGAGCACCACGAAGGCGTTCGACAGGGTGCGCCCGCGCATGAAGGCCAGCGGCGCGATCTCGATGGTCTTTTCTTCCATCATCTTCGCCAGCTGCTTGCCGGGCAGGAAGTCGTTCAGCGCGTCGTAGAGCGGCTGCATGTAAGGATCGACCTTGTCCTTCATGTCGCCGGGCAGGTAGCCGAGCTTCTCGCCCGCTTCCACCGCCGGGCGACTGAGGATGATCTTGTCGACCTGGCCGGTGATGAAGAGGTTCACGCCGACGGCCACGGCGAGGTAGGTCTTGCCGGTGCCCGCCGGGCCGATGCCGAAGGCGAGCTCGTTCTCGAAGAGCGCGCGGACATAGGCCTTCTGGGCGTCGGTGCGCGGTTCGATGAGTTTCTTGCGGGTCTTGATCTCGACCTTGCCACCCGAGAACATCTCGAGCTGATCGCCCGGTTCCTGCTCCTCGGGGGCGAGTCGGAACTCGCGGTCGATGTCACCGCGGCCGACCGAGCGACCCTGTTCCAGCCGCTGGTAGAGGGCATTCAGCACCTCGCGCGCGGCCTCCTGCGCTTCGGCCGGGCCGTGCAGCGCCAACTGGTTGCCACGGCGCAGGATTTGCACGCCGGTTCGGGCTTCGATGTCGGTGAGGTTGCGGTCGTATTCTCCGCACAGATCGATGAGGAGGCGATTGTCCGGAAATTCCAGGATGGCTTCGGTCAGGATGCCTGTGTTCACGCATGTCTCCTGCGCTTGAGTGTACCTTGATGGTGCCAAGCGGCGGGGCCCGAGGTCAAGCAGGTTCGTTCCCTTGGCGGGTGCAAAGAAGCAAAACGGCCGCGCGGTGTGCACCGCGCGGCCGTTGGCATTGGTATGTGAGTGCCCCGCTCAGAGCGGGTCTCCGATCACCGAGGTGGCGCCCTGCTTGAAGCCGCCGGTTGCCACCGTGGGCGGGGCGACGCCGGAGCAGACCGGCTTGCCGTACTTGTCGAGGCGGCGGGCAAGGTAGCCCTCGACGCCGTCGTCGGCGATCCAGTTGTCGCAGCCGTCCGGATCAACCCAGACGCCCCAGCGGATCTGCGACAGGTCGTTGCGGTCGATCAGGTTGACGTCCTGGCTCTTGTCTTCGCCGATCGGCATGTCGCAGGCGGCAAGACCCGAGGCAGCGGCGAGCACGAGCGCGAGTTTCGCAAGTTTCATCTGGCCGGCCCCCCTCAGCGCACGCACAGGATTTCGACACGGCGGTTCTGCGCCATGCCCTCGGCGGTGCTGTTGGTCGCCACCGGGTAGTTCTCGCCGTAGCCACGCACATCGATGACCCGGGCGCCATTGGCATGGGCAACCGCCGCCACGGAATTGGCGCGGTTGAGGCTCAGCCGGTCGTTGTAGGCGTTGCTGGCACGGGCGTCGGTGTGGCCCACGATGATGTAGCCGAATGCCTTGGCGTCGCGGAAGAACTCGTCAAGCCGGTAGCGGCTCTGCGGGTAGATCTTGTAGCTGTCCGTGGCAAAATACTGGTCCGCCTTGAGCGTGCCGCAGATGTTGATCTCATGGCAGACGGGGCGGCCGTCACGGGTCACGCGCGAAACCGCGTACCCCTCGGCGCCATCGTCCATCACCCAGATCTCGCAGCCGTCGGGTGAAAGCGAGATGCCCGGAATATACCGCTCGCCACGAATGGTCCGCGTGTTCTGCGTGGAAATGATAGGTGTGTTCGCACCGTCCGCGGCGGCAGCCGCAGGGGCGGCGATGCCGGTCAGGGCGATTGCGGATACGGCCGCTGCCCCCAGAACGCCGCGGAGAGCCTTGGAAAAGCGTGTCGCCACAGCCTCTGTCCCCTTCAATGTTGATACTCAATCAGCCCATGGCGCGGACATCCCGGTCCAAAGGCAAACCCCTTACTTAGCGGGAGAGTAGCACCATTTCCTCGCCTGTGAAGGGGCAACCACCACATATTGTGTCTAAAAGGCCACCATCTGCGCCGCGGACAGGGGATTGTCTCCGAGCTCTCACCAATGCCCGATGTTTCCCAACCGCCTGTGACAAAAATGCGGCGGCGGGATCGCGTCAGAGCAACTCGCCTTTCAGCGAATTGGCACCGGACTCGACGATGCGCACCCGGCGCAGATCGCCAACCGAGAGCCCCTCGCCCGCCACATGTACCGCGTGCAGGTAGTCGGATTTTCCGCCCATCTGCCCCGGCTTGCGCCCGGGTTTCTCAAAAAGCACACCGACTTCGCGACCGACCATCGCGTCCTGCAGCGCGCGCTGCTGGCGACCCAGGAGTGCCTGCAGGCGTTGCAGGCGGTCGTCCTTCTCGTCCTCGGAAACCTGCGGACGCTCCGCCGCCGGGGTGCCCGGCCGCTCGGAATACTTGAACGAGAAGGCCGACCCATATTGCACCGCTTCGACGAGGTCGAGCGTCGCCTGGAAATCCTCCTCGGTCTCTTCCGGGAAGCCGACGATGAAATCACCCGACAGGTGCAGGTCGGGGCGTGCCGCACGCAGCCGCTCGACCACCTTCAGGTAGCTCTCGGCGGTGTGCTGGCGGTTCATCCGCTTGAGGATCTTGTCCGAGCCGGCCTGCACCGGCAGGTGCAGGTAGGGCATCAGCTTTTCGACCTCGGCATGGGCGGCGATCAGCGCGTCGTCCATGTCGTTGGGATGCGAGGTGGTGAAGCGGATGCGCTCCAGCCCATCGATCTTCGCAAGATCCCGGATGATCCCGGCGAGCCCCTTGTCGTGGCCGTGGTAGGCGTTGACGTTCTGCCCCAGCAGGGTGATCTCGCGCACACCGCGCTCCACCAGGTCACGCGCCTCGGACAGCACGCGCCCGGCGGGACGCGAGACTTCGGCACCGCGGGTATAGGGCACCACGCAGAAGGCGCAGAACTTGTCGCAGCCTTCCTGCACCGTCAGGAAGGCGGTCGGGCCGCGCTTGGCCTTGGGCCGCGATGTCAGCTTCTCGAATTTGTCTTCCTCGGGGAAGTCGGTGTCGAGCGCCTTGACCCCTGCCCCGGCCTTCGCCTCCATCTCGGGCAGCCGGTGGTAACTCTGCGGGCCTACGACAAGGTCCACCATCGGCTGGCGACGGATGATCTCTTCGCCCTCGGCCTGCGCCACGCAGCCCGCTACGCCGATCTTCAGGTCGGGCCTTTCGGCCTTCAGGTGCTTGTAGCGGCCCAGCTCGGAATAGACCTTCTCGGCGGCCTTCTCGCGGATGTGGCAGGTGTTGAGCAGGATCATGTCCGCGTCGTCGGGACTCTGCGTCTCCACGTAGCCCTGCCCCCCAAGAGCTTCGACCATGCGCTCGCTGTCGTAGACATTCATCTGGCACCCGTAGGTCTTGATGAAAAGCTTCTTCGGCGCGGTCTTCGACTGGGACATGAGAGGACTCCGGTTCGGCGGTTCAGGGCGTGCGCATAGCGCAAAACCGCCCCAGCTTGCAATGCGTGCGCTTTTCCCCGAGTCTCTGCGCAAAACGCCGGGCGAGAAGCGGATGCAGTATAGCGGGTTGGACGAGTTCCTGAAACGGGAGGCAGCAGAGCTGGCGAAAGCGCCGGCCGGCACCCCCGTGGCGATGATCTTCTGCGAGGATCAGGCCGAGGTGGACACCACCGCGCGCCACCATATGCAACTCGGCTTCGCGCCGGTCCTGCTGTTCATGGCGCCTCACCTGACGCTGGCCCCCGACGTCGCCGAACGAACCAAGCGCATCGATTTCGACCCCCATGCGGAGGATGCGGTGCCGCGCGCGGTCACCCGGATGAGCGCCGTACTGCCGGGGCGCTGGATGTATTACTGCTACAACGCCGAGTTCCTGTTCTACCCGTTCTGCGAGACACGCAGCATCGCCGAGATGCTGGCCTTTCACAGCGAGGAACGGCGCGACGCCATGCTGACCTACGTGATCGACCTCTACGCCGGTGATCTGGGTATGGCGCCAAACGCCGTCTCGCTCGACGACGCCTGGCTCGACCGCTCGGGCTACTATGCGCTGGCGCGTCCGGACCCGGCGCGCGGCAACCACCCCAAGGAGCGGCAGCTGGATTTCTTCGGAGGGCTGCGCTGGCGCTTCGAGGAGCACATCCCCGTCGCCCGGCGCAAGATTGACCGCATCGCGCTCTTCCGTGCCGAGAAAGGCCTGGCGCTGCGCGGCGATCACACCTTCAGTGACGAGAAATACAATACCTACGCCTGTCCGTGGCACCACAACCTCACCGCGGCCATCGCTTCCTTCCGCACCGCCAAGGCGCTTAAGCGCAACCCCGGCTCGAGCGACGGGATTTCAAGCTTCCGCTGGCACAACTCGGCGCGTTTCGAATGGCACTCGCGGCAGCTTCTGGATCTGGGGCTGATGGAACCGGGGCAATGGTTCTGATCACCCCGGCCCGAGGGGGTCAGTCGAACTCCTCGGTGACGATCCGATCCTCGGCCACGCCGATGTCGCGCAGGGCCTTGGCCATGTCGTCGAGCATCGCGTCCGGGCCGCAGACGTAGCAGACGTCGCGCGCGGGCGTCACCACCTGCGCCAGAAGCTTGCCGTCGATCTGCTCGCGGTGCAACGGGCTGGCTTCCTCGTCGGTGACGAGGAACACGGTCTTCAGACCCGGCATACCCTCGAAGGCCTCGCGCAGGATGATGTCCGCCTCGGTCTTGTTGGAGAAGACCAGCGTGTTGCCCTCGAGAGTGCCACGCTCCTTCAGCTTCTTGCGCAGGATAGCGATGAACGGGGTGACCCCGGCGCCGCCGGCGATGAACACGCCGTCGCCCTTGTCTTCGATCGCGCCCCAGGGCTCTTCGACCAGAACCGCGTCGCCGGGCTGCATCCGGCCGGTGCGCTCGGTCACGCCGTCATGACCGTCGGCACTTTCGGGGTAGGACTTGATGACGAATTCCAGCCGGTCCTGCCCCGGCAGCGAGGTGAAGGTGAACGGGCGGCGCTCCTCGCGCCAGCCCTCCTTGTCCAGGGCCATGTCGATCGCCTGGCCGGGCACGAAGTCCAGCCCCTCGGGACGGTCGAACACCAGATGGTTCACGTCGTGGGTCACGGGCTCGATGGATTGAAGAGTCAGCTTGCGGCTCATGGGGGCCTCCTTTTCCGGTTGTCCGAAAAACGCCCTCTGCGCGCGGCGGGTTCCGTCGAGCTGCCCCCGGCTGCGCTTCTTCTCTTTCCAAATACGCATCCGCGACCCGGCCGCGGATGCGACATCGTTACCCGAGAGCGGAGTTACCCGAGAGCGGCCAAAGAGGGACAGCCCCCGCAACCGGAGGCGCGACGCTCACTTCCTGCGCAGGCGGATCACCACGTCGACCGAGGCGATCTCGGCCCCGTCCGGTGCGTTCGGCAGCTTGGAGATCACCAGATCCTCGGAGGGCGCATCGGTCAGATGACCATCATCCTCCCAGAAGAAATGCGGGTGATCATGCGTGTTGGTGTCGAAGTAGCTGCGGCTGCCGTCGACGGTGACTTCCTGGATCAGCCCGACATCGCAGAAGGCGCGCAGCGTGTTGTAGACCGTGGCCAGCGAGACGCTCTCGCCCTCGGCCTGGGCCGCGGCGAACAGGCTCTCGGCGGTGAAATGGCGGTGCTTGCCATCGCCCACGAGCAAAGCCGCCAGCGCTACGCGCTGCCGTGTCGGCCTCAGCCCTGCCTGGTTCAACCAGTCGCTGCCTCTCTGTACGGCGTCGGATGTCATCGCTCAGTCCGGTTACCTAGCTTCATGGACTGTATATAATGGTGCACAGCCTGTCATTTCAAACGGAAAACCGAAGATGGCATGGCGCGGGCCCTGCCGTGACGCGACGATGCTCAGGCTTGCATGGCGCGGTTTCGCGGTGATAGAGGGGGCGCAACTTGAAACAAAGGAAAAAGGGGCGTGCCTGCATGGCCGACTATCCCACCAGCTTCGGCAAGGAAGATCTTCTGAAATGCGCGCGCGGCGAGCTCTTCGGACCGGGCAATGCGCAGCTTCCGGCGCCGCCCATGCTGATGATGGATCGCATCACCGAGATCTCGGGTGATGGCGGCTTGCATGGCAAAGGGCACGTGGTGGCGGAATTCGACGTCACGCCGGACCTTTGGTTCTTCGACTGCCATTTCCCCGGCAACCCGATCATGCCCGGCTGCCTCGGTCTCGACGGCCTGTGGCAGCTGACCGGCTTCAACCTCGGCTGGCGCGGCTGGCTGGGCCGCGGCTACGCGCTCGGCGTGGGCGAGGTAAAGCTGACCGGCATGGTGCGCCCGGACCGCAAGATGCTGACCTACAAGGTCGATTTCACCAAGGCCGTGCAGACCCGCCGGCTGACCATGGGCGTTGCCGACGGCATCGTCGAGGCGGATGGCGAAGTCATCTACCAGGTCAAGGACATGAAAGTGGCTCTTTCCGAGAGCTGAAAGGGAGGTTTCCCATGCGTCGAGTCGTCGTCACGGGACTGGGCATTGTTTCGTCCATCGGCACCAATGCCGAAGAAGTTCTCGCCTCGCTGAAGGCGGGCCGCTCCGGCATCACCGCCAACGAGCAGATGAAGGAACACGGGTTCCGCAGCCAGATCGCGGGCGCCGTCGATCTGGACGTGTCCGAGCACGTGGACAAGCGCACCCTGCGCTTCATGGGTCCGGGCGCGGCCTATGCCCATATCGCGATGCAGCAGGCGATCGCCGACGCAGGCCTTGAGGAGTCGGACGTGGTCAACCCGCGCACCGGCCTTGTCGCCGGTTCGGGCGGCCCGTCGACCTCGGCGCTGCTGACCGCGCATCAGACCGTGCTGAGCACCGGCGCCACCAAGCGCGTCGGCCCCTTCGCGGTGCCGAAGGCCATGTGCTCGACGATCTCGGCGAACCTCTCGACCGCCTTCAAGATCAAGGGCATCAACTACTCGATCACCTCGGCCTGCTCGACCTCGCTGCACTGCATCGGCAACGCTGCCGAGCAGATCATGATGGGCAAGCAGGACGTGATGTTCGCCGGCGGCGGAGAGGAACTCGACTGGACTCTCTCCTGCCTCTTCGACGCCATGGGCGCGATGAGCTCGAAGTACAACGACACGCCCGAGAAGGCCTCGCGCGCCTTCGACGCGGGCCGCGATGGTTTCGTGATCTCGGCGGGCGGCGGCATCGTCGTGCTGGAAGAGCTGGAGCACGCCAAGGCGCGCGGTGCCAAGATTTACGCGGAAGTGACCGGCTATGCCGCCACCTCCGACGGGCATGACATGGTCGCCCCCTCGGGCGAGGGCGGCGAGCGCGCCATGCGCCTTGCGCTGCAGACCCTGCCCGAGCACCGCAAGGTCGGCTACATCAACGCCCACGGCACCTCGACCCCGGTCGGCGACGTCGGCGAGATCGAGGCGGTGCGCCGCGTCTTCGGCGATGGCAGCACGCCGCTGGTCTCCTCGACCAAGTCGATGACCGGCCACAGCCAGGGCGCCACCGGCGCGCAGGAGGCGATCTACTGTCTGCTGATGTTGCAGAACGACTTCATCGCCCCCTCGATCAACGTCGAGACGCTGGACCCGGCCCTGAAACCCGAAGAGATTGCCACCAGCCTCGTCGAGAACGCAGGTCTCGACACGGTGATGACCAACTCCTTCGGCTTCGGCGGCACCAACGGGTCGATGCTGCTGAGCAAATATCAAGAATAACAAGCGAGAGACGGACATGGGCGAGCTTCTCAAGGGCAAGCGCGGGCTGATCATGGGAGTGGCGAACGACCGCTCCATCGCGTGGGGCATCGCCAAGGCGCTGCACGAGGCGGGGGCGGAGCTTGCCTTCACCTATCAGGGCGAGGCTTTCGGCAAGCGGCTGGAGCCGCTGGCGCAGAGCGTCGGCTCGGATTTCATGGTCGATGTGGACGTCACCGACGACGCCTCGCTCGACGCCGCCTTCGAACAGCTCGGCGCGCGCTGGCCGACCATCGACTTCGTGGTCCATGCCATCGCGTTCTCGGACAAGTCCGAGTTGACCGGCCGGTTCCTCAACACCAGCCGCTCGAACTTCAAGAACTCGATGGACATCTCCTGCTACTCGTTCATCGAAGTGGCGCGCCGCGCGCATCCGCTTATGGTCGAGAACGGCGGCACGCTGCTGACGCTCACCTACGACGGCTCGATCAAGGTCGTGCCGAACTACAACGTCATGGGCGTGGCCAAGGCAGCGCTGGAATCGGCGACCCGTTATCTGGCGAACGACCTCGGCCCCGAGGGCATCCGCGTGAACGCGATCTCCCCCGGCCCGATGAAGACCCTCGCGGGCGCGGCCATCGGCGGCGCGCGCAAGACCTACAAGTTCACCGAGCAGAACACCCCGCTGCGATCCAACGCGACGCTCGAAGCCGTGGGCGGCACCGCCGTCTACCTGGTCTCCGACGCGGGCGCCTGCACGACGGGCGAGATCCTGCACGTGGACGGCGGCTTCCACATCCTCGGCATGCCGCAGGCCGAGAATATCTGAGGCCCCGGCCCCCGCTCGAGATGCGAAAGCCCGGCCATTGGCCGGGCTTTTTCGTTCAGGTCGTACACTGGAAGTCCTGAACAAGGCGAAGCCGCCGGGCTGGCGCCTGCTCGGAGGACATCCACCCTACCTCATCGAGCCGGTCTCGACGTAGCGCTGGTGCCAGCTCAACGCTTCGTTCAGCAGCGTCGGGGCATGCTTGCCGAACGATCCCTGCAGCGCCCGCGCGTAGTAGTCCCGCAGCATCGGCTTGTAGTCGGGATGGGCACAGCGGTCGATGATCACCCCGGCGCGCTGGCGCGGCGCCAGCCCGCGCAGGTCCGCGAGCCCGTGCTCGGTGACAATGACCTGCACGTCCTGCGAAATGTGGTCCACATGCGCCACCTGCGGCACGATGGCGGAGATCTTGCCACCCTTGGCGGTCGAGGGCGTCATGAAGATCGACAGGTAGGCGTTGCGGGCGAAATCACCCGAGCCGCCAATGCCATTCTGGATGCGCGAGCCCATCACGTGGGTCGAATTGACGTTGCCGTAGATGTCGGCCTCGATCAGCCCGTTCATCGCGATGCAGCCCAGGCGGCGCACCAGTTCGGGGTGGTTCGAGATTTCCTGCGGGCGCAGGATCAGCTTGTCCCGGTAGCGCAATGCGTCGCGGTTGAACCGCTCCGCCGCCTCGGGGCTGAGCGAGAAGGCCGTGGCCGAGGCCATGCGCAGCTTGCCGGCGTCGAGCAGGTCCAGCATGCCGTCCTGCACCACCTCGGTGAAGGCCGTCATGTCGTGGTAGGGCGAGTCCATCAGCCCCGAGAGCACCGCGTTGGTGACATTGCCGACCCCCGACTGCAGCGGCAGCAGATTGGCTGGCAGGCGCCCTCTTGCCACCTCATGCGCGAGAAACTCCAGCAGGTGCCCAGCGATGGCTTCGGCAACCGCATCGGGCTTGGCGAAGGGCAGGTTGCGGTCCGGCGCCTCGGTCTCGACCACCGCCACCACCTTCGACGGGTCGATGCGGAAATGCTTCTGGCCGATGCGGTCGTCGGGACGGACGAGCGGGATCGGCACGCGGCTCGGCGGCAACGCCGTGCCGTAGTAGATGTCGTGCATGCCGTCGAGCGCGTGGCTCTGCCAATGGTTGACCTCGAGGATCACCTTCTCGGCCTGATCGAGCCAGGTCTTGTTGTTGCCGATCGAGGTCGAGGGGATCAGGTCACCGTCCGGCGTGATGCCGGAGACCTCCACCACTGCCATGTCGAGCTTGCCGAGAAATCCCTCCCAGACCACCGGAGCGACCTGGCTGAGGTGCATGTCGACGTAGTTCATCTCGCCAGAGTTGATCTGCTCGCGGGCGATGGGGTCGGAGTTGTAGGGCAGCCGGAATTCGATGCCGTTTGCCTTGGCCAGTGCGCCGTCAAGCTCGGGGCCGGTCGAGGCCCCGGTGAACACCTTCACCCGGAAGGGATTGCCCGCCGCATGTGCGGCCTCGATCTGCGACGCAAGCGCCACGGGCACCGATTTCGGATAGCCCGAGCCGGTAAAGCCACTCATGCCGATGGTCATGCCGTCGTGGATCAGCGCAGCGGCATCGTCGGCGCTCATGGTCTTCGACTGCAGATCCGGAAAGGCGATGCGGGCGTGGGTGTTCATCCTGAGGTCCTCCTGTGGCGCGGCAGTGCTGCGCTTG
Source organism: Alloyangia pacifica (assembly GCF_900116195.1). Lineage (GTDB taxonomy): Bacteria > Pseudomonadota > Alphaproteobacteria > Rhodobacterales > Rhodobacteraceae > Salipiger > Salipiger pacificus. The sequence goes on from NZ_FOZW01000006.1 coordinate 328,503, forward strand.
CGGGCTCCCTGCCCGCACCACGGCACCGCGGCAGTCCTTCCCGACATCTATGCAAGACTCGGCGCCCGCCACCAGACGCGGATCCAACCTGCAAGACAGATATGCAATTAACGCATACCTTATCCGGAAAGTTGCGCGCTCAGCGCATGGCTTGCGCACCTCTTCGCCGGGGCGCTTGGACATTGGGCGGCGCGCCCTTGCTGCACCGTCTGCGGCACGAGACCCACCGCTTCCGGTTGACAGAAGCCGGCGCGGCTGCGCGAGAATGTCCGGACTTTTGCCGGAGACCCTCCCATGGACATGCTCACCCGTTATTCCGCACTCGGCTTTGGCAGCGGGCAGATCGGCTTTGGCCGGCGCTGCGGGGTCGTCGTCGTCGACTTCCAGCGCAGCCTGACCGACCCGGCCTTCCCCATGGGCGGCGGCGCGCGCATCGATGCTTCGGTCGAGGCCACCGCCCGGCTGCTCGCCCCGGCCCGCGCCGCGGGCCTGCCGGTCGCCAGCTGCGTCACTGGCTACAGCTCGGCCCGCGACGCGCTGCGCTGGAAGATCGCCGACGTGGAGAACTGGATCCTCGGCACCCCCGGCTGCGAGTTCGACCCCCGCATCCTCGACCCCGCCTACGACACGCAGGTGATCAAGCGCGCGCCCTCGATCTTCTTCCAGACCGGCGTTTCGAGCTTCTTCACCCAAGAGGGCGTGGACACGGTGATCGTCACCGGCTGCGCCACCTCGGGCTGCATCCGAGCGTCTGTGATCGACGCCTTCTCGCATGGCTTCCGGGTGATTATCCCCGAGGAATGCGTCGGCGACCACGATCCGCAGACCCATGCCGCCAATCTCGGCGACATGGGGCGGCGTTACGCGGACGTGCTGCCGCTCGGCGAGGTGCTCGCGCATCTCGAGAGCCTGCCACAGGCGGCCTGAACACCCGCCCTGCCCTGCGTCAGTGGCCGCCGGAGAAGACCAGCGTCTGCACCGGCAGGAACAGCATGCGCAGCCGCAGCCCGGCTGCATGCACCACGCCGATGGTGTCGACCACGTGCAAGAAGATGCGCTTCCCGGTGCCCATTTCCTCGTGTTCCAGCCGATGGTGGTTGTCGGTGTAGAGCATGACCGAGCAGCTGCTGCCCGGCGGCACGTTGGTCGGCTGGTCGGTGTAGAGCGGCTCGAGATAGACCAGCACGCTGCCCGGACGCACGTCGTCCTGCGGGTCGACCAGCCGGTCCGAGGGGCGCAACTGCCCCGAGGGGATCACGTCCTGCACCTCGGTCACCACCATGGGGATGATGTCGAGCGGCTTGCTCATGCAGCCCATCTCGCCGACCATTCCCGGGTGGATCACCTGCGCGGCGATCTGATTGAACCCGGCCTGAAAGCGCTCGGCCCCAGCGCCGGTGGGCACGAAGATGCCCGCGGGCCGGGCAAGCGGGCTGATGAAATCCCCGACCTGCAGGGCCAGTTGCTCGATGCGCCCATCGACCCCGGCTGAGATCAGCGTCTTATCCATTTCCGCCTTGGCCAGTGCCAGCTGCGCCCGGGCGCTTTCGAGCTTGGCAGGCAGCACCTCGTCGATCTGCTGCTGGGCGCTTTCCTTCTGCAGCTCCGCGGCGCGCAGCTGCGCCTCGCGCTGGTCGACGATGTTCTCGTAGCGCTCGATCTCGACAAGCCGCACCGCGCTCGACCCTTGGTCGCGCAGCTGTTCGTTGCGCTGCAGCTCCTCCTGCGCCTGCACCAGCGCCGCGCGCGCCTGCGCGATCCCGGCATCGGCCTGCGCGAGGTCGGTCTGCGCCAGCTTGGCCGAGGCTTCGGTCTCCGCCAGCAGTGCCTGTGCCGCATCCACCTGCGCCTGCTGCGACAGCCCGTCGAGCCGCACCAGCGGGTCTCCCGCGGCGACTCTCTGGTTGTTGTCCACGTAAATCTCGGCAACCCGCCCGCTCACCTGCGGCAGGATCGTCACCGTGAGGAAATAGGAGGACACCGAGAGACTGGCAGGGTGGAAGTAGAAAAGCACGGTGATCAGCGTGACGGTCAGGAAGATCCAGAGCGTCAACCCCCAGCGCAGCTCGTACCAGACCGAGAAAAGCGTCAGCTCCTGCCCGAACCGCTTGCCCTGCGCGTAGCGGCGATAGAGGTAGTCCGGCACCAGCGTGACCAGCGAACAGAGAATGGCCTCGAGCATGGTCAGCCCTCCCCGTCACGGTGGTGGAAGGTCGGTTCGGTCGCCTTGGCCTCGGCGATCTCCTCCTCGACCGGGCGCCCCGCGAGACGCGCCAGCGAGCGCGCGATGGATTGCAGTGGCGAGAGCATGTCCGGAAACTGGAAGCCCGCGACCAGCACCGCCGCAACCCAGAACAGGTTGTTGTGGGTGAACAGGGCAAGCAGCGCGAGGATGCCGACAATCTGCAGCTGTGGGTGGCTGGATTTATGCGCCATCCGCTCTGGGATGGAATGCAGCGTCAGGTAGATGACGCCCAGACCGATGATGAGCGCGATACCGAAAATCGTCATCGCCGTGAACAAAACATCACTGCCATCGGCGCCGGCCACGTATCCGGGAATGTGGTCCGGGGCCAACGGGTGGATCGACTCTTCCGCCACCGCCAACTCCATAATTTTCAAACAATTCACAAACGATAGCCAGATTCGCGCCGGATCCGTTAACCTTTTTTCCTCGCCGCCAGAGGGCCCCTTTTTCCGCGGGGCTCCTCGCCGGGCCCACTTCCGAGGTCGCCGCGCTTCTCGGATGGACCACAGCCCAACCGAGAACCCCCTCCGAGAGCCATGCGGATCTGCCGCGGACCCTCAAGGTGAGCGGGCAGCAGAAGCGTCACCCTGAACTAGGCCTCCGGTGCAGGACGCCCCCCGCATCCGATCGCCGCCCCCTTCGGCCCCGGGCCCTTCGGAAATGGCGCGCGGTGCCTGTAGACCTTGGGGAATATCAGGAAGATGGCCGCTATCGGCAGCCCGAGGCGCAAGCGCAGATGCGACCTGAAGTTTGGTACCCGCGGCCGGACTCGAACCGGCACGCCGTGAAGGCTAGGGATTTTAAGTCCCCTGTGTCTACCATTCCACCACGCGGGCCCGTGCCCTCTGTGCCGCATCCAGACGCGCTTGGCCAGTCTTTGCTGTCAGTGTGTTGCGGTGAGCCGCGTCACGTCACCTGCCCGCAATTCCAGCTCGCCCTCCGCGGAAAACCCGATGCTGGTCAGCTCCTGCATGGCCGCGAGCAAGGCCTCTCCGCGCGCCGCGTCTTCTGCCGGACAGCCGTCGGCGCGAGACGCGTCAACCGCAAGCGTCAGGGCTCCGGCCTCTGGTGCGGCCCAGCTGCCCGTCAGCCTGTCGCAGCCGGCCTGCCCGGAGAGCGTCCCGTCTGCCTCGAACGTGAGCTCGGCAGGCGTCGCCTCGATCTGTGCCCCGTCGAGGCGCACCATCTGCCATTGCGTTTCCGTGACACGCGACACACGGTCGACCCGGCATCCTTTCAGGTCCTGCCCGGCGATCCGCACCATGGCCTCGTCGCCCTTGGTCCAGACGTGGGTTTCCGGATCGTCGATCGAATCGAACTTCACGCCGGACGCGCTGCGCGCCCGCGCCATCGGCATCTCGGCACCGCTGAAGAAGAGCCTGCCGCTCTCGCCCTGCAACGTCAGCGCCAGCGTCGCGTCGGCGCAGGACAGCCCGATGTGCACCGGCAGCCTGCCTTCGGCGTTTTCCGCAGCGCTTTCCGCGGTGTTTTCCGCGACTGACGGCCCCGCTGCCACGAGAAATATTGAAAGAATCCAACGGGTCACCATGCCAACACTCCTTTTCTCCCGGTGCGCCCGGGACCGAGGCGGCGCGGCTGTCGTCAGTCAGCGATCTCCGCCAGACCGTCCTCTTTCACCGCCTGCATGGCGACATAGGTCGACGTGGTCGAGACATGCGGCAGCGTCGAAAGCTTTTCGGCCAGAACCCGCCGGTAGCTGCGCATGTCCGAGGTCCTCACCTTTAGAAGATAGTCGAAATTTCCGGCAATCAAATGCACTTGCTCAATTTCAGGGATCGCGGTGACCGCCTTGTTGAAGGCTTCGAGCGAAGTTTCGCGCGTGTCGGACATGCGGACCTCGACAAAGGCCACGTGATCGAGGCCAAGTTGGATGGGGTCGAGAATCGCGCGGTAGCCACGGATCACCCCCAAGTCCTCGAGCCGACGAAGACGCGCCTGCGTCGGGCTTTTCGACAGGCCGATGCGCTTTGCCAGTTCGGTGATCGAGAGCCGCCCCTCCTCGGCCAGGGTGGTGAGAATCGCACGGTCGAAGCGGTCAAACTCGTCCGTGACGTTTTGCATCGTGACTTCCATCATTTTAAGAGAACCCGCCTTTCAAAAATACCATCTTCAGGAAAATGGACTTTGGAACCTGAGATAGCATAGGGCAAACGTCTGGAGACCACCATGCCTTACGACACCCTTTCCGACCTGCGCGCCGAGATGGATGCCGCAACCTACGCCGATGAGGCGAAAACCATTGCCCGCCTGCGCGATCTCGCCGCCCTGACCGAGGGCGATCGGGCGCGGATCAATGCCAAGGGCGCCGATCTGGTCCGCGCTATCCGCTCCAGCGCCAAGCCAGGGCTTATGGAGGTCTTCCTCGCCGAATACGGCCTGTCGACCGACGAGGGCATCGCCCTGATGTGCCTTGCCGAGGCGCTGCTGCGCGTTCCCGACGCCGAGACCATCGACGCGCTGATCGAGGACAAGATCGCCCCCTCCGACTGGGGCAAGCACATGGGCCGCTCGACCTCGCCGCTGGTCAACGCCTCGACCTGGGCCCTGTTGCTGACCGGCAAGGTGCTCGACCCGAACCAGCGCCCCGGTCCGGTCGGCCACCTGCGCTCGGCCGTGCGCCGTCTCGGCGAGCCGGTGATCCGCAAGGCCGTCGGCCGCGCGATGAAGGAGATGGGCGCGCAGTTCGTGCTGGGCGAGACCATCCAGAGCGCCATGAAGCGTGGCGCACAGCAGGAAGCCAAGGGCTACACCTACAGCTACGACATGCTGGGCGAAGCCGCCCGCACCGAGCCCGACGCCCTGCGCTACTTCAAGGCCTATGCCGATGCGATCAAGGCGATCGGCACGGCCGCCAAGAAGAACGACCTGCGCGACAACCCCGGGATCTCGGTGAAGCTGTCGGCGCTCTACGCGCGCTACGAAGAGGGCCAGCACGACGACGTCATGCGCGTGCTCGTGCCGCGCCTCGTCGAGCTCTGCGAGATGGCGGCCAAGGCGAAGATCGGCCTCAACATCGACGCCGAGGAGGCCGACCGCCTCGCCATCTCGCTCGACGTGATCGAGGCGGCGCTGGCCGCGCCCTCGCTGGCAGGCTGGGACGGCTTCGGCGTGGTGGTGCAAGCCTACGGCAAGCGCGCCAGCCAGACCCTCGACTGGCTCTATGCCACCGCACAGCGGCTCGACCGCAAGATCATGGTGCGCCTCGTGAAGGGTGCCTATTGGGACATGGAGATCAAGCGCGCGCAGGTCATGGGCCTGACCGACTTCCCGGTCTTCACCGCCAAGCACAACACCGACATTTCCTACATCGCCAACGCCCGCAAGCTGCTCGGCATGACCGACCGCATCTACCCGCAGTTCGCCGGACACAACGCCCACACGGTGGCGGCGATCCTCGAGATGGCAGGCGATGACCGCGACAGCTTCGAGTTCCAGCGCCTGCACGGCATGGGCGAGCGGCTGCACGAGATCGTGCACGAGCAGGAAAAGACCCGCTGCCGCATCTACGCGCCCGTCGGCGCGCACCGCGACCTGCTGGCCTATCTCGTCCGCCGCCTGCTGGAGAACGGTGCCAACAGCTCCTTCGTCAACCAGATCGTCGACGAAAGCGTGCCGCCCGAGACCGTCGCGGCCGATCCGTTCTCGGCCGAGGACTCGCGCAGCCTCGCCCGCGGCCCCGAGCTGTTCCAGCCCGAGCGCGCCAACTCCGAGGGCTTCGACCTGACCGACCGCCCGACCATCGAGCGCGTCGAGAGCGCCCGCGCGCCCTTCGAGAGCACCATCTGGAAAGCCCGCCCGCTGCTCGCCGTGGAGGCCCCCGCGGGCACGACCGAAGACGTGCTGGATCCCGCGACCCTCGCCAAGACCGGCGAGATCACCTGGGCGAGCGCCGAGACCGTGGCCGCCGCCGCGGGCGCTGCCCAGCCCTGGGCCGCCACCCCGCAGGAGCGGGCCGCGATCCTGAACAAGGCCGCCGATCTCTACGAGGCGAACTTCGGCGAGTTCTTCGCCCTGCTCGCCCGTGAGGCCGGCAAGACCCAGCTCGACGCCGTGGCCGAGCTGCGCGAGGCGGTGGACTTCCTGCGCTACTACGCGGCCCGCACCGAAGGTGCCGCGCCGCAGGGCGTCTTTGCCTGCATCAGCCCGTGGAACTTCCCGCTGGCGATCTTCACCGGCCAGCTCTCCGCCGCGCTGGCGGCCGGCAACGCCGTGCTCGCCAAACCGGCCGAGCAGACCTCGCTGATCGCCTTCCGCGCCGTCGAACTGCTGCACGAGGCCGGCGTGCCCGCCTCTGCCCTGCAACTGCTGCCCGGCGCCGGCGACGTGGGTGCCGCGCTGACCTCGAACCCCGCGGTGAAAGGCGTCGCCTTCACCGGCTCCACCGAGACCGCGCAGATCATCCACCGCTCGATCGCCAAGCACCTGGCGCCCGGCACGCCCTTCATCGCCGAGACCGGCGGTCTCAACGCGATGATCGTCGACAGCACCGCCCTGCCCGAGCAGGCAGTCCGCGCCATCGTCGAGTCGGCCTTCCAGTCGGCGGGCCAGCGCTGCTCGGCCCTGCGCTGCCTCTACGTGCAGGAGGACATCGCCCCGCACTTCACCGAAATGCTGAAAGGCGCCATGGACGTGCTGAAGCCGGGCACCCCCTGGCACCTCTCGACCGACCTCGGCCCGGTGATCGACGCCGAGGCCAAGGAAGGCATCGCCCGACATGTCGAGACAGCCCGCGCCGAGGGCCGCCTGATGCATGAGATTGCCATCCCCGCGGAGGGCCATTTCGTCGCCCCGACGCTGATCAAGGTCGGCGGCATCGACGATCTGGAGCGCGAGATCTTCGGCCCCGTGCTGCACCTTGCCACCTTCAAGTCGTCCGAGCTCGACGCGGTGATCGATGCGATCAACGCCCGCGGCTACGGTCTCACCTTCGGCCTGCAGACCCGTATCGACGACCGCGTGCAGCACGTCACCGAGCGCGTCCACGCCGGCAACATCTACGTCAACCGCAACCAGATCGGCGCCATCGTCGGCAGCCAGCCCTTTGGCGGCGAGGGGCTCTCGGGCACCGGCCCCAAGGCAGGCGGTCCGCTCTACGTCGACCGCTTCCGCGCCCATCCCGCTCCGCAGGACGGCACGGCCTGGAGCACCGAAGAGGTTCCGGCGCGGATCGAGCAGGCACTGGCGAACGCCGGGCGCGCACCGCAACCCGAGCGCCGCGACCTGCCCGGCCCGACCGGCGAGGCCAACCAGTACATGACGCTGGCGCGCGAGCCGGTGCTCTGCATGGGTCCGGGACAGGACGCCGCCGAGGCGCAGGCCGAGGCGATCCGCACGCTCGGTGGCGTGGCGGTCACCGCGCATGGCAAGGTCGCGCCGGACACGCTGGCCACTCTGGCAGGCATCTCGGCGGCGCTCTGGTGGGGCGATGCGGAACAGGCCGCGGCCTACCGCCGCGCGCTGGCGGGACGCGAGGGCCCGATCCTGTCGCTCATCACCGGCGCGCCGGACAAGGGCCACGCCCGCGCCGAGCGTCACGTCTGCATCGACACCACGGCCTCGGGCGGCAATGCGGCGCTGCTCGGCGGCAACATGTAACGGGCGGCAAGAAGCGCGCGCCCTGCCCCGCGCGGGCCACCCGATGCACCAAGGCGCCCCCGCAAGTCTCTGCGGGGGCGCCGGCTTTTTGCCCCTTGCCTCACGGAAATCTGCACCGAAATCGCTGCGATTTCCCCGCGCACGAAGAGTTTGTTTACCCCCCGCTGCTAGCGAAGGCATGTCCGGCGCGCACCGCGCCATGTCTCGAGCAGGAATGGGTCATGAGCAGGTTCTCTATCCGCGTACAATTGCTTGTCCTTGGATCGGTCTTCATGTTGCTGACGCTGTCCCTCGCCGTGGCATCGGGCGTCATCCAGATGCGCATGTCGAACAGCCTGGATTTCGGAAATGATCTCCGGCGGCAGAGTACTGTGCTGAACACCATACAGTCCCAGATCGATCACTCCGGCCTAGCGATCCTCCATTACGAACATGGCGGGCTGGGGCCGCTCGACGAGCTGCGCACCAATCTGCTGGCCGTGCAGACCCTGGTGGACGAAAATGCCGATGCCTTCATGACCCCCGCCTCGGCCGAGGCCAGACGCCCCGAGTTCCTGACCCGGCTGCAGGCGGTCGCGGCGCTGGCAAAGGGGCTGGTTCCGCAAATCGAAACGCTGACGATCCCGGGCTTCACGATCTTCGAGCGCGACAGTCACATCAGTTCCGTCCTGCTGCCGGCGATCGACAAGGCCCGGACCGAGGTGACCGCCATGCGCGAGGAGCTCCACCTCTCCGCCGGCCGCGCAGAGGACCTCGCGAGCGAGGCTGTCGACACCGGCTTTCTCATGCTGGTCGGGGCGAATGCGGTGGCCGTGGTCCTCTCGCTGGTCTGCGTCCTCGGTTTCGGAAAGCTCCTCGCCCGCCCCTTCCAGACCGCGGCAGGCTCGGTCCAGCGGATCGCCCAGGGCGAATACGCCACCGAGATCGAGGGGCAGGCGCGCGGCGACGAGGCGGGGTCCATCGCCCGCAACCTCGAAGAGCTGCGCAACCGGCTGCTGCGGGCCGAAGAAGGCGCTGCGCAGGAACGCGCCGCCAACGATCGGCGGCTAGCCCTCTTCCGATCGCTGGGCGCCGCCATGGGCAACCTCGCGCGTGGAGATAGCGGCCACAGGCTCGACGCCGAGGAATGGCGCAGCCTCGACGAGAGCGCGGTGCGCCTGTGCGAGGATTTCAACGCCCTGTCAGAGGGTATCAGCGCATTGGTCAGCTCGCTACGCGCCTCCGCCGACACGGTGCAGCGCAACTCCAAGGAACTGTCCTCCATGTCCCGCGACATGTCTCGGCGTTCCGAGGTACAGGCCGCCACGCTCGAGGAATCCGCCGCCGCGCTGGAACAGCTGTCCTCCAGCGTGCGCGCCGCCGCCGACCGCGCCGAGGATGCCGACCGCCGCGTCGGCGAGGGCCGGCGGCGGGCCGAAGAGGGCGGCGCGGTAATGGAAAAGGCGCTGTCGGCCATGGGCTCCATCGCCGCCTCCTCGGACCAGATCACCCAAATCATCGGGGTGATCGACGACATCGCCTTCCAGACCAATCTGCTCGCCCTCAATGCCGGGGTAGAGGCCGCGCGCGCCGGGGAATCCGGCAAGGGCTTCTCGGTCGTCGCCTCCGAGGTCCGCTCACTCGCCCAGCGCGCGTCCGAATCCGCCCGGGAGATCAAGGCGCTGGTCTCCAACAGCTCGCAACAGGTCAAGGATGGCGGCCAGCTGGTCGAACAAACCGGGACAGCCCTGTCGGACATCGTCCGCAATGTCAGCGAGGTATCCGACCTGGTCGCCGAGATCGCCACGGCAGCCAAGGAACAGGCGGCGGGCCTGCAGGAAATAAACGTCGGTGTCGCGGAACTCGACAAGGTCACCCAGCAGAACGCCGCGATGGTCGGTGAAACCAGCACCGCCAGCGACCAGCTCAACAGCGAGGCCGATCGCCTTCTGTCGCAGCTCAACCGTTTCACCGGCACAAGCGACGCCGACAGCTCCGAGGTCACGCCGCTGGCCGTCCCGATCGAGGCTTTCGAGCCGGCCCCGCCTTCGACACCCCCCGCGACGGCGCCCGCGCCCCGCGCCGCGGTCGGCGACGACGTAAGCTGGGAAGAGTTCTGACCCCACCCCCATGGGCCCCGCAGCGCCACATGCCGCCAGCGGTCGCGCGGCAAGCATGCGCCGTCGCATGCTACTCTGTTGCTGGACGACCCTATCGGCCCTGCGGCGTTGCGCGCCCGTCATGACACCCGATCGCGCCATGTGAGGTACACCACACGCCAGCAGAGCAGATGGTGCAGCGGCGCGCCAGCGTCAGAGAGCGGTCAGCCAATATGGCCGCGGTTCGCTCCGATCTGACCGCGGTGCAGCAGCAAGTGGTCGAGGATCACGCAGGCCATCATCGCCTCGCCCACCGGCACCGCCCGGATGCCGACGCAGGGATCATGCCGGCCCTTGGTGACGATCTCGGTCTCCTCGCCGGTCACGGTCAGCGTCTTGCGGGGCGTCAGGATCGACGAGGTTGGTTTCACCGCGAAGCGCACCACAACGTCCTGCCCGGTGGAAATACCGCCCAGAATGCCGCCCGCGTGGTTCGAGCTGTAGACCGGCCCGTCCGGCCCCATGGTGATCTCGTCGGCATTCTCGGTACCGGTCAGCATCGCCGCCGCCATACCCTCGCCGATCTCTACGGCCTTCACCGCGTTGATCGACATCATCGCCGCCGCCAAGTCGGTGTCGAGCTTGCCGTAGATCGGCGCGCCCAGCCCCGCCGGGACCCCCCGAGCCGTGACCTCGATCACCGCGCCGACGCTGTCGCCGGACTTGCGCAGGCTGTCGAGGTAATCCGCCCAGCCCTCCGCAGCTTCGGCATCCGGGCACCAGAAGGGGTTGCGCGCGATCTCGTCCCAGTCGAAGCGCGCCCGATCAATGCCCCGCGGCCCCATCTGCACCATGTAGCCGGTGATCTGCAGGTTCGGTGCCAACTCGGCCAGCGCCGCCCGCGCCAGGCCGCCCGCGGCCACCCGCGCTGCGGTTTCGCGCGCCGAGGAACGGCCGCCGCCACGGTAGTCGCGGATGCCGTACTTCTGGAAATAGGTGATGTCGGCATGGCCCGGGCGGAACTTTGCGGCGATCTCGGAATAATCCTTGGACCGCTGGTCGGTGTTCTCGATCATCAGCTGCACCGGGGTGCCGGTGGTCTGCCCCTCGAAGACCCCCGAGAGAATCCGCACCGCGTCGGGCTCGCGCCGCTGGGTGGTATACTTGTTCTGCCCCGGCTTGCGCAGGTCGAGCCAGCGCTGCAGCGCCGCCTCGTCGACCGGCACGCCCGGCGGGCAGCCATCCACAGTGGCACCAAGCGCCGGCCCGTGGCTCTCGCCCCAGGTGGTGACGCGGAAGAGATGGCCGAAGGTGTTGAGGCTCATGGTCGGGTCTCCTGTGTCGTGCCGTCCGGGTGAATGCTTGCCGGGGTCCGCCGCGCGGGCCCGCCTTTCAGGCCAGTCTGTTATGGCAGCACGGCCCCTGCCTCAAGGGAATTGTCTCGCCCCCGGGGCGCTTGCAACGCAACTGCGCCCCGAGCAAATCACCTTGCCAGAGACCGCCTCCCCGGCTAGGTCTTGCGCTACCTCGGGGTGCCGCGCCGCGCAAGCGCCGGCTGAGATGCAATTCGCGAACCCGTTGAACCTGACCCGGTTAACACCGGCGGAGGGAAGGTCACGGCCCGGAGCTCAGCCCAGCGGCCCATCTTGCCCTCTCGCCGCAAATTTGGAGGATGCCATGAAGGCGATCACCTTTGCAGCGGGATGTCTCTTTGCCAGCTCGGCGCTGGCGCAAGAGAATGTCCTCACCGTCTACGCCGGCGACTATGTCGTCTCGGAATGGGGCCCCGGCCCGAAGATCGAGGAGATGTTCGAGGCGCGCTGCGGCTGCGACCTGCAATTCAAGCCCGGCGACCTGCTGCCGCGCCTGCTGCTCGAGGGTGAGCGAACCGAGGCCGACGTGGTCTTTGGCCTCAACACCGATGTCACCAAGAAGGCGCGCGAGAGCGGCCTCTTCGCGCCGCATGGGGTCGATCTCTCGCCGCTCACGCTGCCGATCGACTGGACCGACGACACCTTCCTTCCGTACAACTACGGCGAGACGGCCTTCATCTACGACACCACGCGCCTACCCGAGCCACCCACCAGCTTCGACGCGCTGCTCGATGCGCCGGACGATCTGAAGATCGTCATCCAGGACCCCCGCAGCTCGATCTCGGGCCTCGCCATGGCGCTCTGGGTCGAGGCGGTCTACGGCGACGAGGCCGAGGAGGCCTGGCGCAAGCTGGCACCGAAGATCCTGACGGTCACCAAGGGCTGGTCGGAAAGCTACGGCCTCTTCACCGACGGCGAAGCCGACATGGTGCTGAGCTACACCACCTCGCCTGCCTATCACATCATCGCCGAGGACGATCACACCAAGAAGGCGCTGATCTTCCCCGAGGGGAACTACTTCATGGTCGAATTGGCCGCCAAGGTCGCAACGACCGACCAGCCCGAGCTGGCGCAGCAGTTCATGGACTTCATCCTGACCCCTGAGTTCCAGCAGATGATCGCCACCGGCAACTGGTCCTTCCCCGCCGCCCTGCCGCATGAGCAGTGGCCCGAGGGCTTCAAGGAGCTCGAGCTGCCGAGCAAGGTCCTGTTCTACTCCGAGGACGAGGCCGCCGCGCTGCGCGACGGGGCCATCGAGGCATGGCGTCGCGGCCTGTCGCAGTAAGCGCCGCGATCGCCGCCGCCGGGCTGATACTTGCCCTGGTGCTCGGCCCGGTGGTGGCGGTGCTGACCCGCGCCGGAGGCTGGGGCACGCTCGGCCCCGGTGACTGGCAGGCGCTGCGCTTCACGCTCTTGCAGTCGCTGCTGTCGGCGTTCTTCTCGGTCGTCCTGGCGATCCCCGTCGCCCGCGCGTTGGCGCGGCGACGCTTTGTAGGGCGCGGTCTGCTCATTTCGCTGCTCGGCGCGCCCTTCATCCTGCCGACCATCGTGGCGGTGCTGGGGCTGATCGCGGTCTTCGGCCAGAACGGCTTGGTCAACGAAGCGCTGAGGGCGCTCGGCCTGCCGGGCTTCAGCATCTACGGGCTGCACGGCGTGGTTCTCGCGCATGTCTTCTTCAACCTGCCGCTGGCAACCCGGCTGCTGTTGCAAGGCTGGCTGGCGATCCCCGCCGAGCGATTCCGCCTCGCCGCCTCGCTCGGGCTTTCGCCCCGGGCCATGTTCCGCACGCTCGAGGCACCCATGCTTCTGCGCATCGCGCCGGGGGCCTTCGCGGTAATCTTCGTCATCTGTCTGTCGAGCTTTGCAGTGGCCCTGACGCTGGGCGGCGGGCCGCGCGCAACGACGGTGGAACTGGCGATCTACCAGGCGGTGCGCTTCGATTTCGACCTCGGTCGCGCGGCGCTGCTCTCGGTGATCCAGCTCTGCCTCGCGCTGGCCGCCGGGCTGGTGGCGCTGCGACTCGGCACCGGCGGCGGGTTCGGCGCGGGACTCGACCGGATGGTGACCCGCTGGGACGGGCGCGTGGGCCTGCCACGCATCATGGACGCCGCATGGATCGCCCTCGCCGCGCTCTTCCTGCTGACCCCGCTCGGCATGGTCGTCGCACGCGGCCTGCCGGGGCTGGCGCAGCTTGGCGCCGGCAGTTGGGAGGCCGCGTGGAACTCGCTGACCGTGGCGCTCGCCTCAACCCTGCTCTGCCTCGCCTGGGCGCTGCCGCTCTCCACCCGCTGGGGCGAATGGGTGGGGCTGGTCGGGCTCGCGGTCTCGCCGCTGGTGCTGGGCACCGGGCTATTCCTTATCGTGCGCCCCTTCGCCAACCCGCTGTCGCTCGCGCTACCGGTCACCACCCTGGTCAACGCTCTGGTCGCCCTGCCCTTCGCCCTGCGCATCCTGCGCCCCGAAGCCGAGGCGGTGCGCGCCGATTACGCGCGTCTGGCGATGGCGCTGGGGCTGACGCCTCTGGCCTGGCTCCGGCTGGTGCTACTGCCGCGCCTGCGCCGCCCGCTGGGATTTGCCGCCGGGCTGACGGCGGCGCTGTCGATCGGCGACCTGGGGGTCATCGCGCTCTTTGCCGACCCGGAACGGGCGACGCTGCCGCTGCAGGTCTACCGGCTCATGGGGTCCTACCAGATGGAGGCGGCGGCGGGGGCGGCACTGCTGCTGCTGATCTTCAGCTTCGGGGCCTTCTGGCTCTGCGACCGGGGAGGCCGCGCCAATGTTGACGCTTGAAAAGCTACGCTACACCGAGGGCGACTACAGCCTATCTGCCGACCTGACCTTGCCGCCCGGTCGCCGAGTCGCGATCATCGGCCCCTCGGGCGCAGGCAAGTCGACCCTGCTCGATCTGGTCGCCGGGTTCTTGACGCCTCGGGCGGGCCGCGTTCTCTGGCAAGGGCGGGACATGACCGCCACACCGCCCGACAAGCGCCCGGTGGCCATGCTGTTCCAGCAGAACAACCTCTTCCCGCATCTGAGCCTCGCCCGGAACCTCGGCCTCGCCCTGCGCCCCGGCGGCGGACGACTGACGGCAGAGGAGACGCACAAGGTCGAGCAGGCGCTCGAGCGCGTCGGCCTCGGCGGCCTTTCCGCGCGCAAACCCGGCGCGCTCTCGGGCGGGCAACAGAGCCGTGCGGCGCTGGCGCGGGTCCTGCTGCAGGCCAGGCCGATCCTCGCGCTCGACGAGCCCTTTGCCGCGCTGGGGCCGGCGCTGAAAGTCCAGATGCTGGACCTTGTGCAGGAGGTGGCAGGCGAGCTTGGCGCGCTGGTGCTGCTGGTCAGCCACGACCCGCAGGATGCGCGCCGCTTCGCCGGGGAGACGGTGCTGGTTGCCGAAGGTGTGGCGCATCCTCCGGTAGACACACAGGAGCTGTTCGACAGCCCCCCCGAGGCGCTGCGGGCGTACCTGGGCCAATAGCGCAGCGCTCGCCCGGCAGCCCTCGGCCCGGATTCCCGGCGCTGCAAATATCTCCCGAAAAGCAAAAGGCCCCGCCAAATGGCGGGGCCTTCTATTTCGCATCAAACCAAGATCACTCCGGCTTGTGCTTGATCGGGCGCCAGATGCGCTTGTTGGTCAGATAGAGCAGCACCGACAGCAGGGTCAGGAACAGCACCCCGACGAAACCCGCGTGCTTGCGCGCCATCATCTTCGGCTCGGCGGTCCACATCAGGAAGGCCGCGACGTCCTGCGCCTCATGGTGCAGCTCGTTCGAGTGACCGTCGGCGAACTCCACGTCCTCACCGGCAAGCGGCGGGGCCATGGCGATCCAGCCGGTCGAGAAGGCATGGTTCTCGTAGAAGGTGGTGCCCGCTTCGACCTTGGTCTCGCCGGTGTAGCCGGTGAGGATCGAGGCGATGTATTCGGCGCCGCCCATGCCGTTGAACAGCTGCGACAGGCCGGTGCCATAGGGACCGTGGAAGCCCGCGCGCGCCTTGGCCATCAGCGACAGGTCGGGCGCGCCGACGCCGTTGTTTTCGGGGAAGTGGTCGGTCGGGATCGCCGGGCGCGTGTCTTCCAGCTCGGCGTCATAGACCTCGAAGTTCTGCGCAGCATAGGCGCGCACCTGGTCCTCGGGCAGGCCGGGGCCGCCCTCGTCACCCAGGGTGCGCAGCGGCACGAACTTCAGACCGTGACAGGCGGAGCAGACCTCGGTGAAGATCTGCAGACCGCGCTGCAGCTGCGCCTGGTCGTAGGCCCCGAAGGGACCTTCGAAGGAGAAGTCGAAGTCCTCGACGTGGCCACCCTCGCCGGCAGCGAAGGCGCTGCCGGAGAAGAGACCCAGGGCCGCGACGGCGGAAAGGGCAAGTTTCTTGAACATGACTCTTGTGTCCTTTCTCTTACTCGGCCGGCTTGGGCGCGGTCGCGCCGTCGTCCGAGCCCGTGCCGTAATGCGCCTCGAAGTCTTCCTCGATGGTCGCCGGCTGCGGCAGCGGCTTCTCGATCACGCCGAGCAGCGGCAGGATCACGAAGAAGTAGCCGAACCAGTAGGCCGCCCCGATCAGCGAGAAGCTGGCGTAGGGCTCTTCGGCCGGCATGGCACCGAGCCACATCAGCGCGATGAAGTCGATCACCAGCAGCCAGAACCACCACTTGAACTGCGGACGGTACTTGCCCGAGCGCACCGAGGAGGTATCGAGCCAGGGCGCCAGCGCCATGGCGATGATCGCGCCGAACATGGCCAGCACGCCGAAGAACTTGGCGTCGACGATGCCGCCCGTGAGGAACGAGGCGATCTGCACGACCCAGACTTCCGAGGTGAAGGCACGCAGGATGGCGTAGAACGGCAGGAAGTACCATTCCGGCACGATGTGCGCCGGCGTCGCCAGCGGGTTCGCCTCGACGTAGTTGTCGGGGTGGCCGAGGTAGTTCGGCATGAAGCCGACGATGGCGAAGAACACCGCGAGGATCACCGCCAGGGCGAAGAGGTCCTTGATCACGTAGTAGGGCCAGAACGGAACGGTGTCCTTCTCGGCATCCGCCTTCGATGTGCGACGCACTTCGACACCGGTCGGGTTGTTGTTGCCCGTGGTGTGGAAGGCCCAGATGTGCACGGCAACGAGGGCCGCGATCACGAAGGGCAGCAGGTAGTGCAGCGAGAAGAAGCGGTTCAGCGTGGCGTTGTCCACCGCCGGTCCGCCCAGCAGCCAGGTCTGGATCGGCTCGCCGATGAAGGGGATCGCGCCGAACAGGCCGGTGATCACCGTCGCACCCCAGAAGGACATCTGCCCCCAAGGAAGCACGTAGCCCATGAAGGCGGTGCCCATCATCGCGAGGTAGATCAGCATGCCGATGATCCAGGTGATCTCGCGCGGGGCCTTGTACGAGCCGTAGTAGAGGCCGCGGAAGATGTGCGCGTAGACCGCCACGAAGAACAGCGATGCGCCGTTGGCGTGCAGGTAGCGCAGCATGAAGCCGCCGTTCACGTCGCGCATGATGTGCTCGACCGAGGCGAAGGCCAGGTCGACGTGCGGCGTGTAGTGCATCACCAGGACGATGCCGGTGATGATCTGCAGCGCCAGGCAGAAGGTGAGCACGATGCCCCAGATCCACATCCAGTTCAGGTTCTTGGGCGTGGGGATCATGATGGTGTCGTAAAGAAGACCGACGATCGGCAGGCGCTTGTGCACCCAGCGTTCGCCACCGGTCTTCGGTTCGTAATGGTCGTGCGGAATACCAGCCATGGACGCCTCCCCTTATCCCAGCAGGACCGTGGTCTCTTCCACGAAGGAAGCCACGGGAACGTGAAGGTTCTGCGGCGCCGGCCCCTTGCGGATGCGTCCTGCCGTATCGTAATGCGACCCGTGACAGGGGCAGAACCACCCCCCGACGCCGCCCGCGGTGAAATCACCGGCATTGCCCAGAGGCACGCAGCCCAGATGCGTACAGACGCCCATCATCACCAGCCATTCACCGGCCTCGTCGAGGGTGCGGTTGGCATCGGACGCGTCGGCGCCGGCGGCGACGTTCTCGTTGCGGGCATCGGAATCGACGAGCTGGTCCATGGTGACCGCGCGCGCTTCCTCGATTTCCGCTTCGGTGCGGCGGCGAATGAACACCGGCTTACCAAGCCACTTCACCGTGAGCTGGGTGCCGGTCTCCACTCCGGACACGTCAACTCGAATGGTGCTCAGGGCCCGGACGTCGGCCGACGGGTTCATCTGGTTGACCAGCGGCCAGACGGCCGCGCCAGTGGCGACAACGCCGGCACCGCCGGTGGCATAGAAGAGAAAATCTCTTCGGGTGCCTTCGTGATCTTCTGCTTGTGACACGGGGTCTTCTCCATTCCTCATTGACCGGGTTCGCGGCCGGTCGACACGCAGATAAGGCCGCGCCAGAACGCAGCATTTCCGTCAGTTGTAATATCGGTACACCCTACGTCCGTAAAGCAAACATAACAGCGACATTGACGGGAGTGCCGATGTGTCGCGGTTGAAACGCTGTCCCGACCGAAGATATTAGGCAGTTAACACCAAATTCTCTGGAAGAAGTTTCCCCAATGGAGCCAAGGAAATGAAACATCTGATTCTGCCAACCGCGCTGTTCGTTTCCGGTCTTGCCGGTGCCGCCGCGGCACAGGACTTCGAAGCATCGGTCTACACCGGCTGGCAGACTGCGCCGCACAGCCGCATCACCGGCGACATGCCCGGCACCGGCGACGACTTCGACGAGCTGATCGGATGGGAAGGCAAATCCTTCGAGATGCCCCCCTACTGGGGCCTGCGCGGCACCTGGTGGCAGACCGACACCTTCGGCTGGGCGCTCGAGTTCACCCACGCCAAGGTCTACGCCAACGAGGACGATCGCGATGACGCCGGCTTCGAGACGCTGGAATTCACCGACGGCATCAACATCCTGACCGTCAACGCCATGCAACGCTGGCCCGAGCACTGGGGCAAGCTGACCCCCTTCGTCGGCGCCGGTTTGGGCATCGCGGTGCCGCACGTCGAGGTGGCCACCACCAACGGCACGGACGACACTTTCGAATACCAGTACACCGGCCCCTCGGCGCGCCTGCTGGCGGGCATGAGCTATCCGATCAACGACACTTGGTCGGTCTATGGCGAGTACCAGTTCACCTATTCCTGGGTGAATGCGGACCTCGATCAGGGCGGCACGCTGGAAACCGACATCAAGACCAACGCGCTGAACGTCGGCGTCTCGATGAAGTTCTGAGGCACCCCGCCCCGCCGAAACGACAAAGCGCTCCCCTCGGGGAGCGCTTTTCATTTACCGGTAGGGCAGTTGCCCGCCTTAGCGCTTCTTCACGAACTCGGTGCGCAGCACCAGGCCCTTGATGGAATCGTGGCGGCAATCGATCTCTTCGGGGTTCGCCGTCAACCGGATCGAACGGATCACCGTGCCCTGCTTCAGCGTCTGGCCGGCACCCTTGACCTTGAGGTCCTTGACCAGCACCACCTGGTCGCCGTCGGCCAGCAGGTTGCCCGCCGCGTCACGCACCTCGACCGTGGCCTCGGCCACCACCTCGGAGGCGGGCTTCCACTCGCCGCTCGCCTCGTCATAGACCCACTCTTCGTCTGTGGCCATCCCGGCCTCCTTGCTCACTTGGACGCGCTACCGCGCATCCGCTTCTTCGGAAGCATGACAACCACCGCGACCAGATAGGCTGCGCAGAAGAGCGCCAGGGTGATCCACGCGTAGGTCAGCACCGCCGCTCCCAGAAAGGCGACACCGACCAGCACGTATTTCACGTTCTGCCGCGAGATGCGGGTGGTCTTGAACGACCAGGTCGGAATGCGGCTGATCATCGCGAGCCCGGCCAGGACCAGCCAGGCCGCAAGCACGAGGTCCGGGAACAGCGGTCCGGCCCCGAGACCGAAGCTCAGGTACATCGGCAGCATTGCCAGCAAAGCCCCAGCAGGCGATGGCACGCCGGTGAAATAGGCGTTGTCGTGGTCCTTGTCCTCGGACTTGCGCATGACGTTGAACCGCGCGAGGCGCACCACGGCGCAAACCGCGAAGACCAGCACCGCGATCCAACCGAAGTTGCGGCTGTCCTCCAGCGCCCAGTTGTACAGCAGCAGCCCCGGCGCCACGCCGAAGTTGAGGAAATCGGCGAGGCTGTCGAGCTCGGCGCCCATGCCGCTCTCGGACTTCAGCGCGCGCGCCAGACGCCCGTCGAGCCCGTCGAGTACCGCCGCCAGCAGGATCAGCTGCACCGCCAGCTCGTAGGAACCCTGCAGGCCGAAGCGGATCGCCGTCAGCCCGGCGCAGATGGCCACCACGGTCAGCACGTTGGGCAGGAGCTGGATCAGCGTCACCTTGTCGGTGGCGCGGGGCTTCGGGTCCTCGATCGGCTGCTCGTCACTCATTCGGCGGGCTCCCAATGTCTGCAGTCAGGTCGGCGATGATGCTCTCGCCCGCGATCATCGTCTGGCCGATGGCGACGCGCGGCTCCACCCCTTCGGGCAGGTAGACGTCGAGACGCGAGCCGAAACGGATCAGGCCGAAGCGGTCGCCGCGGTTCAGACGGTCCCCCTCCTTGACCCACCACATGATGCGGCGCGCCACGAGGCCCGCGATCTGCACCACCGCGATCTCGCGCCCGTCCTCGAGGCGGATGCGCAGCGCGTTGCGCTCATTGTCCACCGACGCCTTGTCGAGCGAGGCGTTGAAGAACTTGCCGGGCCGGTAGGCCACCGAGACGATCTCGCCGGTCACCGGGGTGCGGTTCACGTGGCAGTTGAACACCGACATAAAGACCGAAACGCGGGTCAACGCCACGTCGGGCATGCCCAGCTCGGCCGGCGGCACGGCGGGTTCGATCAGCGAGACCACGCCGTCGGCGGGCGAGACCAGCAGGCCGGGGCGCTGCGGCACCACGCGCTCGGGGTCGCGGAAGAAGTAGTAGCACCAGACGGTCAGGCCGACGCCGATCCAGCCCAGCGGGTCCCAGATCAGGAACAACACCACGGTGATCGCGGCGAAGATGCCGACGAACTTGCGCCCTTCGGGGTGCATCGGCTTGATGAAGGTGTCGCGCATCCGCATGGAAAAAGTCCTTCCGGGCTTGGAATTCGTGGGGTGCTCGCAGCTAAGCCGAAGCGGCCCCACGTGCAAGGGTTTTGGGTCTGGGACCGCTCGAAGGCGCTCAGGACGTCGGGTCGGTGGCCACCATCGAGTCGCGTTTTGCAAAATCGTCGTACCACGCCGCCAGCGCAGGACGACCCACACGCCACTTGCGCGCGTCGTGGCGGAAATCGAGATAGCCCAGCGCGCAGGCCACGGCGATATGTCCCATGTCCATGCGCCCGGCCAGATGGCTCATCCAGCGGGTCTCGAGCACATCGAGCGCCCGCGCCACCTTGCCCCATTGCCCTTCGATCCACTCCATCGAAACCATCTCGCGGGCGCGAAAGCGCTCTTCGTAGACGATCAGCACGGCGGCATCCATGATCCCGTCCGCGGTCGCCTCGAGCGTCAGCGTGTCCCAGATGCGGCTCTCGGGATAGAGGCCCCCTTCGGCCCGGGCATCAAGATAGCGGCAGATCACCCGGCTGTCGTAGAGCGTCGGCCCATCGGGGCGTACCAGCGCCGGGATCTTGCCCACGGGATTGGCGGCGATCAGCGCCGGATCGGGGGTCACCGGCGAGGCGGCGACCTCGACCATCTCGACCTCGCCGTACTGGCCGGTCTCATGCAGGGTGACGAGCACCTTGCGAACAAAGGGCGACGGCCCGGCCTGCAGAAGTTTCATCGCGGCTCTCCTTGCGCGGTTGTCGCGAGGGAGCCTAGCGCGCTGGCAGGGAAAGGAAAACAGGCAGTGGCGAGGGTGGCAAACCCCGGCCCACGACGCGCCGGGCAAACAGAGGTTTTCCAGCCGGAAACGCAAAACGGGGGGCCGAAGCCCCCCGCCTGCTGCCCGAAGGCAGACGTCCGTATGGACCGGCAGATTACATCATGCCGCCCATGCCGCCCATGCCGCCCATGTCGGGCATGCCGCCGGCCGGCGCGTCTTTCTGCGGCTTGTCGGCCACCATCGCTTCGGTGGTGATCAGCAGGCCTGCAACCGAAGCTGCGTCTTCGAGTGCGGTACGCACGACCTTTGCGGGGTCGATCACGCCGAAGGAGAACATGTCGCCATATTCATCGGTCTGCGCGTTGTAGCCGAACTTCAGGTCTTCCGATTCACGCACTTTGCCTGCGACGACCGAGCCGTCGACACCGGCGTTCTCGGCGATCTGGCGCAGCGGAGCTTCCAGAGCCTTGCGCACGATGGCGATACCGGCGTTCTGGTCGGAGTTCGCACCGGTCAGACCTTCGAGGGTCTTGGCGCCCTGCACCAGAGCGGTGCCGCCGCCGACGACGATGCCTTCCTGCACGGCTGCGCGGGTTGCGTTCAGAGCGTCGTCCACACGGTCCTTACGCTCTTTCACTTCAACCTCGGTCATGCCGCCGACGCGGATGACGGCCACGCCGCCTGCCAGCTTGGCAACACGTTCCTGCAGCTTCTCACGGTCGTAGTCCGAGGTGGTTTCCTCGATCTGCGTGCGGATCTGAGCCACACGTGCTTCGATCTCGGCCTTGTCGCCGTGACCGTCGACGATGGTGGTCTCGTCCTTGGTGATGTTGATGGTCTTGGCGGTGCCGAGCATGTCCATGGTGACATTCTCGAGCTTCATGCCCAGATCTTCCGAGATCACCTGGCCGCCGGTCAGGATCGCGATGTCCTGCAGCATGGCCTTACGGCGATCGCCGAAGCCCGGTGCCTTCACGGCTGCAATCTTCAGGCCGCCGCGCAGCTTGTTGACCACGAGGGTCGCCAGCGCTTCGCCTTCGACGTCTTCAGCAATGATCAGCAGCGGCTTCTGCGACTGGATGACCTGCTCGAGCAGCGGGACCAGCGGCTGCAGCGACGAGAGTTTCTTCTCGTGCAGCAGGACCATGCAGTCGTCGAGCTCTGCAATCATCTTGTCGGCGTTGGTCACGAAGTAGGGCGACAGGTAGCCGCGGTCGAACTGCATGCCTTCAACGACGGTGGTCTCGGTCTCGAGGCCCTTGTTCTCTTCGACGGTGATGACACCCTCGTTGCCGACCTTCTGCATCGCGTCTGCGATCTGGCGGCCGATTTCGGCTTCGCCGTTGGCCGAGATGGTGCCGACCTGAGCGACTTCGTTCGAGTCGTTGACCGGGCGAGCCGCGGCCTTGATCGCGTCGACGACCTTGGCGGTTGCCATGTCGATGCCGCGCTTCAGGTCCATCGGGTTCATGCCGGCAGCAACGGCCTTCATGCCCTCTTTCACGATCGCCTGAGCGAGAACGGTCGCGGTGGTGGTGCCGTCACCGGCTTCGTCGTTGGTGCGGGAAGCGACTTCCTTCACCATCTGCGCGCCCATGTTCTCGAACTTGTCTTCCAGTTCGATTTCCTTGGCGACAGAGACACCGTCCTTGGTGATGCGCGGTGCGCCGAACGACTTGTCGAGCACAACGTTGCGGCCTTTCGGGCCGAGGGTCACCTTCACCGCGTCGGCGAGGATGTTGACGCCTTTGAGCATGCGGGTGCGGGCGTCGCTGTTAAACTTCACGTCCTTGGCAGCCATCTGCAAGTACTCCTGAAATTAGTTGAATGTCTGGCGTAGCGGGGCGCGAGGCCCCTGGGCGATCAGAAGATCAGGCCGCCTCGGTGATGCCGAGGATGTCCGATTCCTTCATGATCAGCAGCTCTTCGCCGTCGATCGTCACTTCGGTGCCCGACCATTTGCCGAACAGCACGCGGTCGCCGGCTTTGACAGCCATTGCGATCAGCTCACCGCTGTCCTTGCGGGCGCCTTCGCCGCAGGCAACGATCAGGCCCTCGGCGGGCTTCTCTTTTGCGCTGTCGGGGATGATCAGACCACCCTTGGTCTTTTCGTCGCTCTCAACGCGGCGAACCAGCACGCGGTCGTGAAGCGGTTTGAATGCCATCTTCGAGTCTCCATAGCTCAAAGGTTGTCCCTGTAGGCCCCCGCTGATACCCGGACAGAGCCGGCTTCGAGGGCCGTTAGCACTCACCCTTGTGGAGTGCTAACGACGCATAGCTAGGCAGGCCCGCGATTTGAGTCAACACCGCCTTCCGAGAAAATTTCATGACACCCGGCGGGGTCGGCGAAGCCATGCCCGGCAGATGTGCAGGCGGGGCCGCCGGTTCAAGACGTCACGCTAAGGCATGGCATCTCTCCGCCGAATGTGGTGACCTACCTGAGATCACAGATTCGAGACCTCCCCCATCGAGAGTTCCCATGGCCATCCCATACGCGCCGATCTCGGCGCCCTCTCCGCTGCAGGCCCCGCCCCACGACAACGCCCGCGGGTTCATGTTCATGGCCCTCGGCTTCTGCTTCTTCGGCGTAACCGACATGCTGGCCAAGCTGCTGGCCGAGCAGCTTCCGGTGCTGCAGGTAATCTGGTTCCGCCAGTCAGGCCTGTTCATCGGGGTCGTCGTCCTTCTGGCCATGCGCGGCGGCCAGATCCTGCGTACCCCGCATCCGATCCTGCAGACGCTGCGGGGCATCATCGCGCTCGGCTCGGCGGTCTGCTTCATCCTGGCGCTGCGCCACGTCGGGCTGGCCGACGCCACGGCGGTGACCTTCACCGCGCCCTTCCTTGTGACCGTCTTCGGCGCGCTGCTGTTGAAGGAACCGGTGGGCCCGCGTCGCTGGGCCGCGGTGATCACCGGCTTCTTGGGCATGCTGGTGGTGATCCGCCCCGGCATGGGCATCTTCCACCCGGCGATTGGCTTTGCCTTCATCGCGGCGCTCTGCTTTGCCACACGGCAACTGCTCTCGCGCTACCTGAGCGGCGCCGACAGCATCGCCACCACGGTCAGCTACACCTCGCTGACCACCTTCCTGCTGTGCTCGATACCGCTGGCCTTCGTCTGGCAGATGCCGGCAAGCGGCTGGGTGCTGCTGCTTTGCGGAGTGATCGCCGTCACGGCGGGATTGGGCGAGTTCCTGATCATCCGCGGGCTCGATGTCGGTCAGGCGGTGGTCATGGCGCCGGTACAATACACGATGATCATCTGGAGCACGCTCTACGGCTTCCTGGTGTTTTCCGACCTGCCCGATCTCTGGACCTTCGTGGGCTGTGGCATCATCATTGCCTCCGGCCTCTACACGCTCTACCGCGAGCGGGTGCTGGCGAAACGCGCCAAGCGCGCCGCGGCAGAGGCGGGACCGAGCACGAGCTGACACCCCGCATCACTCCGCCGCCTCCTCCCAGCTGCCGGCCCAATGCACGAGCCCTTCGCGCCCGGCGTCGGTCAGCGCGTAGACCCCGACGCGCACACGGGTGAACCAGCCGTAGTGGTTGTCCGCCATCAGCCGCGTCGCCACCTTCACCCCGGTTGCCTCGGCCACATCGCGGCCCCTGCTCTCGCCCGCCTCGACGAGGTAGGCGGCGCAGCGCAGCGCGTCCTGCCGGTAACCGGTGACGATGCCATGCCGCGTCGCACCACCGTCGTTGGGATCGCCGGTGATGCGGTGGAACTCGCGCAGCAGTCTGGCCTGCTTCGCCTTGTTCTTCCGCGGCGCGTAGGGGCCGGGATCGCACTGCACCTCGGCGCGGCCATCCTTCACCGTGATGAACCCGAGCCCCAGCCGCCGGCACATGGCAAGATTGTCCTTCAACGCCCGCCGCGCGCTGCGCCCTCCGGGCTTCGGCACGGCGATATAGACGAGGTCCGACACCCGCAACCGCGCCAGCGCCTGATGGAACAGCGTAAGCGAGATCTTCAGCTTCAACTCGACGATCACCGGCGCCTCTTCGCCGCGCACCGCCACGAGGTCAGCGGCGCCCACCTCGCCCTTCACCTCATAGCCCTGCGCCTGCAGAAGCGCCTTTACCGGCGCATAGAGTTCACTTTCCCGCAACATGGCCGCCACCATCGCTCCGCTGCTTGTCGCTGGCAAGCACCTGCCCTAGCCTGCGCCGAATATCCCTCCCAGTCAGGTTGTCTGCATGGTGCGCCCGTTTCTTTTCTCGCTTCTCCTGCTCCTGCCCGCCGCGCTGCACGCGGCCTGCGAGGGCAGCGACCTCCGTCTGTCGCTCACCCCGTCCGAACAGGCCGAGCGCGACCGGATGCTGGCGGAGGTCCCCTATCCCGAGGGCAACCACTGGCGCGCGGAAAAAGAGGGCAAGGTGATCCATCTCGTCGGCACCATGCACCTCGGCGACGCACGGATGGACGCGCCGCTCGCCCGGCTGACGCCGCTGGTGCAGGACGCCGGGATGCTGTTGCTCGAGATGACCCGCGCCGAAGAGACGCAGCTGCAGAAGGCGCTGGCCGAGGACCCGACGATGCTTACGCTCACCGGGCCAACCCTACCCGAGATGCTGCCAGAAGACGCATGGCAGACGCTGGCGAAAGCCGCCAAGGATCGCGGCATCCCCGACGTCATGGCCGCCAAATTCCAGCCTTGGTACCTATCGATGATGCTGGCCACGCCGCCCTGCGCCATGGCGCAATTGCAGGGTAAAAGCGGTCTCGACATGAAACTGCAGGAGGTGGCGCGCGAGGCGCAGGTGCCGACCCGCGCACTCGAACCCTTCGACACTGTCTTCCGCCTGTTCAACGCCGAGCCGATCGAGGACCAGCTTCAGATGCTGCGCACCGGCATCGTCGATACGGACACGGCCGAGGACCAGTTCGCCACGCTCTTCGACGCCTATTTCGACGAGTCCCATGCGGACACCTGGGTGATCTCGCGTCTGATCGCCCGCCGTGCGCTGCCGGAGGCTCCCGAGGACGTGGACGCGATGATGGAAGAGACCGAGGCGCAGCTGCTGACCGCCCGCAACGAGGCCTGGATCCCGGTCCTCAAGCAGGCCTCGGCAGAGACCGACGCCCCGGTGGTCGCCGCCTTCGGTGCCGCCCATCTGAGCGGCACCGATGGCATTCTGAACCTGCTCGCGGACGAGGGATATACCCTCACCCGCGAGACGTTCTAGGCGGGTCGGGCCGGGCTGTCAGGCCGCCAGCCCGCGCCCCTTGAGCAGCGCCTCGACGCCCGGCATCCGGCCGCGGAAGGCGGTGTAGAGCGCTTCGGCCTCTACCGAGCCGCCCTTCGACAGGATGAACTCCTCGAGCTTCGACGCGGTGGCCGGGTCGAAGGCCCCACCTGCTTCCTCGAAGGCGGCGAAGGCGTCGGCGTCCATCACCTCGGACCACATGTAGCTGTAGTAGCCCGAGGAATAACCGTCGCCTGCGAAGACGTGGGCGAAATGCGGCGTGGCGTGGCGCATCGGGATCGCCGAGGGCATGCCGATGTCGGCCAGCACCTCGGCCTGCTTCGCCATGGGATCGTCGCTCGACACGCCGCTGTGGAACTCCAGGTCGACCAGCGCCGAGGCCACGTATTCCACCGTCTGGAAGCCCATGTCGAAGGTCGCCGCCGCCAGCACCTTGTCGAGCAGGTCCTTGGGCATGGCCTCGCCGGTTTCCGCGTGGGTGGCGAACTCGGCCAGCACTTCGGGCACCTCCAGCCAGTGCTCGTAGAGCTGGCTCGGCAGTTCCACGAAGTCGCGCGCCACCGAGGTGCCCGAAACCGAGCCGAACTCGACGTCCGAGAGCATCTGGTGCAGCGCGTGGCCGAACTCGTGGAACAGCGTGCGCGCGTCGTCGTAGGACAGCAGCGCCGGCTTGCCCTTGGGCGGCTTGGCGAAATTGCAGACGTTGATGACGATGGGCGCCTTTTCCACCGGCCGCTTGGCCTGCGACTGCATCGCCGAACACCAGGCGCCCGAGCGCTTCGAGGCCCGGGCAAAGTAGTCCCCGATGAAGACCGCCACGTGCTTGCCGTTCCGCGTCACCTCCCAGGCCCGGCAATCGGGGTGGTAGAGCGGCTGGTCGAGCTCGCGGAACTCCAGACCGAACAGGCGGTTGGAGCAGGTGAAGGCCGCCTCGATCATCCGCTCGAGCTGCAGGTAAGGTTTCAGCTCGGCCTCATCGAGATCATGCAGCGCCTTGCGCCGCTTCTCGGCGTAGTAGCGCCAGTCCCAGGCGCGGAAATCGTCATTGATGCCGTCGGCGCGCAGCATCTCTTCCATCTGAGCCTGATCGCCCATGGCGGCGGCGCGGGCGGGCGTCCAGACCTGCATAAGCAGCTCGCGCACCCGCTCCGGCGTGCCCGCCATCTCGGTTTCCAGCTTGTAGGTAGAGAAATCCGGGTAGCCGAGCAGCGCCGCCCGCTCCTCGCGCAGACCAAGGATTTCCGCCGCGATGCCGCGGTTGTCGGTCTCGCCGCCGTTCTCCCCGCGCGAGGTCCAGGCCCGCCAGGCTTTTTCGCGCAGATCACGCCGGGGCGAAAACTGCAGGAAGGGCACGATCAGCGATCGCGACAGGGTGATCACCGGACCGTCATGGCCGCCAGCCTCACCCGCCGAGCGGGCACCATCCACGACGAAGCCGGGCAGCCCTTCGAGATCCGCTTCGGTGAGCGGCATGACCCAATCCGCCTCGTCCTTCAGCAGGTTCTGGGTGAACTGCGTGCCGAGCACCGCAAGGCGCGATTTCACCGCCTTCATCCGCTCGGCCTCTTCGCCGGTCAGCGCCGCGCCCGCCCGCACGAAGCCGCGGTGGGTCAGCATGAGCACCCGCGCTTCCTCATCCGTCAGGCCCAGCTCGTCCTTCCGTTGCCAGAGGTCCCGCACCCGCGCAAATAGGGCCTCGTTGGAATAGATCGCCGAGCTGTGCGCCGCGAGCTTGGGCGAGAAGTCCCGCTGCAGCGCCTGACGCGCCTCGTTGCTGTCCGCCCCGGCGACCGAGAAGAACACCGACAGCACCTTGTCCAGCGCTTCGCCGGCCCCTTCCATTGCCTCGATGGTATTGGCAAAGCTCGGCGCCTCGGGGTTTTCGGCGATCGCCTCGATTTCCGCCAGATGCGCCGCGAGGGCCTTTTCGAAGGCGGGGGCGAAGTCATCGTCGGAAATGCGGTCGAAGGGGGCGAGGCCGAAGGGCGTGTCCCAGTCGGCGAGCAGCGGGTTGGTCATGGCGATCTCCTTTTGACGTGAAGCTATGACCTTCGCCCGCCGCCTTCAATGGCCGTGCGGAACGCCTCCAGCGGGAGTATTTGCAAAAGGATGAAAGCCGGGAGAGGCGCGCCGGCTTTTCCACATGTTAGAAATATCCCCGCCGGAGGCAGGCCGGACGCCACCGTGAAGCCCGGCCTGGGGGGAGCGCTCAGCCGCTGCCGATGAGCACCCCTGCGGCCAGCACCAGCGCGCCACCCAGAACCACCTGCAGCGCCGCGCGCAGGAAGGGGGTTTCCATGTAGCGCTTCTGGATCCAGGCGATGGCCCAAAGCTCGAAGAACACCACGATCCAGGCGATGATCGTCGCGGTCCAGAAATGCGGGATCAGGTAGGGCAGCGCGTGGCCAAGGCCCCCGACCGCGGTCATCACCCCCGAGGCCACACCACGCTTGAGCGGCGAGCCACGGCCCGAAAGCTCGCCGTCATCCGAGGCCGCCTCGGTGAAGCCCATGGAGATGCCCGCGCCGACAGAGGCCGCCAGCCCGACGAGGAAGGTCGTCCAGGTGTCCTGCGTGGCGAAAGCGGTGGCGAAGATCGGCGCCAGGGTCGAGACCGAGCCGTCCATCAGCCCCGCCAGCCCCGGTTGCACCCAGGTCAGCACGAATTGGCGATGCGCCATGCGGTCCTCGGTCTCGCGCGCTTCGCCGTCGAGGTGCTTTTCCACCAGCTCCCCGGCGCGCTCCTCGTGGCCGGCCTCGGCAGCGGCAAGATCGCCGAGCAGCTTGCGGGTGGCGGCGTCGCTGCTGCGCTTCGCGGCCTCGAGGTAGAAGCGCTCAGCCTCCCGCTCCATGGCCTCCGCCTCCTCTCGGATGCGCTCCAGCGGCAGGTTCTGAACCAGCCAGACCGGTCGGCGCGCGTAGAAGCCCGCCACATGCTCGCGCCGGATCAGCGGGATCACCTCGCCGAAGCGCAGGCGGTGCAGGTTGATCAGCGCGCGACGGTGGCCATCCTCCTCCTCGGCCATGCCGTCGAAGATCGCAGCTGTGTCAGGGTATTCGGCACGCAGCCGCTCGGCGTAGGAGCGGTAGATCCGTGCGTCGTCCTCTTCCGAGGAGATCGCCAGCGCCAGCACCTCCTGCTCGCTCAGATCGCGGAAATGACGCCGCTGGGTGAAGAATCGCATGGGGGCCTCCGGACCTGCAATCACTTTAGAATGATTCCAATCTAAAGCGCTTTGCGTCACGTGCAAGGCGGCAGAATGTCCTTCGCCCGCGGCATGTTGCTTGCCTCACCTGAACCGCGCGGTCTAAGCTTGTCCGGACAAAGGAGCTGCCCGATGGAGACCGAAACGGTTGGCGTGCGCCGCGGGCGCAAGTTCGAACAGGTGCTGGAAGGCGCGCGCAGCATCTTCCTGCGCGACGGCTTCGAAGGGGCCAACGTAGATGACATCGCCCGCGCGGCCGGTGTCTCCAAGGCGACGCTTTACAGCTATTTCCCGGACAAGCGCCTGCTCTTCATGGAAATGGCGAGCCGGCAATGCGCCCTGCAGGCGGATGAGGCGATGTTGAAGATCGATCCGAGCCGCCCGCCCGCCGAGGTGCTGCCGCTGGTGGCGCGCAGCTTCCTGAGATTCGTACTGTCCGAAATGGGCCAGCGGATCTTTCGAATCTGCATCGCCGAGGCGGACCGCTTCCCCGACCTCGGGCGGCAATTCTACCAGAGCGGGCCGATGAACATGCACCGCAAGCTAGTGACCTACCTCGCGGCCGCCCGCGACCGCGGGGAGGTGGCCGTCGACGACCTCGAACTGGCCGCCGACCAGTTCACCGAACTGTGCAAGGCCGGCCTCTGGACCCGCTGCGTCTTCGGTGTCGCCGAGGCACCGGACGAGGCGGCGATCGCCCGCACCGTCGATGGGGCGGTGGCCACCTTCCTCGCCCGCTACGGCGCCTGAACCGCGGCACCTGAGCCGGGATCAGTCCAGCCGGCGCACCAGCATCTGGTTGCCCGGCCCGCGCTTGGTCTCGAAGACCTTCAGCTCGTCCACCAGTTCCGACAGCTTGCGCTTGCCGAAGCTGCGGGTATCGAAGTCGGGATTGGCCGCGGTGATGAACTGCCCGAGCTGGCCGAGCGTGTACCAGTCGTCCTCCTGCTCGATCGCGTCCATGGCAGTGAAGATGAGGTTGCGCGCGTCTTCCAGCCGGCCCGACGGCGCCGGCTTGACGCCCGCCGCCTTCTCCGGTGCGCCATCGAGGTTCTCGAGGAAGATGAATCGCTTGCAGGCCTTGCGGAAGGCATCTGGCGTCTTCTGCATGCCCATGCCGAAGACATCGAGCCCCTGCTCGCGGATGCGGCTGGCGAGGCGGGTGAAATCGCTGTCGGAGCTGACCAGCACGAAGCCGTCGAAGCGGCCCGAGTGCATCAGATCCATCGCGTCGATCACCAGCGCGATGTCGCTGGCGTTCTTGCCGACGGTATTGGCCGGCTGGTGGTGCGGCACCAGGCCGAATTCGGCGGTGACCTTCGACCAGCCGGACATCTGCTGGCTCGAGAAGTCCCCGTAGCAGCGCCGCACGCTGGCCTCGCCGAGGCTGGCCAGTTCGTCGAAGATCGCCTTCGCATACTTGGGGGAGGTGTTGTCGGCGTCGATCAGGACCGCCAGCAGGCGGGTGTCGTCTCGCATGGGATACTCCTTGGCGGGCTCAGCTGCCCGCAAGCGTTTTGTACAGGACCAGCGCCTCCACGTCGCCCTGCGCGGGGTGGTGGAAGGCACCGGGAAGGCGGCCGACGACCTCGAACCCGGCGCGCAGCCAGGTGTCGACGGCCCGGGTGTTTGTCGAGACCACGAAATTGAACTGCATGGCCCGGAAACCGAGCTGCGGCGCGATCTCCAGCGAATGCGCCAGCATCCGCCGCGCAACCCCGCGCCCGCGCGCCTCGGCGGCGGTGACATAGCCGCAGTTGCACACATGCGAGCCGCCGCCCTTCTGGTTTCGCACGATGTAGTAGGTGCCGAGGAGACGGCTGCCGTCGGTCACGACAAAGACCCTGCGTTCCGGCCCCGTCCAATAGCCGATCGCCTCGTCGCGCGAGATGCCTTGGTCGATGGCATAGGTGTCGCCGGCCCGGAACACCGGCTCCAGCATTTGCCACAGCGCCTCAGCGTCTCCGGGCGCATAGGCGCGCAGCTCCAGCGTCTCGCTCATCAGCTCTGCCCTTCGGTCTCGATGCGGATGATCTCTCCGCAATGCTTGCAATGGATGGCGTCCGCATCATGGAGGCGCAGGCCGCAGGTCTCGCAGGTCTTCTTGACCTTGATCGGACGGAACAGAACCTGCGCGAGCCGCAGGAACAGGGTCACCCCGCAGATCATCACCACCACCGAGATCACCCGCCCCCAGGACCCGTTCAGCGTGATGTCACCATAGCCGGTCGTGGTCAGCGTGGTGACGGTGAAATAGAGCGCGTCGGCGTAATTGTTGATGTCCGGATTGGTCCGGTATTGCAGCGCGTAGACGAGCCCGGTCATCACGAAGAGGAAAACCATCAGGTTCACCACCGCGATCAGCACGTCCTCGTTCTCACGAAAGACCCGGAAGTCCTCGCGCAGCCGCTTGCTCAGCTGATAGGTGTGGAGCAGCCGCAGCGTGCGCAGCACCCGCAGGAACCCCAGCCCCTCCCCCGCCAGCGGCGCGAGGAAGGAGATCATCGAGACCAGATCAGCGAGGGTGGCCGGGCTGACCAGGAATCCGGTTTTCTTCGGCGCGATCCACAGCCTTGCAAGGAAATCCGCGAGGATCACCACGCCGAAGGCGACGTCGATGATCTCGACTGCCCGGCCATGCGAGGTGAAGGAAGTCGCGATGACGAAGAGAACGGTGAAGACGTCGAAGCCAAGCAGGGCGTAGCGGAAGCGGTGCGCCTCGTCGCTGTCGCCCTCATAGAGTTCCTTCAGCTTGTTCCGCAGGCTCATCTCGGCGGTCCCCGTTCCGGTTGCTCGAACCTATAGGGTGGCGCGGGACTCCCGGCAAGCCAAGCGCCTGCCGGGAGAAATTTCAGGTCGATCGAAATCCTGACTGGATCAGAACTCGACCACCGCGCGGATCGACTTGCCCTCGTGCATCAGATCGAACCCGTGGTTGATCTCGTCGAGGCTCAGCTTGTGGGTGATCATCGGGTCGATCTCGATCTTGCCGTCCATGTACCAGTCGACGAATTTCGGCACGTCGGTCCGGCCCTTGGCACCACCGAACGCCGTGCCCTTCCAGACCCGACCGGTCACCAGCTGGAACGGCCGGGTGGAGATCTCCGCCCCCGCCGGTGCCACGCCGATGATCACCGACACGCCCCAGCCGCGGTGCGAGCATTCCAGCGCGTCGCGCATCACCTTGACGTTGCCCGTCGCGTCGAAGCTGTAGTCCACGCCGCCGATCTGGTCCGCGCCGCGCTTGGTGAGGTTGACGATCTCCTGCACGACGGAGCCCTCGATCTTCGAGGGGTTCACGAAGTGGGTCATGCCGAATTTCTTGGCCATCTCGGCCTTGGAGTCGTTGAGATCGACACCGATGATCATGTCGGCGCCCGCCATGCGTAGCCCCTGGATCACGTTGAGCCCGATGCCGCCCAGCCCGAAGACCGCCGCGGTCGAGCCGATCTCCACGCCCGCAGTGTTGATCACCGCGCCGATGCCGGTGGTGACGCCGCAGCCGATGTAGCAGATCTTGTCGAAGGGCGCGTCATCGCGCACCTTGGCCAGCGCGATCTCCGGCATCACCGTGTGATTGGCGAAGGTCGAGCAGCCCATGTAGTGGTAGATCGGCGTGCCATCGAGCATCTTGAAGCGCGTGGTGCCGTCCGGCATCAGGCCCTGGCCCTGGGTGTTGCGGATCGCGGTGCAGAGGTTGGTCTTGCCCGACAGGCAGGACGGGCACTCGCGGCATTCCGGCGTGTAGAGCGGGATCACGTGATCGCCCGGCTTCAGCGTGGTAACGCCCTCGCCCACCTCGACGACCACGCCCGCGCCCTCATGGCCGAGGATGCAGGGAAAGAGCCCCTCGGGGTCGGCGCCGGAGCGGGTGAACTCGTCGGTGTGGCAAAGCCCGGTGGCCTTGATCTCGACCAGCACCTCGCCGGCCTTCGGCCCGTCGAGTTCCACGTCCATGATCTCAAGCGGTTTGCCGGCCTCGAGCGCCACGGCTGCACGGGTTCTCATGTCTCTGTCCTTCCTAAAGGGAATGCGGTTGTCCGCACCTAGCTTCGGCTTTTCTTGTGCCGCAAGCAGTTATACGCCCTTTCGCAGAATTTTCACGACACGCCGCGACTTTCGTTGTTCAACAAATACGCAGCCCGCCACCCTGTCAGCGCTGTCATCTTTTCCGAAATACTCACTGCCCCCACCGGCGCGGGGCAAAAGAAAAGGGCCCCGCCGTTGCCGGCAGGGCCCAGTCTCTCCGGTGGAGAGGAAATCTTATTCGGCGTCTGCCAGAGCCTCTTCAGCTTCCAGGCGGGCCTTGTCGGCTGCGCCCTTGGCCGAGACGTCACGGTCGACGAACTCGATGATCGCCATCGGAGCCATGTCGCCATAACGGAAACCGGCTTTCAGGATGCGGACATAGCCGCCCTGGCGTTCTGCATAGCGCGGGCCGAGCACTTCGAAGAGCTTGGCAACGTGCTGGTCCTGCTTGAGCTGCGCGGCAGCCTGACGGCGGGCGTGGATGTCACCGCGCTTGCCGAGGGTGACGAGCTTCTCCACCACGCGGCGGAGTTCTTTTGCCTTGGGCAGGGTGGTCTTGATCTGCTCATGCTCGATGAGCGAGCCGGCCATGTTTGCCCACAGCGCCTTGCGGTGCTCGTGGGTACGGTTCAGGCGGCGGTAACCTTTTGCGTGACGCATTTTCTATCTCCAGATACGTGTTTTGCTTTGTCCGGGATCCCATGCGTGCGGGACCCTCACCTTGGGGCGGAATGCCCTTGTGTGAAAGGCGGGGTTTCCCCCGCCCTCCAGTTGGCTCAGAACTGGTCTTCCAGTTTCTTTGCCAGATCTTCGATGTTGTCCGGCGGCCAGTCCTCGACGTC
The DNA here is from genome assembly GCF_900116195.1 of Alloyangia pacifica. Lineage (GTDB taxonomy): Bacteria > Pseudomonadota > Alphaproteobacteria > Rhodobacterales > Rhodobacteraceae > Salipiger > Salipiger pacificus. The sequence goes on from NZ_FOZW01000006.1 coordinate 362,919, forward strand.
CATGCCGAGGTGCAGGCCCATGCCCGACAGCACTTCCTTGATCTCGTTGAGCGACTTCCGGCCGAAGTTCGGGGTGCGGAGCATCTCGGCTTCGGTCTTCTGGATGAGATCGCCGATGTAGACGATGTTGTCGTTCTTGAGGCAGTTCGCGGAGCGCACCGAGAGTTCCAGCTCGTCCACCTTCTTGAGGAGGAGCGGGTTGAACTCGAGACCGTCGTCGTCGTCCTGACGGCCGGCGGATTCGGGCTCTTCGAAGTTCACGAAGATCGACAGCTGGTCCTGCAGGATGCGGGCGGCAAATGCGATCGCATCCTCGGGCGTGACCGAACCATCGGTCTCGACCTTCATGGTCAGCTTGTCGTAGTCGAGAACCTGGCCCTCACGGGTCGGCTGCACGTCATAGGCCACCTTCTTGACCGGCGAGTAGATCGCGTCGATCGGGATGAGGCCGATGGGTGCATCTTCCGGCTTGTTCTTGTCAGCCGAAACGTAGCCCTTGCCGGTGTTGACGGTCAGTTCCACGTAGAAGTCCGCACCCTCGTCGAGGTGGCAGATCACGTGGTCCTTGTTCAGAACGTCGATGCCGGCGGTTTCGGCGATGTCGGCAGCCGTCACCACGCCCGGACCTTTGGCGGTCAGGGAAAGGCGCTTCGGGCCTTCGACTTCCATGCGGAGAGCCACGCCCTTGAGGTTCAGGATGATGTCGGTGACATCTTCCCGCACGCCGGCGACCGACGAGAACTCGTGCAGAACGTTGTCGATCTGCACAGAGGTGATTGCCGCACCCTGAAGGCTCGACAGCAGGACCCGACGCAGCGCGTTGCCCAGAGTCAGGCCGAAGCCACGCTCGAGCGGTTCCGCGACGAGGGTCGCAACGCGGGTAGGATCGGCGCCGGGGCGAACCTCCAGCTGGGTCGGCTTGATAAGTTCAGCCCAGTTCTTGTGGATCATGCGTCCCTCCATTCCAGTCCGTGCCCCATGTCCAAAGGCGCGGACGCCCGAGGTTGAAATGACGAAGGCAGGGCCCCGCGCACAAGGCGAGGCCCCACCTCATAAGTAAGTTCGATCAGACGCGACGACGCTTCGGCGGGCGGCAGCCGTTGTGAGCGATCGGCGTCACGTCGCGGATCGACGTGATGTTGAAGCCCACGGCAGCCAGTGCGCGCAGAGCCGATTCACGACCCGAACCCGGGCCCTGAACTTCGACTTCCAGCGTCTTCACACCATGTTCCTGTGCCTTGCGGCCAGCATCTTCGGCGGCGAGCTGGGCAGCGTAAGGGGTCGACTTACGCGAACCCTTGAAGCCCATGGTGCCGGCGGACGACCAGGAGATCGCGTTGCCCTGCACGTCCGAGATCAGGATCTTGGTGTTGTTGAACGACGAGTTCACATGCGCCACGCCAGCGGCGATGTTCTTGGAGACCTTCTTCTTGCCTCCGCGACGGGTATCACGTGCCATTGGTCAGCCTCCCTTATTTCTTCTTGCCTGCGATGGGCTTTGCGGGGCCCTTACGCGTGCGAGCGTTGGTGTGGGTCCGCTGACCGCGGACGGGGAGGTTGCGACGGTGACGCAGGCCACGATAGCAGCCGAGGTCCATCAGACGCTTGATGTTCATCTGCGTCTCACGGCGAAGGTCGCCTTCGACGGTGAAGTTCGCGTCGATGTGCTCGCGGATCGCCAGAACTTCGGCATCCGAAAGCTCGTTCACACGACGGGTCACGTCGATGTTCACGGCTTCGCAGATGGCTTGGGCCGAGGTCGGGCCGATACCGGTGATATAAGTCAGGGCGATGGGCACCCGCTTATGAGTCGGGATGTTAACGCCGGCAATACGTGCCAAGTGTCTATTCCTTTCGTTGCGGTTCCGTAGCTCCAGAACCTTTTTTCACAACATGAGCCCGGAACGCATACACGTCACCGGGCCTTCCGCTGATGAGGTAATCTGCAAGTCAGGCGCTGCCCGCCTCGCAAACTGAGTCTCTGTAAGAGATGGGAGTGGGTATGAGGATTCGGAAAGGGCGTCAAGACCCATTTCGGAACCATTACCGAACCGCACCCGTTTACCGTTTCATGAAGGTCACGACAACCCTCCCCCCGCTTTCGCCATGGCGCTTGCGCGCCTCGCCGCCGCCCCCCACTCCCGACAGAACGCAAATCGCCCGCGCACAGGCCGCCTTCCGGAGCCGCGGATGATCTACCAGCTCCTCTATACGAGCCGCTCGACGGTTCCCCGCGGACATGCGTCTGACATCGAGATTCTCTCAGCCGCGCTGACCAACAACGTGCTGCTGGACGTCACCGGCTGCCTTTTGCGCGAGGAACAGGGGTTCTGCCAGATTCTGGAAGGCGCGAGGGAGACGGTGCGCGGGCTGTTCGAGCACATCCGCAGGGACCCGCGTCACTTCGGGGTCACCGAACGGCTCAACCGGTTGGTGCCGGTCCGCAGCTTTGCAAGCTGGTCGATGTGCTATGGGACGTTGTCGGTCGCAGATCGCCGGTTCCTGTCGCGCCGCTTCGCCGCGGAGGGCCGGAACATGTCGCTGGTCATTGACCGGGTACGCGATATCGCGGTTGCGAGCTGAGGGGAAAGTGGGGGCTTTGCCCCCGTCCGCTGTCGCGGGCTTCCCCGGGACGCCTCCGCCAAAGCCTTGGCGTGCGGTCCCGGAGAAGAAAAGGCTCAGTCGAGCTTCGAGGCGATGGCGGCCTTCACGTCGCCGATCTCACCCAGACCATCCACGCGGGTGTGCTGCCCCTTTGCGTAGTAGTAGCCGATCAGCGGCGAGGTCTGCTTGTAGTACTCCATCAGGCGCTTCTGCAGAGCCTGGGCATTGTCGTCAGCGCGCCGCTTGAACTCGGTGCCGCCGCAGACGGTGCATTTGCCGTCGGCCGGGATCGGCTTGGTGATGTCGTTGTAGACCTCACCACAGCTGCCGCAGGTCGACCGCGCGGTGATCCGCTCCACCAGCGCGTCGTCGTTCACCCGCAGCTCGACCACGCGGTCCAGCGTCTGACCCTGCTCCTCGAGCAGCTCCGCCAGCGCATCGGCCTGCTTCAGCGTGCGCGGGAAGCCGTCGAAGATATAGCCGGCCGAGGGCTTCGCCTCGAGCTTCTCGCGGATCAGGCCGATGACGATCTCGTCGGTGACGAGCTCGCCGCGGGCCATCACGTCGGCGACCTTCTTGCCCATCTCGGTGCCGCTGTCCTTGGCTTCGCGCAGCATGTCGCCGGTCGAGAGCTGGATCATGCCGCGGTCTTCAACGAGGATCCGGGCCTGTGTCCCTTTGCCTGCGCCGGGCGGTCCAAGAAGAATGATGTTCATCGCCGTGCGGGTCCCTTCCGTTTGCGTGCCTTGCCCTTGCCGCGCAGCTGCGACTTCTGGATCAGGCCTTCGTATTGATGTGCGAGCAGGTGGCTCTGGACCTGCTGGATCGTGTCCATGGTCACCGAGACCACGATCAGCACCGAGGTGCCGCCGAAGTAGAACGGGATCGCGAACTGCGAGCGCAGGATCTCGGGCAGCAGGCAGACCAAGGTCAGGTAGGCCGCGCCGAGAACGAGCACGCGGTTGACCACGTATTCGAGGTGCTCTGCGGTCCGCTTACCCGGGCGGATGCCGGGAATGAAGCCGTTCTGGTTCTTCAGGTTGTCGGCAACTTCATCCGTCTTGAACGACACGTTGTGCGTGTAGAAGTAGGCGAAGAAGACGATCATGGCCGCGAAGAACAGCAGGTAGAGCGGCTGGCCCGGGCCGAAGTAGGCAAGGATCGTCGACATGATCGGACCGGTGGAGCCGGCCTGGCTGAACGTCGCGATCGTGGTCGGCAGAAGCAGCAGCGAGCTGGCGAAGATCGCCGGGATCACGCCCGCCGGGTTCACCTTGATCGGCAGGTGCGACTGCTGAGCCTCGGTCATCCGCATGCCGACCTGGCGGCGCGGGTACTGGATGGTGATCTTGCGCAGCGCCCGTTCCATGAACACCACGAACATGATCACCGCAACGACCATGAGGATCACCCCGACAATCACCGCGGGCGAGATCGCGCCCGAGCGGCCGGAGGCGAAGAACTGCGCCAAGGCTGCGGGGATCTCGGCGATGATGCCGACGAAGATGATGAGAGAGATGCCGTTGCCGATGCCGCGGGCGGTGATCTGCTCGCCCAGCCACATCAGGAACATCGTGCCACCCACGAGGGTGATCACCACGGCGGCGCGGAAGTACCAACCCGGATCATGGGCGAGATCGCCGGCCTCGAGGCTGACCGCGAGGCCGTAGGCCTGGAACAGCGCCAGCGCGACGGTGCCGTAGCGCGTGTATTGGTTGATCTTCTTGCGGCCCTGCTCGCCCTCTTTCTTCAGCTGCTCGAGCGCCGGCACCATGGCCGTCAGGAGCTGAACGATGATCGAGGCAGAGATGTAGGGCATGATGCCGAGGGCAAAGATGCCCATGCGTCCCAGCGCGCCACCGGTGAACATCGACACCATGCCGCCGATGCCTTGACCGGCCTGCTCCATGAACTGGCGCAGCGCGGTGCCGTCGATGCCGGGGACGGGGATGTAGGTGCCGAGTCGGTAGACGACCAGCAGCCCCAGCGTGAAGAAGATGCGGTTGCGAAGGTCCGTCGCCTTGCCGAGCGCCGCCCAGCTGGTATTGGCGGCCATTTGTTCCACAGCGGATGCCATGAGGGTCCTCTCTCAGACGAAACGCCGCCGGGGCGCTTTCCGGCTCCGGCGGCGTTCGTGGAAAACATGGGGCCTTATGTAAGCGGCTCAGCGACCGCTCACAACCCGCTTATTCAGCCGCGACTGCGGTCTTCAGCGCGCCACCTGCCTTCTCGACCGCCTCGACAGCGGCTTTCGAAGCGCCGGTCACCTCGATGGTGAGGGCGGTGGAGACGTCACCTTTCGCGAGAACGCGGATGCCGTCGAGCTTGCGGCGCACCAGGCCGGACGAAACCAGGGTGTCCTCGTTGATCGAAGCGGCCTCGAGCTTGCCGGCCTCGACGAACTTCTGGATCAGGCCGAGGTTCACAACAGCGTAGGACTTCCGGTTCGGCTTGTTGAAGCCGCGCTTCGGAAGACGCTGGTAGAGGGGCATCTGGCCGCCTTCGTAGCCATTGATGGCCACACCCGAGCGGGACTTCTGACCCTTGATACCACGGCCACCCATCTTGCCCTTGCCGGAGCCCGGGCCGCGGCCGATGCGTTTCTTGGTGCGGGTTGCGCCCGCGTTGTCGCGCAGTTCGTGCAGTTTCATGTCGCTTCTCCTTGCCGGATGTGCCCCCCAAGCGACGGATGGGACAACCACGGCATTAGACGATTAAGGATTCGGAGCCAGACTCGGGGAGCCGACCACCGGGGGCGTATAGCGCTGGTGGCCGCAGGGTGCAAGAGACTAGCCCGAGGTTCCGGGCCCGCGTGGCGTCAGCGCCGAGTTTCAGGGGAAATTGGTGAAAATTCGGTAAAGGGTGACCAAAAGCCTCCGAAGGCTTTTGCAAATCTCTTCGAAGAGATTTGATCCCCTGCCCCGCGTCGGCTCTGTGCAAAATAGCCTCAGTGCAAAATAGCCTCAGTGCAAAATCAGCTCAGTGCAAAATCGGCCCAGAGAAAACGAAAACGCCCCGGCGCGATGCCGGGGCGTTTCCAAATCGGTTGAAGAAACGCTTAGCCGCGCTCTTCGACGATCTCGACCAGGTGCGGGATCTTGTTGACCATGCCGCGCACGGCGGGGGTGTCTTCAAGCTCGCGGGTCTTGTTCATCTTGTTCAGGCCCAGGCCGATCAGCGTCTGGCGCTGGATGGCGGGGCGACGGATCGGCGAGCCGATCTGCTTCACAACGATGGTCTTAGCCATGGATCTCAGGCCTCCTCAGCCACTTGCGACGATTCCGCGGGGGCCTCGTCACGCTTGGGAAGGATGTCTGCCACCTTCTTGCCGCGACGCTGGGCGACGCTGCGGGGCGAGTTGACCTTTTCCAGCGCGTTCAGCGTGGCGCGGATCATGTTGTAGGGGTTCTGCGAACCGATCGACTTGGCGACCACGTCGTGCACGCCCAGCATCTCGAACACAGCACGCATCGGACCACCGGCGATGATCCCGGTACCGGTCGGCGCGGTGCGCATGACCACGCGGCCAGCGCCGTGGCGACCTTCGATGTCGTGGTGCAGAGTGCGGCCTTCGCGCAGCGGCACGCGAATCATCTTGCGCTTGGCTTGCTCGGTGGCTTTGCGGATGGCCTCGGGGACCTCCTTGGCCTTGCCCTTGCCAAAGCCGACGCGGCCCTTCTGGTCGCCGACGACGACGAGCGCGGCGAAGCCGAAACGCTTACCGCCCTTGACGGTTTTGGACACGCGGTTGATCGCGACAAGGCGATCTGCGAATTCCGGGGCTTCCTCGCGTTCGCGACGGTTCCCGCGGCGGTTTTCACGTTCTGCCATCAGGCATCCCTTTTCTCAGGTTGGCGCGTGGCGGACCGAAACAGAGCCCGGGCCACATCGGCACCGATTGGACCAATCCAGGTGATCGCCGCACAATGTCGGAACCGATCCCGGATCATCGAGGCGTCTCCGCCTGCAAAAGCGCAAGGCGGGTACGAGCCCCGCCTTGCGGATTGTCGATCATGCGGCGGGCGCACCCGCCGCGACGATCAGATTTTCAGACCTGCTTCGCGGGCTGCGTCGGCCAGAGCCTTGACGCGACCGTGGAAGAGGAAACCGCCGCGGTCGAAGTAGGCTTCTTCCACACCGGCTTTCTTCGCGCGCTCGGCAATCGCGGCGCCGACCTTCTGGGCAGCTTCCACGGTGCCTTTGCCGACGACGCCCAGATCCTTCTCGAGCGAGGAGGCTGCGGCCAGGGTCACGCCCTGGATGTCGTCGATCAGCTGCACGCTGATGTTCTTGTTCGAGCGGTGCACCGACAGGCGAACACGCCCGGCGTTGACCTTGCGAAGCTTGTTCCGGACGCGCAGGCGGCGCTTGAGGAACAGTTCCCGTTTGCTGAGTGCCATTTTTCGCGTCCTTACTTCTTCTTGCCTTCCTTGGCGAAGATGTATTCGCCTTTGTAGCGAATACCCTTGCCTTTGTAGGGCTCGGGGCGGCGCCAGTCGCGGATGTTCGCCGCAACCTGACCGACTTCCTGGAGATCATGACCTTCGACGATGATCTCGGTCGGCTTCGGCGTGGTGACCGTGATGCCGGCGGGGATGTCGAAGTTCACATCGTGGCTGTAGCCGAGGTTCAGCTTCAGGGTCGAGCCCTGGACCGCGGCGCGGTAACCCACACCCTGGATCTCGAGCTCTTTCTTGAAGGTGTTCTGAACACCGTGCACCATGTTCGCGATCACCGTGCGGGACATGCCCCACTGCTGGCGGGCGCGCTTGGAGTTGCCGCGCGGCGCCACAGTGATGACGTTGTCCTCGACCGCGATGGTCACGTCGTCGGTCGCGTTGAAGGTCTGGGTGCCTTTCGGGCCCTTCACTTCGACGGTCTGGCCGGAGACGGATGCGGAAACACCCGACGGCAGCTCGACCGGTTTTTTACCAATACGAGACATAAGCCCCTCCTTAGAAGACCGTGCAGAGCACCTCGCCACCAACATTGGCAGCGCGGGCGTTTGCGTCCGACATCACGCCCTTCGGCGTGCTGACAATCGACAGACCGAGGCCCTGGCGGACCTGCGGGATGTCACTGACACCCATGTAGACGCGACGACCGGGCTTGGAGACCCGCTTCAGTTCGCGAATGACGGGGGTGCCGTCGAAGTACTTCAGGCTGATTTCGAGCGTGCCGTGGCCGCGCTCGTCGGTGCCTTTTTCGTAGCCGCGGATGTAGCCTTCGTCCTTGAGGACGTCGAGCACCCAGCCACGCAGTTTCGAGGCGGGGGTCGACACGGTCGACTTGCCACGCATCTGCGCGTTACGGATACGGGTGAGCATATCGCCGATAGGATCGTTCATCGTATACCCTCCTTACCAGCTCGACTTGACCACACCGGGAAGCTGACCGTTCGAGCCGAGCTCGCGCAGGGCGATACGGCTGATCTTCAGCTTGCGGTAGTAGGCATGGGGACGACCGGTCAGTTGGCAACGGTTGTGCAGACGGGTCGGCGAGGAGTTGCGCGGCAGTTTCGCCAGATCAAGGCGAGCCTTGAAGCGCTCTTCCATCGGTTTGGTTTCGTCGTTCGCGATCTCTTTCAGAGCGGCGCGCTTGGCGGCGTATTGCTCCACCAGCTTCTGACGCTTCTTTTCGCGTTCGATCATGGATTTTTTGGCCATGTGTCTCGCTCCTCAGGCGTTGAAGGGCATGTTGAAATGCTTCAACAGCGCCTTGGCTTCCGCGTCGGTTGCGGCGGTCGTGGTGATGATCACGTCGATACCCCAAACCTCATCGACCTTGTCGAATTCGATTTCGGGGAACACGATGTGCTCCTTGATGCCCATGGCGAAGTTGCCACGGCCGTCGAAGGACGGCTTCACACCACGGAAGTCGCGGATACGCGGCATCGCGATGTTGATCAGGCGATCGAGGAAGTCGTACATCCGGTCACCACGCAGCGTGACCTTCGCACCGAGCGGCATGTCCTCGCGAACACGGAAGCCGGCGATCGACTTCTTTGCCTTGGTGGTCACGGCCAGCTGGCCGGCGATCTGCGTCAGGTCTTCCTGAGCGGATTTCGCCTTCTTGGAGTCGCGCACGGCTTCTGCGCCGCAGCCGATGTTCAGAACGATTTTGTCGAGTGCAGGAACCTGCATCGCGTTCTTGTAGCCGAACTCTTCGATGAGAGCGGCTTTGATCGACTCGCGGTACTGCGTCTTAAGACGCGGCGTGTAGGTCGCGGTATCAAGCATCGATCACGTCCCCCGTGGTCTTGGCGAAGCGGACCTTCTTGTCACCTTCCATGCGGAAGCCGACGCGGGTTGCCTTGCCGTTGGCATCGACGATCGCCAGGTTCGACAGGTCGAGCGGCATGGCTTTCGGCATGCGGCCACCCTGCGAGGTCTGGCTCTGACGAGTGTGACGGACGGCCATGTTCACGCCGCCGACAACAGCCTTGCCAGCTTTCGGATCGACGGACTCGATGGTGCCGGTCTTGCCCTTGTCCTTGCCGGACAGAACGATGACCTTGTCACCTTTGCGGAGTTTAGCAGCCATTACAGCACCTCCGGGGCGAGCGAGATGATCTTCATGAAGTTCTTCGCGCGCAGTTCGCGAACCACCGGCCCGAAAATACGGGTGCCGACCGGCTCGCCCGAGTTGTTCAGGATGACGGCCGCGTTGCGGTCGAAGCGGATCGACGTGCCATCTTCACGACGAACTTCCTTGGCGGTGCGCACGACGACGGCCTTGCGGACGTCACCTTTCTTCACGCGGCCGCGCGGAATGGCCTCTTTCACCGAGACGACGATGATGTCGCCGACCGATGCGTAGCGGCGATGCGAGCCGCCGAGGACCTTGATGCACTGAACTTTCCGGGCACCGGAATTGTCAGCAACATCCAGATTGGTCTGCATCTGGATCATTTGGTTTCTCCCGACCTTTGGGGGTTGTTCTAGGTCTACCCCCCAGGGTTTCGATGATGCTGGGCACCATCGCAGGAAACGTCTGGACCCCGGTCAGGCGACCGGGGTCCAGACGTTTCCTGCGATGACTTCCCAGCGCTTCGTCTTGGACTTCGGCGCGCATTCGATGATGCGGACCGTATCGCCAACAGCGAATTTCTCAGCTTCGTCGTGAGCCCGGTACTTCTTGGACTTACGGATGGTCTTTTGCATGACCGGGTGCTTGAAGCGACGCTCGACCGAAACGGTGACGGTCTGTGCGTTTGCCGTGGAGGTCACGGTGCCTTGCAGGATACGCTTGGGCATGTCTTAGCCTCCCTTACTCGGTTGCTGCCGCGCCGGCGGCTTTTTGGTTCAGCACGGTGTTGACGCGGGCAACGTCGCGACGCACCTGGCGGATGCGTGCGGTGTTCTCGAGTGCGCCGGTCGCCTTCTGGAAGCGCAGGTTGAACGCTTCCTTTTTCAGCGCGACGAGCTCGTCCCGGAGCTGGTCCGGGGTCTTGTTCGCAAGTTCTTTGGCGTCCATAAGGTCGCTCCTTTGTTGCAACATCACCGGAGAGCCCCGTCGTGTTACGGGTCACCCTGATTCCCGGTGGAGGTGGATGAGCGCGCGATATAGGCCAGAATCCCGACCGTGACAACCCTGTAAAACAAGGCCCTTCGCGCATGGCAGACCTGCCTGGAGCGGGGGTCCGAAGGAAGGCCCCCAACCCTAGCGTAAAGTTGCGGGATCACTCCCACTTGTAGTTGAAGCTGACCGAGATGCGCTCGTCCTCGGACATGTTCATCGGCACCTCGTGGCGCAGCCAGCTTTCCCAGAGCAGCACGTCGCCCACCGCAGGGGCTTCATAGACGAAGGCCTTCAGCTCTTCCCGACAGCCCTTCTTGCGCGTGGGAGCGGCCATCATCATCGGCAGGCGCGGGTCTTCCAGCTTCAGGGCACTGGCACCCTCGGGCATCGAGACATAGGTGGTGCCGGAGATCACCGAATGCGGGTGGATGTGCGAGCTGTGCGTTCCGCCTTCGGGCAGGATGTTGATCCAGAGGTCCTCGAGCACCAGCTTCTTGTCGCCCAGCTCGAACTCCAGGTCCTCGGCAAAGGCCGCGACATGGGCGTCGAGCGACTTCACAAGGTCCCCGAAGATCGGAAAGCGCCACGGCAGATCGGTCAGCGAGGCATAGGAGGTGTAGCCCGGGTAGTCGTTCGCCTCGCACCACTCCTGGCCCGCCTCGTCATCCTCGGCGATGGAATAGCACGAGCCCTCGAGCTCGTCCGCGTCGATTGCTGGGCCGTATTCGGAAAGCTGCGCGCGGTAGAGGCGGGTGGCGAAGAGAGAGCGGATCTGGGCCATGGCACTGTCCTGATGCGGTTGCGGCGGCGGGTCTCCCCTGCCCCACGGGTTGGAACGGAAAACCCCCGCCGATTGCTCGGCGGGGGCTTGTTTCATGCGGTCATCCCAAGGGGATTACCAGTCCTCGCGAACCACGACGCGCGACTTGATCGGCAGTTTCATCGCCGCCAGACGCAGCGCCTCGCGGGCGACGTCCTCGGGAACACCGTCGATCTCGAACATCACGCGGCCCGGCTTCACTTTGCAGGCCCAGTAATCCACGGAACCTTTACCCTTACCCATACGAACTTCGGTGGGCTTGGAGGTCACGGGGGTGTCCGGGAAGATACGGATCCAGACCCGGCCCTGACGCTTCATGTGGCGGGTCATCGCGCGGCGAGCCGCTTCGATCTGACGAGCCGTCACACGCTCGGGCTGAAGTGCCTTCAGGCCGTAGTGGCCGAAGTTCAGGTCGGAACCGCCCTTGGCCTCACCTTTGATGCGGCCTTTGAACATCTTCCGGAATTTAGTGCGTTTCGGTTGAAGCATTTCTCAAACCTCCTCAGCGACGGCCGCCCATGGCGCCGCGCGGAGCCGGACCGTCCTGCAGTTCCTGCGACTTGCGGTCGCGGGCTGCCGGGTCATGCTCCATGATCTCGCCTTTGAAGATCCAGACCTTGATCCCGATGATACCATAGGGGGTCGTGGCTTCGACGTGCGAGTAATCGATGTCGGCGCGCAGGGTGTGCAGGGGCACACGGCCTTCGCGATACCATTCGGTACGAGCAATCTCGGCACCGCCGAGACGACCAGCGACGTTCACCCGGATGCCCAGGGCGCCCATGCGCATGGCGTTTTGCACGGCACGCTTCATGGCACGACGGAAGGACACACGGCGCTCGAGCTGCTGCGCGATGCTCTCACCCACGAGGCGGGCGTCGAGCTCGGGCTTGCGCACTTCAACGATGTTGAGGTGCAGCTCGGAGTCGGTCATCTGGGCAAGCTTCTTGCGCAGGACTTCGATGTCCGCGCCTTTCTTGCCGATGATGACGCCGGGGCGTGCGGTGTGAACCGTAACGCGGCACTTCTTGTGCGGACGCTCGATGATCACACGTGCGACGCCGGCCTGCTTGCACTCTTCGTGGATGAAATCGCGGATCGCGAGGTCTTCCAGAAGCAGATCACCGTAGTCCTTGGTGTCGGCGTACCAGCGGCTGTCCCAGGTGCGGTTGACCTGGAGGCGCATGCCGATCGGATTGGTCTTGTTACCCATTAGGCTTGCTCCTCGACCTGACGCACCTTGATGGTGAGTTCCGAGAACGGCTTGTTGATGCGGCCAAAACGACCACGTGCACGCGGACGACCGCGCTTCATCACAAGGTTCTTGCCCACATAGGCTTCGGCGACGACGAGTTCGTCGACGTCAAGGCCGTGGTTGTTCTCGGCGTTCGCGATAGCGGACTGAAGGCACTTCTTCACGTCCACGGCGATCCGCTTCTTCGAGAAGGTCAGGTCCGTAAGGGCCCGCTCGACCTTCTTGCCACGGATCAGCGCGGCCACCAGGTTCAGCTTCTGCGGCGAAGTGCGCAGCATGCGCAGCTTTGCCATCGCCTCGTTGTCCGCCACGCGGCGGGGATTCTTATCCTTGCCCATGGCTTACTTCCTCTTGGCTTTTTTGTCAGCCGCGTGGCCATAATAGGTCCGGGTCGGCGAGTACTCACCGAACTTCTGACCGATCATGTCTTCGGTGACATTGACGGGAACATGCTTCTGGCCGTTGTAGACCGCGAACGTCAGACCCACGAACTGGGGCAGGATCGTCGAGCGGCGCGACCAGATTTTGATGACTTCGTTCTTGCCGGATTCGCGAACCTTCTCGGCCTTTTTCAGGACGTAGGCGTCAACGAACGGGCCTTTCCAAACAGAGCGCGTCATGGATTACCGCCCCTTCTTCTTAGCGTGGCGCGAGCGGATGATCAGCTTCTGCGACGCCTTGTTGGTGTTGCGGGTACGCTTGCCCTTGGTCGGCTTGCCCCACGGGGTCACCGGGTGACGACCACCCGAGGTACGACCCTCACCACCACCGTGCGGGTGGTCGATCGGGTTCATAACGACGCCGCGGACCGACGGACGCTTGCCGTAGTGGCGGTTACGACCGGCTTTACCGAGGTTCTGGTTCGAGTTGTCGGGGTTCGACACGGCACCGATGGTGGCCATGCATTCCTGACGAACCATGCGCAGCTCGCCCGAGGAGAGGCGGATCTGAGCGTAGCCACCGTCACGGCCGACGAACTGGGCATAGGTGCCCGCGGCGCGTGCGATCTGACCGCCCTTGCCGGGCTTCAGTTCGATGTTGTGGACGATGGTACCGATCGGCATGCCCGAGAAGGGCATCGCGTTGCCGGGCTTGATGTCGGCCTTGGCCGACGCCACGACGCGGTCGCCGATGGCGAGGCGCTGCGGTGCCAGGATGTAGGCCTGCTCGCCGTCGTCATACTGGACGAGTGCGATGAATGCGGTCCGGTTCGGGTCGTATTCGATGCGGGCCACGGTGGCCGACACGTCGAACTTGTTCCGCTTGAAGTCCACGATGCGATAAAGACGCTTCGCGCCACCGCCGCGGCGGCGTGCGGTGATCCGTCCGGTGTTGTTCCGGCCGCCCGATTTCGTCAGACCCTCGGTGAGGGCCTTGACGGGACGTCCTTTATACAGCTCCGAACGGTCGATCAGCACCAGCCCGCGCTGGCCCGGCGTCGTCGGCTTGTACGACTTAAGTGCCATGCTTTCTGTCTTCCGTTGTAATGCGACATCACCCGCGTATCGGATGTGCCGGAGTTTAGCCCCCCGAAGGTGGCCGTGTCTTAGGGCCCCGAAGGTCCCCGGCTCTACGCCCCCGGACAAGTCCGGCGACAAAACGCGAAGCCCCGGACGAATCCGGGGCTGCTGCGGATGGCCTGCTCTAGTCAAAGAGTCGGATGACGTCAAGCGCATCCGGGACCGCAATCCGCCTCGGGCCCCTTATTTGCCGAGGGTTTTCCGCCTAGGCGCCCTGCCCTCGCCCGCCCTGCGGAATAGAAAAAGCCCCCGCGGATGCGAGGGCTTTCCCAATGGTGCCGAAGGCGACGATCAGAGACCGGTGGTCACGTCGATCGTGTTGCCCTCTTCGAGGGTCACATAGGCCTTCTTGACGTCGTTCCGCTTGCCGATCTGGCCGCGGAAACGCTTCACCTTGCCCTTGGTGATGGTGGTGTTAACCGCCTTCACCTTCACGCCGAAGAGCGCCTCGACGGCCTCTTTGACCTGGGGTTTGGTCGAGTCGATCGCCACTTCGAAAACCACGGTGCCGTTCTCGCCGACCATGGTGGATTTCTCGGTGATGATCGGCTTGCGGATCACGTCGTAGTGTTGTGCCTTAGCGGTCATTTCAGTCGAGCCTCCAGAGCTTCGACACCCGCCTTGGTGATCACCAGGGTGTCACGCTTGAGGATGTCATACACGTTGGCGCCGACGGAGGGCAGCACGTCCAGACCTTCGATGTTCGCGGCGGCGCGGGCAAAGCCCTCGTTCACTGCGGCACCGTCGATCACCAGAGCGCGCTTCCAGCCCAGGCTCTTCACCTGTGCCGCCAGCGTCTTGGTCTTGCCGTCGGTCTCTGCGTTCTCGATGATCACGAGCGAGCCAGTCTTGGCTTTCGCCGAGAGCGCCAGCTTGAGGCCGAGAGCGCGGACCTTCTTGGGCAGGTCATGCGCGTGGCTGCGCGGGGTCGGACCCTTGTAGATACCACCCTTGCGGAAGATCGGCGCCTTGCGGGAGCCGTGGCGTGCGCCGCCGGTGCCCTTCTGGCGATAGATCTTCTTGGTCGAGTAGCTCACTTCCGAGCGGGTCTTGACCTTGTGCGTACCGGCCTGGGCCTTGTTACGCTGCCAGCGAACCACACGGTGCAGAATGTCGGCGCGCGGCTCGAGATCAAAGATCGCGTCCGTCAGCTCGACTTCGCCCGCGGCACCGCCGTCGAGTTTGATCACGTCGAGTTTCATTCGTCGCCTTCCTTCTCTTCGGCTGCGGCCGGAGCTGCAGCGGATTTCAGGCCGGCCGGCAGAGCAGCGTTCTCGGGGAACGGCTTCTTCACGGCGTCCTTGATGGTCACCCAGCCGCCTTTGGAGCCCGGCACCGCGCCCTTGATCATGATGATGCCGCGATCGGCATCGGTCTTCACGACCTGCAGGTTCTGCGTGGTGACACGGACGGCACCCATGTGGCCGGCCATTTTCTTGCCTTTGAAGACCTTGCCCGGATCCTGACACTGACCGGTCGAACCGTGCGAACGGTGCGAGATCGACACGCCGTGCGATGCACGAAGACCACCGAAGTTGTGGCGCTTCATTGCACCGGCAAAGCCCTTACCGATGGTCGTGCCGGCAACGTCGACATACTGACCTTCGAAGTAGTGCTCTGCCGAGATCTCTTCGCCGACGGCGATGAGGTTCTCTGCGTCGACGCGGAATTCCGCGATCTTCCGCTTCGGTTCCACCTTGGCGGCGGCGAAGTGGCCACGCATGGCTTTCGACACGTTCTTGGCCTTGGCCGCACCGGCGCCGAGCTGAACGGCGCTGTAGCCGTCCTTGTCAGCGGTCCGCTGTGCGACGACCTGGCAACCTTCGAGTTGGAGGACGGTCACAGGGATCTGCTTGCCGTCTTCCATGAAAAGCCGGGTCATGCCGACTTTCTTTGCGATAACTCCAGAGCGCAACATGATCTGCCCCCTTACACCTTGATCTCGACGTCCACGCCGGCCGCCAGGTCGAGCTTCATCAGCGCGTCCACGGTCTGCGGGGTCGGATCGACGATGTCGAGAAGACGCTTGTGCGTGCGGATCTCGAACTGATCGCGGGATTTCTTGTTCACGTGCGGGCCACGCAGAACGGTGAATTTCTCAATCTTGTTCGGCAGCGGAATCGGGCCGCGAACAGTCGCGCCGGTGCGCTTGGCGGTGTTCACGATTTCCTGCGTCGATGCATCGAGGACGCGGTAATCGAACGCCTTGAGCCGGATACGGATGTTCTGGTTCATCGAACAGTCCTTTTTGGCGTTGAGGTTGAGAGGAGGATGGACGCGCATCGCCGCACCCTCATCGAACCTAAAAGGCGGGGAATCACCCCGCCCTTTACGACCCGTGGGCCGTTGCGCGCGTATACGTCCGAGAGACCTGCTTGACAAGCCCCAGACCGCCGGCGCAGCGCTGCTATTTCCCGATTTCCGATTTGTCCGCGCGGCAACCGTGCTAGCGGCAGCGCCTCTGCAAAGGAAAAGGGGCCGCCCGATGGGCGGCCCCTTTCGTGATGTCCACGCACCGGTCCCGGAAGGACCGGATCAGCGCAGGATCACTCGATGATCTTCGACACGACGCCGGAGCCGACGGTGCGGCCGCCTTCACGGATGGCGAAGCGCAGACCGTCTTCCATGGCGATCGGAGCGATCAGTTCCACAGCGAACTTCAGGTTGTCGCCGGGCATGACCATCTCGGTGCCCTCGGGGAGGGTCACGGTGCCGGTCACGTCGGTGGTGCGGAAGTAGAACTGCGGACGGTAGTTCGCGAAGAACGGCGTGTGACGGCCACCTTCTTCCTTGGTCAGGATGTAGACCTCGGCTTCGAACTTGGTGTGCGGCTTGACCGAACCCGGCTTGCAGAGAACCTGGCCACGCTCAACGCCTTCGCGGTCGATGCCGCGCAGCAGGGCGCCGATGTTGTCGCCGGCTTCACCGCGGTCGAGCAGCTTGCGGAACATTTCCACACCGGTGCAGGTGGTCTTCTTGGTGTCGCGGATGCCGACGATTTCCAGTTCGTCGCCGACGTTCACAACGCCACGCTCCACGCGGCCGGTGACCACGGTGCCGCGGCCCGAGATCGAGAACACGTCTTCGATCGGCATCAGGAACGGCTGGTCCACGGCACGTGCCGGCTGCGGGATGTACTCATCCACGGCCGCCATCAGTTCGCGAATCTTGTTCTCGCCGATTTCCGGATCACGGCCTTCCATCGCGGCCAGAGCCGAGCCGGCGATGACGGGGATGTCGTCGCCCGGGAAGTCGTAAGCCGACAGCAGTTCGCGGATTTCCATCTCGACGAGCTCGAGCAGCTCTTCGTCGTCGACCTGGTCAACCTTGTTCATGAACACGACCATGGCGGGGATACCCACCTGGCGGCCCAGAAGGATGTGCTCGCGGGTCTGCGGCATGGGGCCGTCAGCTGCGTTCACAACCAGGATCGCGCCGTCCATCTGCGCCGCGCCGGTGATCATGTTCTTCACGTAGTCGGCGTGGCCGGGGCAGTCCACGTGCGC
>NZ_FOZW01000003.1 GCF_900116195.1 Alloyangia pacifica
AGTGCCGCCCGCATATCTCTTCAGATATCTGCGATGTCAAAGAGCGTGAGAGACAAAACAAGACCAGTGCGCCCTAAGTTTCGGCGCGCCCGCCTGCCCGTCTCTCGAATTTCTTACCGCCTCGTCTGCGCTGGCGTCTCCGCCGCCGCCCCGTCTGGCGTCCCGTTGTGCGCCTCAGCGCCGCCGGTGAAGGGGCTTTTACGGTCAGTGCCGGGGGGCTGCAAGCGGATTTTCCGGGATGTGCGAAGGTTTTTCGAAAAAACTCGCAAACCACCCTATAAACAAGGACTTACACCTGCAATTTTCTGCGCATCCCCGCCGCCCCGCGCGCCTTCCCCGGCGTCCGCCAGACGCCCCGAAACCCACATCTTGCGGCACGCACAGAGTTATCAACAAGCCTGTCCACAGTCAGACCCGAGTCAGGACCGGTTCAACCCGAGTCTCAGGGCGAGTCAGCGCGAGCCTCCGGGCTGAGCCAGCCGAGCCCCAAGGCAAAACCCGATGCTCCCGCCGAACTGCAAAGCAACGGACCGGGCACCGGCGCGGCCGTCACTTGGCGGCTCTCACACCAGGACACGGCCATCGCGCCGGGATTTTGTGGACAGCAACCACGACCCCGTGCGCAACTCTCGGCATGGAGATCGACCTCGAACACCTGCGCAGTTGGATCGGGACGGAAGAGCGGCAGTCCGAGCTGCTCACCTCCGCCCTGGTACAACGCTTTTACGCGACCTTCGGCCGAGAAGGGGCGGTCCACGAGGGGGCCATCGCTCCTTTGCTCATCCACCTGTGCCTGTGCCAGCCCGCGCGACCCGGCGCAGAGCTCGGCCCCGACGGGCATCCGGTCCGAGGCGGCTTTCTGCCACCGATGCCCCTGCCCCGCCGCATGTGGGCCGGGGGCGGCTTCTCCTTCGCCGCCGCACCGCGGATCGGCGAGACGATCACCCGGCGCTCGGTGATCGAGGATGTGTCGGTCAAGGAGGGCAGAAGCGGCCGGCTCTGCTTTGTTAAGGTCCGGCATCACATTTCGGGCGAGCGGGGGCCCTGCGTCACCGAGCGGCAGGACCTCGTCTACCGGGGTGTGGAGGACGGCAAGACCGCGACATTGGCCGAGCCTGCACCGCGAGGCGACAGGCAGCGCGAGGTCATTCCCGACCCGGTGCTGCTGTTCCGCTACTCGGCGCTCACCTTCAACGGGCACCGCATACACTATGATGCCCCCTATGCGACCGGAACGGAGGGCTATCCGGGGCTGATCGTACATGGACCGCTGCAGGCCACGCTGCTGGCGCAGTTCGCGACGGATCTGCGCGGTGCACCGCCCGCCCGGTTCGACTTCCGCAGCCTTGGCACGATCTTCGACACCGGCCCCTTCATGCTCCATGCGCGCGAGGACGGCGATGTCCTGCACCTCTGGACCGCAGCCAAGCGTGGCCCGGTGGCCATGCGGGCGGAGGCCCGTTGGTAATCGCATCCTGCGGGAGGGCAGACACATTCAGCTCGCCAGACATATTTTGCGGCCCGCGCCTTGCCCTGCACGTGAAGTGCCGCATTTAATGGGCGGAGGTGGCTCCATGCGCCTGCTCCACCTGCGATCCGCCCGACGTTCCGCCCTCCCAGCCTTCCGCAAACAGACCACATCGCCGAAATGACTCCCCAAGACAGCCTTCCCAGATCGCTCGACGCCTACATCCGGCGGTCAGGTATCGCGCTTGCCGTGTCGACCGTCGAAGCGGATGCCCCCCTGATCCTGGTGAACGATGCCTTCTGCCGGCTGACCGGCTACACCGAGGAAGACGTGCTGGGCCAGAACTGCCGCTTTCTGCAGGGCGAGGACACCACCGAGGAGATGCGCCGCCCGCTGCATGACTTTGTCCTCGGCGAAGGACCGGACAGCGGCCGCTTCCCGATCCTCAACTACCGCAAGGACGGCAGCAGCTTTTTCAACTTCGTCTTCATGACGCGGCTGCGCGACCGCAGCGGCGCGGCGCGCTACATCCTCGCCTCGCAGTTCGACATGACCTCGGCCCTGCGCCGCGCCGGCCTGTCGCAGAATGACGAGAAGCTGAAGCGGGTACTGAGCGATGTGGAGCAGATCGGTCGCGAATTCGGATTGGCGATGGTCGGTTCGGCGCAAATGATTGCGGACTCCGTTGCGATCATGGCACGGCTGTCCTTTGATGAAGACAGCCAGTGATACAGTGCCAGCGCGCAAGGACGACGGGACGGGAATGAAAGACAAGGACACGCAGCAGCCGGGGACCGCGGACGCCGAGGGCAGCGCAGACAAGGAACGGCTGTGCATCGTCGGCATCGGCGCCTCGGCGGGCGGGCTCGAGGCGATCCGCGAGATGCTGACCGCGGCGCGCACTTCGAACAACCTCGCCTATGTGGTGATCCAGCACCTCGACCCGAACCACGAGAGCCTGCTTGCCGAGCTGCTGGCGCGGCACACCGAATTGCGGGTGCGACAGGCGTCGGGCGGCGAAAAGATCGCGGCCGGCAACGTCTACATTATCCCCCCGGGCCACGGGCTGTCTGTTTCGGACGGGGTGCTGAACCTGACAGAGTTCGCCCAGCCACGCGGCTTGCGGCGGCCGATCGACGATTTCTTCGAGAGCCTCGCGCTGGATCAGGGCCGGTTTGCCGCCTGCGTCATTCTCTCGGGCACCGGCGCGGATGGCAGCGCCGGGCTGCGCGCGATCAAGGAACACGGCGGTCTTTGCCTCGTGCAGGAGCCCGCCACGGCGAAATACGACGGCATGCCGACCTCGGCGCAGAACACCGGTCTGGTGGATTTCGTCCGCCGCCCGGGTGAGATCGTCGAGGCGATCACCCAATTCTACGCGCATACCATCGTCGATACCGCCGACCGCGAGCTTGCCAATACCGTCGAGGCGCACCTCGAGGACATCTGCGGCGTGGTGCGCAACTTTGTCGGCCATGACTTCTCCGGCTACAAGAAGTCTACGCTGATCCGCCGCGTGCAGCGCCGGATCCAGGTGCTCGATCTCGACGATGCCGCGGCCTACCTCAAGCGGGTGCGCTCCGACCCCAAGGAATGCGAGATCCTGTTCCGTGAGCTGCTGATCAATGTCACCCGCTTCTTCCGCGATCCCGAGCATTTCGAGCGCCTGCGCGCGCTCTGCGTCTCTCCGCTGCTGCGCAATTCCGGTAACGAGGACGAGATCCGCGTCTGGATCCCCGGCTGCTCGAGCGGCGAGGAAGCCTATTCGATCGCCATGATGTTCGCTGAGGAAGCGCGCCTCCAGAAGCGGTCGGCGAAAATCCAGATCTTTGCCACCGACATCGACGAGCAGATGCTGCGCATCGCCCGCGACGCGACCTACCCGCAGTCGGCGCTGGCCGATATCCCCGAGGAGATGCGCGACCTCTATACCATCGCGCTCGACGGGCGGTTCCGGATCTCGGCCAAGATCCGCGACATGATCCGCTTCTCGGTGCATTCGATCGTCCGCGATCCGCCCTTCTCCAACATCGACCTGATCTCCTGCCGAAACCTGCTGATCTACTTCGGTGACCAACTGCAGGCGACCGCGCTGCCGATCTTCCATTACGCGTTGAAGCCGGGCGCCACGCTCTTCCTCGGCCCATCCGAGACGGTGGGCCGCTACGACCATGTCTTCAAGCCGCTCGACCAGAGCGCGCGCGTCTTCCAGCGCAACAATGGCCGCCCCGAGTATCCGCTTCACCTGCGCAGCGCACAGCGCAGCCAGCCTTCACGCCGCCGCCATGCCGCCGAGGATGCCGAGCCCCCCGCCCGGCTCGACTGGCAGGAAAGCGACGTGGCCGAGCGCATCCTCTCGGCCTATGCGCCGCCGACGCTGCGGGTCACGCTGCGGGGCGAGATCCTGCGCTCCACCGGGCGGCTGGGGAAATACCTCGAAGTGACCCCCGGCCCCGACAGCGACAATTTCGCGCCGTCTCTCGCACGCGCGGGCGTGCGCGAGGCGCTTTCGGCGATCCTGCGGCAGGTGGCGCGCAGCAAGAAGCGCACGATCTCGCGCGATCTCTCAGCGCAGTCCGAGTTCGGCACGCAGGCCTTCGACCTGATCGCCGACCCGCTGGAGGATGGCAGCATCCTTCTGGTGTTCCGCGAACGCGACCGTTTCGAGCCGCTGGAGGACGACAGCTTCGAGGACCTCGACCCCACCGACAGCCACGTGCAGAGTCTCGAGCACGAGCTGCGCGACACCCGCGCCCGGCTGCACACCACGGTCGAGGAGCTGGAGACCGCCAACGAGGAGCTGAAGAGCTCCAACGAAGAAATGATGTCGATGAACGAGGAGCTGCAGTCGACCAACGAGGAGCTCTCCACGGTCAACGACGAGCTCAAGAGCAAGGTCGACGAGCTGTCGGTGGCCAATGCCGACCTGACCAACTTCTTCGCCTCCACCGCGCTGCCGCTGGTGGTGGTCGACTCGAAGATGGCGATCCGCAACTTCACCGACGCCATCCAGTCGATCTATCCCTTCCGCGGCACCGACCGGGGCCGGCCGCTGGCCGAGGTCACCTCGTCGCTGCGCCGCAATGAAGAGGTACTGCAGGCCATCGGCGAGGTGATGCGCAACGGCGAGCTGCGTCACCTGCGGGTCAGCGACCGCACCGAGGCGCGCACCTGGTCGCTGGTCATCACCCCCTACCGCAGCCGCGACGGCGACCTGAACGGCGCGACGCTGGTGTTTACCGAGGTGACCGACGCGCTGCGTCTCGAAGCGGCGCTGAAGCACGAGGGCGAACGCCTGCGGCTGGCGCTCGACGTCTCCGGTCTGGCGGTCTGGGAATGCGATCCGCGCGCTGGCACGGTCACGGTGGACGATTCCGGCTGCAGCCTGCTCGGGGTCGAGGATCACAACCTGCAACTCGACACGCTGCTAAAGGCGATCGACGAGGGCAGCCGCGACGCCGTGCGCCGCGCGATCGACGAAGCGGTCGCCGGCGGCGAACCCATCGATGTCATTGCCCGCATGAACGCCATGGGCGCGAATGCCCGCTCGCTCCAGGTCATCGGACGCCGCATCTCGACGCCGCGTGCCGAACGGGTGCTCGGGGTGATCTTCGACGTGACCGAGGAGCAGGACGCCAAGGACGTCCGCGAGATGATGCTGCGCGAGATGAACCACCGCGTGAAGAACATGTTCTCGATCATCTCGAGCATGGTGCGCATGGCCGGTCGCAAAGCCGACTCCGTGCCCGATCTGGTGGAGGGCGTGCAGACCCGGATCAACGCCCTAGCACGCTCGCACGACCTGACGCAAAAGACCCCGCACGGTCGCAAGTTCGGCCTCGAAGATGCAATCCGCGCCTCGCTGGAGCCCTACCGCGGCGACATGGAGCTGATCCCCGGCGGCCCCAACATACCGGTGGCCACCCACGAGCTGACCTCGCTGTCGCTGCTGCTGCACGAATGGTCCACCAACGCCGCGAAATACGGCGTGCTGGGACACAAGCCCGGGCGGCTCGAGGTCGGCTGGACACGCGACGGAGAATTTGTCGAGCTTGTGTGGAACGAAATTCACGAAGAGCGGGTTGAACCTGACGACGGGGAAGCCGGCTTCGGCTCCACGCTGGTCCAACTGTCTGCCGTACAGCTGGGTGGCACGGTCTCCGTCGACTTCGGCGAAAACGAAAGAAGGATGATACTACGCTATGTCCCTGACGAGCGGTGAGAAGACCCCCGGCCGTGGCCGCGTGATGATCTGCGAGGACGAAGTGATCGTCGCGATGGACCTGCAGATGCTCGTCGAGGATTTCGGCTATGAGGTCATCGGCCCCTTCCCCGGCCTCGCCGAGGCCTTTGCGGCGCTCGGCGACAGCCGTCCCGACATCGCGCTGCTCGACGTGCGCCTCAAGGATGGCGAGGTCTTCCCCCTCGCCGACCGTTTGCGCGAGATGGGTGTCGGCCTCGTGTTCCAGTCCGGCCATGTCTACGATGACGAAATTCACGCGAAATACCCGCAGGCCGGCTGCTGCCTTAAGCCAATCAGCCCCAGCGGACTGCGCCTCGCTCTCGAAACTGCGGAGACCGTCGGAACGGCCTGAACGTCAGCCCCTCTTCATCCCGGCAGCACCGCCGCCATAGCGCCGATGGCGATGAGCCATGCGGCGGCCACTGCACCTGCGATGCGCCCGAGGCGAGACTGCGCCATGTCCGCGACCCCCCAGAGCAGCAGCACGAAGGCCCCGATCCCGAGGATCGCCCCGAGCGCCGCCAGCATGCCCTCGCGTGTCGGCACCGCCGGATCACCCGCAAAGGCGGCGAGCGCCGTGACGGCCATAACCACCGCAAGCAGCAGGGAGCGTGGCAGCGGCCTGCCCCAAAGCGCAAGCCCTCCGGTCGCGACGGCGGCGATCGCGCCGAACCGTACTGAGGGGGCCAGCTGCGGCAGGACCCCGTTGAGCACGATGGCACTCGCTCCGGCCAGCACCGCCGCCGGATAGGCGACCCGGACCGAGGCCAGCGGCTGGCGCGCCAGCAGGATAGCCACCGCGGCCAGCAGCAATGTCTGCACCGGTGCCATGACAGGATGCAGCAACCCGCCGTAGAACGGCCCGAGATCCCCGAAGGCGTCATGGGCCAGCGCCGCCCCCGGCAGCAGGGCAATCCCCGCGGCCGGAAGGGTGCGCCGGAGCACTATGCGCATGTTCAGAGCGCGCCGGTCAGGAAACCTGCGCCGAGCGCCGCGATTACCCCGCCCGCGCCGCGCACCGCGAAGGCGCCGATGCGCGAACGCGTCAGCACGCCGAAGGCGATGCCGCAGAGGTGCAGCAGCCCGGTGCCGATCACGAAGCCCCCCGCATAGGCCAGCGGGCTCACCGCACCCGGCATCTCGGCACCATGGGCATGGCCGTGGAAGATCGCGAAGAAGGCCACGATAACCGCCGCGACGGGCAAGGGCGGGCGTGCCGCAAAGAGCACCGCGAGGCCGATCACCAGCCCAGAGGCGGCGATCCCGGTCTCGATCCCCGGAAGCGGCACGCCTGCGGCCCCGAGCATCCCGCCAAGCGCCATGACCAGCGGAAAGGTCACCGGCAGCAGCCAGACGGCTGGCGCGCCAAGGAACGCCCCCCAAAGACCCACCGCGACCATGGCGATCACGTGGTCCCAGCCGAAGATCGGGTGCAGGAAGCCGGTGACGAAACCGCCAGCGGCCGCTTCTCCGGTGTGGGCAAGTGCAGGTGACGCAACCGCGAGCAAGGCAAGCGTGACGAGGGCCACCCTGGAGGCGAGACTTCTGGAATACATGGCAAAATCCTTTCAGGCATCGAAATAACCGGCCTGGGTGGAGAGTGCCATGCCCCTTGGTCAATGGCGACAAATTTCCCGGCAGCTCACTCCGGGCGGCGGGCCTCGGCCAGCATGGTCATCTCGGGGATCATCGCGCGCACGCCGACCTCGGCGAACCCCGCCGCCTCCAGCGCCGCGGCCAGCCCCTCGGCATCCAGCGAGGCAGCCTGCGGGGTGAAGGCGGTATGCTGCAGTTGCCAAAGCGCCGTCAGATGCGGGCCGCTGCGGTCGCCGCGCACGATGAAGTCATGCAGCAGCAGCTGCCCGCCCGGACGCAGCGCCCGGTAGGCCGCGTCGAAGAGCGGCGCATGGGCCTCGGCAGGCACGCCCGACAGCAGGTAGGACATCAGCACCACGTCCTGCCCGTCCGGCCAGTCGAGGCTGGTCGCATCCGCCTCGAGATAGGTGATCCGCTCCGACAGCCCCGCTGCCGCCACCTTCTCGCGCCCGACCGTCACCACGTTGGGGAAATCCACGATGGTCGAGCGCAGGTGTGGAAAGGCCTTGCAGAAGGTGATCGAGAAGGCCCCGGTGCCGCCGCCCACATCGAGCATGCTGCGTGCTTCGCTCAGGTCCAGCCGCTTGGCCAGCACCCCCGCCGGCCCCAGAGATCCGGCGTGCTGGCTGTCGGAATAGAGCCGTGCCTCCTCCGGGTCGGCGAACCACTCGGCGTAGGAGCCGGTCGCCTCCTCGGGCAGTGCGTCCTTCAACGCCGGTTCCAGCTGGCTCATCAGCGGATACATCTGTCGCCCGACCTGCAGCCGCAGGTAGTCGCTGAAATCGTATTTCTCGCCTTTCACCAGGAAGGAGGCCGCGGCGGGCGAGTTGGAGTACCGATCGCCTTCCACCGAGACCACCCCAAGTCCGGCCAGCGCGGTCAGCAAGGTGCGCGCCCGCTCAGGGTGCAGATCACAGGCCGCACCCAGCTCTTCGGCACTCAGCGGGCCCTCGGCCAATGTGTCGAAGATGCCGAACTCCAGCGCCGCAAAGAGCGCCTTGGAGGCCATGAAGCCAAAGGCAATGTCCGAAATTTCATGTGCTTCGGTGAGCAAAGCCATGCCGTCTCCCTCTCCCTATGCTGGTCTAGACCTATCAGGCAGGGGCCGAAAAAAACAGTCCGGGCCGGGATCGACGGCCGCAGCGTGGCAGGGCGCCTGCAGAAGAATTGCCCGATGCCGCCGCGGTTTCTGCGCGGCACGCGCGACGCCCCACCCGGCGGCTGCGGAAACCCGCACTTGACGCGCCTCCGAGAAGACCGCCATCTCTCTCGCAAAAGACAACCGGCACTTTGCACGACCGACAGGATACCCCGCGCATGTTTGACTTCTTCTCCGCCCGACGCCCTAGCACGCTGGCTTCGCAGGCGATGATCGCCACCTCGCACCCGCTCTCGACCGCGGCCGGGATCGAGATCCTCTCGGCCGGCGGCTCGGCGGTCGATGCGGCCCTTGCCGCCGTGGCGGTGCAATGCGTTGTCGATCCGCTGATGACCGGCATCGGCGGCGACTGCTTCGCGCTCTATGCGCCGAAGGGCGGCGAGGTGAAGGCGCTGAACGGCTCGGGCCGCGCCCCCGCTGCCGCCACGGTCGCAGCGCTGAAGGACGCGGGGCTCACCGACGAGATCCCGCAGACCAGCCCGCATTCGGTGACCATTCCCGGCGCGATCTCGGCCTGGTGCCTGCTGCACGCCGACCATGGCACCATGCCGCTCGACCGGCTCTTCGCCCGCGCCATCGGCTATGCCGAGAACGGCTACGCCGTGACCCCGCGCGTGGCACAGGACTGGGCAGAGGAAGCCGCGCTGATCGGCGGTGACGAACATGCCGCCAAGGTCTTCCTGCCAAACGGCCGCGCACCCGTCGCGGGCGAACGCCACGCCCAGCCGCTGCTCGCCGACCGCCTGCGCGAGATTGCCGCGAAGGGGGCCGCGGGCTTCTATCAGGGCGAAACCGCCGCGAAGATGGCGGCGCATCTGCAATCGCTCGGCGGGCTGCACACCGTCGAGGACTTCCACGCGGCCACCGATGCGGCTTTCTGGACCGACCCGATCTCGGCCAGCTACGCCGGGCACGAGGTGGTCGAATGCCCGCCCAACGGCCAGGGCCTCGCCGCGCTGCTGATCCTGCGCATCCTGTCGAAGTTCGACATGGGCCGGCAGATGTCCGAGGCCGACCGCATCCACCTGCACGCCGAGGCCACCAAGCTCGGCTACCACCACCGTGACGCGCTGATCGGCGACCCGGCCAGCTGCCCGGACGTGGTCGAGACCCTGCTCTCGGACGAGGTGGTCGACAAGCTCGCCGCGCGCATCGACATGTCCCGCGCGCTTCCACCTGCGCTCTGGGACGAGCCCGAGCACAAGGACACGATCTACCTCTGCGTCGTCGATGCCGAGGGCAACGCGCTCTCGTTCATCAACTCCATCTTCCACGGCTTCGGCTCCACCCGGCTCGACCCGGAAACCGGCGTGCTCTTCCACTCGCGCGGCGCGTCGTTCCGGCTGATCGACGGCCACCCCAACGCCATCGCCCCGAACAAGCGCCCGATGCACACGATCATCCCGGGCATGGTGCGCAAGGACGGCGAGGTCGTCATGCCCTTCGGCGTCATGGGCGGGCAGTACCAGGCAGCGGGCCATGCGGCCTTCCTGTCGGGCGTTCTGGATCTCGGCCTCGACCTGCAGGCGGCGATGGACGCGCCGCGCAGCTTTGCGCACGGCGGCGAGCTGCAGATCGAACCGGGCGTCTCGGCCGAGGCCCGCGCCGAGCTGGAGAAACGCGGCCACAAGCTCAAGGTGATGACCAGCCCCATCGGCGGCAGCCAGGCGATCCGCATCAATACCGAGAGCGGCCTGCTCTCGGGCGGCAGCGACAGCCGCAAGGACGGCATGGCGCTCGGGTTCTGAGCCATCCCCACCGCAAGTTAAGGACACCGCGCCCCCGGGCGCGGTGTTTTCGTGTCCGTTGCCGGAAACTGCCCTCCCCATGCATGGCAGCCCTGCGCGGTGCCGCATTGAACGCTGCGCCCGCGACCCCTATCTGGACTGCAGTCCAAGAACCCCTCCGGGTTCAAGAGGCGGTGTCCGTTTCCAGCAGCGAGTATTTCTTCCGCGACCACTAGCGCGGAGACCTTAGGAGATTTCTGCGACGGGAATTCCGCCGCTGCCCGTGTAACCGCTTGGGAACGCCGCAAAGGGCAAGGCTTCAGGAGTCCGCAATGAGCATTCGCAAGACAGGTCTGATCATCGGGGTGCTCACGCTCATCGGGGCGGGCGCGGGTTGGGCCTATCTCGACCGCACCTCCGAACCCGCCCAGGCCGCGCCACAGACCGTGGCCGTGACCCGCGCCACCGTGTCGAGCACCGTGCTCGCCACAGGGCTGATCGAGGCCACCGACCTCGTTTCGGTCGGCGCCCGCACCTCTGGGCTGATCGAGGAGCTGGCGGTCGAGGTCGGGAGCGACGTGGCCCAAGGCGATCTGATCGCCCGCATCGACTCGCTCGAACAGCAGAATTCCGTGGCGCAGGCCAAGGCCGAGCTGGCGCAGATCGAGGCCGAGATCGACAGCCAGACCGCCGAGATCCGCCAGGCCGAGCTGGACCTCGAACGCCAGCAGGGGCTGAACGCCAAGAAGCTCTCGGCCACCTCCGAGCTGGAGGCCGCCGAGGCGACGCTGGCGATGACCCGCGCCGGTCTGCAATCGCTCGAGGCGCAGCAGGCCCGCGCCGAGATCGCCGTCTCCTCGGCCGAGCTGGATCTCGAACGCACGAAGATCACCGCCCCCATCGACGGCACCGTTGTGGCCGTGGTCAACGGCGAGGGCACCACGGTGAACGCCTCCCAGGAGGCACCGACCATCGTCAAGCTGGCACAGCTGGACCGCATGGAGGTGAAGGCCGAGATCTCCGAGGCCGACGTGGTCAACGTGCAGCCCGGTCAGGAGGTGGAGTTCACCCTGCTCGGCGCGCCGGATCTGACCTATACCGCGACGCTGGCCTCGGTCGAACCCGCACCCTCGTCGATCAAGGACAGCGACGAGATCGATACCGACAGCGCGATCTACTACAATGCGCGGTTCACCGTCGACAACGACGACAGGTTGCTGCGCATCGGCATGTCCGCGGACGTCACCATCTTCCTCGGTCGCGCCGAGGATGTGCCGACGCTGCCGCTTTCGCTGCTGCCCGCCAAGGGACGGGACGGGCTTTACCGGATCGAGGTGCCCGGCACCGGCGACCAACCGGAATTCCGCGAGATCAAGATCGGCCTGAAAGACGCGACACGCTTCGAAATCCTCTCCGGCCTCGAGGCGGGAGAGCAGGTCATCTCCACGGGTGCGGCCCCAGCCCCCGCGACCGCGGGCTCCACCCGCAGCTCCGGCGGCCGTGGCGGTCCTCCGCCGATGATGGGCCTGTGAGGTCCGCGCCATGGCACTCATAGAGATTTCCGGCGTCGAGCGGTCTTTCACGGCAGGGGAACAGGTGGTGCGGGTGCTGCGCGGCATCGACCTTTCCATCGAGGCTGGCGAGATGGTCGCGATCATCGGTCAGTCCGGCTCGGGCAAGTCGACGCTGATGAACATCCTCGGCTGCCTCGA
Source organism: Alloyangia pacifica (assembly GCF_900116195.1). Taxonomy (GTDB): domain Bacteria; phylum Pseudomonadota; class Alphaproteobacteria; order Rhodobacterales; family Rhodobacteraceae; genus Salipiger; species Salipiger pacificus. The sequence continues at coordinate 11,906 of NZ_FOZW01000003.1, forward strand.
CCGCCCCAGCGCCGGCAGCTACCGGTTCGACGGGCGCGACGTGCAGGCACTGAGCGATCTCGAACTTGCAGAGCTGCGCCGCGACCATTTCGGCTTCATCTTCCAGCGCTACCAGCTGATGGCCGAGCTGGATGCGGTGGGCAACGTCGAAATCCCCGCCATCTACCGCGGGGCCGCGCGCAAGGCGCGGCGCGAGCGGGCCAGGGACCTGCTCACCCGGCTCGGCCTCGGCGAGCGGCTCGGCAACAAGCCCGGCGCGCTTTCGGGCGGTCAGCAGCAGCGGGTCTCGGTGGCGCGGGCGCTGATCAACGGCGGCGAGGTGATCCTTGCAGACGAGCCCACCGGCGCGCTCGACAGCGCCTCGGGGGCCGAATTGATGAAGCTCCTGCGCGAACTGCACGCAGAGGGGCACACGGTGATCCTCGTCACCCATGATCCGCAGATCGCCGAGGCCGCCGACCGGGTGATCGAGATCTCCGACGGCGAGATCGTTGCCGACACCCGCAAGCGGCCACACGCCGCCCCCGCCCGTGTCGGGACCGACCACCCCGCCGCTTCCGGCCTCGGCGCGCTTGCCGACCGGCTGCGCGAGGCCACCCGCATGGCGCTGAAATCCATGTCGGCACACAAGCTGCGCTCGTTCCTCACCATGCTCGGGATCATCATCGGCATCACCTCGGTGGTCTCGGTGGTGGCACTCGGCAATGGCAGCCAGCAGACCGTGCTGGAAAACATCGCCTCGATCGGCACCTCGACCATCGACATCCGGCCCGGCACCGGCTTCGGCGACCGCCGGGCGAACCGCGTCGACACGCTGGTTGGCGGCGACGCCGACGCGCTGGCACCTCTGGACTTCGCCGCCTCAGTCTCCCCCGAGGTCTCTACCAGCGCCACGGTGATCCACGGCGGCACCAGCGCCTCGGCCTCGGTCAAGGGCGTCTCGGCGGGCTACTTCCAGCTCGGCGCCTACACGGTGACCGAGGGCGCCGCCTTCACCGAGGCCGACCTTCAGGCCCGCGCTCAGGTCGCCGTGCTCGACAGCGACGCCGCCGAGACCTTCTTTGGCAGCGAAAGCCCCATTGGCGAGCGGGTGATGATCGGCCGCGTCCCGCTGCAGGTGATCGGCGTGGTGACCTCCTCGGGCGCCAGCTTCGGGCCGCAGTCGATCAAGGTCTTCACCCCCTACACCACCGCCATGGCCCGCATCACCGGCAGCCGCACGGTGGACTCGATCTCGGTGCAGGTGGCCGACGGCTACGACATGGCACAGGCCGAGGCCGAGATCACCGAGGTCCTGACCCGGCGCCACGGCAAGGTCGACTTCTTCCTGACCAACACGGACACGATCCGCGAGACCATCCAGAGCACCTCGAAGACCCTCACATGGCTGATCTCGGCCATCGCGCTGATCTCGCTCTTCGTCGGGGGCATCGGGGTGATGAACATCATGCTGGTCTCGGTCACCGAGCGCACCCGCGAGATCGGCATCCGCAAGGCGGTGGGCGCACGGCGCTCGGACATCACCGCGCAATTCCTGATCGAGGCGGTGCTGGTCTGCCTGATCGGCGGCGCGCTCGGCGTGGCGCTGGCCTACGGGCTGGGCGCGGTGCTGGGGGTGCTCGCCCCGTCGATGCGGCTGGTCTACTCGGGCGCGACGGTGGCCGCGGCCTTCGGCTCGGCGACGCTGATCGGGGTGATCTTCGGCTACCTGCCCGCCCGCTCGGCCGCCAAGCTCGACCCGGTGGTGGCGCTGTCGCGGGAGTGATCTTGCGAGTAGCGCTGCGCGCGCCGGGCGGGCTGCTGCCCGCGGGATGGCGCTGCGACGAGCGAAGTGGGCGCGCTATGCTCGACAAACCGGTGCGACTTTCGACCACTTTGCGACGATGAAAAAGCGCCAGCCCGCCGGGACCGGCAGACGCTCGCCCGGTGCCTTCTGCTTGATTCCGGGCGCAGAAGCGCTCTGCTCCAACCGTTTTAGCGATAGGCTCCCGCCTCTTGGAGACGCTGCTCGAAGCGGGTGATGTTGGCCAGCGCCTCCCCGGACTGCACCACCATGCTCGCCACCAGCGCCTCGGCGAGGGCAAAGGTGCCTATCATGCTCGGCAGCGGCTGGGGCCCGTGCATCTCGGGCAGCATCACCACGTCGGCCCCGCGCGCCAGCGGCCCCTTGGGATCGTCGGTGATGGCAATCGTCCGCGCGCCCTGCCGCAACGCCAGCTCATGCGCCGCGATGGTTTCGACCGAGTAGTGCCGGAAGCTGATCGACAGCACCACGTCCTCGGGCCCGGCCAGCGCGATACGGTCGCGGATGTCCCCCGGCGTGCCGGCGCGCGGCGCGAAATTGTCAAACGCCATGCGGGCGGTGTAGCCGAGGTAATCGGCGATGGCGTAGCAGCTGCGCACCCCCACCACGTAGACCTGCCGGGCCCCGAGCATCAGCCGTGCCGCCTTGTCGATCGCGTCCCGGCTCTCAGCGGTGAAGGCCGAGTCCAGATTGCGATGCCCCGCCTCGCGGATCGCATCCAGCACCGAGGCGCTGTCCTTGCCCGACAGCTCCTCGGCGCGCTTGCCGTAGATCTCGCCGCCCTGCCGCAGCGCATCCTGAAAAGCGTTGCGGCAGGCCTCGTAGCCCGCGAATCCCAGCGCCTGCGACAGCCGCACGACCGTGTTCGCATTGGCCCCCGAGCGGTCCGCGAGGCCGCGCACGGAGTTCAGCGCAATCTCCTCCGGCTGGTCGGACGCCCAGCGCGCCAGCGCCGCGACCCGCGGCGTACCGCTGCGCCCAAGCTGGCGCAGGGCGCGGGCGAGATCGTCTAGGGAAGAAGGTGTCGGCAGTTCGGCCTCCCGAGGTCTTTACGCACAGACATTTCGATTTAGGTGGTGGCGTTGGCCGGCGTGATACATTTGTATTGTTTACCTTGACCCTACGCAATGAAATGTTTCACTGACACGCGAGAGCCGAATCTCGGACCACTTCAGGGAGACACACCACATGACCAAACCTCTGATCGGCGCGCTTGTTGCCGCCGCCACCGCGCTCGGCGCGAGCGCGGCGTCCGCACAGGAGCAGACCTTCATCTCGATCGGCACCGGCGGCGTGACGGGCGTCTACTATCCGACCGGCGGCGCGATCTGCCGTCTGGTGAACCGCGGCCGCTCCGAGCACGGCATCCGCTGCGGCGTCGAGTCGACCGGTGGCTCGGTGTTCAACATCAACGCGATCCGCGGCGGCGAACTGGAATTCGGTGTCGCCCAGTCGGACTGGCAGTACCACGCCTATAACGGCACCTCGCGCTTCGAGGAAACCGGCCCCTTCGAGGGCCTGCGCGCGGTGTTCTCGGTGCACCCCGAACCCTTCACCGTGGTCGCCCGCGCCGACGCCGGCATCAAGACCTTCGAGGACCTCAAGGGCAAGCGCGTCAACGTCGGCAACCCCGGCTCCGGCCAGCGCGGCACCATGGAAGTGCTGATGGAAAAGCTCGGCTGGACCATGGACGACTTTGCCGTGGCTTCCGAACTGCAGGCGGCGGAACAGTCGCAGGCGCTCTGCGACAACAACATCGACGCCATGGTCTACACCGTCGGCCACCCGTCGGGCTCGATCCAGGAAGCCACCACCGCCTGCGATTCCGTGCTGGTCGAGGTCTCGGGCGAGGCGATCGACGAGCTGGTTGCCGACAACCCGTTCTACCGCACCGCCACCATCCCCGGCGGCATGTACCGCGGCAATGACGAGGACGTGCACACCTTCGGCGTCGGCGCCACCTTCGTGACCTCCGAGGACGTGCCGGAAGAGGTCGTCTATCAGGTGGTCAAGGCGGTCTTCGACAACATCGACCAGTTCCGCGGCCTGCACCCGGCTTTCGCCAACCTCGACCCGGCCGAGATGGCCAGCGCCGGCCTCTCGGCGCCGCTGCACCCCGGGGCGGAGCGCTATTTCCAAGAAGCGGGCCTGATGGAGTAAGCCCGCGCGACAGCGTGTGACACCCGGCCCGGGCGCTGATCTAGCGCCCGGGCTTTCAAGGAAGGCGGCATCAGAGGGGCGCGCAGCATGACCGACAATCCACAGCAGGGCGGACAAGACCACGGCGGTCGCCAGTTCAGCGACGAAGAGCTTCAGGATCTCGTTGCCAGCACCGACAGCGGTGCCCGCGCGCCGACCAATCGCGCCGTCGCGATGCTGATCGCCGGGCTGGCGCTGGCCTGGTCGCTGTTCCAGCTCTGGATCGCCCAGCCGCAGCTCTGGTTCGCCGATGTCTTCCCGGCGCTCAACTCGTCGCAGACCCGGCCCATCCACCTGACCTTTGCAATCCTGCTGGCCTTCCTCGCCTACCCGGCGCTGAAATCCTCGCCGCGCGACCGCGTGCCGCTCACCGATTGGATCCTCATGGCCGTCGGCGGCTTCTGCGCCTTCTACGTCTTCCTGTTCTCCGACCATCTGGCGATGACCGCCCGCTCGGGCCTGCCGACGCAGTTCCAGGTGATCATCGGCGCCGTGGGCCTGCTGATCCTGCTCGAGGCCAGCCGCCGCGCGCTCGGGCCCGCGCTGACCATCGTCGGCGCGCTCTTCCTGCTCTATGCCTACATGGGCACCGGCTGGCTGATCCCCGAGCTGATCGAGCACGAGGGCCTGTCGTTCACCGCGCTGATCAACGCGCAATGGCTCGACACCGCCGGGGTCTTCGGCATCCCGCTCGGGGTCTCGACCGCCTTCGTCTTCCTCTTCGTGCTCTTCGGCTCGCTGCTGGATAAGGCAGGCGCCGGCAACTACTTCATCAAGCTCGCCTTCGCCGGGCTCGGCCACCTGCGCGGCGGTCCCGCGAAAGCTGCCGTCGTTGGCTCCGCCATGACTGGCCTGATCTCGGGCTCGTCGATCGCCAATGTGGTGACCACCGGCACCTTCACCATCCCGCTGATGAAACGCGTCGGCTTCACCAGCGAACAGGCCGGTTCGGTCGAGGTCGCCTCCTCGGTGAACGGGCAGATCATGCCGCCGGTGATGGGCGCCGCCGCCTTCCTGATGGTCGAGTTCATCGGGATCTCCTACGTCGAGGTGATCAAGCACGCCTTCATTCCGGCGGTGATCTCCTACATCGCGCTGGTCTACATCGTGCACCTCGAGGCGCTGAAGAAGAACATGCCGGCGCTCGGGCAGGCGAAGTCCTTCTCCGGCATGATCCTCAAGTTCTTCATCGGCTTCGCCGTGGCGGGTGCGGGCTTCACCGCGCTGATCTACTCGGTGGGTGCGCTGAAGTCGGTCGCCCCCGGGCTCTCGGGCCCGATCATGATGCTGGTGCTGGCGGCGGTCTATCTCTGGCTCCTGGCCATCGCCGCGCGCCGCCCCGACCTCGAGGTGGACGACCCCAGCGATCCCAACATCAAGCTGCCCACCGTCGGCGAGGTCTATGCCACCGGCCTGCACTACATCCTGCCGATCATCGTGCTGGTGTGGTTCCTCATGGTCGAACGCCAGAGTCCCGCCAAATCCGCCTTCTACGCCACCGCGCTGATGCTGCTGATCATCATCACCCAGCGTCCGCTCAAGGCGATCATGCGCGGCGAGGGCGCCCGCATGGCCGAGGAGTTCCGCAACGGCTGGCACGACCTGATCGACGGGCTCATCGCCGGGGCGCGCAACATGATCGGCATCGGCGTCGCCACGGCGGCGGCGGGGATCATCGTCGCCACGGTCACCAAGACGCCGATCGGCACCGAGCTTGCCGGCCTCGTCGAGCAGCTCTCGGGCGGCAGCCTGATCATCATGCTGATCCTCGTGGGTCTCTTCTCGCTGATCCTCGGCATGGGGCTTCCGACCACCGCCAACTACATCGTGGTCTCCTCGCTGATGGCCAACGTGGTGGTCTCGCTCGGGGCGCAGGAGGGGCTGATCGTGCCGCTGATCGCGGCCCACCTCTTCGTCTTCTACTTTGGCATCATGGCTGACGTGACGCCGCCCGTGGGCCTCGCGTCCTTTGCCGCCGCGGCGGTCTCGGGAGGCGATCCGATCAAGACCGGTTTCACCGCCTTCTTCTACAGCCTGCGGACCGTCGCCCTGCCCTTCCTCTTCATCTTCAACCCGACGCTGATCCTCTACGGGGTCGATCTCGGCACCGCCTCGGGCGTGGCGCACGCGGCCTTCGTCTTCGTGGTCGCCACCTTCGCCATGCTGCTCTTTGCCGCCGCGACACAGGGCTACTTCCTCGCCCGGTCGCGGATCTGGGAAAGCGCCGCGCTGCTGCTCGTGGCCTTCACCCTCTTCGTGCCCAACGTCTGGCTGAACATGGTGCAGAGCCCGTTCCACAACATCCCGCCAGCGGAGTTCGAGCAGGTCCTCGCCGACCTGCCCGAGGGCAGCCGCATCCGGCTGGAGATCGCCGGGCCGGACTTCAACACCGGGCAGACCGCCTCGACCACGCTGGTCATGGACGCCCATGGGGCGACTGCGCAGGAGCGGATCGACAACTCCGGCCTGATGCTCTTCCCCGAGGGCGACGTGGTGAAGCTCGACGAGCCGATGTTCGGCACCCCCACGGCCGAGAAGCTGGCGAACTTCGACTTCTACGCCGATGAGCCGGTGCAGCTCGCCTCGGTGCTCGTCCCACAGGACCGGCTGCCGGCGCAGGTCTTCTACATCCCCGCCCTGCTGCTGCTGGGGCTGGTGATCCTGATGCAACGCCGCCGCCAGACCGTGCCGGCCTTCTGAGGAGCCTCGTGATGTACAAGACGATCCTGCTTCCCATCGACCTCTCGGCCCCCGCAAGCTGGAGCAAGGCGCTGCCCACCGCGCTGCAGCTCGGTGGCGAGGGCATGGTGCTGCATGTGGCGACCGTGGTGCCCGACTTCGGCATGTCCGTCGTCTCGGGCTACTTCAAGGAGGGCTTCGAGAAAGGCGCCCTCAAGGAAGTCGGCGGCAAGCTCAAGGACTGGGTGAATGCCAATGTACCGGACGCGGTGGAGGTGCACCCGCATGTCATGCACGGTCGCATCTACGACCAGATCTTGAACGCGGCGGACAAGCTGAAGGTCGATGCCATCGTGCTCTCGTCGCACACCCCGGAGCTTGCCGACTACCTGCTGGGGCCGAACGCCGCCCGGGTGGTCCGCCATGCCAAACAGTCTGTCTTCGTCGTGCGCGGCGAATAATCGGAGAACTTTGAATGGGACATGTCTTCGGACGCTCCAACGCGCAGCTGCCAAGGGCGGTGCGCGGCGAGGGATGCTATATCCATGACGCCGAAGGGCGCGTCTACCTCGACGGCTCCGGCGGCGCTGCGGTGTCCTGCCTCGGGCATTCGGACCCGGACGTGCGTGCCGCGATCCACGCCCAGCTCGACCAGCTGGCCTTTGCCCACACCGGTTTCTTCACCTCGGAGGCCGCCGAAAGCCTCGCCGACCTGCTGGTCGAACACGCCCCCGAGGGCATCGACCGGGTCTACCTGCTGTCCGGCGGCTCGGAGTCCGTCGAGGCGGCGATCAAGCTCGCCCGCCAGTATTTCCTCGAGACCGGCCAGCCGCAGCGCCACCGGGTCATCGCCCGCCGCCAGAGCTACCACGGCAACACGCTCGGCGCGCTGGCCGCCGGCGGCAACGCCTGGCGGCGCGAGAAATACGCGCCGCTGCTGGTCGAGACCTCGCATATCGCGCCCTGCTACGAGTACCGCCTGCGCGAAGAGGGCGAAAGCGCCGAGGCCTACGGGCTGCGCGCGGCGGACGAGCTCGAAGCCGAGATCCAGCGGCTCGGGGCGGAGAGCGTGATGGCCTTCATCGCCGAGCCCGTCGTCGGAGCGACGGCAGGCGCCGTCCCGGCGGTTGAGGGGTATTTCAAGCGCATCCGCGAGATCTGCGATCGCCACGGCGTGCTGCTGATCCTCGACGAGGTAATGTGCGGCATGGGCCGCACCGGCACGCTCTTTGCCTGCGAGCAGGACGGGGTCTCGCCCGACATCGTCACCATCGCCAAGGGGCTCGGCGCGGGCTACATGCCGATCGGCGCGATGCTCTGCACCGCGCAGATCTACGAGGCGATCGCGGAAGGCTCGGGCGCGTTCCAGCACGGCCACACCTACCACGGCCACCCGCTGGCCGCCGCCGCCGGGCGCGCGGTGCTGACCGCCATCCTCGGGCGGAACCTGCTGCCGCAGGTACGCGCACGCGGCGCGTATCTTCAGGCCGCGCTGACTGACACGCTCGGCCAGCACCCGCACGTCGGCGACATCCGCGGCCGCGGGCTGTTCCGCGGCGTCGAACTGGTGGCCGACCGCGATGCCAAGACGCCCTTCGACCCGGCGCTGAAGATCAACGCTAAGGTGAAGCGCTTCGCCATGGACGAGGGGCTGATCTGCTACCCGGCGGGCGGCACGCTCGACGGCAAGCACGGCGACCACGTGTTGCTCGCCCCGCCCTTCATCATCTCCGAAGAGCAGATCGGCGAGCTGGTGGGCAAGCTCTCGCGGGCGATAGACCGGGCGATTGCCGCATGAGCCGACTGGCCGCGCTGCCGCGCATCATGCTGGCCCCGAACGGCGCGCGCCGCACGCGCGCCGACCACCCTGCCCTGCCCGAGACCGTGGCGCAGACCGTTGCTGCAGCAACGGCCGCACATCAAGCCGGGGCGGAAGCCCTGCACGCCCACGTCCGCGACTCCGAGGCCCACCACGTGCTCGACGCCGGGCTCTACCGCGAACTGCTCGCCGAGATGGCCCGCGTCCTCCCCGAGATGCCCGTGCAGATCACCACAGAGGCTGTGGGCCGCTACAGCCCCGCCGAACAGCGCGCGCTGGTGCGCGACGTGCAGCCCGAGGGCGTCTCCGTCGCTCTGCGCGAGATGTGGCCGGACCCCGGCCCCGATGCCGAGGCGCAACGCTTCTACGCCGAGACCGAGGAGGCCGGCATCGCGCTGCAGCACATTCTCTACGCACCCGATCAGGTGACCCGGCTGGCGTCGCTCTGGGCAGAGGGGTTGATCCCGGCCCCGCGACAGGTGCTCTTCGTGCTTGGCCGCTACGCGCCGCCCACCCTCGCCCGCCCCGAGGAGCTGGACGGCTTCCTCGCGGCTGCCTCAGCCCTGCCCGAGGACGTGCAATGGGCCGCCTGCGCCTTCGGCCGCAGCGAGCAGGCCTGCTTGCTGCGTGCCGCCGAGCTGGGCGGCGGGATGCGCATCGGCTTTGAGAACAACATCGAGCGCCCGGACGGCAGCCCGGCGGAAGACAATGCCGCGCAGGTCGCGGCGCTGGTCAAAGCCCTCCGAGACCACGCGTCCCCGCGGGGACAGGAAGTCTGAGGCCGGCCAGTGCCGTCACGCTTCCCGCCGCGGACAGGCACTCCGCCTCCCCGCGGCGTGACGCGTCCCTGCGGGGACACACGGGCGGAGGGTCTCGCCAGACCGCCCCTCCCAGCGGGGACAAGACACCAGCGCAACACCCGCGGTGCCCCCGCCGATTGCCGTCCCCGCGGGGACGGCTCGCCCGCAGGGAAATGACACGACCACCTTTTCCGGAAGGCTTTTCCGGGCCCCGACACGATCCGCACTTGACGCCAGAACCCTGCGCGCCACTCTGCCTTGCATGTTTCCGATCCGCGACCACAACCCCTCGGGGCGCACGCCCTATGTCACCTACGCGCTGATCATCGCCAACACGGTGATCTTCCTCGGGTACTGGTCGCTGTTCAGCGACCCCCGGGCGCTCGATGCCTTCTTCGAGCGGTGGGCGCTCTTCCCGTCGCATATCTCGGAAGGCTACGGCTACACCGGCATCCTCACCTCGATGTTCCTGCATGGCGGTTTCATGCACCTCTTCGGCAACATGCTGTTCCTGTTCATCTTCGGGGACAATATCGAGGACATGCTCGGGCACCTGCGCTACCTGCTGTTCTACCTCGCCTCGGGCGTCGCGGCGGCGCTGCTGCAATATGTTGCCGACCCCGGCTCTGCGGTGCCCACGGTCGGCGCTTCTGGGGCGATCGCCGGGGTAATGGGGGCCTACCTGCTGCTTTTCCCGAAGGCGCGGGTCGATATCCTCATCATCCTGATCATCATCTTCAAGGTGCTGCCGATCCCCGCCTGGCTGTTGCTGGCGGTCTGGTTCGGCATGCAGATCTTCAGCGGCATCGGCAGCGCCGGGGCCGAGGGCGGCGTTGCCTACTGGGCGCATGTGGGCGGCTTCGTCGCGGGCCTCGTGATGATCGCCCCGGTCTGGCTGGCGCGCGGCGGCCCGGCCTTCTGGAACCGCACCCACGGCGTGCCGCCGCATCCCGCAGCCAACTACGCCATCGGCCGCACCCATATCCCGCGCGCCGGAGCCCGCCAGAACGGAAGGAAGGGTCCATGGTCGAGACACTGACGGACGGGCCGGTGAAGGTCACCTGCCACTGCGGCGCCTGCGAGCTGCGGGTGACGCTGAGCGATGGGCTGAACACCGCCCGCCGCTGCGACTGCTCCTTCTGCCGCCGCCGCGGCGCCGCGGCGGTGACCGCGCCGAAGGACGGGGTCGAGGTGGTGAAGGGTGCCGAGACGATGACGCTCTACCAGTTCGGCACCAACACCGCGCAGCATTACTTCTGCTCGGTCTGCGGCATCTACATGTACCACCGGCGTCGCTCGAACCCGAACGAGTTCGGGGTGAACATGGGCGGCATCGAGGGGGTGAACCCGGCCGAGCACGAGCCGATCGCCTGGTCGGACGGGGTGAACCATCCCTCGGACCGCTGAGCGGGAGGCACGGGCAGGACCGCCTCCGGCGGGCGTATTTTCAAAGAGAAGAAGGGCGTAGGCTGCGCTTGCGGGCCAAGGAGCCTCTGGGTGGTCGCGTTGCGGCGCGCCCGCCGCCTTGCGCAAATGCCGCCGCCGCAGAGCAGGGCCTCGGGACGGCATTTGACTTTTCCACCCCAAAGTCCGGAATTCCCGGTGCATGTCAAAGGGCGAGAGGCCGGCCTTGGCGACGACAACGGACTTCGAGGGCAAGGCGAGCCATTCGCGGGCCCTCGGATCACCCGCGGATCGACGTTCGCTTGCGCCCACCGCTCCCAGCCCACGACAATCACTGGCCGGCCGACCAGGACCGCAGCGGCTGTCGACACCTTGTCCCGCGGGCTGCTTTCTTGGCGCAGCGCCTGTCTGCGAAAAGCAGTGCCGTTTCTCTCGTGATCCCACCAGCGCCGCTGCGCTTCGAGCAGGCAGGCATCGAGCCTGTCTGGGTCACGCGCACAGCGAGCTGAAGCCTTCGGCGGAACTATACAAAGTTGCAGCCCCCGAGCCGCGTGCACGGGTGAACCAGGACGCCAATCCGGGCTCTCCCGGGCCATGGGAAGGGTCACCAGCGATCTTCACTGGAAGAAGCGTGCCGCTGCATTTGCACATGCCCTCAGCGCCGCTCCGAGCGCCGTCATTGCCGTGAAAGCGGGCGCGGTGCAGCGCCCCACCGGCCTCGCGCAACAGAAAAAGCCCGGCGTGCGCAGGGGCACCCGGGCTTTCGACTGTCTGCGATCCTTGCCGCGCTCAGAGTTCGCGGATGGTCTTGGCGAAGGGATCGAAGATGTTGTTGCTTGCGCAGAGGATCGAGCCGGTCTCGTAGGGGTCCTGGTCCTCGCGGATGCCTTCGACCAGCGCACCGGCCTCGGAGGCGATGAGCCCGCCCGCGGCGATGTCCCAGATGTTCAGCTCGCGCTCCCAGTAGCCGTCGTAGCGGCCCGCGGCCACGTAGGCCAGGTCGAGCGCCGCCGAGCCCCAGCGCCGCACGCCGGCGCATTCGGGCATCAGGCGGGCGAGATCCTTGAGGGTCGCCGGCAGGGTCTTCTTGGCGGCGAAGGGCACGCCGGTGGCGAAGATCGCCTCGATCATCCGGTGACGGCCCGAGACGCGCAGGCGGCGCGAGTCGTTGAGCCAGGCGCCGGCGCCCTTCTCGGCGTAGAACATCTCGTCCTTGGCGGGGTCGAAGACCACGCCGGCGACGATCTTGCCCTTGTGCTCGAGCGCGATGGAGATCGCCCAATGCGGCAGGCCGTGCAGGAAGTTGGTGGTGCCATCCAGCGGATCGACGATCCAGCGACGGGTCGGATCCTCGCCGTCCTGGCCGCCGCCCTCTTCACCGAGCCAGCCGTAGGTCGGACGCGCGCCAAGGAGCTCGTCCTTGAGGATCTTCTCGGCGGCGATGTCGGCGCGCGACACGAAGTCGCCGGCGCCCTTCATCGAAACCTGAAGGTTTTCGACCTCGCGGAAGTCCTTGACCAGCGACCGGCCCGCCTTGCGCGCGGCCTTGATCATGATGTTGAGATTGGCACTGCCCTGCATGGCGATGTTTCCCGGAATTGGTTCAAGCCGCGCGTATACGCGGCTCGCCGGAAAAAGCCAAGTCCGTATGACCTTGGCGCTTACGGGTTGGCGACGCCTTTCTCACCCGCCGGCGCATAGGCCCGGGGCAGCGGCGCCATGGTGCCGCGCGAGACGCGATTGGGTGGGTTGTAGTAGGTGCCGCCCGTGGGCACGCCGCAGCTGATCTCGCCGCCGACGATCACCGGCTGCCGACCGTTGGTGCACATGTTGCCGCCGGGATAGGCCTGTACCAAGGGCTGGCCACCGGTGCCCCCCGCCACGAAGCCCGCCGAGCCCGGCATGTACATGTCGCCCGGATAGCCCTGACTGCCGGCCAATGCCGCGCCGGTGGTCATCGCAACTGCCGCAACCGCGGCGCAAACATCGAAAACTCGCATCCTATCCCTCGCATAGCAGTCCACCGGGGACCGTGAGGAAAGCTAGCAGGTGGCAGGGACTTGTCAAATTTATGCCGCATTTACCGCCCGATGCGGCCCAGCCGGAAATAATCTCGGGGACCGTCCCCGCATTGTCCCTGCAGGCGGGCTGGTAGAAACGGCACCGGCCGGTGCATCTCTGCACCAGCCGGGCCCCCGAACCGCGTCGCCCTCACTCGGCCGGCGGCATCTCCACGGTCACCGAAGGCACGCCGTGCCGCGCCCGCAGGCCGTCGCGGTAGATCGCCTTGAACAGACCGAAGCACATCAGCAGCATCACCACCGAGAAGGGCAGCGCGCCGATCACCATGGCTGTCTGGATCGCGGTCAGCCCGCCGACCAGCAGCAGCGCCCCGACCACGACGCCCAGCGTCACGCCCCAGAAGATGATGTGCGGGCGGGCTTTCGGGCCCTCGTCGCCCGCCGCGTTGATCGTGTTGACGATCAGCACCGCCGAGTCGGCCGAGGTGACGAGATAGGTCATCAGCAGGATCACGATGATCACCGCCATGCACCAGCCCAGCACATCGCCCAGCATGATGCCGGTCATGGTGAAGATCTTGGCGCCATCGGTGGAGGCGAAGATCTCGCCGTTCGCGATTCCCGAGAGTTCCATGTCGATGGCGGTGCCACCGGCGAAGGAGAACCAGACGAAGCACATGATCGACGGCACGATCATCGCGCCCAGCACGAACTCGCGGATGGTCCGGCCCCGCGAGATGCGTGCGAGGAACAGGCCGACGAAGGGCGCAAAGGCAACCCACCAGGCCCAGTAGAACACCGTCCAGGCACCCTGCCAGCCCGAGAGCGCGTCGCCGGTCTCGGAGCCGTCGGGGCGGTAGACGGTGAACAGCATCTTGGGCAGCGCGATGATGTAGTCGATCATCCCCATGAACAGCGCCTGCATGCCGAACCAGGTGGAGCCGAAGATCATCAGGAAGGCGAGCAGGAAGATCGACAGAGCCATGTTGATGTTGGACAGCCACTTGATGCCTTTGCCCACGCCCGAGAGCGCCGAGAGCGTCGAGGCGCCCATGATAACCACCAGCGCGACGACGATGCCGGCGGAGGAGGCGTTGCCCTCTTCGGTCACCAGCCAGTCACCGATGCCAATCTTGCTCATGCCCGCGACGAACTGTTCGACGCCGAAGCCCAGCGTCTGCGCCACGCCGAGGATGGTGGCGATCACCGCCACGATGTCGACGAGGTGTCCGAGCGGGCCGGAGAGCGCCTTGCCGAAAAGCGGCGTCAGCGACGAGCGGATGGTCAGCGGCAGGCCGCGGCGGTAGGTGAAATACCCCAGCGCCAGCCCGGCGATGGCATAGGAGGACCAAGCCGAGAAGCCCCAGTGCAGGTAGCTGTACTTGTAGGCGTTCATGAAGTTGTTCATGCTCTCGCCGTCGGCCAGCCCCTGGATCACCTCGGGGTTGTTGCGGAAGTGGTAGATCGGCTCGGCGACGGCCCAGGTCAGCATGCCGACCCCAATGCCCGCGCCGAACATCATGGAAAACCAAGAGAAGTTGTCGAACTCGGGGCGTTCGTCGTCATGGCCGAGCCGGAGCTTGCCCGCCGCCGGCCAGGCCGCCAGCGCCAGGCAGACGATCACGAAGAAGGCCATCACGTAGATGTACCAGCTGGCGAAGTTGGCGAGGATGAAGGTGTTCAGCCCGCCGAGCACGCCGCCGGCCTGCTCGGGGAAGGCGACGGCCCAGAGCACCAGCCCGCCCACCGCGAGCTTGGAAGTCACCGTCACGTCGAGTGAGAAGCCGTTGTAGAAGCCCTTGTCCGCCGTCTTGATCGGCAGGTCCGAGAGGGGAGGTTTGATTTTTTCCATACGTGTCTGTCCCTGTTGTTCGGGCTTTGGGTTGATCCCAGCCGCTGCGCCCTAAGGGCGGCCGGGTGTCTTGCGCGCGGGGGAGGTCGCGCGGGTCATTCGCCCCGGGGGAACCGTGCGTTCTCCTCGACGACGTTGAGATCCATGTGGTTGCGCATGTAGCGCTCCGAGGCCTTCTGCAGCGGCTGGAAGTCCCAGGGGTAATAGTTGCCGTTGCGCAGCGCCTCGTAGACGATCCAGCGCCGCGCCTGGCTCTGGCGCACCTCGGCGTCGAAGCGCGCGAGGTCCCAGCGGGCGTCGGCGGCGGTGCGGAAGGTCTCCAGCGTGTCCGAGTGCTGCGGGTCGTCCGCGAGGTTGGTCAGTTCATCCGGGTCCGCCTGAAGATCGTAGAGCTGGTCGGGATCTAGCGCGCAGCGGATGTACTTCCAGCGGCCCTGTCGCAGGCAGACCAGCGGCGCGTAGGAGGCCTCGGCGGCGTATTCCATCGCCACCGGCGTGCCCCGCGCTCCGCCCTGCCCCAAGGGCACGAGGCTCTCGCCGTCGGTCCAGGGCGCGATCTCGTCCATCGGCACGCCCGCGAGGTCGCAGAGCGTCGAGCAGACGTCGATGTTGCTGACCGGCGTGTCGACGCGCCCCGGCTGCATCTGCGGCGCGGCGATCATCAGCGGCACCCGGGCCGAGCCCTCGAAGAAGGACATCTTGAACCAAAGGCCACGCGCTCCCAGCATGTCGCCATGGTCCGAGACCAGCAGGATGATGGTGTTCTCCTCCTGCCGGGTGCCGCGCAGCGCCTCCATGACCTCGCCGATCTTGTCGTCGAGGTAGGAGATATTGGCGAAATAGGCACGGCGCGAGCGGCGCACGTCATCCTCGGTCAGGTTGAAGCTGCGCCAGTCGTTGGCGTCGAAGATGCGTTTGGAATGCGGGTCGTGCTCGTCGTAGGGGATCGGCCCGACCTCGGGCAGCAGGTGCTCGCACTCCTCGTAGAGATCCCAGTACTTGCGCCGCGCCACGTAGGGATCATGCGGGTGGGTGAAGCTGACGGTCAGGCACCACGGGCGCGCGTCGTGGCCACGGCCGAGGTCGTAGACCTTGCGCGTGGCGTTGTAGGCAACCTCGTCGTCATACTCCATCTGGTTGGAGATCTCGGCCACGCCCGAGCCGGTGACCGAGCCCATGTTGTGGTACCACCAGTCGATGCGCTCGCCGGGCTTGCGGTAGTCCGGGGTCCAGCCGAAGTCGGGCGGGTAGATGTCGGTGGTCAGCCGTTCCTCGAAGCCGTGCAGCTGGTCCGGGCCGACGAAATGCATCTTGCCCGAAAGGCAGGTCTGGTAGCCCGCGCGGCGCAGGTGGTGGGCGTAGGTGGGGATCGACGAGGCGAACTCGGCAGCATTGTCATAGACCCCGGTGCGCGAGGGCAGCTGGCCCGACATGTAGCTCGCCCGCCCCGGCGCGCAGAGCGGCGAGGCGGTGTAGGCATTGCGAAAGCGGGTGGAGCGCGCCGCCAGCGCCTTGAGGTTAGGCGCATGGAGCCAGTCTGCAGGCCCGTCCGGGAACAGCGTCCCGTTCAGCTGGTCGACCATGAAGATCAGGATATTGGGGCGGCTCTTGTCGCTCATGCGCTGCGCTGTCCTTTCCACGCGTCTTGGCGCCCGCCGGCGGGCGGGCGTGTCTCGCACAGCGCCGCGCGGCGCGCCCCGGTCGGGTGCGGCTCGGACGGCGAAGGCGTTGGGTGTCGTGATATAAGTTTCGTGAAGAGTAGTTGACTTTCGGTCAAATGAACCGCGAAATCGACTTATGCCTGATATTGACAATCCTTATGGCACATTCGCCCGCTACAGCGCCGACCTCAGTCTCTTCCTGCTGGTGGCCGATTGCGGACAGCTTTCGCGCGCGGCGGAGCTGGCAGGCCTGTCACAGCCGCGACTGAGCCAGCGGATGAAATCGCTCGAGGAGGCGCTTGGCCGGGTGCTGCTGAAACGCGAGCGGCGCGGCATCACGCTGACCCGCGCCGGGCAGGAGCTGCGCGCCGCGCTGGTGCCGCATCTGCCCGAGGCCGCCGCCGGCTTTGCCCGTTTCCAGCGGCCCGTCCGTCGCCGCACGGTCGTCATCGAGACCGATCTGGCCTTTGCCGGGCTGCGCTTCCTGCCGGTCTTTCCCTCGCTCTGCGCCGCCTTCCCGGACCTCGGCATCTCGCTGCTGACCCGGCAGCTACCCGAGGCCGATCCCGGCCCCGAGGTCGATCTGATGATCCGCATGGAGCCGCAGCGCGACGCGACCGAGAGCGAATGCTGCCTCTTTGCCGAACGGGTGATGGCGGTCTGCAGCCCCGGGTTCCACGCCGAGAACCCCGACCTGCTGGACCCTGCACAGCTACGCGCCCTGCCGCTGATCGAGCTCACCGCCGCAGGCACGCCACCATGGTTCACCTGGGCCAGCTGGCTGGCGCAGCTCGACCCCGGCGCCGGGGCGCGCGGCGGCGGCGACCGCCTCAGCTTCAACAGCTACGACCATGTGATACAGGCAGCGGAAAAGGGGCTGGGCGTGGCGCTCGGCTGGCGCGGGCTGATCGACAGCCGGCTGGAGACCGGCGCCTTGGTCGCGGCCCTGCCCGACGAGCAGGAAAGCCCGCGCGGCTACATGCTGAGGATGATGTCCCGCCAGCCCGGCGAGGAGGTACGCGCAGTCTACGACTGGATCCGGGCGCGCTTCACCGAAAGCTTCCACGACTGGCGGTCCGGGGCAATCTGAGCGCGCGCCACGGCGCCCGGCGCTCAGCCCTCGCGGCGGAATTTCTCGGCCCGCCGCCGCACCAGCACGCCGCGCAGGTCGTGCATGGCCAGCAGCAGCGTGTCGGTCACCGCGTCCAGCTCCTCGTCGCTGGCCTTCGACTGCGCCCATTGCGCGGCGAGGTTGAGCTGGTCGACGGTCCGGTGGATCTCGTCGACACCGCGCCGCGCCAGAAGCGCGATGCGCGCCTCCATCCACTCGGTGATCGCCTGCGTCTCCTCGGGGGTGAGGACATGCGCCCCGTGCGGGCGCACCTCGCGCTTGCCGAGGTTGACCACGGCGATCTGGGTCATCTCGATGCGGCGCTGCCGGTTCTCGCCGTCCACACGGAACACGAGGGCCCCGTTGTCGCGGGTGCGGAAGAAGAACTCCGGCAGCGCCCCGGCCATTACTTCAGACCTTTGCAGAAGGCCGCGATGCGCTCGCAGGCCTCGGTCAGCGCTGCGTCCGAGGTGGCGTAGGAGATGCGGAACGCCGGCGACAAACCGAAGGCCGCGCCGAAGACCACGGCCACGCCGTTCTCTTCCAGCAGCGCCGTGGCGAAATCCTCGTCGGTGTCGATCTTCTTGCCGCCCGCCGAGGTCTTGCCCAGCAACCCGCCGATCGTCGGGTAGACGTAGAAAGCGCCCTCCGGGGTCGGGCATTCGATGCCGTCGATGGCGTTCAGCGCCTCGACCACGAGGTTGCGGCGGCGCTTGAACACCTCGACCCACTCGCCGAGGAACTCCTGCGGCCCGTTCAGCGCCTCGACCGCCGCCCACTGGCTGATCGAGCAGGGGTTGGTGGTGCTCTGCGACTGGATCTTGCGCATGGCGGCGATCAGCGGCTCCGGCCCGCCGGCGTAACCGATACGCCAGCCGGTCATCGCGTAGGCCTTCGACACGCCGTTGCAGGTCAGCGTGCGCTCGTAGAGCGCCGGCTCGACCTCCGCCGGAGTGCAGAACTCGAAGCCGTCATAGGCGAGGTGCTCGTACATGTCGTCGGACATGATCCAGACGTGCGGGTGCTTCATCAGCACGTCGGTCAGCGCCTTCAGCTCGGCGCGCGAGTAGCCCGCGCCGGTGGGGTTCGACGGCGAGTTGAACAGGAACCACTTGGTCTTCGGGGTGATCGCCGCCTCGAGCTGCTCGGGCGTGATCTTGTAGCCCATCTCGGGCGCGCCCTCGATGATCACCGGCTCGCCCTGCCCCAGCTTCACCATGTCCGGGTAGCTCACCCAGTAGGGCGCGGGGATGACCACCTCGTCGCCCGGGTTCAGCGTCGCCATGAAGGCGTTGAACAGCACCTGCTTGCCGCCGGTCGAGACCGAGATCTGCGACGGCTTGTAGCTCAGCCCGTTCTCGCGCTCGAACTTGGCGCAGATCGCCTGCTTCAGCTCGATGATGCCATCGGGGGCGGTGTACTTGGTCTTGCCCGCGTCGATGGCGGCCTTGGCCGCGGCCTTGATGTGATCGGGCGTGTCGAAATCCGGCTCGCCGGCACCAAGGCCGATCACGTCCTTCCCGGCCGCCTTCAGCTCGTTGGCAAGCTGGGTCACCGCCACGGTCGGCGAGGGTTTCACGCGGGAGAGGGTCTCGGAGAGAAAGGGCATTGGGGCACCGTTTGTATTGCTGCGCCTCATGTCATAGGCTGCGCCCCGACACCGTTCAAGCGGCTTCCCCCGCGTCGCCGGACCCGGTGGCACGAAAGCCGCGAAAGGAGAGTCACGATGGACGACAACGACTGGTACGGCCCGGATGCGGCAACCTTTGGCGACCGTCTGGCCGCCTCGCGCGAGACTGCGGGCATGGACCAGGAGGCGCTGGCCAAACGGCTGGGCGTGCGGCTGAAAACGCTCCAGGGCTGGGAGAATGACCTGTCCGAGCCGCGCGCCAACCGGCTGCAGATGCTGGCCGGGCTGCTCAACGTGCCGATGGTCTGGCTGATCACCGGCGAGGGCGACGGGTTGTCGGCCCCGGATGAAGACGCGCCACAGCTTTCCCCGGACTTCGACGAAACGCTGCTTGAACTTCGCGCCCTGCGCGGCGAAATGCGCGCAGCAGGCGAGCGTCTCGGCCGCCTCGAGAAGAAGTTGCGCAAGATGCTCAAGGAAGGGGCCTGAGAGATGACCGCTGAAACCACGGGTGAGATCACCGGCGAGACCCGCGAGAACCGTCTCAAGCGGCTCCGCATGCGCTCCATGCGCCGCGGCACCAAGGAGATGGACATCATCCTCGTGCGCTACACCGACGCGCGCCTCGACACGATGACCGCGACCGAGCTCGACGCCTACGAGGCGCTGCTCGACGAATATGACCCCGATCTCTACCAGTGGATCTCCGGCCAGCGCCCCGCGCCCGAGGAATTGCGCCCGCTGATCGCCGAGATCGCAAAGGTCGCCGCGAACGGCTGATCCGGCCCGCGGGGGACTTGCGCATTTTCGGCGCGCGCGGTCTCCGCGCTTTTCGGCACATCTGCCTAGATTTAACCTATTCTTGGTCTTTTCCCGCCAGAACCTTCGGTCATTCGGTTCTGGCGGAGACAGTCATGAGCATCCACGCCCCCCTTGGAAGGAAACCTGTCACCGGTTACGTGGCGGGCTATCTCGAAACCCTGTCGTTGCTCGAACGGCTGCACCGATTGCTGCTCGACGTGATCAAGGACGAGTTCGAACGCGTCAACATCCTCGAGATCAACGCCGTGCAGGCGCTGCTGCTGTTCAACATCGGCGACAACGAGGTGACGGCCGGCGAGCTGAAATCGCGCGGCTACTACCAGGGCTCGAACGTCAGCTACAATCTCAAGAAGCTGGTCGACATGGGCTACATGCACCACCAGAGGTGCGAGATTGACCGCCGCTCGGTGCGCGTGCGCCTGACCGAGAAGGGCCGCAATATCCGTACTCTGGTGGACGAGCTGTTCCACCGCCACTCCGAGGGGCTGGAGGCCCGGCAGATCGTCGACCTTCAGGGTCTCGAGGACGTCAACAGCGGGCTGCGCCGTCTCGAACGCTTCTGGACCGACCAGATCCGCTACATCTACTAAACTTCATCCCCACACAGGGCTCAGCTCCACGGCCCCTCGCCCTCGTCACGCCCCTCTTCACGGCGCTTGCGGCGCACGGGGCGCGGACGGCCCGCAACGCTGGGACGGGCCGGATCATCCTCGATCACCTCGCGCCCCTCGAAGCGCCCGGCGAACTCGCTGCCCGAGCCGGCCCAGTCATCGCCGCTGCGAGGCTGATGCACGGGGCGCTGCTGGCCATAGCCGCCCTGCGCGGCCAGTTTCTGCAGCGCCGCGATGCGGTTCTCGGTCGCCGGGTGAGTGGCGAAAAGGTTGTCACGCTTGTGCATGTGCAGCGGGTTGATGATGAACATGTGGGCGGTGGCCGGGTTTGCCTCGGCCCGCAGGTTGTCGATCCGCGCCGCACCGCGCTGGATCTGCGCCAGCGCCGAGGCCAGCCACAGCGGGTTGCCGCAGATCTCCGCACCGGCCTTGTCGGCGGCGTATTCGCGCGTCCGGCTGATCGCCATCTGCACCAGGCCCGCCGCCATCGGCGCGAGGAACATCATCGCCAGCGTGCCGACGATCCCCATGCGGTTCTCATCGCGCGAGCCACCGAAGAAGAAGGCAAAATTGGCCAGCATCGAGATTGCCCCCGCGAAGGTCGCGGTGACCGTCATGATCGCCGTGTCGTGGTTGCGGATATGCGCCAGCTCATGCGCCACCACCCCGGCAAGTTCCTCGCGCGAGAGGCTCCGCATCAGGCCCGAGGTCACTGCCACGGCGGCATTCTGCGGGTTGCGCCCGGTGGCAAAGGCATTGGGCTGCGGGTTGTCCATCAGGTAGACCCTGGGCATCGGCAGCCCGGCATTGCGCGCCAGCTCTGCCACCATGTCGTGCAGCCCGAAGCGGTCCCCCGGCGAGAGCGGCTGCGCGCCATGCATGCGCAGAACCATCTTGTCGGAATTCCACCAGGTGAAGGCGTTCATCCCCCCGGCGAAGATCAGCGCGATCACCATGCCCGAGCTGCCGCCGATCAGGTAGCCGAGCCCCATGAACAGGGCGGTCATCGCGGCCATCAGCAGGGCCGTCTTCGCATATCCCATGGCATCTCTCCGAAAGCAGGCAGTTGCCGCAGATATAGGCGCGACCCCGGGACACGCCAAGCGGCGCTCAGCGCAGCTCGGTGACCTCGGGCGCGGCCGGCCCCGGGATGGGCACCAATTCGCCCACCATCATGTCGTTCAGTTCGCGGAACAGCTTGCGCGACATGGCGCGCAGGAAATCCTCGTAGCCCGAGGCGATCTCGACGAAGGCTCCCGGCCCGTGCCGCACCTCGCCCTCGAAATATTCGACGACCCGCGGGTCCGAGCCCATCACCGCCAGTCCGTTCACCGTCACCCCTTCGAAGGGGTAATGCGAATAGGCCTGCTGCGGGCGGAAGCCGTCGTTGGTGATGCCATCGCCCGACACGTCGATCACCTGCCGCTCGCAGGCGGGTGCCGCCTCGAGAATGCCCGCGCCGAAGCCCAGCGCGTAACCCATGGCGGTGGGATAGCGGTTGTAGCTGCGCGGCGCGCTCAGCAGGCGCACCACAGCGGCGTCGATCGCCGCCTCGTCCTGCAGCAGCACCCAGTCCAGCACCAGTTGCGACTGGTTGCGGCCGCTCCATTCATAGGCAGAGAGCGCAACCAGCCCGCCGCCATCGAGGATTGCGCGGCGCACGTCGGGGTCGCGCAGCGCGCCCGCAAGTCCCTCTTTTTGAAGACGATACTCCTGGTCATCGACCGAGGAGGACACGTCAAGCGCCAGCAAGAGTGCCAGCCGGCACGGCGTCTCCTGCGCCAAGGCGGCGGAGCCGGACCAGAGGCCCAGCCCCACGCTCAGGGCAGCGGCGAGACGCGCGCCCACCCGCTCACCAGTGGCCGGTGTTGGGCATGCTTGCCCAGGGTTCGGCAGGCTCCTTGGCATCGCCCTGCTGCAGCAACTCAATCGAGACGTTGTCCGGCGAACGGACAAAAGCCATGTGACCGTCACGCGGCGGGCGATTGATCGTCACGCCTGCATCCATGAGTGTCTGGCAGGCCTCGTAGATATCGGGCACGGAATAGGCGAGATGGCCGAAGTGGCGCGAATCCGAGGGCAGCCCATCGTCACCGTCCCAGTTGTAGGTCAGCTCGACATCGGCGGTGCCGTCGTCCTGCTCGGGCGGGCAGAGGAAGACGAGGGTGAACCGGCCCTTCTCGCTCTCGGTCCGGCGACGTTCCTTCAGCCCCAGAAGTTCGTAAAAGGCGATCGAGGCATCCAGGTCCTTCACGCGGACCATGGTGTGCAGGTAGCGGATCGGCATTTCTTGCCCTTTCCTCGTAGTCTTGGAGTCTTTGGACACTAGGCTAGCAGGCCCCGCCCACTTGTCGAGACTTCACATTCAGAAGCGCGATTTGAAGCCGAGACTGACGGCGAGGGTTTCCGTCTCGAAGCGGCTCACGTTGCTCTCGGAACGCTCGGCGCTGAGGTCGAGCACCGGCACGAAGCCGGCGTAGTCGAGCCGCTCGAAGACTACCTCGACCCCGGCGCGCCGGACCCGGTCCTCGCGTCCGCCGGGCACTGGAAAAAGCACACGATAGTCGGGAAACCGGTGTTCGAAGGCCGACAGCTCGAAGGCCAGCCGCACCGGCCCCACGGGGTCCGCCGGCGCATATCCGAGGCGCAGCCCACGAGTGTCGCGGGTGATCTGGCCATTGTCCGACTCCGCCGCGCCGCCGATCAGGAACGCCGACACCGTGCCCGGCGCGCCAAGGTCGTGGATCACGCCCAGTTGATAGCCGACCGTTTCGACGTCGTTGAAGGCGCTGTCCGCATCGCGCTGGTGCTGCCAGGACACCCCGCCGCTGAGCGCGGTGCTGGTGCCCAGCGGCTGCACGAGACCAAGCGCCGTGCGGGTGTAATCGTAGGCCCGCGGTCCGCCGTACCAGGACCGGCCAATCGTGGCGCTGGCCGAGATGACAGGTCCGGCCTCGCCCAGACTGCGCCGGTGCTGGATCCCGACCTCGAGCGAGGAGGAGGCGAGATCCGAGTTCTCCACCCCGGGGGCCTTGTCCTGCGCCTCGGGGCTGAGCCAGACCCGGCGGGCGGTGGCGTAGCCGCGCAGGGCCGTCTCCGACGTCGGCCCCCGGTGCAGCGCATATCCCAGCGAGATCGCGCCGCGCGCCTCTGTCCCAGAAAGCGCCTGCGCCGAGGGCGAAAGGATGCCGACCAGCGGCAGCCCGTCCACCGTGCTGATCTCCTCGGAGGCACCGCCGTTGACGTTCGACGAGGGCGCGACGGTCAGCTCCAGCGACAGGCCGAAGCGGGCCATCCCGCGCATCGCCCTGTACTCGCGCCCTGCGCGCTCTTCGAAAGCGCCGTCGGGGGCGTCGATCAGCGCCCGGCGCATCCAGATCTGCGACAGGAAATAGCGCTCGTCGAGCGCATAGGCCGCCGCCATCACCCGCGCCGCCTCGTGCCGCTGCACATCGCTGCGGGCATAGCGCAGCGCCTGCCGCGCTGCCCTGCGGGCGCTGGCCGCATTGCCGCCCCGCAGCTCTGCCTGGGCGATGACGAAATGGCCATAGGGATCGGTCGGATCGGCCCTCAGCAGCAGCCCGCCCAGCTCGATGGCCAAGCCGAACTGCCCGGCCTGCACCGCCTGCAGCGCCGCGATGCGCAGCTGCGTCGTGCCGAGCGTCATCCCCGCGAGTGCCGAGGCCGCCTCGGCGGAAACCGCTGCAGTCGAACTCTCAGGCTCAGCGCGCAGCGACGGTGCGGCAAGCGCCAAGGCCAGCCAAAGGCACAGCCCCCGAGTCATGCCGGTGACCCCGCCCCCTGCGCTACGGGCAGAGCGCTGCGACGGCACCGGGCTTGCCACATTGCGTGAGAACGAACATGCCGACCTCTTCCGCCGTCCCCCCCGAGGCCCCCAGCACCCCGGTCGCGTCCCACTCGAGGTTGGTCAGGCCCGCGACATAGGCGGCATCGCTGCCGCCGAAGATCCCGCCGTAAGAGCCGCTGATGGACGGGGAATCCCCCGAGGCGTTGACCGCGCTGCCGAGGAATTCTCCGCCGGAGTCGATCTGCGCCAGCTGCAGCATCACGTCGTTCACCCGCTGCGTCGTGCTTGTGTTCCGGGGGTCGATGACATCGCGGTTGAAGATCTGCCCGTTCACCTCGTTGTCGACGAAGCTCACGTTGAGAAAGATCGCCCCCCGGATCATCGCCGGCTGCCCCGGCAGGTCGAGCTCGTCATACCCCGGCGGCAGCGTCCCCGGGTCCTTGAGCTCTGTCCCGTCCCGCGTGCTGAGGTTGGTGATCGCGGCGTAGTCGCCGACGTAGGTGACGAGCTGATCCTCGCCCACGCCGGGCGGATCGTAACCGCCGTCGCGGGCATAGGTGCCGCCCTGATACTGCGCGCCGAACTGGCCACCAGAGCCCACCGCCGCCGCCGCGACGCTGCCGTCGGAACTGGTTGCCCCCAACGCCATGAAGAACCGGTCGAGCGGATCTTCCTGCAGCGAATAGGCGATGTACTCGTCCAGCCCCAGAGCTGCGGTGAGCGCGTCGTTACGTGCGTAGACCGCATCGGCACTGCCGGAATCGAGGCCGTTGATGGTGACGGTCACGCTCCGCATGTCCGAGGCAAAGCTGAAGCGGGCGAGAGAACCGGACAGCTCCTCCGGGACGCCGCTGGCGGTTGTCCCGCCGCCGCTGGCATCCGGGTCCTCACAGTCCTGCAGCGGGTTGTCGCGGATGCACTCCTCGTCATCCTGCAAGGGGTTCTCGCCGTCGCCGCCACCACCACAGGCCGTCAACAGCAGCAAGAATGTCATCGAAATACAAAGTGTTCTCATAAAAATTGCCCCCGGATCCCGTCCGCGTGCCACCCCCGAAGGCTACGGGAAGAACGGCCCTTCGATCAATCTTTTCCGCGCGCCACATCATCTCGCTTCATTTCGCGGAGCAGCCCCAACATCTTGCCAAAAACTGCCCTACAGACGCGGTTACCTGCTTTGCCTCGCCGCGCCGATCCGCTATCCCTGAGGGACAATTTGACCAGCCCGGAGGCCCCATGCGCCAGTATCTCGACGCCCTGCGCACCGTGCGCGATCTCGGCACCCGCTCGACCGACCGCACCGGCACAGGCACCATCTCCTATTTCGGGATGCAGTGCCGCTACCCGCTCGCCGAAGGCTTCCCGCTGGTCACCACCAAGAAGCTGCACCTGCGCTCGATCATCCACGAGCTGCTCTGGTTCCTCGCCGGCGACACCAACATCAAGTATCTCAAGGACAACGGTGTCTCGATCTGGGATGAGTGGGCCGACGAGAACGGCGATCTCGGCCCGGTCTACGGTCACCAGTGGCGGCACTTTCCCACCATCCGCAAGGAGATCGGCGACGACGGTGCCTCCCGCGTGCTGCTCGGCGAGGTCGACCAGATCGCCCAGCTGGTCGAGATGATCAAGACCAGCCCCGACAGCCGCCGGCTCATCGTTTCGGCCTGGAACCCCGGCGAGATCGGCGAGATGGCCCTGCCGCCCTGCCACACGCTCTGGCAGGTGCGCATCATCGGCGGCAAGCTGCACCTGCAGCTCTACCAGCGTTCCGCGGACATGTTCCTCGGCGTGCCGTTCAACATCGCCTCCTACGCGCTGCTGACGGTGATGCTCGCGCATGTGACTGGCTACGAGCCCGGCGATTTCATCCATTCGATCGGCGACGCGCATATCTACCTCAACCACCTCGAGCAGGTGGAAACGCAACTCGCGCGCACGCCCCACGCGCTGCCGCAACTGAAGCTGGCCCGCGACGTGCCTTCGCTCTTCGATTTCCGCTTCGAGGATTTCATCATCGAGAACTATGCGCCCGAGCCCGGGATCAAGGCGCCGGTGGCGGTCTGATGCTGACCCTGATCGTCGCCCGCGCAAAGAACGGCGCCATCGGCCGGGACAATGACATCCCCTGGTTCAAGCCCGAGGATCTGAAGATGTTCCAGCGCGAGACCTCGGGCGGCGCGCTCATCATGGGCCGCCGCACCTGGGAGAGCCTGCCGGTCAAGCCGCTGAAGAACCGCCTGAATATCGTGGTCTCGCGAGACACCTCGCTGACCGAGCACGTCGTGGGTTCGCTCGAGGAGGCTTTGGAATTGGCCCGCGCCGAGGGCTATTTCCGCGTCTATGGCATGGGCGGGACGTCGGTGTACGAGGGCCTGCTGCCCCGCGCCGACCGGCTGCTGGTCACCGAGGTCGATCTGAAGATCGACGGCGCGGATGCCTTCTTCCCGGCCTTTGACGAGGCAGAATGGCGAGAATTGGGGCGGAAGGAGCTGGGCGGCGAGGGGCCGGAATGTGTGGTGCGGGAATTGGTGCGGAATGCATCGCCACGTCCTTGATGACCTCAGGGAAAGACAATACTCGCGGCACGAAAACATATGTAACTTTTTTCATATTTCTCGAGTTATCAATAAGGTAACCCATGCCGAAATTCGCGGATCTGCTTCGCTTCTGGCAAATTGAAGCCTTGCCCGCCAAGGACTCCCGAAAAACAGCACCGCGGACACGTGAGCTGGCACAGATCCTTGCCGCCCTTCACCTCCAGAAACTGGGAACCTCATATTCGAATCGCTTCCAACTCCAACTCCGAGCATATCGCTGAGTGAACTTCTCCAGCGATTATAGTGAAACTCGCAAACTGGTGGCTTAGTAGGGGTCCTGCAATAATATGTCTTTGAAACGGCGACCATAACGCCAGATTCATCTACATACCCATTGGACTCTTCGAAAGCATCAAATCTAAGCCGCCGGTAGCGTTCAAAACTTCCCTGCAGAATCTCACTCCCAAAGAACACTTTTTCGGGGATACTGATGAACTCCTTCTCCCCCAACCATTCGTTTGAATAGCTATCACCCGGCACGGGCAGATCGTCTGAAACAATCAGACCGCGCAGCATCCTATCCTTCAGAGCAGCACCATCCTCTGTGGAAGTCGGACCAATCAGATAGAGCTCAAAGAGTTTGTTAAGATCAATATCGATGTCCGGACTTACGCAGGCGAGGTAAATTATTCTCTGCCAAACATATACTCTATGACTATCACCATACTTATACAAAGTATCGCTTTCAATTATTGAATACTCGCCATCTATATCGAGCGCGCCACCAGCGATCTTCCCTATCACCCCCTTCAACTCCCCCTCAATTTCACCCTTAAAAGATTCGGATACATCCTGACTCGGGGTCGGCGCCAGAGCGTCACAAGATTGCTGCGCACTCAAACTCCCTGCAAGCAAATAGACGACAAGTATGATAGTCAAGGCTTTCAATTTCATCTCCACCAAATGATATGTCCCGCCCCATTTATTGAGCCACAGAGATTAGAGCAAATCCACAAAATCTTCCCCAACCTCCCACCCAAGCAGAAATCCGCGCTAGATTCTCGGCAAATCAAAGAAGAATTCTTTCTATGGGCGGGACCCAAACCACTGTGGTTTCGAATTTTTCACACGCCCTCGCCCATTCAAATGTCGCGTCGGGTCCGGCGCCATTTCGGCCCGTACGATATCGTTCTGCGCTTCACCCCAGCGGGTGCGCTCTTTGCGAGCCTGCTCCTCGACCAGTTCCGAGCGCATGAGGTCGCGCGACCCTCTCCATTGCGTCCACCGCCTGTTGAACGCTGATCCACGCGACCCTCGTCATCTCAGCCGGATTGCGGCGCATGGGTGGCTCCTTCCGGTCTTACCATCTGGGCGTGGTATCGGCGCGCACCCAGCTTGGCGAAGGATCCTGGTTCCTGGCGGCGCGCGTGGAACCCGCGCCTAGCATGTCCGTGAGTCGCGCACGCAAGGTATCCCGCCACCTGCAAACGCCCCAACCCATTCACGCGGCCGTGTGAAGTCTGACATTTCCGTAGCGTAACGTGATCGAAAAAGGTTCCAACCCTCTGCAATCATGAGCCAGTTTCTGCCGGTTTCAGCGCACGCTCAGGCTGCATTTGGCCGAGCCCCCTCCGAGCGGTCGATTTTCGTGGTGGTTCCGCCACAGCACGTTCATGTGACCACTATGTGTGGATCGTTCCGGACGAAAGTTTGGTTGTATCCTCAGTCACACGCTCCGAAGCGAGCATGGACAACACATGACGAAACACGAAGAATATGGAGCAGACCCTATGAAATTCGCTCGTATCGCCCTCCCCGCCCTGCTTGCAGGTTCCGTGGCCCTCCCCGCCTTCGCCGGCAGCCTCGAGCCGACCGTGGTCGAGCCCGTCGTGACCCCGGTTCCCGTCCCCGTCGCCACCGGCCGCGACTGGACCGGCTTCTCCGGCGGCGTTCAGCTGGGCTACGGCTCGTTCGACACCGACGGCACCCCGGACGACTATGAAGAGGCGATGACCTACGGCCTGAAGTCGTACTACGACTATGACTTCGGCGATTGGGTTCTCGGCGGTGGTCTCCAGTACGACTGGACCGACGCAGACCTCGGCGACGCAGGTGACATGGATGCCATCATGCGCGCTGGCGCACGTCTCGGCTACGACATGGGTGACACCATGGTCTACGGCACCGGCGGCTACGCCAAGGCCTTCACCGATGACGCCGGCGACTCCAACGGCTACTTCGCAGGCGTCGGCACCGAGACCTTCCTGACCGACAACTGGACCGTCGGCACCGAGGTGATCTACAACGAGTTCACCGATTTCGACGACGCCGACGACATGGACCTGAAGAACACCCAGTTCAACGTCTCGCTGAACTACCGCTTCTGATCCAGGCGATTGCAGGGCACCGCCCAGCAACACCGGCCCGGCCTCCTCGCGAGGCCGGGCTTTTGTTATGTCTGGGCCTGCAGATGCACCGCCGATCCACGGCGTTAGGGATTTCGTCATGAAAGCGTTACACTCTGATGCATGTGGCGCAGCGTTCCGATTCCCATTCCGGCTTTGCTTGCGGGCCTCCTCTCGGCTCTCGGCGGGGGTGTCGGCTCTGGACCTGCGATGGCGCAATCCCCGATCGCCGAGGTGATCTGCGAGCCCTCGCCGCGCATGACCCAGCGGCTGAAACGGCAGCAGGGGGCGACACTTGCCTCCACCGGCCTGCGCAGCCCCGACGAGGTGCTCGAGCTCTGGCTCGACCCGCGCGACAACTGGACCATGGTCATCGCCTATGCCTCCGGGACCTCCTGCATCGTCGCCATGGGCGCCCATTGGTCCAGCATGCAACCACAAGATCCGGCCTGATCCACAGCGTCATCCCCATGATGATGGGGTGCGGGGCTTTTCCAGCCAGCCTCGCTCTGCCATACTCGGGGCCAACCAGAATCCGGGAACGAGCAGCAACACATGGCCGACGACCTCCTCGCCGCAACCGAAGCCGCCTCTTACGACGCCTCCTCGATCGAGGTTCTCGAGGGGCTCGAGCCGGTCCGCAAACGCCCCGGCATGTACATCGGCGGCACCGACGAGCGGGCCCTGCACCACATGGTTGCCGAGATCCTCGACAACTCGATGGACGAGGCCGTCGCCGGACACGCCAACCGCATCGAGGTTGAGCTCCACGCGGATTACTCGGTCAGCATCCGCGACAACGGTCGCGGCATCCCGATCGACCCCCACCCCAAGTTCCCGGGCAAGTCGGCGCTCGAGGTGATCCTGTGCACCCTGCACGCGGGCGGCAAATTCTCGGGCGACGCCTACGAGACCTCGGGCGGCCTGCACGGCGTCGGCGCGTCGGTGGTGAACGCGCTGTCGGATTCCATGGTCGTGCAGGTGGCGCGCAACAAGGAGCTCTTCGAGCAGCGTTTCTCGCGCGGCATCCCGCAGGGCCCGGTCGAAAAGGTCGGCGCTGCCCCGAACCGCCGCGGCACCACGGTAACCTTCCACGCCGACGAGGAAATCTTCGGCCACCACCGCTACAAGCCCGCGCGCATGCTGAAGATGGTGCGCTCCAAGGCGTATCTGTTCTCGGGCGTCGAGATCCGCTGGAAATCCGCCATCCCCGACGGCGACACGCCGATGGAAGCGACCTTCCACTTCCCCGGCGGCCTCGCCGATTACCTGACCGAGACTCTGGGCACCGCCAGCACCTATGCCGACAAGCCCTTCTCGGGCACCGTCGACTTCCGCGAGAAGTTCAACGCGCCGGGCAAGGTGGAATGGGCAATCAACTGGACGCCCTCGCGTGACGGGTTCATCCAGTCCTACTGTAACACCGTCCCCACCCCAGAGGGTGGCACCCACGAGGCCGGCTTCTGGGCCGCGATCCTCAAGGGCATCCGCGCCTACGGCGAGCTGGTCAACAACAAGAAGGCCAACAACATCACCCGCGATGACCTGATGACCGGCGGCTGCGCGCTGGTGTCCTGCTTCATCCGCGAGCCCGAATTCGTCGGCCAGACCAAGGACCGCCTCGCCACCACCGAGGCACAGCGCCTCGTCGAGGGCGCGGTGCGCGACCACTTCGACAACTGGCTGGCCTCCGACACCAAGTCGGCCGGCGCGATCCTCGACTTCCTCGTGCTTCGCGCCGAGGAGCGGCTGCGCCGCCGGCAGGAAAAAGAAACCGCCCGCAAGTCGGCCACCAAGAAGCTGCGCCTGCCGGGCAAGCTGACCGACTGTACCGCCAAGAGCCGCGAGGGCACCGAGCTGTTCATCGTCGAGGGCGACTCGGCCGGCGGCTCGGCAAAGGGCGCGCGCTTCCGCGAGACGCAGGCGCTGCTGCCGCTGAAGGGCAAGATCCTCAACGTTCTGGGCGCGGCGTCGAACAAGCTCGGCTCCAACGCCGAGATCCGCGACCTCTGCGAGGCGCTCGGCGTCGGCCTCGGCACCAAATTCAACATTGACGATCTGCGCTACGAGAAGATCATCATCATGACCGATGCGGACGTCGACGGCGCCCATATCGCCTCGCTGCTCATGACCTTCTTCTTCACCCAGATGCGGCCGCTGATCGACAATGGCCACCTCTACCTTGCCTGCCCGCCGCTCTACCGGCTGACCCAGGGCGCGCGGCGCATCTACGTCGCCGACGATGCCGAGAAAGAGCTGATGCTGGCCAAGGGGCTCGGCGGCAAGGGCAAGATCGACGTGCAGCGCTTCAAGGGTCTCGGCGAGATGGATGCCAAGGACCTGAAGGAAACGACGATGGATCCGGCGACGCGCAAGCTGATCCGCGTGACCATCGACGAGGACGAGCCCGGCGAGACCGGTGATCTGGTGGAACGGCTGATGGGCAAGAAGCCCGAGCTGCGCTTCCAGTACATCCAGGAAAACGCCCGTTTCGTGGAAGAACTGGACGTCTGACCCAGCGTCACACCGCGCGGCGGGAAACCTGTATCCGAAAAGGTTGTTTTCCGCCCGCGGATGGCACACCCTATGGGTGTTCCATTCACGACAGACGAACACCTAGCCCATGACCAAATCGACGCTCCTGCGCCTCCAGATCACCAGCTTCGTGCTGGCGCATATCCCGCTTTTCGCCCTTGTACTCTACGCGCTGACGAACGGCGTATCCGGCAGGCTCGACCTGCTCGTGGTCGCCCTGCTCGCCACGGTGGTGGCAGCCGTCGCGATCTGGATGACACTGGGCCGCGCGCTTGGCGGCGACCTTGGCGGCGCCGCGACCCCGGCTCAGAAAAGCGCGTAAAGCAGCAGCGCGAGCACACCCAGCTTAACCGCGAGGACCAGCACCAGCAGGCCGCGGTTTTCCGGGGCCAAGATCTCCTGCCAGAAGCTACGCCGCGGGGCCTCGCCGAACAGCCGCGCCTGCAGCGCGTCGAAGACCTGCGGAGAGGGCACCTCTTCCTCGACCGGCCCCATGAAGCCGATGAAGCGGCTCTGCCAGAACGCCATTTCCCCCGCGAGTTCGGGATCGCGGGCCACGGCGCGCAGCCCATCTGCCTGCTCCTGCGGAGGCAGCAGGCCGAGCACGAGCTCCGCGGCGAGCAGCGATTTCTCGGGGCTGGTCATCTGGCGTGTCCCGCGGTGATCCTTTCAGCCGGCGACCCGCGTTCCCGGGCCATACCCCGGGAACCGGGGCCGGCGGCATGTTCCCAGACTGCCGCATCCGGACCCGTGGCGCAATCTTGCCGTGTCTTACGGGCCTGTGACTTTCTTTTGCGGCCGAGCGATGGCAGGCTGAGGTAACTGCCTGCAACGCAAGGAGTCATCGATGCGCGCCCGCTTACCGAGCCTGATCCTTGCCTGCCTTGCCACCCCTGCCCTCGCTCAGGACACCGATCTTGAACTCGTGCTGCTGGCCGACGCGTCGGGCTCCATCACCCCCGGCGAGCTGCAGTTCCAGCGCGAGGGCTACGCGCAGGCGATCACCGACCCCGAGGTGCTCGCGGTGATCGCCGGCACCGCCTACGGCCATATCGCGGTGACCTACGTGGAATGGGCGGCGAACCAGGCGCAGGTGGTCGACTGGACGCTGATCGATAGCCCCGAGGCCGCCAGGGACTTTGCCGCCGCGCTGCTGGACGAGCCGCGCCAGGCATACGGGCGCAACGCCATCGGCTCGGCGCTGCTGGAGGGGCTGCGCCTGATGGAGGAGAACGACATCGAGGGCTGGCGCCGGGTCATCGACTTCTCGGGCGACAGCGCCAACAGCTGGGCCGGGCCCAGCATCGAGGAGGCGCGCGCCCAGGTGCTCGAGGCCGGGGTGACGATCAACGCCCTACCGATCCTGCGCCGCGACGACCCTGGCCGCGCCCACGCCAACCTCGAACAGCTCTACGAAGAGCACATCATCGGCGGCATAGGCGCCTTCGTCGTTACCGCCGACATCAGCACGAAATTTGCCGATGCCGTGAAGAAGAAGCTCATCCTCGAGATCTCCGCCCTGCCCGGTCCCAGCTTCGCGTCCGCGGAGTAATCCCCTTGAACACATCCGGAAAAACGGCTCAGCCTGTCCACATGCGTATCCTGTTCAGCCTGGTGCTCCTGCTCACCCTTGCCGCCTGCGGCCGTCCGCTCACCCCGAACGAGTCCGATTTCCTCGACGCCATGCAAGGGCCGCAGCTCGATCAGAGCCGGGTGCGCTTCCATGACGGACTGGCCTCGCGCGCGGTGACGTTCGAGCGCCCGATCCGCCCGCGCCTCGCCTGCACCGAGCGCATCTGGCCGCCGTCCAAGGGTGAGACGGTCACCGTCTCTCCCGCCGCTCTGACCCTGTTCAACCACATCTTCTATCGGGAGGACGTCTATCTCGACGACTACCTGCCGCGCTACCCCGAGCGGGTGAACCTCTACGCGGCGATGCTCTTTGCGCATGAGATGACCCACGTCTGGCAATGGCAGAACCGCAAGCTCACCGGCTACAGCCCGCTCAAGGCCGCCACCGAGCACCAGACCCATGCGGATCCCTACCTGATCGACCCCGACACCACGGCCCGTTTCCTCGATCACGGCTACGAGCAGCAGGGGGCGATCGTCGAGGAATACGTCTGCTGCCAGCTGCTCGATCCCGAGGCGCCGCGCACCGCGCGACTGCGGGCAATGATCTCCGAGGCGATGCCCATCGCCGGGCTGGATGACGCGCTCGGCGGCACCGATGTGATCATCCCTTGGAAGGACGCGGAGATCGAGAACATCTGCCACTGACACGCGCAGCAAAAAGCGGGACCGGATGGCCCCGCCGACGTTGCGTTTACGGGTCTTGGCGCTGGATCAGAGCTGTTTCTGCCAGGCCGCGACCTGCTCTTCGGCCTCTTCCTTGGCGATGCCGTATTTCTTCTGGATCAGGCCGGCAAGCTGCTCGCGATCGCCTTTGGCCTGCTGAACCTCATCGTCGGTCAGCTCACCCCATTGCTCGCGGGCCTTGCCTTTCAGTTCCTTCCAGTTGCCTTCGATCTGGTCCCAGTTCATGACGGGTCCTCCTGAGGTTTCATGTACCGATAAAACCCCCAGGGCCGCGGCGCGGTTCCACCATCCGGCCGCGACTTTTTGCATGACAGGGCGCCTTTCCGCGCATCACTCGGCGCGTTGCAGCCCCTGCAGGTAGCTCACCAGGTCGGCAACCGGCTGCACCGTGGGAACTTCTCCCGAAAGCGCTGCCTCGGCGTCGAAATCGAAGAACTGCCCGTAGACCGGCATCGGCGAGCCATGGCTGACCAGCGGGTCGCGCCCGTCGATCCGCTTGACCACGCGTTCAAGCGGAAACGCCCCGCCATTCGCCGCCGCGAGTTCGGTCAGGTTGACCGGCTTGATCATCAACACGCCGGCCATGGGACCGTCACCGCGCCCGTCGAGGCCGTGGCAGGTAGCACAATGGGCGACGTAGAGCGCCCCGCCCCGGTCGACCTCCTGTGCGACGGCAGCGCGGAGCGGCAGCGCGAGAGTCACCATTGCGGCGAGAAAGAGAATGGTTTGCATGATCGGGGCTCCTTTCACCCCCGACCATGCCGCCCCGTCTGCCGCCGCGCCTTGATCGGCATCAAGCGCATCTCAGATCACCGCGAGATGGACGCTCGCCCGCTCGGCCACCATCGGAAAGCGGACCGGGCGGCCGTCGCGGCGCAGCGCCACAGCCATGTCGCCAGCGTGTCGCGGGTGGCTCTCGAGCCGCAGGGCGCCGCCGTCGAAATCGACCAGGTCCATCGACACGCCGTGTCCCAGCGTGAGCATCCAGCCCTGGAGCACCTGCAACGCCAATGCCTCGCCGATGCGCAGATTCTGGTGCGTCTCCGCCGGAAGCTGCGCGCCGCTCAGAGTGCGCGACAGGGCGATGTCCGCCGCGAGCCGATCTGCCTCCGCACCGATGTCGACGCCCGGCTCGGGGTCGGTCGCCATGCGCAGCCGCGGCGCGGGCCGGGTGTCAAAGAGCGCCTTGAACAGCGTCGAGAGCGCGCCCGCGACGACCACTTGCAGGGCGCAGTCCGAGGGCTGGGGCGGGATCTCGTCGGGGGACATATCCGGCAGGAGGTAGCGCATGGCACCGCGCAGGCCGTTCGGCGACTGCCGGTTCAGCCGGGTGATCCAATGCAGGAGGTTCGGCGCGTAGGTCTGCAGCTCATCGGCGACTTCGCGCAGCTGCTCGCCGCCCTCGGCACGGAGTTCGCTGCGCGCCAGAAGGCCGCCGAGCCGCGCCGCCGTCACCGCCGGAGGGCTGAGCCGGTCAGCCCGCGCCTGACGGCGCATCACCGCCTCGAAGGCCCGGTCCGCCGCTTCGGTCATCAGCGCCAGCACGCGCTGCGCGGTGACGGGGTCATCCTCGCCCTCCGGCCAGAGACCCGCCCCCAGACCCGGATCGAAGGCGGTGCCCCGCGCCAGCAGCATCAGGGCGGCGTTGTAGTGGATGCGGCACGGATGGCTGTCCTGCAGCCGCGCGACAAGCTGGCGCGGCGTGGCAAGCGGCGACAGGTCATCTGCCGTGGCGGTCGGCATCGCCAGCACCGCGCCGGACTGCCGCGCCACCCACTCCACCCAGGCGGACATCGGTGCCTCCGCGTCCGGGGCTGCGCCAGCGATCTCGCGCTGCTCGGGGGCGCTCCGGTCGATCCAGTGGTAGAGCGACAGCGGCCCCTTGGCAGCCTGCCCAGGGACCACACCGCGGAACAAGCCGTTCAGCGTCAGCTGGCCCTCGCCATTGAGCCGCTGCGCACGGCGCTGCAGCGCCGCATCCGACACCGTCTGCGCGGACAGAATGCCCCCGCGCGTGTCGTACCAGGCCAGGCTGCGCATCTCGCACAGCAGCTCATGCAGCGTGAACCGGGTGCTGCCGTCGACCCAGACCGCGTGGTGCGGGTCCTTCAACGCCGCAAAGGGCACGTCACGGATCAAAGCGAGCGCGTAGAGTTCGGCGATCTCGGCGGCAAGTTCCGATGGCCCCATGTCCGGAGGCGGCGGCAGCATCAGGCAGGGCGCCACGGCTCCGCCGCGACGGCGGCCTCCGGTGATTACCCGGAATTTCGGCCTGTCCATTTCGGTCCGATCTGTCATGACCTCCCCTCCTCTGCAGCGCACGACCCGCGGTCGGATCGACAGTTAACCTTACGTTAAGTGAATTTGCAGAGGCGGCGTGAACCGAGCGTGAAAGCCCGGCGCCACGCGGTGACGCCTGCGTGAAAAGGTCCGAATTCCGACCCGATCGCGCAAGTTCAGGCGACGGGTGCTCAGACGAACAGGCCCGCCGCCTCAGGCACTCGGGGGCTGGGCGTCGCCGGCATCGGGCATGCCACCCTCAGGGCGGCGGCGCCCCACCAGTGACAGACCCAGCGCGAGGATCGCCGGCAGAAGCAGCCCGAGGCTCATAGGAAGCGGCGTGCCCGTGCCCCCCAGCGCCACGCAGCCCGAAACGGTGAAGGCGATACCGAACTGGATGGCCCCAAGCACCGCAGAGCCCATTCCCGCGCCGTCCCGGGCCTCGGACATGGCCAGCGTCATGGCATTCGCCGACAGCAAGCCGATCATCCCGACAGCACCCCAGAGGAGCGGCACGAACAGCCAGACCGGCGATCTGCCCGACACAAGCACGAGCGCGAGCGTCAGCAGGCCGAAAACCGGCAGTCCCCGGCGCAGGATCTGCGCGGGTGGATAAGAGTCGAGCAGCAGGTTGTTGATCTGGCCGAACAGCACGAGCGCCGCCGCGATCAGCGCGAAGACGAGGCCATAGGCCAGCGAACTCAGGCCGTAGACCCCCTGGAAGACGCCGGAGGAGCCGGTGATGAAGGCAAACATCCCGCCCTGCACCAGGCCCGCGACCAGCGCCGCCCTGAGGAACTCCCGGCGCGACAGCAAGGCCGCCGCGGTCCGCATGCCCGAGCGGAACGGGCGCGCCGTGCGCCGCGCCTTCGGCAGCGTCTCGGGGACCAGCGACAGCGACAGGCCGAGGGCGAGCAGGCTCACCCCGGCCATGAAGACGAAGATCGAGCGCCAGCCGAAGGCTTCCAGCAGCAAGCTGCCCAGAGTCGGCGAAACGATCGGGCCAATGGTCAGCAGCATGACCAGCACGGTCATCGCCTTCGCTGCCCGCTGGCCCTCGTAGAGGTCGTTGACCACGGCCCGGCCGACCACCATGCCAACGCTCGCGCCGATCGCCTGCAGGAAGCGCAGCCCGTTGAACACCGCGATGTCGTGCAGCGTCGGCAGGATGAGCGAGGTCACCGCGAAGAGCGCCGTGCCCGCCAGCAGCGGCCCCTTGCGCCCGTAGCCGTCGATCAGCGGCCCCATCATCAGCTGACCAAGGCAGAGCCCGAGAAAGAAAATCGACAACGAAAGTTCGGCGGCGGACTGCTCGGCATGCATTGCCGCGGCCAGGTCCCCCATGGCGGAGAGATACATGTCGGTCGCCAGCGGCGGGAAGATCGACAACAGGCCAAGCACGGCGGTGATCGCCGTGGCGCGCCGGGCGGTAAGCTGTTCTGTCTGCATGCCATGTCCTGCGGCTTGGGCCCGAGCCCGTTCCACGTCGGGGCGAGGCGCTCTATGATGGGATGAGGAACAGTTAATAGACTGCAGTCTATAAATCAATGCACCCGCCCTGTGCGGAGGTAGACAGGAGCTGTGCATGAGCGGGGAGAAAAAGCAGGGAGGCCGGCCGGTGGACGCCGCTGCCGGGCGGTCACTGAAGCTTGCGGCGCTTCAGCTGGTGCGTGAGCGGGGCTACGCCAAGGTCTCCATCGCCGCCATTGCCAGCGCCGCGGGCGTGGCGCGCCAGACGCTCTACAACCGCTGGAACACCAAGGCCGACCTGGTGCTTGACGCGGTCTTCGAGGAGACCGGGCGCTTTTCCACGATCCCACCCGCCGATACCGGCGAGACCTGTGCCGCGCAGCTCGAGGCCTTCCTTGTCGAGGTGTTCGATCATCTGGCCGTGGACGGCGATCCCCTGCGCGCCCTGATCGCGGCGGCACAGGAGGACACGGCATTTCGCACCGCCTTTCGCGAGCGCTTCGTACTGCCGAGGGAGCAGATCGTGACGGACCTGCTGCGCCGGGCGCAGGCACGCGGCGAGCTGGGCAAGACGCGCGACCCCGAGATGCTCTCGGCCTTCGTCCACGGCGCCTTCTGGTACCGGCTGCTCAACGGTCAGCCGGTGGATGCGGCGCTGGCGCGGGCGATCACCGCAGAGGTCTTTGCCCGCTAGGCCCGGGCGCTAGTCATCGATGTCGCGCAGAAGCGCCGCAACCGCGGCCGCGAGCTGCGGGTCCCGCCCCGCCTCGATGTCCTCCGGGGTGACGCGGACGATCTCCTCCGGCACGATCTCGCGGTTCTCGAAGAAGTCGCCCTCGACCGTCCGAAAGCCGAGCTGCGGCACGCCCAGCACCAACCGCGGCTCGAGCAGTGGCGGGCGCAGCACCGCCGTGCCGGTGCCCGGCACCATGTCACCGACCGAGGGGCCGAGGCCCTCGTGGATGTAGTAGTAGGGAAACACCGAGGCATCCGAGTAGTCCCAGCTGTTCACCACCAGCGCCGTGGGCTTTGCCCAGCGGGTGTAAGGCGTGGTCCCGAGGTCGACGCCGTTGCGGGTCACCAGCCCCGAATGCCGGCTCCCGGTGAGGAAGGCGGTGAGCTGGTCGTGCAGGAAGCCGCCGAAGTTGAAGCGCTGATCGACGATGGCCCCCTCCTTGTCACGCGCCTTGCCCATCAGGTCGGAATAGACCTGCCGGAAGGACGCATCATCCATGCTCCGCACGTGGGTATAGCCGAGACGCCCCCCGGAGAGCTCCTCGACCATGGCGCGACGGGTGGTGACCCAATGGGCATAGGCCAGCTCGGGCTCGGTGCCGGGCGGCGCGGCGCGCAGGGTCATATCTCTGGCTGCGCCGCCATCTGCCGGCTGCACGGTCAGCCGCAACAGATCGCCCGCCCGGCGGTTCAGCAGCGGGGTGATATCCGCCTCCGGTCCGATCTCCTCGCCATCCACCGCGAGGATCACCGCGCCTTCGGCCAAGGACGGGCCGAGCAGTGCCGCCGGACCGCCCGGCAGCGTCGCCGCAATGCGCACTCCGGGGCCCTCGTGCAACGTGTCGTAATAGAGCCCCAGCTCGGCGGTGCTGTCCCAGCTCGGGCTGTCCGATGCAAAGCGGGTGTTCAGATGCGAGGCGTTCAGCTCCCCCAGCATCTCGGCCATCAGCTCGGCGAAATCCTCCCAATGCGACAGATGCGGCAGGTAACGGGCGTAGATGTCGCGTACCCCCGGCCAATCCACCCCGTGCATGCCGGCGTCGTAGAACTTCGACTGCACGAAACGCCAATGGTGCTCGAAGAGATACTCCATCTCGGCCACCGGATCGTAGCTGGCCTGCAGGCTGAACGGAACCGGGGCGCTGGCGCCGCTGGCCACATCGACGATCTCGACCCCATCCGCGTGCATGAGATACAGCGTTCCCCGGTCCGGGCTTATCGCGATGTCGACGATGCCCGCCGGCGAGGTCGCGAAGACCTGTCGCGGGTGGCGCGAGGCCATGTCGATCACCGAGCCTGTCAGCACACCGATCGTCGGCTGGAAGGTGACCAGCACCATCCCCGCATTGTCCGGGGTCATCTCGGCCAGGACTGGCACGACCGATGCGCCTGTGATGCGGCTGCGACGGTAGGGCAACCCCTCGAAGTCGGGTTCGAGCGGAGGCGCCGCCTCTTCCTTGCCCTCGGATGAGGGCTCGGCGCCGGTGGGCGGGATCGGGGCCGCTTCGCCCAGTTCGCGCTGCAGGTAGCCCTCGGGTGTCAGATAGGCGGCCATCACGTCCTGCGTGCCGCCATTCTCGTCGAGGTTGCGTTCCGAGAAACGGTCGGTGGCCCAGAACACCACCGAGCCATCGGGGCTGAAACCCGCACCGTGATCTCCGAAGCCGGAATCCGAGAGATTGTGGCGCAGGTGCGCGCCCGTGGTCTCGATCAGCTCCACCTCGGTATTGGCCGAGCCGAAACCGGTGGTGGTGAGGATGTACCGCCCGTCCGGCGACCACGCGAAGTCGAACTCCGCCTCGCCGTAGAAATAGGTGGCACTGTCGGGCAGGATCTCGGAGCTCTCGCCCGTCCTGCTGTCCCAGATGCGGATGGCGTTGCGGTCGTCGCGATAGGCAATCCTGATGCCGTCCGGAGCATAGGCCGGCTGCAGCGCGTCGGTTCCGGTGTCGATAAGCTGCACCTCCTCCAGTGCCAGCGCCGAGAGGAAGTTTTCGTCTTCCTCTCGGGTCAGGGCGGTCTGGTAGATGTCCCAGTCCCCCTCGCGCTCGGCAGCATAGAGCAGGCGGCGCCCGTCCGGACCATAGCTGACCGATCGCTCGGCCTGCGGGGTGTCGGTGATGCGGCGGACCTCGCCCGACAGCGGCGACAGCACGAAGATGTCACCGCGCGCCACCACGGCCAGCTCGCTGCCGTCGGGAGACACCGACGTCTCGGTGATCTGATCCCCGAGATCGCCATAGACCTCGCCCTTGAGCAGCGTGCCCTGCCGGATGCGCAGCGGCACCTGAACCGGGGCCGCCGCCCCGGGGTCCAGCCGCCAAATTTGCGTGTCATAGGTATAGGCCAGCGTGCCGTCATCGGCTGCTGAAACGAAGCGCACGGGCAGCCGGTCGTGCGAGGTCACGCGGGTGGGCGCCCCTTCGCCTGCCAGCGGCATGCGCCAGATGTTGAAGGTCTCGGGCGCCGCGTCCGGATCGCCGATCCCAGCCTCGGGCATCTCGGTCGCCCAGAAAAGCTCTGAACCGTCCGCCGAGAAGGCCGGGCTGCGGTCGCTGCCGCGGTAGCGCGTGAAGCGGCGGTGTGTGCCGGCCTGGATGTCGTACAGCCAGATATCGCTGGTCCCGTCCGAAATCTCGCGCTTGCGCCAGGGCACCTCGGGAGAGGTGCGGTCGACATAGGCCAGCGTCCGGCCATCGGGGCTGACGTCGAGCTGCCCGCTGGGCAGGGGCATCACCAGCCGGGGGCGCCCGCCCGTGACCGACACGCGCATCACCACGCCCGCGATCAGTCCGAGCCCGGTCAGGTGATCTGCGGTCGGCGTGCCGAGCCGGTCCGCGGAGAAGAGGACCTCGGCGCCATCGGCGCTGAAGGCCAGCGGGTGCTCGGCACCGGAATGCCGGGTCAGCCGGGTGATCTCGCCGCCCGCGACCGGCATGACGAAAACGTCGGCCAGGTTGAATCGATCAGAGGCAAAGGCGATGCGGGAGCTGTCCGGCGACCAGACCGGAGAAGTGCTGCGGAACTGCCGCTCCGTGAGCGGCACGGCCTCGCCGCCCTCGCTGGGCACGATCCATATCTGGCCCCGGTAGGTGAAGGCGATGGTGGACCCGTCGGGCGAGATCTGTGCCCCCCGTACCCAGAAGGGCGCCTGTTCCTCGGCGCTCACGGCGGGTGCGGTCAGGGATAGCGCGGCCAGGAGGCCGACAAGGCAGCGTACAATCGTCTTCATCAAAACATCTCCGGAAACCGGCTCAATCCTGATGAGGCTAAACCGTCGCAGTACGCGTGTCATGCCAAAGCGGGGCGGGACCCGCAGCCACCGCGCGCAGTTTCCGAACGGGCCGCGCGCGAGATTCCGTCCCCCTCGCACCGCGCGAGACGCTATGCTCGCGGCACAGACACAAGGGGTCCACATGAAAGACATCGATCTCGGCCATCTGCGGGAAACCATCCGCATTGCGCAGGAGAGCCGCGCGGCAGGCAACCATCCCTTCGGCGCGCTGCTGACGGGACCGGATGGCGCGGTGCTGCTCCGCCAAGGCAATGCCTACCAGCAGGGCAAGGGCGTCGCACATGCCGAGCTGCTGGTCGCGCAGGAGGCGAGCCGCCTCTACACGCCGGAATTCCTCGAGGGCTGCACGCTCTATACTTCGGTCGAACCCTGTTGCATGTGCGCTGGGGCCTGCTACTGGGCCGGTATCGGGACGGTGGTCTACGGCATGACCGAGAAGCGCCTCGCCGTGCTCACCGGCGACAATCCCGAGAACCTGACGCTCGACCTGCCCTGCGAGGCGGTGTTCGAGGCGGGGCAGCGCCGGGTCGAGACCCGGGGCCCCTTCGCCGAGATCGAGGAAGAGGTCGCCGAGGGCCACCGCGGCTTCTGGTAAGTCCCCGCAAAGTCCTCTGGGACCGCTACCGCTCAGAGCGAGTCCTTCACCCGGTCCCACGTATTGGTCAGGTGGCGCGACATGACCTCGCCCAACCGGTCGCCGTCGCGCGCCTCCAGCGCGGCGATCATCTGCTCGTGCTCGGCGACCGCCTCGGCCCAATAGTCCTCGGTGCCATTGCCGACGAAACGGATGCGCTTGAGCCGTCCCTGGATATTCTGCTGGATCTCCTGCAGCGTCTCATTTCCCGAAAGCGCCGCGAGACGCGAGTGGAATTCCTGGTTGAGCTTGTAATAGGGCAGCCGGTCGCGCTTGCGGTAGTAGCCCAGCATCTCCTCGTGCAGCGCCCGCATCCCGGCGATGTCCTCGTCGCTGGCCCGCGCGCAGGCGGTCTGCCCCGCGAGCTTTTCGAGATGCCCCAGCACCTCGAGCATGGAGAACACATCCTGCGGCGAGAGCTTGCGCACGGTCGCCCCCCGCGACGGCTGGATGACGATCAGCCCCTCGGCCGCCAGCGTGCGCAACGCCTCGCGGAACGGGGTGCGTGACACGCCCAACTGCTCCAGAAGCTGCACCTCGTCGATGCGGCTGCCGGGCTCGAGATAGCCCTCGATGATCAAATCCCGGATCCGGTTCGCGACCTGATCGTGCAGGGATTCCTTCTTTATTTGCAATGGCATGGCCGAGGAAGACGACAGGTCCATGACACCTCCGGGATTGCTCTTTTTCATAGGTTAGCAAGTTTTTCCTTGCCATGCGATACCGTATCGGAAAACAAAATATACAAAATACATGTGGAGGAGAATCGAATATGCGAGTCGCATTGGCGATCGGGGATGCCGCCGGGATCGGGCCTGAACTGGCCGCGAAGATCGTGGCGGACGCGCAGGCGAACCTTGGCGACCTGATCGTCATCGGGGATGCACGGCTGCTGGCAAAGGGCGCGCAGGTCGCCGGGGTGAAGGTCGATCTGCCGGTGATCTCCACCGCGGATCTCGCAAAGCCCCTGCCCGCAGGATCGGTTCTGCTCGATCTGGGCAACTGCGATCCGGCCGCGGTGCCGCCGGGCAAATCCTCGGAGGCCGGGGGCCGCGCCTCGCTGCAGAACTTCGCCACCGCGCTGCTGCTCGGCAAGGCCGGGATCGCGGGTGTCTGCGCCTTCACCCCGTTCAACAAGCATTCGATGCGCCTCGCCCGGTCGAGCTACGTCGACGAAATCGGTTTCGTCGACGCGGTGATCGAGGCCGAGCAGTCGGGCCGCGAATTCAACGTGCTCGACGAGGTGTGGAACGCCCGGGTGACCTCGCACATCCCGCTGAGCAAGGTCGCGGCCACGATCACCACAGAGCGGGTGGCCAACAGCCTGCAACTCACCTCGGACGTGATGACCGCTGCGGGCATCCCCAATCCGCGCATCGGCGTGGCCGCGCTCAACCCGCATGCCGGGGATGGCGGCAACTTTGGCCACGAGGATGACGAGGTGATCGCGCCCGCCATCGAAATCGCCAAATCCCAAGGGATTAACGTGACCGGCCCCGTGCCCTCGGATACCGTCTTCGTGCGGGCCATCAAGGGGGGAGAGTTCGACGCGGTGATGACCATGTACCACGACCAGGGGCAGATCGCGATGAAGCTGATCGGCTTCGACCGGGGGGTGACGCTGATCGCCGGCTACCCCTTCCCGATCGTGACCCCGGCGCATGGCACCGCCTTCGACATCGCGGGCCAGGGCCGCGCCGACACCGGCGCCACGTTCAATGCCATCGCTCTCGGCCGCAAGCTGGCCGGGCTGCAGCCCCGTCCGCCAGCCACGGAGGAGGACCGCCAGCACGCGGCCGGGGCCATCGCGGCGCTCACCGAACCGGAGGTTCTGGCCGGCTGAGCCCACCCCACCAACAGGACCAAGCACTCAGGGAGGAGACACACTTGGAACTCAAGCATATCGCACTGATCGGCGCCGTCGCCGTCACGCTGCAGGCCGCGCCTGCGCTGGCGCAGACCGAGATCATTTTCGGTATCAGCGCCGCCGATGGCTCGCTGCAGGACCAGACCGCCGAGGAATTTGCCCGCCGCGCCAACGAGAAACTCGGCGACAAGGCGGTAGTGAAGGTCTTTGACAGCTCGCAGCTGGGCAAGGACAAGGACATGCTGCAGAAGATCAAGCTGGGCACGATGCACATCACCCTGCCCAGCTCGACCATGCCCGAGATCGCGCCCGAGTACGCGCTCTTTGACCTGCCCTTCCTCGTGGCCGACCGCCAACACCTGGCGAAGATCGACGAGGCGCTCTTCGACAGCGTTCTGAAGCCCGCCGCCGAGGCCAAGGGCTACAAGCCGCTGGCGATCTGGGAGAACGGCTTCCGCCAGATCACCAACTCCAAGCACCCGGTGACCACGCCCGCCGACCTCAAGGGCCTGAAGATCCGCACGCCGAACTCGAGCTGGCGCGTGGCAATGTTCCAAGAGTACGGCGCGAA
The DNA here is from genome assembly GCF_900116195.1 of Alloyangia pacifica. Classification (GTDB taxonomy): domain Bacteria; phylum Pseudomonadota; class Alphaproteobacteria; order Rhodobacterales; family Rhodobacteraceae; genus Salipiger; species Salipiger pacificus. Next base: position 56,775 of record NZ_FOZW01000003.1, read on the forward strand.
CCCGACGCCGATGCCCTTCTCCGAGCTCTTCGTGGCGCTGCAGACCGGCGTGGTCGACGGGCAGGAAAACCCGATGACCAACATCTACGGCGGCAAGCTCAACGAGGTACAGAAGTACCTGTCGCTGTCGAACCACGTCTACTCGCCGGCCTATCCGACCGTCGGCGTGAAGGCTTTCGAGAAGCTCGACCCCGAGGTGCAGCAGATCATCGAGGAGACCGCAAAGGAGGTCGCCTTCTGGGCGCGTGACACCGGCGAAGCACAGGATGGCGAACTGGTGGGCAAGCTCGAAGAGGGCGGGCTCGCGGTCAACAAGACCGACCGGGATGCCTTCGTCGAGGCCTCCAAGCCGATCTATGAGAAGTTCGCGGCCGAGGTCGAAGGCGGTCAGGAGATGATCGACCAGGCCCTCTCGCTGGCCAATGGCTCGGGTTCCTGAGCCACACAGGTGAACCGGCGGCGCGGCTGTCCCGCGCCGCCTCTCCCCTCGCAGAATTCCCGGAGGCAACCTTGCTGTCCCGTCCCACCCGCTGGCTCGACCTGTTCCTGCAGATCGCCACAATCGCGATGATCGTCGCGCTGGCCTGCGTCGTCCTCCTGGGCGTCGCTTACCGCTACAGCGGCCAGTCGCTGATCTGGTACGACGAGGTCGCCGCGGCGCTCCTCGCCTGGATCACCTTCACCGGGGCCGCGCTGGCCGTGGTGCGCAACTCCCACATGGGCTTCAACGGGTTGATGTTCGGCCTGCCGGGGGCCGGGCGCTTCGTGCTCTTCGGCCTCGTCGAGCTGCTGTTCCTGACCATCTGCGCGATCACCGCATGGGCCGGCTGGGCGATCCTCGAGATCTTCGGCGACGAGGTGATGACCACCGTCCGCTTCGTGCCGCGTGCCGTGCTGCAAGGCATCCTGCCGATCAGCTTCGGCCTGATGATCCTCGGACGGCTGCTGACCCTGCCCGAGCGCCTGCAGGCCGTGCGCGACGGCATCGATCCGGACACCGCCGAGATCGAGCACGAGATCGCCCGCGCCGAGGCCGAGCTGGCCGAAGCCCGCGGCAAGAGCCAGCGCAGCCCCGCGGCACCCAAGGAGGTCACCCAATGATCGAAGCCGGCATCCTTTTGTTCATGTTCGTGCTGATCGCGGTCGGCATGCCCATCGCCTTCTCGATCCTTGGCTCGGCGCTGCTCGGGGTCTTCCTGCTCAACGGCGAGCTCGGCTTTCTCAACGCCGCGCTGTCGCTCTACGACGGCGCCACCAGCTTCCCGCTCATCGCCATCCCGCTCTTCATCCTTGCCGGCGCGCTGATGAACACCGGCGGCATCTCGACACGGCTCATTGCCTTCGTCTCGGCGCTTATCGGCTTCGTGCGCGGCGGTCTGGCGATGGTCAACGTCGGCGTGTCGATGTTCTTCGCAGAAATCTCCGGCTCCGCCGTGGCCGACGTGGCCGCCACCGGCTCGGTGCTGATCCCGGCGATGAAGAACAAGGGCTACACCCCGCGCATGGCCGCGGCGATCACCTCTTCGTCGGCCTCGCTGGCGATCATCATCCCGCCGTCGATCCCGATGATCCTCTACGGCGCCATGTCCGACACCTCGGTGGTCAAGCTCTTCGTCGCGGGCATCGTGCCCGGCGTGCTGGGCGGCGGGCTGCTGATGGCGCTCTGCTATTACATGGCCCGGCGCTACGACCTGCCGCGCGACGAGGCCTTCTCGCTGCGCCGTCTCGGCGAGACCGCCAAGGACGCCTCCTGGGCGCTGATCCTGCCGGTAGTGATCCTCGGCGGAATCTTCGGCGGCGTGGTCACGGCGACCGAGGGCGCGGCGCTGGCAGTGGTGGCCGCCCTCTTCATCGGCGTCTTCATCTACCGCGAGATCGACCTGCGCCACCTCTATCAAGCGCTGGTGGACGGAGTGCTGCAGACCTCGGTGGTGATGCTGATGGTCGCCGCCTCGGCGGTGCTGGGCCTCTACCTCACCGAGACCGAGATGCCGCAGCGGCTCGCCGCGGGCATCACCGAGATCACCACCAACCCCTTCGCCGTGCTGATGATCATCAACCTCTTCCTGCTCTTCGTGGGCATGGTGCTGCATGGTGCGGCGGCGATCATCCTGACGGTGCCGATCTTCATGCCGCTGGTGCATGAGCTTGGCATCAACCCCATCCAGTTCGGTATTCTGCTGACGCTGAATATCGCGCTTGGCCAGCAGACCCCGCCGGTCGCGAGCGTATTGATCACCTCCTGTTCAATCGCCCGCACCGACGTGTGGCGGACCTCGGTCACCAACCTGCCCTTCGTGGGCGTGCTGGTGCTGGTGCTGCTGCTCGTCACCTACGTGCCGGCTGTGTCTCTCTCGCTGGTGGACCTCGTCTACGGCATGTAGCGGGTCCGTCGCGGGCCGGCTCTCCCCGGGGCCGGCCCGTGATCAGGTTCCTTCGACCGCGCAGCTCGGATCGCCCCCAAGCGGGGCGGTTTTTCTTGTCGGGGAATGGGATGCGCGCGGGCAAGCTGCTATGCCCGGCGCATCGACAGACGAAGGATCGCCCCGACATGTCCCACGCCCCCGACCTCACCGACATCGGCACCCCCGCCCTGCTCCTCGACGAGGCACGGATGAGCCGGAACATCGACCGGCTGGCGGCGCAGGCCGACGCGCTCGGCGTCACCCTGCGCCCGCACCTCAAGACGGCGAAATCCACCGAAATCGCGCGCCGCCTCGGCGGACCGATCACCGTCTCGACACTGGCGGAAGCCGAGGTCTTCCATGCCGCCGGGCATGGCGACATCCTCTACGCCGTCGGCATCGCCCCGCAGAAGCTGCCGCGCGTCCAGGCCCTGCGGGCACAAGGCTGCGACCTGACGGTGATCCTCGACAGTGCCGCGCAGGCGGAGGCGGCGGCCAGGGCAGGCGTGCCCGCGCTCATCGAGATCGACAGCGACGGCCACCGCGGCGGGCTCGCGCCCGATGCTCCGGCGCTGGTCGAAGTCGGACGGATCCTGCACGGCGCGGGACTGCTGCGCGGGGTGATCACCCACGCCGGCGAAAGTTACGGCGCCCGCGGGCGCGAGGCCCATGCCGAGTTCGCCGAGATGGAACGCAGCGCCACCGTGCGCGCCGCCGAGGCGCTGCGCGGCGCGGGTCTGCCCTGCCCGGTGGTCAGTGTCGGCTCGACCCCCACCGCTCATGCCGCCCGCGACCTCTCGGGCGTCACCGAGCTGCGCGCCGGGGTCTACATGTTCTTCGACCTCGTGATGGCAGGGATCGGCGTCTGCGAGGTGGACGACATCGCGCTCAGCGTGCTGACCACGGTGATCGGCCACCAGCAGGCCAAAGGCTGGGTGATGGTCGACGCAGGCTGGATGGCCCTGTCGCGCGACCGCGGCACTGCCGCGCAGTCGGTGGATCAGGGCTACGGGCTGGTCTGCGATGCAGCGGGGCAGGTGATCCCCGACCTCATCGTCTCGGGTGCCAACCAGGAGCACGGCATCGTCTCGCTGCGCCCCGGCAGCACGGCCATGCTGCCCGACCTGCCGCTCGGCACGCAGCTGCGCATCCTGCCCAACCACGCCTGCGCCACCGCCGCGCAGCATGGCCAATACCACCTGCTGCCTGCAGGCGGTGGCCCGCGCCAGGTCTGGCCCCGGTTCGGCGGCTGGTAACTTGGGGAGAACCTCCCGAATTCGGAAAAGCCTTGCTCAGTCGGCGAGAAAGGTGCGGACCGCTCCGACTCCGCGCAGCTCGCTGGTCCGCGCTTCGAACCCGCCGGCATCGCGCAGCAGCGCCCGCGTCGCCTCGGACAGGTGGATGCGCCCCGGCGTCCCCGCCGCCTCGATGCGGCTGGCAAGGTTCACAGTCTCGCCCCAGACGTCGTAGACGAACCGGCTGCGCCCGATCAGCCCGGCGATCACCGGCCCGCTGTGCAGGCCGACGCGGATGGTCATCTCGCCCGCCGTACGGCGGGCGATGTCTCCGACGATGGCCCGGGCGAAACCCAAGGCACGCTCGGCGTGGTCTTCGGCCGGCAGGGGAACGCCGCTCGCCGCCATGTAGGCATCGCCGATGGTCTTGATCTTCTCGACCCCGTGTTGCGCCGCGAGATCGTCGAAGGCGAGGAAGATCTCGGTCAGCCGCTGCAGCAGCTCGCCCGGGTCGAGCCGCGCCGTCCAAGGGGTGAAACCGACGATATCGGCAAACACAATCGTCGTGGCTGGCACCCGGTCGGCGATCTGCGTTTCCCCCGCCCGCAGGCGCGCGATCACCGGCGCCGGCAGCACCGCGTGCAGCATAGCATCGGCGCGGTCACGTTCGTATTCTATCTCCGCGAGGTAGCGCAGCTCGCGCTGGTGCCAGCGGTGCTTCTCGAGACAGGAGCCGACCCGCGCGTGCAGCAGCACCGGGTCCACCGGGCGCTGCAGGTAGTCCTCGGCCCCGGCGGCAATACAGCGGGTGACCGCGCGCATGTCCTTCAGCCCCGAGACGACAATGATCGGGATGTGCCGCCAGCGCGGGTTCTGCTTGATCCGCGCCAGCAGCTCGATGCCGTTCATGTCGGGCATCAGTACGTCCACGAGGATCACGTCAATCTCAGCCCGGGCCAGCACCACGAGACCTTCGGAGGCCGAGCCGGCGGTGGTCACCTCGTGGCCGTGGCGGCCGAGCTGACGGCGCATCAGGTCGAGGTTCTCGGCCGTATCGTCGATCACCAGCACCCGGCCCGCCTCTCCCTGAGGCACGCCGCTGCCCGCCGCCAGGCTCCGCGCAACCGAGGCGGCGACCAGCCCGTCGAGCGCCGAGCCTGCGAGGCTGCCCGCCTCCGCGTCCGGCCCGAGGACCCGGTCGATCTGCGCCAGAAGCAGCGCGCATTCCCCCACCACGCTGCGGATGTCGCCGAGCAGCGCCTCCGGCAGCGCCGCCTCGAAGTCCTCGGCGACCAGCTCGGAATAGCCGATGATGGCGTTGATCGGTGTGCGCAGGTCGTGGCGCAGCCGCTGCCGGTCGGACGGGACGACCCCGCCCTGCGCAGCGCTCCCGATCAGCGCCAGCAGCTGCCGCGCCGCCATGGCCACGCGCTCCGCGTCCGCGGCGGCCTCAGCCAGGCCGAGGCCGCGGATCTCCTCCAGCACGATCTCCTGTATCCCGGCGATGGCCTCCGCCGGCCCCGCCAGGCGCTGGATCACCCGGGTGGCCAGGGCCCGCTCGCGAATATCTTCCGGCGTATCCTGCATCAGCTTGCCAGCAGAGCCTCGATCTTAGCCAGCAGGTCCGGCAGGTCGATGGGCTTGGTGCCGAAGGCATCGCACCCCGCCTCCATCGCCTTCACCCGGTCGGCCTCCATCGCGTGGGCGGTGAGCGCAATCACCGGGATCGCGGCTGTCGCGGCGTCGGCCCGGAGCGCCCGCGTCGCGGCCCAGCCGTCGAGCACCGGCAGGCTCATGTCCATCAGCACGATGTCCGGGCGCGCGTCGCGCGCCATGTCCACCCCCGCCTGCCCGTCGCGCGCGGCGAGGATCTCGTAGCCCTTGCGCTGCAGCCGCCGGCTCAGCATGTCGAGGTTCATGTCGTTGTCCTCGACGATCAGGATCGTCGTCATGCGCGCTCCTCCCCCGGTGGTCCGACCGTCCCGTCTCCCGCGCCCACCTGCCGGGCGATCGCCGCCAGCAGCCCCGAGCGCCCGTCTCCGCCTTTCCTCACCACGTCGCGGGCGTTGGCCTTGAGCCAATCGAATTCGCGCCGCGTCAGGTCCTTCGAGGTGACCACGATCACCGGCAACGCCCGCCCCGCCTCGGTCTCGCGCAACCGCCGCAGGGTCTGGAACCCGTCGAGGTTGGGCATCATCAGGTCGAGCACCATCAGCCCCGGCATCCGCTCGGCGATCAGCGTCAGCGCCCGCGCGCCATCGGCGGCTTCGCGCACCGCCCAACCCTCGCGCGCGAGGATACGGCGAAACAGGCCGCGTGTCGCGGGATCGTCGTCGACCAGCAGCACCTCGCGCGCCTGATCGCCGGTGAGCGCGCGCAGCGCCGCCAGCAGCAGCTCGGGCTCCACCGGCTTGCGGAGCAGCTCCACCGCGCCGAAGGCCAGCCCCATCTCGCGATCCGACAGGATCGAGACCATGATCACCGGCGTCTCGCAGAGCAGCGGGTCTTCCTTCATCTCGCGCAGCACCGACCAGCCGTCGGTCTCCGGCATGATGATGTCGAGCAGCACCGCATCGGGGCGCCGCGCGCGCGCCAGCGCCAGACCCGCGACCGCGTCCGAAGCGGTCAGCACCCGGTAGCCCGCCCCGCGTACCGTCGCGCCGAGGCTGTCCAGCGCCGCAGCGTCATCGTCGATGATCAGGATCGTCGCCGCGCCCCCCTGTCCCGCATCTGCCGCGCCGCCTGCGGGCAGGCGCATGGTAAAGCACGCGCCTGCCCCCGGCGCAGAGGTCGCGCCGATGCTGCCGCCCAGCATCTCGCAGTAGCTCTTGACGATGGACAGGCCGAGACCGGTGCCCCCGTATTTGCCCGAGGTGGAGCTGTCCGCCTGCACGAAGGGGCGGAACAGGCGCGACAGCTGCGCCTCGCTCATGCCGATCCCCTCGTCGCGCACCTCGAAGACCACCTCCCCGCCGTCCCGGCGCACTTCCAGCTCGACCCGACCCTTGCTGGTGAACTTGCTGGCGTTGGAGAGCAGGTTGAACAGGTTCTGCCGCAGCTTGGTGCGGTCGGTCCGCATCGTGCCTATGCCCGGGGGCACTGCGACGCTCAGCCTGTTGGCATTGATTGCCAACAATGGTGCCACGGTCAGCCGCACGTCCTCGATCAGCGGGGTGATCTCCACCTCCTCGAGGAACAGCTCCATCTTACCGGCCTCGATCTTCGACAGGTCGAGCACATCGTTGATCAATGCCAGAAGATGCCGCCCCGAGCTTTCGATGCGCTGCAGGTCGGGCACCGACCCGGTCTCGCCCGCGTCCTCGGCGTCCTCGATCAGCATCTCGGAATAGCCGATGATCGCATTGAGCGGCGTGCGCAGCTCGTGGCTCATCGAGGCGAGGAAACGGCTCTTGGCCTCGTTTGCCTGCTCTGCCTCGGCGCGGGCGTCTTCGAGCTCGACCTGCCGGGCGCGCAGCTCGGAGATATCGGAATAGACCGCCACCGTGCCGCCGTCCGGCGTCTTGCGCTTCGACACCAGCAGCCATCGGCCGTCGTAGGCCATTTCGACCCGCGAGCCGGCCGGGCTGGCATGGCGGGCAAGGCACTCGGCGCGCCAGGTGTCGACCTCCTCCGGCGCGACGTCGAGGGTGCCCGAGGCCAGCTCGGCGTCGAGCAGCTCGGCGTAGCTGGCACTCTCCGGCAGATCCCGGGCAAAGGCGAAAATCTCGAGGAACCGACGGTTGCGCAGCACCAGACGGTCCGCGGCATCGAAGAGCGCGAAGCCGTCGGGAATCGTCTCCACCGCGGTGAGCACGGTGCGGCGCTGGCTGGCGTTGATCTCTTCGAGCTCGGCGCGCGCCTGCTGCGCCTCGTGCAGCGCTCTCAGCGTGGTCGCGAGCCGCCCGAACTCATCCGCGCCCTCGGGCGGCAGGTCGCCCGGCGCGCGGCCTTCCTGCAGGTCGACCATCGCCCGGTCGATACGGGTCAGCGGGCGCAGGATGGAGCGCAGCACGAGGGCGGTCAGCAGCGCCCCGGCCACAACGATCAGCGCGCAGATGACGATTGCCCGCAGCCGCGCCGCCTGCGCCGCGGTGGCCGCCGTGCGGTTCGCCTCCTCCGACTGGCGCGACAGGGTCTCGACCAGTGCGGCCAGCGCCCCGCTGGCGCCGTCGCTCTGCACCCGCGCCTGCGAAAGCAGGGTGTTTCCGACCACCCGGTTGCCGTCGGCATAAGAGTCGACCGCGGCGATGGCGCTGTTCCAGATACCGTCCAGCGCGCCCTCGATGGTCGCCGCCGCTTCGGGCGCAAAGCCGCGCAGCTCGGCCAGCCGCTCGGTCAGCCGGTCACGCGCCGCGCCGGCATTGCGCTCCGACAGCGTCAGCTGGCTGACCGCGAGGTCTGCGAGCCAGTAGCGCACCGCGCCGAACTCGCGCTGCGCCGCCGCCGCGACCTGCAGGCGGCGGAACCGCTCGGTGGCCTCGGCGATGCGGCCCTGGTTGGCCGAGAATTCCACCGCCATGATCACCGTGGAGAGCACCAGCACACCCAGCAGCACCGCCGACAGCCCGCCGATGCGAAAGCCGATCCGGCTGATCCGCCTGCCCGGGCCCGCGGCGGCGCCAGTCATCTGGTCTCGTGCAGGGTGATCGAGATCGCGCCGCCGAGATCGCCCTCCGCGCCGCCTTCCTTGGGAAAGCCGGTGATGTCCACCTCGCCCTCGGGCGTGCCGTGGCAGCTCAGGCAGGACGCCGAGTAATACTCGGGGATCAGCATGCGGAACTCCTCGGCGCCATCCGCGCCCGGCACCACCTCGTACCAGGCGGACCCGGTCTCGTGCTCAGCCGCGGCGAAGCGCGTCTCGATCACCTGCGCTTCCCAGTCGTCGGGCCGGGCGGTGCGATTGCGCACCAGCTCTGGCGGGGCGGTGACCTTGACCCGTGCCAGATCGCCCACCGCAGCGCCGAAGCGCTCGTTCACCAGCCGCGCAAAGACCGCCGGGATGAAGCCCTTGAACCCCATGCCCTCCATGTTGATCAGCGGCTGGGACTCGGCGACGACCTCGCGCATCGCCTGCAGCTGCGCCTCCGTCAGGCGGCGTTGCAGCGGGCTGAGGTCGCCGGCGAGAGGCGCCAGACCGTTGACCTCCTCATAGCGCAGCGCCACCTGGTCCATGAAGACGTCGGGGGAGAGCCCCTTGTCGCCGGCACCCGGATCGTTGATCCGCTCCTGGTTGGCCGAGACCACCGCGCGCCCGGCGCGCAAGAGCGCCGCGAGCCGGTTGCCGGTCTCCACCAGGCCGTCCAGCTCCTGCGCCGGAGCGGGCAGAGGCAGGGCCACGAGCATTGCCGTCGCCAGCACCCCGATCCCGCATGCTGCGCGCCGCAGCGCCCCCTGAAAGCCTCGTCTCATTCGAAGGTCCCGATCTGCTCGTTCGCGGCACGCAGCCGGTCCGAAAGGCTGCGTGCGAGATTGGCGAGGATGACCGCATAGGCCTGCGGGCGCCTGTCGGCGATCTCCCGGATCTGGTCGATGGCGAAGGCGTGGCAGACCACCGGCCCGCTCGCTACCGCATTGGCCGAGCGCAGGCCGCCATCGAGCATCGCCAGCTCGCCGAAGGCCTGCCCGGGACCGACCGCGCTGATCCTGCGAGCAGTCTCGCCGACGGGAATGGTGATGCTGACGACCCCGCGCGCCACCACATAGAAGGCCAGCGCCGCCTCGCCCTGGGTGATGATCCGAGCGCCTGGCTGGTAGGAAAAGGTCGCGGCGGCATTCTGCAGCAGCGCGATGTCCTCGGGCGCGAGCCCCTGGAACAGTTCGGCCTGCTCGAGCCGCATCGCATCCCCCGCGCCGGTCACCCGCGCCGTACCCAGCACGCCGTCCTCGAAGTCCTCCAGCGCCGCCTCGGTGGTCGTATAGCTCAGCGCATCTGCCGCGCCCTGCGCGACCAGCGCCTGGGGCAGCGCCGGGCCAAGGCGGTCGGGCAATTCGGTCAAAAGGATCCGGCTGCCCTTGCCACCGACCAGGCCGGGAATGCGCGACAGAATGTCGAGCGCGGCGCGATCGATGCTCTCGACCCGCCGGAAATCCAGCACCACGGTGCCCGCGGTCCGGGCGCAGCGGCTGGCCTCGCTGGCCACCCGCTCGGCGGTGGCGAAGTAGAGCGGTCCGGTCAGTTCAATGGCCGCAAAGGCCTCGCCGCCGGCGGCCAGAACCTCGCGTTCGGCTCCGGTGCGCTGGCGCAGCGAGCGGACCTCGCGCGCGCCGTAGACCCGCCGGATCGCCGATCCCGGGTCGAGCACGCTGGTGCAGGTGTGCAGCCCGAAGTCCCTCGCGAAGCTGCGGCAGACCTCGATGCCCCGCACCGAGTTGCCCACCGGGTCGAGCTTCGGCGAGTAGACCGCCAGCCCCACCTGCCCCGGCACCACCGCCATGATCATCCCCGACACGCCGCTCTTGGCTGGCAGGCCGACGTCGTAGAGCCATTGCCCGGCGTAGTCGTACATGCCGCAGGTGGTCATCACCGACAGCACGTCGCGGGTGACCTCGGGGGCAAAGACCTGCACACCGGTCATCGGCTGGCGGCCCAATGTCGCCAGCGTACAGGCCATGGCCGCAAGATCGGCGCAGTTCACCAGCACCGAGCATTGCCGGAAGTAGAGATCGAGCACCCGGTCCGGGTCGGGTTCGATCATCCCCGAATTCAGCATCAGCCAGGCGATGGCGCGGTTGCGGTGGCCGGTCTCATGCTCGGAGCGGAACACCGCTTCGTCGATCTCTAGCTGCCGCCCGGCGAGCCGCGAGAAAAGCGCACGCATCTCCTCGGTGCCCTGCCCGGTGCTCTCGCGGGTGAGTAGCGAGGCGGTGACGATGGCGCCCGAGTTGACCATCGGGTTGAAGGCGCGGTTGTGCGCCTCGTCGAGCAGGATGGAGTTGAACCGTTCGCCGGTGGGTTCGACCCCGACGCTCCTGAGCACCCGCTCGCGACCGAGCTCGGTGAGTGCCTGCCCATACATGAAGGGTTTCGAGACCGACTGGATCGTCACCTCGCGATCCCAGGTGCCGGCCTTGTAGAGCCGACCGTCGGCTGTCGCGACCGCGATACCGAAATCCGACGGGTCGGCGAGGCCGAGTTGCGGGATGTAGGTCGCCACGTCGCCCGCGTCGTTGGCGGAGAGCTCGGCAACCAGCGCCTCTAGGTATTGCCCCAGCACGGTGTTGCCCGCCAGAAACGCGTCGTCCGGAAACGCCTTCATCCGTGCCCTCCAATCCATTGTGCTCAAGTCTGGCAATTCTCGGCAAATGCTGACGCTACGGCAAGTTTCAATTTCCGCGGCTTGCGCCGGGAAACCGCTTGCGCAAGCGGCCACCACCTTGCCCCGCGGGCGCGGGGCAAAAAGCGCCAGTTCTTTGGGCAATGTCAGACCGGTGCCGCACCGCCCTGTGGCCGTTCGGGCGAACCGCAGGCGAGCACGCCTGCCCCGCGCGCACCCGCATAGCGGGAAAAATTCTTGCACCGTGGAGGTTTGGAGGCAAAACTCCCCGAAGCGCCCGGGGAGGAGAGCGCCCATTTGACCAAAGTGATTGCCAAGGGGCCACCGTCGGCCCGCACCCGCCTGTCTCATGGCCTGAGCGTCTGCGTTGCACTTGTCGTGCTCGCCGTACTCTCGGTGTCCTTCGTGATCTCCTTCGCGGCGCTGGTCTATACCGGCCCGCTTTCGGACCAGCTGGGCAAGGGCATCGGGCTCGCGCTGCTCGGGGCCATCGCCATGCCGGTCATCGTCAGCACGCTCGGCTCGTTCCGGGGCGCGATCGCGCAACCACAGGACGTGCCGGCCGTGCTGCTGGCCGGTGCCGCGGGCGGGATCGCCGGCGTGCTCGGCACCGGCGAGGCCGCTTTTGCCACTGTCGCGACGCTGACCGCGCTCTCCTCGCTTGCCGCCGGCGCGGCGCTCTACCTGGCCGGGCACTTCCGGCTCGGAGCCCTGGCACGCTACCTGCCCTACCCGGTCATCGGGGGCTTTCTCTGCGCCACTGGGCTGCTGTTGCTGCTGGGGGCCCTGTCGATGCTGGTGAAACAGCAGGTCTCGGTCTGGCACCTGGCGCCGCTGCTGCAGCCGCGCGCCGCGCTGCACTGGGGACCGTGGCTGCTGTTCAGCATCTGCACCGTGGCCGCGGTCCGCACATCGCGGTCGGACTATGTGCTGCCCGCGCTGCTGGTGCTCGGGGCGGCGGGGTTCTACGCCGTGCTTTGGTTGCTGGGCCTAGATCTCGCCGCCGCCGAGCGCCTCGGGCTGCTACTCGGCCCCTTCACCGGATCGGGCTTTCTCGAGGGCGTGTCCCCGACGCTGCCGCTGCAGGCGCGCTGGGAACTGATCCTGATGCAGACACCGACCGTGATCGCCATCGCCGGCATGGCGGTACTCGGCGTGCTGATCAACGCCAGCGGCATCGAGATGGCGCTGTCGCGCGAGCTTGATCTGCAACGCGAGCTAAAGGCGACAGGCCTTGCAAATGCCGCCACCGGGATGACCGGCGGGCTCCCGGGCTACCATCTGATCGGAGAGACCCTGCTGGCCAGCAAGATGGGCCTCGAGGGGCGCAAGACCCCGGTCTGTATCGCGCTCGCCGCAGCGCTCACCCTGGTGTTCGGCGCCTCGGTGCTCTCGGCCTTCCCGGTCGGGCTCGCAGCATCCGTGGTGGCCTTCCTCGGCATCGACCTGCTCTACGACTGGCTCTGGCTGCGGCGCAGGCGGCTGCCGAAGGCGGACGTGGCAGTGATCCTCGCGATCCTGCTGACCGCCGCGACGGTGGGCTTTCTCCCAGCGCTCTGCGTCGGGCTTCTGGCGGCGGTGCTGCTGTTCACCGTCTCTTACGCCGGGGTCGAGGTGGTGCGGCTGCGCACCACCGGCGCGGCCCGCCGCTCCTCGGTCGAGCGCGGGCGCGAAGCGCAGGCCGCGCTGGCGGATGCCGGACGCGACACCGCGATCTACGAGCTCGAAGGCTTTCTCTTCTTCGGCACCGCGAACCGCCTGCTGGACCAGATCAGGGCCGAGTTCGACGGTGACACCCCGCCGAAGCGCATCGTGCTGGACTTTGCCCGGGTCACCGGCGTCGACAGTTCGGCGGCCTTTGCCATCGCCCGCATCGCCGAGGCCAGCGCGCTGCACCGCGCCGAGCTCCTGCTCTGCGCCCTGCCTGAGGCCGGCCACCGCCTCTTCGAGGCCCTGGGGCCCTTGCCCGGCGCGGAGCTTCACGACACGCTCGACGACGCGCTGCTGACGCTCGAAACCCGGCTTCTCGGGGGCTCGGCAGAGCACGCCTCTGATAGCCTGCTGGACAGCATGCGCGCGCAGTTCCCCGATCTCGACGTCACCCGCTTCACCGAGGTTTTGCCCGTGCCACGAGGTGCCTGCCTGATCCCGGCGGGCAGTTGTTCGACCGAGGTCTATCAGCTGCTGAGTGGTCAGCTGCGAGCCGAGATCGACGGTTCCGACGGGCGGGCCCGCGTCGTTGCCCGGCTGCTACCCGGGGCGCTGGTCGGCGAGATCGCCTACTACGCCGAGGTGCCGCGCACCGCCGCCGTGCTCGCCGATGCCGACAGCACGGTCCTGCGGATCGACCCGGAGCGCATCCCGCACGGCGACCAGGGACGCGCGGCGGCTGCGCTGCTGCACCGAACCGTGGCCGAAAACCTCGCGCGGCGGTTGATGCGCATGACCCAGCTCTTCCGCGACGCCGGAGTTTAGGCCGGAGTTTAGGTCAGCGTTCGGGCCCGGGGCGCGAGGTTGCCCGTCTCGAGGATCGACTTGCGCAGGCGCCCGTGCACGCCCTTCTCCTGATTCACCGACTGGGTGATGGCGAAATCCGCCGCCAGCGAGCAGAGCTGGTAGGCCTCGGTCTCGCTGATCCCGACCCGCTCGCGGATCATCGCGATCATCTGGCGCAGGGCGATCTGCAGCGCCGTGTCGAGGCTGGCGTGAAAGCCCATGGAGATCAGTTCCGCCTCGGTCTCTGCCCGCGGGTGATCGATTCCCGTCGTGCCCGCCTTCAGCAGGTCGAACCGGAAGGTCCCGGTCAGCGCCGTCTCCAGCGCGGTGATGCAGACCTCGCCGTCACCCTGGCAGCCATGCCCGTCACCGCAGGAGAACAGCGCCCCCTCGGTCTGCACCGGCAGGTAGAGCGTCGCCCCCTCGGTCAGCAATTTGAGATCCATGTTGCCCCCGTGCAGCCGTGGCTGGATCGAGGTGATCTCGCCCCACTCCGGGGCCGGGGCAACGCCCATCACCCCGAAGAACGGCGCGAGCGGCAGCGTCGCGCCCCAGGGCAGGCGACAGGTTTTTGCGTCACGGTCGATGGGGATCAGCGAGACGGCTTGCTGCGACACGGGGAACTCGCCGGGCAAGGTACCGGACGCCGGGCGCACGAGGTTGAAGCCCCAGTCGGCGCCAAGCTCGACGCGCTCGATCTCGACCTTCAGCACATCCCCCGGCATCGCCCCCTCGATCGCCACCGGGCCGGTCAGCAGATGGGCGACGCGCGGAAGACCGGCGGCGAGGATCTCTCGCAGTTCCGGGGCGACGGTCATGCCCGAGCCCTCGGCCGGCAACAGCTCTTCGCGCCCCGAGAAGGTCTGGATGGTCACGCGGTCACCGGACGCCACGGTCATCACCGGCGGCAGCTCTGACCAGAACCGCCCCCAGTGGACGGTCTGCGGGGTGGCGGCGAGGTGATGATGGGTCATGTCGACGGGCTCCGGGTTGAGACGGGCGCAGCTTCGCGGCGCGGAGACGGAAGGTAAAGCGTCCAGTGGCGGTCCCGCTCTCGCCGCCGGACTTAAGGCGAAGGTGCCGGTTGGGTGTGCGTTCCAAGTGGCGCCATCGGTGCAAGCCCGATGGGCGGCGGCGTCCCGGCGGGCAGGCACTTTGTCTCCGGGTTCCGACCCTTTCGGCTGCTCTCCTCCGGCGGGCATGAAGCGAAGCCCTCGCACAAGGCCGCGCCATTCCACGGGCCAGCGCGCGCCCGGCTCACCTCTCGCAGATCCCGCGCCTCCCCAAAGAAAAAGAGCGGACCCGTAGGCCCGCTCTCTCAACTCTCAGCTTTGCCGTGATCAGCTGGCCATTTCCGCTCTCTTGGCGGCCAGCTCGCGCTCCTTCTTGCGGCCGAAGACCTTCATCACCACGACGAAGAACAGCGGCACGAAGAGCACGCCCAGCACGGTGCCGGTGATCGTCCCGCCGAGCACCGCCGAGCCCACCGCCTGACGGCCGCCGGCGCCCGCGCCCGAGGACAGCACCAGCGGCACCACCCCCAGCGAGAAGGCCAGCGAGGTCATGATGATGGGACGGAAGCGCTGACGCGCCGCCTCCTTCACCGCGACCAGCAGCGGCTCGCCATTCTCCTCGTAGCGTTCCCGGGCAAATTCCACGATCAGGATCGCGTTCTTGCCCGTCAGACCGATCACGGTCAGCAGGCCGACCTGGAAGAAGACGCCGTTCTCGAAGCCGAAGAAATAGGCCGCGCCCATGGTGCCCAGCACGCCGATCGGCATCGCCAGCATCACCGAGAAGGGGATCGTCCAGCTCTCGTAGAGCGCCGCGAGGCAGAGGAAGATCGCCGCCAGCGACAGGCCGTAGAGCAGGCCCGCAGAGCCGCCGGAATCGCGCTCTTCCAGCGACAGGCCGGTCCAGGCGATCTGGTAGCCCGGCGGAAGTTGCGAGGCGAGCTTCTCGATCTCGGCCATGGCCTCGCCGGTGGTCACGCCCGGCACCGGCGAGCCCTGGATCTGCATCGACGGAATCCCGTTGTAGCGGTTCAGGCCCTGCGGACCGTAGGTCCAGCTCTCCTTGGTGAAGTTGGCAAAGGGCACCAGGTCGCCCGAGGCGTTGCGCACGCGCCACTTCTCGAGGTCCGACGGCGTCGCACGGCTGTCCGGCTCGCCCTGCACGTAAACCCGCTTGATCCGGCCGTTGTCGTTGAAGTCGTTCACGTACTGACCAGCCCAGGCGATGGACAGCGTGTTGCCGACGTTGGTCGGGGTCACGCCCATTGCGCCGGCGGCACGCCAGTCGATGTCGAGCTTGAACTGCGCCGCATCCTCCAGTCCCGAGGGCCGGATCGAGGCGATCAGCGGGCTCTGCGAGGCCATGCCCAAGAGCTGGTTGCGCGCGTTGAGCAGTTGCTCATGCGTCTGCCCGCCCTGCGCCTGCAGGTAGAAGTCGAAGCCCGAGACGTTGCCCAGCTCGATCACCGCCGGCGGCACGATCGGGAAGACCATGGCGTCGCGGATGCCCATGAAGGCCGGGAAGGCGCGTCCCGCCACCGCCTGCACGCTCTGCGCGGGCGACGGGCGTTCCTCCCAGTCCTTCATCCGCACGAAGGCGAGACCCATGTTCTGACCCTGCCCGGCAAAGGAGAAGCCGACGACGCCGAACATGGAATCCACTGCCTCGGTTTCCGTTGCGAAGTGGTCCTGCACCTGCTCGACCACGTCGAGCGTGCGCTCGGCGGTGGCCCCGGTCGGCGCCTGGATGAGGGTCATCAGGATGCCCTGGTCCTCATCCGGCAGGAAACCGGTCGGCGTGCTGTTGAACAGGAACACCATGGCGTAGCCGAGCGCGCCGTAGACCACCAGCATGCGCAGCGGGCGCTTGATGATGTGGCCCACGGTGCCGGCGTAGCCGCCGGTCAGCTTGTCGAACCCCTTGTTGAACCAGCCCAGCGGACCACGGCTCGTGTGATGCGCGTCCTTGGACTTGAGGATGGTGGCACAGAGTGCCGGTGTCAGGGTCAGCGCGACCAGCACCGACAGGCCCATGGCCGAGACGATGGTGATCGAGAACTGCCGGTAGATGATCCCGGTCGAGCCCCCAAAGAAGGCCATGGGCACGAACACCGCCGACAGCACCAGCGCGATGCCGACGAGCGCCCCGGTGATCTGGCCCATGGACTTGCGGGTTGCTTCGCGGGGGCCGAGGCCCTCTTCTTCCATGATCCGCTCGACGTTCTCCACGACCACGATGGCGTCGTCGACGAGTAGGCCGATGGCCAGCACCATGGCGAGCATGGTCAGCGTGTTGATGGTGAAGCCCGCCATGGCGAGGATCGCGAAGGTGCCGAGGATGACCACGGGCACCGCCAGCGTCGGGATGATCGTCGCGCGGATGTTCTGCAGGAACAGGAACATCACCAGGAACACCAGCACGATGGCTTCCATCAGCGTCTTCTGCACCTCGTGGATCGAGATCTCGATGAACGGGGTGGTGTCATAGGGGATGACGTAGCTCACGCCCTCGGGGAAGAATTCGGCGACTTCGGCGATGCGTTCCTTCACCCGCTCGGCGGTGTCGAGCGCGTTTGCGCCCGAGGCGAGCTGCAGCGCCATGCCCGAGGAGGGCTTGCCGTTGTAGCGCGCGATGGTCGAGTAGTTCTCGGCCCCGACCTCGACCCGCGCCACGTCTTTGAGCAGCACGAGACCGCCATCGGTTTCCGAGCGCAGCACGATGTTGCGGAAATCCTCGGGGGTGCTGAGCAACGACTGCGCGGTGATCGTGGCGTTGAGCTGCTGACCCTCGGGGGCGGGCAGCGTGCCGAAGGCACCGGCCGAGATCTGCGCGTTCTGTGCCGAGACCGCGCTGACCACGTCCGAGGGGGTCATCTCGAAGGCAGAGAGCTTGGACGGGTCGAGCCAGATCCGCATCGCATATTGCGCGCCGAAGACCTGTGCCCCGCCGACGCCCTCGATCCGGCTGAACTCGTCCACGAGGTTCGAGTTCAGGTAGTCCGAGAGGTCGGCCTGGTCCATGCGGCCGTCATCCGAGATCAGGCCGATCACCATCATGAAGGACGAGGAGGCCTTTTCCACGGTGACGCCCTGGCGCTGCACCGTCTCGGGCAGCAGCGCCGTCGCCTGTGACAGCTTGTTCTGCACCTGGACCTGCGCCACGTCCGGATCGGTGCCGGACTCGAAGGTCAGGGTGATCGAGGCGGTGCCCGCCGAGGTCGACGACGACGACATATAGCGCATGCCGTCGAGCCCGGTCATCTGCTGCTCGACGATCTGGGTGACCGTATTGGCCACCGTCTCGGCCGAGGCGCCGGGGTACTGCGCGCTGATCCGCACCGAGGGCGGTGCGATCTCTGGGTATTGCGCGATGGGAAGGTTGAGGATCGAGAGCACCCCGATCCCCATGATGAGGATCGAAATCACCCAGGCAAAGACCGGACGGTCGATGAAAAAGCGTGCCATTGTCAGGTTCCTTGCGTCGGGCTCACTCGGTGGCCGCGGCGGTTTCTTCGGTTCCGGCAGCCGCGCGTTCCTCCGGCGCAACGGTCTGACCCTCGGCGATCTTCTGCAGGCCGGCCACGACCACGCGGTCCCCGGCCTGGAGCCCTTCGCTCACCACCCACTGGTTGCCCTGGTCGCTCTCGATGGTCAGCTGGCGGGTCTCGACGACGTTCTCGGCGTTGACAACCATGGCCATCGGACGGCCGCGGCGGTCGCGGCTGACGCCTTCCTGCGGCACCAGGATGGCGCCGTAGACCGAACCCTGCGGCAGCTCGACCTGCACGTACATGCCGGGCAGCAGCAGGTGGTCTTCGTTGGGGAATTCGAGACGCAGCACGACCACGCCGGTCTGCTCGTTCACATGCGGCTCGGCGGCGGCAAGACGGCCCGTGTGCTCGTAGAGCTCGCCGTCGGCGAGGCGCAGGCTCACTTCCGCCTCGCTCTCACGCGCGGCGGCCTGGCCGCTGCGGCGCCAGCGCAGCATCTCGGCGGCGGATTGCGTCACGTCGACGTTCACCGTGTCGATGGCGCGGATCGTGGTCAGCGCGGTGGCCTGGCCGGAGGTGACCAGCGCGCCCTGCGTCGCGTCCGACAGGCCCACGACGCCCGACAGCGGCGCACGGATGGTGGTCCGCTCGAGGTCGATGTCCGAGGACAGCAGCTGCGCCTCGGCCACTTTCACCGCTGCTTCGGCCACGTCACGCGCCGCCAGAGCGTCGTCCAGAGACTGCTGGCTGCTCACCGAACGCTCGCGCAGTTCCTGCTGGCGGGTCAGTTCGCGTTCCGCCGAGGCGAGCTGCGCCTGTGCCTGAGCGAGACCGGCTTCCGCCGAGGCCTTGGCCGCCTCGTAGGTGGCCGGGTCGATGCGGTAGAGCGGATCGCCACGGTTCACCGTGGTGCCCTCTTCGAAAAGCCGCTCGTTGATGATGCCGCTCACCTGCGGCCGCACCTCCGCCACGCCCGACGCCTGCACCCGGCCCGGCAGCTTGGCGGTCAGCGTTACGTCTGCGGATTGCAGCGTCACGACAGTCACGGGCTGCGGCGGTTGCTCGCCCCCCTGCTGCGCAGCCGCAGCTGTGGCGACGGTCAGTGCCGCGATCAGGGCGAATGGCCGCAGCAGTGCGGAGGCGGGTCGGATCGGCATGGGAGGGCTCCGGAAACAGCAATAAGGTGCATCTTGCACAAAAGTCCTGAATCGCGATAAGGAAACGCAATGGTTTTGTAAAGCGCCGAGATGTACCAGCGTTACGATTTAGATACCGCCCTGTGACCCAAGGACACCAATGACCGATTCTGCCCAGTCCGACGACGCCCAGACCCCGCCCCGCCGCCGCGGGCGACCGGTGCAAATGGATCACAAGACGCGGGAAGAACTGGTCCTGTCCACCGCGACGCAGATGATCGCCGAGCGCGGGCTTGAGGAGGCTTCGGTCGCTGCCATCGCCCGGCAGGTGCACATGTCGAAACGCACGATCTACACAATGTTCGACAGCCGCGAGGCGCTGCTCGGGGCCTGTTTCGCCCGTATCGGGCAGCGGATTTTCCGCAGCCGCGACACCGAGAACCTAGACGCGCCGCTCGAGGAGCGGCTGCGCCACCTTCTGACGCTGAACGAGGAACCGACGCTGAACGAGGCCCCGCTGGAGCTGTTGCGCGCGGTGATCACCTCGGCGCCCACTTACCCGAAGCTCGCCTGCAGCATCCTCGAGAGCGGCGCGCTTGCCCTGCGCAACCACATTGCCCGCGAGCTCTCCGAGGCGGTGGAAAAGGGGGAACTGGCGCTTGATCCCGCGGATTGCGACTCCGCCGCCGAGATGCTGATGGACATGTGCCTCGGCAACGGCATCCACAAGCTTCTGGACCCGGAGCGCTTCTGCTCGTCGCCGGAGCTGCGCGCGATACGGCGCGACCGTGCGATCACCCTGTTCCTTGACGGCGCCCGACCGCGCTGAAGCTCAGGTCAACGACGGCGTGAACCGCGCGCTCAGCCGGTTGGCCGCGCCCGGATAGGTCAGCCGCACCTCGGTCACTGTCTCGCCCTGCCGCCAGGTGCGACGCTCCATCACCAGGCACGGCGTGCCTGCCGTGAGATCGAGCAGCCTCGCCACGCGCGCCGAGGCGCCGACCGCGGCAATGGTATGCTCGGCTTCGCTCCACGGGATGTGGCGCAGCAGCCAGACCCCCGGCGCCAGCTCGGCAAAGCTCTCGCCGCGTGCCGCGGGCGCGACCTCGAGGTTGATCACCCGGTCCTCGAGGCAGAAAGGCGCCTCGTCGGCATAGTGAAGGCAGGTAAGCGCCAGCACCTCGCTGCCCACCTCGATTCCCAGCTCCCCGGCCTCGCCGGGCGCGGCCTTGCGCAGCACCCTCTCAACCACCTCGTGGCGGTAGGTGCCACCCTGCGCGGTCACCTCGTCCTTGATGTCCTTGATCTCCAGAACCGCGTTCTGGCTCTGCTGCGGCATCACGATGGAGCCGGTCTTGCGCCGCCGCAGCACCAGCCCGGCATTGGCGAGCTGGGTCATCACCTTGTTCACGGTCATCCGCGAACAACCGTATTCCGTCCGCAGCTCCTGCTCGGTCGGGATGCGGTGTCCGGGCGGCCAGGCGCCGGAGAGGATCTTGCCCTCGAGGTCGCTGCGGATGCGATCGTGCAGCGACGCTCTGGGGGCGGTCTCCTTGCTCATGCCGCCCTCCGTCAGACCAGCGTCGAGGCGCCGCGGTCGAGATAGGTGTCGAGGAACTGCTCGAGGCGCGGGTGACGCGGCTTGGCAAAGACCTTGGACGGCGCATCGGTGAACAGCAGCTTGCCTTGATCAAGGAAGCTGATCTGGTTGCCAACGGTGGCGGCAAAGCCGATCTCGTGGGTCACCACGACCATGGTCATCCCCTCGGAGGCGAGCCCGCGCATCACGTTCAGCACCTCGCCGGTCAACTCCGGATCGAGCGCCGAGGTCGGCTCGTCGAAGAGCATGATCTTCGGCTCCAGCGCCAACGAGCGGGCAATCGCCACGCGCTGCTGCTGGCCGCCCGAAAGCTGGCTCGGATAGTGCCCGGCGCGGTTCTCCAGCCCGACCTTGCGCAGCTGCACCATTGCCTTTTCCTCGGCCTCGGCCTTGCTCATCCTGCGCACCCGGCGCAGCGCCGCAGAAACGTTGCCGAGCGCGGTCATGTGGGGCCACAGGTTGAACTGCTGGAACACCATGCCGATCTGCGAGCGGACCTTGCGCAGGTCGGTCGCGCTCTGGCGCTGGCGCTTGCCGGCGCCGTCGTAGACGAAACCGAGCGGCGCGCCCTCGATGAAGATCGAGCCGTCGGTGGCCTCTTCGAGGAAGGCCATGCAGCGCAACAGCGTCGACTTGCCCGAGCCCGAGGGGCCGATCAGGCAGGACACCTGCCCGCGCGGGATTTCCAGCGAGATGTCGTCGAGAACCGTCGTCTCGCCGAAACGTTTCACCAGATGCTGAACGGAGATCGCGTTGTCGCTCATGCCTTGGCCAGCCTGTATCTTGAGAGTTTCTTTTCAGCAAAGCGCCCCAGCACGCCCGCCAATTCGACCAGCACCCAGTAAACGAGCGCGATGAGCACCATGGCCTCGACGAAGGCATATTCCTGCGAGCCGATGGCGCTGGCGGTCATCGTCATCTCGGGGACCGTGATGAGCGAAAGCAGCGCCGTTTCCTTCAGCAGGATGATCGCCATGTTGACCGAGGGCGGGATCACCAGCAGCGCCATCTCGGGCAGCAGGATGTTGCGGATGATCTGGATGCGCGTAAAGCCGAGGCATTCCGCCGCCTCGACATGGCCCGGCGGCACCGACTGGTAGCCCGCCCGGAAGATCTCGGCGAAATAGGCCGCGCCGTAGATGCTCAGTGCCAGCAGACCCGCCGGCAGCGCATCCAGCGACAGGCCGATGTAGGGACCGCCGAAGTAGAGCAGGAAGAGCTGCACGAGGAAGGGCGTGCCGCGGATCACCTCGATCGGTACGGTCAGCGCCTTGTCGACGATGACGCCGCCATAGCGCCGCGCGGTGGCGACGATGAAGCCGATCAGCGCCGCGGCGAGCGTGCCTACCACCCAGACGAAGACCGTCATGGCGATGCCGGAGACGAGCGCGTCCTGCTTCGACAGGATGACGTTGAAATCGAAGCCCATCACTTGCCTCCCACGCCGGGCAGGCGGCGTTCAAGCTGGCGGCCCGCGGTGGCCACCACGAGGTTGATCACCAGGTAGATGAGCCCGGCGCTGGCGTAGATTTCCAGCGGCATGAAGGTCGAGGCGACGAGGTTCTGCGCCATGCGCGTCAGCTCGATCAGGCCGACGACCGAGACGAGCGACGAGGCCTTGAGGATCAGGATCGCTTCGTTGATCAGCGCCGGCAGGGTCAGCCGCAGGGCGATCGGCACGCGGATGTGGAAGAAGGTCTGCACCGGGGTGAAGCCCGCCATGTCGGCGCTTTCCACAAGGCCCGTGGGCACCCCTTCGAAGCCACCGCGCAGGTTCTCCGCCTGGTAGGCGGCGGTGCAGATCGAAAGGCCGATGATCGCGGTCACCAGCGAGGGGATCTGCACGCCGATCACCGGCAGCAGGTTGTAGAGCAGCAGGAGCTGCACCAGCAGCGGCGTGCCGCGGAAGAAGGAGATGAAGAATTTCGCGAACCATTGCAGCGGGCGGATGCCCGACAGGTTCGCCGCCGACAGCAGGATCGCCAGAACGAGGCCGATCAGGATCGAGACGGTGCTGACGAAGATCGTCATCAGCGAGGCCTCGAGCAGCAGGTTGAAGAGTTTCCAGCTCATATTCCGGGAATGGCCTCGGGCTTGGCGTCTGTGGCGGGGGAGAAAAATGCCGGCGGTGGTCCCGCGGGACCGGCCGCCGGCCAGGCCGAAAGGGCCGGCCCGGGTGAACGGACCGGCAGGGATTGGCTTAGATGTTGGGCTCGGTCACCGCGTCGGGCGTCTCGAAGGTCTGGCCGAACCACTTCTGCTGCATCTCGCCGAGACGGCCGTCGGCCTTCATCTTCAGCAGGGCCGCATCGATCGCATCCATCAGCGAGGCGTGGTCGTCGTCCTTCAGGCCCGGGAAGCCGAAGTAGGTCTTGGTGCCGAAGGGCGCGACCACCTCGAAGATCTCGGGGCGCTGCTGCGCCACGAAGGCGATGTTCGGCAGCGAGTTGGCGACACCGGCGATGCGGCCGGCGGCGAGGTCGGCGTAGGCCTCGTTGAACGAAACGTAGTCCTTGGTTTCCGGTGCCGGGTCGAGCGTCTCGCCGAAGGCTTCGAGCTGTGCGAGCTGCGCGGTGGCGTGGCCGGAGCCGATGACCTTGCCGGCGATGTCCTCGGGCTTGGTGATCGAGTCGTCCTTGGCCGACTTCAGCAGGGCAACGGTGGCCTCGGCGATCGGCGGGGTGAAGCGGTAGCGCTCCATGCGGGCGGCGGTGATGGTTGCGGGGCCCGCGACCACGTCGAACTGACCGGCTTCGAGGCCCGGCAGGACGCCGGCCCAGTCGAGGGTGATCCACTCGATCTCGACGCCCAGTTCCTCACCGATGGCGGCGAAGACATCCATGTTGAGGCCGACGTGCTCGCCCGCGTCGATGTAGTCGAACGGAGCGAAGGCGGTCTCGGTGCCGACCTTCATGACGCCGGCTTCCTTGATCCGGGCGAGCGCGTCCTGCGCCTGGGCCGCTGCGGCCCCACCCATCAGAAGCGCGGCACCCGCGAGTGCGGAGATGACTTTGTTGCGCATATCCAGTAGTCTCCCTGTTGTCGGTCCCTGCCGCCTTTCGGGCCGGGTTCCGATTTTGACTAGACAAAAAGGGACCACCTCGGCCCTTTGTGTCAATCCCTCCTGACACGCCCTCTCATGCGGCTTTGTGACAGGCAAGTTCAAACGCCCAAAAATCAAGCACGTGGCGCAAGGTCACGACCTGCTAGAGATCGAAGATTTTTCCCGGGTTCATCAGATTCGCCGGATCCACAGCGCGCTTGAGCACCTTCATCAGCTCCAGACCTGCGCCGTGCTCGGCCTCCAAGTAGCTCTTCTTGCCCAGCCCCACGCCATGCTCGCCGGTGGCGGTGCCGCCCAGGGCGATGGCGCGTTCGACCAGACGGCCGTGCGCCGCCTGCACCCGCGCCTTCTCCGCGGCATCCTCCTCATCGAAGAGCATCACCAGGTGAAAGTTGCCGTCCCCCACGTGGCCATGCATCGGCGCGATGATCCCCTCGGCATCAAGGTCCGCGCTGGTCTCGGCGAGGATGCGCGGCAGTTCCGAGACCGGCACGCAGACATCCGTCGACAGCGACTTGCAGCCTGGCCGCAGCCCGCGCGCGGCGTAGAGTGCCGAATGGCGCAGCGCCCAAACCTTGCTGTAGTCCTCGGGCGTCGCGACCGGATGCAGCTCTGCGCCATTCTCAGAAGCCAGCTCGTCGAAAGTATCTCGATCGGTGTCAACCTGTTGCTCGGACCCCGCGAGATCGACAAGCAGCGTCGGCTGCTCGGGCAGCTCCGTCTTGTTGTAGGCATTGATCGCCTTGACCTGCAAGGCGTCCATCAGCTCGATGCGGTTGAGGCAGAGCCCGAACTGCAGCGCCTCGACCACGGTCTGCGTCGCCGCCTCGATGCTGGGGAAACTGTAGAGTCCGGCCTTCGACGCCTCGGGGATGCCGGTCAGGCGCAGCGTAAGCTCGGTGATGATACCCAGTGTGCCCTCGGCCCCAATGAAGAGATGCGTAAGGTCATAGCCCGACGAGGATTTCCGTGCCCGCCCGCCGGTGCGGACGATCTGCCCGTCCGGCAGCACCACGGTCAGCCCCATCACCAGATCCGCCATGGTGCCATGGCGCACGGTCATCGTGCCCGAGGCCCGGGTCGAGGCCATGCCGCCGAGCGTTGCGTGCGCGCCGATGTCGATGGGCAGGAAGAGGCCCGTCGCCCGCAGCTCCTCGTTCAGCGCCTGCCGGGTGAGCCCGGTCTGCACGGTGCAATCCATGTCCTCGGGGCTGACGCGCAGCAGCTTGGCCATCTGCGAGAGATCGATGCAGAGCCCGCCTTGGGTGGCGTTCACCTGCCCCTCGATGCAGCTGCCCGCGCCGAAGGGCACGATCGGGCAGCCATGGGCGGCGCAGAGCTTGACCGCCTGCGCCACCTCCTCGGTGGTTCGCGCCATGAACACCGCGTCAGGCAGGGCCGCCGGGTGCCAGCTGTCCCCTGCCCCGTGCTGGGCACGGACCGCCTCGCCGCGCTCGATACGGCCCGGAAAGGCGGCTTCAAGGTCGGCGAAGGCGGTCTCGTGTCGTGTCACCCCAGGATCCCCGGCAGGTTGAGTTGATGCTCGCGGGCACAGTCGAGAGCGATCTCGTAGCCCGCATCCGCGTGCCGCATAACGCCTGTCGCCGGGTCATTCCAGAGCACGCGCGCCAGACGCTTGTCCGCCGCCTCGGTGCCGTCACAGCAGATCACCATGCCGGAGTGCTGCGAGAAGCCCATGCCGACGCCGCCGCCGTGGTGCAGCGACACCCAAGTCGCGCCCGAGGCGGTGTTCAGCAGCGCGTTCAGGAGCGGCCAGTCCGACACGGCGTCCGAGCCGTCCTTCATCGCTTCGGTCTCGCGGTTCGGCGAGGCCACCGAGCCGCTGTCGAGGTGGTCGCGGCCGATGACGATCGGCGCCTTCAGCTCGCCGTTGCGGACCATCTCGTTGAACGCGAGGCCCAGCTTGTGGCGCAGCCCGAGGCCGACCCAGCAGATCCGCGCCGGCAGGCCCTGGAACTCGATGCGCTCGCGCGCCATGTCGAGCCAGTTGTGCAGGTGCGGATCGTCGATCAGCTCCTTCACCTTCTGGTCGGTCTTGTAGATGTCCTCGGGATCGCCCGAAAGCGCCGCCCAGCGGAACGGGCCGACACCGCGGCAGAAGAGCGGGCGGATGTAGGCGGGCACGAAGCCGGGGAAGGCGAAGGCCTCCTCGAGCCCCTCTTCCAGCGCCATCTGGCGGATGTTGTTGCCGTAATCCAGCGTCGGTACACCGGCGTTCCAGAAGTCGACCATCGCCGCGACGTGGTCGCGCATGGAAGCTTTCGCCGCCTTGGTGACGCCCTTGGGATCGCTCTCCTGCTTTTCGCGCCACTCGGCGACGCTCCAGCCCTTCGGCAGGTAGCCATGCACCGGGTCATGCGCCGAGGTCTGGTCGGTCACGATGTCCGGACGCCCGTTCGGCATCGGCTCGCCCGCCTTCATGCGGCGCACCAGCTCGGGGAAGACGTCGGCGGCATTGGCGATCAGCGCCACGGATTTCGCCTCGCCCGCCTTGGTCCAGCGGTCGATCATCTCGAGCGCCTCGTCCAGCGAATGGGTCTTCTCGTCGCAATAGCGGGTGCGGATGCGGAAGTCGGCGCGGGTCTCGTCGCATTCCACGGCAAGACAGCAGGCCCCGGCCATCACCGCCGCCAGCGGCTGCGCGCCGCCCATGCCGCCAAGGCCGCCGGTCAGGATCCACTTGCCCTTGAGGTTGCCGTCATAGTGCTGGCGGCCCGCTTCGACGAAGGTTTCATAGGTGCCCTGCACGATGCCCTGGGCGCCGATGTAGATCCAGGAGCCCGCTGTCATCTGGCCGTACATCGCCAGACCCTTCTTATCGAGCTCGTTGAAATGGTCCCAGTTCGCCCAATGCGGCACGAGGTTGGAGTTGGCGATCAGCACGCGCGGCGCGTCGGGATGGGTGCGGAACACGCCCACGGGCTTGCCCGACTGCACCAGCAGGGTCTCGTCTTCTTCCAGCTTCTTCAGCGAGTCGACGATGCGGTCGAAGTCTTCCCATGTGCGGGCGGCGCGGCCGATGCCGCCGTAGACCACCAGCTCGTGCGGGTTCTCGGCGACGTCGGGGTGCAGGTTGTTCATCAGCATCCGCATCGGCGCTTCGGTGAGCCAGCTTTTCGCGGTGATCTCGGTGCCGGTCGCGGGGAAGACGTCGCGCAGGTTGTGGCGGGGGTTGGTCATCTGGGGGCCTCCTCGTTGGGCAGGGTTATTTGGCAAGCGCGGGCGCAAGCGCCTCGATCCGCTGCAGCAGTTCGGCAAGGTGGACCCGCAGTTTCGCGGCCTTGCTCTGGTCATAGGCATAGGGGGCCACCTCGCTCTCGAGGTGGGTGTCCTGCGCCAGCTCCATCTGGATGGCGTGGAAGCCCTCGTCGGGGCGGCCGTAGTTGCGCGTGGTCCAGCCGCCGGTGAAGCGGCCGTTGAGCACCGAGGTGTAGCCCCCGGCGGCGGCGCAGACCTCGGCGGTGGCGGTCTCGATCGACGGATCGCAGGTCGTGCCCTTGCCGGTGCCGATGTTGAAATCGGGCAGCTTGCCCTCGAAGAGGAAGGGGATGTGCGAGCGGATCGAGTGGCAATCGTAGAGGATCGCCACGCCGTGTTTCGCCCGCACCCGCTCCAGCTCGGCCTGCAGCGCCGCGTGGTAGGGCGCGTGGAAAGCCTCGCGGCGGGCGGCGATCTCGGCCTCACCCGGCTCCTCGGTCCAGATCGGCGTGCCGTCGAAGTCCGTGAGCGGCACCAGCCCGGTGGTGTTCTGCCCCGGGTAGAGGCTAGCGCCGTCGGGCGGGCGGTTGGCGTCGATCACGTAGCGATGGAAGGTGGCGCGCACCATGGTCGCACCGGGCAGCAACCCCTCGTAAAGCGTGTGGATGTGCCAGTCGGTGTCGCTCAGCTCCTTGCCGCGCGGAGTGAGCTTGTCGAAGATCTCGTCCGGCAGGTAGGTGCCGGTGTGGGGCAGGCCAAGGACGACCGGGCTGTCGCCCCGGGTGACCGTGACGGGTTCGTTTCTCACAGCGCTTCCTCCAGTCCTGCGGCCGCCAGCAACTCGCCTTCGCGCACCAGCGCGGCGCCCTTTTCCAGATCCGGCGCAAGGTAGCGATCGTTCTCCAGCGGCGCGACATGCTCGCGGATCTTCGCGACCACCCGTGCCAGACGGTGCGAGGTCTTGAGCGGCGCGCGGAAATCCACGCCCTGCGCGGCACAAAGCGCCTCGACCCCGAGGATCACCGACAGGTTGCGGTTCATCAGCCCGAGCCGGCGCGCGCCATGGGCGGCCATGGAGACGTGGTCCTCCTGGTTGGCCGAGGTCGGCGTGCTGTCGGTCGAGCAGGGATTGGCGAGGTGCTTGTTCTCGGACATCAGCGCCGCGGTGGTCACCTCGGCGATCATGTAACCCGAGTTCAGCCCCGGCGCGGGCGTCAGGAAAGGCGGAAGGTCGTGGTTCATCGCAGGATCGACCATCAGCGCCACGCGGCGCTGCGCGATTGCGCCGATTTCCGAGAGCGCCAGTGCGATCTGATCGGCGGCAAAAGCCACCGGCTCGGCGTGGAAGTTGCCGCCCGAGACGATGTTGCCCGGCCCCAGCACCAGCGGGTTGTCGGTGACCGCGTTGGCCTCGATCTCCAGCGTCGTCGCGGCGTAGCGCAGCAGGTCGATCGCCGCGCCGGCCACCTGCGGCTGGCAGCGGATGCAATAAGGGTCCTGCACGCGGGTGTCGCCCTCGCGGTGGCTCTCGCGGATCTCCGAGCCGTCCATCAGCTCACGGATGCCCGCAGCGACTTCGATCTGCCCGCGGTGGCCGCGCAGCGTGTGGATCTCGGCGCGGGTCGGCGCGGTGGAGCCCATGATCGCATCGGTGGTGAGGCTGGCGGTGACGATCGAAGTCTGCGCATTGCGCCAGCCCTCGAAGAGCCCGACCAGCGCCAGCGCGGTCGAGAACTGCGTGCCGTTGATCAGCGCGAGGCCTTCCTTGGGCCCCAGCACCACCGGCTCCAGCCCGGCCTTGGCCAGCGCCTCTGCACCGTGCAGCACCTCGCCCTCGAATTCCGCCTGACCTGCGCCAAGCAGCACCGCGGTCATATGTGCCAGCGGCGCGAGATCGCCCGAGGCACCGACCGAGCCCTGACAGGGAACGACCGGGGTGACGCCCTTGTCGAGCATCGCTTCCAGCAGCTCGACCGTCTGCACCTGCACGCCAGAGGCGCCGCGCCCGAGGCTGAGCAGCTTGAGCGCCATCATCAGGCGCGTGGTGGCGCGGGGCAGCGGCTCGCCGACGCCGCAGCAATGCGACAGGATCAGGTTGCGTTGCAGCGTCGCCGTGTCCTCAGGCGCAATCTTGATCGAGGCGAGCTTGCCGAAGCCGGTGTTGACGCCGTAGATCGCCTCGGAGCCGGCGGCGGCATCCGCGACAACCTTCGCCGAGGCGGCAATGGCCGGGCGCGCCGCGTCGTCGAGACGGGCCGGCGCGTCGGTCCGCCAGAGCTGTTCGAGCTGCGCCAGCGTGGCGGTGCCGGGGGTGAGGATCATGCTTGGCCTCCAAAGATACGGGCATGAAGCGGGTTGAACCCGATGCGATAGGACAGCTCTGCAGGGCTGCTCGTGTTCCAGATGTTGAGATCGGCGCGCTGGCCCGCGACGATCCGGCCCCGGTCGCTGAAGCCCAGCGCCTTGGCGGCGTTCACCGTCACCCCGCGCAGCGCCTCTTCCGGCGTCATGCGGAAGAGCGTGCAGCCCATGTTCATGGTCAGCAGCAGCGAGGTCAGCGGCGAGGTGCCGGGGTTGGCGTCGGTTGAGAGCGCCATGGGCACGTTGTGTTGGCGGAAGGCCGCGACGGGCGGAGCCTGCGTCTCGTGGATGGCATAGAAGGCGCCGGGCAGCAGCACGGCGACCATACCCGCCTCGGCCATGGCCTCGGCATCGGCCTCGGTGGCGTATTCCACATGATCGGCCGAAAGCGCGCCGTACTTGGCCGCCAGCTGAATGCCGCCCTGATGCGACAGCTGCTCGGCGTGCAGCTTGACCGGCAGGCCGAGCTTTTGTGCTTCGGCAAAGACCGGCTCCATCTCGGTGGCGGAAAAAGCAATACCCTCGCAAAAGCCGTCAACCGCATCGACCAGCCCCTCGGCATGGGCCGCGCGCAGGGTCGGCAGGCAGACCTGCGCGATGTACTCGGCCTTTGTCCCCTGCCACTCGGGCGGCAGCGCGTGCGCGCCGAGGAAGGTGGTCACCACGTTGACAGGCCGCAGATCGGCGAGCTTGCGCGCGACGCGCAACAGGCGCAGCTCGGTCTCCCGGTCCAGCCCGTAGCCGGACTTGATCTCAACCGTGGTCACCCCCTCGGCCAGCAGGGCATCGAGCCGCGGCAGGGACTGCGCGATCAGCGCGCCCTCGTCCGCGTCGCGCGTGTGGCGCACCGTCGAGGCGATACCGCCTCCGGCGCGGGCGATTTCCTCGTAGCTGGCGCCCTCTAGGCGCATCTCGAACTCGCGGGCACGCGAGCCTCCGTAGACGAGGTGGGTGTGGCAATCGGTCAGCGCGGGGGTCACCAGACGCCCCTCGAGCTCGGTCACGTCCCAATGCGCGTAGGCCTCGGGCAGGTCGGCCAGGGGGCCGACCCAGGCGATGGTGTCACCGTCGATCGCCACGGCTCCACCTTCAAGCAGCCCGTAACCCTTGTCGCCCTCCAGCGTCACCAGGGTTCCGCCGCGCAGCACCTGTTGCTTTGTCATCTCGATTCTCCCGGTCGTTGCGCCTTTATGTCTATACAATTAGAGAGCTGTCAATCGAGCCGTCGGGATAACCCGCGCGCGGGCATTCAAATGCCTACCCAACAGGCGCAACGGGAGCAGAGTGAGCGCCTGCCCGACGGATGGCGCTACAACATCTGAGGCATTCGTTTTGTCTCGGCCAAAATCGGGCTCGATCGTTCCGTTGCACGAAGGTGGCAAAGCCCCAGCGCTCCAGCACCCTCAATCACTTTAGAAAAACTAAACTAATGCGCAGCCCTGCCCCGCTTGTCCAAAGGGCACCCAAGCGACATTCTCGCTGCATCTTTCGCTCGCCAGAGGACTCCCCATGTCGCGCCCCGACCAGCTCAAACTCGGTACTTTCGTTTATACCTTCGGCTTCCACCCGGCGGCCTGGATGCATCCCGGCAGCGACGTGCATGGCGCCAACGACCTGTCGCACCTGAAGAAAGTCGCGCAGATTTCCGAGGCGGCCAAGCTCGACTTCATGTTCTTTGCCGACAGCCCGGCGGCGGCCATCGGCGATCCCGCTGCACTCGCGCGCCAACCCACCAAGATGAACCGCTTCGAGCCGATCACCGCGATCACAGCGCTTTCGCAGCACACCGAGAAGCTGGGCTTCGTCGCCACCGCCTCGACCTCCTACTACGAACCCTACAACATCGCGCGGCTCTTCGCCTCGGCCGATCACATGTCGGGCGGGCGGATGTGCTGGAACGTTGTGACCTCGGACCATGACGAGACCGGCTACAACTACAACCGCGAAGGGCTGCCGCCGCATGCCGAGCGCTACGAGCGCTGCGAGGAATTCGTCGATGTGGTCTTCGGTCTCTGGGACAGCTACGAGCCCGACGCCCTGCTGCTCGACCGCGAGAGCGGCATCTACCACGACCAGCACAAGGTCCACGAGCTGAACCACCACGGCAAGCACTTCCAGGTGCGCGGCCCGCTGAACATCGCCCGCACCCCGCAGGGACGCCCGGTGATCGCCCAGGCGGGCGGGTCGGAGCCCGGCATGGAACTGGCCGCCCGCACCGCCGAGATGGTCTTCTCGCTGGCCTCCAACATCGACAAGAACCGCGCCTTCTACGCCAACGTGAAGGGCCGTATGGCCAAATACGGGCGGCACGAGGACGATCTGAAGATCATGCCCGGCATTGTCATCAACGTCGGTGAGACCGAGGAAGAGGCCGAGGCAAAGGCGCAGCAGCTGGTGGATCTCATGCACCCCGACGTCGGCTTGCTGATGCTGCAGGAATTCCTCGAGGCCGACCTGCGCGGCGTCGATCTCGACAAGCCCTTCCCGATGGAGCGCATGCCGGAGAAAGCGAAGGGCTCGAAGGCGCTCTTCGACGAGCTGAAGGAGTTCGTGACCCAAGGCCACACCATGCGCGAGCTGATCACGCACTATGCCCGCCGCCACACCGGCAACGGGCTGACCGGCACGCCCACGCAGATCGCCGATTTCATGCAGGAATGGTTCGAGACCCGCGCCGCCGACGGCTTCATCCTGATGTTCCCGACGCTGCCCAGCTCGCTCGAGGATTTCACCCGGCTGGTGGTGCCCGAGCTGCGCCGCCGCGGCCTTTTCCGCGAGGAGTACGAGGCGGACACCCTGCGCGGCAACCTCGGCATTTCCGAGCCCGGCAACCGCTACACGCTGGCCCGCGCGGCAGAATAAGTCGCACCCCTGCTGGCAGAGGTATCGGAACCTAGATGAAGGCCGGGCGGAGCGGACAGATTTGTCCCTTCGCCCGGCTGACACAAATGGGCTTGGCCGGCACAGGGCACGGCGCGGGAACAAATTCCGCATTTCGAAGTTGAGGGCCATGATCCCTCATTTGAGACTGCCCATTTCATGAACCGTCCCACCCAAGCCGACCCCGTGCTCCGCGTCAGCGCCGCGATCCTGGCGGGGCTGGCCCTGCTGGTCTGCCTCAAGCTTGCCCAGAACATCTTTGCCCCGCTGATGCTGGCGGTGATCGTCGGCATCATCTTCTCGCCCGTGGCGGACAGGATGGAAAAACTGCGCCTGCCGCGCGGGCTCGTGGCCATCATCCTGATCGTGCTGATCTTCTTCCTCATCGCCTCTCTGGCTTTTCTCGCGGAGCCCTATATCACCGCGGCCATCGACCGGATCCCGACGGTGAAATACGAGATCCGCAAGTTCCTGTTCGAATACCGCGACCTGATCCGCGGCATCGATGAGGTCGAGCAGGCGCTCGGCGCCGCGCAGAAGAAGGCCGAGGAGGGCTCGGGCATGCCGAGCGTGACCGACGCGCTCTATCTCGCGCCGGTCATCATCGCCCAGGCGCTGGTGTTCTTCGGCGGGCTGTTCTTCTTCCTGCTGACGCGCTGGAACATCTACAGCTGGATGGCGCATCGCATCGGCGACAACACCACCACCGCCGCGATCCTCGACCGTTTCTGCGCCGCCGAGAATTCCGTGGCACGCTACTTCGCGACAATCTCGCTGATCAATATCGGGCTCGGCTTCGCGGTGACCGGCGGACTGATGGCCATCGGCATGCCGGCGGCACCGATCTGGGGCATCGCGGCCGCGCTGCTGAACTACGTGCTCTACGTCGGGCCGGCGGCGATGGTGGCAGGACTGCTGCTCAATGGGCTGGTCGCCTTTGACGGGCTGATGAGCTTTGCGCCCGCGGCGGTCTACCTCACGCTCAACATGTGCGAGGCACAGTTCGTCACCCCGGGACTGGTGGGCAAGCACGTTCAGATCAACCCCTTCCTGATCTTCGTCTCGCTGGTGTTCTGGCTGTGGCTCTGGGGCCCGATCGGCGGCATCGTTGCGATCCCGACGACGGTGATCGTGCTGCACCTCTTCGACATCATCGGCGAGGGGCGCAAATCCCCGGCGAGCCGCCGCCCGGCGGCCTGATCCCGCGCGTCCGGGGCGTTCTGCGCCCCGGCGGTTCCACGGCAGCGTGACACAAGAAACTCTTTGCGAAAACGCCCGGATAGGAGATCATTGCCCCGGCAGGAGTTCCGCGGAGCACCCGACATTTCCGACTCGGCGGACCCTGCGCGGTTTTCAGGAGGTGAGGGTTTTCCGGTGTCCATTGCATCCCATTCGATCCCCTTCGGGCTGGTCGCCCTGATCTTCCTTCTGGCGCTGCCGATCTGCGCCTTTGCCGGCTTCCGCTTCGGCAGCCTCGAGTTGACCCGCAATCCCGCGCGCTTCGTCGAGGGCAAGCTGCCGGGCGAGGCTTCGCTCGGTGCGCTGCTGGCGCTGCTGGGCCTGCTGCTCGGCTTCACCTTCAGCGCCACGCTGAACTGGCGCGAGGCCAGCGTCTCGGCGGTGGTCGAGGAGGCCGCGGCGCTCGGCACGGCCTTCCTGCGCGCCGACCTGCTGCCCGACGCCGAGGGACGGCCGCTGCAGCAGGCGCTGCTCGACTACGGACGCACCCGCATCGTGCCCCCCGGCTATCGGCCTACCCGCGAGAACATCGACGCCTTCGTGGCAAAGAGTACCGAGGCCCAGGCGTCGCTCTGGCCCGCCACGATGGCAGCGCTCACCCCCGAGGTACCCGCGCCCGTCGCCACCTTTGTGGCGGGCGGAATAACCGAGGTGCTCGATGCGCACAGCCGCCGCGTCGCCGCCGCGTCGAAAAGCATCACCTCGGGCATCTGGATGCTGCTGACCTTCGCCGCCGGCTCCGGCGTCTTCATCATCGGCAACCGTGCCGCGCTGCAGGGCCGCAGGCTGAGCTGGCGCACGATGGTCTTTTCGGTGGTGCTGACCGCCGTGCTGGTGACCATCGAGGATCTCAGCCGGGCCTCCGACGGCTTCTCCATCGTGCCGCAGACGCCGTTGATCGCCGCCGTCGCCGACATGGAAGCCGCGCTCGGCACGGCTGCGCTGGCCAGCGCCGCACCGCAGCCCTGAGCGCGCCTCCATCGACCGGCGTTCAGCCCGGAACCAGCGCCTCGAGTTCCGGCAGCAGGGCCACGCTTTCCTGCTCGTTGGGATCGGTCCGCGCGATCACCGCCACGGCGGGCGCCTCTCCATCGTTGAGCGGCAGATGCGGTGTGTCGGCGGGAATGTAGATCAGATCCCCGGCCGCGACCTCCATCACATTCTCCAGCCGCGCGCCCCAATACATCCGGGCGGTGCCAGACAAGACGTAGATCGCCGTTTCATGGGACTCGTGCTTGTGCGCCCGGGCGCGACCACCCGGCGGGATGGTCAGCAGGTGCATGCAGATGCCCTGACTGCCGACTGTCTCCCTTGCGATACCCTCGAAGTAGTCGAACCCCTGCTTGCCCGAATAAGTGCCCCCGGGGCGGAGCTTGACGCAATCAGCCATCGGAAAGACCCTCCCGTCGATACCGGTCTGCCAAAGCGAGGGTACGCCAGCCGCGGCGCTGCGACAAACGAAAGCGCCCCCCCTGCCCAGCGGGCCCAGGTTCCACAGCCGCGCGACGCAGACCTGTCCGGATGCCATGGACCGCGTGACGGACCTGCGGATCGGTGCCTGCCGCGCAGCGCTGAGGCGCGGAATGGGCGCTCAAGGCGGGGTGGCAGGGTGCTGAATGGGAAAAGGCTCCACCTCGGGGAAAGGTGGAGCCTTTAAACGATCCGGGCCACACGAGGGAAGTCGGGACAGGGTTGCAACCCGGGATCAGGGACTGGACCGTCGGTACGTCCTTGAGCTTCCAACACCCGAACGAACGGATGGTTCCCGCAATTCATCAAATTTTTTCAGAAACTTCTTCGACCCCGTCGGAGGCCTCGGCACGGGCCCGCTCGGCCTCTGCCTTTTCCGCCGCGCGGCGGGCGGTGAGCACCCTCAAAAGTTCGGTGTTGAGCTGCGCCCCGAGCAGTGTCACCAGCGCGCTGACATAGAACCACAGCAGCAGGGCGACCACCGCGCCGAGCGATCCGTAGACCTCATTCAGCCGGTCGAAGTTGCGCACGTAGCTGGCAAGGGCAAAGGAGCCGATGGCCCAGGCGATCACCGCGATGGCGGCGCCCGGCGTCAGCCAGGGCATGCGCGCGTGTCGGCGGTTCGGTCCGAAGCGGTAGACCAGCGCCACCGCAAGGTAGACCACGCAGAGCAGCACGATCCACTTCGCACCCTCGACCGCGATCTCCACCCCTGCGGGCAGGTGCAGGAAGGCCATGCCCGCAGGAATCACCACCACCGCGGCGAAGGCGAGCAGCGCCACCAGCACCAGCAGCGCGGTCATGCCGTAGGCGACCAGCACCCGGCGCACCGGATTCATCCGGTGTGGCGCCTCGGTGACCGCGTTGAGCCCCCGGATCAGCGCCGCGACCGAAGCCCGTGCCGACCAGATCGCCAGCACGATAGAGGCGATCGAGGCCCATTGCAGCGTCGAGCGGTTGGTCGAGATCAGCTGGGTGATCTGCGCGTCGATGAGCTGGTAGGCAGTCTCCGGGACCACATCGGTGAGCAGTTCCATCTGCTCGGCTATGGCGATCGGATCGGCCCAATAGCCCCAGATGGCGATGACCGCAGCCATGGCGGGAAAGATCGACAGGAAGGCATAGAATGCCACACCGGCCGCGATGAGCCCGAGATTGCGCTCGTCCATGCGCTGCCAGGTCCGCCACAGCGCGTGCAGCCAGCCGCGCACCCCGACATGGCGCAGGTGCAGGCGGTCCTCTTCGGTGGAGCGCGTCGCCGAACCGGATTCCGCGACGTCCTTGGGGGAAGCTTCGGGCATGTCCTCATCCTTCGCGGAACCAAACCTGACGTCAATGCACGTCATAAGTGCCAAAGTCGCCTTTTCAAGCCCTTGTAAACCCTTCATTACGACTTCGGCCATACGGTCGGTGAAAATCGTTAGCGAGTTCCTCCTTTGCCCAGTCGCACCTCCCCGGGCGCGGCGCCGGACCACGTGTGGTCAGCGGCGTCTGCCATGTCGCTCTGCCTTCTTCTACTCCTTTTGCTGTCTTCGCTTCTCCTGTCTGCACGAAGCGCCGCGGCCAAGGAGTTGCAGCAGCCAGCCCTCATGTCGTCCAGCGGCAACATTCCGAAGCTGCTGGTGATCCGCGATGATCCCGGGGGGCGGCTACGCCCCCGCCTGCAGCTGGTCAGCGACCTGCGTGACCAGCAGACCCGGGTCGAGTTCCGCGGCCGTTACTGCAACTCCTCCTGCACCCTCCTGCTCGGGGTCGAGGATGTCTGCGTTTCGCCGCGCACCCGCTTCGGCTTTCACGGCCCGCACTACCTCGATCGCCCGATCCCCGAGGAGCGTTTCGAATACTGGTCGCAGCGCATGGCCGACGCCTATCCGCCGCGCCTGCGCGGCTGGTTCATGTCGACCGCCCGCTACAGGGGCGCCGTGCCGATCACGCTCACCGGGGCGCAGCTGATCAAGATGGGCTTTGCCCGCTGCCCCAAGGGAACCGGCACGACCACCACGCGTTGACCATCACACCCCTGATGGAGACCTCCCCGTGGCGGAACAACGCAAGATCTGTGTCATTCTGAACGAGCAGTCCGGCGACCACCCCGACAAGCAGAGCCGCCGAGAGACCCTGACCGAGCTTTTCGAGCAGAACGGGCTGAAAGCCGAGCTGATCGGCCTCACCCCCGAGACACCGATCCTCGAAACCGCGCGCAAGGCTGCCGGCAATGGCTGCGAGATCATCGTCGCCGCGGGCGGCGACGGCACCATCGGCGCAGTGGCCGCCGCCGCGCATGAGGCGGGCGTGCCGATGGGGGTGATCCCGCAGGGAACCTTCAATTATTTCGCCCGCGGCCTCGACATCCCCGAGGAGCCCGAGGGCGCCGTACGCATCCTCGCCACCGGCCGTCTGCGCGAGATCAGCCTCGGCGAGGTCAACGGCGAGGTCTTCCTCAACAACGCCAGTCTCGGGATCTACCCGCTGATCCTGCGCACGCGCGAGGGCGTCTATCAGCGCTGGGGCCGCTCGCGCGTCGCCGCCTACTGGTCGGTGGTGCTGGCGCTCGCCGGCTTCCGCAAGCCGCTGCGTCTGCAAGCCGAAGTGGACGGCAAGACAACGGAGATCCGCACCCCGCTCGCCTTCGTCGCCAACAGCGCCTACCAACTCGACCAGTTCAACCTCGATGGCGGCGAGGCGATCCGCAACGGCGACTTCGTGCTCTTCACTTCCAAGGGCGACAGTCGCTGGGACCTCGTGCGCGCGTCGCTGCGACTCGCCATGGGCAAGGCGCAGAAGGGGGAGGAATTCGGCCTCGTCACCGGGCGCGACATCACCCTGCACACCGGCCGCCCACGCGCGCTGGTGGCTCGCGACGGCGAGAAGGAGCTGATGGAGACGCCGATCCGTTTCCGACGCCGAGCCGAGCCTCTGCGGGTGATGGTCCCCGCCGAGAATGCGCCCGCCGAGGACAAGCCCGAGCCGGAAAAGCCCGCCAGCGCTGCCGTGGAAAAAGCGCTGCCCGCATGACCCGCCTCGTTCATCTCTCTGACCTCCACTTCGGGCGCACCGCTCCGGAGCTTCTCGATCCGCTCCTGCGCGCGGTGAACGCCGCCGAACCGGATCTCGTGGCGGTCACCGGCGATTTCACCCAGCGCGCGCGCCGCAGCCAGTATCGCGACGCCCGCGCCTTCCTGCGCAGACTGAAGGCGCCATGGATGGCGGTGCCGGGCAACCACGACGTCTCGCTCGACAATCTCTGGCTGCGCTTCGTGCGCCCTTACCGCCGCTACCGCCGCTTCATCACCGAGGAGATGATGCCGGTGAAACACCTGCCGGGACTGACCGTGGTAGGCTTCAACACCGTGGACCGCTTCCGCTGGCAGCGCGGCAAGATCCGCTGGCTGCAGATGCGGCAGGCCTGCCGCATCTTCTCCGAGAGCAAGGGGCTCAACGTGGTGCTCGCGCATCATCCGTTCGAGCAGGATCCGGACGTCGAGAAATCGCTGATGCGCGATGCCGATCAGGCCATCGAAAGGCTGTCGGAATGCGGCGCGCATGTCGTGTTGTCCGGCCACCTGCACCGTTGGCGCACCGAACCCTTCCTGTCGCGCAAGCACGGGGCACAGGTGCTGCAGGTACATGTGGGCACCGGGCTCTCGACGCGGTTGCGCGGGCAGGAAAACGACTTTGCCATTCTCGATCTGGAAAGCCACAGCGCCAGCATCCGCCGCATGATCGCGCGCGAGAAGCACTTCGTCGAAGACGAGCGGCGGCACTACAGCTTCGGAGAGAACGGCTGGGAGCGCAGCCCCGATTGGCCGGTGCGCTCGGAACCCTCGCCACGGCACGATGCTCCGATCAACTGAGGCGCCCTTTCGCAAGGAGGTTCAAATGACGTCCGAACGCCGCCGACAGCACGAGCACGACGTCGCCCACCCGCATGAAACCAGGGCCGGACCGGGCGATGCAGGTGCCTCGGACCGGCCCACGCGCCTGCCCGAACCTCCCGGCAGCCGCCGCAAGGGGCGCCGAGCCGTTCTGCTCTTCGGCGTACTCTGCGTGGCCGCGCTCCTGGTCATCGGCCTGTTCAACCGGGCCGGGATGCCCTAGGCGCCTTTCAGATAACCCCTGCGACCATCAGCGGCACCAGCACGGCGGCAGCCAACGTCGCGCAGCCGATGGTGGCAAAAAGCCCGTCACGCACCAGCAGAGCCGTGGCAAAGCAGAGCACCGTCAGCCCGAGGATCGACGAGGAAAAGGGCACCAGTTCGAGGAACGGCATCGCCAGTCCGCAGAGCAGGCAAACCGCCTGCAAGAGCTTGCGCATCGGCCCGGCGGTCATCACCCGCAGCCGGCTGCGGGCGGTGCGGTCGAGCCAGTCGCCAACCCCGCGCAGCTTGCCCAGCCCCTTGCGGGCCTTTTCGCCGTCGAAGTTCCGTTCCATCAGGAAGTCCGGGAGCCAAAGGTGACGGCGCGAGATCAGCATCTGACCCGAGATGAAGGCAATGAGCAGGCCGCAGAAGGTGGAAAACAGCGGGATCCCCGACAACGGCGAGACCACCAGCAGCGCGGGCACCATCAGGGCAGGGATGAAGGAGCTTTCGCCAAAGCTCTCCACCATGTCGCGCAGCGAGACCCGCGCACCCCCGGCTGCCTCTTGCAGGCGGTCGACGATCTCGCCGACGGGGCGGTCGGACGCGGTGCCGGGGTCGGCGGTGGTGCTCATGTGGTCATGGTCCTGCTCAGGTGTCGTCCACCGGACGAACGCGGACCGGTGCTTGCCGGTTCCACGGCGCAAAGCGCGGCGGCGGGGTGTTGCCGCCCCGCCGCCGCCAATGATTATCCGGACCTTACTCCGCCGCGGCGCGCCGCGGCAGCACCCAGTCCGGGCGCGGGAAGTGGCAGGTGTAGCCACCGGGATAGCGCACCAGGTAATCCTGATGCTCCGCCTCGGCTTCCCAGAAATCCCCCGCCGGCTCGACCTCGGTCACCACCTTGCCGGGCCAGATCCCCGAGGCGTCGACATCGGCGATGGTCTCCAGCGCCTCGGCCTTCTGCGCCTCGTCGAGATAGTAGATCGCCGAGCGGTAGCTCATGCCAAGGTCGTTGCCCTGCCGGTTCAGCGTGGTCGGATCGTGGATCTGGAAGAAGAACTCGAGGATCCGCCGATAGCTGATCTTCTCCGGGTCGAAGAGGATCTCGATGCCTTCGGCGTGGGTGCCGTGGTTGCGGTAGGTGGCATGGGGCACATCGCCGCCGGTGTAACCGACACGGGTGGCCTCGACCCCGGGCAGCTTGCGGATCAGGTCCTGCATGCCCCAGAAACAGCCACCGGCCAGAACTGCGCGTTCGGTGCTCATGCCACGTCCTCCACCTGATCGAGATAGGCACCATAGCCCTCGGCCTCCATCTCCTCGCGCGGCACGAAGCGCAGCGAGGCGGAGTTGATGCAGTAGCGCAAGCCGCCGCGATCCACCGGCCCGTCGGGGAAGACATGCCCGAGGTGCGAGTCGCCATGGGTCGAGCGCACCTCGGTGCGGATCATCCCGTGGGTCGTGTCGCGCAGCTCGGCCACGTGCGCGGGTTCGATCGGCTTGGTGAAGCTCGGCCAGCCGCAGCCGCTCTCGTACTTGTCGGACGAGGCAAACAGCGGCTCCCCCGAAACGATGTCGACGTAGATGCCAGGTGCCTTGTTGTCGAGGTACTTGCCGGTGCCCGGCCGCTCGGTGCCGTTCTCCTGCGTGACCCGGTACTGCTCGGGGTCGAGCGCCGCGATCACGTCGGGATTGCGTTCAAATGTCGCCATGGAATCCTCCGGTCTTTGCCTTTGGCCTTAAAATGGGGTCGCGGAGCGACAATGCAAAGGCCCCTTCGCAACTGCGCCAAGGTTCCACCGGCACGCTTGCCGCGCGCGACCTGATCGGGAACCCGGCAAACCTCCGCCACCCCCGGCCACCCGTTTCCGGCGGGAGCCCGCCGGTCGCACAAGGATCGGACACTCTGCCGGGAACAAAGGGATCCCAATCGGCTCCCGGCGCATTATCTCCCTGACCGGCGCACCCCGCGTCCGGAGACGAAGATCAAGGATGTCAGGAGACCCGACATGACCCTCCGTTCCACCAGCAAGTTCGGCCTCGCCGTGCTCACCGCCGCCTCGCTCTCGGGCGCAGCGCTTGCGCAGTCCGCCGCCCCCTCCTCCGGTGCCATGGAGCCCGCCACGCAGGAGGACACGCCGATGTCGAGCCCGGAGATGGGGGCGTCCACCGGTGCCAGCGGCTCCGGCGTCACCGGCACGATGCCGGTCTCGCCGCAGACCGCCGCCGAGCTGCGCGCTGACGCGCCGACGTCCTACGGGCAGGTCATCTCCTCGTTGCGCAACGCGGACCTCGCCATGGCCGATCCGGAAACCGTGACCGAAGCCTCGAAGGTGACGATCCAGCCGCTGAGCGCCCTCAAGGGCCAAGCCAATGAAAGCGCCGATGCCCTCGACGAGGCGATCGAAGCCGCGACACCCGAGCTCGAGGCTCTGCGCACGCTGATGACCGAGAATGACGCGCTGACCGCGCAGCTCGAAGAGCAAGGCTACGCCCCCGAGGACGTGATCGGGGTCTACGCCTCTGAGGACAGTATCGAGCTTCTGGTCGACGATCGCGCCTGAAGGTCGCGCCTCGCGACGGCAGTTCCGCGCCCCCGCGGCGCGGCTCCCGGGGCCTGCCTCGTGGTCCCGGCGCCCCCCGTGTTCTCCAGCACGGGGGGCTCACGTATCGCGGATAACCAACGCGACTTCCGTGATCGCGACACACGTAATTCGCGAACACCTCCCATCCCATTCGCGTGATTTCACTTGCAGACGATCCCGCAGCCGCCCATCTTTCAGGCAGGAGGCACGTACTCCTGTCAGAACCTCCTGGAATCCAGGACCCTCGTGGGCGCCGGTGCCAATCCCTCGGCACCGGCGCTTTCCTTTCTGCTTTGGCGGTCGAACAGGGCCCGCGGCGGCGATGTCGCCGAGCTCAGGACAGCTGCAACCGCGCCACCGCCCAGCGGGCCGCGTCACGCACCGTCGCGTCGGCATCCTCGCACAAGCCCTGCGCCACCCCTCGCAGCTCTGCCCGGCCGGAGTTGCCGATGGCATAAAGCACATTGCGCACGAAGCGATCGCGCCCGATGCGCTTGATCGGCGAGCCGGAGAAGCGCGCCCGGAATTCTGCGTCGTCGAGCGCTGCCAGCTCTGCCAGCGGCGGCGACAGAAGATCGTCGCGGGCGTGGTACTTCACCTCCGAGGCGACCTCGGCGAACTTGTTCCACGGGCAGGCGGCCAGGCAGTCGTCGCAGCCGTAGATGCGGTTGCCCATCAACCCGCGCAGGTCCTCGTCCACCGGCCCATGATGCTCGATCGTCAGGTAGGAGATGCAGCGCCGGGCATCGAGCCGGTAGGGCGCCGGAAAGGCCGCGGTCGGGCAGGCATCGAGACATGCCCGGCACGAGCCGCAATGGTCCCGCTCGGCGCCAT
Organism: Alloyangia pacifica; assembly: GCF_900116195.1. Taxonomy (GTDB): domain Bacteria; phylum Pseudomonadota; class Alphaproteobacteria; order Rhodobacterales; family Rhodobacteraceae; genus Salipiger; species Salipiger pacificus. The sequence goes on from NZ_FOZW01000003.1 coordinate 99,159, forward strand.
CGATCGGCAGCTCCAGCGTAGTGAAGATCGACCCCAGGAAGAACCATGAGCCCAGCTCGCGGCTGACCAGATTGGTGTGCTTGCCTTGCCAGCCCAGCCCCGCCGCCTCACCGAGCGGCTTCTCCATCACCGGGGCGGTGTCGACGAAGACCTTGATCTGCGGGGCCTCGCCGTTCCCGCCTCCCGCGCGCGCACCGGCGTCGATCAGCCAGCGCCCCAGCCGCTTGAGCCGCTTCTTCACCACGTCGTGGTAGTCGCGGTTCTGCGCGTAGACCGAGATCGCCGCCCGCTCCCGCTCCGCGAGCACGTCGCGCGGGTCATGGGCGGGTCCGTAGTTCTCGGCCAGCATGATCACCGAGCGCGCCTCGGGCCAGAGCGCCGCAGGGTTGCCGCGCCAATGGCTGCGCTCGGCCATCCAGCCCATCTGCCCGTGGTGCCCCGCCTCGAGAAAGGCCGCCAGCCGCTCGGCGACCTGTGGCACGTCCCACGGCCGGCAGACGCGGCAGGCGGAAAATCCCACCTCCGCCGCCTCGGCCAACAATCGCGCCTTGAGGTCGTCCAAGCTCTCGCCCTTCCACATGGTCAAAATATCCCGGGGGTGAGGCGCGCCAGCGCCGAGGGGGCAGCGCCCCCTCTCACCCGGCAACAGCCTCGGAAACTTCGCTTCAGAAGTCGAGGTCGGCGTAATGCGCAGGCTGCGGGAACCCGGGGACCTGATCGGCGAGGATCGAGCGGAATGCCGGGCGTGACTTGATCTTCGCGTACCAGTCCTTGACCACGGCCGAGCGGTTCCAGTCCACGTCGGAGATGTAGTCGAGCGACGACAGATGCGCCGCGGCGGCAAAATCGGCGAGGGTCATCACGTCGCCGGCCAGCCAGCGCCGGTGATCCAGCAACCACGCCATGTAGTCGAGGTGATACTTGATCGCCTTGGCCCCGGCCTTGACGTTGCCCGAGTCGGGAAAACCGGTCTTCATGATCTTCTTGTTCACCCGCTCGTAGAGCAGCTTCGACGTGACCTCATGGTGGAACTTGTCATCGAACCAGGCGACCAGCCGGCGCACCTCGTAGCGCGCATCGGGCGAGCGCGGCAGTAGCGCGGGATCGGGGTACTTTTCCTCGAGCCATTCGCAGATCGCGGCGCTTTCGGACATGGTCTTGCCATCGATGCGCAGCACAGGGACCTTGCCCGCCGGGTTGCGGCGCAGGAAATCCGCATCCTGCTCCCAGTAGCGTTCTTCGACCAGCTCGCATTCGATCTTCTTCTCGGCGAGGCTCAGGCGAACCTTGCGGCAAAAGGGCGAGAGCGGCAGGTGGTAAAGCTTTGCCATTCGGGGAAGCGGCTCCGGGTCTGAAGGAAATCTCCCGCCTGTTTGCCGTGAAAGCGGCGGCGATTCAACTGGGCATGCAGACACGGGCGGGTGATGACCGGAGGGATCTCATCCGGTGCTGGCAACGTGCAAAGGGGGCGCTGTTCCCCGCAGCGCCACTGGGCGGCGCGCGCACCCGGCGTATTTTCAAAGAGAAGAAGCAGGGACGTCGCAGCCGAACTGCACCCGCCTGCCGTTCACCGGCAGGCCGACGAGCCCCGGCACCGGAGTGCAATCGGAATCCGGCCATGCGGCTTTGCACGCGGGCGTGTAGAGCAGCAGCACGATCTCGAAACGCAGATCCCGGATGGCGCGGTAGCCGTCGCGCCCGATGCGGCGACCGTTGTACCAACTCCGCGCCGACGCAAGGGTGCCGCATGTCGCAGTCCTGCCGGTTCAGACCTCGATATGGGCCCGATAACAAACGGCGGGTTCGTCTCGGGTCATCGCGCTTCGGACGCGGGCCTGCGTCTGCCCCGGCCTACTCGAAGCAGCGCGCCCGGCCGTCGCGGGCAATCGTCGCCGCGCCGTCGCGGATCTGCCCGGCACGGCGCTGCACGAAGTTCGAGGGATTCGAGGCGGAGCGGTCCTTGGGATCAGGCAGGATCGCGGCAAGCCGCGCCGCCTGCGTCGAGGTCAGCTGAGACGGCTCGACGCCGAAGTAGTGGCGCGCGGCCGCCTTGATGCCGAAGACGCCCGCGTCGAACTCGGCGATGTTCATGTAGACCTCGAGGATGCGCCGCTTCGGCCAGAGCGCCTCCATCAGCGGGGTCAGCGAGGCCTCCAGCGCCTTGCGCGGCCAGCTCCGGCCCTGCCAGAGGAAGGCATTCTTCACCACCTGCTGGCTGATCGTCGAGGCCCCGCGGTTGCCTCCCTCGGCAATGGCGGCGCGGATCGCCCGCATGTCGAACCCCCAGTGGGTGCAGAAATTTGCGTCCTCGGCGGCGACCAGCGCACGCAGCACGACCGGCGCCACATTCTCGGCATCCACCCATTCGTAGGCCACCGGGGCACCCAGCCTGCGCCCCTCGCTCCACATGTAGAGCGTGCCCGGAGGATTGACGAAACGGTAGGCCAGCACCGCGAGACCGAGCAGCAGTGCCAGCACCACCGCCGCCTGCAGGGCGCGCGTGATCAGCCCGCGCAGCGGCTTTGATCGCCTTGCGGTGCTCTTCGTGCCCTTCGCGGGTTTCTTCGTTTTGCATCTGGTGGTTTTTGCTGCTCGCGCCATGGCGCAGATCTACACGGCTGCGCGCACATGGAAAAGCGCTCTGCGATGCTGCGCAACGGAAAACGCCCGGACCAGCGGTCCGGGCGCGTCACCTTTGCGGGATCGGGCGGGCCTATTCCGCCGGAACCGCGAGATCGCTCTCGATGCCCAGCGGGTGCGGGATCTTGTTGAGCATCTCGATCGGGCAGACCTGCACGAAGGCCGCTTTCTCGGTCTCCCAGTTCTGCAGGATGTCCAGCGCCTTGCGGCTGCCGGTCTCCGTCGCGTGGCGCTCGATCAGCCCCTTCAGCTCGGCTTCCCAGTGCTCTTCACCCACCGGGCAGGTCACCAGGCTCTCCATGTTCATCAGGTCCGGGGTCAGACCCTCGGGATCATAGAGATAGGCCATGCCGCCGGTCATGCCCGCACCGAAGTTGGCGCCGATCGGGCCGAGGATCACCGCTGTGCCGCCGGTCATGTACTCGCAGCCGTTGGTGCCGCAGCCCTCGACCACCACCTTCGCGCCCGAGTTGCGGACCGCGAAGCGCTCGCCAGCCTTGCCGGCGGCGAAGAGATAGCCGTCGGTGGCGCCGTAGAGCACGGTGTTGCCGATGATCGTGTTGTTCGACGCGGTCAGCGGCGACATCATCGGCGGCCGCACCACGATGGTACCGCCCGACAGGCCCTTGCCGACGTAGTCGTTGGCGTCGCCCGACACTTCCAGCTTCAGGCCCGGGGCCGCGAAGGCACCCAGCGACTGGCCGGCAGAGCCGGTGAGCTTGACGTGCAGGTGGTCGGGCTGCAACGCGTTGCGCATGCCGAACTTGCTGACGATGTGGCTCGAGGTGCGCGTACCGACCGTACGGTGCGTGTTCTGCACCGCGTAGGAGAGCTGCATCTTCTCGCCGTCCTGCAGGAAGCGGCTGCCGTCGCGGACGATCTCGGCGTCGAGCGTGTCGGGCACCACGTTCCGCTCTTTCGCGCGGTCGTAGACGATGTCGTCGGCCCCATCCACCCGGATCAGCAGCGGGTTGAGGTCGAGGTCATCGAGATGCTCGGCACCCCGGCTGACCTGGCTCAGCAGGTCGGCGCGGCCGATCACGTCGTTCAGCGAGCGCGCACCGATGGAGGCGAGGATCTCGCGCACCTCGGTGGCGTAGAAGGTGATGAGGTTCACCACCTTCTCGGCATTGCCGGTGAACTTGTCGCGCAGTTCCGGGTCCTGGGTGCAGACCCCCACCGGGCAGGTGTTCGACTGGCACTGGCGGACCATGATGCAGCCCATGGCGATCAGCGCGGCGGTGCCGATGCCGAACTCCTCGGCGCCGAGCATCGCGGCCATGACGATGTCACGCCCGGTGCGCAGGCCGCCGTCGGTGCGCAGCGTCACGCGGTCGCGCAGCTTGTTCATCGCCAGAACCTGATGCGCCTCGGTGAGGCCCATCTCCCACGGCAGACCCGCGTGCTTGATCGAGGTCGCCGGAGAAGCACCCGTGCCACCGTTGTGGCCCGAGATCAGGATGATGTCGGCCTTCGCCTTGGCAACGCCCGCGGCGATGGTGCCGACGCCCGAGGAGGCCACCAGCTTCACCGTCACCTTGCAGCGCGGGTTGATCTGCTTGAGATCGTAGATCAGCTGCGCGAGGTCCTCGATCGAGTAGATGTCGTGGTGCGGCGGCGGCGAGATCAGCGTCACGCCCTCGGTCGAGTGGCGCAGGCGTGCGATCAGCTTGGTCACCTTCATGCCGGGCAGCTGGCCACCCTCGCCGGGCTTGGCGCCCTGCGCGACCTTGATCTCGAGTTCCTCGCAGTGGTTCAGGTACTCGGCGGTGACGCCGAAGCGGCCCGAGGCCACCTGCTTGACCTTCGCCGAGGGGTTGTCGCCGTTGGGCTCGGGCACGAAGTGTGCCGGATCCTCGCCGCCCTCACCGGAGTCCGACTTGGCGCCGATGCGGTTCATCGCGATGTTCAGCGTCTTGTGCGCCTCGGGCGAGAGCGCCCCCAGCGACATGCCCGGCGTCACGAAGCGCTTACGGATCGAGGTGATGCTTTCCACCTCTTCCAACGGGATCGCCTCGCCCAGCGGCTTGATGTCGAGCAGGTCGCGCAGGTGGATCGGCGGGTTGGCGCGCATCGCCTTGGAATAGGTCTTCCACAGCTCGTAGCTGGCCTTGTTACAGGCCGCCTGCATCAGGTGCATGTTCTGCGCGCCCCAGGCGTGGGTCTCGCCGGACTTGCGGGCCTTGTAGAAACCGCCGATCGGCAGCACGTCGCGACCGCCCTTGAAGCCGAGCGCGTGGACCTCTTCGGCCTTCTGCTGGATGCCGTGCACGCCGATGCCCGAAATCCGCGACAGCATGCCGGGGAAATACTCGGCGCACATGGCGCGCGACAGGCCCACGGCCTCGAAGTTGAGACCGCCGCGATAGGAGGAGATCACCGAGATGCCCATCTTCGACATGATCTTCAGCAGGCCCTGGTCGACGGCCTCGCGGTAGCGCGCCACGGCCTCGGTCAGGCTGCCGTCGATCAGGCCGCGCGAGATGCGGTCGGCGATGCTGTCCTCGGCCAGGTAGGGGTTCACGATGGTCGCACCGCAGCCGACGAGAACCGCGAAGTAATGCGGGTCGATGCATTCCGCCGAGCGCACGCCCAGCGAGCAGAAGGTCCGCAGGCCCTTCTTGGTCAGCCAGCTGTGCACCGCCGAAGTAGCGAGGATCATCGGCATGGCGACCTTGTCGTCACCCTGGTGGTGATCGGTCAGCACGATGTGGCCGCCGCCCGAGCGCACGGCATCCTCGGCCTCAGCCCGGATACGGGCCAGGCCATCACGCAGCGCGCCCTCGCCGGCACCAGCGGGGAAGGTACAGTCGATTTCGACCAGACCGGCGTTGAAGTGCTTGGTCAGCTCCTCGAACTGCGCATTGGCGACGAAGGGCGTGTCCAAAACGAGGATCTCGGTCTGCGCCGAGCTCTCGTCGAGCACGTTCTTGAGGTTGCCGAAGCGAGTCTTCAGCGACATCACGCGGAATTCGCGCAGCGAGTCGATCGGCGGGTTGGTCACCTGGCTGAAGTTCTGGCGGAAGAAGTGGCTCAGCGGCCGGTACTTCTTGGACAGAACAGCGGACGGGGTATCGTCGCCCATCGAGGCGAGCATTTCCTTGCCATCCTCGGCCATGGCCGAGAGCGACTGCTCCAGTTCCTCGATGCTGTAGCCCGCGGCAATCTGGCGCTTGCGCAGTTCGGCCCCCGAGAACAGCGGCTTCTCGGAGATCTTGGCAAGGCTCTCGTCGAGCTCGGTGATCTTGCCGACCCATTCGCCGAACGGCTGGCTACCGGCAAGGCGGTCCTTGATCTCGGTGTCGCGGTAGAGCTTGCCCTCTTCCATGTCGACGGCGATCATCTGGCCCGGGCCGAGCGCGCCCTTCTCGCGGACGGTCGACTCGTCGACCGGCACCATGCCCGCCTCGGAGCCGGCGATCAGCAGGCCGTCACCGGTGACCACGTAGCGCATCGGACGCAGGCCGTTGCGGTCGAGACCGCCGCAAACCCAGCGGCCGTCGGTCATCGCCAGCGCCGCGGGGCCGTCCCAGGGCTCCATCACCGAGTTCACGTAGGAATACATGTCGAGCCAGGCCTGCGGCAGCTCCACCGCCTGCTTTGACCAGGCTTCGGGGATCAGCATGGTCTTGGCCATCGGCGCGTTGCGCCCGGCGCGAACCAGCACCTCGAACACCGCGTCCAGCGCGGCGGAGTCCGACGCCCCGGTCGCGATGATCGGCTTGATGTCCTCGGCCATCTCTCCGAAGGTCGCCGAGGCCATGCGGATCTCGTGCGACTTCATCCAGTTGGTGTTGCCCTTGATGGTGTTGATCTCGCCGTTGTGGGCAAGCATGCGGAAGGGCTGCGCCAGCCACCACTGCGGGAAGGTGTTGGTGGAATAGCGCTGGTGGTAGATCGCGAAGGCGGACTCGAAACGCTCGTCCTGCAGGTCCGGGTAGAAGACGGCGACCTGCTCGGCCAGCATCATGCCCTTGTAGATGATCGACCGGCACGACAGCGAGGCGATGTAGAGCCCGTTGATGCCCGCGGCAGCCGCGGCCTTCTCGATGCGGCGGCGGATGACGTAGAGCTCGCGCTCGAAGGTTTCCTCGTCCACGCCCTTGGCGTTGGAGATCAGGATCTGCTCGATCTCGGGGCGGGTCGCGTTGGCCTTCTCGCCAAGGCAATCCACGCTCACCGGCACGTGGCGCCAGCCGTAGATGTAGTGGCCCATGCGCAGCACTTCGGTCTCGACGATGGTCCGGCAGGTTTCCTGCGCGGCAAAATCGGTGCGCGGCAGGAAGACCTGGCCGACGGCCATCAGCTCGTCCTTGCGCGGCGCGTGGCCGGTGCGCTCGATCTGGTCGTAGAAGAAGGAGACGGGGATCTGCACGTGGATACCCGCGCCGTCGCCGGTCTTGCCGTCGGCGTCGACGGCGCCGCGGTGCCAGATCGCCTTCAGCGCGGTGATGCCCGCCTCGACAACCTTGCGCGACGGCTTCCCGTCGATGGAGACCACAAGGCCGACGCCGCAGGAAGAGTGTTCATGCTCTTCGCGGAACAGGCCGTTCTCCTCCATCCACTTGCGCTTGGCTTCCTCTGCGGCAACCCAGTTTGCGTCGAAAGTGGTCATGGCTTAGCACCTCCATGGAAGGCCGCCGGGGCGGCCGGGATACGTGGCTGGCGCGCAAGGGCGCCGAATGAAATGGCGCGTCATCGCGCCGGAATTCTGTGTCGCGGCTCAGGCGCCGCGGTTTTGGTCCTGCGGCTCAGGCGCCGCTGACGTCCGCACCGAATTTCTTCAGCGTCTCGGCGCGAGTGTATTTCGGGTGGCCCCCGGTGAGCGCCCAGCTGTCGGGCTTCTCGTCGGCGAAGATCTCGCTCTTCATCTCGAAGCCGTTGCCGTCGTCCAGAAGCCCAAGGCAGACCTCGTACTCCCCTGCCCCATCGACGCCCTTGTCGTAGCGGTACCAGAGCACCGAGCCGCAGGTCCCGCAGAAGTGCCGCGAAGCCCAATCCGAGCTACGGAAGCTGCGGATCGCATCGGCACCCTCGATCGAGATCGCCGCCTCGGGCACGTTCACCGCGAACAGCGCCGATCCGGCCCAGCGGCGGCACTGCTCGCAATGGCAGACGCCGAAGCTGCCGAACTCGGTCACGGTGAAGCGTACCGCGCCGCAGAGGCATTGTCCGGTCTTCTGCGTCATGCACCGCTCCTTTTTCGGCGAGGGTCAGCGCCGCTGACCTCTCCTTGGGCGTGGGTTTCGGGGGATGCACACCCCATGCGCATGTCCTGTGCATGGGATGTGCATTGCGGGTGTGGCCTTACTCGGCGGCGATGGCCGCGAGCTTATCGAAGTCCTTCAGCACGTGCTCGGCGCAGTCGCGGCCGTCACGGATCGCCCAGACCACGAGGCTGGCGCCGCGCACGATGTCGCCCACCGCGTAGACGCCCGGCAGCGCCGTCCGGCCCGAGGTGAACTCGGCCTTCACGGTGCCCCAGCGGGTGACTTCAAGCTCGGGCGCGCCCCAGAGGGTCTGCAGTTCCTCGGGCTCGAAGCCGAGCGCCTTGATCACCAGATCAGCGGGCTCTTCGTAGTCGGCGCCTTCGATCAGTTCCGGGGCCTGACGGCCGGTGGCGTCGGGATGGCCGAGGCGCATCTTCTGCACCATCACCGCCTCGACGGTCTCATCGCCCTTGAAGCCCTTCGGCGCGGTCAGCCACTCGAACTGCACGCCCTCTTCCTCGGCGTTCGCGGTCTCGCGCTGCGAGCCGGGCATGTTGGCACGGTCGCGACGATAGAGGCATTTCACGCTCTCCGCGCCTTGGCGGATCGCTGTGCGCAGGCAGTCCATGGCGGTGTCACCGCCGCCGATGACCACGACCTTCTTGCCCTTGGCGTTCAGCTCGCCGCTTTCGAACTCGGGCACGGTGTCGCCGAAGTTGGCGGTGCGGTTCGAGGCAGTGAGATAGTCGATCGCCTTGACGATGCCCTTGGCACCCGCGCCCGGGCCACGCAGGTCGCGCGACTTGTAAACGCCGGTGGCGATGATCACCGCGTCATGCTGATCGCGGATCTCGTCGAAGCTCAGGTCTTCGCCGACGTTGCAGTTGAAGACAAAGCGTACACCGCCGTCCTCGAGCTGCTTGATGCGGCGCATGACCACGTCTTTCTCGAGCTTGAAGCCCGGGATGCCGTAGGTCAGCAGGCCGCCGCCACGGTCGTAGCGGTCATAGACGGTCACCTGCACGCCGGCACGGCGCAGCATGTCAGCCGCCGCAAGCCCGCCGGGGCCCGCGCCGATGATGCCGACGCTCTCGTCACGCTCGGAAACCGGCGCGGCGGGCTTCACCCAGCCCTGCTCCCAAGCGGTGTCGGTGATGTATTTTTCGACAGAGCCGATGGTCACTGTTCCGTGACCGGACTGCTCGATCACGCAGTTGCCTTCGCACAGACGGTCCTGCGGGCAGATGCGACCGCAGATTTCCGGGAAGGTGTTGGTGGCCTGGCTGATTTCGTAGGCTTCCTCCAGACGGCCGGTCGCGGTGAGGCGCAGCCAGTCGGGGATGTTGTTGTGCAGAGGGCAGTGGGACTGGCAATAGGGCACGCCACACTGGCTGCAGCGGCTCGCCTGCTCCTCGGCCTTGGCCTTTGCGAACTCAGCATAAATTTCGTCGAAGTCGTGGCTGCGGACGGAGGCCTCCCGCTTCTCGGGCATGTCGCGCTCGATCTTCACGAATTTCAGCATGGGTTGCTTTGCCATGATGCCTTGTCTCCAAGCAAATCAATCGGTCGGGCTTGCTTACTTAAACTCGAAACCAAATAAAAGTCACACATGCTGACCTATATTGATAAAAATTTGGCTCGAAGCTCGCAGCGCACCCCAAGGTGATCAAAAAATAGGTCCGAAAACGGACCAAATTCGCTCTTTCCCCCTGAAAACCAACAACCTATAGCGAAAGGGCCATTTAAGCGGAGACCTGCGTTCATGCCCCTGTCTCAACTGATTATCCTCGCGCTCATCCAGGGTATCACCGAGTTTCTCCCCATTTCCTCGTCAGGTCACCTGATTCTCCTGCCAGGGCTGACCGGCATGCAGGACCAGGGACAGGTCATCGACGTTGCAGTTCATGTCGGAACTCTCTTTGCGGTCGTGCTCTACTTCTGGTCGGACGTCCGCGTGGGACTGGCCGGCATCCCCCGCATGCTGACCGGCAAGATCGACACCCCCGGCTCCAAGCTCGCCTTCCTGCTCGCCGTCGCCACCGTGCCGGTGATCCTCGTCGGGCTGATCCTCAACCTGACCGGCCTCTCGGACATGCTGCGATCGATCGCGGTGATCGGATGGACGATGCTGATCTTCGGCGTCGTGCTGTGGTGGGCCGACCAGAAAGGCCCGGTCGAGAAGACCGAGGCGGACTGGACTCTCAAGGATGCCATCAAGCTCGGCCTGTGGCAGGCCGTGGCGCTGATTCCCGGCACCTCGCGCTCTGGCATCACCATCACCGGCGCCCGGCAGATGGGCTACAAGCGCCACGACGCGGCGAAGATCTCGATGCTCATGTCGATCCCGACAATCTTTGCCTCCGGCGTGCTTCTCGGGGCCGAGGTGATCGGCACCGCCGACGCGCAGGCAGCAAGGGACGGCGCGATCGCCGCGGGCTTCGCCTTCGTCTCGGCGCTGCTCGCACTGACGCTGATGATGCGGCTGCTGCGCTCGGTGAGCTTCACGCCCTACGTGATCTACCGGGTGGTCCTCGGGGTCATCCTGCTGGTCATCGCCTACAGCTGAGGACCCCTAGAAAAGAAGGGCCCCGGAGTTCGGGGAAACTCCGGGGCCGTTGATCTGCCCGGGACCGGCGGGGGAGCCGGCAGGGACAGTAGAAGGGCAGTCAACCTCGCTCGTCTTCACAGCTGCGCGACGGTGCGATAAGTGCAGCTAAATCAGGGATTTCGGAGTTTGCAACGCGGGGTTTGCATTCGCGCGGATTCCCGCCGTGCGCGAGTCCGTCGACAGGCAGGAAACCGCCGACGCGAAAACCTACACAAAATCAAACTCGGTGGTAGGGGCTGCCCGCCAGAATGGACGCGCCACGGTAGAGCTGTTCGGACAGCATGACCCTCACCAGCATGTGCGGCCAGACCATCTGGCCAAAGCTGAGTGCCATGTCCGCCTCGGCCCGCAGCGACGGGTCGATCCCATCGGCACCGCCGATGACAAAGGCCAGATCACCCGTGCCGGCATCGCGAATGTCGCCCAGTTGCCGGGCAAATTCCGGCGAGCTCATCAGCTTTCCGCGCTCATCGAGGATGCAGAGCCGCGCCCCCGAGGGAATCGCCTTGCGCAGCAGCGCGGCCTCCGCCGCCATGCCGCCGCCCTTGCGGTCTTCAACCTCGGTCACGGATACCGGACCCAGTCCCAGCGCCCGCCCCGTACGGTCGAAGCGCTTGAGATAATCGTCAATCAGATCGCGCTCGGGGCCGGCCCGCAGGCGGCCCACGACGCAGAGATGCACGCGCATGAACGCTCCCGGTCAGGTCGCGCTCTGGGTCACCTTGCCCAGCGGCATCCACATCTTCTCGAGCTGGTAGAACTCGCGCACCTCGGGACGGAACACGTGGACGATCACGTCGCCCGCGTCGATCAGCACCCAATCGCCGGTCTCTTCGCCCTCGGTCTTGCACAGGACGCCAAGCTCATGCTTCAGATCCTCGGCGAGCTTCTGCGCGATCGAGGCCACCTGCCGCGACGAACGCCCCGAGCAGATCACCATATGGTCGCAGACGGAGGTCTTGCCGCGCAGGTCGATCTGCACGGTCTCTTCCGCCTTGTTGTCGTCGAGAGACTTGAGGACGGCGGCAAGAATAAGCTCGCTCGTAACCTCGGTGTGGGTCAGCCCGCTCATGGGCATCCCCGCAACAGCGGCACCGGCCGCATCGGCAGTAAGTGACAGGACATTGTCCTCCTTCATGGCACGCGCCGAATGTGACCCCGGCGCCGGGCCCTTATAAGATAGCATCGGAGAGGGCTTTTCTCAACGTTGCGGCGAAAGATCGCCCCTTATCCGGGACAGCGGGCTGATTCAACGCCTAAAACGGTGGGGCGCGACAAGGCGCCCCACGCGCGACTCGGGTCCATTGTCGGCTGCGGCGCTCAGGCGCCCCAGGGAATCCACACGGTCTGCACCTCGGTCGCCGCCTCGAGGAAGAGCTCGCCCTCCCCCGCTGCCGAGCTCCAGTCACGGGCCTTGCCGTCATTCACCCAGCTGCGCTTGAGGTTGCCTGCCGCGCCTTTTTCGATGGCCTTCGACAGATCCGACGACGAGAAGCTCCACACCGCCTCGACATCCATGTGGCTCGCAAGCGCCGGCGCGAGGTCCTCGTGCGGACCGGTAAGGATGTTGACCACCCCGCCCGGCAGGTCAGAGGTGTCGAGCACCTGGTAGAAATCCGTCGCCGCCAGCGGGAAGGGCTCGGAGGCGACAAGCACCACGCGGTTGCCCATGGCGATGGCCGGGGCCATGACAGAAACGAGGCCGAGCAGCGGCGCCTCGTCCGGGCAGAAGGCGCCGATGACGCCGGTCGGCTGGCGCAGGGACAGCGCGGTACCGCGCAGCGGCACGGGCTTTACCGCGCCTTCGTACTTGTCGGCCCAGGCGGCATAGGTGAAGAGCCGGTCGACCGAGGCCTCGACCTCTGCCGCGCCCCCCTTGCCGCCTGTCATGGCATCGATCCGCGCCGCGAACTCCCTGGCCCGCGCCTGCAGGTTCTCTGCGATGAAGTAGATCACCTGCGCGCGGTTGTGCGCCGTTGCTGCGGACCAGCCCGAAGCGCCCCGCGCCGCCTCGACGGCGTTGCGGATGTCCTTGCGCGACGAGATCGGCGCCTGCCCCAGCAGCTTGCCCTTCTTGTCGTAGATGTTCTGCGCGTAGCCGCCGTCGGGCCGCGCCTGCTTGCCGCCGACATAGAGCTTGGCGGTGCGGTCCACGTCCTGCGGTTCGGCGCTCTCACCGGCAAACGGCTCGACCTTCTTCAGTGCCTTCGCCTTGCCCGCGGCACGGGTGTAGGCCGCGAGGCCCTCCCAGCCGCCCTCGCGACCAAAGCCGCTCTCGCGCAGCCCGCCGAAAGGCGCCGCCGCATCGAACATGTTCGAGCCATTGACCCAGACCACCCCGGCCTCGAGCTTCGGTGCCACGTCGAGCGCGGTGTTGATGTTCTCGGACCAGACCGAGGCGGCGAGCCCGTAGCGGGTGTTGTTGGCGATCTGCACCGCCTCGGAGGGCGTGCGGAAGGTGGTCGAGACCAGCACCGGACCGAAGATCTCTTCCTGCATCAACAGCGAGGCGGGCGAGAGACCCGTCACCAGCGTCGGCGCAATGAAGCAGCCCTCGGGCGCAGCGCAGCCGGTATAGACCTCGCCCTCACCGCTTGCCTTGGCCATCAGCGCCTCGATCCGGGCCTTCTGCTCGGGGTCGACGATGGCGCCGATGTCGATGCACTTGTCGAGCGGGTCGCCCATGCGCAGCTTGTCCATCCGCGCCTTCAGCTTGTCGTGGAAGCGCTCGGCGATGCCCTCCTGGACCAAGAGGCGCGAGCCCGCGCAGCAGACCTGTCCCTGGTTGAACCAGATGGCATCCACCAGCCCTTCGACCGCGCTATCGAGGTCTGCGTCTTCAAAGACCACATAGGCCGACTTGCCGCCCAGCTCGAGCGTCAGCGACTTGCCGCTGCCGGCGGTGGCGGCGCGGATCTTGCGGCCCACCTCGGTCGAGCCGGTGAAGGCGATCTTGTCGACCTCGGCGCCGGTGATCATCTCGCCCACCGCGCCGTCACCGGTGACGATGTTGACCACGCCCTTCGGCAGGCCCGCCTGCTGGCAGAGATCGGCAAAGCAGAGCGCGGTGAGCGAGGTCCATTCGGCGGGCTTCAGTACCACCGTGTTGCCCATCGCCAGCGCCGGAGCGATCTTCCAGGCCAGCATCAGCAGCGGGAAGTTCCACGGCACGATCTGGCCGCAGACGCCCAGTGCCTCCCGCCCCGGCAGCTCCGCGTCCATCAGCTGCGCACAGCCCGCGTGGTAGTAGAAATGCCGCGCCACGAGCGGCACGTCGATGTCGCGGCTCTCGCGGATCGGCTTGCCGTTGTCGAGGGTCTCCAGCACCGCGAGCAGCCGCGAATGCTTCTGCACCAGGCGCGCCAGCGCATAGAGGAAGCGCGCACGTCCCTTGCCGCCCAGCTTCGCCCAGGCCGGCTGCGCCGCGCGCGCGGCCTTCACCGCCGCGTCGACATCGCCCTGCGTCGCCTGCGTCACCTCGGCCAGCACTTCACCGGTGGCCGGATTGCGGCTCTCGAAGGTCTGCCCCGGCTTGGTGAAGCCGCCGTCGATGAAGCAGCCGAAGCGCGAGCCCTGGTCCACGATCCAGGTCAGCGCATCCGCGGCGCTCTCGGGCGAGGGTCCATAATCCATGCTCTCGAAGATCTCTTTCACGCTCATGTCCGTCGTCTCCAGTTCCGCAGATGCGCCATCAGCTCGTGGCGTGGCGCCAGGAGGCCGAATAGGCCCCGGTCACGTGATGTTCGAGCTGCCGCTCGATGTCGCCCAGCAGCGAGGAGGCGCCGAAGCGGTAGAGGTCCGGCCGCAACCAGCGGTCGCCGAGTTCTTCCTTGACCAGCGCGAGATAGGTCACCGCGTCCTTGGCCTTCGAGATGCCGCCCGCGGGCTTGTAGCCGACGCGGTAGCCGGTTTCCTCGTAATACTCGCGGATCGCCCGCATCATCACGAGGCTGACCGGCAGCGTGGCGTTGACGCTCTCCTTGCCGGTCGAGGTCTTGATGAAATCGGCGCCCGCCATCATGCAGACCATCGAGGCACGCGCGACGTTCTGCAGCGTGCCGAGCTCGCCGGTGGCGAGGATCGCCTTGACGTGCGCCTCGCCGCAGGCCTCGCGGAAGGCGCGCATCTCGTCGTAGAGCGCCTGCCAATCGCCAGTCAGCACGTGGCGACGCGAGATGACGATGTCGATCTCCCGCGCGCCGGCCTTCACGCTCTCGGTGATCTCGGCGACGCGCAGATGGAAGGGCGAGAGACCCGCCGGAAAGCCGGTCGAGACCGCCGCCACCGGGATTCCGGTGCCTTCAAGCGCCTCGACGGCAGGGGCGATCATGTCGTGGTAGACGCAGACCGCGCCCGTGGTCAGCCCCTCGAGCCCCAGCGCCTCGAGGATATCCGCCCGCACCGGCTGGCGCGCCTTGGCGCAGAGCCGCGCCACGCGGCCCGCCGTATCGTCCCCCGCCAGCGTGGTCAGGTCGATGCAGCTGATGGCACGCGCGAGCCAGGCCGCCTGGTAATCCTTCTTCACCGAGCGCCGGCCCGGCAGGGTCGCGGCGCGCCGCTCGATCGCCGAGCGGTTGGCGGTTGCGCGCATAATCCGGTCCATGTCGAGCGGCATGCCCGGGTTGCGCGGCTCGTGCAGCTGCGGCAGCAGGCTGGTTTCGGATCGGCTCATCGTCTCGGTCATAACAGGGGTCCTCCGGCGGGAAGGGTCGCACGGCCCCCGCGCATCGGCAAGCGGGCCAGCCCTGCGGATACGCGGCATGGCCCCGATCGGCAAGCGACTCCTCGGCAGAGCGGGGCTGGCGGCGAGCCACCGCCCCCCTACCCCGGCGTCACCGCGCATGGAAACGCCCCGAACGCGTATTTGGAAAAGAGAAGAAGCAGGTGTCCGCGCCCAACCCCTTCTTCTCTTTCCAAATACGCAAATCCGGAACCCGCCACGGGCGCGCGGCCCGGCAGGCGCGCGGCGGATCCGGCTTGCAAATCTCCGCGCGCGCCGGAAAGTCTGGCGCGCACAGAGGAGACAGCCATGATCGCCATCATCTTCGAGGTCATCCCCGCCGAGGGCCGCAAGGACCAGTACCTCGACATCGCCGCCGCCATGCGCCCCATGGTCGAGGAGGTCGAGGGATTCATCTCGGTCGAGCGCTTCCAGAGCCTCACCAATCCCGAGAAACTGCTCTCGCTCAGCTTCTTCGAAGACGAGGCGGCGGTGGAGCGCTGGCGGAAACTGGCAGCGCATCGCGGTGCGCAGAGGGCCGGGCGCGAGGGCATCTTCGCCGGCTACCGGCTGCGGGTCTGCCAGGTGTTGCGCGACTACGGCATGGACGACCGGGCCGAGGCGCCGCAGGACAGCCTCGCCGAGCATGGCTAAAATGCGAAACGCGGGCCCGAGGGCCCGCGTTTGAAACTCATACCATCTTGAAGCTGCGGTCTCGGCTCAGCAACCCGCCTTGATGATCGCCTCCGCGAGGATCGGCACGGTGGTCTTGTTCAGCCCCGCGATGTTCAGCCGCGAGTCGCCGACCATGTAGATGCCGTGATCCCGGCGCATGGTCTCGACCTGCTCCGGCGTTGCGCCGAGCCGCGAGAACATGCCGCGGTGCTGGGCGATGAACCCGAAACGATCCGAGCCCGACAGGCGCTGTAGCTCGGAGGCCAGCTGCTCGCGCAGGCCCAGCATCGACAGACGCACCTCCTCCAGCTCGGCGGCCCAGTCGGCGCGCAGCTCGGGATCGTTCAGAACCATGGTCACCAGCCGCGCACCGTGATCGGGCGGGAAGGAGTAGTTCTGGCGGTTGAGGTAATTCAGCGTGCCCTGGTTCAACTTCTTCGCCGAGGCGTCGCGGCTCACCGCCATCAGCAGGCCGGTGCGTTCGCGGTAGATGCCGAAGTTCTTCGAGCAGGAGGCGGCGATCAGGCACTCGGGCACCGAAGAGGCGACGAGGCGCACGCCGGCGGCGTCTTCCTCGAGACCGTCGCCGAAGCCCTGGTAGGCAATGTCGATCATCGGCGTGCCCTGCTTTTCCAGCAGCAGCTCGGTCACGGCCTTCCACTGCGAGATATTCAGGTTGGCGCCGGTGGGGTTGTGGCAGCAGCCGTGCAGCAGCACCACGTCGCCTGGGAGCACCTGCTGCAGGTCGGCGATCATGCCCACGAAGTCCACGCCGCGGGTCTCGGCGTCGAAATAGCGGTAGGGAACGATCTGCAGCCCCATGTGCTTGAGGATCGACAGGTGGTTGGGCCAGGTCGGGTCCGAGACGAAGACGCGCGCCTTGGGGTTGGCCATCTTAATCATGTCGAAGGCCTGGCGCACCGCGCCGGTGCCGCCGGGGGTCGCGGCCGCCGCCACGTTCTCGGCCGGGACCGCGTCGCCCAGCACCAGCTTGCCCAGAGCCTCGGCAAAGGCCGGATCGCCCGCGAGACCGGTGTAGGACTTGGTGGTCTCACTCTCCCAGAGCTGCTTTTCCGCCGCCTTGATGGCGCGCATGACCGGCGTGTTGCCGCTGGCGTCCTTGTAGACGCCGACCCCGAGGTCGACCTTCTGCGTCCGCGGGTCCTCTTTGTAGGCCTGCATCAGCATCAGGATTTTGTCTGCGGGCTGCTCTTTCAGAGTTTCGAACAT
The DNA here is from genome assembly GCF_900116195.1 of Alloyangia pacifica. Lineage (GTDB taxonomy): Bacteria > Pseudomonadota > Alphaproteobacteria > Rhodobacterales > Rhodobacteraceae > Salipiger > Salipiger pacificus. Next base: position 116,242 of record NZ_FOZW01000003.1, read on the forward strand.
CAGTCCTCTCCGGTGGCGACGGGCAGCGTGGGGAATTGCCCCCACTCGGTCCAGGACCCGTCATATAGGGCATGGTCGGTCTTGCCCAAACGCGTCAGGGCAAGGCTCAGGATGGCGGCGGTGACGCCGGAGCCACAGCTGGTGATGGCGGGCTTGCCCAGATCGACGCCGGCCGCCTCGAAGGCGGCGCGCAGCGCCTCGGGCGATTTCATCGTCTGGTCGGGGTTGAGCAGCGTGCCGAAAGGCACATTCTTCGAGCCGGGAATATGCCCCGAGCGCAGGCCCGGGCGCGGCTCGGGCACCTCTCCGCGGAAGCGCGCAGGGGCGCGGGCGTCGATGATCTCGTGGTCACGCAGCTTCGAAGCGGCCGAGACCTGCGTGACGTCCTTCACCAGGTGGTTCTGGCGGCGCACCATCATGTGGCGGTCGCGGATGACCGGGGGCAGATCCTCGACCTCGCGGCCCTCGGATTGCCATTTCGGCAAGCCACCGTCGAGCACGGCGATGTCGTCATGACCCATCAGCTTGAACAGCCACCAGACGCGCGCGGAGGAGAACAGGCCGGTGCCGTCGTAGACGACGATCTGGTGGCCGTCGCCGACGCCAAGCGCGCGCATCCGGGACATGAACTTGTCGATGGGCGGCACCATGTGCGGCAGGTTCGAGCGCAGGTCGGAGATCTCGTCGATGTCGAAGAAGCGCGCGCCGGGAATGTGCGCGGCCTCGTACTCGGCCTTCGGATCGCGGCCGGATCCGGGCATGTACCAGCTCGCATCGAGCAGGCGCAGGTCGGGATCTTTCAGGTGGCGCGCCAGCCAGTCGGTCGACACCAGCGTCTTGGGATCGTCACTTGCCATCACCTCTCCCCGGGGCAGTCAGCATCGCCTCGTCTCTAAGGTGCCCGCCCCGGACTCGCAAGGGCGGGATCGCTCGCGCGCCCCCGGGCACCGTCACGGCGTCAGCCGCGCTCCTTGAGCAGGCGCTGCTTCTGGCGGTTCCAGTCGCGCTTGGCCTCGGTCTCGCGCTTGTCGTGGTTCTGCTTGCCCTTGGCGATGCCGATCTTCAGCTTCACCATGCCCTTGTGGTTGAAGTACATGACCAGCGGCACGATCGTCATGCCCTTGCGCTGGGTCTCGTTCCACAGCCGCGACAGCTCCTTCTTGGAGACCAGCAGCTTGCGGCGACGCCGCTCCTCGTGCGGGAACATGGCGCGGGTGTAGGGTGCGATGTAGGAGTTCACCAGCCACAGCTCGCCGTCCTCCACCGCCGCGTAGCTCTCGGCGATGTTGGAGCTGTTCTCGCGCAGGCTCTTCACCTCGGATCCGGTGAGGATGATGCCGCACTCGATATCGTCCTCGATCGCGTAATCGAAGCGCGCGCGCCGGTTCTCGGCGATGATCTTGTAGTTCGGGTCGGACTTCTGCTGGGCCATGATGGGTGCACATAGGGGCTGAGGGGCGCTCTGTCCATATGGCGTTGCCGAGATTGGGGCTCCGCCCGAGCGCGGGATACGCGCGGAGCCGGCAGGAAGGGGGGCTCCGCCCCCGGGGCGCTGCGCGCCTCTCCCCCGGAATATTTGTATCCTGGCGAAGGTGCAGGAGACCGAGAGCGCCCTCTCCGTCTCGCGGGAAATATCCCCGCCGGAGGCTTCCGGGCGCGCGCCCCTCGTCGCGCCGAAGCTGGCAACGCCCATTGCCACATGTCCTTGCTCCTTTTTTCAGCGGTGCTAACAGGGAAGGCAAGGCGCGCGCCGCCTCGCGGGGCTTTGCGGTTCCGCAGCGGCCGGTGCGCCAGTATCGACAGGAGAACGACCCATGCCAGAGGACCGGCAGATGCAGCGCTATCCCCGCAACATGATCGGCCACGGACCCGACCGCCCCGACGCGCAATGGCCCGGCGGCGCGAAGATCGCTGTGCAGTTCGTGCTCAACTACGAAGAGGGCGGCGAGAACTGCGTGCTGCACGGGGACGCGGCCTCGGAGGCCTTCCTGTCGGACATCGCCGGCGCGGCGCAATGGCAGGGCCAGCGCCACTGGAACATGGAGTCGATCTACGAGTACGGCGCCCGCGCCGGCTTCTGGCGGCTGCACCGCCTCTTCACCGGCTACGAGATCCCACTCACGATCTACGGCGTCGCCACCGCGCTCGCCCGCTCGCCGGAGCAGGTCGAGGCAATGAAGGATGCGGGCTGGGAGATCGCCTCGCACGGGCTCAAGTGGGTCGAGCACAAGGACATGCCCGAGGCGGAGGAGCGCGCGTCCATCGCCGAGGCGATCCGCCTGCACACCGAAGTCGTCGGCGAGCCGCCGCGCGGCTGGTACACCGGGCGCTGCAGCGCCAACACCGTGCGTCTGGTCGCCGAGACCGGGGCGATGGATTACGTGTCGGACACTTATGACGACGATCTGCCCTACTGGCTGGAAATGGAGGGCCGCGACCAGCTGATCATCCCCTACACGCTCGAGGCCAACGACATGCGTTTCGCCACCTCGCCCGGCTGGATCGAGGGCGAGATGTTCTACACTTACCTCAAGGACGCCTTCGACACGCTGATCGTCGAGGGCGCGGCGGGCAAGCCGGCGATGATGTCGGTGGGGCTGCACTGCCGGCTGATCGGCCGCCCGGGCAAGATGGCGGGGCTGAAGCGCTTCCTCGACTACATCGGCGGCTTCGACGGCGTCTGGACCCCGACACGGCTTGAGATCGCCGAGCATTGGGCGAAAACGCATCCTCCGAAGAAGGGCCCGCGCCCCTCGGCCATGGACCGCGAGACCTTTGTCGGCACCTTCGGCGGCATCGTCGAGCATTCGCCCTGGGTCGCCGAGCGCGCCTTCGAGCTGGAACTGGGCGCAGCGCATGACCGCCCCGCGGGTTTGGCCAACGCCCTCGCCCGCGTGCTGCGTACCGCCAGCCGCGAGGAACGGCTGGGCGTTCTGCAGGCGCACCCGGATCTTGCCGGCAAGCTTGCGGAGGCCAAGCGGCTGACCGAGGACAGCACCGCCGAACAGGCCAGCGCCGGGCTCGACGCGCTGACCGACGCCGAGCGCGCGCGCTTCACCGAGCTCAATGCCGCCTACGTCGAGAAGCACGGCTTCCCGTTCATCATCGCTGTGCGCGACCACGACAAGACGGGCATCCTCGCCGCCTTCGAGCGCCGCATCGCAAACGACACCGAAACCGAGTTTGCCGAGGCCTGCCGCCAGGTGGAACGCATCGCCCGCCTGCGCGTGGAGGCGATCCTGTGAGCACGACTGAAATGACCAAGCCCGAGATCACCAAGACCTACGCCTTCCCGCCCGCCGGCATGCCGCCGCGCGGCGACAACCCGCAGGGCGCTGCGGTCTTCACCACCGCCTATGCCTTCATCCCCGCGGGCACGATGCGCGACATTGTCACCTCCTTCCTGCCCGGCTGGCAGCAGACCCGCGCCTGGATCATCGCCCGCCCGCTCTCGGGCTTTGCAGAGACCTTCTCGCAATACGCGATGGAGCTGGCCCCGGGCGGCGGCAGCAACGCCCCCGAGCCCGACCACGATGCGCAGGCGGCGATCTTCGTCGCCGAAGGCACGGCGCGGCTGACCCTGGGCCGCGACAGTCACGAGCTGCGCGCGGGCAGCTATGTCTACCTACCGGCGAGCGCGGTCTGGACGCTGTGGAACACCGGCGAGGTGCCCTTCAAGTTCCACTGGATCCGCAAGCGCTGGCAGCCCGCCGAGGGGCTCACCGCGCCGGACGCGATCATCACCCATGACGACGATGTGGCGATCTCCTGGATGCCGGACAACGAGGGGCTCTGGGGCACCCAGCGCTTTGCCGATCCGCTCGACATCCGCCACGATTTCCATGCCAATATCGTCACCTTCGGCAAGGGCGGGCGCATTCCCTTTGCCGAAACCCACGTGATGGAGCACGGGCTCTACGTGCTCGAAGGGCGCGCGCGCTACCTGCTCAACCAGGATTGGGTCGACGTGGGGCCGGGTGATTTCATGTGGCTGCGCGCCTTCTGCCCGCAGGCCTGCATCGTCGAGGAAAGCGAGCGCTTCCGCTACCTGCTCTACAAGGACGTCAACCGCCACGTCTCGCTCGCGCCCTTCGGAGCGGCGCGATGAGAGAGATTGCAGCACGGCCGCTGACCGCCGAGGCCTTCGCGCCCTTCGGCGAGGTGCTCGAGGTCCGGGGCGCGGCGGACAAGATCATCAACCAAGGGCTCTGCGGGCGGCACCACGACCGCGCCGCCATGGACTTCGGCCCCGAGGGGCGGGCGGGCATCAGCCTCTTCGACGCCGAGCCGCGCGCCCTGCCCTACACGCTGGAACTGGTCGAGCGGCACCCCGAAGGCTCGCAGGCCTTCCTGCCGATTCACCAGAACGAATGGCTGGTGATCGTCGCCGAGCCCGGCCCGGGCGAGAACGAGGCGCCGGGCGCGGTGCATGCCTTCCTCGCCGCGCCGGGACAGGGGATCAACTTCCACCGCGGCACCTGGCACGGGGTGCTGACACCGCTTCACGCGCCGGGGCTCTTTGCCGTGGTCGACCGCATCGGCGCGACGCCCAACCTCGAGGAACACTGGCTGGAGGAGCCGCTACTGATCACCCGGGGCTGACAGAGCCCCGGCCCCGCCGGGGCCACCCCGCGCAGACGCCCGGCAGAGGCGGCGGGTCATCTCATAACCACGACGCAAACACGACGAGGGAGACTATGGAATGACTGACGCAACCGCCCCCAAGGGCCACCCGATCGGCACGCCCGAGCAGCTGATGAACCCCGACTACATGCCGCCGCTCGGCAAGGCCGTGCCTTTGGGGCTGCAGCACGTGCTGGCGATGTTCGCCTCGAACGTCACCCCGGCGATCATCATCGCCGGGGCCGCGGGCTTCGGCTACGGCTCGAACAGCCCCGACTTTCCCAACATGATCTACATGATCCAGATGGTCATGCTGTTTGCCGGCATCGCCACGCTGTTCCAGTCCATCGGCTTCGGCCCGGTGGGGGCGCGGCTGCCGATCGTGCAGGGCACGTCTTTTGCCTTCCTGCCGGTGATGATCCCGGCGGTGGCCGGACAGGGCGTCGCGGGCATGGCCGGGCTGATGACCGGCATCGTGATCGGCGGGATCTTCCATTTCTGCCTCGGCTTCATAGTCACCAAGATCCGCCACGCGCTGCCACCGCTGGTCACCGGGCTGATCGTGCTGATGATCGGCCTCGCGCTGCTGAAGGTCGGCATCCAATACGCCGCGGGCGGGGTGCCGAAGCTGGGCACGCCGGAGTTCGGCAGTCTCGCCATGTGGCTGCCGGCGCTGGTGGTGATCCTCGTGACACTGGCGGTGAAATTCTTCACCCGGGGGCTGCTGTCGCTCTCGGCGGTGCTGGTCGGTCTCGTGGCGGGCTATCTCGTATCGCTGGCCATGGGGCAGGTCAACTTCGGCAGCGTCGCCAACGCGCCGGTCTTCGAACTGCCCATGCCGTTCCGCTGGGGCATCGAGTTCAACGCGGCGATCATCATCGGCATGTGCTTCATGGCGATCATCTCGGCGATCGAGACGGTGGGCGACGTTTCGGGCATCACCAAGGGCGGCGCGGGCCGCGAGGCCACCGACCGCGAGGTTGGCGGGGCAACCTTTGCCGACGGGCTGGGCTCGGCGGTCGCCGGGGTCTTCGGCGGCCTGCCCAACACCTCGTTCAGCCAGAACGTCGGGCTGATCTCGATGACCGGGGTGATGAGCCGCCACGTGGTCACCATCGGCGCGCTGTTCCTGATCGTCTGCGGGCTGGTGCCGAAAGTGGGTGCGGCGGTCTCGACGGTGCCGATCAACGTGCTGGGCGGCGCCGTCATCGTGATGTTCGGCATGGTCTGCGCCGCGGGGGTCAACATGCTCTCGGAGGTGGTCTGGAACCGCCGCAACATGGTGATCTTCGCGATCTCGCTCTCGGTGGGCTTCGGGCTGCAGCTCGAACCCTCGGCGCTGCAGCACCTGCCCCAGACGGCACAGGTGCTGCTGACCTCGGGGCTGCTGCCCGCCGCAGGTCTGTCGATCCTGCTCAACCTGCTGCTGCCCGAGGATCTGCACTGACCCCCGGGGAGCCGAACAGGCCGGCGCGCTCAGTCGCGCCGGCCGTCGTGGTGCCAGTCGCGCTGCCAGCCGTCATGCCGATCGCGGCCCTGCCCGGTCCCGCGGCCAACGATGCGCCAGCCCGCCTTCTCGAGGCATTGCGCCGAAAATACGCGCTCCTTGTCCTTGCCGATGCGGATTTTCTTGCTGCACCGGTCCGGCAGCGCGTCGGTCCGTACCGCGGCGCTGCGCAGGCAGGAGCGCTGCATGATGGCGCCCCGCTCTCCACGCACCTCGCGCAGGCAGGTGCCCGGCAAAACACCCCGAGGTTGCGCCTGCGAGGACTTTGCTACCTGGCCGGCGCGGTTGTCGAAGACATAGGGACGCGGCAGGTAGGGCGCCGAATTTTCCGCGCGCCATTGCGCCTCCTGCTGCGCCTTCTTCTGCGCTTCCTTCTTCTTGTCCCGCTCGCGATCCTCCGCGCGCGCCTCGCTGACCGCCTTGCCGATCATGTAGACGAGAGCGGCCCCGCCGATCACCTTGGCGACGTCCCGCGCTTCCGCCGCACGGGAGGGGGCGGCGCTGAAACCGGTGACGACGAGCGAGGCCGCGAGCACGCCGGCAATGAACTTCCTGGACATGGGCTGTCTCCTTGGAATGGGTCCGATAGGCCATCACGGCGGATGCCGCGATCTGCAAGGAGCCTCGGCCCGCCCCGGCGAAACAGGCAATATCCCTCCGATGTTATCGGATATCCGCCGCCTATCCGTTCGGGGCTATTGAATTGCGGCGGCGGCGCGCTCAGTCTTCAGGCATGAACACGCCGCTTCTCACCCTCTCGCTTCTGCTCGCCCTTGGCGCCACCGCCGCGCAGGCCGAGTGCTATGCGGAGTACAAGGCCAAACAGGACGACCCGCTGCGCCTTCAGTACGGCATCGCCCTGCTGCCGACGGAGACTTGCCCGTCCAAGAACACCGCGGCGGCACAGCTGGAGATCCGGCTCGACCGCAATGGCTGGACGCTGCTGAGCGTCGTCGCCCTGTCCGAACAGCCGCCCTCGGAAGAAAAGAAGAAGAATGCCGGCGAGTTCTATCTCCGCTACTGACGCCCGCCGCGCGGGCGGGCGCATAGTCACATTCGGCATCGCCGCGATCATCGCCCTGCTGGTTCTTGCCGGCGGGGTTTTGATGTTCACCCTGCCCGACGGCAACGCCTTCAACGCGCGGGTCGAGCGGATCTTCGTCGAGCATGATCTCACCGCCCAGGCCGAAGTGAAACTTCTGGAGATCCTCGCGCTCTCGGGCACCGCCTTTGCCGACACGCTGGCGAGCTACCGGATGGTGATCTTCGTGCTGCTGGTCTTCGCCGCCGCCATGCTGGTCGCCGCGCTGGTCTTCCTGGTGATGCTGGCCGGGATGAACCGCCGCATGGCGCAGATCGAACGCTCGGGCATCCAGGTCAGCTCGCTGATCATCAGCCGCGAGGAGAACATGGTCTATCTCAACACCATGGGCTTCAAGCTGACGGCGGCGATGATCGAGACGCTCTCGGTCCTGGCCGAGGCGCGGATGGACGACGAGACGCTGACCGGCGCTCAGATCGAGGGCATGATCTCGGGCCGCGATGCCAGCGACTGCGAGGAGGCCGCGGGGGCGACCCGGATCAAGCGGCTGCGCGATGGCCTCGGCAACCAGATGGTCAGCGAACTGCTGGTGCGCAACATCGCGCGCAAGGGCTATCACCTCGCCATCGACAAGGACGTGATTGAGGTCGTCTGATACCGCAGGCATCAAGGATTTTCCGGCCGCAGGACAGAAAACCGCGCTACTGTGCCGTTTTTCCTAGGAAAAGCTTGCGATTCCACAATCTCTGTTCAAGACTGCCCCACGCCCGAATGTTTTTGCCGGGTCAGCCCCAGTGATTTCCGGGGCAGGTCAGAATTTGAAAGCCAGTCATTATGTCGCAAGCCTCCGACAAGATCGCGCGGCGCGTATTCTCGTTTTGCCTGATCCTCGCCGTTCTTGGCGCTGGTTTCCTCTACGGCGCGCTCGCAACCCGAAAGAACCTGTTTCCCGCTCCGCAGCTCGAATTCGCCTATGACATGCTCACCACCCTCGGGCACAATGACCTGACGAGCCATCCCCGGCGCCACCACCTGCAGCCGTCGCGCGGCCTGGGCGAGGGAGTCGTCGTCAACGAGATCGGCGACGATGGCGCTCTGGTCTTCATGGCCGGCTTTTTCGACGACGAGAACCAGGCCCGGCTGGTGCACCGCGACGGCAGCGTGATGCGCAAGTGGTCGCTCGACTACTTCACGCATTTCCCCGACGCGGAGACCCGGATGTGCGCGCTGGCCACCACCCTCAACGTGGACCAGCATGGCGCGCTGGTCACGCGCCGGGGCGAAGTGGTCTTCAACTACGAGTACTGCGGCACGGTGAAGCTGTCGCCCTGTGGCGACGTGGTCTGGACCCTGAACGACCGCACACACCATTCGATCGTCCCCGCCGCGGGGGGCGGTTACTGGCTGCTGGGGCGCCAGCGCTGGACCGCCGCCGACGCGCCCGCCCGCATGCCGCCCTTCTCGACCTCCGCGACCGATCAGGAGATCAAGGAGGACACCATCATGAAGATCAGCGAGGACGGGGAGATCCTGCTGGAGGTGTCGATCCCGCAGCTGATGCGCGACGCCCACCTCGAGGCGCTGCTGACCGCCAACGGCGAGGATTTCAGCCGCGAGTCCGCCGATCGGGGCGAGCTGGTCCACGCCAACAAGGTGGCCGAGCTCTCCTCCGTTTACGCAGATGCCTTCCCGCGCTTCGACACGGGTGACCTGCTGCTGTCGATGCGCGACCTCAACCTAGTCATGGTCGTCGATCCGCTCAGCTGGGACGTGAAATGGCACCAGACCGGACCGTGGCTTCGCCAGCACGACCCCGAGTTCCTTCCCGACGGGCGCATCTCGATCTTCAACAACAACGTCTACCGCACCGTCTACCCGGACGAGGTGCTCGATCTGTCGACCCCGCCGGTCACCAACATCACCGCCGTGGACCCCGAAAGCGGCGAGGTCGAGGTGCTCTTCGGCGAGGCGCCGGGACAGGAGATGCTCTCGGCCATCCGCGGCCAGCACGAGATCCGGCCCGGCGGCGGCATGGTGATCGCCGAATTCGACGGCGGCCGGGTGATCGAGACCGACGCTGCCGGCAAGGTGGTCTGGGAATACGTCAACGCCTTCGACGCAGACAGCGTCGGCGAGATCACCAATGCCGATGCCTATCCGCCCGAGCACTTCGAAACCGCCTGGGAGAGCTGCGCCGGCGAGTAGCCGGACCACGGAAACGAGCGGCCTCCCCCGCACCAAAAGGAGACAGCGACAGATGACGAGCAACGTACGCGCAGCGGCGCTTTTCCTCCTGGCATTCGTGATCGCGATGCCCGACCCCGCCTCGGCCTATATCGGTCCGGGAGCCGGCCTCGGCGCGATCGCCGTGACCCTGGCGATCCTGCTGGGAGTCCTGCTGCTGCTGGTTGGCCTGGTGTGGTATCCGCTCAAGCGGATGCTGAGGAACCGGGCCGCCGCGCGCGGAGATACCGCGAGCGATACCCGCAAATGATGGTTGCCCTCGCCGTCTCTCTGCTCGCCGTGGCCGGTTTCGGGATCGGGCTCTGGCGCAGCCACGTGGCGACGGTCGCACGCTCTGCCATGGGCACCGCCATGGCCGGCATCACCGCGATGATGGACAGCGAGCTGGACGACGATGCGAAGGAGGTTGCGGTGCGCCGCGCCGGCTTTGCGCTGATCCGCGCCGCCTTCGGCCTGTGCTGGCGCCTCGCCCTGTCGCTTGCCCTTGCGGCGCTGCCGATCTTCACCGCCGATCAGGTGGGGCTCGTACCGGCCGAGGCGGTACTGACACTGATGATGCGGCTCGACTACCTCTTCATCGTCTCGGTGGCAGTGCTTGCGGGGGCGCACCTGCTCCGGCGCCTGCGCGGCCCGGCACGGCACGACCCCGAGGCCCTGCCCGAGATCAACCGCTATTCCACCGCGGATCGCTTCTTCCACATGCTGGCCTTTTCCAGCCCGGCGGTGATGAAGGGCGCCTCTAAGCTCGAGGACAGGCTGATGCCGGACGCGGTCCAGGCCCCAGACGGCCCGCCGATCTTCATCACCTCGCTGGCGCGCGGCGGCACCACCGCGCTGCTCAACGCCCTGCACGAGGTGCCGGGCATCGCCACGCACACCTACCGCGACATGCCCTTCGTCACCGCCCCCGCGCTGTGGAACCGTCTCGCCGGTGGACGCGGGCGCGACGTCGGACGCCACGAGCGGGCGCATGGCGACGGGCTGGAGATCGACCTCGACAGCCCGGAGGCCTTCGAGGAGGTGCTGTGGAAGACCCTCTGGCCCGGCAAGTACCGGTCCGAGGGGATCGCTCTGTGGGACACGTCCGACCGCGCTCCAGAGGCCGAGGCCTTCATCTCCCGGCAGATGCGCAAGGTGATCCACGCCCGGCGCGCGGCGCCCGGAGCAGCCCGCTACTGCTCGAAGAACAATGCCAACATCGCCCGCATCCCCTATCTGCTCGAGGCCTTCCCCGGCTGCCGGATCGTGGTGCCGCTGCGCCGCCCCGAGACCCATGCCGCTTCTTTGCTGCGCCAGCACCTGAACTTCCTGAAGCTGCAGAAAGACGACGAGTTCATCCGCCGCTACATGCGCGACATCGGTCACTTCGAATTCGGCCAGATCCACAAGCCGCTGCTCTTTCCCGGCTTCGATCCCGAGGCCTTCGATCCCGTCACGCCCGACCACTGGATGGACTACTGGCTGCACGCCTTCCGCCATGTCGAGCGCTACAAGGACCGCTGCCTCTTCGTGCTGCAGGACGACATGCGGGCGGAGCCGCAGGAGACGCTTGAGGCGCTTTGCGCGCAGCTGGACGTCGATCCGGCGGGGGTGAACTTCAGCACCCATTTCCGCCCGACGCCCGACCGCGCGCCGCAGGATCTCTACACCCCCGCGCTCTTCGCCGAGGCAGACGCGCTCTATCGCGGGCTGGAGCGCCATGCCGCGCCCCCGCCGGGCCTGCAGGGCATCGGCGGAAATCCGATCACCGTGCGCGCATAGACGCCGGTCCACCGGGCGCACGCTGGATCACCCGCGATGGTTGAGCTAGCATCCAAACGTTCCGGTTCAGGACCTTAGACCCCGGGGGCCGACCAGAAGATTGAGGTCGGACCCGATCATTTCAGACAAGCGCAGGTACCTGTTTTCAGCCTGCACCCAGCCTCGGGCTCACGTCCGGGAAAGCCGCGTCATAGCGGCGGACTACCCATAGGCCTTCCCCGGGACACCCGCAACGGACTCACACAACGATTGAGCGGAGGCACTCATGGCACTCAAGGAAAAATTCTCCGAGACCGACTGGGCGATGGTTCTCGAGGCCCCGATGCTCTCGGGGTTGGCGATCACCGCCGCCGATCCCGGGGGGCTGATCGGCGCGGTTCAGGAAAGCGCGGCCATGGCCGGCTCGCTGAAAGATGCCTCCGCCGGCACGCTCGCCGCCGAGGTGGCCGAGGCCTACAAGACCTCAGAGGGCCGCTCGACCGCGATGGACGGGGTGAAGGCGCTGGTGAAGGGCAAGAAGCCGCCAGAGATCACTGAAGCCGCAATCGCCCGCCTGTCGGAGATCCTCGGCACTGTAAAGACCACCGTCCCGGAAGAAGCGGGGGCCTTCTCGGAGTTCCTGATCGACACCGCGACCCGCACTGCAGAGGCGGCCAAGGAGGGCGGCTTTCTCGGCTTCGGCGGCGAGGCCGTTTCCGACGCCGAGAAAAAGACGCTGGCCGACCTGCAGGCGGCGCTTGGCGGCACCGCAGGGGTCTGACCCTGCCTGAGGAGCGAAGGTGGCGCGGCGCTCAGCCGCGCCGCAACCGTGCCAGAAGGCCCTGCGACGGCTCGCCGGTGACCGGCAGGCCTGCGCGCGCCTGATAGCCCTCGATTGCGGCGGTGGTCTTCTTGCCCAACACCCCGTCAGGCGTGCCGGCGTCGAAGCCCGCGCTGTTGAGCCGGCCCTGCAACTCGCGCCGGTCATCGATGGTCAGCCCGTAGCGATCCGGCGGAAAGCCCCCGCGGATCGGTCCCGCTCCGAGCAGCCGGTCCGACAGGTGGCCGACGCCGATGCCGTAATTCTGCGCGTTGTTGTAGCGCAGGATCACGTTGAAGTTGCGGTAAACGAGGAATGCCGGGCCGCTCGCGCCCTGCGGCAGCAGCAGCTTGCCGGACCCCGAGGGCAGCGATCCACCCGCCGCCGGCCGGACACCTGCCGAGGCCCAGCCCGCGCCGCTGCGGGTACCGCCCGCCATGGAGGCACCGCCGGAGGGAAGCACCACCTCGAGCCCCCAGGGCTCGCCGCGCCGCCAGCCGCTGCGCGACAGGTAGTTGGCGGTGGAGGCCAGCCCGTCGGTCGGATCGTCCGACCAGATGTCGCGTCGCCCGTCGCCCCGGAAGTCGACCGCGTAGCTCTGGTAGGTGGTGGGGATGAACTGCGTGTGCCCCATGGCCCCGGCCCAGCTGCCGGTCAGATGCGCCGGGTCGATGTCGCCGCGTTCGAGGATGCGCAGGGCCGCGAGGGTCTGTGCCTCGAAGAAGGCCCCGCGCCGCCCGTCGTAGGCCAGCGTGGAGCAGGCCGAAATCACCGGGATGTTGCCGCGCCGGGTGCCGTAGCTGCTCTCCATGCCCCAGACCGCGCAGACCACATGCGGCGGGACCCCGTAGCGCGCTTCGATCTGGCGCAGCACATCCATGTTGCGGCGTAGCTCGGCCCGCCCCTGGCTGACCTTCTGCTCGTTCGCGGTGATCGCGAGGTAATCCTCGAGCGTGCGGGTGAACTCGGTCTGGCTGCGGTCGCGCTCGACCACCCCGGGCAGGAAACCCGCCGACCGGAAGGCCCCGTCATAGGTGCTTGCCGAGATGCCCTGCGACAGCGCCCTGCCCCGGAATGAGGCGACCCAGGCATCCCAGCCGGGGTTCGGCTGGGGTCGCAGCATGGGATCGTCCGGCGCGCTCGCACCGCCCGAATATCCGCCGCCTCCGCAGCCCGCCAGTAGGGCCATCGCCCCGCCCGTGATCAGGAAAGTCCGTCTTGTGCTGCCCATCTGCCCGCTCCGCCCCTTTGTAGGTTTTGCAGGCAGACTGACCCGCCCCGGACGCCTCGGCAAGGGCCTGCCGGACCATCGGCAAGCCCTTGCCACCGGGCGGGTTTTCCGGCCCGACGTTCAGGAGGCCCCGACCAGCGCGCGCAGCTTGCCGAGCGCCCGGTCGTAGTCTTCCTGGTAGTTGATCAGTCCGGCGTAATCGCCGCCCTCGTCGAAGAGCAGCACCATGGCGGAGTGATCCATGGTGTAACCCCCATCATCCAGCGCCACCTGCCGGGCATAGATGCGGAAGGCCTTGATCGCCTTGTCCATCTCCTCGCGCGCGCCCGAAACCCCCAGCACGCCGGGCACCCAGGAGACGTATTGCTCCAGCTGCTCGGGCGTGTCGCGCTCGGGGTCGACGGTGACGAAATAGACGCGCAGCGCCTCGCCCGCCTCACCGAGCCCCTCCTGCCACGTGGCGATGTCGCCCAGGGTGGTCGGACAGACCTCGGGGCAATGGGTGAACCCGAAGAACACCGCCGAGGGCGCGCCTTTCAGGCTGTCCTGGGTAAAGGTGCTGCCGTCGGTGGCGGTCAGGTGATAGTCGCCCCGGCCCAGCGAGGCCGTCACGTCCTGCTCCAGCCGCGGGGCAACGACGCGGAACCAGAGCAGGGCGAGGAGGGCAAGGAAGACCAAACCCCAGAGCGCGATGCGGATCGTGGTGATGCCTTGTTTCGTCACGCGCCCAGCCCTCAGTTGCCGTGGGTCATCTGGCCGTGGCCCGCGCCCTTGGCGTTGGGCGCGCCGATGGCCAGCGGCACCTCGATCGTGCCAGCCTTCTCGAAGGTGAGGGAGATGGTCACGCTCTCGCCCATCACCAGCGGCTGCTTAAGCCCCATGAGCATCAGGTGATAGCCGCCCGGCTTCAACTCGACAGTCTCGCCCGCGGGGATCACCAGCCCGTCCGGCAGCGCGCGCATCTTCATCACCTGCCCTTCCATGGCCATCTCGTGGATTTCCATGTGGTCGGCGAGGTCCGCCGAGGTGCCCGCGGCGACCAGCCGGTCATCCTCGGTGCCGGTGTTGGTCACCGTGAAGAAACCGCCGCCCACCGGTTGGTTGGGCAGGCTGGCACGCGAGAAGGGCTTCTCGATGCGTAGGGCGCCGATCTCGTAGCTCGCATCGGCCCGCATTCCCACGTGCTGGGCTTTGCTCATCTCGTGCCCTGCAAGCTCGTTGCCGGCATGGGCGCCCGCGGTGGACAGCAGGGCAAGGCCGAGGGCGGTGATCAGGGGGGTCTTCATTTTTTCTCTCCTCCGACGCGCGCGCGGACGCACCGCTGCCTGCGCGGGACATGTCTCGGGCCATGCGGCCCTGGGGTCTGTTCGGGAAAGCGGCCTCGCGCCGCGGCTCCGGATCAGACCTGCGCCGGGGGCGCGCGCGGAGAGTTTCGCGGATAAGCCTGCTGCGGCACCAGACCGAGCTCGCGCAGGGCCGCCACCTGGAAGCGGTGATCGATCCTGTGCGTCAGGGCAGCCGGCGCAATTTCGGGCACCTCGGGCAAGAGGTTGCAGACCGGACAATGGTGCGCGTGGTGGAAGGTGTCACCTTCGCAGAGGTCGGCCAGGGTTCCACCCATCGCGAGGTAGCCGCGCAGGCTTGCCTCCGCCGGTTCCTCGGGCGCCATACGCGCCGCAAAGACGACGCTGGCCAGCGCCACCGCAAGGATGACGAGAGGCAGGGTCAGACGAAAGGCGCGCAAACGGCTCATGCCCCGATGTGTACTGCCCTTTCACGGACCTTGGAAAGGGACGTTGCGTCGCATATGAATGCAGCGCGACCGGGCAGCAGCGGCGAGCGCCCTTTACTTCACGTTATCTTTTGTTCGCTCATGTTGCCTCGTGCTAGACTGTGACCATCGGCACCGACACCCGCGCAGCCCGCGCGCCTGTCAGGTGCCCCTGCCCCAAGGAGGCACGTGCCCGCCCTGCCAAAGACCCCGTGAGACGTTCGCGGTAGGGGCGTGGCCGAGAGATCATGACCGCCGAAAAGGATGTCTCCCAGCCCCGCATGATGGGCGAGGTTCGCAAGGATCGCATCGCGCAGATGATCCGCAAGGCCGGTTTTCTGTCGTCAGCGGATCTCGCGGGACATTTCGGCGTCTCAGAGATGACCGTGCGCCGCGACCTGCGCGAGTTGGAGGACCGGGGGGACTTGCGCCGCACCCACGGGGGCGCCGTTCTGGGGGACGGCGGGCTGCCAGATCCGGTGCCCGCGCCCTTCTTCTGCGAGCGACAGAACCGCAACGCCGGGGCCAAGGCGCGCATTGCACGGCAGGCGCTGGCGCTGACCAGTCCGACGGACATGGTGGCACTGGACGTGGGCACCACGGTTCTGGAGCTGGCCCGGCTGATGGTCGGTGATGCCCGGCGTCGCCTGTTCACCAACAACCTGCGCATCGCGGCGCTCGAATCCCAAGCCGAGGTCTACATGCTGGGCGGCCGGATCCGCCCCGCCGCGATGTCGCTGGTCGG
Source organism: Alloyangia pacifica (assembly GCF_900116195.1). Taxonomy (GTDB): domain Bacteria; phylum Pseudomonadota; class Alphaproteobacteria; order Rhodobacterales; family Rhodobacteraceae; genus Salipiger; species Salipiger pacificus. Next base: position 131,965 of record NZ_FOZW01000003.1, read on the forward strand.
CCCGGTGGCGATGGAGCAGGCCGGGAAGCTGTGGTTCGACACGGTGTTCCTTGGTGTCGCCTCGATCTCCGGGGAGGGCATCTTCGATCTTTGCATCGAGGATGCCGAGATGAAGCGCACCTTTGCCGCCCGTGCCGGGCGTTGCGTGGTGCTGGCCGACAGCAGCAAGTTCGGCCTGCCCGCGCTGGTGCAGGTGGCCGCGCTCGAGAAGATCGACACCCTGGTGACCGATGCCGCGCCGCAGGGCGCCTTTGCCGACGCGCTCGCGGCGGCGCAGGTTGAGGTGATCGTCGCCTGACGCCGTCGCGCCTCAGTCCCGGAAACCGGGCGAGGTCAGGTCGAGCTGACGCTTGATGCTCTCGAGATGCATGCGCGCGCTTTCAGGGTCGCCCTCGCGCATCAGTCTTGCCGTTCTTTCGGCAAGCTCCTTCGCAACGGGGATCAGCGGGCGACCCGAGCTCATCGCCTTGAGTTGCACTTCGGCGGCGCGCTCGAGGTAGTAGAGATCATCCCAAGCCTCGGCGATATTCGGCGCGCAGACCATGACGCCGTGGTTGCGCATGAAAACAATGTCGGCCTCGCCCATCGCCTCGGCGATACGGTCGCCCTCGGCGTTGTCGAGCGCCAGCCCGTTGTAGGCCTCGTCCACCACGGTACGGCCGTAGAATTTCAGCGCGGTCTGCCCGGCCCAGACCAGGGGCTCGCCCTCGATCATCGTCAGTGCGGTGGCGTTGGGCATGTGGGTGTGGAACGCCGCGCCGACGCGCGGGTGCCGCTTGTGCAGACGGGCATGGATGTAAAAGGCGGTGGCCTCGGGTTCTCCATCGCCCTGCAGCACGTGACCGTCGAAATCGCAGATCAGCAGGCTGGAGGCCCTGGCCTCTGCAAAGGCATCGCCCAGCCGGTTGACGAGGAAGAGATCGGGATGGCCGGGCACCACGGCGGAGAAATGGTTGCAGATGCCCTCTTCCAGCCCGTAGCGCGCCGCCATGCGCAGGGTCGCGGCGAGATCGACCCGCGCAAGTTGGATCGCGTCGGTGCCCAGATCGACATTGCGCAGCGGCGCGGGGGCGGCAGGCTTCTGCATCTCGTGGGCCATGCGGCGGATCCTTTTCGGTGAGTAAGGCGGAGGGTGCAAGCGCGGGCAGGGATTGTCCAGCGCCAGCCCGGGGCAGTGGGATCGCGCCTCCACCCTCGAGTTCAGTGCTTTGTCCCAAGTAAGGCGGGATGCCTTCACCCTGGCGGCAAAGCGCCAGCCCGCACTGACGGGCCGACGCGACGCAAAGATCAGCCTGCCGACAAGAACGGCAGGACCTCGGCCTCGAATTCCACGCGCATGGTCAGATTCATCGCATGGCCGCCCTGATCCAAGATCACAAGCTTGGCGCCCGGGATGCGTGCCGCAAGCCGCTCGGACTGCGCCACATCCACCAGCGCGTCATCCTTGCTGGCGATCAGCAGGATGCCCGATCCGTCGGCGATCTGCGGCAGGCAGAAATCGCGCAGCGCATTGATGCGGTGGGTAATGTTTTCCACCCCCTGGAAATGCGCCACGGCATGGGCTTCCTCGGTCGCGATCTTCTCGGGATGCGCCGCAATCCAGAACGGCGGGTAGAGGAAGTTCATCTGCAACGCGGCGAAGGCTGGCAGCCCCTGCCCCGCCAGCGTCGCCAGCCGGATGTCGAAGCAGCGCGCCGTATGGGCATCGATCTCGGGCCAGGCGTTGATCGCCACTACGCGCCCGACGCGCCGCTCCGGGCGGGCGGCCAGATCGAAGCCTACCAGCCCGCCGAGCGCATGGCCCATCAGGTCGAAGTCCCCGACACCGGCGGCGTCGCAGACTTCGAGAATGTCGTCGGCCATGTCCTTGATCGAGGTCGGCCCCAGATCGCAGCCATTCGCGCCCGTGCCGCGCTGGTCATAGAGGATCAGATCGAAGGCTGGCTCGAGAGCCTCGAGATGCGGTGCCCAATAGCCCTGCGCACCGCCGAGACCAGAGCACAGGACAAGCGTGCGGGCGCCCTCGCGCCCGCACTTGAGATGGGTGAATTCCATCACTTGATGACCGCGACCGTGGCGATCTCGACCAGCGCATCGGGCTTCACCAGCCCGCATTGGATGCAGTAGCGCGCCGGCTTGTCGCCCGGGAAATAGGTCGCATAGACCTCGTTCACCGCGGCGTAGTTGGCCCAGTCGGTGACGAAGATATGGTTCATCACCACGTCGTCCATCGTGCCGCCGGCTTTCTCGATCACCGCCTTGATGGTCTCCAGCACGTGCTTGGTCTGCGCCGCCGCATCGCCCACGTGCACGACGTTGTTTTCCTTGTCGAAGGGCAACGTGCCCGACACGTACACAACCCCGTCGGCCAGCACGCCCGGCAGGTAGGGTGCGAGCGGCTTGCCGGTGCCTTCGGGGATCACGGGAGTCTTAGGCATTCGAAAGTTCCTTTTCTTCCTTGGAGATGAGTGCGGCGCAGAAGTCTTCGGTCTTGGCGACCCAGCCGAAGAAGGTGGCGACGTTGTAGACCGAGGCCTGCTGGATGAAGTCCGGGCCGAGGTGGTTGGTCGCGTCCTCGAGCATCAGGCAGTGGTACTCGAGGTGGAAGGCATCGCGCAGCGAGCTTTCGACGCAGACGTTGGTGGCGATGCCGGTGAAAATCAGCGTCTTGATCCCGCGCGAGCGCAGCGCGCTGTCGAGGTAGGAGTTGAAGAAGCCCGAGTAGCGCGGCTTCGGGATCAACAGATCGCCTTCCCGCGGCTTCAGCTCGTCAATGATGTCATAGTCCCAGCCGCCCTTGGCCAGAAGCTGACCCCAGAGTTCTGGGCGCTTCTTCATGGTCTTGATGGCGTTGGATTTCTTGACGTTCGGAGATTCCGGCCCGCCGGCCTCGACATAGGCCGGATCCCAGCCGTTCTGCAGGAAGGTGACCAGCACGCCGGCGTCGCGGCAGGCCTTGGTCACCTTCGAGATGTTCTCGATGCAGGACCGCGCGCCCGACACGTCGAAGCCCGCGAGGTCGACGTAGCCGCCCTTGGTCGCATAGGCGTTCTGCATGTCCACCACGATCAGCGCGGTGGTCTCTGGATCGAAGCCGAAGGCTTCGGGTTGTGCGGCAACTTCCATCTCGGTCCTCATGCGGGTTCTGCGACCTGCACCGACTTGCGGCAGGCCATGAGCGGCTGGATCTTGGAGCCGAAATCCTCGACCCCCTGCACGAAATCGTCGAAGGTCAGCAGCACACCGCCCGTTCCGGGCACCTCTGCCACTTCGTCGAGCATCTTCGCGACGGTCTCATACGAACCCACCAGCGTGCCCATGTTGATGTTCACCGCCGAGACCGGGTCCGACATCTGCCGCACGTTGGTGTCCGAACCCGAGGTGGTGTCCGCCGCGCTCTGCAACCCGAGCCAGGACAGCGCTTCCTGGTCGGCGCCCTCCTTGTAGAGGTCCCACTTGGCGCGGGCCTTCTCGTCGGTTTCATCGGCGATGATCATGAAGAGCGCGTAGGTGGACACGTCGCGCCCGGTCTTGGCGGTGGCCTCCTTGAGCCGTTCGGCGTTGGGCGCGAAGGCCGTGGGCGTGTTCACCCCCTTGCCGAAGCAGAAGTTGTAGTCGGCATAGGTCGCCGAGAACTCCATGCCCGCGTCTGATGAGCCGGCGCAGATCACCTTCATGTCGGCCTGCGGCTGCGGGCTCAGACGGCAGTCCTCCATCTGGAAGAACTCGCCCTTGAGATCGCTCTTGCCGGTTTCCCAGAGGTCGCGCAGCACCTGCGCATATTCCCCGAGGTACTTGTAGCGCGTGCCGAAGAATTCGTCGCCCGGCCACATACCCATCTGCGTGTACTCGGGCTTTTGCCAGCCGGTCACCAGGTTCACCCCGAAACGGCCGTTCGAGATGGAATCGATGGTCGCGGCCATGCGCGCCACAATCGCCGGCGGCATCACCAGCGAGGCGGCGGTGGCATAGAGGCGGATCTTGCTGGTGCAGGCCGCCAGACCGGCCATCAACGTGAAGCTTTCCAGGTTGTGATCCCAGAACTCCGTCTTGCCGCCGAAGCCGCGCAGCTTGATCATGGTGAGCACGAAGTCGAGCCCGTGCTTTTCGGCGCTCATCGTGATCTGCTTGTTGAGCTCGAAGCTCGGCTTGTACTGCGGCGCGGTCTCGGAGATGAGCCAGCCGTTGTTTCCGATGGGAAGAAAGACCCCGATTTCCATGTGCGACCTCTTGTTCGGACAGGTGTCATGCGGCCCGCGGGCCGTCTGAGGTCAGCAAAGTTTTTTTTACCAAACGGTAAAATACACTTCTTTGGTTTTCGCTGGTTCGTGCACGAAGATGCTGAAGATGCGAGCGCTTCAGCGGCGCAACGTCAGAAGTTGATCAGAATATGTATGGGAAACTCGTGTTTCGAACGTTCTGCCGCGCTCGGGGCCCTGCAAGCTCTTGAGACTCATGCAGCCACTGCCACACAAGCTCACCGGCGCGCACGGTCAGATCGCGGAGACAAGCTATGACGCAATTTTCTAGGGGGGGTGTTTGGAGGCGAGTACCGGAATCGAACCGGTGTACACGGATTTGCAATCCGTCGGCAACGTTGATTTTGCTACGTAATTTTGTAAACCACTCTGCGGAGTGGTCACCGAATTTCAATGGGTTAGTCGGACTTATGTAAACCGGCCTTGAGCTGCTTGACACCATGCGGACGTCGTATGCCAGAGGCGCCCCGGACAGGCCAAAAGCGAGTCCCTTGCCATTCAAGGATACTTTTAACCCCCAGCTTGCCAAGCAGCGGAGGGCTGGTTCACATGGAGCATGGGTTAACAGGAGAAGGCAGGACCTCAGGGAAATTCATCAGCAGGGCGCAGTGATACTCTGGCCCTAAGCGGCCATTCACCGGGATGGGCTCTGCTGCGGTGCAGCTTCCCCAAACCGGGCTCCCGTGACGGCGCAGGTATATGAGCGATCAAGGCTCCTCATGCTGAATGAGTCGGCGCCGAGCTTCTTCGACCGACATCTGCCCGCGTGCGCGGTTTGCGAACTGCGTCACAAGCTGGACGTTCCCATCGTAGTAGCCGTGGGAATTGTCGATCCGGTCGAGTGACATTCGATCATCCTGGACGCCCCCCTCCGCGGCCGAGCGCTTCTCGAAAGGCTGGCCGGTCAAAGCGCAGCGACCTTTCTGCTTTTTCAAAAGCTGGCTCGTCAGAAGACAGAGCTCCGAGTAGCTCCCAGAGCCCGCGTACTCCTTGCCGAACTTCATGGTCACCTTGCCGACGCCATTCACACGCTGTATCGCGTTCGAGACTGCCCGACGGATCTCGGTTTCCAGTGGCGGCTCTGGCATCACCGATCGTGCATAGTGATATTCCTTTGGAATAGGCTCCAGCGGCCCGAGCACTGCCTCATAGCCATCGAACCAAATGCACCGGTTCTGCTCCCGGGGGACTTCTGAGACCTGTATCTCACTGAGCTTGCTCCGGCGTGCCTCGAAGGCGTCCTCACTGGGCTGCCCGGTGGCCGCGTTCACCACCAGCATGGTGAGATCAGGGAACCCCAAAGGAGAGATTGCAAAGCCGTAGACGTCATCCAGCCATTTGCCATTTTGCCTATTCCCATATCCCCGAAGGATGATCGCATCGGTGTAGGTCAGACGGCACTTGCTGATCGCACATCTCGCCAAGATATAGAGGTCCTCCAAGACCCGTACGGCCAGAGCCTCGGTCTTTTTGATACCGTAGTCCGGATAGACCTCCGAGATCTCGTCTGAGATCATCGCCAGAAGATCCGCGCGCGGTACTGGGCTTTCATCGTACATACGTCAGTGCTCCGGTGTTTCGGGCGATCCTAGCAAGTGGAGGTAGCGGCGCAACATCAGCAGGCATCGCATCGTTTTTCTGCCGGTGAGGCGTTCGGGGTTGCCTATCCCCCTACATTAGACCAGCTTCCTGACAGATTGTGGAGGCGTAGTGCTATGTTAGAAGCCGTTGCGAGACGGAAGGCCCACTGGCTCTTCAACGCTGAAAGCGCGAAGTCCTTCTATGGCAAACGGCGGCCGCAGGAAGACATGGTCACATCTGCGGTGTTTGGTTCGATCTCGCAGATGTCGCCAGAGGATCGATATGGCGCGATCGAAATCCTGCTGGGGCGTGACGCATTCAAGGAAACTGGCTTCACACCCGAAGATGACATCGACTTGGACTTTTGGCCGCGCCTTGCAGGGCCCGCAGGGCGGAGGCATGTCGAACCCGACATCCTTCTGAAATCGGCCGGCAGGACCGCAGTCGTTGAAGTGAAGTGGCACGCCCCCCTGTCCGAGCGTCAGCTTGAGCAACAGGTCGAAGCCGCGGGAACCGAAAGCATCACCGCCGTCGTCATGCTGGGAGAAGCCGGCGTAGAAGACGAGATCTGCGGCGTGCGCGCATTCCGCCGGACATGGCGTGACGTCGCTGCGGAGCTTCAGAAAGCGAGCGCCCCGCGGCGCTCACCGCTGTGGCGGTGGCAAGCGACGATGCTCGCCTTCCTGCAAGAAACGGATATGGGGCGCGTATTCGCCGGGCTCTCTGCAATTGCCGATCCTGACGGCGCATCCTTCCAGTTCCGCAAGCCGGGACATCCACCATGGCTTGATCGGGCCCTGCAAGAACCTCAGTCCATAAAATATACATTCGGAGAAGCGCAGTGACCGACGCAGAGATCATTGAAAACAGCCGAAGGCTCTTCCGCTCTGCGGAGAACCTGCGAAGATCGGCTCCTGATCTGAGTGCGTTGATGGATAGCCTGTGGGAGGCTGTTAAGAGTCAGGAATACTTCGGGCCGATTGAGGACCTAGGCGACGAAGGCGCCGGGGATGAGGATGATTGGCTAGCGACCGGCTATGCCTACAACGCCAAGGTGCTGCGGCGCCCAGAGCTATCGCCGGTTAAACGGGGCCGTCCTCCAAAGCCGATTCAGCTCGGCACCCTGACGTTCATCGTACGCCTCTGCAATATAGAGGAGGTCGAAGATAAATCTGTCGATTGGCCGTGGCTGGACCAAGCTTGCCTAATCCTCGGCTGGCGCGCCTCAGATGCACCTAATGACTACTGGGAGATCGAAAACTTTGAGCCTAAGGACGAAAATGTGGCCAGCATCGCGCATGCTGGCAGCGGCCTCTGGGCATGGCCGCTTAACGGCAAGTACTATTCATATTTCTTTTCCATCCCAATCTTTGCGCTTCGGAATGAGCACGACCTCAAGAAGTATGCGTTGCGTCCACTGAAGGCCCTGTTCGACAGCGAAGATCCAGTTGCCGCTGCCTCAGAGGTTCTGAAACACGTTCCGACTATGCAGCCGCTGACTAGGTAAGCCGCACTCGACCATAGGATCGATTGCGACAAGGAGGGTAACCCTCTCGAAGAAGGGGATCCTCGTACTGTTGTTCGATTAGCGCAATATGGCCGTTCGGGGCCATATATGCGGCGACGCACGGGGCACGCACATGTGCCGTCACTCCCGGCCCTGAACGGATTTTAAGAAGATCGAAAATTGATGTCCATTCTGCGTAGACCAAGACCAAAGACTTCACTTGTCATGGAAGCATGGTCAAACTATCCGTGGAGCAGCACTACCCTGACTTGTTGAGTACAATATGCAGTACATTCCCAATGGCCCGGACATTCCAGAAGCCCTTTTAGAAGCTCATGAAGATGGGAAAGTGGTTTTCTTCTGCGGCGCAGGAATATCTTACCCCGCAGAACTGCCAACCTTCAGAGGTTTGGTGAAAGCCGTATTTGATGTACTCGGAGAGGTATGCAGTGGGGCCGAAGCCGAAGCATTAAAAGCCAACAATTATGACACAACACTGGGCCTTTTGGAGCAAAGGCTCCCGAACGGCAGACAGAGGGTGCGTGAGGCAATTTCAAGTGCGCTTCAACCGAATTTAAGCGGCAAAAAATCGACACAGACACATGAGGCGCTCCTTCAACTTAGCAAGACACGCTCGGGTGCCACGCGGCTTATTACTACGAATTTTGATCGAGTTTTTGAAGAGGTTATAGAGACGAGAAAGCTCCAAACACCAACACATGCGGCCCCATTTCTACCGATTCCAAAGAACAGATGGGACGGATTGATTTACCTACACGGCCTGTTAGACGGATCAGGATCCGAAGCGAACCTGAATAGTCTCGTTGCCACAAGCGGTGACTTTGGCTTGGCTTACCTTGTGGAAAGATGGGCTGCGCGCTTTGTGTCTGAACTATTTCGTAACTATACAGTCTGTTTTATTGGGTACAGCATCAACGACCCCATTCTGCGGTACATGATGGACGCTTTGGCAGCCGATAGCATGATGGGTGAAAGCACCCGGATCGCATATGCGTTTGGAAACTATACGCCAAGCAAAAAGGATCGAGTCCATTCCGAGTGGGTAACCAAACACGTAGTTCCCATACTCTATAAAAACCACAGCCATCACTATTATCTGCACGAAACGCTCCATGCATGGGCCAACAGCTATCGCGATGGCATTAATGGCAAGTCGGCAATTGTGGCGCGTCATGCACACCATAAACCAAGTGGAAGCACAGTGCAGGATGATTTCGTGACGCGGATGATTTGGGCGCTGAGCGATCCAACAGGTTTACCCGCGAAGCACTTCGCTCAACTCGATCCTGTTCCACCAATTGAATGGTTGGAAGAGTTCTCCAAACGGAGATTTGGTATTGATGATCTCCCCAGATTTGCAGTGCCAAGAAGTGATCTCTTTACCACATGGCCTAGCGAAGAATTCAAATTCAGCCTGCTATCAAGACCTGCCCCAGCCCATCTAGCTCCTCAAATGTCTATTGTTGATCTCAATTCCAGACACGGTTCCGATTGGGACGAAGTAATGAAGGCACTTGCGCAGTGGCTGGTGAGACACCTGGAAGAAACCGAGGCCCTTTTCTGGGTAATTGGGCAAGGTAGCAATCTAAGTCCACGTTTCGAATGGTACCTTCGGAAAGCTCTAGAGGATGCTAACCACCTTAACCCGACCATGCGAAAGCTATGGGATTTTGTAGTTTCAGGGTACGCCCGATCACGCCACTACAATGGCAGCCTTTACGGGTGGGAAAAGCGCTTCAAGACACATGGGGACACAATTCTTATAAGGCAAGAGTTCAAGGATGCACTGCGTCCATCGCTAAGGATCTCACGCCCATATTATTTCAGAACAGACCCTTCCATCGATACAAGCGAAAAGATTTCATCGATTGCTAACGTGGAAGTGGCGTTGGCATCCGATCACGTTCATTCGGCATATGAGAGCATTCAAAAAACCGAGCAATTCGAGAGTTTTCTTGCAAATATTTTGACCGACATGTCAGAATTGTTGTCGGAAACGCTCGCCCTTATGTGCGAAGCTGAAATTTCATCCGAGCTTAAAGACTACAGCTACATACAACTCCCGTCGATTTCAGACCATAATCAAAACAAGGATTACAACGACTGGACACTCTTGGTGACCCTGTGTCGCGACGCTTGGTTGGCAACTGCAGATCGCAATCGTGAAAATGCAAAAGCGATGCTATCGATCTGGGCAAATTCTAAACATGCCGTATTCCGCCGGCTAGTCTTTTTCGCGTTGGCGCAGAGGCCCTATCTCGTGTCGTTTGACACAGCGACGTCGTGGCTCTTGGCAGAAGATGGGCATTGGCTTTGGTCGACCTCGACAATGCGAGAGGTGATGCGCTTGCTGGTTTCGTTCGGTCCAATTTTGACTGTTAGCCACATGGAGAGGCTTCAAGCTGCAATAGTCCAAGGCCCTCCCAGGACGCGCTTCAGAAATGATATTGGCGATGATACGCTTCAGCGTCATTCAGATCGAATGCGCTGGTTGAGATTGAGAAAGCTCCTTTCCAATGGCGGCACCGCAACAGAAGATGCAGACACTTTCATCGCATCGGTGGAAGAGAGATATCCAGAATGGAAATTGTCACCTGATGAGCGCGATGAATTCCCAATATGGAGCTCCAATGGTGAAGAGCAGCCGGCCGAACAATCACCTAAGAATATAAAGAAGCTGGTTGAGTGGCTCCGAAACAATCCCGCATCTGAAAATGTTTTCAGCGGGGACAATTGGTCTGAGAGATGCCGCGATGACTTTAGGCGTTCGTTCTTTGCGTTAAGGAGCCTGGCAAGCGAAGATGTGTGGCTTCCTCAACGTTGGGCTGAGGCCTTGTACGCGTGGTCCAGTGACGAGCTTCTAGGCCGTTCATGGAAGTATGCATCCTCCGTTATTGAGGGCATGCCTGACGAGTACTTCGTTGATGTCCTGCATGCGGTTGCATTGTGGGTAAATCGGATATCAAAGAACGTCAGGGAGCATGAAAAAACGTTCTTCGCGCTTGTTAACCGAATAATAGAAACCGGCGCCACAAATATCGAAGCTTCCGACGATTTTTCGCTCAATCAAGCCATAAATCATCCAGTTGGTCATGCTGCAAGTTCACTCTTGAACTGGTGGTTCTCAATGAAACCCGAAGATGATCAGGGGCTTCCAGATGAGCTGAAGGATCGATTTTCAGAGATGTGTAATTCCGACAATCAGTCCCTTTGGATTGGCTCGGTTGTTCTAGCGCAACAAGTCATCCCGTTACTGCGTGTGGACCGGGACTGGACCAAACAGTATTTGATACCATCGTTTGAATGGGAGCCAGACGTTACACAAGCCGCCGCGATCTGGGATAGTTTTCTGCACGCCCCAAGAATATACCTGCCACTGCTTGAACTACTCAAATCGCCATTTCTAGAAGTTCCCGACCACATCGGCGATATGGAAGAGCAGTGCTTAGAGCAATATGCGAGGTTCTTAACCTACATTTCTCTAGGCGAAGCATCGGTTTTTAGTCCGAGTGAATTGAGGCAAGTTTTTGCTAAGCTCACTGTTGAGCAACTCGAAACCGTCGCAGAAACACTCTTCCGAGCCTTGCAGAGCTCAGGTGAACAACAAGAAGAGTACCTAACGAACCGGGTCATACCATTTGTAAAGAAATTCTGGCCTAGCAAGCATGAATCACGCACCCCGAAAACGTTCCGGTACTTCGCTCAAATGACAGCAGTATCTCGAAACGGGTTTGAAGAAGCGTTCGCTTGTTTCAAAAATCACTTAGGGCAAACCGCGGACTTTAGCTATCTACTCCATCTCCTAGAGGATGGTGGTCTGGCCGCTGAACATCCCAGAGAGATACTGTCGCTATTGCACGCCACAATCCCTCAGGACGTTCACTATTTGTATGGCGGTCTGAGCACTTTGTTGCACATTATCCAGGGAGCCAATCCTGCCCTATCAAATCATCCTGACTTTATTCGGCTTACTGTTCTGTCGCAGCAACACGAAAACTAAGCGTATAAAGCACACATTCGGAGCGATTGTAGCGACCGGTGTCTCTCCGACCATTTGGGTTCGACTGACACCTTACTTGCCCCAAAGGGTTGAGGTATGAGCTATCGCACCGACGCCAGTATCGCCGATCGCTCACTTCATGCCGAAAAGTGTGCGCAAGCCCTCGGGTAATGCATCGGGTAGATTCAGTTGCACAGTGATTGGCGCCTCGCCTTCCCACCCGGCGAAATGAACTGGCCCCGCATATCGAAAAGGCGCCGCGCGACCATCACGAAGTTTCGATTTTCGGATGAATAGGTGCACGCTCCAGCCTGGTTCTTCCCCTGAAATGATTCGTCCGCGGGCGCTATTTCGTCGAGTGCTGGTTTGGGTCTGCCAGACAAAACGGGTGGGACTGACGAACGCGTCGGCGTAGTGGTCACCGACGGACATGCTGCTCTTATCCATGGTCACAAGCAGCACCATGGCCTTGGCATCTGGGATGACGACGATGCCGGAATTCCAAGAGCCAGTGTTGAAAACCGCGCCAAAGAGCGGTGGGATACGGTCGCGCGGGTATTCTTCCCAGATCTGGGGGCCCGTAGCAGGAGGAGAGAGAGGCGCGGCAGGTGCTTCGGTTGCTTCGGCAAGAGGGCTTGTTTCGTGCTGATCGTAGGTCACGCTGCGGGTTTGCAAGTAACGAAGTATCCGCCAGTCGACGAGTTCCGAGGCGAGATTGGCAAGCGAGATGTCGCCGTTGTCGTCAAGGGTGGTCTCGAATACGCCAGGGCCGAAGCGGAACCATTTGGTGTCGCCCAAGAGCTTCAAGGCGTATTTCGTGAGCATGGCCTGAACGGCCTCAAGGTCGTCCGGGGCGACGCTGATATCCGCCTGGATTTCAGGGTTTCGCTTAGCAAGGCGAGCAATGCGCTCGGCAAGAGTCTTAACAGAGATGTGGCCCGGGAAGGCTCCGGCCTCGATCATGCCGCGCAACGCCAGCATCTTGTAGCTGCGCGTCATGCGGGTTGTTTCAATTTCGTCGAGCAGACCTTTGTGCGACGTCCAGGCGGCATGGTCACTGCCGGTGAGGTCGCCCATGTCATTGACGAAGCCGAACCATCCAGCATGCCCCGTGCGGCCTGGGTTGAAGCCTGCGTGTTGAACCTCAGATGCGGTTGGGCGGACGCCATGCCGATCCCGGAAATCGCGATAGAAGGCTGCCAGTTCCTCGCCGTCGCGTGGCAGCCGAATTAAGGATCTAAGGATGTCGAGGGCTTCGAGATCGTAAGTGACCTCGCAGCCTGCAGGGAAGATGATCTCATGGCGCTCGAACCTCTCGAGTGCCATTCGCAGGGCACCTTCGCCTGCGCCGCTCTGTAGCAGTGTGCGCGCCTTGGTGAGGAAGATCCGGTGGTTGCCGATGTAGTCGATCACGGCAAGGTGGGTCTTGCCGATTGAGCGGCGCAGGCCGCGCCCGAGTTGCTGGAGCCAGATCACAGGGCTTTCAGTCGGGCGCAGCATCAGCACGGTGTCGATAGACGGCACGTCCACTCCTTCGTTGAACATGTCAACGGCATAGACAATGTCGAGGTCGCCGTCTTCGAGGGCCTTGAGGGCGCTGGCGCGCGGGGATGACGTGTCGCCGGAATGTACGGCGACAGCACGCAATCCCCGCGCCTGCGAGAACTCGGCCATGAAATCTGCGTGGCGGCGCGAGACGCAGAAGCCGATAGCCTTCTTGCCGCCGCGCCGGGCCAATTGATCAAGGGCGTTTTCCGCGCGCGCCTGCGTAGCGACGGCCAAGGTCAGCGCGGCCTCGTCGAACTTGCCGCTGCGCCAGGGGATCTGCGCATACTCCACAGGGTCGGGCACGCCGAAGTATTTGAACGGGGCCAGAAGTTCGCGATCGATACCGGACCAGAGGTCACATTCATATACGAGGTTCTCTTCGCAAAGGCCCAGAAGATCGCCACCATCGCTGCGGTCTGGTGTTGCCGTCAAGCCTAGCAGGAATTTCGGGGTGAAGTGGTCGATGATCCTGCGGTAGGTCGCCGCGGCGGCGTGGTGAAATTCGTCGACGACAATGTAGTCGAAGGCGTCTGGAGCGAAGCGTTGCAGGTGCTGGTTACGGGAGAGCGTCTGGATCGAGGCAAAAAGGACATCCGCGTCGAAATCCTTGTCGCCCCCGCCGAACCGACCGAGGCGTGCCTTGGGTCTTACAGCGCGGAAAGCCTCCATGGCCTGGGTCAGGATCTCTTCGCGATGGGCAACGAAGAGAATGCGTGTGGCCGGCTGGCTGTCGAATGCGGCAAGGAAGGTCTTGCCGAGGCCAGTTGCAAGCACGACCAGCCCGGCGCGATACCCCTTGACGCGCGTGGCAGCCAAAGCGTTCAGGGCTTCTCTCTGGATGTCGTGGGGCTTGGGCGCATCTTCGGGTGTCTCTTCCGGAACGCCGGAGTGCATTGGCAAGGGGGGAATCCGGCGGGCCTCATAGCTGTCGATCCATTCCCCCGAGAGTTCTGTCACCTCTGCTCGGACCAGCAGGTCTTCGAAAGCCTCTCGGGCAGCGGTCAAAGGCGCAGCCTCTGACCGATCAAAGTGGCGTAGGTTCCACTCGACACCATCGGTCAATGCCGAACGGGAAAGGTTCGACGAGCCGACGATCATCGCCCCGGCTCCATCGGCAAAAGAAAACATCCATGCCTTCGGGTGAAATGGGATGCTGGTAGCTCGGAAAACGTAGAGCCGGCGGTCGTGGTCCAGATCCTCCATCAGGCGCAGTGCAGTCGGCTCGGTCACGTCGAGGTAGTCGCCTGTGAGCAGCCGAAGCCGACCACCGCGTTCCAAAAGGTCGCGCAGATGAGGCAGGACCAAACGCGCTCCCGAGGTCATCAGGAAGGATACAGCCAGATCGACAGATTGCGCCTGGTCAATCAAGGGGCGCAGATGAGCGTGCAGCGCATCCTCGCCGCCGGAGATCAATGCGCGATCATGTGGCGCGCCGGGGATGGGGCTAAAGGCGATGCTGGGAACATCCAGCCGAATATGGAAGTGCTCGGTGGTTTCAATAAGTTTGACGGGCGCCAGGCCGCCATCACCCTCCAAGAGCGCCTGCGCCGGCGTGATGCGTGCAACAAGGGCAGCTTGTTCAGGCTCCGAAAGGTCGCGCCAACGGGTCACATGGCGTCGCGGCGCGAGAATGATGGCCATTCCATCTCGGATCAGGATGGTTTGAGCATCGCACTCGACTATCTTCACGATGGATGGCGCGCAGCACGGGCAGGATGGTTTTGACTTAGGTCGGGTAATCTCGGAGGGCACTCGTCAGGCTTTTCTCATCAAGGCATTGAGCCAAAGGTCGTCTTTTCTATTCGGACGGCGGTCTTCAGTCCGCCAAAATTTAACCTGCCGGAGCGACGGGCATTCGTCCAGGAGCGCCGCAAAGGATTCCTCAGTCATGTCGGAGAATTGTCGCGCCGCCTCTTGCCGGTCGCCGTCGCCAATCTTAAACGAGGCATACAGAGCCCCCGCAGAGACCAAATGGTCTGCCAATCTTCGCAAGACATCCGGCAAGTCGCCGCGCTCGACGTGTAGGAGAGAAGCGCAGGCCCAGATGCCCTCGAAAGAGTGTTCCCACTCGAAATCTTCAAAGAGCATCTGCCGGGCGGGAACACCGGAAAAAGCGGTCGCCGCACGCACCATGGAAGGTGAGGCGGAAAATGCCTCAGCCTGGTATCCTGCGAGGTGAAGTGCGCGCGCCTCGCGACCGGATCCTGTCCCGGCATCAAGGATGCGAGCAATCCCGGCATAAGTTTTCGGGACTGCAGCGAGAAATCGATCGCGAAGGGACGACATGTCGGCGTTTTGAGTGTCTTGCAGGAATTTCTCGGCGTTCGTGTTGTAAAATTCGCTCATATAAATTTTCGGGCAATTTTATTTGCCGCGATCTTTTCGTCGCGATTCTGGAGGATTATCGGGTTCGTGCAAGTTATTGATGATCAATTTGGAATATTTGCGAGGCCTTAACAAACTCGACAATGATTACGTTCTTTCATTTTGAGTAAGTGCTTTTGCGAACACAGGCCTTGCGGTCGGGCGACGTCAAATACTGTGTCATGCTTGACCACGCCAGGCCAAGCATCTCAGATAAGTTGTTGATATAAATAGCTCCACCGGTGCCCCCTGCTACAGACCGTCAACCAACCTGATCCATTCCTGGCACGATGCCTGTCTGTCGACCTCGAGATCGACCCGAAAACCGCGCGCGTATTCGACCTGGCGGCGGTGCGCTGTGACGACAGGCCAGCATTGCGTTGCCAAAAAGGCGACATGGCGGGCGCGCTGGATCAGTTGGAGGCAGACCTCGGTGAAACACGGCACCTCATCGGGCACAATATCCTGCGCCATGACCTGCCGCATCTGGCGGCCATGCGGCCGAGACTGTTGCAACTTGCCGAAGCGCCGATCGACACGCTCTGGCTCAATCCTTTGGCCTTTCCGCGCAACCCGTATCACCACCTCGTCAAGCACTATCATGACGGACGGCTGCTGTCGGGGCATGTCAACGATCCAGAGGCAGACGCGCGGCTTGTATTCGACGTGCTGCAAAATCAACTCAACGCCTTCCGCGCGTTGAATGCCACGGCGCCGGAGACCGTGACTGCCTACCACTATCTGACGACGCGAGACGAGCAGGATCAGGGGTTCAACGCCGTGTTCAGCTACGTGCGTGGCGCTTCTGTTCCCACAGGTGCCGAGGCGCGGCAGGCGCTGCAGGGTTTGCTGGCCGACGAGGCCTGCGCGACGGCGGTGCAGGACGTTCTGGACCAGGTCGGTGCGCCGCATACCGGCTGGCCTTTGGCCTATGCGGTGGCATGGATTTCGGTCGCCGGCGGCGATTCTGTCATGCCGCCCTGGGTGCGAATGCAGTTTCCGGACGCAGCGCGAATGGTGAAACGCCTGCGCGACACCGCCTGCGATGCCGCTGACTGCGCGTGGTGCCGCGAGAAGGCCGACCCAGTTAAGGCGCTTTCTCGCTGGTTCGGTTTCGACGGGTTTCGGCCCGCGCCCACGGACGCAGACGGTCGCCCCTTGCAGGAGCGCATCGTCGATGAGGGTATGCGCGGCAACAGCCTTCTTGGTATCCTGCCAACCGGGACCGGAAAATCCGTCTGCTACCAGATCCCGGCGCTGGCCAAGTTCGACCGAACCGGCGCGCTGACGGTCGTGATCTCGCCACTCGTCGCGCTGATGGCGGACCAGGTGGCGGGGATGGAACGTGCGGGGATCTCTTCTGCGGTCACGGTGAACGGGATGCTTTCGCTGCCCGAACGTCAGGATGCACTCGACAGGGTCTGTATGGGCGAGGCTGCGATGCTGCTGATCTCGCCAGAACAATTGCGCAGCATATCGGTGCGTTCAGCTCTGAAGCAGCGCGAGATCGGGCTTTGGGTGTTGGACGAGGCGCATTGCGTTTCAAAGTGGGGGCACGATTTTCGACCCGACTATCGCTATATATCTCGGTTCATCCGTGAGACGGCAGGAGACGGAGATCCGGCTCCGGTGATCTGCCTGACCGCCACAGCCAAGCCCGAAGTGGTGGCCGATATCAGGGACCATTTCCATCAAAGACTTGGAACCGAGCTGCTGCTGCTGGATGGCGGCGCCTCGCGTTCGAATCTGAGTTTCGAGGTCCGCGCGACCGGCAAGCGGACGAAGTTGGCCGATATCCTTGATGTGATCGAACAGAGGCTTCCCGCCGAAGGGGCCTCTGGCGCTGTAGTATATTGCGCGACGCGTAAAGCGACAGAGGACGTCGCGCAGTTCCTTCAACAGCAGGGCTTGTTGGCAGAGCGCTATCATGCGGGCCTGACACCGGATGAGAAAAAAACCATCCAAGAGAGGTTCCGCGTCGGCGAATTGCGGGTCATTGCCGCCACAAATGCTTTCGGGATGGGCATCGACAAGCCTGATATCAGGCTGGTGGTTCATGGCGATATTCCCGGATCGCTCGAAAATTACCTGCAGGAGGCAGGCCGCGCGGGGCGGGATCGGGATCACGCCAATTGTGTGCTGCTATACGCGCCAGACGATGTCGAACGCCAGTTCCAGTTGTCGGCGCGATCGCGTCTTGACCGGCGCGAGATCGGGGCCATTCTGAAGGCGCTTCGCCGGATGGATGTCCGCACCCGTAGCACGGGCACGGTCGTCGCCACCTCGGGCGAGATCGTGCGGCAGGAACATGACCGCGAGTTTCAGCGCGAAAGTGCGACCGACGACACGCGGGTTAAGACCGCGGTCTCTTGGCTGGAGGAGGCCAGGCTGGTCTCGCGCGAAGAGAACCGTGTGCAGGTTTTCCCGTCGTCGCTTCGGGTGCGCGACACCAAAGAGGCTGGGTTGCGACTGGACAAGGCGCAGATCACCGGGATGCGCCGGACGCAGTTGATGGACATCGTCCGCCACCTGATGAATGCGCCGCCTGATGAGGGCATATCGACCGACGAGCTTACCGGCGTGAGCGGATTGACCGGCGGGCAGCTGACCAAAGCCATGGCCGACCTCGAAACCCTCGGGATCGCCCGGAACGATACCGCGGTTACGGTCTTTGTGCATTTCGGAGTGCCGGACGATTCCCGCAAGCGGCTTAGTCAGACGACACGGCTCGAAACAGACCTGATCGCATTCATGAGGGAAGAGGCGCCCGACGCAGAGGACGCAGTCAGCACACCCTTCAACCTGCAACTCGCCAGCCAGCAGCTGCGCGACCAAGGGCATAGTCATGTCCGCCCTGACGTGGTCGAGAAGCTGTTGCGCGGCATGGCGCGCGACGGCCGCGACTTGGACGGGGGCAAGGGCAATGTCCGGCTGCGCAAGGCCTCTCGGGACACGCTGTTCGTCACCTTGCAGCGGTCCTGGTCGGTTTTGGAGCAGTCGGCCGCGCTGCGTCGCCAAGCTGGCGAGGCACTGGTGGAGCATTTGTTGGGGCGGCTCGAAAAAGGTCAGCGGGGCAAGGACCAACAGATCGAAACCACGCTGGGCGACATGCTGGCGAGTTTGACGAGCGACGCGTTCCTCCGGAGCCAGGTCAAGGAGATGACCCGGTTAATGGACCGAGGACTTCTCTGGCTGCACGAGCAAGAGGTGGTGACCCTTGGCAAAGGGCTGACCGTGTTCCGGCCTGCGATGACGGTGCAGCTTGCGCCGGGAAAGACGCAATTTCTGGTCAAGGATTTCGCCCCGCTGCAAGAGCATTACGACGAACAGACGGTGCAGACCCACGTCATGGCGGCTTATGCGGAAACCGGGCTGTCCTCGATGCAAGACGCCATCCGCCTGACAGAGGATTATTTCGCCCTCGATCAGGAAGGCTTCATGGGCCGCTGGATGAAGGGCAAGACGACCGAAGTAAAGCGACAGACAACTGGGAAGTCGTGGCAGAATGTTGTCGAGGTGCTGGACAATCCCGTGCAGCAAAAGATCGTAGCCGACGACCGGGACGCCACCAATGTGCTGGTCCTTGCAGGCCCGGGCTCGGGCAAGACCCGTGTCTTGGTGCACCGCATTGCCTACCTGATCCGCGTCCGGCGTGAAGATCCGCGCAGCATTCTTGTTCTGAGCTATAACCGCCACGCAGCGGTGGAGATCCGGGCACGGCTTCGGCATCTGGTCGGAGACGAGGCATTCGGCGTGACGGTCTCGACCTGTCATGCAATGGCCATGCGACTTGTGGGCGCCAGCTTTGCCGGGGCGCAAGCCGAGAGCCGGGATTTTGACGGTATCGTCATGGAGGCGGTGCGCCAGCTGACCGGAGAGGGACTGAGCAAGACCGAAGCCGAGGCGCAGCGCGAGACGCTGATCCAAGGGTATCGATGGATCCTCGTAGACGAATATCAGGACATCGGCCCCGAGGAATATGCCCTGATCGCCGCCGTCGCAGGGCGGACAATCGACGACGAGGACATGAAGCTCAGTCTCTTCGCGGTGGGGGATGACGATCAGAACATCTATGCGTTCGCCGGGGCGTCCATCAAATTCATCCGACAGTTCGAGCAGGATTACCGGGCAAAGCCCGAGTTTCTGGTCGAGAACTATCGCTCCACCCGCCATATCATCGAGGCCTCCAACACGGTGATAGCCGGGGCATCTGACCGGATGAAGCTGGGTCATGACATCACCATCGACCGAAAGCGCCGTAAAGAAGCGGCGGGCGGTGTCATGGAGACTTGCGACCCAGTCGGGCAAGGGCGAGTCCAATTGATCCACTGTCCACCGGGAGATCGGTCGCAAGCCGTCGTCGCCGTGTCCGAGCTGCAGCGTCTGCAGGCGCAGGAGCCAGGGTGGAACTGGTCGCGCACGGCCATCATCGCGCGAAACTGGCGGCAACTTGCCCCGGTGCGCTCCTTTGCTGAGGCACAAGGGATCCCAGTCGAGATGGCTAATGAAAGCCTGCCAAGCCTCTGGCGCTTGCGAGAGATGCGACAGTTCATCGATCGTATGAGCCGCGATCGAACACACGTTCTTGGGGTGACGGACTTGCTGGATGTGGTGAATGCCCTGCAGAGCAATCGTTGGACCAACCTTATCGCTGAGGGCATCGCCGCGCTGGCGCAAGAGATCGGTACCGGACAGGTCTCGGTCCCCGATCTTATAGAGTGGTTCGGCGAATGGGCACGCGATGCACGGGGCGAGCAGCGGGGACTGTTGCTGATGACCGCGCACCGGGCCAAGGGGCTCGAGTTTGACGATGTCGTGATCCTAAACGGCGGTTGGGACAGGCCGTCAAGGAACGAAGATCTGGATGCGCCGCGCCGGCTGTTCTACGTGGCCATGACTCGAGCGCGGCGCAGCCTTGCGGTGATGACACAGGGGGCACATGCGTTCATGCCAGCAGATGGCGACAACATCCTGCGCAGGCAAACGGCGCTGCCCGATGCGCGCGAACTGCCGCCAGATCGCACATATCTGATGCCTGACATGAGCCAGGTATTCATAGATTGGCCCGGGCGTTTGCGCGATGAAGACCGCTGCCTCGCCGCGATCGCCGAGGCCCAGGTCGGCGACAGGCTCGCGCTGGTGAAAGATGGTTCCCGTTGGGCGGTCCGGGACTTGGACGGGCGCACTCTGATCATGATGAAAGGCGGGTGGGATGTTCCCGCCGGTCAGCGCATCGTTTCAACCGAGGTCGGCGCGATTGTCTCTCGTCGCGCTCATGAGAGCAGCGAAGAACACCGATCCAAGCTTCGGCGCGATACCTGGGAAGTCGTGCTGCCGGAGATCGTGCTAGAAGCCTGCTGAGTTTGCGCCCTCATCGAGGCCACCGGTGTTCTTGCGAACGGTCAAGAATGTTCTAAGGGAAACGGCAGCTGCGCCGTCTCGGCGTCGTCCTTCTTCGCTGAGGTATGGGCCACCGCAGCGGCATCGACGTGATTGAGTATTTCAGCCAAAGGGAACGCTATGCGTTCCCTTTCTTTCAGGCGAACATGAACGAGCTTTAGAATGCGTTGCCGCTCGGACCTCGGCAAGGCAGTCAGCCAGTCGAGGAAGGCGTAGCCGAACAGGATCTTGCGACGGGTGTCGCGCTTGCGGCTCTGGGCGGCCGCCTTGGCCTTCGCATCGGCCAGTTTCTCGCGTTCCCGCGCGATCTTCGCCTCCAGCGCAGCGATCTGTTTCTCAGTGTGTGTCATGGTCATCTCCATTCGGTTCGTTGTCACCGAACGGGAAATGCAGCCCCAGTGCCTGTGCCGCTCCTCGAAAATTCCCGTGCGCCCGATGGCGGCGAAAGGCGCCCCCACCGAGCCTGAAAAGGCGAAGGGCGCGGTTACGCAACTCCGGGGGAGTTGCCGCGCGCCTGCGGCGGGCTTTTTTCCGGGAGCGAGGGTCGGCACCAGGCACCACCTCCTCGCTATGAGACACAAAGCATCACGCCTTGAGGTGAAGATTCGCAACCGAGCCAACACCGCTTCCATCGTAGCGGCGGCGGCCTATTGTGCGGGCGGGCGCTACCGCTGCGACCGCACCGAACGAGTGAAGAACTATTCCCGCCGGCGCGATGTTGTCTCGGTCGAGTCGATCAAGATGCCGCATGATCCCGAGCGGATCTGGAACTTCGCGAGCGCTTCGGAGAAACACCCCCGCGCCCGGCTCGCACGTGAAATTCTGGTGTCTCTGCCGCACGAGCTACCGCTCGAGACGCAGCGCGTTCTGGTCCGCGGCTTTTGCCTCTGGCTGCACGACCGCTACAGAATTTCCTCAATGGCGGCGATCCATCACCCGCTTGCCCATGGCGTCGATGACGAGGTCGTCGCCGACATGATCCCGCAGACCGAGGGCCGGAAAAAGCCAGCCAAGCCGCGCAAGGACGAACGGGGCAATGCGCTGAACCAGCATGTACATATCCTGTGCCCGACCCGAGTCTGGGACGAGGAAACGCAAAGATTCGGCAGGAAAATCCGCGACCTCGATGACGTGAAAACCGGACCAGAATGCGTCCAGCAGATCCGTGAGGAATGGCAGCGGCGCGTCAACCGGCAGCTGGAAAAGGCCGGGGTGGCGACCCGTGTCGATCTGCGCAGCTATGAGGCGGCTGCATTGGCTGGCGACGCGCCCGATGGGCTGACCCCGCAGACCAAGCTCGGGCCACGGAACGCCGCGCGTGGTCGGCGGCGAGAACTGGAGACAGGTAGCGACGACACCTACCTCGGACAGGCTCGCGCGAAAACACGGGCCGCGAACGAGGCACTCTGGGAGAGCTGGCTGATCCTGCGGGACGCCGAGCGCGAGAAGGCGCGGCTGGAAAGGTCGCAGCGGATCGCCGCCGAAACCGAGGCGGCGCGCAAAGCGGAAGTAATCAAGGACAAAGCGAAAATCGGCGTCGCCGAAACCACCACCGCTCGGGCCGACGTTATCGAAGCCGCCCCACACCTCGACGCGCTCGACCCATGGCAGGCCGCGATTTCTTGGGCTGAAGGACGGCTCAAGGCCGACATCGACCCAGAGAGCGACAAGACCATCGATCTCGAAAACGAAACAGTGGCCACCCCGCAACCCAAGCAACCGCCGAAATTCGCAATGAACGAGAGGGCCAAGAAATGCGCCTGGCGGCCGCGTCAGCGGCAGAGGGTGAGGGGCGGCGGGTGAAGCCGGTCGCGGCAGGGTGCCGACCCGAGAAGCCGCTCAGTCGTCGAATCGACGGTGCGTTTCGTCAAGCTCCCGCTCTCCTCGCTGACGTGCATTGCGCTCGTCAGGAAACTTGCCGTTGAGCACGAAATCCTGAAACGGCCAGAC
Source organism: Alloyangia pacifica (assembly GCF_900116195.1). Taxonomy (GTDB): domain Bacteria; phylum Pseudomonadota; class Alphaproteobacteria; order Rhodobacterales; family Rhodobacteraceae; genus Salipiger; species Salipiger pacificus. The sequence continues at coordinate 154,595 of NZ_FOZW01000003.1, forward strand.
CGATTGAACTCGTTCGCGGGGTGCTCTTCGCAGGTCGAGGTCGCGGCGCGCGACCACCTTGGAATCGTCCACAAGGAACTCGCGATGGGAATCGCGGCCCAGCAACGTGACGTGGCCGTTCAGGAAGGACCGACCGTTGCCGTATTGTAGATGGAGAACTCTCTTTGCCATGTTGAACGCCTTGCGCTTGGCGAGAATGTCGCGCCCCGATTGGCGCTGCCGCCCATTCTTCAGAGCCTCTCCGGCTCAGCCCCGCCGCCAGGGCGCGCGGGCCACCGTGTCGACGAGGCGGCGCTGCCGCGTGTCGAGCCGGTGCCATGCAGCGCGGAAATCGGCGTGGTCCTCGAGCAGCATGTCCAGCCGACCGAAGGCGAGCGCGACGGCGATGATCTCGCTGGTCGAAAGCGGGCCGATCTCCTCGTCCACCTCTACGCCCTCAGGATCCGCCGGCAGGCGCCGGTGGCGCAGCCTCCGGTCCCAGTGATAATCTCGGCCAGGGCGGCCTCGTGCGCGGCTTTCTCAGCCTTGGTGTGGCGGAGCATGTCGACTGCGTCTTTCATGGAAGACTTCCTTCGTGTGATGCGCGTCGATGCCGGGCGCGCAAGGCGTCCACCGCCCGGTCAACCGGCCTTCGCGACCTCTTGGCCGTCCGGTGCCACCCGCCTGGGCCGGCCGCGTTTCGGCCAGGGCTCACCCCAGATGTCGAACAGGGGAAAGCCCTCGCGCCGTTCGGCGTGATAGGCCCGGTAGTCGTAGATCTTGCGGGTCTCCTCGGGCGCTTTGGCCGCCACGCCGTAGTAGTTGCTGCCGTTGAGATCGGGATGCCGCGCGCCATCGAGCTCTGCATCGGCACGCTCTGCTTCCAGAAGTTCCTGCAAGGGCTTGGCCTGTTTGATGGCCTGAAGCCTTCGGTGTTTCGAGCCGTCGCGCTGGCGCTCCGCGACCTCTGCGTCGGCGAGCCGGCCGAGAAACGCCTCTTGCAGATGAGTGTTGGACAGTCGGTCGGAGCCGATGCGCGAGTGGCAGCGCAGCCGGAGAGCCTCAAGCGCCTCGTCGTCGAGATGCGCCAGCTCGCGCCCCCACTTCAGTCGGCGGTTGACGGCGCAGTTCAGGTATGCGGCGACGACCTGCTCCTCGAGCCGGTAGCGAAGCAGTCCGAAGGTGTCCCACGAAAGCATGACCTCGAAATCTTCCGCCGAGAGGCGCTCGAGGCTGATGGTCAGCGTCTTGAACCCGCCGCGAGTGTCGAAGTGCAGGCGGGCGTAGCACGTCACTTCATGCCGGCTCATCGCTTCGCGGAGCCGGTCCGAGACGGCGGCGTTGAGCTGGAGCTTCAGCTTCGCCGCCTCGAGGGCGACCATGCCCGGCAGAAGTACTGGCAGGCCAACGGGGAGAACATGCATCGGAGGTTCCTTTCCTGTGATGCGCGGCGGCCGAGGGTCGACTACCTGATCAGGATTTCGGAGCATCCGGGGTGGCCCGATAACGATCTTCAGCATGACTTTACGTCAATTTCTGAAGAGTGCCGCCTGGACTTAGGTCCTCCCCATGGATCTCTCGCAGCACCAAACCTTCATTGACGCCCGCCCCGCCGCCGCTCGGATGCCGGCGGAGGATTACTTGCGCCTGCTGCACCCGCTCGGAGCGCATGGTTCGGCGACGCTCATGCGGATCGAAGGCGACAAGCGCTGCGCCCGCACATTCCGGCCCGATGCGCTGCCTGTCGCTGCCGCGGTCTGGCTTGACACCTCATCCTACGTGACCCTGCATCGCTTTCATGGCCCGCGGTCCGGCGGTCGGCTGGCGGCGCTGAACGTGCTGGCGCTGGACCTCGATTATCGGGACGTGCCGCGATGGCACGGGCGCGCACCGGAGCAGGTTGCACAGGCGGTGCAGACGGCGGCACAGGGCCTCGGCCTGCCGCTGCCCTCGGTCATTACCGACACCGGTCGGGGCCTCGCCCTGCTCTGGCTGCTTCACGCATTGCCCGCCGCCGCCGAGCCACGCTGGCGGGCGGCGCAGCGCTGCCTGATCGGGCTTTTCATGGCCTTTGGAGCCGATCGCTCCTGCTGCGATGCCGCCCGCATCTTCCGGATCCCCGAGACGGTCAATACCAAGTGCGGCCGTACTGTTACCGTTGTTGACGGCACCCTACAGCGTCATGATTTCGACCCTCTGGCCGATATGATCCACACCGCTGCCGGACAGCCCACCCGGGCGGAGATGGCGCGGCGCAAAGCCCGGAAGTTGGAGCGGCAGGCAAAACCGGCCGGTGGCCCGCGCGGCCTCGCCCCCGCACCCCGCTTCGCGCAGGTGCGGGGCGACCTGATGGCACTGGCTCGCCACTGGGGCGCGCAGGTGCCCGAGGGACTGCGGAACACGTGGCTGCACCTCGTCGCCACCTGCCTTACGCACCAACACGGGAACCTCGATCTGGAAGCCGAAGTCGAGGCTGCCGCACGCTACTGTGCCGGCCTGCCATCCGCCGAAGTCTCCACTTTGATCCGCGCGGCGGAGCGGCGCCATAAGGGCGAGCAGGAGAGATACTACTATTCGGGGGGGCGCATAGCCGAAATGCTGGGCGTCTCCGACGACCTCGCCCGCCGCCTGCACCTGAAGCAGATCCATTCCGAGGCAGAAAGGGGCCGGCGGCGGCTGGAGCGGGAGTCCAGCCGCCGCCGCGCGAAGGGAATGGTGCCGCGCGAAGAGTACCTCGCAACCCACCGCGTCTCGCGCGACAAGCCCTGGGAAGCCCACGGCATTTCCCGTGCCACATGGTATCGTCGTGGCCGCCCGCCGGCGCCCGCCTCAAATACCGCCGAGCGGGCGCGCCCGGTCCCGCTCAACTGGCGTGAGACACCTCCGCCGCCGCCACAGGGGGGCTTGCCACGCCGCAGGCCCAGGCCCAACCTCTCAGCGAGGCACCAGCCCCTCCACCTGTCCCCCGAAGGCCCCGCAAAGCGCAACCAGCGCTTCGCACGACCGACCCCGACCCGGCCCGACCCCGGCCGAAGACCGCCCGAGAAGCTGCCTAACATCGTGTCGGACCTGTCACCCACACCGGCAGAGAACGCACTGGCCGAGGAGATCTTCCCGGGGGCGATACCAAGCCCCATCCCCCTTGCCGCCGCACGCGCCTCGTGACGCGCAGCGGCAAGGGGCCATGGGGCCTTTGAAGGAAAAGCTGCCGTCGTTTCACGTTACGACAGGAGCTTATATGTTCGACCAACACCCCCACGACTGGCAGCAGGATCTCGCGCTCGGCGACGTCGTCCTCTTCCGCTTTCCGACGACTGAGGATGTCCCCGATGGGGAGACGCCCAAGATGCGGCCCTGCCTCGTCCTCGACACGCCCCGACTCGGCCTGCACCGCTTCGCCAAGCTCGCCTACGGCACTTCCGCCTACGGCAACTCGAACCGGGGCCGCGAGGTGAGCATCCGGCAGCCCACCAGCATCGAAGCGGCCGGCCTTGACCGGCCATCGCGTTTCACCCTCGAGCGGACGTTACTCGTCAGTCTCGATCACCCGGGCTTCGAGGCAGAGAAACACGGCGACCCTCGCATCGGACGACTGGACGAAGGTCTGATGGAGCGGCTGCACGCTCTTCGCGCCCGCATGCAGGCCGCAGCGGACATCGCGGCCGACCATCGCCGGGTGCGGCTCGAGGAACGCCGCCGCTGGCAGGCCGAGGGGCGCGCAGCGGCGCAGCACAACCGCCGCCTACTGCAAGGCCGCGGCTTGGCGGGAGGCGCCCGATGAGCGGCCTCGAGACTTACCCGACTCTCGAAGACCTCGCCGCCGAGGCGCTCTCCACCGCCCGAATTGCCGCTATAGCAATTCGCGAGGACGTGCTCCATCGGCTGGCGCCGCAGGAGCGAACAGGGCCGGAGCTGCTGGTGAGGATGTTCGGCGCGCGCGAGATATTTGCGCCGCAGGTTCTCGACCACCTCAACGCCTTGGAGACCCCGCTCGTTGAGCGGATCACCGAATGCACCTTCGTGGTCGACCGGGCCGAGGCGGGCGAAGGCAATGTCTCACCGGTGTTCTGGCAAGAGGCCAGGACGACAGAGGAGGTGGACGGTCTTTCGAAAGCCCTCGCGGTCATTCTCGAGCTCAAGTTTCTTCTCGAAGCCATCCAGGATCGGCTCGCCGCCGAGGCCGCCATCGAGGCCCTAAGACAGGCCTTATGATCCAGAAACATGCAGTAAAATCAACTGCATGACGGCGCGCCGGCAGTCCTTCTGCTGCTCACGGCCGGCGCGCCGGACCCGAGATAACGCACCGTATTCACAGTTCCGGCCGCCTGGTCGGGAACGATCGCACTTCCTGCGTACAACGACACGCAAAGGATGAAAAAATGTTCGACACCCTCCCTTCCTACCCGTGGCTGCCGCCCCTCATGACGGGATCCGAGTTGGCCGAAGCGATGCGCTATTCTGGTGTCACCTCGGCATTCCGTGGGTGGCTCAAGTCGCTCGACATCAAACCGGTGCCCGGCCGGAGCGATCTCTATGATCCGCATCATGTGCGGCACCGCCTCAACGAGGCGCAGGGGCTCTCTCTTCGGGGCTTCACGCCACCGGAGGCGCCGACCGAAAATAACGAACCCCGGAGCCTGACTGAAATGCGGAGGCAGCGTCGTGGCAAGTAATCATCAAGAACACCGCATTAAGGGTGTGCATCGGGTCACGAAGTCGCGCAAGAACGGTCCTGACCGCCAGTATCACTATGCCTTCAGAGGCGGCCCGAAGTTCTGGGACAGCTCCATGGCCTTCGATGCGACCGATGCACGCTACGTCTCGGCCTACGATGCGGCCATGAAGGCCCAGAGGGACATGCGGATTCCGGCGGCGGACAGCAAATCCACGTCACTCGCCCTGCAGCGCTATCGCGACTCTGCCGAATTCAACGGGTTGGCACCACGGACGCGGGATGACTACGAGAAGTTCCTGACCTCATTCGAGGCGGAGTTCGGAGAGGATCCTCTCGCGATGTTTCAGGAACGTGAGGCCATCGGAGAAATCCGCGAATGGCGCACGAAGTGGAAGAATTCACCGAGGCAATACGACTACGCGGGCGGCGCCGTGACAACCTTCTTGAATTGGTGTGTCGACACCGATCACGCGCTCGAATTCCATCACCACAAAGGCCAGAAGAAGCTCTATTCGTCGAACAGGGCGCAGGTCATTTGGATGCCGGAAGAGATCCAGATGCTTCTGGACGAGGCACGCCCTGAAGAAAAGGCCGTGGTGGTCGCGTTCAGCGAGGGGGGCCTGGCCCCGCAGGATGTCGGCTTGCTTCGGCGTCGGCATGTGCAGACCACTCCGAAAGGCCGGCGCCTGTTCTTCGCCAGGAAAAAGACGGACAACCCCGTCAGTCTGCCTGTGACCGAGGCTCTGGGCGAGGTGATCGACAGCCTTCCCGAGGGGCAGGATCTGCTGGTGACCTCCTTGACCGGCAAGCCACTGACGGCGCTACGCGCGTCCCAGATCATCCGCGACCTCAAAATCAGGCACAACAAGAAGGTCGATGATGGCCTGCTGAAGGTGCGCATCAGGGATGAGCTGCGCCCCTACGACATGCGCGGCACGGCGGCGACGGCGCTTCTGCGCGCTGACTGCTCGCTCAACCAGATCGCGGTGACTATGGGCTGGGGGCTGCGCCACGCGGCAAATGTCATCGAGCGTTACGCCGCGCTCGTACCCGAAGTCTCGGACGAGGTGCACCGCAAGCTGAAGAAGGCCCGGAAGAAGGTCGAGAAGGCTGAGCGCAAGGCCGCCAAGAAAGAGGCCAAGCGGGGCGGGGCATGATTGCGCTGAACCAGACCCGGGACGACCTGACGCTTGCGGCGGCCTGGTGCGAGGTCCGTCACCCCTGCATTGCGGGCCTGCCCGTCTACGACCATGTGTTCGCGCTGCATACCGGCCGGACGCGGGTGGCGCCGATGGTCGACACCGGCGCGGTAGCGCTCGCCGGGGTCTTCCTGAAGCTCCTCGGCTATGCGCCGCTCGATTTCGGTGCGCCGCGGGACCAGGTCCGCGCCGCGCTGATCCGGATCGAGGCGCAGTCGAACAATGACCGAGCCGCCGCGCTCCGCTGATTCTCCAGGCTGGGCCTGACCGCCTGATCCGGCATCATAGCCGACAAAAAACCAAGGGCTGCGAGGAGAGACCCTCGCGGCCCTTTTCGTGTCGCTGATGAGGCTGAAACCGGTGGCCTGTAAACCACCGTGTAAACTGGGCGATTTCGCGCTCCTCCGAAGAGGGCTAAAACAGCTTAAATGCCCAGTAGAATAATATGGAGGCGAGTACCGGAATCGAACCGGTGTGGACGGATTTGCAATCCGCTGCGTCACCACTCCGCCAACTCGCCGGGGGTGTGGCACTCCTTAAGTTTCTTGCGGAGTGCCGTCAAGCAGATATCCGAGGCTAGGGTTGTGAACCACGCAGAGGTGCCATCGGTCAGGCGGGGCAGCGCGCCCCGCCGCCTCTTCACCCAAGGACCTTGGGCGCCAGATAGCCAAACCGCTCCATGATCGCCGCGCAGTTCTTCTGGATCATGCCGGCGACCTCGGGGGCGAGGCTCGCACGCGCCATGTCGTTGACGTCTCCCCGCATGTGCCCGTTCACGTGGTCAAAGGCATGGAAGGTGTCGACCTTGCGCGTCCCCACCACGCGTCCGCTTGCGTCGGTGATCCGCTCCTTGCTCTGCAGGCACAACCCCTGGGTCACCCCGGGCTCAAGTCCGCACAGCGCGAAGACCTCGTCCACGGTTTTGCGGAAATCGGTGATCATGTCTTCGAGCCGGACCACCTTCAGCGGCAGGCCTCGCGCCTCGAGTCGCAGCAAGGTCTCGCCGAAATAACGGTAGAGCGGCAGGATCTTTGCCGGATCCGCGCCGCGGGCCATCATGCTCTCGCAGATGCCGTAGGGATCGCGCACCAGCCCCACGAAGCGGGCTCCGGGATAGATCCGGTCGAGCTCGGTGGCGAGACCGATGTTGTAGTTCATCACCTTGACCAGCATCCGGTTGCGCCCCGAGGGAAAGCTCGGCCCCAGCCCCTGCGCTGCCAGCGCGCGCTTGTAGCGCCTGACCTCGGGCAGGTTGCGGGCGGTGGCACGGGCGAGCTCGCGGGCGATCCAGGCCCTGTCGCGCGGACGCAGCGGCCCCGGGGCCTGACGGGGGTTCATGATGTCGCCGCTGCGCAGAACGGTGGGCAGGTAGCCGGCCAGGGCCTGGAAGACGTCGGCGCGAACCGCAGGCTTCGGGCGCAGCACCTCGTGCATCTCGCCATCGGGCCAGACCGTGTCGGGATGCGAGCGCAGCGCGTTGAGCAACTGGTTTGTGCCACCGCGCTGCAGGCCGAGAATGAAGATCGGGGAGGTATCGCTCATGTCACACCCTCCGGGCGGCCGCAGCGCGCGCGCCGGCCCCCAGTTCGACATATTGACCCAGCAGCGACGTCGCGGTCTGGCGAATGTCGTAGCTCTCGGCCACCGTGCGCAGCGCCGCGGCGCCGAGCCGGGCGCGCAGCTCGGAGTCGCCGGCCATCTTTTCGAGCGCTTTGGCGAGCGCGCAGCGGTCGTCGACATCGAACAGCAGCCCGTTCTCGCCTTCGACCATGAAGTCCATCGCCCCGCCGGTGCGCGCGGTGATGCAGGCCAGCCCCGAAGCGCAGGCCTCGAGAAGCGCGTTGGACAGCCCCTCGCGGGCCGAGGGCAGCACGAAGACATCAACGGCGCGCAGCAGGTTCGGCATGTCCGCCACGTGTCCCAGCATGCGCACACCCGGCTGCTGCAGCAGCGCCTCGGGAATCTCGTCGCCCTCGCCAAAGGTTGCCTGGTAACCCGAGCCGGAGGACCGGTTGGCCCCGGCGATCGCCAGCGTCGCCTGCGGGATGCGCGTCCGGACGTCCGACCACGCCTCGAGCAGCAGCGGCAGACGCTTCTGCGCCGCGAGCCGGCCGGCAAACAGGAAGAGCGGTCCCGCGGGCAGGCCGAGGCTTAGGCGCAACTTGTCCTTGTCGACCTGGGTCTTGGCCGGGCAGAAGCGCGCTCCGTCGACGCCGTTGGGAATGAAGCGCAGCTTTTCCGCCGGGACCCCGAGGTCGGTAAGTTCCACCTCGATCTCGCGGCTGACCATCGGAAAGCGGTCGACCACCCGCGCCATGTAACCCAGCCGCTGGCGACCGAGTGGCTTCTGCGCGATGGAACTCGCCTCGCCGCCGCACATCGGCTTGGCCAGCAGCGGCGCTCCGGTCCAGCGCTTGCCGAGCGCCCCAGCCAGCGACGGGGAAAAGAGCGAATGGCAGTGGATCACGTCGGGGTTGAGGTCGCGCACCATGCGCGCGGCCCCGAGAATGAAGCCCACCCCCTTTGCCGGCTTGCGCATAGCGATGCGCCGGACCTTGACCCCGTCAATGGTTTCGGCGGCGGGCAAGCCCGGGTAGCGGCGGGTGAGGATAAAGACCTCGTGCCCCTGCCCGGTCATCAACCCGGCCAGTTGCGCCACCTGTTTTTCGGCACCGCCGACGATCGGGTGGTAGGACGAAATGATCATGCAGATCCGCAGCGGCTGGGCCGCGGCGAGGTCCGTCTCACCGAGGGCCCGCGTCAGGGAGGAGGTGCTGTCCGGTCTCATTGTCCGCCCTCCGATGCCGCTCCTGCCGCGCCAGCAACCGGCACGGAAGCCCGCCCCGCAGTCAGCTGAGACAGCAGCTCCACCCATTTGGCCACCATGGTTTCCTTGTCGAAGAGCGTCACTGCGCGCTCCCGCCCCGCGGCGGCGTAGCGGCAGCGCAGCTCCGGATCGTGCAGAACGCTGTTCAGCGCCCGGGCAAGGCCCGTGGTGTCCGCAGCCGCCACAAGACGCCCGCTGATGCCGTCCTCCAGCGCGTCCGAGCAGCCGTCCACGTCGGTCGAGATGCAGCAGCAGCCGCAGGCCATGGCCTCGAGCAGGGTGATCGGAAGCCCCTCCCAGTGAGAGCTCAGCACGTAGACATCGAAGGCCTGCAACGCAGCGACGGGGTCGGCTTGCCAGCCAAGCATCCGCACCCTGCCGGCCAGCCCGGCCGCCTGCAGTGCCTGGTCGACCTCGGCCTGCAAACGGCCCTCCCCCGCCATCACGAACTGGACGTGGGGATATCGCGCCACCAGGTCGCGCAGCGCCTCGACGTAGTCGAGCGGCGCCTTCTGCGGCTCGATACGCCCCATCCAGCCGACGACCGGCCGCTCGGGATCCAGCCCCAGCGCACGGCGCGCCTCGGCCCGCTCCCGTGCCGGGCGAAACCGGTCCACATCCACGCCGGTGCGGATCACGCTGACCCGCTCGGGCGGCATGAGCTTTGCCCTCAGCGTCTGGTCCCGCGCGTGATCGGTCAGCGTCACCACGTGCCCGCCAAACCCCCGCGCTGCGAAGTCCAGAGCCCAGTAGAACGGGGCCTTCGCCCCCTGCACCCGCCGCTGGAAAGGCATCGACGCCTGTCGATACACCACCGGCCGACCGGTGATCCGCCCCGCGGCACGCCCAATGAACCCCGACTTGCTGCCGTGGCAGACGATGACATCCGCGTCCTGCTCGCGACTGGCCTCGATGACGCGGCGCAGCACGCGCGCATCACCGCCTAGATCGATGCTGTAGCGCGCCATCTCGACCGGCTCCGCCCCGAGCCCGCGCCGGGTCAGGTCGGCAGCATAGGCTTCGGAGTTTTCAGAAAGGCAAAGAGTGTGCGAGCGCACCCCGATCCGACGCAGCTCCGAGAGCAGCAACTTGTTGTAGAGAGCAATGCCTCCGGTCGACTTCGTCAGGGCGAGAAGACTGATCTGTCGCATGGGTAATCCACATATTTGAGAAACAATTCGTCTTAAATGTTCATTACTCTAGGGCCGCGGGGTGCTGCGCTGCAGCGCCGATTCGGCCTCAAATGGCCACTTCCGCAGGGGCAGCATACGCTGCTTGCGCCAATTATGCCGCAGCGCGCCTTCACCGAACAGCGCAAACTCGGAGCGCGCCCATTTTTTGGGCAGCGGCCATCCGGCGGTTTCTCGCCTTTCCTCAGGCGATACAAACAATGTCCATTGTAAAACGTTAACTTAACTTTAACGTACAAAATTCATTGAAAGTTAATCGTCTAGACGAGTTCCGGTCGCGCAAGCGTCCGGATGGCTGGTCACATTCTCGCCACACTTCCAAAGCACGTCGCCCATTTTAACCGTCGCATCGCGCATTCCGGCAGAAATTTACCGCCCAGCTGTCGGCGGAAATTCACCCAGTACCCCTAGGTAAAGTTTCAAGCGGCATGCTTCCGAGGCGGTCTGCGGGTATCCGATAGCCACTGTAGAGGACCTACTCACACACAACATGAAGTAACAAATCGGGACTAAGTCACATAATGGTGGACAAAAATTCGGAACTTCTTGCGTTTGAGGGAGCGCAAGGGTTTGGTGCAGGCGCGACAGGCGGCCGTGGTGGTGAAGTTGTTAAAGTTACAAATCTGAACGACTCCGGGGAAGGTTCGCTTCGCTGGGCTCTCGAAGATCTGGACGGCCCGCGCATTGTGGTTTTCGACGTCGGCGGACAAATCGACCTGAAGAGCCAGATTCAAATTAACGGTGACGTTACGGTGGCTGGGCAGACTGCGCCCGGGGGGATCACCGTGACCGGTGGCCGTCTGCGTGTCGTCGAAAGCAACGTGATCATCCGCGGTATGACCCTGCGTCCGGGCGACGATCCCGACGCACAGGACCCGGACGACCGCGACGGCTTCTCGATCGGCAAGTCGGGCTCTGTCGTCGAGAACGTAATTCTCGACAGCAACTCGGTCAGCTGGGCGATTGACGAGAACATCTCGACCTGGGGTTCGCCGAGCAACATCACGATCTCGAACAATATCATCGCCGAGGCGCTGCGGAGCTCGCTGCACTCGAAGGGCGATCACTCGATGGGCTTGCTCATCGGTGACGAAAGCTCGAACGTCAGCGTCATCGGCAACCTGCTGGTCAGCAACGAGTTCCGCAACGCGCTGGTCAAGGATGACTCGACGAATATCGAGTTCATCAACAACCTCATCTACAACTACGGCGGAGAAGGCCTCGTCGTCGCTGGCAAAGGGGACGTGCACGCAATCGGCAACGTCTTCATCAAGGGCCAGGACTCCGGCGGACGTGAAGCCATCCGCTTCATCAGCAACACCGGCGAAGCCTCCTACTACGTGACCGACAACGTCGCCGAAGTCGGTGGCGTGAACACCTCGCAGATTCAATCCGACTTCGTGTTCGATCCGGCCACCACCGAGGTGATGTCGTCGAGCGAAGTGGTCGACTGGATCCTCGAGAACGCCGGCGCACGCTTCGACGGCGAGGTGAGCGAGATCGACCAGCGCATCATCGACTCGGTGCTGGACAACACCGGCGCGATCATCGACTCGCAGAAGGAAGCTGGCGGCTACGGCAAGCTGGAAGGTGGCACCGCTCTCGCCGACAGCGACGGCGACGGCATCCCGGACTTCTACGAGCAGGTGATCGGCTCCGACGCGAAGGTCGCGGATGCCAATCGTGACGCGGATGGCGACGGCTATTCGAACATCGAGGACTACATTAACGGCCTGCTCGACGGCTTCTCGAATTCCGGCAACAACGGGAACGTGACCCAGCCCGACGGCGGCGACGAGACCGACCTGGACAACGGCAACGGCAACGACAACACCTCCGGCGCGATCGGCACGGTGATCACCGTCGAGGCTGAAGACCTTGATCTCACCGATGGCTGGGCGACCAAGTCGCTGTCCAGCGCCTCGGATGGCAAGGTGATCCAGAACGAAAGCGGCGAGCTGCAGAGCGCCTCGCTGGCCTTCGACGGCGATGCCGGTGTCTACAGCCTCACTGTCACTTATTTCGACGAAAATGACGGTGTGAGCACGCTGGCGGTTCTCGTCAACGGCGAGCAGGTGGCAACCTGGGATTGGGACGAGGAGCTGGGCAGCGCGCTGGCCAACAAGTCGACCCTCACCTCCAAGGTGATCGAAGGTCTCGAGCTCAAGGAAGGTGACGTCGTCACCCTGCAGGGTCAGCACGACGCCGGCGAGCCGCTGCGGATCGACACGGTCAGCCTCGAGATGACCGGCGAACTCGACGACACCGACACCGACACTGGCACGGACACCGGAAACACCGGCGACCTTGGCGACACGGGCGACACGGGCGATCTCGGTGATGTGGGTGATGTGGGTGCGATCGGCACGGTGATTTCGGTCGAAGCCGAAGACATGGTGCTGACCGATGGCTACGTGCTGAAGAACGTCGGCGGCGCTTCGGGCGGTACGGTCATCCAGAACGAGACCGACACCGTGCAGACAGCCTCCTACGCCTTTGACGGGGATGCGGGTGTCTACAGTCTCAGCGTCAACTACTTCGACGAAAACGACGGTGTTGCCTCGCTGGCGGTGCTGGTCAACGGCGAGAAAGTCGCAAGCTGGGACTGGGACGCAAACCTGGGCAGCGCGCTGGCCAACAATGACACCAAGGCCACCAAGCTGATCGAGGGCCTCGAGCTTTCCGCAGGCGACGTGATCAGCCTGCAGGGTCTGAACGACGGTGGCGAACCGGTCCGCGTCGACAGCATCGATCTCGAGATGACCAATGTGATCGACGGGTCGGGCGAGCAGGCCGCTGACAACGGGGCCGAATGGCTGTTCATCGAGGCCGAGAGCTTTGTCTTCGATACCAGCGCCAAGCGCGGGTTCGAGGTCACCGACCTCAAGGCCGCCTCCGGCGGCCAGGTGCTCAGCGCGCTCGGCGATGCCGAGGCCTGGACCAACTTCGACGGCGAGAGCGGCACCTACGACGTGGGCATCGACCACTTCGACGAGAACGACGGCGTCTCCTACCTGGAGTTCCGCGTCAACGGCGAGGTAATCGACTCCTGGCACTGGGATGCCGACCTCGGCGATCGCCTGGCGAACAAGAACACCCTCACCCGCCACCTGGTCTCGGATGTCGAGATCTCGGCCGGGGACGAGATCTCGCTTGTTGGCTACGGGGACGGCGGCAGCGAACCGCTGCGCATCGACGCGCTCGAGTTCATGCCGAGCGACACGATCCTCTCCTGATCCGCACACGCGGAGAAATTGTAAAATCCGGATCGGGCGGCGCAACACTGCGCCGCCCGGTTCTCGTTTTCCGGTTCTCGCTTTCAGGCACCCGCGGGATCGCCGCGGCCCACACTCTGGTAATCGATGAAGCCGGAGGCGAGCGCATCCTCATAGGTGTAGATGTTGCGCAGGTCGGCCATGCGCGGTGTCGACATGCCCTTGGCCAATACCTTCAGATCCAGCGCGCGGAACTCGTTCCACTCGGTGAGGATGACCAGCAGGTCGGCGCCCGCGGCGGCGGCATAGGGGTCTTCCTCCCAGGTCACCCCGGGCAGCAGCGCCTCGCCCTCGCGGCGGCCCTGCGGGTCGACCACCGACACGCTCGCCCCGCCGCCCACCAGCGCCGGCACGATGGTCAGCGCCGGCGCGTCGCGCATGTCGTCGGTGTTGGGCTTGAAGGTCACACCGAGCACCGCGACCTTCTTGCCGTTGAAGCTGCCGCCGCAAAGGTCGAGCAGCTTGTCGGTCATCCGCCGCTTGGTGTCCTCGCACCCCAAGACGCAGACCACCTCGTGGCCGAAATCCGAGAAACAGACCCCGGAGACAAGCCCCACGTAGCCGGTGCCGATCATTGCGATTTTCATGGGAGTTCCCCTTTTTCTGCGTGGCGCGACAGAAGGGGCAGAGCCGCGCCCTTGTCAAGCGAACGGGGTGTTTCCGCCCCGTTCGTTGCGCCATTCACCGCCGCCGCGGACCCCGCTCAGTGCGAGGTGTCAGCCAGCCGCATCAGGTAGGCGCCGTAGTCGGTCTTGGCATAGGCGGCGGCCTGCGCCAGCAGCGCCTCGCGGCAGATCCAGCCCTGCTCGAAGGCGATCTCCTCGGGGCAGCCGCATTGCAGACCCTGGCGCATCTGCAGCGTGCGCACGAAATTGCCCGCATCGAGCAGCGAGCCATGGGTGCCGGTGTCGAGCCAGGCGTAGCCGCGGCCCATGCGCGCCACGTCGAGCGCGCCCTCGGCGAGGTAGCTCTCGAGCAGCGTGGTGATCTCCAGCTCGCCGCGCGCCGAGGGGGTGATCGCCCGCGCCCGCTCCGGCGCCGTGCCGTCGAGAAAGTAGAGCCCGGTCACCGCGTAGCTCGAGGGCGGCACCTGCGGCTTCTCGATGATCGCCGTGGCGCGGCCCGCCGCGTCCATCGCCACCACGCCGTAACGCTCCGGATCCTGCACGTGGTAGGCAAAGACCGTGCCGCCGCTTTCGCGCGCATCGGCTTCGGCCAGCATCTCCGGCAGCCCGTGGCCGTAGAAGATATTGTCGCCCAGCACCATCGCCGAGGGGGCCCCGGCGAGGAACTCCTCGGCCAGCAGGTAGGCCTGCGCCAGCCCGTCGGGGCTGGGCTGCTCGAGGTAGGTGAACGCCAGCCCCCACTGGCTGCCGTCGCCGAGCAGGTGACGGAACTGCGCCTGGTCCTGCGGCGTGGTGATGATGGCGATCTCGCGGATCCCGGCCAGCATCAGCACCGAGAGCGGGTAGTAGATCATCGGCTTGTCGTAGACCGGCATCAGCTGTTTCGACACCGCCTGGGTCAGCGGGTAGAGCCGCGTGCCGGAGCCGCCGGCGAGAATGATCCCCTTGCGCATCATGCCGCTCCTCCCGTCCCGAGCCGCTGGCCGACGCCCTTGCGGTCCTGCAGCGGCCGCCACCAGGCCTCGTTGTCGAGATACCATTGCACGGTCTTCTCCAGCCCCTCTTCCACCGTCACCGAGGGCCGCCAGCCGAGCTCGTCGCGGATCCGGCTGGGATCGATCGCGTAGCGCGCGTCATGGCCCGGGCGGTCGGTGACGAAGGTGATCTGATCGGCATAGCTGCCGCTTTCCTTGGGACGCTTTGCATCGAGGATCGAACACAGCGTCTTCACCAGCTCGAGGTTGGTCCGCTCGTTCTCGCCGCCGATGTTGTAGCTGCGGCCCAGAGCGCCCTTCTCCACCACCAGCAGCAGCGCGTCGGCGTGATCCTCGACGTAGAGCCAGTCGCGGATATTCTCGCCGGTGCCGTAGATCGGCAGCGGCTTGCCGGCCAGCGCATTGAGGATCACCACCGGGATGAGCTTTTCCGGGAAGTGGTAGGGCCCGTAGTTGTTCGAACAGTTGGTCAGCACCACCGGCAGCCCGTAGGTCTCGTGCCAGGCGCGCACCAGGTGGTCGGAGCTGGCCTTCGAGGCCGAATAGGGCGAGCGCGGATCGTAGGGCGTCTCTTCGGTGAACTGCACGGACGGATCGGCGGGCAGCGAGCCGAAGACCTCGTCGGTGGAGATGTGGTGGAAGCGGAACGCCTCGGGCTTGCCCTCGGCCACCCAATAGGCGCGGGCGGCTTCGAGCATGTTGTAGGTGCCGGTGATATTGGTCTCGATGAAATCGCCCGGCCCGTCGATCGACCGATCGACATGGCTCTCGGCGGCGAGATGCATCACCGCGTCGGGGCGGTGCGCGGCAAAGATCCGGTCGAGCGCCGCGCGGTCACGGATGTCGGCCTGCTCGAAAGCGTAGAGCGGGCTTTCGGCCGCAGCGGCGACGTTCTCGAGGCAGGCGGCATAGGTCAGCGCATCGAGGTTCACCACCTCATGGCCGCGCGCCACCGCCAGGCGCACCACCGCCGATCCGATGAAGCCGGCGCCTCCGGTGATCAGAAGTTTCATGCCGGCTCTCCCGTCCAGATGAAGGGGCTGGTGATGTCGCGCAGAAGCGGCGCCGCCGCGTCCTTGCCCGACAGCACCGCGCCGCTGGTGTCCACACCCCAGTCGATGCCGATATCAGGGTCGTCGAACCGCACTGCCCCGTCGCACTCGGGGGCGTAGTAATCGGTGCACTTGTAGATGATCTCGGTGTCCGGCTCGAGCGTGACGAAGCCGTGCAGGAAGCCCGCGGGGATCAGCAGTTGCCTGCCGTTCTCGAAGCTCAGGTCGACGGCGATCCAGCGACCGTAGGTCGGCGAGCCGCGGCGGATGTCCACCGCCACGTCGCGCAGCGACCCGCGGCCGCAGCGCACCAGCTTGGCCTGGGCATGCGGCGGCGCCTGGAAGTGCAGCCCGCGCACCGTGCCGGTCTGTGCCGAGAGCGAATGGTTGTCCTGCACGAAGTCGTAGTCGAGCCCCGCCTCGCGCATGCGCCGCGCGTTCCAGCTCTCGCTGAAGAAGCCGCGCGCATCGCCATGGCGCTGCGGCACCAGAATGACCACCCCGGGCAACGCCGTTGTCTCGATCTCCATTGCTGTCCCCTTTGACCCGTCCCCAAATTTACCGGCGTTAAATCTTTCCCCATCATGAAGGTCAATACGAGCCCCCGACTCGCGCCACGGAATGTCCCCGGGAATTGTCTTTTGCGCCCCAGGAGCAGCCCCGCGCCGGGTCACGGGACGGTTCCGGCCCCTTCGCGGCAGTGGTCACTTGACCCAGCGGCAATCGTGGGCATCGTGGTGGCAGAGTTTTTTTCAAACCAAGAGATACGTTAATGAAAACAGCGTTTATTACCGGCATTACCGGGCAGGACGGGTCTTATCTCGCGAAGCTTCTTCTCGAGAAAGGCTACAAGGTCCACGGCGGTGTCCGGCGCATTTCCCAGCCCGAAACCACGCGGCTCAAGCTGCTGGGGATCGCCGACCAGGTGGAGTTGCACGAGTTCGACCTGATCGAGCAGAACAACATCTTCCGCATCATCCGACAGATCGACATGGACGAGTTCTACAACCTCGCGGCGCAGAGTTTCGTCGGCGCCTCCTGGGAGGTGCCGGTCTATACCGCCGAGGTCGACGCCATGGCGGTGGTGAAGATCCTCGACGCGCTGCGCACCCTGCGCCCCGAGGCGCGCTTCTACCAGGCCTCGACCTCCGAGATGTTCGGCCTGGTGCAGGAGGTGCCGCAGCGCGAGACCACCCCGCTCTACCCGCGCTCGCCCTACGGCGTGGCCAAGGTCTACGGCCATTACATCACGATGAACTACCGCGAGAGCTTCGGGCTGCACGCCAGCTCGGGGATCCTGTTCAACCACGAGAGCCCGCTGCGCGGCAAGGAATTCGTCACCCGCAAGATCACCCTCGGCCTGGCGGAGCTGGCGCGCGGCGGCGAGGCGCCGATCGAGCTGGGCAACATGGACGCCCGGCGCGACTGGGGATTTGCCGGCGATTACGTCGAGGGCATGTGGCGCATGCTGCAGCAGGACGTGGCCGACGACTACGTGCTGGCCACCGGGGTGACCACGACGATCCGCGATTTCTTCACCTATGCCGCCGAGGAGCTGGGCATGGATCTGGCCTGGGAGGGCGAGGGCGAGGGCGAGACCGCCACCGACCGCAAGAGCGGCAAGCTGGTGATGAAGGTGAACCCGAAGTTCTATCGCCCCGCCGAGGTCGAGCTGCTGATCGGCGATGCCTCGAAGGCGCAGGAGAAGCTGGGCTGGAAGGCCTCGGTCGACGTGCGCGGCCTGGCCGGCATGATGGCCAAGTCGGATTACGACGCGCTCGCCTGATCCCATCGCCACAGCAGACGGGTCAGCGCCATGAGCCTTTCCGATTTCCCCATGCCGTCGAAGCTGCGCGCCGCCGCGCGCCGCGTGCGGAACCGGCTGGCCCCCTTCGCCAGCCGCCAGTTCCACGGCCCCTACCGGGGCGTCGTGGACGGTCTCAACGAGGAGGGGGTGATCCGCGGCTGGGTCATCCACACCGCCACCAAGAAGGGCCGGGTGCCGGTGGCGCTCTACGCCGGCGACACGCTGATCGACGCCGGCATCGCCGAGGTGCTGCGCGAGGACGTGCGGGTGGCCACCGGCGGCGAATCCGCCTGCGGCTTCCAGTTCGGCCTGTCCGACGCCTCCTACCAGAAGATCGCCCGCGCCGGCGGCCGGCTGAGCATCCGCACCGAGGGCGCCGAGAGCGTCGAGCTCGGCACGCTGAGCTTCGCCGCCGACGCCGGCAACCCGCGGATCGGCAGCGACCACCTGGCGCGCTGCCGCTTCGCGCTGAAGAGCGAGCTGGCGGCGCTGCTCGCGCTGCTCGACGAGACCCCGGTGCCCGAGGGGCCGCTGCCGGCGATCGTGCAGCCGCCCTTCGAGCGCCACGGGCGGCTGTTCGACACCGCGCCGCTGATCCCCGAGATCCCCGAGAGCGGCCAGCCGGCCTATCTCGACTACGTGCGCTACCGCTACCGCATGGACCAGCACTACCTGGTGGAGAAGGGGCTCGAGAGCGAGGACCGCTACCTCTACTGGTACCTGACCGCCTACCGCGGCCAGGAAAAGCACCGCACCCCGCTCTCGGCGGCGCAGATCGACCATCTCAACGCGCCGATGGTCATGGCCGGCCAGAGCTACAGCCTCAGCCGCGTCCTCTGGTGGCGCCTCGCCGGGCGCCCGGACCTGATGGGCAAGCTCAACCTCAACGACCGCGACAGCTACATGGACACGCTGTTCTGGTGGACCCACCAGGACGCCCCCCACATGTATTTCGAAGATTGCCTGGTGCCCGACCGCTTCGCAGACGCGCTGCGCGGCGTACACCCCTCGCGGCGGCTCGACGCCTTCCCGCTGAGCTATTTCTCCGAGCGCTACTTCCTCGACAGCCCCAAGCTGCACTTCCTGGACCCGGGCACCGCCGAGGGCCGCAAGATGCTGATGCTCTCGCTGATCCTGAGCGCCGCCAGCCGCCCGGACCTGCTGCGCTACCTGCCGCGCACGCAGCTCAACAAGCTGCTGGGAGAAAATCCCGAAAACGAGAACGGCGCCTCGGACTTCGAGCTCTTCGTCACCGGCCTGGCCAATGTGCCGCCCGACGAGGGCGGCGAGACGGCGGACGAAGAGGCCGGCCCCGGTCGCATCGCCCTGCCCCGCGAGCGTTTCGCCGCGGCGCTGCGGGCGAAGTTCTTCGATCTCGACAGCTACAGCTTCCTGACCCGCGACCGCGACGGCAACCGCTTCGAGGCCGCCGCCCTGCCGATCCCCGCGCCGGACCGCGAGACGGTGGACGTGCAGCTGATCGGCCCGCTGGCCAAGGCCTCGGGCCTCGGCCAGGCGACGCGGCTCTCGGCCGCCATCCTGCGCGAGACCGGGCTGAACGTGCGCGGCGTCGACTTCGATCTCGACAACCCGGCGCCCGAGGGCTTCTCCTCGGAGACGCTGATCGAGGACTACGGCCCGGCGAAGATCAACCTCATCCACCTCAACGCGGAATCCACCCCGCTGGCCTTCGCCTACCAGCCCGACGTCTTCTCGGGGGCCTACAACATCGGCTACTTCTTCTGGGAACTCGACAAGCCCGCCTACTGCCACTACCTCGGCATGGAGCTGCTCGACGAGATCTGGGTCTCGACCGACTACGGCGTCGAGATGTACCAGCCCGACGCCAAGGGCAAGCCGGTGGTCAACGTCGGCATGTGCTACGAGGAGCACCCCGACATCACCCGCGCGGCGGCCCGCGCCTTCGTCAACCGCCGCTTCCGCTTCGACGACAGCCACTACGTCTGCCTCGTCGCCTTCGACAGCTTCTCCTTCGTGCAGCGCAAGAACCCGGTGGCGGTGCTGCAGGCCTTCCAGAAGGCCTTCGAGGGGGTGCCCGAGGCGCGGCTGGTGGTGAAGACGCAGAACCGCGACAGCGTCTTCGACCCGATCCAGGTGAATCTCTGGGACCGGGTCGATGCGATGCGGAGCCGCGACCCGCGCATCGTGGTGATGAACGAGACGCTGAGCTACCGCGACCTTCTGCAGCTCAAGGCCGGCTCGGACTGCTACATCTCGCTGCACAAGTCCGAGGGCTGGGGCTTCGGGATGATCGAGGCCATGGCGCTGAAGGTGCCGGTGGTCTGCACCGCCTATTCCGGCAACATGGACTTCTGCTCCGACGCGACCGCCTGGCTGGTGGACTACGAGATGACCGAGCTGCAGCACGGCGACTATATCTTCGTGCGCCCCGGCTCGGCCTGGGCCGAACCCTCGGTCGACCACGCTGCGCGGCAGATGCGCGCCGCCTACGACGACCCGCAGGCCCGCGCCGCCAGGGCCGAGGCGGCCTATGTCCACATCCGGGAAAATTTCTCGGCAAAGGCGATCGCCCGGCGCTACGGCGGGCGGCTGCGCGAGATCCTGCAGGAGCAGAGCCGATGACCCGGTCGCAGCCCTCGCTCGACGCGCTCTACCATTACAGCTGCGAGTTCGACGCGGTCGGGCTGATCCGGTCCTTCGCCCGCGACGATCTCGAGCCGACGCCGGGCGCCTCGACCAACTTTCTCGGGGTGAAGGTGCCGGTCAAGGTCTTCCCGCCGGTGCTGACCGCGCTCGAGGGCAAGCTCGAGGGCCCGCCCGATCCCGGCAACTGGCACGCCGATATCGCCGAATGGGCCGCCGCGCTGCTGTCGGTGGTGCGCGCCCGGGGCAGCTACCGGATCGTCGAGATCGGCTGCGGCTGGGGCTGCTGGCTGGTCAACATGGGCACCGCCGCCCGCGCCCGCGGGCTCGACGTCGCGCTGATCGGCATCGAGGGCGACGCCGGCCACCTGTCGCGCGCCGCCGAGGTGCTGCAGATGAACGGCTTCACGCCCGGGGACTACAGGCTGCACCACGGCATCGCCGGGCCGCGCGCCGGCAAGGCGATCTTTCCCGACAGCAAGTCCGAGACCACCGGCTGGGGCGGCGAGGCGATCTTCTTTCCCGACGCCGCCACCCTGGCCCGGGCCAGGCGCGATCCCGATGTGCAGGTGCTCGACTGCATGCCGCTGAAGGCGCTGTCGGACGGCGCGGTCATCGACCTTTTGCACATCGACATCCAGGGCGCCGAGGTGGATTTCGTCACCGGCAGCATGGCCGATATCTCCAGCCACGTGCGCCGGGTGCTGATCGGCACCCACAGCCGCATCATCGAGGGCCAGCTGAGCGCGCATTTCCTCGAGGCCGGCTGGATCATGGAGATGGAGCGCCCGGCGCTGATGCCGCTGCACGCCGGCAGGCCGCACATCGCCATCGACGGCGTGCAGCTCTGGCGCAACCCGGACATGGAGGAGGTCATCCCCTGACCCGCGCCCGGGACATCCCCGGAGGCCGCCCGTCCCCAGCAATGGCCCCGGCAGCAGGCATCGGACCCAATTTTCACGCCCCCTCCGCAAAGCAGGGCAGACCCAAGACATTTTCTCACCGGGACATTTTCTCACCGGGACATACCTCCCAGAAGGCCACGCCCATGACGGACACCAAAGACCAGAAACTGAGCCGCGCCGAGATCGACTGCGCCTACCGGCTGCTGCTCGGCCGCCAGGCCAATCCCGCCGAACTCGACCATATGCTGGCGCGCGGGCACACCCATGACAGCCTGCGCAGGGTGTTCATGAGCTCTGCCGAATTCCAGCGCAAGGCCGGGAACGTCCAGCGGCCCGGGCCCGGCGCGAATGCCACCGCTCCCGAACGGGCAAAGACGCTCATCCACCTGCATGTGCCGAAGTCGGCGGGCAGCACGCTGACCTCGATCCTGGCCCCGACCTGCCCCCAGGCCGGCCGCATGACGATCAGCGACAACGATCTGCAGCGCCTCAAGGTCCTGCCGCAGCAGCGGCGCAGCGAGCTGCGCTTCGTGTTCGGCCACCTGTCCTATGGCGTCGGACGTCTCCTGCCGCAGGACTGCGCCTACATCACCGTCCTGCGCGAGCCCGGAACCCGGCTGCTGAGCTATTTCCGCTACATCCAGCGCGTCACGGATCATCCGCTGCACGGTCCGGTCTCGCAAAAGCAGATGAACTTCGGCGATTTCCTGGAATATGCCGCCGCAACGCCGGTCGCCCGGCTCGAGCCCGACAACGGCCAGGTCCGGCGGCTGGCCGGCTTCGGGGCCCGGATCGACAGCCTCGGCACTGAGGATCAACTGTTCCGGCAGGCCCTGCACAACATCTTTTCGGAAGATGTCGTCTACGGGCTCACCGAGCATTTCGACGATTTCCTGGATCGGCTGACACGCCGCAAGATCATCTCGCACTACAGCGATGCCCGGCTGAACACGGCGCCGGAAAAGACCGATATCGCGCCGATCCTCGAGGGTCTGACCGGCCGCCAGAAAGAGATTTTCGAGACCTTCACCCGCTGGGACAGGACCTTCTACGAGATCTGCAAGACCGCCTATTTCGCCTGACCTGCCCTGATTTGCCAGATTTGCCCGGGGCGGCGGGCGGTGGCCGCTGCCCTGCCCGCCCCTAGACCCAGCGCCCCTAGACCCAGCGCCCCAGCGCCAGCAGCGCGCAGCTCACCGCGGCGCGGGCGCCGGTGAGATCCCAGGCCGAGATCTCCGCCGATGCCGCCGCCACCGCCCCCGCCGAGACCAGGTGCGCGCTGCCCGCGGTGCAGCTCGCCTGCACCATGGGCGGCGCGGCGAAGCTCGCCGGGAAGCTCCAGCCCGTGGCCCCCGAGGCACTGCTGGTCAGCCCGTGCCAGCAGATCTGCGTGCCGTCGGCGAGCCGCAGGTAGGCGCCCGTCGCGCCGCTGCCCTGTTCGAGCAGTGCCCCGCTGCTCCCGCCCGCCACCTGCGCCACCGTGCCGACCACCGCCGTGCCGGTGAGTGCGCCGTCGACGCGCGCGCCCTGCGGCAGATGCGCCATGCCCGACGCCGCCGCCACGCTCAGCGCCGTGACCCAGGAGGCGCCGTCCTCCGAGACCTTCAGCACAAAATCATCCGCGCCGGCGCAGCCCAGCTCGGCGCGCCCCGACCAGCCGGTCTGGAACAGCAGGCTGGCGGTCTCGCCCGCCGCGGCCTTGTTGATCTTCAGCTGGTGGCCGGCGCCCTCGTGGCTGAGCAGCGTGGCCGGGGAGGAGACGGCAAACCGGTTGCCGGCATCGGGCGCGGCGTTCACCCCCAGCAGCGCGGTCTGCCCCTGCGCCGGCAGCGGCATCTCCTGCCAGGCGGCGCCGTCCCAGAACAGCGCGCGCCCCTCGTCGAGCACCAGGGCGCGCCAGCCGGGGGCGGGATCGAGGAAGCGCCAGGTCCCCCCGTCCCAGAGCGCCAGACGGCCCTCCGCCTGCCCGGCCCAGGCACCGCTGGCGGCGCCGGGCAGCAGGTAGCGCGTGCCGGCGGCGGGATCGGCGGGCGGGGCGGCGGCGCTGCGGCTCGCCACGGCGAGCTGCACCAGCGCGTCGAGCAGCGCCAGCGCCTCGTTGTGGGTGACGTGTTTCTGCGCCTGCGCCGGCGCCAGGTAGGGCAGCGACAGGTTGGCGGACAGATCGGAGATGAGATCGGGCATGGGCGGCCTCCCTGCGCAGCGGATCAGGGCGGCAGGGTAGCGGCGCACGGGTTAGGCAAAGCCTGCCGCAGCGCGCGCGCCCCGCGCAACGGCGCAGCGGCGCGACGACGGCTCGTCGCCGATCTGATGCCCCTGGGTCCGGGTGTCGATCATCACCTGCGAATGCGCCCCGGCGGCCGCGGCCAGCGCGCGGTTCCAGGCCAGCGGCGCCACCGGGTCATGGGCCGCGAGCTGGTCGCGGAAGAGCGCGAGGTCGACCCCGAAGTAGCGCAGCGCCGAGGTGATGTTGGCCTGCACCGCGGTGCCGCTGGCGGCGTCGGCGATCAGCGCGTCGAACTCGCCCGAGGGATCGAGCCGCGCGCGGTTGATGTAGTCCAGCATCTGCTGTTCGAAGGCGGTGGGGGTCTGGCTGGACGTCGGCATTCTGCCTCTCCTCGGAAACGGTGACGAAAACAGCGAAAAACGCGTCTTTCAGGTCTGTCCCGGCGCCTCCGGCGGTCCCCCGGCCCCGGGTTCGGGAATTGGTTTCGGGGCGGGTTTCGGGGCGGGTGCTAGAACAGCAGCATGTCGTCATGGATAGCAGAGAGCGAGGCTCCATGCAGGACGACGCGGCTGCCCTGATCGGCGAAGACCAGCGCATCCGCGCCCGGCGCCAGATGCGCCCGGACCTCGGCGGCGGAGCCGTAGCCAAACCCCTCGAAATGCAGCATGTCCCAGCGTTCGAGACCGACCACCTCGTGCCGCCCGCCCTCGCCGGCGCGGATCACGTAGGTGTCGGCCAGCATGCCGCCGATCAGCAGGTTGTCGCCGCTGCCGCCCTCAAGCCGGTCATCCAGCCCCCGCCCGCGCATGAAGGCCAGCAGCCCCGGCGCGGTGGCCGCGCGGAACTCGGCGCTCTGGGCAAAGCCCTGCACCACCTCGGCGCGGCTCATGCCGGCGTCGATCCGCGCCAGCCAGCCCGCCAGCCCCCCGGCATCCGGCCCGCGGCCCAGCACGTTGCCATAGAGCAGCGTGACGAAGGCCCTGTCGTCGAGCCCGCCGTAGGTTCTGCGGAACTCGGCCGACTCGGTGAAGCCGCGCACCGCGTCGAGATAGGACCACTCCCCGGCCAGCCGCGCGGTCCAGCCGAGCAGCCCGCCGAGATCGGGGCCCCGGTCGAGCACCGCGCGATAGAGCCGGTAGACGTCGTCGCTCCAGTCCTGCTGCAGCGCGGTGCGGGAAAATCCCGCCGCGCCGGGGACGCTGGCGGCGGTGAACTCGGCGCTTTCCGAGAAGCCCAGCACCACCCGCGCCCGGCTCATGCCGGCGTCGATCCGCGCCAGCCACCCCGCCAGCCCCACCGCATCCGGCCCCCGGCCCAGCACGTTGCCGTAGAGCAGGGTGACGAATTCCGCGTCATCGAGCCCGCCGTAGCTGGCGCGGAACTCGGCCGAGGCGGCGAAGGCGGCCGCCGCCCCGGGCAGATCCTGCGCCCCCGAGAGCAGCCGCGCGCTCCAGCCGAGCAGCCCGGTGGGATCCGGATCGCGGCCCAGCGTGGCGCGGTAGAGCCGGTAGAGCTGCGCCGAAACAGGGTCGAACACGGGGTCCTCGGCCTCTCCCAGCAGCAGATCGTCGCCGCCACCGCCGCGCAGGGTGTCGGCGCCGGCACCGCCGGCGAGCCGGTCCGCCGCGCCGCCCCCCTCCAGCAGGTCGGCCCCGGCGCCGCCCGCCAGCGACAGCGGCACCTCGGGCAGCGGGCCGGTGTCGATGTGCCAGAGGTCGCGCAGCTCGGAGATGTCGAAATCCGCCGCGGTGAGCGGTGTGCCCGCGGCGCTGTCCACCTGCAGCAGCTCGCCGCCGAGGGTGATGCGCGCGCCGCCCGCGGTGCTGCGGATGTCCAGCGCCTCCACCGTGTAGAACCGCCCCAGCGCCGAGAGGTCGAGCCGGTCCACCCCCGGCTGGTAGTCGGTGATCCGGTCGGCCTGACCGTCGGCGCTGAAGACGAAGACATCCGCCCCGGCGCCGCCGGTCAGCAGGTCCTGCCCCGGCCCGTCGATCAGCACGTCGTCGCCCGCGCCGCCGCGCAGGCTGTCATTGCCGGCGCCGCCGTGGATCTGGTCGTCACCGGCGCCGCCGTCGCGGCTGTCGGCGCCGGCGCCGAGCTGCAGCGTCACGCCGATCGGGCCGAGCCCGGCGCGCAGCCGGCTGATGCCCGCGCCGGGCCCGCCGAGCCAGCCGCCGGCGGCGTAGATGCCGAGCCCCGCGGCTTCCGCCACCAGCGCCAGCGCCGCCGGGTTGCTCAGCGCCATGCGCGCATCCCCCGCCAGCGTGGCGAGATGCAGCAGCCGCCCGCCCGGCAGCAGGGTCATCAGGCTGAGCCCGTCGTCGGCCCCCGCCGCCGCTAGGTAGACGCGCCCCGAAACGGTGATCGTCTCGAGCGCGGTGACCCCGGCAAAGCGCGTCGCCAGATCGTCGCCCACGAGGTCGGTGACCCGCATCGTGCCATCCGCCGCCAATGCCACCACCGCCAGCCCGCCGCTTGCCGCGCCGACCAGCGCGTAGTCCTGCCCGGCGAGCCGCAGCAGTTCGAGCCGGGTCGGCGTCTCGAGGAAAAGCCCGTCGGCGACGCCGAGGCGGCGCGGCTGCGAGAGCTGCCCCTCCTCCGAGATATCCCAGCAATAGAGACTGTTTTCCTGCCCCGAGAGCGCCAGGATCCGGCCCGATGCCCCCTGCGTCATGGCCGCCACGGCGGTCAGCCCGCCCGGCCCCGCCAGCGCCTGCGCCCCCCCGTGCAGCGCCTGCGGCAGCGCGGTCAGCCCCTCCGGCCCGGCGCGCCAGACCTCCAGCTCCGGCCCCGTCCCGTCCTGTGCCGTGCCGCCCTGCGTCCGCGCCCCGCTGACCAGCAGATCCGCCCCGCCGATCTGCAGCGCCGCCAGCCCGGTGAGCGCCCGCGCCGCGCCGTCGTCATAGGGCAGGAAGACCCGCTCCCCGAGCCCGCCGCCGGGGGCGATGCGCCAGCCCTCGATCCCGGCGCCGAAACGCCCCGGCACCAGCAACAGATCCGCGCCGGCGATCTCCACCCGGACCAGCCCGCGCGGCGCGGCGAGCCCGGCGGAGGCGGCGGAGGTGCCGCTGTCCAGTGGCGTCAGCCCGGCGCTCCAGCCAAGCACCCCCGTCGCGCCGGCGCTGTAGAGCCGCAGCAGATCGGTCCCGCGTCCCGCATCGTCCAGCCAGGGCAGCAGCGCCGAGAGCGCCACCATCTGCGCCGAGACCTGTTCGGAGATCGCTCCGGAGATCTCCCCGGCCACCTGCGTGCTCACATGGCTGATCGATCCCATCGCGCCCCGCTTCGCTGCTGCACGCTCTCTATGCCCCCGCGGCGCTGGCGGGCGGGTAAACGACGGGCCGCGAACCGCGCAGGATCTGCACCGCAATTGTCTCGAATGAGCAGAAAACCGACCACCATCCCCCCGTCCGGCCCGGCGGCGCGACGGGACAGTTGCGCGGCAGGCGGCGCTCCGGCATGAGATAAGGTGACGTTAGGTTTTGTGAGGCAGTGTTTTCCGCAACCCCGGCAGGGAGCCCGCCATGCACGCCCCCGAGTCCCAGCCTCCGTCCCTTTCAGAGTCTCAGCCTCCGTCCCAGCCGCCGTCCCTGCCCGAGTCCCAGCCCCCGCACCAGCCTCCTCCCCTGTCCGCATCCCTGCCGACATCGCAGCCGACATCCCAGCCTGCGCGCCTGCCGCGGATCACCATCCTCCTGACCACCTGGAACGGCGCGGCGCACCTGCAGGAGCAGCTCGACTCCTACCGCGCGCAGACCCATGACGCCTGGGATCTCTGGGTCAGCGACGACGGCTCGGGCGATGCCACGCGGCAGATCCTCGAGACCTTCCGCGCCGCCGAGGGACCGCGCCGCGAGGTGCGCATCGTCGAGGGACCGCGGCGCGGCCACGCGGCGAATTTCCTGTCACTGCTGTGCCACCCCGAACTGCCCGCCGGGCCGGTGGCGCTCTCGGACCAGGATGACGTCTGGCTGCCCGGCAAGCTGGCGCTGGCGCTCGGCGCGCTGCGAGACGCCGGGCCGGTGGCGCTCTACGGTGCGCAGAGTTTCCACACCGATGGCGCGCTGCGCCGCATCGGCCGCTCGCGCATCCCCCGCGGCAGGCCCTGCTTTTGCAATGCGCTGACCCAGAACGTGGTCAGCGGCCACAGCGCGGTGCTCAGCGCCGGGGCGCTGGAGCTGGTGCGCCGCGCCGGGGTGCCGGCGGGCATCCCCTACCACGACTGGTGGCTCTATCAGCTGGTCAGCGGCGCCGGCGGCGAGGTGGTGATCGACCGCGCGCGGGTGCTGAACTACCGCCAGCACCGGCAGAACGCCATGGGCGCGCACCGCGGGCTGACGCCGCGGCTGGAGCGCGCGCGGCAGGTGCTGGGCCGGACCTACGCCGGCTGGATCGCCACCAACCTCGCGGCGCTCGACCGGGTCGGCCGGCTGCTCACCCCGGAGAACCGCGCGCTGGTCGCCGCGCTCTGCGCCGCGCCGCCGCGCCCCGGGCTGGCCCGGCCGCTGGCCTTCCGCCGGCTGGGGCTGCACCGGCAGACCCGGCTGACCACCGCCAGCCTCTACCTCGCGGCGGCGCTGGGGCGGGTCTGAGCAGGCTCTAAACCGGGCGAAAGCCGCCCGATCGCCCCCATCACCCCCCGCGCTGCATGTTGCGCTCGTGGTCGCGGATGCCCTGCTCGACGTCGTCGTAGAAGGTCAGGTGCCCGTCCTCGAGCACCACCACCGCGTCGCAGAGCTGGCGGATCTGCCCCATGGCGTGGCTCACCACCACCGAGCCGGCGCTGCGCATGCGCTGCTTGAACAGCGCGTCGCTGCGCGCCCGGAACGCCGCGTCGCCCACCGCGGTCACCTCGTCCACCAGGTAGGTGTCGAAGGCGATGCCCATGGAGGCGCCGAAGGCGAGGCGCGACTTCATCCCCGAGGAATAGGTCTTCAGCGGCAGATGGAAATGCACCCCGAGCCCGGCGAACTCCTCGACGAAGGCGATCAGCTCGTCGGTGTCGACACCGTAGATCCGCCCGATGAAGCGGCAGTTCTGCGCGCCGCTCAGCTCCGGGTGGAAGGATCCGGCAAAGCCCACCGGCCAGGAGATCGACCCCGAGGAGCTGATCCGCCCCGAGCTCGGCGGCATGGTGCCGGCGATCATCTGCAGCAGCGTCGACTTGCCCGCGCCGTTGCGCCCCAGCAGCCCCACCGAGCGGCCGCTCGGGAAGGTCATCGAGACGTCCCGCATGATGGTCTTGCGCTTGCCCTCCATGACGAAGGTCTTGGTGACATTCTCGAAGCGGATCACGACCCGGGCTCCTAGCGGCGGTCCTTGACCGAGTAGACCACCAGCACGGCGGTCGACCAGAGCAGGAAGAGGAACAGCGTCACCACCATCAGCAGGGTCACCCGCTGCGGGTATTCCGCGGTCTCGGCGCTGGTCGGCTGCATGTAGGCCGCAAGATAGCGGCTCTTGCGCTTGGCATCGGCCAGCGCCGTGTCATAGGCCCCCAGCGCCGAGAGATAGGCGCGCTCGGCGAACTCGCGGTCGACCGAGAGTCGCTCGTAGTCGCCCACCAGGTCGGCGAAGACCCTGCCGGCCTGGCCGCTGCCCTCGAAGCCGAGCTTCTGGCGCTCGGCGGAGATGCGCGCGCGGATCACCTCGAGCCGGCGCTCGGCCTGGGCGACGCGCGGGTCGTTCTGCTGCGAGGTCTCGCGCAGCAGGTCGAGCTCGATGATCTGCTCGGCCTCCTGGGCCTGCAGGTTGCCGAGCAGCCCGGCCTGGCTCTGCAGGTCGATCTGCGGGTCGATGATCTGGTTCTCGTTGCGGAAGCGGGTGACGGTGCTGCGCGCCTCCTTGAGCCGCTCCACCGCCTCGTCGAGCTCGTCGCGCGCGTAGCTGATCGCGTCGGCGCGGGCGACGGCGCTGAGCTCGTTGATCACCTCCGAGCTCTCGTCGAGCAGGTTCTGGGCGATCCGCGTCGCATCCCCGGGCTCGAAGGCGCGCACCTCGACCTCGATCAGCCCGGCGCTGTAGGAGATCCGCACCATCCGTCCCCAATAGGCCAGCAGCTGCTCGATCGAGGCGTTCTCGGCCAGGCCGAACACCGGGTCGCGCTCGGCCGGGGTCCAGATCGCGTGCAGGTCGATCTTGCCGTCGATGTCGGAGACCAGCTTCTGGCTCTGGATGAACTCGTAGAGGATGTCGGTGTCCGAGGAGCTCGAGCTCGACAGGCTCGACAGCCCGCCGATCAGCTCGATGGCCGAGGCGGCATCCTCCTGGCGCACGGTGAAGCCGACCCGCGAGGCATATTGATCGGCAGCAACCAGCCAGAGGTAGAGCGCGGTCAGCACCGCCGGCAGCAGCACTGTGCCGAAGAAGCTCAGCAGCACCAGCCGGTGCCTCCGCCGCGGACGGGCGGCCCCGGCCGGTGGCCGGCTGGGTGCCTCGGCAGCCGCAGGGAGCGTCGCAGGGGCCGCGGGGGGCTGGACCCGGCGAGGCTGCGGCTGGCGGCCCGGTTGTTTCGGGCCGGGCTGCGGCGGGCCGGACGGCGGCACCACCGCGGGACGGGGCGGGCCCGGCGGGGCTTTCTGTTCGGGGCTGCGGGCCGGAGCGCCCTCGGCGCCTCCCTGCTGCGGCTGGCCCCCGGCGGGGGCGGCGGACTTGTCCTGGGCCGGCTGTGTCAAATGAACCCCATGGGAATGTCATTTATCTTTGCAGGATGCTAATACATGCCGTTAGGTCAAGATACCCTTTCCGGAGGCTCCGCATGAGCAGCGACGGTTTTGCCCCGCCCCCCCAGAGTCCCGGCCAGAGTCCCGCCCAGACCCCCAGCGTCGCGGCCCGCCGCTCGCTGCCCGGGGCGCGCGCGGTGGCGGCGCTGGTGCTGCGCGAGATGGCCACCAGCTACGGCCGCTCTCCGGGCGGCTACATCTGGGCCATCCTCGAGCCGATCGGCGGCATCGTGATGCTGTCTCTGGCCTTCTCGGCCTTCCTGCGCAACCCGGCGCTGGGGGTCAGCTTCGCGATGTTCTACGCCACCGGCATGATGCCCTTCATCATGTACGGCGACCTGCAGGGCAAGATCGCCAGCGCGCTGAACTTCTCCAAGCCGCTGCTCGCCTATCCCACGGTGACCTTCCTCGACGCCATCCTCGGGCGCTTCGTCCTCGGGGTGATGACCAAGCTGCTGGTCAGCTACATCGTCCTGGGCGGCATCATGATCCTCACCGAGACGCGGGTGACGCTGGATTTCCCGCGCATCCTCGAGGCCTTCGGCATGGCGGCGCTGCTCGGGCTCGGGCTCGGCACGCTGACCTGCTACGTCTTCACCCGCTTCCCGCTCGCCCAGCAGGCCTGGGGCATCGTCACCAAGCCGCTGTTCCTGGTCTCCGGGGTCTTCTATCTCTTCGAGACCGTTCCCGAACCCTACAGCACCTACCTGTGGTACAACCCGCTGGTGCATGTGGTCGGAATGATGCGCGAGGGCTTCTACCCCACCTATGACGCCACCTATGTCTCGCCGGTCTACGTGCTGTCGGTCGCCCTGATAAGCCTGGTGTTCGGGCTGCTGCTGCTCTGGCGCTACCACGCCGAGATCCTGACCCGCTGAGCGGCCCCTGCCCCGCTGCCTGACCGACCGGAGCCCCATGCCCACGCTCTTTCTGCACGCGGACAGCACAAGACCGGCAGCACCAGCCTGAAAAGGCCTTCTTCGACAACCGCAACGCCCTGCCCCGCCAGGGGCTGCTCTCCCACCGCACCGGACTGCCCGACAAGGCCGCGACCTGGGGCCACCACGCCCGGCGCTTCACGGGGCTGGACGAGGACCTCTTCTCGCCCGTCGAGACCGGGACAGGCACCGGCGGCGCGCCCTAGGGGCCCTTCATGCCGCTCCCCGGGCCGCCTGCAGGTCGCGCAGGGCCGCGAGAGTCCCGCGTGCCGCGGCCGCTGCATCGCCGCGCAGCGGCAGCAGCGCCGCCGGTGCGCCCTGCGCCGCGGCGCGGGCCACCGCCTCGCCCTGGGCGCCGAGATCGAAGGCCACCACCGGCAGGCCGGTGGCCAGCATCTCGTGGGTGGTGAAGGAGAAGGTCTCGGGCCAGATCGAGGGCATCAGCCAGCCGCAGATCCCGTAGCGCGCCACCAGTCCCGGCAGGTCGCGCAGCTCGTAGCTGCCGTGCACGAGGCTCGGCGCGGCCAGCGCGTAGGCCGGGTCGAGCTGGCCCAGCACCACCAGCCGCGCGGCGCCGGAGCGGGCCAGCGCGCGGCTCATCTCCTGCAGCAGCGCCGCGCCCTTCTGCGCGCCGATATTGCCCAGCACACCGATCACCGGCGCCCCGCCCTCGCCCGTCCCCGGCGCGATGCGCGGCGGCACCGCCGGCAGCGCGTGCGGCACCACCGCGATGCGCGCCGCCACCTGCGGGTAGGCCTCGGCGAGAATATCGCGGCTGGAGCCGGAGAAGACCTCGATGCGCCGCGCCGCCGCCAGCAGCCGGCCCCAGTTTTCCTGCCATTCGGCCAGCGGCGTCACCCGCCCGTCCGGCCCCTGGTAGCGGTGCACCCGGTCCTGTGCCCTGTTCTGGGCCCTGTTCTGTGCCCGAACCTCTCCCTGCCCGGCCCGCGGCACGCCGTGATAGGCGCCGTCGTCGCCGAGCAGCGTGTAGGAGGGGCTGATCGGGAAGAAGTCGTGCAGCAGCACCTCCACCTCGCCGCCCTGCCCCGCCAGCTGCAGCAGCTGCCCGGGCAGCGCCGCGGCATCGCGCGCGCCGACCCCGCAGGAATAGACGATGCGGCGCTCGGGCAGCAGCGCCACCAGCCGCGCCACCAGCGCAAAATCATTGGTCAGCCCGCGGGTCGCGCCGCTGGGCCCGTGCAGTTCCAGCTTCCAGCGGTGCCCCTGCCCGACCCGCAGCACCAGCGCCGACTGCCCGGCCCGGGTGGCCTGGGCGATGCGCCCCTGCAGGTAGCTCTCGGCGCCGCCGCCGAGCGCATGGGCGAGATAGACCGGCACCGGGCCCGCCTGACTCTGGGCCTGCATCTGCGCCTGTCTCTGCGCCGCCAGAACCAACCCCAGCGCCAGCCGCCCGGTGGCCAGCGGGTCGCGGCGGATGAACTCCTGCACCTCGGCGTCATATTCCGGGTAGCGCGCAGCGATCACCCTCAGGTTGCGCTCGAGCAGGCGCTGCTTGTCGGCATTGCCGAAGGACTGCCCGCCGCGATGCTCGACGAAGAGGTTGGACGCGCAGAGATGCCGCCCGCCAAGCGCCGCCACCTTGCGGCACCAGTCGTTCTCCTCGCCGTAGCCGCGGCCGAAAGTGGTGTCGAACTCCGGCACCTGCGCGAGAAAGCGCGGCGCCAGCGCCATGCAGAAGCCGACGCCGGTGGGCGCCTCGGCGAGACCGGCGCGCGGGTCGAACCCCGCCGCCGCCGCGTCGAGCGCGTCGCCGTCGCCGGGCGCGAGATCATTGCGCTGGCAGATCACCGGCACGGTGAAGATCTCGGCGTCGTTGGACATCGGCGTGACCGAGGCGACATCGGGCTCGCCGAGCGGCGCCAGCAGCCGCGGCAGCCAGCCTGGCGGCACCATGGCGTCGGAGTTGACCAGCACCACCGGGTCTCCGGGCCAGCGCGCCCGCGCCTCGGCGAAGCCGCGGTTGACCGTGCCGATGAAGCCGAGGTTGGCAGGGTTCTCCAGCAGCGTGACCTGCGGACGTCCCGCGGCCCAGTCGCGCAGCAGCGGTCGCACCCTGGGGTCGGGCGAGGCATCGTCGATCAGCAGCAGCCGCCAGGCGTCGCCCGAGTTCCGGGCGATCCGCGCCAGCGTCTCGGGCAGCAGGTCGGCGGCATTGTAGACCGGCAGGATCAGCGTCGCGGCGCGCTCGGGCGGGGCGGCGGGCGGGGTTTCCGGCAGCAGCGCCGCCTCGATCTCCACCGCCTCCGAGCGCGGCACCAGTCCGAGCCGCTCCTTGACCGTCTCGCGCGCCCCGAGATCGCCCTGCCACTTCCAGCGGTGGATCAACGGCGCCAGCACCGCGAGGCTGCGGGCGAAGCGCAGCGCCAGCGGCAGCCGCGCCCGCAGCAGGCCGGCGCGCGAGAAGCCGGGCAGGCTCTGGCGGCTGGCGGGCTGGCCGGCGGCGCGTTCGGCCAGCAGGTCGAGCGGCCCGGCCTCGCAGGGGATGTCGAGCGAAAAGCCGCGCCGCGCGCTGCCGCCGTCGATGACAGCGGGCACCGTCCAGGCGCGGGTGCGGTTCACCGAAAGCCCGACGCGCTCGGCCTCGGCCCAGCCCTCGACGTGGATGCGGTGGCGGCGCAGGGCGATGCGGGTGATCTCGCCATAGGCCCTGCCCTGCGGGTCGGTCAGCGTGACGCCGGGACGATCCAGCGCGAGGTTCATCTCCGCGTAGCGCCGGAAAATGCGACTGAGCTGACCGAGCAATGGCGCCTCCCGCCTGAGCTAACACCCTAGGATTACGTCGCGTTGGTCATTGCGGCAAGACGCAGGGCGCGGCGCGCCGGCGGCCGCCTGCCGCAAAATGTTTCGCTGCGAAACACTGCCGCGGGCACGGCCTGCCGGGCGCGCGATCCGCGCCCGGCAGGGGCAGGTCAGCCCTCCAGCCGCGCTGCCAGCCAGGCGGCCAGATCGGCGCCAAGCTCGGTGTCGGCGGCGGGGCCGTCGAGCTCCAGCCGGGAGCCCCTGCGGCGCAGGGTCAGACCCGGCCATCGGGCCAGGGTCTCGGGGGCGGATTTCGGCTCGGTTTTCGGCTCTGTGTAAGGGGTTCGAGCCTCATCGAGCGGGGCAGGGGCGGCGCTCATGCAGGCGGTGAGGACCGCCCGCTCGGCGGCCGCATCGGCGGCGGGCGCCGCCCTCAGCGCCTGCGCGATCTCCTGCGCCAGCCGCGGCCGCTCGCGCAGCTGCTGCGCCAGCTCGAGCCCGGCACGCTCGCTCAGCGCCTCGGGGAAGCGCAGCACCCGGTCGAGGCTCTTCACGATGCCGATGAAGGAGCCGATCTTCGAGCGCCGCGCCCGCGGCACCGCGCCGAAGAGCGTCGCCAGCGCATCCTTCTCGGAGGCGAAGACGCCGCGCTCGGCGGATTTCACCACGATGCGGGCGCGTTCGTAATGGCTGAGGTTGGCGCGGATCTCGTTCTCCTCGATCATCGCCAGGTAAGCCGCATGCCCGTCCTCGGGACGGCGCAGCAGCGCCAGCACCGTGCCGAAGCGCGCCTCGCCGGTTTCCTCGTGCAGCGCCGCCAGCGCGCGGCAGCGGCGCCAGCCCGAGAGCAGCCCGTAGGCGGCGCGGCCGGGCAGGGCGACCACCTCGATCGGGGTCTGCTGGCCGCGCGCCCGCAGGCTCTCGCGCAGGGCCTCGGCCTCCTCGGGGTCCTCGGCGACACGGTCGCGCACCAGGTGGTTCATCTCGATCTGCTCGAGCGGCACCTCCAGCACCAGCTTGCCCTCGCGCCGGGCGCTCTCCCAGCGCTCCGAAAGCTCCTCGAGCGCCGCGCTGGCCGCCGCTCCGGCCGCCACGTCGGCGATCGGCGCCGCCCGCCGCGCGGGGCCGCCGAACATGGATTTCGTCTCGGGGGCGGCGACGCCGGTCTCCGCGCCGATCTCGCCTCCGACGTCACTGCCGGCGATCGCGGGTCCGAGCGGGGTCAGTCTCTTGCGCTTGGCCATTCGTCTGCTCCTGTCAGCAAGGGGTCCGGCACAGAGCCGACCCGAACATGGTTAAGACGGGGTGACCCCGCCGCGCGGAAAAATGTTTCGCTGCGAAACAGAGTCTCATTCGGCCGCCCGCAGAGCCTGTTCGTCGCGCCGCCAGCTGCCCAGGAGCAGCTGCTTCAGAGCCGCATAGGTGGCGTCGAAGGTCTCGCGGCCGCGGGCGTAGGTCTCGCGGTTGAAGTCGCGGTAGTCCGCCTCGTAGATGCCGCGCACCTGTTCGCCGGCCTGGCCGATGAGCGCGGTGAAATCCTGCCGGTGCGGCGAGAGCACCGGCCCGAGGTAGGCCTGCATCAGCGCCGCCAGCTCGGCCTGCTGGGTGCCGTCGTAGCGGGTGATCACCGCGCGCACCGCGTCCCACTGGAACGACAGGCCGTCACGCCCCAGCGCCCGCGCCGCCATGTTCTCCGCCTCCTCGATCGAGGAGAAGGTCGAATGCAGCATGTCGAAGAAGCGCCCGGTGGAGTCGAACTCGAGAAAGGACGCGCCGAGCGGCACCAGCAGGATGTCGGCGGCGGCGAGCCCGTTGATCGTCAGGTAGCCGAGGGCAGGGGGGGTATCGAGGAAGATCACGTCGTACTGATCGAGCAGCCCGTCCTCCTCGAGGCTCTCGGTCAGCGCGTCCCAGAGCTTCCAGCCGCGCGCCTGCATGCGCCAGACTGGGATCTGGAACTCGGCCCAGTAGAGGTTGAGCTGCGCGCCGATGAGATCGATGTTCGGCCAGTGGGTCTTCTGCACGAGGTCGGGCGCCCGCGCCTCCAGCGCCTCGGTCAGCGTCTCGTCGAGCGGCAGCGGCGCCTCGCCCCGGTCCATGCGGCGCTGGTTCTCGCCGCGCAGGTGCCGGGCGTAATGGCGCGCCAGCAGCGGGAAGACCGTCTGCCATTCATCCTCGACCTTGCCGCCGAAGATCGAGGTCATCGAGCCCTGGCTGTCGAGGTCGATCACCAGCACCTTGTAGCCGTCGAGCGCCGCCGACATCGCCAGATGCGCGCAGGTCGAGGTCTTGCCGACGCCACCCTTGAAGTTGGCGACGGCGACCATCTTGGCCGGCAGACCCTCGGGGCGCCAGGGCAGGTAGTTCTTGGTCTTCGACCCGCCGGCGGCGAAATGCGCGCGCAGCCGCAGCACCTCCTCGAAGGTGAACCACTTGGCGCCGCCCTCGGTCTCCGAGCGGCCCTGCGGCAGCTCGGGGTTCTGCTTCAGCACCCGGCGGAAATGGCCGACCGCGACGGGGATCAGATAGCGGGTGATCTCCCAGGTCGAGAAGAGCCGCAGGCTGCGCCCGCCGTTCTCCTCCAGCCCGCGCCCGGCGAGATCGGCACGGCCCGCCTCGCAGGCCCGCGAGATGGCGGCAAAGCCGCCGGTCTCGAAGGGCCCGCCAAGGGCGCTCAGCGCGGCGTCGGGATCGATGTTGAAATAGGGGGGGAGCTCGGTCTTGCTCTCGGGCTTCATGTCCCTGCTCTGCCTTCTATGTGTGGCGTTTTCCTGATGATACTCAAAAACGTCGTACATGGAAGGAAAAGCTCAACACAAGGCGAATTTCTTTGCAGATTCGGGAGGTTGGGGCAGGGGCTCGGCCGGGATTTCCGGGGCTGCCGCATCCGATGTGTTGTTATTTTTTGTTAGTTTATTCGTTACGGCTCCGGAAGGGCAAAGATATACATCTGATATTACAGTGAAAAATCGTGTCGCACTGGACATAGGTGACTCTGATACCACGTTTGCCCGACTCTGATCCCCCGGCAATGCGACTCCGATCCCCCGAAGTCGGGCTGGACGGGCGCTGTGGATAAATCTAGGCTGGGCGTCACTGAAACCCCGATAGCGGGCGGGCGCAGATCCGCTGGAAAAGACGCTGGAAAAACCCGGGGGCAGGGTAGGGGCAGAGACGCATGAGCGCAGCGACAGACAGGCCGGGGCAGGACCCCGCCGAGGGGGGTGGCCCCGGATCATCCGGGCAATCCGGGCCGGGCAGCACGGCGGATTTCTTCGTCTGCGACATCTTCGATCCGGCGCCCAAGGACGACCTCGGCTCGATGGAACACCCGATCTTCTCGCTCTCGACCCGGCCCGACCGGCGGGTGCTGAGCTACGCGCACAACGGCGCGACGATCGAGGTCACCCCCTCGGTGAAGGGCCGCGCGACGATCCACGACAAGGACATCCTGATCTACTGCGTCAGCCAGCTGATGGCCGGGCTCAACGCCGGGCGCGAGGTCTCGCGCACGCTGCAGATCAAGGCGCATGATCTGCTGGTCGCCACCAACCGCGACACCTCGGGCGATGCCTACACGCGGCTCAAGGAAGCCTTCGAGCGGCTCGCCGGCACGCGCATCACCACCAACCTCGAGACCGGCGGGCTGGAGACCACCCGCGGCTTCGGGCTGATCGAGAGCTGGGAGATCGTGCGCCGCGCCCGCGGCGGGCGGATGATCTCGGTGACGGTGACGCTCTCGGACTGGCTCTACCGCGCGGTGCTGGCGAACTCGGTGCTGACCCTCAGCCGCGATTACTTCCGCCTGCGCAAGCCGCTGGAGCGGCGGGTCTACGAGCTGGCGCGCAAGCATTGCGGCCGGCAGGCGAGCTGGCAGGTCTCGGTCGCCATCCTGCACAAGAAGTCCGGCTCGACCGCGCCGGTGCGGGTGTTCCGCGCCGCGCTGCGCAAGATGATCGCCGAGGCCAACCTGCCCGACTACGCACTGCGCGAGGCACCCGGCGACATGATCGTCATCGAGCGGCTGCGCCCCGTGCGCGCCCCCGGCAGCGGCCCGCAGCTCTCGGAGGAGGCGCTCGACGCCGCCCGCGCGCTGCGCCCGGGCGAGGACGTGCACGCGCTGGCCGCCCGCTGGCGCGCCTGGTGGGACGAGACCGGCCGCCCCCGCCTCGGCCGCGCCGACGCCGCCTTCCTCGGCTGGGTGAAGGCGCAGGGCGGCGGGACTCAGGGACGCGGCTGAGCGCGCCTCCGCGGCAAATGTTTCGCTGCGAAACGGGCGGTGGGACGGCTTTGACAGGCCGCGACTATCGGTGGCTCTACGGCCGGGTGACCTTCGCCGCCGGCAGAGCGTGGCACAGGTCTCGGTCGAGGCCATCGGCTCCTCGCGGATCGAGGCCTTCACCTTCTCGCCGACCTGCTCAGCGGCACCGTGGTGCGCGACAGCAGCAACCTGCGCGCCAGCGACGGTCACTCCGAGGGGTTGGAGGGGGATGGCGCAGTCTACGGCGGCGCGGTGGTGGATGCCTTTGTCTTCGATCCCGCCGACAAGGGGAGCGGCCGGGTGCGGCAGCTGGACGCTTGGGACAGCGTGGAATTCAACGGCTTCGGCCATGCCAATGTCGCCGAGACCATCTCGCACATGCGCACCCGGGCGGTCACGCCGGGTCCCGAAAACCGGGCGCTCGGTCCCGGTTTCACGCCGCAGGATGATTAAACCTGGATTAAAACCTTCGTGCACAAGGAAGGATGGTTTAGCCTGATGCCGGGAAATCCTGATGCCGGCACATCCTGCCAAACGGCGCCAACAGGGAGAGCATGAAACATGTCGAACCCATACGAGAGCCTGCCCGACCAGAACTTCTGGAAGACCGGGGTCTTTGCCGCAAGGGACGCCATCGAGCCGCGTGTGAGCAAGGTCTTCCACATCGCTCCGAGCGACAGGATCATGACGGCCGGCAGCTGCTTTGCGCAGAACGTCGCCCTCCACCTGCGCAAGCGGGACGATATCAGCTTCTACACCGCCGAACCCCTCCGCGAGGGGGAGCCGGTCTTCTCGGCGCGTTACGGCAACATCTATACCGCGCATCAGCTCCTGCAGATCTTCGACGAATGCATGAGCGGCGATGTCGATCCCGAATGCGCGATACGGCGGCGCGACGGCCGCTTCGTGGACATCAACCGCCCCTACATGGAAAAGGACGGCTTCGCGCGGGCGCAGGATGTCCTCGAGGCGCGGCGCAGCCATCTCGAGGCGGTGCGCCTGGCCTTTTCCCAGGCGGATATCCTGATCTTCACCCTGGGGCTGACCGAAGCCTGGGTGTCCCCCGGCGGAGACCGCGTCTTCCCGATCTGCCCCGGGGTCTACTCGGATGACGCGGCGCGCGCCTTCGAGTTCAAGAACTACAGCTTCTCCGAGATCCGCCAGGCGATGGAGAGCTTTCTCGAAAAGCTGACAGCCCTCAATCCGCATGTGAAGGTCCTGCTGACCGTCTCGCCGGTGCCGCTGACGGCCACCTACACCGAGGACCACGTGCTGGTGGCGACCATGCACAGCAAGTCCGTGCTGCGCGTCATCTGCAGCGAGATGGTCCAGGCCCACGACGCTGTCTTCTACTTCCCGTCCTACGAGATGATCTCCAACGCCTATGTCGGGGCGACGGCCTACGCCCCGGAGAATCTGCGCGAGGTCGATCCCGCGGCCATCGAAAAGGTCATGACGTTCTTCGAGAAGCTGTACCTCGACGAGGGCTCCGGAACCCGGGGCGCGGCAGACCCGTTCGGGGAGGCGGCCGAGGCGATCTGCGAAGACGTGGAAATCGAGAGAAGCGTCGGGTTCTGATGAAGGCCGTCATCGTCTCCAACTGCAACGCCAAGGCCTATTACAATTATCTCGCGGCGCTGTTTCCGGATTGGGACACGCGCTATGTCCTGAAGACCGAGGCCGACGCCTGGATCGCATCGGGGCACGAGAAATTCCTGGAGTTCCTGTCCGAGGTGGATGTCTTCATCGGCCTTCCCGAGAGCCACGAGAAGCTGTTCCCGAAGCATCTCAACAAGGCGGCGGTGCAGGTGCTCCTGCCCTCGTTCATCTTCATGGGCGGCAGGCCGGATTGCGTCTTGCTGGCGGGCATCACATCGGCCACGAGAGTCGGCGTGATCCATTCCAGAATTGCCGCCGCGGCCTTCGTGGCCGGCAAGAGCGTCGAGGAGGCGGCGGCGCTCTATTGCGCGCGTCACTTCGAGGCGCTCGGGTATTTCGACAGCTACGCGGGCAGCCGCCGGCAGCTGCTCGAC
Organism: Alloyangia pacifica; assembly: GCF_900116195.1. Taxonomy (GTDB): domain Bacteria; phylum Pseudomonadota; class Alphaproteobacteria; order Rhodobacterales; family Rhodobacteraceae; genus Salipiger; species Salipiger pacificus. The sequence goes on from NZ_FOZW01000003.1 coordinate 194,691, forward strand.
TCCTACCGGCCTTTCGGGGTCGACCTCGAGGAGGAGTTCGAAGCCTGGAGGGGCTACGGGGATTTCATGTACACCCCGAGCCATCCGCAAACCCGCCTGCTCTTCGATGTCCTGCACAAGGCGCTGGCGGGCAAGGGGATCGTGACCGGAAGGGAGCCGGGCTTCGTCGCGCAGAGCCGGGCGGGCTTTGAAGACTACCTCGCGCGGGGCATCATCTGGCCCGTCTACCCGGAGATCGCGGAGCGTCTTGCCCTGTCCAATTGTAAGACGCGCTGGAGAAGCAGCGCGGCCAAGGGGGCCGGCACAGAGTTCGATCTCCGGGTCATGCTGGAACGGAGCTACGCGAGTTTCGCGGCGCGTCCCGATGCGCGCCGCCGCATTACCGTGGCGCTCGGAGGCAAGGAGAAGCTGAGGGAGCTTGCCGGAGAGCAACCGGCCGTCTGAGACGCCTGGCCGGGGGGCGCCCGCCGGTCCCTCCCGTGGCGGGGGTCTGGCCGCCTTGCCACGGATGCCCCCGCCGGCAGATGAAAAACGGGCCGCGCTGTTGCGCGGCCCGTTTTGGGTTTTCGCGGCAGCCGCCCCTTACGGGATCAGCCGCGCGATGATCAGATCCGCCGCTTCCTCGGGCGTCATCTCGGTGGTGTCGATGCGCAGCTCCGGCGACTCGGGGTGCTCGTAGGGGCTGTCGATGCCGGTGAAGTTCTTCAGCTGGCCCGAGCGCGCCTTGGCGTAGAGCCCCTTCACGTCGCGGCTCTCGGCCACCTCGAGCGGCGTGTCGACGAAGACCTCGACGAATTCGCCCGGCTGCATCATGCCGCGCACCATGTCGCGCTCCGAGCGGAACGGCGAGATGAAGGCGGTGATCACGATGAGACCGGCGTCGGTCATCAGCTTGGCCACCTCGCCGACGCGGCGGATGTTCTCCACCCGGTCGGCCTCGGTGAAGCCGAGGTCCTTGTTCAGCCCGTGGCGCACGTTGTCGCCATCGAGAAGGAAGGTGTGGCGGTTCATCCGCGCCAGCTTCTTCTCGACGATATTGGCGATGGTCGACTTGCCCGAGCCCGAGAGGCCGGTGAGCCAGAGCACTGCCGGCTTCTGGTGCTTCATCGAGGCGTGGTGATCACGGCCGATGTCGGTGGCCTGCCAATGCACGTTCTGCGCCCGGCGCAGGGCGAAGTGCAGCAGGCCCGCGGCGACCGTGTGGTTGGTCAGCTTGTCGATCAGGATGAAGCCGCCGAGGTCGCGGTTCTCGGCATAGGGGGCAAAGGGGATCTCGCGGTCGGTGGTGATGTTCGCCACGCCGATGGCGTTGAGATCCAGCGTCTTGCTCGCCAGGTGCTCCTGGGTGTTGACGTTGACCTCGTACTTGGGCTCGGCGACGGTGGCCGAGACGGTCTGCGTGCCGATCTTCAGCCAGTAGGCACGGCCCGGCACCAGCTCGTTCTCGTCCATCCAGACGATGGTGCTCTCGAACTGGTCGGCGACCTCGAGCGGCGATTGCGACGCCACGATCACCTGTCCGCGCGAGCAGTCGATCTCGTCGGCGAGGGTGATGGTGACCGACTCGCCCGCCACGGCGAGATCCTTGTCACCGCCCAGCGACACGATGCGCGCCACGGTCGAGGTCTTGCCCGAGGGCAGCACCCGCACCGGATCGCCCGGGCGGATCTGGCCGGAGGCGATGAGCCCGGCAAAGCCGCGGAAGTCGAGGTTGGGGCGGTTCACCCATTGCACCTGCATGCGGAACGGGCCGGCCTGGTCGCGGCTGTCCTCGACCTCGACCTCTTCCAGCAGCGGCAAGAGCGCGGTGCCGTCGTACCAGGGGGTGTTCTGGCTCGGGCCGGTGATGTTGTCGCCCTTGAAGCCCGAGATCGGGATCGCGGTGAATTCCTCGATGCCGATGCTCTCGGCGAAGGCGCGGTAGTCGGCGACGATGCGCTCGAAGGTCTCCTGCTCGTAGCCGACGAGGTCCATCTTGTTCACCGCCAGCACCACGTGGCGGATGCCGAGCAGCTTCACCAGGTAGCTGTGGCGGCGGGTCTGGGTCAGCACGCCCTTGCGCGCGTCGATCAGGATCACCGCGAGATCGGCGGTGGAGGCGCCGGTCACCATGTTGCGGGTGTACTGCTCGTGGCCGGGGGTGTCGGCGACGATGAACTTGCGCTTCTCGGTGGCGAAGAAGCGGTAGGCGACGTCGATGGTGATGCCCTGCTCGCGCTCGGCGGCAAGCCCGTCGACGAGCAGCGCGAAGTCGATCTCCTCGCCTTGCGTGCCCGAGCGCTTGGAATCCGATTCCAGCGCGGCGAGCTGATCCTCGAAGATCATCTTGCTGTCGTAGAGCAGCCGGCCGATCAGCGTCGACTTGCCGTCATCGACGGAGCCGCAGGTGATGAAGCGCAGCATGGTCTTGTGCTGGTGCGCCTCGAGATAGGCGTCGATGTCCTCGGCGATCAGCGCGTCGGTCTTGTAGATGGGGTCCTGGGTGGTCATGGCATGTCCCTGAAAACTGGGGCTGGAAGGGGAGGGTGGGTTCCGGCGCGCGGCGCTCAGAAATAGCCTTCCTGCTTCTTCTTCTCCATCGAGGCGGCCTGGTCGTGGTCGATGGCGCGGCCCTGGCGTTCCGAGGTGGTGGTCAGCAGCATTTCCTGGATCACCTCCGGCAGGGTCTGCGCCTCGCTCTCCACCGCGCCGGTCAGCGGGTAGCAGCCCAGCGTGCGGAAGCGGATCGAGCGCATTTGCGGCTCCTCGCCGTCCTTGAGCGGGAAGCGCTCGTCATCGACCATCAGCAGCAGCCCGTCGCGCTCCACCGTCGGGCGCGGCTGCGAGAAATACAGCGGCACGATCTCGATGTTCTCGAGGTGGATGTACTGCCAGATGTCCAGCTCGGTCCAGTTCGAGATCGGGAAGACCCGCACGCTCTCGCCCTTGGTCTTGCGGGCGTTGTAGAGCCGCCAGAGCTCCGGGCGCTGGTTCTTCGGATCCCAGCGGTGGTTGGCCGAGCGGAAGGAGAAGACGCGCTCCTTGGCGCGGGATTTCTCCTCGTCGCGGCGGGCGCCGCCGAAGGCCACGTCGAAGCCGTACTTGTCGAGCGCCTGCTTCAGACCTTCGGTCTTCCACATGTCGGTGTGCAGCCCGCCGTGGTCGAAGGGGTTGATGCCGCGCTCTTTCGCTTCGGGGTTCTGGTAGACCAGCAGCTCCATGCCCGCGTCCTTGGCGGCCTTGTCGCGCAGCTTGTACATGTCCTGGAACTTCCAGGTGGTGTCGACATGCAGCAGCGGGAAGGGCGGCGGGCTGGGGTAGAAGGCCTTCTTCGCCAGGTGCAGCATCACGGCGCTGTCCTTGCCGACACTGTAGAGCATGACCGGGTTCTCGGCCTCGGCGACAACCTCGCGCAGGATGTGAATGCTTTCCGCTTCCAGGCGCTGCAGGTGGGTGAGGGTCTTTGTGTCCATCGGGAAATCTCTGGTCAGAACTGTACTGATCCCGAGAGCTAACCTTGCGTTTCGCGCCAATAACCCCCCATATGGGGGGTAAATCCGGAAGAAATCGCGAATGTCGGACGAAAGCGAGATCCTGGCGGCGCTGTTTGCCGCATCCTTGGGCAGCGACCCCGAGGACCCGGCGACCTCGGGGGAGGCGCTGTGGCAGGGATTCCTCGCCCGGCTCGCCGCCGCCACCCATGCCGAGAGCGCGCTGCTGCGCCTCGCCTGGCCGGGGCGTCCGGTGCAGGGCTGGCAGATCGGCGCGCCCTGGGAGGGGGTCGAGGAGGCGGTGGTCGAGCGCATGCGCAGCGGCCGGGTCTACTCGCAGGTGGACATTCCCGGTGTCGGGGCGGCGGCCGGATTGGCGGGGCCGGCTGCGGTGGACGGTCGCGGCGCGATGCCGCTGCGGGCGCTGCGCTGGCGCATCGGCCGCGAGGCGCGGGTGCTGATCGCGCTGCGCCGCCGCGGCGAGGATTTCCGCGCCGTCGACGGGCTGCAGCTGGCCAATCTCACCCCCTATCTCGGCGTCGCGCTCACCGGCTGGCGGCAGCTCGAGCAGGCGCGGGCCCGCGCCGCGCTCGACCGGCAGCTGGCGGCGGCGCTGGGGGCGGGCTGGCTGCTCTTCGCGCCCTCGGGGCAGGTGCTGGCCATGGCCGAGGGGCTGGCAGCGCAGCTCGAGGCGCTGGCCGGCATCGCGCTGCGCCCGGACGGGCGGCTGTCGCTTTCCGAGCCGTCGGCGCAGGCGCTGCGCCAGGCGCTGACGACGGCAGCGCGGGACGGGACGGCAAGGGATGGGGTAGGGGGCGCGCCAGGACGGGTGATGCTCTCGGCCGAGCCGGCGGTGGAGCTCTTTTTGTCACCCGAGAGCTTCGGCGGCGAGACCCAGCTGGTCGGCCGGCTGCGCCACGGGCTTTCGGCGCGCGACCTGCCGCCGGGCCGGCTCGCCGCCGGCTTCGGGCTCAGCCGCAGCGAGGCGCGGCTGGTGGCCTGCCTTTGCGACGGGCTCAGCCTCGCCGAGGCGGCGGACGAGCTGGGCTGGACCCAGGAGACCGCGCGCAGCACCTCCAAGCAGGTCTTCGCCCGCATGGGCGTGCGCGGCCAGACCGGCGTGCTGCGCCGGGTGCTGGAGAGCGGGGTGTGGTGGGGCTGAGCGGCTGCCCACACTCCCCTATGGCGACCTCAGGTTTACACATCTTATCATAAGACAACTAAAGAATGTATTTTGACCTAGTTTCCGTTACGTAATCAGGCGGCGGACGAGTGGAAATATCCTCACCGGCATCGCAGGGAACTAAGTTCCCCTAGGGAAATATAAATCTTCAACGCTAGACAAAGAATTCATCTCAACTGCCTGAGGATATGAAGCAATCTGTTTTGGAGGGCTCCATCTCTCACTTTGCGTTGAGGTCACTCATTGGCCAAATGGCCATTTTTTTGAGGAAAGCTAATTCTTAGTGGCCAAATGGACAATGAATCCAATGTGTTGACTCAAATTTTTACGAAGTCTAGGGACTTCTCGCCGCGCCCAATATGGCACGACGTTGTTAGATTTACCTAGATTGGCGAGCCAGCCGTAAAGCAGATATGGCGCGAGCTGACCTGCCGTTTTACCCGCAATGAAAACGCAAACACCCCGCTCTCAGTCGAAAGCGGGACTGGCCTAGCTATGCTCGACGCATGCATCGGTCGTCAGACGAGAGAAAAGAAGTTGATATCAAGACGAAGCATCCCACCCTCCTGGCTTTCGGAGTTGGCTCCATCTTTCGTGCTCCTTCAAAGGATGTTCGGCGTCCCAGCGGTGCCCCCGGGATCGCACACATATGGAACACTGCGCTGGGCGCGAATGCCGTACGCAATCAAAGCAGGACCGCGCGCCACAAGACACCCTTTGAAGACGTCTAGCCACCACCACAGAGCTGCCGATCCGTCTGTCTGCTGCGGGTGTGGGTTACCTTGGATGTACCGGAGCATGGAAAATTCTGAGACCGTTTCCTGCGATCATCCTGCTTCCGCCCCCGTTTGTGAGGAGCAGTGTCGAGTGTGCTCCACATGGGGCTGTTGGCTGATGGCCTGTGTTCAAAGGGGCGATCTTCGTGCGCTGGGCTGCGCGCACGATCCAACCGCCGCACGGCATTCGAAGAAAAGGAGCGCATGCTGCGCGATGCCTCATCCAAGCGTAGTGGGCCTTTCTTCGCTTCGTGACGCCGCCAACGCCGACGAGGTCATTTGATGCCCGGACAGCCCATGCCCAGACCAGTCGATACGGATGACTTGCCCGAATATCCAATCTCGGCAAGTGATCGGTTGGACTCGCATTTCTTCATCTCGTGGAACCTGAAGCGTTGGCGGAAGAGTGTTCTTCGCCGGTTGGCGGAGCCCGAGGTGGGCTGGTACGCTTTCCAGCTGATCTGTGAGGCGCATGACGAGACACCGGTGGGGACGCTGCCGACGGATGAACGCCTGTTGACCGAAGCAGTAGGTGTGAGCCTCGATCGCTGGCGGCAGCTTTGTAAGCGGGACATTACCCCGCTGCACAACTGGTACTTTGTGCGCTGCGATAATGGCGAAATCAGATACGCGCATCCAGTTGTGCAGGAAGTCGCTCTCAAGGCGCTGAATTCTCGGCGGAAGAGCTTGGATGACATGGAGCAGCGTCGTTATGCGAAGCGCCTGAAAGACCTAGGCGACATGATCGAGCACAGGATCAAAGCACCGCAAGTGCTGCGCGTGCCGGGCTTTCTCGAAGCGTTCAACGCATGGCTCGAGGAGCATTATCCCGGGGTGCGGCGAACTGAGGGTTTCATTCATCGGGCGCTGAGCGACTACCAGTTGAAAATGTCTCCATAACGGGGGCTCTCGTTCCGAGACTTTCTGTTACCGTCACAGAAAGTCCCGGAACGTCACGAAACTGAAACGGAGGAACACGGAATAGTCCGTGTATCTCTGCTTTCTATGACGGTCGCGCTCCATTTTTTCCGGAATTTCCGTTCCGCCTGAAAGGAAAAGAGAAAGAAAAAGAGAAAGAGAAAGAAACGATAGTACCGCAGCGCCTCACTCTGAAGGAGATGCCTGTGGATAACTCACGGTTGCCGAGAAAAGGGACTGGCTTGCTCGGCAACTCAGCCATCATCGGAACGGAGCGGACAGTCGCCCGCCATGGGCGGCGTCCCCAGTCCGATCTCCACAAAGAACTCAAGGTACGACACATGAACAAAGCCGTGAGCGCGGCAGCTGACCTGCGCGCTTTCCTGGAAGGGCAAACCTTCGGATGCATCATGGCGGACCCGCCCTGGCGCTTCCAGAACCGGACGGGGAAGGTAGCGCCTGAGCACAAGCGGCTGGCGCGCTACCCGACGCTCGATCTGGATGAGATTTGCGCCCTGCCGGTGGCAGAGCATCTCGAGGAGCGTGCGCATTGCTATCTCTGGGTGCCCAACGCTCTGCTTCCGGAGGGCTTGCAGGTTCTCGATGCCTGGGGGTTCAAGTACACCAGCAACATCGTTTGGCAGAAGGTGCGCAAAGACGGTGGCCCGGATGGGCGCGGTGTCGGGTTCTACTTCCGGAATGTCACCGAGCTCCTCCTCTTCGGGACCCGGGGCAAGAACGTGCGGACCCTGGCGCCCGCCCGGAGCCAGGTGAACTTTATTCCGCCGGGGTCGCCGAAAGAGTATCTCCCCTTGCCGGACGGCGATCTGATAGCGACGCGCAAACGCGAACACAGCCGCAAACCGGACGAGCAGTACCCGATCATCGAGCAGTGCAGCTGGGGACCCTATCTCGAGCTCTTTGGCCGAGGCCGGCGTGAAGGTTGGACTGTCTGGGGCAACCAGGCGGAGGACGACTACCGGCCCACCTGGAGCACCTATGGCTACAACTCAGCGACGGGTGATCCCTCGGTGTCGGGGACCTAGGCTCTTGACTGCACGGAGACCGAGACAGGCAGGACGATGGCTGACGAGCGAGCGGGACCGCGCTGGGCAGCGTCGTTCCGGAAGTCCCCACCTAGCAGAAGACCGACGAGGCCAAATGGACCAATTTCTGTCGCTATCTCCGCCTTGCGCCTCAGTCGCCATGCCCAACTTCCATGGGGTCTTAGGCTAATGCTGACATTTGGTAAGGTTTTGGTCGGTGAGTAGAAAATTCAACCGCTACCTCAAAGACCTGGAGCGGAGCTACCAAGAAGCCGTGGAGCGGAGCTACCGAGAAGCCGTGGAACGTTTCAAGTTTCCGCCCATTCCGATCTGCCCTTACCCCCAATTCATGGGAAAAAAGCGTGCGCTGGCCTGCTACGACTGCTCCGAGACGTCTTGTCGCAAGATGCATGAAATCGGGCTCGACAAGCAGGGCACGCCGTTGCCGCCCTCGAAGCGCCCCAGATGCGGCGCGAATACCCGCGCGGACGGGGCGTGTCGCTGGCCGGTTGTCGCGGGCAAGCGGCGCTGCCGGTTTCATGGTGGTGCCTCGACAGGACCCAAAACCACCGCAGGCCGCGCGCAAGTCGCCGAGGCACAGCGAAAGCGTTGGTCGCGTCATCCCGGGTAATTGCGCGGAAATGGCTCTCGGAGAAGGTCGCTGGGCGCGGCAGCGCCAAGCAATCATCGCCTGGACCTAGACTGGCAAGACACCCAAGCGGGCCAGCGATCGCGGGATCCTCTAGGGTCTCAGTCAGAGCGGCCGTAGAGTTCTTCGACGACGATCAGGTGGCGCTGCAGAAAGGCGCGCCAATGCGCCTGCAGCCGCGCGGAATCGGTATCCTGCTGCGAGACGCTGTGCTCGCCGCCCTCGTGGCTCTGCATCACGAAGCGCTGCCGGCGCGCGTCGCACTGCAGCGAGGCGCCGAGCCAGTGCACGGTGCCGCCGGTGCTGACGAACGCGTGCATCGCCTCGTCGATCCTGTCGGTATGCACGTGCAGCGGTGCGCCGATGCTGTCGAGCGCCTCGGGTTCTTCCGGGGACTGGGAAGGGGTCTTCTTCATGTGGTCATTCTCTTCGTACTCGGCACCGCGAGGGCGTGCATCCCCGGTTTCAACGCGCCGCGCCGCCCGGCTCCGGGTGCCCGTGGCGGGGCCCGGCGCGACCGCTGTCTTTGCCGATGTCTTGAGAGGTCGTGACGGGACGGGTGGGCACGGGACGCCGGGCGTTCTGCACGGTTCGGCAGTCCTGAAATAGGTCTGACCTAGGGTCATGCAAGTAGATCGCCTACATCACCGTCTTCCACGTCCTACATACGACAACTGGTGGCTTCCCCGAGCGCAGGCGCACTTGCAGCACTACGTATCCCGCGATCAACCGGAAACAAAGAACGGGGTTGGGGATTATTCGGAGGTGTTGTGGGGGTGGGTTTGTCCGTCACGCATCAATATATAACATAATATTGACTATCAGATTTATTTGTGTAAGGGGTGCGCGCTACCCTCAAGTGCGACTCCCATTAGAAAACAGATGGTTATCTAATGGAGAGAGTCTGCCATGGGAGCGGTTTACGCGCAACTGAGCGTCAAGGAACGTGTCCAGATCGAACGCTGGAAGCTGGCAAAGGTCCCTGTTCGGGAGATGGCCCGCGTGCTGCAGCGCTCGAAAGCCACCATTTACCGCGAGATCAAGCGGAACTGGTTCAGCGATGAGTGCCTGCCGGGCTATGATGGCTACTATGGCGCCGCTGCGCATCGGCAGGCCACCGATCGGCGCGCCCGCTAGCGCAAGCTGATCCGGCATCCGCAGCTTCGAAATCAGGTCGTTGAGCGCATCAAGAACGGCTGGACCCCCGAGCAGATCGGCAACCGCTTGATCCACGAAGGTGCGACGCTCCGGGTCTGCCAGGAGACGATCTACCGGTACATCTACTTTAAGGAAGGTATGGCGCAGGAGCTCTGGTGGTACCTGCCCGAGCACCGCAGGGCTCGCCGTCCGCGCCGAGCCCGCAAGCGCCGCGCGCCAAAATTCGACCGTGATGTCAGTATCCTGTTCCGCCCGGACGACGTCGCACACCGCAGGGAATTCGGTCACTGGGAAGGCGATTTGATGCTGTTCAAACAATCGCTTGGCCAGACCAACGTGACCTCTCTCGTCGAACGTGTCAGCCGCTTCACTGTGCTGCTGAAGAACGCGAACAGGCGTACGAAACCGGTCATGACCGAGATCGTGAAGGCGGTGCGGGATCTGCCTGTGGCGGGCCGCAGGTCAATCACCTTCGACCGCGGCACGGAATTCGTTTCATGGCCGCACCTGCAGGCTCAGCTCGGAACCCAAACGTGGTTCTGCGACCCCTCCTCGCCCTGGCAGAAAGGCACAGTCGAGAACACCAACCGCCGGCTCCGCCGCTGGCTTCCAAGGCAGCGTGACGTCGCTGCCATGACGGAGCTCGAGCGGAAGCAGCTCTGCGACCAGCTCAACAACACGCCCGTAAGTGCCTCGGCTGGAGGACTCCTGCCGAGGCCTTTCGCGAAAAGATCATGGAGGAAATCGGCCGACGTCCCTACCGTCGAAAGTAATGGGAATCGCGCTTCAAGTAGCGCACACACTCGAAAGCCACCAATCTGTGCCCCCCGGTGGTTGCGCGAATGTCGGAGCACGAGGGCACGTCCAGCTAAGGCTTGCGACTTTGGAACGAACCTGATTAAGACGCGAGCGATGCGCGACAGGGAGTTCAGGTCAGACGATGTTGGATGACAGGGAAATCTCTTCGCTGGAAGCCCTTTCCAACGGCTGGCGGGTCATCCGCGAAGCGCTGCCTCCCCTCTGGAAGACCTATGCGATCTCGGTCGTCTGCATGGTCGGCGTGGCCTTCTTTACCGGGGCGCTGGCGAATTCGACAAAGACCATCGTGAATGGTGTCTTTGTCGATGCCACACCCGGTGCGGCCTGGCGCGTGGCCGGGCTGGTGATCGCGATCTCTGCCGCGAAAAGTCTCATGACCTATGGCAGCGCGCTGATCGCGGCCATTTTCAACCGGTCGATTTCGATCACCTACCAGAAGAAGCTGTTCGAACATATCCTCAACCAGGACGTGGCCTATCTGGCCCGTGAGCATCCGCCGCGCCAGATGGCAGTGCTGATGCAAATCGGGCGCTCCGCGGGCCGCGTGGTGATGGGCGTGTGCAACAGGGCAGTTGTCGAGGTGCTGACCCTGATTGCGCTGCTGGGCGTCATGGTGATGCAGGATCCCGGCATGACGCTGTTGTGCGGCGTCGTGTTTCCGCTGATCTTCTGGCTGGTGTCGCACCTTTCGAAAAAGATCAGGAGCGCGACCAAGCGCGAGCTGAAGCTTGCCGGGCGCTATTTCGAGGTCGGATCGGAGATTTTTGACGGAATCAAAACCGTCAAGAGTTTCCAGATGGAAGAGGCCTCCATCGCGCGGTTCGATGCCGCTGTCGACAAGGCGGAGAAACGCGTGCTGCATGTGGCGCGTATCAGTGCCACCACCGTGCCGATGATGGAGCTCCTGGGCGGTCTGGTGATCGGGCTTTTCGTGGTCTATGGGGCCTGGCAGACAGCAGACGGCAGCCGCACGCCGGGAGAATTCGCCGCCTTCATCACCGCCTTCCTGATGGCCTACCAACCGGCGGAACGCCTGTCCAGGATCTGGGTGGACATGCAGAAACAGATGGTTCTGGTCACGCAGATGTACGATGTGCTTGATCGGGAACCGGTGCGGATGCGCTATGGCACGGCCGACCTGCCCCGCGCCCATACCCCGGAGATCGCGCTGCAGGATGTGTCGTTTCGCTATGGCGAGGACGCGGCCGCTCTGACGGGAGTCAGCACGGTGATCCCCGCAGGCGAACGCGTGGCGGTGGTCGGCTCCTCCGGCGCGGGAAAGACCACGCTGATCGACATCCTCCAGCGGTTCTACGACCCGCAGGAGGGGAAGGTCACGTTGGATGGCACGGACATCAGGGACATCAGCCACGAGGCCCTGCACCGCTCGATCGCCTTCATTTCGCAGGACGTCTTCCTGTTCGACGGCACGCTCGCCCAGAACATCGCCGACGGGAATCCGGATGCCTCGCGGGAGGATATCGAACAGGCGGCCCGGCGCGCCTGCCTGGAGGACGTCATTGCGACCCTGCCCAAGGGGCTCGACAGCCCGGTGGGGCCGAATGGACAGGCGCTGTCGGGCGGCCAGCGGCAGCGGCTCGCAATCGCGCGGGGCATCGCCAAGAAGGCGAGCATCTACATCTTTGACGAAATCACCAGCGCCCTGGACCCGGAGAACGAGCGCGCCATCATGGCCTCGGTCATCGCGGCGCTCGATGGGGCCACGCTGATTTTCGTGACCCACCGGCCGTCGACGCTGGCCTATGTGGAGCGGGTCATCGTCATGTCGGAAGGCCGGCTGGTGGCGAGTGATACGCCCGCGGCGCTGGCGCAAGACAACCCCGCGTTCAACAGCTTGTTCGAAGACACCACGCCAGGACATGCCGGATGAGTGACCTCCCCGAAAGCCCTGCACCCGCGCAACCCGCCAAAGACGTGCCGATCTCCACTCGGGAGGCGCTGCGCCATGGCACCCGGCTCCTGCGCGAAGTCGTGCCCCTGCGCTGGAAGGCCATCGCGCTGACCCTCCTGTGTGTCGTCGGCGTGTCCGGTTTTACCGGGGCTCTGGCAAATTCGACAAAGCTCGTGGTGGACGATGTCTTCGGTGCCGGTCATCAGGGTGCCGCGCTGCGGGTGGCCTTGATCATCATCGGTGTCGCTATTGGCAAGAGCTTCTTCCAATACTTCACTGAAGTGATGAACGTCGTCCTGAAACGCTCGGTTTCGGTGGGCTACCAAAAGCAGCTTTTTGCGACGGTCATTCGCCAGGAATTGGGGTTCTTCAGTAATCAGCATGCCGCGACGCAAATGGTCATGGTGCAGATGCTCGGTCAGTCGGCGGGGCAGGCGGTGGTCGACGTTTGCAACCGCATGACGGTCGAAATCCTGACGCTTTTGGCGCTGTTCACGGTCATGGTGTTGCAGGACCCCGTTCTGGCGTTGTTTGCCTGCCTCTGTGTGCCTCCGATCCTCTGGCTGGTCTCGCGGCTGTCGCAGCGCATTCGTACGCTCGCCACCACCGATGCAGGCCTTGCCGCAATGTTCTTCAGCGTCGGTTCAGAGGTGCTGCGCGGGATAAAGACGGTTAAAAGTTTCCAGCTCGAACGCAAGTCCGTGGCCCGGTTCAACACGGCAATGGAGGCCCTGGAAGAGCGCGGACTGCAATTTGCCCGGGTCACGGCCTCGACGGTTCCGATCATCGAGTTCCTGGGTGGGCTGATGATCGGCAGCTTCGTGGTGCTGGCCTCCTGGCTGATCGCGAGCACGGACCGCACGGCCGGCGAATTCACCGCCTTCCTCACCGCCTTCCTGATGGCCTACAAGCCGGCCGAACGGCTTTCGGCGGTTTGGGTGGAGGTGCAGAAAAGTCTCATGTTCGTCCGGCAGATGTACGGCCAGCTGGACCGCGCGCCGCAGGAAAAGCCCTATGGCACGAGGACGCTCGACGGGGCTGCCCCCTCCGTCACCCTGACCGACGTCTCGTTCAGCTACGGTGAAGGAGCGCCGGCCCTGCGCGATGTCAGCCTGTCGATCGCACCGGGGGAGCGGATCGCCGTCGTCGGCAGGTCGGGAGCAGGAAAGTCCACGCTGATCGACATCCTGCAACGGTTCTACGATCCGCAACAGGGGCAGGTCGCCCTCGGCGGCATCGACCTGCGGGAGCTGTCGCGCGAGGGGCTGCATGATGCGGTGGCGCTGATCTCGCAGGATGTGTTCCTGTTTGATGGCTCGCTGGCGGAAAATATCGCCCACGGCCACCCCGGCGCCTCCCGCGCGCAGCTCGAGCGCGCCGCCCGGATTGCCCAGCTCGATAGCCTGATCGCGCGCCTTCCGGATGGGCTCGACAGCCCGGTCGGGCCGAACGGCAGCGCCCTGTCTGGCGGCCAGCGTCAGCGCCTGAGCATCGCACGCGGTGTCGCCAAGCAGGCCAAGGTCTATATCTTCGACGAGATCACCAGCGCGCTGGACGGCGCCAACGAACGCGCGGTGATGGCAGCGCTGGTGTCGGAACTGAAGGACGCGACGCTGATCTTCGTGACGCACCGCGCTTCGACCTTGGCTTATGTGGATCGGGTGCTCGTGCTCGCCGACGGGCAGGTGGCCGGCTTCAACGTGGCAGACCGTCTGATGCAGGAGTGCCCGGCCTTCCGCGCGCTGTTTCAGGTGCCCGAAGACCCTCAGGGCTAATTCTGACGACCACGGCGTTGAGTGGTTCGCGATACAGGTCCGCGCGACGCAGGTTCATATTCCGCAACGCAGGATTGAGGCTTCCGTCACTGTTCGACGTTGTTACGCAAATGCTCCGGAAAGATCCACGTTGTGAACTCAGCGTGGTAGCTGGCCTGCCTAAGCAGGACAGCGAAGATGACGTACAAGACCGCGAACTATCGCAGCAACAATCAGGCGCTGAGGCAGTGAGATTCGCTGACCGTCTGGTTTATTACTTGATGTTTGCTACTTGATGCAGGGGGACGCTGTCATGTTCGGCGATGATGTCCCAGAAGGTTTTCTAATCGCCTTGGTCAAGTGCTGATCTCATTCCTGGTCCTCCTGCGTGCCGGGCTCTTGGGTTCTCTCCGGGATCACCGCGATGGGTGCCGCATGCTTGCGTTCAGGGTAGGGCAGATCGAAGTGGTGCGCGCGGTCAAGTCCGCTGTCCTTGGAGCGATCTTGCCTTCGCCGCGCGTCCCGGCTGGACGCATTCGGGTGTGGCGAATTCGGCGTCGTGGATCTGGCTGGTTCAGATGGTGGTTTCCTCCTGGAAGGGTGTGCCGGCGCGCCACATGGCGTGCAGCGTGTCAGCCCGTTTCCTGGCCAGCGCTACCTTTGCCTTCTGCGGTCCGGTGCGTTCTGCGATTGCCTTGGCCCAGTCGCGGAGGCGCCCGCCACCGAGCTTCGGACAGTAGATCCCGTTTGCCCTCTTGAAGAGGCATTTCCTGGTGAAGGTATTGCCGCGCTTCGAGATGCGACCGTTCCCGCTGATCTCGCCCGTCTCGTAACGGCGCGGCGTCAGGCCAAGGTAGGCCCGGCACTCGACGAGCGACGGAACCATCCGGCATCGTCGAACGCCGCGACGACTGCCATCGCAGTAATCGGTCCGACGCCCGGTGTGATCATCAGCAAGCGGACCGTCTGATGGCGTCTGGCAATCACACGGATCCGGCGATCGAGATCGGCGATCCTGACCAAGATTTCGCGCCGGGCCTGCATCAGGGCCTTGAATACAGGCACGAGCTCGGGCGAGACCGCAAGATCGCGTGCGATGATCTCCTCAGCACGGCGCTTGGAGCCGCCGACCTGCTTGCCGAACATCACGCCAAAGGTCTTCAACGGCCCCGGACTTCATTCTCCAGCCGGACGCGCATGCTGACTAGCGTATCCCGCGCAGTCAGCAAGGCGCGTGTCACATAGGCGTCGTGGCTCTTGATCTGCACGGCCCGGAACCAGCCGGTCCGGACGATCTGCACCAAGCCTCGGGCATCCAGCCTGTCCGTCTTGTTCGGCATCATTTTGAGCACGACATTGGCGTGGCGGGCATCGAGGCAAAGGACCGGCAGCCCGCGCTCGGTCAGTGCATTCCAGAGCCAGATGGCCAACGGACCCGTCTCCATGCCTACCCGTTCCATCTCGACCGGTTGCCCTGCGAGCCACGCCGAGATCGCGTCTGGACAGGTCCGCACGTTGGCCTCTGCCAGTACGGTTCCCGCGCCCTCGACCACGCAGATCGCCGTCAGATCTTGTGAGACATCAAGTGCCGCAAATACGTTCATCGTCGCCTCCATGTTCACTACTCAGCGACACGCTGAGCTGCGGTCATCCTGCCCACGGTATGGAGCGGGTGGGACATGGCGATTACGCTAAGTGGTGTAGGAGCGCCGACCTTCTGAGAGGTCAGGGTCTGTCAGGTTGCCACGGCGGGCAACCTGACTATGGGATTGTCCGGGCCCCGAGCGAAGGTTTCTTCTCGCGCAGGGCCTCTGCCACGACCTCCCATTGCGCCTCGGCGTCGGACTTGGTCTCCTTCGCGAAGATCGTCTTCAGCATGGCCGCGACCGCCGTGCGCTACTTGGCAGGAGCATGTGCCAGGGCATTGCGCATCTAATGAATAGCGGCGGCGCTGGTGGGTGGCATTGAAGACACGCGAGACACCTGTCAGAAATGATAAGCGCCGCTGGAGGCGGAAAAACCGCACCGAGATCATGTTCGGTAAGCTCAAGAATCGGAGGCGCGTAGCGAGCCGTTACGATCGCTGCCCAATAGTCTTCCCCATTGTTATCGTGCTATCTGAAACCCTCATCTATTTGTCATGAATCCTGGCCCAATCCGGTAGCTGCCGCCGACGTTTGTCGGCAACAGCTGCCGAGCTTTTAAGCTCGCAAAGTCGCGTCGTCACACAACGCCTAGCTTATAGCCAGACCTGCGAACAAGATTAATAAATATGCGCTCTATTGCGTGGGGCACGGTGCCATCTGCTAGCCCTCTCTCAATGTCGAATACACTATCCTTCAAAGTCAGAAGAGGGGAAATGGCTGAGGGATCGACCCAGAACATTGTACCAGCAATGAACTTATCATCTTCGAAATGAAGGCCAATCTTTTCTGAAACATACTCAACATTACTCTTGTTAAGAAACATGTTTGCCGTGTTGTGGTCAACGATCGAATCTTGGGCCGCCAAGATACCCAACTTTGCATCTTGTTCGAAACGTTCGGTCAAATCCGGATCAATAAGCGCTGTCAGCATGTTAATCCGTAGGGTGTCACCATCCGCACGATAAACTGATTTCTTGCCATGTACCTTGCAGATGGCGCGATATTTCAGGTGTGCGATCCGTTTCATCATCATCAAGAATGGGCGTACATCGCGACCGCGATTGTCCACCAATTCAACAACCGCATCCGGCATCGAAGATTTGACAACGGTCGCGACTTCTTCGCTAGTTGTCGTCACGTACACGTCCAAGGTGCCTTCTGAAAATTTTTCCACGCAATTTTGAATGTCGCTCCATGTTTCGGCGTAATGGATATGAGCAACCAGAGCGTATTTTCTATTGGTTTTCTCCGGAACACATGGCGAGATAAATGGCTTTGCGGAGGCGGGATATTTCGCAATGACTTGGCGTGTTGCTTCGAGATAGCCGTATCCGTATCTCTGATCAGGCTCAAGGTGGGCTCCTTCTGCCCACTCGTTCCATGCATTGACGAAGACGATCCTCTCATCGTCCGTCCGGTTTTCGTCTTTTGCTGCGGCTTCCATATTAGAACTAAGCCACTGACTATATCGCGTAAGGCTAAAGTCCTCGAAAACAGAGGATTTCAAGCCGCGGCGTGCCGTGTTGTCCCAAGAAAGCATGCTTGTCCGGAAGACTGTGGTTTCCGAGGGAGGCTTTCTGACCTCGTTCGCGACCAAAGCATCGTAATCAAAGATTCCACCCTTAAAGTCGGGGTTTAGGCCTGCCACGTCTTTGGTCACATTCGACGCTTTGATTGCATGTGGTGGAAACTCCATCAATGCGTCAAGACCAAGTTCCTCAGGCGACAGGTCAGCAGAGATTTGAGCAGACACAACGTAGAGGCCACCCAAGTTCATACGTTCCGCCTGTTCGCGCCACATTTGAACGGTTTTCTTGAAGTCGGGTATGAGATGTGCTCGATACACGATAAACAAGGGTTTTCCGTCAATTTTGATATATCTGGGGTCTTCCATGAAAGACTTCAGGTAATCCAGCATGGCAGCCGAATCATCGAGCGAATGATCTTGGGCGATCAGCACCTCTTCGTCGAGCCCATCCCAACGTCTCGTCCAATTTTCATTAGCCCAAATCATGCAAAACGGCATGTCGATGTTTGGATTGTCCCGCATGGCTTCCAAGGGTCCGTCCATAAGACGTTTGCCCGCGAACCAATAAAAATAATACGCGAATCCGGAGATCCCATAATTTTTTGCTAATTTCGCTTGCTCTTCCATGACATCAGGCACGCGTAGGTCATAATACCCTAGATGAATTGGACAATGAGGCTGATGGTGACCTGGAAACAGAGGGTTTGCCTTTCCAACGTTGGTCCACTCTGTGAACCCTTTTCCCCACCACTCATCGTTTTCCGGGAAAGGATGAAACTGAGGAAGGTAGAAGGCAATTGTCCTAACCACCGATTCCAAAGTCTCGTGGGCCACGTAATCATGAAATCCTTCTTCAATGCCCGAATACTTGACTACAGGCATGTCAATTCCGAAACCATACTTTCCATAAGGTGGAATAACATCGGGATGACGGTAGTCATTTGTCGGCAAGAAATGAGCGTGCGCTCCCCGCGTCTCGGAACTGAGAACGTTGAGCTGCTCATTATCAGACTGAATTTTTTTAACAAACTCTGGAATTTCGAACGACTTTGGCCAACGTTTCTTTTTTCGTCCACGCCGCATCCTCAGGATATTGGACCAGTGTCGGAAGGGACCTGTCCGGCGCCACCATTTACTTTGGAGTAAGTCGTTTGCTTGTTTGGTCGTGTTCAGAAGGTGTCCGATCAATTGAATTATAGTTTGATCCTTTTGCGCTGCAATGAGGGCACTTCTCTCCTTCACCTCTTCAATCGCGGCCTTAGCCAGTTTAATCTCGGCCTCAGCCTTTTTAATCTCGGAGTCAGCCTTTTTAATCTCGACCTCAGCCAGGTACGGCTCCAAAGGATTGCCCGGAATTTCGAAAGCTGAGTTCGGAATTGATGGAAGTACGCCATCTGACGCTACAATCAGGTCATATCTGGCATCTGGCACCCCGGCGCACTCACTATTACCGGAAAATATAAGAAATTTTGAGGTTTGATCGTTTCCAATTAAGGACGCAGCGCTAAGTCGTTGACCATAGTGTCTGTGATTTGAAAAGTTTCGCCCAACGAGCTCAATGAATTCGTCTGTATAGAGCTCGCGCACGTGGAAAGGATTGTTATATTTAGGCTTGTCGGTGTATTCTAACTTGTTGGGACTTGAAATCATCAAGGTCCCATTGGGTCGCAGGACCCGACGAATCTCGGACATCATCTGATCGTGATCTTCTAGATGCTCGATCGTCTCGAAGGATACAACCAAATCAACCGATGCGTCTGGCAGTGGAATATTCGTTGCACTTCCCTGCCGGAAGGATGCGCGCGGATTTTGGTATGAAAGACTTGCGTGTTTCACGGCAATTTCATTGATATCCACCCCTATCACCGATTTAGCGCGAGTCGCTAAGATATCGGTTCCGTACCCCTCTCCGCAGGCAATATCCAGAACATCCAAGCCTTCCGCAATACTGCGCGCCAGTTGATATCTATGCAAATGCTCAAGCTCAATTGTTCCAGAGAATACCCCTGGCAAATGTCTTTCTCCATCCGGTGGAATACTCGCGGTTACGTGGGAATTGTGTTTATTCGTCATACTCTTTTTCCAGGTCCAAGCTCAACGAGTTGCTGTTTTGCGAACGCCAGTATCTGCGAAGCTCTCAATGTGTGGAGTTACACCGAGCATTCATCCCGCCGCGGCCACTGCCAGTTGATGTTTAAGCGGGTCGCTACAGTTTGTGCAATGATCCCCTCGCGCCACGGTTTCGCCTCACGTAGAATGCGGAGCGATGAGAACGGCGGTGCAAAATTCGTCCACGGTGGCCGCGGGATAGTTCTGCTGTGGGCGGCGTCTTTTCTTCTCGCTGTCATACCCCGACATTGAGCTTCTTGCGCAAGCGGGCGCGCACGCGCATCGACTCCCGCAGCGCTGCCCAGGAACGCAGGCGCGACCAGCGGTCACAGCCGGGATCGCGCAGAATCCGGATGCCGTAGTCGACCTTGGCCAGCTCTGCCGCGACCACGTCTTCCAGCTCTGCAGCGCCGATGGTGCGGCAGTCGCGCAGCCGCTGGCGCAGCGTGGCGGAGCGCAGGTCGAGCTTCTTCAGCAGCCTTTGCGTGCGCGCCTCCAGGGCACTGGCCGGCAGGTCGCGGAGGCTCTCCATGGTCGACAGTCCGACCCCCACGCGGTACTCGATCAGCGGCTCGGGCACATGCGCCACGCCCCCGGTCATAAGGGCCCGGAAGCAGAAGATCAGGTCGTCGAAGGTCGGCGCCTCGACGATCGGGCCAAATCGGGTCATCAGCTCCGGGCGCCAGGCACAGGTCGCCCCGGTACAAAGCGCCATCGCCTTCGCAGCCTGGGTGATCGGCATGGTGTCGAGCGCGTCCCGGCGGCTGTTGATCGCCCCCGTGCGAGCGCCTGCGGCGTCGATCTCGAAGGCGTCGGAGTGGATCAGCAGCGCGGGGGTCTCCTGCGCCACGGCCATCAGTCGCGAGACCCGCGTCGGCAGCGAGATGTCGTCACCGGCATTGTAGACGATGAGCTCCCCCCGGCAGAGCGAGAAAATGTGGTTGAGATGGCCGATGAAGCCCATGTTGGGGGTGTTGCGGTTGAGCCGGATCGCATGTGGCCCGGCGTAGCCCGCCACGGCGCGTTCGATGATCGCAAAGGTGTCGTCACCGGAGCCGTCATCGGAGAAGACGATCTCGAGGTTGGGGTAATCCTGCGCCAGCGCCCCGGCGACGGTCTCCGCGATGAACCCGGCCTGATTGTAGCTCATGACCACGAGGGACACGAGGGGCGCGGCGACCGATCCGGTCCCGACTTCCTGTCTGGTTTCGCTGTCGTCTGTCATGGCATGCACGAGACGTTCATCACTACGCGGGTCATGGTCTTGGCTTCCTAGCCGAAAAGCCGGGAAGTTTCGAAAAAAACGTGCATACAGGGTCCCAAGTTCCGTCCGATCCGGCATAGCGGTCCGGGGCGAATTTGTCCAACCTTGGCAGCCGCCGCTGCCCTCGGGACGCATGGTCTGATCCATTTTTGCCGCGCGCCGCCACCGGACCCGCGGGCGCCCCGGATCACCCCTGCTCCGCGGCCTCGAAGATCATGTCCAGATGCGGCGGCTTCGGCACCGATTTCAGCGAGAGCTTCTGCATCGGCGCGCCCAGCAGGCTGCGCAGCTCGGTGTCGCTCATCGTGGCGTAGTCGCGCTTCCAGTGGCGGACCATCAGGTTCTCGTAGGAGGGACGCTTGGGAACCCGTGCCCAGGCTTCGCGGAAGTCCGGCGCCTGCTGCAGGCGCAGGGCAAAGAGGTAATGCGGCCAGAAATACGGGTGCACCGGCCGCTGCGCCCCGCCTTCGGGATGCACCGACCAGACCCGGTCCTTGGGCTCGAGCACGCGCTTGCTGCGCGGCGCGGCGCGCAGCCCCGCAAGGCTGCAGGCCAGCGCGCCCTTGCCGCCGCGGTCGAGCTCGCGGCGCTGCGCCTGCGGCCGCCGCGGCCGGTCCCAGTAGCGGCGCATTTCGGCCAGCCAGCCCTCGGCCAGCGGATGCCCCGGCGTCGCGGCGAGGAACCAGTTCTCGATCGGGCGGCGGCGGTAGGGATCGTGGAAGGCGAAGAAGCCCTCTTCCATCAGCGGCTCCAGCCAGTCGTCGAGCGGCCGGCAGGGGATCGTGCCGCAATCGACGTAGACGCCGCCATGCGCGGCGATGTCCTGCACCCGGATCACGTCGGCCCGGCCCTGGAAGGTCTCCGGCGCATGCGCCAGCCCGAGCGCGTCGAAGGCGGCCCCGGCGTCGGCATCGCTGCGGATCTCGAGCGACCACCCGGGGTTCAGCCGCGCCCAGGCGTCCCAGCAGCGCCGGACGATCTCGGGGGCCCCGGCCTCGCCCTGGGCCCAGAACATGCTGATGCGTTTCTTCAAGTCTCTGTTCCTTGCCGTGGCCCGTTCCTGTGCTGGCGCGAGCTGGGTGCGATCTTCACGTTTTTCTGGCTGCCAGTCGCGCCATGTTTCCATCGTGATCCGCGGGCACCCGCCGGGACCGCGACCGGAGCATCTCGGTGATCGGATAGCGGGCCGCCACGGTGTTCAGCCCCTGCCAAACCTGCGCCAGTGCTTCGGGCGTGCGCGGCGCGTCCGGCAACAGATAGCTATGGCCAGCGCTGAAGGGCGGGGCCAGTTCTTCTGACACCAGGGGCTTGCCCGCCAGATAGGCCAACAGCACCCGCGGCACCTCCGAATAGGTGCCGGGCATGGCGTGCAGGTTCAGCATCGCGGCTCCCGCGGCGATGGTCCGATCAATCTCCTCGATGTCCGATTTGGTCGGAAGGCATCGCACGTCTGGAAAATTCTCGAGCTTCGCCCGTCGCTCTGGCGTGACATGCCCGACGAAAGACAGTCCCTCGCCCGGGGTCTGCGTACGCGTGTCCGAAGGGAAGACATAAGGACCGAACAGGAACCGGCGTGGCAGAAGCCGCGGCAATACCCCGTAAAACGCACGGTTGTGCGGGTTCCACTCGACGAAGAGATCTGCCCGCAATGCCAACCGGGCGATGCGCCTGAGAGTCATCCTGGTATCGATTTGCCGCCCATCAACATCCAGTATCTGTTCGGTCTGCACCACCACGAGCCGCCGCCCCGAGGTGCGGGGGACCCGAGGTGTCCGGTGCGCACCAAGCCAGATGTCGACGGGGCCGAAGGACTTGGACACCGACGCAAGGCTGTCACTCAATGTGCGCGCGACGAGCGCCAAGGTGGGATGTGTGGTCAAGAACCGTACGTCGCCGACCTCCAGCACTTCGATCTTTTTCGACATCGCTCGTATTTCTCTGTCCGACCTTCGACCTTCGACCTTCGACCTTCTGCTAGCGCGTCGAGGGTGCAGGAACAAGCGTGCAGCGGCGACGTGGTCAGCGACCGAAGCGCAATTGCTCCAGATGCTGCGCACCATGAGCCCTGCCCCGCGCCGGCGCCTCTCTACAGCGCCGTGTTGACCCAGATCTGCGTGCCGTCGACGGTGACCTTCGGCTCCTGCGGGAAGCACTGGTAGCGCGCCGGCTTCTCGTGCCGGAGCTGGAACGGCGTGTCCTTCATCGCGGCCAGGATATCGGCCTCCTCTTGCCGGCCATGGGTGCCGATGACGACGGTGTGCACGGTCTTGGCAAGACGCTCCGCGAGGGTGAGGAACAGCCTGCCCTCGTAGCCCTGGATATCGACGTGCAGCAGATCGACATAGCCGTGCTCGGCGGCGATCTCCTCGCAGATCCGCCCGACATCGAAGACCGCGACCGGCTGCATCGGACGCGGATCGCTGGAGGTGCCGTCGTAGTTGCCCCCGGCGCCCCAGTGCCTCTGCGGGTCGATGACCGGGAACTCGCCGGTGCCATCCTCGATGCCGGCGAGCCCGTGATGGATGGTGAAAGACCCCGCGTAGCCGTTTTCCGCGACGTGGCGCTCGCAGAACTTCACGTGCTCGGGGTCGGCCTCCACCGCAACGAGGCGACCGATCCCGCGGCCCATGAGCTCGGCCATGCGCGCACCGGTCACCAGCCAGGGCGCCCATCCGGCACCGATCTCCACGGCGCAGAATGGCTTGTCCGTCTCGTGCAGGACGGCGAGCGCCGTGCCGAGAAATTCGATCCCCTCGTGGAAGGCCGGGGTGAAGGGAATGGGGGTCACCTTCCCCTTCATGTGCGACTTGTCCGAGAAATATGCTGGGTCGGTCGTCACCCCCAGGAAGTCCGAGATGCGCTCGGGATGCGGCGTGATCTCCCCCACCCGGCTGCCGATCTCGGCCAGGACATCGAGGTCCCGCTCGGTGTGGCCACGGTAGACGTCCGCCTTGGGGTCCAGGTACTTGCTGCGGAACTCACGGGAGTCCAGCAGACCGCGATACAGTCTCTGCGACGGGTCTTCGCCCCCGCTCTGCCACCACGCGACCTCACCGTCGGTCGGCAGCCTGCCCAGCAGGCCGCGGTACGCCCCGATTATCTCATCTCTACCCATGGTCGTCACCTCATCATGAAATCCGTAATTTTCAATAAACCCCACCAGAACCTCCCGGACGCGGCCGTATCCGGGAGGTTCTGGTGCAGACAATCTCGTGATCCCGCGCCGTCTCGCCGCGCACCGCTTGCCGCGGGCGGCGAGACGCAGGGGGGCGGAATCCCCCGGATCAGCGCGGGCTCAGCCTCTCGTAGCTCAACCCCAAATCCATGCGCGCATCCTCCCGGAAACAGCTTTGCACCGCGGCGTCCAGGACGTTCCTCCGTTTGAAATCCGCAGCGACTTCATGCACCATGTCGTGGAAGGCATAGTGAAATATATTGTCGCCGATCGGGAAAAGTCTCGCGTGGCGATAGTCATCCCCGATTGCGCCGGAGAATATGAAATACTTGGTGCTCTCTGCAAAATATCCCTCCACGCATTCGAAACGGTATGTCTGGATACTGGCGGTGTAATCTCGCCACCTTTTTTCCCAGGGCACCCGATCTGGACTGACGCTGTATTGAGGGACGAAGGCTATGGAAATCTTTGTATCGATATACCTCGTCGAAATTATGGATATGAATCCCCCCATGCTGTTCCCGATCGAGTAGACCTCCCTGCCGGCGACGAAGGGCGACAGGACGTCGGCTATAACGCCGAAATCCAGGGCGTTCCCCCACGACCGGCGTTTGTCGGTGATGAAGATGATGTTGTCGAAAGCGCGACCGGCGCCAAAGAACTCGGGGCGCTGGACGTCGAGCCCGCCCATCCCGTGGCCGATGCCGGTGAAGGACAGCAAGATCGAACCACTGGTCTCATCGTTGACGCCTTGGCGTGCCGCGACTTTGGTAGCCTCGTCTTCATATAAGACCTGCAAGCCGCGCCCCTTTCGAACGGTCAGACCCGATATCTATGTGCTGCCCCCGCTGCGTGCCGAGACCAACTGCCCTTGCGTCAAGGTGACCTTAAGAGGTTGCTTCCGGATTTCAAATATCTTCGCACCGCCGGCCCCTGCAGCCTTCCGCGTATCCCCTCGTGTGCCCTCTCGCACGGCGGCCGGCGGAGGCGTTCCCGGTCCGGCCACGGGCCTCCCGGCACAGCTTAGATACCGGGCGAAGTGCCGGGCATGACCAAAAAGCAGTCTCTTACAGGTTTTCTCTTGCGTTGAGCTTGTCGGAAGGCGCGGGTTCCGCATACTGATCGGAACATGGGCCCGGCCAGAATTGATCAAGCCGGAATGGACCCTGCCAGAATTTCAATATCGGCAAGTTTTATTGGTAAACAAAGGATTAACCGTCTCCGACATAGGGTCCATGCGAACCAAAACGGAACCGAAAATGGCACTCATACTTTCACTACACATTCCCAAGACCGCAGGATCCACGCTTGTTTCGGCCTACCGCGGCGCCTTCGGGCCCAGAACCCTGTATCACAACGCCCACCCCGACATCGTCTACGAGACCTCGAAACGAGACCTGGAGGAGAGATACGACGTCATTCACGGGCACCTCGACCTGTCCCGCCTGAAAGGCATCATCGATGACGACACGAAAATCGTCACCTTCCTGCGGGACCCGGTGCAAAGGGTGGTCAGCAGCTACCATTACCACACCAAGCCGGACGTGACGGGCGACGTGGCGACGCTGGTCAAGTCCCGGAACATGAGCCTCGCGGAGTTCGCGCAACTGCCCGGGCAGAGCAACCTGCAGAGCCGCATGATCGCCCCGATCGGGCGGGACCGGCTGAACTTCATAGGATTCTCCGAGACCTTCTCGGACTCCCTGGCGCGCCTGTCGGACCATCTCGGCACGGCGCTGGTCAACGAGGCGAACCGGAACGCAAATCCCGACAAGAAGGTCGGGTCGGACTATGCCATTTCGGAAGACGTAAGAAACATTCTCATTTCGAGAAACCAGGCCGACCAAGAGCTCTACGATTGGGCCCTAAGAAATATTTGACACAATTTAATTAAAAACCCGGCAGCGTCGGGGAGATTTTTCGAGGGACGGACATTTGAGTCGAAACGCAGTCATTGTCGCCCCATGGTTCGGGGTGAGTTCCGGGGGTGCCGAGATCGCCCTGCTCAAGATCGGCGAGGCGCTGCGGGACAGCGGATACGACGTGGAGGTCTACACGTCGCAATCCATGGCCCCCTACCGCAGCTGGCTGGAGAACACGCCGCAGGACGGGCCCGAGGCCTACATGGGCTTTCCCATCCGCCGCTTCCCGGTGGACGAGGCCGGCCACGACCGCTTCGCCGCGGCGAGCCAGGCGCTCGCCGGCGGCGCGGTGGGGCACCGCTTCAAGGAGGCGTTCTTCCGCTACGGCATGACCAGCTCGGCGCTGGTCGAGGCGGCCTGCCAGCTGCCGGAGGAGACGCTGATCCTCGGCGGCCCCTACTATCAGGCGATGGTGCACAACCTGGTGGCCGCCCTGCCCGGCCGGGTGAACGTCATGCCGGCCTTCCACGACGAGCCGCCGTTCTACTTTCCCGCGGTCGGTCGCCTGGTGCGCGACGCGCGATCCCTGCTGTTTCTCACCGAGGCGGAGAAGCAGCTGGCCATCGACGCCCATGGCGAGGCCATGACCCGCGCCAAGTTCGAGGCGCCGCCGGTCTCGCTGCCCTTCATCGACGCGGCCCCGGCGCGGCGGCAGGAGGCACCGGGCCTGCTTGGCCGGGTGTTCGAGAAATACCTCCTCTACGTCGGGCGCATCGACGAGGGCAAGAACATCCGCCAGCTGATGGACTGGCACAACCAGACCTGCGAGGAGCGGCTGCGCGACGGCCTGCCGGCGATCCCGCTGCTCATGGTCGGCAAGGGCGTCGAGACCGGCTTCCGCAGCCCGCACGTGAAACAGCTCGGCTACGTCGACACCGAGGCCAAGCGGCAATTGCTGTCGGATGCACTGGGGCTGGTGAACCTGAGCCTGAACGAGAGCTTCAGCTTCGTGCTCTTCGAGGCCTGGCAGAACGACGTGCCGGTGATCGTGCACGGCGACTGCAAG
Source organism: Alloyangia pacifica (assembly GCF_900116195.1). Classification (GTDB taxonomy): domain Bacteria; phylum Pseudomonadota; class Alphaproteobacteria; order Rhodobacterales; family Rhodobacteraceae; genus Salipiger; species Salipiger pacificus. Next base: position 221,026 of record NZ_FOZW01000003.1, read on the forward strand.
GTGATGCGCGACCATATCGAGACCGGCAAGGGCGGCTATTCCTGCCGTACCTTGGCGGAATACAGGAAGGCGATCGACAGCTTCGAGCAGCCCGCGCTGAGGCGGGTCCTTGGCCAGAACGGCCGCAACTACGCCGAAGAGGTCTGCGACCCCGACCGCTTTCTCGAACGTCTCACCCAGGTGCTGGAGCTCGCACAATGAAGCTGATCATCGACGGGCTCACCGCGTCCACCCCGACCTGGCGGCGCGGCATCGGACGCGTGTTCCAGAGCCTCCTGCGGGAAGTCCTCTTCCACCACCGCCAGGCCGACATCCTGGTCACCTGCATGGACACGAGCTGGCGCGACGCCTTTCCGCAGAACATGGACCACGTGGGCGTTCACATCGTGGATCCGGCCCTCCTGTCGCTGTCCCCCGCGCCGCGCGCCGCGGCCTATTCGGCCGAGATCGAGTCGCTGCACCGACCCGGCGACACCACGCTGTTCTGGCACCCGAACCCGCTGATGTCGGACCAGATCCTCCCCTATCACGTCACACTCCCCAGCCTGCTCACGGTGCATGACCTGATCCCCTTCACCCACAAGGATCTGTATTTTTCACATTGGCCGAAGGAGCTCAGGCGGGACTACCTGCACCGCCTCGATTTCTTCCGCCGCTCCAACGTCTTCCTGGCCCCGGTCTCGCAGACGGTGGCCACCCAGGTCGCGGCGCTGCTGCCGATGGCCGCCGCCCGGACCCGGGGCATCGCGAACGGCTACAACCAGTCGATCTTCCGCCCACCCGCGCCGCGTGCCGCCGCCGGGGTGGGGCCGGACTACGTGTTGCTGGTCAGCGGCGACGACCCACGCAAGAACATCGCCGGTTTCGTGCGTGCCTTCTGCACCTGGCGACGGGCTGGTGGCACGGCGCTCCTGAAGATCGTCTGCGAACTCGGCCCGGAGACCCGCGCCGAAATCGAGACGATCCTCGCTGGGCACGGCGATCCTGGGGCGGTGGAGATCTCCGGCTACGTGTCCGACCAGGAACTCGGCCGGCTGACCCGCCACGCAAGGCTCGCGGTGATGCCCTCGCTGGACGAGGGCTTCGGCCTGCCGATCCTCGAGGCCATGGCCTGCGGCGTGCCGGTGGCCTGTTCCGACATCCCCCCGAGTCGGGAGATCGGCGGCGATCTCGTCGTCTACTTCGATCCCACCAGCCAACAGAGCATGGCCGCGGCTCTGGAACAGGCGCTGCAGGCCACCCCGGGCCGCGACGCGCTGCAGCAGCGCGCCCGGGAGTTCACCTGGCAGCGCGCCGGCATCGCCTACCGGCGGCGCATCCAGGACATCCTGGACCGGCAGCTGCCGGATCTGCCGGCGGGCACGAAGGTGGCGATGCTCACCCCCTGGCCGCCGCACAGGAGCGGCATCGCGGTCAGCGCCAGGACCCTCGCCGAGGCGCTCGCGCCGCATCTCGACCTGACCATCGTCTGCACCAATGCCGAGGAGGCCGCCGCCCCCGGGGGAATGCGCCTGGTCTCTGCCGGGGACTTCGATCCGGCGGAATACGAGCTGCTGATCTGCCAGCTGGGCAACAACCTCGAGATGCACGACTGGATCTACGACCACGCGCTCGCCCGCAACGCCCTGGCCATCGTGCATGACACCTTCATCCACCCCTTCCTGCAGCACGGCCACCGGCAGGGCCGGCTGGTGCCGCAGTACCGGGCGATGCTCGCCAACCACTTCGAGGCCGAGGACATCGGCCGGCTGGAAGCCAGCGATTTCGCCGGGGTCGGCGTGCTCGAGATCACCGGCCTGTCGCAGATCGCCCGCCACGCCGGCGGGCTGCACCTGCACAGCAGCTTCGCCCGCAGCTGCCTGCTGCGCGAGCTGCCCGCCGCCGCGGCGCGCATCAGCACCGCGCCGCTGGTGATGAGCTCCGCCCCGCCGCGCAGCGCCGGCGCCGCGCCCGACCCGGGGCGCTTCACCATCGGCATGTTCGGCCATGTCACCCGCTTCAAGCTGCCGGGGCAGGTGCTGCAGGCGCTGCAGCAGCTGCTGCTGCGCGGCCTGCCGGTGGAGCTGCGCATCGTCGGCAACCTCGGCGACGAGGCCGAGACGGTGCAGCGGCAGATCACCCGCATGGCACTTGCCGAGCAGGTCACGCTGATCGGCTACGCCGACAGCGAGGCCTTCGAGCGGCACATCTCGGAGTGCGACGCGGTGATCAACCTGCGGCACCCGACGCATGGCGAATCCTCCGGCGTCGTCTTCGACGCGATGCGGATCGGCGTGCCGGTGGTGGTGAGCAACGGCGGCAGCTTCGCCGAGCTGCCCGACGACGCGGTGGTCAAGGTGCAGGACACGCCGCATGTGGCCGCCGAGCTGGCGCAGAAGATCGAGGGCCTGCTGACCGATCCCTCCCGCCGCGCCGCGCTCGCCGCCCGGGCCCGGCTGCATATCTCCGAGGCCGCCTCGATCGAGAGCTACACGCGGGAAATCCTGCGGCAGCTCGCGCGGCTCCACGTTTCAGCCTGACAAGAAGGAGACCCCCATGACCTCCCAGATGGATTTCCTGCGCGAGCTGCTGCGCACGGAGCACGTGGCCCTGGCGCGCGGTCTCGCGCAGGCCCGCGACGAGGCCGAGCTGCGCGAGGCCGCCGAGGCGGCGCTGGCCTTCGCCTCCACTCTGCTGGCCGAACGGGATTCCCCGCGCAACACCCACAACTTCCTCGGCGTGCCCTTCTGGTACTTCCCTACCGCCGCGAGCTTCCTGCGCGGCTGGCCGGCCATCGCCAGCGGCGAGCTCGGCCTGCCCGAGCCTGCCGCAGAGGGCGGCCCGCCCGAGCAGCAGGTCTCCCGCCTGGCGCAGCAGGCCGCCGGGCACAGGCTGCTGCTGCTGTGGCAGAAGACCTCGGCCCCGGGCGCCGCGCCCGAGGGGCCGCTGCTGATGGTCGACATCTCGCTGGCGAGCGCCGAGCAGCTGCTCACCTTCCTCTTCGGCATCGCCCTCCGGCGCCGGCCGACCCGGCAGGATCTCGAGGCGCTGAACGCCGAGATCCTGAAACACCCCGAGGGCTCGGTGGAGCAGGCGGCGCAGTTCTGCGCGATCATCCTCGGCTCGCAGGAAGCGCAGATGCACGGCCCGCTCTGGGAGCGCTGCTGAGCCCCGCCGGCCAGTCGGACCCGCAACGCAAGACGGGCGCGGCATCTGCCGCGCCCGTCTTCGCTGTCCGGGGATCCGTCCTCAGGCGGCGGAAAACCCTGCCCGGCCGATGCTCTCATAGGCGGTGAAGCCCGCCGCCGCGGCGTCCTCCACGGCGTAGATGTTGCGCAGGTCGGCGAGCCGGGCGGTGGCCATGCCGCCCGCCAGGCGCTTCAGATCCAGCGCGCGGAACTCGTTCCACTCGGTGAGGATGACCAGCAGGTCGGCGCCCGCGGCGGCGGCATAGGGGTCTTCCTCCCAGGTCACCCCGGGCAGCAGCGCCTCGCCCTCGCGGCGGCCCTGCGGGTCGACCACCGACACGCTCGCCCCGCCGCCCACCAGCGCCGGCACGATGGTCAGCGCCGGCGCGTCGCGCATGTCGTCGGTGTTGGGCTTGAAGGTCACACCGAGCACCGCGACCTTCTTGCCGTTGAAGCTGCCGCCGCAAAGGTCGAGCAGCTTGTCGGTCATCCGACGCTTGGTGTCCTCATTGACCTTGATCACCGTCTCGACGATCGAGATCGGCGCCGCGTGCTCCTGGCCGATGCGGGCCAGCGCCTTGGTATCCTTGGGGAAACACGAGCCGCCATAGCCCGGCCCGGCGTGCAGGAACTTGTTGCCGATGCGGCCGTCGAGCCCCATGCCCTTGGAGACCTGCTTCACGTTCGCCCCGACCTTCTCGCAGAGCGCGGCGATCTCGTTGATGAAGGTGATCTTCGTCGCGAGGAAGGCGTTGGCGGCGTATTTGATCATCTCGGCCGACTCGAGATCGGTGGTGACGATCGGGAAATCGCGCAGGTAGAGCGGCCGGTAGATGTCTTCCATCACCTTGGCGGCACGCTCGGTCTCGACGCCGACGACCACCCGGTCGGGCTTCATGAAATCGTCGATCGCCGCGCCCTCGCGCAGGAACTCGGGGTTGGAGGCGACGTCGAACTCGAGGCCAGGGTTGGCGGCGGCGACCACCTCCTGCACCTTGCGGTTGGTGCCGACGGGGACGGTCGATTTGGTCACCACGACGATGTAGTGATCGGCGGCTTTCGCGATCTCCTCGGCGGCGGCCATGACGTAGCTCAGATCGGCGTGGCCGTCCCCGCGGCGGGTCGGCGTGCCGACGGCGATGAACACCGCCTCGGCGCCGTCGATCGCCGACTGCAGGTCGAGCGTGAACGACAGCCGCCCGGCCTCGACGTTCTTGGCCATAAGCGTGTCGAGACCCGGCTCGTAGATCGGCACCTCGCCGCGCTCGAGCATCTCGATCTTGCGCGGGTCCTTGTCGACGCAGACCACCTCGTGGCCGAAATCCGAGAAACAGACCCCGGAGACAAGCCCCACGTAGCCGGTGCCGATAATGGCAATCTTCATCACAAAAATCCTTAGAATAATAAAACAATACCTGTGGTTTACCGTCTCCGGCTCACAACTCAAAGCAGATTTAGCCCCAAGAGACCTTTTGGCATCATGCCGGAGAAAAATGATATCTGGGAGGCAGCCGCGCGTGGTGTCCAGAATCCATCACTGACCGTTCAATCGTGAGTAGAGCGGCTTCACCACGGCCCATTCGATCTCCGCCAGCCGGGGGTGGCGCGCCTTGATCAGGCGGCGACGGTGCAGGAAGCGGGTGGCGAGATCGGGCCGCACCGCTTCCGGCAAGGGCATTTCGAACAACTCCTGGAGCATCAGCATCTGCAAGTCGAAGGCGAGGCGGAACCTGCGGTCGCGACGCAGCCCAAGCAGCCAGGGCCAGTCCAGTCCGGCATCAGCCTGCTGGAGCTGCTGCCGGAGCGGCAGAAGATACCGCAGGCTGATGCCGCCTTTCGACAGCCCGGAATGGTGCAGCATGTCGTGGCTGACATTGATCAGAAGACGCAGGGACGGATCTGGAATGAAGAACCGCACCCCGTCGCGTTCGCACAGCAGGCGGCGGCGCTGCCAGTCGTCCGCCGCCAGAAACCGTGCGATGTCCGACTGCAGACCCGCGTGCAGATCCAGCGTCCCGACACAGCCTTGCTTCCAGAAGCTCCCGGGGGAATGCGCGTATTCGCTCTCCTCGAGCCGGGTGAACCCCGCGCCGGTCAGCACGCTCAGCGCCCTTGCCGCCTCTTCGGGTTCGACGAGGAGGTCCACGTCGATCATCAGGCGGTAGAACTCGGCAGGGTCGTCCTGCAGGGCCAACTCGCTGGCGCCCTTGATCAGGGTCGGCACGATCCCCGCTGCGTTGAGCAAGCCCGTGCACTCCGCGACCATGGACCAGAGGCCGCGATTCCGACGGCAATTGAGGGAATCGAGTTCTCCGAGATAGGCCATGGCCTCGGGTTCAGCGGCCGGGATGTCGCCTTGGCGCAGCCTGTGAAACAGCGCCGGGGTGACGAACTGGTCATTCGCGGCCCCTATCAGACCCTCCCAGTCGGTCACATGGCCAAGGTCGCCGCAAAGCGCGCGACCCAGGATTTCCAGCGGCGAAGATGCAGCGAACCCTGCTCTCATGTGGCGGCTCCAGTGCCGGTCTGAATAGCTGCCGCAAGATCGGCAAAATGCGAACAGAAAATTGAACGCGGCGATGAAAAATATGTGAAACAATCACTTAGAAAAAATCACTTCAAACTTGAATTCCTAATACCCTACCTCCGCTTGGGGAACCGCGTTCAGTCTTCGCAATACCGCGACACCTCGATGAGGGCGCGCGGCAGATCAGAGTATGTCAGGGTGCCGTAGTGCGCGCCCTGCAGGCAGCCCGCCATGGCTCCGAAAACCTCGGGCGACATGGAGTCTTCACCGGACCAGGCGGCCGCCAAAAGCGCCGCAAACGCCCCCGACAGGTCCAGATCCGCGATCGTGGCCGCGCTGTCCTCCTGCCGGTCCAGTTTCAGCAGCCAGGCCACCGGCTTCCAGCCGCCATCGCCCACCAGCCCGAGATAGCGCACGTTGAGAGCATCCGGCCGCAGGTGTTCGCCCGCACCCGCGATCTCATCGTGACGATGGCCGAGCAGCGCCCACGACCCTTCCTTCAGGGTCACCGGGAACGGCAGCGCGGACACCTCGCCCTGCGGCGACAGCAGCACGATATCATCGCTCAGAAGCGCGAACCCCGCTTCCTCCAACGCCGTGGCAAGCGTGCTCTTGCCAGCGCCGGCGTCGCCGAGCAGAAGCAGGCAGCGCCCGTCGCGTTCGAGCTGGGCCGCGTGCAGCATGACGTGATCGGTGTGATCGAAGAGGACCTCGGTCAGCTTGATCTTGAGCAGCGGTACCGCCTCGTGCGGTGACACCCAATCGATGTCCTCGCCCCGCCGCGCCAGCCCGATGCTCTCTCCCTCGCGCTGCACCACGATGTGGTCGTCGCCTCGGCAGGGAGCTGTAACCAGCTGCGCGAAACAGGGCATCAGCTCTGCGCGCAGCGCTTCGTCCTCGAAGGCGACGACGATATGCACCCCGGCCAGATCAAGCGTGTCGGAACAGCCGACCCGCGCCGGACCGCTCGACGTGGCAAGCGGCTCCAGCGCGCCGATTTGCATGAGATCCAGAAGAATGCCGCCGCCAGAAGCAGCGGCGGCATCCGATGGTGCGGACGCAACGCCAAGTTCGAACCCAGCCCAAGCCTCGGCCACCGGGGGAGTGGCCGAAAACAGAAGCTCCTTCTCTGGGACCAAGAGAAGATGCTGACGGTTGACTTCCGCCAGCGTGACCCCTGCTGCGGGGAGGACAAAAAGATTTTCACTCAACGAATTACGTCTTCTCAAAAGGAAGAAAATCGGAGACCCGCGAAATGCCGGATCTCGGTGGGCTTAGTGGAAGTGGCCGTACTTCTTCTTCATTTTGAACTTGTGCTTTTTCTTGTGCTTCATGCCACCCGACCGGAAGATGCCACCGGCATCTGCCTTCATCGAGGTGGAGAGAAGCGCCGTTACCGCAAGCGGTGTCACCGCTGCGTATTTCCCGGCTTTGCCAAGCAGTTCGCGGCGGCCGGGGGACTCGAGGGACTCCCCCTCGGGGGTCTTATCAGTCATGTTTGAAAACTCCTTTGATCAATGAATCAGACTATAGCGTAGCATGCGAGGCCTGCCAATTATCTTTAAGGCTGCATTAACCTACACTTCACAGGTACTTTTGGGCGCCTTCTAGAGGGCAATAAAACTACCCCCTCCGAAACTCATAAAAAATCGCTCTTTTACAAGCGCATACACAACATCCCACACCCTCGGAACAGGTTGCGGCGGCGCGACCGTCAGCCAATTTGTGAACAAATTTCAGGCAAACCACTGTTTCCATTCCGGCAACACACCCGGACGCCTACGCAGGAAACACCCTCCTCCTGAAGCTATCCTTGGTCAATTCACGACTCCGCGCACATGACGCCTCGTTCGAATCGCCGAAGTCGTGCACCCTTCATGGATTAACGTGCCCATTGTCATGGCGGCCGGGACGAGCAACGCGCACCCGTGAGGCAAGTCGCCACGCGAATGTGCCCCGACCGGCGGACCTCCGAGCAACGCCCGCCTGACGGCAGAAAGCGCTTGCTTTGACGACGTGCAGCACACAAGACATTAGATATTGATTTTTGAACTTATTTTTTTTGTAGGAGTTCTTTGATGCGCACCGCTTTGGTCACTGGCTCTTCTGGCTTCATCGGCTTTCACCTGTGTCAAAGACTGCTAGACGACGGGTTTCGTGTCGTCGGGGTCGACAACCTCTCCGAATATTATGATGTAGCCCTGAAACGTCAGCGGCAGGACATGTTGCTGAAATCTCAGGGCTTTTGCGTTTTCAACACCTCGATCGAGACCCGAGGGTTCCTGCAGGAACTGTTTGCCCGAGAACGCCCCGATGTCGTGGTGCACCTCGCGGCGCAGGCTGGCGTGCGCCACTCGCTCAAAGACCCCCGCAGCTATCTGGAAAGCAACATGATGGGCACTTTCGAGCTGCTCGAGGCGGCACGGGCGGTGCCCCCTGCCCACATGCTGCTGGCCTCCACGTCGTCCGTCTACGGCGCGAACACCAGCATGCCCTACGCCGAGACCGAGCGCACCGACCACCAGATGTCATTCTATGCGGCGACCAAGAAGGCCACGGAGTGCATGGCGCACAGCTACGCGCACCTCTACGACCTGCCGGTCACCATGTTCCGCTTCTTTACCGTCTACGGACCCTGGGGCCGTCCGGACATGGCGCTGTTCAAGTTCACCAAAGCGATCCTCGCCGGAGAACCGATCGACGTCTACAACCGCGGCCGCATGATGCGCGACTTCACCTATGTGACAGACCTCGTGCAGGGCATCCGGCTGCTGATCGACGTGGTGCCCGCGCGGCCAGAGGACGGCGTCGTGCCGCCCGGAGACTCGCTCTCGCCGGTTGCGCCCTGGCGCGTGATCAACATCGGCAACTCGCAGGCGGTGCCGCTCAGCGACTTCATCGCCGCGATCGAGAGCGCCACCGGGCTGAAGGCGCAGCGCAATCCGATGTGCATGCAGCCGGGCGACGTGCCCGCGACATGGGCCGATGCCTCGCTCCTGCACGATCTGACCGGCTATCGCCCCGGCACGGCACTGGTCGACGGTGTCCGGTCCTTCGTCGACTGGTACCGCGACTACTACGGGACGAACGACTGGTCGCAGGCCGCGCTCAACTCGGGCGACCTGCGCCGCATCTCCTAGCGGCGCGCGCCAATCGCGGCAGCGCGCCAAGGGCACCCTAAGGTGCGCCACGCGATCCCCCCGACGCCTCCCGCGCCTTCCCGGAACGACTCCAGCCCCGATCTTGGGGTCAGCTTGGTTTCAGCGCAGCACGTGGACTGCGCAATGCGCATGACGCACCACCACCGCGGCGGTCGAGCCCAGGAGATAATCGCTCATCGCCGGCTGGTGCGATGCGATGATGATCAGATCACAGCCGTTCTCCTCGCCGTATTCGAGGATCGACCGGCCGGAATGGCCCTCGATCACCATGCCCTTGCCACCGGGCAGCTTCGCCGCCATTTCCCCCAGTTCCTTCTCCAGAGCGGCGCGCGACTGCGCGAGGTACTCGGGCGGCATGTAGGTGATCGCATAGCCGGGGATATGCTCCATGACATGCAGCAGGGTGATCTTGGCATCCGGCTCGGCAAGCGCCTGCGCGACCTCGATCGACTTCTGCGCCTTGGAATCACTGTCAAAGGCGATGGGCACGAGAATGTTCTTGTACATGCGAGGCCTCCTTTCCTGACCTGAAGGCATCATCGGCACTTCGAAGGTATAGCGCCTTGATACAAATCATCCTCCGCAGCCCTAGATGCCAACACATTTCGGGCACAATTCGGCGATAGCTTCGAAACGGGCCGCAGAAAGCGCCGCCCTCCCCCATGCCTGACCCGGCGGGGAATGGCCCGGCTCCCCCCGGCAGACCTGCAAGAACGGTCAACTTCGCCCCCAACAGAACGGATTAGCCGCCGGCCCCGCGCCCGCGGTGCTTAGGAGGAGCACGCCCATGCGCTACCTGATTGCTGAAACCACCTGGAAGATGATGAGCCTCGGCCACGCCCTGTCGCAGACCGGCACCTTGCTGACCCGCTGCGAGGCCGCCGAGGACATCGAAGAATTCCACCGGATCGGCGCGCATGATCTACTGGTGGTCGACGCCGCCGTGCTGCGCAGCATGACCACGCTGACGCGCCTGCGCGAGCTCAACCCCGACGTTCCCATCGGGCTCATCGCGCGCGAGGCCGATGGCGCGCAGATCGCGGCCTGGCTGATGGCCGGGGCCGACACGGTGCTCAGCTCCGAGGCCACCACCGAAGAGATCATCGCCCGGCTCGGCGCCGTCGCCCGGCGCGCGCACGGCGTCTCCCTCCCGGTCAGCGACTGCGGCCCGCTGCGCTTCGATCTTGAAAAGCGCCGCGTTCACTTCGGTGTCACGACCCTGTCGCTCTCGCCGAAGCTCTACGAGATCCTCGAATTTCTCGCCCTGCGCCCCGGTCGACTGGCCACGCGCGAGACGCTGATGAGCCACGTCTACGGCTTCGAGAACGAGCCCGCGCCGAGGGTTTTCGATGTCTACATGTGCAACTTGCGCGCCCATCTCGCCCCGGTCGAAGCCGCGCTCTCGATCGAGACGGTGCGCGGCGAAGGCTACCGGCTACAGGTCACCGAACGCCGCGGCACCGCCCGCACCATGGCCGCCTGAGCGAACCCGCTGCCGCGAGGTGGCGACCTCAATAGACGGCCGCCACCTCGTACATCACCGGCTCGAAGCTGCGGCACAGGTCGCTGAAGCGACGGTTCCAGGCGCGCATCTCGTCGCTGCGCAGCATGGCCTGGAAATCCTCGCGCCGCGCCCATTGCGAGTAATTGGCAATCCGGGTCTGCGCGTCGTTCACGTGCAGGCCCGCCCCGACGAACCCCGGCTGCTTCGAGATGAAATCATCATAGGCCTCCTCCAGCGCTTCGAGCAGGTCCTGGCAGGTGCCCGGGCTGGTCTCGAAGGTAGTGATGACCGTCTGGGCGGAGCTGGGATGGGTGATGGTGGGCATGGGATCCTCCTCCTGTGCCCCGAACAGTCTGCCAGAAAACCCCGCGCCGCCAAAGCCTTCCCTTCGCCGAGAGGCCGGTTCATCACAACCTGCGGAAACACGCCGCCGGCCAGAGAAAAGGGGGCGCATTCGCCTGCCGGACCTGCTAGTCTCCCCGCAAAACACGGATCACCCGGAACAGGCACGGACAGACCGGAACAGGCATGAGCAGTCCCCGTATCGACGAGACGCTGCGCGAGCAGCTGCTGTCTCGCCCCGACATGATTCTTGATGACCGCGACCTGATGCAGGCGCTCATCGCGTCCAATGAACGCGCCATGGGCTCCAACATCGTGGACCTGCGCGGCCTCGCCATGGAGCGCCTCGAGTCGCGGCTCGACCGGCTTGAGGACACCCACCGCAGCGTCATCGCTGCCGCCTATGAGAACCTCGCCGGCACCAACCAGATCCACCGCGCCATCCTGCGGATGCTGGACCCGGTGGCCTTCGAGCCCTTCCTGCGCGATCTCAACGGCGAGGTCGCGGCAATCCTGCGGGTCGACATCATCCGGCTGGTGCTGGAAACCGGCCACCCCGACGACACCCGCGCTGTCAGCAAGCTCGGCGACGTGCTGTCGCTGGCCGAGCCGGGCTTCGTCTCGAGCTATCTCACCGATCGCGCCGACGCGCCACTGCGGCAGGTCACCCTGCGCCAGCTCGGTGCCGGCGACCGCCGCATCTTCGGCCCGCGCGCCGACCTGATCCGCTCCGAGGCCTGCCTCAAGCTCGACTTCGGCCCGCGTCGCCTGCCGGGGCTGCTGGTCATGGGGTCCGAGGATCCGCAGATGTTCACGCCGCAGCAGGGCACCGATCTTCTCGCCTTCTTCGGCGGGGTGTTCGAGCGCACCATGCGGCGCTGGCTCTCGTGAGCCTCGCGCTCACACCCGCCGCGCGCGACGCGCTTCAGGGATGGCTCGACCACGCCCGTGCGCTGAAGAACGCCTCCGAGAACACCATCACCGCCTACCGCGCCGACGTGGCCGAGTTCATCGCCTTCCAGACGATGCACCACGCCGAGCCGCAGGGGCTGAAGCCGCTCGCCCGCGTCACCACCCCCGACATGCGCGCCTTCATGGCGCATCTGCACGCGGGCGGGGCCGCGCCGCGGTCGATGGCGAGGAAGCTCTCGGCGGTAAAGAGCTTCTACCGCTGGCTCTCCGAGCGCGAGGGCTTCGAGCCCACCGCAGTGCTCTCGGCCCGAGCGCCGAAGTTCCAGAAAAAACTGCCGCGCCCGCTGACCGAAGACGCCGCCCGCGCGATGATCGACACCGTCGAGATGCAGTCTCGCGAGGGCTGGATCGGCGCGCGCGACGCGGCGGTCGTCACCCTGCTCTACGGCTGCGGGCTGCGCATCTCCGAGGCACTGGGACTGACCGGGGCCGACTGGCCCTTCGGCGAGTCACTGCGGATCCTCGGCAAGGGCGGCAAGGAGCGGATCGTGCCGGTGATCCCGGTCAGCCGCCGCGCGGTGGAGACCTACCTGAAGCTCTGCCCCTTCGAGATCACCCCTACGTCGCCGCTGTTCCGCGGGGCACGGGGCGGCAAGCTGAACGCCCGGCTGATCCAGTCGGTGACCGAGAAGGCGCGCATGCAGCTCGGCCTGCCCGCCAGCGCCACGCCGCACGCCATGCGCCACAGCTTCGCAACGCACCTGCTGTCGGCAGGCGGCGATCTGCGCGCCATCCAGGAGCTGCTTGGCCACGCCTCGCTCTCGACCACCCAGGCCTATACCTCGGTCGACAGCGTGCACCTGATGAAGGTCTACGAGGCGACGCACCCCAAGGCACGCTGATCTTGCCCTGCTGCGCCCGAGGGCGCAAAACGGCGGCATGACTGGACCTGATACATCTCTCGAGTCGCCCTTCTGGGCCGAAGGCGCGCTGGTCGCCGGGGTGGACGAAGTCGGCCGCGGCCCCCTCGCAGGGCCGGTGGTCGCTGCCGCCGTAATCCTCGATCCGGCGCAGATCCCGATGGGGCTCAACGATTCCAAGAAGCTCACCCTCAAGCGCCGCGAGGCGCTGGAGCCGATCATCCGCGCGCAGGCGCAGGTCGGGCTCGGCGTGACCTCGGTCGAGGAGATCGACGAGATCAACATCCTGCAGGCCACCTATCTTGCCATGCGCCGGGCCGTCGCCGCGCTGCCCGTGCAGCCCACGCACCTGCTGATCGACGGCAACCGCCTGCCGACCGATCTGCCCTGCCCCGCTACACCTGTGGTTAAGGGGGATGGTAAGTCTGTGAGTATCTCGGCCGCTTCGATCGTCGCGAAGATATGGCGTGACAACCTGATGCGGGACTTGGCGCAACAGTACCCCCATTACGGCTGGGAAACTAACGCAGGGTACGGCTCCAAAAAGCACATGGACGGCCTCCGAGATTTCGGTGTGACCCCACACCATAGAAGATCCTTCGCACCCATACACAATATCTTGTATCAAGACGCAAACGTAAGGTCCTGATTTAAAAAAACAAATTGACCCCGATTCGCTGTTCCCTCATTTTATCCCCAATCCAAGAGCGCAAAAATGCGCCGGGGCAGAGGCAGAGAATGACAGCAATGACGAAAACGAAGGGCGCAACTGCGCTCCCACTCAACACGATTCTTTCCGGCGACTGCATCGAGCAGATGAACGCCCTGCCGGAGGCGTCGGTAGATCTCATCTTCGCGGATCCGCCCTACAACCTCCAATTGAAGGGCGATCTGCATCGCCCCGACAACTCCCGCGTCGATGCCGTCGACGATCACTGGGACCAATTCGATAGTTTTGCCGTCTATGACCGCTTCACCCGCGACTGGCTGAAGGCCGCCAAGCGCCTGCTGAAGCCGAACGGCGCGCTCTGGGTGATCGGCTCCTATCACAACATCTTCCGCGTCGGCGCGGCGCTGCAGGACGAGGGCTACTGGATCCTCAACGACGTCGTGTGGCGCAAGTCCAACCCGATGCCGAACTTCCGCGGCAAGCGCTTCACCAACGCCCACGAGACGATGATCTGGGCCTCGAAGAGCGAGGGTGCCAAGTACACCTTCAACTACGAGGCGCTGAAGGCGCTGAACGAAGGCGTGCAGATGCGTTCCGACTGGGTTCTGCCGATCTGCAACGGCGGTGAGCGCCTCAAGGACGCCAACGGCGACAAGGCGCACCCGACGCAGAAACCCGCCTCGCTGCTGCACCGCGTGCTGGTCGGCTCGACCAACCCCGGCGACGTTGTGCTCGACCCGTTCTTCGGCACCGGCACCACCGGTGCAGTCGCCAAGATGCTGGGCCGCGACTTCATCGGCATCGAGCGCGAAGCAGCCTATCGCGAGGTTGCCGAGAAGCGTATCGCCTCGATCCGCCCCTTCGACCGCTCCTCGCTGGAAGTCACCCGCGCCAAGCGCGCCGAGCCGCGCGTGCCCTTCGGCCAGGTGGTCGAGCGCGGCATGCTGAACCCCGGCGAGATGCTGGTGTCGTCCTCGGGCAAGAGCGCCAAGGTGCGTGCCGACGGCACGCTGATCGGCGACGAGGTGAAGGGCTCGATCCATCAGGTCGGCGCGCAGCTCGAGGGCGCGCCCTCCTGCAACGGCTGGACCTACTGGCACTTCAAGCGCGAGGGCAAGCTGGTCCCGATCGACGTGCTGCGTCAGCAGATCCGCGACGAGATGGCCGACCGCCCGAACTGAGTTTCAGGAACAAGATAAAGGTTTCACGACCGCCGGTGCCTGCTTCGGCAGGCACGAACTTGCCCCGCCGGCCTCTCTGCCCGGCGGGGCTTTTTCTTTGCAGGATGATTGTGCCGATGGGCCAGAGAGCCGGCGGCGCGGCGCGCCTTGTTCCGGCCAGGTGCTCTTGGGGGACCTCAGCGCCGCCCGGCCATCTTGCGCAGCGTGCCGTCGCGCCAGAGGCTCTCGTGCACGCCCACCATGGCGATATGGCCCGCGATCAGCACCGCCAGGACCCAGCCCAGCTCACCGTGCAGCAGCCCGGCAAGGCTGGTGGCCCATGCAATCTCAACCTCGCGCGGCGCGAAGATCTCGATCCCGAAGGGCGCAAAGCCGCGCGTGCCGCCCCAGGCCCGCAGGAGGGCAAGCGTGGGGATTGCAATCATCAGTGCGTAGAGCAGCCCGTGACCCGCTGCCGCCGCCTTGGCCACCAACCCTGTGCCATGATCCGGACGGCGCTTGCGGCTCGCCAGCGCCCAGAGCGCGCGGATCACCACCAGCACGAAGATGATAAAGCCTACCGGCTGGTGGGTGCCCACGAAGAAGCCGACGAAGTCGTTGCGTCCGAAGATCAGCTTCAGTCCCATGCCGAGGAACTGCCAGAGGATCAGCACTGCCACCGCCCAGTGCAGCAGCCGCGAAACCGCGCCGTAGCGCTCGGAACTGTCGAGAAGTTGCATCGTAGAATATCTCCTGAAAATCAGGGCTGCGAGAGCCCGTCCACCATGACCATCACGCGCCCTTCCGAGCAGCGTTCGACGCGTGCGTCGATTCCGTAGACCTGCGACAGGCTTTGGGGCGTCAGCACCTCTGCCGGCGCGCCCGAGGCGCGCAGTCCGCCGCCTTCCAGCAGCACCACCCGGTCGGCCCATTGCGCCGCCAGCGCCAGATCGTGCAGCACGGCGATCACGATGCGCCCCTCGCGGGCAAGCTTGCGCGCCTCAGACAGCAGCTGGAACTGCCGCGCCAGGTCGAGCGCCGAGGTCGGCTCGTCGAGCAGCAGGAGCTTGGGGTCGCGGATCATCGCCTGCGCCAGACCCACCGCCTGCCGCTGCCCGCCCGAGAGCGCCGCCATCGGGCGCAGCGCCAGATCGGCCAACCCGAAGCGCTCCAGTACCTCCAGCGCGTGACGTCCCGCGGCCGGCCCGCGCAACGCGCGCCCGGCCAAACCGCCACCCGCGTTCATCGCCACCATCAGGCTGTCGAGCACGGTCAGCGCCGAACGGCTCTCGAGGCTCTGCGGCATGAAGCCCACCTGCTTCGCCTGCTCGGCGCGCGGCAGCGCATGCAGCGCCTGCCCGTCCAGCGTGACGTCGCCGGTCGACGGCAGCAGGCCCGCGATGGCCCGCAGCAGCGTCGACTTGCCCGCCGCATTCGGCCCCGCAATCACCGCGAATTCTCCCGTGGCGAAGGACGGCAGGCTCAGCTCGTCGATGACCTTGCGCGGCCCGCGCGCGACGGTCAGGTTTCGAATGTCGAGGCTCATCGTGCCTCCCTCCGCAGCACCAGCGCAAAGAACACCGGCAGGCCGACCAGCGAGGTCACGATGCCCACCGGCAGCAGGATGCCCGGCACAAGCAGCTTCGAGGCGACCGAGGCCAGCGACATCAGCAGCGCCCCGGTGAACAGGCTCGCAGGCAGCAGGAAACGGTGATCCTCGCCCACCGCCATGCGCGCGATATGCGGCCCGGCGAGGCCGACGAAGCCGATGACGCCGACCATCGAGACCGAGGCCGCAGCCAGCAGGCTCACCCGCACCAGCGTCCAGCGCCGCAGGTGCGCGACGTCGAGCCCGAAGCCCTGTGCCTGATCCGCCCCGAGCCGCAGCGCCGTCAGCCGCCACGACGCCGCCAGCGAGAACGGCAGGCAGAGAGCCAGCACCAGCGCCAGCACGGCGATGCCCTCCCAGCGCGCGTTGACGAGGCTGCCCATGGTCCAGAACACCAGCTGCTGCAGCGCGTCCGGCGAGGCAACGAACTGCACCAGCGCCAGCAGCGCCGCGGCGGTGAAGTTGACCGCGATGCCGAGCAGGATAACCACCTCGGAACCGCCGCCGCGCAGCGCCGAGGCCAGTTGCAGCAGCCCCAGCGCCAGCAGCGCGAAAACGAAAGCGTTGGCAGAGACGGCCCAGAGCGCCGGGATGCCCGGAATCGCGAGGCCGAGCACGATCGCCACCCCCGCGCCGAGCGCCGCCGAGGCCGAGATGCCCAGCGTGAAGGGCTCGGCCAGCGGGTTGTCCAGCACGGTCTGCATCTCGGCCCCGGAAAGCGACAGCGCCGCGCCGACCAGCAGCGCCATGACCGCCACTGGCAGGCGCACTTGCCAGACGATCACCTCGGCGGCCTTCGGCACCTCCCCTGCCCCGGTCAGCGCCTGCAGCACCTGTTCCAGCGGCAGGCCGGACGGCCCCGACACCAGGTCGAGCAGCACCGAAAGCACCGCGCCCAGTCCCAGCAGCGCCACCAGCAGCACTCGCCGCTGCGTGCGGCGGGACTGTTCGGCAAGGATGGTCTCGACGGCACTCATTCGGCGGGGAGCCAATAGCTGCCGGTCATCTCGACTGGCGAAAAGCGCTCCTCGAACTCGGCCATGGTGGCCATCGGGTCGAGGTCCGGGAATAGATCGGGGTGGAAGCGCTTGGCCAGCGCCTCGATCAGCGCGATATGCGCGGGGAAGTCATTGAACAGATGCCAGATGCCGATCGCCTGCCCCTCCTGCACCGCGCGCAGGTCGGCAAACCCCGGCGTGTCCAGCAGATCGGCGAAGCTCTGCGCCGCGGTCTCCGCGTCTATCCCGGCCCCCAGCACCAGCCCGCCGCGCGCCTTCATGTGCGCGCCGCCGGTGGCTAGATAGACATCCGGGTCCGAGGCCAACAGGTTCTCCAGCCCGACGTTGCCCATGACGCCCGGCACGCTGTCGCGTCCGATGTTGTAGCCGCCCGCCGCCTCGACGAACTCGTCGAAGACGCCCGGCCCTACCGTGGCGCAGCAATTGGTCGGCGCGGCGTGCACATGGATGAAGACGCGCGGCGGCGCCGGCTGCGCGGCCTTCAGCGTCGCCATGACCCCCTCGAGGTGATCGGTGTAGAACTCTGCGAATTCCTCGGCGCGGTCCTCTGCCCCGGTGAGCTGCCCGATCAGCCGCAGGCTCGGCAGGGTGTTTTCCAGCGGGGCGGTGAAGAAATCGACGAAGGCCACCGGGATTCCCGCCGCTTCCAGTTGGCGCAGCGGCATCTGCATCTGCGGATCACGCGCATCCATCAGGCTCAGCAGCACCAGGTCCGGCATCAGCGCGATGGTGCTCTCGACCGAGAGCAGCCGGTTGCCCGCCCCGACCGGAGCGACCTCCGCCAGCGCCGGGAACTTGGCGAGATAGGCATCATAGGTTGCCGGATCGAGCCCCTTGTCCTGGCGCCAACCCGCCAACAGCGAGACCGGATCGTCGTGCAGCATGCCCAGAACCGCCAGGTGCCGCCCCTCGCCCAGAACGATTTTCCGCGCCGGCTGGTCCAGCACAACCTCGCGCCCGGCCAGATCGGTCACCCGGATCTCGGCGCGGACCGGCGCGGCCCCGGCGATCAGCAGCACAAGGACAACAGACAGAACCACCGGAAGCCAGCTGGCGGAGAAAATCTGCGGATGCCTGAGACGCAGCGTCATGGGAGTCCTTTCTTGGGCACGATCGGCCATTGCAGCCGGCGCCAAGGGAAATTACTTGAGTGGTATTGTCAACTAATAAGCCCGAGAGCGAATGTCATGTGCGAAACAGCCCCTCAGGCTCCGCTACCGCCGCACCGCGGACGCGATGCGACGCTAGAAATCCTCACGGTGCCCGTCACTTCGCATGAGCTGAGCACCCGGGTGCTGCCGCGCGAGACCTGCGGTCCGGCAGACCCCGAGGCGCCTGCCGTCCGCCTGTTCCTCGCGGTGCCCAAGGAAGCCGCCCCGGAAGGCGGCTGGCCGATCCTCTACATGCTCGACGGAAACGCGGCCTTCGATTTCCTGACACCCGCGCTGCTCGAGGCTGCGCCGGGGCTGATCGTCGCCGGCATCGGTTATGACACAGACAAGCAGTTCGCCCGCGCGCAGCGCATCTTCGACTACTCGCCGCCCGAGGCGCCCGGTGCCGCACCGCGCCCGGACCCGCACCACCCCGAGCGCCTCGCAGGCGGGGCCGAGGCCTATCTCGCGCGGCTCACCGGCGGCATCCGCGCCGAGGTCGAGCGCGGCCTGCCCGTCAACCCGGCGCGGCGCACGCTCTGGGGCCACAGTTTCGGCGGGCTCTTCACGCTCTTCGCCGTCCTGACACGCCCGGACAGCTTTGCCCGCTTCGCCTCGATCAGCCCGTCGGTCTGGTGGGACGAAGCGCTGGTGTCGCGCCTGACCCGGCAGCGCAGCATGGCTGAAGGCGCCCCGCGTCCCCTCCACTTCGGCATGGGCGACAAGGAGAAGCGCACCGGCAGCGCCGGGCCGCAGCCCGAGGGGCCGCCGCCCGCCACGCTGCGGATGATCGAGCGGTTGCAGGCCGCGCCCGCCGGTCTGGAGATTGCCGCTCAAGTTTATCCGGGCGCGGTGCATATCGCCTCGCTGCCCGCCTCGCTGCCGGGAACGCTGGCGCTGGCGGCCCGAGCCTAGCCAACCGGAATATCTCCACAACCCTGGCCGCCACCCAGCTCAGGCGCGACGTCTCTGACCCGCGCCCTCCGCCTCGGCCTGCAGCATGCGCTCCGAGATTGCCGGCCCCAGCCCCTCCGCGGCCACCTGCGAAACCATCTCGGGATGCAGCAGCGGCAGGTCGATCGCCTCGACATGCGCGGCATGCGCGTCCCATAGCCCCGCGTGCAGGTCACGCCCGGCGTGATCGCGCGCGGCGCGGACGTGCAGAAGCGTTCCACCGAAACGGCGCTGTTCGTGGTTGCGGATCAACCGGTTGGTGCCGGTGACAAGCTGCACCACCGCGTCGAGCACCGCGTCGGGAAGGCTGCCGAGCGGCGTGCCGCCCTGCTTGAGGAAGCCCACCACCGACGCGCGGCTGTCGAGTTCCGGATGACTGTCCGGGTCATGCCCGGCGATTGCCAGAAGCGCACGCAGCGCCTCGGCGTCCGACAGTTCCGGCTCGGCGCGCCAGCACTCGGCGGGGTAGCTGTCGAGCATGGCAACGAGCCCCGGGACACGTCCCCGCGCGGCCAGCTCCACCGCGATCTCCTGCGCGAGGATGCCGCCCACGGACCAGCCCGCGAGGTGGATCATCCCCTGCGGGGCCTGCGCCTCGATCCGATCTGCATAGTCCGCCGCAAGCGTGCGCAGGCTGCCCGGCAGCGGCTCGCCGGTCAGGAGCGGCGATTGCACCGCAAAGACCGGACGCGGCGCCGTCAGCGCGCGCGCCAACCGCCGGTAGCCCCAGCCCAATCCGCCCGCCGGGTGCAGGATGAAGAGCGGCGCGCCCTCCCCCTCGGCCAGCGGCAGCAGCGGCGCGAGGCCCGCGCGCGCCGTGTCGGCCATCTCCAGCGCCCGGGCAAGCTGCGCAAGGCCCGGCGTTTCGAAGATCTGTCCCAGTCCCGGATCCTGGCCGAAGGTCACCTCGATGCGGAAGCTGAGCGTCAGCGCCGTCAGGCTGTCACCACCCAGATCGAAGAAATCCGCCTCGCGGCCCGGCGTCTGAGGCAGGTGCAGCACTTCGCGGTAGAGCGCTGCCAGACGTTCCTCGACCGGGCCCACGGGCGGCGTGCCTTTCGGCATCTCCAGTACCGGCGCGGGCAGCGCCTTACGGTCGAGCTTGCCCGAGCTGGTCATCGGCCAGCTCTCCAGCGCGACCACCGCCGAGGGCACCATATGAGACGGCAGCGCGGTCGCCAGCTCCGCCGTGAGCGGCGAACTGTCGAAGTCGGGCCCGGTCAGCACATAGGCCACGAGGCGGGGATCCGCGCCGCCATCGGCGCGGGCGATGACCACGGCGTCGCGCACGAGGCCCGTCGCCTTGATCGCACCCTCGATCTCCCCCGGTTCGATCCGCATGCCGCGGATCTTCACCTGATGATCGGCCCGGCCTGCGTAGACGACTGCGCCATCGGGCCGCAGGGTCGCCACGTCGCCCGTGGCATAGAGCCGTTCGCCCGGGCGGAAGGGATCGGGAATGAAGCGCTCCTCGGTCAGGTCCGGCCGTCCGAGATAGCCCCGCGCCAGCTGCACCCCGCCGAGATAGAGCTGCCCCTGCACCCCCGGAGGCACCGGGCGCATCCGCGCATCAAGCACCATCACGCGGGTGTTCCACACCGGGAAGCCGATGGGCAGCGGCAGGCTGTCGTCCTCGGGCGCGGCGTCCCAATAGGTCACGTCCACCGCCGCCTCGGTCGGACCGTAGAGGTTGTGCAACTGGGCCTTCACGCGAGCGTGGAAGCGGGTGCGATGCTCGGCGGTCAGCGCCTCGCCCGAGCAGAAGACGCGGGTCAGCTCGAGCCCCTCGGAGGCCGGTGCCTCGAGGAAGGCTGAGAGCATCGAGGGCACGAAATGCATCGTGGTGATGCCTTTCTCCTGCACCAGCCGGGCGATGGCCGAGGGATCGCGATGCGCGCCCGGCTCGGCAAAAACCAGCGTGCCGCCGCAGAGGTAGGGCAGGAACAACTCCCAGACCGAGACGTCGAAGGTGGTCGGGGTTTTCTGCAGGATGACGTCCCGCGCACCAATGCCGTAGTGATCGCGCATCCACAGCAGCCGGTTCACGATGGCCCGGTGCTCGATCATCACCCCCTTGGGCTCGCCGGTGGAGCCGGAGGTGAAGAGGATATAGGCCAGATCACCCGGCGTGGTGCCGGGATCGGGGGCTTCGCCCGTTCCGGGCCATGCCTCGGGCGCGAAGGGGGCCATTCCGCCCGCATCGAGATCGCCTTCGGCCAGCAGCGCCACCGCGCCGGTGCGTTCAAGCAGCGCGGCGAGGCGCGCGGGCGGGTTCTCGGGGTCGAGCGGCACATAGGCCGCCCCGGCGCGCAGGATCGCAAGCAGCGCCACCGCCAGATGCTCCGAGCGCGGCAGCGCCGTCGCCACCACCTTGCCCGGCCCGGCGCCCCGTGCGCGCAGGACGGCCGCGAGGGCCGCCGAGCGGCGATCCAGCTCGGCGTAGCTGAGGGTCGTGCCCCCGAAGACCACCGCCGGCGCGTCCGGCGTGGCACGCATCTGCGCGCATATGAGGTCGGTGAGCGTGACCTGCGGAATCGGATGGTCGGTGGTATTGACGGCCTGCACCGCCCAGCGTTGCTCGGCGGGCGTCAGGGTGGGCACCTCCGCCAACCGGTCCGCGCCGAGCGCGGCGGTGAGGAAGACGGCGAGCCGGTCAAGATGTGCGCGTGCTTCCTCGGCGCTGTAGAGCGCAGGATTGCTGTCGATCTCCAGCGAGAGCGAGGCAATCGCATCGCCCCGGAAGGTCGCGGTGATATCATCCACCGCCCCGGCCCCGAGGATGTGCAGCTGCGCTTCAAGCCCGGCAAATTTCGGCGGCATGTCAAACGGCTGGACGTTGATCAGCGGGCCGTAGAGGCGGGCATCTATGGCGGTGCGGCGCAGGTCACGGCGCAGCTGTTCCGAGCGGTAGCGTCCATGCTTGCGCAGGGCACCGAGGCGCTGCGCCTCGGCCTGCAGCAGCTCCGGCAGCGGCAGATCCTCGTCGGGATCACAGCGGTAGGGCAACACGTTCATCCACATGCAGGGCACGCGCGCGGCCCTGCTGCCCATCCGGCCCATGAAGGGCAGGCCGAAAACCCGTTCACCCGTCCCGGAGACTCGCGAGAAATAGGCGGCGGTCAGCACGGTGAGCGCATCCGGCCAGCCCACCCGCGCCGCTTTCGCAAGGGATTTCAGCCCCTCGCAGAACGCCGGTGAAAGCTCCAGCCGCGCGCGGTCGAAGCGGACCGAGGACACCGCCCGCCCCTCGGACGGACCGGCGACGGTTTCCAGCCCGCGCATCTCGCCCTGCCAGAATGCGGCGTCCTCGGCGCGGCGGTCAGATGCGCGATAGGCCGCGTCCTCTTCCAGCACCGGTTCAAGTGCCGGGAAGACGCTCGGGGTCTTGCCGGTTTCTTCCGCCGAGTAGAGCTCGCCCACCCGGTTGGTCAGCAGCACGATGCCGAAGCCGTCGGTGGCGAGATGGTGGATCCTCTCGTACCAGAAGGCGCGCTCCGGCCCGAGCAGGTAGAGCACGAAGTGCCCAGCCTGTTCCTGGGCCAGATCAACGGCGCGCCCACTGTCGGCCTGCATACGGGCCTGAGCCTCGCGCTCGGGATCGTCCGCGCCCGAGAGGTCGACCACCTCAAGCAGCGGCCCGGCCTCGGCCAGCCACTGCCGCGGCGCGCCGCCCTCCATACCGAAGCGGAGGCGCAGAGCCGGGCTCTGCGCAACCGCCGCGTCGAAGGCGCGGGTGAAGCGCGGCACGTCGAGCGGACCGAGAAGCTCGATGTACTGGCCACAGTTGAAGATCGGGTTCGCGCGGTCGAGCGCCTGTGCGTACCACAGGCCCTCCTGCGCCTCGGTCAGCGGAAAGGCCGCGCGCCCCGTCATGGCGTCAAACCCCTGCGGTCTGCGAGGCGACCACGCCCCACCAGCCGGAAAAGGTCTGGTGTTCCCAGATCTCCGAGAGATCCGCGTCCTCGGCCTCGTCCTGCCAGGTCATGACCAGCGACATAAGCCGCATGGAATCCAGCCCGAGATCGAAGAGATTGGCCTCGTCGGTGATCTCTGCGGCATCGATCTCCAGCGCCTCGGCGATATCGGCGCGCATCTTCTCCTGCGTGAGGCTCATGCGGCGTCTCCTTTTTCCAGGTATTTCTCTTTCAGCGCGGCGCGCAGCGCCTTGCGGCTGACCTTGCCCACGGCGGTGGTCTCGAATTCGGGCACGAAGACGATCTGGTCAGGCACCTTGAACTCGGCGATGCCACGTCCCCGGACAAAGGCCTTGAGATCCCTGGGCTGAACCTCCCCTTCCTCGGACCGCACCACGAAGGCGCAGGTCTTCTCGCCGAGGAACTTGTCGGGCAGCGCCACCACAGCAGCGTCGAAGACGCCTTCGTGTGCGATCAGGTGATCTTCGACCTCTTCCGCCGAGATCTTCTCGCCCGCGCGGTTGATGTGGTCTCCGGCCCGGCCGCGCACCTCGAGATAGCCACCGGGCAGGCGCCGCACCACGTCGCCGGTGCGGTAGAAGCCGTCGGGGGTGAAGCTGCGGGCATTGGCCGAGGGCTCCTCGTGATAGCCGCGGATCGTGTAGGGCCCGCGGGTGTAGAGGTTGCCCGGTTCTCCCTCCGGCACCGGCTGGCCCTCGTCGTCGAGCACCAGAACTTCGTCGTCGGGGCTGATCGGGCGGCCTTGCGTGTGGGTGATGATCTCTTCGGGATCGTCGAGCCTTGTGTAGTTCACCAGCCCCTCGGCCATGCCGAAGACCTGCTGCAGCGTGCAGCCGAGCACGGGGCGGACCTTCGCCGCCGCCTCGGGAATGAACTTCGCCCCGCCGACGCCCAGCACCTGCAGGCTCGACAGGTCGTGCTTGCTGCGCGGCGCGGCCTGCATCCAGAGCAGCGCCAGCGGCGGCACGAGGCCGGTGATCGTCACGCCATGCTCGGCGATAAGGCGGAAGGCGACCTCGGGCTGCGGATTGGGACTCATAACCACGGTGCCGCCCACGTGCAGCGCGCCGAGGTATCCGGGCGAGCTCATCGGGAAGTTATGCGCCGCGGGCAGCGCGCAGAGATACACGCTTCCCTCGCTCAGACCGCAGATCTCGGCGGAGCCGCGGACGCTGTAGAGATAGTCGTCATGGGTGCGGGGGATCAGCTTCGGCAGGCCGGTGGAGCCGCCGGAGATCTGCAGGAAGGCGACGTCACGCGGGTTGCGCGGAACGGGGGTGGTCAGCCCCTCGTCGCCGAGGATGTCGAAGCCGATGAATTCGGCGGCCTCACCCGCCACGATCACATGCTCGACGCCGTCGACCTCGGCCAGCACCTTGCGCGCCAGCGGCAGGTAATCGAAGCCGTCGTGCCGGTCCGCCACCACATAGGCACGGGCGCCGGATCTGGATGCGAGATGCAGCACCTCGGTCTCGCGGTGCGCGGGCAGGGCGTAGACCGGAACGAGCCCGGCGTAGAACAGCCCGAAGATGGTTGCGAGGAACTCCGCCCGGTTCGGCAGTTGCACCAACACCCGGTCTCCCGGCTCCAGCCCGAGCCCGGCAAACCCCTCCGCGGCGATGCGGGCGCGGCGGGCCAGCTCGGAATAGCTCCAGCGGGACTCACCGGCGACGAGCGCAAGGCGCGGACCGAAGTTCGCGTCGAGCCGGTCGAGCATCTGGCCAAAGGTCTCACCCTGCCAGTAGCCCTTCTCCACGTAGCGTTTCTCGAAGGCCTCGGGCCAGATCTGCCGGGGAGTGCTCATGGTCTTGTCGCCTCTGACTGTTCCTGCGCCACCGGCTCAGCGGCAACGTCGCATCTGCGCTACCAATCACTACAAAAACAGTCAACTTACAAGGCCGTGTGTTTCGGTCGGAAATGCCGCGCGCGGGGTCAGGCGCGGCGGCTCAGGTATACCCCGAAGAGGATCAGCACGACCCCCGCAAGCTGCAGCGAGAGCATCGCATCGACGCCGCGCAGCAAATCCAGCGCCACGCTCGACAGCATCTGTCCGGCGACCAGCAGCCCGCCGGTCAGCGCCGCTCCCAGTCGCGGAATCAGCCAGCTGCCGCCGGCCACGAAGATCACGCCGATCGCCCCACCGACCCAGGCGAACCAATGCGCCGTCGCCGCCTCGGACGGCCAAAGGCTACCGGCGATCAGCGCACAGGGCACCAGCACGGCAAAGCCGACGAAATGATTCCAGAAGGAGGACTGCATCGCCGAGGTCGACAGCGCCAGCCGCCCGTTGAGCTGCCGCGACAGCGTCACCAGCATGCCCGAGCAGATGCCGAGAAGGATCATCCAGATCATCCCGCGTTCCCCCGTGCAAAGATGATCAGCAGGGTGCCCACGATGATCGACGCCAGTGCCAGAAGATCGTTGCGACGGGGCAACCGCCGCTCCAGCCCGAGCGCGCCGAAGCAGTCGAAAAGCAGCGCCAGAACCACCTGCCCCGCGAGGCCCAGCGCCATGGTGCCGGTCAGCGCGAGGGACGAGTTTACCACCACCGTCGAGATGATCACCGTCAGCGCCCCGGAGATGCCGCCGAGATAGGCCCAGATCGGCGCGCGCCCCGAAGCCCCGCGCCGCCGCGCCGGCCAGCGGATCCAGAAGACAAGCAGCAGCAGCGCCGCCACCACCGAACCGACGCCATGGGCCGTGAGAGAGGCAAAGATCGGCGTGGTATGCGCCGCCATCATGCCATTGCTGAGCAGCATGAGCGTGAGCAGCGCCCCGGCGCAGAGCGCCGCGCAGATCTCGAGCGGATGCGGCCTGCGCGGCCCTTCGGAAATGGTCGTGCTTGCGGCCATGTCGTCTCCTGCAACCTTGGGTAAGCTTCCCCTTCCTTATCCATCAACTGTGGCGGACGTAAGGGCCTCGGTAGCGCATGTCGGGACAACGGCAGCTTCGCGGGGTTGGTCCCCACGACGTCAAGCCACCGCAACTGCCGCGCACTTGCGACAGTCACGGTGCGGCAGTTCCAGCTGCCATGGCGGGTCGCTAGACGGCGCACATGACCCTGTCGGGCCTTTCATCGTGGCAGGATCCACGCCATGCGTGCGGCCTCCGCTGGGGCGGCAACGCGCGATTCCCCAAGTGGCATTTGCCGGTCGCTGCGTTGCCGCTGTCTGAAAAGGTCGGGACGCTGGTCATCCCGTCACGAGGTCACCTTCTCACACATGTTCACCGTTCAAGCGCTGTATCTCTTGCGCAGACGGCTGATGCTGAACACGCTCGGATCTACCTTTGGCGTATCGCCGGTCACCAGGTCGGCGACCAGCTCGCCGGCACCCGGTCCGATGCCGAACCCGTGCCCCGAGAAGCCTGATGCCATGAAGAAACCCGGTCTCGACTCCACCGGAGATATCACCGGGATCGCATCGGGCGTCGCATCCATCACGCCGGACCATTCGTTCAGAACCCGCGCCTTGGCAAAGGCCGGAAACTGGCGAGAGAGGTTCCTCAGCGCTTTGCGAGTGAAGCCGGGAACGCTGGGCGGATCCATGGTTCGGCAGTGCTCGAAGACCGTTTCCTCGGTGGGTTGCCATCTGCGCTTCTGCGCAAGTTCCCGGAAGAAGGCGTTGTCGAGGCGCAGGCTGAGCTCGCGCCAGGTTTGCAGGTAGGTCGGAGCGAAATCGCGTAGCAGACGTAGGTGATCGGGTGTCAACGGCGCCAGGTTCAGATTTCGCACGGCGATGGTGAAGCTGCCGTCGAGACGCTTTCGGAAGGCGAAATCCTCGGCACCGACCGGCATGTCGGTCAGCCCCTCCACACCATCGACCCGGGCGACCGGGCCGATGACCTTCAGCTGAGGGAAGTCGATGCCGAAGTTGCCCGCAAAAAGCCGGGACCAGATGCCGCCCGCCAGCACGACGGCCTGGCAGCGGATTTCGCCACGCTCGGTCACGACCGCGCTGACACGGCCCGCCGAAGTCTCGACGCTACGCACCGCGCATTGTGTGACGATGCGCGCGCCAAGTTCGCGTGCGGCCTCGGCCATGGCGGGCACGGCGATCCAGGGCTCGGCGCGCCCGTCGGACCCGGTGTGCAGAACGCCCAGCAGGGTCCCGGTATTGCCGGGCATCCGCTCGGCGATCTCGGTACGCGTCAGCATCCGCGCATCGAGACCGTGGCGCTGGCCGATTTCGGCCCATTTCATCCAGTTCTTCAGCTCTCGCTTCGTGTAGGAGAGGTACGAAATGCCGCTGCGACGCCAACCGGTCTCGCGGTTGATGCGTGCATTCATTCGTGACCACAGGTCGACGGAATGCATGCACAGCGGCAATTCGCGCTCATCGCGGCCCATCTGCCGGGTCCAGCCCCAGTTCCGCGAGGATTGTTCGCCCGCGATGACGCCCTTTTCGCAAAGGCAGACGGAAACACCGCGTTCGGCCAGCTCCAGCGCGGCCGTCACGCCGATGATGCCGCCCCCGATGATGACGACATCGACGGCATCCGGAAGCCCGTCATCGCCCTGAAACGGGGCAACCGGAATCGAGAGTTTGCTCATGTTCATTTTCGATTTGTGAGTTTCGGTCAGGCAATGCTCAGGAGCCGCGGGGACGGTCGATGAAATCGCGCAGCCGATACCATCCGGTAAAGGCGGGGAGGAACCAAGGCTTGCCCGAGTAGAAGGGCACAGCCGTGAACTTCTCACGATCAAAGGCCGAGGGCTGGTTCTGCTGATTCAGGATCTTCCGCGCCATCTGGTGACCCAGATACGTCATCAATGCGACACCGTTGCCATTGCAGCCGATGGTGAAATGCGCGTTGTCGCGTTCGCCGATATGGGCGATCTTGTCCCGGGTCATCGCCACACTGCCGATCCAGGAGTGGGTGATCTTCACGCCTTCGAGCTGGGGCCAGATGGCCAACATGCGGGCGTAGATGCGCTTGGCGGCACGACGCTCGTTCATGTCAAGCGCTCCGGGACGGGACCCGAAAAGAAGCCGCGTGCCATCAGGCGAGACCCGGGCATAGATCAGGTCACGGCGGCTGTCGGAGACCATGCGGCCATCGCGGATCAGCTCCGCCAGCAAGTCCGCGGGCAGCGCCTCGGTCGCAATCTGGTAGCTTTTCACCGGGACGACACGGCTGGCCAGTTCCGGCGTGGTGTCCTTGTGGGTGTAGCCGTTGGTCGCCACGATCACGTCGTCGGTGCGGATCTCGCCGCGGCTGGTCGGCACGATCTTGGTGCCATTCGGGCCGTCCTTGGTGATGCCTGCGCGCGCATTCGAGCGCAGCAGGACCCCGGCCGCCTTGGCCCGTTCGCGCAGGGCACGGTGATACATGCCGGGATGCAGCCCGCCATATTCGTCGATCACGATGCCGCCGTGGTAATAGTCCGAGCCGATCACCGAGCGTTGCGCCTCGCGCGGGATCTGGTGGACATGTACGCCGGTCTTCTCCTGCAGAAGCTGTCCGTGACGTTTGAGAATCTCGTAATCCTTGGCCGCATGAGCCCCGAAGAACCGGCCGCTCAAGGTCAGGCCTGCATCCAGCTTCTCGGTCTCGATCAGGGTTTTGAGGAAGTCGAAACTTTCGTTGCTTTCGCCGATCAACCGCGAGACCAGAGCCGGGTCAATGCCCCTGATGGCGCCGCCGACAACCAGTTTCTGACCGCTTGAAACCATGCCACCTGACCGGGTCGAGCAGCCTTCACCAATGCGGTCGCAGTCGAGAACAACCACGGATTTTCCCGCGCGCGCCAGGTGGGTCGCCGCGTTCAGCCCGGCATAGCCGGACCCGACGATCACCACGTCGGACTGGGCAGGCAACGGATCGAGATTGGTTTCGGGGGCGGCGGCTTCCCACCAGTAGGGGGTATCCTTGAAATCTTCGGCATAGATATCGTCGTATCGGGCCATGGCGTGTCGGGCCCCGAGGGGCTCGCCTTTCGGTAGAGTTTGAGAAGCGGGCCGCCTTGCGCAGGCGGCAAGGCGGAACCGATTTTTGTGACTTCTGTCGGGTCCGATCGGACCGCGACGGAAATGGCTTTCAGAGAACCTGTCCCAGGAATTCCCGGGTCCGGGGATCGCGCGGATTGGCGAAGAATTCCGCCGGTGGCGCATCCTCGACGATCTTGCCGTGGTCGGTGAAGCAGACGTGGTGCGAGACTTCGCGCGCGAAACCCATCTCATGGGTGACCAGCACGCAGGTCAGACCTTCCTCCACCAGTTCGCGGATGTTGAACAGCACATCCTTCACCGTTTCCGGGTCAAGCGCGGCCGTGACCTCGTCGAACAGGATGACATCGGGCTGCATTGCAAGCGCGCGCGCGATGGCGACACGCTGCTGCTGGCCGCCCGACAGTTGGCCGGGATAGCTGTCGGCCTTGTGGCCCAGCCGAACCTTGTCGAGAAGCTTGCGTGCGCGGTCCTCAACCTCGGCGCGATCATGGCCCAGCACCTGAATCGGCGCCATCATCACGTTTTCCAGCGCGGTCTTGTGCGGGAAGAGGTTGTATTGCTGGAACACCATCGCGACCTGATGGCGCAGCGGGCGCATCGCCTTCTCCGTCTTCAGCGAATGAACCTGGTGCTGACCGACGCGGATCGTACCTCGGTCGATTGGCATCAGCCCATTCATGCAGCGCAGGATCGTCGACTTGCCAGAGCCCGAAGGGCCGATGATGCAGACAGCTTCGCCTTTGCGGACGGTCAGGTCGATACCGTTGAGAACGTTGAACTTACCGAAGGACTTGTGGATGTCCTTGATCTCGATGAGAGCTTCGGGATGGGTCATATATTGTCTCCCTTCACTGCCCGTTCCAAACGGCGTGCGAAGACAGCGATCGGGTAGCAGTAGGCAAAGAACATGAAGAGTACGGTGAGATAGAAGTAGACGAGCGCGCGCTCGCTTTCCATCGCGAGTGAAGTGTTCAGAATTGTCAGAACGTCCTGAATCCCGGTCACGGTTGCTAGCGCCGTGGCGATCATCAGCAGGGCGTAGAGGTTCATCCAGCCGGGGATCATGCGCCGAAACGCCTGCGGGAGGATGACGTGCATGTAGATCTGTCGGGTCGAGTAGCCGAGCGACCGTGCCGCCTCCCACTGACCACTGTGGATCGACTGCACCGCGCCACGAATGACCTCGGAGAAGTTCGCCGCCGTCGGCAATGCAAGCCCGATCACCGCCTTCATGAAGGGTGGGAAGGGGATCACCATGCCGAAGACCCTGATCTCGTAGGGGATGATGTAAAGCATCGCGAACAGCAGAACGAGCCAGGGCGAGTTCCGCAGGAAGTTCATCACCAGGAAGGCCGGCAGACGGATCACGGCGCGCTGCGCCAATGTGGCGATGCCCATGATCGTGCCGAGCGCGGTCGCCACCGCCATGGAGGCGATCGACAGAAGGACGTTCAGGATGAACCCGCCGGTGACCGGCCAGCCATCGCCAGATCCGGTCAACAGCAGAGGCAGACGCACGCCCACACGCGCCCAGTGTTCGTCACCGCCAGTTGCGGCATCGACGATAATCCAAACGACGACCGCGGCCGCGAGCAAGAACAGAACAGACTTCTTCTTGGCGTCATAGGAAAGTTGTGCGGTCATCATGATGCGGCCTTTCCGTATCCGGGGAACGCCATCCAGCGTTCAAGCCGTGCCATCAGGTAAGTCAGGATCGAGACGAGCGTGACGTAAATCACCAGCACCAGGATCATGACCTCCATGGTGCGGAAGTTGTCGTTGTAGATCTGCCCGGCGTAATACATCAGCTCCGGCACCGTGATCACCGAGGCCTGCGACGTCGTCTTGAACAGGTTGCTCAGGATGTTGGTCAGCGCGGGAAGACTGATCCGCGTGGCGATGGGGGCCTCGATGCGCCAGAATCGTGCCCAGCGGCTGTAGCCCAGCGCCTGACCCGCTTCGATGATGGCGCGCGGCATCGTTTCGATGCCCGACCGGAAGGCCTCGATCGCGAGTGCCCCGCCGAACAGGCTCAACGAGATCGCGGCACAGGCGAAGGCGCTCAGGAGCGGCATTGAAAGCCCGGTGTCCGGGTCGGTGACCTGCAAGCCCAGCGTCGAGAGGGTAAAATAGGCAAAGAGCATCTGCAGCAGCGGCGGCGTGTTGCGGAACACTTCGACGAAGAGCTCGATCAATGCGTCGAGCCAGGCGATCCGCAGCGTCAGAGCAAGAGCCCCAAGCATTCCGATCAGGGTAGCGGCGATCGAAGAGATCGCCGCCAGTTTCAGGGTGTTGATCACACCTACAACCAACCAGCTCTGGTAAGCAGGGTCGGCGAGCCATGAATAATCGAGATCAAGCAAGAGCTGTCCTCAAGTTCGGGAATGGGAGACTTATTCGGCGCCTGCGGTCTTTGCCCGTTCGGCGATGTACTCCGAAGCCGGCATGTTGAATTCCGCTTCCCACTCGATCAGCTTGCCTTCGCCTTCCGCCTTGTGGATGGCCTTGTCGATTGCTTCCTTCAGGACGGTATCACCTTCACGCACACCACCGCCCATGGGGGCGAATTCGTAGGGCTGCGCCGCGATCTTGTAGTCGGTCCATTCCGGCTCGAGCGTCTTCAGACGAAGGGTCATGTCGTCGAAGACCATGCCGACGCAGCGGTTATCCTTGAGCGCGCGATAGGCCTCGGTCTGGCTCTTGAACGCAATCAGGTTCATGCCGAACTCTTCGGTCATCTTCTTGTTGAAGTACGAACCCTGGATGCCGCAGACGGGGCGACCTTCGTACTGCTCCCATTCGGTCAGCTTCGAGGCCTCGGGCGCGAGGATCGACGGACCGGCGGCGCTGACATACTGGGTGGTGAAATCGATCACCTCGTCGCGCGCGGCAGAGATGCCGAGGGTCGCAAAAATGACGTCCAGACGCCCCGAGGCGAGGAAGTCGATGCGGTTCGACGCGACAACCGGCACCAGCTCGATTTTTTCCTCGGACCCCAGGAGTTCCTTGGCGACATATTTGGCCAACTCGATCTCGAATCCGACGATCTCGCCGTCATCATTCAGGTAGCCATAGGGGGCGTAGTCGGTCTTCACCCCGACGACCAGCTTGTCGCGTTCCTTGATCGTGTCGAGCGTGTCGGCGCAGACGGCGCTCGCAGTCAGAAGACCGGTGCTGGCGAGCAGGGCGAACCCGATGGACTTGAACATAAGTGTATTCCCTGTTGGTGTTTCAAGCGTCTCCTCACGGACCGAGGTGACGTAACGACGCACACAGATCAAAATTTCTCACTATACAAGCGTACCAACATATGTTTCTCATAATATGAGAACTAATAGCCGGAATTTCCGTTATGACCCGTACAAGTGCAACGAATTCGGGCGGTGGATCGCAATTGCTCGATCGCGCCGTTCTGCTGCTGGACCTCGTCGCCGATGCTGGCGTCCAGGGCCTGACCCTGAAGGAGCTGACCGAGGCCTCCGGTCTGAACGACGCGACCTGTCACCGCATCCTGACGACGTTGGTTGGTCACAAGCTGCTCTCACGCGAGGACAGGAAGCGCCGCTACAGGCTCGGGGCCCGCATGTCGATCTACGGCGTGAAGGCTGCACGCGGGCCGGGATTGATCAGCCGCTGCGATGTGGCTTTGACGCGGCTGCGCAAGCGCACAACGGACACCGTCCACCTGATGGCTCGGCTGAATCACGACTCCGTCTGTCTCGACCGCCGCGACGGCGAGTCCATCGTTCCGACCCTGACCGGCTCGATTGGCGGTTCGGTGCCGCTCGGCGTTGGCCCGGGCTCTATCGCAATGCTGGCTCAGTTGGATGAAGATGAGCAGAATTTCATCATCAGCGCCAATCTTGAACGATACGCCGGCTATCCCAACCTGACCGAAGCCCGCATTCGGGAGCTGATCGCCCAAACCCGGGAACGCGGGTACGCCATCGACAATGGCGAGTTGATTCCCGGTGTTGCCGGTATCTCGGTGCCGATCTTCACGAACGGGGTATTCGCCGGTGCCTCGATCGGCTTCACACTGCCCTGTGCGAAGCTCGGGCCCCAGACATTTGCGCAATATGCCGAGTACATCGCGGAAGAGATCTCGTTCAGCAGTGAAGGATGACGGCTTGGCACCTAGGAACGGGCTCGTTGCGCGACGACGGGCTTCGGGCCTTACGCCCCCTCCCCTTGCTCGCTTCAGGCGAAGGCTTCGGTCGCGGCCCTTGAGAAAGCGGATGCCGGTGCTATCCACTGCCGCGCGGGGCATAGCGAAGCAATGTGCCGAGAGGGGATCAACAGGTTCAGCGGCTGACCAGAGCATCGATACAGGATCCGCACCACGTCCGTGCCTCACGGCGATCTGGCGTTGATGGTCCAGCGCCGACCCGTCGAGCCCGGCCATCTCAATCAGGCTCGCAACCAGGCCGATGGCCTGACAGGGCGGCTGCCCGAACATCGCTTCCAGAGTGGGGCATGCGTGGATGGTGCGGTCGAAGAAAGTCTCGGGATGGCGACGCGTGCCGCCTCTGCCCACGTTTCAAGCCATCTCCCGATCGAACCGGGTCGAGAGGAAGCCAAGGTGTCTCAGCGAGGCTCTATGGTCTGGCCAGTGCGCCGTGCGCCAACGGATGGCGCCGGACTTCCGCACGCGACCGATCTCACCTGAGGGATTTGCAGGACAGGATCCCTCTCACCCGGAGGAGGAATAGCGCCTCTTTTCCGCTCACAATCCCTCCATCTGGCCCGCAGCCAAGGGGCAAGCGGATTGATATTGGCCCGATGCCGCTATAGCGAGCGGTAGCGGCTACCAGCGCACGGACCCATTTGGCTACCGCTGTTCGCGCCACCTTTCAGGACGTGTGAGGCAATCATCTCTCCTTTGAAGACCGAATTACGCCAGGCTGCCAGCGACCTTGCATGGCTGGCCAAGGTTCCGCGCCACGTCTGGCTGCGCCTGCTGCTGGTGCCGCTTCTGCTGCTGCTGTGGTCGGCGTTGGCGAAGGGCATTCCCGACGGCTATTTCGCCGGCCCCTATCTGACGCTGCGCGCGCTATTCCTGATGCTCACCGATGACCGGCGGAAGCTCCTGATCGCTTTGTGGGAGACGCTTTCCGTCTATCTCTGGGGCATCGGCGCCGCTGCGCTGATCGGTATTCCTGCGGGCCTGCTGCTGGGGCTGTGTCGCACGCTGGGCCGGACGCTGTCGCCCTTCAGCCATGGTCTGGCGGCAACGCCCGTCGTTGCGCTTGTTCCGCTCATCATCCTGATGGTGGGGCTCGGGGCCGAAGCCAAGGTCCTCATTGTGCTGCTCGCTGCACTGATGCCCGTGCTCATCGCCACCGAGGCGGGTGTGCGCGGCACCGATCCAGAGCTGATCGAGATGGGGCGCAGCTATGGCATGGGCGCACTGACCCGACTGCGCCACATCGTATTGCCCGCCGCGCTGCCCTCGCTCATGGCGGGCCTGCGGCTAGCGGCGATCGCCGGCCTCGTGGCCACCGTAATTGCCGAGCTCTATACCGCGATGACGGGTCTTGGCGCGCTCCTGCAGTCGCTCGGCAACAGCTACCGCATGGACAGCTACTTTGCCGTCGTCGTCATCTTCGCCATCATCGGAGCCGGCACGACTGGCATCCTGACCTGGATCGAGCACCTGCTCACTCCGCCGCCGGAGCGGCGCCGGTCCCACTGACAATTTGATCCCAGAAAGACACCATGTTCACCAAGTTTCAGCCCTCCCTCCTCGCTGTCGGCCTGTCGCTTCTGTCCACGCCGGCGCTGGCGGCGCCTTTCCGCATCATCGTCACCTCGACCGAGGCACCGCTGGTGCCCAATTCGGTGATGTTCCTGGCTGAAAGCGCAGGCTACTTCGACGCGCAGGGGGTCGATGTCGAACTCGTGCCCGCGGCCCAAACTCCGATGGCGGTGGCCGCGCTGCGGTCCGGCGGTGGCGAGATGGCCAATATCTCAGTCGAAAGCCTGCTGGCGCTGCATGCCGAGGGGGGTGACGATCTTGTCGCCGTGCATTCCACCGACAAGTCCATTCCCTTCATGATCGTGGGGCGCAAGGGCCTGACAGTCGACGAGCTCTCCGGCTCCAACTATGGCGTCGGCCGGATGCACAGCCTCGACTACGACCTGTCGGGCATCGTGATCGAAAACTTCGGAGTGAACTTCGATACGCTCAACCTCATGCCGCTTGGCGCGCCTTCGGTGCGGGCGCAGGCGCTTGGTGCGGGCCGGATCGACGCGACGACGGTCTCGATCGGCACCTTCCTCTCCATGCCCGGCCACGAGGAGTTCGATACGCTGGTCGATGTCGGCGAGTTCTTCCGTCAGGTGCCCATCGTCAGCAAGGTCGACGTGGTTCCCGAGGCCGTTCTGGCAGAGCGGGGCGAGGATCTGCACAAGGTGCTGACGGCCCTCACACTGGCGGCGCGCGACTACGCCGCAACGCCCGAAAAATGGGTCGAGGACATGGCCGCTGTGCGTCCTGACGTGGACCGCGAAACGCTCGAGGCGCTGGCGGAAACCTATCAAGACAGCTGGACGGTGAACGGCGGCCTTCAGGTTGATGAGCTGTTCTATGCGATGCGCAGCCTCGGGCAGCCGTACAAGCGCAAGGATGGCGAGGATCTGCCGTTCCGCGTGGAGCTTGAGGATTGGACGGCCTTCGGCCCGATGGACGCCGTGCTGGAGCAGGAAGGGGTCTCGGATCTGGCTGATCCGGTCAGTCGATGAGTGCGCCGCTGCTCAGCCTGCGCGGCCTTGGGCACGACCACGGCGATGGCCCTGTCCTCACGGATCTGACCGTTGAGGTCGGTGCCGGGGAACGGCTCGTGATCCTCGGGCCGTCGGGCTGCGGCAAGACAACCCTGCTGCGGCTCATGGCGGGATTGCTGCCCATATGCGAGGGGCAGCTTTTGCTGGATGGACGCCCCCCCGTCGCCGGGCGCGGCGCGGCGCTGATCTTCCAGAACACCCGGCTGCTGCCGTGGCGCCGGGTGCGCGAGAACGTCGAGCTGGTGTTGGCGGGGCGGCCCAAGGCAGAGCGCCGCGAGCGTGCTGCCGATCTGCTGCAACGGCTGGGACTGGGCGCGCGGCTGGAGGACTGGCCCGGCGCTCTTTCTGGGGGGCAGAAGCAGAGGCTGGCGCTGGCCCGGGCGCTGGCCATGGACGTGCCGCTGCTGCTGCTCGACGAGCCCTTCGCGAACCTCGACCCGCTGGCGCGGGAGCAGATGCAGGAAGAGCTGCTGAGGCAGACCGGCGTCGAGGGCCGGGCCTTCGTGCTGGTCACCCACTCGGTGGACGAGGCGCTCGCACTCGGAGATCGCATCCTGCTGATGCAACCCCGGCCCGGGCGCATCCTGCGCGAGGTAACCCCCGACCTTCCCGGCATCGGTATGGAACGGCGCCGCGCGCCGCGCTTCTACACGGCCCTTGCTGAGCTATCGGACGAGCTGCGAGAGGTGGCCCGCGAAGGCTAGGTCCGGGCCCGCGGTCCCCGCTGTACCTGCACAGAAAAAAGGGCACGCCGCAGCGTGCCCTTTTTCATTTTACGATGTCCCCGGGGACCTGGGCCCCCGGAGCGCTGCGTGATCAGTTCGGCAGCTTATAGGCGATGACCGAGTCGCCCATCGTGGTGCCGAGCGTGCCGTGACCGCCCGCTGCGATGACGATGTACTGGGCACCATCCTCACCGCGGTAGGTCATCGGAGTGGCCTGGCCACCGGCGGGCAGCGGCATTTTCCACAGCGTCTCGCCGGTCTTCATGTCGAAGGCACGGATCGCGTCGTCGAGCGTCGCGCCGAGGAAGGCCAGACCGCCTGCGGTGGTCAGCGAACCGCCATGGGCCAGCATGCCCATCTCGAGCGCGAACGGGAACTTCACCCCGAGGAACTTCTGACCCTTGACGGAACCGTTGCGCCATTTCCAGGCGGTTTCCCCATTGGTCAGATCGACGCCCACGCGGGAGCCCCACGGCGGCGCGTTGCACGGCACCTGAAGCGCCGAGAACAACTTCTTGATCTGCACGGCATAGCGACCGCCCAGGTTCTCGTTGCCCGGATTGCTTTCGCCAGCAGGCGCGTCGCTGTTGAAGACCGACGCGTTCAGATCGTCGCCTTCACGCTCGAACAGCTTGTAGTGGTGGCTGATCCATTGCGGGGTGGCGATCATCCAGTGGTTGACCGGATCGACCGCGACCGAGCCCCAGTTGAACACGCCGATATTTCCCGGGAAGACCAGCGAACCGGCGGTGCCGACTTCGGGCGGGGTCCAGGGATTGCCGTCGTAGCGCGCTTCGCGATAGGCTAGGCGGCACTGGATCTGGTCGAAGGGGGTGGTGCCCCACATGTCGGCCTCGGTCAGCGGCGCGGCGGTGAAGTTCAGCGCCGAAACCGGCTGCGTCGGCGACAGCTGCTCACCCGGAATATTGGTCTCGGTCGACACCGGGACTTCCGTGACCGGCATGATCGGCTCGCCGGTGCGGCGGTCGAGCACGAAAATGTTGCCGATCTTGGTGGGCAGCAGCAGAGCGGGCACATCCTCGCCGTCATGCGGCAGGTTCATCAGCACCGGCTGCGAGGGGTTGTCGCGGTCCCACAGGTCGTGATGGGTGGTCTGGAAGTGCCACTTCATCTCGCCGGTCTTGATGTCCAGCGCGACGAGGCTGTCGTTCATCATCTCGTCGATTTCGTCACGGCGCAAGCCGACCTGGTCGGGCGACATGTTGCCGAACGGCACATAGACAAGACCCAGCGATTC
The DNA here is from genome assembly GCF_900116195.1 of Alloyangia pacifica. Lineage (GTDB taxonomy): Bacteria > Pseudomonadota > Alphaproteobacteria > Rhodobacterales > Rhodobacteraceae > Salipiger > Salipiger pacificus. The sequence continues at coordinate 258,777 of NZ_FOZW01000003.1, forward strand.
ATCCGCCGAGAACTGCGCCCATGCGACGGCCGAGTTGGGCTCGTAGAACTCGCCTTCGGCCAGCGGCGCGGTATCGCCGTAGGGATTGCCGGAATCGAATTTCCAGACAAGTTCCCCGGTGCGCACGTCATAGGCACGCACAACGCCCGAGGGGTTGTCGTTGTAGTAGTTGTCGGCGATCGAACCGCCGAGAATGACGAGGTTGCCCGCAACCAGCGGCGCGGCCGTCTGCATCAGTGCGGTCCGCTGCAGGTTCGGCTGCTTGTCGGTCAGGTCGACGAAGCCGTCCTCACCGAAGGTTTCGCAGAGCGCGCCGGTATCGGCGTTCATCACAAAAAGACGATTGTCGACCGAGGTGGCCACGACACGACGCGGGCATTCGGCGACGGCGGCCTCGATGGCGGCAGAGCGGTCCGGATCATTGTCGGTCGGCGCTTGCGTCGCGGTCACGTCACTGTAGCCCACGCCGCGGCACATCTGGTGCTGGTACTGCGGGTCTCGCTGCATCTGCGGGTCGAAGGACCAGACCAGCTCGCCGGTTTCCGGATCCAGCGCCTGCACGATGTTGTGCGGGGTGCAGAAGTAAAGAAGGCCGTTCACCTTGAGCGGCGTCGCTTCGAAGGTGTACTCGCCGGAATCCTCTGCGGCGACACGCAGGTCGCCGGTGTGGTGTTCCCATGCGACTTCGAGATCCGCGACGTTCGAGGTGTTGATGTCCGACAGGGACGAATAGCGCTGGCCGAGGTTGGTGCCGCCATAGGCCACCCAGTCGTCGGCAGGGTAGGCAACACCGCTGGGATCGACATCGGGGTCGCCCGCTTCCGCGACCTGCTCAAGATCACCCTTGATCACGATGGGGTCCACGAACCAGGAGACCACGCCAAGGACGATGATCACGGCAAGCGTGGCGCGCAGGGCGAAGGGGCCGCTCTTGGCCGAGGGCCGCCAGGTCTTTTCCGGGCGGTCGATCAGCCCGTTCACCACGAAGGGAAGCGCGAGAAGCACGCCGAGGAAGGCGATCAGAGCGCCCCGCGGGATCCACTGCCACTTGTCAAAGCCGACCTCGAACAGCGTCCAGACGAAGGACGCGGCGAGGGTGAGCGCATAAATCCACAGACCGTTCTGACGTCTGCGAAGCAGTTGGATACCGGAGGCAAGCAGGCCGAGAGCCATGAGTACGTAGAAGGGGCTGCCGCCGGCGAGCGCGAGACGGCCGCCGTAGAAAAGCAGTGACAGCCCGAGGAGCGCCGCAATGGCGCCGCCTGTTCTTGCTAACACGATAAAATCCTTTGGTTGCAGGGGGCACAAACTGCGCCCATTTGTCGCCCTCCCTAAGGCGATGCCTATAGGAGCGAATTTGTGAAGTTAAGAGAGCCGCAGTCACTGTTTGGTTAGCGTAAGTGCGCCATCGCACAGGTTTATGTGCGCGCGGACAGCCACGCCCGCCATAGGGTTTTTGCCAACGATGCGAGGCGTTGTTGCACGACCCCGGCCTGAGGCGTGACTGCCCCTTTCCCCGCTGACGTCAGGCCACGCGGACGATCTCGGCGGTGCCGAGGGCGTTGAAGCGGTTCATGAGGGCGATGCGGATTTGAACTTCGGCGATTTGGCGGTCTGGGTCTCTTGCAGCGCTCCGTTCGCCGAAAGCTTTGAAGCCCCGCATTTTCGCCTCGATGCGACTTCGGATAGGGTAGCCCGTCCAGCGCTTCCAGCACGCCCTGCCGTAGTGACGCGTGGCGGGCAGGGTCTCGTTTCGGACTTTGGCCGCCGGACCGTCGTCCTTCCAGGGCCTGCCGTTCTTGCGGATCGGAATGATCGGGACGGCATCGCGTTCGAGGACGGCGGTGTGACAGCGGCGGGGTGAAGGGCGTCCCGGAATTGATCCAGTGGATCAATTCAGCCCTGAACGGGCGGAGCCCCGGATCGTAAGCGCCATCAGCCGTCACCGTGCCGATTGGTTCGTCCTGAGGCACCTGATCGAGCAGCTCGGGCAGGACCGGACTGTCCCCGTCCCGGCTCGGCGTAAACTCCACGGCCCGAATGTCTGACGTGGCGGGGTCCATGGCGAGATGAACCTTTCGCCACTGGCGGCGGCCCTGCACGCCGTGCTTGCGGGCCTGCCATTCACCATCGCCGAGAAACTTGATGCCGGTGCTGTCCACGAGCAGGTTGAGCGGGCCATCGGCGCGGCGATAGGGGGTCTGCACCGCCAGGGTTTTCTGCCGGCGGCAGAGCGTAGATGCGTCCCGAACGGGCCAGTCGAGCCCTGCTTGCTGCAAGAGCCCGGCGACCATCCCTGCGGTCTGTCGCAGGGGGAGCCTGAACAGAACCTTGATCCCCTTTCGGGACCTTGTTTCACAAGGCCCTGACGGGCAGTGGACAAGCAGAACTGGATCGCCGCATCGGAGAAAACCGGTGGCCTGCCGGCGCGACCGTCGTGCGGCGCGAGCCACGTCATGTCATTGTCGAACCAGATCAGCATCTCACCGCGCTTGCGCAGCGCGGCATTGTAGGCGGACCAGTTCGTGGTGCGGTAGCGGGTTGGCGTCGGCTTCGGCTTCGGCTTCGGCTTCGGCTTCGGCATGACGCCCTACTAACTTGCTGGATTCCAGCTGTGAATCCTCACCGGCGCAGGTTTTGCAACAACGCCGGTCAGGTCATTAATGTTAGCCGAAATCGCCAGAATGTTGAGAAACTGGTGGCCGTCTCGATCACCTGCGCCTATCCACGCCCAGCCACCCGGATATTCTGTATCGATTTAGTCAGGTATTGAGCATCCCTTGCGTTCGTGACACATAGGGGAAGAATGGAGTCACATCTCCCCGCGCATGCCAGCCTCCGGTGACCCGAGGGCAAGCCTTTCTAGCAAAAGTCAGGAGACCCTTGTTTTGCGTATTCTCCGCATGACCCTGCCGATTCTCGCGTTGCTGCCGCTGCCGGTCGCCGCCCAGGACACGGGTGCCGCCGGCACCCTCTCTCTGGAACTCAACACCACCAAGAGCGTCGAGTCGGGATGCCAGTTGAGCTTCCTCATCCAAAACGGCCATGACACCGACATCGACGCGGCGGTCTATGAGACCGTGCTGCTCGACACCGAGGGGCAGGTCGACCGGCTGACCCTCTTCGATTTCGGCGCCCTGCCCGCAGGCAGGCCGCGCGTGCGGCAATTCGTGGTGCCCGGCACCGGCTGCGACGGGCTCGGACAGATTCTCATCAATGGCGCCAACCGCTGCGAGGCGGGCGGCGCGGAGTCGGACCTCTGCACCAAGGGGCTCGAACTGAAATCGCGCAGCGACGTGGAGGTGATCGGATGATCGACATGATCCTGGACGGCATCCGCCGCATCGCGGACCTCGGCGGACCGGTGGTTCTGCTGCTGGTCGCCATCTCGCTGCTGACGCTGGCGGTGGTGCTCTACAAGCTCTGGCAATTCGCCGCCTCTGGCGTCGGCCGCCACGCCGCGCTGCGCGAAGCGGTGAAGGCCTGGGACCGCGGCGACCGCACCGCTGCGCGCGAGGCGCTGAACCGCTCGCGCTCCTACCTTCGCCCGGTGATCGACATGGCCATGTCGGGCCAGACCGACCCGGCGCGGCTCGAGGCCGAGGCCGAGACACGCTTTGCCCGGCTCGAGAAGGGCTTTCGGCTGCTCGACTCCGTGGCGCAGTTGGCCCCGCTGCTGGGCCTTTTCGGGACGGTTCTCGGCATGATCTCGGCCTTCCAGTCGCTGCAGGACGCCGGCAGCCAGGTCGATCCGTCGATCCTCGCGGGTGGCATCTGGGTAGCATTGCTGACCACCGCCGTCGGCCTCGTGGTCGCCATGCCCACCGCCGTCATCCTAAGCTGGTTCGAGGCGCGCATGGAATCCGAGCGGGTTCTGGCCGAGCGTGCGGTGCACACCATCCTGTCGCCGACCGGCACCGGTTCGGAGGCCCTGCAGGCCGAGGGTGCCGCGCGCCATGCGTAAGACCCGCCGGCGGCGGAAGCTGTCGATGACCTCGCTCATCGACGTGATCTTCCTGCTGCTGCTTTTCTTCATGCTGACCTCGACCTTCACCCGTTTCGCCGAGGTGGAACTGGCAGCCGCAGGCTCCGGGGCCGCGGCCTCGGATGCCAGGCCCCTGTTCCTGCAGCTCGCGCCCGAGTCGCTCCGACTCAATGGCGCCGAGATGACCCTCGAGGAACTGCCGGCCAAATTGGCGGAGACCCGGGGCGATACAGAGGCGGAGGCCGCGCCGCAGCCGCTCATCGTGGCGCTGCGCGGTGAGGTCTCCTCGCAACGGCTGACGGATCTGCTGGTCGCCCTGCGCGGCGTCAGCGGCTTCCGCGCCACGGTTCTGGGAGCATCGTGATGCGCCGCAGGAAACAGAAAACCGAACGCGAACCGACGATCGCGCTGATCAACATCGTCTTTCTGATGCTCGTCTTCTTCCTCGTCGCCGGCACCGTCGCCCGGCCGCTCGATCCGGCGCTGAACCTTGTGCACACCGCCGATCTCGAGGGCGCGGCCCCAGCCGATGCGCTGGTGATCAATGCCGATGGCTCCATGTCCGTGCGGGGCGAAGCGATCGATGCGCCGGAAGCCTTTCTCGAGGCGCTTGGCGCCGAGGCAATGACCCTCGCCCGCATCGTGCCCGACCGCGACCTGCCCGCCGCGAAGCTGGTGGAGATCGGCCGTGCCCTGCGCGCCGCGGGAGCCGAGAAGGTGATGATCGTCACCGAAAGGGGGCTCGAATGATCGCATCCTCTCGCAAGGTGAAGCTCGCCGCGGCGGTGCTGGCGATCACTGCCCATGGCGGCGCACTGCTGGCGGTGATGCCGCCGATGGAGCAGGCCGAGATGGAGGGCATGTCGGGTGGCAGCGACCTCGCGCTCGGCACAGATTTTGCCGACATGGCCGTGGGTACGATCAGCGCCGACCCGGTGGAAGACACCGCCGAGACGGTGCAGCCCGATCAGCCGGAACAGGTGCAGCCCGAGACCGTGCAACCGGCGCAGACGGTGGCGCCTCAGCCGGTAACCCCGACCGAGGCCGAGCCGATCGACCAGCAGGTCGCCGCGCTGCCAGTGGTCCCGCCGCTGGAGGCGGAGGCGGTTCTGCCGGTCGTCCCGATGGAACCTACCGAGCCCGAGGAGCAACCGGAGGTTCTCGAGGCACAGCCGCCGCAGACGGTCGAATCCGCCGAGCCGGAGGTTGCGGAGCCCGTGCAGCCTGAGCCCGAGACGCTCACCGCCGAGGCCCCCGAGCAAGAACCGCTGGAGGCCGAAGAGCAGGAGCCGGAGGAAGTCACCGAAACCGCCCCCGAGCAGTCGCAGCGGCCAAAGCTGCGCGATCCCGAGATCGCCAAGCGCCCGCCGGAGCCGGCCCCTGCGCCGCAGCCGCAGCGTGAGCCGGAACCGACCCCCGAGCCGCGCCAACAGGCCGCCCGCCCGCAGGGCAACGCCGAGCAGAATGCCACCGCAGGGGCCGCCACGGGCCGTGCTGGGGGCAGCTCGGCCACGTCAGGCAGCGGCGGACAGGCGCGCGAGGCGGGCAATGCCGCCGCCAGCAACTATCCCGGCCAGGTAATGCGCAAGCTGTCGCGTGTGCCACGGCCACGGGTGAACGCGCGTGGTGCGGCGGTCATCGCCTTCCGCGTGTCGGGCAGTGGCGGGCTGGCAGGAGTCTCGGTGGCGCGCAGTTCCGGCTCGGCCGCGCTGGACCAGGCGGCCTTGCGGGTGGTGCGCAGCGCTTCTCCCTTCCCTGCGCCGCCGTCGGGCGCGCAGACCAGCTTCACGGTGCAGATCAAGGGCCGCTGAGGCACAGCACACCGCAAATGGCGGCGGCGCGCGGGGCTAGAGGTCCAGCGCGCCGCGCGCCATGGCGATCGCGACCGCCTGCGGCACGCTGTCCACGCGCAGCTTCCGACAGGCGCGCCACAGCACGGAACTCGCGTCCTCCTGCGGGACCACCAGCCGTTCGGCGATCTGATCCGGAGCCATGCCCACGCCGCAGTAGCTCAGCGCCGCTCGCTCCTCGGACGTGAGCGTCGGCCAGGCCAGTCCGAAGAAGCGGTCCTCGGCGTCCCCTAAGCCCGGCGGACGGATCGCCTGGGAAATCATCGCAGAGATCGCGGAATACGCTCGCAGCGTTCCGGGCCCGAACAGCGACGCAGGGTCTTGCTCGCAGATCAGCACCACCACCTGCTCGGTCGCTCCCTGGCGATAGAGATGGCTCACCACGTGGCGATAGTTGTGGGCAAGTCCGAGACTCCGCAGTTGCCTCAGCCGGGGCTCATCCTGGCCCGGAAACTGATCTTCCACCGAAACATGCCTGGTGACCTTGCCAGTAACGGCGGCGGCGCGAAACGGATCAACCCGATAGAGCGCGGCCTCCTCGTACTCCCGCAACCAGGACCGTGCCATGCTGCTGCGCGCCCAGACAAATTCGCGCGAGTCCCGCATCACCGCCCCCGCGTTCAGGGCCTGCGCACCGATGGTCCGGCAAATCTCCGCTGCGGAGTACCATGCCTGCTCGGGGGTTCGGGCCGAGGCCAGTCGGTCGGCCGTGTCGATCATCAGGTTCGCGTAGCGCGTGGCCCCCAGCATTCCCAAACTCCCACCCTGCGAACTCGGACAGGAGGACCAAGGGCCGACACCTGTCTTTTGCCTTTTGTTAACCTAAGGTCAACGAAAGGCAAGCCACTGAATGCCAAAGGTGAACACTCAGGAAATTGAGCCCGGCCCGTCTGGACGGTCTATTTCCCTGGCAGAGCGCCCACATGGCATTCGCCGCTGCACCCAAGGTTCAGCGCAGAGGGTCCGCGGTCACAGGGACAGCACACCGCGCGCCATCGCGAGCGAAAGCGCCTGCTCCGGTGCCGCGACACCCAGCGTCCGGCACGCGCTGAGCAACCGCCGCCTGGCCTGCTCTTCGGTGATCACGAAACGCTCGGCGATTTCATGCACTTCCATCCCATGCGCGAGATAGCTCAGCACATCGCGCTCCTTGGCACTGAGCCGCGACCAAGGCGACCCGCAGGCCCAATCCTGAGCCATCTCGTCTCCTGGCGGCAGGATGGCCAAGCTCAACATGGCCGAGATCGCGCGGAACGCCCGTTCGGTGCCCCGCCCGTAGAGATCCTTCGGGTCGTCTTCGCAGCTCAGCACCACGGTCCTCTCCGTCTCTCCGGTGATCCAGGTCTGGGCGAGGATGTAGCGATACTCGAAGTCGAGCAGACAGCCGAACATGTCGCGCCGCCGGCTCGTGCGGGCCGCGGAGAAGTGCCGCGGGACATCGACGAACTGCTGCGGTGTGCCCGCCTTGCAGGCATCGAGGATCGCATCGACTTCGTAGAACCGCGCCTGATGGTACGCCCGCAACCAGCGCGGATCCATGGAACTTCGCAGCCAGGCCAACTCGCGCGAGTCGCGCATGATGGCACCGCAATTCACGTCCTTGGCGCCGATCCGGCGGCAGATCTTCACCGCCGCATCCCAGGCGTCCTGCGCCGTGCGTGTCTCTGCCAGACTGTCAGCTGAATCGATCAAGAGCTTCGCGTAACGAGTCGAACTCATGTTACCCACGTCTTTGTTTGCGCATCCCGCGACAATGGGAACACGGGTTTGCATGAAAAGAAAGCGCGAATACTTCCCTAGGGTCTAGTGCATAAGTTGCGGCAAAGATCCGCCGAACTGAACGCCGTGACCACCGGTGGAGAGACGCCGGGGTAGCGCGGCCATCCTGCGGCCGCGCGGGTCGGTCACCCCAGCCCCCGACTGGGTCAGTCTATGCCGTTTTCCCTCTGCAGTTCGCGCACATAGGTGATGATGGCCGTCACGTCGCCCTGTGTCAGCCCACCCTGCGGGGGCATGTCCCCGAACCTCCAGTGATGCGCCCGCACGCCGTTCTGCACTGCCACGAAGAAAGCCATGTCGGCATGGTGCGACGGCTCGTAGATGACGTGCACCAGCGGCGGGCCCATGCCCATGCGGCCCGTGGCGTTCTCGCCGTGGCAGGCGGCGCAGACGGCATCGAAAGCCTGCTTGCCGAGCTGTGCCTGCGGCGACAGCGCCGCCGGCAGCGCCACCTCGACAAGTGGGGCACCTTCGCCTGTAGCAGTGGCGACGGGCTCCTGCGCCGCACGCCAGGCTGCATAGCCGCCGAGACCGGCCGCGATTACCGCGCCGGCAAGAAAGTAGGTCTTCTTGGTCATGTCTTGATCCTTGTCTGAAATCCGGAAGGGCCGGGAAGGGCCGGCACCGGGTCAGACTCGCGGCGGCGGAGGATCGGCGACGGGCTGGAAGGAGACGATCTGCATTGGCCTCGGCTCGACTCTTGCGAGCCGAAGTGCCGCAGGCGCTGCGGGTGCGGAGCTTTCAACGAGGATCAGCGCCGAGGCGCAGGCCGCCTGCTCATGGCAGCAATGGTCCGCCGTGTGGCCCTGGCCGCCCGCCTGGTTCTGTTCGGCTGACACGACAGGCTGCGCGCTCATCGGCACAGCATGGGCAAAACTCATCGTCGGCAGCCAAAGCAGCAGCGCGAGGGTCATCAGACCCACCACCACGAGGCGCGCATCGCGATATGTCCGGCACAAGAGCATGGCGCAGACTTGCCGGACCCCGCCCCGGTGTCAATCGGGCGCGGTGCCTCAGCGGATACCGAAGGTAAAGCTCATCTCGGCGCGCCGGACCTCGCCCGGTCGCAGCACCGGGCTCTGCGCGCCCCAGCTTTGCGGCATGTTGATCGCATCGGGCCAGATCTGCGGCTCGAGGCAGATGGCATCGTGCTTGCGCGCGGCATAGCCGCCCTTTGATGGCACCGAGCCGTCGAGGAAATTACCGGTGTAGACCTGCAGTCCCGGCAGGTTCGTGCTCATCCGCATCAGCCGCCCGCTGGTCGGGTCATGCAGCTCGATCTCTCCGGAGTCGAGGCACAGGCAATGGTCATAACCCTCAAGCGCCCCCGAGCGCATCGCGGTGAGCGGTTGCCGCCCCTCGCGGAAATCAAAGGGGCTGGCTCCGACCGGCGCGACGCCAGTTGGGATGAGCTGCTCGTCGACCGTCAGGTAGCGCGCGGCGGGCACCTTCAGCCGGTACTCCAGCGCCGAGCGCGGGCGGTCCGGCAGCGCCGACAGCCCTGCAAGCGCAAAGAAGCTGTGGTTGGTCATCGACACCAGCGTCGGCGCGTCGGTCTCGGCCTCGTAGGAGAGGCTCAGGCAGGGCCCCGCGGAGGTTTCGCGCAGCGCGTAGATGGCGCGCGCCGTAAGGGCCCCCGGAAAGCCCTGATCCCCCGCATGGCTGACCATCTCGAGCGTCACCGAGCAATCCCCAAGCTCGGACACCGCCCAGTTGCGCCGGTCGAACCCGTCCGGCCCGCCGTGCAACGTGGTCTCGCCTTCGTTCTGCGCCAATTGGTAGTCGCGCCCGTCGAGCGTGAAACGCCCGCCCGCGATGCGGTTCGCCACGCGTCCCACCGAAGCGCCAAAGAACATGCGATGGTCGAGATACCCCTGCAGGTCGTCGAAGCCGAGCACGATGTCATCCACCCGGCCTTCGCGGTCGGGCACGCGCAGCGACATGAGCGTGGCCCCGTAGGTGAGCACCTCGGCGCTCACCCCGCCCGCGCGGAGCACGATGCGCTCGACCGGGGTGCTGCTGCGCACGTGGCCGAAGGAATGGCGCTCAGGGATCGTCATGGAACGCCTCGACACGGGTCTGCGCACCCAGCAGGAAGGCATCGGCCACCAGCTGCAGCGGCGAGAGATCGACATCGGACTCGCCCGCCGCGATCAACTCGGCAAAGCGGGCGTAGAGCCGGCGGTACTCGCGATCCTCGGCCGAGATCCGTTCCTCGCCACCGACAAAGAGCTTTGCCCCGCCCTCGCGCAACAGAATGTCGGGGCCGTCGGTCTCGACGAGGATGTCCCAGGTCTGCGGTCCGGTCTGCCGCCAGTCGAACTCGGCCTGCACGGGCGCGCCCGAGGCGGTCTGCATATCGAGCTTCGCCGCAATCGGTGCCTGCTTGTTCTCGGGCACCTCCAGATGCGCCGCCACCGGGTGCACCGGCTCGGGCAGGATGCGGGTCAGGATCGACAGCGCGTTGATGCCCGGATCGAAGACGCCGAGTCCGCCCGGCTGCCAGATCCATTCCTGCCCCGGGTGCCAGTGGCGCACGTCTTCCTTCCAGGTGATCTTCGCGCGCCGGATCGTGGCCTCGGCAAGCAGAGCCCGCGCATCCTCGACCGCCGCCGCCTCGCGCGAGTGCCAGGTGGCAAAGAGCGTCACGCCCTTTTCGCGCGCCAGCCGCGCCAGCCCTTCGACCTCCGAGACGCTGGCGCCCGGTGGCTTCTCCAGCATCACGTGCTTGCCGGCGTTGATCGCCGCCACCGCCTGGGCAAAACGCCCCTGCGGCGGGGTGCAGAGCGAAACCGCCTGCAGGCCCGGTTCCTTGGCCAGCATCTCAACCACGTCGTGGTAGGACGGCAGCGTCTCATGCCCGGCGTGACGGCTGGCGATGGCCGCCAGTCGCAGCGCCGGCACATCCTCGAGCGAGGGCAAGTGCTGGTTGCGCGCGATGGTGCCAAGGCCGACGAGGCCAAGCTGGATCGGATCGCTCATCAGGCGTCTCCCGTGTCGAGTATGAAGGCGGGCTCCGCCTTGCCCTGCCCCGCGCCGAGCTCGGAAAAGACCGCGCCGGACTGCGGTGCCTCGGCCAGCGCGTCGGGACCGAGGCCCTGCGTCGCGGTGGTGCAGTAGAGCGTGGTGAACTCCGGCCCGCCGAAGGCCGGACAGGTACTGTGCGGCGCGTCCATCTCGTGGCGCGCCCCAAGCCTGCCATCGGGCGAGACCTCGATCACCGCCCCCTCGCCCCAGAGCGCCACCCAGAGCGTGCCTGCGGCATCCGTCACTGCGCCGTCAGGGCTAAGCCCCGCAAGACCGAAGTCGACGAAAACCTCAGGCGCTTCGGTGGGCCAGCCCGCGGCGTCCAGCGGCACCTTGAACAAGAGGCGTGCGTCGGTGTCGGCGAAATAGCCGCAGCCCCGCGCCTGATCGAAGCAGAGCGCGTTGGGGATGCTGATGCCGTCCGCAATGGTGCGAAGCTCGCCGCCGTGATGGCGGTAGATCGCGCCCGCATGGGGCTCGGCGCTCTTGCCCATCGTGCCGATCCAGAAGCCGCCCCAGGGATCCGCCCGCCCGTCGTTCGACCGGGTGTTCGGATTGTCCTTTTCGAGGTCCGCGAGGTGCCCGAAGACCCCGCGCGCCAGGTCATAGGTCCAGAGCCCGGTCTCGGAGGCGATCAGCAGCCGGTCGTGGTCGATCCAGGCGGCCGCCGAACAGATGTCGGTCAGCGGCACGGCGCGGGTGTGCCCGGTGGCCGGATGGTGCGACAGCAGCCGCCTGCCGGTGATGTCGAACCAGAACAGCTCCTCGCGCAGGGGATGCCAGAGCACCCCCTCGCCAAGCGCGCAGGTCCGGGCGTCGAAGACCTCCATCAGTGGCTGTCCTTGCCCACGTCGTTGCCGCGGCAGCCCTTGAGGAAATCAAGGTCCGCGCCGGTGTCGGCACCCTCCACGTGGCTCTGGTGCAGCCAGGCATAGCCGCTGCCGGGCAGATCATGCGTCGGCTTCCAGGCAGCAAGGCGCGCGGCCAGCTCCTCGTCGGGAATGTCGAGGTGCAGACGGCGGCTTTCCACATCAAGCTCGATCATGTCGCCGTTCTGCACGACCGCCAGCGGCCCGCCCGCTGCCGCCTCGGGCGAGGTGTGCAGGATCACCGTGCCGTAGGCGGTGCCCGACATGCGCGCGTCGGAGATGCGGATCATGTCGGTGATGCCCTTCTTCAGCACCTTCGGCGGCAGGCCCATGTTGCCGACCTCGGCCATGCCCGGATAGCCCTTGGGCCCGCAGTTCTTCAGCACCATGATGCAGGTCTCGTCGATGTCGAGCGCCTCGTCGTTGATCTTCGCCTTGTAGTCGTCGATGTCCTCGAAGACGACGGCGCGGCCCTTGTGCTTGAGCAGGTGCTCCGAGGCCGCCGAGGGCTTCAGCACCGCGCCCTTTGGCGCGAGGTTGCCGCGCAGCACGGCGATGCCGCCCTGCTGGGTCAGCGCCTTCTCGAGCGGCAGGATGACGTCCTCGTTGTGGTTCACCACATCCTTGACCTCGTCCCAGATGCTCTGCCCCGAGACCGTCAGCGCGTCCTTGTGCAGCTGGCCGCTCTCGCCGAGGCGCTTCAGCACCACCGGCAGGCCGCCGGCGTAGAAGAATTCCTCCATCAGGTATTTGCCCGAGGGCATGAGGTTGACGATGGTCGCCACGTCGCGGCCGCAGCGGTCCCAGTCGTCGAGCGTCAGGTCGATGCCGACCCGGCCCGCCAGCGCCAGCATGTGGATCACCGCGTTGGTCGAACCGCCGATGGCACCATTGGTGCGGATGGCGTTCTCGAAGGCTTCCTTGGTCAGGATGTCCGACGGCTTCAGGTCGTCCTTGACCATCTGCACGATGCGGCGGCCCGAAAGCTGCGCCATCACGCGGCGGCGGCTGTCGACCGCCGGGATCGCCGCATTGCCGGAAAGCGCCATGCCAAGCGCCTCGGCCATCGACGCCATCGACGACGCCGTGCCCATGGTGTTGCAGGTGCCCGAGGAGCGGGACATCGACTGCTCCGCCTCAAGGAACTCCTCCTGCGTCATCTCGCCGGCCTTCACCATCTCCGAGAACTTCCACAGATGCGTGCCCGAGCCGACGCGCTCGCCCTGGAAATAGCCGTTCAGCATCGGCCCGCCGGTCACCACGATCGACGGCACGTCGCAGGAAGCCGCGGCCATCATCAGCGAGGGCGTGGTCTTGTCGCAGCCGACCATCAGCACCGCGCCGTCAATCGGCTGGCCGCGCAGCGTCTCCTCGATGGCCAGCGCCGCAAGGTTGCGGAACATCATGGCGGTGGGCCGGAAGGTGTTCTCGGATGCCGAGAAGACCGGCACCTCGACCGGGAAGCCACCGGCCTCCCAGACGCCTGCCTTCACCTTTTCCGCCAGCTCGCGCAGGTGGCCGTTGCAGGGGGTGAGATCGGACCAGGTGTTGAGGATCCCGATAATCGGGCGCCCGTCGAACAGGTCGTGCGGGTAGCCCTGGTTCTTCAGCCAGCCGCGGTGGTAGATCGTGTCGCGCGAGTTGCCCGAGTACCAGTGGGTCGAGCGCAGCTTGCGCGGCCAGGGGGCGGGGGTGAAATCCTTGACGGACATGAATGCCTCCAGAGCGGCTTGGTATTGGGGGCTGAGCGCGCGGCTCAGCCCTGTTTCGATTTGTTGTAGACGTCGAAGATCACGGCCGCGAGCAGCACCAGACCCTTGATCATCTGCTGGTAGTCGATGCCGATGCCCATGATCGACATGCCGTTGTTCATCACGCCCATGATGAAGGCGCCGACCACCGCGCCGACGATCTTGCCCGAGCCGCCCGCCATCGACGCGCCGCCGATGAAGACCGCCGCGATCACGTCGAGCTCCATGCCGAAGCCCGCCTTGGGCGTCGCGGTGTTGAGGCGCGCGGCGAAGACCAGCCCCGCCAGCGCCGCCAGCACGCCCATGTTGACGAAGGCGAGGAAGGTCAGACGCTCGGTCTTGATGCCCGAGAGCTTCGCCGCCTTGCGGTTGCCGCCGAGCGCGTAGATGCGGCGGCCGATCACCGTTTTCTGGGTGATGAAGGCGTAGATGATGATCAGCACGCCCATGGTGACCAGCACGTTGGGCAGGCCCCGGAAGGTGGCGATCTTGAAGGTCAGGAAGAGCAGCGCGCCGCAGACGATGGCATTGCGCACCCAGAAGAAGTTCGCGGGCTCGCCCTCGATGCCATAGGCCTTGTCCCGCGCGCGCTCGCGCAGGCCGAGCCAGACGATGGCGACGGCGGCGACGATGCCGACGGCCATGGCAAGCAGGTTGAAGTTGCGCGACCCGGCAATCTCGGCCAGCCCGGCAGTCATCTCGCGCGGGAAGAGATCGGGCACGAAGCCGGTCGAGAGCATCTGGAAGCCCGGCGGGAACGGTCCCACCGACTGCCCCTGCAGCAGCCAGAGCGAGGCGCCGCGGAACACCAGCATCCCGGCCAGCGTCACGATGAAGGACGGGATCGACCAATAGGCCACCCAGTAGCCCTGCGCCGCGCCGATGAGGCCGCCGACGACGAGACAGGCAAGGATGGTCAGCGGTACGGACCAGCCCCAGTGTACGATCATCACCGCCGCCAACGCGCCGATGAAGCCAAGCACCGAGCCGACCGACAGGTCGATGTTGCCCGAGACGATGACGATCAGCATCCCCAGCGCCATGATGATGACGTAGCTGTTCTGCAGGAACAGGTTGGTGATGTTCACCGGACGCATCAGCGTGCCGCCGGTCACCGCCTGGAAGAACACCATGATGGCGATCAGCGCGAAGAGCAGACCATATTCGCGCATGTGGTTGCGCAGGTAGTGCTTCAGGCCCTGTGCCTCGCCCTGCCCTGCGGTTTCTGCCGTTTGAGTGGACATGTCCCCTCCCCTCTCACTCGCTGACGATGAGCGACATGATGCGCTCCTGGCTGGCTTCCTCGGCGGAGAGTTCCCCGACGAAAGCGCCTTCGTTCATGACATAGATGCGGTCGCACATGCCCAGCAGTTCGGGCATCTCCGACGAGATCATCACGACGGCTTTTCCTTGGGCGGACAGCTCGTTGATGATCGAGTAGATTTCGTATTTCGCGCCGACATCGATGCCGCGCGTGGGCTCGTCGAGGATCAGCACCTCGGGCTCGGTGAACAGCCACTTGGCCAGAACCACCTTCTGCTGGTTGCCGCCCGAGAGGTTGCCGACCTTCTGCATCACCGTCGGCGTGCGGGTGGCCAGCGCCTTGCGGTAACGCTCGGCGACATCGGTCTCCTCGGCCTCGTTCAGCACGCCCTTGTCGGAGACGCCATTCAAGTTGGCGAGGGTGGTGTTGAAACGGATGCTCTCGTCGAGGATCAGCCCCAGCGACTTGCGGTCCTCGGTGACATAGGCCAGCCCGGCGTCGATGGCGCGATCGACCTTCGAGACGTCGATCGGCTTGCCGTGCAAGCTCACCTCGCCCGAGATGCCCCTGCCCCAGCTCTGGCCGAAGATCGACATGGCCAGCTCGGTGCGACCCGAGCCCATGACGCCGGCGATGCCGACGACCTCGCCGGCGCGGACGTTGAAGTTGATGTTCTTGATGACCTGCCGCTCGGCGTGCTCGGGGTGCCAGACGTTCCAGTCCTTCACCGCCATGACCACCTCACCGGCGCGGCGCTCGCGGTCCGGATAGCGTTGCGACATGTCGCGGCCCACCATGTCGCGCACGATGCGGTCCTCCGACAGCCCCTGCGAGGCGTCGAGCTCCGAGACCGCCATGCCGTCGCGGATCACGGTGACCGTGTCGGCGACGTAGCGCACCTCGTTGAGCTTGTGCGAGATGATGATGCAGGTCACGCCCTGCGCCTTCAGCTCAAGCATCAGGTCGAGCAGCTTGCGGCTGTCGTTCTCCTGCAGCGCGGCCGTCGGCTCGTCGAGGATCAGCAGCTTCACGTCCTTGGACAGCGCCTTGGCGATCTCGACAAGCTGCTGCTTGCCCACCCCGATGCTGTCGACCAGCGTGCCCGGCGCGTCGCGCAGGCCGACCTTGGCCAGCAGTTCCTCGGTGCGGCGGAAGGTTTCCTGCCACTGGATCACGCCGCCGGTCTGCCGCTCGTTGCCGAGAAAGATGTTCTCGGCGATCGAGAGCTGCGGCACCAGCGCCAGTTCCTGGTGGATGATGACGATGCCCTTGTCCTCGCTGTCGCGCAGCGTCTTGAACTCGGCGAGTCCGCCATCGTAGTGGATTTCCCCGTCGTAGCTGCCCACGGGGTAGACCCCGGAAAGCACCTTCATCAGGGTCGATTTCCCGGCACCGTTCTCGCCACAGATGGCGTGGATCTCGCCCTCGCGGACCTGAAGGTTCACCTGGTCGAGCGCTTTCACACCAGGGAATTCCTTGGTGATGTCGCGCATCTCGAGCAGAAGAGTCATGACCCGTACCTGCCTTGTATGAAGTGAAGGTCGGGGGAGGCCTGTCGGCCTCCCCCTGTTCGGCGCCCCGGGAGCAAATGGGGCGCTCGGGAGGATCGCTTACTTGATCTGGTCTTCGGTGTAGTAGCCGGAGCCGATCAGGACCTCTTCCCAGTTCGAGGCGTCCACCGGGACCGGCTCGAGCAGGTAGGACGGGACGACTTTCACGCCGTTGTCGTAGGTCTCGGTGTCGTTGATCTCGGGCTCGGAGCCTTCCATCACCGCGTTGACCATGCCGACGGTGACGCGGGCAAGTTCACGGGTGTCCTTGAAGATGGTCGAGTACTGCTCGCCGGCGAGGATCGATTTCACCGACTGCACCTCGGCGTCCTGGCCGGTGACGATCGGCATCTTCAGATCGCCCGAGCCATAGCCGACGCCCTTGAGCGACGAGAGGATGCCGATGGACAGGCCGTCGTAGGGGGCGAGCACGCCGTGCACGTCCTTGTCGGTGTAGTTGGCCGACAGGATGTTATCCATGCGCGCCTGAGCAACCGCACCGTCCCAGCGCAGCGTGCCGACCTTGTCCATGCCCATCTGGCCCGACTGGACGACGATGTCGCCGCTGTCGATCAGCGGCTGCAGCACCGACATGCCGCCGTTGTAGAAGAAGTAGGCGTTGTTGTCGTCTGGCGAGCCGCCGAAGAGTTCCACGTTCCACGGCTTGCTGTCGGGGAAGCGCTCTTCGAGGCCCTCGACCAGCGAGGTTGCCTGCTGCACGCCGACCTTGAAGTTGTCGAAGGTGGCGTAATAGTCGACGTCGCCGCTGTCGCGGATCAGCCGGTCATAGGCGACGATGCGCACGCCCGAGGCGGCGGCATTGGCCAGCGCGTTCGACAGGGTGGTGCCGTCGATGGCGGCGATCACCAGCACGTCGACGCCCTTGGTCACCATGTTCTCGATCTGGGCGAGCTGGTTGGGAATATCGTCTTCTGCATATTGCAGGTCGGTCGCGTAGCCGGCTTCTTCCAGCTGCTTGACCATGTTGTTGCCGTCGTCGATCCAGCGCGCCGAGCTCTTGGTCGGCATGGCGATGCCCACGGTGCCCTTGTCCTGGGCGAAGGCCGCGCTGGAAAGCGCAACAAGGCTTACCGCGAGCGCACCCGCGAGTTTAGTCAGTTTCATCGGTATCCTCCCGTTGAAGGGGGCGTCTCCCGCACCCCGCTCGTCCCCGGACTCCTCATGGACTCGCGTGGGAACGTCAAAAGTCCTACTTAATCGTGACATACCGAACAAATACCATTATTGGTCATCTGCATAACGATACCGGTATGTGTGATGTCCGACCTGCTGAAGAACCTGCGCCCCGCGCAGATCCGCCTGATCGCGGCGATTGCCGAGCACGGGCAGCTGCAGGTGGCGGCCACCGCCTGCCGGATGACCCAGCCTGGTGCGTCACGGATGCTGGCCGAGCTGGAGCGCGCCATCGGTGCGCGGCTGTTCCAGCGCACGCCCAAGGGAATGGAGCCCACTCCCACCGGCACGCTGCTGGCCCAGCACGCGCGGCGTATCGAGCACGACCTGCGCCGCATGGCCGAGGATTTCGACGACCTGCATTCCGGCCTTGGCGGCACGGTGCGGGTCGGCGCGGTAACCGGCCCGGCGCTCGGCCAGCTGGTGCCGCAGGTGCAGCGGCTGAAGGCGCTGTCGAGCTCGGTGGACATCTCGATCGAGGTTGCCCCCTCGGTGGCACTGGTGCAGGCGCTGGAACGCGGCGAGCTCGACTTCGCACTGGCCCGGCTACCACCGCAGTTCGACGAGCGCGATTTCGTGCTGGAGCCGGCGCGGGACGAGATCGTGCAGCTGCTGGTGCGCGAGGGTCACCCGATGCTCGGACGCAGCCCGGTCTCCATCGCCGACCTGCACGGCACGCGCTGGATCCTGCAACAACGCGGCGCGCCGATCCGCGCCGCCATCGAGACCGCCTTCCACGACGAGGGGATGACCGCGCCGCCGGACGTGATCACCACCTCCTCGCTGCTGGCGATCATCGCGCTGCTGAAGGAGTCCGATGCGGTCGCGCCCATGTCGCAGGAGGTGATCGACCTGATGCTGGAGCCGCCGGTCTCGGCGGACCTGCGGCGGCTGCAACTGAACCGTCTGGTGACGGTCGAGCCCTACCTGATCATCCAGGCGCGCGGACGTCACATCTCGAAAGCCGCCGAGCGGCTGCTCGGCATGGTGCAGGAGAGCATTCGCAGTTTCTGAGGCCAAATTCCGAATTCGGGAAATTTTCTCACCGGCGGATCAGCCCGCGCGGCGCACGCCTCCGGCGGGGGCATCCGTCACCACCTTTTCCATGCAAGCGCGCGCCCGGTCCGGCATTCCGGCGCGGATCGCATCGACGATGGCGCGGTGCTTCTCGACGCTGCGCGCGAGATCTCCCGGCTCGCGCGCCTCCTCTGCCTCGGCGATGAGCTGTGAGTAGAGCGCCGCCTGCACCAGATCGCCCAGAGATTGCAGGAAGCGGTTGTCCGAAAGCTGCAGGATCAGCTTGTGGAACTCCAGATCCGCCATGGCAAAGGCCGTGCGGCCGCCGGCCTGCGCCAGCGCCTCGCAGCTCGCATCGAGCCGCGCGTGTTCCTCGGGCCCGGCGCGCTCGGCCACCAGTGCCGCCGCCGCGGGCTCGATGATCAGCCGGATCTCGTTCAGATCGGCGACGAAGCGTCCCGGCGTCTTCTGTTCAGAGTGCCAGCGCAGCACGTCGGGGTCGAACATGTTCCACTCGGACGAGGGTTGCACCCGCGTGCCGACCTTGGCCTTCGAGGCCAGCATGCCTTTGGCGATCAGCGTCTTCTTGGCCTCGCGGATGACCGTGCGCGAGACACCGAACATCTCTTCGAGGTCCGGGTCGAGCGGGATCATCGCGCGCTCGGGGTATTCCCCGGCGACGATGGCCAGACCGAGCTGGTCCACCACGTGGGTGGTATGGCTCTGGGCGCGGTCCGAAAAACCGCCGCCCGCCGTCAATGTCATGATCGCGCGTCTGATGCGGTCAGAAGCCTTATGCGCGCCGTCGTTGCCCAACCCAAACCCTTTTGCAGCATGATGAAGGCGAACAGCAGGCCCCCGATCACGATCTTCGTCCACCAGCTCGAGAGCGTGCCGTCAAAGACGATGTACGTCTGTATCAGCCCCATGATCAGAATGCCAAAGAAAGTGCCCGCGACAAAACCGCTGCCACCGCTCAGGAGCGTGCCCCCGATGACCACCGCGGCGATGGCGTCGAGCTCGACGCCGACGGTCGCCAACGAGTAACCCGCCGAGGTGTAGAGCGTGTAGACGATCCCCGCGAGCCCGGCCAGACCGCCCGAGACAGCGTAGATTCCGATGGTCGTCCGCGCCCGCGGCACCCCCATCAGCTGCGCGGTCTGCGCCGAGCCGCCGATGGCATAGACGTTCTGGCCAAAGCGCGTGCGGTGCAGCACGATCATTGCCGCCACGTAGGTCAGCAGCATCAGCGCGCCGGTCAGCCGGAAGCGCCCACCCCCCGGGGCCTTCCAGTAGAGCGACTGCAGCCAGTCGTAAAATTCGTGGGTGATCGGCACGGACTCGGTCGACAGCACATAGGCCAGCCCGCGCATCAGGAACATGCCCGCCAGCGTGACGATGAAGGGCGGCATCTCGAGATAGTGGATGATCCCGCCCATGGCGGCGCCGAAGCCGGTGGTGATCAGCAGCACCAGCGCGAAGGCCACCAGCGGGTGAATGGATGTGTCGCGCAGGATCACCGCGAGGAAGACGCCGGTGAAGGCGATCACCGAGCCGACCGAGAGGTCGATGCCTCCCGACAGGATCACGAAGGTCATGCCGACCGCGGTGATGCCAAGGAAGGCGTTGTCGGTCAGCAGGTTGGCCACCACCCGTGTCGAGGCCATCGCCGGGTACTGCGCGGCGCAGAGCACGAAGGCCAGCACGAAGGTCGCAAGCGTGATGTAGAGCGGAAGCTTGGTGGATTGGCTCATGACTGGCCCTCCTCTTGCGGAGTCCGCGGGGCAGGCTTCGGCCTTTCCCGCAGCACCGGCCCGGTCGAGGCCCGCAGCAGGTAGAGGCTGTGGCGCACGCGCGGGCTCTGGATGACGAGGATGGCGATGATGATCAGCGCCTTGATGACGAGGTTGAACTCCACCGGCATGCCCGAGAGCAGGATCAGCGAGTTTACCCCCTGAATGATCAGCGCCCCCAGCAGCGAGGCGGTGATCGAGAACCGCCCGCCAAGCAGCGAGTTGCCACCGATGACCACGGCGAGGATCGCGTCCAGTTCCATCCACAGCCCGGCGTTGTTGGCATCCGCACCCTTGATGTCGGCGGCGACGATGACACCGGCGAGGGCGGCGCAGAGACCGGAAACAAGGTAGACCGCGATCAGCAGCACACGGGCGTTGATCCCGGCAAGCCGCGAGGACGTCTGGTTGATGCCCACCGCCTCGATCAGCAGGCCAAGGGCGCTCCGGCGGATCACCAGGCCCACGACGCAGGCCACGGCGATCCAGATCCAGATAGGCGTCGGTACGGCGGCGATAGTGCCGGCCCCCAGCCGGATCAGCCCGGGATCGTTGAAGGTGAGGATGGCTCCCTCGGTCAGCAATTGCCCGATGCCGCGCCCGGCGACCATAAGCACCAGCGTCGCGACGATGGGCTGGATGCGGAAGATCGCCACCAGCACGCCGTTCCACAGGCCGCAGGCGGCGCCCGCCGCCAGCGCCAGCAGCACCGCAAGCGTCCAATGCGCGCCGCCCACCACCGCCGAGGCGGCGACCGCCCCGGCGATGGCCATCACCGCCCCGACCGACAGGTCGATGCCGCGCGTGGCGATGACCAGCGTCATGCCGGTGGCCAGAAGCGCAGTGGGTGCGCCCCGGTTGAGTACGTCGATCAGGTTGCCGAAGAGCCGACCATGCTGGAACTCGACGTGGAAGAAGCCCCGGAAGACCAGAAAGTTGGCCGCCAGCACCAGCGCCAGGATGATGATCTGTGGCATCACCCGTTTCAGCGTGGATTTCATCATGCCGCGTCCTCCGCCGCGATGGCCTCGACGATGGATTTGGTCGAGATCTCGTGTCCGGTCAGTTCGCCCACCTGCCGCCGATCGCGCAGCACGACGATGCGCGAGGAATAGGCCACCAACTCCTCCATTTCCGAGGAGGCGACGATCAGTGCCATGCCCTTCTCGCGCAGATCCTCGATCAGCGCGATGATCTCGGCGTGCGCGCCGACGTCTATGCCGCGCGTCGGCTCGTCGAGGATCAACAGCTCGGGCTCGGTCGCCAGCCAGCGCGCCAGCAGCGCCTTTTGCTGATTGCCGCCCGAAAGCAGCCGGATCGGCATGTCGAGCGAGGCGAGGCGAATATCGAGCGCCTTCACGTAGTGCTGGGCAATCTCCTCGGCCTTGGCGCGGGGAATGGGACGGTGCCAGCCCTGCCGCGCCTGCAGCGACAGGATGATGTTCTCGCGCACCGACAGGTCGCCGACGATGCCGTCGGTCTTGCGGTCCTCAGGGCAGAGCGCAAAGCGGTTACGGATCGCCTCGCGCGGGTTGGTGATGCGCAGCCCCCTTCCCCGCAGCTCGGCCGTGCCCTGATCCGCGGCGACCACGCCGAAGACCACATTGGCGGTCTCGCTGCGGCCGGATCCGAGCAACCCGGCGAGGCCGACCACCTCGCCCTCGCGGATCTCCATGTCAAACGGCTCGATGCTGCCGCGCTTGCCGAAGCCCTTAAGCGAGAGCAGCAGTTCGCCGGGCTCGGAATGGGCGCGATGATGGGTCGCCGCCTCGAGCTGACGACCGAGCATCAGGGTGACGATCTCGGTCTGGCTCACGTCGGCGAGCCGCCGGGTGCCCACCACCCGGCCATTGCGCAGGATGGTGGCGCGGTCCGAGATGGCAAAGACCTGATCGAGGAAATGGGTGATGAAGACGATGGCGAGCCCCCTGCCCTTCAGCCGCTCGATCACCGAAAACAGCAGCTGCACCTCGTCATGGTCGAGGCTGGCGGTGGGCTCGTCGAGGATCAGCACCTTGCCCGAAAGCTCGACGGCGCGGGCAATGGCGACGATCTGCTGGATTGCGATGGAATAGCTCGAAAGGAGGCGGCCGGGGTCGATGTCGAGCCCGTAGTCGCGCAGGATGTCCCGCGCCTCGCGCTTCATCCGGCGATGATCGACCATGCCCCAGCGCATCGGCTGGCGGCCCAGAAAGAGGTTCTCAGCCACCGTGAGGTTCTCCAGCAGGTTCACCTCCTGGTAGACGGTGCCGATCCCGAGACTCTGGCTGTCCAGCGGATCGCGCGGGTCGATCTCGGCGCCCGAGAGCGCGATGGTGCCGCCGTCGCGGCTGTACGCGCCGGTCACGCACTTGATCAGCGTGGATTTTCCCGCGCCATTCTCTCCCAGCAGCGCGTGCACCTCGCCGGGATAGAGCGCCAGCTCCACGTCATCGAGCGCGATCGCGCCCGGAAAGAATTTGCTGATGCCGCGTGCGTGCAGCACCGGTTCCGGCATGGCCATCCCGAGTTCCCTCCCCTCGAACAGGGTTGTGCGCCCCCCGGCCCCCACCGGAAGGCGCGTCCGGCAGGGGCCCTGCCCCCGCCGCGCAGCGTCAGTATCCGAGATCCTTCTTGCTCTCGTAAATGGCCGCGTTGTCGTCATCGCTGGTGTAGAGCTTGGATTCCGTCTGGATCCACTTCGGCGGCATGGTGCCGTCCTTCCAGTAGGCTTCCAGCACGTCGAAGGCGGGCCCGGCCATGTTCGGCGTCAGTTCCACCGTGGCATTGGCCTCGCCGGCCTTCATCGCCAGATGGATGTCGGGCACCGAGTCGATCGACACGATCTTGATGTCTTCGCCCGGCTTCAGACCGGCTTCCTTGATCGCCTGGATCGCGCCCACGGCCATGTCATCATTGTGCGCGTAGAGCGCGCAGATGTTCTCGCCGCCCTCGGACTTGAGGAAGCTCTCCATCACCACCTTGCCCTGCGCACGGGTGAAATCGCCGGTCTGGCTGCGGGTGATGGAGATGTTGTCCGCGGCGGCGATGGCCTCTTCGAAGCCCTTCTTGCGCGAGATGGCGGGCGAGGAGCCGGTGGTGCCCTGAAGCTCGACCACGGGGCACTCGGCATCGCCCACAGCCTCCACCAGCCAATTGCCGGCAACCATGCCTTCGTGCACCTGGTCCGAAGTCACGGCGGTCATGTAAAGGTCCTCAGGGGCGTCGATGTTGCGGTCCAGAAGGATCACCGGGATGTCGGCATCCTTGGCCTCTTCCAGCACCTCCTCCCAGCCGGTGGCGACCACCGGGGCGAGCAGGATCGCATCGACCCCCTGCGCCACGAAGCTGCGGATCGCCTTGATCTGGTTCTCTTGTTTCTGCTGGGCGTCGGCGAATTTCAGGTCGTAGCCACGCTCTTCGGCCTGCTGCTTGGTGACCGTGGTCTCGGCGGCGCGCCAGCCGGACTCGGATCCGATCTGCGAAAAACCGATGGTTTCGCCCTCGGCCATGGCGACGGCGGGCACAAGGATAGCGGCGCTTGCGAGCAAGCTTTTAAGAATGTTCATGATGTCCTCCCATGGACCTCTCCTCAGGTCCTCGGTCAATTAAGTATTACTTTATTACTATTGTAAAGCGTCCTGTGACGCCGCCGTGGCTTCCGCAGAAAAATGCAGGATAATCAGCTGCCTGATACTGGTTCTCGCGCGTGATCACATTGCGCCACACGACTCGGCCTAGCGGGAAAACAGTCGGGCATCCCAGGCGATGGGCGTCTCGAGCCCGGTCGCGATGCGGACGAAATCCGGGTGCGCCACATTGAAGATCAGGTTGCGTTCCACCGGGGCGACGGCGCTCGGCACCACCAGCACCGCAGAGCGCGCCTCTTGCACCCAGCCATGGCCGAAGGCGGCGGCACCGGGGTCGCCCGGCGTCTTCCAGTCCGGCGCGAGATGATCGGCAAAGACCTCGTAGCTGACGCCCGCCGGAATGGTGATCTCGAGCGCGTGCTGCCCTTCGGGCAGGATCCCGGCGAAATGCACCAGCTTTTCCAGCATCGCGGTGGCGTAATGCTCGGAGGCGTAGATCACCGGATCGCCTGCAAGGTGCCAACGCCCACCGTAGCGCAGCGCGCCGCCCTCGGACCAGATCGGGTAGCGCCCCTCGGGATCGCCGATGCGCCAGGCCCGGCGCTCGGCGTCGAAGCGGCGGTGAGTCATCAGGCGGCGAAGCCCGCCTCGGCCCGGTGCAGCAGGTCGATCACCGCATCCGCCCCGGCCGAACTGGAGGTTGCCAGATCCAGCGCCGCACGCCCGCCTAGCATCGGGTGCGGCGCTTCGAGAAAGGCCATGCACCGCTCGTGATCGCCCCGGTAGAGCCGCAGCGCCAACTCGTAGACGCGGGCGAATTCGTAAAGCTTTTCACTGGTTTCTCGGGTCAGCGGTTTTCCGTGGCGGCGCACGCGCCGGTAGGTCGCCTCTGGCAGGATGCGAAAGAACCGCGCCGCGCCGAGGCGGTCATGTACCCGCCGGGCGCTGTCCGCTGGCAGCCCATGCGCAACCTGGTCGGCCAGCGAGATGCGGTCGGTCACGCCATTCGCAAGGCCGAGAAGATCGGCAATGCGCAGAGCTTCGGTCGGGCGATCCTTCAGAACTTGCATGGTGGGCCTCCGCAGGGAGAGTAAGTCAGCTGACACCAATATGGCGATCATCTGATCGCGGTCAAGGATTCGGCGCCCGCTCGCCCGCCGGAAGCCCTACCGGGAAACGCCCCGGCAGGACGGTCACCCGGTGATTTCGATCCGCCGCAGACCGTGGAATTCCTGAGCCGCCATGCCCTGCAGCGGGCGCAAGTGGTGCGTCAGCACGTATTGCGCGGCAAAGGCCGAGGGGGCCTTGAGAAGCAGCAAACCCTGCTCATAGCTGTCGAAACTCAGCCCCGAGAACCAGCTGCGGTGCAGGCCCGGATCGGTCTGCGACAGCCGCGCCAGCGTCCGGCTCCAGGGGCCGGTCTCGGCAATCGCGGGCGTTCCTGGCACCGCCTCGGCCGCACGGGCACCGAAATCGACGCGAACGACCTTTTCGCCGGTGTTTTCCGGCACGGGGGTCTGCACCTCCATCCGCGCCGAAAAATCCGGGCCAACGTTGCCCCAGTGGGGTGCGCTGAGCTTGAAGACCTCGGAATAGTTGAGCCGATAGGCTGCCACCCTGCCCCGCACCCCGGGCCGGAGTTGCAAGAGAATCTCGGTTTTCGTCAGACGTTTGATCTCGCGTTTGACCGTGCGTTCGTCGACCGACCAGAGCCGGGCCATCTCGCGCTGGCCGACGGTCAACTCGTCGTTGCGCCAGTTGTACCTCGCCGTCACCAACGCCACGAGCCGCAGCATCGAGGTCTGGAATCCGGGCGATCCGTTCAGCCCGGCAAGGGCCAGGGCCGTCAACAGGTCATATTTCTGGGAGCCTGCCTGAGGTCCCGTAAATCGTTTGAAGTCCATGTCCGTCTGCTCTGCCGCCGATTTGGGTTCGGCTTCATTGGCCGATTCCCCGTTGGCTTCGACACTGCTCGATTTTCCCGTCGTTTGTCAACGAGCACAAAAATACGGGAACGGACCCCTTATCCAAATTTATTTGGAAAAAATCGGTTCATTGGTAATGGGTGACAGACATGGTGACACCAATTTAGGGGGTGTTTGTCACCTTATCCACCGTTTTGGCCCCAGGGGTGTCACGAAAACTGTGCCTGGCCCGCTGCAAAAATCCCGTAATCCCGAAAAACTGCGCTGAAATGCGAGAATCGCAAACTCTGGGTTTTGCCCTTTCCGCTATTCGCGTTATTGAAAGGACAGTAGCAGAAAACACGAGCAGGCTCATGAGAGACCATTCCGACCTTCAATCGATGAACGAACGCAGCCTTGCACAGCAGGCTGCGGTGCGCCGCGCGACCTTCTCCCCGGCAGAGGAAAAGATCCTGCGCCCCTTCTCCATCTGGGAGATCAGCCACTTCATGTTCGACGTGCCCGCGGACACGCTGCGCAAGAAGCTGGCCGACGATCCCTCGCTGCCGCAGGGCTCCGTTGAAGAGGACGGGCGTCAACGCTGGTTCTCGCTGCAGGAGATCAACGAACTGCGCCGCCGGCTGCGGTTCCGCGGCAAGTCGCTGTTGCCCCACCGCCCGACCGGCCGCGCGATGCGCGTGGCGGTCTCCAACTTCAAGGGCGGCGTTGGCAAGACCGTCGTGGCCCAGCACCTCGCCAATGCCGCGGCGCTCGACGGCTATCGCGTTCTCGTGATCGACTTCGACCCGCAGGCGACGATGACCCACTCCATGGGTCTGACCGAGGTGAAGGAGTGGAACACCGTCTGGGGCATCATGTGCCGCGACCTCTGCCGCGAGGCCGATCGGATCGCCGCCGCCTACGATGACCCGGCCGACTGCCCCTACCCCACCGCCGACGAGCTGCCCGAGGACGTGCAGTCGATCGGCGCGCAGCGCATCCAGGACTTCATCCAGAAGACCGCTTGGCCGACCATCGACATCATCCCGTCCTGCGCCAACGCCGCCTTCGTCGAGTTCGCCTCGGCCCAGTACCGCGCCATGCATAAAGCGTGGAGCTTCTTCGGCTGCGTGTCGCGCTATCTCGACGAGCTGCCCGAGGACCAATACGACCTCATCATCTTCGACTGCCCGCCGGCCATCGGCTACCAGTCGCTGAACGCGGCCTTCGCGGCGGACATCCTCTATATCCCCTCGGGCCCCGGCTACTGGGAGTATGACTCGACCACCAGCTTCCTCGGCCAGCTCGGTGACGCGCTCGAGGATATCTCGGATGGTTTCGCCAAGGTCGCCGAAGATGCCGGCATCCGTCTGCCGAAGCGCTTCGACGACGTGCGGCTCCTTATGACCCGTTTCGAGCAGTCCAACCCGCTGCACGTCGCGATGATGGATGCCTTCCGCAATGTCTTTGGCGCCGACGTCTGCAAGCACGCCATCGAGATGACCCGCGCGGTCGAACAGTCCGGCCGCTTCCAGCAGTCGGTCTACGAACAGGACTACCGACAAATGACGCGCGAGACCTGGAAGCGCGCGCGCCAGAGCTTCGACTCCGCCTACGACGAGTTCAAGGAGGTGGTGCTGCGCGCCTGGGAAGCGAAGAACACCAAAGAGGAGGTTGAGGCATGAGCAGCAAGAACAAGTTCGGCTTCGGCCCGATCGAGCCTGCAGAGGTCAAGCCGCGCCGCCGCGATCCTGGCCCGATGGGCACCGCGGTGCGCGAGGCGGCCAGCAGCATGACCGAGAGCACCGAAAACCTCGTCGAACAGCGCCGTCAGAACGCCACCGACGCCAAGGCGTTTCGCCAGGCACAGGAAGAGGGCCGTGTGCTGGTCGCCATCCCGCTCGACGAGATCCGCACCGATGATCTGCCGCGCGACCGTCTCGACCTGAGCAGCGTCGCCACCTCGGACGAGATGGAGGAGCTCAAAGCCTCGATCCGTGAGCGCGGCCAGAAAGAGCCGATCGAGGTCTACCGCACCGATACCGGCTACCAGCTGAAAAAGGGCTGGCGCCGGATCACTGCGCTGGAGCAGCTGCTGACCGAAACCGGAGATCCGCGCTTCGGCAAGGCGATCGCACGGGTTGCGGAAGAAGCGGGGACTCGGATCGACCTCTATATCGACATGGTCGAGGAGAATGTGATCCGCGAGGACCTGAGCTTCGCCGAGATGGCGCAGGTGGCGATCACCGCGGCGCAGGACTCCGGGCTCGACGGGATGGGCGCAGAGGAGCTCGTCGGTCGCATCTATGCCTCGCTGCACAAGATGAAGCGCTCTTATATCCGCAGCTTCGTTTTCCTTCTCGAGACTCTGGGGGAGGGGCTGCCGTATCCGAAATCGGTGTCGCGGAACCTTGGCGTCGACGTTGCGCGCAAGCTTCAGGCCGCTCCGGAACGCGCGGCGGCGCTGACGTCGGCTCTGACCACGGTTAGCACCGCCGAAGAGCAGGCTGAACTTCTGAAGAAGTTCGTCCAGACCGCCGAGCGGGCCGAAAGCAAGGCGCAGGACACGCCGCGCCAGCGCAGCGTGAAATACGAATTCCACGTCGGCCTGTCCAAGGTGACAGCGCGCAAGGGCGAGTGCCGCATCCTCTCCGAGATCGATTTCTCCTCGGTGGACCGCAAGCGCCTGCAGCGCGCCGTGGAAGCATTCGAGGCGGCGCTGCGCGACGGGTAACCCATGGGTTACGGAGTCGGGTGACGGTAACCCGACCTGTAAACAAAGGGCATGTGAGGCCGGTAACCCATGGGTTACCGGCCTTTTGCTCGGCCGCGCCCAAGGGGGCGCACGTGCGCCGACGAAGGACTAACGCAATATGCGAGCAGTGCTCAGTCCACCTGCGGTGCGTGGGTGGTCCCGAAAGGCCTCCGCAAAGATGATTGACCAACGCTGGGGCTGGGTAGGGCAGGGAAGGCGTGTCCGGACTCTGGGTAACCCACGGGTTACCCAGAGTCGCCGCGGCTCCTGCCTGGGGCAACAGCAAGCGGGGAGTTTCGCGGCACCCAAAGTTAATCTCGCGGAAGCTGCCGGAGCGGGGAATTGGGAGGGCGCAAAAGCCTGCTCCGAAGAAAGAACCGAAGGCAAAGGTGGAAGAGCGGATTGGCACCGCGATGGGGGTGGGTGCTCAACATCGACGAGCGGAAGTCCCAAGACTTGAATCGGACGTATCAGGGAAGCGCGACTCCGCAAAACCACACAAAACCAGGGTGATTCGCGTCAAAACAGCTGCGAATCAGGGCCTTAGAGGCTAATTCAAGCCCCGAATCGGCGCTAAATGTATGAGAAAGAATAAGAAATCCCGGCAGATTTCGCTGCCGGGATGGGAATTTGCCTCTCGGGGCCGATTTTGGAGCGAAATCAGACGATCCCGCCGCCCGCACCGCTGACCTCGGGCCGTTCCGCAGAGACCTTGGCCCGGTAGTTCGAGGCCCGATAGGCTGCCACGGGATCGATGGCGGCGCCGGCCTCCTGGCGCGCCATGGCGAGGATGGGCTCGACATCGACACGGTAGGCCGCCTTCAGCGTTGCTGCGCCCATCAGCGCGTCGTTCTCCTGCTGGAAGCCTTTCAGCGCCTGCCGGTCCACCAGAAGAGCCTGCGCATAGGCGCGCCGCACCTCGTTGGCCGAGGAAATCAGGCTCTCGATCGGGTCGGTCACATTGTGTGACTGGTCAAGCATATGGGCCGGGGCGAACCCGTCCTTGCCCTCAGCCGCAACCAGTTCGTTGAACACGAGGAACAGCCGGAACGGATCGATGCTGCCCGTGTCGAGGTCATCATCGCCATATTTGCTGTCGT
This sequence comes from Alloyangia pacifica, assembly GCF_900116195.1. GTDB lineage: Bacteria > Pseudomonadota > Alphaproteobacteria > Rhodobacterales > Rhodobacteraceae > Salipiger > Salipiger pacificus. The sequence continues at coordinate 288,184 of NZ_FOZW01000003.1, forward strand.
TGAAATGGAAGCCCCCGAGCTTTCCGAACTGGATCAGCCGCGCCACGATCATCTCGATATTGGTGTTCGGCGCGTGGTGGCCGAGATCGACGAGACAGAAGGCGCGCTCTCCCAGTTCCTTGGCGATCAGGTAGTTCGTGCCCCAGTCCTGCACGACGGTGGAATAGAAGGCCGGCTCGAACATCTTGTGCTCGGAGAACAGCCGCCAGTCGTCGGGCAGGCTCTTGTAGATGTCTTGCATGGCCGAGAGATAGCGCTCGAACTGCGCCGTCAGGTCGGTCTGGCCGGGGAAGTTGGAGCCATCCCCGATCCATACAGTCAGAGCCTTGGAACCAAGTTTCGAGCCGATTTCGATGCATTCGAGGTTGTGCTCGACCGCCTGCGCCCGCACCGCAGGATCGGTGTGCGACAGCGAACCGTACTTGTAGCTCAGCTTCTGGCCGGGTTGGTCCTGGAAGGTGTTGGAGTTCATCGCGTCGAACCCCAGCCCAAGCGAGGCGGCCTTTTCAAGCAGTGCGTCCGGGTCTTCCTTGTCCCAGGGGATATGCAGCGAGACAGTGGGCGTCGCCGCGGTCAGCTGGTGGATCACGCCGCAATCGTCGAGCTTGTCGAAGATGCCCCGAGGCTCGCCGCCACCGGGAAAGCGGGCGAAGCGGGTGCCGCCGGTGCCCACGCCCCAACTCGGCACAGCCACGCCATAAGAGCCGACTTTCTTCTTGATAGTGTCGATATCGATGCCGCGGCGGGCAAGCTGCGTGCCCAGCATCTCGTAGTCGAACTTGAGCGCCTCGGCGCGCGCCGCATTTTCAGCGGCGATCAGATCGCTGTCGATCATGAAATCCTCCCGTGCCGCCCTTGTGCGGCGGCGTGAAAAGGGCGGCGCGAGGGGCCCGCACCGCCGGAACAGGGTCTTATCGCGTGAAGGCTTCCTTGTTGCCCGCATCGACGTTGAGGATGTTGCCGGTGGACTTGGCAGAAAGGTCTGAAGCCAGGAAGTAGGTGGCCTCGGCGATGTCTTCGGGCAGCACCGAACGCTTCAGCATCGAGCGATTGCGGTACATCTCCTCAAGCCCTTCCTTGTCGGTGCCGTAGGTCGCGGCGCGCTGGTCGAGCCATTCGCCTTCCCAGATGCGCGAGCCACGCAGCACCGCATCGGGGTTCACCACATTGACCCGGATGCCGAGCTCGGCGCCTTCCAGCGCAAGGCAGCGGGCGAGGTGCAGCTCCGACGCCTTGGCGGTGCAATAGGCCGAGGCATTGGGCGAGGCCGCGAGGCCGTTTTTCGACCCTATGAAAACGATAGAGCCGCCCATGCCCTGTCTGCGCAGCAGGCCGAAGGCCTCGCGCGAGACTAGGAAGTAGCCGGTGGACAGGATGTCCATGTTCCGGCTCCAGAGCGCCAGCGAGGTTTCCTCGACCGGCGCGGAGGAGGCGATGCCCGCGTTCGACACCAAAATGTCGACGCCGCCGTACTCCACGGCCGTCTCTGCATAGGCTCTGGCAACGGCGTCTTCGCGTGTCACATCGACGGCGACCGAGCGCACCACGTCGCTTGAATAGACACTGGAAAGCTGCTCCTGAACCTTCTCCGCCGCCGCGAGATCGATGTCGGCCAGCACCACGCAGGCGCCCTCGCGCAGCAGGCGCTCGGCCGTGGCCGCGCCGATGCCGCCGCCGCCGCCGGTGACCAACGCCACGCGGCCGGCCAGCGACTTCGGTTTCGGCATGCGCTGGAGCTTGGCCTCTTCCAGAAGCCAGTACTCGATGTCGAAGGCCTCCTGTTCGGGCAGGCCCTGGTACTCGCTGACCGCCGAGGCCCCGCGCATCACGTTGATTGCGTTCACGTAGAATTCGCCCGAGATGCGGGCCGTCGCCTTGTCCTTGGCGAAGGTGATCATGCCGACGCCGGGGACCAGATAAACCACCGCGTTAGGGTCGCGCAGGGCAGGGGAGTCGGCGTGCTTGCAGCGCTCGTAATAGGCGGCGTAGCTGTCGCGGTAGGCCTCGACCTGTGCGGGCAGGCTGGCCAGCACGGCGCCGAGATCCGGCTTGTTAGGGTCGAAATCCACCACCAGCGGCGCGATCTTGGTGCGCAGGAAGTGGTCCGGGCAGGAAGTGCCCATGGGGGCCAGCGTCAGCAACGCGTTCGAGTTCACGAAATCCAGCACCGCGTCCTGGTCGTCGAAGTGGCCGACCATGTGCTGGTTGCCCGAGACCATGCCGCGGATCGCCGGCATCAGCGCCGCCGCCACCTCGCGGCGCGCTTCGGGGGCGAGGCTCTGCAGCCTGGCACCGCCGAAGGCCGGCTTGTCCTCGGTCTTGGCCTCGAGCCAGGCGATGGCCTCGTTGATGATCTCGATGGTGGTGGCATAGCAGCTCTCGGCCGTGTCGCCCCATGTGAAGAGCCCGTGGCTTTCGAGAACCACGCCGTCGGCCTCGGGGTTCTCGAGGCAGTACTTCTCGAGCCAGAGACCCAGCTCGTAGCCGGGGCGCTTCCAGGGCAGCCAGCCGATGCGGTCCCCGAAAATCTCCCGAGTCAGAGCCTTTGAGTCCTTCGAAGCGGCAATGGCGATGATCGCGTCGGCGTGCATGTGGTCCACATGCACGCGCGGCACATAGGCGTGCAGCGGCGTGTCGATCGAGGCAGCACGCGGGTTCAGGTTGAAGGTGCAATGCGGCAGGTAGCCGACCATCTCGTCCTCGAACTCGAGACCGCGGTAGACACCCTTCAGCGCCCGGAGCTTGTCCATGTAGAGGGTCGAAAACCCGTCCAGCTTCATCGAGCCGACGTCACCGCCCGAGCCCTTGACCCAGAGCACCTCGGTCTCATCGCCGGTGAGCGGATCGCGCTCCATGACCTTGGCCGAGGTGTTGCCGCCGCCGTAGTTGGTGATTCGCTTGTCCGACCCCAGAAGGTTGGACCGGTAGAGCAGCTTCTCGGGCTCGCTCATCCCCGCGGCCTTGCCGCTATCCCACAGATTTTGCAGGCGGTCCTTGGCCTTTGTCAGCATGGTGATCCTCCATTGTCGCGGTCCGGATTGGCCGCCTCCTCGCCCTGAAAGCTGCGACCGGACCCGCGATCTGTCAACCAGAAACGATCAGAACCAATCATGCGGCGGCGCAGCATGATTGAAACTGAAAAAACATGATTGACTTGATCGGGGATTCGTCCAATCTGACGTGAACGGGAGGACCAGATGCACGAAACGGAACGCCACAGGATCATTCTTTCCGCCGTTCAGGAGCGGCCGATCGTGACGGTTTCCGAACTCGTCGCGCTGACCGGCACCTCCGAAGCGACGATCCGGCGCGACATTGCCACGCTGCATGCCGCCAAGCGCCTGCGCCGGGTGCGCGGCGGCGCCGAGGCGCTGACCCCGCCGCCGCTGCCGGGGCTGGCCGGGCGGCCGTTCTCGGTGAACCAGGCGATCAACATCGACCAGAAGCAGGCCATCGCTCGCGAGGCCGTGGCGCTCTGCGATGACGGCGAGGCGATCATCATCAACGGCGGGACGACGACCTTCCAGATGGTCCACCCGCTGGCCAACCGCCGGTTGCAGGTGCTGACCAACAGTTTCCCGATCGCCGAGCACCTGCTGAAGAATTCCAAGAACACGGTGATGCTGCCCGGCGGTGCGCTCTACCGCGAGCAGAACATCATCCTGTCGCCCTTCGCCAATGACATGACCCGGCACTATTACGCCAAGCGCATGTTCATGGGCGCCCATGCGCTCGGGCCGATCGGGCTGATGGAGGCCGACCCGCTGCTGATCCAGGCAGAGGAAAAGCTCATCGACCAGGCCGACGAGTTGGTCGTGCTGGTCGACAGCACGAAATTCGACAATCGCTCGAGCCTGGTGCTCTGCCCGCTCGAACGCATCGACATCGTCATTACAGATGACGGGATTTCCGACCGCACCGCCTCGATGTTGGAGGCAGCCGAGATCCGGCTGATCGTGGCGCAGACGGGACGGGCGAGAAACGCCGGGGCCGGGTGACGGCACCGCGCGATACGTGAAAGCTCATCATTCAGGGAGGATACCATGGGCATTTCGAGACGACTTTTCGGAGGAACCGCGCTCGCCGCGATGATGCTGGCCGGCGGCGCCGCGCAGGCACAAGACAACGTGCGCATCGCGCTGGTGGTGAAGGCGCTCGGCATCGGCTTCTTCGAGGCCGCCGCCAAGGGCGCCGAGGAGGCCGCCGCCGAGCTGGGCAACGTCGAGGTGATCTACACCGGCCCCACCGACACCACCGCCGAGGGCCAGATCGAGGTGATCAATTCGCTGATCGCGCAGAACGTCGATGCGATCGCCGTCTCGGCCAATGACACCGACGCGCTGGTGCCCGCCCTGAAGAAGGCGATGCAGCGCGGCATCACGGTGATCTCCTGGGACAGCGGTGTCGCACCCGAGGGCCGGCAGCTGCACCTCAACCCCTCGTCGAACCCGCTCATCGGCAACATGATCATCAAGCTTGCCGCCGACAACCTGCCCGACGGCGGCGAGGTCGCGGTGCTCTCGGCCACCACCACTTCGACGAACCAGAACATCTGGATCGACGAGATGAACAAGGTGATGGGCGACTACCCGGGCATCGAGGTGGTCACCACGGTCTACGGCGACGATCTCGCCGACAAGTCCTACCGCGAGGCGCAGGGGCTGATGCAGACCTATCCCGATCTTGACGCGATCATCGCGCCGACCTCGGTGGGTATCGTCGCCGCCGCCCGTGCTGTCGAGGATGCCGGCAAGGTCGGGCAGGTGAACGTCACCGGGCTCGGCCTGCCGTCCGAGATGGCCGGCGCGATCGAGAGCGGTGCGTCGAAGAGCTTCGCCATCTGGAACCCGATCGACCTCGGCTACTCGGCGACCTATCTCGCCTACGAGCTGGCGACCGGCGATGCCGAGGCCGCCCCGGGCGCCGAGATCCCCATGGGCCGCATGGGCGCGCTGACGCTCGACGACAACAACGAGGGGGCGATGGCCGACCCGTTCGTCTACGACAGCAGCAATATCGACGAATTCAAGAGCATCTTCTGATCCGGCTCTGACTAAGGCCCCGGCGCGCGCCTGCGCCGGGGTCCCACCCAAACCCAACTTCGGGGGCCTCGATGCAAGTCAGCCTCACCACCCCGCCCGTTGCCGCTTCATCCAGTGGCGCGACGGCCGATGCTGCCCCCGTGCTGCGGCTCGAGGGGATCACCAAGACATTCCCGGGGGTGAAGGCCCTCGATGGCGTCACGCTCGAGCTTTACCCCGGCCAGGTCACCGCGCTGGTCGGCGAGAACGGCGCGGGCAAGTCGACCATCGTCAAGACGCTCACCGGCATCTACCAGCCCGACGCAGGCACCATTAGCCTTGCTGGCGCGCCGGTGCACTTCGCCACCGCGCAGGACGCCACCGCCGCCGGGATCACCGCGATCCACCAGGAGACGGTGCTCTTCGACGAGCTTTCCGTCGCCGAGAACATCTTCATCGGCCATGCCCCGCGCGGTCGCTTCGGGCTCATCGACTGGCCAAAGATGCGCAAGGACGCGCAAGAGATCCTGTCGCGCATCGACGCCGACCTCGATCCCGACATGCCGCTGCGCGAGCTCGGGATCGCCTCGAAGCACCTCGTGGCCATCGCACGCGCGCTTTCCGTCGACGCTCGCGTCGTCATCATGGACGAGCCCACCGCCGCGCTGTCGCACAAGGAGATCGAGGAGCTGTATGAACTGGTCGAGCGGCTGCGCGCCGAGGGCCGGGCCATCCTCTTCATCTCCCACAAGTTCGACGAGATCTTCCGCATCGCCGACCGCTACACCGTCTTCCGTGACGGGCAGCACGTGGGCTCGGGCCTGATCGCTGACGTGGACGAGGCCGAGCTGGTGCGCCTGATGGTGGGCCGCTCGGTTGACCAGATCTTCCCGCAGCGTGCCCACAATGTCGGGGATGAGGTGCTGAAGGTGGTGGGCTACGCCCATCCCACCGAGTTCGACGACATCAACTTCACCCTGCGCCGCGGCGAGATCCTCGGCTTCTACGGGCTGGTCGGGGCAGGGCGCTCCGAGGTCATGCAGGCGCTCTTCGGGGTCACGAAGCCCTCCAAGGGCGCGGTGCGCATCGACGGGCAGGTACGGGTGATCCGCTCGCCCGCCGAGGCGGTGGAGAACGGCATCGTCTATGTCCCCGAGGACCGCGGCCGGCAGGGCGCGGTGATCGGCCTGCCGATCTTCCAGAACGTCACGCTGCCCTCGCTGGCGCAGACCTCGCGCCGCGGCTTCCTGCGGCTCTCCGAGGAGTTTGCCCTCGCGCGCGAATATACGGAACGGCTCGACCTGCGCGCCGCGGCGCTGGATCAGGATGTCGGCAATCTCTCGGGCGGCAACCAGCAGAAGGTGGTGATCGCCAAGTGGCTGGCGACGAAACCCAAGGTGATCATCCTCGACGAGCCCACCAAGGGTATCGACATCGGCTCCAAGGCCGCCGTCCACGGCTTCATGGCCGAGCTCGCGGCGCAGGGCCTCTCGGTGATCATGGTCAGCTCCGAGATCCCCGAGGTGCTGGGCATGTCCGACCGGGTCATCGTCATGCGCGAGGGGCTCATTGCCGCCGAGCTCGACGGCGAGGACCTCACCCCCGAGAACCTCGTGCGCCATGCCGCCGGCATCGGGGCGCAGCCATGACCCGGCCGCTTTCATCTTTCCGAAAATACTCCGGGGGTGAATTCGCGCAGCGAAGAGGGGGCAGGGCCCCCAACACCCCTCCGGCAGAGGGAGCCGTCCGATGAAAATCTTCCTGAAATCCCGCGAGGCGATCCTGTCGCTGGCGATCCTCGCGCTGCTGGTGCTGATCGCCAGCCGCTTCCCGGCCTTTGTCGAGCCCGGCAACCTCGCCCGTGTCTTCACCGACACCTCGCCGCTGATCCTGCTGGCGCTGGGGCAGACGGTGGTGATCCTTACCCGCTGCATCGACCTCTCGGTCGCCGCCAACCTCGCGCTCACAGGCATGGTCTGCGCCATGCTCAACGCGGCCTATCCGGGCGTGCCGGTGGCGGTGATCCTGGTGCTGGCGCTGGCCATGGGCGCGGTGATGGGGATGATCAACGGGCTGATGGTCTGGAAGCTGAACATCCCGCCCATCGTGGTGACGCTGGGCACGATGACCATCTACCGCGGCATCATTTTCGTGATCTCCGGTGGCGCCTGGGTCAACGCGCATGAGATGAGCCACGCCTTCACCGGCTTCCCGCGCGCCGAGTTGCTCGGCCTTCCGGTGCTGGCCTGGATCGCCATCTTCGTTACCGGCCTCTTCTTCCTCGGCATCGCGCGCACGCCGCTTGGCAGGGCCTTCTACGCCGTGGGCGGCAACCCGCATGCGGCTGTCTATACCGGCATCGATGTCGGGAAGACCCAGTTCATGGCCTTCACCCTCTCCGGCATGCTCGCGGGGCTGACCGGCTATCTCTGGGTCGCGCGCTACTCGGTGGCCTATGTCGACATTGCCGGCGGCTTCGAGCTGGAGGTCGTGGCGGCCTGCGTCATCGGCGGCATCTCCATCGCCGGCGGGGCAGGGACGATCCTCGGCACGCTCCTGGGCGCGCTCTTCCTCGGCATCGTCAAGAACGCCCTGCCGGTGGTCGATATCTCGCCCTTCTGGCAGCTCGCCATCTCCGGCACGGCGATCATCGTCGCGGTGGCCTTCAACAGCCGCTCGGCCCGCTCCAAGGGCCGCATCATCCTCAAGCGCGCGGAGGGCCACGCATGACCGAGACCGCATCTCACGGGCAGGCGCCCCGCCATATTCGCGACCGTTTGCAGGGCCCCGGCGCGCGGCTGCTGAAGAGCTGGGAACTGCTGCTCTTTGCCGTCGCGGTGGCGATCTTCGTCGCCAACAGCTTCGCCTCGCCCTATTTCCTCAACGCCTGGAACCTCAGCGACGCCACTTTCAACTTCACCGAAAAGGCGATGATCGCCTTTGCCATGGCGCTGCTGATCATCAGCGGCGAGATCGACCTCTCGGTCGCCTCGATCATCGCGCTGTGCTCCACCGCCATGGGGGCGGCCGTGCAATACGGCGCGGGCACGCCCGAGATCGTGCTGATCGGCCTTGCCACCGGCCTTGCCTGCGGTGCTTTCAACGCCGTGCTCGTGACCAAGATGGGCCTGCCGTCCATCGTGGTGACCATCGGCACGATGAGCCTCTTCCGGGGCATTTCCTACATCGTGCTCGGCGACGGCGCCTACCGCGGCTACCCGGCGGAGTTCGCCTACTTCGGGCAGGGCTACGTCTTCTGGGTGATTTCCTTCGAGTTCGTGCTCTTCGCGCTGCTCGCCGTGCTCTATTACGTCCTGCTGCACCGGACCAACTTCGGCCGCATGGTCTATGCCATCGGCAACAATGCCACCGCCGCCAGCTTCTCGGGCATTCGCGTGGCGCGGGTGAAGTTCATCCTCTTCCTGCTCACCGGGCTCATGTCGGGGGTGGCGGCGATCTGCCTGACTTCGCGGCTCGGCTCGACGCGGCCCTCCATCGCCTTCGGCTGGGAGCTCGAGGTGGTGACCATGGTGGTGCTGGGCGGCGTGTCGATCCTCGGCGGCTCGGGCTCGATCCCCGGCGTGGTGATCGCCGCCTTCGTCATGGGGCTGGTGACCTTCGGGCTGGGCCTGCTGAACGTGCCGGGCATCGTCATGTCGATCTTCATCGGGCTGCTGCTCATCGGGGTCATCGCCCTGCCGCGGCTCTGGGCGATGTGGAGGCGCTGATGGAGAAATACGCCTTCCGCATGGAGCTGAACCCCGGCTGCGCCGAGGAGTACAAGCGCCGGCACGACGCGATCTGGCCCGAGCTGGAGGCGCTGCTTAAGCAGGCCGGGGTCGAGGATTACTCGATCCACCTCGATCCCGAGACGGGCCACCTCTTCGGCGTGCTCTGGCGGCGTGAGGACCACGGCATGGACGCGCTGCCGCGGACCGAGGTCATGCAGCGCTGGTGGGCGCATATGGCAGACATCATGCGCACCCACCCCGACAACGAGCCGGTGGCCGTGCCGCTCGTGCCGATGTTTCACATGAAATGAGGCCGAGATGACCAAGCCGCCCCGTCCGAGCCCCCGCCATGTTGCCGTCTGGGACATCGGCAAGACCAACGCCAAGATCGCCGTGGTTGACGTGCACAGCATGTCCGAGATCGGCGTGCGGACCCGCCCCAACAGGGTGCTGACGGGCGGGCCCTATCCGCACTACGACATCGAGGGGCTCTGGGCCTTCCTGCTGGACGGGTTGAGCGAGCTCCAAGCCGAACATGGCATCGACGCGATCAGCATCACCACTCATGGCGCCTCGCTGGTACTGCTCGACGGGACTGGGGCGCTGGCCTGCCCGATGCTGGACTACGAGCACGGCGGGCCGGACGCGCTGGCGGCGCAATACGACGCGATCCGCCCGGATTTCCCGGTGACCGGATCGCCGCGACTGCCGATGGGACTGAACGCCGGCGCGCAGCTGCACTGGCTGCTGGAAACCCAGCCGGGTCTGCGCGAGCGCCTCGCGCAGGTGGTGACCTATCCGCAGTACTGGTCGGGGCGGCTGACCGGGCGTTTTGGCTGCGAGTATACCTCGCTGGGTTGCCACACCGATCTCTGGCAGCCGCGCGGGCGCAGCTTCTCACCGCTGGTCGCCGCGCTGGGGCTGGAGGGGAAGATGGCCCCGCTCGCCCATGCGGGTGACGTGGCCGGCACGTTGCTGCCCGAGGTCGCCGCGCGCACCGGGATCGCGCCCGATACGCCCGTGCTTTCGGGCATCCACGATTCCAACGCCTCGCTGCTGCCGCATCTCAAGGCGCTGCCGCAGCCCTTTGCCGTGGTCTCGACGGGCACCTGGGTGATCTCAATGGCGGTGGGCGGCGCGCAGGTTCCGCTCGATCCGGCGCGCGACCTGCTGATCAACGTCAACGCGCTTGGCGGGCCGACACCCTCGGCCCGTTTCATGGGGGGGCGCGAGTACGAGATGCTGAAACCCGAGACGGGCCCACACTCCGAACGCGACGTGCGCGCCGTTCTGCAAAGGCAGGCGATGCTGCTGCCCTCGGTCGAAACCTCATCCGGCCCGTTCCCCGGACGACACGGCGACTGGTCCGAGGCGTTGTCGCCCGGCGAGAAGTCGGCCGCGCTGGCCTTCTACCTCGGGCTGATGACCGCCGAGTGCCTGTCGCTGATCGGCGCCGAGGGGCCGGTGGTCGTCGAGGGGCCATTTGCGCGCAACGCGCTGCTGCTCGACATGCTGGCCGCGGCGACGGGGCGCGACGTGGTTTGCTCTGCCTCGGCCACCGGCACCAGCATCGGCGCGGCGCTTCTGGCGGCAGGCGAGGCTGCGGCGAGCGCGGTGCAGGCGCATGAGGTGACCTTGGACCGAGGCGCGCTTGACCGTTACGCGGCGGCATGGCGCGTGGCGGTGCGGGGCGATCCCTCCGAGGGGTCTTTCCCCCGCCGCGCAAACGGCTAGGGTGCGCGCAAGCGAGGCGGTTTCCGCCCAGCCATGCGCGATTTCCCGAATCCGAGAGGTTTTCCCATGCCCTTCCCGTCCAACCCCCAGACCGTCGCCGTCATCGGCACGGGCACCATCGGCGCCAGCTGGGCGACGCTGTTCCTCGGTGCCGGACTGAGTGTCCGCGCCAGCGATCCCGGAGAGGGGGCCGAGGCGAAGCTGCGCGCCTTCGTCACCGCCGCATGGCCGTCGATGGAGGCGCTCGGGCAGACGTCGGGCCGCAGCGCCGAGGACGCGCTCGCCGCGCTCAGCTTCTTCGCCACGCCCGAAGAGGCCGCGATCGGCGCCGAGCTGGTGCAGGAGAACGCCCCCGAGCGCATCGAAATCAAGCGCGAGACCTACGCCAAGCTGGAATCCGCGTTGGCTCCCGAGGTCGTCATCGCCTCGTCCACCAGCGGCATCATGCCCAGCGAGCTGCAGGCCGAGATGAAACATCCCGAGCGGCTGGTCGTCGGCCACCCGTTCAACCCACCGCACCTCGTGCCGCTGGTCGAGGTGGTGCCGGGCAAGCTGACCTCGGCAGAGGCGGTCGAGGCCGCGATGGTCTTCTACAAGTCGGTCGGCAAGGTGCCGATCAAGCTGAACCGTGAGATGATTGGCCACATCGCCAACCGCCTGCAGGCTGCCGTGCTGCGTGAAAGCGTCTATCTGGCGCGCGAGGGCGTGGCCTCGATGGCCGACATCGACCTTGCCGCCTCGATGGGGCCGGGCCAGAGGTGGGCCTTCATCGGACAGGGCAAGATCTTTGCGCTGGCCGGCGGCGTCGGCGGCATGGCGCATTTCCTCGATCACCTCGGCGAGGCGGTGGAGACATGGTGGGATGACCTCGGCGATGCGCGGCTCGACAGCGAGACCCGCGCCATGCTGACCGAGGCCTATGGAACGCCGACCGAGGAAAGCTTTGCCAAGGACGTCGCCTTCCGCGACGCGGCACTGCTGCGCCGTCTCAAGGCGCTGTCGGAAGATTCTGAAGGGTGAAGCCGGGCGAGCGTCGGCCCGTTGGGTTGGCGCTGCAACGGTTGAGGTCCGCGCTTTATGCCAGCCAAGCCCGCGTGACCTCGTTCACCTGCAAATGAATGACAAAGCGCCAGCCCGCCAGGACGGGCCGGCGCTCGCCCGGCGGCGCTGCGCGCCTTGTCTCGGGCTGGCTTCACCCTGACACATGCGCCAAAAGCAGGCTGCTTTCGGAGTTGAGGACCCCCGGCACGTCGCGGATCTCGCGCAGCACGCGGTCGAAATTCACCAGCGAGTCCGTCCGGATTTCCACCACCAGATCCCACGCCCCGTTGGTGGCGTGGATGGTCGAGACCTCGGGGATGCGCGTCAGCGTGCGGATCACGTTGCGCGACAGCCGCCCCTGAAGCTCTACCATGGTGATCGCGCGCACCTCGCCTTCCACATCCTGATCGGTCTCGATGGTGAACCGCCGGATCCGCCCTTCGGCAACCAGCGCTTCGAGCCGGGCGCGCGCGGTCGTGCGCGAGATGCCAACGGTCTGGGCAAGCTGCGTGATCGGCATGCGCGCGTCGCCGCGCAGCGCGGCGATGATCGCACGGTCGGTTTTCGAAAGTAGGCTCATGCTGTACGGTTTGACTCATGTGCTGATCAAAGTGAGTAGATACTAATGCGTTTTGATCACATTGACGATCACATTTGTCAGCAACTCGCGGCATCATGCGTGCAAGCATAACGGAGAGACCATGCCCAGAACCTGTTCCCTTCTCGGCGCCCCGATCCAGACCGGCGCGTCGCAACCGGGCTGCCTGATGGGCCCCGCCGCGCTGCGCACCGCCGGGCTCGAGCCGATCCTGTCCGAGCTCGACTGGCAGGTGAGCGACCTTGGCGACCTGAGCATCCCGGCGCTGTCCCCGCGGGGACACCACAACGCGGCGATCCACAACCTTGCCGAAACCATCGCCTGGATCGAGGTGCTGGAAGCCGCAGCGTTTGACGCGGCCAAGGCGCACGATCTGCCGATCTTCATGGGCGGCGATCATTCGATGAGCGCCGGCACCGTCGCCGGGATGGCACGCTACGCGCAGGGGCAGGGGCGTCCGCTCTTCGTGCTCTGGCTCGACGCGCATCCGGACCTGCACTCGCTGGAAACCACCACCAGCGGCAACCTGCATGGCACCCCGGTGAACTACTTCACCGGCCAGCCGGGCAATGACGCCTACCCGCCGCTCGCCGCCGCCGTGCCGACCCAGAACATCTGCATGATGGGCATCCGCTCGGTCGACCGGGCCGAGCACAAGCTGATCTCGGAGCAGGGGATCGAGGTGCACGACATGCGCGCGATCGACGAGACCGGCGTGCTGGCCCCGCTGAAGACCTTCCTCGAGAAGGTGCGCGCCGCCAATGGCCTGCTGCACGTCAGCTTCGACGTCGATTTCCTCGAGCCCGGCATCGCCCCCGCCGTGGGCACCACCGTGCCCGGCGGCGCGACCTTCCGCGAGGCGCATCTGATCATGGAGACCCTCGGGGACTCCGGGCTGGTGCGCTCGCTCGACCTCGTCGAACTTAACCCCTTCCTCGATGAGCGCGGGCGCACGGCGAAACTGCTGTGCGACCTGACGGCGAGCCTTTTCGGCCGCCGCGTGCTCGACCGTATGACCCGGAGCTTCTGATGATGGCCGTGAACCCTTCCGACCTGAAACCCTCGGCACTGGCATTTGTGCCCTTCGTGTCGGTCGACAACATGATGAAGCTCGTGCACGCCCATGGCGTCGAAGCCTTTCTCACCGGGCTTGCCTCGGAGATCGAGGCCGACTTCAAGCGCTGGCCCGAGTTCGACAAGACGCCGCGCGTCGCCAGCCACTCGCGCGACGGGGTCATCGAGCTGATGCCGACTGCGGACGCCGAGAACTACGGCTTCAAATACGTCAACGGCCACCCCAAGAACATGCGCGAGGGCTACCAGACCGTGACCGCCTTCGGCGTGCTGTCTTCGGTGGCCAATGGCTACCCGATCCTGCTGACCGAGATGACGCTGCTGACGGCGCTGCGCACCGCCGCCACCTCGGCGCTGGTTGGCAAGTACCTCGCGCCCGAGGGCGCCGAGGTCATGGCGATGATCGGCAACGGCGCGCAATGCGAGTTTCAGGCCATGGCCTTCCGCGCGCTTTGCGGGATCAAGAGGCTGCGGCTCTACGACGTCGATCCTGCGGCGACCGACAAGGCCGAGCGCAACCTCAAGGCGCAGGGCTTTGACGTTGTGCGCTGCTCGAGCCCGGAAGCGGCGGTCGAGGGGGCGCAGGTGATCACCACCTGCACCGCGGACAAGCAGTACGCGACGATCCTGACCGACAACATGGTCGGCAGCGGCGTGCACATCAACGCCATCGGCGGTGACTGCCCGGGCAAGACCGAGCTGCATCGCGACATCCTGCTGCGCTCGGACATCTTTGTCGAATACCCCGAGCAGACCCGCATCGAGGGCGAGATCCAGCAGCTCGAAGACGACCATCCGGTGACCGAGCTCTGGCAGGTGATGCGCGGCGAGGTGGCCGGCCGGCGCGATGCCAAGCAGATCACGCTGTTCGATTCCGTGGGCTTTGCCATCGAGGATTTCTCGGCGCTGCGCTACGTGCACGCGCTGGTGGCAAACGGGCAGTTCTGTGAACAGCTTGACCTGCTGGCCGATCCGGATGACCCCCGTGATCTCTTCGGGATGCTCACCCGCGCAGGCTGAAGCGCAATCCGCTTCGAACCAAAGGCGCCCCTCGGGGCGCCTTATGTCTTGTAGGCGGCCATGAAGACCCGCACCGCGTCCTTCGCGACACGGGCGATCTCTTCCTCGGTGGGCGCATCGGGGCGGCGACCGAAGAGTCGCGGGCGCCACGTCAGCGTCGTCGACAGCTCGACGAACTGGCCCGCCGCCAGCTCGGGATCGGTCACGTTCAGGTTGCCCGCTTCAGTTTCGCGCCGCAGGAAGTCCTGCAGACAGGTCAGGAAGTGCTTGGCCCCCGCATCGTAAAAGCGCGTGCCCAGTTCGGGCATCCGCTCGACGACGCTGATGACGATGCGCTGCGCGCGGATCACGTCTTCGGAGTTGAGCTGCGTCGACAGACCCATGGCATAGGCCAGCAGCCGCTCCTCGATCGTGCCCGCCTCGGCCAGCCGCGCGAAGATTCCGTCGAAGAAATCCTTCCGTTTCTCCTCGACCAGCGCGACGAAGAGATCCTCCTTGTTCTCGAAGTAGACGTAGAGCGTGCCCTTCGAGACGCCGGCCGCCTTGCAGATGCTGTTCATCGAGGCGGCGTCGAATCCCTGATCGACAAAGACCTGCCATGCGCCGTCGAGGATTTGACGGCGTTTTTCAGGGTCTTCGCCCGCAGCATGGCGGCGCTTCTGCGCGCAGGCCTTGGCCCGCTCCGTGAGTGTGTCGAGTTTCATGACGCTCATATAATCGAACCGTGCGGTTCGATGAAGTCTTGATTTCGCAGCGGCACCCGCCTATGTCCAGTCGAACCGAGCGGTTCGATCAGCGAATCCCTCCTCCCATTTGCATTCGACACCCGAAGGTGACCTCCATGTCCCGCCACGACCGCATCGAACCCACCGATCCCGAGACCCGCCCCGCGACGGCTCCGCAAGCCACCACTCACGAAACCGCGGAGACGCCGCCCAAGAGCGGCCGCAAGAAGCGCATCCTTGGCGGGATCGCGCTTCTTGCGCTGCTCGCGGGCGGATACGAGGGTTACGGCTGGTGGACGACCGGGCGCTACATGATCGAGACCGATGACGCCTATGTTCAGGCGGATCTCTCGCTCGTGTCGTCGAAGCTGCAGGGATATGTGGAGGAGATCCCGGTGCAGGCGAACCAGCACGTGAGCAAGGGTGAGGTGCTGGTTCGGATCGAGGATGGCGATTATCGCATCGCGCTGGAACAGGCGCAGGCGCAGCTGCCGACGCTGGAACGCACCCTGTCGCGGATCGACGCGCAGACCGCCGCGGCGCAGGCAACGGTGACGCAATCCGAGGCCGAGCTCTCCGCCGCCGAGGCCGCGCTGCGCAGCGCGCAGACTGCGCTGACCCGGGCGCAGGGGCTGGCCGCGCGCAAAGTGACCTCGCAGGCCGATCTCGACGATGCCACCGAGGCGCTCGAGACGGCCAAGGCCAACCGCGCCGCTGCCGCCGCCGCTATCAAGGGCGCCGAGGCGCAGGTCGAGGTGCTGAAGGCCGAGCGGGCCGAGACCGAGTCGAGCCGCCGCGAGATGGAGCTGGACATCGCGCAGGCGCAGCGCGACCTCGATCACACCGTGCTGCGCGCGCCGTTTGATGGCACCGTTGCGAATATCGCCATCGAAGAGGGCGAGCTGGTCAGCATCGGCGCGCGGCTCGCTGCCGTGGTCCCGGATCACGGGCTCTACGTCGAGGCGAACTTCAAGGAAACCCAGCTGGCCGGAATCCTCCCGGGCGAGACCGCCAAGATCAGCATCGACGCCATGGAAGGCCATGAGGTCGAGGGCCGCGTGGTCTCGGTCGCGCCGGCCACGGGCTCGGTCTTCTCGCTTCTGCCGGCGGACAACGCCACCGGCAACTTTACAAAGATCGTGCAGCGGGTGCCGGTGCGCATCGAGCTGCCCGAGGGCACGCCCGGCCTGCGTGCGGGCCTGTCGGTGGTGGTCGAGATCGACGAGCGCACCGCGCCCGAGGG
Source organism: Alloyangia pacifica (assembly GCF_900116195.1). Lineage (GTDB taxonomy): Bacteria > Pseudomonadota > Alphaproteobacteria > Rhodobacterales > Rhodobacteraceae > Salipiger > Salipiger pacificus. The sequence continues at coordinate 304,371 of NZ_FOZW01000003.1, forward strand.
CACGGAGCTGGCGGAGGTCTCGAAATGAGCACCGCAGCCCAAACACCGGCCGCAGAGCCCGAACTTACGCCGCGCAGGGTCGCGGCGTTTTTCGTCATGGTCTTCGGCATGTTCATGGCGATCCTCGACATCCAGATCGTCTCGGCTTCGCTGCCGGAGATCCAGGCCGGTCTCGGAGCGTCCTCGGACGAGATCAGCTGGGTGCAGACCTCCTACCTGATCGCCGAGGTGATCATGATCCCGCTCTCGGGCCTGCTCGGGCGGATGATGTCGACGCGCTATCTCTTTGCGGTCTCGGCAGCGGGCTTCACCGCCGCCTCCTTCATGTGCGCCACCTCCGGCTCGATCAACGAGATGATCCTGTGGCGCGCGGTGCAGGGCTTTCTGGGCGGCGGCATGATCCCCTCGGTCTTTGCCGCGGCCTTCACGCTCTTCCCGCCGTCGAAGCGGGCGATCGTCTCGCCGCTGATCGGGCTTGTCGCGACGCTCGCGCCGACCGTCGGGCCGACGGTCGGGGGCTATCTCAGCCATGCGATGAGCTGGCACTGGCTGTTCATCGTCAACGTGCCCGCGGGCATTGCAGTGACCGTTGGCGTGCTGACACTGGTCGATTTCGACAAGCCCGACTGGAAGCTCTTCGACAGCTTCGACTGGATCGGTCTCGGGGCGCTGGCCTGCTTTCTCGGTGCGATGGAATACGTGCTGGAAGAAGGTCCGGGCAACGACTGGTTTCAGGACGAGATCGTCGCCGTGCTCTTCGTGGTCATGGTGGTGGGCGGCATCGTCACCTTCTGGCGGGCCTTCACGCTGAAGAACCCGGTGGTGGATTTCTCGGCCTTCCGCGACACCAACTTTGCGGTCGGCTCGCTGTTCAGCTTCGTGATGGGCATCGGGCTCTACGGGATGACCTATCTCTACCCGCTCTACCTGAGCTCGATCCGTGGCTATGACAGCCTGATGACCGGCGAGACGGTGTTTGTCTCGGGGCTCGCGATGTTCGTCTCGGCACCGCTGGCTGGCGTCCTCTCGTCCAAGATGGACCTGCGGCTGATGCTGATGATGGGCTTCATCGGCTTCGGCATCTCGTCGTGGATGCTGACGGGCATGACTGCCGACTGGGACTTCCAGGAGCTGCTCTGGCCGCAGGTGCTGCGCGGGCTGTCGTTGATGATCTGCATGGTGCCGATCAACAACCTCGCGCTCGGCACGCTGCCGCCGGACAAGATGAAAAGCGCCTCGGGGCTCTACAACCTGATGCGCAACCTTGGCGGCGCGGTGGGGCTGGCGGTGATCAACACATTGCTGACCGACCGCGGCGCGCTGCATACGGCGCGTCTCCACGAGGCGGTGAACTGGAACAATCCCGAGGCGCTGCGGCAGCTCGAGATGATGGGCCAGAACCTTTCGGCGCAGGGCATCGACGGCGAGCGCGGCGCGCTGCAGCAGATGGCCGGACGGATCGCCGAGCAGGCGACGGTGATGTCCTTCATCGACGTCTTCCTGCTGATCACCGTGCTCTTCGCGGGGCTGGCGATCATGGCGCTGGCGATGAAGCCCCCGGCGAAGGGGGCAGGGGCGGCGGCGCACTGAGCGGAACCCAGTACACGGGACGGACCGAAAGCAAACAGAGCGACAAAGAAAAAGGCCGCCGGATTATCCGGCGGCCTTTTCTTCATTCAGCGATCGAAGCTCGAGGCCTCAGCCCTTGCGGTGCGGCTTCTTGGGGCCGGCCTTCTTGTGGGCGCCGTCGGTGTCGCGGAAGGTCTTCTTGGCACCGAACTTGCCCTTGGGCTTGTCGCCGTCGCGGCGCGGGCGGTCGAAGTCGCCGTCCTCGGACTTGCGCTTGAAGCCGCCCTTGCCGGGTCCGCCGAAGCCCTCTTTCTTCTTGAAGCCGCCTTCCTTGCGGAACCCGCCCTCTTTCTTGAAGCCACCTTCCTTGCGGAAGCCGCCGTCCTTCTTGAAGCCGCCGGGCTTCTTGGGGCCGCGCGGGGCGCTCTTCAGCTCCTCGGGGAGGCCGTCGACCTCTTCCATCACCAGGCCCTGCGCCACTTCCATGTCGGGGCCGAGCGCCTCGAGGAAGCCTGCGACCGCATTGTCGGCGATCTCGACGTAGGTCAGCTCGTCAGCGATGCGGATGGCCCCGAGCGACTCGCGGGTGATGTTGCCGGCGCGGCAGATCTTCGGCAGCAGCCAGCGCGGGTTGGCATTGCCTTCACGGCCGACGGTGACAGTGAACCAGCGGCTCGGGCCGAAGGGCTCGCTGCGCGGCGCCTTCTCGGCGCGGGCATCCACGGGCAGCAGCTCCTCGGGGGCCGAGCGCAGGCTGCGCCACTGGCGCACCATCGCCTGGGCGATTTCCTCGGCGCTGTATTTCTCGGTGATCTGGGTCACCAGCGCGGCATCGCTCTCGGGCGAGGGATCGGTCCACATGGGATCGGCCAGCATCCGCGCTTCGTCACGTTCCAGCACGGCGTCGGCGGTGGGGGCTTCACCCCACTCGGCCTCGACCTTGGCGAAGCGCATGATGCGCTCTGCCTTCTTGCGGTCGCGCAGCGGCACGATCAGGGCCGAGATGCCCTTGCGCCCGGCGCGGCCGGTGCGGCCCGACCGGTGCAGCAGCGCCTCGTTGCTCTGCGGCAGCTCGGCGTGGACCACAAGGTCGAGGTTCGGCAGGTCGATGCCGCGGGCGGCGACGTCGGTCGCGACGCAGACGCGGGCGCGGCCATCGCGCATCGCCTGCAGCGCGTGGCTGCGCTCGTCCTGGCTCAGCTCGCCCGACAGACCCACTACGGCGAAGCCGCGGTTGGTCAGGCGCGACACCAGGCGCGACACGGTGGCGCGGGTGTTGGCGAAGACGATGGCATTGGGTGCCTCGTGGAAGCGCAGCAGGTTGGTGATCGCGTTCTCCTGGTCGCCCTGGGCGACGATCACCGCGCGGTATTCGATGTCGGAGTGCTGCTTGGCACCGCCCTGCACCTGGATGCGCTGCGAGTCGCGCTGGTAGCGCTGCGCCAGCTGGGCGATCTGCGGCGAGACGGTGGCCGAGAAGAGCAGCGTCTGACGCTCGGGGTTGGAGGCCTCGAGAATGGTCTCGAGGTCTTCGCGGAAGCCGAGGTCGAGCATCTCGTCGGCCTCGTCGAGCACCACGGCCTTGACCTGCGAAAGATCCAGCGCGCCGCGGCGCAGGTGGTCGCAGAGACGGCCCGGGGTGGCGACGACGATATGCGCGCCGCGCTCGAGCGCCCGGCGCTCGGTGCGCGCGTCCATGCCGCCAACGCAGGAGGCCATGACGGCACCCGCCTCGGCGTAGAGCCACGACAGCTCGCGGCGGACCTGCAGGGCCAGCTCGCGGGTCGGGGCGATGATCAGCGCTTCCGGCGCGCCGGCGGCGCCGAAGCTCTCGGCGTCGCCGAGGATGGCGGGGGCAATGGCGAGGCCGAAGCCCACGGTCTTGCCCGAGCCGGTCTGTGCGGACACAAGCAGGTCGGCGCCGGCGATGGCCGGGTCGGTCACGGCTTCCTGCACAGGGGTGAGGGTTTCGTATCCGCGGGCTTGCAGAGCGGCGGCGAGGGTCTGTTTCAAGGTCTGAGATCCGTTCCAAGGACTGTCGGCGAAGGATGTCGGTACGAGGAGTCAGACCGAGTCAGGGCGCCGGGAAAGGGTGCGCTATATACCCTGCACCCCGGTCCGTAAAGCGCCGATTAAGGTCAGCCGAACAGCGTGGTGATGAGTAGGAAGCAAAGCGCCGACAGCAGCGCCGAGGCCGGAACGGTGACCAGCCAGGCGGCGATGATTGTCGTAAGGTGCGAGCGGCGCACCAGCTTGCGGCGCTGGCGCTCCTCGATCGGCAGCAGCTTGGTGCTGCGGGTGGCGCCCTCGGTGCGGGCGCGCCGGGCCATGTACCATTCGCGGTAGAAGCCGACGCCGAAGACGCCGCCGACGGCGATGTGGGTCGAGCTGACGGGCAGCCCCAGCCAGGAGGCGAGGATCACCGTCAGCGCCGCCGAGAGCGCGACGCAATAGGCGCGCATCGGGTTGAGCTTGGTGATCTGGCTGCCGACGAGCCGGATCATCCGCGGCCCGAAGAAGATGAGGCCGCAGGAGATGCCGAGCGCCCCGATCATCAGCACCCAGTAGGGGATGACCGTCATCTCGGCGGCGACTTCCCGCGATTGCAGCGCCCGAACGATCGCGCCGAGCGGTCCGACGGCATTGGCCACGTCGTTGGCACCATGGGCAAAGGAGAGCAGCGCCGCAGAGATCACCAGCGGCATGCGGAACAGCACCTTGAGCGAGGCGTTGCGGTTCTCCATCCCCTCCGAGCGCCGCCGCACCAGCGGCACCGAGACCCGCCACGACAGCAGCCCGACGCCGAAGCCGACCAGCGCCGCCTCGTGCAGGTCCAGGTGGACGACCTGCCGCAGCGCCTTCAGCGCGAGGTAGCAGGCGAAGGTCCCGGCCATGACCCCGATCAGCACCGGCAGCCAGATGCGCGCCGCCGCAATCCTGTCGGGCACGTACATGATCTTCCACTTGATGAAGGCCAGCACGCCGGCCGCGATCACCCCGCCCATGATCGGCGAGATCACCCAGCTTGCGGCGATGGCGCTCATCGTAGGCCAGTTCACCGTGCCGAAGCCCGCCGCGGCGATGCCGGCGCCCATGACGCCGCCGACCACCGCATGGGTGGTGGAGACCGGCGCACGCAGCACGGTGGCGGTGTTGATCCAGACGGCGGCGGCGAGCATGGCGGACATCATCGCCTGCACGAAATGCGCGCCGTCGGTGATCTCGCCCTGCGCGAGGATCCCGCTGGAGATGGTCGAGACGACCTCGCCGCCGGCCAGCAGCGCTCCGGCGGTCTCGCAGAGCGCGGCGATGGCGATGGCTCCGGCCATCGACAGGGCGTTGGCCCCCACCGCCGGGCCCATGTTGTTGGCCACGTCGTTGGCGCCGATGTTGAGCGCCATATAGGCCGCGAAGGCGGCGGCGATGGCGATCATCAGCGTGCCCTGCAACTCGCCGGTGGCAAGCGCGACGATCGCGGTGACGATGGCGACGAACAGCAGCGACACCCCGACGCCGATGAGCGGGCGGGCGGTATGCAGGGCCGCGGACTCGATCAGGGACATGCGCCCGAGATCCTTGTCCAGCGTCGGCCAGTCCTGACCGGAGTCGTGCTGAGACGCGGACCGCGCCGCGCGGGGCTTGGACTCGGTCATCGGATCAGCTGGTCTCGTGCTGCGGCATCATGGTCGGCACCCGGGAGAGCAGCTCCTGCAGGCCGGGCTCGTCGACCATGGTAGCAGCTTCGCTGGGCGGCACCCAGCGGCGTTCGCGCTGACCGGCCTCGGGGTAGTCGTCGCGCAGCGGCTCGGTCACCTCGGCAGCATAGACGAAGACAAGCGTGTCCATGGGCAGGCCGCTGTCGAGCCGCTTGTCATAGCGATAGCTGCCGATCTCGGAGGTCTGCGCGTCCGGAGCGACGACCCCGGCTTCTTCCCAGGCTTCCTCCATCGCGGTGCCCGGCGAGTCGAGCCCGGCCTTCGGCCAGCCCTTGGGCAGCACCCAGCGGCCGGTATCGCGCGACGTGATCAGCAGGATCTCCAGCCCGTCCGGGCCCTCGGCATGGCGAAAGCACATCGCCGCGACCTGAAATCGCGGCGGCCGCCGGAATGCCGGGCCGATGAACCTATGCCAGAAGTTTCGAAGCATGGCGGGCCTCGTAGCACCAAAATCGGGAGATCTTCAATCTATATTGGCGAAATCACCGCCGACTGTGGCGCTTTCACGCGAGGTCAGGCTGGCGTGGGGCGGCTTGACTGTCCTACCCCGCGGCCCCAGCTTTGCCGCAACCAGACAGACTCAGGAGCTTTTCATGACGTCGACCCCCATCGACCCGACGCTGATCGACCGGCTTGCCGAAGTGGCGGTGCGCACCGGTGTGAACATCCAGCCCGGACAGCAGCTCGTGCTGACGGCGCCGGTCTCGGCGCTGCCGCTGGTGCGCGCGGTGACCCGTGCCGCCTATCGTGCCGGTGCCTCGCTGGTGACTCCGCTGCTGTCCGACTCCGACGTGGCTCTGGCGCGTTTCGAGGAAGGTCAGGACGACAGTTTTGATGCCGCCGCAGGCTGGCTCTACAATGGCATGGCCGAGGCCTTCGGCGACGGCGCGGCGCGCATGGCGATCGTCGGCGAGGATCCGATGCTGCTGGCCGAACAGGACCCCGCCAAGGTGTCGCGCGTGGGCAAGGCGAACTCCAAGGCCTACAAGCCGGCGATGGAGGAGATCACCAACTTCAAGATCAACTGGTCGATCTGCGCCTGGCCGGGGATGGCTTGGGCCAAGCGCATGTTCCCCGAGCTCAGCGAGCCCGAGGCGCAGGCGAAGCTGGCCGAGGCGATCTTTGCCGCCGCGCGTGTCGACACCGCCGATCCCGTCGCCGCCTGGGCCGAGCACAACGCCGCGCTGCGCTCGCGCACCGAGTGGCTGAATGCCGAGCGGTTCTCGGCGCTGCATTTCACCGGGCCGGGCACCGACCTGACCATCGGTCTGGCGGATGGGCACGAATGGCACGGCGGCGCGAGCACCGCGCAGAACGGCGTGCAGTGCAATCCGAACATCCCCACCGAGGAGGTGTTCACCACGCCGCACGCGCAGCGCGTCGAGGGCACGGTGCGCTCGACCAAGCCGCTGTCGCATCAAGGCAGCCTGATCGACGGCATCGAGGTGCGCTTTGAGGGCGGCCGCATCGTCGAGGCGAAGGCCGAGACCGGCGAGGCGGTGCTGAAGGAGCTGCTGGCCACCGACGAGGGTGCGGCGCGTCTCGGCGAGGTGGCGCTGGTGCCGCACGGCTCGCCGATCTCGCAGTCGGGCCTGCTGTTCTACAACACGCTCTTCGACGAGAACGCCGCCTGCCACATCGCGCTTGGCCAGTGCTACTCGAAGTGCTTCCTCGACGGGGCGTCGCTGAGCGCCGAGCAGGTGGCCGCGCAGGGCGGCAACAGTTCGATGATCCACGTCGACTGGATGATCGGCGGCGCCGAGACGGACATCGACGGCATCCGCGAGGATGGCACCCGCGTGCCGGTGTTCCGCAAGGGCGAGTGGGCCTGAGAACGCGTACTCGGATGAGTTGAAAGCGCCCACGCCGCGCCGGGGAGATCCGGCGCGGCGTTTGCGTCTCACTTTCGTCAAAAGTCTTAACGCAAGATTAACTTAGCGCATTGTCCACAGGCCGACTCAGGCTACACTCGTTCCGCTGCCACGCGAGTATGAGGGGGGTCGGTTCATGCGCAAGACAGAGACAGTCACCATCAGCGGCGAGATTCTTTCCTATGCGGAAGGGCTCGTGGCCCGCGGTGAATACCGTGACATCGGAGCGGCGATCGAGGGCGAGCTGCTGAAGGCCCGCGCGCGGCGCTCGGGGAAGATCAGCCCGTTCCAGAACGAGTTGCGCACCCGGCTCATGGTCCAGCCCGATCAGTGGGACGCCATGGGCGTGTCGGCGGAGCCCTTCTTCGGCGACGACCCGGCGCTGGCGCGGGTGATCGAGGACCGCAGCTGATATCACACCCTGATCAGTCGTGATCGTCGCGCGGGCGTCCATGCTCGATCAGCGCGGCGGTCAAGGCTGACAGCACCTCGGCCCGGCTGGTGGTCGGGCGCTGCACGAGTCCCAGCCGGCGGTGGATCGGTGGGGCGCCGAAGGGAAACCAATCGAGCGCGGCGGTGATCGAGTCCTGCAGCGCCACGTAGGGGATGATGGCAAAGCCCAGCCCGGCCCGCACGCAGCCCACCACCGCCGTCATCGTGTTCACCGAGACCACCTGCCGCGGCGCGACGCCGAGGCGCGCGATCTCGGTGTCGATCTGCCGCGCCAGCGGCACCTGCGTGCGGTAGCGGATGTAGGGGATGCGGCGGATCAGGTCATGGATCGCCAGCCCGCCGGTGCCCGGCGGGGTGATCACCACCAGCGGCTCGCTCAGCACCTCTGTCCAGCGCAGGCTCGGTGGCACCGCCACATGTTCGGCGACCAGCGCGGCGTCGAGCTGGCCCGAGACCACCTCGGCCATCAGCTCCTCGGACATGCCGATGCGCAGCCGGTAATTCAGATCGGGATACTGTCGCTGCAGGGACGCCAGCGCCTGCGGCACCAGCGAATTCGCCCCGGTGCGCAACGTGCCGAAGGCCAGCGTACCGCCGACATCGCCGCCGGTGACCGAGGCCTTTGTCTCGGTGACGATGCGCAGGATCTGCCGGGCCGAGCGCAGCATCTCGGCCCCTTTGGCGGTCAGCACCGGCGGGCGGCGGGTGCGGTCGTAGAGCTGCACGCCCAGTTCCACCTCCAGCGCCGAGACCTGCTGGCTCACCGCCGAGGCGGTGAGGTTGATCGCCTGCGCCGCCGCGGCGAAGCCGCCGTGCTGTTCGATGGCGAGAAGAGTTTGAAGCTGACGCGTGTCCATGGCCGCAAAGTAAGCAAAACTAAAAATAATGGCAATAATTACGCGCTTTGTGTGGCTCATCCTTGTGTTACTTCAGGCTTACCCAACCAGAACGCCGGCGGAGAAACCGCTGGCCTCAACACAGGGAGCCTCCCAATGAAACTTCGCACGGGCTTTGCCGCCCTTCTTGCCGCGGCCACCATGATTGCCGCCCCTGCCAGCGCGCAGGATTACCCCGATCACCCGGTCGAGTTCATCGTGCCCTGGTCGCCGGGCGGCGGGTCAGACACGCTGATGCGTCTCATCGCAGGCAACATCGCGCCCTACCTCGGCACCGAGATGCCGATCATCAACATGCCCGGCGTCGGCGGCACCGTCGGCCTGCGCGAAGCCTCGCGCCGCGCCAACGATGGCTACACCATCAGCCAGGTCCACGAGGGCCTGCTGGTCGCGACCGAGACCGGCATCACCGATCTGGCGTGGGACGACTTCGAGCCGATCGCGCTGATGACCTCCTCGCCGCAATACCTCGTGGTGCACCCGACCGAGGACTATTCCGATTTCGAGGAATTCGTCACCTACGCCAAGGCGCACCCGGGCGAGATTACCATGGGCGTGACCCTGGGCGGCGTGCCGCACCTGCACGCGGCGATGATCGAACAGGCCTATGGCCTGCAGTTCCAATACGTCGGCTACGAAGGCACCGGCGAGCGCGTGCGTGCCCTCGTGGGCGGCAACCTCGACGCGGCGATCGGCGACATTTCCTCGTCCAAGCAGTTCGTCGACAACGGCGACCTGCAGTTCCTTGCCGTGGGCTCCACCGAGCGTGCCGCCGAGGCTCCGGACGTTCCGACCTTCGCCGAACTGGGCGCAGACCTCGAGCTGCAGGTGACCCGCGGCATCGTCATGCCCAAGGACGCGCCGCAGGAGGCGCGCGACAAAATGGAAGCGGCGCTTGAAGAGCTGTCGAAAGACGAGACCTACATCGAGCAGACCAACAATGCTGGCGCCGCCGTCATGTTCCGCGGACAGGAGGCTTACAGCGCCTATCTCGCCAAGCTCGACGAGACGGTGAAGTCGCTCTCCGAGGTTCTCGCACCGTGAGCGAGACCGGCTACGACAAGAAGCTGGCAAGGGAGGCGGGCGAGATTGCCCGTCTCCTGAGCTACGTGCTGATCCTTTTCGCCTCGGTCGGTCTGTTTCTTTCAGCGGCCGGTATCCCGACATCGCGCTTCGAGAAGCTCGGCGCGGGCGCCTTTCCAAAGATCGTCTTCGCCGGCATCGCGCTGGTCGCGGTGATCGCCATCATCGACGCGCTGCGGAAGATCCCCGCGGGCGCCTACGGCCGCTTTGCCGCGCAGACCTGCGCATGGGCGCGCCGCCGCTACCTCGTTTTCGTCACGCTGGCCGCGTTGGCGGTCTACCTGATCCTGATCCCGGTGCTCGGCTTCTCCATCGCCAGCTTTCTCTTCATCCTCGCGCTGGAACTGGTTCTGATGCCGCGCCGCCCCGCGACGCTGCTGATCGCGGTGATCGTGGCCGCGGTCTTCTCCTTCGGGCTGAACTGGCTCTTTGCCGAGGTCTTCACCGTCTTCCTGCCGCGCGGGGTGCTCTGACATGGACAGCTTCCTCTCCGGCGTCGCGCAGATCTTCACGCTCGCCACGCTGATCTACATGCTCGCCGGCTCGGTTGCCGGCATTGTCGCCGCGGCGATCCCCGGCTTCACCGTCACCATGGCCATCGTGCTGACGCTGCCGCTGACCTTCACCATGGAGCCGCTGCAGGGCATCGCGGTGATGCTCTCGGTCTACGTCGGCGGCTACACCGGCGGCCTGATCTCGGCGGCGCTGCTGGGTATTCCCGGCACGCCCTCCTCGGTGGCCACCACATTCGACGCCTTCCCCATGGCCCGCCGCGGCGAGCCCGGACGGGCGCTGTCGCTCGGCGTCTGGGCGTCGTTCTTCGGTACGGTCATCTCGACCGTGGTGCTGATCGTCGCCGCGCCGCCGCTCGCGATGTTCGCGGTGAAGCTCGGCCCGTGGGAATATTTCTCGCTGATCGTCTTTGCGCTGACCATCGTCGCCTCGCTTGTCGGCGACAGCGTCATACGCGGCATGCTGGCGGGTCTCATCGGCCTCGCCATCTCGACCGTCGGCGCCGACCCGATCATGGGCCGCCCGCGCTTCGACTTCGGCATCGAGATGCTGGTCTCCGGCCTGCCGTTCCTCGTGGTGCTGATCGGCATCTTCGCGATCTCGCAGCTGACCTCGGAAGTCGAGGATGCGAAATCCGTCCGCTCCGGCAATGCGCTGGTGACCGGTGCCATCGACTTCCAGACCTGGAAGGTGATGAAAGAGGTGCTGCTGCGCCCGGTGAACCTGATCCGCTCGTCCATCGTCGGCGTGCTGATCGGCGCGCTGCCGGGGGCAGGGGGGTCGATCGCCAACCTCGTCGCCTATGACCAGGCCAAGCGCAACTCCAAGGACCCGGACAGCTTCGGCAAGGGCAACCCGGACGGCGTCGTCGCCTCTGAGGCGGGCAACTCGGCCACCGCCGGTGGCGGCCTGATCCCGCTGATCGGGCTCGGCATCCCGGGCTCGGCGGTGGACGCTATCCTCATGGCCTCGCTGATGGTGCACGGCATTTCCGTCGGCCCGCGGCTGATCATGGACCATGCCGATCTCGTTTACGGCATGTTCGTCGCCATGGCCGTCGCCTCGCTGATGATGCTTGTGGTCTCGGTGCTGTCGATGCGGCTCTTCCTGCGCGTCGCCGAGGTGCCGAAATGGCTGATCGTGCCGGTGGTCATGGTTTGCTGCGTTGTCGGCTCCTTCGCGCTGAACAACCGGGTAACCGACCTCTACCTGCTCGGCTTCATCGGGGTGGCGGGCTATGCGCTGCGCGCGCTCGGCTACTCGCTGGCACCGCTGGTGCTGGGGGTGATCCTCGGCCCGATCGCGGAAACAAACCTGCGCCGTGCCCTGATGACCGACGCCGATCCGTCACTGTTCGTCACCCGTCCGATCAGCCTGATCTTCCTCATCGCGGCCGTGCTTTCGATTGCCTGGGCAATCCGCGGCCACCTCAAACACCGAAAAACTTCCGGGAGGAGTACCGATGCGTCTGCGTCATGATCCCGTCTACCCGTCGCGCCGCTCGCCCGTCCTGGCCGAGAACGTCGTGGCGACCTCGCAGCCGCTGGCCACGCAGGCCGGGCTGACCATCCTGCAGCAGGGCGGCAATGCGGTGGATGCCGCGATTGCCACCGCCGCCGCGCTGACCGTGGTGGAACCCACGGGCAACGGCCTCGGCTCGGACGCCTTCTGCATCCTCTGGGACGGCAAGCAGTTGCACGGGCTCAACGCCTCGGGCCGCGCGCCCGCAGCCTGGTCGCCCGAGCGCTTCCCCGATGGCATGGTCCAGCACGGCTGGGATGCGGTGACCGTGCCCGGCGCGGTCAGCGCCTGGGTCGAGCTGTCGGAGCGGTTCGGCAAGCTGGGGCTGGCCACCGTGCTCGCGCCGGCGATCCGCTACGCCGAAGAAGGCTTCATCGTCTCGCCGGTGATCGCCGCGCTCTGGGCCAAGGGAGCCGAGACGCTGGGCAAGCAGCCCGGTTTTGCCGAGACCTTCATGCCCGGCGGCCGTGCGCCGAAGGCGGGTGAACGCTTCCGCAACCCCGGTGCGGCGCGGACGCTGAAGGCGATCGCCGAGACCAAGGGCCGCGCCTTCTACGAGGGCGAGATCGCCGAGGAAATCGTCGCCTTTGCCAAGGCCCACGGCGGCGCGATGACGATGGCGGACCTCGCGGCGCAGAAGCCCGACTGGTGCGGCACCGTCAGCCAGTCCTTCGACGACGTGGAGCTGCACGAGATCCCGCCGAACGGGCAGGGCATCGCCGCGCTCATGGCGCTGGGGATGCTGCAGCACACCTCGATCCGCGAGCATGGCCCGGATGACCTGACCGCCGTGCACCTGCAGATCGAGGCGATCAAGCTGGCCTATGCCGACCTGCACGCCTTTGTCGCCGACCGCGACCACATGACCGAGGTCGACGAGACCGCGCTGCTGGACCCGGAGTACCTCAAGTCCCGCGCGGCACTCATCTCGGAGGACAAGGCGCAGGACTTCGGTCCCGGCGCGCCCAAGCGCGGCGGCACGGTGCTGCTGAACGTGGCCGATGCCTCGGGCATGATGATCAGCTTCATCCAGTCCAACTACGCGGGCTTCGGCTCGGGCGTGGTGGTGCCGGGCACCGGCGTGTCGATGCAGAACCGCGGTTTCGGCTTCACCACCGAAGAGGGCCACCCCAATCAGGTGGCGGGCGGCAAGCGTCCGTTCCACACGATCATCCCGGGCTTTGCCATGAAGAACGGCCAGCCGCTCATGGCCTTCGGCATGATGGGCGGTCCGATCCAGGCGCAGGGCCACATGCAGCTGCTGCTGCGCACCGAGCTCTGGGACCAGGACGTGCAGACCGCCGCCGACGCGCCGCGCTGGCGGATGATCGAGGGGCTCGACGTCGCTTGCGAGCCGAGCATGGCACCCGCGCTGCTGGAGGGTCTGAAGACCCTCGGTCACAAGGTGCAGGTCGAAGCGCCGGACAATGCCTTCGGCTTCGGCGGGGCGCAGCTTGTCCATCGCCTGCCCGAGGGTGGCTTTGCGGCGGGCTCCGATCCGCGTAAGGATGGCCAGGCCGCCGGCTTCTGAGCCTGTCCGATACACTGGGCTTGGGCGCGGCGGTTCTCCGCGCCCAAGCCTCCACGGGGAGCGGCGCGCGCGCTGGAGAGGGAATGGAGCAGGAGACGAAATGAAGTTTCTAAAACGCATCGGCATCGACACCTACATGCTGCTGCTGATCGCAACGGTCGGCCTTGGATTGCTGCTGCCCGCGCAGGGTGTCGCTGCGGTGGGGCTCAAGCACGTGACCTTCTGGGCCGTCGCGCTGCTGTTCTTCCTCTACGGTGCCAAGCTCGACCCGAGTTCGGTCCGTGCCGGGCTGATGAACTGGCGGCTGCAGGGGCTGACCTTTGCCGCGACCTACGTGATGTTCCCGCTGATCGGGCTCGCGTTGGCGGCGGTCTTTGCGCCGGCACTCGGCCCGATGGTCACGCTGGGGCTGCTGTTCCTCGCGGTGCTGCCCTCGACGGTGCAGTCCTCCATTGCCTTCACCTCCATCGCCGGAGGCAACGTCCCGGCGGCGATCTGCGCGGCCTCGCTGTCGAACATCATCGGCGTGGTGCTGACCCCTGCACTGGTGGCGCTGCTGCTGCATCAGGGCGATGGCGGCGTGAGCTTCGACGCGGTGATCAAGATCGGCACGCAGATTCTGCTGCCCTTCGTGCTCGGTCAGCTGGTAAGGCGCTGGGTCGGCGCTTTCGTGAAGAAGCACAAGGTTCTGACCATGGTCGTCGACCGCGGCTCGATCCTTTTGATCGTCTACTCGGCCTTCAGCGCAGGTACGGTCTCGGGCCTGTGGTCGAAGATCCCGGCGGCGAGCCTGATCATGCTGGGTCTGGTGGTGCTGGTCTTCCTCGCCATCGTCATGCTGCTGATGGTTGGCGCGGGCAAGCTCTTCGGCCTGCCGTATCCGGACCGGGCGGTGCTGTTCTACTGCGGCTCGACCAAGAGCCTCGCCTCGGGCCTGCCGATCGCCACGGCACTCTTTGCTCCGGATCAGGTCGGTGCAATCGTGCTGCCGGTGATGATCTACCACATGAGCCAGCTTCTGGTTTGCGCCTTCGTCTCTCAGAAAGCGGCGCGGCGGGTTGAGAGCGGCATCGTACCCGCTAGTTGAAGCGCGGGCTCTGCCAGAGTCAGGAAGGCCCGGCATATGCCGGGCCTTTTGCCGTTCGGGGCAGGGCTCAGGCGCGGGCGGTCACCACGTTCGAAGCATGTGGGAAGGTCATGGCTGTGCCGTCGAAGCAATCCCCCAGCCTCTGAAGGAAGAGGTCGATGGCACGCCGTGCGGTGTCCTCCGCCAGCGCCGACAGCTTGTCTCCGGTGTGCATTCCGCCCATCGCGCCTGCCGCGAAGGCGCGCGCGTCGGGATGGTGCAGGGTCAGCGTTACCGGAAGCACCGCGACCTCGGTGAAGCCCGCGTCGAGAAAGAGAGCCTCGAGCGCGTCGGCGTCGGGCAGACCGCAGATCGCGCGCACCGCATCGCCCGCAGCGGGGCCGGCGCAGGCATCGAGCGCCGCGGCTTGCGCCTTCAGCATCGGGTTCTCGTCCAGACCGCGTTGGACGCAGGCGACGACCCGCCCGCCGGGTCTCAGCACCCGCCGCAAGTCGCGAAGCGCCGCGGGGCGGTCGGGGAAGAACTGCAGCGCCTGCTGGCAGAGGGCGAGATCGAAGCGGTCCGCCTCGAAGGGCAGCGCCGCGGCATCGGCCTCTACCCAATTCGCCTCGAGGCCATGGTCGAGCGCGACGCCCCGCGCGACCTCCAGCATGCCGGCGCTGTGGTCCACTGCTGTCAGGCTGCCAACCGCAGGCTGCTGCCGCGCCAGTTCGCGCGTGACGACGCCGGTGCCGCAGCCGAGGTCGAGGACATGCTCGCCCGGCTCGGGGTGGGCGCGGCCGATCAGCTCGCGCGCCCATGGCTCGAAGATCACCGGCACCAGCACCGACTGGTAGCGGTCGGCAAAGCTCTGTTTCCTCGGGATCATCCGTACCTCCGCATCGCCCATGTCTCGGCGAGGGCGGGCCTCGCCCGGTCATGCTGGAAGCCTAGCACATGTTGCCTGCCGCACGGGTGCCCGTGCGCCGAGCACAGGCATGGCTTAGGCCTGCCCGAAGCAAGGGCGATGAATTTCGTAATTCGCCCAAAGCTGTCGTTGCGGTAGATAGGTCGCGTACGCCTTGGCCGGAGAAGGACTCGCCATGCCCGTTGAAACCATCGACACGCTTGTGATCGGCGCAGGCCAGGCCGGGGTTGCCATGAGTGAGCATCTGGGCCGCGAGGGCGTTCCCCACATCGTGTTGGAGAAGAGCCGCATCGCCGAACGCTGGCGAACCGGCCGCTGGGATTCTCTGGTCGCCAATGGCCCCGCCTGGCACGACCGCTTCCCCGGCCTGGAGTTCGACGGCGACGGCGAGGCCTTCCCTGCGAAGGACGAGATGGCAGACTACTTCGAACGCTACGCGGCGAAGTTCGGCGCACCGATCCGCTGCGGCGTGGAGGCGACCCGCGTGCAGCGTCTCGAGGGGCGGTCGGGGTTCCGGGTGGAGACCTCGGCGGGTGTGATCGAGGCGCGCAATGTGGTTTCGGCCACCGGCCCGTTCCAGACCCCGGTGATTCCGCACGTGGTGCCGCAAGACGCGCCTGTGACACAGCTGCATTCGGCCGATTACCGCAATCCGGAGCAGCTGCCCGAGGGGGCGGTTCTGGTGGTCGGTGCAGGCTCGTCGGGCGCGCAGATCGCCGACGAGCTGAACCGGGCCGGGCGCAAGGTCTACCTCTCGGTCGGGCCGCACGGGCGACCGCCGCGCACCTATCGCGGGCGCGACTACTGCTGGTGGCTGGGGGTGCTGGGGCTCTGGGACATTCCCGCTCCGGCGCCGGGCACCGAGCATGTGACCATCGCGGTGAGCGGCGCGCAGGGCGGCCGTACCGTGGAATTCCGCCAGCTCGCGGCGGAGGGCATCACGCTGGTCGGGCGCACCGAAAGCTACGCCGATGGCCGGCTAAGCTTCGAAGATGACC
Source organism: Alloyangia pacifica (assembly GCF_900116195.1). Classification (GTDB taxonomy): domain Bacteria; phylum Pseudomonadota; class Alphaproteobacteria; order Rhodobacterales; family Rhodobacteraceae; genus Salipiger; species Salipiger pacificus. Next base: position 320,516 of record NZ_FOZW01000003.1, read on the forward strand.
TTGCGCGCAATATCCGCCGGGGCGACACGGATTACCTCGCGATGCTCGATCAGGCAGACGCCTACGTGACCCGCAACGGGCTGGATCTGCCCGAGGAGCCCGAGGCGCGCCAGATGCTGCCGGACCCGGACTGCATGATCGATCCGCTGCGCGAGCTTGACCTCGACGAGGCCGGGGTGAAAACCATCCTCTGGGCCACCGGTTACGCGCTCGACTATGGCTGGCTCGATCTGGATGTCCTCGATGAAAACGGCCGACCGCAGCATGAGCGCGGCGTGTCGCCCGAGCGCGGCTTCTACTTCCTCGGCTTGCCGTGGCTGTCGCGCCGCGGGTCGAGCTTCATCTGGGGCGTCTGGCACGACGCCCGCTACATCGCCGATCAGATCGTGATTCAGCGCAGCTACAGCACTTACGACGACGAGGCCCGCCGCGCGACGACCGCGCGGGCCGCAGAATGACCCCAACGGAGCGCCAGATGGCCCATACCCGCATCCGCAAGTTCAACACCAAGGACACCTACCCCGAGCAGAAGCTCGACAACGACCTGTGTCAGGCCGTGGTTGCCGAGGGCAAGATGGTGTTCCTGCGCGGCCAGTGCCCGCAGAACCTCGACGATGCCAAGAACATCGAGAGCCACGACCCGGTCGAGCAGACCCACAAGGTCATGCAGAACATCCGGCAGCTGATGGAGGAATGCGGCGGCGCGATGGAGCATGTCTGCCGCGTGCAGGTCTTCCTGACCGACGTGCGCAACCGCGAGGCGGTCTACCGGACAATGGGCGAATACATCAAGGGCGTGCACCCGGTGTCCACCGGGCTCGTGGTGACCGCGCTGGCGCGTCCCGACTGGCTGGTCGAGATCGAGGCGACCGCCGTCATTCCGCACGACTACAAGGCCTGATCCCGGATGACCTTCTCGCTTGTCGCCCGCTGCCCCGAGACCGGCATGTTCGGTCTGGTGATCTCGTCCTCCTCGCCCGCTGTCGCGGCGCGCTGTTCCTTCGCGCGCGCCGGGGTGGGGGCTGTGGCCTCGCAGAACGTCACGGACCCTTCGCTGGGTCCGCTGGCGCTCGATCTGATGGAAGCGGGGCTTTCAGCGCCAGAGGCCATCGCGGCAGTGCAGAAGCGCGGCAAGTTCATCGAGTACCGGCAGGTGCTGGCGGTGGATGCCGCAGGACGCACGGCGATTCATTCTGGGCCGAACTCGCTGGGCATCTGGACGCAGGCGCAGGCCGAGAACGCCGCCTCGGGCGGCAACCTGCTGGCCAATGACGGCGTGCCGCAGGCGATGGTCGATGCCTATCTCGGGGCGACGGGCCATATCGGCGACCGGCTGGTCGCGGCGCTGCGTGGCGCGCTCGCGGCAGGTGGCGAGGCAGGGCCGGTGCATTCGGCGGGGCTGAAGATCGTCGACAAGGTCAGCTGGCCCGTCGCCGACCTGCGCTGCGACTGGACCGAGGATTGCCCGATCGAGGCAGTGGCCACCGCCTGGGAGGTCTACAAGCCGCAGCTTGAGGCCTACGTGCAGCGCGCGCTCGACCCGCGCGAGGCGCCCTCCTACGGGGTGCCGGGCGACGAGTGAGCGCAGGGCCAAGAGACTATAGGGCCGCGTCCACCTTGGACGCGGCCCTTTTTCATTGGCCGCCGGGTCTCAGCCGACGATGAGCTGCTTGAGCTTCAGCGCCTCGTATTCCAGCGCGGTCAGCCGGTAGTTCACCACGTCGCCGATCGAGATCATGCCGATGAGCTGCCCGTCCTCGAGAACCGGCATGTGGCGGAAGCGCCCGTCGGTCATCCGGCGCAGGGTGCGCACCAGCGTCTCATCGGGGGTGCAGGTCTCGAGCTCCGAGGTCATCAGCTCGGCCACCGTCTGCGGCAGGGTGCGGCCCGGTGTGTCGGCGAGTCGGCGGACGATGTCGCGCTCGGACAGGATCCCGACCAATTCCCCCTGCGCGTCCTTCACCAGAAGCGCCCCGATGCGCTGGTCGCGCAGCACCTCGACGGCCCTGCCGATGGTTTCCTGCGGCTGGATCCAGAAGAGATCACCGCTCTTGCTGTCTAGCACGTGGCGCACCGTCGCCTCGGCCGCCGAAAGGTTGGTTTCGACCGATTGACTATGGGTCTTGTGCGGGTCGTCGTCGTCGCGGGTATGAGGTTTGTATGAAGCTGGCATCGCGTTACCCTCCCTTGAACCTCTTTCAGGTTAGTGCAATCAGCGCACGAGTAAACGAATTCCATCACTGAGGTCTGAATCTTGCCCGAGCTTACGCTGACTCCCGCCAGCGCCACTGTGCTCTTCGTGATTGCGTGCCTTGCCGGGTATCGCTACCGCAGCGTGTGGAAGGCCGAGGGCCCGCGCTGGCAGCTCTGGGTGTTCGGGCTGATCGCCGCGGTGGTGCTGCTGGTACTGGGACTGACTCCGCTCACCGGGGGCTGAAGCTGCCCGAAAACTAGGCGAAGCCGCTGGGCAAGCGCCTGCGCGCCGATCCGAGGTCGTCCGGGCCTGACCGAGATAAGGTGCCGACATCAGTCGTTGCAGCGCCAGCCCAAGGGCAGTCGCTTGACCGGCTCCCGCTACAAAAACCTTTCCGCGAAAAGCGAAAACGCCGGCCCAAGGGCCGGCGTTTCGTATTTGGATGAGGCTTGCCGCTCAGGTCGCCGCGCGCTCCTCGCGCTCCATGTCCTCGAGCATCTTGCGCGCCTTGGGGCAGTGCAGGCGGTCGCGCAGGGGGCTGTCGGGATCGACTTCCTGCTTGCAGACCACGCAGCGGTCGGCGCCCGCGATGGCGTTGAGCCCGCCGCAACTGCCCTTGATCGTGCGCCCGTTGAGAATGACGCCGAGCGCCATGCCCAGCATCACGATCATCAGCAGTCCGAAAGCAAGAATGAAGGTCGACATGGCGTCCCCCTTTCAGCGGGTGCGGCGGTTGGCGATCAGGCCTGCAGCGCGGTGAAGCGGTCGCTGGCGGTGATCTCGAAGCCCTTGTCGCCCGCCTTGCCCGAGCGATCAATGAACAGAGCCGCCATATCACGCTGATTTGCGATCTCGAGACCGCGCTCGCGGCCCATCACCAGCAGCGCAGTCGCCCAGGCGTCAGCCAGCATGGTGTTCTCGGCCATCACGGTCACCGAGGCGGTGTTGTGGGTCACCGGGCGGCCGGTGGTGGCGTCGATGATGTGCGAGTAGCGCTTGCCTTCGAAGTCGAAGAAGTTGCGGTAGTCGCCCGAGGTCGCCATGCCCATGTCCGACACGGCCACGACCTGCTGGACGCCGCGGTTGAAGGCTTCCGGCGTCTCGATGCCGATGTGCCAGGGCTGGCCGTCGGGGTTCTTGCCCGCGGTGTAGAGATCGCCGCCGACTTCGACCATGTAGTCGGTGATGCCGAAGCTGGCGAGGGTGCGGGCGACCTGGTCGATGCCGAAGCCCTTGCCGATGGCCGAGAGGTACACCTCTGCCTCGGGGCGCATTTTCTGCAAAGCGCCGTTGCCGACTGCCACCGACTGCGACTGGCCGCAGCAGGCCAGCGCCTGCGCGATCTCTGCTTCGGAGGGCATGTCGCTGCGGGTCTTGCCGGCGCCGAAGCCCCAGAGGTCGATCAGCGGGCCGACGGTGACGTCGAAGCGGCCTTCGGTGGCGGCGTTGATCTCATGCGCGGCGCTCATCACTTGGGCAACTTCCGGAGACACGGCGAAGTGATCGGTTGCGCCGGCGGCGTTGAAGCGCGAGATCTCCGAGCTGGCATCCCAGTTCGACATCTGCGCGTTCACTTGCGCCAGGCTGGCGTCCACGGCCTTCTGCAGATCGGCCTTTTCGATCTTGTTGCTGTGGTCGATGGCGGCGATCGAGTAGCTCGTGCCCATGGTCAGCCCGGTGAGCTCCAGGACGGACCACCCTTTCTTGCAAGCTGCCAGTGCAAAGGGCATCACGAGGAAGCTACGGCGAGAAAAGGTAAGAGGGTTCATCCGGTATCTCCGCAAGAGCTGTAGGGTCGACGATGAGACAAAGGGCTTCTGAGCCGTTTTGGCGGGTGATTCAACATTAAATTGGAAACTTTCTCGTCAAACCCTTCCAAACTGCGGCGTTGCGGCGCATAAGGCTGCCGGAAAATGGACAGGACGAAGCGACGTGCAGCAATATACGTTGAGAAAAGGTCTCGATGTCCCGGTGCTGGGGACACCCGAAGGCGGAATCGAAGACGGTGCAGCGGTCCGGACCGTTGCAGTTCTGGGGCAGGATTACATCGGTTTGAAGCCGAGACTGGCGGTTCAGGAGGGCGATGTGATCGCCGCCGGCGCGCCGATTCTGGCCCATAAGGACACGCCCGAGGTTCAGGTCACCGCACCGGTTTCAGGCCGAATCAAGGCGATCAACCGTGGCGCCCGCCGGGTGCTGATCTCGGTCGAGATCGAGGTCGATCCCAGCGCTGCCGAACCGGTGGACTTCTCTGCCGTCGGCGATGCCACCACCGGCGAAGGTCTGGCCGCGAAGCTCTGCGCCGCCGGTCTCTGGACCTCCTTCCGCACCCGTCCCTACTCGAAGGTACCCACCGCCGACGCCCGCCCCGCCGCCATCTACGTGACGGCGATGGACAGCGAGCCGCTCAGCGGCGACGCCGCGACGATCATTGCCGAGGATGCCGGGGCCTTTGCCCGCGGTCTGCAGGCGCTGCCGCTGCTGACCGAGGGCAACGTCTACCTGTGCCAGGAAATCGGCGCGGACGTCCCCGGTGCGGACCTGCCCGGCATTACCGCTGCGGGCTTCTCCGGTCCGCACCCGGCCGGCCTTGCCGGCACGCACATGCATTTCCTCGAGCCGCCCTCGGCCTCCAAGACCGTCTGGACCATCGGCTACCATGACGTGATCGCCATCGGGAAACTGCTCGAGACCGGCCGTGTCGACGGGTCGCGCATCATCGCCCTGTCCGGCCCGATGTGCAGCCGTCCGCGGCTGGTGCGCACCCTTGCAGGGGCTTCGATGCTGGAACTCTGCGCCGAGGACCTGAACGGCTCCGCACCGGTGCGGGTGATCTCCGGCTCGATCCTCAGCGGCCGCATGGGCGCGGGACCAGATGCCTTCCTTGGCCGCTACGCGCGGCAGATCACCCTGATCGAGGAAGACAAGAAGCAGATTCCGATGGGCTGGATTCGCCCGATGGGGTCGAAATTCGCGGTGCAGCCGGTGCTCGGCTCGGCCTTCACCAAGAAGCTCTACGCGCTGACCTCGAACCTCAACGGCGGCCGCCGCGCCATGGTGCCGATCGGCACCTTCGAGGAGCTGATGCCGCAGGACTTCCTGCCGACGCAGCTGCTGCGCGCGCTGCTGGTGATGGACACCGACCAGGCACAGGCGCTTGGTGCGCTGGAACTGGACGAGGAAGACCTCGGGCTCGTGGGCTTCGCCTGCCCGGCCAAATACGAATACGGCATCGCCCTTCGCGACAGCCTCAGCAAGATCGAAAAGGAGGGCTAAGACCTTGGGTCTGCGCAGTTTCTTCGATCGGATCGAGCCCCAATTCCTGAAGGGCGGCAGGTTCGAGAAATATTTCCCCGTCTACGAGATGGTGGAGAGCTTCATCTACACGCCGAAGACGGTGACCACCGTCGCGCCGCACGCCCGCTCGTACATCGATATGAAGCGGATCATGACCTATGTGGTCATCGCGACGATCCCCTGCATTCTCTTCGGCATGTACAACACCGGCCTGCAGACCAACATGGCGATCGCCGAATACGGTGCGTCGGGCTGGCGCGCGGCGATCATCGAGGCGCTCGGCATCGGCTTCAACCCGGCCAACCCGCTGGCGAACATCCTGCACGGGCTGCTGTATTTCCTGCCGATCTACATCGTGACGCTGATCGCGGGCGGCATCTTCGAAGTGATCTTCGCCGTGGTCCGGGGCCACGAGGTGAACGAGGGCTTCCTCGTGACCTCGATGCTCTACACGCTGATCATGCCCGCCTCCGCGCCGCTCTGGCAGGTCGCGCTCGGCATCATCTTCGGCGTGGTGATCGGCAAGGAAGTCTTTGGCGGCACCGGCAAGAACTTCCTCAACCCGGCGCTGGTCGGGCGGGCGTTCCTCTATTTCGCCTACCCCGCGCAGATGTCGGGTGACCGCATCTGGACCCCGGTCGACGGCTTCTCCGGCGCCACCGCGCTGTCGGTCAGCGCCAGCGACGGCGTCGCATCGCTGCCCGAGCATGGCATCAGCTGGATGGACGCCTTCGTCGGCACCATCCAAGGCTCCTTCGGCGAGACCTCGACCATCGCCTGTCTGCTCGGCCTTGCCTTCCTGCTCGCCACGAAGATCGCCAACTGGCGCCTGATCGTCGGCTGCCTCGGCGGCATGATCGCCTTCTCTTCGCTGCTGAACGTTATCGGCTCCGACAGCAACCCGATGTTCGCCATGCCCTGGTACTGGCACCTGGTGGTCGGCGGTTACGCCTTTGGCCTCGTGTTCATGGTGACCGAGCCGGTTTCGGCCTCGCACACCAACGTGGGCCGCTACATCTACGGCGCGCTGATCGGTTTCATGGTTGTGATGATCCGTGTCATCAACCCGGCCTTCCCAGAAGGCATGATGCTTGCGATCCTCTTCGGCAACGTCTTCGCGCCGCTGATCGACTACTTCGTCGTCCAGGCCAACATCAAGCGGAGGGCCAAGCGCAATGTCTGACACCAACGCAAACAAGGGCTTCATCCGCCGCTTCCTCGACATGCCGCCGGATTCCACCGTCAAGACGGTGACCGTGGCGGTGGTGCTCTGCCTCGTCGCCTCGATGGTGGTGTCGGCGGCGGCCGTGTCGCTGCGTCCGGTGCAGGACCTGAACCGCCTGCGCGACAAGCAGCGCAACGTTCTGGAAGTTGCCGGCGTCTACGAGCCGGGCATGGATATCGCCGAGGCCTTCAGCGACTTCGAGCCGCACGTGCTGGAACTCGCCACCGGCGAGTTCACCGACCAATATGAGATCGACACCTTCGAGGAACTCGCGACCTCGGGCGATCCGGCACTGGTGCGCGCGCTCGACGAAGACCCCGCGGGTCTTGGCGGCACGCAGCAGATCTTCCAGATGGTCTACATCCTGCGCGACGATGCGGGCGCGATCGACAAGGTGGTGCTGCCCATCGAAGGCTACGGCCTGTGGTCGACGCTCTACGGCTTCATCGCGCTGGAAGAGAACGGCAACGACATCTATGGCCTGCAGTTCTATCAGCAGGGCGAGACCCCCGGCCTTGGTGCCGAGGTCGACAACCCGCGCTGGAAGGCGCTCTGGAACGGCAAGAAGCTGCGTGACGAAGACGGCGCGCTGCAGATCACCGTCGCCAAGCAGCCGCCGGCCGCCGGCCAGGACTACTATATCGACGCGCTGGCCGGGGCGACCCTGACCTCGCGCGGTGTCGACAACCTTGTCCGCTTCTGGATGGGTGAACAGGGCTACGGCCCGTTCCTCGAGCGGCTTAAGGCAGGAGAGATCTGATGGCCCAGACCCGCAAATCGCAGCTCGTCGATCCGCTGATCGACAACAACCCGATCACCCTGCAGGTGCTGGGCATCTGCTCGGCGCTCGCGGTGACCTCCTCGCTGAAGGTCGCGCTGGTCATGGCCATCGCCGTGACGCTGGTGACCGCCTTCTCGTCGATGTTCATCTCGATGCTGCGCAACCAGATCCCCAGCTCGATCCGGATCATCGTGCAGATGGTCATCATCGCCAGCCTCGTGATCGTGGTCGACCAGCTGCTCAAGGCCTATGCCTACGAGATCTCCAAGACCCTGTCGGTCTTCGTCGGCCTGATCATCACCAACTGCATCGTGATGGGCCGCGCCGAAGCCTTCGCCATGAGCAACCCGCCGGTGGCCAGCTTCGTCGACGGCATCGGCAACGGCGCGGGCTACGGTCTGATCCTGATGGTCGTCGGCGTGATCCGCGAGCTCTTCGGCTCGGGCTCGCTGTTCGGCATCACCATCCTGCCGACGGTCAACAACGGTGGCTGGTACGTGCCGAACGGCCTGCTGCTGCTGCCGCCCTCGGCCTTCTTCGTCATCGGCCTGCTGATCTGGGCGATCCGCACCTGGAAGCCGGGTCAGGTCGAAGAGCGTGAATACAAGATCCAGAGCGTGGAGGCGCACTGATGGAAGGTCTCATCTCTCTCGCGGTCAAGGCGGTCTTCGTCGAGAACCTCGCCCTGTCCTTCTTCCTCGGGATGTGTACCTTCATCGCCGTGTCGAAGAAGATCTCGACCGCAATCGGTCTCGGCGTCTCGGTGATGGTCGTGCAGGCGATCACCGTGCCGGCCAACAACCTGATCCTGAGCTACCTGCTGGCGCCCGGCGCGCTGGCCTGGGCGGGCTTTCCCGACATCGACCTGACCTTCCTCGGCCTGATCTCCTACATCGGGGTGATCGCCGCGCTGGTGCAGATCCTCGAGATGGTGCTCGATAAGTACTTCCCGCCGCTCTACAACGCACTCGGTGTCTACCTGCCGCTGATCACCGTGAACTGCGCCATCCTTGGTGGCTCGCTGTTCATGGTCGAGCGGAACTACGACTTTGCCGAAAGCCTCACCTACGGCGTGTCGTCCGGCTTCGGCTGGGCGCTGGCGATCACCGCGATGGCCGGTGTGCGCGAGAAGCTGAAGTATTCGGACATTCCCGACGGGCTTCAGGGTCTCGGCATCACCTTCATCACCGCGGGTCTGATGGCCATGGCCTTCATGTCCTTCAGCGGCGTGAAACTCTGAGGCAGGAGGACTAGGAACTCATGGAAACTTTCAGCCTCGGCGTCATCCTCTTCACCCTGATCGTGATCGCGCTGGTGACCATCATCCTGCTGGCGCGCTCGCGGCTGGTGTCGACGGGCAACGTCAACATCACCATCAACGGCGAGAAGACCATCTCGGTCCCCGCCGGCGGCAAGCTGCTGCAGACCCTGGCCGGTCAGAAGCTCTTTGTCCCCTCCGCCTGCGGCGGCGGCGGCACCTGCGCGCAGTGCCGGGTGCGGGTGCATTCGGGTGGCGGGTCGATCCTGCCCACCGAAGAGAGCCACATCACCAAGCGCGAGGCCGCCTGCGGCGACCGCCTGTCCTGTCAGGTCGCGGTCAAGCAGGACATGGAGATCGAGGTCCCCGAAGAGGTCTTCGGCGTCAAGAAGTGGGAATGCGAGGTTATCTCGAACGAGAACGTCGCCACCTTCATCAAGGCGCTGGTCCTGAAACTGCCGGAAGGCGAGGACGTCAACTTCCGCGCCGGTGGCTACATTCAGATCGAAGCACCCGCGCACAAGCTGTCGTACAAGGACTTCGACGTCGCCGAGGAATACCGGAGCGACTGGGACAAGTTTAACCTCTGGCAGTACGAGTCGACGGTGACCGAGCCGATCGAGCGGGCCTATTCGATGGCCAACTACCCGGATGAAAAGGGCATCATCATGCTCAACGTCCGCGTGGCTTCGCCGCCGCCGGGCTCCACCGGCATCCCTGCAGGTCAGATGTCTTCCTACATCTTCAACCTCAAGCCCGGCGACAAGGTCACCATCTCCGGACCGTTCGGCGAGTTCTTCGCCCGCGACACGAAGAAGGAAATGGTCTTCATCGGCGGCGGCGCGGGCATGGCCCCCATGCGCTCGCACATCTTCGACCAGCTCAAGCGTCTCGAGAACCGCGACCGGAAGATCTCCTTCTGGTACGGCGCCCGCTCCAAGCGCGAGATGTTCTTCGTCGAGGATTTCGACGAGCTGGCCAAGGAGTTCGACAACTTCGAATGGCACGTCGCCCTGTCGGACGCGCTGCCCGAGGACGAGTGGAAGGGCTACACCGGCTTCATTCACAACGTGCTCTTCGAAGAGTATCTGAAGAACCACCCGAACCCCGAGGACTGCGAGTTCTACATGTGCGGCCCGCCCATCATGAACCAGTCGGTGATCAACATGCTGCTGGATCTGGGCGTCGACCGCGAGGACATCATGCTCGACGACTTCGGCGGCTGATCTGGCCTGCAGAATTCGAAAAGGGGGGCTTCGGCCCCCCTTTTTTCTTTGGCGTGGTGCTGCATTCGCGCGAAGCTAAGGCGGATCAGGCTGTCGCTTTGTCGCGGTTGCCCATCGGTCGGAAGGTGCCCGGATTTGTCTGGATAAAGCACAGACTTCGGGCGTGAGCGGCCCATTCCATCGGCACGCGCCCGCACGACTATCGCCGCGCTTCGGCAATATCTCCGCCCGAGGCGGCCCTCACCAGGCGTTGTAGCCGAGGTACTTGCCCGACATCTCGATCTTCACCCGGTCGCCTTTCTCGTGCGGCACGCGGGTCACCTCCATGTCAAAGTCGATCGCCGACATGATGCCGTCGCCGAACTCCTCGTGGATCAGCGCCTTGATGGTCGGCCCGTAGACGCCGACGATCTCGTAAAGGCGGTAGATACAGGGATCGGTCGGCACGGTCTGGCTCCAGACCTTGGTGGGGCTTTCCGAGAGCACCTCGGCGGCCTCGGCGGGAAGTTCCAGAACTGCTACCAGTGCGGAGGCTTTCTCCGGCGGCATCGCGTTCATGCCCACGCAGGCGGAATGGGTCCAGACCGGCGACATGCCGATGGCGCTGGCGATGCCGTCCCAGCTCAGGCCCGCGCGCTTCTTGGCGGCGAGGATCAGCGCGGCGACGTCGTCCTTGGTCAAGTTCTGCGGGATGAGGGCGTCCTTCATGGCAGTTCTCCTTGGCTTGGGGTGGGTCGTGAAATCAGCCGCCCAGCTGGGCGGCGAGGATGAGGCAGAGCGCTGCGAGGATCGCCGAGACGCCTTGCCAGAAACGGAGCGGATTGCGGGCCGCCAGCGGGCGGCGGTGCGCCGCCTGCCAGCCCGGCGAGGGCCGGCGCAGGCTGGCGAGGAATTCCGAGAGAGCGTCGGGGCGGCGCAGGGGATCGGGATGCAGCGCGCGCGCCAGCGCCTCGTCCATCCACAGGGGCACGGCACTCTTCTCGTCGCAGGCGGAACGATAGACGAGCCGCATCTGGTCCCGGCGCGAGGCGACGCGGGCCACTTGCGTGCCATAGGGCAGAAGGCCGGTCAGCATTTCATAGGCGATCACCGCCAGCGCGAACATGTCCGACCGCCAGCTGACCACGTCGCCCGAGAGATACTCGGGCGCGGTGTACTGGTAGGTGCCGGGCAGAGCGCCCATGAGGCCGGGGGTAGCCTCCTCGACCCCTGCGACGGCGACCGAGCCGAAGTCGATGATCCGCACCGTGCCGCTTGCGTCGATCAGGATGTTCTCTGGACGGATGTCCTGATGGATCATCTCGCGGCGGTGGAGCGCGCGTAGGCCGTCCGCGACCTGGGTGACGATGCCGCGCGCCTCGTCGAGCGAGGGTTTCGGGTGGTCGGTCATCCACTGGCGCAGGGTGACGCCCTCGACGAACTCGGTGACCCCGTAGAGCGCGCTGCGCGGGCCGGGCAGGGGCGCGGCGCGCAGCACGTGCGGGCTGTCGATGCGGCGGGCGACCCAATCCTCGAGCAGGAAGCGGCGGCGCGCCTCGGGATCCTCGACGATTTCGGAGGCGGGGATCTTCAGCGCCACCTTGCTGCCGTCCGGCGCTTCGGCGAGGAAGACATGGCTGCGCGCGGAGTGGTGCAGGGGGCGCAGGACGCGGAAGCCGTCGATCTCCTGTCCCGGTTTCGGCAGGGGCGGGACCGGCAATACCGCCGCCTCGTCGCCGAGCGCTGCGGTCCCGGGGTCGGGTAAGGCATCGACTCGCAGCACCTGCGCCGTAAGATTGTCGCGCGAGCCGCGCTGTAGGGCGAGGCCGACGAGATGTTCGGCCACCGCGTCGAGATCAGCAGTCCGCTCCAGCGCCGCGCGCAGGTCGCGGCCGGTGACATGCGCGTGCACTCCGTCCGTGGTCAGCAGGAAGACATCGCCCGCCTGCAGCGGGATCCGGCGGTGGTTGATGCGCAGCTCGGCAGAGATGCCCATGGCGCGCGACAGCAGCCCGCCGCTCACGTGGTTCTCGGTCAGCGGCTCGAGGCTGTCCCCGGCGAGACGCGCAATGCGGCTGTCGCCGATGTGGAAGAGATGCGCCTCGCACCCCTTCAGCACCATGGCCGAGAGGGTGCAGACAAAGCCTCGGTCGGGATCGCCCGGCGCGACGGCGCGGCTCTGCCCGTAGAGCCAGCGGTTGGTGGCCGCGATCACCCGCCCGGCGGCGGTCTGCACGGTCCAGCTCTCGGGGGTGTCGTAATAGTCGGTGACCAGCGCACCCACGGCCATCTCGGCGGCGGTGCGGGCGTGCGGGCTGGTGGAGATGCCATCTGCCAGCGCGACCACCGCGCCCTTCAGTGCCAGCTGGCCGCCTTCGGGGAGTAGCGCGCCGTGGAAATCCTGCATCTGCGGCTTCATACCCTGCCGGGCGTGCTGGCCGAGCGAGAGGTGCAGGCTCTGGGTCATGGCGCTGTCTCGGGGCATGGCGGGCTCTGGAGCGGGAAAAGGAAAAAAGAAAAGAGGCCCCGCACGGTGGCGGGGCCCAAGTCGAGGTCAACTCTTATTCGGCCGGGAAGCCTGCGGTGTCGTCGTTGCGGACCGCGTTGCGCTTCGGCGATTCACGGAAGTGGGTGGCGTAGATCATCCCGCCCACGAAGGTCAGACCGCCGACGAGGTTGCCCAGAACCACGGGGATCTCGTTGTAGACGAAGTAGTCAACCCAGGTGAACTGACCGCCCAGCATGATGCCCGAGGGGAAGAGGAACATGTTGACGATCGAGTGCTCGAAGCCGAGGTAGAAGAACACCAGGATCGGCATCCACATGGCCATGATCTTGCCGCCGGTGGAGGAGGACATCATCGCGGCGACCACGCCGGTCGAGACCATCCAGTTGCACATCACGGCGCGGACGAAGACGGTCAGCAGGCCTGCGCCGCCGGCGGCGGCATAGCCGAGTGTCCGGGCTTCGCCGATGGTGCCGATTTTCTGACCGACGGCATTTGGTTCGGTCGAGAAGCCCATGGTGAAGATCACCGCCATCATGACCGCGGTTGTCATGGCGCCCGCGAAGTTGCCGCAGAACACCAGGCCCCAGTTGCGGAAGACGCCGCCCCAGGTGCAGCCCGGACGCTTGGCGATCACCGCCAGCGGCGCGAGGGTGAAGACGCCGGTCAGCAGATCGAAGCCCATCAGGTAGAGCATGCAGAAGCCGACCGGGAAGAGCAGCGAGGCGACGAGGAAGTTGCCGGTGTTGACCGCGATGGTCACCGCGAAGGCGGCGGCAAGCGCGAGGATGGCCCCGGCCATATAGGCGCGGATGAGCGTGTCCTTGGTGGACATGAAGATCTTGGATTCGCCGGCGTCGACCATCTTGGCCGCGAATTCCTTGGGAGCGATATACGACATTTTGCGTATCCTTTTCTAAGGGTTCGGAGCCTGAGGTCAGGCGCCCTGTTGCAGGTTCGATTCGAGGTTCAGGTAGATGTCCCGACCGTCGAGACGGACGGGGAAGGAGGCGGTGCGGCCGTCGTCGGCGCCTGTGGCGGCACCGGTCTCGAGCGAGATCACCCAGTTGTGCAGGGGGCATGTGACGCAGCCGCCGTGCACGATGCCCTGGCTGAGAGGCCCGTTCTTGTGCGGGCACTTGTCTTCGAGCGCGAAGATCCGGTCATCCGCGGTGCGGAAGACGGCAATCTTGGTCTCCCCGTTCTCGACGCAGCGCGCGCCTTGGCTGGGGATGTCGTCGATGGAGCCGATGAGGCGCCATGCGTTCGTGTCGCGGGTGAGGGCGTTCATTCTGCAGGCTCCACCTTGGCGGTTGCGGGGGCAGCCTCTTCGCCGAAGACGGCAAGCGGCTTGAATTCGTGCTTGTCGACGCCCGAGACGCGCTCCGACCACGGATCGGTCTGGGCAAACTGCTGGCTGAAGACGAAGCGCTCGTAATAGGCGCGGCGGCTGCCTGTATCGTCGAGGATCGCGGCCTTGACGGTGTCGTAGCCGACGCGCTCGGCCCATTTGTAGATGCGCTCGAGGTAGAAACCCTGCTCGCGGTACATCTGGGTCATGGCGGCGGCGACCTCGATCACCTCCTCCTCGGTCTTCACCGTGCCGAGCTTGGTGGTGCCCTGGATGTGCAGGCCCGCGGCGCCGCCGTAAACGATCTCGTAGCCGCTATCGACGCAGATCACCCCGATGTCCTTGCAGGTCGCCTCGGCGCAGTTGCGCGGGCATCCGGTCACGGCGAGCTTGACCTTGGCCGGCGTCCAGGAGCCCCATAGGAACTTCTCGAGCTTGATGCCGAGGCCGGTGCTGTCCTGCGTGCCGAAGCGGCACCAGGTGGAGCCGACGCAGGTCTTCACCGTGCGCAGACCCTTGGCATAGGCGTGGCCCGAGACCAGCCCCGCCGCGTTGAGGTCGGCCCAGACCGCCGGAAGGTCTTCCTTCTTCACGCCCAAGAGGTCGATGCGCTGGCCGCCGGTCACCTTCACGTCGGGGATGGCGAACTTGTCGACCACATCCGCGATGGCGCGCAGCTCGTCCGAGGAGGTCATCCCGCCCCACATCCGCGGCACGACGGAATAGGTGCCGTCCTTCTGGATGTTGGCGTGCACGCGTTCGTTGATGAAGCGGCTCTGCTGGTCGTCCTTGTATTCGCCCGGCCAGTCGCTCAGCAGATAGTAGTTCAGCGCGGGGCGGCACTTGGCGCAGCCGTGCGAGCTCTTCCACTCCAGCTCCTGCATCACGGCGGGGATGCTCTTCAGCCCCTGCGCCTTGATCAGGCGGCGCACCTCGCCATGGCCGAGGTCGGTGCAGCCGCACATGCCTTCGGCCTTCTTGGAGAATGTGTCGCCAAGCGTCAGTGCCATGACCGACTCCACGAGCCCGGTGCAGGTGCCGCAGGAGGCGCTGGCCTTGGTGTGGGCGCGCACTTCTGCGAGCGACGTCAGCCCCTTGTCGTTGATTGCCTGTACGATCTTGCCCTTGCAGATGCCGTTGCAGCCGCAGATCTCCGCGTCGTCAGAGAGGTTGGCGACGGCGGCGAGAGGATCGGCGGCCATCCCGCCGCCCTGATGCGCCTGCCCGAAGATCAGCGTGTCCCGTATGTCGGACACATCCTCGCCGGACTTCAGCAGTTCGTTGTACCACATGCCGTCGGCGACATCGCCGTAGAGCACGGCGCCGATCACCCGGTTGCCCTGCAGGATCACCCGGCGGTAGCTGCCGCGGGCGGCGTCGCGCAGCACCACGTCCTCGCGGTCCGGCCCATCGCCGAAGTCGCCCACCGAATAGAGGTTGATGCCGGTGACCTTCAGCTTGGTCGGCGTCTCGGCATGGGCGAAGGCAGCCTCGGAGACACCGGCGAGATGCCCGGCGGCGACCTTGGCCATCTGGTAGAGCGGCGCGACCAGCCCGTAGACACGGCCGTCCACCTCGGCGCATTCGCCGACGGAGAAGATGTCGGGATCGGAGGTGCACATGGCCAGATCGGTCTGGATACCGCGCCCCACGTCGAGCCCGGCGTCGCGGGCGAGATCCACCGAGGGGCGGATGCCCACGGCCATGACCACCAGCGAGGCATCGATAACGGTGCCGTCCTCCAGCTCGACGCCTTCGACCTCGCTGTCGCCGAGGATCATCTTGGTGTTGGCACCGCAGCGCACCTCGATGCCGCGGCTTTCCAGCTCCTTCTGCAGCAGGTAACCGGCGGCGGGGTCGAGCTGGCGCTCCATGAGGGTCGGCATGAGGTGCAGCACGGTCACCTCCATGCCGCGCGATTTCAGACCGGCGGCGGCCTCGAGACCAAGCAGGCCGCCGCCGATCACCACGGCGCGGCCACCCCTATTGGCCGCCCGCAGCATTCCGTCCACGTCGTCGAGATCGCGGTACGCCAGCACGCCGGGCAGCTTGTGCCCCGGCACGGGGATGATGAAGGGCGAGGAGCCGGTGGCGATCACCAGCTTGTCGTAGGCGGCGGTGATGCCGCTCGCGCCGGTGACCACGCGGGCCGCACGGTCGATGCCGGTGACCTTCTCGCCGCGGTGCAGGGTGATGCCGCGCTCGGCATACCAGTCGTCGCCGTGGATGATGATGTCTTCAAAGGTCTTCTCGCCCGAGAGCACCGGCGAGAGCATGATGCGGTCGTAGTTCACCCGCGGTTCGGCGTTGAAGATGGTGACGTCATAGGCATCGGGGGCGGCCTCGAAGAGGTGCTCCAGAAGGCGGCCGGGGGCCATGCCGTTGCCGATGATGACGAGGCGCTGTTTGGACATGAGGGGACTCCGGTTTCAGCGAGAAGCGGAACGGGAGATCCCGGGCCGCGGCGATTTCTGTCAGGGAAAACGTAAGGTTGGCGCTTGCGTAAACCCACGGACCGACATGTGTCGGAGCGAAGATGCAGCGCCATTGCTGCCTGCCCACTTGGGGCTCTTGACGGAAATTGCCGCGCCGTTGCGGCGGGGGTCGCGGACTGTCGCGACCCGGATTAATCATTCGTTACGACCGAATGTTATTTTCGCGCAAGAGATCTCTCGGGTGTAGAGGCGAATTTTTCGAAAATTGCGCCGCCAGACCCGGATTCTGCGCGCGCCGCGGGCGAAAAGCGCGCCGCCTGCGTGCAATTTCAGCAGAGAAATGACGCGACCTAGACGGTGATTGACCGGGGAATGCCGCGCGAGCAAGGGGGGAACCCGGCGCTGGAACCGCTCCGGCGGTCCCGGATCAGTCCGGATTCGCGCTCAGTCGCGGCCTTCGTCCAGCGGCTCCGACGGCACCGAAGCAAGCAGAAGTGACAGAGTCTTTGGATGCGCGTGGAGCGCATCGGCGAGGCTGTACTGGTTGAGATGCGCGTAGAAGGCCAGCTTCGCCTCGCGGAGCGCGCGGGTCAGCCCGCAGGCCCCCTTGAGAATGCAGCTCGAGCAATCCACCATCGAGGTGTCGCCCTCCATGTAGCGGGCGATCTCGCCGACATGGATCTCCTCCGCCGCCCGGGCCAGCTCGACCCCACCCGCACGCCCGCGGGTCGTCTTCAGGAAGCCGCCGTCAACGAGGTTCTTGACCACCTTCATCAGATTGCCATGCGAAAGCCCGTGCGCCTGGGCGATCTCGGAGATCGAGACCAGCCGGTCCTGCCGGGCGCCGAGGTAGAGGCAGACGCGCAGTGCGTAATCTGTGAATTTCGAAAGATGCATGGCCGGTAACGTCGTCGTGAGTGCAAGGACGCTGGCGAAAAATTCCCGAAACGTCAACTTTTCGGGTCATGCGCAGAGCCGCGCCCGCGTCAGATCTCGTAGAGCTCCAGTGGCAGCCCGTCGGGATCCGCGAAGAAGGTGAACCGCTTGCCGGTCAGCGGATCGACCCGCACCGGCTCGACCTCGACGCCCGCGTCTTCCAGCCAGCGCATGGCCCCGGCCACATCGGCGACGCGGAAGGCCAGGTGGCGCAGCCCCTTGGCCTCGGGCCGCGAGGGGCGGTCAGGCGGTTCGGGGAAGCTGAACAATTCGAGCTGGCCGCCGCCGGGCACCGCGAGATCGAGCTTCCAGCTGTCCCGCTCGGTGCGGTGGGTTTCGGCGATGACCTCCAGCCCCAGAAGATCGACGTAGAAGGCGCGGCTGCGGGCGTAGTCGCCACAGATCAGCGCCACGTGGTGCAGGCCTTGCAGCATCAGGCGTCCCTTCGGTTTGCTGCCCTACTTATGGCGTGTTGCGCCGGTCGGTCCAATGCGAAACAGGTGGAGCGGGGGAGTTTACCTTCCATTCAGATCCGGCGCGCAGGCTCTTGGCAAAGGAGATCCGCCATGACCCTGCCCATCCAGCCCAACCCGCCCCAGATGCTGCCGACGCTGTTTGGCAGCCTGTCCCTCTCGCTGTTGCGCGCCAGCGCGGGGCCCGGCGGCGCGAGCGCCGAGATCGGCTCTGCGTCGCTGGGCCTCGCACAGGGCGCCGCGGGGGCGGAACCGGGGGCACCGGATGCGCGCGGCGCGGATGGGCTGCTGCTTGCGGCGGAGGGCAGGGTTTCGGCGCAGGCCGGGGCCGCCGAACCCGAGGACCGGAGCCTCGGCGAGGCGCGCGAGCGCGGGCTCCATCGGATCCGGTCGCGGATGCGGCATCTCGCCCGGGCCTTGGCGCGGCTGGACAGGGGGGTGGCGATCCGCTCGGGCGCCACTGCCGCGAGCTATTCCAGCGCCGAGGCGCAGGCGAGCTTCGCCAGCTACGGCGGCAATGATGCGCTCTCGGTCTCCGCCCGGTCGCTGTCGGGGGTCTACACGGGCACCGGTCACGACGCCCTCGCGCTCTCGGCGCAGCGGGTCGAGGGGGTCTATACCGACGTGTCGCCCTGGGGGCGTGGTGGCGGCGGAAACGATGCGGTGGCGATCCGCGCGGGCGAGGTGGCCTCGGTCTTCACCGGTGGCGGCAATGACGCGCTGGCCATCGCGGCGCAGAGCGTGCGGGGTATCTACAGCGGCTCCGGCAGCGACGCGGTCAGCATCGCCGCCGAGATCGTGCACGACATCTACACCGATCCGGGCCCGCGCGCGCGCCGCGCAGGGGGCGACGACACGGTGACGCTGCAGGGGCGGCAGGTCAGCTCGGTCCATACGGGCGGCGGGGACGATGCGGTCACGATTGCCGCCGAGAGCGTTGATCGCCTGTACACCGGCAAAGGGGCGGATGCGGTGACAATCTCCGCCGGGCGCGTGGGCGGCCTCTACACGGGTGCCGGGCGCGATGCGATCAGCGTCGATGCCACATCCGGCCGGTCGCAGGCCCTGACGTCGGGCGACGTGCCGCCGACCGAGGGTGAGACCGTAGAAGACCGCCTGCAGGCCGCGCGGAGCACTGTCGCGGACATCAACGCGGGGGCAGGGGACGACGCGATTTCCTTGAAGGTGACGGAGGCAATCGCTCTCGAAGCGGGTCGGGGCGACGACGCGATCACGCTCAACGGCGGAACCGTGGCGCTGCGCTACGGTCTCGGCGACGGGAACGACATCGTTTCGCTTGCTCCCGGCGCGGAGGTTCTGGTGCAACTGGGCGCGGATGTCGCCGACTGGTCGGTCACGCAGGAAGGGGACACGCTGTTGCTGCAGATCGGCGAGGGATCGATCCGTTTCGAGGGCGTGGGCGCCAGCATCGCGATCGGCATCACCCGCACGGATGACCCGGAGGTCGAGCTGCTGCACGCGCAGGTGCCGCTCGACGCGGTGGCATGATCCTTTCGAGGTGATCGGGACGGTGTGTCTGGGATTGTGTGTCTGGGGCGGCGTGACCGGCACTGCTGCCCGGATAGGCGTATGTGGATTGGCCCGGGCCGAGGTGGCGTGACCGGTGTCGGCTGACCGCAGCGCGTGGCGCGCGCGTGGCGCGCCTAGACGAACTGCTCTCGGATCAGCCGCTCTTCCAGCCCGTGCCCCGGATCGAACATCACCCGGTGTGCCACGTCGGGGGCCGAGCGGATGTCCACCCGCACCACGTCCCGCACCGACTCGCTGTCGGCCTCGGCCATCACCGGGCGCTTCTCGTGTTCGAGCACCTCGAAACTGACCTCGGCAGCCTTGGGCAGCAGCGCGCCGCGCCAGCGCCGCGGGCGGAAAGCGGCGACGGCGGTCAGCGCCAGCACCTCGGAGCCGATGGGCAGGATCGGCCCGTGGGCCGAGTAGTTGTAGGCGGTCGATCCGGCTGGCGTGGCCAGCAGCGCGCCATCGCAGACCAGTTCAGGCAGGCGCAGCTTGCCGTCGACATGGATCGCCAGCCGCGCGGCCTGCGGGCCGGTGCGCAGCAGCGAGACCTCGTTGATCGCCAGTGCCTCGTGTACCGTGCCGTCGACCGTGGTGGCGGACATCGACAGCGGATTGATCACCGCTTCCTCGGCCTCCTCCAGCCGCTCTTCCAGCCGGTGCTCGGAGTAGGCGTTCATCAGGAAACCCACGGTGCCCCGGTTCATGCCGTAGACCGGCACGTTCAGTTCCTGCGTGCGGTGCAGGGTCTGCAGCATGAAGCCGTCGCCCCCAAGTGCCACGATCACGTCGGCACCGCGCTCGGCGTGATCACCGTAGCGGCGCGACAGCGCGGCATGGGCCGCCTGGGCGATCGGCGCGCGCGAGGCGCAGAAGGCAATTCTCAGAGACATCGGGCTTTCGGTGGTCCTGCGGTTTCCTGTCCCCTCCGGGATGTTCCGAAACAATCACAAGTTTTCCCCGGCGGCCAGACACGCCGGAAGAGAAACACAAGCTGTCGCTTTGACATCTTTGCGTTACGCGCGGTTTCCAGTACTCAGGCGCCGGAACTCGAATCCTTGACACCCGGAGACTGCCCATGACCGCCGCGCCCAGCGACACCGGCTTTTTCACCGAAGAGCTTTCCTCCCGCGATCCCGAACTCTTCGCGTCCATCACCGGCGAGCTCGGCCGCCAGCGCGACGAGATCGAGCTGATCGCTTCCGAGAACATCGTCTCCCGTGCCGTCATGCAGGCGCAGGGCTCGGTGCTCACCAACAAATACGCCGAAGGTTACCCGGGCAAGCGCTACTACGGCGGCTGTGACTGGGTCGACGTGGCCGAGAACCTGGCCATCGACCGCGCCAAGCAGCTCTTCGGCTGCGAGTTCGTCAACGTGCAGCCGAACTCCGGTTCGCAGGCCAACCAGGGCGTCTACCAGGCGCTGATCCAGCCCGGCGACACCATCCTCGGCATGAGCCTCGACGCCGGCGGTCACCTGACCCACGGTGCCAAGCCCAACCAGTCGGGCAAGTGGTTCAACGCCATTCAGTACGGCGTGCGCAAGCAGGACAACCGTCTGGACTACGATCAGGTTCAGGAGCTCGCCAACGAGCACAAGCCCAAGCTGATCGTCGCCGGCGGCTCGGCCATCCCGCGCCAGATCGATTTCGCCAAGATGCGCGAGATCGCCGACAGCGTCGGTGCCTACCTGATGGTCGACATGGCGCACTTCGCGGGCCTCGTGGCCGGCGGCGAGCATCCCTCGCCCTTCCCGCACGCGCATGTGGCCACCACCACCACGCACAAGACCCTGCGCGGCCCGCGCGGCGGCATGATCCTGACCAACGACGAGACCATCGCCAAGAAGGTCAACTCGGCGATCTTCCCCGGCATTCAGGGCGGCCCGCTGATGCATGTCATTGCCGGTAAGGCCGTGGCCTTCGGCGAGGCGCTGCGCCCCGAGTTCAAGGCCTATGCCAAGCAGGTGATCGCCAACGCTCAGGCGCTGTCGGACCAGCTGATCAAGGGCGGGCTCGACACGGTGACCCATGGCACCGACACCCACGTGGTGCTGGTCGACCTGCGCCCCAAGGGCGTGAAGGGCAACGCCACCGAGAAGGCGCTCGGCCGCGCGCATATCACCTGCAACAAGAACGGCGTGCCGTTCGACCCGGAAAAGCCGACCGTGACCTCGGGCATCCGTCTGGGCTCGCCCGCCGGCACCACCCGCGGCTTCGGCGAGGCGGAGTTCCGCAAGATCGCCGACTGGATCATCGAAGTCGTCGACGGTCTGGCGGCCAACGGTGAGGATGGCAACGCCGAGGTCGAAGCCAAGGTGAAGGGTGAAGTCGAGGAGTTCCTCAAGGGCTTCCCGATCTACCCGACGCTCTGAGCTTCGGTTCGGTGAGAGATTGAGGGGGCGGGCCGCAAGGCCCGCCCTTTCCTATTTTTCACCGCAGTCTGGCGGTCCGGCTCAAGGTGTGGTGCGCGGCACCCTCGGCAAATACATGCGCCCGGCATCTATTTTTCCGCCGCCCCCTTGGCGACACTGCAAAAACCCGCTCTACCTTGGCGGCAGGCCCGTATACCTGTCGCTCCCCCGGGCCGGCGACCAGCCCTCGAGCCGCATGCCCACCAAATCCGCGTCACCCCTCACCGTCCTGCGCATTCCCGCCTTCAGGGCGCGCTGGACCGCCTCCATGGCCTCTAACCTCGGCACTCTGGTGCAATCGGTCGGCGCGGGCTGGATGATGACGCAGATCTCCGACAGCGACGCCATGGTGGCGCTGGTGCAGGCCGGGGTGACGGTGCCGACCATGCTCTTCGCGGTCTTTGCCGGAACCCTCGCGGACAATTTCGACCGCCGGCGGGTGATGATCGGGGCGCAGCTGTTCATGATGGCCTCGGCCTCGCTGCTCTGCGCGCTGGCCTGGTTCGACCTGCTGACGCCCTGGCTACTGCTGGTGCTCACCTTCCTGATCGGCACCGGCTCGACCTTCTTCAACCCGTCCTGGCAGGCCTCGCTTGGGGATATCGTGCCGCGTACCGACCTGCCCTCGGCGGTGACACTCAACTCCATGGCGTTCAACGCCATGCGCTCGATTGGCCCGGCGATCGGCGGCATCATCGTCGCCATTGCCGGGGCGGCCGCCGCTTTTGCGCTCAACGCGGTCAGCTATCTGCCGATGATCGCCGTGCTCTGGCGCTGGAAGTCGCCGCCGCCCGACAGCACCCTGCCGCCCGAGCCGATGCGGCTCGCGGTCGGCTCGGGCCTGCGCTATGTCGCCATGTCGCCGAACCTGATGAACGTCATGGCTCGGGCCTTCCTCTTCGGTTTCGGCTCGGTGGCGGTGCTGTCGCTGCTGCCGCTGATCGCCCACGAGCGGCTTGGGGGCGACGCCTCGACCTTCGGCATCATGCTGGGCTGCTTCGGGGTCGGGGCGGTGATCGGCGCGCTCAACAACGCGCGGCTGCGCGACCACTTCGACAACGAGCACCTCGTGCGCTTCGCCGCCGCCGCAGCGATGGTCGGCACGGCGATCTTGGCGGTGGCGCCGACCCTCTGGGCCTGTCTTCCGGCGCTGCTGCTCAACGGCATGGCCTGGACCGTGGCGCTCTCGCTGCTCAATGTCACGGTGCAGCTCTCGACCCCGCGCTGGGTGGTCGGCCGGGCCATCGCGCTCTACCAGTCGGCAAGTTTCGGCGGCATGGCGGCGGGCAGTTGGGTCTGGGGCTCGGTGTCCGACGGCTGGGGGCTCTTCGCGGCACTTGCGGGCGCGGCGGGCTTGCTGGCGGTGGCGGCGCTGGTCGGCCTGAAGATGCCGCTGCCCGAGTTCAGCGATCTCGACCTCTCACCGCTGGACCGCTTCAAGGAACCCGCGCTGCAACTCGATCTGAAGCTGCGCAGCGGCCCAATCGTGGCCGTCACGCAGTTCGAGATCGACCCGGACGACGTGCCCGAGTTCCTCGCGATCATGGCCGAGCGGCGGCGGGTGCGCATCCGCGACGGCGCCCAGAACTGGGTGCTGATGCGCGACCTCGAGGATCCGCGCATCTGGGAGGAGACCTACCACGTCCCCACTTGGGTCGAATACATTCGCCACAACACACGCCGCACCAAGGCCGACGGCGGCACCTTCGAGCGGTTGATGGCGCTGCACCGGGGCGAGGAGCGCCCGCACACCCGCCGGATGATCGAGCGCCAGTCGATTCCCCGCCGCCGGGGCGGGGTCTACGACTTCAACCTCTGAGCCGGGCTAGGTGTTGTCCGAGTCCTCTTCGTGGCCTTCGTCGCCGCGGCGGAACGAAGTCACCCGGTCCTCGCGCGCGTAATAGGGCTCGCCTTCGGCGGGATCGTGAGTTTCTGGTTTGGTCCTGGCTGGCGCCCCGCTGCGCTCCCCGTTGCCGGGATCGCCGAAGGGCAGGGCGGCGGGGGCGGCCATGTGCACGTGCATGTCCGCCTGCGGGAAGGGAATCGAGATGCCCTCTCGGTCGAAGGCCTCCTTCACTTGCCGCGTGAGGTCCCAGTAGACCGTCCAGTAATCGTCGACCTTGGTCCAGGGGCGGCAGATGAAGTCCACCGAGCTCGCCCCCAGCGCGTTGACCCGGACCACCGGGGCCGGATCGTCGAGGATCAGCGGGTGCTCGGCCACCACCTTCTCGAGCACCTCCTGCGCCTGTTCGATCGAGTCGCCGTAGCCGATGCCGAAGGTCAGATCGACCCGGCGGGTGTCGCTCGCGGTGACATTGGTAATGACGTCGCCCCAGACCTTGGAGTTCGGGATGACGATCACCTGGTTGTCGGGGGTGACCACCGTGGTCGAGACGATGGACACCGATTGCACGGTGCCGCCGGTGCCCGCCACGGTGACGTAATCGCCCTCGTCGAAGGGCCGGTTGATCATGATCATCAGCCCGGCCGCCAAGTTGCCCAGCGTGTCCTGCATGGCAAAGGCAATGATGAACGATGCCCCGCCGACCAGCGCGAAGAGCGGGGTGACGTCGATCCCCAGCGCGCTCAGCACGATCATCAGCCCGAAGGCGATGGTCAGCCAGTATATCACCATGACGATGAAGGCCTGCAGCAGCTTCGACAGATCCGGCACCCGCGACAGGCCGCGCCGCGCCACGCCGCGCACCGCGCGCGCGATGATCAGCAGCGCCAACAGCGAGCCGACGATCACCGCGATGCGCAACGCCAGCTTGATCCCGCCGTCCTCGTCCGTCGCCCAGTTCGCGCCCTGCGCCAGCAGCGTGCGCCAGTCGGCCCGCTGCGTCTCGTCGACGTGGATCGCGGCCCGGTAGGCGCGGAATTGAGCGACCTCGGCGGCATCGCCGCCCTTGGCCTCCAGCCCGTCGACCACGGTCGAAAGGTTCTCGAAGGCATTGTTCCGCAGCTCGACCAGCTGCGTGAGCCGTTCGCGCGGAACCTCGGTTTCGCCGGCGGTCTCCTTTGCCAGCACCGCGAGCTGTTCCTCGACCACCGCCTTGGTCATGCCCTTGGCCATGTTCTGCCAGGCCTGCGCGAGCTGGCTCATCTCCGCCGCGGTCAGCGGCAGCGAGCGGATGGCCAGCTCTTCGGAGGCGATGCCCGGATCGGTCAGTGCGGCGATCAGCGCCGCATCGCTCTCGGCAGGCAGCGGCGCGTCGGAGGCGCCCTTGGCGCCGATCACGTCCTGATTGGAGATGACCGCCTCGCGGCCGCGTTCCTCGGCGCTCTCGATGGCCTCCTCGGCGGGGGTCGGCGGGCTCTCGGCCTCACTGCTTTCGGCGGGCGCAGGGGGTTCGGCGGTTTCTTGCGCGACGAGATCGGTGGCGGCGGAAACCATCAGCAAGAGGAGCAATACACGAAGAAGCGGCAAGAGTGCGCGCGGCATGGAGGCCTCGTTTAAAAATGGATTTTCAATGGACTAAAGGTATTCGGAAGTCTGAGGCCCGAGTTTAGCAGGTCCTTCGCGGGAAGGGGACCACCCTGACGCGAGCAAGGCGCGGCGCACGCACGCGCGAGGGTTATGCGCGGTCCGCGCAAAACCCTATGCGCAAAACGAAGCCACCCGCCGGGGGCCGGCGGGTGGCTGAAGGTCGAACGTGGCGGCGCTCACTGCGCCGCGGGCCGGATCACTCCGGGTTCTTGGCGAAGCGCAGGTAGGGCAGCTTGATGTCCAACTCGCCGTATTTCTCGGCAGCCTGCTCGTTGTTCAGCGACAGGGCGACGATCACGTCCTGGCCGGTCTGCCAGTTGGCCGGGGTGGCCAGCGGCTGTTCGTAGGTGCGCTGCAGACCGTCGAGGGCGCGCAGCACCTCGGCGAAGTTGCGGCCCACCGACATCGGGTAGGTCATCATCAGCTGCACCTTCTTGTTCGGCGCAATGATGAAGACCGAGCGCACGGTTGCGCTGTCCGCCGGGGTGCGGCCGTCGGGCAGGTAGGCGTCTGCGGGCAGCATGTCGAGCGCCTTGGCGACCTCGAGCCCGTCATCGGCGATGATCGGGAAGCCCGCTTCGGAACCGGCCACCGCCTCGATGTCGCCTTTCCACTTCTTGTGCTCTTCGACGCCATCGACCGAGATGCCCATCACCTTGGTGCCGCGCTTGGCCCACTCGTCGGCAAGCTGCGCGACCGCGCCGAACTCGGTGGTGCAGACCGGGGTGAAATCCTTCGGGTGCGAGAAGAGGATCGCCCAGCTGTCGCCGATCCAGTCGTGCAGGTCGTATTCGCCCTGGTCGGTGACCACATGGAGGTTCGGGAGGGTGTCGTTGATGCGCAGAGCCATGGGAATAGTCCTTTCCTGTCCGAGGGATCGGCTTGGGGTCTCGCGGAATAGATACGAGCGCGACTCGCGATGTAAAGAGGCCGCTTGCGGAGATCGCGGGGCAGTGACACTGTGCCGCCAGTGAGAATTTGATCAAATTCCGACTCAAAGACAGACGAACGGAGACCATCATGATCGAAAAGCGCCAGTTCTACATCGACGGCCAATGGGTTGATCCGGCGACGCCGCACGATCACGCGGTGATCAACCCCGCCACCGAAGAGCCCTGCGCGGTCATCTCGCTGGGCGATCAGGCCGACACCGATGCCGCCGTCGCCGCCGCCAAGGCCGCGCTGCCGGGCTGGATGGCAACGCCCGTGGCGGAGCGCATCGGCTACGTCGAGAAGCTGCTCGAGGTCTACAAGGCCCGCGCCGAGGAGATGGCCCAGGCGATGACCCTCGAGATGGGCGCACCGATCTCGCTGTCGCGCTCCGACCAGGTCGGGGCTGGCACCTTCCACCTCACCAATTTCATCCGCGCGGCCAAGGAATTTCCCTTCGAGCATTCCCTGCGTGAGGATCTCCCGGCGCATCGGATCATCCACGAGGCGGTGGGCGTCGCGGCGCTGATCACCCCGTGGAACTGGCCGATGAACCAGGTGACGCTGAAGGTCGGCGCCGCCGCCGTGGCGGGCTGCACTATGGTGCTGAAACCCTCAGAGGAAAGCCCGCTCGATGCCATCCTCTTTGCCGAGATGATGCATGAGGCGGGCTTCCCCAAGGGCGTCTTCAACCTCGTCAACGGGGACGGCGCGGGCGTCGGCACGCAGCTGTCGTCGCACGTCGACGTGGACATGGTCAGCTTCACCGGCTCGACCCGCGCCGGCCGGGCGATCTCCAAGGCTGCCGCCGACACGCTCAAGCGCGTGCATCTCGAACTGGGCGGCAAGGGCGCGAACCTCGTCTTCGCCGATGCCGACCCCGAGGCGGTGACGCGCGGCGTGCTGCACATGATGGAAAACTCCGGGCAGAGCTGCAACGCGCCGTCGCGCATGATGGTCGAGGCGCCCTTCTACGACACGGCGGTCGAGCAGGCGGCACAGGCGGCAGCGGCGGTGAAGGTCGCCGACCCGCAGCAGGAAGGCGATCACATCGGCCCGGTGGTCAACGCCGTGCAATGGGGCAAGATCCAGGACCTCATCCAGAAGGGCATCGACGAGGGCGCACGGCTGGTGGCCGGTGGCCTCGGTCGCCCCGAGGGGCTGAACAAGGGCTTCTACGTGCGCCCCACGGTCTTCGCCGACGTCACCCCCGAGATGACCATCGCCCGCGAGGAGATCTTCGGCCCGGTGCTCTCTGTGATGAAGTTCGACACCGAAGAAGAGGCGGTGCGCGTTGCCAATGACACGCCCTACGGCCTTACCAACTACGTGCAGAGCACGGATGCGGCACGGGTCAACCGTCTGACCCGGCAGCTGCGCTCGGGCATGGTTCAGAACAATGGCACCGGCCGCGCCGCCGGCGCGCCGTTCGGCGGCATGAAGCAATCGGGCAATGGCCGCGAGGGCGGCAGCTTCGGCATCCTGGACTTCCTCGAGGTGAAATCGGTCAGCGGCTGGGCCGCCGAGTAAGCCTTTCATCTTTCTAAAAATACTCGCAGCGCGGCGCCCTCCACGGGCGCCGCGCTTGTCGTTTCAGCAAGGCGCCTCCGGCGGGAGTATTTGAGGAAAGATGAAAGGCCCTCTCAGAGCCCGAGCTTCTCCAGCGCAACGTCCAGCGGTGCGGGGTCTTTGAAGCGCAGGCGCACCGGCAGGCTCAGCACCTTGGGGCGGAAGCTCTCTGGCAGGCGGGCGGCGTCCTTCTCGGTGGTCACCAGCTGCGCGCCCAGCATCTGCGCCTCGCGCTCCAGCCGGGTCAGCAGCGCGGCGGTGAAGGGCTGGTGATCGTCCAGCGCCTCGGCGCGGAGGATATTGGCCCCGAGCCCCTTGAGCGTGGCGAAGAATTTCTCGGGGTGGCCGATGCCGGCGAAGGCCAGCGTCGGGAGATCCTGCCAGTCCATGCCGGTCTGCAGCGGCTCCAGCGCGCCGCGCAGGCGCGGCAGGGAGATTTGTGCGTCCCATTGCGCGTCGAAGTCGCGCTGCGCCGCGTCGTCGCCGATCGACAGGACGAGATCGGCGCGCTTCAGCCCCGCTGTCACGGGCTCGCGCAGGGGACCTGCGGGCAGGCAGCGGCCATTGCCGAAGCCGTAGCGCGCATCGGCCACGACGATCGAGAGATCCTTGGCCAGCGACGGGTTTTGCAGCCCGTCGTCGAGAATGATCACCCTGGCCCCGGCGGCGATGGCGGCGTGGGCCCCGGCGGCGCGGTCACGGGACACCCAGACCGGGCCGAAGGCGGCGAGCAGCAGCGGCTCATCACCGACATCGGCCGCCGTGTGGGTGCGTGGGTCGACCTGCAGCGGGCCGGTCAGCCTGCCGCCGTGCCCGCGCGAGACGACATGCGCCCCGGCCTCGCGCAGCCGTTCCAGCAGCGCGATCACCGTGGGGGTCTTGCCGGTGCCCCCGGCGTTGATGTTGCCGACGCAGATCACCGGAACCGGGGCAGTCTCGCCCGGACCCGAGGCGACGCGGCGCGCCGTGGCGCGGGCCGTGAGCGCGCCGAGCGGCGCCAGCAGGCGGGCCTGCCAGGCCGGAGCGTCGGGGGCGGTT
This sequence comes from Alloyangia pacifica, assembly GCF_900116195.1. GTDB lineage: Bacteria > Pseudomonadota > Alphaproteobacteria > Rhodobacterales > Rhodobacteraceae > Salipiger > Salipiger pacificus. The sequence goes on from NZ_FOZW01000003.1 coordinate 349,150, forward strand.
TGCCAGAATCCCAGTGCGCGCATCAGGCGATCTCCGCCTCGTCGAGCCAGCCGCAGGCCAGCGCGATCATCTCGTCGGTCAGCTCGGCGCCCTGGGTGATCACGTCCCAGCCGGCATGGGCCATGGCAGCGGCGCGGTCGGGCGCGACGAGCTGGCTGAGCGCGCCCGCCAGAGAGTCGAAATCACGCACGATCCGTGCCGCCCCGGCCTCGGCCAGCCGCGAGTAGGCGGGCAGGTGGCGCCCGACGTTGGGACCGTAGAGCAGCGCGATGCCATGGGCGGCGGCTTCCATGGGGTCCTCGCCTCCGTGGCCGTTGACCAGCGAACCGCCAAGGAAGGCGACCGGTGCAAGCCGGTACCAGAGGCCGAGCTCGGAGGCATCCTCGGTGACCAGCACCTGCGTGTTCTCGTCGGGCATCTCGCCGGCCTCCCAGGCGGAAAGACGCATACCGGAGGTGCGCGCCACCTCGGCCACATCGGGAGCGAGCTCATGGGTTGCGGGCACCAGGATCAGCATCAGCCTGTGGGCGAGCCGCACGGCGCGCCTGTGGGCGTGCAGCACCTCCTCGGCCTCCTGCGCGCTGCGCAGCTTGGCGGCGAGCCAGATCGGGCGCCCTGTGAGCACCCCGGCCATCTCTTCGTAGAGGGCATCGCTGCAGTCGAGCGGGGGGGCGCTGTCAGTCAGCGGTCCGAGGGTTGGCATCACGCTGTCCTCTACGCCGGCCCGGCGCAGGCGCCGCCGCGCGGGCTCGTCCACCGGGCAGATCCGGTCGAAGAACTGCAGGGTGGCGGCCGAGGGATCGGGCACCCAGCTTGGGGCGGGGCTCGTCCAGGGGACGTCCCGGCTGTCGAGAAGAACCAGCCGCGTGCCGGCCTCATGCAGCTTTTGCAGCAAGGCGGGGCGCAGCTCCTGCCCGGTCCAGAAGCCAAGCTGCGGACGCCAGTGCTCGGCGAAGGCGGCGACCTCGGACGGGCTTTCGCCCGGCAGTTCCGCGCGCAACGCCCCCTCGGGCAGGTGGTCTGCCTCGCCGGTGACCAGCAGCGACAGTTCCGGGCGCTGGATCTTCATCCGCGTGGCCAGCGCGCAGAGCGCGCGTGCCGAGCCGGGGCCGCCCGCGTGCAGCCACAGCAAAGGACCCGCGGGCCGGGCGGAGGGCGCCGGGGCCGGCACCGCTCCGCGACTGCGCGCATAGGCCATATAGGCCGAAAGCGAGAACGGCCTGCGCGCCATCGGTGTCAGCCGAGCTCTTCGGTCGGCGAGACCTCGACTTCTTCGTCCCGCAGGCGGTGGATATGGGCGATGAAGTAGCGCGTGTGGGCGTTGTCCACGGTGCGCTGGGCTTCGGCCTTCCAGGCGTCGTAGGCGGAGGCGTAGTCGGGGAACATGCCGACGATGTGGATGTCGTTCACGTCCTTGAAGACAGACTTCTCGGGGGTGACAAGCTCGCCGCCGAAGACGAGATGGAGACGTTGAGGCATGGGGGGTCCTTTCCCGTACAGACGCGGGCAACCTACTTTCTGCACCCGCAGCGTCAAGATTCTACCGCGGGTCAGCGTTACCTCGCCGGATCACCTATTCGAGAACCGCCGCGGGCGATGTCACGGGGCAAGCGTCAGCCGGCCCATGATGTCGCCGTGCAGCGCCGGGTTGGCGGCCACCACCCCCGGATGCTGCGGATGCCGGGCATTGAACCGCAGCGGGCGGCCCAGCCGGTCGGTCACCTGTGCCCCGGCCTCCTGCAGCAGCAGCGTTCCGGCGGCGATGTCCCATTCCCAGGTCGGTCGGAAGGTCAGCATGGCGTCGAAGCGCCCCTCGGCCACCAGCCCCAGCCGGTAGGCCAGCGACGGCCGGTGCGCCCGGCGGATCGGCGGCAGCGGCACGCGCCAGTAGGGGCTGTCCATGACCGGGCGCGGGGCGAGCACCTCGGCCTCTTCGAGCCTGCCGGTGGCGGTGGCGCGGATCGGCAGGCCGTTCAGCACCGCGCCCTGACCCAGCGCGGCGCTGTAGAGGAGGTCGCGTTTCGGCAGGTAGACCGCGGCGGCGGTCACCACGCCGTTCTCGGCCACGGCCAGCGAATGCGCCCAGGTGTCCTCGCCCGCGATGAAGGATCGCGTGCCGTCGATCGGGTCGATGATGAACACCTTCTCGGCGGCGCGCCGGGCGTCGCTGTCGACGCTTTCCTCGGAGAGCCAGCCATAGTCCGGCTGCGCGCCGCGCAGCAGCTCCTCGAGCCGTGCGTTCACCGCGAGGTCGGCGGCGGTCACCGGGCTGCCGTCGGCGGCCTTGTAGCGCACGTCGAGCGCGTCGCCGGCAAAGCCGAGCGCCACTTGGCCCGCCTCGCGGGCCGCGCGCTCGAGCAGCGCGCGGTCGGCGGCGTGGCCGGCCTCGGGGTCATTCGCCGGCAAGCGTCAGCCCCTCGACCAGCAGCGAGGGCACCACGCGCGACAGCCACGGCCGGGCGTCGTTCGAGGGCACCATGGAGCGCAGCATCTGCCGCAGGTTGCCGGCGATGGTGACGCCGGAGACCGGGTAGGCGATCTCGCCGTTTTCGACCCACCAGCCGGCGGCGCCGCGCGAGTAGTCGCCGGTGTTGGGGTTGATCGTGGCGCCGATCATCGAGGTGACGATCAGCCCGCGGCCCATCTCGGCAATCAGCTGCTGGGGGGATTTGTCGCCCTGCGTCAGCTCGAGGTTCCAGACCGTCGGCGATGGGCCGGAGGAGGTTCCGCGCGCGGCGTTGCCGGTTGGCGCCATGCCGAGCTTGCGGGCATTGGCGAGATCGAGCGTCCAGCCCTTCAGCACACCACCCTCGACCAGCGCGCGGCGGCGGGTCGGCAGGCCCTCGGCGTCGAAGGGACGCGAGCCGGAGATGCGCGGGCGGTGCGGATCCTCGATCAGCGAGATGCCGTCGGGCAGCACCGGTTCGCCGAGCGCGTCGCGCAGCCACGACCCGCCGCGGGCCACCGCGCCGCCGTTGGCGGCGGCCACCAGGTGGCCGATCAGCGACGAGGCGATGCGTTCGTCGAAGAGCACCGGGTAGGCGCCGGTCTTGGGCTTGCGCGGGTTCAGCCGGTCGAGCGCCCGCGTCGCGGCGCGGTGGCCGATCTCGGCGGGGCTGCGCAGGTCCGACTGGAAGGTGCGGCTGTCGCCGTCATAGTCGCGCTCCATCCCCAGCCCGGTGCCGGCGATGGCAACGCAGGAGGTCGAGCGGGCGGTACGGGCATAGCCGCCGGCAAAGCCGTTGCTGGCGGCAAGGAACACCCGCTGCGCATCGTAGGAGGCCGAGGCCGATTGCACCTGCGTGACACCCTCGACGGCCAGCGCCGCGGCTTCCGCCTCCAGCGCATCGCGCTGCAGCGCATCCGGGGCGGGATCGGCCGCGGGATCGGCCAGCTCCAGCGCCTCCAGATCCCAGTCCGTGGCCAGCTGCGACGGATCGGCGAGCCCGGCATAGGGATCTTCGGGCGCCTCGCGGGCCATGGCCACGGCGCGTTCGGCCATGGCGGTCAGCGTCGCGGGTTTCACGTCCGAGGTCGAGACCACGGCACTGCGCTGGCCGATCAGCACCCGCAGGCCGATGTCGGTGCCCTCGGAGCGTTCCGCCTGTTCCAGCGCGCCGGCGCGCACATCGATGCTGAGCGAGGTGCCGTCGATCGCGATGGCATCCGCCGAGTCGGCGCCAGCCTTGCGCGCGGCCTCGAGCAGCTGCGCGGTCAGGCTCTGCAGGTCCTTCGCCGCCGGGTGGTTGCGCTCTGTGCCGTCCATGTCGCCTCCGGTATTGTTCTGACTGATTGGGTAGGCCGCGGGGCGCGGCAAGGCAAGCGTCCGGGCCCGGATTGGCACGTCACCTTGGCACGGCGACGGGCGGAGGCGGATCACGCCCCGCCCGCGCGGCTCACTCGGCGGGCACCACCACGCCGATGATCGGACCCAGCGTGCGGCCGATGTCGGTCCGGCCGATCTGCGGCGCGAAGAGCCGCGAGACATTGCCGTCGAAGAACAGCGCGTTGGGCATCTTCAGCCCGTCGCGGAACAGCGTGCCGAATTCGTAGAAGCTCACCGGCTCCTCCGAGATGGCAAAGACCAGCGTCTTGCCGTCGTCCGAGGTGCCGACCCCGTTGCGGATGTAGCGCGAGGTGCTGTCGGGCAGGAAGCGCGGGTGCAACTCGCCGTCGATCACCAGCATCGGCCCCGATTGCGTGGCAAAGCGGCAGTCGGGCTTGCGGGTGAGGAAATCGCGGGTCTCGTAGACCTGCGCCTCGCCCGTGCCGATGCAGAGCACGCCATTGGGGAGCATCCCGAAGTTGCCCGGACCGGGGCTGGAGATGACGCGCATCTCCTCCTGCCCGTTCTCGACGTAGTGGCCGACCGGAGCGCGGTCCTCGTGGTACATGCCCGCGTTCATCGCGAAGGCCAGCGTTTCGCCCTTTTGCCGCAGCGCCGCGTCGAGGGTCGAGAAATGCCCCCAGACGGTGCCGTCGGGCGCGCGCAGGAAGGTGCGCAGGTCCTCTTCGGCGCTGACGGTACAGAGCGTGTAGCGCCGGCCCTCGTGGCTGGCGCCCTCGCAGCTCACAGCCGCGGCCTGGGACGGGGTCAGGGACGGCACGAGCGCCGCCGCCGCAAGTGTCAGCGCGGCAAGGGCGGCGTGGAAACTCACGCGTCGTCGTCCTCGTCCGCGCCCTGTCCCTCGACGTCTCGGCGCACCGCGTCCTGCGAGAACAGGCGCCGGGTCTCGTCGAGCCGGTCGAAGGTCTGGTCGAGGCGGAAGCGCAGATCCGGCGCGTATTTCAGCGTCAGCTCCTTCGAGACCGCGCGGCGCAGCTCGGACTTGTTGCGCTCGAGCAGCTCGAACATGTTGCCTTCCTGCTTGCCGCCAAGCGGCACGACGTAGGCGGTTGCGACCTTGAGGTCGGGCGAGACCCGGACCTCGCCGACGGTGATCGAGAGCCGGTTCAGCTCGGGGTCGTGCACGTCGCCGCGGTTGAGCACGTCCGCCAGCGTGCGGCGAATGAGTTCGCCGACACGAAGCTGTCTCTGGCTGGGGCCGGAGCCCTCGTGGAATCTGTTCTTTGCCATGGCGCAGACATAGGCGCGTTGCGGGGGTTTGCCAAGAACGCGAACGCATAGCGCCGAGGGCTTCGGGCGGTTCGGGCGGCGCCGTGCCGACATCGCCTTTGCCATCGCGCCGCCGCCGGAGTATGCCCTGCGGGAAGCTAAGGATCGGAGAGCGAAATGTCGGAACTGCCGGGTGTTGTCGTCACGGGCGTGTCGGGACGGATGGGCCAGATGCTGGTGCGCGAGGTGCTGGCCAGCGACAAGCTGAAACTCGTCGGCGCGGTCGAGCGGACCGGCAACGACTGGGTCGGCCGCGATCTCGGCACCTGCATGGGCGGCACCGAGCTCGGGCTCACCGTCAGCGACGACGCGCTGGAGACTTTCGCCAAGGCGCAGGCCGTGCTCGATTTCACCGCCCCGGCGGCCACCGTGCAGTTCGCCGAGCTGGCGGCGCAGGCCCGTGCGGTGCACGTGATCGGCACCACCGGGCTCGAGGAGAGCGATCTCGAGAAGATCCGCGCCGCTGCCCGCCACGCGGTGATCGTGCGCGCCGGCAACATGAGCCTCGGGGTCAACCTGCTGACCAAGCTGACCAAGCAGGTCGCCGCTGCGCTCGACGAGGACTGGGACATCGAGATCGTCGAGATGCACCACAACCGCAAGGTCGATGCCCCCTCGGGCACTGCGCTGATGCTGGGTGAAGCGGCGGCCGAGGGCCGGGGTGTGACGCTCTCGGAAGCCTCTGACCGGGGCCGCGACGGCATCACCGGCGCACGCGAGCGCGGCACCATCGGTTTCGCGGCCCTGCGTGGCGGCGACGTGGTGGGCGAGCACGAGGTGATCTTCGCCGCCGCCGGCGAGCGCATCACCCTCAAGCACATCGCCTCGGATCGGGCGCTCTTTGCCCGTGGCGCGCTGAAGGCTGCCGTCTGGGGGCAGGACAAGGCACCGGGCGAGTATGACATGCTCGACGTTCTGGGCCTCGGGGACTGATTGCGAGGCCGTCCTGCGCCGGGCGGGGTAGACAACCCATGGAGCTGAAGTCCCCTCGGGACGAGGTCTCGATGCGCTCCCGCCCGGAACTCCACGGAATAGAGACGCTCTCGGCGCGCTACCGGACGCAGACCTTCAAACCCCATGCCCATGACGAATATCTCATCGGCGTGATAGACGGCGGCGTGCATTCGGTCTGGTGTCGGGGCGAAATGAACCGGGTGCCGCGCGGCTCGGTGGTCACCATGCGCCCGGGCGACATTCACCACGGCGGCGCCGGCAGCGAGACAGGCTGGCGGCAGCGGATGCTCTACATCCCCGAGGCCGCGATGCGCGCCCTGCTGGAAGATCTCGGCGGCCGCGCTCTGAACGGAACGCTGGATTTCGGCGCGGCCTTTCACGCGCGGCCGGGCCTCGCGCAGAATATCGCCACGCTGCATGAAGTGCTGCATGCGTCGGAGCATCGGCTGGCGCGCGACGTGGCGCTCGAGCGGCTGCTCGGGGCGCTGCTGGGGGAGCTTGCGCCGCAGATCTCCGCCAACCGGAGCCCGGACAGGGGCCGGATCGCCGAGGCAGTCGACTACCTCGGCGATCGCGTCGAGGAGGATGTCTCGCTCGACGATCTCTGCCGTGTCACCGGGCTGCGACGCCGCCAGACCATCGACGCCTTCCGGCGCGCCACGGGCCTGCCGCCGCACGCGTGGCACCTCCAGCAGAAGGTGCTTCTGGTAAAGCGGCTGCTGCGCGCGGGTCTCACCCCGGCCGAGGCGGCGGCGCAGGCGGGATTTGCCGACCAGAGCCACATGGGGCGGCATTTCCGCGCGATCGTCGGCACAACTCCGCGCGCCTACGCCCGCGGCTGACACCGCGTTTTCGTTCTATATCGCGCCGGGTCGGATCGCCTACCGCAGCCTGACCGAAACGGAACGACAGGGGCGAGCATGGCTGCATCGGACAATTTCATCGCACGGCGGACCACGCTCTGGGCGGATCTCGCCGTGCTGGGCGTGGCGCTGGTCTGGGGCGCGAGCTACCCCGTCGCCAAGGGCGCGCTGGTGCATTTGCCGGTGCTCTTGCTGATTTTCTACCGCTTCGCGCTGACGGCGGCGGTGATGGGCACGGTGGCAGGGCGCGAGCTGCGCTCGGCCAGCGGCAGGGATCTCCGGGCGGGCGTCCTGCTGGGCACCATCCTCTGTGCGATCTTCCTGGCCGAGACCCGGGGCGTCGCGCTGACCACGGCGACGAACACCGCCCTGATCATCTCGCTGTGCACGATCTTCACGCCCTTCTTCGAGTTCGGGCTGCAGCGCAGGCTTCCCCCGGCGGGGGTGATCGCGGGCGCTGCGGTCGCGGTGCTCGGCGTCCTCGTGCTGTCGGGCGGCATGACGACGCTCGGGGCCGGAGACCTGCTGGTCCTCGCGGCTGCGGTGCTTCGGGCGGTGATGGTGGTGTCGACCAAGCGCCTGATGGGGGGCAGCCGACTCTCTTCCGCTGCGCTCACCGCCGTTCAGGCGCTCACCGTGGCCGCTCTCACCATGGCGTTGATCCTGGCGCAGTCCGGAGTTGGAGGGCTCCGAGTTCAGGCGGACTTCGGCGGCTGGATGGCGGTGGCCTTCCTGTCGCTCTTCTGCACCGTCGGGGCCTTTTACGTGCAGAACGCGGCGGTGCGGCGTAGCAGCCCCACGCGGGTCGGCTTCCTGATGGGGACCGAGCCGCTTTTCGGTGTCGCGCTGGCGTGGCTGCTCTTGTCGGAGCCTCTCACCCCGGCATCGCTGGTCGGCGCGGCGCTGATCGTCGCGGGCACCTTCCTCGGGCTCGCGTTCGAGCGGCGAAGGTGAGGGGCCGACCGGCACGCTCGCAAGGCGGGAGCCGCCGCGCCTGCGCCTGCCCTGCGGCTGCGCTCAGAAGTCGATCGCGATACCCTTCTTCTCCCAATCGCCGTAGCGGGCGGGGTCGAGCCCGTCGCGGCCGCCATATTCCTTGGCGCGGGGATCCTTGGCCAGCGCGTCTTCGGCGGCCTTGCGGCGCTCGGCGGCTTCGGCCAGCGCGCGCTGCGCGGCCGCAGGAAGCTCGGGCGGCAGGTCGGTGGGCAGATCGGGGCGGGTCTCGTCGCTCATGGCAGTGCCCTCCTCGGGCGCGCTTTCCTTGCGTGGGTCGGCTTGATATAGGCCCGTGGATCATGCGCGGGCAAGACCCGCAGGGTAGCGGAGTGGTCCCATGGCAGGCAAAGGCGCGGAAAAGAGCTCGGACGGGGCGGGGGCTGCGAGCCCGGCACGGGCGGCGGCGGTGGCGCTTCTGGGGCAGGTGCTGGGGCAGGGGCGTCTGCTCAGCGAGGCGATGCAGGGCGGCCCCTTTGCCAAGCTCGACGCGGCGGAGCGAGCGGCGGCGCAGCGACTGGCGACCGGCGTGCTGCGCAACCTCGGGCGCTGCGACCAGATGCTGAAGTCGCGACTGCGAAAGGCGCCGCCGCTTTTCGTGCGCAACGTCCTGCGGCTTGGCACCTTCGAGCTCTGCACCGGCGGCGCGGCGCATGGGGTGGTCAACGACTGCGTCAGCCTGATCTCGGCCGACCGCAAGACCAAGACCATGTCCGGCCTAGTCAACGCCATCCTGCGCCGCCTGTCCGAAGAAGGCCCGGAGCAATGGGCCAAGCTGCGCGCCCCGCGTCTGCCGCGCTGGCTGCGCGAGCCGCTGGCGGCGGCCTGGGGCGGCAAGGCGGTCTCGGCGATGGAGCTCGCCCATGCGGCAGGGGCGCCGCTCGACATCACCGTGGCATCGGATGCCGCGGGCTGGGCCGGGAAACTCGGCGCCGAGCTGTTGCCGACCGGCTCGCTGCGATTGGCGGAGCAGGGTCAGGTCTCGGCTCTGCCGGGCTTTGACGAGGGCGCCTGGTGGGTGCAGGACGCCGCCGCGGCGATGCCTGCCAAACTGCTGGGTGACGTGACGGGGCTGAGCGTTCTGGACATGTGCGCCGCGCCGGGCGGCAAGACCATGCAACTGGCGGCGGCGGGGGCGAAGGTCACCGCGCTCGACCTGTCGGAGGGCCGCATGGCGCGGATCACCGAGAACCTGCTGCGCACCGGGCTGAAGGCCGAGACGGTGGTGGGCGACGCGCTGGAGGCGGAGGGCAGCTATGACGCCATCCTTCTGGACGCGCCCTGTTCCGCCACCGGCACCATCCGCCGTCACCCCGACCTGCCGCACGCCAAGGCGGGGGAGGGAATCTCTGAACTGATCGGCCTGCAGGCGGCGATGATCGACCACGCACTCGGCCTGCTGAAGCCGGGCGGACGGCTGGTCTTCTGCACCTGCTCGCTGCTGCCGGACGAGGGCGAGTGCCAGGTGGACGAGGCGCTGGCGCGGAACGAGGAGCTGACCGTGCTGCCGCTTGAGGCGGGGTGGATCGAGCCGAAGTGGCGCTCGGAGGAGGGCGGGCTCCGGCTGCGTCCCGACTACTGGCCCGAGCGCGGCGGCATGGACGGTTTCTACGTCGCGGTGCTGAAGAAGCCCGAGTGAGGCCGTCATGGACACGCTGATCATCCGCGCCGCCGAAATGCGCGACTGCGAGCAACTCACGGCGATGGCAAACCTTCCGCTTTATCGCCATGGCACGCTGCGCATGCCGTTTCAGACGGTCGAATGGATGCGCAAGCGACTCGAGGCGACCCCGCCGGGACTGACCAACATCTTGGCCGAGCTGGACGGGAAGATCGTCGGCACCGCCAGCCTGCAACGGCTCGACGGGCGGCGGCAGCATGCCGCGACGCTGGGCATGGGCGTGCATGACGACTTCCAGGGGAAGGGCATCGGCACGGCGCTGATGGCGGCGCTTCTTGACGTGGCCGACAACTGGCTGGCGGTCCCGCGCATCGAACTGGTGGTGAACGCCGACAACCTCGCGGCGATCCGGCTCTACGAGAAGGCCGGCTTCGAGCGCGAGGGCCTGTTCCGCGGCTATGCCTTCCGTGCCGGGCAATATGTCGATGCCATCCCGATGGCGCGGATCCGGGCTCCCGGCGCGGCCTGACGGCTCCCGCTTCGCCGGGCCCAGCGGTCTCTTTCCCCGGTTCGCCGTTGCGCACAGGTCGCAAACCGGGCCGCATGGCATCGCGTTTCCGCGATTTACACCGCTTGCCCGGTGACTTGTCCCGCTGCGGGGTCTACCCTTGCCGCAAAAGCCCCGAGGCGGGCAGAAGGGCAGGGCATGGTAGATATGGCGAGCTGGTCGGTCACCGCCACGCAGTTTCTCAACCGCGTGCATTCGCGGCTCGCCGCGCGGGCGGGCAGCGCCACCGCCTTCGTCTCGCAGCCCGAGCCGCGCACCACCGGACAATTCGCCCGCGGCCGCCAGCTTTGTGCCGGAAACCTGATGTTTGCCGGCTACCTCGCCGAGGCGCCGGAAACGATGATCTGGAATATCGAGGTCGACGACAGCGCCTGGCAGGAGGAGATCCATGCCTTCCGCTGGCTCGACGATCTCGCCGCCGTAGGCGACGCCGAGGCGCGCAGGCTGGCGCAGGACTGGCTGATGGGCTGGATCGACCGCTACGGGCGCGGCACCGGGCCGGGCTGGGTGCCCGAGCTGGCCGGAAGACGGCTGATCCGCTGGATCCATCACGCGCTCTTCCTGCTGCGCGGCATGAGCGCCGAGGACTCGGCGCGCTTCTACCGCGCGCTGGCGGCGCAAACGCGGTTCCTTGCAAAGCGGCGTGGTGCGGCCCTGCCCGGGCTGCCGCGGTTCGAGGCGCTGACAGGGCTGATCTACGCGTCCCTTTCGCTTGAGGGTATGCGCGCGCACCTCGACCCGGCCCGGCAGGCGCTGGACGCGGAATGCGCCCGCCAGATCGACGTGGCGGGCGGGTTGCCGACGCGCAACCCCGAGGAATTGCTGGAAGTCTTCACCCTACTCACCTGGGCGCGGGCGGCGCTGGAAGAGGCCGATCTCGAACCCGGGGGGGCACATCTCAACGCCATCACCCGGATTGCGCCGACGCTGCGCGCGCTGCGCCATGCCGACGGCGGCTTGGCGCGGTTCCATGGCGGTGGGCGCGGGGCCGAGGGGCGGCTCGATCAGGCACTGTCGGCCTCCGGAGTGCGCCGCCGCCCGGTCGAGGGGCTGGCCATGGGCTTCGCGCGGCTGGCGGGGGGGCGCAGCACGGCGATCGTTGACGCCGCGCCGCCGCCAACGGGGCGGGCCTCGTCCGATGGTCACGCCTCGACCCTTGCCTTCGAGCTGACCTCGGGGCGCAGGCCGCTCATCGTCAGTTGCGGCTCGGGCGTCGTCTTCGGCGAGGAGTGGCGCCGCGCCGGGCGCGCTACCCCCTCGCATTCGACGCTCTGTCTCGACGGCACATCGAGCGCACAGCTCGGCCCGCGCCGGCGGATCGGCGGCATCGAGCGCGAGCTAATCGCTGAGGGGCCGCAGGACGTGCCGGTGGAATTGGAGCAGAACGCGGCGGGCTGGCGCTTCGAAGCGGCGCATGACGGCTACAAGCGCAGCCACGGGTTGACCCATGCGCGCAGGCTCGAGCTGAGCCTCGACGGTCGGGCGCTGGAAGGCGAGGACATGCTCTTCGCGCTCGAATCCAAGGACCGCAAGGTCTTTGACCGGCGGCTCGACAAGGGTGGGTTGCAAGGGTTCCCCTACGAGATTCGTTTTCACCTGCATCCCGACGTCGATGCCGAGCTCGACATGGCTGGCGCAGCGGTCTCACTGGCGCTGCGGTCGGGCGAAATCTGGGTGTTTCGCTCCGACGCGGGGGCGAAAATGACCTTGGAAGACTCGGTTTACCTGGAAAATGGCCGGCTTCGGCCCCGCGCAACGCAACAGGTCGTTTTATCCGGCCGCGTGATGGAGTATGCGACCCGCATCCGCTGGTCGCTGGCCAAGGCGCAGGACACCGCCATCGCGATCCGAGACCTTGGGCAGGACGAGCCGGATGTGACGCTCTGAACCATCTGGGACTCTCCTCATGCCTGATCTCTCCCCCGTCGCCCGCGCCCTCATTTCCGTTTCGGACAAGACCGGTCTCATCGACCTGGCCAAGGCGCTGAGCGCAAGGGGTGTCGAGCTGCTCTCGACCGGCGGCTCCGCCAAGGCGATCCGCGAGGCGGGCCTCAAGGTGCGCGACGTGTCGGATGTGACCGAGTTCCCCGAGATGATGGACGGCCGCGTCAAGACGCTGCACCCGCGCGTTCACGGCGGCCTGCTGGCGCTGCGCGACAACCCCGCCCACGTCGAGGCGATGAAAGCGCATGGCATCACCGGGATCGACCTGCTGGTGGTGAACCTCTACCCGTTCGAGGAAACCGTCGCCAAGGGCGCCGACTACGACACCTGCATCGAGAACATCGACATCGGCGGCCCGGCGATGATCCGCGCGGCCGCCAAGAACCACGCCTTCGTCAACGTCGTCACCGATGTCGCCGATTACGAGGCGCTGCTGGCCGAGCTTGATGCCAACAACGGCGCGACCACCTATGCGTTCCGCCAGAAGCTGGCGCAGGTCGCCTATGCCCGCACCGGTGCCTATGACGCCGCGGTCTCGACCTGGATGGCCGGCGCGCTGAATGACGATGCCCCGCGCCGCCGGGTGTTCTCGGGCGAGATCGCCCAGACACTGCGCTACGGCGAGAACCCGCACCAGAAGGCGGCCTTCTATCGCGACGGCTCGGACCGTCCGGGCGTGGCGACTGCCGTTCAGCACCAGGGCAAGGAACTCAGCTACAACAACATCAACGACACCGACGCCGCCTTCGAGCTGGTGTCGGAATTCCTGCCCGCCGACGGCCCGGCCTGCGCGATCATCAAGCACGCCAACCCCTGCGGCGTTGCCAAGGGCGCAACCTTGCTGGAAGCCTACCAGAAGGCCTTCGATTGCGACCGCACCTCGGCTTTTGGCGGCATCGTTGCGCTGAACAAGCCGCTGGACGCCGAGACCGCCGAGGCGATCACCGAGATCTTCACCGAGGTGGTGATCGCACCGGGTGCCGATGACGCGGCCAAGGAAATCTTCGCCAAGAAGAAGAACCTGCGCCTGCTGACCACCAATGGCCTCGCCAACACCGCCGAGCCGGGCCTTGCCTACCGGCAGGTGTCGGGCGGCATGCTGGTGCAGGACAAGGACAACGGCCTGATTACGCTGGCGGATCTCAAGGTCGTGACCAAGAAGCAGCCCTCGGACGCGGAACTGCAGGACCTGCTGTTTGCCTGGAAGGTCGCCAAGCACGTGAAGTCCAACGCCATCGTCTACGTCAAGAACGGTGCCACCGTCGGCGTCGGCGCGGGCCAGATGAGCCGCGTGGACTCGGCGCTGATCGCTGCCAAGAAGGCCGAGCGCATGGCCGAGGCGCTTGGCCTCGATACGCCGCTGACCGAAGGCTCGGCGGTCGCGTCCGACGCCTTCTTCCCCTTCCCCGACGGTTTGATGGAAGCGGCGGCAGCCGGCGCGACCACGGTGATCCAGCCGGGCGGCTCGATGCGCGACAACGAGGTGATCGCGGCGGCCGACGAGGCGGGCCTTGCAATGGTCTTCACCGGGATGCGCCACTTCCGCCACTGACCCGGCACCACGATTGATATGAAAGAGGCGGGCCGGGCCCGCCTCTTTCTTGTTGCCCAGAACGGCGCCCGGATCAGTCGGGCAGGCGGTAGGCGATGATCGCGTCACTGGTGCCGGTTTCCATCGCGTGGTGTCCCCCGGCCGAGATCAGCACGTATTGCTTGCCGTCCACCTCGTAGGTGATCGGGTTCGCCTGACCTCCAGCCGGCAGCGCGTCGGTCCAGAGGGTCTCGCCGGTCTCGGTGTCGATGGCGCGAAAGAGGTTGTCCGCGGCCGCACCGATGAAGATCAGCCCCGAGGCGGTGACCACCGCGCCGCCGTTGTTGGGCGTGCCGATCTCGAAGGGCAGGCGCGATGGAATGCCGAAGGGCCCGCTGCGCCGGGCGGTGCCGAGCGGCACGTCCCAGACCGGCTCGCCGCTCTGGAGGTCGATCGCGGTGATCCCGCCGTAGGGGGGCTGGCTACAAGGCAGATCGGTCAGCCCGGAGCGCCAGCCGGCGTTCGTCTTCGCCCCGTAGGGTGCGCCGACTTGCGGCTGCCCCCGGCCGCCACTCCGCGCGTCCGGGGGCCGCATACCCTCGGCGTCGGCCTCCGCGCGCGGCACCAAGCGGTTGAGATTGGGAATGTCGTTGTAATTGGCGATCAGCAGTCCGCGCGTCGGATCCACCGCGACCGAGCCCCAGTCGCTGCCGCCGATGTACCCGGGATATTGGATATAGTTTTCCGTGGAGGGGGGCGTCAGGTAGCCTTCGTAGACCGCCTGACGGAAACGGATGCGGCAGTAGAGCTGGTCGAGGGGGGTGAAACCCCACATGCGCTTCTCGGTCAGCGGCGGCTTGCGCAGCGTGGCCCAGAGCGACACGGGCTGGCTGTCGGCGACGAAACCGGGCTCGATCTCGCCCTGCGGCAGGTCGGTGAGTTCGCCGACGGGGCTCAGCGGCGCGCCGGTTTCGCGGTTGAGGATGAACAGGTCGCCCTGCTTCGACGGCAGCAGCACCGCGGGCTGCCCCATGTAGTCCAGCAAGGTCGGCTGGGAGCCGAGGTCGTAGTCCCAGAGATCACGGCGGACGGTCTGGAAATGCCAGAGCTCCTCGCCCGTCGTTGCGTCCAGCGCGACCAGCGAGGTGGCGTAGGTATTCTCGGCCTCAGAGCGGTTCGAGCCGTAGTAGTCCACCGCGGAATTGCCCAGCGGCAGGTAGACGATGCCGCGCGCCTGGTCGGCGGCGGCGGTGGTCCACATGTTGGGCGTGCCGCGGGTGTAGGTCTTGCCCGCGGGGGGGCCATTTCGCATCTCCTCGGGGGCGGCGAGGTCCCAGGCCCAGGCCAGGGCGCCGGTCACCGCGTCAAAGCCACGCACCACGCCTGACGGCGCGTCCTCGGCCTGGCCGTCCTTGACCTGTGCGCCGGTGACAATCACGCCGCGCACCACGGTCGGCGCGGCGGTGACCGCGTAGAAGGCGGGAATCTTCTCTCCGATCCCCTCCCAGAGGTCGACCTGCCCGCCGCGGCCGAAATCTGTGCAGGGCGCGCCGGTCGCGAAATCGACCGCGATAAGCCGCGCGTCGAGCGTGGTGCCGATGACGCGCATCTTGCAGGCCTCGCCCTCGGCCCGGTCGGGGTCGGCATAGGCGGCGACGCCGCGGCAGGTCGCGCCGTAGGGAATCGCCTCCCGCGGGACCTGGGGATCGTAGCGCCAGTTCTCCTCGCCGCTCGCGGCATCGATGGAGATCAGGATGTTCATCGCGCTGCACAGCACGAGGCTGTCGCCGATCTTCAGCGGTGTGGTTTCGGGGGCGTATTTTCCCGCGGTCTCACCCGGCGGCAAGTCTCCGGTGTGGTAGACGAAGGCACGTTCGAGACCGGCGACGTTGTCCGGGGTGATCTGGCTCAACGGCGAGAAGCGTTGCGACAGGTCGCCACCACCGTAATAGGGCCAGTCTGCGCCGACATTGACCGGCATGGCGGCAGGGCGCACGTCGTCGTCGGCGCTGCCCTCGGCGTGGCCAGGTCCCGCGGGGAGAGTCAGTGGCGCGCAGAGCAGGGCTGGCAGGAGGAGGGCACGGATCATCGGCATATTCCTTAAGCTGCGGCAGAAGACTGGAGACCGCCGTCAGCCACGGGCGCGCTCGGCACGCGAGAGGGCCGGGATGCAGGTCAGCATGAGCAGTAGGATGATCGTCGGAGAGAGCATGCGCGGCACCTGCGCCCACCAGTCGCTGCCGCTCTCCCACCAGGCCCAGGCCATGGTGCCGCCCCAGACAATGAGATAGAGCCAAAGGCCGGTCATGCGGCCGCGGTTCAGCAGAACGCCCGAGGCAAAGAGACCGAGCCCCGCAAGCCCGTAGTACCAGCTGCCCCCAAGTGCGATCAGCCAGGCGCCGCCTGAAAAGAGGAGGAGGCCGAAGAGCACGCAGGTCCATCCAAGGAGCTTCACGCCCCAGCCGACCCGCTGCCCCGGGGAAGGTGCATTCACCACAATATGCGCTCACCAACAGCTGCAGAAATAGTTGTTCGGTCGAAAACGGTGACCTCGGATCGATTATTTTCAAAGGTGCCAGCCTCCGCAACCGTGCAATTGGCCGCGGCCGCAAAAAATCGTCGACGCCTTGAAAACGCGAAACCTTTTGTGGGCCGGGATGGTGCGCAGGGACGTTCGGCGGTGCGTTTCCAAGCGGAGCTGCCACTTGGATCCCGCTATTGCGGAGCGCTGGGCATCGGCCAATTCACCCAAGCGCGGATTTGTGGAAAGATTGCCTCAGGGCTGGCAGCAGTCTCTGCATATTTCGAGGGAGTGATTGATGTGAAGGCATTCTTGGGGGGCGCCCTAATGGCGGCCGCGATGACCTGCATGACGGGTCCGGTGGTGGCGCAACAGGCCGAACGCACGGTGCTCGAGGCGCTTCTCGCCGGCGAGCGTGCGGACTACGAGGTGACGGAGGAGTTTGCCCGTGCCGTGCCCGAAGCTCAGCTCGCCGGGCTTCTGGAGACCCTGCGCGCGCAAATCGGGCCAATCGAGGAGATCACGCTCGAAGACGGTGCCGGAACCCTGCGCAGCGCGGGCTACCAGGTGCCGGTACGGATCGTGCTGGATGCCGAGGGGCGGCTGGCAGGACTGCGTTTCGGCACGCCCGAGCCGCTGGTGGCTGACCTGCGCGAGGCGGTTGACGGGTTGCAGGCGCTGGGCACCGAGGTGTCCTGGCTGGTGACGCGCGGCGACGAGGCGCTTGCGGCGGGTGACGCGGCGCATCCTCTGGCGGTGGCCTCGGCCTTCAAGCTCGGGATCCTCTCGGTGCTGGTGCGAGACGTGCGCTCGGGCAAGACCGACTGGGACCGGGTGCTGCGGATCGGTGAGGGCCACAGGTCGCTGCCAAGCGGGCGGCTGCAGGACTTTCCCGAAGAGGCACCGGTGACGCTGCACACCGCTGCGCTGCTGATGATTGCAGAGAGCGACAATACCGCCACCGATCTGCTGCTCGACCTGCTCGGTCGCGACACCGTGGCAGAGGAGCTTGGGATCGCGCCGGAGAATATGCTGTCCACCCGGGAATTCTTTGCCCTCAAGGCCGACCCGGCCGCCGCGCAGGCCTGGCGCGATGCCGCACCCGAACTGCGTCCGGCCATCGCCGCCGAGGCCGCGGTGCAGCCGCCGGACCCGGCAGCGGCCTCCGGCCAGAGCGTGCCGGGCATGGAATGGTACGTCTCGCTCGAACGGCTGTGTGAGCTGATCCTGCCGATGACCGGGCTGCCGATTCTGGAGCTCAATCCCGGCCCCGCCTACGGACTGGGCCCGGCTGCCTACAAGGGGGGCTCGGAACCCGGCGTTCTCAATTTCACCGTGGCGTTGCAGGACGCCGAGGAACGGCCCGTTTGCGCGGCGCTTACCATCAACGATCCGGGGCTGATCGACGAGGCCGCCGCCACCGGTGCCTTCCGCGCGCTGCTGCGCCGCGCGCTCGGACAACCCTGAGCGGGCAGGGCGAGCGGGGCTTTTCCTCGCCGCGCGCTGCCTGTAGACCGGGCGACAGACCCGGGGCAGCTCCCCGGCGGAAGGAGACTTCATGCGTCTGGTACTGGTGACCGCGGCGATCACCTTCGTGGTCGATCAGCTTTCGAAATGGCTCGTCGTGCACGTGATGGGCCTTGCGCAGCGGGGGGCGATCGACGTGCTGCCGCCGGTGCTCAACTTCCGCATGGCGTGGAACCGCGGCGTGAACTTCGGCCTCTTCGCCGATGACGCCGCCACCGCGCGCTGGACGCTGATTGCCGTGGCGCTGGGAATCGTGCTCTTCGTCGCCGTCTGGCTGCGGCGCGATCCGCCGGGCCGGCTGGGGCTGATCTCGGGCGGGTTGCTGATCGGCGGTGCGCTCGGCAACGTGATCGACCGGCTGCTCTACGGCGCGGTGGCCGATTTCCTCAATATGTCCTGCTGCGGGCTGAACAACCCGTTCGCCTTCAATGTGGCCGATATCGCGATCTTTGCCGGTGCCGTCGGGCTTGTGCTGTTTTCCGGTTCGACCGAGCAGGGCAAGCACAAGAAAAAGGCCCCGTGACGGGGCGGTCCGGATCGTATAGATCAGGGCGAAAGGCAAGAACCGGAGACGTGCCATGAAGCTGCCGCATCTCGCGCTGATGATCGGGTTGATCGGGATCACCGCGTGCACCGAGCGCGAGAAATCGCTGCATCAGCTGCGCAACAACCGCGGCACGCCCGAGGAATTCGCCATCGTGCCGAACAAGCCGCTGGAAATGCCACAGAGCTTTGCCGAGCTGCCGGCGCCGACGCCGGGCAGCGCGAACCGTACCGACCAGACGCCGATGGCCGACGCCGTGGCCGCGCTTGGTGGCAACCCGGCGCAGCTGGCCGTGGGCGAGGTGCCGTCGCGCGATGCGGCGCTGGTGAACCGCGCTTCGCGCTACGGGCGGGACGGCAATATCCGCGCCCAGCTCGCCGTCGAGGACGCGGAGTTCCGCCGCGATCGCTCGGTGTTCAACTGGAAGCTCTTCAAGAACGATGAGTACAACAGGGCCTACCGCGAGCAGATCCTCGATCCCTACGCGGTGCTGAACGCCTATCGCGGCGCCGGGGCGCGCACCCCCTCTGCGCCGCCCGCTGCCGATTGAGCGCGCGACCGTTCACGATACCGCAAGCCCAGCTTGGAATGAGTGCCCCCGGCCCGTAGGTTGGGGGCAATTTTCGTTTCTCCAGAGGAGTGGGGCTTGCAGATGAAGTCATGGAGCGCGGCGCTGGCCGTGGTGGTGCTGTCGGCGATGCCGCTGCGGGCGGAGACGCCGCCCAATCCGGATGAGACACCGGTCACCACCTTCTCGCTGGACAACGGCATGGACGTGGTCGTCGTCGAGGATCACCGAGCACCGGTCGTCGTGCACATGGTCTGGTACAAGGCCGGCTCCGCTGACGAGACCGCAGGAAGTTCGGGCGTGGCCCACTTCCTCGAGCACCTGCTGTTCAAGGGCACCGAGAAATTGGAGCCGGGCGAATTCTCCAAGGTCGTGGCGCAGAACGGCGGCACCGACAATGCCTTCACCTCCTTCGACCAGACCGCCTATCACCAGCGCGTCGCCGCTGACCGGCTCGGGCTGATGATGGAAATGGAAGCCGACCGGATGGTCAACCTGCAGCTGGACGAAGAGGATATCCTCACCGAGCGCGACGTGATCATCGAAGAGCGCAACATGCGGGTCGAGAACGATCCCGGTGCGCTGCTGCGCGAGCAGATGGGCGCTTCGCTCTACCTCAACAGCCGATACGGCGTGCCGGTGATCGGCTGGCGCGAGGAGATGGAGCAGCTCGATCTCGACGATGCGCTGGCGTTCTACCGCCGCAACTACGCGCCCAACAACGCGATCCTCGTCGTGGCCGGCGACACCACCCCCGATGAGGTGCGCAAGCTGGCCGAAGAGACCTACGGCAAGCTGCCCGCCAACCCCGAGGTCGGCGCGCCGCGCCTGCGCCCGCAGGAGCCGCGCCAGATGGCCGAGCGCCGCCTGCGGCTCGAGGATCCGCGCGTTGCCCAGCCCTACGTGATGCGCCGTTACCTCGCCCCCGAGCGCAACCCCGGTGACCAGGAGGAAGCCGCGGCGCTGACCCTGCTCGCAGAGATCCTCGGCGGCGGCCAGACCTCGGTGCTGAACCAGAAGCTGCAGTTCGAGCAGCACAAGGCGATCTACGTCGGTGCCTTCTACGATGGCACCTCCTACGACGACGGCAGCTTCGGCTTCGGCATCGTCCCCGCCCCCGGTGTGACACTGGAAGAGGCCGAGGCGGCGCTTGACGCGGAGCTGGCGGCCTTCATCGAAAGGGGCTGCGACCAGGAGCAGCTTGACCGGATCAAGTTCCAGGCCCGTGCCTCGGAAACCTACGACCGCGACAATGTTGCCAGCGTGGCGCAGCGCTACGGCAATGCGCTGACCTCCGGCCTGACGGTCGAGGACGTGCAGGCCTGGCCCGGGTTGGTGCAGACCGTCACCAGCGAGCAGATCATCGCCGCTGCGCGCAAGGTGCTCGACAAGCGCCATTCGGTCACCGGCTACCTGACCGCCCCCGCAGAGGCAGAGGCCGCCGCAGAGCCCGCCGCCATGACGCTGCCGCAACCCGCCGCCGAGGAGGTGACCCAATGACCCTGAACTTCGCACCGGGGCGCTTCCTCACCGGACCGCTGATCGCCGCCGCGGCCTCGCTCTGGTTGGCGCTGCCCGCCGCCGCCGAGGTCGACATCCAGCAGGTCGAGACGCCGATGGGCTTCAAGGCCTGGCTGGTCGAAGAACCCTCGATTCCCTTCACCGCGCTGGAGATCCGCTTCAAGGGGGGCGAAGCGCTGGACGCGCCCGGCAAGCGCGGCGCGACCAACCTCATGGTCGGGCTGCTCGAAGAGGGCGCCGGCGGCTATGACGCGCAGGGCTTCGCGGCCGAATCCGAATCCCTCGCCGCCAGCTTTGGCTACAGCTCCAGCCAGGACATGGTGTCGGTCTCGGCCCGCTTCCTGACCGAGAACCGCGATGAGGCCACCGAACTGCTGCGCCAGAGCCTGATCGAGCCGAGCTTCTCCGAGACGGCGATCGAGCGCGTGCGTGCACAGGTGCTCTCGGGCATCCGCAGCGATGCCAAGGACCCCGACTCCATCGCCAGCGCCACCTTCGACGCCGAGGTCTTCGGCGATCACCCCTATGGCACCGATCCCTCGGGTACGGTGGAGAGCGTCAGCGCGCTGAGCCGTGACGACATCGTCGACGCCTGGAAGGGCGCGATGGCCAAGGACCGGGTCTATATCGCCGCCACTGGCGACATTTCCGCCGAGGAGCTCTCGACGCTGATCGACAATCTGCTGGGCGACCTGCCCGAGACCGGCGCGCCGATGCCCGAGGATGTCGATGTCGAGACCTCGGCGGGCGTGACCGTCGTGCCCTTTGACACGCCGCAGTCGGTGGCACTCTTCGGGCATAAGGGCCTGAAGCGGGACGATCCCGATTTCTTCGCCGCCTACGTGATGAACACCATCCTCGGCGGTGGCGGCTTCGAGGCGCGGCTGATGAACGAGGTTCGCGAAAAGCGCGGCCTGACCTACGGCATCTACTCCTACCTCGTGCCGATGGACCATGCCGAGCTCTACCTTGGTCACGTCGCTTCGGCCAATGACCGGATCGGCGAGGCGATGCAGGTCATCCGGGAGGAATGGGCGAAACTGGCCGAGAATGGCTGCACCGAGGCGGAGCTCGAGCAGGCCAAGACCTACCTGACCGGCGCCTACCCCTTGCGCTTTGACGGCAACGGGCCGATCGCGGGCATCCTCGTGGGCATGCAGATGGACGGGCTGACCCCCGATTACATCGCCACTCGGAACGACAAGATCGAGGCGGTGACCCTGGACGACGTGAAGCGCGTCGCGGCCCGCGTGCTGCAGCCCGATGCGCTGCGCTTTGTGGTGGTCGGCCAGCCCGAGGGCGTCGAGAGCGACGACGCCGGCTGAGCGCGCGTTTCTCTCCGGGCGGAAAAAGAAAGAGGCGGGTCCATGCAGGACCCGCCTCTTTCTCGTTACATCGGCTTCCACATGGTTGATTCCACATGGTGGGAATGTCCCGGCGGTGCAGGGAAAGAGCCCCCGTGCGGCCGAACTGGCGGGACCGGCGTCCCGCCGTGTGGTTCAGGCCGGCAGGCCCGCGTGGCGCAGCGCCGCGTCGATGCGCGCACGCACCTGCTCGGTCACCGGCAGCAGCGGCAGGCGCATTTCCTCGGCGCAGAGGCCGAGGCGGCTCATGGCGTATTTGGCGCCGCAGACGCCGGGCTCGGCAAAGATCGCCTGGTGCAGCGGCATGAGCTTGTCCTGCAGTTCCAGCGCCTTGGCGTAGTCGCCCGCCGCGGTCGCCGCCTGCATTTGCGCGCAGAGCGCCGGGGCGACGTTCGCGGTCACCGAGATGCAGCCAACGCCGCCCTGGGCGTTGAAGCCGTGCGCCGTGGCGTCCTCGCCCGAGATCTGCAGGAAGTCCGGCCCGCAGGTGATGCGCTGCTGGCAGACCCGCGCCAGATCGCCGGTGGCGTCCTTGACGCCGACGATGCGCGGCAGCTTGGCCAGCTCGCCCATGGTCGCCGGGGTCATGTCGACCACCGAGCGGCCGGGGATGTTGTAGATGATGATCGGCAGGTCCGCGGCATCATGCACGGCGGTGAAATGCGCGATCAGCCCGGCCTGGGTCGGCTTGTTGTAGTAGGGCGTCACCACGAGCGCCGCCTGCGCGCCGACCTTCTCGGCGAACTGCATGAAGTGGATCGCCTCGGCGGTCGAGTTCGAGCCCGCGCCGGCGATCACCGGGATGCGGCCCGCGGCGGTCTTCACCACGCAGTCGATGACCGCCTCGTGTTCCTCGTAGCTCAGGGTCGGGCTCTCGCCGGTCGTCCCCACGGGCACCAGCGCCGAGCTGCCCTCGGCCACGTGCCAGTCCACGAGTTTCTTGAGCGCGTCGAAATCCACGACGCCGTCCTTGAACGGCGTGACCAGTGCTGGCATCGAACCTTTGAACATGACACGCTCCTTGAATGTTGATGTGTTCGCTTCGTCGCTGCAGAGCCCCGGGCTGGAGGGAATGTGAATTGGATCGCCCCCCGCCACGCGGTAATCTCCGCGGCGTGTCTATTCCTTTTCGTCAAGGAAATTGCAAGCTCATGTCGCGCCTCCGCGCCGCTCTCTTCATCCTTCTTGCCCTGATTGCCACGCCGGCGCTGCCGCAGGACCGTCCGCTCGCCAAGGCGATGGCCGACATGCGCTCGGGCAACTGGGCGTCCGCCCTCATTGAATCCCGCGGCGATGGCCAGGCCGCGCTCGACGTGGTGCTCTGGCACTATCTGCGCGCCAGCCGGGGCAATGCGGCCCAGGTGATGGAGTTCATCCGCCGCAACCCGGACTGGCCGGGCATGCCCTACCTGCGCGAGAAGTCCGAGATCGCCATTTCCGAATCCGATCTCGGCACGATCCGCGAGTTCTTCACCGGCTACATGCCGCAGACCGGCGCGGGCGCGCTGGCGCTGGCACGGGCGCATATGGCGCAGGGCGAGCGCGGCGCGGCGGAGGCCGAGATCGTGCTGGCCTGGCGCACCCTGCCGCTCAGCTCCGAGGAGCGCGCGACCTTCCTGCGCGACTGGTCGGAAATCCTGAAGCCGCACCATCAGGCGCGGCTCGACATGGCGCTCTGGCAGGGCTGGGAGGACAATGCGCGGGCGCTGCTGCCACTGGTCTCGGACGGCTGGCGGAAGCTGGCGGAGGCGCGGCTGGCGCTGCGCGGAATGGAGCCGGGGGTCGACACGCGGATCGAGGCGGTGCCGGCGGCACTGGCGAACGATCCGGGACTTGCCTACGAGCGCTACCTCTGGCGCGTCCGCAAGGGCCGCGACGATGACGCCATCTCGCTCATGCTGGAGCGCTCCGGCAGCGCCGAGTCGCTTGGCGAGCCCTGGGCCTGGGCAGAGCGCCGCGACGATCTCGCGCATCAGAAGATGCGCCGCGGAGATCCCGAGACCGCCTATGCCATCGCTTCGCGCCACGGGCTGACCGAAGGCGACCAATACGCCGCGCTGGAATGGCTGTCGGGCTTCATCGCGCTGCGTTTCCTCGACGACCCGCAGACGGCCCTGCGCCACTTCCGCAACCACGACGGCGCGGTGACCTCGCCGATCTCCAAGGGACGCGCGGGCTACTGGATGGGCCGGGCTCTGGAAGAGCTGGACGATCCCGCGGGGGCGGCGCAGGCCTACGCGCAGGGCGCGCGCTATCAGACGTCCTTCTACGGGCTGCTGGCGGCGGAGCGTGGAGGTGTCGCCTTCGACACCAAGCTGGCCGGCACCGAGCGTTTTCCCGACTGGCGCGAGGCGCCCTTCACCAAGAGCAGCGTCTACAGCGCCGCGATCCTGTTGCTGGCTTCCGGCGAGATCTCTCTGGGTGAGCGCTTTCTGACCCATCTCTCCGAGGGGCTGGACCGGCAGCAGGTCGGCCAGCTCGGGCAGATGCTGGCTCAGATGCAGCGCCCGCACGTCGAGGTCATGGTGGGCAAGCGCGCGGCGCAATACGGCATGGAGCTTGCCGGTCCCTATTATGCGCTGCACCCGGACCTGCTGAAGACCGACTTCCCGGTCCCGCGCGAGATGGTGCTGTCGATTGCGCGGCGCGAGTCGGAGTTCGATCCGCGCGTCGTCTCGGGCGCGGGTGCGCGCGGGTTGATGCAGCTGATGCCCGGCACCGCCAAGGAAGTCGCGGGCTGGCTCGGCGTCACCTACAGTTTCGAAGGCCTGCTGGACAACCCGGGCTACAACGCCAAGCTCGGCGCGCGCTACCTGCAGAGCCTGTCCGAGCAGTTCGACGGCAATCCGGTGATGATGGCGGCGGGCTACAACGCGGGGCCGTCGCGCCCGGTGAGCTGGATGGAGATCTTCGGCAACCCGCTGAAGGGCGAGACCGACATGATCGACTGGATCGAGATGATCCCCTTCAACGAGACCCGCAACTACGTGATGCGGGTGACCGAGAGCCTGCCGATCTATCGCGCCCGCCTGGGGCTGAACCCGCATCCGGTGCCGTTCAGCGAAGAGCTGACCGGGCACACGTTGCGGGTGCGGCAGTAAGGGAGACGCCCGGCGACCTTGCCGGGCCTCAGCCCTTTGCGCCGAGGCCCATCTGCATGAGCGTCTTGCGCACCGACTTCACCCCATAGAGCGCGTCCAGCGCCGTTGCGCGGGCATCGCGCAGCAGCGGGGTCGAGAGCATCGAGGCGCGGTTCAGCGCGGTGATCCCGGCGACCCGGGCGCGGATGTCGGGCATCCGCTTGCGGGCGTAGGCGTCCAGCATGGATGCCTCGCCAAGCGCCTCCGGACGCGCGACGGCCAGATCGTGCAGCACCTTCATGTCGGCCAGAGACATGTTCAGCCCCTGCGCGCCGATCGGCGGCACCACATGCGCTGCCTCGGCCACCAGCGCCAGGCGCTGGCCGGTCAGGCTCTCGGCATGCTGGGCAATGATCGGCCAGATGGTGCGGCGCGAGGCCAGCTTCAGCGGCCCGAAGTGGTGGCACGAGCGTTCGGACATGGCGGCCTCGAAGGCCTCCTCGTCCAGCGCCATCAGCGCTTCGGCCTTCGGCCCTTCTTCCATCCAGACCACGGCCGACGACGGCCGCCCCTCGAAATCGGGCAGCGGCACCAGCGTGAAGGGCCCGCCGGTGCGGTGGATTTCCGTCGAGACGTTGCCGTGAGGAATCGGGTGGGTGGTGGCGAAGGCCAGCGCCTTCTGCCCGAAGCGCGTGGTCTTCACGCCGATCCCCGCCGCCTGCCGCATTGGCGAGTTGCGCCCGTCGGCGGCGATCACCAGCCGCGTGCGGATGCGGCGGCCGTCGCTCAGGGTCACGCGGGCCTCGGCCTCGCGAGTGAAGAGCGCGGTGGTGGCGGTGCCGGGCAGGAAGGTGACGCGCTCCATCCCTTGCAGATGCGCGGACAGCTCGCGCCGCAGCAGCCAATTGGGAAGGTTCCAGCCGAAGGGCAGCTCGGAGATCTCGGCGCTGTCGAAATCCTTGACGATGCGCGGCTCGGGCAGCTCGCCGCCGGCGTCGACGATGCGCATCACCTGCAGCGGCATCGCATGCGGGGCGAGGCGCTCCCAGAGGCCCGCCTCGGCGAGAAACGCTTGCGCGGGTTGCAGGAAGGCGGTGCTGCGCAGGTCGGCGCCCTGCGCCTCGCGCTCGGTCACCGGCGGCGCCGGGTCGACGCAGAGCACGGAGAAGCCTGCGTTGCCAAAGGCGGCGGCCGCGGTGAGCCCGGCGATCCCGCCGCCCGAGATGAGAATGTCGTAGTCCATGACCGCTCTCCTTTGCGCCCCTATCTAGGGCAGGCGGGCGGGCATGACCATGCGGCTTACTTGCCGACGGTGATCCAGAGGATCATGAAGTAGCACACCGGCACCAGCGCCAGCGCGGTCATCGACAGGCCCGCAAGGCCGAAGGCAACGGTGTTGACCGCGGCGATCACCAGCAGCAGCGCCGCCACGAGAAAGAGCACGGCCTCGCCGCGGATCTTGCGGGTGGCGGGGGCGTGGGTGTCCTGAAGGGTGGTGATATCGGCTGCGGTCATCGGAATCTCCTGTGTGGGGCCGGGCAGGAGATAGGCAGGGAGCGGCTTTGCTCCCATGGCCAAAAGTGTCGCAGCCCCCGCGCCGCAGGGCTGCGGGGGCCGCGGCGGCTCAGGAGAGCCGCGCGAGGAATTCGGTCAGGTCATCGGTATGATGCTGGATATGCTCACCTTCTGCGCGCTCCGGAGCCACGTGCACGGTGCGCATCCCCATGGCGTGGGGTGCGGCAAGATTACGCGGATCGTCCTCGAACATCGCGGCGGTGGCCGCGTCGGTGCCCGAGAGGGAGAAGACCGTCTCGAAGGCCTGCGGCTCGGGCTTGGGGCGGTAGTTCGCGTGTTCGACGCCGTAGATCGCGTCGAAGGCGGCCTCCAGTCCGCGCGCTTCCAGCACCCGCGCCGCATAGGGTGCGCTGCCGTTGGTGTAGACGATCTTGCGTCCCGGCAGGTTCGAGATCAGCTCGGCAAGGTGCGGATCCGCCTCGAGCGCATCGAAGGAGATGTCGTGCACCTCGGTCAGATAGGCGTCGGGATCGAGCTGGTGGTTTGCCATCAGCCCGGCCAGGGTCGTGCCATGGTCCATCCACCAGCGCTTGCGCAGGGTGTTGGCCTCGGCGTGATCGGTGCCGGTGACGCGCATGACGACATCGGTCATCTTGCGTTCGATCTGGTCGAACAGGCGCACGGCCGGCGGATACAGCGTGTTGTCGAGGTCGAAGACCCAGTGGCGTACGTGGGAGAAATGCTGCTTTACCATGGCCGCAACCTACGCCCGAGCGCGGCGGGCGGCAATGGGCGGCGCGGCCTCGGGGACGCAGCCCGGCGCATACGACGAAGCGGGGCGTTGATCCCGCCCCCCCGCTACCGCTATCTTGCTGCATCACTTACGAAGGACCGCCCCAGATGAGCCAGATCCGGACGCCGAACAAGGACGCTTACACGCTGATCCTCGAGGCCATCGACCAAGGGGTCTACCGCCCCGGCGACCGGCTGGTGGAAAGCGAGCTGGCCGAGCGATTCGGCGTCTCGCGCACGCCGATCCGCGAGGCGCTGCAGCGGCTCGAGACGCAGTCGCTTCTGGCCCGCGACGGGCGCTCGCTGATCGTCGCCTCGCTGGATCACAACCAGATGGCCGAACTCTACGTGGTGCGCACCGAGCTCGAGGGGCTGGCGGCGCGACTGGCGGCGCGCCATGCCACCGAGGAAGAGGTGAAGGTGCTGCGCGACATGATCGAGGAAGACCGCGCGCTGCTCAACGATCCAGCGGCGCTGGCCCGGGCGAACCGCCGCTTCCACCGGATGATCCAGCTTGCCTCGCACAACCGCTATCTCGTGCAGCAGCTCGACCTGGTGCACCGCTCGATGGCGTTGATGGCGACGACCTCGCTGGCCGCCGAGGGGCGCGGCACCAATGCGCTGGCCGAGCATGCGGCCATCGTCGACGCGATCGCCAAGCGCGACGAGGAGGCGGCGGACAAGGCGCTGCGCGAGCATATCTCGGTGGCCTTCGTCACCCGCCTCAAGCTCGACAGCCGCAAAACCGCCTGAGCCGCTATAGATCGTCGGTCGGGATGTCCGCCCCCGCGTGGTCGGGCGCGGAGCGACCGTGGCTGGTCTTGTCCCAGTAGAACGGGCGGCGCAGCAGTTCCCACAGCGCCTTGTAGAGCGCGATGGTGGCCAGCGGGAAGTAGAGGAACAGGGTCGGCACCCAGGGCAGCAGCCGCGGATGCGGGCTGCGCGCCACGCCGCCGAGCCCGACCAGGAGCGAGACCGCCTCCGCGCTCAGCAGCGCCAGCGTGACCAGGGAAAGCAACGGGGCGGCGCCGTCGCCGGCCAGCGGATGCGGCAAGCCGAGCGGGATCAGCCAGAGCGACCAGAGCAGCGGTGCCAGCAGGAACTGCAACAGCGCGGTGAGGAAGATCACCTGCAGCCCCAGCACCCGCCAGGCGCCCAGCTCGCGCAAAAGCCGGCGGGGTTGCCGCATGTGGACCAGCCAGGTGATGAGGTAGCCCTTGAGCCATCGCGAGCGCTGGCGCACCCAGAGCCAGGGATGGCAGTTGGCCTCTTCGCGCGTGACCAGCGGCAGCAGGGCGGTGCGATAGCCGAAGCGGGCCAGACGTATGCCGAGATCGGCGTCCTCTGTGACATTGTGCGCGTCCCAGCCGCCGACCCGGTCGAGCGCCTCGCGGCGGAAGAAGACGGTCGTGCCGCCAAGCGGGATCGCAAAGCCCAGCCGGGCGAAGCCGGGCAGGAGCACCCGGAACCAGGAGGCGTATTCGATGGTGAAGCAGCGGGACATCCAGTTGGCCTGCGGGTTGTAAAAATCGAGGATGCCCTGCACGCAGGCCTCCTCCGGTGGCGCGCGGCCGAAATGCGCGGCAAGGCGGCGGAGTTGGTCGGAGGCGGGGCTGTCCTCGGCGTCGTAGATGCCGATGATCTCGCCGCGGGCAAAGTTCAGGGCGTAATTCAACGCGCGGGGCTTGGTGGTGACCGTGCCGGGGGGAACCTCGACGATCCGCATCCAGGGCGGCAGCGCGGCGACCCGCAGCGCGGCACGGGTGATCCTGTCACCGGCCTCGAGCACCAGCAGCACCTGCAGCTGCGCGCGCGGGTAGTCGATCCGCTCCAGCCGCCGGACCAGCGTCGAGGCGATGTTCTCCTCGCGGTGCAGCGGGATGAGCAAGGAGACCGGCGGAGTCTCGATACCTCCGCGCGGGCCGGGGGGCAGGGGCGGCAACCCCGCGAAAAAGGCGGCAAGCTTGGCGATCTGGCCAAAGGCGAGCGTGGCGGCGGTCAGCGCCAAGGCGCCGGAAAAGAACAGCGCAGGGGCGGAGAACAACAGCCATAGGAGTGACAGGGCCGCGAGGAGCAGCAGCGCCCTGCGGCTGCCGGTCAGCTGGTTCAGATCGCGGCAGCTGAGGTCGGCGGGCAGCTCGGATTCGGCCCGTTCGGCCATGGTCGCGCCATGCCGCTCGACGACCTCGGCGATGATGTCCTCCTCGGTGGCGAGGGCGAGCACCACGCGGGTTTCGGTCGCGGGCAGCAGGGAACGGACCCGGTCAAATCCTTCGGGATGCGCCATCGCGAGCACCAGCCCGTCCTCGTGCCTCGTCCAGGGCAGCGCGGCATGGCGCAGGCAAATTTCCGGAGGCAGAAGCCCGTCCAGGGTCGGTGAGGGCGGGGTGAGTTGGCGGTCAAGAGAAGCGACGCCGTGACTGCGCGCCAGAGCGTTGCGCAGCTGCTCGGGGGAAACGCGGCCCTCGGAGCGCAGCAAGCGGGACAAGGGGCTGCGTTGGTGGCGACTGCGTGTCAGCGCCTCCAGTGCCTGAGGTGGGTCGAGCGCGCCCGCTTCCGTGAGAAGCGTGGCGAGCGGACGGCCGAAATCGGCCACCCCGCCGGCGCGCCGGCGGGTCTGAAACGTCGGAGGCGCGCCTGACATGACAAGCTCCTGAACTCTGCGAATGCAGGGAGTTCAGGGCAAGTCGGTAAATTGAGTCTTAAATTGCGACCCTCCGCGAAACAATTCGCGGAAAGATCACATGTTGTTCACGAACCGTTCGAACAGGTAGAAGCTGTCCTGCGGGCCGGGGCTGGCCTCGGGGTGGTGCTGCACCGAGAACACCGGGCGGTCGGTCATGCGAATCCCGCAGTTCGACCCGTCGAAGAGGCTCACGTGGCTTTCGACGACGCCGGCGGGCAGGGTCTGGCCGTCGACCGCGAAGCCGTGGTTCATCGAGGTGATCTCGACCTTGCCGGTCTCGAGTTCCTTGACCGGGTGGTTCGCACCGTGGTGGCCGTGGTTCATCTTGATGGTCTTGGCGCCAAGTGCCAGCGCCAGCATCTGGTGGCCGAGGCAGATGCCGAAGATCGGCAGATCGGTCTCGTCGAGGATGCCCTTGATCATCGGCACGGCGTAGACGCCGGTGGCGGCGGGGTCGCCCGGGCCGTTCGACAGGAACACGCCGTCAGGGCTGTGCGCCAGCACGTCTTCTTTCGTGGCGGTGGCGGGCAGCACGGTCACCTCGCAGCCGGCCGAGGCCAGGCAGCGCAGGATGTTGCGCTTGGCGCCGTAGTCGATGGCGACCACCTTCTTGCGCGGGTTGGTCTGCGGCTGGTAGCCGTCGGGCCAGGCCCACCGCATCTCGTCCCAGCGGTAGCTCTGCGCGCAGGTCACGTCCTTGGCAAGGTCGAGCCCGGTGAGCCCCGGGAAGGCGCGCGCGGAGGCGACCAGCGCCTCGACGTCGAAGACGCCCTCGGGGTTGTGCGCGATGGCCACGTGCGGCGCGCCCTGCTGGCGGATCGCCCGGGTCAGCCGGCGGGTGTCGATGCCGCCGATGGCGATGCGGCCGCGCGCGGCCAGCCATTCCGACAGTTCCTGCACGGCACGCCAGTTCGACGACTGGGTCGGCATCCATTTCACCACCATGCCCGCGGCGACCGGATCGCCGGTCTCGTCATCCTCGGGGTTCACACCGGTGTTGCCGATGTGCGGGAAGGTGAAGGTCACGATTTGCCCGGCGTAGGACGGGTCGGTCATGATTTCCTGGTAGCCGGACATCGAGGTGTTGAAGCAGAGCTCGGCCTGGGCCTCGCCGGTAGCTCCGAACCCCTGTCCGTAAAACAGTGTCCCATCGGCGAGCGCGAGGCATGCAGTGGGCTTCTGGGGGGTGGCGAGCGACATGGCGCGACTCCTGTACGATCTCGGCGGGAAGCAAATCGCGCCATGCCTAAGGGAAGCCGCCGGAAGCGTCAAGCGCTGATTTTCATATAGAAATATAGCAAAATCAATGGGTTGCATTGGTATAGGGCGGGATTGCGCCCTTGTGACCCTTTCTGTAGTGTCAGGGTTTGGAAACGTCAGGGGATATCCTTTCCGATGGAATTGCGCGAACGCATCAAGGCCGCCACCAAACAGGCCATGAAAGACAAGGACTCCGCGCGGCTCTCGACGCTGCGGCTGATCAGCGCCGCCGTGAAGGATCGCGACATCGCGGCCCGGGCCGAGGGCAATGATGACGGGGTCGAGGATGCGGAACTGCTCTCGATCCTCGCCAAGATGGTGAAGCAGCGCCGCGAGAGCGCGCGCACCTACGAAGAGGGTGGTCGTCTCGACCTCGCCGAGGCGGAACTGGCCGAGATTCCGGTGATCGAGGAGTTCCTGCCCAAGCCGCTGAGCGACGAGGACGTGACGAAGGCGGTGGACGCGGCAGTCAAGGAAGTGGGCGCCAGCTCGATCCGCGACATGGGCCGGGTGATGGGCGTGCTGAAGACGCGCTATCAGGGTCAGATGGATTTCGGAGCCGTGGGTCCGATGGTCAAGGACCGGCTCGCCGCGGCGGGCTGATCACGGCGCAGCAAGTTCCTTCGAAGGAACTTGCAACTCTCTTCGAAGAGAGTTGGTCCGATCTCGGAAGCAGAACATCAGGGGGCGGGGAAGTCCTGCGCCACCTGTGACAATTCCTCCGGGTCGGTGATCCGGAAGCGCTGCACGAAGCGGGTCTTGAACCCCACGCGCCCGCGCCGCGCGCCGAAGTTTTCCCCGTGATTGAGCACGTAGAGCACTGCTGGCTTGCGGAACCGGGCCGGCGCTCGCCCGGCGAGCGCCGCGAGGTAGGGAAACATCCGGTGCTCGTGCTGGGTCATCGCGCGCAGGAAGGCGGCGCTCTGCGGCAGCGCCGGGTCGTGGAGCAGCGCGAGGCAGGAGCCGCAGAGCTTCCAGAAGGGTTTGCGCAGGGGCATCGCCGCGGTTGGCGCGCCAGCCAGGGCGACGTCGCCGGTGGCATGATCCATGACGTAGCCCTGCTCGACGAGATAGCCCGCCTCCTGCCGTTCCAGCATCTCTTGGACCATGTCGTCGCGCAGCAGGTCGTCGGCGTCGAAGCTCATCACGTAGGCCGGGCGGCTCGCGATGGCGCCGAGGTGATCGCAGAGCGCCGCCAGTTTGCGCCATTTGTCATTGCCGGGGGTGGGATCGTCGAAGGGCAGCCAGCTGATGCGCTTGTCTTCGGCCAGCCCCTCGGGCAGCGGTGGGCGCTCCTGGCAGCAGATCACCGCCCGCCAGGCCCCCTCCTGGCGCCGGAAGCTCTCCAGCGTCTGCGCGAGCCGTGCGACCACCGCCTGCCAGTCGCCGACGTGATGCGGGCCGACCAGCGGGATCAGGAAAATCACCTCTTCGGCGCGGAGGCGGGGCGTGCCCGCGGTCGCCGCCCGAAGTGCCAGGGCGGCGCGCTCCGAGGTGACGGGGGAAAGCTTCTCGGCCAGCGCCGGGCTCAGCATGGCGGCGAGCCGCAGCGCGCGGCGCTTCATCTTCTTGGTGGCAGGGACCTGGGCCATGGGAACCTTTCGCGGGCGGTCAGGGCCGCGCAAGGAGCCGCAGCCGGTCGGAAAGCTCGAGATAGAGCGTCTTGCGCTCCTCTTCGCTCAGAAAGGCGCCGATCTCAACCTCGCGTCCCGCGCCCTTGAGCGTGACATAATAGGGCACCGGCCCGCCCGCCTCGTGCATCTGGGCGGTGACCCAATAGGTGTTGCATTGCCAGTCCTGCGCCGGGCCGCGGGGATTCTGCCGAAGCAGATGCGTCGTGTCTGGCGAGAGGGTCAGCACCTCGACGATTTGCCGGTCCCTCTCGTTGCGGCGCAGCGCGTACCAGATGCCCCAGAGCGCGGCGAGCATGAAGGGCAGCAGACCCCAGAGCAGATGCGTGCCCAGGAGCCCGTAGAAGGGGATCAGCGCCATGAAGAAGAAGATGCCGATGAAGGTGACGAAGCCCTTGGCCGACAGCGACTGGTGCGGCCAGAGCGTAAGCTCGGCGGCTTGATCCTTGGTCACGGTCTTCCAGGTGTAGGGCATGGGGCGAACTCTAGCATTGCTGCGGCAGGTGTCGAAGGGTGTGCTCAGCGACTGATCCAGCCGGTCGCCAGCGCTTCGGCCCAGTCGTCGCGGCCGTGCTTGCGGGCGAGGGCGACCATGCGCGAGGGATCGTAGGGCACGTGGTGATGGGTCACCTGCCAACCACTAGAGTGCCGCGCAATCACGGCGAAGCAGGCCGCCGGCGTGCCGGTCTCGACCACATGCGGCACCGGGCGGGTGTCGGTGTAGCCGGGGCAGCCGACGCTGCCCGGGTTCACCAGGGTCTGCCCTTTCCAGCAGACGACGCGCGGCAGGTGGGTGTGACCGCAGAGCACAAGCCCCTGCGCCACCCTATCGAGATGCGCCGCCACGTCAGCCGCGCCGGCGGGGTGCACCGTGCCGTGCCGGTCGACGGCGTGCAGCCAGTAGGTCTCGTCTGCGCCGGGGGTTGCGTGGCAGAGAAACGTGCCGTCGCGTTCCAGGGTCATCGGCAGCGAGCGCAGCCAGTCCAGCGCCGCGGGCGGCAGCTGGTCGTGGGCGACGCGGTCCGAGGGGCCCATGTCTCCGGGCGGCTGAGAGATCAGGTAGCGGTCATGGTTGCCGCGCACCGTGGGCATGGGGCGGTCACGCAGCAGCTCCCAAGTCTCCGCTGCCGCGAGCGGGCCGCTGAACATGTCGCCGAGGTTGACCACCATGCCGATGCCCATTGCGTCGATCCGCGCCAGCACGGCGCGCAGCGCATCCGCATTGCCGTGGATGTCGGCGATCGCGGCGAAGCGGTCGGGCAGGGTCATGGCGCTCTCCTTGCAGCGGTCCGCACAAAAGAGAACCGGCCCCGAGGGTTCCCCCGGGGCCGGTGCTTGTCAATTCTTCTGACGATCATCCGTCGTAAGCGTCAGGCGCTCAATGGGCGTGATGCTTGTCCCAGTCCTCGCGCTTCGGCAGCTGCTCGAAGGTGTGCTCCGGCGGCGGCGACGGCAGGGTCCACTCCAGCGTGTCCGCGTATTCGTTCCACGGGTTTGCGGCGGTGCAGGCGGCGCCTTTGCGCAGCGAGTGCCACATGATCCAGAAGAAGAACAGGAACGAGGCAAAGGAGATGATCGCGCCCCAGCTCGACACGTGGTTCCACAGGGCGAAGGCCTCGGGATAGTCGATGTAGCGGCGCGGCATGCCCTGGCGGCCCAGGAAGTGCTGCGGGAAGAAGGTCAGGTTCGCGCCGACGAACATGACGTAGAAGTGCAGCTTGCCAGCCCATTCGGGGTACATCTTGCCGGTCATCTTGGGGAAGTAGAAGTAGATCCCCGCGAAGATCGCGAACACGGCGCCCAGCGACATCACGTAGTGGAAGTGCGCAACGACGTAGTAGGTGTCGTGGTAGGCGCGGTCGACGCCCGCCTGGCTCAGCACCACGCCGGTCACGCCGCCCATGGTGAAGAGGATCAGGAAGCCGATTGCCCAGAGCATCGGCGTCTTGAATTCGAGCGAGCCGCCCCACATCGTGGCGATCCAGCTGAACACCTTCACCCCTGTCGGCACCGCGATGACCATCGTGGCCAGCATGAAGTAGCTCTGCTGGGTCAGCGACATGCCGACGGTGTACATGTGGTGTGCCCACACGACGAAGCCGAGTGCGCCGATCGCGATGATCGCCCAGACCATCGGCAGGTAGCCGAAGACCGGCTTGCGCGAGAAGGTCGCGATGACGTGGCTGATGATGCCGAAGCCGGGCAGGATCACGATGTACACTTCCGGGTGGCCGAAGAACCACAGGATGTGCTGGTAGAGGATCGGATCGCCGCCGCCTGCCGGGTTGAAGAAGGTCGTCCCGAAGTTGCGGTCGGTCAGCAGCATGGTGATCGCGCCGGCCAGAACCGGCAGCGACAGCAGGATCAGCCAGGAGGTCACGAAGATCGACCAGGAGAACAGCGGCACCTTGAACAGGGTCATGCCCGGGGCACGCATGTTCAGGAAGGTGGTGATCATGTTGATCGCGCCGAGGATCGAGCTGGCACCCGAGACGTGCACCGCGAAGATCGCCAGATCCGTCGACATGCCTGCCTCGCTGGTCGAGAGCGGCGGGTAGAGCACCCAGCCGATGCCCGAGCCGAGCTGGCCGTTGCCGCCGGGCGCGAAGACCGAGCACACCGCCAGCGTCGAGCCGGTGACGTAGAGCCAGTAGCTGAGGTTGTTCATTCGCGGGAAGGCCATGTCCGGCGCGCCGATCTGCAGCGGCATGAAGTAGTTGCCGAAGCCGCCGAACAGGGCCGGGATGACCACGAAGAACATCATGAGGATCCCGTGGCCGGTGATCATCACGTTCCACAGGTGCCCGTTGGGGGTACAATTCTCGACCGAAGTCGGGAAGAGGCGCGCGCCCTCCATGCACATGAACTGAACGCCGGGGCTCATGAGCTCCAGGCGCATGTAGACGGTGAAGGCCACCGAGATGAGGCCCACGAATGCAGCGGTAATCAGGTAGAGAATCCCGATATCCTTGTGATTCGTGGACATGAACCAACGGGTAAAGAACCCGCGGTCGTCCTCGTGCTCGTGGCCGTGAATGGCTGCATCTGCCATTGCGTGCCTCCTGTTGGTCTTTATAGGTACGTCCCTCGCAAGGGCGCGCACATACTCCTCCACGCCCCTCGTCTGACAATCCTTTTAGTTGCCGACCAACGACCGGGCAATCATCTCCTTTGATCCAGATCAAAATTAATTGTCGCACCCCCCTCTTGCCTTTTGGGCTCCGGGACGCGGAGCGGGGGCGGCGTCGCGGACTGCGCCGTGGGCGGGAATGCTCAGGTCGGGTATTCCTGACCTGCGTTCGGGGCGCCACGGGGGTACTCTCAAGGTGTGTCGTTCGTCTCCACCCGGATTGTCCCCGTCCCGGACGATCCGGCTTCCGGCAGGACGTATGCTTTGGGCCACGCCGGACCGGCACGGTGCGCCCGGACTTGCACCGGGAAGTACCCGCCGCCCCTGCACACGCGCGCCTTCTCCCAGCGCGCGGCAGGGGCTGATCGCGTGCAGGGGGCAAAAGAATGACGTGAGGCGTCAGGCGGCGGGCCAGCGCGCCGCGAGACCGGCCATGAGCGCCCGGTCGGCATCACAGAGCGGACCCTCGGCGCCGGGGCGGAATCGGTCGCGGAAGGATTTCAGAAGCGCTGGCTGTTGCTCGGGGCCGGTGCGGTAGCCGAAGCGATGGGCATCTTCGAGAAAGTCGCCAGGGGATGCGGGCTCGGCGCTCACCGCCAGCCCCTTGGACACCAGCCGTGGCCAGTCGAACAGCGGGCCGGGGTCGATCTTGCGCCCTGGCGCCATGCAGGCATGACCGATGACCCGCTCCGGCGGAATCGACCAGCGCGCGAGGATGCCGGAAAGCAACACCTCGAGCGCGGCCATCTGCGCCTCGGGGAAGGGCTCGTCGCCAGTATTGGCGATCTCGATGCCGATGGAGCGGGAATTGACCTCCTCCACCGATCCCCAGGCGCCCAGCCCGGCATGCCAGGCGCGCATCTCCTCGGTCACCAGCTGCCAGCAGGTGCCGTCGTAGCCGAGCACGTAGTGGGCGGAGACGCCGGCCTCAGGGTTGCACAGCCAGTCGCGCGCCGCCTCGGCGCTCTTCATGGCGGTGTAGTGCAGCACAACGAGATCGGGCCGCGCGCCGAGGCGTCGCGGCCCGAAATTGTCAGACGGGTGCCAGATCGGATCCAAGGCCCGGATCAGTAGCCGCGCACCGCGCGGAAGGGCGCGGGATCCCAGCTGCAGGCAAAGCCGTCGCCATCGGGGTCGAGCCCGTTGCGGTCCTTCTCGGGGCCGCCGCCGGCGAGAAAGGCTTCCTGCGCGCGGTCGCTGGTCTCGTACTTGGCGCAGTTGCGCAGGCCCTTTTCCTCGGAGGCGAAGGCCGAGCGACCGTAGAGCGGCGTGCCGACCGGGTTGTTGGTCTGCAGCGCGTAGGCGACGATGTTCGGCGCATCCGAATCCGGGCGCGGCGGCAGGTCGGTCGGGGCGACCACCTCGTATTGCGCGCGGTTCTGCTGGATCAGCGTCTTGTCGTCTTCGATCGTGCGTTCGGCCGAAACCGCGTCGAAGCTGTTTTCTTCCGACAGGCCCGCCGAGCCGCTCACCGACTGCGGCGCGGGAGTCCCGGCTGCGGTGGGCAGCGGGGCCCCTTCACTCGCCTGCGGGCCGTCGAGAACGGACGTTGCCGCGGCCACCGCGGGATCGTCGCTGCCGCCTGCCGCGGGCAGTTCCGAAGAGGTGACCGCCGGGCTTCCCTGCAGGACGGCATCGCGCTGCGCGCGCTCGGCCTGGTAGCTGTCGTAGTCGTTGAAGCCGGCCCCGCTGTCGGGGATCGGCGTGGTGCAGGCGGCGAGGGCCAGCAAGGCCGCGCCACCGAGGAGAATGCGTGTCATAACCGCTGCCCTAGTCCTTTTTTGGCGCCTTTTTTAAAAGGGCCTTTACCACCATTTTGCCGGTTTTGCCACAAACCCGGCGGCTTGTTCCAGCGCGTAGGCAGTGTTCAGCAGATCGCCTTCCTCCCACGGACGGCCGATCAGCTGCAGACCGAGCGGCAGGCCCTTGGAGTCCAGCCCGGTCGGAACTGCAACGCCCGGAAGCCCGGCAAGGTTCAGCGTGACGGTGAAAACGTCCTGCAGGTACATCTGCACCGGGTCCGCGGTCTTCATCTCGCCGATGCCGAAGGCCGACGAGGGGGTTGCCGGCGCGAGGATCGCATCGACCCCTGCGGCGAAGGCATCCTCGAAGTCCTTCTTGATCAGCGTGCGGACCTTGCGGGCGCGGTTGTAGTAGGCGTCGTAGAAGCCTGCCGACAGCACGTAGGTGCCGACCATGATGCGGCGCTGCACCTCGAGGCCAAAGCCCTCGGCGCGGGTCTTCTCGTACATGTCGTTGATGCCTTCGCCCTGGCTGAGCTTGGCGCGGTGGCCGTAGCGCACCCCGTCATAGCGGGCGAGGTTCGACGAGGCTTCCGCCGGGGCGATCACGTAGTAGGCCGGCAGCGCGTATTTGGTGTGCGGCAGCGAGATCTCGACGATCTTCGCGCCTGCATCCGCCAGCATCTTCGCGCCGTCGTCCCAGAGCTTCGAGATCTCCTCGGGCATGCCCTCGACGCGATATTCCTTGGGAATGCCGATAGTCTTGCCGCGGATGTCGCCGGTCAGCATCGCCTCGAAGTCGGGCACGGGCAGGTCGGCCGAGGTCGAATCCTTGGGGTCGTGGCCGCACATCGCCTGCAGCATGATCGCCGCGTCGCGCACGTCCTTGGTCATCGGGCCGGCCTGATCGAGCGAGCTGGCGTAGGCAACGATGCCCCAGCGCGAGCAGCGCCCGTAGGTCGGCTTGATGCCGGTGATGCCGGTGAAGGCGGCGGGCTGGCGGATCGAGCCGCCGGTGTCGGTGCCGGTCGCTGCAAGGCAGAGGTCCGCTGCAACCGCCGAGGCCGAGCCGCCCGACGAGCCGCCGGGGGTCAGCTTGGCGTCATCGCCGGTCCGCTTCCACGGGTTCACCGCGGGGCCGTAGCAGGTGTTCTCGTTCGAGCTGCCCATGGCGAACTCGTCCATGTTGAGCTTGCCCAGCATGACCGCGCCGGCACCGAAGAGCTGGCTGGTGACGGTCGACTCGTACTCGGGGGTGAAACCCTCGAGGATCGCCGAGGCCGCCTGCGACGGCACGCCCTTGGTGCAGAAGAGATCCTTCACGCCGATCGGCAGGCCGCACATGGCCGGCGCGTCGCCCGCCTTGATGCGTGCGTCGGCGGCCTTGGCCTGCTCCAGCGCGATCTCGGGTGTCTTGTGCACGAAGGCGCCGAGCGCGTCCGCGCCCTCGATCGCCTTCAGGCAGGCTTCGGTCAGCTCCACCGAGGTCACGTCGCCCTTGCGCAGCGCGTCGCGGGCCTCGGCCAGTTTCATCTTGGTCAGCTCGGTCATTCCACCACCTTCGGCACGGCAAAGAAGCCCTCGCGGGCATCGGGGGCGTTGGCGAGGATCTTGTCCTGCATGCCGCCGTCGGTCACGCCGTCGGCGCGGCGCTTCAGGCGCATCGGGGTCACCGAGACCATCGGCTCGACGCCCTCCACGTCCACCTCGTTCAGCTGCTCGATGAAATCGAGGATATTGCTGAATTCCTGTGCCAGCGCCGGGAGCGCCTCGTCTTCCACGCGGATGCGTGCCAGCTTGGCGACACGTGCCGCCGTCTGAATGTCGATCGACATGGGTTCCCCCTGTCCGTGAATGTCCGTCAAAGTCCCGTTGCCTTTACCCCCCTGCGCCGTGCCCCGCAAGGCGCGGTAAGGGGGAGGGACGGCAATGGTCCAACGCGAGCCGGGTGGGCGCCGGTCCGTGGGATGGCGTTTCGACATTCGAGCAATGCACTTTATCCCGGCCAAGTCCGGACAGCATTCGAGCGTCACGCTCCGTGCCCCAAAGCGCCAGCCCGGCGGCTTCGCGTTGATTCCAGGCGGAGCATTGCATTGTAACGCGATGCTCGACAGCCCCCCTCCCGCGCGCTAGGTCAGGTTCAGTTCCGTTTTCCAGCAACAAGACCTCCCGAGCCGTGCCCAAGATCCTCTCCCGTCTCTCGCTGCTGCCGCTGCTGCTGGCCGCCTCGCTTCTCTCGGCCTGTGCTGGCGCCCGCGATCCGCATGTGCCCGCCCCGCCGCCGTCGGAATATGCCGCACTGGCGCAGTCGATCCAGGGCCTCGGCCCGAACGTCGACCCGGAAGAGGCGCAGCGGATGGCGCGCATCTCGATCGACTACCCGCGCGAGCTGGCCGTCGCGTGGAACGTCACCGACCCGGCCTACATCCACAACATCAAGGTCAACAACGGCACCCGCCCGCGCGGCTTGTGCTACCAGTGGGCCGATGACCTGCAGGCGCGGCTGGAGCAGGAGAATTTCCAGACACTCGACCTGCACCGCGGCATTGCCAACGCGCTGAAGACCTTCCGCATCGAGCACAGCTCGGTCATCGTCAGCCAGAAGGGCGGCACGATGAAAGAGGGCATCGTGCTCGATCCGTGGCGCTTCGGCGGCGAGCTCTACTGGGGGCCGGTGGTCGATGACCACAAGTACCCCTGGGTCGAGCGGCAGGAGGTCTTCGCCACCAAACGCGCGCTGCGTCTCCAGGAGGGCTGAGGCCTACTCCAGCGAGTAGGGCAGGATATCCCGGCGCTCGGGGTGGATGGAAATCCGCTTCTCGAGCGGCGGGACAGAGCGCTGGTGGCAATCGGTGCGCTCGCAGATCCGGCAGGAGATGCCGATCGGCTCGAAGGCGCGGTCGCGCCCGAGGTCCAGTCCGTCGGCATAGACCAGCGCGCCCGCGTGTTTCACCTCGCACCCCAGCGCGATGGCAAAGCGCCGCACCGGCGCGCCGAAGCGGCCCGCCGGCTTGGTCACGTCGCGGGCCAGCAGCACGTAGCGGACCCCGTCGGGAGTTTCGGCCAGCTGGCGCAGGAACTGGTTCGGCGTCTCGAAGGCCTGGTGCACGTTCCACAGCGGGCAGGCGCCGCCGAAGCGGGCGAACTGCAGGCGGGTGGCCGAATGGCGCTTGGTGATCGTTCCGGCCTGATCGACGCGGGCAAAGAAGAAGGGGATGCCCTTGGCCCCCGGCCGTTGCAGCGTCGAGAGCCGGTGCGCCACCTGCTCGACCGAGGCGCCGAAGCGCGCCGCCAGCAGTTCGAGGTCATGCCGGGTCTCCTGCGCCGCCTCGAGCAGGCGCATATAGGGCATCATCACCGCCCCGGCGAAGTAGTTTGCCAGCCCGAGCTTGGCGATGGCGCGGGCGGTGTCGGACTGGAAGCGGGCCAGATCGAGCGTCGCCTCGAGCAGCTTCTCCTGCCGCAGCAGCGCCACCTGGATCAGCATCTGGAAGGTCAGCGTCTCGGGCTGCGCCAGCGAGGACATGGTCAGCACCCGGCGCTCGGCGTCATAGCTGCGCAGCGGGGCTGATTGCGAGAATTCCACCGTGATCCCTCGCTCGCGCAGATGGGCGATCACCGCGGCGCGCAGGTCGGCGCCGCCCTGTCCGAGCCCGTGGGCGTAATGCTCGGCGGCGCGGTCCACCGCGTCGATGTAATTGTCGCAATAGTGGAAGAAGTCGCGCACCTCCTCCCAGGGCGAGGGCTGCATCTGCGTGCCCTCGCGCCCCAGCGCCTCGTCGAGCGAGGCGAGCCGCTCGTGCGTCTGCCGGTAGGCGCGGTGCAGTTCGAGAAAGGCCCGGGCGAGGGCAGGGGCGTTGGAGGCGGTGAGCCGCAGGTCCGCCAGCGGCGGCGCGTGTTCACCGAACACCGGATCGGCCAGCGCTTCGCGCATGTCCGAGATCAGCCGTTCCGAGTCGCCCTGTCCCAGCTCGGTAACGTCGAAGCCGAACTCTTGCGCCAGCGCCAGAACCACCGTGGTCGAGACCGGGCGGTTGTTGTTTTCCATCTGGTTCAGATAGGGCAGCGAGACACCGAGTTTCGCTGCGAAATCCTTCTGCGTCAGCCCCAGTCGCCCGCGCAGGTCGCGCAGTTTCGCGCCTGCGTAGAGTTTGCGTGTCGCCATGTTTGCACCTTTGCCCCGCGTCGAGGCAATTTTGCAAACTCAGTTGTCCGCGTCCAGCCCCGCGAGGCGGCGCTCGCGCCGGATCACCAGCAGGATCGAGATCACCGAACCCAGGGAAGTGGACAGCATGAGCCAGAGCAGCGGCCAGGCGCCGGTGCCGGGTTGCAGCAGCGCGCCTGCCAGCGCCGAGAGCGCCGCGCCGCCGCCGATCATGATCGCCCCACCGAGGCCCGACGCGGTGCCGGCCAGATGCGGGCGCACCGACAGGGTGCCCGCCGTGGCGTTGGGGATGGTCATGCCGTTGCCGAGGCCAACGAGGCTCATGAAGCCGAAGAAGATCAGCGCCGAGCCGCCGTCGGTCAGCGCGAAGGTGAGCAGCGCCGCCGCGAGTCCGGTCGCCAGGATCAGCGAACCCCAGAGGATCATGCGGTTGAGCCCGACGCGGGCCGAGAATTTCCCCGAAATCCAATTGCCGAGGAAATAGCCGACGGCGGGGGCGCCGAAGTGCACGCCCAGCGACGCCGGGCTCAACCCGTAGACTTCGGAGCCGACGAAGGGCGCCCCGCCGAGATAGGAGAAGAAGGCCCCCGAGGAGAGCGCGCAGGCCAGGGCATACCCCCAGAAACGCGGGCTTTTCAGCAGTTCGGGGTACTCGCGGAACTGCGCGGCCAGCGACAGGCCGCTGGCGGTCGAGGTCTCGCCCAGATCACGCCAGCTCAGCCAGAACACCGCGCCGCCGAGGAGGAACAGCATCCAGAAGATCGACTTCCAGCCCAGCAGCTCGCCGAGCGCGCCGCCGATCACCGGGCCGACCATCGGCACCACGGCCACGCCCATGGTGACATAGGCGATCATCGAAGCGGCCTCTTCCTGGCCGACCATGTCGCGCACCACCGCGCGGCTCAGCACCATGGCCGTGACGATCACCGCCTGGCACATGCGGAACAGCAGGAAGATCGTGACGTCCGTCGCGAAGATGCAGCCCAGCGTCGCCAGCAGGAACAGCGCAATGCCCCAGAGAATCACCGGCCGGCGGCCGAGCTTGTCCGAGATCGGTCCGATGACCACTTGCAGCGCCGCGTTGACCCCGAGGTAGATCGCCACAGAAAGCTGCATCAGCCGGTACTCGGTGTCGAAATACGCGGTCATCTGCGGCAGCGACGGCAGGAAGACGTTCATCGCCAGTGCCGAGAGTCCCGCAAGCAGGACAAGCGTGACAAGGTGAGGTGGAGTCGAGGGGTCGAGAAAGCGCCCGCGCGAAGATGTGCTCATGAAATTCCCGTATGTCGGGATCACCTCAAAGTCCACGCGTAACACTTCTTTGAGACAATTTTTGCCGATTTGCTATTTGCTGGGCGAGGTGTTTTCAGACTTTGCAAATTTGCCGAATTTGACTTGAGCGAAAGGGCCTCCACTGTATGGTCCCGGGCAAACGGAGAGGATTGGCCATGAAAGACATTCTTCACGAACTGGAGGCGCGCCGCGCCGACGCACGCCTCGGAGGCGGCCAGCGACGGATCGACGGGCAGCACGCCAAGGGCAAGCTGACCGCGCGCGAACGCATCGAGTTGCTGCTCGACGAGGGCAGTTTCGAAGAATACGACATGTTCGTCTCGCACCGCTGCACCGACTTCGGCATGGAGAACAACCGTCCCAGCGGCGACGGGGTGATCACCGGTTGGGGCACGATCAACGGTCGCATGGTCTATGTCTTTTCGCAGGACTTCACCGTCCTCGGCGGCTCGGTCTCCGCCACCCACGCGATGAAGATCTGCAAGATCATGGACATGGCGATGCAGAACGGCGCGCCGGTGATCGGCCTAAACGACTCCGGCGGCGCGCGCATCCAAGAGGGGGTCGACAGCC
The DNA here is from genome assembly GCF_900116195.1 of Alloyangia pacifica. GTDB lineage: Bacteria > Pseudomonadota > Alphaproteobacteria > Rhodobacterales > Rhodobacteraceae > Salipiger > Salipiger pacificus. The sequence continues at coordinate 392,652 of NZ_FOZW01000003.1, forward strand.
TCGCGGGCTATGCCGAGATCTTCCAGCGCAACATCATGGCCTCGGGGGTGATCCCGCAGATTTCCGTCATCATGGGGCCCTGCGCCGGCGGTGCGGTCTACTCGCCCGCGATGACCGACTTCATCTTCATGGTGAAGGACACCTCTTACATGTTCGTCACCGGCCCCGACGTGGTGAAGACGGTGACCAACGAGGTGGTCACCGCAGAGGAACTCGGCGGTGCGACCACCCACACCCGCAAATCCTCGGTCGCCGACGGCGCCTTCGAGAACGACGTCGAGGCGCTGGCAGAAGTGCGCCGGCTGGTGGATTTCCTGCCGCTCAACAACCGTGAGAAGCCGCCGGTGCGGCCGTTCTTCGACGATGTAGAGCGGGTCGAGGGCTCGCTCGATACGATCATTCCGGAAAACGCGAACCAGCCCTACGACATGAAGGAGCTGATCGTGAAGGTCGCCGATGAGGGCGATTTCTACGAGATCCAGGAAGAGCACGCGAAGAATATCATCACCGGCTTCATCCGCCTCGAGGGGCAGACGGTCGGCGTGGTGGCGAACCAGCCGATGGTGCTGGCGGGCTGCCTCGACATCGACAGCTCGAAGAAGGCCGCGCGGTTCGTGCGCTTCTGCGACTGTTTCGAGATCCCGATCCTGACCTTCGTCGACGTGCCGGGCTTCCTTCCGGGCACGAGCCAAGAATACGGCGGCGTCATCAAGCACGGCGCCAAGCTGCTCTTTGCTTTTGGCGAGGCGACGGTGCCCAAAGTCACGGTGATCACCCGCAAGGCCTATGGCGGTGCCTATGACGTGATGAGCTCCAAGCACCTGCGCGGCGACGTGAACTACGCCTGGCCCACCGCCGAGATCGCGGTGATGGGGGCCAAGGGGGCGACCGAGATCATCCACCGTGCCGACCTCGGCGACGCGGAGAAGATCGCCAAGCATACGGCGGATTACGAAGACCGCTTCGCCAATCCCTTCGTGGCGGCGGAGCGTGGCTTCATCGATGAGGTGATTCAGCCCCGGTCCACCCGCCGCCGGGTCAGCCGGGCTTTCGCGATGCTGAGAAACAAGCAGCTCAGCAACCCGTGGAAGAAGCACGACAACATTCCGCTCTGACCCGGAGGCTCCGATGCAGGTGAAGGGATGGCACATGGCGCGCGAGGACGGGGCGGTGACGCTCGCCCGGCGCAACCCGGCGCGCTTCGACCTGCGGGTCGAGACGCTGCTGCCGCCGGTGGGCCGACTGGAGCGGCTTGCGCATCAGGTGCGGCAGGACATGTGGCGGGCGCTGCGCGACCTGCGCGGCTTTGCGCCAGTGGTGCGGGTGAAACCCTGCGCCGGCGGGGTGATCGTGGAAGCTGGCGGAGAGGTGGCCGGGGCGCTGCCGCGAAAGGCGGTCGAGGCGCGCATTGCCGAGGTTCTGGAAGACCGCGCCAACCGGGCGCGCTGGGTGACTTGGGCGGCCTGATCCGCCGAGCGAGATGAGGAAGGGGAGGTCCTTGTGGCTGTCGACCGGACGAGGGTGAGGAACAACGGGATTCTGGCTCTGGCATTTGCCATGACGCCGGGCCTGGCCACGGCGCAGGAGGAGAGCGCCGTGGCAGTGCCCTCGGGCATGCCCGTCACCTTTTACGACTCATCGCTCGATTCCGGCACGGCTGTGGAGCGTTTTCGCTTTCTTGCGCCCCGGATCGGCGGGTCCAGCCCGCTGAGCTACGATGAAGTTGCTCCGGACATGCAGCATCTTTGCGACAGCTTTGCGCTGCCGCGACTCGGGGAAGAGGCGGTGATTCCCTCCCTGATCGTCATCTCCCTGATGGCCGAACCGGTCGAAGTTGGCGTTACGTCATCCGAAATCCGCCAATACTTCGAGGCCTATAGCCCTCAGGGCGGCACCTGTGTGTGGGAGGCGTTCTAATGATGTTCTCGCCGCGCGCGGAAATCCGCTCATATTTCCCCTGTTTTGCTGGGTTCCCGGCGGAAAAAATACCGTCGAAGCGAGTTACGTATTTCTTTTTCGTAACTTGCGCTATGTTGGGGAGTGATTGCACATTCGCAGTCGAAACACCCGAACGAGGGCAGGTTGGGCCGAAAGGTTCCACAGGGCCCGAAGAATCTGACAGGAGAAAAAGATGTCCAAGAGCATCCAACTGCTTGCAATGCTTGGCTTCGTCGCAACCCTTTCCGCTTGCGGCGGCCAGCAGGAAGAAGAATACGTGGTCGTGGATCCGGAGCCCGTTACCGCGGAGCCCGTCTACACCGGCAAGTACAAGTAACTTGTCGCCGGGACGGGCCTTCGGGTCCGTCCCGCACTCCCGGCCCTTTCGGGCCGTATCTCACCGCCCGCTTCCACGGGCCCTTATAGAGGGGGGCCCGGTATGCTGAAGCACCGCGGCTTTCCGAGCCGACTTCCCGGCACGGACTTTCAATTCACCATCCGCCGCGCGAACCCCAAGGGGGTGACCGCCATCATCCGCCGCGATCGCTACCGCGACCGCCGGGCGGCGGACAAGCGCGCCGACCTGGCCTTCATGGCCTCGCTCTGGGCGCACTTCGGCACCGAACCTTTCGAACGCGGCAATCTCGACGCCGGACGCCTGTCCTGGCTCTTCGGCCGCGAGGTCCTGCCCTACGACGATCCCTTCGATCCCGAGAGCTACGACGCGATGCTTGTCATCGACGAGGCCGCGGCGCGTGCCTCCTTCCCCGAAGCCTTCGACGAGCCCGACGAATGGGCGTAAACTCGCTCCACTTCCCGCGCCGTGCGCGGAAAGAGGCCGGTCCGGTCAGTCCTTTTGGATATGGCTTGGACGTGGCCGGCGAGTCGTGCACGATCAAGGTGTTGCGGGCAATGACGCAGCCTTCGGTTGCGCCCATTGCTCACCGTTACCCTTCCCCTCGCGGGCGTTGCGGCACATCCCCTGACCGCGCGCCCGCTTCTTTTATCCGACACCTCCTTGCTGCACCGCAGGCCACCCGCTGGATGGCCAGGCGCGCAAGCCTGTCCCTGCGTCAGGCCCCGGCGTCTTCGGCGGGCGTGCGCTCTTGTGGCGCATGCCGTCGGCGGAGCGGCGCTCAAGCGGCGAAAAAACCGAAAGATGTATGGAACCTTTGGGCAATCCGTGGCGTTGGAGAGCAACGTCAACTTACACAATACGGGGAGCCTCCCTCATGCAAAACGTCTTCCGCATTCTCGCTGTGCTCGGTGTCTTTGGTGTCGCCGCATGTGAAACCTCGGACCTCGGCCGCGCCGGCATCGGCGCAGGCAGCGGCTATCTCATTGACCGCGCAGTCGGCGGCGACGGCATGGTCGGCGCAGCTGTCGGCGCAACCGCGGGCGTGGTTTGCGACGACGTCACGCCGCAGTACTGCCGCTGATAAGGCGCTGCGTCGCGGCCTGACCGGTCGCACGCAGACTTACAGATATTCCAGGGCCACCCGAGCATGCCGCTCGGGTGGCCCTTTTTGCTGTCCGTAGCCAGCATTCTGCCGAAGCCGCGGCCCTGTCCGGCGGCCAAGAAACGCAACGAAAGGGAGAGACATGTTCGACAAGATCCTGATCGCCAACCGCGGTGAGATCGCCTGCCGGGTCATCAAGACCGCGCGCAAGATGGGCATCAAGACCGTGGCGGTCTACTCGGATGCCGACAAGCACGCGCTGCATGTCGAGATGGCCGACGAGGCGGTGCACATCGGCCCGCCGCCGGCCAACCAGTCCTACATCGTGATCGACAAGATCATGCAGGCGATCAAGGACACCGGCGCGCAGGCGGTGCATCCGGGCTATGGCTTCCTGTCGGAGAACCCCAAGTTCGCCGAGGCGCTCGAGGCCGCAGGCGTCGCCTTCATCGGCCCGCCCAAGGGCGCGATCGAGGCGATGGGCGACAAGATCACCTCGAAGAAGATCGCCCAGGAGGCGGGCGTTTCGACGGTTCCCGGCTACATGGGGCTGATCGAGGATGCCGACGAGGCGGTGAAGATCTCGGGCGAGATCGGCTACCCGGTGATGATCAAGGCTTCGGCCGGCGGCGGCGGCAAGGGCATGCGCATCGCCTGGACCGACGAGGAGGCGCGCGAGGGCTTCCAGTCGTCGAAGAACGAGGCGGCCAGCTCCTTCGGCGACGACCGCATCTTCATCGAGAAATTCGTCACCCAGCCGCGCCACATCGAGATCCAGGTGCTCTGCGACGCGCACGGGGGCGGCATCTATCTCAACGAGCGGGAGTGCTCGATCCAGCGCCGCAACCAGAAGGTCGTCGAAGAGGCGCCGAGCCCTTTCCTCGATCCAGAGACCCGCAAGGCGATGGGCGATCAGGCGGTCGCGCTGGCCAAGGCGGTGGGCTACACCAGCGCCGGCACCGTCGAGTTCATCGTCGACGGTGATAAGAACTTCTACTTCCTCGAGATGAACACCCGCCTGCAGGTGGAGCATCCGGTGACCGAGCTTATCACTGGCGTCGATCTGGTCGAGCAGATGATCCGCGTCGCCAATGGCGAGCCGCTGTCGATCACCCAGGACGACGTGAAGATCAACGGCTGGGCCATCGAGAACCGCCTCTATGCCGAGGATCCCTATCGCGGCTTCCTGCCCTCCATCGGCCGTCTCACCCGCTACCGCCCGCCCGCCGAGGGCGAGCTGCACGGCGGCATCGTGCGCAACGACACCGGCGTCTACGAGGGCGGCGAGATCTCGATGTATTACGACCCGATGATCGCCAAGCTCTGCACCTGGGCGCCGACCCGCGAAGAGGCAATCGAGGTCATGCGCAACGCGCTCGACAGCTTCGAGGTCGAGGGCATCGGGCACAACCTGCCGTTCCTTGCGGCGGTGATGGATCACGAGCGCTTCATCACCGGCAATATCACCACCGCCTTCATCGCCGAGGAATATCCCGAGGGCTTCGAGGGGGTGACGCTGGGCGAGGGTGCGCTGCGCGATGTCGCCGCGGCCTGCGCCGCGATGAACCGCGTCGCCGAGATCCGCCGCACCCGCATCTCGGGCACGCTCGACAACCACGAACGGCAGGTCGGGGACCACTGGAATGTTTCGTTGCAGGGCGAGAGCATCGACGTGGTGCTCTCGGCCGACAAGCAGGGAACGACGGTGAAGTTCGAGGACGGCGGCGAGGTTCGCGTAACTGGCGACTGGACCCCCGGCCATGCGCTGGCGCACATGGAGGTGAACGGCAAGCCGCTGGTGCTGAAGGTCGGCAAGATCTCGGGCGGCTTCCGCATCCGCACCCGCGGTGCCGATCTCAAGGTCAACGTCCGCACCCCGCGGCAGGCCGAGCTGGCGCGTCTCATGCCCGAGAAGCTGCCGCCGGACACCTCGAAGATGCTGCTTTGCCCGATGCCGGGGCTCATCGTGAAGGTGAACGTCTCGGAGGGGGACGAGGTGCAGGAAGGCCAGGCGCTCTGCACCATCGAGGCGATGAAGATGGAGAACATCCTGCGCGCCGAGCGCAAGGGCAAGGTCTCCAAGATCAACGCAGGTCCCGGCGACAGCCTCGCCGTGGACGAGGTCATCATGGAGTTCGAGTGATCCCATGAGGCGGGAGGGATACATGGCGGCACGTGCGGCGGGGGCAATGAGCCCCGGCCGGCGCGCTGCCGTGTGCCGTTCCGGTTCTTACGGCTCGCGCAGCGCGTCGCGGCGGTCGCGGACTTCCTGCTGGCGCAGCGGCTGCTTGTCTATCGAGCGGGTGATCTCGCGCACGTCCCAGGGGCTGGCCTTGCGGATGATCACCGAGCCGTCCTTGGCGAGCTGCATCAGCATGAAGCCGCGCGGCCGCATGGCGCGGCGGATCGGGCTGCGCGCCGCGGGGTCGGTGTCGGTGATCACGACGACATCGCGATCGACCAGCACATCGATCCGTTCGGTGATCAGCTGCATCTGCTGCACGTACCGCGGATCGCTGGGATTGTCGGCAAAGACCAGCAGCGGGCGCTTGAGCCAGAGAAACTCGTCGAGCGTGGTGTCCCCGGCGGGGCGGATCGGCTCGTCGAGGCTGGGCGTCTCGGCACCCTGCGCCGCTCCGATCCCGGCGGTGAGCGTGAAAAAACCGATCAGGGCGAGGGCGGTACGGCGGATCATGCTTACAGATATAGGCATGGTTTGCGCGGCTGCACAGGGCCTGATGCCCGGCTGCGCCAATTTTTCGCGGGGCCCTGATCCCGCCCGGAAGCAAGGCGCAGAGCCGGGGCGAGCGCCTGCCGATCCCTGTGGGCCGGCGCTTCGGCTCCCTCGGGATCCGGAAGGCGGGCGCCCGGACTTGGGCCGCAGAAAGCGCGGCTCTCAAAGGTCGCGGCGTCCCGCCGCGGACAGGCGCCCAGCCGGCGCTGGCTGCGATGGCGCCACCAAGCTGCGCGGCAGACAGATTTCAACCATCCCGCGCCTTCGGCGCGCGCGATGACGCACGACAGGGGCGCGCGCACCGGGACCGCCCGGCGACCGGCCCGCAGAGGAGAGAGGACCAGACGATGACGGCGAAGAAGGACGATTGGCGCCAGCTCGCGGAGAAGGAACTGCGCGGACGGCCGCTGGACGATCTGACCTGGCACACGCTCGAGGGCATCGACGTGCAGCCGCTCTACACCGCCGAGGACACGGCGGATCTGGCGCACATGGGCACGCTGCCGGGCTTCGGCCCCTTCACCCGCGGGGTGAAGGCGACCATGTACGCGGGCCGTCCCTGGACCATCCGGCAATACGCGGGCTTCTCCACCGCCGAGGAGTCCAACGCCTTCTACCGCAAGGCGCTGGCAGCGGGGCAGCAGGGGGTCTCGGTGGCCTTCGATCTCGCCACTCACCGCGGCTACGACAGCGACCATGCGCGCGTGGTTGGTGACGTGGGCAAGGCCGGTGTGGCGATCGACAGCGTCGAGGACATGAAGATCCTCTTCGATGGCATCCCGCTCGACAAGATTTCCGTTTCCATGACGATGAACGGCGCGGTGATCCCGATCCTCGCCAGCTTCATCGTCGTGGGCGAAGAGCAGGGCCACGACCGCGCCGTGCTCTCGGGGACCATCCAGAACGACATCCTCAAGGAGTTCATGGTCCGCAATACGTACATCTACCCGCCCGAGCCCTCGATGCGGATCATCTCGGACATCATCGAGTACACCTCGAACGAGATGCCGAAGTTCAACTCGATCTCGATCTCCGGCTACCACATGCAGGAGGCAGGGGCGAACCTCGTGCAGGAGTTGGCCTACACGCTGGCGGACGGGCGCGAATACGTGCGCGCCGCGATCAATGCCGGGATGGACGTCGACAAGTTCGCCGGGCGGCTGTCGTTCTTCTTCGCCATCGGCATGAACTTCTTCATGGAGGCGGCCAAGCTGCGCGCCGCGCGCACGCTCTGGCATCGCATCATGACCGAGTTCGGCGCAAAGTCCGACCGCTCGAAGATGCTGCGCACGCACTGCCAGACCTCGGGCGTCAGCCTGCAGGAGCAGGACCCCTACAACAACGTCATCCGCACCGCCTACGAGGCGATGAGCGCGGTGCTCGGCGGCACCCAGTCGCTGCACACCAACGCGCTCGACGAGGCGATCGCGCTGCCCACCGAGTTCTCGGCCCGGATCGCGCGCAATACCCAGCTCATCCTGCAGGAAGAGACCGGGGTGACCAATGTCGTCGATCCGCTGGCGGGCTCCTACTACGTGGAAAGCCTCACCAACGAGCTAATCGAGAAGGCCTGGGCGCTGATCGAGGAGGTCGAAGAGATGGGCGGCATGACCAAGGCCGTCGCCTCTGGCATGCCCAAGCTGCGCATCGAGGAGACCGCGGCGCGCCGTCAGGCGCAGATCGACCGCGGTGAGGAGGTGATCGTCGGGGTCAACAAGTACCGCAAGGACAAGGAAGACCCGATCGACATTCTCGACATCGACAATGCCAAGGTGCGCGAGAGCCAGGTGGCGCGGCTGGAGCATGTCCGCGCGACCCGCGATCAGGCGAAATGCGACGCGGCGCTGGCCGAACTGGAGCGGCGCGCGAAGGAGGGCGGCAACCTTTTGGAAGCCGCGGTCGAAGCCGCCCGTGCGCGGGCCTCTGTCGGAGAGATTTCCATGGCCATGGAAAAGGAATTCGGACGTCACCGCGCCGAGGTGAAGACCCTCGCCGGGGTCTACGGCGCGGCCTACGAGGGGGACGAGGGCTTCGCCCAGATCCAGAAGGACGTCGAGAGCTTCGCCGAGGCCGAAGGCCGCCGCCCGCGCATGCTGGTGGTGAAGATGGGGCAGGACGGCCACGACCGCGGCGCCAAGGTGATCGCCACCGCCTTTGCCGACATCGGCTTTGACGTCGACGTTGGCCCGCTGTTCCAGACCCCCGAAGAGGCGGCGCAGGACGCCATCGACAACGACGTGCACATCGTCGGCATCTCCTCGCAGGCCGCCGGCCACAAGACGCTCGCCCCGCAGCTGGTGCAGGCGCTGAAAGAGCAGGGGGCCGAGGATATCATCGTGATCTGCGGCGGAGTGATCCCGCATCAGGATTACGATTTCCTCTACAAGGCCGGGGTGAAGGCGATCTTCGGCCCGGGCACCAACATCCCCTCGGCGGCCAAGGAGATCCTCGGCCTCATCGGCGCGCGCGCGGCGGAATGATCGCGTTACGGCTCACGCCCGGTGGCGTGGGCCGGCAGGCCTCCCTCAGATGAGTGGCACGAAGGGCACGCCGCAGGCGGCGAGTCCGAGGGTTGTGGCGAGCATCAGCAGCAGCGTGCGGGTCTTCATCAGGTCTGTCCTTGCCTCGGTGGCCGGTCGTGGATGCCGGCCTTCGGCGGCACCCTAGCCGCACAGCGGGACCTTGGCCATCGCAAGGCGCCCTTGACCCTGCTGCTCTGCAGCAATCAGCGCCATTTTCGCCATTGCACCCCCCCCCGCCGGAGCTATCGTAATCCGATGCACAGATGTCGGAGGGACGATGCTCGAGCTTGATCACGTGGCGGTTCTTGGCGAGACGCTGGCGGAGGCGGTGAGCCACGCCGAAAGCGCGCTCGGTCAGCCGCTGGCACCGGGCGGGGCGCATCCCGATTTCGGCACGCACAACTTCCTGATCGGGCTGGAAGACGCGCTCTACCTTGAGGCCATTGCCGTCGACTTTTCGGCCCCGGCACCGGGACGGGCACGCTGGTTTGGCCTCGACAGCTTCGCGGGACCCGCGCGGCTCGACAAGTGGGTCTGCCGGGTGCCCGACATCGACGCGGCGCTTGAGCACTTTCCCATGGCCGGAGAGGCGGTCGCGGTGACCCGCGGGACGCTGAGCTGGAAGATCTCGGTGCCGCGCGACGGGTTGCTGCCCTACGACGGGCTGTTTCCGGCGCTGATCGAATGGATCAGCCCCGTGCCGCCGGGCGTCTCGCTCGCCGGGGCGGGCACGCGGCTGGAGCGGCTCACCGTCGCCCATCCGCAGGCGGACGAGCTGGAGGCGCTGATCGGCCCCGCGCTCGACACGCCGCTGGTCGACTTCGCGGTCGAGGCCAAGCCTGCGCTGCGCGCCACCTTCGGCACCGCTTCGGGCCGACGGGTGCTGCAATGATCATCCGTCCCGCGACCGCCGGGGACGCGGCCGCCGTGGCGGCGATCTGGAACCCGATCATCGACGAAAGCGCCGCCACCTTCACCAACCTGCGCAAGACCCCCGAGGGGCTGCAGGCCGATTTCGCCGCCCGCGGGCCGGCCTTTCTCGTCGCCGAGGAAGCGGGTCTGGTGCTGGGCTTTGCAACCTTCTTCCAGTTCCGCGGCGGGCCGGGCTACGCCAAGACACTCGAACACACGGTGATCCTCGGACCCGCCGCCCGCGGCCGTGGCGTCGGGCGCAGGTTGATGGATGCGCTGATGGAGGAGGCGCGGGGACAGGGCGCGCACAGCCTCTTTGCCGGGGTTTCGGGCGAGAACGCCGCGGGCATCGCCTTTCACGCGGCGCTCGGTTTTACCGAGGTTGCGCGCCTGCCCGAGGTGGGCTTCAAGTTCGGCCGCTGGATGGATCTCGTGCTCATGCAGAAATTCCTCTGACGGGGCGCGGACGGGCTGCAGGGGCGTCCGCGCGGTCACGGGCACCTGACGCCCGACAGAATTTTTCGTGACTTCTCATTGTCGCACTGACAGTTGCCGCGTTGCCGCGTAAACTGGGGCAATGTCGATCTGGTCCCGCATCTCCGAAGCGCTTGCCGCCCTTGCCAAGGGCGAGGGGCTTGCTGCCGTTTTCGAGCGCCTTCGCCAGCCGCCCGAGCGCAGCGTAGCCTTCACCATCGCCGTCATCGCGCTCTCGGCGAAGATGGCCAAGGCCGACGGGCAGGTGACCCGCAACGAGGTCACCGCTTTCCGCGAGATCTTCACCATCGCGCCCGAGGACGAGAGCGCGGCGGCGCGGGTGTTCAACCTCGCCCGTCAGGACGTCGCCGGCTTCGAGGAATACGCCCGCCGTATCCGCCGCATGTTCGACGGCAACGCGGAGCAGCTCTCGGATCTTATGGAAGGGTTGTTCTACATCGCCATGGCCGATGGGAATTACCATGAGGCCGAGAATGCCTTCCTCGAGCGCGTGGCCGAGATCTTCGAGATGCCGGATACGGTCTTCCGGGCGCTGCGCGCGCGCTTCGTGCCCGACGCGGTTCCCGACCCCTTCACCGTGCTGGGCGTCAGCCCCGATATGCCGATGGAGGACATCCGTAGGCACTGGCGCAAGCTGGTGCGCGAGAGCCATCCAGACGTGATGTGCGCGCGCGGCCTGCCGGAAGAGGCGATCAAGCTGTCGGAGAAGCGTCTGATCGCCATCAATCAGGCGTGGGAAGAGATCTCGGCCCGCGAACAGGTCTGAGGCGATGCGGCTCGCCACCTACAACGTCGAATGGTTCGACGATCTCTTCAGCAAGCAGGGCGAGCTTCTGTTCGACGACCAATGGTCGGGGCGGCGCGACGTGACCCGCGCGCAGCAGGCAGAGGCGCTGGGGATGGTCTTTACCGCCATGGACGCCGACGCGGTGATGATCATCGAGGCGCCGGACACCGGCACCCGTCGCGACACGCGCCGCGCGCTCGGCAACTTCGCCAGTGCCTTCGAGCTGCGCACCCGCGAGGTGCTCGTGGGCTTCGTCAACGACACACATCAGGAGATCGCGCTGCTCTACGACCCTGACAGGATGCAGGTGCGGCACTTGCCCGGGCAGAGCGATGGTGCGCCGCGCTTCGATGAGGAGTTTCACATCGATCTGGGGGTCGACGGGACCGAGGACGTGGTGGCCTTTTCCAAGCCGCCGCTGGAGGTCGAGCTGACCACGCCCGGGGGCCGAGTGCTCCGGCTGATCGGGGCGCACCTGAAATCCAAGGCACCGCATGGGGCCCGGGGCAAGCACCAGATAGAGCGCGCGTCGATCGCCAACCGGCGCAAGCAGCTGGCCGAGGCCATGTGGGTGCGGCGGCGCGTCGATGCGCTGCTCGAGGACGGTGAAAGCGTCATCGTCATGGGCGATCTTAACGACGGTCCCGGGCAGGACGAATACGAAGCCCTGTTCGGGCACAGCTCGGTCGAGCTCATTCTTGGGAAGGGCGACATGGCGCTCTACGATCCGCATGCGGCGCAGGCGCTGCGCGGGCGGCTGTCGCCGCAGCCGACGACGGCGCGCTTCTACATCGCGCCCGAGAAACGCTACCTGCAGGCGCTGCTCGACTACATGATGGTTTCGCGCGACCTGCGCGAAGTGGCGCGGGAGTGGCGCATCTGGCACCCCTTCGAGGACGCCCATTGCTGGCAGACGCCCGAGCTTTGCACGGCGCTGCTGACCGCCTCGGACCACTTCCCGGTCACGCTGGATCTTGCCGTCTGAGAGGGGTGTCGGGGTTTCCCTGTCGCGACTCGGGCAAGCCGCCTATAGTGCCGCCATGATCCGGATTTATCCTTTTGCCCTAGCGGCATGTCTCATCGCGGCGCCTCTCGTGCCGCTCGGCACGCCTGCGCTGTCGCAGGAGGCAGGCGCGCCCGAAGAAACGCCCGAAGAAACGCCGGAGGTGCCGGACAGCGGGCCGAGCCTGATGGAGCGGGGCGCCGACATGTTCCTGCGCGGCCTGCGCGACGAGATCGATCCCGCGCTGCAGGATCTCAGGGGCCTGGCGGACCGCATGGGGCCGGCGCTGCAGAGCTTCGTCGACGAGATGGGGCCCGCCATGGCGCAGCTCTCCGACCAGATAGAGGACTGGACGCTCTACGAGGCCCCCGAGATGCTGCCCAACGGCGACATCCTGATCCGGCGTCGTGAGAAGCTCGATCCCGAGGCGCCGGAGACGGAACCGGATCTGCCGGAACCGGGGCCGGGCGGCGAGATCGAGCTCTGAGTCAGATCAGGGCGCGGGGCTCCTCGCCGTCGACGTCGACCACCAGCGCCTTGGCCGAAAGCGCCTTGGCCAGCGACATGAGCCGCGCCTCGGCAACCTCGCCGTAGAGCGGCGCGGCCTCTTCGGTCAGGTGCAGTCGCAGGCGACCCTCTTCGGGGTCCCAGTCGAACTGCGCGCCATCTTCCTTGGAGATGTCCGACATCCACAGCATGGACCCGAAGCGCATCGCCTTGCCGAGGATCTCGGCTTCCTGCGTGCGCTCCTTGTCGAGCAGCGTGTAGAAGTCCTCGAACCGCGTACCCTCGCGCTTGTTGCGGTAGCGGTGCAGCAGGGCGAGCCCGAGATAGACCCTTTCGGGGTGGTCGAGCCCGCCGAGGTTGGCGCGGGTGGCATTGTCGAAACAGGTCTCGGCCCGGTAGTCGGGGTGCGCGCGCCAGCTCACGTCGTGGAGCAGGCAGGCCGCCTTGACGATGCGCAGCGTGGCGTCGGTGGCGCCGGGAAAGAGCGGCAGCACGAAGCGGAAGAGCTTCTTGCCGAAGCCCGGCAGGCGGGCGTCCTTGGCCTCGGCGAAGCGGCAGGCCTCGATCAGCGGGTCGCGGTCGCGCAGCATCTGCGGCATCTGCTCGTAGAGCAGCCCTTCGCGGATGCCGTAGCTGGAGATGGCGATGCCGGTCGGCTTGAACACCTTCAGCAGCTCGGCCAGCACCTCGGCGGCATAGGGCACGAGACTCATCCGCGCCGAGGAGATGCCGCAGGCGGCGCGCAGCGCGTCGAGGTCGGCGTCATGGATGAACTTCAGCGTCTCCTCCGCCGACTCCACGGTCATCCGATATTCGTGCAGCACGTGCAGCGGGTAGCCGAGCCGCTCCATGTCGATGCGCGCGATGGCGCGCCAGGAGCCGCCGACGAGGAACAGCGGCGCAGGCTCGGTGCCCATGCGCTCTGCCAGCCCTTCGATCGCCTTGGCGATGTATTTCTCGCGGGCCTTCCTGCCGCCCTCCATGTCCTTGAACTTCAGCGGCCCGAGCGCCGATGTGGCGCGCTTGCCGATCTGCCCGCCGCGGATCTCCGCGAGCTCCATCGACGAGCCGCCGATGTCGCTGACCAGCCCGTTGGCGCCGGGCCAGCCGAGCAGCACGCCCTGCGCCGAGAGCCGCGCCTCCTCGTCGCCGTCGATCACCCAGATCTTCAGCCCGGTGAGCTTTTCGATCTCGGCGCGGAAGGCGGGGCCGTCCTCGGCCTCGCGCATGGCGGCGGTGGCGACGGCGGTAAGCGGCGGCAGCTCCATGCCCTGCGCAAGCGTCTGGAAACGCTGCAGCGCCGCAAGTGCGCGTGCCTTGCCCTCGGGGTTGAGCCGCCCGGTCTCGGACATGCCGGCACCGAGGCCGCACATGATCTTCTCGTTGTAGAAATAGGCCGGGCTGCGCGCCGCACCGTCGAAGACCACGAGGCGCACCGAGTTCGACCCGATGTCCACCACGCCGACCTTGGACAGGCGCCGTGCGCGGGGATCCTCGAAGAGCGGCCGTCCGAAAAGTCCGCTGTCACCCTGGCTGGAGTCGCCGTTACCGTCCATCTGCTCCTCCGGCATTGGTCTCGCCCCTTCCTCTAGCATGGAGAGCGCGGGGCGCAAAAGAGCTTAGGGCAGGTCGGGGATGCGGCAAGCGGTCAACCGGGGGCTCCGCCCCCGCGGCACCTGCGTGCCGCTCCCCCGGGCGTATTTTCAAAGAGAAGAAGGGCGCGCGCGACGCAACGCTTCGCGATGACTGATCCGGCTCAGGGCCCTGCCGACTCGCCTCCAGTCATGCAGCAGTTCGCGGCGAGATCTTGGGGAACTGCCACGATGGATGCCGGCGACGCGGAGGTTGCAGAGGCTCTTGGCTGCGGGCAAGCTGGTGAAATGCAGATACGGATTGCCACACCTGCGGATATCGAGGCATGGGCCAAGCTGCGCGCCCAGCTCTGGGAGGATACGTCACTCGACGAGCATCGTACCGAGATTGCTGCGATGCTTTCGAAGCCCAGAACGGAATGGGCCGCCTTTTTGGGGGTGGATGGTGAGGCGGAGCTTTGTGCCTTCGCGGAAGCCGCCCTGCGCTGGGATCACGTGAACGGCTGCGATACGACGCCGGTCGCTTTCCTCGAGGGAATCTTCGTGCGCCCCGAGCATCGACAGCGCGGCCTGGGCACCCGCCTGTTGCAAAATGTCCGGTCCTGGGCGCGCGACGCCGGATGTTCCGAGCTTGGCTCAGATGCCGCCCTCGCAAACACGAGAAGCCACGCTTTCCACGCGGCCGCGGGCTTTGAGGAGACCGAGCGTGTCGTTTTCTTCCGAATGCGGCTTTAGACCGGGTCGCTTGCATTTGCACCGCTACGGAGGCTTTGGCGACCGTCGTGGAGGGCTCGAAGTGCTGATTGCGTTTCGAGCCCCCATGAAGTTCCCGATCACCCTCTACCGCAAGGGGCTGCCGCCGCACCCCGCTCACATCTTTCCGAAAATGCTTTGGCCTGAGGCGGCTCAGTCGCCGGCGTGGGTCAGCTTCGGCACGTCCTTGGCCCCGGCCGAGCCGCGGCCCGAGAGCGAAGGGTTTTCCATGAAGAACCTATGGCAGTTGAACGAGAACTCGCCCTCCGGCACCGCGTGGCGGGTGAACTTGCCCGAGGGCTCCATCACCCAGCTCTGCGCCGTGTCGGCGAGGTTCGCGGCCATGATCTGGCTGACGATCTGCGCCTTCACCGTCGGGTTCATGATCTCGACCCCGGTCTCGATTCGGCGGTTGAGGTTGCGTCCCATCCAGTCCGCCGAGGAGATCAGCACCCGCGCCTTGCTGTGCGGCAGCCCGTGGCCGTTGCCGAAGCAGGCGATGCGCGAGTGCTCTAGGAAGCGGCCGACGACGCTTTTCACCCGGATGTTCTCCGAAAGGCCCCGGATGCCGGGGCGCAGCCCGCAGATGCCGCGGATCACGCAGTCGATCTTCACCCCGGCCTGGCTGGCGGCGTAGAGCGCGTCGATCATGTCGGGCTCGATCAGAGAGTTCATCTTCAGCCAGATTTGCGCCGGGCGGCCCTGGCGGGCGTGCTCGGCCTCCGCCTCGATCAGCTCGAGCATCCGCGGTTTCAGCGTGTGCGGCGAGATCACGAGGTTCTCCAGCCCCTCGGGCATGGCGTAGCCCGACAGGTAGTTGAAGATCTTCGAGGCGTCGCGGCCGAGCTGGGCGTCGCAGGTGAAGAAGCTCAGGTCGGTGTAGATCTTGGCGGTGATCGGGTGGTAGTTGCCGGTCCCCCAGTGGGTGTAGGTCACCAGCTTGTCGCCCTCGCGGCGCACCACGCTCGAGATCTTGGCGTGGGTCTTCCAGTCGAGGAAGCCGTAGACGACGTGGGCGCCGGACCGTTCCAGCCGCCGCGACTGGCGGATGTTGGCGGCCTCGTCGAAGCGCGCCTTCAGCTCGACCAGGGCGGTGACCGACTTGCCTTCTTCCGCGGCCTCGCAGAGCGCCTCGACGATGGGCGAGTTCCGGGAGGTGCGGTAGAGCGTCTGCTTGATCGCCACCACGTTGGGATCAAGCGCCGCCTGGGTCAGGAAGCGCACCACCATGTCGAAGGTCTCGTAGGGGTGGTGCAGCAGCATGTCCTTCTGCTTGATCGCCTCGAACATGTTGCCTTCGTGGTCCTGCACGCGCTCGGGTACGCGCGGGGTGAAGGTGGGCCAGAGCAGGTCGGGGCGGTCGTCGAGCACCAGCTCCTTGAGGTCGGCCATGCCGATCATGCCGTCGAGCTCGATCACCTCGTCCTCGCCCACGAGCAGCTCGCGCATGACGATGCTGCGCAGCTGTTTGGGCGCGCCGGCGGTGATCGTCAGCCGCACCACCTCGCCGCGGCGGCGGCGCTTCAGCGCCACCTCGAACTCGCGCACCAGATCCTCTGCCTCTTCCTCGACCTCGATGTCACTGTCGCGCAGCACCCGGAAGCCGAAGTGGTCCTTCACCCGATAGCCCGGGAACAGGCTCTCGATGTGCAGCAGCAGCACGTCCTCGAGGAAAATGAAGCGTTGTTGCTCCTCGCCGGCGGGCAGGGCGATGAAGCGATCGACCTGGTGCGGGATCGGCAGCAGCGCCTGGCGGGTGCGGCGGTCGCGCTTGCGCTCGAGTTCGAGCGCCAGGCAGTAGCCCATGTTGGCGATGAACGGGAAGGGGTGCGCCGGGTCGATGGCCAGCGGCGAGAGCACCGGGAAGACCTGCTCGAGGAACTGCCGCTGCAGATGCTCGAGGTCCTCGGGCAGCAAGTCGTCGCGCTGCACCAGCGTGATGCCCGACGCCTCCAGCTCCAGCTGCAGGGCCCCCAGCACCCGCTGCTGCTGTGCCATCAGCTGCCGCGCGTCCTCGTCGATCAGCACCAGCTGCTCGGCAGGGCTGAGCCCGTCGGCAGCGGGTGTGGTGTTGCCCGCATGGGCCAGCTCGCGCAGGCCGGCGACGCGCACGGTGTAGAACTCGTCGAGGTTTGTGGCCGAGATCGACAGGAAGCGCAGGCGCTCGAGCAGCGGCACCTTCGGGTTCTCCGCCTCTTCCAGCACGCGCCAGTTGAAACCGAGCCAGCTCAGCTCGCGGTTGAAATAGCGGCCGGGGCCCGACAGGTCGGTGTCGGGAAGGTCCTGGGGCTCGGGGATCGGGGCTTTGAGAAAATCGGCGATGGTCATGGGGGGCATATGCGTCACGAATTGCAACAACTTGATGAAAGGGCAAGGATGGCCGACCGGACGGGCTGACGCAAGGTCCTCTAACCGCGGCGGTCGAGCGAGAGCAAGACGTCACGTGCCAGCGCGCGGGTGATGCCCTTGGCGCGGCCGAGGGCGCGGGCGTCGAGCTCGGCGGCGACGCGCTGCGCCATGGCGAAGCTGCGGGGCATCTGGCGCAGCAGATAGGGGATCACGTCGGGGGCCGGGATGCAGTGGCGGTCGGCCAGCAGCTTGGCCAGCACGGCGGCCAGCAGGGCGTCGTCGGGTTCGCGCAGGGTGGCGGTCTGCGTGCCCTCCATGCGCGACTTGAGGTCCGGTAGCAGCAGCGGCCAGTGGCGCGGCGCGGTTTCGGCGCTGAGCAGAAGCGGCTGGCGCTGCGCCAGCGCGAGGTTGTGCAGGTGGAAGAGCGCCTCCTCGGCGGGGCGGTTCCCGGCGATCTGCGGCACGTTCTCGATACAGCTCGGGCCGACGGCCAGATCGGGGATCGGCAGGTCCGGAAGGGCGGTGGCGGGAAGGATCGTCGCACCGCTCTCGGCGGCCCAGACGTGGGCCAGATGGGTCTTGCCCGACCCGGGAGGGCCGACCAGTAGCAGCTTTCCCCCCGGCCAGCTCTGCCAGCCATCGAGCATCGCTACGGCAAGGCTGTTGGAGGAGGAGACGAAATAGTCCCCACGCCCCAGCGCGGCGCGGACCGGCAGGGGCAGGGGAAGCTGCCGTGCCATGATCATGGGGCCTCCGAGCCCGTCGCCAGGTCCTCGGGGGTCGCGCGGCTTTCCCGGTAGCTGTCGGTCTCGAGCCCGCGGTAGAGGCGGCTTTCCTTGTACTGCTCGATCACGAACCGCATGATCACCCCCAGTGCGGCGGCCAGCGGCACCGCCACCAGCATGCCGACGAAGCCGAAGAGCGTGCCGAAGACCGAGAGCGCGAGGATCAGCCACACCGGGTGCAGGCCGATCGAACTGCCGACCAGCTTGGGGGTCAGGAAATTGCCTTCGAGGAACTGGCCGAGGAAGAAGATCCCCGCCACCGCGGCAATCCAGTACCATTCGCCCCAGAACTGGAACAGCGCGAGGCCGATGGCCAGCGCGCCGCCGATGATCGCGCCGACATAGGGGATGAAGGTCAGCAGTCCGGCGACCACCCCGACCACGAGACCGAAGTTCAGCCCCACCAGCGCCAGCGCGACGGCATAGTAGCAGCCGAGGATCAGGCAGACCGAGCCCATGCCGCGCACGAAGCCGGCAAGCGTCGCGTCGATGTCCCGGGCGACCTGGCGCACGACCGGCGCGTGATCGCGCGGCAGCAGATCGTCGATGCGCGCAACCATGCGGTCCCAGTCGAGCAGCAGGTAGACCGCCACCACCGGCACGATGACGAAGAGCATCAGGATGTTGATCACCGACATCGCCGAGCTGAGCGCGGTGTTCAGCAGTTCGGCGCCGCGCTCCTGCACGGTCTGGCCGATCGAGGCGAGCGCCTCGCGCATCGGGCTGCCCTCGACCACCAGCGAGGGGAAATGCGTGCCGAGGAAGTCGCGCAGGTCGCGGAAGAGCTGCGGTGCGGTGGCGATCAGGTCGCCAGCCTGTCGAACCAGGGTCGGCACGACTGCGAGGGCCAGCACGACGAAGATGAAAATGGCGCAGAGGGTGATCACCATGGTGGCCATGGCGCGGCTCAGCCCCATGCGTTCCAGCCGGTCGGCGACCGGGTCGAGGAAATAGGCGATGGCACCGCCGAGAATGAACGGCAGCAGCACGTTGCCGAGATACCAGAGCACCACGGCGAAGACGACGGCCGCGACGCCCCAGTACTTCATCTGATCGCGCACGGGCAGCGCCATGGGAATCCTTCTCCTTGCGGTCTGTCCTTCATCGCCGCTTCCTCCTTTGTTTTCAAGTCCGAGACACTCTTGCGACGATTTCGCACTGGATCAGGGGCCAGGATGGGGGCAGTCTGGGAGACGTTGAATTTGAATGACGATTTTTCAGTCCTATTGCGAAGGAGCAGCCATGCTGCGCGGTCTTGTTATCTGGGTTTTCCTTCTTCTGCCGCTGTTTCTGATCCTCACCGAACAGGCCCATTCCGCCCCCTTCTGAAGCGCGGCCTGAGGCGCAAGCTGACATGCCGCGGACGGCGGTGCCCTTGGCGGCGTCATGCATCGCGGGTTCGAGGGGGTGCCGGGGCGTCCGTGCCGCCGCCCGGAGCGCAGGGCACTTGCTCTTGGCGCGGCCTTCGCCTAACCCGGGCGAAACGCCAATTTCCGGGAGGCCCGCATGCGTCTGAGCCGTTATTTCCTGCCCGTTCTGAAAGAAACGCCCTCCGAGGCGCAGATCGTCTCGCACCGCTACATGCTGCGCGCCGGCATGATCAAGCAATCGAGCGCCGGGATCTATTCCTGGCTGCCGCTCGGCTTCAAGGTGCTGCGCAAGATCGAGGACATCATCCACGAGGAGCAGAAGCGCGCGGGCCATATCCCGATGCTGATGCCGACCATCCAGTCGGCGGACCTGTGGCGCGAGTCCGGCCGCTACGACGATTACGGCGAGGAGATGCTGCGCATCCGTGACCGCCACGATCGCGACATGCTGTTCACCCCGACCGCCGAAGAGCTGATCACCGACATTTTCCGCAGCCACGTCGGCAGCTACAAGGACCTGCCGCTGACGCTCTACCAGATCCAGTGGAAGTTCCGCGACGAGATCCGCCCGCGCTTCGGCGTGATGCGTGGCCGCGAGTTCTACATGAAGGACGGCTACAACTTCGACCTCACGAAGGAAGACGCGCTGCACGCCTACAACCGTCACCTCGTCAGCTACCTGCGCACCTACGAGCGCATGGGCCTGCAGGCGATCCCGATGCGCGCGGACAGCGGCCCGATCGGCGGCGACGATACCCACGAGTTCCTCGTGCTGGCGGAGACCGGCGAGTCCGAGGTGTTCTACGACAGCCAGATCACCGAGCTGAAGTTCGGCGACCGCGAGATCGACTACGACTCGGTCGAGCAGTGCCAGGCGGTGCTCGAGGAGTTCACCTCGCGCTACGCCCGCACCGACGAGACCCACGACGAGGCGGTCTTTGCCGAGGTCCCCGAGGAGCGCCGCCGCACCGCGCGCGGCATCGAGGTCGGCCAGATCTTCTACTTCGGCACCAAGTACTCGGAGCCTATGGGCGCCACCGTTGTCGACAATGAAGGCAACAAGGTGCCGGTGCACATGGGTTCGCACGGCATCGGCGTGTCGCGCCTGCTGGGCGCGATCATCGAGGCCAGCCACGACGACAAGGGCATCATCTGGCCCGAGGGCGTCACCCCGTTCCATTGCGGCATCGTCAACCTCAAGCAGGGCGACGACGAGGCGGATGCGGCCTGCGAGGCGCTCTACAAGTCGCTCACCGCGCTGGGGCTGGAGCCGCTCTACGACGATCGCAACGAGCGGGCGGGTGGCAAGTTCGCCACCATGGACCTGATCGGCCTGCCTTGGCGCATCACCGTCGGTCCGCGCGGTCTGAAGAACGGCGTTGTCGAGCTGACCTCGCGCCGCACCGGCGAGAGCGAGGAACTGTCGCCCGAGGCCGCGATCGAGCGCATCGCGCAGATCTACGGCTTGGCCGCCAAGGTCTGACCCGGTGCGGCTCCGGCCGAGGGGGCGCGGCCCCCTCATGTCCGGAAGCCTTGAGCCCGAAAGAAAGGGCCGGTCGCGCAGCTGCGCGACCGGCCCTTTTTCATGCGGCGACGCGTGTCAGCCGCGGACCAGCCGGTTCAGCACATCGGAGCAGAGCCCAAGCTGATCCCGCGCGATGGACTCGTCGGGCTGGTGACCATCGTTCATGGTGCCGGGGCCGCAGACCACCGTGGGAATCTTCTGCGCGGCGAAGAAGCCCGCCTCGGTGCCGTAGGAGACCTTGATCGGGGTGGGATCGGGCAGCAACGCGGCGAGGCGCCGGATCGCGGGCAGGGCCGGGTCGCTGTCGAGGCCGGGGTAGGCGCTGACCTGTGCGATGTCGACGCCCTCGGGCAATACCGAACGGATGCGCTCCAGAATGTCCTGCGGCTGTTCCGCGGCGAGGTGACGGATTTCGAAGTCGACCTCGGCGAGCTCGGGCACGATGTTGAGAGCGACGCCGCCCCGCATCTTCCCGGCATGCACCGTCGACGAGGGGATGTCATAGGCACCGTCCTGCGCCCCTTCCGCAAGCAGGCGCGTCTGCTCCCGGCGCAGCGCGGTGATCAGGTCGGCGGCGAGGTGCAGCGCATTGATGAAGCGCGGGGCCATGGCGGAATGGCCGGGCTCGCCGTGACAGGTTGCGCGGTAGCTGGCTTTTCCCTTGTGACCCACGGCGAGGCGCATCAGGGTCGGTTCGCCGACGACGCAGAGGTCGGGTTTGCCGAGCACCGGGATGACGTGGTCGATCATCTGCGGGATGCCGCGGCAGCCCACTTCCTCGTCCCAGCTGAGCGCGATGCTGACCGGGCGCGCCGGGGGAGTCTCGCGGAAGCTCTCCGCCAATGCCAGCACGCAGGCGACGAAGCCCTTCATGTCCGTGGTGCCGCGCCCGTGCAGCCGGTCGCCGCGCGGGGTGAGGGCAAAGGGATCGACGGACCAGTCCTGCCCCTCGGTCGGCACCACGTCGCTGTGGGCCGAGAGCAGCGTGCCGCCGTCTCCTGCGCCGAACTTCGCCAGCAGCCCGGCCTTGGGTGCATCCTGCGCGTCGATCCGGGTGACGCAGAACCCCGCGTCTTGCAAAAACTCCTGCACCCAGTCGATCAGCGCGAGGTTGGAACTGGCCGAGACCGTCGGGAAGGCGACCAGTCGGGCGAGCAGCTCTTCGACGCGGGGCTGCATCATGCCTCCGCCTCGTAGACGATCTGCCCGTCGCAGATGGTGGTATGGGCGCGGCAGGCCCTGTCGCTGCCGAGCAGGTCACGCGGGTCGCCGTGCAGCAGCACCACGTCCGCGGCCATGCCCGCCTCCAGCTTTCCGCGCGAGGCCTCGGCAAAGAGCGCATGCGCGCCGCCCGAGGTATAGGCGTCGATCACCTTCTCGAAAGGGATGCGCTGGTCGGGCACGTCTTCGGCCCAGGGCTGGCGCGCCAGCGCCGAATGGATGGCGTTGAACGGCGAGAGTGGCGCGGTCGGCCAGTCGGTGCCGAAGGCGAGCCTGGCGCCAGCGTCCTGCAGGGTCTTCCAGGGGAAGGTGTCCTTCCAGCGATCTCGGCCCATGATCGAGACGGTCGGCTCGAGCGGCAGGCCGCTGGAGCCCGGCGGGTGCACCGGCTGCATCGAGGCGACCACGTCGAGCGCGGCGAAGCGGGCGAGATCGTCCGGATGCAGCATGTCGATATGCTCGACGCGGTGGCGCGCATCTCGCGGGCCATTGGCGGCGCGCGCCGCCTCGTAACCGTCGAGCGCGGTCTTCACCGCCGCATCGCCGACGCAATGCACCTGAATTTGGAGCCCCTTCGCATCGGCGGCCTTGCAAATCGCCTCGAAACGCTCGGGGGCGAAAAGCGGCTCGCTGCGGAAGCCGGCGCGGTCCGGGTAGTCGTCGGTGCGATAGGCGGTCCATGTGTCGAAGACGCCGTCGAGGAACATCTTGATGCGGCCAAAGGACAGCTTGTCCGAGCCCTGCCGGGTGGCGGCCTCGATCAGCTCGGCGATGCGCGCCGCGTCATGCGCGGGCGACAGGCGCATGGCCAGCGAGACGCGGATCGGCAGCGCGCCGTCGCGCTCCATCTCCTGCAACAGCTCTGCCTGGTAGAGGTTGCCGTCCATGTTGACGCCGGTGGTGATGCCATAGGCGGCGCAGGCCTGCATGGCGGCGGCGAGCGCGGCCTTGTCGGCGGCGCGCTCGGCCTCGGTCACCGGGCCAGGCTCGTCACCGGCCATGGCGGCATTGTCGCGCCCGCCGTTGGCCGAGAGCTTGCCGACGAGGCGCATGGCGTTGCCCTCGCGCAGCTCGCCATTGGGCTTGCCGTCCAGCCCGAGCACGATCTCGGCGTTTTTCACTTCGGGGACGTGGTCCATCAGCCCGGCGGCGGTGAGCGCGGCGGTGTTGGCCCAGGAGGTGTGCAGGTCGACCGCGTAGATCACCAGCGGCTGGTCGGGCAGCAGCGCGTCGAGCGCGTGGCGGTCTGGGCGGGTGCCGGGGCCGAGGATCTCGTAGTTGGCCGAGATGGCGCAGAGCAGCGGTTCGGCCTCGCGGCCCTTGCGGTAGGCGCCAAGCGCGGCGGCGAAATCCTCGCGCGTGTCGATGCCGAAGAGGTTCAGCTGGGTCAGCGTGATGCCACCGGTGAAGAGATGCAGGTGACTGTCGCAGAGCCCGGGCGAGACCCAGAGGCCGCCGGCCTCGATGCAGCGCGCATCGCCTGCGCCCTCGGGCATGTCGCCGGGCGCGCCGATCCAGTCGATCCGCCCGTCCTTCAGCCGCATAGAGACGGGCTGCTTGCTGTAGATGTCGCGGGCGTTGTGGATCTCGATCGTCTGGGGGCTGGTCCGGGTCATGCATCGGGTCTTTCGATCAAAGGAAGGTGCCCGGCCGGAGCATGTCCGGCCGGGCGCGGTAGTCGCAGGCGCTGCGCTTACTGCAGCAGGTCGGTCCAGACCTTGGTCACCAGGTCCTGCGCGGCGGGCGAGCAGGCCTTGGAGAACTCGACCGGCACCGTCGGGAACAGCTCGGGGGCGTTCTCGGGGGTGTACTTGGCCTTTTCGAGATCCAGCTCCACGGGCGACGAGTGCGCGTAGTAGTTGTACTGGATCGTCGCGTTTTCCTTCTCGGACATGAAGTCGATGAACTGCTTCGCACCTTCGACATTGCCCGCGCCCTTCGGCACGACGAAGCTGTCGAGCCAACCGACGAGGCCTTCCTTCGGCTCGGCGTAGACGATGTTGGCACCGTCGTTGCGGGTCTTCAGTACATTGCCGTCCCACCAGAAGTGCGCGCCAACCTCGCCGGTGCCGATGCGGTTCTCGATGTTGTCCGAGCTGTAGGCGGCCACGTCGGGCTTCTGCGCCATGAGCAGGTCGTAGACCTTCTTCATCTCGGACTTGTCCTCCGAGCAGAAGGGCACGCCGAGATAGAGCTGCGCCGCGCCCACGACCTCATCCGGGTAGGACAGCGAGGCGACCTTGCCCTTCAGGTCGGCGGGCGGGGTGAAGTAGACCTCCCAGCTGTCGATCGGGCCTTCATAGACGTCGCGGTTCACGGCAAAGCCGGCGGTGCCATAGGCGAGGGGGATCGAGTAGGCGTTCTCGGGATCCCACCACTGGCCCTTCCACTTGTCGTCCACCTGCGCGTAGGCGGCGAGTTCCTTGGCGTTGATGTCCTCGAGCAGCCCCTCGTCGATCATGATCTTCACGAAGTGCTGCGAGGGGGTGACGATGTCATAGCCCGAAGAGCCCGCCTGCAGCTTGGTCAGCGCGTCCTCGTTGGAGTTGAAGCCATCGGTGTTGACGGTGAGGCCGGTCTGCGCCTCGAACTTCTCGATCAGCTCGGGGGCGATGGAGTCGGACCAGGTGTAGAGGTTGAGCGTGCCCTCTGCGTAGGCGGGCAGCGCCAGCGCGACGGCGGTGGCAGCGCCAAGCATGGTCTTGAGGTTCATGGGTGTCTCTCCTGTTGGTTTTTCGTTGGGAGGTATCACGCGCGTCGCATCGACCGGGCCGAGAGGACCAGCGCGAAGGTCGCGATGATGAGCGAGGCGAGGATCAGCAGCGTTGAGATCGCGTTGAGTTCGGGCGTGGTGCCCTGCTTGATCAGGCCGAAGATGTAGACCGGCAGCGTGGTGGTGCCGCCGGTGGCGAGCAGGTTCGAGGTGATGAAATCGTCCATCGAGATGACGAAGGCCAGCATCGCCCCGGCAAAGACGCCGGGCAGGATCAGCGGCAGCGTCACCCGCCGGAAGGCGGTGAAGGGCGATGCGTAGAGGTCTTTGGCGGCCTCCTCGTAGTCGCGGCTCATGCCCTGCATCCGGGCGCGGATCGGCAGGAAGGCAAACGGTGTGCAGAAGGCCGAATGCGCCACGATCAGCCGGGCCATGCCATTGGAAAAGCCCATCTGCGAGAAGAGGATCAGCGAGGCCACGGCGACGACGATCTCAGGCAGCAGCAGCGGCAGGTTGACCACGGTCTCCGACAGGCGGCGGAAGCGCATGGTCTCGTTGCGGCTGAGCACCATGGCGGCCGAGAGCGCGACCAGCGTGGCGACGCTGGTCGCGACGACGGCGACGGTCAGCGAGACGCGCAGCGCATCCATGAGCGCGCGGTTGGTCAGCGCGGCCGCGTACCACTTCATCGAAAAGCCGGTCCAGACCGAGACGAGGCGGTTCTCGTTGAACGAGAACCAGATCACCACGGCAATTGGCGCGTAGAGCCAGAGGAAGAACACCCAGGTGACCAGCCCCGCGCCGGGATAATGGCGGACGTTGTGCGGGTTGCTCATACGCGGACCTCCCGGCTCATCGAGCGGCGGGCGTTGATCACCAGCACGATGACCACCATCGCCATCAGCACCAGCGCCACCGCCGCCCCGAAGGGCCAGTTGCGCGCGCCGCCGAACTGGGTCTGGATCAGCGTGCCCATCATCATCTGCTTGCCGCCGCCAAGCAGCATCGGCTCGAGCACCGTGCCGAGCGCCGGCACGAAGACCAGCACCGCCCCGGCGGCGAGGCCGGGCCATGTCAGCGGCAGGATCACGCGGCGCGCCGTTGTCCAGCGGCTGCCGTAGAGATCGGCGCCCGCCTCGAGCAGCGCCGGGTCGAGTTTCTCGATCGCGGCGAAGACCGGCAGCACCATCAGCGGGATGTAGCTGTAGACCATGCCGACCAGCATTGCGCCGGGGGTGAAGAGCAATGTGCCCTCGCCGCCGATCCAGTGCCAGAAGCGGCCGACGAAGCCCTCGTTGCCGAGGATGATCAACCAGGCGTAGACGCGGACGATCATCGACACCCAGAAGGGCAGGGTGACGAGGTAGATCAGCAGGGCTTTGGTCTTCGGCGGGCGGGTGGCGATGACGTAGGCCACGGGCAGCGCCAGCGCCATACAGATCAGCGTGGTGGCCCCGGCCAGCAGCAGCGTGCGCCCGATGATCGACAGGTACTTCGGATCGAAGACGAGGTTGCCGTCCCAATCCTCGCTGAACAGGATCTCCCGGTAGGAGAGCGGATTGAAATCCCAGGCAAAGCCGCCGTAGGAGCCGCGCTCGGCGACCGAAACGGCAGCGACGATCAGCAGCGGTACCATCAGCGTGCCCAGCATCAGCACCCAGGCGGGCATCAGGCCCCAGACGCGTGCGCTCCTCATTGGGCCAGCACCCGCACCGACTCGTCGCGGAAGCCGAGCTGAACTTCCTGCCCGACGGCGTAGCTTTCTGCCTGGCTGACCGCGTTGCGGCGCGAGACGCGCAGTGAGGCGCCGCCGGTCTCGACGACGAAATGCGTGTAGCCGCCCATGTAGTTGCGCGACCGGATGGTTCCGGTCAGCACGTTGCCCGTGGCCTGCTCCTGCAGGCCGATCTTCTCGGGGCGCAGCGACAGGGTGGCCGGCCCGGGGCTGGTCAGCCCCTTCTGCGCCGCGTCAAACTCCAGGCCCAGCGGCGTGCGGATGCGGGCGCGGGCACCGTCGATCGAGATCACCTCGGCGTCGAGGAAGTTGGTCTCGCCGATGAAGTCGGCGACGAAGCGGTTCTCTGGCTCCTCGTAGATCTCGGCGGGGGTGCCGATCTGTTGCACCCGGCCCTGGCCCAGCACGCAGATGCGGTCGGACATGTCGAGCGCCTCCTCCTGGTCGTGGGTCACGAAGATGAAGGTGATGCCGGTCTTGCGCTGAAGCTCGCGCAACTCATCCCGCATGGCTTGGCGCAGCTTCAGGTCGAGCGCCGAAAGCGGTTCGTCGAGCAGCAGCACCTTGGGCTCGGGGGCGAGCGCGCGGGCCAGCGCGATCCGCTGGCGCTGGCCGCCCGAGAGCTGGTCGGGACGTCGGCTGGCGAAGGGGGTCATATGCACCAGCTCGAGCATCTCGGCGACGCGGGCCTCGCGGCGCGGCTTGTCCCATCCGAGGTTCTCCAACCCGAAGGCGATGTTCTGCGCCAGCGTCATGTGCGGAAACAGCGCGTAACTCTGGAACACGGTGTTCACCCGCCGCTTGTGCGCGGGCAGCTGGTCGATCTCCTGCCCGAAGAGCACGATGCCGCCCTCGCTCGGGGTCTCGAAGCCGGCGATCATCCGCAGCAGCGTGGTCTTGCCGCAGCCCGAGGGGCCGAGCAGGGTGAAGAACTCGTTCTCGTGGATGGTGAAATCGACGTGGTCGAGCGCCTGATAGTCGCCGAAGCGCTTCGAGACGTTGAAGACTTCTACGGCCTTTCCGCGTGTCATGGTGAGTTCCCTGTGTCTGGGGCCCGGCGCCGGCCTCCCCTCCGGCGCCGGACGGGGGTTAGGCGAGCTGTGTGACCTCGCGGCGGAACGGAAGCGCGTCGCCGATGTCGGGCATGTCGAGCTCGCGGGCGTAGCGGTGGCCGGCGTAGGTGGCCCAGGCGATCGGGCCGGGGGCGGCGGCATCGCCGATCAGCTTGACCGACTTGATGCCGGCGTCGGCCCAATCGGCCTCGCGCGCCTTCAGCTCGTGGTAGAGCGCATCATCCGAGATGCGGGAGGCGACCATCACCACGGCCTCGCAGCCGATGGCCGAGGTCTGGCCGGTGTAGGTGCATTCGGTCACCACCTCGCCTGCCTTCAGTTCGGCGATGCCGGTGTTGAGCACGATCTTTATGCCCGCCTCGACGAGACGGCGGTGGATCGCCGCCTGTTCGAGCGTGTTCAGCGTCCAGTCCGAGACGTAGGCCGAGGGGGTGACGAAGGTCACTGTGCAACCGGCCTTGGCCAGCAGCTCGGCAATGACGCCGCCCATGTAGTAGTGGTCGTCGTCGAAAAGCACGACCTCGCCATTGGGCAGCCTGCCGGCCATGATGTCGTCTGGCGTGAACACGGGCATGGCCGGATCGGCGGGCATCGGCACCACGTGCTGGCGCGACACGCCATCGGCACGCCAATGCGCGCCGGTGGCGATGCAGACGTTCTCGAAGCCGAACTCGAGGATGTCCTGCGCTGTGAGGCGGCTGTCGAAATAGGTTTCGGCATTCGGGCGCTGCGACAGCTGGTAGGTGCGGTAGTCGGCCACGCGGCCCCAGGCGGAAAGCCCCGGCAGCAGCCGCTCGCGGGCGACGCGGCCGCCCAGCTCGGTGCCCGCCTCGGCCAGCGCCACATCATAGCCGCGCAGGCTGAGCGCGCGCGCCGCTTCCAGACCGGCGGGGCCGCCGCCGACGATGAGCACGTTGGAGCTGTCGCCCTTGGTGTTCATCTTCTCGGGGTGCCAGCCCTTGCGCCACTCTTCCATGAAGGTCGGGTTCTGCGTGCAGCGGCTGATCGACATGGTCATGTCGCCGGTGATGCAGATGTTGCAGCCAATGCACTCGCGGATGTCCTCGATGCGGCCTTCCTCGATCTTCTTTGGCAGGAAGGGGTCGGCGATCGACGGGCGGGCGCAGCCGATGAAGTCGAGCACGCCCTGCTTCACCAGTCGCGCCATGACGTCGGGCGAGGTGAAGCGGCCGACACCGACCACCGGCTTCGAGGTCAGCTCGCGGATGCCGTTGACCAGCACCTCCTGCGCCGCCTCTTCCTTGAAGCGCGACGGACCCGAGCAATCCTCCCACGTGCCCTGCGCCAGATCCCAAAGGTCGGGCAGGTCTGCGTTCATCTCGATGAACTCGCGCACCTCGGCGTTGGAGAAACCGAGCTGGCCGATGGTCTCGTCGAGGCTGACGCGCAGGGTGATGCCCATGGTGTCGCCGACGGCGTCGCGCATGTCGGCGATCACCTCGTTGACGAAGCGGGCGCGGTTCTCCAGCGAGCCGCCGTATTCGTCGGTGCGCTGGTTGGTGGCGCGCGACAGGAAGTGCTGGAAGATGCCGAAGCCATGCGCGCCATAGAGGCAGATCAGGTCGAAGCCGGCGATCTTCGAGCGCTTGGCGGCATTGACGAACCAGCGGCGGAGATCGCGTATGTCGGTCTTGTCCATCGCGCGGGCCTGCACCGGGTCGTTGGTGAAGGTGCGGATCGGCAGCGCCGAGGGGGCGAGCGGCACCTCCTTGGTGTAGAGGTTCGGGCCGTTGATCCCCGAGTAGGCCAGCTGGATGCCCGCCAGAGCGCCCTGGGATTTCATCGCGTCGGACATGCGGCGCAGCGCCGGGATGTCGGCGTCGTCCCAGAGGCGCTGCTCGATGAAGGGGGTGATTTCCGAGGTGTGGTGCATCTCGGTCTGCTCGGTGAAGATCACGCCCCAGCCGCCCTCGGCCTTGATGCCGCGCATCTCGGCAACCGCCGACGGATCGCGATAGCCGCCGCCGTTGCAATGCGGCACCTGGTAGAAGCGGTTCTTCGCGGTCAGCGGGCCGATCTTGGCGGGTTCGAAAAGGATGTCGTAGCTGGGATTGCGCACCGTCTTCTCCTTGGCGGCTCGTGGTTGCCGGGCTGGAGTGTTGATCGTTTGGTGCGGGCTTCGAGTAAATTATACCTTCCGGAAGCTTGAATTAGGCTCAGACTAATAGCTGATTAAAGCGGCTTTATGCCAAGGAAATATGCGTTTCCGAAACCTGGGTGAAATGCCGTTTCATGCACCCTTGGGCCGGACCTGCAGACCGGGAGCACGGACATCGGTGATCTCGGCCTGTGCATGCTCGATGAAGGCGCGCACCGTGCGCGAGCCCCGCGCGCCTTCGCTCATCAGCAGCCCGAGGTTGAGGCTGCGGACCGGGCCGGTCATCGGGATGAAGCGCAGGCGGCGGCCATCGGGTGCAAGCTCGGTCGCCGGGTGGGTATTGCCCATGCCGTAGCCGAAGCCATTGGCCACCAGAGAGCGCATCACCGCGATGTCGCGGGTGCGTTCGGCGATCATTGGGGTGATGCCGAGTTTGGTGAAGAACGACAGGAAATAGTCGCCGCTCATCGGCAGGTCGAGCAGCACCATCGGGTAGTCGGCCAGCTCGGCGGGGGTGACGCTGTCGAGATGTGCCAGCTCGTGTGCCTCGTGCACGAGGGCGAAGGGCGGCAATTCGATCAGCGGGATGAACTCGAGGTCGGCGGGCACGTTCAGATCGTAGGTCAGTGCCACGTCGATACGCGCCGAGCGCAGCGCGTCGAAGAGCTCCTGCTGGTCGCGCTCGAACTGGCGGAACTCGACCTCGGGCCAGGCGTCGACGAAGCTGCGGCGCAGTTGCGGCAGGACGATCTGGGCGAAGGTCAGCAGGCAGCCGACGTTGAGCGGCCCGCGCACCTGCCCGGAAATGTCGTTCGCCAGGTCGCCGAGGGATGCTGCCTTGTCGAGCAGTTCCTTCGCCACGGTCATGAAGCGTGCGCCACCCTGGGTCAGCGACAGGCCGTGGGCGTGGCGGCGGATGAAGAGCTGCAGGCCGAACTCGGCCTCCAGTTGCGAAATCGCCGCTGAGATCGATGGCGAAGACACGTTCACCTTCTCGGCGGCGAGCGCGATCGAGCCGCACTCGCCCACGGCGACGAAATATTCCATCTGGCGCAGGGTAAAGCGTAAGGGCATGGCTTTCTCCGGGATGGGGTGCGTAAGGTTCTCCCTAATGCACCCCGTCCCGTTGCGCCAGCACCCTCAGTAGCTGATCCAGACGGTCTTCAGCGCGGAATACTTGTCGAAGGAGTGGATCGACAGGTCGCGGCCAAAGCCCGACTGCTTCATCCCGCCGAAGGGGGTCATGGCCGAGAGTGCATCGACGGTATTGACCGAGACCGTGCCCGCCACCAGCGCGTCCGACACCGCCATGGCGCGGCTGAGATCGCGGGTCCAGACCGAGGCGGCGAGGCCGTAGACGCTGTCATTGGCGATGGCGATGGCTTCGGCGTCGTCCTTGAAGGTCTGGATCGCCAGCACCGGGCCGAAGATTTCCTCACGGGCGATACGCGCGTCGCGCGGAACATCGGCAAAGACCGTCGGCTGGATGAAGGCGTCCGAGCCGCCCAGCGTCAGCCGCTCGCCGCCCGCGATCAGGCGGCTGTCCTGCTTGCCCGAGGCGAGGAACCCGGCGACGCGCTCGGCGTGGCGGGCATCGACCATGGCGCCCATCTTGGTCTCGGGGTCGAGCGGGTTGCCCGGCACGATGGCCTCGGCGCGGGTCTTCATGCGCGCGATCATCTCCTCGGCGATGCTCTCATGCACCAGCATCCGCGAGTTGGCCGAGCAGACCTCGCCCTGATTGAAGAAGATGCCGAAGGCGGCCTTGTCGGCGGCGGCCTCGAGATCGGCATCGGCGAAGATCAGGTTCGGGCTCTTGCCGCCGGTCTCCAGCCAGACCTGCTTCATGTTGCTCTCGCCGGCATAGCGCTGGAACATCTTGCCGACCTCGGTGGAGCCGGTGAAAACGAGGCAGTCGACGTCCGGGTGACGGCCGAGCGCTTGGCCCGCGTCCTCGCCGAAGCCCGGCACCACGTTGAGCACGCCATCGGGCAGCCCCGCCTCGGCGGCAAGCTCGGCGAGGCGCAGCGCCGAGAGCGGCGATTGCTCGGCGGGTTTCAGCACCACCGAGTTGCCCGCCGCGAGCGCCGGGGCGAGCTTCCATGTCGCCATGTCGAGCGGGAAATTCCACGGCACCACCGCGCCGACGACGCCGAGCGGCACGCGGCGGATCAGCGCCAGATCGCGCCCGCCGGTCGGGGCGACCTCGTCATAGAGCTTGTCGATCGCCTCGGCGTGCCACTGGAAGAAATGCGCCGAGCCGGGGGCATCGACGTTGACCGTCTCCCAGATCGGTTTGCCCATGTCGAGCGTGTCCAGAAGCGCGAATTCCTCGAGGTTCTCGCGCAGCAGGGTGGCGAGGCGCAGCAGCACTTCCTTGCGCTCGCCCGGCGTCTTGCCGGCCCAGCGGCGGTCGTCAAAGGCGCGCCGGGCGGCGGCCACGGCGCGGTCGATATCCTCGGCGCCGCCACGTGCGACATCGGTCAGAACCTCGGCTGTGGCGGGGTTGACGGTCTCGAAGCGCGCACCGGAGGCGGCGGGCACGTAGCGCCCGTCGATCCAAGCCTCTGTGCGGAAGTTCAGCGCGGCGGCGCGGGAGGTGTAGTGAGAGAGGGTCTGCATCTTGGGTCTCCAGGGGGCGGTCTTTCGGCCCTGTCGGGCGGCATTGGGCGGACGGCAGTTCGCCCGGAAGGCAGGGGCCTTCCGGGCGCGGGTCATGTCGGGGGTCGGGGCTCAGGCCATCTCGGGCGCAGGCTGTGCCGCCGGCGCATAGGCGAGGTAGCCGCGCTGCTTGGCGATATGGTCGGCGACGTATTTCGCGTCGTGCCAGACGCCCCAGATAAAGGACGATCCACGCCGGGTCTGCCAGGGCAGGCCGAGGAAGTAGACGCCCGGGGCCGAGGAGACGCCGCGCTGGTGGCGGGGCTTGCCCGCCGCGTCCAGCGCGTCCACCTGCAGCCAGCCGTAGTCGCTGGTGAAGCCCGTGGCCCAGAGGATCGTGGTGATGCCCGCGTCCGCCAGATCGAGCGTGCGGATCGGGTCGGTCATGCAGGCCGGATCCGCGCCGATGTCGCGGGCCGCCGGTTCCTCGGGCAGGTCGAGCCCGTTGGCCGCGACATAGGCATCGGCCTCGTCGAGCAGCGAGATGTAGTTGGCATCACCGGCGGCGACATTCGCCGCCAGATCGGGGGCAAAGCGCATGGTGCCGTTCTCGTGGGCCTCGGTCCGGCCAAGGAGCGTCATGCCGCGCGCGGCGAGCTTGCGGAAATCCACCGTGTGGCCGCCATGGGCGCCGCTGACGGCGATGGTGGTGTGCTCGGAGGAAGGGTTGGCCTCGGCGTCCCATTTGTTCAGCACGCCCAGCCACCAGACGAAATCACGGCCCCGGTAAGCGCGCGGAGGGCGATCGTGCGGGCCGACCGAAAGGTAGACCTTGCGCCCGGCGGCGAGCAACTCGTCGGCGATCTGCACGCCGGAGGAGCCCGCGCCGACCACCAGCACCGCGCCCTCGGGCAGCTGGCCGGGATTTCGATACTGGCTGGAATGCATCTGCGTCAGCCCGGTGGTCTCCGGCACCAGCGGCGGTATCGACGGGGTTTGGAAGGCACCGGTGGCCGAGATCACATTGCCCGCCTCGATTGTCCCCGCGCTGGTCTCGACGCGGAAGCCGGGGCGACCGGAAAGCCGGGTCACGCGGGTTACCTCGACGCCGCAGCGCACCGGGGCGTCGATCTTCTTCGCGTAGGCCTCGAAATAGTCGGCGACCTGTTCCTTGGGCACGAAGGCATCGGGATCGCCAGAGAATTCCAGTCCCGGGAAGCGATCGTGCCAGGCGGGGCCGTTGGCGACCAGCGAGTCCCAGCGTTCCGAGCGCCAGCGCTCGGCGATGCGGCTGCGCTCCAGCACGACATGAGGGATGCCGTGGGCCCCCAGGTGCTCGCTGGCGGCGATACCGGCCTGTCCGGCTCCGATCACCAGGACTTCGGTCGTTTCAACGGGCATGGGAGCATCCTTTCCAACGGTGCGCTGCGTCAATTCCGTGGCGAAGGTGACCCGGCATTGGATGAGATAAAAGAATATCCTCCGTCATCATGGCGTAGTTTTAGCCTAAGCAAGGTGCGTGTTCCGCTGGCGGATTTGGCGTAAGCTGTCCGGCGTGGAGAGCGCTGGCGCATGACGGCTCTTGACCGGTGGCGGTCTGGGAAGCTTCTGTGACGGCGGCGCAAATCCGGCCCTAGGGGCGCGTTGCGCGCCCTACCCAAGTGCGACGGAGCCGAGAATGACCGCCAGCCCGCTGAACCTGCAATCGATCTGGGCGGCGACCGCGCCCGCTGCGCCCGTCCTGCCGCCGCTGCGCGAGAGCGCCCGCGCCGACGTGCTGGTGATCGGCGGCGGCTTCCAGGGGCTCTCGACCGCGCTGCATCTCGCCGAAGCCGGGGTGGACGTCATGCTGCTCGAGACCGAGCAGGCCGGCTTCGGCGCCTCGGGCCGCAACGGCGGGCAGGTGATCCCCGGGCTGAAGGATGATCCCGACGTGCTCGACGCGCTCTGGGGTCCGCAGGCGACCGAGTTCGCGGGGCGCACGGCGGACACGCTCTTTGCGCTGGTGGAGCGGCTGGGTATCGATTGCGATGCCGAGCGCGGCGGTTGGATCCAGGCGGGCAACAAGCGGGTGCACCTCGCGGGGCTGCGGGCGCGCATGACGCAATGGCAGGCGCGGGGGGCGGATGTGGACTGGCTGGATGCGGCGGGCATGGCGCGGGCGACCGGGGCGCGCGGTTTCCAGGGCGGCTGGCTGGACCGGCGGGCGGGCAAGCTGCATCCGCTGAAGCTCGCCTATGGGCTGGCAGAGGCAGCGCGCAGGGCCGGGGCGCGGCTTTACGCCGGATCGCCCGTCGAGACGCTTGAGCGGGCACAGGGCGGCTGGCGGGCGCGCCTCGCGGCAGGACCCGAGGTCACGGCTGACCGGGTGGTGCTGGCGACCAACGCCTACACACCCGGCACGCTCGACAGGGCGCTGGCGCGCGCGGTTGTGCCGGCGCACAGCTTCCAGATCGCGACGGAGCCGCTTTCGGACGAGCAGCTCTCGCGCGTCCTGCCGGGCGGCGCCTGCGCCTCAGAGATCCGGCGGGTCGGCACCTATTTCCGCATCGGCCCCGAAAACCGCCTGATGATCGGCGGCAGGGGCAGCTTCTCCGAACCGCGCCGCGCGTCGGACTTCGCGGCACTCGAGGCAGAGCTGGCGGCGCTCTATGGTCCCGGGTTCAAGGTCTCGCACCGCTGGTTCGGCCGAGTGGCGATGACGCCTGACCACCGCATCCGCCTCTGCGCGCCGGCGCCGGGGCTACTGGCGGCAACCGGCTTCAATGGCCGGGGCGTGGCGCTTTCGGTGGCATTGGGCCAGGCGATGGCGGCACATCTGGCGCGGGGCACCCCGCTGCCGATACCTGCCGACACACGCATCCGGTCGCTGCCCCTGCATGGGCTGCATCCGGTCTACGGCGGGATCGCGATCCACTACTACCGGCTGCGCGACAGGCTGGATCGCTGAACCGGGAAGCTGCGCAGATTTCGGCTGCCGTGGGTCTTAGAGCGCGCCCTTGACGGCTTTCCGCCGCTCGGGTGCCGCCGGCGGGTCAGGGTGAGCAGTGCTGGGCGGGGGCCGAGCGGTTGGGTCGCTGTGAAACCGACCCGCCATCCGACCCCGCTTGGTGGACCCGGGGCCATCCCTGACCTTGGCGCGGTGCGCTCGGGCGCTTCAGGATATGCTGCGCAGTCCTGCGATCAGCGTGTGCAGGACATCGCGCAACCGGTCTTCGATCATCTCGGCCTCGGTATCGAGGTATTCCAGCACCAGCCGGGGATGGTTGAAGCCGTACATCGCCGACTGGACCAGCCGCGCGGCATGGGCGGGGTCCTTCAGGTCGGGGATTGCCTGGGTCAGCAGCATGGCGATCTGGTCGCGCCAGAGCGCCTTGTGCCGCAGCACCACCTCGCGCAAGCGGTCGGTGGCCTGGCAATAGGCCTCGTAGAGTTCGGGGTCCTTCAGCGCCGCCTGGCGTTTCAGGCGAAGCCGCTGGATCAGCCAGTTTTCCAGCCGCTGCTCCGGGGTGCCGGGACCCGAGACGGCGGCGCGCAACTCCTCCTGCGCCATGTCCAGCCAGTGGCCGACCACCGCGTCCAGGATCTCGGCCTTGCCCGAGAAATGCGCGTAGAGCGCCGCATGGCTCACCCCCAGTTCGGCCGCGACATCGGTGACGCGCAGTTTGCTGTACCCCACCGTCTTGATGCGCTGATTGGCCACCTCGACCGCGCGTCGCTTCAGCTCTTCCGGAGCCAGTCCTGTTCTCGGCATCGATATCGGCCCCAACGTCACTTTGCCCGCTTGAATGTCTTCATCTTACAAGTTACAGATTTTGTAAATTGTAATTCCCCCAAATCCGCAGGTACCGCCCATGGGTTCTCTTCTGAAGGACCGCCGTGCCGTCGCGTTGCTTCTTGCTGCCACGCTGACGGTCATGTCGAATGCAATCATCAGTCCGGGCCTGCCGGGGATCGCGGCCTATTTCGCCGCGACCCCCAATGCGGAGCTGCTCACCCGCCTGCTGATCACCGCCCCCTCGCTGACCGTCGCGGTGATCGCGCCCTTCGCGGGGCTGCTTGTCGACCGCGTCGGCCGCAAGGCGATGCTGATCGCCGGTGCCGCGCTGTTCGGGCTCGCCGGCAGCGCCGGGCTCTGGGCTCCGACGCTGCCCGTGCTGCTGGCAACCCGCCTGATCCTGGGCGTCAGCGTTGCCATGCTGATGACCGCGATGACGGCACTGGTTGCGCAGTACTTCCATGGCCCCGAACGCGGCAGGTTCATGGGCCTGCAGATGAGCTTCATCAACTTCGGCGGGCTGATCTTCATCGCCACGGCCGGGCAGTTGGCGAACCACTCGTCCTTCTATCCCTTCGCGCTCTATCTCACCGGGCTGATCTACCTGCCGATCCTCTACCTCTGCCTCGATGAGCCGAAGAGCCATTCCCATGAGGATGGCAGCCACCCGACCGCGCAGGGGCAGGACGGCTGGCAGACGGTGCTGGCGCTCGCGCTCGCGCTGCTGGCGCTGACCTTCGCCACCTTCTACATCCTGCCGACGCAGATCGCCTTCTACCTGCGAGAGCTTGGCCACACGGACCCCAGCACCGCCGCGATGATGATGGTCTGCGTGACCTTCGCGGCGGGCGCAGTCGCCATGGTCTATCCCAGGCTGCGCGCGGTGCTGGGCCGCGGCGGCGTGCTGGGCGCGGGGTTTTTCATGCTGGCTGCGGGCTTCTTGATGATCAGCTACGTGCAACTGGTGCCGATGATTGCCGCGGCCTCGCTCCTGGTGGGCATGGGGCCGGGTCTGATCGTGCCGACGCTGCTGAACTCCACGCTGGATGCGGTGCCGATGCGGCACCACGGCATGGCCTCGGGCGCGCTGACCTTCAGCCTCTTCATTGGTCAGTTCATCTCGCCGATCCTGACACAGCCGCTGATCGCCGCAGGCGGGTTCCATCTGGCCTTCCTTGTCTTCGCGGCGGCCGCGCTGCTGGGGGCGGTGCTTGCTGTGGCGATCTTCCGCGAGCGCAACGGAGGCTTTGCCCGCGCCTGAGCGTTGCAGAGGTGTGCACAGCGAGGGCCGGGGCATCCGCTCCGGCCTTTTTTTTGTGACCCGCATCCGGGACAGGCGGGGGGGCGGCTCTGGCTATCGGACCCCGGGCGCAGAGAAATCCCGATTGGCGCGGCGAAAGGGCGACGGCTCTGAAAATGTGGCGTTTGCCCGGCGCCGGGCTCCGGTCCCTCCAATTTCAGGAGAGGCCCATGCTTCGGCCGTCGGAAAACGACACCTGCGCAGTGTGGTCCTTGTTGGCTTGGCCATGCGACCCGCCGAGGGGAGGGCGTCTCCGCCGCTCTGCGTCCCCTCGCGAATGATCGCGCGGCCGGATTCGGGGATTGTGTGAAGGCCGCGTCGGGCGAGTTCGGTGATCAGGCTGGTCTTGCCCGCGACCCAAGACCGCCCCTCAGGACGAAGAAATGGTCGCTCATGGGCCATCCTTGGGTTTGCCAGGGGAAGGGCTGCGCAGCGATCGACGCTCCGAAAGGCGCGGATCAAAGCAGCATGGATTTTCACAGGGAAAACAGCACCAGTCTGCGCGGCAGAGGCAAGTCCTGTGACCAAAAAGGCAGAACTATCTGGTGCTTTTCAAAGGAGGATTGGTGGAGCCTAGGAGGATCGAACTCCTGACCTCCTGAATGCAAATCAGGCGCTCTCCCAGCTGAGCTAAGGCCCCAATCGCGGTGCTCGTCGCCTTGTCCGTCTGCCCTGCGGGGCCTTTCGGCTTTGGTCCGGAGCGGTGTCCGCCGCGCCGTCTCCGGCGCTGTGCGGCGTGATCTATGGGATGCTGCGGGCGGGTTCAAGCGAAAAAATCACCGCCCGCAGAAAAAACTCGAAAGCTTACTCGTCGTCATCCCCGGGGACGTCGGTGATCTCGTCGAGCGACACGTTGTCGTCCTCGTCGTCGTCGAGAACATCATCGTCGTCGAGTTCGACTTCGACATCATCTTCCAGCAGATCGACGTCTTCCGACTCCTCGGTCTGGGCACGACGCGGGGCGCCATCGGGCTGGTCTGCCGACAGCATGGTGCGCTTGCCGGTATCGAGTGTCAGCACCTCACCGGTGTACGGCGAGACGATCGGATCCTTGTTCAGGTCGTAGAAACGCTTCCCGGTGGTCGGGCAGACGCGCTTCGTGCCCCATTCTTCTTTGGGCATGGGTGGTCCCCTTCAGCTGGCTTGTACGGTCGACAATCTGCAGCCTCTGCCATAACACAGGGGCAGTGTCAAAACTTTTGGCCAATGCAGTCCAGAGGCGCAGAAATGGGGCAGATAACCCTTCCAGGCAATCCGCCGATCTCGATCACCCTGCGCCGCTCGGCGCAGGCGCGACGGTTGTCGCTGCGGCTGTCGCAGCTCGACGGCAGGGTGACGCTGACGCTGCCGCGGCGGCTGCCCGAGGCGGAGGCGATCGGCTTCCTGCGCGAGAAGGAAGGCTGGCTGCGCGGCCACCTCGAAAGCCGCGGCGCGGATGTGGCGGTGGGGCTCGGCGCGCGGTTGCCCTTCGAGGGACGGGCGCATGAAATTCGCGCGGGTCAGGGGCGCAGCGTCCGCTGCCACGGTGACGCGCTGGAAGTGCCAGGAGCAGCCGAGCAGGTGCCCGCACGGCTCATGGGCTGGCTGCGCGCCGAGGCGCGCGATCGGCTGGCCGAGGCCTCGGACCGCCATTCCGCCGCGCTGGGGCTACCCTACAGCCGGCTGACGCTGCGCGACACGCGCTCGCGTTGGGGCTCCTGCACCGCCGAGGGCGGCCTGATGTATTCGTGGCGGCTGGTCATGGCACCGCCCGAGGTGCTCGATTACGTGGCGGCGCACGAGGTGGCGCATCTGGCGCAGATGAACCACTCCCCGGCCTTCTGGGCGGTGGTGGAGCAGCTCTACGGTGACTGGCGACCGGCGCGGCGCTGGCTGCGCGACGAGGGCGCTTCGCTGCACCGCTACCGTTTCGGCGATTGACGCGGCGCGCGCCACAGCGGAGATTGCGCGGATCATGATCCAGCCCCAGCCCCGTACGTCCGACATCGTCCTTTCCGCCCACGAGCGCGTCTACCGCGGGCTGCGCCAGCGCATCATGCTGGGGCAGATCGCGCCGGGAGAGTCGCTCACCCTGCGCGGCATCGGCCGCGAGTTCGACGTCTCGATGACCCCCGCGCGCGAAGCGATCAACCGGCTGGTCGCCGAGGGCGCGCTGTCGATGTCCTCCTCCGGCCGGGTCTCGACGCCGGAACTGTCGAACGAGCGGATCGAGGAGCTTGCGGCGCTGCGGGCGCTGATCGAGGTCGAACTGGCCTCGCGCGCGCTGCCGCGGGCGCATATGGCGCTGATCGACCGGCTGCAGACGATCAACGGCACGATCTCCGAGATGATCCAGGCGCGCGACGCGGTGGGCTACATCCGCACCAACCTCGAGTTCCACCGCACGCTCTATCTGCGCGCGCAGGCGCCCGCGATGCTGGCGATGACCGAAACCGTCTGGCTGCAGCTCGGGCCCACCATGCGCAAGCTCTACGGCCGTCTCCGTCGCACCGAGGCACCGCAGTATCACAGGCTGATGATCGCGGCGCTGAAGGCCGGGGACGAGCCGGGACTGCGGCTGGCGGTGCGCTCGGACGTCACGCAGGGGCTGCGGATGCTTGCCACCTGACACAGACCGGCGGGGAACCGGGAGGGGGGCAGGGGCATTGAGGGGATATCTCTCAGCCAGCCCCGGAGCCCGCCATGACCCTCGCCGACTCGCTTTCGCTGCAGCCTGACTCGCGCCGCGCCCGCCGGCTCGAGGATGTGAACCCCGAGGATTTCGCCTGGTCGATTCCGGTGATGCGCGCCGGCTACGCGGGGCGCGGGCTGGTCTACCTCGTGGTGGCGGGTGTCTCGCTCTGGTCGATCCTGCACGGTGGGCAGGCCGAGGGCACCTCGGAAGCGATGCAGAGCCTGCAGGGCGGCTGGGGCACGGCGGTGATCGTGCTCATTGCGCTTGGCATGTTCGCCTATGCGGTCTGGCGTCTGGTCGACTGCATCTGGGACCTCGAGGCCTACGGGCGCGGCGCCAAGGGACTGATCGCCCGCGCGGGCATGCTGGTCACCGGCGCGGCGCATCTCGGCATCGGCGGCCTCGCGGTGACCCTGCTCGTGGGGCGTAGCGGCGGCAGCAGCGGGAGGCAGATGCTCGACACGGTGCTCCAGAGCCCCGGCGGCCAACTCGCTGTGGGCGTCGCGGGGCTGCTCACCGTCGGGGCAGGGGGCTATTACCTGCATAAGGCCTATAAGGAAGAGTATCGCAACCATCTGCGTGCCAACCGTTTCACCACCCATATGAACGGGGCGCTGAAGGCCGGTCTCGCGGCGCAGGGCGTGGTGATCGGCATCATCGGTATGCTGATCTGCTATGCCGCGCTGCAAGCCAATGCCTCCGAGGCAGGTGGACTGGGGAGTGCCTTCGACTGGCTGCAGGGTCAGGTCTACGGCCGGGTTCTGGTGGGGCTGCTGTGCCTCGGCCTGCTGGGCTTCGCGCTCTTCTGCTTCGTCAATGCGGGCTACCGGATCATTCCGAAGGCTGCTGACCGTGGCATCGAGTCGGTCGGCGCGCGTCTGCGCGCCGCGGCTGAGAATGCGGCGTCCTGAGGGCAAGGCGCATCCCGCCCGCGCATCCGCGATGATCCCCGGTCGTTCATGCGGTCACGCATCGCATGAACTGCGCCGAAAAAAGACTCCCTGCCAGCAGGTTGCGTCGGAGTTCATGTGGCGAGAGTCGGTGCCTTTGCGGGCCCGGGTAAGCCAGCATGGCGCAATTCCGGAACGGGATCGCCAAGCAATTTGGGTCGGAAATTTGAAATCTGGCTTGTTTGGGGGGCGGGGGTGAGGATTTTAGGGCCTATCGAGGTCTTTATGGAAAATTTCGGGCGCTGTTTATATCCATATGCGCCAAAGGTTTTTGCCAATCAGTCAGTTGTCGAGAGATGGTTGAGCGTGGATATAAGTCAAATTTCGGCCATATCGGGATATTCCGATGAGAGCGTCAAGTGCAGACGCCGGAGGAGAGTGTCCCCCTGATCTCTTGAAAAGGCGCGATAAATCTAGGAAAACTCCAAGTTTCGCGCGAATTTACGTGTTTCTTATGGGGGGAAGATCAGGCGGCGGCCGAGGAAGTTCGGCGAGATTTTTCCGTGTAGTGTGGTGGGTAGGCGATACAGGATTGATAGAAGATCCTCATTCAGGGGACCCGCCATTGTGAATATGCCATGAGGTGGTCAAAGAATTACGAGCAGGTTAAACATTCGGGGTGCGGGCGGGTGTTCGCTATCGAGGTGGTGTTGAAATTTGACTATAACGCGGCGAGAAGAAAATACCTTGGTTTTCGAAGAATACCTTCAATCAGTTCGGCGCAGGCCTGAGTAATCCGAGCTATTCCAAAATCCTGTGCCGCGTCCTTCAACTTCCGCCTTTACATGAAGAAGCCCCGGAATGCGGCGGGAACCGCGCTCCGAGGCTTCGAGTGTTGGCTAAGGAAGAGCGTCTTAGGCGGCGAGCCCCTTCGAGCCCATCGACAGGAACTTCTGGCGGCGTGCCTTGACCAGCTCGGCCGGTTTCATGCCGTCCATCTCCTCGAGCAGGGCGGAGATATTCTTGCCAACTGCCTCGATTGCATCCAGCGGCGCACGGTGCGCGCCGCCCAGCGGCTCGGGGATCACCTTGTCGGCGACGCCCAGCTTGAGCAGGTCCTGCGCGGTCAGGCGCAGCGCCTCGGCGGCCTCGCGCATCTTCTCGGCGTCCTTCCACAGGATCGAGGCGCAGCCCTCGGGCGAGATCACCGAGTAGACC
Source organism: Alloyangia pacifica (assembly GCF_900116195.1). Taxonomy (GTDB): domain Bacteria; phylum Pseudomonadota; class Alphaproteobacteria; order Rhodobacterales; family Rhodobacteraceae; genus Salipiger; species Salipiger pacificus. The sequence continues at coordinate 434,706 of NZ_FOZW01000003.1, forward strand.
GAATGCTCGAGCATCGCCACGCGGTTGGCGGTGGCGAAGGCCACGGCTCCGCCGGAGCCGCCTTCGCCGATGATCACGGTCACCAGCGGCACGCCGATCTGCAGGCACTTCTCGGTCGAGCGGGCGATCGCCTCGGACTGGCCGCGCTCTTCGGCGCCCTTGCCCGGGTAGGCGCCGGGGGTGTCGACGAGGGTGATCACCGGCAGGCCGAACTTGTCGGCCATTTCCATCAGGCGGATCGCCTTGCGGTAGCCCTCGGGGCGGGCCATGCCGAAGTTGCGCTCGATGCGCGACTGGGTGTCATTGCCCTTCTCGTGGCCGATCACCACCACCGGGCGGTCGTTGAAACGGGCAAGCCCGCCCATCACCGCGTGGTCATCGGCAAAGCCGCGGTCGCCGGCGAGCGGCGTGTACTCGGTGAACAGGGCGTCGATGTAGTCTTTGCAATGGGGACGGTCGGGATGCCGCGCCACCTGGCATTTCCGCCAGGGCGTCAGCTTCTTGTACAGATCCTTGAGCAGATCGTCGGCCTTGCGGTCGAGCGCGGCCGCCTCGTCCTCCACATGCATCTCTTCGTTCTTCCGCGCCATGGCGCGCAGTTCTTCCGCCTTGCCTTCGATCTCGGCGAGGGGTTTTTCAAAGTCGAGATAATGCGTCATGCTCGGGCACTCTTGTTGGTCGCGGCCTATATGGCCTCGAAGGCGCGCGGATGCAACAAAGCAAGCTCGATTGCCACATCTGCGGGCCTTCTGGCGAGATGGAAGCGGCGTCAGGCCAGCAGCACCGGCAGCATCGAGGCGATCAGCAGGGCCGCCATGCTCCAGTTGAACAGGCGCAGCCGGGCTGGATTGGTCAGCACCCGCCGCAGGCTGCCGCCGAGCACCGTCCAGGTGGTGGTCGAGATCGCGCCCATGGCGACATAGGTGCCCGCCACCAGCAGTACCGCGGGCAGATCGCGGCTGACCGCGTAGAGGGTGATCGCCCCCAGCGCCATCGACCAGGCCTTGGGGTTGACCCATTGGAAGGCGGCCGCCTGCAAAAAGCTCATAGGCCGCGCGCCGGCCTTCGCCTCGCCCGGCGCGGCGGCATGGGCGATCTTCCACGCGAGCCACAGCATGTACAGCACCGACAGGACCGTCAGCGCGCCGCGCACCATCGGGAAGGCCTCGAAGACGCGCATGGCACCGAGCCCTACCAGCAGCACCATCGCCGGAAACCCCAGTGCCACGCCCAGCATATGCGGCACGCTGCGACCGAAGCCGAAATTGGCACCCGAAGCGAGCAGCATGAGGTTGTTCGGCCCCGGCGAGATCACCGTGACGAAGGCAAAGGTCGCGAGCGCGAGGAGAAGGTCCTGTGTCATGGCGCAAGACTTGCCGGTTTCGCGCGGAGAAAGATTGCAATCTGCGGCGTAATTTGGCTCTCATCGCAATTTATGAGCGACCTTGATTACATCGACGACCGGATATTGCGTGTTCTTGCGACGGACGGGCGTATCAGCAACCTCGCGCTGGCCGAGCGGGTGGGGCTGTCTGCCTCGGCCTGCCTGCGACGGGTGGCGGCTTTGGAAAAGGCCGGGGTGATCCGCGGCTACCGCGCCGTGCTCAGCCCCGAGAAGACCGGCATCGGATTTGTCGCCTATGTCACCGTCGGGCTTGGCGTGCACACCAAGGAGGCGCAGCTTGCCTTCGAGCGGGTGATCACCCGCGCCCCCGAGGTCAGGGAGTGCCACAATATTACCGGGAACGTGGAATACCTTCTGCGGATAGAGGTGACCGACCTGGCCGCCTACAAGGAGTTCCACACCGAGGTTCTCGGCACCTTGCCGCAGGTAAGCGCCATAACCTCCTACGTGGTGATGGGCTCGCCCAAGGACGAAAGAGCCTGAGCGGGTTCGATTCGAGCAGGCACCGGTCGCCCCGCAGGGCGCACCGGGAAAGACGGAAGACTTGGACCGGATTATGACCGAGGCGCAGGCGGACGAGTTCGACTACATCATCGTCGGGGCAGGGGCGGCAGGCAGCGTGCTGGCCGAACGGCTCTCGGCGGATCCCGACACCCGGGTGCTGCTGCTCGAAGAGGGCAAGGGTGCCGGAGGGCATTGGGCGAGCGCCGTGCCGGGGGCGCGATCCTGGTTGTTGCGAGACCCGACCCGCGTCTATGGCTACCACGTCGAACCCGGGCCGCGCGGCCCGGCGGAGCGCTGGCTGCGCGGGCGCATGCCCGGCGGCACCAGCGCCGTCGGCGCGATGCTCTGGCTGCGCGGCGGCGAGGCGGACTGGGCGCACATGGCCCGCGCCACCGGCAGCGCCGAATGGGATTGGCCGGAAATGTCGCGCGCGCTGCGCGAACTTGAACACCATGCCTTCGGTGGTAGCGAACTGCGCGGCCGTGGCGGGCCGGTGTCCCTGCGTCTGTCCGAGCCGCTGCGGCCGCTCATGCAGGCTGTGATGAAGGCTGGGGCGGAATCCGGCTGGCGCCAGCGCGCCGATCCCAACGAGGCCGATCCCGACGGGCTCGGCCCCGCCGCCTGGACCATCGACGACAAGGGCAGACGTGTCACCGCCTGGACCGCCTTCGTGCGTGGGGCAAAGACCCGGCCGAACCTGCAGATCGAGACCGGCGTGCGCGTCGACCGGGTGCTGACCGACGAGGGCCGCGCCTATGGCGTCGAGGGACGGCGCGGCACCGCACAGCTGCTGTTCCGTACCCGCGGCGAGGTGATCCTCTGCGCCGGTGCGGTGATCACCCCCAAGATCCTGATGCTCTCGGGCATCGGCGACGGTATGGCCCTGCGCCGCGCCGGGATCGAGACGAAGCATCACAGTCCCAACATCGGCCGCGGTCTGCGCGATCACCTGATGCTGGCGACCAACTGGCGGCTGCGCCATTGGCGCGACAGCGACAACCGGGCCTTCAGCGGCGCGCGGCTCGCGGTGAACGCGCTGCGCTACCTGCTGTCCGGCGAGGGCGCGCTGGGCCGGGGCGGTGCGGAACTGATCGGCTTTGTCGAGTCGCAGAAAACCGTCGCCCGGCCCGACATCATGATCACTGCCGCCGCCTATTCGCTGGAGGTGGCACAGGGCGTGGGCCGGCCGGAAACCGAACCGGGCATGCGGCTGACCGGCCACGTTCTGCGGCCCGAAAGCACCGGCTACGTCTTCGCCGCGGGGCCGGACCCCGACATGCCGCCACGGATCGAGGCCAACTACCTCTGCACCGAGCGCGACCGCCTGCGCGCCATTGCCACCCTGCGCAAGCTGCGCGGGCTGGCCCGGCGGCCGGCGCTGGCCGAGTTCATCGAAGGCGAGACGGTGATCTCGGCCTGGGCCAAGAGCGACGAGGACATCCTCGACCTCTATCGCCGCTACAGCCGCTCTGCCTGCCACGCGGTGGGCACCTGCGCGATGGGCCCCGACGAGCTTGACCCGCTGGACGCGCGGCTGCGTCTGCGCGGGGTGAAGCGACTGAGGGTCTGCGATGCTTCGATCTTTCCCGAGATGCCGGCCGGAGGCACGCTGGCACCGGTGATGGCGGCGGCGCTGCGTGCAGCGGAGTTCATTCTCGCTGATGCCGGTCGCACCGACGAGGAGATCGAAGCGGCAGAGGCGGCAGAGGCGGCAGAAGCCGCTGAGGCAGATCAAGGCGAAGCGGCAGACGAAGTAACAGCGGCGGAGGAACAGGCTGAGGTCAATGAGGCGCAGCTTGCTGACGGCGAGGCTGCTGACGACGCCGGGGCGGGGGCCGCCGAGGACGTGCTGCCCGAAGGCGCCGAAGAGACCGAACTGGAGGACGGGACGGAAGACCGACCCGCAGCGCTGCCGCAGGAAGAGCCAGAGCGCGAGGTGAAACCCGCCGGGGCCGGCTGATCTGTTCTTTCCGTTCCGCTGGTATGTCCCGCAGTTCAGATCGGCGGCCCGGGCCCGTGGCATGGACAAGCCGCGCCGCGCCGCCTATCTGCAGGGCAGACCTCGCCACCATTCCTCGTCCCGAGGCAAGGAGTCCCGCATGCCCGAACAGCTCGAAGACCTGCAGGAACGCATCGCCCATCTGCAGCGTGCGGTGGACGATCTCTCCGAGACCGTTGCCAGGCAGGACCGGGATATCGCCCTGCTGCAGCACCGGGTGCAGATGTTGATGGAGCGCGAGGCCGCGCGCGAGAGCGATGGCGGCGGCGGGGTGATCCTCGGCGACGAGAGGCCGCCGCACTACTGAACCGGCGGCGTCGGGCGGGTCCCGAAAGGGGCGGCCGGCCTCAGTGCTGCTCGATGGCGATGACCTGCCCGCCGTGCAGCAGCATGTTCACGTAGGACGTGCTGCCGAAGGCCGGGTAGACGCTGACGAAAGCCGTGTCGCGGGCGAGCCGCGTCATCGCCCGGCCGCAGGGGCGCCCCGCCGAGACGCCGCAGACCTCGGCCTTCACCTCCTCGTAGGCGCCTGCGACCCGGCCCCTCGGCAGGCTGCGCCCGGCCAGCCCGTAGCGCAGCTGCTCGTGCAACTCGGGGTCGCCGAAGAGCGCCAATGCGCCGGTCACCTGCCGGGCGCAGCCATCGTCGAAGCCGGTGATGTAGAGTGCGCGCGCGCTGCTGCTGCCCGGGTGGCTGTCGTAGAGCACGTAACCCCGGCGGGTCTCGGGATATTGCGCCACGGGCGCGCCGAGCCTGCGCGTCGACACGCCGCAGACGCGGGCGATTTCGCCATAGGGAAGGGAGGTGCCGAAGGTAACTTCGCGAGCGTCGGGACCGTTGCCCTTGACCGCTGCCGCCTGCCCGCCGAGCCAACCCAGCAGCCCGCCTTTTGGTTGTACCTTTGCACGGGGTGCCGGAGTTTCGCGGCTGTCGAGAAATCCACCTGCGTCGGACAACTCCGTTTCGGAGGGCAGCGCCGCGCTCTGCCCGGCGCTTTCATCGAGATCGACGTCCGACAGGCGCGGCACCTCGCCCGGTGTCTCGCAGGCGGCAAGCGCCAGCAGGGCAAGGCAGATGAGCAACGACTGCGCCACGGGCGGGCGTCTGGTCTGAGGTCGTGACACGAAGGCGCTCCGGGAAAGGGACCGTCGAGGGGCTGCGCCCGCGCGATCCCCCGCGCGGGTCAAAAACTGTAATCTTCGTGTAACCTTTTGCCCGACCCGAATCCACAAGCCCTTGTCAGGGCGGGGACTTCCGGCGGAGGGCCGCTCAGAAGTCCTCGACCGCCAGAACCCCGCCCAGCGATTTCACCGCGCCCTTGATCTCCGGCGTCACCGGGAATTCCTGCTGCAGGTCCATCTCGACCTCGCCGGGCAGCCCGTGGTCGGCAAGGCAGAGCCGCACCGGCCCGCGCCCGGCCTTGGGCATCTGCTCGGCGGCGCGGCTGAGCACCGAGGCGATCTGGTTGATCGCGCTCGCCCCCTCGATCCAGATCTTCAGCCCGGTCGCTCCGGCGCCCGCGACCACCTGCTCGACCGGCCCCATCGAGCGCGCCAGCAGCTTGAGCTGGTCGCTTTCCATGGTGGCTTCGACAGTGATCACCACCTTCGAGCCGGTCTCGAGGAACTCGCGGCTTTTCTCCAGCGTCTCGGAGAAGAGCGTGACCTCGTAGGCGCCGGTGGGGTCCGAGAGCTGAGCGAAGGCAAAGCGGTTGCCCTTGGCCGACTTGCGCTCCTGCCGCCCGGCGACGACGCCTGCCAGCTTGGCGATGCAGGGGCCGCCGCGCGCCTTGTTGGTTGCTTCCTCGAGGGTCATCACGTCGCGCCGCTTCAACGCGGGCATGTAATCGTCGAGCGGGTGGCCAGAGAGGTAGAAGCCGATGGCCTTGAACTCTTCCGACAGCCGTTCGGCGGGCAGCCAGTCGGGCACCGGCGAAAGGCGCGGCTCGGGCAGGTCGTCCCCGGCCTCGCCGAAGAGCGAGACCTGAGCGCTGGCCTTCTGCTCGTGGATCGCGGCGGAATAGGCGACCAGCGCATCGAGGCTGTCGAACACCCGGCGGCGGTTCTTGTCGAGCTGGTCGAAGACCCCCGCGCGTGCCATCATCTCCATCGGGCGCTTGCCGACGCGCTTGAGGTCCACCCGCCGCGCCACGTCGAAGAGCGTGGTGAAGGGCGTGTCGCCGCGCCCCTCGACCACCAGCCGCATGGCGTCGAGACCGACGTTCTTCAAGGCGCCAAGCGCGTAGACCAGCTCGCCCTCCACCACGTCGAATGTGGCCTGCGAGCGGTTGATGCAGGGCGGTACATAGGGCAGCTTCAGCCCGTTCTTCATCTCGTCGAAATAGACGGCGAGCTTGTCGGTGAGGTGGATATCGCAGTTCATGACGCCCGCCATGAACTCCACCGGATGGTTCGCCTTCAGCCAGGCGGTCTGGTAGGACACCACCGCATAGGCCGCCGCGTGCGATTTGTTGAAGCCGTAGTTGGCGAATTTCTCCAGAAGGTCGAAGACCTCTGTGGCCTTCTTCTTGTCGACGCCGTTCTCGGCCGCGCCCTTCTCGAACTTCGGACGCTCGGCGTCCATCGCCTCCTTGATCTTCTTGCCCATGGCGCGGCGCAGCAGGTCGGCGCCGCCGAGCGAGTAGCCCGCCATCTCCTGCGCGATCTGCATCACCTGTTCCTGGTAGACGATGATGCCCTGCGTCTCGGCAAGGATGTGGTCGATCGACGGGTGCACCGAGGTGATCTCGCGCAGGCCGTTCTTGACCTCGCAATAGACCGGGATGTTCTCCATCGGGCCGGGACGGTAGAGCGCCACCAGCGCCACGATGTCCTCGATGCAGGTGGGTTTCATTCGCTTCAGGGCATCCATCATGCCCGAGCTTTCCACCTGGAACACCGCCACCGTCTTGGCAGCGGAGTAGAGCTCGTAGGTCTTGCCGTCATCCAGCGGGATGAGGTTCATCTGGTTCTCGGCGCCCTCCGGCGGGTCATAGAGCTGGGTGCCATCGGCGGCGACATGGATCGGGCGGCCCGACTTCAGGATCAGGTTCACCGCGTTCTGGATCACCGTCAGCGTCTTCAGGCCGAGGAAGTCGAACTTCACCAGCCCCGCCTGCTCCACCCATTTCATGTTGAACTGGGTGGCGGGCATGTCCGAGCGCGGATCCTGGTAGAGCGGCACCAGCTGATCCAGCGGCCGGTCGCCGATCACCACGCCCGCGGCGTGGGTCGAGGCGTTCCGCAGCAGCCCCTCGACCTGCTGTCCGTAGGTCAGCAGCCGGTCGACGACCTCCTCATTGCGGGCTTCCTCGCGCAGCCGCGGCTCGTCCTGAAGCGCCTTCTCGATGGAGACGGGTTTGACCCCCTCGACCGGGATCATCTTCGACAGCCGGTCGACCTGGCCATAAGGCATCTGCAGCACCCGGCCGACGTCGCGCACGGCAGCCTTGGACAGCAGCGCGCCGAAGGTGATGATCTGGCCGACCTTGTCGCGCCCGTACTTCTCCTGCACGTAGCGGATCGTTTCCTCGCGCCGGTCCATGCAGAAGTCGATGTCGAAGTCGGGCATCGACACACGTTCGGGGTTGAGGAAGCGCTCAAACAGCAGCGAGTAGCGCAGGGGGTCGAGGTCGGTGATGGTCAGCGCATAGGCGACCAGCGAGCCCGCGCCCGAGCCCCGGCCCGGACCGATGGGAATGTCGTTGTCCTTCGACCACTTGATGAAGTCGGCAACGATCAGGAAGTAGCCGGGAAAGCCCATGCCCTCGATGATGCCAAGCTCGAAATCGAGCCGCTTCTGGTACTCCTCGACCGAGACCGCATGCGGGATCACCGCAAGCCGCGCCTGAAGCCCCTCGTTGGCCTGCCGCCGTAGTTCCTCGACCTCGTCGTCGGCGAATTTTGGCAGGATCGGATCGCGGCGATAGGCCATGAAGGCGCAGCGCCGGGCGATCTCGACGGTGTTCTCGATGGCCTCGGGCAGGTCGGCGAAGAGCGTCGCCATCTCCTGCGGGCTCTTGAGGTAGTGCTGCGCCGTCAGCCGGCGGCGCGGCTCCTGCTGGTCGACATAGGCCCCCTCGGAAATACAGATCAGCGCGTCATGCGCCTCGTACATCTCGGCCTTGGGGAAATAGACGTCGTTGGTGGCGACCAGCGGCAGGCCCATCTCATAGGCCATCTCCACATGGCCGCGCTCGGCAATGCGTTCCTCGGGCGGCAGCCCGTTCTCGCCCGGGTGGCGCTGCAGCTCGACGTAGAGCCGGTCGTCGTAGATCTGGTGCAGCCGGGTCAGCAGGGTCTGCGCCGCGGCGCGGTGGTTTTCGCGCAGGTGCCGCCCCACCGGCCCGTCCGGACCGCCCGACAGGCAGATCAGCCCCGCGCCGTAGGTCTCGAGCTCCTCGAGCGTAACATGCGCCTCCTGCCCGTCACCGCGCAGGTAGAGGCAGGAGTTGAGCTTCATCAGGTTCTCGTAGCCCTGCTCGTTCTGCGCCAGCAGCACGATCGGGGCAGGCGCCTTGGGCTTTTCGCCCGGCACCGGCTCGACGTAGAGCAGGTCGACTTGGCAGCCAATGATCGGCTGTACCCCGGCACCGCTGGCGGACACCGAAAATTCCAGCGCCGCGAAGAGGTTGTTGGTGTCCGTCACCGCGACGGCGGGCATTTCCATGGCCTCGCAGAGCCCGGGCAGCTTTTTCAGCCGCACGGCGCCTTCGAGCAGGGAATATTCGGTATGGACGCGGAGGTGGATGAATCGGGGATCGCTCATGGCGCCAGAGTATTGCGGCGCGCCGGGGGGCGAAAGCCCCCGCGTCGGTCGTGCCCTGGGGCTGCGCGGGGTGTGGCCTCGCTGCCGTTGTGCCGCGAAGAAGCGCGCATTCTGGCCGAATGTGATTTGTCGTCGGAGTACTGATAACGCAAACCTCACGCCCGAGGGGGCTGTGCGTGAACGAACGATGGTGATGTGGATGCGGAACGAGTGGCAGGGCGAGCGCATGGCAGAAGTTTTGTCGGCCGGAAGCGGCGCGCCGGGTGTGCGCCGCCGCATCCTGCATCTCGCCGCGCGGCTGCTGCCGGGCACGACCGGCCGGCTGCTGGCGCATCGCTACCTCAGCCCCGCCTCGCATCTCGATCCGGCGCAGGCGACCCGCGGCGGTGCCGAACTGCTGCCGCTGGCGCCGGGCATGGCGGTGCTGCGCCACCCGGGGCAGCAGGCAGATGCCCCGCGGGTGCTGCTGGTGCCGGGGCATGACGGCCACGTCCGGCAGTTCGCCCGACTGGTGCGCGAGCTGCGCCGGCTGGGCGCGGCGGTCGACCTGCTGATCCTGCCCGGACATTTGAGCCGGCGCCGAATGCGCTGCGGGCTGGCCGAGATCGTGCCCGCGATCCACCGTTGCGGTGCGGAACATGGCCCCTATGACGCCGTGGCGGCGCACTGCGTCTCTGCCAGTGGATTGCTCTTTGCGCTGGCCGAGGGCTTCGATTGTCCGCGCCTCGCCTTCATCTCCACGCCGATCGATCTGCCAAAGCTGCTGCGGCTCGGGGCGACGCAATACGGACTCTCCGGGCGCTGCCGCAGCGTTTTCGAGGCCACCGTGATCCGTCTCTGCGCGCCCTATGGTCCGGAGGCGCCCTGGCGAGAGGTGGCGACGGCCCGGCATGGCGACACGCTGGTGGTGCATGCCCGTCACGATTTTGCCGTGCCGGTCGAAGATGCCCGCGCCCTTGCCGAGGCGATGCCGAGCGCCCGGCTCGAGATCGTTGAGCAGGGCGACCACAATGGCCTTCTGAACATCGCCCCGGCGATGCAGGCGCTCGCGCGCTTTCTCGCGGCACGATGACCCGGCGAGCCGCCTGCCACCCGCGATTTGATGCGCAAATTCGCGCCGCTTCGGCAGCGCGTGCCTGACAAACGGGCAAATTCTTCTTGCCAAGGCCGAAAGCCCCCGCCTAGCCTTGGGGCAAAGAGATAAGAATCCGCGCGCCTTCTACGCCGCATCGAGGGCGCGCAGCGGGGAAACTTCAATGGTAAGGCGGCGGGTCATCAACATGGACATCTCCTTTCTTCTGAACGGGGAAAGTGTGGTGCTGCGCGACGTGTCTCCCACGCGCACGGCGCTCGACTGGCTGCGCGAGGAGCGCGGGCTCAGGGGCACCAAGGAAGGCTGCAACGAGGGCGACTGCGGCGCCTGCACGGTGATGGTCACCGATGCGCGCGGCAGCCGGGCGGTCAACGCCTGCATCCTCTTCCTGCCTCAGCTGCACGGCAAGGCGCTGCGCACGGTCGAGGGTATCGCCGGCCCGGACGGCACGCCGCATCCGGTGCAGCAGGCGATGGTCGATCACCATGGATCGCAATGCGGCTTCTGCACGCCGGGCTTCGTGGTCTCCATGGCCACGGCCCATCTCAACGGCGACACCGGCCACGACGACGCGCTGGCGGGCAACCTCTGCCGTTGCACCGGCTACGCGCCCATCGTCCGCGCCGCCGAGGCTGCGACGGGCGCGCCCGTGCCAAAGTGGATGAGCGCCGAGAAGGATCTGTTGTCGCGGATCTCCGCGGACGCAGGCAAGCTCGCGGCCCCCGAGACCGCCGACGAGCTGGCGCGTCTCTTCGAGGAAACCCCCGAGGCCACGCTTGTGGCGGGGGCCACCGACGTCGGCCTCTGGGTGACCAAGCAGCTGCGCGAACTGGACAAGGTGATTTTCCTCAACCGCTGCGCCGACCTGCAGGAAATCGAGGTCACCGAGGATGCGCTCCGCATCGGTGCAGGTGTCACGATGGACCGCGTTCTGACGCAAATGAAGGAACACTACCCCAGCTACGCCGAGATGCTGCGCCGCTACGGCTCGGCGCAGGTGCGGGCGGCGGCCACCATTGGCGGCAATATCGCCAACGGCTCGCCCATCGGGGACAACCCGCCGGCGCTCATCGCGCTGGGCGCGACGCTGCACCTGCGCAAGGGCGACACGCGGCGCGAGATGCCGATCGAGGACTTCTTCCTCGAATACGGCAAGCAGGACCGGCAGCCCGGCGAGTTCGTCGAGGCGGTGACCATTCCGCGCAAGGCGGACCGGTTGCGGGTCTACAAGCTCTCCAAGCGCTTCGATCAGGACATCTCCGCCGCCTGCGGCGCCTTCTGGATCGTGACCCAGAACAACCGGGTGACCGAGGCCCGCATCGCCTTTGGTGGTATGGCCGGAACACCCAAGCGCGCCACCCATGTGGAGCAGGCGCTGATCGGCAAGCCCTGGATCGAGGACACGGTGATGGCGGCCTCGGGGGAGTTCGACAAGGACTATCAGCCGATGAGCGACATGCGTGCCAGCGCCGGCTACCGGCTCGAGGCTGCGCGCAACATGCTGATCCGCTACCTGATCGCCGACCTCGGCGTGGCCACCGACGTGCGCGGGGTGCGCGCATGAGCGTCTCCAAGCCCCTGCCGCATGACGCGGCCCCGCTGCATGTCTCGGGCAAGGCCCGCTACATTGACGACATCCCCGTGCCGGCGGACTGCCTGCACCTCGCCTTCGGCCTGTCGACCATCGCCGCCGGCAAGATCACCGCGATCGACCTCTCGGCCGTTCGTGCCGCGCCCGGCGTGGTGAAGGTCTGGGAGGCCAAGGACCTGCCCTCGGATTGCGACTGCTCGGCCTCGCTGCACGACGAGCCGCTGCTTTCGGACGGCACCATCCACTACCTCGGCCAGCAGATTTTCCTTGTTGCCGCGACCAGTCATCTCGCCGCGCGCAAGGCGGCGCGGCTGGCGAAGATCACCTACGAGCAGCGTGAGCCGATCCTCACCATCGAGCAGGCGCTGGCAGCGGACAGCCGCTTCGAGGAAGGCCCCCGCATCTGGGAGAAGGGCGATGCCGCCGAGGCGCTGAAGGCTGCGCCGATGACGCTCGAGGGCAGTCTCGAGATGGGCGGGCAGGAGCATTTCTACCTCGAGGGGCAGGCGGCATTGGTGATGCCGCAGGAGAACGGCGATCTGGTGGTCGCCAGCTCCACCCAGCACCCCACCGAGATTCAGCACAAGGTGGCCCATGCGCTGCACCTGCCGATGCACGCGGTGCGGGTCGAGACGCGGCGCATGGGTGGCGGCTTTGGTGGCAAGGAGAGCCAGGGCAATGCGCTGGCCATCGCCTGCGCCGTTGCGGCGAGCGCGACCGGGCGTCCGGCAAAGATGCGCTACGACCGCGACGACGACATGATGATCACCGGCAAGCGGCACGACTTCCGGATCGACTACACCGTGGGTTTCGATAAGGGCGGTCGCCTTCTGGCGGTGGACTTTCGGCAGTACACCCGCTGTGGTTGGGCGCAGGACCTGTCTCTGGCCGTGGCTGACCGCGCCATGCTGCACGCCGACAACGCCTATGACATCCCGGCGCTGCGGGTCGAGAGCCACCGGCTGAAGACCAACATGCAGAGCGCCACCGCCTACCGCGGCTTCGGCGGGCCGCAGGGCCTCTTCGGCATCGAGCGGGTGATGGATCATGTGGCGCATCACCTGAAGGTCGATCCGCTGGCGCTGCGCCGCCGCAACTACTACGCCGATCTTGTCCCCGCGGGGACACGTCTTGCGCAGGACGACGCGGAGGATCAGGCCTCGCGCGGCGCGATGGCGGAGATCGAGGGCGGCACTGCCCCGCAGATGACCCACTACGGCCAGCCGGTCGAGGATTTCATCCTCGGTGCGATGACCGCGAAGCTGGAAGAGACCAGCGACTACGCGGCGCGTCGCAAGGCGGTGGACGCGTGGAACGAGAGGAACCCGGCGCTGAAGAAGGGTCTCGCGATCTCGCCGGTGAAGTTCGGCATCTCCTTCACGCTGACCCACCTCAACCAGGCCGGGGCGCTGGTGCACGTCTACCAGGACGGCTCGATCCAGCTCAACCATGGCGGCACGGAGATGGGGCAGGGTCTGTTCCAGAAGGTGGCGCAGGTGGCCGCCGCGCGCTTCGGCGTGCCGCTGGAGATGGTGAAGATCACCGCCACAGACACCGGCAAGGTGCCCAACACCTCTGCCACCGCGGCCTCCTCCGGCTCCGACCTCAACGGCATGGCGGTCAAGGCCGCCTGCGACACCATCCGCGACCGTATGGCCGCGCACCTCGCCGAGCTGCACCAGGATCTGCCCGAGAGCGTCCGTTTCGAGGGCGGCAGGGTGCATGTGGGCGGCACCGACATTCCCTTCGAGGAGGCGGCGGTGCTCTGCTACCAGGGCCGCGTGTCGCTGTCGTCGACGGGCTATTACAAGACGCCCAAGGTCGACTGGGACCGTATCCGCGGGCAGGGGCGGCCGTTCTTCTACTTTGCCTACGGTGCCTCGGTCAGCGAGGTCGTCGTCGACACGCTGACCGGCGAGTACCGGATCCTGCGCACCGACATCCTGCACGACTGCGGCGCCTCGCTGAACCCGGCGCTGGACATCGGACAGATCGAGGGCGGCTACGTGCAGGGCGCAGGCTGGCTGACTACCGAGGAACTGGTCTGGGACGACAAGGGCGCTTTGCGCACCCATGCGCCCTCGACCTACAAGATCCCCGCCTGCTCGGACCGGCCCGAGGTGTTCAACGTGGCGCTCTGGGACGGGCGCAATGTCGAGGAGACCATCTACCGCTCCAAGGCGGTCGGCGAGCCGCCCTTCATGCTGGGCATCTCTGCCTTTCTCGCGCTGTCGGATGCGGTGGCCTCCTGCGGCGACGCCTATCCCGACCTCGTCGCCCCCGCGACGCCCGAGAATGTGCTCGCCGCCGTGCGGAGGCTGCGCCATGGGGTTTGACCTCGCCGGGCTGAAGGCCGCGGTGGCGGCGCAGGGACGGGTCGCCCGCGTGGTGATCGCCGAGGTCTCGGGTTCGGCCCCGCGAGAGGTCGGCTGCGCCATGCTGGTCTGGGAAGAGGCGGGCAGGCTGCGCCAGAGCGGCACCATCGGCGGCGGCGCGCTGGAGCTCATGGCCGTGGAGCAGGCGCTGAGTGCACCCGGCCTTACCCGCCACCCGCTGGGGCCGGGGCTCGGGCAATGCTGCGGCGGCGCCGTGGTGCTCTGGACCGAGGTTTTCGACGCCGCGGGCGTTGCGGCGCTGGAGGGGCAGGAGATCGTCGCGCGCGGGTCCGGCGAGCGCCCGCTCGCCGTGCAACGGCTGATCGACCGGGCGCGGGGGCAGGGTCGTCTGCCAGAGCCGCAGCTGGTGCAGGGCTGGATGGTCGAGCCGCTGGCGCGCCCCGCGCGACAGCTTTGGATCTGGGGCGCGGGCCACGTCGGCCGCGCCATGGTGCAGGTCATGGCACCGCTGCCCGATCTGGCGATCACCTGGGTCGACACCGCGCCCGAGCGGTTCCCAGACGAGGTGCCACCGGGCGTCACCGTGCTGCCCGCCGCCGATCCGGCGCGGGCGGTGCCGCACGCGCCGCAGGAGGCCGAGCACCTCATCCTCACCTACAGCCACGAAATCGACCTCGCGCTGTGCCACGCGCTTTTGCGCCACGGCTTCGCCTTTGCCGGGCTGATCGGGTCAGACACCAAATGGGCACGCTTCCGCAGCCGGTTGCGGACGTTGGGGCATGCGGATGCTCAAATATCTCGCATTTCTTGTCCAATTGGTCAAAAAACATACGGACGGCACCCTCAGGCGATTGCCATCGGCGTGGCTGGGCAGCTATTGGGGCAAAAAAAAGGGGACGGGACGGCGTGGATACACTCCTCAGCATCAGGGGCCTGACAAAGGCCTATCCCGGTGTCGTGGCCAATGACGATGTCTCCTTCGACATCGGCAAGGGCGAGATCCACGCGCTGCTCGGCGAGAACGGCGCGGGCAAGTCGACGCTGGTGAAGATGATCTTCGGGCTGGTGAAGCCCGACGCCGGCGAGATGGTGCTGGACGGCGCGGCCTATGCGCCCGGCAAGCCGTCGGACGCGCGCCGCTCCGGCGTCGCCATGGTGTTCCAGCACTTCTCGCTCTTCGAGGCGCTGGACGTCGCCGAGAACGTGGCGCTCGGCATGGAGAACCCGCCGAAACCCCGCGACCTCGCCCGGCAGATCCGCGAGGTCTCGGAAACCTACGGCCTGCCGCTCGACCCCACGCGCACCGTCGGCACGCTCTCGGCGGGCGAGCGCCAGCGGGTCGAGATCATCCGCTGCCTGCTGCAGAACCCGCGGCTGCTGATCATGGACGAGCCGACCTCGGTGCTGACCCCGCAGGAGGTGGAGATCCTCTTTCAGACGCTGAACAAGCTGCGCTCCGAGGGCACCTCGATCCTCTACATATCGCACAAGCTCGAGGAGATCCGCACGCTCTGCGACGAGGCGACGATCCTGCGGCTGGGCAAGAACGTCGGCACCTGCACCCCGCGCGAGGTCACCGCCCGGCAGATGGCCGAGCTGATGGTCGGATCGAGCTTCAGCACTCCCGAGGCGCGCGCCGGGGAGAAGGGCGAGGTACTGCTGCGCACCGACACGTTGTCGCTGCCCGCGCCGGGCGCCTTCGGCACGCCGCTGCGCGAGGTCTCGCTCGAGGTCCGCGCCGGCGAGGTGCTGGGCATCGGCGGGGTCGCGGGCAACGGCCAGGACGAGCTGCTCATGGCGCTCTCGGGCGAGCGGCTGGCCCCTGCGGGCACCATCTTCTTCAAGGGACAGGACGTCAGCCGCATCGGTCCCATCGGCCGCCGGGACGCCGGGCTGCTCTCGGGTCCCGAGGAACGGCTCGGCCATGCCGCCGCGCCGAACATGAGCCTGACCGAGAACGCCGTGCTGACCGCCGCGCGCCGCGAGGGGCTGGTGCAAGGCGGTTTCATCGACTGGGGCAAATCGAAGAGCTTTGCGGAGAAGGTCATCGAACGCTTCGACGTGCGCACGCCCGGCCCGGGCACGGCGGCGCGGGCGCTTTCGGGCGGCAACCTGCAGAAATTCGTCGTCGGGCGGGAGATCCTGCAAAGCCCCGACGTCTTCATCGTCAACCAGCCGACCTGGGGCGTCGATGCCGCCGCCGCCGCGGCGATCCGGCAGGCCCTGCTTGATCTGGCTGCCAAGGGCGCGGCGATCATCGTCATCTCCCAGGACCTCGATGAGTTGATGGAGATCTCGGACCGCTTCGCGGCGCTGAACGAGGGCCGGCTCTCGCCCGCCCGCGCCGTCGCCGAGCTCGACATCGAGAAGATCGGCCTGATGATGGGCGGCGCGCACGACATGGAGGTGGCCCATGTCGATGGCTGACCCCCGGCGCGGCGCCGCCTGGCAGATGTCGGATATGCGTATTTTCGAAGAGAAGAAGCCGACAGGCCTCTCCTTCGCCTGCGCTTCTTCTCTTTTCAAATACGCACAGCGTGACGGCGCAGGCCGCGCGGCGCTGGTGGGAGGCCCCGCATGATCCGCCTCGAGAAACGTCCGCAGCCGTCGCGGCTCTGGACCATCGTGACACCGCTTCTGGCCGTGGTGCTGACCATGGTTGTGGGGGGCATCATGTTCGCGCTGCTCGGCAAGCCGCCGCTGGAGGCGATCCGCACGATCTTTTGGGACCCGTTGTTCCACCCGCAGTTCGCTGGCTATTCACGGCCGCAGCTGCTGGTGAAGGCGGGGCCGCTGATCCTCATCGCCATCGGCCTGTCTATCGGCTTCAAGGCGGGCATCTGGAACATCGGGGCCGAGGGGCAGTACATCATGGGGGCCGTCACCGGCGCCGCGGTGGGGCTGGCCTTCTACCCCTCTGACAGCGTGCTGCTGTTCCCGCTGATGGTGGTCGCCGGCGCGCTTGGCGGCTGGGCCTGGGCAATGATCCCCGCGGTGCTGAAGACAAGGCTCGGCACCAACGAGATCCTCGTGTCGCTGATGCTGGTCTATGTCGCCGAAAACATCCTCGCTTCGGCCTCCTCGAGCTGGCTGCGCAACCCCGAGGGCATGGGCTTTCCCGGCTCGCGCAACTTCAAGCAATGGCCGGCGGTGTTCAACGACGAGCTGGTCGCAAACACCGGCATGCACTGGGGCGTGGTCGCGGCCTTCATCGCGGTGATCGCTGCCTACGTGCTGATGGCGCGGCACATCCAGGGCTTCAATATCCGGCTCACCGGCGAGGCGCCGCGGGCGGCGCGCTTCTCGGGTGTCAGCCCGGCGCGGATCGTGATCCTCTGTCTCGGCATCTCGGGGGCGCTGGCGGGCATGGCGGGGCTTTTCGAAGTCACCGGCCCGGCCGGGCAGATCACCATCGACTTCAACTCCGGCTACGGGTTCACCGCGATCATCGTCGCCTTCCTCGGGCGGCTGCACCCCGTGGGTATCCTGCTGGCGGGGCTGCTCATGGCGCTGACCTATATCGGCGGCGAGCTGGCGCAGCTGATGCTCGGCCTGCCGGGCGCGTCGATCCAGTTGTTCCAGGGGATGCTGCTGTTCTTCCTGCTGGCCACCGACGTCTTCACCAATTACCGCATCCGCTTTGCCAAGGGGGAGCTGGCCTGATGGATCCCGTACTTCTTGTCGCCTCGATCATGGTCTCGGCGACGCCGATCCTGCTGGCGGCCATCGGCGAGATGGTGGTGGAAAAGGCCGGGGTGCTGAACCTCGGGGTCGAGGGCATGATGATCACCGGCGCGGTGATTGGCTTTGCCGCGGCGGTGAGCAGCGGCTCGCCGGTGATCGGATTCCTTGCCGCGGCGCTGGGGGCGGCGGTGCTGTCGCTCAGCTTCGGCTTTCTGACCCAGTACCTGCTGTCGAACCAGGTGGCGACGGGCCTTGGCCTGACGCTGGTGGGGCTGGGCCTCTCGGCCCTTGTCGGCGCCTCCTTCGAGGGGGTGCGGGCACCGGGTCTGGGCAAGCTGTGGATCCCTGGCCTCGCCGAGATCCCGATGATCGGGCCGATGTTCTTCCGCCATGACTTCATGGTCTACGTGAGCCTGCTGCTGGTCGCGGCGGTCTGGGCCTTCCTGAAATACACCCGCGCCGGGCTGATCCTGCGCGCGGTGGGAGAGGACCACGAGAGCGCCCATGCGCTCGGTTACAAGGTGGTGCGCGTGCGCATGGCGGCGATCTTCTTCGGCGGGGCCTGCGCGGGGCTCGGCGGCGCCTACGTCAGCCTCGTGAGGGTGCCGCAATGGACCGAGGGGATGACCGCGGGCGCGGGCTGGATCGCGCTGGCCATCGTCGTCTTTGCCAGCTGGCGGCCGCTCGGCGTGTTGATTGGCGCCTATCTCTTCGGCGGCGTGACGGTGCTGCAGCTGAACCTGCAGGCGGCCGGGGCCAATGTGCCGGTCGAATTGCTGTCGATGTCGCCCTACCTGATCACCATCCTCGTGCTGGTGATCATCTCGGCCCGCGGGGTGCATGGCGCGCCCGGATCGCTGGGCCGGTCGTTCCACGCCTCGGCCTGACACGCGCGGGCCGGGCGCTGACCGCATCCGGCGCCTGCCGGACATTCTCGAAAACAGTATGACTACAGTTTGAAGACAGGGAGACTTAAAACAATGAAACGCAGAACGCTTCTCGCCTCCGCCGCACTGGGCCTGGCGCTCGCCGGCGCGCCGGCTTTCGCCCAGGACGTGCCGAAGATCGGCTTCGTCTACGTCGGCCCGGTGAACGACGGCGGATGGTCGCAACACCACCACGAGGCGGCGGTGAAGATGAAGGAGCACTTCGGCGACGCCATCGAGATGATCGAGCAGGAGAGCGTGCCCGAGGGCGCCGACGCCGAGCGCGTGCTGACCCAGATGGCGCTGTCGGGGGCCGACCTCATCTTCACCACCTCCTTTGGTTACATGGACCCGACGATCAACGTCGCCGCCAAGTTCCCGGACGTGAAGTTCGAGCACGCCACCGGCTACAAAACCGCCGAGAACGTCTCGGCCTATTCGGCGCGCTTCTACGAGGGCCGGGCGATCACCGGCTACCTCGCCGGCGCGATGACCAAGTCGAACAAGATCGGCTACATCGGCTCCTTCCCGATCCCGGAAGTGATCCGCGGCATCAACTCGTCCTTCCTGCACGCCAAGAAGGCCAATCCGGACGTCGAGATGTCGGTGGTCTGGCTGTCGACCTGGTTCGACCCGGCGAAAGAGGCGGACGCCACTCAGGCGCTGCTTGATCAGGGCGTCGACGTGGTTCTGGCCCACACCGACTCCACCGCGCCGCTGTCGGTGCTGGAGAAGGCCGGCGCCTATGGCTTCGGCCAGGCGGCGGACATGTACGACTACGCGCCCGAGCCGCGGCTGTCGTCGATCATCGACGAATGGGCCCCCTATTACATCGACCGCGTCCAGGCGGTCATCGACGGCACCTGGGAGAGCCACAACAGCTGGCAGGGCATCGGTGACGGCATGGTCGGGATCGGTGAGATCACCGGCCCGGTGCCGGAGGACGTGAAAGCAACCGCCGAGCAGATGAAGGCCGACATCGCCTCGGGCGCCTATCACCCGTTCACCGGCCCGATCAACAAGCAGGACGGCTCGGCCTGGCTCGCCGAGGGCGAGGTGGCCGACGACGGCGTGCTGGCGGGTATGGACTTCTATGTCGAAGGTCTGACGGCAGAGATCCCGAACTGATCCCCATTCGGGGTATCGAACGAGGCGCCGCCGGGACCGGCTCCCGGCGGCGTTTTCTTAGTGCTTGCCCGCGTTAGGGTCTTCAGTGTTCCACGAATTCGCCGGGCGCAGCGCACGTGTCTGCCTCCGGCGGGCGTATTTGGAAAGAGAAGAAGGGGCGGAATGGTGGCGCAGCAAGGCGGACCACGAGTGGCGCTGGTGCTGGGGGCGGCGGTCTGGAGCGGCGGGCGGCCCTCGCCGACACTGCGGCGCCGGGCGCTGCACGCGGCGGCGCTCTGGCGGGCAGGGGAGGTCTCGGTCATCCTTGCCTCGGGGGGCGTCGGGCGGCACGGCCCCTCGGAGGCGGCGGTGATCGCGGGGCTTTGCCGTGAGGCGGGCGTGCCGGAGGCGGCGCTCATGCTGGAGGAGCGCTCGACCAGCACCGAGGAGAACCTGCGGCTCTCGCTGCCGTTGCTGCGGCGGATCGGGGCCGGGGAGGTGGTGGTTGTCACGGACGGATTTCACGCCCCGCGGGCGCGTCTGGTGGCGCGGCGACTCGGGCTCGTGGGCGCGCTGGGGTCAGTGCGCAGCGACTCGCCCCGGGTGCCGCTGTCGGTCAACCGTGTGAAGGCGGGGCTGCGCGAGGTGCCTGCCTACCTCTGGTACGCCTTGCGGCTGCGTGGCTGAGCCGCGGTGCGCTGTGCGGCGTCAGAGAATCCCGATCTCGGCCAGCGCTCCTGCGAGCTCGGGCGGCAACTCGTCGTCATCTTCGCGGGCGGCCGAAAGATCCGGGGGCGCATCCGCGGGCGAGAGGTAGCGCCAGCCCTGAAAGGGACGGCGCGGCGAGACGGCGACGCGGTGGATCTCCGGGTCGAGCACCAGCGCGCAATGCCGCGTGCCGTCGTGACCGGTGACCTCGTCGAGCCGGAGGACCCGCTGGCGGCACTGGATCATGCCCTTGAAAACCCAGTAGATCGATCCGCCGTTGAGCAGCTCGGCCTCGCGTTTCGGCCACATCCGGGTGACGTGGCAGGGCAGCCCGTCAGCAGTCTGCGCGGCGCGGCCTGTTTGCCAGGCGGCCAGCGTCTTGACGCTCTCGGTGCCGACGCTGAGCTTGATCAGATGGGTGTATTTATCCACGGATTCTTCCACAGAGTCCTCAACAGGCAGAGATATATATTGTAGGCTATGCGTCAGGAGCTTCAAGCAGTGGTAGGCCTGTGCCTCAAAAACGTGTACTCTTACGTACCGCGCGTTCTTGCATCGGGCAGCGGTCGCGAGTAGGGACACCGCCCTGCCACCTACCGCGCGACACTGCCGCCGCGCCCTCGAATTGACGAGCCAACAAGGAAGTCTGCTGCCATGACTCGCTTTGCCGCCCCCATCGCCGAACAGATCTGGGACATGAAATACCGGTTCAAGGAGGCGGACGGCACCCCGATCGACCAGAGTGTCGAGGACAGCTGGCGCCGCATCGCGCGTGCGCTCGCCTCGGTGGAGAAGAAGCCCGCGGTCTGGGAAGAGAAATTCTACGGCGCGCTCGAGGATTTCCAGTACCTGCCCGCCGGCCGGATCACCGCCGGCGCCGGGACCGCGCGCTCGGTCACCCTGTTCAACTGCTTCGTCATGGGCACCATCCCCGACAGCATGTCCGGCATCTTCGACATGCTCAAGGAAGCCGCGCTGACCATGCAGCAGGGTGGGGGGATCGGCTATGACTTCTCGACCATCCGGCCCAAGGGCGCGCATGTGGCGGGCGTCGCCGCCGACGCCTCGGGGCCGCTGTCGTTCATGGACGTCTGGGATGCCATGTGCCGCACCATCATGTCGGCGGGCTCGCGCCGTGGCGCGATGATGGCCACCATGCGCTGCGACCACCCGGACGTGGAGCAGTTCATCTCGGCCAAGGCGGACAGCGCGCGGCTGCGCATGTTCAACCTCAGCGTGCTGGTCACCGACCCCTTCATGGAAGCGGTGAAGGCGGACGGTTCCTGGGATCTGCAGTTCGATGGCAAGGTCTACCACACGGTCAAGGCGCGCGACCTGTGGAACAAGATCATGAAGGCCACCTACGATTATGCCGAGCCGGGCGTGATCTTCATCGACCGCATCAACAAGGCCAACAACCTCAGCTACATCGAACAGATCGCCGCGACCAACCCCTGCGGTGAGCAGCCGTTGCCGCCCTATGGCGCCTGCCTGCTGGGCTCGATCAACCTTGCACGTCTGGTGGACACGCCCTTCGAGAAGGGCGCGGATATCCCCGAGGCCAAGCTCGACGAGCTGGTCGCGCTGGCGATCCGCATGATGGACAACGTGGTGGATGCATCGAACTTCCCGCTGCCGCAGCAGGCCGAGGAAGCGCAGAACAAGCGTCGCATCGGCCTCGGCGTCACCGGTCTTGCCGATGCGCTGCTGATGATGGGCCTGCGCTACGGCTCGGAAGAAGCGGCGGCGCAGACCGAGACCTGGCTCAAGCGCATCGCCCGCGCCTCCTACCTCGCCTCGGTCGAACTGGCCAAGGAGAAGGGCGCCTTCCCGCTGTTCGACGCCGAGAAGTTTCTCGCCTCGGGCAACATGATGCAGATGGACGACGACGTGCGCGAGGCGATCCGCACCCATGGCATCCGCAACGCGCTGCTGACCTCGATCGCGCCCACCGGCACCATCTCGCTCTACGCGGGCAACGTGTCGTCGGGCATCGAGCCGGTGTTTGCCTATGCCTACACCCGCAAGGTTCTGCAGAAGGACGGCACCCGGACCGAGGAAGAGGTGGTCGATTACGCTGTGCAGATGTGGCGTGACAAGTTCGGCGATGCCGAGCTGCCCGATTATTTCGTCAACGCCCAGACCCTCGCCCCGCTCGAGCACGTGCGCATGCAGGCGGCGGCGCAGAAGTGGATCGACAGCTCGATTTCCAAGACGATCAACTGCCCCGAGGACATCTCCTTCGAAGGCTTCAAGGACGTCTACATGGAAGCCTACGAGACCGGCTGCAAGGGCTGCACCACCTACCGTCCGAACGACGTGACGGGCTCGGTCCTGTCGGTCTCGGAGAAGGAGGAGAAGACCCCGGCCGAGAGCCCGGCAGTGGTCACCGAAACCGCCGATGGCGGCGCCGAGGTGGTCTACATGTCCGAGCCCCTCGACCGGCCGCAGTCGCTTGAAGGGCACACCTACAAGCTCAAATGGCCGGACAGCGAGCACGCCATCTACCTGACGATCAACGACATCATCGTCGGCGGGCACCGCCGTCCGTTCGAGGTGTTCATCAACTCCAAGAACATGGAGCATTACGCCTGGACGGTGGCGCTGACGCGGATGATCTCGGCTGTCTTCCGCCGTGGCGGGGACGTCTCCTTCGTGGTGGAGGAACTGAAGGCGGTCTTCGATCCGCGCGGCGGCGCCTGGGTGCAAGGCAAATACATCCCCTCGATCCTGGCTGCGATCGGCGGCGTGATCGAGAAGCATCTGGTGGCGACCGGATTCCTGGAGGGCGAAGGCAAGGGGCTGAAGGCGGACCCGACCGCCAAGGTCGTCGGCCTCGACGCCCCCCGCGGCAAGGCCTGCCCCTCCTGCGGCCAGTTCTCGATGATGATGGTCGAGGGCTGCATGACCTGCTCGAGTTGCGGTCACTCGAAATGCGGGTGAAGTGAGTAGCCAGTTGTCAGTATTTGTTCCTACTACCAATTATTGGCCACCGGCGGGGCTGAAATGGCCATTGTGCAATCATAATAAGTGCATCGGGCGGAAACGCCCGATTTCCGAAAATTTGGGGTTGAACTAAAGCGGTTGGAGGTTCGAAACCTCTTCAGGGAATATGGCGCTCCGGTAGCGACATTCAAAATGGATATCCGGATTCCTTATTTCGGTGAAAGCCATGGTGTCGAGCCATAGTGGCGTAGGCACAAGAGGTCCCCGGCGCGGCGCTCACTTGAAGAGTTCGGAAGGTCGTGCGGTTGGTGGTTCGATACTGCGTGTAGGGTTGGGCAACCCATCAAAGGCTTGCTCGGTCTCTGGAAAAACTCGGCCTGCCATCTACGCTCCCCTTACCGGTGCCAGCTCCCCAGGCCCAGGGCGCCAAAAACACGGAAAAAAGGGGCGACCGCTGGTCGCCCCTTTCAAGTTCCGAATTTATGACGCTCTTCCGGGTAGCGGTTGAGTTCCCGATTGCATTCGCGATGTAAGCAGAAGCTTTGAGCTTGCCTGGTGCGAATGTCTCACAACTGAGGAGTGACGTGCGGATATCCTCGCTACCACGCTCGACCCCTTAGCCGAGATCAGGAAGGACTGCGTGTGTCCCAGGCCAGAGCGGACGCATGCTCTTGCCCTACAAGGTGGCGTTCACTGCCGGAACCGCGCAGGCGCAGTGGATGAGATTGCGATCAACACATGCCTCCGGAGACGGCGCATCCCATAGGGCCGCGCCAGACAGCAACGTCGCGGCCCTATTCTCTGGGCAATGCGAGGTCGAGGCGGACGCCCAATTGCCTCTCGGGCGTTCCGCATTCGGCTGCTCGGCTCTCTATCAATGGACGGAACGGAACCTCTCGAGAAGCTCGCTGATCCTCGCTCCATGCCAACGGATCGCCGCCGTATCGAACTTCCGTTTGCGGGCAATGGTGTCGATAGCCGACGCCGTCTGACGCGCCAGGCCCTGTTCGATCTCGGCAAGCGCATCCTCGATCATCCGCGCATTCGGTTGCTGGGTCCCGAAGGCGCCATGAAGATCGCAGAACGCGTCGAACGCGGTCGGCATATCGAGAGCGTCGAGAAGGTCGCACAAGCTGCGGCCATGACGGCGAAGGTGCCTTTCCGTGTCCGCGATCCTGTCGTGGGCGGCTTGTCCTGTGTTGGGAGTGAGGGTGTTGAACATGATGGAACCTCCGTTTCATGCGAAAACTCAGCTGGTTAATGCCTTTTCTGCGGCGTCATGAGTGAAGCATCTGGAGGTGTTTGAGCGTGGTTTCGGCCCCCTGTATTTGCAGTTTCGTCGTCGGTTGGTGCTGGTGAAGTGAACATTGGTCTTGCAGTGCGAAGACGAACGAAAAACTTCCGGCTCAATCGATTTTTTTCGGCGAGGGTCTGCCCTGCGGCGTTGTCGCCGGCTCAATTCTCGAACTACCGGGTTGGATAACGTTGCACGTTGCTCCGGATGCGTCGGTCGGTATCTGGAGCTGCAAATCGTCTTCGTCTTGACGCTTGTTACAGGCTGGGGATTTCAAGCCGCTGGCCTTGAAGGCCAGCGGTATGGGGAACTCAGGCGGCGTCCTGCCTGGCCAGTACTTCGGCCATGATGCCTCGGTCTTCTTCCATAGAGGCCAGTGCCTGGAGCAAGTCGAACAGGGCGTCGGTTTGCAGGCAGATTTCCTCGACTTCAACGCCGTCGGGATCGAGCATGAGGGAGAAGTCAAAATCGAGATCGTCGTCTTCGGCCGCTCCCAGGGGATCGAGAGAGAGGAGACGGTGAAGGGCCACGAGCTCGACCTTGGCTCCGTTTGTCAGGCGCCTGGCCTTACGGAGGTCGCCGATCAGGCGAAGCACACGCCGTCCGCGCTCCGCTCCTCCAACAAGTTCTGCCGCGGAAATGAGAGCGTCACCATGCTCTGCGAGGTGGAGTTGTGCCGCAGTGAGTTGCGGGTCGCCGGAATGGGCCGCAGTCCGAAGTGTAGTCCTCATGAAAGTCTTCTCCTTGGCGCGCCGCGTTCGTGCGGCATCAAGCTTGCCGGTCCGCCAAGGCATTCCTTAGGTTGCTTCTTGATCTGGCCACCCGCGCTCGCCCGAGTGCGCGGGAGAACAGATCAGGGAGCGGCCAGTCAATCAGGTGAGTGCTCCTTGCTTGGTTCATGTTGGCGCGTTGAGCCAGCGCTGGGTCACTGTTCGTAGGCTTCGAAAAGAAGATTGGTCACTTCTCCGGAGACGAAGAAAAAAGTGGTAGAGAACGCGAAAATTCTTGGGGTTTGGGAAACCGTGTCGGTCCGATCTGCGGGACCTTTCAGCCGTTCGCTGCCATGCAGAATTCTCCGCATCAACCACTCGTGCGCTACCTGCAGCAAGGCGGCTTCGCCGATGGATCGGCATCCGGATACAGCCAATTTCGGAAAACGCCGGGCACCGGCGTCTGTACTTTCGGTTGCCTGGATAGGTTGACCTGCATCAAGATCGAAATCTGAAATTATTGCTATGTGCGAATTGAATGTTTCTGGAGGAACGCGCTTAAATGAAGTCGCCTATTCGCATTTCCTTGGTGGCGCTGCTGGCTGCCTTTGCTTCGTCGCCCGGCCTGGCTCAGGATCAGTCTCCGATCCTCATCACCAACGTCAACGTCTTCGATGGGGTCAACGAGGCGCTGATCGAGAACGCCAATGTCGTGGTGACCGGCAATCTCATTTCGGAGATCTCGACTGAAGACCTCGCCGTTGCAGGGGGCACGGTGATCGACGGCGGCGGGCGCACCATGATCCCCGGTCTGATCGATGTTCACTGGCACACCTCCTATTGCTGCGCCTCGCAGAGCACCGTGGTCACCGGCGACATCCTCGAGATTGCGATCCGCGGCGCCATGGGCTCGGAGCGCACCCTGATGCGCGGCTTCACCACGGTGCGCGACGTCGGCGGCAACCCGTTCGCCACCAAGAAGATGATCGATGCTGGCGAGATTTCGGGCCCGCGCATCCTGCCCTCGGGGCCGCCGATGAGCCAGACCGGCGGGCACTTTGACTATGGCGCCTATCAGGACGTGCCATCGAACCCGGGCGACTCCCTTTGGTATTGGAACCGCGTCGGCCTGATGCTGATCGCCGATGGCGTGGATGATGTCACTCTGCGCTCGCGCGAAGTGATGCGTATGGGCGCGAGCCAGCTGAAGATTTCGGGCGGTGGCGGGGTGTCCTCGGTCTACGACCCGCTGGACGTGAGCCAGTACACCATGGCCGAACTCAGGGCCTTCGTTGAGGTCGCCGAGAGCTACAACACCTATGTCGCCTCGCACATCTTCACCGACGAGGCGGCGCAGATGGCCATCGAGGCCGGTGTGAAGTCCATCGAGCACGGCAATCTGCTGAGTCGCGAGACTATCCAGATGATGAAGGACAACGACGTCTGGCTCTCGGTGCAGCCGATCCTGAACGACGAGGATGCCTTCAGCTTTAACGACCCGGTCAGCACGCAGAAATTCATCGAGGTGACCGACGGCACCTCGAACTCGATCCAGATGGCGAAGGAGATCGGCGTCAAGGTGGCCTTCGGCACCGATATGCTCTTCGACGCGGACCTGGCGGAGAAGCAGGGCGCGTTCCTCGCTAAGATGAGCCGCTGGTACACGCCTTACGAGGTCCTGAAGATGGCGACCTCGACCAATGCCGAACTGCTTGAGCTGGCCGGCCCGCGCCACCCCTACCAGCAGGGTCCGCTGGGTGTTCTGGAGCCAGGCGCCTATGCCGACCTGATCCTTGTCGATGGCAACCCGCTCGAGAATATCGATCTCGTGGCGGATCCGGACGCGAATTTCGACCTGATCATGAAGGATGGCAAGGTCTTCAAGAACACGCTCGGCGACTGATCGCGCCGCGGGCGCTGTCCGTGCAGGAATTTCAGGCAGGGGAGGAGGCAACGCGCATGAAGGATTCCGCAGAACACCGGGAGGACGGGCGACCGGAAGGCACCTATTCGGCGGTGCATTCGGAAAAGGTGGAAGACTACAGCGGAACGGCCGAGCCCTTGCTCCCCGTTCTCGAGGTCTCCGCCACGCAACTTGCACCGGGGCCGCCGCCTTCGAATGTCGGCATCTTCGCTTCCGACAAGGTCAACATCCTCGCAGTTCACTTCAACGCGCCCTCGGTGGGAACGGTGATCATCAAGCCTGAGTGCTTCGGCTTCATGTGGTGGGACGGGCCGGAGGAGTGTCGGATCAACGGCGTCCACACCGAGCGCTCTCTGCTCCATACCCAGGGCGAGCAGGACGGCTTTCACGCCGTGGGCGGCAAGCGCCGGACCGCTGGCCTGACGGTGCGTCGCGACGATCTGATCAGCGCGCTTGCCGCTCTGAGAGGGGTTGGCCCGGAGGACGTACATCTCGGTCGCTCGGCCCTGAGACTCAGCGATGCTGCGGCTCAGCGCTACCGGCGCGATATCAAGGCGTTCATGGGGGCCGCCCTCGAAGACGGCGCGCGGACGGGCAATCTGGGGGACGGGCTGTTCGGAGTACTGCTGGAGGCCTATCTTGGCGCGACTCCCGAGCAGAATCTCCGCTCGACCAGGCGCCCTGCAGAGCAGATCGTGCGACGAGCAGAGGAGCGCTATTTCGAGGCCGACGGAGGCCCGGTCTCGCTTGCCGACCTCTGCGCCGCGGCGGGGGTCAGCCAATCCGTGCTCTACCGCGCCTTTCACTCGGTCTGCGATGACGCGCCGCTGGCCTATTTTCACAAGAGGCGCCTGAATGAAGCCCGAAGAGTGCTGATGACATCGGAGCGATATCGCGGCGCGGTAAAGAACGCTGCGCTTTCCGCCGGGCTGACCGAGATGGGGCGTTTTTCGCTCGAATACCGCAGTCTTTTCGGAAAGTCCCCCTCTGCGACCTTGTCCATGTATGGGAGATAGGGCGGATAGCGGCGTTATTTTGGAAGAATTCGCATATGGAAAATTTCAGAGACCGTCGCTTTAGCATGTAGCCTTCCTCACGTCGGCCGATCGTAGCGCGGTCATGGCCTCAGGGTCTTTTCGACCGTTAGGCCAATGTATCGCTCGGCAGGGGTGTTCCGGCCTGTTGGACCATGGACGCGTCACAGCCGGTCGACAGGTTCCGGCGGGAGATTGCATGCTCGGGGCCGAGATCGCGTGACCCGCAAATGTGCGGGCAGGGCGCTGGAACAGGTGAGGGGAGCCGTCCGGGGTCATCATCCAGAGAAATGGGAGGGACTGCGGTGGAGGAGGACGCCACGAACAACGCCATGGGGAACCGGCCATCGGGTCGCGTTGCCACGGTGTTCGCCGAGAGGGTCGTCGATTATCGCGGCATGGCAGAACCTCTGCTCCCTGTCGCGGAGGCGTCCGTGACCCATCTCAAGCCCGGACCGGGACCGTCGCACCTTGCGATCTTCGCCTCGGACAAGGTGTCGGTCCTTGGGGTGAACCATCACACGGCATCGGTCGGCGTTGTCATCGTCAAGCCGGAGTGCTTCGGCTTCATGTGGTGGGACGGCTCGGAAGAATACCGGATCAATGGGACCGCGGCTGAACGGTCGGTGCTCTACGCGCAGGGCAAACAGGATGGGTTCCATGCAGCAGGCGGAGCGCGCCGGACGGGCGGCATCGTTGTGCGCCGTGACCACCTTGTCGCTGCGCTTGCAGCCCTCAGAGGGGTTGGGCCTGAAGATGTGCATCTCGACCCATCTGCGCTCAAGCTGACCGATGCTGTTGCAACAGACTACCGCAGGGACTTCTCCGTGCTGATGCGCGCGGCGGCAGGCGCTGGTCCGCCGCTGGCGAGCGGCGCGCGGGACACCGACCTGAGCGACGCGTTCTTCGGTCTCCTGCTCGACGCCTATCTCTTCGCAACGCCTGAAAACACACGACAAGCTCGCCGCGAAGCGCCGGAGAGGATCGTGCGAAAGGCCGAAGAGCGCTTTTTCGAGGCAGAAGCCGGTCCGATTTCTCTGGCGGATATCTGCGCAGCCGCCGGGGTCAGCCAATCCTCGCTCTACCGTGCGTTTCACTCGGTGTGCGGCGAGGCCCCGCTTGCCTACTTCCAGAAGAGGCGCCTGACGGACGCAAGGCGATACCTCGTCGCCACCGAGGCGGCACGCGGCGCAGTACGCAATGCGGCCCTCTCAGTTGGCTTTACAGAAATGGGGCGCTTTTCCGTCGAGTATCGGCGACTATTCGGAGAGTCTCCATCAGCGACCCTCAGGGATGTCTCTCCCCGAAATCGGCCAAAAGGACTATAGTTGTTGGTGCTTACGGGCCGGGATCATCCGCCGGAAGCGCAATTTGAGAATATCTGCATACGAACTCGGTGCCGTATTGAAGCGCCGACCTGATAGAACAGCAGGCATGAGGACGCCCCGGCGCTCGAAACGCAGAGCCAGATCGTCCGAGTAAGATTATAAGACACTGCCAAAACTCCAGAATTACCGGACCATAAGAGGTCCAACTCCAGCTCCAGCGCCAACATCAAGGCAATGACAATGCTCGTGGTGATTGTTGAAAGATTTGGAACGGGATGTCGGGAACGCACCCGCTCAGAGACCTCAGAGCTTTGTCGAGCACAGCGCGGCGATCGCGCGGTTGATTAGGCGTGGCGGGAATTCAGGATCTCCGAAACCGACGGAAGGTGAATGAATGCTGCAGCGTAAGACACTTAAACAGCGACGACCACTCCGCGCATTTTTGCGCCCGCGCGATCGCGAGGTTGGGACAGTTCGACATGTAGCACCTCCCGCCGCTTGCGGCGATCCCGCCGAAAACAGCCAAACAATGGAGCACGTCTCATGCGCTACACGTCCTTGAAGATCGCCATTCCCACTGCGATCGCTCTGGCGCTGCCGCAGGTCGCACCGGCGCAGGAAGGTACCTCGACCGCCGACACGCCGCTCGGGCGCGTCAAGGAAATCCAGGAATACTTCGCCGATCCCGCCAACGCGGTGAGCTTTCAGTTCGCGAGCCCGGAAACGCACTACATCTGGCAGCACGTGTCGCAAATTTTCCCAACCGCGCGCTTCACGCGTTCCGGCATGCCGACGGTGCTGGAGGCCGCCCCAGACGACGCGATCGGCGACATCTCCTTTTCGGGCAAGGACGGCGCGGTTCGCACCGTTGCCGAGCATTTCGAGGCGATGCCGCTGGACGCGATGCTGGTGATGAAGGACGGCAAGATCGTCTACGAGCGCTACAAGACCATGGGGCCGGACATGTCCCACATCACCTTCTCAGCGAGCAAGGTCTTTAGTTCCACCATCCTTGCGCTGCTCGAGGAAGAGGGCAAGGTCGACCTGTCGAAGCCGGTGACCGAGTATGTCGATCAGCTGAAGGGCTCGGTCTGGGACACGGTCACCCTGCGCGAGGTCGCCGATATGCAGACAGGTCTCAACGGCACCGAGCATGACGAGCCGAACCCCGACAGCCGGACCAATCCGCAGCAGATCTGGTATCGCTGGGCGGCGACGCTCGGCATCTTCCCGAACCAGGGCGAGAGCGACACCTTCGCCGTGCTGCGCGCGATGGAGCGCAACATGCCCGGCGGCGAGGTCTTCGAGTACAACTCGATCAACACCTGGCTGCTGGCGCGCGTCGCCGAGGAGGTCGAGGACCGGCCCTTCGCCGAGATCTTCACCGACCGGGTCTGGAGCAAGATCGGCGCCGACCACGACGGCGACTTCATCATGTCGCCCAACGGCTACGCATTGGCCTTCGGGATGACGAGCGTCACCCTGCGCGACTTCGCCCGTTTCGGCGCGATGTTCACGCCGAGCGCTGAGACGGTCACCGGCTCCAAGGTGATCAGCGATGCTGTGCTCGAACGCATCCAGACCTCGGGCAATCCAGACGCCTATTCCGATGGCTACGTGGGCCACGTCATGTCGCCGAAATTCGCGGATGCCGAGGGCCAGCTGTCCAACGCCTACATGTGGGACGCGATCCTGCCCGATGGCGACCTCTTCAAGGGCGGTGTCGGTGGGCAGGGGCTCTATGTCTCGCCGTCCAAAGACTTGGTCGCGGTCTGGTTCACCACCGGCGACGGCTCTGAATGGAACGAGGCGATGGCCCGGGCCATCGCGCTGCATTTCGACTGACCCGAGAGGCTGCGCCGGACCCCGGCCTGTCCTGCGTCTCCGCGGAGGCAGGCCCACCCGGCGCAGCCCCCGCCCCACGGGGGGGCGCACAAAGCAAACAGGGAGATCAAGATCATGAAGGCCAGAACCCAACGCCGCTACCTCAAGGGCGCAGCCGCCACTGCCCTCGCCCTTGCCGTTGCCAGCAGCGCGGTGACAGCGCAGGAGGGCTCCGCGCCCATCCTGATCACCAACGCCCAGATCTTTAACGGCACCTCGCCTGACCTCTCCGGCCCGATGAGCGTGCTGATCGAGGGCAATACGATCAGCACCATCGCGGCAGAGATCGCCGCACCGGAGGGGGCCACCGTGATCGACGCAGGCGGCGACACACTGATGCCGGGCCTGACGGATTGCCACTGGCACACGATGCAGGCCAACACGACCAATGCGCTCTTCCTGACCCAGGATCTCGACTACATCGCGCTCGAGGCCGCGGTCGGCGCTGAAAAAGTGCTGATGCGCGGCTTCACCACCCTGCGCGACATGGGCGGGCCGGTCTTCGGCCTGAAGAAGCTGATCGACGAGGGCACCTATCTGGGGCCGCGCATCTATCCGTCGGGCTCCTACATCTCGCAGACCTCCGGACACGCCGATTTCCGGTCGATGCTGGACGTGCCGCGGGACTACGCGCGTGACCTGACCGCGCAGGAGCAGCGCGGCATGCTGATCATCGCCGACGGCAAGGCGCAGGTCATGCAGCGGGCGCGCGAGAACCTGATGAAGGGCGCGACACAGCTCAAGGCCATGGCGGGCGGGGGCGTGGCGTCGCCAGCGGACCCGCTCGACGTGGCGCAGTTCACGCAGGAAGAGCTGCACGCCATCGTCGAGGTGGCCGAGAACTGGAACACCTACGTCTCCGTGCATGCCTACTCGGCCAAGGCGATGCAGCACGCCCTGCGCGCCGGCGTCCTGAGCATCGAGCACGGGCTAATGATGGATGAGGAAACCGCGCAGATGGTCAAGGAGGCAGACGCCTGGATCTGCATGCAGCCGATCCTCGACGATGAGGACTCGATCCCCTTCCCGGACGGCTCCTTCGAGCAGCAGAAGTTCTTCCAGTTGGTCTCGGGTGTTCCGACGGCCTACGAGCTGGCCAAGGAGTATGAGCTGAACGTCGGCTTCGGCACCGACACTCAGAACTGGCCCGAGCTGCAGGACCGTCAGGGTGCACAGCTGGCGAAACTGGCCCGCTGGTTCGAGCCCTGGGAAGTGCTTCGCATGGCCACCAGCCGGAACTACGAACTCTTCAAGAAGGTCGGCCCCCGCGATCCCTATCCCGGCAAGAACGGCGTGATCGAAGAGGGCGCTCTGGCCGACATGCTGCTGGTGGACGGCAATCCGCTCGAAGACATCAACCTGATCGCCGATCCCGAGACCAACTTCGTGGTGATCATGAAGGACGGCGTCATCTACAAGAATACGCTCGAGAATTGAGGAGGACTGACCAATGAAACGCAACGCTCCCAAGACGACAACCGAAGCCGCCGCACTCCAGGACGTCGTGGACTTTGCGGCACCGGCGGGCACAACCCGGCGCGAGTTCATCGAGGCGTTCACCGCCATGGGCGGGGCCGCGGCGGCGGCCATGGCGCTCGGGCCCAGCAAGGCCTCGGCGGCGGACATTCCCGCCACGAACGCGTCGGTCAGCATGCCGGAGTTCGAGATCAAGGACTACTCGGACATTCCGCAGCGCTCTCATGTCTATCCCGCCTCCTCTGAGGCGGAAGCGATCGTGCAGAGCTCAAAAACCATGGACACGCTTTTCTCTGCTATCTGGCCTGACCAGTGGTCCGGCCCCGAAGCGCCGGAATTTGCGGATGAAATGGCACGGTGCAAGGCGGCTGGCTTCAAGGTGCTGGCGATCTGTCCTTCGGCGGATTCACTGGACGCGTCGATCCGCGGTGTCGCAGGCGCGTTGATCTTCTACCTCAACAAGATCAGCGAGCGGCCTGACCTCTACAAGATCGTCCGCAATGCCAGCGACATCGATGCCGCGATCCAGGAGGACAAGCTCGGCATCTACTTCACCCACCAGGGGACCGCATTGTTCGAGAACGATGTGGATATGGTCGGGCTGTGGCGGCAACTGGGCTACGGCTACTGCCTGCTGGCCTACAACCAGCGCAATTCCGTCGGGGACGGCTGCTTCGAGACTGCCAACGGCGGCCTGACCGCCTATGGCAAGCAACTGATCGATGCCTACAACCGCCACGGGATGCTGGTGGATGTCAGCCACACCGGCGAACAAACCTCGCTCGACGCCATCGAGCGCAGCAGCCAGCCGGTGATTTCGTCCCATTCCGGTGCCCTGGCCATCGCGGACTATCAGCGCAGCATCTCCGACGCGGTGATCAAGGCCGTCGCGGAGAGTGGCGGCGTCTGCAGCCTGAACCTGGTCGGGGCCTTTCTCGACAAGTCCAACCCGGACATTCTCACCGCCGACGCCGTCTTCCGTCACATCGACTACATGGCCGAACTGGTGGGCATCGATTATGTTGGCTTCGGCTCCGACTACATCCCCAATATCAATTTCACCGCGTCGCTGATCCAGACGCCCATGGGCGCGGCGGTCTTCCCTGACGGGGGGTACAGCGCGGAAATGGGGGCCAAGGGCGTGCCGACGCCGGCCCCGTATCAGATCGCGGCAGCCCTGGTCGATAAGATGCTCGAACACGGCTACTCGGACGAGGATTGCAGCAAGTTCTTGGGCGGCAACATGTACCGCGTGATCGGGGAGGTCTGGCGGTAACGCGCCCCAAAAGTCGAGGCCTGCCCGCGGCGCGATGACGGCGCGGACGACCTTCCTTGTAAACGCGGCGGTGAAACCGGCCCCCTGCGCCCGCGCAGGCTCCGTTTTCACCGTCGTCCCGGCGCCGAGACCAATCTGACGATCAAGACATAGGCGAGCACTCAAATCTCCGGAGACCAAGCCAATGACCGATACCCCGATTTCCCGCCGCGACTTCAATGTCGGCGCAACCGCCACCGTCGCCGTCGCCAGCCTGGCCGGCAAGGCCATGGCCCAGGCCTCGGCCCCCTTCGATCTGGTAATACTGAACGGCCGGGTCATGGACCCCGAAACCGGGTTCGACGAGGTCGCGAACGTGGGCGTGAAGGACGGTCGGATCACCGCCGTCACCGCCGACGCGCTGGAAGGCACCCGCCAGATCGACGCCACCGGTCACGTGGTCGCCCCGGGCTTTATCGACACCCATTTCCACTGGGTCCGACCCATGGGCCACAAGCTGGCGCTGCGCGATGGCCGCACCACGGTGATGGACCTCGAGATGGGCACGCTCGGCACGCTGGTGGGCGACTGGTACGCCATGCGGGAGGGGACCACCCAGATCAACTATGGCTGTTCCTCCTCGCATGAGATGGCCCGCGCCTACGTCCTTGATGGGATCACCACCCTCGACTGCCCCGAGGCACTGAACCACCGCGGGTCGGAGAAGACCGGCTGGGCCCTGACCCGTCCGGACATCGATCAGGGCAACGAAATCCTGCGCGTCATCGACGAAGGTCTGGCGGCCGGTGCGATCGCGATGGGCTCGACGCTGGGCTACATGCGCGACGGTGCAAGCGCGCGCGAGGTGTTCGAGCTGCAGAAGACCGCCGGGAACTATGGCCGTCCCTCCGCCTTCCACTTCCGCTACACGCCGGGCACCGACACGACGGAATCGAACGGTATCCAGGAGATGCTCGCGAATGCCGCGGCCCTTGGCGCACCCGCCATCGCCTGCCACTTCAACAACCCCGGCTACAACCTTGTTCATGAGCTCCTGACCCGGATGCGCGGGCAGGGGATGAACGTCTGGGGCGAGCTCTACCCCTATGCCGCGGGCTCGACGGCGCTGAACGCGGTTTTCCTGGAGCCGGAGGTCTGGGTCGACCAGCTTGGCTACCGCTACGAGGACACGATCCAGGATGTTCTGACCGGCGAGTGGTACACCGCGGAAAGCCGGGCCGAGATGGTCGCGAAGGAGCCCGCACGTCTTGTCCTTGTCTACAAGATGCCCCCGGAAGCCATCGTCGATTGGCTGAAGATGCCGGGTGTGGCGATCGCCTCGGACACCGTGCCGATCCTCGGCGATATTCCCTGGGACACGCCCTACGAGGACCTGCCCAACAGCCACCCGCGCGGCGCCGGCAGCTTTGCAAAGGCCCTGCGGCTGGGTCGCGAGAACGGCATTTCGCTGATGCAATCGGTGGCCCAGACCAGCTGGAACTCGGCCCGCCCGTTCAGCGAAATGGGGCTCAAGGCGATGCAGGAACGCGGCCGGATGCAGGAAGGCATGATCGCCGACATCACGGTCTTCAATCCCGAGACCGTCACCGACAACGCGACCTACGAGCAGGGCACGCTGCCCTCGACCGGGATCCCCTATGTCATCGTGAACGGCACGGTGGTGGTGGACGACTCCGAGGTGCTGAAGGACGTCAACCCGGGCCAGCCGATCCGGTTCGAGCCGCAGGAGAGCAAGCTGGAGCCGCTGGAGGTCAGCACCTGGACGCAGACCTTCTACGAAGTGCCGCAGGATTTCGGAGGCGGCGTGCCCGGCACCCAGCCGCAGTATGATCACCGCATCATCAATTGCTGCGACTGACAAACTGACCGAAAGCGGGCGGTTCCGGTTGACCGGTGCCTCCTCATCTATCGCAATGGGGGAGCGCGCCTCGATATGGCGATCGCACGCAGGTGCTCCCCGGACTGCCAGCACGGTACCCCGGTCAGTGCAGTCTCTCAGAAGCATCCTTCGGATGCACCGGCCAAGGAAACCGACTTATGCAGATGATCAAGTTGCCCCTTACCTCCGTACTTGTCCTCGGAACGCTCGCGCTGCCCGCGCTTGCGCAGGACAACCCGCTGCAGAAATACCTCGACGTGCCGGGGGCCATGACGACGCTGCCGGTCGAAGCCGCAAAGGAGCCCTGGTCCCTGCAATTCTCGCGGGATGCCCGGGCGGCCTTCGAGAACTTCCACTACCAGATGGGTGGGGATCACGCCCTCTACTACAATCAGAACCTCAGCGAGATGCTCCCCACGGCCTATTCCTCGCCGCATCCCGAGTACATCCCGCTGGAGCGCGCCATCGACGACAGTATCGGCGAGAGGGTGCGCTGGACGACCTCCGAGGGTGAGATGCCGCTGTCGGAGTATATCGTGCATCCGAACCACCGGCTGCAGGGCATGATGATGATCCACAAGGGCAAGGTCGTCTACGAGCAGTACCCGGGCATGAACCAGATGGACCGCCACGCCTGGATGTCGCCGGGCAAGGCGACGGTCGGGCTGATCCTCGCGCTGCTCGAGGAGGAGGGGAAACTCGACATGTCGAAGGACGTGGTCGACTACGTCCCGGAACTGGCGGGCTCGAACTGGGACGGCATCTCCGTCCTCGATGCCGCCAACATGGAGACAGGGCTGGCGCTTGAGGAAACCCTCGATGCCATCATCGACCCTGCCTCCATCATCGTGCGCTTCTTCTCGGCCGAGTTCGGCTCGCCCAACCCGCTGACGGGGGAAATGGAGAACTGGCTCGACATCCTGAAGACCGCCGAGAAGATCGAGGGCGAAGAACCCGGCGAGGTCTTCCGCTACTCCTCGGCGGTGACGCAGGTCAGCGTGCTGCTGGCCGAGAACCTCGACGACAAGACCTGGGCCGACCTGTTCCAGGAAAGGGTCTGGGGCAAGGTCGGCGCGCGCGAGGACATCATGTTCCACCTGATGCCGGATGGCACCGCCGTGACCCATGGGCTGATCTCCACCACGCTGGAGGACTTCGCCCGCTTCGGCCTGATCTTCACCCCCAGCTGGGCCGCCACCGCCCATGAGGACATCGTCTCCGACGCAGCGCTCGAGCGGATGCAGAACGCGGGCAACCCGGAAGCCTTCCGGCGCGGGTCGAAGTTCGCAGGGCTGACCGACGAATTCGGCGAAGAACCGAAGGCAAATTCCATGCAATGGGATGCGGTCTTCGAGGACGGCGCGCTCTACAAGCACGGCAATGTGGGGCAGGGGCTCTACGTCGATCCGGCCCGGGATTTCGTGGGCGTCTACTTCTCGACCAACGGCTACATCCCGCCCTACGGCGAAGACCGGGCCCAGGGCTTCCTGCGGCAGGCCGCGAAGTATCTGAGCGGAGAGTAGCACTGGCGCGATGGGAATGGGGAGCTGAATGCGGCCGGTGCGGCCGGACCTGCGAAAACGGAGAGATATGTCGTGACCTTCACAAGAGAGACGCCAAAATCGATACCGGACCGGTTCCTGAGGGGGACGTGGCGCATTGGCTCGACCTGCACCGCCGCGCTTTTCGGCTTGCTGCTGGGGCTGTCGCAGACACCGGCAGCGGCCCAGGACAGGGCCTATGAGGTGGTCCAATTCGAAGGCACCGTCGTTCCCGCGCGCGAGGCCGACATCACGCCGATCGTCAGCGGGTGGCTTCGGCACATCGCCTTCGTGCCGGGGCAGATCGTTGATGAAGGCGACGTCCTCTTTGAGTTCGCCATGCCCCCCGCGCAATACCGCCTCGACCTGGCAAAGGCGCAGCAAGATGCGGCGCAGGCGCAATTGCAGGAGGCCATCGCGGAGGTGAAGCGGGCCGAGCTCCTCAAGGACCGGGATGTCGTCTCGGAGGTCGAGCTGGAGAAGACCATAGCGTTGCGAGATATCGCCGCCGCGAACCTTGCCGCGGCCGAAGCCAATGTCGGACTGGCCGGGCTCGGGGTCATGCAGATGACCCAGAAGGCCCCCTTCGCTGGCATGATGAGCGCGCCGATGGTCCGTGAGAACGGCTGGCAGGACGTCGGTGACGGCGACATCACCATGGCCATCATCACCCAGCTGGACCCGATCCAGGTCGTGGGCGAGGTGCCCTACGATGTCTATGCCGCACGGCAGAAGATGTTCGGCTCGGATCAGGAGCTGATCGACGGCATCGCCTTGTCGCTGATCCTGCCCGGAGGAGAGGTGTACCCCCACGAAGGCAGGCTCGTCTCCGGCGGGTACAAGTTCGAGGCGGAGAGTCAGAAGATGACCGTCTGGGTGGAATTTCCCAACCCGGAGTTGCTTCTGCGCCCGGGGCTCAAGGTGGCCATCCAGTCGAGGGTCAAGCCATGACGCGCCGGGGGCGGCCACTTCAGTCAACACAGGGAGAGACTTCCATGTTCAAGGATTTCCGGTTCGCGGCGGCTTTCGCCTTGCTTGCCTTCGCGGGGCCCGGTCTTGCCCAGGTCGGTGCCGAGCCCCCCATCCTCATCGCCGGCGCGCAGATCTTCGACGGGGTCGGTCCCGAGCTGGTCGAGGGGCAGGATGTGCTGGTGCAGGATGGCATGATCGCGGCTGTGGGGGCGGGTCTGTCTGCTCCGGAGGGCGCGGTGGTCATCGACGCGGGGGGCCGGGTGATGACGCCCGGCTTCATCGACGTGCATTACCATCTCAGCCTGTGCAACGTGCCGGTGGCCGATATGGCGGGGTCCAACGCGCCGAATCTCGATTACATCGGGATCAAGGCGGCGCAGGCTGCCGAAGAAGCGTTGATGCGCGGCTACACCAGCTTGCGCGACGTCGGGGGCGCATCCTGGGGCGCCAAGCTGGCCGCCGATCGGGATGAGATTGCTGGGCCCCGAGTGTGGCCGTCGCTGCGCGCAATCTCGCAGTTCGGGGGGCATGGTGATGCCAATCCGCGTTTCATGGATCCGCGTGAATTCGGCGGACCCGAAAACAACCTTGAACGGCTGGGCTATAGCCGCATCGTGAATGGCCGGGCCGAGGTTCTGACGGCCGTCCGCGAACAGCTCAAGCGCGGGGCCAGCCAGATCAAGATGCA
The DNA here is from genome assembly GCF_900116195.1 of Alloyangia pacifica. Lineage (GTDB taxonomy): Bacteria > Pseudomonadota > Alphaproteobacteria > Rhodobacterales > Rhodobacteraceae > Salipiger > Salipiger pacificus. The sequence continues at coordinate 473,778 of NZ_FOZW01000003.1, forward strand.
TCTCGCGGGCGGTGTCGGGACCGAGTTCGACCCGATCGACGGCCGCCAGTTCACCGCCGACGAGATCCGCGCGGCGGTCGAAGTGGCCGAAGGTTTCGGAACCTATGTCACGGCGCATGTCTACACCGTGGACGGGGTCAAGCAGGCGATCGAAAATGGTGTGAAGGCCATCGAGCACGGCAATCTCATCAATGAGGAAATCGCGCAGATGATGGCCGAAAACGACGTCTGGCTGAGCCCGCAGGTGGTGGTCTATCTCACCTTCTCACCGGACCTCGGCCCGGTCCGTCTCGAAAAGGGCCGAATGGTTTCCGAAGGGCTCGACACGATGTTCGAGCTTGCCAAGAAATACGATCTCAAGATTGCCTTTGGCACCGATGTGGTGGTGAACCCCGAAGCCTGCGCCGACCAGAACCGCGAATTCGTCGAGCGCACAAAGTGGTTCACGCCAGCCGAGGTCTTGGCTCAGGCCACCTCGCTTTCTGGAGAGTTGTTGCAGCTTTCGGGCGACAGAAACCCGTATCCCGGGAAGATTGGTGTGATCGAGGCCGGGGCCCACGCCGATCTGCTGCTCATCGACGGCAATCCGCTCGAGGATATCTCGATCCTCCGGGACTATGAGGGATCTCTGGATTTGATCATGAAAGCCGGTAAGATCTACAAGGATGACATGGAGTGAGAGCGTCTCTCCTGTTTGGGCGCGCGCCAGGTGGGCCGGTCGCTGAAAGGGCAGTGTCCGCAAGCGGGTGGAGGAAATTGCAATGCTGAGCCTCTGGCTGACCATTCTGCGGCTCGTGAAGGCGATCTTCCGGTCGTGGGAATTGCCGGAATTCCGCGCCGCCTTCGTCCTGTCTCTCGTCATTCTGATCTCTGGGACGGTGTTTTACCGAAGCGTGGAGGGATGGAGCTGGGTCGATGCGTTCTATTTCAGTGCGACGACGATCTCGACCGTCGGCCTTGGCGACATCGCACCGGCCACGGATTTGGGTAAGGTTTTCACGGTCATCTATATCTTCGTGGGTGTCGGCGTCTTCGTGACGCTCTTCTCCCAACTGGCGCGTGCGCTTCTGCAGAAGGGCAAGGACGAAGAGGGTGACAGTTTGCAGGACTGACCCCGGTCTCAATTCGGGGTGAACATTAGCACGGACGGTGCCCGTCACTGACCGGCGGTAAGGCGTGCAGGAGCAGTGATATGAAGTCGGCACAGGTTATTGCCCCTGACTGGTTCAAGATCATCGTAGGTCTGCCGTTTGTCATCCTGCTGCTCTGGCTGGGTCAGGACCTCTTCAAGCTGCTTGCCGTCGCCTTCCTGATCTTCATTCTCGCGACGGCCTTCACTGACAGGCTCTCCCGGGTCTCCATTCTCGGGCACCGATTTTCCGGATGGCAGTCCCATGCGCTTGCCCTCGCCATCTTCATCTCGGTCATCTGGGTGTTCGCCGCCATTTCCTCGACCGCCGCAGGCGAGATCGTGGAGGCCTTGCCGAGATATCAGGAGCGGCTGGGTGGCATCGCGGTCAAGCTCGAAAGCCTCTTGGGGCCGAGGCTCGTCGAGGCCCTTCATCAGGCGCTTGATGGCTTGCAGGTCGGCGATCTCGTGGTGTTTCTCGCAGGAGGTCTCGTCGGCAGCATCGCGCAGGTCTCGCTGCTTACGATCTACTTCGTGTTTCTCGTCCTTGAGCGGTCCGACTGGCAGAAGAAGGTCGCGATGCTGTCCTCGCCCGACCCGCATGGCGCGGACTTTGCCGTCATCGTCCGGCGGGCGGCGATCGGCATCAAGAACTTCATGTGGGTCAACGCGGTGACCAGCGCCATGAGCGGGGCCGTCGCCTACGTGGTCTTCCGTCTGATCGGTCTCGATTTCGCGTCGTTTCTCGCGATCATGATCTTCTTCGTGGGGTTCATCCCGAACATCGGGGCGTTCATCGGCATCCTGCTGCCCTCGTTCGTGGCGCTGGCGCAGTTCGACAGCCTGTGGCCGCTGGTGGCGGTGATCGTCATCTATGGCGGCGCCGATCAGGTGATCAGCAACGTGATAACGCCCATGATGCAGGGCAAGTCGCTGAACATGAGCATCTTCATGATCACCGTGTCGCTGGTGTTCTGGTCCCTGCTCTGGGGCGGGCTCGGAGCGTTTCTGGCCGTGCCCCTCACCGTCATCGTCATGGTGGTCGCCTCCGAGGTGCCCAGCCTGCGCTGGCTGGCCGTGCTGCTCTCGAAGGATGGTCAGATCGACCATCTCGAATAGGGTTTCGACGTTCCCCTATGTTGGTCGCCCCGACATCGGGCCCGTTGCCTTCAGAGGATCGGTCCGATCATCGCCACCGCGTTCTGCCAGAGGCGCCGCGGCAGGGACCAGGAGGCCACTTCTTCGGGCGTGACCACGCGGGTCTCTGCCATGTAGGTGTCCTGTCTCTGGCGGATATCCCTGCAGGTCTGCCTGTGCACCAGAAGGATGTTGTTCTCGTAGTTCAGATCAAAGCTGCGCCGATCCATGTTGGCCGAGCCGATCAGGGCGATCTTGCTGTCTACCACGAGCGTCTTGCTGTGCAGCAGTCCCGGCAGATACTCCCGGATCTCGACGCCCGATGCGAGCAGGCCCGCATAGTAGCTGCGGCTGGTTGCGCCGACGAAGAGGGAGTCGTTGCGGGCCGGGAAGACCACCGTCACCTTCACGCCCCGATAGGCCGCGGCGCAAAGCGCGGACTGTATCCCTTCGGTGGGGACGTAGTAGGGCGTCGTGACCACCAGTTCTTCGCGGGCGGCAAAGATCAGGCTGGTGAACATTTCCGGCATCGCCGAGGCCCGAACGCTCGGCCCGGTCGCGACCACCTGCGCGGGCCAGCCGTTCGGAATGGGCGCCGTCTCGGTGGCGACAGCGCCTGACAAGTCCTCGTCGACGGCCTCCATCCAGTCGGCGGCAAAGACCCGCTGGGCCTGCTGTACGACGGGGCCCTCGATGCGCAGCATGATATCGACCCAGGGGGCATATTTCGCCTTCTGCACAAAGGCCGGATCGGCGCAGTTCTGGCTGCCGCAGTAGGTCACCCGGCCGTCTATGACGACGATCTTGCGGTGGTTCCTCAGATCGATCCGGCCATCGAAAATCCGCAGCAGCGGGTTGCCGACGCGATAGGCCGAGGCCAGATGCACGCCAGCGCTCTTCATCTCGGTCCACAGCGCCGACCGGATCAGGCGGCGCGATCCGATGTCGTCGGCCATCGCCCGGCACGCCACCCCTCGTTGCGCGGCGCGCATGAGCGCCTCCGCGACCTTGCGCCCGTTGGTGTCCGCGACCCAGATGTAGAACATGAGATGCACGTGGTCGGTCGCGGCATCAATGTCGGCGACGATCGCGTCCACCGCCGCATCACTGTCGGCCATGAGCTCGGCACTGTTCCCCGGGCAGGGCTCGAAGCCGCTGATCGAGGCGCCTACGCGGAACAGGGCATCAACCCGCGGCGACGCGCCAGCGCCAGCCTCCTCTGCGGGAAAGCGCGCGGCATCCGGGAGCAGCTCCTCGATCCGCCGGAGCCGTTCGATGCGGCGTCTGCCGATGCTCGTCTCACCGAAGAGCAGATAGGCGAGAACACCGACGACAGGGACCGGCAGCGTTGTCAGCACCCATGCCGCGCGAGCAGCCGGGTCCCGATGGGGGCGCAGCAGGATGCGCATCACGCAGGCCAACACGATCGCATAGTGAAGCAGGATCCAGATCATCGGTGGCCCCTCGGCTACGGCTTTGGCCCCGAAGTGTAGCGGCAGGGCCTTCGATGACGCCACGTGGTTCTTGGCTCGTGACTGAAAAGGAGGCCTGCCGAAACTTGGCAAGATCTGCATATCGAAATCCGCCTTTGTCGCGAAATCCGCGGTGTAGGCTGCTTGCAGGCGAGGCGCGCAGGGACGCGACGTGCTCACCGGAACGTCTGCGAGGAGATCACCAAATGACCCCAGAAGACATTCAGCCACCGGGCATTCGTGCAAAGGCCTGCACGATCAGCATGACGGCAATTGCTCTGACCGCCGCGCTTGTCTGCACTGCGCCGCAAGCACATGCGCAAGACGGTGGCTATCTCGATCAGGTTCAGCGCGAGTTTGAAGAGATTAACAACGGCACCAACCCGACGCTGCTCACAACGCAGGCCGGCATCCAGTACCAGTTCAGCCAGATCACCGATGACCTGGACGCCGGTCTGTGGGAAGCCTTCTACACCCAGCCTTTCGGCGATGGCTCGAAGGCGTTCCGCTTCACGCTTCCCTATACGAACAGCCCGCTCGACTCCGCCTACGACTTCGGCGACTTCAGCGTGACCTATATCGACGTGTTCCACCTGACCGAGAAGACCGGCGCGGCTTTCACGGCTGAATTCTTTCTCGACACCGCCTCGCGGGAGGATACCGGCTACGGGCAATATGCCATGGAGACGTCACTCTTCTACGCCTGGTTCCTCGACAGCGGGGCGATCTTCGCGCCCGCCTGGGTTCAGACCTTTGGCCTGGAGGGTGGGAACGATGCGGGTGCAGAGCTGAATACCACCACGGTCGATTTCTATTACGTGCCGAAGCTCCCCAACCCAAAATACTATCTGACCTTCGATCCGGCGGTGATCCACGATTGGGAAGCGGATCGAACCTTCGGCAGCTTGCAGGTGACGGCCGGCATGCTGACCGGGCGGGCGTTTGGTGGTGACAGTCAGATCTTCATCAAGCCCGGGGTGCTTTTCGGAGCCGATGCTCCCGCCGACTGGTCGGTGCAGGTCGGCTTCAAGGTTCTGAATTTCTGAAGAGAAGGTCTATAGTTCCAATCGGCTCGAGTCCGCGGGGCGTCGAGCGCAACGATTGTGTCCCATGTGTTTTGTGTCCGCGTCACTTCCGTGAGGAACATTGAAATGAAATTCAGATATTTGACCTTTGCAGGCCCGCTCTTCGCCCTGTCCGCGATATCGACCCAGGCCATCGCGCAGGATGGCGACTTTCCGTCGCTGCAGATGCAGGATGTCGAGCAGATTTCGATCGACGTCGATCTCGACGGGGCCATCGAGCGCCTGTCGAAGGCGATCACCTTTCCCACGATCTCGAACCAGGATCGCGAGGATTTCGACACTCAGGCCTTCGATGATTACCACGCCTTTATCGAACAGGCCTATCCGCTGGTCCACGAGACGCTGAAGCGGGAAATCCTCGGCGATCCGCGCCCCTACAGCTTGCTCTACACGTGGGAGGGCAAGAACCCTGATCTGCCGCCCGCGCTGTTCTATGCGCATCAGGATGTGGTGCCGGTGCCGCCGGATTCCCGTGACGAGTGGGAGCAGGAACCCTTCGCGGGCACGGTGGCCGATGGCTACCTCTGGGGGCGCGGTGCCATGGACGACAAGAACCAGATCCACGGCATCCTCGAGGCCGCCGAGATGCGGCTCGCCGAAGGCTGGCAGCCGGAGCGCACGCTCTATTTCGTCTTCGGTCAGGACGAAGAGGTTGGCGGACCGGAGGGTGCTGCCCATATCGCCCAGGTGCTGGAAGACCGCGGGATCGAGCGCTTTGCCTTCGTCATGGATGAATCCGCGCCGCTCATTCCCGGCATCTTCCCCGGTCTTCCCGACAACACCGCGCTGATCGGCATCGCGCAGAAGGGCTATCTCAGCCTCGAACTGGCGATCAACGCCGTCGGGGGCCACTCTTCGCAGCCGCCCGAAGAGTCGAACATCGGCATTCTCGCCGAAGCGATCACCAAGCTCGAAGACGCGCAGTTCCCCTACCGCATCCACCCGGCGCTGCGGGCCCAGTACCGCTACCTCGGGCCGGAGCTGGATGAGGAGCTTCAGCCGCTCTACTCTGCGGTCGCTTTCGGCAAGGAAGGCGAGATGACGGAGGACGAGAAGAAGTTCATCGAGGTCATGGCAGGAAACCCGGTCACCCGGGCGATGATGCGCACCACCATCGCGGTGACCATGTTCAACGCGGGCATCAAGGACAACGTGCTGCCGCCCTCGGCCACGGCGGTGGTGAACTTCCGCCCGATGCCCGGCGACACGCCCGATGTGATCATCCAGCACGTCAAGGACGCGATTCAGGATGACCGCATCACCCTGCGCGACATCTCCGCCTCAACCCCCGCGACCGCGATCGCCGACCCCGAGGGGCCGGGCTACAAGGCGATGGAAAAGACCATCCGCCAGATCTGGGGGAATGATCTGGTCGTCGCGCCGTTCTTCGTGATCGGCGGGTCGGACTCCAAGCATTTCCAAGCTCGGTCGTTCGCCCCGGACGTCTATACCTTCACCGCGATCCAGCTGGAGAACATGAAGGAATTCGAAGGCTTCCATGGCGTCAACGAGCGCCTTCTGGTGGATGAGTACGCCAAGACAATCGCGTTCTTCTATCAGATCATGAGCAATCTCGACGGGCTGTAGAGGGGTTCAGAAGAGGTGGCGGCATAGTCCGCCACCTCCCTCGCTTGGGCACCCGTGGGAGACGGAAGCGCGGGGTTTCAGACCAACAGTCGCGGTCTGAAGTCCGAGATGGGAACTCTCGCCCTTCAAGTGGGCCCTGCCGACTGCACCGGCGCTTTCGACAGGGCACCTTCACTGCGCGACTGATTGAACAGCGCGACAGTTGACCCCGACGTCCTGTCGCAGGCCCCGAACGCCATTGTGCGCCACGCGGGCCGGATCGTGGCCTTTGCAAACCTCTGGCTGACCGAGGCGAGGACCCGTTCTTCGAGCAAAGCAGGATGTTGACCGACATCGAGCCCGTCGAGTGAGCCGGTGCAATCTCGTCCGCGACCTCTGGACGGGAACCGCCTGATCCCGGCCAATACGTATGGCCGCGGTCCGCGAGCGTCATCCGCACGAGCTGTTGCAATTTCTCGCGCTGAATTTCCAAAGCGAGGAGATTGTCGCTTAGGCTCAGGACTCATAGCCAGTAGATCACAGTAGCGGCGAGGGCGATGACTGACAGGAAGACCTTCGGGCATCGATCATAGCGAGTGGCAACGCGACGCCAGTCCTTGAGCCTGCCGAACATGATCTCGATCCGGTTTCGGCGTTTGTAGCGGCGCTTGTCATACTTCACCGGCGCCTTGCGCTGTTTTCGTCCGGGGATGCAGGCGCGTATCCCTTTGTCTTTCAACGCTTCCCGAAACCAGTCGGCGTCGTAGCCGCGATCCCCAAGCAGCCAGTCGACATCCGGCAGACTGTCGCAAAGGGCCCGCGCGCCGACGTAGTCGCTCACCTGGCCTGCT
>NZ_FOZW01000002.1 GCF_900116195.1 Alloyangia pacifica
CGCGGCGGTTTTCGGCCTCGGCGGCATCGGGCTCAACGTCATCCAGGGCCTGCGCATGGCGGGGGCCGACATGATCATCGGCGTGGATCTCAACGACTCCAAGGCCGAGATGGCCAAGAAGTTCGGCATGACCCACTTCGTGAACCCCTCGAAGATCGAGGGCTCCGTCGTGCAGGAGATCGTCAACCTCACCAAGCGCGGCGCGGACCAGATCGGCGGCGTGGACTACACCTTCGACGCCACCGGCAACGTCAAGGTGATGCGCGACGCGCTGGAATGCTCGCACCGCGGCTGGGGCGTGTCGGTGATCATCGGCGTGGCGCCGGCGGGGGCCGAAATCAGCACCCGTCCGTTCCAGCTGGTCACCGGCCGGGTCTGGAAGGGCACGGCGTTTGGTGGCGCCAAGGGCCGCACCGATGTGCCGAAATTCGTCGACTGGTACATGGACGGCAAGATCGAGATCGACCCGATGATCACCCACAAGCTGAGCCTCGACGAGATCAACCACGGCTTCGATCTCATGCACGAGGGCAAGTCGATCCGCGCGGTGGTCGAGTTCTGAGCCGCCCCGGTTCCCGACCGACCTGAAATTTCTCCCGGCGGGCGCTTGGCTTGCCGGGAGTTCGACATGTCCTTCCTAGTCGGACATTCGGAGCCGAACGCTTTCTCCGGGCAATGGGACCATTCATGCATTGCTCTCATGAGTGCCTTCCACTCTGAGCGGATTATCCAGTCGGGCGGTCTCGCCTAGATACCGGGTCATGAAGCGGACAGGGCCGGTAAGGCGTCAGCGACATCTCGTCGGTCGCACCTGTCCGGGAACCCAGAACCGGAGTGACACAGATGATCCTCGAAGAAACGTTCACCCTGCCGAATGGTGTCGCCATGCCGAAACTCGGCCTCGGCACCTGGATGATCGAAGACGATGTCGTGGCCGACGCCGTGAAGGCGGCCATCGCGATGGGCTATCGCCACATCGACACCGCTCAGGCCTACGGCAACGAGCGCGGTGTCGGTTTGGGCATCCGCGAGAGCGGCGTGGCCCGTGACCAGCTGTTCCTGCAGACCAAGCTGGCGGCTGAGGTCAAGGACTACGAAGGCGCCAAGGCGGCCATCGACGGCTCGCTCGAGACCCTCGGGCTCGATTATATCGACCTGATGATCATCCACAGCCCGCAGCCCTGGGCAGAGTTCGGCGGCGAGGACCGCTGGTTCGATGGCAACCTTGCCGCATGGAAGGCGCTGGAAGAGGCCTACGAGGCCGGCAAGCTCCGCGCCATCGGCGTGTCGAACTTCAAGCAGGCCGACCTGCAGAACCTTCTGGACAGTGCCACTGTCAAGCCGATGATCAACCAGGTCCTCGCGCATATCAGCAACACCCCGTTTGAGCTGATCGACTTCTGCCAGCGGAACGGCGTGCTGGTTGAAGCCTATTCGCCCATTGCGCACGGCAAGATCCTCGACAACGCCGAGATCAAGGCGATGGCCGACACATACGGCGTCACCGTCCCGCAACTCTGCATCCGCTACGTGCTGCAACTGGGTCTCGCGGCGCTGCCGAAAACCGGCAACCCGGCGCACATGAAGAGCAACGCCGAGCTGGACTTCGTGATCTCGGACGCGGACATGGACGCCCTGAAGAGCGCCGAGGAGATCAAAGACTACGGCGACGCCAGCATGTTCCCGGTCTACGCCAAGAGCTGAGCTGCCAGACCGAGACGGGCACGGAGTGTCCCGAGAGACGCCGCGCAATTCGCGCGGCGTCTTTTTGTGCCGGGCGGCCCTCGAGGCTCAGGACCCTTTGTTTGCAGGGGCCATGATTCAACCTTCGGAACACGGCCGGTGACACGTCTGTCTGGGCTGAGCGAGGCGCAGGTTGCGCGACGGCAGGCCTGTTTTCCAGAAGCCCGGGGCAAGCCATTCGTCGCTGACTGGCGCGGGCGTTTCTGGACAGTCTGCCAAGCGGCAAATGGTTGCTCGGCAATGGGGGCCATGCCACTGATCGGTCCAGGGGCGCGCTCGAAGACAAGGGGGAAGTGCGCCTGCATCCCCGGCCGACCGCAACGCATGACGGACAAGCGGCGCAACCGCATCAAGATGATGTTTGGACCGCCAAAGGACTGGCGTCGCATCGCGACCAGATACGACCGCTGTCTCAGCGCCTTCCTCTCCGCCATCGCCCTCGCAGCGAGGGTCATCTGTTGCTATGAGGCCTGAGCCCAGAACGTGGGGCGCGGGCCCGGGGCGAGGGCGCCGAAGAGATCACCGCGGCCCAGGTTGATCGTTTCGCCGATGCTTCCGAGAAGGTTTCGGGACCGGTGGCGGTGGCAAGGGTATTGCTGCAAAAAGTGCGAGTTACGAAAGAAGAGCTGATCGGGCTCTCGCGCTATTTCGTCCCGCGGGAAGGTGGGCTGGACTTGCTCGCAGAACTGCGCAGCGAGAGCGTTTCGGCGAGGGTGGTTGCCAATTCACTGTCCACGACCGAGGTGCCTGCGCTGCATCACCTCTGGGCACCAGCGCGGCGCGCGCCACTCGCAGAGAAGGCACGGAGCTGGGATTTTGGCACGCTTCCCCTCGCGGAAGGTGCGACGGCGTCTGCTTCGTGTGCCCAGGCCCATGTCATTGCGCGCGAGAAGCGCTTTGTCGGCTCGTTCAACTGGCTCACGGCCGCGGCGGCTCAATTCCGAGGTGGTCCCGCTGATCTCGTGGCATCGGGTTTGACGGCGGGACTGGCCGGGGTGTTGAGGATCACCGGGCAGATGGAGAGCCGGCGCAGCACAGCCCGTTGCGCGCTCGGATTGAAAGCGGTCCTGATCCCGGGGTCGCACAAGACGATCCGTCGGTCGAGTTCACAGAGGAGGACCCGGAGCTCTGCCTTTGGCGCGACCGCAACGGGTGGCGACCGCAGTCGGCACCCGGAGCTTTTACCCCGAGTGCCGTTGCGGTCCCATTCAAGTCAGCGCGAGGGGCTGCATGAGCTCCGGACCACCGACGCGCCAGGTCCCCTATCGAAGTCCAGGCACCTTGTGCGAGCCGCTCAGCATGGGCCCGCTCACTGGTGGTCGCGGTCTTCTCGACGCAGGGATCAACGATAGATCAGGGTCGGCAGCCACATGGTGATGCCCGGCACGAAGGTCACCAGCAGCAGCACCAGCACCAGCGGGATCAGGAAGGGCGCCGTGCCCGAGAGCGCCCGCTCGAAGGGAATGTTGGCCACCCGGCTCAGCACGTAGAGCACCATGCCGACCGGCGGCGTCAGCAGCCCCAGCATCAGGTTCAGCACCATGATCACCCCGAAGTGCACCGGATCGACGCCGAGCTGTACCGCGACCGGCAGCAGCACCGGCACGAGGATGGTGATCGCCGCAACGGTCTCCATGAAGCAGCCGACGATCAGCAGCACGAGGTTGATCAGCAGCAGGATGACCACCGGGTTGTCCGATGCGCCGAGCAGCAGGTTTGCCGCCATCTCCGGCACCCGGTTCGACGTCAGGATCCAGGCGAAGATCGAGGCAGCGCCCACCACCAGCAGCACCACGGCGGTCGTCTCGATGGTGTCGTAGCTGACCCGGATCAGCCGGCGCAGTGTGAGCGTACGGTAGACCACGGCTCCGAGGAAGATCGCATAGGCACAGGCGGCCACGGCGGCCTCGGTCGGGGTGAAGGCCCCGGTGAGGATGCCGCCGACGATGATCACCGGGGTGAGCAGCGACAGGAAGGCGCGCTTGAAGCTGTGGGCGAGGATGCGGATCGCGAAGGGCTGGTCGCGCTTGAACCCATCTCGGCGGGCGAAATAGGCCACCATGAGCATCAGCGCCACGGCCATGACCAGTCCCGGGATGAAGCCCGCGGCAAAGAGCTGGCCGATCGAGGCGCTCGCCACCACCCCGTAGATCACCATCGGCAGGGAAGGGGGGATGATCGGACCGATGGTCGACGAGGCGGCGGTGATGCCGACGGCGAAATCGGTCTTGTAGCCGGCATCGCGCATGGCCTTGATCTCGATCGCACCGAGCCCGCCGGCGTCGGCCACCGCCGCGCCGGACATGCCGGCGAAGATCACCGAGGCGCCGACGTTCACATGGCCGAGCCCGCCGCGCATCCAGCCGACCAGTGCCAGAGCGAAGTTGAAGATGCGCTCGGTGATCCCGGCGGTGTTCATCAGGTTGCCGGCGAGGATGAAGAAGGGCACGGCGAGCAGCGGGAAGCTGTCGACGCCATTCACCATGCGGTGCGCCACCACCATCGGCGGGACGGTGCCCGACAGGATGAAGGCCAGCGAGGCCCCGGCCAGCGCGATGGCCACCGGCACGCCCACCAGGATGAGCACGAAGAGCAGCACGAAGAGAAGCGTGATTGTCATGTCCGGGTCCTAGTCGATGGCGCGGGGTTCATCCGCGAAGTCTTCGGGGTCGATGAGCCGGCTGGTGCCGCTGGTCAGGTGGCGGATGCCGTTGATCGCGGAATGGATCGCCATGCCCGCGAAGCACAGGGCGACGAACCAGTAGACGTAGGACTTCGGCACGTCGATCGAGACCATCATGCCGCCGGTGCGCGTGGCGAGCTGGCCCGAGAGCCAGGCGAGCGTGGCGAAGAAGCCGGTTGTGATGAGGTCGATGACGCTCTGCATCACCCGGCGCAGCGGGCGCGGTACCCAGCGGTAGAGGAACTCCACCGCGATGTGGCTGTGCTTGCGCGCCGCCATGACAGAGCCGGCGAAGGTGACGCCGATCAGCAGGTAGCGGGCGATCTCCTCGGTCCAGCCCAGCGAGTCGTTGAGCACGTAGCGGGTGAAGAATTGCAGGAAGACCACGAAGGCCAGCACCCAGAACAGGGCCAGCACCAGAAAGTCCTGCGGACGGATGTCGGAGAGGTCGATCTCCTCCGCGTCCTGATCCGAGATGTGGAGGCTCAGGTCCTCTTGGCCGGAGGTGTCCGGCTTGGTGTCGTCGTACATGGGGCGCCTCGCATGAGGATCGGTGAGCCGGGGCGGCAGAGGCCGCCGCCGGCACGTTGGTCGGGCTGGGGGCCCGTTACTGGCCGATGGCCTGCAGACGGTCGTAGGTCTCCTGGTCCCAGGTCGCCATGTCGCCGTTGTGCACCGCCTTCACCGCCTCGATGAACGGACCGCGATCCACCTCGTTGACCGTCACGCCTTCGTCGATGAACCACTGCGTGAGGTTGTTCTCGGCCTCGATCACCTGTTCGGTGGCGCAGGTGGCGGTATCATCCAGCACCTGTTCGAGCGCGGCCTGATCCTCTTCCGACAGGCTGGTCCAGGTCGGACCGCCGACGATGGTCAGCAGCGCGTCGGTGATATGGCCGGTGAGGTTGATGTTGGACTGCACCTCGTAGAACTTCTTGGCCTGGATGGTCGGCAGCGGGTTCTCCTGCGCGTCCACCGTGCCCTGCTGTAGCGCGAGGTAAACCTCGGCGAAGGCGATCGGCGTCGGATTGCCGCCGGTGGCCTTGGGGAACATCATGTAGAGCGGCGCGTTGGGCACGCGGATCTTCAGCCCTTCCATGTCCGCCGGCGCGAGGATCGGCTTGTTCGAAGTGACGTGGCGCTGGCCGTAGTAGGTCAGCGAGGTGACGTGGTTGCCGGTGGCATCGGCGTAGCCCTGGGTCAGCTCGTCGAAGAGGTCCGAGTTGCGATAGGCGTCCCAATGCGCGTAGTCGCGGAACATGAAGGGCGCACCGCCGATGGCGAGCGGTCCGTAATAGCGCCCGGCGAACAGCTGGCCGGTGTAGATGATGTCCACCGTACCGAGGCTCAGGCCCTCGTTGATGTCCGACTCCTTGCCCAGCGTCGAGGCCGGGAAGACCTCGATGCCGAGGCGGTTGTCGGTGGCCGACATCAGCGCGTCATTCGCCGACACGGCGCAGGTGTGATAGGGTTCGGCGGTCTCGTAGACATGCGCGAACTTGAGCACGCGCTCGGCCTGCGCCGAGGCCGGCAGGGCCGCTCCCAGCGCAACCGCCGCGGTGGTCAGCAATGCCAGTGTCTTGGTGATGCGGGTCATTTGGTTCTCCTCCCTAAATTCCCAAAAAGTTGGACTTTTCAGCTGCCCACCACCTCCAATGGCGGGATGCCTTTTTCTTGCGCGAAGCGCGTCAGCGCCTCGACGGCCGTCTGGTCGAGCGTCATGCCCTGCAGCGCCCGGCGCTTGCCTTCTGCCCACTCGCGGTCACCTGCCGCCATCACCTCGGCCCCCTGCGCGGCGCTCGAGCCCCGGATGGCGTTGCGATAGCGGCGAATGGTGTCGGTGAAGATCTCGAGCCCGGCAAAGGCCGCCGGGTCAAAGGCCATGACGAAGGCCCCGAGCCCGCGCGGGGTGGCCATGTCGTCGGAAATCATCCCGGGCAGCTCGAAGCTGAGCGGCGCCCCCGAAAGCGCGGTGCTGAGGATTTCCGAGATCCCCGCGAGCCCCGCGCCCTTGTAGCCGAATTCGCCACCGAGCGGCGCGAGCATCTCGGCCAGTTCGGGGTCTGTGACATTCTCGCCGAGCGCATTCGAGGCGGTGTCCGCAGGCAGCTCGATGCCGAGCGCGCGGGAAAGCTGCACCTTGTTGAAGGGGATCGCGCTGGTTGCCATGTCGAAGAGCCAGGGCTCTTCGTTCTCTCCGGCGGGGCCCGCCATCGAGATCGGGTTGGTGCCGTGGAACTTCTGGGCGCCGCCGTGCAAGCGCACGAAGCTGTCGGAATTGCAGAAACAGAACCCCAAGAGCCCCTCTTCGGCGATGGCGCGTGCATAGGCCCCCGCCGCACCGAAGTGAGAGCTGGCCCGGATCGCCACTGCGCCTGAGCCGCTGGCGCGTGCCAATGCCACGGCCTTGTCGACCGCCGCATAGGTGGCGCGCGCGCCATGCGCATCGTCGCCGTCGAGCAGTGCGGCGCCAGCGCTTTCGCGCAGGAAGCGCACCTCGGGCGCGGGGTTCAGCCGTCCCTTGGTGAAGCCCTCGAGGTAGTGCGGCAGCAGCCTGTAGCCATGGGTGTCGACCCCCAGCGAAGAGGCATGGCTGAGCGCACGGACCACCGCCGCCCGGGTCGGGGCATCGCAGCCCGCTGCCGCCATCGCGTCCTCGGCGAACCGCTCCATCTCGGCCTGCATCACGCGCGCGGGCGGTCGCGGCGCGGCGCTCGCAGCGCTCTCCTGCGCCAGGTAGTTCTGCGTGGTGTCACGGATGTGGCTGCGCATCAGCGTCTCGGCCGCCGCGATGTCCCCCTGGGCGACCAGCGCAGCGAGGTGCTGGTGCTCCGCGAGGGAGCGCTCGTTCAGCTCGTGTTCGCGGCTCAGCTTGTTGCGCAGCGCCTGGATACGGAAGGACAGCATGTGATGCGTCTTTTCCAGGTAGACGTTGCCACATTCGGCAAAGATCGCATGGTGAAAGACGTTGTCGAGCAGCTTGTAGCTACGCGCGTCGCGGGTGGCGAGTGCCTCGGTCATCTGCCCGGTGATCTCGCGCAGACGGGTGGCGAGTGGCAGGGCATTGCGGGCTATGGCGAGGCGCAGCGCCTCGGTCTCGAGCATCTCGCGCAGCTCGCCGAGGCTGCTGATGTCGTCCTGAGACATCTCGAAGACGCGCGGGCTGCGGTTCGGACGGGTGGTGATCATCCCCTCGCATTCGAGTTGCACCAGTGCCTCGCGCACGGGGATCTTCGACATGCCCAGGCTCGTGGCCAGCTCGGATTCACGCAGGGCAGAGCCCATTGGCAGGTCACCGGAGATGATCTGGTCCCGGATCGCATCGCGGGCCCGGTCGGACAGTTTGGGCGTGCCCTCACGCAAGGTCGCTGCATCCACGATCGTCCCTCCTCCACATGTCCGAACGGTATATGGTATACCAGCGATCGGTCAACTGTGATCTTAGGCTGTGGAGGCAAGGGTCCTGCGGAGTGTCCCTGTCTTCAGGTGAACGACCGCCAAGCTGTGGAACCTCTGAAGGTTGTGCACGCGCCGCGGGGTGTCCGGCGCCATCGTTCACGGCACATCTGAATTGATTTCGGAAAGGAAGGCTTCTGGCTCACCCTGGTCACCACGGAGCGGAGATGAGTCAGAAACCCGGCACACAGAAGCTATCCGCCGAGAAGGCCGTGACATACATCCGCTGGCGCACCCGCAAACAGCACTTGGCGGAGGATATGGTCCGCCAAGTGCTTGAGGGCCTTTGCGGCAGGAAGAGCGTCGGTCAGGCGTAGTCGGGCTCTGGCAGCTCCAGACGGATACCCACTTCCGCGCTCACCGCCATGATGTGATCGGCCGACCTGCGGATGTAGGCGCGGGCTTCGGCGTAGCGGTAGGACTGATTGGCGTAGCTCGGATAGCCGTAGTTGCGGCTCTCGTAAGTCTCCCAGTTCTCGATGGCACCGCGGGCGATGCGCTCCTCGTAGACATCAACCATCTGCATGTAGGCCTCGTATTCCTCGGCCGTCAGGTCCGGATGGACCGCACGCCAGACCGGGTCATTGATCTGGATGCATTGGCGCGGGTTGGCGGCGCGGGGCTTGTCGTCGCAGGAGGCTGCCATTTCGAGCGAGAGGTTCAGCTGCGGGTTCGCCTCGACGAGGATCGGCAGGATCGCCGCGAAGTCGACGATGCCCTCGCCGCAGGCGCGGCCCTGGAAGTCGAGGCCGCCGGGGGCGCGGGCGACATAGGCGTCCTTGATGTGGGTCTGCCGGACGTAGGGCGCGAGGCGCCGGGCCGCCCAGACCGGGTGCTCGCCGCGCTGCAACCCGTTGGCGGTGTCGAGCACGGCACCGGTCACATCGTCGCCCACCGCCTCGATCAGGCGCAGGATCTCGAAGGAGGTGATCTCGTCATGCGTCTCCATGTTCATATGCGAGCCATGGTCGCGCAGCGCGGGCGCGAGGCGATGCATGATCTTCTCCATCGCGGCAAGCTGATCGGCCCAGTCGATGTCGGTGCGGAAGCGGTCGTTGGCGAGGCGGCCGGGGAACTGGCCCTTGAAATTGCCGGGCGAGATCCAGAGCTCGTGCAACCCGATCTCGGCGGCGATCTCGATCATGCGGGTCAGGCCGGCGAGGATATCGCCATTGCCGGCGGCGCGCAGCTCGGGCGCCTCGGCGCTGCAGTAGGGGTTGATCTTGCCGAGGCCCGCTTCGAGGTAGAGCCCCATCGCGTCGGCCTTGGCGCGCAGCTCCTTCAGGAAGCCGCGGTCCAGCGTCGGGGACATGTCGAGCACGGTGGGAAAGAAGATCCCCGCGAGCCCCATCTCCTGCACGTGGTCGAGGCTGGCCATCGGGCCGCGCGTCGTGGCTTCCGGCAGTTTCTGCCAGTCGATGCCGAGTTTCATGGGGAAGTCCTTTCCGGTGGGGATCAGTTTCCGCGGCCCTTGGGCGCGAAGCGTTTCTCTAGGTAATGCTGGCCGATCTGCGCCACCGTGGTGATGCCGAGGTACCAGATGGAGGCCACGAACAGCAGTTCGATGACCAGGAAGTTGGCGGCGTAGATCTGCTGCGCCATGGTCAGCAGGTCGCGCATGCCGATGACCGAGACGATGGCGCTGGCCTTCAGCATGCCGATCGCCTGATTGCCGGTGGGCGGGATGACCAGCCGCACCGCCTGCGGCAGGATGATCGTGCGCATGATCTGCAGCGGCTTGAGGCCGAGCGCCTGCGCCGCCTCGCGTTGGCCCTTGTCGACAGCCTTGAGGCCCGCGCGGATGATCTCGGACATATTGGCGGCCTCGTGCAGCCCGAGGGCGAGGAAGCCCGCCACCGCCGGGGTCACCAGCAGGTTGATGTCATAGGGCCCGAGGCGGGGCACGAAGAGCGCGATATTGAACCACAGGAAGATCTGCACGATCAGCGGCACGCCGCGGAACCACCAGACGAAACCCGCCGCGATGGCGCGCAGCACGAGGTTCTCGCTGATCGCCATGGCCGCCACGACGCAGCCCACGACGATGCCGAAGATCATGGCGCCCACGGTCAGCTTCAGGGTCAGCACCACACCGCTGAGGATGCGCGGATCGAGCAGGTAGCCGGGGATCTCGGCCCAGAGGATGCTCTGGCTCTGGGCGACGACCCAGACCATGGCGCCGAGGATCAGCAGCGCCGTGCCGCCCGTGGCGATCTGCCCCCACCGGATCTTCAGTCGTGCGGGCGGTGCGCGAAAGTCGGTCTCGATGGAGGCCATGGTGTCTTACTCCGTTTCGACGGGCATGGAGGCGGCGTCATTGACCTTGACGGTCTCGACGGCGAGCGGGGCGAGGCCCCATTTCTCCATGATCTGCGCATAGCCGCCTGCGTCGACCATCTGCTGAAGCGCGGCGACGACGGTGTCGCGCAGCTCGGGGTTCTCCTTGTGGGTCAGCATGCCAAGGTAGCCGACCGCGAGGCGGATGTCGGGCAGTGCCTGAAGGCCCACGCCCTTGCCGACCTGTTTCTCGGTCGAATAGACGCTGGTGGCATAGCCGTTGACCGTGGCATCGGCGCGGCCGCTGCGGACGGCCTGAAGCACTTCGGGCATCTTCGGCAGCGACATGATGTTCATTGGTTCTGCGCAGCCTTCGGCGAAGGCGGTGACGAGGCGGTTCTGGAAGGTGCCCACGGGCACCGCGACGCGCTTGCCGCAGAGATCGTCCATCGAGGCGATGTTCAGCGGGTTGCCGTCAAGCACCATGATCGTCGTCGCGTCATACATGTAGTCGATCACGTCGACCTGCTTTTCCAGTTCGGGATCGTCGTTGATGCCCGAGATCGTCATGTCGAAGCGCCGGGACAGGATTGCCGGGACGATGCCCGCGCCTGCGCCGAGGTCGGTCATCTGCACCTCGACACCGAGGATCACGCCGAGGGAGGCGGCAATATCGGCGTCGATGCCGATGAGCTTGCCCGCGTCATCGTGAAAGCTGATCGGCGGGGTGAGGTCGGTGGCGACGCGCAGCACGCCCGCATCGCGGATCGTTTGCGGCAGGCCCGCAGCGAGATCAGGGTTGGCGGTGACGCCGGGCAGGGCGGTGATGTCATCCGACGCGTGCATGACCTCGGTCATGCCCTGCGCGAGGGCGGAGGTGGCGAGGGTGGCGGCGAGCGCCGGGCCGAGTGCCATCTTGACGAGTTTGTTCATGAGGAGGGTCCCTGTTGTCAGGCGCGCCGTTGCTCGGCGCTACACCCTCAAACTCACCTCACGACAAAACTTGCGCAAGTTCATTCGAAAGTTTTGGCGAACCGCAGCGTGGAAAATGTCGTGGAGCGCCGCGCGCGCGAGCAAAACGCAACTCAGAACGTCATGATGGCGCATTCTTGGGCGAAATGCGAACGCTAGGCGCGATTCGTCCCGGCCTCTGCCGGGCGCTGCGTCGGGATCAGGGCTTGCCGGTCATCCGCTCGAGGATGGCAAGGAACTCGTCCTTTTCGCCGTCGACACCTTCGAAGGCGATGTTGCCTTCCATGTCCTCGAGATGCACGGCCATGGCCGTGCGGGCTGCGTCATAGTCCCCGGCCTTCAGGTGATCGAGGATCAGCGCGTGATGGGAGGTGCCGCAGGTACAGTCATTGGCGCGTTCATAGAGAGCGTTGACCAGCGAGAGCCGGGTGATGACGTTTTCCAGCATCTCGAGCAGCACGTGATTGCCCGCGTATTCCGCCAGAATATGGTGAAAATCTCCAGCAATGCGCTTTTTCTCCGTGGCGTCACTGCCCGAGTGGACCTTTGTCTCATTCTCTATGGTGCGCGCGAGAACGTCGAATTCCTTCTTGTTCAGGCGGCCCGGCAGCGCGTCCATCACCGCCATTTCAAGCACGCGGCGGGAGGCGAGGAGGTTCTTCGCCTCGGCCGGGGTGGGGGTGGCCACGAAGGAGCCGTGGTTGCGCCGGCGCTCCGCGAGATGCTGCTGCGCCAGCATGGTCAGCGCGCCGCGCACCACCGTGCGGGAGGCGCCGAAATGCTTCGCCAGGATGTCTTCCTTCAGCTTGTCGCCGGGCTTCAGCGCGCCTTCGAAGATCGCCGCGCGCAAAGTTGCGCAAATCACCTCGGAGATGTCGTCAGATAGAATCATGCTGTCTTTCATTGGAAACGCTCCACAGGCCGGCCTCTCGGAATGACCGAGATTTAGCGGTCCGCGCAGCAAAGATACAGGGAATGCGTTCTCAGGGCGCCCGGAAAGGGCGCACCTTGAGTATATCTGCGCAAAAACTCCGCACAATAGTCGCGAACAAACTTTCGTACAAACTTACGCATTGATCTGCGAACATGATGTGACGCAACAGTCGAGTCATCACAGTTCGCAACCAGCGGAGCACCCGTATCATGGCCGACACCGGATTGCAGATCAGCAACGTGGATCACAGCTACGAGGACAAGCAAGTCCTCCACAACGTGAATTTCGACGTGCCCGACGGCAAGGTCGTTGCCCTGCTGGGGCCCTCGGGCTGTGGCAAGTCGACGATCCTGCGGGCCATCGCCGGGCTCATCACCCCCGACCGCGGCCGTATCTCGCTGCAGGGGCGTGACCTGACCAAAGTGCAGGTGCGCAACCGCAAGCTGGGGATGGTCTTTCAGAACTTCGCGCTCTTCTCGCATATGACGGTGGCCGAGAACGTCGCCTATGGCCTCGCCCATCTGCCGCGGCAGGAGCGCAGGGAGCGCGTTTCCCGGCTGCTCGAACTGGTCCGGCTGACCGCCTTTGCGAACCGCTTCCCGCCGAGCCTTTCGGGCGGCCAGCAGCAGCGCGTCGCCGTGGCCCGCGCCCTGGCGACCGATCCCTCGGCGCTGCTGATGGACGAGCCCTTCGGCGCGCTTGACCGCGCACTGCGCTCCGAGCTTCAGGCCGAACTGGTGCGCATGCAGGATGACGTGGGCATCACGACGGTCATGGTGACCCACGATCAGGAAGAGGCGCAGGCGGTTGCCGGCCAGCTCGTGGTGATGAACGAGGGCCGCGTCGAACAGGTCGGCTCGCCGGAAGAGATCTACGACCATCCCGCCAGCCTCTTCGTCAACGGCTTCATCGGCCACGCCAACCAACAGCACGCCACAGTGACCGGCGCGGGCCGCCTGAGGACCGCCGATGGTTCCGAGATCGCGATGAACCGGACGCTGAACTACCTCCCGGGCGCCGAGGTGATCGTGACTTCCCGTCCCGAGGACCTGAGCCTGTCGCTCACCGAGCAGCCCGGCGCCATCGCCGCGCGCTTCGATCGCGCCGTGGTGATGGGGCGCTTCCTCACCATCGACGCCAAGCTTCCCGACGGCACCGCGATCAAGGCGCAGGTCCTGCGCGACGGCGGCCCCCGTCCCGGAAAGGGAGATGCCATCTGGCTGATCCCGGACACCTCCCGCCTGCACGTCTTTCCCGGCAACAACCAGATCAACTGAAAAACCCAACGAGGAGACTGACATGACCATCAACCTGACCCGCCGCGCCTTCACCATGGCCGGCCTCTCGGCCCTTGCCACGCCGGCGCTGATCCGTCCCGCCTTTGCCTCCGGCGGCAAGGTCGTCGCCGCCACTTTCCCGGGCAGCTGGGAAGACGCCTACCGCTCGATCGTCGGCCCGATGGTCAAGGACGCGGGCTTTGATCTGACCGTCGCACCGTCGCTGGCGCAGGACCAGATCGCCCGCCTGATGGCCAGCCCCGGCCAGCCGCCCTATGACGCGCTGCTCGTCTCGCCGGGCCAGAGCGACATCCTGATCCAGGAAGGGCTGATCGAGAAGATCGACCCCACGCGCCTGAAGAACTGGGACAAGCTGAGCCCCGCCGCGCAGAACGAGTGGGGGCCCTATGTGACGATCGAGGTCAACGGCATCGCCTACAACCCCGAGGTGGTCGACAAGCCCGCGGGCTACAAGGCGCTCTTCGAGGACCCGCAGTACGAGGGCAATCTCGCGCTCATCGGCTTCGGCTCGAACACCGCGACCATGGCCTATACCGAGATCAACAAGGCCTACGGCGGCACCTATGACAACATGCAGCCGGTCTTCGACCTGCTCGAGGCCTACCTGCCGAAGATCGGCGCCATCGCGACCTCGGGCTCGAACCAGATGACCATGTACCAGCAGGGCGAGATCGCCGTGTTCATGGCCTCGACCGGCAACGTCGCCAAGCTGCGTGAACTGGGTATGCCCTGCGAGTTTGCCCATCCCGAAACCGGCTCGCCCTCGGTGCCCGTCGCGATCCACCTGGTGAAGGGTGCGTCCAACCCCGATGGCGTCTACGCCTATATGGATGCCGCCATCGACGCTGCCGCGCAGACCCAGCTGGCCGAGCCGCCGACCGCGATGATCCCGACCAACATGGATGTGCCGTATTCCGAGGTCGTCTCGCAGTTCGTCACCCCCGAACAGGTCGCCAACGCCGTCTACCCGGACTGGCAAGCGATCAACAAGCACCGCGCCGAGTGGACGGAAACCTTCGACCGCCTCGTCGTCCGCTGATCGGGAGAGCCGCGATGATCCGCAAAGAAACCTTACTGTCGTGGCCCATGATCGCCTTCATGGTGCTGTTCTTCATCTCGCCACTGCTGCTGCTCGCCGGCATCAGCCTGCGCGGGGCGGATGGAAGTTGGGGCCTTGGGAACTTCGCGGCCTTCCTTTCCGATCCCTTCGCGCGCGGCGTGCTTACCGGCACGCTGGCGCTTGGCGCGAAGGTGACCTGCTTCGTCTCGCTGGCGGCGCTGCCGCTGGTGATGCTCTATTGGCACGCGGGGAAACGTCTCCGCGGGCTGATCCTGATCTGCACGCTCTTGCCGATGCTGACCGCCAACGTGGTGCGCACCTTCGCCTGGGTGGTGCTGCTCGGGCGCAACGGGCCGATCAGCCAGACGCTGCTCGGGCTCGGCCTCACCGAGCGCCCGTTCTCGCTGCTCTTTTCCGAGACCGGGCTGATCATTGCGCTGGTGCAGATCGAACTGCCGCTGCTGCTGCTGCCGGTCTTCGCCGTACTCAACCGCGCCGACCGCAAGACGCTGGAGGCCGCTGAGGTGCTCGGGGCGGGGCGCTGGCGCGCCTGGTTCTCGGCGATCTTCCCGCAGATCATCCCCGCCGTGCTGGCGGGCTGGGTGCTGGTCTTTGCCTCCGCCACCACCTCCTACGTAACGCAGAGCGTCATCGGCGGCGCGCGGCTGATCTATCTTCCGCAATTCGTCTACCGCGAGGTCGGTGTACTCTTCCAATGGCCGATGGCCGCCGCGATCTCGATCCTTCTTCTGGCGTCCACCGGCGTCATCATGCTGGGCCTCACCATGCTCGCCCGTCACGAAAGGCTCCAAGGTCATGCTTGAGACACGTTCGAAGATCTCCACCGCCTTGTATTGGGCCTTCGTCTGGGGCTGCGGCCTCGCGATGCTGGCCTTCATGATCGGCCCGATCCTGCTGGCACTGCTGATGTCCTTCAACTCCGGCACGACGCTGCGCTTCCCGCCCGAGGGCTTCTCGCTGCGCTGGTACGAGATGCTGTTCGATCCGATCGCCTCCGAGCCGATCCACACCGCCGCGAAGAACTCGATCGAGGTGGCGCTCTCCACGGTCGCCGTGGTCACGCTGATCACCGCCCCCGCCGCCTGGGCGCTGGCGCGCGCACCGAAGCGCTTCGCCGGATCGGTCGAGCCGGTGCTGCTGGCACCGCTGGTGCTGCCCAGCCTTGTCTACGCGCTCGCCGCGCTGCTGGCTCTGAGCCTGCTCGGTCTCGGCCCCTCCTTCCTCGCGGTGCTGATCGGCCATGCGGCGGTCTTCGCACCGCTGATGTTCCGCACGGTGCTGGGCCTCGCGCAGCGCATGAACCCGGCGCTCGAGGAAGCCTCGGCCACGCTCGGCGCCAGCCGCGCCCGCACCTTCCTGCGTATCAGCCTGCCGGGCATCCTTCCCGGTATCCTCGCGGGCGCCTTCCTCGTCTTCATGCAGTCGCTCGACAACGTGTCGGTGACACTCTTCCTCGGCGATCCCGGCCGGACCATGCTGCCGCTGCGCCTCTTTGCCATGCTCGAGGAAAGCCTCGACGGACGGGTCGCTGCGGTTTCGGGCGTGCTGATCCTCGCCGCGGCCCTGCTGCTCGTTACCCTGCAACGCTTCGGTGGGCGAGATGCCCGCTGACCCCGAACTCCCTCACGGAAAGGACCATCCCATGAACGCGCACAGCTCCGGCGCCCGGCCGTCCATCGAAAGCCTGCTCGGCGATTTCGCCCCCGACTTCGATTTCACCCCCGCGATGCCGATCCCGCCGGAGGAATACGCCGAGCGGATGCGCAAGTTGAAGCGCGAGGCGGTTTCTGCCGGGCTCGACGCGGTGGTGGTGCATTGCGACAGCGTCGGCTGGTTCCATGCCGCGCATGCCTACCTGCGCTACCTCTGCGACTGGATGCGCGAGGGGGTGCTGATCGTGCCGATGGACGAGGACAAGGAGCCGGTGCTGCTGTCGTTCTTCACCCAGTCGGTGATCCTGCCGCCGGGTGGCGAGCCGGTGGGCGTGGACCGCATCCTGCAGATCGGTGCCGTGGGCCGCGAATACGCCGACATTCCCGGTGACTCGGGTGCCAAGACGATGCAGGCGCTGGTTGGTATCCTGGGTGAGCTGAAGGCCGACAATATCGGCTTCATCGGCGACAAGCGCTCGGCCGCATTCCGTGCCGCGCTGGTGGCCGAGATGCCCAAAGCGAAATTCTCCGACCAGCACGGCATCCTCGAGCGCATGCAGCGCAACCGCACGCCCGCCGAGATCGCCCAGTTCCGCACTGCGGCGCAGCTGATCAGCATCGCGACGCAGGCGGCCTATCATGTCGCCCGCCCCGGCGTGACCGACTACGAGATCTACGCCGCCTTCACCCTCGCTCAGATGGCCCGCGGCGGCGAGACCGGCGACGGCTACCAGATCGGCGCAAACGAATGGGGCACCCATTGCGGCAAGCCCTACGGCCACGTCATGCGCAAGGGCGATCTGGCGAACCTCTACGTGTCGAACGTCACCTACCAGGGCTACACCGCCCAGACCGCGCGCATGTTCGCCTTCGGCGAGCTGACCGATCGGCAGGAGCTGGTGCTGGACGCCTGCACTCGCGGCGTGAAGGCCGCCGAGAAGCTGATCCGCCCCGGCACGCTGATCCGCGACCTGAACAACGCCGCATTCGACAGCTACATCGAGGCCGGCCTGCTGAAAGACGCCGAGGCGCGCACCATGCCCTACAACTGGCGCACCGGCGACGATGGCGGCCCGCGCGAGATCCCGCGCCAATACGTCCCCGACGCCGACTACGAGGCGCAGGGCCGCAAGCTGATGCACGTCTACCCGGCAACCTTCGGGCCGCATAACCCCAACCTCGGCCATTCGGTCGGCATGGCGGGCGGGCAGAATGCCTTCAACATCTCCTCGCACAACTATGACAGGCTGGAAGAGGGCATGGTCTTTGTCCTGCACACGCAATGGCTTGAACCCATGTCCGCGGGCTGCAACATCGGCGACATGTACGTCGTGACCGCCGACGGTTTCGAGAACCTCTCGCGCCACACGCCCCTCGAGACCTACCGGGTGCCCGCATGAAGGATCATACCATGACCAGCCACGCTTTCGATTTCGCCGAGCTGACGCCGAAGCAGCGCTACAAGCTGCTGATCGGCACGGTGATCCCGCGCCCCATCGCGCTGATCACCACCCTGTCGGAGGACGGTACCCCCAACGCGGGCTCCTTCAGCTTCTTCAACATCCTCACCCATGATCCCGCGATCATGGCGGTGGGGATCGAGCACAAGCCCGACGGCACCCCCAAGGACACGGCGGCGAACATCCTCGCCACCGGTGAGTTCACCGTCCACATCTCGGACCATGCGCTGGTCGACCAGATGGAGATATGCTCGATCAAGTTCCCGGCGGATGTCGACGAGCTCGCCCTTGCGGGGCTCGAAACCGCAGCCGGCGAGACGGTGCGCAGCCCGCGCATCATCGCCGCGCCCGCGGCTTTCGAGTGCCACTTGGTGCAGACGGTCTCGGTCAGCCCCGCACGCACCATCGTGCTGGGCGAGGTCAAGCGCATGTTCGTGCGCGAGACGCTGGTGGATCCGGAAACCCATTACGTCGACCAGATCGGCATCGACGCCGTCGGGCGTCTCGGCGGGCATCTCTACGCGCGTCAGCTCGACCAGTTCGAACGGGTGACGCCGACGGTAGAGGAATTCATGGGTCTTTCGACGAAAGCGGGCTGAGCCCCATTTTGCAAACGCCAGGAACGATCTCTTGAATTGCCCGGCAGCGGCCGCCTCCATGGACAAGAAGACTGGATTGTGACCGCGCCGCTGGAGAGAGCAGATGAAGAGATGGAGCTCTGGTGCGGAACTCCAGGTCGCGGCGGCGAGACCGATGCGGGAACGCGGCGCAGGCATCTTCAGCGTAGCCAGGGTCTGTGGGACGGACAGCTTGTCCTGCGCCGAAGGATGCGGTCGCAAAACCCTGTGCTGTGCGCTGGGCGAAGGGCCGCTGCCGATCGCCTCTTTCTGGGACTGACCTCGTCAAAGCGCGCGGCACATGGCTGGATGCGCGCTTGTGGGTGGCGACGGCGCGGTGGAGTCTGTCCGGGCGAGGAAGTCGACGAACCTGCGGACCGGTGCCCGTCGTTCTGAACGGAAGACAACTCATGCTCAAGGCTACGCCCGGCGCCCACCTGCACCAGGAGATGGGCGCCCCCGGAGCAGCAGCGATCAACATTGGATCGTTGACGCACACGGCGGCGGTGAACCCGTTGAGCCGTGACATGCCGGTGTGCGCCTTCGGCGCATTCACTCAGGATTTACACGCCCTGTCTGATTGGGGTGCGGACTGTGGAGCGATCAGCGTGGCAATGACGTCGACGGGCCCCTGCGGGACCCGGGCGTTCGAATGCCCCGAGGCCCGAGCTTAGCAAGCCAAACCCAGGGTCCGCGGAGCCGGCAGCCGCCGCTGCCGAAAAGCCGCCGCCCAGAGAGGGCGACGGCTGGCCGGAAATCATCCTGTCTCAGGACGCAAGCAACCCGTGCGGATCGAGCACGAACTTCTTCGCCACGCCGCTATCGAAGCTCTTGTAGCCTTCGGCGGCCTGATCCAGAGGCATGATCGTCGCGTTGACGATGTCCGCGATCGGCAGACGGTCGTGCAGGATCGCCTGCATCAGCTGACGATTGTACTTCAGCACCGGGGTCTGACCCGTATGGAAGCTCTGGGCTTTGGCCCATCCCAGCCCGAAGCGCATCGAGAGGTTGCCCGACTTCGCGGCGTCGTCCACGGCACCGGGATCCTCGGTGACATAGAGTCCCGGAATGCCGATACCGCCCGCGACACGGGTGATCTCCATCATCTGGTTCAGCACGATGGCCGGCTGTTCGCCTCCCGAGTGGCCGCGCGCCTCGAAGCCGACCGCGTCGATCGCCGCGTCCACTTCTGGAGAGCCGGTGATCTCGGCGATCATTTCCGGCAGGTTGTCGCCCTTCGACAGGTCGACCGGGGTGAAGCCCACCTTGGCCGCGTGAACGAGGCGTTCCTTGTTGAAGTCGCCGATCATCACCACGGCCGCGCCGAGGATGCGCGCGGAGGCCGCCGCGGCGAGGCCCACCGGGCCGGCACCCGCGACATAGACGATGGAGCCGACGCCGACGCCGGCCTGCAACGCGCCGTGAAACCCTGTCGGAAGAATGTCCGACAGCATGGTCAGATCGCGGATCTTCGCCATGGCCTGGTCGCGGTCGGGGAACTTCAGCAGGTTGAAATCGGCGTAGGGCACGGTGACGTAGCGGGCCTGGCCGCCGATCCATCCACCCATGTCGACGTAGCCGTAGGCGCCGCCCGCACGCTCGGGATTCACCGTCAGGCAGACGCCGGTATCGCCCTCGCGGCAGCAGCGGCAGCGCCCGCAAGCCACGTTGAACGGTACCGAGACGATGTCGCCTACCGTCAGCATCTCGACGTCCGAGCCGATCTCGATCACCTCTCCGGTGATCTCGTGGCCCAGCACCAGGCCGGGTTGTGCCGTGGTTCGTCCGCGCACCATGTGCTGGTCGGAGCCGCAGATGTTGGTCGAAATGACCTTCAGGATGACCGCGTGCTCCAGCTTGCGCCCATCAGGGGCCTGAAGCTTCGGGTCGTCGATCTTCTGGACCTCGACGGCCCCCGGGCCGGTGTAAACCACTCCGATATTGCTCATGTGCGTCTCCTCCCTAGGTCTTGCACGGGTGGGGCGCCGTATCCCGGCCTGCGGTCGAACCCGGGCCCCACCGGCAAATGCATATCCAATGCACGCAGGGCCAGCTGCCGGGAAACGACATTGGCCCGAGCGCTTGCGACAGGGCGACCTCGGCGGCCAAGGTGGCGGCTAGAACTGGCGCGGTGCGGGTCAGGATCGCGCAGGCGGGGGGAGCGGCGATCCGGGCCGCGGGAAGACTCTGCCGGGGGAGGTGCGCGAACCCGGCGCCGCATTGTCGCGGAGACGGATGCGCGCGGCCCGCGGCCATGGCAAGGCGATCGCAGCGGTTCCGATCCACGTCCCGAAGGAATTGGGCGCAGGCCCCCCCCCCCTCGCAATCCTCCGGCCGTGGAGGGCCGTCAGACTTCTTCGCCGCCCGGACGCGACCGGCGCGAGTGGGAGCCGACCCGCGCCGTCGTTGCCATGTTTACTGGACATCGCGCTGCATCCGGCCTAGCCTCGTCCTACAGACAGGAGGCGGCCACATGCCATTTCGCATGGACCCACATCGCACCCGCGGACCTGTCCCCGCCCTGCGGATCCGTTCGCAGGGCTGACGGGACAGGCTAGCGCTCTCCCGGTCGGCCCGGGTCGTCCCGCAAGGGGACGGCCGCTTTGTACCCGACCGATAAGTGAGACTGCGATGTCCCTTCTGACCCTGAAATCCCTGTCCCTGACCCTTGGTGCTCCGCTCTTCGAGGGACTCGACCTGACCCTGAACCCCGGCGACAGGCTCGGGCTTGTTGCCGCGAACGGCCGTGGCAAATCCTCGTTGATGCGCCTGATCGCGGAGGGCGGTGCGCCGACCTCGGGCGAGATCGCCACGGCGCGCGGCCTGAAGGTGGCGCTGCTCGAACAGCAGGTGCCGGGCGCGCTGCTCGGCCAGAGCGTGCGCACCGCGGCCTGCGCGCGGCTCGATCCCGAGATGGTGGACTACGAAAGCTGGCGCGCCGAGATCGCGCTCGACGATCTGGGAGTGTCTGAAGAGCTGCGCGACCGCCCGCTCGGCGCTCTCTCCGGTGGCTGGCAGCGGCTGGTGCTGCTGGCGGGACTTGCCGTTACCGAGCCGGATCTGCTGCTGCTGGACGAGCCGACCAACCACCTCGATCTCGCGCGGATCGGCCAGCTGCAGGACTGGCTCGCCGCACTGCCCGCGCGCTGCGGGATCATCGTGACCAGCCACGACCGCGCCTTCCTCGACGCGGCGACCAACCGCACGCTGTTCTTGCGCCCCGGGGGGAGCCGTGATTTCGCCTTGCCCTATTCGCAGGCGCGTGCGGCGCTTGACGAGGCGGATGCGGCCGACGCCCGGCAGTTCGCGGGCGAGATGAAGCGCGCCAGACAGCTGCGTCAGCAGGCCGCGAAGCTGAAGAACGTCGGGGTGAACTCCGGCTCCGACCTGCTGACGGTCAAGAGCAAGCAGCTGCGCGAGCGGGCGGAGAAGCTGGAAGAGGCCGCGCGTCCGGCCCATGCCGAGCAGTCCGCCGGACGGATCCGACTGGACAGCAGCGACACCCACGCGCGGGCGCTGGTCTCCTTCGAGGCAGCGGATGTCGTGGCACCGGGCGGGCGGGTGCTCTACCGGATGCCGAAGATGTGGATCGCGCCCGGTGACCGGGTTGTGCTGCTTGGGCCGAACGGTGCGGGCAAGTCCCGGCTGATCGAGGCGGTGCGCGCGGCCTGTCGCGGCAATGCGGGCCCCATCCGCACCGCCGCAACGCTGAAGGCGGGGGAGATGGGGCAGGGACTGGATCAACTCGACGGCTTTTGCAGTCCGATGGAAGCGGTCACCCAGCTCTCAAGCGGCGGGGATGCGCGGGCGCGGGCGGCGCTGGCCGGGGCGGGGATCGGTATCGATCTGCAGACGCGACCTCTCGATGCGCTCTCGGGCGGTCAGCGTGCGCGGCTCGTGCTGCTGATGCTGCGGCTCACGAAGCCGACCCTCTTCCTCCTCGACGAGCCGACCAACCATCTCGACATCGAGGGGCAGGAGGCTCTGCAGGGCGAGTTGCTCTCGCAGGGGGCGGCCTGCCTGCTGGTGAGCCATGACCGGGCGTTCGTGCGCGCGGTGGCGACGCGGGTCTGGTCGATCGAGGCGGGAAGACTGGTCGAGCGCGACGATCCGGAGCCGGTGCTTGAGCGGCTGATGGCAGGGTAGGCCGCTGGGTGGTGGCGGGCCCGGTCTGGATTTTCGCCAGTCTGCGGGGGATGGCAAGTGCGTGTAGCCCGCGCGCTTCGGCGCAGCGCATCTGCTGCCTGTCCACGGCTCGAACGGCGCGGACCGGCGGAGGCAGGGTCAGGAAACGCGCTGCCGTCGAGCCCGGTTCCGACACGCATTCGGCACCGCGGGAACGGGCGCCTTTTTGCTGGGTCCTGCCGTTTTGCTAGGCGGCAATCGGCGCTTTTGCCTGCAGGTCCGACTTTTCGTGGATCCTCGGGCGAACCCGCCTCCGCTGCACCGGGTTGGCGTCTCAGGAGGACTAGATCCATGAAAAAGTACCTGTATATCACCGCCATCACTCTGCCTTTCGTCACCGGGCCCGTCTGGGGACAGGAAGCCACCATGTCGCCGACCGACGAGGCTCCCGCCGAGCAGATGGAAGGCCAAGCGCCGGAAGCTGGCGCTGACATGAATGCGCAAGCACCGGGCGCTGACACTTCGGCGCCGGGCTCGACCGACACTGCGCCCGCCGAAGGCATGGCGGGAGAGACGCAAATGGACGCGGCTCCGGCCGATGGAATGCAGGCCGAGACGTCCGATGGCGATGCCGCCGCGCCGACATCGGACGCCGTGGTGCCGCAGCAAGACAGCGCCGAGATGCTGGGTGACTGGCTGCTCAGCACCTCGGTCACATCGCCTGATGGCGAGACCATCGGCAGCATCAAGGATTTCATCATCACCGGGGAGGGGCAGATCACTGCCGTCATTCTGGGTGTCGGCGGGTTCCTTGGCATGGGCGAGAAGGACATCGCGGTCGACTATGATGAGCTGGACATTCAGTACGACGGCAACGCCATTCAGCTCGAGATGACGCGGGATGAGGCGGACGCGGCTCCCGAGTACCAGTACCGGGACAAGCAGACCCCGCCGCCGGCTACCGGGGACGCGATGGGCGCGACCGGGACCGATATGAACAGCGGTACCGGGATGACCGGCGGCGAGGCCGGGACCGCCGGGACCGAGCTGACCGAATAACGACATCTGCTCACAGCTCTGGCCATTTGCGCCCGGCAGGCTCGCCTGCCGGGCGCGTCGTTCTGGGAGTCTCGCGGGTCAGCGAAATCGCGCTCCGGGCCCGGTGACTGCGGCCCGGAGGAGACCGATCTCCAGGGTTTCGGGCGCGGGAGTTGAAATCTGCCCCCCTGTTGATGTTATCATGCGGGCCTCGCGCACGCCGGATGCCAGGCCCGACGCGACACCCGTCCTGTTGAACAACTCCGATGGAGGCCCGTTATCGACGCTCATCTGCTCGCCGCCCTGATCCTGTCTCCCTTCGTTATGGCCTTCTGCTACGCAGCTGTGCACGAATACCTGAGGTACAAGGCGGAGGGCAGCGCGACCTATGGCCTGGTGTTCGACGAGGAGACGGGAACGTCCTATGTGACGGGTATCGGCGACGAGGCAGAGGCCTTCGATCCCGGGGAATTCAATCCCGATGACTACAACGATCCGGAGACAAACAAGTGGGATCGTGAGGCAAGGTTCTGACACCGGCCTCCCGGCGCCGGGCTCAAAGGAGCCGAGGGGGCTCTGACGGGCCGGGCTTGGCGGAGGGAAGGATGCGCAGCAGCAAGGTCATTCACGTCGTCTCATGCCATGCGGAGGGGGAGGTCGGTGATGTCATCGTGGGCGGGGTCGCGCCGCCGCCGGGCGAGACGCTCTGGGAGCAACGCCGCTGGATCGCCAAGGACCAGACCCTGCGGAACTTCGTGCTGAACGAGCCGCGCGGCGGCGTCTTTCGCCACGTGAACCTGCTGGTGCCGCCCAAGCTCCCCGAGGCGCAGGCCGCCTGGATCATCATGGAGCCCGAGGACACGCCGCCGATGTCGGGCTCGAACTCGATCTGCGTGGCAACAGTGCTGCTCGACAGCGGGCTGATCCCGATGCAGGAGCCGGTGACTGAGCTGGTGCTGGAGGCCCCCGGCGGGCTTGTGCGGGTCCGCGCCGACTGCGCCAACGGCAAGGCCGAGCGCATCCATGTCGAGAACCTGCCGTCCTTCGCCAGCCGCCTCGATGTACCTCTGGACGTGCCGGGGCTGGGCGAAATCCGCATCGACACCGCCTTTGGCGGCGACAGCTTCGTGGTGGTCGATCCCGCGGCGCTGGGGGTCGCGCTGGTGGCCGACAAGGCGCGGGAGATCGCCGAGCTGGGCATCCGGATCACCAATGCCGCCAACGCGCAATACCGCTTCGAGCATCCCGAAAAGCCCGACTGGGCGCACCACTCCTTCTGCCTCTTTGCCGGCAAGGTCCGGCGTGAGGGCAATGAGCTGCGGGCGCAGTCCGTGGTTGCAATCCAGCCCGGCAAGCTCGACCGCTCGCCCACCGGCACGGCGGTTTCAGCGCGCATGGCTCTGCTGCAGGCGCGGGGCGAGATGGGGAGGGAGGACCGGCTGACCTGCGAGTCGATCATCGGGTCGGAGTTCACTGGGCGGATTCTCGGCACCACGAAGGTCGGCGCGCTCGACGCGATCCGACCTGAGATCAGCGGCCGCGCCTGGATCACCGGCACGCATCAGCACATGCTCGATCCGGGCGATCCCTGGCCGGGCGGCTACCGGCTCGCTGATACCTGGCCGAAGCTCTTCTGAGAGGAACGCCCCGCCGGAGGTCGGACCTCGGGTGGGGCCTAGGCGTGACTCAGAAACGATCGGCGCGGAACGGGGACAGGTCGATCCCCGGCGCGCGCCCGGCGCAGAGCGCGGTGATCAGCTGCGCGGTGCCTGCCGATTGCGTCAGGCCGAGGTGGCCGTGGCCGAAGGCGTAGATCACGTCGCGCGATTTGGGCGAGGCGGAGATCACCGGCAGGCTGTCGGGCATCGAGGGCCGGAAGCCCATCCATTGCTTGCCCCCCGTAGGCTCGAAGCCCGAGAGGAACTTCGCGGTCTTCTCCACGAGGGTCTCGGCGCGCCTGTAGTTCGGCGGCAGATCGAGCCCGCCCAGTTCCACCGCGCCGCCGACCCGCAGCCCCTCGCCGATGCGGGTCACGACGAAGCCGTGGTCGCTGAAGGTGAGGTGGGTGCGCAGATCGAAGCTGGCCGTGGGGAAGGTGGTGTTGTAGCCGCGCTCGGTGTCGAGCGGGATGCTGTCGCCGAGCGTACGGGCAATGCGGTGCGACCAGGCCCCGGCGGCGAGCACCACCTTGGCGGCGCGCAGGGTGCCGTTCGCGGTTTCGACCTCGACGCCGCGCTCTAGCGGGCGCAGGGCGCGTATCTCGGTGATCTCGATGGTGCCGCCTCGCGCGACGAAGGCCTCGGCGACATGGCGGGTCCAGAGCGCCGGATCGACGGTATTCATCCATTCGGGCGTGTAGCCGGCGTGGGTGAAGCGTCTCGAGACGCCGGGCTGGATCTCGGCGATGGCCTCGGGGCTTTCCAGCAGCTCGAATTTCACCCCATGCTGGCGGCGCAGCTCCCAGGACGGCAGGCTGGCCTTGTAGGAGGTCGCGCCCTCGTAGAGCTGCATCTGCCCTTCTCGGCGCATCAGCGGCTCGCCTGAGACCTGCGTGATCAGCCGCTCCTGCGCTGCCTGAGCGAGATGCATCAGTTCGGACTGCGCCTTGACGGCGGCGGCGTAGCGGTCCTTGCGGCTGGCGCGCCAGAACTTCAGCAGCCAGGGGGTGAGTTGCAGCGCGTAGCCGGGGCGCAGCGACAGCGGCCCCAGCGGGTCGAGCAGCCATTTGGGTGCCTTGCGCATGATCCCCGGGGTCGCCAGCGGCTCGACGTCCGCATAGGCGAAGGCCCCGGCATTGCCCACCGAGGTGCCTGCGGCAACGCCTGTCCGGTCGAGCAGGCGCACCGTGTGGCCCTCGGACTGCAGCGCCAGCGCGGCGGTGACACCGATGATGCCCGCGCCGATGACAAGAATTTCAGTATGCTCGGCCTCAGCCATGGCGGACCTCGAAGTACGCGGAACAGGGAAAAATCCGCCGCGCCCCGGGGCTGGGCGCGCGGCGGCGGGGCATCAGAGCTCGATACCGTGCTTGAACGGATCGGCAGGATCAAAGAGCAATTTGCTCTCGGCCATGACGTAGGCGCGGCCGGTAATCGAGGGGATCACGCCACCCTTGGGACCCGCAATATAGGACAGCCGGTAGCTGCTGCCGATGACGCTTTCCTGCACGATCTCCTCGCCCGCGCCGAGGCGGCCCGCGGCGGCGAGGCACGAGAGCCGCGCCGAGCTGCCGGTGCCACAGGGCGACCGGTCGTAGGCGTCGTCGGGGCAGAGCACGAAGTTGCGGCTGTGCACCTTGGCGCTGTCAGAGGGCCCGTAGAAGATCACGTGGTCGATCTCGCCGCCGTTCTCGCCCGCGATGCCCTGCGCCTTCAGCGCGGCACGGGTGGCGACGGTCATGTCGGTGAGCTGGCGGATGTTCGACGAAACGACCGGCACCGGGCTGGGATCGACGAGGAAGAACCAGTTGCCGCCGTAGGCCACATCGCCGGTGACCGTGCCGAGCCCCTCGACTTCGACCGAGACGTCCGCCTGCGTGCGGCGGCTCTCGACGTTGGTGACGGTGACGGTGTTGGCGTCGAGGACCTCGACGGTGACGACGCCCACCGGGGTCTCGATCTTGTGTTTGCCCGGACCGATCCTGCCCATATGCGCCAGCGTCACCGCAAGCCCGATGGTGCCGTGACCGCACATGCCCAGCACCGCTTCGGCGTCGAAGTAGATGACGCCGGTGACGCACTCCGGATCCACCGGCTCTACCAGCAGCGCGCAGACCATGGCGACCTGACCGCGCGGCTCGAGGCTGACCGAGCGGTAGAAGGCGCGGTGCTCGGTCGCCAGCTTGGCGGCGCGTTCGGCCAGCGGCCCGGACCCGAGGTCCGGACCACCCTCCAGGATCACACGCGTGGGCTCGCCCCCGGTGTGGCTGTCGATCACATGCATTCGGCGATCACTCCACCCTGTTTGGACCAGGTCGCGAACCAGCGGTTGAACTGGTGGAACTGCGCCTCGCAGAACTTTGCCTGCGACGGCGACAGCGCGTCGGTCTCGTATATGTTCAGACGGTATTCCTCTTCGCCCTTCAGCACCATCAGGTGCTTGAAGTAGAGCACCAGATCGACGCCCTCGTCGAATTTCGCCAGCACCGAGAAGGCCCCGGCCAGCTCGCGGGCGCGCATGTCGGCCTCGGGGCAGCCGGTCGCGGCACGGCGCGACAGCTCGACCTGCAGCAGCGCTTCGGTGGGGAAGATCGTGCCGATGCCGGTGATCGCGCCGACCGCGCCGCATTTGACGAAGCCGTGGTAGACCTCGGTGTCGACGCCGACCATCAGGATCACGTCGTCATCCTGCGAGGTGATGTGCTCTGCCGCGTAGCTCAGGTCGGCCTTACCGCCGAATTCCTTGAAGCCGATCAGGTTGGGGTGCTCGGCGCGCAGGGCGAAGAACAGGTCCGCCTTGGTGGCATAGCCGTAGTAGGGGCTGTTATAGATGATCGCGGGCACGTCCGGAGCGGCGTCGAGGATCGCCTTGAAGTGGTTGCGCTGCGCCGCGACCGACAGCCCGCGGGACAGCACGCGCGGGATCACCATGAGACCGGCTGCGCCGACCTTCTGGGCGTGAGCGGCGTGGGCGACGGCGGACTTGGTGTTGATCGCACCGGTGCCGACGATGACGGGCACATCCGCCTCGGTCAGCCGTGCGACACCTTCCATGCGCTGCGCGTCGGTGAGCAGGGGCCAGTCGCCGCAGGAGCCGCAGTAGACCACCGCCGACATGCCCGCCGCGATCATCTCCTTGCCCTTCTTCACCAGCGCGTCGAAGTCGGGCTGGCGGTCCGGGGTGCAGGGGGTGAGCAGGGCGGGAATGGTGCCGAGGAAGACGTCTTTGTTCATGTGAGTGTCCGTATGGTCGAAATGGGTGGATGGGCTTGACGGCGTGGGCATCACGCGTTGCGGGTTGGGGTGGGGGAAGTCGTGCCGGTGTCGATCCAGCGCGGCGGAAATGCGGGGGCGTGTCTGCTGCGGGCGGCAGATCGGCTTCGGCAGAGTGATCCGACAGCCTGCAGTGCCGTCGGGGCCGAGGCGGTGCCATCGGCGCTGCAGAGCGCCTTGAAGGGGTTCTCTTTTGGTGTGCTTTTTTCCAGTCCGCGCGTCAGCGGGATGCAGTTGGACGCGGCCTGAGCCTTGCGTAGGCCGCGCATTGGACCAAAGGCATCGCCGGTCGGCTCGGGCAAGGTGACGTCGATGACAAGGCCCGTGGAGAAGTCTGCGTCGCCCGGGTGGCTGATCCCGTCGTCACCGATGAGAAACGGACTCCCGATCATCTTGGCAAGGCGCGATCTTGGCATGACGAGTCCTTTCCTGGACCTTGTTTATCGGCCGCAAGCCCGAAAAACTCTGCAAAATGGGGACAGGCCAGACTGTTTTCTTCGCTGCGGAATAGGGCGGTTGCGTTCTACGCAATATTTGCATAAACGATCATTAATGGTAAAAAAAGAAAAATCATGAGTGAAACGGAAAAAGACGCAAATCCACCGGGCGGGACCGACTGGGAGGCGGAGCGCCAGCAGCTGCGCAGCGACCTAGGTGCGCGCATGAAGGCGGTCCGGCAGGCCTGCGGCTTCACGTTGGAGGTCGCGGCGCAGCGCACGGGGCTGGCCCTCTCGACGATCCACAAGATCGAGAACGGCCGCGTCTCGCCGAGCTACGAGAACCTCGTCCGTATCGCCCGGGCTTATGGCATCGGCATGGAGCGGCTGTTCTCGGCAGATCACGAGGCGCATCAGACCACCCGTTTGACGGTCACCCGCGCTGGGCAGGGCCGCAAGGTCCGCTCGAAGAACTTCGAATACGAGGTGCTCTGCAACGCGCTGGCCGAGAAGAAGATCATCCCGCTGGTCACCAAGGTCGAGCAGCGCGCGCCGCTGAAGCGCGAGGAGCTGGAAGCGCACGACGGCGAGGAAACGCTTTACGTGCTATCGGGGCGGGTCGAGCTGACCGTCGAGCACTACGAGCCGGTGATCCTCGAGGCGGGCGATTGCGCCTATTTCGACAGCACCCTCAAGCACGGACTGCGCGCCGTGGATGACACCGAAACCAGGGTCTTCTGGGCCTGTACCTATATCGACGTGGACAAGTGATCCGGCTTTTCCCGCCGACCTTTCCACCTGAACCACTCAAGGAGAGCGCCTGAACATGGCCGATCAGCACATCATTTCCGTCGACCGGCTCATGAACCGCGTCCAGGCGATCTTTGAAAAGAGCGGGCTGAGCCCCGACAACGCCCACGCCGTGGCTCATGTGATCGTGGCCGGCGAGCGGGATCACTGCAAATCGCATGGCATCTACCGGATCGAAGGCTGTCTGCGGGTTCTGGCCGCGGGCAAGGTGTCTCCGGATGCCGTGCCGCAGCTGCAGGACTCGGGCAAGGCGGTGATCGAGGTGGACGCGGGCGGCGGTTTCTCCAACCCCGCCTTCTACGCCGCGAAGGACGCGCTGGTCGCGCGCGCCCGCGAGACCGGGCTGGCGGCGCTGGTGATCCGCGACTGTCTGCATTTCTCGGCGCTCTGGCACGATGTCGAAGCGCTGGCCGAGGAGGGGCTCGCCTCGCTCTCGATGTGCCCGAGCTATTCCTTCGTCGCCCCCGCGGGCGGCAAGGAGCCGCTGCTGGGCACCAACCCGATCGCCTTCGGTTGGCCGCGTCCGGGCCCGACCCCCTATGTCTTCGATTTTGCCACCAGCGTCGCTGCGCGGGGTGAGATCGAGCTGCACCGCCGCGCCGGCACGCCGATCCCCGAGGGCTGGGCGGTGGACCGTGATGGCAACCCGACCACCGACCCAGACGCGGCGCTCGATGGCGCGATGCTGACCTTCGGCGCGCACAAGGGCTCGGCGATCTCGACCATGGTCGAGCTACTGGCCGGGGCAATGCTGGGCGAGTTCATGAGCAAGGAGGCGCTGGACTTCATGGGCGGCGGTGCGCTGCTGCCGCGCCACGGCGCGCTGATCCTGGCGCTCGATCCGCAGACCTTCGCGAAACGCTCGGGCCGCGATCCCATCGCCGAGGGCGAGAAGCTGCTGACCGCGATCAGCGGCCAGGGCGCGCGCTTGCCGTCGGAACGCCGCTTCACCGCGCGCGCCAAGGCACTGTCCGAGGGGATCGTGCTGACCGCGGCCGAGATGGCGCAGCTCGACCGTTTCGAGGCCAAGGGGCTCGCCGCGTTGGAGGGCTGAGCGTTCCACGAGGGATCGCAGCCAGGGCGCGGGGTCGCTCCCGCGCCATTCTTCAACGTCGCGCCGGGTACAGACGCTTGTTCGTCTCGTCGGCATAACGCCGGAGGCAGTAGTGCTCGTTGAGCGTGCCGAGCACGGTCATGTCGCTGCCCACAACAGCCAATGTATCCGCCTCGTTGCGGGCAAAGGAGTTGATCGCGTCGCGCACGGTCTGCTCCGGGCGCAGCCAGGCGGATTTGAACCGGGCGAGGCTGGCCAGCCGCTCCTTCGGATCGTGTCCGTCCCAGTGCAGATCCGTCATCAGACACATGCCGGCGTAGCTGTCGGTCTCATCGAGGAGCGGGACGGCCTTGGTCGAGCCCAGCGGAAAGCGACGCCGAGCCTCGGCGATGGTGGTGCCCGTCGAGAGCGTGTTGGCAGTGCGGCGCATCAGCCGCCCCACTGTGAGATCGCGGATCCAGCCAATGTCGGTGGCCGAGCGGATGCTCTCGCCGCGCAGGTGGAAGCGCCAGGTCGAGAAGCTGAAGCCGAAGAACTGGCGCACGATCGAGGTCGAGAGCAGGGCGGAGAAGAGCACGGCGAGCGCGAGCGGCAGGCTTTGGGTCATCTCGAGCGCGAGAAAGCTCATCGCCATGGGCGCACCGATGATCGAGGTGGCCAGGGCGCACATGCCCACCACCGCGAAGATCACGATCGGGATCTGCAGGCCGAAGGCGATCATCCAGCCGATGGCGAAGAGCTTGCCGAGGATCGCGCCGAGCAGCAGCGAGGCGAAGAAGAGGCCGCCGCGGAAGCCAGACCCGAGCGAGAGGATCGACGCGAGCGTCTTCAGCAGAAAGAGCGACAGAAGCGCCCAGATCGTCATGTTGGTGCCGAGAACGAGCGTCATCGCGCCGTGACCCGAGGAAAGCACCTGCGGCGATACGAGTGCGAGGAACCCCACGGCCAACCCGCCGATCATGGGTTGGGTCCAGCCCGGGATCGGGCTCTTGGCGAAAAGCTGCTCCATCATCGCCACCGACCGCATGATGACGATGCCGACGCCGGCGGCAAGCACCGCCAGCAGGGCAATGGGAAGATAGCCGTCAACCGGAACCTGGCCGGCATAGAACAGGCTGGGACCATGGCTGTCTGTAATCAGCCGGGTGACCGCGGTGGCCGCAATCGAGGCCGCGAGCACCGGCAGAAGGGCGGCCACCGTATAGGTGGCCAGCACCAGCTCGAAGGCATAGAAGGCTCCGGCCAGTGGCGCGTCGAAGGCCGCGGCGATGGCTCCTCCCGCCCCGGCCGCCACCAGCTGGCGCAGGTCCTCTCGCCGCAGGCGCAGCCGCTGGCCCAGCCAGGAGGCCCCTCCGGAGGCGACCTGAGTGTAGGCGGCCTCCATCCCGACAGAGCCGCCAAAGCCGCTGGACAGGATGGTCTGCGCGGTGATGTAGAGGCTTCCCGGCACGCCGATCTTGCCGCCGCCGACGGCATTGGCCTCGATCGGGTCGGCGACCCTGCGGAACCAGCGCCTGCCGATCAGGTAGGACAGGCCCACCAGCACGCCCCCCACCACCGGCCCGGCAAAGGCGCGGATCGGATCAAGCTCCGCCGCGCCGCTGACCGGGTCTTCCGAGCCGAAGATCCACAGGCCCATCAGGTGGATGAGCTCCTGCATCCCGACCACCGCCAGCCCCGAGAGCAGCCCGATGATCGCGGCCAGTGCCGTGTAGGCAATTTCGTTGCGCCGGATCAGCGTCCGCAGGCGAAACGGAGCGACGATCCGGCGCAGGGCCTTTCGCCTGCGCAGAGTATGCAAGCGGGCCGCCACCAATCAGGCCCGGATGTACGCTTGATAGAGGGTGTTCATCCTGGCGGTCATCGGGCCGGCAACCAAGGACTCGTCCGCGGAATAGACCTGGGCCAGGATGTAGGGTTTTTCACGCACGGTCAGACCGGCGTCTTTCCAGACCTTGTTGGTCTTCTTGCGCGCGATGCCGTTGAAACAGGTCATACCATCCGAGGTCCAGAGTTCGTCTCGGCGGATGATAAAGAAGTTCGTCGAGTTGCACGAGGCCACAAAACCGCGATTATCGAGCATCAGTGCCTCGTCGGCGCCCATGTTGATCGCCCATGTTGACCGCTCGGATCAGCGCCTGGATGAGTTGAGGCGTCTCTGCAAGTTGAGGCGCATGGCCTGCGCCCGGGTCATGCCGATGGCGAGCGCGCCCTCCATCTGGCCGCGGTGGATCGATGCGATGCCGCCTCGGAAGATCGCCGCGGCATAGGGCTAGGCGTTCAGCGTCAGCCCGAGCCGCGCTGCGGCGTAAGGACCGAGCTGTGGTAGCGCCAGAGGAACTGGATCAGCATCGGCGTGTCTCGGAACAGCTCGACGTAGACGAGGCCGGGGCCGCGGACCCAGCCGCCCGCCAGCCCGACGAGGACCGAGGAGATCCAGCCCTAGATGACAACCCAGATCCCGCGCAACAGGCCGGTCCAGGTGTCGGCAACGCTGCTGAAGTCGGGGACGCAGTTTATCGTGCGGGCGTCACAGGTAGGCCGTCATCCGGGCTTCGGCGAGCAAGGCGCGCTGGCTCGAGGTGACCAGAAGCACGAGGGACATCAGCGCGATGGTCGTGTGGGCTTCCGGAAGTCACCAGCATCTTCTGGTAAAGCCGGTCGGCCTAGAAGGCGGCGGATTGCGACGACTGGGCCGGCACGGCAACAGGGGGCTTCCAGACTGATCGCCAGCAATACCGGCAGCGCGTAGAAGAACGAGAAGTGAACGATCGACGGCGTGTAGCGGTAGAACCCGTTGAAGACGAGCGTCGGGAGGGTCAGCTACCTGCGCGGGGACAGGCGCATCATCGCAAGGACGAGCCACATGAGGACGCCCAGAACGATCGAGGCAGCGGCGATCTTGACGGTGTTGAGCAGCCCCAGCGCCAGCATGTGCAAACGCTCCAGCACCGGGCCGAAGTTACCGGAATTGTCCGTGTGACGTCTTTCGCTCGATCAGAGAGGGCGCAGACCCACCGGTGGGCGGTCGGTCCGCGCAGGGCCTTACCAGTCTTCCTTGAGCAGTCCGGGAATGCCGTTCGGATCGATGTCCTTGCTGGCGAGGTAGGCGCCGAAAAGCTCGTCCGGCACGCCCGCGGCGTAAAGGTCGGCAAAGGTGGTGTTCACCCAGTCAAGGAATTCGGTGCTGTCTTCCTGGCGCATGCCCGCCGAGGTCGCGACCGGGTCGACCGGTTCGGGCAGCAGCACCTTGCCCATCCTCAGGCGCGAGTACTGCACGACGAGCGCCGGGTGGAACTGCACCACCGCGTCGATGCGGCCTGCGGCAAAGGCGTCGGTCGCCTCGTCGTTGGACGAGAAACGGCTGATCTGCGCCTGTGTCATCATCTCGGTCACGCTGAGGTCGAGCGAGGTGCCGAGCGTGACGCCGATGCGGGTCTCGGGGGTGTCGAGCTCGTCCCAGGTCTTTGCCTCGGAGCCCTCCTTCACCAGCGCGCCCATGGCGTAGTAGAACAGCGGGTTTTCCGGGAAGGCGAGCGCTCTCTTGCGCGCTTCGATGGCGTCGAGCACGAACATGATGTCGAACTGATTGGCCTGCAGGCCGGCCACTGCATTTGCCCAGGAGGTCTCGACCGGGAACAGTGCCACGCCAAGGTCATCCGCCATGCGCTCGCCCATGGCAACGCCGATACCGGCCCATTGCTCCGACGTCGGATCCTTGTAGAACCACGGCTCCGCCGAGACGACGCCGATGCGCAGCTCGCCCGCCTCTTTGACCCGCGCCATGGTGCCGCCGTTCTGGGCATGCGCCATCGGTGCGAGCGCCAGCGCGGCTATGGGGGTGAGAATGAGGGAACGTATCTTCATGTCTGTCTCCTGTCGGAACCGGCCTTCTTCGCCTCGACGGAGGAGACGAAGGCCATGGTCTTTCCGAGTCGGTGGCGCCTGTGGTCGCGGATATCTTCCTTCATCCGCTCGCAGCTGTCTCGCAGCGCGAGGCGGACGCCGTGCGCGGTCTCGGTCGCGGGTCCGCCCGGCTCGAATTCGCCCGAGAGGATCGCGCGGCGCAGCAGGCCTCCGTGCCGGGCTCCCATTGTTGCTCGCTTGATCATGCCGGCCATCAGAAGGTTTTGCGGTGAGACTAAGATGTAGATTGTTCCAATGTTAAATCCTTTCCAATCTTGAATAATTCTTCGGGCATTTTGCGCCCTCCGTGCCGGCTGGCCAGGCACGGCGCCGGCTCATGAGCCGTGCCGGACGCCTGAAGCTCTCCTGCTCAAGCGCCAATCCTCTTGTCTCCCGATCGAGCCGTTTGTGGTTTTCTGAGGTGATGACCCGCCCGGAGGCACCTCCCGGTGGCGCAAAGACCTCTGTCATGACCGGTGCTCATCTTCAGGCGGTCGCGCGCCGTGAGCCGGTCCGACATCCCTTGCCGGCCCGGGGCTGCGACTCTTCTTCGCAAGCGAGGGTTAGCAGGTGCCAAAACGCGCCTCCCGGGCGACACTCGGCCTGCGCCGCGCGCGCCCATGCACCGTTTCCGTTGCCGCGCTGCTTCTCCTTCGGAAGGATCGGATCATGCAGTCACCCGAGCCCTCAGCCGACCACGGAGTCCCGCTTCACGCGTTGCCGCCAGAGGCGGCGCTGGAGCGCTTTGGCGCATCTGCGGCCGGGTTGAGCGAGGCTGAGGCGGCACGGCGGCGATCGCTGCATGGTGCCAACCGGCTTCCTGGCGCGCCGAAGCAGAAGCCGGTCCTGCGCTTTCTGAAGCAGTTCAACAACGTACTGATCTACGTGCTCATCGGTTCTGCCGTGGTCACCGCCGCGCTTCAGCACTGGGTGGATACCGGCGTCATTCTTGCGGTCGTGCTGATCAATGCCGTCATCGGCTTCGTGCAGGAGGGCCGTGCCGAGGATGCCATGGCCGCGATCCGCGACATGTTGGCGCCGCAGGCGATGGTGCTGCGGGACGGGCAGCGGCAGAGCCTCGATGTCGCGGCGTTGGTGCCCGGGGACATCGTCTGCGTCGAACCCGGCGCGCGCGTGCCCGCCGATCTTAGGCTGATCGAGGCCCATGCACTTCGGCTCCAGGAGGCCGCGCTCACCGGCGAATCCGTTCCCGTCGAAAAGGGCATCGCGCCGGTCGGGGCGGGCAGTGCGCTCGGGGACCGCAGCCCGATGCTCTACTCCGGCACGCTGGTGGCCGCCGGAACCGGGCGGGGCGTTGTCGTCGCCACCGGACTGTCGACCCAGATCGGCCAGATCAGCGGCATGCTCTCGCGGGTCGAGACCGTGAGGACACCGCTGCTGAACCAGATGGATCGTTTCGCCCGCTGGCTCACCGCCGTCATCCTGCTCGTCGCGGTGGCCCTGTTGGCCTATGGCGCGCTCGTCCGGCAGCTGCCCTTTGCCGATCTCTTCATGGCCATTGTCGGCCTCTCGGTCGCGGCCATTCCCGAGGGGCTTCCCGCCGTACTGACCATCACGCTGGCCGTCGGGGTCCGCACCATGGCGCGGCGAAACGCCATCGTCCGGCAGTTGCCGGCCATCGAGACGCTCGGCTCGGTCTCGGTGATCTGCTCCGACAAGACCGGCACGCTGACCCTCAACGCGATGAAGGTGGTGAACCTCGTTGCCTGCGACCGGGTCTATGACATCGGCGGCGACGGCTACGCCCCGGAGGGAGCCATCCGCCGGGAGGGCATCGACATTCGCGCGCCGGAGGATCCCGTGCTGCAGGATTTTGCCCTCGCGGCTGCGCTCTGCAACGACGCGAGCCTGCACCAGCACGGGCCCACCTGGCATGTCGAGGGCGACCCGATGGAGGGTGCGCTGATGGCGCTGGCGGGCAAGATCAGCGAAGAGGGTCCGGCTCCCTATCGGCGCTGGGGCCGGACCGATGCCATTCCCTTCGATGCGGCGCATCGCTACATGGCCACGCTGCACCACGACCACGAGGGGCATGCCGCCATTCACGTGAAGGGGGCGCCCGAGGCGGTGCTGGCGCTATGCCGAACGCAAGGCGCCCCGGGTGCCGGCGATCAACCCCTCGACAGCGCCTACTGGCACGAGATGATCGAGACTCTCGCCGCCGAGGGTCAGCGGGTGCTCGCGGTCGCCCGTCGCGAGGTGCCGCCGGATCGGACTGTCCTGAACACTTCCGACCTTGAGGGAGAGCTTACCCTGATCGGCCTCGTCGGCCTGATTGACCCGCCGCGCCCCGAAGCGATTGCCGCCGTCACCGAATGCCGCATTGCCGGTATACGCGTGAAGATGATCACCGGGGACCACGCCGCCACC
The DNA here is from genome assembly GCF_900116195.1 of Alloyangia pacifica. Taxonomy (GTDB): domain Bacteria; phylum Pseudomonadota; class Alphaproteobacteria; order Rhodobacterales; family Rhodobacteraceae; genus Salipiger; species Salipiger pacificus. Next base: position 36,866 of record NZ_FOZW01000002.1, read on the forward strand.
GCCCGCGCCATTGCGCGGCAGATCGGGTTGCAGAACGTGGACCGCGTGTTGACCGGTGCCGAGTTGCAGGTGATGGAGGATGCCGCCCTGTCGCGGGCCGTCATCGAGACCGACATTTTCGCGCGCACCTCGCCCGCCCACAAGCTGCGTCTGGTCACCGCGCTGCAATCGCACGGGCTGACCGTGGCCATGACCGGCGACGGGGTCAACGACGCCCCCGCGCTGAAGCGCGCGGACGCAGGCATCGCCATGGGGCAGGGCGGGAGCGAGGCGGCCAAGGAGGCCGCCGCCGTGGTCCTCGCCGATGACAACTTCGCCTCGATCGTGGCTGCTGTGCGCGAGGGCCGCACGGTCTACGACAACATCAAGAAGGTGATCAGCTGGACCTTGCCGACCAGCACCGGCGAGGCGATGACGGTGGTCGTCGCGCTCTTTGCGGGCATGTCGTTGCCGATCACGCCGGTGCAGATCCTCTGGGTCAACCTGATCACCGCCGGCACGTTGGGGCTGGCGCTTGCCTTCGAGCCGACCGAGCCGGGCACCATGCGGCAGCCGCCGCGCCCGCGACGGGAGCCCTTGCTCAGCGGCACGCTTGTCTGGCACATCGCGCTGGTGTCGATGCTGTTTCTCGCGGTGGTCTTCGGCATGTACTTCCTGGCCATCGCGCGTGGGGACTCCATTGCCTACGCCCAGACGCTGGCGATGAACACCATGGTGATCCTCGAGATCTTCCATCTCTTTTTCATCCGCAACATCCATGGCACCTCGCTGACCCTCAGGGCCGCGCGCGGGACACCGATCATCTGGGCCTGCGTCCTGACGGTGACCCTCGCGCAGGTCGCGATCACCTACATCCCCGCGCTCCGGGCGATCTTTGGCACCGAGCCGCTGTCCCTTGGCGACGGGATGCTGGCGGTGGCAGTGGGCGTCGTCTTTCTCGTGGCGCTTGAGGTGGAAAAGCAGATGCGGCTGCGGTGGCGCAGGACGCGGGGTGGAGCCTAGGGCAGCGTACCGCCCGCCTGCGCTGAGAGCGCCAGAGCGGCGGCCCCGCAAAGGATCGCCGCGGCGTAGACCGGCAGTACCCGCAGGCCTAGACGGCGGTTGCCCGCGACGAGGCTGATTGCGCCCTTCACCGCCGAGTTCACCGACACGGCGATGACGACCGCCACCGATCCATGGAAGGCTGAAAACTCCGTACCGACGAGCCGGGACACCGAGATGGTCAGCGCGTCGACGTCGGTGACACCCGAGAGCGCCGCCGCGGCGTAGACCCCCTCCACTCCAAGCCAGAGCCGCAGGTAGTGCACCCCCAGCAGAACAACCGCCAACACCGCACCGAAGCCGAGCGCCGTTCCGAGCTCGAGCGGGTTGCCGATGCCCTCGACGCCGTCGGGTTTCCCTTCCTCGCCGTTCCTGCCCGCAAGGAGAGCGAGTCCGGCCGCCCCCAGGAAGCCGACCCCCGCCATGATCCCCACCGGCAGCGCGAGCTGCCGCAGCAACAGCGGCTGGAACATTGCCGCGAGGAAGAGCACCCGCAGGAAGGCCATCGAGCCTGCCACAACGATCCCTGCCGCGGCCATCGGTGCAAGGGTCGGTTGGCTGCGCACCATGCGCGACAGTGCCAGTGTCGTAGAGGTCGAGGAGGCAAGCCCGCCGGCAAGACCGGTCAGCAGCATCCCCAGACTGGCCCCGCCGATGCGGATCGCCACGTAGCCAAGGAAGGACAGCCCGGCGACGACAACCACCGCCCACCACAGCTCGTAGGGATTGAGCACGCCTCCCGGGCCGTAACCTTGGTCCGGCATCAGCGGGAGGCCAACCACGGAGATCAGTGCGAGCTTGAGCAGGGCCGAAAGCTCGCCGGCGTCCATGCGGGCGATCCAGCCGTGGAGACGGGACTTCATCGATAGCAAGAACGCGCAGATGACCCCGGCGGCGGCGGTCGGTGCGGTCTCGCCGAGCACCGCCGATACGCCCAGAACGTAGACCAGCACCAGCGCGATTTCGGTCGTCAGCCCGACGTCTCCGTCGGCGCGCAGGGTGTTCCAGTAGCCGAGCGCGAACAGGGCGCTCAGGGTCAGCAGGACCGCCACAATGGCGCTGGGCCCCGCCACCGGGACCAACGCGCCGGAAACGCCGCCTAGCAAGCCGACCAGCGCGAAGGTCCGAAAGCCCGCAACGCGCGCGCCCTCGCGTTCCGCCCGCCCGTGCCAGCCCCGTTCGAGCCCGACCAGTAGGCCAATTGCCAGCGCCAGCCCGAGGCGCAGCAGGAGATCGATATCCGTCATGGCAGCCGTTGGCGCTCCGTACCTGGTTTCATCAACGATAGCAGACACACCGAAGGCGTTTGGTGATCGAGGTCAAATGACGGTTGTTCGAGAACGCCTTGCTGCGCCACGAAGTGGGTCGGGCGCTGCAGCCGGTCGGGCCGAGTCGCGAAGAACTCCGGAGCCTACGCTTGGGGCGCTGCCCGGATTGGCGATGGTGCCAGCTCAGCGGGGTCGGACACCCGGCAGCGGCGGCGGACAGCGCAAACGGACCATTGCTTGCATTCGGGAGGCATTTCGCGTGATAGGGCCACAGTTAACCTCTCCTCGGGTGGACCGATAGCCACAATGCCCCAGACCGATCCCATCACGACCGATCACCTCGAGACCGATTGTTCGAAATGCGCGGCGCTGTGCTGCCTCGCGCTGGCCTTCGACAAGGGCAAGGATTTTGCCTTCGACAAGAACCCCGGAGAACCTTGCCGCAACCTCTCGGGGCACAGCTGCACGATCCACGACCGGCTGACGGAGGAAGGTTTTCCCGGCTGCGTTGCCTATGATTGTCTGGGCGCCGGCAACCGTGTCGTCCAGGAGGTCTTTGCCGGTCAGTCCTGGCAGAAGGAGCCGCGCTTGACGCGGTTGATGATGGAAGCCTTCTCCGGCATGCGCGAAGTCCACAAGCGCATCGACCTGCTGCGCGCTGCCGAGACTTTGCCGCTGGAACAGCGCGACGAGCAAATTCGGCGGGATTTTCTTGCCCGCCTCGAGCAGCACCGTTGGAGCGGGCCCGAACTGAACGATTTCGAGGTGGGCCTCGCGTTGGAGATCGACCTCTTCTTCCACAGCATCCGGAAATACTTGCCGGTCTCACACTCAGCCGAGTGGTGAACCACGGAGCCGCGCCGACGCGGCCGTTCGGTCGACCCAGGCGCAAGTTCACCGGGGCACAACGCTGTGCGAGGGCGCGCCGCGGCGGTCGGCATCAAACTCCTTTTGGTCACGTAGATCTTGCGCCCCCTGTGGCGCGTCTCTTTCGGCGTCGTCCGCTCTACGGGATTTCCCGCTTGCTCTGCAGCAAAATGGACATCCAGAGGCCGGAGGCCGCGCAATCTTGGCAATTGCACCGGCGCCCGGTCGCGCAGGCAGCCTGCGGGCGCGGCGCATTGGTCGGGGTGGCCACGACCTCGGGTCATCGCGGGGCGTGCCTGACGTGGCAGAGCGTCTCGGTTTCCGCTCGCGGTGGCGGGCCGCGTGTGCTGACCCCCGAGCCCAGCAGAGGCGCTTGGCCCATCGGGGGGCTGGCCGCTTCCGGCGGATTTCCGCCGCATTGCGGGAGCTAGAAGTTCTCGATTCCGAAACCGGCGGGGGCATGGCCTCATATCATATGTAATTTATTGAATTTATTTATGTGCCGCAGATTCAGCATTTCTCTGGAGGCCCTTCCCATGGCGATTTCTCCGTCAGGTGTTTCTCGATTTGATCTACCCCTTGAAGAATTCTCCGCGCCAATTTTGACCGGGCGCACCGAGGCCGAAAAGCTGACGCTCGCACAGGGCTTTGCCGTCAGTGCCAATCCGCACGCTTCTGGCGGTGCCTATGTCGAAGCCACGGCGGAGGTGTCGCGGGCGGGCGGGGTCTTCGAGGGGGCACCGGGCCTCTACGATCTGACACTCGGCTATATGGACGAGAGCGATGGGGTCTCCTACCTCGAGGTGCTGGTGAACGGCGCGGTGGTCGCGGCCTTTGACTGGGACCGGCCGGTAGGCACGGCGATCGTGACCGCGACGAGCAGGACCGAGCACCTCGTGACCGGGCTCACACTGGCGCCGGGTGACGTAATCGAACTGCGCGGCGCTGCGGAGGGCGGCGAGCCGCTGCGAACCGACTTCCTCGACATCTCGGTAGGACAAACCCCGGCACCGGGGGACAGCTTCGAGATCGAGGCCGAAGCGCTGCAGATCCTCGGAGGCTTCTCCGTGGTTGCGAACGGGGCGGGATCGGGCAGAGCGGTTCTGCAGCATACCGAGGGGACCGAGGCGCGGGCACTCTATGAAGTTCAGCAGGCCGGAAGGTTCGACCTGACCCTCGGGTATTTCGACGAGACCGACGGCATCTCGTCCCTGCGCGTGCTGCTCAATGGCGTCGAGATCGACGCTTTCGACTGGGACTCGGATCGGGGCGGCGTGCTGGCTAGCGCCGAGAGCCGCGCCGAAAGGGTCCTGCAGGGGATCGATCTCGCCGTAGGCGATCTGCTCGAGTTTGTCGGACACGGTGACGGCGGCGAGCCGCTGCGCCTCGACAGGCTCTCTTTCACCCGCAGGTTGGAGACCGTCGATTACGATCCGTTCCTGACCGAGTTGCCGAACGTCGAGATGGTTGCGCGCCGGGGCGATCACATTGCGTTGCTGACGCCTCTTGCCGACGAGAGCCGGTATGACGATGCGGTGCTGAGGCGCATCGTCGAGGCGGTCGACACCGGCTGGGAGTTCTACCAGAAGGTCACGGGACGCGCGCCGAGCCTGCATCCGGTCTATTCGCTAGACGGTCTCGGCACCGTCGCGGTGGTCGAGCGGACCATCGGCGCAGGTGGCGGCTTTCTGGGTTACACGGGCATCGAGATCTGGGCCGATCCCTATTTCGACGTCTGGATGCACGACAACGTCCGCGATCACGACCAGTTCGACCAGATTCCCTTTTACGAGCTGGGGCGCAATTTCTGGTTCTATTCTGGTGCGCTCGGTGCCCTGCCGGTGGACGAGGCGACGAGCTTTGCGGTGGTGAACCGCTATTTCGCCATGGATTTCGCTGGGGTCGATCCGGCGCCGTACAACAACCGCTATCCCTTTGACGCGTTGCGAGACGAACTGCTCGACGATCTCGCCCAATTTTACCTTCAGGACCCGGCGCTCGACTGGAGCAACACAATCGAGATCAACGCCGGACCGGTCCTGCCGGAAGCCTATGCCCGCTGGGACGGCAGCGCGCTGCTGGTCTCGCTGTTCGCGCGGGTGATGGAGGACCTGGGCATCGACGCTTATGCGCGGATGTGGCAGCTCATCGGGCAGGCTCCCCATGCAGGTGACCCGGAGGCGGCGGCGGAGAATTTCTTCGATGCGGCCTGGCAGGCGACCGGGGTCGACTACGGCTTCCTGCGCAAGCAGGGCGGCGAGCGATTCTTCATCGGAGATGATGGGGACAACACGCTAACAGCGTCGAGCACCACAGCCGGACGCGCGGTGCTGCACGGTTTTGCCGGGAATGACCACCTCGAAAGCGAGGCGGCATGGCCCTACGGGCACTCGCAGCTGTTCGGGGGCTCCGGGGACGACCACCTTGTCGCGAAAGAAAGCGGCGCCACCTTGGTCGGGGGCACGGGCAACGACCTGCTCGAGGCGACCTCGCGAAGTTACGGGCAACTCCACGGCGGCGACGGCGACGACAGGCTTTCGGCACCCGGATACCTTTACGGCGAGGCAGGCCGGGACACCTTTGCAGTCGGCGTGCTGGTCGACGACACGCTCAGCCACGGCTGGATGCGGATCCAGGACTACCAGCCCGGCAGCGATGTCATCGACATGGGCGGCTACCCGATCGAATATGCGGTCGAGCGCGAGGGCCAGGTCGAGCTGAGTGTCCTCGGCGGCCAGAGGTTGGCGGACCGCGTCTATATCAACGGGGCGAGCACGCTGGATGAGATCAGCTTCGTCAATCTGGGTGACCCGGCAATTCCTCTGCTTTTCGAGGCCGAGGACCTCGACATTCTCTCCGGCTTCGAGGTCGTCGCCAATATCAATGCATCGCGGGAGTACTTCCTTCAGCATGTTCACACCGAAGATCCCGCGCGTGCGCTGCTGCGCGTCGAGGAGACCGGAACCTTCGACATCACCATCGGCTATTTTGACGAGACCGATGGTGTTTCGAGGATGCATGTCCTTCTCAACGGCGAGGAGATCGGGGTCTTCGACTGGAACGCCACCACCGGCGATGACATCGCCTCAAAGGCGAGCAGGGCCCAGCATACCCTCGAGGGTGTCGAGCTCGCCGACGGCGATGTGCTTGAACTTCTGGGGCAGGGCGATGGTGGCGAGCCATTGCGCACCGACTGGCTGATGCTGAGCCCGGTCGCGGCGCAGGCGGTCGATATCTGGTATAAGGAGCGCGCGCCTGACGCTGCGGGCGACCGCGCAATGATCGGGGCCAATGACGGCAGCGGTAGCTTCAGCGAAACCGATCCCGCTGTCGGCTGGGACGGGCAGACCGTCATGGCCGCCGATGTGGACGGGGATGGTGACGACGATTTCGTGCTGATCGACGGCCCGCGATCTTTCGACAGCTCCATTCCCAATCCCGCGATACTGGAGTTCACCTTCAGCATTCGGGAGAATCTCGGTGGGGGAGATTTCGTCGCATCCGACAGCTACGCGCTACAGGTCGAACTGCAATTCGAGGACTATCTCCTGGAGGACTACCTCGCCTCGCCTGCCTCGCTTACGTTTCTCGAGGATATCATGGAGCTGCAGGACGCTGCGGACGTCGACGGTGATGGTGATGTCGACCTTCTGGCCACGAGCTACGTTGCGCAGGCCTTTCTCATCTTCGAAAACGATGGCGCCGGCCACTTTCAGGTCATGGCGCAAAGCCCGGGAATTCTCGGCTCCAATGGCAGCGAGGCGCTGTTTGGAGACTTCAACGGAGACGAGGCGCTGGACGTGGTGGTGGCAACCGCCGGCGACTATGCTGGCATCTGGATGATGATCAACGACGGCAGCGGGCAACTGAGTTTCGGGGCCGGGTCGTCTCCGTCCGACGATTCAGCCCGCGATCCGCAGGTCGTCGATCTCGACGGGGATGGCGACCAGGACGTGCTCTTCATCGGTGGCGGCGACGGGCATGGCATTTTCGGCCTGCTCAATGACGGCACCGGCAATTACCAGCGCGTGTCGCAGCCGAGCATCAGCCCGGGCGATTTCGCGACTGTAGGCTCGGCGCGGGCTGCCGACTTTGACGGGGATGGCAAGGTCGAGGTGGTCGCGGCTGGGCTTTCCAACGGAACCGACATGCCGCCCGGGCTGCGGGTCTTCGAGGTCGTTTCGTCAAGCGAGGGCGTCGATTTCGTTGAGACGGGGTACGACCCGCGCTTCAGCGGCAACGTGAAGGCGCCCGCCGACTATGATCTTGACGGGTATGTCGATCTTCTGCTCACCCAGAGCAGTGCGGAGGGCTATATCGTGACCCTGCTGCGGAACGACGGCACCGGGCAGTTCGAGGACGGCGGGCGGGTGATCGCCCCCTTTTCTGCGGCGGAATATTCGTGGGGGCCGCAGGTTCACCTTGGGACCTTCGACAGCCTTGAAGCGCTCGTCTGACGCTTTGGACAGCGAGTTTGTCACCGAGGGCAGCCTGCGCGCGGAGGCATGGCCCATCGGGTCGCAGGCGGGGTACCCTGGAAACGGTTGGCAGAGCGGTTCCAATTGCGGCGCGGTGGGCGCTCAGCGTTAGGTGAGACCCTTGCGGCGCGCCGCGAGATCAGGCGGAGGCCCGGGCGGAGCGATGGTCGCCGATGCGCCGATCCCTGCCGCCTGAAGCCCTCTGTCCGGACGGGTCCTACTGGAAGAAATACTGCGCGTAGATCGGTGCGCATCCGGCGCCGAGCGCCCGGGCATTGGCGCCGACCCGGGCTTCCTCCGGGCGGGGGGGCAGCATCCCCCTGGTGTCCAGCCGGTCGAGCGCGTCGCAGGTGTGGGCAACCACCCGGGCTCGCACCTCGGCCGGCATGGCTCCGTCGATCAGCGCGACCTCGAAATCCAGCACCGAGCCGATCGAGCGGATCGCATGGGCCAGCGCCTCGCCGGTGCGTTCGACCCAGGGGCCGATCTGCCGCTCGAAGGCGCGCCAGTCCTGCGGCTGCGTCCAGAGCGCCGTGGTGTCCAGCCCTTCCGCCGCGATGGCTGCCTCCAGCGGGTGCAACGAGGCGGCGTCGATCAGCGGCAGCTCGCCGCCGCCGGGCGCGGGCACGCGGAGCGAGCCGAAGGCCCCGGCGTTGTTCTGCGCGCCGACGGTAACGCTGGAGTTCAGCACCACCCCGCCGCCGATGAAGGAGCCAATGAAGAAATACGCGTAGTCGCTGAACTCGCGACCCCGCCCGAAAACATGCTCGGCGCGGCAGGCGGCAGTGCCGTCGTTTTCGGTGAACAGCGGCAGCTCGCTGATCCGCGCCACCTCTTGCTGAACGTCGATCTGCGCCCAGATGCTGAAGTCGATGGGAGCGCCCAGAACCTCGGTCCAGCTCCAGATCTCCGAGGGGGCGGCGATGCCGATGCCGCAGAGCCGCTCGCGCTGGTAGGCCGAAAGCCCCCGCGCAAGGTCCTCCATGCCACCTTCCAGATAGGCAAAAATCTCGGCTGGCATGGGATAGGGGTAGGTGGACTGCGAAGAGCCCAGAACCTCGCCCATCAGGTTCATCACCACGAGGTCCGCCGAGCGCCGGCCGATCTTCAATCCATAAGAGAGCGCCGCGTCTGGGTTCAGCGCCATCGGCACCGAAGGCTTGCCGACCCGCCCGCGTTGCGGCTCGCGGCGCAGCAGGAACTCCTCCGCCTCGAGCTTGCGCAGGATGTTGGAGACGGTCTGGGCGGAGAGACCGGTGTGCTTGGCGATGTCGCTGCCGGGCAGCGCGCCGTGGCGCTGGATCATTGACAGGATCAGCCGCTCGTTGTGTGCCCGCACGCCAAGCAGGTTGGCGCCGTCGCTGAGCTTCCTGATCTCCTGTCCGACCTCCCGGATCTCCATGCTGTCTCCCCCGTACCGACGTGCCACAGACTACCTGCTCCAGTTAATAAATCAATTTTATTTATTTATTGACGCAAGGTCGGAATCGCCAGTATCACAGTGGGCAATCCGTTGGAGGACGGAGGTTTCACGGGGCGCCCGGCGAGGCGACCCCATGACACGATAGGGAGGAGGAGACCCCATGAAGAAGCTGATTTCCGTCAGCGCGTTTGCGCTGCTCGCATCGACCCTCGGCGCCCACGCGCAGGACGGCGGCAGCGCCTGCCTGATCACCAAGACGGACACCAACCCGTTCTTCGTGAAGATGCGCGAAGGCGCGGCGGCCAAGGCCGAGGAACTGGGCATGACGCTCAACTCCTACGCCGGCAAGGTGGATGGCGACAACGAGAGCCAGGTGGCCGCGATCGAGACCTGCATCGCAAATGGCGCGGACGGTATCCTGATCACCGCGTCGAGCACCTCGGCGATCGTTCCCTCGGTGCAGCAGGCGCGCGACGCGGGAATCCTGGTGATCGCGCTCGACACACCGCTCGATCCGATCGACGCCGCCGACATGACCTTTGCCACCGACAACTTCCTTGCCGGCGAACTTATCGGCCAATGGGCCGCGGCCAAGCTCGGCGATGCGGCGGCCGATGCACGGGTGGCCTTCCTCGATCTTGATGTCAGTCAGCCGACCGTCGGCGTGCTGCGCGATCAGGGCTTCATGCAGGGCTTCGGCATCGATCTCGCCGACCCGAACAAATGGGGTGACGAGGACGATAGCCGCATCGTCGGCCATGACGTCACGCAGGGCAACGAGGAAGGTGGCCGCAAGGCGATGGAGAACCTGCTCGCCACCGATCCGATGATCAACGTGGTCTACACGATCAACGAGCCCGCCGCCGCCGGCGCCTACGAGGCGCTGAAGGCCATCGGACGCGAGAACGATGTGCTCATCGTCTCGGTCGACGGCGGCTGCCCCGGTGTGCAGAACATCGCCGACGGGGTGATCGGCGCGACCTCGCAGCAATACCCGCTGCTCATGGCGTCCAAGGGCATCGAGGCGATCGCCGCCTTTGCCAAGGACGGCTCCAAGCCCGAGGCGACCGAGGGCAAGAACTTCTTCGACACCGGCGTGAAGCTGGTGACCGACCAGCCCGTCGAGGGTGTCGAGTCGATCTCGGTCGAGGAAGGCACGAACCTCTGCTGGGGCTGAGCCCGGCAGCCCGGGCCCGTGCCGCCTGACGGGGCGGGCCCATTCCAGATTACCGCAACCTGCGGGTCACGGCCGGTGAGGGGCCGCCCGCGTACGCGAGAGGAGGGCGCGAGATGGCCGAAGCGGACAGGTACGAAGACGTTGTCCGAACCCGGAGCGACGAGAAGTTCGCCGAGTTCGAGGACACGGGAAAGGGGCTCTGGGGACGCTTCCATGAGCTTTTGCACACCACCCCGGCCATTGTGCCGCTGATCGTGCTGCTGGCCGCCTGCGTGGTCTTCGGGCTGGTCCTCGGATCGAAATTCTTCTCGCCCTTCGCGCTCACACTGATCCTGCAGCAGGTGCAGATCGTCGGGGTGCTCGCCGCCGCGCAGGCACTGATCATCCTGACCGCCGGGATCGACCTGTCGGTCGGGGCGGTGGCGGTGCTCTGCTCGGTGATCATGGGGCAGGTGACCTTCCGCTACGGTGTGCCCGCGGTGCTCGCCGTGCCCATCGGTCTGGCCTTCGGTACCGCCATCGGCGCAATCAACGGTTGGCTGGTCAGCAAGGTGAAACTACCGCCCTTCATCGTCACGCTGGGCATGTGGCAGATCGTGCTGGCGGTGAACTACCTCTATTCCGCCAACGAGACGATCCGCGCCCAGGACATCGAGGCGCAGGCTCCGTTCCTGCAGTTCCTCGGCACCAAGTTCAACGTCGGCGGCGCGGTCTTCACCCTTGGCGTGGTGCTCATGCTGCTGCTCGTGCTGGTGCTGGCCTACGTGCTGCGCTCCACTGCCTGGGGGCGCCACGTCTACGCGGTGGGCGATGACCCCGAAGCAGCGCAACTCGCGGGCGTCGACCGGCACAAGACCATCATGTCGGTCTACATGCTGGTGGGCTTCATCTGCGGTCTCGCGGGCTGGGTGATGATCGGTCGCTTCGGTTCGGTCTCGCCCTCCGCGACCACCGGCGTCATCGGCAACATCCAGGCGATCACCGCTGTGGTTATCGGGGGCATCTCGCTCTTCGGCGGGCGCGGCTCGATCCTCGGGGCCTTCTTCGGGGCGCTGATCGTGGGTGTCTTCGAACTGGGCCTGCGCATGGCCGGGGCCGACCCGCAATGGACCTATCTTCTCATCGGTGTGCTGATCATCGCCGCCGTGACCGTGGACCAATGGATCAGAAAGGTGACGGCATGACCTCTCCAGTTCTCGAAGCCCGTGGCCTCGTCAAGCGCTACGGCAAGGTGACCGCCCTCGACCACTGCGACTTCGACCTGATGCCGGGGGAAATCCTCGCGGTGATCGGCGACAACGGCGCGGGCAAGTCGACGCTGATCAAGGCGCTCTCCGGCGCCATCCAGCCCAACGCGGGGGAAATCTTCCTCGAAGGCAAACCGGTCAGTTTCGACTCGCCCAATGACGCGCGGGGCGAGGGGATCGAAACCGTCTATCAGACCCTCGCCATGTCCCCGGCGCTATCGATCGCCGACAACATGTTCATGGGGCGCGAGCTGCGCATGCCCGGCTTCATGGGCCAGTACTTCCGCAAGCTCGACCGCAAGCGGATGGAGGAGTTCTCGCGGCAGAAGCTCTCGGAACTGGGGCTGATGACCATCCAGAACATCAACCAGCCGGTCGAGACGCTCTCGGGCGGCCAGCGTCAGGGTGTGGCGGTGGCGCGGGCGGCGGCCTTCGGCTCGCGGGTGGTGATCCTCGACGAGCCGACCGCGGCGCTCGGGGTGAAGGAGAGCCGCCGGGTGCTCGACCTTATTCAGGAGGTGCGGGCGCGGGGCATCCCGATCATCCTGATCTCGCACAACATGCCGCATGTCTTCGAGGTCGCCGACCGGGTGCACATCCACCGCCTTGGCAAGCGGCTCTGCGTGATCGACCCCAAGGAGCACACGATGTCAGATGCGGTGGCCTACATGACCGGTGCGGCGGTGCCGGAGGGGGTTGCCGAACCGGCGTGACCTGCCGATCCCGCCCAGACCGGACGACGCCCGGCTCCTAGATGGGGCCGGGCGCATTGGTGTCCAAGCGCGCCGGTACGTCAGAAGATGCGCGTTCTCAGCTGACCAGCTTCTTCTGGGCGGCAAAGGGGCTCAGGCCGAGCCACTTTTGAATTGTCGACGCGACGTCGCGGCAGCCATCCATCTCGAATTTGTCCGCGGCCCTGGCGGTCGTCGTCAGGCCCATCCAGACCTCGGTCATCGTCCGCAGGTCGGTGGTCACCACGAGATCGACCTCGAAGCCGGGGTCGACGAGGCAGAGATCAACCGCGCCGTTCGGCTCGACAATGAGCCACCAGGACCGTTTCGACTGGGGCACGTCGGCGAACTGGAAGTTCAGCACCGTGCGCCTTGGCGGCAGTGGGCTGGGGTCGAGATTGCGCCGCATGTCCCACATCAGCAGCGAGACATCGAGCCGTTCGAGCGAGGGCTCGGATTTCACCCATTTCTGCCCCCAGATGCCGAAGGCCTCGACGATCGACAGCAGGTCCGCGCCAGCCGTCGTGAGCAGGTAGTCGACGTGTTGCGTGCCGGCGACCGGGTGCCGCTCGACGATGCCCGCGGCCTCCAGTTCGCGCAGCCGCTGCGCCAGCAGCGAACGCGACATGCGCGGCACGCCGCGCCGCAGGTCGTTGAACCGCGTTGACCCGGCGACGAGCTCTCGGACAAGCACCATTGTCCAGCGTGTACAGAGAATTTCGGCGGCCATGGCCACCGGGCAGAACTGGAAGTAGCTGGCATTTGACATATCCGCTCCCCTGGCTTGCAGGCCGCATTATAGCCCACATTCCATTTTTTGTATCCGGTCCAGACTCTGGACCGGCTGGTCCAGTTTCGACACTGGTTTCAAATCCGTCCCAGCTGCATCCTCCTGCGCCATGAACCGCACCGCATGTCGGTTCGGCACAGGGGCGCCCGGCCGGTGCCGCCGCCCCGCAACCAGCGGAGGAAACCATGACCAACGGAATCGAGGTGAACGGCCTGGACGGCACCAGGCAGAAGGTCTCGGCGGAGGCGCGGGCGGAACTTGACGGGGCGCTGCGCGGCGCTGTCCTTTCCGACGGCGAGGACGGGTTCGAAGAGGCGCGGGCGATCTGGAACGGTATGGTCGACCGCAAGCCGGCGCTGGTGATCCGGGCGATGGGCACCGGTGATATCCGCGCCGCGGTGAATTTTGCCCGGGACCACGGTCTGCGGATGTCGGTGCGCGCAGGCGGGCACCAGATCGCCGGGCTGGCGGTCGAGGAGGGCGCGCTGATGCTGGATCTGTCGCAGATGCGCTCGGTGCATGTCGATCCGGCGGCCCACACGGCGCGGGTCGAACCCGGTGCCACGCTTGGCGATATCGACTGCGAGACGCAGGTGCACGGGCTGGCCGTGCCGGTGGGGGTCAATTCGACCACGGGCATATCCGGGCTGACGCTGGGCGGCGGCTTCGGCTGGATCACCCGCAAATACGGCATGACCATCGACAACTTGCTCTCGGCCGAGATCGTCATTGCGGACGGCACCATCCTGCATGTGTCGGAAACCGAGAACCCCGACCTGTTCTGGGCGATCCGCGGCGGGGGCGGCAACTTCGGCGTGGTGGCCTCCTTCGAGTTCCGCCTGCATCCCGTCGGCCCCGAGGTGCTGTCAGGGCTCATCGTGCATCCCTTCGCCGAGGCCGCCGAGCTGCTGCCGAAGTTCCGAGCGCTCTGCGATACGGCCCCGGACGAGCTGACCATATGGTCGGTGCTGCGCAAGGCGCCGCCGCTGCCTTTCCTCCCCGAAGAGTGGCATGGCCGCGAGGTGCTGATCTTTGCCGCCTGCTACGCCGGTGACATGGCCGAGGGCGAGGCGGCGATGCGCGAGCTGCGGGCGCTTGGCTCGCCCATCGTCGACGTGATCGGCCCCCACCCATTCGCCGGCTGGCAGGCGGCCTTCGATCCGCTGCTCGCGCCGGGCGCGCGCAACTACTGGAAGAGCCGCGATTTCCTGACCCTTGGGAGAGGCACCATCGGCGCCATTCTCGATGCGGTCGGGCAATTGCCGGACCCGCAGTGCGAGGTGTTCATCGCCCATGTCGGCGGTGCCATGGCCCGCGTCGCCTCGAATGCGACTGCCTTCCCGCAGCGTGACAGCCACTTCACCATGAACGTTCACACGCGGTGGGACGATCCGGCGAAGGACGCGGCCTGCATTGGCTGGGCGCGCGATCTCTTCGAGGCAACGGCGGCAGATGCGGCCCCCAGCGTCTACGTCAACTTCATGCCGGAGGACGAGCCCGATCGTCTTGCCGAGGCCTATGGCGGCAACCTAGAGCGACTGCGCGAGATCAAGGCGCGCTACGACCCGGCGAACCTCTTCCGGGTCAATCACAACATCCAGCCGCAGCGGGTGACCGAAGCCGCGCAATGAGCGGTGGTGCAGGCGCGCCCTTCGGTGCGCCTGCTTCAGAATGCGGCGCGCCGCGGACGAGGAGCTGGCGGCGACCCATACATAACGACGGGAGGGAAACATGGAACGCTCACTCTACGACCGGCTCGGCGGCAAGCCAGGCGTCGCGGCCCTGGTGGACGACGTCATCGAGGCGCACCTGAAGAACCCGGTGATCCAGGCGCGGTTTCTGCCGTATCTCGAGATGCCGGAGCGACTAGCAACGGCCAAGGCGCATCTATGCGATTTCTTCGGGGCCGGGAGTGGCGGGCCGGAGACCTATACCGGACGCAGCATGGTCGAGGCGCACCGCGGCATGAACATCAGCGCAGCCGAATACCTTGCGGCCATGGACGACATCATGGCCACGCTCGAAGCGCATGACATCGACGAGCAGGCCCGCAAGGACGTGCTGATGATCTCCTTTTCCCTGAAGCCGGAGATCGTGCGGCAGTGATGCCCGTCGCGGAGTGGCGAGCCCTCTGCGGCGGGATCATTTCTTGCCGAGGAACTGGCCGACGATGGCGGTCAGCACGCCGCCACCGGCGGCTCCGCCAAGCAACTGCCCGATCAGGGCGCCGATATCGAGCCCTCCGGCCGCAGTGGCCGCATCGGCCGCCGCTGTCGGATCACCGCCCCCGAGAAGTGCGCCGATAGCCGAGCCGCCGAGGATGCCCCCGACCGCTCCGGACAGGAGCTTCGGTAGGACCGCCATGCCGACGGTCTTCACCACCTGCCCGGCCACGCCACCGCCAACCATGCCGGCAATGGCCTGGACGATCAGTGCTGCAATACCTTCCATGAATTTCGTCCTTCGATTGCAAATGTCCTCAAGTAATCAGCTCATGGTAACTCAGTCGGAAAAATTCCGTTAGGTAAAACTCTACCGCGGGTGAAAAGCGAGCGCGGTGTGCGCGACAGGCAGGACTGCCTGGAGAGTGTAGGGTCCCGGTCGGGGGGAGCCGGAACCCCACCGGTCAGGAATAGGCCCCTGCCGAATAGGTCAGCTCGTAGCTGTGGCTGTAAAGCTCGAAGACGTTGCCGAAGGGGTCCTCGACATAGACCATGCGGTAGGGTTTCTCGCCCGGGAAATAGGCGCGCACCGGCATCCGCTGCTTGCCGCCCGCGGCAACGATCTTTTCCAGCAGCCCCTCGATGTCCGGGTCCTGGATCGCGAAATGGAATGTCCCGTGACGGCGGAAGGCGAAGTTGTCCTCCGGGGCGTGGTTCCCGGCGAATTCGAAGAGCTCGATGCCGATGCCGTCGCCGGTGGAAAGATGTGCGATCCGCAACCGCTCCCAGCCCGAACCGAAGACGTCGGTGCACATCACGCCGATCGCGCTGTCATCCTCGACGACCTCGCTCGGGGGCATGAGCACGTAGAAGCCAAGAACCTCGGCGTAGAATTTCACGGCGGCGTCGAGATCGGGTACGGAAAGGCCGATGTGCGAGAAGGTGCGGGGGGTCGGTTTCATGTCGCTCTCCTGTTTGTTGAGGATGGGCGAGGTGTAGACAGGCACTCCCTATATGTGAAATTATCATATCTCATGATGATTCAAATGATGCGTTATGATTTATGCTCAATGCCACCTGGATCGAAACCTTCACCGTGCTTGCCGAAGAGGGGCATTTCACCCGGGCGGCCGTCCGGCTGAACATGACGCAGCCCGGCGTGTCGCAGCACCTGCGCAAGCTCGAAGCGCAGCTCGGGCAGGCGCTGATTTCGCAGGAAGGCAAGGGCTTTACCCTGACTGCGGCGGGGGAGGCCGTCCGTGATCTCGGCCTCTCGCGCCGCGCCGAGGAGCGCGCGCTTCGGGAGGCGGTCGGGCGCGATGACCCGGAGGTTGGAGAGCTGCGCGTCGCCTGTTCGGGCAGTTTTGCCATGCTCTTCTATCCGCACGCCATCGCGCTCATGCGGCAGTCGCCTGGCCTTTCGATCCACGTCGAGGCGGCACCGCAGGATCGGGTCCTCGCCGGTATCCTTGAGGGGCGCTTCGACCTCGGCGTGATCGCGGAGGACCCGCAGCATCCGCGGATCGACGCGCGGCACATCGGGCAGGAGGAGCTCTGCCTCGTGGTCCCGGCGGGGACTGCCAGCCCGCTGCGGTTCGCCGAGTTGGAGGCACTCGGGCTGGTCGCCCACCCGGACGTCTACAGCTATGCCGATGACCTCTTCGCGCAGAACTTTCCCGAGGCATTCACCGGGGCGGACAGGCTGCGGCTGCGCACCTACGTGAACCAGATCGGGCAGATACCTGCGCCCGTGGCCGAAGGGGTGGGGTACACGCTGCTTCCGCGCAGCGGTCTCACGGCGTTTCCACTCGCGGACCGGGTCGAGATCGCGCGTCTGCCGCACCCGAGGTACCATGAGCTCTGGTGCATCGCCCGGCGCGGGCGCGTGCCAAGCGCAAGGTTCGAGCGGATCAGGACGCTTGTCGAGGCGCTCTCGGCCGAGCTCGACTGAGGGCGGGCCGGTGCGACGCCGGCCCGCCCTGTCTCATTCAGTCAGGCGCCGCGTCGCGCAACGATGCCCGGTCAGCTGCCCAGGCCCTTGGCCTGTCCGGTGCCGCCCATCGCCGCAGGGGCGGGCGATGATGCCGAACCGAAGGCAAAGACCAGCGGCAGCATCGCGCAGATCGCAAGCAGCGCCTGTATCCCGAAGATCAGCGCATAGGGCGGCAGCGTGCTGCCGTTCGACAGGGTGACCAGCTGGCTGAGCAGCTCGAAGCCTTCCAGCCCGATTTCCGTGCCGATGATGATCACGAAGGCGAGGAAAAGCTGCGCTGCGCTCTTGGGGCCTGCGATCCGGCCCACGGCAAAGATCGTCGCCGTGGTCGCCATGCCGCCGCCGAAGCCGGTCAGCAGGCGTGATCCGATGAAGATGGCGTTGTCTGGCACGGGATAGAAATTCAGCACCAGCAGGCCCGGGTAGGCGAGGTAGGACACCAGCCCCAGCGCGGCGATGCCGATCCCCGTGAGGATGAGCGTGCCGTGGAGGTTCCAGCGCGCGAGCGCCATGGCGGTGCCGGTGGCGGCAATCACCTGCGCCAGCGCCGCCAGCGTGGCGCGATCGTCGATCAGCGTTGTCGAACAGGCGTGACGCACGAGGTAGGCGGTGTCGAAGAAACCCGTGGTCGCCACGTTCAGCAGGAACAGCGCGGCGAAGAGACCCGCGATGCGGCGGCGCGTTCCGGGTGCGGCGGCGGTGCCGGCAGGCTCGGCCCGCCAGACCTTATGCAGGTACCACAGGCTCGCGGCGAAGACCGCCGTGAGCGGCAGAACGAGCGGCGAGCGGATGGTCTCGAGCGAGGTGAGGAAGGTCAGCCCCTCGAAGAGGATCAGCGCCATGAGCGCCGCCAGCATCAGGCGGCCGGACAGCAGGGGCGGGGCATCGGGGGCCTCCTCCGGGGCGCGCCGGCGCAGCAGCAGGATCGCGCCGATCAGCAGCAGCACGACCACCGCGAAGCCGGCGAAGAAGCTGTCGAGCCCGTGCCGGGGCGCGACGACGCGGACGAGCTGGGGCGTGACGAGAAAGGCCAGCGGCATGGCCACCGACCAGACCCCGGTCAGGAACTTCTCCCAGCGCGGGCCGCCGAAGCCCGTCCAAGCCTGCGAGATCGGCGCCAGTGTCGCCAAGCCGAAGCCCGCCATCGGGAACAGCAGCACCACCAGCGCCACGCGGGTGTCCACCGGCGGGGCGAAGCGGAACAGCGCCGCCAGACCCAGTGCCGCCGCGCCCGACATGAGGCACATCCAGACCGCGAGGCGCCTTGCCGGAATCCGCCGCATCAGCCAGGGCGCGACCAGCAGCGAGACCAGCACCGCCCCCATGAGCAGCTCCATGATCGCCGCCGTGGCCTCGACGGTGATCGACAGGAAGCTGGCGAAGCTGCCCTCCGAGACGAAGACGGTCGAAGCGATGACCGAGCGCAGCCCGTTGCCGAGCAGCACCAGCGGCACCAGCAGGAGGAGACCCAAGCCGTTCATGCCCCGAGATGCTCGGCAAGGCGGATCGCCATGGCGGCGATGGTGAGCGAGGGGGCGTTGACCGGGCAGCTCACGTGCGTGCTGGCTCCAAGGATGTAGAGATTGTCATGCTGGTGGCTCCGCAGGTCGGGGCGCACCACCGAGGTGTTCGGGTCGGTGCCCATGCGGGTGGTGCCACCGATGATCGCGTTCGACAGGTAGGGATCGTTGGTGTGCACCTCCGGCGCGCCCATGCGGGTCAGCACCTCGCGCGAGACATCGGTGGCCACCTTGATCCCGGCGTTGGTGTAATCGTCCACGGTGAACGCGATGCGCGGCTTGGGGATGCCGGCGCTGTCCAGCTGGTCGGACAGGGTGATGCGGTTGTCGGGGCTGCCCAGCGTCTCGGCCGAGGAGTTGAGCCGCACGTGCCGCCCGATCTGGCTGTCCAGCGCGGTGACCAGCGCCGCGCCGCGCAGGCCCTTGGCGATCAACTCCTTCGACAGCTTGGTGGCGTCGTCGTTGCCGCTCCAGCCATTGTTCATGAAGGAGGTGCCGAAGGGTGCGTACTCCTTGCGGAAGGCGCCGTCGCGATATTCGGTGATGCCCGAGGTCTGCTGCGGCCCGCGGTAGGGATAGACCGGGTCGCGCACCTCGCCCCAGACATCGACGTTCCACTGCGAGAGCAGGTAGCGCCCCACGTGGTCATTGCCGTTTGCCACGCCATTGGGCGCGGTCTCCTGCTTGGAGTTGAGCAGCAGGCGCGGCGTCTCGATGGCGTGGCAGGCCAGCACGTAGGTATTGGCGCTGACGCTCTGGGTGGTGCCGTCCGGGCGACGGATGGTGAGGCCGCTGACCTTGCCGTCTTCGCCCACGGCGACATGGGTGACCAGCGCCTGCAGCTCGATCCGGGCGCCGGCGGCCACCGCCTTGTCCATGTCGACCGAGGCGTCGTACTTGGCGGCGATCGGGCAGATCGGCACGCAGGTGTTGTTGCCGCAGCAGGGCGGGCGGCCGTCGTGCACCTCCGAGTTGCGGGCATGGCTGAAGATCGCCGCGTTCAGGCCCATCTGGTCGAGTGCCTGCCGCTGGATCTGCGTGTCCATCCAGGAGGCGGGGATCGGCGGCATCGGATAGGGATCATCCGCGGCGCGCGGTGCCCCCCAGGTGTGCGCCGGGTCACCCGCAACGCCCCAGCGTTCCTCGGCCTGACGGTAGTAGGGCAGCAGGTCGTCGTAGCTGATAGGCCAGTCGGCACCGCGCCCGTAGAGCGTGGCGGCCTTGAAATCCTCTGGGCGCAGCCGGTCGGCAAAGCCGGTCCAGTGCCAGCTGGTGCCACCATAGATGCGCAGGTAGGCCCCGACGAAGCGTGCCGGTCCCGCCTGATCGTAGAAGGCGTCGTAATCGGTGTCGGTGGGATGCGGCGCGAAGTCCTGGCTGGGGTAGGGCGCCTGCGGTCCCTTTACCGGGTTCTCGTAGAAATCCGCCAGGTACTCGCCACGGGTCTTGCGCCCGCCGGCCTCGAGCACCAGCACGTCGCGCCCGGCCTCGGCGAGGCTGCGCGACAGATGCGCGCCGCCCATGCCCGAGCCGACGATGACAATGTCGGCAGAGAGGTCAGCAGGTCCGGTCACGCGGCGCTCCATTCATCATTCCAGTAGCCGAAGCCCGGCCCGGCACAGAGCCCCGGCGCTTTGCCGAAGCTGAGGGATTTCCAGCCGAGCGCGTGGGGGTAGTTGATCATCCGCGCGTCGTCGTCCTCGGGGTCGGCGGTGCCGGTGAACAGCGCTTCGGTCAGCCATTGCAGCTGCGCCTCGCGGCTCGCGTCCTCCTGCGGCTCGAGCAGCGGCGCGACGCCGGCCTGCGCCGCATGGGCCGCGAGCACGTCCACCGCGGACGCACCGAACTTCGCCTCGAAAAGCGCCGTGACGCTCTCCAGCAGTTGCGGCGCCACCTCGACCGGGCCCGCGAGCGCGTAGAGGATCGAGCGGAACATGGTCCGGTCCCGCGCGGTGTTGAGCGAGGCCGCCAGCGCGCCGCCGGGCAGCGCCGCCATGGCGACGAGGCTGACGCCGCCGCCCAGCACGGCGCGGCGGGAGCGCGGCGCGGGGCTCATGGTGCCGAGACCACGACGAAGCCGCGCGAGCGGTTCGAGCCGCTGTCGGTCATCATCATGCCCGCATGCAGCGTCTCCACCGAGACCCAGACCGGAGGGTACTTGTACTTGGCCACGTCGAGGATCAGCACGCTGTCGCTCGCCTCGTCATAGGCGGCGACCGGAGAGATGTGCCCGTCACCCTCCTGCGGCAGCGCCTTGCGCGAGTAATTGGCGATGAAGCGCGAGTTGCGATCCGACAGCGTGGCCTTGATCGCCTCGCGCAGCGCGTCCACCGAGGTCTCGTCGGCGAAATGGTGGTCGGCCTTCATCCCGAGGTTCTCGATGAAGGTATCGAGCTCGGCCAAGGTCAGGCCTTCGTGCTCGACCATGGCATAGGGTTTCAGCTTCTGGTTTGCCTCGTTGAACAGCGTGTCCTGGGTGAACAGGGTCCACGGGTAGAGCCGGTCGGGCGAGGGGCGCGAGATGTCCAGCGAGTTCGCCACGGCGGCGACCGAGGCCGGGCCGCAGAAGGTCAGGATCTGCTCGTACTCCAGGTAGGAGGCGAGCGGGAAGTAATCGCGGTTCATCGAGGTCGCCAGCAGACGGTCCTCTCCCTCGGCGCTGGTCAGGTAGACGAGATCGTCTGCCATCACCGGCCCGGCGAGCGTCAGCCCGAGCAGGGCGGCGATCAGTTTGCGGCGAACCATTTTGCGATCTCCTCGATGTCGCTGTCGGAAAGTTCCTTGGCGTAGACGCCCATGACGTCGGCCATGCCACCTTTGCGGTAGCCGGAGCGGTAGGATTTCAGCGCGCTCTGAAGGTAGTCCTCGCGCTGCCCGGCGAGGATCGGCACGCCCGCGACCAGCGGGTTGCCATCAGCCGAGTGGCACGACACGCAGGACGAGACGCTGGCGGGCACGGCGGGTGCATCATCTGCCCAGGCTGCGCAGGGTGCGAGCAGCGCGAGCAGGGCGAATTCAGGCCTGAATGGCGACATTGAACATCATCCCCAGATCTTCGTGTGGCAGGATGTGGCAGTGCATGACGAACCGCCCGTCGAAATCGGTGAAGCGCATGCGCAGGGTGACCGTGCCCGCGGCGGGCACCGCGATGGTGTCCTGCCATTGCGGATTGGCCAGCGGCTCGCCGTTGATCTTGATCACCTGCATCGGGTTCACGTGGACGTGGATCGGGTGCGGGAAGGGCGTGGTGTTCACCAGCTCCCATTCCTCGGCCTCGCCCAGCTTGGCGACGATATCGTCGCGCTTGGGATCGAAGGGCTCGCCGTTGAGCGTGAACACCGTGTCCTTGAACATGCCCTCGACATCACTGACGCCGAGCACGATCTGCCGGGTGCGGACGATCTCGTCGTCGGGGATGTCGGTGAGCACCTTGTTCTTCGGCAGCGGCCCCTTGGGCAGCTCGGTGCCCATCTTCACGTCGGGCGCAATGCGGTTGGTGTCGGCGGGCAGCACGATGACCTCGGCCATCAGCACCTCGTCCAACGGCTGCTTGCCCTGGCTGAAGGCCGGACGACGCAACATGTAGCTGCCCGGCTCCAGCGCCTTGACCATCAGGTTCATGCGGTTGCCGGGGGCGAGGAAGATCTCGCCGGTCTGGCGCGCCTCGGGGTAGGGGTTGCCGTCGAAACCGATCTCGTGGAGCTCGAGGCCGTCCAGCGTCATCGGCAGGAACTGCTGATCCCCGGCGTTGAGCATCCGCCAGTGCTGCACCTCGCCCGCGCGCATGTAGATGCGCGGGTGGTAGTGGCCGTTCACCAGCCAGTAGCGCTCGGCGTCCAGCGACCAGATCGTGTCGTAGCTGTCGAGATCCTCGGCCTTGGGGTCGACCACCGGGCATTGGAACACCATGACCCGCTCGATCGCGGCCGCCACCTCGGGCACCTCGTCGAGCGTGCCGCCGACGATCATCATGCCGCCGCAGCCGGAGGCCACCTGCAGCGCCACCGAGCCGTGCCGGTGCGGATGGTACCAGTAGTTGCCCGCCGGATGATCCTCGGGCAGGCGTACGATGTAGTTGAAGCTCTCGCCGGGGTGGATCTGCAGGTAGACGTTGTCCGAGTTGCCCTTGGGGCTGACGTGGAAGCCGTGGAAATGCAGGTTGGTCGTGCTGAACTCGTTGGGTGTGTTGAGCACCGCCGGGGACGGATCGGCGTTCGGCGGCATGTCGTTGTGGAGGGTGATCTCCATGTCGTCGCCGGGCAGCACGCGGAAGGTCGGGCCGGGAATCTCGCCCTCGTAGAGCCGCAGCTTGGCCTGCGCGTAGGGCAGTTCGATCTGCGATTGCTTCATCGTCAGGTCGAGCCGGAAGCGTCCGGCGACGGAATGGACCTCGCGCGGGTTCGGCAGGTCGGCCGCCAGTCCCAGCGGCGAGCGCGCCGGTATTTCGGTCTCCGCCCCTGCGGCGAAGGCGCCTGCTGCGCCTACTGCGCCCAGCAGCGCGGCCCCTCCGACAGAGGCCGTCGACAGCAACAGCGTCCTGCGGGTGAGTTCCTTGGCGTGGGGGGCGAATGGATCGGGCTTGGCCTGTGGCATGGGTCTTTGGGTCCGATCTTGGCTCGTCAGCTAGGGGTGTCTTTCGTCAATACTACCTATGCACGAAGATGGTACCCGTTATGCGCGTACAGACTGGTTCAGATTTGGCAACAATGCGAAAGAGCTCCCCTTCATAATCCCATCGGGTCGCGTGAGTGGTCGGTTGGCATGTTGCACGTTTTGATTGTGCCTTGTGCATCAGGCGTTTGCCGATTTCTGTGAGGAGGAAGGACCGCGAAGCTGTGCTGCCGTTTCTGCGGTCACGGCATCTTTCCGCGTTGCCGAAAAGCAACGGGGCCCGCGTCGCGGACCCCGTGCAGTTTCTGAAAAGACGTCGGGCGCTCAGGCCTTTGCGTCGAAAAAGGCCCGCGCCCGGATGAGAACCGCGCGAAAGGCCTCGAGGTCACCCGGCATGTCATCGCTTGCCGCGTCCTCGGCGACGAAGGCGCCGCCTGACTGGTCAACGGCGGTGTCGAGCATCAGGTTGTCGCGCATGCCGTGGTTCTCGATCATCAGCCCGTCGGCGGCGCGGGTCACCTCGCCGTCGGCCTCGAACGGGCCGCCGGCGTAGAAATCCTCGGTCAGCCGTGTGTAGTAGTCGCGCGCCGAGTTGGAATAGGCAAAGCAGGGCTTGCCCTGCGCGCGCATGTAGCCGACCTCGAAGGCGGTGCCGACATCCGCCGAGATGCCTCGGAACGGCGTCAGATTGGCGATGATGAAATCGCTCTCATCCATCATCTTCTCGTTCGCCAGCCCGATCGACAGGCCGAAGGCGAAGGGGGTGTCACCGCCGAGCGCGTCGCCGTCCTCGGCCAGCGTCGAGGGATGAAAGCCATACTCCAGCGCCATTTCGCCCTTGGTCCGCATTACCTCGGAGGCATTGCGGAAGAAGACGTCGGGCCCGGCGATATAGACCTTGTGCGTCGGGGTCACGTCAGTTTCCCCGCATCCAGCGCCGCGAGGATCCAGTTCTTCCAGGTCTGGTCCTTGTCGGCCTTCTCGGGGATCACCTTCGAGGCCTCTTCCATGAAGAAGCGGTAGTCCCGGCCCATCTGCTGGCCCTTCAGCGTGTGCATGTCGAGCGCCACGTCAGGAATTTCCGGCAGGCGCTCGCCCAGTTCCACCGAGCGACGCGCCCAGTTCACCAGGTCGTCCGAGGTGCGTTCCTTCTCGCTGCCCGAGATCATGCGGATGGCATGGGCGGCAAAGAGGAAGCGGTCGCCGGCGGGGCGGGGGTAGCGCTTGTGCTGCTGGTAGAGCGTTTCGACCAGCACGGGCAGCTGCGAGTTGCCGGTGCCGACATCCTCGACCGCGATGACACAGAGGCGGGACCACATCATCTCTTCCATCTCGGGGCTGGTGAGGAACATCTCCCAGCCGAGCAGGATGGCGTTTTCCAGCATGCCGCGGCGCAGGCTCTTCTGAAGGGCCGAGATCACGTCATCGGCGGCGAAGCCGTGCTCAGTTGTGGTGCGCTGCCAGGGATCGGGGGGTTGGTGTACGTTGATCATGGATCACTCCGGGTTGTACGGCGCTTACGACCAGCGCGTCCTGACGACGCGTTCGGCCCGGTGCGCAAGGGAAAAGCAGAGAACGGCGGCGACGGTCACCACCAGCGAGGTGCCGAGCGCGCGTTCCATGGCGAAGCGGCTGGCGGCTTCGCGGAACATGAAGCCAAGGCCGCTGCGGCCCATGAGGAACTCGGCGAGGATGGCGGCGAGCACGCCCTCGGGGACGGTGATGCGCAGGGCGATCATCAGGTTCGGGACCGTGGCGGGCAGCACGAGGTGGCGCAGCCGCGCCGCGCGGCTGGCACCGAGCACGCCGAAGAGGTCATCGGCGCCGCGCGGCAGGTCCTTCAGTCCCGCGCCGACGAAGACGAAGGTCGGGAAGAAGGCCGAGACGGCGACGATGGCGACGACCGTCGAGATGTCGTAGCCCAGAAGTCGCGCCAGGATCGGGATCAGCGCGACCACCGGCACCGAGGAGAAGATCAGCCCGAGCGGCGTCAGCATCCCCGCCAGCAGCCGAGAGGCCCAGGCCGCCACGGCGACCAGCGCGCCGAGCGCGAGGCCGATCGCGACGCCCGCCGCGGCGGTGGCCAGCGTCTGCGCGGCATTGGCAAGATAGAGCGCGGGATGGGACAGCACATCGCGCAGCACCGGCCAGGGGGCGGGCAGCACGATGGAATTGAGACCGGCGAGGCTGACCCAGCCCTGCCAGAGCGCGAGCAGCAAGAGCACGGCCCAGTTGCGGGCGAGGAATTGCGAGAGGCGGGTCATCGGAATCTCCGGTGCACGGCCGCCTCGAAGAGCCCGAGCAGCCCGTAGAGGATCAGCGATGTCAGTGTGGTCAGCAGAACGGCGGCCCAGAGCAGCGGGATCTGGAAGTTCTGCATCGCCGAGATCATCAGCAGGCCGAGCCCACGCGAAGCGCCGAACCATTCGCCGACGATGGCCCCCATGAAGGAGACCGGCACCGCCAGCTTCAGTCCCGAGGCGAGCGCGGGCAGGGCCGAGGGCAGTTCGAGCCGCCAGAAGGCGGTCAGGGGGCGCGCGCCGAGGGTGCGGAAGAGATCGGCATGCGCGGCCTTGGTGGCCTCCAGCCCCGAGGTGGCGGCAACGTAGATCAGGTAGGTGACCGCCAGCGCCGAGATGGCGACGGGGATGGTCTCGCGGCTCATCAGGATCATGAAAACCGGGGCAAGCGCGATGGCGGGTGTGGCGTGCACCAGCGCCACGAGGCGGTCGATCCCGGCGCGCGCGGGCCGGACGAGGCGGGTGAGCAGTGCCAGACCGAGGCCGATGCCGGTTCCGGTGAGGTAGCCCAGGGCCACCGCGGCAAAGGTGGTGCCGGCGGCGCGGCCAAGCAGCTGGTGATGCGCGGGGTCGGCCAGATAGGCGAGGACTGCCGTGAGCGGCGGCCAGGTCATTCCCGCAAGGCGATAGGCCCCGATCAGCTGCCACGCCAGGCAGAAGAGCAGCACGCCCAGCACTGGCGGACCGTAGCGATGCAGGCGCGCGCGCAGTGTCAAAGCGCCGCCTCCTCGGGTTCGAGCGCCAGCGTCAGCTCGTCGACCATCGCGTGGAACTCCGGCGTGCGGAGCACCGAGGGGTCGCGCGGGCGCGGGAAGGGCACGGTGACCTCGCGCAGGATGCGGCCGGGGCGGCCGGTCATGACGATGATGCGGTCGGCGAGGAAGATCGCCTCGTCGACGGAATGGGTGACCAGCAGGGTGGTCAGGGTGCGGGTGCTCCAGATCCGCTGAAGCTCGACGTTCATGTGCCGCCGGGTGACCGCGTCGAGCGCGCCGAAGGGCTCGTCGAGCAGCAGCACGTCCGGATCCAGCACGAGGGCGCGGGCGATCGAGGCGCGCTGGCGCATGCCGCCCGAAAGCTGGCTCGGCCGCGCGTCGCGGAAGCCGGTGAGGCCGACCAGCTCGATCAGCGCATCGACGCGGGCGTTGTCGACCTTGGTTCCGGCGACGCGGTAGGGCAGGGCGATGTTCTGCGCGACCGAGAGCCAGGGCAGCAACGCGTGATCCTGGAAGGCGACGCCAAGCCGGTGCGCGGCGGCCAGCTGCGAGGGCGCGCGGCCCTCGATGCGCACCTCGCCGGTGCTGGCGGACTCCAGCCCGGCGATCAGCCGCAGCACCGTGCTCTTGCCGCAGCCCGAGGGGCCGAGCACGGCGACGAACTCACCTTCGCGCAGGCCGAGGTCGATCCCCTCCAGCGCGGTCACGCTATTGCCGTCATCGAGGCGGAAGGACTTCGAAACGCTGTCGAGGCGAATGGCGTCGGGGGTGGCTTGCGTCATGCGGGCTCCGGGGCGTCAGGGCAGAGAGGCCATGGGGGCAATGCGCTCCCATGGCCGATGTGCGTCAGATGGGGGTTCCCCTCAGAGCGAGGCGAGCGCTTCTTCGAGCGGGCCGAGATCGACGATCTCGGAGGCGACAACCGGGGCCTCGATGCCTGCAGCGGCGGCGACCGGCGCGACGGAGCTTTCCACCAGCGCGACGTCGAACCAGAAGGGGCCGGGGCCGCCGGGTGCGGTGACCAGCGGCTGGCCAAGCTCGCTCTGGCGGGTCTGCTGGGCAAGGTCTAGGCCGAAATCGGCACCGTATTTCTCGACCGCGAGCTTTGCGCCCTCGGCCGGATCCTTGCCGTTCTGCACCCAGCCGCGGGTCAGCGCGCGCAGGTAGCGCACCACCAGGTCACGGTTCTCCTCGACGAAGGATCGGCGGGCGACGAGCGGTGCGCCGGGCACGGTGTAGCCGAGATCGCTGAACAGGGTGACGTGGAAATCCTCGCCCTCGGTGAGGCCCATCTGTTCGAAGGTGATCGGCTGATTGGTGGCATAGGCCATGTAGGCATCGCCGTCGCCTGCCAGCAGCGGCTCGGGCGAGAAACCGGTCGGCACCAGCTCGAACTGGTTCTGCTCCAGTCCCGCCTTTTCCAGCACGAAGTTCAGCGTGTTGGCGTCGGCGGGCATTTGCGACAGGATGCGCTTGCCGATGATGTCCTCGGGTTTCAGCACCGGGTTTCCAGACAGCGACATGATCGCCGAGGGGCTGGTGGGGTAGTTGCAGCCGAGCACGATGAAGTCGTTGCCGCGGGCGCGGGCCTCGAGGAAGGGAATCCAGTCACCGCCGGCAAAATTGCATTGGTCCGCGGCCAGCTGCACCAGTACGCCGGGCGCGTTGGGGCCGCCGGGGGTGTAGCGGCCCTCGATGCCCTCATCGGCGAAATAGCCGTTCTCCAGCGCCATCCACAGGCCGGCGTATTCGGCGTTCGGAATCCAGCCGAGCGCGGTGGTCAGCGGCACGAGATCCTGCGCGGCACCAAGGCGCGGCAGGGCGGTCGCACCGAGCAGCGCGGTACCACCGGCAAGGAAAGAGCGGCGAGAGACATCGAAAAAGGGTGTCATGGTCGACTTGTGTCCCGTAACTGAGGTTACATTTGCACCGGTGTGTGGGATAATTTTTACACATAGCCAAGAAGAATGTGCTATTTGTTACATTGCGGGCGTTGGCAGGGTCGGAAGTGCTGAGAAAATGAGCAACAGTCAGGCGCAATACGGATTGCCGGCCCAAACCTCGGTCGCGCGTCGGATCCAGGAAGCCTATCCCGAGCTGACCGCCGCGCAGCGCCAGTTCGCCGAGCTGGTGCGCCGGTCGCCTCTCAAGGTGGCGCGGTTGAATATCCATGACGCCGTGGCGCAAGTCGGCGTGTCCGTGGCCACCGCGAACCGCTTTGCGACGGCCCTCGGATATGAGGGCTACGCCGAGTTCAAGGCTGAGCTGATCCGCGGCTTCGAGCTGCTGTTCGAGCCCTATGACCGCTTCGAGCAGGAGCTGCAGGAGCACGAAGGGCCGCTCGGCGCATTGCGCATGTCGCTGGCCACGGATGCCGAGAGCCTGCGCAGGGCCTCGGCCGCGATGACACAGGATGACCTCGAGAACGCTGTAACTTTGGTTACAGAAGCGCGACGGATCCATGTGGCAGGCTTCGACCTTGCGGCCCATCTGGCTGGGATCTTTGCCATCGACCTGTCGATGATCGGCTGCCGTGCCACCACCGCCACCAATGGCGGCGGCTCGATCGGTGCGATCCGCGAAATCTTCGATTTCGGCCCCGAGGATCTGGTGATCGCCATCGCCTTTCCGCATTACTACACCGACACGCTGCGCATCGCGAACTATGCGGCGGAGGCCGGGATCCCGGTGCTTGCGGTGACCGACACGCTGGCCTCGCCGCTGGCGGCAATCGCCCGCACCAGCCTGTTCGTGCCTCCGGCGCAAGGCGGGCAGTTGCCGTCGTCCACAGCGATTCTCGGGCTGCTGGAGGGGCTGACCGCGGCGGTGGCAAAACGCCGCCCGGATGCAACCGAGGCGGGCCGGCGCTTTGCCGAAGCTGCCTACCCGTGGATGACCGCCGGTCCCAAAAGCTGGCCGCATCGGGACTGAGGGATCGTCAGCGCGCGGAGATCGCTCATGAGGGGCCGGCTCCGGCCCGGCCCGGTCGGGTCGCGGCTGCCGGGCAAATGCGTCGGCGCGTGGGCCGAACACCGCGGCGGCCATCAGTACCATCAGCAGCAGCCCGCGGGGCGGTGCGCCAGCCGACGGCCCCTGCGGCGCGCTGAGCGTGCCAAGATCGGTCAGCTCCCCGTCATGGAGCACCTCGACCTTGTCCAGTTCCGGAGGTGAATGACCCGCTCATGGGGGATACGTTGAAATAAACGATGCGGTGCACAGCCCCTCGGGGCCTCTCGGGATGGAGACGGATTGCCCCGGCCAGATGCCCGA
This sequence comes from Alloyangia pacifica, assembly GCF_900116195.1. Lineage (GTDB taxonomy): Bacteria > Pseudomonadota > Alphaproteobacteria > Rhodobacterales > Rhodobacteraceae > Salipiger > Salipiger pacificus. Next base: position 66,460 of record NZ_FOZW01000002.1, read on the forward strand.
CCCTTCGAGCGTGGCGATCACCTTGACTGAAGGTCCGGGGTACGTCCGTCGGAACACGGCACCGGCTGCTTCGGAGGTTTCACCCGGCGCGGTCGGTGGCCTCGGACAGCGGCATTCGTCCCGCTTTCGCCACCATGACGCCCGAGCAGGTGTTGCAGCGGCTCGCGCGTCAGGCCGATCCGGTCGCCCCCTTTGGAAGTCGGGCACCTCATCGCTGGGCGGGAATCGAATTCTGCGCCCCATGATCCGCACGCCGGGGCGGGCGCGTGCGTTTAGGAAACCGTCAGCGCCCGCGGCGTCGATCTCGGTCAGGCGTTCGGAGGTGATCCATACGACTGACGGTTGCCGCGACGCTGTCAACGGCAGCCGGATCAAGTGGTCGCTGATCGTGGCGAATGACGCGACCTTTCCGTTGACGGCAGTCCGGCTCAGGCGGGCAGGTTGTCCGAGCTGAGGCAGGGGCACCCTGTCGGTTCTCGGGCACCAGACCTGCTCTGGGCGTCGAAATATGTCGGACCGTTCATGCCGCCTTTGTGCAGCGCGGCGATCAGCGCCGCCAGCGCCGGACGCGGCGCGGGTGAGGGCCCGCGCCGCGGCAGAGACGCATCAGGTCGGCGGTTGGTCGTGGTGCACCGGGCGGAAGCTGCCATGCTCGGCGACGATGGTCTCGAGGCCGAGCGCCTGCGCCGCGGCAACGCCTTCAGGCGCCACCACCATGGTGGTGCCCGAGCCGACAACGTCGCCTCTGCGCAGGATCGGCCGACCGCTGCCAAAGCTCAGAACCGGTTGCCTGCGGCCGAGATCGATGACGGTCACATCCGCATCCGCTCCGGGTGCCAGATGCCCCTTGCGAGCCGAAAGACCCATCATCCGGGCCGGCTCCGCCGAGGTCTTCAGCACGAATTCGGACAGGCTCAGCGCGTTGAGGTGCACCAGCGCAAGGCCGCGCTCGCAGAGGTCGTTGCGCGGCAGGCCGCCACCGTCGGTGGCCAGTGCATCGATTGCGAAGCGGCCGGTCTCGCGGCGCAGCAGCGCCAGCGTGATCGAGGTGTCGGCGGGGTTGACGAAATAGCTCATGCCGATGTCGGTCTCGGACTCGCGCCACGCGGCCACTGCGGTCTCGCCGGTTTCAAGCCGGGTGACGCCATCGGCGTAGACGTGGATATGCGCCCAGCCCTCGAGGATCGCCTGCTCCATGCCCTTGATGTCGGCGCTGTAGCCGCCGGCGATCAGGTTGCGCTGGGTGGCGACGCTTTCGGGGATGCCGTTGGCGCATTTCGCCGAGTTGCCGTTGATCGGGGCGAGGTAGCTCTCGGACCAGATGTTGGGATAGCGGGAGAGGATCTGCGCCGCCTCGTAGGCCTCGAGCACCGCGGGCCCCTGGAAGCCGCGAGAGTAGGCATTGACGTGCGGCATGTGCAGCGGATGGCCGCCCGCCAGCTCGCAGGCCTGCCGCAGACCGTCGAGGTTCTGCGGCGTGTCGAGCGTGCCGGCGTGGAAGGCGACATGCGCGCCTTCGCGGCCGCAGAGCTCGATGACGCGCCCCGAGGCCTCGGGGGTCAACGGGAAGTGCCCGCCCAGCACCTTGAGCCCCACCGCACCGGCGGCGCGGGCGCGGGCCAGCCCGGTCTCAAGCTCGGGCATCTCGGGATTGGTGGTGTCGACAGTGTGGCCGGGGCGCACGTAGTCGATGCAGGCCAGCGTGAGGCCGGTACCGGTGCGCGCCGCGATCTGCATGACGCTGTCGATCGGCCCGGCCATGTCGAGCGCGGTGGTCACCCCCGCCAGTGCCAGCATCCGGTGCCCGGCGCCGCCGCCCATCCAGCCCGATACGTGCACGTGCGAGTCGATCAGCCCGGGCAGAACGTGCAGTCCGGTGACATCCTCTTCGCGCGCGGCAGGGGCGCTGATCTGCGGCGCGACCTCGGCCACCTTGCCGCCCTCGAAGGCGACATCGGCGATGCCGTTCACGCCCGAGCGCGGGTCGCAGACGTGGCCGCCGCGCAGGATCAGGTCATAAGTCATCGTGTCTTTCCTTTCGCGCCCGTCCCCGCGGGGACAGAGCGGTCGATCAATCGGGGTTGGCGCGATGCGGCGCGCCGTCGTCGCCGCTGTGGCGGGCGAGGATATGGACGAAGATCACCACGATCATCAGCGGCACCGCGATGGCGACCCAGATGGTGTGGAAGGGCAGCGCCTCGGCCATGGTCTTGGTGTGCCGCAGCAGAAAGCCGCGCGCAGGGTTCATGCCGGGACCGACGAAACAGTAGAGCAGCACCGGGGCGAGGTAGACAAGGACCACCAGCGACCGCACCAGTTCGGCGGCGGTCTGCAGCCACGGCGGGCCGTTCTTGACACTGTTCATCAGGGCCGGATCGAAACGGCGCTTGAACGCCATGGTGGCGCCGATGAGGCCGGCCCAGATCATCGCGTAGCGCGCGACCTCCTCGGTCCAGGAGGGCGGCTGCTGGAAGATGTAGCGCGCCGCCACCTGAAGCAGCACCACGCCCACGAGCACGACCAGCGCGGTGAGTGTCACCGCGCTGGCTGCCCAATCCAGAACCCGGCTGATCCGGAGGATTGCGTTTTTCAGGGAGGTCATGACCGCTCCTGCTTACTCGGCCGCGGCCTTGGCGTCGGTCCAGAGCTGGAAGTCCTCTGCCGAGACCTGGGTCTCCCACAGCGGTGCGGCCATCTCGATCATCTTGTCGCGCTCACCCTCGGCCAGCGGGGTGATGGTCACGCCCAGCTCTTCCTGACGCTCGGCGATCTCGGTGGTCCACTCGGCGAGCCATGCGCGGTTGGCCTCGAGGCCGGCTTCGAGCGCGGCGTCGATCTGGCCCTGCTCTTCCTCGCTCAGGCTGCTGTACCAGTCATCCGACACCATGATGGCGCGGGTCGACGGGAAGAGGTCGGCCGGGGTGTAGTTGGTCAGGAAACCGGTGTGGCCGCCACGGATGGCCGAGCTCGGCGGGTTGAAGTAGCCGTCCGCGACGCCGGTCTGGATGGCATTGGCCACTTCCGCCCAGGCGATCACGGTGCCGTTCGAGCCGAGCGCTTCCATCAGGTTCAGCTGCTCGGGGTTCAGGGCGCGGAAACGCAGGTCGGCGAGATCGGCAACGGTCGAGACCGGCTTCTTGGCGTTGTGGATGCCCATCGGGGTGCCGATGAAGTTGATGCCGGCAAAACGCACGCCAAGGTCGAGCAGCGGCGCGCTGGCCTTCTCCATCATCATGTCCTCGGACATGATCTTGTCGAGCTGTTCGTTGCTGTCGAAGAAGAACGGCAGGGTCAGGCCCTTCAGGACGGGCGAGACCGAATAGGCGGTCGAGGCGGCGGCGAGGTTGATCTCGAGCAGGCCCGAAGACACCTGGTCGAGGCGCTCCTTTTCCTTGCCGAGGGTCTCCGACGGGTAGATCTCGACGGTGAAGTCGGTGCCTTCGAGCGCGTCGGCGAAGCCATGCGCGAAGGTGGCCTCGCCGCTGTTCGCCGGATCGTCGACCGAGTTCATGGCGATCTTGATTTCAGCGGCCTGGGCGCAGGTGACGCCAAGTGTCAGCGCGCTGGCGGTGAGCAGGGTTGCAAGGGTGTTCATCTGGGAGGTCTCCTTGTTGGTAGGGCTCTTGATTGGGAGGGATCAGCGCAGCCCGAGCGCCGTGGGAAGTGCGAGGGTGATGGCCGGGACGTAGGTGAGAACCAGCAGCAGAAGCAGCTCGGCGATCAGGAAGGGCATGGTGACCCGGATGAGCCGCCAGTAGTCGAGCTTGACCACCGTCGACAGGATCAGCAGCACCGCGCCGAGCGGCGGCGACAGCAGGCCGGCGGTGATGTTGAAGCAGATGACGATCGCCAGGTGGATCGGGTCGATCCCCATGGCCAGCGCGGCCGGCACGAAGATCGGGGCAAAGAGCGCCACCGCCGCCTTCACGTCCATCGCCATGCCCGCGCCGAGGAAGATCACGTTGATCAGCATCAGGTAGCCGAGCGGCCCGAGGCCCCAACCTTCGACCACGCTCTGGATCGCCTGCGGCCACTGCAGCAGCGCCGCGATGTAGGAGAAGGTCGAGATCGCGCAGAGCAGGATGAACAGGCCGCCGAGCATCACGCCGGTGCGCATCAGGCTGTCGAGGATGCCCCTGAGGTCGAGCTTACCGTAGCCGATGCCGATCAGCACGGCCGCCAGGACCGCCACACCCGCCGCCTCGGCCGGGGTCATGAAGCCGAAGAGCGTGCCGCCGAGAATGATCACCGGCAGCATCAGCGCCGGGATCGCGCGGATCAACGAGGGCAGGAACGGCGGCAGGTCCATGTCTGCGCCGCCGGGGTGATCGTCGCGATGGGCGTAATAGGCATTCATCGCCATCAGCATTGCGGCCAGCAGCAGGCCGGGCAGAATGCCGGCGGCGAAGAGCGCGGTGACGTTGGTCTCCATCAGCGCGCCGTAGAAGATCATGATCGACGACGGCGGGATGATCGGCCCGATGATGGACGAGGCCCCGGTGATCGCAGAGGCGTAGTCGCGGGTGTAGCCGCGGCGTTCCATCTCCGGCACCAGCGAGTTCCCGAGCGCCGCGGCGTCCGCGGTGGCGGAACCAGAGACCCCGGCAAAGAACACCGAGGTCACGACGTTCACATGGCCCAGCCCCCCCTTGAGACGCCCGAAGACCGACATGCTGAGATCGATCAGCGCAGAGGCGACGCCGCCGCGGTTCATCAGGTCTCCGGCGAGGATGAAGAGCGGCATGGCGAGAAAGGCGAAACTGTCCAGCTGGCTGAACAGGCGCTGCGGCAGAACGGCCATGAACTGGGACTTGTCGACGGCCCAGAAAGTCAGGATCGCCGAGGCGCCGATCAGATAGGCAATGGCAGACCCCGCGGCGAGCGCGACGGCGGTAAAGACGAGGATAAGGGAGACGGGCAAGGCGAAGTCCATGTGGGAGGCGAGTTCCCGGGACGCTGCAGAGCGGTGATGTGAAAGAAAATCCTCTAATACTTCACATAATATAACCCCCGCTTATACATTTCCGGATGAAGTGAGATAAGATGTTTTATTTCAATTGCTTGGGTGGAGAATTTCGGATTCTCCAAGTTCGAGCGGAATAGCGTTGATCCGGACGATCGCCGGTTCGATGGGCATCTCCTCTGGGGGTGTTTAAAAATCGGGCAGTCCGTCGACAAGTCTCGACAGCCATGCGCAGGAAACCTTCGACGCGGAGCGCTTTCACGGCAGCTGTTTGTACCCCGCGCCCCGGGGTCCATGCCGCCACGAATTGCCGTGGCTGTCCCATGCTCGCGGCGATCGAAGCGCGACGGCGCGCTGGAGCCGGCCACGCTGGACAGCGGGGGTCATTTGCCCGAGGGATGTGGCCCGGCCTGCGCAAGCCGGGCCGGCCCTGCTCCCAGCTCCGGTCATCAGGCGGGAGCCAGGGGGGCTTACATGTGGCGGCGGGTCAGTCGACCATGAAGAGCGTGGCTCCAGTTTCGGTGCGGGAGGAGTGCGGCTCGGCGTCGTCGGCCACCTGATAGCTCATGCCTTCGCGGACCTTGAGCACGCGCCCGTCCTTGAGGTGGGTATCCATGCCGCCCTTGATACAGAAGATCACGTGGCCCTTGGTGCACCAGTGATCGGAGACATAACCGGGGGAATGCTCGACGAGCCGAACACGGATGCGGTTTTCGCCTTCGCCGAAATATTGCACGCGCCACAGCGAGAAGCCTTCGTCACCTTCGTGGCGCTCGGGCTCGATCTGCGACCAGTCGGTGAGGGTGATGGCGAAGTCGGCAAGTTTCATGTCGGTCCTTTCTTGCAGTCGGGGCGGCGGTGGCGACCGGTGCGGTCGCACAGGCATGACCGCAGCCTTCCGTCGCGGCACTTAGGTCAGCAGAATGAGGAGAAGGTCAACGGGAATGCGGGAGTGCGGTAGTGCGACCGGCGCCGGGGGGCGCTCCTGGGGCGCGCGGAGCCGGTCTGACCCCGATGCCGCATCTGTGCGGGCTTTCGGCAGTCAATGTCCTCCCCGCGTGGCGCGGCCGACGACCCTGGTGCCCGGCTGGGTCGGCAACCTGCCTCTGCCGGGGAAGGGGGGAGCGGTGGCCTGCCGATCGATTGTCGATGCGCTGCGCGCGGATGTCCGGCCAGCGCAGGTGGCGAGGGAACTCTCGGCCAAGCGCCGAAACGAAGAGTTGTCACGGCAGGGTGCGCGCGACCCGCGCTCGGCGCTAGGTCCTTTCTCTTCCGGGCTGCATCCGCTAGGTCGAGGGTGACCCCTGCAACAGGAGCTGCACATGCTTCCCTGGGAGCTTCTAGCGACCGCGACCGCCCCCGAGGGCGACACGCTCCGGCTCTTCCGGCGCGGCGAGGAATACTCGATCCGCCTGAGCGATGGAAACGAACTGATGAACAGCCGCCTCGGTGGCTCCGAGGAGGCGCTGGCAACGCTCGCCTTCGACAAGCTCGCCGGCCGCACCGCACCGCGCGTGCTGATCGGTGGCCTCGGCATGGGCTTCACCCTGCGCGCGGCGCAGGCTGTGGCGCCCGAAGGCGGTCGTCTCGTGGTCTCGGAGATTGTGCCGGAACTGGTGGACTGGGCGCGGGGGCCAATGGCTCCGGTGTTCGGAGATTGCCTGTCCGATCCGCGTATCGAGATACGGGTGGGGGATGTTGCCACGGAGATCCGCGCGGCGCCCGGGGGCTTTGACGCCATCCTGCTCGACGTCGACAACGGCCCGGGCGGGCTGACCCGTGCGGGCAACGACACGCTTTACGGCGAGCGGGGCCTGCAGACGGCGCACGCCGCTCTCGCACCGGGCGGCGTGCTGGCGATCTGGTCGGCGCATCAGGACGAGGCCTTTACCCGCAGGCTCGGGCGCTGCGGTTTCGAGGCCCGCGCCCACATGGTGCGCGCCGGTCGCACGAAACGCGGCTCCCGGCACACGGTCTGGATCGCCCGGCGCGCGGTCCGCTAGCTCTGAGAGTGGGCAGGGGGCGGAAATGTCGCCCCCCGCGCCTTGCTCCTGCGGCTCAGTAGATGCGGTCGACCGGATGGCCGAGCGCCAGCGCACCGACATACTCCGCCTGTATTTCCTTCTGCAGCGGGTGGTAGCGGGCCGCCTGCACGTCGCGAAACAGCCGTTCAAGCTCCGCCTTGCGGTAGAACCCGGCACCTCCGGCCAGTTCCAGCGCCAGCTCGACCGTCCGGATGGCGTTCTCCTCGACCAGCCGGCGGCCGGTCATCACCTGGCCGACGGTCTCAGCCGAGGGCGCGTTCAACTCGCAGGTCGCCACCATGTGCTGATGCGCGAGCCGCGCCGAGGTGAGAGCCGTCTCCATCCGCCCGGCGCGGTCCCGTAGCAGCGCCGAGGCCGGACGCCGGGCCGCGATCTCCACGGCAAGATCGCGCGCGCGTTCGGCGACGCCGAGGTAGACCGCGTAGATCAGCGGAAAGGCGATCGTGCCCAGCATGAAGAAGACAGGGTGCCATTGCCCTTGCGGCCGCTTGACCGCGATCTTCTCGGCGGGAACGAACAGCCCCTCGATCATCACGTCATGGCTGCCCGTCCCGCGCATCCCGAGCGTGTGCCAGGTGTCGAGCACCGAGACCTCTGGCGCGGTCATGGGGCAGGGGAAGTGGAGGATGGTGCCGCCGTCTTCGGGCGAGACCGCGCTGGTCATCAGCAGATCGCCCGCGGGCGCGCCCGAGACGAACATCTTGCGCGCGGTGATCCGGTAGCCGCCCTCGACCGGCTCGGCCTTGCCGGAGCCGCCGATCCAGTCACCGCCGCCCGACGACAGGAGCACCAGCTTCTCGGCGGTCACGCGCTTCAGCAATGGCTCGGTCTTGTCGCGGGTCGCCTGTTGGTGGTGCCAGCGCCAGGCCGGAAACGCGACCTGATGGCTGTGCATCGACAGTGCCAGCGCCGTGGACGAGCAGCCATGCGCAATCCGCCTCAGCATGTCGGCGAGGGCGCGCACGTCCGCCCCGCCGCCGCCCAGTTCCGAGGGAACGCCGGCGTCAAGCAGCCCGGCCTCCGCCGCGCTCTTGTAGTTGTCGGCGACGAAGCTGTCGTCGTCGTCCCGGGCCTGCGCCGTCCGGGCGCAGCCCTGCGCGAACCGCTCGGCAATGGCTGCAAGGTCGTCTGCCTGCGGACGGTCCACCGTTTCGAGTGTGTCGATCTGGGTCATGTCGGGCTCCTTCCTTCCCTGAGGTGCCTTCAGCATGACGACCGGGCGCGCGTCGCGATAGTTCAGGAAATGTACCGGCTCTGTTATGATGCGCGGATGGAGATCACCAACCTCTATGGCCAGTTCTGCCCGATCGCGATGGCGTCAGAGGTTTTCTGCACGCGCTGGACGCCGCTCGTGGTGCGCGAGCTTCTCTGCGGCTCGACGCGCTTCAACGATATTCGCAAGGGCGTTCCGAAGATGTCTCCTAGCCTTTTGTCGAAGAGGCTCAAGGAGTTGGAGCTTGCGGGGGTGATCCGGGCGGAGCCGGGCCCGCGCGGCACGCAGGAATATCACCTGACGCCCGCCGGCGAGGAACTGCGCCCGATCGTGATGGGCATCGGCAGCTGGGGGCAGCGCTGGGTCGAGTCGCGCCTGTCACTGCGTAACCTCGACCCCTCGCTGCTGATGTGGGACATCAGGCGGAATTTCGACCCGGATCCGCGCCCCGACAGCCGCTGCACGATTCAGTTTCTGTACCCCGATATCGGAGAAAATCTGCGCGACTGGTGGCTCGTTGTCGGTGCCGAGGACACGGATCTGTGCAAGTTCGATCCCGGGTACGAGATCGACATCCTCGTCACTGCCGACCTCAGGGCCATGACCTCTGTCTGGATGGGGCTGTCGAAGCTACGTGACGAGATCGATGGCGGCCACATCCGGATCGATGCGGTGCCGGAACTCGAGGCGCGGCTGAAGTCCTGGTTGAAGCTGAGCGTCTTCGCGCCGCAGCCTCGCATGGCGCAGTAGCACGGACCCGGCCCGCCAGTGCGGTCGGGTCAGCCGGGGCGCAGTGCTTGGCTCGCGCGGGGGTGGTCCGGACCTTCTTGCGATGGTCTTGTGGGCTTTGAGGCCGAGCCGCTGTTTGACAAGCCGCCTGCAGTCGGCGATCCACCCTTGGGTATCCGCGGTCGCCGCATCCCCGACTTTCAGCGGGGGAGACATCATCGCGTGGAGCAAATGGGCCCTGCGGTGTGCATGTCATGCAGCCGGCGGGCTCTCCGGAAGCGTCGGCGAGCGGGGGGAGGGACGTAGGCTCGCTGATATGGGTATTTTCGGGATATCGCCGTGCAGCGCCAGCGCCAGGGGGAATTGTCCGGTCTATTAACGCAAGGGCACATCAATCTGGCGCTCCGGGCGCAATGGGTGATGGATGAACCACACGTTCCAGAAGTGATTTGCTTTCTTGAATATTTGACGTGTTGGAGGGCTTTAAAAGAAATATTCTGGATACATCTAATGTGATTTTATTCGCTCGGGTCTGGTGTTGAAAAAATCCCTCATGTTTGATTCAACAACTGTATCTTTTTGATAAAATATGGACGTCCAAGGGTATCGTGTTGCACAAGAGTTCCTGTGCGCACGTGGTGTTTTTTTGAGTTGGGTGCATGTGGATAGTGAGGCTAATGGCAGTGCTGTGGCTTCTGGCACCGTCATTCGCGCGGGCCGGAGGTATCGAGCTGCTGCTTTTTGACGCGAAGACACAGCAGAAATTTGCGGGCTGCCTGACCTGCGACCGCGCCGAGCCAGAGGCAGTCTGCAACGATCTGGGCGATTACGGATCACGACTGATGGCCAATAGCATTTGGAATATGCATGGGGCATTCGGGTCGAAATACAGCGAGGACAGTCCCTGGAATGACGCGGGCGAAGGCTTGGTCATCGTTGACGAGAAAGGAAAATTCTACGGCCGCTTCACTCGGAATGCGGAGGCCAACCGCGGCCAGCCGGTGATCGCATCTGCGCGATATATCATGAGCCTCTACGAGAAATACACCGATCTCTCCGTCGTCAGGGACCTGCTCTGCGAGAGGTAAATCTTCGGCCGCATGTGAGCCTGACCGGCGGTCGGCGACGGCGCAGCACGCGTTCGCGAACCGTTTGGTCCTGAAGCGACGCGCGATCTCCGCACCGCCAAAGCTGTTCCGGACCTTGAGCCTTTGGGGAAATACGCCTTGACTGCCCAAGGCAGCCAAGGCGGAAGCTGATAAAATGGGATGCTACGCCACCACTCACGGAACTCACTCACAAGCCACTCGTTACCTGACGTTGCGGCGACTCGGTAGCACGGGGGCAAACGACCTCCAAGAGTTTATCATTTCGATAAAGTCATTTCTGACCGGAAGCGTGACATTGTTGACCTGGCCGCCGCACTGTAGGATGAGTGTTCGGATGGACAAGCTTAGCTCAATTCTGCACCTGCGCGAGATGCTGCGGCAGCTCGAACGCGACGTCGGCCTCGAGGACCTCAGCCGTTTCGAGCGTGACGTCCTGCTGGCTGCGCATGGGCTTTGCGAGCGCCCAGGCGACGTGATCAGCTCGGAGCAGATTCGCGAGCATGCTCTCGTCCGGTCGGCAGCGCAGGCGACGTTCTACCGTGCCCTGCGCACCTTGCTTGCGCGCGGACTGCTCGAGCGGGCCGCCGACACCAAGGCCAAATCCTACATCGTGCGCAGCGATCTGGTCGGCGCGCCGCTGCCGCTGCGCTGATCCGCGCCACACAGAAACGGTCGCACCGATGAGCCCCGCACGCCCCTCGCGAAACGCCCTCGATGCGCTACGAGCCTTCACGCTGATCCCCGGGGTGGCGGCGTGACCGCTGCGTTGAACATGGCGGTGGTGGTGCTGGCCTACATCCTCGCGCACGGGCTGACGGCGATGCTCGTCACGCCCTTGCAGATGCGGTTTCTGCCCGATGTGACCGCATTCGCCAGCCTCGTCTACCTGCCGCACGGGGTGCGCGTGCTGTCGACATGGCTGATGGGAAAGGTGGCTTTCTTGCCGCTTTGCGTCGGCGCCTTCCTCTCGGAAGTGCTCTTCACGCCCGCCGAGCTGCGCGTGGCGATGGAGCCGGTGATCCTTCTGTCGATCGCGGTGGGGGCCGCCTCGGCGTTGCTGGCCTTTGAGGCGGTCGCGCTGGCAGGGCATCGGATCTATGCCAGGCAGCAGGCGGTTATCCATTGGAAGTGGCTTCTTCTGGCGGGGACGGTGGCATCGGTCATCAATTCCGTCGGGCAGTCGCTTGTCTTCTCGGGAGCGGTGCTGCCCGATCATTCCTATGCGGTGCTGACGGTCTACGCGGTCGGTGACCTGATCGGCCTGATTGTCACCACTTTTGTGCTGATGTTCGTCTTCCGCTGGCTCCGCGTCCTGTCCGCCGCGCGGTGAACAGGCGCTCGGGCACGGACACGCTGCGCTTGACGGTGGTCGAGCTCAGGCAAGCCCGGCAATCGTGCGCGAAACCAGATCGCGGACCCAGCGCATTACGGCGGACTGATGGGTCCGGGCGCTCCAGACCATCTTGACCTCGATCGTCGAGACGACCGGACAGTCGACGATGGCCAGCGACGGGTCCTGCAGGATCGCCAGCCGCCGCGGGACCGTCGCCACGAGGTCCGACCCCGCCACCAGCCTGTCGATTCCCGCCGGGCTGGGCACTCGCAGCGCCACAGACAGGCTGTGCCCCGCAGCCTCGATCTCGCTCACGTAGGGAGAAACCCAGCGCCCGCCGTAGGTGATGAAGATGTGCTCGAAATCCAGATATTGCTGCAATGTGGGCGTCCGGCCGGCGGCGGGATGGGCGCTGTCCATCAGGCAGGCGTAGCGATCGGTGAGCACCATGCGCTCGTAGAAGGAGGCATCCTGCCGCCGGTAGGGGCCGATGAGCAGGTCGGCCTCGCCGTCGAGCAGGCGTTGGTGGCCCTGTCCGGAGGCATCCACGACCTCGATCTGCAGGCGCGGAGCCTCGCGCCGGAGGTTGGTGATGATCGGCGGGATCATGAAGCTGCGCTCGTAGTAGTTGCAGGCGATCGTGACCCTGTCACCTGCCGTGGCCGGGTCGAACGCGGGACGGGCGCGGATCGTGTCGAACCCCGCAATAAGGTCAACCGCATAGGCCACAACCTCCTCGCAGCGGGGGGTCGGCAGCGTGCGGCCGGCCTCGCGCACGAAGAGCGGATCGTCGAAGACCTTGCGCAGCTTCTCGATGGCATAGCTCACCATCGACTGGCTGGTCCCGAGCACCTCGGCGGCGCGGCTGAACGAGCGCTCGCGGTGGACCACGCTGAGCACGTGGAAACTGCGAAAATCCAGCTGTTGGGGGTCGATCATCGGGGCCTCCTCTCTGCATCCGGCCTAACTCTATCGAATTTTCAGATCAATGATATCGTAACGATCAGGTTGCGCGATGGGCGCGGCCTATGGCCTCTTGCCGGAAGCACGTTCTTTGGGAGGAGGCGTCAACCATGCCACTGGCACCAGTTGATGAGACTGTTTCAATCGGGGATCTGGTTCGCGACCCCTATCCGATATATCGCCGCATGCGGGCCGAGACGCCCGTGGTCCGGGTGCCCTCGGTCAAGCGCACGTTCCTGACCAAGGCCGCCCACACCAAGATGGTGAAGGACGATGTGGTTCGGTTCAGCTCGAACGATCCCACCACGCCGATGGAGCCGGCCTTCCGGGCGCACACGCTGATGCGCAAGGACGGCGAGGAACACCGCCGCGAGCGCATGGCTATGCAGAAGGCCTTCACGCCCAAGGTCATCAAGACCAATTGGGCACAGCTCTACCGCGACATCACCGACCGCTACCTCGACCGGCTGCCGCGCGGCGAGACGGTGGATCTCTACAGCGAGATTTGTGCCCCGGTCTCGGCGCGCATCCTGACCCATATCCTCGGCCTCGAAGGGGCCAGCGACGAGGAGATGATGCGCTGGTCGCAGCAGCTCATCGACGGCGCGGGCAATTTCGGCTGGGATCCCAAGCTTTTCGAGATCACCGACAAGGCGAACGACGAGATGGATGTGCATATCGCGGCCTGCGCCGAGCGGCTGCGGGCCGAGCCCAACGACTCGGCTCTGTCGCTGATGGTCAATGCGGCGGACCCGATCCCGTGGAGCCAGATCGTCGCCAATATCAAGATCGCCATCGGCGGCGGCATCAACGAGCCGCGCGACGCCATGGCGACCATCGTCTACGGGCTGCTGACCAACCCCGATCAGCTCGAGGAAGTCCGCCGGCAGGAAGCCTGGGGCGCGGCCTTCGAGGAGGGCATACGCTGGGTGGCACCGATTCAGGCCTCGTCGCGGCTGGTCATGGAAGACACCGAGATTGGCGGCATCGACATTCCCAAAGGGGATATCGTGATGAGCATCCAGGCCTCTGCGAACCGCGACGAGGAGTTGTTCGAGGAGGGCGAAGACTACCACGTCTTCCGCGACAAGAACCCGCATCAGGCTTTTGGCACCGGCCCGCACCATTGCGCCGGGGCGCATATCGCGCGCCGCACCGTGGGCGAGATCATGATGCCGGAGCTTTTCGAGCGCTTCCCGAACATGAGCCTGCCGGACCCCGAGGCGATCGTCTGGCACGGCTTCGGCTTCCGCGGGCCGCTCAGTATGCCGGTGACGCTCAACTGAGCGGGGCAAGTTTCTAGGAGGAGGAACTCATGGTCAAGGTGACCTATGTCGCGGCCGATGGCACGCGCACCGATGTCGATGCCGAACCCGGCAGCAACGTGATGCAGACCGCGCTCGACAATGATGTCGACGGGATCGTCGGCGAATGCGGCGGGGCGATGATGTGCGCCACCTGCCATTGCTACGTCGACGAGGACTGGACCGGGGCCACCGGTGCCCGCAACGACGGCGAGGACGACATGCTCGATTGCGCCGCCGATGAGGTGAAACCGAGCTCGCGCCTGTCGTGCCAGATCAAGCTCACCGAGGCGCTCGACGGGCTGGTCGTGCACCTGCCCGAGGAGCAGGCCTGAGCGATGCAGGACATCGTCATCATCGGCGCGGGGCAGGGCGGCTTGCAGGCGGGCATGAGCCTGCGGCAGGACGGTTTCGAGGGCAACATAACGCTGATCGGTGCCGAGCCGGGACTGCCCTACCAGCGCCCGCCGCTGTCCAAGGCCTATCTGAAGTCCGGTGATGCGGGCGCGCTGCAGCTGCGCCCCGAGAGCTTCTTCGAGAAGAAGCAGATCACGCTGGTCAGCGGCACCCTGGTCGACCGCATCGACCGGGATGCAAGGACCGTTCAGGCGGGGCAGCGGGTGTTCTCCTACGACCACCTGATCCTTGCCACGGGCACGCGCAACCTGCGCCCGCCGATCCCTGGCGCGGAGCTGGCGCTCGACCTGCGCACGCTGGAAGATGCGGCGCGGCTGCGCGACGCGCTCGACAGGCCGATGCGCTGCGCGGTCATCGGCGGCGGCTTCATCGGGCTTGAATTTGCTGCCGTGGCGCGGGCCCTCGGGCACGAGGTGACCGTCGCCGAGGCGGCGCCCCGGCTGATGGCCCGGGCGGTCTCGCCGGAAACCTCGGAGCGCTTTCTCCGGATGCACCGGGACATGGGCACGGAAGTCCTGCTTGGCGATCCGGTCTGCGAGGTGCGGGCGGACGGCATTTCGCTGGCGGGCGGCACCCGGATCGCGGCGGACCTGGTGCTGATGGCTGCCGGGGTGACCCCCAACACCGAGCTCGCTGCAGCGGCGGGGCTCGCGGTGGACAACGGCGTGGTGGTGGACGCGCATATGCTGACCGCGGATCCGGGGATCTCGGCCCTCGGCGACTGCGCCGTCTTCCCCGACCCGGCCACCGGACGCCCGGTGCGGCTGGAGTCGGTGCAGGCGGCCACGGACCACGCGCGGCTCATATCGAAGCGGCTGACGGGCAAGGCGGAAGCGCCCTACGATGCGGTGCCGTGGTTCTGGTCGGATCAGGCCGACAGCAAGCTGCAGATCGCCGGTCTCGCGGCCGCCGGGGACGCCACGGTGACGCGCGCGGACGGGGCCATCTTCCGCTTTGCCGGGGACCGGCTCTCGGCGGTCGAGACGGTGAACGACGCGCGCACGCACATGCTGTCACGCAAGCGGCTCGCGGGAGCCCCGGTACTGCGGCGGGATCTGGAAGCGGCAGGCTTTGATCTGGCGGAGGTCTGATGCGGCAGTGCCGCTTCGGTCGCGCGGTCCGGAGGGCAGATCCCCGGCGGAAAAGTCGCTGTAGAGGTCCGGACGCGTCCGGCTGCCGCCCACCAGTCGTTTGGCGATAAAGCGCACCACGTAGCCCCCGAAGTCGGCGTGCAGGCCGAAAGTCCACATGAGACAGGCTCCGTCGAGCGCGACCACGCGGCAGGGCGGGCGGCAGATCGCGGTGGGGGCGTGCCTTGCCGCGTCCGAACAGGGCCATTTCCCCGAAAAGCGCATCTTGGCCAAGAGTGATGTCCAATGCGGGCGACTCGATCTCTCCCTCCTCCAGCAGGTAGACGTGATCGAGAGGTCTCCACGCAGGAAGATCAGCTGCCCGGGCGCAAAGGCCATGAGAGTGTCCTCTGGCGCGGTAGGCTCCGGAGCGCGGTTCACCGAGGGCATGCCGACATTGCGATCGCCGGCGAGCAGCAGCGCGCAGAGCCAGCCTGTAACATCGAACCAGGACATCGGATTTCCTTTCCGGCGTCGGGTCTGACGCGGGTATCCCGCACGTCCGGCGGTTGCACATACGGCTTTTGTGAGCGTCAGTCCGGAGGCGCGGCCATGGCCCCCGCCCCCGAGCTGCGAAAGAGGTTGCCGCACCAGAACTTCTTTCATCCGGCTGCCATGGCAGCGGGGCGGTGCGCCTGCCGCTCCGGGAGCTGACGGCAGGCGGCAGGCTGTGCGCTACCGTCAGGCTCTGCCCCGGCCCGGTGCGGGCAGGCAGTCATTGTCGAGACTGCACCCCCGCGGGATAGCCTACTGCGGGTCACGCAGCGCGCACGGTAGGGGGGCTTGATCATGGGGGCGGCTGCGGGGATGCAGATCGCGCCGACATGCGGGTGGCGGCACCGCGCGCACAGCACCTGCGCTTCGGCAAACAGGCCCGTGGCTTGCGGGGTGGCCTCTGCAATGACTAGCTATGCGCCAAACGGGCCCGGCAGCTGGGATGTCCCCTGCCGCAGCCGCCCGAGGAGTATCGCTATGAAAAAGATCGGCTTCCTGTCCTTCGGACATTGGTCCCCGCAACGCGGCTCGGCCACCCGCACCGCCTCCGACGCCCTGCTGCAGGCCATCGACCTCTCGGTGGCCGCCGAGGAGCTGGGCCTCGATGGGGCCTACTTCCGGGTCCACCACTTCGCCCGCCAGCATGCCAGCCCCTTCCCGCTGCTCGCCGCCGTCGGGGCGCGCACCAAGAAGATCGAGATCGGCACCGGCGTCATCGACATGCGCTACGAGAACCCGCTCTACATGGCCGAGGATGCCGGCGCGGCCGACCTGATCAGTCAGGGCCGGCTGCAGCTGGGCATCAGCCGCGGCAGCCCCGAGCAGGTGATCGAGGGCTGGCGCTATTTCGGCTACGCCCCGGCAGAGGACGAGACGGATGCGGATCTCGGCCGTCGCCATGCGCAGGTGTTCCTGCAAATGCTCGAGGGCCATGGTTTCGCCGAGCCCAACCCGCGTCCGATGTTCCCCAACCCGCCGGGCAAGCTGCGGCTGGAGCCGCATTCCGACGGGCTGAAGGACCGCATCTGGTGGGGAGCGGGCTCTAACAAGACCGCCGAATGGGCCGCCATGCTGGGGATGAACCTGCAGAGCTCGACGCTCAAGGACGACGAGACCGGAGAGCCCTTCCACATCCAGCAGGCGCAGCAGATCCGCGCCTACCGCGAGGCGTGGAAATCCGCGGGCCATTCCCGCAAGCCGCGGGTTTCTGTGAGCCGTTCGATCTTTGCCATCACCAATGACGAGGACCGGATGTATTTCGGCCGCGGCGGCAAGGAGCAGGACTCGGTGGGCTTCATCGAGCAGCAGCGCTCGATCTTCGGCCGCTCCTACGCCGACGAGCCGGACAAGCTGATCGAGCAGTTGAAAGGCGATGAGGGGATCAAGGAAGCCGACACGTTGCTGCTGACCATCCCCAACTCGCTGGGCGTCGACTACAACTCTCATGTGATCGAAAATATCCTGACCGAAGTCGCGCCGGCGCTCGGCTGGCGGTGACCCTGGCGCCCGGCCGAGAGGCCGGGCGCACTGCGGCGGAACAAGGCCGCGAGATGGCGTAACGTCATGCAAGTGTCATCCCACGGTATCACGCCCGTCACAGAACGCGCTTACCCCGGCGCGGAACAAGAACGGGGGACACCAAATGTTCAAGACAACCGGACTCGCGATCGGTTCGATGCTGATGGCCTCGACCGCCTTCGCCGCAACCGACATCACCTGGTGGCACGGCATGGGCGGCCGCAACGGCGAGGTGATCAACGAGATCTCGCAGCAGTTCAACGCCGCGCAGGATCAGTGCAACCTGACGCCGATTTCGAAGGGCACCTACGAAGAGGCGCTCTCCTCGGGCATCGCGGCCTTCCGCTCAGGCGAGCAGCCCAACATCCTGCAGGTGTTCGATGCCGGCGCCGCGACGATCATCGCCGCCAAGGGCGCGACGATCCCCGCCGAAGACCTGATCACCGGCGCGGGTGAAGAGTTCAACCGCGAAGACTTCATCGCCGGCGTGCGCAACTTCTACGCCGACAGCGACGGCAAGTTCATCGGCATGCCGTTCAACTCTTCGGCGCCGATCATGTACTACAACATCGCCGCCTTCGAGAAGGCCGGTGTGCAGCCGCCGAAGACCTGGGAAGAGTTCGAAGAGGTCGCCCCGAAGCTGAAAGAGGCCGGCTACCTGCCGATGACCGCCTCGCAGCTGACCTGGATGATGGTCGAGAACTTCAAGTCGCGGAACAACCAGCAGTTCGCCACGAACAACAACGGCTATGACGCCACCCAGGGCACCGAGATCATCGTCAACGACGAGAACCAGGTGATGATGTTCGAGAAGCTCAAGGAATGGGCCGACGAAGGTCTCTACGGCTTCTACGGCGCCGGCTGGGCCGACAACCTCAAGCCCTTCGAAGAGGGCGAGGCCGCCATGTGGATCGGTTCCTCGGGCAGCTTCGGCGGCCTGCAGAAATCGGCCGACTTCGACTTCGACGCGGTGTACATGCCCTATTGGGACAGCATCGAGGGCGCAGGCACCCAGAGCTTCATCGGTGGCGCGGCGCTCTTCGCCATGGCCGGCAAGCCCGAAGAGCAGAACACCTGCACCGCGCAGTTCTTTTCCTTCCTGACCTCGCCGGAAACGCAGGTCTACTGGCACAAGAACACCGGCTACGTGCCGATCACCGAGGCCGCCTACGAGATGGCCAAGGGGGAAGGCTACTACGACGAGCAGCCGGTGGCCGAGGTCGGCATCCAGCAGCTGATGCTGGAGACCGGTGAGTGGTCGAAGGGCTACCGCCTGGGCTTCTACCCGCAGATCCGCACCGTGATGGAACGCGAGTTCAACCGCATCTTCTCGGGTGAGACCGAGGTGAAGGCGGCCTTCGACACCATCCAGCAAGAGGGCAATGCGCTGCTCGCGCGCTTCGCCAAGACCGCCAACTAAGGACCGGCTCCGCCGAGTTCCGGGGTCCCGGGCAGCTGCCCGGGGCCCCGATGCCATTGCCGCGCCGCGCGGCGGCGCCTTTCCCGATCAGGACACAGCCCGTGACCGATACCCCGCTCAACATGGTGGAGGCCGACCAGACGCTGGTCACGCGCCTCCGCGCCTGGTGGTCCGGCGAGACCGCCAATCCCGCCAAGCGCGTGCAGTTCGACCGCCCGCTCACCCCCTGGCTCTTCCTGCTGCCGCAACTCGCGGTGGTGGTGATCTTCTTCTACTGGCCCTCGGTGCAGGCGGTGACCTCCTCCTTCTATCTCGAGGACCCATTCGGCTTCGGCTCGACCTTCGTCGGGATGGAAAACTACACCGACGCGCTGAACAGCTCCGAATACTTGGGCACCGCCGCCTTCACCGCCTTCTTCTGCGTGGTGGTCACGACGCTTGCGCTGAGCATCGGCCTGCTGCTGGCGGTCAAGGCCGACAAGGTGATCCGCGGCGCCGAGAGCTACAAGACGCTGCTGATCTCGGTCTACGCCATCGCGCCGCCGGTCGCCGGGCTGATCGGCATGATGTTCTTCGACATGCATATGGGGCCGCTCAAGGACCTCGCGGCCTTCTTCGGCTACGATCTCAAGGTCGGCATCAACTACTGGGACACCGCCACTGCGCTGATCGTCATCGCCGTGTGGAAGCAGATCCCCTACAACTTCATCTTCTTCCTGTCGGGATTGCAGTCGGTGCCGGTCTCGGTGCGCGAGGCGGCGCTGATCGACGCGCAGTCCGGATGGCGGCGGTTCTGGGACATCACCCTGCCTCTGCTCGCGCCCACCGCCTTCTTCCTGCTGGTTATCAACATCACCTACACGATGTTCGACACTTTCCCGATCATCGACGTCATCGTGAAGGACAAGCCCGCCAACAACCCGATGACGCTGGTCTACAAGGTCTATCTCGACGGGTTCAAAGGCAATGACATCGGCGGGAGCTCGGCGCAGTCGGTGATCCTGATGGGCGTCGTGGCGCTGCTGACCGTGCTGCAGTTCCGCTTCCTCGAACGCCGCGTGCACTACGGATAAGCCCATGCAGAAGATCAAACCCTTCGACCACCTGATCCTCATCCTCGGCGTGCTGTTTCTCTGCGCCCCGGTGGTGATGGCACTGATGTCCTCGACCCACGCGGCGATCGACATCCACTCCAACGGCCTGTCGCTGCTGCCCGGCGGCAACGGCATCGAGACCTACACCAAGGTGCTGACGCACAAGGGCGGCTTTACCGGTGACGTCACTGGCCTTTTGATGCTGCGCAACTCGCTGATCATGGGGCTCGGCTTCGCTGTCGGGAAGATCGCGCTGTCGATGATGGCCGCCTACGCGCTGGTCTACTTCCGCTTCCGCTTCGCGACGCTGCTCTTCTGGGCGATCTTCGCGACGCTGCTCTTGCCGCTTGAAGTGCGGATCATGCCCTCCTACCAGGTCATGTCCGAGCTGCACCTGCTGAACACCTACACCGGCCTCATTGTGCCGCTGCTGGCCTCGGCCACCGGCACCTTCTTCTTCCGGCAATTCTTCCGCTCGGTGCCTGACGAGCTGCTCGAGGCGGCGCGGATCGACGGGGCGGGCCCGGTCAAGTTCTTCATCGACGTGCTGGTGCCGCTGTCGAAGACGATGATGGCGGCGATCTTCATCATCATGTTCATCTACGGCTGGAACCAGTACCTCTGGCCGCTGCTGATGACCACGGACGAGAGCTTCTACACGCTCATGCGCGGCATCAAGTCGATCCTGCAGGTCTGGGTCGGCAGCCAGATCCCCGATTACAACGAAGCCTTTGCCCTCGCGGTGCTGGCCATGGTCCCCCCGGTTGCCGTGGTGGTGATCTTCCAGCGCATGTTCATCAAGGGCCTGACGGAAAGCGATAAATAATGGCTGAGCTTACTCTCAAGTCGGTCGGCAAGACCTATGCGGGCGGCGTCGATGCCGTCTCGGACGTGAACATCGACATCAAGGACGGCGAGTTCATCGTGCTCGTCGGCCCCTCGGGCTGCGGCAAGTCCACGCTCCTGCGCATGGTGGCGGGGCTGGAGACGGTGACCCGCGGCGACGTCCATATCGGCGGGCGTCGGGTCAACGACCTCGACCCGGCCGAGCGTGACATCGCCATGGTGTTCCAGAACTACGCGCTCTACCCGCACATGTCGGTGCGCGACAACATGGCCTACGGGCTGAAGAACCGCGGCGAGAGCAAGGCGGTGATCGAGGAGCGCGTCGCCGAGGCGGCGCGGATGCTGGAGCTCGGCCAGTACCTCGACCGCAAGCCGCGCGCGCTCTCGGGCGGCCAGCGCCAGCGGGTGGCAATGGGCCGCGCCATCGTGCGCCAGCCGTCGGCCTTCCTCTTTGACGAGCCGCTGTCGAACCTCGACGCCAAGCTGCGTGTCTCGATGCGCATGGAGATCCGCAAGCTGCAGCAACGGCTCGGGACCACCTCGCTCTATGTCACCCACGACCAACTCGAGGCGATGACGCTCGCCGACCGTCTGGTGGTGCTGAACGGTGGGCGGGTCGAGCAGATCGGCGCGCCGCTCGAGGTCTATCGCAAGCCCGCCTCGACCTTTGTCGCCTCCTTCATCGGTGCCCCCGCCATGAGCCTTCTGGATGCGCGCATCGAAGGTGGGCAGCTCTCGCTGGCGGGCCATGCGCTGGCACGCCTCGGCAATGCGCCGGGCCCGGTCACGCTGGGGCTGCGGGCCGAGGATCTGCGCATCGTCGACACCGGCCTGCCGATGCGGGTGGAATACGTCGAGGAGCTGGGCGCGCAGCGTATCATCCACGGCATGGTGGGCGATCAGGCGCTGGCGGTCACCGATACGCATGACACGCCGCTCGGGCCGGAAGTGCGTGTCGCGGTCGACTCCGCGAAGATTCACCTTTTCGACGCCCAGAGCGGCCGCCGCATGGATAAGCGCCTGCAAACTGTCTCCGAGCCAGCGGAATGATCCGCGACACAACGGCCGCGCTGCCCGTACCCGGCGCGGAAGAGCTCGCCATCCGTGACTTGCCGCGCGAGGTCGCGGTGCATGACGCCCATATGGCGAAGGTGCCGGGCATGACCATCGTCGAGATCGGCGGAGGGGCGCCGGATGCGCCCCTCGCGCTGCCGCTCACGGTGGCGGCCTGGAATCTCGAGCGCTGCCTCTTCCCCGAGGCCTCGGCTTTGCATGCGAAGGACTGCGACCTTCTGCTGCTGTCCGAGATGGACCACGGCATGGCCCGCACCAAGCAGCGCAACACCACGGCCGTCATGGCGGCGGAGCGGGGCATGGCCTATGCCTACGCGGTGGAGTTTCTCGAGCTGGGCCTCGGCTCGCCCATCGAGCACCAGTTCTGCGATGATGGACACAACGCACGCGGCTATCATGGCAACGGTCTCATGGCGCGCGGCGCACTTCATGAACCCTTCGCGCTGCGGCTCTGGGGCAAGCGGCAATGGTTCTTCGATGACGAGCAGCCGCGGCTCGGCGAGCGCATCGCGGTGGGCGCGCGGATCGAGACGACGGAGGGGCCGTTCCTCGCCGTCTCGACGCACCTCGAAAGCGCCTGCGGTCCCGCGCACCGGGAGCGGCAGGTGGCGGAACTGATCGCCGCGCTCGACGCCGAATTCCCCGGCGTTCCCGTGCTGATCGGCGGCGATCTGAACACCGGCAACCACGCTGGCGGCGACTGGCGCTCGGAGGGGCTGTTCGACGTCGCCCGCGCCGCCGGGTTCACCGTGCACGGCGGGCCCGAGGATCAGATGACCACCCGCCCCAGCCTGATCACCCGCTGGCCCGAGCGCGCGATGAAGCTCGACTGGTTCCTCGCGCGGGGGCTTCGGATGGGGCCGGTGGAGATTCGCGCCTCGCTTGGCGCGGACGGCACGCCACTGTCCGACCACGACCTGATCGTCGCGCGGATCGAGGGGCTGTCCGAGCCGGGCTGAACCGCTCCCAGCGTGGCATCTTTCGGTACGGAGCGATGGGCCAGGGTCGCGCCTGCGCCGGATGTGCGCTGCGGTTCTGGCGGAATTGGTGATGCGCGGTGGCACCTGTACGATACGGGCCGTGTTCGTTCTTGGCGCCGGTTGGTTCTGCGCGACGACCGCGGCGAAGTTCGCGGCCCGTTCGCGAAGGGTGGCGCAGTACGTGCATGCACGCAGCTGGCTGCGGGAACTGCGTGTCGCAAGAGACACCCTGCCGCGTCAGGGGGATAGGTCGAGCGGGACCAGTATGGTATCGAGGCTTGTACCAGTGGAGGGAAGCTCATGAAGGTACTGCCCCTGTTCCTGACGGCAATCGCCCTTGGACAGTCTGCGTCGGCCGAGGATGCACTGGTCCAGCCGGTGATCGACGGGTGCATCGACCAGTTGATCGCGCGCGGAGGCGCCTCGCGCCCCGGCGGGCAGGTGATCGACAGCCAGTATTCCGAGGCAGGGTCGATGATCTTCCTGCAGGATGCAGACGGTCGCATCTGGCAATGCTTCGGCTACCGGGACGGCAGCGTCGAGAGCCTCGATCTCGCCGGGGCGGATGCTGCCGAGGCCGCACTGGCCCGTGCGGGGGAAAAGGCGGCCATGGCACCGGAGCGGATCCGCTTTGCACCGGGCACCAGCGGCGCCGAGTTGAGCCGCAGGCTCGAGGCCGGCGGTGCCACGCAATTCGTCCTGGGGGCACGGGCGGGGCAGGTGCTCGACCTGCGCGTCGTGCCCGAGGGCGGTGCGATGTATTATATCCTGCGCAATCCTGACAATTCGATCCTGCTCACGGGTACGGATGCCGCGACGCCCTTTCGCGCGGAGCTGCCGCAGTCCGGGGATGTCACCGTCGAGGTTGTCAGCAAGGAAAGCATGCCTATGGCGTTCGACCTGATCGTGACAGTCGAATGATCCGGCATAGCGCAACGAGCGCCGGATGAGGGACCGCGCTTCGACTGCCGATCACCGTCGTCTTGGCATCGCCGGTGGCACGCTCGTGCTCTGGACGCTGGTCACCATCTTTGGTGTCGGCGCCCGGAGCGATCCGATCGAGCTCGAGGATCTGACGACCAGCGGGATCGCCTGGCAGGTGCTCGCCGCGGGCCTGCTGCTCGTGGCGGTCATCGCGTGGCGCCGCTGGCGCGACATGGGCTTCCGCGCGCCCACGCCGGGCACGCTCAGATTGCTGTGGTTGCCGGGCCTGATCCTGATGCTCCTCTTCGCGCTGCTGCTGGCGCTCGGGCTACCCGCGCCGGTGACCGTACTGCTGGTGCTGGTCAACACGCTGCTGGTGGGGTTCTCGGAGGAAGTGATGTTCCGCGGCGTCTTGTTCAGGGCGCTCCGGACGCGCCTTTCCATCTGGCCGGCGATCCTCTGGACCACCGCGGCCTTCGGCGCGGTTCACGTGTTCAATGGTTTTCTGACCGGCCATTTCGCCCTGGCGGCGCTGCAGGCGGTCGCCGCCTCCTGCACCGGGCTCATGCTCATGGCGATCGTGCTGCGCACCGGCTCGCTCTGGGTCGCCATCGTGCTGCACGCGGCCTGGGACTGGGTGACATTCCTCGTGGTGCTGAGCGCAGGGGCCCAGAGTGAGCTCCAGGAGGTGCCGGGCGGAGGTGCCGCTCTGCCCGAGCTGAGCGCCGGGCAACTGGTCGCGCCCTTCCTGCTGGTGCTGCCCAACCTGCTCTACGGTCTCTGGCTGCTGCGCCGAATCCACCTCCGCCCTGTGGCGGTGGACCTTGCGGCCCGCTGAGCCCGCTCTCCGGTGGCGATGAGCCTCTCGAGGCGCCCGCTGATCTGGCGGTGCCTGCGCTGCTCCGCAGTTCGCATCATGCCGAGGGGCATCCTGACGATCGGGGGGGAGAGCCCGAGTCCGGGCAATGGTCGCAGCGGCTTCACGAGGGAGAGCAGAGAGTCCGAATGTCGCACCTCCGCTTTGGCCTGCCCGTGACTTCGGACGCTGCCGGCCGCAGCTTTTCCGCAAGTCGGGACGGGGTCATGCACATCACCGGAGGTGCGCAATCCCGGCGTCGGGCCGCGCAGGTCTCGGCTCGCCTCTTGGCAAATCCCGCGCTTTGGGGCAGAGGAACGGCATGAGCCTGACCTCCTTTACCCTTTCCGGCCGGGACGGCGCCGCACGCACCGGGGTGATCTCCACCCCGCGCGGCGAAATCCGTACCCCCGCCTTCATGCCCGTCGGCACCGCCGCCACCGTCAAGGCGATGCTGCCCGAGAGCGTGCGCGCCACCGGGGCCGACATTCTGCTCGGCAACACCTATCACCTGATGCTGCGCCCCGGCGCGGAGCGGGTTGCGCGGCTTGGAGGCCTGCACAAGTTCATGAACTGGGAGCGGCCGATCCTGACGGACTCCGGCGGTTTCCAGGTGATGAGCCTTTCGGGGCTGCGCAAGCTCACCGAGGAAGGGGTCACCTTCAAGAGCCACATCGACGGCTCCAAGCATATGCTCTCGCCGGAAAGCTCGATGGAGATCCAGCGGCTGCTCGGCTCGGACATTGTCATGTGCTTCGACGAATGCCCGGCGCTGCCCGCCGACCGCAAGCGCATCGAGCAGAGCATGCGCCTGTCCATGCGGTGGGCACAGCGTTCGCGTGATGCCTTCGGCGACCGGCCCGGCCACATGCTCTTCGGCATCCAGCAGGGCGGGCTCGAAGAGGACCTGCGCGGCGAGAGTGCCGAGGCGCTGACCTCGATCGGCTTCGACGGTTACGCCGTCGGTGGCCTCGCCGTGGGCGAGGGCCAGGAGGCGATGTTCAAGGTGCTCGATTTCGCCCCCGGCCAGCTGCCCGAGGACAAGCCGCGCTACCTGATGGGCGTGGGCAAGCCCGATGACATCGTCGGCGCGGTGAAGCGCGGCATCGACATGATGGACTGCGTGCTGCCCTCTCGCTCGGGGCGCACCGGCCAGGCCTGGACCCGCCGCGGCATGGTGAACATCAAGAACGCCCGCCACCAGGATGACCCGCGCCCGCTCGACGAGCACTGCACCTGCCCGGCCTGCCGCAGCTACTCGCGCGCCTACCTGCACCACGTCTACCGCGCCGGAGAGATGATCTCGGGCATGCTGCTGACCTGGCACAACCTGCACTACTACCAGGAGCTGATGCAGGGTCTGCGCGATGCGATCGCGGGCGGCACCTTTGCCGCCTTCGAGGACCAGTTCCACGCGCAAAGGGCCGAGGGCGACATTCCGGTTCTGTGACGATCTGAGGACTGGCTGTCCAAAGGGCTGGCGGGCCTTCTCCGACGAGGCTCAGCGCAGGCGTGTGGCGATGAGCCGGATGATCAACCAGAGTCCGCAGAGCGTCGCGAACCCTGCGAGGAACAGCACCTTGTACCCGGCATCGGTCGCGGGTCTTGCCCAGCAGGCGAAGGCGACCGCGACCAGCGCGGCATAGAGATAGGGCACCACTCTGTGGCCCAGTTCAGCCATCGCCGTCTCCGGCGGGGCCGGGCAGGGGCAGCGCGCGCAACCATGTGGCGCCAGGCCCATCTGCCCAGGCCCGCAGCTGCAGACGGGTATAGGCGATCCGGCCCATGCGCTCGACCAGCGCCCGCGCGTAATTTTCCTCGAGGCCTATGTCGCTGTCCCACCTGGCAAAGCGGGCGCGGGCCTCCTCGGCGCGGGTCACGTCGGAGAGATCGTCGAACAGGATCGGCTTGCCCGGGCTGGCGAAGGCCGCGCCCGGTTGCCATGCCATCAGGAAGGGGCCGCGCCGGAACGGGTTGAGCAGCCCGCTGTCCACGGCTGCGCTGATGGCGACATGGGCAATGGGCATCCTGTAGCGTTGGAGAGCGATCGGGCAGGCCTCCCCGGGCGGTGCCTGCGTCGCGCGCTCGGCCGAGGCCGAGCTCTGCATCGGCCAGACGGTCACCACGATCCGCGCGGGAGAAGGTGTGGCCTGAGCAGGTCGAGGCGCGAGCGTTGCCAGAAAGGCCTCGCAGATCATCCTGTGGCGCGCCACCTCGGAGTCGCTGGCGTCGACGGCGACTTTCGGTGCTCCGTTGAAGGCAATGACCCCGTAGGCGGCAAAATCATCCGGCGAGAGGTCGCCCGGCCCGGCGAACAGCCGGGCGGACCTCGGCCGGAGCCTGCCGCCGCGCGGTTTCGGCGCGGCAAGCTCTTGGGTGGAGCTTTCGGTCTTGGGTGCGGGAGGCGCGATGCCGGTGCCGGAGTCAGGGCCGGTGGCGATCCTCGGACCAGACGGTGCGGGCGGCGTTCCCTCCCTCGGTGTTTCCGGGAAGGCCGGGGCCGGGGGCGTACGCAGGGGTGGCAACGAGAAGCTTTCGCGCAGTACGGAGCCGCCCTCGCGCAGCGGGGCGTAGAGCCTCGCCGGAAGCAGCGCGAAGAACATGCACAGGAACAGGGCCAACAGGATATCGCGCATCGGAAAAGTCGGAGCGCCCTTGAAGTTGCGGGAAATGGGGTCTTGAGCAATTCTGCAAGCGTAGCACGCAACCGGCTCTCCGCGGAAGCGTCACGCCTTGCGTTGCCTTCACCGGCGCCTTCACCGGCGCATTGCCACCGAGGCATGCGCTCCGTGCAAATCCGCACAGCGCCCTGCGCGCTTGCCGCGGCGCGGCGCATTCCTATCTTTGCAGTCCGAAGCCGGGACAGCCCGGTGCGATCTTGGCCCAAAGCAAGGGAGATATTCCATGACCGAGGCCCTGTTTACCCCCTTCACCGCTGGTGCCATTGAGATGGCCAACCGCGTGGTGATGGCCCCGCTTACCCGCAACCGTGCCGACAACGACACCGCCGAGGTGAACGAGCTGCACGTCGAATACTACCGCCAGCGCGCAGGCGCCGGGCTCATCATCACCGAAGCCTCGCAGATCTCGCCGCAGGGCAAGGGCTACATCCAGACCCCGGGCATCTACTCGCCGGGGCAGGTGGACGCCTGGAAGAAGGTCACCGACGCCGTGCACGCAAAGGGCGGCAAGATCGTCATCCAGCTCTGGCACGTCGGCCGCATCAGCCACACCTCGCTGCAGCCCGGCGGGCAGGCGCCGGTTGCTCCCTCGGCAATTCCGGCGGGCGGCAAGACCTTCACGCTGAACGGCTTCGAGGAGACCTCTACGCCGCGCGCGCTGGAGACGGATGAGATCGCCGGCATCGTCGCCGACTACCGCCACGCCGCCCGCGCGGCCATCGAAGCCGGTTTCGACGGGGTCGAGGTGCATGGCGCCAACGGTTACCTGATCGACCAGTTCCTCAAGACCGGCGCCAACCAGCGCGAGGATGAGTATGGCGGGTCTATCGAGAACCGCGCGCGCTTCCTCTTCGAGGTGCTGGACGCGGTGACCGACGAGATCGGTGCCGACCGTACCGGCTTGCGCCTGTCGCCGTTCTCGCCGGCCAACGGCATCAGCGATGCGGATCCCCAGCCGCTGTTCGAGTACGTCGTGGGCAAGCTCAACGGCTACAAGCTGTCCTACCTGCACGTGGTCGAAGGCACCACCGGCGGTCCGCGCGCGCTGAACGAGGGCGAGAGCCTCGACAAGCTGCACGCGCTCTATGACGGCGTCTGGATGGGCAACAACGGCTATGACCGCGAGATGGCCAT
Organism: Alloyangia pacifica; assembly: GCF_900116195.1. Classification (GTDB taxonomy): domain Bacteria; phylum Pseudomonadota; class Alphaproteobacteria; order Rhodobacterales; family Rhodobacteraceae; genus Salipiger; species Salipiger pacificus. The sequence continues at coordinate 94,688 of NZ_FOZW01000002.1, forward strand.
CGAGGCGGTCAAGTCGGGCAAGGCCGATCTGGTCGCATTCGGCCGCCCGTTCATCTCGAACCCCGACCTCGTGGCGCGCCTGCAAAAGGCCGCTCCGCTCAACGAGGGCGACCAGGGCACGTTCTACGGCGGCGGGGCGGAAGGCTACACCGACTACCCGACGTTGACAGAAGCCGCCTGAGGGCGGTGGGGAGCGCGGCACCGCGTGTTCGGGGTGCTGCCGTTAAGGCTGTTTCAAGGTTTTGGTGCCGCGCCCCCCGCAATCTCCTGCCTTCCGCCAATTGCCCGCTTGCGCCCGGCGCAGCGGAGCGTCACATTGGTGGGAACCGGGTCTGGCGCGCTTGAAAAGTTAATGGCTGCGCCCCACCTGAATACCTCGACAGGGGACGGCAGAGGTCGCCGATATCCGGGGCCGGACCGTCCTGCCAGTAGCAAGGAATGCGTATGCAACAGCCTCTCAACACATCCTATCCGGTGCTGCCGCTGCGGGACATCGTCGTTTTCCCGCACATGATCGTGCCGCTCTTCGTAGGGCGCGAGAAATCGGTGCACGCGCTGGAAGAGGTGATGGCGGACGACAAGCAGATCCTGCTTGCCGCCCAGATTGATCCGGCCGTCGACGACCCCGATTCCGACGGCATCTACAAGACCGGCGTGCTGGCCAATGTGCTGCAGCTGCTGAAGCTGCCCGACGGCACCGTGAAGGTGCTGGTCGAGGGGCAGGCGCGCGTCAAGATCACCGAATACCTGGAAAACGAGCGCTTCTTCGAAGCCAAGGCCGAGTATCTCTCGGAGATGCCGGGCGATCCCGCCGCGATCACCGCACTGGTGCGCACCGTCGCCGAGGAATTCGAGCGTTACGCCAAGGTCAAGAAGAACATCCCCGAAGAGGCGCTTTCGGCGGTTGCAGAAACCACCGAGCCGGCCAAGCTCGCCGACCTCGTCGCGGGCCACCTCGGCATCGAGGTGGAGCAGAAGCAGGAGCTTCTTGAAACGCTGCCGGTGAGCGAGCGTCTGGAAAAGGTCTATGGCCTGATGCAGGGCGAGCTCTCGGTGCTGCAGGTCGAGAAGAAGATCAAGACCCGCGTCAAGTCGCAGATGGAGAAGACCCAGCGCGAGTATTACCTGAATGAGCAGATGAAGGCCATTCAGAAGGAACTCGGCGACGGCGAGGACGGCCAGAACGAGATCAACGAGCTGGCCGAGAAGATCGAGGCCACCAAGCTCTCGAAGGAGGCCAAGGAGAAGGCCGAGGCCGAGCTCAAGAAGCTGCGCAACATGAGCCCGATGTCCGCCGAGGCCACCGTGGTTCGCAACTATCTCGACTGGATGCTGTCCATTCCGTGGGGCGTGAAGAGCCGCGTGAAGAAGGATCTGGGCCGTGCTCAGGAAATCCTCGATCACGACCACTACAGCCTCGACAAGGTCAAGGAGCGCATCGTCGAATATCTCGCGGTTCAGGCGCGCAGCCAGAAGCTGAAGGGCCCGATCCTCTGCCTCGTCGGCCCGCCGGGCGTGGGTAAAACCTCGCTGGGCAAGTCGATGGCCAAGGCCACCGGGCGCGAGTTCATCCGCATCTCGCTGGGCGGCGTGCGTGACGAGTCGGAGATCCGCGGCCACCGCCGGACCTACATCGGCTCGATGCCGGGCAAGATCATCCAGGCGTTGAAGAAGGCGAAGACCACCAACCCGCTCATCCTGCTCGACGAGATCGACAAGATGGGTCAGGACTTCCGTGGCGATCCGGCTTCGGCGATGCTCGAGGTGCTCGACCCCGAACAGAACGGCACCTTCGTCGATCACTACCTCGAAGTGGAGTACGACCTGAGCAACGTCATGTTCGTGACGACCTCGAACTCGTACAACATGCCGGGGCCGCTGCTCGACCGGATGGAGATCATCCCGCTCTCGGGCTACACCGAGGACGAGAAGCTCGAGATCACCAAGCGGCACCTGCTCGACAAGCAGATCAAGGCGCATGGCCTGAAGAAGGGCGAGTTCACCATTACCGACGAGGCGCTCACCGACATTCTGCGCTACTACACGCGCGAGGCCGGCGTCCGGAACCTCGAACGGGAAGTGGCGAAGATCGCGCGGAAAGCGGTGACCAAGATCGTCAAGGGCGAGACCAAGCACGTGGAAGTCACGCGGGACAATCTCGACGACTTCCTCGGCGTGAAAAAGTTCCGTTACGGTCTGGCCGAGGACGAGAACCAGGTGGGTGTCGTCACCGGTTTGGCCTATACCTCGGTGGGCGGCGACCTGCTGCAGATCGAGGCGCTGCGCCTGCCGGGCAAGGGTCGGATGAAGACCACCGGCAAGCTCGGCGACGTGATGAAGGAGTCGATCGAGGCCGCGTCGAGCTACGTCCGCTCGATCTCGCCGCAGATCGGGGTGAAGCCGCCGAAATTCGACAAGATGGACATCCACGTCCACGTGCCGGACGGTGCCACGCCCAAGGACGGCCCCTCGGCCGGTTTGGCGATGGTGACGGCGATCGTCTCGGTTCTCACCGGCCTGCCGGTGCGCAAGGACATCGCCATGACCGGCGAGGTCACCCTGCGCGGCAATGCTTCCGCCATCGGTGGGCTCAAGGAGAAACTTCTCGCGGCGCTGCGGGGCGGCATCAAGACGGTGTTCATCCCCGAGGAGAACGAGAAGGATCTCGCCGAGCTGCCGGACAATGTGAAGCAGGGCCTCGAGATCATCCCGGTCAAGCACGTCTCGGAGGTGCTGGAGATGGCGCTCATCGGCAAGCCGGAGCCCATCGAGTGGGACGAGGAGGCCGAAGAGGCCGCCGCTGCCCTGCGCGCCAAGGACGAGAAGGGCGCGGGAGCCACGGCGCACTGACGCTCTGCCTCGCCGGCACTGATGCAACAAAGCGGGCCCTTCGGGCCCGCTTTTTTCATATTTTGAGCCCCCTTCGGTCTCTTCCACATGGTTCAAATATCCCGGGGGAGACCGCGCAGCGGGCGGGGGCGGAGCCCCAATCCAGTACGCAGTTGCAACCACGCCGCTGCCGCTGCGGCAGGGTCGGAAATTTGTGAAATTTTTGCGCCGACTCCTCTTGCGCCCCCCATGCCATATGAGTAAAAGCCCGCCTACCGGGTGATTAGCTCAGTGGTAGAGCGCTTCGTTCACATCGAAGATGTCAGGAGTTCAAATCTCTTATCACCCACCACTCTTCCAAGAGGCGCGCTGATCGGTTTCCCCGAGGCGCGCCTCTTCTAGTTTCCGGACCTTTCTTCAGTCTCGGTACCGCAGCGGAGGCGGGGGCGGCGGGCCGCCGTCGGAAAGCCCGACGTCTCGGGACAGCCGGGGGCCCGCGCGCAGCTCGGCGCTGCGCCGTGCAATCCGGCGCGCGCTGCGCCAGCGCAGGAGCATCGCGAGAAGCCCTGTTTCTGTCCGCTGCCGACGGGTCTTGGTGTTTCTTGCGGTCACTGTCTCTCTCCTTGCAGAGTCGCGGAACGCCTGCGAGACTGCTTTCTCAAGTTCACTTGAGGTCAAGCGCCTTTCGTATGCGTGAGGAAACTCCATGTCCCGCAGGTCCCGTCCTGTCAGACGTGCGCGCTCCAATGACCTGAGCGTGGGAGAGGTCGCCGCCCGCGCCGGTGTCGCCGTCTCGACGCTGCATTTCTACGAGGCAGAGGGGCTGATCGAGAGTTGGCGCACCGACGCCAATCACCGCCGCTACGACCGGCGAGAATTGCGCCGCATCGCCGTGATCCGCATGGCGCAGAAGTTGGGCGTTCCATTGGCGGAAATTCGCGAGATGCTTTCGGCGCTGCCGCGCGACAGGGCGCTCTCCAAAGCTGACTGGCAGGCGGTCTCGCAGGGCTGGCGCGCCCGGCTCGACGCGCGAATCCGTCAGCTCGAACAGCTGCGCGATGAGCTCGACGGCTGCATTGGTTGCGGCTGCCTGTCGCTGGAGAGCTGCCCGCTCTACAACCCGTCCGACCGGCGCGGCCGCGAAGGCCCGGGGCCGCGCGTGTGGATCGAGGAAATGACGAAGGATCAGGCTTGAAAGCCGCCGGAAGCTTGGCTAAACCCCGCCCTACGGGTGATTAGCTCAGTTGGTAGAGCGCTTCGTTTACACCGAAGATGTCGGGAGTTCGAGTCTCTCATCACCCACCATTTTCAATCACTTAGCGACCTCGCCGTCTTCATGTTTCCCAATTTCGGGAAACTGTTTCCCAAAGTCTGGTAGCAGCAGCACCGTCTCGCGGTTCATGTGCTCAACCTCCGCGCGTCTTGCGTAATGCTTCGACATGCGCTCTGACAGGTGTCCGAGCATTGCCTGAACGCGCTGGATGCCGCCGAATAGCTCTGGGTTTCGGGCGACGGTGTTGGCGATGACTGTGGCGTTCGTTGTGCGCAGGCCGTGGAAGGTCGGGCGAAATTGCCCAGCTTCGATTTCCTCGACAGAGTGGGGCCGCAGCTTGAGGCGGATCAGCTCTTTGGTCCAAGAGGCGCCGAAGCCTTTTCCCCACGGTTTGCCGCGGCTGTTGGTCAGGAGGGGAAGAGCCGGGGCGACGATCTGAGCCTTGCGCCGCGCTGCGCGTTCTTCCTCGATGATCGCCAGAACGACCGGGTGCAGGGGGACAGTCACCGGGTTGCCGGTCTTGCCCTGCTCGATGGTCCAGATGCCGTCTCGAATCTGGGTCTCACACATGCCGATCACATCAGCGCGGCGCTGTCCGGTATAGAGCGCGACCAGGGCGACCTTCACGAGATGCCGCTTGCCTCGACCGATCAGGATTTCGAGCTGGTCATCGGGCCACGGCTCATAGCTCTCTTCGCTGTGCACGCGCTCGATCCGGCGGCAAGGGTTGTCGTCTGCAAAGCCTCGCGTTCTGCCCCAGCTGAACACTGCGCTCATGTCATCAAGCCGCCGGTTGGCAGTCGCTGGGCGATCAGAAAGACTATCGTAGACCGCCTGCACATGGATGGGCCGGATTTGGTCAGCGTCGAAGGCGCCCCAACGGTCACCCATCAGGTCCAGGGCGTAGTCCCGAAGGAGGCGGCTCGCTTTGGGGAGCCTGGCATATCTCGCGCTGTCTTTGTGGTCTCGGATAAGGCGGGCGATTGCCTTCGGGCTTTCGAACTCTCCCGGGATGGTGCCGAAGGCTTCGTGGTGCGCCGCGTTGTAAGCTGCGCGGTAATCGGCCTCGAACGGATGCGGGAGTGAGCGGCGAAGCTCTTTGCCCTTACGCACCACACGGAAGAAGAAGTACTCCTTCCCTCGCGCAATCTTGCGCTGAACATACTTCTCAAGGCGGATGTCACCGGCCACGGCTGGCCCTCAGGATTGGATCGGCATCGTCGGGCGACCCTGCCGCACCATCGATGAATGTTTCAACCTCCGACCACTTCCATCTGGTCGCACCGCTCGGCATCTTCCGTGGCTTGGGCAGGTGGCCCTTGCGCGTCCAGTCCCAGATCGTGCTCTCGGATATGTCCATCAAGACGCCAAGCGTCTTCGCGCTGACATATGCCAGTGGTCGGGCCTCGACGGCGAACTCGGCGGGCTGCACATGGGTCATGCGATCGGGGGGCATGCCTCTGGTTCCTTCTATCGTGGGTTAGTTGGACTGTTCGTGGGTGGTCGCCGAGCGGCGGGCGGCGCACCGCCGCTGCAGCTCGCGCATTGTGATCTCGACAGCGCCGGCGGCGACCGCCTTGGCGCGCAGCCCCATGCCGATGTCGAAGTGCTCGTCAGCGGTTCCGGCTTTCTGCAGCCATTTCCGCTTCAGGCCGATCCGGTCCGCCATGGCGAGCAGCTCGTCGGTGCTGTCCGCGATCATGTGGCTCATCTTCATGTGCCGAAAGCGGCCCATGGCGGTCCGGTACATGTCGTCGACGTACACAGTCATGCTGCGGCCTCCTGCAGGGCGTAGCTTCCCCACTGCTCGGCCCAGGCCTGCGCATCCGACAAGGGCGCGGAGGGGGGCATCAGAAGCCCTCCGCCGTCTTTGCCGCTCTTCGCAGGGTGCGGATCATGTTTTCCGCTTCGCAAGCGATGGCGTCGAAGACATCACTGATGGGGGTGCCAAGATCGGCGCGGGCTTGCTGCCGTGCACGGTCGCGCACGTCGCTAAGGCGGTCGATCTCGTCCATGGCGTCGCGCATCAGAGCATCCCCTCGATCAGCATGGCGAGCGACCGGATCGCCGCCGCCAGAAGGTCGAGGCCGAGCCAGATGGCGAGGGCACCGCCCGTCGCAAGGATGGCCAGCACGAGGAACGCGAACCAAAAGCCCTCGGGAAGCCAGCGCTCCTCGTCATGGCAATCTTCCCAGAGGCGATCCGAGAGGCCTTGCCCCTCATATTCACGCTGGGGCGGAAGCGGCGTCAGGGCGGCCGATTTGCGGTGCTCGTGCTCGGAGCGTTTGGCGCGGATTTTCGCGAGGATGTCGTCGGGGCTGGTGTGGCTGGTGTCGGTCATCAGTCCATCCCCAGCGCGGCTTTGTACATCTCGAGCACCGCCTCTTCCTCGGCGATGTCGTCCTTGTCGCGCTTGCGCAGGGCGATGACCTTGCGCACGATCTTGGTGTCGTAGCCGCGCCCCTTGGCTTCGGCCATGACCTCCTTCTGTTGGTCCGCGATCGCCTTCTTCTCGGCCTCCAGCCGCTCCAAGCGCTCGATGAACTGTTTCAGTTCTCCAGCAGCGACGCCGTATGCGCCATCAGAAACCGCTTTGTCCTCGGCGGTCTCCTTCATGGGGGTGCGCTTGCGCGACGCCGCGCGTGCCATGTCGGCGCCGGCGGTGTCGGGCTGGAAATCGGTCTCTTGGGGCATCAACATGCTCGATCCTCTTGAAGAAACTGGGCCCCTCGCCGCGTTCGTCTTGGGGGCAGAGACGATCCATGCTGGGTCGCGGCGAGGGGATGCGGGCCTCATGCCCGGCATTCGTATTGGCGGGCGCCTCAGCAGGCGCCGCAGCCGTGTAAGGTGTGCAGGGCGTTCCGAACCGCCTTGTCGGCGACGAAAAGCAGGCCGATCCCGCCGGCGGTGATCATCAGCCAGCAAGCGACCGACAGAAGCCGCTCACCGGCGTCCACTGCCGCGCGTTCAACCTCGTCTGCGTCGATGCTGAGCCTGTGCGTGATGCTGCGCGCTGGGACGTGGGTGTGCTGGTAGGTCATCTGATCCTCCGGTTCGGTCGGCGCTTGGCGCGGCGGAATTCGAGGTCGAGGGCGATGGCGCAAAAGCGCGCGGCGCTCGGGCTCGGCATGTTCACGAGGGCGGTGCGGCGCACGGCGTCCCTGAGCACGATGAACTCGCGAAAGGGGCGTGCCTGGATGGGGCGGAAAGAGACCCTCATCGCTTTGCAACCTGTGAATGAAAATGCATGGAATTACTTAGGGTCACCCCTTGCGGGCCTTTTCGCCTTGGGCGGTGGCGGGTAATTGTTCTGCGGGGATTCGGCACAACTCTAAGGAGAGGCGGCTCATGTTGGGCGGTTACGGTCACTGCTTGCGCTCCTCGATGAGGGTGGCAGGCAAATGCGGAAGTGCGGGCGGCGGCGTGCTGCTGCCGTCGTCAGAAGAGGCCGCAAAAATGTCGGCAAGATCGACAGCGCGGGCGGATGCCGCGGGGCGATTGCCCTCGCGGATAGCGCGCTTGAGCAGTTCAAGTCTGTGCTGAAAATGATCCATCGGTGATGTCTCCCTGAAAATGAACCGCGATCAGCCCTGGTTGGGTGTCTTCGGCGGCGCACGTTCGGGAAGTTCGCAGATAGCGAACAGATCGTCAATCAAAAGGTTCGCTAATAGCGGACATTCCAGACGCGAAGTCGCGTCGGTGTTCTTGAAGTTGCGAACAAGTTCGTGAAGGTTGCCCTAGCGGTAGAAGGAGCAAGGCAAGTTAATGACTGACGATCAAACGGATAACGCGAAGCTCCTGAAAGAGCTTCTTGCGATGGAGCGCGATCAGTTTGAGGCGTTTATTTCCGAGGCTCACCGGATTCGGCGCGATCTCGAAATGCGCGAGCAGTCTCAAGGATCAGACCGCGATGCTCAGGAGACATGAGCTGGAAGGCCTCTAAGAGGTCTTTGGCGTCTTCGCTCAAGTTTTCATCATTGATGAGGTCGAAGACGGAGACGCCAAGCGCCTTCGCGAACTTTTCCAGCCTGTAGCTGTTCGCGCGGCGCTTTCCATTCTCGAGGTCGCTTACGTAGGACTTCGACAGGCCAACTGCGTCAGCGAGTTGCTGAACGGTCAGACCCTTTCGGGTGCGGAGTTCTTTGAGCCGAAGTTCCATAGCGGACGAATAGCACGGGTCTGCGGACATATCCCGCCGCAAATAGCTTACAGGCGGCTTGCAAGGTTGTCCGCTATGTGCGACCACTTCCATCATGACATCGCTTTCTGAATATCTGCGGTCGAACGGCCTGTCGCAGCGAGAGTTCGCCGCTCGTGTTGGGCTTTCGAAGACCTATGTGAACGAGATTGTTGCGGGCTCGAAGACCCCGAGCTTGAAGGCTGCCCTTGAAATTCAGGAGGCAACGAAGGGTGCAGTGACACTAGCATCTCTTCTGAAATCCAATTCTGCAAAGGTTGCGAGCTGATGAAATACCCTCAGCCTCAAAGACCTTTGATCTGTGAAGCTTCATTTCAAGCAGCACCTGCGAAAAACCGCATCCTGGCAGCGATTGCGCCGGGCAGCAGCGCGGGCAGGGGCTTCTCCTCCTCCCTGGTCCCGCCCGCGCTGCACCAAACACTCACCACTCACTGAACAAACCACTCGTCCCATGGTCTCCAACATGAGGCGGGTCGCCAAGTCCTTCCAGCTAAACGAAAATGAGGCCTTCACATGCGAGACCAGATTTACGGCACGATCCAGAGCGCGGTGTGTGCAGCGGTCGAGGCGACCGGGAAGCGCCATCAGGATGTGGCCGAGTTCCTTGGAATTCGGGGGTCGACGCTTTCCTATGGGATGGAGGTCAGCGAGACGCGGCCGGGCGGTCTCGGCGTGAACTACCTGCACCGTCTCGGCGCCGATTGCCCGGCGGCGGCGCTCCCGCTGGCGCAGCACTTTGCTGGTCTGGCCGGAGGTGTGTTCCAGTCGGTCAACGTCGGTGGCGTCGTCACCTCGCTCTATGCCCAGTGCGGCACTGTCGCGAAGGAGTGCGGAGAAGCTCAGGCCGCGATCATCCGCGCCGCAGAGAAGGCCGGTGGTCATGGGAATTCCGCGCGCGCAAATGCCGAAGCGCTCTGCGAGATCGACGAGGCGATCGAGGCGCTGACCCGCGCTCGCGCCTCGATCGTTGCCAGCCGGGATGCTGCATAATGCGTGCGGCGATCTCTTCCTATTCGATCCCTCGCGCCGGGGTTACAGGCGCTTCTTCCTGTCGAACTTCCCCGCGCGGCCAGGTGCCGCGTGGGGCTTTTCGGGGGGTGGTTCATGGATAACTTGCAGCTTTCGGGGCGTGAGAAGGCCATCTTCACTTTCTGGCGCGCGGGTTTGACCGATTCCGAGATCGTGAGGAAAGTCGGCTGCTCTGAGGAGTTCGTTTCGACGACACGCCGGCGGATTGAGCTGGCCGCAAACAAGCCGAGCCCGACCGCTCGTGCCGAGGCGCAGGAGGCGCTGGACGCGGCTGTGGCGGAGCTCTGGAGCGCGGGCATCCCCGACGTGCGGATCGCGGATCGGCTCAAGTGTGGCCGCTCGACGGTCGCCCGGACAAGGGCTCGGCTTGGCTTGGCGACGTTGCCGCGCAAGAAGAGCATAGACGATGCCGAGCTTCGAAGGCTGCACGGAGCGGGCCAATCGGATGCCGAAATGGCCAAAGCCCTCGGTGTGGCCCGCGGTACCGTGGCTGACCGTCGTGCCTATCTCGGGCTCGTCCGAAACCGCGCCACCGATGGTGCGCTCCGTATCGGGCCTCAGGCCTTCACCGAGGCGCAGCTGCGCGCGGCGCACGCTGAGGGGCTCTCCGACAAGGAGATCGCGGAACGGTTCGACGTGAGCACGAAGACGATTGGGAATTGGCGGCGCAAGTACGGTCTGGATGTTCACTCCGATGAGCTGACGGCTGAGGACGCGGTTTCCGCTGAAGAGGTCGCGCGCGATGCCATGCTTCGCCGGGCCGCCCGCTGCGCATTCGCTCTGGCGCCCGAGGACCAGCGCCTTCTTCCCATGCTTGAGCCCTACGTGGCCGAGGAAATGCTGAGGGCCCGCGCATGAGTGGCTCGGCGCGCTCGGTCTTCGTAATCGCGGCCACCGCTCTCGCGCTGCACAAAGGCGGCATGACGCTCTGCGGTGGTGGCATCATTGCGCTGAGCGATGCGCTCGATGCCTTCCCGAATGTCGCGCCGGGCGATGAAGTCGCCTTGGCGCATGCACGCGCTCGCGAAGTGGTAGCAGCGCGGCTTTCCAGCAATGAGACCGCGTTCAGCGCGGCGAAATACGCGCTTGAGGTGGAGATGGCCTCTCTTTGGTCACTCCGAGTTCAGGCTTTCTCGAAAGGAGTGCGAGTATGACCTCGGCGTCACCGTTCCAAGTGGTTGGGGGCAACAACCCTCTGCCCGAATACCCGGTCGAGCTTTGCGATGCGCACCTCACCTCGGACTACTTCACCCTGTTCTGGCATGACCGCTGGTTGGCCTCGAAGCTCCACCTGAAGGCGCCCCTCGCGGTTCAAGGTGCGGCGCTCAACCTGTTCTTCCTCGCGCGCAAGCAGAGCCCGGTCGGGTCGCTTCCGGCCGACGAAGAGCTGCTGGCGCGGCTGCTCAGGGTCGATCTCGCTGACTGGCGCGGCATGATGGCCCAGCCGATCACGCCCCTGCACAAATGGACCAAGTTCTGCCACGGCGACGAAGTCGTGTTGGGCCACCCTGTGGTAATCGAGATCTGCATGGACGCGCTCACGAAGCGTGAGGAACGCAAGGCCAGCAATGAGGGCAAGGCGGTCAACATGCGGCAGAAGCGTCTCTCGGAGATGATGCAGGAGATGGGCTGCGTGCAGGCCATGTGCCAGGACAGGGTTCTCATCGAGCGCCTCGACGCGTGGCTCATGGAAAACCACCACGGTCAGCGCCGGCGTCCGCAGATCGAAGCGTCGATCAAGCGCTCGCTCGAGCATGCGGCCAGAGAGGGTTGGATCGGGCAGCAAAGGTTATGACACTGAAAACAGTGAGGAATTCTTTCCTCTTGTTGCCGGAACAGTTCGGAACGGTTGCGGAACAGGTTTCCCAAAAACGGAACAGTTCCAGACAGAGAAGAGAAGAAAAGAAGAAACAAAAGAAGAGAACACGGAACGGAACGCGCCGTGCTCTCAAAGCGGATGGGGCGAATTGCTTAGAAAGGGGTTGGCCGTGACGGAAGAGCAGACCACCACCGAAACGAAGCGGGGCAGAGTGAGGCGCCTGTTGATCGAGCCGCTGACCGAGCACGGCTTTCGGAAGCCTGGCAACGTGAAGACGGGCGCACATGACGGCTTCCTGGTGAAGCTGGCCGATGCGCTCACCTACATGTCGGATCATCAGCTTGAGACCCTGCGCGACATGCTGCGCTATCGAGGCGAGGGAAAGTCGCGCGATGCCTGGCCGTCGATGGCGACGATTGCTGCCATGGCCGAAACGGTCGCGCCGCGCCCCCTTGAAGAGCATCCGACGATCCTAAGCTGGTTCGGCTCGGCGCGCGGGCCGAAGGCTCTGGAGGAGGGCGTGCTCGTCGCCGAGTTCGCCTTTCTGGAGAGGCGGAAGCGCCCGCCGCTGAATGACGGTGATCGCCGCGCAATCCGCGACCGGGCCGATGAGTGGGCGCGGCAGCGTGAGCTGATGCTCGATCGAGGTCGGCGCGGAATGTCGCGGGACGGCGATGCGCAGTGGTTGCGCTGGTATGACGGAATGGAGCGGCGGGCAATGTCCCTGCTGCCGGAGGGGACTGCATGATGATGGGTCATCGACAGCTTGCGCGTGAGAAGGTCGGCGTGGAGCGCGGGCCGCGCGCGGCGAATGGCAAGGAGCTGATCTCGGTTCGCGGTCTTCTCAATTGGGCATTCGGCATCGAGTTTGCTTCGATGGATTTCGATGAGGTCGGATCAGCGGCGGTTGAGTATCGGCCAGCGGTCGGCGCGGAGTATCGGATCATGCAGCAGCTCTCGCTCGGCAAGCGCTCGGGAGAGGGGGTTCGTCCAGACACCTCGTTCGGGAGGAGCCTGCCGCATGATGATGCTGACCTCGTGGCGTCTGTGCTGCGGAACTCGGTGCCATGGCACATGGCGATTCGTGTTGCGGAGCTGGCTCGGGCCGGACGGGCTCCGCAATGGGACCTCGGACCGCAGCGCTTCCAGCCGCGCGAGTGGTCAAAGCGCAATCACCTCGGGCAGTACGGCAAGGCCGAGGTGTGCCAGGAGGTCAGTTACGTGTGTCGCGGTCGGCAGCGTGTGCGCAAGGAATACTGGACGCCTGTCATGGTTGTCCCGAGCGCCCGTGAGATGGCATCAGCACGGCGCGAATACCTTGATTGGTGGGGTGCGCTGCTGTCAGTGCATGCTGGCCTCAGTGGCGTGCAGCTCCGCAAGTTCGAGGTCACTGACCGGATGCCACCGATGACGCCGTGGAGAAAGTGATTGACAGGAATGAGCTTCTGTTGACATCTTGTCTGCGAACCGAATTGCGCCCGGAGCGGAGATACCGCTGCCGGGCGCTTCTCATTTCAGCGGGTCAGTCATGGGAAGATTGAGCGGACGCGGCTTGCCGTCGCGGCTTGGTGCTGCGTCGTCGCGCCTGAAGAAGTCGGCGGCTCAGCCGTCGGGCGATGCGCCGGGGCGGCGCTCCCACAATTGGCTGAACACCTCGCGGTGGCGTCGGGTGCGACAGCGAGTTCTCGAGCGCGACTGCTACGTGTGCCAACAGACCGGCGTGATGTTGATCGGCAAGTACCCGGCGGCGAACAGTCCGGTGGTCGACCACATCAAGCCCCATCGCGGCGACCCCGCGCTCTTCTGGGATGAGAAGAACCTGCAGGCCGTGAGCAAGGTCTGGCACGACCGGACCAAGCAGAGCCTGGAGAAGCGCGGGCTCGCCTGAGGTGCCGCGAGGCCGGGGGGGGGAGGGCAAAAGTTCGGGGTCGAAAAAGCTGGAAACCCGTCGCCCCATCATCCGGAGATTTTTTTTGTGTCGAACCAAGAAAATCAGGACGAAATCATAGGTTTCACCTTCTGGGGTGATCCGGTCTACAAGGTCAGCCGGAAACGCGGTCGCCCGCCGTTCCAGTGGACCGAAGAAAACTCACATAAAGTCAGTATGTTACTGGCTATGAACTGGTCGAATGAGCGGATCGCGAATTGCATCGTCGATCCGAGGACCGGGAAGAAGATCAGCATACCGACGCTGAAGCGGTATTTTAGATCCGAGCTCGCTCTCCGAGATCAGGCTCGTGACCAGCTGGTCGCCAAGCAGATGATGTCGCTGGCCGAGCTGGCGTTCGGCGGGAACGTCGGAGCGATGAAGGAATTCCAGCGCATGGTCGAGAAGAACGACCTCGCGCTGATGAGCAGCAACATCAAGGAAGCGCAGCGCCGGCCGAAGGCTGGTGAGCGGCTGGGCAAGAAGGAAGCGGCGCGCAGGGACGCCGGACAAGTCGCGGCCGGTGGGGGCGAGGGCTGGGGCAATGATCTGAAGCCTGGCGGGTTCCACTGATGCTCGACGCGATCGATCTTGACGCGCTGGGTGTTGATCCGGCCTGGAACACGGCAGTCCCCGATTGGCACGAACGGCTCCTCGGCGGTCAGTCGATGATCCCCGACCTTCCGCTCTTCGATGCGGTTGCGGAGAAGGCGCTTCGTATCTTCAAGCGGCTCAAGGTTCCGGACCTTCCGGGAACACCGACGTTCGGTGAAATCTGCGACGACTGGGTTTTCGAGTTCGTCGAGGTGATCTTCGGCAGCTACGATCCGGAGACGAAGCGGCGCATGTTGCGGGAGTTCTTCCTGCTGGTGCCCAAGAAAAACGGCAAGTCGGCGATCTCGGCGGGGATCATCGTGACGGCGGCGATCATGAACGAGCGCCCGCAGGCCGAGCTCTACCTTATCGCGCCGACGCAGAAGATTGCGGGCATCGCGTTCAAGACTGCCGCCGGGATCATCCGCTTGGATGACCAGCTGTCGCGCCTCTTCAAGGTGCAGACGCACCAGAAGCAGATCACCCATCTGGTCACCGAAGCGGCGATCATGATCCTGTCGGCCGACGGCGATGTCGTGACCGGCTCGAAGGGCTGCTACATCCTGGTGGATGAGACCCACGTTCTCGGCTCCAAGCACAAGGCGCCGGACATCTTCATCGAGCTTCGAGGCGGTCTGAAGTCCCGACCAGAGGGTTTCTTCCTGCAGATCACGACGCAGTCGAAGGAGCGCCCAACGGGACAGTTCGAGAAGGAACTGGAAACGGCGCGAGCTGTCCGCGACGGTGAGATTGCGCTGCCGATGCTCGCGGTCATGTACGAGCTTCCGCGCGAGATGGCCGAGGCCGAGGCATGGCGCGACCCGAAGACCTGGCATCTCGTGAATCCGAACCTCGGAAGATCGGTCCACCTCGAAGACCTGGTGAACGATCTTCGGAAGGCGGAGCGGGAAGGGCCAGAGGCGCTGGCGCTCTTTGCTTCGCAGCACTTGAACGTCGAGATCGGCGTCGGGATGCATTCCGGCAGATGGGTCGGCACCGACTACTGGACCAAATCGGCGAGGTCCGAGATGACCCTCGAAGACATCGTCGAGCAAAGCGACGTATGTGTTGTCGGGGTAGATGGTGGCGGCCTCGATGACCTGCTCGGCGTCGGTGTCCTTGGGAGACACAAAGAAACTCGCGTCTGGATGCATTGGGGCAAGGCGTGGGCCGACCGTGACGTGCTGAAGTTGCGGAAGAACATTGCCGCCGAGCTCGAGGTGCTCGAGCAGGAAGGCGATCTGACGCTAGTCGACAATCTGGAACTCGAGGCAATCCCGGAGATTGTGGAAGTGTGCCTCACGTTGAAGGCTGCGGGTCTTCTTCCCGAAGACAGCGGCATTGGGATGGACCCGGAAGGGGTGGCGAAGATCGTCGATGCCCTGATCGAGGAGGGTTTCACGATCGACGACATTCGGGCCGTAAGCCAGGGCTACAAGCTTAATGCCGCGATCAAGTCCGTGCCCGTGAAGCTGAAGAATGGATCGATGATACACTGTGGTCAGCGGATCATGGGTTGGTGCGTTGGAAACGCGAAGGTCGAGGCCCGCGGGAACGCCGTCATCGTGACCAAGGCGCAAAGCGGCAGCGCCAAGATCGACCCGCTCATGGCGCTGTTCAACGCGGTGATGCTGATGAGCTGGAACCCCACGGCTAGCGGCGGGCCGAGCGTCTACGAAACCCGCGGCATCCGCACTGTCTGAAGGGAAAACCATGGGTTTGATGAACCTCCTGCGCCGCTCCGAGCCGGAGGCGCCAGCCGAAGCTATTGCAGAGCACGAAGCGGAAACGCAGTCGCAGGTTCGGGCAATGGCGGGCGAAATGGCGCAGTTTTCGGGCCTGACCGATCCGCAGTTCTACGAGTTTCTGCGTCAGGGAGGCGGCGCAATGACCGAGAGCGGCGCGACGGTCACAGTGAAGGCGGCGATGCGCAACACCACCGTCCTACGGTGCGTTTCCCTCATCTCGTTTTCGATCGGGATGCTGCCGCTTCATCTTCAGCGCAAGGATGACAAAAGCGCGGCGAAGGATCATCCCCTCGATCGTCTTCTGCACCGTCGCCCAAACGCTTGGCAGACAGCTTTCGAGTTCAAGAGCCTTATGGAGCAGCGTGCTCTGCAGCATGGTAGCGCCTTCGCGCGGATCGTGCGGAGCGGTAGCCGAATTCTTCAGCTCATCCCGATTGATCCTGAGCGGGTGGTCGTCAAGCAAAACGCGGATTGGACGCTTCGCTACGAATACCGCCGTGACGACGGAAGCAATCTGACGCTGCAACAGAAAGATGTGTTCCACCTGCGCAACGGCTTGTCCGAGGACGGGCTCACCGGATTGGCGATGGTCAAGCAGGCCGCCGAAGCGATCGGGTTGGCGCAGCAGGCCGAGCGCGCGGCTGCCCGGCTCTTTCGCAATGGGATGATCGTCGGCGGGGCGCTCAAGCACAAAGGTCAGCTTTCTCCGGAGGCCTACGAGCGGCTGAAGGAAAGCATGAACGAGGACCGAGGCGCCGGCGGCGCGCACAACTGGAAAATCCTCGAGGAAGGGATGGAGCTGCAGACGGTGAGCCAGTCTGGCCGAGATAGCCAGACCATCGAAAACCGCAGCCACCAGATCGAGGAAATTTCGCGCGCCTTCGGTGGTGTTCCGCGGCCCCTCCTGGTCATGGGCGATACGTCTTGGGGAACTGGCATCGACGCGCTCGGCCAGCTCTTCGTGCGCTACTCCCTGAATCCTTGGTTTCAGGCTTGGGAGCAGGCGATCGAGCGCGACCTGCTCAGTGACGAGGATGCCGAGGTCTACGAGGCAAAGTTCAATGCAGGGGCGCTTCTGCGCGGCTCGATGAAGGACCAAGCGGACTTCTTCGCCAAGGCTCTCGGCGCTGGTGGGCATCAGCCGTGGATGCTGTGGCAGGAAGTTCGCGAGACCATGGATTTGCACGAGCTCGAACAGGCACCTCCGCCGCCGCCGGGCTTGGTTGGAAAAGGGGAAAGCTGATGAGCCTGAGAAAACTACCCGAGATCACCGCCGGCCGACTGCCGGAGGTCTGTGCCTTCCAGCCCGACGAGGATGCACTCGATCGCTGGAATGCCTCGGTCATGGCAGCGCAGACGTCGGAGAACACCATCTCGGTACTCGACGTGATCGGCGAGGATTTCTGGACCGGTGGTGGCGTGACGTCCAAGCGGGTGTCGGCTGCGCTTCGTGCCATTGGAGATCAGGAAGTCTTCGTCGACATCAACAGTCCGGGCGGTGACTTCTTCGAGGGCGTGGCGATCTACAACGCGCTTCGGGCACACCCGCGCAAGGTCACGGTGCGGATCCTCGGGATTGCCGCGTCGGCTGCCTCGGTGATCGCCATGGCCGGCGACGAAATCCAGATCGGCAAGGCAGGCTTCCTGATGGTTCACAACGCCTGGGTCGTCGCGATGGGCAACCGTCATGACCTCACCGAGGCCGCGGCCACGATGGAGCCTTTCGATGACGCGATGGCGACGGTCTATTCGGACCGGGCCGGGGTCAAGAAGGCCAAGGCCGCCGAGTGGATGGACAACGAAACCTGGTTCAACGGCGAGCAGGCGGTCGAGGAGGGGCTCGCAGATGGGTTTCTTCCCGCTGACGCCGTGAACGAGGACAAGGCGAAAGCGCACCTGGCCAAGTCGCCCAAGGCGATCAACCGGGTGGACGCAATGCTCGCCAAAACCGGAATGCCGAGGTCGGAACGCCGTGCGCTTCTTGCCGAGGTCAAGGGGGTCACGCACGACGCTGACCCGACCGTCACGCACGACGCTGACGCACTCAAAGCCCTTACGCAGGGCCTTTTCCAACTCTGAAAGGAATGATCATGTCGAAGCACATGACCCCCGCGAAAGCTCGCGGGATCATCGCCGTGCGTGCCGAAACCGGCGACGTGGCGAAAATCCTCGCTAATCTCCAGAAGGACTGGCAGTCGTTCAAGGACACCCAGGCCGAAAAGGACAAGGAGGTCAGCGCGAAGTTCGATGACGTGGTGACCACCGAGAAGTTCGCGCGTATCGACGCCAGCGTTGGCGAGCTTCAGTCCGCGGTCGATCAGGCCAACGCGCAGCTCGCCGCGATCGCCATGCAGGGCGGTGGCGCTGGTCAGGTGGTCGATGCCGAGTATTCGCAGGCCTTCCTCGCGAACTTCCGCAAAGGCGACATCAACGCGGCGCTGAACAAGGGCGCGGACGATGAGGGCGGCTACCTGGCGCCGGTTGAGTGGGATCGCACGATCACCGACAAGCTGGTCGAGGTCTCGCCGATGCGCCAGATCGCCTCGGTGCAGCGCATCTCGAAGGCCGGCTTCACCAAGCTCTTCAACCTGCGTGGAACCGGCTCGGGCTGGGTCGGCGAGGAAGCTGCCCGCGGCGAAACCGCTACGCCGACCTTCGGCACCATGACCATCACGCCGGGCGAAATTTACGCGAACCCGGGCGCGACGCAGGGGATGCTGGATGACGCCGAGGTCGACCTCGAGGCGTGGATTGCGGGTGAGGTGGAGACCGAGTTTGCCAAGCAAGAAGGTGCAGCCTTCGTCGCGGGTGACGGCACCAACAAGCCCGCTGGCTTCCTGTCCTTCGCCACCGGCGGAGCGAACGCAGCCGCGAACCCGCTTGGCGCAATCGAGGTGCTCGATGCCGCCTCGACCACCGCAGTGACCGAGGACGAGTTGCTCGATCTCATCTACGCGGTGCCTTCGGCCTATACCTCGGAGTCGCGTTTCACCATGAACCGCACTTCGATGGGCAAGATCCGCAAACTGCGCGATGCCGATGGCCGCCAGCTCTGGCAGCCCTCCTCGGTCGCAGGGCAGCCCTCGACGCTGCTGGCGTACCCGCTGACCGAAATGGCGGACATGCCTGACATGGCTGCGGGCGCCATGGGTATCGCCTTCGGCAACTTCCGCCGCGGCTACCTGATCGTGGACCGTGCGGGCGTGCGCGTGCTTCGCGACCCCTTCACCGCCAAGCCCAAGGTGCTGTTCTACACCACCAAGCGCGTCGGCGGCGCGGTCACCGACCCGACCGGCATCAAGGTGCTGAAGCAGGCCGCTGCCTGATGATATGCGCCCTGGCGGCTCTTCCGCCAGGGCGCTCCGTTTAACTCGGATTTTCTTGGAGTTCCAATCATGGTTGATCAAACCAAGGCAGCCGCGCCGAAAGCGGGAGCCGCAAAACCGGCGAAGCGTCAGGGCATGACCGCTGAAGAGGCGAAGAAGGCCGGCCTCGATCCCGTTCCCTACGGCGGCAAGGGCAAGTAACCCATGTTTCGCCCGACCCTTATCACCCCGCCTGCCGGGAAGCCCGTGGGCGCCACTGAGTGCAAGTCGCACGCGGTCGTTGACTACAGCGAAGATGATGCGATCGTTGAGGCGATGATCGACGCCGCGGTGTCTCATTTCGACGGCTTCCGAGGGGTTCTGGGTCGGGCGATCATCCTGCAAACGTGGCAGGTCGAAATGGGCGCGTGGCAGCGCTGCGTTGATCTGCCGGTGCCTGACGTATCCGCGGTCACAATCACCTACGCGGATGCGGCTGGCGAGCAGCAGGATGGGCCGAATGTGCGGATCCTCGCGACCTCGGGCGGTACCCGAGTTGTGCTGCCGAACAACTGGTCGTTCCCGGCAACTGAAACCGGAAACCCGGCACCGATCAGCATCCAGTTCACGTGCGGTTTCGGTGATGCCAGCGCCGTGCCGTCGGCGATCAAGATGGCGATCATGCAGATGGTGGCGCACATGTTTGCAGAGCGCGAAGGGATATCGATCGCAGAGCCGGTGTACGATCGGCTCATTGCGCCCTGGCGGTGGGCGCGCCTGTGATCGGGCGGAAGGAAAAGAGGGCTCTGTCTGGAAAGGCTGGCGTCCTGACGGAGCGGGTTGCGTTCGATGAGAACGTCGGCGTGACCGGCAGCCTCGGTGGCACTGTGACAACTTGGACTGAGCGGCACCTCTGCCGAGCCGAGTGGATTTATCAGCGCGGCGATGAGGCGGTGCAGGCCGCGCGTCTCGCGGGGCGGCGCGTCTTCAAGATCAAGGTTCGCTCCTGTGCCGCGACACGGTCGATCACGACGGATTACCGGATGCGCGACATGCGCCGCGGGCTGCCGTCCGGTGTCGGCGAAGATGTCCTGCCGGGAAACCGCTGGGATGTGAAGGATGTCGACGCGATCACCGACCGGCAGTGGGTTTATCTGACCGTAGAGGGGGAGGTGGTGTCGTGAGCATCTCCATGAAGATGTCCGGCTTTCGCGAAATCGAGAAGGCTCTGGCGCGACTGCCTGCGGGCGCGGCGAAGGGTGTGGCACGGCGGGCGATGCGCGATGAGCTGAAACCTGTGGCTGCCACCGCGAATGCGTTTTGGCCGGGCTCGAGTGACGATGTTTTCCGCATCGGCTCGCGCCTCAGCAAGGGGCAAAGAGGTGCCAGCGCCGTGCCAACGGGCCGGAGCGTGACGAATTTGTTTGTCGGCTCCCCTGGCGGCCGGAACGGGACGCCAGAAGCGCACCTTATCGAATTCGGTACCGGCCCGCGGTTTCAGAAGAAAGGGCGTTTCACCGGCTCGGTGGCGCCTCAGCCCATGCTTCAACCGGCGTGGGACATGCACAAGCAGAGCATGCTCGAGGGTCTGGGTGCGCGGCTCTGGGGTGAGATTGAGAAAACGATGGACCGGCGCGCGAAGCGGGCGTCGAGGGGATGATGCAAGAACACCTCTATGCGCTGCTTTCAGGCGCGGTCAGTTTCACCGTCGCGTGGGGCAGCCTCGGCTCTGGCGTGGGTCTGCCGCGCGCGTCGATCTTCCGTACCAGCGGCGCGCGGGACATGCACCTGCAGGGCACCGGCCTCATGCAGACACGCGTGCAGATCGACTGCTACGGCGCGACCGTCGAGGACGCCCATGCCGCGGAGTCTGAAATCCGGTCTGTGCTGGAGGGTTACCGCGGCGGACCGATCCTCGGGATTTTCCTCGAGGCGGTGCGGGACGGGTTCGAGGATGACACGCAGCTTCTGCAGCGGGTCTCCCTCACATTCGCGGTCAGGCATCGCGACTAGACGCCGGGCAGCCGGCAATCACTCAACGCTGAAACAAGGAGATCGCCATGGCGACCAAGCAGCGCATTGTCTACGGTGCCACGTCCGAGTGGGGAACCGATGGCAGCACCTGGGAAAATATTCCCGAGGCCAAGGGGATCGCGGTTCCCACGGTGGAAGTCGAGTATCAGGACGCCACACACCTCGGGAGCCCCGGCGGTTTCCGCGAGTTCGTGCCGGGCCTGAAAGACGCGGGCTCGATCAGCATTCCGTGCGGCTATTCGTCGGCGGGCTATGCTGCGGCCTTCGACCACATGACCAACCGCACCTTGGTTTATTTCAAGACCACCATGCCGCTGGAGGAGGGGCAGACCACCGGCGATATCTTCGAGTTTGAGGGGTACGTCACCCCCGAGCTCAACACCGATGAGGTGGGTAACATCATCTCTATGAACCTCGCGGTTCGTATCAGCGGCGCACCGAGCTTCACTGAGGCCACCACGGCATGATCAGCGGAGTAACCAAGCAGATCGGCGGAACGTCTGAGACGTTCCGCATGACCACGCGCGCGATGATGGAAATCGAGGACGCGCTCGGGGCAGGCATCGTTGACGCGATGAAAGGCCTGAAGGCTGGTTTTCGGGTCGGCACAGTGGTGCGGCTCTTGTCGGCGTGCGCGGACAATGGCTCCGGTCGGGATTTGGCCTGGGCGCAGTGGGCGATCGATGAGATTGGCCTCGCGGCGGCGGGCGAGCTGATGGGCGAAGTGGCCGAGGCCGCATTCCCCGAGGCGAGTTCGAAAGGGCGCCAAGCAAAAAACGCGAAGGGGGCGGATCGGGTCAAATAGACTGGTCCGCCCAATTTCGGGCATGGGTCTTGGCCGGGGAAGCGCCCGAGGCATGGCCCAACGCAACATTCCGAGAGGCGCAGGTCATCATCAAGGCTGCGTCTCTCCGCGATGCGCGCCTCGCTTGGCAGGCGGCGCACTTTCACCGCTACGCGGTGCATCAGCCAAACGATTTTCCCGAGGAGCCGAGCCTTGAACCTCGCGCGGAGGTTAGCGGCGAGGCTGATCGGGTCGCGGCGAAGGCTTGGATGCGGGCAATGAGCAGGAGGGCGGCAAATGGCAGTTGAAATCGGGGTCCTGCGGGCCCTCCTGAGCCTGGATAGCGCGGCCTTCGAGAAGGGCGCTAAGCGTGCGCAGGCCAGCATGAACGGCCTGCAGCGCTCTTTCAGCAAGACCGCTGACAAGATGGGCGACATTGGCCGTACCATGTCAACGCGGGTGACGGCGCCCGTGATTGGTGCATTGGGCCTGATGGGACATGCCACGATCGATAACGCGGTGGAGATCGAACGCCTTTCGCAGGTCGCGAATGCCAGCGCGACGGAGCTGCAGCGCTTTGCGGCTGGCGCGAGAACCGTGGGGATCGAGCAGGATAAGCTCGCCGACATTCTGAAAGACACCAACGACAAGATCGGTGATTTCCTGACCACAGGCGGCGGCCCATTGGCCGACTTCTTCGAGAATATTGCTCCGCAGGTCGGCGTCACGGCGGAGCAGTTCAAGAACCTGAGCGGGCCGGATGCGCTGCAGCTCTATGTCTCGTCCCTCGAAAAGGCGGGTGTCGGTCAGCAGGAGATGACCTTCTACATGGAGGCCCTTGCCTCGGACGCGACTCTGCTGCTGCCCCTCATGCGTGAAAACGGAAAGGAAATGCAGCGGCTCGGGGATAGCGCGCAGAAGGCCGGCGCCATCATGGGCGAGTCGACGATCGCGGCGTTGCTGAGAACCCGCAGTGCCATGCGCGATGCCGGCAACGCTCTGAGCGGGCTGGCAAACCAGATCATGGCTGCCCTCGCGCCCGCCATGGAGTGGATCGCCGAAAAGGTCAGTGAGGCCACCGAATGGTTCGGCAACCTCTCGCCGGAGGTGAAACAGATGATCGGCATTGCGACGGCGGTGGCGGCGGCCCTTGGGCCCCTGGCGCTCGCCATCAGTGCCGTCACAGCCGCGCTGGCTGTTCTCTCCGGCCCGGTGGGCATCATCTCGGCCCTGATCGGCGCTGCCGCCGCCGGGTTCGTCCTGTTCGGCACGAATGCAGGTGAGGCCGAGGTCGCGAGCTATGACGCGGCAGAGGGTACGGCGAAATTGGCCGATGCTCTGGCACTGGTCACGGCGGGCGCCCCGGGCGCGGCGCAATCGGCCATAGATATCGCCAACGCCAACTATCAATTGGCGGCGAGCGCGGTCGATGCCGCCCGCGCCGAGCTGGCAAAGAGCAAGGCGCTCCTGGCGTCTCGGGAAGCCAACCCGAATATCGCTGGCCGCAATCAGAACAGAAGAACGCTGAATGCCGAGATCGCCAAGGATCAGGAAGCGCTGGAGGCCGCGCTCGCCGCCCTCGAAGAGGTGGCAACCCAACGGCAAGAGGCCTATCGCGCGATCAACCAATCGGGTGCGCCCGGCAGCAACGCAGCGGTGCTCGATGTGGACACCAGCGCCGCGACGGGTGCCATGCAGTCGATCATCGACAGCATGGATTCGGCAACCGCAGCTGGCGGCAGATTGAAGGACGTTGTCACCGAGACGCCCGAGGCCATCGAGACGGAGGGGGCGAAGATCGCTTCCTTCTACGACGATATTGGGAACGCCGTGGCGGGTGCGATCACCCAGGGGCAGAATTTCGGCGAGGCCATGGGCAATGTGTTCCAGCGGATCGCGAATGACTACATCGCCTCCGGCGTCAGCGACATTTTCGCCTCCCTATTCGGGGATTTGAAGGCTGGAAAAGATGGCGGCTCGGGCGGCTGGCTGAGCAGCATCGGCTCCGCCTTCGCCGGCCTCTTCGACAAGGGCGGCCGCATCCCCTCCGGACAGTTCGGAATCGTCGGCGAGCTTGGGCCGGAGCTGGTGCGCGGCCCGGCCGTGATCACCTCGCGCAAGGACACCGCCGCGATGATGCAGGGCGGCGGCACGCAACGTGTCGAGGTCGCCTTGGTCGGCGGTGGCCTCACGCTGACCGATGGCGGCCAGATCATGACTGAGGTGGGCGCCGTTGTCGCGCAGGGCGCGCAGGCCACCGAGGCCAAGATGCGCGCAGACGTGCGCGACGGGCGCGGCCTGGCGCGCGATCTGCGCAGCACCACCACCGCGCAACAGCGCCTGAGCCCGAGGTAAGACCATGGCAAATTGGCCGGATAATGTGCCGTGGATCGCCCTCGGCTTCACGGAAGTGCCGCAGGACGGGACAATTCGCACCGCGATGAGTGCCGGGGCGGCCAAGCAGCGGCCGCGCTTTTCGGCGGTCTCGCGCGCGATCGCTGCGAGCGCGGTGCTGACGGCGGCTCAATATGCCGCGCTCAAGGCGTTCTACTACACCACGCTTGCGGGCGGCAGCCTGACCTTTGAGCAGATCGATCCGCAGACCGGCGCAAGCGCGACCTGGCGCTTTAACGGCCCGCCGTCCGGCGCGGCGCTGCGCGCCGATGGCGAGACGCTGACGGCCGATCTGTGGAGCGTGTCTCTGCCTTTGGAGATCTTGCCCTAATGGCGCTTTCCCAAACCCTCATCCGCGCCGCGACCGCGCAGCAGACGGGCGAGCTGGTGCTCGCCCTGGTGACCTTCACGCACCCGATTGCCGGGACGCGGCGCCTGGTCAACGACACGCAAGCGCTGACCAGCGGCGGAAACCTCTTCGAGGCCTACCCTTTCTCGGTGGTGCTGATGGCCGACAAGCCCGACGATCAACCGGTGATGACCCTGCGCGCCGCAAATGTCTCGCGCAAAGTGCTGGCCTACGCCCGCACCGCGGCGGCGAGCGGCACGCGCGCGAAGGTCATGATCCAGATCGTAGCGCGGGATGAGCCGGACATCATCGGGGCGCAGTACACCAATCTTGATGCGGCCGAATGGCGCTATGACCTCGAGAATATCAGCTGCAAGCTGACCTTCCGAAGCTATCAGAACGAGCCTTATCCCGCAGAGAGCTTTACGCCGGGCGCCGTGCCGGGGGTGTTCTGATGCATTGGTCGGCCGGGTTCGTCGGCATCCCGTACCTCGATCGCGGCTATGACCGCACCGGGGCCTGTTGCTGGGGCCTCTTGTGGCTGGTGCAACGCGAGGTGTTCGGCCGCGACGTGCCGCGCCATGATGAGCCGGTGGCGATGGTGCAGGCCGGCAAGGAGCTGATGGCATCGACCTTCTTTGCCGGTGCGCGGGTTGTGCCAGTCGCGCCCGCGGAGGTGCAGGCCGGCGACGTGCTGCATATGAAGGGCTTTCGCGCGGGCAAGGTCACGCGGCTGCACTGCGGTGTTCTGACGGGCCGCCACCACGTTCTCCATACCTCAATCACCACGGGCGCAATCGTCGAAGACCTTCGGCGCGCGCCATGGCGCTGGATACAGGCGTACCGCTTTGTCTGAGACTTTCTCCATCCGCATGATCGAAGACCCGCTCCTGCCGGGCGCCTCGGTCCATCAGTACCCGGTCGGCACCTCGCTCGCCTGGGCAATGGATGACCTTGCGCGCGCCTATGGCATGGATGTCGAGCTGATCGAGGTGTTCGACAGCGAGGCGCACCTGGCGCGCGAGACCTGGGAGGCCACCTATCCGGCGGCGGGGGTCGCGCTCTACCTCAAGGCGGTGCCGGGCATTGAAGGGGCAATCGCGATCTTCGCGAGCGTGGCGGGGAGCTGGGTTTCCGGCCTTACCTTCCTCGGCGGCGGGCTTCTGGCGCAAGCGGTTGGCCTCGCGGTGACCTTCGGCATTCAAGCGATCGCCAACAGCTTCATGTCTCCGGATCAGCCGGAAATCGGCAATTCGTCCGGCCCGCAGCGTTACTCTCTGAGCGGCGCGCAAAACAGGTTGGTGCAATGGGGAGCAATCCCGATTGTCATGGGCCGCATGCGGGTTACGCCCCCATATGGCGCTGTCCCTTACACCGAGGTGCGCGGGGTCGATCAGTATCTGCGCATGGTGTTCCTCTGGGGTCGCGGGCCGGTACGCCTATCCGATATCCGGATCGGCAACACGCCGATTTCGAGCTTTCAGGGCGTCGAAATCGAGCATGACCTCAATGGATATTCCGGGCTTGGTCTCTATCCGAGCGATGCCGCGCAACAGAGCCTCAACGTCAACTGCACGCACCAATGGGTGACGCGGACCACCGAGCCGGACACCGATGAGTTCGGGGTCACGATCACCTTTCCGAGCGGCATCTATGAGATCACCGACGAAGGCGCGCAAGGCGACCTGAGTTTCAACGTGACTGCGCAGTATCGCAAGGCAGGCACCGCGGCCTGGACGACCTTTTACTACATCTCCGGCGAATGGGAGCGCACCGACCTGGTGCGCCTGGCGGCAAACGCGCGCCCCGGCGCGCGGGCGCAGTATGAGGTGCGCGTCCTGGTCAACATGGCGCCAGGCGATAAGGGGCGCAGCGACGATGGTGTCCTGACCGCGCTGCGCAGCTTCCGCCATGAGGCCCCGGTCAATGCGCCTGGCATCGCCAAAACCGCTCTGGTCATCAAGGCGAGTGACCAGCTCAATGGTGCGATTGACGAGCTCAACGCCATCGTCGAGCGGCAGATCCCGATCTGGAATGGTGTCGACTGGTCGCAGCGGGGGTTCAGCGCCAACCCGGCCGCGCTCTATCGTGACGTGCTGACCGGGCCATCCAATGCGCGGCCGGTGACCGCCGCCAATGTGGCCGACCACAACCTCGGCGAATGGTATGAGCACTGCGCCGCGCTTGGGCTCACCTATGAGAATTATCTCGACCGTCAGAGCGTGTCGGCGGTGCTGGGTGCCATCGCCACCGCAGGCTTTGCCAGCCCGACGATGTATGACGACAAGTTCGGCGTGGTGATCGACCGGGCGCGAGACACCGTTGTGCAGGCCATCACGCCGCGCAACTCCTGGGGCTTCGCGGGCCAGATCAACGCGCCCGAGGAGCTGCAAGCGCTGCGGGTTCAGTTCCGCAACCGCAGCAAGGACTATGCCGATGACGAGGTGATCGTCTACGCCGAGGGTTACTCGGCCGCCAATGCCACGCTCTACGAGGTGGTGAACCCCGAGGGCATCTCGACGGCGGCGCAGGGGCAGCTCATGGGCCGGTTCCTGCTCCTGTCGCGCATCCTGCGGGCCGAGCCGTACCAAGTCAGCATGGATTTCGAGCACCTGCTCGCGCGCCGCGGTGACCTGGTGGCTTTCAGCCACGATGCGGCGCTTGTCGGTGACGTGGCGGGGCGCATCAAGGCGGTTGACGGCACCACGCTGACAGTCGATGAGCCGGTCACCTTCGAGGCCGGCATCGCCTACAACGTGCGGGTGCGGACCCGCGATGCGCAAATGCTTTTGCTCACGGCCGCGGGCACCGGCACTACCGCGCAATTCGAGGTGTCGAACGCCGCGGGCCTCAATCCCGGCGATCTGTTCATGTTCGGCCAGGTGGGGAGCGAAAGCCGCCTTTGCGTGATCTCGGACATTGAACGCGGCGATGATCTGCAGGCGAATATCGCGCTGCTGCCCTATGTGCCCGAGCTCTACGAGGCCATCGACCAGGGCGTGCACGAGAGCAACCTGAGCGAGCCGGTAGGGTTTTCCAAGGTCGGGCCGGTGCAGCCGCGCATCGTGGGCGTTGTGTCCGATGAGCGCGCCCTGCCGCGATCGGCAACGGGCGACGTGCAACCCGCGATCCTGGTCTATTTCGATCCGGGCTTCGCCCCGGCGGGCAACGCGCGCGTGACCCGCACGCAGTACATGCTTGTCTCCTGGCGCGAGACCGGTGCGGACGAATGGAGATCGGAGATCGTGAGCGCGCTGGCGGGGGAGGTTCGGATCTCGGGGGTGACCGCGCGCCGGTCCTACGATATCCAGCTGGTCGCGCAGGATGCCGAATTTCGCACCTCTGAGGCGGCGCTGGTCAGCGGGCATGTGGTCACTGGCCTAGCGGCCCCGCCGCCCGCCGTTGCGACCTTCCGCACCAGCGCCAACGGCAGCCAAGTCTATCTCGAGTGGACCTATCCCGCGATCGTCGGCGACGTGGTGGGCTATGAAATCCGCTATCACCCGGATCAGGGCGTGACGGATTGGCGGATCATGAGCCGCGTGGCGGACAACGTGCCCCGCGCGGCGCGGTCGATCATGGCGCCATCGACGGTGGGCAGCTACGCCATCAAGCCGTTTGACGCGCTGGGTATTAGGTCGGTCGAGGCACTCTATCTGTCGAGCGCGATCTCCGACCCGGCGCTGACCAACGTCATTGCTGTGCTGAGCGATGCGCCGGACTTCGCCGGCGTGCGGGATGGGGTGACCTTCCTTGATGGCGGTCTACAGCTCGACGGCTCGGCGGTCATGGCAGACTGGGCCACGCTGGACGAGGTGGAAAACCTGCTTCGACCCTACGGCAACGACACGCCTCTCAATCCCGTGGGCACCTACACCCTGTCGGAGCCCTTCGATCTGACAGGGGTCTATACCGTGCATGCGGATTTCGACATTCGCATCGAGGTCGCGAGCTACCGGGCGCTTGTCTCCGATTGGGCAAACCTCTCCGATCTCGCTGACCTCACCGGCGGCGTGACCGGCGATGAATATTCGGTCGAGGTGCAGATGCGCTATAGCCGCGAGGATGTGGCCAGCGGCTTCACCTGGTCGGAGTGGCAGACATTCCGGCCCGGCGAGATCACCGCGCGGCACCTCGATTTTCGGGCTGTCCTGGAAACCACCGACCCGGCTGTGTCGCCATCGATCGAGGCCCTGACGGTTTCGATCGATGTTCCAGATCGCGTGGCGCGCGGGGATGAGATCACCTCGGGCGCTGGCGCAAAACCGATCACCTTTTCGCCCGCCTTCACGGCCACGCCATCCATCACCGTGACCGCTCAAGACATGCAGGCGGGCGACTACCAAGAGATCACCGGGAAAAGCCGGGAGGGCTTCACCGTCACTTTCAGAAATCAGGCCGGAACGGCTGTCAGTCGCACCTTCGATTGGCAGGCTATCGGCTACGGCAGGGAGCTGGGCACATGAGCCAGAACTTCGTCACCAATACGCCGCCCTCGACCACGAGCGGATCGGCCTTCGCAACGCAGACCGATGATCGGTCTGACGCGCTTCTCACGATGCACTCCGGCGCGGTCCGTCCGCCCTATGCTAAAGCCGGCACCGCTTGGCTCAAAAACGATGGCAGCCCCTGGGTACTGTATTTCTACGATGGGGCGCAGGATGTGCAGCTCGCGACGGTCGATCCAGTTACACACGTGATCTCCTGGAACCTCGCGGACAGCTATGACCCGGACCTCGCGGCCATTGCTGGACTGTCGCCGACCAAGAACGACCAGCTTGTTTACCGCGATGGCGCGTGGGCTGCGGTTCCGGGGCTTCTGTCGGGTCTGAGAAATCGCCTGATAAACCCCCTGTTCTACGTTGACTTCCAGGCGCAGAACACCGGCGTGACTGCGGATGCTCGCCATGTCGTCGAGGGATGGGTTCTTTCGCACTCCAATGATGTGACCACGCAAACGCTGAGCCGGGTAACGGGGGACAGTGTTCCCTACTCTCTGCGGTATGCGGTCACTACTGGGAGCGATCCGAGTCTCGCAGCCGGTGCCTACGCTGCTATTGAGACTGCGGTAGAGGGCAACGACCTGGCAGATGCACTTTGGGGAACGGCAAATGCAAAGCCTGTGTGGATTGCTGGGCGCGTTATGGCCCCAACTACGGGGGTCTACTGCGTTTCCCTCTGCAATTCCGACAACTCCCGCTCGTATGTTTTTGAGGTCGACTGCATCGCAGACACCTGGGTCGACTTTGAAGTAGAAGTGCCTGGGGATACGGCAGGCACGTGGCTGAAAAACCAAGGTATTGGTACCCGGCTTCGCTTCTGCGTAGCCGGCGGAGCAAACTTCGAAACCGCTGCCGATGCATGGGCTGGTGGTAACTTCCTGGTGACTGCAAATCAGGCCAACGGCACTGAGACAAACGGCAATCAATACCGCATTGAGAATGTTCGTCTCTCTGTTGGTGCTCCGGTTGGTCAAGACTGGATTGGCTATAACAACGAGCTGCTGCGATGCCAGAGATACTATCAAGTCCACACGCACAGACTGCGCTGGGATCAGGCCATTGCTGGTGAGGTTGTTGGTCAGATCCTTCCGATGCCTCAGGCAATGAGGGCAACCCCGACTGTGGTTATTGACCAACTTGACGCTATCAACATGCAATCGATCAACGTGTATGGGGTGTCCTCTTATTCCATGCAGATCGATTACGGCGGTTCCGCCGCAGGTGGTGCGTCCGACTACAGGTTCAATGTGCGGCTTAATGCGAGGCTCATCTGATGGAAATCACAGAAGCAAACTTCACAAGTGTCGGAACAATCCTTGCCGTCGTTGACGGTGAGGAACTCAATATCCCCGACGATATGGAAAACCGGCACCGCGCAGCTCTTGCTGCGTGGGAGGCGGCGGGCAACACGATCGCGCCCTATGAAGCCCCGGCGACCACGGCGGCCTCTGTTGATGCCGAGCGTGACCGCCGCATCGATGGCGGCTTCACCTTCGATGGCGCGCTCTATCAGACCCGGCCCGAGGATCGCGAAAACATGGCCGGGGCGGCAACCTCGGCGCTTGCGGCCATCGTGAGCGGCGCGCAGGCCGGCGATCTCTACTGGCACGGCGGTGCCGAGCCCTTCGCCTGGATCGCCGAGGACAACAGTCTCACCGAGATGGACGCGCAGACCATGCTCGCCTTCGGGCAGGCCGCGATGGCGCACAAGCAGGCGCATATCTTCGCGGCTCGGGCGATCAAGGATTTGGACCCGCTGCCCGCCGACATCACCGACGACGCGCTCTGGCCGTGAGCGCCTACACGCACGCCCTCGATTGGTGCGAGCGCCACGGGGTCGGCTACCGCGTCACGCACGCCCTGAGCTGGGACGTGGGGCGCCCTGGCTCGGGCCTGCAGGTGACGGTCCCGCCGGGCTTCGGCTTCGAGGTCAGCGTGCCGCGCTGGCTCTGGTGGGCGGCAAACCCTCACCGGCCTGAATACCTGAAAGCCGCGGCCCTGCACGACTACACGCTGCAAAGCGGGTGGGATCGTATCAGCGGCGGGGCGCTCTTTCATGCAGGGCTGAAGGCGGATGGCGTCGGCCGGATGCGCCGCCTCGCCATGACGCTGGCGGTCATGCTCTACCGCTTCCAGTGAGGGCAGAATGCCGATCATCTATAAGAACAGGCTTCTCGAATGGTGGTTCGCTGCGTCGACTGTCGGCTTTGGCGTCTGGCTCGGCTTGCCGATGGACAGCATGTCGACCGGCGCTTTCGCGGACCTCACCCGATGGCTGACCGAGGCCGAGTGGGCGTTCCTCTTCGGTATCACCGGTGTCGCCCATTGCGTTTCGCTCTTCGTCAACGGTCGGCGGTGGTGGACGCCGTTCGCGCGCACCCTAATGCTCACGGTCAATTCGCTTTGCTATGGGCTCTTCGCTGTTGGCTTCGCCGTGACCTACTGGCCAACCACGGCCACCTACACCTATGGCGTGATGATCCTCGGGGCCGCGCTGATCTGTATCTACCGCGCGGTGAAGGACTGCGTGCATGCCTTGGAGGGTCTCGCCCATGCCCACTGATCCCAGCTTCGCCGAGCAGTTCGGTCTCGTGATTGGGGCAATCGCGACCCTGATCACTGCCATCGGCGGCGTCGCGATCATGAAGGGTCGCAAGGAGACCAAGGCGGGGGAAGGGCCATCCCAGGGGGCGGCAATCCTTGCTGAGCTAAAGCGGCAGACCGATGTGCTCGAGCACGAGGCAGGCCACGCCGCTCAGCAGCGCGCGGAGCTGATCAACATCGCCCGCTCGGTCCACCACCTCGCCATCAAGTTGGACGCCCGCAGCAACTAGGCTGCGGAGAAAGGCCGCGCCGCCTAAGGGCGAGCGGCCCTCATTTTTCGGAGAAAGCGATGCGACAGGAAATCCACGCCCTCCAGACGGGGGCGAACGCGCTTGGCTTCAACGCCGGGCGCGCAGATGGCCTGTGGGGGCCAAAGACTGAAGCAGGCCTGCTTGCGCTGCTGGCTTCGCACGTAGGCCGCTGGGGCGATCCGGTCGAGGCAATGCACCAGGCGGTCATCGACCTCGGATATCTCTCCGCGGGGCCGGTCAGCCGGGTCTGGACGCCCGAGCTGGATCGCGGGCTGCGTGCAGTCGTCGAGGCTGAGGGCCTGCCGCGTGCAGGAGCGATCGTCGAGGATGTCACGTTGTCGCCCGGTTGGGGCGGATGGGTCTCTCACGAGAAGCAGGTGCTGCAGGGCTCCGCTGGCTACGTGGTAGGGCTCTTCGTCTTGCACACGACCGCGACCTCGGCGACCTGGTGGAAGGGCAAGAGCAACCGCCAGATGTTTGATGAAGTGCGCGGCTGGCATCTCGCCAAGGGTTGGCGCGACATCGGCTACCACGGTCTGATCTTCCCGGATGGCGAGGTCATCGAGGGCCGCGGCTGGGGCGAGATCGGCGCGCATGTCATCGGCCACAACGCGGGCTCTCTGGGCTATTCGATGGTGCCGGTGAACACCGTCACGAACATGGGCGCGCCCGAGGACTTCTACACCGCCGAGACGCTCGACGCGATGCGCGGGGTGATCTCCAAGGCCTGCAACGCCACGCAAATCCGACGGATCGCCGGCCACAACGAATTCGCCAACAAGCTCTGCCCCGGGTTCAAGGTCGACGACGCCGACTGGGCGCCGCTGGGGTGGGCGGCATGACCCGGGCCGTCCACTACCGAGACCGCAACGCCTTCCTGCAGGACCGCGCGCCCGGATCGTTCTGGATCAGCGGACCGGAAGAGACTGGCGAGCAGAGCTTTATCTTCTTCTGCCCGTGCGGCTGCGGCGACAAGTCGGTGCTGAAGGTGGGCAGCGGCTTCAAGCCGAAGCACGGGCCGAGCTGGTCCTGGAATGGATCGACCACCGCGCCCGAGCTCGCGCCTTCGGTCAACTGGCAGAGCCACTGGCACGGCTGGCTGCGCGAGGGCGTCTGGCGCTCGTGCTGATCAACCTGCCGATCTCCGACTGGCGCCTCGCGCTGGTCCTCTCTGCGGCTGCGGCCGCCATCCATAAGGGACAATTTGATGGACTTCCTCAAAAGCATTCTCGCCAGCCCCGAGCTGGTCAACGCCCTGATCGGTCTCTTCGGACTTGTCCTGATGCTGATCATCAACCGCGGTGCCGGGGCGATCGAGGCCTTTACCGGCATCAGGATCGAGGCAGCCGCGCGTGAGGCTCTGCATTCCGCGATCAAATCTGGGGTCGAGGCAGCTGTGCTCGAAGGCCCTGGCGCAGGCTTCGAGGTGGTCAAGGCGCACGCGATCTATCACGCGCAGCAGTCGGTGCCGGATGCGATAGAGCGATTGGTTCCCGGAGATGGCGTCCTCGATCGGATCGCGCTGCGCTACTACCGCGAGGCCATGGCCAGTGCGGGAGTGAAGATCCCGGAGGCGGCGTAGTCCGCCCCGGCAGGTCGAATGATGGGCGGATCACTCTCGCCCGTGTCGCCCCAGCAGGGGCCTGTTTCTGAAAGGGTTTCGCCATGGCTTTCCACGGCAATATCGAGGTCAATTCGGACCAACCTGCACTTCTCACTGCCGAGGACGTGTCCGGCAATTTCTTGTGCCAGAACCAATCGGGTGAGCCTGTCCGCCTCATCGGTGCAACTGACACGACCGTGCCGGCGGCGGATGCGCCTGGTCTCGAGTTGGCGCATGGTGCGGTAATTCTCAATGAGGCGATGACCGATCTCTTCCCTAGCATCGCAGCAGTGCGTGTCTTCGCGGTGAGCCTGAGCGGCAGTGGTCCCGTCTTGGTGTCCTATGCGTGAGTTTGCGCTAGCGACCTTCGGTGGTTTCCGCGTCGGGCGCAGGCACGAGAAAGGTCCTGTCGCGGTCCTGCCGCTGATCATCGTCGGCGCGTCCAACGCCGCCGGTGGCGCAACAGATGATCCTGCTGCCTTGCCGCTCACCGCAGAGGACATGGATGCGAGCATCACGATCTACGACCCTAATGCCAACACGGTGCGCGCGCTCGACAACGACCTCGGAATCCCGCGGCCCGGCGATGGTGCAATCACGACCAGCACCACCCCGGCGATCAACTTCGCCAAAGAGGTGCGCAGGGCGACAGCGGGGAAAGTCATCGTGGTGCTGATCCCAACTGCCGTCGGCGGGCGCAAGCTCGACGGTGGCTCTTGGGACCCGGACGGGGCAGGGCCTGCATGGACCATCGGCGGATCGGCGGCGGCGACTGATGTGGTAGGCGCGCTCTACCTCGCGCACGCCAATGGCACGTTCCGCGATGCGGCCCTGGCGGCCATCGCGGCGGAGTATCCGGGTTTTCCGGTCCTGGACCCGGTGTTCTTCGGAAGCCTCGTGAATGAGAACGACACCGGCTCGGACATTCCCACGCTGCTCGACAAGGGCGAGCGCGGGATGAACGGCATCCGCTCTGCGTGGAACGCGCCGACCGCGCCTTGGGTCACCTACGGTGGCCCGCCTGAATTCAGCTATGACGGCGGCGCGGACAAGGACATGATCGCCGCGGTGAACCTGATGTTGGCCGAGCGGATGACGCATGTTGGCTTTGCCCGTGGCGTCGAAGGCAACACGCACAGCACCGAGCCGATTCACTACAGCAACGTGGGTTACCGGATCGAGGGGACCTACGCTGCAGGGGCCTATGCCGCAGCTGTGGCCAATGCGCAGGCGCGCCCCGAGATGGTCGACTGGGCCGATGACCTCACGAACAAGCCGGCCCGCCTCTATTCGCTCTACCGGGGGCTCTCGACCTACACCGGCCCGCTGTTCCAGATCACGAACGGCACCACCACGCTCGACATCTCCGCCGACTCTGACGGATACCCGGATATCGCTGCGATGCTGACCCATGCGGCGGCAGGCTCGGACAGCGCCAACGTGAAAATCGTCTACGACCAGATGGGCTCGGGCGCGACGATGATCCCCGAAGGCACCGGCACCCACACCATCGTCAACGCGGGTGCAGTCTGCCTGCAGGGCAAGCGCATCGCCTGGGGCGAGAATGGCACCCTGACGGGGCTGGTTGACGCATCCTACGACCTTCCTGCCGCCGGCGCGCTGCTGGCGCTGGGGCACATCCGGGATTCCGGAAACTGTGTGCTGCTGGCCGCGCATCAATCTGCCGTCGCGCTCTATGCTCAGAGCGGCGTCACGCGCGCGGCGATCGGCAGCGTGGGCTACGATCTCTCGCCCGCGCTGCCCTATGAGCCCGCCTGGCTCGTCTCGCAGAACGGCCACGGCCTCAACACGCACGGGGTTTATGCTGACGCTGCCGGTGTCATCGCCAACGGCGAGGCCTCGACGCTGACGCCAAACGGGCTCACCGGCTCGGGCTACGGGACCACCGGCGTTCTTTCGTGGGGCATGCGCTCCGGCGCGACGAACCGATCGGGCGGCGGAGCTTACACGCTGGCGGTCGCTTGGGACGTGGCGCCGACCGGCGCCGACCGCGAGCTGCTGCGATACCTCACCGGATTCTGGGCGAGGAAGGATGACGTCTGACGGAAGGGCCCGGCCATAGCGCCGGGCTTTTTCTTTTCCCGGGTGGCGCCTATCTCCGCACCATGTGGACACGCAAAAGAACAGTGGTGGCGGGCAGAACGGACGGCGACAGAGACTGGATGGTCTACGAGGACCGCCAGAAGGTCGGGCGCGTCTATGCCACGCGCATCAGCGACCCGGCGCTCCCGTGGTTGTGGTTGGTGCAGGTCGGGCCGGTGGGGCACGGGTATGCGCCGTACATGGCCGAAGCGCTCGAGGAAGTTCGCCGGCGCATCGGCTGATGCGGCGTCTCCCGAAACGTAGGCGATGCGTCCGCCGCCCACCCTTGACATATCAACTGAGGCACTCGGCGCTGATCACGCCGAGTGCAGCTTTCCACGCTTTAGCGGGAAATTGGGCCGCGGAACAAAACTCACAGTTCTTGTCCGTAGCACCTACGCTGGCGGCGCTTGGCGGCGGACCTAAAGCGCTTGCTGAAGCGTCTGCCCAGAAACTTCGCGTCACCCAAGAGAGCATGTATCCGGTAGTCCCAGTAATCGATCTTGAAAGCCAGACGGGATTTTCTAGCCTCTATGTCTCTTGCAAGCTCGTCTCGCTCAATCGTCAAGCGTTCCCGCTCCATCGTCAAGCGTTCCAGGTCCATCGTCAAGCGTTCCAGGTCCATCCTCAAGCGTTCCCGATCCACGTTCGCGCTTTCGAAATCTAGGAGCGCAGAGTTGAAAGCTGCTGCCAGTGATGATAGATCTTCGCTCTCAGATGAAATTTCAACTTTATTTTGATTTTTGCTATTGTTGTATGTAATTATTATTTCTTCATCCGGGGGGAGGATTTGGTTGAAGTATTCGATAGGAGTTCGAAATTTTTCTTGGAATTGGGCGACCAGTCCTGCGGATAGCCAAGCTTCTTGAGGTCGAACATTGGGTGAGATTTCAACGAGTCGATCGCTTACGAAAGTCCCAACTCTCCCCCCAAAGTTTTTGTTCACCGTTCGAACGAGTCTGAGCTCTATCGCAGAAAGAGAGCGGTTGACTATGCGTTGCTCTGCGTCAGCATAACCTTGAGTGAGAAGCGTGTTTGTGCAGTTAAGTTCTTCTAAGAACCTGCTAATTGTACTCTTCTTCGTTTTGGAGTAATTTACGACTCTGACAGGAACGCCAAGGTCTGAAAGGTTTTGGTGCCATAACTGCGCCTCCAATAGGTGATCCTCGTCGAGCGCGAATTCCTCCAGTTCTCTGGTTTCCTCATGTCTCTTGACTCGTTGGTGATACACAGCGGCTGCCATTTCTAGAGGATTTCTAATAAACATTATCACTTCAAAATCAAATCCTCCAATCATGCATTCAATTTCTTGGATTATCTCAATTCTCTGATAAAACATGTGTTCACCGGAGAAGAGAATCCTTGCTCTATTTTCTGCAGTTTCTGCCTCTTTGCGAATCTCCTCAAATATTTTACATGCTTCATCTGGACAGTTTCCGGAAGTGATGCCGCCGCGTTGGGCTTTTTCAAAAGATGCGTGTTTCGGGTATATAACTCCGTCCTGCTCTAATTGGTGAACGTTAGATGCCAGAAAAGACTGGATGGCAGAGGTACCTGTTTTTCCGTGCCCGATGTGTAGAATGACGCTCTTTTTCACTTAAGTAGTCCTGCAAGTCCAAATAGTAGGGATCGTGATGCGGGCGGATTTTGCATGTCAGGTCGGCAACCTCAAGGTTAGGTTTCGATAGTTAAGGTTAGGTCCTTGAGGTTTGGGGATTGGTGGAGCGGAAATGCCACTAGTTCTATTGCGCCACTGTAGCGGGGACCGTTTACAGGGATCGCCAGCCGGTTGGTCCTGTCTACATGACCCACATCAGCGACCCGGCAATGAACTGGATCTGGATCGTTCATGTCGAGCCAGTTTCCCAAGGGTAGGCCAAGAGCCTCGAAGAACCGCTGGGGGAGGTGCGGCGGCGGGTCGGATGATCCGCCGGGCGCGGGTTAGTTGGACTCGCGTCGCATGACCGTTCCCAGCCCGAACATGCCCTTCGCCTCGAGATGCCTCGACCGGTGAAGCGGACCTTCATCGCGAGGCCATTGGGCGACCGAGGAGCGGACAAATTGAACTTTCGCTTCGGTTGTGATGTTATGCGCATTTCGTGTGACGATTGCGCAGAATTTCGGTACGCTGCCTCTGCAGTATTTGCGAACAAGAGCAATTTCTGGAGCGCCGCGATGGAGAACGATGAACGGGAAATCGAAAAAATAGTAGAACTAGAAGTTAGGCGAATCCTAAGCGAAAGCGAGGCAGAACGCGGAAAGGCGATACTTGAGTCGTTGAACTCGCAGAGGGATTTCATGATCGGCAACACTAAGTGGGCTGTGACTGGCTTCTTCGGATTGATCGTTTTATTTGGAGCGATTGGGACTTTTCTTTTTGGAACACAGGTAGACACCAAAGTGATTGAATATTTTGTGAATCCCAAAATCGCTAGTGTCATCGATGCGCGTATATTGTCGTCCGGGAACGAAGTGGCAAACAGGAAGATCGAGGAACTAAAAATTTCAATCTATACTGAGGCTGATGCTCAAGCCCAGAAATCGATAAGTCTAGTTCGAAATGCAGTCCGTCAAGAAGCCGATTTGATTATTGATGAAGCGGTAAAGAAATCGATTGTTGAGGCGCAAAGAGAATTCACAAGTGAATCAACTGATGAGATTATCCAAAGGTTATTCCCTCGCGGCGCGGTCGTTGCTTTTGACCGGGTGGACCTGAACCGCGACATTGGCGAGGCATGCCCAGAAGGCTGGCAGCTATTTGAACCAGCTGGCGGAAGAATGATCTTAGGCGCTGGAAGGCATCAGAATGCCGACGCCAAAGGCACACCCTTGTCAATTTACCCAGTATATGCAGATAGCCCAGAGCGTTCTATTGGAGGTTCGGAGACACACACTTTGAACGTCGCCGAAATGCCTAGTCATACCCATCGGATTTCATATGGCGGCGCTGATACCGCCGTAGACATAGCGGGCCTGAATACGGGTGTTAACTGGGGTATCCGGCGAACAATAAGTTCGGATTCCACGAGCGCAACTGGCGATGGACAGCCACACAACAATATGCCGCCCTTCATCGCACTATACTTTTGTAAGAAAGGGTAAAGCCGACATTTATGCAAGTGCAGCCTCGGTCAATTTGGGCTCTGAGGCGTCGATCGCCGCGCTCAGCCCGAACGGCCGCTTCCGAGAAATGAGCCCAACGGAGCGAAGTCCGCTCCCTGCGCTGAACGGTCGCTGCGGGTTTTCTGGACTCGGTTCAAATGACCGCTCCCAGCCCAAAGCGGTCTACCGTGATAGAAGCAGAGAAGGCTCACTCGCAACCTTTAGCCGTCGGTCACACCCCTGCGAGGCTCCAAGCCGGACACGCCCCGGAAAGCGGAAAGCCGACGGACGCTGCAGGTGCGACCCAGTGTAGCCCCTCTTTACGAATGTCGTCATTATCAATCTGCATCGGCACTCAGAAAATAAGGGATGTACCCTCGATATGTCTCTGAAAGCTGTAGCAACTGAAATCGGGACTAATCCAACGATCACCTGCAGGGACGAGCCTGCACACTCTTTCACCTCCCACTCTCAAAAAATTCTCCAGTCGATCAATAAAGGCGGCGTCCTTGGTATCGACCATTCGCAAATAGTATCTGATATCAAGGAGATCACCTTTCCTTGTGGCGTAGGGTACAATCGCGCCGTCGCAGCTCCCTATGGCTGCTGAGTTTGCAGCAATCTCCAAAAGTGAAAGTGATTGAGGCCAGAATTCTTGGATTTCTTCTAAAGCCCTTTCTTTGAGATCGCGCCCCCAGATTGTGATCGAGCCTTCGATGATCCGTTCCCAGATAGGTTGACTGGACGCTGGCTCGCCAGACCAATATCTTTCGGCCATCGCCTCCCACCCATCGACAAGGATATTCTTGTCGTCGCGCATCATTGTTATCCAGACTGCATCGAGACGAGAAGACTGGTCGGCAGAAACTCCGACGTCTGTTAGGTAGTCTGGGTTGAAGTGACCAGACCAGGCGACGTCGTCCCAAACCTGAGCAGCGCTGTCAATGTCGTCGAATACAAATATGCCTGTTAGTCTCGAGGCCGCGCCAGAAAAGTGCCTTCTCCTAAAATCCTCTAAACGGAATTCAGCTGTGGCTCTCGAGGCGTTTCCGTTCCGAAAAAGATTAGAAGTCCCGAAACTTAATGCGCCACGCCGCTCTGATTGTGGAAGGTGCGACGGTGAATAAAAGTTCGAGCGAACCACATTCCATGCGACCATTGGATTATCGATCTGTATGTAGACGAAGCCTTCAAAATTCTCGGTCATTTTTTCCTACTTATAATGGCGGACAAAGCTTCGGAGGTAGCTTCCGGGGGCCTCATGGCACAAAAGTTCGTACCTTCGCTCCTACGCCCTTTAGTATCCCGTTGAGTGATCCGCTTCTCGCGAATGTCAGGTTCATAGGGCTAGGCAACTGCATTGCCAACGTGCTTGAACGTCCGCAGTCGCCCTGTCGGACCGGGTAAGGTTCCCTCGTCTGCAAATGGGAAGGGTCCGCTTGCTGCGCGTAGCGGACCTCGCGGGTTTTCTGGACAAGGCCGTTCGGTTGCTTGCACCCCTAAATTGCCCTTCGCCTCGAGCCACAGCGGCCGGCAATGCGGACCTACCCGCCAAGAGCATGGCGTGATCGCTCAGCGGACTTCGCTGTCGTTCGTCGATGGCGCGAACGACCTTGATGACAAGGCTGAAAGCGGGCTCGCGCCTCAACTGCAAGTTCACATGCGATCCCGTTCATGTTACCTGCCATCATAAAAGGAGCGATATCT
Source organism: Alloyangia pacifica (assembly GCF_900116195.1). GTDB lineage: Bacteria > Pseudomonadota > Alphaproteobacteria > Rhodobacterales > Rhodobacteraceae > Salipiger > Salipiger pacificus. The sequence goes on from NZ_FOZW01000002.1 coordinate 134,843, forward strand.
TTCTAAAAAGACGCAACTGGGAACCAGAAAACGAAAGTAAAAAATGTTCGCCTACGTGGATGAAACCGGTAACACCGGCAAAAACATCTTTGACCCGGATCAGCCTGAATTTTTCACGGCTGCATTGATCACGAAGACGAATTTCGACGTTCTGCATGGAAGGACGCTCCAGTCGATTTCCATGCGAGCAGGCGTCCCGGCACTGCATGCCTCCGTGGTTGGAATGGGTCCAATCGAGAGTGCTGCGGGCGACATCTTGAGCCTACTCAAGAAGGTCGATGCCCGCTTCTTTGTATCGCGTGTAGAGAAGCGATACCTACTGGCGACCAAGGTCTACGATGTCTTCTTCGACTCGGGAGAGAACCCAGCTGCCTCATGGTCAGCGTATAACATCAGACCCCTGAAGATGATCCTTTGCTTCAAGGTTGCGACCTTGATCACTGAGCAGATTGCCCGCGACTTCTGGGATATGCTGATGGCGCGTAACGAAAAGACTGCTCGCCAGAAAATTCCCGGTATCTGCGAAGCTCTTTTGGCGCAGGTGCCGACTTTAGCAGATGCGCGCTCACGTGAAGTGGTAACAGAGACGCTAACATGGTCTCGCGATCATCCAGAGGCACTCGACATCTTCATCGCCGGACGGCAGGCCAAAAATGGTCACATGCCCAACATGGTTGCTTTCGCAAATCTCCTCGATGGCTTGGAGGGTTTCTCGAAACGCTGGCGTCGGCCCTTGAAGAAGATTGTCCATGACCGACAGTCTCAGTTCGAGGGGTCGCTCGCTGAGTGGCATATGATGTTCTCCAACGCCTCCGATGAGCCGATCCATCGACCCGGCGAAACCATTGTGTTTCAGAAAGTGGCGGGGTCGACCTTTGAGGTTTCCGCTTCTGACGACAGCGCCGGAATTCAGATCGCTGATTTGGTCTTGTGGTTGTTTCGGCAGCATCTCTCGGGAAAACGCCTCCCTCCAGCATCGGGGCGGCTCCTAAACTATGTTCTCAAGAAAGGTTACCACAGCGACTTTTCTTTCGACGGAGTCGGTCAGCAGGTGGAAGAGCAATATAGGCAGATTATGGCGACTGAACTGACGCCCGAGATGGAACAGGTGGCTCAGAAAATGATTGCGGATAACGAACAGCACCGCCGCCGTATGGTCGCCGCCTATGAAGAGGACGGGTTGATGCCTTACCAGCGGTCCCCATTGAAACTCGCCGGAGAAGGCAAGGACTAAGGGCTTTTATGGGCTCGGTGCGGCCGATCGCTGCGCGCCGCCCGAGCGGCAGCTTTCGAGAAATGGTCTCTGCGGAGCCAGGTCCGCTGCTTGCGTCAGGCGGCATTGTGGTGCCGCGGGCGCAAAGGGCCGCTACCTGCGCTGAGCGGCCCCTGCGGGTTAGTTGGACTGGGAGTTTTGGGCGCAGCTCCCGACGCAAACCCAAATGTCGGCGTAGTCCATGGAGGCCACGACTGCCGCGCCGATGAATACCCACATGGCGGCTTCGCGGACCTTGGCCCACGGGTCGAACTGGTTCGCGGTTTTCCGAAGCTGCTTCGCGATGAATGACGCATCGCTGTTGGTGATGTTGAACTGGCAATCAGCCATGGCGGGCGCCTTTCGGGTTAGCTGGACCGCTGTTGGTCGGCCCATTTCTGTGGGGTGTAATCGAGGGCGTGCTCGATTTCCTGCCATTCGCGGCGGTCGCCCTCGGTGAAGTCGCGCGGCGGGGACGCATGAGCCGCCTCAATCGCGCGGATCAGATCGTCCCTCTTCTCGTAAAGGTCGCGCCAGATATCCTCTCTCATGGCGGTCATAGTGCCTCCTGCGGGTTTTCTGGAACAGTTGGCGCAGATCGCTTCAACCGTGCCAATAAGTACACACCTTCCGCGGTTGGTAGGTTGCGTGTTGCGGGTGGCGGCTGGGAGTGCGTAGGTAGCCAGGGTGTTTCGATTTTGAGGCGAAGTTTGCCGAGCTCTCAGTAAGGGTGTTGTAGCGTGATGGACAAATATGTACTCGGCGGAAATCTTGATGCCGACATTCTATTTAATTGGGCCCCCTGGGGAGAGCTGGTGGAGACCCAAGCTGAATTATTCGACGTTGCGATACTGAAGGAAATTTCAGATCGACTCCAAATGGAGTTTCACAGAGGACATGCCCCTGGAAGAGACATGCCGGAAATTCCTCGCAATGCTTGGTCTACTAAACTGCTGGATCGTTACTCCCATAAGACCATTGGCTATGATCTGCCGTGCTTGCTCTCAGCGGCGCGCCCCTCGCGTGGGCGGATCATGCTGTGTGCTCAAGATCCGAAGCGGGACGGCTCGGAGAGCAAGCTCACAGTCGGGACATTCTTTGGCATCGATAGCGACTACCACCGTGTGCGCCGGCATTGGGGCATGATGTGGCAGCTCATAAGACGCTGCGTTCTGGCTGGGTATGATGTTTGGGTGACGGATGCGATCAAGGTGTACGCAGGAACAAACGTCTTGCGCCGTGATCCTGAGCTCCGGGCGCTTTGTTTCTCAGTTATCCGAAAAGAGGTAAACGCTTTCAGGCCTGATAGAATTCTCGCGATCGGCAATGACGCGAGAGATGCTTTGCAGGCTGCAGATATCTCCTCCCCTGTTACCCATGTCGTTCACCCGACAGCTCGCGGTTTGAAAGGACCTTTAAGTGAACGTTTGGAGCTCTACTGGGGAGCGCTGGGTGGTTCTGAGCTAGTCAGCTAATTGCGTGCAGTCGGGTTAGTTGGATTGATCGCCCGGGGTGCCTGCATCGGCGGCCCATTTCTTTTCGAGCCGGTCCATGATCTCGGCGGAGCGCGCGGCGCTCTCGTCCAGAAACTGCCCGGCGCGAGTGAGAGCTGCTTCATATGTCGGGCCGGTAAACCACATCGGGAACCCGTGCAGCTTGGCCTGATACTCGCCGTCCTTCTTCGTGATCGTCACCGTTTCGCGCTGCGCCATGGTTCCCCCGTTTCACGTTGCAATAACTTAATAGGGTAATATAGTGGCGCAAAGCTGAAACCGAACGAAGGCGGGTAAGTTTGTCCATTATCTGGGGATACATCCTTGAGGCTCCGGGGCGTCCGCCGCTGGCAAAGCAGCGCGAAGTCATGCGCGCCCTGGGCGTGGATATGAGCGAGTTCGGCACCTGCTGGCACGACAAGATCACGAAGGGCTCGACGCGCCCGCGTTCGCAGCTCACCGGGCGGAATGACCTGCTGTTGGCGGTCATGGAAGGCGACAAGGTAGTGATCGCCGCGCCGCTATGCCTTGGGCTTTCTGAGAGGGACGCCGCGTGGCTCCTTGCCGAGCTGGCCGAGCGCAAGGTGGAGGTGACGGTCAACGGCGACCTCGACACCATCAAGCCGGGCGACGATCATTCGGACATGCTGCGCCGCGTGGCGAGCGCTCACAACGTCCATCATGTGCGGGTGGCGAAGGCCAAGGCCCGCGCGAAGTCCAAGTAGGAGTGGGAAAGAATGTCCGAGGACGAAACCTACGTCGAAATCTTCAAGCATATGAATGAGAAGGTGATCGACACAGCGAACTTATTTCTGCGCAGCGCGATCTTGATCAACGGCGGTGCTGCGGTCGCAGTGCTCGGTTTCGTTGCTTCAATCGCGAAGGCTGACAAAGCCTACTCGGAGGCCATCGTCGGCGTCGCGGATGCTATATCCTACTTCGCACTCGGCGCGGTCGCTGGGGTTCTCGGTATCGCCATTGCATACCTCACAAACTATGCCGCCCTTGCAACACTGAACCAGAGGGGCGGGACACGCGAGAAGTTCTTTGGGAACGTAAAGCGGTTTGTCCATCTCTTTGCTCTGGTGGTTGCCGCGTCCACGGTCGCTTTCTTCTTGCTGGGAGTGTTTGAGGTGAAGTCCGCCATCACGAGCGGGCTCGTCTGAGAAAGGAGTGTGCGTGCGTCTTTTAAGTGTTCTGGCTTTCTGCCTGACTATCGCTGGGTCGATTTCGGCCCAGACAGTTGATGATCTCGCAGACTACGTCGCAGGCATGCCGCGTGGCATGCTCGGTATCCCGGCGTACTGGTTAGAGATGGAAAGTGCAGTTGGCTGGGAGAGAATGATTTTGGTGATCGGCTACGCCAACAATCAAAGCATCTGTTCAATGCTGGAAGGCATGGCGAGGGAAAGCAGCCCCGGCCGACGCTTCAAGTGCTCGGAAGCCAACTGATCCAGAAAAGGAGCGGGAATTGACTGACAAGGTAGGCAGGAGTTCTGATCTCCCGACTGAGGAAAGATACTCGGCGGCAGTCTGGTCATATTTGCTCGCAGCAGAAGTTCTTTGGAAGCGGCAAAAAGACGAACCTCTGCCGTTGGTACTTCCGATATCGCAATGCCTGGCTCACGGACTTGAACTATTTCTGAAGGAAGCCCTCATCCGTCGTGGGCGCAGTCCAACGGAGGTAGCGAAATTTCGCCACGACATCTATAAAATGTGGATGTTGAAAGACTTCAGCGATCTCCGAACTCATGCACAGGCGCTGGCATTTGCCTGTGTGGGAGTTAAGCCTCAGCCATATGCAGATCCTAATATCAAATCAATTGATGATACGATTAAGGAATTGGACCATCTCTACAACAAGTCTTCGAGGTATTCGCTCCGCTACCCAAATGGGGAGTTCAAGGTGCCATACCCGCAGCCTCTACTCTGGGTCTTGGCAGAGTTAGTTCGAGACGAGAGATGGAAGTCTGCGGCCAGCTCTGAGTAGCTAGCGCCACTGTCGGCTGGCGCTGGCGCCGCAGAACGCATCGAGTGCGGCTGCATTATTCATGCCTAGTGCGGTCGATATGGGTGCGCGAAAGCCAGTTCACACATCGCGATTCGTTCACTGAATGTCCGTGTGAATGAAATTGACCTAGGCGGCTGATTTCGCTCCGAGTTGACCAAATTCAAAATCCCCTGCGCTTTCGCGGAGGGGATTGCGCGCAGCGGTAACAGTAGATCGAGTAATAGACGACAGCGAAATCCTGGTCAGCGCCACCGTCTGCATAAGCCTTCCGCTATCATGATATTCGCTAAGCTTCGCCCGTCAGAAAGAGTGCACTCCCCGATCTCTCGATCGTAGCTCTTCCGGCCCGTCAGGGTGCATCTTAACGCTCGGTTCAAGGCCAATGACCTCATTCGCTCGCTAGCGCGTTCTCCCTCGGCGGTACCAAGTTCAGCACAGTCGAGCGATCCAAAGCGAATTGGAACACCTTGTACTTCAATCGTGTCGCCATCGCGAACGTGCGTGGTGACGCCGGTCAACTCGACTGAGGTCGTACGAACTCCCAATCGATGCACACGCACGCTTTTTCCGAGGGATTCGGGTTGGAGCCGGTTGCGAACCTCGCCATACGCGAACACGCCAGCTGCGGCAAAGGCGATGGCTGCAATGGCAAGGTCTTCCTTCCATGTTCGATGTGCCGACCGCCGTCTGGGAAGTTGGCTCGTTCTTTTCCCTCGCTTGGTGCCTTGCCATGGGTTGGCCTGGCTCTGCCTATGCAATCTGGCTTGGCGCAGTAAAGCGAAAAGTGACAATCCTATCGCTACAGCAACGGACAAAAACACCCAAGCCGGAGCCACGATTTCCGACGCAGAGGCAAGCCAAATTTTTGTGCCTTGTAGAAGGTCTATAATCCAATCACTCATTCTACACTTCCGAAAACATGAGCCCTAGCTGATTTCGTTCTATATAGCTGCAGAAGTATACAGGGATTTTCTGCCTTTGAGGATGAATCCTCTAGTAGACCCATTGCCAATTTGACAACGACAGGATTGTGTGGCCGGTTGGAAAGCAATCGGCTGTTCGCGTGAAAGTTGTTCTCTGACGTTTCCCAAGTTCCGGCTTCGTTTTGGTTTTGTCCGGCGTGTTCTGCTGGGGTGTTGGGAAACGGTTATTAAGTGTATTCAGTGCTTTAGAGTTCTAGTTTGCTCGTTTACACCGAAGATGTCGGGAGTTCGAGTCTCTCATCACCCACCATCCCATCCCATTGAAATCTCGCAAAGTATTGATTTCGTGGGGAATGCGCCACCTCAACTGGTATCTTGAGGCGGTATAAGATTAGACCCCGACCATTCCAAATCGGAGCGACCTATTCCCTGCGAGTCCACGTGCTGGGCCGTGCAGCGGGGACACCGTCTCTCTGCCAAGCCAAGCTCACCACAGATGCCACGGCCTCTCTGAGGCCCGAGGATTGCGCCGAGGCGAAGCGACGCTTTTTGCAGGCGCTCTGGCTGCACGGGAGAGCTATTGGGAGACGCTCAGAGCCGGCACTCAAGACCTGACTCAAAGGCCAGCGTGCGCAGTTGCCGGTGAGCTAGCCAAAGACTTTCTCGATGGGTTCGAGGAAATCCCCGGCTGCCCGGAAATGTGGACGCGTGCGCGTGAGATGGACGAAGACGCGGTAGGCGAGGGCCGCGCTGTTCGAGTACATCGCAATCTTCTGTCGCCGGCGCCGGTACCGGCGCCAATCGAGCATCGGATACCGCTCGCCCGAGTAGTTCAGATCGACATGTCCGCACAGTGAATATCAGTCCAGTCCGGGATCCAGTGGCAAATTCAGGGGTATGCTGGCCAGGCGATCCGAGGCGGAGCTGCGTGATGCCTGCGCGAGCTGGCCTCTGGCGGCGGGAACACCGTAGACTTTCACGGACCGCGCCAAGGTTGAAAGCGACTTACGCGCCGCGAAACCCAACGACGACGCGATCACCGAGGGCCAGACCCTGCGCAAACAGATCAGCATCGCGGTTCCGATCATCGGCCCAGCTGCTCGCGCCGAGGTCGCGTTGCAGGTGCCAGTGCCCGGCCGTACCAACGATCTCCAATATGTCCGGGGTAAGATCCTGCTGGTTCTCCGCCGGTATACGGGGGTAGGAGCAGTCGGCTTCGAAGCCGCCGGGCCGAAGTCGGAGCGCAGGAATTCAGGGCCGGGCATCAAACCGTGGATGCCTCGCCAACCGACGTCCGGCCATTCGACGTCGGGCCGACCACGCGGGAGCGTCGGGAGGGCCGCGAAGCGGCGACGGCGCCGGCAGGATCGGGTGACAGCACACGCCGCCGTGGGGGCGGCGGCGCGAAGGCTGGTCTCCGCGCCCCAGAGGTCTCAGGCTTTCTCGGGGAGCGCCAGCCGCGTGATCGCCTGATCGCTGCTCATCGGAACACCCGTGCAGCCCGCGACCCAGCTCAGCGCCATGTCGTGTTTCTCACGGCTGAAATCCGCGAGGGCATCTGCCACGAAGAAGGGTTCAATGTCGCGCTGGAAGGCCTCTGCCGCGGTGGCAAGGCAGCCGATATGGGCGTAGATCCCCGTCACGATCAGCTGGTCGCGCCCGCGCGCGCGCATCAGCGTGTCGAGGTTGGAGCGCTGGAAGGCGCTGTAGCGATGCTTGACGAGGGGGATGTCGCCCTCGACCGGGGCGAGCATCGGGATGATCTCCTCGTGCTCGGGGGTCGCCTGCATGCCCGGCCCCCAGAGATCGGCCTGCAACCCGCGGTCCGGGCGGAACTGGTTGCCCTTCTGCGCGGTGTAGAACACCGGGACGCCGGCCCCGCGGGCGGCCTCCAGCAGCCGCGCGATATTGGCCGCCGCCGCGGCGATCGTGCTGCCATCGCGGGTGAAGGCGTCCTCGCCGTAGGCGGCGCAGAAGTAACGCTGCATGTCGTGCACCAGCAGCGCGGCGCGCTGCGGGGCCAGCTCGAAGGGCGCGCGCGGCTGCGGCAGCTCGGCCTCGGTGGGCAGCGGGTAGTCGGGAATCTTGGGAAGGGCCATCGTGTCTCTTCTGTGGTCTGGGTCGGCGGGCTCAGAGGCTTTCGGCGATGCCGAGCGCGCGGCGCATCGCGATGAATTTCGCGCGAGTCTCGGCGACCTCTTCGAGCGGGTCCGAGGCGGCGACGATCCCGGCACCGGCAAACAGCCGCGCGGCGCGGCCCTCGATCATCGCGCAGCGCAGGGTGACGTGCCATTCGCCGTCATTCGCCTCGTTCACCCAGCCGAGCGTCCCGGCATAGAAATCGCGGTCGAAGGGTTCGGCCTCGGCGATCGCCTGCAACGCCTCGCGCAGCGGCGCACCGGCGACGGCGGGGGTCGGGTGCAGCGCTGCCAGAAGCTCGAGGCAGGGCGTGTCGGCATCGCGCAGGGTGCCGTCGATGCAGGTGCCGAGGTGCCACATGCTGGCGGTGCGGTCGAGCTGCGGCGCGTCGGGCACGCTCAGCGCCGAGCAATAGGGGGCGAGGATGTCGTGGATGTATTCGACCACCACGCGGTGCTCGACATTGTCCTTCTCGGAACCGAGCAGCGCGGCCCTGGCATCGGCGTCCTCGCGGGCATCCTCGCGGCGTCGGGCCGAGCCGGCGAGCGGATGCGAGCGAATGTCGCCGCCGGTTTTGCGCAGCAGGAGCTCCGGGGTGGCACCGACCAGCCAGCGTGTCTCCGCGCGGCGACCGGGCAGCGGCAGGCAATAGGCGGTCACATGCGGGTCGGTCCCGAGCCGTTTGGCCACGGCAAAGGGATCGAGCGCGCGATCCGTGCGCAGGTCGAGCGCGCGGGCCAGCACGGCCTTTCTGAGCGGATTGGCGGCGTCGGCCACCTGCGCCGCCGTTGCCGCCACTGCCTCGCCGTAGGCGTCCTGCGAGGGCAGGCGGCACAGGTCCAGCGCGCGGGCCGGTTTCGCCTTGTTCAGATCGGCCTGATGCGAGTCGGGGCGAATTCCGTAGAGCCAGCCAGCCTTTTCGCGGGCGAAGGGAAAGGCACCATACATGCGCCGGTCAAAGGGGCTGTGGGTGCGGGCGAGGTTGGCGAGCGTATCGCTCTGCGCCTCTTCGATGACGCCGCCCAGCGATCCGAGGCGCAGGGGAAGTCCGGCGCAGGAGGCTGCCGACTGCAGGGAAATGGCCAGTTCGCTCAAGAAACAAATCCTGTTCTAGGAGCTGCCTGCCGGGAAGGTGGGTGCTGTCGGTGAAAAGGGCGCGGCGTCGCGCATCCGGTGCCCCGCACCTAACGCGGGCGGGCGAGGGCTGTCAATTCACAAGCAGCGCGCGCCGGGGTGCCTTTTGCGTGAGGCCCCTCTCGACCGGTGGCTGTGTTTGGGCGTGCGGGAATGCGGACCGAGGTCGTGCGGCTCCCGGGGTCGGAGATCGTGCCGCCCATGCGTTGAGGTCTCTTCGCGGGCTGATCCACCTGCGGCGGCAGGGGTGCTAAACGCAGTCTTGTCCTGAGGCGTGCGCCCTGCCCACGTACTGCGCTATTAGTAGCGACCCTGATCGGCGGCCGAGTAGGGGCCATCCGGGTCTCTGTTAAGTTGGAGCTTTCCGGCGGCATTTGCATCGGACCTTGGGCTGGGCCGGTTCAGTTCAGCAGGCTCTTGATCCGGCTGCGCTTGTTGGCATCGCTTTCCCTGCCATAGAGGACTGCGCGGAGTTTGCCGATCCTCTCCGGCGGAATCATGCCTGCGTCAATCCCGGGGACCAGCATGCGCAGTTGCTGGATCTCGCCCTGCGTGAGCTCGACGGGCCGGCCGAGGCTCATCGCGTAGCGTTCGCCCTCCGGCTGCGTATCGGGTGTCGATGCCCGGTCCGTATTGGTCGGTGTCCGCGCACGGCTGGTGGCCGCAGCGCCGACGACGACCAGCATGGCTCCGAGGGCGAAGACGACAGCAAGGCTTTTCATGGTGGGTCCCGATCGGTCAGCATTCAACACACCAAAGATAGTCCGTCGGGGGGCACGCGCAAGGTGAGCTAGACGCGCGGGGCATGCGACTTCACGTGGTCGATGAAGGCGCGCAGCGCCGGGGGCATCAGCCGTCGCTCGGTGAAGTAGAGCGACGGGCCGGGGAAGGCCGGCGTCCAGTCGCCGAGCACCTGCACGAGCCGCCCGGTCTCGAGGTCCGCCGAGAGGTACTCGTCGAAGGCATAGATCAGCCCGTGCCCGGCGCGCGCCGCGACCAGCGCGGCGGCGGAGCTGTTCACCGAGAGCCGCCCCTGCGGTCGGATGTCGAGCGCCCGTCCGTCCTTCTCGAAAGACCAGGGCAGGGTGTTTCCGGTGCCGAAAACATGGGTGATGCAGGCGTGCTGCGCGAGGTCGTCGGGGGTGAGCGGCGTGCCCCGCGCCGCGAGGTATTCGGGCGCTGCGGCGACCAGCATGCGCTGGTCGGGGCCCAGCCTCACGGCCACCATGTCCTGCGCCAGCGTTTCGTCGTAGCGCAGCCCGGCGTCGAAGCCGCGCGCCACCACGTCCACCAGATCGCCTTCGCTGACCGCCTCGATCCGCACCCCCGGGTGTCGCGCGAGGAAGGAGGTCACCAGCGGCATCAGCCGTAGCTCGATCGCCGGGGCGGGGCCGTTGATGCGGATGCGCCCGCCCAGCGGAGCGTCGCGCCCGCTGCCGACGGCGGCGGCGGCCTCATCCAGCACGGCAATCGCATCGCGTGTGCGCGCGAGCAGGCGCTCACCGTCCTCGGTCAGCGAGGTGCTGCGGGTGTTCCGGTTGAGCAGCCGTACGCCGAGCCGCGCCTCCAGCTCGCGGATGCGCTCGCTGAGGGTCGAGGGGGATATCGCCAGCTCGGCTGCGGCACGGCGGAAATTCAGGTGCCGGGCGACGGCGACGAACTGCGCGAGGGTGTTCAGGTCGAGTTGCTGCATTGTTCGGATATCCGGATAGCCTATACGAATCTATACGATTTATCGCATGCTGCGAGCAACGTATCTCTTCCGGCAGGCGGGCGGCCATGCTGCCCAAGCACAGGAGAGACCGACATGACCCCTAAAATTGCCCTCATCACCGGCGCGAGCCGTGGCCTTGGCCGCGCCGCCGCATTGCACCTCGCCCGCGCGGGTGTCGAGGTGATCGGCACCTACAACAGCTCGCCCGAGGCCGCCGCCGAGGTCGCGCGCGAGATCGAGGTGCTTGGCGTGCGGGCAGCGATGCTGCCCTTCGATGCCGAGCATGGCGACATCGCGGAATTTGCCGATCGGGTCCGCGAGGCCCTCTCTCAGACCTTCGGGCGCGACAGCCTCGACTATCTGGTGAACAACGCGGGTCTCGGGGTTCACCGCAGCATTGCCGAGACCGGGCCGGAAGACCTCGACCTGCTGTACCGCGTGCACGTGCGCACGCCCTTCCTGCTGACTCGCGCCTTGTCGCCGGTGATCTCCGAGGGCGGCTCCGTGCTCTTCGTTTCCTCCGGCCTCGCGCGGTTCACGCTGCCGGGCTACGCCGCCTATGCCTCGATGAAGGGCGCGGTGGAGGTACTGACGCGCTACGCGGCGCAGGAATTCGGGCCACGCGGCATCCGGGTAAACTGTATTGCTCCGGGCGCAATCGCCACGGATTTCGGCGGCGGTGCGGTGCGCGACAATGCGCAAATCAACGCGGGCATCTCTGGTATGACCGCGCTTGGCCGGGTGGGCGAGGCCGAGGACATCGGCGCGGGGGTTGCCGGGCTGCTGACCGGCGGGTTGTCGTGGATGACCGGTCAACGGGTTGAACTGTCGGGCGGGCAGCGCCTCTGACAGCCTGCGCCCGTGCGGCGCAGCGGAGGTCATTTTCGTGGATGAAGGCGTCATGCGTGACCACGCATGAAACGCATCAAAAGCTCCTTGGGCCGCCGGCAGGTCTGCCGTCCGGACCCAAGGAGTGCAGGGTTTAAAAGAATACCACTCACATTGGAAACAACCCTGCCTCGACGCTAATCGGAGTAGGGTGAATCTTTCGTGAATCCCGGTAATTCAGCGACTTACAGCAGAAATCTTGCGACTTGGTGCAGAATCGCTTGGGGTGAGGTCCGCGTGGCCACCAGCAGAGTGGCCACGCGGAAACACCGCTCACGCTCAGTCCGGCAAGGCACCGCAGAAGCCGCCCGAGGCGGCGCTGCCAGAGCCGAAGGCCAATATGGCGGGGGCCTGGTAGGGATTCGGCGGGGTCCTGGTGAGGTCGAAGACCAGCAGCGCTGCGACGAAGGCCAGCGCGAGAGAGGCGGTGAAGCTGCGGGTCATGACCGCGCCTCCAGTCCCAGCATGGGCCGAAGCCGGATGCCGAGGAAGGCTCCGCCGAAGGCAGCGATGAACCAGACCCAGCCGTGCAGGCTGCCGGTCGAGATGCCCGAGAAGAACGCCCCCACGTTGCAGCCGAAGGCGAGCCGCGACGAATAGCCGAGCAGGAAGCCCGCGACGATGGTCGCGACCCAGGCGCGCGCCGGGTAGGTCGGGAGTTTCGCCGCCAGCGCGCCGCGGCGCCAGGCCGCCACGCCGAAGGCGCCGAGGATGATGCCGATGTCGGTCAGCGAGGTGTAGTCGGTCAGCACGCTCGACTGCACGCGCTCCATCGAGCCCGGCGCGGCCCAGAAGGCCGAGGCCGAGAGGTCGCCACCGAGCGCGCTATAGCCCTTGGCCGCCCAGAGCCCGAGCCCGTAGACCACGCCCCAGGGCTGGCCCGCCACCAGCAGGTTGCCGATTGCCAGCAGCGCCAGCACCACGGCGGCGATGGCGTGGCGGCGGCTCAGCTTCACGGCGCCGGGCGCGGCGCGCCACAGGAAGATCGCGGCGGCCAGCGCCAGCAGCACCAGCGTCACGCCAAGGCCGGCGCCGCCCGAAAGCGTCAGGATCGGCAATGCGCCGAGATCGGTCCACCAGATCAGACCCCAGGCCCCGGCAAAGCTGCCGAGTGCGAAGAAGGGCAGCGCCAGCAGGCTGACCGGGTTGCCGCTTCCGGCGTTGACCAGCGTGCCCGAGCCGCAGCCGAGCACGATCTGCATGCAGGCGCCGAAGACGAAGGCGCCGCCGACCATGGCAAAGCCGATGGGGGCCTGCGCACCGACGAGTTCCCCGGCGTGGCTCGACAGCAGCGGAATGGCGACCACGGCAACCAGCGCGATCGCCAGCAGCTGCGCCAGCACCCCCGAGGGTTCGCGGCGCAGGATCATCGCGCGCCACGGCCCGGCGAAACCGAAGCGCATGCCTTCGAGCGCGATGCCGAAGCCGAGGCCGATCGCGAGCAGCAGCCCGTAGCGCGCGCCGGCGAAAAGCGCGACCAGCGCGACTATGACAAGCGCGCCGAGGATCAGCCCGGCGCGCTTTCCGAAGGGGCCTGCGGGGGCGGTCTCTGCCGCCCCCTGTAGCGTTGCCTGGCTCATCAGTTGCCCCCGGTAACCTGGTTCAGAAGGTTCTTGAACAGGCCCGGCGAGTTCTGCATGTCACGGCCGGTCTGCGAGTATTCGACCATCGAGCCGGGGTAGAGTTTGACGTTCTCGATCCCCGCCATCTCGCTCAGCGCGAACCAGTTGGTGGCCGCCCAGTGGCCGGTGTTGCAGAACGAGACGATCTCCTCTCCGTCGTCGACGCCGAGCGAGGCTTTCAGCGCCTGCACATCCGAAATCTGGCCGATTGCGGTGGCACCGCTTTGGAAGAACTGCGTGTAGGCATAGTTCTGCGCGCCGGGCAGGGTGCCGGGCTTGGCGGCGGCGCCATGCGCCTTCTTGCCCTCGAAGAAGGCGGCGGGGCGGGCGTCGAGCAGCAGAGCCTCGTGGCCGCCGTCGACCACGTCGGCGACCTCGGGGGTCTCGGCGGTCCAGGCGTCGTTCCAGCTGATGTCGAGCTCGGTGGGCTCGGGGGTCACGGCGTCCTTGCTCAGCGGCAGGCCGGCATTCACCCAGGCCTGCGAGCCGCCGTTAAGGATCGACAGATCGGTGAAACCCGAGCTCTTCAGCGTCCAGTAGACGCGGGCGGCGGCACCGAAGTCGGTGTCGGTGTCCCCCTGCGAGACGATGACCACCTGCGCGTCGGGTTCGAGGCCGAGCTTCTCGTAGGTGGTTTCCAGCTGGTCCGACGGCACCAGCGCGCCGGGGTTGTCTTCGGGGCCGCGGAACAGGCCGTAGGGGGCCGAGACGGCGCCGGCGATGTGACCGTCGGCATAGGCGTCGCCGCGGATGTCCAGCACTTGCGGGGTCTCGGCGTCGTTCAGGGCGGTTTCGAGCTCGGCGGGGCTGACCAGCGGGCCCAGGTCGGCGGCAAGGGCACCGGTCGCTGCGAGGCCGCTGATCGCGGCGGAGAGAGCAATCGCTTTGTAGGTCATTGTGGAGCCTTCTCGTAAACGGGGTCTTTTGTGGCCTTATTTCGGTCAGATAGCCTGCGCTGCAAGGGCTGGCAGGGCACCCGGGCGCAGCGCGGCCGGGACAGTGCTCCGCCGATCCGGCGCGGCTTGGATCAGCGATTTCTGGGAGCGGCGCGGATGGAATATCATTCCCTGCGCGCCCCTCCTTTGGTGACGATGTTCTTATTCGCTGCGGCGAAACCCGGGTCGTGTCGGACCCCTGTCCCGATCACCTCATTCGATACCGCTGCGCCGCGCATCCCAGAGCGTGATCGCGAAGAGCACGAAGCCCCCGGCGCTCAGCGCCGCCCCGACATAGCCCGAGGAGGGGAAGTCGTGGCCAGCGGCGATCACCCGCGCCGCTAGGAAGGGCCCGACCGCGTTGGCGACGTTGAAAGCCGCGTGGTGCAGCGAGGCGGCAAGCTGCTGCGCCTCGCCTGCGACGTTCATCAGCCGTGTCTGCATGACCGTCGAGACACCGCCGAGGATGCTCATGCAGAGCACCGCGACGCCCATGGTCCAGAGGCCCCCCGACACGGCGGCCGGGAAGAGCGCCAGCACCAGCGCACCGCCGCCGAAGGAGACGAAGGCGGTAAGGTTGAGGTTCTTGTCGGCCAGCGCCCCCATCAGGAGGTTGAAGATCGTCATGCCGACGCCCGCGGACATCAGCATCACCGCCACCATGTCCTCGGAGGCGCCAAGCGTGCTCTGCACCGTCGAGGCAATGTAGGTGTAGACTGCGAAGAAGCCGCCGAAGCCGACCGCGCCCGTGGCCAGCGTCAGCCAGACCTGGCGGTTCTTCAGCGCGCCGAGCTCGCGCAGGGGGTTGGCGTTCGGATCGGCCGGGGTGCGCGGCGCCTTGAGGTAGACCGCCAGCGCCGTCGCCAGCGACAGCGCGCCGACGATCACGAAGCCCGAGCGCCAGCCGATGTACTGGCTCAGCCAACTTGCGGCGGGTACGCCGATGGTGGTGGCAATGGTCAGCCCGAGGAATACCCGCGAGACCGCCGTGGCGCGCTTGTTGCGCGGCACGATCGAGGCCGCGACCAGCGCCGCCACCCCGAAATAGGCGCCATGCGGAAGACCCGAGAAGAAACGCGAGACAGTGAAGAGGCCGAAGGTCGGCGCCATGGCCGAGAGCGTGTTGAAGGCGGCGAAGGCAAGCATCAGCCAGATTAGCAGCATCCGCTTGCGCATCTTCGCCGCGGCCACCGCGAGCACCGGCGCGCCGACCACCACGCCGAGCGCATAGGCGCTGATCGCATCCGCCGCGCGGGCCTCGCTGACGCCGAGGTCACGGGCGAAGCTGGGCAGCAGCGCCATGGCGGCAAATTCCGTGGTGCCGATGGCAAAGCCGCCCATGGCGAGTGCGAAGAGCACCATGCGTGCAGAAATCTGTCTCTCGCTGCCGGCCATCGAGGCAGGCGCGGTATGGGCCGCTCTGTCGGTCATGCCAATCCATCTGGTCTGTCGGGAATCGGGAGGGATTCCGGGTCTGCCTCACTCCCTGAGATCACACCTAGGACGCAGCGGCAGGCGTGGCAAGCGGTGGGGCCAGGTTTCTCGACCACAGCGACCGGCCTTGCGCGCGGATGCGGCGTTCGGGCGATGGACGCAGCCCGATCCCGCTGCTATCAGGCGCGCGAGCGATAACAGGAGAGGCGCCATGTCGAGCCACGGGGACCCCATTCCGATGATTGCCCGCAAGTCCGCGGGCCTTAAGGGCGAGGCACATGTGCCGGGCGACAAATCCATTTCGCACCGGTCGCT
This sequence comes from Alloyangia pacifica, assembly GCF_900116195.1. Classification (GTDB taxonomy): domain Bacteria; phylum Pseudomonadota; class Alphaproteobacteria; order Rhodobacterales; family Rhodobacteraceae; genus Salipiger; species Salipiger pacificus. The sequence goes on from NZ_FOZW01000002.1 coordinate 150,703, forward strand.
GATCCTCGGCGCCATGGCAGTGGGCGAGACCAAGGTCACCGGATTGCTGGAAGGGCAGGACGTGCTAGACACGGCCAAGGCCATGCGCGCCTTCGGCGCCGAGGTCGAGAAGACGGGCGACACCTGGCACGTGCACGGCGTTGGCGTCGGCGGTTTCGCCGAGCCCGGCAATGTCATCGACTGCGGCAACTCTGGCACCGGCGTGCGGCTGATCATGGGCGCCATGGCGACGACGCCGATCACCGCCACCTTCACCGGTGACGCCTCGTTGAACTCGCGGCCCATGGCCCGCGTCACCGATCCGCTGGCGCTCTTCGGTGCGCGCGCCTACGGGCGCAAGGGCGGGCGGCTGCCGATGACCATCGTTGGCGCGGCGGATGCGCTGCCGGTGCGCTATGCCACGCCCGTGCCCTCGGCGCAGGTGAAATCGGCGGTGCTGCTGGCCGGGCTCAACGCCCCGGGCGAGACCGTGGTGATCGAGCGCGAGGCGACCCGCGACCACTCCGAGCGGATGCTGACGGGCTTCGGTGCGCAGGTGACCACCGAGGAGAGCCCGGAAGGCCGGGTGATCACGCTGGTCGGCCAGCCCGAGCTGAAGCCGCAGACCATCATCGTGCCGCGCGATCCCTCGTCGGCGGCCTTCCCGGTCTGCGCCGCGCTGATCACCGAGGGCTCGGACGTGCTGGTGCCGAACATCGGCCTCAACCCGACCCGTGCCGGGCTGTTCTTCACCCTGCAGGACATGGGCGCGGATCTCACCTTCGAGAACATGCGCGAGGAGGGCGGCGAGCCCGTCGCCGACCTGCGCGCCAAGTTCTCGCCGAACCTCAAGGGCATCGAGGTGCCGGCCGAGCGTGCCGCCAGCATGATCGACGAATACCCGGTGCTTTCGGTGGTCGCGGCCTTTGCCAGCGGCAAGACCCACATGCCCGGCGTCAAGGAACTGCGCGTCAAGGAAAGCGACCGCATCGACGCCATGGCCACCGGCCTGCGCCTCAACGGCGTCGAGGTCGACGAGGGTGAGGACTGGTGGACGGTGCATGGCCGCGGCTTCGGCGACGTGAAGGGCGGGGCGACCGTGGAAAGCCACCTGGACCACCGCATCGCCATGTCGTTCATGGTCATGGGGCTGGCCACCGAGGCACCGGTGCGGGTGGACGACGGCGGGCCGATCGCCACCTCCTTCCCGATCTTCGAGACGCTGATGACCGGCCTTGGTGCCGACATGGGCCGCGACGCGTGAAACACATCCTGCCGCTCGTTGCGGCCTTCGCCGCCGCGCTGCTGATCTGCATGGGCTATTATACCTGGGCGGTGCTCTGGCCCGGCACCGGTGGGTTGCTGCCCTTCGATCTGCGGGTCTTCGGCTATTCGGCGGCGGAGGCGCAGCGTTACCTGCTGGCGCTGAGCGACGACGCGCGGGCGGTCTACCTGCTGGAAATGCGCTGGCTCGGGCTGGCCTTCCGCGTCGTCTTCGGCCTCGCGATGTTGCTCGGGGCCTTTTATCTCTCCAAGGGCCGAGCGTGGTGGCGACGCGGGATCTTCGTGGTGCTGGCGCTCGCCTGGATCGGGGCGGATGCCGCCGAGAACCTGCTGATCAACGAGATGCTGCTGCGTGGGCCGGTGGCGCTCGACCGGGCGCTGGTCGAGTGGTCGAGCCTGTTCACCCGGCTCAAGTACGTGCTGCTGGCGGTCTGTGGCGCAGCGCTCTTCGGCCTCTGGAAGCAGCAGCGGGGCAGGTAACTTGCGGCCCTTCCCGGCGGGGGCCATAAAGGCCGCGATCTGAAAGAAAGGGACGGCCATGGCCTTTACCATTGCCATCGACGGGCCGGCGGCTGCCGGCAAGGGCACGATCAGCCGCGCCGTCGCGGCACATTTCGGTTTTGCCCATCTCGACACCGGGCTGCTCTACCGCGCCGTCGGGCGCAAGATGTTGGACGGGGTCGAGCCGATCCTCGCGGCTCAGGAACTGGTGCCCGATGACCTTCAGGTGGAGGGGCTGCGCACCGCCGCCGTGGGGCAGGCCGCCTCGCGCGTGGCGGCGATCCCCGAGGTGCGCGCGGCGCTGCTCGACTTCCAGCGCGCCTTTGCCCGTCGCGACGGTGGCGCGGTTCTCGACGGGCGCGACATCGGCACGGTGATCTGCCCGGAGGCAGAGGCCAAGCTCTTCGTCACCGCCAGCGCCGAGGTGCGCGCCCGCCGCCGCTACGAGGAACTGGTGGCCGGAGGGGCCGTGACCGATTTCGAGACGGTTCTGGCCGAGACCCGCGAGCGCGACCACCGCGACGCGACCCGCGCCGACGCGCCGCTGAAGCCGGCGACCGACGCGATGATGATCGACACCTCTGAGCTGGACGTCGAAGCTGCCGTGGCCGCCGCAATCTCGGCGGTGGAGGCGCGCAGCCTTGAGCGTGTGAAAGGATGAGCATGAAGACAGTTCGCATGGGGTCCGGCGGCCCCGAGGTTCCCGCCTTCGGTATCGGTGCCATGTCCTTTGCCGAGTTCTACGGGCCAACCACTGAAGCGAACTCCTTTGCGGTGCTCGACGCCGCGGCGGAGGCCGGCGTGGTGCATATCGACACGTCGAACGTCTATGGCATGGGGCGCTCGGAGAAGGCGATCGGGGCGTGGCTGGAAGCCAACCCCGGGGCGCGCGAGACGCTGCATATCGCCACCAAGGCCGGCATCACCAAGGACGCGGACGGCAACCGCTGCTACGACAATTCTGCCGCCCACCTCGAAGGCGAACTCGACGGCTCTCTGGCGCGCATGGGGATCGAGCAGGTCGATCTCTTCTACGTGCACCGCCGCGAGGCCGACCGACCCATCGAGGAGGTCACCGAGACGCTCGCCGGGCTGGTGAAGAAGGGCAAGATCAAGAGCTTCGGCTTTTCCGAGATCGCGCCGTCCTCGCTGCGCCGGGCCGCCGCGGTGCACCCTGTGGCCGCGGTGCAGTCGGAATACTCGCTCGCCACGCGGTTCGTCGAACTGGGGCTCCTGGCGGCCTGCAAGGAGTTGGGCACCGCCTTCGTGGCCTTTTCGCCGGTGGGCCGCTCGCTGCTGACCGACAGCCCGATCGGCACCGAGACCATCGCGGCGAACCCTTTCCTCGCGGGCAACCCGAGGTTCACCGAGCCGAACCTCGCGGCGAACCTTGTCATCACCGACCGGTTCCGCGCGCTGGCCGCCGATATGGGGCTGCCCGCCGCGGGTCTCGCCATCGCATGGCTGCTCACCCGCGGCGATCACGTGATCCCGATCCCGGGCACGCGCTCGGTCGCGCACTTCCGGGAGCTTCTGACCGGGCTGAGCGCCACGCTCTCGGACGGCGATCTCGCGCGGATCGAGGAGGTGCTTCCCGTCGGTTGGGCGCATGGCGACCGCTACTCGGTGATGCAGCGCGTCGGTCCCGAGAACTTTTGCTGAGTTTGCCGGTGTCCCGCGGGACAAGGGAAGGGGGTGCTGCCTCCTCGCCGCTGCGCGGCTCTCCCACGGCGTATTTGATGGAACAATGAAAGGGGCGGGGCATGTCTCATGTCACCCTCGTGCGGCACGGGCAGGCAAATACCCATGCCAAGGACGAGATCAGCTATGACCGGCTGAGCGATCTGGGGCGCCAGCAGGCGCGCTGGCTGGGCGATCACCTGCGCGGCACCGGCGAGGTCTTTGCCCGTGCCTATTCGGGCACGTTGCAGCGCCACCGCGAGACCGCGGCGGAGATGTCGATCGGGCTCGAGGTGGTGCAGGACGCGCGGCTCAACGAGCTGGAGTATTTCACCATGGCGCAGCTCATGGACCAGCAGCACGGCATTGCCCTGCCGCCGGACCGCGAGGGTTTCATCCGCCACATGCCGCGGCTGCTCGGCTATTGGCGCGAAGGGAGGCTCGAAGGCGTGCCCGAGAGCTTCGAGCATTTCGAGAGCCGCGTGCGCGAGGTGCTGGGCGAGATCGCCGCGGGCGAGGGGCGCGCCGTGGTGGTCACGTCGGGTGGGCTCATCGGCATGGCGATGCGGGTGACCATGGGGCTCGAGGTGCAGGCGCTGGCGCATGCCTGCCTAGCCATCGAGAACACCTCGCTGCACCGCTTCCAGCCGCTTTCGACCGGGCTATGCCTGACTTTGTTCAACGCGGTGCCGCACCTCGAAGGCGCGGAGCGATCACTGGCACGCACCCATCTCTGACGGCCGGCTTTCCCCGCGTTGTGCTTTTCTATAGCAAGGCGGGGAATTTGGCTGTGGAGAAACGGATGACACATCTCTGGGTGCGCGCGGAGCAGCGGCAGAACGAGGACCGGGTGGGCGTGACCCCCGAGGGGGTGAAGGCGCTGATCGCCGCGGGGCTGCGCGTCACCGTCGAGGAAAGCCGCGCGCGGGTCATCGGCATCGAGGGCTACCGCGCCGCCGGCGCCGAGATCGCGCCGGAGAACAGCTGGCCGGAGGCACCGGGGGATGCGATCATCTTCGGCCTCAAGGAGCTGCCCGAGGACGGCACGCCGCTGCGCCATCGCCACATCATGTTCGGCCATGCCTTCAAGGGCCAGCCCGCCGGGCAGCTCCTGCTGAAGCGCTTCGTCGCGGGCGGCGGGGCGCTCTACGATCTCGAATATCTCGTCGCCGAGGACGGGCGGCGCGTCGCGGCCTTTGGCTACTGGGCGGGCTACGCCGGGGCGGCGGTAACCCTGCTGGCCTATGCGGCGCAGAAGCAGGGCGGGCTCTGCGCGCCAGTCTCTGTCTGGCCCGGGGCGGCGGCGATGGAGGCATCGGTCACCGACGCGCTCGACGCGGCGGGCGGCGGGCGTCCGAAGGCGCTGGTCATCGGCGCGCTGGGGCGCGTCGGCACCGGGGCGTCGGACCTCTGCCGCAAGGTCGGCGTCGAGGTCACCGGCTGGGACATGGCCGAGACCGCCCATGGCGGGCCGTTCCCGGAGGTGCTGGAGCATGAAATCTTCTTCAACTGCATTCTCGCCCATCCCGGCACGCCGGTCTTCGTGCCCGCCTCGGCGGCAACAGGCGCGCGCAGGCTGCGCGCCATCGGCGACATTGCCTGCGATCCCGACAGTGACTTCTCGCCGGTGAAGGTCTATGACCGCGTGACCGACTGGCAGGCCCCCGCGCTTCGCGTTCACGAGGAGCCGCCGCTCGACGTCATGGCGATCGACAACCTTCCCTCGCTGCTCCCGCGGGAGAGCTCGGAGGATTTCGCCGCGCAACTGTTGCCGCATCTGCTGACCCTGCCCGCGCTGGACGCGGGCGTCTGGGGCCGGGCGGCGGCGACCTACGACAGATACCTCAAGGAGGAACTTGCATGATTCATTGGTGCGGAACGGGGCTTTCGTCCATCCCGGGGCTGCGACGCCTGATCGAAGCCGGCCACGACGTGATGGTATGGAACCGGACCGAAACCAAGGCCCGCGAGGCCGTGGGCGATCTGACGAACCGCATTCTCGCCTTCGCCCCCGAGGCGGTGGAGTCGGCGGTGCAGGAAGGCGATGTGATCGTCTCGATGCTGCCCGGCGACTGGCACGTGATGCTGGCCGAGATCGCCATCAAGAAGAAGGCGCATTTCGTGTCGTCCTCCTACATCTCGCCGGAGATGCGCGGGCTTGATGCGAAAGCCAAGGAGGCCGGGGTGGCGCTGGTCAACGAGGTCGGGCTCGACCCGGGGATCGATCACCTGATGGCGCATGACCTCGTTGCGGCCTACCGGGCGTCGGGCGCCTTCGATCCCGCCAATGAGATCAGCTTCCTGAGCTATTGCGGCGGCGTGCCGAAGGAGGCCAATGCCTTCCGCTACAAGTTCTCCTGGGCACCGGTCGGCGTGCTGAAGGCGCTGCGTTCGCCCTCGCGCTCGATCCGCCACTTCGAAGAGCTGAACGTGCAGCGTCCCTGGGATGCGCTGACCCGCTACGATGCGCCGCTCGATCCGCCCGAGAGCTTCGAGGTCTATCCCAACCGCGACTCGCTGCCGTTCATCGAGCAGTACGAGTTCGGTCAGGACTGGAAGGTGAAGGACTTCGTGCGCGGCACGCTGCGCCTGAACGGTTGGTCCGAGGCGTGGAAGGACATCTTCGCCGAGGTCGAGACAGCCGACGATGCGCGGCTGGCGCAGATGGCCTCCGACCTGCTTGCCGAGAACAAGTACGAAGAGGGCGAGCCCGACCGGGTGGTACTCTGCGTGACGCTGAAGGCCGAGAAGGCCGGAGAGACGGTCTGGCACAAGACCTGGGTGATGGACGCCTGGGGCGACGCGCGCGGCTCGGCCATGGCGCGGCTGGTGTCCATGCCGGTGTCCTGGGCGATCGAGGCGGTGCTGAACCGCGAGATCAAACGGGGTGTCTCGGCGGCACCGTCGGACCCGAAGCTGGTCACGCGCTGGCTGGGCGGGGTCGAGAGCCTCGCGCAGCGGATGATGCGCGTCGATGAGGCCGGCTGAGAAAAGTGAGCCGCTGGCGGGGCGAGGGCCTCGCCGGCGCATTCTGTAAGAAGGGCAAGGCGCAGTTGCGCCGGCCCGGTCGCCTGCCTGTCGCTCTCGGGAAGGTCTCAGGCGGCGGTAGAGGCGATCATCGTCTTGCGCTCGGCGACCATGTTCACCTTGCGATACTCCTGCAGTCCGGTCACCTCGCGGCCCACCCATGCGGGCAGGGGCAGGGGCGTGTCGATCGCGGGCAGTTCGACCTCGGCGATGATGATCCCGGCCAGCAGCCCTTCGTAGACATCCACGGTCCAGACCAGCGGCCCCGCCGGAACGTAGTGGCGCGTCTTTTCGACGAGATTCTCGCAATGGGAGGCGAGCATCTCTTCGGCATCCTGCGCCGGGATGGGGTATTCGAACTCGTCGCGCGACAGCCCGTCGCGGCGACCCTTGATGCACAGGGTGGCGCGGTCGTCGTAAAAGCGGACGCGGGCCTTGCGCCCGTCCGCGGCGGCGATCAACCCGTCGCGCAGGCGTTCGCTGCGGACGGCCTCGATCTGCCAGCCCTGGTCGGCCACGAGGAACTTGCGTTCGATTTCCTTTGCCATGGTCGCCTTAGGATGGATGAAATTTTGGGCTCTTTGCGAATCCAGCTTTAGCCCGGCGCCCGGTCGAGCGCCACCGGGCAAAACCATGCTTTTCCGCCAAGATGTCCCGGGATCGAGACACGCGTAACGTCCGCTGGGTCCGAACGAAAAAGGACGCGCCGGCATGGCGCGCCCTGATGGCCGGCACCCTGGCGCCGGCGTGTCCGAGAACGGCTTACTGCGCGTCTTCGTAGTGCTCGTCGAGAACCTTGGCGAACTCGTCGTAGGACATGTTCGAGTAGGGCTTGCCGTCGATGATGAAGGAGGGCGTCGCGGTGATGTTGTCGCGGGTCGCGTTCTCCTGGTACCAGCCGACCAGCGCTTGCAGCTTGGCGCCGTCGTTCATGCAGGCGTCAAGCTGCTCTTGGCCGATGCCGGCCATCAGGCCGATTTTGCGCAGGCCGTCGGCGATGCCCTGGTCCGAGCCCGCCTTGATCCAGTCGCCCTGGGTCTTGTACACCATGTCGGCGATGCCGAAGAACTTCTCGGGCTGGCACCGCGCGACCATGGCCGCCCACATGCCGTACTTGTCGAAGTAGACGTCCCGGTAGACCAGTTTCACCTTGCCGGTCTTGATGTAGTTCTCCTCGATCTGCGGCAGCACCTCGTTGGAGAAGCGCGCGCAGTGCGGGCAGGTGAAGGAGGCGTATTCGATCATCTCGACGGGGGCGTTCACGTCGCCCTTCACCATCTCGACGATTTCGGGTGCGGTTTCGGTGGCGCTGGCCTCGCTGCTCGCCTCCTGCGCGCTGGCCGCGCCGGACAGGGCGACGCCCCCGAGGGCGAATGCGGCCGCGAACGCGGCGACGGGGAAAATGCGGGTCATGTAAGGTCCTCTTGTGGTTGCCTTGCCTGCGGCGCTATTGCCGCGATTTCGAGATGACGTTGCCGGCGAGGCGCTCCAGCGCCGCGCGCAGCCCGTCGTCATGGATGTCGCCGGCCACCTTGTGTGCCTCCGCCTTGATCTCGGGCGAGGGCTCGGGCTTTTCCGCCTTGGCGGCATGGCCAAAGGCGACGCGCCCTTCGGCGAAGCCGGTGGCGGCGGTCTGGGTGATCCGGACGCGCGCGATGGCGTTGTAGCCGTAGATCGCGTTGACCTTCTCGCGCAGCTGTTCCTTCTGCATTTCGAGAAGCGGTGCGTTGGCACCGGTGGTCAGCAGGGTCAGCGTCGCGCCGAGTCCCTGCTGGCGGGAGTAGCTGACCTCGACCGGGCGGGCCATGGCGGCCACGTCGGCACCGACGATCTCGTCCCAATGGGTGAGCAGGCGCGACTGCGCAAAGCCGCGGCTCTCGCTGGCCTTGCGGATCTGCGCGTTCAGCAGGCCCGAGGTCTTTGCGAACCCGTATGTTGAGGTGTTGCGCCGTGCCATCTTGAATCCCTCTCTGCGGACCTATTCTAGTGACCCCGCATCCGCATGCCAGCAGGGAATCGCTTTTGTCGTCGATGATCAAGGGAATGTCAGCCACGCGTGACACGGCGCAGGCCGCAGATCTGCTCACCTGGTACGATCGCCATGCGCGCGAGCTTCCGTGGCGCGTCAGCCCGGCGGCGCGGGCGGCTGGCGTGCGCCCCGATCCCTACCGGGTCTGGATGTCCGAGATCATGCTGCAGCAGACCACCGTGGCCGCGGTGAAGAGCTACTTCGAAGCCTTCACCACGCGCTGGCCGACGGTGTCGGACCTCGCCGCTGCCGAGGATGCCGACGTCATGGCCGCCTGGGCGGGGCTGGGGTACTACGCGCGGGCCCGCAACCTGCTGAAATGCGCGCGGGCGGTGGCCGATGAGCACGGCGGGGTGTTCCCCCAGACCCTGGAAGGGCTTCGCGCCCTGCCGGGGGTCGGGCCCTACACGGCGGCGGCGGTGGCGGCGATCGCCTTCGATCTGCCCGAGACGGTGGTGGACGGCAATGTCGAGCGGGTCATGGCGCGGCTGCACGACGAGCACATGCCGTTGCCGCAGTCGAAACCGGTGTTGACCGGCTATGCCGCCGCGCTGACCTCGCAGGGACGGCCCGGCGACTACGCGCAGGCGGTGATGGACCTCGGTGCCACCATCTGCACGCCGCGCAACCCGGCCTGCGGGCTTTGCCCGTGGCGTACCGCCTGCGCCGCCTGGGATCGCGGCACGCAGGCCGAACTGCCGAAGAAGGCCCCGAAGAAGCGCAAGCCGACCCGTCACGGCATCGCCTATCTGGTGAAGCGGGTGGACGGGGCCTGGTTGCTGGAACGGCGGCCCGACAGTGGGCTGCTTGGTGGCATGCTGGGTTGGCCTGGCTCGGACTGGTCCGAGGAGGCCCCCGCCGACGCGCCGCCCATCAGGGCCGAATGGAAGACGCTCAATGCCGAGGCGCGCCATACCTTCACGCACTTCCACCTGCGGCTGACGGTGAAGACCGCGCTGGTGCCGATGGAGCGCCGCCCCGAGCGCGGCGAGTTCGTCGAGGCGGAGGTCTTCGATGCCGGTGACCTGCCCACGGTGATGCGCAAGGCCTTTGCCCTGACCACGGGCTGAGGCAGGGCGGCCACGTCACGCAGCCCGCGGCCCTTGCGTCGCATTGACCGGGGCCCATGATCGGCTCAAGCTGCGGCAAAAGGGCCTCGATATGCGCCGCGCGCCGGCCAGAAGCGATATCCGGGGCGGACGTTTGGGACGAGTGCATGATTTCCGCAGATAAATTCTCGCGCTGGACCGCTGCGGCTCCGTTCTGGCTGGTCTATCTGCTGCCCTTGCTGGTCTGGATCGGCGCGCTGAACGGCGGGCTCTGGGTGCTGCTGCCCCCTTTGGCCACGTGGTATCTCTTCTCGGCGCTCGACGCGGCACTGGGCCTGAACGCCGAGAATGCAGACCCGCAGACCGAAGAGCGCGCGCTCGTCTGGTATCGCGCCGGGGTGATGCTCTGGGCACCCGTGCAGTTCGTCACGCTGTTTGCGCTGATCTGCTACGTCTCTGGCAATGACGCCCTCAACAACTGGGAGAAATTCGGGGTCTTCTTCGGCACCGGGGTGATGACCGGCACGGTGGGGATCGTCTACTCCCACGAGCTCCTGCACCAGCGCAACAATCTCGAGCGGCGGCTGGGGGACTGGCTGCTGGCCATGGTGCTCTATTCGCATTTCCGCTCCGAGCACCTGCTGGTGCATCACCTCTGGGTCGGCACGCCGCGGGACCCGGTGACCGCGCGCTACAACGAGGGCTTCCATCGCTACTACGCGCGGGTGCTCCGCGATTGCCCTGTCTCGGCCTTCCGGGCGGAGAAGCGGTTGCTGGCGCGGCGCGGGCTGCCCTGGTGGCACAGGCGCAACCCGTTCTGGCTCTACCTGGCGCTGCAGGGGGCGATGCTGGCGCTTGCGGTCGCGCTTGGCGGACCCGGAGGGCTCATGCTGTTTCTCGTGCAGACGGGGGTGGCGATCTGGCAGCTCGAGCTGACCAACTACGTCGAGCACTACGGGCTGACCCGCGAATACCTCGGCGACGGGCGCTACGAGCACGTCAAGCCGCACCATTCGTGGAACTCGGCGCATACCGCGACCAACTGGCTGCTGATCAACCTGCAGCGCCATTCCGACCATCACTACAAGCCTGACCGGCGGTTCCCGCTCCTGCAGACCTACGCCGAGAGCGAGGCGCCGCAGCTGCCCTATGGCTACCCCGTGATGACCATGGCGGCGATGGTGCCCCCGGTCTGGCGGCGGGTGATGAACCCGAGGGTGAAGGCCTGGCGCCGGACCTGGTACCCGCAGATCGGAGACTGGTCCGACTACAATCGGGCGCGCACGCCCCTGCCGAAGGGATCGGCCTGAGGCATGGGCCGCACCGCCGGGGGTTTCACGCCACCGCACCCCCGTGGGATATTTTCCTCTGGACGAAGGGGGCGGGGGGCGCGGGGATTGCATTCGGCGTGAACGCCTCGCAACATGGCGCCGAAAGTCCAAAGAGGTGCGCCATGTCGCTCGAGAACGCCGCCCGCGCGGTGCGTGAAAACGCCTATGTCCCCTATTCGAAATTCAAGGTCGGGGCGGCGATGCTGGCACCCTCGGGCAAGATCTACGCCGGTTGCAACGTCGAGAACGTTGCATATCCCGAGGGTACCTGCGCCGAAGCGGGCGCCATTGCCGCCATGGTTGCCGCTGGCGAGACAGAGATCATCGAGGCCTATGTCATCGCTGATTGCGAGCACCCGCTGCCGCCTTGTGGCGGCTGTCGTCAGAAGCTCGCCGAGTTCGGCCGGTCGCATGCCAAGGTAACACTGGCCACCACCGATGGGGCGACGCTGGAGACCACCGTGGGCGAGCTGCTGCCGGGCGCCTTCGGTACGGGGCACATGGACCGGGTCTGATGGACGCGCGCACGGTCATCGCCGCGCTGCGCCGGGGCGAGGTGCCTTCGGACGAGGGGCTGCGCTGGTTCGCCGCGGGGCTCGCAGACGGCACGGTGACCGCGGCGCAGGCCGGGGCTTTCGCCATGGGGGTCTGTCTGCGGGGGCTGCCGGAAGACGCCCGCGCGGTTCTGACCCTCGCGATGCGCGACAGCGGAGAGGTGCTGCGCTGGGACCTTCCCGGGCCGGTGCTCGACAAGCATTCGACCGGCGGGGTGGGGGACTGCGTGAGCCTCGTGCTCGCGCCGATGCTGGCCGCCTGCGGGGTCTATGTACCGATGATTTCGGGGCGCGGGCTCGGCCATACCGGAGGCACGCTCGACAAGCTTGAGGCGATCCCGGGCTACGTGACCGACCCGAGTGCGGCGCGGCTGCGCACGGTCCTGCGCGAGGCGGGCTGCGCCATCGTCTCGGCCTCCGCGGGCATCGCCCCGGCGGACAAGCGGCTCTACGCCATAAGGGACGTCACTGCGACGGTGGAGTCGCTCGACCTGATCACCGCCTCTATCCTGTCGAAGAAACTTGCGGCGGGGCTTGAGGGGCTGGTGCTGGATGTGAAGGTGGGCTCGGGGGCCTTCATGAAGACCATGGAGGAGGCGCGAGCGCTGGCGCGCTCGCTGGTCGGCACGGCCAATGCCGCGGGCTGCCCGACGACGGCGCTGATCACCAACATGGACCAGCCGCTCGCCGACGCGCTGGGCAACGCGCTGGAGGTGCGCGCGTCGATGGAGGTGCTGACCGAAGGCGCGGGCGGGCCGCTCCTGGAGCTCTCCGTCGCGCTTGGCGCGGAACTTCTGTCCGGGGCCGGGATCGCGGAGGGCGAAGCACGGCTGCGCGAGAGCGTTGCCAGCGGCGCCGCGGCGGAGCGTTTCGGGCGCATGGTGCGCGGGCTTGGCGGCGCGGAGGATTTCGTCGAGCGCTGGCGCGATATGCTGCCGCAGGCACCGGTGGTGATCGATGTGCCCGCGGCAGAGGCCGGGCATGTGGCGGCCATGGATGGCGAGGCGCTGGGGCTGGCGGTCGTGCACCTCGGCGGCGGGCGCGAGGTCGAAAGCGATCCGGTTGATCCCGCCGTGGGCCTGTCCCATGTGGTGCGCCTCGGGCAGCGGCTCGAGGCGGGACAGTCCTTGGCGCGGGTTCATGCGGCGAGCGAGGACGCGGCGCAGGTGGCGGCGCGGGCGGTGCAGGCGGCGGTCCGGATCGGGGAAGCGCCGCACGTAGGCCCATTGGTGCGGGAAAGGATCGCCTGATGCGGGCATTTCTGCTGGTGATGGATTCGGTGGGCATCGGCGGCGCGCCGGATGCAGCCTCCTATTTCAATGCGGGACATCCCGACACCGGGGCGAACACGCTCGCGCATATCGCGCAGGCCTGCGCCGAGGGCCGGGCCGAGGAAGGGCGCAGCGGGCCGCTATGCCTGCCGGTGCTGGATGCCCTCGGGCTCGGCGCCGCCGTGCGGCTGGCCAGTGGCGACGCGGTGCCGGGGCTCGAGGTCGAGCCTTCAGGTCTTTGGGGGGCGGCGTCCGAAAGCTCGAGGGGCAAGGACACGCCCTCGGGGCATTGGGAGCTGGCCGGGCTGCCGGTGCCCTGGGACTGGCACTATTTCCCGGTCGAGCAGCCGGTCTTCCCGCCGGAACTGCTGGCCGAGGTCTGCGAGATCGCCGGTGTGGACGGCACGCTGGCCAATTGCCACGGCTCGGGCACGGTGATGCTGGAAGAGTTTGGCGAGGAGCATCAGCGCAGTGGATGGCCGATCTGCTACACCTCCGCCGACAGCGTCTTCCAGATCGCCGCGCATGAAGAGAGTTTCGGGCTGGATCGGCTGCTGAACCTTTGCGAGAAGATCGCCCCGGCGCTGCACAAGATGAAGGTCGGCCGGGTCATCGCGCGGCCCTTCGTCGGCGCGCCCGGCAGCTACAAACGTACCAGCAACCGCCACGACTACGCGATCATGCCGCCCCAGCCGATCCTCACCAACTGGGTGCAGGACGCTGGGCGGCGGGTCTACGCCATCGGCAAGATCGGCGACATCTTCTCGATGCAGGGCATCGACGAGGTGCGCAAGGGCGAGGACGCCATGCTGATGTGCCACCTGTCGGACCTCGTGGAGGAGGCCGAGGAAGGTTCGCTCACCTTTGCCAATTTCGTCGAGTTCGACAGCCTCTACGGTCACCGGCGCGACGTCTCGGGCTACGCCCGCGCGCTCGAGTGGTTCGACGCCGAGCTGGGCCGGCTGCTGCCGCGGCTGCGCGAGGGCGACATGCTTCTGATCACCGCCGATCATGGAAATGACCCCACGTGGACCGGCACCGATCACACCCGCGAGCGGGTTCCGGTGCTTGTATATGGCCGCGGGGCAGGGCAGATCGGGCAGATCGCATTCGCCGATGTGGCGGCAAGCATCGCGGCGCATCTGAAAGTGCCCGCGCAAGGACCGGGAAGGAGCTTCCTTTGAGAGACCCAAGAGACCACGACGAGGAAAGCCTGCACCGGATCAAGGCCTTGCCCAAGCTCGAGCTGCACCTGCACATCGAGGGCGCGGCCCCGCCGTCCTTCATCCGCGGGCTGGCGCAGGAGAAGAAAGTGCGCCTCGATGGGGTTTTCGCCGAGGACGGCTCGTACATCTACCGCGATTTCGTGCATTTCCTCGAGGTCTACGAAGCGGCGACCTCGGTGCTTAAGTCGCCGGAGGATTACGCCCGGCTGACCCGTGCCGTGCTCGAAGAGTGCGCGCAGAACGGCGTGATCTATGCCGAGACCTTTATCTCCCCCGACTTCTGCGGCGGCGGCGATCTCGGCGCATGGCGCGAGTACCTGCATGCGATGCAGGATGCGGCGGACCGCGCCGAGCGCGACATGGGCATCACCCTGCGCGGCGTGGTCACCTGCGTGCGCCACTTCGGCCCCGAGAAGGCCAAGGCCGCGGCGCTCTGCGCGGCGGAGACCGCGGGCGACTGGATCGTCGGTTTCGGCATGGGCGGCGACGAGAACCGCGGCGAGCAGCGTGACTTCGCCTACAGCTTCGACATGGCGCGTGAGGCCGGGCTGCGGCTGACCACCCACGCCGGCGAGTGGCGCGGGGCCGCCGAGGTGCGCCGGGCGATCGAGGACCTGGGTGTCGAGCGCATCGGCCACGGCGTGCGCGCCATCGAGGATCTCGCGCTGGTCGAACTCATCGCCGAGCGCGGCATCACCCTCGAGGTCTGCCCCGGCTCGAACGTGAGGCTGGGCGTCTATCCGTCCCTCAGCCAGCATCCGATCCAGAAGCTGCGCGAGCGGGGCGTGAAGGTCACCGTGTCCACGGATGACCCGCCGTTCTTCCACTCGACGATGGTGCAGGAGTACGAAAACCTTGCACGCACCTTCGGATGGGAGGAAGAGGACTTCATCGAGATCGCCAAGACCTCCGCCAACTCGGCCTTCTGCTCGGCCGACACGCGCGAGGCGCTGCTGAAGAGACTGGAGAGCGCATGAAACACCTGACCGTCGTCGATCACCCGCTGGTGCAGCACAAACTGACCCTGATGCGGGAGAAGGACACTTCCACCGCATCCTTCCGTCAGTTGCTGCGCGAGATTTCCCTGCTTCTGGCCTATGAGGTGACCCGCGAGCTGCCGGTGACCACCAAGCAGATCGAGACCCCGCTCTGCCCGATGGCCGCCCCGACCATCGAGGGCAAGAAGCTGGCGCTGGTGTCGATCCTGCGTGCCGGCAACGGTCTGCTCGACGGCATCCTCGAGCTGATCCCCGCCGCGCGGGTCGGCTTCGTGGGCCTCTACCGCGACGAGGAAACGCTGGAGCCGGTGCAATATTACTTCAAGGTGCCGAAAAACCTCGAGGATCGCACGGTTATCGCGGTCGACCCGATGCTCGCCACCGGCAATTCCTCGGTTGCGGCCATCGACCTGCTGAAGCAGGCGGGGGCGAAGAACGTGATCTTCCTGTGCCTGCTCGCCTCGCCCGAGGGCGTCAAGCGCATGGAAGAGGCACATCCCGATGTGCCGATCATCACCGCCTCGCTCGACGAGAAGCTCAATGAAAAGGGCTACATCGTTCCCGGACTAGGGGATGCGGGCGACCGCATGTTCGGCACAAAATAAGCCCGTCCAACGCTTTACAGCCGCGCGGCCCTCATGCAA
This sequence comes from Alloyangia pacifica, assembly GCF_900116195.1. Taxonomy (GTDB): domain Bacteria; phylum Pseudomonadota; class Alphaproteobacteria; order Rhodobacterales; family Rhodobacteraceae; genus Salipiger; species Salipiger pacificus. The sequence continues at coordinate 166,276 of NZ_FOZW01000002.1, forward strand.
TGCTGGCCGCGTAGCTTCCTGGGGGCGACATGGGTTTCAAGGTTCTGGCAAGTCACGCCATTCTGGCACTCGGGACGGCGCTTGCCGCCGCTCCGGTTGCGGCACAGCGGATCGATACGATCAGCGATCCGGCGGAGCTTCCGCCGGCCAGCTATTCCGCATCGCAATACGTCGACAGCCGCGGCTGCGTTTTCGTGCGCGCCGGGTTCGACGATGCGGTGATCTGGGTGCCGCGGGTCAGCCGCGCCGGCGATCCGGTCTGCGGTTACGCGCCGAGCCTGCAGGGCCAGGGTACCGCCACGGCGGCCGCTCCGGCCCCGAAGGCCAGCCCGACTCCGGTCCAGACACCGGCCCCGGCGCCTGCCGCCACTCGCACGGTCCAGGCGGCCGCGCCGACGCAGGCTCCCGCCCGCAGCAGCCAGCCGATGACCACCGTGGCCTCGAAGCCCGCAACCGTGGTCAAGGCCCCGGCCTCCAAGCCGCCTGCCGCGCCTGCGCCGCGCGTCGTCGCGACGGTTCCCGCGCCGAAGGCCGTGGCAGTTCCCGCACCGCAGGGCGGCGGTCTGGTCGGTGGGGCCTGCGCTCCCGGTTTCAGCGGACAGATCCAGAGCGATGGCCGGACGGTGCGCTGCGGGCCGCAGACCGCGCCCTACGTCACCGAGGTGCGTCGCGGCGAGGCGCCGGCACCCGGAAAGAACGTCTACTACAATACCGGCAACGGCACCGGCAGCTGGCAGGACGGCAAGCTGATGGTGCCCGGTAGCACCCGCATCCTGCCGCGCCACCTCTACGAGGAGGGGCCGGCCGAACGCACGTTGATCCCCGCGGGCTACCGCCCCGCCTGGGAGGATGACCGGCTGAACCCGCATCGCGCGCTGCAGACGGTAAAGGGCTACTACGACACCCAGCGCGTCTGGACCAAAGAGATTCCCCATACCTCGACCGCCGGCTCCACGGTGGTCGCCAAGGCCCCGCGGGTGCGTTTCGAAGGCGACCCGGTGCTGAAGCCCGCCCTGTCCAGCACCGCGGCCCGGTCTTCCACGATGGTCGCCGTGGCGTCGGACAGTGCCTCTGACGTAAGCGCCAAGCCGCGCTACGTGCGGATCGGCGCCTTCACCTCGCCGCAGAAGGCCGAGGAGGCGCGCCGCAGATTGCAGGCCGCCGGCCTGCCGGTGCAGGAGCTTCTGCGCAAGACGGACGGCATGCGCCGCCTGCGCGTCGGTCCTTTTGCCGACGAGCGCGCGGCGCGGGTTGCCCTCGCAAGGGTTCAGGCCACCGGCTACGATCAGGCAGCGCTGCGCTGAGCGCGCTCACCCCTTCTTCTCCTTGAAAATACGCCGGGGGAGTCCGCGTCAGCGGACGGGGGCGGAGCCCCCTCTCGGGCCTGGGTCCCGTGCCTTGTTCCGGCCCGTGTACCTCAGCCGCCGCATATTCCCTGCAGCCGCACCCAATCCGCATCGCTGAGCACCTGCACGCTGCCCTCCGCGGCGCGCGGGTCGCCCTCGACCAGCGGCAGCACGGTCTCGCCGGTGATGTCATGGGCATAGGCATAGGGCGAGCTGCGTAGCTCGATCTTCGCGAAGGCGGCGAGCAGCTCGTCTTCGGGCACCGGCACCTGCGGGCGGGTGAGCAGGGTCTCGGCGTAGCTCTCCAGCGTGCCGCGCGGCAAGGTGCCGGTGGTCAGCAGCTTGAGGCTGGACCAGAGGCCGGCGTGCCGAAGCAGATCGCCAAGCGGGTCCGATTGCTTTGCCCGGAGCGACTCGGCGAGGATGTAGCCCGCTGCCACGTCCGGATCCTCGTAATCCTCGAGCAGATCGCTGCTGACGAGGATCAGCCCGCCCGGCAGATGCGCTGTGTCGCGGACCCCGTCGCGCAGGACGACGAGATCGTTGCGGCGGCTCTCGCCGAGGACGCGCGCCGCGAGGTGGCGCAGCGGGCGGGTCGCCTCGCCGGTGCCGCAGGGCCGCCCCGAGACGCGGGTGATCTGGCCGAGCAGCGCCTGTCCGATCTCGACACGCTTGGCGCGCGGCACCACCCGCTCGGCGTGGTCGAGCAGCGCGCCGGGCAGCCACAGCAGCGCGCCCGCGGCGACGATGGCGGCGGTGCCGATGACCATCCGCATGCGCAGTTTTCCGGGCTTGGGACGGCGGCGCTCGATGTCGCGCAGCACGCGGTCGATGGCGTCGATCATCGTCGCCTCGTCCTCGGCCAGTTCCAGGGTCTCGCCGGGATCACCGTCGGGATGGTAGAGCGCCGGGTTGCGGCCCTTGTTGGCGCGCACCACGGCGGCCATCGACCAATGCGACAGGGCCCGGCCCGAGACATCGGAGACGGTCAGAGTGGCGTCGCCCATAGAGAGGATAACCTCGCGCCGCTGCGCATCCGGCTCGGGCCGCCAGAGCGCGGTGGATTCGAGGCGCTGGTACTCCTTGAGGGCTGTCATGCTCGGGGTGTGTTCTCGGGGCGTTTCTGGGGCGCTTGGGGTGGCCGGGGCGGCATCTGCTCTGCCTTTTCTCCGCCACTGATTAGCAAGCTCGTCGTTCAGGGGCAATCGCTCCCGCGCGCCGCTGGTCGCATGGACCTGCGCAGCCGTGCCACGGTGGCGAAAAAGACGCGGATTGGTCGGGTGTTGCGGATGTTCCGGCAGCCGCGGCGGCGTTAGTCTCGGACGCATGATCATCTCACCCGGCCGCGCCTACATCTTTGTGCATATCCCCAAGACCGGGGGCACCTCGCTGGCGCGGGCACTGGAGCAACGCGCGCACCGCGACGACATCCTGATCGGCGACACCCCCAAGGCGCTGAAGCGCAGGGGCCGGCTGAAGGCGCTGACGCCGCGCGGTCGGCTGTGGAAACATTCGACGCTGGCCGACATCGACGGCATCCTGACGCCCGAGGAGATTGCCGGGATGCGCCGGGTCGCGCTGGTGCGCAACCCCTGGGACCGGATGGTGAGCTACTACCACTGGCTGCAAGCGCAGGCATTCGATCATCCCGCGGTCGGGCTGGCGCGACAACTCGACTTCGCCTCCTTCGTCCTGCACCCGCAGACCACGCAAAGCCTGCGTGCCTGGCCGAGCGCCCGCTACCTGCGCGACGCGCGCGGGGCCGATCGCGGTGACATCTGGCTGCGTCTCGAACATCTCGAGGAAGATTTGCCGCCGCTCGAGGCGCATCTCGGGTTTCGCCTCGCGCTGGGGCATGAGAACCGCTCCGAGCGGCAAGGCGACTACAGGGCGTACTACAACGAGAGCGTCTCGCGCCACGTGGCAGAGATCTGCGCCGAGGACATCGGCCGTTTCGGCTATTGTTTCGGCTAACGCGCCGGCGCTTTGTGGAGTTTTCGGCCATGGGACAAAATTTATGTCCTCTTAAGGGCGGTTAACTATTTCGTTAACCATTTCTTAAGAACTTGGCGATTTGACTGCTGGCACGGTCGCGACCTCGTTTACTGGCGGCCGTGCCAGGGGGTGAACCGCTCCTATGATCGTTTCCGTTTTCTGTATGCTGGCAAGCATTTGATCTTGGATCGGGTACACCCTCTGGCGCTTTTTCCCTGCCGCCGATGCCCCGCTGCAAAACCTGCCGTCTTGGCCGATCTCCTTGGCTGTCGCAAAGGGTCGGGACGTGGTTCAATCTCATCGGATCGGGTCGAGCAAGGCATTCCCAAGGCGGCAATCCTTAACCACGTCCTGGCCGCAGGGCACGGGCTCCAGTTCCTTGGAGAGGCACAGTCGCGCCTCCTGGATGCGGCCCGATTGGCAGGTGATGGTCAGCATGTCCGGCTCCCAGCCGGGATTGGCCTGCAAGAAGGCCTCCTCGATCACCGTCGCTGGCAGGGTGACCGGATCCTCGAGCCGGCGCAGGACCTCGGGTCGGGACACGCTCTCGTAGGCGCGGCGGGCGAGGGCGAAATAGTCCTGCGCGGACAGCCCGGCGCAGACGCCGTGTTTCTTCCACTGGTACCAGGCCAGCCCCGGCGTACCCATGATGTCGGCCATGGCGGCGGTCTCCTTGCGGCTCGGCGGGCGGGCGGTGGAGTCGCAATAGGAGGGGTAGCCGCGGGTATACTGCGGCCAGAGCCCGTGCAGCACCCAGCCGAGCGCGCGCTCGCATTGCGGCGAGTTCCGCGCCTCGCCCTCGAGCGCGCACCAGGTCGGCGACCAGCTCAGCGACAGCACGTAATAGTCGAAAGCGCCGGCGCGCTCGCCCTCGGCGCGGGCGGAGGGAGCCAGCGGGCAAAGGATGACGCAGGTGAGCAGGATCGGCAGCCAGCGCATTTTCTCTTTCCTCTTGGGTTCGCCGCGACTATATAGGCCCGAAGTTCCCCGACAACGGTAACCCGTCCTGGAGAAGTAATCCGGGACCTCCCGAGGCCAACGCCTTGGGGGAGGGGAGAAGATTTACGTAAGGAGATGATCCATGGCAAAACTGCTGCATCCCAAGGCGACCGCTGTCTGGCTCGTCGACAACACCACTCTTACCTTCAAGCAGATTGCCGACTTCACCGGCATGCACGAACTGGAAATCCAGGGCATCGCCGACGGTGACGTTGCTGGCGGCGTGAAGGGCTTCGACCCCGTGGCCAACAACCAGATCGAGCAGATCGAGATCGACAAGGCCGAGAAGAACCCCCTCGCCAAGCTGAAGCTGAAGTACAACCCCGCCGCCGTCGACGAGGACAAGCGCCGTGGCCCGCGCTACACCCCGCTGTCGAAGCGCCAGGACCGTCCGAACGCCATCCTGTGGCTGGTGAAGTTCCACCCTGAGCTCAGCGACGGCCAGATCTCCAAGCTGGTGGGCACCACCAAGCCGACGATCCAGTCGATCCGCGAGCGCACCCACTGGAACATCCAGAACATGCAGCCGATCGATCCGGTCGCGCTGGGTCTTTGCCGCCAGTCCGAGCTTGATGCCGCCGTGGCCAAGGCCGCGAAGAACCGCGACGAGGTGATGACCGACGACGAGCGCCGCAAGCTGGTGTCGACCGAGCAGAGCCTCGGCATGGACAGCCACGAGCCGCGCCTGCCTTCGGCGATCGAAGGCCTCGAGACCTTCTCGCTCTCCGATCCGCGCGGCGAGGACGACGAGGAAGAAGACAAGGGCCCGAGCGATTTCTCGGACGCCGACAGCTTCTTCAACCTGCCGTCCAGCGACGAGGATGACGACGAGGACGACAGCGACGATCCGCGCGGCTGACCCCGCGCGCCTGCGCGGCAGGGGCGGGTCCGCCCGCACGCAGCGCGGGTCGCCACGATCGTCTGAAAACATGGGGCCTGCCGGGGATATCCGGCAGGCCCTTTCTTTTGCGCCAGGCGCTGTTCACTGGGCGCTTGCGGGACGTTGATGCCGCTTGGTCACGTGTCTCGGCATGTTTGCATGGACATGGGGCTATCCGAATCTTGCCGGCCGCATCCTGCTGGGCATTCGGCCTCGGTCGGAGCTGGTCACAGGGCCGCTGTCGTGGCCCCGGTCAGAGCTCCCGTGGACGCCGAGTTGTTGGGCGCAGTCCCGAGTGTCGGCGGCCGGGCGGCATGTCCACCCCTCCGTTTGACGGGATCGGAGCCTCTGACCGGCTCTCTCGTTCCGGTCACACCGGGCTCGGGCCGACTTGGCTTTCGGAACGCCGGCAAGCGCGCGATGTACCGCGCGTCGGGGGGCGTTCCGTCATCACAGACGCGGAGCATAGCCATCGGGAAAGGGTGTGTTGCCCGCATCTCTTGACCCCCCGTGTTCCGCGGGGCCAGCGATAGCGCGCACCGTGAGCTGACCGCGGGAGAGCCCGGAGGGTCGCGCGGCGGACAACCCGCCGCGCGCGTCCTCAGAAGCCGATGGTGCGCAGCAGCAGGAAGCAGCCTGCGGACAGCAGGGCGGCGGCGGGCACCGTGATCACCCAGGCCGCGACGATGGTCATGAAGTGCGAGCGGCGCACGAGCTTGCGGCGTGTGCGTTCCTGGCGGGGAATGCTCACCGCGGGGCGGTTCAGGTGGATCTTGCGGGCGCGGCGCTCGGAGTGCCATTCGCGGAAGAAGCCGACGCCGAACACGCCGCCGACGGCGATATGGGTCGAGCTGACCGGCAGGCCCAGCCAGGAGGCGGCAATCACCGTCACCGCCGCCGAGAGTGCGACGCAATAGGCGCGCATCGGGTTCAGCTTGGTGATCTGGTTGCCCACCATGCCGATCAGCTTCGGCCCGAAGAGCACGAGGCCGAAGGAAATCCCCAGCGCGCCGATCACCATGACCCAGAGCGGGATCGAGACCTCGCCGGCGACGCTTGCGGATTGCTGCACGTAGACGATGGCGGCGAGCGGACCCACGGCGTTGGCCACGTCGTTCGCCCCGTGGGCGAAGGACAGCAGCGCCGCCGAGACCACCAGCGGCAGGCGGAAAAGGGCCTTGAGAGAGCGGGTCCGGTTCTCCAGCCCCTCGGACTGGCGGCGGATGAAGGGCACCGAGATGAGGCCGATCACCACGCCGGCCACGGCGCCGATGAACAGCGCGGTCGCGAAGTCGATCTTCACGAGCTTCTTCAGGCCCTTAAGCGACAGATAGGCGGCGAAGGCGGCGGCCATGATGCCGATCAACACCGGCACCCAGGTCCGCGCGGCGGCGATCTTGTCCTCGACGTAGATCACCCGCCACTTGATGAAGGCCAGCATCGCGGCGGCGATCAAGCCACCGAGCAGCGGCGAGATCACCCAGCTGGCGGCGATGGCCCCCATGGTGGGCCAGTTCACCGTGCCGAGCCCGGCTGCGATGATGCCGGCGCCCATCACGCCGCCAACCACCGAATGGGTGGTGGAAACGGGCGCGCCGAGCCAGGTCGCGATGTTCACCCAGATCGAGGCCGCCAGCAGCGCCGCCATCATGGCGCGCACGAAGATCGCCGTGTCCGCCAGCCCTGCAGGATCGATGATCCCTTTCGAGATGGTCGACACCACGTCGCCCCCGGCGATCAGCGCCCCGGCGGTCTCGAAGACCGCGGCGATGGCGATCGCCCCCAGCAGCGACAGTGCCTTGGCCCCCACGGCGGGCCCCATGTTGTTGGCCACGTCGTTTGCGCCGATGTTGAGCGCCATGTAGGCGCCGAAGGCGGCCGCCACGACGACAGCGAGGCTCTGGACCTCACCGCCGGTGAAGATGGCCGCGGCCACGGCCGCGAGCGAGACGAAGACAAGGCTGACGCCCACGCCGACGAGCGGCCGCGACGCGTACATGGTGGCCTCTTCCAGACGCGTCAGACGGTTCAGGTCCTTGTCGAGCGTCTTCCACTCAGTCGTGGTGTCATCAGTCACTGTGAGTTTCCTTGAAGTCCTGTGGTCCGTCCGGCGCTGGCAGTGCGCCGCGGGCCCGCTCAGGGTTGGCGCGCGTTCGCGAGCAGGGCAGGGAAGTCGGCGAGGATCGTTTTGAGCTGCTCCTCGTCGACGGCCTCCGCGGCGTCGGCCGGGGCCATCCACTTGCGTTCGCGCGACTGCATGTCGGGGTAGCTGTCCAGCAGCTTCTCGACCTCCACGGCGTAGACATCCACGTCGGTGGTCACCGGCAGCTGGTCGTTGACGATCTTCTTGTAGCGATATTGTCCGATGCGGATCGGGCGCTGGCCGCGGTGCTTGACCCCGGCTTCCTCCCAGGCTTCCTGCAGCGCGGTTCCGGCGCCATCGGTGCCACTCATCGGCCAGCCCTTGGGCAGAATCCAGCGGTGCGCGCCGTGGGTGGAGGTGATCAGCAGGACCTCCGGACCGTCGTCGGCCGAGCGGTGACACAGCGCGGCGATCTGGACGCGGGCAGGCCTGCCCAGAAGCGGCGCAAGATAGCTATTCCACAGACGGCTGAACATGGGCTCACCGGGCTTCGACAGGGACGGATCGGGGGCGTGTATCGCATCGCGCGCAGGATCTCAACCCGGCGGTGGGCTGTCGCAGGGTCAGGCGGTCTCGCAAAGTCGCCGGCAGCAGACGGCACGCCGGGCTAGGCGCCGCGCCGCACGAGGTGCCCGGCGGTACGGTTGGCGATTGCGCCGGTCAGCTCCGAACGTGTCGGCAGCTCCCAAACGATGGCGATGCTCATCCCCGTCATCGCGAGGGTGCGCCTGCCGCCTTGGCGCGCGAGCATGGCATCGAGAGTGCCGAGAGTTGCCGGTTGCCGATGACATCCGGATGGCCTTGCATGGGGCGGGCCGGGGGGGCTGCACGGTCGGCGCGCAGGCAAGACTTCGTCGAAGCTGCCGCGGCCGCTTGCCGTGCGCTCGGAACCGCGGCGCGGGCGCGGGCCGTCTCCATGACCCTCGGTGTACTGAGCTGCCGGGCCCATCGCCCATGTCCGAGCCAGGCGGTCGCCCCGCTCGGCAGGAGACCGGCGTCAGCCTGCCGCGGCCACAACTCGGCGAGATCGGCTTCGGCCTTTTCGGCGCCTTGGCGGCTGCTGCTGCCCCTATCGGTGCCCGGACCTTCGGTGCGCCCACACCAGCCTGCCCCGGTCGGCAGGGTGTCCAAACCGAGTACCGGCGTCATGGCGCCCTGTCATCAGTGTCTCGAGAGAGCGTCGGCCTGCGGGGCCGCTGCAGCGCATTGCCTCGAGGCGGAGGCAAGGCGGGGCCACCGGGGGCAGCCGAAGGTCGACGGCGGCCCGCGGCCGAGTTTTTCGCGCAAGGCACTGTTGCCCGTACCGAAAAGCGCCTGGCCGACGCAGACCTCCCCGAGCTCGGCGGTCGCGAAGCGGGCCAGCTGGTCATCGGGGCGCGGCCCATGGCGCGCCCGGGCCAGAGGCGTGCGGGCCGACCGCAGAGGGACTGTCCGTGCGGCGCTGGCTGGTGCCACCGCAGGCACGCCGCCGCGGATGCAGCTCGATGCCGTCGCCGCGGCGGCGGTCGGAGGGGAGCCGGAAGCGGTGATCGAGGCACGCGCGATCCTCTTCATGCGCAAGTTTCTTGGCCGCAGTCCCGCTCCGGCCTTGCGTTTCGCGCGGGGCCGTTCGCCTGGCGCGGCGCGGTTCACTCGACCGGCGCGCCGAAGACCGCGATCACCAGTCCCAGCAGCGCCAGCGCTTCGAAGGCCAGCGCCCGCCCGCGCTGGCCCTGCGCCCGTGCCCCCATCGCAGCGATGCCGGACTGCAGTGCGTAATAGAGCGCGAAGGCACGGCTGGCGAAGGCGATGATCTCGAAGACATCCAGCATCCACGTCAGGACCAGCCCAAGGCCGACCAGCAGCGCGTAGGCCGTGCGCACCCGGATGCGGCGGCGGGTCAACTCCTCCACCAGCCCACCCGCGCCACCGGTGTCGGCCACCGCCGCGCTGAACTGCGCCGCAAGCGCCGCGGCGGTGAGCATCAAGGGCAGGATCGGCGCCACCAGCCCCATCAACCCGATGATCGCCGTCTCGCTGGCGTCGCCGGTGCCCGGGGGGAAGACATAGGCGATGAGCCCGATATAGGCCATGTAGATGCCTGCCGAGAGCCCCTGTGCGAGCTTCATCGCGCGGATGCGGGTGGGCGCGGTGTACTCGGCGCCGAGATAGCGGGTGGTCTCGAACCCCTGCACGGTGACGATGAGGCCGAAGCCCAGCGTCAGCGCCGCCCAGCCCGACAGGGTCGGCGGGTTGGCAAGCAGCGCCCCGTCTCCGGCCTTGTCGCTGAAGAAGACCGCCAGCCCCGCCAGCAGCCCGGCGGTGATTGCCAGTTTCAACCCCACGGCGATCTGCTCCAGCCGCTCCAGCGCCGAGAAGCCGCGCGTCCATCCGACGCCGAGCACCAGCAGGAACATCGCCGAGGTCAGCAGCTTGGCATGCAGCGGATCGTTCCAGGGAGTCAGCCGGGTGCCGAAGGCGCCGAAGAGGTTGAGGTAATAGGCCACCGAGATCACGTAGGCGAAGGCCAGCGCCCAGGAGGCGCCGGTCTCCAGCCGCTCCTCGGCGGCGCTGCGCGTGCCCTGCGCCCGGCGCGCGATATTGGCGCGCACCGCCGCGCCGAAGAGCCAGGCGCCAAGGCAGAGCGCCGCCATCACCACCGGCGCCCAGATGCCGTAGGCGGCCTCGAGGATTGGTCCGAGAACGAGAAAACCGCTGCCGATGATCGAGGCGAGCGGGGTCACCGTGGCGCGCCAGAGCCGGGCGCGGGACAGCCGGGGCCAGAGCAGCAGGAGCGCGGTGCCGAGTGTGGCGCCGAGGATCAGGGCAGTCATCATGCAGGCAGGCTAATCCCGTGCCGTGCCAAAGGAAATGCGACATCGCGGGCCGTGTCGCGGGCTTGCGGGAGGGGCGGGGCCGCACTAGGGTCGCGCCGCAGTCAGAAGGGAGCAGCGCATGGCCCACGAGTTTCCGGTGCGTGTCTACTACGAGGACACCGACATGGCGGGGATCGTCTACCACGCCAACTACCTCAAGTATATCGAGCGCGCCCGCTCCGACTGGGTGCGCGCCCGCGGCATCGACCAGAATGCGCTGCGCGAGGTCGAGGGCATCGTCTTTGTGGTGCGCCGGATCGAGGCGGACTATCTTGCCCCGGCGCGTTTCGACGAGGAACTCGTGGTCCGCACCGAGGTGAAATCGGTTTCCGGCGTGCGGCTGGGGCTGGTGCAGGAGGTGCAGCGCGGCGGCAAGCCGCTGTTCCGCGCCGAGGTGACGCTGGTGGCGATCACCTCCGACGGCCATCCGGCGCGCCTGCCGGCCGCGATCCGCCAGCAGATGCACTGAGCCCGGACACCCGGCCGGCGTCCGGGGCTTCTTCTCTTTCCAAATACGCATTTGGCCCCGCCGGGCCATGTCGGACTGGCAGGGCGACGCGGGAAGCGACGGCCTTGGCGGCGCTCGTTCCGGCGCGGCGCCGCGGCTTCAGCGCTGCGCCGCGCCGTTGACCCCGCGGAAATGGGCGATTTCCCGCGGGAATCTGCCGCTTTCACGCCCCTGATGACGTCAATGTGTTGGTGATGCGCCTGCAAATCGGCTACATAGGCCGGTAATCGAGAGCCTCGAACGGAGGCCAATTCATAGCCCATGAGGAAGAGCAGGCTTATGGACGCAAATACCCTTGCGCTCGCGCAGGAGATCGACTTCTCCATGTGGGGGCTCTTCGCCCGTGCCACGCTGACCGTCAAACTGGTGATGCTGATGCTGATCCTGTCGTCGGTCTGGGCCTGGGCCATCATCTTCGAAAAGATCGTCGCCTATCGCCGCGCGCGCCGCGAGGCCGCGGTCTTCGACCGCGCCTTCTGGTCCGGCGAGCCGCTCGACGAGCTTTTCGACCAGATCGGCCCCGAGCCGCGCGGTCGCGCGCAGCGGGTGTTTGCCGCCGGCATGACCGAGTGGCGGCGCTCGCATCGCGGCGACGGCGGGATGATCGCAAATGCCTCGGCGCGGATCGACCGCTCGATGGATGTCGCCATCCAGAAGGAGGCCGAGGACCTGCAGCGCGGGCTGCCGGTGCTGGCAACGGTTGCTTCGGCTGCGCCCTTCGTCGGGCTTTTCGGCACGGTCTGGGGCATCATGCACGCCTTCATCGAGATCGCGCAGCAGCAGGACACCTCGCTGGTGGTCGTGGCACCCGGCATCGCCGAGGCGCTCTTTGCCACGGCGCTGGGTCTTGTCGCGGCGATCCCGGCGGTGATCTTCTACAACAAGCTCTCGGCCGACTCGGATCGCGTGATCGCGGGCTACGAGGCTTTTGCCGACGAGTTCTCGACCATCCTCTCGCGCCAGCTGGATTCCTGATCCATGGCCGGTGGCGTGATGAAAAAGGGAGGCGGCGGAGGCCGCCGTCGGCGTCGCCGCAGCGGTGGCGGGGGTCAGCCCATGGCCGAGATCAACGTCACGCCGATGGTGGACGTGATGCTGGTGCTGCTGATCATCTTCATGGTCGCCGCGCCGCTGCTGACCGTCGGCGTGCCGGTGGAGCTGCCGAAGACCGCGGCCTCCTCGCTGCCGAACGAGGCCGAGGAGCCGCTGACCGTGACCATCGCCGCCGACGGCATGGTGATGATCCAGACCACCGAAGTGCCGATGGACGAGCTGACCCCGCGCCTGCAGGCGATTGCCACGGAGCGCAGCGACGACCGCATCTTCCTGCGGGCCGACGGCTCGGTGCCCTATGACACCGTCGCCAAGGTGATGGGCGCGTTGAACCGCGGCGGCTTCTCGTCGATCGGCCTTGTCACCGACGCCGGCGGTCCGACGCTGGACGGCACGGCCCCCGCGGCCGGCAACTGAGGGAGCGCCCTTGCGCAGGAACCTCTATATCTCGGGCGCATTGCACCTTGCCGTGATCCTTTGGGCGATCTTCGGCAATGTCTTCCGCCCCGATCCGCCGCAGGTCGAGACCTCGGCGGTCACGGTGATCTCGGAGGCCGAGTTCGCCGCGCTGACCCGTGCCGCGCAATCGCCGGAGACGTCGCAGGAAATCGACGCGCCGCCCGCCCCCGAACCTGACGCGCGCCCCGCGGCACGGCCCGAACCCGCCGAGCCAGAGCCCGTGCCCAATCCAGAGCCGCCCGCGCCGACGCCCGAGCCGGAGCCCGAGCCCATGCCGGAGCCGGTCGCGCCGCCCGCGCCGGTGACCCCGCCCGACACCACGCTGCCCGAGGCGCCGCCGACCCCCGAGGCCTCGGCCCCGCCGCCGGTGCTCGCGCCCGAGCGCGCCGATCGCCCGGTGCCGCGCCCCGCGCCGCGAGTCGCGCCCGAGCCCGTCGCGCCGCCCGAGCCCGACACCAATGTCGCCGAGGAGGTCCAGCAGGCCGCCGAGGCCGAGTCGGACTCCGCCGAGGTGGTCGAGGAAGAGCAGGAGGCGACCGCCCCCGAGGAAGTGGCGACCGAGATCGTCACCGAGGCCGAGGAGCCCGCCGCCGCCGAGGAGCCCGCGCCGCCCGCGCCGACGCTCGCGCCGGATGCCTCGCGCCGTCCGCTGACCCGGCCGACGCAGCTCGCGCAACGCCCAGAGCCGGAGCCTGAGCCGAAACCGGAAACGCCGAAGCCGGCCGAGAAGCCAGCGGAGACACCGAAAACCGAGACCGCGCAAACCGAAACGCCCAAGCCCCCCGCGCCGGAACCGGCCGAGGACGCCGTGGCCGATGCCATTGCGCAGGCGCTGGCCGCCGGCGGCGCTGCCGAGAACACCGGGCCTGCCGGGCCGCCGCTGACGCAGGGCGAGCGCGACTCGCTGCGCGTTGCGGTGCAGAAGTGCTGGGTCGTCGACGTCGGCAGCCAGGCGGCCAACGTGACGGTCACCGTCAGCATGGACATGGAGCCCGGTGGCCGGGTGGTCTCGTCCTCGCTGCGGATGATCGGCTCGTCGGGGGGGGATGCCTCCGCGGCGGAGACGGCCTTCCAGAACGCACGGCGGGCGATCCTGCGGTGTCAGGCCGACGGCTACCCGCTTCCGGCGGACAAGTACGACCAGTGGAAGACCATCGAAATGACCTTCAACCCCGAGCAGATGAGGCAGCGGTGACCGCCCGTTTCGCAAGGTTTTGCGCAAGCCGCGCGTTGCGGCGCTTTGTCCGGGGCACCTCCCCGCGCTATGTTTGCCCCGAGGCAGTCACCTCGGCCGACAACAAGCGCGGCGGCGCGACCGGGAAGGAGAACACGAGCATGACAAGACTACTGGCCCTGATCCTCGCCCCTGCGCTCGCAGTGGCGGGTCTGGCGGCGCCGGCGCTGGCCCAGAACGGCCCGCTGCGCATCGAGATCACCGAGGGGGTGATCGAGCCCTTGCCCTTCGCGGTGCCGGATTTCGTCGCCGAGAGCGGTGACGCCGGGCAATACGCGCAGCAGATCAGCCGGGTGATCGCCGAGGACCTCACGGGCACCGGCCTCTTCCGCGAGATCCCGCGCGACGCGCATATCAGCCGCGTGTCGAATTTCTCGAGCCCGATCCAGTTCTCGGACTGGAAGGCGATCAACGCGCAGGCGCTGATTACCGGTGCAGTGTCTTCGGATGGCGGCGGGCGGCTCACCGCCAAGTTCCGCGTCTGGGACGTCTTCGCCGGTACCGAACTCGGGCAGGGCATGCAGTTCTCGGCCACCGCCGACGGCTGGCGCCGGCTCGCGCATAAGGTCGCCGACCAGGTCTACTCGCGGATCACCGGCGAGAGCGGTTACTTCGACAGCCGCGTGGTCTTCGTGTCAGAAACCGGGCCGAAGGACGAGCGTGCCAAGCGGCTCGCGGTCATGGACTACGACGGCGCCAACGTGCAGTTCCTGACCTCCAGCAACTCCATCGTCATCGCGCCGCGCTTCTCGCCGAACGGCGACCGGGTGCTCTACACCAGCTACGAGACCGGCGAGCCGCGGATCCATGTGCTCGACGTCGGCTCGGTGCAGAGCCGCATCCTGCCGACCTCGGACGGGGTGATGAGCTTTGCGCCGCGCTTCTCGCCGGACGGCTCGCAGCTGCTCTACTCGATGACCCGCGGCTCGAACACCGACATCTACGCGATGGACATCAACTCGGGCCAGACCCGGCAGCTGACCACCGCGCCCTCGATCGAGACCGGCGCGAGCTTCTCGCCCGACGGCAGCAAGATCGTCTTTGAAAGCGACCGCTCGGGCACCCAGCAGCTCTACGTGATGTCGGTGGGCGGCGGCGAGCCGACGCGGATCAGCTTCGGCCAGGGCCGCTACGGCACGCCGGTCTGGTCGCCGCGCGGCGATCTCATCGCCTTCACCAAGCAGAACGCCGGCCGCTTCCACATCGGGGTGATGCGCACCGATGGCTCCGAAGAGCGCTTGCTGACGGCATCGTTCCTCGACGAGGGCCCGACCTGGGCGCCGAACGGCCGGGTGCTGATGTTCGCCCGCGAAACGCAGGGCGCGACCGGGGCGAGCTCGCTCTATACGGTCGACGTCTCGGGGCGGAACCTCAAGCGGGTGCGAACGCCGGATGGCGCGTCGGACCCGAGCTGGGGACCGCTGCAGTAAGCGCGGCACCCTGCGCGCCAGCCGGTGGGTCGGCGCGCAGGGCGGTTTCCGTTCAATCCCCGGACGGAGACCCTGCGCGGCGGAGTGAGACCGGCGGCGTTGTTGCTCAAGAAACAAACCTCTCAAAAGGGTTATCTTGCCTTCAATGCGCCACGTTCCCAAGGCTTTCGCGCTGTGCTAGCGTTGGTGCAAACACACGAGCAGGACAGTGATCCAATGACATATCTTCCGAAGGTGATGATGCTGGTGGCCGGCCTCGGGCTTGCCGCCTGTACCAACCCTGACCGCTTTGGCGCGGGCGACGGCTCCGCGGGCGCGGGTGCTGGTTACGGCAATGGCAGCGGCGTGAACGGCGGCTACCTCGAAGGCTCCGCCAGCGACCCGCGCTCCTCGGCCTATTTCAACCAGGCGATCGGCGACCGCGTGCTCTTTGCCGTCGACCAGTCGACGCTCTCGGCGCAGGCCCAGGCGACGCTGGATGCACAGGCGCAATGGCTGATGACCAACTCCGACTACCTCGCGGTGATTGAAGGCCACGCCGACGAGCAGGGCACCCGCGAATACAACATCGCACTCGGCGCGCGCCGTGCCAACGCGGTGATGGAGTACCTGATCTCCAAGGGCGTGGCATCGAGCCGCCTGCGCCAGATCTCCTACGGCAAGGAACGCCCGGTCGAGATCTGCTCCGAGGAAGCCTGCTACGCCAAGAACCGCCGCGCGGTGACGGTGATCTCCATGGGCATGACGAGCTGAGGCTGAGCGAATGCGTCTGACCGGCATTGCCCTCTGCCTGGGCCTGATCGCCACCGGAGTGCAGGCCCAGCAAACCGAGACCCTGGCGGACCTCCGCCAGGAACTCGTCATGCTCAACGGTGAACTGCAGAAGCTCAAGCAGGAACTGAACACCACCGGGATCGGGTCGATGAACGTCTCGGGCAGCACGCTCGACCGTGTTAACGCGATCGAGGCGGAGCTGTCGCGGGTGACCGCGCGCACCGAGGAGCTGGGTCATCGCATCGACAGCGTCGTGGCGGATGGCACCAACCGCATCGGCGATCTGGAATTCCGCATCTGCGAGATGGAGCCGGGCTGCGACATCGGCAGCGTCGGCCAGACCAAGCCGCTTGGCGGGCAGCAGCCGTCGACGGGCGGCACGCCCGCACCCCTTCCCGCGGTCCCGGCGGACACCGCAGAGACGCCCCTCGCGGGCGGCGCGCAGCTTGCCGTCGGCGAAGAGACGGACTTCCGGCGGGCGCAGGAGGCGCTCGCCAACGGTGACTTTCAATCCGCCGCGGACAAGTTTGCGGCCTTCCGCCAGACCTACCCGGGCTCTCCGCTAGAGGCGGCGAGCTACGTGGCCGAGGGGCAGGCGCTGAAGAAGGCGGGCGACACCCGCGAAGCGGCCCGCCGCTTCCTCGGAGCCTATGCCAACTACCCCGAGAGCGAGGTCGCCCCGGCGGCGCTCTGGCAACTCGGCACGGCGCTTGGCGAACTGGGCAGCACCACCGAGGCCTGCGTGACGCTGGGCGAGGTCGCGACCCGCTACCCGGGCGCACCCGAGGTCGCCCAGGCACAGGCCGAGATGGGTCGCCTCGGCTGCCAGTGAGGCAGCCGGTGACCCTGCGCTCCGAGAGCCCTGTCGGCGCCTCGCTCGACCAAAGGTTCGCCGAGGCGATGGGGGCGGCGCTCGGCCCTGATTTTCCCGAAAGCATCGCGCTCGCCGTCTCCGGCGGGGGCGACAGCATGGCGATGCTCACGCTGGCGCACAACTGGACCCATGTCTGGGGCGTCCGGCTGCGCGTGGTGACCGTCGACCACGGGCTGCGCCCGGAGGCCGCCGCCGAGGCACAGATGGTCGCCGAAACCTGCGCCGAGCTGGGCTGGGAGCACCAGACCTTGCGCTGGCATTGGGATGGGCAGGGCAACCTGATGGACGCGGCGCGGCGGGCCCGGCTTTCGCTGATCGACGCCTGGCGGGGAGACACCCGCGATGTGCTGCTGGCCCATACCGCGGATGATGTCGCCGAGAGCTTCCTCATGCGCCTCGCGCGCGGGGCGGGTGTCGAGGGGCTGTCTGCGATGCGTCCCGTCCGCGAGGTGCACGCGGGGCAGGGCACGCCGATGCGGATCCTGCGCCCCTGCCTCGATATGCGCCGGGCGGAACTGCGCCACTACCTGCGGGTTCTGCAGGGCCAATGGGTGGATGACCCCTCCAACGACGACGAGAAATACGAGCGCGTTCGCGCGCGCCGTCTGGTGGCGCGGCTCGAGGCCGAGGGGACGCTCGCCGGCGCGGATCTGAGCGGTGCGGCCGCCCGCATGGCGCGGGCCTCCGAGGCGCTGCGGGCACGGGCGGCACAGGTCTGGGGCGAGATCGCCGTCGCGCCGTCTCCGCAGCGCCTCGGCGAGCTGATCTGCGACCAGTCCGGGTTCCAGTGCGTCGAGCGGGACACGCAGCTGCGGCTGCTGTCCTCGGCGCTCCGCTACGTTTCCGGCGCCGAGTACCCGCCACGCGAGGCCCCGCTGGAGGCGTTGCTCGACCGGCTCCTCGGCGGCGGAGGCGGCACGCTGCATGGCTGCGAGGCGCGGATCGAACGCGGGTGCATCGCGATCTTCCGGGAGTTCGCCGCCGTGCAGGAGCTGCGCGTTCCAGCCGTTGCGGCTGCGCTCTGGGACGGTCGCTGGCGGCTGGCGCGCGACGTGCCAGAGGGATTGATCCTGCGGGCCCTTGGCGAGGATGGCTGGGCGCAGCGTGACCGCGCGGCCCCGCAGCCGGTGCCATTCCACGCCGCACGCAGCGCCCCGGCGCTCTTCGAGGGCGCACGTCTCGTCGGCTGTGATGCGCTGCAACCCACGGGAGAGCTGCCGCTTTTCGACTTCTGCCTCTTCGGGCATGGGGGGCAGGACTTCGCGGCTTTCCTGAGGTATGGCCCCGCTTCGGGGTGAAATCGCATTGAACCGGCTGGCTCAGCCCTTATGTTAGGCACACATCGCGACTTCGCGAGGAGCGCGAGATACGTCATTTTAGGAGGCCGTCCTTGGGCAACGCACGAAATATCGCCTTCTGGGTCGTTCTTTTCCTGTTGATTCTGGCGCTCTTCAACCTCTTCTCCGGGGGTGGAAGCACGCTGCAGAGCCGGGAAATCAGCTACTCGGACTTCATGGAGGCGGTGGATTCGCAATCCGTCAGCTCCGTCACCATCGACGGCGAGCAGATCCGCTATCGTGGCAATGACGGTCAGGATTACGTCACCGTCAAGCCCGAAGATGCCCAGGTCACCGATACGCTCATCGACAAGGGCGTAACCGTTCGGGCCGAGGCACAGGAACAGTCGGGCTTCCAGGCCTTCCTTCTGAGCCTTCTGCCCTTCCTGCTGCTGATCGGCGTGTGGATCTACTTCATGAACCGCATGCAGGGTGGCGGCAAAGGCGGGGCCATGGGCTTCGGCAAGTCCAAGGCAAAGCTGCTGACCGAGAAGCATGGCCGCGTCACCTTCGACGACGTGGCAGGCATTGACGAGGCCAAGGAAGAACTCGAAGAGATCGTGGAATTCCTGCGCAATCCGCAGAAGTTCTCGCGCCTTGGCGGCAAGATCCCCAAGGGCGCGCTGCTGGTGGGCCCTCCGGGCACCGGTAAGACGCTTCTGGCGCGCGCCATCGCGGGCGAAGCCGGCGTGCCGTTCTTCACCATCTCCGGTTCGGACTTCGTGGAAATGTTCGTCGGTGTCGGCGCATCGCGTGTGCGCGACATGTTCGAGCAGGCCAAGAAGAACGCCCCCTGCATCGTCTTCATCGACGAGATCGACGCCGTTGGCCGCAACCGTGGCTCTGGCTATGGCGGCGGCAATGACGAGCGCGAGCAGACCCTCAACCAGCTGCTGGTCGAGATGGACGGTTTCGAGGCGAACGAGGGCGTGATCATCATCGCGGCCACCAACCGCCGCGACGTGCTTGACCCCGCGCTGCTGCGTCCGGGCCGCTTTGATCGTCAGGTCATGGTGGGCAACCCCGACATCAAGGGCCGCGAGAAGATCCTCGGCGTGCACGCCCGAAAGACCCCGCTCGGCCCGGATGTCGACCTGCGCATCATCGCGCGCGGCACGCCCGGCTTCTCGGGTGCGGATCTGGCGAACCTTGTCAACGAGGCCGCGCTGATGGCCGCCCGCGTCGGCCGCCGTTTCGTGACCATGGAGGACTTCGAGAACGCCAAGGACAAGGTCATGATGGGCGCCGAGCGCCGGTCGATGGTCCTGACCGCCGAGCAGAAGGAAAAGACCGCCTACCACGAGGCTGGTCACGCCGTCGTCGGTCTGCTGCTGCCGCAGTGCGACCCGGTCTACAAGGCGACGATCATCCCGCGCGGCGGTGCCCTCGGCATGGTGGTCTCGCTTCCCGAGATCGACCGCCTGAATTGGCACAAGTCCGAGTGCGAGGAAAAGCTCGCCATGACCATGGCCGGCAAGGCCGCCGAGATCATCAAGTACGGCGAGCCCAACGTGTCGAACGGCCCGGCTGGCGACATCCAGCAGGCCTCGGCGCTGGCGCGTGCCATGGTCCTGCGCTGGGGCATGTCGGACAAGATCGGCAACATCGACTACTCCGAGGCGCACGAAGGCTACCAGGGCAACACCGCGGGCCTGTCGGTGTCGGCGCACACCAAGGAGCTGATCGAGGAGGAGGTCCGTACCTTCATCCAGGTCGCCTACGAGCGTGCCTACCAGCTGCTCACAGAGCACAACGAGGAATGGGAACGCCTCGCGCAAGGTCTGCTTGAATACGAGACACTGACCGGTGACGAGATCAAGCGCGTGATGAAGGGCGAGCCGCCGCAGGCCTCGGGTGGCGAGGACAGCGGGTCGGACGACACGCCCAGCATCACCTCGATCCCCAAGACCAAGCCCAAGGCCAAGCCCGCCGATGACGGCGGCATGGAGCCCGAGCCCTCGGCATGAGCCGGATGGCTACCACAGACTGGAACCCCGGGACCTATCACAGGTTCCGGGGTTTGCGTTTGCGCCCCGCACTGGATCTGCTGCGCGCGCTGGGTCCGCTGCCGGAGGGCGCGGTGATCGACCTTGGCTGCGGTGCCGGCGACGTTGGACCCGCGTTGTCCGGGTTGGGACGGCGGCTCGAGGGGGTGGACCTGAGCCCGGCCATGCTCGAGAGCGCCCGCGCGACAGGCTGCTATGACGCTCTGCACGAGGCTGACCTCTCGGCCTGGGCACCCGACGGACCGCCCGCGCTGATCTTCTCCAACGCCGCGCTGCACTGGCTGAAGGGCCACGAAACCCTGCTGCCGCGATTGCTGCTCATGCTCGCGCCGGGCGGCACCCTTGCGGTGCAGGTGCCGGCACAGAACAACGCGCCCTCGCACCGCATGTGGCTGGCGCTGGCCGACGAGCATTTTCCGGGGCGCGTCGATCATGCGAAGATCCCCGGCATCCTGCGCCCGGCGGAGTATCATGCGCTGCTCGAGCCGCTGGGCGAGGTCGCACTCTGGGAGACGGAGTATTACCAGCTGCTCGACCCGCAGGAGGAAGGCCACCCCGTGCGGCACTTCACCCAGGCGACTTTTGCCCGCCCGGTGCTCGAGGCGCTGACCCCCGCGGAGCAGGCGCAGCTGATTGCGGCCTACGAGGAGGTGATCGCCAAGGTCTACCCGGTGGATCCGCAGGGCCGGGCGCTGTTCCCCTTCCGGCGGCTGTTCTTCACCGTCACGGTCTGAGGCGCCACGTCTGCCCGGTGCCACCACTCGCACGGCAGGTGGCGGCGCTGATGATGGCGCAGACTGGCCCGGCCCCAACATGCACCGATATTGGCAGAGCGGCAGGAGTTCTTGAGCAGACCGACCTCCGGCGCGCCATGTTGGCTGCGGCGACAGTACAAGGGTCGGCACCGTGCCCAGTGTTGTTCCGCTGCGCCCGGGGATGGAGGATTTCCCCCCTCGACGCCGGGTCGTATCTGTGGCCCAAGTAGGCCCCGTACCGTCATTTTCCGAGGACACGCCATGCCCGCGCTTATCCCCACCGAGTTCACCGCCCGCATCACCTGGCTCGGGCAGGTCCCGATGGAGGGCGACAATATCCGCTCGCAGGCGGTCGAGGCGCTGGACATCGGCTGGGGTGGGCCGGAGGGAGAGCGCCACGGCGGGATCACCCGGCCGTCCTGTTCGCGGGTCACCTCCCAGCACAAGCGCGGCACCGAGATCGCCAATGTCCGCCAGCTGTGCCTGATGTCGGCCGAGGAACTGGCGGAGATCGCCGAGAGTCTGAAGCTCCCGGTGGTCGACCCGCAGCTTGCCGGGGCGACGCTGGTGCTCGAGGGTATCCCCGATTTCAGTCACCTGCCGCCCTCGTCGCGGCTGCAGGGGCCGGACGGCGTGACCTTGGTCATCGACATGCAGAACCGTCCCTGCCACCTGCCGGCGCGCGAGATCGAGGTGGAGCACGAGGGCCACGGCAAGTCCTTCAAGACGGCGGCCAAGGGCAAGCGCGGCGTGACCGCCTGGGTCGAACGGCCCGGGCACCTGGCGATCGGCGACACGCTGCGGCTGCACATCCCCGACCAGCGCGCGTGGGATCACCTCGGGGCAGCGCGGAAAGGCTGAACGCTTCGGGCGTGACCGGGGCGGGGGAAGCCGTTATGAGGGCGGCAGAAAAGCAGCCGGACAAGGGGGCCCAGCCATGACCACCGACATCGAAATCGCCCGCGCCGCCGAGAAGCGCCCGATCCAGGAGATCGGCGAGAAACTCGGGATCACCGGTGCCGACCTCATCCCCTATGGCCATGACAAGGCTAAGGTGTCCGCCGGGTTCATCGCCGGGCTCAAGGGGCGCAAGCAGGGCCGTCTGATCCTCGTCACCGCGATCAACCCGACGCCGGCGGGTGAGGGTAAGACCACCACGACCGTCGGTCTTGGCGACGGGCTGGCGGCGATCGGCAAGAATGCCGCGATCTGCATCCGCGAGGCCTCGCTCGGGCCGAACTTCGGCATGAAGGGCGGGGCCGCCGGCGGCGGCTACGCGCAGGTCGTGCCGATGGAAGAGATGAACCTCCACTTCACCGGCGATTTCCACGCGATCACCGCGGCGCACAACCTGCTCTCGGCGATGATCGACAACCACATTCACTGGGGCAACGCGCTCGACATCGACCTGCGCCGCATCGTCTGGCGGCGGGTGCTCGACGTCAACGACCGGGCGCTGCGCGACGTCGTGACGGGGCTTGGCGGCGTGCCCAACGGCTTCCCGCGGCAGGGTGGCTTCGACATCACCGTCGCCTCCGAGGTCATGGCCTGTCTGTGTTTGGCCGATGACCTTGCCGACCTGCAGCAAAGGCTTGGCGACATGATCGTCGCCTACCGCCGCGACAAGACCCCCGTGCACGCGCGCGACCTCAAGGCCGATGGCGCGATGACCGTGCTGCTCAAGGACGCGCTGCAGCCCAATCTCGTGCAGACGCTGGAGCACACGCCGGCCTTCGTGCATGGCGGGCCGTTTGCCAATATTGCCCACGGCTGCAACTCGGTCATGGCGACCAAGACGGCGCTTGCTCTGGCCGACTACGTGGTGACCGAAGCGGGCTTCGGGGCCGACCTCGGGGCCGAGAAGTTCTTCGACATCAAGTGCCGCAAGGCCGGGCTGCATCCAGACTGCGTGGTGCTGGTGGCCACGGTGCGGGCGCTGAAGATGAACGGCGGCGTGGCCCGCGCCGACCTCGGGGCCGAGGACGTGGCGGCGGTGAAGCAGGGTTGCGCCAACCTTGGCCGCCACATCGAGAACCTGCGCCAGTTCGGTGTGCCGGTGGTCGTGGCGATCAACCATTTCGCCGGCGACAGCGAGGCAGAGGTGGCAGCGGTCAAGGCCTATGCCGAGGCACGCGGTGCCGAGGCGCATCTCTGCCGCCACTGGGCCGAGGGCTCGAAGGGCATCACGGCGCTCGCTGAGCGCGTGGCGCATATCGCCGATGGTGACGCCGCGCAGTTCGCCCCGATCTACCCCGACGAGATGCCGCTCTGGGAGAAGATCGAGACCGTCGCCAAGCGCATCTATCACGCCGAGGAGGTCTCCGCCGATCCGCGCATCCTTGCGCAGCTCAAAGAGTGGGAGGAACAGGGCTTTGGCAACCTGCCGGTCTGCATGGCCAAGACCCAGTATTCCTTCTCGACCGATCCCAAGAAGCTCGGCGCGCCCACGGGGCACATGGTGCCGGTGCGCGAGGTGCGCCTCTCGGCGGGAGCGGGCTTCGTCGTGGCGATCTGCGGTGACATCATGACCATGCCCGGCCTGCCGCGCGTGCCGGCCGCCGAGACCATCCGGCTCAACGACGCAGGCGAGGTCGAGGGGCTGTTCTGAGGCCACCTGTCCCGTCCCAAGCGCGGGCGCCGTCTCCGGGCGGTGCCTGCGGTTTCCGATCCGCGCCCCGATTGTCGTCTTTGTACTGAGCTTTGCCGCACTGGTGCGTTGATCATCGCGCCGCATCGCGGCATAGGGGGCGCACCGGATCACGGTCACTTTGCAAGGAGACGCTCATGCGCGATCCCGCAACCCTCGGCGACATGGCGGCGCTGCGCGCCGAAATCGATGCCACCGACAAGGCGCTGTCGGCGCTGCTGGCGCACCGCCAGAGCCTCATCGACCGTGCCGCCGAGATCAAGACCGGCGCGGGTCTGCCCGCCCGGATCAAGGCCCGCGTCGACGAGGTCATTGCCAATGCCCGGCGCAATGCCGAGGCCGAGGGGATCGATCCGGACCTGAGCGAGACGCTCTGGCGCGAGCTGGTGGACTGGTCGATCCGCCGCGAAGAAACGGTACTGGGACAGGAGTGAGGCGCATGAGCGCGACGATCATCGACGGCAAGGCCTTTGCCGCAAAGGTGCGTGAACAGGTTGCCGCCCATGTGGCGCGGCTGAAGGACGAGCATGGCATCACCCCCGGCCTCGCCGTGGTGCTGGTGGGCGAGGACCCGGCCTCGGAAGTCTACGTCCGCAACAAGGGCAAGCAGACGCTCGAGGCGGGGATGAACAGCTTCGAGCACAAGCTTGCCGCCGACACCTCCGAGGCGGACCTGCTGGCGCTGATCGACCAGCTCAACACCGATCCGGCGGTGCACGGCATCCTCGTGCAGCTGCCGCTGCCGGGGCACCTGAACTCGGATTTGGTGATCAACTCCATCGACCCGGCCAAGGATGTGGACGGCTTCCACATCTCCAACGTCGGCCTTCTGGGCACCGGGCAGAAGAGCATGGTGCCCTGCACCCCGCTCGGCTGCCTGATGATGTTGCGCGACCACCTCGGTTCGCTCTCGGGGCTGAACGCCGTGGTGGTGGGGCGCTCGAACATCGTCGGCAAGCCGATGGCGCAGCTGCTGCTTGGCGACAGCTGCACGGTGACCATCGCGCATTCGCGCACCAAGGATCTGGCCGAGGTCTGCCGCCGTGCCGACATCCTCGTCGCCGCCGTCGGCCGCCCCGAGATGATCCCCGGCGACTGGGTGAAGCCGGGCGCTACGGTGATCGACGTGGGCATCAACCGCATCCCCGCGCCGGAAAAGGGCGAAGGCAAGCACCGGCTGGTCGGTGACGTCGAGTTTGCCTCCGCCGCAGAGGTCGCGGGCGCAATCACCCCGGTGCCGGGGGGCGTCGGTCCGATGACCATTGCCTGCCTGCTGGCCAACACGGTGACAGCCTGCTGCCGGGCCAACGCTCTGCCCGAGCCCGAGGGGCTGACGGCGTAACTGCGCGTGGAGCCGGGGGAGCGCCAGCCCATGGGTAGGCGCTCCCCCTGCGGCCTTCGGGCTTGATTTCGTGGAGACGTCTGCCGCTACCTCGGCATCGGCAGACGCACCGGCTTTGCCCCCGTCAGGATCGCCTGCGCGCCGTCGTCCATCAGCGCCGACAGAACCGCGCTGTCGGTCCGCAATCCGCCAGTATAGGCGCCGTAGGCCGGCATCAGCAGCCGCGACGTATCCAGCAAGAAACAGGGCCGCGAGATCACCCGCCCGCGCAGCACAAGCCGCGCCTTGGGGTGGTAGTGGCCCGAGACCTCGCCCGTCGCGTCAGGCTCGGCGATGTGCCGCAGTACCAGCCCGCCCAGCTCCAGCTCTGCCAGATGCGTGCCGCCCAGAGACACCGGGCCGGGATCGTGGTTGCCCTCGATCCACATCCAGTCGCGCCCCGCCTGCAGCCGGGCAATCCACAGCCGCTCTTCCTCGGGCAGCAGCAGGTCGAGCCCCGCTGCGTCAAAGCTGTCGCCAAGGCACACAACCCGGCGCGCGCCGGTGGCCTCGAGGTCGTGCTCCAGCCGCAGCAGGGTTTCCCGCCCCTCGTAGGGGGGCAGTAGCGCGCCGCCTTGTGCCGCCAGCCGCGCCGATTTGCCGAGGTGCAGGTCCGAAACCACCAGCAGTCGTTCGGAAGGCCAAAAAAGTGCCCCCGATCCCAGCGCCTCGAGCGCCGCGTCATGAAATTCGAAGCAGAGCCGTGTCATCGGCGTTGCCATGCCAGAGCGCTGCGCGCCCCGCAAGGCGCTTGCCGCCGGCACCGGGCCGCCCTAGCTGGCGGGCAGGACACAAGAAGGAGAGAGCCATGCGCCGCGCAATCGTCACCGGGGGATCGGGCCTCATCGGCCGGGGCATCTGCGCGCGGCTGATCGCGGCGGGCTGGGAGGTCGCCAGCTTCGATCTCGCCGAGGACGGTCCCGCCTGCCACATCCGCTGCGACGTCTCCGACGAGGCTTCGGTGAAGACTGCCTTCGACAAGCTCGGCTGGGACCGGCTCGATCTGCTGGTCAGCAACGCCGGGCGCACCGGCGGTATCGACATGGAGCTCGGGGCGACATCTCTGGACGACTGGAACGGGATGATCGGCAGTCATCTGACCGGCGCCTTCCTGATGAGCCGGGCGACGCTGCCGCTGATGGGGCAGGGCGGGGCGATTGTCATCATGGCCTCGACCCGGGCGCTGATGTCCGAGGGTGGGGATTTCGCCTATGCCGCCGCCAAGGGCGGGCTGATCGGGCTGACCCAGGCGCTGGCGGTGCAGCTCGGGCCGAGGGTCCGCGTCAATGCCATCGCGCCGGGCTGGATCAGCGGCGAGGCTGAATTGGCGATAGAGGACCACGCGCAGCACCCGGCTGGGCGCGTCGGCCGGAGCGATGACATCGCTGACGCCGTGCTCTATCTCGCGGATGCGGGCTTCGTCACCGGCCAGACGCTGACCATCGACGGCGGCATGACCAAGAAGATGATCTACGCCGAATAGCGCTCAGAGCTCGCCGATCCCCGCCTCCTGCAGCAGTGCGCCGATCTCCTCCTCCAGCAGCCGCGCCTCAGCGCTGCCCCGGATCGGCACCTTGCCGGGTTCGAGAAACAGCGGCGCCGAAAGCGGCGAGAGCCGGTCCAGCCGCACGAGGTCGATCCGCCCCGCGATTCGCGTGCACATCTCGCGGATGCGGGCGAAATCCACCAGACCGCGCATCGCCTCCTCGCGGGTGATCTGCAGCAGCAGGTGGTCCGGGTCGTATTTCACCAGCGTGTCGTAGAGGATGTCCGAGGACATGGTCGCCTGCTTGCCGGTCTTGCGCTGGCCGCCATGGTTGCGTTCGATCAGCCCGGCGATGGTGGCCGAGGCCCGGAAGGTGCGTTTCATCACCGCGTTGCCCGAGAGCCAGCCCTCCAGCCCCGCCTCCAGCGCCCGAAGATCAAAGAGCGGTGCCGGGTCGATCACCGCATCCAGCCCCCAGATCAGCACGGCGTAGTCGGTGGCGACAAAACCCATCGGAGCCAGCCCTTCCTCCTCCATGCGCTTGGTCAGCAGCAAGCCCAGCGTCTGCATCGCGTTGCGCCCGGCAAAGCCGTAGACCACCAGCTGCTCGCGCCCGTCATGCGGAAAGCTTTCGATCAGCAGCCGCCCGGGCTGCGGCAGGGAGGATGCATCGCGCTGAAGCCTCAGCCAGTCTGCGGTATGCTCCGGCAGCCCGGGCCAATCCTCCTGCCGGAACATCCGCAGGATGCGTTCCGAGAGCTGGGTGGAGGTGGCGAACTTGGTGCCCATGAAGGTGGCGATCTTCGGCTTGCGGTGAGCGTCGCGGCTCACCTGCACCACCATCTCGCGCAGCCCTTCATAGCGCACGATCTGCCCGCCGATGAGGAAGGTGTCGCCCTTCGTCAGCTGCGCCGCGAAACCTTCCTCGATCTCCCCCAGCGGTGCGCCGCCGCGACCGCGGTAGCGCACCTTGAGCGTATCCGTGTCCTGAATGGTGCCGATGTTCTGCCGGATGCGCGCCGCCGAGCGTGGATCACGCAGTTGCCAGAGCCCGTCGTCGCGCTGCTTCAGCCGCTGCCACTGGTCGTAGGCACGCAGCGCGTAGCCGCCGGTGGCGCAGAACTGCAGGCAAGCGTCGAACTCGGGTCGCGTCAGTCCCGCATAGGCCCCCGCCGTGGTCATCTCGGCATAGAGCGCATCCGCCTCGAACGGCCCTGCGCAAGCGGCGATGAGGATGTGCTGGCACAGAACGTCGCGTGGCCCGGGGCCGCGGCTCTCGCCGTCGAGATCGCGCGCCCGCACCGCCTCGAGCGCCGCCACGCATTCCACCACCTCGAAGCGGTTGGCCGGCACCAGCAGCGCCTTTGAGGGCGCGTTGTAGCGGTGGTTGGCCCGGCCGATGCGCTGCACGAGTCGTTTGACGTTTTTCGGCGCGCCGATCTGGATCACCAGGTCGACATCGCCCCAGTCGATCCCGAGATCCAGCGAGCCGGTGCAGACGATGGCGCGCAGCTCGCCGCGCACCATGGCGGCCTCGACCTTCTCGCGCTGGCCGCGGTCGAGCGAGCCGTGGTGGATGCCGATCGGCAGAGCCTCCTCGTTCTCCAGCCAGAGCTTGTGAAAGAAGATCTCGGCCTGCGCCCGGGTGTTGTGGAAGATGAGCGTCGTGCGGTGTCGTTTCACCTGCTCCAGCACCGCCGGGATCGCGTAGGCCGCGCCGCCGCCGGACCAGGGCGGGGCTGCCTCGGTCTGCAGCATCGAGATGTCCGGCTCTGGCCCCGGGTCGGCCTCGAGAATTTCGCAAGGGTCCGGGTGCTTCGCCAGCAGCCGGGCGATGGCCTGCGGGTCCTCGACCGTGGCCGAAAGCCCGACCCGCCGCAGCCCGGGGCACAGGGATTGCAGCCGCGCCAATGCCAGCATCAGCTGGTCGCCGCGCTTGCTTTCGGCCAGCGCGTGGATTTCGTCCACCACGACGCGCTGCAGCCCGTCGAAGATGCGCGGCGCGTCCTCGTAGGAGGTGAGCAGCGCCAGACTCTCGGGCGTGGTCAGCAGAATGTGTGGCGGATCAGCCCGCTGCCGCCGCTTGCGCGAGGACGATGTGTCGCCGGTGCGGTCTTCGACGCGGATTGGCAGCCCTGCTTCCTCGATAGGAATCAGCAGGTTGCGCCGGATGTCCGCCGCCAGCGCCTTAAGCGGCGAGATATAGAGCGTATGCAGCCCGGGCCGCGGCGCCTCGGTCAGTTCGGCGAGGGTCGGCAGGAACCCGGCCAGAGTCTTGCCACCCCCGGTCGGCGCGATGAGCAGAAGGGCCGGCGCACCGGCCCGCTCCAGCATGGCGCGCTGGTGAGGGTGCGGGCGCCAGCCACGGGCGGAGAACCATCGGTCGAGAGAGCTGGGCAATTCGGACATGCTCTCCAAGATAGGCGCGCTTCGCTCGTGGAAAAGCGCGTCGCATGTCCTTTCGCCTAGGTGAAAATATCCCGGGGGAGGCCGCGTGGAGCGCGGGCGGGGGCAGAGCCCCCGGGGGCCGGCACCACGGGACTGGGAGATCCGCGGACACCTGCGCAGCGAAAGCCTCACACCCACTTGTGCCGCCATGCACAGCGCCGGCTCTGGCCTTTCGGGCGCAAACCACTAGGGTTCGCCCCAATCAGACAATGGAGCCCTCTCATGAACGCCGCATATACCCCTCCCAAGGTCTGGACATGGGACGCCGAGAACGGCGGCCAGTTCGCCTCGATCAACCGTCCCATCGCCGGGGCGACCCACGACAAGGAGCTGCCGGTCGGCAAGCACCCGTTCCAGCTCTACAGCCTCGCCACGCCCAACGGCCAGAAGGTCGGGGTGATGTTCGAGGAACTGCTCGCCGCCGGCCATGACGCCGAATATGACGCCTGGCTGATCAAGATCGGCGACGGCGACCAGTTCGGCTCGGGCTTCGTGGACGTGAACCCGAACTCGAAGATCCCGGCGCTGATGGACCGCTCCGGAGACAAACCCGTGCGGGTCTTTGAATCCGGCGCCATCCTGCTGCACCTGGCCGAGAAGTTCGGCGCCTTCCTCGGCAAGCCCGAGGACCGGGCCGAAATGCTCAGCTGGCTGTTCTGGCAGATGGGCAGCGCGCCCTATCTCGGCGGCGGCTTCGGGCATTTCTACGCCTATGCGCCGGAGAAATTCGAATACCCGATCAACCGCTTTGCGATGGAAACCAAGCGCCAGCTCGACGTGCTCGACCGCAACCTCGCGGACCGCAGGTTCATGACCGGCGACGAATACACCATCGCCGACATCGCGATCTGGTGCTGGTACGGCAACCTCGCGCTCGGCCGCCAGTACAGCGCTGGCGATTTCCTCGACGTGGAGAGCTACAAGAACGTCCAGCGGTGGGCGCAGGAGATCGACGCGCGCCCGGCGGTGAAGCGCGGCCGCATGGTCAACAAGGCCACCGGCCCGCTCGAAGAGCAGCTGCACGAACGCCACGACGCCTCGGATTTCGAGCTGCGCACGCAGGACAAGCTGGAAGCGTGAAGGGAGGAGCAACGTCCTTCGAAGGACGTTGCAAATCTCTTCGAAGAGATTTGGCCCGGGCGCTCTCGCTCCCGGGCCTTTTCTTGATCAGACGCCGAGCATCTCGGTCAGCACGCGCAACGCCTCGCGGTCGGCGTCGTTCATCTTCGCGGCGCGCGAGCGGAAGAGCGTGGCCTGGCTGCGCAGCACCGGCTCCTCGGCCAGCACCTTGAGATGGTTGGCGCGCAGCGTCTCGCCGGTCGAGGTGATGTCGGCGATGGCCTCGGCGGTGAGGTTCTTCACCGTGCCCTCGGTCGCGCCCTGGCTGTCGACGAGCTGGTAATCGGCGACGCCGCCCATGCGCAGGTAGTCACGCACCAGCCGGTGGTATTTGGTCGCGATGCGCATCCGGAAGCCATGGCGCGCGCGGAAGGCGGCGGCGGCCCCGTCGAGATCGTCGAGCGTGTCCACGTCGACCCATGCGGCGGGCACGGCGACGATGAGATCGGCCTGTCCAAAGCCCAGCTCGGCCAGCGGCTCGACCTTCTGGTCCCATTGCACCAGCTTTTCGCGGATTAGGTCGGTGCCCGTGACCCCGAGGTGGATGCGCCCGGCGGCGAGCTCGCGCGGGATTTCCCCGGCCGAGAGCAGCACCAGCGACACCCCTTCGACGCCCTCGACCGCGCCCGCGTATTCGCGGTCCGAGCCGGTGCGCGACAGCTTCACGCCGCGCGCACCGAACCAGTCGAAGGTCTTCTCCATCAGTCGGCCCTTGGAGGGCACGCCAAGCTTGATGCTCATTTCGCGACCTCCAGAAGGATGCCCGGGCGGATCACCCCGCCCACCGCCGGGATTTCCTGACCGCCGCCGAGCCGCCGGGTCAGCGCATCGTAGCGCCCGCCGGTGGCGATGGGGGGCAGGTCCGGACGGCTTTCGCAGACGAAGCCGAAAGCGAAACCGTCGTAATATTCCATCGAGCTGCGACCGTAGCTGGCCTCGAAGTCCAGCTCCGCCACGTCGACGCCGCGTGCCGAGAGGGCATCGCAGCGGCGCTCGAATGTCTCGAGCGCGGGCAGCAGGGCGGGCATGTCCACGGCGATGTCGCGCAGGTGCTCGAGCGCAAAGGAACAGGTCTCACGCACCGCCAGAACGGCGTCGATCAGCTCGACCTGTCCGCGCGAGAGCGCGGGCTGCGCGGCATCGGCGCGCAGCGCGGCGATGCGGGTCTCGATCTCGCGCTCGGAGCGCAGGCCGATCACCGGCCCGGCCGTGGCCATGGGCGCGCCCTGCGCCAGCATGGCGGCGCGGGTGGCGGGCACCGGCGTCTTGCCCGAGAAACGGTCGAGCAGCGCGCGGAAGCGGCGCGGCCGCCAGATGTGGCGGAGCAGTGCGTCGCGGCGCTCCTGCGAGGTCTGCAGCCCCGCGACGGCGGCGGTCAGGATGCCGATGTCGCCGGTCACCGGGCGCAGGTTCACCGGCTTCAGCACCTCGGCAAAGAGGCCGAAGACCTCGGCGTCGAGCTTGGCCTGATCGCCCCGGTCAAAGACCTCGTAGCCCACCTGGTAGTATTCCGAGGGGCGCTCGGGATGCTCTTCCTGGCGGCGGAAAACCTCGCCCGCATAGGTGTAGCGGGCCGGCTCGGCGCCGTCGGACATGTGCATCTCGACCACCGGCACGGTGAAGTCGGGGCGCAGCATCATCTCGCCGCGGCTCGGGTCGTGGGTCACATAGGCGCGGGCGCGGATGTCCTCGCCGTAGAGGTCCAGCAAAGTCTCCGCCGACTGCATGATCGCGCAGTCGAGCGGCTGCGCGCCGGCCTCGGCGAAGACCGCCCTCAGCCGCTCCGCCTCGGCCTTCTCGGCGGCGAAACTCACGCCCATTGGCTCAGGATCTCGCGCACCTTGGCGACCAGCTGGTCGCGCGGCACCTCGTATTGCGAGGGGCGTTCCTTCCACTCTTCGAGGCTGGCGCTCTGCGCCAGCTTCGCGCCGAGGATCAGGTCCTTGATCTGCACCACGCCGCGCTCTTTCTCGTCGCCACCTTCGATGACGGCCACGGGGGATTCGCGCTTGTCGGCATACTTGAGCTGGTTGCCGAAGTTCTTCGGGTTGCCGAGGTAGACCTCGGCGCGGATGCCGTTGTTACGCAGCTCGGCGACCATCGCCTGATAGTCGGCCATGCGCGCCTTATCCATGACGGTGACCACCACCGGACCCTGCGCGGTGCCGCCGATGCGGCCCTTGGCGCGCAGCGCGGCGAGCAGCCGGTCGACGCCGATCGACACGCCGGTCGCTGGCACCGATTGGCCGGTGAAGCGCTTGACCAGATCGTCGTAGCGCCCACCGCCCGAGACCGAGCCGAACTGCCGCTTGCGGCCCTTCTCGTCGAGGATCTCGAAGGTCAGCTCCGCCTCGAACACCGGGCCGGTGTAATAGCCGAGGCCGCGCACCACCGAGGGGTCGATCTCGATGCGGCTGGAGCCGTAGCCGCCCGCGTCGAGCAGCGTGGCGATCTCTTCGAGCTCGTCCACGCCCTCGGCTCCTACCGCCGAGCCGCCGATGGCGGCGCGCAGGTTGGCGAGCGTCGCGGCGGCGTCCGTGCCCTTAGAGGTCAGGAAGGCCAGCACCGGCGCCGCCTGATCATCGGAAAGGCCCACGCCGTCGATATAGGCGCCAGATGCGTCGAGACGACCCTTGCCCAGCAGCTCGCGCACGCCGCTCTCGCCGACCTTGTCGAACTTGTCGATGGTGCGCAGAACGGCCTGCTGCTGCGCGTCATCCGACAGGCCCATGGTCTCGAGCACGCCGTTGAGAACCTTGCGGTTGTTGACCCGCACAAGGTAGTCGCCGCGCGGGATGCCGACCTCTTCCAGAGTGTCGGACAGCATCGCGCAGATCTCGGCGTCGGCGGCCACCGAGGGCGCGCCCACGGTATCCGCATCGCATTGATAGAACTGGCGGAAGCGGCCCGGTCCGGGCTTTTCGTTGCGCCAGACCGGCCCCATGGCATAGCGCCGGTAGGGGGTCGGCAGGTCGTTGCGGTGCTGGGCGTAGACCCGCGCCAGCGGCGCGGTCAGGTCGTAGCGCAGCGCCACCCAGCCGTCGTCATCGTCTTCCCAGGCAAAGACACCCTCGTTCGGACGGTCGACGTCCGGAAGGAACTTGCCGAGCGCCTCGACGGTCTCCACGGCGGAGCTTTCCAGCGCCTCGAAGCCGTAGCGATGATAGACCCCGGCGATGGTATGCAGCATATGTGCACGCTCGGTCACTTCCGTGCCGAAATAGTCGCGGAACCCCTTGGGCGTTTGTGCCCGGGGGCGGGGGGCTTTCTTTTCCTTGGCCATGGCCTCGCTCCGGCTGTCCAGATTGCGCGCATCCCATAGCCGCTTGACCACCAAGGAGCAAGCAAAGGCCTTGGGGTCCGAGGCTTTGGCGATCCTGCCCGCACGATTGTGTCCGCCGGGGCGCGGGCGACGGGGGCGCGGGAGAGGGGTCTTGCCGAGACTGCGGCGGTATGCGCAGCCTTGTGGCTTACGGGGGGCGTCGTGTCGCGCGCGCCGTGATGGCGCAAGACGAAGGAGCACCGATGGCCAAGCAGGACGACAAGGCGCTGCGGCAGAACCCACACGCCCTGCGTGAACAGCGCGAGAAGAATCTCGAGGTGGCGATCGGGCGGCAGGTGCGCGATCTGCGCAAGCGGCAGCGGATGACGGTGGCCGATCTGGCCACGCAGACCGGCCTGTCGGTGGGCATGCTGTCGAAGATCGAGAACGGCGTCATCTCGCCCTCGCTCACCACCATCTCGACGCTGGCCCATGCGCTGCGCGTGCCGCTGGTGCAGCTCTTCTCCGGCTACGAGGAAGAGCGTGGCTGCATGCACGTCAAGGCGGGCGAGGGGGTGGAGATCGAGCGCGCCGGCACCCGTGCCGGTCACCAATACCACCTGCTCGGCCACATCGGTTCGAACAACTCGGGCGTGGTGGTCGAGCCCTACATGATCAGCCTCGACAGCGAGAGCGACCAGTTCCCCACATTCCAGCACGAGGGGATCGAGCTGCTCTACATGCTCGAGGGCGAGATGGGCTACCGGCACGGCGACCGGCTCTACCGGATGGAGCCGGGCGACTCGCTGCTCTTTGATTCCGACGCGCCGCACGGGCCGGAAGAGCTGATGTCGCTACCGATCCGCTACCTGTCGATCATTACCTACCCCCAACAGCGCTGACTCTGCCCAAAACGCAGGCAGAAATTCCGGAGAGGAAAATAATTTTCCCCACACGGATGATTTTCTTGGAGGGAATAAAGTTTTCTCAATAGTGATCTTGATCAAAGGGCGGTCCCGCCCGTTCCTGAACACTATGGAGGACCCATGTGCGGCATCGTTGGCCTTTTCCTGAAAAAGGATGACCTGCGCCCCCAGCTGGGCGACATGCTGACCGACATGCTCATCACCATGACCGATCGCGGCCCGGACAGCGCCGGCATCGCGATCTACGGGGATGAAGCGGCCGGTCTGAAGATCACCGTCCAGTCGGACACGCCGGACGAGGATTTCGCCGGTCTCGACGCGGCGCTCTCCGGCGCGCTCGACACCGAGGTGGCGATGCGCGTCGCCAGCACCCACGCCGTGCTGACCCTGCCGCTCGACAAGGAAGCCAAGGCGCTGGCCTTCCTCGAGGCGCGCGGCCTGCGGGTCATGGGCTCGGGCGAGAGCATGGAAATCTACAAGGAAGTCGGCCTGCCCAAGGACGTCGCCGCCCGCTTCGGCATCCGCGCGATGGGCGGCAGCCACGGCATCGGCCACACCCGCATGGCAACCGAAAGCGCGGTGACAACGCTCGGCGCACATCCGTTCTCCACAGCGGGCGACCAGTGCCTCGTGCACAACGGCTCGCTGTCGAACCACAACGCCATGCGCCGAAAGCTCGCCAAGAAGGGCGTCTTCACCAAGACCGAGAACGACACCGAGGTGGGCGCTGCCTATATCTCCTCGCGCATCGCCGAGGGTGCGTCGCTGGGCGAGGCGCTGGAAGGCACGCTGAAGGACCTCGACGGCTTCTTCACCTTCGTCACCGGCACCAAGAACGGCTTCGGCGTGGTGCGCGACCCCATCGCCTGCAAGCCCGCCGTGATGGCCGAGACCGACGACTACGTCGCCTTCGCCAGCGAATATCGCGCCTTTGCCGACCTTCCGGGGATCGACGCCGCCCGCGTCTGGGAACCCGAGCCCGCCACCGTCTACTTCTGGGAGCGCTGATCCATGCCCGTTCTGGATATGCTGAAAACCGAGCTGCGCGAGGTCAACGCCACGCTTCAGGCGGCCGCCAAGGCCAAGGGCAACGAGGCCTTCACCATCGAGAACCCGCGTGGCGCGCATGCCATGGCGGTGGGGCTCGACGGGCCGATCTCGGTCACCGTGAAGGGCTCGACCGGCTACTACTGCGCCGGGATGAACAAACTCGCGACCGTGCATGTGACCGGCTCCGCCGGACCGGGCGTGGCCGAGAACATGATGTCCGGCGAGGTGATCATCGAGGGCGATGCCAGCCAATACGCCGGGGCCACCGGCCATGGCGGGCTGCTCAACATCAAGGGCAACGCCAGCTCGCGCTGCGGCATCTCCATGAAGGGCATCGACATCGTCGTGCACGGCAACATCGGCCACATGTCCGCCTTCATGGCGCAGAAGGGCAATCTGGTCGTTCTGGGCAATGCCGGGGACGCGCTCGGGGACAGCCTCTACGAGGCGCGGCTCTTCGTGCGCGGCTCGGTGAAATCTCTGGGCGCGGACTGCGTCGAGAAGGAGATGCGCCCCGAGCACCTCGAGATCTTGCGCGGCCTGCTCGAACGCGCCGGCGCGGATGCCAAGCCCGAGGAGTTCAAGCGCTACGGCTCGGCGCGCAATCTCTACCATTTCAACATCGATCACGCCGACGCCTACTGAGGAGCGGACCATGGACAAGACACCCCAGAAGACTCCCCAGACCGACCCGCGCCAGTCCTGGACCTTCTCGCGCGAGATCAACTCCGAGATCCGCCGCGCGGCGGCGACCGGCATCTACGACATCCGCGGCGGAGGGGCGAAGCGCCGCGTGCCGCATTTCGACGATCTGCTGTTCCTCGGTGCCTCGATGAGCCGCTACCCGCTCGAGGGCTACCGCGAGAAGTGCGACACTTCGGTGGTGCTCGGCACGCGCTTTGCCAAGAAGCCGATCGAGCTGAAGATCCCGATCACCATCGCCGGCATGTCCTTCGGCGCGCTCTCGGGCAACGCCAAGGAGGCTTTGGGTCGCGGCGCGACGCTTTCCGGCACCTCGACCACCACCGGCGACGGCGGCATGACCGAGGAAGAACGCGGGCACAGTGAAAAGCTGGTCTACCAGTACCTGCCGAGCCGTTACGGCATGAATCCCGACGACCTGCGCCGTGCCGATGCCATCGAGGTGGTGGTGGGGCAGGGCGCCAAGCCCGGCGGCGGCGGCATGCTGCTTGGCCAGAAGATCACCGAGCGGGTTGCCGGGATGCGCGATCTGCCCGTGGGCATCGACCAGCGCTCGGCCTGCCGTCACCCGGACTGGACCGGGCCGGACGATCTGGAGATCAAGATCCTCGAACTGCGCGAGATCACCGGCTGGGAAAAGCCGATCTACGTGAAGATCGGCGGCGCGCGCCCCTACTACGACACCGCGCTGGCGGTGAAGGCCGGGGCCGACGTGGTGGTGCTCGACGGCATGCAGGGCGGCACTGCCGCAACGCAGGATGTGTTCATCGAGCACGTCGGCCAGCCGACGCTGGCCTGCATCCGTCCCGCGGTACAGGCGCTGCAGGATCTGGGCATGCACCGCGAGGTGCAACTGGTGGTCTCGGGCGGCATCCGCACCGGCGCGGATGTGGCCAAGGCGCTGGCGCTCGGCGCGGATGCGGTGGCCATCGGCACCGCCGCGCTGATCGCGCTCGGCGACAATGATCCCAAGTGGGAAGACGAGTATCGCGAGCTCGGCACCACCGCCGGGGCCTATGACGACTGGCACGAGGGCCGCGACCCAGCGGGCATCACCACGCAGGATCCGGCGCTGATGGCGCGTCTCGACCCCATCGCCGCCGGACGCCGGTTGCGCAACTATCTCAACGTGATGACTCTCGAATGCCAGACCATCGCGCGGGCCTGCGGCAAGAGCCATGTGCACAATCTTGAGCCGGAAGACCTCTGCGCGCTCACGATGGAGGCCGCAGCCATGGCGCAGGTGCCGCTTGCCGGGACAAACTGGTGGCCGGGCAAGGGCGGGTTCTGACCGCCTTAGCCCCGGACGCAAAACGGCGAGGGCGGCCAACGCCCCGTCGACACCAACAGGGAACGAAAGGGACCACCATGGCTGATCTGGCCGAATTCGCCCGGGCGCGCGGCGTGAAATACTTCATGATCTCCTACACCGACCTCTTCGGCGGCCAGCGCGCCAAGCTGGTCCCGGCGCAGGCGATCGCGGACATGCAGGAGGACGGCGCAGGCTTTGCCGGCTTCGCCACATGGCTCGACCTCACCCCGGCGCATCCCGACATGCTCGCCGTGCCGGACGCCGAGGCGGCGATCCAGCTGCCGTGGAAACCCGAGGTGGCCTGGGTGCCCGCCAATTGCGTGATGGAAGGCGACGACGTCGAGCAGGCGCCGCGCAACGTGCTGCGCAAGCTGGTGGCCGAGGCGGCCTCGGAAGGGCTGCGGGTGAAGACCGGGATCGAGGCGGAGTTTTTCCTGCTCACGCCCGAGGGCGACCAGATCTCCGACGCCTTCGATACCGCTGAGAAGCCCTGCTACGACCAGCAGGCGGTGATGCGCCGCTACGACGTGATCGCCGAGATATGCGACTACATGCTGGAGCTGGGCTGGGGCCCGTATCAGAACGACCACGAGGACGCCAACGGACAGTTCGAGATGAACTGGGAGTATGCCGACGCGCTTGTCACCGCCGACCGCCACAGCTTCTTCAAGTTCATGGTGAAATCTGTGGCCGAGAAGCACGGGCTGCGCGCCACCTTCATGCCGAAACCCATCGAGGGGCTGACCGGCAACGGCTGCCACGCGCATATCTCGGTCTGGGATGCCGAGGGCAAGGTCAACGCCTTTGCCGACAAGGACAAGGAACTGGGCCTGTCGGATCAGGGCCGGCACTTCCTCGGCGGCATCATGAAGCACGCCGAGGCGCTGGCGGCGATCACCAACCCGACGGTGAACAGCTACAAGCGGATCAACGCGCCGCGCACCACCTCGGGCGCCACCTGGGCCCCCAATACCGTGACCTGGACCGGCAATAACCGCACCCACATGGTGCGCGTGCCCGGCCCCGGCCGCTTCGAGCTGCGGCTGCCCGACGGCGCGGTGAACCCCTACCTGTTGCAGGCGGTGATCATCGCCGCGGGCCTCTCGGGCGTCCGCTCCAAGGCCGATCCGGGCAAGCGCCACGACATCGACATGTACGCCGAGGGCCACCTGGTGAAGGACGCGCCGCGCCTGCCGCTCAACCTGCTGGATGCCATCCGTGCCTATGATGCCGACGCCGAGCTCAAGGAGATGATGGGCGCGGAATTCTCGGCCTCCTACAGCAAGATGAAGATGCAGGAGTGGACGTCCTTCGTGTCGCATTTCTCCCGTTGGGAACGCGACAACACGCTCGACATCTGACCCTTCCCTCATTGCACAAGAGCTGAGCCATGCATTTCTCCGGCCTGCGGGTCATCAAGGAAGCCCTCACCGGCCACAAGGGCTGGAAACCGCTCTGGCGCGATCCCGAGCCCAAGCCGGCCTATGATTTCGTCATCGTGGGCGGCGGCGGGCACGGGCTCGCCACCGCTTTCTATCTCGCGAAGACCTTCGGTCAGGCGAAGGTGGCGGTGCTGGAGAAGGGCTGGCTCGGCTCGGGCAACATCGGGCGCAACACCACGATCATCCGCTCGAACTACCTGCTGCCTGGCAACGAGCCGTTCTACGAGTTCTCTATGAAGCTCTGGGAGACGCTCGAGCAGGAGACCAACTTTAACTCGATGGTCAGCCAGCGCGGGATCATCAATCTCTACCACTCCGACGCGCAGCGCGATGCCTACCGGCGGCGCGGCAACGCCATGCTGCTGGCCGGCGCGGATGCGCAGCTGCTGGGGCCCGAGGACCTGCGCGCGCGGCTGCCCTATCTCAACTTCGACAACGCCCGTTTCCCGATCAAGGGTGGCCTCCTGCAGGCCCGCGCCGGCACCGCCCGGCATGACGGCGTCGCCTGGGGCTACGCGCGCGGCGCCGACATGCGCGGCGTCGACATCATCCAGAACTGCGAAGTCACCGGTATCCGCATCGAGGGCGGCGCGGTGAAGGGGGTCGAGACCACGCGCGGCTACATCGGTGCGGGCAAGGTCGGCGTGGCGGTCGCGGGCTCGTCCAGCCGGGTCATGCAGATGGCCGGGATGCGCCTGCCGATCGAGAGCCACGTGCTGCAGGCCTTCGTCTCGGAGGGTCTGAAGCCGCTCATCGACACGGTGATCACCTTCGGCGCCGGGCATTTCTACATCAGCCAGTCCGACAAGGGCGGGCTGGTCTTCGGCGGCGACATCGACGGCTACAATTCATACGCGCAGCGCGGCAACCTGCCGGTGGTCGAGGACGTGGCCGAGGGCGGTATGGCCCT
The DNA here is from genome assembly GCF_900116195.1 of Alloyangia pacifica. Taxonomy (GTDB): domain Bacteria; phylum Pseudomonadota; class Alphaproteobacteria; order Rhodobacterales; family Rhodobacteraceae; genus Salipiger; species Salipiger pacificus. The sequence continues at coordinate 205,609 of NZ_FOZW01000002.1, forward strand.
CATGCCGATGATCGGTCGGGCGCGGCTGCTGCGCAGCTGGGGCGGCATCATGGACATGTCGATGGACGGCTCGCCGATCATCGACGCGACGCCGGTGGATGGGCTCTACCTCAATGCCGGCTGGTGCTACGGCGGGTTCAAGGCGACGCCGGCCTCGGGCTACGCCTTCGCGCATCTGCTGGCGACCGGTCGCTCGCACGAGACCGCGACCGCCTACCGGCTCGACCGCTTCGCGCGCGGGCATCTCATCGACGAAAAGGGCGCCGGCGCCCAGCCGAACCTGCATTGAGGTGACACGATGCTGATCCCGCACCCGCTCCTCGGCCTGCGCGACGCGCAGGAGTTCACCTACCTCGGCGACGCCGCGCTGCTCGATCGCCCCTCGCCCGAGGGCGAGGGCGCCGAGGCGGCCTTCTGCGACTACGTCTTCCTGCGCGGCAACCCGGCGGGCGTGCACCGCGAGCTGTGGTTCCACGAGCAGGGCGACCGCTCGTGGCTGGTCGTGACCCGCAACACGCTGACCCATGAGATCCTCGGGGCCGAACTGGCTTCGAAGGTGGCAAAGGCCCTGAAGGGAGCCGCCGAATGACCCGTATCCCCGGCGGCCTGATCGACCGCAGCCAGACGCTCACCTTCAGCTTCAACGGCAAGCGCTACACCGGCCATCCCGGCGATACGCTGGCCTCGGCGCTGCTGGCAAACGGCGTGCACCTGATGGGCCGCTCGTTCAAGTACCACCGCCCGCGCGGGCCGGTCTCGGCCGGCAGCGAAGACCCCAACGCCCTCGTCACCCTGCGTAGCGGCGCCCGCGCCGAGCCGAACACCCGGGCCACCGTGGCAGAGCTCTACGACGGGCTCACCGCGCGCAGCCAGAACCACGTCGGCCCACTCGGCTTCGACGCCATGGCGGTGAACGACCTGCTCTCGCCGGTCTTCGCGGCGGGCTTCTACTACAAGACTTTCATGTGGCCGCGGGCCTTCTGGGAAAAGCTCTACGAGCCGATGATCCGCCGCGCGGCGGGTCTCGGCGCCCTGTCGGGCGAGGCCGACCCCGACTCCTACGACCGGGGCTACCTGCACTGCGACCTCTTGGTCATCGGCGCGGGCGCGGCGGGGCTGTCGGCGGCGCTGACCGCCGCCCGCGCCGGCGCGCAGGTGGTGCTGGCCGACGAGGACTTCCGCCTCGGCGGTCGGTTGCTGGCCGAGAGCGATCCGCTGGACGGCGGACCCGCAAGCGATTGGGTGGCCGAGGTCGAGGCCGAACTGCGCGCGCTGCCGAACGTGCGCATTCTGACGCGGACCACCGTCTTCGGCACCTATGATCACGGCATCTTTGGCGCGGTCGAGCGGGTCGCCGACCATCTTCCGGTGCCCGGTACAAGCGTGCGCCAGACGCTCTGGAGGATCACCGCGAAACGCAGCGTGCTGGCGGCGGGCGCGACCGAGCGGCATATCCCCTTCGCCAGCAACGACCGTCCGGGGATCATGATGGCGGGCGCCCTGCGCGCTTATGCCAACCGCTGGGCGACATTGCCGGTGGCAGGGCCGCAGGACCGCATCGCGGTCTTCACCAACAACGACGATGGCCACCGCACCGCGCTGGATCTGCTGGCAAAGGGTGCCAATCTCCTCGGCGTGATCGATCCGCGTGCGGATGCGCCGCGCTTCGGCGACTACCAGCTCTTTGCCGGAGCGCAGGTCACCGGCACACATGGGCGGCTGGGATTGAGTTCGATCGAGATCACCCGTGACGGCCGCGCCGACTGGCTCGAATGCCATGCGCTTGGCGTCTCGGGCGGCTGGAACCCCAACGTGCATCTGGCCTCGCACCACCGCGGACGCCCGGTCTGGAACGAGGAGCTACAGGCCTTCGTGCCGGGCGAGGGCGGGCCGCAGGGCCTCATCCCCGCCGGTGCCTGCGCCGGGCGCGGCTCGACCTCTGCCGCGCTCGGGGATGGCGCGCGGGCGGCGCAGGCGGCCCTGTCGGAGCTTGGGATCAGCGCGGCGCTCCCCCGCCTGCCCGAGGCCGAAGACAGGCCCCTGCGCCAAACCGCCTTTTGGCATGTGCCGGGCAAGGCGCGCGCCTGGGTGGACTTCCAGAACGACGTGACCGTCAAGGATATCGCGCTGGCCCACAAGGAGAACATGCGCCCGGTCGAGCACCTGAAACGCTGGACCACGCTCGGCATGGCCACGGATCAGGGCAAGACCGCCAATGTCACCGCGCTCGCCGTGATGGCCGAACTCACCGGCAAGGCGATCCCCGAAACCGGCACCACCATCTTCCGCCCGCCCTATACCGGCGTCTCGCTCTCGGTGCTCGGCGGCGGCGACACGGGCAAGGACTTCCGCCCGACGCGCCTCACCCCGACGCATCACTGGGCCGAGGCGCAGGGCGCGGCCTTCGTCGAGGTCGGGCCGTGGCTGCGGGCGCAGTATTTCCCGCGCCCCGGCGAGACCCATTGGCGCGAAAGCGTAGACCGCGAGGCGAAGGCCGTGCGCAGCGCCGTCGGTCTCTGCGACGTGACCACGCTGGGCAAGATCGACGTGCAGGGCCGCGATGCCGGGGAATTCCTCAACCGCGTCTATTCCAACATGATGGGCACGCTGAAGGTCGGCCGCGTCCGCTACGGGCTCATGCTGCGCGAGGACGGGCATCTCTACGACGACGGCACCTGCGCACGGATGGCCGAAGATCACTACGTGGTCACCACTACCACCGGCAACGCCGGGCTGGTCTACCGCAACATGGAATTCGCCCGGCAGTGCCTCTGGCCGGAGCTCGACGTGCAGATCATCTCGACCACCGATGCCTGGGCGCAGATCGCCGTGGCGGGGCCGCGCTCGCGCGAGCTGCTGTCGCGGATCGTGGACGGGTTCGACCTGTCGAACGAGGCCTTCCCCTTCATGGCCTGCGCCTCTCTCTCTGTCTGCGGAGGCTTGCGCGCGCGGCTTTTCCGCATCTCCTTCTCGGGGGAATTGGCCTATGAGGTCGCCGTGCCCGCTCGCTACGGCCATGCGCTGATGCAGCGGCTTATGGCGCAGGGCGCGGATCTCGGCGTCACGCCCTACGGCACCGAGGCGCTCGGTGTGCTGCGCATTGAAAAGGGCCACGCGGCGGGGGCCGAGCTGAACGGCCAGACCACGGCGGCGATGATCGGGCTTGGCATGATGGTGTCGGGCAAGAAGGACTCGATCGGTGCGGTCATGTCGCGCCGCGAGGGGCTGGCGGAGGACAGCCGCCGCCTTGTAGGTCTGCAGCCGGTGGACCCCGAGGCGAAGGTGGTACCCGGCTCGCATCTCTTCGCCGACGGAACTGCGCAGGACATGGCGCATGACCAGGGTTGGATCACCTCGGCCTGTTTCTCGCCGCATGTCGGCAGCTCCATCGGCCTTGGGTTTCTCGAGGATGGCGCGGCGCGCATGGGTGAGGTGATCCTCGCCGCCAATCCGCTGGAGGGCAGCTGCGCCGCACTGCGCGTGGTCCCGCCGCATTTCGTCGACCCAGAAGGAGAGCGTCTGCGTGGCTGACCTCCGTCCCCTCACGGCGCTCGGCGCCGACACCGCGCGCAGCGCCCGCTTCGGCGCGCTCACCCTGACCGAACGGCCCGATATCGCGCTGGCCTCGCTGGCGCTGCGCGCCGGCGCTGCCGAGCCCGCGCCCTTCGGCCTGACGCTGCCCGGACCCGGCGGGCTATCGGGCTCGCAGGATCACGCGGCTTTCTGGACCGGTGCGGGGCAATGGATGGTTCTGGCCGAAGGGCGTGCCGAGACCGACTTCGCCGCCGAGCTGCGCGCCGTGGCACCCGGATGCTCGGTGACCGAGCAGACCGACGGCTGGGCCGGGGTCGACATCACCGCGCCCGGCGCGGATCCGCTGGAACGGCTCACCGAGCGACTGGTCAACCTGCCGCCCGAGGCGCTCGCCCCGGGCCGCGCCACCCGCACGGTGCTGCATCACATGCCGGTGCTCGCGCTGAGGCATTCGGATACGCGGCTCACGCTGTTCGCCATGCGGTCCGCCGCGGCCAGCCTGTGGCACGCGCTGGAGACCTCCGCGCAGCGTCAGGCGGTGAGCTGAGCTGCCGCCTGTTCCCGGGGGCCTCCCGGAGCGGTCGAGGTGACGGGGGCACAGGCCCCCTCTGCAAGGCGCGAAACGCAAACCGGCCGCCCCCTTGGGGGCGGCCGGTGCATTTCCTGCAGAGCGGGTGGCGCTCAGATCTGGCGCACGGCACCCTTGGCGGCCGAGGTGGTCAGCGCCGCATAGGCCTTCAGTGCCTTCGACACCTTGCGCTTGCGCTGCTCATCCGGCTGCCAGCCTTTCTCCTCGCGCGCGGCGCGACGCTCGGCGATCACCGCGTCATCCACCGCGAGGTTGATCTTGCGGTTGGGGATGTCGATCTCGATGAGATCGCCCTCTTCCACGAGGCCGATGGTGCCGCCCTCGGCCGCCTCGGGCGAGACGTGGCCGATCGACAGGCCCGAGGAGCCGCCCGAGAAGCGCCCGTCGGTGACCAGCGCGCAGTCTTTCCCGAGGCCCTTCGATTTCAGGTAGGAGGTCGGGTAGAGCATTTCCTGCATGCCCGGACCGCCGCGCGGGCCTTCATAGCGGATCAGCACCACATCGCCCTTGTGCACCTTGCCGGTGAGGATCGCGCTCACCGCGGTGTCCTGCGATTCAAAGATGCGCGCCGGGCCGGTGAATTTCAGGATCGACTCGTCCACGCCCGCGGTCTTCACGATGCAGCCGTCCTCGGCGAGGTTGCCGTAGAGCACGGCAAGGCCGCCGTCCTTCGAGAAGGCATGCTCGGCGTCGCGGATCACCCCGGTCTGGCGGTCGAGGTCCAGCGTGTCGTAGCGCATTGACTGCGAGAAGGCAGTGGTCGAACGCACGCCGCCCGGCGCGGCGCGGAAGAAGTCGTGCACCGATTCCGAGTTGGTGCGGGTCACGTCCCAGCGGTCGAGCGCATGGGCCATGGTCTCGGCGTGCACCGTGTGCACCGAAGTGTCGAGCAGCCCGGCGCGGTCGAGCTGGCCGAGGATCGACATGATGCCGCCGGCGCGGTGCACGTCTTCCATGTGCACGTCATCCTTGGCGGGCGCGACCTTGCACAGCACCGGCACATTGCGCGAAAGCCGGTCGATGTCGGCCATCTCGAAGGGCACTTCGCCCTCGTTCGCGGCGGCCAGAAGGTGCAGCACGGTATTGGTCGAGCCGCCCATGGCGATGTCCAGCGTCATGGCGTTCTCGAAGGCCTTCACCGTGGCGATCGAGCGCGGCAGCACCGAGGCATCGTCCTGCTCGTAGTAGCGCTTGGCCAGATCGACGATCAGGTGGCCGGCCTCGACGAAGAGGCGCTGGCGGTCCGAGTGGGTGGCCAGCGTCGAGCCGTTGCCGGGCAGCGAAAGACCGAGCGCCTCGGTCAGGCAGTTCATCGAGTTGGCGGTGAACATGCCCGAGCAGGAGCCGCAGGTCGGGCAGGCCGCTTCCTCGATCGCCTGCACCTGCGCGTCGGTGTATTTGTCATCGGCGGCGGCGACCATGGCGTCGACAAGGTCCAGCGCCTTCTCGGTGCCTTCCCAGTTGACCTTGCCCGCTTCCATCGGGCCGCCCGAGACGAAGACCACGGGGATGTTGAGGCGCATGGCGGCCATCAGCATGCCGGGGGTGATCTTGTCGCAGTTGGAGATGCAGACCATCGCGTCGGCGCAATGCGCGTTGACCATGTATTCGACCGAGTCGGCGATGATCTCGCGCGAGGGCAGCGAGTAGAGCATACCGTCGTGGCCCATGGCGATGCCGTCATCCACCGCGATGGTGTTGAACTCCTTGGCGACGCCGCCGGCCTTTTCGACCTCGCGGGCGACCATCTGGCCCAGATCCTTCAGGTGCACGTGGCCGGGCACGAACTGGGTGAAGGAGTTCACGATCGCGATGATCGGCTTGTTCCAGTCGCCATCCGTCATGCCTGTGGCGCGCCACAGGCCGCGGGCGCCGGCCATGTTGCGGCCGTGGGTGGTGGTGCGGGAGCGATAGGCAGGCATGGGGCATCCCCTCGGAGTTTTGGATTACCGGGGGTGTTTAGCGCCCATAGGGGGCAGCGGCAAGGGCAAGGGGACGCTGCAGCGCGGCGTTGCGCAAGAAGGTTGCGTGACTTGATTGCCGGGCTTCCCGAAAGTTCCTCCATGCAAGGTGGAGGATGTAATTTTTCGCGTGTCGTCGGTTGTTTGCGCGTGTTCTCCTGAAACACCGCAGAAGGCCGCCGGGCAAGCGCCCGCCCGCCTCGGCGGGCGGGCGCTTCTTTGCCTGGAGCACGGAGTTCGAGACCCGTGCGGGTTTGGCTTTCAGAAAGCGCGTTCCACAATCGTCGCAGCGCCCCGCCACGGGCGGGCGCTCGCCCGGCGCGCGTCGGGGTGTCTCACCCCGCGCTGCGCCTGCTCCGGCCCTTCGGGCGCGGCGGCTTCGGCGCCACCTTGGTCTCGATGTGCTCGATGATCAGGCCCGAGATGTCCTTGCCCGAGACCTTCTCGATGCCCTCGAGGCCCGGCGAGCTGTTCACTTCCAGCACTTTCGGCCCGTCCGAGCCGCGCAGCAGGTCGACCCCCGCCACGTCGAGTTTCATCGCCCGCGCGGCCTTGATCGCCACCTCGCGCTCGGTCTTGCTGATGCGCACCGGCTCGGCGGTGCCGCCCTGGTGCAGGTTCGAGCGGAAGTCGTCGGGCTTGCCTCGGCGGCGCATGGTGGCCACCACCTTGCCGCCCACCACGAGGCAGCGGATGTCCTCGCCCGCGGCCTCCTTGACGAAGCTCTGCACGAGGAAGTCGGCCTTCAGCCCCTGGAAGGCAGAGATCACGCTCTCGGCGGCCTTGGGGGTCTCGGCCAGCACCACGCCCTTGCCCTGGCTGCTCTCCAGCAGCTTCAGCACCAGAGGTGCGCCGCCCACGAGGTCCACGAGGTTGCCCGAATCCTTCGGGCTGCGGGCGAAGGCCGTGGTCGGCATGCCGATGCGGTGACGCGCCAGCACCTGGTGCGCGTGCAGCTTGTCACGCGAGACGGTGATACCCTCGGAGCCGGCGAGGCAATAGGTGCCCATGCTCTCGAACTGGCGCACCACGGCGGTGCCGTAGCTGGTGATCGAGGCACCGATGCGCGGGATCACCGCGTCGTAGTGGGGCAGGCGGCGACCGTCGTAATGCACTTCGCCGCCGACAGCGCGGATGTTCATGTAGCAGCGCGAGGTGTCGATCACCTCCATCGTGTGGCCGCGGTGCTCGGCGGCCTCGATCAGCTTGCGCGTCGAGTAATTGTGCGGCTCGCGGGTCAGCACCGCGAGGCGCAGGGCGCGGCGGTGCTGCTTGTGGCGCGGGATGCCGCGGTAGGCGTCATAGTCGAGCTCGGGCTGCTGCAGGCGCTGGCTGGGCGAGACAACCATGTCATCGAGCAGCGCGCTGCGGCCGAGCAACATGCGGTAGGCCATGCTGCCGCGATCGGTGAGGGTGATCTCGAGCGGCCAGCGGCGGTCGCCCATCACGACCTCGGTCTCGATGACGAAACGCAGTTCGGTCTCGCCGTTCGAGGAGGTCACCTCGCGCCGGTCCTTGAGCGGCGCGGAACAGATCACCTCGAGCCCGGGCTCGGCGGGATCGGGGTGGATGGCAAAGCGCACCATCGGCTTGTCGGAGGGGCCGAATTGCTCGATGGCGAAGGCGTGCAGCGCCGAGGTCCGCGCGCCGGTGTCCACCTTGGCGCGGATCGCGGGCAGGCCGAGGCCGGGCAGGGCAAGCCATTCTTCCCATCCAAGCGTGAACTGCGTCATGTCTACCTCCTTCGCGGGCCGGGGTCGGATTGACGGCCTCTATCCGCGCAATGTGACAGGCGCAATACGGCACGCAGCGCTCCCGCAAGGGAACGCTCATCTCGACGGGGGTTGACCTAGGCGCGATGCGGCGCAGGGCAATGTTGGCCGAGCGCGGATTGGCTCCGCGCCGTGGGGCGGGGTGCGGCGACGCACTGTCCCTGTGGGGACTGCGCCGGTCCGCCGGGCGCGAGGGTACGCTCGGCGGTTTCGCCTTGGCGGCATGGATGGCGCGCCTGTCCCCGCGGGGACAGACACATGTGCCTCAGGCCCCCGCGATCATCTCGGACTGGCGCACGATCACCTCGGCCTGCTTGATCGAGGCGATGTCCACCAGCCGGCCCTTGTAAACCGTCGCACCTTCGCCCTTGGCCTTAGCGGCCTCCATGGCGGCGAGGATCTCGCGCGCCTCGGTCACTGCGCCCTCGGAGGGGGTGAAAACCTCGTTGGCCAGTGCCACCTGCTTGGGGTGAATCGCCCATTTGCCGACCATGCCCAGCGTCGCCGAGCGCAGCGCCTGCGCGCGGTATCCCTCGTCGTCCGAGAAATCGCCGAAGGGGCCATCGACCGGCAGCACGCCATGGGTGCGGCAGGCCGCGACGATGGCGGCCTGCGCCCAGTGCCACGGATCCGACCAGTGCTTCGCGCCTTCGTGCAGCATGTAATAGTTTTCCTGCGTGCCGCCGATGCCGGTGGTCGCCATGCCCATGGAGGCGGCGAAATCCGCCGCGCCAAGGCTCATCGCCTCGAGCCGGGGTGAGCCGGCAGCGATCTCTTCCACATGGGCGATGCCGGCTGCGCTCTCGATGATCACCTCGAACTTGATCGGCTTACTGCGTCCCTTGGCACGCTCCACGGCAGTGACCAGCGCGTCGACGGCATAGAGATCCCCGGCGCAGCCGACCTTGGGGATCATGATCTGGTCGAGCCGGTCGCTCGCCTGCTCCAGAAGGTCCACCACGTCGCGATACCAATAGGGCGTGTCGAGCCCGTTGATGCGCACCGAGAGGGTCTTCTTGCCCCAGTCGATATCGCCGATGGCCTCGATGATATTGGCGCGCGCACTACCCTTGTCGTCCGGGGCCACGGAATCCTCGAGGTCGAGGTTGATCACATCCGCGGCGCTGCCGGCCATCTTCTCGAAGATCGCCGGACGCGAGCCGGGGCCGAAGAGCTGGCAGCGGTTCGGACGGGCAGGCGCGGCGGGCTGGATGCGAAAGCTCATGTGGGCACCTCGTGCGGGTAATGAAGTTACATATTTGCGATTGTGAGGGTTATTAAATTGCGCGACGCTGCGCAAGCGAAATTTGCCGCGCTGCGGCGCAAGTCTCGCGCGTTCTGCCCGGAGCGCGTGCACGATTCTTCGGCGCTGGCGTCGAAATGCGTGGAATTTTGGCGTTGTCCCCGGTGATGGCGTGGAAATCGAGACGGATTTGCGTGCCATACAGGGCAGAGTGAGCGTCGAAACCGCTGGCCGGGCGGCCTCCCAACAAACGCCCCGTCGGCCATCATACACGAACACAGGGAATACAAGAATGATCGAGACGCCGTACCTCCTCTTCCTCGGTGACGCCCCCGACGGCCTGGCCGCCAAGGTGGCCCAGGGCATCAAGGACTGGCGCCCCGAGAACTGCGTTGGCCAGTTCCGCCTCGAAGGCTGCAAGGCCGACCTCGGCCTGCAGGACATGACCCTCGCCGAAGCCAAGGCCGCCGGCGCCAAGACGCTGGTGATCGGTGTCGCCAACCGCGGCGGCAAGATCTCGCAGGCCTGGAAGAAGGTCCTGGTCGAGGCGTTGGAAGAGGGCTTCGACCTCGCGTCGGGCCTGCACAACCTGCTGCGCAACGAGGAAGACCTGAAGGCCGTGGCAAAGGCCACCGGCCAGACGCTGCACGACGTGCGCATTCCGTCCGTGGAATACCCGATCGCCAACGGCGAGAAGCGCACCGGCAAGCGCCTGCTGGCCGTGGGCACCGACTGCTCGGTCGGCAAGATGTACACCGCGCTGGCGATGGACGCCTGCATGCGCGAGAAGGGCATGAAGTCGACCTTCCGCGCCACCGGACAGACCGGCATCCTGATCACCGGCGACGGCGTGCCGCTCGACGCGGTCATCGCCGACTTCATGGCCGGCTCGATCGAATACCTCACCCCCGACAATGATCCCGATCACTGGGACATCATCGAGGGCCAGGGCTCGCTGTTCCACGTTTCCTACTCGGGCGTGACGCTTGCGCTGATCCACGGCGGCCAGCCGGATGCGCTGGTGCTCTGCCACGAGCCGACCCGCACCCACATGCGCGGCCTGCCGGGCTACAAGCTGCCGACGCTGGAAGCCGTGCGCGACACCGCGCTGGCGCTCGCCAAGGTCGGCAACCCGGACTGCAAGGTGGTCGGCGTGTCGATCAACACCCAGCACATGGGCGAGGAAGAGGCCAAGACCTATTGCGCAGAGGTCGAGGAAAGCCTTGGCCTGCCCTGCGTCGACCCGTTCCGCCATGGCGCCGAGCGCCTGGTCGAGGCGCTGGCCGCGGTCTGAGCCGTCTGGCAGAGTGACCACATCACCCCCGGCGGCGGCGCTTCCGGCGCCGGGGATTGCGTATTTATGGAACAATGAAAGGGGCAGGGTTTGAGCATCGAGGTCACCCGCGACACCTTCAAGCTGGCGCAGGTTTTCACCATCTCGCGCGGCAGCCGCACCGAATCCCAGGTGATCACCGTGAAGATCACCCGCGACGGCATCACCGGATGGGGCGAATGCGTGCCCTACGCGCGTTACGACGAGACGCTCGACAGCGTCGAGGCGCAAATCCGCTCGCTGCCGCAGGACGTGACCCGCGCGGCGCTGCAGGATCTCCTGCCCTCGGGCGCCGCCCGCAATGCCGTCGACTGCGCGCTCTGGGATCTCGAGGCCAAGACCGCCGGCAAGAGGGTCTGGGAGCTGCTGGGTCTGCCCGCGCCGAAGCCCGAGGTGACCGCCTACACGCTCTCGCTCGCCGCCCCCGAGGAGATGCAGGCGCAGGCCGCAAAGAACGCCTTCCGGCCGCTGCTGAAGGTGAAGCTCGGCACCCCCGAGGACCTGCCGCGCCTCGAAGCCGTGCGCGCCGGGGCACCGGACAGCACCATCATCGTCGATGCCAACGAGGGCTGGACTCCCGAGGTCTACGCCGAGCTGGCGCCGCATCTGCTACGTCTCGGCGTCGCCATGGTCGAGCAGCCGCTGCCCGCAGGGGACGACGACGCGCTTCTGGGCATGGACCGTCCGGTGCCGATCTGCGCCGACGAGAGCTGCCACGACCGCGCCTCGCTGCCGAAGCTCAAGGGCAAGTATGACATCGTCAACATCAAGCTCGACAAGACCGGCGGGCTGACCGAGGCGCTGGAGCTGCTCGAGGCCGCCAAGGCCGAGGGCTACGGCATCTTCGTCGGCTGCATGGTGGGGTCGTCTCTGGCGATGGCTCCGGCGGTGATCGTGGCGCAAGGCGCGCAATACGTCGATCTCGACGCGCCGCTGCTGCTCGGCGAGGACCGCGAGCATGCGATGATCTACGACGAGGCAGGCGTGCACGCCCCCGAGGCGGCGCTCTGGGGCTGAGCCCCGCGGTTGCCGGGGCGCCGAGCTCCGGCGCCCGAACAATATCTGCACGACACCGGCATGACGGGTGGCCTGCTCAGGTCAAATTGATCGGGCGGGCTTGACCCCGGGTCCGCTTTGGCGGAACTGACCCACAGCGAATTATGGAGAGAGCTGCAATGCGCACCGTTTACGTCAATGGCGAGTACCTGCCCGAGACCGAGGCCAAGGTGTCGATCTTCGACCGGGCCTTCCTGATGGCCGACGGGGTCTACGAGGTGACCTCGGTTCTCGGCGGCAAGCTGATCGATTTCGACGGCCACGCCAAGCGTCTCGCCCGCTCGCTGAAGGAGCTGGACCTGAAGGCACCCTGCACCGAGGACGAGCTGCTGGCGATCCACCGCGAGCTGGTGGCGCGCAACGAGGTCACCGACGGTCTGGTCTATCTGCAGGTGACCCGCGGCTCGGCCGGCGACCGCGACTTCGCCTTCCCCGACCCCGAGACCACCGAGCCGACGCTGGTGCTCTTCACCCAGAACAAGCCCGGCCTCGCCGACAACCCGGCGGCCAAGAAAGGCATCAAGGTGATCTCGCTCGAGGATATCCGCTGGGGCCGCCGCGACATCAAGACCGTGCAGCTGCTCTACCCGTCGATGGCCAAGATGGCCGCCAAGAAGGCCGGCTGCGACGACGCCTGGTTCGTCGAGGACGGCAAGGTGACCGAGGGCTCGTCGAACAACGCCTATATCGTCAAGGGCGGCAAGATCATCACCCGCGAGCTGTCGACCGACATCCTGCACGGCATCACCCGCGCCGCCGTGCTGCGCTGCGCCAAGGAAGCGCAGATGGAAGTCGAGGAGCGCAGCTTCACCATCGAGGAAGCCAAGGAGGCCGACGAGGCCTTTGTCACCTCGGCGTCGAGCTTCGTGATGCCGGTGGTCGAGCTGGACGGCGCCAAGATCGGCACCGGCACCCCGGGTCCGGTCGCCGCGCGGCTGCGCGAGATTTACCTCGACGAAAGCATTAAGGCGGCCGTCTGAGCTATCGCCGTCTGAGTTGAGATGGGCGCCGCTCCGCAGGGGGCGGCGCCTTTTTCTTGCGGCGCTGCCGATCGGTGAGGGCTGGCGGGCTGCGCGCCTCCGCGGGGCAGAGCCCGGGCGCTCACGTCCCGGTCCCCGGTCCCTTGCGGTACATGGTGATGCGCCGCGAGTCGCGGAACCCGAGCTTTTCGTAGAACCGGGTCAGCGCCTGATCCTGCTCAGCCTGCGGCGTGATCACCAGCACCGTCTCGCGCGCGCCGTGCTCCCGGGCCCAGTCGAGCACCGCCGCGACCAAAGGCCGTGACCATCCCATCCCGCGGGAGCCGGGGCTCAAGTAAAGGTCCTCGAGCTCGGCCGACCAGCCGAATTCCACGCCGAAGGTGAGGCTTCCCGCGGACATGCCCGCCAGCCCGCCCCCGGTGTCGGCCACGAAGATGCAGGCGCGGGGATCGCCAAGCATCACCGACAGGTTCTCGGCAATGGCCTGCGGCGGGGTGGCGATGCCGTCCTCGCGGAAGAAGGCGACGTAGAGGGCGCTGAGCGCCTCAATATCGGAGGACGTGGCACGCCGGATGATCATGGCCTGCCCCCAGCCAATGGCGAAGCGGCGTCCCGGACTGCCGGGGTAGGAGCTGCCGTGGCCATGGTCAGTGGTCCGGAGGCGGGGCAGCCGCCAGCCGCGCCGCCGCTGCCCGGCCGGCCCAGAGGCCGGTGGCGAGGCAGCCGGTCAGCAGGTAGCCGCCCGTGGGCGCTTCCCAGTCGAGCATCTCGCCGGCGACGAAGGTGCCCGGTCTGTCCTTGAGCATCAGCCCCGCGTCCAGCGCCCCGAGGGGCACCCCGCCGGCCACCGAGATCGCCTCGTCGAGCGGGCGAAGCCCTACGTGCTGCACCGGCAGCGCCTTCAGCAGCGCGGCCAGCGCGGCGGGCTCTTCGGGCAGGGGACGGGCGCATTCCATCAGCAGGGCGCGGGCCGCTGGCGAGAGTTTCACCACCTTACGCAGGTGGTTCGACAGGCTCTGCTTGCCACGCGGCCGGGCGAGGCGGCGGGTGAGCGCGGCGAGATCCACGTCCGGGCAGAGATCGACGGTCAGCGCCGCCCCCGCGCGCAGCGCCGGCGACAGCGGGTAGAGCCCGCCGCCCTCCAGCCCGCGCGCCGAGATCACCGCCTCGCCGCGCGACGCCAGATCGCCCGCGTGGAAGGCCACGCCCTTCAGTGGTGCGCCGAACTGGGCTTTCATATGCGCTGACCAATCCACGCAGAGACCGGCGTTGGCCGGGGCGAAGGGGGTCACCGGCAGGCCCGCGCCCTGGAAGATCGCGGCCCATTGCCCGTCCGAACCGAGCCGTGCCCAGCTTGCGCCGCCAAGCGCCAGCACGGTGACACCGGGGGTCAGCCGGCGCGCGCCCTCGGGCGTCTCCATCAGCACCGCCTCGCCGTCCCAGCCGGTCCAGCGCCAGCGGGTGTGCCGCTCCAGTCCCATGCCGTCCAGCCGTGCCAGCCAGGCGCGCAGCAGCGGCGAGGCCTTCATCCCGTGCGGAAAGACCCGCCCTGTGGAGCCGGTGAACAGCGTCTGCCCCAGCCCCTCGGCCCAGTGCATCACCTCCTCGGGCGGAAAGGCCGAGAGCATGGGCCGCAGGGCAGGGGCCGCCGCGCCGTAGTTGCCGAGGAAGGCGGCAAAGGGCTCTGCCTTGGTCAGGTTCAGCCCCGACTTGCCCGCCATGAGCAGCTTGCGCCCGAGCGAGGGCTTGGCGTCGGCCAGCACCACCGGGTGTCCCGCCGAGAGCAGCGCGTCTGCCGCCATGAGCCCCGCCGGGCCGCCGCCGATCACCAGCGCGCCCATCATGGCCTGTCGTCCGCGGAGCGCGCTGCGCGCATGGGGAGTCTCCTGTCTCGCATGGCTGTCGTCTTGCCCTGCCGCGCCGCCCGGCACAAGGTCGCGGGCCGCTGTGGCGCCTCTCGTCGGGGCGCGCCGCCTGCGGCTGAGGCAGGATAACGCGGCGCGGCGGCGGATGGCCGAACTTCGCCTTGGCGCAAGAGCTCCCGCAGAAGTTGTTGATTTTTCAAGCCGGGAGGCGTTTCAATCGCACATGTTCTGATTGTGTCCGAGTCGCTCCGGTCGGGGCGGACTTCATTTGACAAGACGATTTTTGAAATGCCTTCGCAGCCGAAAGGACGCCCCATGACGCGACGCATGGTCTCCCTCGCACTTTCCACCACCCTGCTGGCCTCGCCGCTGCTGGCGCAGGTGACCACCGACGCCGGCACCATCGACCCCGAGAAAATCGAGCGCTTCTTCAACCAGCCGGGCTATTCGCCCTATGCCGGGCGCAGCTTCCCGACCCGCCCGCTCTGGGGCGAGCAGCATCTTCACACCTCCTGGTCGCCGGACGCCTTTGCGGGCGGCACACGGGTCGGACCGGACGACGCGCTGCGCTATGCCGAGGGCGAGGAGATCACCTCGAGCACGGGCCAGCAGGTCAAGCTGTCGCGCCCCTACGACTGGATGGTCGTCGCCGACCACTCGGACGCGCTCGGGATCGTTGCCAGCATCTACGAGGGGGATCCTGCGCTGCTCGCAGACCCCGTCCTCAAACGCTGGCACGACGGAATGCAGAAAGGCGGTGAATCGGCCACGGCCGTGGTCATGGAGATGATCACCGCGCAGGGCGAGGGCAAAGTCCCTGAAGCTATGACCGACCCCGAGACCCAGATGGACATGTGGACGAACATGACCGGCATCGTGGAGAGCCACAACAAGCCCGGCCAGTTCACCGCGCTCATCGGCTACGAGTGGACGTCGAACTACGGGGGCGGCAACAACCTGCACCGCAATGTCATCTATCGCGACGACAAGTATTTCGCCGACCAGGTGCGGCCGCTGACCACCTTCGATACCGAGCAGCCGCGCGAGCTCTGGGACTGGATGCAGGCCTATGAGGACAAGACCGGCGGCCGTCTGCTGGCCATCCCGCACAACGGAAACCTGTCAAACGGGCTGATGTTCGCCACGGAAACCCCGGACGGCAATCCAATCGACACCGAATGGGCCGAAAGCCGCGCCCGCTGGGAGCCGCTCTACGAGGTGACCCAGAGCAAGGGCACCTCGGAACAGCACCCCTCGCTTGCGCCGTCGGACGAATTCGCCAACTTCGAGCTCTGGGACAAGGGCAACCTCAACGTGGTGCCGAAAGAGCCCGGCATGATCGAATATGAATACGCGCGCCAGGCGCTGAAGCGCGGCCTGCTGCTCGAGGACGAATTCGGCACCAACCCCTTCAAGTTCGGCCTCGTCGGCTCCACCGACGATCACACGGGGGTCTCGTCGGCCGAGGAGAACAACTTCTGGGGCAAGTTCCCGGCCAGCGAACCGGGGCCGGAACGCTCGACCGGCAACGCCTTCGACTTCGAGGGCCGCACGGTGAAGGATTGGCAGCTCGGCGCCTCGGGCCTGACCGCGGTCTGGGCCGTCGAGAACACCCGCGCCGCGATCTGGGACGCGATGAAGCGCAAGGAGGTCTACGGCACCACCGGCCCCCGCATCGGGCTGCGCTTCTTCGGCGGCTGGGAGTTCGAGGAGGCCGACGCGCTAGGGAGGAACCCGGGCACCATCGGCTACGGCAAGGGCGTGCCCATGGGGGCGGACCTGATGCCCGCGCCCGAGGGGGCCAGCGCGCCGAACTTCCTCGTCGCCGCGCTGAAGGATCCCTACTCGGGCAACCTCGACCGCATCCAGATCATCAAGGGCTGGGTCGATGCCGAAGGCGAGATGCAGGAAAAGATCTTCGACGTGGTCTGGGCGGGCGACCGCGCGCCCGGCGAGGACGGCAAGCTGCCCCCGGTCGGCGATACGGTGGATGTCGAGAATGCTTCCTTCACCAATACCATCGGCGCGCCCGAGCTGATCACCGTCTGGACCGATCCCGAGTTCGACCCGGCGCTTGACGCCTTCTACTACGCCCGGGTGATCGAGATCCCGACGCCGCGCTGGACGGCCTATGACGCTGCCTATTTCGAGGAGTCGGACTTCCCGGAAGACACGGTGATGAAGGTCACCGAACGTGCCTACTCCTCGCCGATCTGGTACTCGGCGGGCGAATGAGCATGGCTGGTTTTGGAACCGACGTGACCCTCGACCGCCCGTTTGACGAGGCGGTCGAGGTGGTGACCGCGGCGCTGGCCGCCGAGGGCTTCGGGGTGATATCCCGGATCGATCTCGACAAGGCCTTCGCAGAGAAGCTCGGCACCGAGTTTCGCCGCTACACCATCCTCGGGGCCTGCAACCCGGGGCTGGCGCATCGGGCCATCACCGCGCGGCCCGACGTGGGGCTGCTGCTACCCTGCAATGTCACGGTAGAGGAGGCGCCCGGTGGCGCGCTGGTGCGGCTGGTGGATGCCGGGCAGATGATGGCCATGGGCGATCTCGGCGAGGTGCCCGAGATCGCCGATCTGGCGCAGGACGCGGGCGCCCGGCTGGGCCGGGTCGCCGATGCGCTGCGCAGCGGCTGACGGCGGAAGGGACAGGAAGGCAGGACCATGAAGATCGGCACCATTCTCCGCTCTCCGCTGCTGCATTTCTTCGTGCTGGGCGGGCTTGTCTTCGGCCTCTACGCGGTGACGGCCCCGCTCGAGGCCCGTGCCCCGCGCGACGATGTGCTGCACCTCTCCGAGGCGGAGATGAACCGCATGGCCGACGGTTTTCTCGCCGCATGGGGACGCGCGCCGACCGAGGCGGAATCCCGCGGCCTCGTGCGCGACTGGGCGATAGAGGAGGTGATGGTGCGCGAGGCGCTGGCGCTCGGTCTCGACAAGGGCGACGCGATGATCCGCAACCGCCTGCGCGCCAAGATGGAATTCCTCGCAGAGGCCCCCGCCGCAGCCATGACGCCGGACGATGCCACGCTGGAGGCGTATTACTCGGAGAACGCCGCGGCCTACGCCCGTCCCGCGCAGGTCAGCTTCGCGCAGGTGCTGCTGCCGGGGGATGCCACGGCGGAGGAAGTCGCGGCGCTGCGCGCCGAGCTGGAACAGGGCGCGGACCCGGCCGGTCTCGGGCAGGCGACGATGCTGCCGCCGCGGCTCGAGGCGATGGCCACGCCGGCGGTGGAGCGCGTCTTCGGCGGCGGCTTCGGCGCGGCGGTGGCCGGGCTGCCGGTCTCGGGATGGTCCGGCCCGTTGTCCAGCGGCTACGGGCAGCACCTCGTCAGACTTGACGCGGTCGAGGCGGCGCAACTGCCGCCGCTCGAGAGGCTGCGCGACAAGGTGATCGCCGACTGGCGCTCAGCCGAGGCGCGCAAGATGCGGGGTGCCTTCACCGATGAGCTGCTGAGCCGCTACACGCTGGATTTGCCCGGTGAGGAGGCGGCGGAGCAGCCATGAGGAATCTTCTTGCCCTGATCTTGCTGCTGACCGCGGCGCTGCACCCCGGCGGAGCATCGGCTCATGCGCTCGATCCCGGCTTTCTCGAACTTTCGGCCATGGATGGGACGCAATGGCGGGTGAGCTGGCGGATGCCCGACGTGAACGGCCGCCCGATGCCGATCAGTCCGCGCCTGCCCGAGAACTGTCAGCAGACCCCTGCGCCTGATCCGGCCTTCGACGGGAGGGCCTGGGTCACCTCGTTCCTCGCCACCTGCCCCGAGGGGCTGGCTGGCGGCAGCATCGGAATCGACGGTCTGGAGCGCACGCGCACCGACGTGCTGGTGCGTTACGAGCTGGAACCGGGGCAGGCGCAGACGCAGCGTCTCACCGCGGGATCGCCGGAGTTCAGCGTCCCCGCCGAGCTGGGACCCGGCGCGGTCTTTGCCAGCTACGTCGCGCTGGGGGTGTCGCATATCCTCGAGGGGGTCGATCACCTGCTCTTCGTCTTCGCGCTGCTGCTTCTCGTACGGCAACCGCGGCGACTGCTCTGGGCGATCACCGCCTTCACGCTGGCGCATAGCCTCACGCTGGCCGCCGCCACGCTGGGACTGCTGCGCCTACCCTCGGCCCCGGTCGAGGTGGTGGTGGCGCTGTCGATTGTCTTTCTGGCCTACGAGCTGGCGCTGCCGCCGGAACGGCGCGACCCCGTCTCCGAGCGGTTCCCCGCGCTGGTGTCCTTCGGCTTCGGGCTGGTGCACGGGCTGGGTTTTGCCGGGGCGCTGCGCGAGATCGGCCTGCCGCAGTCCGACATCCCGCTGGCGCTGCTGTCGTTCAACGTCGGGGTGGAGCTGGGGCAGCTGATGTTCATCGCGCTGGTGCTGAGCCTCGGATTTCTGGCGCGCCGCATGGCACCGGTGCTTGCCGATCACGGTGCGCGCCTGAGTCGCCTCGCCAGCTACGGCATCGGCAGCATCGCGGCCTTCTGGGTGATCGAGCGCATGGCCGCCTTCTGACCGCCTCCGGCCAGGTTCGAGGGCATGTGGGGCTCAGGCGATGCGGGCGGTGACCGCGATGTCGGTGCCATCGAAGGACAGTTTCCAGACCTTCGAGGCGATGCGGCTTCCGGCGGCGGTGCGGTATCCGGCCACGGTCAGGACGCTGCCCGAAAGCCGCGCGTCGGCGCGCATCCCGTCGGCAAAGAGCAGCACCGCCGGCGTCTCGGCGGCAGTCGCAGACCCGGCGGTCACGCGGCCCTTCGCACCCGGGTAGAGGTGGGTGTGAAAGACCTCGATCTCGATCATCAGAACCCGCTCAGCGCGTCCTGCACGATGGTCATCGTGGTGGCGATATGCGCGCGCGCTAGCTCTTCGGCCAACTGGTCGTCCTGTGCCTCTATGGCGTCGATGATGCCGAGGTGCTGGGCGTTCGACGCCTCCACCTGCTCGCGGGTGAAGAGGATCGGCAGGCGCAGGTTCCAGTAGTTGTACTGCGTGCGCTCGTGCATCTCGATGAAGAAGGCATTGCCCGAGGCTTCGACGATCAGCCGGTGGAACTCGCGGTCGAGCGCGTTCAGCTCGGCGCGGCTGAGGCCGGAAAAATTCGACATCTTCTCGGCCAGCCCGCGCAGCGTTGCGATCAACGTGTAGGGGCGGCGCTTGGCGGCGAGCCGGGTGGCATACCCCTCGATCGCGATCCGGCTTTCGAACAGCATCGGTGCGTCGGCCGGGTCGATCTCGTCGACGACCCAGCCCTTTTCGCGGGCCACGAAGCCTTCGCCCTGAAGCCGCAGCAGCGCCTCGCGCACCGGGGTGCGCCCGACGCCCAGCGTCTCGCTGATCTCGTCCTCGATCAGCCGGGTGCCCGGCTTGAATTCCAGCGTCAGGATTTTCTGCCGCAGGATGTCGTGGACGTTCGCCGCGAGAAGCTTGCTGCCGTTCTTTCTGACCATGTCGTGTCCCATTGTCCTGCCTTGCGACCGTTAATGAGCCGAATCCGCATAGTGATCAAGGAACTGACGCGTTCGCGCCTCGCGCGGGGCGGCAAAGAACTCCGCCGCCGGGCGATCCTCAACCACATGGCCGTCCGCCATGAACACCGCCCGGTCGCAGAAGCTCGAGGCGATGGACATCTCGTGGGTCGCGATCATCATCGTGTAGCCGAGGTCGGCGAGGCCCCGGATGGTCGAGATCACTTCCTTGCTCAGCTCCGGGTCGAGCGCACTGGTCGGCTCGTCGAGCAGCAGCACCTTGGGCTCCATCGCCAGCGTGCGGGCGATGGCAACGCGCTGCTGCTGCCCACCCGAGAGCTGGCTCGGGTATGAATCCGCCTTGTCGCTCAGGCCGACAAGACCGAGCAGTTCAAGTGCCTTGGTCCGTGCTTCCCCGCGGTTCTGGCGCAGCACCTGCAGGGGGCCGGACATGACGTTGTCGAGCACGGTCATGTGGCGGAACAGGTTGAAGCTCTGAAATACCATGCCGATGGCGCGGCGCTGCCGGGCGATCTGCTTGTCCGGAAGCTGGTGCAGCCTGTGGCCGCGCTCCTCGTAGCCGATGAGCTCGCCGTTCACGTGGATCTTCCCCGCGTTGATCGTCTCGAGATGGTTGATGCAGCGCAGCAGGGTGGACTTGCCCGAGCCCGAAGGCCCGAGCAGGGCGACGACCTGTCCCCGCGGAACGTCGAGGCTGATGCCCTTGAGCACCTCGAAATGGCCGTAGGATTTGCGCACGTTGTCGATGGAGATGATGGTCTGGCTCATGGGGATCACCGCAGGGGAAAAGTCTTTTCCAGCATCGTCTGGATGCCGGTCGCGAAGGCGGTCATCACCAGGTACCAGACCGCCGCGACGGTCAGCAGCTCGACGACAAGGAAGTTCGACGAGTAGATGTCCGTGGCGATGCGCAGCAGCTCGAGATAGCCGATGGCGGAGGCCAGCGAGGTCGACTTCAGCATCATGATGTACTGGTTGCCGCCGGCCGGCAGGATGATCCGCGCCGCCTGCGGGATCACCACCCGCCGCATCACCTGCGCCCGGGTCATTCCGAGTGCCCGCGCCGCCGCCTGCTGGCCCTGGTCGACGGCCTGGATGCCGGTGCGGATGATCTCGGACATGTAGCCCGCCTCGGCCAGCGACAGGCCGATCAGCGCCGCGACGAAGGGGGTGACCATCTGCGTTGTCGGCGCCTGCAGCAGCATGATGTCGGTGAAGGGCAGCGGAATGCTGATCTCGCCGAACATGATCGGCACGGCATTGAACCAGAACAACAGCTGGATCAGCATTGGCGTGCCGCGGAAGAAATAGACGTAGATCGCGGCGATGGAGGCCATGATCGGGTTTCCGGAGACCCGCATCAGCGCCACCACCAGCCCGACGCCGCAGGCCAGCACCATGGCAAGCGAGCCCAGCACCAGCGCGTTGCGCGCGCCGATCAGGATCTGTTCGCTGAACAGGTATTGAACGAAGAGCTCCGGGTCGAGGATGCGTGCCTCGATCCCGGCGCGCAGGACGGCGAGGATCAGGCCAAGGCAGAGGAAGCTGAGGAGCCAGGCCCCCCAGTTCCGCCGATGCACGACCTCCTGCACCGGCTCCGGTGCGAAGTGCGACTGTGCTGCGGTCATCATCAGCGTCAGGTCCTCAGCGCTTGCTTGCGGGCAGGTTTATGGTGATCTCGGGGAGGGCCGCGCCCTGCATCCCCCACTCCTCGAGGATGGCGAGATAGCTGCCGTCCTCGAGCATCCCCTGCACCGTCTCCTGGAACAGCGGTGTCAGCGGGCTTTCCTTCGGGAAGGCCCAGGAGGTCACGTATTTCACCAGCAGGTAGTTGCCGTCGGCGATGACGTATTTGTCGGGATCGCCGGAGATCATGTAGACCAGCGCCGGGAAGTCGCCGATATAGCCGTTGACCCGTTTCAGATCGAGCTGCATGCGGCTGTCCGGGGCGCCGGGCAATTGCTCGGCGGTGATCTCTCCCTTGCCCGCCGCCACGCAGTCGGCCGACGCTGCCTCGACCGCAGTCATGATGGTCCGCCCGCCCAGCATGGTCGAGATGGAGTCGTCGCAGAAGTCCATGATGGTCTTGTATTTTCCGTCATCTTCCTGGCGCAGGAGGATCGAGGCTCCTGACATCATGTAGTTGACGAAATCGACCTTCTGCTCACGCTCTTCGGTGTCGGAAATGCCGCCCGAGGCCATGTCGAAACGTTTCGCCTCGAGCCCGGGGATCAGCGCCGAGTAATCGGCCTGTCGGTATTCCAGCGCCAGCCCCAGGCGCTCGGTGATCTCGGCCAGCAGGCTGGCGGAGACGCCGACCGGCATGTCCTCGCCGTCACGGCGATACTCGACCGGCGGGAAGGTCTGCTGCGAGCCGACGGTGAGCACGCCTGCGGCCTTGATGCTCTCGGGCACCTTGGCGGCGAGCTCGGGTTTAACCTCGGCCTGGGCTGCGCCCGCCATCCCGAGGATGGCGGACAGCAGGGTGATATTGAGCGTATTCTTGATCTTGTTCATGTGTCTCTCCCTGTGGGCGTTGCGCTCAGCGCGAGGCGGCGGATTTTCCGGGGATTTTCGACGGGTTCGGTCGATCCGCGTCGGGGCATTCGGCAGCAGCTTCGTAGGTGTCGAGCACCGACTGGATGTACGCCTCGGGGAAGCCGTGATCGCGCATCCCCTTGGGAATGTGGTTCCAGTAGAAGTGCGGCGGACGCATCGGGACGCCGGGGGTGATCAGCCGGTAGGTCCAGCAATCGTAGGTATTTCCGTCGTCGCCCAGCACGGTGACCGTGCAGCGCTCGAAATCGTCGTATTCGTCGTTGAAGTGGATGCCTTCATGCTCGAACACGATGCCATGCGCGGTGGTGCCCCAGGCGTCCTTGCAGGTGCTGTTGAAGTGGCACCAGCCGCGATCGGTGCGGTCTGCCGCAGCATGGAAGGTCAGCCGGTGGTTGGGCGCAACTGCGTGCGTCACCTTCTTCGCGTTCGGCATGAAACGGCGGAGTTCGGCGTCGTCGAGCCAGGTGCAGTAGCCAAAGTAGTACATGTCAATCCTTCTTCGTTTGCGGGCCCGGCCATCGCCGGAGCCCGCATCTTCTGTTTGTGTCGGGTCAGGGCGACCCGGTCGTTACAAGAGCAAAGCGCCGTAGCGCATATGTAAAAATATACGAAGAAATATACGAAGCAAGATGGAATTTTTCCACCTAGGGTATCCGCATATAATCGTCTGTTTTTACGAGAATTTTTTCTGGTCGTCCGGGGTCTTGCGGATTTCCAGCACGACGCCGGCCTGCGCTTTCGTGTCGAAATAGCAGAAGCCGGATTCGTCGGTCTTGCGGCCGCGGGCGACGACCTCGAGCCCCATGGCGCGACCTTCGGCTTCCGCTGCGTTCCGGTCGGGCACCTCGAAGCCGAGCTGATAGACGCCTTCGCCATGAGCATCGAGATGGCGTTTCTGCGGGCTGTCTAACTCACCGGGATCGCAGAGTTGAATCTGGAAATTTTCCAGATCGCAGCACTTGTAGCGCATGGCGCGGGAGGCGGCTGCATTGGGCACGTCGAACTCCAGGTAGGCGCCCGACTTCGGATAGTCGAACCAGGGGCCAATGCCGACGCTTTCGTAAAATTTCTGCTTCTCCTCGAGGTCCCTGACAAGGACGCAGACATGGTGGAGTTGGTTGAAGATGGGCATGAGAAACCTTTCGCTGTGTTTGACAAATTGCGAGTCGTATACGACAGCGTATATCCTGATGATTGCACGTCGGATGTCAAACTCGCAATTCGCCGGGGCTCCTCGGTGCAGCCCTACCTATGGCCTTCGGCCTCGCTGGGACGGGGGTGCCGCCCGGCCATGGTGCCGAGAAGAGGGGGCGACCTTGGCGCTGACCGCGCTGGAGCCACACATGGGGGGAATATTGCAGCGGCGTTGCGACGGTGCCGCGAGAACGGCAGAAACTTCGGGAAGCGGGCGCGATACGGCAGATCTTTTCACGCGATCCGTTAGATAACAGGATAGACGCGGTCGGTCACAGGGCCAGTGGCCAGAAATGGAAAGAGATGAGCATGAGTGTCGCCCAGGATACGTCCGATCACGCGCTGCCGCCGGGCAGTGCCGAACTGATGCCGCCCGAGGCTCTTGCCCGTCATCTCGCCTTCATGCGCCGCGAGGCTCCGAAGGTGGAGAGCGACTGGATGCAGGTGGACACCTACAAGGCACGCATAGAGCCGGTCGCCGCGTCGATGATCGACCGTCTGCACGAGCTGACGGTAAGCGTGTTCTGGCCGCACCGCGCCAGTGACATCGAAATGGTGCTGGGGCTGGGTACCGGCTACCTCGCGCTCGACGAGATCGGCCGACCGCTCAGTTCGGTGATGGGCTTTCCGAGCGGCGATGATTTCACCATGCTCGGCATGATGGTGACGACGCCGCGCCTGCAGTCGCAGGGCACCGGCGGGCGGCTGCTGCGCCGGGTGATGACCGAACAGGCCGGGCGCGACCTGCGGCTATCGGCGACGCGGCAGGGGTACCGTCTCTACGAGGGGGCGGGCTTCACGCCGGTGCGCCTCGTGTACCAGCATCAGGGGGTGGCGCGGGCGATCCGGCCTCCCGAGCCGGTGCAGGGCGTTTCCATCCGGCCGATGCAGGAAAGTGACCTGCCGGCGATCCGGGCGCTCGACACCCACGCTTACGGTGCAGCGCGCACGGCGATCCTCGATGCGCTCCTGCGCGTGTCCGAGGTGCTGGTCGCCGAGCGCGGCGGCGCGATCGAGGGCTACGCGATGATCCGCAACTTCGGCAAGGGCCGGGTGATCGGCCCACTTGTGGCCGAGCAGGACGGGGTGGCCATGCAGCTGGCTGCCGAGTTCATCATCGCGCATGAGGGCCAGTTCCTTCGGCTCGACACGATCATCGAGAGCGAGCGCTTCGAGGCCTTCGTCTCGGCGGCGGGGCTGGGGGTCTACGACACGGTCACCGACATGCGCTACGGCCGCCTGCGCCGGGCGAGCAGCGGGCCGATGACCTACGGGCTGGCGATGCAGTCTCTGGGATGAGGACAGGGGGCCAAGGGCCCCCTTCGTGTTTTCAGGAAATCCGGTCCTTCAGGCCGAAGTACATGCCGACCAGCGGCAGGAACCACGGCTTGCCGGAATGCAGCGGCACCTTGGGCCAGTCGAGGCCGCGCAGCGGGTTGGTGTCGTTGCGGCCCATGGCCATATCCGCCAGCACCTGGCCCATCAACGTCGACATCTGCGCGCCGTGTCCGGAGTAGCCCATGCCGTAGAGCATGCCGTCGGCCTCGCCGGCGCGGGGGAAGCGGTCCTTGGTCATGCCGACCATACCACCCCAGCAATAGTCCAGCTCGACCTTGGCCATCTGCGGGAACATTTCGGTCAGCGCCGCACGCAGCACCTTGCCGGACTTGGCGTCCGAGCTCTGGTCCGAGGTCGCGGAGAACCGCGCCCGCCCGCCGAAGATCATCCGCTTGTCGGGGGACAGGCGGAAGTAGTTGCCGATGTTCATCGAGGTGACATAGGTGCGGTTGCCCGGCAGCGTGGCGGCGATCTCGGCGTCGCTGAGCGGGCGGGTCGCCACGATGAAGGAGCCGACCGAGATGATGCGCTTCTTGAAGAAGCCAAGGGGGGCCTTTCCGACACTGTTGGAATAGGCGTTGGTCGCGGCGATCACCCGCTCGGCGCGGATCGAACCTTTCGGGGTCTCGATGAGCCAGCCACCGCCGTCGCGAGTGCGCCCGATGACCGGGGCGTCTTCCCAGATCCTGGCGCCATGGCGGTGGGCGGCATCCGCCAGCCCGGTCACGTAGCGACCCATGTGCATCATCGCAGATTTGCCGTAGAGCATGCCACCGTGGAACTGCTCCGAGCCGACCTCATCCGCCAGCTCGTGCTTTTCGAGGAAGCGGGTGTCGGCGTCGACCTCGCGGTGGATGGTCTCGAAGTTGGCGCGCAACCCGGCGACGTGGCTGGGCTTGGAGGCGAGCTTTAGCTTGCCGCAGCGGCGGAAGTCGCAGGCGATGTCCTCCTCGGCGATGACGTCCTCGATCATGTCGATGGAGCGGTCGTAGGCCTGCCAGAGTGCCTTGGCCCGGCTCTCGCCAAGATGTGCCTTGGCCTCGCCGTAGCCATGCGCCATGCCGTTGTTGAGGTGGCCGCCGTTGCGGCCCGAGCCACCGAAGCCGACGTGACGGGCCTCGAGCACCGCGACGCTCACACCCTCGCGGGCCAGCTTGCGTGCGGCGTTGAGCCCGGTGAAGCCCGCGCCGATGACCACCACGTCGACCTTGCCCTCGACCGGTCCGCGCTCTGCCGCGGCAAAGGGGGTGGAGGTGGCGTGCCAATAGGACTGAAACTGCATCGCGGTGCTCCTCGCTTACAGGCCGACGACGCCCGGCAGCCCCGAGATGTCCTTGATCTCGGTGTAGCCGTAGAACGGGTTGGCGGGCTCGTGGCCACGGTTGACCCAGACCTTGTTCTTGATGCCGAGGTCATGCGCGGTCATGAGGTCGTAGCGGAACGACGAGGAGACGTGCAGCACGTTCTCCGGCCCGCAGCCCAGCTCGTCGAACATGTACTCGAAGGCGCGCATCTGCGGCTTGTAGGCCTGCGCGCTCTCGGCGGTGAAGACATGGGCGATGGGCGCGCCGAGCTTGGCGATATTGTGCGGGATCTGGCTGTTCATCGAGTTCGTCAGCGCCACCAGCGGGATGTGCGGCGCGATCTTGGCCAGGCCGGCGGGCACGTCGGCATGCGGACCCCAGGTCGGCACGCGCTCGTAGATCTTCTGCGCGATCTCGGGGTCGAAGGCTACGCCGTTGCGCTTGCAGGTGCGCTCGAGCGCGTTGTGCACGACCTCGGCATAGGGCTTCCACGCCCCCAGCACCTCGTCGAGCCGGTAGGCAGAGAAGTCGCGGATGAAGACCTCGATCATCTCTGTACCGAGCGCTTCGCCATAGAAGTCGCGCGCCGCGCCGGCCATGTCGAAGAGGATCATGGTGCCATGGCAGTCGAAGGTGATGAATTTGGGGCGGAAGGTCATTGTCGTCTCCGGGGGGTAGATGTCGCAATCATCTTCACCCGGCCTCCGCGACAGCGCCTGCCGCGTTTCCCGCTTTCAGCGCACGAAATTGCGTTTGATGCGAAGGCGGCGGCAGGGTCTGCCGTCTCGCCCGCGCTTTCGGTCCCTCTCGGGGGGCGGCGTGGGCCAATCTTGCGCAAAGCAAACACGATCATCCGAAAGACCCGACCATGACCAAGCTTGTTCCCCTCACAACCGCTCCGACCTTCTCCCCGCGCGAGGCCGAGGCCGCCCCCGAGCGCTGCATAGAGGGCGTGCCCTCCTACAAGACCTGGGAGCTGGATACTGCCCTCGCCGAGGCCGCCCAGTGGGGCAAGGTTCGTACCGGCATCTGGGAAGCCACCCCGGGCACAACGATCTCGATGAAGGGCGAGACCTTTGAATTCTGTCACATTCTGTCGGGTCGTTGCGAGATCTCCGAGGACGGCGGTGAAAGCCATGTCTTTGGGGCAGGCGACAGCTTCGTCATGAAGCCGGGCTTCGTGGGCAAGTGGAACACACTGGAGACGGTGAAGAAGATATTCGTCATCGCGTCCTGAACTTCGTGTCTGTTCCACGGCCGCATAGAGGCTCAGATTGCGCCGGTCCCCCAAGACCGGCGCTTTTGCTTTGCATAAGGCGGGCGCGGGAATGCCAAGCCGCTCCTTCCCGGCACCGGCTGGCGGCGCAGCATAATCTGCGGCAGCGCGGAGGGCCTTTCGCAGAAAACTGCCGCCGCTTTCCGGGATCAAATCGAAACTGCCGCCCGCGCGCGCCTAGCCTGAACGGGACCAGAACGGAGCCGACCATGACCGACAGCCCCTCGGGAACCATGCCCCGACCGCAGACCGCAGAGATCGTACCCTTCGCCCCCGAGCATGTCGCCGGTGCCCTGCGGCTCTCGCGCGAGGCCGGTTGGCCGCACCGCGCCGAGGACTGGGCGCTGACGCTTTCGGTCTCGCAGGGGGTCGTGGCGCTGCTGGAGGGCGAGGTGGTGGGCACCGCGCTCTGTTCGATCTTCGGCGAGGTGGCGGCCATCAACATGATCATCGTCGACGCGCGGATGCGCGGGCAGGGGCTCGGCCGCAGGCTGATGCAGGCGGTGCTGGACATTGCAGGCGAAGGCGAGCTGCGCCTGACCGCCACTGCCGACGGGCTGCCGCTCTACGAGAAGCTGGGGTTCGAGGTGACCGGACACATTGCCCAGCACCAAGGCATTGCTCGGGCCAACCCGCCCGAGGTGCCGGTGCGCATTGGCGGCGCGGTGGACGTTGCGGAGCTCGTTGCCATGGACCGTGCCGCCAGCGGCCTCGACCGCACCGCGCTGCTGGGCACCATCCTGCGCACGGGCGATCTGCTGCGCGCCAAGCGCGGCTTTGCCATTCTGCGCGAGTTCGGACGGGGCAGGGTGCTGGGCCCGGTAGTGGCGCAGGATCCCGAGACCGCTCGCGCGCTGATCGCCGCCGGAGCAACGCGCTGTGCCGGGCAGTTCCTGCGGATCGACCTGACCGATCCCGCACTTGCCGCTCATGCCGAAAGCCTCGGCCTCGCCCCTGAGGGCGGCGGCACCTCGATGACCAAGGCCGCGCGCCGCGTGGCCGAAACGGAACTCAAAACCTATGCCCTCGCCTCGCAGGCGCTGGGCTGACCCTTCGGAGAGCTTCATGCTGACCAATTCCCTTGTCGAGCTGGACCGCCAGCACCTTGTCCACCCGGTCTCGTCCTTCCGCGGCCACGAGGCGCGCGGCGTGCGTGTGCTGCGCTCGGCTTCCGGCGCGACCGTCACCGACGCCGAGGGCCGCGAGCTGATCGACGGCTTCGCGGGCCTGTGGTGCGTCAATGCCGGCTACGGCCATGAGAGTGTTGTCGAGGCCGCCGCCGAGCAGATGCGCAAGCTGCCCTATGCCACCGGCTATTTCGATCTGGGTGCCGAGGCACCGATCCGCCTTGCCGCGGAACTGGCCGAGCGCAGCCCGGGCGATCTCAACCACATCTACTTCAGCCTCGGCGGCTCGGACGCGGTGGACAGCACGATCCGCTTCATCCGCTACTACTGGCACGCCAAGGGCCAGCCGCAGCGTGACCAGTTCATCTCGGTCGAACAGGGCTACCACGGCTCCACCACCATGGGTGCCGGCCTGACTGCGCTGCCCGGCTTCCACGAGGGCTTCGGCGTGCCCTACCAGTGGCAGCACAAGATCTCGTCGCACTACATCTACCGGAACCCGCTCAAGACCGAGCAGGAAATCATCGACGCCTCGGTCGCCGAGCTGAAGGCCAAGGTCGCGGCGATCGGCGAGGACAAGGTCGCCGCTTTCTACGTCGAGCCGATCCAGGGCTCGGGCGGGGTGCTGGTGCCGCCGAAGGGCTGGGTCAAGGCGATGCGCGACGCCTGCGCCGAGATGGACATTCTCTTCGTCGCCGACGAGGTCATCACCGGCTTTGGCCGCACCGGCCCGCTCTTTGCCTGCGCCGAAGAGGGCATCGTGCCCGACCTCATGACCACCGCGAAAGGCCTCACCTCGGGCTACGTGCCGATGGGCGCGGTCTTCATGCGTGACCATGTCTACGAGACCATCGCCGAGGGCGCGGGCGCCAAGGCCGTGGGCCACGGTTTCACCTACTCGGCGCATCCCGTGTCCGCCGCTGTGGCGCTGGAAGTGCTGCGGCTCTACGAGGGCGGTCTGCTGGAGAACGGCCGCAAGGCCGGGGCGCGGCTCATGGCGGGGCTCGAGAGCCTGCGCGATCACCCGCTGGTCGGCGACGTGCGCGGCCGCGGCATGCTGGCCGCCGTCGAGCTGGTCACCGACAAGGAAAAGAAGACGCCGCTGCCCGCCGCCGTGCAGCCTGCCACGCGTCTCTTCGACCGGGCATGGGAGCAGGGACTCATCGTGCGCAGCTTCGCGCAGGGCATCTTCGGCTACGCGCCGCCGCTGTGCTGCACCGAGGCCGAGATCGACGCCATCGTCGAGCGCACCCGCACCGTGCTCGACCTGACGCTGGAAGACCCGGAAATCCGCGCGGTCCTTGCCTGATGGCGCTGCTCTATCTCTCCACGGCCGACCGCGCCGAGGTCTGGAAGCCGCTCTTCGCGGCAGCGGGCGAGGAGATGATCATCGGCGAGGCGGCGGTGACCGACCCCGCCGCGATCACTCATATCGTCTGCTGGGTGCCGCCGCAGGATCTGCGGCGCTACCCGAACCTGCGGGTGGTGATCTCGACCGGCGCGGGCATCGACCAGATGCCCGCCATGCCCGAGGGCGTCAGCCTCGTGCGGACGCTGGCGCCGGGCATCGAGGAGATGGTGCGCGACTGGGTGGTCATGGCGACGCTGATGCTGCACCGCGAGATGCCCGTCTACCTCGGTCAGCAGCGCGCCGCGGAATGGAAGACCCGCCCGGTGCCGCTCAGCCGCGGGACGCGGGTCGGCATCATGGGGCTGGGGCGCATCGGCCTTCTGGCCGCCGAGACCCTGCGCGGCATGGGGTTCGACGTTGCCGGCTGGTCGCGCTCGGGCCGCCCGGCGGAAGGGATCGAGGTCTTCGGGGCGGAGGGGATGGATGCCTTCCTTGCGCGGTCCGATATCCTGATCTGCCTGCTGCCGCTGACTGCCGAGACGCGCGGCCTGATGGATGCGGCCTTCTTCGAGAAACTGCCGAAGGGCGCGATGCTGGTTCACGCGGGGCGTGGCGCGCAGCTCGACATGGCGGCGCTGAAGGGCGCGCTCGATGCCGGTCAGCTGGCCTCGGCCATGCTCGATGTCACCGACCCCGAGCCGCTGCCGGCGGATCACTGGGCCTGGGCCGACCCGCGGCTGGTCATCACGCCACACGTCGCCGCCAACACCGACGCGGCCGAGGGTGCCCGGCACGTGCTGAATGTGCTGCGCGCCAGCCGGGCAGGGGAGCCGCTTCCGGGGCTCGTCGATCAGGCGCGGGGCTATTGAAACACCTCTCCGGGGCACGGCGCGAAAATGCCGCGCCCCGGGGGAATACAGAAGAATATGCCGCCCTCCCGCCCGCTTTCGGAGTTTCCGAAGCGCCATTTCGGGGGAAGCTGAATGCAACAGGGACGTGACGACCCGACGGGACTACGCAGGATTTCCCCGAAAATCAGGGGGAAAACGACGGAAACCAGCGTGGGTGGCGCAAAACCGCAGGCCAAGCAGAAAATTCTGCGAAAGCCCCGCGTCCCGGCACGGATCATGGCGCCCCTCCCGCGCCGCTACATCGCAGAAAGGACTGCCGAGATGGCAACCACCACCGCCCTGAAACCGCTTACCGCCTTCAGCTACGTCACCTTCGACGTGGTCGGGACGCTCATCGACTTCGAGGGCGCGATCAAGGACGGACTTGCGACCATCGCCGCCCGCGAAGGCGTCGACGTGGACGGCGAAGCGGCGCTCTCGGTCTACCGCGACGCGCGCTACGAGCCGGGCGCGGGGCTTTTCCCCGACGACCTGGGCCGCTGCTATTCGCGCATCGCCGAAGCTTTCGGCCTGCCCGACACCGAGGAATACCGGCAGCTGATGATCGACACGGTGGGCGAGGCGAAACCCTTCCCTGACAGCGCCGAGGCGATGGCAAAGCTCAAGGCCCGCTACAAGCTGATCGCGATGACCAATGCCCGCCGCTGGGCCTTCGAGAAATACGCCGAGAAGCTGGGTCAGCCGTTCTGGGCTGGCTTCACCACCGACGACACCGGCTGCGAGAAGCCGGACCCCGACTACTTCCGCCAGGTCTTCGACTACGTGGCCAAGGACGGCGGCTCCAAGGACGACATCCTGCACACGGCGCAGAGCCAGTACCACGACATCGGCATTTCGCGCGAACTGGGCATGACCAACGCCTGGATCCAGCGCCGCCACGCGCAGAACGGCTATGGCGGCACCATCGAGCCGAAGGAATTCACCGAGCCCGACTACCATTTCCACGCGCTGATCGAACTGGCCCTCGCGGCCGAAGACGCCTTCGGCGCGTAACCCCGCGAACCAAACGGTCCCAGGCGGCGGCAAGACCGCCGGGGCCATTCAAACCATCACAACAGGGAAGCACGACATGACCAAGATTCCTACCAACTGGACCGGCCGCGACGACGCGATGGTCGAGCAGATGATCCGCCGCGGTGCCTCGCGCCGGGAGCTGCTGAAGATGCTGATGTCCTCGGGCGTCGCTGCCGCGGCAGGCGGCTCGCTGCTGATGCGCGCCGGTGCTGCCGTCGCCGCGACCCCGGTTTCGGGCGGCTCGCTCAAGGCCGCCGGCTGGTCGTCCTCGACCGCCGACACGCTGGATCCGGCCAAGGCGTCGCTCTCGACCGACTACGTGCGCTGCTGCGCCTTCTACAACCGCCTGACCTTCCTCGACGAGGCCGGGCAGGTGCAGATGGAACTGGCCGACAGCGTTGCTTCGGACGATGCGCAGACCTGGGAAGTGAAGCTGAAATCCGGCGTGACCTTCCACGACGGCAAGACGCTCTCGGCCGATGACGTGGTCTTCTCGCTGAAGCGCCACCTCGACGAGGCTGTCGGTTCCAAGGTGAACTCGATCGCCAAGCAGATGACCGAGATCTCCAAGGTCGATGACCTGACCGTGAAGATCGTGCTTTCGGCACCCAACGCCGACCTGCCGACCATCCTCTCGCTGCACCACTTCATGATCATCGCCGACGGCACCACGGATTTCTCCAAGGCCAACGGCACCGGCGCCTTCATCTGCGAGGCCTTCGAGCCCGGCGTGCGCTCGGTGGCGGTGAAGAACCCGAACTACTTCAAAGCCGAGGGCCCGTATCTCGACAGCTTCGAGTTCTTCGCGATCCCCGACAACAACGCCCGCGTCAACGCGCTGCTCTCGGGTGATATCCAACTCGCCGCCTCGGTCAACCCGCGCTCGATGCGGATGCTCGAGGGGCAGGACTCGGTGATGACCTCGGTGACCACCGCGGGCAACTACACCAACCTCAACATCCGGCTCGACCTCGAACCCGGCGCCAAGGCTGATTTCGTCGAGGGCATGAAGTACCTCGTGAACCGCGAGATGATCCAGAAGTCGGTGCTGCGCGGCTTTGCCGAGATCGGCAACGACCAGCCCGTGTCGGCGGCCAACCGCTACCACAACCCGAACCTCGCGCCGCGCGCCTTCGATCCGGAAAAGGCCAAGTACCACTTCGAGAAGGCGGGCCTGCTGGGCACCGAGATCCCGATGGTCGCTTCCGACGCCGCCTCGTCCTCGGTCGACATGGCAACCGTGGTGCAGCAGGCGGGCAGCCAGATCGGCATGAACCTGAAGGTCGAGCGCGTGCCCTCCGATGGCTACTGGTCGAACTACTGGCTCAAGGCGCCGGTCCACTTCGGCAACATCAACCCGCGCCCGACGCCGGACATCCTCTTCTCGCTGCTCTATTCCTCGGACGCGCCGTGGAACGAGAGCCAGTACAAGTCCGAGAAGTTCGACAGCATGATGGTCGAAGCACGCGGTGCCCTCGACGAGGAGAAGCGGACCGCGATGTACTGGGAGATGCAGGAGATGATCGCCAACGAAGCCGGCACCATCATCCCCGCCTACATCTCCAACGTCGACGCCGTGTCGAGCAAGCTGGGCGGCCTCAAGGCCAACCCGCTGGGCGGCATGATGGGCTACGCCTTCGCCGAATACGTCTGGCTCAACGCCTGATCTTCGCGCACACTCCGGGCCCGCGCCAGACGCGGGCCCGGTCTTCGAGTTTTCCGACACCCCCGGCCGAAAGAGGTGCCCCACTTGCCCCAATCGCTCACGCCATGGTTCCTGGTGATACAGCGGCTCGGCATTGCCCTGCTGACGCTGGTCATCGTCTCCTTCGCCGTCTTCTTCGCCACCGAGCTTCTGCCCGGTGACGTCGCCGAGATCCTGCTGGGTCAGGCCGCCACCCCCGAGGCCGTCGCCGGCCTGCGCGAGGCGATGGGCCTGAACGAGCCCGCGCTGAGCCGCTTCGTCGGCTGGCTGGTCGGGCTGCTGGGCGGCGATCTGGGCACCTCCTACGTGAACAAGATGGAAGTGGTGGAGCTGATCTCGGGCCGGCTGGGCAACTCGCTGAAGCTCGCCGGGGTGACGACACTGGTTTCGGTGCCGATCGCGCTGGCACTCGGCATCGGCGCGGCCATGTGGCGCGGCTCGCTCTTCGACCGGATCGTCTCGGTGCTGACTATCTCGGTGATCTCGGTGCCCGAGTTCATGGTGGCGACGCTCGCCGTGCTGATCTTCGCCGTCTGGCTCGGCTGGCTGCCGGCGCTGAGCTACGGCGCCGACGTCAGCTCGCTTTCCGCCATGCTCAAGGCCTACGCGATGCCGGTGATCACCCTGTCGTTCGTGGTCTCGGCGCAGATGATCCGCATGACCCGTGCCGCGGTGATCGAGACGATCAATACCCCCTACGTCGAGATGGCGCTGCTCAAGGGTGCCTCGCGCAAGCGCATGGTGCTGGGCCACGCGCTGCCCAACGCGCTGGGGCCGATCGCCAACGCGGTGGCGCTGTCGCTGAGCTACCTCGTCGGCGGGGTGATCATCGTCGAGACGATTTTCAACTACCCCGGTGTCGCCAAGCTGATGGTCGATGCGGTCAGCACCCGCGACCTGCCGCTGATCCAGTCCTGCGCGATGATCTTCTGCGTCAGCTACCTGTCGCTGATCACCCTGGCGGACATGATTGCAATCCTTTCCAACCCGAGGCTGCGTCGATGATGGCTGAAGTTACCACCACCACCGCCAAGGACACGCCGAAGCGCAAGGGGCCGGGCTATCGTTTCAACTGGGTCGGCAAGATCGGCCTCGCGATCATCCTGTTCTGGGCCGTGGTCGCCGTCGTCGGGCCGTGGCTGGCGCCGCACCCGCCCGGAGAAATCGTCGACTGGGACTACTTCGGCCCGGTGACCAAGGATTTCTGGATGGGCACCGACTACCTCGGGCGCGACATTTTCTCGCGCATCCTGATGGGCGCGCGCTACACCGTCGGCATCGCCCTCGCGGCGGTGACGCTGGCCTGCACGCTGGGGGTGATCCTCGGCATGGTGGCCGCCGTCGCGGGCGGCTGGTTCGACATGAT
This sequence comes from Alloyangia pacifica, assembly GCF_900116195.1. GTDB lineage: Bacteria > Pseudomonadota > Alphaproteobacteria > Rhodobacterales > Rhodobacteraceae > Salipiger > Salipiger pacificus. The sequence continues at coordinate 240,568 of NZ_FOZW01000002.1, forward strand.
CCTGTCGCGCCTGCTGGATGCGTTCAACGGCATCCCCTCGCTGCTCTTCGGGCTCGTCGTGGTGGCCGCCGTCGGCTCGTCGATCCCGGTGCTGGTGCTGACGCTGGCGGCGATCTACATGCCCGGCGCCTACCGCTTCGCCCGGGCGCTGGCGGTCAACGTCAACACGATGGATTTCGTCACCGTGGCCCGCGCCCGCGGCGAGGGCACGCCCTACCTGATCCTGCGCGAGATCTTCCCCAACATCCTCGGACCGGTGCTGGCCGATCTGGGTCTGCGCTTCGTGTTCATCGTGCTGGTGCTCTCGGGCCTGTCGTTCCTTGGCCTCGGCGTGCAGCCGCCCAACGCCGACTGGGGCGCGCTGGTGCGCGAGAACATCGAGGGGCTGAGCCTCGGCGCGCCGGCGGTGATCTTCCCCTCGGTGGCCATCGCCTCGCTGACCATCTCGGTGAACATGTTCATCGACAACCTGCCCACCAAGATCCGCGACAGGAGCGAATGATGACAAACCCCCTCGTTTCCGTCCGCGACCTGCGCATCGGCGCGACCACCGACGCCGGCCGCAAGGTCGAGATCATCAAGGGCGTCAGCTTCGACATCGAACCGGGCGAGATCGTCGCGCTGATCGGAGAGAGCGGCTCGGGCAAGACCACCATCGCGCTCTCGCTGATGGGCCACACCCGCACCGGCTGCCGCATCGACGGCGGCAACATCCGCCTCGGCACCTCCGAGATCACCGCCATGTCCGAGCGCGCCCGCGCCTCGGTGCGCGGCACAGAGGTCTCCTACGTGCCGCAATCGGCGGCGGCGGCCTTCAACCCCTCCAAGCGGATCATGGAGCAGGTGATCGAGATCGCCGCGATCCACGAGCTGATGCCGCGCGCCGAGGCCGAGAAAAAGGCGGTCGAACTCTTCCGCGCACTCGCACTGCCGGACGCCGAGCACATCGGCCAGCGGTACCCGCACCAGGTGTCGGGCGGGCAACTGCAACGCCTCTCGGCGGCAATGGCGCTGATCGGCGATCCCAAGCTGGTGATCTTCGACGAGCCCACCACGGCGCTCGACGTGACCACCCAGATCGAGGTGCTGCGCGCCTTCAAGAGCGTCATGCAGAAGGGTGGGATGGCCGGCGTCTACGTCAGCCACGACCTTGCCGTGGTGGCGCAGATCGCCGACCGCATCATCGTGCTGAGGGGTGGCGAGATCCAGGAAGTCGGCAGCGCCGAGCAGATCCTGCGCGCGCCCCAGCACCCCTATACGAAACAACTGTTGGCGGCCTTCGAGCCCGTGCCGCACCAGCCTGTCGACCAGCCGGTGCAGGCGGCCAAGCCCACCCCCGTGCTCGAGGTCTTCGACCTCTGCGCGGGCTACGGTCCGATGCGCGATGGCGTGCCCTTGGCCAAGATCCTCAAGAACGTGAACTTCAAGCTCGAGCGCGGCCGCAACCTCGGGGTGATCGGCGAATCCGGTTCCGGCAAGTCGACGCTGGCGCGGGCCATCGCCGGAATCCTGCCCGCCTATCGCGGCGCGGTCATGGTCGACGGCAAGGAACTGAAGCCCGATCTGCAGAACCGCTCCAAGGACGACCTGCAGCGCATGCAGATGGTCTTCCAGCTCGCCGACACGGCGCTCAACCCGGCGCATTCCATCGGCAGCATCCTCGCCCGCCCGCTGACCTTCTATGAGGGGCTGCGCGGCAAGGCGCGCGAGGCACGGGTGATCGAGCTGCTCGACATGGTGCATCTTCCGGCCGCGCTGCGGCACCGTTTGCCGGGCGAGCTCTCGGGCGGCCAGAAGCAGCGGGTGAACCTCGCCCGCGCGCTCGCGGCCAGCCCCGAGCTGATCCTCTGCGACGAGATCACCTCGGCGCTCGACACGGTGGTGGCGGCGGCGATCCTCGAGCTGCTCAAGGAGCTGCAGCGCGAGCTGGGGCTGAGCTACATGTTCATCAGTCATGACCTGTCGACGGTCGAGGCGATCTGCGACGACGTGCTGGTGATGTACAAGGGCGAGGTGGTCGAGGCGCTGCCCGCCGCGCGCATGTCGAGCGAGGCGACGCATCCTTATTCACGGCTGCTGATTTCCTCGGTGCCGCAGCTCGACACGGGCTGGCTGTCGGGGCTGGAACAGGACCCCGAGCTTGTGGCGCAATTCGCCAATCGCTGAGGACAGCGGGGTGCGGGCGCCGAGGTGCCCGCACTGCTCGGCTCAGACCTTGTCGGCGAAGAGATGGGTCAGCGGCATCTGCGTCTTGGAAAACGGCGTCTTCATCACCACGAAGCTGAAGTACTTGTCGATCCCGATGTTGCGGTCGATCAGCCCCTCGACGATCGTCTGGTAGTCGGAGATCGACGAGGTGACGAATTTCGCCAGGTAGTCGTAGCCACCCGAAACGAGGTGGCACTCGACGCAGCAATCGACCTTCTCCAGAGCCTCCTGGAAGCGCGCGAAGTCGATCTGGCGGTGGTTGCTCAGCGTGAACTCGGTGAAAACGGTGAGCGTCTCGCCCAGCTTGGCCATGTCGATCTGCGCCGCGTATCCGGTGATGTAGCCCGCCTTCTGCAGCTTCTTGACCCGCATCAGGCAGGGCGAGGGCGACAGGTGCACGAGGTCCGCAAGCTCGACATTGGTGATCCGGCCATTGCGCTGCAACTCGGCGAGAATCTTCAGGTCGATCCGGTCGAGCTTGTAGCTGCTGGTCATTCTTCTTGGTCCTCGGAGTCTGCGCGCCGTACGCGTCTTGTGAAGGGCAGAGCGGTCCTCAAGTCAACCGTATTCGACAGGAAATGCCGTGATCGCACGGTGATCCGGCAGATGCGTCTGGCCGCGCCGTCGTAGAAGATCCGGGGACTACAGGAGAAGACCATGACCGCCCCCTTGCTGCACATCGACACCCAGACCGAGCTGCCCGAGACCGCCGACTGCGTGGTGATCGGCGCCGGCATCGTCGGCACCAGCGCGGCCTACTGGCTGGCGCGCGCGGGCCAGAAGGTGGTGCTGCTGGAAAAGGGTCGGGTCGGGGCCGAACAGTCGAGCCGCAACTGGGGCTGGTGCCGCCAGCAGAACCGCGACGCGCGCGAGCTGCCGCTCTCGACCCGCAGCCTCGCGCTCTGGGAGGAGATGGCCGAGGACATCGGCGAGGACCTCGGGTTCCGACGCTGCGGGCTGTTGTACCTCTCGGATGATCAGGCCGAGATCGACGGCTGGGCGCGTTGGGGCGCCTTCGCCCGTGGCGAGGGGGTGGACACGCGGATGCTGAGCGCTGCCGAGGCGACGGAGCGTGGCGCGGCCACCGGGAAGGCGTGGAAGGGTGGCGTCTGGTCGCCCACCGACGGCACCGCCGATCCCTCGCGCGCGGCACCGCTGATCGCCAGCGGCATTGTCAAGCACGGCGGCGTGGTGCTCCAGAACTGCGCGGCGCGGGGCATCGAGACCTCGGGCGGCGCGGTCTCGGCGGTGATCACCGAGAAGGGCACGATCCGCACCAGACAGGTGGTGCTCTCGGGTGGGGCCTGGGCGGCGAGCTTCCTGCACCAGTCGGGCATCTTCTTCCCGCAGGCCTCGGTGCGCAGCTCGATCCTGTCGGTGGCCCCCGGTGCCGAAGGTCTGCCGCCGGCCTTGCACACCGCCGCCGTCTCGATCACCCGCCGCGGCGACGGCGCCTACACGCTGGCCATCTCGGGGCGCAGCAACATCGATCCGACCCCGGGCACGCTGCGCGGCGCGAAACATTTCCTGCCGATGTTCGCCAAGCGCTGGCGGGCGCTGTCTCCGGGCGGGCTGCAAGCGTGGAAGGCGGGCTTCGAGACCCGCGATATCTGGGCGCTGGACCGCGAGACCCCGATGGAGCGGGTCCGCATTCTCGACCCCAGGCCGTCGGAAATCCTGATCAACGAAACTCTTACCCGGGCCCGCCGCCTTCTGCCGTCGCTCGAAAATGTGCCGGTGCAGGCCAAGTGGGCGGGCTATATCGACAGCACCCCCGACGGCGTGCCGGTGATCGACAGCGACATCGGCATCCCGGGTCTGACGCTGGCCGCGGGCCTCTCGGGACACGGCTTCGGCATCGGGCCGGGCGTGGGGCATCTCGTGGCCGACATGCTGACCGGGCGCGAGCCGATCACCGAGACCGCGCAGTACCGCCTCGACCGCTTCGAGAGCTCGCAATGGGGCAAGGTGGCGAAATTCTGATCTCACGCCGCGAACCGGGTGATCGCCATCGCCGCGATCGGCGTCTCGCAGGTGCCGGTTGCGATCAGCTCGGCCATGGCATCACCGACGCCGGGGCCGAGCTGGAACCCATGACCGCAGAAGCCGAAGGCGTGGAAGAGGCCGGGCGTCGTGCCCGAGGCCCCCATCACCGGCAGCATGTCGGCCGTGTAGCCCTCGTTGCCCGACCAGTTCCGGATCACCGCCACATCCGCCAGCGCGGGGCAAAGGCGGACCACCTTCTGCAGCTGCGTGACCTGCCCGGCGGGATCGTATTTCGCGTAGCCCGAGCCATCCACCGGCACCCGCGTCACGCCGCCGCCGAAGACCACATTGCCGCGCTCGACTTGCCGCAGGTAGGCGCCGCCGTCGCGCGCCCACATGCCGACCACCGGCAGGATGCGGTGGGGCAGGGGCTCGGTCACCCCCATCTGCGGACCGTGCGGCGTCAACGGCACGTCCTCGCCGAACTGGCGGGCAATGGCGCGCCCGCCGGAGCCGGTGCAATTGACCAGCACATCGGCGCCGAAGCTGCCCTGCGCGGTGTCGACCTCGAAGCCCGCCTCGGTCCGGGTGATCCGCACATCTCCGGCCCGCGCGACGATCTCGGCCCCGGCGCGTGCCGCGGCTGCGGCGAAGGCCGGGCCGACCAGCCGCGGGTTGGCGCTTCCGTCCTTGGGCGAGAAGCTGGCGCCGATTGCCGTCGGTCCGAGACCGGGAAAGCGGCGGTGAACCTCGGCGGCCTCGAGGTGCTCGAGCGTAAGGCCCAGCGGGCGGGCGGCCGCGGCGAAGCGCACCATGTCCGCGCGGCCTTCCTCGTCGAAGATCAGCCGCAGGTGGCCGGTGGCGCGAAACTCCACGTCGCGGCCAAGCAGGTCCTCCGCGCGGGTCCAGAGCGCCAGCGACCGATGCGCCAGCGCCATCTGCTCCAGCGCCCGTCCGGTGCGGCGGATATTGCCGAAGGAGGCGACGGTGGCCCCCGCGCCGATATACCCGCGTTCGATCAGCCGCACGCGGATGCCGCGCCGGGCCAGGAAAAAGGCCGTGGCCGTGCCCATCAGCCCGCCGCCGAGAACGATCACCTGCATCACACATCCTTTCCGTCTGCGCGCAGGAAACCCCGGCCCGCCCCTTCCGGTCAAAGACGGGAAACGACTAGTGTCATAAGCCAGACCTATGGAGCCGCCCATGCGCGCACGTCAGCTTGAAGTCTTCACCGCGGTCATGCGCGCCGGCACGGTGACCGAGGCAGCGCGGATGCTGAACATCTCGCAGCCCGCGTTGAGCCAGATCCTGCGCCACACCGAGGACGAACTGGGCTTTGCGCTCTTCGACCGCGAGAAGGGGCGGCTGCGCCCCACGCCCGAGGCGCAGGAGCTTTATCCCGAGGCGGAGCGGCTGTTCGGCGAGCTCGAAGGGCTGCGCCGCAAGACCGCCGACCTGAAGCTGGGTCGGGCCGGGCTGGTGCGGGTCGGCTGTTCGACCCCGCCGGCCATGTCGCTGCTTCCAAGGGTCATGGCAGCCTTTCGCGCGCGGCATCCAGACCTCGCCCTGCGCTGCAACGTCGCCCCGGTGCAGTCGCTGCGTACCATGCTGCGCGAGGGGGACGCGGCGCTGGCGTTGGCGCTGACCGACCGCATGCCCGACGAGATCGAGGTCGAGGTGCTGGGCCGTACCGGCTTTTGCTGCCTGCTGCCCGAGGGCCACGCGCTGGCCGCGCAGTCGGCGGTCGGTCTTGCGCAGCTCGGCGAGGAATTCGTGATTTCCTACCGTGCCGCGACCCGGCCCTTCGACGAGCTGGACAAGGCGGCGCGGCGCTCGGGACTGCGCTTCGAGCCGCGGCTGGAAATCGACACCTCGATATCGGCGGTGGGCTTCGTGCAGGCGGGCCTCGGCATCGCCGTGGTCGACTCGCTGCTGCCTTGGGAGCAGTTCGACGGCATTCACATCCGCCCGCTGGAGGACTCGCCCGCCTTGCCGCTGTCGCTGCTGACCCTGCGCGGCAAGTCGCTGTCGCGCGCCGAAGAGTTGATGCGCGGGCAGATCCGGGCCCTGCTGCCCGCGGGTCTCGCCGCCCCATAGGTTGGGCTTATGGCCTGAGCCGTCATCCGACTTGGACCGCCACGCCGCGCTCTGCTCGACTGGGACAGAGGCAACAAAAGGCGACGAGCGATGGACGGCCAATTCCCCGGTTCGGATGGGCAGAGCGTAGGCAAACAGGGCGAAGACTGGAAGATCGGCGTCGATATCGGCGGCACCTTCATGGACTTCTGCGCGCTCGAGGCCCGCTCGGGGCGCATCGCCTCGCTCAAGGTCCTGACCACGCCCGACGATCCCGGTGCCGAGCTGCGCACCGGGCTTGACCTGCTGGCCGAGCGCGAGGGGCTGGATGCCGCCGCGGTGAGCCGCTTCGTGCATGGCACGACAGTGGGCATCAACACCATCATCCAGCGCAAGGGCGCGAGATTGGCGATGTTCACCAACGCCGGTTTCGAGGACGTGATCGAGCTGGCGCGGCTGCGTATGCCCGACATGTACTCGCTGTTCTGCCACCGCCCCGACCCGCTGGTGCCGCGCGACCTGATCTTCGGCCTGCCGGTGCGCATGCGCGCCGATGGCAGCCGCACGGATGCGCCCGAGGGGGGCGTGGCAGAGGCGGTCGCCGGGGCGCGTGCCGCCGGGGCGGAGGGCATCGTTGTGGCGCTGCTCCACGCATGGCGCGACCCGGCGCAGGAGGTGGCGATCCGCGAGCAGATCGAGGCGCTCGCGCCGGACCTCTTTGTCTTCACCTCCTCCGAGGTCTGGCCGGTGATCCGCGAGTACGAGCGCAGCTCCACGGCGATCCTCAACGGCTACGTCCACCCGCGAGTCTCGGGTTACCTCGAGGCGCTGGAGGCGCGGCTGGCGGCGCAGGGCGTGCCCGCCCGCGCCATGCTGACCAAGTCGAACGGCGGGGTGATGACCGCCGGCGAAGGCCGCCGCGACTGCGTGTCGATGCTGCTCTCGGGCACCGCCTCGGGGGTGATCGGTGCCGCCTGGCTGGCGCGGCAGGCGGGCGAGAGCCGCATCCTGACGCTCGACATCGGCGGCACCTCGGCCGATTTCGCGCTGATCATCGACGGCGAGGTGCAATTCGGCTCGGACGAACTGGTCGGGGAGTTCCCGCTGCACATCCCCTCGGTCTCGGTCAGCTCGATCGGGATCGGCGGCGGGTCGATCGCCTCGGTAGACGCGCATGGCGTGCTGCGCGTGGGGCCGGAGAGCGCGGGCTCGGTGCCCGGCCCGGCCTGCTATGGGCGCGGCGGCACCCGCGCCACGGTGACCGACGCCATGGCGGTCTGCGGTTGGCTGGGGCATTCGGAAATGGCCTATGGCCAGCTCGACATGCAGGTCGAGCTGGCGCGCGAGGTCGTCGGCGCTCTGGCGGCGCAACTGGGGCGCGGCGTCGAGGAGACGGCGCAGGCGATTCTCGACATCGCGGTGTCGGAAATGTTCGTCGAGGTGGAGAAACTCTCGTCCCGCGCCGGGGTCGACCTGCGCGACTTCGCGCTGATGCCCTTCGGCGGCGGCGGCCCCATGCTGGGCGCTTTCCTTGCCCGCGAGCTGGGAATGCCCCGGGTCATGGCGCCGCGCCGCCCGGGCGTGGTCTCGGCGCTCGGGGGGCTGGTGGCGGACCTGAAGGGCGACTTCATCCGAACAGTCTTTGCCGATCTCGACGCGGCGCGGCTGCCGCTGCTGCAGGAGCAGTTCCGCGCGCTCTCCGACGAGGGCCGCGCATGGCTGGAGGCGCAGGGGCATGACGGCGCCATCGAGCTGAAGCTTTCGGCGGACATGCGCTACGCCGGGCAGAGTTACGAGATCGAGGTGGCGCTGGAGCCCGCGTGGCTCTCGGACCTCGAGCGGATGACCGGGGCCTTCCACGCCACCCACCGCCGCATCTACGACTTCGACGACCCCGAGGGGCGGATCGAGATGGTCAACCTGCGGCTCTCGGCCATCGGCGCCGGGCCCAAGCCCGATCTTGCCGAGCTGGCGCAGGTCGAGGCGGGGGAGAGCCGCGAGGTGCAGGTGCATATCGGTGGCTGGCGCCCGGTGCCGCTGCACAGTCGCGCCGCGCTGGCCCCGGGCGCCACCTTCGACGGCCCGGCCATCGTCGCGCAGGAAGACACGACCTTTGCCATCCCGGCGGGCGCAAGGGCGCGTGTCGACGGCCATCTCAACATCCACCTGCAGTTCGAGGACTGATCCATGTTCGACAAGATGACCCTCCAGGTGCTCGCCAACCATGCCCGCGCCGCGGCCGAGAACATGGCCCATACGCTGCACCGCACTGCCCATTCCGCTTTCGTGAAGGAGACGCAGGACTTCACCGTCATGCTGATGGACCGCACGGGCGATACCTTTGCCGTGCCGATGGAGCTGGGCGCGACCTGGTATCCCGGGCTGACCTATGGCCGCGCCATCGACATGGTGGAGGAAGAGTACCGGCCCGGCGATGTCGCCTTCACCAACGATCCCTATTCCGGCCACGTGGCGACCCACGCCCCCGACACGCACCTGTGGAAGCCGGTCTTCGCCGATGGCGAGATCGTTGCCTGGACCGGAGGGCACATCCACAACACCGACATGGGCGGCGCGGTGCCTGCCTCGCTGTCGCGCTCGCTGACCGAGATCCACCAGGAAGGCCTGCGCTTCCCGCCGATGAAACTGGTGCGTGAGGGGGTCTTCGATGAGCAGATCATGAAGATCATGTCGACCAACGTGCGCAAGCCCGCGCTCAACATCGGCGACATCAAGGCGCTGGTCGGTGCGCTCGGCACCGGTGAGCGCAAGGTGCATGCGATGATCGAGCGTTTCGGCAAGCTGGGCTTCGTGCAGGGCGTCGCGGCGCTGATGGATCAGGCCGAGGCGCAGGCGCGCTCGGTGCTCGCTGAAATCCCGGACGGCCAGTACGTCTTTGCCGACTACGCCGACGAGGACAGCGACGAGGCCAATCCCTGCCGCCTCAAGCTGACGCTGACCATCCGCGGCGAGGAGGCGGTGCTCGACTTCACCGGCTCCGACCCGCAGCTGGCCTCCTCGCTCAATGTGCCCTCGGGCGGCGATCCGCGGCATACAATGCTGCTCGTCGGCGTCTACTACGTTCTCTACACGCTGAACCCGCGCATCCTGCTGAACACCGGGCTGACGCGCCCCTTCACCTGCATCACCCCAGAGGGCACGGTGCTCAACCCGGTGTCGCCTGCGGCGGTGGGCATGCGCTCGCTGACCTGCGCGCGGCTGCGCTCGGTGATCTTCGGGGCCTTTGCTCAGGCAATTCCCGAGCGGATGCCCGCGGCACCCGCCGGCAACAACTGCATCGTCAACGTGATGACCCGCGACGAGCGCAGCCAGAAGACGGTGATCGCGGCGGTAAACCCGGTGGTCGGCGGCGGCGGCGGCATGCCGCATCGCGACGGCACCAACGGCTCGGGCGCGGATGCGGCCTATCTCAAGAACACGCCGATCGAGATCACCGAGACCGAGGTGCCGGTGGAATTCGTCAAATACGGGCTGGCGCAGGACACCGGCGGCGCCGGGCGTTGGCGCGGCGGGCTGGCGACTGAAATGGCTTTCCGCGTCTTTACCCCCGACAGCCGGATCACTGCGCGCAACCGTGACCGCTCGTTCTTTCGCCCCTGGGGCACCGGCGGTGGCCGGGCAGCGGGGCTCGCCGACATGGTGGTGAACCCCGGCACCCCCGACGAGCGTCGCATGGGCTCGAAGGACACGGCGATCCTGCAGCCGGGCGACGTGCTCGAGGTCCGCTCGGCGGGTGGTGGTGGCCGCGGCAACCCGGCGGAGCGCGAGCCGTGGCGCGTCGCCCGCGACGTGGCGCGGGGCTATGTCTCGCCCGAGGCCGCCGCGCGCGACTACGGCGTGATCCTGAAGGAAGGCGCGGTGGACGAGGCGGCGACCGAAGCTGCTCGCGCCGCGATGCCGGCACCTTCCGAGGCGTTTTTCCACTACGGCCCCGAGCGAGAGGGCTACGAGGCGCGTTGGACCGCAGAGGCCTACGACCGGCTTACGGGGATCCTCGCCGCCCTGCCGATCCACTGGCGCTTCTTCACCAAGACCGAGATTTTCCGCCGGATCGAGGGCAGCGGCGCGGCAGCGGTGGACGCGGCCTTCGAGGCCACCTGCGCGCGCTTTCCCGAGCTGCCGCGCCCGGCCGCCTATTCCGAGGCCGCGGAATGAGCGCCGGACGGCTCGTCCGGCTGGCAGAGACCGCCCGCGCGCCGGTCGGTTTCACCTTTGACGGCGAGGCGCTCACCGGGCTCGAGGGCGACACGGTGCTGACCGCGATCCTGCTGTCGCGCCGGGCTCTGCGCGATGCCGAATTCGGTCCTGAAGCGCGCGCTGGCTTCTGCCTGATGGGGGCCTGCCAGGATTGCTGGGTCTGGCAGGAGGACGGCCCGCGCCTGCGCGCCTGCTCGACGCCGTTGACGGAAGGCATGCGCCTGCGCAGCGCCGCCACCGCGGATTGGCCCGGGGTGCCCGCATGACCCGTGTGCTGATCGTCGGATCAGGACCTGCGGGCATCCGTGCCGCCGAAACGCTTGCGGCCGCCGGGCTGCGCCCTGTGGTGGTGGACGAAGGCGCGCGGGCGGGTGGGCAGATCTACCGACGTCCGCCCGCGGGGTTCACCCGCCCGGCGGAGAAGCTCTATGGCTCCGAGGCCTCCAAGGCGCGCGCGCTGCATGACGTTTTCGACCGGCTGGTGGCGGCGGGGCAGGTGAGCCATCTGCCGAACCGCTCGGTCATCGCGCTACGGGACGGCGTGGCGCATGTGCTTGGCGATACGCTGGAAAAGATCAGATATGACCGGCTGGTGCTTGCCACGGGGGCCACGGACAGGCTCGCGCCGGTGCCTGGCTGGGAGGTCGGCGGCGTTTACTCGCTCGGCGCGGCGCAGATCGCGCTGAAGGCGCAGGGTGTGGCGCTCGGCCGGAAGATCGTGCTTGCGGGCTCCGGGCCGCTGCTGACGTTGCTGGCGACGCAGCTGATGGCGGCGGGCGCAGAGGTTGCGGCGGTGCTCGACACAGCACCGATCCGGACCCAGCTGCGCGGAGGTCTGCATATGGCGCTGGCCCGCCCGCTCGTCACCTTGCGTGGGTTGCGGATGCGGGCGGCGCTCGGACGGCGTTACCACGCCGGTGTCACGCTCGACCGCATCGACAGCGACGAGTCCGGCCCCACCGCGCTGCTTTGGCGCGATGCGCGGGGCGAGGCGCGGCGCACCGCCTGCGACACGGTCGCGCTCGGCTGGCACCTGCGGGCCGATGGCATGCTGGCGGACCTCGCGGGGGCCCGCTTCGACTGGAGCCCCGCCTTTGCCCAGTGGCTGCCCAGGGCCGATCCTCTGGGCCGCGCGGGCGACGGGGTCTATCTCGCCGGCGACGGGCTGCGGATCCTCGGGGCGGATGGGGCCGAACTGGCCGGTCGGGCCGCTGCCATAGCCTGCCTGCAGGACCTCGGCCTGCCATCTCCCGATCCCGCGACCGTGCTGCGCCGCCTGAGGCGGATGCAGCGCTTCGCCGAGGCGATGGCCTGTGCTTTTCCCTGGCCCGTCGAGCATATCCGGCACCTGCCCGACGCTGCAGTGGTCTGCCGCTGCGAGGGCATTTCCGCAGGCGACCTGCGCGCGACTTTGCCGGTCTCGGGGCCCGAGGCCAACCGCGTGAAATCGATGGCTCGGGTTGGCATGGGACGCTGCCAGGGCCGCTATTGCCAGCTGGCCGGTGCGGAGATCGTCGCAGCCGCCTCTGGCACCGCGCCCGCGCAGGTGGGCCGCCTGCGCGCCCAGCCCCCGGCCCGGCCTGCGCCGATCGGGAGCCTGCTCGCGGCGGGGGACCGCGAGGCAGAATAATCTGCCAGCGTGGCGCATCCCGCAGAGAATTCTGCGGCAGCGCGGCTTTCGGCAGCTTCCGCCGGGGCCGCGCGCGCATTCTGCTTTCAACGAACGGTCGGAGGGGGGTATGCCCGGCACCCAAGCCCCCTGTGGCGGGGCCGCAAATCCGTACCGACGGGACTATGAGTTGGGAGTATCCGATGAAGACCTACAGCCTTGCCTTGATCCCCGGCGACGGGATCGGTGTTGACGTCACCGATGCTGCAATGGAGGTGCTTGGCGCCGCCGCGAAGGGGCGCTTCGCCTTCGAGACCACGAGCTTCCCGTGGTCGTGCGAGTATTACCTCGAGCACGGCAGCATGATGCCCGAGGACGGGATCGAGACGCTGCGCGGGTTTGATGCGATCTACCTCGGCGCGGTCGGCTGGCCCGCGACGGTGCCGGACTCTGTCTCGCTGCACGGGCTGCTGCTGCCGATCCGCAAGGCTTTCAACCAGTATGCAAACATCCGTCCGCACCGACTGCTTTCGGGCGTCGAGGGGCCGCTGAAGGCCGAGGGTTTCGATATCCTGTGCATCCGCGAGAACACCGAAGGCGAATATTCCGGCGCCGGCGGCCGCGTGCATGAGGGCAAGGACAATGAGGTGGCGGTCGAGACCTCGGTCTTCACCCGCGCCGGCGTCGAGCGCATCCTGCGCTTCGGCTTCGAGCAGGCCCGCGCACGTCGCAAGCACCTGACCTCGGTGACCAAATCCAACGCGCAGAAATACTCGATGGTGTTCTGGGATGAGGTGACCCGGGAACTCGCGGCCGAATACCCCGATGTCACCGTCAGCCACATGCACATCGATGCCATGGCCGCCAAGATGGTGATGGCGCCGCAGGATCTCGACGTGGTGGTCGCCTCGAACCTCTTCGGCGACATACTCACCGACCTCGGGGCGGCGATCCAGGGCGGGCTGGGCTTTGCCGCCTCGGCCAATATCAACCCGGACCGCTCGGCGCCCTCGATGTTCGAGCCGGTGCATGGCTCGGCGCCGGATATCGCCGGCAAGAACATCGCCAACCCGATCGCCGCGATCTGGTCGGTGGCGCAGATGCTCGAGCATCTCGGCGAGGCCGAGGCGAGCGCCGCCGTGCTGTCCGCCATCGAGGCGGCGACCGGCAAGGGCATCGGCATCCGCCCGGGCCTCAACACCACCCAAGAGATCACCGCGGCCGTTATCGCCGCTTTGGAGGCCTGAGCCATGACCCTTCACACCGCCTTCGCCGCCGACATCCGCGAGAGCCTTTCCGATCCCGACCTCTTCCGCGAGGCGGCGCTGATCGACGGCCAGTGGATCGCCCGCGGTGACATGGAGGTCAGGAACCCCGCCACCGGCGGCACGCTTGGCCACATGCCCGATTGCACTGCCGAAGAGACCACGCAGGCCATCACCGCCGCCGAAGCGGCGATGAAGGCGTGGAAGGCAAAGACCCACGCCGAGCGCGCCGATCTGCTGATGGTTTGGTACCAGCTGATGCTCGAGCATGCCGACGATCTGGCGCTGATCCTCACCGCCGAGCAGGGCAAACCGCTGGCCGAGGCCAAGGGCGAAATCCTCTACGGCGCCTCCTTCGTGCGCTGGTTCGCCGAGGAAGCCCGGCGGATCAATGGCCACATCATCCCCTCGCCGGTGCCGGGCAAGAAGATCTTCGCGATGAAGGAGCCGGTGGGCGTCTGCGCGATCATCACGCCGTGGAACTTCCCCAACGCGATGATCACCCGCAAGGTCGCGCCCGGCCTCGCCGCGGGCTGCACCATGGTGATCAAACCCTCGGACTTCACGCCCTATTCGGCGCTGGCGCTCTGCGTGCTGGCCGAGCGGGCGGGCATTCCGAAGGGCGTGCTCAACGTGCTGACCGGCCGCCCCGAGGAGATCGGCGCGACGCTCACCGCTTCGCCGGTGGTTCGCAAACTGTCGTTTACCGGCTCGACGCGGGTCGGGGCGCTGCTCGCCGAGCAATGCGCGCCGACGCTGAAGAAGATGTCGCTGGAGCTTGGCGGCAACGCGCCCTTCATCGTCTTCGACGACGCCGATCTCGACGCGGCAGTCGAAGGCGCCATGGCTAGCAAGTTCCGCAACGGCGGGCAGACCTGCGTTTGCGCCAACCGCATCCTCGTGCAGTCCGGCATTCACGACCGTTTCGTCGCGGCGCTGGCGGCGAAGGTCGACGCGCTGAAGGTCGCGCCGGGCACCGAGGAGGGGGCGCACATTGGCCCGATGATCAACGCCGCCGCGATCACCAAGATCACCGCCCACGTCGAGGACGCGCTGTCGAAAGGCGCCGCCCGCGCCACCGCACCGCGTGAGCTGCCGGCGCAATTCGCCGACCCGGTGGTGCTCACAGGTGCCACGCAGGAAATGCGCCTCGCCTCCGAGGAAACCTTCGGCCCGGTCGCTCCGATTTTCAAATTCGAGACCGAGGAGGAGGCATTGGAGATCGCCAACGGCACGCCCTTCGGCCTCGCGGCGTATTTCTACACCACCGACATGGCCCGCGCCTTCCGCTTCGGCGAGGCGCTGGAGGCGGGGCTGGTGGGGCTCAACACCGGCGCGGTGTCGCACGCCGAAGCGCCTTTCGGCGGGGTGAAGGCCTCGGGCCTCGGCCGCGAGGGCGCACAGGAGGGCATCGAGGAATATCTCGAGACCAAGGCCTTCCATTTCGGCGGGCTTTGACTCTGAAAGCCCCGGCAAACGCAAAGGCCCGCGCCGTTCGGCGCGGGCCTTCTTGCGTCCGACGGTGCCTTCCGGCGACCGGCTGCGGCGCGGAAACAAATGAAACGTACACCGGCATCGGGCTGAAACGGGTCTGGGCGAGAGTGACGGGGTCGAAACGCTCTGCGAAAGGCTGATCCGATGACCAAGCACCCGACCGACCCGAGCCCCAAGGCCCCCACTCGCTGGACCCCGACGCATCCCGGACCGCGCATGCCCACCAGCTGGCGCTTCACCGACTGGGCCGCGATCTGATCGCGGACCCTCTCCTTCACATCGCCGCGCGTGGATCAGACCTGCGCGACGGCAAAAATGGCAGGCGCCTCGAACGAGATGGTGCCATCGCTGTTGCGGTACTGGCCGAGCGGCTCGGCGGCCGCCGCCTTCAAGGTCGCCATGATCTCTGGCGTGGCGAGGCTGGCGAGTGTCCAGCCGCCGATCTCGGTGTCGAGCCAGGCGTCGAGCGAGGCATGACGGACCTGACCGGTCTTGTGGATCATCTGCGCGCCGCCGAGCCCCGCGTCCTCCAGCAGACCCTCCAGCACACCCGGCCCGCCGAGGCAGAAGGGGGCCTTGAGCGCCTCCGCGGCCTGCGCCCCCATCACCTCTGACAAGAGCGGGATCAGGTCGCGGTAGCCGGGCGAGTTTTCCCAGGTATCGAAGACCGAGACCGCGACGTGACCGCCGGGGTGGCAGACCCGGGCCATGTCGCGCAGGGCCTGTACGCGGTCGGCAAAGAACATAAGCGCGAACTGGCAGGTCACCGCGTCGAAGGCATCGTCCTCGAAGGGCAGGGACTCTGCTGGCGCGCGTTGGAAACTGACCTGCGGCGCCAGTTCCCGCGCCACGGTCAGCATGCCCTCGTTGATGTCCACAGCCGTCACGCTCGCGCCGCGATGCAGCGCCGCGCGGGCGACGATGCCGGTGCCGGTCGCCACGTCGAGCACCCGCCCGCCGCCGCGGATCCCGGCGGCCTCCACCAGCCAGGGAGCGAATTGCCCGAAGAGTGCGGGCACGAAGCATTTCTCGTAGACCCGCGCGGCCTCGGCTGCGATCTGGCCGGTGGCTGCGTCTTCCTCCTGAACGCCCATGACCTCCTCCTCCTGTTCAGAGCATTGGCCGGGTCAGTATAGCACAGTCGGGAGCGGGAAATGGTGGCGGGCCGGGAAGGGTGCGAGGGCACACGCGGCATACGGATGTGCGAGAGCCGGCCCGCTTCCGGACCGACTCTCGTGGCATATGTGGACCGTCAGCGGGCGGTGTAGCCACCGTCGACCAGGTGATAGGAGCCGGTGATGAAGCCGGCCTTGTCCGACAGCAGGAAGAGCGTCAGGTTCGCCACTTCCTCGGGGGTGCCCATGCGGTTCTGAGCCGCCTGGCTTTCAAGGAAGGCCTTGGTGTCATCGTCGAGGTTGGCATCGAGCAGCGGCGTCTTGATGAAGCCCGGCCCGATCGAGTTGATGCGGATGTTGTCCTCGGCGTGTTCCAGCGCTGCCGATTTGGTCAGCCCCACCACGCCGTGCTTGGCGGCGACATAGGCCGAGGAGTTGGCGATGCCCACCGAGCCCAGCATCGAGGCCATGTTGACGATGGCGCCGCCGCCGGCCCGCTTCATTGCCGGGACCGCGAAGCGGATGCCGTAGAAGACGCCGTTGAGGTTCACGTCGATCACCGATTTCCAGCTGTCGAGCGGGTAGTCGCCGGCCTTGGCCGCGGCGCCGCTGATCCCGGCATTGCTGACCAGAATGTGCAGCGCGCCGGTCTTCTCCTCGGCGAAGGCGACCATGGCCTCGACGCTGGCGGGGTCGGCCACGTTGCCGGCAAAACCATAGGCCTTGCCGCCCTTGTCGGTGATTGCCTTGGCCTCGCGGTCGGCGTCTTCCTGCTTGAGGTCCGCGACGATGACGGTGGCGCCCGAGGCTGCCAGCGACTCGGCGATGGCGAGGCCGATGCCAGAGGCACCGCCGGTGACGATCGCGGTCTTTCCGGTGAACGAGATTTCCATGACAGGACTCCTTCCAATGCTACAGGAAGAAATTGTATGCATTTGCATGCAATGACAATTCGCGTTCATGCACAGATGATTGCGCAAAGGCGATCATCACGTGTTCGGGGTTGGGAGGGGTATCGCCCACAGGCAACGCCTGGCAGCCCTTCCGGCAGGTTTCCCTCACATCCGACGCCGATTGCGGCTAAGGCGACCCGCAGAGAGAGATTCTTCCTAGGAGAGAGCGATGTCCTACTTCCCGCGATGGCGCGTTGGCACGGGCGCGGTGATCATGCCCAACGAGAGGCTGCCCGGAGCCGGATCCGTTCCCATGGGGATCCAGCACCTTCTGGCGATGTCCGGCTCGACCATCGTCGCGCCGATCCTGATGGGTTTCGATCCCAACGTTGCGGTGTTCTTCTCGGGCATCGGCACGCTGCTCTTCTTCATCCTCACCGCGGGCCGGGTGCCGAGCTATCTCGGTTCCTCCTTCGCCTTCATCGCGGTGGTGCTGGCGGTGCTCGGGCAAGAGGGCGCAACCATCGCCCATGCGCTCGGCGGGATCATCGCCTGCGGCGCGCTCTACGCGCTGATCGGGCTGGTCGTCATGGCGGTCGGCTACGGCTGGGTCGAAAAGCTGATGCCGCCCGTGGTCACCGGCACCATCGGCATTGCCATCGGGCTCAACCTCGCGCCGGTGGCGGTGGACCAGCTCAATGCCTTCGGCTCGCCCACTCCTTCGCACCTGACGGTGGCGCTGCTGACCGTGCTCTGCATGGCGATGGTTTCCTGCTACGGCCATTCCCGCACCCGGCGGCTGTCGGTATTGCTGGCGCTGATCTTCGGCTACGCGCTGGTGCTGGTGCTGGGCAATGTCCTCGGGCTTATGCCCGCCATCGACTTCTCGAATGTCGCCGCCGCCGCCTGGTTCGGTCTGCCGCACTTCCAGACGCCCGAGTTCCACTGGTCGGCGATCACCCTCATTGCCCCGGTCGCCATCGTTCTGGTGGCCGAGAACCTCGGTCACATCAAGGCGCTCGGCGCGATCACCGGGCAGGACATGGACCGTTACATCGGCCGTGGCTTCCTTGCAGACGGGCTGGCGACCATGGTCGCGGGCTCGGGCGGTGGCACCGGCGTGACCACCTACGCCGAGAACATCGGCGTCATGGCAATGACCAAGGTCTACTCCACGCTGGTCTTCGTGATTGCCGCCTTCGTCGCCATCCTGCTTGGTCTCTCGCCGAAGTTCGGCGCGTTGCTGCAGACCATTCCCGCCCCGGTTCTCGCGGGACTGTCGGTGGCGGTCTTCGGGTTGATCGCCTCGGCCATGGCGCGCATCTGGATCGAGAACCGGGTGGATTTCTCGGACCCGCGCAATCTCTTCACCGCGGGCATCGCGCTGATCTTCGGGGCGGGGGACTTCACGCTGCACCTCGGCGACTTCGCGCTCGGCGGGATCGGCACCTCGACGCTGGCGGCGCTGCTGCTCTACCAGTTGCTCGGCATCGGCCGGAAGGCCTGACGGCCGCACAGGCTCCGTGCCACCTTTGGTGGCGCGGAGCCGGCTGCTGCGCCGGTCAGAGCTTGACCGGCTGGCCGGTGCGGATGCTCTCATCCGCCGCGAGGCAGATGCCCAGCGAGGCGACGGCATCGCTCATGTGCCGGGTCAGGTCCACGTCCTCGACGATGGCGCGATACAGGTAATCCTGCTCGCGGTCGCAGAGCGCCTGGTGATCGGGCTCGCCTTCCATGCTCAGCCATTCGTCCTCGCGCAGCAATGCGCCGTCCTCGCCGGTCTCGGCATGGTGGACGCGCAGGCGCGAGGTCTGGGTGTGGGCGTTGATGTCGGCAGAGCCGGTCTTTTCCTCCATGACGATGGACACCGCGCCGTTGGGCGACATGACGTCCTTCACGAAATAGGCGGTCTCCGAGATCATCGGACCCCAGCCGGCCTCGTACCAGCCGACGCTGCCGTCGTCGAAGAGCACCTGGAACTGGCCGTAGTTGTACATGCCCTCCTTCAGCCCCTTGGCGAAGGGCACGCCCATGCCGCGCACCTCAACGGGCGTGCCGTCGGTGATCTGGCACATGACATCGACGTAGTGCACGCCGCAGTCGACGATGGGCGAGGTGGTCTTGAGGATCTCCTGGTGAATCTTCCAGGCGGTGCCGCTCGACTGCTGGTTGAGGTTCATGCGGAAGGCGTAGGGTCCGCCCAGTTCGCGCGCCTCGGAAATCAGCCGCATCCACGAGGGGTGATGGCGCAGAATGTAGCCGACGACCAGCTTGCGGCCGTGCGCCTTGGCGGCGGCCACGACACGTTCGGCATCGGCGACATTGGCGGCGAGCGGCTTTTCCACGAAGACATGCGCGCCCGCTTCGATGGCGGCGACGGCGTAGTCGGCATGGGTGTCGGTATGGGTGGCGATCGAGACCACGTCGGGCTTAAGCTCGGCCAGCGCCGCTTCGAAGTCATGGTGCAGCGGGTAGCCTGCGAGCGCCTCGGGCAGTTCGCGTTTGGAGCGGTTCACCAGGCCGACGATCTCGAAGCCGGGGTGGGCGTGGTAGGCGTGCGCGTGGCTCTGACCCATCTGGCCGAGGCCCACGACCATGACGGAGAGTTTCTTGCTGGCTTGATCGCTCATCGGGTCTGTCGTCTTTCTGTTTTCGCGGTGTCGCGGAGCGCCGCGCCTGCCCGGGAGGGGCGACGCGGCGGGACTCGGTCAGGCGGCGGCTTCGGTCACGGTGCGACGCGCTTCGGCGATCTTGCGCGCGCCCATGCTGGCCAGAGCCACGATGAAGGGCGTAGGGTTGGTGGCGGTCACCGTCGGGATGATGCCATTGCCCGCCACATGCAGGTTCTCGAAGCCCCAGACGCGGCTGTGGCGGTCGCAGACGCTGGTGCCGTCATCCGCCTCGCCCATGCGCATGGTGCCCTGGTAGTGCAGCGAGTTGCCGGTCGGGATGCGGACCGTGGCGAAGCCGTCGAGCGGCCTGCCGAGCGTGGTGGCGATCTTCTCGGCCACGGCCTTGCCCATCTCGATGCGCTTTTCGTCGACCTCGTTGATCGGCGCGTGGATCGAAAAGCTGGGCAGTCCCTTCCAGTCGAGGGTCTCGTCGTCGAAGATGATGCGGTTCTCGGGGCGTGGATCGGCGGCAACGAAAAGGCCCATGCCGACCAGCGTGCCCTCGACCTGCTCGGGGAAGGGGAACTTCGCCGGATCATTGCCGTGGATGGTGACCGAGAAGGGGAAGTCCTCGTTGTCGACCCGCGGGATCCAGGACATCGAGGTCAGCGGGCCCTCGATGTCGGTGATGAAGAAGCGGTTGATCAGGTAGTGATCGTTGATCGTGCGCCCCAGCGCTTCGGGGCGGATGCCGGACCCGTAGAGCAGCTGCGGCCCGTGCAGCGAGTCCGCCGCGACAACGACCGTGCCCGCGCGCACCTGCCAGCTCTCACCACTGGTCATGCTGACCAGCTCGACGCCGGTGGCGGTGCCGTTTTCGTGCAGCACGCGGCGGCAGGCAGTTTCGGGCAGGATGCGGAACATCTCCTCGGGCTCGTTCACCATTTCACCGAGGATGTGGTCGGTGCCATGGGTGATGACGCCCTCTTCGGTCACCGTGTAGGCCAGCGGCATGGGCTGCACCTTGCGGTCGTCGGGGCGACCGGGGTTGAACACCTCGCCGAGCCGCCGGCGCATCTCCTCGGAGCCCTTGCAGCCGGGGAAGGGGTTCTTGTTGGAGCCGAGCAGCTCATCGGCCAGCTGCAGCGCGGCCTCCATCTCTGCCTCGTCGATGAAGGGCACACGCTCGGATTTCGACGGATGCGGGCAGCCGGAGGTCCATTGCACGCCCATGCCACCGACCGAAGCCGCGGCGAAGCCGGCAAAGGCTGTCTCGTCGGGCGTGTCGGTGTTGGCGAAGAAGAGACCCGGGCGGCGCTGCAGCGAGGCGTCGTGCTTGCCGGCCTTGCGGGCTTCCCACTCCTCGCGGGTGATCGGTGCATAGGTCACGCCGCGCTTCGGACCCTGTGCCCGGAGCTGCGCTTCGGTGCGGTCGGCGTCGGGCAGGTTGTCGAGGTGCTTGCCGATCTCGGGGGTGGTCTTGGGGCCCGCCTCGACCATGAGAATGCGTGCTTCGGGCCAGTCGCGGCGGATGATCCGCGCGTAGGTGGAGCCGGTGGGGCCGCTCCCCACGATGACGACATCTGCGGCACGGGTGGTCATGGTCGGAACTCCAAGTGGGCGTAAATATTTTTCACTTTGGGGCGCATGAACGCCCTCTGGTGCCGTGAAGTCAATAAGGTTGTGTAAAAATTTTTCGGGTGCTAGCGTCCCGGGAAGTCCTGTTTCCGCAAGGGGCTGGGCACCCATGTTCCCAAAAGAATACAAGGATTTGCCATGCAATTCGGCGTCAGCTCCTACAGCTTCCAGCCGCTCCTGCGGCGCGACGAGATCACCCTTGAGGGGGTGTTCGAGCAGATTGCGGCTTCCGGCGGAACGCACATGGAATTGGCGACGCTGACGATCGGTCAGGGCCTCGAGGCCATGATGGATTACGAGCTCTACGAGGATGCCGAGACGCGGGGCCGGCTAGAGGCTGCTGCCGCCAATTCGGGCGTCGCGCTCTCGGGTCTCTGCATCCCCGCAAGCTTCATTGACGAAGATGCGAAGGCCCGCCGCGCGCAGATCGACCGGGCGAAGCGCTATGTCGATCTCTGCGCCGACATGGGTGTGCGTTTCCTGCGCACCGACGTGGTGCCCTGGGCACTGCGCCCGCAGAGCTATGCGCAAGTCGAGGCATTCTTTCCGGTCATCACTGACGCCTGCGTCGAGCTGGCCGAACATGCGGCCAGCCGCGACGTGGTGACCAGTATCGAGAACCACGGCTTCCTGATGAACTCGAGCGAGCGCTGCCGTCGCCTCGTTCAGGCGGTGAACAGTCCGAACTTCCGCATGACGCTGGACGTGGGCAACTTCCTCTGCGTCGACGAGGACCCGCTGATGGCCACGCGCAACTGCCTCGACATCGCCAGCTTCGTGCACGTGAAGGATTTTCTGCTGCGCAAGCAATACCCGGGTCCCGGCTGGCTGGAGACACTTGGCGGTCGGCATATCGTCGGCACGGTCTTCGGTTTCGGCGACGTGGACACGCGCGAAATCGTCCGGGCTGTACTGGCGTCGGGCTTCGACGGCTATGTCTCGCTGGAGTTCGAGGGCAACGAGCCGACGCTTATGGGCTGCGACACGGGACTGGCGAATGTGATCCGCATCTTCGACGAAGTACGGGCCGAGATCGGGGGCTGACCCCGACCTGTCCTTGCGATTGTCGGGGACGCGGCGTCTTGTTCGGCGCGCCTTCGAGGGAACTTCATCCCCCCTGCCGGGTCGGAAGGCACGTGCCTTTCATGCGCGTGGCGGTTGGGTCGTGAAGGCAAGTGAAGCGCTCTCTGACGTGGCCCCAGTTGGTTGGGTGTCGTGGCGCGTCTCCACTCCGAGGTCGAGGCGCGGTATTATTTGGTACGTGTGATCGCAACATAAGGTTGCAAGTTGAAGTGCCTCTATGTAACCTTCGATTCATATTAATCTGGAGTATTTGAGATGAACTTGACGAAAATTTCCGTTATTTCTATGGCGCTTGTCATGTCGTCCAGCGCAGCCTTCGCGAACGTCACGCAGGTGTCCTGTGTGGACTTCGTGATCACTATTGCAGATGAAATCGCCAAGGCAGCGGAAGAGCGTGCTTCCTCGGTGACCGAAGCCAAGGAGAATATCTGCGAGGCGGCAAAGCAGATTTCGATGAGCGGCGGCGACGATCCCGAAGTGCATGAGATCGTGATCCTGCCCTACGAGATCCGCACGACCGTCGTGATCACACCTACAGATAAATAAGGGAACACCCCGGGTCCGGTATTCCGGGCCCGGGAACCCGCCGACAGCGCCGCCTTGATGCGGCGCTTTTTTGTGGCAAGGGCCCTCACCGCGCAGAGGCTGCTCAGAGGCTCCGCAAGTCTTCGACCCGGGCACGGATGTCTGCCAGCCTCTCGCGACCACCGCCGGGAACCTCGACCGAGGCCCAGCCGCTGTAACCGATCGCGCGCAGCGCCGCGTTCACCGACGCCCAGTCACAATCCCCGTCACCAAGTTCGACATCGAAACCCTTCCATGGGCCCTCGGCATCCATCTTGGTGCGGCTGTATTCCTTGAGATCGACGCGGCAGATGCGCTCGCCCAGAACCTCGATCCAGTCGGTCGGATAGCCATTGCGCAGGATATTTCCGACGTCGAGGTACCAGCCCAGCAGGGGATGGTCGAAACGGTCGATGAAGGCCGCCGCCTCCAGCGGGCTGAGCAGGAAGTTGTTCCACACGTTCTCGATGGCGATGCGCACGCCGGTGCGCTCGGCATGGGGCAGCAGCAGTTCGAGCCCCGCGATCGCCCTCTCCCAGGCGGCGGCGTAGCTGACCTCGGGACCCACCGCGCCGGGCACCAGCAGCACCGTGTCGGCGCCGATGGTCTCGGCGGTTTCCAGCGCTTCGATCATGCCTTGCACCCCTGCGGCGCGGATGTCCGCGTCAGGCGAAGACAGCGGGTGGCTCCAGTGCCGCGAGTTGATCACCCCGGGCAGCGCAACCCCGGTCGCGGCGCTGGCTGCTTTCACCTCCATGAGCGGCAGGTCGGTCGGGCCGTCGATCTCGACCCCGTCATAGCCGAGATCGGCCAGCATGGCGAAAGTGTCGGCGATGCTCAACTCGGGTGTTTCGATCATGCTCCACTTGAGGCTGATCCGTGCAAAGGGGGGCGAGGTAGGGGCGGTGGCTGTCATGGAGCGATGTGGTCCTTGTGCATGGGCTCGCGGGAGGGGCGAGATCGGATGATCTATTGCGCCAGAGGGCGCGGATTCTGCCGGTCCGGCCGCAGGTCGGCTGGTCCGTCAGCATGATTTGTCTAGGGTTGGTCCGAAAATCAATTTCAGAAAATCGTGCCGTTCCGGAGGAATCTATTGCCTATTCGCGCCAATACCGCCAGAAAAAAGAAAATCAATTTCGTGGAGTCCCCGACATGACCATTCCCGGTATCCAACGTCTCGATGTGGCTGACGCCCAGGCCGGCGGCCAGGAGCGGCCTTTTTCCAAGGCGGTGCGCGCCGGCGATTTCGTCTTCGTCTCGGGGCAGGTGCCGACGCGCGACGGCGAAGTGGTCGTGGGCAATATCGCCGTGCAGACCGAGGTGGTGATCGAGAACATCAAGGAGGTTCTGGCGCTGGCGGGCTGCGGCATGGAGCACGTGGTGAAGGTCGGTGTCTGGCTCGACGACGCACGCGACTTCTCCTCATTCAACGCGGTCTTCAAGAAGCACTTCAGCATTCACCCGCCGGCCCGGTCGACCGTCGAGTCGCCGCTGATGGTTGATGCCAAGGTCGAGATGGACGTGGTCGCCTATTGCCCGCTGAAGGGCTGATCGGCGGTGAAAATCCTGATTCTTGAGGATGCGGCAGCGGCGGCCGAACGCGCGGCGGAGATCATTGCCGCGCAGGTGACCGCGAAGCCCGGGTCGGTGCTGGGCCTCGCTACGGGCGGCACGATGGAGGCCGTCTACGAACGGTTGATCGCCCTGCACCGGGCGGGCAGCGCCTCCTTTGCCGGGGCGTCGAGTTTCAATCTCGACGAATACGTCGGGCTGGCCGGGGATCACCCCTGCTCCTATCGCCGGTACATGGCCGAAAAGCTCTTTGACCAGATCGACATCGCCCCCGGCGCGGCGCATCTGCCCATGGGCGAGGCGGCGGATCCGGAGGCCGAGGCGGCGCGCTACGAGGCCGCCATCGTCGCGGCGGGGGACATCGACCTGCAGCTGCTCGGGCTCGGGCTGAATGGCCATATCGGGTTCAACGAGCCGACTTCCAGCCTCACGTCGATCACCCGGCTGAAGACGCTGGAGCGCTCCACCCGTGAGGCCAACAGCCGCTATTTCCCGGACGGCGACGAGCCGCCACGGCTGGCGATCACCATGGGCATCGGCACGATCATGCGGGCGCGTGAGGTGCTTCTGGTGGCCACCGGCGCGGCCAAGGCGCGGGCGGTGGCGCAGGTGATCGAGGGTCCGGTCTCGGCGCGCTGGCCGGGCAGCGTGCTGCAGATGCACCGCCATGCGACGCTGGTGCTCGACCGGGCGGCGGCCAGCGAGCTGGAGCTGATCGACTACTATCTCGACGTGCACCCCGAGTAGGGGGCGGCGCGGTTCGGTTCCGTGAAGGGCGGCCTCGGGGCCGCCCTTGTCATGTCCGGAGAAGCCGCTTCAGCCCGGCCACCGTGGCCGCATCCGTGCGCCGTGCGCCCTCGGGCTGGAAGCCGAAGCGGGCGATGGCGCCTGTCCCGGGGTCCGGATGCGAGGCCGAGGCATGAACCTCGGCCGGGTCCAGCGCTTCGATCAGCGCGGGCAGGGTGGCGGCGGAGACGCCGGCCCCGGGCATGATGGCGATCCGGCCAGCAGCGTGGGCCGTCATCTGCCGCAGTCGGGCGAGCCCCTCGGTGGCCGATGCGGCGCCGCCCGAGCTGAGGATGCGAGAAGCCCCGAGATCGGCCGCCTGATCTATCGCGGTCAGAGGGTCTTCCATGAGGTCGATGCAGCGGTGAAGGGTGATGTCGAGGCCCCGCGCCGTGCTCACCAGCCGCCGCATGACGGCTAGGTCGAGCGTTACACCGCCTGGCTCGCTGCGCGTTGCGCCGATCACCACGCCTGCGAGTCCGGCGCGCGCGACGGCGGCAATCTCCACCTCCATGGCCGTGACCTCGTCTGCGTTCCAGTCAAAGCCCCCGGCGCGGGGGCGGATCATCGCCATGACAGGGACAGGCGCGCGCGCCGCAAGCGCGATCAGCCCCGCCGTCGGCGTCAGCCCGCCGAGTGCCAGCGCCGAGCACAGCTCGATCCGGTCCGCGCCGCCCTCGATGGCGGCAGCCAGCCCGTCGGGGCTGTCGACGCAAATCTCCAGAATGCGGGTCATTTCGGCTCCTTCGGGTTGGATCAATGGATCGGCCGCCAGCGTTCCAGTGCCACGAGCCCCAGCGCCCCGGCAAGCCCGACCACAATCCCCATGGCCGCGACGGTGGCATAGCTGCCGATGCTGGTGCCGAGGCCGAAAAGCCCGGCGGCGATGGCTCCTGCGAGAAACAGGTTCAGCGAGATGAGCGAGGCCGAAAGGCCGGGGCGGTCGGCGATCAGCTCCTGCAGGTAGCCCAGCGGCAGGGTGATCAGCGCCGAGGCAGCGGTGCCGCCGAGGAAGGCCCCCGCGATGATCATGCCGGGCGAGGAGGCCATGGCAATGGTGCCGAGGTAGCCGGTGTAGAGCGCCATGGCGATGGCCAGTGTGGTGACCGTCGAGATGTAGCGGGTGACCCGTGCCCAGGCGAGCAGGAAGACCAATTCCATCCCCGCAACGATGCCCACCGCGATCCCGACGTCACCGGTGGTGCCCCCGGCCCGCCCGGTCATGATCAGCGGCATGACGGCGGCATGCACGTGGATGGCGGAGGTGATCGCGGCGGTGCCGAGGACGCGCAGTGCCACCGAAGGGCGCGCGAGCAGTCCGAAGGCGCCGAGCAGCGAGACTTTCGGCGGCCGCCTTGCGGGATCGCCGCTGCCACCGCGCGGCATGGTTAGCTTCAGCACGATGAGCACCGCCGTCGCTGCGAGCGCCGCCACGAGGAAGGCCGGCAGCATCGAGCCGCGTCCTGCCAGCGCAAAGCCCAGCACCCCCGGCACGAGGATCCAGGCCGCCGAGACCATGCCGCGCAGGGCCGAGGACATGGCGGCGCGGTCGGCGGCGGGCAGCCCCTCGGAGAATACGCGCCCGGCGGCAAAGAGCATGGGCACCAGCCCGTTGAAGATCGACACCGGCAGCAGCAGTGCGAGCACGAAGACCGCCGGATGCGGGAAGAGGAAGATCGCGCCGTATCCGGCGATGCCGACGGCGGCGAGCCACATCAGGAGCTTGCGGTAACCGGTGTCGCGGTCCGCCAGCGTGCCGAGGTAGATCGAGGCGATCACGTTGATGACCGCCGCGCAGAGGGTGAGCGCCGAGAAGGCGGCGTCCGACAGCCCCAGCTCGCGGATCGCCACCACCGACTTGTAGGGCGCGGTCGAGGCCGCCGCGATGCCGCAGCAGAAGACCGCCGCGGCGCAGGCGCGCAGGCCTTTCGAGGCGTTGAGGGATTTGAGAATGTCGAACATCGGGCTCTCGGAGGTGGGCGGCCCGCAGGTCGCGGCAATGCGGTCGTGCTTTGACGCGGCGCATTTACACGCCGCGTCTGGGGATATGTGTTCTTAGGAGGTCACGCGCGGGCAGAGCGGGTCGGAGCCGGGGTGAATGTCGCCTCCAGGTCCCAGGGGTAGATGCCCGGCGCGCGGTGGTGGCTCTCGAGCCGCGGGATGTCCTGGTTCACCACGCCATCGGTCAGCGCCATGAGGTTCGGGTTGGCGATCGGCGCGAGGTCCGGGGACAGGTAGCCCGACTTCACCACCAGCAGGCCGACCTTGCGCGGATCGAGTCCGAGCAGTTCGAAGTCTTCGAAATTGTGGTAGGGCCTGCGTCGAGCCGCGAGCACGAGGGTGATGCCACCGGTCTTCACCACTGCCTGGGCAAAGGCGCCGCCCGCACCCTCCACGAGATTGACCACGGTGAAGCGCGCAGTGGCGCTCTCGCCCGCCGGGTCGAGCTTCGCGCCCACGGTCAGTTCCAGCTCGGCACCGGTGCCTGCTGCGAAACAGGCGGCGACGGCCTCGGGGTCGGTGATCCCGGCGATCAGCGCATCCTGCCAGTCGCGCGCGATCAGCGCTTTCAGCACCAGCCCGTTGTCACCGACTCCGCCGCCGGTGGGGTTGTCGCCGCTCTCGGCGAGGATCACCGGCGCGGTGCCCGCATTGGCCGCAATCTCCAGCATCTCGTCCAGCGGGCCGGTCACCGGGCCGAAGGCGAAACCGCCGCGCGCGTCCCAGTAGGCCTGCGCCAGCTCGGTCGCCACGGCCTCGGCCTCGGCGGCGTCGGTGCCGGTGACGATGGCGGCGGCGGTGCCGCGCGGCTCGTCCGCCCAGACGTAGCCGACCATCTGGTCGGCGGACCAGATGCCGGGGCGCGTGTCATGGCCGGGCAGGGCGGCGTAGAGCGATTTCGCCGGCTCATCCTCGGTCGAGGAGCGCTCGCCGGGCATCAGCACCGGGATCTTCGCCCAGGTGACGAAGGGGCGCTCGCCGCTGCGCAGGCAGCGCAGCAGCATCTCCCAGGCGCGCCCCATGGTCTCGGCCACGTCGATATGCGGCGCGGTGCGATAGGCGGCGAACATGTCGATCTGGTCGATGATCCGCTGGCTGACATTGCCATGCAGGTCGTAGCTGACCGAGATCGGCACCTCGGGGCCGACGAGATCGCGCACCGCCTTGATCCAGTCGCCCTCGGCGTCCCACATACCGTCCACATGCATCGCGCCATGCATGGCGAGGTAGACCCCATCGAGCGGCAGCGCCGCCTCGAGCCGGGACAGCAGGTCGGACTTGAAGCCCTCGTAGGCGGCGCGGTCCACCGGACCGCCGGGCACGGCGCGGGCGTGCAACAGCGGCAGGATCTCCACGTCGTCCTGCTGCAGGAAGGCGAAATAGTCCGAGGCGGTCAGCGCGTCGCCGCGCATCACGGCGAAATCCTCTGCGCGAATGAGCACCGGGTTGTAGGTCGAGCATTCGGTATGGATGCCGCCGACGGCAATCCGTTTCTTCGTGGTCATGGTGGTCTGGCCTGTTGGTCTGGCGTTGCGGAGGGGGCCGCTTTGGCGCGACCTCTTGGGGAGGGGGCTCAGTCGCCCAGAAGCTGCCGGTCGTCGCCGTCGCGGTGGCGGATCAGGCTCTCCTTGATCCGGCGCAGGGTGGCGGCGCTCTCGGTGCGGTTGGTGTAGGCGACAAGGTTGGCGAGGATGTCGACCACTGCCAGCATGGCGTAGCGGGTCGACGTGGGGCGGAAGATGTTCTCGCCCTCGGGCAGGTCGACCGAAAGCACCACGTCCGCAGCCTCGGCCACGGGAGAGGTGGATTGCGTCAGCGCGATGGTCTTTGCCCCCTGGTCGCGGGCGAGTTCGAAGGCGCGGACCAGCTCGGCGTTGCGCCCCGAGAAGGACGAGCCGATCACCACGTCGTGCGGCGTCACCGCCGAGGCCTGCATCATCTGCATGCCGTGGTCGGTGGTGGAGGTGATCCGCTTGCCGAGCCGGAACAGCCGGTTCTGCAGCTCGTTGACGATCATCGAGGAATTGCCGCCAGAGCCGAAGGCATAGATCATCTCGGCCCGTGCGAGGGTTTCGGCAGCGCGCTCCATCGCCGCCATGTCGAGCGCATCATGCATCATGAACAGCGCCTTCTGGGCCTTGGTCACGATGTCCTCTGCGACCTCGGAGGGCGTGGAGGAACGCGCCTCGGGGCGCAGGTAGCGCAGCCCGACGTAAGAGGATTTGGCCAGCGTCACCTTGAAGTCGGAAAAGGAGTTGCAGCCGAGACGGCGGCAGAAGCGGGTCACCGTCGGCGGCGACACTTCGGCCCTTGCGGCGAGGTCGGTTATCGAGGCATTGGTGGCAAAGTCGATATCCTTCAGCACCAGATCGGCGATCCGCTGCTCGGATTGCGAGAGCTTCAGCCCCTCCTGCATCAGCGTGGCAAAGATATCCATGGCCCGTCCCCTCCGGCAGTTTCGTCGGTCGCCGGCCATGGTTGAAAACACCCCGGAACCGAAAATCATTTTCTTATTTTCGTTGACACTCTGGCATGGGCCTAGAAAAGTAACCAGAGTTTTCGCTCGAACACGAAAAAAATTTGCAACACAACAACAGAAGAGGCCGCAGAAATGCGTGATCCGATGCAGAACCCCTTCGCGCCGGAAGACAGCGCCCGTCATGCCATCTGGGAGATGCTGGTGCCGCGCGACATCGATGCCTTCATCGGTGCCGACTGGGGGATGATCGAAGGCGATTTCATCTCCGAGAACTTCATCGGGATGAACGGCAACTTCGATCCCGATCCGCAGAACTGGGGGCTCTCCTTCGGCTCGCTCGATGCCTATCGCGACGAATGGCTGCGGCAGGCCGCCGAGGGGCAGAAGACCGACTATGCCGAGGATCAGCGCGCGGGCATCTTCCGGGCGACGAAACTCGAGGAGATCGAGATCGACGGGCCGGTCGCGCTGGTGCGCAAGAAGTTCGATGGCACGATCAAGCGCGCCGATGGCGGCGAGGATCGGCTGCTGTGGCAGACGCTCTATACCTGCCGCGAGACGGCGGACGGCTGGAAGATCGCCGGCTTCGTGGGCTACCTGCCCTATGGGGGGCACTGATGCCGGAGATCGCGAACATCTGGCCCGCCCCCGGCACGCCGCTCACCGAGCTTCTGACCCCGCTGCCGGTTATCGACGAAGCGCGCATGGCCGCCAACATCGCGCGCGCTCAGGCACATATGAATAGCCTCGGCCGGGCCTTCCGGCCGCATATCAAGACCCACAAGCTGCCGGAGGTGGCGCGCGCGCAGATCGAGGCGGGTGCGGTGGGGATCAACTGCCAGAAGGTGACAGAGGCAGAGGTCTTCGCCGCGGCGGGCTTCGACGACATACTGATCACCTACAACATCCTCGGGGCCGCGCGGCTGGCGCGGCTCAAGGCGCTGAACACGAAGGTCGGGCATCTGTCGGTGACGGCGGACAGCTCCGAAGTGGTGGCCGGGCTTGCCGCGACCTTCGGAGCCGAAGAGCCGCTCACGGTGCTGGTCGAATGCGATACGGGGGGCAAGCGGTGCGGCGTGCAGACACCCGAGGCGGCGGCGGCGCTGGCAGGCGAGATCGCGGCGACCGAAGGGCTGCGCTTCGGCGGGCTGATGACCTACCCGGCCCCGGGAGGGGCAGTGGCGGTCGAGGCTTTCGTGACCGGAGCCAAGGCGCTGCTGGACGAGGCGAGCCTTGAGTGCCCGGTGGTGACGGTCGGCGGTACGCCGGACTTCTTCGCCGCCGGAGATATCCCCTCGGCCACCGAACACCGTGCCGGGACCTATGTCTACAACGACCGCGCCATGGTGCGGGCGGGACATGCCAGCCTTGACGACTGCGCCATGCACATCCTCGTCACCGTGGTCTCGCGCCCGACGCCGGACCGGGCGGTGATCGACGCGGGATCGAAGGCGCTGACCTCCGACCTGCTGGGGTTCGAGGACCACGGGCTCATCGTCGAATACCCCGGCGCGCGGATCACCGGGCTGTCGGAGGAGCATGGCGTGGTGGACCTCTCGGACATCGAGGGTGAGGGGCCAAAGGTCGGCGACGTGCTGCGGGTCATTCCCAACCACACCTGCGTGGTCACCAATCTCTTTGACCGGATGGTGTTCCACGACGGCGCGGTTGTCACGCGGGTGCTCGAGGTGGCGGCGCGCAGCACCGTCTGGTGAGGGCCCGCGCAGAGCGTGGGTAGTCGGAGCACACCTGCCGGTGCTCTGCGCGAGAGAGGCGGCACGATGGTGCGTCCGGACGAGTTTGCCATTGACGATGCCACCCTCGCGCGCCTGCTGCACGCGCAGGCCCCGGGCTGGACCGAGCTGCCGCTGCGCCGGCTTGCCTCCTCGGGGACCGACAACGCGATCTACCGGCTGGGCGAGCACCTTTGCGTCCGGGTGCCGCGCAGGCCCTCGGCGGAGGGTCTTCTGGCAAAGGAGATGGACTGGCTGCCGCGCCTCGGCGGCCTGCCGCTGGAGGTGCCGCACCTCAGGTTCCGCGGGCGGGGGGACGGGGTCTCGGTGCCCGATTTCGCCGTCCTCGACTGGATGGAGGGCGGTATCGCCTCGCCGGGGGCGATTGCCGACTGGCCTGAGGCGGCGCGGCAGCTGGCTGCCTTCCTTGGCGCTTTGCAGAGGCAGGACACGCGGGCCGCGCCGCGTGCCGGCGAGAGCAATCACAGGCGCGGCGTGGCACTTCGGGACTTGAGCCCGGTGACGCGCGATTGCATCGACCTGCTGGCCGACGAGATCGACGCTGCGCCCGCCCGTCAACTCTGGGAAGACGCCTGCATCGCGGCGTTCCGCGGGCCGCCGGTCTGGCTGCACGGCGATCTCAAGGCGGACAACCTGATTGCCCGGGATGGCACTCTCTGCGGCGTCATAGACTGGGGGTTGGCGGCAATCGGGGATCCGGCCGTAGACCTTGCGGCCGCATGGTCCTGGGTGGCGCCCTCTGCCCGCGAGGACTTTCGAGACGCGCTGGATGTGGATGATGTGGTTTGGCAGCGGGCCCGGGGCTGGGCGCTCTACGGGGCGGTCATCGCGTTGAGCTATTATCGCGGCGGCAGGAACGAGGCGCTCTGCCGCCAGTCGCGGCAGACCCTGGCGCGGCTCGGGCTGCTGCTCTAGCGATTGCGGCACCGCTGGATACCTGAAAGCCAAAGCCCCCGCTGATCGAGCGGGGGCTTTGCTGTCTCCGTGTCCGGCCCACAAGAACTGGACGGCATACCTGTTCCTAGGCGGTGGCCGCGTCCGGGATCGGCATGGCGCTGTCGACCCTGCGCGGGAGCGCGGTGCCCTCGGCGTCGAAGAGGTGGCAGTCGGCGGCGACGAAGGACAGGGTGGCGGGCACCTCCGGGGCGACCTCGGAGGCGCCGGGCAGCAGTGCCGAGACCGTGCCGACGTGCTCCAGTTCCGCGTAGGCCACGGTGTTCACGCCGAGCCGCTCGACGACGGTCGGCACCACCTCGATCGACACATCCCCTGAGGTCTGGCTCAGGTGCTCCGGGCGGATGCCCAGCGTGATCTGCGTGCCTCGCAGCCCCAGCGGTGCCTCGACCGGCACGGTGATCGTGCCGCCGGTGACGAGATGCACCGTAGCACCCTCGGGGCCGACAGCGGTGCAGGTGCCGGGGATGAAGTTCATCCGCGGGTTGCCGATGAAGCCCGCCACGAAGAGGTTGTCGGGCTTGTGGTAGAGTTCCAGCGGCGCGCCGACCTGGCTGATGTTGCCGCCGTCGAGCACAACGATCCGGTCGGCCATGGTCATCGCCTCCACCTGGTCGTGGGTAACGTAGATCATCGTCGCCTTGAGCTTCTGGTGCAGCGCGGTCAGCTCGATGCGCATTTCGGCGCGCAGCGCGGCGTCGAGGTTCGACAGCGGCTCGTCGAAGAGGAAGATCGAGGGCTCACGCACGATCGCACGGCCGATGGCGACACGCTGGCGCTGGCCGCCCGAGAGGTTGCCGGGTTTCTGCTGCAGCCGGCTTTCCAGTTGCAGGACGCGGGCGGCGCGCATCACGCGGTCCTTGATCTCGGCCTCGGGCAGCCTCTCGACGCGCAGCGGAAAGGCGATGTTCTCGAAGACCGACATATGCGGGTAAAGCGCGTAGCTCTGGAACACCATGGCGATGCCACGCTTGACGGGGGGCAGATCGTTGACGCGCTGGCCGTCGATCGTGCACTCGCCTTCGGTGATCTCCTCCAGCCCGCAGATCATCCGCAGCAGGGTGGACTTGCCGCAGCCCGAGGGGCCGACGAAGACGACGAATTCGCCATCCCGGATGTCGAGGTCGATCCCGTGGATGACCTCAAATTTGTTGAAGCGCTTCTTCACACCGCTCAGGGCAAGCTGTCCCAAGGGAGATTCCTTTCCTAATCAAGCGGTCCGGACCCGAGGGTCCGGACCATGAGAACCCTTGCGGGTTCGGATCACTCGAGTTCCTTGAGGGCCGCGTCGGCCTTGGCCAGCGCGTCGGCCGGTTCCGCCTGGCCGGTCACCACGGATTGGACCATCTCGATCATGATGTTCTGGAAGCCGCGGTAGTCGGTGAAGAGCGGCTCCGGGCCACCGAACTCGATGCCGTCGATGTAGGGCGCCCAGTAGGGGTTCTCCGCGACCAGCGCGTCGATGTTGGCGGAGGGGCGCAGCGGGGTCAGGCCTTCGGCGAGGTCATACTCTTCCTGCGCTTCCGGCGCGGTGAGGAACTTCGCCAGCTCGATGGCCTTTTCCTCGTAGCCGGAGCCCGAGAAGACGGCGAGGCTGTCGGTGATCAGCAGCGTGCCGGGGCCCTCGGCTTCCGGGCCGAGCGGCAGGTTGGCCACGCCCCAGTCGATGTCGGTGTCCTGCAGGCGCGAGACCGCGCTGATCGAGGCGTGCATCATGGAAACGCCGCCGTCGAGGAAGATCGCGCGGACCTCGTTCTGCTCGTAGGCGGTCGGGCCTTCCTCGGAGTAGGGGACCAGCGTCTTGTAGGCTTCCAGCGCCTCGAGGTTCTGCGGCGAGTTCAGGACGATGTTGCCCTCGTCATCAACCACCTGGCCGTTGTTGGTGTACACCCAGTGCAGGAACTGGTGCATGGTGTTGTCGAAGGTCTTGGCGACGAGGCCGAACCCGGCGCTGTCGGTATTCTCGGTGACCGCCTTGGCGGCGTCGATGACCTCGGCCCAGGTCTTGGGCGGGGTTTCCGGGTCAAGACCGGCTTCCTTGAAGAGGTCCTTGTTCCAGTAGAAGGCCTTGGTCGAGAAGGCGACCGGAACGCCCCATTGTTCGCCCTGGTAGGTCACCGTGTCGACCACGTTGGGGAAGTAGGAAGCCTTTTCCTCGTCGCTCATAGGGATCGGCTCGATCAGGCCGAATTCGGCGAATTCCTTGAGAGTGCGCGATCCGACGTAGGCGAGACCCACGGGGGTGCCGGCGACGGCGAGCGTGGTCACCTTGTCCTGGCACTGGCCCCAGCCGACAACCTCGGGGGCGACGGTCCAGCCCTCGTTCTCGGCTTCCCACTGGTCGATGTACTTCTGCTGAACCGGGTTCATGTTGTCGCCGCAGACGATCATCGTGATCTCTTCGGCCATGGCCGGCATCGCTGCGGTCAGCGCGACGAGCGCGGCGCCGGTGCGAAGAAGGGTCTTGGTCATTGCTTTTCTCTCCTGTTGGTGCCCCTCGGGGCGGGCCGGGTCTTGCCGCGTCCGCGGCGGGCCTTTTGGTGCCCCCTTTTGCGGGGGCCGCCGGTCACCCCCTCCCCGGGGGCCGTTGGTGGGCCCCCGCGCGCGGCGCGGGAGCCGGGTCTTGCGCGGCTTACTGCTTCACCGCCCCGGCGGTGAGGCCGGCCACGAGGTAGCGTTGCAGCGCGAAGATCAGGATCATGGCCGGGGCGATGCCCACGAAGCTTGCGGCCATGAGTTCATTCCAGATCACCTCCTGGCGACCGAAATAGGCATAGAGGCCGATGGGCAGCGGCATGTACTCGGTCTTGGAGTTGAAGGTCAGCGCGAAGATGAACTGCTGGGCGTAGGCACCGATGAAGGTGGTGATCGCCACCACGGTGATACCCGGCATCGCCAGCGGCAGGATCACCCGGCGCAGGATGTAGAAGTGGCTCGCGCCATCGACATAGGCGGCCTCGTCCAGCTCGCGCGGGATGCGGCGCATGTAGGTCGAGAGCAGCCAGATCGCGGTGGGGATGAGGAAGGCCACCCCCGGCACGATCATCGACCAGTAGGTGTTGAGCATGCCGTAGGCGCGCATCAGCCGGAACAGCGGGATCAGCAGCACCGCGCCCGAAAACATGTTCACCGCCAGGAAGGCGCCGAGCAGAGTGCCTGAGCCGCGGAAGGTGATCCGGGCGAAGGCATAGGAGGCCGGCACCACCAGGATCAGCACTACGGCGGTAATCACCGTGGAGATGAAGAAGGAGTTGAAGATGTAGCGGCCGAACTCCGGCACGCTCTCCCACATGGTGAAGTAGGCCTTGAACGAGCCGTTCTCGGGCAGGAACTTGTAGGGTGTCGAGAACAGCAGCCCGAGCGGCTTCAGCGAGACCAGGAAGCCCTCGATGAAGGGGGCCAGCACGAAGAAGAGGAACACGAAGATACCGCAGTACATCAGGACCACTTCCCACCAGCGGTAGCGGTCGATCATGGCGTTTTTCTTCATCATGTCGTCATCCTCTTCGACAGCTTGGTGACCGCGCGGAAGTAGAGCAGCGCGAAGGCCGACAGGAACAGGCAGATGACCACCGCGCGCGCCGCGCCTTCGCCGAACTTCTTGGAGCCGAGCGCGGTCGAGTAGGTGTCGATGATCATCGTCGTGGTCGATCCCGAGGGGCCGCCCTGGGTGAGGATCCAGATCGGATCGAAGGAGTTGAAGGTCGAGATCAGCGAGATCATCGACATGGTGATCGCCGCCGGGAAGATCATCGGCAGGGTGATGCGGCGCATCCGGTAGAAGCGGCTGGCGCCATCGGTCCAGGCGGCCTCGTGCAGATCCTGCGGCACCGATTGCACGGCGGCGAGCATGTACATGGTCACCATCGGCACGCCGATCCATACGTCGGTGATGATCGTCGCCCAGAAGGCGGTGTTGCCATAGGCAAGGAAGGCCACCGGCCCGTCCACCAGCCCGAAGCGCTGCATCAGCCCGGAGATCATCCCGAACTGGCCGTTGTACATCCAGCCCCACATGAAGATGCCGATCGCCATGGGCACGATCCACGGCGGCATTGTCAGGATGCGGAAGAGGGCGCGACCGGGCAGGGCGGCGTTGAGCAGCATCGCCCCGCCGGTGCCGATGATCATCTTCAGCGAGACCGACAGGAAGGTCCACAGGAAGGTCCGGCCGATGATGGTGGCGAACTCCGCGTCGAAGATCTTGGCATAGTTCTCCCAGCCGATGTAATCGGTGGTGCGCCGCAGCGAGGCGTTGGTGAACGACAGGTTCACCGTCTGCAGCAGCGGGTAGACGACGATGGCGGCCACATAGGCCAGCGCCGGGATCAGCAGGATCCAGGCGAAGATGACGGCTGATTTCTGTCCGGGCATCAGGCCGGCACCCTGGCGTTGAGCGCCTCGTCGAACAGGTCCCACGTGCGCGACATCTCGATCACCGAGCGCTTGGCGCGGGCCTCGTCCATGGCCATGACCAGCAGCCCGGCCTCCAGCGCGTCGAGCACCGAAACCGGTTGCTTCGCCCCGGTCAGCACCGAGGCGATGACCCCCTTCGCCATTTCCTCGTCAGCGCCGTAGTGGTGCGACAGCTCCGAGGCCTCGTAGACCTTGCGCTGCAGCGGCTGGCGGGTGTGGCTGTCGGTCACGTTGAGATAGCCCCGGACGAAGTCGCCCTCGGCCATGCCGCGGGTGCCGATCACCGCGAAGCGGCGGAAATCGTCCGGCACGTTGAGGTTGGTGTGGAAGTTCAGCGCCGCGCCGTTCTCGTATTCGACGATGGCCACCTGGTAGTCGATGATCTCGGCGTCGCTGTCGAAGACCTTGTCCGACCCGTTCCAGCCCGAGGGTTTCTGGCTATAGACCCCCAGATCGTTGATGCCCCGGTTGCGCGGGTCGTTGGCGGGCACAAAGCTGCGCCGGCCACCGAAACTGCTGACCCGCTCGGGGCGGGCACCGATGACGCCGTTATAGAGGTCGATATCGTGGCAGCATTTTTCCAGCATGAAGCCACCGGCCCAGCGGTCGTAGCGCCGCCAGTCGCGCATGAAGAAGGCGCCGTGATAGGGCGGGATGTGCTCACTGGCTTCAATCGAGACCACGTCGCCGAGCTCGCCCCGGGCCTGCGCGGCGCGCAGGTCGGTGTAGAGCGGCGCATAACGCAGCACGAGGCCGATCAGCAGGTTCTCGACGCCGTATTTCGCCAGCAGCTTGGCAAGCTCGAAACTGTCTTCCTTGGTGGTGACCACGGGCTTTTCCGAGAACACTTTCACCCCGGCCTCGAAGCCGGCGCGGATGTGCTGCAGGTGCATGTAGTTGGGCGAGCCGACCATCAGCAGGTCGAGGTCCTCGGCCTTCAGAAGCTCTTCCACGCTCTCATAGGCGGTGCCTGGGGAGATGCCCTTCTCCTCCAGCAGGCCCATGCCCGCGGGGGCGGGATCGACGTAGCCGGCGATCTCGAAATCAGGATGCATTTGCGTAAAGACCTGGGCCAGATAGCCAAGGCGGTACCCTAGCCCGACGATGCCGACTTTCATTCTCGATCCCTGTTCTTGCCTCGGGTGCCGACGCCATGCATGAGCAGAGACGATGCGGCGTTCGGACCCGAATTCCGTAATTTATTTTCGTAGACTGTGGGCGAGTTTCGTGACAGTCAATATAAAAATGCGAAAGACAGCGGCTATGATGAAATTCATTTTCAGACTCTGCCTCCGGTGCGGGCAATGCGCTCCGGTCTGGCAAGAGCCTTGCGGGCGCAGGGGGCTTCGAAGCGCATGACGGCAAGGGTTTCTCCGGTTGCGCGCCGACTCTTCGACGGTCGTAACTGGCACGAAAACGCGGCGCTGGCGCATGCGGACGGGGTGGTCACCGAGGTGATTCCCGGCGGCGCGCCGGAGGTGGCACTGATCGTTCCCGGCCTCGTCGACCTGCAGGTCAATGGCGGCGGCGCCGTGCAGTTCAACGACGACACCAGCGCCGAGGGGCTGGCGGCGATCTGCGCCGCGCATCGGACGCTCGGCACGACTTCGATCCTTGCCACGCTGATCACCGACACCGCCGCGAAAACCGCCGAGGCGCTCGCAGCCTGCGCGGAGGCGCGCTCGGCGGGGCAGGCCGGATTGGCGGGCCTGCACCTCGAGGGGCCGCATCTCGATCCGCGCCGCAAGGGCACCCATGCCGAGGAGCTGGTGCGGCCGATGGAGGAGGCTGACCTGCAGCGAATTCTCGCAGCCGAAGACAGCTGCGGCCATCTGCTGGTGACGCTGGCCCCCGAGGCTGCGACGGCGGAGCAGGTGGCGCGGCTGGTGGCGGGGGGTGTCCAGGTCTCGCTCGGCCACAGCGATTGCAGCGCCGAGACGGCGGCGGAGTATTTCGCCGCCGGTGCCAGCATGACGACCCACCTGTTCAATGCGATGAGCCAGATGGCGCACCGTACCCCCGGTCTCGTCGGGGCCACGCTGGACGCGGGCACGGTGAGCTGCGGGCTGATCGCCGACGGGCATCATGTCAGCGACGTGGCCATGCGGATCGCGCTGCGTGGCAAGCGCGGGCCGGGGCATGTCTTCCTCGTCTCGGATGCCATGGCGGCGACCGGCTCGGACCTCGCCGAGATCACCCTGAACGGCCGCACGATCTACCGAGCGGGCGGGCGGCTGACGCTGGCCGACGGCACGCTGGCAGGGGCCGACATCTCGATGCTCGACGCGCTGCGCTACTGCGTCGAGGGGCTCGAAGTGCCGCTCGACGAAGCGCTGCGCATGGCGACGCTCTATCCTGCGCTGGCGGCGGGCCTGACTGGAGTCGGGCATCTGGGTGCGGGGGCACAGGCGGATTTCCTCGTTCTGGACAACGCGCTGCAGCTGCAATCCGTATGGGTCGGCGGTGACTGCTCCAAGGGCGAGGGCGGGGCATGATCGTCTGTTTCGATATCGGTGGCACTTCGGTGAAGAGCGCCGTCGCCACCAGTGTCCACGACGTGCGCGCGCTGTCGCGCCGTCCGACGCCCGGGGATGACTTCGACGCCTTTGTCGCCACGCTGGCCGCCGCCATCGCCGAGGCCGGTGGTCGCCCCGAGCGCGTCGCAATCTCCATTGCCGGGGTGGTTGATCCCAAGACCGGCCGGGCCACCGTCGCCAATATCCCCTGCCTGACCGGACGCCGCCTTGCGCCGGAGCTGTCGGCGAAGCTGGGGCTCGAGGTGCTGGTGGCCAATGATGCCGATTGCTTCGCGCTGGCCGAGGCGGGTGTCGGCGCGGGCCGCGGCCATGACGTGGTCTTCGGCGCGATCATCGGCACCGGAGTCGGTGGCGGGCTAGTGGCCGGGGGGCGGCTGATCGGCGCGGGCAGCGGCTACGCCGGGGAATGGGGCCACGGGCCGGTGGCCAAGCGGCTGCTCGACTGCCTCGATGCGCCGCTGCCGTCCTATCAGTGCGGCTGCGGCCTGAAGGGCTGTCTCGATGCCACCTGCTCGGCACGCGGCATCGAGCGGCTGCACCGCGACATTGCCGGGGCCGAGCTGCCGTCCACCGAGATTCTCGCGCTCTGGCACGCGGGAGACGAGGGCGCGGCGAAGACCGTCGCGGCCTGGCTGGAGCTGCTCTCCGGCCCGCTGGCGATGGTCGTCAACATGACCGGGGCGACCGTGGTGGCCGCGGGTGGCGGGCTGTCGAACGACGCTGGGCTGATGCAGGCGCTGGATGCCGCCACCCGGCCGCTCACGCTGTCCAAGCCGGCCGAGCCGCTGGTGGTACAGGCGCAGTGCCGCACCGAGCCGGGGCTGGTGGGCGCGGCGATCCTCGCCCTGCGCGAGCCGCCGCGCGACGCCGCCTGAGCGGATGGTCCGGCACGCGGCGACGAGTTTTCACCAAGGCAGGCCGCTTGCGGCCCGCCGCAACGCAAGGAGGGTCGCCGCGTGAGGGTGTTTACCGCGTCTCTGGCCACCGAAACGAATACCTTCTCCCCGCTGCCAACCGACCGGGCGGCCTTCGAGGCGGCCTTCTACGCGGGCCCCGGGGAGCATCCGGAGACGCCGACGCTCTGCTCCTCGCCGGTGCCTATCCTGCGTCAGCGTGGGCGCGAAGAGGGTTTCACCGTGATCGAGGGCAGTTCGACTTGGGCGGAACCGGCAGGGTTGATCAAGAAAGAAACCTTCGAGGAGCTGCGCGACGAAATTCTGGATCAACTGCGGGCGGCGCTGCCGGTCGACGGCGTGGTGCTCGGCCTGCACGGGGCGATGGTGGCGCAGGGCTACGACGACTGCGAGGGAGATTT
Source organism: Alloyangia pacifica (assembly GCF_900116195.1). Lineage (GTDB taxonomy): Bacteria > Pseudomonadota > Alphaproteobacteria > Rhodobacterales > Rhodobacteraceae > Salipiger > Salipiger pacificus. Next base: position 281,143 of record NZ_FOZW01000002.1, read on the forward strand.
CCTCGCGCGGGTGCGTGATATCGTCGGCCCGGATGTGCTTGTCGCTGCCGAGTTCGACCCGCACAGCCACCTGACGCGCAAGCGCGTGGCGCAGCTCGACCTCGCGGCGACCTTCCTCGAGTTTCCGCACACGGATTTCCAGGAGCGCGGCGCGCATGTGGTGGACCTTGCGCTCAGGGCGCTGCGCGGCGAGGTGCGCCCGGTGATCTCCACCTTCGACTGCAAGATGATCGGCATCTACCCGACCAGCCAGCAGCCGATGCGCGGTTTCGTCGACCGGATGAAGCTGCTGGAAGGTCAGGGCAATATCCTGTCCTGCTCGGTCATCCACGGGTTCATGGCGGGCGACGTGCCCGAGATGGGCACGAAGATCATGGTGGTGACCGACAATGCCCCCGAAGAGGGCGCGGCGCTGGCCCGCAAGCTGGGCGAGGAGCTCTATGCGCTGCGTGGCAGGACCGCGATGCCGATCCTCGACTATGAGGATGGCATTGACCAGGCTCTCGCCGTGCGCAAGGCCGATCCGTCGATGCCGGTGACCATTGCCGACACATGGGACAACCCGGGCGGCGGCTGCGCCGGAGATGGCACCTACGTGCTGATGTCACTGATCGCGCGGGGCGTGGACAAGGTGGCGGTGGGGGCGATCTGGGACCCGGTTGCGGTGAGCTTTTGCCATGCCGCCGGCCTCGGGGCGCGCCTGCGCCTGCGCTTTGGCGGAAAGGCTGGGGCCGAGGCCGGCCCGCCGATCGATGCCGAGATCGAGGTGATCCATCTCGCGCAGGAGGGCCACCAGAGCTTCCGCGCCAGCCGGGTGACGCTGGGCCGTTCGGCCACGGTGCGCATTCTCGGCACCGAGATCGACATCGTGCTGATCTCCAGCAGGACGCAGACCTACGAGCCGACGCTGTTCTCCAACCAGGGCGTCGATTACGCCGGGAAGGAAATCCTGCTGGTCAAGTCCACCAACCATTTTCACGCCGGGTTCGATCCGGTGTCGTCGCGGATCATTCACGTGGACAGCCCGTCCTCCTACCCGACGAAACCTGCGCAGACCGACTACCAGAAGGCGGGCCGGGATTTCTGGCCCAAGGTGGCGGATCCGCTCGGTCTTGATGCCGTGACCGCCGAAGACGAGGAAGCCTGATCATGTTGCTGAACGGAAAACGCGTTGTGCTGACCGGGGCCGGGGGCGGCATCGGCACCGCCATGCTGGCGGCGCTGAAGCAGGCGGGCGCGCATGTGGTGGCCTGCGACCGGGCAGGCAGCGGCGTGCAGGGCGACGAGGTGGTCGAGTTCGACATCACCGACACGGCACAGACCGAGGCGGCTGCGGCGAAGATCGCCGCGGCGCCTGTGGACGTGCTGATCTCCAACGCCGGGGGTACCCGCGTCGATCTGATCGAGCACACCGACACGGCGGCGATCCTGCACGACCTGCAGCTCAACTTCACCGGCGCCGCGGTGTTCAGCCGGGCGCTTCTGCCGGCGTTGCGCGGCCGCCCCGAGGGCGCCGCGGCAGTCTTCGTCGCCTCGGTCAACGGGCTCGCGCATTTCGGCAGCCCGGCCTATTCCGCGGCCAAGGCCGGGATCATCGCCTGGGCCAAAGCGCTGGCCACCGAGGAGGGCAAGCACGGGTTGCGCGCCAACGTGGTGGCTCCGGGCTCGGTGCACACGCCCGCCTGGGACGAGCGCAAGGCCCGCCAGCCCGACATCTTCGCCAAGGTGACCGCGCTCTACCCGCTGGGCCGGCTGGTGAGCCCCGAGGAGGTGGCCAAGGCGGCGATCTTCCTCGCCTCGCCAATGGCAAGCGGCATCACCGGCACCGTGCTTCCGGTCGATGCCGGGCTGACTGCGGGCAATCTGCCATTCATCGACATCATCACCGCCTGATCCGTCGCGGCGGGCGGTGAGAGGTAGGAGGGGTAGGCGATAACCCTGCCTCTTTGCGTCTTGCAGTGGTGCCCCACGCGTCGGTGCCGGGGTCAGTGCCCAAGCCGGAAGCGGCGCAGGGCGGGCAGCACGTGACCCAATTCGCGGGGCCGCCCCTCGCCGAAGGCGAAGTAGACCTCGCGGAACAGGCCCGTCAGCTCGGCGTAGGCCGCAGCGGTTTCGGGCCGGGGAGCGAAGACCCGCGTGGGTGGGCACATGGCCGCCTGCGCCTCGGTCAGCCCGGCGAATGCCCCCGCCGCCATGGCGGCGAAGACGCAGGCTCCGACACCCACCGGCGAGCGCTCGGGCACATGCACCTCGCGCTGCAGCACGTCGGCGTAGACCTGGTTCAGCACATCGTTCTTCTGCGGGATGCCGCCCGCGTTGATCACCCGGGTGAACTCCGTGCCGCCCGAGCTCATGCGGTCGATGATCAGGCTGACGTGCATCGCCATGCCCTCGATCGCCGCGTGCATCTCGTCGGCGGCGGTATGCGCCAGATCCCAGCCCAGCGTGAGGCCGCCGAGGTCGGGGCGGACCAGCACCGTGCGGTCGCCGTTGTCCCAGGGCAGGCGCAGAAGGCCGCTGCTGCCGGGCGCGCGCCTGCCGAGGCCGGCGCAGAGGCTGGCGACATCCGTACCGGCGCGCGTCGCGATGGCGTCGAAGAGATCGCCGGTGGCCGATTGCCCGGCCTCGATACCGATGGCCCCGGGGGCGACGCTGCCCGGCACCGCGCCGCAGATACCCGGCACCGGGCCGCTCTGCGGGTCGGCAAGGGCGATGATGCAGGTCGAGGTGCCGACCACGTTCACGACGTCGCCGGGGCGGCAGCCGGTGCCGATGGCGTCCCAATGCGCGTCGAAGGCCCCGAAGGGCAGGGGAATACCGGGGCGCAGGCCCATCTTTGCCGCCCACTCGGGGCTGAGCCGTCCGGCCTCCTGCAGCGAGTGGCCCCAGCGGCCGGTGATCTGGTCATTGATGCCGTCCAGCAAAGGATCGACGCGGCTCAGGAAGTCTTGTGGTGGCAGGCCGCCCCAGCGCTCGCCCCACATCCACTTGTGCCCCATGGCGCAGACGCTGCGCGGCATCTGTGCCGGGTCGGTGATGCCGCAGAGCGTGGCGGCGATCATGTCGCAATTCTCGGCGGCGGTGGCGAAGCGCGCGCGCATTTCGGGATTGTGCCGCAGGAAGTGCAGCAGCTTCGAGTAGCCCCACTCGTGGCTGTAGGTGCCGCCGCACCAGTCCAGCGCCTCGATCTTCTCGGTTCGGGCGCGGGCGGTGATCTCGGCGGCCTCGGAGTGGGCGCTGTGGTCACACCAGAGGTAATAGTCGGCCAGCGGTTGCAACTGCGCATCGAGCGGGATCACGCTCGACCCGGTGGTGTCGGCGGCAAAGGCGGCGATCTCTGTCCCGTCGATCCCGGCCTCGGCGATGGCCGCGCGCATGGCCTCGCAGAGCGCCATCATCTGGTCGTCATGCGACTGCCGCGCGACCAGCGGATCGGCGGGGTCGCGGTCCAGCGGATAGGCGGCGGAGGCCGAGGCCAGGGCCGCACCGCTGAGGGTGTCCATGATGGTGGCGCGCACGCTGAGCGTGCCGAAATCGGCTCCGGCGACAAGGGTCATCGGCGTCTCCTCCCTGAGAGTGGGGTCCGGTTACTGCCCGTAGGTGGCGTTGGCGCCGTGCTTGCGCAGGTAATGGCGGTCGAGCAGGGTCTGCGAGATCGGCGGCGGTGCGGCGTCGAGCGCGGCGCCATGCCAGGCCATCTTCGCCACCTCCTCGAGGATCATGGCGTTGAGCACCGCCTGTTCCGGATCGCGTCCCCAGACGAAGGGACCGTGCCCGGCGACCAGCACCGCCGGGATCGCCAGCGGATCGCCACTGCCGACGGTCTCGGCGATGACCTCTCCGGTCGCCTCGACATAGCGCTCGGTGATCTCCTCCGCGGTGAGATCGCGGGTGACCGGGATCGTTCCGTGGAAGTAATCCGCATGGGTGGTGCCGAGCGGCGGGATCGGGCGGCGGGCCTGCGCCATGATCGTGGCATAGGTCGAATGGGTGTGGATGATCGCACCGATGGTCGGAAAGGCGCGGTAGAGCACGAGGTGCGTGTCGAGATCCGAGGAGGGCCGGAAGCGATTGTCGAACGTCGTGCCCGCAAGGTCGGTGATCACCATGTGATCGGCGGTCATCTCCTCGTAGGGCACGCCCGAGGGCTTGATGGCGATGCGTTCGGAAACGCGGTCGATGCCGCTCGCATTGCCGAAGGTGGCCTTGACCAGCCCGTGCCGCACGGTGGCGAGATTGGCCTCGAGCACGGCCTGTTTGAGTGCAGCAAGCGTCATCGCTGGTCCTCTCGGTGGTGTCGGGTCTTCTGGTGCCGGGCTTGTGCCCGGGGGAGGGGGAGGACGGCGCCCGGCGGGCGCCGTCCCGGTCTGGCGGTTTCGGTCCGGCTCAGCGCGGGTCGGTCCAGCCCTTGTAGCCATCGAGGTTGTCGGCGGTGATCAACTCGGGCTCGAGCAGAACGGTGTCGGTCTCGGGGGTGTTGCCCATGAACATGTCGTAGCCCATCTTCAGCGCCTCGCCGGCCATCACGTAGGGGTCCTGCGAGGCCGAGGCGCGGATCAGCGAGCCGTCGCCCTTGGCCAGCTCGTCCTCGATCACCGGGGCGCCGTCGACGCCGGTGATGATGAACTCGTCACGGCCCAGCTGCTTTGCGGCCAGCGCCGCGCCGACGGCGGTGGGATCGTTGATCGCGAAGACCGCGTCGATGTGGTCGTAGCGGGTCAGAATGCCTTGCATCACGTCGAGGCCGCCATCGCGCGAGGCCTGGCCGTTCTGGTCGTCCGACAGCACGTTGATGCCGTCGTTGGCGCTGAACACCTCCTGGCAGCCGGCCACGCGGTCGATGATCGACGAGCTCTGCGGGCCGTTGATGATGACCACGTCGCCGCTGCCGCCCTCGAGGTTGTCAACGATGTACTGGCAGGCCTTGCGCCCGGCATCGACGTTGTCGGTCATCACCGTGACATCCGCACCGGGGGCCGAGACGTCGAAGGCGGCGACCACGATGCCGGCGCTCTTGGCGCGCTTCACCGCCGGGGCGATGGCGGCGGCATCCACCGCGTTCAGCATGATGATGTCGACGCCCGAGGCGATGAAGTTGTCGATCTGGCTGGCTTGCTTGTTCAGGTCGTAGTCGGCCGAGACCGAGGTCACCTGCACGTCGGGATTGATCTCCTTGGCGCGGTCCTCGATGCCCTTGATCGTGGCGACGAAGAACGGGTTGCCGAGCAGGCCGACCGAAATGCCGATGCTCTCGAGCGTCTTGTCCTGCGCCTGCGCGCCGCCTGCGGCCAGCGCGGCCGCGCAGGTGGCGGTGGTCAGAAGTGTGGTGATCTTACGCATGGTTTCCTCCCTGAAATGCGTGAGTTCGTCTTCGGCGCGGCCGGTTAGGTCCGCGCCCCTCCCTTCAGCCGGTAGCGGTCGAGCGCCACGGCGGCGATGATGACCAGTCCCTTGATGATGAACTGCCAGATGTCCGACACGCCGGTCAGGATCAGGCCGTTGGACAGCACCGCGATGATCAGCGCGCCGATCAGCGTGCCCCAGATCGAGCCGACACCGCCCACGAAGGACGTGCCGCCGAGGATCACCGCCGCGATGGCGTCGAGCTCGTAGGCCTGACCCAGCTGCAGCCCGTTGGCGGCGTAGAGCCGGGCGGCGGACATCACCCCGCCGAGCCCCGAAAGCAGGCCAGACATGGCATAGACGAAGAGCAGCACCAGGCTGACCTTGATCCCGGTCAGGCGCGCCGCCTCCTGGTTTCCGCCGACGGCATAGATCCAGGTGCCGAGCACGGTGCGGCGCAGGATGAACCACGACACGACCACCGTGGTCAGCGCGAAGATCGCCAGCCAGGGCACCCCGAAGAGGCTGCCGTTGCCGATGAATTCGAAGGGCAGGTCGGCGTTGAACACCGTGGTGTCGCCGCCCATCAGCCGCGCGACGCCGCGCACCGCCGTCAGTGAGCCGAGGGTGACGATGAAGGGTGGCAGGCCGAGGTAGGCCACGAGGCAGCCGTTGGCGAGCCCGAAGACCAGCCCCACCGCCAGCCCCGCCGGAATGCCCAGCAGCCCCCAGTCCGGGATCAGCGAGACGCTGACCGCCGCCATGGCCGAGGCCGCCAGCACCGAGCCGACCGAGAGGTCGATGCCGCCGGTCAGGATCACGAAGGTCATCCCTGCCGCCAGCACCACGTTGATCGAGGCCTGCTGCATGACGATCGACAGGTTGTTCACCGACAGGAACTTGCCGGTCATCAGGTGAAAGCCGATGGCCAGCAGGATCAGCACCGGCAGCATGCCGAGCGCCATGATGGTGCTCTTCATCCGGGCGGCACTGCCGCCGGAGTCCGGGCCCTTGCGGTTCGATGCGGTCACGTCTTGCGCGTCGCTCATTCTTTCCTCCCTTGCGGTCGCCGGGCTGCCGTCAGGCGGCGGCCCCGGTCGACAGCGTCATGATCTCTTCCTGCTGCACCGGGCGGCCCGGCGCGGCGCGGACCTCGCCTGCGATGCGCCCCTCGCGCATCACCAGCACCCGATCGGCGACGCCGACGATTTCCGGCAGTTCCGACGAGATCATCACCACCGCCAGCCCCTCCCGGGCGAGCGCGTCGATGAGCCGGTAGATCTCGGATTTCGCCCCCACGTCGACGCCGCGCGTCGGCTCGTCGAGGATCACCACTTTCGGTTTCGCTTCGAGCAGCCGCGCCAGCAGCACCTTCTGCTGGTTTCCGCCCGACAGCGCGCCGACGTTGAGCTTTGCCGAGGGGGTCTTGATCGCCAGGTCCTTGATCGCCCTGGCGGCCCGGCTGGCGGCGGCGCGGAAGTTCAGCGTTCCGGCCGTGCCCGCGTCCTCCTCCAGCACGCACATCGAGATGTTCTGCTGGATGCTCATGTCGAGGAAGAGACCCAGCGCCTTGCGGTCCTCGGTGAGGTAAACGATGCCCCGTTCCAGCGCCTCGCGCGGGCTGCGTGGGGTGACCTCTTCGCCGTTCAGCCAGACCGTGCCGGAGGTGGCCGGATCGGCACCGTAAATCAACCGTGCCAGCTCTGTCCGGCCCGAGCCGACCAGACCCGAGACGCCCAGAACCTCGCCCTCGTGCACCTCGAAGCCGCACTCCCGCACCAGCCGACCGTCGGACATGTCCGCGACCTTCATCACCACATTGCGTTGGCCCTCCGTGGCGACATGCTCCTTCTTGTAGAACGAGCTGAGATCACGCCCGACCATCATCGCCACCAGCTTCTGCGCCGAGAGTTCTTCGCGGTCGAGCGTGCCGACGTAGCTGCCGTCGCGCAGCACCGAGCAGCGGTCGGACAGGCGGTAGACCTCCTCCATCCGGTGGCTGATGTAGATGATCGCGATGCCCTGCGCGGTCAGCGCGGCAATGACGTCGAAGAGCTTCTCGGTCTCGCGGCTCGACAGCGAGGTGGTCGGCTCGTCCATCACAATGATCCGCGCCTCCGAGGCGAGCGCGCGGGCAATCTCCACCAGTTGCCGCTCGCCCAGCGAAAGGCCGGCGACGCGCGTGTCGGGGCCGAAGTCGACACCGAGCCGGTCCAGCACGGGGGTGGCGAGGCCGATCATACGCGCGCGGTTGACCATGCCCGAGCGCGAGGGTTCGCGGCCGAGGAAGATGTTCTCGGCGACCGTCAGGTTGGGGGCGAGCGACAGCTCCTGGTAGATCACCGCGATGCCGCGGGCGCGGGCCTCTTTCGGATCGCCGGTGGGAACGGGCGTGCCATTCACAAGCACCTCGCCGCCGCGGTCGGCAACATAGGCCCCCGAGAGCACCTTCATCAGCGTCGACTTGCCCGCGCCATTCTCGCCCATCAGCGCGTGCACCTCGCCGGGCCAGGCGGTGAGCGAGACGTTGTCGAGCGCGCGCACGGGGCCGAAGGTCTTGGAGATGTTGCGCATTTCGAGCAGCGGGGTGTCTTCGCGCCGGGTCATGATGCCGCCCCGGAGGTCGCGGCGATGCTGAAGGCGACACCCTCGTCCTCGAGCATGGCGGCGTCACGGTCCGACAGGCCGTCGTCGGTGATCAGCCGGGTCACCCGGCTCAGCGGCAGTGCCACGCTCGACGGGCGTTCGGCGAATTTTCGGCTGTCGACCAGCACGATGATCTCGTTGGCCAACCCGCACATGTCGTTGATGAAGCGCACCAGAAGCGGGTGGTTTTCCAGCAGCCCCTCTTGGCTGACGCCGAGCGCGCCGACGAAGAACTGCGAGGCGTAGAATTCATAGCCGCCGCGCGCCGGGTCGTAGAGGATGCCCGGCTCGCGGTGCAGATCGCCGCCGCCGACGGTCAGCTGGCAGGTGCCATGCTCGCTGAGATAGCCGGCGAGCGGCATGGAATTGGTGAAGACGCGGACGTTGCGATTGGCGATGCGGGTGCCGAACTCGAAGCAGGTCGAACCGCCGTGCACGATGATCAGGCTGCCATCCCGCACCAGTTTCGAAGCTTCGGTGGCGATGGCGCGCTTGGCTTCCACCGCGATGTCGCGGTTCTCGACAAAGGGCAGCGACACGGTCTTGCGACGGGGCCCGCCCTCTGGGGCGGCGAGACCGCCATGCACCTTGCGCGCCGCGCCAGCCTCGTCGAGCTTGTCGATGTCACGGCGCACGGTGGCGGCAGAGACGCGCAACATGAGCTGCAACTCCTTCACCGATACAAAGGGGCGTTCCTCCAGCAATGCCGTGATGACGTGATGACGATGCGTTTCGCTCATCCTCGACTCCTCTCTCCGGGGTTCAGGATGATTGAAAAACATCATTTTGCAAATTGAAACTCAAGTTTCCTGAAGTGTGTATTAAAAACAAGTGTATAATGACGAATGTGTCGCAACTGTTGATGCGGATATTGGATGAATTCGCCATGCGTACGGGAATCACTCGTGCTAGTTGAGCGATTTCGCGCATGCAGCATTCGAAAAGTGAGATATTTTGCTCATGCGAGGGGTGCGGACGAACCCGCGCGGATGGCGGGCACCGGGGCGCGGTTGCCTCTCGGTACGCGAAGACAGCCCGGTCAGTGCCTATAGATGCTTTCGGCGCTGGCGATCACCGCGCCGTCGCTGGCGCGTCTGGCGTGGCTCTGGATTGCCACGGTGGCGTCTGGCGATATCCTTTGAACGCTGGCCCGGGCGCAGATCTCCAGCCGGTCGCCGACGTCGAGGTTCCCGAAGAAATGCACCCTGCGGTTCTGCATGGGATAGCGGCCGGGGATCTCGGGGGCGGCATTGCGCTCGGCCCGTTCGATCATGTCGTGGATATTGGCGAAATACACCAGCCCGACGCCGTTCAGATGCGTGTCTTCGTGGATCTCGAAGGACATGTGCGGCGGACCATCATCGCGCAGCGCACGGTCCCGGTCGTGGCGACCGAGGGTGCGCAGGATCGCCGCGCGGCGCGCCGCGTCATGCCCGTGGTTGGCCTTGTACATGGTTTCGAGTTCCGGCGTGCCCAGCTTGGCGTTCGACCTGCCGTTGCGCCGCGCGAAGCTGGTCAGGATCTCCGTGCTCAGGGCGCCGTCCGGCCCGCGCAGGTCCGACCGGCTGCACCATCCGTTCCGCGCTGTGGGGGCCTCGGTCTGCACGAAGGTGCAGATATCATCCTCGTGGAACGCGCCGGCGTCGCCCTTGAGCGTGCAGGCCACGACCGAGGGCATGACCCGCGCGCCGGTCAGGTCGCGAAGCTCCGAGGGGGTCACGCCCGCCTCTGCCGCGATGGAGAGCCAATGCCTGTGGCAGGCCTCTCTGAGAACCCATGAGCGGTGGACGCCCGTGGCGCTCATGTGGGGCATGCCCAGCCGGATGCTGACCTGTGCGGGGGGCGGTGCCGCCACAGCGGAAGTCTCCACGTTGAGCGTACGAAACATGTCTGGCTCCTTTCGTGCCATTGCAATCGATGCACGTGCGTGGCGTGGGCCGGGCAGGCCGCCGGACGCGCCCTCCGAGTGTCTCCAGCACATTGTTGCAGCAGTGTTTGAATGCCCCAACATCGCGGGCCCGGCGCGCATATTCCGGCGCAAATGCCCGTCAGACATGCGGTTTCAGATGCCCGGCGACGATCTTGGAAAAGGGTGTCGGGGTGAAGCCGGGGAGGTACTCGGCGAGTGTGCGTCCGTCGAGACTGTGCGGATGCCCGAAGAGATAGCGCATCTCCGACAGTTCCCGGGCGAGTTCCCAGACCGGCGACGCCAGCCGCAGCGCCCACCATGGAAAGCGCGTGATGCGCAGGGGGCGACCGGTCTGCCGAGTGATCTCTTCGGCGAACTCCACAAGGCTGAAGCTGTGCCCCGGAAAGGGTATGTCGGCAAAGGTCGGCAGGTCCTGTCGCCGCGACAGCAGGGCCGCGGCCCGGGCAAAGTCCGGCAGGTAGGCATGGGCGCGCCGCACATCCTCGGGGCCAAGCGCCGTGATGCGGCCGCGTGCCAAGGATTTCAGGACGACCCGTCCCATAAGCAGGCCCGGCTGGGCGCCGTCGATGAAATCCCCGGCGCGCAGGATCGTCACCGGTATCCCGGAGGCGCGCCAGGCGGCTTCCATCTCGGCCCGTATCCGCCCCTTGCGGCTGCAGGGCACATGCGGGGTCTCGGCGGACCAGGGCGCCGGCTGGCAGCCATAGACATAGACGTTTCCGGGGATCAGCACCCGTGCGCCGCTAGCGCGGGCGGCAGTCATGGCGAGGCGGGTGATCTTCGGAATTTCATGCGCCCAGTCGTGGTAGTCGGGCGGGTTCATCGCGTTGACGATGAGCTCGACACCCCGAGCCGCCTCGGCGGGATCGGTGCCGCGCCGAAAGTGCCGGACCTGCCAGCCGTCCTCGGCGAAGGCGCGGGCGAAGGCGCTGCCGGAGTGACCCGATGCGCCGAGGATGAGAACGCTGCGTGTCATGATCTGTCCAATACCTGTGGGTCTGAGGGGCGAATGTCTCGGTTCAGGCGAATTTTGCACGTAAGGTTTCGTATGGGTATTGCGTAAATCTGCTGGCCGGCCATTCATGAATGAATGGACATGCGGCGCCTCGACTGGTCACTTCTGCAAAGCTTTCTGCGCGTCGCGACCGCGGGCTCGCTCTCGGCGGCGGCGCGGGCCAGCGGTCTCAGCCAGCCGACGCTCGGCCGCCATATTCGCGCGCTCGAGGCTGCCCTCGAGCAGCCACTCTTCCTGCGCCGTCCGGATGGGCAGAGCCTCACGCCGATGGGCCATCAGTTGCTGGCGCATGCGCGCGAGATGGAAGAGGCGGCCGCGCGCCTGAGCCTGACCGCCGCCGGGGCCAGCGCCCGGATCGAGGGGACGGTGCGGATCACCGCCTCGCGCGTGGTGTCCTATTGGCACCTGCCGCGATTGATCGCGCGGCTGCGCCATGAAGAGCCGGGCATCCGCATCGACCTCGTGGCCTCTGACGTGCCAGAGAACCTGATGCATCGCGAGGCCGACATCGCCCTGCGCATGTTCCGGCCCGAGCGCGGCGATCTCGTTGCGCAGAAGGTCGCCGAGCTGGGCCTCGGCCTCTATGCCGCGAAGAGCTATCTCGACCGGGTGGGCCGGCCTACCACCGCCGAGGCACTGCAGGCGCTGGATTTCGTCGGCTACGGAGAGGGTGACATCATGCAGCGGGTGATGGTCGAGAACGGCTGGAAGCCCCGGCGCGAGAGCTTCCCCGTGCGCTGCGAAGACCAGCTGGTCAACTGGGCGCTGGTCTGCGCGGGCTGCGGCGTGGGCGGCTTTCAACGGGCGATCGCGGATGCCGATCCCCGTGTGGAATACATCGGCGATTTCGTCCGGCTGCCTGCGCTACCGGTCTGGCTGGTGGTGCCCGAGGCCCTGCGGCGCGTGCCCCGCGTGGCGCGGGTCCGGCAGGTGCTGGCCGAGGAAATGGCGCGGATCGGCGGCCAAGGCGGCCGCTCCTGAGGGCTCATGCGGTCTCGGGAGGTTCCGGGTCCGGCTTCGGGTTCGCATCGTCCGGCGGGGGTGGCGGTGGATCGCGGTCGACGCGCCGTTCGAGGTTCTCCGGCCGGTAGTCTGGCACCAGCGCCTTGCGATCGGTGACGGAGGCATGGATCTCGGCATCCGTCGCGATCGGGCGCGGCTCGGATCTTGGCAGGTAGACCCCCGCGAAGATCCGCCGCCAGGGCCATTCCCGATACTTCGCGCGTTTGGGCAGATACTCGAGCACCGGCCAGAATCCGATCATGGAGTCGTTCAGCGGGGCGTCCGCCTTGGCAGGCACGTAGTCGTCGGGGTCCTTCGGCGGGTCTTTGGGGATCAGGTGGTTCACCATCCGGGTGCTGACCTTCAGCCCCTCGGCCACCGCCTCGTCGATCATCCACCTGAGCGGGAATTTCGACAGGCCGCTGCGCGGCTCGGGCCAGCCGCCGCCGACGTCCGAATGCGATCCGGCGAACCAGACCTGCTTCGTGCTGTGCCCGAGATCCTGCGTGTCGAAGGGGTTCGGGTTGCACAGCTCGGGCGGGATCCACTTGTTGAGGCGGAACATCCGCCGCCGCTCGTCGATGGCCATGGCGTGGCGGAAACTGCGGACGCCCTGGTTGGTGCGCGTGTACGGCAGTCTTTGGAGCGAGGGAATGTACATCCGGTCGGCCCGCGGCACGATGACCGAGCTGACCGTGTCCCACGCGCCGACAAAGTGGATGGGGACCCGACGCGAGTTCAGGATGCGGCGGACGCGCCAGCCATAGCTGAGGGAATTCTCGCTGCTGGCCCGCTTGTAGGCCACCAGTGCATGGCCACTCAGGTTCTTCTGGCTCGGCTCAAGCAGCCCGACGAGGTAAATCATCCCCGCCAGGGCGCGCACGGTGTAGGCCCCCCGGCTGAAGCCGAAAAGGAAGATGCGGTCGCCGTCTTCCCAATGTTCGACGAGAAAGTCGTAGGGCTCGCGGATATTCTGGTCGAGCCCCCAGCCGGTCGCCAGCCCGAAGATGACCTTGGCCCTCTGCTTAAAGCGGGCCCAGGCGTCGGAGCTGCTCAGCGTGCCGATGCCGGGATCGTAGAAGACCAGCTGCTCCTCGTCCCGTTTCAGGCAGCGGTAGAGCTTCAGCACGTTCGAGAGGTTCTCCTTGATCTCGTTGCCCGTGCCGTCGCAGCAGATCACGATGTTCTTCGGCATTTGATCTGTCTCCTTCTTGATGTGGGGCGCGTCAGGCCGTGCTTTCGCTGTCGCAAAGGACGACGTGATCGGTGACCTGCATCCAGCACGTCACGCGGTCCCATTGCGCGGAGGGCATTTCGCCGGGAAAGGCGGCGTCTCCGCGCGGGAGGGCCAGAAGCAGCGAATCCAAGTGCCCCTGCCGGTACATGCGGATCGCAACGCGGTTGTCAGGGGGGATCAGCGCGGCCGTCCGGGGCAGTGCTCCTCGTGCAGCAGGGCGAAGGACTCGGCGCTGCGTGCCAGCTCGATGTCGTCGGCGAGGGTCTTGGCGGTGGGGGTGATCCAGTCGATCTCGAAAGACACCGGGTCGAGAAAGACGCTCGATCCTGCGCAATAGGTAAAGTCGCGGCGTTCGGGCGGCGGAATGCCCGCCTCGTCCCGCTGTTTCTGCAGCTCGGCATCGAAGGTGCCGTCGCGGCGCCGGGTGACCTCGACCACCTAGAAGCTCTCTTCCGACGGTCGATGCCAGCGGCGCTGGATCTCTCGCATCGCCCGGACCTCGACGGTGTAGGTGTCCCTGCTGCCGCGGTACAGGCTCCGCGCCGCCGCTCCGGATCCCATCACGAGGGTCAGTGGCCCTGGCGCCTCGGCGCTCTCGGAGCCCTCCCGGACCGGCGTATCGACCGACATCAGCGTGCATGCCGGACGGCGCGATGCCCCATTCGCGGAAGCGCTGCGCGAAGGCGACCCGGCAGCCGTCGCCTTTGATTGGATCGATGTCGAGGTCGCCGCGGGCCTCGCGCAGCTGGGTCTCGAGGATGCCTGGGTAGGAGAACCTCTGAGAGATCGCCACAAAGTCGGAACAGGCTTCGCGAAAGGTATGCACGTCCAGATTGCAAGGCTCGTTGAACCGCGGGTGCAGCCCGTCGAGACGCGCGTCGTTCATCTGGTGCATGATGGTGTGATGCAAATGGCAGAAAACCACCTTGGTGTCGGGTGTGCTTTTCTCTTCCTTCGCAGCTGCCGGAAAATATCCGAACAGGAGCGCTTTCTCTCGCGGACCGTAGTGGGCATTCCGTGCCCCTATTGCGTGCGGATATATGCGAAATCGCCGTGCGAATTGGTCTCGGTAGCGGCCGTCGCGGATCACCCGGCTCGACCAGAGGGCCTTGCTGCCGACCGCGTTCTCGAAGAGGTCGAACGTGGCCATGACGATCGCGTAGACCATTTTTCGGCGGAATCTTGTATTGTTTTCAGCGGCCGAAAACCCATCCTGAACAAAGATAACCGTGTCCGCGAAGTTGGCCGGTTCGTAGAAGGGATTGCGCGCGGGATCGACGTCGACGATTTCAATGTGGGTGCCGACCGGACCCGGACGGAGGCTCGGCTTTCCTAGCGTGTCGATCTCGTGCAGGATTTCAATGAGTATTTCGTTGACGTCCCGGGTGCCGATATCGTCGCGTAGGCTCGGTTCAAATGAATAGCAGCGAAGTCGCCGCTTTCGGGGAAGTGGCGTGCGCAAGGAAATTGTCCGTCCAAAATGACTTTGGCTGGACAATATCACATATCAGGGGGTCTTCGCAGGTTTAATTCGTGTCGCTGGCTCGCGCCGACCCGCCGCCGGGCAGGGCTGTCACAGGCGATGCAGGCAGACGCGGCGGTCGGCCCAGGGCCGGAGATTGGGCGAGGTCAGGGGCTGGGCGCGCCCTAGCGCACGCGCAGCCCATCGAGGAATACGCCGAGCAGAACTTCGGCGCGGGCGGGGTCGGCTCCGGGGCCGTAGTTGAGGCTGAGCAGCACCCGCAGCAGGTCCTCGCTGGTCACGTCGGGCCGCAGGCGGCCCTCGGCGACGGCGCGGGCGTGCAGCGCGGCGACTGCGCCGCGCAGGCGCTGGGATTGGTCGCTGAAGAAGGTCGAATCGGGCTCGAACACCGGTGCGAGCGCGGCGACCATGCCCTTCTTTGTCGCCATCAGCCGCAGCGCGCCGCGCATCCAGTCCTCGAGCTGGTCCTCGGCGGCGCGGCGTTCCAGCGTCTCGACCTCGCGCGCGTAGACCGCCTGGAAAAGCGCCTCTCGCGACGGAAAGTGCCGATAAAGCGTGCCGATTCCGACCCCTGCCTCCCGCGCCACCGCTTCAAGGCTTCCGCCTTCGCGGCCAAAGACCTCCCGTGCGGCATCGAGCAGCCGCTCGCGGTTGCGCAGTTGATCGGCCCGCGGCTTCCTCGCTTTCGGCTTTTCCTGGCCTATTTCGCTTCCCATGCGTCAACTCACTTGAAAACGGAGGGTGCCTCCGTATTTAATGATCCATGGCCGGACCTGCCGGCTTCCCCACCAGCTTATTGCAAGAGAGGGAAAGATGACACCGACGCTCAATCTTACCATCAATGGAGTGCCGCAGCAGATCGCCCTCGACGATCCGCGCGCCACGCTGCTCGACGTTCTGCGCGAGCGGATCGGCCTCACCGGCACGAAGAAGGGCTGCGACCGCGGCCAATGCGGCGCCTGCACGGTGCTGATCGACGGGCGGCGGATGAATTCCTGCCTGGCGCTGGCGCTCTCCCACGACGGTGCCGAGATCACCACCGTCGAAGGGCTCGCCGACGGAGACCAGCTGCACCCGGTGCAGGCGGCCTTCATCGCCCATGACGGCTTCCAGTGCGGCTACTGCACGCCGGGTCAGATCATGTCCGCCGTGGGCCTCATCGCCGAGGGCGAGGCCGGGCTCGATCCGGAACGTGTGCGCGAGGGGATGAGCGGCAACCTCTGCCGCTGCGCCGCCTACGCCGGGATCACCGAGGCCGTGCTCGACGCCACCCGCGAGATCGCCGCGGGCACCGAGAAAAGGGAAACCGCATGAACCGCTTCGAGTACTCCCGCGCCGAGACGCTCGGCGCTGCCGTCGGGGCCGAAGGGGCGCTGCTCGCCGGCGGCACGAACCTGCTGGACCTGATGAAGATCGGCGTCGCCACGCCCGAACGGCTGGTCGACATCTCGCGCCTGTCGCTGGACCGGATCGAGGAAAGCGCCGGCGGCCTGCGCATCGGTGCCATGGTGCGCAATGCCGACATCGCCCGCGACCCGCAGGTGCTGGCGCGCTACCCGGCGCTGGCCGAGGCGCTGCTGTCGGGAGCCTCGGCGCAGCTGCGCAACGCGGCGACGACCGGCGGCAACGTCATGCAGGCCACCCGCTGCAGCTACTTCCAGGACCCGCTGTCGCCCTGCAACCGGCGCGCGCCGGGCAGTGGCTGCGGCGCATTGGGCGGCGCGACCCGGAACCACGCGGTGCTCGGCTGGACCGAGGGCTGCATCGCCGTGCACCCGTCTGACATGTGCGTGGCGCTCGCTGCCTATGACGCGGTGGTCGAGATCACCGGGCCGGAGGGTCTGCGCGAAGTGCCGATGGAAGAATTCCACCCGCTGCCCGACGCCGAAGGTTCCGGCGCGGCGCCACTGGCTCCGGGCGAGATCATCACCCACATCCGCTTGCCCGATCCCCGCGCGCTGGCGCGCAACGCCCGCTACGTGAAGCTGCGCGAGCGCACCTCCTTTGCCTTTGCCATCGTCTCCGCCGCCGCTGCGCTGGCGATCGAGGATGGCGTGATCACCGAGGCGCGGCTGGCGCTCGGCGGCGTCGCCGCCCGCCCATGGCGCTGCCGTGCCGCCGAGGCGGCGCTGAAGGGCCAGCCCGCGACTGCCGCGAGCTTTGCCCGCGCCGCCGAACTGGCCACGGAAGGCGCCCGGCCCTCGGGCGACAACGCCGCCAAAATTCCCCTCGCGCAGCGCATCGCCCTGCGCGCTTTGGAACGGGCCGCTGCCGGAACACCCGAGCGGTTGCCCGCGCTTCCCGCCTCCGTCTTTGCAGGAGATGACAATGGATGACCTGATGAACATGCAGGGCCAGGGCCACGTGCGCCTCGGCTCGAGCGCCGGACAGGCGCTGACCCGGCGCGACGGGATCCTCAAGGTCACCGGCGCTGCCACCTATGCAGCCGACAACCGTCCGGACGGGCTGCTGCACGCGGTGCTCGCCACGGCGGGGATCGCCAAGGGCCGCGTCACCCACCTCGACGTGGCCGCCGCCGAGGCGCATCCCGGCGTGGTCAAGGTCTACACACCTCAGACTGCCCCGAGGCTCGCCGTCAGCCCCGACGAGAAGATCCACCCCTTCGTCTGGCGCATGGAAACCCTGACTGACGACAGCGTGCGCTACGCCGGCCAGCCAATCGCTCTGGTCCTGGCGGAGACCTTGGAGGCCGCCACGGAGGGTGCCCGGCTGCTGGCCCCTCGCTACGAGACCGAGGCGCATGGGGTCACGCTTGACGATGCCGAACCCTTCGAGACCGACACCACCGCCTTCGGTCGACCTGCCGGGCATAGTTCCGGCGATGTGGATGCGGCCCGCGCAACTGCCGCGCGCCACGTCAGCACCACGGTCGAGACCTCGCAGCAATATCATAACGCCATCGAGCCCCATGCGATCACCGCCCGCTGGGAAGGTGACCGGCTGGAGATCGACACGCCCAACCAGGCGATCGGCCTGTCGAAACAGACCTTCGCGGCCTTCCTCGGGATCGATCCGTCACAGATCGTGCTGCGCAGCCCCTTCCTCGGTGGCGGTTTCGGCTCGAAGGCGATCCTCTATGGCGGGCAGATGCTGGCGATCCTCTCCGCGCGCGATCTGGGCCGCCCGGTGAAACTGGTGCTGCGACGCGACCAGATGTACGGCCCGGTCGGCCACCGCGCTCCGACCCGTCAGGCCTTGCAGATCGACCTCGATGCAGAGGGCAACATCGCGGCGCTGGAGCACGACACGGTCACGCTCACCTCGACGTTCGATCAGTTCCTCGAGAGCGCGTCCAACGCCTCGCACAGCCTCTATGCCGCGCCGAACCTGCGCACTTCGCACCGTGGGCGGCGGGCCGACGTGGG
Organism: Alloyangia pacifica; assembly: GCF_900116195.1. Lineage (GTDB taxonomy): Bacteria > Pseudomonadota > Alphaproteobacteria > Rhodobacterales > Rhodobacteraceae > Salipiger > Salipiger pacificus. The sequence continues at coordinate 299,185 of NZ_FOZW01000002.1, forward strand.
CACGCCGGGACCGATGCGCGCACCGGGCGAGGCACCGGGGTCAGCTGCGCTGGAGATCGCAATGGACGCCGCGGCGCAGGCGGCCGGCATGGACCCGCTGGAGTTCCGCCTGAAGAACTACGCCGAGAGCGATCCCTCGACCGGCATGGCGTTTTCCTCGAAGGGCCTGCGCGAATGCTACGCTGAGGCGGCGAAGCTTTTCGGCTGGGCCGAACGCTCTGCCGCGCCGCGCAGCATGCGGCAGGGGCGGCTGCTGAAAGGCTGGGGCATGGGCACGGCGCAGTTTCCCTGCCCGATGTTCCAGGCCGCCGCCCATGCCACGCTGCGCGCCGACGGCAGCGCGGTGATCGAGACCTCGGCCGCCGACATGGGGCAGGGCGCCTGGACCGCGCTGGCGCAGATCGCCGCCGACGGGCTGGGGATCGACATCGACAAGGTGGAGTTCCGCTCGGGCCATTCGGACCTTCCCGACGCGGGGGTCGCCGGGGGCTCGGGCCATACCGCCACCGCCGGGACCGCGCTGTTCAACGCCGGGGCGGATGCGGTGCGGCAGCTCGCCGAGCTGGCCACCAACGATCCCGCCTCGCCGCTCTTCGGCGCGGGCAACGCGGGGGTGACGGCGCGCTCGGGGCGGCTTTATCGCAACGACGACGAGCGTTCCGAAGCCTACGAGGACATTCTTGCCCGCGCCGGGCTGGAGCTGGTCCGCGGCGAGGGCACGGGCGCGCGCGAAGGCGAGCCCGACCGCGCGATGTTCTCGCACGGGGCGGTCTTTGCCGAGGTGCTGGTCGATCCCGATCTGGGGCAAGTGCGGGTCAGCCGCCTGATCGGCGCCTTCGCTGCCGGCCGGATCGTCAACCCGCGGCTGGCGCGCAGCCAGCTGCTCGGCGGGATGATCTGGGGCATCGGTATGGCGCTGCAGGAAGAGGCCGTGCACGACACGCGCAGCGGGCGGCTGACCAATGCCGATCTCGCAGGCTACCATGTGCCGGTGAATGCCGACGTGCCGATGATCGAGGCGCTGACCGTGCACGAGGACGATCCTTTCGTGAACGCGCTCGGCATCAAGGGCGTGGGCGAGATCGGTGTGACCGGCACTGTCGGGGCCATCGGCAACGCGGTCTGGCACGCGACCGGCGTGCAGCCGACGCGCTTCCCGATCCACCCTGAAAGCCTGATCTGACGGGCACATCCCCGGCGCGTTCTTGCATCGCGCCGGGGTGCAGGCTTGCCCTGGGGCGGGGCGCAGGCTTGCGCCGAGGCGGGAGGGCATAGGATAGTGACTGCAGCCACCCCCACCGGACCCCGCCTCGCCCTATGAACATTCCCCGACGCCTCCTCGACGACCGGCCCTTCGTGCGGGCCACCGCGCTCGCGCCGGTGCTGCGGCATTTCGAGGAGCGCGACGAGGATCTCACCGGCATCCTGCAGGCCGAGGGCATCGCCCCGGGCGCCCTGCGCGATCCCTACGAGGAGCTCTCGCTGCCCGCCTACCTGCGCATCTTCGAGGCGGCCGCCCGCGCCGCCCATGACCCGGTGCTCGGCGCGCGGCTCGGACGGTCGATCACCCCGGCGGACCTCGGCCCGACTGGGCTGCTGCTGGCGCAATCGGCGACGCTGCGCCTCGGGATCACCCGCTTCCTCGGGGCACTGGCTGCGTTGCAGAGCGCCACCGAGATGATCTTTTCCGACGCGGCGGACGAGAACGGCTGGCTCGGCATCAGCTACCAGATCCGCGGCGCCGCCAAGACTTCAGGTGCGCAGGACGCCGAGTTCTCGCTCTCCTCGCTCTGCCAGCTCCTGCGCCAGTCCTTCGACCGCCACTGGTCGCCCGCCGAGATCCAATTTACCCATGCGCCTTCGCGCCGGCCTGACCTGCTCGAGCGCCTTTTCGGCGCGCCGGTGCGGTTCGAGCAGAGCGCCAACATGCTGCTCTTCGGCGCCGAGGGGCTCGACACGCCACGCCGCACCGAGGACGCCGGGCTGATCGCGGTGATCGAGCGGCATGTGGCCGACCTCGTGCGGGCGCAGGACCCGGAGATGAGCGTGGCGGACCGGGTGCAGATGGTGGTCAGTCGCAACCTCGGCCGTGCGCCGGTCGACCTTCCGCATATCGCCGGGGCGCTCGGCATGGCGCCGCGCAGCCTGCAGCGGCACCTCGCACAGGAGGGCACTTCGTTGCGGGCGCTGGTGCAGGCCGAGCGCCGGCAGATCGCCGAGCAGCAGCTTGCCCGGCCCGGAACCCGCCTGAAGTCGGTGGCGGCAACCCTGGGCTATTCCGACGAGACGGTGTTCTGGCGCGCCTGGCGGAGCTGGACCGGAGAGGCTCCCTCACGCAGCCGCAGCTAGCCGACTCATCGCCGCGGCCCGCGCGCAATGTTCCCACTCTGCCAACGCCGCGCTCATAGACTGCGACAAATCGCCCATCAAACATGCAGCTGGAAGACAGGTTTCACGTACACGGGCCGTTCTGGCAGCCCCAAGTCCCGTGAAACTGATGCGCGCCACCGTGTTTGGCGCAATTTATCGAATCTATGGCGCATACTGCAATAGATGCACCGTCCGCTCCTCTTCAGCCTTTGGGAAACCGCGACACCCGAGAGGACGAGATGAGCGACACCATCACCGAAACCCCGCCCGCCGAGGCCGCAGCATTGCAAACCGTCAAGCATCCGCTGGACCCGATCACGGCGACCGAGATCACCACGCTGAAAGCCGTGCTCGAGGCCGCGGGCTTTGCCGGGGAGAGCACACGCTATTCCTATGTCATGCTGCGCGAGCCAGCCCGCGAGACGCTGGCCGCCTTCACCTCCGGCGCGGACATCCCGCGCGAGATCGGCGTTCTGGTCACCGACCTCGCGGCCGGGGCATTGACCGAGATCGTCGTCGACATTCCCGCGAAGGCGATCATCCACCAGCGCAGCCTCGATCCCAAGGTCGACGGCTGGGGCCCGGTGCTCGACGAGGATTACGTCGCCGCCGAAGAGATCGCCAAGGCCGATCCGCGCTTTGTCGAGGCACTGGCCAAGCGCGGCATCACCGATCTCGACACCGTTTTCTGCTGTCCGCTTTCGGCCGGCGTCTTCGGCTTCGAGGAAGAGGAAGGCCGCCGCATGCTGCGCGTGCTCAGCTTCCAGGCACCGAGCGCCGACGCCATCCACGCGCTCTGGGCCCATCCGATCGAGGGGGTGGTCTGCCACGTCGATCTCACCGAGCGGAAGGTGCTGCGCTTCGTCGATACCGGCTTCCCCACCGTGCCCGCGCAGAATGACGACTACCTCGATCCGGCCATCGAGAAGCGCACGACCATGAAGCCGCTCAACATCACCCAGCCGCAGGGCGGGTCCTTCACCATGGAGGACAACGTGCTTAGCTGGGAGAACTGGTCCATCCGCGTCGGCTTCAACGGGCGCGAGGGGCTGACCCTGCACGACATCCGCTTCAGGGACGGCGACCGCGACCGCTCGATCCTCAACCGCGCCTCGGTGTCGGAGATGGTGGTGCCCTACGGCGAGCCGCAGCCGACGCACGAGTGGCAGAACTACTTCGACGCGGGCGAGTATCAATTCGGGCGTCTGGCGAACTCGCTGGTGCTGGGCTGCGACTGCCTTGGCGAGATCCACTACGTCGACGCCACGGTGGTCGACGACTTCTGCAACCCTATCGAGATCAAGAACGCCGTCTGCATCCACGAGGAGGACTTCGGCACCCTCTGGAAGCACACCGACATCTTCACCGGTCGTTCCGACGTGCGCCGCCAGCGCCGCCTCGTGGTGTCCTTCTTCGTCACCGTCGGCAACTACGACTACGGCTTCTACTGGTACTTCTACCTCGACGGGAAAATCGAGCTGGAGTGCAAGGCGACCGGCATCGTCTTCACCTCGGGCCGCCCCGAGGGTGACTACGAATGGGCCACCGAGCTTGCGCCGCAACTGGGCGCGCCGCAGCACCAGCACATGTTCTCGGCACGGCTCGATTTTGCCATCGACGGGCTGAAGAACCGCGTCGACGAGATCGACGTCAAGCGCGTGCCGATGGGGCCGGGCAACCCGGTGGGCAATGCTTTCACCCGGCAGATCACCCGGCTGGAGACCGAAAGCGATGCGCAGCGCGTGGCGCGCAACGAGTTGGGCCGGGTCTGGCGCATCTCCTCGGCCGAGGCGACCAACTACCTCGGCGAGCCGACCGCCTATGTGCTGGCCCCCGAAGGGCTGCCTCTGCTGCTGGCGGATGACGCGGCCTCGATCACCCAGCGCGCGGGCTTTGCCACCAAGTCGCTCTGGGTCACCAAGTTCGACCGCGACGAGATGTGGGCGGCGGGCTACACGCCGAACCAGCATCCGGGCGGTGCGGGGCTTCCGGCCTATGCCGCGGCGAACCGCTCGGTGGACGGCGAGGACATCGTGGTCTGGCACACCTTCGGCCTGACGCATTTCCCGCGCACCGAGGACTGGCCGGTGATGCCGGTGGATTACGCCGGCTTCAAGTTGCGCCCCGAGAACTTCTTCGACCGCAACCCGACGCTGGACGTGCCCAAGGACCCGAACGGCGCGAAGTGCTGCCGGTCGAACAAGATCGCGGCGGAGTGAGCCTTGTCCGGCTGGCACCTCTCCCTGCTGGCCCTCGCGGCGCTCGGCACCCTGGCCTGCATGGCCGGGGCAGGTCGGGCGCAGCGCGGGGCGGCGCTGGCCTCGCTGGCTGCCATGGCGCTGGCCATGGCGGGCGGCACCCCGGGGCTGGTGCTGGGGGCAGGGGCCCTGCTGGCGCTGGTGCCGCTCGCGGCCCGTGGCGCGGCCCCAGCGCTCTGCGCGCACCGGGCGGCGTCGAACCTCGTGATGGCCCTCGTGCTGGGGGCGCTCTTTGTCCTCAACGGCAGCGCGCTCTGCGCCAGCGGTGCCATTCCCCTGCTGTCGGCGCAGGGTCTTACCCGCCTGCCGATGCCGGGACCGGACCTCTACCTGCAGGGCGCCGCGCTGGCGCTGGCGCTCTACGCCGCCTTCGGGCTGCTGCTGAGCCTGCGCGCGATCCGCGCCCGTGACCTCGCCCGGCTGGGCGAGATCGCCCCGATGACCTTGGCCACCGCCGGCATGGGCGTGGGCCTCGCCTGAAGAAGAAAAACCAACGATCCAACAGGAGACAGACATGACACGCATTGCCCCTCTCGCCCTCACCGGCGTCCTTGCGGCCCTCCCCGTCGCAGCCCTTGCGGAATACCCCGAAAAGCCGGTGGAGTTCGTCATTCCCTTCCCGCCGGGTGACCTCGAGGACATCCTCACCCGGATGATCGCCGATGAATTCCAGACCGAATACGGCGTCGCCGCCGCGGTGGTGAACAAGCCCGGCGGCGGCGGTGGCCCGTTCCCCGGTGCCGTGGAAGTCGCAGGCGCCCCGGCGGATGGCTACACCATCGGCTCCTTCGTGTCGGACGTGCCGCTCTCGGGCCCCGAGATCGGCATCCCGCAGCTTTCGCCGAACCCCTTCGAGCCGATCGGCATCTTCGTGACCTATCCTTTCGTCATCGCCACCTCGGGTGACGCGCCCTATTCGTCGCTGGACGAGCTGGCCGATTACGCCAAGGAAAACGACGTCGCGCTCGGCCACTTCGGGTCCATGCTGACGCCGACGCAGATCACCTTTGCCGTGGCGCAGGCCAAGGGCTTCGACTTCGCCTACGAGAGCGCCTTCGACGCGCTCGACTGCAACACGCTCGCCTCGGGCGATGTGGACGTGATGAACACCACGCTGCAGCAAGTCTTCCCCTGCCTTGATGACATCAAGGTGCTGGCCTCCATCGGCTCCGAGCGCATCCCGCTGACCCCCGACACGCCGACCGTGGGCGAAGTCGTGCCCGAGCTGAACCTCGCGCTGTGGAACGGGCTTTTCGTGAAGTCGGACGTGCCGCAGGAGGCGCGCGACAAGATCGCGGCCGTGGCCGAGAAGGTCATGTCCTCGGAGGCCGCCAAGAAGCTCGCCGCCGACACCGGCGCGCTGATCTACTGGCAGGACGCGGCGGAGTCCGAGGCGCAGCTCGAGGCCGATATGGCCGCGCGGGCAAAGATCGCCGAGCTTCTCGATGAGTGACCCGATCGCCAAACCGGTGCCGGGCGTGGACATTCCTCCACGCCCGGGCCAGCGCACCGGCACGCGGTTTCAGCGCGTGCTACGCACCATCAGCCCGCGCATCGTCACCGGGGTGCCGCGCCGCGCCGCCGGGCCGGGCGAAGTGGTCTTCGCGGCGGGTTTCTTTTGCCTCTCGCTGATCCTTCTGCTGCTGCTGCCGTTCCAGACCGACTGGCTGCCGCGCACCAAGATCTTCGTGCAGCCGCGCTTCTGGCCCGCCATCGCGATCCTGACCATGCTGGTCTTCTCCGGCGGCCACCTGCTGCGTGCGCTCGCCGCGCATCCCTCGGGCGGCGCATGGGAGGAGATCAAGGGCTGGCTGCGCCCGCTGGAATTCGCGCTGTGGTTCCTCGGCTACGTGCAACTCGTGCCTCAGGCAGGCTACCTGCTGGCAACCATCCTCTTCACCTGCGCAATCAGCTGGCGGCTCGGCTACCGCTCGCTGCGCTGGATGGGGCTCGCCACGCTTTTCGCTCTCGGCACGGTGCTGGTTTTCCGCAGCCTTTTGGGCGTGAACATCCCGTCGGGCGCGATCTACGAGTTGCTGCCGCCGGGCGGTTTCCGCTCTTTCCTGATGACCCGCTTCTGAGGCCCCGCCATGGACATGCTCCTTTCCGGCATCGGCATGCTGATGCATCTTGATGTGCTGCTGGCCCTGCTGATCGGCTCTGTGGGCGGCGTCATCATCGGCGCCATCCCCGGCGTCGGCCCGGCCGTGGCCATCGCCATCCTGCTGCCTGCGACCTTCGCGCTGCCGCCGCTGGTCGGGCTGGTCATGCTGCTCGGCATCTACGGCTCGTCGATGTTCGGCGGCGCGCTGCCGGCGATCCTGATCAACACCCCCGGCACGGCGGTCAACGCGCTGACCACCTACGACGGCCACCCGATGACCAAGCGCGGTGAGGCGCTGAAGGCGCTGGGGCTCGCTTATGGCGCCTCCTTCGGCAGCGGTATCCTGTCGATCCTCGCTCTGATCCTGCTCTCGCCGGTCCTCGCCAAGGTCGCGCCGATGTTCGGCTCGAAAGAAATCTTCCTCGCCGCCCTCCTTGGCCTCGTGCTGGTGGTGATCGCGCACCGGGGGCAGGCGCTGGCGGCGGGCATGCTGGCGGGCTTCGGCGTCTTCCTCGGTACCGTTGGTCTGGAACCGCTGAAATACACCCAGCGCTTCACCTTCGATCAGCCGTGGCTGGCCTCGGGCTTTGACCTGATCGTCGTCGTGCTGGGGCTCTTCGCGCTGAGCCAGGCCTTTCTGCTGCTCTCGGGCCCCGAGGACGCGCCCGATGCCAAGCCGATCAAGGGCTCGATGGCCCGCGCCATGGGCCGCACCTTCCGCCACAAGCGCATCGTCGCGGCGGGCACCGGCTTTGGCGTGCTGATGGGGATGATCCCCGGCGTCGGCGAGTTCACCGCGCAGTTTCTCAGCTACACCTACGCGCAGAAGACCTCGAAGGACCCGGACGCCTTCGGCAACGGCAGCGAGGAGGGGCTGGTCGCCTCGGAGTCGGCCAACAACGCCGTTCCCGCCGCCGCGATGATCCCGCTCCTGGCGCTCGGCATTCCCGGTGAGGCGCTCACTGCCATGATGCTGTCGGTGTTTTACGTGCACAACGTCATCCCCGGCCCGCAGCTTTTCCAAGGGCAGATCGATTTCGTCTATGCGCTCTATGCGGCGATGATCCTGCTCAACGTGATCGTGGTGCTGTTCATGATGGTCTCGTCGAACCTGCTGCTGAAGATCATCCGCATCCCGACGCGCTTTCTGGGGGTGATGATCCTGACGCTGAGCTTCGTCGGGGTCTACAGCCTGCGCAACTCGATCAGCGATTGCGTCATCGCCGCTGTCTTCGGCTGGATCGGGCTGGTGCTGAAACGGCAGGACCTGCCGCCGGTGCCGATCATCCTCGGGCTGGTGCTCGGCGGGATCATGGAGACGAAGTTCCGCCCGGCCATGGCGCGGGTCGAGGTCTTTGCCGATTTCTTCCAGCGCCCGATCGCGGCCTTCCTCGGCCTCGCGATCCTCGCGCTGGTCATCGGCCACCTCGCATCGCTGCGCCGGCAGGCACTGGAGCGGGCGGAGGAGGAGGCCGGGGCTTAGGCTTGCCTCATTTCCCCAAGAAGAACCCCCGCGCCGGTCGGGCGCGGGGGCTGGTGTTTCAGGTCTTCGGCAGGGCGTAGGCGATGATCCAATCCGCCTGGTCGAAGGGATTGTAACGGGCCCCTCCGGCGGTCAGCACCACATACTGTCGCCCGTCCTTGCCGATGTAGGTCATCGGCGCGGCCTGCGAGCCCGAGGGCAGACGGCCCTTCCAGAGGATGTCGCCGGTCTCGGTGTCATAGGCGCGCAGGTAGTAGTCCTGGGTGCCCGAGTGGAACGACAGACCCGACTTGGTGGTCACGAGACCCGCCATCCCCGGCATGCCGATCTGCGCCTTCAGCGGGCTCTTGCCCAGCGTGCCGAGCGGCGTGTCCTCGGAGGTGCCCGCCGGCTGCTGCCAGGCGATCTCGCCTGTCGCCAGGTCGATGGCCGAGACCATGCCCCAGGGCGGCGTGATGCAGGGCACGCCGAGCGGCGACATGAAGTTGCGCAGGTCGTGGCCATAGGGCAGGCCGAACTGCGGCGAGCGCCCGTGCGAGTTCATCACCAACTCGTCGGTCTGGCCATACTCCTCGCGCGGGATCAGCCAGTTTACCGTCGGCATGCGCATGTCGACCACAAGCATGCGGTTGCGCGTCTGGTCATAGGACACCGACGCCCAGTTGAAACCGCCGCCGTTGCCCGGGTTCATCAGGGTCTTGTCGGTCGACTGCGTGGTGAACTCACCCTCGTAGCGGTAGCTCTTGAACATGATGCGGCAGAGCATCTGGTCGATCGGCGTGGCGCCCCACATCGAGGCTTCGGTCAAATGGTCCGCCGCGATGGTCGGCATCTCGACCGAGTAGGGCTGCGTTTCCGAGTAGTACTCGCCCTCGATCTTGCCGTCCGAGACAGGGACGGGCTTTTCCACGACCTTCTTCAACGGCTCCCCGGTGCGGCGGTCGAGCACGAAGATCTGGCCGCGCTTGGTGACCTGGATCAGCGCCTTGTCGGTGCCGCCCTTGCCGTCGGGAATATCGGCCAGCGCCGGCTGGGCCGGCAGGTCGTAGTCCCAGATGTCATGGTGCACGGTGCGGAAGTGCCAGGCCTCGCGCCCGTCCTCGAGGTTCAGCGCCACCACGGCCGAGCTGTACTCGTCATCGAAGTCCCGACGTGCGCCGCCATAGTAGTCCGGCGTGGCGTTGCCCATGGGCAGGTAGACCATGCCCAGCTCTTCGTCGATGGCGATGCCGGTCCAGACGTTCGGCGTGCCCTTGGTGTAGCTCTCGCCCTCGGGCGGCAGCTTGGTGATCTCGGGGTTGCCGAGGTCCCAGGCCCAGTCCAATTCACCGGTCAGCGCATTGAAGGCGCGGATCGCGCCCGAGGGTTCGCCGCGGCTGATGTTGTCGGCCACCCAGCCGCCCAGCACGATCTTGTCACGCCCGACGAAGGGCCCGGTGGTCTGCGCGAGGAAGCCCGGCAGCGGGGCGACCTCGGCGGTCTCGTCAAGGTCGCGCTGCGGCACCAGCTGCGTCATGCCGATGCTCAGATCGACCGTGCCGCCCTCGCCGAAGCTCTCGCAGAGCTCCCCCGTCTCGGCTTTCAGCGCGATGAGGCGCATGTCGGTGGTGGTCATCAGGATGCGCGGGCCACATTCGTCGCCCGCGGGCGGCGCGTAGTAGCCCATGGTCCGGCAGCGCTTCCACAGCGGCGAGGTGCCCTTGGGGTCGTACTGCCACTTGATCTCGCCGGTGGTGCCATCGAGCGCGGTCACCTGCGAGGCGGCGGCGCATTGGTAGAGCGTGCCATCGACGTAGAGCGGCGTGTTCTGGTCCTGCTTGCTCTCGGACTGGTCGGCGATGAAGCCGGTGCGTGCGGTCCAGGCGACCTCGAGCTGACCCACGTTCTCGGGGGTGATCTGCTCGGCGGTGGAGAAGCGGGTGCCCTCGCTGGTCTTGCCCCAGGACAGCCAGCTCTCGCCGGAGGCCGCGGTGGCGGCAGAGACCTCGCCGGGCACGATGGGCAGATCGTTCTGCACGACGTTGTGCGGCACGAACATCAGGCCGAGAAAGACGGCGAAGCCGGCCAGCATCGCGAGACCGCCAAAGCGCAGGCCGCGCGCGCAGGCGGGCTTGCCCTCGTGGCGCCGGGCGGCGGGCAGCAACAGCAATGCCAGCGCGGCCATGAAGATCGGCGCGACGAGGCGCGGGACCAGCGCCCAGAAATCAAGCCCGGCTTCCCAGAGTGCCCAGAGGACAGTGCCCGCGAAGAGCGCGAGGAAGAGGGTCAGGCCCGCGGCCCGTCCCCTGAAGCAGAGCACGGCGGAGGCGAGCATCAGCAGACCGGCGATGCCGTAGTACCACGAGCCGCCAAGGCTGATCAGGTAGATGCCGCCGGCGGACAGGACCAGCCCGACGACGGCGAGTAGAAGTCCGAAGGCCCAGAGCAGGGCAGGCGGACGGGAACGTTTTGCGACCTCGGTCACGGATGGTTCTCCCTCGGTTTCCAAGATGACGAGCGTGCGGACCGGTCGCCAACGGCGTCCGGGCATATGTCACGCTCAAAAATGACCAGCGGTCATGATTATTGTGACCACTGGTCATTTTCAAGGAGCCGAGTGCGGCTTTGCCGCGAGGTCATGGCGTGCAAGGTCTGCGAAGATGGCGGGGCGCTCAGGCGCCCCGCACCAGGTGCCGCATCACCGACAGGAACATTCCGGCAAGGACCACCGAGAAGGGCAGGGTCATCACCAGCATCGCGTCGCGGATCGCGCCGATGCCCCCGGCGGCGATGATCGCCCCGGTGAGCGCCGCGATGGCCACCGCCCAGAGCATGGAGTGCAGCGGCGTCTCGCCGAGCGGGCTGCCGCCCGCGCCGATCGCCTTGATGGCGATGATCGCGGCGGTGGAAGAGGCCATGATCAGCACCACGAACAGCAGCGTCAGCGCCCCGGTCATCAGCGCCGCCCCGGTCGGCCCCAGCATGACATTGACCGCCGCGACGATCCGGTAGGCATGCTCGGCCTGCAGGATCGCTCCCCCGGCGCGGCCGTCGATCTCCATGAGCAGCGCCGAGCCGCCGGTGCCCGAGAACCACACGAAGCACATGAGCGATGGGCCGAGCATCGCGCCGAGCACGAACTGCCGCACCGTGCGCCCCTTGGAAATGCGCACGAGGAACAGCCCGACGAAGGGTGCGAAGGCGATCCACCAGGCCCAGTAGAAGATCGTCCAGTCGCCCTGCCAGACGTGCCGGGCGCTGTCCTGCACCGGGTCGTAGAGCATGACGATCTGGCTCGGCAGGGTCTCGACATAGCGCTGAACGCTTTCGGCGAAGACGGAGAGGACTTCGGCCTTGCCCCCGAAGATCACGAAGACCGCCAACACCACGAAGGCCAGCGCGATGCCGCAATGCGACGTCCATTTCACGCCGCGCTCCATGCCCGAGACGATCGAGGCGATGGTGGCGGCAATGGCGAGAACCAGCGCGGTAAGCAGCGCCACCAGCGGCGGGTTGCCGGCCTGGTCGGCGAAGAACGGGCTGCCGGTCAGCTCCGACAGGCCGGAGCAGATGTGCTCCAGCCCCAGCACGATGGTGGTCGCGATGCCCGAGACCGTGGCGAGGATCGCCAGCACGTCGATCACGTCTCCCAGTCGGCCCTCGAGTCGCTTGCCGACCAGCGGCTCCAGCCCCGAGCGCATGGTCAGCGGATGCCCGTTTCTGTGGCACGCCAGCCCCAGCGCCAGCCCGACGATCACGTAGCTGCTCCAGGCCGAAAGGCCCCAGTGGAAGAAGACGAAACGCATCGCCGAGGGCAGGGTTTCCGCCTGCGCCGAGGGCGTGCCGCCCGCCATGATGTCGGGGTTGTTCAGAAAGTCAGAGACCGGCTCGCTGACCGAAAAGACGAGGATCCCGATACCGATCCCGGCGCAGAACATCATCGCCAGCCACGAGAAGGTGCCGATTTCGGGCCGTGCCCCGGGCGGTCCGAGCCGCAATCGGCCCGAGACCGGCAGGCAGATGACCCCGAGGTTGAACACCACGAAGGCGGCCAGAAGGTAGACGTACCATCCGGCAAAGCGGGTCAGCACCAGGTCCTTCAACATCTGCAGCTCGCGGGTCGCCATCGCCGGGGCCAGCAGGATCAGCAGCATCAGCGCAACGATCAGGGCCTTGGCGGTGATCGACACGGCCGGGTTGAATCCCCGGTAGAAGCCGGCGGGCACCGTCCTGAGCTGCAGCTGCGCGGTCTGGGTGTCTGTGGGCATGAAGCGGTCTCCTCGAAAAATTGGGGCTGGCGCGCCGAACCGTGCCGGGCAGGTGGCGTGAACGCGCACGCGACGCGTCTCCCTGAAGGGCAGACAAGATCGATTGGGGTGCGCGGCTTGCAGGCAGGGGAAGGGCAGGCGAACGCGCGGGCTCAAAGGCCGCGGCAAGCCTGCGGGCGAATTGTTGTGAGACTGTTTGAAAACGTGCCGCGCTGCTCTCGGGCGAGGCCTCTTGGCGGCGTCAGCGCTTCTGGCGCGCGCCGACGATGTGGCCCTCCTCCGGCGCGCCAAAGTCTCTGCGGCCTGTCTCACCCTCGAAACGGAGCACCGCACCCCGCGCCTCCAAGGTGCGATGGACCTGCGCCATCTTCGGCACCCGACCCGAAGTTTGACGGGCCCGGAACGGCAGCCAGCCGCTCGCGTGCTCGGAGAACTTCAGACCCACGTCTCGCCACAAGCATCGCCTTGGCGTGCCGCCCGAAGCGCATGGGCTAGGGGTGTCGCCACGCCCATCCCGGAGCCAGCTGCCGGGCACACTGCCGCGCGACAGCCGCAGCGCCGCGACGCAGGACAAGGCGGCTCTGGCTCAGCGTCACCTCGGCGCGCCGGAAGAGCGCTCCGCACACACCCGGCGCCCGTGCCCGCATGCCGCCGTCGCCAAGGGTGAGGCAGGTCGGCTCGGGTTCCGAGTTGGGCCCTGATCACCGGGCGCGAAGCTCTTGGCGCGCCGCTGCACGGATGCCCGCTCGGCGTGGGGGACAGGTGCGCACCTCGGCGCGAGGGATGTACAACGCCGAGGCAAAGGCGACGCGATCGGCGGATTTCTGCCATAGCGTGTATCTGCCTCCGTATCGCCGCAACGAAACACTTGCGCTTTGCGCGGCATCGCCGATCCTGAAACCTACATTTCCTGAAGACATTTCATCCGCGACGCGGCGGGCCCTGACTCCCACGCGATGCGCCCAGTTATTTCGAATGCGAAGCCCACGGAGGATTGTCTTGGGCGGCACCATGGATCGTATCCTGTTCTTGCTTGACGAGCGCGCCCGGCACCGGCTCTGGCGCGTCCTCGCGGTGAGCGTCGGCATGGGTCTGGCGGACATGGCGGCTGTGCTCTCCATCGCCCCCTTCCTCATGGTCGCGGCCAGCCCCGAGAAGGCGCTGTCCAATCCCGCGCTCGCGGCGCTGCGAAATGCCCTTGGCATCGAGGGGGAAACCGCCTTCCTGGTGCTGCTGGCGCTCGGCTCGCTGGGGATGCTGACCTCGGCCATCGTCTTCCGCATCTGGGGGTTCACCTACCTGCGCGGTTTCGTCCGGGGGCAGAGCGTCAGCCTCGCGTCGCGGCTGGTCTCTCTCTACATGCGCGCGCCGCTCGACCGGCGGCTGCGGCGGCATTCGGCGGAGCTTGTCACCAACATCCAGTCCGAGGTTGAACGGGTGGTCAACGGTGTGATGATGAACGCCGTGCGGCTGCTCACTGGTGTCAGTACGGCGCTGTCTCTGGCGGTCATGCTGGTGGTGGTCGAGCCGCGCGCCGCGCTGACCATGGCGCTGCTGCTGGGGCTCGGCTACGGCGCGATCTTTGCCGTGGTGCGTGGCCCCATGCGCCGCGTCGGTGCCGCGCGGATGGGCGCCACCCGCGAGACCGCGCGGCTGCTCAGCGAGGCGCTCTCGGGCTCGCGCGAGGTGAAGCTCTACGGCATGGAGCGCAGCTACCTCGACCGTTTCGAGGCGGCCTTCCGGCGCCGGGCCGAGGCCACCACCACCGCCGACCTGCTGCGCGACATCCCCAAGTCGGTGCTCGAGGTTCTGACTTTCGGCACGATGATCCTGCTGGTGATCTGGACGCTGGTCGAACAGGGCGAGGGCAGCAGCGCGCTGCCCATGGTTGCGCTCTATGCCTTTGCCGCAGCTAGGCTCTTCCCGGCGTTGCAACGGATTTACGCGGCCGGGGCGGCGCTTCGAGGCGATCTTCCGGCGGTGGACGAGCTGCATGCGGATCTCGCCGCGGTCGAGGGCGTCGATCTGTCGGACGGTCGGGCCACCGAGGCGATGCCGCTGGAACAGTCGCTGGAGCTGCGGAGCGTCGGCTACGACTACCCGGACGGTGAGCGTCAGCTGATCCGCGATCTCGACCTGCGCGTTCCGGCGAAGCGCATCGTCGGGCTGGTCGGCGCGACCGGCGCGGGCAAGAGCACCATTCTCGACATGCTGACCGGGCTGATCCGTCCCGCCAGCGGCGGCCTCTACGTCGACGGCACCCGCATCACCCCCGAGAACCTTGCGCGCTGGCGCCGTTCGGTGGCCTATGTGCCGCAGGACAGCTGCATGATCGAAGGGTCCATCGGCGACAACATCCGCTTCGGTTTCACGCCGCGCGGCGATGCCTCCGAGGCACTGTGCCGGGCGGGTGCCTTTGCCGGGCTGGACGGCCTGATCTCCGAGCTGCCGCAGGGCTACGACACGCCGCTCGGCGAGCGCGGCCAGAGCCTTTCTGTGGGACAGCGCCAGCGCATCGGCATCGCCCGGGCGATCTACCGCGAGCCGGCGCTGCTGGTCATGGACGAGTCCACTTCGGCGCTCGACACGATCAGCGAGGCCGAGCTGACCGCTGCCGTGCAGGGGCTGCGCGGGCGCACCACCGTGGTGATCGTCGCGCACCGGCTCAGCTCGGTGCGCAACTGCGACCTGATCTACCTGATTGGTGCGGGGCGGGTGCTTGAAGAGGGCAGCTACGAGGAACTCACAGGGCGCGAGTCGAAGTTCCACGCCTTTCACCGGGCCGGCACATGAGCGTCGTCCCGGCCCCGGCCCCGGGCCTGCCGCCACTCCGCGTGGCGCAGGTGATCGGCAACCTCGAATGGGGGGGCACGCAGGAGCTGCTTGTCTACCTCGCCGAGCGCCAGCGGATCGAGCGGCTGGCGCTTCGGGTCTTCGTGCTCTCCGGCCCGGTGGAGACGCCTTACGCGGCACGGCTCGAGAGCGCCGGCGTGCCGGTGAGCTACCTGCGGCGCGGCGCGGGCGGGATGCCGGGACTTGTCCGGCAGTTGGCGGAGGCGCTGCGCCGCTGCGGGGCGCAGCTGGTACACGCGCACCTGCGCCTCGCCAATACCATTGCGCCACCCGCAGGGCGGCTCTGCGGCCTGCCCGTGCTTGGCGGGCTGCACCTGCCTCCGCCCGGTCCGGACCGCCGGGCCCGCCTGCGCGGCCTGCTCGAGGCGCAGGCTTTGCGCCGCGCGGCCACGGGGGCCATCGCCTGTTCCGAGAGCGTGGCAAGCGGCAACCGTGCACGGCTCGGAACGCTGCCGCTGGTGACCTTGCCCAATCCGGCGCCGCCGCCTCCCGATCTTGCGACCGTCGAGGTGGCCCGCGCTGATGGCAGGGCGCCCGACGCCCCGGCGCGCTTCTTGGTGGTCGGTCGGCTGTCGCCGGAAAAGGACGTGGACACGGTGCTTTGGGCGGCGGCGCGCCTTGCGGCGCGCGCGGTTCCGTTTCACCTGTCGATTGCCGGGGATGGCGAAAGCCGCGCCGCGCTCGAAGAGCGGGCTCGCGACCTCGCGCTGCGCGATCAGGTCAGCTTTCTCGGGCCCCGGGACGACGTGCCCGGGCTGCTCTGCCGCCATGACGCCTATGTCAGCGCGTCGCGTGCAGAGGGGCTGTCGATCGCGCTGCTTGAGGCGATGAGCTACGCGCTGCCAGTGGTCGCCACCCCGGCGGGCAGCGCCTTTTCCGTTGTCGATGCCAGCGTCGGACGCCGGGTGATGCCGGGCGATCCCGAGGCGCTGGCCACGGCGATGGCCGAACTGGCGCTGGATCCGGCCCTGCGCAGCAGGCTTGGCCGCGCGGGACGCGCGCGGGTGCTGCGCAGTTACCGGGTGGAAGACTGGAGCGCGGCGCTGCGCCGGCTCTACCGCAATACGATTGAGGGTGATTTCCGCGCGAGCACCGGCCGCGCGGGGGAGTGTGTCGAAGATATTTCCCGAGCCGGTCCATGCTGAAAACAACAGAGACGGAGGAGGAAAGACGTCTATGCCAAATACAAACAAGATCGAGAGGAGCGTCAAATCGGCGTTGCAGGGCTCACCGCTCTACGCGCCGGCAAAGGTGGTCAAGGAGCATATGCGTCGGGCGCATTTCTCTATGGCGCAGGTCAGCGACAAGCTGGTGCGCCCGGCCCCGCACGAGGTCTTCCTGAGCCTGACGGCAAACTGCAATCTTCGTTGTGGTGCCTGCTGTTACGGTCGGGACTTCATGCACGGAACGCAGCTGCCCTGGGAGATCGGGGCGCAACTGATCGACGATTGCAAGGAGCTGGGGATCGGCAATATCCGGCTCTACGGTGGCGAGCCGCTGCTGCACCGGGACCTCGACAAGTTCGTGGCCCGCATCCGCGACCGTGGCCTCAACATGTATGTCACCACCAACGGGCTGCTGCTCGACAAGAAGATCGACAAGCTTGTGGAGGCCGGGCTGCGCAAGGTCTCGGTCGGGCTCTACGGGCTGGGACAGGATTACGACGACTACGTGCAGCGCAAGGGGTCCTTCGAGCTGGTGAGGAAGTCGCTCACCGAAACCCGGCGCCGCCATGGGGCCGACAAGCTGCCGATGAGCCTCGACTGGTTGCTGATGCGCGGCACGGGCAAGCCCGAGACGGTGCGGGACACGCTGAAATTCGCCCGTGATCTCGACATGCAGATCTATATCAACCTGATCCACTACTCGCTGCCCTACTTCGTCAAGAAGGACGGCGCCGGCGACAACCAGCCCTTCTGGTTCGAGGAGGAGGACCGGCCGCTGCTCGACGACATCTGCGGGATGTTGCTCGAGGCCAAGCAGAAAGAGCCGGACCTGATCCGCAATACCGAGCGCGGCATTCGGTCGATCCCCGACTGGCTGATCCGCAAGGAGAAGATGCGGCTGCCCTGCACCAGCTACGACATGCTCTGGATCGGGCCGGACGGGACGGTGCAACTGTGCTTCGTGACCTTCAAGATGGGTGACCTGCACAAGCAGCGGCTGACCGAGATGCTGTTCACCGAGAAGCACAAGCGCTTCTCGCGCGATGCCTTCAATCTCAACTGCCCGAACTGCAACTGCGGCTACGACAAGCGGGTCAACCTGCACCGCCAGTCGCGCGCGCTCTACACGCCGACCTAGGCCTGCACGCCCGCGACATGCGCTGCCTGATCCAGCGTGCGCCGCGCGCCCTTGCGCGCGTCGCCGAGGATCACTGCGCCCGCGCGCCGCAATGAGCGGCCCGAGGCATCGCAGGGGCACCAGCCCGACGCGTCCGCCAGCCCGGCCACCCGGGCCAGCGGACCGGCGCTGCGCGGGGTGACGAAGTTAACCACTTCGGCGCGCAGGCGCCCGGCATCGGTCTCGATGAGACCTTGCCGGGCGTCGACCGCGGTCACCCGTGCGCGCTGCCACTCCGCGCAGAGCCAGCCACCCCGCCGGGCCACCTGCTCGTGGAACCGGCCCGACAGTGCCTGGGTGTCACTGCCGTCGAGCACAGTCAGCCGTGCGGCGGGGCGCGCGCGGCGCAACCATGCCGAAAGCAGCAGCGCCCGGTCGAGCGCCACCTCGGGATGACTAATCTCGGCCGGAAGGCGCAGGACCACGTGGCCGCGCTCCGGCAGGGCGCCAAGCTGTGCCGCCAGCCGGCGGGCCTCCTGCGTGCTGCCCCAGGCGGCGGGCCAGCGGTGACGGGTGACGGCGTCGAGGCCGGGAATGGCTTCGGCCACGGCCGCGGTGCCGGGGGCCAGCACGATGCGGTCAAACGCCAACGTCCTGCCGCTGAACAGCTCAAGCCGCGCGGTGCGCCAGTCGATCCCGGCGGCCTCGTCGAGCAGCACGCCGACGCCTTCGGCATCCAGCTCCGACAGCGTGACGCCAGCGCCGGGCTGCTCGAAGGCGCCGGCTGTGGAGGTTCCCAATCGCGTGGGATCGCGCTCGACCAACAACACTTCGGCTCTGGGATCGCTGCGCCGGAGCGCAAGCGCGGCCATGGCGCCGGCGGGACCGCCTCCGATGACGAGGCTGCGGGCGCGGCTGCCGGGCGGGACCAGACCGGCGGCGGCAAGCCCACTCACTCCGGCGAGCAGCGACGTGGTGAAGCTTCGGCGTGTAAGCATTGGCATTTACGTCTCCTTTTGCGTGTGTGGCCTGGTGCGTCCGCGACTCATGACTTCTTCTCAAGCAGCTCGGCGTCGGGGTGTATCGGGCGGTAGATTTCAACCCGGTCTCCTTCCTTCACCGGCTTTTCCAGCTTGGCGATGGCGCCGAAGATGCCGACCTTGTTCACCGCGAGGTCGAGTTCGGGGAATTCGTTGAGGAGCCCCGAGGCCTCGATCACCTCGCGCACCGTGGCGCCATCGGACACCTCGAGGTTGCGCCAGACCTGCGCGGTGGGCCGGGCATAGGCGATGCCGACATTCATGACGTTTCTCCCTCCTCGGGCCGGGGCAGCACGCCCACGGCGGTGAAGCTGCGCGCTGCGCGGGCGGTCTTGGCCTCGCTCCCGGCGCGGCGGCGCCTGTCGGCCAGCGATTTCAGCGCCAGCAGAAAGCCAAGCACGATAAAGCCGCCCGGCGGCAGGATGAGCAGAAGGAAACCCTGGTAGCCCGGGATCACCACGGTCTCGAGGAAGCCGAAGCGTGCCCCCAGCAGCACCGAGGCATTGGCAAAGAGCGTGCCCGACCCGAGGATTTCCCGCAGCCCGCCCAGCACCGTCAGTGCCAGGGTGAAGCCGAGCCCCATCATCAGCCCGTCGAAGGCGGAGGCCAGCGGCGTCTGTTTCGAGGCAAAGGCCTCGGCCCGGCCGAGGATGGCGCAATTGGTGACGATGAGCGGGATGAAGAGGCCCAGCACCTTGTGCAGGTCATGCACCCAGGCGTTCAGCGCCATGTCCACCACCGTCACGATGCAGGCGATGATCAGCACGAAGGCGGGGATACGGATCTCCGGCGTGATCGCGCCGCGGAGCAAGGACACCGCCAGCCCGGAGGCCACCAGCACCGCGGTCGTTGCCAAGCCCATGCCGAGCCCGTTGGTCGCCGTGCCGGTCACCGCCAGCAGCGGGCAGAGTGCCAGCATCTGGCCAAAGACGATGTTGTTGTCCCAGAGCCCGTCACGGGCGATCTTGGCATAGTCGGCCATCAGCCTGTCTCCTCTGCGCGGAGCGGGGCGAGCAGCGCCGCTTGATTGGCCTCGAACAGCTCCAGCCCCCGGTGCACCGTGGCGACCACCGCGCGCGGGGTGATCGTGGCGCCGGAGAACTGGTCGAATTGGCCACCGTCCTTGCGGACCTTCCAGCCCGCGGGGGTGGGCGAGGTCATGGATGTCCCGGCGAAGCCCTCGATCCAGTCGCTCTTGGCGGTCTCGATCTTGTCGCCCAGCCCCGGCGTCTCGGCATGGGCCAGCACGCGCACGCCAAGCACCGTCCCCCCGGCATCGACACCAATCAGCACCCGGATCGCGCCGCCGTAGCCGTAGCCGGTGAGCGCGAAGGCCAGCGCCGTGACGTTGGGGCCCTCGGCACCGACGTAGACCGGGATGGGCTGCTCGCCGTCGAGCATCTGCCGCAGGCTGGCGGTCGGATCGTTGTCGTAGCTGCCCGGCGGCAAGACCTGCGCCAGCGAGGCATAGAGGTCTTCGGCCCCGCGCGCTGCGATGGCATCGCGGGTCAGATCGTCCGACAGCGCGAGGACCAGCGCCGTGCCCAGCGAGAAGAGCGCCAGCAGCAGCCCCGGGGCGAGCGGCGTGGTCTTCAGCGCCGAGAGGCGCGACGGATGGGGCGCGGTGTCGGTCATGGCTTTTCTCCCGCACTGGCGGCCAGCGGCAGCGGCTTGCCGGACCGGGTGCGCCCGAAGATGCGCGGCCGCACGTAGGTGTCGATCAGCGGCGTCACCGCGTTCATCAGCAACACGGCAAAGGCGACACCCTCGGGGAAGCTGCCCCAGACCCGGATCACCCAGATCAGCGCGCCGATCCCCGCACCGTAGATCGCCCTCCCGGCGGTGGTGACAGGTGCGGTGACGTAGTCGGTGGCGATGAAGAAGGCGCAGAGCATGGTCGCCCCCGAGGCAAGGTGGAAAAGCGGCGGCACGAAGTGCTCGGGGTCGATCAGCCAGGCGGCGCCCGACAACAGGAAGATCGACCCCAGCACCGCCAGCGGCGTGACGATCTGGATGATCCGCAGAGACACGAGGCACAGCCCGCCGATCAGCAGCAAGAGCGCGCTGGTCTCACCCAGGCTTCCCGCCATCAGCCCGAAGAACTGGTCGTGCAGGCTCGCCATGCTGCTCAGGATCTCGGGCATCGGCCTGCCCGCATCGAGCTGGCTCTGCACATGTCCCAGCACCGAGGCGCTCGACATGGCGTCATAGCCCGGCCCACCGCCGAAGGTGATGCGTAGCGCCTCGCTGATGCCCGGCCCGTCCTTCAGACCCATCGGCGCCACCCATTGCGTCATCGGCACCGGCAGGGCGATCAGCAGCATGGCGCGGGCGACCATGGCGGGATTGAAGAGGTTCTGCCCCAGCCCGCCGAAGACCTGCTTGCCGATCACGATGGCGACGAAGGCGCCCAGCACCCCAACCCACCAGGGCGCCCAGGGTGGCAGGGTCATCGCCACCAGCCAGCCGGTCAGCAGCGCCGAGCCATCCGTCGCGAAGGGCAGCACCGGGCGTCCCGCCACGATCAGCGACAGCACCTCGAAGATCAGCGCCGCGGCCAGCGTCACGGCAAAGAGCAGCACCGCCGGCCAGCCGAACTGGTAGAGCCCGAAGCCGGTGGCCGGGGCGAGGCAGACCATCACCGCCACCATGGTGCGCGGCACGTTGAACATCGAATGGAAATGCGGCCCGCTGGCCACCTGCGGCAGTTTCATTTCACCACCTCTCCATCGGGCTGTGCCGCCGCTTCCGCCGCCTCGCGCGCCTTCTTCGCGGCCATCTCGGCCTTGCGCTTGGCCATGGCGGCGCGCTTGGCCTCGGCGAGCGCCTCTTCGCGCGCGCTGCGCGCCGCGGCGAGGCGCTTGGTCTCTTCCTGCTGGTGCTTGCGGGCCTGTTTCTCGGCGAGCCTGCCCTTGGCGAAGTTGAAGCCCTGCACCAGCGCGATGTTCGAGGGGCAGATGAACGAGCAGCAGCCGCAGGAGACGCAGTCGAGCAGGCCTACCTCGGCCGCCCCTTCAAGGTCATCTGCCTGGATCCGCGCGTTCAGCTCGAAGGGCGTCAGCCCGCAGGGGCAGGCCTGCACGCAGCTGCCGCAGCGGATGCAGGGCATGGCGGCACTGCGGTGGGTCTCGGACGGGCTGAGAGCCAGCACGCCATTGGTGCCCTTCACGATGGGCACGCGCAGGTTGGCGATCGGCTGGCCCATCATCGGTCCTCCGAGCAGCAGCTTCTCCGGCTCCCCGCTCAGCCCGCCGCAATGGGCGATGAGGTCGGCCACCGGCGTGCCGATCAGCGCCCGCACGTTCGCGGGCCGTGCGATGCCGCGCCCCGAGACCGTCACCACCCGCGAGATCAGCGGCTCGCCGTAGCGCACCGCCAGATGCACCGCATGGGCGGTGGCGGCATTGTGCACCACGATCCCCAGCTCGGCGGTCAGCGCGCGGGCAGGGGTCTCCTGCCCGGTGACCGCCTTCACCATGTGTTTCTCAGAGCCCATGGGATATTGCGTCGGCACCACCTTCACCTCGATGGGATACCCCATGCCGAGGTTGTGGCGGCGCATGGCGCTGGCGGCCTCGGGCTTGTTCGACTCCACCACCACGATGATCCGCGCCACCCCCAGCGCCCGCGCCATGATGCCTGCGCCGTCGGCGACCTCCTCGGCGTGCTCGCGCAGCAGCCGGTCGTCGCAGGTGAGGTAGGGCTCGCATTCGGCGGCATTTAGGATCAGCGTGTGCAGCGGGTACTTGCCGCGCAGGTTCAGCTTCACCGCCGCCGGGAAGGTGGCGCCGCCCATGCCGACGATCCCGGCCTCGGCGACGCGGGCGGCGATCTCCTCGGGGGCGGCATCCTCGGGGCGCAGACGCGGCAGGCGCGGCCCCCAGCGGTCCTCGCCATCGGGGCGCAGGGTGATGGTCGGCACCGGCAGCCCCGAGGGATGCGGTGCCGGGAAATGCCCCACGGCGATCACCTTGCCCGAGGTCGGCGCGTGCAGGTTGGCCGAGACCGGTCCGCGCGCGCGACCGATGAGCTGGCCCTTGAGCACCAGATCGCCCTGTTTCACCAGCGGCTCGGCAGGCGCCCCGATGTGCTGCTGCAAGGGCACCCGGATCAGCGCGGGCAGGGCCATCGCCTCGATGGCCGACCCGGCGCTGAGGAACTTGCGGGTCTCCGGATGCACCCCGCCGCGGACCCGGAAGAGGGTCGAGGGTTTCAGACCAGACAGCGAAAAGCGGATCATGACACCGCCTCCGTGCCGCGCGTCGCGAAGGGCTGGGCCGGTTTCTCCCAGTACCAGCCCTGCAGCGTGCGCGGCTTGCGGCGCAGCAGGATCGCCTCGGTCGGGCAGACCTCGACGCAGGCGTCGCAGCCGATGCAGGCGTCCCAGATCACCGTGTGGATCTGCTTGGCCGCGCCGACGATCGCGTCGGTCGGGCAGCGCTTGAAGCACTTGGTGCAGCCGGTGCAATGGTCCTCGAAGATGAAGGCGATCATGGGCTCGGCCTCGGCCATGCCCGAAAGGTCAGCCCCGCCCGCCGCGCCGCAGCCGCAGTCGCTTCCGGTGACCTCTGCCAACTGCAGCGCCACGTCGCGCCCGCCGGGCGGGCAGAGCGTCACCGGGGCAGTGCCCTCGGCCACCGCCTCGGCGGCGCCCCGGCAGCCGGCAAAGCCGCATTGCCCGCAGTTGGTGCCGGGCAGCAGCGCCTCCAGCTCGTCGACGATGGGCGGGGTCTCGACGTGGAACTTCCGCGCGGCGGCGCCCAGCAGCAGGCCGAGACCGAGACCGAGGGCGGACATCGAGGCGGCGGCGGTGATCATCTCTTGGTGCTCCCTTGCAAGGTCAGCTCGGCGGCAGGGTCAATTCGGAACAAGGCCGGCAAAGCCCATGAAGGCCATCGACAGTAGCCCCGCGGCGATGAAGGCGATGGGTGGTCCGGCGAAGGGCGCGGGCACGGATAGCTGCGCCAGCCGCTCGCGCAGCCCGGCAAAGACCACCAGCACCAGGCTGAACCCCAGCGCCGAGCCGAAGCCGTAGAGCGCGCTCTGCGCAAAGCCGTGCTGCCCTTGGATGTTCAGCAGCGCCACGCCCAGCACGGCGCAATTGGTGGTGATCAGCGGCAGGTAGATCCCCAGCGCGCGGTAGAGCGTGGGGGCGATCTTGCGCATCACCACCTCGGTGAACTGCACGATGGCGGCGATCACCAGGATGAACGACAGGATGCGCAGGAACCCCAGATCGAGGGGGATCAGGATCGCCGTCTCGACGATCCAGCTCGCGATTGCGGCCAGCGTCAGCACGAAGGTCGTCGCCATGCCCATGCCGATCGCGGCGTCCACCTTGCGCGACACCCCCATGAACGGGCAGAGCCCTAGGAACTTGACCAGCACCACGTTGTTCACCAGCGCGGTGCCCAGCAGGATCATGAAGAACTCTTCCATCGGCTGCTCCGGTCTGAGGAGGGCGGCGCGCGATCGCGGGCCGGTTGCCGATCTGAGCAGCAAGGCGCGTGCCAAGTGCTCGGAGGCGCTGCCAGGGCGGCGCGGGCAGGGCGGATCGCCGGACGGGCCGGATCGCCGGGTGGGGCCTGCGCGCGCATGCTTCGGGATTTCTCAAGGAAGGCCTCCCAACGAAGGCCGACCCGTGTAGGCGGCTCGGGGCGCGGACCGGCGCGACCCTGTGCGTGACCTTTCCGCAGTTCTCCTGCCTGCGGACCCGCGCTTGCGGCCTGTCGCATTGCCTACAATTTGTCGGACCTGCGGCGGTGCTCCCGCGTCGGGTGCGCCCGCAGGCCGGTCGAGAGGCCGCCTTTCACCCTTCCGGCGCTTGGCACGCAGCTTGCTGCTCACCCCCGGAACGCCCCGAAAGACTCCAGTGGGCCCCGGCAGCAGGAGGCCGCCATGACCAAGTCGCAGCTGACCTTCACCGACGTCGATCTGACGGTGACCGTCCCCGCGGGGACGCGGATCATCGAGATCAGCGAAAAGATCGGCGCGGGCATCACCTACGGCTGCCGCGAGGGCGATTGCGGCACCTGCCTCACCCATGTGGTCGAGGGGGCCGAACATCTCTCGGAGCCCTCGGCGCTGGAGCTGCGGGTGTTGAAGGAAAACCTTGCCGGGCATTCCGACCGCCTCGCTTGCCAGTGCCAGGTGCTGGGCGGCGCGGTGAAGGTCCGGCCCGGCTGAACCGCTCCCCTCATGATTCAACTTTAACGAAAGGACCCAACCCTATGGCCATGTTCATCGTTTCCGATCTCTGCACCTCCTGCGGCGACTGCGAGCCGGTCTGCCCGACCGGCGCCATCGTGCCCAAGAAGGGGGTGTTCTTCATCAACGCCGACGTCTGCACCGAATGCGAGCCGGACCACGAGATGCCGCAGTGCCTTTCGGTCTGTTTCGAAGACGGCTGCATCATCCCGGCGGAGTAAGGCAATGAGCCGCGCCGCCTGCTCCGATCCGCGCGCGCTGCGCCAGCGGCTGCGTGTCACCGCCGTCTCCAAGGGGCGGATATCGCTCGAGGGGGCGCGCGCCGCGGCCTGCAGCGGCTGCGCGGCGCGCAGCGGCTGCGGTGTCGGCGCGCTGGCGGAGCTGGCGGGCGGGCGGCTTCGCCTGACGATGCCGCGTCCGGAGGGGGTGATGCCGGGCGACGAGGTGATCGTCGTCCTGCCCGCCGCCGCCTTCCTCGGGGCGGCGGGGCTGGCCTACCTGTTGCCGCCAGCGGCGCTGGTGATGGCATTGGCACTCTGCGCCGCGCTGGGGTTGCCGGACCTCTGGTCGGCGCTGCTGTGCCTGCCCGTGCTGGGAGTTTCGCTCCTGCCGCTGAGGCGCGCGGAGCTGCGCGGCGCCGTGACCGAAGCGCTGCACATCGAAGACATCGTCCCCGCGGGGACGGGCGCAGGAAAGGCGCGATGACCCCGCTGCAAGTGCGCCGCTGGGTGATCGCCGGGGGGCTGCTGGTCTCGGCGCTCTATTTCGGCGCGGTTCGTGCGGCGCAGCCCGAGCGGGAGTTTCGCGAAACGCTCTATGTCTTCGGCACGCTGGTCGAACTTGTGCTCTACGGCGAGGACGAGGTGTCGGCTGCTGCCGTGACCGCCGAGGCCGGGCGTGAGCTGCAGCAGCGGCACCGCGATTGGCACGCCTGGCAACCCGGTGAACTGGAGGACCTCAATGCGGCGCTCGCAGCAGGCGAGTCCATGGAGGTCGATCCACGGCTTGCGGAACTGCTCCGCGAGGGGCAAAGGCTGAGCTGTCTCAGCGGCGGGCGTTTCGACCCGGGCATCGGCGCGCTTGTCGAGCTCTGGGGGTTCCACCAGGACACGCGGCCCGAGGGCGCGCCTCCCGCAACGGAGGAAATTGAAGCTCTGCGCGCGGCGCATCCGAGCATCATGGCTTTGCATTTTGACGGCACCCGGATCACCTCGACCGACCGGTCGGTTCAGCTCGACCTCGGCGGCTTTGCCAAGGGCGCGGCCCTCGATCGGATCGGTGCTAAGTTCCTGGCGCAAGGGGCTGAGAATGCGGTGCTAAATGCCGGTGGGGACGTGAATGTCATCGGCAGCCACGGCGGGCGCCCCTGGCGGGTGGCCATCCGCGACCCCTTCGTCTGGAGCGCGATGGGATCGGTCGATCTTCAACCTGGGGAAGTTCTCTACACATCAGGTAATTACGAGCGGTACTTCGAGCAGGGCGGCCAGCGCTTTGCGCATATTCTCGACCCGCGCACGGGCTACCCGGTGGCGGAGATCGTCTCGGTCTCGGTTCTGGACACCCGCGGCACCCGCGCCGATGCCGCCGCCACGGCGCTTGCAGTCGCAGGGCGTGCGGACTGGCCACAGGTGGCCGCCGACATGGGCGTATCGGCGGTGCTGTTGATCGCCGGAGACGGCAGCCTCTACGCCACGCCGGAGATGCTCGCGCGGCTCAGGCCGGTGGGCGGGGGCTTTCCCGCAGAGCCGCAGGTGGTGCCACTCCCTGCCGCCGTGCCCGATCCGGCATGCGCGGCGCTCTGAGTTTTCCAAACCTATCCCAGAACAGGAGACAACCGCATGAAAGCCAATGTGAAACTGCCCGACGTCACCTTCCGCACCCGGGTCCGAGACGAGAGCGTCGGCGGGCCCAACCCTTACCGCTGGCAGGACAGGACCACGGCGGAGTACTTCAAGGGCAAGCGGGTGATCCTCTTCTCGCTCCCCGGGGCCTTCACGCCCACCTGCTCGACCTACCAGTTGCCGGGCTTCGAACAGGGGTTCGACGCCTTCGCCCGGCAGGGGATCGATGCGATCTACTGCCTGTCGGTGAACGACAGTTTCGTCATGAACCAATGGGCGAAGGCCCAGGGCATCGAGAAGGTGCAGGTGATCCCCGATGGATCTGGCGAGTTCACCCGCAAGATGGGCATGCTGGTGGACAAGGATAATCTCGGCTTCGGGCAGAGGTCATGGCGCTACGCTGCCATCGTCAACGACGGGGTGATCGAGGCATGGTTCGAGGAGCCTGGGTTGATGGACAACTGCCCGGACGACCCCTACGGCGTGTCGAGTCCGGAGAGCCTTATGAGCTACCTGACGCAGGCGGTGGCGGCGGAGTAAGGCGCGCATTCAAGGCTGGGGATTTCGCCCCGTCGCGGTCACCGCGGCGGGGTTTTTCGTTCGGGAATGCGCGACGCGAACCGGGCGCGCGCCGGCCCGTGCCGCTGAGGGCATGCCGGTCTTCATTCCGGCACCTTCGGTGCGACGGGGCGAGCCGGCGCTTGCCCGTGGTCTTCGGCCTTGTGGCTGGCGGAAGGCACGAGCCTTTGAAACCGCATTGTCGGGCATTGTCGGGTTTCCTCCACTTCGTGGAGGTGTCTCAACTATCTGATTTTCAATAATATACGCGCCATCAAAGCTTGGCACGCTTCCTGCTCATTCCTTCCTGAGCGCGGTCGCGAACCGTCTCACCTTCGCGAGATTGATCACACCAGACCAAAGGACAAGGACATGAGCGAACTTCGTCAGATCGCCTTTTACGGCAAGGGGGGGATCGGCAAGTCGACCACCTCGCAGAACACCCTCGCGGCCCTCGTCGAGATGGGCCAGAAAATTCTCATCGTCGGCTGCGACCCCAAGGCGGACTCCACCCGCCTGATCCTCAACTCCAAGGCGCAGGACACCGCGCTGCACCTCGCCGCCGAGATGGGCTCGGTCGAGGACCTCGAGCTCGAGGACGTGCTCAAGGTCGGCTTCAAGGACATCAAGTGCGTGGAATCCGGCGGCCCTGAGCCGGGCGTCGGCTGCGCCGGGCGCGGCGTCATCACCTCGATCAACTTCCTCGAGGAGAACGGCGCCTACGATGATGTCGACTACGTCTCCTACGATGTGCTCGGCGACGTGGTCTGCGGCGGCTTCGCCATGCCGATCCGCGAGAATAAGGCGCAGGAAATCTACATCGTCATGTCCGGCGAGATGATGGCGCTTTATGCCGCCAACAACATCGCCAAGGGCATTCTCAAATACGCCAACTCCGGCGGCGTGCGTCTCGGCGGTCTGATCTGCAACGAGCGCCAGACCGACAAGGAGCTGGAACTGGCCGAGGCGATGGCTGCCAAACTGGGCTCCAAGCTCATCCATTTCGTGCCGCGCGACAACATCGTGCAGCACGCCGAGCTGCGCCGCCAGACGGTGCTGCAATACGCGCCCGAGAGCCAGCAGGCCGCCGAGTACCGCGAACTGGCCCGCAAGATCCACGAGAACTCGGGCAAGGGCGTGATCCCGACCCCGGTCACCATGGACGAGCTGGAGGAGATGCTGATGGAGTTCGGCATCATGCAGTCCGAGGAAGAGCGTCTCGCCGCGATTGCCGCGACGGACGGACAGGCCGCCGCCTCCTGAGACACGCCCGGCCGGCCCCCGCGGGCCGGCCTTCCCCCCAGATTTGTGAGAAGGAGCCAAAAGGATGGCCAAGGATCACGCAAGCGGGCCGGACGACTACGAAAGCCTCATTGAAGAGGTGCTCGAAGCCTACCCCGAGAAGGCCCGGAAGAAGCGCGCCAAGCACCTGCAGGTGTCGCAGACCACCGACGAGGCGCCCGATGCCACCACCGGCATCGCGTCGAAATGCGACACCACCAAGTCCAACATCAAGTCGATCCCCGGCGTGATGACGATCCGCGGCTGTGCCTATGCCGGCTCGAAGGGCGTGGTCTGGGGACCGGTCAAGGACATGGTCCACATCTCCCACGGGCCGGTCGGCTGCGGCCAGTACAGCTGGTCCCAGCGCCGCAACTACTACATCGGCAAGACCGGCATCGACAGCTTCGTCACCATGCAGTTCACCACGGACTTCCAGGAGAAGGACATCGTCTTCGGCGGCGACAAGAAGCTGGCCAAGACCATCGACGAGATCAACGAGCTCTTCCCGCTGTCGAACGGCGTGACGATCCAGTCGGAATGCCCCATCGGCCTCATCGGCGACGATATCGAGGCAGTGGCCAAGCAGAAGAAGAAGGAAAGCGGCAAGACCATGGTGCCGGTCCGCTGCGAGGGCTTCCGCGGCGTGTCGCAGTCGCTTGGCCACCACATCGCCAACGACGCGGTGCGCGACTGGGTGTTCGAGCAGGAAGAGAGCGAGGCGGTGAAGGCCTACGAGCCGGGGCCGTATGACGTGAACGTCATCGGCGACTACAACATCGGCGGGGACGCCTGGGCCTCACGCATCCTGCTCGAGGAGATGGGGCTCAACGTGGTCGGCAACTGGTCCGGCGATGCGACGCTGGCGGAGATCGAGCGCGCGCCGAAGGCGAAGCTCAACCTCATCCACTGCTACCGGTCGATGAACTACATCTGCCGCTACATGGAAGAG
Organism: Alloyangia pacifica; assembly: GCF_900116195.1. GTDB lineage: Bacteria > Pseudomonadota > Alphaproteobacteria > Rhodobacterales > Rhodobacteraceae > Salipiger > Salipiger pacificus. The sequence continues at coordinate 328,662 of NZ_FOZW01000002.1, forward strand.
AAATACGGCATCGGCTGGATGGAGTACAACTTCTTCGGCCCGACCCAGATCGCCGCATCCCTGCGGGCGATCGCCAAGAACTTCGACGAGACCATCCAGGAAAACGCCGAGAAGGTCATCGCCAAGTACCAGCCGCTGGTCGACGAGGTCATCGCGAAGTTCCGCCCGCGTCTCGAGGGCAAGTCGGTGATGCTCTACGTCGGCGGCCTGCGCCCGCGCCACGTGGTGACCGCATATGACGATCTCGGCATGGTCATCGCCGGGACCGGCTACGAGTTCGGCCACAACGACGATTACAAGCGCACCGGCCACTACGTGAAGGACGGCACGCTGATCTACGACGACGTGACCGGCTACGAGCTCGAGAAGTTCATCGAGAAGATCCGCCCCGATCTCGTCGGCTCGGGGATCAAGGAGAAGTACCCGGTGCAGAAGATGGGCATCCCGTTCCGCCAGATGCACAGCTGGGACTATTCCGGCCCGTACCACGGCTACGACGGCTTCGCGATCTTCGCGCGGGACATGGACCTCGCGATCAACAACCCGGTCTGGGGCATGTACGACGCGCCCTGGGAAACTCCGGCCATCGCCGCCGAGTGATTACCCGCGATACCGGGCGTATCCTTCTGAATGGAGGACCGCGCCCGGCCCGTGGGTGGGCGCAATCGCGCCCGCCACCGGAGGCGGCATGCCTCCGGCAGGACGGAGGCGGGACGAACGCGGCCCGGGACGTACGCGCCCCGGGCAGGTCCGGGCGGCCCTCGCAGCGCCCTCATCTGCAACGTCATGATCCGGGAGACCCTCTCCCACCTTTCTTCAACTCAGGCGCGTCTCGGAATGCGGACGGCCAACAGAAGGATCACAGCCATGCCCCAGTCGGCAGACAAGGTGCTCGATCACGCACCGCTCTTCCAGCAGCCCGAATACAAGGAGATGCTGGCCCAGAAGAAGATCAACTTCGAATGCGGTCACCCTGACGAGATGGTCAAGGAGATCGGTGACTGGACCAAGTCCTGGGAGTACCGCGAGAAGAACCTCGCCCGCGAGGCCCTCACGGTGAACCCCGCCAAGGCCTGCCAGCCGCTCGGCGCGGTCTTCGCGTCGCAGGGCTATGAAGCCACCATGCCCTTCGTGCACGGATCGCAGGGCTGCGTCGCCTACTACCGCTCGCACCTGTCGCGGCACTTCAAGGAGCCGAGCTCCTGCGTGTCGTCTTCGATGACCGAGGATGCGGCGGTCTTCGGCGGGCTGATCAACATGGTCGACGGGCTTGCCAACACCAAGGCACTCTACGATCCCAAGATGATCGCCGTCAGCACCACCTGCATGGCCGAGGTGATCGGTGACGACCTCAACTCCTTCATCCAGCAGGCCAAGCAGAAGGGCTCGGTGGCCGAGGACTTCGATGTGCCGCACGCCCATACCCCGGCCTTCGTCGGCAGCCATGTGGACGGCTACGACAACATGCAGAAGGGCATCCTGAGCCACTTCTGGGACAAGGCCGAGCGCGTCGAGGGCGAAGGGCTCAACATCATCCCCGGCTTCGACGGCTTCGCGGTCGGCAACAACCGCGAGATCAAGCGGATGCTCGATGAGATGGGCGTCGATTTCACCTTCCTGTCGGACGTGTCGGATGTCTACGACACCCCCTCGGACGGCGAATTCCGCATGTACTCGGGCGGCACCAAACTGGAAGAGGCCAAGGCGGCGCTGAACGCCAAGGCCACCATCAGCCTGCAGGAATGGTGCACCCCGAAGACCATGGAGTACATCGCGGGCAAGGGGCAGGAAACCGCCGCGTTGCACTATCCCATGGGCATCCAGGCCACCGACGAGTTCCTGATGAAGGTCAGCGCGCTCACCGGCAAGGCGATCCCGGGCAGCCTGAAGCTCGAGCGCGGCCGCCTCGTTGATGCGCTGGCCGACAGCCAGGCACATCTGCACGGCAAGACCTACGCCATCTACGGCGATCCGGATTTCGTCTATGCCATGGCACGTTTCGTCATGGAGATGGGCGGCGAGCCGGTGCACTGCCTTGCCACCAACGGCGGCAAGAAGTGGGCCAAGCAGATGGAAGAGCTGCTGGCCTCCTCGCCCTTCGGCAAGCAGGGCCAGGTCTGGGCCGGCAAGGATCTCTGGCACATGCGCTCGCTGCTCGACACCGAGCCGGTCGACATGCTGATCGGCAACTCCTACGGCAAATACCTCGAGCGCGACACCGGCACGCCGCTGATCCGGCTGATGTTCCCGATCTTCGACCGCCACCACTACCACCGCTTCCCGACCATGGGCTACCAGGGGGCGCTGAACGTGCTGGTCAAGCTGCTGGATACCGTCTTCGACAAGCTCGACGATGACACGATCATCCCGGGCGAGACCGACTACAGCTACGACCTGACCCGCTGAGCCGGGCAGGGCAGAAAGAGGACCGACCGCGGGAGACCGCGGTCGGTTTGGTTTTCGGGTTGCGCCTGCCCGTCCGGGCGGGCTGTCTCTCTGAGACCGAGGCACGACGGCTAGAGGTCTCTCGGACGTGGCCGGGATAAAGTGCCGACCTCAACCGGTGCGGCGCCACCCCACGGGCAGGCACCCGCCCGGCTTGCGTCGCACTGACTTCGTGCTCTCTACGGCCGCACGTAGGCGTAGCCTTCCTCCTGCAGTTCGATCAGCCGGACCACGCCCGAGGGCACAACGCTGGCCTCGTCCAGAAGCACCAGTTTCTCGCCGGTCTTCTTCTCCATCCCGGCGATGGTGTTGGCGCAGGCGGAGAAGGTGATCGGTAGCTCCAGCGCCATGGTCGAAATGCGGTCCTTCACCGGGCTCTTGCCCTCGACCAGCATGTGGAGGCCCGGGCCATAGGCGACCATCTCGATCACCACCTCGTCGCCGGCTTCGCTGTAGTAGGCCGCGACGTTCTGGGCATTGTTGAGCGCCATATTCAGAACCTGCGGGTCGTTCTGGTCCACGTGGATCGCCACGTGGTGGGTCTTGCCTTCTGCCATCGCCATAAGCGGCGCTGCCGCCAGTATCGCGGCGAGCGCGGTTCTCCTGATCATCGTTGTCTCCTCCCTTAGACAACGTAATCATATATGTGAATTGAAGAATAAAATAGGGTTTTGATGCGGATGCGCGTCGGAGGTATCGGCGCGCGACGCGGGTCGTGCTTGCCTCATTGTCGCGAAGCCTACATCCACGACAAACCGGGAGATGCCGGTCAAACCCCTGAAAACCCGGGCGTGTCGCACTTGGCACGGCGCTTGCTGGATACCCTCGAACCGCGCGAGGAGATGCAGCATGGCCGACGCCCTGAAGGACAAGATTGCCGATGTCTTCGACGAACCCGCCTGCGGGCACAACGTCAACAAGACCGAGCAGCAGCGCAAGAAGGGCTGCGCCAAGCCGCTGACGCCGGGTGCGGCGGCGGGAGGCTGCGCCTTCGACGGGGCGAAGATCGTGCTGCAGCCCATCGTCGACGTCGCGCATCTGGTGCATGCGCCGCTGGCCTGCGAGGGCAACGGCTGGGACAACCGCGGCGCGGCCTCCTCAGGCTCCGAACGTTACCGCACCGGCTTCACCACCGACATGACCGAGCTCGACATCGTCATGGGCTACGGCGAGAAAAAGCTCTTCCGCGCCATCCGCGAAGTTATCGAAGCCGAGGACCCGCCCGCCGTCTTCGTCTATTCCACCTGTGTCCCCGCGCTCATCGGCGATGACATCGACGCAGTGTGCAAGGCGGCGAGCGACACCTTCGGCACCCCCTGCATTCCGGTCAATGCGCCGGGCTACGTCGGCAGCAAGAACCTCGGCAACAAGCTCGCCGGCGAGGCGATGCTCGATCACGTGATCGGCACCGTCGAGCCCGCCTTCACCACGCCCTACGACATCAACATCGTCGGCGATTACAACCTGTCGGGCGAGCTGTGGCAGGTGAAGCCGCTGCTCGACCGGCTGGGAATCCGCATCCTCGGCTCGCTCTCGGCCGATGCGCGCTACAAGCAGGTGGCGATGATGCACCGCGCCAAGGTCACGATGATGGTCTGCTCCAAGGCGCTGATCAACGTTGCGCGCAAACTCGACGAGCGCTACGGCATTCCCTTCTTCGAGGGGTCTTTCTACGGCATCTCCGACACCTCCCAGAGCCTGCGCCAGATGTGCCTGATCCTTGTCGAGCAGGGTGCGGAGCCCGAGTTGCTGGACCGCTGCGAGGCGCTGATCGCCGAAGAGGAAGCGCAGATCTGGGCGCAGCTCGAGCCGTTCCGTCCCCGCGTCGCGGGCCGCAAGGTGCTGCTCTACACCGGCGGGCACAAGAGCTGGTCGGTGGTGGCGGCGCTGCAGGAGCTGGGCATGGAGGTGATCGGCACCTCGGTGCGCAAGGCCACCGAGGAGGACAAGGGCCGGGTCGTCGACATCATGGGCGACGACAAGCACATGTTCGACAACATGGCACCCAAGGACATGTACCACCTGCTGAAGGATGCCGGCGCCGACGTGCTGATGTCGGGCGGGCGCAGCCAGTTCGTGGCGCTGAAGGCGAAGATGCCCTGGGTCGACGTGAACCAGGAAAAGCATGAACCCTATGCGGGTTACATGGGCATGGTCGACCTGCTGCGCGCCATCGACCGGGCGGTGAACAACCCGATGTGGGAAGAGCTGCGCGCGCCCGCGCCCTGGGAGGAGCCGCTGACCGAGGGGCGGGTGCTGCCCGCCCATTCCGGTGCCTGCCCGGTGACCGGGATAAGCGCTGGCATGGGCAGGCCGGTCAGCCTCGTGCCGCCGCTGCCGCCTGCCGAGGTGATCGCCAGCGCCGCGCCGGAGGTGTCCGGCTTCACCTCCTCCGACACCGATTTCGAGGATTGCTGACATGGCCCGGCTCATCCATCCCAAGCGCGCGCTTTCGACCAACCCGCTGAAAAGCTCGGCCCCTCTGGGCGCGGCGCTGGCCTATCTCGGGATCGAGAAATCCGTGCCGCTGTTCCATGGCTCGCAGGGCTGCACCGCCTTTGCGATGGTCCATCTCGTGCGCCACTTCAAGGAAGCCGTGCCGCTGCAGACCACGGCGATGAACGAGGTCTCGACCATCCTCGGCGGCGCCGACCAGATCGAGGAGGCGATCGAGAACCTGCGCAAGAAATCCAGCCCGAAGTTCATCGGCATCGCCTCCACCGCGCTGACCGAGACCCGGGGCGAGGACGTGCCGGGCGAGCTGAAGGAGATCGTCGCGCGCCGCAGCGATTTTGCGGATACGAAGATCGTCTATGCCTCCACCCCCGATTTCGACGGCGCGCTGCAGGATGGCTGGGCCAAGGCAGTGGAGGCCATCGTCGAGGCGCTGGTGCCGCGCGTCAGCGAGCGTGACCCCGACCTGCGACAGGTGACCCTGCTTTGCGGATCGCACCTGACGCCCGCCGAGATCGAGGAACTGGTGCGGATGATCCGTGCCTTCGGGCTCGAGCCCATCGTGCTGCCGGACATTTCCAGCTCTCTCGACGGGCACGTCAGCGACGACTGGTCCGGCACCTCGCAGGGCGGCACGCCGCTGGCCCAGATCGAGGCCATCTCGCGCAGCGCCTTCACGCTGGCGGTGGGCGAGCAGATGCGGAAAGCGGCTCAGATGCTCGAGGACCGCGCCATGACCCCTTACCGGGTGTTCCAGTCGGTTACGGGCCTCAAGCCGGTCGATGCCTTCGTGCGCACGCTCATGGGGTTGTCGGGGGTGCAGGATCCGCCGCCCTCGATCAAGCGCGACCGTTCACGGCTGATCGACGCCGCGCTCGACGCGCATTTCCACACCGGCGGGCTGAAGGTCGCCATCGGCGCCGACCCGGACCTGCTGTTCGCGCTGTCGGGCGCACTGGCCTCGATGGGCGCCGAGATCGTCACCGCGGTCACCACCTCGCAGCACTCGCCACTCATTGATCGGATGCCCTGCGAAGAGGTGATCCTCGGCGATCTCGGCGACTTCGAGCGCAGCGCCAGGGAGCAGGGCGCGCAGATCCTGCTGACCCATTCGCATGGCCGCCACGCCGAGCACCGGCTCCACAAGCCGCTGGTGCGCGTCGGCTTTCCCATCTTCGACCGGATCGGCGCGCAGGATGCCTGCCGGGTCGGCTACCGCGGCAGCCGGGCGTTTCTCTACGAGATCGCGGCCACCGTGCAATCGCTTCACCACCGCTCGCGCCCCGAGGATTTCGGCGCGGCCCCCATCGCAGAGGAGTTCGAACATGTCCCGCACTCTACGCGTCATTGACGGCGACACTGCCAGCGCTGGCCCGGCCCCGGGCGAGACGCCGCTGCGCATCGCCATCGCGACCAACGACATGGAATACCTTGGCGCGCATTTCGGCTCCGCCAAGAAGTTCGCCGTCTACGAGGTCTGGAAGTCCGGTCATCGCTTCATCGAGGCGCATGAGTTCGACAATGTGACCAAGCAGAAGGGCAAGCACGACGACCAGGACGACAAGATCACCCCCAAGGTCGAGGCTTTGCGCGGCTGCGCGCTGCTCTTCGCGCTGGCCATCGGCGGCCCCTCGGCCGCGAAGATCGTCAAGGCCGGGGTGCATCCGATCAAGCGCAAGGACCCCGAGCCCATCGAGGCGGTGCTGGAGCAGGTGCAGGTGATGCTCAACGGCACGCCGCCACCCTTCCTGCGCAAGATCCTCGGCACCTTCGACAAGCCCAGCTTCATGGACGATTACGCACAGGAGACCGTCTGATGACCCTTGAGACCCTAGAGACCCCGCGCGGCGGCGAGATGGTGGTGAGCGATTTCCTCACCCAGCTCGCCGCCGTGATCCGCGCCGAGGACAGCTATGGCCAGTGGGACGAGAAGTCCGACGCCGACCTCCTGTCCGAGTTCATCGTAACCCGCGAGGAGCGCCGCGACATTCCGATCATCGGCGATCCCGATCCCGACGTGATGTGGCGGGTGACCAAGTTCTACGATGCCGTCGGGCTCTTGATCGAGAAACGCTCGGGCTGCATGGCCAGCCAGATGCAGAAGATGAGCCACGAGGGCTTCGGCCGTGTGGTGCTGATCGCCGGCAAGCTGGTGGTCGTGTCGAAGCACTTGCGCGACGTGCATCGCTTCGGCTTCGAGAGCTGGGCCAAGCTGGCCGAGGCCGGGGACAAGCTGGTCGCGGGAGCGGTCGAGACCATCGATAAGTTCCCCGATGCGGCGAGGGGGTGAGCCATGGTCCGCATCGAGCCCCTGCCGCGCCCGCGCAAGCCGGTCCCCGTGCTCTCGCTGAAGCCCGCGGCGGGGCGTACAGCGTTGTCGCGATTCATCCGAAATCCCGCAAAGATACCCGCGAAGAGGAAAATGTCATGAGCCTCGAAGAGCTGGAAACCCGCGTGAAGAAACTGTCGATGCGGGCCACCGATGCCAAGATGAACCTGCACGACCTCGCCGAGGAGCTGCCGGTGGACTGGGAGAAGATCCCCGAGACCGCCGAGCGCACCTTCGAGATTTTCAAGGAGCTCAGCGCCGCGCGCCGGCAGCTGAAGGCGGCGAAGAAAGCCGCGGCGGAGGCGTGAGATGAGCGTTGTCGCCTATACCCGGGGCGGGGCCGAATACGTGCCCGAGTACCTCATGGCCATCGACCCCGAGAAATGCATCGGCTGCGGGCGCTGCTACAAGGTCTGCGGTCGCGACGTGATGACCCTGCACGGGGTCACCGAGGACGGCGAGATCGTCCGCCCCGGCACGGATGAGTACGAGGATGTCGAGGACGAGATCGTCAAGAAGGTCATGTCGATGATCGCCCCCGAGAATTGCATCGGCTGCGGTGCCTGCGCCCGGGTCTGCCCCTCGGACTGCCAGACCCATGCAGCGCTCGCCTGAGCTGACTGCCGGGACCGCCGGGGCGGGGCTGCTCGCCGGGGCGATGCTGACGGTCTCGGATTTCTGCTGCATCCTCGACCACGCGCTGTCCGAGCGCGAGGCGGGGATGGGTCCGCTGACCGAGCGGCTGGGCCTTTCGGGATCGCAGCTGCGGGCCCTGCGCGACCGCTGGTTGCCGCACGCGGTGCTGCCCGATCTCGACCTGCCCGCGCCTGACGTGCCCGACGACCAGCGGGCGATCCGGACGCTGATCCTATGGCGCTGCGGCGTGGCCACCGACGAGGCGCGCTGGCTCGCCGCCATCCTCGCGCGCCGCGCCGCCGAGCCGCATCACCTGTGGGAGGATCTGGGCCTGCCGGGGCGGGCCGCGCTCTCGGGGATGATCCGTCGCCACCTGCCGGGACTCGCGCAGGCCAACAGCCGGAACATGCGCTGGAAGAGGTTCTTCTACCGGCAGATCTGCTCGGATGCGGCCTTCTCGCTCTGCCTCTCGCCGTCGTGCGACGCTTGCGACGAGAGGGCCGAGTGCTTTGCCCCCGATTGATCCCGCCACGCTGCTGGCCGGGGCCGAGGCCGCGCGCACCCGTCCCATCGAAAGCGCCGAGGCCATCGCCCGCGCGCTGAAGGCCGCGCCCGCCGATCCCGAGGTGCGGCTGGCGGCCTATCGCTTCCATTTCTACAGCCACGACCACGCCGCCGCGCTCGAGCAGGCGCGGGTGCTGCTGGGCTTTGCCGCCCGGCGGCTGAACGTCTCGGCGGACTGGAGAGATGTGCGGGCTTGGGACGCGGCGTTCACGGCGCATGACTTCGCACCGGGGCTCTACCTGCAGGCGCTGGTGGCGATCGGCTATTGCGCCGCACGGCTGGGACAGATCGAGGAGGCGGGGGACGTGCTGGCGAAGGCGGCCGAGCTCGATCCCACGGACCGTTTCGGCGGCGCCTGGCTGCTGGCGCGGCTTGCGGCGGTGGAGGAGGACTAGGGTCTTCAAACTGTGCATCGCGAGTCATGCAAGCGCTAGCCCGTCACGCTGAAGGCGCATCGATATTCATCGGCGCACCTTTGGCGCGACGGGATGGCGTCGTTCATCGGGCTCGATCGGATGCCGCCACGATGAACGACCGCTCGCACTGCGGTATTTGGCCTTAGTTCCATGCGGCGCAGCGCGAGACCAAAGCCATTGTCGCATGTCGCACATCCGTCATTGTCGCCATCTGCCGCACTCTGCCACCCCGCGTAACCATCTGAAAAACATGTCTCCCGCCGCTTGGCACATTCCTTGCTGAGGCAAGTGAAAGGCCACGCCACCCGCACAGGAGACACTCCCATGATCGAGATTACCGAACCCGCTCGCAGCGCCATCAAGACCGCCATCGACGGCGCCGGACAGCCCGTCGCGGGCCTGCGCGTCATGGTGCAGGGCGGCGGTTGCGCCGGGATGAAATACGGCATGGCGCTGGAGCTCGAGGCCCAGCCCGACGACGCCGTGGTCACCGCCGGCGAGGTCACCGTGCTGATCGATCCCGAGAGCCAGGCGCATCTCAGCGGCACCACCATCGATTTCGTCACCGGGCTCGAGGGATCGGGCTTCGTCTTCGACAATCCCAACGCCAGCAGCTCCTGCGGCTGCGGCAAGTCGTTCTGCTGACGGGGAGGGCGCGCCGATGTGGGACTATAGCGACAAGGTCAAGGACTACTTCTTCAACCCCCGCAACGCCGGTGCGCTGGTCGATGCCAATGCGGTGGGCGAGGTCGGCAGCCTCTCCTGCGGGGACGCGCTGAAGCTGATGCTCAAGGTGAACCCCGCGACCGAGGTGATCGAGGACGCGAAGTTCCAGACCTTCGGGTGTGGCTCGGCCATCGCGTCCAGCTCGGCGCTGACCGAGCTGGTGATCGGCAAGACCATCGCCGAGGCGCGGCAGCTGACCAACCAGGACATCGCTGAGTTCCTCGGCGGGCTGCCGCCCGAGAAGATGCATTGCTCGGTGATGGGGCAGGAGGCGCTGACGGCCGCCGTCGCTGCCTACATGGGAGAAGAACTGGACGAGGACGACCATGAGGAGGGCGCGCTGATCTGCAAGTGTTTCGGCGTCGATGCCGGGATGATCGAGCGTGCGATCCGCACCAACAAGCTCACCACGCTCGAGATGGTCACCTTCTACACCAAGGCGGGCGGCGGCTGTAATTCCTGCCGCGAGCCGCTGGAAGAGCTGCTCGCCGACACCAACACCGCAATGGTCGCCGAGGGGCTGATCAAACCCGAAGAGGCCTATGTCTTCGGGGCGGCTCCGAAGCCGCAGAAGAAGAAGGCGCAGGGTTTCGTCATCCCCGACATGCCGCCCGCGCCGAAGCCGCCCGCCCAGCCTTCGGCGCCGGTCCAGATCGAGCCGATCCAGATCGCCGTGCCCGGCCCCTCCGCCGCGCCCGCCGCCGTGGCTGTGGCCGAGGTGGCTGCTCCGGTGCCTGCCCTAGCCAGCGGCCTCAGCCCCGCCAAGGAGGCGATTGTTGTCGCGAAGATCATCGAGGAGATGCGCCCCACCTTCCGCCGCGACGGCGGCGACGTGGAGCTCGTCGACATGGAGGGCAGCCTCGTGCTGGTCAGCCTCGTCGGCGCCTGCTCGGGCTGCCAGCTTGCCGCCAGCACGCTCGGCGGGATCGCCAAGGTGATCACCGAAACCCTCGGTCGGCCCATCCGGGTCATGCCCGTGGCCAAGTCCTGAGAGGAGAGGATGATGAAGGATACGGCGCTTCCCCCCGTCTATCTCGACAACAATGCCACCACCCGGGTCTTCCCCGAGGTCGTCGAGGCCATGCTGCCCTATTTCACCGAGCAGTTCGGCAATGCCTCGTCGATCCATGCCTTCGGCGCCGAGGTCGGCGACGCGCTTCGGCAGGCCCGCAAGTCGCTGCAGGCCCTCATCGGCGCCGAGTTCGACCACGAGATCATCTTCACCTCGGGCGGCTCAGAGTCGAACAACACCGCGATCCGCTCGGCGCTGCAGGTCCAGCCGGGCCGCACCGAGATCATCACCTCGATGGTCGAGCACCCGGCGATCCTGTCGCTCTGCGACTGGCTGGAGAAGCACGAGGGCGTCACCATCCACCGTATTCCCGTCGACAAGCTGGGCCGGCTCGATCTCGACGCCTACCGCGCGGCGCTCTCCGACAAGGTTGCGCTGGTCAGCTTCATGTGGGCCAACAACGAGACCGGCACGGTGTTTCCCGTCGATGGTCTCGCCGAGCTGGCGCATGAGGTGGGCGCGCTCTTTCACACCGACGCGGTGCAGGCGGTGGGCAAGTTGCCGATCGATCTCAAGACCACCGAGATCGACATGCTCTCGCTGTCATCCCACAAGTTCCACGGACCCAAGGGTCTTGGCGCGCTCTACCTGCGCAAGGGCACCCGCTTCCGCCCGCTGCTGCGCGGCGGGCACCAGGAGCGCGGCCGCCGCGCCGGGACCGAGAACGCCCCGGCGATCATCGGGCTCGGCAAGGCCGCCGAGATGACGCTGGCGACGATGGCCGAGGACAGCGCCCGTATGACCGCGCTGCGCGACAGGCTTGAGAAGGGGTTGGTGCAGAGCGTCGGCCATTGCTTCGTCACCGGCGATCCGCACGACCGGCTGCCCAACACCGCCACCGTGGCCTTCGAGTACATCGAAGGCGAGGCGATCCTGCTGAAGCTCAATCAGGCGGGCATCGCGGCCTCGTCCGGCTCGGCCTGCACCTCGGGCTCGCTGGAGCCCTCCCATGTGCTGCGCGCCATGGACATTCCCTTCACCGCCGCCCACGGCGCGATCCGCTTCTCGCTCTCGCGAGAGACCACCGAGGCCGAGATCGACCGCGTGCTCGAGGTCATGCCCGGCATTATCGCCGGCCTGCGCGAAATGTCGCCCTTCTGGTCCGAAGGCGGCGCGCAACCGGACGGCTTCAACCCCGCTTACGCCTGAGGAGACAGACCGATGTTCGCCCCTACGCATCCCGACGCCTTCCCGCCGCACACCGCCGCCAGCCGGGTCGCGCTTTGTGACACGACGCTCCGCGACGGCGAGCAGACCGCCGGGGTGGCCTTTTCGCTGCCCGAGAAGAAGGCCATCGCCCGGGCCCTCGACAGGGCGGGCGTCGCGGAGATCGAGGTGGGCATCGCCGCCATGGGCTTCGACGAGGTGGCCGAGATCCGCGAGGTCATGGCCGAGCTGACGCAGGCCGTGCCGGTGGTCTGGTGCCGGCTGCGGATGCATGATCTCGACATGGCCGGGAAGACCGGTGCGCGGCGCATCCATTTCGCCGTGCCGACCTCGGACCGGCAATTGCAGGGCAAGTTGAAGGCGGACCGGGACTGGGCGCTGCGCGAGACCGCCGCGCTGGTCTTCTGCGCGGTCGACCGGGGCTTCGAGGTCTCTGTGGGCGCCGAGGACGCCAGCCGAGCCGATCCCGATTTTCTCGTACGGCTGGCCGAGGTTGCGGCGGCGGCGGGGGCGATGCGCTTCCGCATTGCCGACACGCTCGGCATCCTCGATCCCATGGCGACCTACCGGCTGGTGGCCGAGCTTGGCAGCCGCACCGATTTGCCGCTGGAGATCCACGCACACAACGATTTCGGCATGGCGACGGCGAACACCATGATGGCCGCCTTTGCCGGGGCCAGGCATCTTTCGGTCACCGTCAACGGCCTCGGCGAGCGGGCGGGCAACGCCGCACTGGAAGAGGTCGGCGCGGCGTTGGAGGCGGGGGGCATCGCCACCGGGCTCGACCTGCGAGCGCTGCCGGCGCTGTCGCAGATCGTCGCCACCGCCTCTGGCCGCGCGCTGCATGTCTCGAAGCCGATCACCGGCGCCATGGTCTTTGCCCACGAGGCAGGAATCCATGTCGATGCCATCCTCAAGCAGGCCGACACCTACGAGGATCCGCGCTGCGCCCCGGCGCGCTTCGGGCGCGAGCGGCAGTTCGTCATCGGCAAACATTCCGGCACCGCCGGGCTGCGCGTGGCGCTGGCCGCCGCCGGGCTGCCCGCCACAGAGGAGATCGCCCTCCGCCTCAAACCGCTCCTGCGCGAGCACGCGGTGCGGGCCAAGCGCCCGGCCACCGGCGATGATCTGGCGGAGATGATTTCGCGCCTTGCCCGGCCCATCCTCGTGAGCTGCCGCGAAGGAGGGCTGGCATGAGCCTGCTTGCGCTTCTCCGCAGCGATTTCGCCGCCATCCGTGGCCGCGATCCGGCGGCGCGCGGGCGGCTGGAGACGGCGCTGACCTATCCCGGGCTGCACGCCATCGCGGCGCACCGCGTGGCGCATCGCTTCTGGGGCGCGGACTGGCGCGGCACCGCGCGGCTGCTGTCCTATCTCGCGCGCATGGCCACGGGGGTCGATATCCATCCCGGCGCGCGCATCGGCGCGGGTTTCTTCATCGACCACGGCTCGGGCGTGGTGATCGGCGAGACCGCCGAGGTGGGCCGCGACGTGACCCTCTATCACGGGGTCACCCTGGGCGGCGTCTCCTGGTCGCCGGGCAAGCGGCACCCGACGCTCGGCGATGGCGTGATGGTCGGGGCAGGGGCGAAGATCCTCGGCCCGATCACAATCGAGGCCGGGGCTCGCGTGGGGGCGAACTCGGTGGTGGTCGAGCCGGTCCCGGCGGGCGCCACCGTGGTCGGCATCCCGGCGCGCATCGTGCAGACCGAGCGCCCGCCCTCCAGCGATCCGCTGAGGGTCGACCTCAACCATCACCTGATGCCCGATCCGGTGGGGCGCACGCTCGCCCGGCTGGCCGACCGCATCGCCTTTCTCGAGGCAAGGCTGGCGGCGCGCGACGCGGCGCTGGCCCGGCACGAGACCCATTGCGCCGCGCGCATGGCGGTGAAGCAGGACGGCATCGAGATGCCGCGCGAGACCTCCGCAGCCAGACACGAATTTCACAGCTGACCAGCCAGAGGAGAGACCCAATGCCCAAGGATTTCGAAGAGACCGGTGTGCTCGACCACATCAACAAGCTGTCCTCGGCCGAGGACATCTTCACCTACCTGCTGCTGCCTTTCGAGAAGGAGGTGGTCGATGTCTCGCGCCTGCATATCATGAAGCGCTTCGGTGGCTATCTGAGAGCGGCAGATTTTGCTGCGAAGACCGAGGAAGAGGTCTTCCTCGAGGCCCGGCAGCTCCTGAAACAGGCCTATGGCGACTTCCTCGAGAGCACCCCGCTGAAGGAGAAGGTCTTCAAGGTGTTCCGCGACGAGGAGGCCAAGCTGAAGGCGCGTTTCGTCGGCATAGACACGCTGAAGCTCGCGGGGGAGTGAGCTTGTTCGGGAGAGGGAGAGCGCCGGCGCCCGGCGCGCCGCGGATCATCCTGCGCCGCCGGAAAATCGACAGCGCCGCGCTGCGCGCGATGACCCGCATCTGCCCCGGTGCCTGTTTCCGCTTCGGCGCGCGGGACCGGATCGAGGTTTCGCCCGAAAGCTGCCTGCGCTGTGGCACCTGTCGCACCGTGGGCGAGGCAACCGGAGAGATCGAATGGTCCGGCGGATGGTCCGCCGTGGCCTCCGCCTGAAACATCGTCAAGGAGACCCGCCGCATGAAATGCGCCCTGCTTCCGCTGATCGTCGCCTTGTGGCCCGGGGTCGCTGCTGCCGATCCCATGCTGCTGGCCGCTGCCTCGACCGGGGCGGCGCTGAACGAGGGCATCGCCGAGAGCGGTATTTCTGCCATCCCCAGCTACGGCGCTTCGGGCACCTTGGCGCGGCAGATCGAACAGGGCGCGCCCGCCGATCTCTACATCTCGGCCAATCCCAAGTGGATGGCGCATCTCGCCGGGCTGGGACTGGTGGTGCCGGAGGATGTTTCGGTGCTGATGTCCAACAGCCTCGTGCTGATCGCCCCCGAGGGTGCGGCGCCGCTCGAGCCTGCTGCGCTCGACGCGCGGCTGGCGGGTGAGAGCTTTGCCATGGCCGATCCGCAGGTCGCGCCGGTGGGTGGATACGGTCAGGCGGCGCTCGAGAGCCTCGGCTTGTGGGGCGCGGTCGCGAACCGGCTGGTCCCGACCCGCAACACGCTTGCCACCGTCGCCGCCGTGGCGCAGGGCGAGGCGGCGCTGGGGCTTGTCTATGCCAGCGATGTCGTTGGGGTGGCGGGCGTGCAGGTGGTCTGGCAGATCCCTCGGGACAGCCACCCGCCGATCAGCTACCTCATCGCGCCGCTGACGCAGGGCGACGATCCCGAGGGTGCGGCTGCGTTGCTGGACTACCTGATGAGCGACGCGGGGCAAGCGGTGCTCGCCCGTCACGGCTTCTTGCCGATGCGGGAGGGTTCGTGATGGAAGTCCTCAGCCCCATGGAGACCTCGGCGCTGCTGCTCTCGTTGAATGCCTCGGCCTGGGCGGTGCTCTGGTCGCTGCCGCTGGCGGTGGGCTTCGGCTGGCTGCTCGGCACCCGGCGCTTTCCCGGCCACGCGGCGCTCAACGCGCTGGTGCATTTGCCGCTGGTGCTGCCGCCGGTGGTGCTGGGCTACCTGCTTCTGGTGCTGCTGGGTCGCAACGGGGTGATCGGCAGGCCGCTGAACGATCTCTTCGGCATCCGCATCGCCTTTTCGGGAATTGCGGTGGTCATCGCCTGTGCGGTTGTGGGCTTTCCGCTGATGGTCCGCGCGATCCGCCAGTCCGCCGAGGCGATCGACCCTCGCTACGCCCGCGCCGCGCGCAGCCTCGGTGCCTCTGAGCCGCGCATCTTCTGCACCGTCACCCTGCCATTGATGGCGCCGGGGATCCTCACCGGTACGACGCTGGCCTTCGCCCGCGCCGTCGGCGAGTTCGGCGCGACCATCACGTTGGCGGGCAACATCCCGGGCCGCACCCAGACGCTGCCTCTGGCGCTCTTCACTGTGACTCAGACGCCGGGACAGGAGGCCGAGGCGATGCGGCTCTGCCTGCTGTCGCTGGTGCTGGCGGGGGCGGCGCTGCTGATCTCCGAGGCGCTGTCGCGTCGGATGGGCCCGCAAGGAGTATCCGCATGATCGAGATCCATCTCCGCCACCGACAGGGTGCCTTCGTGCTCGACGTCGATCTTGCGCTGCCCGCGCGGGGGATCACCGGGCTGATTGGCCGCTCGGGCTCGGGCAAGTCGACGTTGTTTGCCTGCCTCGCGGGGCATCTCAGGCCAACCCGCGGCTGCATCTCGCTGCGCGGGCGTGCGCTCTACCACAGCGAGGCGAAAATCGACGTGCCTCCCGCGCGGCGCGGCATCGGCGTGGTCTTTCAGGAGGGGCTGCTGTTTCCGCATATGAGCGTGGCGCGCAACCTTGCCTACGGCGCGCGAAATGTCGGAACGGAGTTCTGGAACGAGGTGATCGCGGCGCTCGACATCCGGCATATTCTCGACGCGAAGCCCGCGCGGCTCTCGGGAGGCGAACGCCAGCGCGCCGCCATTGCCCGCGCGCTGATGGCCGAGCCCGAGCTGCTGCTGCTCGACGAGCCGGTCTCGGCGCTCGATCCGGGGCTGAAGGCCCGCACGCTGGAGTTGATCGCGCGGGTGCAGGCGCGCACGCGGGTCCCGATGATCTACATCTCGCACGCCCCCGAGGAGGTGCGCCGGCTCTGTGACCAGGTGGTGACCATGCAGGACGGGCGGGTGGTCTCGGTAACGTCCGAGGGCCGTGTCGGCGCGCCCTATGCCGCCGGGACCGCGGCGCCGGAGTTGCGTTGTGCGCGCTGAGCCAGGTGCCCGCATGCGGGCATATGCCGAAATTCGCGGCGGCCGTCTTTGCGGGCGCCGGATCGCAGCCGTCTCCGGCCCGGCCCGGGGGCACGCCATGATAGGATAATGTCCATGGAACTCGTCCAGACGATCTCGCAACGCCAGACGATGCAGATGGGGGGGCAGATGCTCCAGTCCCTCACCATCCTCGGCATGGCCTCGCAGGATCTGTCCGAGCACCTGCGCGAGAAGTCCGAGTCCAATCCCTTCGTCACCTACAGGCCGCCCTCCGCCTTTGCCGCGCGCGGCGGTGATGAGTTTGACGCCGTGGCCGCCGTCGCCGCCGACCGACCGAGCCTGATGGCGCATGTGGTTGGGCAAATCGAACTGGCCTTTCCCGCGCCAGCCGACCGGATGATCGCGCTCTATTTCGCCGAGGCGCTGGAGCCGACGGGCTGGCTCGGCCAGCCGGTGGAAAGCATTGCACTGCTCGCCGGCTGCCCGCCGGGCAAGGCCGAGCAGGTGCTTGGCGTGTTGCAGGGCTTCGAGCCGGCGGGGCTCTTTGCGCGCTCGCTGTCCGACTGCCTGATGATCCAGGCGCGCGAGGCGGATCTGCTGACATGGGAGCTCGAGACGCTGATCGCCAACCTCGAGTTGCTGGCCGAGGGACGGACGAAGGAGCTGGCCGACCTCTGCGATTGCGAACCGCGCGACATTCCAGAGATCGTCGCGCAGATCCGCGGGCTGAACCCCAAGCCCGGACTGGCCTTCGAGCACACGCCCGCGCCGGTTTTCCCGCCCGACCTGGTGGCGACGCGCGGGACGGATGGCTGGACCGTAGAGCTGAACCGCGCCACCACGCCGACGATCAAGGTGCAGGAAGAGCGGCTGCCGGACGGCAAGATCGACGCGGAGGCGCGCAAGCAGCGCCGTCGCGCCCTGTCCGAGGCGCGGGCACTGGCTCTGGCTCTGGAACGGCGCGGCGACACGCTCTTGCGCACCGCCGCCGTGCTGGTGGCCCGGCAGGGGCAGTTTCTCGATCGGGGCTCCGCCTACCTGACGCCGCTGACGTTGGAGGATGTGGCAGGCGAGCTGGGCGTGCACCCCTCGACCGTCAGCCGTGCGGTCTCGGGGCGGATGATCCAGACGCCGGGCCGCGCGCTGCCGCTGCGCGCCTTCTTCTCGCGTCCCGTCTCGGGCACCGGGGGCGAGGCGGTCTCGCGCGACAGCGCCATGGATTTCGTGCAGCGCGTGGTTGGTGCCGAGAACCCCCGCGAGCCCCTGAGCGATGACGCCATCGTTTCTCTGGCACAGAGCGCGGGGCTGCGTATCGCCCGGCGCACGGTGGCCAAATACCGTTCGGTGCTTGGGCTCGGCTCCTCCTACGAACGTCGCCGCAGAGCCATGGATGCCTGAGGGGGCGCCGATTCTCACGTGAGAATATGTGACCACTCCTCTTCGGTGTCGTCAGATGGGCCGCTATTGCGGCGGCGCTGCCGAAACCTTGCGCATTTCGCGCCGCTGATACGCGTGTGGACGCATCAATCGTGCCAAGTGACGCGCGGCCGCGTCACGGGGCGAGTGGTTGCTGCTACGCTTCCTCCAAAGGCGAATTTGAGCGCCGCTGCGCCGGGAGACGTTCCCGCGACGCAACCGAAGGGGACCCAGCGAGCGAAAGCGAGGCCTCACGATGAATGAAGCAGTATCGACGGAGACCACCTCGGGGCGCCTGAAACGGGGACGGACGGAGGCCATGCAGGCCGGACCGCCGCGCGACCGGCTGGCGCTCGACGCGATCTACGAGATCGCCCGGACCTTTGCCACCGCGCCCGATCCGATCGACGTGGTGCCGAGCATTCTCAACGTGCTCTCCTCCTTCCTCGATTTGCGCCACGCGGTGCTGGCGCTGCTCGCCGAGCCGGGGGCGCAGCCGGTGCCGGGCGTGGTGAACCCCTATACCATCGCCGCCACCGCCTTTGCCCGTGACGCCGATGCGCCGCCCTCCGATGTGCTGCCCGATGCGGTGGCACGGATCGTCTTCCGCTCGGGGGTGCCGCTGGTGTCCTTCGATGTGGCCGAGGAATTCGGCCCCGAGGCGGTGCCGCCGCGCCTGCGCGGCGAAGGGCAGACGCTGGTCGCCGTGCCCCTGCGCGATCCGGAGCAGAGCCATTTCGTGCTGGGCATTCTCTGTGCGTATCGCAGCCACGCGGATGCGCAGGCGGGGATGTCGGATCTGGACGTGCGGGTGCTGACCATGGTGGCCTCGCTGCTGGAACAGGCGCTGCGCTTCCGCCGCCGGATCGCCCGCGACCGCGAGCGCGCGCTGGAGGACACCCGGCGGATGCTGCAGAGCGCCACCGAGCGCAGGCCGTCCGAGATCCCGATCTCGCTTGAGGGCATCATCGGCGACAGCCCGGCCATCGTCGACGTGATCGCGCAGGTCAAGCGCGTGGCAGGGACGAACACGCCGGTGCTGCTGCGCGGCGAAAGCGGCACCGGCAAGGAGCTTTTCGCCCGCGCCGTGCATTCGCAGTCCGAGCGGCATCGCGGGCCCTTCATCCGGGTCAACTGCGCGGCGCTGTCCGAGACCTTGCTCGAGTCGGAGCTTTTCGGCCACGAGAAGGGCGCCTTCACCGGGGCCATGGCGCTGAAAAAAGGGCGGTTCGAGCTGGCCGACGGCGGCACGCTCTTTCTCGACGAGATCGGCGAGATCAGCCCGACCTTCCAGACCAAGCTGCTGCGGGTGCTGCAGGAAGGCGAGTTCGAACGGGTCGGCGGGACGAAGACGGTGAAGGTGGACACGCGGATCGTCGCCGCCACCAACCGCGATCTCGAGGATGCGGTGGCGCGCGGCGAGTTCCGCGCCGACCTCTATTTCCGCATCTGCGTCGTGCCCATCGTCCTGCCGCCGCTGCGCGACCGCAAGGGCGACATCCGGCCGCTCGCGCAGCTCTTCCTCGACCAGTTCAACGACCAGAATGGCACCAATGTGCGCTTTGCCGACGATGCCTTCGAGACCATCTGCAAGTGCAACTTCCCCGGCAACGTGCGCGAGCTGGAGAACTGCGTGAGCCGGGCCGCCGCTCTGTCGGACGGCGAGATCGTGCTCGGCGGCGAGCTGGCCTGCAACCAGGGCTCGTGCCTCTCGGCCGAGCTGTGGCGGCTGCAGGAAGGGGCCTCCCCGATTGGCGGGCTGGCGGTGGGCAGGGTGGTGACCCCCTCGATCCGCCGCCCAGAGCGCCCGGCCTCGCCGGAACAGGTGGAGCCCGCCGACACCTTCCCGCGTCGCAAGACCGCCAATACCGCCCGCGAGGAGCTGATCGCGGCCATGGAAGAGGCCGGCTGGGTGCAGGCCAAGGCGGCGCGGCTGCTGGGGATGACCCCCCGGCAGGTGGCCTATGCGCTGCAGAAACACGGGATCGAGGTGCGCCGCATCTGATCCCGGCGCCTCCCCGGGGCGCGGAAGCGCGCGGCCACCCTCTCTCCCGGGCCGCGCGCTTTGCTTTTGCGGGGCCGCGGTTTCGGTTTGACCGTTTCGCATCTTCGCCCGGCTCGTGGTGCACCGCCTCACGCTTTTGTCGCACCGCTTTGTGGCCAACCCGACAAACTGCCGCGCCAATGCCGCCGAAACCCCGGCGCAGCACATGGCACGCTCCTTGCTCCTCCCTGCCTAGATAGCCAGACCCCAACAGCGAGGATGCGCCATGTCCGGAAATGTCATCTCACTCGACGGCCTGTCGGTCAGCTCGAAAGACACGTTGACCAAGGCGATGGAGGCGGATGGCTGTTCGTCCTCGGCCTGCGGCTCCTCCGACGCGCCCGAGGACATGGACCCGGCCACCTGGGAAAAGGTCAAGGATCACCCCTGTTACTCGGAAGAGGCGCACCATTATTTCGCCCGCATGCACGTGGCGGTCGCGCCCGCCTGCAACATCCAGTGCAACTACTGCAACCGCAAGTACGACTGCGCCAACGAAAGCCGCCCCGGCGTGGTGTCGGAGCGGCTCACGCCGGAAAACGCCGCGCGCAAGGTGATCGCGGTGGCCAACGAGATCCCGCAACTCTCGGTGCTCGGCATCGCCGGACCGGGCGACAGCGCCTACGACTGGCGCAAGACCCGCGAGACCTTCAGGCTGGTTCACCAGCAGCTGCCCGACATCAAGCTGTGCCTCTCCACCAACGGCCTCGCGCTCCCAGAGCACGTCGACGACCTGATGGACATGAACATCGACCACGTCACGCTCACCATCAACATGATCGACCCGGAGGTCGGCACAAAGATCTACCCGTGGATTTTCTACGAGCACAAGCGCCGCACCGGACTCGAGGCCAGCCGGATCCTGCACGAGCGGCAGATGCAGTCGCTCGACATGCTGCACGAGCGCGGCATCCTGGTGAAGGTGAACTCGGTGATGATCCCCGGGATCAACGACGAGCACCTGCTCGAGGTCAACAAGGAGGTGAAGAAGCGCGGTGCCTTCCTGCACAATATCATGCCGCTGATCTCCGCCCCCGAGCACGGCACGGTCTTCGGTCTCGAGGGTCAGCGCGGGCCGACCGCCGCCGAGCTGAAGAAGCTGCAGGACGCCTGCGCCGGTGGCGCGAACCTGATGAAGCATTGCCGCCAGTGCCGCGCCGACGCGGTCGGGCTGCTCGGCGAGGATCGCGGGCAGGAGTTCACCATGGATCTCGTGCCCGACGAGGTGACCTATGATCCGGCCAAGCGCGAGACCTACAAGGAGTGGGTCGCCAAGGAACGCGAGGATCGCCGTGCCGCCGCCGCCGTCGCGAAGGCCGAGACCGATGCCGCCGTCGCCGAAGAAGCCGCGCCGATGCTCATCGCCGTCGCCACCAAGGGCGGCGGACGGATCAACCAGCACTTCGGACACGCCACCGAATTCCAGATCTTCGAGGTGGATGCCAAGGGCGTCAACTTCGTCACCCACCGCCGCTGCGACAACTACTGCGTCGGCGGCTATGGCGAGGAGGACAAGCTCGAGCTGGTCATCAAGACGCTGGAGGGGATCGACACCATCCTCTGCGCCAAGATCGGGGATTGCCCGCGCGAGGACCTCGCCGCCGCTGGCATCGAGGCGATCCAGGACTACGCCTACGAGTATATCGAGACCGCCGTTTCGGCTGTCTACCGCGCCAGGCGGGGTCTGCCGGCGGTCGAGGCCGAAACCGCCTGACGCATCCATCCCCCGGCGGGCGGCGCAGCCCTCTCGCGCCGCCCCGAACCGCCGGTTCCCAGCCACGCCCCGAAGCCACGGATAAGGAGAGACAAGAGATGGCCCTGCAAATCATCCAGAGCAACTGCACCGTCTGCGGCGCCTGCGAGTTCGAATGCCCGAACGCGGCGATCCTCTTCGAGAGCGACACCTACATCATCGCCCCCGAGCTCTGCACCGAGTGCAAGGGCCACTACGACCGCCCGCAATGCGCCGAGGTCTGCCCGGTGCCCGAAACCTGCGTGCCGGCCTGAGCGATGCCCGAGGGTCCGGCACCGGTCGACTGGCAGGGGGAGGCGCTCGATTGCGCCGCCTGCCGCTTCCGCGCACGGCTCGATCTGGGGCAATGCGGGCAGGGCTGGGCCTGTGCCCATGACCGCTACGCCAAGCGGATCGAGCGGTTCTTCCTGCTCAATCCCGACCTTGCCGACATGTGCCTGAGCCATCCCTATTTCGAGACGCGGATGAATGCCGCGCGGGTGGCCTCGGTGTTCCGCCTGCCGCGGCTTCTGTCGGACGCGGATGCCGGGGTGCGCGCCATGGCGATCCTGCGCCTGCCGCCCGCCCACGCCGAGCGGCGCATCAAGGACCCCGACCGCCGCGTACGCATCGCCGTGGCGCATCGATTGCATCGCGAGCAACTTTTGCCGATGGCGGCGGACGAGGACGGCTACGTGCGCTCGATCGTGGCGCGTCGGGCGGAGCCGGGGATGCTGCCGATCATGATCGGCGATGCCGATCCCGAGATCCGCCGCATCGTCGCGCGGCGGGTGGGGACAGGCTGGCTCGACCGTTTTCGCGCCGATCCCGATCCGCTGGTGCGGCGCGAGGCGGCGCTGCGAAGGCCGGGGCTTTTCGTGCAGGACGACGACCTGCGGGTGCGCCACGTGGTGGCCGAAAGCGGGGCGGCTGCCGATGTGCGCGCCTTGCTCGACGATCCGGAAGACATCATCCGCGAGACCGCCGTCACGCGGCTCGCGCAACTGAAGGAGGGCGCCTGATGTCCACCGACGACCGCGAAATCGAGGTCTACCGCGACCCGGCCTACATGCCGGGCGACAAGGTGATCTCGAAGAAGAACATCAAGAACGACGGCACCATGGCCGGCAAGGAGATCGGCGAGACCGTGGTCCGCAAGGGCGACGTCGGCTATGTGCGCGACATCGGCGTCTTCCTGCAGCAGTTCTACATCTACGCCGTCGATTTCGTCGACCGCGCCAGCATCGTCGGCATGCGCGAGCGCGAGCTGACCCCCGAGGGGCCGCTGCAGCGCCGGCGGGACGACCCCGACGCGCTGCAGTCCCATATCGTCACCCGACACGCACAGGAGGCCGCCGAATGAAGGTCATGATCCGCGAAACCGCCAAGGGCCTCGAGGCCTATGTGCCCAAGAAGGACCTCGAGGAGATGGTCGTCGAGACCGAGAAGGACGGGCTCTGGGGAGGCTGGGCGAAGCTGGCCAATGGCTGGGTCTTTGCCATGCCCGAGTTCGACGAGCCGCCGCAGCTGCCGATCACGGTGGAGGCGCGCCGGCTCGCCACCGCAGAGGAGGACTGAGTGATGAACGCATTGGATCAGCTCGAACAGGCGATGAACGAGGTCGCTGGCGGCAAGCGCATCGCCTATCTCGGGCCGGAGGTCTCGGCCCTATCGGGTGGCGCGGCGCCGTCCACGCCGGCCGCGCTCTGCGCGATGATCGAGGCGCAGGTGCGCGCACCGCGCCGCGCCTCGGGCAACCTGTGGTCGGTAGCGCAATACGTCGAGAGCCGGAAATTCCGCGCCACGCTTGACAAGATTGTCATAGAGGCCTTCGACGCGCCCGCCGCGCAGCCCAACCCGGTGCACGACTGGCTGGCGCGGGTGCGCCCGCCGATGGTGGTGGACAGCTGGTACGACGACGGGCTGCTTCGTGCCTTCGGGACAAGCGGAAACTGGGGGCTGGTGCAGGGCGTCAGCCGCAACGGCGAGTGGATCGACATCTTCACCCGCGCCTATGACAGTGCCGGGCAGCAGGTCGAGGCCGCCGATCCGACATGGAAGACGCTGCTCTATAAGCCGCACGGCATCGCGCGGGCCGGCTCTTCCTATCTCATCTCCGACAGCGACTACGTCGAGGTGCTGACCGAGATCGACATTCAGCGCCCGATCCCCGAGGCGGTGCAGGAGCGCCGCAGCGGCAGGCCCTTCCTTTTTCTCGGCTGCCGCTTCGACGACCAGATGCTGCGCATCTTCGCCCGGCAGATCACCAAGCGCTCGGGGCAGGGGCACATCGCGGTGATGCCCGGTCCGCTGACCCGGATGGAGCGGCGGTTCCTCGAGGATGGCGGCATCACCTGGCTCGACCTTCCGGTCTCGGCGGTGGCCGAGGCGCTGAGCGTGCCCGAGGGGTGATCCTGCCGGGAGCAAGCGGGGCGGGGTCAGTCCCGCCCGGGTTCAGCGCATCGGGGACTGCTGCGCCGCCTGCTTGAACTGCGCAAGATCGAGCACCGGCTTCAGCCAGCCGGTCTCGTCCACCCGCTTGCTGAAGAATGCGGCCCCGACCAGCGTATGGTGTCCGTAGTCGGGAAAGTACTTCTCAAGCTTTTCGTTGGCCGAATAGCAGATCCGCTCGGCCTCGGCGCAGACGTAGTCCATGCGATCGAGCACGATCACGTCCGGGAACAGCGCGCCGATACGGTCGATCTCGGCATTGGCCGCGACGACCCTCGTGTCCTGTTCGCCGGTCCGGTAGATGGCGTAATACTCGGCGTTCGAGCGCGCGGCGATCTCGGCGCCGTCCGTCAGCCCCGCGGCGTAAGCCTCGTGGACGATCTTGTCGAAGATCGTCCACTTGCCCCCGAGGTAGGTTGGAAACTCGAAGATGTTCTTCACCAGCACCACCGATTTCCCGTCGTCGCGGAACCGCCGGACGAGGCTCTCGAGGGCGGCGGCGTCTCCGCGGTCCTCTTCGTAGCGGCTGACGACCATCACCGCGTCCGCCTCTCGGTAGCTTTCGGCTTTGAATATGGGGTTCCCGTGCGTCAATTCGCCGATCTGCGCCTCGAAGCGCGCCAGTTCCACCTGCTTGGTGGTCGGCGCGCTCATGAACAGCATGTTGAACATGTCCTTGGAGTGGGAATTTCCGACCAGCAGCAGGTGCAGCTTGTCGCTGCTGGCATCGAACCACTTGCGCTGGTTGTTCCCGGACTTGCAGTCGCCGAGGCAATCGAGCTGTCGTGCGTAGGAGTCCAGCGGTGTCCAGCTCGCCTCGCGCAGCGAGGTGTTGTTGTTCTCGTAGTCGAGCATGGCGATCTGTCGGTCCAGCAAATTGTGGCGACCGCTGGCGATGGTGGCGCTGTCGGTGGCGTAGACGAAAAGGCCGAGCGCGACGAAGGCCAGCAGGCCGGTCGCGCTGAAGGCGAAGACCCGGATCTGCGGCATCCGGCCCTTGCGGACCGGGGTCTCGATATAGCGAAGGCTCAGCCAGGCCAGCACCAGTGTCAGCACGACAAGCGCGGCCATCACGTACCACGCCGGCTCTTCAAGCGAATTGTGCCGGGCGAAGGACATCAGCGGCTGGTGCCAGAGATAGGCGCTGTAGGAGATCAGCCCGACCGCCACCATCGGCCGCAGGCTCAGCAGGCTCTGGACCCAGGTGCCGGGGCTTGCGAAGAGGATGATCAGCGCGGTGCCCAAGGTGGGCGCCAGCGTCGTGAGGCTGGGCGTCGGCGTGCGTGCGTCAAAGCCGAAGATGGCGTAGGCGATGAGCCCGAGGCCGAGCAGCGACAGCGCGTTTCTCAGCGCCGTGCTCAGTGCCGGGGGGCTGCCGCGCAGGTAGAAGGCGCAGAGCGCGCCGATGCCCAGTTCCCAGGCACGGGCGGGCAGCAGAAAGAAGGCCGCCATCGGCGCGTGCACCACCTGCCATTGCGCCAGCGCCAGGCTGCCGAGGCAGATCGCGGCGATGATCCAGGCCAGCCGGGTCTGCCCGAGCCTCCACAGCGCCATCAGCAGCAAGGGGAAGAAGATGTAGAACTGTTCCTCGACGGCGAGGCTCCAGGTGTGCAGCATCGGCTTCATCTCGGCGGCGGTGTCGAAATAGTCGGCCTCGAGCCAGAACAGGATGTTCGACGAGAAGGTCGCGACGGCCACGAGACTGCTGGTGAAATCCGTGAAGTCGCGGCTGTGCAAGAGCAGCCAGGCCATGAGCAGCGACACGGCGCAGACCACGAAGAGCGCGGGGAGGATGCGTTTCGCCCGCCGCTCGTAGAAGCGCAGGATGCTAAACTCGCCGCGGCTCAGTTCGTCCGCGATAATCGTGGTGATGAGATAGCCGGAGATGACGAAGAAGATGTCGACACCCACGAAACCGCCGCCGAAGAGGTGCCAGCCGGCGTGAAAGAAAATGACAGGGAGGACGGCAACGGACCTCAGGCCATCGATTTCCGAACGGTACTTCATCAGATGACGTCCATTCTAAATAATATCTAAAATACAGCTCCGGCAAAAATGGGCCGGGCCAACATGAAAAACGGGTGGCGGCTCGAATCGCCGCGACAGAATGAGTGTTCAGTATAACCCTGATCGGCCCGAGGCATAGGTCCTCCGGCTCGCCGGCATCACGAGGCCGCGCGCAGGCGGTGCGGCTGAGCAATGAGGCGGCAGCGCGGGCGGCTCTCTCAGCGTTCGCGCCGTGGCAGGCGGCGGGGTTGCGGCTGGCCGGTGAGGTCTTCCCAGAAGGCATCGGCGCGTTTCTCGAAGGTGGCCGCCTCGCGCGCGTCGCTTTGGTAAAAGGCGCCCTTGCCTATGCCCGGGGCGTAAGTCTGCTCGACCCAGCCGCGCGGGTCATCATGCGGGAAGAGATAGCCGACATGACCGAGCTTTTCCGCGCCCTTGTAGTGCGCGTCGCGCAGGTGCAGCGGCACGGAGGCGGGGGGCTGGCTGGTGACATGGCCGAGCGCCGCGCCGATGCCCCGCGTCACCGAGCCCGACTTCGGCGCGCGCGCCACGTGCAACGCGGCATGGGCAAGGATGATCTGGCTCTCGGGGTAACCGATCTTTTCCACTGCCTGCGAGGCCGCCACGGCGGTCTGCAGCGCGGTATTGTCGGCCAGACCCACATCTTCCGACGCATGGATCATGATACGCCGGGCGATGTAGCGCGGGTCCTCTCCGGCGTGGATCAACCGGGCCAGCCAATAGAGCGTGGCGTCGGGATCGGAGCCGCGCATGGATTTCACGAAGGCCGAGACGACGTCGTAATGCTGGTCCCCGGAGCGGTCGTGGTTGATCGCCGCCGAGGCATAGGCCTCCTCGAGCATGGCCTCGGTGATCTCCACCGCGCCGCCGTCCTGACCGACGCCATGGCCGATGGCGAGGCTTTCCAGCGTGGTCAGCGCGCGCCGAGCGTCGCCGCCGGAGCGCCCGGCGATCAGCCGAATCTGTTCGGGGGCCATGGTCACCTCGACACCCTGCGAGGCGAGGTGAGCGATGCCCCGGCGCACCACCATCTCCATGTCGTCGATGCTCATCGGCTCGAGCTTGAGAATGGTCGAGCGCGAGACCAGGGCGGGCGGCAGCGCGTGGTAGGGATTGCCGGTGGTGGCACCGACGAAATCGGCAGTGCCTTCCTCGCAGATCGACAAGAGGTCGTCGGCCTGGGTGGCCGAGAAGCGGTGCACCTCGTCGACGAAGATCAGCAGGGGGCGGATGCGCGCCTCATCGGCGATCTTGCGCAGTTCCTTCACCCCGTCGCGGGTGGCGTGCAGCGGGCGGAACTCCTTGCCCAGCATGTTGCCGACGGCGCGGGCGATGGTGGTCTTGCCGATGCCCGGCGGCCCGTAGAGGATGATGCTTCCCAACGCCTTGGCGGCGATGCGGCGACGCAGGATAGAGTTCGGCGCGGTGATCGCCTGCTGGCCTATCACGTCGTCCAGGGTCTCGGGCCGCAGCGCGGCGGCGAGGGGCACGTGGCCCTGAAGGGGCGCTGCGTCGAAGAGATCGCTCATGGTCGGGCCTGTATCCGGGACGTTGCCGAATGCGCTAGCAGATCGCGCGGGGGCGGGCAAACGCCGGAGGGGCAGGCGGCTGATCGAAGCATCAATCTTTCTTCTACCGGCTTTTCACGGGCGCAGGGCCTGCTAGACATTTCCGCAACTTGGCCCGCTGCCGGTGAGGCAGGGGCAGGACCACAGGAAGGACCTCCATGACCGACTTCGTTTTCGCCCCGCAGCGCCAGCCCTCGGTCGCGGTCACCGGCAGCGAGGCGCGCTTCCCGCTGCGCCGGATCTTCTGCGTCGGCCGTAACTATGCCGAGCATGCACGGGAAATGGGCCACGACCCCGACCGCGAGCCGCCGTTCTTCTTCGATAAACCGATCGACACCATCGCCGAAGAGGGCGACGCGATTCCGTATCCGCCCGCCACCGCCGATCTTCATCACGAAGGCGAGCTGGTCGTGGCGCTCGGCAAGGGCGGTGTCGATATCCCCGAGAGCGAGGCGCTGGACTGCGTCTGGGGCTATGCCGCCGGGATCGACCTCACCCGCCGCGACGTACAGGCGGAAGCCAAGAAGAAGGGCCGCCCCTGGACCATGGCGAAGGGCTTCGATTTTTCGGCGGTCTGCGGCCCAGTGCACCCGGTGGCCGAGGTCGGCCATCTGGACAAAGGCACCCTGCGGCTCGCGGTCAACGGCGAGGAGCGGCAGAACGGCGATCTCGCGCAGATGATCTGGTCGGTGCCGGAGGTGATTTCTTACCTGTCGGGGCTGGTCGAGTTGAAGCCCGGCGATCTGATCTACACCGGCACGCCTGCCGGTGTCAGCGCGCTGGAACGCGGCGACACCTGCGTCGTCGAGATCGACGGGCTCGCGCCGCTCAGCATCAGCATCGGCTGAACCGGACATGCAAAGGCGCGGCTCCGGGCCGCGCCTTTCTCGTTCCGGGGGAAGACTAGCGGTTCACTCTTCCCAGTCGCCGGAAAACCCCTTGGGGATCATCAGGATATCGCGGTCCACCGTGTTGATGTCGGTGCGCCCACAGAGCGCCATCGACACGTCGAGCTCCTTGTGGATCACCTCGAGCGCGCGGGTCACGCCCGCCTCTCCCATGGCGCCGAGGCCATAGATGTAGGCGCGGCCGATCCAGCAGCCCTTGGCACCCATGGCGACGGCCTTCAGCACGTCCTGGCCCGAGCGCACGCCGCTGTCGAGATGCACCTCGATCTTGTCACCCACCGCGTCCATGATCGGCGCCAGCGCGCGGATCGAGCTGAGCGCGCCGTCCAATTGCCGTCCGCCATGGTTCGACACCACGATGGCATCGGCGCCGACGTTGCAGGCCTCCAACGCGTCGCGCGGGTCGATGATGCCCTTGATGATCAGCGGGCCGTCCCACATCTTGCGGAACTCGCGGATGCGGTCCCAGTCGAGCGCCTGGTCGAAGCTCTGCGCGGTCCAGGTGGTCAGCGACGAGGGATCGGTCACGCCCTTGGCATGGCCGACGATATTGCCGAAGAAGCGCCGCTTGGTCTGCAGCATCTCGAGCCCCCACGGCACCTTGGTGGCCATGTTGGCGATCGACTTCGGGGTCAGCTTGGGCGGAGCCGAGAGGCCGTTCTTCAGGTCCTTGTGGCGCTGGCCGAGCATCTGCAGGTCGACCGTGATCACCGCTGCCGAGCACTTGGCGGCCTTGGCCCGGTCGAAGAGCCGCTTCATGTAGTCGTCGTCCTTGAGCGTGTAGACCTGCATCCAGAACGGCTTGGAGGTGTTCTCGGCCACGTCCTCGATCGAGCAGATCGACATGGTCGAGAGGCAATAGGGCACGCCGAACTTCTCGGCCGCCTTCGCCGCCTTGATCTCGCCGTCTGCGTTCTGCATCCCGGTCATGCCGACCGGCGCGAGCGCCACCGGCATTGCCACGTCCTGGCCGATCATCTGCGTCGCGGTGGAGCGGCCAGTCATGTCGATCGCCACGCGCTGGCGCAGGTAGAGCTGGTCGAAATCGGTGCAGTTCTCGCGGAAGGTCTGCTCTGTCCAGCTGCCCGACTCGCAGTAGTCGTAGAACATCTTGGGCACCCGGCGCTTGTAGATGCGCTTGAGGTCTTCGATCTCGGTGATCACGGGCATGGGCCGGGGTTCCTCCTTGGACTGGTCAGGTTTCCTTACCGCTTCCGGGATATTTGCGCAATGACGTGTGCTTGTATCTCCCAATCCGAGCGCGTTTAGTGCGCGGCAGCAGTTCGGAGGCATCATGCAGGACATTCTCTGGGGCGTCGGCGGCGGCATGATCGCGGCGCTGGCGACCACCGCGGGCGCGATCCCGGCGCTGATCGGGCGCAAGATGACGCAGGCCACGTCGGACATGATGCTGGGCTTTGCCGCCGGGGTGATGCTCTCGGCCTCCTATTTCTCGCTGATCATCCCGGGCATCGAGGTGGCGCAGGAGCAGACCGGTTCGGTCTGGACCGCCGCCGCCATCGCCGCCTTCGGCATTGCCTTCGGCTCGGGCTTCGTGGCCTGGCTCAACCACGCGATCCCGCACGAGCACTTCAAGACCGGCCCAGAGGGCGGCGCAGACCAGGCAACCTTCGCGCGGATCTGGCTCTTCGTGCTGGCGATCTCGATCCACAACTTCCCCGAGGGGCTGTCGATCGGCGTCGCCTACGGCGTCGACCGCACCAACGGCCTGTCGGTGATGACGGGCATCTCGCTGCAGGACATGCCCGAGGGGCTGGCGGTGGCGGTGGCGCTGGTGGGGCTGGGCTACTCTCGGGGGAGGGCGCTGTTCTACACGGCCCTGACCGGCATGGTCGAACCGGTAGGGGCGCTGCTGGGGGTGGTGGCGGTCTCGGTCAGCGCGGTGCTGCTGCCCTGGGGGCTGACCTTTGCCGCAGGCGCGATGCTCTACATCATCAGCCACGAGATCGTCCCTGAGACGCACCGCAACGGTCACCAGAAGCGCGCAACCACCGGGCTGATCTTCGGGCTGATCCTGATGATGTTCCTCGACGTGACGCTCGGCTGAGCGGCGCGCTCCTGCGCCACGTCGGCGTCGGCCGGAGAGGGCGGGAGGTGAGTATTTGGGGAAAGATGAAAGGCTTGGAGCGGGGCGCGGCGGGCTTTTCGTTGTCAGAGGCGTGGTTGGATTTCGCGGGGCTTGGGGGCGGAGACGCTGGCAATCGGGCATTTCGGGAAGAGGCGAAATGCCTGCGGGCACGGACGGCGGGGCCGGCTCGCTCTTCCGTGAGGGCGGCAGCGCCGCCACTGGACCTTGCGGACGCGTGGGCATAGGGTCCGCGCAAATTTCGCAGGAGACACGACGATGGCAACGGGCAAGAACATCCGCACCTATTTCCAGGGAACCTGGCACGACGGCGACGTGATGATCATGCGTGGTGCCGACCACGCGGCGTGGCTGGGCAGCTCGGTCTTCGACGGCGCGCGCTACGTCAACGGCATCGCCCCCGACCTCTACGCCCATTGCGCGCGGATCAACCGCTCGGCCAAGGCGCTGATGCTGACGCCCTTCGTGTCCACCGAGGAGATGGTGCAGATCGTCTGGGAGGGGCTCGCGGCCTATCCCAAGGAGGCGGCAATCTATATCCGCCCGATGTACTGGGCGACGCAGGGCGACGCCACGGCGATTGTTCCGGGCGAGGAGGGCACTGCCTTTGCCATCTCGCTCGAGGAGATCCCGATGGCGCCCGAAGGCGCAGCGACCCATCTCGGGCGCACCCGCTTCCGCCGGCCGGTGCTGGAGAGTTCGGTCTGCAATGCCAAGGCCGGCTGCCTCTATCCCAACAACGCCCGGATGCTGACGGATGTGCGCTCGCGCGGCTTCGGCAACGCGCTCGTTGCCGACGCGCTCGGCAATGTCGCCGAAAGCGCCACGGCCAACGTCTTCATGGTCAAGGATGGCGCGGTCTTCACCCCAGTCGCCAACGGCACCTTCCTGTCGGGCATCACCCGTGCGCGCCATATCAAGAACATGCGCGCCGACGGGATGGAGGTGCACGAGGCGGTGCTCTCCTTCGAGGATTTCGAGGGCGCCGACGAGGTCTTCCTGTCGGGCAACCTGCAGAAGGTCACGCCGGTGTCGGGCTTCGAGGACACCAACTACCAGATCGGTCCCGTGACGCGCCGCGTGCGCGAGCTCTACTGGGACTGGGCGCTGACCGAAGGCTGAGCCTTGCGCCGCGAGCCGCCGCTGCGCGCGACGCGCCCCAAGGAGCCGCAGCGCCCGGTGCTGCGGGCCGAGCGCGGTTTGGGCGCCGCGGCGGGGCAGGGCGCGCCGCGCGAAGCGCGGGGGCTCGTCGCCGGGCGCGGGCAAGGGCAGACTCGGCGCGGGCCGCGACGAACCCGGCGGCGGCTGGCACGGGTCATTCGGGCGCTGCCGCTGCTGCTGAGCCTCCTGCTCGGGTTCTGGGCGCTCACCACCAACCCCTTCGCGCAGCCCTTCCTGCGTGCCAGCGAGGCGGAGGTGCGCCAGGCACTCGATGCGGCGCTTGCACGGACGTTGACGCCCGGGCGGCTGGAGCAGGAGATCGGCACCGCGTTGGAGGCTGACGATCTCGACCGCATCGACATGCTGCTGCCTGTGGCGGCGCGGGTCGGGGTTTTGCCCGATGCGGCGCAATCCGAGCAGATCGCCGCGTTGCGCGAGGAGAAGGACAGCGTCTGGGGCAAGGTCGAGGCCTGCGGCATCTGTGCCGCCGATATCGCCGAGTGCCCCTCGCTGCAGATGCTGGCCTATTGCGGCATCCCGCTGGAGCTGACGCCGATCGGCGACTTGAATGCTCTTCGCCGGGCTGGGGGCGACTATTTCAGCGGTGCCGATGTGGACGAGGTCGAGGTGACGCTGGCCACGGTGGGCCTCGCCGCCACCGGCACGCTGGCGCTGACCGGGGGCACCTCGGCCACGGTCAAGGCCGGGGCGACGGCGCTGCGCATGGGGCGGCGACTGCGGACGCTGACGCCCTCCTTCCTCGACGAGCTTGCCCGGCTGGCGGATCCGGCGATGCTGCGCCGGCTGGTCTCGGGCGCGGGGGACGCCGCCGACACGGCTCGGCTGGCGCGGGCCGAGGCGGTGGCGGGCGATGTCAGCCGGGTGGTGCGCAACACCTCGATGACCGATGGCGTGCTTCTGCTGCGCCACGTCGACAGCGCCGAGGATGCGGCGCGGCTCGCACGGGTGTCGCAAGTGGCGGGCTCCGAGACGCGCGGGGTGATGGAGGTGCTAGGCAAGTCGCGGACCTTCCGTGCGCTGGTGCGCCTGTCGGACCACGCCATCGCCACCGCCGCGCTCCTGTGGCTGGCCTTCGCGCAGGCACTGACGGCGCTCGGCGGCTGGCTGGGCACGCGCCTTCTGCGTCCGGCGGCGCGCGGCATGGCGGCGCATCTCGACCGCTGATTTTCGCAAGTGTCAAAAGCCCGTTGCCTGCATCCGGCCGCTGCGCCAATATCGCCCCGAAGGAGACCAAGGGATGCGCAAGTTTCTCGTCGTGCTGGATGACAGCCGCGAATGCCTCAATGCTATGCGGTTCGCCGCGATGCGGGCTGCGAAGACCGGCGGCGGTGTGGCGATCCTGTCGGTGATCGCGCCGGATGAATTCAACCACTGGATCGGTGTCGGGGACATCATGCGCGAAGAGGCCCGCGAACGGATCGAAGCGCATTACGAGGTCTTTGCCAAGTGGATGCGCGACCGGCAGGGGGTGGACCCCGAACTGGTGATCCGCGAGGGCGACCCGGTGACCGAAATCCTCGGGCAGGTGAATGACGATCCCTCCATCGGCGTGCTGGTGCTGGGCGCCGCTGCCGACAAGAAGGGGCCGGGGCCGCTGGTCTCCTCGATGACCCGCAGCTCGGGCAGCTTGCCGATCCCGCTGACCATCGTGCCGGGCGACATGTCCAAGGAACGGCTCGAGGCGATCACCTGAGCGCCTGAGAGTGCTTGCCTAGTTTCTGGCGCGATCGAGGAAGACCTCGGCGCCACAGCCGTAGGTGCTGGGATCAAGATCGATACGATAGTGCCCGAAGAGTTGGCCGCTGTAGCCATTTGGTTCGAGATCCATGCGCCCGACCCGCTTTCCGCCCCGCAGGAGGTCCGCGGCGACGAGATTGTCGCCACTGATCGGCGAGCCGGCCGCGGTGGTCCCGCGCACCGTCAGGCGTGCGCCTTCCTCCATGACGACGGTCCCTTGCACCACGCCGCCGTCGATGACGAGGGTCGCCGCGCCGCCGTTGGTGATGCAGGGGTCGAGCTGCCTCTGCCCCTTCGCCGGATCGGCGCGCCTCCAGTATTGCCCCGGGTAGAAAAAGCCCTCCCAGGTGCCTTCGAGGGTGATCGGCACGTTCCAGTTGGGCGTGCCGCTGATCTGGTTCCAGATGATATCACCGCAGGCGCAGAGCGGAAGGCAGGCCAGAAGGGCGGCGGCTCTCGGGAATTTGGCGTTTCGGGTCATCGGGCGCCTCCTCGTGCCGAGATGACACGGCGTTCGAGGCCGCGTCGTTGACGCAGATCATCCCGGGGCATCCGGCGCGTTCGAAATGGCTTGTGCGCCTGATCTCGTTTTAGAATGGTTCCAAAACTTGACGTTCGTCCGGAGGCGGCGCATATAGGGTGCAGCCCGGAGAAAGGTATCTCGCAGATGTTCATCCAGACAGAATCCACCCCGAACCCCGCGACGCTGAAGTTCCTGCCGGGCCAGACCGTGCTCGACGCAGGGACCGCGGATTTCCCCAGCCCCGAGGGCGCCGAA
Organism: Alloyangia pacifica; assembly: GCF_900116195.1. Classification (GTDB taxonomy): domain Bacteria; phylum Pseudomonadota; class Alphaproteobacteria; order Rhodobacterales; family Rhodobacteraceae; genus Salipiger; species Salipiger pacificus. The sequence continues at coordinate 363,145 of NZ_FOZW01000002.1, forward strand.
ACCTCGCCGCTCGCCAAGCGCCTGTTCGGCGTCAACGGCGTGACCGGCGTGTTCTTCGGCAATGACTTCGTCACCGTGACGAAGGACGAGGCGGCGGACTGGGACCACGTGAAGCCCGCCGTTCTCGGCGCGATCATGGAGCATTTCCAGTCCGGTGAGCCGGTGATGGCCGGAGAGGCACGCGCCTCGGGCCACAAGGAATTCACCGGCGAGGACGCCGAGATCGTCGGCCAGATCAAGGAGCTGTTGGACAGCCGCGTGCGCCCGGCTGTGGCGCAAGACGGTGGCGACATCACCTTCCACGGCTTCGATCGCGGCGTCGTCTACCTGCACATGCAGGGCGCCTGCGCCGGTTGCCCGTCCTCGACGCTCACCCTGAAGATGGGCATCGAGAACCTGCTGCGCCACTACATCCCCGAGGTTACCGAGGTGCGCCCGGTCGCCGTCTGAGCGCCGCGCCCGTCGCATGAGTGATCTGATGATCCTTGCCTTTGACACATCGGCCGCGCATTGCGCGGCCGCTTTGCTGCGCGGTGACGAGGTGCTCGCCGCCCGCGCCGAGGAGATGGGCCGGGGGCAGGCCGAACGGCTGATGCCTTTGCTCGAGGAGGTGCTCGCCGAGGGCGGCGCAAAATGGGCAGACCTCGACCGCATCGCCGTGGGCATCGGGCCGGGTAACTTCACCGGTATCCGGATCTCGGTCTCGACCGCGCGCGGGCTGGCGCTGGGGCTCGGCAAGCCCGCGATGGGAGTCAGTACCTTCGAGGCGATCCATCTCGAAGCGCCCGACGCGCTGGCCGGGGTGCCCGCGCCGCGCGGACAGATCTACGTGCAACGGCATTGGAGCGCGCCCGAACTGGTGGCTGCCGAGGGCAGCGATGCCGTAAGGCCGCCCGCGCCGCGTGAGCTGGCGGTGCGTATCGCCCGCGCCGCTGCGGTGAAGGAGCCGGGGCGCCGCCCCGCGCCACTCTACATCCGCGCCGCCGATGCCGCGCCCTCGCGCGATGCGGCACCGCGATTGCTGGACTGAACTGCTGGGCTGACATGGGTCTCACCGCCGCCGAACTCGCCGCGCTGTCGTCGCGCGCCTACACGCACATGGAACCCTGGGGCGAGCGTGCCTTTGCCGGCACGCTCGAGCAGCCGAGCAGCCTGCTGGTGAGCGAGCCGGGTGGGTTCGTTATGGGCCGCGTGGTGCTCGACGAGGCGGAGATTCTGGCACTGGCCACGGATCCGGCGGTTCAGCGACAGGGGGTTGCCCGGCGCCTGCTCGCCGCTTTCGAGGCGCAGGCCGCCGCGCGGGGTGCGGCGCAGGTGTTCCTGGAGGTCGCGGCCGCCAATGCACCCGCACAGGGCTTCTACAGCGCCTGCGGCTACACGCTTACCGGGCGCCGGAAAGGCTATTACCGTCATGCGGATGGCCGGCGCGACGATGCGCTGCTCATGAGCCGGGCGCTGACCTGAGGTCAGAGACCACGATGGGTCAACCCTGTGCGCAGACTTGCAAAAAGCAGTTGACCCCCCGGTAGGGCGCAGGGTTAATCGGGCATGATCTGCCTCAGTGCAGTCCAATTCGCGGGCCAGCTGAAAGATGCCCGCACGTCCAGACCCGGGAGCAAGACATGACCTTCATGAAATCCATCCTCGGCACCGCCGCGACGCTGGCCCTGACCGCCGGCGCCGCGCTGGCGGATCCGGCGCTGATCTACGATCTCGGCGGCAAGTTCGACAAATCCTTCAACGAGGCGGCCTACAACGGTGCCGAGATCTATGCCAAGGAGACCGGCGGCTCGTACAAGGACATCGAACTGCAGTCCGAAGCACAGCGCGAGCAGGCCCTGCGCCGCTTTGCCGAGGCCGGGTTCAACCCGGTCGTGACCACCGGCTTCTCCATGTCCTCGCCGATCGCCTCGGTTGCGCCGGACTACCCGGACACCAAGTTCGTCACCATCGACGGCTTCGTCGATCCGGCCGAGCACCCGAACGTCCTGTCGATCCTCTTCTCCGAGCATGAAGGCTCGTACCTTGTCGGCATGCTGGCCGCGATGGCTTCGGAGTCGGGCACCGTCGGCTTCGTCGGCGGCATGGATATCCCGCTGATCCGCAAGTTCGCCTGCGGCTACGCGCAGGGCGCCAAGGCTGTCAGCGATGACGTCAAGGTCATCTCCAACATGACCGGCACCACCCCGGCGGCCTGGAACGACCCGGTCAAGGGCTCCGAGCTGACCAAGGCGCAGATCAGCCAGGGCGCGGACGTGATCTTCGCCGCCGCCGGCGGCACCGGCATCGGCGTGCTGCAGACCGCCGCGGACGAGGGCATCCTCTCGGTCGGCGTCGACAGCAACCAGAACTACCTGCACCCGGGCAAGGTGCTGACCTCGATGCTGAAGCGCGTCGACGTGGCGGTGGCCGAGGCGATGACCGCCGGCCCCGAGCTGGAAACCGGCGTGAAGGTGCTGGGCCTCGCCGAGAGCGGCGTCGGCTACGCGCTCGACGAGAACAACGCCGAGCTGGTGACCGAAGAGATGAAGGCCGCCGTCGACGAGGCGAGCCAGAAGATCATTGCTGGCGAGATCGAAGTTCATGACTATTCGGCGGATGACAGCTGCCCGGCGCTGAACTTCTGATACGGACTTGACGAGCGGGGGTGCGGCTGCTGCCGTGTCCCCGTTTTTTGCTTTCGTGTGGCCCGGTTCCTCGTTTACAGGAAACCGGGCCGTACTTTCCAATGCCGCGAGGCTCCGCATGAACGACACCCCCGCCATCGAGCTGAAGGGCATCTCCAAGGCCTTCGGCCCGGTCCAGGCAAACAAGGACATCTCGATCCGCGTGATGCCCGGAACCATCCACGGCATCATCGGCGAGAACGGTGCAGGCAAGTCGACGCTGATGTCGATCCTCTACGGCTTCTACAAGGCCGATGCCGGCGAGATTTGGGTCAACGGCCAGAAGAAGGACATCACCGACAGCCAGGCCGCGATCTCGGCAGGCATCGGCATGGTGTTCCAGCACTTCAAGCTGGTGCAGAATTTCACGGTGCTGGAGAACGTCATTCTCGGCGCCGAGGACGGCCCGATGCTGCGGCCCTCGCTGGCCCGCGCGCGCGGCGTTCTGAAGCAGCTGGCCGAGGAATACGAGCTGGCCGTCGATCCCGACGAGCTGGTCGAGAACCTCTCGGTGGGCCACCAGCAGCGCGTCGAGATCCTCAAGGCGCTCTACCGCCAGGCTGACATTCTAATTCTCGACGAGCCCACCGGGGTGCTGACCCCGGCCGAGGCCGACCACCTGTTCCGCATCCTCGACCACCTGCGGGCCGAGGGGAAGACGGTGATCCTGATCACCCACAAGCTGCGCGAGATCATGGAGATCACCGACACGGTCTCGGTGATGCGCCGCGGCGAGATGACCGCCACCGTCAAGACCGCCGAGACCTCGCCCGAGCAGCTCGCCGAGCTGATGGTCGGGCGCAAGGTGCTGCTGCGGGTCGACAAGACCAAGGCTGCGCCGGGCCAGGTGCTGCTCGACGTGCAGAATCTGCGCCACGTGGACGACGCCGGAGTCGAGCGTCTCAAGGGCGTGTCGCTGCAGCTGCGCGCGGGCGAGGTGCTGGGCATCGCCGGGGTCGCCGGCAACGGCCAGTCGGAGCTTCTCGAGGTGCTGGGCGGCTATGCCGATGCCACCGGCACGGTCACCCTGAAGGGCGCGCCGCTGCCGCTCTCCGGGGCCGGGGCGGACGGCAGCGCCCGCCGCGCCGCGGGCATCGGCCACGTGCCGGAGGACCGCCAGGAAGAGGGGCTGATCATGCCCTACACCGCCTGGGAGAACACCGTCTTCGGCTACCACCGGGATCCGCGCTACCAGTCGGGCCCGCTGATGAACAACGCGCTGATCAAGGAAGAAGCGCAGGACAAGATGACCCGCTACGACGTGCGCCCGCCGAACCCCAACCTCGCGGCGCGCAACTTCTCGGGCGGCAACCAGCAGAAGATCGTGCTCGCGCGCGAGATCGAGCGCGATCCCGACGTGCTGCTGATCGGTCAGCCCACCCGCGGCGTCGACATCGGCGCCATCGAGTTCATCCATCAGGAGATCATCCGCCTGCGCGACAAGGGCAAGGCGATCCTGCTGGTCTCTGTGGAGCTCGACGAGATCTTCTCGCTGTCGGACCGCATTGCGGTGATGTTCGACGGCCAGATCATGGGCGAGCGCATGCCAGAAGAGACCGACCAGACCGAGCTCGGCCTGCTGATGGCCGGCGTCACCGAAAAGCCCGAGGGCCGGGTCATCGACGCCGTGGACGCCTCGCTGCAGGAAAAGGAAGCGCGCGAGGCCGAGCAGCATGACTGACCGCGCCGCTTCATTGTTCGCCAAATACGCCCGCCGGAGGCAGCAGCGCCCGCAGGGCGCTCCCCGGACCGAAAAGAAGAACGAGGTTCCGAATGGATAAGATGCCCGCATGGGCCGACGCGGTGCTCGTGCCCCTGATCTCGATCCTGCTGGCGGCGATCCTGTCGGCGCTGGTGATCCTCGCCATCGGCGAGAGCCCGGTCGAGGCCTTCAAGCTGATGGTCGACGGCGCGCTGATGCGCAGCTCCGGCTGGGGCTATACGCTCTACTACACCACCAACTTCATCTTCACTGGCCTCTGCGTCGCGGTGGCCTTCCACGCCAAGATGTTCAACATCGGCGGCGAGGGGCAGGCGATGATCGGCGGGCTGGGCGTGGCGCTGGCCTGCCTCTTCATCCCGTTCCCGCACTGGTCGGTGGCGCTGATCGTGGCGACGCTGGCTGCCGCCGCCTTCGGCGCGGCCTGGGCCTTCATCCCGGCCTTGCTGCAGGCCAAGCGCGGCAGCCACATCGTGATCACCACGATCATGTTCAACTTCATCGCCGCGGCGCTGCTGAACTACGTGCTGGTCAACCTGCTGCGCCCCGTGGGCGCGATGGAGCCGGCGACCGCGGGCTTCCCCGCGGCCACGCATCTGCCGACATTCCAGGACATGTTCGCCTCCGAAGGCAACCCGCTGTTCCGCGGCTCGCCGGCAAACGTGACCTTCTTCCTCGCCGTGGCCGCCTGCATCGCCTTCTGGTTCCTGATCTGGCGCACCAAGCTCGGCTATGAGATCCGCGCCTTCGGCCATTCCGAGAGCGCCGCGCGCTATGCCGGAATCTCGCCAGTGCGGATCACCGTGGTCGCCATGCTGATCTCCGGCGGGCTTGCCGGGATGATGGCGCTCAACACCACCATGGGCGAGGCCGAAAGGCTGGTGCTCAACGCCACCGAGGGGGCGGGTTTCATCGGCATCGCCGTGGCGCTGATGGGCCGCTCGCATCCGGTGGGTGTCTTCCTCGCGGCGCTGCTCTTCGGCTTCCTCTACCAGGGCGGCGCGGAACTGGCGCTCTGGACCTCGATCCCGCGCGAGCTGATCACCGTGATCCAGGCACTGGTGATCCTCTTCACCGGGGCGCTCGACAACATGGTGCGCATGCCGCTCGAAAAGCTCTTCCTTGCCACGCGCCGGAGGTCCTCGTGATGGATTACGCGACGCTTCTTCAGGTGCTCGACTCGACCGTGCGCCTTGCCACGCCGCTGCTGCTGGCCTGCCTGGCGGGTCTCTTCTCGGAACGCGCGGGCATCGTCGACATCGGGCTCGAGGGCAAGATGCTGGCCGCAGCCTTCTTCTCGGCGGCCATCGCCGCGGTCACCGGCTCGGTCTGGCTCGGCCTGCTGGCGGGCATCGCCGCCTCGATGGTCATGTCGGGCATACATGGGCTCGCCTCGATCACCTTCCGCGGCAACCAGCTGATCTCGGGGGTGGCGATCAACTTCCTCGCCTCCGGCATCACCGTGCTGATCGCGCAGGACTGGTTCAGCCAGGGCGGACGCACGCCCTCGCTCATGGGCGGCGGCCGCTTCGAGAGCATCACGCTGCCCTTCGCCGAGGCGCTGCGCGGCGTGCCGGTGATCGGCCCGCTCTACTACGAGCTGATCTCGGGCCATTCGATCCTCGTCTACGTCGCCTTCCTGATGGTGCCGCTGACCTGGTGGATCCTCTTCCGCACCCGCTTCGGCCTGCGCCTGCGGGCGGTGGGCGAGGCCCCCGAGGCGGTGGATACGGCGGGCGTCTCTGTGGTTGGGCTGCGGTTTGCCGCCATTGCCATCTGCGGGCTGCTGACCGGCCTCGCGGGGGCCTATCTGGCCACCGGCCTGCAGGCGGGCTTCGTGCGCGAGATGACCGCGGGGCGCGGCTACATCGCGCTGGCGGCGCTGATCTTCGCCAAGTGGCGGCCCTGGTACGCGCTTTACGCCTGCCTGCTCTTCGGCCTGCTGCAGGCGGTGGCGCTGCGCTACCAGAACATCGACCTCGGCGGCTTCATCATCCCGGTGCAGTTCATGGATGCGCTGCCCTATATCCTGACCGTGGTGATCCTCGCCGGTTTCGTCGGCAAGGCGATCCCGCCGCGCGCCGGTGGCGAGCCCTACGTCAAGGAGCGCTGAGAGCGCCCGGCGCACGGAGGCCGAAACAAAAAGAGAGGGGGCCTCGCGGCCCCCTCTTTTCGTTCCGAACGTGCGGGCCTGCGCCCGCTGGCGGTGCTCAGCGCGGCAGCGCCGCCGCCTCGCGGGCCAGCGCCACGATGCCGTCCCAGTCGCCGGCCTGCATCAGCTCCTTGGGGGCGACCCAGGAGCCGCCGCAGCAGAGCACGTTCTTCAGCGACAGGTAGTCGCCGACGTTCTTCATGCTGATGCCGCCGGTGGGGCAGAACTTCACCTGCGGGATCGGCGCGCCGATCGCCTTCAGCGCGGGCGCTCCGCCATTGGCCTCGGCGGGGAAGAACTTCTGCACCGAATAGCCGCGTTCAAGCAGCGCCATGGCCTCGGAAGCGGTGGCGGCGCCGGCCAGAAGCGGCAGGTCCGCCGCCTCGCAGGCGTCCAGCAGCCTGTCCGTGGCACCGGGCGAGACGCCGAACTTCGCGCCGGCCGCGACCGCCGCGGTCACGTCCTCGGGGGTGAGCAGCGTGCCTGCGCCGACCACGCCGCCCTCGACCTTCGCCATCTCGCGGATCGCGTCGAGCGCAACAGGGGTGCGCAGGGTCACTTCGAGCACCGGCAGGCCGCCGGCGACCAGCGCCTCGGCCAAGGGGCGGGCGTGGGCGACGTCATCGATCACCAGCACCGGGATCACCGGGGCGAGCTTGCAGAGGGCTTCGTTGGCGCGGCTGGCGTCCTGGGGGGTCATGGGCGGGGCCTTTGTCTGGATGTCGGAAGGACCGGATCGGTCAGCTATTGAGTATTTTCAGAAAGATGAAAGGGCAAGGGCGGCGCTTTGTGAACGCCGACGTCAGACCACCACCGCCGCTCCGTTGGAGGCGAGCCCGACGTTCTGGCGGAAGGCCTCGAAGAGCTCGCGACCGACGCCGTGGCCATTGCCCGAGAGGTCCGCTGTGACGGCCTCGCGGGTCTCGAAGCCCTCGGTCAGGCATTGCAGCGTGCCGGCGCCCGCGTCGAGCCGCACGATGTCGCCGTCGCGCAGCTTGGCGAGCGGGCCGCCGTCGGCGGCCTCGGGGCAGACGTGGATCGCCGAGGGCACCTTGCCGGACGCGCCGGACATGCGCCCGTCGGTGACCAGCGCCACCTTGAGGCCGCGGTCCTGCAGCACCGCCAGCGTCGGTGTCAGGCTGTGCAGCTCGGGCATGCCGTTCGATTTCGGCCCCTGGAAACGCACCACGACGATGGTGTCCGAGGTGAACTCGCCGGCCTTGAAGGCGTCCTTCACCTGCGCCTGGTCGTGGAAGATGCGGACGGGGGCCTCGACCACGTGATGCTCAGGCTTGACCGCCGAGATCTTCATGATGCCGTGGCCGAGGTTGCCGATCATCTGCTTGAGACCGCCGCTTTTCTGGAACGGGTCAGAGGCGGGGCGGAGGATCTTGTCGTTCTGGCTCTCGCGCGGGGCGTCCTCGTAGACAATGGCGCCGTCCTTGAGCTTGGGCTCCTGCGTGTAGAGGTGCATGCCGTCTCCGGCGACGGTCTTGACGTCCTCATGCATGAGGCCCGCGTCCAAGAGCTCGCCGATCATGTACTGCAGCCCGCCCGCGGCGTGGAAGTGGTTCACGTCGGCCAGGCCGTTGGGGTAGACCTTGGCCATCAGCGGCACGGCTTGCGAGATCTGATCGAAGTCCGACAGCTCCAGCGCCACGCCCGCAGCGCGCGCCATGGCCGGCAGGTGCAGCACGAGGTTGGTCGAGCCCCCGGTCGCCATGAGGCCCACAATGCCGTTGACGAAGGCCTTGGCGTCGAGCACGTCGCAGACCGGGCGATACTCATTGCCGAGCGCGGTGATCGCCAGCGCCCGTTTCGCCCCGGCTTCGGTCAGCGCGTCGCGGAGCGGAGTGTTCGGGTTGATGAAGGAGCTGCCGGGCAGGTGCAGCCCCATGAACTCCATCAGCATCTGGTTGGAGTTGGCGGTGCCGTAGAAGGTGCAGGTGCCGGGGCCGTGATAGCTCTTCATCTCCGCTTCCATCAGCTTGTCGCGACCGACCTCGCCGGTGGCGTATTGCTGGCGGACCTTCGCCTTCTCGTCGTTCGGCAGCCCCGAGGTCATCGGCCCGGCGGGCAGGAACAGACCGGGGATATAGCCGAAGGTGGCGGCGGCGATGACGAGGCCGGGCACGATCTTGTCGCAGACACCGAGATAGACGGCGGCATCATAGGTGTTGTGCGAGAGCGACACGCCGGTCGCGAGCGCGATCACGTCGCGCGAGAACAGCGAGAGTTCCATGCCGACCTGGCCCTGGGTGACGCCGTCGCACATGGCCGGAACGCCGCCCGCCACCTGCGCCGTGCCGCCGACCGAACGCGCCGCGGTGCGCAGCAGCTCGGGGTAGCGTTCGTAGGGCTGGTGGGCCGAGAGCATGTCGTTGTAGGCGGTGACGATGCCGAGGTTCGGGGCGCGTCCCTCGGCGAGGGCCTGCTGGTCCTGCCCGGTGGCGGCATAGGCGTGCGCCTGGTTGCCGCAGGTCAGGTGGGCGCGGCGCGGGCCTTCCTCGGCAGCGCGGCGCATGCGGTCGAGATAGGTGCCGCGGAGTTTCTCCGAGCGTTCCTCGATCTCGGCGGTGACCTTGGCGATGGTGGCGTTGAGCGACATGAGAGGGGGCTCCTTTCGCTGTCCGGGGGCGACCCGGTCTGGCGTCCTTGGGGAGGATGTAACCCGGTTAGCGCTATCAGTAAAGGCGCATCAGTGGCTCGATGCGGGCGACGATGGCTGGCGCGCGAATTTGTGGCAGGGCGTCGCTCGCGGGCCGGCAGATGCGCACGCTCGGGATGTCGCAGGCGCCCGGGCCTGCCCGAGGCCGCACAGTCGGGCGTGACAGCGCTGGCGCGACCTGTCGAAGACGCTTCCCAAGTCTGCCGCGCGGCGCTAAAGGGGCGGCATGACACAGCCCGATCTCCCCACCGTCCGTCTCCTTCCCAAGTCGAAGCCGCAAGCTCTGCGCCGCGGCTATCCTTGGGTCTATGCCAACGAGCTGGTGGTTGACCGCCGGACCCGTAACCTCGCCGCAGGCACCGTCGCGCGGCTCGAGGACAACGAGCGCAAGCTGCTCGGGCTGGTGGGCGTGACGCCAAGCTCGAAGATCATCTGCCGGATGCTCGACCGTAACCCCGAGGCCTCGATCGACAAGGCCTGGCTCGCGGCCAAGCTGACCCGCGCGCTGGAGCTGCGGACGCGCCTCTTCCCGGCGCCGTATTACCGGCTGGTCCATGCCGAGGCCGACGGGCTGCCCGGCGTGATCATCGACCGTTTTGGCGATACCGCGGTGATCCAGCCGAACGCGGCTTGGGCGGAGCTGCTGCTGCCCGAGCTGACCGAGGCGCTGGCCGAGGTTGCCGGGGTGAAGAACATCCTCAAGAACGCCGGGGGCCGCGGCCGCCAGCTCGAGGGGCTCGACGATCAGGACGCCGTGCTGCTGGGCCAGGCGCCCGAGGCGCCGCTGCCGGTGGAGATGAACGGCGCGACCTACATGGCCGACCTCACCGGCGGCCAGAAGACCGGCCTGTTCTACGACCAGCGCCCGAACCACGGCTTCGCGGCGCGGCTGGCAAGCGGGCAGAAGATGCTCGACGTCTTCAGCCACGTCGGCGGTTTCGCACTCGCGGCGCTGGCAGGCGGCGCGACAAGCGCGCTGTCGGTGGACGGCTCGGCCTCGGCGCTGGCGCTGGCCGAGGAGGGTGCCAAGCGGATGGGCGCGGCGGAGCGTTTCGCCACCCGTCAGGGCGATGCTTTCGATACTCTCGAGGCGCTGGGGACCGAAGGCGAACGCTTTGGCCTCGTGGTCTGCGACCCGCCCGCCTTTGCCCCGGCCAAGCCGGCGCTGGAAGCGGGTCTGCGCGCCTATGAGAAGGTCGCGCGGCTGTCGGCACCGCTGGTCGAAGAGGGAGGCTATCTCGTGCTCTGCTCCTGCTCGCATGCGGCGGATCTGTCGAGCTTCACCGGTGCCTGCCTGCGCGGCATCGGACGCGCCGGTCGCCGGGCACAGCTGCTGCACACCGGCTTTGCCGGGCCGGACCACCCGCTGCTGCCGCAGTTGGCGGAATCTGGCTACCTGAAGGCGCTGGTGTTCCGCCTGTGAAGGTGCTGCTGGACACCTGCGTCATCTACCCCACGGTGATGCGCGAGGTGCTCCTCGGCGTGGCGGCACAGGGACTCTACCAGCCGCTGTGGTCGGCGCGCATCCTCGAGGAATGGGCGCTGGCCGCGCGCAAGCTCGGACCGATGGGCGAGGTGCAGGCGCGCGGAGAGATCGCGCAGGTCCGCGCCGCGTGGCCGGGCGCCGAGGTGCGCTATCAGCCAGCCATGGAGGACCGGCTTTGGCTGCCTGATCCGGCGGATCTGCACGTGCTGGCCGCGGCGATCTCGGGCAGTGCAGACCTCATCGTGACCGAGAACGCCAAGGATTTCCCGCGCAATATCCTCGCCGAGGAAGGCCTGTCCCGCGTTGACGCAGACGGTTTCCTGCGCGGGCTCTGCGAGGCCAATCCGGGCAAGGTCAAGGATGCCTGCGAGGCGGTGCTCTCAGAGGCACGGCGGCTCTCCGGAGAGGAGTGGACCATGCGCGGTCTGCTCAAGAAGGCGCGCCTGCCACGGCTCGGCAAGGCGCTGGAGGCGGCGGGCTAGCCGCCGCTCCGCGCAGGCTCCCGCTTAGGCATCGGCCTTCATTTCAGGCACGCTCGGCGTGTCCTCTTCGTGCTTGGCCTGCGTCGCCCAGATGCGGTCGCGCGCCGGCTTCGGCAGAGGCTTGCGGTTCTGGCCCAGGTGGATGTGCACCTTGCCGATGAAATAGGCCGAGACCGGTGCCGTCATGAACAGGAAGGCGATGATCAGCAGCTCGTGGTAGGAGGGTGCGCCGGAGGCATAGGCGAAGAGCACCGAGGCGAGCAGGATCGAGCCCACGCCCAGCGTCGAGGCCTTTGTCGGCGCGTGCAGCCGGGCCATGGGGGCTTTCAGCTTCAGCAGGCCGATGGAGCCGACGAGGGTGAACAGCCCGCCGATGACCAGCGCCGCCGCGATGACGATATCGAGGATCTCGGGGCTCATTCGATGATGTCTCCTCTCAGCACGAAGCGCGCCACGGCCACGGTCGACACGAAGCCGAGCATGGCGATGATCATCGCCGCCTCGAAATAGATCTGCGTCGCCCCGGCGATCCCCACGAGGATGATCAGTGCCACGGCGTTGATCGACAGCGTGTCGAGCGCGAGGATGCGGTCGCCGGTGTTCGGACCTTTCACCAGCCGCACCATGGTCAGCAGCAGCGACAGGCTCACGGCGGCGAAGGCGAAGATGAGCGCGTAGGTGACGATCATTCGAAAATCTCCTTCAGGCGGCGTTCGTAGCGGTGCTTGATTTTGCGGGCGACCGCCTCGGGGTCGTCGGCGTGCAGCGCGTGCACCAGCAGCGCGTGGCCCTCGTCCGAGAGGTCCACCGAAACGGTGCCCGGCGTCAGCGTGATGGTGCCCGCCAGCGCGGTGATCGCCTCGGGGGTCCGGATGTCGAGCGGGATGTTGACCCAGGCGGAATGGATGTTCCGGTTCGGCTTGAACAGCACGATCATCGCCACGGTGACGTTGGCGGTGATGATGTCCCAGGCGACGAGCAGCCCGTAGGGGATGAGCTTCCAGGGCCGGGTCACCTGCGGCCGGTTCGGCCAGTAGGCGGCGGTGGCGAAGGGCAGCAGCACGCCGAGGATGATGCCGAAGACGAGGCTGTTGATCGAGGGTTGATTGGCGAGCAACTGCCAGATGATGACCAGAGCCACCGACAGCAGCGGATGCGGAAAGAGCCGTTGAATGAAGCGCGTGGCCATCAGTGTCCTCCCAGGGCGTCGTCGGTTTGAGCCTCTGCGCCCGGCTCATGGGCCTCGTCGGCGGGCAGGTCTCCGTCCTCGCCATGTCCGCCGTCGCCACTCTCGCCGTGGTCGTCGCCGTGCTTCTCGATCTCCTTGCCCGGGGTGTCGAGCACGGTGGAGATATAGGGCTGGGGCGCGAAGAGCTGCGCGGCGGTGGCATCGAGCTGCCGCATGACGGGTCCGGCAAAGACGGTCAGGGCGATCAGCAGCGCCACCAGCGTGCCGATGGCGAGCATCGGCATGGGCTGGTTGCCGCCAGTGGGATCATGGACCTCGCGCGCCCCCTGTTCGTCCTCGGGGTCGTCCACCGAGCCGCATTTCTCGACCGCGACCTGGTGCGGTTTCCAGAAGATCGTCGAGCCCGCCCGCGAGAAGCCGACGACCGCGATCAGCGACGAGCCGAGCACCACCGCCCAGACCCAGCCCATCATCGGGCTGCCGGTCGAGGCCTCGAGGATCAGCAGCTTGCCGATGAAGCCCGACAGAGGTGGCAGGCCCGCCATGGCGATGCAGGCGACGAAGAAGAGCCCCGCCACCAGCGCGCCGCCTGCCATGGGCAGGGTTTCCTCGACCTCGCCGGCGACGCGGCCGCGGCGCTCGCGGATCACGTCGACGATGAGGAAAAGCGCCGCCGTCGTCAGCGTCGAGTGCAGCGCGTAGTAGAGTGCCGAGGCGATGCCGGCCGGGGTGAAATGCGCCACCGAGGCCAGCAGCATGCCCATGGAGCCGATCACGGAGAAGGCCACCAGCCGTCCGATCTCGCGCGCGCCGAGCACGCCGATCATGCCGATCATCAGGGTGAGCAGCGCCAGCGGCAGCAGCCATTCTTCGTGCGCGCCCGCCATCAGCGGCGAGGAGGGCGGGAATATCATCGTGTAGAAGCGGATGATGCCGTAGGCGCCGACCTTGGTCATGATGGCAAAGAGCGCAGCGACCGGGGCCGGGGCTTCGGCGTAGCTCGACGGCAGCCAGAAGTGCAGCGGCAGCAGCGCCGCCTTGATCGCGAAGACCAGTAGCAGCAGCACGGCGGCGACGCGCAGCCCCGCGGAATTGCCCGGATCCGCCTGCGCCACGCGCTGCGCCAGGTCGGCCATGTTCAGCGTGCCGGCCTGCGCGTAAAGCGTGCCGAGCGCGAAGAGGAAGAGCGTCGAGCCCAGCAGGTTGTAGAGCATGTATTGCACGCCCGCGCGGGTGCGCGTCGCGCCCCCCGAATGGACCATGAGCCCGTAGGAGGCGATCAGCAGCACCTCGAAGAAGACGAAGAGGTTGAAGGCATCGCCGGTCAGGAAGGCGCCCATGATCCCCATGATCTGGAACTGGAAGAGCGCGTGGAAATGCTGCCCGCGCCGGTCCCAGCCCGAGCCAATGGCATAGACCAGCACCGGCAGCGCCAGCACCGCGGTCAGCAGGACCATGGTCGTTGCCAGTCGGTCCGCCACCAGCACGATGCCGAAGGGTGCCTGCCAGTCGCCGAGCTGGTAGAGCGTCACGGTGCCGTCGCTGGCCTGCATGTAGAGACCGATCGAGATGGCAAGGACCGCCACCAGCGAGGCGACCGAGAAGATGCGCTGCAGGGTCTCGTGGAAGCGCGCGGCCAGCACGATGATCGCGGCCATCATGGCCGGCAGCAGCACGGGGGCGATGATCCAGTGCATCATGCGCGGGACTCCTTCTCGTCGCCCCGTTGTGTGTCGGGGTCTTCTTCGGGGTCTGTCCCGGCGCGTCGGTCGCGGGACAGGTCCTGCGCCTCGTCGACGTGGTCGTCATCGGCGTTGAGGTAGGAGGCCAGGGCGATCATCACCACCACGGCAGTCATGCCGAAGGAGATCACGATGGCGGTCAGCACCAGCGCCTGCGGCAGCGGGTCGGTGTAGCTCGTCACGTCGTCGCGCAGGATCGGCGGCTCGTTGATCACCAGCCGGCCCGAGGCGAAGAGGAAGAGGTTCACGGCGTAGGTCAGCAGCGAGGTGCCGATGATCACCGGGAAGGTGCGCAGCCGCATCACCATGTAGATGCCCGCGGCGGTCAGCACGCCGATGGTGGTCGCTATGAGAAACTCCATGGATCAGGCCCCCCCGGTCTCGGTGTCGCGCGAGGGGTCGATGTCCATCGCATGCTCGCTGGTCTCGTCGCCGGAGCGGCGCGCCATGCGCGAGAAGCTCTCGAGCGACAGCAGCACGGCGCCGACCACGGCGAGGAAGACGCCGAGATCGAAGGCCATGGCCGAGGCCAGCTCGAATTTCTCGAGGCCCGGCAGCTTCACGTAGCCGAAGGTCGAGGTCAGGAAGGGCCGTCCGAAGAGCCAGGCTCCGATGCCGGTGAGCCCGGCGATCAGCACGCCCGCGCCGATCACCCCGTGGTAGGGGTAGCGCTGGCGCTCATTGGCCCAGGCGAAGCCCGAGGCCATGTACTGCATGACCACCGCGATCGACACCACGAGGCCCGCGACGAAGCCGCCGCCCGGCTCGTTGTGGCCGCGCAGGAAGATATAGGCGCCCACCATCAGCACCACCGGCAGGATCAGCCGGGTGACCACCACCATCATCAGCGGGTGGGCGTCGCCGGCCTGTTTCTGGTCGGGGATGCGGTTGAGCAGCCGCGCGCGCACCGGCCCTGTCAGCAGCGCCTCGGTCACCGCGTAGATCACCAGCGCGGCGATGCCGAGCACGATGATCTCGCCGAAGGTGTCGTAGCCCCGGAAGTCCACGAGGATCACGTTCACCACGTTGGTGCCGCCGCCACCGTCATAGGAGTTCTCGAGCATGTAGTCCGAGATCGTGCCCATCGAGAAGTCGCGGCGCAGGATGGCATAGGTCAGCCCGGTGGCGCCGAGCCCGGCGACCACCGCCAGCACCGCGTCGCGAACCCGGCGCGAGACCGGCGACTCGATGGGGGTGGTGTTGGGCAGGAAGTTCAGCGCCAGCAGCAGCAGGATGATCGTCACCACCTCGACCGAGATCTGCGTGAGCGCGAGGTCGGGGGCCGAGAGGTAGTTGAAGGCGATCGACACCATGGTGCCGATGACCCCCATGAGGATCAGCGTGGCAAGCCGGTTGCGGTGCAGGAAGACGATCAGCCCGGTGGCGCTGACGATCAGGATCCAACCCGCCAGCGGCAGCGGCTCGATCGGCAGCATTTCTCGGTTCACCGGCCCCAGCGTGCCGGTGAACCAGGCGTGCGCGGCCACGGCCAGCACCGTCACCGTGAAGATCGAGGCGTAGCGCGAGAAGCTGCCGTTGTGCATCCCGCTGGTCAGGCGCTCCGCGCCGCGGGCGCAGGCGCCGACGAGGGCGTCAAAGATCTGCTTGGCCTCGGGGCGCGGCGCTGCGTCCCAGCCCTTCAGCAGCGGGGTGAAGAGCGCCAGCAGGATGAGGCCGCCGACGGTGGCGATGATCGACATGATCAGCGCCGGGGTGACGCCGTGCCAGAGCGCCAGATGCGCGCCGGGGACTTCGGTGACCTCGCCGATCACCGCGGCGGTCACCAGCTTGACGACCGGTTCGGCGAGGAAGGGCAGGCAGCCCACGGTGACCACGATCAGACCAAGGAAGGCGGGCGGCCCCCACATGCCGAAGTTCGGGTCATGCGGTTTGTGAGGGTAGTCGTCGCGGGTCTTGCCGAGGAACGCATGGGCGATGAAGCGGAAGCTGTAGGCGGCCGAGAAGATCGCCCCCAGCGTCGCCAGCGCAGGCACCAGCCAGTCCGCGCCGAAGAGCACCGTGTGCGAGGCTTCCTCGAGGAACATCTCCTTCGACAGGAAACCGTTGAACAGCGGGATGCCCGCCATGGCCAGCGCGCCGACGATGGCGATGGTCGCGGTGATCGGCATCAGGTGCCGCAGCCCGCCGAGCCGGCGGATGTCGCGCGTGTGTGCCTCGTGGTCGACGATGCCCGCGCTCATGAAGAGCGAGCATTTGAAGGCCGCATGGTTGAGGATGTGGAAGACCGCCGCCATCGCGCCATAGGCGGTGCCGGTGCCGAGCAGCATGGTGATCAGGCCGAGGTGCGAGACCGTCGAGAATGCCAGCAGTGCCTTGAGGTCGTGCTTGAACAGGCCGATGACCGCGCCCAGCACCATGGTGATCAGCCCCGCCGAGGTGACGATCCAGAACCATTCCTCGGTGCCGGAGAGGGCGGGCCAGAGCCGCGCCATCAGGAAGATACCCGCCTTCACCATGGTTGCCGAGTGCAGGTAGGATGACACCGGCGTCGGCGCGGCCATGGCGTGTGGCAGCCAGAAGTGGAAGGGGAACTGCGCCGACTTGGTGAAGCAGCCGAGCAGGATCAGCAGCAGCGCTGGCACATAGTAGGGCGAGGCCTGGATCACATCGCGCCGCGCGAGGATCTCGGTGATCTCGTAGGTGCCCGCCGCCGAGCCCAGCAGCAGCATGCCCCCGATCAGCGCCAGCCCGCCCATGCCGGTCACCGTCAGAGCCATGCGCGCGCCCTGCCGGCCTTCGGGCAGGTGTTTCCAGAAGCCGATCAGCAGGAAGGAGGAAAGCGAGGTCAGCTCCCAGAAGATCAGCAGAAGCAAGATGTTGTTCGACAGGACGATGCCCACCATCGCACCCTGAAAGAGCAGCAGGTAGGTGTAGAACTCGCCCATGTTGTCATCGCGCGTCAGGTAGTAGCGGGCGTAGATGATCACCAGCGCGCCGATCCCGAGGATCAGCATCGCGAACATCATGCCCAACCCGTCGAGGAAGAGCGTCATGTTCAGCCCGAGCGTCGGCAGCCAGATCACCGAGGTGGTGACCGTCTCTCCGGCCCAGACCGCGGGCAGGTGGGTGACCAGACCGAGCAGCGCCGCGAGGGTGACGAACAGGGTCGTCATCCCGCAGGCGCGCCGGCCGGCCTGAATCATCAGGCCCGGAAGCAGGGCTCCGAGAAAGGGAAGGAGCGCGATGATGAATAGCGACATGGAACTCCCTGATCGTCGTTGGCGGCGTCGAGAGAAGGCAGCCGATTTCACACGGTATCACAACCCGAAATCGGCCACGCTGACGTTAATTTTAGCAAAGTTAGCCGAATTCTAACGGTAATGTCAGGTTGAAAAACTCCTTCGAACTCTTGCGATTGTTACTTGCGGTTACTATGGGCGTGAGGCCCCTAAAGTCGAACTTTTGCCGCGATATTCAATTTTAGGTTGTTTCGGGGATGTGCGTATTTGACGCAGGGTTGCGAGCGCCGACTCCGGTGGTGCAACGGGCCAATTTCTGTATCGCGCGCGGGCAGATGCGCCTCGACGTTGATCGCGGACCCGGCGCGCGGCCCGGTGCGGGACCCCTCCGTCTTGTCTGCCGGTCTGGGGGCTGCTACTCCGGCTGATAAGCTCAATCCCCGATCATTTTCTTCGGGTACAACGCGAGGCAGGCAACAGTGGCGCAACCCCGACTGGAGGTCCGGAATCTCGTGCGGCGTTTCGAGGGCCGCGCCGTGGTGGATGACGTCTCGCTCACCATCGAGCCGGGGAACGTCACCTGCCTGCTGGGACCTTCGGGCTGCGGCAAGTCGACCACGCTGCGGATGATCGCCGGCGTCGACATGCAGGACAGCGGCTCGATCCACGTCGACGGCACGCTGGTCTGCGACACGGTGTTCCGCATCCCGCCCGAGCGCCGTGCCATAGGCCTGATGTTCCAAGACTTCGCGCTCTTTCCGCACCTGTCGGTGGGCGAGAACGTCGCCTTCGGCCTCAAGGGCGCGGGCAGCGCCAAGAAAGCGCGGGCGACGGAACTGCTCGACCGGGTGGGGCTGGGCCATTTCATCGACGAGTACCCGCACCAGCTCTCGGGCGGCGAGCAGCAGCGCGTGGCGTTGGCCCGGGCGCTGGCCCCGCGCCCGCGCATCATGCTGATGGACGAGCCTTTCTCGGGCCTCGACAACCGCCTGCGCGACGGCATCCGCGACGAGACGCTTGCGGTGCTGAAGGAGGAGGGTGCCTCGGTCCTGCTGGTCACCCACGAGCCGGAAGAAGCCATGCGCATGGCCGACGAGATCGCGCTGATGCGCGGCGGCAAGATCGTTCAGCGCGGCGCCCCCTACAACATCTACAACGCCCCCGCGGACAAGGCGGCGGTGGCCTTCTTCAGCGATATCAACGCGCTGCGGGGCAAGGTTCAGGGGGCTCTGGCGCAGACGCCCTTCGGTCCCTTCCTCGCGCCCGGTGTGCCCGACGGCGAGGAGGTCGACATCGTCTTCCGCCCGCAGCACGTCGGCATCGACTTCGATCGGGGCGGGCGCGGGCCGAACCCGACGCAGATGGCCGGCACCCCGGCGCGCGGCGTCGTCGAGCGCGCGCGCTTCATGGGCTCGGAGAGCCTCGTGGAATTCCGCATGGATTTCGACGGCGGCATGATCAAGGCGACGGTGCCCAACGTCTTCCTGCCCAAGCCCGGCACGCCGCTCTGGCTGACCGTGCGCCGAGACCGCTGCTTCGTCTTTCCGGCGAAAGACTGAGGTTCAGGCCAGCGCCGCGAGCGAGATCAGCGACAGCGCGCTCGTCCAGATGGTCACCGCCGCGATGCGGTCGGTGCGCTCGCCATGCAGCAGCGCCAGCGCGAAGGCCATGGCGCCGGAGGGTCCCGCGGCCAGAAGGGTGAACTGTGCCTGCCAGTCCGCGGTGGCCCCGGCGAGCCATACTGCCAGCATGACAAACAGTGGAAAGCCGAGCAGTTTCAGCGCGGAAAAGGTGGCGACCACCGGAGAGGGACGCAGGCTCTGCCCCGAGAGCAGCACGCCAAGCGCGAAGAGCACCAGCGGCGCGGTTCCGGCCCCGGCGAACTCGCAGGCGGTGCGGATCGGCTCGGGCAGGGGCAGGCCGGCCGCATTGATCGCGATGCCCAGAGCGATGGCGATCAGCGTGGGGTTGACCGAGAGCCGCTTCAGCGCCGGCAGCGGCCCGGCCGAGGGGCGGGCGATGAGGTCGGCACTGATGATGAAGAAGGCAAAGGCGATCGCCGTATCCCAGGCCACCACCGCCGTCACCGGCAGCGCGCCGTCCTCGCCGTAGATCAGCAGCGCGATCGGGCGGATGTAGAGCAGCGAGTTGACGAAGATCACCGACATTGCGAGCAGCCAGGCCTCGAGCTTCTCGCAGCCGAAGGCGCGGCGCGCCAACACGTAGGACGCGGCGAAGGCCAGCGCCTCGCAGATGCCGTAGGTCAGCAGCGCGCGCAGCTCGAACTCGGCGAAGGGCACCGTGGCAATCACGACGAAAATCAGCCCGGGCTGCATCACCATCAGCGCCACGCGGTTGGCCGAGGCGGCGTCCTGCCGGGCGAACACCCCGCGGCGCCCCAGCAGGAAGCCGAGTGCCAGCAGCGCGAAGACGGGCAGGATGTCGTGGGTGAGGACGGTGAGCATGGGCCTTCCGGATATGGTGCGCCCCGAGTTGACGGCCCGGGGCGGTGAGGGTCAAGCGCAGGTTAGCGCCCCTGTGGGTCGCCGAAGTGGCGTGCGCGCAGCGCGGGCAGGTCCAGCGTCCAGCGGCGCAGAAGGCCGTGCTCGGCGAGGCGCCGTGTGAGGTCGGGCGTCGCGGTGCAGACCTCGTCGTAGAAGGCGCGCAGCGCCGCCTCGCCGCCGGTCTGCTCGATCAGGGCGAAGAGTTCGTGCAGGCTTACCGCTCCCTCGCTGCGTGCCTGCGGCTTCAGCTCGGCGCGGTAAGAGCCCTGCGCCAGCCGGAAGCGGTAGGCCGAGAGGAAGTGGTCCCAGTCAGCGGCGTGGAAGTGCCCCAGCTCGGTCCCGGGCAGCGGACGTTCTCCGGGGTTCGTCTGTTCGCCGAGGGTCACATTGTGGATGCGGATGTCGAGTCCCTCGGTCCCCGGACGAAAGAAGAGCTTGCCGGCGACGTGGCTCAGGAACCCACCCGAGAGCTGCGGCCCCCATGTGGGAAAGCAGGCCTCGGCGGCGCGCTGGCGGTCGCGCTGGTCGAGGTGGAAGGACTTGAACAGCGTCTCGGCCGCATCGTCTCCGGGCATGGGGGCCAGTGCCTCGACCGGGCGGACTCGGGCGCAGAGACAGGTGTCTGGCAGCTCGGCCAGCTGCTCGGCAATCGGGCGGCGCGGCAGCAGGAACTCGTCCACGTCGATGTGCGCCAGCCAGTCGGTCTCGGGTCTGCGGTTGTTGGCGTGACGGGCGTTGCGACCCTGCCGGGCCTGGTGCTTTTCGGGGCGCTTGCCGCGCTTCGCCCACCAGTCGGCATCGGTGGTGAAGACGCGGATCTTCGGATGGGCGCCGAGCACCTGCGCCGCCTCCGGATCGGGCGTGTCGAGGTAGATGTAGAGCCGGTGTGCGCCCAGCTCGAGATGCCAGGCCGCGAATTCCAGGATCCGGGGCAACGGCGCATTGGTGGTGGTCACCGTGCCCCATCGGATCACGGCAGGGCTCCGAAGGTGCGGGTTACGGCGGCGTCCGGGTCGAACGGATGATCGATCAGCATGCTCTGCGCCGACAGCCGGGCGCGCAGCGCGGGCGTATCGGCACAGACCTCTTCGAAGAGCGCCCGCAGCCCGGCGTCGCCTTCCTCCTCGGACAGGAAGGCAAGCAGCTCGGCCTGTCCCATCTCGGGCCGCTCCGAGCTTTTGCGGTAGGACCCGAGCGTCTTGCGGAACTCCAGGTCGGCGCGGAACTGTTCCCACGAGCGGGCGTGCAGATGCGCCAGCCAGACCTCGCCCAGCCGGTGGCGGTTGGTGGCATCCTCGTCGCGATATTTCAGCGTGTGGATGCCGAGCCTCGTGTCCTCGATGCCGGTGCGGGCAAAGACCTTGCCAGAGGTATGGCTGAGGAAACCGCCGTAGAGATGCGCGCCAAAGGTGGGGTAGATCTCCTGCAGCACGGACTTGGGCTGCCCGGCGTGCTTGTGCGTGGTCTTGAAGTGCTGTGGCATGCCGCTTTCCGGCGCCAGTGCCTCGGCTGGCGCGACGCGCGCAAAGGCGGCACCGGGCGGCACCTCGGAGAGCAGTTCGGACATGGGGCGCTGCGGCAGCAGGAACTCGTCGACGTCGAGGTGCCCAAGCCAATGCACGCCCAGCCCGTCTCGCAGGCTCTGGGTGGCGTTAAAGGCCTGGCGGACCTGATGCGCTTCGGGGCGCTTGCGCCCGCTGGCCCGCCAATAGGCCTCATCGCATTGGGTGATGCGGATCGCCGGGTGCCGGGTGAGAAAGGCCTCGGCTTCTGGGTCGGGCGCATCGAGGTGGATGTGCAGCACCTGCGCACCCAGCTCGATATGATGCGCGGCAAACCTCGCGATCTCGGCCAGCGGCGCGCGGATGGTCGAGGTGAGCCCCCAGCGCAGAGCGCTCGCGGTGAGGCCGCGATGGCTGGCGGGAACCGGCGCGGGATTGCCTGCCACATCGCCCTTCGGGGCGGCGTCGCTGCGCCGGGCCTGTCGCTTGCGCATGGTCATCAGGCGACGGAACACCGTGCGTTCGTCTGTGATCAGCATTTCCAGCAGGTGGTGCGCCAGCGGGCCGATCACCGGATCGCCCTCGGCCTCGAGCCACAGTCGCCCGATCATGTTCACGTCGAGACCGCCCCCCGAGAGCGAGTAGCCGTCCATCTCCAGCGGCAGCGGTCCGCGGTCGCGCCGGTCGAGCGTGTGGGGTCGGTCGGAGGGCAGCCCGGAGTAGAGCCGCTCGGACTCGTAGAGCTTCATCGTGCCGAAGAGCGTGCTCAGAGCCAGCCCCACCGAGCGCTGCACGAGGCTCAGCCCATGGTCGCCGAAGGTGGTGACCGACGAGACCAGCCAGCGCGGATCGAGTTGATCGAGCAGCGCCTCGCCCTGCTCGATCCAGAGACGCTGGAACAGGGCCGGGGCATGCGAGGGGAAATCCCGCTTGCGCAGGTGGGCGATGAGCAGCGCGTTGAGGAACACCAGCTCCGAGCGCCCCGCCAGCTCCCGGCGCAGCGCGTGCCGCTTGCGGTGGTAGGACGAGCGGAAAGGCGGTGCCTCGGCAGGGTCCGCATCGGGGTCTGTGACGATTTGCGTCGCCAGCTCGGCCAGCGGGGTGTCATAGGGCGGCAGGTCTTCGCCGGGCGCATAGTCAATGGCATCGCGGCGCCCGTCCATCTGGGTGAGAATGGCTGCGATTCCGCCGGGATAGGGGGTGTTCTTCTCTGCGCTCATGGCGCGGAGACTGGCGCTTTGTCGCGGCGGGCGCAATCTCCACAAGTGCTCTGCTGTGCCATCACCCGTCGCCGTCGCCTTTCCGCCACGGCGGCCCGAGCGGTCATTCCATCGCGAGGATCATGTTGCGCACCACCGGGTAGATTTCGTTCTCCCATTTGCGGCCGTTGAACACGCCGTAGTGCCCTACGTTGGCCTGCAGGTGGTGGCGTTTGAGATGCGGGCGCAGCGAAGAACAGAGATCATGCGCCGCCGAGGTCTGGCCGAGCCCGCAGATGTCGTCGCGCCCGCCCTCGACGGTCAGCAGCGCGGTGTGACGGATCTTGGACGGATCGACCTTGCGCCCGCGGTAGGTGAACTCGCCGGTTGCCAGCTCGGCCTTCTGGAAGACGCGTTCGATGGTTTCGATGTAGAATTCCTCGGTGAGGTCGAGCACGGCGAAATACTCGTCGTAGAACTCCTTGATCCTGCGCGCCTGCTCGGTCTCGCCGGCAACGAGGTGATCGTAGAGCCGTTTGTGCTGCGCCTTGTGCCGATCCATGTTCATCGACATGAAGGCGGTGAGCTGCACGAAGCCCGGATAGACCTTGCGCCCGGCTCCGGCGTAGCGCCAGGGCACGCGGGCGATCACGTTGCGCTCGAACCATTCGATCGGCTTCTCGTTGGCCAGATCGTTGACCATCGTCGGGCTTTCACGCACGTCCACCGGCCCGGCCATCAGTGTCATCGACAGCGGCGTCGCCGGGTTGCGGTCCTCGGACATGACTGCCACCGCCGCCAGCGCCTGCACGCAGGGCTGGCAGACCCCGAGGATATGGCCGCCGGGACCGATCTCCTCGAGAAAGCGGATAACGTAGGCGACATAGTCCTCGACGCCGAAATCCCCTTCGGAGATAGGCACATCGCGGGCATTCTTCCAGTCGGTGATATAGACGTCATGGTCGCGCAGCAGCACTTTCACCGTGCCCGCCAGCAGCGTGGCGAAATGCCCGGAGAGCGGCGCGGTCACCAGAACCTTGGGCTGCGGCGTGTCCATGTCCTTGCGGAAATGCAGAAGCTGGCCGAACGGCAGGTCGAGCGCCACCTCCTCGACCACGGGCACGTCGCGGTTGTCGACTCGCACCGAATGGATGCCGAAGGCCGGGCGGCTGTGGCTGAGCCGGAAGCGGCTGACCATCTCCATCGCGGCGCTGTTGTGGCGCGTCAGCTGCGCGAAGGAGCCGTTGAGCCGGGGCATGAAGTTGATCCCCTGCATCGCCGCCATGCGCAAAGGGGCGATAAAATCATCAAGTCCCTGGTATCCGGCGTAGAGCACGTCGTTTTCCCTTCGCTGCCTCGTGAAAACGCTAGCCAGGTCTGCTTAGCCGATGCGACAAGAAAATGTGGTCTTTTGTTCGGGGACAGCCGGAGGAGCAGACATGGCCGAGGCAACGCTCACCATTTCATCGAAGAACTACTCGTCCTGGTCGCTGCGCGGCTGGCTGCTGTGCCGCATGGCCGGGCTGGATTTCACCGAGGAGATGGTCGACACCTCCGACGCCACCGCCCGGCAGGAGCTGCTGCTGCTCTCGCCGACGGTTCTTGTGCCGCGGCTGATCCACGGGCGGGTGCAGGTCTGGGACACGCTGGCCATCGCCCAGTACCTCAATGAGATCTTCCCCAATGCCGGCCTCTACCCAGAAGACATCGCCGCGCGCTCGCATTGCCGGTCGATCTCCGGCGAGATGCACTCGGGCTTCTACAACCTGCGCTCGGCGCTGCCGATGAACCTCAAGGCGCGGCATGCGAGCTTCAAGATCTTCTCGGGCGCGCGGCCCGACGTCGAGCGCATCAAGGTCATCTGGAACGAATGCCTCGACGGCCACGGCGGCCCTTTCCTCTTTGGCGACAACCCCTCGGTGGCCGATGCGATGTATGCGCCGGTCTGTACCCGCTTCCGCACTTACTCGGTACAGCTCGATGACCGGCTCGAGGCCTACGTGGACACCATCCTCGACTGGGCGCCGATGAAGGAATGGACCGAGGGGGCGCTGGCGGAGCCCGACGAGATCGTCGAGCTGGAGGTGGAATTCTAGCGCGCCAGCTCACGGATGCCGCGCTCGATCCCTTCCAGCGTCATCGGCACCATGCGCTCCTCGAAAATCTCACGGATCATCGCGATCGACTGCGTGTAGCCCCAGTGCTTCTCGGGCACCGGGTTGATCCACAGGTGATCGGGCCAGTGCAGCCGCGCCCGCCGCAGCCAGACTTCGCCCGCCTCCTTGTTCCAATGCTCGTTGGCCCCGCCCGGCACGGCGATCTCGTAGGGGCTCATCGAGGCGTCGCCGACGAAGATGCACTTGTAGTCCGGCCCGTAGGTGTTGAGCACCTCCCAGGTCGGCATCTGCGCGCCCCAGCGCCGCCGGTTGTCGCGCCAGACCCCCTCGTAGAGGCAATTGTGGAAGTAGTAGTGCTCGAGGTGCTTGAACTCGGCCCGGGCCGCCGAGAACAGCTCCTCGACCACCTTCACGTGTGGATCCATCGAGCCGCCGACGTCGAGAAACAGCAGCACCTTGACCGCATTGCGCCGCTCGGGCCGGGTTTTCACGTCCAGATAGCCATGCTCGGCGGTGGCGCGGATGGTGCCGTCGAGATCAAGCTCCTCGGCCGCGCCGTCGCGGGCCCAGGCGCGCAGCCGCTTCAGCGCCACCTTGATGTTGCGCGTGCCGAGCTCGACCTGGTCGTCGAAATTGCGGAACTCGCGCTTGTCCCAGACCTTCACGGCGCGCTGGTGGCGGCTCTCGTCCTGGCCGATGCGAACGCCCTCGGGATTGTAACCATAGGCTCCAAAGGGCGAGGTGCCGGCGGTGCCGATCCACTTGTTGCCACCCTGGTGCCGCGCCTGCTGCTCGCGCAGCCGCTGCTTCAACGTCTCCATGAGCTTGTCGAAGCCGCCCGCCGCCTCGATCTCGGCGCGTTCCTCAGGGCTGAGGTGCTTCTCGGCCATCTTGCGCAGCCAGTCCTCGGGCAGGTCGAGTGCCTCGACCATCTCCTCCAGCGAGATCGCCTCGAGCCCCTTGAAGGCCTCGGAGAAGGCGCGGTCGAAGCGGTCGAGATGGCGTTCGTCCTTCACCAGCGCCGTGCGCGCGAGGTAGTAGAACCCCTCGACATCATAGCGCGCCAGCCCCGCCTTCAGCGCTTCGAGGAAGCTGAGGAACTCGCGCAGCGACACCGGCACCTGGGCGGATCTCAGGGTTTCGAAAAATCGCAGGAACATGCGCCACCTCCGCGTGCGATGATGCCGTGCCGCGCCGATGCCCTCAACCCGCGTCTTCTTCTCTTTCGAAATACGCCGGGGGGAGCCCGCAGGGCGAGGGGGCAGCGCCCCCTGGAACCTTGGGACCAAAGCGCCAACGCCATGAATTGTGCGTCAGAGGGCGAGCTTTTCCACGAAGATCGTCAGGATCAGCCCGGCCAGCCCGAAAGCGATGGCGTAGACCGCGACGAACTGCGCGATGTCCGCCCTGTTGCCCTTGCGGCGCCTGGCGGTGATCCCGCCGATGATGCCGCCAAGAATGGCTGCCGCGATGACGATCATGCGCTCTCCTCAACTCCCTCGTGCCGGATCGAGCGCCGCGAGCTTGCGTTTCTGCGCGCCGCCGTCCCAATCCGGGCCGAAGCCGTAGCGTGCCCATCCCAGAGAGTCCAGACGGACCTCGGAGGCTTCGGCGCGGCGCCCCAGCGCGTCCAGTGCCTCGGCGCGCAGGGTCATCAGGCTGGCCAGCAGCGCGGCGTTCTCGTAGCGCTTTGCAGTGGCCTCCTGCGGTGTGGTCAGCGCCAGTGCTTCCTCGGGGCGGTCCATGCGCAGGGCGAGCGCCGCGAGCTGGGCGTCGGCGTAGGCCTCGTGCAGCCGGGCGTCGGGCAGCGCCGAAAAGACGCGGCGGGCCGCGCGGAACTGAGCCTCCGCCGTCACGGGATCGCTGCCGACCAGAAGCCGCCCGAGTGCGAAATGCGAAAAGCCGAGCCGATGATCGCGCCAGCCCTCGGCGCGGGCGAGGCGCAGCGCCTCCTCGCCGGCAGCGCGGCGCTGCGGCATCGGGGCGCCGGTGGTCAGCGCGGTCTGGATCGCCTCGATCCAGGGGCGCGGCGTCGGGGCAAGCTGGCGGTCGGGCACCTGCGCGCCCGCCGGGTTCAGCCGGGCGAGGATCGCGGGCAGGGCGGCGGCCACCTCGCCGCGGCTCATCCCCGTGCGCAGCGCCGGATCGTAGAAGGCGCGCAGCACAAGTATGTCGTAGCCCGAGAGCACGGTGTGGACGTTGTCGTCGTTGAACACGCTCTCGCCCAGCCGGTAGAGATCGTTCAGCGGCCCCAGCGCCTGCGCGATCTCCTCGTGCAGGCAGTCGCGCAGTTCCTGCGGGGCGGCATCGGCGGGGAGGAAGACCGCGACCCTGTCGCGCGCCCGCACCTCGGTCCAGCTGGTCTCGCCGGCAGATTGCGCGCGCCGGAACTCACGCCAGGAGCTGACCCCGGGAATGACGAAACAGGCCGCCTGCGGCAGCTCGCGGCGGATGGTCCGTCGCGGCACCGGCACCAGCGTGATGTTGGCCTCGCCGCGGTCCACCTCGGTGATGTCGATTCCGGCCTCCTCGCGCAGGCGGCGCAGCAGGCGGGACAGGTCGGGGGCGAGGCTTGCCGGTGCCTTGCCATCGACGCGCAGCGTCACCGGTCCCTCGAAGCGGGTGAAGACCGGCAGCGCGCGGCCCGACTCCAGCATGAAGGCGAGGTCGAGAATGTCCCGTGCGATCTGAGCGTTGGCGGCCTGCGGTGGTACCGGGTCGGGCGCGCCGAAGCGGCTCTCGAGCGGCGGGCTGACGTCCGGAGCGACGGTTGCGGCGTTGGCGGCGCGGCTCACGCTTTCCGGCGCCATCGGCGCGCAGGCACCGATCAGCAGACCGAGCAGGGGCAGCAACCGCCGCACGGGTCAGCTCCGCTGGTACTTGATGAAGGGAGTCTGCGTGCCGATCCGGTCGTAGAGCTGGCGCGCGGTGGTGTTGAAGTCCTGCGTCATCCAGTAGACGTTCGGCGCGCCCTCGGCGTCGGCGGCAGCGTAGACCGCCTCGATCAGCGCCCGGCCCACGCCCGTCCCGCGCGCTTCGGGGGCGGCATAGAGGTCCTGCAGGTAGCAGACGTTCTCGATCCGCCAGCAGTGGCGGTGGAAGACGTAATGCACCAGCCCGACCGGTACGCCATCGACGAGGGCCAGGAGCCCGTGGAAATCCTGCGGATCGTCGCCCAGCAGCCGCGCGAAGGTGCTGGCATAGACCGCCTCGGGCACCGAGGTCTCGTAGAAGGTGAGATACCCGGTCCAGAGCTCGCGCCACGCGGCCTCGTCGCCGGCCTCCAGCGGCCGGATGATCACGCTATGCTGGGACATGCTGCCTCGATCGTCTTTTGTCGTTCTCTGCCCGGGGCTTCGCACCCTCTGACGGGGCGAGTATAGCGGCAGGTGCGGCCCAGGTGTCCCCCAAACAGAACGGCGCCGCGAAAATGTGATTTCGCGGCGCCGTCCGAGACAAAGTGACGTTTGGTCAGGGGTTTAGCCTGTGCAAGCCTGCAACAGCGCGGCTCAGACCATCATTTCCTTGGTGGCAGAGAGGGTCACGCCCGGATAGTCGCGCTCGACGCGGTCGATGTCCCACTGCATGCGCGTCAGGTAGACGATGTCGCCGTCGTTGTCGTGGGCGATGTGCTGCTTGTTGGCCGCGGCGAACTTCTCGACCGCCGTCTTCTCGCCATGCACCCAGCGCGCCGAGGTGAACTGCGAGGCCTCGAAACGCACCGGCAGCGAGTACTCCTGCTCGATCCGCGCGCCCAGAACTTCGAACTGCAGCGCGCCGACGACGCCGACGATGTAGCCCGAGCCGATCGACGGCTTGAAGACCTTGGCCGCGCCTTCCTCGGCGAACTGGTAGAGCGCCTTTTCCAGGTGCTTGGCCTTCAGCGGATCGCCAGCACGGACGCTCTGCAGAAGTTCCGGGGCAAAGGACGGGATGCCGGTGACCTTCAGCGCCTCGCCCTCGGTCAGCGTGTCGCCGATGCGCAGCTGGCCGTGGTTCGGAATGCCGATGATGTCGCCGGCCCAGGCCTCTTCCGCCAGTTCGCGGTCGGCGGCGAGGAAGAGCACCGGGTTGGAGATCGCCATGGGCTTCTTGGTTCGCACATGGGTGAGCTTCATGCCGCGCTCGAAATGTCCCGACGACAGGCGCACGAAGGCGACGCGGTCACGGTGCTTGGGGTCCATGTTGGCCTGCACCTTGAAGACAAAGCCCGCAACCTTCTTCTCGTCCGGAGCGATCTGGCGGGGCGCGGCCGAGGTCGGCTGCGGCTCCGGGGCGAGCTCGCCGATGCCGTCCATCAGTTCCTTCACGCCGAAGGAGTTGATCGCCGAGCCGAACCAGATCGGGGTCATATGCCCCTCGAGCACCGACTGCGGGTCGAGCGCGGGCAGCAGTTCGCGCGCCATCTCGACCTCCTCGCGCAGCTGCTCGAGCAACTCTGCGGGCACGTGCTCGGCCAGCTTGGGGTCGTCGAGGCCGCTGATCTTGATCGATTCCGCGACACGGTTGCGGTCGGCGCGGTCCATCAGTTCCAGCCTGTCGTGGATCATGTCGTAGCAGCCGAGGAAATCGCGCCCCATGCCGATCGGCCAGCTGGCAGGCGTCACGTCGATGGCGAGGTTTTCCTGGATCTCGTCGATGATCTCGAAGGTGTCGCGCGCCTCGCGGTCCATCTTGTTGCAGAAGGTCAGGATCGGCAGGTCGCGCAAACGGCAGACTTCGAAGAGCTTCTGGGTCTGGCTTTCCACACCCTTGGCGCCGTCGATCACCATGATCGCCGCATCCACCGCGGTCAGCGTGCGGTAGGTGTCTTCCGAGAAGTCCGAGTGGCCGGGCGTGTCGACGAGGTTGTAGCGGAACTTGCCGTATTCGAAGGACATCGCCGAGGCGGAGACCGAGATGCCGCGCTCCTGCTCCATCTTCATGAAGTCCGAGCGCGTGCGGCGCGCCTCGCCCTTGGCACGGACCTGTCCGGCCATCTGGATCGCCCCGCCGAAAAGCAGGAACTTTTCGGTCAGCGTGGTCTTGCCCGCATCCGGGTGCGAGATGATCGCGAAGGTGCGGCGCCGCGCGATCTCGGGCGGCAGGGTGGGGCGGTTCGAAGCGGTGTCCAGCATGAGCGCGCATATAGGTGCGGGCGGGGGTTTTGTCTATGGGGAACCGCGCGCGCCGGACGGCGGTTGACCCGGTGAAAGGAGACCTGCCATGACCAAGGATCACGGCCCCTCGATCAAGGATGACAAGCTCTACGAGGACCTGCGCGATCAGGGCTACTCGGCGGAGAAGGCAGCGCGCATTTCCAACGCCAGGGCGAACCCCGACATACACCCCTCGAAGAAGGGCGGCAAGGCACCGCCCTACGAGGAGTGGACGAAAGACGCCCTCTACGAGCGCGCGCAGGAAATCGGCATCGACGGGCGCTCGAAGATGACCAAGAACGAACTGATCGAGGCACTGCGCAGCCACTGAAGCCTGCGCCTGTTGCAGCCTCCGGCGGGCGTATTTTTGAAGAGAAGAAGCTGCGGGATTTCCTGGACGGCGATTTCTTTGTGGCTCAGGTGCGACCGCGTGAGGCGCGCTGCGCGATCGGAGTTGGGCCCTCTGCGGGGCCTTTCGGACCGTGCCGGAGAAAGGGTCGGTCGTCGGTGTCGGGGTCGCCCGTTGCCTTTTGATTGAGGCTGCAGAGCTCCGATATATGGAGCCGCGCTCAGCCTGCCGAGGAGCGCCGGAGCAACTCTGCAACGTCAGGCCGTTGCAGCAGGGTTTCCTGCACCTCCAGCTCCGGCTGGTCGGAGGACCGGTGGCGCGGCAGCAGGCCGGCCAGTTGGCCCGAGAGCTCCGCGGGCAGGGCGGCGCGGGTGCGGGTGTCCACCAGCATGGATTCCGCCGCGATACCCTCGGCGTAGATGATCTGGTGGTGATCGAAGAGCATCTGGAAGTAGTCCACGAAGCCGCCTTCCTGGCGCAGCACCGTCTCGCCGTTGATCAGGTGGCGGGCGCGCAACAGCAGTTCGGAGCGCCCCGCGCCGAGCCGGTCGCTTCGCTGGTAGACGAAGAGCCGGTGGTCGGGGCTGACAAGCAGGTCTCGGGCGGCATTGAGCGTGCCGGCGCGGATCAGGATCGGAGCGAAGGCGCCCACAGCGCGCAGGGTCTGGTGGCCGATCCAGCGCAGTTCCTGCGGTCCGTCGTCCCGGGTCAACACCCGGTCGCCGACGCGCAGATCCTCGACCGCGCGCTGCGCGCCCGAGGCGAGGGTGATCATCGTGCCGCCGGTAAAGGAGACGCAGGCGGCTTGGGCAAAGCGCGCAAGCGCGGTGTCCCGGCTGACGCCGACCAGCGCGTAATCCTTGCGCGGCAGCATCGGGGCGAGCGGCATCAGGCAAACCTCGGCCACCAGCCCCTCGGCTGTGGTCGCGACGAGCAAGAGCGCCTCGGTGATGGTGCCGTCGCCGCTCATGAAGGTCAGGCAGGCGTCGAGATGAAGGTCCGCGCCCGGCTGACCCAGATCGCTTTCCGCAGCGATGCGGAACGGTGAGGCCCCGGCGGGCAGCACGGCAAGCCGCATCGGGCGGGCGGCGGGTGAGAGCGCGTAGACGTCGTCGGGCTGGAGCTCCTCGGCAAAGCTCAGCTCGTCCCCGAGGTTCGCACCGCTGACCACGCGCAGATGCGCGCCGCGGTAGACCGTCACGCTGTGGGCCGCCCGGCGGCCAGCATCGGAAAGGGCGTCTGCCATCACTCTACTCTACTCGCACACGCATTTCGGATATCCCCGAAACGTCACGACCGGCTCCGCCGTTCCCGGACCCTCGTCAGTCCCGGCGGGAACATCTCAGCCTACACGCCATTGTCTGCCAGGGGAATGTGTCATCATATGGCCCCGAGCCCGGCGTTTTGCCGGCAGACTGCAAAGGGAGCACAAGATGGATCTCGGGATCGCGGGAAAAACGGCGCTGGTCTGCGCCTCGTCGAAAGGGCTGGGGCGCGGCTGCGCCGAGGCGCTGGCCGAGGCGGGGTGCAACCTCGTGATGAACGCGCGCGGCGCGGAAGCGCTCGAGGAGACCGCGGCGGCGATCCGTGCGACCTATGGTGTCGAGGTGACGACCGTCGTGGCGGACATTGTCTCCGAAGACGGCCGGGCGCAGGTGCTGGAGGTGGCGCGCGGCGCGGACATCCTGGTGACCAACGCGGGCGGCCCGCCGCCGGGACACTGGAGCGACTGGGACCGGACCGATTTCCTCAAGGCGCTGGACGGCAACATGCTGACCCCGATCGCGCTGATGCAGGCGCTGCTGCCGGGCATGATGGAGCGCGGCTGGGGGCGGGTGGTCAACATCACCTCGCGCTCGGTGAAGGCACCGATCCTGCAGCTGGGCCTGTCGAATTCGGCTCGCGCCGGGCTGACGGGCTTTGTCGCCGGCACCTCGCGGCAGGTCGCGGAAAAGGGCGTGACGATCAACAACCTGCTGCCCGGCGTGCATGAGACCGACCGGATCGTGCAGATGGACCGCCACGAGTCGGAAAAGACCGGCCGCCCGATCCCCGAGATCAGCGCCGAGCGCGCCGCGGGCATCCCCACGCGCGAATACGGGCAGGCGGCGGATTTCGGGCGCATGTGCGCCTATCTCTGCTCGGTCCACGCGCGTTTCATCGTCGGGCAGAACATCGTGCTCGACGGCGGTGAGACGCTGGCGACGATCTGAGGCGGCAGCCATGGCAAGAGGACCTGACGGGCAGGGCGGCGGGGCGGGTTTCTCGCTCGCCGACCAGCTGTTCAATCGCCAGTCACTGAGCGATCTCGGCCGCGAGTTCGCGGTGTTGCCCGGCTTCGATGCAGGGCGCTTCGTGGAGAGCGCGCTGCCGCAGCTGCAGGGGCTGGGCGTGCACGCCCGGCTTGAAGTATTGGCGGACACCTTGGCGGAACAGCTTCCTTCGGGATTTCCCGAAATGGCGGAGCAGGTCGAGGCGGCGCTGCCGCCGCCGCTCGATCCGGCGCTGAAGGACGATGATTTCGGGCGCTTCATCCACGCCGTGCCCGGGGTGCTGGCGGTCAAGCATGGCATGGCGCATCCGGAGCGTTCGCTCGACCTGCTGCACGCGGCGACGCAGCGGTTTTCCATGGAGTTCGCGCTCAGGCCTTTCCTCAACCGTTGGCCAGAGGAGGTGCTGGCTCGGCTCGATCGCTGGGTCGAGGATCCGCATTACCATGTGCGCAGGCTGGTCTCCGAGGGCACGCGGCCGAAGCTGCCCTGGGGCATGGGGATCACGCTCGATCCTCTGGTGCCACTGCGCTATCTCGATGCGCTGCACGCGGATGGCACGCGCTTTGTCACCCGCTCGGTGGCCAACCATCTCAACGACCTGTCGAAGATTGCGCCCGCCGAAGTGATTGCGCGGCTGTCGAGCTGGCAGGCCGGGGGGCGGCAGGCACCAAAGGAGATGGACTGGATGACCCGCCACGCGCTGCGTACGGCGGTCAAGCGCGGTGAGCCCGAGGCGCTGGCGCTGCTCGGCTACCGTGCCGATCTGCCGGTGATGGCAGAGGTGGCGGTGGCAGAGCCGGAGGTGCGGATCGGCGAGACAATGCGCTTTGAGGTCACGCTGAGCTCGCCCGAGGCCGGGCCGGTGCTGGTCGACTACCGGCTGCGCTTTCACCGGCCCGGCGGAAGCGCCGAGAAGGTGTTCAAGCTGAAGTCGGCGAGGCTCGCGCCGGGTAAACCGCTGACGCTCGCCAAGACGCACCGGATGAAAGGCGACGCCACGACTTTCCGTCTGCACCCCGGCCCGCATACGGTGATCGTGCAGGTCAACGGGCGGGACGTGGGGGAGGCGGTCTTCGAGCTTTTGCCCGCCTAGCGGTCCGAGGGGGCCTGCCGCAGCGCCGCGTCGACCCGCGCTGCGACGAAGCGTGCGATCATCGGGCCGGTGGCCAGAACGACGATGAAGCGCAGCGTCTGCATGGCCATGACAAAGGCCATGTCCACGTCGCTTGCGGCGGCGATCACCGCGACGGAGTCGGCCCCGCCGGGGCTGGTTGCGAGGTAAGCGGTCAGCGGGTCGACCCCGGCGAAGGCGACCAGCGCCGCCGCCATCAGCCCGCAGAGCCCCATCAGCAGCAGGATCGAGACGGCCAGCCGCGGCAGCGCGCGCGCCGTATGGCGCAGGATGTCGCGACTGAAGCGCAGGCCGATGGCCCAGCCGATCACCGCGTAGGCCAGCGCCATCATCCATTCCGGCGTCACCGGCGAGAGCCATCCCACGCCGTTTGCGAAAGCGCCGAGCAGCAGCGGGATCAGGAAGGTTCCGGCGGCCATGCGGGTGATCCGGGTCAGCACCACCCCGAGCGCCATCAACAGCAGCGCATCCAGTAGGCCGCGGTCGGGGATGGGAAACCAGGGCGTCGGGGCGCTTGCGATCTCGGGCGCGCCGACCCAGAAACGCGCCACCATCGACGCGCCGCCCGCAACCATGCCGACACGCAGATATTGCATCACCGCCACCAGCCGGATGTCCGCGCCATGCGCCTCGGCGAGGAAGACCATGGCCTGTGCCGCTCCGGGCGACGATCCCCAGACCGCTGTGTTTCCGGGCAGCACCTGCCGGCGCGCGAGCAGGTAGCCGAGCAGCGCCGCGGCGACGATCACCGAAACCACGCCTGCCGCGAAGATCGGCCAGTCGCGGCCGATCTCCGGCAGAACCGAGGCGGGAATCTGCCCGGCGATCATCGCCCCCACCGCCGCCTGTGCCAGCTCGAACAGCGGGCGCGGGGCCGAGATCGCGCGGGCGCCCGAGGTCAGTCCGGATGCCGCAAGCGCAATGGCCGCCAGCATTGGCCCCAGCAGCAGCGCGGCGGGGAAATGCACCAGATCGAGCCCTGCGGCAAGCAGCGCCGAGAGCGCGATGAGGGCGAGCCACGCCAGCGCGCGGGACAGGGAAGGGCGGGCCATGAAGCCTCCGTTCGGGACATGGATGCCGCGCGGGGGCGGAGCAGGTCGCGGCGCTGACGCCTGGCTGTGGGTCATGGCATGTAGATTCCGCCGTTCACCCAGAGCACCTGACCGGTGATGAAACCGGCATCCTCGCCCAGCAGGAAACGGATCGGGCCGGCAATGTCCAGAGGCTCCGCGACACGTCCCAGCGGTGTGCCGGCCCTGTGGCGCTCCAGATCCAGCACGTTGGGTCCGCTTTCATCCGAGCGCCCGGTGCCGCCACGCAGAAAGGCGGTGTCCACCGCGCCGGGGCCGACGGCGTTGACGCGGACCCTGGGGGCAAGCTCCAGCGCGAAGGTCTGCATCAACGCAATCACCGCTGCCTTGGAGGCGCCATAGGGGCCGAATCCGGGTCGGATGAACCTCCCGAGGCCGGAGCTGCAGAGCACCATGCTGCCGCTCTCGGCCAGCAGCGGCGCGGCGGCCTTGGTGGCAAGGAAGACCGAACGCAAGTTGCCCTCGACGATCTCGTCGAAATAGGCGGCGGGAGTTTCGGCTAGCGGGCGGATCTCGGAGTTCCATCCGGCGAGATGCACGAAGCCCTGCAAGCCCCCGGGGCAGAGGCACGCCAGCGTCTCCATGCCGGCGGTGACCGAGGCTTCGTCGGTCGCGTCGAGGGCGATCTGCGCGTCGCCGACCGGGTGACGCTCGAGCGAGGCGGGCAGGTCGAGCACGATCACCCGGTCGCCCTGCGCGGCGAGCAGCGAGACGAGGGCTCGGCCGATGCCGCCTGCGCCGCCAAGCACGGCGATGGTGCGGGGAGTGTCAGTCATGTGAAAGGGGCCTTTCCGGAAGGGGAGGAGGAGGTCAGGCGAGCAGTCTGCCGGCGGGCGACGCGGAGCGTGCTTGGAGGCCTGCCGCGAGCAGGGCCGCGCGCAGCGTCGCGGTGTTCGAACTGATCACCGGAATTCCGAGCTCCTGCTCCAGTTCCGTGATCAGTGGCAGGGTCGGGAAATCGGTGCAGGCCAGCAGCACCGCCTCGCTGCCGGGCGTGACCGTCTCCAGCACGTGCGCGCGGACCTCGGCCAGCGTGGTGCGGGCGATGCGGGGGAACTCCGACGGCCCGCCCGCGCCGATGCC
Organism: Alloyangia pacifica; assembly: GCF_900116195.1. Taxonomy (GTDB): domain Bacteria; phylum Pseudomonadota; class Alphaproteobacteria; order Rhodobacterales; family Rhodobacteraceae; genus Salipiger; species Salipiger pacificus. The sequence continues at coordinate 398,838 of NZ_FOZW01000002.1, forward strand.
GAGACCGCGGATCCCGAGCACCTCGAAGCCGTGATCGTGCAGGAAGTGGGCCTCGTGCTGGTTGAGCGCCTCGTGGTAGGGCGTCGCGACGCTGATCTTTCGCGCTCCCACGGCGCGCAGCGCGTCCACCACGGCCGCGGCGGTGGTGACCACCGGCACGCCGTTTCGCGCGGTCAGGGCCTCTGGCAGGGATTGCGCCGGTGTGACGGTGGAGCCGGCGGTGCAGGCATAGGCCACCACGTCGACGCCCGCCGGGGTCAGCATGGCGATCGCCTGGTCGAGGTCGTCATGCAGCGCGGCCAGCCCCTCGGGCGTGTCGAGCCCGCCGTGCAGGCGCATGCGGTGGCTGTGGAACGTCACCCCCTCGGGCACCATCCGTGCCCATTCCGCCTCGTTCACCGTGTTGGTGGGTGGCACCACGATACCGAGGCGGGCGCGGTGCCCGAAAGCGCGGGCGGGTGTGGTGGTGGAGAGGGGGAGGGTCATGTCGCTTGTCCTGCGGTGGTGTCTGGATTTAGATGGGGGCCGGTTTGACGGCGGCCCGGACCCCTTCGCGGTCGGGGCGTCTGCCGGATCGGGAAACGGGAGGAGTTACAGTCACATGTCCGAAGACCTGCCTGCCAAGGGCACGCTTTCCGGCGCGGCGGAGGAGACCGTGGGGCCGCGCTACGCGCGCCTTCAAAGGCAGCTCGAGCAGCGGCTGCGCGACGGTCTCTACCCGGTGGGCTCGCTGCTGCCGACCGAGGTGGAACTGGCGGCGGAATTCGAGACCTCGCGCTTCACCGTGCGCGAGGCGCTGCGCCATCTGACCGAGGGCGGCTTCGTCGAGCGCCGGCAGGGGGTCGGAACCCGCGTCATCTCGAGCCACCCGCAGGTGCATTACGCGCAGAGCTTCACCGACCTTCAGGAACTCTTCCAGGTCGCGGTCGAGACCTACTTCGTGCTCATGGGACAACAGGACGTGGTGCTCGATGCGGCGCTGGCCGAGACCGTAGGTGGCGTAGAGGGTGAACGCTGGATCCGCGTCGACGGGGTGCGCTGGACCGAGCCGGGCGGGCGGCCCTTGTGCTTCATCGAGTCCTTCGTACCCGAGCGGTTCCGCGAGGTCGTCGCGGGCTTTGGCCAGACCCGAGGGCCTTTCTTTGCCCGGCTGGAAGAGGCGGCCGGCGTTCCCATCGACGTGGTCGAACAGGACATCCGGGCCCGCGCCATGCCAGAGGTGCCGCAGCGGCTGCTGGGCCTGGCGGACGGGGCGCAGTCGCTGCAACTGCTGCGCCGCTACGTGACTGAGCAGGGGGTGCTGATCTGCTCGATCAACTGGCATCCTGCCGACCAGCTGACCTACAAGATGAAGATCCAGCGCACCCGCAGTCCCGGCTGAACGGCGCACGCATCGCATCCCCCTCAGACCCATTCCGCGCGCCAGGCGTCCCCCTCGGCCCGCACCCGCATCGCCAGGGCGCCGCGCAGGTGGGCCGGGACCAGCAGGTCGCCGCTCTCGGCAAGCTCGGCCAGCAGGGCGCGCCGTTTGCGTGCGGCCTCGGCGCCGTCGAAGCAGAAGCGCGAGGACCAGTCCGGCTGCGCCAGCTGCAGCGGCGAATGCACGGCGTCACCGCAGAGCAGCAGCCGCCCGCCTGGGTGCGAGAGCCACAGCCCGAGTTGGCCCGGCGAATGCCCGGACAGGTCGCAGCTTTGCAGCAGCCCCGGCTCCAGCGTGAGGTTGGGACCGAGATCGGCGCCGCCCTCGATCTCGTCCATCAGTCCCGCCTCGAGGATCGGCAGCACGCTGTCGGCGAAAACCCCATGTCCGGCGACGCCCGGCGCACGGGCCTCCTCGGCCATCCAGTGGCGCAGCTCGGCGCGACCGACGAGGTAGCGCGCGTTGGGGAAGGTGGGCACCCAGCGGCCGTCCTCGAGTCGGGTATTCCAGCCCGCGTGATCGGCGTGAAGATGGGTGCAGAAGACCACGTCCACCTCCTCGGGGCGAACCCCGGCGGCGGCAAGACGGTGCAGATAGTCCGCGCCGCTGCGCTGGTGCCATTCGGGCCGGGCCGGGCGCTGCTTGCAGTCGCCGACACAGGTGTCGATCAGGATGATCCGCCCGCCGATGCGCAGCAGGTGGCTCTGGACCCCGAGCAGCACCTCGGCGCTGGCGAAATCCAGATGCCAGCCCTCCAGCCAGACCTTTGCGGGCTCCAGCGCATCGAGGCTGGCATCGGGGAACAGGAAATCGAGCGGCAGGCGGAACGGATCGAGGTCGATGATCCGCTCTAGGGTGAGGTCGGGGGCAAGGTGCAGCACGGGTTACATGATCTCCGGCTTGGGGCGATGCGGCGCGCGCGCAGCCGCGGCGGCCTCGGGCGCGGGCAGCCCGGGGTCCCAGAGCCGGGCGATGAAGCGCCCGCCGCTCACCCCGTCCGAACCGGGCCCGCAGAGCCAGCTGATCCCACGCCGCATGATCCCGGCGGGCAGGAGGTTGCCGTCGGCGCCTTTCTTGTCCGGCGAGGGCGGCAGCAGGTCGGTGTCGGCGGCGCCGCCGGGCAAGTAGACGTTGACCGTCACGCCGGTGCCCTCGAGGTCCTGCGCCCAGACCCGCGAGGCGGCCTCGAGCGCGGCCTTGCTGGGCCCGTAGGGTGAATAGCCGCGGCGCACCATGGTGACATCCGAGGTCGAGATATTGACGATCCGCCCCCAGCCGCGGGCGATCATGCCGGGCACCACGGCGCGGGCGAAGTTCAGAGGGCCGTTGACGTTGGTGGCGATGATCCGGGCCCAGGCCCCCGGATCGGCCTCCCAGAACTTCGTCGGCTCGGTATTGAAGGTCTCGGAGATGGCGCGCATCCCAAGTCCGGCGTTGTTGACGAGGATGTCGACCGGGGCAAGGCGGGCCTCGATCGCCGCGATGGTGGCGGCGCAGGCCTGTGCGTCGGCAGCGTCGCAGGTGAAGGCTTCGGCGTTTGCGCCGAGCGCGCGGACCTCGGAGAGCGTCTGGCTGAGCGCGTCGCTGTCGCGGCTGCCGTGCAGCGCCAGCGCGGCGCCGGTGGTGGCGAGCTCAAGCGCCATCTCGCGGCCAAGCCCGCGCGAGGCGCCTGTGACGAGCGCGACGCGCCCGGAGAGTTCTGTCATGGAGCCCTGTCTTTCTGGACCTCCGAGCGCAGCGGCCGACTCGACAGGATATGGCCGAGCATCGCGGCGGAGGCCCATTCCGGGTCGCGGCTGCGCAGCGCGCGCAGGATGTCCTTGTGGTGGGAGTTCGAGCGCACCGGGTCGAGCGGCTGGTCACAGAGGAACTGTTTGATCGTCGCCAGCGGCAGCGCAAAGACCTGCGCGGTGACCGAGCGCAGCTGCGTCGAGCGCGTGGCGTTGAGGATCAGCTTGTGGAACTGGTCGTTGAGCGGCACGAAATTCTCCGGCTCGGTGGCCGGGACCTCGTCCATCTGCCGGACGAGATCGGCAAGCCGCTCCAGCTCGGCATCGGTGATGTGGCGGGCGGCGAGGCTGGCGGCATAGCCCTCGATCCGGGCACGCAGCTCGAAGACCACCGAGACCTCGTCGTAGTTGAAGTCGGCGACGAAGCGGCTGCGCCCTTCGGAGAGCGCCAGCCCCTCGGCGCTGAGGCGCTGCAGCGCCTCGCGCACCGGGGTGCGGGAGGCGCCACACATCTCGGCCAACGTGCTCTCGGCGAGATGTGCGCCGGGCGGCAGTTCGCGCGACAGGATCGCCGCGCGAATGGTGTGATAGGCCCGGTCCGCAGGGCGGCCAAGGTCGGCCACGGAGGGCAGGTCTTGCAGATCGGACTCGCTGGGTGTCATACGGCTCTCTTTTCTGGGGCGCCTTGCGCGCAGTGGTCGAGATACCAGTCTGCCAGTTCTTCGCGGGAACAGAACCAGATATCGTCGAACTGCTTCACATAGCGCAGAAAGTCCCGCAGCGCACGGATCCGGAAGGGCTGGCCGACCACATGCGGGTGCAGGCCGATGTTCATCACCCGCCCCGACCCCTGCGTGATCGCCTCGCCGCGCAGCCAGTCGAACTGCTCCTTGAACACCTTGATCGCGCCGTCCACGTCCATGCCCTGGCGCATGAAGACGGTGAAGTCATTGACCTCGGAGGTGTAGGAGATCGACACGAGGTCACGCCCGCACTCGGTGTTTATCAGATAGGGCTGGTCGTCGTTCAGCAGGTCGGTGAAGAAGGTCAGCCCTTCCTCGGCAAGAATGTCGGCGGTGTTCAGAGTCGAGCGCAGCGACGAGCTGAGCCAGCCGCGCGCCGGCTTGCCGACCACGTCCCGGTAGACCTTCAGCGTCTCGCGGATCACCGCGCGCTCGGCGTCCTTGTCATGAGCGAAGTCGGTCAGCAGGTCGGTCTGCACGAAGTTGTGCGGCACGATCTCGTAGCCGCGCGCCATGGCTGCCTCGATCACCGGGCGGCGCTCCAGCGCCATCTTGGCATTCATCGTGCAGGAGGTCGGGATGCCCTCGGCCTCGAAGACATCGAACATGCGCCAGACGCCGACCCGCTGGCCGTATTCGCGCCAGGTCCAGTTGGGGTTGTCGTAGACGTTGCCGGGCAGCGTGCCGCCGACGATCCCCGGACCGCCGGGATAATAGGGCGCGGGATCGTCGCGCTCCTTGTCCCAGTATTCGAGGTTGGTGGTCAGGATGACGGCGATGGTCTTCCCGTTCGGAAAGACCAGTTTCTCGCGCTCGGGCTGCGGAATGAAATCGTAGTGCATCCGCCTGCGCCTCAGTAATGCGACAGGAGCGAGCCGAAGCCCTGCACCTTGTCCTCGATGCCGTTCATCCGCAGCGCGTGCCAGTAGGTCGCGGTGTTGATGGCGATCACCGGCTTGTCGAGCCAGAACTCGGCCATGGCGCCGACGCGGGCCATCGCGAGGTTGGTGCCAGCCTGCACGATGGCTTCGACCGAGGGGTCGTTCACCTCGATGATCGCGTCGCGCAGCGTCTGCTCGGTCTCATGGGCGATGAGCATGGGGCTCTTGCACTTCAGCCCCTTCACCGTGACCACCTCGTAGCCGCAGTCGGTGAAGAACTTGCGCACCTGCTCGTCGCCGATCGGCATGTAGGGGGTGACCACGGCGATGCGCTTGACGTTGCCGAATTTCGACAGCGCCGCCTGACAGGCGTCGGAACCCATGGCGACGGGCATTCCGGCGCGCTCCTCGACCTGTGCCTTGAGCGTGTCGGCGCGATCCTTGCCGTCCCAGAAGGTCTCGGCCGACATGCCCATGATCATTGCGCCGGGGTCGCAGGTCTTGACCGCGTCGATCGCCTCCATCGTGGCACCGCGAATGCGCATTACCAGCTCGTTGAAATCCTCGTCCGAGTTGACCGGATCATCGGGGATCACGATGCGCGAGAAGTGGTTGGTCACGCCCACCGGGCGCATGTCGTCGAATTCGGGCTGCACGGAGGTGTTGGTCGAGGGGGCGATCACCCCGAATTTCATGCGGTAGCCAAGGCTGTCGGTCACGGTCGTGTTCCTTTGTGGGGGAGGTCTTTCAGGCGGTCCATCGGGTGGTGCGTCAGGCCACCGCGTCGAGATCGCGCAGGGACTGGATCATCGAGGACTTGCGCACGAAGGCGAGATGCGCGGCGCGGTCCTCGGCGGTGCGGCGCAGCTCCTCGTGATAGGCGGCGCGCGCGGCGGGGTCGGTTTCGGCCATCATCCGGCGGTTGCGGATCGATTGCTGCTGCACCGTGTCGATGCAGGCCTTCCGGCGCTGGCGCTCGTAGAGGTCAAGAAGGTCCATTCCCGCCTCGCCACGCCAGATCAGCGCCAGCTTCTCTACGAGGTTCACCGCGTCGTGCACGCCGCCGTTCATCCCCATTCCGCCGAGCGGGTTGTTGAGGTGGGCGGCATCACCGACGAGGAAGGCGCGGCCCTTTACGTAGTTCTTCGCCACCCGCTGGTGTACCCGGTAGGCGGTGGCATGGGCGATCTCGTAGCGGCCCGGCTTGGGGCAGAGCGCCTGCATGCGCGCCTCCATGCCCTCGGGGTCCTTCACCTGCTCGTCGGTGAGGCCCGGATCGGTCGGCAGAAGCACGCGCCAGAGGCTCGGCGTCTGCAGGATCACCGCCCACTCCTTGGGGTCGGTGATGTAGGAGATCGGGGTCAGATCCTCCATCGCCGCCGAGAAATCGAAGGGCGTCGACATGGAGAGGAAGATCTCGGGAATGGTCATCCCCTCGAACTCGATGTCCAGTGCCTTGCGCAGCAGCGAATGGGCGCCGTCGGCTGCGATCACATAGGCGGCGCGCATCGGCTCGGTGCTGCCGTCCTCATGCTCGACGGTGAGCGTCACACCGTCGGCGTCCTGCGTCAGGCCGGTGGCGCGGACCTTGTAGACGATCTCGGCCATCTCCGAGGTCTCGATCAGGTCGCGCAGCATCTCGGTGAGCTTCCACTGCTCGCATTGCAGCCGGTAGGGGTGGTTGGTGTCCCCCGCCAGCAGGCCCAGATCGAAGGTGGCGATGACCCCCTCGGTCCGGCCGCGGAACTGCCAGTTCGGACAGACGAGCCCGCGCGGGATCAGCTTTTCCATCACCCCGAAGCGGTCGAGCATGTCCATGGTCGGCGGATGGAAGGTCGAGGCGCGCAGGTCCTTGGGCAGGTCCTCGCTTTTTTCGAGGATGGTGACGGGAATCCCCTCGGCGGCGAGCGAGCAGGCGGCCACCAGACCCACGGGACCCGCGCCCACCACGATCACGCGGTCGTTTCCTTGGCCCGGCGATGCACTCATCTGACGCGTCCTTCTAATCATACAATGTATACCGAAGGTCATTACAAATGCGAGCCATCCTGTCCAGATCGTTCCCCGTCACAGGTGCGATCTTTTAGGAGATCTGGGCTTAGTCTCCCCTGAGTTTTGTGTTGAGGCGGGGTGCGGATTTCCATCTGCGCCTATGACACTATCGCACTTTTTGCTGAAAAATAGCGATTCATGGATGGAGATTAAATTTGAGGCAACTGTTTCGAGAAAAGACGCATCTGGGGGTGAACTATCGGCCTGGCCTCGTTTCCGGCCTTCCGTGAGTCGGAGAATCGTGCAGACAAATGGCATGAGGCGGTTTCCGCTTGTGTACAAAACTCGCGAAGGATGGGCATGCTACTCCTGCAACAGATCGTTAACGGGCTGATGCTCGGCTCGGTATACGTCACGGTCGCCGTGGCCTTCACGCTGACCATTGGCATCCTCAACTTCCTGAACTTCACCATCCCGACACTGTTCATGCTCGCCGGCATGGTGGGCTGGGGGCTGGCCTATTTCGGGCTGCCCTTCGGTCTGTCGGGGCCGCTGCCCTGGCCGCTGGCGCTGGCGATCGGCATCGCGGCGGCGATCCTCTGCTCGCTGGTCGTCGAGCGCTTCACCTTCCGCTACCTGCAGACGAAATACGGCGACAGCACCGAGCACGCGATCCCGCTCGTCTCGTCGCTCGGCTTCCTGCTGATCCTCGAGAACCTCGTGCGCATCGCCTACGGCGGTGATGCGCAGCGTTTTCCCGGTCCCTCGGGGGATCTGACCGCCGAGTTCGGAGGGCTGTTCTTCCGGGTGCCGCAGCTTGTCAGCTTCTTCATCGTGCTAGCGCTGATCGTCGGGCTGGCCTGGATCATGCGCGCAACGCGCATCGGGCGCGGGCTGCGCGCCATCGCCGAGAACCCGGATGCCGCCGCCATCCTCGGTGTCGAGACCGGCCGCGTCGTGCCCATGGTCTTCTTGCTGACCGGGCTGCTCTGCGGCCTCGCGGGGGCACTCTTCGCGGTCAACTACGGCGAGGTCTCGCCGCAGATGGGCGAGGACATCGGCTCCAAGGCGATCGCCGGCATGGTGGTCGGCGGGCTCGGCTCGCTCTGGGGCGCAGTTGCGGGCGGCATTGTCGTCGGGCTGGTCGAGATCCTCACCGTGCACTTCTTCGGCGCGGACGCGGTGCAGGTGGCGGTCTGGGGGGCGCTGCTGCTGACCTTGCTGGCCCGGCCGCAGGGTCTCTTTGGCCACAACGCCATCGGCAAGGGGAAACTGTGATGAGCGGATATTGGGCCGGACTTCTCACGCTGCTGGCGATCAACGTGGTGTTTGCCTACGGCATCTACCTCGCGGTGGCCGCCGGGCAGCTCAACCTCGGCGGGGCGGGGTTCCAGGCTGTCGGGGCCTATGCCGCCGCCTGGCTCGCCTTCGAGATGGAGATGCCGCTGGCGGTGACCATCGCCGCCTCGGCCGTGGTCACCGGAGTTGTCGGCTACCTCTTCGCCTTCCCGATCCTGCGGCTCAAGGGGGTCTATCTCGTGCTCGGCACCTACGCCTTTGCCGAGGTGGTCGCCGGGGTGATCCTGAACTCGGACAGCCTCGGCGGGGCCATGGGCATGCCGGTGCCAACCTTCATAGACTGGCAGGTGCCGGTGATCGCCGCCGCCGCGACTGCGTTGCTGTGCTTCTACCTCATGTCGACGCGTTTCGGGCTGGTGGTGCGGGCGGTGCATGACGACGATCTCGTGGCCGATCTGATGGGGGTCAACGTGCCGCGCATCCGGGTCATCGCCTTCGGCATCGGCGCGGCGCTGGCGGGTCTGTCGGGTGGGCTCTACGCCCATGCCTACAGCTTCGTGGAAATCCAGAACTTCAACGCGGCGCTGTCGATCTACGTGCTGCTCTACGTGCTGCTGGGCGGCGCGCAGACGCCTTGGGGGCCGTTTGCCGGGGCCGCCTTCTTCACGCTGCTGCCGGAGCTGCTGCGCGCGGGTCTGCCGGCATTGACCGAGATGCTCTCGGCGCTGCTGGGCAAGACCGGGGTGATCTCCACTCCCGACGAGAGCTGGCGCTTCGTGATCCTCGGTGTGGTGACCGTGCTGATGATGGTCTTCCGCCCCGAGGGGCTGATCACCCGCGCCGCGATCGAGCGCCTGACCCATCCGCGCCGCCGCGCGAAAGACACCGCCGTGGAGGTGACCGAATGAGCACACCGATCCTCTCAGTCGAGAACCTGTCGATTTCCTTCGGGGGGCTGACGGTGATCGACGATGTGAGCTTCATCGCCCCCGAGGGAGGGCGCGTTGCGTTGATCGGCCCGAACGGGGCCGGCAAGACCACCATCTTCAATCTTCTGTCGGGCGTCTATCGGCAGGACAAGGGGCATATCCGCCTCGGCGGCGCGCTGATCGATGATGCCCCCTCGCGCGCGCGCATCGGGCTCGGCATGGCGCGCAGCTTCCAGAACATCCGCCTGATGCCGCACCTGTCGGTGGTCGAGAACGTGATGCTAGGGCAGCACTCGCGTGCTGACCGGCCCGGCGGCATGTGGGCACCCCTGAAGCTCTTCGGCCGCTCGCCCGCGCGCGACGAGGCGGAGGCGCTGCTCGCCGACATGGGTCTCGGCACCTGGCCGGGGCAGGAGGTGGCGACGCTGCCCTATGGCATCCGCAAGAAGATCGAGCTGGTGCGCGCGTTGGCCGCGCGGCCGCGCCTGCTGCTGCTCGACGAGCCGGCGGCGGGACTCAACGGCACCGAGACCGCCGAACTCATGGCCTTCCTCGACCGCATCGCCGGCACCGGTGTGACGCTGCTGGTGGTCGAGCACGACATGAGCCTCGTGCGCAGCCTCTGCGACACCGCCGTGGTGCTCAACTTCGGACGCAAGATCTACGACGGCCCGACCGCCGAGGTGCAGAAGGACCCGCAGGTCCTCGAAGCCTACCTCGGTCCGCGCCACGCCGGGGAGGACGCCCATGTTGCTTGATGTGAAGGACCTCGAGGTCACTTATGGCCGCACCCGCGCGGTGCGCGGCGTGTCACTCTCGGTGGCCGAGGGCGAAATCGTCACCGTGCTAGGCTCGAACGGTGCGGGCAAGACCTCGCTGTTGCGGGCGCTGCAGGGTGCGCGCAAGCCGCAGGGCGGCAAGATCACCTTCGACGGGCGCGACATGACCAATGCAAGCCCGGCCACGCGGCTGGCGGCGGGCATGGCGCTGGTGCCCGAGGGGCGGCAAATCTTCGTGTCGATGACCGTGCACGAGAACCTGCTCATGGGGGCCTACTTGCGCGGGGAAGGCGGGCTTGATCGCGATCTCGACGCCATCTACGAGCGCTTCCCCAACCTCGCCACGCGCCGCGACATGAAGGCCAGCGTGCTCTCGGGCGGCGAGCAGCAGATGCTCGCGGTGGGCCGGGCGCTGATTTCACGGCCCCGGCTGATGATGCTCGACGAGCCGTCGCTGGGTCTCTCGCCGCTCTTTGTCGCCAAGCTCTTCGCGCTGATCCGCGAGATCAACGACGGCGGGCTGTCGATCTTGCTGGTCGAGCAGAACACCCACATGGCGCTGGATGTGGCACAGCGCGGCGTCGTGCTCGAGCTGGGACGCGAGATGCTCTCGGGGTCCGCCGCGGAACTGGCGGCTGATCCGAGCCTTGCCGAAGCCTATCTCGGGGCGGCGTGAACCGTCCCCTGTCCCCCGGAAAACCAAGAAACAACGGACCAACAAGGAGCACTCTCATGACCACCAGACGACACCTCCTCGGCGCGGCAGCGCTCTGCGCTGCCTCATTCGCGGGTCTGCCGGCCCTCGCGCAGGAGACCATCAAGATCGGCAACCTCGTCACCCAGAGCGGCTTTCTGAAGTCGGTGGGCGAGACTGCGGTCACCGCCTTCGACATTGCCGTTGGAGAGATCAACGCCGCGGGCGGGGTCAACGGCAAGCAGATCGAGCTAGTGCAATTTGACACCGGTTCGGATCCCAAGCAGGCGGCCACCGGCGCGCGCAAGCTGATCCAGGATGACGCCGTGGTGGCAATCCTCGGGCCGTTCTCGTCGGGCGAGACCCGCGTGGCGATGACCATGGCGGAGCGCGCGGGGACCCTGATGATCCCCACCGCCGCCTCCGCACCGGGGCTGACCGAAGGTGCCGAGTACACCTGGCGTCTGACCGAGGACGAAGAGAAGCAGTTCGGCCGCCTGCTCACCGCGCTCACCGCCTCCGACATCCCGCATGCCACCGCCGAGATCGTCTACGTCTCGGATGAGGTCGTGGCCAACAGCGCGGGCACGCAGCTCTATCCCGCGATGCTGGCCAAGGCCGGGATCGAGACCGGCGAGCCGATCCCGGTGCAGCGCAAGAGCTTCGACATGTCGGCTCAGGTCGCGGGCATCATGCAGAAGGCCCCGGACATCGTCGCCGTCGCGGCGCTGCCGGACAGCGCCTCGAAGCTGATCAAGGAGCTGCGCCGCCAGGGGTTCGAGGGCCGGATCATCGGCTCCCAGATCTTCGCTGATCCGCAGGTGACCGAGCTTTTTGGCGAAGAGGGCGATGGCACGATGGTGGTCGCGGGATTCTGGCACGGCCGCACCGAGCAGTCCGAAGCCTTCAACACCAAGTTCCTGGCCGAGGTCGAGGCGCGCGGCATCCACAAGCTGGGCGCGCACCACACCGACGCGCAGGCCTATGACGGGGTCTATCTGCTCAAGCAGTTGATGGAGGCCGCGGGCACGACCGGCGATCCGGCGCAGCTGGACGAGGAACGGGCCGCGCTGGCCGCGCAGATGGAGGGCGTGAGCTTCTCGGGGATCGTCGGCGACGACGTCTGCTTCCAGGGGCACGATGCCGAGCTCCCGGGCTACGTCATCGAGATCAAGGGGGGCGAATGGACCAAGTTCGCCGAAGCTGCGGCCGACGGCTGCGAGTGATCACCGGGCCGGGGCGGCGATGCCGCCCCCATGTCTTGCCAAGGCCGAAGGCGCAGGTCTCCATCCCGGAGCCTGCGCCTTTTCAGTTCTGAAGTTCTAGGGCTGAACGGCGTCCGGGCCATAGAGGCCGGGGCACCGCGTTCAGGTCGCTGCGCGGCGAGCGCGCAGCACCGGGGTCAGGTGCTGCGCCAGCAGAAGCAGGCCGAAGGCCGAGACGCCCCATTCCACCGCGTGCCCCGCGAGCGCGTTGAGCGGGGCAATTGTGGCCAGCCCGGTTCCGGCCCAAAGCAGCCGCATCACGCCCTGCAGGGGCCGCAGCGCATGCCCGATCACCCCTCCGGCAACCAGCACCAGCGCCACCAGCGACGAGACCGCGACGTAGAGGATCTCGCCCGCCGTGCCGTCCATCAGAAGTGCCGGCTTGTAGATGAACAGGAAGGGCAGCAGGTAGGCGACCCAACCGACGCGGAAGCTTTCGACGCCGGTGCGGATCTGCCCCGCTCCGGAGATCGCCGCAGCGGCGAAGGAGGCGAGCGCGATGGGCGGTGTGATCATCGACAGCATACCGTAGTAGAAGACGAACATGTGCGCGGCGATCGGCGGGATGCCGACCTGCACCAGCGCCGGGGCGGCCAGCGAGGCGAGCAGCAGGTAGACCGCCGTGGTCGGCAGGCCGAGCCCCAGCACGATGGCGACCAGCGCGGTGACCGCCAGCATGCCGAAGAGCGTGCTGCCACCAAGGTCAAGCAGCAGGATCGACAGGGTGAAGCCGAGCCCGGTGATCGACAGGATGCCGACGATCATGCCCGCGGCGGCGGTGACCAGCAGCACTTCGGCCACGGCCTGGCCGGTCTTGCTCAGCGCGGACCAGCAGCCGCGCAGCGTCAGGCTGCCGCTCATGCCGGGGCGCAGCGTCTGGGCGATCAGCGCGGCAATCACCAGCGCAAAGACCGTCCATGTGGCGGCCACCTCGGCCTCGCGGTTCAGCACGAAGATGCTGCCCAGCAGCACCACGAAACCCAGCATGGTGCTCCAGCCCGCGCGCAGGATGGTCTTCATCGCCTCGCGCCGCTCTCCCGCCAGCGAGCCGACCTTGTCGCGGCGGGCGAGGAAGTCGATCTGCAGGAAGATCGAGGCGTAGTAGATCAGCGCCGGCAGCAAGGCTGCAACGAGGATCTCGCGGTAGTCCACCTGCAGCAGCTCCGCCATAAGAAAGGCCGCTGCCCCCATGATCGGCGGCATCAGCTGGCCGCCGGTGGAGGCGACGGCCTCGATCGCCCCGGCCTGCACCCGCGATAGCCCCGAGCGGATCATCATCGGGATGGTCATCACCCCGGTGGACATGACGTTCGACACCGCCGAGCCGGAGATCGAGCCAAAGAGCGCCGACGCGGTGACGCCGATCTTTGCCGCGCCACCCGGGCCCGAGCCCGAGACCCGCATCGACAGCTGGGTGAAGAACTCGCCGCCGCCGACGGCGATCAGAAAGCCGCCGAAGAGCACGAAGACAACCACCACGAAGCTGGCCACCTGCAGCGACGAGCCCCATGTGGCGGCGCTGTCGGTGGCGAGATATTGCAGCAGCTCGGTCAGCGGCATCGGCCGGCCCGCCAGCGCGCCCGGCAACACGTCGCTCCACAGCGCGTAGGCGACGAAGAGCGCGAAGATGCCGACCAGCACCCAGCCCAGCACGCGGCGCACCGTGTCCAGCACCAGCCCGACCACACAGACGCCGAGGATCAGCGCCTCGGTCGGGTAGTAGATCGCCTGCTCGGAAAGCACCTGGAAGCGGGCGAAGACCCATCCGCCGACGCCCAGCGACAGCAGTGCAAGCGCGATGTCCACGCCGCGCGGCAGGCCGGAGCGGCCGCGGGTGTTGAGGTAGATGGTCGCCAGCGACAGTGCCAGCATCACCGCCGCGATCTGTTCGGGAAAGATCAGCAGGCCCATGTGGGTGGGCAGCTTAAGGACCCAGATGATCGCCAGCAACGGCACGGTGGCGGCCATGATCTGCGCGGTCAGCAGGGGTTTCGGGACGGTGTCTTGGCTCATGCGCTGTTCCGGTGTCTTGGGTCGTCAGGGAAGCGGGGCCGCCGCGGCGCCGGGCTGCGGCGGCCCGGGGTGGGGTCAGCCTTCCGGCAGCAGGCCCTTTTCCTCGTAGAAGGCGGCGGCAGCGGGGTGGTAGGGCAGGCCGGTCGCGCGGGCCATGGTGTCGGGGTAGAAGGTGTCCCACATCGGCGAGGTCGCCAGCAGCGCGTCCTTGCCCTCGTAGAGCGCCTTGATCATCGCGGTCACGACCTCGGCCGGGGTCTCGTCGTTGGCGAAGAGCAGGTAGGGGTAGCCGAAGATCTTCGTCTCGCCCTCGACGCCCGGCTGCTCGGAGCCGGTGACGTCGTAGACCAATGTGCCCGGCAGCACCGAGTCGAGCTGCTCGGCGTCATCCGCCTCGTCGAAGGACAGGAACTTCACTTCCCCCGCGGCTGCAGCGATGTCCATCACGGCGGCGGAGCCGATGGTGGCGATGGAGGTGTCGAGCGTGCCGTCCTTCAGGCCCTGGAACATCGAGGGGAAGTTGGCCATGGGCACTTCCTCGACGTCGTCATAGGTGAGATCCGCGGTGGCCAGCACCGCGCGGATGACGAAATCGCCCAGCGAGTTGTCCGGAAAGCGCGGCACCTTGTGGCCGGCAAGGTCGGCGGTGCTCTCGATGCCCGATGCCTTCAGCACCAGCATGCCGGACTTGAAGTCCATGAGGGTGGCGACGATCTGCAGGTGCTCGGAAGGCTTGCCCTCGGAGAGGCCGGTGCCAGTGATGGCAAAGGCAGTCTGCGGATAGTTGGCGATGCCGAACTCGATGCGGCCCTGATCGACCATTGGGATGTATTGCGCGGTGTTGGCGGTCTCCTGCGGGATCACCCGGATCTCGCCAGCGGTGGTGGCGATATTGGCGATGGCGGTGCCGACCTGTCCGGTCGAGCCGCCCTTGGTGGTGCCGAGCGCGACGGTCTGCGCGCTGGCTGCCTGCGCGACGAGAAGGGCGAAGGCGGCGGTTGCGAGGCTTGTGAGAAGTCTCATGTCAGGGTCCCTGTTGTTTTAATTGTCATGTCATTTTGTATACCGACTCTCATCCTGCCGACGCGGATTGCATCCCCTTGGCCCGGGCTTTTTTGGGTAGGAGCGGTGCCTCTTCTAATAATTGTGCAAAGTACGGACTTTTGGTCGGAGATTTGACCGGAAGCTGTGCGGCGTTGGGCTGGAGCTCGCGCCCGAAGCATAGGTGGGCTTGTATACATGTGTGACCGAGTCTCGCGGCGCAAATCTCGCCTTGCCTGCGCCAAAGCGATGTTCGCGTCGGGAAGTTGGGCGCGCCCTGCGCGATCGGACGGATTGCGTTTGGGGCGCAGCCGCAGGAGACGCCAGTGGGTCTGACGTCGGATGCCTTGCAACAAAGGCGATTGGGTAGTCCGGACCTGTGCAGAGAGCGATTGACGTTTCGCTACGCGCCCGTGGCCGCCGAAGCGGTACTCCAAACCGGACTGGCTCAGGGCTGCCAGCCCGGGCGCAACGTCGCTCCGGTATGCCGCCACATCGGCCCAGCTCGCGGATCGGACTGCGCCGACGCGGTTTCCATGCTATTCTTGCGGCGGTGACCGAGCTCGCGCGTCGACACGGTCGGGGTGTCGCCGCAGCGTGATGCCGGGTGGCTCGCATCCGCCCAGTCGAGGCAATGGCCAAGGGGAGGAGCGCCATGGCAGATCCATTTTCCAACATGAGTGCAGCGGGCGACGATTTCATCGCCGTGGCGGTCGAGGCGCTGGAGAGGCGCGCGGCGGAACCGGTGATGAGTGCCGCCGTGGACCGCTACCTCGAGGCGCTTCCGAAGGCGCAGATCAAGCGGGTCGTCGAGATCGGGGCCGGCTCCGGACCGGTCTCGCGCCGGATTGCAGCCTGGGCTCCTGCGGCCGATGTGCTTGCCACCGAACCGGCCGCGGGATTCCTGCCGCATGCCCGCGCATTGGCCGAGGGGATCGGCAACCTGCGGTTCGAGACCCGCGACGGCACGGCGCTTGGACTCGAGGATGCGTCAGTGGATCTCGTGGTGCTGCACACGGTGCTGAGCCATGTGCCGGATCCCGCTCCGCTGCTCGACGAGGCCTTTCGCGTGCTGCGCAATGGCGGCTGGCTGGTGATCTTTGACGGAGATTTTTCCAAAGGCAGCCTGGCCAGTTTCCCGGGCGATCCACTGGCCGCATGCCAGGTCTATTTCCAGCAGAACTTTGTGGTCGATCCCTTCATCTGTGGCCAACTCGCGGAGATCGCGCGTGGGGCTGGCTTCGAGACGCGGGATTTCTGGATGTCGCCGCGGGTCATTCGCGACGACGATGGCATGATAATTTGGGTGCAATTCACCACCAACATGATGCGCGATAGGGGACAGATCGGGCCCGAGCTGGCGCAGGGCCTGATGGACGAATACGCCCGTCGCCGCGATGCCGGCACGTTGCTCGGCTTTCAGGCCTATGCAACGCTGATCGCGCAAAAGCACGCGGAGGGATAGTCGCTGCCGCGCGGCTCAGACATTCTCTGAGGTGTGCACGTCGAAGGGGATGTTCACCCGCTGCGCCCCGGCTTCGGGGCCAGCCTTCTTGGCCTTGACCATGGTCTCGATGATCTGCCGCGCGAAGCATTCCAGCGGGTAGGAGAGGGTCATGGTGATTGTGCCGTCGATCAGCGCGGCCCGCGTGGCATCGAAAAGCTCGTAGGCAACACAGACGAAACCCTCCTCCGGCTTGTGCTCGCGCAGCGCTGCCAGCGCGCCGGTGATGCCGCCGCCGGAGACGAAGAGCCCGCACATGTCAGGATGTTCCTGGAACAGTTTTTCGGTCATTTCCCGTGCGACTGCGGCGGACTCGAACGTGGGCAGCGGCTCAAGCAGGACGAAGTCGGAATTGTGCTCGCGGAAATAGGAGCGGAAGCCGCTCTCGTTGATCTCCTGGTTGCGGTAGCGGTGGTTGCCCAGCAGGATCCCGATCTTGCCGGGCTTGGGGCAGCACTTGTGAAAGGCCCAGCCGGCCATCCGGCCCTTTTTCCAGTTGTCGTGTCCGATGTATCCGACGTTGCCACGGGCCGAGAGCGGGCCGATTAGCGCCGAGACCGGCACGCCGCTTTCCATCAGCGCGGTTATCGCGTCCGAGACCATCGGGTGCTCTGCCGCGACGACTCCGAGCGATTCCGACGTCTGGCCGAGCGCGGTGATTCTGCTTGCCACATGGTCTGGGGAGAGGTCGTCGAGATATTCTAGCTCCAATGAGATGTTTGCACCCGCATAGGCCTCGGCGGCGCGCAAGAGGGCGTTCCCGAGCCCGCGGTAGAACACCCTGTGGCCTTGCTGGAGGAGGATCGCCAGACGGTGGGTCTCCCGCCCCTGAAAGACCGAGCTCTCGATCGTTCCGAGCCCGTAAAATCCAATGTTCTCAGCAGCATTGAGGACGATCTCGCGCGTCGACTGGCGCACGGATTCGGCGCCGCTGATCACCCGGTTCACGGTGGCCACCGAGACCCCCGCTTCCCGTGCCAGATCCTTGATTGTGGGACGTGACATGACCTGCTCCATTTGTCTCATTTTGTCTCACAGTGGTATTCGTATGAGACATATTGATACGAAATGCATCTATCCCAATTGGTACGATTGATCTGATTTATGTCAATCGGCAATGTTCAGAGACCAGCGGCGAGGAGGCCCTGGCAGATGCGGCAGAGGAGCCGTGTCACATGGAGGAGTTCACAGGTTTTCCGCGGCACGATGCCGCGACGCATGCGCAGGGGGCGTGAGGCTTCTGCGCACCAGCCGAGTTGTCCGCCGGGACACCGCAAGAGGAGCGCGGGACCGGGTCCACGGACGTTGACTGCCGCCACAAGGCGGTGACGTACCTTAGGGAGGA
Organism: Alloyangia pacifica; assembly: GCF_900116195.1. Lineage (GTDB taxonomy): Bacteria > Pseudomonadota > Alphaproteobacteria > Rhodobacterales > Rhodobacteraceae > Salipiger > Salipiger pacificus. The sequence goes on from NZ_FOZW01000002.1 coordinate 416,473, forward strand.
ACTACGCATGCAACTGACCAAGACCCTGAAAGCGACCGTTTGCGCCGCCGTTCTCGCAGCCACCGCCGTTCCGGCCTCTGCTGCGAACATCGCGGTGATCGCCGGTTCGATCGAGGATGGCTTTTTCAACCTGATCAAGAAGGGCGTGGACGACGCGACCCTGATGGTCGAGGCGAACGGCGGCTCGGTGAACTACCTGCGCACGCCCAACTACGACAACTTCGGCCCGGATCTGGTGAACCTGATCAACCAGGCTGTGGCACAGGGCGTCGAAGGCATCGCGATCCCGGTCTGGGTCCCCGAGGCACAGGTTCCCGCGCTGCAGGCCGCCGCCGGGAAGGGCATCAAGATCATGATGTACAACTCCGGCCAGGACGTGAAGGACGACGTTCAGGGCGTCAACTACTTCGGCTCGGACGAGTTCGTCGCGGGCAAGGCCGGCGGTGCCTACATGGCCGAGCAGGGCGCGAAGAAGATCCTCTGCCACATCCACACCCCGGGCGCGGTCAACCATGAAAGCCGCTGCGCCGGCGTCAAGGAAGGCGGCGAGGAGGGCGGCTCGGAGGTAATCATCCTGCGCACCCCGGCCAACCTCGACGGAGACATCACCGGCACCGCGGAATCGATCAAGTCCGAGCTGGTCGCCGACCAGTCGATCGACGCGGTGATCTCGCTGGCCGCCTGGTCCGCCGACGCCTCGACCAACGCCGTCGCCCAGATCGGCGCGCAGGACCGGGTGATGGTCGGCTCCTTCGACCTCAGCGAGTCCGCGCTCGACAGGATCAAGGCCGGCACCCAGAAAATGGCAATCGACCAGCAGCCCTACCTGCAGGGCTTCCTCGCCACCGCCATGCTCGCCGCCCACATCGACTTCGGCACCGAACTGGCCACCGATCCGGTGCTGACCGGACCGGCGATCGTCGACGCGTCGAACATCGACACCGCCCTCGCCGGCGTGTCGAAGGGCGCCCGCTAAGTCACCGCGACCTCGGTCCCGGGCCAGAAGGTCCGGGACGTCCCGCCCGGCGCTCGCGCACCCCGAGGGTGCCCGCGCGGAGACCGCACCCCTGCCAGAGAGAACCGTATGACCATGGAAACCACATCACAGACATCGAAACCCGCGCGGCCCGCCGCCACGCCGTCTTTTTCCATCGGCGCCCTGTTCCGCCGTCCCGAGGTTGGCGCCTTCATGGGCATGGTACTGGTCTTCGTCTTCTTCGCGTACTTCGGGTATGATCGGAACTTCCTGTCGCCCTTCGGCACCTCGTCCTGGGTCAACATGGCCTCGACGATCGGGATCATCGCAATTCCCATCGGCTTCCTGATGATTGCCGGCGAACTCGATATTTCCATCGGTGCCATGGTTCCGGCGGCCAAGATGTCGATGGCCATCGCCTGCGGCTTCTACGGGCTGCCCTTCGTCGTCGGCCTGCTGATCACCTTCGGCATCGCCTTCGTGGTCGGCTGGATCAACGGCATGCTGGTGACCCGCACCAATGTGCCCTCGCTGATCGTCACACTCGCGACGCTCTTCGCGGTCTCCGGCCTGACGCTGTTCCTGTCTCTGCTGCTGACCGACACCACGAGCCAGGCGCTCACCTCGCCGCCGGTGGCGAAGTTCATCTTCGGCGACTACCACTTCTGGGGCTTCCAGTCCTCGGTCTTCTGGTGGATCGCCATTGCCGCCGCGCTCTACTACGTGCTGCACATGTCGCCCTGGGGCAACTGGATCCTCGCGCTCGGCGGCGACAAGGAAAGCGCCCGCAACGCCGGTATCCCGATCAACAAGCTGAAGATCTCGCTGTTCATCCTGACCGCCATGGCCGCTGCCCTCTCGGGTGTCTGCGAGACGGTCCTGTCGAACTCGGCCACCACCACCACCAACTTCGCGCTGATCTTCAACTGCATCATCGCGGTGGTCGTCGGCGGGGTGCTTCTGACCGGCGGCTTCGGCACCGTGGCGGGCGTCTTCTTCGGCACCGCGACCCTGGCGATCGTCCAGCAGGGCATCGGCTACACGCCCTTCGACCGAAACCTCTCGTCGCTCATCATCGGTGTCATGCTGCTCATCGCGGTCCTGATGAACGACACCTTCCGCAACATGGCGACCTCGATGTCCGCCTCGAAAAAGGGGAAGTGAGCGATGACCGCACCCGTTCTTGAAATGCGCAATGTCGACAAGAGCTTTGGCCCGATCGACGTTCTTCACGAAATCAGCCTCAAGGTCCATGCAGGGGAGGTGCTCTGCCTCCTCGGCGACAACGGCGCCGGCAAGTCCACCCTGATCCGTACCCTCTCGGGCGTGCACAAGCCCACCCGCGGCGAGATGCTGATGGATGGCGAGCCTGTCAACTTCACCAATCCCAAGCAGGCGCAACAGATGGGCATCGCCACGGTGCACCAGTTCGGCGGCACCTACCCGCTGATGTCGGTTGGCCGGAACTTCTTTGTCGGCGCCGAACCAACCAAGGGCTGGGGGCCGTTCAAGGTCTTCGACCGCCAGAAGGCCAACGCTATCGCCGTGGATGCCGTGCAGAAGTTCGGCATCACCCGGATCACCGACGGCGACCGCCTGGTCGGCGGCCTGTCCGGCGGCGAGCGCCAGTCGCTGGCCATTGCCCGGGCGGTGCACTTCGGCGCCCGCGTGCTGATCCTCGACGAGCCGACCGCCGCGCTGGGGGTCAAGCAGGCCGCCCACGTGCTGCGCATCGTCAACGAGGCCAAGCGGCGCGGCCTGGCGGTGATCTTCATCACCCACCAGGTGATGCACGCCATGGCGGTGGGCGACCACTTCGCGGTGCTGATCCGCGGCGCCATCGCGGCGGACTTCCGCAAGGGCGACAAGTCGCGCGAGGAGATCGCCGATCTCATGGCCGGCGGCGAGTCCATGGCCGACCTGGAAGCGTCGATCGAAGGCTACATGGAGACTCACGAGGGGCATCCTCCGCCCGCCCACTGAGCCTCCAGGGGATGCGGCAGCTCCCAAACCGCATCCCTCTTGGTGACCCGGCCCCCGTGTCAGCCGGGTCACCACCCAGAATTCCCACCCCCGAACCCCGTGGATTGAGAAAATGACCACCCGAATTGCCATCATCGGAGCCGGCCTCATGGGCGCCGACCATGCCAGGATCGTCGCCGAGGAACTGCCCGGCGCCGCGCTGCAGGTGGTCTGCGACATGGACGCCGCGCGGGCGAAGGCGGTGGCCGACCGGCTGGGCGCAAAGGACGTGGGCAGCGATCCCGAGGAGGTCATTGCCCGGTCCGATGTGGATGCGGTGATCATCGCCAGCCCCGATTTCACCCATGCGCCGCTCTCGCTCGCCTGCATTCGCGCGGGCAAGAAGGTGCTCTGCGAAAAGCCCCTGTCGCAGTCGTCGCAGGAGTGCCTCGCCGTGATCGAGGCCGAGCAGGCCGCTGGTGCGCGCTACGTGCAGCTCGGCTTCATGCGGCGCTTCGATCCCTCCTACGTCGAGATGACCGCGGCGCTGGCCGCCGGCACGCTCGGGCGCCCGCTGATGATGCACAATTTCCACCGCAACCTCGAAACTCCCGCTGCCGAGTTCACCGGCGCGATGGCGATCACAAATTCCGCCCCGCATGAGTTCGACGTGGTGCGCCACGTGCTCGGCACCGAATACACCTCGATCTCTGCCTTCCAGCCGACCCGTTCGGACGCGCTGGTGGCGCCGGTGGTCATGGTGCTGGAGACCGAGGGCGGCCAACTGGTGACCATCGAGATCAACAATAACGCCGCCTATGGCTACGACGTGCGTGCCGAGCTTGTCGGCGAGGCCGCCAGCATCTCGATGAACCACGTGGCCTACACGCGGCTCGACAGGGCGCAGAGGCAGTCCACCACCTTCGAAGCCGACTGGCGCGGGCGTTACTTCGATGCCTACCGGCAGCAGAACCGCGCCTTCCTGCGCTTCGCGCAGGGCGAGGCCTTCCCCGAGCAGGGGGCGTCGGCCTGGGACGGCTATGCTGCGGCGGTCGTCGCCGAGGCCGGCGTCACCGCGCTGGCGTCGGGCGTGAAGACCGCCGTGGCGATGATCGACCGTCCGGAGGTCTACGCATGAAGCTGGGTTTCGTCTCCGACAGCCTCGGCGGCGTGGGCTTCACCGAGATGCTCGACCACGCGCAGCGCATGGGCGTCTCGGGCATCGAGGTAACCACCGGTGGCTGGTCCACCGCGCCGCATCTTGATCTGAACGACCTGCTGGCCAGCGCAGAAAAGCGCCGCGCCTACCTCAAGGAATTCGAGGCGCGCGGGCTGGAGATCATCAGCCTCAACGCCAATGGCAACCCGCTGCACCCGACGGACCCGGCGCAGGGTGACTGCCTGAGGAACACCCTGCGGCTCGCCGGTGAGCTGGGGCTCGGCACCGTCTGCACCATGTCCGGCCTGCCCGAGGGCTGCGCCGGGGACCGGATGCCGAACTGGGTCGTGTCCTCCTGGCCGCCCGAGACGCAGGCGATCCTGCGCTACCAGTGGGAAGAGCGGCTGCTGCCGTTCTGGACCGAGGTCGCGGGGCTGGCTCAGGAGGCGGGCGTCAACCGCATCGCGCTCGAGCTGCATGGCAACCAATGCGTTCACAACGCGCCCTCGCTGCTGAAGCTGCGCGCCGCGATCGGTCCGCTGATCGGCGCCAACCTCGACCCGTCGCACCTTGTCTGGATGGGTGCCGATCCGCATGTGGCCGCCGAGACGCTGGGCGCGGCGATCTATCACGTGCACGCCAAGGACACCTTCCTGAACGGGCCGGTGCAGGCCGTGTCGGGCCTGCTGGAGACCGGCTCTCTGATGGACATTCCGGCGCGCAGCTGGAGCTACATCACGCTCGGCTTCGGCCACGGCGAGGAATGGTGGCGGCAGTTCTGCTACCGCCTGAAGATGGCTGGCTATGACGGCTGGCTGTCGATCGAACATGAGGACGTGCTGCTCAACAGCCTGGAAGGGCTGGAGAAATCCGTAGAGCTGCTGCAGCGGGTCATGCCCCGCGCGGTGTCGGATTTCAAACCGCAGGACATCTGAGGAACGACCCGCGCGCCGCAGGAGGAGACGCCGGTGCGCAAGACTGAGGAGGAGAGGTCACATGACCCTGAGGATCGGAGTTGTCGGTTACGGCACCGGCGGGCGTCACTTTCACGCACCGTTCATCGACGCTGCGGCGGGCTGCGCGCTCGCGGGCATCGTGGCGCGGGCGCCGGGCACCGTTGCCGCCGCCAACGCGGACTGGCCGGGCCTGCCGGTCTACCCGAGCCTCGCCGCGATGATCGAGGCCGGGGTCTGCGACGCGGTGACCATCTCGACGCCGCCGCATACCCGCCGCGAGCTAGTGCTGGAGGCCATCGAGGCCGGGCTGCACGTGGTGGCTGACAAGCCTTTTGCCCCCAGTGCCGAGGCGGCGCTGGAGCTCGACGCGGCGGCAGAGGCAAAGGGCGTCACGCTAGGCGTCTACCAGAACCGGCGCTACGACGCCGACATGCAGACGCTGGCCAAAGTGCTGCGCGACGACACGCTCGGCCCGCTCTGGCGCGTGCATTCGCGGATGGATTTCGACGATCCGGCAACGCTCGAGGCCGGCCCCACCGGCGGGCTGCTGCGCGATCTCGGCAGCCATCTCGTCGACCAGATGATCTGGCTGCTCGGCCCGGTCACGGAGGTCGATGCGCAGATGGATTACCTCGATCTGCCCGAGGGTCCGACCGACGCGGGCTTTACCATCACGCTGCGCCACGAGGGCGGCACGCATTCTCACATCAACGCCAGCAAGTGCAACTTCCTCAACCTGCGCGAACTGCGCGCGCTCGGCGGTGAGGGCAGCTTCGTGGCGCAGAGCACCGACGTGCAGGCGCAGCAGATCTTTGCCGGCAAGCGCCCGGCGGCGGACCCCGAGACCTGGGGGTTCGAGCCCGAGAGCAACTGGGGTGTGCTGCGCACTTCGGATGGCGCACGCCATGTGCCTTCGGAGCAGGGCCGCTACCACGACTACTACGAAGCCTTCGCAGCGGCGGTGCGGGAGGGCTCCGCCCCCCCGGTCACCGCCCGGCAAGGTGCCCGCACCCTCGCCGTGCTCGACGCGGCACGGGAAAGCGCCACCAGCGGGCGCTCCGTCTCACTCATCTAGTCACCACACGCGCCCGGTCAGGGATCAACGGAGGACCGGCGCGACACAGGACAGACATCCAGGAAAGGCCAAGCCGTGAAAATCGCACTCGACCCCTTCATGCACCGCCATCTGAGCCTCGAAGAGCTGCCGTCCAAGGTGGCAGAGCTGGGTTACGACTGGATCGAACTCAGCCCCCGCGGGGACTTTCTCGAATGGTTCAAGGCGCCGCGCGTCTTCCCCGACCGCATCAAGACCTTCAAGAAGGCGCTGTCCGACGCCAACGTCGGCATCGCCACGCTGCTACCGATGTACCGCTGGGCCAGCAACGACGAGGACGAGCGCAAGGCAGCGGTCAAGCACTGGAAGCGCGCCATCGAGATCGCCGTCGAACTGGGCGTCGACACGATGAACTCCGAATTCGGCCGCGGCCCGCACCCGGACAAGGGCAGCTGCTACTGCTGCCACACCGGCTCGATGATCGAGGCCTGCGAGGACGCCTGGTGGCGGTCCATGGAAGAGCTGGTGCCGGTCTTCGAGCGCGAAGGCATCAACCTGCACATCGAGCCCCATCCCGAGGATTGGGTCGAGACGCTGCAGCCTTCGGTCGACCTCATTCGCACGGTGAACAGCCCGCGGGTCAAGTTCCTCTACTGCTGCCCGCACACCTTCTATTTCGGCGACGACACCGTGGCGATGCTGCGCGAATGCGCCGACGTGCTGGCGCATGTGCATATCGCCGACACCTTCAACCACAAGGCCAGCTCGGGCCTGCGCTACATCCTCAACCCGCCGGGTACCCAGGCGCGCGTGCACCAGCACCTGAACATCGGGCAGGGCGAGGTGCCGTGGGACGATTTCTACCGGACGCTGGCCGAGATCGGCTTTGACGGGATCATGACCGCCTGCGTCTTCGCCTGGGAGGACAAGGCCGACGAGTCCGGCAAGTTCATGCGCGCCGAGATGCAGCGCCTCATCGACAAACATTTCAAGTGAGGGCCGGGAGAATGACGCTCAAGGTCGGAGTTATCGGGACGGGGATGATCGGGCAGGACCACATCCGCCGTCTGACCAAGGTGCTGTCGGGTGTCGAGGTCGCAGCCGTGGCGGACATCGCCCGTGATCGCGCCGAGGCCGCCGCGCCCGAAGGGGCCGAGGTCTTCGACACGCCCGAGGCACTGATTGCCTCGGACACCGTCGAGGCCGTGGTGATCTGTTCGTGGGGGCCCGCCCATGAGGAGCAGCTGCTTGCCTGCATCGACGCCGGCAAGCCGGTGTTCTGCGAAAAGCCCATGGTCACCTCGGAAGAGGCGGCGCTCAGGGTGATGGCGGCCGAGACCGCTTTTGGCCGACGTCTCGTGCAGGTCGGCTTCATGCGCCGCTTCGACGCCGACTACCGCCGGCTCAAGGCAGTGATCGACGGCGGCACGCTGGGCGCGCCGCTGATCTACAAGTCGATCCACCGCAACGCCTCGGTGCCCGAGGGGCTCTATACCTCGGAGATGCCGCTCAACGACACACTGGTGCATGACGCGGACATCTCGCGCTGGCTGCTGAGCGATGAGGTCACCGGGGTGGAAGTGCGGCTGCCGCGCCGCTCGACCCGCGGCGGTGAGCTGCGCGATCCGCACATCGTGCTGCTGCACTGCGCCTCGGGGGCCATCGTCGACGTCGAGATCTCGGTGAACATCGGCTACGGCTACGACATCCGCGGCGAGGTCAGCTGCGAGATGGGTGTGGCCGCGCTGCCGAACCGCCCCGCGACCGTCGTGTCGGATCAATACGGCATCCGCCAGACCATCCCAGAGGACTGGCGCGAGCGCTTCATCGAGGCCTACGATCAGGAATTCCGCGAGTGGATCGTCGCCGCGGGGCAGGGCACCGCCACCGGCCCCTCGGCCTGGGACGGCTACGCGGCGACGCTGGTCGCCGATGCCGCGCTGCGCGCTGTGGAAAGCGGCGCCCACGAGAAAATCACCATGATCGACAAGCCGGCGCTCTACGCCGCAGCCTGAGCAGCTCTTCGGGAGGAGAGAAAAGAATGAAACTGTCCATCTGCACAGACGTGATGGGGGATCTGCCCTTCACCGACATGCTCGACAAATGCGTCGACCTTGGCGTCGAGGGCATCGAGATGACCGGCGGCGGCTGGTCGCCCGCGCCGCATTTCCGCGCCGAGACGCTGCTTGCCGACAAGGGCGAGCTGAAGAAGCGCCTGAACGAGATCGAGGCCCGCGGCCTGCAGATCGCCGCGCTCAACTGCTCGGCCAACCCGCTCGATCCGGGCGAGATGGGCACGCGCCACCGCAAGGAGATGGAGGACACCATCCGCCTCGCCGGCGAAATCGGGGTCAAGAAGATCGTCACCATGTCCGGCCTGCCCGAGGCGGCGCCCGGCGACACTGTGCCGAACTGGCTGGTCTACACCAAGTCCTGGCCCGCCGAGATGCCCGAGCGCGACCGCTACCAGTGGGAGGACCGGGCCTTCCCGCTCTGGCACGACCTCGTCGCGCATGCGAAATCCTGCGGCGTCGAGAAATACGCGCTCGAGAACTTCTCGGCGATGCTGGTCTGGAACCCCGAGACGCTGTTCCGGCTGCGCAGCGAGGTCGGCGAGATGGTCGGCATGAACCTCGATCCCAGCCACCTCTTCTGGAAGGGTGCCTGCCCGATCGCGGTGGCGCGGGCGCTCGGCCCGGCGATCCACCACGTGCACGGCAAGGACACGCGCATCGAGCGCGGGCTTGCGGACATCAATGGCTATCTGGAGCTCAAGGAGGTGACCGACGTCGCCAATCGCGCGTGGAACTACGTGGCGGTCGGTGCGGGCCATGACCTGCAATGGTGGAAGGAGTTCTTCTCGGTCGTCGGCATGATGGGCTACGACGGCTGGGTGAGCCTCGAGATGGAGGATTTCACCATGTCCACCGAGGCGGGCATCCGCTCCTCGATCGACGCGCTCCAGGCGACGATCATCCGCTGAGAGGGGGCGCAGGTGTACAAGTTCATCATCACCATCGACTGCCAGCCGGGCACGCGGGACAGGATACTCGCGCAAGCGCCGGAGGCGCAGGCGGCGACCCGCGCCGAACCTGGCTGCATCGCCTACGACTTCTACACCTGCACCGACAACCCCGACCGGCTGGTCTTTGTCGAAAGCTGGAAGGACGAGGCTGCCCACGCCTTTCACATGCGCCAGGCGCACACGCAGCGCTTCATCGCCCACCACGAACAATTTCACGACCGGCTGACGTTCGAGACGATCAACGTCGCCAGCACCTAACCCGCAAGACCGGAGACAGCGAGATGAGCAAGACCTTGGACGTGATCACCATCGGGCGCGCGGGCGTGGATTTCTACGGCGCGCAGATCGGCGGACGGCTGGAGGACATGGGCAGCTTCGAGAAATACATCGGAGGCTCGCCCACCAACATCGCCTGCGGCACCGCGCGGCTCGGGATGAAATCGGCACTGATCTCCCGCGTCGGCGACGAGCACATGGGCCGCTTCATCCTCGAGCAGCTCGCCCGCGAAGGGGTGGAGACGAAGGGCGTGGCCACCGACCCCGAGCGGCTCACTGCGCTGGTCATCCTCGGCATCCGCGACCAGGAGCAGTTCCCGCTGATCTTCTACCGCGAGAACTGCGCCGACATGGCGCTCTGCGAGGACGACATCGACGAGGACTTCATCGCCTCGGCCCGGGCCGTGGTGCCCACCGGCACGCATCTGAGCCACGAGAACACCCGCGCCGCGGTGCTCAAGGCGCTGGAGCTGGCCAAGAAGCACGGCGCGCAGACCGCGCTCGACATCGACTATCGCCCGAACCTCTGGGGGGTGCTCGGCCACGGCGACGGCGAGAGCCGCTTCGCCGAGAGCGCCGAGGTCACCGCGCAGCTGCAATCCACCCTGCATCTCTTCGACCTGATCGTGGGCACCGAGGAAGAGTTCCACATCGCCGGCGGCTCGACCGACACGCTGGAGGCGCTGCGCAACGTGCGCAAGGTCTCGGACGCAACGCTGGTCTGCAAGCGCGGACCGATGGGGGCGACGGCCTTCGAAGGCGTGATCCCGGACAGCCTTGACGGCGGTCAGACGGGGCCGGGTTTTCCAATCGAGGTGTTCAACGTGCTGGGCGCCGGCGACGGCTTCATGTCGGGTCTGCTGAAGGGCTGGCTCGATGGCGAGGACTGGCCCACCACGCTGAAATACGCCAATGCCTGCGGGGCCTTCGCCGTCTCGCGCCACGGCTGCACCCCGGCCTACCCGAGCTGGGAAGAGCTGCAGTATTTCTTCGAGCGCGGCATCAAGCGAAAGGACCTGCGCAATGACGCGGCGCTCGAGCAGGTGCATTGGGCGACAAACCGCAAGGGCGACTGGTCGACCATGCGCGTCTTCGCCTTCGATCACCGCAGCCAGATGGAAGAGATGGCCGGCGCAACTCCGGAAAAGATCGGCGCCTTCAAGCAGCTCTGCCTGCGCGCCGCGCATGAGGTCGCGGGCGGGCAGGGCGGCCACGGCATCCTCTGCGACGGGCGGCTCGGGCGCGACGCGCTCTTCGAGGCCGAGGGCACGGGGCTGTGGATCGGACGCCCGGTGGAATGGCCGGGTTCGCGGCCGCTGATGCTCGAGCCCGATCTGGGGCCGGACTACGGCGGGCTGACCGAATGGCCGCGCGATCAGGTGGTGAAATGCCTGTGCTTCTGCCACCCCGAGGATGACGCCGAGACATGGGCCGCACAGGAAGAGACCGTGCTGCGGCTCTTCACCGCCGCGCGGCGCAACGGGCTGGAATTCCTGCTGGAGGTGATCCCCTCGAAGGTTGCGCCGGTAAACGACGAGACCACGGCGCAGGTGATCCGCCGCTTCTACGCACTCGGCGTTTGCCCCGACTGGTGGAAGCTCGAGCCGTTCAAGACCGAGGCGGCCTGGGCCAAGGCGGTGGCGGCGATCGAGGAGAACGACCCGCGCACCCGCGGCATCGTGGTGCTGGGTCTCGACGCCCCGGAGCAGGAGCTGGCCGAGAGCTTTGCGCTGGCCGCGCGCCAGCCGCTGGTGAAGGGCTTTGCCGTGGGCCGGACGATCTTCGGCGATGCGGCGCGGGCCTGGATGAGCGGCGCGATCAGCGACGGCGCGGCAATTGAGCAGATGGCGGCGCGCTACGCGAAGCTTTGCAAGGTCTGGGACGCGGCGCGCGCCGGAGCGCAGGAGGCCGCGGCGTGAAGGATGGCGACGTGAGAGGGGGCGCTGCCCCCGTCCGCGCCGGGGCGCGAACTCCCCCGGGATATTTTGATCTAGACGAAGGGGCCGCTGGCGGCCGCATGGGAGGAACGACGATGGGCACGATCCGGCTGACCGCCGCGCAGGCGATGATGAAATGGCTCTCCGTGCAGATGACCGAGGAGGGTGACCGCTTCATCGAAGGGGTCTGGGCAATCTTCGGGCATGGCAACGTCGCCGGGATCGGCGAGGCGCTGCACGGCATCGGCGATGCGCTGCCCACCTGGCGCGGGCAGAACGAGCAGACCATGGCCCATGCCGCCATCGCCTATGCCAAGACAAAACGGCGGCGGCGGGCGCAGGCGGTGACCTCCTCGATTGGCCCGGGCTCGACCAACATGGTGACGGCGGCTGCGCTGGCGCATGTGAACCGGCTGCCGCTGCTGCTGATCTGCGGCGATGTTTTCGCCAACCGCCGACCCGACCCGGTGCTGCAGCAGATCGAGGATTTCGACGACGGCACGGTTTCGGCCAACGACTGCTTCCGCCCGGTGTCGCGCTACTTCGACCGCATCACCCGGCCCGAGCACCTGCTGACCTGCCTGCCGCGGGCGATGCGGGTCATGACCGATCCGGCGAACTGCGGCCCGGTCACGCTGGCCTTCTGTCAGGACGTGCAGGCCGAGGCCTACGACTACCCCGAGGCCTTCTTCGAGCCGAAGGTCTGGCGCATCCGCCGGCCCGAGCCGGATCCGGTCGAACTTGAGGCGGCGCTCGAGATGATCAAGGCGGCACAGCGCCCGCTGATCGTCTCGGGTGGCGGCACGCTCTACTCGGGCGCGGAGGGCGAGCTCGCGGAGTTCGCCACCCGCCACGGCATCCCGGTGGTGGAGACACAGGCGGGCAAGGGCGGGCTCTCGTGGGAGCACGCGCTGAACTTCGGCTCGCCGGGGGTCACCGGCTCTGCCTGCGCCAACCAGCTTGCGGCCGAGGCGGATCTGATCATCGGCGTCGGCACGCGGTTCCAGGACTTTACCACGGGCTCGTGGACGGTCTTCGGCGCCGAGGGGCGCAAGCTGCTGTCGATCAACCTCGCGGGCTATGACGCGCAGAAGCACAATGCCGCGCCGGTGGTGGGCGATGCCAAGGTGGTGCTGGAGAAGCTGGGTGCGGGGCTCGGGGCGCAGAGCTTCGGCTGGCACGATGCCGCGTCGCGGACGGGCTGGCACGACGCCGTGGCGCAGGTCACCGCCGCGCCGAACGGGGCGGGGCTGCCCACGGATGCGCAGGTGATCGGGGCGGTGCAGCGGGTCTCGACCAGGGACACCGTGGTGATGTGCGCCGCGGGTACCATGCCCGGCGCGCTGCAGGTGCTCTGGCAGGCGGCCGAGGGCGGCTATCACATGGAGTACGGCTATTCCTGCATGGGCTACGAGGTCGCCGGTGCCATGGGCATCAAGCTCGCCGCGCCCGAGAAGGAGGTGATCTGTTTCGTCGGGGACGGCTCCTACATGATGGCGAACTCCGAGCTGGCGACGGCGGTGATGCGGCGCGTGCCCTTCACCATCGTGCTCACCGACAACCGCGGCTACGGCTGCATCAACCGGCTGCAGATCGAATGCGGCGGGGCCGAGTTCAACAACATGTACAAGGACAGCAACGTCGAGGTTCAGCCCGAGATCGACTTCGTCGCCCATGCCGCCTCGATGGGCGCGCATGCGGAGAAGGCCGCGGACATTGCCGAACTCGAGGCGAAGATCGCCGAGGCGCGCAGCCGCGACATTCCTTCGGTGATCGTCATCGACACCGACGCGGTGCCGGGCACCGGCGCGGGCGGGCATTGGTGGGACGTCGCCGTGCCGCAGGTCGGCGGGCCCGAACGGCTCGAGCAGGCGCGCGAGAAATACGAGGCGCATAAGGCCACGCAATTCGTGCTGAACTGAGGGCGCAGGTCCGGAGTATTTTGGGAAAGATGAAAGGCAGGGGGCCATGATCCGGTTCGGCACCAATCCCATCGCCTGGTCGAACGACGACGATTGGTCGATCGGGGATCACCTGAGCCTCGAGGACTGCCTGCGGGACTGCCGCACGCTCGGCTTCGACGGCATCGAGAAGGGGCACAAGATGCCGGGCGAGGGCGCGGCGCTGAGGGCGGTGCTGGATCGCTACGGGCTGCGCTTCGTCGGTGGCTGGCATTCGACCAATCTGCTGGTCAATGACCTCGAGGCCGAGGTGCGGGCACTGCGGGAGGTCATCGCCTTCGTGAGGGCGGCGGGCGGCGATCATGTCAACGCCTGCGAATGCTCGAACGCGGTGCATGGCCGGGACGCGGACGCGGTGAACGACAAGCCGGTGATGACCGAGCCGGAGTGGGAGCGCTTCTCGACCGGCTACGAGGAGCTGTCGCGCGTGGCGGTCGAGGAGGGGATGGCCATGGGCTATCACCACCATGTCGGCACGGTGATCGAGACCGAGGCGGAGATCGAGCGCTTCATGGACATGGGCGGGGCACACACGCGGCTGCTGCTCGACACCGGCCACGCCTGGTTCGGTGGAGCAGACCCGGAAAAGCTGGCGCGCAAGTACATGGACCGAGTGAGCCACATCCACTGCAAGAACGTGCGGCCCGACGTGGCGGCGCAGGTGCGGGACGAGCGGCTCAGCTTCCTCGAAGGAGTGCGCCGCGGCGCCTTCACGGTGCCCGGAGATCCCGAGGGCTGCGTCGATTTCGGGCCGGTTCTCGCCGCAGCGGCGCGGCAGGGCTACGCCGGCTGGGTGGTCATCGAGGCCGAGCAGGACAGCGCGCTGCGCGACCCGTTTGAGTACCAGGGCCTGGGGCTGCGGACGCTGAAAGCGCTGGCCGCCGAGGTTGGGCTGATCCAGCCGCAGGACGCCTGAGACGGGGCGCGGTGCGAGACCGAGAAACTGAGCGGGTGAGGCGGAGGCCTCGCCCGGAGCGGGAAAGGACGAAAGACCCATGAGCCATCTTCTTCATCATCCCTTCGGCACCCACGGCAAGGTGCATGAGATCACCCCGCAGAGCGCCGGCTGGCGCTACGTCGGCTTCTCGCTCTACCGGCTGCGGGCGGGCGAGAGCGTCTGCGAGGCCACCGGCGATCGCGAGGTCATCCTCGTGATGGTCGAGGGCAAGGCCAAGCTCACCGGCGCGGGCAAGGACTGGGGTGAGCTGGGCGAGCGGATGAATGTCTTCGAGAAGACCCCGCCGCATTGCCTCTACCTGCCCAACGGCACCGACTGGAGCGCCGAGGCCACCACCGACTGCACGCTCGCGGTCTGCTCGGCGCCGGGCATGGGCGGCCACGAGGCGCGGCGGATCGGCCCCGACGGCATCACCCTGACGCAGCGCGGCGAGGGGGCGAACACGCGGCATATCAACAATATCGCCATGGAGAACGAGGACTACTGCGACAGCCTGCTGGTGACCGAGGTGTTTACCCCGGCGGGCAACTGGTCGTCCTACCCCAGCCACCGGCACGATGAGGATGACTTTCCGCGGATCACCTACCTCGAGGAAACCTACTACCACCGGCTGAACCCCGGCGACGGTTTCGGCATCCAGCGCGTGTATACCGACGACCGGATGCTCGACGAGACCATGGCGGTGCATGACCACGACGTGGTCTGCGTGCCGCGCGGCCACCATCCCTGCGGTGCGCCCTATGGCTTCGAGATGTATTACCTCAACGTGATGGCTGGCCCGCTGCGCAAGTGGCGCTTCGTGCCCGCGCCGCCGGTCGAACACCTGATGTGACGCGGTGAGGCTGGTCCGGCGCAAGGCTGGCCTGTCGAAGAAAAAGGCCGCAGGAGATATCTCCTGCGGCCTTTATTTGTACCTGCAGCGTTGCGCGATCAGTTCGTCGCGGCGCGCAGCGGCTCGCGTGCATCCAGCGCTTCGCGCATTTCGGCCACCGCCTCGGGCGAGACCGCCTCGGCGCCATTGCCGAAGCTGTTGCGCACGTAGGTCAGGATGTCGGCCACCTGCGTGTCGTCCATCTTCCAGGCGAAGGACGGCATGCCGGCGGCGGTCTGCGCGTCATGCGTGTGCGCCGCGCGGGTGCCCTTGAGCATCGCGTGGATCATGTTGGTCGGATCGCCGAGCAGTCCGTGGTTGGCCGAGAAGGCCGGGACCATGCCCTCGATGCCTTCGCCATCCAGCCCGTGACAGGCCGAGCAGTTGACCTCGTAGACATCCGTCAGTCGCGCCATGTCGGTCTCGGCGAGCGAGGCCGCCTTGGGGGCGGGGTTGTCCGAGGCGGGCAGGGAGGTGAGGTAGGTGCCCACCGCCAGCGCGTCCTCGTCGGTCAGGTACTGCAGCGAGTGCTCGACCGCCTCGGCCATCGGGCCCGCCGCGACGGCGACGCCGTCGGTACCGGTCTTGAGGTAGGTGGCGATGTCCTCGGCCGAGCTGCCGCCGAGGCCGACGTGCGGGTTCGGGGTCAGGTCGGGCGCGTACCAGTCGCCGATGTTGCCACCCTGCAGGTAGGCGCTGGCCACCTCGGCCCCCAGCGCGTTGCGCGGGCTGTGGCAGGCGGCGCAGTGACCGCCGCCATCGACGATGTACTTGCCGCGGTTCCACGCGTCGCTCTCGGAGGCCACCGGCTCGAAGCCGGAATTGTCGAAGAACAACATGTCCCAGCCCGCCATGGCGAGGCGGATGTTGAACGGGAAGGGCATGCCGCCGTTTTCGTCGATGTCGTTCTGCACGGGCTCGACCGTGGACATGTAGGCCCAGAGATCGTGCATGTCCCGGTCGGTGAACTTTGCATAGGCGGTGTAGGGCATCGCCGGGTAGAGCATGCCGTGCTGGCCGATGCCCTGGCGCAGGGCATTGAAGAAGTCCTTCTCGGTCATCCCACCGATGCCGGTTTCGGCATCGGGAGTGATGTTCGAAGAGACCAGCGTGCCGAAGGGCGTAGCAATCTCGTAGCCGCCGGCGAACTCGCCCGCCTCGCGGGTGTGGCATGCCGCACAGTCGCCCATGCGCATGACATACTCGCCGCGCTCGACGGCCTCGGCGTCTTCACTGGTAAACTCGGCCAGCGTGACGCTGTCTCCGGCCACCTTCGAGCGCCCGGTGTTCAGCGAGTCCCACGCCCAGACACCGGCCCCGACGGCGGCGATCACCACCACGCCGCCTGCGATCTTGATCCATTTTGCCATGGGTTATGCCTCCACCAGCGGGCCGGGGTTGTTGATGTAGGTCTCGTGGATCGCGCGGGCGGCGCGGACCGCGAGGGCACCCACGGTGAGCGTCGGGTTGTAGCCGCCGTTGTTCGGGAAGGCCGAGGCGCCGACCGAGAACACGTTGTGGCAGTCCCAGCTCTGCAGGTAGGGGTTCAGCGCCGAGGTGGCGGGGTTCGAGCCCATGACCAGGCCGCCGATCGTGTGCGAGCTGTGCTGCTTGTAGGGGTTCCACGAGGCTTCGGCCTGGTTGTCGACCATGATGTCCTCTCCGCCCGCCTCGCGCATGATCTCGACCGCCTTCTTGGTGGTGTAGTCGATCATCGAGGCGTCGTTGCGGTTCCAGTCGAAGGTCAAGCGCAGCAACGGCTGGCCGTGGCGGTCCTTGTAGGTGGGATCGAGCGACAGGTAGGCGTCGCGCGTGGGCATCGAGGTGCCCTGGCAGAAGATGTTGGCCACCTCCTGGTAGTCACGCGCATAGGCTTCCTTCCACTCCGAGCCCCAGCGCTTGTTGCCCGGGCGGATGCCGTTCATGTTGGCGATCGGACGACCGTTGGTCGAATAGCCCATGATCCCGGCGCCGCCGATGAAGTCGAGATCGCTGTGGTCGAAGTTGTCGCCGTTGAAATCGTCGATCTGCACGCCGAGCGCGCCGCCGCCGATGAACGGGTTCATCTTGGCCCCCGAGAAGAAGCCGGTGACCGACGAACAGGTCTGGTAGCTGTAGTTGCGGCCGATGGTGCCCTGCTGTGTCGCGGGGTCGTACTGCTCGCCGATGCCCGAGAGCAGCATCAGGCGGACGTTGTCCATCTGGTAGGCGGTGATGCAAACCACGTCGGCGGGCTGGAAGCCCTCTTCGCCGTCGCGGGTGACGAACTTCACGCCTTTCACAGTCTTGCCGTCCTCGTGCTTCACCGCGTGCAGCACCTCGGTTTCGGTCAGCACGGTGAAGTTCGAGCGGCGCATCAGCGCCGGCAGGATGCAGGCCTGCGGGCTCGACTTGGAGAAGTTGCCGCAGCCGTGGAAGTCGCAGAAGCCGCAGTAGGTGCACGGCCCCATGGTGACGCCGAGCGGGTTCACGTAGGCTTGGGAGATGTTGCCCGCCGGGATGGTGAACGGGTTGTACCCCATTCCCTCGGTGGTCTGCCGGTACATGGACATCCAGTTGGTGTCCTTGAGCTGCGGCGTCGGGTACTCGCGCTCGCGCGGGCCCTCGAAGACGTTGCCGCCCTTGATCTTCTGACCGTTGAGGTTGCCCGCCTTTCCCGAGGTGCCGGCGATGCGCTCGAAGCGGTCGTAGTAGGGCGCCATCTCTTCGTAGCTGACGCCCCAGTCCTGCAGCTGCAGGCCCTCGGCCATCAGGCTGTCGAGGCGTTCCTGGCCGTAGCGTTCGGCGGTCTGGGTCGCGACCTCGAAATCCCAGGGCAGGAAGCGCCAGGACATGCCGGCCCAGTGGGTGCCGGCGCCGCCGACGTTCCAGCCGAACTGGAAGGCGTTCCAGTTGCGCACCGGGGCCGCCTGCTGGCCGGTCTTGTTGCGGAAGGTGGTGGTCTCCACGCTCATCGGCTGCAGCAGCTCGCGGCGGGTGTGCCAGCGCAGCTCGTCGGGGTCGACGGCGGGGGGGAAGTCGGTCGAAGTGTCGCGCCATGCGCCGCGCTCGATGGCGACCACGTTGAGGCCTGCGCGGGTCAGCTCTTCGGCCATGACCGATCCGGCCCAGCCGAGACCGACGATCACCACGTCGGCCTTGGGACGTTCATTTGCCATTGTTGGTGTCTCCTTGGCCTTAGTCGTTCGGGATGAGGCTGACGGGCGTCAGGCCCAGGTCCTCGTTGCGCCGATCCACGTAGGGCCGGTAGTCGTAGCGCGCGCCCGGGAAGCCGATCATCTTCCAGCCCGCCATGTCGCGGTTGCCGCCGTAGAGCGGGTCGGCGAGATACCCCTCGCGCACGTTCTGCAGCATCAGTTCGAAGAAGGCCTGACCGTTGACGCCTTCGCCGAGGTCGATCTCACCCGCTTCCAGCCCGGTCAGGATCTCGTCGATCCGGTCGGGCGAAAGCGCGTGGAATGCCGCGCCGTCGGTTTCCTGCGCATAGGCTTCGAGCGCCTTGAGGCCGGTCTCGTAGCGCTCGCGCGGGGTCGAGAGGAACTGCGGCGCGCCCATGATGGCTTCTTCGTTCTCGGGGCTCAGCGGGGCCTCGAGATAGAGCGCCTTGCCCGCGCCGTAGTCACCCGAGAGCTGGTCGTCGAGAAACTCGAGGCAGCCGGCCTCGGAGGCGGAGGGGCCGAAGTCATCCGCCGGGATCAGCCGGTCGAAGACCGCCTTGACCGTCTTCTGGTCGGTCTCGCTCTTGAGCACCTGAAAACCGCCGCCGCTGCGCGCGGGGGTCGGCAGGTGATCGGCGGACATGGCGGTCTGCTTGGGGAACCCTTTCAGCTCGGCGGCGCCGGCACGGGAGGCGAGCCCCCCTGCGGCGGCCATCGAGCCAAGGGAGAACAGGGCTTCTCTTCGGTTCATCGGGTACCTCTGGTCTGCGCCGGCGCCACCCTTGGCCGGCACAAAGCGGTCCCGTCCGGGCGGGGCCGGCGGGATCGCCCTTGGTCTGGCAGGGGCGTCGACGTCACAATCTGGCAAAAACGGTCACCGTGGGCGGCCGTGGCATCGGGGAGGGAGGCCGTTCCGCGCCGGATGCCGGGACGCGGAACGGTCGTATGTTCGGGTCCAGCGCGCTCAGGTTCATGCGGGAGGGCTTCTGGCGGAGGCTGGAGCTGTATACTGCGGTATGTCGTCGCGGCAGGCCGGGCAAGGCGGCAGACGGCTAAGATTCATCCGTGGCACAGTTTTCCTTCCGCATGAGAAGGCGTGACGTTTCAATTCCCTCATTTTGAGAGATTTCCAGCTCCAAAATGCGGCGTTGCCTTCGCACCATCACCTGCTAGAACAACGCTTTGGGGAGGAGCCGCGCGAACAGCCAGTCGAAAGGCCCGACCTTGCCAGCACGCATCACCATCGCCGATCTCGCCCGCGAGGCCCGGGTCAGCGTTTCCACCATCGACCGCATTCTCAGCGGCCGGAGCCGGGTGAAACCCGCGACGGTGAACCACGTACTCGCCACGGCGGAACGCATAGGCTTCCACGCGGTCGGCTCGATCCGCAGCCGCCGCGAGGAGCCCGGCCCGGCGAAGACCTTCGGCTTTCTGCTCAACGACAGTGCGCGGCACTTCTATGATGTGATGAGCCGGCGCATCGCGCGCGAGGTCGCGACGCAGACCAGCGTCGACGGCAAGGCAATCTTCTCGCATGTGACCGATCTCGACCCGGCGCGCACCGCGGAGGCGCTGCTGGCGCTCGGCGAGACATGCGATGCCATTGCCGCGGTCTGCATCGACCATCCCCGGATCAACCGCGCGGTCGACGAACTGGCCGAGCGCGGCGTCCCGGTGGTCACCATGCTGTCGGACATCTCCTCGCCGCAGCGCCGGGGCTTCGTCGGCTCGAACGACTGGCAGCTGGGCCGTTCTGCGGGATGGTTCGTCACCCGGCTCTGCCCGCAGGGCGGCAAGATCGGCCTGGTTCCCGGCAATCCGCGCTACATGTGCCAGCAGTCGCTCGCCGCGAGCTTCCGCTCGTTCATCGCCGAGAGTGCCCAGGACGGTTTCGGCATCGTCGAGGCCGCGCCGACCGAAGAAAGTGACGCACGCGCGATAGAGGTTGTGACGCAACTCATGCAGACGCATCCCGATGTCACGGCCATTCTGATGCTCGGCGGCGGCCTCGAAGGGGCGGCGAAGGTTCTGGGGCAGGGTGGCAAGCGCCCGCTGCTGATCGGAACCGAGCTGACCGAACACACCCGCGCCATGCTGACCGACGGCGGCATCGACATGATCCTCGCGCACCCTGCGACCGAGGTCGCACGGGAGGTCGTTCAGACCTTGGTCCGTGTGCTCGAAGGCGGCGAGCGCACCGCTCACCTGCAGAAGATCATGCCCTTCCAAGTGCTGATCGGCGAGAACTGCTGAGCGGCGCCTTCAGCCGCCCATCCCGGCGGCGAGGTGATCGACGAAGGCCCGCACTCGCCGCGACTCGTACTGGCGCGGCGGGGTGACGGCGTAGAGGTTCGTCGGATCGGCGGTGAAGTCCTCCAGCGCCGTCTCCAGCCGCCCGGCGCGCAGATCCTCGGCGATGTCGAAACTCGACTTCTGGACCACTCCCGCCCCGGCGATGGCCCATTGCCGCAGCGCCTCGCCGTCGTTCACCTGCCGCGTGCCGCCCACCCGGATGCGGAAGCGCTCGCCATCTTCCCGGAAAGTCCAGAAGGCGTGCCGCTCGCCCGGTGCGCCGAGCAGCAGGCAATTGTGCGCGGTCAGCTCTCGCGGGTGGGTGGGCTTGCCGTGGCGCTGCCAGTAGCCGGGCGAGGCGCAGATGCTCTTGTGTCCACGCAGCAGCAGCCGGGCTTTCAGGTCGGAATCCCGCAGTGGTCCCGTGCGGATCCCGAGATCGAAGCCGCCCTCCACCAGATCCACGACGCTGTCGCTGAGAAACAGCTCGATGGTCAGCCCGGGATGTCGATGCATGAAGTCATCGACCAGCGGCGCGATGCGCTGGCGACCGAGATCGTTGGTCGTGGTCATGCGGATATTTCCTGCAAGCGCGCCTTGCTCGGTGAAGCCGGTCATCACCTCGTCCACGTCGGCAAGGATGCGGCGGCTGCGCTCGAGAAAGCGCTGGCCCTCCTGCGTCAGCGACAGCTGCCGGGTGGTGCGCACGACGAGCTGTGCCCCGAGGCTGTCTTCGAGGCTCTTCAGCCCGTAGGTGACAGTCGAGGGGGCAATCCCCCAGTCCCGCGCCACCGACGAGAGATTGCCGCTTTCGGCGATGGCCACGAAGAGCCGCATGCTGCGGAAGGCATCCATTGTTCGATCCAGTCGAATAGTCTCTGCAAATTTCTAGCCATTCCATCCTCTGATCAAAAGCTACTTCTTGCGTGGCAACGACAGACCCCATCTGGATCGGAGGCCCAATGTCCCTTCCCAAACCCCATGCGCTGGTTGCCGGCGGGCTCGGCGTGATTGGCCGCAACGTGGTCAGCCACCTTGCCGACGAGCTTGGCTGGCAGGTCACCGCGATCTCGCGCCGAAGCCCGGACTTCGAGACCGCGGCGCGCTATCTCTCGGTCGACCTGCTCGACGAGGCAGCGACGCAGGCCTCGCTCGCCGAGGTCGGCCCCTTCAGCCATGTCTTCTATGCCGCCTATCAGGAACTCGAAGATCCGGCCGAGCAGGTCTCGGCCAACCTCGCGATGCTGCGCAACTGCGTGACCGGGGCCGAGGCGGCCTCGCCGGAGCTGCGGCGCGTCGTGCTCTACGAGGGGGCGAAATACTACGGCGCCCATCTCGGTGCCTTCCCGACACCGGCGCATGAGGACGACCCGCGCGTCATGCCGCCGATGTTCTATTACGATCAGGAGGACTGGCTGACCGAGCGCGCGCGGTCCGCGGGATGGGACAGCGTCGTGCTGCGGCCGGATGTGGTCTGCGGCTTTGCCATCGGCAATCCGATGAACCTTGCCATGGTGATCGCCGTCTACGCCGCGATCTGCAAGGAGCTTGGGCTGCCGCTGCGCTTTCCGGGCAGCGCCACCTGCTACGGCAAGCTGGCGCAGGTCACCGACGCGGCACAGCTGGCGCGCGGCTCGGCCTGGGCCGGGACCGAGGCGGAGGGCGGCACCGCCTACAACCTCACCAACGGCGACATCTTCCGCTGGAGCCACCTGTGGAAGCGCATCGCCGCGCATCTGGACATGGACCCCGCCGAACCGATGCAGATCAGCCTTTCGGAGATGATGGCCGACAAGGGACCACTCTGGGAAAAGATCAAGGAACGGCATGGGCTTGTCGACGTTCCCTTCGAGAAGGTCGCGGCCTGGGGCTTCGGCGACTTCATCTTCAGCTGCGATTGGGACGTGATCTCCTCGACCACCCGCATCCGGCAGGCCGGCTTCGCGCCGGTGGTGGACAGCGAGGAGATGTTCCTGCGCCTCATCGACGAATTCCGCGAAAGGAAAGTCATTCCATGAGTACCATCCGAGGCATCGAGCACATCGGCATCACCGTGCCCGACCACGACGCGGCGGTGAGCTTTCTCAAGGCCGCCTTCGGCGCAGAGCCCATGTTCTCGCAGACCGCGAGCAACGGCGGGCCGATGGCGGCCGAGGACGTCGGGCCGATGAACGGTCTGCGCGCCGGCACTGCCATGAAGAAAGTCAGCGTGCTGCGCATGAAACACGGGCCGAACATCGAGGTCTTCGAGATCGACCGCCCCGCCGGGACGCCCGCGACGAACATCGCCGACTACGGGATCAGCCATTTCAGCGTGAACGTGAGCGACGTCTACGCCGCTGCCGGAGCCTTTGCCGAGGCCGGGGGAGAACTGCTCTCGGACCCCTACGATCTGGGCGGCCCCGAGGAAGGCCCGGGCAACCGCGGCGTCTTTGGCCGTGCGCCCTGGGGGCTGCTGATCGAGATGGAGCAGCTGCCCGCGCCGATGAGCTACTACCCCGATGCAGAAGCACGCCGCTGGCTGCCCGGACAGGAGGACTGACATGGATCTGACCGATCAGAAAGTGCTGGTGCTGGGCGGCAGCTCGGGCATCGGCTTTGGCGTCGCGCAGGCGGTGAGGGCAGCCGGGGCGAAGGTGACCATCGCCTCGCGTTCGGCGGAAAAGGTCGAGGCGGCCGCGAACAAGCTCGGCTGCGAGGGCGTCACGCTCGACACCGGCGATGCCGACGCACTCGAGTCCTTCTTCGCGGATCGTGCCTTCGGCCATGTGTTCTGCTCCGCGGCCAGCACCAAGGTAGCGGCGGTGCGCGAGTTGCCGTTGGAGGATGCCTATGGCTCCTTCGACTCGAAATTCTGGGGCGCCTACCGTCTGGCCCGCGCCGCGCGGATCGAGGAGGGTGGTTCGCTGACGCTGGTCTCGGGCTTCCTGTCGGTCCGGCCCAAGCCCGGGGCGGCGATCCAGGGCGCGATCAACGCCGGGCTCGAGGGGCTGACCCGCGGGCTGGCGCTGGAATTCGCGCCGGTGCGGGTCAACTGCATCTCGCCGGGGCTGATCAAGACCGAGATGTACGACAGGCTGGATGGCGACGGCCGGAAGGCAATGTTCGACGGCGCGGCGGAGCGCCTGCCCGCCGGACGCGTCGGTACCCCCGAGAATATCGCCGTGCAGGCGCTCGCGCTGATGGCCAACCCCTACATGACCGGCACCACCGTCTTCATCGACGGCGGCGGTGCCATCGCCTGAGTTTCCCCGAAAAGGAGTTTCCCAATGCAACGCAAGATACTCGGAACCACCGGCTTCGACATCGCCCCCATCGTCTTTGGCGGCAACGTGCTGGGATGGACCACCGACGAGGCCGAGAGCTTCCGCGTGCTCGACGCCTTCATCGACCATGGCTTCGACGCCATCGACACCGCCGATGTCTATTCGGCCTGGGTGGATGGCCACGTTGGCGGCGAATCCGAAACCGTGCTCGGCAAGTGGTTCAGCGCGCGCCCCGGCATGCGCGACAAGGTCAAGCTCTTCACCAAGGTCGGCTCGGACATGGGCGGGCCAGGCGAAAAGGGGCTCTCGGAGGCCTGGATCACCCGCGCCGTCGACAAGTCGCTGGCGCGGCTGCAGACCGAGGCAATCGACCTCTATTTCTCGCACTGGCCGGATCCCGACACCGCGCACGTAGAGACGCTGGGCGCCTACGACAAGCTGCTCAAGTCGGGCAAAATCCGTGCCATCGGGGCGTCGAACTACGATGCGGCGCTGCTTGGCGCGGCGCTGGAGACGGCGGAAAAGGAAGGGCTGCCCGCGTACCAGGTGATCCAGCCGGAGTATAACCTCTACGACCGCGGCGCATTTGAGGGCGGGCTGCAGGAGCTCTGTGTCGAGAAGAACATCGGCGTGGTGACTTATTTCTCGCTCGCCGCCGGGTTCCTGACCGGCAAGTATCGGAGCGAGGCGGATCTCGAAGGGCGGCAACGCGCGGGCATGGTCGGCAAGTACATGACCGAACGCGGCATGGCTCTGCTCGATACGCTCGAGGACATTGCCTCGGCGCATGGCGCCAAGCCCGCCGAGGTATCGCTGGCCTGGCTGATCGCGCAGAGGGGCGTCACCGCGCCGATTGCCAGCGCAACGAGCGTGCCGCAGGTGGAGAGTTTCGCAAAGGCCGCGGCGCTGAGCCTGTCGCAGGAAGATCTGTCCCGGCTGACCTCGGCCGGGGCCATGGCCTGACCCCTGAGCCGGGCACGGGTGTCAGGCCCGTGCTCGGCGTTTCGGTCGCGTTCTTAAGGGCGGTACGATCTGTGGCCGATGCAGGGTATCCGCAATTTAAAGGAGTGGGTAAGGCGAGTCGCTATCGTGATGTCAAGGAAAAATCAGCTTTGGATTGTCCGGAATCCGATAATGCCCGGAAAGAGAGTGCCATGGTAGAGTAAGCTCATTTCAACGGCCATTTGAAAGGAGCTCCCCATGTGCGAGACTCATCACGACAGCCGGGATTTCAAAGCCTTTTCCAAGATTTTCGAGAAAACGGAATTTTCCGGCAATTGGCACAATTTCTTTGGTCAATGTTCCGGGGGCGGTAACGATCGATGCTGCGTCGCCCCTGCACCCGACCTTAAAAAGAAAATAGACAAGGCGCTGAAGGAAATGCGCGCCGCCGCCCCTGACGGCATGGCGGAGCTCGTGACGCTGCGCAAGAAACCGCGGGTCGGCTTCAACGATGGGCTGATCGTGCCGGGCACCGAGCTGCCGCTCGGCACGCCGCCCATGGCTGCACGCAATTTCGCGGCGCAGCGCAGCCCGCTCAGCGGTGACGTCCGCGTGGTGGTGGTGCTGGCCGAATTCTCTGACAAGTCCTTCGGCTCGGGCGCGGCGCAGCGCTTCCAGGACCTCTTCTTCTCGACCGGGGTGATTTCGACCGGCTCGGTGAAGGAATATTTCGATGATGTCACCAATGGCACGATCAACATCGTTGGCGAGGTGGCGGGGCCGTTCACCATGCCTGACACGCTTGCTGACTACGCCAACGGCCAGTCGGGAACCGGCAGCACGACGCCCAACGCCCGCGACATGGCGCGGGACGCGGCGACCGCGGCCAACCCCTCGGTGAACTTTGGTCCCTATGACAACGACGGCGACGGCTTCGTCGATGCCTATGTGGTGGTGCACGCGGGCTCGGGCGCGGAGCAGACCGGCTCGGGCGGCGATATCTGGTCCCACAAGTGGGTGATGCGCTCGCAGTTCAACGCCGATGGCACCAAGCTCTACGCCTATCTCACCATCCCCGAGGACGCTCGACTGGGCGTCTGCGCGCACGAGCTGGGCCACCTGCTGTTCGGCTTCCCCGACCTTTACGACACCGACCAGAGCTCGGAAGGCGTGGGCAACTGGTGCCTGATGGGCGGCGGCTCCTGGAACGGGGGAGGCGACACGCCGGCGCATCCTTCGGCCTGGTGCAAGGCCAACCAGGGCTGGGTCACTGTGACCAACATCACCAGCAACGGCACGCGCTCGATCCCCGATGTGAAGACCTCGAACGAGGTGTTCCGCCTGTGGAAGGACGGTGGTGCGGGGCAGGAGTACTTCCTTGTCGAGAACCGGCAGCGTGACGGCTACGATGCCGACCTTCCGGGCGAGGGCCTGCTGATCTGGCATATCGACGAGGCCATTTCTACCAACTCCGACGAGGCCCACCCGAAGGTGGCGCTCGAACAGGCGGACGGGACGAACGGTCTTGGCACGGGGGCCAATCGGGGCGACGGCGGCGATCCCTATCCGGGCAGCGCGAGCAACACGGTGTTCGACAAGAACTCGACGCCGAACTCGCGCAGCTACGCGGGCAGTGACACCTGCGTGGCGGTGGCCAGCATCTCGGCACCCGCGCCGACGATGAGCGCGGAGCTGCGTGTGCGCTGCGGCAAGTCGCTGATCAAGGATTTCCGGGACAAGCGGTTCGACAAGAACATCGTCACCGACAAGTATCGCGACAAGATCTTCGAGAAGCGTCTGATAAATGAGAAGCGGTATGGTATCGACAAGCGCCCGGAGAAGCCGGAGATCGACAAGTCGGTCGCCTACGACAAGGGGGATTTCGAGAAGCGGACCGACAAGCTGCGTGATGGTGGCTTCGACCGTCCCGGCGGTGGTGGTCTCGGTGGTGGTCTCGGCGGTGGTTTCGGAGGCGGCTTCGGCGGGGTCGAGGAACGGCTCGCCGCGATCGAGACCGCGGTGGCGGCGATCGCCCCCTTCATCGAGGCATCGCTGCGCCCCGATCTCGACATGAGCGCCTACTCTGGTGAAGAGGACCTCCAGCAACTCATGGACGAGGCCGGCGGCAACAAGGCGCAGGCCAAGCGGCTGCTCGATACGCGGCAGGGCTGAGCCATGTGCCCTGCGCGTGCGCAAGGCGGGGAGGGCGCAGAGGCGCCCTTCCTCCTTATCCTTGCCGAAACCGAGGACCTCACCGCGCTGCGGGTCTGCGCCGCCCTGCGCCGCGCGGTGCGGGCCGAGTTCGTCACCCCCGAGGAGCTGTTCATGGCGCCGCACTGGTCGCATGATCCGCTCGGCGAGAGCCAGGTGGAGCTGGCCTCCGGTCTGTTGCTGACCGGTGCGACGGTGCGTGGCATCTTCAACCGGGTGCGACGCGTCGCGCCCCTGCAATTCGCCGGGGCCACAGCGGCGGACCAGCGCTACGCCGGAGAGGAGCTGTTCGCGCTGCTGGTCAGCTGGCTGACCAGTTTTGGATCACGCTGCGTGAACCGGCCCCACCCGGGGTCCATCGCGGGTTTCGCGGCGCGGAGCGCGGCCGAGGACCGGCTGCGGCTCGGCGCGGATCTGCATGCCGCCAGCCGTGCCCGTCATCTGGGGCTTGGCGCGCCGCCCTGCGGTTTTCCCGATCCGGCGCTGCAGGTCATGCCCGGTGGCCCGGGGCAGAAGCTGCCCGTGGCGACGCAGCGCCGGGTGCTGATCGCCGGGGAGACAGCCTCGCACGAGCTGCCCGGCCCGCTCCGCCAGTCCCTGCTGGCCGAGATGTTCCGGCGCGGGCTGACCCTCGCCGAAGCGACACTCGAGGAGACTGCGGAAGGTTGGCAACCGGTGCTCCTCAACCCGTTCCCGGAAATCACGGACGCGGCGGAGGTCGCGCTGATCGCCGCGCATCTCGTTGCAACCTCCGAGCACGAAAGGGGGGCGGCATGATCCTCGTTGTCGGCATTCCCTCGGAGCCGCCAGTGCGCCTCGTGCTCGAGGCGGCGGAGGCGCAGGGCATCGAAGCCGTGCTGCTCAACCCGC
Source organism: Alloyangia pacifica (assembly GCF_900116195.1). Classification (GTDB taxonomy): domain Bacteria; phylum Pseudomonadota; class Alphaproteobacteria; order Rhodobacterales; family Rhodobacteraceae; genus Salipiger; species Salipiger pacificus. The sequence continues at coordinate 444,347 of NZ_FOZW01000002.1, forward strand.
GCGAGGCGGCCCATGCGGACCTGTGCCTTCGGCAAACCGGCGGACGGGCGCGCCTGACCCTGCATCGCGCCGGGGAGCAGCGGGAGCTTTCGGAGGCACGCGGCGTCTATACCCGGCTCGGCATTCCCGACACCTTGCCCGAGTATCGCAGCGGCACCGCCGAGGAGCGCGCGCGCATCGCGGCCTGGCACGGGCTGCTCAACGACTGGATGGAGACCACGCCGATCCCCGTGCTCAACCGCATCAAGGACTGCAATTCGAACATGTCCAAGCCTTATCAGGCGCGGATCATCGCTGAGTGTGGGCTGGGGGTGCCGGAGACGCTGGTCACCAACGACCCCGAGGCGGCGCTGGCGTTCCGTGCGCGTCATGGGACTGTGATCTTCAAGTCGGTCAGCGCGCACCGCTCGATCGTGCGGCGGCTCGAAGGGGCGCATCTGGCGAGGCTCGACCGGATCCGCTACCTGCCGGTCCAGTTCCAGCAGTGGATCGACGGCACTGATATTCGCGTGCACGTGATGGGCGACGCGCTCTTTGCCACCCGGATCGAGACCGAGGCGCAGGATTATCGCTACGCGGACTCCGAAGACCAGGAGGCGCGCTATACGGCGACCCGTCTTCCGCCCGCGGTCGAGGAGGCCTGCCTGCGGCTCTCGCGTCGGCTCGACCTGCCGCTCTGCGGGATCGACCTGCGCGAAACGCCGGATGGGCGCCACATCTGCTTTGAAGTGAACCCCTCGCCGGCCTATTCTTGCTTCGAGGACCAAACCGGCCAGCCGATGTCCCGCGCCATCGCGCTCTGGCTCGAGACCGGCAAGTGCGAGGAGGGCCGGGCGCAGGAACGCACCGGGTAGGAAGGACAGACATGCAGATCGTCGAGAACTGGGCTTATCTGATCGGGGTGATCCTCGGCGTGCTGCCTGCGCCCGAGCGGGCGGGCTTCTACGAGGTTCATGTCCGCCTCGAAGCGGTTGAGAAAGTGGAGGCTTTCCCGATGATGGTGCAGGCCGGGCCGGGCGAGGAGATCGTTGTGCTGGTGCGGGCCGAACAGGTGCCGGCGCCCGAGGCGGCAAAGGACAAATCCTTCGCCGCACGGGTGCGCGCCGCCGGACCGCAGCCGCTTACTTACTTCGTCGCGCCGGACTGGACGCTCCAGAAATAGCGCCGGGCGGGCTAGGGCCCGGTCATTCGGGCCCGGTGATCTCCAGCGTCACCGCCGCGTACCAATCGGCCACGGCACGGATCTCCTCGTCGGTCATATCGGCCGCAATGGAGGACATGATGTCGTGCTTGCGCTTGCCGGTGCGGAACGCCTTGAGTTGGGTGTCGATGTAGATGTTGACCTCGCCCGCGAGGTTCGGTGCCTCGGGCAGAAGCGCAATGCCATCCGCGCCGTGGCACGACACGCAGGCATCCGGCGCGTCCGCCTCGGTGACCCCCTCCGGGAGCGTGGCGCTGGCCGTGTGCGCCGCATACCAGGCGGCCACGTCCGAGATCTGCTGCGCAGTCAGCCCGGCTGCCACGACCGACATCATCTCATGCTCGCGGGCCCCGGTCTTGAAAGCCATGAGCTGGCTTTCGAGATAGGCTTCGGGCTCGCCGCCGATGTTCGGCGCGATCGGAATTTGTGCCACGCCGTCAATGCCATGGCAGGTGCGGCACATGTTGGCGACCTTGCGCCCCTCTGCCGGGTCTCCGGCCGCGAGGGGCGTGCCCCCGGCGAGCATCAGCCCGCCGAGGAACATCAGGGCAGCAGCCCTCATTCGGACGCCTTGGGCGTGTGGGCGATGCGCCAGATGGCCCCGGCGAAATCATCCGACACCAGCATCGACCCATCGCGCAGGAAGGCGATGTCCATCGGGCGGCCACGATATTCGCCGGTGTCCTCGTCGAGCCAGCCGTCAGCGAAGACCTCGGTCGAGGCGGCGTTGCCCTCTTCGTCGAGCGCGGTGAACATCACCCGTGCGCCCACCGGCGTGGTGCGGTTCCACGAGCCGTGCTGCGCCGAGAAGATCCCGCCCTGGTATTTGTCGGGGAAGGAGCTGCCGGAGTAGAAGCTCATCCCCAGATCGGCCGCATGGGCCTGCATGTTGACCTGCGGATCGACGAACTCCACGCCCTCGGGGCGCTCGACGTCCTTGTAGTCGGGGATCTCGGTGCCGCCGTTGGTCCAGGGGAAGCCGAAGTGCTGTCCGGCAGATGTCTGGCGGTTCAGCTCGCCCGGCGGGATGTCGTCACCCATGCCGTCCACCTGGTTGTCGGTGAACCACAGCGAGCCATCGGCGGGGTTGAAGTCATGCCCGACCGAATTGCGGATGCCGCGCGTATAGACCTCGCGCCCGGTGCCGTCGGTATTGATGCGGATGATGCCACCGATGCCGATCTTGTCGTACATCTCCAGCTTGTCCTTGGGCTGGATGTTGTGCGGCTGGCCCAGCGAGATATAGAGCTTGCCGTCGGGCCCGACACGGCAGACGCGGGCGGTGTGGTTGAAGCTCTCTTCCTCGGCGGGGATCAGCTCGCCCTTGGGGATCACCTCGCCCACGGCGGGATCGGGACCCTCGAAGAAGAACTCCGCCGCCGGGAAGGTCAGCACCCGGTTGCGCTCGGCGATGTAGAGGAACCCGTCGGGCGAGAAGCAGGGCCCGTTCGGCACGTCGAAGGTGATCGAGGGCGCGAAGTCCTTCACTTCGTCGGCCACCCGGTTGCGGTCGCGGTCGACGATGGACCAGACCTTGTCCTTGCGTGTCCCGGCAAAGACCACGGTGCCCTGCGGCGCAACGGCCATCGAGCGCGCATCGGGCACCACGGCATAGAGGCTGACCTCGAAGCCGTCGGGCACGTTGATATGCGGCAAGATTTCTTTCAGCGCGTCGGCGCGCTCCCCCTCCTGGTCGATGAAGGTGAAGGTGGCATCGGTGCGCTGCATATTGGACAGCTTGTCCATGTTGTCCTGCGCCATGGCGGGCGCTGTCAGGACGGTGGACAATAGTAGACTCGAAACGAATTGCTTGGTGTTCATGATTTCCTCCCTAAATCGGCCCTCCACACTCCGCGTCGTGATGGAGCTCCTCCGGGAGGACCTCACGAAAGCTGCGGGCGGTATGTGCGATTCGTCAACGATTTCGTGCAATTCAAGGATGCATTTAAAGTAAAGCATGCATTTCAATGGAGAGCGCCGTGCGTGATGCACGGCGCCTTCGACGGGTCTTCGCGCGGCTGGGGCGCTACTGCGCCGCCAGCGGTCTCCGCGCGAGCTGGCATTCGGCCCAGAGCGCCTCGAGCGCCAGAACCAGCCGCCGGATGTCCTCGGCGGAATGCACCGGCGAGGGGGTTATGCGCAGCCGCTCGGTGCCGCGCGGCACCGTGGGGTGGTTGATCGGCTGGATGTAGATGCCATGTTCGGCCAGCAGCCGGTCCGAGATGTAACGGCACTTCTGCGGGCAACCGACGACCACCGGGATGATGTGGCTGGGGTTGGGCAGATGCGGCACGCCAATCCGGTCGAGCGCCTCGCGCACGCTGGCCACGGCCCGGCGCTGCGCTGCGCGCTCGAGCTGCGAGCCCTTCAGGTGCGCCACGGCAGCGCGGGCACCCGCGGCCACGGCAGGCGGCAGCGCGGTGGTGAAGATGAAGCCCGAGGCAAAGCTGCGGATGAAATCGCAGAGCGTAGCCGAGGCGGCGATATAGCCGCCGGTCACGCCATAGGCCTTGCCCAGCGTGCCCTGAATCACGTCGATCCGGTGCATCAGCCCCTCGCGCTCGGCGATGCCGCCGCCGCGTGGACCATAGAGGCCAACCGCATGCACCTCGTCGAGATAGGTCATCGCGTTGTAGCGTTCGGCCAGGTCGCAGATCTCGGCGATCGGGGCGATGTCACCGTCCATCGAGTAGACGCTCTCGAAGGCGATCAGCTTGGGCCGGTCGAGGGGCAGGGCGGCGAGATGGCGTTCGAGGTCGGCCAGATCGTTGTGCGTCCAGACGATCCGCTCGGCTTTCGAGTGGCGGATTCCCTCGATCATCGAGGCGTGGTTGAGCGCGTCCGACAGGATCACCAGCCCGGGGATGCGCGCGCCGAGCGTACCGAGGCTGGCCCAGTTCGACACGTAGCCCGAGGTGAAGAGCAGCGCCGCCTGTTTGCCGTGAAGATCCGCGAGTTCGGCCTCAAGCAGAACGTGCTCATGGGTCGTACCCGAGATGTTGCGCGTGCCGCCCGCGCCCGCGCCGCAGGTGTCGAGCGCGCCGTGCATCGCCTGCAACACCGCCGGATGCTGGCCCATTCCGAGGTAGTCGTTGGAGCACCAGATGGTCACCTCGCGTTGCGCGCCGTGATGGGTGGCGGCGGGAAACTGGCCGCGGTGGCGTTCCAGCTCGGCGAAGTGGCGGTAGTTGCCACCGTTTTTCAGCTCATCGAGCTGCGCGCGGAAGAGGGCGTCATACATGTTCAGAACTCCGTGGCGGCGGCGGTGATGCGGGCCAGCAGCTCGTTGACCGGGGCCATGCTCTCGCGCTCGAAGCTGCGGTAGCCGACGCGGGTCTCGCCGTTGCGGCTTTCGACGAAGATCGCATAGGGGCAGAAGGCGATGTTGTCGGGATCAGCCTCCATCACCTCGCGCGAGGTGGTCGCCGAGCAGAAGAGATAGACGTCCGCGGCATCGTAGAGATGGGTCTCGGCGCCGATGTCGGCACCGGTGCGGGCCAGCATCTCGCCGACGCGGCTGACGTGATCGACCACCAGCCCCTCGCCGATGATCGCGTTCTCGAGGGCAAAGGTCGCCTCGTCGAAGGAGCCGTCATAGGGCTGGGTGATCACCTCCTGCGCCATGGCGGCAGCGGGCAGGCCGATCAGCAGGGCGAGCATCTTGAACATGGCGGGCCTCCTTGGTGCTGGGCCCGGCCGCGGGTGTCCGCGGCCGGGCCGTTGGTTACTCTTCGAAGGTCGAAAGATAGGCGATGACCGCGTCGATGTCCTCGGCCTTGCGCAGGCCGGGGAAGGACATCTTGGTGCCTTTCATCGCGTCCTTGGGCTTCTCGAGGAAGGCATGCAGCCGCTCCGGGGTCCAGGTCTCTCCGGCGCCATGGGCTTCCTCGAAGACCTTCGAGTAGCGGAAGCCGTCGATGGAACCGATCCCACGCCCGACGATGCCGTTGAGCTCGGGACCGGACTTGTTCTTTGCGCCGTCGCCCACCGCGTGGCAGGACTGGCACTTCTTGAACACCTTCTCGCCGGCGGCGACCAACTCGGGATCGGCGGCAGCGGGGGCCGGTGCTGGGGCCGGCTCGGCAGCCGCCGGGGCAGCATCCGTCGCGACCGCTGCGGCCTGCGTACCCGTGTCCGCAGAGGCCATCTCGACCGTCTCGGCAGGGGCGTCGGTCGCGGCGGGCCCTGCCGCTGCCTCGTCCTGCCCGTGGTCCGGGGTCACGTCGAGCACCGTGGCGCGCATAGTGATCTCGACGCTGTCCTTGCAGTCCGTCATGCAGGGCTCGCCGGACCACTGCGGGTACTCGGTCTCGGGGCGGTCATCGACGATGAAGCCGCCTTCGTTGGGCAGGATCACCTCAGCGAAGTTCTCGTTCGACAGGGTGAAGTCCTCATCGACGATGAAGTTCGAGTAGAGGATATAGGCGACGATGGCATAGACCTCGTCCGGCTCCAGCGACTGCGCGTTGCCGAAGGGCATCGAGCGGTGCACGTAGTCCCATGCGGTCGACAGGTGCGGCCAGTAGCTTCCCACGGTCTTCACCGGGTCCTTGTTGGCCAGCGTGTCCTCGCCACCCGCCAGCTTCGGCCAGTTGCCCGACCCTTCGGCGAACTCGCCATGGCAAGAGGCGCAGTTTTCCGAGAACAGCATCTCGCCATCTTCTACCGAGCCGCTGCCGGGCGGCAGGCCGGTGCCGTCGGGGGAGACGTCGAGGTTCCAGGCGGCGACTTCCTCGGGCAGCGCCTCGCGACCGATGCCGAGCGGCCCGTCCTTGGGCGCCTCGTCGGCATGGGCCGCGGCGACAAGGCCGCCGGACGGCGCGGGCGTCGCCGCGACTTCGAGCGGGGTCAGGCTGCGCAGCCCCTCGGGCGCCTCGGCCACGAAGCGGTCGGCCATGTTGATCGCGAAGGTCAGGGTGACCGCGATCCCGCCGAAGACGCTGCCGTAGAGTTTAAGAGACTTCGACATTTTCTGCCTCCCCGTTCGGTTTCACCCACCAGGTCTGGATGCAGTTGTTGTGGTAGACCGAGTTCTCGCCGCGCACGTCGCGCAGCTGCGTCTTGGTGGGCTGCACGTAGCCGGTCTCGTCCATGGCTCGGGACTGCAGGAACATCTCCTCGCCGGTCCACTCGGTGTCGAGATAGAAGCGGGTAAGCGCCTTGTTCTCGCCCTCGCGGGCAAGCCGCGCGGTCTGCCAGGTCTTGCCACCGTCGGTGGAGACGTCGACACGGGTGATCTTGCCGTGACCGGACCATGCGAGGCCGGTGATCACCAGCGGGCCGTGGCCATGTTTGATCGGCGATTGCGGGCTGGGCGAGGTGACGACGGATTTCGCGTCCATCACCCAGGTCCACTTGCGCGATGTGCCGTCGGCCAGCGTGTCGGTGTACTTGGAGGTCTCCTCGCGGCTCTCCACGGGGCCGTCCATCACCTCGATGCGGCGCAGCCATTTCACCCACATGTTGCCTTCCCAGCCGGGCACCACGAGGCGCACCGGGTAGCCGTGCTCCTTGCGCAGCGCCTCGCCGTTGGCCTTGAAGGCGACAAGCACGTCGTCGAGCGCCTTTTCCATCGGGATCGAGCGGCCGTTGGACGACGCATCTGCGCCTTCGACGTAGACCCACTTGTCGGTGGTGGCGGGCAGGCCCGCCTCGCGCAGCAGGGTCCGCAGCGGCACGCCGGTGTATTCCATGTTGTGGATCATGCCATGGGTGAACTGCGCTCCGTTGAGCTGCGCGCCGGCCCATTCCATGCCGGTGTTCGCGGCGCATTCGCAGAAGTAGACATGGTTTTCGCGCGGGAAGCGTTCGAGATCCTCGTAGGTGAAGACCAGCGGCCTATCGACCAGCCCGTTGATCATCAGCCGGTAGTCGCTCTTGCTGAGCTCGATCGCGCCCGAGTGGTGCCGCTCGAAGGCGCAGCCCTGCGGGGTGATCGTGCCGTCGAGCGCGTGGATCGGCGTGAAGTTGATCGAGCTGATCGGATCGGCGGTCAGCCACGGCACGTTGCGGCGCACCACATCGTCTTCGAAGCGGATCGGCAGCCCATAGGGGGTGGCATCGACGCCGTCGCCGAGGCCCTGCGCCCAGGGCTGCACTTCGGTGATCAGCGGATCGGGCTCTGCGGCACGCGCAGCCCCTGCGGTCACCGCCACCGTGGCGGCCCCCTGCAGGAAGGCGCGGCGCGAAGTCTTCGGCTCGCTCATTGTGTCCTCCTTGAATTTCTTGGGGTCCTGCGTCATGCGCCGACGACCTCGACCGAGGTGTTCTCGCCCAGCTGCACGCGGCCGAGGCTGCGGATATGGCTTTCGACCACGTCCCAGATCGGCGGACCCTCGGTGCCCTCGTTGACGCTGGCCCAGCCGGCGACGGTGTAGCTCTTGGCGGGGTCAATCGCCTCGCCGGTCTTCAGCAGCACCATGTCCGAGACCCGCTGACCCGCCGGGGCGGTGACGTCGATGCGATAGCCGAGGCCGCCGACGCGGACCATGTCGCCGCCCTGCTGATAGTAGGGATCGGGGTTGAAGATGTTGTCGGCCACGTCTTCGAGCACGATCTTCAGGAACTCGCCGGTCATCTCGGACCGATAGGCCTCGGGGTAGCTCATCGAGGTGACGTTCCACAGATCCTCGCGGGTGATCGGATCCCCCTCGAGCAGCGACGGCCCCCAGCGCACGCCGGGCGACAGGGCGATCTGCGCGTCGCGCTGGGTGAGTAGCGCGTCGCAGATCAGGTCATCCCAGGTGCCGTTGAAATTGCCGCGACGGTAGAGCGTGGTGTCGGTGTGGCCGATCACCTCGGCGAGCTGGTCGGCATAGGGCGCGCGCTCGGCGTCGATCAGCGCGGTCATCTCGGGGTCTGGGGCGATCACGTCCGAGAATATGGGGATCAGCTTGTGGCGGAAGCCCATCATCCGGCCGTCACGCACATCCAGATCGACGCGGGAGACGAACTTGCCGTTGGAGCCCGAGGCGATGATGATCGTCTCGCCCACCAGCACCGGCTCGGGCAGCGCGTCATGGGTATGTCCCGAGAGCAGCACGTCGATGCCGGTGACCTTCTCGGCCATCTTCTTGTCGACATCGAAGCCGTTGTGGCTGAGCACCACCACCAGCTCGGCCCCCTCGGCGCGCACCTCGTCGACCATCTCCTGCATGCGCTCGTCGCGGATGCCGAAGGAGTATTCCGGGAACATCCACGAGGGGTTGGCGATCGGCATGTAGGGGAAGGCCTGGCCGATGACCGCGATCTTCACGCCGCCGCGCTCGAAGAACTTGTAGGGCTGGAACAGCTCGGCGGGTTCGTCCCACTCGGCGTCAAAGATATTCTGGCCGAGCGCGGCGAAGGGCAGCCCCTCGACGATTTCGCGCACCCGCTCCGAGCCCAGGGTGAACTCCCAGTGGAAGGTCATCGCGTCGGGCTTCAGCAGGTTCATCACGTTCACGCAGTCCTGCCCGGCGGTCTGGTAGCAGGTGTAGCTGCCATGCCAGGTGTCGCCGCCGTCGAGCAGCAGCGCGTCGGGGCGCTCGGAGCGGATCTGCTTCACCACGGTCGCCACCCGGTCCATGCCGCCGACACGGCCGTAGCCGCGGGCGAGGGCGGTGAAATCGCCCGAGGAGAGGGCGTAGTGGGAGGGAGAGCCGTCCTCGATGCCGTACATCTTGCGGAATTCCGCGCCGGTGAGGTGGGGAACCTCGCCGCGATTTCCGCCGACGCCGATGTTGACCGATGGCTCGCGGAAGTAGATCGGTTTCAGCTGCGCGTGGATGTCGGTGATGTGGATCAGCGAGACGTTCCCGAAGGCCGGCATGGCCAGCAGGTCGTCCTGCGTCAGGCGCTGCTGCGCCGCGAGCCGCGCCCAGTCGCCGAAGCCAGAGCCGCCATAGGCCGCCGCGGCAGCCATCGAAACCTGGAGGAAATCACGTCGGGAGATCATCGGGGTATCCTCATACGCATTCAAATGCGTGAATTCGTTTGGGAAGAGAAACCCCGCGCGAGCAGCTCGCGCGGGGCAGGGATCAGTTGCGGACGGAGGGGCCTTCGACCGACAGGCCGTTGCCGCGCGAGGCGACGTAGAGTTCCAGCGCGATGAACTCGGGGCTGCCCGGGGCGTAGGTCTCGGCGCGGGTGTCGCGCACGCAGCCCTTGAAGCGCGAGTGCACCCCGTTGAGCGCCGCGTTCTTCAGCCGGTACGCGGGGAAGGCGTTGATCTGCCCCTGGCTGAGGTGATCGGCGCGGATGTAGTTGCCGTAGTTCTGCTCGTGGCAGTTGGCACAGCTGAGCTCGAGCTGCCCCGTGCGGGTGTAGTAGAGCTCCTTGCCCTGTTCCCAGGCCGCCTGCACCGGGCCGTCGATGGCGACGTTCACCGGCATCCCGCGCGACACCGAGGCCAGCAGTGCCTCCATGTTGATCGCGTCGGCGCTGTCGTATTTCCAGGCCTCGGCGCCCATGCGCTCGGTGCGGCAGCCGTTGACCTGCATCTGCAGGGTGCGGACTTCCTCGGCCTCGTCGTTCCACTTGGGATAGCTGGCCTTCACGCCGGCCATCTCCTCGGGCGCGCCGTGGCAGGAGGCGCAGCTCTCGCCCTCGGTGCCCTCGACCATCTCCCACTGATCCCGCGCCTGGTCGACGAAGATCATGCCGGGGTTGTCGAAGTCGTCGAGCTCCAGTGCCTGGGTCTCGTCCGAGCGGAAGTGCCAGCCCGACATCACCTCGTCCATCACGTCCGAAAGGAATGCGGGTGCCGGGGCTTTGGTGGTGATCTCGATCTCGCCGTTGATGATCAGCTCGTCATCATCGGGCCCGCCGGCCTGCACCACCAGCGGTGCGGCCAGCAGGGCGAGCGCGGTGAGCGCAATCGCCTTGCGTGTCATGTGTCTCCTCCCTCAAGTTGGCCCGGCCGTGCGAGAGCTCGGGCGAGACGGTTCTGGGCGGCCCGGCTCCTCTCCGGGCTGCCCGCCGTGTGTCAGACGATCTCGATCGGCTTGGTGTCGGTGTAGGTCGAGCCGTCGTCGTCGTACCAGGTGAAGGTGAATTCTCCGGCCTCGGGCACGAGTGCCTCGAACTCGAAGTAGGGGTTGGTCGAGATCGCCGGCTCCATCTTCACGTCGATGACGTTCTGGCCGTTGAAGTCGCAAGTGAAGCGATTGATGATCGAGCGCGGGATGACGTTGCCGTCCTTGTCCTTGCGCTGGCCGCTTTCCATCGGGTGGCTGATCAGCGTCTTGAGGGTGACCACCTCGCCCGCGGACGCGGACTTGGGGACCTTGACGCGGGGTTTGACTCCGGATGCCATCTGTCTTGTCTCCTCTTAGCCGCCGCAGCCGCCGATGGTGACCTTCACGGTCTTGGCGGTGCGCGCGAATGTGCCGTCCTCAAGTTTCGCCACCGCGATCACCTCCTGCGTGCCGGCGAGCCGGATTCGGGTGGAGGCCATGCGCGAGCCCGCGAGCGGGCCGAAGGCGAAGGTGGCAACCGCCGGGGTCGGGTTTCCGGCGGCGAGCACCAGGATTTCCGACGCGCCGGGCGCGTCCACGCTGATCGGCACGGTGTTGCCGTTCTCGGCGATTTCAGGCGCGGTCAGATCGACGCCGCTGTCGCCGATGTCCGCGCCGCCGGTGAACTCGGCGATCATGTCATCGACCGAAGCGTTGGCGCGGAAGGGCAGGACCGTCAGCGCCAAGGCGCCGAGGGCAAGCCCGAAGGTATCTCGTCTGGTCAGGCTCATGCCGTCTCCTCTCTCAGCTGTCCTGAAGGGTCATCAGGAAGGCCACCACGTCCTCCACCTCCTGGGCGGAAAGGATCGGCGGCAGGTCTCCGTTCGCGGCCTTGCCGGTGTAGCCGTCGCCGGGCCGGATGAAGCCGCTGGTCTTGTAGAAGGCGGGCATCACCGTGCCGTCGAACATCTTCTTGGCGTTGGCGACGATGCCGCGCAGCTCCGCCTCGGAGCGATAGCCGCCGACGCCGTCGAGCATCGGGCCGACCTCGCCGTGGAACGGCGCATCGCTCAGGGCAGTGACCGCGTGGCAGGCCACGCAGTTGCCCTTCGACCTCGTGGTCATGATCTCGGCGCCCCGCTCAGGATCTCCCGGGGTGCCGGTCAGCGAGGCCTCGACCTCGCCGTATTCGGTGAAGCTGACGTCATCCGGGATGGTGGTGTCGGCCAGTACGGCGGACGCAACAATCCCGATGACGGACGCAAGTGCGACCGTGGTTTTCATGTCTCCTCCCCTTCCATGAATTGAATGCTACGGCACACATCAAGGTTTTTGCAACAACAAATTCATAGCCGTGAATTTAAAGATATGTCGGAAGGCTGACAGCGGCCCTGTGCGGGGCCGCCAATCCGAAACCCTAGCTTGCCGCGACTTGAGAAATTCTTCTTTCGTTCAGTTCTTTGCGCGGTCTTCTTCGAGTTTCCGCGCGTGGTATTTCTGGAACGGCTCGTCGCTCTGGTAGCCCTTCTCGAGCACCCATTGCAGCATGTGCCGGGTGGTGCCTTTCTCGAAGGCACCGGGCATCACCGCGACCGCGTCCTGTGGCGCGGGAAGGTCTCCTGCCTCTTCCGGAAGGAAGATCATCGTCGGCGTGAAAAGCATCCCCCAGCGCCGCACCATGTCCTTTTCGGGCAGGGCGGTTCCGTCAAAGTCGGTCACTTCCACATCACCGAACATGTTGATCTGGATAACGAAGTAATCCTCGGTGAGCAGCTTCTCGATCTCCGGCTGCGGGAAGACCTCCTCGTGCATCTTGGTGCAATAGATGCAGCCGCGCTGTTCGATGAGAATCAGCAGACGCTGCCCGGCGGCATTTGCCTCCGCCAGATCCTCGCGCAGGTCCTTGAAGGTGTCGTGCATCCAGGGCGCCTTGTGCAGCCCGTCGTCGCCGAGCTGAGCGGCGGGCGCGGGCAGGGCGGCGGCGCAGGCCAGCAGCGCGGCCGTCGCAAGCGCTGGGAAGAATCGTGTCATCGGTCTCCTCCTTCCGATGGGGGTGGGTCAGCCGATGCGACTGAACCAGGGGATGGTGTCGATCAGCCAGGCGGCGATCAGGTTGACGCTGTTGGTGGCGATCAGCAGGCCGAACAGGACGAGCAGCAGGCCCATGGCCTTTTCGACGCGGCCAAGGTGACGGCGGAAACGGGCCATGAAGCGCAGGAACGGGCCGATGAAGGCGGCGGCGAGCACGAAGGGCAGTGTCATGCCCATGCCGTAGGTCAGCAGCAGCAGCGCGCCGTGCTGCGCGGTGTCCTGCCCGGCGGCGGTGAACAGGATGGCCGCCAGGACCGGCCCGACGCAGGGGGTCCAGCCGAAGGCGAAGGCCAGCCCGATCACATAGGCACCAATGAGGCCGCTGGCGTTTCGAGCCTCGGAACGGACCTGCCGGTAGAGCAGGGGAATGCGCAACACGCCCAGGAAATGCAGTCCCATCAGGATGATGATCGCAGCGGCGACCCAGCGCAGCACGCCGAACCACTCCCGCACCATCTGGCCGAAGACTGTCGCCGTGGCTCCCAGCCCGATGAAGACGGTGATCACCCCGAGGGCAAAGAGCACCGCGCCGGTCACGGCGCGTCTGCGCAGCCCGGGCGGCACCACGCCGGTTTCGGCCACCACATGCACGCCCTGTCCGGCAAGGTAGGACAGGTAGAAAGGCACGATCGGCAGGATGCAGGGTGACAGGAATGACAGCAGCCCGGCAAGAAAAGCGCCCAGAAATGTGACATCGAACATGCGGTGACGCTCCTCCCGTAATACATATTCGCATATTACGTTACGTATGTGATATGCTCGTGGTCAATCCACCTTGGAAAGCCCTGTTCGGAAAGTTCCCATGCGCCTCCTGCTCTGCCTGCTCCTGCTCGTCCCCCTGCCGCTCCGGGCAGAGACCCTGCTGCTCATGGCCGAGCAGGCCGGCTGTGCCTATTGCGAGGCCTGGGACGCCCAGATCGCGCCGATTTACCCCAAGACCGCCGAAGGGCAGGCCGCGCCGCTGCGCCGCGCCGACATCCGCGATCTGCCCGAGGGCATCACCCTCGCGCGGCCAGTCGCCTTCACCCCGACCTTCGTTCTGGTGAACGACGGGATGGAAACCGGGCGAATCGAAGGCTATCCTGGGGAAGACTTTTTCTGGGCACTGCTTGCCCGGCTGATCGAGGACCTCCCATCCTCCCCGAGACTAGACGGATGACGCCGATGTCGAATGCCGCCCACCTCCCCGTCTTCGACGCGGGCATGAGCGAGCCGGAAATGGACCGGTTCATGTTGAAGGCCGAAGAGGCCTCGAACCTGCTCAAGGCGATGAGCCACGGCGGGCGAATGATGATCCTGTGCCACCTCGCTTCTGGCGAGAAGTCGGTGACCGAGCTCGAGGACCTGCTCTCCGCGCGGCAATCGGCGGTCTCGCAACAGCTCTCGCGCCTGCGGCTCGAAGGGCTGGTCACGCCCCGGCGCGATGGCAAGACGATCTACTACTCCTTGACGGATGACAGGCCGAAGAAGATCATGGAGGTCATATACGACCTGTACTGTCGGGAGGAGTGACCGCAGGCGACAGCCCGCGGTCGGAAGGGAGCGACGGTCGGCATGTTCGACTTTGGAGACGGCGCCGCGCTTGCGGCGCTCGTGGGATTGCTCGGGGGCATGGTTCTTGGCCTTGCCGCCCGGATCGGGCGTTTCTGCACGCTCGGCGCGATCGAGGACGCGCTCTATTCCTCTGACACGCGGCGGCTGCGGATGTGGGGGCTGGCGATCGGCGTTGCCGTGATCGCCACGCATGCGGCCATCTCTGCAGGCTGGCTCGATCCGTCGCAGACCTTCTATGTCGCGCGACAATGGTCGCTGCCGGGCACGGTGCTTGGCGGGCTGATCTTCGGCTACGGCATGGCGCTCTCGGGCAACTGCGGCTACGGCGCGCTGGCTCGGCTTGGCGGCGGTGACCTGCGCTCGCTGGTGATCGTCGTGGTGATGGGGCTGACCGCCTATATCACCATCTCCGGGCCGCTCGCGCTGGCGCGGGTGGCCGTGTTCCCCGACCTACCAGCCGCCGCGCCGCAGGCACTGTCTCAGATCACCGGGGCACCGCTGCTGACCGGGCTCGTCGTCGGGGGGCTGTTGATCCTCGTCGCGCTCTCGGGGGGCGGCATGATGCGCTCGCCGCGGCACGTGGTCTGGGGCGGCGTTGTCGGACTTGCGGTGACCTCGGCCTGGATCGGCACGCAGGTCGCCGCGACCCGGAGCTTCGGTGCCATCATGGTCGAGGGGCATTCCTTTGCCCGCCCGCTGGGCGAGAGCCTGCTGTGGCTGATGACCGCCTCGGCGGCGGCACCGGGCTTTGCCGTGGGCTCGGTCACCGGTGTGCTGCTCGGCGCCTTCCTCGGCTCGCTGAGCAAGGGGCACTTCCGCTGGGAGGCCTGTGAGGACCCGCGCGAGCTGAAGCGGCAGATCCTCGGCGCGGCGCTCATGGGGCCGGGCGCGGTGCTGGCCGCGGGCTGCAGCGTCGGGCAGGGGCTCAGCGCCTTTTCCCTGCTGACCTTCAGCGCGCCCGTCGCGCTGCTGTCGATCTTCGCAGGGGCCGCCATCGGCCTGCGACAGCTGATCGTCGGATTCGCGCCCGCCGAATAGCGATGCAGTCTGGTCTTCCCGTCACGCGATTTGCATCATAGAATGCGAATGTGTGAATGGGAGGAGAGACCATGCCACTGACTCGCAGGCACCTGCTGCAATCCGCGGCGGCCGCCGGCCTTGCGCCGCTGATGCCCCGCCGCCTCGTCGCCGAGACCACCATTGGCTCGGGGCGACTGATCACCGTGAGCGACGGCAACCTCGTGCTGCCGGGGGATTTCATCTTCGCCGGAATGCCCGAGGCAGATCTGTCCGACATCCTCGCCGCGCAGGGCATCGACCGTCAGCGCCTGACCCCCGAATGCAACGTGACGCTCTGGCAGGACGGCGAGCAGACGGTGCTCTTCGATGTCGGTGCGGGGAGCACCTTCATGGACAGCGCGGGGGAGCTGCTCGGCAACCTCGAGGCCGCCGGGGTCTCGCCCGAGCAGGTGACGGTGGTGGTCTTCACCCATGCCCACCCCGATCACATCTGGGGCCTGCTCGACGATTTCGACGATCTGGTCTTCCCCGAGGCGCGCTATCTCATGGGACGCGCCGAATGGGACTACTGGTGGGATCCAGAGACCGCCGAAACCATTGGCACCGAGCGGCAGGCCTTTGCGGTCGGGGCGAGACGGCGGATGGAGGTGATCGAGGACCGGATCGAGCGTTTCGAGGACGGTGCCGAGATCCTGCCCGGTCTCGCAGCGATTCTCACGCCGGGCCACACGCCGGGCCACATGGCCTTCGAATTGCGGCAGGGAAACGAGGCGACGTTGATCGTCGGGGATGCCATCGGCAATGACCACGTGGCCTTTGCCCGTCCCGGCTGGGAGGCGAACTCGGATCAGGATCCGGAGCTTGCGGCGCGCACCCGTGTTGCGCTGATGGACCGGCTGGCGCAGGAGCAAATGCCGGTGATCGGTTTCCACCTCTCGGAAGGTGGCATGGGCCATGTAGAGCGCACCGGAGACGCATACCGCTACGTGCCGCTGTGAGGCGGGGGGCGGCGGGGCCGCCCCAGCCAAATTCAATGCGCGATCATCACGTGGCGCGCCACGGTGTAATCCTCGAGCGCGAACATCGACAGGTCCTTGCCGTAGCCCGACTGCTTGAGCCCGCCGTGCGGCATCTCGTTGACCAGCATGAAGTGCGTGTTCACCCAGGTGCAGCCGTATTGCAGCCGCGCCGACATATCGAGCGCCCGGCCGATGTTCTCGGTCCAGACCGACGAGGCGAGCCCGTACTGGCTGTCGTTGGCCCAGGCCACGGCGGTGTCGGCATCGTCGAAGCGGGTGACCGAGACCACCGGGCCGAAGACCTCGCGCTGGACGATCTCGTCCTCCTGCAGGGCACCGGCGATGACGGTGGGGCGGTAGTAGAAGCCCGAGCCTTCGTGCAGGGTGCCGCCGGTGGTCACCTCGATGTGCTTCAGCTCCGAAGCGCGCTGCACGAAGCTCGCCACCCGGTCGCGCTGGCGCGTGGAAATCAGCGGCGGGATCTCGTTCTTGCTGTCGTCGGCATCGTCGAAGACGATGGAGGACACGGCAGAGGAGAGATCCGCCACCAGATTGTCGTAGATCTTCGGCCCGGCGTAGATCCGGCAGGCGGCGGTGCAGTCCTGCCCGGCGTTGTAATAGCCGAAGGCGCGCAGCCCCTCGACCACGCGGCCAAGGTCGGCATCGTCCATGACTATCACCGGGGCCTTGCCACCCAGCTCCAGATGCGTGCGCTTGACCGACTTCGAGGCCGCCTGCATCACTTTGCGCCCGGTTGCCACGTCGCCGGTGATCGACACCATGTCGACCTCCGGGTGGTTGATCATCGCGTTGCCGACCGTAGCGCCTTGACCGACGATCACATTGACCACGCCTGCGGGGAAGATGCCGGCGATGATCTCCGCCATCAGAAGCGCGGTGAGCGGTGTCTGCTCCGAAGGTTTCATCACCACCGTGTTGCCGCCCGCCAGGGCCGGGGCCAGTTTCCAGGCCATCATCATCATCGGGTAGTTCCAGGGCGCAATCGAGGCGACGACGCCGATCGGATCGCGGCGGATCATCGAGGTGTGCCCCTCCATGTACTCGCCCGCCACCGGCCCGTGCATGTTGCGCACCGCACCCGCGAAGAAACGGAAACAGTCGGCCACCGCCGGCACCTCGTCATTGCGCACACATTCGATCGGCTTGCCGCAGTTGAGCGACTCCAGCTTCACGAACTCTTCGGCCCGCGCCTCGATGGCATCGGCCAGCGCCAGCAGGAGGCTTGAGCGGTGCGCGGCGGTGGTGCGCGCCCAGCCGGGGAAGGCGGCACGCGCGGCCGCCACGGCGCGGTTCACCTGATCCATGTCCGCCTCGGGCATCTTCACGATCAGCTCGCCGGTGCGCGGGTTGAGCACCGCCTCTTCGGTCTCTCTCCCGGCTTCCTGTGCGCCGCCGATCAGCATCTTGGTCTGCATGATGTCCTCCGTTACTTTCCGTTCTTTATTTGCCCTGCCCCGCGACCGCTTCGGTCCCGCGGGTGAGATAATAGGCGCCCAGGATGGGCAGCAGGGTGACCAGCACCACAACCATGGCGACCACGTTGGTCACCGGGCGTTCGCGCGGGCGCACCAGTTCCTCGAGCATCCAGATCGGCAGCGTCTGCTGCTGTCCGGCGGTGAAGGTGGTGACGATGACCTCGTCGAAGCTGAGCGCGAAGGCGAGCATGCCGCCGACCACCAGCGCGGTGGCGATATTCGGCAGGATCACATACCGCAGCGTTTGAAAGAGGTTGGCGCCGAGATCCATCGAGGCCTCGATGAGGCTGCCGCTGGTGCGGCGGAAGCGGGCGACGGCGTTGTTGTAGACGATCACCACGCAGAAGGTCGCGTGGCCGAGCACGATGGTCCAGGTGCTGAACGGCACCTCGGCGATCGAGAAGGCCGAGCGCAGGGCGATCCCCGTCACCACGCCGGGCAGGGCGATGGGCAGGATCACCAGCAGCGAGATGCTCTCGCGGCCGAAGAACTTCGTGCGGCTCACCGCGGCGGCGCAGAGCGTGCCGAGGATCATGGCGAGCAGCGTCGATATCGCCGCGACCTTCAGGCTGAGCCCCATGGCCTCCCAGACGTCGGGCCGGTCCCAAGTGGCCGCGAACCATTTCAGCGTGTAGCCGGGCGGCGGCCACTGGAAGGATTTCTCTTCCGTGGTGAAGGCGTAGACGAAGATGAGCAGGATCGGCAGGTGCAGGAACAGCAGCCCCGCGGCGGCGGCGATCTTCAGCTTCAGCGAGGCGCGGTCAGAGTGCATCGAAGGCCCCCATGCGCTTGGCGGTCCAGAGGTAGACCCCCATGATGACGATGGGCACCACGGCGAAGGCGGCGGCCAGCGGGATGTTCCCGGCGATTCCCTGGTGCTGGTAGACGGCCTGCCCAATGAAGAGCCGCGAAGTGCCGATGATCTGCGGGATGATGTAATCGCCTAGCGTCAGCGAGAAGGTGAAGATCGAGCCCGCGATCACCCCCGGCAGCGCCAGCGGCAGCAACACGTGGCGGAAGGTCTGTGCGGGTTTCGCACCGAGATCGCCGCTGGCCTCCAGCATGGATGTGGGCACGCGCTCCAGCGCGGCCTGAATGGGCAGCACCATGTAGGGCAGCCAGACGTAGACGAAGACGAGGAAGGTGCCCGTGGGGCTGACCGAGAGCGAGTTGCCCCCGATGACCGGCAGCGCCAGATAGGCGTCGAGCAGCCACGTGAGGTGCAGCCCCTCGAAGATCCAGGTGAGAATGCCTTCTTTGGCGAGGATCAGTTTCCAGGCGTAGACCTTCACCAGGTAGCTCGACCACAGCGGCATCATGATCCCGAGGTAGAACAGCGCGCGCCACGCCCCTTTTGCGTAGCGCGCCGCGTAATAGGCGATGGGAAAGGCGATGACCGCCGAGGCCACGGTGACCAGCGCCGCCATGCCCACCGTGCGGCGGATGATGTCGAAGTTGGCCGGGGTGAAGAGCTCGGCGTAGGTCGCCAGCGTGAACTCGTGGTTGATCAGCCCGGTGAAGTGGTCGATCGAAAAGAAGCTCTGTAGCAGCAGCGCGAAGAGCGAGCCGAGGTAGATGATCCCCAGCCAGAGCGCCGGCGGCGTCAGCAGGATCAGCAAGAGCAACGTCGGACGCCGCCAGAGCGTGTCGGAGATCCGCGTCAGCACCCCTTCGGAAGGAGCTGCCTGCGCGGATGGAGTCGTTTGCACCATCGTCATGCCCCGGCTCGCTGGCCTGCCCGCATCAGGTGCAGATCCTCGGCCGCCCAGCTCAGCGCCACCTCGTCGCCCTCGCGCGGGCGCGCGACGTCCTGCGGCAGCAGCGCGGTCAGCCGTGTGCCCTCGGCCTCGAAGCTGACGCGCGTGCTGAGGCCGAGAAAGCTGAGCCCGGTCACCCGCGCCTTCAGCGGCCCTTCGGAGGCCAGCCGCAGCCGCTCGGGGCGGATCGCGGCGGGGCAGGTCTCGCCGGTCAAACGCGCCACCAGCGCCTCTGGCAGCACGTTGGACGAGCCGACGAAATCGGCGACGAAGGGCACCTCGGGGCGGAAGTAGATGTCCTCGGGGCTGCCGACCTGGATGATCTTGCCCTCGTTGAACACCGCGACGCGGTCGGCCATCGACAGCGCCTCGCCCTGGTCGTGGGTGACAAAGACGAAGGTGATGCCGAGCTGGCGCTGCAGGGTCTTCAGCTCTTCCTGCATCTGCTCGCGCAGCTTGAGGTCGAGCGCACCCAGCGGCTCGTCGAGCAGCAGCACGCGCGGCTTGTTGACCAGCGCCCGTGCCAGCGCGACGCGTTGGCGCTGACCGCCCGACAACTCGGACGGTTTGCGGCTGCCGTAGCCGCCGAGCCGCACCATCTCGAGCGCCGCCTCGGCCTCGGCGTGGCGCTCACGCTTGCCGCGTCCGGCGATCATCAGCCCGTAGGCGACGTTGTCGCGGACGTTGAGATGCGGGAAGAGCGCGTAGTCCTGGAACACCGTGTTCACCTGCCGCTTGTAGGGTGGCAGATCGGCGACGGGCTCGCCGAAGATACGGATGTCGCCGCCCGTGGGCCGCTCGAAGCCGGCGATCAGCCGCAGGCAGGTGGTCTTGCCCGAACCCGAGGGCCCCAGCATGGCGAAGAACTCGCCTTCGGCAATGTCGAGGATGACGTCATCCACCGCCTTCACCGCCCCGAAATGGCGGGAGACGTGGTCGAAGCTCACGGCTGGCATGGGAGTATTCCGGTTCTTGTGCCCGCGCCGCAAGGCGGCGGCGCGGGGAAGGTCAGGGAAAGGCGATCAGCGGCCGCCGATCACGCCGATGTAGTCGGAGACCCAACGGTAGTAGGGCACGCATTCGTCCTGGCTCTCGCAGTTGGCGACCGGGGTCTTCCAGAACTTGATCTTGTCGAACTGGGCGAGGCCGTTGGCGTCGCAGCCTTCCTGGGTCTGCATGCCGGAGCCATCCGAACAGGCGGCGGGCACCGAGGGCACCGCGCCGAACCAGACCGAGAGGTCGGACTGCAGGTTCGACGAGAGCGTGTGCTCCATCCACATGTAGGCGCAGTTCGGGTGCTCGGCCTCGGCGTGCAGCATGGTTGTGTCGGCCCAGCCGGTGGCGCCTTCCTCGGGGATCACCGAGGCGACGGGCACGCCGTCGGCCTGCAGCAGGTTGACCTGGAACGGCCAGGAGCCGGAGGCGACCATGCCCTCGTTCTTGAAGTCGTCGATCTGGATGAAGGCGTCGTGCCAGTAGCGGCTGACCAGCTCGCGCTGCCCGCGCAGCAGGTCGAGCGCGGCGGCATACTGCTCGGCGGTCAGCTCGTAGGGATCGGTGATGCCCAGCTCGGGCTGATGCGCCATCAGGTAGTTGGCGGCATCGGCGATGTGGATCGGCCCGTCATAGGCCTGCACCCGGCCCTTGTTGCTCGACCCGTCGGCGAGGGTGGTCTCCTCGAAGACCACGTTCCACGAGGTCGGCGCCTCGGGGAAGGCCTCGGTGTTGTACATCAGCACGTTCGGCCCCCACATGTAGGGCGTGCCGTAGTGTTCGCCGTTGACGTAGTGCCAGGGCGCTTCCTTGAGGCGGTCGTCGACCGTGCTCCACGACGGGATGAGGCCCACGTTTATCGGCTGCACGCGCTTGCCGGCGATCATCCGCAGCGAGGCGTCGCCGGAGGCGGTCACGAGGTCGAAACCTCCCTCGTTCATCAGCGCCACCATCTCGTCCGAAGTATTGGCGGTCTTGACGGAGACCTTGCAGGAGGTCGCTTCCTCGAACTTGGTCACCCAGTCAAAGGCGGCGTCGGTCTCGCCGCGCTCGATGTAGCCGGCCCAGGCGACGATCGACAGCGCGCCCTCGCCCTCGCCGATCTCGGTCATCTGCGCCACGGCGCTCGTCGCAAGCGAGGCGGCGGTGATCGCGCTCACTGCAGCGGTGATGAAACGGTTGGTCATTGCACTCTCCCTGCGGGCAGGCCGCAGGAGGCCGCTGGCCGTGCGGGGCACGTCCGGAGGCGCGGGCGGCAGCCCGAAAATCATTGTTGGTTGTCGTGTCCGCAGCGGCTGGCGTCGCGGCGCGGTGGGAGTCTTTCAGGCAGTTCCGGCCCCGCCCCCTTTGGTCCGCATCAGAACCATGTGACGGCTTTTCTGCATTCGCAAATTCATTAATCAGAAATGACCATTCGGAAAAACCGATAGCTCGGGCTTTCAGAAACGCGCCGGTCGTTCGGCCTGTCCCATCCGTGCGAGCGAGAGGAAGTCCTGTACCGCCTCCGACAGCGGCAGGCCCTTGCGCCAGACCATGCCCACCTGCACGATCGGAAGGCTTCCCGAGATATCACGGCTCTCGATCCGGTCTCCGTCGAGCGACCATGGCCGGTAGACGAGGTCGGGCAGCAGTGCCACGCCAGCACCGGTGGCGACAAGGCTGCGCACCGCCTCCACCGAGCGCGTGCGAAAGGCGATCTGCGGCTTGCGCCCGAAGGCCGAGAGCAGCTTCACCGCCTCTTCCTCCATCTCGTCGACGTTGAGCATGATGAGCTGTTCGCGGGCCACGTCGTCGAGCCCGATGCTCTCGCGCGCGGTGAGCTTGTGCCCGAGCGGCAGCCAGAGCCGGAAGGACGAGACGTCGAGGATCTCGGATTGCAGCGCCATGCGGTCGCGCAGGTTCGAGATCACCATGACCGCCACGTCGAGCTCGCCGCCAACCAGCAGGTGCTCGAGGTATTCGCCCTGGTCCTCCAGCGCCGAGACCTCCACCGCCGGGTTCATTCGCCGGTAGCGCGACAGCAGGTCGGACATGACGTAGCCTGCCATCAACGACGTGACCCCGATGTTGAGCCGCCCCTGCGTCGTGCCCGGTGCGCGCTGAAACGCCCGCCGCGCGCCCGAGACGTCTGAGAGGATTTTCGTCGCGTGGCGCAGGAACTGATGGCCGCTGTGGGTGATGTCGAGCCCCCGCGCGTGCCGCTCGAAGAGCGTGACGCCGAGATCCGCCTCGAGGTTCTTCAGCGCCTCGGTCACCGCTGATTGCGAGATCGACAACGTCTGAGCCGCGCCGATCACCGAGCCCTTCTCGGCGACGGCGACGAAATAGCGGAGTTGTTTCAATGTGAAGGACATGGCGCTCTCCTGCGGTCCCGCGCATTGAAGGGCGATTTCATGGTGCCGCACAAGCCTGATCGCAGGGGAAACCTCCGGGTGGGGTTCTGGTCGCCGAGAGTCGCTGTGGGCAGGAAGCTGAATGCGCATTGCGGGGTTAATGGGGTGATCTGTGCTCAATATGAGAGAAAGTGTAGCATCAGATTGCGAACTTCTGGGGTGGGGCGCGTCGAATTTGGAACCTGCTGTCCCATGGGGTTTGCTAGCCTGCGCTCAAAGCCGCAGCAGGACTGCGCAGCCAGATCAGAAAAGCAAAGAGGCCCCCATGACGTCCCCCGATCCCGCCAGCCTTCTGTCCTCCTTCCGCGCCGCGCTTCCGCCTGTCGCCGAGATGGGCGCGGACCTCGTTGGCAAGGGCACGGTGATCGACGGCCCCTTCGGGCCGAAACCGCTGGTCTACGCAGATTACGTCGCCTCGGGCCGGGCGCTGAAGACGCTCGAGATGTTCCTGCTCGAGCGGGTGCTGCCCTATTACGCCAACAGCCACACCGAAGCCTCCTTCTGCGGCGGGTTCATGACCCGGCTGCGGGGTGCCGCCCGGGCCACCATCGCCGCACATTGCGGCGCGACCGCCGAGCATGCGGTGATCTTCGCGGGCAGCGGCGCGACGGCCGGTCTCAACCGGTTGGTGCATCTGCTCGGCGCGGATCGGGGCCGGGTCAAAGTCATCATCGGTCCCTATGAGCATCACTCCAACATCCTGCCTTGGCGCGAAAGTGGTGCCGAGGTGATCGAGCTGCCCGAGGCGCCGGAGGGCGGGCCGGATCTGGCCGCGCTGGACGCGGCGCTGGCGGATGCCGCGCAGTATGACCGGGTGATCTGCGCCTTCTCGGCGGCCTCCAACGTGTCTGGCATCATCGCGGATGTCGCGGGCCTCACCCGCCGGGTGAAGGACGCCGGCGCGCTGATGGTCTGGGACTACGCCGGGGGCGGGCCCTACCTGCCCATGGCGATGGACCAGCAGGGTGCGGGCATCGATGCGTTGGTCTTCTCGCCGCACAAGTTCATCGGCGGGCCGGGGGCGTCGGGCGTCATGGTGCTGCGCCGCGACGCGGTGGTCTCGGAGCGTCCCACGTGGGTCGGCGGTGGCACAGTGCGCTTCGTCTCGTCCGAGGGGCATGACTATTCCGGCGCGCTTGAGGCACGTGAGGAGGCGGGCACACCCAACGTTGTCGGCGACATCCGCGCCGCGCTGGCGGTGATCGTGAAGGAAGAGATTGGTGCGGCCTACATGGCGCAGCGCAACGCCGAGCTTTCGGCCCGCGCCATCGCGGCCTGGCGAGACGCGCCGGGCATCGAGCTTCTCGGCAATACCGAGGCCGCGCGCATTCCCGTGCTCTCCTTCCGCCTGCGTGATCCGCGCGGCGGCTACATTCACCAGCAACTGGCGACCAAGATGCTCAGCGACCGCTTCGGCATCCAGGCGCGCGGTGGCTGCGCCTGTGCCGGTCCCTACGTGCTGCGCCTTCTGGGCTATGACGCCGAGACGGCGGCAGAGACCCGCGCGGCGATCCTCTCGGGGCAGGAACTGGAAAAGCCGGGCTTCGTGCGGCTCAACCTGTCGGTGCTGATGAGCGAGGCCGAGGTGGATTTCATCCTGCAGAGCGTCGCAACGCTGTCGCGCGACGCGGTGGCCTACGTGGATGGCTACGAGGTCGACGACGCGCGGGCGATCTTCTCTGCCAGCGCGGCTTGAATTCCGGGATGCCCGCGGGCTGGCCCGCGTCCCGCGGGCCTGACACTCAGGCGTAATCCAGCGGCAGCTCGGTGCTCGACTTGATGGTCTCCATGGCGAACATCGACGAGACGTCTTGGATCTCGACCTTCTGAATCAGCCGCTGGTAGACCCGGTCGAAGGTGGCGATGTCCGGCACCACCACCCGCAGCATGTAGTCGATCTCGCCCGCCAACCGGAAGATGTCGACGATCTCGGGGATTTCCTCGGCCGCCTTGACGAAAGCGCGGGCCCATTCGCGGCTGTGCTGGTTGGTGCGGATCGCCATGAAGACAGAGACCCCGACGTTCAGCTTCTCCTCGTCGAGCAGCGCCACGCGCCGCTTGAAGTAGCCGCGTTCCTCGAGCTTGCGGATGCGCCGCCAGCAGGGCGTGCTGGTCAATCCGATCTCGGCGGCGATCTCCGCGACCGGCATCTCGGCATTGCGCTGGAGCAGCGAGAGGATCTTGCGATCGTAGGAGTCGAGCATGATATGTTCCATTTTTCACCTCAGGTGAAATTCTATACTCACCATGGTCGCATGTGTAGTGGTGTAGACGCCTGTCCTCTCCAGCGGCTCGTTCCTCCTGACGCCGAGGTCCGTCCACGCTATAGAGCAAGGAGAAACACCGCCTCTGCAGTGCGATAGGGGCGCAAGTGCAGGGCGTGACATGCTGTTTATCACCATCTGGCCGTTGTTCGGCCTGATCTGTCTGGGCTTCGGTCTTTCCCGCAAGGGCTTCCCGGATTCCGGGTTCTGGCCCGCAGCGGAGCGGCTGAACTACTTCCTGCTCTTCCCGGCGCTGCTCGTCTCGAGCCTGCTCGACGCACCGCTGGATGATCCGCAGATCCTGCGGCTTGGCGGTGCGGCAATCTCGACAATCTGTCTGGTGTCCCTTGGGCTGGCGACCCTGCGAAGACTGCGGCCGATGCCCGCGGCGCGCTTCGGTCCGGCGCTGCAGGGGGCGGTGCGCTTCAACACCTATCTGGGGCTGGCGATCACCGCGAGCCTCGCAGGGGCCGAGGGCATGACCCGGGCGGCGGTCTACCTTGCGATCGCGGTGCCGTTGGTCAACGTTCTGTCGATCATCGCGCTGAGCGAGGCCGATGTGCTGCGGCGACCGGGGCGGCTGTTGCGAACCATGCTGCGCAATCCGCTGATCCTCGCCTGCCTTCTGGGCATCGCGCTGGCGCTGTTGGGGGTCGGTTTGCCTTATGGCGGCGAAAGGTTCCTTGAGCTCCTCGCGCGCGGCAGCCTGCCGCTCGGCCTGCTTTGCGTAGGGGCCGCATTGCGCCCCGAGACCTTGCGCGGAGACCTGCCTGCGCTGACGGGCAATTCCGTGCTGCGGTTGCTGCTGGTGCCGGGGATCGCGGCGCTGGTCGCGGCGCTTTTCGAGCTCGGGCCGGTGGAGGCGCTGGTGCTGGTGGTCTTCTCGGCCATTCCGACCGCGCCGACGGCCTATGTTCTCACCCGGCAGATGGGAGGCGACGGGACGCTCATGGCCGGGCTGGTCACGGCGCAGACCCTTGTCGCGATCGTGACGATCCCGCTGGTGCTGCTGGTTCTCGGGCTGGGATAGACACATGGCCAGCCGTGGCTGTGCGACTTTTTCGTCCGCAATGTCACGGTTGATGCGGTCAGGTAGGCCCGCGCAATCGTGGGATAGCCGGCAGAATTTGTCGCGAAAACCGTTCTCAAAATGAGTACGGTTATTTCATGTGCAAGAATCTCGGAATTTCTCCACTGCGTTCCGTAGCGGAGGGTATTTTAAGCTATTAAAAAGTCGTGATTTAATTTTATGCACGCGAAATGGGATATTCGGGGGTCAAGGTTTGTTCAAAAATTGGGCAATCATGAAACTCATAGATTGCCGTTGCCTGGATCGATTTTCGCGTTCCATAAATGAGGGCACGAGTAGAAGCGGTCTGGACCCGATCCTGGACATTGCTCGCCAGTAGTTCCGACTCTGACGAGGCCAGAAATGACCAGTAACCAACTGCTCAGTAACGATAAAACCAAGAATCCAGATCTCATGGCGCACGAGTGCCGGACCTGCCTGATGTGCGCAGATCCGGAACGGCGGCGCTGTGCCCGCGACCGGATGCTTTCGGAGGGCTTCCGCAAGGTCGAGATTGACCACCTGCAACTGTCCAACAAAACCGCACACTAGGGAGAGGCTCCACATGATGTCCAAATGCACCACGCTCACGGCGCTCGGGTTCGCGCTCACGGCGACCACTGCACTGGCCGGCGATCCGGTCACCTACCAGCTCGACTGGCTGCCCGGCGGCGACAAGGCCCCCATCTACGTCTGCGTCGATCAGGGCTTCTGCGCCGACGCGGGCCTCGACGTGACCATCGCCTCGGGGCGCGGCTCGTCGGACGCGATCTCGCGCCTCGCTGCCGGCTCGTCGGACATTGGCTCGGCCGACGTCGGCGCGCTGATGGCCGCCAAGGCACAGGAAGGCGTCGCGGTCACCGCGGTGATGTCGGTGTTCAACAAGGGACCGCACGCCTTCTACACGGTCAAGGACAGCGGTTTCGACAGCGTGGCCGACGTGAAGGGCAAGAAGGTCGCCACCTCGCCTTTCACCTCGTCGAACGTCTACCTGCCGTTGGTGCTGGAGGACGTGGGGCTGACCGAGGCCGACTTCGAGCTGACCAAGGCCGATGCCGGTGCGCTCGGGCCGATGCTGATGACGGGGCAGGTCGACGGCATCGTTGCCTGGATGACCGACCTCTCGCGCTACGTCGGGCAGGGCAAGGACGCGGGCAAGGAGATCATCGCGCTGCCATGGTCGGCGGCCGGGCTTGAACTCTACTCCGCCTCGCTGGTTGCCAATGACGCCTTCCTGGCCGAGCGCCCGGACGTGGCCAAGCGCTTCGTCGCCGCCTTCAAGAAGTCCGTCGAGTTCTGCCGGACCAACCCCGAGGAGGCGGCGCAATCGGTGGTCAACATTGTGCCCGAGCTTGAGCACGGCGACGTGCTGGGCTCGCTGGGTGACACGCTGGGTCTGATCTTCAACGAGGTGACTGAGGAAGATGGCCTCGGCGTCTTCGAGCCGGGCCGTCTTGCCGCCACCTGGACCCGCGTGTCGCAGGCGCAGGGCCTCGACGAGAGCGCGCAGAACCCCGAGGTCTTCGTCACCCGCGCCTTCCAGCCCGGCGGGGAAGGCTGATGGAGACCCCCGCCGCCATTCGCTTCGACCGGCTCGGCCAGGTCTTCGAGACCGGCTCAGGCCGGGTGGAGGCCCTGCGCAATGTCAGCTTCGAGGTCGCCCGGCACGAGTTTCTCGCCGTGCTCGGCCCTTCGGGCTGCGGCAAGTCCACCTTGCTGCGGATGATCGCCGGGCTGCTCGAGCCGACCTCGGGTGCGGTTGAAGTGTTCGGGCGGCGGGTCGACGGCCCGCGCGAGGATATTGGCATCGTCTTTCAGAAGCCGACGCTGCTGCCCTGGGCCAATATCGAGGACAACGTCATGTTCCCCGTCCGCCACAAGCGCGGACGGGTGGGCAGCCACGACCGCGACCGCGCGCAGGAGCTTTTGCGCATGGTCGGGCTCGAGGGCTTCGGCAAGCGCCTGCCCGACGAGCTTTCGGGCGGCATGCAGCAGCGCGTCGGCATCGCCCGCGCGCTGCACATGGAGCCCGACATCCTGCTGATGGACGAGCCCTTCTCGGCGCTCGACGCGCTGACCCGCGAGGAGATGGGCTTCGATCTGCTGCGCATCTTCGGTGAGCGGCCGAAAACCGTGGTCTTCATCACCCATTCCGTCAGCGAGGCGGCGCTGCTGGCCGACCGCGTGCTGGTGATGACCGGCCGACCCGGCTCGGTGCTGACCGAGCTGCCGGTGCCCGTTGCCCGCCCGCGCGGTCGCGAGACGATCAAGGATCCCGCCGTGACCGAGCTTGCCGCCCACCTGCGGGACCTCCTGCTGCAAAGGGATGCCGCCTGATGAGCCTTTCGATGCCAGATTTCACCAAGCCCGAAAGCAAACGCCCCGACCCGCGCCGCATCCTCGCTGCACCGGGTGTCGCCGCGATCCTCACGATTCTCGGCACCGTGGCCCTCTGGGAACTGGCCGCCCGCACCCTCGATATACCGAGCTACCTGCTGCCCGCGCCGAGCTCGATCTTCTCGACCTTCCCGAGCATCGGGGCCGAGCGCTGGATGGGCCACGTCTGGGCGACGCTGCGCGTGGCGCTGCTGGGCTTTGCGCTGGCGATCGCCATCGCCATCCCGCTGGCCATCGCGCT
Source organism: Alloyangia pacifica (assembly GCF_900116195.1). Classification (GTDB taxonomy): domain Bacteria; phylum Pseudomonadota; class Alphaproteobacteria; order Rhodobacterales; family Rhodobacteraceae; genus Salipiger; species Salipiger pacificus. Next base: position 472,778 of record NZ_FOZW01000002.1, read on the forward strand.
GGTGCGCTCGCCCGCGCTCAACCGCACGCTCTACCCGCTGCTGGTCATCGTGCAATCGACGCCCGTGGTCGCCATCGCGCCGATCATCATCGTGGTGCTGGGGGCCGGGGATGCGCCACGTATTGTCATCACCACGCTGATCTGCTTCTTCCCGCTGGTGGTCTCGACCGCGACCGGCCTTGCCGCCACGCCGCCGGAACTGATCGAGCTGTCGCGCAGCCTGCGCGCCCCGGCCTTCCGCGAGATCACCCAGATCCGGCTGCCCTTCGCCGTGCCCTACGTCTTCTCGGCGCTGAAGATCTCGGTGACGCTGGCGGTGATCGGCGCGGTGGTGGCCGAGTTCTGCGCCTCGGACGCGGGGGTCGGCTACTTCATCCAGTTCTCGACCTCGATGTTCAAGCTGCCGCAGGCCTGGGCCGGGCTCTTCGTCCTCGCCGCCATGTCGCTGGCGCTGTTCCAGGCGGTGAGCTGGGCTCAGAAGCTGCTCTTCCCCTGGAGCCTGCCGCGCAAGCGCTGACCCCTTCGTGCCGCGCGGTTCGCCGCCCGGTGCATCCCCCGGAGTAGAAGCAGTCAGGCCCCGGCCCGGACATTGCTCCCCAACCTGCCGGACGCTCCGGCAACCTACTTTGGAGACTGCAATGAGCACCAGTTACGACCTTGCTGAGCTGAACAAGGAAACCACCATCGGAGGCATGGGCAGCACCGTAGAGCGCGACGTGCCCGCCATCGACCTGTCGGACTTCGATACCCGCAAGCACGAGATCGCCGACGCCCTCTGGGAGGCCTCGACCGGCATCGGCTTCTTTCAGGTCTACAACCACGGCATCCCCGAGGAAGACATCGACGCCGCCTTCGATACCGCCTGGGAGTTCTTCGAGCTGCCGACCGAGGTGAAGGCGCAATACCCGATGCCCAAGGGCACCAACGCGGGTTGGGAATTCAAGGCACAGGTGCGCCCCTCGACCGGCACGCCGGACAACAAGGAAAGCTACCAGGTCACCCGCCCGCTGATGGAGGGCAAATGGCCGACCGAGGACGAACTGCCCCGCTTCAAGGAGCGCGCGCTGAAGTTCGAGCGCCAGAACTGGGAGCTGGGCATGCGGATCCTGTCGTGCTTCGCGCTGAAGATGGGCTTCCCCGAGGATTTCTTCACCCACGCGCATGACCCCGAGTCCGACCAGTACCAGTCGACCCTGCGGCTCATCCACTACATGTCGATGGAAGACGCCAAGCCCGAGGACTTCAAGGCCTGGCGCGCCGGGGCGCATTCCGACTTCGACTGCCTCACCATCCTGCACCAGAAGGAAGGCGAGGGCGGGCTGCAGGTCTGCCCGGGCAAGGACGCCGGATCGAACGCCTGGACCGACGTGCCGCCGCGCCGCGGCTACATCACCTGCAACATCGGCGACATGCTGATGCGCTGGTCGGACGACCAGCTGCAATCAACCCTGCACCGCGTGCGCATGCCGCACGAGGGTGAATACAAGGGCCGCCGCCTGTCGCTGCCGTTCTTCTGCCAGGCCAACCGCGATGCGGTGATGCAGGGCCCGCTCGGCAAGTACGAGCCGATCACCGCGGGCGACTACCTGACCATGCGGATCAACGCCAACTTCGCCGCCAGCAAAGCGGCCAAGAAGTAAGGCGTTGAGCATGGGCCTTCCGGGTGACAACATCACGACAAAGGGCAGGGCCTCGATCCCTGCGAGACCCAGCTTCGGAAGGTCCATGCTGCACGGCCGCGCTCTGCGCTACATCGACGAGGTCGCCCGTCAGGGCTCCATCCGCAAGGCGGCGCGCGAGCTGAATGTCGCGGCCTCCGCGGTCAACCGACAGGTGCTCGAGGTCGAGGCCGACTTCGGCGTGCCGATCTTCGAGCGGCTGCCGCGCGGGCTGAAGCTGACCGCGCCGGGCGAACTGCTTGTCGCCCATATCCGCGAGACGCTGAAGGGCCACGACCGGCTGCAGGCGCGCATCCATGCGCTGAAGGGCCTGAGCCATGGCGAGGTCACCGTGGCAACCATGGGCACCCTCGCCGCCGGACGGCTCGGCGACGTGGTGGCCGATTACTGCGAACGCCACCCACGGGTCGAGGTGAAGGTGACCGTCTGCAACCGCTCCGAGCTGATGGAGATGGTCGCCTCGGGCGGGGCCGAGATCGGGCTGGGCTACAACTTGCCCGAGGACAACCGGATGCAGCTTTCGGCGGTGTTCCAGCATCGGCTTGGTGCGGTGGTCGCGCCCGGCCACCCGCTTACCGCCAAGCCAAACGTGCGCGTCGCCGACTGCCTGATCTACCCGTTGGTGCTGGCCTCGCACCAGCTGTCGCTTCGGCCGCTGATCGAGAACCTCGCCCCGGCCAACGCCGACCTGCGGCCGGTGGTGGAAACCAATTCCACCGAGATGATGAAACGCCTCGTGCGCCGCTCGCCGCATGTGACCTTCCTCAACCGCGTCGATGTCGACCAGGAGCTCCGCGACGGCGATCTGGCCTTCCTGCCGCTGATGGCCGCCGCCGGACGGCAGCGGCTCAGCCTGGTGCACCGCAGCCGCGGCGCGCTCAGCTCGGCGGCGGATGGTTTCATGCAGGCGATCAAGGACCACTTCGGGCAGGGCGAAAGCTGAGCCTTCGGACCAGATACGGAAAGACTACAGATGACCAACCCCATGCACCGCCGCCTCACCGAGGCGCTCGCGGCAGGCGGAGACCTGCTGCTCACCGATCTGCGCTGTCCTGCCGCTTTGCTGACCGAGGGCGCTCCCGCCGGCGCTCCGGTGGATGGCGACGGAACCGCGGCGGTCGAGCTGCTGCTCCGTGACCGGCGTATCGCCGCGATCGCCGCGCCGGGGCGCATTGCCACGGATACGCCGAGTGTCTCGCTCGGCGGCCGCCATGTCTGGCCGATGCTGGTCGACGCGCACACCCATCTCGACAAGGGCCACGTTATGGGTCGCGCCCCCGCCTCGGGCGGCACCCATCCCGGTGCGCGCGAGGCCACCACCCGTGACCGCATCGCCCACTGGCGTCACGACGACCTGGTCCACCGGATGGATTTCGGTCTCTCCTGCGCCGAGGCGCACGGCGTCGCCGCGATCCGTACCCATCTCGACAGCCACGAGGGGCAGGGCGAAACCGTCTGGGGCGCTTTCGCCGAAATCCGCGAGGCCTGGAAGGGACGCATTGCCCTGCAGGCCTCGGCGCTGGTGCCCTTCGACGCCTGGGGGACGGATTACGCGGTCCGCCTTGCCGACATCGTGGCCGAGCATGGCGGGCTGCTTGGCGGGGTCACCCGTGCCTCGGGCGGCACCCACGGCTCGCTCGACGATATCGACGGGCTGCTCGACCGGGTGTTTACGCTGGCCAAGGAGCGCGATCTCGATCTCGACCTGCACGTGGACGAGGCCGCCGAGGCGGGAGCTCTGCCGCACGTCGCCCGCGCCGCGATCCGCCATGGCTACGAGGGGCGGGTGACCTGCGGCCATTGCTGCTCTCTGGCGCGTCTGCCCGAATCCGAAATGGACGCCACCATCGCGCTGGTGAAGGATGCGGGGCTGTCGCTCATCACCCTACCGACGGTCAACATGTACCTTCAGGACCGTGTGCCGGGCCGCACGCCGCGCTGGCGCGGGGTGATGCCGATCCACGAGCTGCGCGCTGCCGGGGTGCCGGTGGCGGTGGCCGGGGACAATTGCCGCGATCCCTTCTACGCCTACGGCGATCACGACATGCTGGACACCTGGCGGGAAGCGGTGCGGATTTGCCACCTCGACCACCCGTTTGGGGACAGCGCCGGGCTGGCGGGCGCGGCCCCGGCGGCGATCTGCGGCTTCGAGGCGGGCAGCCTCGGCCCGGGGCGGCGGGCCGATTTCATGGTGCTCGAAGCCTGGAGCCTGGATCAGCTCATCGCCCGACCGCAGTCCAACCGGGTGCTGGTGCGCGAGGGGCGGGTGCTGGACATCCGCCTGCCATCCTACGAGGCGCTGCACATCGCCCGCCCTGAGACCGTGACGGAACCGGCCTGAGCCGCGCGGGGCCGGGCAGCTCAGCGCTGCTCGGCCTTGCGCGCCCGGAGGAGGGTGAAGATGCCGGCGCAAACCACGATCGCTGCACCGAGGGCAACGTTGGGGCGCAGTGTCTCGCCAAACGCAACCATCCCGAGCGCCGCGGCAAAGACCAGCTGCAGGAAGGCGAAGGGCTGCACCGCCGAGGCCTCGGCCACCTCGTAGCACTTGATCAGCGTGTAGTGGCCGGTCGCCCCCGTCAGGCAGAGCAGCGCCATCAGCCCCCAGTCGGGCAGGCTCATCGGCACCCAGAACCACATGCCGATCAGCGTGGCAGTGACCACACCGACCACCCCTGTCCAGAAGAAGGAGGTCGCGGCGCTGTCGGTGCGGGCGACACGGCGGGTCAGCAGGCCGTAGAGGGCGAACATCAGCGCGGCCACCAGCGGGATCGCTGCGAGCGGCGAGAACACGCCGCCCGAGGGCTGCAGCACGATGAGGATGCCGAGAAAACCGATGCCGATGGCGCTCCAGCGCCGCCAGCCGACCTTTTCGCCGAGCACCGGGCCGGACAACGCGGCGATGAGCAGCGGGTAGCAGGCAAAGACCGCGTGGCTCTCGACCAGCCCGAGATGCACGAAAGCCGAGACCATGACGCAGATCTCCAGCACCAGCAGCACGCCGCGGATCGCCTGCAACACCGGCTGGCCGCTCTTTACCGCTCCACGCAGACCGCCCTTGCTGCGCGCCGCCAGCGTCAGCACGAAGACGGCGAAGAACCAGTAGCGCACCATCGTCACCATGTAGACGTTGGTGGCCTCGGACAGATGCCGCGAAAGGCCGTCCTGCAGCGCGAAGATGAAGGTGGTGAGCACCATCAGCCAGATGCCGAGGCGCGTGTCCTGCTGGGCCATTCAGGGCTTCCTTGCGACGGTCATGTGGCGCTTGCGGCCATGCCCGGGGCGGCGTTCGACCTCGAAACCGGCCTCGGCCAGCGCGCGGCGCACGTGGCCGGCGGCGGTATAGGTGGCAGCGCTGCCGCCGGGCGCTGTGTGGCGGGCGACCTCGGTCATCAGCTCCGGCCCCCAGAGCTCGGGGTTCTTGGCCGGGGAGAAGCCATCGAGGAACCACGCATCCGCCTGTCCGTCCCAGGCGGCGAGGGTCTGCCGGGCGTCCCCCTCGACCATGGTGAACCGTAGGTCCGGCAGGGTGATCTCGCGTGCGTTCGCCTGCCAGAAGGGGGCGAGCTCGGTGGCGATGTCTGACAGCTCGGGGAAGGCGGCCTGCGCGCGCAGCATGTCCCCGGCGGCGAGCGGAAACGCCTCGAAGGTGGTGAAGCGCAGCTGGCCGGGGGTACCCGACGCGCGCCACAGCGCCAGCGTCGCCAGAAGGTTCAGCCCGGTGCCGAATCCCAGCTCCGCCACGTGGAACCCGTCGCGCAGACGCGCGGGCAGATCGTTGCCGGCGTGAAACGTGTGGCGGGTCTCCGACAGGCCGTTTTCCAGCGAATAGTATGGGTCGTCGAAACGCGGCGAGACGGGCACGTCTCCGTCACGCCATTCCGGGGTGTCGGGCTGGCTCATTCTGCGGTCCTGTCCTAGAACTGTGATCCTACATGAAGCGGAGTCGACGGAATGGCAAGCGGGCAGAATGGCGTGGATGTGACGGTGCGCGGGGCGGGGATTTTCGGCCTGTCGATCGCCTGGGCCTGCGTCTCGCGCGGCACCAGGGTGCAGGTCGTCGACCCCTACGGTGCGGGCTCGGGATCGAGTGGCGGCCAGGTCGGTGCTCTGGCCCCGCATGTGCCCGAGAACTGGAATCCAAAGAAGGCGTTCCAGCTTGACAGCCTGCTGATGGCGGCGGAGTTCTGGGCCGGGGTCGAGGCCGCTGGCGGCGTCTCGGCGGGTTACGGGCGGCTGGGGCGGCTGCAGCCGCTGGCCGACGCCAAGGCAGAGGATCTGGCGCGCGGCCGCGAGGTCACGGCGCGCGCGCTCTGGGGGGACAACGCGGTCTGGGAGGTGATCCCGGCCGAGGCGGCCGGGCCCTGGGCGCCGGTCACCCCCTCGGGCCTGCTCGTGCGGGACACGCTGACCGCGCGGATGAACCCGCGCCGGGCCTGCGCGGCGCTGGTCGCGGCGCTGGCGGTGCGGGGGGTCGAGGTGGTGCCCGAGGCCGAGGACGCGGGGCAGGTGGTCTGGGCGACCGGCTGGCGCGGGCTGCAGGAGCTGTCGCAAGCGCTCGGCAAGAACGTCGGCACCGGCGTGAAGGGTCAGTCGGTGAGCCTGCGCTTCGACGCCGGTGAAGTGCCGCAGATCTACGCCGAGGGGCTGCACGTCGTGCCCCATGCCGACGGGACCGTGGCGATCGGCTCGACCTCCGAGCGCGACTTCGAAGACCCGGTCTCCACCGACGAACAATGCGACGACCTCGTCGCCCGCGCGGCGCTTGCGGTGCCCGCCCTGCACGGGGCCGAGGTGATCGAACGCTGGGCCGGCGTGCGACCGCGTGCCCGCAGCCGCGCGCCGATGCTCGGGGCTTGGCCGGGGCGGAAGGGTCACTTCATCGCCAATGGCGGCTTCAAGATCGGCTTCGGCATGGGCCCCAAGGTGGCGCAGGTCATGGCCGATCTGCTGCTCGAGGGGCGCGATGCGATCCCCGAGGGTTTCCGGGTCGAAGATTCGCTCTGAGCACCTTGGCCTCGCCGCCGCTTTCTGCAACCGTGCGCGCGTGATCCGCCCGGGCCGTCGCGACAGGGGCCCGGTGGTGCGCATCCCCATGCCAAGACGGAGCGGTCCCCGCGATCCTCCCGCCCTGCGCAGCGATGCCGCCGCCGCCCGCGCAGCGCGCTCGGTCGGATCGAGACAACAGGAGAGACCGCGTGACCCACGCAGACGAGATGACCCGCATCGCCGATGAGGCGAAAAGCTGGCGACGCAGCATCCACGAACAGCCCGAACTTCTCTACGAGCTGCACAAGACCGCCGCCTTCGTCGAGGAGAAGCTGAAGGGCTTCGGCGTCGACGAGATCGAGACCGGCATCGCCAAGACCGGCATCGTGGCGCTGATCAGGGGCAGCAAGGGTGACGGTCCGGTGATCGGCCTGCGTGCCGACATGGACGCGCTGCCGATGGACGAGAAAACCAACCTTCCCTACGCCTCGAAGGTGCCCGGCATGATGCATGCCTGCGGCCACGACGGCCACACCGCGACGCTGCTCGCCGCCGCGCAGTACCTCTGCCAGACCCGAGATTTTGCCGGCACCGTGGCGCTGATCTTCCAGCCCGCCGAAGAGGGCGGCGCGGGCGCGCGCACGATGATCGAGGAAGGGCTCCTCGAGCGTTTCGGCATCGAGAGCGTCTACGCCATGCACAACAAGCCCGGCCTGCCGGTGGGCCAGTTCGCCACACGGCCCGGCCCGCTGATGGCGGCGGGCGACCGCTTCGTGGTGACCGTGACCGGGCGCGGCGGCCATGCCTCGGCGCCGACCATGTCGATCGATCCGGTGGTCGCGGCGGCGCATCTCATCGCTTCGGCGCAGACGCTGGTCTCGCGCTTCTCCGATCCCTTCGATCAGGTCGTGGTCTCGATCACCTACCTTGAATCCGGCTCGGGCAAGGCGCTCAACGTGATCCCCGACACCGCCACTTTCGGCGGCACCATCCGCACGATGAACTCCGACACCCGCGCCGAGATCGAGGGCCACCTGCGCCGTCTTCTCAACGCCGGGGCCGAGCAGTTCGGCTGCGAGGCCGAGCTCGACTGGCGTCCGGGCTACCCGGTGACTGCCAATGACGCGGCGAAGACCGCCGTCGCGCTCGGTGCGGCCAGCGCGGTCGTCGGGGCTGGGAACGTCGATGCCAACTGCGACCGGATGATGGGCTCGGAGGATTTCTCCTACATGCTTGAGAAGCGCCCCGGTGCCATCGTCTGGTACGGCAATGGCGAGAGCGCCGAGCTGCACAACGCCGCCTACAACTTCAACGATGACGCGATCCTGCCCGGGATGCGCTACTGGGTCGAGCTGGTCAGCCGCGAGTTGGCCGCCTGACACTGGCTGCGTGTCGGGGGTGTGCCTTCCCGGGAAACCGGGCGGGCGCGCCCCTGGCGCGCTGTCCGGCTGTCAGGCTCGGACGGGGTCAGGCCCGGACGGGCTGCGCGGTGAAGAGCACCTGACCGCGCGGCAGCATCACGTTGCTGCGCGTGACCGTCCAGCCGCTGCCCTGCGCCAGGTGCAGCACATCCTCGGCGAGAATGTGGTAGGGCGCGCGGGTGTCGTGGGTCACGACCCCGTCGGGCTGGCGGTAGGGGCGCATCGCGGTGACCGGGTCGGGCGCGAGAAAGACGGTGAAGAAGAACCGCTCCAGCGCCTCGAACCGCCGCAGGTTGACCAGCGCGCGGCGCAGGAAGGCCATGGGCAGGTGCGGGAAGACCGCGAAGGCGATGGCATGGGTGATGTGGTCGGGGACGCCGGGAAAGTCGAAGCGCGCGTCCTCGATCAGCTGCGCCGGATCGAGCCGTGCGGGGTCCGCGAGTTCGGCGGCATGTCCCGCCAGTAGGATCGCGCGCGAGGCATCGGTGGCCCAATAGTGCCCGGGCTCGAGGTAGGGCACCGCCTTGCATCCCAGCCGAAGCGCCCCTGCGCCGATGTCGAGCAGGTGGTGATGCGGCAGCAGGCCGGCATCGCGCAGGATCGATATCTCGATCCGCCCGGTTTCTTCCCAGCGGCCACCGACAATGGCGCGGTGCCGTCCGTCGGCAATGGCGGACTCGTAGAACCCGGCCAGTTCATAGGGGTTGGTGGACACGATCTGCTGCTTTGCAAGGAGGGATGGCGCCAGCGCGCCCTGCGCCTCCCTTGCGCCCAGTCCCGGGCGCAAGTCAAGTCACCTGTTGCGCGGAGGCGCCAGCCGGCGTGCGATGGGCAGATGCGGGTGCCGCCGCCGCCCTCCGCGATCCGCGGAGGGTCATCCGGCTGTCATCTGCCCGTCCTACAGCAGAGGCGACGCGGCCCCGATCGGCGGGTGTCGCAGGATCTGCCGACAGGATTGCCAGAATGACCACTCTCCCTCTCCTTGGAGCGGCCATGTCGCTCGACACGCTCGAGACCCTGCGCGACTGGCTGATCGCCGACCAGCGCGATCTCGAACTGCAGGACTTCTCCGAGGCCGAGGTGCTCTGCGGCGACTGGACGCCGCTGGTGGCGCGGGCGAAGGCGCTGCTGCAGGACTACGAGGGCAGGCTCGGCATCCATGGCCCGTTCTGGGGGCTGAGCCTCGCCAATCCGGACTTCGAGATGCGCGCGCTTGTCGCCCGGCGGATGTTGCAGGGGCTTGAGGTCTGCGAGGCGCTCGGCGCGAGCCAGATGGTGATCCACAGCCCCTACACGACGTGGGACCACAACAACCTCGACAATTATCCCGGGGCGCGGGGCCGCGTCGTGGCGTTGGTGCGCGAGACGCTGGCCGAGGCCGTGCGCCGGGCCGAGGAGATCGGCGTGACGCTGGTGATCGAGAACATCGAGGACAGGGACACCGACGCGCGTTGCCTGCTCGCCGACAGTTTCGACAGCCCCGCCGTGGCCGTGTCGGTCGACACTGGCCACGCCCACTACGCCCATGACGCGACGGGCGCGCCGCCGGTGGACTACTTCATCCGCCGTGCGGGCGAGCGGCTGCGCCACGTGCACCTGCAGGACGCCGACGGCTACGCCGACCGGCACTGGGGCATCGGGCAGGGGACGATCAACTGGCCCTCGGTCTTCGATGCCGTGGCCCCGCTTGAGGGGCGTGCCCGGCTGATCCTCGAACTGCGGGACCACGGGCAGATCCTGTCCTCCGCGCGGTGGCTGGCGGAGCAGGGGCTGGCGCGCTAGGCAATGCTGAACCCGGGGAGACCAGCCCTAAGGACAGTCAGGCACGCTCCCCGGAGCAGACCCTCTCCGGTGAGATGCGGTCGGCGTGCCCGCCTGCGCGGTGCGCCCCGCACGGGCCGGAAGGAGGCATTGCAGAGCACTTGGCGAGCCTCGCGTTACGCGGGCCCGCACGCTTCCCAGTCAGGGTCAGTTTTTCTTCTTCATCGCGTCCATCAGCGCGGCGCCGAGCGCGCCCTGACCGCCGCCAGAGCCTCCCTTGGGGCCGGAGCTCATCGGGCCCCGTGACCCCTTGCCGGGCCCGCCCTTGCCGCGCGGTGCGCCGCCGCGCCCCTTGTCGGGCTGGGCGCGCCGTTCCTGCGCAGCCTCGCGGCCACTGCCGTCCTTGCGCATCGACAGGCCAATGCGCTTGCGCGGCACGTCGACCTCGGTCACCCGCACCTTCACCACGTCGCCCGCCTTCACCACCTCGTGCGGGTCCTTCACGAAGCGGTCCGCAAGCTGGCTGACGTGCACCAGACCGTCCTGGTGCACGCCGATGTCGACGAAGGCGCCGAAGGCCGCGACGTTGGTCACCGTGCCTTCGAGCATCATCCCCGGGCGCAGGTCGGTGATCTCCTCGACGCCATCGGTGAAGCTGGCGGTGACGAAGTCGGGGCGCGGGTCGCGGCCGGGCTTTTCCAGCTCCGACAGGATGTCGCGCACGGTCGGAAGACCGAAGGCACCGTCAACGAACTCCTCGGCGCGCAGCCCCTTGAGCGCCTGCGGCTGGCCCATGATCTGGCGGATGTCACGGCCGCAGGCAGCGACGATCTTGCGCGCCACACCGTAGGCCTCGGGGTGGACCGAAGAGGCGTCGAGCGGTTCGGCCCCGTCCCGGATGCGCAGGAAGCCAGCGCATTGCTCGAAGGCCTTCGGCCCGAGTCCCGCCACTTTCAGGAGCGCCTTGCGCGAGGGGAAGGCGCCGGTGCTGTCGCGGTGGCTGACGATGGACTGTGCCAGCGACGGGCCGAGGCCTGCCACATGCGCCAGCAGCGGCGCGGAGGCGGTGTTGAGATCGACGCCCACGGCGTTCACCGCATCCTCGACCACGGCCTCGAGCGTCTGCGCCAGTTTGCGCTGGTCGACATCGTGCTGGTACTGGCCCACGCCGATGCTCTGCGGGGTGATCTTCACCAGCTCGGCCAGCGGGTCCTGCAGGCGGCGGGCGATCGATACGGCGCCGCGCAGCGAGACGTCGAGGTCGGGGAACTCCTTGGCCGCGGTCTCGGAAGCGGAGTAGACCGAGGCGCCAGCCTCGGAGACCACCACCTTGGTCGGTTTCTTCACCGTGGCGGGCAGCAGCTTCAGCACGTCGCCGACGAGGCGCTCGGTCTCGCGGCTGGCGGTGCCGTTGCCGATGGCGATCAGCTCGATCTTGTGGCGGGCGATCAGCTCCATCAGCGTTGCGGTGGCGCCGCGCGTGTCGTTCTTCGGCTGGAACGGGTAGATCGTCGCCGTATCCAGCAGTTTCCCGGTGGCGTCCACCACGGCGCATTTCACCCCGGTGCGGATGCCGGGGTCGAGGCCAAGCGTCGCCTTGGAGCCGGCGGGCGCGGCCAGCAGCAGATCCTTGAGGTTGCGGGCAAAGACCGCGATGGCCTCTTCATGCGCGCGGCGGCGCAACTCGGTCATGAGGTCCACATACATCGACAGGCTCAGTTTCACCCGCCACGTCCACTCGGCGACGCCGCGCAGCCACTGGTCGCCGGGGCCATTGCCGGGAATACCGATGGCCGCGGCCACGATGTCCTCGCCGCGGCGGGTCGAGGTCTCGGGGTCCGGGGCGATGTCGACGGTGACCACTTCTTCCTTCGAGGCACGCAGGATCGCCAGAGCGCGGTGCGACGGGATATCGGCCCATTTCTCGCGATGGTCGAAATAGTCGGAGAACTTGGCACCTTCCTGCTCCTTGCCCGGCGCGACCTTGGCCGAGATGAAAGCCTCGGCGCGCATGAACTCGCGCAGGCTGCCGAGAAGGGTGGCGTTTTCGGTCAGCTCCTCGCCGAGGATGTCGCGGGCGCCCTCGAGCGCGGCCTTCACGTCGGCCACGTTCTCGCCGAGGTAGGCTTCCGCCAGTTTCGCGGGATCGGCGCGGCGGTCGCTCTCTATGGCGCGCAGCAGCGGCTCGAGCCCGTTCTCGCGGGCGATCATCGCGCGGGTGCGGCGCTTGGGCTTGTAGGGCAGGTAGATGTCTTCGAGCGTCGCCTTGGTCTCGGCCCCTGCGATAGATTTTTCGAGCGCGTCGGTGAGCTTGCCCTGCTCCCTGATGGACTCGCGGATGGCCACACGGCGGGACTCGAGCTCGCGCAGGTATGTGAGGCGCTCGGCGAGGTTGCGCAGCTGGGTGTCGTCGAGCCCGCCGGTGACCTCTTTGCGGTAGCGCGCCACGAAGGGAACCGTGGCGCCGCCGTCAAGCAGCTCGACCGCTGCCGTCACCTGTTTCGGACTGGCCTGGATTTCCCGGGCGATGGTGCTGGCGATACGGCTTTGGGTGTCCACGGCTGCGGCCTCCTCTGGGTCTTCGGGAAGGCCGGTTTAGCCCCGTGGCGCGGCTGCGCCAAGAGGTTGCGTAAGGGGCGGCTGATCCTTGCGCGGTCGGGCTGGGTGCAACCTGAGCCGGGCGGGCGCCAGCGCGCCGGGACGTGCAGGCGCTCGCCCGGCGCCTTCGGCTTGGTTCCGGGCGCTGTCGCGTGGCGCCCCTAGTGCACCGATCTTGCCCGCCCCGCCAGCCAGCGCTCGTAGTCGCGTTGCGCGCTCTCCAGCGTCTCGACGTTCAGCGTGCGCGTGGTGAAGGCGCGTGACAGCGCCTTCACCCGCTTGTTGAGCGCCGGGCCGACGTCCTCGCCGTCGACGCCGAGCTTGTCGTAGAGCGACAGCAGCCGGTTCTGCACGGTGCGCAGCGACATGCCGCGGCGCTCGGCGATCAGCTTGTCCTGCAGACCCAGCGCCAGATCCAGCAGCACCGCGTATTCGCTGTCGTCGAGCGCGTTGCGCGGGCTGGCGCTGCGGCGCTGCAGGCGGTGAATCTCGCGGTCGACCATGATCTGGCCTTCCAGCAGCACCGCGCGCAGCGCCAGCTTCAGACGCTCGCGGGTCGCGGTCTTGAGCACGTAGCCATAGGCGCTGTCCTCGGGCACGATCCGCGAGATGCCGCGCAGGTAGGCCTCGTCCGAGTAGTTCGACCAGAACAGGATGCGCGTGCCGGGCCGCTCGGCCCAGATCGCGCGGGCCGCCTCGATGCCGTTGCGACCGTCCATTTGCAGGTCCATCACCACCGCCTCGATGCGCGCGTCGCGGGCCTCGGCCTCGCCGGCGGCACCGTCGGTGGCATGCAGCATCTCGGTCACCTCGGGCAGCGCCTCGGCGAGCGCGTCCTGCAGGTAGGAGGCGTGGAACTGGTCGTCTTCGACGAGGAGGACTTTCATGCGGGGAACTCCGGGAGGGTAACGGTGACGCGGGTGCCCGCGTCGGCCACGATTTCAAGGTCGGCGCCGATGAGATGGGCGCGGGTGCGCAGGTGCGACAGGCCCGAACGGCGGCCCACCTCGGGGCCGATGCCGATACCGTCGTCGCTGATGGTGACGCGCAGGCGGTGCTGCGGCTCGGAGCTGACCGTCACGAGGATGCGGCGCGCGCCGGCGTGACGGGCGGCGTTGTTGATTGCCTCCTGCGTGATGCGGAAGAGCGCGGTGCGCTCGGTCGGGCCGAGCCGGTCGGGGGCGCCGTCTGTCTCGTCTTCGACATCAACCTCGACGGGGTCCGGTCCCACGGCGCGCTCAAGGTGCACCCGCACCGCATGGGCGTAGCCGAAGAGATCGAGCAGCGTCGGCACGGCGGTGTCGATCAGCGCGCGCAGGTCGTCGATGGTGTCGGTCACGCGTTCGGCCAGCAGGTCGCGGTCGAGCGGCGCGTCGCCCGTCAGCTCGCGCAGGATGCGGGTGAGATCGGCCAGCGTCTGGTCGTGCAGGTCCATGCCGATGCGCTGGCGCTCCTGCTCCAGCGTCTGGGTCAGCTCCAGCGCGCCCTGACGCAGCCCTTCGGCCTGTTCCTGCGCGCGGGCGCGAAGCTGCGCGGCCTGCCGGGCGCGCGCCGCGCCGTGCAGCGCGTGGAACCACGGCGCGAGCAGATCGGCCAGCGCCTGCGCCTGCGGCAGGTCCGCGGCGGTGTAGAACCCGGCTGTGCCATGCGAGAAGTTGAGCGTGCCGGTGACCTCTCCCATGACCCGCAGCGGCACGTTGATCCGCGCCCGCAGCCGGTGGTTCAGGATCGGCTCGCAGCAGGCACCGGGAAAGGTCTGCCGCGGGTCCTCCATGGCGTTGGCCGAGAGCATGGCCGGGCTGCGTCCGAGCAGCACGTCGCGCACCGGCGAGTACTGGACACGGGTGCGGCGCTGCGACCAGCGGGTCTCGATCCCGGCCTCGAAGCTGACCACCCAGCCGGGCGTGTCGTGCAGGCAGATGTCGACGTGGCTGAACGGCAGAACGGCGGCGATCTCGGGTGCGATGGCGCTCAGCGCCGCGCCGATCTCGACCTCTTCGGACAGCCGCGTCGATATCCGCTCGAAGACGTCGCGGTCCTTGCGGTCTTCGCCGGGGTCGCCGGCGGGCCGCGAAACCGCTGCGCGCACGGACTCCGCCGCTTGCGATGAACTCATGATCCCTCCCCACGCGCCTCCTCTTGCGCGTCTCCGCAAGATGGCGCGTCCGGACGAAGAAGAAAACACCCATTCCCGCAGATGCCCTGCGGGAACCCGCAAGCGTTCTGCGGGGCGCACACTTTACGCGCACCTTCCGTGGGGGCAGCATAAGCCTGCCCGTGGAGGACGGGCATCCAGTGAGCGCCCGGAATAGGGCGATGGGAGGGAAAATGACCAAGACACAGATGCTGCTCGGCGCGGCGGGGCTTGCGATGATCGCAGGCGGCGCGATGGCCGACACCTCGGGCAAGCGCATCGCGCTTTCGAACAACTACGCGGGCAACTCGTGGCGGCAGGCAATGCTGCAGACCTTCGAGGAGGTCGGCGCGCAGGCCGTCGAAGCGGGCGTCGTCGGTGCGGCGGATGCTTATACGACCTCCGAGAACCAGGCCACCGAACAGGCCGCTCAGCTCCAGAACATGATCCTTCAGGGCTACGACGCGATCATCCTCAACGCCGCCTCGCCCACCGCGCTGAACGGTGCCGTGGAAGAGGCCTGCAACGCCGGGGTTACCGTGGTCAGCTTCGACGGTATTGTCACCGCCCCCTGTGCCTGGCGCATCGCGGTGGACTTCAAGGCGATGGGCAAGGAGCAGGTCGAGTACCTTGCAACGCGCCTGCCCGAAGGCGGCAACCTGCTGGAAATCCGCGGCCTCGCCGGGGTCTTCGTCGATGACGAGATCCACGCGGGCATCGAAGAAGGCGTCGCCGAAAACAGCCAGTTCGAGATCGTTGGTTCGGTCCATGGGGACTGGGCGCAGGATGTGGCGCAGAAGGCCGTGGCGGGCGTGCTGCCCTCGCTGCCCGACGTCGTCGGCGTCGTGACCCAGGGTGGCGACGGTTACGGTGCGGCGCAGGCCTTCAAGGCCGCGGGACGTGACACGCCGCTGATCGTGCTCGGCAACCGCCAGGACGAGATGCAGTGGTGGGCCGACCAGCGCGACGCCAATGGCTACGAGACGCTCTCGCTGTCGATCGCCCCGGGCGTGGCCTCGCTGGCCTTCTGGGTGGCGCAGCAGATCCTCGACGGTGCCGAGGTGCCCAAGGACCTGACCGTGCCCTTCCTGAAGGTGACACAGGACACGCTGGACGAGGCGCTTGAGACCACCCCCGAGGGCTCGGTCGCCAACACCGTCTACTCGCTCGACGACGCCAAGGCCGTCATTTCCGGGGCCATGTAAGCACCGATGAGTACCGCAGCCCCTTCGGCTGCGCCGATCGTCGCCCTGACCGAGGCCGCCAAGCACTTCGGTCCGGTCAGGGCACTCGACGGCGTCAGCCTGTCCATCTCTCCCGGCGACTGCCTCGGTCTCGTCGGCCACAACGGAGCCGGGAAATCCACGCTCGTCAACGTGGTCAATGGCGGGCTCGCGCCGACCTCGGGTAGCGTGGCCTTTCCCGCCTCCGGCGCGGCGAGCGCGCTGGCTGCCGGGGTGCGCTCGGTGTTCCAGGAGCTGTCGCTCTGCCCGAACCTGACGGTGGCCGAGAACCTGCGCATTTCGCATTCCGCGCTGAAGGGCATGAACTGGCGCGCGCCCGCGCGCGCCGAGATCCGCGCCGCACTGGATCAGGTCTTTCCGGGGCACGGCATCGACGCCGACGCGCCGGTGGACACGCTCAGCATCGCCCAGCGGCAGATGGTCGAGATCGCCATCGGCTTCGCCCCGCGCGGAACCGAGGCGCGGCTGGTGATCCTCGACGAGCCCACCTCGTCGCTGGACGCCGGCATCGCGGAACAGCTGCTTTCCCACATCAAGCAGTTCTGCGCGCGGGGCGGCGCGGTGATCTTCATCTCGCACATGCTGGGCGAGATCTTCGAGGTCGCCACCCGCATCCTCGTGATGAAGGACGGCAAGGTGGTCGCCGAGAAACCGGCCGGGGGCTTCACCCGGCAGGGCCTCGTCGATGCCATGGGCCACGTGGCGACCGAGGCCGCCGCCGCGCAGGCGGCGCGGGCACAGGGCGAGGAAGTCCTGCACACCCCCGAGGGACTCCGCGCCCGCAAGGGCGAGATCGTTGGCCTTTCGGGTCTGGCGGGTCACGGGCAGGCAGAGGCGCTGGCCCGGCTCTACCTCGGCGCCACCTCCTCGTGGCGCAGCCCGCGCGAGGCGGGGATGGTCTTTGTCGCAGGGGACCGGGGCAGGGACGGCGTGCTGCCGCTCTGGTCGATCCTGCGCAACGCCTCGATCTCGATCCTGCCGCAGATCGCCCGGCGCGGCATGGTCGACCGCACCCGCGAGGCCGAGATCACCGCCGAGTGGAAGGCGCGCATCGGCATCCGCACCGATGACGTGACCAACCCCATCCTGTCGCTCTCGGGCGGCAACCAGCAAAAGGTGCTCTTCGCCCGCGCGCTCGCCTCGGCCGCCCCGGTGGTGGTGATGGACGATCCCATGCGCGGCGTCGACGTGGGCACCAAACAGGACGTCTACGCCATGATCCGCGCCGAGGCCGCCAGGGGCCGCACCTTCCTTTGGTATTCGACCGAGACCGAGGAGGTCTGCCAATGCGACCGCGTCTTCGTGTTCCGCAACGGCGAGATCTCGGCCGAACTGACCGGCGACGAGATCACCGAGGAGCGCATCCTCGAAGCCTCCTTCGAAATGGAAGGGGCGTGACGTGAAGCTCTTCGCGAAATACCGGATCCTTTTGCCCGTCGTGTCGCTGGCGGTGCTGCTTGCGGCGACCTTCTACATGCAGCCGCGGGCGATGAGCTATTTCGGGATCAACCTGCTGTTCAACCTCGCGGTGCCGATCGCGCTGGCGACCGTCGCGCAGATGATGATCATCATGGTCAATGATATCGACCTCTCGCTGGGTGCCTTCGTGTCGCTGGTGGCCTGCGTGACGGCAACCTTCCTCAACGACAGCCCGATGCTCGGTGTGCTGATCCTGCTGGCGCTGGTGCTGTGCTACGCCGCGCTCGGCGCGGTGATCCACGCGCTCGATCTGCCTGCCATCGTGGTGACGCTGGGCATGTCCTTTGTCTGGGGCGGGCTGGCGCTCTTCATCCTGCCGTCGCCTGGCGGCGCGAGCCCCGGCTGGCTGCGCACGCTGATGACCGTCAAGCCGCCCTACATTCCCATGGCAGTCTGCGCCTCGGTGATCATCGCGGTGGTGACCCACCTGTTGGTGATCCGCTCGGGCATCGGAACGGTGCTGCGCGGGGTCGGTGGCAACGCCCGCTCGGTGCAGCGTGCCGGCTGGCCGGTGGTGCGCCTGAAGGCGCTGGCCTATGGCCTCGCCGGGCTTTTTGGAGTCTTCGCGGGCATGGCGCTGGTGGGGCTGACCACCTCGGCCGATGCCAATATCGCGCTGCGCTACACGCTGCTCAGCATTGCGGGGGTGATCCTCGGCGGCGGCGAGTTCACCGGCGGCAAGGTGAGCCCGGTCGGCGCGGTGATCGGTGCGCTGACGCTGACGCTCGCCGCGTCCTTCCTGAGCTTCCTGCGGCTCTCGCCCGACTGGCAGATCGGCGCACAGGGGGCGATCCTGATCCTTGTCCTGACGGCGCGGCTGCTCTTCACCCGCCGCGACGCGCAGGCGTGAGGAGGCGCGCATGAAACTGATACAGAAACCCTGGCTCTGGTCCTGGGTCGCCGCCGCCGCAGCCTTTGCGCTCACCGTTGCACTGACCGAGGGGCGCGGTGCCGGAGAGCTGGCCTATGCCGCGCTCAGCTTCGGTGCCTTTGCCGCCATCGTCGGCCTCGGGCAGATGCTGGTGATCACGCTTGGGCCCGGCAACGTGGACCTGTCGATCCCGGCCACCATGACTCTCTCGGGAACTCTGGCACTGAAGGCCATGGGCTCGGACCCCGGCACGGCCTGGATGGGGCTGGGGGTGGCGATCCTCGTGGGCCTCGGCACCGGACTTGCCAACTTCGCGCTGATCTACCTGCTGCGGCTGCCGCCCATTATTGCCACGCTCGCCGCCTCGCTGCTCTACCAGTCGCTGGCGATCTGGTCGAACCGGGGGCTGCGCATCAAGCCGCCCGCCGGGCTGGCCGACTTCGCCACCGGACGCACCATGGGCATTCCGAACGTGGCTCTGGTGGGGCTGGGTCTTTCGCTGCTGATCTGGGTGCTGCTCGAACGCTCGGTCTGGGGCCGCTGGCTGCTCGCCTCGGGGCAGAACCTGCGCGCGGCGCGGCTTGCGGGGGTGCCGGTCGAGGCGGTGCGCGCCGCCACCTATGTCGCCGTCACCGTGTTTGCCGCCATAGCGGGCTACCTGCTGGCCAGCTTCTCGGGCGGCGCTGCGCTCAACATGGGGGCCGAGTACCTGCTGATGTCGATCGCCGTCGTGGTGATCGGCGGCACCTCGATCGCCGGCGGCATGTCCAACGTGCCGGGCGTCTGGGGCGCCTCGCTCTTCATGTTCCTCGTCGTCTCCATGCTCAATTCCTACGGCGCGGGCGCCGGGGTGCGCATGGTGCTGACCGGTCTCATCATCATCGGCATCGTCATTGCCGCCAGCACGAGGAGGGTCGCGCGATGATCCGCACCCCAGACCACCTGGAGATCCGTGACGAGCGCTTCCGTGCCCTCGTTCACCCGATGGGCAAGCTCGAGCAGCTCTGCACCGGGTTCACCTGGACCGAAGGGCCGGTCTGGTTCGGCGACCGGAACGCGTTGATCTTCTCCGAGATCCCTTCGCAAACGCTCTACCAATGGACTGAAGGGCAGGGCCTCAGCGTCTTCCGCGAAGAGAGCCAGTTCAACAATGGCAACACCCGCGACCCCTGGGGGCGGCTTGTGGGGTGCCGACACGGTACGCGCGACGTGGTGCGGACCGAATATGACGGGGCATTGACCGTGCTCGCGTCAGAGTACGAGGGCAAGCGGCTCAACTCGCCGAACGACGTGGTGGTCAGCTCCGACGGTGCGGTGTGGTTCACAGATCCCACCTACGGCATCATCTCGAACTTCGAGGGCAACCGCGCCGAGCCCGAACAGGCGGCCCGCCATGTCTTCCGCATTCCGCCCGGGGGCGGCGCGCCGGTGCCGGTGATCTCGGATTTTGCCCAACCCAACGGCCTGTGTTTTTCGCCGGACGAGTCCATCCTCTACGTCGCCGAGAGCGGGTCGAGCCATGACGACACCGTGCCCCCGGTCATCCGCAAGTACGCAGTCGACGGCGAAACCCTGACGTCGCTCGGGGATTTCGCGACGCTCGACTGCGGTCTACCGGATGGGATGCGCTGCGATGTGCAGGGCAACCTCTGGTCCTCGGCCGGGGACGGGGTGCATTGCTTCGCGCCCGACGGCACGCTGCTGGGCAAGATCCTCGTGCCCGAGGTCGTCGCCAACCTCTGCTTCGGTGGACCAGATGGGCAGCGCATGTACATCACCGCGACAAGCTCGGTCTACCGCGTCTTCGTCGACGTGAAAGGGGCCGAGCCCTGGACCCGCAGCGCCCGCGCCTGACCGGACTTTCATCTTTCCCCAAATACTCCCGCCGGAGGCAACCGCCGCCTCCGGTTCCCGCTCCTCTGTCAAAAACCCGTGTCCGTGTTCTTTGGAACACGGGCCGGGACCTTCCTGTTGCATATCCAGACGCGCCGAACACGGCGCCGGACTGCAAGACAGACTGCAAGACAGATGGAAGGAGACATCTCATGACTGCCATCAGCAACGCAAAGATCCTGATCATCGCCACCCACGGTTTCGAGCAATCTGAGCTGGAATTCCCGCGCGACCAGCTGCGCGTGAAGGGCGCAGACGTGCATGTCGCCACGCTCGACGGCAAGCCGATCAAGGGCTGGGAAGGCTCCGACTGGGGCCGCGAGGCCGAGGCCAAGATTGCCGACGTCAACTCGCATGACTACGACGCGCTGGTGATCCCGGGCGGCCAGATCAACCCCGACCTGCTGCGAGCAGAGCCCGCGGTGGTCAACCTCGTCAAGGACTTCCACAACGAGGGCAAGGTGATCGCCGCCGTCTGTCACGCGCCCTGGGTGCTGGTCGAGGCCGGTATCGTGAAGGGCCGCGAGGTGACCTCCTACCTCTCGATCAAGACCGACGTGGTGAACGCAGGCGGCAACTGGGTCGATGAGGCGGTGGCCTGCGACAAGGGCATCATTACCAGCCGCAAACCCGATGACCTGAAGGCCTTCGTCTCGAAGATCGTCGAGGAGATCGAAGAAGGTCAACACGATCGCAAGGCGGCCTGACCCTTCCGTGCCGTCTTGTGACCACTGGCCGCGCCGGGCAACCGGCGCGGTCTTTTGCTGTCTCAGCGCAGGTCCGGCCCGAAGAATTCCTCTGGGCTCATCAGGCCACCGAGGCGCGCCGCACCGTAAAGCTGCGTGGCGATCTCACCGTCACCGACCAACAGCACTGATGCCCCGGGGAGGCGCAGCGGGTCGAGCAGCGCGCGAGCCCCTGCGCGGGCCTCGGACCATGCAATCGGTGTCTTGGAGCAGGGGGCACAATGCGCGAACCTGCAGCCGGTCAAATCCGAAAGCTCCTGCCGAAATGACTCGGGCGGCTCGTCCGGCGGAGCGAAACCCAGCAAGTAAACATCCCGCATGGCACGCAGGCGCGCGCGCCGCGGCTCGGGCATCTGCAGCGACCGGGCAAAGCGCAGCCTCAGGGCATCGGGCATGAAGGCGACGGCCCGGATGTCGGTGCCGCAGAAGGCGCGCAGCGCGAGGTAGTCTCGAGGGGGCATGCCCAGCTCCGCCGCGCGGCGGAGCTGCATCCGCAGGGCGACGCCCGAGGGGGCCTTGCGCGCGGCCTTGGCGCGCCGCCAGCGCTCGACGGCCAGCAGCGAGGGAGGCTCGAGCGCGGGGCCGCGATTGTGGCCGGCTGGCGGTGGAGAGAGGGGGCAAAGGCTGTCGGCCATGGTTGTTCTGCACGCGGAAACACTGTTGCTGCAGATTTTACCTCTCGGTTTCGGCGTCAAGTACAGTGCACGGCAAAACCCCGATATTGTCCCCGCGCCGTCCAAGTCCTGCCCCATTCCGGGTCAATATCTTGGGCCAAGGAACGTTTACGAGGTGACGGGTATGGATCGACTGACCGAAATGGAGGCCTTTGCCACGGTGGTGGACCAGGGAGGGTTCACCGACGCGGCCAAGAAGATGGGAATCTCGAAGTCGGCCGTGTCGAAACATGTCTCCTCGCTGGAGGCGCGCCTCGGCGCGCGGCTGCTGAACCGGACGACGCGGCGCGTGTCGCCCACCGAGATTGGCCTTGCCTATTACGACCGGGCACGCCGCGTGCTGAACGATGCGGGCGAGGCCGACGCTTTGGTCACCTCGATGCAATCGGCACCCTCGGGGCTGCTGCGGATCTCGGTGGCGACGGATTTCGGGGTCAACCACCTGAGCCCGGTGCTGGGTGAGTTCCTCGCCGAGTTCCCGGACATCACCGTCAACATGGTGCTCAACAACCGCTACGTCGAGTTGATCTCGGAAGGCTTCGACATGGCGGTGCGCATCGGTGAACTGGAGGACAGCACGCTGCGCGCCCGCAAGCTGACCGACACCACCAAGCGGATGATCGCCTCGCCCAACTACTTCCAGCGCTTCGGGCGGCCGCAGCGCATCGACGATCTCAACGAGCACAAGCTGCTGCACTATTCCAACCAGTCCTCGGGCAACGTCTGGAAGGTAACCGCGCCGTCGGGCGAAAAGCGGCAGGTGCGCACCGCGGGCTGGCTGTCGGTGAACGACGGGCAGTCGCTGCTGAACGCCTGCATCGCCGGGCTCGGCATCGCCTACCTACCGTCCTACCTCTACGCAGATGCGATGAAGCAGGGGCTGGTCGAGGATGCGATCCCCGATCTGCCGGTCGAGACGCAGGGCATCTACGCCGTCTACCCGCCGGGTCGCTTCACCCAGCCGAAGGTCCGCGCCTTCATCGATTTCCTCGTGCATGCCTTCGCCGAGAAGGGGCCGCACGACTGGTAGGTCTTTATTCCTCGGGCCGTCCACGAAAGCCCACCTGCGCCCCGGTCTCAGGCCGGGGCGTTTTTTGTCGTGCGGTGTCTGGTTACTCGCGGACAGAGACCGCCGCCAGCGCGAGCCCATCGAACAGTGGTTTGCTGCGCCGCAGAATCAGCTCGATGCAACTCGGGATGCTGGCGTCGTCGTAGATCGACGGGCGCAGCCCATGGGAGTAGATCGCGTAGAAGGCGTCGAGTGCATCTTCCAGTTCCTCCTCGGTCCGATGGGTGAATTGTGGCGCATCCCGCATCGCCCGCAGGAGCGGCGCGAGTGCCTGCCTTAATTGTAGGCGGTTCTGGACCTCGGTCTCGGCGGGCCATTGCCAGTAATAGGCCTGCATCACGGCGAGAAGCCGCGGATCTGCAAGGTCACCTTTCACGTAGACGGCTACGATATGGCGCAGCTTTTCTTCGAAAGGCGCGTGCATCGGGACCGTGTCTGATAGTTTATCTATCTGAGATGCATTATTTTCTTGGATCAGAGCATAAAGAAGCCCAGCCTTGGAATGGAAATAGACATTGATCATGGCGTGGGTCACACCGGCCATCCGGGCGATTTGCGTGACCGAGACATTGTGGTAGCCGTACTCGTCAAAGAGCTGCCGGGCAGCGGCCGTCAGGCGTGCACGCGTGGCGGCACTCTTCTCCTCCCGGCTCCGGTGACGGCTCTCTGAAATGTCCATTTGCCAAAGATTACGGCACGAAACAGGAAAGTCTATGACATTGTTATTAACAATGTTGAAAAACTGTCGCTCCCGCTACATAAGCGCGGGCGGGTCACGAGTGCCCAGGGTAGCCGGAGAGTCTGAATGGACAAGTTTGCCGAACTAAGAGCCTTCACGCATGTGATGGACCATGGTGGTTTCACTGCGGCGGCAGATGCGCTCGGCATGTCCAAGGCGGCGGTTTCCAAGAACGTCGCGGCGCTGGAGCGCCGGCTCGGGCTGAAGCTCTTCGAGCGCACCACGCGACAGGTCCGTCCGACCACTGAGGGCAACCATTATTACCGCTGGACGCGCCAGCTGCTGGCCGAGGCCGATTGGGCCGACACCTGTGCCCGAGCCCTCGCCGAACCGCAGGCCGCGGCGCTGCGCATCGCCGCGCCGGCGGAGCTGGTCGAGCACATGATCGTTCCGCGGCTGGGACGGTTCCTCGCGTCACATCCCGACCACTCGGTGGTGTTCGAACCCCTTGGGTCCGAGGGATGCGATCTGACGCTGAGCACCGAGACCGGCGAGCAGATGGAAGGCCGACCGATCGCGGTGAGCGCCCATGTGGTTGTCGCATCCTCGCTCTATCTCGCCACGCAGGGACGGCCCGAAAGCGCGAGCGAGCTTGCGAGCCATCGCCTGCTGCACCTGCCTGCTGAGCAGGAAGGCGTGATCTGGACGCTGACCGACCGTCGCGGTGCGGTGACCCCGGTCACCGCTGAGCGCCGCATCGAGATGGCCGACACCCGTTCTGTGCTCGAGGCCGCTCTGGCAGGTCTCGGCGTTGCCTGCCTGCCCGATTTCGTCGTGGCCCGCGATCTCAGCGTCGGCCGTCTGACCCGTATCCTGCCGGAGTATGACTCGGCGCGCCGGGTGATCCTGTCGCGCACGGAAACCGGTGGCCCGGCGCGGGAACTGGCGATGGAGTTCGAGTCCTATCTCGATTCCTCGCTGCGCGAGCAGGGTGCGCCGCTCGCCGGACGCGCCGGCGATCTCGCCCCCTGACTCCTTGCCTGCTGACCCCTTGACTGGCGGGCCGGTCCATCGACCGGTCCCGGCCACGCGGCCCGGTGTCGGGGTCACTCTACGGCGGGAAGCAGAACGACCTCGACCCGCCGGTTCTCCCTGCGACCCTCGTCGCTGAGATTGCTGGCCAGCGGCGCAAGGTAGCCCGCGCCATCGGCCTCCATCTGGCCGGCGGGAATGCCCTTTTCCAGAAGATAGCCGCGCGCTGCCTGTGCGCGGCTGCGAGAGATCTCTACATTTGCCGCGGATGTGCCGGTGGCGTCGGTATGGCCGACGAACAGGACGCGCCGCGCCGGATCGGCATTCAGATAGTCGGCCAGCGCGTCGAGCGAGGCGATTTTTCCGGGGGCGAGCGTCTCTGCGCCGCTGGCGAAGGCGAGATCGAGCAGCACCGCGTGGCCCTGCGCTTCGAGGGTCCGTATCAGGTCCGGCGTGCTGCTGGACAGCACGGGCGGCTCGGCGTCATCGGCGATCGCATTGCTGTCCTCCTCGCCGACGTCCTCATCGTTGGTCCCGGCTGACGGCGAAGTCGAGGCGCGGATCACCTGCACGAAGCCCGTTGCGGGGCTGTGGCTGACCAGCAGTGTCAGGTAGTCGCCCTCGGGGTTGCGCGCGGAGAGGAAGCGATAGGCGCTGAGGTCCACGTACATGGCAGGCCCCTTCATCACCTCGGTGGCGAAGCGGAAGTCGAAGCCGCCGCAGGCCCGAGCCGCGCAGTCGAGCAGGATGCTCCAGCCCGCCTCTTCCAACTGCGCGCGCAGGGGCGCGATGATCTGCAGGTCGGTCAGGCCGGTCGCATCGATCCGCCAGGCCTGGCGCTGGATGCGGCCCTCGATGCTCTGCGTGACAAGGCCTTCCATCTCGGTCCAGGGCGCGACCGGCACCTCGTAGCTGCCGGGATCGGTGATGCGTTCAGCCGCCAGCCGGGCAGTGCCGGGCAGCGCAAGATCGAAGGCCCGCGCGGGCAGGGCTGCAAGCAGCGCCAGCGCGAGTGTGGGAAGGAGGCGCTCAGCGCGCCTGCGCGTGGTAGTCGTCATTCGGCCGCATATCGGTGGCGCTGGCCACCCGGTTGGTCATGTTGAAGAACGCCGCCACGTTGACGATGTCCCAGATGTCACGCTCGGAGAAGCCCGCGTCGCGCAGCGCCTCGCGGTCGTACTCGGCGATCTCGGCGCTGCTTCTGGTCAGCTTCTCGGCAAAGTGCAGCATGGCGCGGTGGCGGTGGCCCAGATCGGCGACACGCCAGTTCATCACCAGCATCTCGCCGAGCTTCGGGTCGCCCGACAGCTCGCGCACGGCGGCGCCATGCGCCGTCAGGCAATAGAAGCAGCGGTTGATCGAGGAAACCACCACGGCGATCATCTCGCGCTCGAGCTTGCTCAGCCCGGAGTCCGCCAGCATCAGCTCGTTGTAGATCGCGGTGAAGGAGTCGAGCTTGGCGATGTCGAAGGCGTGGGCCTTCAGCACGTTCGGCACCATGCCCAGCTTTTCCTCGCAGATGTCGAAGTATTTCTGCGTCCGCTCTGGCAGCGGGTCGACCATCGGCAAGTCGAGGGCAGTGGGCAGGTCCTTGGTCATAGGGTCAGTTTCCGGGCTTGATGCGGTAGTGGTACTGTCCCACAAGCTCCATCCCGAGGGAAGCGTAGAGCCCGTTTGCCGGGTCATTGTCCGTCAGGCAGGCCAGCGACATGTAGCGCGCGCCCTTGCCCTCGGCCCAGATCGCCGCGCGGCGCATCATCGCGGTGCCGACGCCCTTGCCGCGGTGCGCGTCCAGCACCTCGAGCGCGTGGACCATCGCGATCCCCTCGTGGATGGCGCAATACCCGGCACCCGCAGGCTTGTCCGAGACCCGTCCGAAAAGCCCGGTCTTCGGTCCTTTGGCGCGTTCCATCACACCGACCCGGGCCGGGCCGATGCCGCCCGCCTCCCAGATTTCGCGCATCACGGCCAGCGGCTCCCAGAGCGCAAAGGCACTCATCCGGTGCGGCAGGGTCTCGGTCAGCAGACCGATCTTGCACACCCAGAGGTTCACCGGGTCGATGATGTCATAGCCGCGCGACTCCAGCGCCACGTCGAGCGCGGTCTCGCCATCGCGGATCATGAAGAGCGGCTCCTGCCGCATCATCCGCTGCGCCTGTTCGGCAGCCTGCAGGTCGTCCGGACTCCAGCCGTCCTCGGCGGTGATGCAAGAGACCCGCTTGCCGCCGCCGCCACCCTCGCGCAGCAGCCAGGGGCCGGCGGCCACCGTCGAGGCGGCGGGCCAGGTGTTGTCGAGCGTGGCGTAGAGGCGGGGAAGGTCTGGAGTCATTCTTGCACTCTGCCGGTCCCTCGCGGCGGGCGGGACGCGCGCGCAGGTCGGAACGGGTTACGATCTGTGTTCCTATCTATGGCGGCAGCTCTGCGCGAGGGCAATCGCTGCCGCCTAACGGGAGATCAGCTCTCGGGAAAAAGCGCCGCGAGCCGTGTCATTGCCGCATCAACCCGCGCGCCTTCGGACCCGCGGATGACGATATTGGCGCCGTAGACACCGTCCTTCTGGAACGGGTAGGAGCCGATCGACAGATCGGCGAACTCGGCGGCCAGCGCCGAGAGCGGCCCGGCGATCTCGCCCTCGCCGCGCTGGATACGCAGCGATTGCGACAGCAGCGGCGCACCGCCGGTCAGCGTGGGCAGCACGCTGGCCACCATCGCTTCGAAGACCGAGGGCACACCCGCCATGACGTGGACGTTGCCGAGGGTGAAGCCGGGGGCGATAGAGACCGGGTTGTCGATCAGCGTGGCGCCTTCGGGAATGCGGGCCATGCGCTGGCGGGCCTCGTTGAACTCGGAGCCCTGCCGCTCGTAGTGCGCGGCGAGCAGGTCGTAGGCATCCTGTCGCACGCCGATGGAGGCGCCGAAGGCCGCGGCGACGGCGTCGGCGGTGATGTCATCATGGGTCGGCCCGATGCCGCCCGAGGTGAAGACGTGGTCAAAGGTTGCGCTCAGCGCCTTGACCGCGGCGACGATGGCGGCCTGATCGTCCGAGACCATGCGCGCCTCGCGCAGGTCGATGCCCTGCTTGGTCAGCTGCTGCGCAAGGTAATGCATGTTTGAATCGCGGGTCCGTCCCGAGAGGATCTCGTCCCCGATGACCAGCATGGCTGCGGTGGGGTTGGCCATGGTTCTGCTCTCCTTGCGCCGGTTGTCGCCCTTGGTATAGGCCCCGGCACCGCGCTTTCAAACCCCTCCGATCACAGGATGATTTGCGGGGCTCACGACAGGCGGTGACGGAACAGCCAGGCGGCGAGCGGCAGGGTCGTGGCAGCGACGCAGAGCAGCGGCACGAAGTCGGCCCCGACCTCGGCCAACCCCGCGCCTTCGAGATAGACGCGCCGCACCAGGTCGACCCCGAAGCGCAGCGGGTTCGCGTAGGTCACCCATTGCAGCACCTGCGGCATGTTGCGGATCGGGGTGAGCAGCCCTGACAGCAGCATCAGCGGCATGACGATGAGGAAGGTGTAGAGCATCGCCTGCTGCATGGTCAGGGCCACCGCCGAGATCGACAGGCCGATGCCGACCGAGGCCAGGGTGAAGCTCGCGAGCCCGAGATAGAGCAGCCAGACCGAGCCGACCATGGGAATGCCGAACCAGAACAGGATGATGAGAAAGATCAAAGTCGATTGCAGGATGCCCACGGTCATCGTCGGCAGCGCCTTGCCGATCAGGATCTGCAGCGGTGTCAGCGGGGTGACCAGGAGCTGGTCGAAGGTGCCCTGTTCCCGCTCGCGCGCCACCGACAGGGCCGAGAGCAGCAGCGTCTGGATCATGCTCAGCGCGGCGATCAGCGGCGGCATCAGGTTCCAGCGCGACTCGAGGTTGGGATTGAACCAGGCGCGGCGGTCGATGGTCACCAGCGGCACCGCGCCGCGCGCGACATTGAAGGCGGCGACCACCGAGGCGATCTGCGCCGAGGCCGCCCCCGCCGTCGCCGAGTTGCGCCCGTCGAGGATGACCTGAAGCGGCGCCTGCCGGTCCGTCGCCAGCCGCGCCTCGAAATCCGGCGGTATGCCCAGCACCAGCAGGGCGTCGCCGCTGTCGATCACCGCCGCGATCTGGCCCGCATTGTCCAGCGTTGCGACGCGGGTGAACACCCCGCCGCCGTCGAGG
Organism: Alloyangia pacifica; assembly: GCF_900116195.1. Classification (GTDB taxonomy): domain Bacteria; phylum Pseudomonadota; class Alphaproteobacteria; order Rhodobacterales; family Rhodobacteraceae; genus Salipiger; species Salipiger pacificus. The sequence goes on from NZ_FOZW01000002.1 coordinate 501,214, forward strand.
CTGGCCAGCAGCTCGGTCGAGGCGGCACCGCGGCTCTGGTCGAGCACCGCGTAGGGCACATGGGTCAGATCGTAGGTCGCGCCGTAGCCGAAGAGGAGCGATTGCAGGATCGCCGGCATCAGCAGCAGCGCGCGGCTCGACGGATCCTTGAAAAGGTCGCGGAACTCCTTGCGGATCAGCGCGACGATCTGCGCGAGATAGGCGAGGGCGGCCTGCATCGCTCAGTCCATCGTCTTGCGCAGCGCGCGGCAGGTGAAGGTGATCAGCACGGCGGCATAGAGCGACAGGATCAGGCTCGAGCGCAGGATGTCGGGCCAGTAATCGCCGGCCATGAACAGCGTCTTGATCAGCCCCATGAAATGCGTGGCGGGCAGCAGTTGCGAGATCGCCCGGATCACCGAGGGCACATTGCGCAAATCGAAGACGAAGCCCGAGAGCATCAGCGCCGGCATGAAGCTGACCAGCAGGGCGATCTGGCTGGCGGCGAACTGGTTGCGCGCCAGCGCCGAGATCAGCAGCCCGAGCGAGAGCGAGACCAGCAGGTAGAGCAGCGAGACCGCGATGATGATCGGCAGCGACCCCCGCATCGGCACCTCGAAGAGCCAGCGCGCTGCCAGCAGGCACATGACGAGGTCGATGGTGCCGATCACCATGTAGGGCGCGAGCTTGGCCAGCACGAGTTCCAGCGGTCGCACCGGGGTGACGAAGATCGCCTCGAGCGTGCCGCGCTCCCATTCCCGCGCGACCAGAAGCGAGGTCAGGAAGGCGCCGATGAGGGTGAGGATCAGCACCAAGAGCCCGGGGACTAGGAACCATGTGCTCTCGCCGGGCTCGTTGAACCAGCTGCGCTGCACGATGACCACGCTGCCGGCCGCAGCCTGCGTACCGCCCATCCGCTCGGCCCGCTTTTCCAGCGGCACGGACAGGGCGCCGGTCACATAGCCTTCGATCGCATTGGCGGTGGTCGAGTCCACCCCGTTCAGGATCAGCTGTACCCGCGCTTCCCCGAGCGCAAGCTGGCGCAGGAAATCATGCGGCACGCGCAGGATGGCGTCGATCTCGCCGCCCATCATCCCCGCCTCGGCTTCGTGCATGTCGTGCATCCAGACCGGCGACAGGTAGGTAGAGCCGGTCAGACCCATGGCCGCCTCGCGCGCCGCCTGCGAGTTGTTCTGCATCACCACCGCGATGCGTGCGTCTTTCACGTCGAAGGACAGCCCGTAGCCGAACAGCAGGATCAGCACCACCGGCAGCAGCAGGCCGACGAAGAGGTTGCTGCGGTCGCGCAGCAGCTGCCGGGTCTCCTTGCGGGTGAGCGCGCGCAGGCGCAGGAGAAAGCCGGGTGCGCTCATGCCGCGGCCTCCCGCGTGGCGCGGTGCGCGCGGGCCTGTTCGACGATGCCGATGAACGCCGTGTTCATGTCGGCACCATCTTCCGCCCCGGCCTTTTCGCGGACCTCCTGGGGCGTGCCGATGACCAGCATTTCGCCCGCGTCCTGGATCGCGATGCGGTCGCAGTACTCGGCTTCTTCCATGAAATGGGTGGTCACGATGATGGTCACGCCCGAGTTGGCAAGCCCGGTGATCGTTCGCCAAAAGGCGCGCCGGGCGAGTGGGTCGATGCCGCTGGTGGGCTCGTCGAGAAAGAGAATCTGCGGCGCGTGCAGCAGCCCCGTGGCCATGGCCAGTCGTTGCTTGTAGCCGGCGGGCAGCAGGCCGCTGCGGGCGTCCGGCTCCAGATCGAAACGGGCGAGCGCCTCGCGCACCCGCTCCTTCAGCACCTTGCCCCGCAGCCCGTAGGCACCGCCGAAGAACTCGAGGTTCTCGCGCACGCTGAGGTTGCCGTAGAGCGAGAACTTCTGCGCCACGTAGCCGATCCGGGCGCGTGCGCGGGCCCGGGCGGTACGCAAGTCGCGCCCGGCGACCTCGAGGTGCCCCTCGGTGGCAGGCAACAAGCCGCATAGCATGCGGAAGGTGGTGGTCTTGCCCGCGCCGTTGGGTCCGAGCAGGCCGAAGATTTCGCCGGGCATGACCTCGAAGGAGGTGCTGGCCACTGCCGTGAAGTTACCGAAGCGCCGCACGAGGTCGCGCACCGAGATGATCGGCTTGGTCGGGTCGGGCGTGGTAACGGGCGCTTCGTGGGCCGCGTCGGGCAGGGCGGGTTCGGCGTGGCCCTCGTGCTGGCGCAGCAGCAGCATGAAGGCGTCTTCGAGGGTCTCGGCGCGGGGCCCTGTGACGGCGCCGCCGAGCAGCGTGGCCAATGCGTCGTCATCGGCCTGCGGCTGGCGCACGTAATGCACCGCGCCGCCATGGGGTGTCGCGTCGATGACGAGTTCAGGCGCCCCGAGCAGACGGGCCTGCAGGGTGCGCGGGTGCATGTCCGGCGGCGGCGCGGCGGCAAAGGTCAGCCCGGCAGCGCGGGCGCGCAGGTCCCCGGGCGTGCCGCTGGCCAGGATGCGCCCGCGGTTCATCACATGGACCTGCGCGCAACGTGCCGCCTCGTCCATGTAGGCGGTGCTGACGATGACGCTCAGCCTGTCGGCGTCCACCAGTTGCTGCACGATGGCCCAAAGGTCGCGGCGCGACAGAGGGTCGACTCCGACGCTGGGCTCGTCGAGCAGCAGGAGGTCCGGTGCACGCACCAGCGTGCAGGCCAGCCCGAGCTTCTGTTTCATACCGCCCGACAGCTTGCCCGCAGGACGTGCGGTGAAGCGCGCCATGTCGGTCATCTCCAGAAGGCGCGCGAAGCGGGGGCGGCGTTCGGCCTGCGGCACCCGGTGCAGGTCGGCGTAGAGGTCGAGATTCTCCTGCACGCTCAGGTCTTCGTAGAGGCCGAAGCGCTGCGGCATGTAGCTGATGCGGTCCTGCACCCGCTGTGGATGGGCGGCGACGTCGGTGCCCAGCACCTCGAGCCGCCCGCCGCCGGGCGTCAGCAGCCCGGCGATCATCCGCAGCAGCGTTGTCTTGCCCGCGCCGTCCGGCCCCACAAGGGCTGTCAGCTCGCCGGGCCGGACGGTGAGCGACAGGGCGTCGATGGCCTGCACCATGCCACCGCCGGGCGCCTCGAAAGCGCGGTGCAGGCCCTCGGCGACGACCGTCGCCGCGGTCATTGGTCGATGCCGCCGGAGCTGCCGAGCGGGATCCGCACGGTGACCGGCTGGCCGAGCCGCAGCGCGTCCTCGGGGTCGTCCACGGTGATGCGGGTCTCGTAGACAAGGCTGGTGCGCAATTCTTCGGTCTGAACCGGCTTGGGGGTGAATTCCGCCACCGAGGAGATGTAGCCGATGGTGCCCGCCACCGGCTGGTCGGGCGCGCTGTCGGTGATCACCTCGGCCTGCATTCCGGGGGCGATGCGGCCAAGATCGGGCTCGCTTACGTAGACACGGACCCACTTGGGCTGGGTGATCGCGAGGGCAAAAACCGGGAGCTGCGGCGTGGCCTGATCGCCGGGCTCCAACAAGCGCGAGCGCACCACGGCGTCGATGGGCGCGGTCAGTGTCCCGAGGTCGATCTGGTGGCGCAGCAGGGCGAGATTGGCCCGTGCGGCGACCAGCTCGGCCTCTGCGGCAGCAATGTCTTCCTGCCGTGCCCCAGCCTTGGCCAGTTCCAGTGCCGCGCGGACCTCGGCGACCTTGGCATCCGCAGCCTCCGCCTCGCTCTGCGCGTGATCGACGGCCTGCACGCTGACCGCGCCGCTCGACGAGGATTGCAGACGCTGGGCCCGGCTGAGGTCCCGCGCTGCGCGCGCGGCGGTGGCTTCGGCGGAGACGAGCTGCGCCTGCACCTGCGCGATCTCTTCCGGCCGGGTGCCGTTCTGGAGGCGCAACAGGCTCTGGCGGGCGGCCTCTACCTGCGCCGACGCCTGCTCTGATTGCAGCTCGAGTGTACGGGTGTCGAGGATGCCGATCACCTGTCCCTCGGTGATCCGGTCGCCTTCCTCGGCCCGCAGTTCCGTGATCCGGCCGCTGCCGTCGAAGGCCAGCGCCACCTGCCGGATATCTACATTGCCATGCAACACGAGCAGATCCGGGCTGCCGGGCTCCTGCCCGTAGTGGTGCCACGCGGCGGCAACCACGGCGGTAAGGGCGATGACGATGAGCAGGATCTTTTTCATGTACAGCGTCCCCCATGCGGGCAGAGATTGCGAGTCTGCGGCCGTTGGATTAGATTAAAAGAGATTTAGACTAAACGCGCAACCCCGAGGATGTACGCCAGACGATGAGCGATTTTGCGAAAGGGATCACCCGGCAGAGACGAACGTGCCACGCAGGGACGGTCGGGGTCGGGGCCGGTGCGGGGCAGGGCGCGCCGATCCTGCTCTGCGAGATACTCGGCGCACCGGCGGGCTGCGGTCGATGACCCGCCGGCCGCGCCCGACCCGCACGGACGGCGAGGCAACCCGCGCGCGGCTTCTCGAGGCGGCGGGCCGCCTCTTCGCCGCCGGCGGCTTCGCCGAGACCACCAATACCGCGATCGCCGCAGAGGCGGAGGCGGATATTGCCTCGATCAACTACCACTTCCGCAGCCGTGCCGGGCTCTACCGCGAGGTGCTGCTCGAAGCCCATCGCCGGATGATCACGGTAGACGAACTGACCGCCATCGCCGAAACGGCCATACCCCCGCAGGAGAAACTGCGGGCTTTCATCGCGCGGATCGTCGAGCAGGGCGTGCAGGGCCAGGGCTGGCACGCGCGCGTGCTCAGCCGTGAAGTGCTGTCGCCCTCGTCCCACCTGGAATTCCTCCCGGTCTCGGAGATCGGTGCGAAGATGGAGATCGTCCTGCGAATCCTCTCCGAGATCACCGGGCTGGCCCCGCAGGACCCGGCCTTGCGCCGCAGCCTGTTCAGTGTGCTCGGACCCTGCGCGATGCTCCTTGTTGCTGCTCCGCGCATTTCTCCGCTGGCCGACGATGTGCTGGGGACAGATCGCGATGTGCTGGTCGAGCACCTGTGCAGCTTCGCTCTTGGGGGGCTTGCCGCAATCGCCGCAGCGCGCTGAAGTCGCGCTGACCCAAGGGCAGTTCAGGCACGCAGAGAGCCGGTAGCCGGGCTTCGCCAAGTCTCCGTCAGGGCAAGCCCAGACAAATTTCCTAGAAACCTCTGGACAGTTGTAAAAACTTCATGTGTGGTGGGCGTCGAAACGGAATTATGGTCGATCCACCGAGTGGCTATCTCGGCAGATCGACCAGCAAGATGGCGCTTTGGGAGGAGTAGCCATCTTCAGTGATCCGGTCGCTCCTTGGGAGGTTTTGGGGCGGCCGGATACCTTTCCTACTAAATATGCTGCACTTGAGGGCAACAGACCCGGAAGCGTTTTCTGCGTCCGGTCGCTTTTGTCGCAGGTGCCCGTAGGGCAATTGCTCAATCTCTGGGCATTTTCCCGTCTCCGTGAGCCTGGTGGGTGTGTGCAGCGAGTCGTTCTGCGGCGTGGCGCTGCCGAGCAGCGGACGAACTGACGCGCCAAACGAGCAGCCTGCGGCGATCAAGAGGCACCGCAGCCATGCGTCTGTGTCAGAACGGGTCTGCATTCCTGACCATTGTTCGGCTGAGCGGCCGCGGTTAACTTAGGCTCACGACGCAGCGATGCGTCACCGGGTTTCCTGGAACTCTCTCCTCCTCCCTGAGTTCCGGAAATTGGCGGCGACCCCTCTCCTCCTCCCTGGGGTCGCCGCTCCTCCCTCTTCCAAGTTTTGGCTGTGTCAGATTTTCCGGCTCTGCTGCTGGTGTTCCGCATTACGCTTTCGTCGTGCAATGCGCTCCCGAGGGCGTTTGCGAAGCGGGGCAGCCACCCCGCTCCACAGATTTATCAAGCCACGGATCTCAAGTCAGAGGCCTCGCACCAGACGCAGCGCATCGTAGATCGCCGCATGGGTGTTGCGCGCAGCGACCGCATCGCCGATGCGGAATAGTCGGAAGCCGGCGTCGGGGTTGCGGATCACGGCCTGAACCCCGCCAGTGGACAGCGCGTCGTAATTCACCTCGCCGAGATTGCGCGACTGGGGCTTGAGGTCGAAATAAAGCTCGTCCAGCGGTCGGGTGCCATGGTTTACCACCACCTGATCGACGAGCCGTTCGCGCATCACGTCCCCATAGTCCGACCCGAGCCGCGCCTTCAGCTGGTTGCCCTCGCGCACCACCGAGGCCAGCCGCCAGGTGACGGTGAAGGTGGTGTCACGCGCTTGCAGGGCGCGCATGTAGGGCACGAGGTTCATCGCCATGACCTCGGGCGCGAAGGCGCGGTCCGGCGTGACGATCTCGACCTTGGCGCCGGTCGCCGAGATCAGGTCGGCGGCCTGCAACCCAGCGTGGTCACCCGCGTCGTCGTAGACCAGCACGGTCTGACCCGGCTTCACGTCCCCCGAGAGGATGTCCCAGGCCGAAACCACCAACTCGTTGCCCTCGCTCAGCACCTCGGTGTGCGGCAGGCCGCCGGTGGCGATGATCACTTCGTCCGGAGCTGTCGCGATGACGTCCTCTGCTTCGGCAAAGGCGTTAAACTGGAAATTCACGCCCTTCTTCGTGCACTGATCGAAGCGCCAGGCAATGATCGAGGACATCTCGCGCCGCCGTTCCTGCAGCGCGGTCAGCCGGATCTGCCCGCCGGGCTGGTCCGCGGCCTCGAGCACCGTGACCTCATGTCCCCGTTCCGCCGCGACCCGCGCCGCCTCGAGCCCGGCCGGACCGGCGCCGACGACGGTGATGCGCTTTTTTGTGCCCGCCTTCTCGATCGCGTGCGGCATTTCTATCTCGCGCCCGGTCGACGGGTTGTGGAGGCAGAGCGCCATGCCGCCCTGGTAGATCCGGTCGAGGCAGTAATTCGCGCCGACGCAGGGGCGGATGTCGTCCTCGCGCCCCTCGATCACCTTGCGCACCAGATGCGGGTCGGCCATGTGCGCGCGGGTCATGCCAACCATGTCGAGCTTGCCGCTGGCGATGGCGTGGCGCGCGGTCGCCACGTCGGGGATCTTGGCGGCGTGGAAGGTGGGGAAGTTGGTGGCGGCGCGGATCTCTCCGGCAAAGTCGAGATGCGGCGCGCCCTTCATCCCCTGGATCGGGATCAGGTCGGTGAGACCGGGATCGGTGTCGATGTGCCCCTTCACCACGTTGAGGAAATCGACCAGCCCGCTGTCCTTGAGCTTGTGCGAGATTGCCAGCCCGTCTTCGGCGGTGGTGCCGCCCGGAAGGCATTCGTCGCCGGTGTAGCGCACGCCGACAATGAACTCCTCGCCGCAGCGCGCACGGATCGCCCGCAGCACGTCGAAGCCGAAGCGCAGGCGGTTGTCGAGATCGCCGCCGTAGGGTGCCTCCAGTTCATTGGTCAGCGGCGACCAGAACTGGTCCATCAGGTGGCCGTAGGCCTCGAGCTCGATGCCATCCAGCCCCGCCGCCTGCATCCGTTCAGCCGCATCGGCGTAATCCTCGATGATCCGCGAGATGTCCCAGTCTTCCATCTTCTTGGGAAAGGCGCGGTGCGCCGGCTCGCGCTCGTGTCCGGGCGAGACCACGGGCAGCCAGTCGGCCTTGTCCCAGCGGGTGCGGCGGCCGAGGTGGGTGAGCTGGATCATCACCGCGCAGCCCTCGTCGTGGCAGGCGTCGGTGAGCGCCTTCATGTGGCCAACGACCTCATCCTTCCACGCCAGGATGTTGTTGAACACCGGCGGGCTGTCGCGGGCGACCGAGGCGGAGCCCGCCGTCATGGTCAGCGCCACCCCCGCCTTCGCCCGCTCGACGTGGTAGGCGCGGTAGCGCTCCTTGGGCATGCCGTCCTCGGGGTAGGCCGGTTCGTGGCTGGTGATCATGATGCGGTTTTTCAGCGTCAGATGCTTGAGCTGATAGGGTTGCAGCAGCGGGTCGTTGGACATGGCGTTAAGCTTTCCGGGCAGGTGGACTCATGGCAGGATTCCGAAAATGTACACACCTGTCAATAATCAGGTCACATATGTCTATTTCGCGCCGCGCCAGACTCGACACCAGCGCACATTTTCTCGACAATGGCGGCTCACCGGCCGCGTGCGGCCGTTCCCGGAAAGGCCCATGACCGAAGACGACTCTCCCAACCGCGGCTGGCGCGGCTCTCCCGATCTCTGGCTCGATGCGGCTTATGTGGCGCTGACGGAAAAGGGCGTCGATGCGGTGAAGATCATGCCGCTCGCGCAGGCGTTGCAGCTGTCGCGCACCAGCTTCTACTGGTTCTTCAAGGACCGGAAGCAGCTGCTCGCCGCGCTGCTCGACCGGTGGGAGGGGGCGACGACGGTGCCGCTCGTGGCGGCGACGCGCGAGTATGCGGCGACCGAGACCGAGGCGATGCTCAACGTCATCTCGACCTTCCTCTCCGACGACAGCTTCGATGCCCGGCTCGAGCTGGCCGTGCGCTCCTGGGCGCAGCAGGACCCGGCGGTTCTAGAGCGGCTTCAGCGGGCCGACACGGAGCGGCTCGACGCGCTGCGCACAATGCTTGCCGGGTGGGGTCACGAGGGCGCCGACGCCGACGTGCGGGCGCGGACCATCTATCTGGTGCAGGTCGGCTATATCTCGATGCGCGTCGCGGAACCCGTCGAGGAGAGGCTCGAACGGTTCCCGCACTACGTGGAAATCTACACCGGAAAACGCCCGCCCGAAGCGGAGATGGCCCGCTTCCGGGCGCGCCTCGGTCTGAAGAAGGCTCCGGGCGCGCAGGGGTGAGCGTCTCGCTGATGTTTCCGATCGAACTGGCCTGACGGCATGCCCTCAATGCGGTCCGTGCTGGCGAAGTGCTGTGGCGCTGAACTATTAGAAATACGAATTTCGAGCCCCCTACATATCATAGCCAAGTATATTCTCTGCTCCGATCAAAGGCCCTAGGCTCTCTCTAAACCAACAGAGGGACTGTGATGGGCGCGCTTGACGGAATCCGAGTACTGAGCTTCAACCACTTCCTGTCCGGCCCGGCGGCCGCGCAGCACCTTGGCGACATCGGCGCCGATGTGATCACCGTCGAGCCCCTCGGCGGCGCCTTCCAGCGCAACTGGGCGGTGGCCAACCGCTTCGTCGACGAGACCTCGGTCAACCACATCACCACCGGCCGCAACAAGCGCTCGATCGCCGTGGACCTGAAGTCGCCCGAGGGCATCGCGGCGGTGAAGCGGCTGATCGCTACCGCCGACGTGGTGATGGAGAACTTCCGTCCCGGCACGCTCGACAAGCTCGGCCTCTCGGAGGCCGAGATGCGCAAGGTCAACCCGCGCATCATCTACGCCACCACCACCGGCTACGGCGCTGATGGCCCCTACGCCAAGCGTCCGGGGCAGGACGTGCTGCTGCAGGCGATGGCGGGGCTCGCGGCGCATACCGGCAGCATGGAAAGCGGCCCCGTTGCCGTGGGCTCCGTGCCGATCGACCATCACGCCGCTGCGCTGACCGTGGCGGGCATCGTCGCGGCGCTCTTCGAGCGGGAGCGCACCGGCACCGCCCGCCGCGTCGAGGTGAACATGCTGCAGGCGGCGATGGACCTGCAGGGCGAGTCGATCACCGCCTGGATGAACGGCGCCGACCGCGCCGGTCCGCGCGGCTCGGACGGTATGGCCACATGGTTCAGCCCCGCGCCCTATGGCATCTACGCCACTTGCGACGGGCACGTGATGATTTCCATGTCGACGCCGCCGCAGCTTTCGGGCGCGCTCGACCTGCCGCAGCTGGCCGAGCTCTCCGCCGCCGACGGCTTTTCCAAGCGGGGCGAGATTTCCCGCATGGTGACCGCAGGCATGGCCGCGCTCACCACCGAGCAGGCCGTCTCCAAGCTGACCGAAGCCGGCGTCTGGCACGAGGTCGTGCAGGACTACGACGGGCTCAAGGACAACCCGCAGGTCCAGCACCTCAAGGCCTTCACCGAGGTCGCCAGCGGCAAGGGCACCCCGATGGTCATGCTCTCACATCCGGTGCGCTACGACGGCGAGACCCCGCCCGTGCGCCTCGCGCCCCCTGCACTCGGAGGCCAGAGCCGCGAGGTTCTGGCCGAGGCCGGTTTCGCGCCGGAGGAAATCGAGGCGCTGATCAGCTCCGGTGCCGTGGTCGAAACCAACAAGATGCGCGCCTGACCCGCGCCGCCTCCCAAGCAAGATAGCCAACAGGACGAGACAAATGGATTTCACGATCTCCGACGAGATGAAGATGATCACCGATGCGGTGGGCCGCTTCGTGCGCGAAAAGGTCCAGCCGCTCGAGCAGGAGACCGAGGAAGCCGCGCAGATCCCACCCGAGAAGTTGGCGAAGGTGCGGGCCGAGGCACAGGAGTTGGGTCTCTTTGCCATGAACATGTCCGAGGAGGTCGGCGGTGCCGGGCTCGGCGTCATGGACATGTGCCTCGTCGAGGAGCAACTGGGGCAGACCTCGGACGCGCTGATCCGGCGCATCTTCGGGCAGGTCTACCCGATGCTGGAGGCCTTCGAAGGCGAGTTGCGCGACAAATACCTCTATCCCACCGTCAAGGGCGACAAGATCTGCGCCATGGCGATCACCGAGCCCGGCGCCGGGTCTGACGCGGCGGCGATCAAGACCAACGCCTATCTCGACGGCGACGAATGGGTGCTCAACGGCACGAAGCATTTCATCTCCGACGGCGACATCGCCGACTACATCATCGTCATGGCGGTCACCGACGCCGAGAAACGCGCCCGTGGCGGCATCAGCCTGCTGATCGTCGACAAGGACACGCCCGGCTTCACCGTGGCGCGGAACCAGAAGATGATGGGCCACCGCGGCTACGGCCATGCCGAGCTCAACTTCGACGACGTGCGCATCCCCAAGGGCAACGTGCTCGGCGAGGTCGGCAACGGCTTCAAGGTGATGATGGCCAATGTCGGCGGCATCCGCCTCGGCCATATCGGCGCGCGCGCCGTGGGTATGGCCAGCCGCGTGCTCGAGATGATGCGCGAGCATGCCGCCACCCGCCAGCAGTTCGGCCAGCCGATCGGCGATTTCCAGATGGTGCAGCAAATGATCGCCGACAGCGCCATGGAGATCTTCGCCACCCGCATGATGGTGCTCAACACCGCATGGGAAGTCGATCAGGGGCTCGATCCGCGCGACAAGGTGTCGATGGTCAAGGTGCAGGCCTCGGAAATGCTCGGCCGCGTCGCCGACCGCGGCATCCAGGTCTTCGGCGGCTACGGCTTCACCAAGGAGCTGCCGCTCGAGCGCATCTACCGCGACGCCCGCGTCACCCGCATTTACGACGGCACCTCCGAAGTGCACCGCATGCTGATCGCCCGCTCGGTGATCAAGCGCGGCCTGACGCTCTGAGCCGTCCCTTTCATCTTTCCGAAAATACTCCGGGGGCCCGGGGGCTGGCCCCCGGCCCGGTGCAACAGACGAGACAGCGATGACACAGGATCTTCCCGAAACCGGGGCCGCCATCACCTTCCGCAAGACCATGACCGTGGCCGAGCAGGGCTTTTTCACCGGCATCACCGGCAACATGACCAAACCGCACGTCGACCGCGCTCATGCCAAGAGCGCGGGCCTTGCCGACATGTCGGTCTTCGAGCTGGCCGCCTCCGGCCTGCTGACCACCGCGCTTGGCCGCCTCGCCGGTCCGGCGTGGCGCATCGGCGACTTCTCGGTCTCCTTCTCCCGCGCCTTCCCGGTGGGCAGCTCGCTTGCCGCCACCGCCACGGTCACCGAAGCCTCGTCCGAGGCCATCGCCTGCAGCCTGTCGGTGCTGGTCGAGGGCGACGAGGTGATCACCGGCAGCGCGCGCATGGTGCCGCTGGAGGCCTGAGCATGTATGACATCCGCAATATCGACGAGCTGGAGGTGGGCGATCGCGTCACCGTCTCCAAGACCGTCACAGAGGCCGATGGCGCCATGTATATCGCCGCCACCGGCGATTTCGGCCCGGTGCATGTGGACGAGGGCTATGCCTCGACCACCCGCTTCGGCGAACGGCTGGCGCCCGGCATCCTCGTCGCGGGCATCTGCACCTCGGTGCTGACCGCCGAGTTGGTGGGCACCGTGGGCGTGTCGATCCGCGACAGCTTCTGGTTCACCGGCGCGGTACGCTACGGCGACACGATCACCTTCGACATCTGGATCTCCGGCAAGGACGAAGAGAATCGCACCGTCGACTGGCAGGCCAGCGCGAAAAACGAAGAGGGCGTCGAGGTGCTGAAAGCCGACGCCACGCTGAAATTCCCGAGAAAGAGAGTAATCGCATGACCCTGACCGGCAAGGATCTTCGCGGCATCACCGTTGCCACCGTGCTGCCTTTCGACGAGGCGGGCGTGATCGACTGGGATGGCTATTCCACCGTGCTCGACCATTGCGCCAAGCCCGAGACGACCGATTGCGTCTTCGTCAACGGCCATGCGGGCGAGGCCACCGCGCTCACCGACGCCGAGAAGGTCGAGGTGATCAAGCGCACCCGCGACCAGATCCACAAGGACCAGCCGCTGCTCGCAGGCATCGTGCCTACGGGCATCCCCGACGCGCTGCGTCAGGCCGAGATGCTGCGCGAGGCGGGCGCCGATGTCGCCGTGATCTTCCCGCCCGAGGCGCTTGGCGGCGGCAATGCCAACACGTCGGCGGCGGTGAAGATGTATGAGCTTCTGGCGCGCGAGATCCAGATGCCGCTGTCGCACTTCCAGTTCCCCATCGCGTCAGGCTTCGGCCTCGCGACGCCGGTGTTGGCCGAGATCGCCCAGATCCCCGAGGTCATCGCGATCAAGGAAGGCTCGGCGACGCTGCTCGCCTATGACGAGAACCGCCGCGCGGTGAAGGCCGCAGGCCCCGACACCGCGATCCTGCCGTCGAACTTCCACTGGTTCTTTGCGCAGGTGGCTCTGGGTGGCGACGGTATCCTGTCGGGTCTCGCCAGCCTCGTGCCCGGCCTGCTGGCCGATCTGTGGCAGGCGTCGGAAGAGATGGATCTTGCCAAGATGCGCGCCGCCAACGACCGGCTCTACCCGGTGGTGCGGGCGATCTACGGCCCCGCGCCGGTGGTGGACATGCACACCCGCATGAAAGACGGGCTGCAGATGATGGGCGTGATCAAGAACGCCGCGCCGCGTCTGCCGCTGCTGCCGCAGTCCGAGGCCGTTCGCGAGGGCGTGCGCAAGGCGCTGATCGCGGCCGAGGTGCTGTGATGAGTGCGGCGCTGCACGGCGGTCTTTACGCGGCGACGATCTGCCCGATGACCGAGGAGGGCGCGCTCGACCGCGCCAGCCTCGAACGGCACTTCGAGACCGTGCTGTCCGACCCGGGGCAGGCGGGCCTGCTGCTCAACGGCCACGCGGGCGAGGGGATCTTCATGACCCGCGCCGAGCAGGCCGAGGTGGTGCGCATCGCCCGCGAGGTGGCGGGCAAGCGCCGCATCCTCGCGGCGGTGAGCGCCGAGAGCACCGCCGTGGCCGCCGCCGACGCCCAGGTGGCGATGAAGGCCGGGGCCGATGCAGTGATGGTCTTCGCGCCCTTCTCCTGGGCGCTCGGGGCCGACCCGCGTGCCATCGTCGCGCATCACCGCGGCATCGCCGAGGCGACCGGCGCGCCGGTCTACCTGTTCCAGGGCTCCGTGGGCTCGTTTCGCCTCGCCTATACCCCGGATGTGCTGCGCCGGCTGCTCGAGATCGAAGCCGTCGTCGGCATCAAGGAAGGCAGCTGGGAGACCAAGGCCTACGAGGTCACCCGCCGCATTGCGCGCGAGATGCGTCCCGACGTAGCCGTCATGGCATCGGGCGACGAGCACCTCTTCCCATGTTTCCTGCTGGGCAGCGATGGCTCGGCGGTCAGCCTCTCGGCGATCCTGCCCGAGCTGATCACCGCGCTCGACACCCATGTCCGTGCCGGCGAGATCGACGAGGCGCGGGTGATCCACGAGGCGCTCTTCGACTTCGCCAAGCTGGTCTACGCCGCGCCCGGTCATCTTGCGGCCGCGCGCCTCAAGGCCTGCCTTGCCGAACTTGGACGGATCGACAGCCCCGCCTGCCGCGCGCCGACCCCCCGTATCGAGCAGGGCGAGCTTGACGCCCTGATGACCGCCCTTCGCCCCTGCCTGGAGCTGACCCTGTGACCAACCCGCAAACCCATATCGTCTTTGTCGACATCGACCCCGAGCACGAGGCCGCCTTCGACGACTGGTACGTGAACACCCACCTTCCCGATATCCTTGCTTGCCCCGGCTGGCTGGATGCGCGCCGCGAGAAATGCCTTGAAGGCGGCCCGCGCCACGTGGCGATCTACACGATCACCGGACCGGAAGCCTATGAAACGCCCGAGTTCAATGCTATCAAGGGCTTCGGGCCGTTCAGCGACAAGGTGCGGAACTTTCACCGCATCCGCCTGACACAGAGCTGAGCGGCGGTTTGGGACAGGAAAGGGCCGGCAGGACAAGGCCGGTGCAGGGGTATCCGATCGGCGACATGCTGAATCTCCGGCAGCTCGAGATCCTGCGTGCCGTGGTGCAGTACCGCACCACCGTCGGCGCGGCGGAGCGGCTCGGCATGTCGCAACCTTCGATCTCCAACACCATCCGTCACATCGAGACGGTGCTCGGCTTTCCGCTCTTCGAGCGGATCAGCAACCGCCTGTCCCCGACCGAAGAGGCGCTGATCCTGCTCGAGGAATCCGAGCCGCTGTTCATGCTGCGTGACGCGGTGAACCAGCGCGCCGCCGATCTGCGCATGGGGCGGATCGGGCGCATCCGCGTCGCTTCCACCTCCGAACTCAGCGAGGCGGTACTGCCGCGGGTCATTGCCGACTACGCCAAGGAGCACCCGCGCATCCAGATCTCGCTCGAGACGCGGTTGCTCGACAGCGTACTGCAGGTGGTTGAGAATGGTGTCGCCGACGTGGCTTTTGCGCTGGCGCCCTACGAGCGGCAGGCGCTGAACTACGAGCGCGTCGTGGTGCTGCGCGCGGTGGTGCTCTGCGACGAGAACGATCCGCTGGCCAAGCTCGAGGAAGTCGGGCCGAAGGACCTCGCAGAGCGTCCGATGGTGGGCCCGCAAGTGGCCAACCGGATCGGGCTGATGCTGGCCGACAGTTTCCGGGCGCGCGGCATCGACTATCGCCCGAACATCGAGACCCGCTTCATGAATGCCGCCGCGCGCATCGTGCGCGAGGGCTGGGGCGTGGCGCTGGTCGACGAGCTTTCCGCCTTCACCGCGCTGCGGCCCGGGCTGGTGATCCGGCCCTATGCCGCCGATCTGAGCTTCGAGCTCTCGGCGGCCCTGCCGAAGACGAAAACCCCCTCGCGGCAGACCCAGCGCTTCATCAAGGCCTTCCGCGAAAGGGTCGAGGCCCGCCTCGCCGAGGTCAGGGCCGAGAGCCTGCGCCCGCTTCAGGGCTGATCTTTCCCGCGCAACACTCGCAGCAGGGCCGCGCCACCCTCGGCGATCAGGTTGGTCTCGTTCGTGGCGACCAGCGTGCTTGCGCCTAGGGCCAGGCCGTGGCTCTGCACCAGCGCGGGCGGCAGGCCCATGACCCCGAACCCGCAGCCATTGTCATGCGCCGCCCGGGCAATGCGCTGAAAGGCGGCGAGCACCTCGGGGTGCGCAAGATCCCCGCGCCGTCCGATCCCGTCCGCGAGATCGTTGCTACCGATCATCAGCATGTCGATGCCCGGCGTCGCGGCGATTTCTTCCACCGCCTCCAGCGCTGCGGCGCTTTCGATCATCGCGATCACCTCGATCTGCCGCTCGGCGGTTCCGGTAAGTTCTGCGGCGGGCACCACGCGGTAGTCGAGCGCGGGCAGCGGGCCGGGCAGGGCGCGCGCGCCCCGCGGGGCAAAGCGACAGGCGCGGGCGATTTGCGTGGCCTGCTCGGCGCTGTCCACATGCGGAACGATCACCCCCGTGGCACCGCAGTCGAGCACCCGCGCGATGTCGGGCGAGGAGGGGCCGGTGACCCTGCCGAAGACCGGCAGTCCCGCGGCGAGACCCGCGGCGGCGGCCTGTCCCAGCTCTCCGAGGCCGAGCGGCCCGTGTTCCATGTCGATCACCGCGAAATCGAATCCCGCCCCGCGTGCCAGCAGGATTGCCTCGGCGCGACCGAGAAGGCAGAAGGCGAGTCCGAAACGGGGGCTGCACATGTTTTCATCGTGCTCTATATTTGATCTGATACTCATATTCTGATCGCTTTTTGATCTGTTCGGTTTTGTGTCATCGGCAGGATAGATCAGATTTTTTCGGAATATTCGGAAATCCGGGGCGTTAAATACTTCCTATCACGATATTTATAGACCCATAGCTTCACCGGCTCGCTGATGCCGGTAACCTCCTCTCAGAACCGACGACGGCCACGCTGGGTCCGCATTTGGCTACCGGCGCACCGTCGAGACAAAAGGAGGTGCGTCCATGCTTGACCGGACGTCCAGCAACAGCGGAGTGACAGCCATGCGCGGCGGTGCGGCCCTCCCGAACCTGATCAGATTTCTCCGGCTGTGCCTGACCGCGCTGCGGCGGCTGGTGGACGGGGTGGCACTGCTGCTTCTGGCCTATATGGCCTGCGCCATCGCCGCGCAGATCATCGGGCGCTACTTCTTCAACTACTCCATCGCCTGGAGCGAAGAGACGGCAACCTTCGCGCAGGTCTGGCTGACGCTGCTCGGGGCCGGGATCGCCATGCGGTACAACCAGCACGTTGGGGTCGATGTGCTGATCCGCAAGGCGCCGTTGCCGGTGCAGCGCCTGTGTAGCGGCGCGAGCCTGCTGCTGGGGATTTGGTTCCTTGGCGTGGTGGTCGTCGGCTCGCTGTCGATGCTGGCGATCGGCTTCATGGTGAAATCCCCGGCGCTGCGCATTCCCATGGCGGTCCCCTACATGGCGCTGCCGGTCGGCTTCGGCTACTTCCTGATCGAATACGCCGTGACGACGCTGCCGAAGGTGATTGATCCGCGCCGGGCCGAGCCCGCGCAGGACTCCGATGTGGAGGGTGCAGCATGATCTGGGCAGGCGGCGGCTTTCTCGTTCTTCTCATCTCGGGCACGCCCATCGTTCTGGCGCTCGGCATCGCGGCTCTGCTGGCGATCGAGCTGACCACCACCGCGCCGATCTCGATCGTGGCGCAGCGGGTCTACGGCGGGATCAGTTCCTTCACGCTGATGGCGATCCCCTTCTTCGTGGCCTCGGGGCTGCTGATGGAAGCGGGCGGCATCGCGCGGCGCTTCGTCAACCTCGCCAGCGCGCTGGTCGGCTGGATCACCGGCTCGCTCTACATGGTCTCCATCGTCACCGGCACCGGCCTCGCGGCGATCTCGGGTTCGGGGTCGGCGGACACGGCGGCGATTAGCGCGGTGATGACGCCGGAGATGCGCAAGCGGCGCTACGATATCGATCTGGCCTCGGCGGTGATCGCCGCCTCGGGCTCGCTCGCCTCGATCATCCCGCCGTCGATCGTGATGATCGTCATTGCCATCACCTCGAACCAGTCGATTGGCGCCATGTTCCTTGGTGGCATCGTGCCGGGGCTGCTGGTGATGACCGGGCTGATGGTCGGCTGCTGGCTTTACGCCAAGCGCGGCGGTGACGCCTACCGCGACCAGGAGGCATTCACCCTCGAGCGTCTGCGCAAGGGGTTCATCGATGCGGCTCCCGGCCTGCTGGTGCCCATCGTGATCATCGGCGGCATCGTCGGCGGCATCTTCACCGCCACGGAGGCGGCCTGCGTGGCGCTCTTCACCACGCTGATCGTGACCATGTTCATCTACCGCGAGCTGAAGCCACGCGACCTGCCGCGCATCCTTCTCAAGGCGATCAGCCTCTCGGCCACGGTGCTGATCATCATCGCCACCGCCTCGGTCTTCACCTGGATCATCGCGACTCAGGGCTTCCCGGCGATGCTCAAGGACTGGCTCACCGGGGTGACCGACAATCCGATCGTCTTCCTGCTGATCGTCAACCTGCTGCTGCTCGTCGTCGGCATGTTCATGGAGAGCATCTCGGCGGTGCTGATCCTGCTGCCGATCCTGCTGCCGATGGCCTCGAGCTACGGGATCAACCCGGTGCAGTTCGGGGTGATCACCGCGCTGAACCTGTCGATCGGGCTGATCACGCCGCCCTACGGCATCTGCCTCTACGTCGCCTCGACCGTGGCCGGGCGGCGCATCGAGCAGGTCTCGCGCAAGGTCTGGCTGCCGCTCGGCTGCATGCTTGTGGCGCTGATGCTGGTCACATTCGTGCCCGCGATTTCCCTCTGGCTTCCCTCGGTCCTGCTGTGACCGGGGCGGCCAGTTCCTTCTCCCAAACCAAGAAAGAGAAAAGACAGATGTCCAACAGGGTTCTCACCACCATCGCCGCGCTGGCCGCTCTTGCCGCCGCCCCGGCCTTCGCCGCCGACTACACCTTCAAGGTCGCCCACACCAACGCCGCGGGCGAGGTGCAGGACATGGGCCTGCAGAAGATGAAGGAACTCCTCGAAGCCAAGACAGATGGCGCCGCCACACTGGAAATCTACGCCGGCGGCCAGCTCGGCGACGAGCAGCAGACCGTCGAAGGCGTGATGCTCGGCTCGCTCGACATGGGCATGACCTCGAACGCCATGCTCTCGAACTATGTCGAGGACTACAAGGTCTTCGACCTGCCGTTCCTCTTCCCCACGATCCCCGCGCTTGGCGAAAAGGTCGACGCGAACTGGGACATGATGGAAGCGTCGGCCAACGGTTCGGGCTTCCAACTGCTCGCGGTCTTCTCCTCGGGCATCCGCCACCTGATGACCTCGAAGCCGGTCGAGAGCATCGATGACCTCGCGGGCATGAAGATCCGCACCATGCAGAACCCGGTGCACGTCGAGGCCTTCCGCGCCTATGGCGCCAACCCCACGCCGATGTCCTACTCGGAGCTCTACGGCGCGCTGCAGTCGGGCGTGGTCGACGGTGCCGAGGGTGCCTCGACCGGCTATGACGGCATGAAGTTCTACGAGGTCGCCCCCGACTTCGCGCTGGTCGGCTGGCTCAACATGACAGCGCCGGTGACCATGAAGAAGGACACCTTCGACGCGCTGCCCGCCGAGGTCCAGACCGCGTTGATGGAAGCCGGCTCGGAAGCCGCCGCATGGCAGCGCCAGTACGTCGTCGACCAGGAGCAGCCGCTGCTCGACAGCTTCAAGGAGCACGGCGTGAACATCACCACGCCCGATACCGCGCCCTTCATCGAAGCCTCGCAGCCGCTTTACGAAAGCCAGCTTACGACTGAAGGTCAGAAAGCCCTCTTCGAGGCGCTGACCAAGTAAGCAGGCCCCGGACCCGCGGCGTCTCCCTCCCTATCCGCCGCGGGTCCGGTTTGAATTTCAGGCCGGACGTCCAGGAAAGACCAAAGAATGCTCGATACCGTCATCCGCAACGCCGAGATCGTCACCGCCGCCGACCGCATCCGTGCCGAGATCGGCATCAGGGACGGGCGCATCGTCACCATCGCCGAGGATGTCGGCCCCGCGCGCGAGGAAATCGATGCTGCGGGGCTTCTGGCGCTTCCGGGGGGCATCGACGCCCATGTGCATCTCGAGCAGCCGCAGGGCGGCGGCGTGGTCATGGCCGACGGTTTCGAGAGCGGCACGCGATCGGCCGCGGCGGGTGGCAACACTACGGTCATGCCCTTTGCGCTTCAGCAGAAGGGCCAGTCGCTGCGCGAGGCGGTGCAGGCCTATCACGAGGCGGCCGATGGCAAGTGCTTCGTCGATACCTCCTTCCACCTGATCATCACCGACCCGACGCCGCAGGTGCTGGGGCAGGAACTGCCGGCTCTGGTGAAGGCGGGCTACACCTCCTTCAAGGTCTTCATGACCTATGACGACATGGTGCTGAACGACGCGCAACTGCTCGACGTCTTCGACGTGGCACGGCGCGAGAAGGCCATGGTCATGGTCCATGCCGAGGGCTACGACGCTATCCGCTACATGGCCAAGCGGCTGGAAGAGGCGGGAAAGACCGCGCCCTACTACCACGCAGAGAGCCGGCCGCAGTCGGTCGAGCGCGAGGCCACCCACCGCGCTATCTCTCATGCCGAGCTTACCGACGTGCCGATCACCATCGTGCACGTCTCGGGGCGCGATCCGATGGAGCAGATCCAATGGGCCAAGCGCCGCGGCATGAACATCTGGGCCGAGACTTGTCCGCAGTACATCACGCTGACCTCCGATGACCTCAAGGGGCTCAACATGGATTTCGAGGGGGCCAAGTATGTCTGCTCCCCGCCGCCGCGCGATCTCGACAGCCAGAAGGCGATCTGGGAGGGGCTGCGCGACGGCACCTTCGACATCTTCTCGTCCGACCATTGCCCGTTCCGCTTCGAGGACGACAAGGGCAAGGACGCGCCCGGCGCGCGCACCTCGTTCCGCTGGGTGCCGAACGGCATCCCCGGCATCGAGACACGGCTTCCCATTCTCTTCTCCGAGGGGGTTTCCAAGGGCCGGATCCCGATCGAGCGTTTTGTCGCGCTGACCGCCACCAACCCCGCCAAGCTCTTCGGCCTCTACCCGCGCAAGGGCACCATCGCGGTGGGCGCGGATGCCGACATCACGCTTTGGGACCCGGCGCGCGAAGTAACGATCTCGCAATCTCTCATGCACCACGACTGCGACTATACCCCGTTCGAGGGGCTGGAGGTGACGGGCTGGCCGGTCCGCACCATCTTGCGCGGCAGGACGATCTTCGAGAATGGCGAGGTCACCGGCTCGCGTGACGCGGGCGTCTACCTCGAGCGCGGCACCAGTCAGGCCTTCGGCGCCTGACAGTCGCACCGTCCCTCTGCGTCCCGATCAAGGCACAGCGGGGCGCATAACGCCGCGCCTCCGTGTCCGCTCCGCGGCGAGGGAGTGTGATTGTCGAGGCGCATCAGGGTCTTGGCAGGCCGCATGGCCTGCCGTAGCGTTGCGCCATGTGGATGCCGCTGTTTCTTTTTGTTGTCTCTCTCGCCGGACTGGCCGCCGCGCTGATCGTGCCGGGGCTTTCCGATGTCCTGCTTCTGGCAGCGCCTTGTGCCCTTGCCAGCCTGTTCCTGCTGTTTCGCGCGCTGCGCGGTGGGGCGGGGCGGCAGCATATCATCCTCGATGGCTCCAACATCATGTATTGGCGCGGCGACGGTCCCGAGCTTGCGGCAGTCAAGGATACCCTGGACAGCCTGGGTGCGCGGGGCTTTCTGGCTGGTGTCATCTTCGACGCGAATGTCGGCTACAAGCTGGTCGGTCGCTACCTGGGGGACGCGGAACTGGCAAAGTTGCTGGGGCTGCCCCGCGACCGGGTGATGGTTGTGCCCAAGGGCGTGCCGGCGGATCAGATCATCTTGCAGGCCGCCCGCGACCAGGGCGCGCGGATTGTCACCAATGACCGCTACCGTGATTGGGCAGAGGCGCATCCGGAGATCAGGCGTACCGGTCACCTGGTGCGTGGCGGCTACCGCGCGGGCAAACTTTGGATGGGCATGGACCCGAAGCCGACCTCGCAGGGCTGAGCCCGCGCGCCGCCCGCAGACGTCAGCTCTCGTCAGCTTTCGGGCGTGATGCGCGACACGAGGTCTTCCATCATCGCCGCGTTCTGCATGCGCAGGATCGCCTCGGCCGAAGTCGCGTCCTGTCGCCGCAGTGCCTCGATCAGCAATTGCATCTCTTCGGCCATGACGCGCCGCCGCCCGGTTCCGTAACCGTAGCCGCGGCGGAAGGCGAAGATCGTGTCCCAGCCGCGGAGGAAAACCCGCAGAGCCTCGCGGTTTCCGCCGAATTCCACGAGCCGCGCGTTGAAGCGGCGGTTGCAGTCGATCGCCTCCAGATCCTCGCCGGCCTCGAGATGCGCGCGGTATTCTTCGGCCAACGCCTCCAGCTCGCGGATCCGTTCGAGCGTCAGTATCGCCATGCCGCGCCGTACCGCGAAGATGCGCAGTTCGGTGTTCAGCTCGAAGAGATCGGTGATATAGGCCCGGTCGAGCTGTCGCACGGTGGCCCCGCGGTTGGGCTCGATGGCCACCAGCCCCTCGCCCTCGAGTTTCCGCAGCGCCTCGCGTAGCGGCATGGTCGAGAAGCCGAGCCGCTTGGCCAGCTCGGCGGTCTTCAGCCGCTCGCCGGGGGCGATGCGCCCGGAAAGAATATCCTCGCGGATCAGGCGGGTGGCCTGGTCCACGGAGTTTTGGGCAGCATCGAGGGCGAGGGCTTCGTTGGGCATGGCGCGACCTTCTGTCAGGGCTTCTTGCGGATCAAGGAGATATGCTCGGCGTCGATCAGCAACGTGCCGTCATCGCGCATCAGCCGCACCGCTTCGGTGATAATTCCGGCAGGGCGGGAGCCGCTTTCGCGCTTGGCGGTGAAATCCATCTCCACGTAGACCGCGTCCCCGGCAACGATGGGGTGCTTGAAACGCACGTTGTTCCAGCCCAGCGAGGCGATTGAGGTCTCTTCATAGAGCTTCAGCTCTGTCTTCAGCCCCTCCATCAGCGCGAGGCCATAGAGGCCATGCGCGATGATGCCGGGGAAGCCGGCCTCCTTGGCGTAGTCCGCGTCGCTGTGCAGCGGGTGATGATCGCGGGTGAGGCTGCAGAAATCGGCAATGTCCGCCACGGTGATCTCGTGGCCGGGCGTCGTATAGCTCCGGCCGATCTCGACGTCTTCGTAGTAGAGGTTCATGCGTAGGCCTTCTGCACTTGCCGCGCGATGATCATGCGCTGGATCTGGTTGGTGCCCTCGTAGATCTGGCTGAGGCGCACGTCGCGGAACAACCGCTCCACCCGGAACTCGCGCGAGTAGCCGTTGCCGCCATGGATCTGCAGCGCGTTCGAGATGTGCACCTGCGCCATGTCGGTGGTGAAAAGCTTGGCCTGCGCCGCCTCCAGCGCGATCGGCTTGCCCGCGTCATAGAGTTTCGCCGCATTGTGGATCAGCAGCCGGGCGGCGGCGATGTCCTTGGCCATGTCGGCAATCATGAATTGCACCGCCTGATGCTCGAAGATCGGCTTGCCGAACTGCTTGCGGTCGCCCGCATAGGAGATGGCATCCTCCATCGCCGCCTGCGCCATGCCGAGCGCCATGGACGACATCATCAGCCGCGAGAAGTTGAAGTTCTCCATTGCCATCTTGAAGGCACCGTGCTCCGGCCCGATCAGGTTGCCGACCGGCACCCGCACCTCGTCGAAGCTGACCATGCATTCGGCGAGACCGTGCATGCCGAGCAGTTCCTCGGACTTGCCGCGGATCACGCCGGGGCGGTCGGTCTCCACCAGAATGCACGAGATGCCGCGGTGCCCGGCCTCGGGATCGGTCTTGGCGAAGACCATGATCACATCGGCGACCTGCCCGAAAGTGACCCAGGCCTTGGTGCCCTTGATGACATATTCATCACCTTCACGACGCGCGGTGGTCTTCATCGCCGCCACATCCGAGCCGTGGTCGGGCTCGGTGACCGCCGTGGCGGGAATCAGCTTGCCCTCGAGGATGCCGGGAATCAGCGCCTTGTGCTGCTCCGAGCCGTGATGGTCGAGAAACAGCGCCGCCTCGACGGGGATCGCGAAGGCGTTGCCGACCGCGCCCGAGCCGCGGGCGATCTCTTCCATGACGATGCAGGCGGCCATGGCATCGAGCCCGACGCCGCCCGCTTCCTCGCGCAAGGCGACTCCGAAAAGCCCTTGTTCGGCCAGCGCTTCGTAGACCGGGCGGGGAAATTCGTCGTCGCGGTCGATGGCCGCGGCGGCAGGCGCCACGACGTCGTCGGAGAGCCGCCGCGCGGTGTCGCGGACCATGCGCTGCTCTTCGGAATAGAACTGATCCAATCTGATCTCCTGTTGGGTGATGCGGATATTATCTGATCATGAGCTACACAGGCTGATACCGCCCGGTCAAGTCGAGGCGACACCCGCATGGAAGGCGTCGCTGGGCGCGCGGTCGAAAAAGTAGACGATGACATCCTTGGGGGAGGCCCCATAGGCGCGCGCCGCCGCCTCGGTGATCGCGCGGGCGGCATTTTCCTTCGCCTCCTGCGCCCTCGGGAAGGCATGTACTTTTATGAACATGCGGAAGTTTTCAGCGTTTTCGCCATATTTTCCAGCATGTCCGTAGGAATAGTTGGGGGCCGAAAAATAATAGCAGGTGACGATTTCCGGCTTGATCCCGAACGCCTGGCAGAGACCATCAGTCATGCCTTTCGTCGCAACCTCCCGTATTTCTTCGGTCGCGTCGCGGTCGATGATCTCGATGAAGGGCATGATGAGTCTCCTAGGGGGAAGTGGCGCCGACAGGCGCGATGCGGGGTCGATGAGTTGACTCATTATCTGATCAGATCAAACGTGACTGCAAGAAATTTGGATCGGCGAACGGAATGCCGGAAAGGACACGAATGACCTTCAAGGGGAGCTACACCGTCTGCGTCACGCCCTTCGACGCCGAGGGCCGCGTCGATCTCGAGGCGCTGCGCGCTTACGTCGACTGGCAGATCGAGGAAGGGGTTCACGGCCTCATCCCGCTCGGCAGCACCGGTGAGTTCCTGTCGCTGACCCGCGAAGAACGCACGGCGGTCGCCGAGGTGGTGATCCAGCAAACGGCGGGCCGGGTGCCCGTGCTGATCGGCACCGCCGCCGAATGGACCGACGAGGCTGTGTCGTTGAGCCGCGAGGCAGAGCTGCTGGGTGCCGACGGCGTGATGCTGGTGCCGCCCTACTACTCGTCGCCCACCGACGAAGAGCTGGTCGTGCATTTTACCCGCGTTGCCGAAGCGCTCACGATCCCGGTGATGCTCTACAACAACCCCTTCACCGCCAACGTCGACCTGAGCGCGGCGCTGGTGGGCCGGCTCTCGGAAGTCGACAACATCTCCTACATCAAGGACACGTCGAAGAACGTGCACCGGGTGACCGAGCTGCTGGAGGCCTGTCAGGGCCGGATGACCGTCTTTGCCGGTTACTACCCGTGGGAAAGCTATCTTGCAGGTGCCGAGGGTTACAGCTCGGTGATGTCCAACATCGCCCCGAAACTCTCGGCACAGACCTTCGAGCGGACGGTCGACGGCTCGGGAGAGGGCCGCGACCTCTACGTCAATAGCCTGCCGCTGATCAACGCATTGGCGGGCGACCTCTATGTCTCGGCCACCAAGGCCGCGATGCAGATGATCGGCCGGCCGATGGGCGATCCGCGCGCCCCGCGCCTGCCTCTGCCCGAGGCCAAGCGCGCCGAGCTGGAAACCATCATGCGAAATCTCGGGCTGCTGGCGGAGGCCTGAACCCGGCGTCCTGCCGGGGGACAACATCCGCCCCAACAGAGAGAAACCCCAACAGGGAAAACCCAGATGAAACTCACCAACCTCGCCCTCTGCGCCGCGCTCGGCGCGACCCTCGTCTCCGCTCCCGCCTTCGCGCAGGAGATCACCCTCAAGGCCAGCCACAACGCCAATGCCGACGAGCCCTATGGCGTCGGCATGCGCAAGATGGCGGAGATCCTCGAAGAGAAATCCGGCGGCAAGGCCTCCATCGAGGTCTATGACAACGCCACGCTCGGCGACGAGATGGAAAGCATCCAGGGCACCCAGATCGGCACCGTCGACATCGCCGTGACCGCCAACTCGACGCTGGCAAACTTCGTCCCGGACCTCTCGGTCTTCTCGCTGCCTTTCCTGTTCAACGACGCCGCGCAGATGGACCGCGCGCTGAGCGATCCCGAAGTGCTGGCAGAGATCGACGCCGCGCTTGATGCGCAGGGCTTCCACCTGCTGTCGGTCTTCTCGGCCGGCACCCGGCACATCATGACGAAGAAGCCGATTGAATCGCTCGACGACATGGCTGGCCTGAAGATCCGGACCATGCAGAACCCTGCGCATGTGGACACCTTCAACGCCTTCGGCGCCAACGCCACGCCGATCGCCTACACCGAGCTCTACGGCGCGATCGAGACCGGCGTGGTGGACGGTGCGGAAGCGGCCAACACCAACTTCTACTCGCAGAAGTTCTACGAGGTCGCGCCCGACTGGGCCGTGGTCGGCTGGCTGGAACTGGTCGCTCCGGTGATCATGGGCAAGGCCGCCTATGAAGCGCTTCCCGAGGACGTGCAGGCCGCGCTTGACGAGGCGGGCCTCGAGGCCGGCAAGGCCGAGCGCGCCACTTATCTCGCCTCGGACAACGCCCGTTTCGAGGACCTCGAGAAGGCCGGCGTGAACATCACCCACCCGGACGTCGAGGCCTTCCGCGCCGCCGCCGCGCCGGTGCAGCAGAAATATCTCGAGACCGACACCCAGAAGAAGATCTTCGAGATGCTGAAATCGGTCGAGTAATCTCCCTAGGCTCGACCCAACTGCCCGGCCGCGCCCACTCCGCGGCCGGGCCTCTCCTCTGACTGCCCGCAAGAAAGACCGCCCATGTTCGCCCTTCTCGAACGCCTCTGCCTTGCCCTGCGCCACGTCGTCTCGGGCGTGGTGATCCTGCTCTTCACGGTGATGATGATCTCGGTCCTGGTGCAGGTCGGCGGGCGCTACGTTTTCAACTATTCAATCGCGCAGGCCACCGAGATCGCCACCTTCAGCCAGATCTGGCTGGTGCTGATGGGCGCAGGGGTGGCCGTGGCCAAGGGCCAGCACGTCGCCATCGACATGCTGCCCGCGCAGCTGCCGCTGCCGCTGGCGCGCGTGGCGCTGATCGCCATCGCGCTGGTCATCACCGCTTTTCTGACGACGCTCGCCTGGGGCAGCCTGCCGCTGCTGAAGATGGGCTCCTTCCAGAGCTCGCCGGCGCTGCGCATCCCGATGAAATACGTCTATCTCTGCCTGCCCTTCGGCGCGGGCTACATGGTGCTTGAGGTGCTGCTCTCGGTCATCCAGCGCTGGGACAATCCCTTCCCGCCGCCCGAACCCGACGCCGAGGAGGCACTCTGATGCTCGTGATCGCTGCCGCCTTCGTCTTCCTCCTCGCTCTCGGCGTGCCGGTGGTCTTTGTGCTCGGTGCCTCGGCTGTGCTGGCGCTGGTCACCACCACCGACGTGCCCGTCGCCATCGTCAGTCAACGGGTCTTTGCGGGCCTGAATTCCTTCACCCTGATGGCCATTCCCTTCTTTGTCTTTGCCGGGGTGATCATGGATGCCGGCGGGATCTCGCGCCGCATCGTCGATTTTGCCTCGGCGCTGATCGGCTGGGTGGTCGGCAGCCTCTACCAGGTGAGCTGCGTGGCCGCCGCGGGCCTCGCGGCGATCTCGGGCTCCGGCTCGGCCGACACTGCGGCGATCTCGGCAATCATGCAGCCGCAGCTGCGCCGCCGCGGCTATGACGTGGACTTCGGCGCGGCGCTGATCGCCTGCGCCGGATCCATTGCGCAGGTGATCCCGCCGAGCCTCACCATGGTGATCCTCGCCGTGGTGTCCAACGTGTCGATCGGCGCGCTCTTCGTATCCGGCGTGCTGCCGGGGCTGATGTGCATCGTGATGCTGATGCTCATCGCCTACTTCCAGGCGAGGAAGGGCGGCGAGACCTACCGCGACGCCGAGCCCTTCACCATGGCGCGCCTTGGCCGCACCGGTTGGGCGGCGCTGCCCGCCGCGGGGATGCCGGTGCTGATCCTCGGCGGCATCTTGGGAGGCATCTTCACCCCGACCGAGGCCGCCGCGGTCTCGGGCTTCTACGGCCTGCTCGTCGGCGCCTTCGTCTACCGCGACCTCAAGCTCTCGGCGCTGCCCGGGCTGATCCTACGCACCGCCTCGCTCTCGGCGGCGGTCATGCTGATCATCGGCACCGCCAGCGTGTTCTCGTGGCTTATCGCCAACGCCAACGTGCCGCGCATCCTCGGCGACTGGATCGCCAGCGTCTCGTCGAGCCAAGTGGTCTTCCTGATCATCGCCAACCTGCTGTTCCTCTTCGTCGGCATGTTCCTCGAGACCATCGCGGCAATCCTGATCATCGTGCCGGTGCTTGCGCCCATTGCCGCGCAGATGGGCGTGGACCCGCTGCACTTCTCGCTGCTCGTCATCCTCAACTGCGCCATCGGCACGGTGACGCCGCCCTACGGCGTGTCGCTCTTCGTCTCGTCCAGCGTCGCGGGCCGCACCGTGCTGCAGGTGTCGCGCCGCCTCGGCTGGCCGCTCGCCGGGCTTTTCGCCATGCTGATCGCGGTGACCTTCATTCCCGACCTGTCGCTCTTCCTGCCGCGGCTCTTCGGGCTCATCGACTGACCTCTTTCAAGGACCTTCCAATGACCAAGCTTAAAGTCACCATCGCGGGCATAGAATTCGACGCGCGCTTCGAGGAGGCCGCCGCGCCCAAGACCGTCGCCGCCTTCCGGGCGCAGATGCCCTACAAGAGCCAGGTGGTGCACGTGCGCTGGTCGGGCGAGGGCGTCTGGATCCCGCTCGGCGAGACCGATTTCGGCGTCGACTACGAGAACCACACGAGCTACCCCGCGCCGGGACAGTTCATCCTCTACCCGGGTGGCATCTCCGAGACCGAGATCCTGCTGGCCTACGGCGGCGTGCATTTCGCCTCGAAGATGGGGCAGCTGGCGGGGAACCACTTCATGACCCTGACCTCGAACCTCGACAAGCTGGCCGAGATCGGCCCCAAGGTGCTGTGGGAAGGTGCGCAGGAGATCCTCTTCGAGGAAGTCTGAGACTCCGATACCACTCCGACCAAGGACACGGCCATGACCAAGACCCCGATCAGCTTTGGTGCGCGCCTGCGCCAACTCGCCGCCGAACGCGGTGACGCCGAGGCGGTGCGCTTCCTGCCCGCGCAGGGCGAGGCGCAGATCCTGAGCTGGGCCGGGCTGAATGCCATGGCCGACCGCTATGCCCGCGCGCTTCTGGCGCGCGGCGTGCGGCAGGGCGACGTGGTCGCCTTTGCCCTCGGCAACATACCCGCCCATCTCGCGCTGGCCATTGCGGTCTGGCGCGTGGGGGCGACGACCATGGTGCTCGATCCCGGTATCAAGACCGAGACCGCTGCCGCCATGAAGGCGCGCAGCGGCGCGGCGCTTGTCGTGGCGCAGGGCGACGGGCTGGGCGATGTCTCGCTGTCCGAGTTCGAGGCTTTGGCGAACGGTCTGCCCGAAACCTCGGTCGAGGATCGCGTCTCGACCCCTGGCAAGATCGTGCTTTCGGGGGGCTCAACCGGCCTGCCCAAGATGATGTGCGACGACCGGCCCTTCACCCGCGTGCCGGGCGCGAGCTGGGGCCGTGTCGCGCCGCGCCTCGGTTTCCGGTGCGACCAGACCCAGCTCGTCTGCGGGGCCATGTCTCACAACGCGCCCTTTACCTGGGCGCAGAACGGCCTCTTCGAAGGCAACCGGCTGGTGCTGATGGAGCGTTTCGACGCGGTGCGCGCACTGCGGGTCATCGACCAATACGAGGTCGGCTTTGCCATGCTGGTGCCGACGATGATGGTGCGGATGATCGACCGGCTCGAGGAAAGTGGCGCAACACTGTCCAGCCTGCATGCGCTCTACCACACAGGCGCGCCTTGCGCGGGATGGCTCAAGCAGGCCTGGATCGACGTGCTCGGTGCGGAGCGGGTCACCGAGATGTACGGCTCGGGCGAGAACACCGGCCAGACCACGATCACCGGCAGCGAGTGGCTGGCGCATCAGGGCTCCGTCGGGCGCGGCTTCGAGACCGAGATCCGCATCTATGGCCCGGACGGCGCGCTGCAGCCCACAGGCGCACCGGGCGAGATCTTCATGCGGCCCGACGATCTGTCGGGGCGCAGCCATTACACCGGCCCCGATGCCCCCGCACCGGAGCGAGATGCCGACGGGTTCCAGAGCATCGGCGACGTCGGCTGGCTGGATGACGAGGGCTACCTCTACCTCGGCGGGCGGCGCGATGACGTGATCAACACTGGCGGCGTGAAGGTGCATCCGGAAACCGTCGAGGCCGTGCTCCTGCGCGCGCCGGAGGTGAGCGACGCCGTGGTCTTTGGGGTGGATGACCGGGAGTGGGGGCAGCGGGTGATCGCCTGCGTGGTGCCCAAGGATGGCTGCTCGCTGGAAGAGACCGCCCTGCGGAGATTCTGCCACGCGCAGCTCGGTCCGCAGGAAGTGCCCAAGGTCTTCCGCATCTGCGACACGCTCCCGCGTGACGGCTTTGGCAAGATCCGCCGCAAGGCGCTGCGCGCCGCCTTCGTTCCGGCCGGGTAGGGGCGCTTTCGCCGCTGCGTGGCGCTTCCGGTTCCCTTGCGCCGCGCGGAAGGGTAAAGCGGTCCGGTATTTCGCCGGGGTGCTGCTCCGGCCCTTCGAGACGGACGCAGACATGAAACTCATCATCGATACCGACCCCGGGGTCGACGACGCGCTGGCCATTCTTTACGCCGCGGCGCATCCGCAGATCGAGCTGCTCGGGCTGACCACGGTTTTCGGCAATGTCACCGTGGCGCAGGCGACGCGCAATGCGCTCTACCTCGTCGAGCGCGCCGGGCTCGACATTCCCGTGGCAGAGGGCGCGGCCAAGCCTATGGCATTGCCGCCCTTCACCCCGAGCCACCATGTGCATGGACCCGAGGGGTTCGGCCACCTGCCCGAGATGACGCCGCAGGGCACGAAGATCGAGGAGAGCGCCGCCGAGTTCCTCGTGCGTATGGCGCGCGAGCACAAGGGCGAGCTGGTGCTCTGCCCGATCGGTCCGATCACCAATGTCGCCGATGCCATCGCGCTCGATCCGGAGTTTGCCGGCAACCTGCGCGAGATTGTCTTCATGGGCGGGGCGCTCGACGCGCGCGGCAACATCACCCCCTACGCCGAGGCCAACACCTACCACGACCCGCATGCGCTCGACATCGTGCTGCAGAGCGGAGCGAACATCCGCATGATCGGGCTCGACGTGACGATGGAAGTGCTGCTGACTGCCGCGGACTTCGAGGAGCTCGAACGCCGCGACCCGGAGCATGGGGCCTTCCTGCGCGAGATGAGCCACTTCTATCTCGAGTTCTACCGCACTGTCGGTGCCGAGGGCTGCGGCCTGCACGATCCGCTGGCGGTCATGGCCTGCGTGATGCCGAACCTCGTCGGGCTGGAGCACACGCCGGTCGACGTGGTTCTGGAGGGACCGGAGGTCGGACGCACGCGCCGGGCCACGGGGCGTCCCGACATCGGTGTGGCGCTGAACTGCGATGGTGCCGACATCAAGCGGCGTTTCATCGAGAGCTTCGGCGGCTGATCGCCCCGGACATCGTGGAAAATGCAAAACCTCCGGACCATTGCTGGTCCGGAGGTTTCCATTTGGCGTCACGGTCAGGCTCAGGCTTGCGGAATCCCCTTGGGTGGCCCGAGGCGCTTCTGCGCGGCGATGCGGAAGGGCGCGTTCGGCCCGCCATAGCCCTTGTAGCCGGGTCCGCGCTGGATGATCTCGAAGAACATGCCGCCTGCGAAGGCGCGGCTGTAGACCTGGAAGAACTCCGCCTCGCCTTCGCGGTCGTAGAGGATGTTGCCGGCCTGCAGCTTCTCGAGCAGCCCCTCGGGCATGTCGAAGCGTGCTGCGAGGTCGTCATAGTAGTTGCCCGGGATCGGGAGCGGCTGGAAGCCGAGCTCCTGCATCCGTGCCACCGTGGCGAAGATGTCCTCGGTCGAGAGCGCAATGTGCTGCACCGAGGCACCGAAGGTCGAGGCGAGGAAGCGGCCAGCCAGCGTGCGGTGGGTCTCGGCGCCGTTGAGGGTGATCTTCAGCCGGCCCGCCGCGCTTTCCACCACCTGGCTGCGCACCAGCCCGTCGGGGTCGATCACATCGACCATCGGCGATTTGCGCATGTCGAAGAGCGCGCTGTAGAACAGCGTCCAGCTCAGCATATCCTCGTAGGACATGGTCTGCGCGAGGTGGTCGACATGGGTGATGCCCGCGCCTTCGTCCTTGCTGCCCGGAATCGCCTCGAATTCCACGTCCCAGACCTCTCCGAGGCCGCTGGTGCCGTCGATGAAGTGCAGGACCGAGCCGCCGAGCCCGCGGATCGCCGGGATCGCCAGCTCGCCCGGCCCGGTGGGCTGCGAGAAGGTCGGCGAGCCGAGCGCGTTCGCGCGGGCCACGGTATCCTGCGCCGAGGAGACCTGCAGGCCGATGTCGCAGACCGACAGGCCGCGGGTGTTCCAGACGTGGGCGGCGTGGCCCTCGGTTTCGGAGTTCACCACGATGCGAACGTCACCCTGCTGCCAGAGGGTGATCGCCTTGTTACGGTGCTTGGCGGCGTTGCGGAAGCCGAGCGTGCGCAGCATGGCGGTCAAGGTCTCGACCTCGCCATCGCGGGCGGCGAATTCGACGAAGCTCACGTCCTCGGCGCGCACGCGCGGCGGGATGGCGGGCATGTCGATCTTCGTTTCCGGCTCGGCGCGGCGCACATCGTCCATCAGCGCAATGAGCGAACGGTAGCCGTCCTGCGCCGTGGCGCGGGCGTTGCTGCCGCGGAACTGGTCGTTGAAGATCTCGAGGCTGATCGGACCGGTGTAGCCGGCTGCCATGACTGCCTGCATGAAACGCTGCACGTCCAGATCACCCTCGCCGGGCATGTTGCGGAAGTGGCGCGACCAGTAGAGCAGGTCCATCTCGATGGCCGGGGCGTCGGCGAGCTGAACGAAGAAGATTTTCTCGCCGGGGATCGCGCGGATCGACTCCGGGTCGAGCTTGCGACCCAGCGTGTGGAAGCTGTCGAGGATGATCCCGACATTGGGGTGATCGGCTTGGCGCACGATCTCCCAGGCGTCGCGGTGATCGTTGATATGGCGGCCCCAGGCCAGCGCCTCGTAGCCGAGACGGATGCCGCGCTCCCTGGCGATCTCGCCAAGCTCGGCCAGGTCGTCCGCGGCGCGCTTGATGCCGCCGAGCGAGCGGGGATGCACCGACGAGCAGATCAGGATCAGATCGGTCCCCAGCTCCTGCATCACGTCGAACTTGCGCTTGGCGCGGTCGAAGGCCTTGGACCGCAGCGGCTCGGGAAGGCATTCGAAATCGCGGAAGGGCTGGAACAGCGGGATCTCCAGCCCGTGGTCGCGGATCATCCGTCCCACATCCCGCGCGCCACCATCATGGGCAATGAAATCCTGCTCGAAGATTTCCACGCCGTCGAAACCAGCGGCGGCGATGGCTTCGAGCTTTTCGGGCAGGGTGCCCGAGATCGAGACGGTGGCGATCGCGGTTTTCATGGGGAGTGCCTCCTCAGTAGCCGAGCACGCGCGGCAGCCAGATGACGGTCTGCGGTACGAATGTCAGGATGAACAAGACCAGCACCTCGACGAAGAAGAAGGGCATGATCGCGCGGATGAGCTTGGCCATGCCCACATTTGCCACCCCTTCGGCGACGAAGAGACACAGGCCCAGCGGCGGGGTGATCAGGCCGATCATCAGGTTGAAGATGACCAGAATGCCGAAGTGCGTGGGATCGACGCCCATCGACACGGCGATCGGGTGCAGGATCGGCACCAGCACCAGCATCGCCGCGATGCCTTCAAGGAACAGGCCGACGAAGAGGAACAGCACGATGACGGCCAGCAGGAAGGTGGTCTTGCTGTCGACGTTGGCCAGCACCCAGTCGGTCAGCATGTTGGGCACGCGGTTGTAGGTCAGCAGCCAGTTCGCCGCCGAGACCGCCGCGATGATGATCAGGATCACCGCGCTGTCGCGCATCGCGCCCGAGAAGATCCTCGGCAGGGCCGAGAGGCGGATGTTGCGGTAGACGAAGAGGCCGAGGATCAGCGCGTAGCCCACGGCGAAGCTCGCGGCCTCGGTCGGGGTGACGATGCCCAGCAGGATCGAGCCCACCACCAGCACCGGCATCAACAGCGGCAGGATGCCCTGCAGCAGCGCCTGGCCGTTCGACGGACCGCCGATGCCCGCCGCCTCGTGGCCCTTGTCGACCTTGACGGTCATCATGACGTAGGCCGAGAGGAACACCGCCAGCAGGATGCCGGGGATCACGCCCGCGAGGAACAGCGCCGGTACCGAGACGCCCGAGACGATCAGCGCGTAGATGATCACCGGGATCGACGGCGGGATGATCGGACCGATCACCGAAGAGGCGGCGGTCAGCGCCGCGGCGAAGGCGCGGTCATAGCCGTGCTTTTCCATTTCGGGGATGAACACCCGGCCGATCGCCGAAGTGTCGGCCACGGCCGAACCCGACAGGCCCGCGAAGATCACCGAGGCCCAGATGTTCACCAGCGCGAGCCCGGCGCGCATGCGGCCCACCAGCACGTTGGCGAAGGCGATGATGCGTCCCGTGATGCCGCTTTCGTTCATCAGCTCGCCGGCCAGCACAAAGAGCGGAATGGCCAGCAGCGGGAAGGAGTTGAGACCCTTGAAGATCTCGGTCGGCACGATGCGCAGCGTGTAGGGTGCCTCGCCGGTGCCCATGAAGAACAGCAGTGCCGCGAGGATCGCCACCGCGATGGGGGCACCGGCCAGCAGGCCGCCGATCAGGATGATGTAGACCATGGATCAGACCTCCTCGGCGCGGCCCGAGAGCCGCTGCATGAGTTTCAGCGCCGCCGCGATCGCAAGGAGCGCGCCGCCGAAGGCGATGGCGTATTGATAGGGGCCGACCTTGCCGAGCCAGGTGAGCGCCTCGATGCCGGTGCTCTGCGCGAGGGCGTCGGCAGTGCTTTTGAGCCCGGAGGAGGCGACGTCGCCCCGGCGCAGGGCAAAGACGTGCCCGGCGTAGGCGAGCGCGATGCCCGTTGCGACGCCGACAGCGTCTGCGGCAACGAAGAACCAGTGGCGGACGCGCTTTGGCAGCATGTCGGAGACCACGGTGAAGCGGATGTGGTTATCGCCAAGATAGGCCAGCGCAAGACCGAACATCACCCCGTAGATCGTCAGGTAGATCGGCAGTTCCTCCCCCCACGGGACGGATCGCCCGACGGCGTAGCGCCGCAGCGAATTGACGAAGATGATGATGAAGACCAGCGCCATGCTGAGACCTGCGCCGAAGGCGAAGACCCACCGTGCGCCGCGGATGAGACGATCCATCTTGGCTCCTCCAAAGAAGAGGCCGGGCCACGCAGGGCGGGCCCGGCCGGATGTCATGCGGGGTTACTGGGTGGCGTCTGCGACAGCGGACTGCAGACGGTCGATCCATTCTGCATCGTCACCCAGCTCGCCACGCAGGTATTCGACAACCGCGGGCTGTGCCTTCTCGGCGAAGGCGGCGATTTCGTCCGAAGTCGGTGCATAGACCTGCATGCCCTCGGCCTGCGCCTTGCCGACGCCCTCGGCGGTGTTCCACTGCTGGATCGCGCGGCCCATGGTGCCGGCCACGCGGGCGGCCTTGGAGATCACTTCCTGCTGCGCCGGTTCCAGCATGTCATAGAACTCGTCCGAGATCACGATGAAGTCCGCAGCGTAGACGTGGCCGTCCAGCGTCATGTACTTCTGCAGCTTGTGCAGGCCGTTGTTGTAGATCACGCCGACCGGGTTCTCCTGGCCGTCGACTACGCCGGTCGAGAGGGCGTTCGGAAGTTCGGTCCAGGCGATCGGGGTCGGCTCGCCGCCGAGACCCTTGACCATCTCCACGTAGAGCGGGATCGGCTGCACGCGGAACTTCAGACCTTCCATGTCCGCGGGCGATTTGATCTCGCGGGTGTTGTTGGTGAAGTTGCGGAAGCCGGTCTCGCCGTAAGCCAGCGTCCGCAGACCGGTCTGTTCGAGGCAGTGTTGCGCCAGCTCGTCGCCGAAGGGGCCGTCCAGCACGTCCCAGGCAACGGTCGCCGAGGAGAAGGTGTAGGGGATGTCGAGCACCGAGGCCGCCGGGCAGACCTTGGACATGGCGCCAGAGACCAGTGCAACCTGGGTCAGGTTGTCCTGCACCTGGGCCACCAGCTCGTCCTCGTTGCCGAGCGCGCCGGCGGGGAAGAGCTCGACGGTCATGTCCGACTCGCTCTCGACGATGTTCTTGAAGATCTGCGCCGCAGCGCCCTTCTTCGAGCCGGTCCAGTCGTCCGGGTCGACGTGGGCGACGCGCAGCGTCTGTGCCCCGGCGGTGGTGGCGGCAAGGCTGCCGCAGAGCGCGGTGACCGCGAGAAGGGTCTTGGTGATCGAACGCATGAGTTCCTCCCTTAGCGTTTCGTATTGGCCGCGTCTTGCGCGGGCTGGTCGAAGGCATCGAACGTCGCCTTCATACGTACCGGGTCGGCGGGCCGCCCGGTGAACAGTTCGAACGCGCGAACCGCCTGAAACACGGCCATGCCGGATCCCGGCAGGACGCGGCAGCCCTTGGCGCGCGCGGTCGCGATGAGTTGTGTCTCCAGCGGGAAATAGACGATGTCGGCAACCCAGAGGCTTTCGTCGATCAGGGTCTCGTCGATCGCCATTCCCGGCAGCTTCGCCATGCCCATGGGAGTCGCGTTGACCACGCCGTTCGGCTTGTCCTCGGCAAAGAGCTCGGCGAGGTCACTGACCGCCTGCGTCTGCGCGTCCGGGCGGTTCGAGGCGACGAGCTTTGCCAGCCCCTCGGCGCGGGCGGGATCGGTGTCGAAGATCGACAGTTTCTTCACGCCGCAATCCGCCAGCGCGTGAGCGACGGCGACGCCTGCGCCACCGGCCCCCAGCAGCACCGCGTGATCCGTTTCCGCGCCGGCAAGGCCGCGGCGGAAGCTTTCGGCAAAGCCCCACATGTCGGTGTTGTGGCCGATGCGCTTGCCGTTCTGGAAGACCACGGTGTTCACCGCGCCCACGGCGCGGGCGTTCTCGCTCAGCTCATCGAGCAGGGGGATCACGTCGATCTTGTAGGGGTAGGTGATGTTGAGGCCATCGAAGCCCGCGGCCTCGGCCGATTGCACCATCTGCGCCAGGGTCATGTCCCGGCGCTCGGGCGCGTCCATGTCGAGCTTCTTGTAGGTGGTGAAGAGGCCCTGCGCGCGGGCTTCCTGCATCTGCATGAGGGGGGTACGCGACAGCGCGATGCCCTGTCCGATCAGGCCGGCAAGCAGGCAGTCTTCCCGTGTTTGCGCGTTATACAAGGCGGTCTCCTCCCGCTTCTTTCGCCATGTGCCGCTGGTCCGCGGTCTGCCCGTTGAGGCTTTGAACCTCCGGGTTAATTTGTCGTAACATTGAACCCATGGGTTAAATTGTCAAGATAATTGAACCCGCGGGTTAAAAATGTAGGATTACGGCAAAGCTAAGGAGCAGGAGGCAATCCATGGAAACTCGCGAGAAGTCGCGGAAATGGAAACAGAATCCGGAGGCGGTGAAAGCCGACATCCTGCGCGTTGCGAGGGCCGAGTTTGCCCGGTCGGGCCTGTCAGGGACCCGAATCGAAGACATCGCCGCAGGCACGAAAACCTCGAAGCGGATGATCTTCTACTATTTCCAGGACAAGCAGTCGCTCTACGAGGCGGTGCTCGAGGACTGCTACGCCGAGGTGCGGGGCGGCGAGTCCGAGCTCGATCTGGAGGGGCTGCGCCCGGACGTTGCGCTCCGGGCGCTGCTGGAATTCACCTTCGACCACCACTCTCGCAACCCCGAGTTCATCCGGCTCGTGATGATCGAGAACATCCACGAGGCGCGGCACATGCAGAAGATGCACGCGCTGGCGGCGAAGAACGAGCGCGCCATCGGCGTGGTCGAGCGGATCTGCAAGGCGGGCTGCGAGGCAGGGCTGTTCCGCGAGGACATCTCGCCGGTGGCGCTGCATTGGCAGATCAGCGCCGTCAGCTTCTTCAACGTCGCGAACCGCGCGACCTTCTCGACAAACTTCGGGCCGGAGCTTTTTGACGAGGCGGGGCAGGCTTTGCTGCGGCGCACCGCAGTGCGCGGCATCCTGGCGTCGGTGCTGAAGGACGTGAGCCAGCTCGACGCGCTGTGCCCGGCAGACCCGTCGTTGGCCTAGGTGCCGCTGACCAGCTTCGCGGCGTCGAGGATGGAAAAGACCGGCCTGCCGGTGACGCGGCGGATTGCCTCCGCGTAGGGTGGCAGGTTGCCACATTCGAGGACGATGGCGGCAATGTCCGGGGACCGGGCGAGCAGCGCCTCGGCGGCACCACAGACCTCGGCCTGCATCTCATCGGGATCGAAGGCGGCGTGCTGCGCGTCCTTGAGCGCCAGGAAGGTCCCCGAAAAAAGCGCGCTGTCCTGCAGCCCGCCGATCCGCACGTCTTCCGGCGAGGTACCGGCGGCGCGTATTGCCCCCGCACCGAGCGCCGAGGCGGAGGCGGTGAGCACCCCCACCGGGCGGCCCCCGACCATCTGGCGCACCATCGGCAGGAGGCACAGAGCGGACAGCACCACCGGCACCGGCAATGACACCGCGATTTCGCGCTGCACGGTGATCAGGAAGCCGCAGGTCGAGGTGATCAGGCAGGCGCCCTCGGACACCAAGTTTTCGGCGGCTGACTTGAAGGCGGCTACCAGTTCGGGTGCCGGCCTGCCGTCGCGCACGATGTCCGGGCTGCCTGCACCGGGCACCACGCGGATGCGGGCGGGCAGGTGGTAGCTCTCGGGATTACCGGCGTCGCCGGAAATGCGCGGAAAGCGGGTGTCCAGGCTGAGGATGCCGATGAAGGGGGACATGTGTCACCTCGGGGAAGGGGCCGGGAGCGCGGCGGGCGCTCCCGGCAGAACTCATTGCTTGGCCTGTACCATGTCCGGCAGCCAGGTGGCGAGGCCGGGGAAGGCCACCAGCACGGCCACCATCAGCACCATGATCATGAACATCGGCAGCGCGGTGCGGGCGATGTAGCTCATGTCGTGGCGGGTCATCCCTTGCAGCACGAAGAGGTTGAAGCCCACCGGCGGTGTGATCTGCGCCATCTCGACGACCACCACGATGAAGATGCCGAACCAGATGAGATCGATGCCCGCCGCGCGGATCATCGGCTCGATGATCGCCATGGTCAGCACCACTGCCGAGATGCCATCCAGGAACATGCCGATGATGATGTAGAAGACCGTCAGCGCCGCGATCAGCGCCACCGGCGAGAGCTCCCACGCGGCGATCACCCCGGCCAGCGCGCGCGGCACGCCGGTAAAGCCCATGGCCAGCGTCAAGAAGCTTGCCCCCATCAGGATCAGCGCGATCATTGCCGATGTGCGGGTGGCTCCCATCAGGCTCTGGCGGAAGGCGTCCCAGCTCAGCGAGCCCTGCAGCGCCGCCAGCACCAGTGCGCCGATCACCCCGAAGGCCGCCGCCTCGGTCGCCGTGGCGACGCCGAGGTACATCGAGCCAATGACCACGAGGATCAGCGCGATCACCGGGATCAGCAGGGTCGAGGCGCGCAGCTTCTCGGCAAAGGTGGTGTGCGGCTCTGGCTCGGGTGCCTGGTCCTTGCGGACCACCGACCAGATCGCAATGTAGGCCATGAACATGGTGGCGAGCACGATGCCGGGGATGACGCCCGCCATGAAGAGGCCGGTGATGCTCTGCTGCACCGTGACGCCGTAGACGATCAGCGTCAGCGAGGGCGGGATCATCAAGCCCAGCGTCGCTGCGCCCGCCAGCGTGCCGACGATCATGAACTCGGGATAGCCACGCTTGCGCAGCTCGGGGATCGACATCTTGCCGACCGTGGTCAGCGTCGCCGCCGAGGAGCCCGAGACCGCCGCGAAGACCGTGCAGCCCACCACGTTGGAATGCAGCAATCCCCCCGGAAAGCGCGAGAGCCAGGGCGCTAGCCCCTTGAACATGTCTTCGGACAGCCTTGTGCGGTAGAGGATTTCTCCCATCCAGATGAACAGCGGCAGCGAGGTCAGCGTCCAGCTCGACGAGGAGGTCCAGACGGTGATGCTCATCGAGCTGCCGGGATTGCGCGGGGTGAAACCGATCATCCCCATGTAGGCGACCCCCATCAGCGCCAGCCCGACCCAGAGGCCCGAGCCCAGCAGGAAGAACATCACGAAGAGGAAGACGCCGATCTTCAGTCCCACCGCGTCGCGATCGAAGCCGGTCATCAGGTGGATCGCAGCGTAGAGCACCAGCACCGACAGCGCAAAGAGCGCCAGACGCGCCTTCACCGAGCCGAGCGCATCGCGCAGCATCGGCTGGCGCGGGGTGTCGACGCCCATCTGCTTTGTGAACAGCAGCCCGAGCAGGCTGTCGATCACCGCGATGGCCAGCAGCACCGCGCCGACGGCCATGGCGATCTGCGGGATCCACAGCGGCGTGCCGTCCTGGCCCTGGCTGATGTCGTTGATCTTGTGGCTCAGGATCGGGGTCTGCACCGCGTACCAGGCGAAGAACAGCGCCACTGCAGCCGCAGCCGTGTAACACCAGATCTCGATGCCGCGACGAAAGGCGCCGCCACGCTCGACCAGCATGCCGACGCGGATGTGCTCGTTGCGGCGGAAGGTGTCGGCCAGCGCGAGAAAGGATGCCGTGGCCATGGCGTAGCCGGCGTAATTCGCGCCGCCCGGGAACAGGATGCCGAGCCAGCGGGTGGTCATCTGGGCGACCACGAGGCAGAGGATCGAGACCAGCGCCAGCGCGGCCCCGGTACCGGAGAGGGTGTAGAGCCCGTCGGTGAGGCGGCGCAAGGTCTTGCCTGCTATCATCGCGTCGCGGCCTTCCATGTCGGTTTTTGCAGTCATAGCCGTATCGGCGGCCGGCGGGCCCGCACCCCCGGAAGGGACAGGAAGCGCACCCCGGTCAGAGCTGGGGTGCGCGCTGCACCGGCCGGGCCGGTCCTTACTGGGCTTCGTAGGCGTCGACGATGGCCTTGCCGTTCTCGCCGGCGTTTTCCAGCCACTCGGTGGTCATGGTCTTGCCGATCTCCTGCAGCTTGGCGCTGATCGCCTCGCTCGGCGGGTTCACGTCCATGCCGTTATCGGCCAGCGTCTTGACGAAGCCGCCCGCAAGCTCGGCGGCTTTCTCGGCACCGCGCGTCTGTGCGGCGGCCGCCTCGTCGAGCACGCAGGTGCGGGCCGCGTCGGATAGGCCGTCGAGCGCGTCCTTGTTGACGAAGACCGTGTTGCGCGGCAGCCAGGCATTGACGTCGTAGAAATTGGTCATGTCTTCCCAGACGCTTTCATCGACGCCGGTGGCGCCCGAGGAGATCATCGCCGACACGACACCGGTCGCCAGCGCCTGCTTCAGATCCGCGGCCTCCACCTGCGTCGGCACCATGCCGGCGAGCTCGGCGACGCGCGCGGTGATCGAGTTGTAGGCACGGAACTTGGTGCCTTCCATCGCCTCGGGGCTCTCGACCGGCTTGGAGAAATACAGACCCTGCGGCGGCCACGGCACCGAGTAGAGCGGTACGATGTTCTGTTCTTCGAGCACCTTGGCCAGCACCGGCTCTGCGGCGGCGCGCAGCTTCTCGGAGGCCTCGAAGGAGGTGGCGAGGAAGGGAATGGAATCGTAGGCGAAGACCGCGTTCTCGTTGGCGTGGGCCGAGAGCAGGCGCTCG
This sequence comes from Alloyangia pacifica, assembly GCF_900116195.1. GTDB lineage: Bacteria > Pseudomonadota > Alphaproteobacteria > Rhodobacterales > Rhodobacteraceae > Salipiger > Salipiger pacificus. The sequence continues at coordinate 542,427 of NZ_FOZW01000002.1, forward strand.
CCGATCTGTGCCTCGCCGAGCTGCACGGCGCGCTTGATCTCGTCGCCCTTGAACAGCGAGCCACCGGCGTGGATGACGATCTCGAGTTCGCCGCCGGTGCATTCCTTGACCGCGTCCGCGAAGGTCTGCGCGTTCTCGGTGTGGTAGTTGTTGGCCGGGTACGCCATCGGCATGTCCCAGGTTTCGGCCGAGGCGGCGCCGGCAAGCGCGGTGGTCAGCGTCAAGAACGCGGCTGCGGTGAGTTTCATGATGTACCTCTCTGTGGTTGCTCGGGTTTTGTTTTCTGTGTCCCGATCCGCCATGTGTCAGTCCCGGCGGCTGTTATTGCAATCACGTTTGCAGAAGTTGCGCGGCAATGGAACGGATGAATTTGTCCCGGTGCCGCTCAGATGGGCTTTCCGGGGGCGGCGGGGACGCAAAAGCCCCGGACAGGCAGGCTGTCCGGGGCGGGGTCTGCGTGAGTGGTGGTGGCTCTTGCGCGGTCAGGCCGCGAAGGAGGTCTTGCGGCCTGCGCCGTTGCGGGTCTTCATCAGCGGCTGGATGTACTGGCCGAATTGTTCCATGCCGATGACGAAATCGTCGAAGGTCAGCATGATGCCCTTGAGCCCCGGGGTCTCGGCAATCTCGTCGAGCATGGCGGCGACCTGCTCGTAGCTGCCGATCAGCTTGAGCATGCCGGTGGGTTGCGGGTTTTTGATGGCGCGCACGAGGTTGGCTGCGGTGGAGCCGTCCTTGGCCACCTTGTCCTGACCGGCCTGCGCCGCCTGCCACTCCAGCGCTTCGATGTCGGTGCCCTGCTTGTAGAGCTCCCATTTCTGGAAGGCGAGTTCCTCGGTGCGGTCGGCGATCAGCATCAGCAGCAGGAAGGCACCGGTGTCGCGGCCGTGCTTCTCGGCGGCGGCGTTGACCTTGGCGACCATCTCCTTCGATGCGCTGGTGTTGTTCATGTCGCCGCCGGCGCCGACAAAGTTGTAATCGCCGTACTTGGCAACGAACTCCATGCCCTTTTCGGACTGGCCTGCGCCGACGATCGGAATGTGTCCATTGGTCGGACGCGGCTCGAGAATGCAGTCGTCCATCTGGAAGAAGTCGCCCTTGAAGTCCGAGCGCCCGTCGCGCCACAGCCCCTGCATGACCTGTGCGTATTCGGCAGCGTAGTCATATCGGCGGGCAAAATGCTCGGGGGTCAGCTCGATGCCCATCTGCTGGTATTCCTTGGGCTGCCAGCCGGTCACCATGTTCACCCCGACCCGGCCCGGCGCGATGGAGTCGAGCGTCACCGCCATGCGTGCCGTCAGCGCCGGTGGCAGGGTCAGCATCGCGCAGGAGGCGAAGAGCTTGATCCGGCTGGTCACCGCGGCGAGCCCCGACATCATGGTGAAGCTCTCGAGGTTCTGCACCCAGTATTGCGACGGCCCGTTGTAGCCGCGCAGCTTGATCATCGACAGCGCGAAGTCGAGCCCGAAGTGCTCGGCGCGCTGGATCACCGCCTTGTTCAGATCGAAGCTGGGCATGGTGTCCGGCGAGGTGGTCGAGATCAGCCAGCCGCGGCGGCCGATGGGAAGGAAGACGCCGATCTGGGTCATGGGTGGTCCTTTCTCTCTGTTGGGCGGTCCGATCTGGGTCGGCTCCTGGGGGCGCTTCGGGTCAGGCAGGCGTATCGCTGCGCAGACCGGCGAGCTTGGGATCAGTGTCGGCAACCGGGCGCGCCGCGCCAATCGACTTGTTCTCGGCGGGGGGCGTAGTTTTTCTCAGCGGTGCGCCCTCCTCGTTCAGCCGCAGCAGCGAAGGCAGGGCAAAGAGCGGGATCAGCGCCATCAACAGGTAGGCGGCGGCGAAATGCTGCGGCTCGAGGCCGGGGGTATCGCCTTGAAGCAGGTGCAGCAGCATTGCCGCGATCGAGATGCCGAGCCCCATGGTCAGCTGCTGGAAGACCCCGGCGGTGGCGGTGGCGCGTGAGAGCTGGCGCGCGGGCACGCCGGCATAGGTGAGCGTGTTGACCGCGTTGAAAAAGAGCGTGCGGATCGCGCCCGAGGCGATGACCAGCGCGATGATCACCCAGACCGGCCAGCCGGGGGTGATCGGCGCGAAGGCGGCGAGACTGAGGCTGCCGGTCAGGGCCAGCGCAATCAGCACCGGGCGGTAGCCGTGGCGGGTGATGAGCCGCTTCAGCAGCGGTTTCGAGACCAGCGAGCCGAGTGCACCGATGGCCGACAAGAGCCCCGCGTGCAGCGGTCGGAAGCCCATGGCGAGCTGCAAGAAGAGCGGTAGCAGGAAGACCGTGGAATTGAGCCCGATCCGGCCGATGCCACCGGCGATGACGCCCACGCGAAAGCGATGGCCAGCAAAGAGCGAGAGCACCAGCGCCGGATGCGCCACCCGGTGTGCGTGGCGGCGGTAGAGCGCGAAGACCAGCGCGGAGAGCGGCAGCAGCGCCAGCCCGACGGCGCCCCAGAGACTGATCGCCTCGAGCCCGAGCTGGAACAGCACCAGCGCCAGCCCGGCCAGCGCGAAGCCCGCAAGGTCGAAGCGCTCGATCTCGGCGCGCGGCAGCGCGAGCAGCGGCGGCACCAGCCAGAGCATCCCGAGCACGGCGGCGAGGCAGATCGGCAGGTTGACGAAGAACAGCAGCCGCCAGTGGTAGAACTCGATCAGCGCCGCGCCGATCAGCGGGCCGATCAGCGGCCCGACCAGCACCGGCACGGTCAGCCAGGTCATGCCGTCGAGCGTGCGCTCCGGCCCGAAGGCGCGCAGCACGATCATCCGCCCCACCGGCGTCATCAACGCACCGCCGAAACCCTGCAGCACGCGGCAGGGGATCATCAGCTCGAAGCTGGGCATGAAGGCCGCCAGCACCGAGCCCAGCGTGAACAGCCCCACCGCGCCGCAGAACACCCGCCGTGCGCCGAACCGGTCGGCGAACCAGCCCGAGACCGGCATGAAGACCGCCAGCGCCAGCAGGTAAGCGGTGACCAGCAGGTGCAGCGACAGCGGCGAGCGCTGCAGATCCTGCGCGATGCGCGGGATGGCGATGGTCAGCAGCGTGGTATCGACCCCCTGCATCAGGAAGGCCAGCGCCACGGTGAAGGCGATGGCGATGCGGTGCGGCTCCGACCGGGTCGGCACGGCGTGCGGCTCGTCGGCGGCGTCGGACGGGAGGTGGCTCGGAGCGTCTGTCATGGCTCCTGCATCCGCCGCCGGGGCCGCTGCGGTCAAAGGAGTTTTCCTAGAGCCCCAGCGCAGGAAATCTCAGCGCCCTGCGGGCTTGCCGGTCCCTCGGGCCTTGGCCGCTGCTGGACAGGGCAGCCGTACAGGGCTGAGAAAGCCTCAGCCTCGCGGGCAGATTTCCGCAGTAGCTCCGAAAGCGCCCGCCGCCCTAGGCTCGCGCCGACGCACATGCAGAACATGCACAATCTGGAGAGCATCATGGCCCACGCCTGGGACGACTTCCTGACCGAGAACGACCGCAAGCTCATCGCCGCCCGCAAAAACCTGCGCGAGCCGCACGGGCCGGGCAAAGTGAACGCGCTGCTGGTGATCGACATGCAGGTGACCGCCGTGGGCGAGGATCGCCCCATCCACGAGCAGGTTGACCGCTTCCCCGGTGCCTGCGGGCCGCACGCCTGGAAGGCGATCCCGCCGCAGCAGCGCCTGCTCGCCGCCGCACGCGCCGCCGGAATGCCGGTGATCTACTCCAAGCACGTCTTCCATGGCTACACCGGTCTTGCCCGAGCCGAGGGCGGCGTCTTTGCCGCCACCGATCCGCGCTCGGAAATCCCCGCCGAGGTCGCCATGGCCGAGGGGGAGATCCTCGTCGAGAAACAGACGCCTTCGTGCTTTGCCTATACCAACCTGCATCTCATCGCGAAGGAGAAGGGGATCGACGGCTTCCTCGTGGTCGGCAATTCCACGTCTGGCTGCGTGCGCGCCACCTGTGTCGACGGCGAGGCGCTCGGCTACAAGATGCAGGTGATCGAGGAGGGGGTCTTCGACCGGATCGAGATGAGCCATGCCGCCGCACTCTTCGACATGCAGTTCAAGATTTGCGACGTGATCGACGAGGCGCGCGCGCTCGAGATCATGGGCGTGCCGGACGCGCTGAAGAAATCCGCTTGAGGCAGGGTCATGAGCACATTCACCGCCGCCGCCCTGCAACTCGGGCCTGCCTCGGAGACGATGGCCGAGACCACGGATCGTATCCTCGCGTTGATGGAAGAGGCGGCCGGGCAGGGCGCGAGGCTCGCCGTGCTGCCCGAGCTGGCGCTGCAGCCCTATTTCGCCGCCGAGGTGCATGAGGATCTCTCGCGCTGGACCGACGCCGGAGAGACCGAAGCCGCGCTCGGCCGGATCGCCGCCGCGTGCGAGCGGCTGGGGCTGGCGCTCTCCGTCTCGCACGCCGAACCCTCCGAGGCGCGGCTCTACAACTCGATGACCTTCATCGCGCCGGACGGCCATACCTGCGGCATGTTTCGCAAGGTGCATATCCCCGGGCAGGTCGAGCCCGACCCCGCGAAGGAGGTGAACATTCTCGAGCGGCGCTACTTCGCGGCCGGCAACCTCGGCTTTCCCGCCTATGCGGTCGAGGGGATCACCGAAGTCCCACTGCGCACGGGCGGGCTGATCTGCTACGACCGACGCTTCCCCGAGAGCTGGCGCAGCCTGATGCTGAACGGCGCGGACCTCTTTTGCGTCTGCTACAACACGCCGGTGATGAACGGCGCGACGCTGGAGCAGGCCCGCCACGCCTCGGAACTGGCGATCTGCGGCGGGGCCTATTCCAATGCCACGTGGACCATCGCCGCGGGCAAGGGCGGGGTGGAGAACGGCATCACCTTCATCGGTGGCAGCTTCATCTGCGGACCCGACGGGGTGATCGTGGCGCGCGCCGAAACGATGGGCGACGAGATCGTGTTGGCCGAGGTGGACATGGCCCGGCAGCAGGCGCTGCGCGCGCGCTGGAACTTCGCCGAGACCCGCGCCGAGCACGCCTATGCCGGGGCGCCCGTTGTGCGGGACGTCGCCTGACCTCGCGCGGCCCGTCCGTGCATCCTCCTTGCATGGCACTTTGGGAAGTTGATGTTCGGACTTTTGAGAGCCCTCCATCCAGCGGACGACACTGCGTGACCTTGAGGAATACCGGAGTTTTCTTCAGAAATTTAACTGTTTGGTCAGAAAATTAAGCGCCTACCGCGACGCGACTCGCAGCTCATCTTCAGAAAACGCAAGGAATTCGCTCGACAGAACTCCCCAAAAAGTACGGACAAAGGTCGGTTCATTTGTCCGTATTTTCATCATTCGATCAGTTGCAGCCCTCGCCGGATGCCGGCAGCTCAGTTCTTTCTTGATCGCCGCCCCGGGCGCGCGCTCCGATCATGTCGGGGAGGTGACAGAGAGGTGAAGACCATGAGAAAACGTGTCCCGCTGAATGCCATCCGCGCTTTCGAGGCGACGGCCCGCAACCAGTCGGTGGCCAAGGCCGCCGACGAGCTCTGCGTCACGCCCACGGCCGTGAGCCACCAGATCCGGCAGCTTGAGGAATTCCTGCAGGTGCGCCTCTTCATCCGCAAGAACTCGCGGATCGAGCTGACCACCGAGGCGCGCAACAACGTGCATCAGATCGGCCGCGCGCTCGATCTGATCAACGAGGCAATCGCAGCATTGGAGGGCTCGGATTACGACGAACGACGGCGCCTCAACGTTGCGGCGTCCACCTCCGTCGCCTCGTTCTTCCTGATGCCCCGGCTCTACGACTTCACCCTGCGCGCGCCGGACATCGACCTGAACATTCGGACCTTCCTGTCGCGCAAGGAGGCAGAGGAGCAGGAGATGGATATCCGCATCCTCAACTGGCAGAGCCAGATGGAATGCCAGGTCGAGCCGCTGGTCGAGGAAGAGGTCGTGCCGGTCTGCGCCCCCGCCGTGGCCGCGCGCTTCGGCAACGATCCGCGCGAGATCCTCAAGAATGCGCCGCTGCTGCACGTGGACCGGGCCAACGACGGGCTCGACAGCACCTACCCGGACTGGGCGCGCTACCTCGCCGAATACGGCATCAGCCGCAGCGATCTCAGCCATGGCGCGCGCTTCAACCAGGCAGGTACCTCCATCGAGGCGGCCTGCGCCGGGGTCGGGGTGATCCTAGGCCGCTCGCTGCTGATCGAGGATGCGCTGCAGAAGGGGCGTCTCGTGCGGGTGAGTGAGCCCTATCCGATCCGCTCGCCCTACTTCCTGCAATCGCCCTGGAAGTCGACGAACAAGGAGAGCATCCAGCGCTTCAAGGACTGGATCCTCGAAAAGGTCCGCTCGAACGGGCTGGTGCACGCGATCTGAGGACTGGTTGCGTTTCCGGGAAAAGATCCGGGGGCGCGCAGGCCTGTCCCAAATGGACCTGCGCGCCTCCGGACACCCTGGACGTCAGACGAGCCTCACGCCAGTGGATGCTCGTCCGCCGGATCCCAAGACAGCATCACAGATTGCCCAAGCTCAAGCGCATCGTTGAAGAACGCGCTTGTCGGCATCAGCGCGGTCAGCTCCTCGTCATCCGTGCCGGTGACGCTGACCCGCACGGCAGTGCCCTGGTACTCGATCATCGACACCGTACCCGGAAGGCTCCGCAGCCCGGGGCGCGCGCCGATCACGCATTGGTCGGCCCGCACCGAGGCCTCGCCGCCGCCCGCGCGCTGCACCACATTGTGCCCGCCGAGGAAGCGCGCGACGAAGGCGTTGCTCGGTGTCTCGTAGACCTCGCGCGCCGCGCCCGCCTGCATGATCACCGCGTTGTTCATCACCACCACCAGGTCGGCCAGTGCCAGTGCCTCGTCCTGGCTGTGGGTGACGTGGATGAAGGAAATCCCCAGTTCCTTCTGGATGCGCTTCAGCTCGGCGCGCATGCGGATGCGCAGGAAGGGGTCGAGCGCCGAGAGCGGCTCGTCGAGCAGCAGCACCTTGGGCCGGGTGATCAGCGACCGCGCCAATGCCACCCGCTGCTGCTGGCCGCCGGACATCTGGCTCGGCAGGCGCTCGGCGAGGTGATCCATCTGCACGAGCTCAAGGTATTCCTTGGCCTTTGCCCGGCGCTCCGCGCGCGAGACGCCCTGCACCTTGAGCGAGAAGGCGACGTTGTCGAGGGCGCTGAGGTGCGGAAAGAGCGCGTAGTCCTGAAACATCATCGAGGTGCCGCGCGCCACCGGCGGCGCATGGGTGATTTCCTGATCGTGGATCAGGATGGCGCCGTCGCTGACTTCCTCGTGCCCGGCCAGCATCCGCAGCGTGGTGGACTTGCCGCAGCCCGAGGGGCCGAGCAGGCAGCAGTAGGATCCGCGCGGGATCCGTAGCGAGATATTGTCCACCGCGGGCGCACCCGGTCCGTAGCGCTTGGTCACGGCGACGAGCTCGGCGTCGAAGCGGTGGCTCTGGGTGACCTGGCGCGGCTTGGCGGGAGCGGGCGGCGGTGTCTCGGTCTTGAGGGCGAGGGTCATGCATTGGTCCTCATGCTGCGGCGCTTGGCGAGCTGGGAGACCACGACAAGCGAAAGGATGATCAGGGAGAAGGAGATGAGCGTGGTCAGCGTGCCGATGGCGAAAAGCACCGGCGTCGAGGCGGCGTTGAGCAGGCCCATCACCTCCATCGGCATGGTGTTGCCCATGCCCACGTTGAGCGAGGTGCGCGCGGTTTCCTCGTAGGACGAGGTGAGCCCGGCCATGGCGATGCCGATGACGCCGGGCAGGATTATCGGCAGGATCACCCAGCGGAAACGCTGGCTGGCGGAGGCACCGAGGTCGACGGCGGCCTCTTCGTAGGAGCTGCGGAAGCGGCCGAGCACGATGAACATGATCAGCAGGCCGAAGGGCAACGTCCATGTCAGCTGCGCGCCGATGCCCGAGGTGAACCAGTTCACCTGCCAGCCGAGCAGGTTGAACATCAGCGCGATGCCGAATCCGACGAAGATGCCGGGCAGCACCATCGAGGCGATGGCGGCGTAGAACACCGCGCCCGAGCCGGGGAACTTGCGGCGGTAGGCGAGCCCGGCGGTGACCGAGATCACCAGCGTCAGCACCGCGGTGCAGGCGGCCAGTCTGATCGAGCGCTGGAAGGCGCTCGGCACGTCGCCGAGGCCCTGTCCCTCGCCGGAGAACAGCGTTTGGAACCAATGGGTGGACCAGCCCACCATGGGGAAGGACATGCCGCCCTCGGGGCCCTGGAAGCTGAGGATGTAAAGGCAGGCCATGGGCGCGTAGACGTAGATCAGGAAGAGCGTCGTCAGCCCTGCGAGCAGGTAGAAGGAGAGGGGGCGCTTGCGGGAGGTCCTGGTGTAGGAAGACATGGGGGTCAGTTCCTCAGTTCCTTGCGGATGTCGGCGAAGCGCAGCAGCGAGACGACGATGCTCAGCACCACGACCAGCAGCAGGATCGATTTGGCGGCGGCGGGCGGGTACATGAAGGCGTTGAGATCGGTGATGATCGACATGCCCACGGTGTTGACCTGGCTGCCGCCCATGAACTTAACCATCACCACATCGCCCATGATCGCCGTGGTCACGATGATCGTGCCGATGGCAAGGCCGGGGCGCACCAGCGGGAAGATGATGTCGCGCACGATCTGCCATTCCGAGGCACCGGCGTCCTGGGCGGCCTGGATCACCGAGGGCGGGATCTTGGCCATGGAATTGAGCGCCGTGGCGATCATCGGCATGGTCAGCATCTGCACGTAGGCGACCAGCACGGCGAACTCGGAATACATCAGCCAGCCGAGCGGTTCGTCGATCACCCCGGCGCCAAGAAGCGCCTGGTTGACCACGCCCTCGCGGCCCAGCAGCGGCACCCAGCTGACCATGCGGATCGGCCCGGATGTCCAGAAGGGGATGGCGATGGCAGTGACCAGAAGCGTGCGCAACCAATTGCTGCGCAGGTGGAACGCGAGGAAATAGGCGATGGCAAACCCCAGCGGCGCGGTGATCGCCCAGACGATGATCAGGAACTTGAAGGTCTTGAGGTAGAGCGCCAGCGTCAGATCCGAGGTCAGTACGTCGACCCAGGTCTCGAGGTAGAGCTCGGGGAAGACCTGTGCGAAGTTGTAATCGAGGAAGCTGACCACGAAGATCAGCCCGAGCGGCACGATGACCAGCGCCAGGAAGACAAGCGCCATCGGCGTGACCTGCAGCACCGAGGCAAGTTTCGGCGGGATCGTGACGCGCGAAGGGGAGGTTTGGCTGGAAAGCATGGCATTCCGTTTCGTCGGGGAAGGTCTGGGAAGGGTGCCCCGGCCGGGTCGCGCGGCCGGGACCATGATCGCGGATCAGGCGGCGATGAAGTCCTGCCAGCGGCGCACGAGGTAGCGGTCCTCGTCCATCACCGTGTTCCAGATGCCGATGTTGCCCATGCGCTCCCAGATGGAGCCGCCGTCACGCGACACGCCGGCTTTCTCCATGACCTTGCCATAGGGGTTGAGGATGTCTTCGGTGGCGGGCTGGCCCTCGTACCAATAGCCCCACTCGTTCTCGGTCATGAACGGCTTCACGTTCTCGGGGACCGAATTGTAGAAGCCCTGGCGCGAGATGAAGGCGCCGGCCCAGCCCGAGTTCATCCAGTTCATGTATTCGATGGCGCAGTCGCGCTCGAGGCCCTCGAGGTGGTTCATCGCCGACATCATGATGTACCAGCCACGGTAGCCTTCCTTCATGCCCTTGTAGGTGCAGTCGATACCGCGGGTACGGACCTCGGTCACCGCGGGAGACCACATGGACTGCAGCAGCACCTCGCCCGAGGCCATCAGCTGCACCGACTGGTCGAAGTTGGTCCAGAAGCTGCGGAAGTGGCCCTCGCGCTTCAGTGCGGTCAGCACGTCGATGGTCTTGTCGATCTCCTCGCGGGTCATGTTGCCCTTGTCGCCATAGGTGATTTCGCCCATCGCCTCGAGCGCCATGGCGGCGTCGGCAACACCGATCGACACGCCGTCCTGCAGTGCCACGCGGCCCGAGAATTCGGGGTTCAGCAGCTCGGCCCAGCTCTCGATCGGACGGCCGATCAGGTCGGGGCGGATGCCCAGCGTGTCGGCGTTGTAGTAGAGCGGCACGCCGACGAGGTAGTCGGTCGGGGTGAGCGAGTACTCCTGCGCATTCTCATCGGCCCAGTATTGCGCCTTGATCGGCGCCATGCCCTGTTTCGAGGCCTCGGTGCCGTCGGGATAGGTGCCTTGGGTGAACAGCGTCAGCGTCTGGTCCCAGTATTTGTACTCGGACACGTTGACCGGCATCAGCACGCCGCGCCCGGTGAAATACTTGAGGTTGGTATTGGGCATGTCGGTGACATGCACCGACTTCGGCTGGGTCAGCAGCCGGTTTACATGGGTGGTGGGGTCAGGCGCGGTCTGCATGTCGACGGTGAAGCCGAGATCCTCGTTCGCCTTGGCCTCGATCTCGGGAATGGTCGAATAGGACTGCCCGAGGTGGGTGATGGTGACATCCTTGATGTTCTGCGCCCAGAGCATCGGCGCCGGGAAGGCGCTGGCGGCGGCTGCGGCGGCGCCGGATTTGAGCAGGCCGCGGCGCGAGAGGCCGCGCGGGCTCTTCGCGCGCTTGGCGGCGGGGAGGTCGGATTTGGTCATGGGTCTCTCCTGCGGACGATGGGTGCGGCCCGCTGTTTGCCGCGGGCTCCTTGGCCGGGATCGTCCCTCGCGGGCCTGTTCCGGTGCGTTCAGGATCGAGTGCAGGCGCCCGAAAAACCTAGTGAGAAAATTTGGCAGCGGGCCTGAAGAAACCTCGCCTGCCTCGGCGCAGGGTTTCTGCTTTTGTGGCACGGTCAGGGGCATGCGCCCCGGCGCGGGATATGAAAGGAGCTGCCATGACCCTTACCAACGAGCCTGATGCCACTGATCCCATGACCGCGCGGGCGATTGCCGCCGATCTGGCCACCGGACGGCGCAGCGCCGCCGAGGTGGCCGCGACCACCCTTCAGCGCGTGGCGCATTGGGAGCCGAAGGTCGCGGCCTTTTCCCACTTCGATCCGGAGCTGCTCAAAGCGCAGGCAGAGGCGCTCGACGCGGCACCCGTGCGCGGGCCGCTGGCGGGGGTGACCGTGGCGGTCAAGGACGTGATTGCGACCCGGGACATGCCGACCGAGCACAATACCGCCCGCTACCAGGGCAGCCGGCCCGGTGTGGATGCGGCCTGCGTCGACACGCTGCGCGCGGCAGGCGCGATGATCATGGGCAAGACGGTGACCACAGAATTCGCCTCGACCAATCGCGGCGGCAAGACCCGCAACCCGATCGATCCGACGCGCACCCCGGGTGGCTCGTCCTCGGGCTCGGCGGCGGCGGTGGCCTGCGGCATGGCGGCAATCGGGCTCGGCACGCAGACCGGCGGCTCGACCATCCGCCCGGCCTCGTTCAACGGCATCTGGGGGATGAAGCCGACATGGGGCGTGATCAGCCGCGAGGGGCTGAAGCAGTACTCGATGACCTGCGACACGCTCGGGCTCTACGCCCGCAGCGCCGATGACCTCGGCCTGCTCTGCGATGTCTTCGACCTCGACCCGGCGCCGCAGCCGGCGAGGCTCGAAGGCCTCCGCATCGGCCTGTGCCGCACGCCCATGTGGGATCGCACCGAGCCGCCGATGCGCCGGGCTCTTGAAGAGGCCGCAGATGCCCTGCGGCTTGCCGGGGCCGAGGTGATCGAGGTTGAACTGCCGTCGCTCTATGCTGGCATCGCCGAGGCGCATTCGGTGATCCTCGCCCGCGAGGGGCGGTCCTCCTTCCTCAACGAGGTGCGCAATACTCCGGGCATACACGACGAGTACATCGCGATTGTCGGCAACGCGCGCGGGATCACCCCGGAGGACGCACGACACGCCTACACCTTGGCCGACCGCTGCCGCGCCGCCTTCGACGAGATCATGGGCGGCTTCGATGCGATCATGACGCCCTCGGCCTGCGGCGAAGCACCGGTGGGGCTGGAACGAACCGGTGACGCGGCAATGAACTCCATGTGGACGCTGCTGCAGGTGCCGGTGGTCTCGGTGCCGGGGTTGACCGGGCCGAACGGCATGCCACTCGGCATCTCCTTCGTCGCGCGGCGCTACGCCGACCGCACGGCGCTGGCCGTTGCGAAGCTGGCAGGCGAGGTGCTGGCCCGCGACGAGGTTGAACTGGCCTGAACGCCGGGGCAGCGCGTCTTTCCCGTGCCGGGAGGAAAGGCGCGTATTGGCGTCAGCGCAGGCGGAATGCGGGGGCCCGTTCGGACGGCCCTGTCTGAGAACCTCCGAACCGTCGCGATTGCCCTGCTTGGCTCGCGGGCTGGGGCCAGAGGGGCGCGTCGCCGCCCTTCTCTGGCGGTTCGGCGGGCGGGCAGACGCTGCGCGCAGAAGCGCGGCGTCCTCGCTTGCACTTTGCCTTCAGGTTGCATTTTGCCATCAGGTTGCGGCGGGCCGACACCTTCGATTCAGCCAGAGCCGTCGCGGACAGCCCGCGGCAATGCCACGCCTGCGATGCTCGGCGTCCTCCACGGCTGTGGTCGGAGACCTCCTCAGATTGGCGACTTCTTGTTGCAGAAATACGACAATTAACTGAGTGAATTTGTCTGGATTATTGTGGAAGGCGGGCCGAAATGGTTCTCCTCCGCCTCGCCAGCTTCCGCCAGCGACTCTCCATACATCGTGAAACCCTCAATGCGCAGAGAGGATCGCTCATGGCATCCGCACGTGCACGGCTCGCCTCCGGTACAGCCGTATTTCTTTTGTCCGCAGCCCCGCTGACCCCGGCGCTGGCGCAGGACTTCACCCTTGGCGACGACGCCGGCTACGAGCTTGGTACCATCGTGCTGACCGCCGAGGAGCAGATCAAGCAAGCACTCGGCACCTCGACCATCACCGCCGAAGATCTCGAAAAGCAGCCAGTGGTCAACGACGTGGCCGAGATCATTCGCAAGATGCCCGGTGTGAACCTCAGCGGCACCTCGCCCTCGGGCCAGCGCGGCAACCAGCGCCAGGTCGACATCCGGGGCATGGGGCCGGAGAACGTTCTGATCCTGATCGACGGCAAGCCGGTGCTGTCGCGGACCTCGGTCAAGATGGGCCGTTCCGGTGAGCGCGACACCCGCGGCGACACCAACTGGGTGCCCGCCGAGATGGTCGAGCGCATCGAGGTCATCCGCGGCCCGGCGGCGGCGCGTTACGGCTCGGGCGCTGCAGGCGGCGTGGTGAACATCATCACCAAGGCCCCGGACGAAGACCTGCTACAGATCGGCACCTTCTTCGACGTCCCCGAAAGCAGCCTCGAAGGCAGGACGCAGCGCTACAACCTGCTGTGGGCCAAGCGGCTCAACGAGGACTTCTCGCTGCGCTTCTCGGGCAGCTACAACAAGACCGACGCGGACGACCCGGAGGTCAACGGCGAAGTCGAGACCTGCGAGACCGACGAGGACACCGGTGAGGTGAGCTGCAGCCGGGATGCGGGCAGCGAAGGCGTGGTCAACAAGGACGCGACCCTTGCGCTGCGGTGGGAACCCAGCGACCGGAACCGGTTCGATTTCGAGCTCGGCTGGTCGCGGCAGGGCAACCTTTACGCCGGCGACACCCAGCTCGGCAGCCGGCTGACCGACGATCCCGACTCGCTGGTCACTCAGCTTTCGGACGATGGCGAAGAAACCAATGTCATCAAGCGGGGCACCTTCGCGATCACCCACAATGGCAGCTACGGTTGGGGTGAGACGATGAGCTACCTCCAGTACGAGCGCAGCGACAACACGCGTCTCTCCGAGGGCCCAGCAGGCGGCAGCGAGGGGACGATCAACTCGACCGACGAATGGGACACCGCGCTTCTGCAGGCGATCTCCGGTAAGTCGGAGGCCTATCTCGACCGCAGCTTCCTCGGTCGTCCCTCGGCGCTCACGCTGGGTACAGAGCTGCGCTATGAAAAGCTCGACCTCAGCGACTACAGCTCCTTCTCCTCGATCACCAGCAACGATGGCTCGATCGACACGACCGACGGAGATGACATCACCGAGCAGCTCACGCTCGGTCTCTATCTCGAAGACAACATCGAGTGGACCGACCGGCTGACACTCACCCCCTCGGTGCGCGTCGATTGGGCGGACACCTTCGGCATGACCATGTCTGGCGGGCTCAACGCCTCCTATGATCTGACCTCGGAGTGGACGGTGAAGGGCGGCATCGCCAAGGCCTTCAAGGCACCGACGCTCTACCAGCAGTCCGGCCGCTACGTCTATGTCACCCGCGGCAACGGCTGCCCGTATCCCTATGTCGGCGACGGTCCCTGCTATGTACTCGGCAACGATGACCTCGACCCGGAAACCTCGATCAACACCGAGATCGGCGTGGCCTACTCCGGCCTGAACGGCATCAACGCGACCCTGACCTATTTCCACAACGACTACCGCGACAAGATTCAGGCCGGCACCGAGCAGGTCGGAACCACGTCCGTCGGGAGCAACACCGCACGACTCTACCAGTGGCAGAATGTCCCGGAATCGACGGTCGAGGGACTCGAGGGCAGTTTTGCCATGCCGCTTGGCGAGCGTCTGTCACTGACGGTGAACGGCACCTACATGATCGAGTCCTCGCAGAAGCTGAAAATCAAGGGCGGCACCAACTCCGACGGCGAAACCTATGACGACCTCGACATCGAAGTGCCGCTTTCGCTTGTGCCCGACTACACGATCAACGCTTCGGTGACCTGGGACGTGAACGACAAGTTCAGCCTCATTCCATCGCTCACCCATTACGGGCCGACCGAGGCCACCGAGTACAGCGCCCATTCCGGCTACTCGGTCGATGACACCGAGGACCGCGATCCCTACACGCTGGTCAATCTCGCGATGACCTACCAGTTCGACAACGGCTTTGACCTGAAGGCAGGGGTGACCAACCTCTTCAACAAGGAAATCCTGCGGTCGGGCGACGGGGCCAACACCTACAACGAACCCGGGCGGGCCTACTACTTCGGCCTGACCAAGACCTTCTGAAAGCTGTTCTAGCAAAAAGAGAAAATCAAGCGCCGCCCGCAACCTGCTGGCGGCGCTTCATGCTTTGCATGACCTCAAGGGGCGTGCGCTGGACACGAAAAAACCGCGGGCGGTGACACCGTCCGCGGTTTCGCAGTTTCGGGACGGGATCAGAAATCCCAGTCTTCGTCCTCGGTCGCGACGGCCTTGCCGATCACGTAGCTCGAGCCGGAGCCCGAGAAGAAGTCGTGGTTCTCGCTGTCGGGGCTCAGAGCGGCCATGATCGCCGGGTTCACCTCGGCCGCTTCCGGCGGGAAAAGCGCCTCGAAACCAAGGTTCTGCAGAGCCTTGTTCGCGTTATAGTGGAGGAATGCCTTCACCTCTTCGCTCAATCCGATACCGTCGTAGAGCTCTTCGGTGTAGCGCGCCTCGATGTCATAGAGCTCGAACAGCAGCGAGAAGGCGTAATCCTTCAGCTCGGCCTTGCGTTCCTCGCTCTCGCGCTCGAGCGCGCGCTGGAACTTGTAGCCGATGTAATAGCCGTGCACCGCCTCGTCGCGGATGATCAGGCGGATCAGGTCGGCGGTGTTGGTCAGCTTGGCGCGGCTCGACCAGTACATCGGCAGGTAGAAGCCCGAGTAGAACAGGAAGCTCTCGAGGAACACCGAGGCGATCTTGCGCTTCAGCGGGTCGGCGCCGGCGGCATAGGTCTCCAGCACGGCGCGGGCCTTGGCCTGCAGGTGCGGGTTCTCGTCCGACCAGCGGAAGGCCTCGTCGACCTCGCGCGTCGAGCAGAGCGTCGAGAAGATCGAGCTGTAGCTGCGCGCATGCACCGCTTCCATGAAGGCGATGTTGGTCAGCACCGACTCCTCGTGCGGGGTCTGCGCATCGGGCATCATCGCCGGCGCGCCCACAGAGTTCTGGATCGTGTCGAGCAGCGTGAGGCCGGTGAAGACACGGATGGTGAGCTGCTTCTCGGCGTCTGTCAGCGTCGCCCAGCTCTGCACGTCGTTCGACAGCGGCACCTTCTCGGGCAGCCAGAAGTTGACGGTCAGCCGGTTCCAGACCTCGAGGTCTTTCTCGTCCTGCAGCCGGTTCCAGTTGATCGCCCGCGGAACGGCGGGGGAGGTGACGGTGTCCTTCATCGGATCATCCCTTTTTCGGGCCCACGGCCCTCATCCCTTGCGAAGCGCGCGGCCGCGCCCCTTTCATCTTTCGAAAAATACTCCGGGGGTGCGGGGGCGGAGCCCCCGCGTCATCCCCTCAGAGCGTGCAGGACACGCAGCCCTGCACCTCGGTGCCTTCCAGCGCGGTCTGGCGCAGGCGCACGTAGTAGATCGTCTTGATCCCCTTCTTCCACGCGTAGATCTGCGCGCGGTTGATGTCCCGCGTGGTGGCTTCGGCGGGGAAGAACAGCGTCAGCGACAGGCCCTGGTCGACGTGCTCGGTGGCCGCGGCATAGGTGTCGATGAGCTTTTCCGGACCGATCTCGTAGGCATCGCGGTAGTACTCGAGGTTCTCGTTGTTCATGAAGGCCGCCGGGTAGTAGACGCGGCCGATCTTGCCTTCCTTGCGGATCTCGATCTTCGACACGATCGGGTGGATCGAGGAGGTCGAGTTGTTGATGTAGCTGATCGAACCGGTCGGCGGCACTGCCTGCAGGTTCCGGTTGTAGAGCCCGTGCGCCATCACGTCGGCCTTCAGCTGCTCCCAGTCGGCGCGGGTGGGCAGGCTGATGCCGTCAAAGAGCTTGGTGACGGTTTCGCTCTGCGGCAGCCAGTCACGGGTGACGTATTTCTCGAAGAAGCTGCCGTCGGCGTATTTCGACTTCTCGAAGCCCTTGAAGGTCATGCCTTTTTCCCGCGCCATGGCGCAGGAGGCGCGCAGCGCGTGATAGGCCACGGCGGCGAAGTAGACCGAGGTGAACTCGACGCCCTCGTCCGAGCCGTAGTGCACGTGCTCGCGGGCGAGGTAGCCATGCAGGTTCATCTGGCCAAGGCCGATGGCGCGGCTCTCGTCGTTGCCGCGGCGGATCGAGGGCACGCTGTCGATCGCCGACATTTCCGACACGGCGGTCAGCGCGCGGATCGCGGTCTCGATCGAGGCGCCGAAGTCCGGGCCGTCCATCGTCTTGGCGATGTTGAGCGAGCCGAGGTTGCAGGAAATGTCGGTGCCCAGCTTGGAGTAGCTCAGGTCGTCGTTGAACTCCGACGCCTCGGCCACCTGCAGGATCTCCGAGCAGAGGTTCGACATGGTGATGCGCCCGTCCACCGGGTTCATCTGGTTCACCGTGTCCTCGAACATGATGTAGGGATAGCCGCTCTCGAACTGGATCTCGGCCAGCGTCTGGAAGAAGGCGCGGGCGTTGATCTTGGTCTTGCGGATGCGCTTGTCCTCGACCATCTCCTCGTATTTCTCGGTGACCGAGATCTCGGAGAAGGGCACGCCGTAGACCTTCTGCACGTCATGCGGCGAGAAGAGGTACATCGGCTCGTTGCGCTTGGCGAGTTCGAAGGTCACGTCGGGGATCACCACGCCAAGGCTGAGGGTCTTGATGCGGATCTTCTCGTCGGCGTTCTCGCGCTTGGTGTCGAGGAATTTCAGGATGTCGGGGTGGTGGGCGTTCAGATAGACAGCGCCCGCGCCCTGACGGGCCCCCAGCTGGTTGGCGTAGCTGAAGCTGTCTTCGAGCAGCTTCATCACCGGGATGACGCCCGAGGACTGGTTCTCGATGCCCTTGATCGGCGCGCCGGCCTCGCGGATGTTGGTCAGCATCAGGGCGACGCCGCCGCCACGCTTGGAGAGCTGCAGCGACGAGTTGATCGCCCGTCCGATGCTTTCCATGTTGTCTTCGATGCGCAGCAGGAAGCAGGAGATCAGCTCGCCCCGGCTCTTCTTGCCCGCGTTGAGGAAGGTCGGCGTAGCAGGCTGGAAGCGGCCCGAGAGGATCTCTTCCATGAAGGACATCGCCAGCCCCTCGTCGCCGCGCGCCAGCGCTAGGGCGACCATGACCACGCGGTCCTCGTAGCGTTCGAGGAAGCGTTTCCCGTCGCGGGTCTTCAGGGTGTAGGAGGTGTAATACTTGAACGCGCCGAGGAAGGTCGGGAAGCGGAACTTCTTGGCAAATGCCGCGTCCCAGATCTTCTGCAGGAAGCTCTGCTCATACTGGGCGAGCACCTCGGCCTCGTAGTAGCCCTCATCGACGAGGTAGCCAAGCTTTTCCGTCAGCGAGTGGAAGAACACGGTGTTCTGGTTCACGTGCTGCAGGAAGTACTGCCGCGCCGCCATCCGGTCGGCCTCGAAGCGGATGTTGCCGTCCGCATCGTAGAGGTTCAGCATGGCGTTGAGCGCGTGGTAGTCCAGCGTCTCGTTCAGGCGGTCAAGCATGGGGTCCCCCAGAAAGCGTCGAGCCCGTCGTTGACGCGGGCGAAATCCTTGGTCGTTCCCGCCAGCTCAAACGAGTAGAGCAGGGGGACGTTGCATTTTTGCGCGATGACGCGGCCCGCAAGGGCGAAGGTCTCGCCGAAGTTGCGGTTGCCGCCGGCGATCACGCCGCGCAGCAGCGCGCGGCGGGACGGGTCGTTGAGAAAGCGGATCACCTGTTTCGGCACCGCGCCGCGCCCCTCGCCGTCGGCGTAGGTCGGGCAGACCAGCACGAAGGGGTTGCCGGGCTCGGGCGTCAGCTCCTTGGGCGAAACCGGGATGCGCAGCGCCGCCCGGCCGAGGCTGGCGACGAAGCGCGCGGTATTGCCGCTGGCAGAGGAGAAATAGACGAGCCCCGACATGGCCGATCCCTTTTTGCCGATCCTGCAGACCTCAGTTGGCGAGGCGGGCGATCAGGTCCGGGCGGAAGCCCGACCAGTGGTCCTCGCCGAAGGTGACCACGGGGGCCTGGCGGTAGCCGAGCTCGGTGACCAGCGACATGGCCGCGTCGTCCTCGGTGAGGTCGATCACGTTGTAGTCCAGACCCTTGGCGTCGAGCGCACGGGTGGTGGCGGTGCACTGCACGCAGGCGGGTTTCGAGTAGACGGTGATCATGCTCTTGCGTCCTCAGCTGTCAGGGAAGGGACGCGTCGCCGGGCAGGCCGCTCGCCTGCCGCAGTCCAGATACGCCCCGAACCCTCCGTTCGTGGTTATTCAGTCAGGCTTCCGGCAGGTCTCCTGGCTTGGCGGGTCGTGGTTCCGGCCGCGCCTTCCCGGGGTCTCCCAGTGGCTCAGTGGGCCTTCACTCGCCGCTTACAGTTGCGGGGGCAGCACCGGCATTCCACCGGTTTCCCTCTTAGCGCCGCGCCGGGCCGTCGCCCGACTCGATGAACCGAAAAGCAACTACATCTAGACCATCCCGCCGGGATCACGTCAACATACAGTTACTCTTGACTTCACCTATTCCACCGATCTGCCCAAGGCTGCGGCAGGGCCGCAACGCTGCACCGCGCCGCATCCCTGTCACGCGGGGCGCTGAATGGCCACGGTCAAGGCCATGCATAAACGGCAAGCCGGCTCTGCAGGAATGTAGATTGTTCCCGGGCTGGTGGCTTCCTAGATAGCTCCTGTCGACGCGGCGACGCGTCAAAGGAATTTTCGGGGTCTTTCTCCTCCTCCCTCAGCCCCGGAAATCGGCGGCGGCCCTTCTCCTCCTCCCTTGGGGCCGCCGCATCCTTCCTCCCTTCCCGGATCGTAAGAAAGTGCCGCAGGGCCATGCCGTCTGGCTTTCGACCGCGCGCGCGCATATGCAGGCGTAACGCGCCGTCAATTTTCGTCCCGCAGGAGGTCCGCATGCCCCATATCGTTCTCGTCGCCACCGGCGGCACCATCGCCTCCTACGCCAAGACCGAGGGCGGCGCGGTGACCGCCGGGCTCAGCGGCGATGCCTTGCTCGAAAGCCTGCACGCGCCGCTGCCCGGGATCACCGTCGAGGTCGACAACATCGAGGCGGCGGGCAGCAACGCGCTGACGCTGGAGACGGTCCACAAGCTTTGCCGCCACATCGACGCGCGGCTGGCCGAGCCCGGCGTCGATGGCGTCGTGGTGACGCATGGCACCGACACCATGGAAGAGAGCGCCTTTCTTGCCCGCCTGCTGGTCACATCGGACAAGCCGGTGGTCTTTACCGGCGCGCAGCGCCACGCCGGCCAGCCCGACACCGACGGGCCGCGCAACATGCGCGACGCGCTGCTCACCGCGGCCACGCCCGAGCTGACCGGCGTCGGCCCGGTGATCGTCTTCGAAGGCGACATCCACGGCGCGCGCTACGTGAGCAAGGTGCACAGCTCGCGGGTGGACACCTTCCGCTCCAACGGTCACGGCAAGCTGGGCGAGGTGGACGAGGGCGAGGTGCATCTCTACACCCGCCCCGCGCGTCCGCGGCACATCCTCGACACGCCGTCCCTGGACGCTGACGTGGAACTTGTCGCCATCGGCCTCGGCAGCACGCCGCGCTATCTCGAGTGGTGCGTGGGTAACGGCGTCTCGGGCCTGGTGATCGAGGCCTTCGGCCGGGGCAATGCCCCCAAGGGCTTTGCCGAGGCCACCCGGAAGCTTGTCGCGGCGGGCATCCCGGTGATCCTCGCCACCCGCTGCTCCGAGGGCCGCACTCGCGCCATCTACGGTGCCGACAGCGGCGGCGTGACCATGGTCGAGGCCGGGGCCATCCTTGCCGGGGACCTGAGCGCCGCCAAGGCGCGGCTGCTGCTCGCGGCGCTGCTCCCGCTGCTGCCCGAGGGGGCAGGGCGCATGGAGGCCATCGTCGAGGCGATCACGAAGGTCTGATCGACCGGCCCCGGCGATTTCTCCGGAAATCCCGGGGCCCTGCGGGCAATACCGCGCTGGCTGCCTATCTAGATGGGAACGCAGGCAGAGCAGGACGCCCCATGACCCCCATTCCCGACCGTATCGGCCCGATCCTCTATTTCCGGGCCGCCGAGCCGGACGCGCTGCGCGTCGCCGCACTGGTTGCCCGCCCCGAGGGCGAGACGCCGGGCGACATGGAGGTCGCGGGCACGCCGGTCATTCCGCAGCTGCTTGCCACCTGCGAGGGCCGCGCGGTCTGGCGCTACGACCTGACGCTGCCGCATGGATCGCCCTTCTATGGCTTCGAGGGCGTCGAGCGGCGGGTCGTCACCGAACTGTCAGGTGACCTGCGCATCGCCTTCGTCTCCTGCAACGGCGAGGAGCACGGCGACCTGGGGCGCGATGCCTCCGAGCGCAACGTGATGTGGCAGCGCCTTCTCGGGCAGCACCAGGCTGCGCCCTATGCGCTGATGCTCATGGGCGGCGACCAGATCTATGCCGACGAGGCCACCCACGGTCACCCGCTTACCGAGGACTGGCCGGACCGGGTTCCCGACGCCACGCCCGCGCAGCTCGAAGAGCTTGAAACCCATCTGCGCGCCCGCTTCTTCGAACGCTACCTGCGGACCTTTTCCGCCCCCGGTTTCACCGAGGTCTCGGCCGAGGTCCCGGCGCTCTGCGTCTGGGATGACCACGACATCTGCGACGGCTGGGGCTCGCTCCGGCGCGATGCCACCTCGTCGGCCATCGGGCAGTTGCTGTTCCGCATTGCGCGCGAGACCTACCTGCTGTTCCAGCATGGCGCCACCGAGGCGGACATTCCCGACCTCTTCCTCGACCCAGAGGGCCGCAGCCTGTCGTGGCGTCACGAGCTGCCAGGGCTGACGCTGCTGGCACCCGACCTGCGCTCCGAGCGCGGGCGGCGGCAGGTGATGGGCACGGCGGGCTGGCACGGGGTCGAGACCACCAAGGGCGGCCCGCAGACCTTCGTCGTCTCTTCCGTGCCGCTGCTCGGCCCGCGCCTGTCACTGGTCGAGAGCCTGATGATGGCGATCCCCCGGATGCAGAAATACGAGGACGACCTGCGCGACCAGTGGCAGAGCCATGCCCACCGCGAGGAATGGCGGCGGATGCTCTCGGAGGTGCTGCGCATGCGCAAGGCCGGGCCGATTACCGTGCTGTCGGGCGAGATCCACCTCGCCACACGCGCCGAGATGGGCAGCGGGCCGGAGCAGATCCACCAGCTTGTCGCTTCGGGCATCTCGCACCGCGCGCCGCCGCAGGCCTATGCGCGCTGTCTCGGGGCGCTGGCCGGGCTGGGCGAGGCACCGCTGCCGGGCCGCCCGATCCGCATCCGTCCGTTGCCGGGGCAGGTCACCCGCTACGTCGCCGAGCGCAACTACCTGCGGCTCGAACGGCGCGGCGGTCAGTGGCGCGCGATCTGGGAGCTGGAGGAAAGCGGGCCGACACCTGCGATGGCACTCTGAGCCCCCGCACGCAAATGAGGCATTTCCAACGCATATTTCAGGCAGCGGCAGACTGCCGCACGCGCAACGTAAGCGGGTAAGAATCACCTGACCCCGTCGCCCCCTCTGGCTAGACTGCCCGTGCAGGAGGGACCTCGGCGGCGGCACAGGCGCATGCTCACGACCCGCGCCCGCCGCCCTGCCTTCGTCCCGCGCAAGGATGCTCATCCTATGGGAGAATTGACATGGACGGAAACGACGTTGGAACCGGCGGCAAATGCCCGGTGATGCACGGCGGCCTGACCGAGAGCGGAAATTCGGTGACCAGCTGGTGGCCGAAAAGCCTGAACCTCGACATCCTCAGCCAGCACGATCTCAAGACCAACCCGATGGGGCCGGACTTCAATTACCGTCAAGAGTTTGAAAAACTAGACGTGGAGGCGCTGAAGGATGACCTGCGCGCCCTGATGAAGGACAGCCAGGAGTGGTGGCCTGCAGACTGGGGCTCCTATGTCGGCATGTTCGCCCGTGTCGCCTGGCACGCGGCAGGCTCCTACCGCCTCGCCGATGGTCGTGGTGGCGGCGGCACCGGCAACCAGCGCTTCGCGCCGCTGAACAGCTGGCCGGACAACGTCAACACCGACAAGGGCCGCCGCCTGCTGTGGCCGATCAAGAAGAAGTACGGCAACAAGATCTCCTGGGCCGACCTGATGATCCTCTCGGGCACCATCGCCTACGAGGTCGCCGGCCTGAAGACCTTTGGCTTCGGCTTCGGCCGCGAGGACATCTGGCATCCGGAAAAGGACGTCTACTGGGGCGCCGAGAAGGAATGGCTCGCCGCCTCCGACAACCGCTATGACGACGTGGCCGATCCGGCGACCATGGAGAACCCGCTGGCTGCGGTGCAGATGGGCCTGATCTACGTGAACCCCGAGGGGGTGAACGGCCAGCCCGACCCGCAGAAGACCGCTGAACAGGTCCGCGAGACCTTCAAGCGCATGGCAATGGATGACGAGGAAACCGCGGCGCTCACCGCTGGCGGTCACACCATCGGCAAATGCCACGGCAACGGCCTTGCGGAAAACCTCAGCCCCGATCCCGAAGCCGCCGGCCCCGAGTACCAAGGCATCGGCTGGATGAACACCAAGGGCCGCAGCATCGGCCGTGACACGGTTGTCTCGGGCATCGAGGGCGCCTGGACCTCCAACCCCACGCAATGGGACATGGGCTGGTTCGACATGCTCTTCGGTCACGAGTGGGAGCTGAAGAAATCACCCGCCGGCGCCTGGCAGTGGATGCCCGTGGACATCAAGGAAGAGGACATGCCGGCCGACGTCGAGGACCCCTCGATGAAGACCATGCCGATCATGACCGACGCCGACATGGCGATGAAGGTCGACCCTGCCTACAACGCGATCTGCCAGAAGTTCATGGCCGATCCTGCTTATTTCGCCGACACCTTCGCCCGCGCCTGGTTCAAGCTGACCCACCGCGATCTCGGGCCGAAATCGCGCTATCTCGGCCCGGACGTGCCTGCCGAGGACCTGATCTGGCAGGATCCCATCCCCGCCGGGCCGACCGGATATGACGTCGGCGCGGTCAAGGCGAAGATCGCCGAGAGCGGGCTCAGCCTTGCGGAGATGATCTCCACCGCCTGGGACAGCGCCCGCACCTACCGCGGCTCGGACATGCGCGGCGGTGCCAACGGCGCGCGCATTCGTTTGGCCCCGCAGAAAGACTGGGAGGCCAACGAGCCCGAGCGTCTGGCGAAGGTGCTGTCGGTGCTCGAACCCATCGCCGCCGCGACCAGTGCCTCGCTTGCCGACGTGATCGTGCTGGCCGGCAACCTCGGGGTGGAGCAGGCCGCCAAGGCCGCGGGCCACACGCTGGAGCTGCCCTTTGCGCCGGGTCGCGGTGACGCCACGGACGAGATGACCGACGCCGAGAGCTTCGAGCCGCTCGAGCCGCTGGCCGATGGTTTCCGCAACTGGATGAAGCAGGACTACGTGGTCTCGGCCGAGGAGCTGATGCTCGACCGGGCGCAGCTCATGGGGCTGACGGCGCCCGAGATGGTGGTGCTCTTCGGCGGCATGCGCGCCATGGGCACCAACCACGGCGGCACCGCGCACGGCGTCTTCACCGAGACCGCGGGGGCGCTGACCAACGACGTCTTCGTCAACCTGGTGGACATGGGCTACACTTGGGTGCCCACCGGCGGCGGTCTCTACGAGATCCGCGACCGCAGGACCGGCGAGGTCAAATGGACGGCGACGCGGATGGACCTCGTCTTCGGCTCCAACTCCATCCTGCGCGCCTACGCCGAGGTCTACGCCCAGGACGACAACGCCGAGAAGTTCGTCGCCGATTTTGCAAAGGCCTGGACCAAGGTGATGAACGCCGACCGCTTCGACCTGAAGTGATCCCTATCGCAACATGAGGAAAGGCCCGCACGCTCTTGGCCTGCGGGCCTTTTCCCTGTCCCATCTGCGCGCTTCTTCTCTTTCCAAATACGCCGGGGGTGAATTGGCCACAGGCCAAGAGGGGGCGGAGCCCCCACCTTCACTCCACCTTCACCCAGGCTGCCCGGTCCGCGCCTTCAGGCGGTGCAGAACTTCCTCGACACCGGCTTCGCCTTCGAGCAGCTGCCAGCGTTCCAGCAACGGCTGGCCCGAGTTGCGGCAATGCTGCGCCATGGCCGCGCGTGCAGCCTCGGGATCGCCGGCGGACAGCGCCTCGACGATGGCGACATGTTCGTCGCCGTAGAAGCGCGCGATATCCTCAGAGCTCTGGCGGTTGTTGAGCCGCGTCCACTCCGGATAGCGCTGGCGCGCGTGCCAGAAATCCTCGACCATTGTGACGAAGAGTGAATTGCCGGTGGACCGCGCGATCACCAGGTGAAACTCGCGGTCATGCGCCTCGATCTTGTCAAAGGCCAGCCGGGTATCACACATGCCCTCGATGCAGCGGTTCAGCTGGGCGATCTGCCCCGGCGTGACGGTGCTGGCGGCGATGGCGGCGATCTCGGGCTCGATGACGAAACGCGCCTCGACCAGCTCGTAGAAGCCGGGCAGTCCCAGCGCCTCTTCCTGGGAGCTGGGCAGCGGGTCGGCAACGAAGGCGCCGGCGCCGTAGCGGGTGACCACGTAGCCCATCAACTCGAGCGCGATCATCGCCTCGCGCACCGTGGTGCGGCTGACCCCGAGCCGGGCGACCAGATCCTTGTCCGCGGGCATCTTGGCGCCGGGTGCGAAGTCGCCGGCGCGGATGCGCGCGGCGATCTCCTCGGCCACAAGCCGGTAGCGCGGGGTCTGGACGATCGGGGTCAGCATGGCATGCTCGGTCAAAGCCTCAGGCGGGGGTCTTCGCTTTCGGAAGGTCGTCTTCCATGTAGTAGCGCACGTTCTCTTCGAAGCTCGCGTCGGCTTCAAGCCCAAGCGCCAGCGCCTTGTCGAAGCGGTAGTCGAAGCGCCAGCCGCGCACGATCGCGGCGATCTCCGGCTGCTCTTCCCATTTGATCAGCTTCGCCGGCTCCGGGCCCGCGACCGCGGTAAGCGCGTCGATCATCTGGCGGATCGACAGGCGCTGGCCGGGCATGGTCATGCAGCGCTGCATGCCGAGATCCTCGGCGTCGAGTTCGGCGCCCTTGATCAGGTTCTCAACGCACCGTCGAGGCGAGAGGTAGAAATGCTCCTGCGCCTCGTCCACCGGGCAGATCGCCGGCTCGCCGTTCAGCGGCTCGCGGATGATCGAGGACATGAAGGACGAAGCGGCGCGGTTCGGCTTGCCCGGGCGCACCGAGATGGTCGGCAGGCGGAAACCTCGGCCGTCGACGTAGCCCTTGCGCGAGTAGTCGTTGAGCAGCAGCTCTCCGATCGCCTTCTGCATGCCGTAGGAGGTCTGCGGATTGGGGATGGTGAAATCGGTGATCGGGTCGGGCACCTCGCCGCCGAAGACCGCCAGCGAGGAGGTGAAGACCACGACGGGGCAGGTGCCGAGCGCGCGGCAGCGTTCCAGCACGTTGAGCGTGCCGTCGAGGTTGACCTTCATGCCGGCCTCGAAATCGGCCTCGGCATGGGCCGAGACCACGGCGGCGAAGTGGAAGATCACGTCGGTGTCACCGTCGATCAGCGCGTCGATCGAGGCGCGGTCGGTGATGTCGCAGGCGCGGGTCTCGACGGGGAAGGGGGCCTCGATGGTCTCGGGCGCGGCGATGTCGGCCAGCGTCAGCTTGTCGATGGGCTCGTCGCGCAGGTTGCCGCGCGCCGCGAGGCTTTGGGCGACCTTGCGGCCGATGAAGCCGCCGCCGCCGATGATCAGAACGTTCATCCCGTGTGTCTTTCGTATCTCTGGGGTGGGAGCGGGCGGCCCCTTCGGGTCGCCCGCCTCGGGTCACTGGGTGCGGGTCAGCTGTCGCTGTCCTGGCCGAGACCGATGCGTTTCAGGAAGGCCTTGTGGCTTTCTACCATCGTCTTGGCTTCCGGGGACTTTTCGGCCCAGACATCCCAGCGGCTGATCGCGGCCTTGCGGAAGGCGGCACGATCCTCTGCGGACCAGTCGTAGATCGTCACGCCTTTCTCAGGCAGCGCGGTCAGCGCCTCGCCGTTCTGCACGATGGTGCGCATCATCAGGTTCATCGCGAGGGTGTCCATCGCCGAGTGCAGGATCGCCTGCTGTGCCGGCTCGAGCCCGTCCCAAACGGTCTTGTTGCAGGCGAGGTGGTCCGAACTCATCGAGTGGAAGCCGGGGAAGGTGGTGTGCTTGGCGATGTCGTAGATGCCAAGGCCGACGTTGTTGGCCAGCGTCGAGGCATCGGCGCCGTCGATGATCTCTGTCTCGAGCGCTGTGAAGATCTCGGTGAAGTCCATCACGACCGGGGTCGCGCCCAGCTCGGCGAAGATCTCCGATTCCATGCCCGGCGGTGAACGGAACTTCCAGCCTTTCAGGTCCTCGATGCCGGCGATGGGCGCGGTGGAGTTCATCGACTCCTGTCCGCCGAGATAGGCGCCGACGAATTCCATGCCGTTGGCGTTGTAGAGTTCGTTGATCGCTTCGCGGCCGCCGCCCTGCGAGATCCAGCTCAGGTATTGCAGCGGCGTGTCGTAGCCGCCCATGGTGTCGGCGACGAACTGGAACGCCGGGTTGAGGCCGGTCTGGTAGCTGGCGTTTGTCATGTCGCAATCGAGGATGCCGGTGGCTGCCGCGCCGAAGGTCTCGGCCGAGGCAACGACGGCGGAGCTGTAGAACATCTCGATGTCGAGCGAGCCGCCCGACATGGCTTCCACCTGCTCGACGAACTCCCGGACCAGCTGGCCCGAGACGGATTCCGGCGACTGGTGGGTCTGGATGCGCAGCGTGGTCTGGGCGCTTGCGGCCCCCGCGAGCAGCGTTGCGCCCGCCAGGATGGCGGCGAGTTTCTTGGACATGTTTTCCTCCCTGTGAATCGTCCTCCGACGCCATCGGTAGCAGCTGGATCGCCCGATTGCCAGACAATCCGGCAAAGTGCCTCGGGAAGGGACATCCAGTCGCGCCGAGGCGATGCCTTCACAGGCCCGTCAGCAGGCCGCCTAAATACTTGACTGGAAAAGTCGGCTATCCTACGCAAGGGCCGACTGCGCCCCGTCGCAGAGCCACGGCGCCTTGGGTTGCCCAAGGGGCCGAGCCAGCTCATCGACATTTCGCGCGCGCTGCGGCCCGCGCCCTCAAAGGAGGACTTCCATGTCCGTTGTCACGGCACTCCGCTCCGGTGTCTGCGCCCTCGCATTTTCCACCCTGATGGCCGGCGCGGCCTTCAGCGAGCCCTTCACCGGTCTCGCGAAGGGGTTCGAAGGCCAGATGATCGCAGAGGGTCTGAACCGCGCGCCGATCACGGCAGGCAGCACCGCCGAGGTCCGCGGCAAGGGCTTCGTGCCCGGACAGACCGTCACCCTGCGCCAGAACGGCGTGGTGCTGAACGAGGGCGCACCGGTCACCGCCGACGAGAAGGGGGAATTCCGCACCGAGGTCGCGATTCCCGAAGGCGCCGAGCCCGGGCTTTATCCGGTGGTCGCCGAGGTCGCTGACCCGGCCTACGCGATGACGCTCGAGCTGAAGGTCTCGCCGGTGCTCGCCGACAGCGGCGCGCTGGAGGTCACCTCGCAGAAGCTGGCGCCGGGTCTCTACCAGGTCGCGCAGACCGCGGACGCGCTCTATGTCACCTCCGCCGTCGGACGGCCGCCGGTGACCGAGAGCAAGCTGATGAAACTCGATCCGCAGACGCTGGAAATCCTTGCGGAAGTCACCCCTGAAGAAGCCCCCGACCGGCCCGATGGGCGCGATGGCGGCGTCTTCGCTGTCTATGGCGTGGGCGTGGACGCGCAGGGGCAGGTCTGGGTGACCAACACCCGGCAGGACACGGTTGCAGTCTATTCGGCGGACGATCTGTCGCTGATCAAGCAGTTCGCACAGGGTGACGTGCCGCACCCGCGCGACGCACTGGCGCATGACGGCAAGGTCTATGTGACCGCCACCTTCGAGCCGACCATCCATGTCTTTGACGCGGCAACGCTCGAGGAACTGGCTCCGATCGAACTCAGCTCGGGCAAGCGCGGCGAACGCTTCGGCACCGCAAGCATGCACATCGACGAGGCCAGCGACACGCTCTACGTGGTCAGCCTCGACACCGACGAGGTGGCGACGGTCGACCTGACCACGGGTGAGGAAACCTCGGTCTACGCGCTGCCGCTCTCCAAGCGCACCATCGGTGTGGGCTATGACGCCAAGACCAACCGCATCTTCACTGCCGGCGTGAACACCGACAACGTGCTGATCGTGGATGCCGCCACCGGCGAGACGCTGCATGACGTTCCGGTCGGGGCAAACCCGCTGAACATCGCCTTCGACGCGACGAACGATCTCGCATGGGTCGCGGTGCGCGGATCGGATTCGTTGGTCGCGGTGTCGCCCGACGGCGAGGTGGTGGCCAAGACCCAGATCGGCAGCTTCCCGAACCATCTGATCGCCGCGGCAGACGGCGGTGTCTACGTGGTGAACAAGGCGCGGGGCGCCGAGGACGCGAGCGGCGATCACATCAGCCACGTGACGCTCAAGCCCTGAGGCACGTCGGGCAGGGCGGGCGGGCGCTTGGGCCCGCCGCGACAGGGGCCTGCCCGGCGAAGCTTCCGGGGGAGACGGCAGCGCGATTTGCGCTGCCGTTTTCCGTTGGTGTCAGCCGGTTCTGACGCGCCGTGCCCAGAGGTGGGTCAGCAGCATCACCACCAGCCAGCCGACGAAGAGCAGCGGCTGCCCGGCGAAGGCCAGCGGCAAGGCTGCGAGGCCATAGAAGATCGGAACCAGGTCCGAGGAGGACCAACCGTCGCGCAGCAAGTCGGGCAGAAGCCCTGCGGCGCTGCCGAAGAGGCCGGCGACCAGCGTGGCGATCACCGCGCCGAGAAAGCCGAGCACAAAGCCGCCAAGCCCGCTGCGGCCGAACATGCCCGCCAGCAACCAGCCGGCCAACGCCCCGCCGATCGCCATGGCGAGCAGGTAGCGCAGCATCAGGCCTTTTGGCAGGTCCGCCCAGGTCAATCCGCCCTGGGCGATCACATCCTCGGCCATGAAGGCAGCGATGAGCAGCACCCCGATCAGGGCCATCATCAGGGTCGTGACGTATTTCGGAGAGCGCCGGTGTCGTGCCATGGCAAAAATCCTCACCTTGTCAAAGTCGGTCTTGGTCAAATGCTGTCGCGGTCAAATCTGCGCCTTGGCCGTCTGGCGAGGCCCGGAAAAAGCGGGCAGGGCGGGTCGGTCTGCAATCGGTGCCGAGCCTAGCACAGCAAATCCGGCACGTCGCCCCCGCTGCGCGCATGCATCGCATTGGCACCCCTTGGCAAATCTGCGCCGACGCCGGAGAGCGTCAGCTTGCCCGCTCCGGATCCTTGGGCCATCATTGCAATGACGGATGATCCCCGCTCGGAGGGTGCCGGGACCCGTCCGGGCCGCGCTCCCGGCGCGACCTCATCCGCAAGGAGTAGCCAGATGCGCAAAGACCACCCGACGTTTCGACGTCTCGCCAGGCCGCTTGGCCTCATCGCCCTGATCGCCAGCCTCGGAGGAGCGCCCGCCATGGCCGAAACGGTGGACATGCCCGTCGTCGTCCGCATCGCCGAGGACGCAAGCCTGCCGCCCGAGGCCATGCTGGAGGTCGAACTGCTCGACGTCTCGCGCGCGGATGCTCCGGCGAAGGTCATCGCGGCGCACCGCTATCGGATCGAGACGCTGCCGGCCATCATCAAGCTGCCTTACGACGACGCCGGCATCGATCCCCGCATGAGCTACGTGGTCTCCGCCAAGGTCCGCGCGGGCGAGACCGTTCTGCTGCGCACCACCACCGCCTATCCCGCGATCACCCGCGACGCGCCGGAGCGCCCCGAGATCACGCTCGAGCAGACCGGCACCATGCCGGTTGCGGACATGCCGAGGATCACCGGCGTCGAATGGGCCGCCTTCGAAATCGGTGGTCGCATGCTGGTGACCGAGGACCCGCCCAGCATGACCTTCGGCGAGGACGGCAAGTTCGCGATGTACGGTGGTTGCAACCGCTTCACCGGACAGGCCGAGATCGGTGACGGGACGCTGACCATTCTGCAGCCGCTGGCCGGCACCCGCCGCGCCTGTCCCGAGCCGCGCATGAACCTCGACAAGGCGATGGTGGCGGCGCTGGAAAAAACCACAGGATTCGTGCGTTACGGCACAAACCTGAGCCTTACCAACGACGCGGGTGTCACCGTCCTGCGGCTGAGAGAGCGGCCCGAGTAGGCCGCCGCAGCACAGCGCCACCGCCCGGGCCAAGTCTCGAGGCTCCGTTGCGTCAATTTCGCCTCGGGGTCTCAAACCGCGGCACGCACTCCCTATATCTGCGGGACCGGCGACTCCGCGCTTTCTTCTCCCGACCGAACCTGTCAGGGAGGCGCGGACCGCCCCGAGGAGGCCGCGAAAAGTCCCGCATGGAAAAGATCACCCTGACCGAGCGCCCCGGCTGGCGCGAGAAGGCCGAGGAGCTCGGCTTCACTTTCGCCGACATGCATGGCGAACCCTACTGGGACGAAAGCTCGGCCTATCGTTTCACCCTGCGTGAGATCGAGGATGACATCGAGGACCCGGCGACCGAGTTGCACGGCATGTGCCGCGCCGCCGCCGCCGAGATCGTGCAGAGCGAGGAGCTGCTGACCCGGCTCGGCATCCCGCAGGCGCATTGGGACCTCGTGTCCGACAGCTGGCAGCGCGGCGATCCCGAGATCTACGGGCGCTTCGATTTTGCCTATGACGGGCAGGGGCCTGCCAAGCTGCTGGAATACAACGCCGATACGCCGACATCTCTTTACGAGAGCGCGTCCTTCCAATGGCTCTGGCTCGAAGACCAGATCGAGGCCGGAGTGCTGCGCGATGGCGACGACCAGTTCAACGGCATCCACGAGGCGCTGGTCGAGCGCTTCCGCGCGCTGTTCGCGCCGGGCACCGACCTGCACTTCGCGGCGGCAGGTGGCAACGCCGAGGATTACGGCACCGTCGAAGCCATGGGCTGGGCCGCGCGCGAGGCAGAGCTCGGTGCGCACTACAGCGATCTCGAGAAGATCGGGATTAGCACCGATGGCCAATTCCTCGACGCCGAGGACCGGGTGATCGGCACGCTGTTCAAGCTCTACCCTTGGGAAGACCTTTTGCGCGACGACTATGCGCAGCACCTGCGCACCGCAGGCTGCCTGATGCTCGAGCCCGCGTGGAAGGCCGTGGTGTCGAACAAGGGGCTGCTGCCTGTGCTCTGGCGCATGTTCGAGGGGCACCCGAACCTGCTGCCTGCCTTCTTCGAGGACGAGGTTTCTGAGGCGCTGGCGGGACGCGGAGCCGTTCCCGAGGCGTTCGCCCGCGCGGCGGATGCCTTCGCTGCCGGGCATGTCAGCAAGCCGATCTTTTCCCGCGAGGGCGCCTCGGTTCGGATCTTCGAAAACGGCAACCTGCTGGAAGCCGCGCCGGATGCAGGCTACGAGGAACATCCGCGCGTGGTGCAGGCCTACCAACCGCTGCCGCTCTTCGACGGGTTCCGCCCGGTGGTCGGTGCCTGGGTGATCGGAGACGCTTGCGCCGGGATTGGCATGCGTGAGGACCGCGCCCGCATCACGCAGGACCTGTCGCGGTTCAAGCCGCACTTCATTCGCGACTGACAGTCGAGACATTTGGGAGAACACGATGCGTAAACGTTCCAGAACCGTCGCACTGGCGATTGTCGGCGCCGCGTCCTTCAGCCTTGCGGGCTGCCGTGAAGAACAGGTCGACGCGCAGGCGTTCCCCGATCTCGAAAGCTGCCGAAGTGCCGCGCTCACGGGGGGCATGTTCTCGGCCCGGGATTGCGACGCGGCCTTCGCCGAGGCCGAGACGCTGCACGTGGAATCCGCGCCGCGCTACGACAGCCTGCAGGTCTGCGAGGAGCAGCACGGCGAAGGCGCCTGCGGCAGCGAGGCCCAGCAGGTGCAGGGCGGCTCGGGCGGCATCTTTATGCCGCTGCTGGCTGGCTACCTGATCGGCAACATGCTCGGCGGTCGTTCGGGTCTCGCGGCGTCTCAACCGCTCTATCGGACGCCCGACGGACGTTTCACCAATGCGACCGGTGCCAGCACCTATTCGAGCAATTCCGGGCGCGCGAAATTGGGTGCGAGCATGTTCTCGAAACCGCCGACCACCGCCGGCAAACCGCCAATGAGCCGGGCGGCAGTGGCCTCGCGCGGGGGATTCGGGCGTACTGGCGCGGCACGGGGCAGCTTTGGCGGCTGAATTTGCGCGAGACCGCCGCTGAACAATTGGATCGCCTTGGTTGGGCGTCGGAATTGGAAGTGAGATTACCGAATAGTTGCCGAATGTTAACGAACTGACTTAAAGTCAAAACTCATTGTTCACGCAATTGTTCGCCATATCGCGAAAAATTCGCTAACCTGAAGATGTTGCCCCTACGTTAACGCGCGGCCCTCGGAAGTTTTTCTTTACTTGGCGTCAGGTTGTGTTAGCGCCAGCGAGCGCAAACTTAGAGCGAACACTTTCAGGAAGGGAGGCGCATGGATCACAAGCCCAAAGAACCCGAAGAAGGCCACGTCATTTCATCGGGTGGCGGTTTCGTGATTGCATGTCTTTCGGGAATTATCGGTGTTCTAGCGGGAGTTGTGCTCTGGAATTCAGGCGCACATCCGGTGATCGCGGTGCTGGTTTACATGGCCATTCCCGCGATCATGATCCTTGCGCTCTACGTCCTGTCCATGCGCAATGCAAAGGCCCAACGCGCAGTTTCCGAGAAGGACGAGGTCGCGATCAAACCGCGCCACGGCAGCGGACAAGTCTGAAACGCTGCTCAGAGATGCGGGCTCGAGTGCAAGGTCCGTAAGCCAGGCTGGGAAGGCGATCCCGAGTGCTCGGAAGAAGCGGTCCACGGCCCAGAGGAGTGATGATCCATTTCTAAGTGGACGCTCCACACACAAATCCTGGCATCCTGTTCGTCGTCGAGGCCATGGAGCGGCAACGCTCGGATTCTCAACTCGCCGACCTATTAAATTAACATAATCATACTTATACGCTCTGCGAGCGGATTGCTCCAGATGCCCCGCAGCCCGTCGTATCGCAGGTTTTGCACGCCAGCATTTCCGCGCTATCTGCTAGGATGAGCCCGACCTTCATTCAGAGGACAAGATGGACCGCCGGCCCACCTCAAGCCCTTCGACGCCCCGTTCCGGAGGCTTGCGCGTCCTGTGGCTGACGCTGGGCGGACTCGCGCTTTTTGCAGGGACGATTGGTATCGTCCTGCCGCTGCTGCCGACCACACCCTTCGTGATCCTCGCGGCCTTCGCGTTCTCGAAGAGCTCGCCAAGGCTTCATGACTATCTCACCCGGCACCCGAGGTTCGGGCCGATGATCGCCGACTGGCGGAGCCACGGTGCGATCGCGCCACGCTACAAGGCTTTGGCCGTAAGCATGATGATCGCCGCCATGGCACTCAGCCTCGTGCTGGCCGTACCGACGCGCGTTCTTCTGATCCAGGCTCTGTGCATGGCCGGAGCTTCTGCCTTTGTGCTGAGCCGGCCCAATGGACCAAGGCGGACGCCCGGAGATTGACCTGGCACGGAGCCGATATTTTCAATTGAACATCGTTCTATTGATGGGCTATTGCGGGACGGACATCCGCAGGACCCAACCGATGACCGCGCTTCGCACCCTAGCCATCCCCCAGACACGCATCCGGCCCCGCCAATTCGCGCGGCCTCTGTCGCGATGAACGACGTACCCGCAACCCGGAGCGGTCGCGCGCCCCGCGGACGGGCTGCGGCGGTCGGCCTGAGCCGCGAGCAGGTTATTTCGGCCGCCATCGCGCAGATCGACGCAAAGGGACTGTCGGCGTTTTCGCTGCGCGAACTGGCACGTGGTCTCGGCGTGTCCCCGGCGGTGATCTACTGGCATGTCGGCGGGTCCAAGGAAGACCTCTTCGCGGCCATTGCCGCGACAATCACCGGCCAGCTCGCGGCCGCGCAGGACCCGCTTGCGCCCTGGACCGACCGGCTGCGGCAGGTGTTTCTTGCGTATCGCGCCTCGGTGCATCGCCATCCCAATGTCTCGCCGCTGCTCGGCGCGCAGATGAAGTCGAACGGCGTTGCCAACCTCGACTGGATCGAGATCGTGCTTGCGGCGCTCTCCGATGGCGGCTTCCAGGGAGATGCGCTGAGGAACGCGTTCAACGCGCTGATCGGCGGGCTCTGCGGTTTCGTGACCGTCGAACTTGCGCCGGCACCGTCCTCGGAGGATGGCGCATGGCAGGACCGTGTCGCGGCACGCATGGCCGAGGTTGATCCCGAAGCCTACCCGCTGACCCATGCCGCGCTGCCGGAGCTGGCCAACCGCATCTTCGTGCTGCGCTGGCAGAACGGCGCACAGGTTCCCTACGACGACAGCTACACGGTGCTGCTCGACCTGCTGATCGACGGGCTGGCCGCGCGTGCCCGATCCTCCGCCACACTCGAAACTCCGGAGCCCCTGCATGGCTGAAATCCTCGTTCTCGGTGCCGGTATGGTCGGCGTGTCCACCGCGCTGGCACTGCAGGCGCGCGGCCATTCCGTGAGCCTTGTCGACCGTGGCGCACCGGGCCGCGAGACATCCTTCGGCAATGCCGGGATCATCCAGGCCGAGGCCGCCGAGCCCTACGGGCTGCCGCGCGATCTGGGCACGCTCTGGTCGATGGTCACCGGCCGCAGCAATGACGTCACCTGGTCGATGCGCGGCGTCACCCAGATGGCCCCGGCGCTCTGGTCCTACTTCCTTCAGTCCGCGCCCCGTCGCCACGCCGAGATCTCCCGCACCTACGCGCAACTGACCGCGCGCGCGACCGCAGACCACGCGCCGCTGATCGAGGCCGCCGGTGCGGACAACCTGATCGCCCGCGAGGGCATGGTGCAGCTCTACCGCAGCGCCGCCGCCTTCGAAGCCGACGTCGCCGATGCCGAACGGCTCGCGCGGGACTACGGCGTGCGCCATCGGGCCGTTTCGGGAGCCGACTACCGGCGCGAGGACCCTGCCCTGCAGCGCGATCCCGCCGGTGTCCTGCACTGGACCGACAGCTGGAGCTGCAGCGCGCCCGGTTGCCTTGTGCATTCCTACGCCAAGCTCTTCGCCAGTCGCGGCGGTCGTCTTCTGGAGGGAGACGCGGCGAGCCTCGCACAATCCGGCGCAGGCTGGCGGGTGACCACGGCGGCCGAACGGGTCACGGCGGAGCATGTGGTCGTCGCGCTCGGCCCGTGGTCGCCGACGCTGCTGCGCCGCCTCGGTTACCGGATTCCGATGATCTACAAGCGCGGCTACCACGGTCACTTCGAGACGAAGCGCCCGCCGCTGCGCCCTATCGTCGACATGGACAATGGCGTGGTCGCCGGGCAGATGCAGGCCGGGCTGCGCATCGCCACGGGCGCGGCGCTTGTCACGCGCAAGGCCCCGGTGGACCTGCGCCAGCTCGACCGGGGCCGCGCGGCGATCTCGGACATGCTGGAGATCGGCGGACGCGTCGACGAGCCGCAATGGTCCGGCACGCGGCCCTGCCTGCCCGACATGCTGCCGCTGGTTGGTGAGGCCCCGCGCCACAAGGGCCTGTGGTTTCATTTCGGTCACGGCCACCAGGGGTTCACCCTCGGTCCGACCACCGGCGCGCTGCTCGCCGCGGCGCTGGACGGCGAGACCTCGGAAATCGCCCGCGCCCTCGCCCCGGCGCATCGCATCTGACCGCCCTGCCCCGATACACGCAAACACGACGCCTCGCTGGAGACCTCGCAAGATGAAGTTCAAAACCCCGATCTCGCTCTACGACGCGCAGGGCATCGCCTTCGGCATCCTCATGGCCAGCCTGAGCGTCGTCTTCCTCAAGGCCGCCGGGCTGATCACCGGCCAGACCGCCGGAGCATCGGTGCTGCTGTCCTACATGCTGCCGCTCGATTTCGGCGCCATCTTCCTGCTGGTCAGCCTGCCGTTTTTCTGGCTGTCGTGGAAACGCCGGGGCCGGAGCTTCACCCTGCGCACCATCGCCGCGGTCGTCGGGATCTCGGTCACCACGCCGCTGTTGCAGAGCTGGGTGTCCTTCGACCACCTGCCGCCGCTGGTTGCCGCGATCCTCGCCGGGGCCAGCGCCGGGGCCGGGCTGATTGCGCTCTTTCGGCACAACGCCTCGGCCGGCGGGCTGGGCGTGCTGGCGCTGATCGTCGAGGAAAAGACCGGCTTCAAGACCGGCTGGTTCCAGATGAGCTTCGACGCGGTGATCTTCCTCGTGTCGTGCTTTGTCCTGCCGCTTGACCTAGTGGCCTATTCCTTCGTTGGTGCAGCCGTGCTGAACGCGGTGATCGCCTGGAACTTCCGTATCCAGCAGGCCGGTGCCTCCGCCGCGGCCGGGGCCGCCTAGGCAGCTTAGGTCTTGCGCGCGTTGCGCCGGCCGTCGTCCAGCTGATCTTCGTCGGCCTGCGCCACTTCGTTCTTCACCTGGCCCCAGGTGACCAGCGTGAAGATCGCCGTGCCGCCGACGACGTTGCCCGCCAGCACCGGCAGGAAGAAGCCAAAGAGCGCGTGGTGTACCGGCATATCGCCATGCCAGACCAGCAGCCCGGCCTCCACCGATCCGGCGATCACATGCGCAAAGCCCGCCGCCGCCAGCAGCCAGGTCATGGCGAGCACGATGAGCAGCGACTCGCCGCGCGCGCCGGGCATGATCCAGACCAGCGCGGCGATCAGCACGCCAGCGGGCATGGCGCGCACGAAGTTGCCCCCGGCCGTGCCCTCGACCGCATGGCGGGCCACGGCCAGCAGGCTCTCGGTCAGCTCCGGCGGCAGCACGCCCGGCAACAGCAGGAACCCCGAGGCGACAATCGCCCCGACGACATTCGCCGCCAGCACGATGGCCCACAGCCGCAGCATCTTGCGCAGACACGTTGCCGAGCGCTGCGCCACCACCGGCATGACGGTTGTGATGGTGTTCTCGGTAAAGAGCTGCATGCGGCCGTAGATCACCACGATGAAACCGAGCGAATACCCGAGGCTTTCTACCAGCACTGCCCAGCCAGCCTCCGGCAGATAGGCCTTGAGCACCGCCTGGGCGATCACCGACAGGCTGATCAGGATCCCCGCCGCGAGCCCGGACCAGATCAACGAGACCGCCGGGCGGTTCAGCTCTTCCTCGCCGTCCCGGCGGACCACCTCGTAGATCAACCGGGCGGACAGCCGCGACGCGCTGTCCACCGAGCGCTCCTCTGCAGGGCGGTGGATCGTCTCGCTGGACGAAAACGGCGGGCGGGTCAGGTCGGTGTGCTGATTCATGGGGAAGGAACCAATTGCCGCCGCAAGGGTTCCGTCCCGACACAGCTTAGCAACTCCGTGGTCCCTAAACACTCCGGGTTCCTTCCCGTGATAGCTTTAGATTATCTCAATTCAAAATAAATCGTATTTCCGTTTATCATCATGGGCCGGTACTTCATCCCTGCGCGGTGTCTGATCACCCCATCCGGCCCGGCCGGACGGCGGGAGGAGATCGCCCGGAGAAACCAACGCAGCGAATGCCGGAGCCAACGATGGACGGAAATGATGTGAAACCCACGGGCGGATGCCCGGTGATGCACGGCGGTCAGACCTCGACCGCCACCTCGGTGACCAGCTGGTGGCCGAACGCGCTCAACCTCGACATCCTGCATCAGCATGACAGCAAGACGAAGCCCTTCGCGCCGGCCTTCGATTACCGCGAAGAGCTGAAGAAGCTGGACGTGGAAGCGCTCAAGGACGACCTGCGTCAGCTGATGAAGGACAGCCAGGAGTGGTGGCCCGCGGATTGGGGCTCTTACGTCGGCATGTTCGCCCGCGTCGCATGGCACGCGGCGGGCTCCTACCGCCTCGCAGATGGCCGCGGTGGCGGTGGCACCGGCAACCAGCGCTTCGCACCGCTGAACAGCTGGCCGGACAACGTCAACACCGACAAGGGCCGCCGCCTGCTGTGGCCGATCAAGAAGAAGTACGGCAACAAGATCTCTTGGGCCGACCTGATGATCCTCTCGGGCACCATCGCCTATGAGGTCGCGGGCCTGAAGACCTTTGGCTTTGCCTTCGGCCGCGAAGACATCTGGCACCCGGAAAAGGATGTCTACTGGGGCGCCGAGAAGGAATGGCTCGCGCCGTCCGACACGCGCTACGGTGACGTCGCCGATCCCGCCTCGCTCGAGAACCCGCTCTCGGCAGTGCAGATGGGCCTGATCTACGTGAACCCCGAGGGCGTGAACGGCCAGCCGGACCCGATGCGCACCGCAGCGATGGTCCGCGAGACCTTTGCCCGCATGGCAATGAACGACGAGGAAACCGCGGCGCTGACCGCCGGTGGCCACACCATCGGAAAGGCCCACGGCAACGGCGATGCGGCGAACCTGTCGGAAGATCCCGAAGCCGCCGACGTGACCGCGCAGGGCATGGGCTGGATGAACACCAAGGGCCGCGGCATCGGTCGTGACACCGTGGTGTCCGGCATCGAGGGTGCCTGGACCAAGAACCCCACCCAGTGGGACATGGGCTGGTTCGAGCTGCTCTTCGGCTACGAGTGGGAGCTCAAGAAGTCGCCGGCCGGCGCATGGCAGTGGATGCCCATCGACATCCGCGAGGAAGACATGCCGGCCGACGTCGAGGATCCTTCGATCAAGTGCATGCCGATCATGACCGATGCGGACATGGCGATGAAGGTTGATCCGATCTACAACGCGATCTGCCAGAAGTTCATGGCCGATCCGGAGTATTTCTCGGACGTCTTCGCCCGTGCCTGGTTCAAGCTGACCCACCGCGACATGGGCCCGAAGGTGCGCTACGTCGGCCCCGACGTGCCCGCCGAGGATCTGATCTGGCAGGATCCGATCCCCGCCGGCACCACCGGCTACGACATCGGCGGCCTCAAGGCCAAGATCGCGGCCTCGGGCCTGAGCGTGTCGGACCTCGTGTCGACCGCATGGGACAGCGCCCGTACCTTCCGCGGCTCCGACATGCGCGGCGGTGCCAACGGTGCACGCATCCGTCTCGCCCCGCAGAAGGACTGGGAGGGCAACGAGCCCGAGCGTCTGGCCCGCGTGCTGAACGTGCTCGAGCCGCTGGCGAACGCTACCGGTGCGAGCCTCGCGGATACCATCGTCCTTGCCGGCAACGTCGGCGTGGAACTGGCGGCCAAGGCGGCCGGTCACGACATCTCGGTGCCCTTCGCACCGGGCCGTGGTGACGCGACCGACGAGATGACCGACGCAGGCAGCTTCGATCCGCTCGAGCCGGTGGCCGACGGCTTCCGCAACTGGAAGAAGAAGGACTACGCGGTCTCCTCCGAAGAGATGCTGCTCGACCGGGCACAGCTGCTCGGCCTCACGGCGAACGAGATGACCGTTTTGCTGGGCGGCATGCGCGCCATGGACACCAACCACGGTGGCAGCAAGCACGGCGTCTTCACGGGCCGCCCTGGCGCGCTGACCACGGACTATTTCGTCAACCTGACGGACATGGCCTACAGCTGGGTTCCGGCGGGCAAGGACCTCTACGAGATCCGCGATCGCAAGACTGGCGAGGTGAAATGGACC
This sequence comes from Alloyangia pacifica, assembly GCF_900116195.1. Taxonomy (GTDB): domain Bacteria; phylum Pseudomonadota; class Alphaproteobacteria; order Rhodobacterales; family Rhodobacteraceae; genus Salipiger; species Salipiger pacificus. The sequence goes on from NZ_FOZW01000002.1 coordinate 582,765, forward strand.
GCGACCCGCGTCGACCTGGTGTTCGGCTCGAACTCGATCCTGCGCGCCTATGCAGAGATCTACGCCCAGGACGACGGAACAGAGACCTTCCTGGCCGCCTTCGTGGATGCCTGGACCAAGGTGATGAACGCCGACCGCTTCGACCTGAAGTGATCCGCTTCAAAGCTTGAAGACCGGCCCGCACCTTTCAAAAGGTGCGGGCCTTTTCGCGTCTGCGCGGGCTTTATCTGCTGGACATTGGCACCGCGGCGGCAGAACGGAGCCTCCACCACAGGACCGGTGTCCCCGCCCCTCAGTCCGGATCGCGGAACAGCGCGGCGTAGCGCGGCGCGAAAAACCTGGTGAAGGCTTTCACCTCGGGCCGACGCCAGGCCTCGGGTGAAATCAGCATCAGGTGTTGCGCCGTCATCTCCTCGGGCGGCGCGAAGCAGCGGATCAGCCGCCCCGCGGCTTCGTCGGCCTCGGCCATCCGCAGGTTCAGCACGCCTAGCCCATGCCCCGATAGGATCGCCGCCTCATGCAGACCGATCTCGGTGAACGACAGTACGATTTGCGCGGGCGCAACGCGCGGGCGCAGCCAGTCGTGGTAGACCGAGGGGATGGTCTCGGGCTCGTATGTCACGAAGACATGGCCGCCCATCTCGCCGGGCGAGGACGGCAGACCGTGACGCGCGGCGTAGCTCGGTGCGCCGTAAAGCGTGAAACGGGCGGTGCTGATCTTGCGGCAGATGAGCTCCGGCTCCGGCGTGCTGCGGGTGATCCGCAGCGCGATGTCGGCCTCTCCGCCCAGAAGGTCGAGCGGCTTCACTCCCGGCAGGAACTCGAAGCGCACCTCCGGGTGCTCCGCCGAGAAAGCGCTGAACACCTGCGTCACACGCGGCGAGAAATTGGCCGAGAACGCGGTGATCCGGATCGGCCGGGGCCTGCCTTGCGCCTCGGCGCAGTCGGCCATCGCCTCGGCGGCCGCCTCCATTGCCTCGGCATGCGGGCGCAGCGCCTGCGCTGCGGCGGTGGGCCGGAAGCCGCGGGTGTCGCGATCGAAGAGCACGAGGCCGAGCTCATGTTCCAGCGCCTCTATGCGCCGCGCGACGGTGGGCTGGGCAAGGCCGAGCCGGCGCGAGGCGGCGAGGGTCGAGCCTTCCCGCAGCACCGCGAGGAAGGTCCGAACGTCCGTCCAGCTGCGGAATCGGCTCTTCATTTATGTAGAGCAGCACAACACCGGCGCCGATACCAGCGCGGCGGCCCTGCGCGCTATGCTGAAGTCAGGTCACACCCCTGCAGTCCAGCCCCTGAAAGGACACGGCAATGGCTTTCTCCGCATCCCTCCCCGCCCGCTTCCGCCTGACCCTTCCGCGGCTGTCCCTGTCGCGAGTGTCCCGGCTTTGGCTGTCCTTACGCGCGCCCCGCCGCGAGCCGGCCAGCACGCCCGAGGAGGCTCGCGCGCGCAGGGACTTCATCCGCGAGATGATGGCGCGCAGCCCGGAGGCCTTCTCCGGCGACCTCGACGTGCAGAGCTTCATGCTGCACTTCCCGCACCGATTCTGAGCGCTACAGGTGGGACCGCGCGCGGCGGCCCACCACCCGCGATCAGCTCAGCCCGTCTCGCAGGACGCAGCTTTTCAGAAGTTTCCCCTCGAAGGGATCCACCAGCCCCAGGTCGCTGAGCCGCGGCCCGGCGTTGCAGACCAGGGACGCCCCGAAGAGCGCCTTGAAGACGAGATAAGGCGGCTGCCAGCCGACCAGCCCGTCAAGCGTCGCGCGAAGCGCGGCAAAGCTCTCGGCCACCTGCCCCAGCGGCGCATCGCTCATCAGCCCGGCGAGCGGCAGCGGCAGGCAATGCAGCACCTTGCCGCGCGAGGCCACCGCGACACCGCCCCCGGCCTCGCGCACCGCATTCGCAGCGGCGGCCATATCCTCGGGGCGGCGACCGAAGACCGTCAGGTTGTGACTGTCATGCGAGACGGTGGTGGCAAAGGCGCAGCGCCAGTCCCCCCAGTTCTCGAGGAAGGCCATTCGCATGGGGGTGCCCGCGCCATGGCGGTTGATGATGCCCATGCGGATCATGTCCTCCGGCAGCACCAGCCTGCCCTCCTCGACGGCGACCTTGCGCTCGCCCCAGACCGGGAAGCGCGGCTTGCTCAGCGTGGCGATGCGCGCCTGCGGCCCGGTGGCCCGGATCTCGAAATCCTCGGCGCGCAGCGGCGCAAGTTGCATGGTTGCCCGCAGCGGTGCGGGCACGTCTGCGGCCTCTGGGCGGGCGATGAGCCTGCGGCCTTCGGCGACCACACACCCGTCGGCGATCACCGTCTCGGCGCGCACCTCTTCGAGGTCCGACAGCAGCACCAGATCGGCGCGGCGGCCGGGTGCGACGAGGCCGAGATCGGGCCGTCCGATGCGGCTCGCGGCGTTGAGCGTGGCGGCGCGATAGGCCCAGACCGGCGGCATCCCGCAGTCGATGAGCATGCGGATCACCCCGTCGAGCCCGCCCTTGCGGAGCAGATCGTCGGGGAAGATGTCGTCGGTGCAGAGCGTGACCGTCTGCGGCAGCTCTCCGAGTTCGACCAGCGCTTCGGCGAACTCAGGCAGGAGATGCTCGTGCGATCCACGCAGCTCGATGGTGAAGCCCGCCTCGAGCTTGGCCATGAGATCCGCCGCGCTGGTCAGCTCGTGGTCGGTCTCGACCCCGGCGGCGGCAAAGCCGGCGAGATCGCCACCGGTGAGCCCGCGCGCATGGCCGCAGACTCGCTTGCCCGCGTCGAGTCCGGCCTGCACGATCCCGGCGACGCGCGCATCGCCCTCGAGCAGCGGGCGCATGGTCATCAGCTCGGCGGCGCCGTGAATGTCGTCGCGCGCCAGCCAGCGGGCAACGATCTCGGGCGTGAAATCTCCGCCGGAGGCTTCAAACCCCGGGGCCGAGGGCACGCAGGTCGGCACCAGGGGCAGCAGGCGTAGCGGCAGGTCCCTGGCGGCGTCGCAGGCATAGCCGAGCCCCGCCTCGCCCGAGACATTCGCCAACTCGTGCGGATCCCAGAGCGCCGTGGTCACCCCGCCCGGCACGACGGCGGCGGCATATTCCGCCGCGGTGATCATCGAGCTTTCGACATGCATGTGGCTGTCGATGAACCCCGGCACGATGGTCATGCCACGCGCGCCGATCCGCGCCTTGGCGGGGCGCGCCGGGTCCGGCGCGTGGACGCTGGCGATCAGCGGACCGATGATACCGACGTCGGCCTTGCGCGCGCGCCCGGTTACCATGTCGAGCACCGTGCCCCCCTCGATCAGCAGGTCGAAAGGTGTCTCGCCTCGGGCGGCCCTTACGGCACGGGCGCGCAGTTCGGCATCGTTGAGATCACTCGGAAAGGCCATGCGAAGCCTCCTGTCGCAGCGCGTCGAGGCAGAGACGCGCGATGTCTTCAAGGGGGGCTGTCGGCAGGCGGGTCAGCCCCTGCGGGTCGGGCCTGAAACGGGTCGCGCCGTAGGTTTCGTTCGGTGTGGTCGAGACGGTGAGGCTCTGGCGCTCGAAGGCGAAGGCCGAGGGGCGGACCATGGCGAGCGCCGCGACCGGATCGTAGATCGCCATGCCGGCGCGCCCGCGTTTCAGCCCGATGTCGAGATAGCCGCCAAGCAGGTCGGCAGTGAGCGGATCCGTCTGCGGCATGTCTTCTGGGCCGAAGATTGCCTGCCGGCAGATCATCAGGTCGATCACGTCGAGCGGCAGCCCCGCACCGGCAACGATGGCCGCCGCCTCGGGATCGCAGAGCGCGTTGAACTCGGCGAGCGGCGAATGGTTGCCCGGCCCGTTGCTTCCACCCATCCAGACCAGCCGGGTGATGCGCGCGGCGGCCTCTGGGAAACGTTGCACCAGCAGCGCGATATTGGTCAGAGGACCGAGTGCGAGCACCTCGCGCCGTCCGTCCTGCATCAGCCATGCGGCCAGCGCCTCCACGGCATCGGCAGGCGGCTGAGCTCTGTCGACTTCGGGCAGGAAACGGCCACGGCTGTCCATGCCCTTCTCGCCGAGGATCTCCTGCGCGGTCTCGACCTCTCGCACCAACGCCTTGTCGGCCCCTGCGTGCAATGGCGCGCCCAGCTCGTAAGCCTCGGCTGCACCGAGCGCGTTGGCGATGACCTGCGGCAGCGGCGTGTTGCCGGCGACCAGCGAGATACCTTCGACCGTCGCCCCGTAGTGGCGGAGTAGCAGCAGCGCCCAGAGGTCGTCGAAGCCGAAGTCGGTGTCGACCCAGAGTCTCATGCCGCGAGGCCCCTCGCGGTGGCAAGCGGCAGGTCGAAGCGGATCGCCTCTCCCAGCGGCACCTCGGGCAACGTGATGGCGGCATCTGCCTTGATCGGGCCGAGGGCTGAATCGATGACATACTCGCGGTGAGCCCCGGCGAAGCTGCAGGCGGCGACCCGGCCTTCGTGCGGTCCGCTGCCCACGGTCACCGCGTCCGGGCGCCAGGCGAGGATCGGGCTCTCCGGGCGGGCCTCCAGAGGAAGACGCCCAGAAGTTGTCACTATCTCTTCTCCCTCTACCTTAAAGATATTCTCGAAGCCCATGAATTCGGCGGCGAAAGCCGTCTCGGGCCGGGCATAGAGGTCGGCGGGCGTCCCGAGTTGCTCGATCTTCCCGTCTTTCATCAGCACGATGCGGTCGGCGAGCGCCAGTGCCTCGGCCTGGTCGTGGGTGACGAAGACCATGGTGATGCCGGTCTCCTTCTGCACCCGCTGCAGTTCGGTGCGCATCTCGAGGCGCAGCCGGGCGTCGAGGTTCGAGAGCGGCTCGTCGAGCAGCAGCACCTTGGGACGCATCACCAGCGATCGGGCCAGCGCCACGCGCTGCTGCTGGCCGCCGGACATCTCGGCGGGCTTGCGCTTCTCGAAGCCGGTGAGGCCGACGGTCGCCAGCCCTTCCTCGGTACGCTGTTTGATCTCGGCCTCGGGCAGTTTCTGCAGGCGCAGGCCGAAGGCGACGTTCTCGAAGGCCGTCAGATGCGGGAAGAGCGCGTAGCTTTGGAACACCAGCCCGATGCCGCGCTTGTTGGCGGGCACGCGGGTCACGTCTCGCCCGTCGATGGTGATGGTCCCGCCGGTGGGAGAGAGCAGCCCGGCAATGGCGCGCATGGTGGTGGTCTTGCCGCAGCCCGAGGGCCCCAGCAGCGCAATCAGCTCGCCCTCGCGGATCGAGAGGTCAAGGTTCGGCACGGCGACCGATTTGCCGTAGCTGAGGGTGAGGTCGGAGAGTTGGACGAAGGCGTCAGACATAGCGAGAGAATCCCAGCAGGCGTTCGGCGGTGAAGACGATGGCGAGCGACATGAAGGCCAGCAGCGCCGAGAGCGCGGCGACAGAAGGATCGAAGGTGATCTCCATGTAGGCCAGCATGTCGATGGGCAGGGTGCGAACCCCGGGGCCAGAGAGGAACAGCGAGACCGGCACCTGGTTGAAGGAGGTGACGAAGCCGAGAATGAAGGCGGCGAGGACCCCGCCGCGGATGTTCGGCAGCACCACCTTGGTGAAGGCCTGCAGGCGCGAACAGCCGAGCAGCACCGCGGCCTCTTCCATATCGGCCCGAAGGTTGGTCATCGACGAGGAGACAACCCGCACCGCGTAGGGCAACACCAGCGCCGTGTGCGCCATGAAGAGCGCCAGCGTGACGGTCACTCCGGTGGGCACCACCATGTAGCGCAAGAGGGCGAGGCCGACGATGATCCCGGGCACGATGATCGGGGCTGCGACGATGGTGCGCACGGTCTCGGCCATCGGCAGGTCGTAGCGGTTGAGCGCATAGGCCGCGGGCACGCCAAGCAGCAGCGCCGCCAGCGTGCCGAAGACCGCCAGCGCCATCGACAGCAGGAAAGAGGCGCGGAAGCTCTCGACGGTGAAGACCTTGAGGTACCACTTGAGGGTCAGCCCCTCGGGCGGGAAGGCGAGATATTCGGTGTTCGAGGCCCCGGCGAGGATGATGATCAAGAACGGCCCGATCAGGAAGGTCAGCGTCAGACCCAGAATGGACCAGTTGGCGAGGTGGCGCATGGAGGTGTTCATGAGGTCAGTTCCGGGCGGTGGCGATGCGCTTCAGCAGCAGGTTCGCCGAGAAGGACATGACGATGAGGATCATGGCGATGACGCTGGCCGAGACGAAATCGTTCGACACGTTGACGCGCTGGTAGAGCAGCGTTTCCAGCATCAGCACCTTCGAGCCGCCGAGGATCGCCGGGGTGATGTAGGCCGTCAGCGCACCGGTGAAGACCAGCGTGCCGCCGATGACGAGCCCTTCCTTGGTCAGCGGTAGGATCACCTTGAAGAAGACCTCGATCCAACTCGCGCCAAGCACCCGGGCGGCGGGGATCACGTCTCGCGGGATGTTCTCCATGGCCGACACGAGGCTGATGATCATCAGCGGCAGGAAGAGCTGCAGAAGGCCGAGGAAGACGGCGGTCTCGGTGAACAGCAGCCGCAGCGGCGTGTCCGACAGGCCGAGGCCGGTGATCGCCTCGTTGACGATGCCGGTGCGGCCGAGGATGACGATCCAGGCGTAGGTCCGGGCGACGGGCGAGATCATCAGCGGCAGCACGACCATGCCGAAGACCTTGCCACGCGACTTCGGCCCTAGGTTGACGATGCAGAAGGCGGCGGCATAGCCGATCACCGCCGCCGTGCCCGCGACCAGCGCGCCAAGTTTCAGCGTGCGCAGGAACACCGTGCGGTTCAGCGGCGTCGAGAAGAAATCGATGTACCCCTGCAGGGACCATCCGCCCGAGGTGCCCCGGAAAGCTTCGGAGAGCAGGATGGCCACCGGGACCAGAAAGAGAAGCGTTGAGAAGATGGCGGCCGGTAGCGCCAGCGCCAGCCCCTCGCGGGTGTTGCGAAACATGATGCGTGTTCCCCTCTGTCTGGGGCGGGTGTCGGAATGCGCCCGGCCCGCGGGGCGGAGCGCTCGGATCGCAGGGGCCCGTCTTGGAGCCGCATGGGATCATGGAGTTCGGGGGCCATGGGCGCCGGAAAGGGGGCGGCGTCCATGGCCAGTCGCGGGGGCTGCAAGGGAGGGAGAGTGCCCCCGGCGATATGCTTACTGGATCACCTCGGCGTTCCACTGCTCGACCCAGCCCTCGCGCTTGTCGAGCACTTCGGCGGCCGGCATGATGTTCAGAGATTCAATGACATCCGCGCCATAGGTGAGGTTTTCGGCGGCCTCTGCGCTGAGCTCGACCTCCTTGTTGGCCGGGCTGTCGATCAGCATTTCGCCGATCTTGGTCTGTACCTCGGTCGAGAGCCAGTAATCCATGAACTGGTAGGCCAGCTCCTCGTTGCCGTTGCCCTTGGTCATGACCATCACGTTCATGCCGCCGGCCTGGCCTTCCTCGGGCTCGGCCCAGGCGAAGGGCAGGCCGGCGTCCTTGAAGCTGCCCCAGGCGAAGCGGCCCACGGGGGCGGCGATGACTTCCTGCTGGTTCATCAGCTGAACCAGTTCGGACGAGCGCGAGAAGAAGGTCACGATGTCGTCGGAATGCGCGCCGATCTCGGAGATCACCGGCGACAGGTCACCCTCGATTCCCTCGGATTTGCCGAGCATCATGAGCGTCAGCGGGCCCTGCGTGGTGGTGATGTTGGGAAGAGCGACCTGCCCGGCCATCTCCTCGCCCAACAGATCGCCCCAGCTGGAAATATCCACGAGATCAGAGCGGTAAACGATGGAGCTCGCGTAGAACGTGTAGCCGACGGCCATATTATCGCCAATGGGGTCCTTGGCGCTGTCGTAGAGCTTGTCGAAGTTGCTCAGCTTGGCGCTGTCGAGCGGTTGGATCAGGTCCTTGCGGGCCAGTGCCAGCGCGTCCTGCGTGGAGATCACAGCCATGTCGATCACCGGATCGGCGGCATTGGCTTCGATCTTTGCCATGCGCTCGACGCTGTTGCCGGTCTCGACGACCAGCTTGCAGCCGCAGATCGCCTCGAAGGGATCGTAGAGCGCTTCGCGGTACTCGTCCTGCGCGAAGGAATAGACCGAGATGGTCAGCGTCTTGTCGGCCGCATGGGCGGCGGAGCCGAAGAAGCTGGCCAGCGCGAGGATCGAAAGGGTGGATTTCATGGCAGTCACTCCGTGTTGGTCGGGATCGTGGGTGGTTATCTCGGGGCGGCGGTGGAGGCGCGCGGCACCAGTTGCATGGGCACCGCGTGACCGGTTTCGGGGCGCTCCGCACCGGCGATCAGACCGGTCAGAACCTCGAGTGCGTGTTCGGCGATGGCGCTCACGTCCTGCGCCGTGGTGGTCAGCGCCGGGTGCATGGCGGTGGCAAAGGGCAGGTCGTCGAAACCGGTGAGGCTGACGTCTTCCGGCACCGAAAATCCAGCGCGGGACAGCTCGGACAGCGCGGAAAGCGCAAGCAGATCCGAGGTCGCGAGGATCGCCGTCGCACCCTGCCCCACCAGTCCCGGCAGCGCCGTCAGCCCGGCATCGCCCCAGGCCGTTTCACTCCGAACGCTCGGGCCCAAACCCTCGCGCATGCCGCGCATGCGGTCCTGCTGCACGTCCGAGACCCGGTCACCGCCGAGCAGAACGACGTGACCGTGTCCCAGTTCGCGGATATGCGCGCCGATCAAGGCACCGCCGCCGATGTGATCGGCCGAAACGGTGTTGCGCGGGTCGCGCGCGGTGTTGATCGTCACCATCGGCAGGCCGGGCGCCTCGGGCGAGGTGCCCTTCTGCGGCACGACAACCACCCCGTCGACCCCGCGTCCCACAAGCTGTTGCAGAGCCTCGGTCTGGCGGGTCTCGCTGCCGCGCGAGTCGGCGATGAGAATGCCGAGACCGCGCGCCTCGGCGGCGATCGACAGGTTCTGCGCGATGCGCGGGAACAGCGGGTTGGTTAGATCGGGCATGACGAGGCCGATGATACCACTTTGGCCGGTCTTCAGTGCGCGCGCGGCGCTGCTGGGCCGATAGCCGAGTTCATCTGCCCGGGCGCGGATGCGGTCGGCCAGATCCTTCGACACGCGCCCCTTGCCGGTGAGCGCGTTCGAGACCGTGGCGGCCGAAACCCCGATATCCTGTGCGATCTGCTTGATGCTGGCCATTCCGTATCCTCTTTGGTGAAACGATTAATCAGCGAGTTTTCCGCCGGTCAATGGGTAATTAATCGTTTAATCAACCTCGAAGCGCTTCGGCTGCGCATTTGCACAAAAATCGTGCGGAACTTGCCAAAGGCGGCATCCTCCCAGCGCCCGCGGCACCCTGCCCAGAGAGCTCAAGCACCTGTCCGGACGGCGCCTGAAAGCCGTGCCCCGCGTCAAAGCGCCCGTGCCCGCCCTGTGGATTGGGCTGGCGAAACGAAGCAAAACCTTTCAAAATGAAAAAGATAGGCGGGAGTGCGGCGGCCCATGGGTACGCAGGGTTTGCAAGTCGAGCGAGGAGAATCGGGGCCCGAGGAGGTGATCGGCCTTTCCGGTGCGCTGACCGTGCAGCACCTTGCGGCTCTGCATGCAGAGCTGGAGGTCGCACCGCCACACGCGCTCATCGACCTGACGGGCGTCACCAGGATCGACACCGCCGGAGCCTGGGCGCTTGCCGAGTTCGAGCAGCGCGTCTCGGCGGCGGGGGGCGCGGTGCAATACCGCGGCGCCACCGAGGGTGCCGAATTGCTGCTGAGCACCGTGCGCCGCGCGATGCCGATCGCGGAAGAGCTCCCGGCCCGGCCCGGCGGTATCCATGCACTGCTCGAGACGACCGGGCGCCGGGTCATGGGCGCGGCGGGTTTTCTCGGCGGGTTGCTCGAATACCTCGGGCTGTTTCTCGCCGGACTGTTCCGCGTCATGCGGCATCCACGTGAGTTTCGCTTCACCTCGCTCGTCGCCCATTGCGACGACGTGGGGCTCAAAGCGGTGCCGATCGTCTCGCTCATGGCCTTCCTGATCGGTGTGGTACTGGCCTTTCAGGGCGCGACCCAGCTGCGGCAGTTCGGAGCCGAGGTCTTTGTGGTCGATCTCATCGCCATCTCGGTGCTGCGCGAGCTGGGGATCCTGCTCACCGCGATCATCGTCGCGGGGCGCACGGCCTCGGCCTTCACCGCTGCCATCGGCTCGATGAAAATGCGGCAAGAGATCGACGCCATGCGCACGCTCGGGCTCGATCCGGTGACCGTGCTCTTCGTGCCGCGCATCCTCGCCCTGCTGCTGATGCTGCCGATCCTCGGGCTGATCGCGGATCTCATGGGGCTGTTCGGCGGCGCGCTGATGTCTTGGATCGAGCTCGGCATCTCGCCATCGATGTTCCGTACCCGGCTGGTCGCCGATGTCGACGTGAGCAACGTGATCGTCGGGCTGGTCAAGGCGCCGGTCTTCGCGGTGATCATCGGCGTGGTCGGCTGCCACGCCGGAATGCAGGTGAAGGGTGACGCGGAATCGCTGGGCCGGATGACCTCGAGCGCGGTGGTCACGGCGATCTTCGCAGTGATCGTCGCGGATGCGCTTTTCTCGATCTTCTTTGCCGAGGTGGGGCTGTGACCACCGCCGAGGCAAACGACACGATCATCCGTGTGCGCGGGCTGCGCACGCAGTTCGGCAGCCACGTGGTGCACGACGGTCTCGATCTCGACGTGCGGCGCGGCGAGATCCTCGGCGTGGTCGGCGGCTCGGGCACCGGCAAATCGGTGCTGCTGCGCGCCATCACCGGTCTGGACAGGCCGGCGGCGGGCCGGATCGAGGCCTTCGGGACCGAGGTGCTGGACGCCTCCGCCGAAGAGCGTGCCCGGCTCGACGACCGCTGGGGGGTGATGTTCCAGGACGGCGCGCTGTTTTCCTCGCTCACCGTGCGCGAAAACGTCGAGGTGCCCTTGCGCCGCATTCCGGATCTGTCGCCCGAACTCCGCCGCGCACTGGCGGAGCTCAAGATTTCCCTCGTCGGGCTGCCCTACCGCGCCGGTGACGCCTACCCGTCCGAACTGTCGGGCGGCATGCGCAAGCGTGCGGGCCTGGCGCGGGCGCTGGCGCTCGACCCCGAGATCGTCTTTCTCGACGAGCCCACCGCCGGTCTCGACCCCATCGGCGCCTCGGCCTTCGACGCGCTGATCAACACGTTGAGCGAGTCCCTGGGTCTGACCGTCTTTCTGGTCACCCATGATCTCGACACGCTTTACGCAACCTGCGACCGTGTCGCCGTTCTGGCCGAGAAGCGCGTGCTGGTGACCGGAACGCTGGCGGATATGCTGGAGGTCGACCACCCCTGGGTGCAGGAATATTTCACCGGTCCGCGTGCACGGCTCGCGCGCGCTGCGGACCGGCCCAACGCAGAGACCGAGGCTGACTGACCATGGAAACCCGCGCAAACTACGTGCTTGTCGGAGCCTTCGCCATCGCGGGGTTCCTGGGCCTGCTCGGCTTCCTGCTGTGGTTCGCCAATGTCGAGCTGGACCGGCAGTTCGACTATTACGACATCGACTTTTCCTCGGTCTCGGGGCTGTCCGTGGCGTCCGAGGTGCGGTTTGCCGGGCTCCCCGTGGGACAGGTGGTGACACTCGGTCTTTCGCCCGAACAGGACGGCAGGGTTCGGGTCCGCATCGAGGTCGCTGCAGGTACGCCGGTCCGCAGCAACAGCACCGCCACGATCGAGGCGCAGGGTGTCACCGGTGTCGGCTATGTGAGCATCACTCCGGGCAGCCCCGGCGCGCGGCTGCTTTCGGACCAGGGCGGCGAAGCTGTGCCGAAGATCGAGGCGGGCCAGTCGGCGCTGCAGTCGCTGACCGAGTCCGGTCCCGAGATCCTCGACGAGACGCTCGAGCTGGTGCGCGGGCTGCGCCGTATGCTGGGCAACGAGAACCAGCAGCGGGTCTCGACGATCCTTCTCAATGTCGAACAGGCGTCCGGTGAGCTGTCGGAGACGCTGCAGGATATCTCCAGCGTGACCGGCGCGGTCTCGACCTTCGCCGACCAGATGGATCGCTTCAACCAGAGCATCGACGGCATGACCGGCGATGTCGCGGGCGTGATGACCGAGGCGCAGGAGGCGCTGGCCTCGATCCGGGCGCTGTCGGAGGATGCGCGTGGTCTGGTCACCCAGGGCACCGGCACAGCTCAGGCCGCCGAGGCCTATATCACCGACCGGCTCGGCCCAGCGACCGACCAGCTGCAATCCTCGGTGGCGGAGATCGAAACCCGTTTTGCCGCGCTCAGCGCCCGCGCCGAGACACTCGCGGAAACCTTCACCGAGACCGGCACCGCCGCCACCGCACGACTGAACGAGGCGCAGCAGACGCTGGCCTCGGTCGACGGGCTGATCGCCGAGCTGTCGCAGACCTCGCGCAGCGTCGATGGCGCGGCGCAGCGTCTCGACGGGCTGCTGGCCGGCGACACCGCCGCGCTGATCGCCGAGCTGCGCACCGCCACCACCGAGGCCACCGAGGTGATCCGCGGCTTCGGCGACACCACGGGCGCTGATCTGACCGCCATCTTCGAGGACATCCGCAGCGCGACGCGCTCCGCCGTGCAGACCATCGACACAGTGGGGGCCGACCTCAGCTCGGCCTCCGGGCAGCTCGACGGGCTGGCGGGACAGGCCTCCGCGACGCTGGAAGCCGCACGCTCGACCTTTGCCGCCGCCAACGAGACGCTCTCGGCGATCAATGGCACGCTGGAGACCGGCGACCGGGCGCTCTCGGCAGCCGAGCGTGCATTTGACGGGGCCGACCGCGTGATCAACGAGGAGGCCCTGCAGATCACCGCGCAGCTGCGCCAGACGCTCGCCGCGCTGGAAACGGCGGTCGGCGCGGTGTCGGAGCAGATCCCCGAGATCACCGGCGAGCTGCGCGCCGCCAGCCGCTCGGCGGCGGCGGCCTTCGCCGGGCTCGAGGGCGCAGTGGGCGACACCCGCCCCGCGCTGCGCGACTTCAGTGCCACCGCCCTGCCCCAGTTTGCCCGGCTCGCGGCCGAGGCGCGCGCCCTGATCGATAACCTCGATGCGCTGACCACGCAGCTGCGCCGCGATCCGAGCCGTTTCTTCCTCGATGACCGCGCCCCCGAATACCGAAGGTAACGCCATGCTCCCGAGATCTTTCCTGCCCGCCCTCCTGCTTGCCCTCGGCACCTCCGGCTGCGCCGCGATCTCGGCGCTCGACAGCGCCTCCGAGCCGCTGGACATCTACGAGTTGCAGACCCCGGTCATCGAGGGGGCCGCGCGGCGCGGCTGGGCCGAACTGGTGGTCGAGGAGCCGATCGCCAGCGGCGCACTGAGCACCGACCGGATCATGATCCGGCCCGGCCCGCTGCAGGCGCAGTACCTGCCCGGCGCGCGCTGGTCCGACGAGACGCCCGCGATGCTGCAGACGCTGCTGGTGCGCAGCATCTCCGAGACCGGAGCCTTCGCCTCGGTGGGACGCGCGCCGCTCGGCGGTCAGGGCGACTACGCGCTGCTTGGAGAGCTGACCGATTTCCAGGCCGAGAGCTATGGCACGGACGCCCCCGTCACCGTGCACCTGCGCTTGATGCTGCGGCTGGTGCGGGAACGCGATTCCTCGGTGGTGGCGAGCCGGACCTTTGAGGTGCGCCAGCCTGCGGCCGATGACGAGACTGCCAGCCTCGTGCCGGCCTTCGACCTCGCCGCCCGGAAGATGGTGTCGGAGATCCTGCCCTGGGCGGCGCGGGCCGGCGGCGGCGCCTGAGCTTCACGGCCCATCACGAATTTTCCCTGCGTCACTTGGCGTGGCTGACAGAACCGCGGCGACGCCCTATACTGGAGACCTGTCGAGACAGAGGCTTTTCCTGGGGAGGAGACGCATGGCTTCCGCATCACGACGACTTCTGATGAAAACTTACGCCGCCTGGATCGAGGCGGACGAGGCGTTCCGCGCGGCGCAGCGCAATCTCCGCGGGTTCTTTCCCGGCACGCAGAGCCATCTGTCGGTGCAGATCGGCAATCGCGGCTCGCGGGTCCGGCAACTCTACAACGCCCGACAGAGGGCGCTGGAGAAATTGCAGCTCGCGCGACGGCAGGCCCTGATGGAGCGCGAAGCGCGGCGCGGTGGCGCGCGCGTGCACCTTTTGCTGGTCTACGCGGGCTGAGCGCCGCGCAGATCCACCAGCACAGCCAAAGCCAGAGGGTGCCCGCCAGCCTGCCGGTTCTCTTAAGATGCCGGTTTAACGGGGCACCTTTATATGAGCACTCAAAAAGAGAGGCGCAGCCCGAGCCGCGCCTCCTTGCCACGTCGAAAGCGACGGAAGCCCTACTGCGCCACCAACCGTTCCAGCAGCGTCGCCGGGGTCACCGCGCCGACGCGCACCCCGCCCCGCGTCACCGCCACCGGCGCATTGCGCGCAGTCATCGCGGCGGCGAACTCCAGCACCGGTGTATCCTCGTCCACCTCGACCTCGGCCGAGGCGTCGAGCGGTTGCATCACGTCCTTGGCCCGCAGGAAGCTGAGCGGGTTCGAATGCGCCACGAACTCCGCCACATAGTCGTTGGCCGGATCTCCCGCGATCTGGTTCGGCGTGCCGCATTGCACGATGCGCCCGCCCTCCATGATCGCGATCCGGTTGCCGATCTTGAACGCCTCGTCGAGGTCGTGGCTGACGAAGATGATCGTGCGCTTGAGCTTGGCCTGCAGCTCCAGCAGCTCGTCCTGCAGTTTGCTGCGGATCAGCGGGTCGAGCGCCGAGAAGGGCTCGTCCATGAGCAGGATCGGCGCCTCGGTGGCAAAGGCTCGGGCAAGACCCACGCGCTGCTGCATGCCGCCGGAAAGCTCGCCGACCTTGTTGTCGGCCCAGTTGGTCAGGCCCACCAGTTCGAGTTGCTCCATCACCTTGGCGCGGCGGTCCGCCTTGCCCATGCCGCCCAGCTCCAGGCCAAGCCCGACATTCTCGGCAACCGAGCGCCAGGGCAGCAGGCCGAACTGCTGGAACACCATGGCCACGCGCTCGCGGCGGATCCGGCGCAGGTCGGCCGAGGAGGCGTCGGTGACGTTGACCATGCGGTCGCCCTCGCGGACATGCACACCGCCGCGCACAACCGGGTTGAGCCCGTTGATGCCGCGCAGCAGGGTCGACTTGCCCGAGCCCGACAGGCCCATGAGCACGAGGATCTCGCCCTCTTCGACCTCGAGGTTGCAGTCGTGCACGCCAAGCACCTGATCTGTCTTCTTCTGGATCGTCGCGCGATCCAGCCCCTGGTCCATCAGCGGCAGCGCCTCTTCCGGCTCGTCGCCGAAGACGATGGACACATTGTCGATCTTCACGGCTACGGTCATTTCTTGTCGCCTCCGAGGTTGAGCAGACGGTCGAGCAGGATGGCCACGACCACGATCACCAGGCCACTCTCGAAACCGAGCGATGTGTTCACCTGGTTGAGCGCGCGCACCACCGGCACGCCAAGGCCATCGGCACCGACCAGCGCGGCGATCACCACCATCGAGAGCGCCAGCATGATGGTCTGGTTGAGGCCGGCCATGATCTGCGGCAGCGCGTAGGGCAGTTCGGCCTTCATCAGCACGTCGCGGTTGGTGCCGCCGAAGGCACGCACGGCCTCGGTCAGCTGCTCCGGGGTCGACGAGATGCCGAGCTGGGTCAGGCGGATCGGCGCGGGCAGCACGAAGATCACCGTCGCGATGAGGCCGGGCACCATGCCGATGCCGAAGAAGACGATCGCCGGGATCAGGTAGACGAAGGTCGGCAGCGTCTGCATCAGGTCGAGGATCGGGCGCAACACGGCATAGAGTCGGGGCCGGTGCGCGGCGGCGATCCCCACCGGCACGCCGATGGCCATGCAGACGACACAGGCCGAAAGCACCAGAGTCAGGCTTTCCGTGGTCTCCTCCCAGTAGCCCTGGTTGAGGATGAACAGGAAGCCGAGCGCGACGAAGGCACAGACCTTCCAGCTGCGCTGCAGCAGCCAGGCGATCAGCATGAAGGCGGCGATGATGAAGAACGGGTTGGGTTCCTGCAGAACCCAGAGGATGCCCTCGATCATCGTTTCCAGAACGACGGAGAGCAGATCGAGCAGACCTTCGGCGTGGTCACGGATGCCTTCGAAGATGAAGGCCGCGAAGTCGCCGACGGGGATCTTGTATGAAGTGAGCCAATCCAAGGCTGCGCTCCTTTCGGTGAGCATTCAACTGTAGGATGCCTGTCAGCCCCGCGCCGGAGCGCGGAGCCGGGGTGCACCGGTTCGGATCAGAGGCCGAGCGCCGCTTTCACCGCGGGGAGCGCCGGCTCGCCATCCAGCGTGGTCACACCTTCGAGCCAGCCGTCAAGGGCGTCGGGGTTCGCGGTCAGCCACGCCGCGGCCGCGTCATCGGCCTTTTCCCCGTCGTTGAGGATCGCGCCCATGATCTCGTTTTCCATCTCGAGCGAGAATTCGAGGTTGGTCAGCAGCTTGCCGACATTGGGGCATTCCTCGACGTAGCCGGCACGGGTGTTGGTGTAGACCGTGGCGCCGCCAAAGTCCGGGCCGAACCACTCGTCGCCGCCCGAGAGGTAGGTCAGGTCGAAGTTGGCGTTCATCGGGTGCGGCTCCCAGCCGAGGAAGACGATCGGCTCGTCCTTCTTCGACAGGCGCGAGACCTGGCTCAGCATGCCCTGCTCGGAGCTCTCCTTGACGTCGAAGCCGTCGAGATCGAAGGCGTTCGCCTCGATCATGTCCATGATCAGCCGGTTGCCGTCGTTGCCGGGCTCGATGCCGTAGATGGTCTCGTCCAGCTCATCGGCGTGGGCGGCGATGTCGGCGAAATCGGTGATGCCGAGCGCGGCGCCGGCGGCGTTGGTGGCCAGCGTGTACTTCGCCCCTTCGAGGTTGGCGCGCACGGTGTCGACGGTGCCCGCCTCGCGGTACGGCGCGATGTCGGCTTCCATCGTGGGCATCCAGTTGCCGAGGAAAACATCCATGTCGCCCTCTTCCAGTGACACATAGGTCACCGGCACCGAGAGCACGCTGATCTCGGTATCGTACCCCATCGCCTGCAGCACGGTCGTGGTCGCGGCCGTGGTGGCGGTGATGTCCGTCCATCCCACGTCCGAGAACCTGACTTTGGAGCAATCCGCAGCGGCGGCGCTGGCGCAAAGGGCGATGGCGGAGGTGGTCAGTACGAGTTTCATAGGGTCCCCTTTGGAGGTTAGCGTGATGAAGTCTGAGTTATTGATTGACGAGTCAATTAATGACGGGCTATTCCAGAAAAGCAACCAAAAATCTGTGGGAGCTCCGCATGGCACGCAAATCCGAGGAAGAAAGACGCAGGGATCTGATCGCTGCGACGATCCGCGAGATCGGTGCGTCCGGCACGCTCAACGTCACCACCAGCCAGATCGCCAAGAGCGCCGGTGTCTCGCCCGGGCTGGCGTTCCACTACTTCCACGACAAGGACACGCTCTTTCTCGCCGCGATGCGCTCTATCCTGTCGGAATATAAGGCAGACGTGACCCAGGCCCTTGCAGGCGCCGCGACCCCCGAGGCCCGCGTGAACGCCATCGTTCAGGCCAGCTTCGGAATGGGCAGCTTCCGCCGCGAAGCGATCTCGGCATGGGTTAATTTTTATGCGCTCGCGCTGCGCTCGGAAGAGGCACGGCGGTTGCTGTACCTCTATCAGCGCCGCCTGCACAGCAATCTGGTCTATGCGCTGCGCCCCCGGATCGGTGAGCGCGCTCCGGACGTGGCACGGCGAATCGGTGGCCTGATCGACGGTCTCTACCTGCGCTATGCGCTCGACACCAAGATGCTGCGCCCGCCCGAAGAGGCGGTCGGCGCCGTCGACGGCTCGGAGGGTGCCCAGCACGTGCTGCGCGCCATCGCCGCCGAATGCACCGAAGTTCACGAAAACGACGACATCTCCATGGCGGACGCCGACCCGGCGCCCATGGCCCCCCTTGCAGGACCTCAGGAGTAATCATGACCACTGCCTACCAACCCGCTGGAAGCCACTTCATCAACGGCGCCTATGTCGATGACACCGCAGGCGAGAAGATCGAGGTGATCTACCCCCACACCGGCGAGGTGATCGCCACCCTGCACGCCGCCACCCCGGCGATCATCGAGCAGGCGCTGGCCTCGGCCAAGGCCGCCCAGAAGGACTGGGGCGCGCTGTCGGGCACCGAGCGCGGCCGCGTGCTGCGCAAGGCGGCCGACCTGCTGCGCGAACGCAACCGCGCGCTGTCCGAGATCGAGACCCATGACACCGGCAAGCCGATGTCCGAGACGCTGATCGCCGATGCCGCCTCCGGGGCCGACGCGCTGGAGTATTTCGGCGGCCTCGCCGGCACGCTGACCGGTGAGCACATCCCGGTGGCGGGCGGCGATTTCGTCTACACCCGCCGCGAGCCGCTTGGTGTCTGCGTCGGCATCGGGGCCTGGAACTACCCGATCCAGATCGCCAGCTGGAAGGCCGCCCCGGCGCTGGCCTGCGGCAACGCGATGATCTTCAAGCCCTCCGAGATGACGCCGCTGACGGCGCTGAAGCTCGCGGAGATCCTGATCGAAGCGGGCGCGCCCGCGGGCCTGTTCAACGTGGTGCAGGGCTACGGGGCGGTCGGCGCCGCGCTGATCACCGATCCGCGCGTCGACAAGGTCTCGCTCACCGGCTCGGTGCCCACCGGCCGCAAGGTATATGCCGCCGCCGCAGAAGGCATGCGCCACGTCACCATGGAACTGGGCGGCAAGTCCCCGATCGTGATCTTCGACGATGCCGATCTGGAAAGCGCCGTCTCTGCCGCGATCAACGGCAACTTCTACTCCACCGGCCAGATCTGCTCGAACGGCACCCGCGTCTTCGTGCAGGAAGGGCTGTACGATCGGTTCGTGGCCCGCGTCGCCGAGCGCATGGACAATGCGGTGATCGGCGATCCGATGGATGAGTCCACCACCATCGGTCCGATGGTCTCGGCCCGCCAGCGCGGGATCGTCGAGGGCTTCATCAAGAAGGGCGTCGAGGAAGGCGCGCGGCTGGTAAAGGGCGGCAAGGTCATCGACGGCGCGGGCTTCTACATCGAGCCCACCCTCTTTGCAGATGTCACCGACGAGATGACCATCGCGCGCGAGGAGATCTTCGGCCCGGTCATGTCGGTGCTGAAATTCTCCACCGAGGAAGAGGCGCTGGCTCGGGCAAACGACACGCAATTCGGCCTCGCCGCCGGCGTGTTCACCGCCGACCTCACCCGGGCGCACCGAATGGCGGCGGGCTTCGAGGCGGGCACCTGCTACATCAACGCCTACAACCTGACACCCGTGGAAGCGCCCTTCGGCGGCTCGAAGATGTCTGGCGTCGGCCGCGAGAACTCCAAGGCCGCCATTGCGCACTACAGCCAGGTGAAATCCGTCTACGTCGGCATGAATCCGACCGAAGCGCCGTTCTGAGGGAGGCTTTGATGCAGGCAGATTACATCATCGTCGGCGCGGGCTCGGCAGGCTGCGCCATCGCCTACCGGCTCGCCGAGGCGGGCAAGAAGGTGATCGTCGTGGAGTTCGGCGGCACCGACGCCGGCCCCTTCATCCAGATGCCCGGCGCGCTTTCGTACCCGATGAACATGAAGCGCTACGACTGGGGGTTCGAATCCGAACCCGAGCCGCATCTCGGCGGGCGCCGTCTCGCCACGCCGCGTGGCAAGGTGCTGGGCGGCTCCTCGTCGATCAACGGCATGGTCTACGTGCGCGGCCACGCCCGCGACTTCGATACGTGGGAAGAGATGGGGGCGCAGGGCTGGGCCTATGCCGACGTGCTGCCCTACTACAAGCGCTTGGAGACTTGGCACGAGAACGGCCACGGCGGCGATGCCGACTGGCGCGGCAAGTCCGGTCCGCTGCATGTTTCGCGCGGCAAGCGTGACAACCCGCTGACCCGCGCCTTCGTCGAGGCCGGGGTGCAGGCGGGCTACGAGGCCACCGACGACTACAACGGCGAGAAGCAGGAGGGCTTCGGCCCCTTCGAGGCCACCATCCACAAGGGCGAACGCTGGTCGGCCTACAAGGCCTACCTCAAGCCCGCCATCGCCACCGGCAATGTCGAGGTGGTGCGCGGCTTCGCCCGCAAGGTGGTGATCGAGAACGGTCGCGCCACCGGCCTCGAGATCGAGCGCAAGGGCAAGGTCGAGGTGATCGGCGCCACGCGCGAGGTGATCCTCGCCGCCTCCTCGATCAACTCGCCGAAGCTGCTTCTGCTCTCGGGCGTCGGCCCCGCCGCACACCTCAAGGAGCATGGCATCGAGGTTGTCGCCGACCGTCCGGGCGTCGGGCAGAACCTGCAGGACCACCTCGAGCTCTACATCCAGCAGGCGGCGACGCAGCCGGTGTCGCTGTTCAAGTACTGGAACCTCTTCGGCAAGGCCTATGTCGGCGCGCAATGGCTGTTCACCCGCAAGGGTCCGGGGGCCTCGAACCAGTTCGAGAGCTGCGCCTTCGTGCGCTCCAAGCCCGGCGTCGAATATCCCGACATCCAGTACCACTTCCTGCCCATCGCCGTACGCTACGACGGCAAGGCGGCAGCAGAGGGTCACGGCTTCCAGGCCCATGTCGGCCCGATGCGCTCGAAGTCGCGCGGCGCAGTGTCCCTGAAGTCGGCGGATCCCAAGGATGCGCCCAGCATCTTCTTCAACTACATGTCGCATGAAGATGACTGGAGCGATTTCCGGACCTGCATCCGCCTGACGCGCGAGATTTTCGGGCAGGAGGCCTTTGCCCCCTATCGCGGCCACGAGATCCAGCCCGGCGACTCCGTGCAGTCGGACGAGGAGCTTGATGCCTTCATCCGCGAGCACGCCGAAAGCGCCTATCACCCCTGCGGTTCCTGCCGGATGGGGGCTGCGACCGACCCGATGGCGGTGGTCGATCCCGAGTGCCGGGTGATCGGCGTCGAGGGGTTGCGGGTGGCCGACAGTTCGATCTTCCCGCAGATCACCAACGGCAACCTCAACGCGCCGTCGATCATGACCGGCGAGAAGGCCGCGGACCATATCCTCGGCAAGCAGCCCCTGCCCCGCGACAACGCGCAGCCGTGGATTCATCCCGACTGGCGGAGCGCGCAGCGCTGAACCCGGCCCCGCGCTGCCTGTCCGGCGGCGCGGGCGCACCCGTTGGGCGTGACCCGACGTTGCACAACTACATCATGCGGTGAATCGAAAATCGCGTTACGCTCTTTTCAGGCAAGAGCAGGACAAGAAGATGATCACCACATCCCCCAGACCATGGGTCCGGGCGGGCGCGCTGATCGTCGCACTCGCGGCAACCCTCGGCGGTTGCGGCAGTTCGGCGCCACGCACCGCGACCCTTTCCGCCAGCGAAACGCAGGCGCTCTACATCCGAGAGAACCGCGCCTCCGGAATCCCCCGACGCTTCGGCGACACCAAGCCCCACGACTGGGGCGCGATCAGCCCGCAGCGCTACCCGGTGCACGGGCTCGACGCCGCGCGCTACCAGGGTGTGATCAACTGGCACGAGGCCCGCGACGCCGGCATTCGTTTCGGCTATCTCAAGGCCACCGAAGGCGGCGATGTGCTCGATCCGGCCTTTGTGCAGAACGCGGCGGGTGCGCGCGCCGCGGGGGTGCCGGTGGGCGCGTATCATTTCTACTACTTCTGCCGCCCCGCGCATGAACAGGCAGCCTGGTTCATCGCCAATGTGCCCAAGCGGCGCGGCGACCTGCCTCCGATCCTCGACATGGAGTGGAACCACCTCTCGCCGACCTGCCGCATCCGGCCGCCCGCCGCGGAGGTGCGCGCCAGCATCCGCGAATTCTCCCGCATCGTCGAACGCCACTACGGCACCGCGCCGGTGATCTACACCACGCCGGATTTCTACGCCCGCAACGACCTGGGCAGCCTGCGCGGAACGGAGTTCTGGCTGCGCTCGGTCACCGCCCACCCCTCGGAGCGCTACCCAGACGAGCGCTGGAGCTTCTGGCAGTACACCGGCACCGGGCTGGTGCCCGGCGTGCGCGGGCCGGTGGATCTGAACGCCTTCGCCGGAAACGAGGCGAACTGGCAGCGCTGGCTTGCGGCGCGCAGCCAGGGATAGCGGCGCGATTTCTGCATCCCGGCCCGGGGCGACCAGTCCCGGGCCGCGCCTGCCCCCCCTCCGGGTGGCTGCACTGGCTACGCCTCTCCTCAACTCGCTTGTCGCAAGGACTTGCGAGATAGATCGCGCGGAACCAGCCCTGCAAGGCGCCCACCCAGGCTCGGGCACAGCCCTCATCGCTCAGCCACCGGCAAAAAGAACATCCTCCGGCCAGCCACGCCGCGTGGCGAACAAGCTGTACGCGCTATGCCACAAGCCGGAACACCCTCCTGCCTCTCCGACATGGTACACTCCGCAGCACCGCGCCGCTGCGCCTGCAAGCGCCCGGCAGGGCTTGCGTCCGCGGCGCATATCCGGTCTATCGCGCCGCGGGAGGAGGCCGGACGGAAACAAGAGACTCGGATGGCCGACGTAGAGACATCAGGTGCCGCGATCACCTTCGACAAGCTGGGCAAGTCCTTCGAAAAGAAGGGCTCCGGTCAAGTCATGGCGCTCGAGGATGTGAACCTCGACGTCGCCCCCGGCACAATCACCGGGATCATCGGGCGTTCCGGCGCCGGCAAATCCACCCTGCTGCGCATGGTCAACGGGCTCGAGCAGCCGACCTCGGGCACGGTCACCGTCGCCGGGCATGACGTCGGCCGCGCCGGTGCCGCGGAGCTGCGCCGCATCCGCCGCGACGTCGGGATGATCTTCCAGCATTTCAACCTGCTGAGCTCGCGCACGGTCTACGGCAACGTCGCCCTGCCGCTCGAGATCGCAGGCGTGCCCGGTGCCGAGATCAAGCGCCGCGTCAACGATCTCATCGGACGCGTCGGCCTCGAGCAGTTCAGCAACCGCTACCCGGCAGAGCTTTCAGGCGGGCAGAAGCAGCGCGTCGGCATCGCCCGCGCGCTCGCCACGCAGCCCAAAGTGCTGCTCTCGGACGAGGCGACCTCGGCGCTCGACCCCGAGACCACGCAGACCGTGCTGAAGCTGCTGGCCGACATCAACCGCGACCTTGGGCTGACCATCCTGCTGATCACACACGAGATGGCCGTGGTGCGCGACATCGCCAGCCACGTCGCGGTGATCGACGGCGGCAAGATTGTCGAGGCGGGCTCGACCTACGAGGTCTTCGCCGCCCCGCAGCACCCGACCACGCGCTCGTTCCTGTCGGGCATCACCGGCATCACCCTGCCGAGCTTCATCGCCGGCAAGCTGCAGGCCGAGCGTCCGCAGGGCGACAGCCAGGAGGTGATCCGCATCACCTTCGCCGGGCAGCACGCCACCGACCCGATGCTCGCCAAGCTCACGTCGGAGCTCGGCATTCCGGTGAACATCCTTGCCGGTGCCATCGAAGAGATCGGCCCGCATCCCTTCGGCAACCTGCTGGTCTCGGTCGAGGCCACCCGCGGCGCCGAGGCCCGCGCCTATCTTGAACGTCACGAGCTGCTCACGGAGGTGCTGGGCTATGTCGGCTAACCTCATCAACCTGCTGATCGAAGCCACGCTTCAGACCCTCTACATGGTCGCCATCTCGGGCGCGATCGGCACGCTCTTCGGTCTGCCCATCGGCGTCTACCTCGCGGTCTCGCAACGCGGCGAGCTGCTGTCGTCCCCCTGGGTGAACAAGGTGCTGGGGCTCATCGTCAACGCGACGCGTTCGGTGCCCTTCATCATCCTCGTGGTGGCGATCATCCCCTTCACCCGACTGATTGCCGGCACCTCGATCGGCACCAGTGCCGCGATCGTGCCACTGACCATCGCGGCTGTGCCCTTCATCGCGCGGTTGGTGGAGAACGCCATCCGAGAGGTCGACAGCGGCCTCATCGAGGCCGCCCGCGCCATGGGCGCGACGCCGCTGCAGATCATCCGCAAGGTGCTGATCCCCGAGGCGCTGCCCGGCATCACGCTCGGCCTGACGCTCGCTTTGGTCAGCCTCATCGGCTACTCGGCCATGGTCGGCGCCGTGGGCGGCGAGGGCCTCGGCGATCTCGGCATCCGCTACGGCTACCAGCGCTTCATGCCCGAGGTGATGCTGGCGGTGGTCGTGATCCTGATCGTGCTGGTCCAGCTCGTGCAGTCCCTCGGCGAGGGGCTGGCCAGACTGGTCGACAAGCGCGCGCCGCGCAACCGCGGCCGCTGACCCGATAATAAGAACGCAATTGGAAGGAGATTTCCCATGAAGCGTATGATCCCCCTCGTCTCCGCCCTGGCCCTGATCGCCGGCACCGCGAGCGCCGAAGACATCAAGGTTGGTGTCTCGCCCGGCGAGCACGCCGAGATCATGGAAGAAGTGGCCAAGATCGCCGAGCCCATGGGCCTCAACATCGACGTGGTCGAGTTCTCCGACTACGTGGTGCCGAACCAGGCGCTGGCCGATGGCGACATCGAGGCGAACTCGTTCCAGCACGAGCCCTACCTCGACAACCAGATGAAGGACCGCGGCTTCGAGCTGGCGCCGATCGCGACCACCATCACCACCCCGATGGGCGTCTACTCGGACAAGGTCACCTCGATGGACGACTTCCCCGAGGGCGGCTCCATGGGCATCCCGAATGATCCGACCAACGGCGGCCGCGCCCTGCTGGTGCTGCAGCAGCTCGGGCTGATCAAGCTCGCCGAGGGCACCGGGCTCGTGCCGACCGTTCTGGACGTGGTCGAGAACCCCAAGGACATGCGCTTCCAGGAGCTCGACGCGGCGCAGCTGCCGCGCTCGCTGGCCGATCTCGACGCCGCGCTGATCAACACCAACTACGCGATCGCCTCGGGCCTGAACCCCAAGGAAGACTCGATCGCCATGGAAAGCGCCGACAACCCCTACGTGAACATCATCGTGGTGCGTAAGGGTGACGAGGAGCAGCCCTGGGTGAAGCCGCTGATCGACGCCTACCACAGCCCCGAGATCAAGGCCTTCATCGAAGAGAAGTACCACGGCACCGTGCTGACCTCCTGGTAAGCACCGGTGGGCGGGCACCCTGCCCGCCTTGCCCGGAAACACAAAGGCCTGCCGCGGGATGCGCGGCAGGCCTTTTTCATAGCCGTCGTCGCTGGGGTCAGCCCATGCGCTCCGAGGCATACTCACCAGGGCTCGCCGGGAAGACCACGGTCTTGTTGCCATTGATGAAAACCCGGCGGTGGATATGCGCATGGATCGCCCGCGACAGCACCTGGCTTTCCACGTCGCGGCCCAAGGACACGTAGTCCGAGGCACTCTGCGCATGGGTCACGCGGATCACGTCCTGCTCGATGATCGGACCCTCGTCGAGATCGGCGGTCACGTAATGCGCCGTCGCGCCGATCAGCATCACCCCGCGCTCATAGGCCTGCTTGTAGGGATTGGCGCCCTTGAAGCTCGGCAGGAAGGAGTGGTGGATGTTGATGATCCGCCCCGACATCTCGGTGCACATTTCGTCGCTCAGAACCTGCATGTAGCGGGCCAGAACCACCAGCTCGGCACCACTTTCGCGCAGGATGCGCATCTGCTCGGCCTCGGCCTCGGGCTTGTTCTCGCGGGTGACCTTGATGCAGTGGAACGGGATGTCGTGGTTCACCACAACCTTCTGGTAGTCGAGGTGGTTCGAGATCACCGCGACGATCTCCACCGGCAGCGCGCCGATGCGCGAGCGGTAGAGCAGGTCGTTCAGGCAATGCCCGAAGCGGCTGACCATGATCGCGACCCGGGTCTTGCGGCTGGGATCATGGAAGGCAAAGTCCATTTCCATCTCGTCCGCGATCCCCGCAAAGCCCGCCTCCAGCGCCTCGCGGCTCCGGCCTGCTTCCGAACGGAAGCTCAGCCGCATGAAGAACCGGTCATTGGCGAGATCCGAGAATTGCGCGCTGTCATGGATGTTGCAGCCCTGCTCGGCGAGGTAGCCCGAAATCGCCGCGACGATGCCGCTGCGCATCGGGCAGGACACGGTGAGCAGGTAGGACATGGTCTGGGTCCCCTCCGGTGCGACCGGAGCTGCAGCGGCCTTCACGTCTGTCAAAACGCCCATGGATCAAACACTTTCAGCAGCGAGTTCACGTGCGCCGATCTGGAGGAGGTGCAGCAGGTGTGGGGCGAAGCTGTTCCAGACGTCGATGCGGAAGCGGGTTTCGGCGTCGCGCCAGAGGGTGACGGTGGCGCCGTCGAAGAGGGTGCGGCGGGCGGAGCCCACGGCAATGGCGTCGATGTCGCGGGCGCAGCCGATGGTCATCAGCTCAGGCGCGCGCGGGCCCTCGATGACGAAGGTCACCTCGCGGGCGGTGATCTCCACCAGGCTGTGCGGCAGGGCCGCGTAGACGCCAGCACAGGCATCTGCCACCGGCGCGGCCTCGGCGGCCAGAACCAGCCATTCGTCGGGACCGAGGCAGGCGACCTCGACGGCCCCCTTCACGGTCTCGCCGATCCCGCGCGGCAGCGCCACGCCGAGCGCCTGCTCGAGCGGCGCGAGATCGCCGCGGGCGCGCAGCGAGAAGCGCACCTTGGGCAGGATCGAGCTCACCTTGGCGGCCGGGGTCTCGACCTGCGTGGCGGGCGGGAAGGCGGAAAGCGGAGCGTTCATCGTGG
>NZ_FOZW01000019.1 GCF_900116195.1 Alloyangia pacifica
CGGAACGCATCATCGACGTAGGTGAAGCTGCCAGCCCCGTCGGTGAAGTCCCACTCCAGCGGGGCTATGGGCGCGGGGGAACTGTCGAGTGTCAGTTCCGGGCCCTGAACGGTTGCTGTGGCGCCGGCCTCGTCGGTTGCGGTGACGGTCACGGTGAGAGTGCCGTCGGCAAGCGGTGACAGGTCGAGGGTGATCTGACCATCGGCGGCGAGCGTGCCGACGACGGTATCGCTGCCGTCGGAGACGACGATTTCGGCGGCGGCGTCGGAATCGATGCCGGTGATGGTGAAGGCGACGGCATCGGAGGTGGCAGCGGTGATTTCGGTCTGCGCGATGCTGACCGCGAGATTTCCGTCGTCGTCACCGGTTGCGGGAACGCGCAGCATCTCGGGCCCCTGGGCGGTGGCGGTGTTGCCCTCGCCATCGGTCGCGGTGACGCTGGTGGTAAGCGTGCCCTCCGCGAGCGTCGACAGGTCGAGAACGACCTCGCCGTCCGAGCCCGAAGTTCCCGAGGCCGTGTTGTCGCCGTCGGACACGATGACCTCGGCGGTTGCGTCCGCGTCGAGCCCTGAGATGACGAAGATGACGTTGCCGGCTTCGTTGGCATCGATGATGAGGTCGGGGGCGCTGAGCGCGAGATTTCCGTCATCATCGGCGGGGGAGGGGTCCGAGAGCGTGAGCTGCACGCTGTCGAACTCGATGGTCGCGACCTCATTCGGGCGGGAGCGCTGGTTGAGGTAGCCGCCGAGGACAATGTCGTGACCACCCGCGCCGAGCTCGCCGAGCTCGAGGACGACCTCGACAAAGCCGGTGTCGAGGGTCTCATCGTCGTCGTCGGTGGCCTCCAGCAGGTCGATGACGTATTCGGTGCCGTCGATCAGCACCAGGACCTCCGCGTATTCCCCGGCGTCGAGATCGGCGCTCAGCGCCAGGCGGTAGCGCAGCGTGAGCGTGCCAGCCTGCCCGGCGAGGCTGTCGAAGCCCTGGCTCCAGCCGCCGGAGATATCGGAGACGGTGGCGCGCAGAGATTGCCCGCCGAGGGTGACGCGGAGCAGACCGCTCTCCGCCGCGCCGCTCGCGTAATCCGGCTGGTCCGTGCCACGGAACGCATCATCGACGTAGGTGAAGCTGTCAGCCCCGTCGGCAAAATCTTCATAGACCGGAATTCCGACGACGACCGTAACATCGCCCTCGTTCGATGTCTCCGTTTCGTTCGAGACAGTGTAGCTGAATGTGTCGAAACCGCTGTACCCACTGTCCGGAGTGTAGGTGATGCGTCCACTCGTGGGGTCGACGCTCACCATGCCATGCTCGGGGGGGCGGACAATGCTCACCGTCTCGGCGAGGAGCACGTTTCCCATGATGCCGTCATTTGCGACTACATCGATCTCAGCTGCGCCGTTGCGGCTGACGCGAAGCTCGTCCTCGACCGCGACCGGCGCTGTGCGAGGCGTGTAGCTTAGGTCCGAATAGGACGCGGTGGTGGAGACGCCATGTGATGGCGTTCCGGTGAAGCTGTTGGCTCCAGTCCAAATGTTCAAGTAGATATAGGAGGGCTCGGAAGGGAAGCCGATATCGGATGTTGTGACGGACCACAGTTCGACGCCGTCGGCATACCAGGTTATGGAATCCGGTTGCCAATCGAAGGAGTATTGGTGGAACCCTTCGGCGGCGTCAAAGCCAAGGTCGACGATCACGTTCTCGTCGCCATCAGGAGTGTAGTACGACAGGAGCACCCTTGTCGTGTCAGCCCCAAGGAATTCGAAATCGATCTCGCTTCTCGCCGTCCCGTGCGGCGCGCCGGTATAGGTGAAGAAACTGCTGAGGGTCCCATCGTCCGGCGAGGCCTGCATCGTCACTTCATAGAGGCCGTAGAAATATCGCTCCTGCGTTCGGACTTCGCCTCCCGTATAATCTTTGCCGCTCGTGTCCGTGCCGTCGAGAAGTGCGGACAGGACTCCATCGGACAGGAATATATAGTCAGGAGAAAATGCGGTATCTATCCAATCCTGAGAGTTGGCGTAATTTGATATGAGCCAGTCTTCTGAGCTCAAATCGGAAAAATCGGTATTAAATGCATTGTACTTTGGCATGTTTGCTCCGTTGAAAATTTCATGAGAAGAACGGAGGGGTGTTCAAGATGTTTTGTGTGGTATGTGGGATTTATGATATGAAACAAAGTAGTAAAAGTCAGGGCGCCTAATGCGCCGTTTAGCTTGAGTGTTTAGGATATCTTTATGTGGAATATTTCTGACCGAATTTGGAAATTTTCGTGAGGTTGTGCGTCGGTTGATTTTCTGTCGCCTGCAATGTCGGCGCCATATGGATCCGGGAGATATGGCGAGTGAATCTAGCCATCTGTTCGGCCGTGCTTCATCGCTTCGGCAGTTGCGATTTTAGAGGAGTCATGCGTGGCGCGCTTTCGTCCAAATAGAAGTATTGAGAGTAGGAATAAAAGGGTGAATCCAGTGATGGTATAGAAACTTGCCGGAAAATAGGTGCGAGTGCCCAAAATGAGCGCGACAGCGACAAAGATCTTGATGAGCATAGAAGGCATTTCTTCTCCTTTATGAATATCGAGTATCGCTGTCTCGCCTCGCTTCGCTCAGCGCAATGATCGCACATGTGAGGGCTTCTGTTTCAGTCAGCATCCATCCGTCCACATAGTGCATCTTCTCTTGCCGGAGGTCCTCCAAAACGAGGTTGGAGATCTGTTTCAAGAGATCGGGATTCCCAGTTGCCGGTGTAGGTTGCGCGCGAGCGGAGAGCCTCTGTTGCAAGTCGTCGAGTGAAGTGAGTGACTGAAGGGATTCCAGCACTTTTCGGCCGATGACCCTTGCGCTCGGGCCCGGCAGTAATTGTGAAAGCGCAAGGGCCGGGGAACTTGCTGCTGGCGCATGCTGCGAGGCAATGCTGGTCGATGGGCATGCGCCCAATGCACATCCCGCAAGTGCCATAACCAGCATGGTTCTTCGGTCCGTGGCGAACGATGCCTCGCTATGGGCTTCAAATCGGTCAGATTGACTCATGGCTGCCCCTCTGCAAGTCGCGCCTTCAGGTGATCGGCAAGTCGGACTGCCAGCGCGACGATGGTCAGCGTAGGTGTCGCGTGGCCTTGCGTCGGGAATACTGCGCTTCCCGCAACGAAGAGGTTGGAAATGCCGTGGACCCGGCAGTTCTCGTCTACAACGCCATGCTTTGGGTCCTCGGACATCCGCGTCGTTCCGGTATGGTGTTTGCCGTAGGTCGTTGGCTTGGGCCAGTCGTAGTCTTCGCGGAAAAGCACTGACCAAGCGCGACCGTATCCGAGGCGCGCGAGTTCGGCGGCGAGCACCTCGGTCGCCCGCCGATTTGCCGCAAGATCCGCGTTGGTCAACCGCCAGTCGAGCGCGATACGTCTTTGGCCGAAAATATCGTCCCGGTCTGCGGTCAGCAGAACCCTGCTGTCAGGGTTTGGCAAGCTTTCGACCGAGAGCCATGGCTCTATCCAGTCGCGTCGAATGAGGTCTTCCTCACTGCGGAGAAGGGTTCGGTAGACTTCGTTGGTCAATCCGTCCAAGTCGGACAAGACGTTTGCGAGGTGCCATCGCAGATTATCGGGTGCATGTCCCTTCTCGAGAGCGCGCTTGATGGTCGTAGCCGAACTCTGACCTGGCGAGCCGGTCTCTTCGTGGAAAAAGATAAATCTGAAATTCGGAAGTTGCTCAGCCCGGAGAAGGTCTTCGCTCGCTCTGATCGCGCAGCGCATGTAGTGCTCACCGACCGGATGCTCTTCTGTGTAGATTCTGAATTGGCTGTTGTCCCTTGCCACCATCGCCTGAAGTGCAGGGCGGAACGATACGTGATCCATGAAATAGCGACCGACAAGATCGTTGCTATTCCCCAGGCCTCGGGTTTCGACATTGTCGGAGAGCAGCAGGAGGCGTGCCGTTTCGGCGGCGCCCTGTGCCAGCACAAAGAGCTTTGCTTGTACCTCGAAGGCCGGGCCATCTATGCCAGCTACCCTAAGGCCGGTGACCTGCGAGGCCGTATCATCGGTCAGGATTTCGAGCACGGTGGCGTTGAGCACCAAAGAAATGTCCGAAGCTTGCTTCAATCTGTCTTCATAGACGTAGCCGAACTGTGTAGGCGGGCTCAAAGCGTAGAGATAACTGGTCAGCTTGCTTTCATCGAAAGCGATCGGGTGGTCGGGAATCTTCGAGAAATGTTCGGACGTATCGTAAAGGGTATCACTGGGTGTTTCGACCAACTCTTGGGCAGCGGGATAGTACAGGTCCAGATCGCTGCGGCTGATTGGCCATCCGGAATGCGGAATTCCCGGACGAGCCTCAAAATCGATGGGGTCTAGCGGCATGCAATTTCCCGCCCAATGATTGGTCGAGCCGCCGAGCATCCGCAACCGGGCCTCGTTCAGGGGATCGGCGGGGTGCCCGATATTTTCTCCTGCGTACAGCGATTGCGCACGTTCATCGTAACCGTCGAAACCGCTTTCGAGCACCAAGATTTTGGCGCCATTGCCAGACATCTTGAGAGCAATAGAAATGCCCGCGGCGCCGCCACCGACGATGCACACATCGGCGTCCAATTTAGAAGCGTTTGAGAGATTTCCAGAGTGGAAGATCATTAAACTTTACCCATATCTCAATTGCGCACGCGGCCGCTCAAAATCTTTCCCCGATCTGCCGTGCGGGAATGCCGCCCATGATTGCGTTTTCCGGAACGTCTGATGTGACAACGCTTCCAGCACCAAGAATTGCGCCGCTTCCAACCCTGACACCGTCGAGAACGCGTACGCCTGCGCCTACCCATACGTCGGAGCCCAACCGCACCGGGCCTCTGGTCACGAGGCCCTGACGAACCATCGGTTCGGACCCCAGCCTAGTCCTGTAACGGCCCCCGCCGAAATAGCATTGCCCTGCGATGATCGCGTGGTCGCCGATCTCGATACCAGACACCGCCGAGAACGTGGTCTGGCTGCCGATCGAGCAGTGCCGGCCCAAGCTCAGTTGGTTCTGCTTGACGACCATGACCACGTCGCGGGCGATCAACGTGCCTTCTCCGATTGTCAGGCCACCGGGTTCCGAGGAACCGCGCGCATCGAGGGTGCAATTGTCGTCAATCGCCACGTTGTTGTGCAGAACGATCCGGTTGGGGCATCTGAGGATCAGGTTTCGGCCAAAGGTCACGCCCTTTCCGGCTTCGCCAAAGAGCGGAGGCAGAAACCATTTGCGTGCTGCGTATCCGAGAGCTCCGGGCATCCCGACCGCGAGCCACATTGCGGCCTCATAGCGAAGCAAGGGCCCAATCCCGGACGTGCCGACAAAGAACCTTTGATACTTCCGCAGCGCAGAGCTTTCTTCGGAGAGTGCCTCGATCACCCGGTCCTTTTCAACAGAAGCGCTTTGCTCAAAACCAATGGGACGCTCGGCAGTGTCATGTTTCATGTTCATGCGCGGAGCACCTTCCTGCCGCCAACGGCGCGGAGCCGCCACGCGATATCCCGGCCAAGGTACACGAAGCCTCGGGCATTTCGTGCCGCGCCTGAGATCCGCTTTGCCGGGGCCACGATCCATCTTGCGAACGCCATGGCGCCCGAGCTTGCCCCGTCTCCGAGAGTCGAAAGCGCGTAGCCTTTCTGTTGCATGATCGAGCCTGCTATGGCCTCGATAAGCCGGACCTCTCGCGCGTGCAGTCCCTGTTCCCAACGACCGACACTTAGCGGGGAGATCGGCGTTCGAAGCTTTTCGCGATTGCGACTGTCGGTTTTCCAGGGAGATGAGGCTTCGTGGAAGTGAAGCTGTGAGGGGTCATAGGCTTCGCCGAGGAACGTCATCAGAGTGCAAAGAGTCTCTTCGGGGCGACGGACCAGAGTTTCATATTTCAGCTCGAATACGCGATCGGAGCTGAAATTTTCCTTTACCTCGGAGCACGCCTGCGAATAGCGGACCCACGCCTTGGCGAAGGGCAAGACGTGATCTCCACCGAAGCGCGCGCGCTTCCACGAAAGTGCAACGTCGCGAGGATCGCGTTCAATGCAGATAACCATCGCATCGCTCCAGGCCTCGAGCACATCGCGATGCAAGAGCGTATGGTGAGGCGTCTTCTCGCCCCAGCGGGGCTTGCCTTGCGCCGCGGCCGCATTGCTGAGAAAGGCGCGTGCGATGGCGCCAAAACTGTTGCCTTCGACATGTGCCAACACCTCGCGCGGGCGTGGCAGAGGGTTCCAATCGTGTACAACCCCGAACCGTATGATGTCCTCGATCAACCGCAGCTGCGCGTCGCTACTGGACAGATCGCCGTAGAGCGCACTGCGAGACTGCCATTGGTTGAAGAGATGGGACTCGAACGGGATCGAAATATTGGGGTGGGCGTTGAGTAGCCTGCTCAGCAACGACGTTCCCGAGCGCGGCGCACCGAAAATCAGGATAGGCCGCTGGCATGTGGTTGCGTCGTCGCGGAAGTCACGGGGCTGCGGTGGCATGGGTGTCATGGCAATTCCGCTTCGACAATTGCGGCTTGCGCGCTTGCGCGCGTATCGCGTCTGAGCGCAAAGGTGACGAACCATGGTGTACTGACAAGGAATTGGAGGCCGAAGGACATCAGTCCGACGGAGATACTTGCCTCCGGGGGGATGCCGATGCCTTCAAAGCCGACGATGAGCACCCATTCTCTTACGCACACCCCCCCCACCGAGAAAGGAAAGATCAGAGCGATCATCAGCAACGGTATCAATACCAGAGCATGACTTAAGGGAACGGCATAGCCGAGGGCGCGATAGAGGAAGATGAACACCATCGTTCGCGCAAGTGTCATAAGTATGGAAGCCATTAAGGACGGAAGCAGGGCGCGCCAAACGAACTCTGGCCGGTTTATCTGCAACAAGGCCTCGCTCAGTCTCATGGCGATGGGTCGCAGCCAGGACGGATTGTTCCTCTCGAGCGTGGACTGACCTTTGAGGAGCACAAAGGCGATCACAGACAGTCCGGCCGTCAGGACCCCAGCCAGCGGGATCGCGATTTGCCAAAGCGAAGTTGCCGTGGTTGCTCCGAGCGCGACAAGTAAAGTTGCGAAAACAGAGACGATGCGATCGAGCAGTAGGCTTGTCACCACATTGCCCACCCGCGCTTGGCCGGCGATCCTTCGGTTCTGCTGCGCCAACATTGCGCCGCGCATGACGTCCGGTCCGACTGACGTCGGCAGCAAGGAGCCTACACCGATCCCCGCGGAAACGATGCCGAAGAGACGCTGCCAGGAAATGCGGTTGTCCGAAAAATCCAGCAGCGCTTTCCATCGCCAAGTGATCGCGCACCGTGCGAGAAGGATCGCAAAAGCGGCGAGGGCGAGCCAGATGGGATTTGCTGCCGCGATGCTTCGCAGTACGTCTGGCCAGTTCACCAGTAGTCCCAGCGTCGCCAAGAGCGCTGCGCTTGCCACAACCTGAAGAGACTTCTTGAGATAGGGACGCAATTTAGACCCCGCGTGCGCGTTCTTGTAAAATGAACTTGGAGTAAAAAGAATTTGGAGAAGGGCAACCACCCCTTCTTCGTCACCCTAGGTATGTGGTCGATCTAGCGTCAAGTTACCTGTCATCGGCCGGCCGACCAAATCGCACATTTGCCTGTTTCTCATGCATCGGCGCAGTTGAGAGCGCCAGTTTGTCTCGCGCTAGTTGAAAATTTCTTCGATGCTCCTGATATTGACCTGACGAGACTCCCCTCGACGGGTCGGACGTCCAATTTGGACACTTGGCGGCTTAATTTTATTCTGGCTGAGAGATCTTCTCATCGCGGTGGGGGTGAATGTTCGGATGCGAGCTGGAGGAAGATCAGGCACAATAGGATATGTTTTTGACTGCGGTTGTCCGCAGGCGGGCGACTTCAATT
Source organism: Alloyangia pacifica (assembly GCF_900116195.1). Classification (GTDB taxonomy): domain Bacteria; phylum Pseudomonadota; class Alphaproteobacteria; order Rhodobacterales; family Rhodobacteraceae; genus Salipiger; species Salipiger pacificus. The sequence goes on from NZ_FOZW01000019.1 coordinate 7,884, forward strand.
TATAGCCCTTCACAGTCCTCGATTGGATAACTTGAGTTCAATAGGTCTGGTTGAATTTTCTGCACTGGTCGCGCATTCATATTTATATTTGAGAATGTTATTTTAGGGATTGTCTTGATGTATTTTTGCGTCTCGTTCCTATGCTTGGGGACTGTTGACACTTCGCACTGCACCAGTGGTGCATCTTGAGCGTGGGGCTTGGTTTCGTTGGCACTGGATATGTCGCGGACCTCTACCTGAACACCCTCCCGAACTGGGATTCGGCTCTCGATCTGCGAGTGGTTCACGATCGTGACGCGGATCGGCTCAATCGCTTCTCCAGCCACTACGGGGTCAAGCCCGCTCAGAGCTTGGAGGCAGTCCTCGCTGACCCAAGCGTTGAAATAGTTGTCAACCTGACCAACCCAGCCCAGCACTATGAGGTTTCGCTCCGAGCGCTCGAGGCAGGAAAGCATGTCTATTCGGAAAAGCCGCTGGCACTTGAGCTGGAGCAGGCACAGGAACTTGTACAGAAGGCTGAAGCACGGGGCCTACACTTGGTGTCGGCGCCTGCAACAGTACTGGGGGAAGCAGCCCAGACTTTCTGGCAGGCTGTTCGCGAGAAGGTACTTGGGCGGCCCGTGCTGGCCTATGTCGAAATGGATGACGGTATGGTGCACCGCATCGGATACCGAAACTGGATCACGCGCACGGGCGCGCGCTGGCCAGCCGAGGACGAGTTTCGTACGGGATGTACGCTCGAACACGCCGGATATTCGCTGACCTGGCTCGTGGCGATGTTCGGCCCTGTTCGCCGGGTGGTCACGGTCGCCCATTGCGCGATACCCGACAAGGGCCCGGACACCCCTCCGGACTACGATACGCCGGATTTCTCCTGCGCCTGTCTGGAGTTCGATGATGGTATGGTTGCGCGACTAACCAACAGTATCATTGCGCCGCACGATCATCGGTTTCGCGTTTTTTGTGAAGACGGCTATCTCGACGCTGCCGAGACATGGGATTTCAAGACGCCGGTTCGTGCAGTTCCCTTGGCCGAAACGCGGCTCCGCCGACAAGCGCAGAAGCTCCTGGGCTGGGACGGCGGCCATCGTATCAAGCCGACACATAGCCGTAGCATTTCCACGGCGCGGCGCGGGTATCCGATCGATTTCGCGCTTGGGCTGGCCGAAATGGCCCTGGCATTGCGTTCGGGGCGGGCACCTAGGCTGGCAGGTGCGTTCTCGCTGCATGTGACCGAGGTGTCGCTGGCGATCCAGCATCCCGAACGCTTTGGAACTGTTTACCGGCCGATAAGCGCGCCAGGACCAGTGCAGCCGATGGACTGGAGCGAGTTTTGAGCCATGACGAGCGCCGCGAGCGCTTGGACGGTGCCCGGCTCTTCGACAAAAGCTTCGCGTGGTTCCGAGAGAAGCCGCGCGCGCATCGCATCTATTAGCCTCCGGTCTTTCGCCAAGTCCGCGATAGTCTCGGGCAAGGTGTCCTCTATCGGCTCGTTCAGGAAGAAGCCGCCTCCGTGTTCTCTGAGCCAGCGCTCGGTTTCTGTTCCTGAAGGAGCCAGGGCAGGGGTCGCGAAATAGCCGCCCTCGTAGATCCGGTTCGGCAACAGCCAGGTGGAGTTCGCGCCCGCTTCGTACCAATCTCCCGCCCAGATGAGATCGATCCCCTCGTAGAGCTCAGAGAGGTCTTCCGGCGCACGGTAGCGACCGCCATAGGACAGGTTCGAAAGCCCGGACACCTGCTCTTCGAAATCGGGAAAGACCCCGGGAGCGGGATAACCACGCAGGACGATCTCCACATCCTCCGGAAAGTCGCGGGCGACTTGGCGGAGCAATGACATCGAGCGGCGGCATCGCAGGTTGCCGAACCAACCAATCCTCAGCGCTCCCTTCGGCGATGCCCTGCGTGGTGCCGGGCGGGCGGCGAAGGTATCGTCCACAACCAACCGGTTCTCAATCAGCATGAAGCGACTCTGTCCCGGATGGTACCTGTCGAAGTATTCGGACTTGAAGCGCGGCGAGGAGATCACGACGAGCGCGCATTTCCGAAGAAGTCGCGCTTCAAGGCTGCGCAGCGCCCTGGCCGTAGGCGAAGGGCCTATCAGGCGATGATGGATATCCAGGCATTCGTAGATCATTGGTATGTGCAGCCGCGCCATTTTCCGGGTGCGGCTCGCAAGCGCCAGCATATCGAGATTGCGCGCATAGATCATGTCGGCGGCGCGAAGTTGATCAGCGTGTCGTGCGGCAATGCGGCTACCGGAGTGGATGCTTAGCAGACGTTGACGATAGTCGTTGTCGCGCGTTTCACCCAGATCAACGAGCGGCCAGTCTTGCTGGACGACCTTGCCGCGACGGGGCATGAAGCCGGTGACCGAAAAGCCGGCGCCGCGAAAGGCTGTTGCGCGTCGCCTCACCGCGGCGTCGCCGACATTGTGGCCGAAGAATGCAACATGAGGTGGGGGAAGCTCGCTTGGGCTACCAGGCATAGTCGCTCGGCTCCAACTTGTGCTTTTCCCACAGGTGCGAGGGCGGCGCAGGAGCGCTCCGACGCAAAGACGAAAAGCCCGACAACCTTGCGACGAAGGCGGCGATGCGGGCTACTTCCGCCACATCATGGGCTTCTAGGGCCGCGCGGGCGCGCCAGCGTGCTCCGCGGCCCAACTCGCTAGCTATCCCACGTCCAGTTGGCCCGAGATCGCGTAGGGAAAGCAGGTCGGTCAGGACAGGCGCGCGGAAGGCGGCCGCCGAGCCATGCTTGCCGGACATCGCGCGCCTGACAATCTCGCTTTCGGTGGGGGTAAGGGGCAGCTCCGGCGCAAGGGTGGCTGCCTGCCGGAAATCGGTTTGCGCGCTTCCCCAGTCGGTTCGGCGAGCATAGACGCAGGCACGCTGCAACAACCCGGCCCGACGTCGCAGAAGGATATCGTCGCTGTCGAACAGGGCTTCATAGAGTGTCAGCGGGAGTACATGACGGAAATCTGAAAAGATTTTGCGGTCGTGATCGAGCCAGACCAAATCGGACTCGCTGGCGCAGTGTTGCATGGAGCTTGGTCCACGCGCGCCGTCATGCTTTCGCTGCAGGAAAAGCACGTCGTCAATCATCGTCGCCGGAAACCGGGCAGCCAGACGCACGAACATCTCGTAGTCAATCGAGCGCGCCAGGTCTTCGCGGAAAGGCCCAACTTTCCGAAGTGCCTCCCGCCGCACCATCGTGCCGTTCTGAAAGAAGAACACATCTTCAAGAAGGTGGCGCAACACGCTACCCGTTCGCAGATCCGGCCAATACCCGGTTCCCAGGTCCTCGCGTTCACCGGTCTGCGGATTGTCCCGGAACCGAATGTGACGGCCGGCGCAGAGGCCGACATCGCCCAGGTCGAGTACGCTGGCTAAGCGCTCTGCGGCGATCGGCAAGGCGATGTCGTCGTCGTCACAGATCCAAATGTAGGTGCCTGTCGCCTCCTGTAGTGCTGCATTGAGCGCGCAGGACTTGCCTCTATTCTTGCCGCGGCGGTACAGGATTTTTCCGGCGGAACGCTCGGCGATCGCCCGTCCGAAGCCTTCGGTCGAGTCGGTTGAGCCGTCGTCCCAGATCACGATCTCATCTACCGGTCGGGTTTGAGTTTGCAGACCAGCGATGGCCTCTTCGAGGTAGTTTCGGCGATTGTATGTGGCAATTATCGCGGAGATCGCGGTCATAGCAGGCTCGCCTGGGAAAAAACTTGGTTAAGAATTCACTAAAGGGTGCATGCCGTCGATAAATTGTCCAGCATGGTGGTCGCGACGCGCTGACCGCCGGCGCAGCATTTCTTTCAGAAGAGCGTTTTCTAACCAAAATTTCTCAATTGGGAGGCGATATTGAATGCGATACATTTTTCTCACGCTGGTTGTCATGTTGGTAGGTGCCCCGCAGGCTCAAGCCGAGGCGTACGAAATCGGAATTCAAGACCGCCTGTCCCTGCGTGCTGTGATCTGGAATGAAGATCAGAGGGCGTACGAAAACTGGGCGATCCTGGCTGGCGAGTATTTGGTGCAACCCGACGGCAGCATATCCGTGCCGCTGGCCGGTTCGGTGCAGGCGCGAGGATTGACCGCTAGCGAACTCTCCGAGGCTCTCGCGAGCGCCATTGCCAAGAACGGTGGCATGAACGATGCGCCTCGGATCGCTGTCGAGGTCGTGGGCTATCAGCCCTTCTATGTTTTGGGCGATGTCAATCGGCCCGGAGCTTATCCAGGTGTGCCGGGGTTGACCCCGCTGAAGGCGGTGGCGTTGGCCGGCGGTCTGCGGACTGTTGGCGGGCTCCAGGGCGGGGCGGAAGCCGACAGCATCCGAATTGTCGGAAACTTGCGCGGCTTTCTCACAGACATTCTCCGGGCGCGGGCCCGAAGGGCAAGATTGGAAGCGATCCTTGCCGGCGCTGACGGAGTGGCCTTTCCTAAGGACCTATCACACCCTGATGGAGCTGCAGCCTTGGCCGGCGTGCTGAACGAGGAGAGGGCCATCTTTGCCTCGGACAAGGCTGCATTCGAGCGTGAGCTCGCATCGCTGGAGGAACTCAAGGCTCTGCTCAAGAGCCGGGTGGCCGGGCTCGAAAGCAAACGTGCCGGGCTGGCGGAGCAGTTGCGATTTTCTCGCCAGATCGCTGAGAACTTGGCTGGGCTCAACGAGCGCGGCTACGCCCCGGCAACTCGGTTGGCGGATAGTCAGCGAAGCCTTTTCGAGCTAGAGAGCCGCGATACGGACATGCAAAATGGCATCTTCGCCGCCCGCCAGAGCATCGCCGAAAACGAGCGCGAGATCATCGAGCTGAGCGCCCGAAAACACACCAAGGCGACTCTTGATTTGCAGGAGGTACAGGCGAAGCTTGAACATCTGAGACTATCTCGGATGGTGCTCGAGGATGTGCTGCGTTCACAAGGCGTCGGAGTGGCGTCGCTTCCTCGGACTGAAGTCATAACGCGTTTCAAGGTGGCTCGAGTCAGCGTGGCGGATCAGGAGGTCGTTCAGGACATTGGCCCGACCGAACGCATGGTGTCTGGTGACGTGCTGACTGTCACGACCGAGTTGGTGTCTGATGAGACCGAAGAGGTAATGCAATAGGGGCAATCGAGCCTCGGGCAATTCGCCTGAGGGTGCGGTCCAGCTCAATGTTGTCGATGCTTTCGGAAATCATGCAGGCCCCATGCTGCGCGGTCGTCTCTCGGTAGTCATGATTTGCTAGGAGGTTTATCAGTTTGTCACTGAAGGCGTGGGCCGTGTCCGCGCGCTCCACCAATCCGTCAAGCGCGCCGTCGTAGCCCTCGAGCGCCTTGCTGGAGGCGAGAACGCTCATGCCGTTTTCGAGGTAGGTCACGATCTTGATGCTGGCACCGCTGCCTGCCCTTGTCGGTGCGAGGCCGATGGACGAGGTTCCTCCTATGGTGGATAAATCCTTCACGCGTCCGAGGACCCGGACACCCGACGGTGCATTGTGTACCTCCGCGCCGATTTCGCCAACGATGAGCAGCTCTGCCCCTGGCCGGGCAGCATGCGTGCGGGGCCAGATGTCCTGGAGTAGGAAGTTCAAAGCGTCACGATTGCCAGCGTGACGGACGCCGATGAACACGGCGCGCGGTGGTCCGTCATCGCTAGAAGCCTTTCGCCGAACGGCCGGCGGCAACCAGATGTGCTGCTTTTCGGGCAGCTTTTTGTTTAGAAGGCGAGCCTCTTTGGCGGAGGCGTAGATGCAGAGATCTGCGGCCTCGAGCCAGCTCGCCTCGGTCGCCAGTGATATGGGGGCATGATCGGGTGATAGATTCGCGCGCCGAAATGACTCGGCCCGAAGTGAGAAGACATCATGCAGCAATGCCGCCCGGCAATCTGCGAGACAGGCGTCCAGGATAGGGGCCATCGAACTATATTCTGCAATGAGAAGCAGCGGAGGGTTTGCGTTGACCGCCTTGATCGTGAGGCTTCTGTCCTGTGTTTTCGGTGGCTGGCCGAGAGTGTTGGGAAATTCCGGACGTGAGCCGCGTTTCCGTCCGGATGCGGCCCAGCGTAGAAGGTTCCAGCCGCGGTAGAGCGCCCGCATCCAGACGTCTGGCGAGGTTGCGATCCGAAAATTCCAAAGTTTTAGCGTTCGGGGTACGAGAATTTCGCATCCGCGTAGAGCGTAGTCCCGGGCTGGACGCATCACCGGGATGCTCCCGAAGCTGGAAGCCGGGGTGCAAATGATTTGGACGCGAAATCCGCAGTCTTTCAGCTTGTCGACCAGCGTGAGCAGGTAGACACTTGATCCTGAGAGCGCGTCATCGAGGCGCCGATGTACCAGAATCGTCGCGCTCGGTTGATGTGCTTGAGGAGTGGGTGCCGCCTCCGGAGCTTCCTTTGAGCAAGCTGCCTCCCCCTCTCTGGGTAATCGTAAATTCACCACTCGGTCTGGGTGTCCTTCTGTTGGCGCAACCTTTCGAAAGGAGGCGCTTACTGCCAGCTTCCAGAAATTTGGCTCCGATCATGCCGATCGCGGAGGGCCGCTGCGCTAGCGCGCTGACCGCTGCTCGGAGATCTCCGCGCTTCAGGGACTGTAGGACGATTTCGGTGTATCGCGTGCGATCCAACATCACCTGGCGGTCCGCAAAAACCTTTCTTGCTAAGTTGGAGAGGCGGCTTGCATGTTGCGCGACGAAAGCACGATCGGCTTGTATCAGAGGTTCAATATGAGAGGGGTCTACTCTATGCGAGATCGAACCTCTTCGGGAAGTATAGATGTAATCCGGTGCCGGTGAGAAGATGACTCGGGCGTCGGCCGCGAGGCAGGAAAGCATCAGATGATAGTCTTCGCCATTGTAGGTCTCTGTCGGGTATCTAATGCCGTTCTTGTTGCAAAAATCAACTCTTAGCAAAGGCTTGAGGTATCCAAGGGCGCCACGTCGGTGTGGATCGTGGTTCCTGACGATGTATGTGTCAAGATCCAAGGGAATTGGTTCTTCGTAATCGGGGCCATTGACGAATGGCAGTCCGTCGATCGGACGGCCATCTTCGTCAACGCGACTCAGATTCCCCAAAACGACGTCCGCATCGTGCTCTTGTGCAATCTTGAGCATGTCTCGAAGGCGCCAAGGTTCCATTTGGTCGTCGGAATCGAGAACGGCCAACCAATCCGTGCTCGCAGTATCCAATGCCACATTCCGGGCTCTGCCTGGACCGCCGTTGTCGCTTAAGCGGATCACACGAGCGCCACATTTTTCAGCGATCTCGACTGTATTATCGAAAGATCCATCATCAACCACCAGAACTTGGCTCGTGACGTCGATTTGGTCTAGCGCGCTCCGGATGCACTCTGCAATGGTCGTGGACGAATTCCAAGCTGCGATCGCAACTGTAACTGTGACCATCTTGCCCTCGTCGCTTGAATTGGCTGATTTCGGTCAAAATAATAAATTTATTGGTTAACTTTGGGTTTCAAGGGCTCTCGTGTCCAGCGAGTTGTTCTGTTTCAAGAGATTTTATCGTCACTGAGATTAGCGGCGCCCTTTGCGTGGGCGGTTAAGTGAATTCAGTTTTATTTCATTAAAGGCATTCAAGATGTCCGACGTATGCGTAATTGTGGCGGCCTTCAACGCCAGCAGTACAATCTGCGCGGCTGTTGATAGCGCCCTGGCCCAGGAACGTGTGGCAGTGGAGGTCATTGCTGTTGATGACGCTTCTACGGACGGAACCCTACGGCAACTCGAAAACGTCGCAGCTGCGGATCGGCGCCTGAAAGTGCTGAGCAATACGCGCAACGCTGGCCCGGCTGCGGCTCGCAATCGCGCATTGGAGGCGACCCGCGCCCGATATGTAACGGTGCTTGACTCCGACGACCGAATGGAACCGGGTCGACTTGCTGCGATGCTCGCGCTGGCGAAGGAGGGCGATTGGGATATGGTCGCCGACGATCTCCACAAGGTGACCGAACACGGGAAGTCCGCGGCAAGGACGCGCATGTTCAGCAAACACCCGATTGGCGCGCGGAGGATTGACCTAGAGGCCTTCGTGCGTGGCAACCTGACACGTCTTCATGGTGGGCGTGGCGAGATGGGTTTTTTCAAACCTCTTATTCGAAGGGATTTTCTTATAGAGAACCGCCTCGGATATGACGAGAGCATGCGGTTGGGGGAGGACTATGCGCTCTATGCAATGGCGCTCGCTGCGGGTGCGAGTTTTCTGCTAGTTGACCCCTTGGGGTATGATGCACTCACAAGAGCTGACTCATTGAGCGGTCGGCACTGCGCAGCGGATCTTGGCGCGCTGGTTGCCGCTGACCGGAGGATGGGGAATCTGCCTGGCCTTAGCGCGGCCGAGCGGTCGGCACTTCGTGAGCATGAGATCGAGACGCAGAAGCGCTGGCGTTGGCTCTGGTTGATCGAAGCGGTGAAAGCGCGCGATGTTTCGCAAATTGCGCAGTGCATGGCCGCTCCGCCGCAAGTGATCATGACAATCCTAGGCAAACTCGTTGAACAGGCGTTCTTGCGCAGTCGCGGGGCACTGCTCTCGGCAGACGCGGGGAGTACGCGAAAGGAGACGAGATAGTGTCCGGCCGACTACGCTGGGGCATCTTGGGGGCGGGGTGGATCGCCACGAAGTTTGCCAGGGACTTAAGTTACGGAGTGACCGGCCGTGTGAGCCGCGTCGCTTCGAGGGATTTCGTCGCGGCACAAGCGCTTGCTCGTGCTTGCGCTGCGCAAGCCTCCGAGAGTTTCGAAGCTATGCTGCGCGCTGATGACGTTGATGCGGTCTATATTGCGACGCCCGCCGCCTTTCATCACCTCCACGTGATTCAGGCACTGTCTCGAGGCAAGCCAGTGCTATGCGAGAAGCCTTTTGCTCTCAATGCGGAAGAAGCGAGAGAGATCGTCGAGGCTGCGCGTCGGGCTCGGTGTTTTTGTATGGAAGGCATGTGGACACGCTTTCTTCCAACCATGAATGAGCTTCGCGGAAAGCTGAAGCGAAACGAGCTCGGGGATATATCGCAGATGAGCGTGGACTTGGGTTTTGTTCACAACGAAGAAAGCTCGAATGCGACGCTCACAGATCCGGCTCTTGGCGGTGGCGCGCTTCTCGACCTAGGAATCTATGGAGTATCTCTCGCACATGATCTTCTGGGCATGCCTCGCGAAATTCAGGCAGAGGCTGTGATTTCACCAACTGGGAGTGTTCGGGACGTATCAATTACTTTCCTGCACGAGAAAATGAAGCGACCCGCACTTTGTTCGATCCGGGCCAGTCACAGTACAGAATTGCGAAATGCCCTAGATATTAGCGGCAGCCGGGGTCGAATTTCTGTCGATGCGCCTTTCATTCGCGCAATACAGGCGCGTATGTCGCCCCTTGGGCCACGTGGGCGGACAGCGGAGCGGCCTTCGGCTCTTGGAGATGCACTTCGGGGAAGCCGGCTCTGGCCGGTCGCTCGAGGACTTGCGCGACGCGCAACCGGGCGGGAAGGCGTCGCTTTCGGGAGGCCGTTCGTGGGCTATGGGTTGCGTTTTGAAGCAGAAGAGGTGGCTAGGTGCCTTGCGGCGGGGCAGCTCGAGAGCCCGGTGATGCCACTTTCAGAGTCGGTCGAAGTTCTGGAAAGTGTGGATAGGATTTCCGCACTCATTTCGGACCGGGGGATGCAAGATGGTCTTGAATTAGGGCGCGTGCCAACGGTTGCGGAGTAAAGTTCTTCCAGAATGTCGAAGCGCAGCCATGTGTCGCGAATTTCTGGTTAATTATTGATCGATTTGTTCCGGCGCAACCTCGCTTGGCCGTAATTTTGGTGAGAATGTACCTTTCGTGATGTTTCATTTCATGTGACTATGTTCGAGCATTAATATTCTGCGTTATAGCTGGGGATATTATTATGGAGAAATATAGAATTGTGCCGGAGGTTTCAAATGGCTCCATTTCAACTGAACGTGACGCGACCCTGAGTTCAGTGAAGACGGACGATCGGAACATTTGTGCGGATAAAATTGCATCCAACGTCCATGCTCCTCTTAAGCGGACGATAGATATCTGCCTTGCACTCGCCATGATTGTCGTTTTTGCGCCGCTCATGATTCTGATCGCGCTCATGGTTTGGCGCGAAGATGGCGCGCCGATCCTTTACAGGCACCGCAGGATCGGAAAAGATGGCAAGCCGTTCCATTGTTTGAAGTATCGCACAATGGTGCGCAATTCCGACGAGGTCCTGAAGCACGCGCTCGCTCACGATCCAACGCTTCTGTTGGAATGGGAGAGGAACTTCAAGCTTGAGAAGGACCCGCGAATTTTGGGGGAAGTCGGGCACCTATTGCGCAGGGCAAGTTTGGACGAATTGCCACAACTTTTCAATGTCCTGTGGGGCGACATGAGCCTCGTCGGGCCGAGACCAGTTATTGAGAACGAAGTCGAAAGATACGGACGTTACAGAAATCACTACACTTCCGTGAAGCCTGGCCTGACTGGGCCCTGGCAAGTCGGGGGACGATCGGAGACCACCTACGAGGAGCGGGTCAACCTTGATGTCTGGTATATCGAGCACCCTAGTGTGTGGCGGGACCTCTCAATCTTGTGGCGCACGGTCGTCGCATTCATCACTGGTCAACTCGGTGGCGCGAAGTGAACTCCGTCTTCTTTGATGCCAAGAGTGCGCCGGAGTCCTCTCCACGCTTCTGACCACGCACTTGCTCTTGAGTTGAGCCCGTCGTCAGTAGAGCCCATAGTAAGGTTGTGGGTGCGGCTGCGATCCAGCCAAGCAACATCCACCACCAAATGCTTCCGCCGAAGAAGAAACTTGATAGGATGCAAATAATTTGAAGAATGATTATCGGCGGCAGCAACACTTGCGCCCGCAAGCTGAGCCGAAGTTTGCGCGATTCGTTTCGGTCACTTTTTTTCAGAGCATGTTCTCCTTTCCCTGACGCGTCATACCCCACAACGACGCGATAACGTAGCCGTCACGTTCATGGTAGAAGCACTGCCTCCTCATGCTGCAGTAGATAGTGTCACTGTCTTCAAATTCAAGCAACCAATGCTGCGAAGGTTCGAGTTCGAACGTCTTTTTACGGGGCCCGGAAATGCGTATTGTCGTCGGAATTTGTACCTACAGGCGCCGGAGCTTGCTGGACACACTTGAAAGCATTGCGGCGCAAGAAATTCCCTCTGGTGCAACCCTCGAGGTTATTGTCGCTGACAATGATGAAACGGCAGCACAACGGGACAGCATCGTTGCCTATTGTATAGATCTCGGGCTGTCCTTCACATATGTCCACGCGCCTGCGCGTAACATTTCCGTAGCAAGAAATGCTTGTATGGATGCGGCGCGCGGCAGTGTCCTGGTATTTATTGACGATGACGAAATCGCGGATCCGGGCTGGCTCATCGGTCTGGTAACGGCATGGCAGGAGAGCGGCGCCGCAGTCGTCTTCGGTCCGGCACATGCAATCTATCCGGAAGTTGCGCCGCATTGGATGCGGAAGAATGACTTTCATAGCAACACGCCGGTGCGTCGCCGTGGCATGGTGGAAACTGGAAACACGAGCAACGTCCTTATCGACCTCGGAAATCCGCGGGTCTCGAACATGCGCTTCGATCTGGCTTTTGGTCGAACAGGGGGTGAGGATGTTGATTTCTTTTTCAGGCTGAACCGCGCTGGAGCAGAAATGACGATCGCCGATGATGCACTGGTGCGCGAGAAAGTTGTGCCGAACCGGTTGCGCTTTGACTGGCTGGTCCGGCGGCGTTTCATGACTGGCGCCATTTATGGCACTTGTGTCGCGCCTGATGATCTGTTGCGCCGGAGCACGGTATTCTTTTGTAGCATGCTCAAGGCCGCGTACTGCGGCCTGCGCGCGCTTCTGGTGGTGCCACGTCTGGACCGTTGCACCTTCTGGATCATGCGGTCCGTCTTTCATTTCGGTGTATTGTCGGGCTGTATCAAGCCGCCCAAACGCGAGGTCTACGGCCTTTCCGCGCCGGTGCAAAACTGATTGCCGCAGCGAGCGGGTGCTCTATTCCCCAAAACTGGAACGTTAGTTCTTGGAATTTCGGGTCTCTTTGTTCCGTGACCCGCCCCCTGCGGGTTGTTGCAGAACTCAGTCGGCGAAGGATTCACATCGGTAATCCATCCGGATAGACGAGCTGCATGAGCAAGCCCAAGTCCGCCCGTTACCGCGCGACGAACTGGTCCAGCGTTGGGGAGAAAACAACCAACCTGCAAACTCCGGCTGTGAACGAGGGAGCAGAAGGGGCAGTGGAAATTAACAGGTGATGGATTCCGAGAACCGGCAGCGCTCACCGGGGGCAGTATAGGCAACCCAGTCGACCAGCATTTCGAGAGGGCGGTCAGGGTATTCGAACTCCCCCATCCAGGCAGTAAGCTTGTCGGTCCCCCAGTGGCTGAAGTAGATGCGCTGCGTCAGGCTTGGCAGCGTGTCTCTGGCCTCATGATACAGCACACCGTTCACGTACCAGCGGAGGCTGTCGGCTTCCCACACGAAAGCGTAGTTGTTGAATTGTTTGTCAGCCCCAGCCAAGACAGGGACTGGCCCACCATTCTGGGGAACACCGTCCACGTGCGTGTTCACAGAAACCTTCGAGGGATCCTTGGTCAGAACCTCGAAATCAATTTCATGGTGCGCATCGCCGGTAATCGGACCTATATAGGTAAAGAATGCTGCGTTGACTCCCGAGGCGCGGTCGCTGCGGAACCGCGCTTCGTAGGTTCCGTAGCCGTAGCGGGCCCGCGTGAAGATCTCGCCGCACGCAAAATTGCGAGCGTGGCGGCGTTTCTTCTCGTCGACCTTTGATAGTGGCGGCTCAACTGCCTGTGCCTGGGTCTTCTCGATTTGCCCATCTCCGTCTGCGACTTCGGTGTTTTCGCCTTTGGTTTGCGCGATCCGTTCTATCCTCAAGGCGAGCATTCCGTCCTTGGCGCGCACGGCATCCTTGCTCCAAATGCAGTTCTGCCATGCCCCATTGGTCCAGCCATCAGAAACGCGCCAGCGCTTGGTGTTGATGCTGTCAAAGTCTTCGAAAAAGCTCTCGGCCGTCGGCTCCGCCGCGGCTCCTGCAAGTGTTAGCCAGAACGCGAAGATCGATGCTGCGCCTACTCGAACTCCGCCAGAAATGCGTGTGATTATCTGTTTTTGGGCCGATTTGCGGATCATTTTCCCGGCCTCGCAGTTGTGCCCAGTGCTGAAGGAGACGCGCTTTTGCACGTGAGCAGCGATCCCATGATGAAAAGCATGAACAACAGGTGAAAAGCTGACATCAGAACGACCTCCGTTACGCTTGTCGCGATCGTAATGAGCGCGATGCAGGTGAAGAAGATGGCCCAGACCTCGTTTTGGACGATGGCAAAGGCGAAGATCCGGCAGAACGTCCACAGTGTCGTGATGACCAGTAGACCAAGGCCGATAAGTCCAAAGTGCACGGCGGTTTCATAATATGAATTGTGAAACCCGAAAGTGGCGCTGTATACTTTGTGAAACTCGTCATATATCCGGCGGGCGACAGAAAATGGGTCTTCTGGTGTCCAGAAACCGCCGGGACCAACGCCCAGCAACGGGCGATTGCGTATCTCCACGGTCGCGTATTCCCACAAGACCGTTCGGCCGGTCAGCGTCGTGTTCTTGCCGAAGGCTCTGAGCACCTGCTTGACGGGATTGATCTCGACGACGTCCAGCGCCGCGTAGCTCCCGTAGATCAGGGCGAAACTGACAAGCAAGGAGACTGTGGCGACCGTCGCGATCGGCGACAAAAGGCTCCGGAAGCGTAAGAAGACCACTGCGGTACACGAGCCCATGGCCAGCAGGGTCGCGGTGGCGCTGTTCGAGACCTGGATCATCCAGAAAGCCAGTGGCAACGACGCTGCCGCGGCGATTCTGATCTTGCGAGTCAGGCCCGGATCGAGGGCCATGCACAACCCCGCGACCCAGAACAAGACCATCGCCCCGCCGAGCGAATTCTTGCTCTTGAACACACCTTTGGCGCTCGAACCCAATGGGTCCACAATAAAGCTCAAGAGGCCGAAATACCCTGCCGCGATCCACACCGACACCATGATCTGTCTTGGGCGAAGCCGGAGCACGGCACCGTAGCAGATCATCAGGGTCAGCACGAGTTGCAGGCCGCTCTTGAGCGTTTGGCCTGGATGTTCGCCCCAAGCGAGAGACAAGAACCACCAGATCGGGAAGAACCACAGAACGTACGAGCGCGCGAGAATTTCGAAAATCTGCCGGAAGTCGCGCATGAAAGCCCAGAAAAAGTAGAGGGCGAGCGGATAGAGTATCAGCTCATCGAAGCGAAACTGCTTGACCGTGACCAGTAGCCAAACGGTTACCAGGAAATGATCGCGCGTCTCCGCTGAGATGTCGAAGCTTCTGCCTAGGATGGAAATGCGCCTGCTCATGCTGCGGCGCTCCCGCCCTGTGTCCAGCGCTTCTGATTGGAGAGGTGCGCGGCCAGACGCAGTGCCAGCGCCACAACGCTCAGTGTCGGGTTGGCTTGGCCGGACACTGGAAAGACGCTGGCCGCTGCAATGTGAAGGTTCTCGGTGCCAAAGACGCGGCAGTTTGGATCGACCACTCCGTTCAATGGAGAGTTCGCCATTCGGGTCAGACCGATCTGGTGATAGCCGTCGCGCGCCATGGCCTGTATTTTCTTCATCGCCTCCTCATCTTCTTCGTCGAGCGTCAGCTCGGCGAATTGGGCCTCATCGAGCGCAGCGGCGAGAAGGCGATGCGCCGCCAGCGTTCCACGCAGCGTTGCTTCGTCGTAGGAAAAGCTAATACGAAGTGGGTGCCGGCCAGCGGCATCCACACGTGACGACAAAGTGACGTGGCTCTCCACGTTCGGTAGGTGCTCGGCGTGATACGCCAGTCGGTAGGGCCCTCGTCGCCGTGGGCTCAGTCTGTCCGGATGTCGTTTGCTTTGCTCTAGATTGTGAATGAGGGCGGCGCCCACCCCAGCAAGGGCGTCGCCCGGATTTCCCAGAACGTTGCGGACGTGCCGCAGGCGTGTTCCCTTGGGCGCGCCCCGCAACATTGCCTTCAGGGACAGGTCAGCGGAGCCGTGTCGGGCGTCTTCTGGTGCGATCGACTCGATCCAGAAGGCGACATGAGGGCTGTCCGGCGGGGTCACGAGAAAGCGACGACGGGCAGGGCTGTTCCCGCGACGGTGCTTGTAGACGAACTCGGATACCGCCGTGGAACTGTTGAATGTGATTTCCGCGATGCTGCCCGTCAGGTGCCCCATGTACCCTCGGCCCAGCCAGTCGGTGCCCCCTAAACGTCCGGGGGCGCGCCGTTCTTCTTCGAGCAAAAGCCGAGTGGTCTCCAGCCCTCCGCAAGCGAGGACAACTTCGTTTGCGCGCAGATGCCGCGTGACACCGTCACTGCGGGACACCACCCCGCTGATACGCCGAGCCGACCAGAGAAGCCCGGTGATCTCCGTGTCTAGCAGGATATCGGGACCAGTGTCCCGGAGCAGGCGCCTTGTCATGCAGGCAGGAATCCAGTCCCGGCAGAGCAGTTCGACAGAATCCATGCAAACGCCTGGGGACTTCGGCCATGCAAGCGGCGCAGGGCGTTGATAGCTCGCCTCGACCCCGAGCATCGTCGATGCAGCGGGCAACCACGCGGCATACTCGGAGTAGCTGATCGGCCACCCGGACGCGATGCATGCTCGGGATTCGAAATCGGCCTCGTCGAAGGGGACGCAACGCCCGCCCCAGATCGCCAAGGTCCCACCAAGCCCATACCGGTTGGTCTTGTGCGGCAGGTCGTGTGGCGAGCCGTCGGGCAGCTCCGGTTCCAGCGAAGGTGTGGCGGCGGACAGGCCGCCCCGGTCCAACAGCAAGACCTTGCGGCCTGCCGAGTTGGCCGCATCCGCCAGCGCCAGCCCTGCGGCGCCGGCGCCGACCACCAGAACGTCGTACGTCGTGAGGAGTGCAGTTTCCGGACCGATCCGCGCCATCAGACTGACGTGGCCTCGGCCTGCTCGCGCAGGGCGAGGCCAACGACCTTGCGAAGGGTCTGGGGTGCAGTTGCGGATTTCGGCCCTAGGCGTGAGCGCGTGCCCGGATCAGCGAAAAGCGCCCGGAGACGGCGCGCGATACTGGCATCACCAAACCGCTCTACTGCCCGGGAACGCGCCACTCGGCACGCATTCTGCGTCGCCTGAGGATGGGTGCGCAGGTGCTCGAGGCAGGCCGTGGCCTCGGCGGGGCGACAATAATACGCAAGCTCTCCGAAGTTGGCCTCAAGGCGCGGGTCGAGAACGCAAGGCCGCTCCATCAGGATCGCTTCACCAATGGTTCGGCCGAATGCCTCCACCCATAGCCGGTGGTAGAAGTAGCAAAACGCATCGAGACTCCTTAGGAAGTCCGGCACGGGCTCGGCGTTGAACGGCACGAGGTCCCAATCGACGCCGGCTGCGGCGATCTGCTGTTCGAGACCCGGCGGGAGACCCATAATCCGGGTCTTCCATCCTGCTCCGGGAGACAGCGGGCCAACAGCTTCCTCGAAACGCTCGGGCCATTTGAGCGCATCAGCTCTTCCGTGCCGGCCGACCACTGCGCGACCGTCGGTGAATGCCGGCAACTCAGCGCGCCAGGACCCTGCGTCGAACGTATTGACCCAGTCTTCGCAAGTTAGGGCCAAGAACGGCGCAAAGCAGCGCAACTGCGCTCTGATCGTGCCTGACACCGGCGACCAACGTGGCCTACATCCCAGGCTTCGGAGAACCTGCCTCTCGACCGTCAGAGGATTGTATTCCAACGAGCCATCACCGCGAAATGGCGGATGGTGGGCGACGAGCACCGAACTGGGCGCGCGGATAGCAATGGTGTCCTCCACCCCGCGGAAGAAGGCCATCGGGTGGTGCAGGAATGCTAGGTTGGCATGGACCTCGCCACCCATCACCTTCACGCCCGGCAAGTCCCGAAGTGCAAGGACCTGCGGGTTTGCCTGATCCGCCGAGCTATCGAAGAATCGAGAGCGGATCAGCACCAGCCCGACCGACAGACCCAGCCGCAAGAAACTGGCCACGTCGCTTATCACCGACGACGCGGTGCCGCCGGAAAACCGCGGGTCCGTGACAACCGCAATATCGACGCTGGTTTGGCTCATCCCGTGAACCGGGGCCAAACGGCTGACAGATCGCGCCCCAGCAAGGTCGATAGCCCACCGTTGCGCGCTGAAAGGTGCTGTTCGAGAAATCTCTGGGTCTTCGGCGCCATCGGCGGCTGTTTGGTGGACTTGAGGAAAACCGGATGGGCATAGCGAAACCAGTAGTAGTGTAGCTTGTTCCGGGCGCGTTCGCGCGGTCCGCGCCGCTGATTGAAGTGGTTGCGGTATTGTTGCCTAACTATCCGGCTGCTTAGCAGGTTGATCGCGCGCTGCATGCCGAGGTGGCATGGGTAATAGGTGCGGTTGAACCAGGCATTGCCGCTTGTCACCTGCATCCTCGGGACATCGAGAAAGTCGGTAATTCCGTCGATGAACCCTTGCTGGTCTGCAAGGAAATCCTCGAAAAGAACGATGCGAACGCGATTGGGTCCAAAGATCTCCAAGTACCGGCGAAGGTGGGGCGCATATGTCGATCCAAGGATGACGGACGGGTGAACACGGAGCGCCTTCTCGAAGCTACATGTGGTTCGTCCCCTTGTCATGAGGTGCCAGTATTGCGAGTAGGCGCGTTTGACTGGATTGCGCAGCATGAAGATCAGGCGCACGTCCGGAAGCATCTTGGCAATTCTTTCAGCGGCCACCTCGGATTGGAGGTAGATAGTCGAATCCTCACCCAGGCACGCGCACCCCGCCAGCTTGCTGAAGCGCCCCGCATACCAACCGAGGCTCTCTAGATTTCCCGGGTTCGGGTCCCTCCAGTCGAGCCCATCCGGACCATCAAACAGAAAATCCGGGTGGCCTATGGGGTCATCGGCGTCGAAAAAATGAATCTCGTCATCGGGAATGCCGACCGCAGGATTCTGAGAAAGAATGAAGTGAAGGGAAGTTGTCCCGCATTTGGGAGCCCCGCCAATAATGAAGTCGGGCAACCGAGCGCTTTGATCGATGCGCAAATTCATGAAATATCCGAAAAAATGTTGCGGTATAATGGCGAAATCAGCGTAACAGTCCGACCTCCGTCAATCTAGGCGTACCCTGCCTTTCGCCTCGGCTAGAGGCCCCGAGACTCTTGCTGTGACAAATTTTCGGGCATCGATTGGCGCCTACGCCAAAAATTCAGCCTGATCTTTAGCCGCAATGCTACATCGCGGGATTTTCGGTCGTCGATGACAAGGAGTTGGTCTAGCTTCGGTTAGCGTTAGAGTTACCGAGTGCCAGTAAGCTGTCCGATTAGAGGAAAGCTCTGGAGTTCTTTCGCATAGTATATTTTTTCATATTTTTCTGGACTTACATGAATTATTCTCAATTTGATTCCGGAGGCGCGGCGCCCAGACCAAGGAAGCGCCACATTGTCTGGATGGGGCTTTCTCTCCGTAACAATCACGCACAGGCCCATAGCAACTCTCGGTTTAGGACGGTGCAGGTACGTCGGAGCCGCCTGTGAACGCGCGCGGCGGTCCACAGCCGATCCCGATGTTCCCACGCGGAGGGCTTCCCGGAGACGAGGAAGCGTCTCAGCGTGCGGCTCCGTTCGGCCTCGATGATTTCATCACGATCATTCGCAAGCGATTGTGGCTTCTGTTAGCAACCACGGTCGTGTGCTTTTCGATCGCGGTGCTCGCTCTTTCGACTTATCCGCCGCAGTATGTCGCGTCGACGAACATGCTGCTCGGAACTCAGAGCGGCGCGACCAGAAATTCCTCTGACCTTTTGGAAGATCGTGCGCTGACCGACACTGCCATCCAAGGCGAACTTGCCATTCTAGGTTCGAGCGCGCTGCTGATCAGGGTGGTTCACGCATTAGAGCTGGACAAGGATCCGGAGTTCAACGCAGCCCTGCGCCCGCCGCCGGAACCTGTGCCAGTGATCGATCCGATCAAGAACGCTCTCCAGGCCGCTGTCGACTTCATTAAAGTGCTGTTGTTGCCTCCACCCGCGCCGGAGCAGGACGCAGAAGAGGTCTCCGAGGGGCTCGCCGAAGCTTCCACCGCGCGGGATGCGATGCTCGGTGAATATAGCGGTGTGGCCAATAGTCTTCGGCGCAGCCTGTCCTTTCGTCAGCGCGGCAGCTCCTTCGTCGTCGAGGTCACAGCGACCTCGGAAAATCCGATCAAGGCCGCGGGGATCGCGAACGCGGTGGCGGATGAATACATCGACTTCGTAAGCGACAGACGTTTCGAAGCAGCGCAGCGCTTCACACGTTGGCTCGAGACCCGCGTCGGCGAGCTCGCGGACGTCTTAGAAGTGTCCGAAACTGCAGTGATTTCCTATGAGGCTGTCGCGGACAGCCAGATCGACAGTCCGGAGCGGCTCAATCAGCAAATGCAGGAGGTGACTTCCCGACTGGTCGATACAAGGAGTCGGCTGGCGGAAGTCGAAGCTCAGGGCAGCAAAGCGCAGGCACTCTTGGCTGACGGAAACCTCATCGCGGCTGCGACGATCCTCACCTCGCCGGCCATGGACAACTACGTGGTCCGCCTCGCCGCGCTCCGAGCAGACACGGCACTCGCGCTCGAGCGCTTTGCCGACGATAGCGCCCGTGTGATGGCAATCAAACGCGAAACCATGGCGCTCACGGATGCGCTACAAGACGAGGTTGATCGCGCCGTGCAGGGATTGCTGAACCAGGCCGAGGTCTTGAGGCTGAACGTGACGGCGTTGCGCGAAAACCTTGATGGGCTCGAGAACACAATGCTCGCCCGCTCCAAGCATCAGATCAAGCTCAACCAACTGGTTCGTGTCGCGGATGCCAACCGGCGCCTCTACAACGACTTTCTTAGTCGCTTTAAGGAATCGAGTGAGATTCAGAACCTTCGCCAGGCCGATGCCGAGGTGATCGCCTATGGCTCGCCTCCAAACGCGCCGGCGTTGCCGCGCAAGAAGGCAACGGTGGTGCTGGCGATTTTCGGCGGGCTGTTCCTTGGGATGAGCATGATATTCCTGCTCGAACTCCTACCGAAGAGTTTCGTGACATCCGATCAGGTGACGCGTGCACTCGGGCTTCGCGTCTTCGGCCATCTGCCGCGTTTGCCCATCAAGGACACGGCCCGCAATCTTGCGACGCGGCTGAGCGACCGCGCGGGCTGGGTGCTCGGCGGCGCCGCAAGGTCCGCCATTCGCAATTTAGATCTTACGCTTGGCAGGCCAGCACGTTCGGCCATGCTGGTTTCGTTGTCGGATGACAAGGAAAGGTCCACCCTGGCGATGCTCCTCGCCTGGGCCGCGGCGCAGCAGGGAAAGAAATGTCTGCTCCTGGATGCCGACTTGAGGACGGCAGGTCTCACGAAGCGGTTCGAGGTCAATCCTTCGGCCGGTTTTGTGGAAGTGCTCTACGAAGAGGCTCCCCTTAAAGACGCGATCATCGAGGATACGCCGCTTGGCGTCTCCTTGCTGCCGATGATCCCCGGGAGGACCGACGCGGCGACCTTGTTCGGGACCGCTCGGGCGGACCGACTGATCAAGGACCTCTGCGAGCGCTTCGACCTGTTGCTGATCGATGCGCCGGGACTGCTCGAGGTGTCCGACCTCGTCAGTCTGCCGAGCCCGATCGACATGGGGCTTCTTGCGGTGTGCTCGAAACGCACGCGGGTGAAGACTGCCAAGGAAGGCTATCCGCTGTTTCGTTCGCTGAACTTCACGATGGAAGGCGCTGTCCTGACTGGGTTGCGGATGCGTGGGTGACCTGCACCCAGGACGCGCGAGTCCGCCAAGGCAAATTGCGAAGGAAGGCAGCGCCAAGCGGGCTAGGGGAGTGACATGACAAAAAGCGCGAAGGGAGCCACAAATGACATCAGGTTTCTTTGACCAATCCCGAGCGGCGGGCGGCCTATCGGAGGCGCGGTCGTGCAGCGGCGGCCAATCGAACGAGCGCCGAATTGTCCTTCTGGACTGGGTGGCCGCTCTTGCACTGACGGCAGTTGGCGCGGCGCTGGCCTCATTCCTCGCCGGCGGCCTGCCAGCGATCGGGATCGATGATGCTGCGATCACGCGCTCCTATGCCGAGAACCTCGCGAACGGCCTAGGTTACGTGTACAACGCCGGTGGCGAGCGCGTCGAAGGTTCGACCAGCTTCCTCTGGACCATGATGGTGGCATTCCTCTACTGGCTGACGCCGGAGCCGGAGATACTGGTCCTTCTGCTAGCGGGCCTGATGACAGCCTTCGCGGTCTTCAACGTATTTCAGCTATGCAGGGCGCTTTCTGAACGACTTCGCGCCTCGCCCCAGATTTCCGTGGCTGCGCTGTGGGTGGCTTTGTTAGGCAGCCCCGGCTATTTCCTCTGGTCCGTCTGGAGCATGATGGAGGTGGCGCTGTGGTCCTGCATGGTGATGCTTCTGGTTCGGCAGCTGATCGGGTGCGTCGAAGCAGGACCGAAGAGTGGGGCCGCGCTGTCCTTCGGAACGCTCGTCCCTGCGATCGCCTTGCCGCTTTCGCGTCCCGAGGGGGTCGCAGTCTCGGTGGGGATAATCGCCCTCGGGACACTTCTAGATCGACGACTGCGTCTGCCAGGCCTCATCCTGATGTCGGCGTCACTGTCCGCCTTTGCCGCAGTCACGCTCTTTAGGATTTGGTACTTCGGTCAACCCTTTCCTAACACCTTCTATGCCAAGGTCTCGTCCGATCGAATGCAGGACCTCATTGACGGTCTCAAATATGCGAACAGGTTCGTCTTGCGCGCACCCTTCGTCGAGGTCTTCATCGTGGCTTGGGTGGCGGCCGCGACATGGGGAATTCAGCGCGCGTACAAAGGCGTGCCTGGCAGTCGCGGGCTATTGGTTGGGGCTGCCGCAGTGTTCGGCTTTCTGGCCATCTACGCTTGTCTCGGCGGCGACCACTTCGCGCTGTGGCGCTTCTATCAGCCAGTGGTGCCGCTCGTCCCCGTCGCTTTCGCCATCGGGATTGCATTGCTTTTCCGCATCCTTCCTTTGGGAGCCGCAGCAAGGACCGGCACACTGTCCATTTCAATCGTTGCTGCGGCCACATACGTTCTGATTGGGTCTATGCAATACCGCGTGAACCGCTTCGATGTGACGAAGGAGTTCCGGCTCAACCAGCAAGGCATTGAATTTGGTACCTACCTCAACGAGGTCTCGCCTCGACCATCGATCGGCGTCGGTCCGGCTGGCGGCATCGCCTTGGGCTACGATGGATATATCTACGATCTGCTAGGCCTCAATTGGGTCGAAATGGCACATGCCAACCCGGTGAAAGTGGGCATGCGCAATCACGCCAGTTTCGACAAGCCGACTTTTTGGCAGTACAGCCCGGACGTGATCGCGAATTTCAACAGGCCTTGCACGGAGGGCGGGACCCAGCAGTACTGGGCGTCCAATGACGACGCTTTCGGCGGGCTCTTCGGAGACGCTGAGTTCCGGCGCCGCTATCGTCCGGTGCTCTTCCGGCAGCAAAGCAAGTGCTGGCCCGGGTTTGCGACGCCGGAATGGCTCGAAATGGCGACGCACGACCCTAGCCTCACCGTCATGGAATGGTCCGATATCGTGATCCTGAGGTAATGCCATGGCGCTGAACTCGAGCCATTCTGCGCCGGATCAACGTCAGAAGCGCGGCTTCTTCACGAATGTAGCGGCGCTTGTCTTGGCACGCGGCTTTCTTGCGCTCTCGCAAGTGCTCGTCCTGCCGATCATTGCGCGGTACCTGACGGTCGAGGAGTTCGCGATCATGGCGCTGGCGATGACCGTGGTGATATTCGCCTCGGTTCTGAGTGACGGCGGATTGGGCCGTTCACTTATTCGGACCTCGCACTATGATCCCGTCGAATGGTCGAGCGTGTTCTGGTTGCTGACCGGATTGGGGCTTGGGCTTTGCGCTGGCGTTTTGCTCATGGCGCCGATCTGGGCATGGTATTTTGCCGAGCCGATGCTGCTGCCGATTATCTCGACATTGTCTGTCCTCCCGCTGATGCAATCGATCTCGGCGACTCCGAATGCTGAAATCGAGCGCCGGGAACACTACACCGCGCTTGCCCGTCTTCAGATCGTTGCGGCGGGCACAGGCCTGCTGGTCGCGGTTCTGCTCGCCTTGGTCGGAGCCGGAGTCTGGGCACTGGTCGGGCAGCAAGTGGTGCTTGCTGCGGTGCGGCTGGTGGGGGTGCTCTACCTTTCGGAGTTCCGCCCGTCGCTGTCGTTCTCGAGGCTATTGTTGTCGGGGCATCTGGGTTTCGCCAGGGACACGATCGTCACGTCAATAATCTCGGTTGTCCAGCACCAGTCCGCCTTTGTGGCGATTGGCAAGTTGCTGGGATCATTCCAACTGGGGCTGTTCGCCATGAATCAGAGGTTTTCCCGACTGCCGCAATTCGGGCTTGCCGGGCCCTTTTCCTCTGTCGTTTACGTGCGCATGGCCAAGGCGAAGGAATCGCCCGAGACGATCGCCGCAATTTACCTGGCTGCCTCCAGGCTGCTGGCCGCAGTTCTGATACCGGCGATGGCGATGATCGCGGTTTCCGGGCGTGATCTCTTCGGCGTCTTGCTGTCCGACAAATGGAGCCACGTCGCCCCGATCTTCGCGTTGTCAATGCCTGGGATCGTCGCGGAGGCCGTGACCATCACCTGCCTCGTTTGCATTTTTCGTGCACTGGGGCGGACCGACCTGCAAGTGCGCCTAGTCATCGAAGGGACTGTCCTGAAAGTGGTCCTGGTGGTAATCAGCGCCTCGGTGAGCCTCGAGGCCGTTGCGTGTGTTTTCACGCTCTGGGCCCTGATCTACATCCCACGCGGCTGGATGCTGGCACGGCAGGTGGTGCCGATCAGTATCCGCGCCTGCGCAGAGGTCCTACTGAGACCGATCGCGGTTTCGGTTGTCGCAGTGGCAACCTATGTTTTTGTGCACCCTTGGCACAGCCTTGCGCCGAGCTCGCGTATCGTCGAAGCGATGGTACTTGCCCTATTGGCTTATGGCCTGCTCGTCATGCTCGACCGTCAGAGGCTGCGGGTCGCGGTGGACCTCTTTACGCTCAGGTAGACCTGCGCCCAGTCGATCTGGCCGCGACGCAATCCCCGCGGAGACCTATTCGCGCGCATTGTAGCAGGAAGCCGAGGGCCCACGCGTTGTGCATGACCGCCAACGCCGTGCCGGCGTGCAGCCCCGCCAGGCTGCGCAGCCTGTGAGCACCGACGCACGAGATGGTCAGCAAAGTCAGCAGATAGTGCAATGGCAGGAGCAGGGCATAGGGCCAGAAGATTGCGATGGCTAAGCTGGCCACTATCGATAAAAGGTTTAGAACCGGCACAAATTGGCGGAGTCTAGGCCGCATACGGTGCTTAAGAACGGTGCGCGCGCGCCCGTTTCCGTAGCGCCAATATTGCTTCATCAGGGATCGACAGTTGGGCCGCACCTGGTATTGGAGCCGAATGTTGCTGTCCAGCCAGACCCGCCCGCCGGCAAGGCCAAGGCGATGATCATACTCGGCATCCTCGTTGTGGCTGAAAGACGAATCGTAGCCACCGATACGTTGGAACCATTCGAGCCGGAACCCTGCGTGATGTCCGTGGTCGACCCATCCTGACTTGGTCCCTCCCCGATGTCCGGAACCGCCAGAGCCCAACGGCGTGTCCATCGCCCAAGCGCAAGCTCTCTGGAAGGAATTGCTCCCCGTCGCGTCCATCACCGTGGTGATCGAAGCCGCTTCCGGCTTCAAGGCCATCGCTTCGGCGACCTCGCGAACGTATCCCTTGGGGTAGAGCGCGTGTGCGTCACAACGGACGAGATAGACGAATCCTGAAGCCGCCTCGGAAGAGACAGCCAAGTTTATGCCTGCAGACTGAAGACGCGCGACATTGGAAATCAGCCTGAGTTCGGGAAGCTCTTGGCACAGTTCGCGGACAATCTCTTGTGTCCCATCAGTGCTGCCACCATCGGCAACTACGACCCGTACAGTACGCATGAAGGGCTTGTCCGACAGAAGGCTCTCGAGACACGCTTGAATGCTCTCGGCCTCGTTTAACGTCGGAATTACCACCAAGACCTCACAAGGAAGAACGATCACGGGCCTAGGGGACTCGGCGATCTTCAAGTCAGCACGGCCGTCTGCCGATATTTCCATCCCGCATTGGGTCAACAGAGCCCTAGGAGCAATCTGGCTGCTCATAAGACACAATCCAATCTGAAAATCCCCATGACACATCCCTCAGAGTCAATGCATCACCCCGAAAAGCACGTCGAAACAATTTCTTATTTTTTATTCTGAAATTCACACAAAAAACACGCAGAAGTTGAGTTGGTGTATTTTCGTATTCTCGGGCAACGCAATAAATTTTACAGATCGCGATCTCAAGACCGCATAGGTGTTTAATTTCTTCTTCAAATCAGGAGACACACTAGGATATTCCAAAGCCGAAATCTACGCATTTCATCGTGTCTTTCTGCGGATGCGAAGACAGTTCCCCGTCGCCAGCGCTCATGGGACATCTGAATTGGTTTCGGAAAGGAGGGTTTCCGGCTCATCGTGGCCGCCAAGGGATCGAGTTGAGACGGAAATCCGGAACACGGAAGTCTCCAGCCGAGCAGGTTCTGAAGCACTGAATCGAGTCAGTGAAAACCTGCTCATGCTGCAGGGGAGAGCGCAGCGATGGGTATGACGATGGACGGCAGCATCAAGCGGTGGACGGCGAAGCGGAAGACAGCGCTCGTCATCGCGACCATTTAGGGCAAGACGACCGTGTCGGAGGCAAGTCGATCATTGACCTCACACCCTCCGAGATCGAGGGCTGGGTCGAAGACGTGTGGCGGGGTATGGAGAACTCGCTGCACGCCAACCCGCCCGACATCCGGGAGCAAGACGAGAACCAGCCCCGGGACCTGCAGGAAGCCTATGGCGAGGCCATGCTGGAGCTACGGCTCCGAAAAAAGCTTCAGGCCCCGTTGGGGGCGACGGATCAATTCCCGTCCTGCGCATCCAGCAGGGCCTCTTGGCCGAGGGCGTCACGGTGTCCATCGCCAAGCTCAGCACGTGTTTAGGCATTCCCCGGCGCACGCTCTGCTAAAAGCCAGTGAAAGCCGCGCCGAAAGTTGATCCGCGGTACTCCGAGCCGACCAAGAAGATGATCGAGGAAGAGCCGTCCGTCGGCTAACCGATACCACTCGCTGCAGGGAGTCCGCAAAGTCTCTCATACGTCGCCCATGGAAGGCTCTCTCGACGCAAGAGCTCAGGCAACGCAAGCAGCTCTTCTTCGAAGACCTCGGTCAATCGCGCGCGCGTGGCTTCGTTCATCGGAGGCACGATGCCGCGCATATTCTGGCTGTTGGCTGCCAGCAGCCGCTGAACAGGTCCCGCTGCTTTCACTCGCGCCAACTGATCTTCTAGGCCGAGGTCGCGCAGCTTGTCGCCACCGGCTCTGAGCACCGCCCGCAGAGCGGGCAGTCTTGCGCGATCGCTCTCGTTCCTGCGTTCGAGAAGCACAGGCGAGACATGCTCTGCGTCAAGTCCAGAAAAGGCATAGACCTTTTGCGCGGCGCCAATCGGGTCAGCCGATATTTCCTCGGCGAACATGACCAGTATCGAGTCCCGTTCGAACTGCGAGAACCAACGGCGGAGATGGGTCGCGTAACGGCCCTGATCAATGTAGCCGGGATTGTTGGCCAAACCCTCTTCGAAAGGGACAGCACCAATATGGCCTTGGATGACCTCGTGAAGGTGGTTGGAATAGGCACGCTCTACCGGGTCCCGGAGAAGCACGATGATCTTCATTTCCGGCCGATAGCCACGGATGCGTTCCGGGCTGCGAGGATCATAAAAGTAGGACGGAGAGGCCTCGAAACGCACCGGAAGTGCTACACAGGCGGAGAAATGCTTCTCATACCAAGAATAGCCGCGATCGAAGAAATAGCTGAAGAAATCCAGTTCCTTGGGCGCCGATATGCCTGCCTGTGGATGCGTACCCATCGCGGAGTGAATGAAGGAGGTCGCGCATTTTTGCACGCCGACGCAAATTACGTTGGCGCCCGAGCGACAGGGTTCGTCAGCGGGTTCAGCGACGGCTCTCGACAACGTGTTGACCTTCATTCTTCGGCCCTCTCTCTTGCATTTGATCCAAGGCTCGCGGGATTTGGCATGACCTCACCAAAGGTCCCATCGCCCCGCCCCCAAGACGGCGACCGCGACCAGCAGGTTCGCCGTGGCATGTGCTATGACGGCATCACTTAACTTGCCGCGCCTCGAAGCGGCGAAACTGAAGGCCAACCCGGCGAGCAGACCGGCAATCCAATTGCTATGGAGAAGCGCAAACGCCGCAGCGCTGATCAATGCCGCGGGCCAATGCCAGTCGTAGCGAGCCTTTGTGAAGTCCGCCGAAATCAGGCGACGTTGCAGGTAGCCCCGAAACGCCAGCTCCTCGATAACCGGCACAATGAGAATGCTGCCGACCAGCCGGAACCCTAGCCACACCCACATGTACCCAATGCTCCAACCTTCTGCCTGGGCAACATCCCTCAGGCTGCGCGCAGGCGCTGCCGGAGGGTGAAGCGCAAGCCAGAGTAGGAAGACGGAAACTCCGATGAGCAGGGGCGCGATGATCTGCTGCGGCGCATATGCGAGCCAAGTTTTGCATCTTGCCACCAATGTGAAAACGCCCCCGCCAAGCCAGAACAATGCCAGCACCGTTGCGACCACCCGCAGGGGATAGAGCGCGTCTTGACCAACCGAGAAGGCTCCGGTCAGCATTGCGACACCTAGCCAGACGAGAACGGGCAGCAGGAAGTCTGGTGTGGCGCTATCGGAGGCCTGTGCCGATGAAATATCGCGTGCGTGGAACCATGTGATATGTCGACTGATCGCGACAATCCCCAGTGTTACAAGACAGAAGAAGACCCAGCCTGCCAAGGAGTGGAAAGCGCCATTGGCGATTTCTGGTCCCAAGTTTTGGCCGACGAGAATGAGTCCGGAGATCCTCAGGCCGTTGGCCAAGAAGGACAGGCCGACGCCCAAGGGCACGAGGAGCAGAGCTTGCGGAAAGCGATGTTCTTCGCGGAAGCGCCACAGGTACCCGGCCAGGAACAAGGCGACCAGAGCCATCCCGGCGATTCCCGAGCAACTGGGGTTCACCACCACGGCAAAATTGTCAAAGCCGACCGCCGATATGTCGGGATCAACCCAAGCGCCCTCGCAGCAGACGCTGAGGATCCCGAAGGTCAGAAACAGCACCGGGAGGGAGATCTCCAACCAAAATGGCTGAACGAGCGGCACTACCAAGGCGAAGCCGAAACCGACAAGCAGCGCACCGAACAAGACCGGCCGCAATTGTGCCGCCAAGCTGCCGAGTGCGCCCCCCAGCGCCGCGAAAAGTATTGAAAAAACCATCGCTACAGCGCTGGCGATCCAAAGCACCATCAGTGCCGGGCCGCCCCAGGCTGCAAACCAGGGCAGCCCGAAAATCGCAAAGCTTGCGCAGAAGAACAACAGGGCAAGCAAGAAGTGCAGCAGTAGCCACTCTCCGTGCCATCTACCCAACCGGGCGTTGGCAACTTCGATCTCTGATCGAATTCGCTCTCCCCAGTAGAGCCACAGGGCGCAGAGGGCGACAATCAGGCTTCCCGAAACAAGCGTAACGCAAAGGATGGCAGCCTGCCAAAGGGTTGGCAGGCGCTCGATGACATCTTCTTCGTACTGGACGGTCAGGCTTACGAATAAAGTCAGATGTTCGAAAAGCAGAACCGATGTTGCAATGAAGATCCGCGGCGCAACGCGACGCTTCGCAAGCTGTTCATCAATATTCATCGGAGCCGGCAACTCCGGTTGATCAGGAACGGCGACGCCGAGTCCCAGTCATCACGGCAATGCCGCCGAGAACGAACAGAAGGCCGGCTGCGGCTCCTTCTGCGTGGATCTCGGGCACGGCGACACAATCATGTCGGCACTTATCCTTAGGGGGCGGCTTGCCATTGCCTCCACCCTGACCGCCCGCGAGGGCGACGTTTGACGTCAAAAGTAGATTCGCTGCCAGAACAGCTGCAGTCATGAAATAAATATTAAAATTCTTCATCTGAAAATTCCCCAAAGGAATGATGTCCACGGAACATATCCTTTGCTCTGATTCTGGAAAACGTGAAGTTGAATGCTTCTGAAGCGAAGGGAAGGAAATATGCCGAAAAGCTCGTCCCACCGCTGAAATTTTGAACACCCGGCGTCGGGTGTCAGGAAGTGCCGCGTCTTCCGAAATGGTTTCCATCGGGGGACGTGTCGGGCGAACGTTGAGCTTCGCGGCTGCGCCGAACTTGCGAGGGGGCATTTTCTGCATGGGATGTGTCTGCGGCTCAAGATGGAAAACCTGTTCACCAAATAGGCGCTTCCGGAACACGTTCTAACGCGGCCAACATAGCTTGAAGTACCTCCGGCGCAGGCCGAGACAGCGCTGGCATTGAAAGACATCTGCGCTCAGACAGAATCGCGACGCCCGGACGCGAGCCCCGAAAGTGATCGAACATCCTCCCCGATGGGGAAAAAATCCGCAAATGCGGGCTGGCGGCGCATTTAACCTATGGCGACGCCATAAAATCCTTGATTTGGGAGAGTGCGCGATGAAGCCTCGTAAAGGTTTCTGTGGCCTTCAATTTGATTTCCGTAAGTTTTTCAATGATATTAATTTTCGCGAGAAATGTGCATGGACGATTCACACAATTTTCGTATTGCCCAAGATGATTTGACCTTGGTCATCGATCTTGACGGCACGCTTATACGTAGTGACATGCTCTACGAGACGTTTTGGTCGGCGATTTCACGCAGATGGCTCAATCTCGTTCCAGCCCTTCACGCAGTGTGCCAAGGGCGTGCGGCGCTCAAACGGCGCCTAGAGGAACTCGGAGCCGTCGAGCCCGGTTTTCTTCCTTACAACACGGAGGTCATAGCCCATATCAAGGATTGGCGGGCGCAGGGCGGCCGCACTGCTTTGGTGTCGGCGTCCGATCAGAGGATCGTTGACCGGATAAGCGCGCATCTCGGCCTGTTCGACGATGTCCACGGCTCGGATGGGAAGCATAACCTGAAAGGTGAGGCCAAGGCAGAGCGACTGCTCGAACTCTATGGTCGGGGGAATTTCGTCTATGTCGGAGATTCTTCAGCGGATGTTCCAGTTTGGAACGCCGCCGAGCGTGCTGTGACGGTGGACGTCTCGCCGGCATTGGCCAAACGCGTCGACCAGCAGGCCGGAGAGGTGAAGCATCTTCAGACAGGTGGAGCGGACCGAACGCATGCGGCGTTCCGGGCGTTGCGACCGCACCAATGGCTCAAGAACGTTCTGGTGTTCCTGCCTCTGCTGGCTGCGCACAAGTTCGAGTGGTTGCCAATCACGCAAGCGCTGCTCGCCTTCGTTGCCTACAGCCTCATCGCGTCTTCTGTCTACCTGCTCAACGATCTGCTCGACCTCGCAGCCGACCGGGCGCACCCGCGCAAGCGCACACGCCCCTTCGCCGCAGGCGATCTGCCGTTGTCCTGGGGGACGGTCATGACCCCTGCACTGCTGCTTGCAGGCTTCGCGCTGGCGGCCTTTCTCGGTACCGGATTCTTTGCGGTGATGGCGTTCTACTTCGTGATGACTACCGCCTATTCGCTGGCGTTGAAACGCAAGCTCGTGGTGGACATCTGCACACTGGCAGGACTTTACACGCTTCGCATCATTGCTGGCGGGGTCGCGACGCAGACGCCGTTGTCCGTCTGGCTCCTGGCGTTTTCGGTCTTCTTCTTCTTCTCTCTGGCTGCCGTGAAGCGACAGGCCGAGTTGGTCTCGAGCGCAGCTCAAGGCAATATCAAGGCGCAAGGGCGCGGGTACACCACCGAAGACATCCCGGTCGTCGCGAACATGGCGGTCGCTTCCGGGTACATCTCGATCCTGGTCATGGCGCTTTACCTGAACACCGACGCTGTCCGAAGACTGTACAATGAAACCGCGCCGCTCTGGGGGATATGCCTTGTGCTTCTATTCTGGGTGAGCCGTACCGTCATGATCACGCACCGGGGATGGATGCAGGATGATCCGGTCATCTTCGCAGCCAAGGACCGCGTTTCACTGGTTTGTGCGGTATCGATTTTCGTCCTGGCGACGGCCGGGGTTATGCTATGAGCCCTATGGCTCTCGTTTTTCGTTACAGCGCCTTCGCGGTACTGGCGACGCTGGCCAATCTTGGGACACAGCGACTGGTGCTCTCAGTGGACGACGGTGCTGCGGGCTTCGCCCTTGCAGTCTTCCTCGGAACGATGGTCGGGCTCGTTCTCAAGTACCTGCTAGATAAGCAGTGGATCTTCAATGACCGCTCTACCGGGATCGCCGCTCATGGTCGGAAATTCCCGCTCTACGTGACCATGGGCATCATGACCACGGCGATCTTCTGGGGCATGGAGACGGCATTCTGGCTGGCCTTCCACAGCGACGCCATGCGTGAACTCGGGGCCGTGCTGGGCCTCACGGCGGGCTATATCGTGAAATACTGGCTGGACCGCCGTTTCGTCTTTGTGAAAGGAGCGGTGGCAGGGTCGGCATGATGCGCAGAGAAGTTCTTACCGGTTGGGGGAGGTATCCCAGCAAGCCATGCCTCGTGACGGCGCCGCGCACTGAGAGCGAGGTTT
This sequence comes from Alloyangia pacifica, assembly GCF_900116195.1. Lineage (GTDB taxonomy): Bacteria > Pseudomonadota > Alphaproteobacteria > Rhodobacterales > Rhodobacteraceae > Salipiger > Salipiger pacificus. The sequence goes on from NZ_FOZW01000019.1 coordinate 39,566, forward strand.
CCACGCTCGCGCGCCATGGCGGGGTCATCGCACGCGGCAATGGCCGGGCCTATGGTGACAGCGCGCTCGGGGGCGCCGCGACGCTCGATATGCGGCGGATGAACCGTATCTTGTCGTTTGATCCCGCGACCGGCGTCCTCGTGGCTGAAGCTGGGCTGCTGCTTGCGGACATCATCACGACCTTCCTGCCGCGTGGCTGGTTTCCTTACGTGACCCCTGGCACCAAGTTCGTCTCTCTTGGCGGCGCCATTGCATCCGACGTACACGGCAAGAACCATCATTGCGACGGTGCCTTCGGCAGCTTCGTCGAGTGGGTCGATCTCGTCGGCGCAGATGGCAAGATGCGGCGGCTGAGCCGCAGCGACAACGATCCGTTGTTCGAGTGGACACTTGGGGGCATGGGCCTTACTGGGGTCATCCTGCGCGCTGCGATCCGCCTGCGGCCGGTGGAAAGCGGCTGGATCCGACAGCGCACGATAGTTGCCCCGAACCTGCGCGCGGCAATGGCGGGATTCGAAGAGGCACAGGATGCCACTTATTCGGTTGCCTGGATCGACTGCTTGGCCACGGGATGCGCGCTCGGGCGCTCGCTCATAATGCTGGGCGAGCACGCGCGCGTCGAGGAAGTCCCTGATGCTTTCCGCGCAAGCCCGCTCTCGACGCCGACCAAGAAAAAGCGAACCGTGCCCTTCGACGCTCCGGCGCTGGCGCTCAACAGGTACTCGGTAAAGGCTTTCAACGCGCTCTACTGGCGCAAGGGGCAGGGCGGTCCCGAGGAGGTCCTGATCGACTGGGACAGCTATTTCTATCCGTTGGATGCAATCCTCGGCTGGAACCGAATTTATGGTCGCAGGGGCTTTGTGCAATTCCAATGCGCGCTTCCGTTGGACAGGGCCGAAGCGGGTCTCATCGCTCTGCTCACCGCGACGGCGCGCGCGGGTCAGGGCTCCTTTCTTGCCGTTTTGAAGCGCTTCGGTGCGCAGGACAGCCGCTTTTCCTTCCCGATGGAGGGTTTCACGCTCGCACTCGACTTTCCGGCGAACCCGAAGACGTTTGCCCTGCTTGACCAACTGGACCGCATCACGCTCGCGCATGGCGGTCGCTTTTACCTCGCCAAGGACGCGCGTCTCTCTGCTTCAACTTTCCATGAGGCGGACCCGCGCGCGGCCCAATACCGAGACTTGCGCCGCGGTGCCGGACTGGATCACGCTTTCGCCTCGGCTCAATCCCAAAGGCTTTTGTTATGACAACTGTGACGTTTCCTCCGGTTCTCGTGATCGGGGCCCGTTCCGACATTGGCCGCGCGGTCGCGCACCGCTTCGCCGCCGCCGGCCACGCGGTCATTCTGGCCGCTCGCCGTGCCAGCGAGCTTGAGCAGGATCGCGCGGATATCTCGCTGCGCCATGGCGTCGAGGCGACTCTGGTGGAATTCGACGTGCTCGACACGGGGGGCATGGCCGACTTTGTCGCGCAGATCTCACCCGAGCCGCAGATTGTCGTATCAGTCGTCGGTGCGATGGGCGACCAAGCTGAAAGCGAGAGTTCTCCGGCGGCGGCGGCGCTGATAATGCGCACCAATTACGAGGGGCCCGCACTGATACTCGGACTCTTTGCCGAGCGCATGGCAAAGGCCGGGACCGGAACCATCGTCGGCGTAAGTTCTGTAGCGGGCGACAGGGGGCGAGCGTCGAATTACATCTACGGCTCAGCCAAGGCGGGGTTTACCGCCTTTCTGTCGGGACTGCGCAACCGCCTTGCCGACAAAGGGGTTCACGTGCTGACGGTTAAGCCCGGCTTCGTGCGGACCAAGATGACCGAGGGCATGGACCTTCCGAAACGTCTGACCGCCGCTCCCGAGGAGGTAGCCGACGCGATCTATGCCGCGGTCGGCAAACGCCACAACGCCATATATGTCCGGCCTATCTGGGCGCTGGTCATGGCGGTGATCCGGTCGATCCCCGAGCCGATCTTCAAGAAGACCCAGTTGTGACCGATGCGTGTCATGCGCGCGTCATCCTGCCGCAAAGGCACAGCGCAGCACCCGGCGCGCGACGCTGGGGGCGGTGGTGAACTTGATGCTGGACAGGCTGACCAACCCTCTCGGGCCACCCTCCGCGCCATGGTCGTGGATTACGTCGCGGTCGAGCAGCTTGAGGCTCGATGGGGCGGCCGCAGGCAACATTCCACGGCTGACCGACGTCACGTCTTCCGGCCGAGCGTCGAGCCCGGGGCAGGCGAGGTTGCAACGCGCGAGAAAGCGCGCGATTGCCTCCTCGGACACCTCGGTGTCGGGATGGCTGCAATCGACAGGAATGTACCCGGTGCCAAGAAAGGTCTTCCCTTCGGAAGGGTAGAGAAAGATCATTCCGCCCGCATCGCCCGGTACCGAGAGCGACAGACCGGAGGTGGCCGGAAAATCTTTTTTTACCATGAGATTGAATGCATTTGCTGGAAATCCGAAGCGCGCCCTGCAGGTAGGATCGACGCTTTCAGCGAGCGCCTGCGTGGCGTATCCCGCGGCAAGGATCACGCGCATCGCGCCGATTTTCCCTGCGCCGCAGCGTACCGCCGTCACGTGCTCCGCTTCAAACTCCACCCCGGTGACTTCCTGCCCCTCCCGGATGTCCAGCCCGGCCGCTCGGGCGCGCTCGGCGAGTGCGGCAATCAGTGCGTTGCTGTCCGGCACCACCAATTCCTCCCAGTGGGCACCTCCCAAGAGGCCCTCGCTTCGGGCACCGGGAAAAGCGTCGCGCGTGGCAGCGGGGCTCAGAACCCGGCCGGAGGGGATGCGCTTTTCCTGCGGTACGCCCCTGTTGCGATCGGGCCCGATACTCCGCTCCATAAGGAAGGCGGCGCGGAATACGCAGGGCCGCTTGAGGCCCTCTCCGTAAAGCGGCATGAGAAACGCCTGCCGCGATACAAGATCGGGAAACGAACGGAGAAACCAGCGGCTGTCTTCCAGCGAGGCGCGGAAACGGCGCATGTCGAGGCTTTGCAGGTAGCGCAGTCCGCCATGCAGGATACGGTACCAGCCACCGGTCGCACCCGCCGCGAGCTTGTCCTTCTCGAGCAGCAGTGCCCGATGACCGCTCTCGGCCGCCTGAAGGCCGATCATCAACCCGTGGATGCCACCGCCGACGATGACCAGATCGTAGTTCTCATCTTGCATGATGCCGCATCCGTCAGGGACTGTTGCCACTCCGACAATAGATGGGCTCGGTGCTCGCGCAATATTTCATACCTCTCGCAACAAGCGGCTTTTTTTCGAGCTGCTATTGCGCAGGCACCGAGGCACGCATGGCGTTGATTTCGAGCCTTCCCGTGGACACGCATGTCCACTTCTATCCAGGGTTCAGCATCGACTGCTGCCTTACGAGCGCTGCCAGCCATATGGCGGCGGTACCTGGCAGCGACAAACGCGGCGTGCTTTGCCTCGTGGAGAACGCGGGTCTCAATGTGTTCGACACTTTGACGGGCAGATACGGCCGCTGGACGGTGAGCGAAACCCCCGAAGCCGTCGTGCGGCAGGCGCTTCGCGCGGATGGTACCCGGCTCCTCCTTGTCGCGGGACGGCAAACAGTCACCTCCGAGGCGCTCGAAGTGCTGCTGATCGGTTTTCGCGGGATGATCCCGAACGGGCTCCCCCTAGCGGAGGTGATCGAGCGCGGTCTCGAGGCGGAGGCCCTGGTGGTATTGCCCTGGGGCGTTGGCAAGTGGACCGGCGCGCGCGGCGCGCGGATCGACTGGTGCATCGAGCAGGGGGTGCCGCGGACTTCGGTCTTTCTCGCCGACAATGGTGTGCGCCCCGCGCTGATGCCGCGTCCGACCCGTCTTGCTCGGGCCGAGGCGCTGGGATGGCGCGTGCTTGCGGGCACCGATCCGCTGCCGCTACCGCAGGGGGATCGCGATCCTGGCAGGTTTGGGATCGTTCTCGGCGGGATCTCCACAGGCGATCTGACCTTTCGTGCGATCGCTGCTCAATTGCGTGCATGTGCCGCGTCTCCCGAGACCTACGGGCAACTCGCCTCGGGGCGGCAGTTCCTGCGCCGGCAGGTGGCGATGCAGATTCGGAAGAGGAGGGGCTGAGCAGTGCCAAACACGTTGGCGCACCTTGGCATCCAGACCCTTGTCAGCCGGGGCGTGTTTCGCGATGCGGATGTCAAATGGGTCTGGCTCGCCTGCATTGTGCCGGACCTGCCGTGGATCGCGCAGCGTATGATCCGGGCCGCCTGGCCTGGGGTCGACATGATCGATCTGCGTCTCTACGCGATTGTTCAGAGCTCGCTGCTGTTCTGCTTAGTGCTCTGCGCCGGGCTTGCCTGCTTCAGTCGCTGGAGATGGCGCACTTTCGGGCTGCTCGCGGCAGGCAGCATGATGCACCTGCTTCTCGATGCACTGCAACTCAAGTGGGCAAATGGCGTGGTTCTCTTTGCGCCGTTTCGATGGGAACTGGTGAATTTCGGCCTGTTCTGGCCGGAGGACCTGACCACGACCTTGTTTACGCTGCTCGGCGTCGCCGTTGCTGGGGTTGCATTCTGCCGTCTACCCAAAATCGGCTCTGACCTGCGTTTACCAGGGCCGGGGCTGGCTCTGCTGGCTAGCGGGGCACTGGCCGTCTACATCGTCGGCCCGATCTGCTTCTCGCGCGCGGTCGAGATGGCAGACTTGCACTACACTCGCACACTGCGCCAGGCCGAAGTCCGGGAGAACATGCCCGTTGAGGTGGATCGCGGCCGTATTGTGGCAACCCCGGAAGGCTCTGAGCTTCTGTTGTGGACCGGGGAGCGGATTGCGCTGAACGGGCTGCTGGAAGGCACAGAGGGGGTCTTCTCCCTGCGAGGGCACTTCTCTGCCCGCGACGCCATCGCGGTTGACGCCACACACAGGCATCGAGCCGGAATCCGCGACTACGCTTCCTATGCCGGACTTTTACTCGTTGTCGCGTGGTGGCTGGTTTGTATAGGGCGCTGGGCTTCTGCGCGCGGGCGCGCAAAGGTAACGTCCTGAACCAGGTTCTTCGATCACAACATCGTCGCGTAGAGATCAAGGAAGCGCTGCGCACCACGCTCCAGCGAGAGGTGCTCGAGCACATAGTCTCGCGGGCGGAAGTCTGCGCGGCGCTTCCAGAAATCTTCGAAGCGCTCTTCGATGTTGTCCCGGGTGAATGTCAGCCCGCAGCGCTGATCGAAGTAGGGCACCGATGACACCCTGAGATGTGCACCCGCTAGCTTGCGTTGCGACGGATCGACGAGTTCGCCGTCATCCCAGGCAAAGACAGGCAGGTTTGAAGACATCGCTTCCTGGTAGGCGAGGCCCTGGGTTTCGTGCTCGGCGACAAAGATCATGCTTCGCGCGCCGGTGACGGTCTTGCGGAAGGTCTCCAGGTTGTGCGCGCCGTAGCGCAGTTCTTTCCAGCCCAGCCCGCGTCGCTTCAGCATGCTGCGGATCGGCCGAAGCAGATCGCGTTCGCGCTCAGCCTGGTGCCAGCGTACCTTGTTGTAGAGCAGCACGTCGCATGTCTTTGGTTCGCTGGAAATGTCGGGCCATGCGTCCGTGTCGATGCCAACGAACATCGTCGCGAAGAGGTCGCGTCGGTCCGGTGCGTTGAGCTCGATTGGCCATTCCGAGGGATATGTAACGATCTTGAGATTGAGTGTTTGGCGGAGCTCGTCGAGATCGTTGGGGTCCGGTACCCGTCCGGGCCCGTAGATCACCGGGTTGGTGAGGCCGAAGCGTGCGAAGGGTGGCATGAACCCACTCATGCCGATCGGCCGCGCCGGATCGTTGCGGGCGAGACGGAAGTTGTTCACATGCACTTCGTGCCCGGTACTTTCGATGCTGCGGACCAGGTTCGCAAAGGCCGTATAGAAGCCCGTGCGTGGCTGCACACCCTTTGCGGAGCGGTAAAGGTATCGTGCCCTTTCGCGAAGCTGCGAGAGGTTTTGCCCGAAGGGGAGATCGTAGGCCTTGAGATCGTATCCATCGAAAAACAGCGGTATCTTCATGGGCGTACCTGCGCGGCTCCGGAGACAAACAGGTGGAAAAGAGATTGGTGGCTGGCAGTCTTGGACTTTGCTGCACCGGGTCTCGTGCGGGACAGCATCGCAGGTAGCACCATCTTGCGGCTCTCAAACGGCTCCTTCCGCGAGGGCCGACAGATAGAGGCCACAGGTCGGCTCCCAAGGATTGACCTCGGTGTAATCGAAATGCTCCGCCCGCCCTTGGGTGATCGCTATTATGTTGCTGCGCACGAGAAAGGTCTGCAGGAACAGAGATTTGAGCTCCTGGGCCTGGGGGGTCATCTTGAGGTGTTCACCGTGCCACGCGAAATAGAGTTCTGCCGCAGCCTTTTTCGCGAAGTTGCCGCTGCCTGCCTGCGCCGCGTAGTCCGACACGAACCCATCGACCCCTTCGATTTTCAGCACTTCTGGACCGAAATGCTCGGCGAGGATACGGTTCAGGAATGACTGAATTCCCCCCATTGCTATAGGCACGGCAGCGGCGGTGACGGCGGCGGCGCCTCCGGTCAGAACGGCACGGCGGGTGAGGCGCATCACAAACGGCTCCCGAGAAACATGGACAAGGCTGACAAGGTCAGTGTCGGGTTGGCTGCGCTGCTCGTTGGAAAGGTGCTGGCTCCGAGGCAGGCGAGGTTGGGCACATCGAAAAGCCGGCACTCTGGATCGACGACACCGTCGTCGCGCCGCTCTGCCATGGGTGTTCCGCCAATAATATGCGCCTCGGTCGGCTCGAAGCCGCCAAAGCTGAAGTTGTCGGCGAAACTCACGAGGTCTGCGACGCGGCTGCGCGCGCGCGCGAGCCCGGCAAAGGCGTATGCGCTGTGACCGCCCCACATCAGGCGAGGCTCATCGTTCTCGAGCACAATCCGGTTTGATGTCTGCGGGAGGTCTTCGGCTACGAATTTCAGCTTGAGCCTTTGCAGCCATTTTCCCGGTTCGAGACGAAGCGAAGGCGGGGCGTTCCAGCTCTCGATCAGGACAGAGGCAGCCTCGCTGCGGAAAGAGCCATCATAAAGAGCATAGCCTACGCCCGTTATAGAGGTGCCGCCGTAGTAATTGTCGAAGGGAATGTCTGCCCAAGCGAATTGTCCGAGTTGCTCGTGGATGCCCTGTCCGACGCGCTCCCCGCCTAGCCCGGAGCGCAGCAAGATCGTGGAACTGCCCATGGGGTTGGCGGCCAGTCCGACGAAACTGCTTCGTAGCTCGGTCTCCACTTCCGAAACCGTACGTACGACGATCCCTGTTGCGAGGCCCGCTGCCGTGGGAATTGCACGACATTCCGCGCCGGTCAGCAGGTAGAACCGCGGATCCTCAAAATCCGCTTGTCCGTTCAGAATGGTAAACTTCGCATCAACCGGGCACAGATGGCAGGCGCCAGAGGCGCAGCATGTGCCGCGGTCACCACCGTTGGCGCGGGCGGTTGGCATCGGTGTCCAGCTCTTGTCGCTCTCGAACAGCCGCCGCTCCGCTCGGGTTGGGGTGTGCGCTGGATAGGGGTAGGGGCGCGAGCGGGGAAAGATCGCGTTGTTACCGCCGCCTGCCACCTGCATGATCTCTTCGACTTTGCAGAGCCATGGCTCCAGCGTGTCGTAGGAGATCGGCCAGTCCGCGCCGACGCCGTAGCGGCTGCGAAGAGCGAAATCCGACGGATGCAGTCGAGGAGTGTTGCCCCACCAGCAGTTCGAGCATCCTCCGAACTGGTAGCGAAGCGCCCAGTCCTTTTGCTGGCCTGAACTGTTCGTTTGCACCATCTGCGGCGGCACGTCGCTTTGGCGGCCCGCAAGCTGGGTTCCGTGATCCATATAGGGACCACGTTCGACGAAGAGGACGTCAATATCTCGGTCGCGGAGCGCATGTGCAAAGAACATTGCCGCGAAGCTCGTGCCCACGAGGATCACGTCCCACTTGCGGCCCTTGGCTTGGGCAAGGTCGATGCGGTTCATTGCGCCACCGTCGGGCGAGGGGAACGCGGCAGGCGGGGCTCGATCTCTGTTTCAAGAAACGCCCGCAGCTTCCGGCTGTACGCGTCGGGTGTGAACTCCGCCGCCACACGTTCCTTGGCGGCAGTAACAAGCCGGCCACTCAATTCGGGGTCGCCCAGAAGGTCGCGTAACCCGGCGGCCATCGCCTCGGGCGTGGGCTCCACCAGACATGCGATCCGGTCGTCAAGGACCTGCGTATGCGTCGGCAGGCGCGTGGCGAGCAGCGGCCTGCCGCTGTCGAGGTAGGAATAGATCTTCATCGGAGTGTTGCGTCCCTGTCGACGCGGCGATACCACGACTGCCGCTGCCGAAAGGTAGTGCCCAAGCTCGCTGACCGGGCGCGGGCCGAGGAAACTGGCATGAGCGGCGATGCCCAGATCTACCGCGCGCCGCTCCGCCGCAGCGACATCCTCGCCGGTCCCGCCAATCACCACGAGCCGCATGGGATGCCGTTCCGGGTCGAGCACGGCCACTGCCTCCATGAGAAGATCCACGCCCTGATAGGGTTCGAGGTTTCCCACATACATCACGACCGGCTTGTCGAAGGCGCATTCGGCTGCCGGTTGGCTGTCCTCACCGCTCAGCATGGTGACGTCCTCGAGCGTGCGCACAGGGATCCCTGGCGCGCGGTCGCGGACGATCTTCTCGAGCGCCTGGCAGCAGGTGATCGCCCCGTCGGCGCGGCGCATCACCGCAGCTTCGGCTCCTTCGAAGCAAAGCCTCAGCCAGCCAGGGAGCGCAAACTTGTCGTCGAGCTGTTCGGGTAAAGAGCTGTCGATGTCCGCAATATAGGGAACCCCGAAAATCGGCTTCAGAGCCATCGCCATGAAGGCGGCTTCTTCGACCGCGATGACGAGATCATAGTTGCCGCGCAGCATCCGCGCCGCGACCATGGGAAACATAAGAGTGTCGGCCAACAGTTTCTTGACCGAAAAGCCCGGTCGAAAGTTCTTTAGGCCGGGCAGGGCGGCCACGCGAAACACTCGGCAGCCGGGAATGTCGACATCGTCTCCTTCGGGAAAGCAGATCACGTCGGACTCATCGCCGCGGGCCGAAAGCGTTTCGAGCAGCATGTGCACAGCGATGGGGGTGCCACGCTGTGTCATGAAGGGCTGCGGTGCCAGAACGAGAATCTTCATATCCGACCCGCTGATTGGCGCGTATCCACGCACGCGGAGATCGGAGTGCAATTGCCGTAAATAATCAAAAGCGTCACCTCAGTAAAATGAAGCGCGGGAGCAAAGGGCGTCTGTCAAAGAATCAATCTAATATGGGCTCAGTCTGTGGTGGGGCCTAGGAAAAGTCACGCTCCGAAGCCGGATGCGACCCTCAGGTGCCGTGAAAATGTGCAAATCAGCCAATAAAATTACACCTCCTGGGAGGCCTGGTGCCAAGGAGTGTCAGATAAGATTTTGATTTGGCGTCATTTAACCTAGGCTTCATCTCCGGATGGTTCAAAATTTGGCCGGAAAGTTTCTTTGAGCGCTCCCAAGTTCGTCGTACCATGATTATGGATTTTTATTTTCTTGCATTTTCTTCCGAACGATATTTGCGATGAGCTTCATGAAGAGCATAGATATCTCTGTCATCGTCCCCATCATGAATGAAGAAGAGAGCGTATCCTTTATGAGGGATCGCGTCTTCGAGGCGCTCGAACCTCTCGGGCGCAACTTCGAGTTGATCTTCGTCGATGATGGATCAACGGATCAAAGCTTCCCCCGCCTTGCGAAAATGGCCGAGAGGGATCCGAGGGTCGTGGTTCTCAAATTCCGCCGCAACGCAGGGCAGACCGCGGCGATGACCGCGGGCATCGAGTTTGCACGCGGGCGCTTGCTGGTCACCCTGGATGGCGATCTGCAGAACGATCCGGGCGATATTCCGATGATGCTGGAGAAGATTGAGGAGGGGTACGATCTTGTCGTGGGCTGGCGGATCAAGCGACAGGACAAGTGGCTGTCCAGGAAGCTGCCCTCCATGGTCGCGAACCGGTTGATTGGCAAGGTCACGGGGCTGCCGATCCGCGACAATGGGTGCTCGCTCAAGGTTTATCGCGCCGAAGTTATCAAGAAGGTCCCGCTCTATTCCGACATGCACCGTTTCATTCCGGCCATGGCCTCGCCGCTCGGTACGCGTGTGGCGCAGGTAGGCGTAAGGCACCATGCTCGCCAATTCGGCGAGTCAAAATACGGTCTTTCACGGATCTACAAAGTGCTTCTGGACCTGATTGCGATCAAGATGATCCTTCTGTTTGCCCAAAAACCGCTTTCGCGCTTCGTTGGCCTCGCCCTTCTGTCTGCCTTCTGCGCGCTGCTCGCCGGCTGGCAGGTCGTCTTCGGTTCGGGTGCGTCGGGCAGTGGCAGCGTGATGATCCTGACCGCGGTCACGATGCTTTTCGGATCGCTCTCGGTGTTCCTGATCCTGCTGGGCACTGTGGCCGCAGTGGTGTTTGAACGTACCCCCCATATGCGGCCGACGTGGCTCGATGAAGGCTAGGCGCTATTTTGATCACAGGTGATTTCATGACTCTTCATAAAACGTTTGACGAAGCCTCCGTTGGCGAGCCCGAGGTTTCGGTGATCATTGCCGCCGATGGCGATGGACAGGGCCTGGTGGCTTTGATTGACAGTTATTGTGCGGCGCTGGAGTCCACTGGCAAAAGCTTCGATGCCACCGTAATCTGCGACGACAAAGAGCCTGGCATGCGACGCGCGATTGCCGAGTTGGAGGGCAGGACCCAGGTCAGCTTTGTCTCGCCTCGGCCGTGGCGTGGGCTCGATGCTGCGCTCATCCAGGGTATTCGCCGGGCAACGGGACGGATTGTGCTGACGCTGCCTGGATGGCAGGAAATCGCACCGAGTGAGATCCCCAAGCTTCTTGAAGCCGCCTCGCGCGAAGACGTAGACATGGCGACCGGCTGCCGGACCGACCTCGGTTTGTCCGCACTGAATCGTCCGAGGATCGCGCTGGCCCATGGCGTGCTGAAGTTGCTCTTCGGCCAATCTCTCAAGGACATCTTCTGCCGTAGCCGAGCAGGCCGCACCGAAACCTTCCAGAAAGTGGCGGAACTTGGCGTCCGCCAGCATTTCCTGCCCCTGGTTGCTGCTTCGGAGGGTTACAATGTGGAGCCTGTGCCGGTCGCCTCGGCTGAGAATGCGGTCACGCCGGAACTCCATAGGTTGAATGCAGGCTCCCATATCAATGCATTCTTTGACATGGCCTCGCTCTACGTCGCACTAAAATTCCTGAAACGCCCTCTACGGTTTTTCGGGGCGATCGGCCTGCCGCTGATGACGCTGGGCTTTTTTTTCACCGCGTGGCTCGTGGTTTCCCGGCTGGCCTTCGGCACCGCGCTGGCTGACCGACCTGCGCTGGTGTTTTCGGTGATGATCATGGTGCTGGGTATCCAGATCATGGCTCTGGGCCTTATTGGCGAGATCATCATCTTCGCGTCAAGCCGCCGGATGCGCAGCTATGAAATCGACAAGATCCTCCGTGGCCGATTGGGCGATTGAGACTGAAAGGGACCGAGGTGGTTCCGGAAATTAGAACACCTTGCTAGCAACTTTATCAGTCATGCGCTTTGAAGGCCCCATGGTTTGTGCGACCTTCGTTGGGTCGCAGTTCGTTGATGAGTGTACGGAAAGTCTCGGCATCACCGGTCGCCCGGGCCAGAACGATGCCTCCTTGAATGGTCGCGATCATCCGGTGTGCCTGCTCCTGGCAAGTGCCAGCCGAGGGCTCCATGCGGCGCAGGCAGGCCGCGAGCACGGCGACCCAGCGGGCAAAGTAGCTGCCAACTGCACCGGCAAAACGGTCGCGAGTCTGATCCAGCGCGAACGCCCCCACGATACAGACCCTCTGTCCGCCTTCGAAATAGGTCAGCACCGCATCCAGCATGGTGTTGATGGCCGCCTCCGGAGGAAGAACCTCCAGCGGGCGGAAGACGTTCACCTCGAACCAGTCCGAAACGTGATCCAGGACCGCCGCCGCCATGTCCGCTTTGCCGCCGGGGAAGAAATGATAGAGGCTTCCGCGTCCGAGGCCGCTGCGCTCGGAAATGATGCCGATGCTTGTCCCTTCGTACCCGTGCTGCCGGAAAATCTCGGCCAGGACAGGCACCACGTCGGCCTTCTCCGCCACGATACGGGCCATCAGCTTCTTCCCTGCGGGTAGGCCTGCCCGGTCAGGCGATGGAAGGTCACCGCAAGCGCCACGAGAAACAGCGACCCGGCGAGCACCGGCAGAACGAGGAAGCCGAAGCCGGGATCCGTCGCGAAGACCACGAGAGGGTTGGCGCCCGCCGGCGGGTGCGTGACCCTCAGGGCGACCATGACCGCGATGGCAAGCCCGACCGCGAAAGCCAATGCCCACCAGTCATCGGGGAGCCAGAGGCGCATGATAAGCCCGACGAGGGTCGTGACGACATGGCCTCCGACCACGTTCGCGGGCTGGGACAACGGGCTTCCCGGCACGGCGAAGAGGAGGACGCAGCTGGCACCGAAGGGCGCCATGATCAGCGGCATATGGGCGCTGTCGGACATGAGGCGCAGGGCGGCGATGGCAAGGACGCCACCCAGGCCAGCCAGAAGGATGAGCTTCATGTCCGGCGCGGGCAGACTGCGCGTGAAATAGCGGTGCATGTCGATTTCCGTAACGATGAGTAAAGTCTGTACCTTTCGTTACAGAGATTCCCGAGCCGAGGTCAAGAGCGCCGGCATGCCGTCCGGTTGCGCGGCATTGTCAGCAGCAGGTGGCAATCTTCATCCGCCCCTGATCCAAGCCTTGTCAGGCATGATCCTCTGAGAACTCCCGCATCAGCGCCCGACCGGCCATCTTGGCCGAAGCCATAAGCCGCTCGGTCCCGTGCCCCCTGCGCGCCATGGCCGAGAGGCCGGCCATCACCGTGTCCATGAAATCCGTGATGCGGTCCGCCCCTTCGGGAAAGCGGGCCGCGATATAGTCGTGGATCAGTGCTTCTGCCGCATCGTGGTGAACGCAGGCCGCTGCCTGCGCGTCTGGATCGTTGCTGCGCGTTCCCTCAACCACCAGACACCCCGGTGCATCGGCAGATGCACCATAGCGGCGGGCCGCTTCTTCGAGCACCTCCGCCAGGCAGACGGCAACCGGACGATCCGCGCGCAGGAGGGCCGCAAACGGTATGGCTCCGCTCTCCGAGTAGCGCTCCAGCACCCGGCTGTAGAGCCCGGCCTTGCTGCCAAAGGCTGCGTAGAAGCTGGGCGGCTTGATCCCGAGGGCCGCGGTCAGATCGGCGACGCTCACCGCATCGTACCCGCGGGCGTGGAACATGCCCTGAGCCTTGGCCACGGCCTGGTCCGCATCGAAATTTCGGGGCCGCCCGGGTGTGCGTCCCTTTTTTGTATCAGTCACTACATTATCCCCTTGATCGCCGCGCTCGGATATTTATGTAGCTTCCGTTACAAAACATATCAAGGAGGCCACCGTGCCCGACTTCACTGGAAAATCCGTTCTCGTCCTCGGCGGCAGCCGCGGCATCGGCGCCGGCATCGTCCGCCGCTTCGCTTCCGAGGGGGCAAACGTCACCTTCACCTACGCCGGGTCGCAGGCCGCCGCCGAGGCGCTTGCAGCCGAGACCGGTGCCACCGCCGTGATAACCGACAGCGCCGACCGCGATGCCGTGATCGAGCGGGTAAAGGACAGCGGGCCGCTGGATGTGCTGGTGGTCAACTCCGGCATTGCCGTCTTCGGCGATGCACTGGAGCAGGACCCCGATGCGATTGACCGCTTGTTCGCCATCAATATCCACGCGCCCTATCACGCCTCCGTCGAGGCCGCGCGACAGATGCCCGAAGGCGGGCGTATCATCGTGATCGGATCGGTCAACGGCGACCGGATGCCGAACCCCGGCATGGCCTCATATGCGCTCAGCAAGTCCGCCCTGCAGGGCATGGCGCGCGGTCTGGCGCGCGACTTCGGGCCACGCGGCATCACCATCAACATCGTGCAGCCCGGCCCCATCGACACCGATGCCAACCCGGCCGACGGCCCGATGAAGGAGCTGATGCACGGCTTCATGGCTATCAAGCGTCACGGAACCTCGGAAGAGGTCGCGGGCATGGTCTCGTGGCTCGCCGGGCCGGAGGCAAGCTTCGTCACCGGTGCGATGCACACGATCGACGGCGGCTTCGGCGCCTGAGCGGCGGCGAAGGCAGGGCACAAGTTGCCCTGCCTTCTCAACGTCCGGAACGCTCCGCGGTTCTGCGACTCCACGCGATCACAGCCCTTCGACATCATCAAACGCCAGTTGCCGCGCGACATCGAGCACAGCACGAAGCGCGGGCGGTACGCGGCGGTGCCCCGAGTAGTAGAGCTTCAACCCGTCACTCGAAGGGCACCAATCCTCCAGCACCGTGCGCAGCCTGCCGGAGGCAAGCTGCCGGCTGGCGTCCGTGTCGATGACATAGGCGATCCCGGCCCCGGCCAGGGCCGCCTCGACCATCAGACCCTGATCATCGAGTACCACACGCCCCGTCACATCGACGACGCCCTCACTGCCCTGCCGGGCAAGCACCCGCGGCACCAGCTGGGTGACGAGGATCCGCGCCGCAGAGCGGTGCGCATTGATCCGGACGGTCCTGCCACATCTGCGCGCACAGGGCGGCGGCCGCGTGCTGCAGGTCTCCGGCGAGGGCGGCCAGATCGCCTATCCCGGCTTCAGCCGCTACCACGCGACCAAGTGGGGCATCGAGGGCTTCGTCGAGGCGCTGTCTAAGGAAATGGCCCCCTTCGGGATCTCCTTCACGATGGTGGAGCCGGGTCCGGCCCGTACCAACTTCGTCGGCGGCGTCGTACAGCCCGAGCCGATCGAGGCCTATGACGGCACGCCTACCCACGACACCCGCGATGCCGCATTGGGCGGCGACTGGGTCATCACCGGCGATCCGGTCCGCATGGTCGACGCGATGATCGCCACCGCCGACGCCCCCGAGATGCCGCTGCGCCTTGCCCTTGGCGCGACCTCCCACACCGCGATCCGCGAGGCCCTCATGGCGCGCATCATCGCGCTCGACGCGCAGCGCGAGATCGCCCTTTCCACCGATTGCACGCCCGAGGAGCTTGCCTGAACATGGACTACCTTCACCTTGTCGCTCCCGACGTCCGCGACATCGTTGCAGAGTTTCCGCCGTTGCTGCCCACGGTCGAGTTGCTGCCCGCGCTGCGCGAGGCGGTGCCCGGCCTCTATCCCCCCAGCGACGCCCCGTTCGAAGCGCGCCATGTGCCGGCGTGGACGGCGCGCCGGACGTGCGGGTTCTGATTCACCGCCCCGCATCGGCGGCAGGCGCGGTTCCGGCGATCCTCTACGGCCACGGCGGCGGCTTCGTTGCAGGCACACCCGACATGATGGCGGCGGCCAGCGCGAAACTGGCCGAAGAGCAGGGCGCGGTCGTCGTGTCCGTTCAATACCGCCTCGCGCCCGAGACCCCGTTCCCCGGCCCGGTCGAGGATTGCCACGCGGCACTCACATGGATGGCCGCTGAGGCGGGGATGCTCGGAATCGACGCCGCACGTATCGCGATCTCCGGCCAGAGCGCAGGCGGAGGCCTTGCTGCGGCAACCGCCCAAATGGCGCGCGACCTGAACGGCCCATCCGTCAAGGCGCAGTTCCTTCTTTACCCGATGCTCGACGCCCGCACCGCAATGGAGGCGGCGCCGGTCGACAACTCGACCACAGGTACCTTCGGCTGGGTGCGCGAATCCAACCTCTTCGGCTTGTCGGCCATGCGTGGCACGTCCGAGATCCCGGCTGAGCGACTTGGCCACTTCTCGCCCGCAGAGGCGGAGACGCTCGAGGGCCTGCCCGCGACCTTCATCGCCATCGGATCACTGGACCTTTTCCTGGAGGAAAGCCAGACTTACGCGCAGCGCCTGTCCCGCGCCGGCGTGCCAGTCGAGGCACATGTTATCCCGGTGCCATCCATGGCTTCGAGATGTTCCCGGGTGATCTGTCGGCGGCCTTCAGCGGGGCCTTTGCCCTGGCCAAGCGCCGGGCCCTCGTGGCCTGAGCCCTGCGCTAGCCGGTCTGAGGCCTCGGCAGATATGGACGCACCACTGAAGTTCTGCTGCATCGGCGCGGTGACCGGCCCTGAGATGCCTATGAGGTGCTTCCGGGGCTGTTCATCAATCGCGCGCTCAGCGCCGGCGAGAACTTGGCCGCTGTCGGCGGCACCAGCCTCGCCTAGGAGGCGCTCATGGACCAACTCGGCGAGCAACCCGAGGAGAATGTCGGGCTGGATCGCCTCAGCCCCGCCGAGCGCTGCTTCACTGCCTGGTCGCAGTTCCCCACGATGTGGGCGACAGAACAGTACCTTCAGACGCTCATTGCGAACGATGGGCATGCGCCGAATTGCAATCGCTCGACGGCCTTGTTGCAGCATGTGAATGCCTTCTATGAAGCGTTCGGCATCGAAGCGGACGATCCAATGTGGCTGCCGGCAAACCGCCGCGCCGGTGCATGGTGAGTGGTCGGATGGCGGCCCTTGGTACTGCGCCAAGCGCCGCCATCAGCCCGGCCATCATCCGCGCGAAGATGCCCTTTTCGCTCCAACGCTTCCATCGCCTGCAAAGCGTTTCGTGAGGACCATAAGCAGCGGGAGAGTCACGCCAGCGCAAGCCATTGTGGTTGATAAAGATAGTCCCGCGCAGCACCCTCTTGTCGTCAACCCGGGGATTGCCGTGCGACTTGGAGAAGTAAGGCTCCAGCCGTGCCATCTGCGCGTGGGTCGGCCAAAAGACGTCGTTCATGTCACCGCTCCGTTGTTGGAGCCGCGAAACACGCAGGGCCCTAGGATCCAATGCAACCTGACTCCAGGGAATGCGGAGCGCCGGGACGGGCCTTTTGGCCTCTTGCGGCGCCACGGGTGAATTTGCTGCGGGCCGGGTCAGTCGGCGCGCGCCAGGCTCACCTTGAAGCTGCCGTGCCGGAGCAACGGCTCGAAATCGCCGTCAAAGGCACCGAGGCGGACGAGGCCCGGCGCGGCCTGAAACGGCTTGTAGAAGATCGCGAGGTTGCCCCATGGCGCATACAGCGCGATGTCCCCGGCCTTCGCCGCGTAGCGCGCCGGGGCATCGGTGGTGTCGAGCTTGCGAGGCAGGTCGGCGACCTTTTCGATGCCGTGATAGTCGCTGAGGGTCAGCTCCAGCGGCAGAAGCGCTGCGAAGTCACGCCCGGCGGGCGTGTCATCGAGCGTGGCGGAAAGAACCGCCTCTCCGACAGTCACATGTACCTTGGTCATGGCTGATCCTTTCCATTTGGGTCATCGAAGACCGAGGCGAGAGGGCATCGGACAGCGCATCATCTAATCTATCCGCTACGTAGGATAATCGGGCGCTCAGTGCATGCAGCCATGAATGACGCTCATGAAACCGGAAGCGCGCAAAGGGTACTCCGTCTCCGGGCTCAGGGAGGAGTCGGGGTGGTGACGCTGGGCTTTCATGAGGTCCCCTCATGAGCGTGTCCCGAACCGCTGGCATTATCCGCCAATACGGCATCGCCATCTCATTTGGGCAGGCAGGGAATGACCCCTGCTGCAGGCCCTATGGCCGCCTCATGCACAATGGAGACGACCTGATGAAAACAACCCTTGCAGCACTCGCCCTGACGCTGGCCGCGGCTCCCGCTGCCTTCGCGCAGGAGATGACGCAGACAACGACGCTGGATCGTGGCGGCCAGATCGGCAGCGAAGACACCTTCACCGGCACCGTGTTCGTCGCGCCGGTCTTCGGGCCGAACATGAACGATGTCAGCGCCGGCGAGGTGACCTTCATGCCGGGGGCGCGCTCGGCTTGGCACACGCACCCGATCGGTCAGTACCTTGTGGTTTCGCAGGGCACCGGTTGGTACCAGGAAGAGGGTCAGGAAAAGCAGATCATGCGTACCGGCGACGTGGTCTTCGCTCCGGCGGGCGTGAACCATTGGCATGGCGCGACCGACAGCACCTCGGTCACCCACTATGCGATCCAGGCCGCCGAAGATGGCTCGGCAGTGACCTGGGGCGCGCTGGTGACGGACGAAGAATATGGCAGCTAAGGCTGCAATCTGGCGCGGCCTGCTCATGGCCGCGCTTCTCCCGCTGGCTGCACAGGCGCAGGAAACGGTGCTTGAGGGGCTCGACTACCCTTGGGACATCGAGGCGCAGGGCGAGGTGATCTACCTAACCGAGAAGGGCGGGACCATCGGCATCTTCGACGGCGAGAACTTCGCCCGGCTGCCGGTCGAGACCAGCGCACCGATCCTGAATGACGGGGGTGGCGGGCTGCTTGGCCTCGCGCTGCGGCCCGACTTTGCGCAGAGCCGCCGCGCGGTGGTCTACCAGCACATGGGCACGCCGGAGGACCGAAGTAACCGCGTCATCGAGATCGAGCTAGGCAACGATGCCTGGCATGAGACGCAGGACGGGATGCAGGCGCCGCTGGCCCATTCCGGGCGCGGCACCTGGGCGCCGTCGGGCCTTGCCTGGGAGGGCGAGCGCCTGCTGCTCGCCAGCCTGCGGTCGGGTTCCGTTCTCTCGGTCGGCACCGATGGTGCGGTGTCCGAAGCCCTGAGCCTCGGAGATCGGGTGCGCGACGTGCTGGTGACCGAAGACCACGTCTACGCGATCACCACCAATCGCTCGCCCCGCCGAGACGGTGCGTCCGATGATCGAATGATCCGGGCTTCCCGATACGGGATAATCAGTGGACGTCATGAGCCACGCACATATATCGTGAGGGAGACCTGTCATGATCCTCGACCACCAGATCAAGGCCTCCCTCATGCTTCGTGAAAACATAAACGATCTCATCGCCTTGGCGGCGGTTGCCGAGGAGCGGAGCTTCACCCGCGCGGCGGCCCGGCTCAACGTCTCGCAGTCGGCCCTGAGCCATACGATCAAGGGGCTCGAGCAGCGGCTCGGTCTGCGCCTGCTGACCCGGACCACGCGCTCTGTGGCGCCGACGCTGGAGGGCGAGGATCTTCTGGCGACGCTCAATCCCTGTTTCGAGATGATCGAGGCGCGGCTCAAGGCGCTGAATGACGCGCGCGATCAGCCCACCGGCACGGTGCGGATCGTCGCGGTGGAATACGCGATCGACAGCATTCTCTGGCCCAAGCTCTCGCCAGTGCTGAAGCAATACCCTGCGGTGAACGTCGAGTTCGTCATGGACTACGGCTATACTGATCTGGCGAGTTCGCAATGCGATGCCGGGGTGCGCTACGGCGAACAGGTGAGCGATGGGATGATCTCGATGCGCATCGGTCCGGAAGAGCGGATGATCTGCGTCGGTGCCCCCGAGTATTTCGAGGCGGCGGGCACCCCGCAGGTGCCGCAGGACCTGACTGAGCATCGCTGCATCAATTTGCGGCTGTCGACCCATGGCGCGCTCTATGCTTGGGAATTCGAGGACAAGGACGGGAACGAGATCCGCGTGAAGGTTTCGGGACAGACCTGTTTCAACACGATCAACCCGGTGATGCGCGCGGCGGTAGACGGCCACGGGCTCGCGCTGATCCCCGAACGGCTTGCGGCGGAACACCTGGCCTCCGGGGCTCTGCAGACCTGCCTTGATGACTATTGCCCTTACTTCCCGGGGTTCCACCTCTACTACCCGAGCAGGCAGCGTCCGTCTTCGGCCTTCGAGGTGGTGCTGGAGGCTTTGCGAGAGCGGGGCTGAGGTATTCATGAGGCGCTGTCATGAGTGGGTTGGCGCAATCGGGCATTAAGGTTCCGCAGGGTCCGCCCACATCAAGGGGGTAACCGGAACCAGCCCGACAGGAGCTCCCATGAAGACCTATGTTGCCGCTTCGGCCCTCGCCCTCATGACCACCGGCGCGTCCGCGCAGGAGGTGTCCAGCACCCTGCAATCCGCCGTTGGCGCCGTTGCGCCCGCGCTCGAGGCTTATTCGACCAATGATCTTTTCGGCTCTGTCTGGGCGGGCGAAGAGCTCTCGATGCGCGACCGCGCGCTTGTCACCTTTGCGGCGCTGATGACGCGCCATGAGACAGAGAACCTCGGCAGCTATGTCGAGCTGGCGCTCGACGCGGGCGTGACCCCGGCCGAGCTGTCGGAGACGATCACCCATCTCGCCTTCTACACCGGCTGGGGCAATGCCACCGCCGCTGCCGAGGCGATGGCGCCGGTCTATGAGGCGCGCGGTGTCACGGCAGAGGATCTTCCGGCGCTCGAGCCCGAGCTGCTGCCGATCAATGAGGAGGCCGAGGCCGCCCGTGAAGAAACTGTGCGCGGCAACTTCGCCAATGTCAGCATGGGTGTCGTCGACACCACGCGCGAGCTGCTGTTCAACGATCTGTGGCTGCGTCCGGCACTGGAGCCCCGCGATCGCAGCATGGTGACCGTCGCCGCGCTGATCGCCGCCGGTCAGCCCGAGCAGATGACCTTCCACTTGGGTCGCGCGATGGACAACGGGCTGACGCAGGAAGAGGCGGGTGCCATGCTGTCGCATCTCGCCTTCTACGCAGGCTGGCCCAAGGTCTTCTCGGCGCTGCCGGTGGCCAAGCAGGTCTTCGAGGCGCGAGTGAACTAAGTCTTCGGGCGGCGGGGCTTCGGCTCCGCTTCCGCAATTCAGGAGAACAGCATGAAGATCGGCATTCTCGGATCGGGTCTGATGGGCGGCAAGCTCGGCGCGCTCTGGGCGGCCTCTGGCCATGACGTCACCTTTGCCTATGCGCGCAGTGCCTCGAAGCTGGAGCGCCTTGCGCGGGAGAGCGGCGGGCAATCGGGAACCATTGCCGACGCAGTGGACGAGGCCGACGCGCTGCTTCTGGCGGTGCATTGGTCGCGGGTCGGCGACGTGCTGGAGCACGCGGGCGATCTGGCGGGAAAGGTGGTGCTGAACTGCTGTGTGCCGCTCGACGAAGCCAACCGGGACCTCGTCGTCGGCACCACCTCCTCCGGCGGCGAGGAACTGGCCCGGATGCGCCCGAAGGCTTGCTGGGTGTCGTGCTTCAATACAACGCCCTCCGAGAGTTTCGCGCCGGTTTTCGCCCGCAAGGGGCAGGAGCCCGCGCCGCAGGTCTTCACCTATGGTGACGACGCGGGCGCCAAGGAAATCGCCGGCCAGCTCATCCGCGACATCGGCTTCGAGCCGCTAGACACCGGCGGTTTGCGCAACGGCCGTTATGTCGAGCCCTTCGCCATGGCCACAGTCGAACTGGCTTACGTCCAACCGGGCGGGCCAGCGCTTACCTACAGATTCACCAAACTGCGCGGCTGACCGCGCAGCGAGACAGAAGGAGAAAGACAATGAAAATCACCCGCGCAGGCACCATTCCTTCCGGCCCCGGTCCCGAGGAGTATTTCACCGGCACCGTGCGCATCGACCCGATGTTCCAGGCCGACGCGCCCGGTCGCACAAGCGGCGCGCATGTCACCTTCGAGCCCGGCGCGCGCACCGCGTGGCACACCCATCCGGCGGGCCAGACCATCATCATCACCTTCGGCAAGGGTCGCGTGCAGCGCGAAGGCGGGCCGGTCGAGGAGGTCACTGCCGGCGACATCGTCTTCTTCCCGGCCGAGGAAAAGCACTGGCACGGCGCCGCGCCGGAAAATGCCATGTCGCACATCGCCATTCAGGAAAGCATCAACGGCTCGCCGGTGACCTGGATGGAGAAGGTGGCCGACGAGGACTACAACGGCTGATCCGGCAAACCGCCGTTCTTGAGGGCCGGGCGCTTTCCAGCGCCCGGCTCTTTCAGCTTCCGGCCTCACCGGCAGGGGCCTCGCGCCATTCATGAGCCAAGCTCATCTCTGCAAGGCGGAGACCGGGCATACACTGAAGCGAGCCGTGCCGCATATGAAGGGGCGGCCCGCTTCGCGATCGCGAAGCCGCCAGTCGTAACCGAACGAGCCGATCCATGACCCGCCCCCACATCATCTGCCACATGATCACCTCCATCGATGGTCGGCTGCTTGCCGACCGCTGGCCTTGCGAAGAGGAAGAACTGCTCGAGGTCTATGACGCCGCCGCGGCCCGGCTGGATGCAGATGGATGGATCGTCGGACGCACGACCATGGAGGCGCATTACCTCGAGGCCGCCGACCCGGCGCCGCTCGAGGAGATCGGCCCGCGGGACGATCACATCGCGCCGGAGCACGATGCACTCTCGGGCATCGGCATCTGCATCGACCGTACGGGTCGGCTCCGCCCCGAAAGCGGCGACATCGACGGCGCGCATCTGGTGATGGTGCTCGGCGAGCAAGCCTCCCGCGCGCATGTCGAGATGCTGGTCGCGCGCGGCGTGTCGGTGGTTTTCCTAGGCTCGGGTGGGGGGGCGCTGGCCGATGCGCTGGCGCGGATCGCGCTTGCCTTCGGCGCAAGGCGGCTGATCCTCGAAGGCGGTGGCGAAATCAATGGAGCTTTCCTGGCAGAGGGGCTGATCGACGAGACCAGCACGCTCGTCTACCCGGTGGTGGACGGGCAGGGCGGCATCCCCGCCATCTACGAGCACCGCGGCACGACCGTGGCTCGTGGCCTTGAGTTGATCGCCGTGGAAACCCTCGACAAGGGCTGTGTGTGGATGCGCCACCGAGTGCTCACCGGCGGCCCGGCTGCACTAGGGGGTGCGGAATGAGCCCCCGCGCCGCATCGGGGACCTTGGCACCGAAACTGCCTCTGGTCCTCGTCGCGCTGGCGACGCTACTGGCACTTGTGGTTTTTACCGCGCCGCTGACCACGCTGGACGCCATGACCTCCGCGCTCGATCTCGGCGCGGCGGAGCAGGCCTGGGTGATGAGCGGCATGCCGCTTGGCGCCGCCTGCGGACTGCTCACCGCTGGTGCCTTCGGTGACACGCTGGGCCGCCGCCGCACCTTCGTGGCGGGTCTTTGGATCAATGTGGTCTCGTCGATCGGCGCGGCGCTGGCCGGCAGCGCGCAGATGCTGATCGTGATGCGTATCGTTCAGGGGCTCGGTAGTGCCGGGATCATGGCCTGCGGGCTGGGGCTTCTTGGGCAGATCTACCAAGGCGAGGCGCGCAAGCAAGCCGCCGCGATTTGGGCGGCTGCGCTCGGGGCTGGGGTGGCGACAGGGCCGATCCTCTCCTCCGCATTTCTCTCGGTCTCGGGCTGGAACGCGATCCATTGGATCATCGCCTTGATCTCCGCGCCGCTGGCGCTGGCATCGGTGCAACTTCCGGAGAGCCCCCGCACGGGGCTGCGGGTGGACCTGCCGGGCGCGCTCGCCTTGATGGTTGGGATGGCGGCGCTCATGTCTGCGCTTGTCGAGGTCCGTGTTGGCTCCTCGCTGCTGGTGATCGGGCTGATCGCACTGGCCGGGGTCTTGCTCGTGCTTTTCGTCCGGCTGGAGCGCCGCAGCCCGAACCCGATCCTTGAGCTGCGCCTCTTCCGCTGCCCGGCCTTTGTCGGCGCGACCCTGGCTGCCTTCGCTTCCGGAGCCGGGGTCTTGGCACTGATGTCCATGGTGCCGACCGTCCTGGTGCGCGGGCTGGGCCTCAGCCCACTCGCCGCCGCTGTCACCATTCTCGCCTGGTCTGGTGTGACCGTCCTTGCCGCGCTCGGCGCGCGCTTCCTGCCGGCGGCGCTCTCCTCGCGGGCAAGGGTAATCTGGTCGATCCTCGGCTGTGCGGTCGGGCAGGCGCTCCGTTTCGTCGCCGGCGCGGACAGCACCTGGGCCGTGCTGCTGCCCGGCCTTTTCGTGGCGGGCGTCGCCAACGGCATCCTCAACGCCTCGCTGGGCCATGAAGCGGTGCAGACCGTGCCGCAGGAGCGTACGGCCATGGGCTCGGCTGCCAACAACACCGCCCGCTACCTCGGTTCGGCGCTCGGCATCTCGCTGATCTCGGTGCTGATTGCCGGGGCGCAGGGCGAGAGCTTCTTCGAGGGCTGGCATCGAGCGGTGGTCGCGACCTCGGTCATCAGCCTGCTGGGCGTGCTGGCGATGCTGCTTCTGACGCGCCGCGATAGTGGCGGTCGGGCGCTGCCCGCCTGACAGCCCGGCCATTCATGAGGCAGGCTCATCGGCGCTATCGGGTTTCGACCCATAGCTTCGAGGCAGGCCTCGTAGGACACTTGGTCTTGCAGAGATCCCTTTTCGGCATGGCGCATGCGCCCGCTCTTCGGGCGGTGCCTCGCCATCGTCGCGACAGACCCATCGAACCGACAGGTATGACAATGCAGCTGAACATCAACGGCGCGACGCATGACGTCGACGTGGAACCCGATACCCCGCTCCTGTGGGTGATCCGCGAGGAACTCGGCCTGACCGGCACGAAATACGGTTGCGGCATCGCGCAATGCGGCGCCTGCACCGTGCTGATCGACGGTGTGGCGACGCGCTCCTGCGTGACCCCGGCGGACAGCGTCGCGGGTCTCGAAATCCGAACCATCGAGACGGTCGAGGAAACCGAGATCGGTCGCCGCGTGGTCGAGGCCTGGGTCGAAAACGAGGTCGCGCAATGCGGCTATTGCCAGTCGGGGCAGGTGTTGGCGGCGACGGCGCTGTTGAGCGATATTCCCAACCCCACGGACGCGGACATCGATGGTGCGATGACCAACCTCTGCCGCTGCGGCACCTACAACAAGATCCGCGCCGCCGTGCGCAGCGTGTCGGAGGCCTGAGCCATGGGTGTGATTGATCAACTCGCGCGCCGCCTCGGGCAGGCGCCGGTGAACGTGTCGCGGCGGGGATTCCTCGCCGGGTCCGGGGCGCTCGTGCTGGCCAGCGCGCTGCCGCTGCGCCCGGTGCGGGGCCAGGAGGCCGCCGCCGAGGCGCCTGCCGTCGAAGCTTTCCTTGAGCTGCGCTCTGATGGCACGGCGCTGCTGCGCAGCCCGTTCATCGAGGGCGGGCAGGGCATCTTCACGGCCATGGCGCAGATCGTCGGCGAAGAGCTTGACCTCGCGCCCGAGAACTTCTCGGTCGAGATCGCCCCGGCGGGCGGCCCCTTCGGCATCATGGGCGGCTACCGGCTGACCGGTGGCAGCATGTCGACCCGCACCGGCTACCCGGTGATGCGCCAGCTTGGCGCCGCTGCGCGGGCGATGCTGGTCGAGGCGGCGGCGCGGGAGTGGTGTGTGGAGGCCTCCGAACTGACCACCGAGCCGGGCGTCGTGGTGCATGAGGGCTCCGGCCGTCGTGCGGCCTATGGCGATTTGGCTGCGGCCGCCATGAACCTGCCGGTGCCCGCCGCCCCGGCGCTCAAGGACCCGGCTGACTTCCGTTGGATTGGCACCGCCCTGCCGCGCATGGATGTGCGGGCGAAATCCACCGGACAGCAGAATTACGCCATCGACGTCGAGGTTGAAGGCATGCTTCTGGCCGCGCTGCGCCACGCGCCGCGCCTTGGCCTGACGCCCGCGTCGGTCACCAACCAAGCCGAGATCGAGGCGATGCGCGGTGTGCATTCCGTGCAGATGCTGGACGGGGCCGTGGCGGTGGTTGCAGAGAAATTCTGGCAGGCCCGCCGCGCCATCGATGCCGCCGAGATCGACTGGACCGAGGGCGAGGCGCAATGGCCGATGCCCGCCGACTTCTCCTCCGCCGCCTTCCGCGACACGCTGGCCGGCGCCACGGGCGAGGTGGTCGAGGTCGAAGCCGCAGGCGATGCCGTAGGCACGCTGGAGGCCGCCGAGACGGTGATCGAGGCCACCTACGATGCGCCCTACGTGGCGCATGGCCAACTCGAGCCGCCCTCGGCCACGGCGCGGTTCAACGAGGACGGCACCCTCGATCTGTGGATGCCCTGTCAGGCGCCCGAGATGTTCGTCGGTGCGGCGGCAGCTGCGGCCGGGCTGGAGGCGAGCCAGATCAACCTGCACCAGCAGGTGCTGGGCGGCTTCTTCGGTCGGCACTTCCTCTATGCCACGGCCAACCCATTCCCGCAGGCGATCGCGCTGGCCAAGGCCGTGGGCCGTCCGGTCAAGCTGATCTGGACCCGCGAGGAGGACTTCCTGCGCGATGCGCCGCGTCCGCTGGGCCTCGCGCGCTTCCGCGGTGCCGTCGGCCCGGATGGCCCGACCGCGCTGCAGGTCGAGGTGGTGGGCGAGGGTCCGACCCAGCGCTGGTACCAGGCGCCTCCGGGGCAGGACCCCTCGGCGACCGAGGGCATCTCGGGCAAATCCTATGCGATCGCCAACACCCACATCGGCCAGATCTTCCACGCCAACCCGGCAGTGATCGGCTACTGGCGCGCCGTGGGCCACTCGATGCATGACTTCATGTACGAAGGTTTCCTCGACGAGCTGGCGCAGGCGGGCGGCCTCGATCCCTTCGAGATGCGCCTGTCGATGCTGTCGGGCTCGGAGCGTCACCGCAGGCTGCTCGAACGCGTCGGCGAACTCTCCGGGGGCTGGACGCCCGGTCCCTTCGAGGCCGAGGACGGCACCACCCGCGCGCGGGGTGTGGCCATGGCCTCGCCCTTCGGCTCCGAGGCCGCTGTGATCGCCGAGGTGTCGGTGGATGGCGGCGAAGTGCGCGTGCACCAGGTCTGGGTCGCGCTCGATCCGGGGCAGGTGGTGAACCCCAGCACGGTGGAGGCGCAGGTGCAGTCTGCGGTCGCTCTCGGCACCTCGCAGACGCTGGTCGAGGAACTGGTCTACGAGAACGGTGAGCCGACGGCCAGCAACTTCGACATGTACCCGATCCTGCGCCCCGACCAGATGCCGCAGGTCCATACCGCGATTGTCGAAAGTGGTGCTCCTATGGGCGGCGTCGGTGAGCCTGGTCTTCCGGCGGTTGGCCCGGCCATCGTCAATGCGGTGGCAACGCTCACCGGTCAGCGCATCCGCAGCCTGCCCCTGTCGAAACACGACTTCGGATAAATGATGAAGAAACTTGGTACTTTCGTTCTCCTCGGCCTGCTCGCCGGGGAGCCCCTGATGGCGCAGGACGTCGCTGAAGGCGAAACCGTGTTCCAGCGGCGCTGCGCCGCCTGCCATACGCTCGACGGCTCCAATCGCGTCGGACCCAGCCTGCAGGGCGTGGTCGGTCGTGAGGCGGGAACCGCCGAGGGCTTCCGCTACTCGGGCGCAATGGAAGGCAGCGGCCTAGTGTGGGATGCCGAGACGCTTGTGCAATACCTGGAAAACCCGCGGGACATGGTGCCCGGCACGCGCATGGTGCTGCGCCTACCGGACGAGAAGGATCGCCGGAACGTCGTGGACTTTCTGTCCACGCAGTAGGGCGGGTGTGTGTAGCGAGTGATGTGTTGACGGGAGGCGGCTTCGGCCGCCTCTTGGCGTTTCCGCCGCTGGGGGGATCAGGGGTAGTCCTCGCGGGTGAGCGGCGGGCGGAAGGTGAGGATATCGCCGCGGTGCATGGCAATGTTCATCCTGAACGCCTCGGCCACGCGCTCGGAACGGGCGATGAAGAGCGCGGCGGTGCGCTCGGGGCAAAGCTCGGTCACCGTGTGCCGGAAGATCGCGAGCCAGCGGCGGAAGTGCGCGTCCTCCAGCTCTTCGATGGCCTGGTGCTTGGGCATAGGCTTGCCACTGTAGCTGCGCGTGCCGAGCAGGGCGGAACTCCAGAAGGCGGTGATCTTTTCCAGATGTTCCGGCCAGTGGTCGTCGGCGATGCGGGCATGGAAGACCGGGCCGATGAGCGGGTCGGCGCGGACCTGGTCGTAGAAGCGGTGCACCACGCAGCGGACCATGGCCTCGTCCAGACCTTCGGCAATCGCCTCGTCGGTGGTGGGCTCTCCGGCGCGCGACAGGGAAGGGCTCATGCGCCGTTCTCCCGTACGATATAGGTGCAGCGCCGCCCGCCGCTGACGATGTGCTCGTCTCGTTCAATGGTCGCGCTGGAGCCGAGGGCATTTTGGAACACCGCCTTCTCGGCGCGGCAAAAGCCCTGACAGAAGCTGGCGGCGGCGCAGATCGGGCAATGGTTCTCTACGAGACGCAGCGTGCCGTCCTCGTCCTCCTCGACCTGCGCCATGTAGCCTTCGGCACTGCGCAGTTCGGCCAGCCGCTCCAGCCGGTCGCGGGTGCTCTCGCAACCCGCCATGGCGTCGCGGTACTGCGCGAGCGTTGCCACCTCGCGCTCGGCGATGATCCGGTCCAGCGCGTCCGACCCCAGCACCTCGGTGATGCTGCGCAGGATGTCCACGGTCAGCGCGGCGTGGGTGTCGGGAAAGCGCGCCTGAGCCTTGTCGGTCAGATGCCAGTAGGTCGCGGGTCGCCCGCGGCCAGCGCTGCGGCGTTCCTCGTCCACCAACCCCTCTTCATGCAGCTTCATCAGCTGCTGCCGCGCCGCCTCGCCGGTGATGCCCTGCCTGCGGCCGACCTCGGCCGAGGTCTGCGCGCCGTGCATCTTCAGCGTCATCAGCAGCCGCTCGGAAGGAGCCCGCGGCGACCACGCTTCTTTTTCCAAGTCATCACTTGACATATTGGCTCCGATGTTTTTCAAAGTATTTGCTTGTTTAATTAACCAAACGGGCCGCATCGCGCAAGCGCTGGCTCGAAAGGAGACCGAGATGACCTTTGAACTTCCCGCCCTGAGCTATTCCCATTCCGCCCTTGCCGAGCGCGGCATGAGCCAGGAAACGCTGGAGCTGCACCACGACAAGCACCACCAGGCCTATGTCACCGCGCTCAACGGCTTCGTCGAGGGTAACGCCGCCCTGCAGGGCAAGACGCTCGAGGAGATCATCGCGCTGTCCTATGGGGATGACGCGCTTGCCGGCGTGTTCAACCAGGCCGGCCAGCACTGGAACCACATCCACTTCTGGAACGCGCTCTCGCCGAACGGCGGCGGCATCCCCGGCACGCTCGAAGCCAAGCTGGTCGAGTCCTTTGGCTCGGTCGATGACTTCAAGGCCGCCTTCAAGACAGCGGCGACCACGCAGTTCGGCTCGGGCTGGGCCTGGTTGATCCAGAAGGCCGACGGCAGCCTCGGTGTCACCAAGACTCCGAATGGCGTCAACCCGCTGGCCACCGGCGAGGGCACCGCGCTGCTCGGGCTCGACGTCTGGGAGCACAGCTACTACGTCGACTTCCGCAACCGCCGTCCGGACTACGTGACCAATTTCCTCGACACTCTCGCGAACTACGAGTTCGCCGAAAGCAACCTCGCCTGATCGGCGCGGACCTGTCCCGCCGTGCAGGGGCACGGCGGGGCGTTCGGCCACGGCGGATGGAGATGGAATGACTTACGTCGTCACCGAGAACTGCATTGCCTGCAAATACATGGACTGTGTCGAGGTCTGCCCGGTGGACTGCTTCTATGAGGGGGAGAACACGCTTGTGATCCACCCCGATGAATGCATCGATTGCGGCGTCTGCGAGCCGGAATGCCCCGCCGACGCGATCCGCCCGGACACCGAGCCGGAAATGGACAAATGGGTCGAGTTCAACCGCAAGTACGCCGAGCTCTGGCCGGTGATCGTCGCGCAGGGAACGCCGCCGGAAAATGCGGCCGAGATGGACGGCGTTCCGGACAAGCTCGCCACGCTGTTCTCGCCGAACCCGGGGAGCGGACAATGAAACCTTGGACAAGCCAATACGGCACCGGCGAAGCTGGGGAGGACAGGACCGGCGCAGATCCGCAGGTGTTCCGCGACGCCATGGCGACACTCGCGGCGACCGTCTGTGTGGTGACCTGCGGCTCCGGCGACGCGCGCCTCGGGCGGACTGTCACGGCGGCGATCTCGCTCGGCGTGGCACCGCCTGCGATCCTCGTGTCGATTGCAGCCAACTCGGAGCTCGCCGATCGGATCCGGCAGACGGGGCGATTTTCTTATGCCATGCTCTCGGAGGGGCAGGACGATATCGCCGACGCCTTTGCGGGGAGGCTGCCGTCCGAAGAACGGTTCTTCGAGGCAGACTGGATTTCCTGGGCGTCGGGGGAGCCGCAGCTGCTGGATGCCGTCGCCTCCATGGATTGCCTCGTGGCGGATGCCTTCGAGGCCGAGGGTCACATGCTCTTTGTCGGTCATGTGCAGGAGATCGCGCGCAGCACACGGCGCAAGCCGTTGCTCTGGTACGGGCGGCGCTACGGCACGGTCAGCCCGCAATAGCTGCCGCGATCTAGGCGGCGGTGGAGAACCGCTCCCGGTACTCACGCGGAGTCAGCGAGAACTTGCGGTTGAACACCTTGCGCATCTGGTCGTCCGAGGAAAAGCCGACCCGGTGCGCGATGGTCTTGACCGGCAGTCCCGTCTCCAGCAGCAGCGTCGTCGCGCGCTCGCAGCGGGCGTTCATCACGTAATCTGAGGGGTTCTGCCCGACATCCCGGGTGAATTGGCGCACGAAGTTGCGCTCGCTCATCCCGGCGCGCTGCGCCAGATCGCCGGTCTGCAGCTTGCGCTCGAGATT
Organism: Alloyangia pacifica; assembly: GCF_900116195.1. Taxonomy (GTDB): domain Bacteria; phylum Pseudomonadota; class Alphaproteobacteria; order Rhodobacterales; family Rhodobacteraceae; genus Salipiger; species Salipiger pacificus. The sequence continues at coordinate 69,870 of NZ_FOZW01000019.1, forward strand.
GGCATGGATCCAGGTCCGGATGTCGGCGATGCCGGAGCGGACCTGCGCCTGCCCGGTCAGCACCGCGCTGAACTGCGACTGGCCGCCGGGGCGTTTGAGATAGATCACCATGTCGCGCGCCACAGACAGTGCGAGGTCGCGCCCAAAGTCCTGCTCGACGAAGGCCAGCGCGAGGTCGATCGCGGCGGTCACCCCGGCCGAGGTGTAGAGGTTGTCTTCGCGCAGGAAGATCGCGTCGGCTTCGACCCGTACGTCGGGATAGGCCTGCTGCAGGCGTGCAGCGACGCTCCAGTGCGTTGTGGCGCGACGTCCGTCCAAGAGTCCGGCCTCGGCTAGGAAGAAGGTGCCGGTGCAGAGCGAGGCGAAGCGGCGGGCCTGCGCCGCGTGGCGGCGGCACCAGTCGACGATCTGCGGATTGCCGCGGAGCGCCTCCTCGATCTCCAGCGCCCCGGCGATCATCACCGTGTCCTGCGGCGTGGCCTCCGCCAGCGCGCGCTCGGCGGTCAGCGTCAGGAAGCTCTCGGACTGCACCGGGCCCGGGGTCGGGGCGATCAGTTCGACGTCGTAGCGCGCCGGGTGCGAGGCCGCCGCGAGGTATCGGTTGGCGGCGGTAAAGACGTTCACCGGCCCGACGGCCTCCATGCATTTGAAGCCCCGGTAAATCACGATCTGGACGTGGCGCAGCGCGCTCGGCGCGGTGACAGGCTCGGTCGGCGAGGAGGCAGGCACAGCGGCTCCATTCTTGGCATTGCTCGGCGCAATTCAGGGGTGACTTGTCCGGAAACGTCCGAACATCCCGATTGCACCGGCCTTGGGGGTATAGGACTTTTTCCCCATGGGGAAGGCGCGGCGGCACCTTGGTGTCTTGCCCTTCACGACAATTGTCAGCCCTGGGACCGCCCCTGCTCGAGGGGCGTCGCCGCAGAGGTTGTCAGGACATTCTTTGAAAGGAACAACGACATGAGAACCCGTGCAGCCGTGGCGCTCGAGGCCGGTAAACCGCTTGAGATCATGGACGTGGAACTCGATGGGCCGAAGGCCGGCGAGGTGCTGGTCGAGATCAAGGCCACCGGGCTTTGCCACACCGACGAGTTCACCCGCTCCGGCGCCGACCCCGAGGGGCTCTTTCCCTGCATCCTCGGCCATGAGGGCGCCGGCGTCGTGCTCGAAGTGGGCGAAGGCGTCACCACGCTGAAGCCGGGCGATCACGTCATCCCGCTCTACACGCCGGAATGCCGCGAGTGCCCGTCCTGCCTGTCGGGCAAGACCAACCTCTGCACCGCGATCCGCAACACCCAGGGCCAAGGCCTGATGCCGGACGGCACCACGCGCTTCAAGATGCTCGATGGCACGCCGATCTACCATTACATGGGCTGCTCGACCTTCGCCAACCACACGGTGATGCCGGAGATCGCGCTGGCGAAAGTGCGGGACGACGCGCCCTTCGACAAGATCTGCTACATCGGCTGCGGCGTCACCACCGGCATCGGCGCGGTGATCAACACGGCGGGCGTGGAGATCGGCTCGACCGCGGCGGTTTTCGGCCTCGGCGGCATCGGGCTCAACGTCATCCAGGGCCTGCGCATGGCGGGGGCCGACATGATCATCGGCGTGGATCTCAACGACTCCAAGGCCGAGATGGCCAAGAAGTTCGGCATGACCCACTTCGTGAACCCCTCGAAGATCGAGGGCTCCGTCGTGCAGGAGATCGTCAACCTCACCAAGCGCGGCGCGGACCAGATCGGCGGCGTGGACTACAGCTTCGACGCCACCGGCAACGTCAAGGTGATGCGCGACGCGCTGGAATGCTCGCACCGCGGCTGGGGCGTGTCGGTGATCATCGGCGTGGC
>NZ_FOZW01000004.1 GCF_900116195.1 Alloyangia pacifica
GATCCTGCGCTGATCCGGTCCTTCCGGGACCGGTGCGTGGACATCACGAAAGGGGCCGCCCATCGGGCGGCCCCTTTTCCTTTGCAGAGGCGCTGTCGGAGGCTCCCTGAGCAGCACAGGAGGCGCAGCTGGGAGCAGTCTAGGGCTCGCCTTTGGGCCGGGCTAGGAGCCCTGTTTAAAGCCGGGCCATAGACGCGTTTGGGGGCATCCTGGAGTGTGCCCTGCAGGGGCCTTTTGGCACGCTTGCTGCGCTCGTGCCGTGGCGCATGCGCCGGTAACGGAAAAGGCCGGTTCACTGACGGAACCGGCCTTGCCCTTGTCTCGGGATCGTCGGGCAGGGCCTTGCCCGCCGTCTACGCTCAACGAAGGTTCTGGATCAGAGCCTTGGCGGCCAGAGCGCCATCGTTGTCGTTGTCGGCGCTGTCGATCACCTGTGCGACGAGCACGATCTGGTCGGCGCTCAGCCCGCTGAGGTCCGCACCGGGGAGCGCGCGTTCAATCTGTGCGCGGGCCGGGGAGGCGGTTGCGACAGCCGCGGAGGCTGCGCCGGTGAGGGCTGCGGAGGCGATGAGGGCGGATGCGATAAGCGTTTTCATAACAACATTCCTGTTTCTGATTTGAGTGCGGCTTCTTGCGTCGCCGCGTCCCGTGTCTGCCGGGGACAGGAGATAAATCGTTGTTCAGAAGGGATTTATCAAATCACCGGATCGCTCACGGTCGCTCGCGGAATCGTGGGCTTGAAAGTGAGGAGACGAATTCCAACGGAAGAGAAATGTGAAGCTTTTCTGAAAAATGAACTTATGAGTTCAGTTTCAGGTCGCGGGAAATCCGTGAACTACACTTGCAAAACACCCGGGTTTCCAAAAAACAACCACGTACTGTGCGAATTTGCACAGCGCGGGAGGGCCCTGTCCCGACCGGTGGGGACGCTTTGAAAACATGAGATTTTCTCGCCGCAAGCGGGGGCTTGTCCTTTGCCCGTGCCGATGTACTTTCTGCCCATGCAAAACCTTGTCGCGCGCCCCGAAGACCTGATCGAAACCGGATTCGTCCTCTCGGGGCCCTCCGCCGGGACTCGCATGAACGCCACCGAGGCCCCGGAGGTGCTTCGCAGCGACACGCTGGGCTGGGTGCACCTGCGCGCCGCGCATCCGGACGCACCGGGCTGGATTGTCGAGAATCTCTCCTATCTGGACCCGACGATCATCGACGCTCTGGTGGCCGAGGAGACACGGCCGAGGATCACCCGCATCGGAGAGGGTCTCATCGTCATCCTGCGCGGCATCAACACCGCCGAGGGCGCGGACCCCGAGGATATGGTCTCGATCCGGCTCTGGATCGACGAGCAGCGGATCGTCAGCCTGTCGCGGCGCAAGGTGCGCGCGGTAGACGACATTGCGCAGGCGCTTGAGCTGGGCGGCGGGCCTGACGATTGTGCGGCCTTCCTGTCGCTGCTGGTGGAGCGGCTGACCTACCGGATCGAGAGCTTCTGGGGCGGCATCGAGGACGAGGCGGATCAGCTCGAGGAGGACGTGCTGGAGGAGGGCCACGACGAGATGCGGCAGCAGCTTGCGGAACTGCGCCGGCGGGCGATCATCCTGCGGCGCTACCTGCTGCCGCAGCGAGATGCGCTTCGCGCCTTGCAGGGCAGCCATCCGGATTGGCTCGAACAGGACGACATGCGCCAGCTGGAGGAGGAGCTGGATGCCGTCGAGCGGGTGGTCGAGGATGCCGACGCGATGCGCGAACGCATGGCTTTGGTGCGGGACGAGCTGGCAGGGCAATTGTCTGACCGGCTGAACCGCAACATGTACATGCTGTCGGTGCTCTCGGCGTTGTTCCTGCCGCTGGGCTTCCTGACCGGCCTCTTCGGCATCAACGTGGCGGGCATGCCGGGCGCGGGCGAGCCACTGGCCTTTTGGGTGTTCTGCGGTGGTCTGACCGTGGTGGTCGGTCTGCAGTTGCTGATCCTGCGCCGATTGCGCTGGATCTGATCCGGCTGCGACAGGCCCGCGCGGCTGCGCCCGGGCCGGGGGATCAGGCCAGGTTGAGTTCCTTGGCGATCATCGCCGCATGGGTGCGGTTGCGCGCCTCGAGCTTGCGGCTCAGGGTCTTCACGTGCAGCTTGATCGTCACTTCCTGCAGGTCGAGATCGCGGGCGATCTCCTTGTTGGATTTTCCCTCGCAGAGGCCGCGCAGCACCTCGCGCTCGCGCGGGGTCAGTTCCGCAGCCTTCCCGTCGGGCACCTGTGTCATGAAGCTGTAGGGGGCGAACACCTCGCCCGCCGCCATCACCTGCGCCGCACTGACGATGGTTTTTGACGGCAATGTCTTGGGGATGAAACCCGCCGCGCCCGAGCGGATGGCGGCCTGCGCAATGTCCGCCGTGGCGGTGCCCGACAGCAGCGCGACCGGAACGCCGCCGCTGATCTCGCGCATGCGGTCCAGGCCAGTGAGGCCGGACATGCCCGGCATGTTGTAGTCGAGCAGGATCAGGTCGAAGGAAATGCCGCGTTCGACGAGTGCAATGGCTTCGTCCAACGTTGCCGCGGTGTCCACGTCATCGATACCTTCCGAGCGGAGGAAGGCGGCAATCGTCTCTCGGACGAGGTCGTGGTCATCAGCGACCAGAATACGCATATGTCCTCCTGGTGCGACCTATGCAGCAAGCGATTTCTGGCGCAAAAGTATTACCGGATCGTTTCAGAAACTGGCTCGGGCACTCGCAATGTGGTAGGACTTTGCGCTTGGGTAACAGGACCGTATGATATTGAGCGACCACAAGGTTCGCAAGGAGGTAGAGGTTTATGTTCCGTTGGGTCGTTTTCTTCGTGATCTGCCTTTTTTCGGCGCTTCCCGCGGCAGCTCTGCCGCTGGGTACGCCGCAGGGGGCGGTCCTGCTCACCGTCAGCGGTGATGTGCCGGAGACGAACTCCCCGGAGGGCGCTGCCTTCGATCTGCACATGCTGGAAGCGCTCGGTACCACCAGTTTTACCACGACCACGATCTGGACCGAGGGGCCGCAGCGGTTCACCGGCGTCTCCCTGCACGACCTCGTCGCCGCGCTTGGCGTGTCCGAGGGAAAGCTCCGCGCGGTGGCGATCAACGACTACTCCGCCGAAATCCCGGTCGAGGACGCGGTGCCCGACGGGCCGATCATTGCCTGGGCGCGGAACGGCTCTTTGATGAGCGTCCGGGACAAGGGACCGCTGTGGGTCGTCTATCCCTATGACCTCAACCCGGACTACCGCAGTGAGATCATCTTCGCGCGCAGCATCTGGCAGCTCAACCGGATCGTCGTCGAACCGTGAGCGAGGGGGCGGCACCGGGCGACGGCAGCAGCCTGCCGACTCGCAAACGCTGGGCGGCGCTCAGTGCCCCGTTCATCGTGCTTTGCCTCGCGGCGCTGGTCCTGCTGACGGTGGATGCCGCGCGCCAGATCCAGGGGCTCGCCACGGCGAACTCCGACAACGGCCAATGGTCCCTCGCGCAAATGGAGGTGGAATTCGGACGCCTTCAGAGCGAGTTGGAAAGATCCCCCGAATACCTCGATACCGAAGAATTGCGGCTGGCATTCGATATCTTTTACAGCCGCTACCAGACGGTGTCCCGGGGCGGGCTCTACGCCGACATCGTGAACACCCCTCGTGCCCGCCAGCCGATGAGCACCATCAGGGCCTTCCTCGACACCGCCGTGCAATATATCGACGCGCCGGATGCCGAGCTCGTTTCGGGTCTGCCCGAACTGCGCGAGCAGGCGCAGGGCGTAAGGCTGGCGGTCCGCGAGATCTCGCTGTCCGGGGTTCGGGCCTTTTCGGCAGCGTCGGACATGCAGCGTCGCAAGGTGATGAACTCGCTCGTGCGGCTCTCGGGTATGGCGCTGATCCTCGTTCTGGCGCTGGCGCTCGGCGTCGTCGCCCTGTGGCAGCTGATGCACGTCGCACGCGATCAGGCGCACCGGCGGGCCAAGGCGAACCACCGGCTCGAAGCGGTGGTGTCGACTGCGCTGGACGGGATCGTCGTCACCGACCGCAATGGACTCATCCTGCAGTTCAACGGTGCGGCCGGTTGCATATCGGGCTTCGAGAGCCGGCAGGTGCTCGGACGCCGGGCGGCCGACCTTCTGTTCCCGCCCGGCACCGAAGAGGCGAAGGATACAGGGCTTGCGCTACACGCGGGGCGCGGACGGGTCCGCTGCGAGGGCCTGCGTGCCGACGGGACTCGCTACCCGATGGAACTGTCGGTCACCGAGACGGAAAACGAGGGGGATGTGCTGCGGGCGGTCTACTTCCGCGACATCACCCGCGACATCAGTGCCGAGGAAGAACTGGTCGAGGCGCGCGACCGCGCGGTCGAGGGCGAGCAGGCCAAGGCCCGCTTCGTCGCGATCATGAGCCACGAGATGCGCACGCCGCTCAACGGGATGATCGGCGCGCTCGAACTGCTGCGCGAGACCGAGCTTGGCCGCGACCAGCGAGAATACGTCGAGATCCTGCGCCGGGCCGGGGACGTGCTGTTGCAGCACGTGAACGACGTCTTGGACCATTCGCGGCTCGAGACCGGGCAATTCAGTTTCGCCCGCGCGCCATATTGTCCGACCGAGCTTGCGACTGAGGTGGTGGACGTACTGCGTCCCTCCGCGGCGGCGCGGGGCAACATGCTGCAGGTGCGGCTGCCCGAAGAGGGTTGCCCGATGCTCATGGGCGACCGCGCGCGCTTGCGGCAGGTGCTGGTGAACCTTGTCGGCAATGCCATCAAGTTCACCGAGAACGGCGAGATCCAGCTCTCGCTGCGCGGGGTGTCCGGCGACGGAACGCTTTCGTTTGAGGTGGCCGACAACGGCATCGGTATTCCCGAGGATCAGCTCGAGCGCATCTTCGAGGATTTCGTCACGCTCGATTCCTCCTACATGCGCGCCGCCGAAGGCACCGGCCTCGGGCTGGGCATCGTGCGAAGGTTGATGAGTGCGATGGGAGGGAAGGTGACGGTCACCAGCGCGCCGGGGCAGGGCACACGTTTCTTCGTCACGCTGCCCGGGGAGCGCGCGCCGCTCAATGCAGTGCCGCCACAACCGGTCGACACGCTTCCCGACATGGCACCTGCCCGGATCCTCGTCGTCGAGGACAACCCGGTGAACCGCCTCGTGGCCACCGCCATGCTGCGCAAGATGGGGCATTCGGTCACCGAGGCGCAGGACGGCGCCGAAGGGCTGCGTGTCGCGGGCTCCGAGCTTTTTGACATCATCCTGATGGATATCTCGATGCCCGGACTCGACGGGGTCGAGACCACGCGGCGCCTGCGGGGTGGCAGAGGACCCAATGTCGGGACGCCGATCGTCGCGCTGACGGCGCATGCGCTGCCCGCCGACATCGCGCGCTTTCGCGAGGCCGGGATGAGCACGACCCTGACCAAGCCGATCACCTGGCGCGCGCTGGCCGGGGTGATCGCGGGAATCGCGCCCGCCTCGGGCAGCGGCAGCGAGACGACAGAGGCAGGCGTTGCCATGGCGGTGCCGGACAAGGTGCTGGACGATGTGACGCTGCGCGCCGCGGCGACCTCGCTCGGGCCCGATCTGTTTGCCTCGCTGCGGGATCGCTTCCTGGCAGAGACGGAAACCGGACTCGCGGGGCTGGCCGAGGAGTTGGGAGCGGGGATCGCCCCCGCGCAATATGCCGAGAAGGTGCACCGCATCGCCGGCTCGGCAGCGGTTTTCGGAGCCAGCGCACTTCACGGCGCGCTGCGCCGCGAGGAGGACAAGGCGCGCAGCGGCGATCCCTTGCCCGCCGACAGCCTCGACGCGCTGCTGCCGGTCTGGCACGCCACGCGCAAGGCGCTGCGCGAGCTGGAGCTGCAAGACTGAGCTTCAGCTCGCCTTGCAGGCCAGGTCGCTGAGGATCGGGCAATCGGGCCGGTCGTCGCCGTGGCAGGCGTGGACCAGATGCGCCAGCGTGTCGCGCATCTGCTGCAGCTGGGCCAGCTTCTCGTCGATCTGCGCGAGATGCTCCTCGGCGATGTGCTTCACCTCGGAACTGGCGCGGCTCTCGTCCTCGTAGAGCGCGAGCAGGGCGCGGCAGTCCTCGATGGTGAACCCCAGCGTGCGTGCGCGGGCGAGGAAGGCCAGCTTGTGCACGTCCTGCTCAGTGAAGGCGCGGTAGCCATTGGCCCCCCGGTGCGGGGTCACCAGTCCGATGTCCTCGTAGTAGCGGATGGTCTTGGGCGGCAGCCCGGCACGCTCTGCGACGTCTCCGATATTCATGCCTCGGCCTCCTTCTCCTTGGCGCGCATGAAGGGCGTGCCGCACATCAGGCGCTCTGGCGGCATCGCCGATGGCAGCCGCCGCAGGCGCAGCGCGTTGCTGAGCACGAAGACCGACGACAGCGCCATGGCTCCGGCGGCGAGCATCGGCGAGAGCAGCGTGCCGAAGGCCGGGTAGAAGACCCCTGCCGCAACCGGGATCAGCGCCACGTTGTAGCCAAAGGCCCAGAACAGGTTCTGCCGGATGTTGCGCAGTACGGCGCGGCTCAGGTGAACCGCCTCGATCACGCCCCGGGTGTCGCCCGAGACCAGCACCACGTCGGCGCTTTCGATGGCGACATCCGTGCCTGTGCCCATGGCAAGGCCCACCTCGGCCTCGGCCAGCGCGGGGGCATCGTTGATGCCGTCACCCACGAAGCCCACCGCGCCATGCGCCGCGCGCAGTGCCCGCACAGCGTCGCGCTTGCCCTCGGGCAGCACCTCGGCCTCGACATGGTCGATGCCCAGCTCTGCGGCGATGGCTTGCGCCGTGGCCCGCGTGTCGCCGGTGATCATCGCGGTTTTGAGGCCCATGTCGTGCAGCTTGGCGATGGCCGACTTGGCGCCCGGCTTGACCTTGTCCGCGACGGCCAGCGCCCCGGCAATCGCCCCGTCCACGGCGACCAGCACCGGTGTCTGACCGGCGGTTGCGATCTCGTCATGTGCGGCGCTCAGTGGGCCGAGGTCGATCCCCTCGCGCGCCATCAGCCGCGCGGCCCCGACCAGCACGCGGCGGCCGTCCACGCGGGCGCTGAGCCCGTGCCCCGCGATGGCCTCGACCTCCTCGGCCTGCGGAAAGGTGCCCTCGGCGGCCCGCTCCAGCGCCCGCGCGATGGGGTGCTCCGAGCTTTGCTCGGCGCTGGCGGCGAGCCGCAGCACCTCGGCCTCGCCGAAGCCGGGCGCCGCGGAGGTGCGCACCAGCTCGGGGCGCCCTTCGGTCAGCGTGCCGGTCTTGTCGAAGGCGACGATGCGCACGCTTTCCAGCCGCTGCAGCGCGTCGCCCTTGCGGAACAGCACGCCCAGCTCGGCGGCCCGACCGGTGCCGACCATGATCGAGGTCGGCGTGGCAAGGCCCATGGCGCAGGGGCAGGCGACGATCAGCACCGAGACCCCGGCGACCAGCGCGTAGGTCAACGCGGGGGAGGGGCCGAAGACCAGCCACGCGAGGAAGGTCAGCGCGGCGACGGCCATGACCGCGGGGACGAACCAGATCACCACCTTGTCGGCCAGCGCCTGGATCGGCAGCTTGGCGCCCTGCGCCTCCTCGACCATGGCGATGATCCGCGCCAGCATGGTGTCGGCACCCACCGCCGTGGCCCGGAAGCTGAGCGCGCCCGCACCGTTGACCGTGCCGCCAACGACCGTGGCGCCCTGGGATTTCTCCACGGGCACCGGCTCGCCGGTGATCATGCTCTCGTCGACATAGGAACGCCCGGTCAGCACCTCGCCGTCGACGGCGATGCGCTCGCCGGGGCGCACGTGCAGCACATCGCCCGCGACGACCTCGGCAATCGGCAACTCAACGATCTCGCCATCCCGCACGACCCGCGCAGTCGAGGGCTTCAGACCCACGAGCCGCTTGATAGCAGCCCCCGTACGCCCCTTGGCTCGTGCTTCAAGGAAACGGCCGAGCAGGATCAACGTGACGATCACGGCGGCGGCCTCGAAGTAGACGGCGCGCGTGCCCTCGGGCAGCAGCCCGGGCAGAAAGAGCGCGACGGTGGAATAGAGCCATGCCGCCAATGTCCCGAGCGCCACCAGAGAGTTCATGTCCGGCGCGCCCTTGGCAAGCAGCGGCAGGCCGATCTGGTAGAAGCGCCGCCCGGGCCAGACCAGCACCGCGGTGACCAAGACGAACTGGATCAGCCACGAGGTGGTGGTGCCGATGGTGGAAGCGATCAGGTGATGCACGCCGGGAATGAAATGCCCGCCCATCTCCATCAGGAACACCGGCGCGGTCAACGCGGCGGCGATGATCAGGTCTCGCTTCAGCGCGGCATGTTCGACCTGCTTGCGTGCCTCGTGCTCGGCGCTGTCGTCGCTGGCGAGGTTGGCTTTGTAGCCCGCGCCCTCGACCGCGTGGATCAGCGCGGGCGCCTCGGCAGAGCCGGTGAGCAGTTTCACTTCGGCGGTCTCGCTGGCGAGGTTCACATGCGCCGAGAGCACGCCGGGCACATCGGCCAGCGCCCGCTCGACCCGGCCCGCGCAGGAGGCACAGCTCATGCCCTCGATGCCGAGCCGCAGGGTCGACTCGCCCGCAGGATATCCCGCCTTGTCCAGCGCGGCGCGCAGCGCGGGCACCCCTGCGCTGCCCTCGACACGGGCCATCTTCGTCGCGAGGTTCACCGAGGCGTCGGTTACGCCCTCGACCCCGGCCAGCGCCTTCTGCGCGCGTCCCGCGCAGCCGCCACAGGTCATCTTCGTCACCTCGAAGCGCAAGCTCTCATGTGCCATCACGCGACTCCTTCCAATCCAGGTTGGTCCTCTAGATAGGGGTTCCAGTCACTGGAAGGTCAAGGGGGCGTTTGCGCTTGGCACACCCCGGTGAGCGCGTCAGCTCAGAGGGCAGTTCAGCCGGGCGCGGCATTCCTCGCAAAGGAGCGGCAGGCCGACACGTTCGGCGGCATTGGTCAACGTCAGGATATGCGCCGGGGTAACCAGCATCGTGGCCTCGGCCAGCGCCAGCTCGCGGTCCTGTTCGGTGGCGGTCAGCACGAAACGCGCGATGGCGCGTTCGTCGTCCGAGATGCCCTGCGCTTCCTGCGGCAGGATCAGCGGGCCGTGCCAGCCATGGCGTGTGAGCAGTTCGGCAAGATCGCCGAAGGCACGCAGGCAGGAGCGGGCCCGGGTGAAGCCGAGCGCATCGCGCAGCAGCAGTTGCGCGCCCGCTTCGTCATCGGCGCGCCAGAGCCGCAGAAGCTGCACCACCCGCATTTCCGCGGGCCGCAGCTCGACGCGGTCGAAACGTTCATGTCGCATGGAACCTCTCCCAGCCAGTCGCCCCGCGCGCGGGGCCGTCGATCCGGGCTGTCCCGGAGACGGGACTGGCTGGGTGAGGTAATCCTGATTGTTTAGATCAGGTAAGTCAAGCGGCGCCGCCGAGGCCGGTCTCGGCCTCGATCTGCTTGCGCGACTTGCGGGCGCGTTCGGTGGCCGATTTCAGCTGGCCGCAGGCGGCCATGATGTCCTCGCCGCGCGGGGTGCGGATCGGCGAAGCATAGCCGGCCTTGTAGATGATGTCGGCAAAGCGCTCGATGCGCTCCCAGTCCGAACGCTGGTAGGGGGCGCCGGGCCATTCGTTGAACGGGATGAGGTTGATCTTGGCGGGAATGCCCTGGATCAGCTTCACCAATCGGCGCGCGTCGGCGTCGGTATCGTTCACGTCCTTGAGCATCACGTACTCGAAGGTGATGCGCTCGGAGTTCGACAGCCGCGGATACTCGCGCAAGGAAGTGAGAAGTTCCTCGATGTTCCAGCGCTTGTTGATCGGCACCAGCTTGTTGCGCACCTCGTCGGTGGTGGCGTGGAAGCTGACCGCCAGCAGGCAGCCGATCTCCTCGGCACATTTGGCTATCTCCGGCACGACGCCCGAAGTCGACAGGGTGATGCGGCGGCGCGACAGGGCGATGCCCTCGCCGTCCATGGCGATCTTCATCGCGTCGCGCACGTTGTCGAAGTTGTAGAGCGGCTCGCCCATGCCCATCAGAACGATGTTCGACAGCAGGCGCGGGCCATCCTCGCCGGTGCCGGTGCCCGGCGCGGGCCATTCGTCGAGATCGTCGCGCGCCAGCATGACCTGACCGATGATCTCGCCCGCGGTGAGGTTGCGCACGAGCTTCTGCGTGCCGGTGTGGCAGAAGGAGCAGGTCAGAGTGCAGCCCACCTGGGAAGAGATGCAGAGCGTGCCGCGGCCTTCCTCGGGAATGTAGACCACCTCGACTTCATGGCCGCCGGCGATGCGCACCAGGTACTTGCGGGTGCCATCGGCCGAGACCTGCTTCGAGACGATCTCGGGCAGCTCGATGCTGAACTTGTCGTCGAGCAGCGCCCGGTAGTCCTTGGCGAGGTTGGTCATCGCGCCGAAGTCGCGCACGCCCCAGTGATAGACCCACTGCCAGATCTGGTTGACGCGCATCTTCGCCTGCTTCTCGGGCGTGCCGGCCTCGATCAGCGCGGCGCGCAGGGCGTCGCGGGTCAGCCCCACGAGGTTGAGCTTGCCGTCTTCCGGCAGCTTGCGGGGGATCGTCACCACGTCCTGGGTGATCGGCGCGCTGGCAGTCATCACGTCATCCTCGGAAAAAGAAGGCCTGTCCATACAGGATTCGGCGGCAATAAGTCAAAGGGAACGCGCGGGCGCGTCCCCTTGCTGCAGCTCATCTGTGGATGGCCGTGCGAATTTCAACCGTGGAGCGCGACAGGAAGCGCCGCTTTCGAGTATTTTCGGAAAGATGAAAGGCTGGCGAGTGCCTTTCATCTTTCTCCAAATACTCACCGGTGCCGGTTCAGCCCGAGCAGCGCTTTTCGGCGTCTTCCACCGCGGCGGTGAAGCCGAGGAGCGAGAAGGTGTCCTTCGTCTGCGTGCCACGGCTCGATCCCGCGGTCAGCACCGCGTCGGCGCCGCGCTTCATCGCTGCGATGATCTTCGCATCGTCCTGCGGGGTCGCCGGCCAGGCCCATTCACCCTCGGTGTAGAGGTCGAATTTCTCGCCCGAGATGTCCACGCCCACGGTCGAGCCGCCGGCGAAGGGATAGCCGCCGGTAAAGGCCACCTGGCCCATGACGTTCGCCTCGGGACGGTAGAAGACCATCAGCAGGATGTCGCCGCGCTTCACGGAAACGACGCGGCCGTCCTTGGTGTTGACGCTTTCCTTGTAGGTGGTCACCGCCCAGCATTCGCGCGGGCTGTTGCCCTCGAAGACCGACCAGTCGGTGATCGCGTTCACCCGGTTGGTGCTTTCTTCCTGCGCGAACCCTGCCGTCGCGCTCAACGCGAGTGCCGCGCCCAGAACCCCACCGAGAATTGACTTCATACCTGCAGCCTCCAGCCGTGCTTGCTTGTTGTTGCCGGTTCGCGCCCGGGTGTCTCTCGTGACCTCTGTCGGTCCCTTGACCGGCGCGACCATTCGTGCTCGACGGCGGGACAATAGACCGAAACCCTCGGGGCGAGAAAGCCCCGATGGCAGAATATCTCTCGTTTGTGAGGACCGGAATGCCCCAAGACACAGTCACCGCCGCCGTGCCCCTGGTCGAGGTCCGCCGCGGCCCGATCGCCGAGAGCCTGCATCTGGGCCACGCGGTCATCTGCGACGGCTGGGGCAACATCGTCGAGGCCTGGGGCGACCCGCATGCGGTGGTCTACCCGCGCTCCTCGTCGAAGATGATCCAGGCGTTGCCTCTGGTCGCCTCGGGGGCCGCCGAGGCCTGGCACCTGACGCCGCCGCAGTTGGCGCTGGCCTGCGCCTCGCACCAGGGCGCGCCGATGCATGTGGGCGCGGTTGAAGCCTGGCTGGCCGATCTCGAGCTCTGCGACGACGACCTGCGGTGCGGGCCGCAGCCAAGCCGCGACAAGGGTCTGAAACTGCAGATGATCCGCGAGGGAAAGAGCCCCTGCCGGGTGCACAACAACTGCTCGGGCAAACACGCGGGCTTCCTCACGCTGAGCCAGTATCTCGGTGCCGGCCCCGATTACGTGCTGCCCGAACATCCGGTGCAGGTGGCGGTGCGCGAGGCCTTCGAGCAGGTGACCGGCGAGGTCAGCCCCTGCTACGGTATCGACGGCTGCTCGGCCCCCAACCTCGCCACCTCGATGCACGGCATGGCCCGGGCGATGGGCTGGTTTGCCAGCGCCCACCAGCGCCACGATTCGCTCAGCCGCGCCGGTGCCCAGCTGGTCGAGGCGATGTACGCGTTCCCGGATCTGGTGGCCGGCGAAGGCCGCGCCTGCACCTTGCTGATGCGCGCCGCGCTCGAGCCGATCGCGATCAAGACCGGGGCCGAGGGCTATTTCGTCGCCATCCTGCCGCAACGCGGTCTCGGCGTCGCGGTGAAGATTCTCGACGGCGCGACCCGCGCGGCGGAATGCGTCATGGCCTCGCTGCTGGTGCGGCTTGGTGTCGCGGACCCGGCGCATCCCGACGTGCACCGCTTCCTCAACCCCGAGGTGAGCAACTTCGATGGTCTGGTGACCGGTGAGGTTCGGCCGCTGGACACGCTCTTCGCGGCATAAAGGAAAGGGGCGCCTGCCGCGCCCCTTCTTCTCTTTCCAAATACGCCGGGGTGAATTGGCCGCAGGCCAAGAGGGGCGGAGCCCCTGCGCTGCGCCCTCCGCTGCGCCCTCCGCCTCTCAGTCCGCGAATTCGCTGCGTGCGTAGCCCTGCAGGAACAGCAGCGCGGTCAGATCGCCGAGATTCACGCGCAGCGTGCATTCCGCCTGCACCGAGGGTTTCGCATGCAGCGCCACGCCGAAGCCGGCGCGGCCGAGCATCCCCAGATCGTTCGCCCCGTCGCCCACCGCCAGCACATCGTTCTCGGCAATGCCGAGACGCGCGGTGATCTCCTCCAGCGCCTGAACCTTGGCCTCGCGGCCGAGGATCGGCCGGGCCGGCACGCCGGTCAGCTTGCCGTCTTCCATCAGCAGCGTATTGGCGCGGTTCTCGTCGAAGCCGATCATCTCGGCGACGCGTCCGGTGAAGGCGGTGAAGCCGCCCGACACCAGCGCAGCATAGGCGCCGTTCGCCTTCATCGTCGCGACCAGCGCCGGGCCGCCCGGCATCAGGGTGATGCGCGTCTCGAGCACCTTGCCGATGACGCTCTCGGGCAGGCCTTTGAGCAGCGCCACACGCTCGGTCAGCGCGCCCTCGAAATCGAGCTCGCCGTTCATCGCGCGGGCGGTGATCTCTTTCACATGCGCGCCGACGCCGGCTTCCTCGGCCAGCTCGTCGATGCATTCCTGCTGGATCATCGTGCTGTCCATGTCCGCCAGCAGCATCTTCTTCCGG
The DNA here is from genome assembly GCF_900116195.1 of Alloyangia pacifica. Classification (GTDB taxonomy): domain Bacteria; phylum Pseudomonadota; class Alphaproteobacteria; order Rhodobacterales; family Rhodobacteraceae; genus Salipiger; species Salipiger pacificus. The sequence goes on from NZ_FOZW01000004.1 coordinate 13,293, forward strand.
CGCCCCTCGGCGGGCACGACGTTCAGATCGGCCTGCTGACCGAGCGAGGCGCGCACCTCCTCGAAGTTGCCGGGCACCGCCTCGACCGGGAATTCCGCCGCCTCGCCGTCCGAGAGCACGGTGACCGGACCGCCGCCGAAGGCATTGCGCAGGCTCTCGACCAGCGCGGTGTCCAATGTGCCGGGGCGGGCGATGAGCGAGACGATCTGCATGAGAGGCACTCCAATGTCTGACGCGGCGGCTTCTGGCACGGCGCGCGCGGCTTTTCCAGTCTCCGCGCGAAGGCGGAGCCGGGCGCAGTGCACGAAAAGCGCACGCGGAACGCACCGGGGCGTGACTTGCAATCGCGGGGTTGCCCCGACATATCGAAAGGTACTGGAGGACCGCATAATGCTCCGAAACATCCTGATCGTTCCCGCCCTTGCCCTCGCCGTCACCGCAGCCCCGGCCCTTGCCGAGACGCAGGTGCCGCAGAGCCAGGCGGAAATCTCCCTCTCCTTCGTGCCGCTGGTGAAACAGGCGACCCCCGCCGTGGTCAACATCTACGCCAGCCGCGTGGTCGAGGCGCGCAGCCCCTTTGCGGGGGACCCGCTCTTCGGCAATCTGTTCCAGGACTTCCGCGGCCGTCCGCGAGTGCAGAACTCGCTCGGCTCCGGGGTGATCCTCTCGGGCGACGGCATCGTGGTGTCGAACTACCACGTTGTTGGCCAGGCCACCGACATCCGCGTGGTGCTCAACAACGGTGCCGAATACGACGCCGAGGTGCTGCTCGCCGACGAGGAAGCCGACCTCGCCATCCTCAAGCTCGAGGGGGCCAAGGACATGCCCTTCCTGCCGCTGCGCGACAGCGACACGGTCGAGGTGGGGGAACTGGCGCTGGCCATCGGCAACCCCTTCGGCGTCGGTCAGACGGTCAGCTCGGGCATCGTTTCGGGTCTGGCGCGGTCGGGCACCGCCACCGGCAATGCCCGCGGCTACTTCATCCAGACCGATGCGCCGATCAACCCGGGCAATTCCGGCGGCGCGCTGATCGACGTGAAGGGCCAACTGATCGGGGTCAATACCTCGATCCTCACCCGCTCGGGCGGCTCCAACGGCATCGGCTTCGCCATCCCCTCGGCGCTGGTGCAGCAATTCGTCGAGCAGGCCGAGGCGGGCAAGACCTCCTTCGAGCGGCCCTGGGCCGGGATGACCGGGCAGAGCGTCGATGCGGACCTTTCGGAGAGCCTCGGCATGGGGCTTCCCGGCGGTGTGCTGATCTCGCAGCTGCACGCAGCCAGCCCCTTCGCAAGGGCCGGTCTCGATGTGGGCGACGTGGTGCTGGCGGTGGACGGGCAGGGGGTGAATACCCCGCCGGAGATGCTGTACCGCATGTCGGTCACAGGGCTCGGCCATGAGGCGCGGATCACCTACCTGCACGATGGCGCGCAGCAGGAGGCCAAGGTCGCGATGATCGCCGCCCCGGACGATCCGCCGCAGCAGCGCGTCACGCTGGACGAGCGCGCGGTGCTGCCGGGGTTGACGCTGGCGCGGCTCAACCCGGCGGTGCAGACCGAGCTCGGGATGCCTCTGGCGGGTGGCGAGGGCGTGGTGGTTGTCGATCCGGGGCCCTGGGGTGCCCGGATTGGGCTGCAGCGCGGCGATCTGCTGCGCGCTGTGAACGGACAGGGCATCGAGGTGCCGGGCGACGTGGACGGGCTGCTGAAGAAGGCTGCGCCGCGCATCCAGATCGACGCGCAGCGCGGCAACGGCCGCATCTCCCTGCGCTTCCGGGTTTAGGGGAGGCAAGCTCTTGGCCGATCTCTTCGATGATGCGCCGGACAGCAGCCCCGAACCCGGACGCGGCGGTCCCCGCCCGCTGGCGGACCGGCTGCGCCCGCAGGCGCTCGGCGAGGTGATCGGCCAGCAGCAGGTGCTCGGCCCGGAGGCACCGCTCGGGGTCATGCTCGCCTCGGGGGCGCTGTCGAGCCTGATCTTCTGGGGGCCGCCGGGAGTCGGCAAGACCACCATCGCGCGGCTTCTGGCGAGTGCCACCGACCTGCATTTCGTGCAGATCAGCGCCATATTCACCGGCGTGCCCGAACTGCGGAAGGTCTTCGAGGCCGCGAAGATCCGCCATCGCAACGGCCAGGGCACGCTGCTTTTCGTTGACGAGATCCACCGGTTCAACAAGGCCCAGCAGGACGGCTTCCTGCCGCACATGGAGGATGGCACGATCCTCCTCGTCGGCGCGACCACGGAGAACCCGAGCTTCGAGCTCAACGCCGCGCTACTGTCGCGCGCGCAGGTGCTGGTTCTGGAGCGTCTGGGGCGCGATGATCTCGACCGGCTCGCACAGCGCGCCGAACAGGAACTGGGCCGCAGACTGCCACTCGACGCCGCCGCCCGCGCGGCGCTGCTGGAGATGGCCGACGGCGATGGTCGGACGCTGCTGAACCTGATCGAGCAGATCATGGCATGGACGGTCGAAGGCGCGCTCTCCACCGAGGCGCTTTCGACCCGGCTCATGCGCCGCGCGGCGCAATACGACAAGTCCGGCGACGGCCACTACAACCTGATTTCGGCGCTGCACAAATCGGTGCGCGGCTCGGATCCCGATGCGACGCTCTACTGGTTCGCCCGGATGCTCGAAGCCGGCGAGGACCCGCGCTTCCTCGCCCGGCGCATCACCCGCATGTCGGTCGAGGACATCGGCCTTGCGGACCCGCAGGCGCAGGCGATCTGCCTGCAGGCCTGGCAGACCTACGAGCGGCTCGGCTCGCCCGAGGGCGAGCTGGCGCTTGCGCAGGCGCTGGTCTACCTGGCGCTGGCACCGAAATCGAATGCCACCTACGTCGCCTACAAGGCCGCGCGCGCCGCCGCGAAGAAGACCGGCTCGCTGCGCCCGCCCAAGCACATCCTCAACGCGCCGACCCGGCTGATGAAGGAGCAGGGCTACGGCAGCGGCTATGCCTACGACCACGACGCCGAGGACGGCTTTTCGGGCCAGGACTACTTCCCCGAGGAGATCGGTCGCGACAGCTACTACGCCCCGGTCGAGCGCGGCTTCGAGCGCGACTTGAAGAAACGCTTGGAATATTTCGCGAAGCTGCGCCGCGAACGGAGCAGCTGATTTTCTTCTAGGTGCAAATAACCCGGGGGAGTCCGCGCCCCCGGAGCCCCGCCTGCCGCTCTCCTGACCCGAGGGCATGACGGGCTTGCACGCCCGGCGTGGCTCCGAACATGCGAAAATCTTGACATTCCGCCCCCCCTCGCACATGTCCCGCGGATGATCCTCACGGTTTTACAAGTCGCGCTCGGCGGAGCGCTGGGCGCCAGCGGGCGCTATCTGACCGGCCTCGCCATGTCGCGGCTGCTGGGCAAGGGATTCCCCTGGGGTACGCTGACGGTGAACATCCTCGGCTCCTTTGCCATGGGGGTCATCGTCGTGCTGCTGGCCAATACCGCGGGCAACCGCTTCGCGCCGTTCCTGATGACCGGCGTGCTGGGCGGCTTCACCACCTTCTCGGCCTTCTCGCTGGATTTTGCCACGCTCTACGAGCGCGGCGACATCGCGCAGGCGGGTCTTTATGTGGCGGTCTCGGTGGCCGTCTCGCTGGCGGCGCTCTTCGCGGGGCTGTCCGTCACTCGGAGTTTCTTCGCATGAGCCGCGTTCAGACAGTCACCGTGGGGCCGGGCGACGGCGATCAGCGCCTCGACCGCTGGATGAAGCGGCATTTCCCGCACGTCCCGCAGGGCCGCATCGAGAAGATGTGCCGCAAGGGCGAGATCCGCGTCGATGGCGGCCGGGTGAAGGCCTCGACCCGCCTCGAGGTCGGCAACCAGGTGCGCGTCCCGCCGCTGCCCGAGCCCGAGGAAATGGCCAAGGTCGCGGCGCAGCCGAAGTCGAAGATCTCGGACGCTGACACCAAGCTGATCCAGTCCTGCGTGCTGTGGAAGGATGATCACATCATCGCGCTGAACAAGCCGCCGGGGATGCCGACGCAGGGCGGCTCCAAGCAGACCCGCCACGTTGACATGCTCTCGGAGGCGCTGAAGTTCGGCTACGACGAGAAGCCGCGCCTCGTGCACCGGCTCGACAAGGACACCTCGGGCGTGCTGCTGCTGGCGCGCACCCGCGAGATGGCGCAGGGGCTCACCGCCGCGATCCGCCACAAGGAAACGCGAAAGATCTACTGGGCGCTGGTCGCCGGTGTGCCGACGCCCTACCTCGGCGAGATCAAGTACGGGCTGGTGAAGGCCGGCGGTCATGGCGCCTCGGGCGAGGGCGAGAAGATGCGCGCCATCCACCCGCGCGAGATCGACAGCACCCCCGGAGCCAAGCGCGCCCATACGCTCTATGCCACGCTTTACCGCGTCGCGGGCCGGGCGAGCTGGGTGGCGATGGAGCCCATTACGGGCCGCACCCACCAGCTGCGCGCGCATATGGCCGAGATCGGTCACCCGATCATCGGCGATGGCAAATACGGCGGCTCGGGGCAGGAGAACCTCGGCGATGGCTGGGGCGCCCAGCTCGGCGGCATCATCTCGAAGAAGCTGCACCTGCACGCCCGCTCGATGACCTTCCTGCACCCGGCGACCAAGAAGCCGGTCACCGTGACCGCGCCGCTGCCCGACCACATGGCGCAGAGCTGGGAGACCTTCGGCTGGACCGAGGACCTGGCCGCCGACGACCCCTTCGAAGAGCTGCACTGATCGCATGGACCTCAAGCTGATCATCTTCGACGTCGACGGCACGCTGGTCGACAGTCAGGCCGATATTCTGGCCTCGATGCGTGGTGCCTTTGCCGAAGTCGGCAGACCGGCTCCGAGCCGCGAAGAGATCCTCGGCATCGTCGGCCTGTCGCTGCCGCTGGCGATCGCCCGGCTCGCGCCGGACGCCGACGCCGCGACGCTCGAGGTGATGGTCGAGGGCTACAAGCAGAGCTACATGCGCCTTCGCTCCGCCAACGGCACCGAGGCCAGCTCGCCGCTCTACCCGCACGTCCGCGAGGTGCTGGGCGCGTTGCACGCCCGGCCCGAGTGGCTGCTCGGCATTGCCACAGGCAAGTCCCGGCGCGGGCTCGACCGGCTGGTCGACGGGCACGGCATCCGCAGTCTCTTCGTCACGCAGCAATGCGCCGACGACCACCCCTCCAAGCCGCACCCCTCGATGATCGAAGCGGCGCTGGCCGAGGCCGGCGTCGAGCCGCATCAGGCGGTGATGCTGGGCGACACCAGCTTCGACATGGACATGGCGCGCGACGCCGGGGTTCACGGTATCGGCGTCAGCTGGGGCTATCACGACCGCGCGCGGCTCGCCTCCGCGCGTACAATCATCGACGACATCCGCACGCTTCCGGCGCTGCTGGACCAACTCTGGAGCCAAGCCGCATGAGCGAATGGGCCCCCCGCCGCTTCTACAAGGACGCCACGGTCGAAGAGGCCGAGGGCGGTTTCATCGTGCATCTCGACGGGCGCCCGCTGCGCACCCCGGGCAAGGTGCCGCTGGTGGTGCCGACCCGCGCCATTGCCGAGGCCATGGCCGAGGAGTGGCGCGCGCAGGCGGAAAAGATCGACCCGCGCACGATGCCCTTCACTCGCACCGCCAACAGCGCCATCGACAAGGTCGCGCCACAGCACCCCGAAGTGGCTGACATGCTGGCGGAATACGGCGACAGCGATCTGCTGTGCTACCGTGCCGAAAGCCCGGCCGAACTGGTTGCGCGGCAGGCCGAGCGCTGGGACCCGCTGCTTGACTGGGCGGCGCGCGAGATGGGGGCTCGGCTGGAACCGCGCGCCGGGATCATGCACGCCTCGCAACCCGAGGCGCCGCTGCGCATCCTTGCCGAGCGCACCCATGGCTTCACCCCGTTCGAACTCGCGGCCTTTCACGACCTCGTGGCGCTGACTGGCTCTCTGGTGCTCGGCTTCGCGGCGACCGGGCAAGAGCATGACGCAAAGGAACTCTGGGCGCTGTCGCGGCTCGACGAGACCTTCCAGGAAGAGCTCTGGGGCGAAGACGAAGAAGCGCAGGAAGCGGCTGAAATCAAAAGACAGGCCTTCCTTCACGCGCACCGCTTTTTTGCCCTCTGCCAAGCTGCCTAATCTGAATCCTCTTCACTGATCCTTGCGTAAGATCCGGGCATTTGCTTGCCTTTTTCGCGCCGCACCGGCTTGACCTCGCCAAAACTTTGCTCCCAAACTCCCGTCAGCACAGGGAGGGAGCCCCTGGCTGAACAAGCCGATCCACAAGGATCAAGGAACCGGTCATCAGGACCGGACAACAGGAAGAGGTTAACATGAAAAAGACCGTAACTCTCGGCGCTCTGACCGTCGCCGCACTCGCGGCCGGCGCAGCTGGCGCCGCGACCCTGGACGACGTGAAAGCGCGCGGGGAGCTGAAGTGCGGTGTGTCCACGGGTCTGGCCGGTTTCTCGGCACCCGATGCAAACAACGTCTGGCAGGGCTTTGACGTGGCGTACTGCCGCGCGCTCGCCGCAGCGGTTCTGGGCGACCCGATGAAGGTTGCCTTCACCCAGACCACCGGTCAGACCCGCTTTACCGCGCTGGCTTCCGGCGAGATCGACGTGCTGGCCCGCAACACCACCTGGACCTTCTCGCGCGACGTCGACCTGAAGTTCGAATTCGTCGGCGTGAACTACTACGACGGCCAGGGCTTCATCGCACCTAAGTCGCTGGGCGTCGCCTCGGCCAAGGAACTCGATGGCGCCACCGTCTGCATCCAGACCGGCACCACCACCGAGCTGAACCTCGCGGACTTCTTCCGCGCCAACAACATCAGCTACGAGCCGGTTCCGATCGAGACCAACGCCGAAGCGCAGCAGCAGTACCTGGCCGGTGCCTGTGACGTCTACACCACCGACGCTTCCGGCCTCGCCGCCACCCGCGCCACCTTCGAGACCCCGGCCGATCACGTGATCCTGCCGGAAATCATCTCGAAAGAGCCGCTCGGTCCGCTCGTCCGCCACGGCGACAACGAGTGGGGCGACATCGCGCGCTGGACCCTCAACGCCCTGATCGCGGCCGAAGAATACGGCGTGACCTCGGCCAACATCGCGGAGCTGTCCTCGGCCCCGACCAACAACCCCGAGATCAACCGTCTGCTCGGCACCGAGGGTGAACTGGGCGCGATGCTCGGCCTCGATGCCGAATGGGCCAAGCGCGCCATCATGGCGGGCGGCAACTACGGCGAGATCTTCGAGAAGAACATCGGCGAAGCCACCCCGATCGGCCTGTCGCGCGGTCTGAACGCGCAGTGGACCGAAGGCGGCCTGCTCTACAGCCCGCCCTTCCGCTGATACCGGACTTGGCGAGGGGCGCAGGGGAAACCTGCGCCCCTTTCCACCTGAATTGACGATTTCGCCTTCATAAAACGAAAGCGCGCTTCCTGCAGGGCAGACGGTGGAGCAACCACCGCGGCACCCGTTCATGATGGAAGCGTCCGGGGAGAACTAAATGGCGACCATCTCGGATCCGCCGGAGCGTGGCTTCCGGCTGAGTCAGCTTATTTTCGACACGCGCTATCGCTCGATGACCATTCAGGTCGTCGCGATGATCCTGATCGGATTGCTGCTGTCGTGGCTGATTTCCAACACGATCCATAACCTCGAGGCACTGGGCAAGGATTTCGATTTCGGATTCCTCTCGCAGCCGGCGGGGTACGACATCAACCAACAGTTGATCGACTACAACAACCAGATGACCCATGGCCGCGCCGCGCTGGTGGGCATCCTGAACACCCTTCTCGTGGCAGTCCTGGGCTGCGCGCTCGCCACCGTGCTGGGCGTTGTCGCCGGCGTGCTGCGCCTGTCGAACAACTGGATCGTCTCGCGGCTGACCGCGGTCTACGTCGAGGGCTTCCGGAACGTGCCGCTGCTGCTTTGGATCGTGCTGATCTTCGCGCTGATGACCGAATCCATGCCGACACCGCGGGACTTCCGCGGCGAGGATGGCTCGTCGATGATCCTTGGCGAGAGCGTCGCGATCACCAACCGCGGCGTCTACATTCCCAACGTGGTGTTCAGCCGTTCGCTGGGCGGCAACGAGGTTGCAGCCCCTGAGCCCGAGGCACCGGCCGCGGCTGCTGCCACCACCAACATGGCGGGCACCTACGGCGCGAGCCGCATCGCCACCGGCGGTGCAGGCGTGCAGACCGGCCAGACCGACTCCGCCGCGACCACCGGCGCCGCAGAAGGCTCCGGTGCCGAAGGCGGTGAAGTCATCCCGACCTCTTCCGGCTGGGACTGGCTGCTGATCCTCGCTGTGCTCATCGCCGGCAGCATTGGCGCAAAAGTGCTCGGCAAGCGCGCGACCCGCATTCAGGAGGCGACCGGCAAGCGGCCGACGACCCTGCCGCTGCAGATCGCATCGGTACTGGTGCCGTTGATCGTGGTGCTGGTGCTGCTCGGCGCCTCGCTCGACAAGCCCGAACTCGGAGGCTTCAACTTCGACGGTGGCGTGCACCTGCGCAACTCGCTGATCGCCCTGTGGCTCGCGCTGTCGCTCTATACCGGTGCCTTCATCGCCGAGATCGTGCGCGGTGGCATCCTTGCTATCTCGAAGGGTCAGACCGAAGCGGCCTATGCTCTGGGTCTGCGCCCGGGCACCACGATGAACCTGGTGATCCTGCCGCAGGCGCTGCGGGTGATCATCCCGCCGCTGATTTCGCAGTTCCTCAACCTCACCAAGAACAGCTCGCTGGCCATCGCCGTGGGTTACATGGACGTGCGCTCGACCCTCGGGGGCATCACCATCAACCAGACCGGCCGGGAGCTCGAAGGCATGCTGCTGCTGGGCCTCTTCTACCTGGTGCTGAGCCTGCTGATCTCGGGCGTGATGAACGTCTACAACTCCTCCGTTAAGCTGAAGGAGCGGTGACATGAGCGATACTCACGCACAAACCGTCGCCTATGTCCGCGACACGATGCTCGACCAGCAGGACCCGCCGCTGAACCAGACCGGTGCGGTGAAGTGGATCCGCGAGAACCTGTTCTCCGGCTGGCTCAACATCCTGCTCACGTTGCTGTCGCTCTGGGTGATCTATGCGGCCCTGAGCCACCTGCTGCCCTGGGCGCTGCGGGGCATCTGGGACGCGTCGAACCTTTCGCAATGCCGCGAGATCATCGCGGAGCTCTACGGTCCCGACAAGCCGGCGGCCTGCTGGGCTGTGCTGGCGGAACGCTGGCCGCAGCTGATCTTCGGCTTCTACCCCAAGGAGCTTTACTGGCGGCCGATCCTCGCGTTCCTGATCTTCCTCGCAGCAGTCGCGCCGGTGCTGTTCAGCTCGGTGCCGCGCAAGATGCTCTGGGTTTCGGCCCTCGCTCCCTTCGTGCTGTTCTGGCTGATCTGGGGTGGCTCGCTCTGGGGTCCGATCGCCGCCATCCTCGGGTTCGTCATCGGTTGGGCAATCCTGACCTTTGCCGCGCCGAAGATCGGCAATCTGATCTCGGTGATCCTCGCGATCGTCGTTCCGGTGATCTACTGGCTCACGCTCTGCGGCCCGCTGGCCGGGGCCCTCGCCTCGGTGGTGCCGCTGTCGCTGCAAACGGTTCCGACGCAGAACATGGGCGGCTTCATGCTGGCCACGATCATCGGCGTCTCGGGCATCGTACTGTCGCTGCCGCTCGGCATCCTGCTGGCGCTGGGGCGTCAGTCGGACATGTTCATCATCAACAAGTTCTCCGTCGCCTTCATCGAGATCATCCGCGGCGTCCCGCTGATCGTCTGGCTGTTCACCGCGTCCTTGCTGCTGAACTACTTCCTGCCTCCGGGCACCAACTTCGACCTGATGCTGCGCGTCATCATCATGGTCACCCTGTTCTCGGCCGCCTATATCGCCGAGGTGGTCCGTGGCGGTCTCGCCGCGCTGCCGAAGGGCCAGTACGAGGCCGCGGACGCGCTGGGTCTGGACTACTGGAAATCGATGCGGCTGATCATCCTGCCGCAGGCGCTGAAGATCTCGATCCCCGGGATCGTGAACACCTTCATCGGCCTGTTCAAGGATACCACGCTGGTTGTTTTCATCGGCCTTCTCGATCCCATCGGCCTGTCCAACTCGATCCGGGCGACCACCGATTGGAACGGCGTCTACTGGGAACTCTTCGTCTTTATCGGTCTGTGCTTCTTCATCTTCTGCTTCAGCATGGGCCGCTATTCTCTCTTCCTCGAGAAAAAGCTCCGTAGAGAGCACCGCTAAGGAGACCTCCAATGTCTGAACTTGCAACACGCGAAGTCGATCGCAGCCAGATGAAGGTCTCCGACGAGGTGGCCATCCAGATCAGCAAGATGAACAAGTGGTACGGGACCTTCCACGTGCTGCGCGACATCGACCTGACCGTCTACCGCGGCGAGCGGATCGTCATCGCCGGCCCCTCGGGTTCGGGCAAGTCTACGATGATCCGCTGCATCAACCGCCTTGAGGAACATCAGGCGGGCAGCATCATGGTGGACGGGATCGAGCTGAGCTCGGATCTCAAGAACATCGACAAGATCCGTTCCGAGGTTGGCATGTGCTTCCAGCACTTCAATCTCTTCCCGCATCTGACAATTCTCGAGAACTGCACGCTCGCGCCGATCTGGGTTCGCAAGATCCCCAAGAAGCAAGCCGAAGAGACCGCGATGCACTTCCTCGAGAAGGTGAAGATCCCGGAGCAGGCCAACAAGTACCCCGGCCAACTCTCGGGTGGTCAGCAGCAGCGGGTGGCGATCGCCCGCTCGCTGTGCATGAAGCCGCGGATCATGCTCTTTGACGAACCGACCTCAGCGCTCGATCCCGAGATGATCAAGGAAGTGCTCGATACGATGGTCGAATTGGCCGAAGAGGGAATGACCATGCTCTGCGTCACGCACGAGATGGGATTCGCCCGCCAAGTCGCGAATCGGGTCATTTTCATGGATGCCGGACAGATCGTGGAGCAGAATGAACCCGAAGAATTCTTTAACAATCCGCAGCACGAGCGGACGAAACTCTTCCTGAGCCAGATTCTCGGGCACTAATCCACAGAAAACCTGATTAATATTTGCGAGTCCCGATAAATTTGGGGCTCGCTTTTTTGTCGCTTGTGTTACAGTCCGTTACGAAGCGCCTTAATTTGGCGCTTTTCGGTCACAGACCGAATGGAATCTGTACCGGTTTCTATGAAGGGCCTTGCGCTCAGTGGTCGTCCGAGTGTCGCCCGCGATCGGATCGCCGTAGGGGAGGACGCGCGATACGATACGGCTGACCCGGACCACATCGCGTCAGGGGCCTTTGCCACGTGACCGGCTACAGCGGCGCTCGCGGTCCTTTGGGAGGGGGATCGCGGGCGTCACTCTTTTCAGGGACAGCTCACTTGCTCAGGTCAGCTCACGCGGCACGATGAAGGCATGGCACCGCGCCGTGCCCATGCGGATCGCTGACCAGCCGCCGGCATCGAAATCCGCGACCAGCGTTGCGCCGGTCGGATAGGCAGCGAACTTGGGGTGATCGGGCCCCCGCTCGACCACACTGTTGGCGAACTCGCCGATCCCCGGATTGTGCGCGAGCATCAGCACCGTCTCGCCGCTCGCGCCCTGCAGGCTCTTCAGCAATGTCCCCGGCCCGGCCAGGTAAAGCCGATCCTCGAAACGGGTCGGCACGTCGCCGAGACCCAGTAGGTCCAGCGTCTCGCGTGTCCGCGCCGATGAGGAGCAGAGCACCTGATCGGGCAGAACCGCTTGCGCTCGCAGCCAGTCTCCCAGCGAGCCGGCGCTCTTCTGGCCGCGTGCGTTGAGCGGACGTGCGTGGTCCGGCATGCCCACCGACCAGTCGGATTTCGCATGGCGCATGAGAATGAGCCGTTTCATGAGGTGCCCCCTGTCTCCGGGCTCCAGTGTTCCATGAACGAGGCCATGTGGAAAGCGGCCTGCGCCGGGGGGCGTTGCATCTGCGCCGAGGCTGGGCAGGCGCGGCGGACGAGGCAGCCCTCGGTCCGGCACTCGGCCCCCTGCGGGCTGCGCAGGTGGCGCTGGCAGGCATCGACGTCATAGTGCGCGCCGGAGCCGAGCGCCTCGACCGGGCAGGCGGTGCGGCAGGGCTGAGGACAAGCTGCGCATGGCGATGCGGCACGCGGCAGCAGCGGCAGTTTCCGGGGCAGGGAAATGGCCCCGCGATAGCTGATGAGCAGTCCCGCACGCGTATGCACCAGAAGTCCCGGCGGGGAGGCAAAAGCCTCTCCGCTCGCCTGTGCCCAGGCGAAGAAGGATGGGTAGGGCGGCCCGTCCGAGGGGAAGACCGCCGTGCCGCCCAAGCGCTTGGCCAGGCCGCCGATCACCCGTTTGGACCAGCGGTCCATGGGGTCGGGGTTGCCGTCGAGGTATTCGGGAGAACTTGAAAAGAGTGTCCAGAAACCCGGCTCGTCCGGGCCGAGCAGCAACAGCGTGCCGCAATTCTCCGGAGCACCGTCGCCGGGCGCAGGGTGGAAGGCGCCGCGCAGGGCAAGGCCTTCCATCCGCACCGCGGCGTCGATCTCGCGAAGGGTCACGTGCGCGGGCGCACCGGCTCCAGATCGGCGCGGCGGATCAGCGAGCCGGCGCCATGTTCGGTGAAGAGTTCGAGCAGGCAGGCGTTCGGAACGCGCCCGTCGAGAATGACCACCGCGCGCACGCCGTCCTCGACCGCCTTCAGCGCGGTCTCGGTCTTGGGAATCATGCCACCTGCGATGGTGCCATCCTCGGTCATCGCGCGGACATCCTCGGGGGTCATCTGGGTAACCACCTCGCCGGCCTTGTTCTTCACGCCCGACACGTCGGTCAGCAGCAGCAGGCGATCGGCCTTCAGCGCCCCGGCCAGCGCGCCGGCGGCGGTGTCGCCGTTGACGTTGAAGGTCTCGAGATAGTCCATGCCGGTCGCGACCGGTGCCACCACGGGGATGATCCCTGCGGCGAAGAGGTCGTGCAGCACCTGCACGTTGCACTCGACCGGGCGGCCGACGAAGCCCAGTTCCGGATCGTCCGCCTCGCAGACGATGAGATCGTCATCCTTGCCCGACAGACCCACGGCGCGACCACCCTCGTCCATGATCGCCTGCACGATGCGCTTGTTGACGAGGCCGGTCAGCACCATCTCGACCACCTCGACGGTGGCCTGGTCGGTGACCCGCTTGCCGCGCTTGAACTCGGATTGGATGTTCAGCTTGGCGAGCATGTCGTTGATCATCGGGCCGCCGCCGTGCACGACGACCGGGTTCACGCCGACCTGGCGCATCAGCACGATGTCCCGGGCAAATTCCGCCATGGCATCGGTATCGCCCATGGCATTGCCGCCGAATTTAACCACCACGATCGCGCCCGTGTAGCGCTGCAGGTAGGGCAGGGCTTCGTTCAGAGTGCGGGCGGTGGCGATCCAGTCTCGGTTCATCGTCTGCTTCTTCATCTGGGGTGCATCCTCGATGCGGGAAAGGTCTCTGCTTGGCAGAACTAGACTCTACGTTCGGGATTGCGAAGGGGAAATTCAGGAAAGTCCGGTGATGATCGCCCTCAGCGTCGGGATGCCGTCGCCCTTTTCCGAGCTTGTCAGCACGATCTCGGGATAGGCGGCTGGGTGCTTGGAGAGCTTCTCGCGCACTTGCGTCAGGATCTTGTCGAGGTCTTTCGCCTTGAGCTTGTCGGTCTTCGTCAGCACCGCCTGGAAGGTCACGGCGGACTTGTCGAGCAGTTCCATGATCTCCTCGTCCACCGGCTTCACGCCGTGGCGCGCGTCGATCAGCACGAAGGCCCGGCGCAGCGAGACGCGCCCCGAGAGATACTGCTTCAGCAAGCGCTGCCATTTCTCGACCACGGCCACCGGCGCATTGGCAAAGCCGTAGCCCGGGAGGTCGACGAGATAGTGGCTCTCGTTCAGCGTGAAGAAGTTGATCTCCTGCGTGCGGCCCGGCGTGTTCGACGCGCGGGCAATGCCCTTGCGGCCGGTCAGCGCGTTGATCAGGCTCGACTTGCCGACGTTCGAGCGCCCGGCAAAGCAGACCTCGGGCCGGTCGTCGGGCGGCAGCCCGTCCATGGCGACCACGCCCTTGAGGAATTGCACGTCACCGGCAAAGGCCTTGCGCGCCGCCTCGCGGGTCGCATCGTCGGGCTCTTCGGCGATGGGAAAGGGAAGGGGGGTCGTCACAGCAGGGTCACCTCGTCGTCATGGGCGATCTCGCCGCCCGTCGTCACTTCGGCCTGCACCGAGAAATCCGTATGTCCCCAGTGACGCAGCGCGCCCAGCGTATCCGCATCGCGCTGGCCTGTCTCGGGGTTTGCAGTTGTCGCGGCGCAGCGGCCGGTCCGTTCGCGCACGATGAAGGTCGCGCCGCCGATGCGAATCTCGCGCCCGATCCAGTCGAATTCTTCCCAGGGCTCCAGCCCCTCGAGCCAGATGTTGCCGCGCCAGCGGTGGATCGACAGGGGCTGGCCGATCTGCGCCTCGACCGCGCGGTGCGAGGCCATGTTGCAGATGGTGATCGAGGGGAAGGGCGCGTCGGTCATGCCGCGCGCCTGCGCCCGGACGAGCCGCGCCGATTGCGTGCGGTCCTCGGGCATCAGCGGACGAACCCAGTCGAGGAAGGTCGTGCCGTCGCGATCGGGATCGATTGTCAGGTCGGGGCGGTCCGGGTGGTGCAGGGTGATGGTGCCCGCCGTTTCGTCCATCTCGGCACTGATCGCCATGAGCTGGGGCGCCTTGGCGCCCCGGCTGAAGTTCCCGCAGCGGACCCATTCGGACCCGTCCGCGTCTGATAGTTCATGCGCCACGGCCCAGGCCCGGTCGAAGGGCAGGCATTCGTGGGCGCTCAGGGTCACCCGGTCCAGCGCCTCGCGGCCATGGGCCTTGATCGGGTGGCGCCAGATCTGGGTGACCCGTCCGCTCATTTTCCGTCCGACTTTGCGTCCTTGGGCTTGCGCTTGAAGGTCGACTTGATGTTGCCGAACACGTCAGGCTTGGCCCCGTGGCTGCGCATGATCAGGTACTGCTGGGTGAAGGTGATCGTGTTGTTGGTGATCCAGTAGAGCACCAGGCCGGAGGCGAAGCCGCCGAGCATGAACATGAACACCCAGGGCATCCAGGCAAAGATCATCGCCTGCGCGGGATCGGTCGGCGTCGGGTTCAGCTTCTGCTGCAGGAACATCGAGATGCCCAGCAGGATCGGCAGGATGCCGATGAAGACCAGCGCCAGCGTCGTGCCTGCCTCGGGAGCGGCCCAGGGCAGCAGACCGAAGAGGTTGAACAGCGAGGTGGGGTCGGGCGCCGAGAGGTCCTGGAACGGGCCGAAGAAGGGCGCGTGGCGCAACTCGAAGGCGACGAAGATCACCTTGTAGAGCGAGAAGAAGATCGGGATCTGCAGCAGGATCGGCAGGCAGCCCGAGGCCGGGTTGACCTTCTCGCGCTTGTAGAGCGCCATCATCTCCTGCTGAAGCTTCTGGCGGTCGTCGCCGGCCTTCTTCTTCATCTCCTCCATCTGCGGCTGCAGTTCCTTCATCTTCGCCATCGAGACGTAGGACTTGTAGGCCAGCGGGAAGAGCAGTGCCTTGAGGAAGATGGTCAGGGCGATGATCGACACGCCCATGTTGCCGATCCACTGGTGCAGGTGGTGCAGCAGCCAGAAGATGGGCTTGGTGAGGAAGAAGAACCAGCCCCAGTCGATGCTGTCGACGAAGCGGTCGACGCCCTGGTCCTGGTATTCGTTGATCACTTCCCAGACCTTGGCGCCCGAGTACATGCGGGTCGAGACCTCGGCGGTGGCACCGGGGGCGATGGTCTGCGTCGGCAGAACGATCTCGGCCTGGTAGATGTCACGGGCTTCGTTGTACTTGATCGCCTGGCGGTAGCTGGTGCCGCTGTCGGGGATCAGCACGGTTTCCCAGTAGTGCTCGGTGAAACCGATCCAGCCGTTTTCCGACACCTGGTAGGTCTCGGCGCGGGTGCCGGCTTCGGCGGCGGGGTCGAAGTCACGGATTTTCTTGTACTTGTTCTCAGCGAGCGTGCCATCGGTCATCGAGATGGCGCCTTCGTGCAGCACGAAGAAGTTCTTCAGATCCGACGGCTCGCCGTGGCGGGCGAGGATGCCGTAGGGCGCTGCCGACACCTCGTTGCCCGAGGTGTTCTCGACCGACTGGGTCACGCGGAACATGAATTTCTCGTCCACGGTGAAGGCGCGTCGGAAAATCAGACCCGAGGGGCTGTCCCAGCGCAGGGTGACCGGGCTGTCGACACCCAGGGTTTCGCCGCTCTCGACACTCCAGACGGTGTTCGGGCCGGGCACGTCGGCGGCCTGCAGCCCGTTGCCGGGGGCCCAGCCGTAGACGGCATAGTACGGGTTGGCACCGCCCACGGGCTCGAGCAGCTGCACCACCGGCGAGCTTTCGTCGTTGGTCTCGTGGTAGTTGCGCAGGCTCAACTCGTCGATGCGGCCGCCGGTCAGCGCGATCGAGCCGATCAGCGCGGGGGCGTCAATCTCGACCCGCGCGGTGTCGAGCGCGGCCTCGGGGGCTGCGGTCGCTGCGGAGGTGGTCGCGGGCGCGTCGGATGCGGCGCTCGGCGCGGTCACGCCCGGCGCGGTCTCGAGCGTCTGCTCGGTCGTCGGCGCGGTCTCGTCCACCGTGGCTTCGGGTGGGGGGAAGAGTACGAACCAGACGAGGATCACGACGAAGCTCAGCGCCGTGGCGATGAGCAGATTCTTGTTCTGATTGTCCATGCGAGAGACCGCCACCTGTCCTTGGAAAGTCAAAGCCGGGTTCAACAGGTGACACCCCCAAAGGTCAAGCCGAATCGTGCTGGCAACGGGGGTTTGTCGGCGTTTCGGGCCTTGGAGCGTGGCGTTACCGGCGGGGCCACGGTTGCGGTTGCCGGTCACCGCGCGGCCCGAGAGCGGGCGCGGGGCAACCCTTGTGCCCCGCCGGTGGCGCCGATGCGACTGATCCGGGGAAGCTAACTCAGGCTCTTGCGGTGGTTTCCTTGGTTCGGAAGGATTCTCCGGGCCTCCGAGGCGGGCTCGCAGGACGCGGGGGGCGGTGGATCGGGGCCCGTCGCCGGTGTGGTTCGCGCCAGCGAAGAGGTGGTCAGCCGTTGCCGCGCCCGAGTTTCTGCGCCTCGGCTATGTGCAGGGCATGGTCCCGCGCCCAATCCGCCAGTTGCGGGGCCGGCATTGGGCGGGCGATGCCGAATCCCTGCGCATGATCGCAGCCGAGCTGCGCGAGCAGCGCGTGCTCGCCGCTGCTTTCGACACCCTCGGCGACGGTTTCCAGCCCCAGCCTGTCGGCAAGGCCGAGCACGGCCGCGAGCATGCGACGCTGGTCTTCGCTGCGGTCGATGCGGGTGACGAAGCTGCGGTCGATCTTCAGCCGGTGCACGGTGACGCGGCGCAGCGCGCCGATCGAGGCATGGCCGGTGCCGAAATCGTCGAGATCGATCCGGCAGCCGAGCCGGGCGAGATCCGAGACGTTGCGCGCGATGATCCCTTCGGGGCTTTCGGCGATGACGGTCTCGAGCACCTCGACTCCGAGCCGGCTCGCCGGCAGGCCGAAGCGGTCCAGGTCCCATTTCAGCCGGTCCACCAGCCGCGGGTTGCGCAGTTCGGCCTCGGAGAAGTTGATGCTCACGCGGGGAATGTGAAGCCCCTCGTCATCCCAGCTCCGCAGGGCGGTCAGGCTGTGATGCAGCACCGCCTCGCTCAGCTGCCCCATGCGGCCGGCTTCTTCGAGGGCGCTCAGGAATCGCGCGGGGGGAATGATTCCGTGCTGCGGGTGCATCCAGCGCACCAGCGCCTCGACTCCGCTGATCTCGCCCGTCGAAGTGCAGAGCTGGGGTTGGTACCAGGGCTGAATCTGTCCCTTCGCCAGCGCCACTTCTACTTCGGAGAGAAGGGCGTTCCGTGCCCGCCGTTCGGCGCGCATCCCTTCGCTCCAGGCGCGGATGGCCGAGGGCGCATTCTCCAGCGCTTCGCGCAGCGCGGCCTGGGCGCAGTCGAGCATGTCTGTGCCATCCGCCCCGGCGCGCAGACGCGCCGAGCCGCAGAAACCCACTGCGACCGAGAGGTAGTGCACACCGGTGTCGGTCGCCGCCGGCTCTTCGAGGCCGCGCTGAAGCCGGTCGGCCAGCGCGAGCAGAGCTTCGAGGTCGAGCCGCAGGCCGGGGGCGACGAGTGCCATGAAGCGGGAATCGCCGATGCGCATCGCGCTGTCCTCGGGGCGCAGGAGATCGCGCAGGCGCTGCAGGAACAGGATGCGCAGGCTTTCCGCGACCTCGTCTCCCATGCGTCGGGAAATCGTCTCCAGCCCCTCGGCCTCGAACAGAAGGCAGGCGGTGTGCATCTGCGCGGCGCGGGCTTGCTCGAAGGCGTGCTCGGTCAGATCCTGCGCCGTTGCCATGCTGACCAGATCGTCGTTTCGCTGGCGCAATCCCCGATTCAAGCCAGCGGTTTCGCCGCTCAGCAGCAGACCGTAGACCAGCGGGATCAGCAGCGAGAAGGCGAGGAGGACCGGCTCGCCCCCCACCCAGAACCCGGCAAGGCAAAGCGCCGGGAGGAAGGCGAGCATATGCGGACCGAAGGTCCAGCGGCGCAGTGCCGACCGCAGCTTTGCGGCCTTTGGAAATTGAACCTTGTGCGCGAGATCCGGTGGCATGGTCCGCCCCCTGCATCATCCGAGTCGGATCCAGACCTAGCGCAAGAGGGTAAGGCGCCGCTTAACGCAGGTCGGGAATCCCGTCGTCCGCATCGGGAGCGCGCTTGCTCATGTCGCGCATCAGCCCGGCGAAGTCGAAGAGCTTCGGGTCCATCATGTGCGACGGGCGGATGTTGGTCAGCGCCTTGAACATCACCTGTCGGCGGCCGGGGGAGTTCTTTTCCCAGCCGTCGAGGATCTGCTTCACCTGCTGGCGCTGCAGCCCATCCTGCGAGCCACAGAGGTCGCAGGGAATGATCGGATAATTCATGGCCCTGGCGAATTTCTCGCAATCCACCTCGGCCACATGGGCGAGGGGCCGGTAGACGAAGAGATCGCCTTCCTCGTTGACCAGCTTCGGCGGCATGGTGGCAAGCCGCCCGCCGTGGAAGAGGTTCATGAAGAAGGTCTCGAGGATGTCGTCGCGGTGATGGCCGAGCACGACCGCCGAGCAACCCTCCTCGCGGGCGATGCGGTAGAGGTTGCCGCGGCGCAGCCGCGAGCAGAGCGCGCAGTAGGTGCGGCCCTGCGGAACCTTGTCCATGACGACGGAATAGGTGTCCTGATACTCGATCCGGTGCGGCACGCCCATCTTCTCGAGGAACTCGGGCAGCACCGTCGCCGGAAAGCCCGGCTGGCCCTGATCGAGGTTGCAGGCGAGAATCTCCACCGGCAGCAGCCCGCGCCACTTAAGCTCATGGAGCACGGCCAGCAGCGTATAGCTGTCCTTGCCGCCCGAGAGGCAGACCAGCCATTTCGGCAGCGCGCCATCCTCGCGGCGCTCGATCATGCCGTAGTGCTCCACTGCCTCGCGGGTGTTCTGCACGATGCGCTTGCGCAGCTTCTTGAACTCGGTGCTCTTGGGGGCACCGTAGAACAGCGGGTGGATGTCGTCGGCGTCGTCGTCGAACATGGGCGGCCTCAATCGGGGACGTTGTCGATGCCGGACCCGCCGAGCGGGTGGCAGCGCAGGATGCGGCGGATCGTCAGGTAGGAACCCTTGAAGGCCCCGTGCTTTTCGAGCGCCTCGAGCGCGTAGGCGGAGCAGGTCGGCTGGAATCGGCAGCCATGGCCGACCCAAGCAGAGAAGATCAGGCGATAGGCGCGGACGGGCAGGGCGGCGATATGCGCGAGCGGACTCACGACTGCGGCGTCCGCGGCTTCCCGGGGCGCGCGCCTTTCGGACCGTGCGGCTTGGGACCTTGCGACTTGGGGGCGTGAATCTGCCGCACCGCCTGCGCAAGGTCGCCCTGCAGCGCGGTGAACTCGCGCTCGGCGGTGGCGCCGGCGCGGCCGATCAGCACGTAGTCCCAGCCCGGCTTGCCCAACTGTGGCAGGCCGAGGCGCGCGATTTCGCGCAGCCGGCGCTTGGCGCGGTTGCGGGCAACGGCATTGCCGACCTTCTTGGAACAGGTGAAGCCGACGCGGATCAGGTCGGAACCGTCATCGCGGTACCGCGCCTGCAGCAGGAAGGACGGCACCGGCTGCCGCCGGGCACGCGCCGCCGCGAGGAAATCGCTGCGCTTGCGCAGGACCTCGAGCATCGGGGTATCCTCCCCCATCAGGGCATCGCCTTCGGCTTTGCTATGATCCGCATCCGCACGCACGCCAAGCGCAAAGGCCGCTTCGGTCTCTCCCGAAGCGGCCTTGGCCGGTGTCTTGTGCACACGCTCCGCCATGGGCAGAGCGCGCGGCTCAGGCGCTGAGCTTCTTGCGGCCGCGGCCGCGGCGCGCGTTCAGAATCGCGCGGCCAGCTTTGGTGGCCATCCGTGCGCGGAAGCCGTGGCGGCGCTTGCGAACGAGGTTCGAAGGCTGAAAGGTGCGTTTCATCGCGCTCTTCTCCGTCTGATCTGGCCTCTTGGGAGGCCGGTCTGTCTACTATGGTCTCATTGCTGCCTGCGGCGTCCGCCCGACGTGCCGACATTTCGGCAGCAAGAGCTTACATCACAGACGGCCCTAAGCGGATTCGCCGGGCCGGGTCATTCGAGGCCCGTGCTATAGGCAGGAGTGGGCTCCGTGTCAAACCTCTATCCCGACGCAGGTGCAACATTTCCGGCACGAGGGATGGAGGTGGTGTAACACGCGCCCCGCGCGAGGCGCAAAACACGGCTCCGGGATGACTGTCGATCAAGGCCGCGTGATAAGGCTGTGCGCGGGCGATTCCCCGCGCCATTCTAGGACCATGACCGAGTCAGACCGCCCTCCCACCGCGCCCCGCGCGCGGCTGCTGCGCCACCTTCCGCTGGCGCTGATCGTGCTTGTGGCGGTGATCGGTGCCGTCACGCTGCGCGATTACATCAGCTTCGATACGCTGCGCGAGAATCGCGCCGCGCTGCTGGAGTTGCGCGACAGCAACTACCTGCTGATGGCCGGGGGATTCGTCGCCGCCTACGTGGCCATCGTCGCCTTCTCTCTGCCCGGCGCGGCGGTCGCCTCGGTCACCGGCGGCTTTCTCTTCGGGCTCGGGTCGGGCACGGCGCTGAACGTGCTCTCGGCCAGCATCGGCGCGATCGCCATCTTTCTCGCGGCACGGGCGGGGCTGGGGCAGGTGCTCTCGGCCAAGCTCGATGCCTCTGAAGGACGGCTGCGCCGGCTCCGGGACGGGCTGCGCGAGAACGAGATCAGCGTGCTTCTGTTGCTGCGACTGGTGCCTGCGGTGCCGTTTTTCGTAGCGAATCTGCTGCCCGCGCTGGTCGGGGTCCGACTGGGGAACTTCGCCTGGACCACTGCATTGGGCATCATCCCCGGCGCGTTGGTCTTCACCTCGATCGGGGTTGGGGTGGGGTCGGTCTTTGACCGGGGCGAGACGCCGGACCTCAGCCTGCTCTGGGCGCCGCAGGTGATCGGCCCACTGCTCGGTCTCGCCGCGCTGGCGGCGCTGCCCATAGTCCTGCGTGCCTGGCGGGCGCGCAGAGGTGTCTGATCTCGGGAGTACGAGTGCCATGGAATCGATCAAGACCGACCTTCTGATCATCGGCGCGGGCTCCGGCGGGCTCTCGGTCGCGGCGGGGGCGGTGCAGATGGGCGCCAGCGTTGTGCTGGTGGAGCGCGGCGAGATGGGAGGAGACTGCCTGAACTACGGCTGCGTGCCCTCCAAGGCGCTGATCGCTGCCGCCTCGCAGGCCCATGCACCCGAGCTGTCCGGGGCCTTCGGCGTCGATCTGGACCCGGCAAGGGTCGACTGGTCCCGGGTGCGCGACCATGTGCAGGAAACCATCGCCCGCATCGCACCGGTGGATTCGCAGGAGCGATTCGAAGGCCTCGGCGTGCGGGTGATCCGCGCGCACGCCCGTTTCGTGTCGGAGCGCGAGGTCGAGGCGGGGCATCATCGCATCATCGCCCGCCGAATCGTGCTGGCGACCGGCTCGTCGCCAGCCGTGCCGCCGGTGTCGGGGCTGAAGGATGTCTCCTACCTGACCAACGAGACGCTGTGGGACCTGCAGGAGCTGCCCTCGCACCTGCTGATTCTCGGCGGCGGACCCATCGGCATGGAGATGGCGCAGGCCTTCCGCCGTCTCGGGGCCCAGGTCACCGTGGTCGAGGGCGCGCGGGCGCTGGGGCGCGAGGACCCGGAGATGGCGGCAATCGTGCTCGACCATCTGCGCGGCGAAGGTGTGACGATTCTCGAGGGCGAGATGGTGACCTCGGCGCGTCAGGACGGCAGCGCCATCGAACTGCGCCTCGGCAGTGGCAAGGTGCTCACCGGCTCGCACCTGCTCGTCGCGGCGGGGCGCATGCCCAATACCGAAGGGCTCGGGCTGGCCGAGGCGGGAATCGAGACGACCAAGACCGGGATCCGCGTGGACGCCGGGCTACGCACGACCAACCGCCGTGTCTACGCCATCGGCGATGCGGCGGGCGGTCTGCAGTTCACCCATCTTGCGGGATATCACGCAGGCATCGTGATCCGTTCGGCGCTTTTCGGCCTGCCGGCCAAGGCCTCGACGTATCACGTTCCCCGCGCCACCTATACGCGCCCCGAGCTCGCGCATGTCGGTCTGACCGAGGTTGAGGCGCGCCAGCGCTACGGCGACCGGCTTGAGGTGCTGCGCGAGGCGCTGCAACACAATGACCGCGCCATTGCAGAGCGCGAGACGGCGGGACTGGCCAAGGTCATGGTGCACAGGGGGCGCCCGGTCGGGGCCACGATCGTCGGCTCGCAGGCAGGGGATCTCGTCTCGACCTGGGCGCTCGCGCTCTCGGCCAAAGTGAAAATCGCGCAGGTCGCGGGCATGGTTGCGCCCTATCCGACGCTGGGAGAGCTTAACAAACGGGTTGCCGGATCCTATTTCACACCCAGATTGTTTGAAAACCGCACGGTCAAGGCTGTTACACGAACAGTTCAACGCCTGCTCCCCTGAAAGCCCAAGACTGGTCTACATGTTTAACTCGCTCTCAGGCCGCTTTCTGGTTCTCACGACCATTTTCGTGATGTTGGCCGAAGTGCTGATCTTCGTGCCCTCCGTGGCGCGGTTCCGTGAGGATTTCCTCAACGACCACCTCGAGCGTGCGCAGATCGCTTCGCTCGCGCTGCTGGCCGACGACGTGCTGGCGCCAGAGCTCGAGGCCGAGCTTCTGGACAACGCCGGTGTCTACAACGTCGTGCTGCAGCGCGATGAGCGCCGCGAGCTGGCGCTGTCGTCGCCGATGCCGGGATCGGTGGATGAGACCTACGATCTGCGCGAGGCGGGCCCGGTGATCCTGATGAAGGACGCGCTTCTGCGGCTCTTCGACACGCAGCCGCGCCTGATCCGGGTGCTCGGCTATCCCAAGGATGACGGTGGTGAGCTGATCGAGGTCACCATGGACAGCCTGCCGCTGCGCACGGCAATGATCGACTTCGGGCTCGGCGTGCTGCTGGTCTCGGCCTTGCTGTCGCTGATTACCGCGCTGCTGCTCTTCCTCGCGGTGCGGGTGCTGCTGGTGAAGCCGATCAAAGGCGTGGTGGGGCACATGCAGCGCTATGCCGAAGATCCCGAGGACGCGCGACGGATCATCAAGCCCGTCGCCAGCGTGCGCGAGATTCGCGAGGCCGAGGAGGCGCTGAAGTCGCTCGAGACCCAGCTGTCGCAGTCGCTGCGGCAGAAGGAGCGGCTGGCGCAGCTCGGCGGCGCGGTGGCGCGGGTCAGCCATGACTTGCGCAATATCCTCAGCTCGGCGCAGCTTTTCACCGACCGCATCGAGATGTCCGAGGACCCCACGGTCAAGCGCATGGCCCCAAAGCTGGTCAGCTCGATCACCCGGGCCGTGTCGCTCTGCGAGACCACGCTCGCCTTTGGCAAGGCCGAGGAGCCGGCGCCGCTGCTGACCCAGTTCAACCTTGCCGAGTTGGTCAACGAGGTGCTTGAGGCCGAGCGGCTGGCAATCGGCGAGCACGAGGTGAGCCTGTCCGAGGATATCCCCGCCTCGATGCAGATCAGGGGCGATCCCGAGCAGATTTATCGCGCCATCGCGAATCTCGTGCGCAACGCACGTCAGGCGATCACTGGCTCCGGCGAGGAGGGTGAAATCGCCGTCTCCGCCCGCGCCGAGGAAGAGGCCTGGATCATTGAAGTGACCGACACCGGGCCGGGTCTGCCGCCGAAGGCGCGCGAGCACCTGTTCCAGCCATTCCAGGGCGGCGCGCGAAAGGGCGGGGCGGGACTCGGTTTGGCCATTGTCGCGGAACTGGTGCGGAATCACGGCGGGAAACTGCAACTCATTCGCTCTGGCCAAGAGGGAACCTGCTTCGAAATTCGCTTGCCGACCGGTGACTTAGGGTAAGATTGGAAATTTCTTCGAAATCGCTCTTGCGCATCCTCCGAACAAACTCTAAACCCCGCCCTCACGGACCGATAGCTCAGCTGGATAGAGTACTTGACTACGAATCAAGGGGTCGGGGGTTCGAATCCTCCTCGGTCCGCCACTCCCCACCGGGGGACGGCAAAAAAGAAGGCCACCGCACCGCGGTGGCCTTCTTTTTTTGTGCTTTCGTCCTCCCGGATCACGCGGAGTTGGCCTGTCTTTCAAGGCTCTGCGCGATCAGCTCGGGGGTTTCAGGCCAGTCGATGAAGGCCGGAAGGACCGGGCCCGCAAAGCCCGCCTCCGCCAGCGCCTCCGGCACATCCTCCAGCATGTGGCCCGCGTTGAGTGCGAATTGCGGCAAGCAGACTGCCTGCCCCAGTCCCTGCGCCGAGTCGGCGAGAAAGGGCGGCTCTTCGACGTAGCCGGCGCGCGCCTCGGCGAATCCCATCTCGGACTTCAGTGCGGCAGCGAAGTCGCGCGCGCTCTCCGCGCTGGTACGAGAGACAGCGCTGCCATGAGCCGCGACAAGCAAGGTCGTCCCGTCCGCCTGCCATCCCCGGCCATCCAGCTCCCGGCGCAGCGCGTGGGCCGCGCTCTGCACGAGCGCGGGCTCGGTGCCGAAGGGCTCGAGCACCCGCAGGCCCTGCGGCGCGGCCCTCTCGGCCAGCACCTTCTTGGTGAAATAGCCGCGGGCCATGAAATAGGGGTAGACCCACGGGGTCCCCAGTTCCGCCACGGCGGCATCGAAAGAGCCCTGCTTGGCCAGGGTCGCGCCGCCGATGCGCCAGCCGGGCAGCAGCGCGGCGACGCGCACGGCGAGGTCTCTCAGCGCTGCTTCCTGCGGGTCGGGGTCAGAGGGGCTGCCATGGGCGACAATGAGGGCAGTTCGGGGCATGTCTTCGGCTCTCGGTGGTCGGTCCTGCGGCGCCATCTAGCGCCGCAAGAGTTTTCGAAAACTCTTGCAAGTTCCTTCGAAGGAACTTGCATGGCTCAATCGCGGAAGGCTCCTGCCAACGGCTCGGGCAGGTCGAATTCCTGCAGGACCCGAGCGCGGCCCTCGGAGGACATCTTCAGCGCGGTCTTCTCGACGATGCGCTGTAGCCCCTCGGCATCGCGGCCCTCGGCGAAGGGCGAGAAGTACCACTTGAGGAAGGTGAAGCAGATCACGTCCTCCAGCGCCTGCACCTCGGCGTCGCGCTTGATCCCCTCCTTGCGCAGCAGCACGCCCACGCGCTCCTGCGTTGCTGCGTCGTAACCTGCCTTTGACATCATCCCGGCGAGGCGCGCGCCGTGGCGGCGACCCTGCTCCTTGCGCCAGGCGAAATAGCCGGGGCGGTCCATCGGGTAGGAATCGCGCGGCAACAGCCAGCGCTCGACGTGCTGGCCGCGGGCGGCGATCTGCAGCACCTCGGAGGCTTCGGGGAAGAGGCGCGCCAGTTCCCCGCTCATCCGCTCGCCGTAGAGCAGGGCGGCCGGGCGGCCCTCTTCCTGGTTCGGGTCCTGCGCGTTGGCGGAATCAATCTCCGACAGTACTTCTTCGAGGGCGCTCATGACCGGACGGCCTTGCGGCTATGGGGCTGGGGCATCGGGCAATTCTCCTGTCGGCTGATCCGGCCAGCGTGGCACGGGCTCGGGTGCCATGCAATCTCCGCCGTGTCTGGCAGTGTGCGCCGTGCTCGCAGTGCCAGCACCGCAGGCACCTTGGTGGCTGGCGGCAGAGTGACGCGCGGCGCGGCATGGGGTTGCAACCCCGTGCGTTCATCTATCTCATTGAGCGAGAAACGGATTTTCTCGTGGAGCCGCCATGTCGTCTGCCCCAGTGTCTTCTGCCGCCGAGCCGGAGCTGCAGCGGGCGGAGAGCCTGCTCGGACCCGACGCGCAGCGGCGATTGTCCCGCGCGGCGCGCCTCTCCGCCATCGCCGCCGCGCTCTGGCTGCCCCAGGCCGCCGCGCTGGCCTGGGGGATCGCGGGCTGGGCCGAGGACGCGCCGCTCTCGCGGACCCTGTGGATGGCGCTCGTCTTCGCGCTGCTCGGGCTGCTGCGCGCCCAGGGTGACGCCCTCGCGTCGCGGCTGGCCTACCGCGCCGCGGATCAGGTGCTGCACGCCCAGAGACAGGCCCTGCTGGATCGCGAAGCGCTGCGCCTCGGGGGAGCCTCCTCCGGCGCTCTTTCGGCGCTGCTGACCGAGAAGCTGGCGGTGCTCGGGCCATGGATCACCCGCTACCGCCCGGCCATGGCGCGGGCGCGTCTGCTGCCACTGCTCTACCTTGCCGTCATCCTGACGATCTCCTGGGCCGCGGGATTGGTGTTGCTCGTCGCCGGCCCGCTGATCCCGGTGTTCATGGCGCTGGTGGGAATGGCGGCGAAGGATGCCAGCCAGAAGCAGATGGTCGAGGTGGGGGCGATGAACACGCTGCTCATCGACCGCATCTCGGCGCTGCCGGACCTTTTGTTGCTGAACGCCGCAGCGGCGTCGCGCGCCGAGTTCGCGGCCCGCGCCGAGGGCCTGCGCGAGCGGACCATGGCGGTGCTGCGCGTGGCGTTCCTGTCCTCGACGGTGCTCGAGCTCTTCTCGGCGCTCGGGGTGGCGATGGTGGCGGTCTACGTCGGCTTCTCTTTGCTGGGTGAAATCACCATCGGCACGTGGGGCCTTTTCGGGCCGGGACTGACGCTGTTTCAGGGGATTTTCCTGCTGTTGCTGGCCCCCGATTTCTTTCAGCCGCTGCGCGATCTCGCTGCAGCCTGGCACGACAGGGCCGCGGCCGAGGCGGTGGCAGAGGAACTGGGCGACCTCCGTCAGGACCGCTTGGTTCCGGTGCTGGGGCAGGGCGGTGACGCCCCGCCCTTGCCCGGTCCAGCCGCGATCTCGTTGCGCGGGGTGTCAGTGAGGCGAGGCGAGCAGGTGGTGACTCTGCCCGACATCGAGATCTCGCCCGGCGAGTCGCTGGCCCTGCGCGGCGCGAGCGGCGTGGGAAAGTCTACCGCGCTCGACGTGGTGGCGGGGCTTCTCGTCTCGGAGACGGGACAGACACGGGTCGCGGGCCACGCTCTGGTTGATGACACCGCAGACGCGTGGCGCGCCCGCATCGCCTATATCCCGCAGGAGGTGCATATCCCCGACATGACCCTGCGGACCTTCCTCACCGGAGATTCCACGAGCGAGGTCCCGCCAGAAGCCCTGCACAGGGCCCGGGCCACGCGCATTGTCGCCGCCCTGCCCGAAGGGCTGGAGACGGTACTTGGCGAAAGCGGGGCCGGGGTCTCCGGAGGCGAGGCCCGCCGCCTGCTGCTGGCGCGGGCGCTGATCCGGGGGGCCGACGTGATCCTTGCCGATGAGCCCACCGCCGATCTCGACGCCACCACCGGGGCCGCGATCATAGAGGTTCTGCAAGGGCTCTGCGCCGAGGGCCGCACGGTGGTCGTCGCCACCCATGATCCGGCATTGGCTGCGGCCATGGGACGCGCGCTCGACCTGGAGGCCGCGCAATGCTGAAGCTCTGGCAGGTCCTGCGCCTCTTGTGGCGCGCCCATCCCGCCGCCATGTGGCGCGGTGCGCTTCTGGCAGTGCTGGTGCTGCTGATGGGCGCGGCGCTGCTCGGCCTCTCCGGCTGGTTCATCACCGCGACCGGGCTGGCGGGCATCGCCGGTGTGGGCATCGCCTTTGACGTCTTCCGCCCCAGCGCCGGAGTGCGCGGGCTGGCGCTCGGACGGGCGGCGGCGCGGTATGGCGAGCGGCTGCTCACCCATGACGCCACGCTGCGCGCGCTGGCGGCGCTGCGGGTCACCCTGCTGGCGCGGCTCGAACGCTTCCCCGTCGCCGAACTCCGGCGCCTGCGCGGCGCCTCTGCACTGACCCGGATCACCGCCGACGTGGACGCGCTCGACGGTGTGGTGTTGCGGCTGGCGCTGCCCATCTCCGCCGCGCTGCTGACCCATGCGGCGGTCTTCCTCGGCCTCTGGGCCCTGACTTCACATGCGGTCGCGATCTCGGTCGCGGCGGGATATCTTCTGGGCGGCGGTCTCGTGCTGTGGCGGGTCGGGCGGGCAACGCTCGGCCTCTCGGCGCGGGCCGAGAGCGCCACGCAGGATCTGCGCCGCCGGGCGATCGGCCTGTTCCGAGGCCGCCGCGAGGCGATCCTGCAGGGCGCGCTGCCGCGCTGGCGCGCCGGGCTGGATGCGACCGAGGCCGAGGCGCGCGCGGCGATGGATGAGCTTGACCGGATCGACAGCGGCGCGGGCATGGCATTGAGCACCATCATCACGCTGATCGTGGCCGGGGTCTTCGCGCTGGCCGGATGGCTGGTGGTCGAGGCAGACCTCGACCCGGCGCTGGGGGCCATCGGCGTCTTCGTGGCGCTGGCGCTTGGCGAAACGCTGCTGCCCCTGCGCCGCGGCATGGCCGAGATCGGACGGATGCGCGATGCGGCCGGTCGGGTGCTGGCCGAGCCGCCCGCACGGAACCTCAAGCGCCTGTCGGAGTCCTCGCCTGCGGTGGTCCCGGGGAAGGCGGTGCTGGAACTGCGCCACCTGTCGCTCGCGCGGCCCGGCTGGTCGCGCCTGCTGCTGCATGACCTGTCGTTTGCCCTCGCGCCAGGAGAGACGCTTGCCCTGCGCGGCGCCTCGGGTCTCGGAAAGTCGACCCTGCTCGACGTGATCGCGGGGCTGGAGCCGGTGACCGCGGGAGAAGTGTCGCTGCTCGACAGGCCGCTGGCGACATGGCCGGAGACCGATTTGCGCGAAGTGCTGACCCTTGTGCCGCAGCGCGCGGCGCTTGTCTCCGGCACGGTGCTGGAGAACCTCGCGCTGGCCCGCCCCGGGCTGACCGAGGCCGAGGCGGTCGCCGCGCTGGAGGCGGTGCACCTGGCGCAAACCGTCGGTGCGCGGGGTGGCCTGAGTTCACCTTTGGGTGAGGGCGGGGCCGGGCTGTCGGGCGGACAGGCACGGCGGCTGGTGCTGGCACGGGCGCTGCTTCGGCGACCAAAGATGTTGCTGCTGGACGAGCCGACCGAGGGTCTGGATGCCGAGACCGCAAGGGAAGTTCTTGCTGGAATTAGAAAATTCCTTCCGGACGCCGCGATTGTCACCGCGTCTCATCGCGCCGCAGAGCTGGAGGCGGCCGATCAGGTGATCGACCTCAAAAGCTATATCCCTGAATCATGATGACTTGATGCAGATCAAACCGCTGTCACACTGCCGGGGTGTAGCAGGGCATCTGAAAGGTGTCGCACGGTAACAAGTATCCGCCCACCTCGACTTTTTGAATTGTGACCCGGGCTCCTCCCCCCGGGCACATGGACTGAGGAGTACTGACATGGAGCTCGATGTTGTCGAGCTGTCGCGTTTGCAGTTTGCGATGACGGCGCTGTATCACTTCCTCTTCGTGCCGCTGACGCTGGGTCTTTCGATCCTCGTGGCGATCATGGAGACGGTCTACGTGATGACCGGGCGCCCGATCTGGCGACAGATGACGAAATTCTGGGGTACGCTGTTCGGGATCAACTTCGTTCTCGGCGTGGCCACGGGGATCACCATGGAATTCCAGTTCGGCATGAACTGGAGCTATTACAGCCACTACGTCGGCGACATCTTCGGCGCGCCGCTGGCGGTCGAGGGGCTGATGGCATTCTTCCTCGAGGCGACCTTCGTCGGCCTGTTCTTCTTCGGCTGGGACAGGCTCTCGCGCGTGGCGCATTGCATCGTCGCCTGGTTGGTGGCGATCGGCTCGAACTTCTCGGCGCTGTGGATCCTCATCGCCAACGGCTGGATGGTCAATCCGGTCGGCGCCGAGTTCAACCCCGAGACCATGCGCATGGAGATGACCAACTTCTTCGAGGTGGTCTTCAACGAGGTCGCGCAGGCGAAATTCGTGCACACCGTCTCGGCGGGCTACATCACCGCCTCGATCTTCGTGCTTGGCGTCTCGGCATGGTACATGCTGAAGGGCCGCCACGTGGAGCTGGCGCGCCGGTCGATCTCGGTCGCCGCCTCCTTCGGCCTCGCCGCCTCGCTGTCCGTCGTCGTGCTTGGCGACGAGTCGGGCTATTCGGCCAGCCACACCCAGAAGATGAAGCTCGCCGCCATCGAGGCGATGTGGGAGACCGAACCCGCGCCCGCGCATTTCACCCTGATCGGTTTTCCCGACCAGGAAGCGCGCGAGACCCATTACGCGGTGCATATCCCCTGGGTCATGGGGCTGATCGGGACGCGCTCGCTGACCCAGGAAATCCCCGGCATCAGCGAGCTGGTCGAGGAATCCGAGGCGCGCATCCGCTCGGGCATCATCGCCTATGACGAGCTGATGACCATCCGGGCCGAGCGTGACGCCACCCCTGCGGAGGTGCGCGCGAGCTTCGAACAGCATTCGGCTGACCTTGGCTACGCGCTGCTGCTGAAGCGCTACGTGGATGACCCGCGCGAGGCGACCGAAGAGCAGATCAAGATGGCCGCCGATGACACCATTCCGGGCGTTGCGCCGCTGTTCTGGTCGTTCCGCATCATGGTCGCGCTCGGCTTCTCGTTCATCGCGCTCACCGGGCTCTTCTTCGTGCTCAGCAACTTCCGGCGCGGGGCCTACCCACGCTGGGCGCTGATGCTGGCCGTCGCCTGGATCCCGCTGCCCTGGATCGCCGCCGAGATGGGCTGGATCGTCGCCGAGTTCGGCCGCCAACCCTGGACGGTGGACGGCATCCTGCCGACGGCCCTCTCGGCCTCGCACCTGAGCGTCGGCGATCTGCTGTTCACCCTTGCGGGCTTCGCGATTTTCTACACCGTGCTCTTCATCGTCGAGATGGGCCTGATGCTGAAATACATCCGCAAGGGCCCGCAGGAGGATGTCGAGGAAACCGAGAAATGGATGCAGCGGCACGAGCACCGGCTGCGCACCCATGACGGCAAGGGTCCCTTTGCCGATGTGCCTGCGGAGTAACCGTCATGATTTTGCATGATCTTATCAGTTTCGAAGTCCTCCGCCTGATCTGGTGGGCGCTGCTCGGCGTGCTGCTGATCGGCTTTGCCCTCACCGACGGTTTCGACATGGGGGTCGGCGCGCTTCTGCCCTTCGTCGGGCAGACCGATGTCGAGCGCCGCGTGGTCATCAACACCATCGGTCCGGTCTGGGAGGGCAACCAGGTCTGGTTCATCCTCGGCGGCGGCGCGATCTTCGCCGCATGGCCGCCGCTCTACGCGGTCAGCTTCTCGGGCTTCTACCTCGCGATGTTCGCCATCCTCGCGGCGCTGATCCTGCGCCCGGTGGGCTTCAAATACCGCTCCAAGCGCGAGAGCGCCAAGTGGCGGAGCAGCTGGGACTGGGCGCTCTTTGTCGGCGGTGCGGCACCGGCGCTGCTCTTTGGCGTGGCGGTGGGCAACGTGCTTCTGGGCGTGCCCTTCCATCTGACCGAGGACCTGATGCCGATGTATGACGGCAGCTTCTATGGAAAGTTCCTCGGGCTGCTGCGCCCCTTCGCGCTGCTCTGCGGGGTGGTGTCGCTGTCGATGCTGATCATGCACGGCGCGGCATGGCTGTCGGTGAAGACCAAGGGCATGGTCGCCTTCCGCGCGCAGCGCATCGGCACCGTCGCCGGCATGGTCGCCGCCGGGGGGTATGCGCTGGCGGGGCTGTGGCTGGCCTTCGGCATCGACGGCTTCCACATCACCTCGGAGATCGTCAAGGACGGCCCCTCCAACCCGCTCTTCAAGGAGGTGGCGCACGAGGGCTCTTGGCTGATCGCCTATACCGAGCGCCCGTGGATCCTGATCGCGCCGATCCTCGGCTTCGCCGGCATGTTCATGGCCGTGCGCGGCCTGCGCGAGGGCTTCGAGGTCTCGACCTTCCTCTGGTCGAAACTGGCGATCCTCGGGGTCATCTCCAGCGTCGGGCTGACCATGTTCCCCTTCATCCTGCCCTCGACCGTCGATCCGCGCAGCTCGCTCACCGTCTGGGACAGCTCGTCCTCGCACCTGACACTTTTCGTGATGCTGGTGGCAGCGGTGATCTTCATGCCGATCATCCTGGCCTACACGGCCTGGGTCTACAAAGTGCTCTGGGGCAAGGTCACCGAGGAAGACGTGACCAGCTCGCACAGCGCCTACTGAGATAAGGAGAGAACTGATGTGGTATTTCGCCTGGATCCTCGGCCTGCCGCTGGCGGCGCTCTTCGCGGTGATGAACGCGATGTGGCTCGAACTGCGCGAGGACGCGCGCATGGTGGCCGAATCCGAAGACGACAGCTGAAGGTCACCGACCTCTCGCGCAAGGGCGGCTCATGGGCCGCCCTTTTCGTTTTGCTGCGGTTCATTGCCTGTTGTCACATCCGGGTTACATTTCACATGTAGCAGGCTCGGGTTTCCCAACAGGTATCCTATTGAATGCCCTCACTCGGTGAGCAAATCGCTGCCCTTCCCATGCAATGGGACAAGACTGGAAAACTCCGGGTGCTCATGGTGACATCGCGCGATACCGGGCGCTGGGTGATGCCCAAGGGCTGGGAGATGGACGGCAAGAAACCCTGGGCCGCTGCCGAGATCGAGGCGCTGGAAGAGGCCGGCGCCAAGGGGCACGTGGGCCGCAAGGAGATCGGCATCTACCACTATCCCAAGCGCCTCGAGGATGGCGCCGAACTGCGCTGCCGCGTCCGCGTCTATCCGATGATCGTCGAAAAGCTCTCGCGCGACTGGAAAGAGCGCAAGCAGCGCAAGCGCAAGTGGTTCACCCCGAAGGCGGCGGCGAAGCGGGTGGACGAGCCCGAACTCTCCGATCTGCTGATGACGCTCTGTGACGCGCCGCACGAGATGCCGCTCATCTCGGCGCTGATGAGCTGACCCGCCCCAATCAGGCTATTATTTGGATGGCACTGCCGGCGCGCACTGCCGGCGCGCAATGCTGCCCGCATGGGCCAGGTGCGCGACCCTCAGCCCTCGCTGTCCATCCAGATCGTCACCGGACCGTCGTTGATCAGTGCCACCTTCATGTCGGCACCAAAGCGGCCGGTGGCGGTGGCGATGCCCTGCGCGGCGATGCGTCCGGCGAAATACTCGTAGAGCCGCTCGCCGTCCGCCGGGGCGGCGGCGGTGGAAAACCCGGGGCGGTTGCCGCGCTGGGTGTCCGCGGCAAGGGTGAACTGGCTGATCACGAGCGCCGCGCCCCCGGTGTCGAGAACCGAGCGGTTCATCCGCCCCTCGTCGTCGCGGAAGATGCGCAGCTTGGCGATCTTGGCGGCGAGCTTGTCGGCCTGCGCCTCGGTGTCGCCCTGCATCGCGCAGATCAGGATCATCAGACCCGGGCCGATCTCGCCGATCACCGCGCCTTCGACCGTCACGCTGGCCTCCGATACGCGCTGGATCAGCGCCCTCATGCGCTCGCCTCCAGCTCGCGCAGCCAGGGCGGGTTTGCGCCGGCGCGGCTTACGGTCACCGCCGCCGCCTGCGCGCCCAGGGCGACCGCGGGGCGCAGCGCCTCCATGTCGGTCTCGCGCAGCGCGGCGCGGGTCAGCAGCCCGTCGCGCGCCAGCCCTGCCAGCAGCCCGGCGTTGAACGTGTCACCCGCGCCCACGGTGTCCACCACCTCGGCGCGAGTCGCTGGCACCTCGATCCGACCGCGGGCGGTGACGGCCAGCGCCCCCTCGGCGCCGCGGGTCTCCAGCACCAGCGCCGTGCCGCCGTCGAGCAGCGCCTCGGGCGTGGTGCCAAGCCAGGCCATATCCTCGTCCGAGATCTTCACGATGTCGGCCCGCGCCAGCATGGTTGCGAGCCGGGCGCGGTAGCGCGCCTCGTCCCTGATGAAACCGGGGCGGATGTTGGGGTCGAGCATCACCACCCGTTCGCCCGCCTGCGCGCAGAGTGCCGCATAGGTGTCGCCGCAGGGCTCCACGACAAGGCTGATGCCACCGAAGAACAGCGCCGTCGTCTCGTCGCCGAGCGCGGGCAGGTCGGCCTCCGCCAGCATCCGTCCGGCGGTGTTCTCGTCGTAGAACGCATAGCGCGCGTGCCCGTCCACCAGCGTCACGAAGGCCAGCGTGGTGGGGCGGTCCGAGCGGGGGGCAGCCGTGAAAGCGACCTGCGAGGCGGTCAGCGCATCGGCGAGGATCGTGCCGAAGAGATCGGTCGACAGCCCGCCGAAATAGCCCGCCGGTGCTCCCAATCTGCCAAGGGCAATGGCGGTGTTGAACACCGCGCCGCCGGCCACCGGGGCAAAGGCGGGTTCGCCGCCGGTGCTTGTCCGGGGCAGCATGTCGATCAGCGATTCACCGCAGCACAGGATCATCTCTCGCTCCCTCTTCCCTCGAGATGCGTTAGCGCTATACCTAGCCCGCCGGGCAGGGGGCGCTCAATAGCCAATGGGCACCGTGAAGCCGCCACCGCCCTGCGACTGCGACAGCATGTAGCCGATCAGCGCCGCGGCGATGGTGCCGAGGATGATCGCAACGGCGATCTTCCAAGCGGACCACGGCCGCTCGCCCTGCACCCGCCCGGTGGTGCCGTTGACCACGAAGCGGTAGGTCTGGCCGCGGAACTTGTAGGCCGCCAGCCAGACCGGCAACAGCACGTGCTTGAAGGTGACTTCCGAGACCTGCGTGTCCACCGCTGTGATCCGCTGCTGGTCGCCGCCGATGTCGAACTTGATGTCGCGGGTGATCTGCCGGTCCATGATGTGCCGCGCCTC
This sequence comes from Alloyangia pacifica, assembly GCF_900116195.1. Lineage (GTDB taxonomy): Bacteria > Pseudomonadota > Alphaproteobacteria > Rhodobacterales > Rhodobacteraceae > Salipiger > Salipiger pacificus. The sequence continues at coordinate 48,391 of NZ_FOZW01000004.1, forward strand.
GACGAAGCCGGCGTCCAGATCGACCTGGTAGCCCTCGGCCCGGAAACCGGCGAGGAACTCGGGGCGGTAGGGCTCCAGCCGGCTCAGATCCCACGGCTCCAGCGCGTCGGTGAAACGCTTCGGCAGCGACTTGGAGGCCAGCACCAGCACGTCGTCGAAGAAGCGCGCGACGCGCCCGCGCACCGGGGTCCAGCGCACCTTGGGCACCTGAACCTGCTGGCGTTTGCCGTCGCGCATGACGGTATGGGTCTCGTAGTAGACGATGCCGCGCGCGCCGCTGTACTCGCTGCGGGTCTTGGCGTCGAAGGTCCAGTAGGGCACGTAGATGCCCTGCATCTTGCGGCCCTTGCGCGCATATTCCTTCAGCCCGTTGGGCGCGAACCAGAGCCGCCCGAGCCAGTCGTTCATCGCCTTGTGCGCGGTCTTCTCGTCGAGCGCGAAAGGCAGCACGCCCTTGGGTTTGATCTGGCGGTTGGTGCCGGTGTCGGCGACCACGGGTGTGGCGCAGAAGGGGCATTCGGTGGCATGGGAATCGGGATCGAATTCCACCTCGGCGCCGCAGTTGGGGCACTTGGTGACCCGCAGGTCCTCCATCTCCTGCAGCGGCAGCAGGTTCTCCATGGCGGCGCGGAAGTCGAGCTCTCGGATGTCGCTTTCCCAGGGGCCGGCGGATTCGACCGGCTGGCTGTGCCCGCAGTGATCGCAGACCAGCTCGTTGGCGGCAGGGTCGAAGCGGTAGTCGGCGCCGCATTGCTCGCAGGGAAAACGGTGGGTTTCGTTCATGCCCGAAGATCCTCCAGAACCGCCTTTTTCCGGCAGGGCCACCCTAGGCGGGACGCGCGGGAGAGGAAACCGGTTTTGCGTCGGCCCCGAGCCTCTGCCTCCCGGTCGCAGGCGCGGGGCATCCGAGGCATGCGCCGCCGTCGGGCTGCGTGCGTGTCGCAGCGCCCTGCACACGAGAAGTTCACATCCTCCACTTTTGCATTCCGCGCCGTTGCCTCTAGGCTGTCGCCAGAACGGGGATAGTGGGGAAACACATGTCGGGTTGGACGAGGGGCGCGGTCATGGCCGGGCTGGCGCTGGCGGTCGGGGCGGGCGCGGTACAAGCGGCCGATCTCGCATGGCGCTTCGAATGGCAGGGCAACGGCGGCTACGAGATGCGCGGGGCAATCGCCATCGACGCGGCGCTGGCCGAGCGCGACTACGTCTATGCCGAGGACGTCGAGTGCTTCGTCGTCGAAGGCTACCACGAGGACAAGCCGATCGGCCGCTGGGCGCTCGGTATGAAGACCGACGAGACCAGCTGGTCGCTGACCTTCCGCCCGAAACAGGATGCCTTCGAGGTTTTCGGCGAGGAAAGCCCGATGCCGCAGGCCTGGAACATGAACGGTTTCGGCAATGACTGCGGGCGCGAAGGCTTCGGCTTCAACATCGGCAACGCGGCGCAGGACTTGTGCCTGAATGGACAACTGGTGACCGCCTCGCAGGTGACGCCCTCGCGGCCCTTCCCGGCGACGCGCGACGATGCGGTCAGTTTCCCGGGGGATGCCTGTCTTGCCCCGGCGTTGCTGGGCCGGACGGACACCGAGATGCAGCCGGAGGCGGTGATGCCCGCCTCCTTTGTTCCGGTTATGCGCCCGGCGGAGGCGGCGGCAGGACCGTGAAGAGCTGCGCCAGCTCGGTGACATCCTCGGCACGTTTCCAGCCGTCCTGGCCCTGTGTCCAGACGTAGCTCTCGCGGGTTAGCTCACCATCGGTCGCCATGCGGCCCATGCGCGCCTTCGAGAAGGGACCTTGGGTCTGGCCATTGATCGCCACGTGCCAGACGTGCTCGACCGGCGGCGGCGGGGGAGGCGGCGGTGCCGCCGCCGCTGTCTGCTGCGGACGCGCGCCCCACGGCCCGGCCTGCGCGCCGGTCATCGCGCCGCCCATGGCCATGCCCATGCCCGCGCCGAAACCGGTGCCCATGGCCTGCCCGGCGGCCGATCCCTCGGCCCCCAGCGCCTCGGCCGCCTGGAAGCGGGTGTAGGCGTCGAGATCGCCGACCACCCCCATCGAGGTGCGCTTGTCGAGCGCCTTCTCCACCGCGTCGGGCAGCGAGATGTTCTCGATGTAGAGCTCGGGCAAGGTCAGACCGTATTCGGCGATGGTCGACGAGATGCCCTTTGACAGCATCTGGCCCAGCTCCTGGGTGTTGGCCGCCATGTCGAGCACCGGGATGCCCGAGGAGGCGATGAGGCGCGAGAACTCCTGCACGATGATGTTGCGGATCTGGAAGCTGATCTCGCCCGAGGTGAACTCGCCATCCGTGCCGACGATCTCGACGAGGAACTTCGCCGGGTCCGACACGCGCACCGAATAGGTGCCATAGGCGCGCAGCCGCACCGGGCCGAACTCGGGGTCGCGGCAGATGATCGGGTTCTTGGTGCCCCACTTCAGTCCGTTGAACCGCGTCGTATTGACGAAGTAGACCTCGGACTTGAAGGGCGAGCGGAAGCCGTGATCCCAGTGCTGCAGCGTGGTCATGATCGGCATGTTGTTGGTCTCGAGCATGTAGAGACCGGGGGTGAAGACATCGGCGATCTGCCCCTCATGGACGAAGACCGCCGCCTGCCCTTCGCGCACGGTGAGCTTGGCGCCGTACTTGATCTCGTGCCCCTCGCGCTCGAAGCGCCAGACCATCGTGTCGCGGGTGTCATCCGTCCAGTGGATGACGTCGATGAACTGTCCCGAGAGGAAATCCAGAATTCCCATGATCGTCTCCTGTGTTGGTCCGCCCCCATGAGGGGGTGCTCAGCTCGGTCCGAGGCCGCCGGTCATCTGTGCGGCAAGCCCCGCCACGATCGGTCTTGCGGCGGCGTCGTCCATGCCGGGCTTGAGCTGGGGGTCGTAGAGGATTTTCAGCAGCATCTCGTCCATGCTGGTGAGCAAAGCGAACTCGTCATCATCGTTGAAGATCGACGGCCGGGCCTGCGGGCTGTCGTTGCCCAGCCCGAGGCCCTGCGCCACTTCCTCGTGCACGCAGGAACGGCGCAGAAGGTCTGGGTGCTCCGAGCGGATCACCGCGATCGCCTGCCCGTAGGCATAGCCTCCCGGCTCTTCCGAGAAGGCGATGACGAGGCAGTGAATCTCCCGCGGGAGGTTGTCGAAGACCGCAAGCGCGGTGGGGTTTACGTCCGGCACCAGTTGCTTGATGCGCGGGGCTATGGTCGCCTTGTCGTCCTCGGACATGAACAGCACGTGGAAGTTCGGCCGGCCGGTGGACATGGATATCGGATGTCCCGTGATCCGGGCGAGGCGACCGACGTAGGAGCCCAGCATGTTGCTGTCGGTGACCCGCTGGTTCTCGGGCACATGGGCACCGAATTCGACCGCGACGCGCACCGGTTTTTCCCATTTCTTCACCCGGCCAAGCTCGCCGCGAGAAGGTTTCAGCCCCTCGCCGCGGGCGTATTCCTCGGCGAGGGCGATGCGCTCGAAGTTGCGCACCAGCATGGTGTCGGTGATCGGTGTGTCCGGGCCGCCGCCGTCGGTGCGCAACAGCCCCTGCGACAGCAGGTCGGCCTGCACCCGTGCGTAATAGACGCCGAGGTCGTAGCTGGCGAGAGACTGGCGCGGCACCGTGTTCTTGGCCGGTTCAGGCGGCCTCAGACCCGAGGGGCGGGACTGCGGCAGCACGCCGGTGCTGCGCGGAGCAAGGGCGGAACTGTCGCAGGCCGCGAGGCCCGCGCAAACCAAGATGCCCAGTACGAGGCGACCCCAACTCCGCATGTGATCATGACCCCGCGGGAACCGAGGTGGCCGCGTTGTCGCCGGTTCCGGTGGACCGCGCCTTGGCCGACGCCAGCGTGTCACGCAGCTCGGATTCCATGGTCTTGAGATCTTCCTCGGCCTTGGCACGGCGCGCCTTGCCCTCGTCGGCGATGCGCAGGCTGTCCTCGATCGTGGCGATCAGGTCGGCGTTGGCCTGCTTGACAGACTCGATGTCGAAGACGCCGCGCTCCATCTCGGTGCGGATCGCGGCATTGCTCTCGCGCAGGTTCTTGGCGTTGGCGGTGAGCAGCTCGTTGGTCAGGTCGTTGGCGTCGCGCACGGCGGCGGCCGCCTCGGACGAGCGCTGGATGGTCACCGCCTGCGCCAGTTGGGTCTCCCAGAGCGGCACGGTGTTGACCAGCGTCGAGTTGATCTTGGTCACGAGGCTCTTGTCGTTCTCCTGCACCAGCCGGATCGACGGCAGAGACTGCATGGTGACCTGCCGTGTCAGCTTGAGGTCATGCACCCGGCGTTCCAGGTCATCGCGGGCGGCGCGCAGGTCGCGCAGCTCCTGCGCCCGCATCACCTTCTGGTCCTCGGAGGCCGCCTCGACCGCCGCTTCGCGGGCGGGGATGTCATTGGCGTCGAGCTCGGCGATCTTCTTCTCGCCGGCGGCGATGTAGAGCGCCAGCTCGTCGTAGAAGCTCAGCGTCTTGATGTAGAGCAGATCGAGCGACTTGATGTCCTTGAGCAGCGTGTGCTCGTGCTTCTGCAGATTGTCGGTGATGTTGTCGATCTGCGTCTGCACCTCCTCGTAGCGGGCAGTGAACTTGGCCATGGGAGCGGCCTTGCCGATCAGCTTCTCCCACCAGCTCCGCTTGCGGCGGACGTCCAGCTCCGAGACCGAAAACCCGCGGATGGTGGTGACGATGTCGCGCAGGCTGTCGCCTGCGGGGCCGACGTCTTTGTTGCGCACGTCGGCGAGCATTGCCTGGCTGATCTCCTGCAACTCGGCCTGCGCGGCCGAGCCGAAGGACACGATCGACTGGGTGTCCTCCATGTCGATCTCATCCATGCGCGCGCGGATTTCCTCGGTCACCTCGGGCGAGGCGGCGTCAAAGGTCTCCACGTCGTCCGCGGGCTTGGGGTCGGGCAGGATCACAGCATTCACCTCTTCCACCAGTGCCAGCTCCTGCTGGGCCTTGGTTCTCACGTTCTCGGACATCGGACTTCCTCCGTGACTGTCTCTCATTCAGGCTCTGTCAGCCGCACGCCTTCGCGCTGCAACCTGTCGCGCAGCACGTCGATTTCCACCGTCAGGTCAGCATTGTTGTCGAGCAGAAGCTTCTGATTCTTCTGGCCGAAACTCTCTTCGAGGTCGGTCAGCAGCATCATGAAATCGGATTTCGCCCCGCGGTCCTGCGTACGGCTGTAGATGTCGGCGAATTTCACCGCCGCATCGCGCGCGCCCATCAGGTAGACCCCGAGGTACTTGCGCGCCGCGGTCAGGTCGCGCGGGTCTTCCTCGACGGTGCGGATAAGGTCCTTGGCCTTGGCGTGGAAGCGCTGAACCCGTGTCTCGACCTGCCGGTCGCCGGCGCGGCGCACCGCGTCTTCCATGGCGTTGAGATAGGTCTCTGCCTCGTCCACGACCTTGGCGACGCGATCTTGCTGGAAGGTGTCGATCCCTTCCATGCCTTTGTGTTTCAGCGGATCGATCCCGAAGGCTCCGATGTGAAGCGCAAAGGCCGACAGTCCGTAGAGCACCGGGGCGATCATGCCGGGATCGCTCTTGAAGGCGGCGAGCGCAACGCCGACTCCGGCACAGACCGCGGCAAAGAACTTGCGTGGAATGGCGGGGCGACGGGCGATCTTGCGCTCGTCGTAAGCCGCTTGCGCGCGCAGCCCGTCACGCAGCAGCCATGCGCCCAGAAGCAGCACCCCGGCACCGACCAGCCCGATGGCGAGCCCGGCGGCCCCGGAGGTCAGCGAGGTGGCGGCAAGAACGATCGGCGGGGCAAACAGCACGTTCGAACGGGCCCCGACCGGGTCGACACGCGCGCCATGGTAGAGCGGACGCTCGTCTTGCGTGTCGGCATCCTTGGAAGACCCGTCAGGGCTGTACTTGCCGCCATAGCGCTGTGCCAAGATCAGAGCCCTCCCAGCCAGCCGGAAGTGACTCCGAAGAGGAGCACGATCAGCAGCACATAGGCCACCTTACGCAAGCCCTTGTCGGTCATGATGATCCCCGCAAGCTCTCTCGGTTCAACAAGAACCTAAGCGCTTCGCAGGGCACTTGCTAGGGGGGAGTTCCGGGACCGAAGCCTCAGGCCACCTGCTTGTCGACCATCCGGTTCCACAGCAGGTCAGCTTCGACATCGTAGGCGTCGCGCCCCTGTTCGGTGCCCGCCTTGCGCAACCGGTCTTCGAAGGCCTCGCCAAGCGCGGTCAGCCGGGTCAGGTAGCGGCGCCGGGCCTTGAGCCGGTCGTCGCTGCCCCAGGCCTCGATCAGCCGGGCATTTTCCTTGCCAAGGAGCTCGAGGAAGCGCGCAACGGGCTTGCGAAGGCGGCGGGCGGCAAGCGGATCCTGCGAAATCGTGTGAAGCAGCCCCATGACGCCGCTCTGCAGGGCCTCGGCGCGGCGGCTGAGCTCGGCGTCGCCGAGTGCAGAGACATCGGCAACCGCAGTGGCGATGGCCGCGTCGATCCGGTCCAGCGTCTCTTGGGTGCGCAGGTGGCGCAGTTCCTCGTCGGGGGCGCCCTCCTTGTTGGTGAGCGGATCTCTGCCGAAGGCCGCGACACCGAGACCGAAGCCGAGCAAGCCGAGCGCCGACGGGATCGCCAGCGAGACGAAATGATGCCCGGCGAGAATCATCACCAGCAAGCCGAGCAGGGCGGAGCCGATCATCTTGCGGGGCAGGCGGGGGGCTTTGGCGGTCTCGGCGGCCTCATAGGCGGCGGCGATCGCCGCGCCGCGGTGGATCAGCCGCAACGCGGTGGCGAAGATCACCAGCATCAGAACGGCGGTAAAGGCGGTGGATGCCGGACCCTGGAACAGCAGCAGGAGCAACGGAAAGGCCGCGAGAAGCAGGATGCCGATGCCGGACTCCAGCGGGCCGGACGCGGGGGGCTGCCTGCGAGACGGTCGTGTCTTTCCCATGGTCAGTTCCGTGTTGCGGTGGCCGGAAGGCCGGAGGGTATCGGGCGGGGCCGGGTCAGAAGTAACCCAGCAGGAAGATCAGCAGCCAGAGCCCGGCGAAGGCCAGCTTCGGGCCGAGCGTACCGCTGGCGCGGGCGCGCGAGGTGGCATTGGCCAGCGCGCGAAAGGTGTCCGACGCCACGATGCGGATATTCCCCAGAACGAGGGCCGAGGTCGCGGCAAGGATGGTCAAGGCGAGAAGCGTGCTCATGCTGCGATGATTGTCGCTCAATCCGGGCGAAATGAGGGCGCCTTCCGGCCCAATCCGTGAAAACTTCTTGAGCGTTAACGGCGCGTTAAGTCAAATTTGGCCGCTCTTGGGCGGTATTGCCCGCGCGCGGCCGTCTTTGCCTCGGTCACTTCCGCTTCTTGGGCGGTGCACCGCGCCGGCTTCGCGTCGGGGCAGGCTTGTCGGGCTTCGCGCCTTCGAGGCCGAGCTGGTCGCGCACAACCTTGGGGCGCAGCTCCTGCACCTCGCCTTCCTTCAGCTCGCCCAGCTGGAACGGTCCGTAGGAGACGCGGATCAGCCGGTTCACGGTCAGGCCAATATCGGCCATGGCACGGCGGATCTCGCGGTTCTTGCCCTCGCGCAGCCCGACGGTAAGCCAAGCGTTGGCGCCTTGCTGGCGGTCGAGGGTGACCTCCATCGGCTGGAACTTCTGGCCATCGACCATGATACCCGCGCGCAGCGGCTTGAGCATGTCCTCGGTGGGCGATCCGTTCACCCGCACGCGGTACTTGCGCAGCCAGCCGGTCGAGGGCAGCTCGAGCTTGCGCTTGATGCCGCCGTCGTTGGTCAGCAGCAGCAGTCCCTCGGAGTTGAGGTCGAGTCGGCCGATGCTCATCACCCGTGGCAGCTCCTCGGGCAGCTTGTCGAAGATCGTCTCGCGGCCCTTCTCGTCGCTGGTGGTGGTCACCAGGCCGACGGGTTTGTGATAGAGCCAGATACGCGGTGCCTCGGGCGGTGCCAGCGGCACGCCGTCGACGGTGATCCGGTCCTTGGCGGTGACGTTGAGCGCGGGGCTCTCGATCACCTTGCCGTTCACCGCGATGCGGCCTTCCTCGATCATCTTCTCCGCCTCGCGGCGGCTGGCGACACCGGCGCGGGCCAGCACCTTGGCAATGCGCCCGTCCTCGGTGGCGATCGGCGTGCCCGTGGGGCGCGGTTCGGGCGCGGGCTTCGGTCCGGGCTTGGCGCCGCGGGGGCCGGGTCTGCCGCCCGGCTTGCCACCGGGCTTGAAGCCGCCGCGCGGGGCGCTGGCGTGCTCCGCCTCGTCATGGACGATCCCGCGGCCTTTGGGTTTTGCCGAAGGTTTTCCGAACGGCTTGCCTTCGGGTTTGCCGGCAGGTTTGCCAAACGGCTTGCCCTCGGGCTTGCCTGCGGACCTGCCAAATGGCTTGCCCTCGGGCTTCGCACCACGCGCGCCTCCAGCACTCTCGGCCTTCGGCCCGCCCTTGAAACCGGGCTTCGGTCCGGACTTGAAACCAGCTTTGGGGCCAGCCTTCGGACCCGTGCTTGCACGGGACTTGGGGCCGGAGGGTTTGGCGGGGCGCGACGGGGGTTTGCTCATGCCTGTTGCCATACTGCATCGGCAGGGCCGGGGGAAGCCGACTCGCCAAGCGCCGCGCTTCGCGCTAAGCCCGCGGGCATGAAGTTTCGCTCTCACATGGATCAGGCGCTGGCCGAGGCGCGCGCCGCCGCCGCCCGCGGCGAGGTGCCGGTGGGCGCCGTCATCGTCTCGCCCGCGGGCGAGGTGCTCGCCTCCGCCGGCAACCGCACGCGCGAGCTGAACGATCCCACCGCCCACGCCGAGGTGCTCGCTCTGCGCGCCGCCTGTGCCGCGCTCGGGTCCGAGCGGCTGCCCGAGCATGACCTCTACGTGACGCTGGAGCCGTGCCCGATGTGCGCCGCGGCGATCTCCTTCGCCCGCATCCGGCGGCTTTACTACGGCGCGTCGGACCCCAAGTCCGGCGGCGTGGCGCAGGGGGCGCGGGTCTACGCGCATCCGCAGTGCCACCACGTGCCCGAGGTCTACGACGGGCTCGCCGCGCCCGAGGCCGAGGCACTGCTCAAGGATTTCTTCGCCGCGCGCAGGGAGGCATGAGATGGCCCGCGTGATCCTTCTCAACAAGCCGTTCAACGTGCTGTCGCAGTTCACCGACAAGGGCACCGAGGGCAGCCCGCGCGAGACGCTGTCGAGCTACGTGAAGGTGCCGGGCGTCTACCCGGCGGGGCGGCTTGACCGCGACAGCGAGGGGCTGCTTGTGCTCACCGACGACGGCAAGCTGCAGGCGCGCATTTCAAGCCCGAAGTTCAAACAGCCGAAGACCTATCTCGTGCAGGTCGAGGGTAGTCCGACCGACGCGCAGCTCGCGCAGCTGCGCAAGGGCGTCGAACTGAAAGACGGCATGACCCGCCCGGCGCAGGCGCGGCTGATCCCCGAGCCCGAACTCTGGCCGCGCACCCCTCCGGTGCGCTTTCGCAAGTCCGTGCCGGATGCGTGGATCGAGCTGAAGATCACCGAGGGCCGCAACCGGCAGGTGCGGCGGATGACGGCGCACGTGGGGCTGCCCTGCCTGCGGCTGGTCCGCTGGGCGGTGGGGACATGGACGCTCGACGGCATCCCGCCGGGTGAATGGCGCGAGATCTGAGGGGCTGGCGCGCGCCGCGCGCCGCGCTACTCTGAATGCTATGTGCGGACGTTTCGCGGTCACCCTTCCCGATGATGCCATGGCCAAGATCTTCGAGGCCATGCCCGGCAACGATTTGCCGCATGTCCCGAACTACAACGTCTGCCCGACCAACGACGTGCATGTGATCCGCTCGGAAGACGGCACGCGGCTGCTGGTGTCGATGCGCTGGGGCTTCATCCCGCAGTGGTACAAGGCCCCGAACGACGGCCCGCTGCTGATCAACGCCCGTGCCGAGACCATCGCCGAGAAACCCGCCTTCCGCGCCGCCTGCCGCGAGCGCCGCTGCCTGATCCCGGCGAGCGGGTTCTACGAATGGACCAAGACCGAGGACGGCAAGCGCCTGCCGTGGTACATCGCGCCGGCGGAGGGCGAGGTGCTGGCCATGGCCGGGATCTGGCAGGACTGGGAGCGCGAGGGGGAAGCTTTCCGCACCTGCGCCATCGTCACTACCGGTGCCAGCGAGGAGATGTCCCACGTGCATCACCGCATGCCGGTGATCCTGCAGCAGAAGGACTGGGGGCTCTGGCTGGGTGAGGAGGGTCGCGGGGCGGCCGCGCTCATGCAGCCCGCGCCCGAAGGCGCGCTGGTCCTGCACCGGGTCGATCCGAAGGTGAACTCCAACCGCGCCGAGGGGCCGGAGCTGATCGAACCGATCTGAGCGGGATCAGAAGTTGTTATCGAGTTCCAGCGGCGCAGGGTTCACGTAGTCGATGATGCCCGCCGCGGTGCTATCAGCAGCATAGGTATCGCCAAACGCGCCCTGCATGCCCTCGGTCACCTCCAGTGCGTAAGTCTCGCCGGGCTGCAGCACGCCGCTGTCCCAGCTGGCATCGATGGCGGTGGCCGACATGGGCACGGTGGAATCGTTCACGAAGTTGATCACGTCGCCGACCGAGACGTAGACCTCGTCGGGGAAGTACCCCAGACCCATCAGCATCACCTCCTGCTCGGCAGCGGCGAGCGGCGCGGCAGTGCCGGCCAGGCAGAGCAGGGAAAGTCCGATCTTGCGCAACATGTCAGGCTCCTCGAAAGGCATGGGACCCGGGGCACGTCCTGCGCCCGTCCCCGCAAGCCCTAGCGCCGGAGTGGGGCGAAAATGGGGCTTCTTGCGGGGAAAAACCGTGGCGCGGTGGTGCGTTCAGACCTCGCCGGCGTGGCGCAGCTCGACCTGCACCACGTCGGTGCGGCCACTGGCGAAGGTCGCGGCGCAGGCGTCGAGATAGAACTGCCAGCTGCGCAGGAAGCTCTCGCCGTAGCCGAGGGTCTCGATCCGCTTGCGCTGGTGCAGCAGCCCATCGCACCAGATGCGGCAGGTGCGCGCGTAGTCCTGTCCGAAGGCGAAACTCTCGCGCAGCACCAGCCCGGCCTTTTGCGCCTCGCGCGCCAGCACCGCGTTGCAGGGCAGCATGCCGCCCGGGAAGGTGTGCTGCCGGATGAAATCGGTGCGCTTGCGGTAGAGCGAGAACTCGGCGTCCTGCACGGTGATCGCCTGCAGCACGGCGCGGCCGCCCTCGGCCAGCCGGTCCTTCAGCGCGGCGAAATAGACCGGCCAGTAGCGTTCGCCCACCGCCTCGATCATTTCGATCGACACGATATTGGCGTAGCGTCCCTGCACGGCGCGATAGTCCTGCAGCCGGATGTCCGCCCGCCCGTCGAGCCGCGCGTCGGCATAGCCTTTCTGGCTGGGCGACAGGGTGATGCCGGTGACACTGCGGCCCTGTTCCGCCGCGCGTTCGGCGAACCCGCCCCAGCCGCAGCCGATCTCCAGCACCGAGGGGGCGTCGTTCAATCGCGACAGGATGCGGTCGTACTTGCGGTCCTGCGCGTGGGGCAGGGCGTCGTCTCCTTCGCCCTCGGCAAAGAGCGCCGAAGAGTAGGTCATCCCCGGGTCGAGCCAGAGCTGGTAGAACTCGTTGCCGACGTCGTAATGCGCGCGGATGTTCTTCGACGAGCCCCTGAGGCTGTTGGCGCGCAGCACCCGGTCGATAAGCCGGAACTTCAGCCGCGCGATGGGCCCGGGGGTGACATAGCGCTCGACCGCATCAAGGTTGTCGAGCGCCAGTCGCAGCAGCCGCTCGGGGCTCGAACTGTGCCACAGGCCTGCCACGTAGGTCTCGCCAAGGGCGACCTCGCCGCGCGCCGCCAGAGCCGGCAACATCGACCAGTCGAGAATGTGCATGTCGGCCTCGGGGCCATTGTCGCCGAAGCGGTGGCGCGTGCCCTCGGGGGTAATGAGCGTAAGCTGCCCGTGCTCGATATGCTCCAGCGTCGATAGGAAGCGGCGTTTCATAAGGGCGGTGACGGGCAGGATCATCGGCTGACCTCTTGATCGGGCGGAGAGGGGAGCGGACGGTAGCCAGCCCCCTTGAGTTTCAGACGGAGCGCGTTCCAGTAGATGAGCACAATCACGCGCATCGCGCCACCGGGGCGTTTCAGGGCGGCACCGAGCAGGCGCATCGGGGTGGCCGGTGCCAGAGCGCCGTGCATCGTGGCGATCAGCCCTTCCTTGCCGTCGATCTGGTGGATCGAGATGGCGGCCCCGGCGGTGCTGATGGCAAAGCGGAAGTGATAGGTGCCGCGCATGTCCTGAAAGGGCGAGACATGGAACGCCTTGGTTGCGGTCAGCTCGTCCCCGGGGGCGATCGGAGCGAAGCCGGCGTGATGGCACAGGTAGCTGTGGCGCTGGCCGAAGGTGTTGTTGACCTCGGCGATCACCGCCAGCAGCCTGTCACCGCGCAGCGCCAGCCAGAAGGACACCGGGCAGAACCAGTAGCCGAGAAAGCGCGGCTGGATCATCAGCGCGACGGTGACCTCGGTCAGCCCGGCACCGGCAAAGACTTTCCGTGCCCAGGCCGCGCCGTCTCCGGCGCCGCGCGGGCCGCCATGGTCCCGGTCATGCAGCGCAAAGAGATTGAAGCGGTTGCGGGAGAAGAAGGTGCGGGGACGGGCTCGATCGGGATCCAGAAGCAGGTAATCCACGCCATAGGCAAAGGCGTGGCGGATACCTCCGCGCCGCGCATGGGTGACCCGCGCGGGCAGGTGCAGGACTTCGCCGCCTTGCAGAAGGGCCGAGAGGCTGGCGCTCATGCCGCCACCGGCACGGGCAGCATCTGCCGGGCGACGCGCACGGCGCTGGCAAAACCATCCTCGTGAAAGCCGTTCCGCAGCCAGGCGCCGGTGTACCAGCTGCGGTTCTGCCCCTGCAGCTTTGCGATCTTTCCCTGCGCGTCGATCGCGCCGAGGTCGAATACCGGGTGGCGGAAGGTGTTCCGGTCGTAGATCAGCTCGTCGGGGATCTCGCGCTGCGGATTGAGCGTCACGAACATGGGGTCGCTGTCGGGAATGCCCTGCAGCCGGTTCATCCAGTAGGTCACACCCACTGGCAGGTCGGCAGGCGCGCCGGGCTCTGTGCGGAAGACCCATGAACTCCAGCAGCGGCGGCGGTTCGGCATGAGCCGCGCGTCGCGGTGCAGCACCGCGTGGTTGTCCTGGAACTTCACCGACCCGAGGGCGCGGCGCTCGGCGGCGCTGGGCGCGGCGAGCAGCGACAGGGCGACGTCGGCGTGGCAGGCAAAGACCACTTGATCGTAGGTCTCGGGCGCCTCGCCCTCGGTCATCACCTGCACGTGCCGGTCGTCGCGGATCACCTGCCGCACCGGGGTGCCGGAGCGGAGCGAAACCTGCCGGGCCTCAAGGGCGGTGGCGAGGCGGGAGACATAGCTCTGGCTGCCGCCCGAGACGGTCCACCACTGGTGCTGGCCACCCGCCGAGAGCAGCGCATGGTTGCGCAGGAAGCGCATCAGAGCCTGCGCCGGGAAATCGCCGATCTGCGCCGAGGGCGTGGACCAGATCGCGCCGCAGATCGGGTATAGATAGCGCTCGCGGAAGGCCTCGCCGAGCCCCAGCACCTCGACCAGCTCGCCGATCGAGGCGTTGGGACGGGCCTCTGCCACCGCTTCGGCCTGCTGGTTGAAGCGCAGGATGTCGCGGATCATCGTGTAGAAGCCGGGCCGCGCGAGGTTGCTGCGTTGGCCAAAGAGCGCATTTCCCGAGCGCAGCGCGTATTCCAGTCGTCCGCCATCGAGCGAGACGCCGAAGCTCATGTCGCTGCGCTGCACCGGCACGTCGAGATCGCGGAAGAGCGCAGTCAGATGCGGGTAGTTGGCGTAGTTGAACACGATAAAGCCGGTGTCCACCGGCTGATCGCCGTAGCGCCCGGCCACCACCGTGCGGGCATGGCCGCCGAGGCGCGGGGCGGCCTCGTAGAGCGTGACGCGGCAGCGCTGCGAGAGCAGCCACGCGGTGGCGAGTCCCGAGATGCCGCCGCCGATCACCGCGACGCGCTGGGGAACTCCAAAAGACAGGTCTAGGGCCACGCGAACCTCCGCCGAGAAAAACTGCACTTGATACCGATACGCATCCGGATCCCAAGTGGATCACCAAAGCATTGCGGCGAGGGGAAATTTCTTGAGGTGTGCACCGCTGGTGGTTTTCGCGCCCCGGAAGGGCCGTGCCCTTACATGTCCAGCACCGGGGCCTTGAAAAAAATTCCGCTCGCAAGTGATCCTTTTCGTCTTGGGCGGCGTAACCCCTACATGTCTCTTGATGGTCGCCTCACCACGCCCGAAGCGCTCGATGCCTTCCAGCCGGAAGCTGCGGGCCCCGTTTCCGTGGTAAGACTGCCGCGCAAGAGAAAGGACAGATGCGTGACGCCTGCCGAACGAACCGAACAGACGCAGTGGCTCCTCGCCGTGCGCGACCGGCGCGACCGCGAGGCATTCGGGCGGCTGTTCGACTTCTTCGCGCCGCGCCTCAAGGCCATGCTCCTGAGGGGCGGGCTGCGGGACGGCAGCGCCGAGGACGTCGTTCAGGACGTGATGCTGTCGGTCTGGAACAAGGCCGCGCAGTTCGATCCGCACCGGGCCGAGGCCTCGGCCTGGATCTACCGGATCGCGCGGAACCGCCAGATCGATCTTTATCGCCGCAAACCGCTGCCTGAGCCGGAACTGGTTCAGGAGCCGGAAAGTTCGGAGCCCGATGCGCCGCAGATTCTGGCGATGGAGCAAGAGGCGGCACAGCTGCGCGAGGCACTGCAGAAGCTTCGGCCCGAGCAGATCGAAGCGCTGCGCCACGCCTACATGGAAGAGCTGCCCCACAGCGAGATCAGCCGGATCACCGGCTTGCCGCTGGGCACGATCAAATCCCGTATCCGCCTCGGGCTCGACCGCCTGCGGCGCGACCTGACAGACCTGAGACCGCAATGAGCAAGATCACCCATCATATCCCCGAGGAGATGCTTCGCGCCTATGCCGCCGGAACGCTGCCGCAGCCTTTTGCGGTGGTGATCGCGGCGCATGTGTCGCTCTGCGATGCCTGCCGCGCCGCGGTGGAAGCCGAATCTGTGCTTGGTGGCGCGCTGCTGTCCGAGCTGTCCCCCGCGACCGTTTCCGAGGGCGCGCGCGACCGGCTTTTCGCCGCGCTCGACAGCGCGCCGCCGGCGCCGCCGCAGCAGCGCGGCTCGGGTATCTTCCCGGCCCCGGTGATGGAGGCGCTGAGCGGTCAGCCGCCCCGTTGGAAGATGCTCGGCGGCGGCATCCGCCAGCAAATCCTCAGCGCCGACGGCGAGGGGTCGCTGCGCCTGCTCTACATCCCGCGGGGCCGGGCCGTGCCCGAGCACAGCCACGGCGGGCTCGAACTCACACTGGTGCTGCAGGGCAGCTTCTCGGATTGTGAGGGGCAGTTCGGTGTCGGCGACGTGGAGGTGGCGCATGACGACGTCGACCACCAGCCCATGGCCGGCGACGCGGAGCCCTGCATCTGTCTTGCCGCCACCGATGCGCCGCTGCGCTTCCGGGCGATGATCCCGCGGCTTCTGCAGCCGTTGTTCCGTATCTGATCCGGGGCGCGCGATGAGCTTCGACGGCAAACGCATCTGGATTATCGGCGCCAGCTCGGGCATCGGCGCGGCGCTCGCGCGCGAGCTTTCGGGGCAGGGCGCGCGCCTGGTGCTCTCGGCGCGCGACGCGCAGGCGCTCTCGAAACTTGCCGGTGATTGTCCGGGGGCAGAGGTCATTCCGCTCGATCTTGCCGAGCGCGAGACGCTGGAAGCCGCCGCGCGGCGCATCGCGGATGGCGGGTCACTCGACGCGATGGTCTGCACCGCCGCGCTTTATGATCCCGCGCGGGTCGTCGATCTGGACCCCGAGAAAACCGCCGCTCTGGTGCAGGTGAACGTCACCGGAACGCTGTTGGTGGCACAGCGTGCGCCGAAGCTTCTGCGCGAGGGCGGTCAGCTGGTGCTCTTCGGTTCGGTCGCTGGCTACGTTGGCCTGCCGAAGGGACAGGCCTATTCGGCCACGAAGGCCGCGATCATCAATCTGGCCGAGACATTGCGGGTCGAACTGGCGCCGAAGGTCGATGTGCGGTTGGTCTGCCCGGGCTTCGTGCAGACCCGGTTGACCGACAAGAACGACTTCAAGATGCCGGCGATGATAGAGCCCGAGCAGGCGGCACGTGATATCGCGAAAGGCATGGCCGGACACGCCTTCGAAATCCATTTCCCCAAGCGCTTCACCTACGCGCTGAAGTTGCTGCGGCTTTTGCCCTATCCGGTCGCGCTGCGCCTTACGGCGCGGCTTGCGGGCTGAGCACCCGTCTCCCGGCCCTGTCGCGGGGGAGGGGTGCTCACGCGGATGTCTCAGGAATGGTCCTCAGGCGGGCTTCGGAAACAGGGCCAGCACCGCAGCCACACCTGCCCAAGCCGAAACTCCGGTCAGCACCGCGCCCCAAAGGCAATCGGCGATCACCTGTTCCCAGCTCCAGTCGGCGAGTGTGGCGAAATTGGTCATCTCATATGTGCCGTAGCACATGAGGCCCAGCAAGGCGCCCATCCACAGCGCCTGCAGCGCTGAACCCTCGCGCAGGGCGGGCAGCGAGACGAAGACCAGCACACCCACGACGTAGGCGAGATAGAAGCCCGCCGCCGGTCCGAGCCGCAGCGGCTCGGCCAGCAGGTGCCCCACGTGCCGCTCGAAGACTGGGCGGATGAGAAAGCGCAGCCCGAGCATGTCGAGCCCGAGAAACAGCGCGGCCGTGATGGCGTAGAGAGAGAGCGTCTGCATGGTTGGTCCCTTGGTGCCTTACCCTTCGTTTACGCCGGAGCAGGCGACTTGGATCACCTCAAAAAACGTGGCGGCATCCCGCAAAACCCGCGTGGGGGCGGTTGACCGGGCCGATCGGTTGCAATATCTCTCCCGCCACTACGCGGGCGTTGTGTAGTGGTAAGACCTTAGCCTTCCAAGCTAATGACGCGGGTTCGATTCCCGCCGCCCGCTCCAAACTCCCCCTGACATGCGAGCGCCCTTCATCCGACTGACCGTCGGCGCACATCCTGTTGTGGCACGCGCGCCTCCGTGACATGCCGCGCCTTGACGCAGGCCGCGCTGGCCCGCAATACCGTCCTGAAGACAAAGGAGCGGGAATGGCCCACGGAAACCCGGCTGCCGTCGTGCAGGACGATCGCGAGAAATCCCGGAAACTCGGCTCCCTGGGTGCCCTCTGGCCCTTCATGCGGCCCTATCGCGGTTTGATGGTCGCGGCGATCCTCGCGCTGATCCTCACCGCAACCGTCTCGCTGACCCTGCCGCTGGCTGTGCGCCGGGTGGTGGACAACTTCGGCACGCAGGACGGCGCGCTGCTGGATCGCTACTTCATGGCGGCGCTCGGCATAGCCGCGCTGCTCGCACTTGGCACCGCCGCCCGCTATGCGCTGGTGACCCGGCTCGGCGAGCGCGTGGTAGCCGATATCCGCAAGGCGGTCTTCGACCGGGTGATCGGCCTCTCGCCGGCCTTCTACGAAAAGGTCATGACCGGTGAGGTGCTCAGCCGGATCACCACCGACACCACGCTGATCCTGTCGGTGGTCGGCTCGTCGGTCTCCATCGCGCTGCGCAACGTACTGCTCTTCGTAGGCGGGCTGACCCTGATGCTCTTCACCTCGGCCAAGCTCACCGGGATGGTGCTGCTGATCGTGCCGGTGGTGATCGTGCCGATTCTCACGCTGGGCCGCCGCCTGCGGAAGCTGAGTCGCGAGAACCAGGACTGGATCGCGGTCTCCTCCGGAAATGCCGCCGAGGCGCTCTCGGCGGTGCAGACCGTGCAGAGCTACACCCACGAGACGATCAGCCGCGAGGCCTTTGCCGAGGTCACCGAAAAGAGCTTCGACGCCGCGCGTCGCCGGGTGAAGACCCGGGCGCTGATGACGGCAATCGTGATCTTCCTCGTGTTCACCGGAATCGTCGGGGTGCTCTGGGCCGGCGCGGTGGACGTGCGCGCGGGGCAGATGAGCGCCGGGGCGCTGGTGCAATTCGTCATCTACTCGGTGATGGTGGCCGGTGCGGTGGCGGCGCTCTCGGAGATCTTTGGCGAGCTGCAGCGCGCCGCCGGGGCGACCGAGCGGCTGGTCGAGCTGCTGCAGGCCGAGGACACGGTGACCGATCCCGCACAGCCGCTGCCTGTGCCGTCGACGGTGCGCGGCGAGATCATCTTCGACAAGGTCGACTTCACCTATCCCGCGCGGCCCGGCGTCAAGGCGCTGGACGGCATCGACCTGCACATCCAGCCCGGTGAGACCGTGGCGCTGGTCGGCCCCTCGGGCGCCGGCAAGACCACCATCGTGCAGCTGATCCAGCGCTTCTATGATCCCGACGCGGGCAAGGTGCTGCTCGATGGTGTGCCGGTGGACCGGATGAGCCGCAATCGTTTCCGTCAGCATATCGCGCTGGTGCCGCAGGACCCGGTGATCTTTGCCGCCTCGGCGCGCGACAACATCCGTTTCGGCCGTCCCGAGGCGTCTGATGCCGAGGTCGAGGCCGCCGCCCGCGCCGCTGCGGCGCATGACTTTCTCAGCGCGCTGCCCGAGGGCTACGACACCTATCTCGGCGAGCGCGGCGTGATGCTCTCGGGCGGGCAGAAGCAACGCGTGGCCATCGCCCGCGCCATCCTGCGCGACGCGCCGGTGCTGCTGCTCGACGAGGCGACCTCGGCGCTCGACGCCGAGAGCGAGCGTGCGGTGCAGCAGGCGGTCGACACGCTGGCCGAGGGGCGCACGACGATCATCGTCGCGCACCGGCTCGCCACGGTGAAGAAGGCCGACCGCATCGTGGTCATGGAGCACGGGCGCATCGTCGCGCAGGGCGGACACGATGCGCTTGTCGCCGAGGACGGGCTCTACGCGCGTCTGGCGCGGCTGCAGTTCACCGACGGCCTGGCGGCCGAATAGGGCGTATCCACCCTTTGCCCCGGGGGCGCCGCATGCTATTGCCGCAGCCCTTGCGGGAAGTGGATCGGCTTCCCACACTTTGAAAAGGTGCCCCGGCGTGTCCCGCGCCGGCACTCTGCGTGGAGGAGCGCAACCGCAATGCAATTCGTGACTCAGGCTGATCGCGCGGCGATCGAGGCCGAGAAGCCCTGGTCCGAGCGGAGCCTGCCGGAAAGCCTGCATGCCTGCCTCGCGCAGACCGCCGAGAAATTCCCGGATCACCCGGCGATGAGCTTCCAACTGCTCTCGGGGCCGAAGGATCCCGCCGAGACCCTGAGCTGGTCGCAGCTGGCATCGCGCGCCAACCAGGCGGCGAACCTCTTCCGCAGTCTCGGTATCGCCGAGGGCGACGTGGTTGCGATGGTGCTGCCCAATTGCACCGAGGCGCTGGTGACCTTCCTCGGCGGGGCCATCGCCGGCACCGTCGCGCCGATCAACCCGCTGCTGGAGCCCGAGCAGATCGCCGCGCTGCTGCGCGAGAGCGGCGCGCGGGTGGTGGTGACGCTGAAGTCCTTTCCCAAGACCGACATCGCGCAGAAACTGGCCGAGGCCTGCCGCCACGCGCCGGGCGTGGTGACGGTGCTCGAGGTCGATCTCAATCGCTATCTCACGCCGCCGAAGCGCTGGCTGGTGCCCTTGCTGCGCCCGAAGTTGCCGCGCACCCATCACGCCGACATCAAGTGTTTCAACGCCGAGCTGCAGCGCCAGCCCACGGGGCTGACCTTCACCCCCTCCACCGAGGATCGGGCCGCCGCCTATTTCCACACCGGCGGGACCACCGGCATGCCCAAGGTCGCGCAGCACCGGGTGTCGGGGATGCTCTACAACGGCTGGCTCGGCTCGCGCCTGCTGTTCCGCGAGAGCGACAACGTCATGTGCCCGCTGCCGCTGTTCCACGTCTTCGCCACCGAGGTGGTGATCATGTCGGCCCTGGCTTCCGGGGCGCATGTGATCCTGCCAACCCCGGCGGGCTATCGCGGCGAGGGCGTGTTCGACAATTTCTGGAAGCTCTGCGAGCGCTGGAAGATCAGCTTCATCATCACCGTACCCACCGCCGTCTCGGCGCTGATGCAACGCAAGGTGGATGCGGACATCTCGACCGTGCGCTATGCCTTCTCTGGGTCGGCACCCATGCCGACCGAGCTGTTCAAGCGCTTCGAGGAGGTCGCCGGCCTGGCGATCTGCGAGGGATATGGGCTGACCGAGGCGACCTGTCTGGTGTCGGTGAACCCACCCGACGGGGTGAAGAAGATCGGCTCGGTCGGCTTCCCGTTGCCTTACACGGACGTCAGGATCGTCCGGCATTCGGCGCAGGGCGCGACGGAATGCCCGACCGATGAGATCGGCGAGATCTGCGTGTCGAACCCGGGGGTGATCCCCGGCGGCACCTATACCGACACCGAGCGCAACCGCGACCTCTACTACAAGGACATCTATCTGCGCACCGGTGACCTTGGCCGGATCGACGCGGACGGCTACCTGTGGATCACCGGGCGGGCCAAGGATGTGATCATCCGGGGCGGGCACAACATCGACCCTGCAGAGATCGAAAACGCGCTGATGACCCACCCGGCAGTGGCAGTGGCCGCTGCCATAGGTCAGCCGGATACCCACGCGGGTGAACTGCCCTGCGCCTACGTCGAGCTGGTCGCGGGGGCGATGGTCACCGAGGAGGAGCTTCTGAAGCACGCCCAGGTGCACATCCACGAGCGCGCCGCCTGGCCGAAGTATCTGGAGATTCTGCCGGAGGTGCCGAAAACCGGTATCGGCAAGGTGTTCAAGCCGGACCTGCGCAAGCTGGCCATCGCGCGCGTCTACGATGCCGCGCTCGAGGCGCAGGGGCTCGGGGCCCGTGTGACAGACGTGATCGACGACCGGCGCTGCGGGCTGGTGGCCCGGTTGACGCTGACGGGTGATGACGAAGGCGCCGTGACCCGGTGTCTCGGGGCCTTCACCAGGCCTTGGAAATGGGCTGAAAAGGAGTGAGCGGAGACCGCGAGGTCCGGCTCAGCACTCGCTTTTGGCGCAGAAGATCTCGTAGAGCAGGCCGATCACCCGCGCGGTGTCCTCGGTGGCAAGGCTGTAGTAGATCGTCTTGCCGTCACGGCGGGTGTTCACCAGCCCTTCCTCGCGCAGGCGCGCCAGCATCTGGCTCACCGCCGCCTGCCGCATGTTCAGCAGGCCTTCGAGTTCGCCGACGGATTTTTCGCCTGAACCGAGATGGCACAGGATCATGAGCCGGCCTTCATGGGCCAGCGTCTTGAGGAAGCCTGCGGCGGTGCGCGCGTTTTCGGCCATTTCCTCGGGCGGGGGGGTGAGTGTCTCTTCCTTCACCGGTGATGCCTTTGTAAAATATCATTCGCAATGTAGGCCGCAGGCCGCGGAAATCTAGGCCGCGGCAGGTCTGGGCATGGCTTCGAAATATGGAGATGGTTTCGATGGCTTACCGCTCGTAGCGCAACTTCAGGTCGCAAAGCAAGCGTTGCCTATGCCGCAGCGCCTTGTTTTCATGGTATTTGCCGCGATCGTCAGGTTTTTTGGGCCAGAGTGAGCGCCGCGCCGGTGGCCAACAGGAGTTGCGGGAGGGTGAGCGTTTCGACGTAGCGTCGCGCCGCATCCGTGCCGCTCGTCCTGGCGAGCGTGGCCTGCAGCGCAGCTGTCAGGGTGGCAAGCGCAGCAAGCGGCGCTTGCTCCGGCATCCGGGACGCGAGGCCCCGCACCAGCCGTGCAGCCCAATCCGCCAGTGCGGTAACCGGGGCGCGCTCGGACCCCCAGCCGTGATCCCCGAGGTTCAGCGCGGCGGCGAGCGCCGGGCGCAGCCGCTCCGCGTCCTGCCCCTCGTAGCTCACGCAGAGCAGTGCGCCCCGCAGGGCGGGAAGCTCGGCCTTCAGGGCGGTCAGTTCCGCGTCCGCCGCTATCCCGTCGATCCTTGCTTCGAGCTGAGTCAGCACCTGCCGCAGGCGCAGTGCCAGCGCGCAGTCCTGCAGGTCTTCGGGCAGGGCACCCTGACCGAGGTACTGCGCGTAGTCAGGGGCCTGCATCAGCGAGGTGAAGGCGGCCAGCAGCGGGGGAACGACGCTGCCCGCCTCCGCCGTGCCCTGCGCCAGCGCGCCCGGGTCGATCTGCAATTCCAGCGAGGCGCGGTGAATGGCCTTGGCCGCGGTCTCGGGGATCAGCCCTGCTTCGCCCTGCACCTTGGCCAGCGTGCCCGCCACGATCATGATCGCGCGGACCTCGGCGCTGTCGCTGAACAGCTTGGCAAGATCCCCGGCGGGGAAAAGGCGGTGCAGGTGGGCGCTGTCGAAGGGCGTGGCGGACATGGGTCAGCTCCGGGCGATACGGTCCAGAAGGGCGGCGAGGCCCTCGGGGTCGGACAGGAAGGGCGAATGCGCGCTGCTCATGTCGTAGACCTCGTCGCTTGGCAAGACCGACGCCATGGCACGCTGGTGATCGGGCGGCACCGCCATGTCCTGCGCGCACAAGATGTAGCTGCGCGGCAGCTGCTCGACCCGGCCGGTGAGCGTGACACGTTCCTTCTGCGTCGAGATCGGCTGCGGCGTCAGGTGCCGGGCGGCGCGGTCGACGAGTGCGGCGGGGCAGTCGTGGTAGAATTTTTCTCTGATCATGGCGGGATCGAAATGGAAGGTCGCGCCACCCTCATCGCGGCGGATCGCCTCGTTCAGCGGCTGCTCGGGCCAGGCGCGGCTGAGACTGGTGACGCTGTCACCATCGCCGGGCAGGAAGGCGCAGAGGTAGACAAGCCGGGCGAATTTCTCGGGGTGCAGGTCGGCGGCCTGCGTCGCGGGCACGCCGGACATGGAATGGGCAACGACGATGGTGGGCGCGTCGAGCGCGGCAAGGATGGCATCGACGTAGTGCTGCAGCGTGACCTGATCGCGCGGGGTGGCATCCTCGCCATGGCCGGGCAGGTCGATGGCGCGGGCCGTGTGGCCGCGGTCCTCGAGCGCCGGGATCACGTCGCGCCAGCACCATGCCCCGTGCGAGGCGCCATGGATAAGCAGGAAGTTCGCCATCAGATGTGCCCCTGTCCCTTGAGAAAGTCCGTGAGGATCTGCGCGTATTCGGCGGGCTTCTCGACGAAGGGAAGATGCCCCGCGCCGCGGATCAGCGCGAATTGCGAGCCAAGAACGAGGTCGGTCGTTTCGCGCACCATGTCGGGCGGGGTGGAGCCGTCCTCGCTGGCGGCGATGCCGAGCAGCGGCAGGCGCAGGCCCGAGGTGGGGGTGATGAAATCTGTCCCGGCGATGGCGGCGGCGCAGCCCATGTAGCCCTTTGCGGGCGTGCGCGTGAGCATGTTGCGCCAAGGCCTGATCGCCTCGGAAACGCGAAACTTGCGGGTGAACCAGCGCTGCAGAACAGCATCTACGATGGCTTCCACGCCGCCCTTCTCGACTTCGGCGATCCGCGCCTCCCAGATCTGCCGCGTGCCGATCTTGGCGGCGGTATTCGACAGCACCGCGGCGCGCACGAGGTCATGGCGCTTGGCGCAGAGGCCCTGCGCCACCATGCCGCCGATCGACAGGCCGACGAAGACCGCGTCTCGAAACCCCGTGTGCTCCATCAGCCGCTCGGCGTCGCGCACCAGCGCGCCCATGGAATAGGGCGGCTCGGGGCAGTCCGACAGGCCATGCCCGCGCATGTCGTAGCGCAGGATTCGCAGACCCTCGGGCAGGTGCGGCAGCAGATCGTCCCAGAGCCGGAAGTCGGTGCCCAGCGAGTTGGCCAGCACCAGCGGTGCGCCCTCCTCGGGGCCGTCGATGCGGTAGTGAAGTCGGACATCGCCGAGATCGGCCATGAGCATGGCGGGGCCTCCTTGTTCGTGGCGCGGACCCTAGCGGTCGCGGCGGCGGGAGGGAAGGCGGTCGGGCAGGCACATTCCTTGCCCACCCGAAGCACGCCCCCGCCGTCTCACGCGGCACCGGCGCAGATTGACTCCCGCGCCCCGGGCCTGCTAGCAGGCGCGCCTTGATGACATACGCAGAGGCGCGGGGACACCAATGGCACGCAAGAAGGGTCGCGACATTTCCGGCTGGCTGATCGTCGACAAACCGGCGGGCATGACCTCGACCTCGGTGGTCAACAAGGTCCGCTGGGCGCTGGCGGCGAAGAAGGCCGGCCACGCGGGCACGCTCGACCCCGAGGCGACCGGCGTACTGGCCGTGGCGCTCGGCGAGGCGACCAAGACCGTGCCCTATATCACCGACGCGATGAAGGCCTACCGCTTCGTGGTGCGCCTGGGGCAGGCGACCAACACCGACGATGCCGAGGGCGAGACCCTGCGCGAGAGCGCCGAGCGCCCCTCGGATGCGGAGATCAAGGAAGCGCTGCACCAGTTCGTCGGCGACATCCAGCAGGTGCCGCCGCAGTTCTCGGCAGTGAAGGTGGATGGCGAGCGTGCCTACAAGCGGGCGCGGGACGGCGAGGAGATGGAGCTTTCGGCCCGTCCACTCTTCGTGGAATCGCTGATCATGCTCGAACGCATCGACGCCGACCATGTCGAGCTGGAGATGGTTTGCGGCAAGGGCGGCTACGTGCGCTCGATCGCCCGCGATCTCGGCGAGGCGCTCGGCTGCCATGGCCACGTGCTGCGCCTGCGCCGGGTCTGGTCCGGGCCGTTCGAGGCCTCGGACGGGATCAGCGTCGAGGAGATCGACGCGCTGGCGAAGACGCCCGAGCTGGATGAGAAGCTGCTGCCGCTGCAGGTGGGTCTTGCCGATCTGCCCGAGCTGCGCTGCACGCCGGAAGGCGCAGCGCGGCTGCGCAACGGCAACCCCGGCATGGTGATCCCCGGCGAGGCCGAATATGGCGACGAGGCCTGGGCGTCCTTCGAAGGCAAGCCGGTGGCCGTGGGCATCTTCAAGGCAGGCGAGCTGCACCCGAACCGGGTGTTCAACCTCGACTGAGGCCTAGCCGAGCATCTTCAGCCAGCGCCGCAGCGCGTCCAGCGACTCCGGCTCGTCGAGGAACGGGACGTGGCCGCGGCCGGGGATCTCGGCGGCGATCATGTCCGGGCGGCGGCGCTGCATCTCGGCGAAGGTCTCGGCGGTCAGCAGGGTCGAGCCGTCTCCGCGCAGGGCGCAGAGCGGCAGGCCCTTGAAGGCGTCGAAAAGCGGCCAGAGATCCGGCGCGGGCTGCGCGCCGGCCTCGAGCACCGCGTCGCGCAGGCGAGGATCATACTGGATCTGCAGTCCTTCCGGTGTCTCGCGGTAGAATTTCGTCACCTCTTCCATCCAGCGCCCCGGTGGCACGTCGCGGAAGGCGGTCATGCCCATGGCCATCTTCTCGGCCGCCTCATCGTAAGTCTGCCATGCCGGGTTGCGGCCGATGTAATCCTTGATGACCGCCAGGCCAGCATCGCCGATCTCGGGACCGATGTCGTTGAGCGCGACGCCGAGCAGCCGCTCCTTGACCGTCGCAGCCAGCACCATCGCGATCAGTCCCCCGCGCGAGGTGCCGAGAACCGCCACCCGTTTCAGCCCGAGGTGATCCATCAGCTCCACCGCGTCGCGACCCTCGATGGGGATGGTGTAGCTGGCGTGATCGGTCCAGTCCGACTGCCCGCGCCCGCGGTAGTCCATGCGGATCAGCCGCACCTTCGCGGGATCGAGATGGGCCGCGAGGTAGTCGAAGTCCCGCCCGTCTCGGGTGAGACCCGCGAGGCAGAGCAGCGGAATGCCGTGGCCCTCGTCTGTGTAGTGGATCGACAGGCCGTCGGAGGTGGTGAACTCGGGCATCAAAGAAGCTCCGGAATTGTGGTCAGGTCGCTCAGAACATACTGCGGGCGGCCGGGCAGGCGGTCCATGGGCTCGCCGGCCCGGTTGACCCAGGCGGTGGTGAAGCCGTAGGCCGCCGCGCTGCCCGCGTCCCAGCCGTTGGAGGAAACGAAGAGTATCTCGCCAGGTTCCGTGCCGAAGCGCGTGCCGACGAGGTCGTAGACCGCGCGGGCGGGCTTGAAGACGCCCACGTCCTCGACGGAGAGCACGGCGTCGAGATAGCTCTCGAGCCCGGCGCTGGAGACCGCGCCGTCCAGCATGTCCGGGCTGCCGTTCGACAGGATGGCGCAGTTCAGCCCCTGCGCCTTCAGCGTGGCGAGGAGCTTTGGCACCTCCGGATAGGCCGAGAGTTCCCAGTAGAGGCCCAGCAGCGTCTCGCGCAGCTCGGCGTCCCGCAGGCCGTGCCGGTCCATCGCCCAGTCGAGCCCGTCCTGCGTCACCTGCCAGAAGCTGCAGTGATCGCCGGTCACCGCGCGCAGCCAGCTGTACTCGAGCTGCTTGCGCCGCCAGTCGGCGGAGAGGGCCGGCCAGACCTCGGCAAGTGTTGCCTGCCCCGGGGCTTCGGCGGCGCGGCGGGCGGCGGCGGAGACGTCGAAGAGCGTGCCGTAGGCGTCGAAGACGCAGGTGGTGATCTTG
This sequence comes from Alloyangia pacifica, assembly GCF_900116195.1. Lineage (GTDB taxonomy): Bacteria > Pseudomonadota > Alphaproteobacteria > Rhodobacterales > Rhodobacteraceae > Salipiger > Salipiger pacificus. The sequence goes on from NZ_FOZW01000004.1 coordinate 74,786, forward strand.
CCGGTTTGGGTCATGGGCCTCGCTGTCCTCCTCGCGATCCGGTGCAGGGTGGCACGGTGCGGAGCCTGTCGGAAGGGCGAATGTGCAGAGGTTTGCAGGCATGGGGAGATGCCGCGCATCGGCGTTTCGGACATCCTCTTTGCAATCCCGGGTCAGCATGCTTAGGTTGGGGGGGAGAGCAAACGAGCACCCGCCGCGACAGGTGGCCTCGTCCCATCCACAGAACTTTCCCAAAAAGATCGGAGACACCCCATGACGCAGGTCAAGACCGGCGACACCGTGCGTATTCACTACACCGGCACCCTGAATGACGGCACCACCTTCGATTCCAGCGCGGGTCGCGACCCGCTGGAATTCCAGGTCGGCTCGGGTCAGATCATCCCCGGCCTCGACAAGGCGATGGCCGGAATGACCGTCGGCGAGAAGAAAACCGTCGAGGTCGCGTCCGAGGAAGCCTATGGCCCGGTGCACCCCGAGGCGCGCCAGACTGTGCCGCGCGCCGAGATCCCCGACAACATCCCGCTCGACCTCGGCACCCCGCTGCAGATGCAGACCCCGACCGGCCAGGTCGTGCAGGTGACCGTTGCCGAGGTGACCGAGACCGAGGTGACCCTCGACGCCAACCACCCGCTGGCGGGCAAGGACCTGACCTTTGCCATCGAGCTGGTCGAGATCGCCTGATCGGGGCTGACTGTTCGAGGCCTCGGCCTCGTTTGAAATGAGAACGGCGCGGGGAGACCCCCGCGCCGTTTTCCTTTTCTCAGGCTGGTCCGGTTCCCGCCCTCACTCCAGCGTCAGGATGGTCTGGCCGGTGGTCTTGCGGGCCTCGAGCGCGCGGTGCGCCTCGGCAACCTCGGCCAGCGGGAAGCGCTGGTCGATGCGGATCTTCACCGCGCCCGAGGAGACCTTGCCGAAGAGCATCGCTGCCATCTCCTGGCAGGCCGCCGGGTCGGCGATATGGGCAAAGAGCGTCGGGCGGGTGACCTTCAGCGAGCCCTTCTGCGCGAGGATGCCGAGGTTGAAGGCCTCGACCGGGCCCGAGGCATTGCCGAAGGAGATCATCATGCCCAGCGGCTTGAGGCAGTCGAGCGAGCCGATGAAGGTCGAGGCGCCGATGGAGTCCATCACCACGTCGACACCCTTGCCGTCGGTCAGCTCGCGCGTGCGCTTGGTGAAATCCTCGGTGTTGTAGTTGATGCAGGCATCCGCGCCATGGTCGAGCGCCAGCTGGCACTTCTCGTCCGACCCGGCGGTGCCGATCAGGCGGATGCCCTCGGATTTCGCCCATTGGCAGGCGATGAGGCCGACGCCGCCCGCGGCGGCGTGGAACAGCACCGTGTCGCCCTTCTTCAGCGGGGTGGTGCGGTGGAAGAGGTACTGCACGGTCAGCCCCTTCAGCATCATCGCCGCGCCCTCCTCGAAGGAGATGTCCTCGGGGAGCTTGCAGACTTGCGCGGCGGGCATCACGCGTGCCTCGGTATAGGCACCCGGCGGGGTGGCGGCATAGGCGGCGCGATCACCGGGCGCGAGGTGGGTAACGCCTTCGCCGACCGCCTCGATCACGCCGGCGGCCTCCATGCCAAGGGCGTGCGGCAGCTGCAGCGGGTAGAGGCCCGAGCGCTGGTAGCAGTCGATGAAGTTGAGGCCGCAGGCCTTGTGGCGGATGCGGATCTCGCCGGGTCCGGGCTCGCCCACCGGCCAGTCGACCAGCTTGAGCGCCTCGGGGCCTCCGTTTTCCTCGATGATGACGGTGCGGGCTGTCTCGGCCATGGGCGTGTCCTCCTGTCTGGTGTTTGCGCCAGACCCTGCGACGCGGCGCAGGCGGGGGCAAGGGGGGATGTTGGGCGGTGCCGATCATGCATCGCGCCGAGGTGATGCACCGCGAGGGCAATTCGTGCTACGGTGGAGGAATACGCGCGGCCGGCCCGTCTGGTCTTCGGCGCGTGCCAGGACCAGACCCGCGATTGGCGCTGCGCGCGACGCCAAGGGAGGAGGCTCATGGCACAGACACCTCATACGATCGGAAACCCGCTGAGCTGGGCTGCGCAGCAGCTCTCGGCAGCGGGCTCACATGTCTCGGCTGCAACGCGCGAGCTCGGGACCGACCATGCCCACACCCCGCGGCGGGTGCGGACGATGGCGATGTCGGACATCTCGGACTCGCTGCGCGCCGGCTGGGAGGACTTCAAGGCCTGCCGCAGCGACGTGCTGTTCATCGTGCTCATCTACCCCGTCATGGGGCTGCTGCTGATGGGCATGGCGTTTCACCAGGCACTGCTGCCGCTGCTGTTTCCCATGGCGGCGGGCTTTGCCATCATCGGGCCGATGGCGGCCATCGGGCTCTACGAGATGAGCCGGAAGCGCGAGATGGGGCTCGAGGCCACCTGGCGCGATGCCTTCGCGGTGCTCGGCTCGCCGGCCTTCGGGGCGATGCTGGTGATGGGGCTCTACCTCGTCGCGCTGTTCTGCGCCTGGATGCTGACGGCGCATTTCATCCATCTGGTGACAATGGGACCGGCCACGCAGCAGAGCATGGGCGCCTTCCTGTCGGAGGTGTTCAACACCACCGGCGGCTGGTGGATGATCGTGCTGGGCTGCGGCGTGGGCTTTGTCTTCGCGCTGGTGGCACTGGCGGTCTCGGTGGTTTCGTTCCAGCTGCTGCTGCACCGGCACGTCGGCGCGCCGGTGGCGGTGATGACCTCGGTGCACGTGCTGCAGAAGAACCCGAAGGTGGTGCTCTGCTGGGGCGCGGTGATTGCCGTGATGCTGGTGCTGGGATCGCTGCCGCTGCTGCTGGGGCTGATGGTGGTGCTGCCGCTGCTCGGCCACGCAAGCTGGCATTTCTATCGCCGCGCGGTGGCGTGAAGATAGCGCCCGGCAGCTATGCTGCCGGGCTGCAGGGCCGATTTAGGCGACCTTGAGGACGATCTTGCCGATGTGGGTCGAGCCTTCCATCCGGGCGTGCGCCTCGGCGGCCTGATCGAGCGTGAAGTCCGAGTCCATCACCGGCGCGACCCGGCCCGCCTCGAGAAGCGGCCAGACGTTCTCGCGCAGCGCCTCGGCGATGCGCGCCTTGGCCAGGTCGCTCTGCGGGCGCAGGGTCGAGCCGGTGATCGTCAGGCGCCGCATCATCACCTGCGCGAAGTTGAGCTCGGCCTTGGGGCCCTGCAGGAAGGCGATCTGCACCAGCCGACCCTCATCTGCCAGCGCCTTGACGTTGCGCGGGATGTAGTCGCCGCCGACCATGTCGAGGATCAGGTTCGCTCCGCCCAGACCGCGCATCACCTCGACGAAATCTTCTTCGCGGTAATTGATCGCCCGCTCGGCGCCGAGCTTCTCGCAGGCGGCACATTTGTCTGCCGAGCCGGCTGTGGCAAAGACCCGCGCGCCGAGGGCGCTGGCAAGCTGGATCGCCGTGGTGCCGATGCCCGAGGAGCCGCCATGCACGAGGAAGCGCTCGCCGGCCTGCAGCGCGCCACGCTGGAAGACATTGCTCCAGACGGTGAAGAAGGTCTCGGGCAGGCAGGCGGCCTCGCGCAGTCCCATGCCCGCAGGAACGGGCAGGCAATGCGCGGCGGGCGTCGCGACATACTCGGCGTAGCCGCCGCCGGGCAGCAGCGCGCAGACCTCGTCGCCCACCGCGGGCCAGCTGACGCCGGGGCCGGTAGCGATGATCTCGCCCGAGCATTCGAGCCCGGGCAGGTCGGAAGCGCCCGGAGGCGGTGCGTAGCTGCCGGCGCGCTGCAACGCGTCGGGGCGGTTCACCCCGGCGTAGGCAACGCGGATCACCACCTGGCCGTGGCCGGCTTCGGGCACGGGGCGTTCGGTGAGGCGCAGCACCTCGGGGCCGCCGGGCTCCGAGATCTCGACGGCGCGCATGGTCTTGGTCATTCTATGTCCTGTCTTGCGTCAGGGTAGGGCAGGGGGCTCAGCGCGGGGCGGTCCAGCCGCCGGGCAGCCCGTGGCGCGGGCTCTTCGGCGCACGCAGCCTGCCGAGCACTTTCTCGGGGCCGGCGGCCAGCACCTTGCCCAGCACGGGTGTGGCACGGACCTTCGCCTTGGTTTTCTCGAAACGCATCACATCCTCGATGCGGCGGTCGAGGAACTCCCAGGTGGCGTGGCTGTCGGGCGAATCGTCGCCCAGCCAGAAGAGCACCGTGGACGAATAGACCGCGCTCAGCGTCGCGCGTTTCGTGTACCAGTTGAAATCCCGCGAAGTGTCGCCCAGCTCCGTCCAGATACGGTCGGCGGTGCCCCAGATCAGCTTGGCACCGTCGGGGGCGTACATCGGCAGGGCAAAGAGCGTGGTGCCGCGGCGCACCGCCTCGCGGTCGTCCACGGCCTCGATCCGGGTGCGGACGGCCAGTGCCACGCGATCGCGGAAGCGCATCTCGGACTGGTCTATCTCCTTGAGACGCGCGGACATCGCCTCGTCGCCGCGCCGGTGGAAGGCAATCGCCATGTCCACCGCGCCGCGCGGATAGAGCCCGCGGGCCACCACCGGGTCGATCCCGGCATCGCTTGCCGCCGCGCGGAAGGTCGTCTCAGACCAACCGTCGAAGGCGACATGGTTCAGCGCCGCATCCAGCAGGCGCCCGGCAATTTCTTCACTCATGGGGCCTCTCCTTCGACTCAATGGGTAGGAGTCTAGACAAGATTGGCAACCCTTGCTATAGACCGGCTTCCTGCAATTTCCTTGCAACTCAAAACTAGAAAGGTGGTGAAAACCACATGCAGGTTAGTGTTCGCGACAACAACGTCGATCAGGCGCTCCGCGCCCTGAAGAAGAAGCTGCAGCGCGAAGGCGTGTTCCGTGAAATGAAGCTTCGGCAGCATTTCGAGAAACCGTCCGAGAAGAAGGCTCGCGAGAAAGCCGAGGCCGTCCGCCGCGCCCGCAAGCTGGCGCGCAAGAAGGCTCAGCGCGAAGGTCTCCTCTGAGTTTACGCTCGTGAGATCTATCTCGTGAGGTCAGGCAGCTGACCTTCCGACACGAAGAAGTTGACGACCCCCGGGGCTCTGCCTTTCGGGGGTTTGTCGTATCTGGGGGGTAGCGTTCGGCCGGGGCCGCGGCTGGCTGTCCCGCGCCGGGTACGGTATCGAGGTACGGTATGGATCAGGGCGTGACCTCTGAGGGACCGGCATGGACAAATTCGTACTCTTCGACCTCGACGGAACGTTGGTGGACCCGGCGCCGGGCATCATCGGCGCCTTCAAACATGCGCTTTTCACGCTCGGGCAGCCGGTGCCCGCGGATGAAGCGCTGCACTGGGTGATCGGTCCGCCGCTGCGTGAGAGTTTCGCGCGGATGCTCGGGGCGTCCGATAGGGTCGAGGAGGCGGTGGCGCTCTATCGCGAGGTCTACGGCGAGACCGGACTTTTCGAGGCTGAGCCTTATGCCGGTATTCCGGAGGTGCTGACGGATCTGCGCGACGCGGGCTACCGGCTGTTCTTGTGCACCGCCAAACCCCTGCCATTCGCCCGCCGTGTCGTTGCGCATTTCGGGTTGGATCCCTGGTTCGAGGCGCTCTACGGGGCGGAACTGGGAGGGCGTTTCGATGACAAGGCCGACCTGATCGCACATATCCTGAAGGAACAGGGCTTCTCGGCAGGGCAGGGAGTCATGGTCGGCGACCGCGACAACGACACCCACGCGGCAAAGCGCAATGACATGGCGTCGGTCGGCGTGCTCTGGGGCTACGGCAGCCGGGCGGAGCTGGTGGAGACCGGGGCGACGGTCCTGTGCGACACGCCGGCAGCAATCCTTCCTTCAATCGAGGCGCTTCTGATTCGCTGACGCCTCTTCCCCGGGGCATGAAAAAGCCCGCCGGCATCGCTGCCGGCGGGCTTTTCTGTCCGTCGTCGAGGGGACAATGTCCGAGTACGTCAGCCCGGCCCGATCATGAAACAGGTGACCTGCCGGGCCTGCAGGCGGCGACAGGCAAGGTCCGCCGTTTCGCGCGTGAGCCCCATGAAGTTGGCGTCGAAGCCGCTGGAGTGATCGACCACTTTGCGCAGCGAGCCATCGAGCGTGGCGGTTTCCATCAGCGCGGTCTGCAGCAGCACCTTCTCGGCGGCATAGCGGCTGGGATAGCGCCCGACGTTGATGCCCCAGTGGCGCCCGCCCGAGGTCGATACGCGGGTGACCACCTCCTGCGCTGCGGGCTCTGCAGAAGCCACTGCGATCGTCGCGGTCTGCGGCTCTGCGGCGGGAGCGGGGGCGCTGGCCATCAGCATCGCCTGCGGGCGTCGCACGGGCTTGATCGAGGCATCGGGGGCGATGCCGGTGCCGCTGGCGAGATCGCTTGCGGTGTCGCCCTCGGCGACCACGAGGTCTTCGGCAACGCGCGCGATGTCGATTGGCTTCGGCGCCTCGGCCACGGCGGGCGCCACGGCGGCGACCTGCACGGTCTCCAGGACGCTGTTGATGTCATCCTCGACGCCGGCCACCAGCGGGGCCACGTCGGCGCTGCTGACGCCCGGACGAATCTGCGGGCGGAGACTCTTGGTCACTGCGGCCGCGGCGACGCGGATCGACTTGCCGCGCAGGCCCGAATCGTTGGCATCGGCCCCGGCGACCATGAGGTCGCTGCCACCGACGCGGCCCATGTAAGGCGGTTTCGCGGGGCGGCGCAGTGCGACGTTGGTCGCGGCGCGCTTGAAGCCGAGGTTCAGAAGTTCGGCGCTCTTGGCGTTGCGGGCGGCGGTGGAGGTGCCACCGAAGACCACCGAGATGATCCGTTCGCGTCCGCGCTCCGCAGAGGCGACGAGATTGAAGCCTGCGGCGCGGGTGTAACCGGTCTTGATCCCGTCTGCGCCCTGGTAGGCGGCGAGGAAGCGGCGGTTGGTGTTGGCCACCTCGCGCATGCCGGCGTCTGTGGTGCGGCGCGAGAAAAGGTTATAGTAGCCCGGGTAATCGTAGAGGATATGCCGCCCCATGATCGCCATGTCATGGGCAGTCGACAGGTGGCCGTCGGAGGTCAGGCCGTTGGCGTTCTTGAAGGTGGTGCGGGTCATCCCCAGCGCCTTGGCCGTGCGGTTCATGCGGCGGGCGAAGGCGGCTTCCGACCCCTCGATGGCCTCGCCGATGGCGGTGGCGGCGTCATTGGCGGATTTCACCGCGGCGGCGCGCACCAGATAGCGGAGCTTGATCTTCTGTCCGGAGCGCAGGCCCAGCTTCGAGGGCGGCTCCGCGGCGGCATTCTTCGAGATGGTCACCACGGTGTCCATGCTGATTTCGCCGTGCTCGACCGCCTCGAAGGCGATGTAGAGCGTCATCATCTTGGTCAGTGAGGCCGGGTGGAGCCGGGTCTCTGCGTTCTCGGAAAATAGGATTTCCCCAGATCGGGCATCCATCACCAGCGCAGCGTAGGGAGCTGCCCACGCGCCGAGTGGCGCCACGAGGGCGAGCCAGATGAGTGTGAGAATGTACAGGCCTGCTCGGCCCGGTCGCTGCCTGCGCCGTCCCGTCACGGTTTTCGCCTTCTCTGCCTCTCGCCTCCGGTTTTCCGGTGGCCAACTGTTCTAGTTTGGAAAAACGCTAGCACGGAGTGGCAAAAAAATAAAGTCTGCAATGCCTTGATTTTCCGACGTTTTCTTGATCGTGATATCCTACATTTGGTAGGAGTCGCTTGCACGTACCACTATAGGGGCGATTGCGGCGCGATTACGGCATTTTTCTCCGACCTTGGGTCAGTCGAGCGTTTCCACAAGCGGAGCGAGTGCGCCGAGGTGGGGAATCTCCCGGAAACGCGGGTGATCGAGCTTCTCGTCATGCTCCAGGCTCCAGGCGAGGTCCTGCGGTACGAAGACTCCCCAGCCGCCCGCGCGGATCGCTGGATTGACGTCGGATTTCAGCGAGTTGCCCACCATCATCGCGGCTTCTGCGCCGCCGGGGCTGGCACCGAAGATGCGGGCGTAGGTCTGCGGCTGCTTGTCCGAGACGATCTCCACCGCGTCGAAAAGCTCACCCAGCCCCGAGGCCGCCAGCTTGCGTTCCTGGTGCAGCAGGTCGCCCTTGGTGATCAGCACCAGGTGAAAATCGGGCGCGAGGGCCTCGACCGCCTCCCGCGCGTGCGGCAGCAGTTCGACCGGATGCGCCAACATGTCCTGCCCGGCCGCGAGGATCTGCCCGATGACGGAGCCCGGCACGCGGCCCTCGGTGACCTCGACGGCGGTCTCGATCATCGACAGAACGAAGCCCTTCACGCCGAATCCATAGTGGCCGATATTGCGTTTTTCTGCGGCCAGCAGTCGCGCATCGAGGTCATCCCGCTCGACGTGATCCGCCAGCAGTTCGGCGAACCGCTCCTGTGTCAGGGTGAAGAAACGCTCGTTGTGCCAGAGCGTATCGTCGGCATCGAAGCCGATTGTCTGCAGTTTCGTGGCCATAATCTCGTCTCTGCTGACCGCGGGTCTTTTCTCCGCGGCTCCTTCGATTTATATAGACCCTTCAAAGCCGGAACCGCAAAGCACACGCAAAGCAAAAGCGTCCCCGAGATGACCCACCCCGTCACGGCCCAGAAATTCGTCATGTCCGACCCGAACGACCCCCGCGATGGCGAGGGCGATTCCGACGTCGTTCTGCAGACCAAGCCCAAGACCAAGCGCCCGCCGCTCTACAAGGTGCTGCTGCTGAACGACGATTACACGCCGATGGAATTCGTCGTGCATGTGCTCGAGCGCTTCTTCGGCATGACCCATGCGCAGGCCTTCGAGGTGATGCTCACCGTGCATAAGAAGGGCGTTGCGGTCGTTGGCGTGTTCAGCCACGAGATCGCCGAGACCAAGGTGGGTCAAGTGATGGACTTCGCCCGGCGCCACCAGCATCCGCTGCAATGCACCATGGAAAAGGAGTGATCCGCCCTCCGAGGCGGCTTCGCCATGTCTGATACCCGATTGAGTTTCGCGCTCGAGGGAGGTCTCGACCTGCCCTCCGAAGGGCGCATCCTGCTGCTCGGCGCGCCGGGCGATTTCGACGCCTCCGACCTGCCGCGCGAGCGCTGCACCGTCGTTCAGCGTCTCGCCCCGGATTACGCCGCCTGGGAGCGCCGCGGCTGGACCGTCGCGCTGGCCCCGGAGGGCGAGTTTGCCGCCGCAATGGTCTTCCTGCCGCGTGCCCGCGACCGGGCCGAGGCCTGGATCGCCGAGGCCAATGCCGCCGCCAAGGGTGGTCTGGTGATCGTCGACGGCCAGAAAACCGACGGCGTGGATGCCTGCCTGAAAGCCCTGCGCAAGCGCACCGAGATCACCGGTCAGGTGTCCAAGGCGCATGGCAAGACCATCTGGTTCGCCGCCACCGACGCTTTCGCCGATTGGGCCAGGGGCCCTGCGCAGCTGCCCGGCGGGCAATGGACCGCGCCCGGAGTGTTTTCCGCCGACGGGCCGGACCCCGCCAGCGAGGCGCTGCTCGCCGCGCTGCCCGAGAAGCTCGGTGCCAATGTCGCCGATCTCGGCGCGGGCTGGGGGGGGCTGGCGAACGGTATCCTGCGCCGCGAAAAGATCGCCGCGCTGCATCTGGTCGAGGCCGATCACGACGCGCTGGAGTGCGCGCGCCGCAACGTCACCGACCCGCGCGCGCAATTTCACTGGGCCGATGCACTAAGTTGGAAGCCCCCGGCGCAGCTCGACGCGGTGATCATGAACCCGCCGTTCCACACCGGGCGCAAGGCCGAACCCTCGCTCGGGCAGGCCTTCATCGACGCGGCCGCACGGGTGCTGAAACCCTCCGGCCAGCTCTGGCTCGTCGCCAATCGGCACCTGCCCTACGAGGCCCGGCTTGCCGAACGCTTCCGCAACTCCGAGGAGATCGCCGGGGATTCGCGGTTCAAGATCCTCCATGCCTCTCGCCCGGGGCGCTGATCGCGGCTAGGTTGGCGCAAACATCCAAGGGATTCCCATGAGTTTTTCCATCGAAGGCAAGACCGCCATCGTCACCGGCGCCGCCAATGGCGTGGGGCTCGCGATCGCGCGGCACTTTGCATCACGTGGTGCCAACGTCATGTTCGCCGACATGGACGAGAACCGTCTGGCGAAGGAATGCGGGCAGGTCGATGAAGAGAGCACCATGCGGTACTTCGCCGGTGACCTGCGCGAGAAGCTGACGCTGGCAAACCTGCTCTCGGCCACGCTCGACGCCTACGACCGGGTCGACATCCTGGTGAACGGCGCGCGGCAGATCCTGCCCACGAACGTGCATGATTGCGAGGATGCCTCGCTCGAGACCATGCTCGGGCAGAACCTGATGCCGGCGATGCGGCTGAGCCAGATCGTCGCCAAGCGGATGATCAAGCAGGCCGAGGGGCAGGACGTGCGCTGCGCCGGCACGATCATCAATATCTCGTCGATCGCCGCCTGCCGCACCAACCCGCATCTTCTGGGCTACTCGGTGTCGGTCGCGGCGCTGGACCAGCTGACCCGCGCGATGGCGGTGTCGCTGGCCGATCAGAAGATCCGGGTGAACTCGGTGGCCTTCGGCTCGCTGATGTCCTCGAGCCTGAAGAACATCCTCAAGGAGCACCCCGGCTACCGCGAGGAAATCGAGAAGCACACGCCCGCCGGGCGCATCGCCGGCCCCGACGAGGTCTGCGAGGCGGTGCAATTCCTCGCCGCCGAGGCCTCGGGCTTTATGACCGGGCAGATCATGACCGTGGACGGTGGCCGCACGCTGATCGACCCGGTCGGCACGCCGATGCACTGATCCGGGCAGGGGGAACGACATGACCGACGAGTTCGACGCGCGCAAGACCCGCGCTTCGCAGTGGTTCCGCGCGCTGCGAGACGAGATCGTTGCGGCCTTCGAAGGGCTGGAAGACAGCCATTCCGAGGGGCCGCTTTCCGATCACGTCGCGGGGCGCTTCACTGTGACACCGACCGCCCGCACGGCCGACGATGGCAGCGATGCGGGCGGCGGTCTGATGAGCGTGATGCGCGGCGGACGGGTTTTCGAAAAGGTCGGGGTGAATGTCTCGACCGTCTACGGAACACTCGGCGCGGCGGCGCAGAAATCCATGGCAGCGCGCGGCGTGCCGGGGATCGAGGAAGACCCGCGCTTCTGGGCCTCGGGGATCAGCCTCGTTGCCCACATGCAGAACCCGCACGCACCCGCGGTTCATATGAACACCCGGATGTTCTGGACGCCGGGGGCGTGGTGGTTCGGCGGCGGCTCGGATCTCAACCCCTGCCTCGAGTACGATGAGGACACCGCGCATTTCCATGCCACGCAGAAAGACTACCTCGATCCGCACGGCGGTTCGCTCTACCCCGAGCTGAAGGCCTGGGCGGACGAGTATTTCTACATCCCGCACCGCAAGCGAGCGCGGGGCGTCGGCGGCATCTTCATGGACGACCGCAACACCGGCGACTGGGAAGCAGACTTCGCCCTCACGCAGGACATCGGCCGCGCCTTCCTGCCCGCCTACCTGCCGCTGGTCGAGAAGCGCCGCGTCATGGGTTTCGGCGAGGCCGAGAAGGACGCGCAGCTCGTTCACCGCGGTCTCTATGCAGAGTACAACCTCGTCTACGACCGCGGCACCAAGTTCGGCCTCGCCACCGGGCATGATCCAGACGCGGTGCTGATGAGCCTGCCGCCGCTGGCGAAATGGGTCTGATCCGCAGCTGATATTTTGATGCGCCCCGTCCCTCCGGCGGGGCGTTGCTTTTCAGGGCCCCGGGGACGTCTCCGGGGCGCATGCAGGCTGGCGCGCCACGCCCAAACCCTGTATCGGGCTGGCCAACCCCTGATAGGAGAGCACGACATGGCCAAGACCTGGACCGCCTTCACCAAGCTGAGCGACAAGACCGCCGCCGAGGCCCTGGGCGAGGCCATCGAGGAAATGGATCCGGAACCCACGGGCGTGGGCGTCTTCGAGATCGAAGACGGCACCGGCACTTGGGAAGTCGGCGGCTACTTTCTCGGAAAGCCCAACGATGTTGAGCTGGCGCTGCTCGCCGCGGCGTTCAACGCGGTGCCCTTCGTGATCTCCGAAGTGCCGGACCAGGACTGGGTCGACAAGGTGCGCCGAGAGCTGACCCCGGTCGAGGCCGGGCGCTTCTTCGTCTACGGCTCGCATGACGCCGACAAGATCCCCGAAGGCTCCGAGCCCCTGTTGATCGAGGCCGCCATGGCCTTCGGCACCGGCCATCACGGTACCACGCTGGGGTGTCTGCGCGCGCTGGACCGCCTGTCGAACGAGGGCATGGTCGGCCAGAACGTCGCCGACATTGGCTGCGGAACCGCGGTTCTCGGCATGGCCGCCGCCCGCATCTGGCCGAACCCGGTGATCGTGTCGGACATCGACGAGGTCGCCGTAGAGGTGGCCGAGGCCAACGTCCGCGCCAACAAGCTCGAGGGCAAGGTTCTCTGCGTCGAGGCCGCCGGATTCGGCCATCCCGACCTCGCGGCTCGGGCGCCCTTCGATCTTGTTTTCGCCAATATTCTCAAGCAGCCGCTGATCGATTTGGCCCCTGATATGGCAGCGCATCTCGCTCCGGGCGGCTACGCGATCCTCTCCGGCATCTTGATCCGGCAGGCCGACGAGGTCGTCGAGGCCTATGCTGCGCAGGGCATCGAGCTCACCCGCCGCGATGAAATCGGCGAATGGGTCACGCTCACGTTGCGCAAGCCTTCTTGATCGAAACGCGGCAAGATTGCCGCGTTTTCGCCTAAATTTCGCCTCCCTTTCCATACAAATACGCCACGTATTTGTATGGTATCGAGGGGTTTCGCGGTATGGAAAGCGCTCTGAAAAGTTTCGAGCGGCGCCAGCGGGCCGTCACGCAAAAGCATCGCAAGCTGGCGCAAGGTTACGTCACGAAAGTGAACCGCAACGGCGTGATCGAGCACAAGCCTATCCGCAAAGTAAAGACGCCGCCGCTCAGCGGTCTGCTGATCGCGCTGATCGGGTTTCTGGCGTTCAAGGGCGTGATGCTGGCCAATCTGGGCACTGCGAACTACGCTCAGCATGTCGAGGTGCTGGCGGAGGGCAGCGTTGCCGACAAGCTTGGTGCCTGGGTGCTGGGCGTTGATCCGGTCACGCTCTGGCTTGGAGTCCACCTGCAAACGCTGCTGGCTTGAGAGGATGTGATCGCGCCCGTCAGGGCGCCTGTCCATGCCGGGTGTCCGACATGCCGGGTACAAGACACGAGAAAGGCCGCTGTCCCGATCAGGACAGCGGCCTTTGTGCATGATTTCGCATGAAATCAGCGGCGGCTTGCGATGGCCGGAATATCGGCGCGGGTCAGGCCGATGTCGTCGAGTTCACGATCGGTCAGAGCCATCAGGCTCTTGCGGGTCAGACGGGTGTCGTTCCACTCGGCGATCATGCCGAAAAGGGTAGCGAAGAGGCCGGCCGAGCGGGGGGTCTCATCAGCGGCGACGGGCGCGAAGCCGGTGACGAAGACGTTCCCGATGCGGCCTGCCAGACCAGCGGCGCCGGAAGCGTCGCGCGAGTAGTCATAAGCAGCCATGGGTCAGTGTCCTTGTCCTGAAGTTTTTAAAGTGCCTGAATTCTGAGCGGGAGATAGAACCGCCGTGCAATTCTAACAACTGGTCAAAATTGCATGGGCGGTCTGCAGTTTTCACATAGCAAGCGAATTAAGCAAAATGCCTGAGAAATAACCCAAAAATCGGGCAGTCCGTGTCGCCTGAAGAGGCTGAAATGTCGCGTTTCGGGCCCGATCCGGCCACCTGTGTGCCTGTCGGAACGCAGGCGGAAAAATGCGCCAGTGCGAGGGCTTGGCGGATGTTCGCGTTTCGTGCTAATCCGGAGGCAGAAAAACAAGAACGGGCAGGCAGAAAATGCGGGTCATCGGAATCGATCCCGGCCTCAGGCACCTCGGTTGGGGGGTGATCGAGGCGGAGGGTAGCCGTTTGCGGCATGTCGCCAACGGCACATGCGATTCGGGATCGGGCACGCTCGCCGCGCGACTGCTCACCCTGCACGAGCAGCTGACCGACGTTCTGCACCGCTGGCAGCCCGAGATCGCGGCAGTGGAACAGACCTTCGTCAACCGCGACGGCGCTGGCACGCTGAAGCTGGGGCAGGCGCGTGGCATCGCCATGCTGGTGCCGGCGCAGTTCGGCTTGGAGATCGGCGAATACGCCCCCAACAAGGTCAAGAAAACGGTGGTTGGTGTCGGCCACGCCGAGAAGGCGCAGGTGGATCACATGGTCCGCATGCAGTTGCCGGGGGTTGTCATCGACAGCCCCGACGCGGCGGATGCACTGGCCATTGCCATATGTCACGCGCATCATCAGGGCGTGCAGAGAATGAAGGTGAAGGCATGATCGGACGGATCGCCGGACGGGTGGACTACAAGGGCGACGATCACGCGCTGATCGATGTCCGGGGCGTGGGGTACGTGGTCTATTGCTCCGAACGGGTGCTGATGACGCTGGCCCCGGGCGAGGCGGCGGCGCTCTACACCGACCTGCTGGTGCGCGAGGACCTGCTGCAGCTCTACGGCTTCCCCTCGCTGGTGGAAAAGGAATGGTTCCGCCTGCTGATGTCGGTACAGGGCGTGGGGGCCAAGGCCTCGCTCGCCATCCTCGGCACGTTGGGGCCGGACGGGGTGAGCCGGGCGATCGCGCTCGGCGACTGGAACGCCATCAAGGCGGCCAAGGGCATCGGCCCGAAGACCGCGCAGCGCGTGGTCAACGAGCTGAAGGACAAGGCGCCGATGGTCATGGCCATGGGTGCGGGGCAGGTGACGACGGCCGACGACGTGGTGATCGAGGAGACACCGGCAGCGACACCCGCGCCGGCGGCCCGCAAGTCCCCCGCGCCGAAGCCCAATGCCTCGGCGCAATCCGAGGCGCTCTCGGCGCTCGGCAACCTTGGCTACGCCCCGGGCGAGGCGGCTTCGGCCGTGGCGCAAGCGGCGGGCGAGGACCCCGAGGCAGAGACCCCCGCGCTGATCCGCGCCGCACTGAAGCTGCTGGCGCCGAAGGGATAATCCATGGTCGGTTCCGATCCCACCCTGCGTCCCGAGCCGCTGCCCGAGGACGAGGGCCGCGCGCTGCGCCCGCAGATGCTCGGCGATTTCATCGGCCAGGCCGAGGCACGTGCCAACCTGCGCGTGTTCATCCAGTCAGCCCGGTCGCGCGGCGAGGCGATGGACCACACGCTGTTCCACGGCCCGCCCGGCCTCGGCAAGACGACCTTGGCGCAGATCATGGCGCGCGAGTTGGGGGTGGGGTTCCGCATGACCTCGGGCCCGGTGCTGGCCAAGGCCGGGGATCTGGCGGCGATCCTGACCAACCTCGAGGCGCGCGACGTGCTCTTTATCGACGAGATCCACCGGCTCAACCCGGCGGTCGAGGAGGTGCTCTACCCGGCGATGGAGGACTTCGAGCTCGACCTCGTCATCGGCGAGGGCCCCGCCGCGCGCACCGTGCGGATCGAGCTGCAGCCCTTCACGCTGGTTGGCGCGACGACGCGCCTCGGCCTGCTGACCACGCCGCTGCGCGACCGCTTCGGCATTCCGACCCGGCTGCAGTTCTACACCGAGGAAGAGCTGCACGAGATCGTCTCGCGCAACGCGGCCAAGCTCGGGGTGCGCGCCGAACCCGAGGGGGCGCGCGAGATCGCCCGCCGGGCACGGGGCACGCCGCGGATCGCCGGGCGGCTGCTGCGCCGGGTGGTTGATTTCGCCGTGGTCGAGGGCGGCGGCGTTGTCTCCCGGGAGCTGGCCGATGGCGCGCTGACCCGGCTCGGGGTGGACCAGTTGGGCCTCGACGGGGCGGACCGGCGCTACCTGACCCTGATGGCGGAGAATTACTCCGGTGGTCCGGTGGGCATCGAGACCCTCTCCGCGGCGCTCTCGGAAAGCCGCGACGCGCTGGAGGAGGTGATCGAGCCCTACCTGCTGCAGCAGGGGCTGATCCAGCGCACCCCGCGAGGGCGGATGCTGGCGCAGCGGGCCTGGGATCACCTCGGCCTGCCGATGCCGCGCCCGCAGGGGCCGGGGCAGGGCACGCTCTTCGACGGCTGACGCGCCGCCGGACTTGCGCGGAGGCGCCCGGCATGGCAGGTGGAGCGCCGCGCGGCGGGTGTCGTGCTTTGCGTATTTGTCAAAGAGAAGAAGGGGCGAGCCATGGACGCGGCCGAGGTCGAAGCGCTGTTTACCCGCGAGGACGGGTCCTATCTCTGCGCGCGCTGGGGGCGGCCGCTGGTGCCGATCGTCTTCGGCATCGAGGATGCGACGCTCTCGGTGGTCAAGGGCGCCTTCGAGGTGGTCTGCGCCATGTCGGGCCACAAGATGGCCGAGCATGACCCCGAGCTCGGCGCAAATGTCATGGTCTTCTTCTTCCGCGACTGGGCCGAGCTGCTGGAGTTGCCGGACCTCGGACGGATGATCGACGGGCTGCCGGAGATGGTGGCGCGGCTGCAGGGAAGCGGCGCCAACCAGTACCGGGTCTTCCGTTTCGACAGAGACGGCTCGATAAAGGCGGCCTTTGTCTTCCTGCGGATGGATGAGAGCCTGTCGCAGATGCCGGCCGAGGATCTGGCGCTGGCGCAGGTGGCGCAGGTGATGCTGACATGGGGCAACGGGGCCTTTGCCGCGCGCTCGCCGCTGGGCCGGCTCGAGGACGGGCGGGTGGTGCTGCGGCCGGAGATCGGCGCGCTGATCCGCGCCGCCTATGATCCGGTGATGCCGGTGGCGGCGCAGGACGCCAGCCATGCGCTGCGGCTGGCGGCGCGCACCGGGCTCGGCTGACCCTAGGCTGACACCCGCCGGGCGATCTCGCGCAGATGGCGCAGATCGGTACCGCAGCATCCGCCGAGCACCCGCAGCCCCGGATGGCTGCGCTGCAGCGCCGCGAGCTGGATGCCAAGCTCTTGCGGATCGCCATCGTCCAGCTCTTCGCAGGCGTCGAGTTCCGCGTGGCTCTGGCGCGAGGCATTGGCGACGATGCCGGCCAGATGTGCCTCCCATTCGCCGCCGTCGAAGGCCTCGGCGATGTGATCTGGGTGGGCGCAGTTGACCATGATCGCCACTGGGTCCGCCGCACCGGCAAGGCGCTGCACCGCCTCGGACAGCAATGTGCCGTCGGCGAGACGCCCGTCGGTTTCCACGGTGAAGGCGATGAGCGCGGGAATGCCCGCCTCCTCGGCCGCCCTTGCGATGCCGATCGCCTCGCCCGCCGCGCCGAGCGTATAGGCGCTGACCATGTCGGCTCCGGACTCGGCGGCGGCGCGGATCTGTGGCCCGTGGTAGGCGGCGGAGGAGTCGGCGGCGGCCATGCCGGGCTGGTAGCCGTCGCCCTGCGGGCCGATCTGCACGCTGATTCGGGTGGCGACCTCGAGATGGCTCGCAGCCATCTCGCGCAGCAGTGCCACCGCCTCCTTGGTCACGCGGATCAGATCATCGGCAGCGTATCCAACGGGTGCGGCGCGGTCGGGGTTGGCCATCCAGGTGGGCGTGTCGAGGATGATCCCCGCACCGGTCTCGCGACCGATGGCGATCAGCGCCTCTGCATAGCCGCGCAACCGGGCGCGTCCCTCGGTCTCGTCGACCATCGGGAAGGCGGCGAAATGCGGAAGGTCTACGCCGTGGTTGAAGATCAGGTCGGTCTCCATCCCGGTCCAGGCTATCCAGGTGCGGTCTGGGGTGAGCGTCATCGCGCAGGTCCTCCCTCAAGCCCGAGGCGATGGCAGGCAGTGTAGCACGAAAATGCGGAGATGCCGCCGTCCGGGTGAGACCGTGGCGGAAAAGCGAAGGGCCGCCCCTTCGGGCGGCCCTGCGTCCAGGTCTCAGGCGTGGATCAGCGTCCCTCTTCAGGCCTTGGCGCCGACCATGCCGACGATTTCGTAGGTCTTCTGCAGGATCGGATCGGCGATGGCACGGGCGCGGTCGCTGCCGGCCGCGAGGATCGCGTCGATCTGTGCCGGGTCCTGCATCAGCCGGGCCATCTCGGTGGAGATCGGCGCCAGCTTGTCGACCGCCAGATCGACCAGCATCGGCTTGAACTCCGAGAACTGCTTGCCACCGGCCATGGCGAGCACCTCGTCGACGCCTTGCCCGGAAAGGGCGGAATAGATGTTGACGAGGTTCCGTGCCTCGGGGCGTCCTTCGAGGCCCTTGACCTCCGACGGCAGTCCGTCCGGGTCGGTCTTGGCCTTGCGGATCTTCTTGGCGATGGCATCGGCGTCGTCGGTCATGTTGATGCGCGAGGCGTCCGAGGGATCGGACTTCGACATCTTCTTCGAGCCATCGCGCAGCGACATCACACGCGTGGCCGCACCCTCGATCACCGGCTCGGTCATCGGGAAGAACTCGGTGCCGTAGTCATGGTTGAACTTAGCGGCGATGTCGCGGGTCAGCTCGACGTGCTGCTTCTGGTCCTCGCCCACGGGCACGTGGGTGGCGTGGTAGAGAAGGATGTCGGCGGCCATCAGCGCGGGATAGGCGTAGAGGCCGAGCGAGGCCTTTTCTGCATTCTTGCCGGCCTTGTCCTTGAACTGGGTCATCCGGTTCATCCAGCCGAGGCGGGCGACGCAATTGAAGATCCAGCCGAGCTGGGCGTGGCCGGCGACCTGACTCTGGTTGAAGAGGATCGACTTTTGCGGATCGAGGCCAGAGGCGAGGTAGCCCGCGGTCAGCTCGCGGGTCTGCCGGCGCAGCGCCTCGGGGTCCTGCCAGACGGTGATCGCATGCATGTCGACGACGCAGTAGATCGTCTCGATCCCGCTGTCCTGCATGTCGACGAAACGCTTGATCGCGCCAAGGTAATTGCCCAGCGTCAGCCCGCCCGAGGGCTGGATGCCGGAAAACACGCGCGGCGTGAAAGCGGAATTGTTGTCGCCCGCGTCGGACATGGGCTTCCTCCGTCTGGAAATTCGGTCTGGGCTGGCTTACCCATGGCCCGACATGCCGTCAAGAAAGAGGCCACAATGGCGCATAACCACAATGTCTCGCCGTTCAATTCGATGCCGCCCGCGATCGTGGCGCTGGCGCTGGTCATCGTCGGGGTCGAGCTGGCCTTCTCGCTGGGCGCGCGCGGGCTGCTGGGCGGGCCGGGCGCGGTGGGCTGGCGGCTCGACGCGCTACAGCGCTTCGCCTTCTCAAACGAGATCTGGCACTGGATGCTGGCCTCGGGGCAATTCCCGGCCAAGCACCTGCTGCGCTTCTTCAGCTATCCCTTCGTGCACGCCAGCTTCAGCCATGCGCTGTTTGCCGCGGTGATGCTGCTGGCGCTCGGCAAGATGGTGGGGGAGGCGCTGGGAACCCTGCGCACGCTGGCGATCCTTGCGGTCTCGTGTTTCGGCGGGGCGCTGGCCTACGGCTTCGTGAGCACGCCGATCCCGCTGATCGGGGCTTTCCCGCCGGTCTACGGGCTGATCGGCGGCTTCACCTATCTGCTGTGGCTGCGGCTGGGGCAGATGGGCGCGCAGCAGGCGCGGGCCTTCTCGCTGATCGGCATCCTGCTGGGGATCCAGCTGCTCTTTGGCCTGCTTTTCGGCGGCAGCCTCGATTGGGTGGCGGACCTGGGCGGCTTTGCCTCGGGCTTCGTGCTGACCATGGTTCTGGTGCCGGGCGGTTGGGCGCGGCTGCGCGAACGGCTGCGGCAGCGCCGCTGACCGGGCCGGATCAGAACATGTCCGCGGGCAGGATCGGCAGGGCGCGAGAGAATTTTCGCCCCGCCGCCTGCGGATAGGGCAGGATGAAGCCCTCGCGGTCCTGCGGCGGATGCGCCGCGTTGGACAGCGCCGCCTGACGCCAGGTGCGGGCGGCGACGGGATCGTGTCCGTTGAGGTGATCGCCCAGCCAGGTCTTCGCCAGCCGGCGCTGCAGGTCGTGCACCGCGTCTGGCTTGCGGAACAGCACCGAGGCTTCGGTGTCCCAGCGCAGGCTGCGCCCATTGAGATTGGCCGAACCGACCATGCCGGCGCGATCATCGACAAGCATCACTTTCGAGTGCACGTAGATCGGCCCGGATCCGAGCAGGTCGGGGATTTCCTTGGGTGAGTCCTCGTGCTGCCCGGGAGAGACGATGGCAGCGCGGTCGCCGAAGGCCTTCTGCACCTTGGTGACGGCCTCGGTCTGTAGGGCGTGGCCGTGGCGGGTGTCCCAGCCATCGTTGCCCTCGTAGAGCACCCGGTCGGGAAACGAGGGCATCAGCAGCACCAGTTGCAGTCCCGGATTGCGCTCGCCGGCCTTGGCCAGCGCGTCGGCCACCGGACGGTGCCGCAGGAACTGCGTCTCGATGTAGATGTTGCGCTGCGCCTCGCCGATCATCGCGATCACCGCCTTCTCGTGCTCGACGATCGCGGCGCGGGGCGAGAGGCGCGCGACGCCCGGGCAGGGAGCCGAGAAGGTGCGCACCAGTCGCAGGTCCTGCGGTGCCTGCGGGCGCTTGCCGTTCCCGCGGCGCTCGGCCTTGCCCGTCACGCAGGGCGTGCCGCAATCCAAGGCCGCGTTCCAGCAATCATCGAAATGGCCGCGCAACGCCCCCGAGAAATCGGGATCGTCCACTTGCATCGACACGTCGTGCCAGGTCTCGTCGGCGGGGCGATCGTGGTCGGGGGTGTCGAAGCGGCGCTCGTTGATGTCGAGCCCGCCGATCACGCAGGCCTTGCCGTCGGCAACGGCGAACTTCTGGTGGATCGTCACCGGCCGCAGCAGGACCGCGCCCTTGAGCACCGTGCGCTGCACGGGGGTGAGCGAGGTCTGCTCCTCTTGGCGCAACTCGTTGATGTAGCGGGCGATCTTGCCGCGCATCGCCCATCGCCAGAGCCAGCCTGCGTTCTGCCCGTGGGGGGCGCAGAGGATCTGTACGTCCCCCGTCACCCGCTCGGCAAAGCCCGAGGCGGAGCGCCATGCATTGCGGTGCAGCGAGGAGGTGAAGACCGGATCGAAGTCGGAGATGATCATCCGCAGGGTCACGCCCCGGCGCGCCACGTCGGCCAGCAGGTCGGCCCAGTCGTCCATGCCCTGTTCTCGCAACTCGGGGCTGCGCAGCTTGGTTTGCGGGTCGAGGATGCGGAAGCTCATCACCAGCTCGTCCTGTGCGGCATGGCAAAGCCGTTCGAGGGCGGGGAAACCCTCGGCAGCGGTGATCAGCGATGTCAGCGTCATGTGTCAGCCCTTGCGGCGGAATGCGGTTCTGAACTCGGACAGGCGGAAGGCCCCCACGGCCTGACCGGCGATGCCGTAAGAAACGATGCCGACACCAATCAGACCGACGAGCGCAAGTCCCCGCCAGTAGCTTCTCTCAAGCAACGGTCCGAGCGCCAGCATGGTTCCCCAGAGAATTGCCCCCATGATCGCAGCGGCCAGACAAATGCGCAGGATGCGCTGGCGGAAGCGGGCATCGAACCGCGCGACCTCACCCAGCTTGCGCCCGCCCCAGGCGAGCTGCGCCACCATGGTCCAGGCGGCGACGGTGGTGGCGATTGCGGGCGCGTACCAGCCCAGCACCGGCGCGAGGCCGATGGCGAGTACCGCATTCACCCCCATGCACCAGAGCGCGTAGTAGAAGGGCGTGCGCGTGTTCTCGCGGGCGAAGAACAGCGGCTGCAGCACCTTCTGCATCACGAAGGCGGGCAGGCCGAGCCCGTAGAGCGCCACGGCGAAGGCGATGGCCTGCGCGTCGGCGACGCTGGTCGCACCGCGCTGGAACAGCACAGAGACGATCGGGAAAGGCACAACCACCAGCGCCACGGCGGCGGGCACGGTCAGTGCCAGCGACAGCTCGCCGGCGCGGGAGAAGGCATGGCGTGCGCCCGCATCGTCCTGCGCCTTCAGTCGGCGCGACAGGTCCGGCAGCAGCACGATGCCCACGGCAATGCCGACCACGCCGAGCGGCAGCTGGTAGAGCCGGTCGGCAGCGTAGAGCCAGCCCACCGCCTTTTCGAAGGTCGAGGCGACCTGCTGGCCGACCAGCAGGTTGACCTGCATGACGCCGCCCGCCAGCGCCGCCGGGATGGCGACGCGCACGAGGCGCTTCATGTCCTTGGTCCAGACCGGGCGACCGGGACGCAGGCGGATCCCGGCGCGTTCGGCAGCGAACCAGACCAGCGCGAGCTGCGCCACCCCGGCAAAGGGGATCGCCCAGATCAGCCACTCCACGATTTCGCCGCCGAGCATCTTGCCGGCGACCATGGCGATGATGACGAAGATGTTCAGCAGCACGGGCGCGGCGGCGGCGGCGGCGAAGTGACCGGTTGCGTTCAGCGCGCCGGAAAAGAGCGCGGCGAGGGAGATGAACAGGATATAGGGGAAGACGATGCGGCCATAACCGACCGTCAGGTCGAAACGCGCGTCACCCACGAAGCCGCCGGCGGTCGCCCAGACCAGCGCCGGCATGAAGATCAGTGCCAGCGCCGAGATCACCAGCAGCACGAAGGCCAGCCCGTTCATTGCGTCGCTGCCGAACTTCAGCGGGTTCTCTTCGCCCTCGTACTTCTTGGAAAAGATGGGGACGAAGGCCGCGTTGAAGGCGCCCTCGGCAAAGAACCGGCGGAACATGTTGGGCAGGCGGAAGGCAGCCACGAAGGCGTCCATCACCGGGCCCGGTCCGATGTAGGCGAGAATGAAGATCTCGCGGGCCACGCCGAGCACCCTGCTGGCCAAGGTCCAGAATCCGACCGTGAGAATGCCCGAGATCAGGCGGATGGGTTTCATGCTGCTGCTGCCTCTGCGCGTCTTCTTGAGCGCCAGAGGTAGACTATCGCAGGGGGCCTAGGAAGGGGGCACGTCGGATGCGCGACCCCTGCACAATGCATGCACACGCGGGGGTTTGCCGGTCGCGCCGGCCACGTCATGCGGCTTCGGGCGGCGTTGCGGATTGCCCGCCGGCCAAAAGTCGAGTTGAATTTCCCCGGCCCGCGCTGCATGGCTTCGGGGTCGACGCGGCGTCAGCGCCGGACCGGCAAGTCGAGAGTTAGCCGTCATGTCCTTCATCTATTTCATCAACGGTCTGGTCTGCGTGTTCTTCGCGCTGCTGATGGCGCTGGTGGCAATCCTGTTCCCCGATACCGGCGCCACCTTCGGCATGTCGGCGGTGCTGGTGGGCATGGTCGGCGGCGGGGTGAGCCTGTCGACCTGGTCCGACTTTCTCGACATCAACCGGCTGCACACCTTCCTGCTGACCTCCTCGGTCTGGGTCACCGCCGCCATCGCCGGGGCGGTGCCGCTGTGGCTTTGGGGGCTGACGCCGGTGGACGCGGTCTTCGAGGCCATGTCGGGGATCACCACCACCGGCTCGACGGTGATGAGCGGGCTCGACGAGACGCCGCGCGGCGTGATCCTGTGGCGGGCGCTGCTGCAGGCGGTGGGTGGGGTCGGCTTCATCGTCACCGGCATCGCCATGCTGCCGCTGCTGCAGGTGGGCGGCATGCAGCTCTTTCGAACCGAAAGCTCGGACAAGGGCGAGAAGGAGCTGCGCAACGCGGCCTCCTTCGCCTCGGCCACGCTGCGCATCTACCTCGGGCTGATGGCGCTCTGTGCCTTCGTCTACCTTGTCGGGGGAATGAACACGTTCGACGCGATCACCCACGCGATGACCACGCTCTCGACCGGCGGCTACTCGGGGTACGACGCCTCCTTCGGGCATTTCACCAGTCCCTTTCTGCAATGGGCCTGCACGATCTTCATGCTGCTCGGGGCGCTGCCCTTCGCCTGGTACCTGCGCATCGTGCTGAGGGGGGTGATCCGCAGCGAGCAGGTGGCGGCGATGGTCCGGTCACTGGCCGTGGTGATCAGCGTGCTGACCGTCTGGCTGGTGCTCGACGAGGGCATGGCGCCCTTCGAGGCGGCGACGGCGGTGGCCTTCAACGTGGTCTCGGTGGTGACGACCACCGGCTATGCCACCACCGACTACACGCTCTGGGGGCCCGTTGCCGCCGTGGCCTTCTTCCTGCTGACCGCGGTCGGTGGATGCACCGGCTCGACCGCCGGCGGGGCCAAGGCGATGCGCTGGCTGCTCTTTGCCCGGGCGCTCAAGGCCAAGATGCAGACCATCCGCGCGCCCCATGCAGTCACCGCGATCCGCTATGAGGGCGCGCGGGTGGACGAGGACGTGATGAAGGGCGTGATCGTCTTCATGATGTTCTACGGTCTGACCTTCGGCGGCTTCACCGTCGTGCTCGACTTCATGGGGCTGGACTTCGAGACCTCGGCCAGCGGCGCGCTGACCGCGCTCGCGAATGTCGGGCCGGGGGTGGGGCCGATCATCGGCCCGGCGGGCAACTTCGCCACGATGAGCGATCCGGTGAAGCTGGTACTCTCGTTCGCCATGTATCTCGGGCGGCTGGAAATGATCACGGTCTACGTGCTGCTCACACCGCTCTTCTGGCGCGAGATCGGCGACCTGCGACGCAGCTGATTTACATTGAACGGTCTGCTGTCGGTGATGTGCCAGGGGCACACTACGGGTGACGCAAATATTACCCCAAGCTAGGCTTCTGTAGCGGCGTTTAAGGCGCTGCCGATTCGCGTGATGATTGTGCGCGGGTACGAGCGTTTCTGGAGGGATTTTCGATGCGGATTGCAACTTGTGGTGCGGCGTTGCTGCTTGGGACTGTACTGGCCTCCGGCGGAGCGCTGGCGCAGGAGATCGCCGACACGATCTATTCCGGCGGGCCGATCCTCACCATCGACGACGCGGCGCCCACCGCCGAGGCGGTTGCGGTGAAGGACGGGATGATCCTCGCGGTCGGGACAATGGAGGAGGTCTCGGCGCTGCAAGGCGAGGGCACCGAGATGTTCGAGCTTGGCGGGCGCGCCATGCTCCCGGGCTTCGTCGACAGCCACGGCCACGTGGTGATGGGCGGCATCCAGGCGCTTTCCGCCAATATGCTCGCCCCGCCCGACGGCGACGTGACCGACATTGCCAGCCTGCAGCAGGGGCTGCGCGACTGGATGGCGGACAACCAGGCGGTGGTCGACTCGGTGAACCTGATCATCGGCTTCGGCTATGACAATGCGCAGCTCGCCGAGCTGCGGCACCCGACGCGGGACGAGCTCGATGCGGTGTCTTCCGAGGTGCCGATCATGATCATTCACCAGTCGGGGCATCTTGGCGTCGCGAATTCCAAGGCGCTGGAGATCGCCGGGATCACCGAAGCGTCGGAAAACCCGCCGGGTGGCGTGATCCGGCGAGGCGAGGACGGGGCGCCCAACGGGGTTCTGGAGGAATACGCCTTCTTCGGTACGCTGGTGCCGCTGCTGAGCCAGCTCGGACCGGAGGGCTTCGAGACCTTTGCCAAGGCGGGGGCCGAGATGTGGGCACGCTTCGGCTACACCACCGGGCAGGAGGGGCGCTCGAGCGCCGGCAACGTCGCGGCGCTGAAGGCGGTGGATGCGGCGGGAGATCTGCTGATCGACGTGGTGGCCTTTCCCGATGTGCTGGAGGCGCGGGATTTCATCGAGGCGAACGCGTCGCAAGAGTATGATGGCCACGTGCGGGTGGGCGGCTGCAAGCTGACCATCGACGGCTCGCCGCAGGGGTTCACCGCGCTGCGCGACCGGCCCTACTACGACCCGGTCGGGGACTACCCGCCGGGCTACAAGGGTTATGCGGCTGTCACCGAAGAACAGGTCAATGACTCGGTCGACTGGTGCTACGGCAACGGCTTCCAGATCCTCACCCACGCCAATGGCGAGGGCGCCTCGGACATGCTGATCGCGGCGATCGGCGCGGCGGAGGAGAAATACGGCCCGCCGGTCACCCGCCCGGTGCTGGTGCACGGCCAGTTCCTGCGCGAGGACCAGGTGGACAGCATCCAGAAGCTGGGCATCTTCCCCTCGCTCTTCCCGATGCACACCTACTACTGGGGCGACTGGCACCGCGATCACACCGTCGGCCCCGTCAATGCCGACAATATCTCGCCCACCGGCTGGGTGCGCGAGCGCGGCATGATGTTCGGCTCGCACCATGATGCGCCGGTGGCCTTCCCCGACAGCATGCGGATCCTTTCGGCCACGGTGACAAGGCGCACGCGTTCGGGCGATATCCTCGGCCCGGCGCAGCGGGTGAGCGTGATGGAGGGGCTGAAGGCGCTGACAATCTGGCCGGCCTGGCAGCATTTCGAGGAGGACCGGAAGGGCTCGATCAAAGTCGGCAAGCTGGCGGATTTCGTGATCCTGTCGGACGATCCGACAGCGGTGGACCCCGAGACGCTGGCGCAGCTTCGGGTGCGGGTGACGATCAAGGACGGCGCGGTGATCTACGAGGCGCCAAAGGACCTGCCGGAGGGCGAGCAGAAGACCGAGCTGCGCGACCGACCGTTCCTCGGCGATCCCGAGATGGGGCACGAGCTGCTCGATGCGATGTATGCGGCGATGAAGCTCGAGTGACGCGCGAGGCGGGACGTGGGGATCAGAATTTCCAACTGGTGACCGTCCCGCCGAGCCAGAAGATGTCCTCGTCGCAATCTTTGTCAGCGAGGAGGCGGAATTCGGCGACGAAGCGGCCGCCGAACTGCACCAGCTGGTGTGCCGTTCTCACGGGATGCTCAGTGAGAGAAAAGTGCTCGGAGCGAAACTCCTCGAGGCGCCGGAGGGCATTTCGCTCGGGATGACCTGTCAGGAGGTCTGCGGCATGCTCGGTATCTCACGAACGGCGCTGAAGTTCAGATTGTCTCGCGTGCGCGATGCCCTGGGGGTGGAAAGCAACCTCGAAGCGGTGCGCACCGCGATTTACGCCAGCTTGATCGCGGGCACACCCCACGTCGAGACGACCCGGGTGGACGAAACCATCAGCGTCTGGTGACGCTGCGGGGAACGGGCCCTGGTCTAGATAGAAAAGGCGCGGAGGAGCTCCGCGCCTTTCGCTGTTTCGGGATCAGGCCGAGGCGTGTGCCTTGCCGCGGCCACCGCCGCCGCCGCCACCGCTGCGCCGGCCACGCCCGCCGCGCGGGCGACGCGCGCCGCCGGGCTTTCCGGCATTGCCGCCGGGCTTGCCGCCGCCGGGGCGGCCGCGACCGCCACCCGCACTGCGCTGGCCGCGCGCCGGCTCTGCGGGGCGCTCGCCGCCGAGCGTGGTGATCTGCTGGCCGATCAGCTTCTCGATGCCGCGCAGGTCCGCCATTTCCTCGACGCCGCAGAAGCTGACGGCGCGACCGTCACGCCCGGCGCGCGCGGTGCGGCCGATGCGGTGGACGTAGTTGTCCGCCACGTTCGGCAGGTCGAAGTTGTAGACGTGGCGCACGTCGGGGATGTCGATGCCGCGCGCGGCGACGTCGGTGGCCACCAGCACGCGCATCTCGCCCTTGCGGAAGGCGTCGAGCGCGCGGTTGCGCTGACCCTGGCTCTTGTTGCCGTGGATCGCGCCGACGGCGAAACCGGCCTGGTCGAGCTTGCGCGAGAGCTTCTCGGCGCCGTGCTTGGTGCGGCAGAAGACCAGCGCCAGCTCGTCGCGGTGATCATCGAGCAGCCCGGTCAGGGTCTCGATCCGTTTCGGCGTCTCGACGAAGATCACGGACTGTTCGATCTTGTCGGCGGTCTTGCCCGGAGGGGCAACCTCGATGCGCACCGGATCGTTGAGGTAGGCGCTGGCGATCTCGTTCATCTGCTTCGGCATGGTGGCCGAGAAGAGCAGCGTCTGGCGCTGGCTCGGCAGGTCGCGGGCGATGCGGCGCAAGGCGTGGATGAAGCCCAGGTCGAGCATCTGATCGGCCTCGTCGAGGACGAAATGCGTCACCTGGTCAAGCTTCAGCGCGCCCCGGTCCATCAGGTCGATGAGGCGGCCCGGCGTGGCGATCAGCAGGTGCGTGCCCTTTTCGAGCTTGCGCGACTGCACGTTGATCGAGTTGCCGCCGACCACAAGCGTCAGGCGCAGGTGCGCGCCGGTGAGCACCGACGACAGCGTGTCGTGGATCTGTGCCGCGAGCTCGCGGGTCGGGGCGAGGATCAGCGCCTGCGCCGATTTCGGCGCGCAGCGCTGCTGGCTGGCGAGCAGCGCATCTGCGATCGGCAGACCGAAGGCGAAGGTCTTGCCGGTGCCGGTCTGCGCGAGGCCCATCACGTCGCGGCCGGCGAGGGCCTCGGGGATGGCCTGGGTCTGGATCGGGGTCGGCTTGGTCAGGTTCTGCTCGGCAAGGCGAGCGAGAAGGGCGGGGCGGAGCCCCAGCGTGTCGAATGTCATGAAAATCCTTTCGGGGAGGGCCGCGAGGGGCCGTCGCCGTCTGTGCGCCTTTGCGCGGGAGGAGATGTGCAGCGGGCTGCGATTGGACGCACGGGCCGGATTGCCCGAGTGCCGTAATCGCAAGAACTCCTTCGCGAGGCCGGACCCATGGGAGGGTGCCAACGGCGGGAAATCTGGCATCGCAGGCGCGGGGCGTTTGGCCCCGGGCTGGTAAGGAACCGGCGATCACGAGCAGCTAAATGGGGGGAAACCGTGCGAAAGTCAATGCGCCGGCATGACGGGGCGGTATGCGCGGGGAACGGCCCGTCGCGGCCCGCATGATTATGGCCGTTGCAATTTCCGGCGAAAGGCCCCATCTACGGGGGGCTACTGAATTTCGTTTCCTGATTCCTCCACGGCTCAGCATTCGACGTTGAGACGCCAGGTCGCTGCGCTTTGTGGGCGACACAGATAGAGGAATACAACCATGGCAACTGGTACCGTTAAGTGGTTCAACACCACCAAAGGCTTCGGCTTCATCGCACCCGATGGTGGCTCGAAAGACGTTTTCGTGCACATCTCGGCTGTTGAGCGTTCGGGCCTCACCGGTCTCGCAGACAACCAGAAAGTTTCTTTCGACATCGAAGCAGGCCGTGACGGCCGCGAGTCGGCAGTGAACCTGGAACTGGTGTAAGCCGGTTAAGGCGGGCTGCGGCCCTGCCGAAAGATTTGAAGAGCGGGCCTGCGGGTCCGCTCATTTGCATTTGGGGGCGCAGAAAGCGCATTGCGGGCCGGGTGATCGCCTGTCCGTGGACTGGCGATCACCCGGCGGCCTTCTGGCTTGAGTCCGGGCGGTTCTACACCCCCGCCCGCTGCGCCCCCGCCGCGATGGCGTCGCGCAGCTTGCGTTCCAGCATCTTCTGCTTCGACGGGGTGAAGTACTTCAGACCGAACATGTCCTTCACGTAGAAGGTGTCGACCACCTGCTCGCCGTAGGTCGCGATGACCGCGGAGACGATGTAGACGTGGCTTTCCGACAGGGTGCGCGTCAGATCGTAGAGCAGCCCCGGACGGTCGCGCGTATCGACCTCGATGATCGTGTAGATGTCCGAGCCCTCGTTGTCGAAGCTGATCGAGGTGGGAACCTTGAAGGCCTGTTCGCGCTTCTTCAGCTTGCCGCGCTGCTCGATGGCCTCGCGCGGACGGACCTCGCCCATCAGCGTCTTGCGGATCATGTCGCGCAGGCGGGGCAGGCGGGCTTCCTCGTAGGGCGAGCCGTCGGCATCCTGGATCCAGAAGGCGGCGGTCGCATAGCCGTCCTTCGAGGTGAAGGTGCGCGCATCGACCACGTTTGCCCCGACCAGCGAGAGCGCCCCGGCGAGCCGGGCGAAGATGCCCGGGTGGTCCTGCAGGGCAAAGCAGGCGCGGGTGGCGTCGCGGTCCTCGTCGGGGTGGATGTCGATCTTGATCTCGTCATCCTTGATGTCACGCAGCAGCCGGGCAAAGACCTCGTGCGCGGTCAGATGGAGCCCCTGCCAGTAGGACTCGTAGTGGCGTCCGGTCTCGGCACGCAGCTCCTTGGAGTCCCAGTCCGACAGCGCCTCGCGCAGCGCCTTCTTGGCCTCGTTGCCGCGGTTCTCGCGGTTGAGCGCTTCCATGCCATCCTCGAGCCCGCGGCGGGTCTGGCGGTAGAGCGCGCGCAGCAGCGCCGCCTTCCAGTTGTTCCACACGTCCGGCCCGACTCCGCGGATGTCACAGACGGTGAGCACGGTCAGCAGGTCGAGCCGCTCGCGCGTCTGCACCGCCTTGGCGAAGTCGCGCACCGTGCGCGGATCGGCGATGTCGCGCTTCTGCGCCATGTCCGACATCAGCAGGTGGTAGCGCACCAGCCATTCGACCGTGGCGCTCTCCTGCTTGCTCAGGCCGAGCCGCGGCGCCACCTTGCGGGCGATCTGCGCACCGAGCACGGCGTGGTCCTCGTCGCGGCCCTTGCCGATGTCATGCAGCAAGAGCGCGGTGTAGAGCACCTTGCGGTTCACGCCCTCGCGCAGGATCTCGGAGGCGACAGGCAGATCCTCGGTCAGGTCGCCGTGTTCGATCTGCGACAGGTTGCCGATGCACTGGATGGTGTGCTCATCCACCGTGTAGCTGTGGTACATGTTGAACTGCATCATCGCCACGATCGGCTCGAACTCGGGGATGAAGGCGGCCAGCACGCCAAGCTCGTTCATCCGCCGCAGCGAGCGTTCGGGATTGCCGTGCTTCAGCAGCAGGTCCATGAAGATGCGCTGCGCCTCGCGATCCTGGCGCATGTCCTCGTCGATGAGATGCAGGTTGGCCTTCACCAGACGCATGGCATCGGGGTGCAGCAGCAGGCCGGTGCGCAGCCCTTCCTCGAAGAAGCGCAGCAGGTTGATCTTGTCGGACAGGAAGGCGATCGGATCGACGATGGCGAGCCGGTTGTGCACCACCTCGTAGCCGTCCTTCACGTTGGGGCCGCGCTTGAACATGCGCAGCAGCAGCGGCGCGTCCTTCTGCTGCTCGGATTCCAGCGAGGTGAGGAAGATGCGGGTGAGATCGCCGGTCGATGTCGCGTGGCGGAAATAGTCCTGCATGAACCATTCCACCGCGCGGCGCCCGCCCCGGTCGTGATAGCCCATGCGGTCCGCCACCTCGACCTGCATGTCGAAGGTCAGCTGCTCGACCGCCCGCCCGGCTGCGAGGTGAAGATGGCAGCGGGTGGCCCAGAGGAATTCCTCGGCGCGGTAGAAGGTGCGGTATTCCTCGGGACGGAACACGCCGAGGCGCACGAGGTCCTCGGTGTCGTCGGTGTGATGGACGTATTTGGTGATCCAGTAGAGCGACTGCAGGTCGCGCAGCCCGCCCTTGCCCTCCTTCACGTTGGGCTCGACCACGTAGCGCAGCCCGTGCTTGCGATGGCGGTCCGAGCGTTCCTCGAGCTTGGCGGCGACGAAGGCGCGCTCGGTGCCCTTGAACAGGTCGTTCCAGAGCCGCTCTTCCAGCTCGTCCGCCAGCGGCTTGTGGCCGGTGATGTAGCGATGCTCCAGCATCGCCGTGCGGATGGTGAAATCCTCGGCGCCGAGGCGCAGGCAATCCTTCACCGTGCGCGAGGAATGCCCGACCTTCAGCTTCAGGTCCCAGAGCATGTAGAGCATCGACTCGATGACGCTCTCGGCCCAGGCGGTGATCTTGTGCGGGGTCAGGAACAGCAGGTCGACGTCGGAGAAGGGGGCCATCTCGCCGCGGCCGTAGCCGCCCACCGCGAGCACCGAGAGACGCTCGCCCTTGGTCGGGTTCGGGTTGCGATGCAGGCGCTGGGTGGCGACGTCGAAGCAAATGCGCACCAGCCCGTCGGTGACCCAAGTATAGGCATGGGTGACGGGAAAGGCATTGTGCGGCTGGCGGGCGAACTCGCGGGCGATGGTCTCGCGGCTCTGCTTGCTGGCCTCGCCGAGGATTTTCACCACGGTTGCGCGAATGGCGCCTTCGCCGCCCTCGTCGGGGAGGGCGGCGAAGACGCGGGCACGAATGCCCGCGATGTCGAAGATCTCCTCTGCCGGGGCGATCAGGTCGTCCGGCAGGATGTCGGGGGTGTCAGTAGCCGGCGCCGGAGAAACTGGAGGGGGCAGGGTCAAGAATCGTTACCTGGCTGTTCTGGATGGTGGCGACGGCGAGACCACGCTCGTTGGTGCCGTCCGATTTCAGCCTGAATACACCGCCGGTGCCTTGGAAACCAGCGGCTTGCGTCAGCGCGCGGCCGGTGAGGGCATCGCTGCGACCCTGCGCGACCAGCGCACCGACTGCGGCCACGCCGTCGAAGGCGAGCCCGGCCAGCGGGTGCGGCTCGGCGCCATAGGCCCCGCGGTAGCGGGCGTTGAAGTTCCGCTGCATCGCCTGGTCGGGCATGGTGAACCACGCGCCCTGGGCACCGGGATAGGAGAACAGTTGCGGCGCCACGTCCCAGCGGGTCAGGCCGATGTACTGGGTGACCGCCGGATCGACGCCGGACTCGGGCATCAGCTGCAGCAGCAGAGGCATGGCGGCATTGGTGGCGTCCGAGGTGATGAAGACCGACTGCGCGCCGCTGCTGCCGATGATGCTGCTCATCGATTGCGCGGTGGTGGTGACCCCCTCGACGCTGAGCGGGTAGGGCTGTTCGGCCACGACCGAGACGCCGTTGCGCGCGGCGGCCTGGTTGATGGCGGTGCGCCCGAATTCGCCCGGCACGTCCTGCGAGTAGAGCACGGCGACGGAGTTGACGCCCCGACGCGTGCCGAAGCCCATCAGCCGGTCGGCGGTATTGGTGAAGGTCGGTCCGAGGATGAACAGATTGCCCCCGGCGATGCTGGCATTGTTGGAGAAGGCCAGAACGTTCACGCCCTCGTCGGCGACCATCTTGGAGGCCTCGACGGCAGCCTCGCCACGCAGCGGGCCGAGGATGATCCGCGCGCCCTCGTCCACCGCGCGCTGCGCCTGGGCGGCGGCCTGGGCGGGCTGGCCGGCGGTGTCATACACGGCGAGGTCGATCTGCGCGTTGCCGAGGTCGGCGATGGCGAGACGTGCGGCGTTCTCCAGATCGCGGGCGACGGCCGCAGCGGAGGGGTCGGATTGCGGCACCAGCAGCGCCACGCGCACGGTCTGGCCAGGGTCGATGCTCGGGCCACCGCTGCTGGCGGACCCGAGATCGGTCATGCTGGAGACGTCGCAGGCGGCAAGCAGCGCGCCGGTGGCAAGCACGGCGGCAGGGCGCAGCGCCTTGCGGGCGCGGGCGAAAAGGGCGAACATTGGTGGCTGGCTCCCTCGTTGACGCCCAAGCGGTTCTTCCGCATGAGCATTTGGGAGCAATCATAGTACAGCGGGGGATCGGGTCCAGTGATGAATCCCGAAAGAAGCGGTTTGGTGCCGGGGCTCTACCTGGTTTCCACGCCAATCGGAAACGCGCGCGACATC
The DNA here is from genome assembly GCF_900116195.1 of Alloyangia pacifica. Lineage (GTDB taxonomy): Bacteria > Pseudomonadota > Alphaproteobacteria > Rhodobacterales > Rhodobacteraceae > Salipiger > Salipiger pacificus. The sequence goes on from NZ_FOZW01000004.1 coordinate 107,826, forward strand.
ACGCTGCGGGCGATCGACGTGCTGCGCGCCGCAGACGTGCTGGCGGCGGAGGATACGCGCAGCCTCAAGCGGCTGATGGAGATCCTCGGCATCCCGCTCGGGGACCGGCCCTGTCTGGCCTATCACGACCACAACGGTGCGAAGATGCGACCGCGGCTGATGGCGCTGATGGCAGAGGGAAAATCCGTTGCCTATGCTTCGGAGGCCGGCACGCCGATGATCTCGGACCCGGGCTTCGATCTGGCGCGGGCCGCGCGCGGGGAGGGGCACCTGGTGACCGCCGCGCCGGGCGTCTCGGCGGTGGTTACCGCGCTGACCCTGGCGGGGCTGCCGACAGATCGCTTTCTCTTTGCCGGCTTCCTGCCCAACGCCAAGGGTGCGCGGCGCAACGCGCTGGCGGCGCTGAAACAGGAGGCGGCCACGCTGGCCTTCTACGAGTCGCCCAAGCGCCTGGGAGCGATGCTGGCAGATGCCGCAATGGCGCTCGGCGGGGCTCGGCGCGCAGCCGTCTGCCGCGAGTTGACCAAGAAGTTCGAGGAGGTGCGCGAGGGCACCTTGGAAGAGCTTGCCGAGGTCTATGCCGAGACCCCGCCGAAAGGCGAGATCGTGGTGCTGATCGGCAAGGGAGATTCGGAAAAAATTAGCGAATCTGATTTAGAAGACGAATTGTCTGCAGCACTTGACGAAATGTCTGTGCGGGATGCCGCCGACTATGTTGCGCAGGCCAATGGGATCGCGCGTCGTCCGGTGTATCAGCTCGCGCTCAAGCTCGCGAAGGCGCGCGGCTGAGGACGCCCGGGACTGTCCGGCCCTGTGCGCCGCTTGGGCAGGGCAGGGGTGAGGCGTGCAATGTTTATGATGCGCAACGTTTGATGCGCAACGTTCAAGGTGCGCGAAGTACTTGGCGTGCAGTCTGCGTGCCTCCGCCACAGGTGGCGGTACAGGCAGGTCCGAAGCGTGCGGGTCAAAGCTGCGTGCAAACGGCAGCGGAAAGAGCGGCAACGGCAGGGGAGGGAAAAGGGAGCGACATGTCGGTTCACCCGTCTCAGATGGAGTTTGATTTCGCCGCTCCCGTGGCGGTTCCCGTGTCCCTTCCGCCGCGCCGATCCGCCGCGGAAGAGCGGCGTCGGCAGTGCCGCGGGGAAATGAGCTACCACGCCGGTCTGGCAGCGGAAACGCAGGTCGCGGCTGACTACGAAAGGCGCGGGTATCCTCTGTTGCGGCGTCGCTGGCGCGGCCGTAGCGGTGAAATCGACCTGGTGTTTCGCGACGGGGAGGGTTTCGTCTTCGTCGAGGTGAAGGCAAGCCGGAGCTTCGACCAGGCGCTGGAGCACTTGCGCTGGCGACAAATCCGCCGGCTTCAGAAAAGCGCGGAGGAATTCGTCGGCACGCAACCGCTCGGTGCGCTCAGCGCGATGCGTTTCGATGTGGCGCTGCTGGACCGGCACGGGATGATCCGGGTGATCGAGAAGGCGTTCGGCCCATAGGCTTCGCGCGGGATCGGCGCTGGCATTGCGCCTTGCGCGCCGCTGCGCCATGTATGGCGAAAGCCACGCGCGGAGACCGACATGAAAATCGCCTTTCAGATGGACCCGATCGGGTCCGTGAACATTGACGCCGACAGTACCTTCCGCCTTGCCGAGGAAGCTCAGGCGCGAGGCCACGAGCTGTTCTACTACGGGCCCGATGATCTTGCCTACGAAGAAGGGCGCATCACGGCGCGGGGCCACTGGATGACGGTGCAGCGCGTGGCCGGGCAGCCGGCGGTGCTGGGGCCGCGCGAGGTGGTGGACCTGGCACAGGTAGACGTGGTCTGGCTGCGTCAGGACCCGCCTTTCGACATGCACTATATCACCACGACGCACCTTCTCGACCGGTTGGCACCCGGGACGCTGGTGGTGAATGATCCCTTCTGGGTGCGCAATTCGCCGGAGAAGCTCTTGGTGCTGAATTTCCCTGAGTTGACGCCGCCGACGACCGTGGCGCGCGACCTCGAGACCATCAAGGAGTTCAAGGCCCGGCACGGGGACGTCATTCTCAAGCCGCTCTACGGCAACGGCGGGGCAGGCGTGTTCCGGCTTGATCAGAACGATCGCAACCTCAGTTCGCTTCACGAGCTTTTCACAGGTTTCTCGCGTGAGCCGCTGATCGTGCAGAAATACCTTCCCGCGGTGAGCAAGGGCGACAAGCGCGTGATCCTGATCGACGGCGAGCCGGTGGGGGCGATCAACCGCGTGCCCGCGGCGGGCGAGGTGCGCTCGAACATGCACGTTGGCGGTCGCCCCGAGAAGGTCGAGCTGACCGAGCGTGATCGCGAGATCTGTGCCACCATCGGCCCGGTGTTGAAGGAGAAGGGTCAGGTCTTCGTCGGTATCGACGTCATCGGCGACTGGCTGACCGAGATCAACGTGACCTCGCCCACCGGTATTCAGGAACTGGAACGTTTCGACGGGATCAACGTCGCGGCGAAAATCTGGGAAGCGATCGAGGCCAAGCTCCCCTGAGGCTGGTGCAGGGGTGAGTTGGCAGCTGTCGGCGCTCAACACAGGGCTTCGGCTGCTCGCGAAGCCCCGGCTCGGCCGTACCCCGTGTCCGGAGGCGGCAGCCCGCGACCTTGATCGCCATGCGCCGCTGCTGATGCGACAGCCGGCCCATCTGCTGCACCTGCAGCGGCCGGGCGGGCTGCATTGGATCAGCGCCGGGGCCTGCGCACCTCGCCAGGTAATCCTCTACCTGCACGGCGGTGGCTATATTTCGGGAAATCCGCGCACGCACCAGGGCGTCATGGGGCGCCTGTCGAAGCTCTCCGGGGTCGAGGTCTGTGCGCCGGACTATCCTCTAGCCCAAAACCTTCCCTTCCCGGCGCCCTTCGAGGCAGCCTCGGCCGCCTGGGGGCGGCTGCGCGGACTCGGCTATGCGCCGCCGCAGGTGGTGCTTGCCGGGGACTCCGCCGGGGGCGGGCTCGCCCTTGCACTGCTTTCCGTGCTCTGCATCCGCGGCGAGGCTCCGGCGGGGGCTGTGGTCTTCTCGCCCTGGACCGATCTTGCAATGACCGGCGAGAGCCTGGCGCGCAACGCCGCCGCTGATCCCTTTCTGCCGGTTGGGCGGATCTCGGAGCTGGTGGAAATTGTTGCGGGCGACCTGCCAAGGCGGGACCCCCGGCTCTCGCCACTCTACGCGGATTTTCCCGGCTGCCCGCCGGTGCGCCTGTGCTGGGCGGGTAGCGAGATCCTCGCCGATGACGGCGCACGCATGGCGGCGCGTCTGCGTTCGGCGGGTGCCCGGGTCGAAGTCGAGACACATCCCCTTGCCCCGCATGCCTGGCCGGTGTTCGACGGCTGGCTCCCCGAAGCCCGGGCCACCCTGCGCCGTGCGGCGCGCTTCGTTCAGGACGTCTTGTGCGAGACCAGCCGGTAGCTCAGCGCTTCGGCCACATGCGGGCGGCGCAAGCTGTCTTCCCCGGAGAGGTCGGCGAGGGTCCGGGCGACGCGCAGCACCCGGTGATAGCCGCGCATCGACAGGCCGAATCGTTCGGCGGCGCGCAGCAGCAGGGCGCGACCCTCGGCGTCGGGGGTGGCGATCTCGTCGAGCAGCCGGCCATCGACATCGGCATTGGTGCGCAGGCTCGGGTGACCGGCGTAGCGTGTCGCTTGGCGGGCGCGCGCGGTGGCAACGCGCGCGGCGACGGTCGCGCTGTCCTCGCCGACGGGCGGCAGCGACATGTCCTCGAGCGTGACCGGGGGCACCTCGAGCCGGAGGTCGAAGCGGTCCATGAGTGGGCCGGAGATGCGCCCCAGATAGTCCTCGGCGCAGACAGGCGCGCGCGAGCAGGCGCGGGCCGGGTCCCCGGCCATGCCGCATTTGCAGGGGTTCGCGGCGGCGACAAGCAGGAAGCGGCAGGGATAGGTGACATGGGCATTGGCGCGGCTGACGGTGATCTCGCCGCTCTCCAGCGGCTGGCGCAGGCTGTCGAGTACGTTGCGCGGAAACTCGGGCAGCTCGTCCATGAAGAGCACGCCATTGTGCGCGAGGCTGATCTGACCCGGACGCGCGGCGCGGCCGCCGCCGGTCAGCGCTGCCGTCGAGGCGGTATGGTGCGGCTGTTGAAAAGGGCGGCTCATGGTCAGCCTGCCTTCGGCGAGATCGCCCGCGAGCGAGCGGATCATCGCGGTCTCCAGCGCCTCAGCGGGGTCGAGAGGTGGCATGAGGCCTGGCAGGCGGCGCGCGAGCATCGATTTGCCGGTGCCGGGCGGCCCGGTGAACAGCAGGTGGTGGCGGCCCGCCGCTGCCAGCTCCAGCGCGCGCTTGGCGCGCTCTTGGCCGGCGACATCGCGCAGGTCCGGTCCTCCAGGCGCGGCTTCGGCGAGACCGGGGCGCGCCGGCTCGATTGGTCCGGCGCCGGTGAAATGGCGGATCGCCTGGGTTAGATCCGTGGCGGCCAGCACGCGGCAGGCCTCGACCCAGGCGGCTTCTGGGCCGCAGGCGGCGGGGCAGAGCAGACTGCGCGCCTCGGCGGCGGCGGTCACTGCCGCGGGCAGGGCGCCAGGCACGGCGACGAGCGCGCCATCGAGGGTCAGCTCGCCGAGCGCCACGATGCCGGCCACCTCGTCCGCGGGGATTACCTCGAGCGCAGCGAGCAGGCCGAGTGCGATGGGCAGGTCGAAATGCGACCCCTCCTTCGGCAGATCCGCGGGCGAGAGGTTTACCGTGATGCGCTTCGACGGCAGGGCGATCGCCAGCGCCTGAAGCGCGGCGCGGATGCGTTCGCGCGCCTCGGACACGGCCTTGTCCGGGAGGCCGACCACGGCGAAGCCGGGCACGCCCGGGGTGACGGCGCACTGCACTTCGACGAGACGCGCCTCGACCCCGTCGAAGGCGACGGTATAGGCGCAGGCCGCCATGCTCCGCGCTCCCCCTTCAGCCCTTTTCTGCCAAGATGGCGGCGGCGGTCTTGATGAACGGTTAACCGCTGTGGGGGAATCTGCCGATGCGTGGAAAATTTTTCAGGCTGTCCTAAATTTGAAAGACGGCGCAGGCGACGGCGCGAAACAGCGCTGTGGGCAGTCATGGATACGCACGCGAAAACAAGAGATTGGGTTATCGACTTACCCGATCTTGTTGCGTGTCCACCGCTCTCGATGCTTGTAGCGAAGGCCTGTCCTGGCTCGCTCTACCAGCTCTGGTGGGGCGCAGATCTTCGCCTGTGAAAATTTCTCGGAAACCAAATGCCGTGACGCGTCGTTACTATACCAAAGAGTAACGAGGCCGGCGCGCCCGGCCCAGCCAACGGGGGCCTTGCATGGCTTTGGATTCGACCTTCAACGATCAGACCCTCTCGCGCCGCGCCATGAAGGCAGAGCTGCTTGATGCGGAAACCGAGCTTCAGCTGGCCTACGCCTGGCGCGATCAGCGCGATGAGCAGGCCCTTCACCGGCTGATCAACGCCTACATGAGGCTGGCGATTTCCATGGCCGCGAAGTTCAAGCGCTACGGGGCCCCGATGAACGATCTCGTTCAGGAAGCGGGGCTTGGCCTGATGAAGGCTGCCGACAAGTTCGATCCGGACCGCGGTGTGCGCTTTTCGACCTACGCCGTGTGGTGGATCAAGGCGTCAATCCAGGACTACGTGATGCGCAACTGGTCGATGGTGCGCACCGGTTCCACCTCCTCCCAGAAATCGCTGTTTTTCAACATGCGCCGCGTTCAGGCCCGGCTCGAGCGCGAGGCTTCGTCCCGCGGCGAGATGATGAACCGCAACACGCTGCGCGAGATGATCGCCACCGAGATCGGCGTGCCGCTGCACGACGTCGAGATGATGGAAGGTCGGCTCTCGGGCTCAGACTATTCGCTCAACGCCACGCAGAGCACCGACGAGGACGGCCGCGAGTGGATCGACACGCTCGAGGATGAGGGTGAGCAGAGTTCTAGCCTCGTCGAGGGCAAGCTCGACAACGCCCAGCTGCGTGAATGGCTGGTCACCGCGATGACCTCGCTGAATGATCGCGAAAGGTTCATTGTCCGCGAGCGCAAGCTGCGCGACGAGACCCGGACGCTGGAAAGCCTTGGCCAGGAACTGGGTTTGTCGAAGGAGCGGGTGCGTCAGCTCGAGGCGGCGGCCTTTGCCAAGATGCGCAAGTCGCTTGAGTCCCAGTCGACCGAGGTGCAACACTTCCTCGCATGACGCGAGCCCTTGTTCTGACCCTGATCTCTCTCGCTGCGCCCTCTCTCGCGCAGCAAGACCCTGTCTCTCCGCAGGATGGCACATCCGCCCTTTTGGGGGCGGATGTGGTGTTTCTGGGGGAAACCCATGACAACCCGGCGCACCATGCGCGGCAGGCCGAGCTGGTGGCGCAGATCAAGCCGGTGGCGCTGGTCTTCGAGATGCTGTCCCCGGAGCAGGCGGCGCAAGTGACGCCTGAGCTGGCCGGCGACGAGGCGTCGCTGGAAGCGGCACTCGGTTGGAACGACAGCGGCTGGCCGGATTTTTCCATGTACTATCCGATCTTCGCCGCGGCTCCCGAGGCGAAGATTTTCGGCGCGGAACTGCCGCGCGAAGAGGCCCGTGCGCTCGGCGAGGGCGACCTGACCAAGGTCTTCGGTCCGAGCGCCGGCTTCTACGGGCTGGACGAGCCGCTCGACCCTGAAGAGGACGCGGCACGCCAGCAACTGCAGATGGCGGCGCATTGCGACGCGCTGCCGCTCGAGATGCTGCCCACCATGGTGGGCATCCAGCGCCTGCGCGACGCGCGACTGGCCGAGACGGCGCTCGAGGCTTATGCCGATCTGGGCGGGCCGGTGGTGGTGATCACCGGCAACGGCCACGCGCGCAAGGACTGGGGCGCACCCGCACTGCTGTCGAGGGCCGCGGGCGAGGTCTCTGTGGCGGCGCTCGGGCAGGGTGAGACCGGACAGGGAGCCCCGGACGGTGGCTTCGATCTGGTCGAGGAGAGCACGCCGGTGGAGCGCGGCGATCCCTGCGAAGACTTCCAGATGCCGCAGAGCAACTGATCCGCCTTGCTTCGACGTGGCGGGGCGGATTGAGTTTTCCCGGCGCGGCCTCTAACACTTGGGGCCGAAAGGCGGGGCAGGCGGCCCCGGTGGCGAGGGGCGCGGCATCATGCTTTCCGGCAAGCGGATACTTCTGATCATCGGCGGCGGCATCGCAGCCTACAAGTCGCTGGAGCTGATCCGGCGTTTGCGCGAGCGCGGCGCCGCGGTGACCCCGGTGATGACCCGCGCGGCGGAGGAGTTCGTCACGCCGCTCTCGGTCTCGGCGCTGGCCGGCGAAGAGGTGCACCGCGATCTCTTCGACCTGACCAAGGAAGCCGAGATGGGGCACATCCAGCTCAGCCGCGTGGCCGATCTGGTGGTGGTCTCTCCGGCGACGGCGGACCTCATGGCAAAGATGGCACAGGGGTTCGCGGGGGACCTTGCCTCGACATTGCTGCTGGCCACCGACGCGCCTGTGCTGATCGCCCCGGCGATGAACGTGCGCATGTGGCAGCACCCCGCTACGCAGCGAAATCTCAAGCTTCTGCAGGGTGATGGCGTGCGCGTGGCCGGCCCCAACGACGGCGACATGGCCTGCGGCGAGTTCGGGCCCGGTCGGCTGGCAGAGCCGATGGAAATCCTCGCGGCCATCGAGGTCGCGCTGGCAGACGGGCCGCTGAAGGGGCGCCGAGTGCTGGTCACCTCGGGGCCGACGCATGAACCCATCGATCCTGTGCGCTACATTGCCAACCGCTCTTCGGGCGCTCAGGGCACGGCGATTGCCGAGGCGCTGCGCGATCTCGGGGCGGAGGTGGTCTTTGTCACCGGCCCCGCCGATGCGCCGCGGCCCGCGGGTGTCGAGGTGATCGAGGTCGAGACCGCGCGCGAGATGCGCGCCGCCGCGCTGGCCGCGCTTCCCGCCGAGGCGGCGGTCTTTGCCGCCGCCGTGGCCGACTGGCGGATGGCTGCGGAGAACGGCTCGAAGATCAAGAAGCAGGCGGGGAAGCTGCCCACGCTGGAGTTCGCCGAGAACCCCGACATCCTCGCCGAGGTCTCGCAGATGACCGAGGGACGGCCCGGCCTCGTGGTGGGCTTCGCCGCCGAGACCGATGACGTTGTGGCCAATGCCACTGCCAAGCGGACGCGCAAGGGCTGCGACTGGATCGTCGCCAATGACGTCTCGCCCGCGACCGGCATCATGGGGGGCAGTGAGAATGCGGTCGTCCTGATCTCCGGGGAGGGCAACGAGGTTTGGCCGCGCATGGGCAAGCGGGATGTGGCGGCGCGGCTGGCGGCGCGGATCGCGGCGGCGCTCGGCACCTGACCCGCGCGCGGCCCGCGCCGGAGTTGAGTATTTTTGGAAAGATGAAAGGGGCGGGGCCGCGCAAGGCCGACGCGCCGCGACAAGGAAAGGACAAGCAGTGGTTTCTGTGGCGATGATGTGGGACGAGGGGGCGGACCGGGAGCTGGGGCTGCCGCATTACGCGAGCGCCGGGGCGGCGGGGGCAGACCTGCGGGCGAACTTTCCCGACCGCGGCGAGGTCGTGCTGGCGCCGGGGGCGCGCGCGCTCATTCCGACCGGGCTGCGCATGGCGATCCCCGAGGGCTACGAGGTGCAGATCCGTCCACGCTCGGGGCTGGCGCTGAAGCATGGCATCACCCTGCCCAACACGCCGGGCACCATCGACAGCGACTACCGCGGCCCGCTCGGGGTCATCGTGATGAACGCCGGGCAGGAGAGCTTCACCGTGGCGCATGGCGAGCGCATCGCGCAGATGATCGTCGCGCCCGTGGTGCAGAGCGCCTTCGAGCTGGTCGAAAGTCTGCCGGAAACGCTGCGCGGCGAGGGGGGCTTCGGCTCGACGGGCACGCGCTGATGCTGCTGGTGCTGGGCATTGGCGCGGCAATCTGGGGGCTCGGGCATCTGCTCGGCGCCTCCAAGGTGGCGCGCCTCTACCTGCTGGGACTGCTCTACGTCATCGTTCTGATGATCCAGGTGGCTCTTCCGGAGGGCCACGGGTTGCGCCAGATCACCGGCGGCAGCCCGGCGCTCTGGCTGATCCTCGGCGGCTTCGTGGCGCTGGCGCTGGCCTATGCGCTTGTTCTGCGCCGGGTGAGGGCGCGGGCGCAGGCAGGCGAGGCGGCGCGCGCCGCCGAGGTGCCTGCCAAGCCCGACCGGATGACCGAGAGCGAGCTTGAGCGCTACGCCCGCCACATCGTACTGCGCGAGCTGGGCGGGCCGGGACAGAAGAAGCTGCGCGAAGCCAAGGTGCTGGTTGTCGGTGCAGGCGGGCTCGGCGCGCCGGCGCTGCAATACCTCGCGGCGGCGGGCACGGGCACCATCGGGGTGATCGACGACGACGTGGTCGAGAACGCCAACCTGCAGCGGCAGGTGATCCATACCGATGCGCGCATCGGCATGCCGAAGGTCTTCTCGGCACAGGCGGCAATGGAAGCGCAGAATCCCTACATCACGGTGAAACCCTATAATCGCCGCATGGACCCGGAGATCGCCGGCGAGTTGGTCGCGGAGTACGACGTGATCCTCGACGGCACCGACGACACCGACACCCGCTACCTGGTGAACCGCGAGGCGGTGCGACAGGGCAAGCCGCTGGTTTCAGGCGCGCTCAGCCAGTGGGAAGGGCAGGTCTCGGTCTTCGATCCGGCGCGCGGGGCACCCTGCTACCAGTGCCTCTTCCCTGTGGCCGCCGCGCCGGGGCTGGCGCCGAGCTGCGCGCAGGCCGGGGTGCTGGGACCGCTGCCGGGTGTGGTTGGGGCGATGATGGCGGTGGAGGCGGTGAAGCTGATCGCCGGGGCGGGGCAGCCTCTGCTGGGCGAGATGCTGATCTACGACGCGCTCTGGGGGGAGACCCGCAAGATCACCCTCAGGCGGCGCGCGGACTGCCCGGTCTGCGGCACGGTGGGCTGAGCCCGCCGCTTGACCCTGCGGAGGCCGGCCCGGCGCGATCTTGCCAAGTGATCGCCGCGCGCCATACTGGCGCCACAACAAAAGATTTCCGGAGAGGTTCCCCCGATGTTCAAGCCCCTTGCTCTCGCGTCTGCCGCCGGCGCGCTGCTCGCCGCCACGCCGCTCCTGGCACAGGACCTGCCCGACCTGCAGGGGCGCGAGGTCGTGGTGGTCACCGAGAACGCCTACCCGCCGCTGCAGTTCATCGACCCCGAGAGCGGTGACGCGATCGGCTGGGAATATGACGCCATGGACGAGATCGCCGAGCGGCTCAACATGACGGTCACCTACGAGAACATCTCCTGGGACGCGATGATCCCGGCGGTGAGCGAGGGGCAGTTCGATCTCGGCATGACCGGCATCACCATCCGCGAGGACCGTGCCGAGATGGTCGATTTCTCAGAGCCCTACATGCGCTCGGAAATGGTCATGCTGGTGCGCGGCGACGAAGATCGCTTCGATGATGCCGCCTCCTTTGCTGCCGACGAGGACCTGCTGATGGGCGCCCAGCCGGGCACCACGCCCTTCTACGTCGGGGTCTACGACGTGCTGGACGGCAACGAGCAGACCCCGCGCATCACCCTTTTCGAGACCTTCGGCGCCAGCGTGCAGGCGCTGCGCACGGGCGATGTGGACCTCGTGCTCACCGATGGGACCGCGGGCGAGGGCTACGTGGCCGCCTCCGAGGGCGCACTGAAGATCGTCGGCGAGAAGCTCGGCTCGGAAGATTTCGGCTTTATCTTCCCCAAGGGCTCGGACCTGGTGGCGTCGATCAACGCGGCGATCGCGGCGATGGCCGCCGATGGCACGCTTGAGGCGCTGAACAAGACTTGGTTCCTCGACTACAAGATGGGCGAATGAACCCTATCCGCACCGCATGAGACCGCAGACCAAGAAGGACTTCCCCTGGTGGCTGGTGGCCACCGGGGCACTGGCGCTGCTGGCCTATGGCGCGGTGCTCACCGACGAGGTGCAGTCGCAGGTTCTGCGCACGCTCTCGAAGGGCGTGCAGATCACCGTCTTCGTCACGCTGGTGGGCTTCGCGCTGGCGTCGCTCATCGGCATGGGCGTGGCGCTCATGTCGCTGTCGCGCAGCCTGATCCTGCGCCAGATCGCGCGCTTCTATACAGAGATCCTGCGTGGCATCCCGATCCTCGTGCTGCTGCTCTACGTCGCCTTCGTGCTGGCACCGGCGCTCGTGGCAGGCTGGAACTGGCTGGCGGCGCAGTTGGGGATCGAGCCGATCCGGGTGCGGGATTTCTCGCTGCTGTGGCGGGCGATCCTGGCGCTGACCATCGGGTATTCGGCCTTCATCGCCGAGGTCTTCCGCGCCGGCTTGCTGTCGGTCGAAGAGGGGCAGATCGAGGCCGCCGAGGCGCTCGGTCTGAGCCGGTTTCAGGTGTTCCGACTGATCGTGCTGCCACAGGCGATCCGCACCATCCTGCCGCCGCTCGGCAATGATTTTGTCGCCATGGTGAAGGACAGTTCCCTGGTGTCGGTGCTGGGGGTGCTCGACGTCACGCAGCTGGGCAAGGTCACCGCGGCAGGCAATTTCCGCTATTTCGAGACCTACAACGTGGTTGCGCTGATCTACCTGACGATGACCATCAGCCTTTCGCTACTGCTGCGGCGGCTCGAGGCACGGTTGCGCGAACGGCCCTGAGCGCGCCACGGGCGGCACCGCCGGATGCCTCCGGCGGGGATATTTTGACCATGTGGAAGCCCGGCGGTGCTCCCGGATTTCCACATGGTCAAAATATCCCGGGGGAGGCCGCCGCAGGCGGGCGGGGGCAGCGCCCCCATTTTCCGCGACGCGACCCGCCCGGCGGGCGCCCGGATCCGCCCGCGCCGCGATCGCCTCTGGCACCCTGCGCGCGCCCGTGGCAAACCCTTGCAAAAGCGCGAAGGCCAAGGAGACGCCACCATGACCCAGTTCGGCAAGGGCTGCCACCTGCATCTGATCGACGGTTCGGCCTTCATCTTCCGGGCCTACCACGCGCTGCCGCCGCTCACCCGCAAGTCCGACGGGCTGCCGATCGGCGCGGTCAGCGGCTTTTGCAACATGCTGCAGAAATACGTCGAGGACAGCTCCGGCCCTGACGCGCCGACCCACGTCGCGGTGATCTTCGACAAGGGCAGCCATACCTTCCGCAATGACCTCTACGACCTTTACAAGGCCAACCGCGAGGCGATGCCCGAGGACCTGCGACCGCAGATCCCACTGACCCGTACCGCCACCATCGCCTTCAATATCGCTTGCAAGGAGCTTGAGGGGTACGAGGCCGACGACATCATCGCGACGCTCTCGTGCCAAGCGCGGGATGCGGGAGGCCGCGTGACGATCATCTCCTCCGACAAGGACCTGATGCAGCTCGTTGGTGATGGCGTCGAGATGCTCGATGCGATGAAGAACCGCCGCATCGACCGCGACGGGGTGATCGAGAAGTTCGGCGTCGGCCCCGAGCGGGTGGTCGACGTGCAGGCGCTGGCCGGCGACTCGGTCGACAACGTGCCGGGCGCGCCCGGCATCGGCATCAAGACCGCGGCGCTGCTGATCAATGAGTACGGCTCGCTCGAGGAGCTGCTCGACCGCGCGGGCGAGATCAAGCAGCCGAAACGCCGCGAGACGCTGATCGAGAAGCGCGACCAGATCGAGCTGTCGAAGAAGCTGGTGCAGCTGGACTGCAACACGCCGCTCGACTTCACCCTCGACGATCTCGAGGTGAAGGAGCCCGATCCCGAAAAGCTGCTCGCCTTCCTCGCCGAGATGGAATTCTCCACCCTCACCAAGCGCATTGCCAATGCGCTCGGAGCCGAGGCGCCGGTGATCACCGAGGCGAAGGCCCCGGCGGCCGCGACCCCGGGCTCCGCTGCGCCCGAGGCCCCCGAGATGCCGCCCATCGACCCCTCCGCCTACACTTGGGTGAAGAGCGCTACCGATCTCGCGCCGTGGATCGCTCAGGCGCGCCAGCGCGGCTGGGTGGCGGTGGACACCGAAACCACAGGCCTCAACGAGATGACCTGCGAGCTGGTCGGCGTCTCGCTGGCCATCGAGCCGGGGCAGGCCTGCTACATCCCGCTGGCGCATCGCGCGGCAGGGGGCGAGGCGGATCTCTTCGGCTCGGATGATCTTGCCGAAGGGCAGATGGCGATGAACGAGGCGCTGGATCTGCTGAAACCGCTGCTTGAAGACCCGGCGGTGATGAAGATCGGCCAGAACATGAAATACGATGCCAAGGTGCTCTCGCGTTACGGCATCGGCGTCGCGCCGATCGACGATACCATGCTGATCTCCTATGCGCTCAACGCCGGGCTGCACAATCACGGTATGGACGCGCTGTCCGAGCGCTACCTCGGCCACGTGCCGATCCCGATCAAGGACCTGCTCGGCTCGGGCAAGAAGATGATCACCTTCGACCGGGTGCCGATCGAGGACGCGGTGAAATACGCCGCCGAGGATGCCGACATCACCCTGCGCCTGTGGAAGTTGCTGAAGCCGCGGCTGCACCAGACCCGCGTAACCCGGGTCTACGAGGGCACCGAGCGCCCGCTGGTGCCGGTGCTGGCCGAGATGGAGATGGCCGGCGTGCAGGTCGACCGGAACACGCTGTCGCGCATGTCCACCGCCTTTGCGCAGAAGATGGCGGGGCTCGAGGCCGAGCTGCACGAGCTGGCGGGGCATCCGTTCAACGTCAACTCCCCGGCGCAGGTCGGCGAGATCCTCTTTGCCGAGATGGGGCTCGAGGGCGGCAAGAAAACCAAGACCGGGGCATGGTCCACCCCTGCCGAGGTTCTTGAAGATCTCGCGACCGAGCATGACTTCGCCGCGCGCGTGCTGGACTACCGCCAGCTGCAGAAGCTGAAGTCGACCTACACCGACGCGCTGCAGGAGCACATCAACCCCGAAACCGGGCGCGTCCATACCTCCTATTCCATCGCCGGGGCCAACACCGGGCGCCTCGCCTCGACCGAGCCGAACCTGCAGAACATCCCGGTGCGCTCGGAAGAGGGGCGGCGCATCCGCGAGGCCTTCGTCGCGCCCGAGGGCAAGGTCATCGTCTCGCTCGACTACAGCCAGATCGAGCTGCGCATCCTTGCCCATATGGCGGGGATCGACGCACTGAAGCAGGCCTTCCGCGACGGGCAGGACATCCACGCGATGACCGCTTCCGAGATGTTCGGCGTGCCGATGGAAGAGATGACCCCGGACATTCGCCGCCGCGCCAAGGCGATCAACTTCGGCGTGATCTACGGCATCTCCGGCTTCGGCCTTGCGCGCAACCTGCGCATCCCGCGCGGCGAGGCGCAGGCCTTCATCGACCGCTACTTCGAGCGTTTCCCGGGCATCAAGACCTACATGGATGACACCATCGCCTTCGCCAAGGAACATGATCGCGTCGAGACACTCTTCGGCCGGGTGATCCACACGCCGGAGATCAACGCCAAGGGCCCGCACGCCGGTTTCGCCCGCCGCGCCGCGATCAACGCGCCGATCCAGGGCACGGCGGCGGACATCATCCGCCGGGCGATGATCCGCATGCCCGCCGCCATTGAGGGTTTGCCCGCCAAGATGCTGCTGCAGGTGCACGACGAACTGATCTTCGAGGTCGCCGAGGAGGGCGTCGACAAGCTCATCGCCACGGCGCGCGAGATCATGGAAGGCGCCGCCGAGCCGGTGGTGAAGCTCGACGTGCCGCTGGTGGTCGACGCCGGGCAGGGCAGGAACTGGGCCGAGGCGCACTGAGCGCCCGGCGTGCCGGAAAGGCCGTGGCCGGGCCTGCCGCCTGTGTCGTAGGAAGCGTGATGCTGGAGAGTGACCGCCTGCTTCTGCGGCCGCCCGTCGCCGGGGACTTCGAGCCCTTTGCCGCCATGTTCGCCGATGCCGAGGTCACCCGGCACATCGGCGGGGTGCTGGGACGGGCCGAGGCCTGGGCGCGCTTCCTGCGCGATTGCGGCCATTGGGCGCTGGAGGGCTTCGGGCAGTACAGCATCCTGGACCGTGCGAGCGGTACCTACGTCGGAAAGACCGGTCTTGCCCGTTTCGAGCGCCCGCTCGGACCGAACGCGGGAACCTCGGTGGAGATCACCTGGACGCTGCGCGCGGAGGTCCACGGGCGCGGCTACGCGCGGGAGGCCGCCGCCTTGGCACTGGCCGCGTTCGACCGTGGGGGCGGCGGCCGCACTGCCTGCCTGATCGCCGAGGGCAACGCGGCGTCGCACCGCCTTGCCACGCGTCTCGGCTACCGGGAGGTGGACTCGCTGGATCGCTCGGGCACTAAGGTCACCGTCTTGGCGCGCGATCCGCTGGCGGCCGCTTGACGTCTCCATCGCGAGGCAGCGTGGGGTCTGCATCGCCGTCTCTTTTGCGGGCATGCCCCGGAAGCCTGCCAGCTCTGGCCAAGGTTCGGAAAATGGAACGGGCCCCGCCGGTCAATGCCGGCGAGGCCCGTTGCTGTTCACCAAGGCATCGGCCCCGCGCAGCGTGCCGGAACCGCCTTGACGGGGCTCAGATGAGGCCCGCCTCGCGGAAAAGCTTGGGCAGGCTGGCCTCGGGGCGCGGGCCCATGTGGCTGATCACCTCGGTCGCCGCCACGGTTCCCATGCGGCCGGCGGTGGCCATGTCGGTGCCGGTGGCAAGGCCGTAGAGGAAACCGGCGGCGAACTGATCCCCGGCACCGGTGGCGTCGATCGGGACGATCTTGGTCACCGGCACGTCGGTGCGCACGCCGTCCTTGACGATGGTCACCCCGTCGCCCGAGCGGGTGCAAATCACCAGCGGGCAGATCGACGCGACGCGCGCGAGGTCGGCTTCCAGAGAATTGTCCTGGTAGAGCGAACGGATCTCGGCCTCGTTGCCGATCACATAGTCCATCTCGTGCTCGATGAGCTGCAGGAAGTCCTCGCGGTGGCGCTCGACGCAGAACGGATCAGAGATGGCGATCCCCGCCTTGCCGCCCGCCGCGCGGCAGGCGCGGGCGAGGCGGATGAAGGCGTCCTTGCCCTTGTCCTTGTCGAAGAGATAGCCCTCGAGGAAGACGATCTCGGCGTTCGCGGCCACGGCTTCGTCGACATCATCCGGCCCCAGCTCGGCGGAGATGCCGAGGTAGGTGTTCATCGACCGCTCGCCGTCGGGTGAGACGAAGATCATCGAGCGCGAGGTCGGCAGCTCGCCGCCTGGCACCGGCGGGTTGACGAAGGCGGTGCCGTCCTTCTCCATCGCCTCGGCGTAGAAGCGTCCAAGCGCGTCGTCATGCACCCGGCCGATGAAGGCGGTGCGCAGCCCGAGGTTTCCGAGACCCGCCAGCGTGTTGGCCACCGAGCCGCCAGGTGCCTGAACGCGGCCCTCCATGGCGCCGTAGAGCACCTCGGCGCGGTCGCGCTCGATCAGCTGCATGATGCCCTTGGTGATGCCCATGTGCTCGAGGAACGAGTCATCCGCCCGGGTCAGCACGTCGACGATGGCGTTGCCGATGCCGACAACCTGGTACTTTTTCATAATGTCTTTTCCTCGAACTGGCAGAGGTCGCGGATCAGGCAAGCCCCGCACTTGGGCTTGCGCGCGACGCAGGTGTAGCGCCCGTGCAGGATCATCCAGTGATGCGCATGCTGCTGGAAATCCACGGGGATATTGTCTTCGATGGCGCGCTCGACGGCGACAACGTCCTTGCCCGGGCAGACCCCCGAGCGGTTGCCGAAGCGGAAGATATGGGTATCGACCGCCTGCGCCGGGTAGTGCCACCACATGTTCAGCACCACGTTGGCGGTCTTGCGCCCGACGCCAGGCAGGCTTTCGAGCGCGGCGCGCGAGCAGGGCACCTCGCCGCCGTAGTCCTCGACGAGGATCTTCGACAGCTTGATGACGTTCTTGGCCTTGTTGCGATAGAGCCCGATGGTCTTGATGTGCTCGATCAGGGTCTCCTCGCCAAGCGCCAGCATCTTCTCGGGCGTGTCGGCGATCTTGAAAAGCTCGTGCGTGGCGCGGTTCACCCCGATGTCGGTCGCCTGCGCCGAAAGCGCCACGGCCACCACCAGCGTGTAGGCATTGACGTGATCGAGTTCGCCCTTCGGCTCCGGCTCGGAGGCATGAAAGCGGGTGAAGATCTCGCGGATCGTGTGATAATCGAGCTGCTTGGCCATGGAGAAAGCTATGCAACGGCGGGCCTTCTGCCGCAAGTCCGCCTTCTTCTCTTTGGCAAATACGCAAGTACCGTCCGCGCCGCTTGCGCAACATTCGGGTCGCGCGTAGCGCGGGTTTCCCGCTATTTCAGGAGCAGAGATACAGGAGGCCGCGATGGGCGAGCTTGCACAGCAGGGGTACCACTTCAACGTCATGCGCCGCGCGATCGAGCTGATCGATGCGGGCGGGCCGCAGTTGACCCTCGAGGATCTCGCGGCGCAGATGGACATGAGCCCGGCGCATTTCCAGCGGCTGTTTTCCCGCTGGGCCGGGGTCTCGCCGAAGCGCTTCCAGCAATATCTCGCGCTTGGCCACGCCAAGGCGCTGCTCACCGACCGCTTCTCGACGCTGGAGACGGCGCATGCGGCGGGGCTC
Source organism: Alloyangia pacifica (assembly GCF_900116195.1). Lineage (GTDB taxonomy): Bacteria > Pseudomonadota > Alphaproteobacteria > Rhodobacterales > Rhodobacteraceae > Salipiger > Salipiger pacificus. The sequence continues at coordinate 125,339 of NZ_FOZW01000004.1, forward strand.
TCGGGGGGCGGGCGGCTGCACGATCTCTTCCTGCGCTGGGAGGCGATGAGTCCCGGCGAGTTCGCGCGGGGCGGGCAGGGGCTGACGATCTTCTGGGGCTGGTTCGAGAGCCCCTTCGGTCCGGCACTGGTCATGGGCACCGAAAAGGGCATCTGCGGCATGGGCTTTGCCGCGGAGGCGGGCGAGGAGGAGACCTTCCGCGACCTGCTGTCGCGCTGGCCGCGGGCGGAGTTCATCGAGGATCCGATGTTCCTGCGGCCCTGGGTGCTGGCCGCCTTCGGCGTGCAGCAGGAGGGCGAGGTGCCGATCTACCTGATCGGCGCACCCTTCCAGATCAAGGTCTGGGAGGCGCTGATGCGCATCCCCTCGGGCCATGTCACCAGCTATTCCGAGATTGCCGAGGCGATCGGCAGCCCACGCGCGGTGCGCGCCGTGGGGACGGCGGTAGGGCGCAATCCTGTTTCTTTGCTGATCCCCTGCCATCGCGCGCTGCGCAAATCCGGCGGGCTCGGCGGCTACCACTGGGGCCTGCCGGTCAAGCGCGCGATCCTGGCCTGGGAGGCGGCGCGGCTCGAGGCCGAGGAGGTCGCGCTCTGACAGGCCGGCTGCCCTGTCCATGTGACAGGGATGCGCGAAGTCTTGCCAACAATGTGTGGGGGTGCCCATTGGCTGCGGTCTTTTCCGCACTATAACTGGGGCACACCCATCTTGGGCAAATGACACGAGGCATTACATGTTCCGGGCAAAGACCACAGTTTTCCTGACGCTTGCAGCAGCCATGGCGCTGACCGCCTGTACTGACGTCAACGACCCCAACCGCCAGGCGAAGAACGGCGCGCTGATCGGCGCGCTCGGCGGCGCCGTCGCGGGCCGCGCCATCGGCGGCAACAACTCCGACGCCACCAAGAACGCGCTGGCCGGTGCCGCTGCGGGCGCCATCGCCGGCGGCCTGATCGGCAACAACCTCGACAAGCAGGAAGCCGCTTTGCGGCAGCAGCTGGGCAACAACGTCGGCATCACCAACACCGGTGACCGCCTGATCGTGACCATGCCGCAGGACATCCTGTTTGCCACCGACAGCGCCTCGCTGCGCCCCGACCTGCAGGGCGATATTGCCACCGTGGGCCGCAGCCTGCTGGAGTATCCGAACACCACCGTGCAGGTGATCGGCCACACCGACAGCGACGGCTCGGCGGAATACAACCAGTCGCTCTCGCAGCGCCGCGCCGCCTCGGTGGCTTCGCTGCTGATGCAGCAGGGCGTGCCCTCCTACCGCGTGCAGTCCATCGGCCGCGGCGAAGCGCAGCCGATCGCGTCGAACCTGACGGCGGAAGGCAAGCAGCAGAACCGCCGCGTCGAGATCGTCATCCTGCCGAACGGCTGATCACCTCTTACGACGTTGCAAGTGACAGGGCGCACCGGGAGACCGGTGCGCCCTTCGCGTTTTCCGCCCCGCGTGCTGACACGGGGCAGACAGGAAAAAGGCCCGCGCAGCGGCGCGGGCCCATTGGTTCTGCAATGTGTCCCGGCTCAGCAGCCGGTGCCGTGCCAGACCACTTTCACGGTGCGCAGCAGCACTTTGAGATCGGTGACGAAGGACATCTCCCGAAGGTAGGCGCTGTCGAACTGGGCGCGTTCGGCGAAGCTCGACTCGTTGCGCACCGAGGTTTGCCAGAAACCGGTGATGCCGGGGCGCATCGCGTAGTAGGCGTTGCCGGGGTAGATGGCGCGTTGGTCGACCATCATCGGGCGCGGGCCGACCAGGGACATGTCGCCCTTCAGCACGTTCCAGAGCTGCGGCAGTTCGTCGATGGAGCTCTTGCGGAGGACATGGCCGATCGGCGTGATGCGCGGATCTTGGCGCAGCTTCTGGTTGAACTCCCATTCCGTCCGGGCGCCTTCGTTTGCCCGAAGGTGTGCTTCGAGCAGCCGCTCGGCATTCGGGACCATCGAGCGGAGCTTCCACATGTGAAATACCCGGCCATTCCGTCCCACCCGCTTCTGAAGGTAGAGCGGCGAATGCCCGTCCTTTGCGACCAGCAATGCGCAGGCCAGCACCACGGCGAGCGCGGGGACGGCGAGGAGCAGGACGAGCGCCACGTCGAGCACGCGCTTGAAGTGTGCGCGATAGGCCATCGGGCGCGGAGCGCCGAACAGCGTTTCATCGATCAGGGTCTCGATTTCGACCGCCGCGGTAAGCGGCTGGCGGGCATGCATCGTCAAGGCGACCTCCTCGAGGTTCATCGACGGAAGCAATGCAAGGCGGCACGAATATCCGGCTAAGACACGGCAAGCAGGCATCCTGAGCATCGCCAGCAGGCAATGCGGTACGGAAATACCGGCGATGACCGAGTGTCAGTTCCGAACGAACTTCAGCAGACTCACAAACACTCCCAAAAGTGGAAGCACCAACCCCAAGTGCCGAGATGTGGCGGAAATAAGGCTTTCCGGCCGACAAGAAAGCTTATGCATTTGAGAAAAGTCTTCGTCAACTCAACCTTTAGAGTGCAACTTTGGGACGAACGGGTAGGTGCGACGACCAGTCGGATTGGTGCCGCGCAAAGGGATGTGGTTCCCCCTCCGAAGGGGAGCGAAAGCGCCGGAAATCACTCTGGGACGCCGGTCGGTCGCGGCGTGTTAGAGGCGATTTCGGAAACAGCGGAGGAGCCGTATTGGCCCTGCTTGTTTCCTGTCGCCTCAAAGTAAGTGTCCACATCTGGATTTGTGCGGGGGATATGGCCAATCGCTCGCCTCGCGCGGCAGAGGGGAGGTCGGGGATTTTCATTGAGTGGAAACAGTTGCTCATGTGCATCCACGCAGGCATGCGCGATTTACGCGGCGGGGAGACCTGCGGAGAACGAAGGACCGCGTGTTTTCGGGCGACACGTCAGAGGTGATCCAGGAAGATCACGGAATGTTACAGAGCTATGGTTTCCGGGAGATCAAGGCCCGAATCACCACCCATGAGCGCCCTAAAGTTGCCTCATCAGGGCTTGCGAATGTCTTAATTTCGGGGTGCATGGTGTGAATTGTGGCCGTCCGCCCGCCGCTGTCGGAGTTGCATGGTGTCTGGCGGGGGCCTATGTGCGGGCTGCGGGTGAGTTGCAAGCGAAGGGGCCATCATGGCGAACCATCTTTATCAGGGAGATCTGCCGGACGGGCTCGAGCTTGGCGCGGTTGTCGCGATCGACTGCGAGACCATGGGGCTTAATCCGCACCGCGACCGGCTCTGCGTCGTGCAACTCTCGGGGGGCGACGGGGATGCGCACCTCGTGCAGATCGCGCGAGGCCAGACCGAGGCCCCCAATCTCTGTCGTCTTCTGGAAGATCCGCAGGTGCTGAAGCTCTTTCACTTCGGACGTTTCGACATCGCCGCCATGTTCAAGAGCTTCGGCGCGCTGGCGGCCCCGGTGTATTGCACAAAGATCGCCAGCCGTCTGGTGCGCACCTACACTGATCGGCATGGGCTGAAGAACCTGACGCACGAATTGCTGAACGTGGATATCTCGAAACAGCAGCAATCCAGCGACTGGGGCGCCGCCGAATTGAAGCCGGCGCAGCTCGACTACGCGGCGTCGGACGTGCTTCATCTGCACCGGTTGAAGGATGTCCTCGACGCGATGCTGGAGCGCGAAGGCCGGGGCGAGATCGCCCAAGCCTGTTTCGATTTCCTGCCGACCCGCGCGAAGCTCGACCTCGCCGGCTGGCCGGATACCGACATCTTTGCGCATGCGTGACCCATGGTGCAGCGTGGTGACACATATTCGCGGCTGATTGCCTGGCTGAAGATCCTGCTTCCGTTGGTGGCCTTGGCCCTGTTGTCGACGCTCTTTCTTTTGTCGCGGGCGACGCAGACCTCGCGGGAGCTGCCGTTCGCCGAAGGCAAGGTGCCCGATTCCGCTGCAGCGATGGAGCCCCACTATACGGGAACCACCGCGCGGGGCGATGCGATCAACATGACGGCCACGCGTGCCCGACCGACCGGGGCAATGGATGGCGCGCTGGAAGCTGACGCCTTTTCCGCCACGATGGACATGGCCGACGGCAGCCTGCTGACGCTCGACGCCGACCTTGCGACGATCGACGAGGATCAGCAGGGCGCGCTGCTGCAGAAGGGTGTGCGGATCACCAGTTCGACCGGCTACGTAATGATTACCGAGACCATGCGCACTGCGCTGGATCGCATCGAGGCAGAGACGCTTGCACCGGTCAGCGGCGAGGGACCGGCAGGGTCTTTCACGGCCGGGCGGCTGAAAATTACCACAGGCGGCGAAGCGGATGACGTGCAACTGCTTTTCACCGACGGCGTGAAGCTGATATACGATCCCAAAAATGAGTGAGTTCATCATGGTTCGCATTGCCGCATCGACGATTGCCCTGATTACCTGGGCCAGCCTTGCCGCTGCCCAGGGCACGCAGGTCGCGTTCGGCGGCATGACTCAGGACACAAGTGCCCCGGTCGAGGTCACCGCCGACCAGCTGGAGGTGAACCAGGGAGACGGCACCGCGCTCTATACCGGCAATGTGGTGATCGGGCAGGGCGACATGCGCCTCGCCGCTCCGCGCGTCCTCGTGGTCTACGCAGAAGGGCAGAACGGCGGCCAGGGTCGCATCCAGCGCATGGAGGCGAGAGGCGGCGTGACTCTCGTCAGCGGCGAGGAAGCCGCCGAGGCGGAGCAGGCCGACTACGATATCGACGCCGGCACCGTCGTGATGACCGGCAACGTCCTGCTGACCCAGGGCGCCAACGCGCTGACCTCCGAGCGCATGGTGGTGAACCTGACCGATGGCACGGCGCAGATGGCCGGTCGGGTCCAGACGGTGATCAATCAGGGCGGCAGCGGGCAGGATCAGAACTGATGGCCCGCCCCAACCTCACCGTGACCGAAGGCGGCCAGGGCCTGCGGGTCGAACACCTGCGCAAGAGCTACCGCAAGCGCACCGTCATCCGCGACGTGACGCTGAAGCTTGACCGGGGCGAGGTCGTCGCACTGCTCGGGCCGAATGGCTGTGGCAAGACGACGACCTTCTACTCGATTGCCGGGCTGGTGAACCCCGAGGGCGGTCAGGTCACCATCGACGGGCGCGATGTGACCTTCCTGCCGATGTACCGCCGCGCGCGGCTCGGCATCGGCTACCTGCCGCAGGAAAAGTCGATCTTCCGGGGGCTCTCGGTCGAGGACAATATCGCGGCTGTGCTGGACATCGCCGAGAGCAACGGGCACCGCCGCCGCGAGCGGCTCGAGGAGCTGCTCGGCAGCTTTTCCATCGAGCACCTGCGCCGCGCGCCCGCGTTGGCCCTTTCGGGCGGCGAGCGGCGCCGGGTGGAGATCGCCCGCTGCCTTGCCGCCAACCCCAAGTACCTGCTGCTCGACGAGCCCTTCGCCGGCGTCGACCCGATCAGTGTCGGCGACATTCGCCACCTCGTCGCCGACCTGAAGAAGCGCGGCATCGGCGTGCTGATCACTGACCATAACGTTCGCGAGACGCTCGAGATCGTCGACCGCGCCTATATCCTGCACGACGGTCAGGTGCTCATGTCGGGAACCCCGGCCGAGGTCGTCCAGAACGAAAACGTGCGCCGCGTTTACCTTGGCGAGAATTTCCGCATCAGCTGAAGCGATTCTCCGAGAGAATCCGCCTATGATGGGCTCACCCCTTTGCGACAGATCATTGACAAAACGGGGCTGGCTGACCTCAAATGAGGTTATGACGCACCGTTATTCTGCAGCTCCGGAACACGCGTCCCCCGAGGAGAGGGACCCCCGGATCCATTCTGCAGCGGGCTTGCGTCACCCCTGATCCGCACCACATCTGAGGCAGCCCTAGGGCTGGATGCGATACGGATCCAAAGAGAGAAGGAACAAAGATGCGCTATCAGATCACGGGTAAGCAGATCGACATCGGCGACGCGCTCCAAACCCATGTCAAACAAGAGCTTGGCGAAGTTGTCGCGAAGTACTCCGGGCGCCCGACCGATGCGAATATCACCTTTTCCAAGAGTGCGCATGAATACGTCTGCGAGGTCACGGTTCACCTCTCCACGGGGCTGACCACCTCGGCCAAGGACAAGGCCACCGAGATCTACGCGGCCTTCGATGGCTGCGGCGAGAAGATCGATAAGCAGCTGCGGCGCTACAAGCGGCGGCTGAAGGACCATCACAAGGATCGCGTGGAGCCCGTTGAACTCCACAACGCGGCCTCGTATATCCTCGCCCGCGAAGAGGACTCGCAGGACTACGCTGAGCCTGACTCGCTGCAGCCGATCATCGTGGCGGAGATGGAGACAAAGATCCCCTCTCTGACCGTCGGCGAAGCCGTGATGCAGATGGAACTGGCCGGAGCCCCCGTGCTGGTCTTCCGCAATGAGAAGAAGGATGGCGTGAACGTCGTTTATCGGCGTGAGGACGGCAATATCGGCTGGATCGATCCGTAAGGATCTGCGCAGCCGGTGGATCGGCGCCTTCGAGCAGACTGTAAAGGGCGGTCAATGACCTTTCTTGAACTTCTGAAACCGCAGGCCGTGAAGGTCGTCGCGGCGGCAAGCAGCAAGAAGCGGCTGATGCATGACATCGCCGAGCTGGCCGAATCCGCCTATGGCATTCACGCGGCCTCGGCCGTGGAGGCCCTCATGGAGCGCGAGAGCCTTGGCCCCACCGGTGTGGGCCATGGCGTCGCGCTGCCGCATGCGCGTATCCCCGGCATCGACCAGGTGCACGGCGTGTTCATCCTGCTGGAGAAACCCGTCGAGTTCGAGGCGGTGGACCGGCAGCCGGTGGATATCGTCTTTGCCCTCTTCGCCCCCGAGGACGCAGGCGTGGAGCACCTGAAGGCGCTGGCGCTGGTGTCGCGCTCGCTGCGCGACGCGGCGCTCTGCACCAAGTTGCGGGCGAATCCCGATCCGTCGACGCTCTATGCGGTTCTGACCGAGGATCGCTCGTCGCAGGCGGCCTGAGTCGGGCTACAGAAGATGCTTCGAGGAGCGGGCCGGACGGTCCGCTCCTTTTGCTTTCCGGGGACGCGTGGCGGGCAGGCCCGGTTCGGCCCCCGTATCAGGCCCCGCCTTGGCGCCGGTCTCAGCCCCAGTCGCCGAACCCGTACATCAGGTAGTCGCGCTGGTAGGCCTCGCGCGCGAGGGCTTCGAGCGTGCCGTCGTAGATGTCCGCCAGCGCATGCGGTGCAGCTGCGGCCACCGCGACCGGTTCGGGCGGCGCGGCATGGCCAACCTGCATTGCCAGCGCGGGCAGGTAGACCGGCATCTCGTCCTCGCGCACGATCATGTCAGGCAGGGTAAACTCGGCCATGCCCTGCAGGCATTGCACCTGCGAGGCCCAGTGCCCGTCGACCCGCACCGCCGTCTGCCCCGCGAGGTTGGCCTTCAGGAAGATGAGGAAGGCGGCAAAAGCGTCGCGGTGCTGCGCGAGACTGTAGTCGGGGCCGGGCGAGCCCTCGGGCAGGGGCACGCCATGGGCGCGGCGCAGGGTGTTGCGGATGCGGTTGTAGCTGCCGGGCCCGGTGGCCAGAATGCGTGTGCAGAACGCCTCGTGCGCGCGGGCCAGCGGATGGCGCACCACGGTGAAGCTGCGGTGGCCGGGGCGGGCGCGCTTCCACTGGCGCAATGTTTTCTGGCTGAAATCGGAGGTGAGCGCGCTGTCCGCGACGCCGTCGAGCGCGCAGAGCCAGCGGCGCACGGCCTCGGTCGGGCCGGACTGGACCGGCATGTAGAGCAGCGGCGTCTCGGCGGCGGCAACATAGGAAGGCACCACCGGTCCCCGGCGCGGCTCGAAATTGGGCGTGCGGGTCAGGTTGAACCGGTCGAGCCGGGTGAGCGCGCGCTTCATCTCCTCGGGGTTGGCGACCTTCTGCGCCACCGGCTCCGGGTTCTGCCGCTTGAGCTTCGTGTCCAGCGAGTCGAGCCTGGCCGGGACGCCGAGCCACTTGGCGAGGCCGTTCATCACCCCGACGTCCTGCAGGTCCTCGTAGGCCACGTAGAAGGCCGTCTGACCACTCAGTTGCAACGCTTTCATCAGCCGCAGCTGGAAATCCTGCAGGCGCTCCAGATGCGCCTCGAACTCGGCTCCGTCGAACTCGGCCTGCGCGTCCTTGCGCTTGCTGACGTTGGTCAGCTTCCACTGTCCGGTGCTCTGCGCGATCTTCCAGCTGACGTAGCTCTCGACCGGATTGCGGGTCAGGACGATCTTGGCGATGCGCGCGTCGTCCAGCAGCGTCTGCAGCACGCGTGGATCGTGGTCGTGGAAGAAGCGGAAGCCGCCGAGGCCGGGCGTGGCCTCGCGGATCACCTGCAGCAGGCGCTGCGGGTCCGCGTCGCGCTCCGCCTGGGTGATGCCAAGAATTTCGCTCGAATTGGGGTAGCCGATGAAATGCGGGTTGAAGGCCTCGCCATGGCAAGTGACCCCCTCCAACGCGTTGAGGTTGGTCTCGAGGAAATTCGAGCCGGTGCGCATCTCGGCGAAGACGACGAAACTGTCGAAACGGTCGGACATGAAAACTCAGTTCTTCACGAGGTAGGGTTTGTGCGCGGGCGAGGCGCTGGGACGCGGGGCGGGCTCGACCGGGAAGTCGCCCATCAGGTAAGGGTGCATCCCCTGGTTCTTGAGGTTCTGCAGGAAGCGGCCGAATCCGGTGAGATCCTGTATGATCGGCGCTTCGGCAAAACGCCTCGGCTCCTTCTGCCCGATCTCGTCGATGATCATCTGCAGCGGCTCCATCGGGGCTTCGATGAACTCGGCCATGGTCCAGATGCGGATGCGGGCCTTGGCCTCGGGCGAGCGCAGCTGGTCGAGCAGCTGGTGCTCGGCCTTCTGCAGTGCGGCGGCCTCGGCCCGCAACGCAGCGAAATCGCCGCCGGAGCGGAACAGCGGTACGGCCCAGGCGCCCGAGATGACGCTGATCTGCGCATTGGGATCGCGCGCCATGTCCCACATGACATGAGGGGAATCGTGCGGGCCGAACTGGAAGCATTGCCGCGCGCCGCGGGTGTTCCAGATCAGGTTGGTGAGAAAGGCCTTGTGGTTCCAGTCGCGCAGTGCCGCATTGTCGGACAGCGCGCCGTTCAGCACCCGCTGGCCCCCTGCGAACTCCGCCCTTTCCGGCGCAAAGATGTGGCCGTGCACCTGTGCGCCGGTGGCGCGTGACAGCCAGGGCTCGAAGTCCTGGAACAGCTCCGCGAAGCCCTGGAACACCGAGTATCGCGCCGCGGTCATGCCGTTCTCCCAGCCGAAGTTGGGAAACCGCGACTGCATGTAGAGCCCGGCGCGTCCGCGCGTCCTGCGGTCCACTGCCTTGGCGAAGATGCGGTCGATCTTGCCGGGGTTCGGCTCTTGTCGGTTGGCGGCGCTCTCGGGGTGGTTCAGAAAGGCCTGGTAGAGGCAGCCCGCATGGCGCCAGATCTTGCGCGCGACGAAACAGTCCGAACGGCGCAGCAACTGCAGGTGGTCGTCGTAGAAGATGTGCGGCTTGCCCTGGAAATCGAACTTCGACAGCGTCAGGGACCGGCTTTCGATGTTGCGCGAATGCAGCCGGGCGAGAGACTGGAAGTAGCTCTCGTCGGGGATCCAGACGCGTTTGAAATAGCGCTCGTGGCGGCGGCGCTGCGGCGAGGTGAGGATCGACGACAGGGTGTGGCGGGTCAGGCACCACCATTGGCTGCCCATGTGCGGCACCACGCCTTTCGGGATGCGGCGGGTGACATGCAGCCAGCGCTGCACCTCGACCAGCCGGTCGAAGAGGTAGCGGTTCTGCCGCCAGGAGAAGGGGAAGTAGAGCGTGAAGCGCTCGTGGTCGAGCCCGCCCACCGTCCAGGGCACGTCGGCGGTCGTGGCGCTCTCGATGAAGTCGGTGTGCGGCCGCGCGTCGAGATAGTCGATCAGCTCTTCGACCGGGCGCAGGGGCAGGCAGGAGCCGGAGGTCAGGTAGACGTGCCGCACGTCGATGAAGCTCTCGAGCATCAGCTCTGCGGCGTCCTGGCTGGCGGCGACCAGCCCCCAGGTGCCCCAGTCGCAGCGGTGGCGGCGCGAGAACAGCACCTGCGGCAGGTCCGACAGGGCCTGAGAGAACGCACTGAATGTCTTTTTCGAGACCTTCTCGTCGACGTGGATCACCACCGGGCAGCCGGCGTTCGCCCAGTGGCGCGCCACCTGCTCGGCGCGGTCGAAGGCGGTGTGCACCAGCATGATGATCCCGACGCTCATGCCCAGTTGCCCTTGGACATGAGGCCGAGAATCTCGAGTTGGCGCCAGTTGATGTATTTCTCGGACCACTTGCACCAGAGGTCGGGGTTGTCACGGATGCCGTCGGCATAGGCGATATACTCGGTCGAGCCGGCGTAGTGCTGTTTGCGGGCCAGTTCTTCCTCGGCCTTGGCGTTGAAGGTGTCGAGGAACTTGGTGTGCAGCAGCAGGCCGGAGGCTTTTTCTCCCCCCCATTCGTCGTAGACGAGGTTCAGCCCGCGCGGCAGCAGCATGTGGGTCGAGCTGACGTAGGTGTAGCGCCGGTCCCATTTGACCAGCGGCACCTTGTTGAGCGCGGGGGCCCGCTCGGGCTGGTCGGGGAAGAAGACGCGGGCGCGTGGGCCGCCCTGGATCCAAAGGTTGCCGAACCGGGCGTTGCGCTTCACCGAGTAGTTGCCCGCGTCGAACCACGAGGCGATCTCCAGCGGGTCCTGACCGGCCTTGTAGGGCTGCGCGTCGAGCCGTCCCTTGGGGTACATGTCGAGCAGCATGGCCGAGAAGCTCTTGATCGAGGAGGCATCGAGCCAGTCGGTCAGCGCGCGCAGCGGGCGGGTGTCACAGAAGGGATAGAGAAACAGCTCGTCCGGATCGACCACCAGCACCCAGTGTCCGTCGCCGTACTTGCGCAGCAGCCAGTTGATCCAGTCCATTCCGAAGCGCGAGCGCTTGTAGCTGCCCCGGGTGTGCCAGACCGAAACGTCATCTTGCCTTGCAAGGTAGTCGAGCGAGCCGTCGGTACTGTCGTTGTCGACCATGACGAAATGGTTCACGCCCATGTTGCGGTAGAACTTCAGGAACCACGGCAGGCGCACGCCTTCGTTGCGGGCGGTACAGAAGACGATCAGGTCGGAGGGGCGGATACGGTCGGTACGGTCGGCGACGCAGCGCAGTTCGCGCCGCTTGCGAAACGCCCGGATCAGCCACCGCTTGCGCTGCAGCCGAAGCCTGTATGACTGCCATGCACCCACAAAACTTCCCTCGTATGGGGCAAGGCCCCTCTGCCGGCTTGTGGGCCGGCTATCAGATCAGGGTTAACACGGCTTTGAAATGGGCGTCCCACGTCGGCGGGACAAACCCTGCCTGCGTGGCCTCCGCCTCGTCCGGTTGCGCCCGATACCCCTTGGCCATTGGCTTGGCCATTTGCCTTATTCTTGAGGCCCAAAGATACCGGTCCGATTCGTCTGCGTAAATGGGTATATCGCCGAGCACCTCTCGCAGCACCGGGAGTGGCGCGGCGAGCACGGGCACGTCCAGGGCGGCTGCCTCGACGGGCGGCAGCCCGTAGCCCTCGGCGAAGCTGGGAAAGAGCAGGCCGGAGCTCTGCGTCAGCAGGGCGGCGATCTGCGCGTCGTCGAGCTCCGGCAGTTCGTGCACGTTTGGGATGCCCGCGTCGAGCGCCGCGAAAACCTCGGCGTTGTTCCAGCCGCGCTGTCCGCAGATCAGAAGATGCGCGGGCGGGGCGAGGTCGCGCCAGATGTCGAGCAGCAGCGCATGGTTCTTGCGCGGCTCGATGGTGCCGAGCACGACGAAATAGGGCTGGCCGGTCCAGGGCCCCTCGGCCGCGGTCCCGGGTGCGGGGGGCGTGCATCCAAGATGGGCGACGACAGCCTCCGGCACAGAGTCGGCTCCCAGATGCCGCGCCATGTCGGTGCGGGTTACCTCGGAATTGCAGATCACCAGGTCGGCCTGCGCGCCCACCCGCCGGAGAAAGGCGGCGAAACGCTCGGCACTGCCCGTGCGCTGGTATTGCGGCCAGTCGAGCGGGATCGTGTCGTGCAGAAGGACCGCCAGCCGCGCGGCGTCGATGCTGCGCAGTGCGTCGATCACCGTCTGGGTGAAGTTGGTGTGCCCGGTGTTGAGATAAACTGTGCCTGAGGGCAGGTGGCGGCGCAGCATGGGCCCCAGAAGCGCAGGGATCGCGCGGGAGAGGGTGACCCGACGCAGCACGGTCTCCGCCCCGGCGCGAAGCGGGTCCTCGCGGCGCGCGAGGCGGGCAAGCAGGTCGGGCTCGGGCCAGTCCTGCGTCGTGAGGCGTGCCAGAAGTTCGGCGCAGCCCGCGCCGTCGAGCAGCAGGTAGCCGAGGGAGGTCCGCACCAAGCCGAAAAGCGGAACCGGCTCGCGCAGGAGCCGGTCCAGATAGGCGTGTTCCACCCGGTCCACCCCGGTCATCACCCGGCCGGCGCGGCTGACCAGGCGGGTCAGGTCGAGCAGCCGGGCCGGGGGCTGAACGGGCTCAGTGATCGTAATGCCCATTGAGATGCCAGTTCCAGGCATCGGCGATCATCTGCGGCATGGTCGAACGCGACGGCTCCCAGCCCAGCTCCGCCAGCGCGCGGGTCGAGCCGGAGACCAGCTTGGTCGCATCGCCGGCGCGGCGCGGCCCCTCGGAATGCGGCACCTCGCGGTTGGTCACCGTGCGCGACGCGTCGATCACCTCGCGGACAGAGAAGCCCTTTCCGGTGCCGAGGTTGAAGACCGAGGATGGCTTGCCCGCCTCGAGCCACTTGAGGCCCAGCACATGCGCGTCCACGAGGTCCATGACGTGCACGTAGTCGCGGATGCAGGTTCCGTCGGGCGTATCGTAATCGGTGCCATGGATGGTCAGCGCCGGACGCTTGCCGTCGATCGCCTCGAGCATGACCGGGATCAGGTGCGTCTCGGGGCGGTGATGTTCGCCCACCTCGCCCTCGGGGTCCGCGCCCGCCACGTTGAAGTAGCGGAAGATCACGTGGTTCAGCCCGTCCGACGCGGCAAAATCGCGCAGGATGTTCTCCACCGCGCGTTTCGATGCGCCATACGCGTTGAGCGGGATCTGCGGGGTGTCCTCGTCGAGCACCACGTTGTCATGCTCGCCATAGGTGGCGCAGGTCGAGGAGAAGACGAAGGTCTTGCAGCCCGCCGCGCAGGCCGCCTCGATCAAGGTCAGGGAGCCTTCGACATTGTTGCGCCAGTAGAGGCCGGGTTGCGACATCGCCTCGCCCACCTGGCTGAGCGCGGCGAAATGCATCACTGCCACCGGCTGGTACTTGGCGAAGACCTCGTCAAGCCGCGCGCGGTCCGACAGGCTGCCCTTCTCGAAGGGACCGAATTTCACCGCCTGTTCCCAGCCGGTGACGAGGTTGTCATACGTGACGGGCGTGTAGCCCGCCGCCTTCAGTGCCTTGCAGGCGTGCGAGCCGATATAGCCCGCGCCGCCGGTTACCAGAACATTGGTCATACGGGGACTCTGATCGTCCTTACTGCGCGGCTTTGCGCGAGGACATGACCTCGTGCAGGTAGCCTTCGAGATCGTCGCGCAGCTCGTCGCGGCTGAGGCCAAACGCCACGGTGGCCTGAAGGAAACCCGCCTTGGAGCCGCAGTCGAAGCGCTGGCCGTTGAAACGGAAGCCGTAGACGCCTTCGTCGGTGCCGATCTGTCTTGCGATGGCGTCGGTGAGCTGGATTTCACCACCCGCGCCGACCTGTTTCTGCTCGAGGTTCTCGAGGATCTGCGGCGACAGGATGTAGCGGCCGATCACCGCGAGGTTCGACGGTGCGGTTCCCGCGGCGGGTTTCTCGACCATGCCCTTGACCGACACCAGCGAGCCCATGTCTTCCTGGACGTCGAGGATGCCGTAGGACGACGCCTTGTCGGCGGGGACTTCCATCGCCGCGACCATGTTGCCGCCGACTTCCTCGTAGGCTTCGACCATCTGCTGCAGGCAGGGCTTGTCGGCTGCGATCACGTCGTCGGGCAGCATCACCGCGAAGGGCTCGTTGCCGATCAGACGGCGCGCGCACCAGATTGCGTGACCGAGGCCGAGCGCCTTGTGCTGGCGGATGTAGGCGATCTCGCCCGAGTCCATGTTGGTGTCCTGAAGAACCTTCAGCAGCTTGTCCTTGCCCTTGGCTTCAAGCTCGCGCTCGAGCTGCGGGGCGTGGTCGAAATAGTCCTCAAGCGCGCCTTTGCCGCGGGAGGTGACAAAGATGAACTCCTTGATGCCTGCGGCGCGCGCCTCGTCGATGGCGTATTGCACCAGCGGGCGGTCGACCAGGGTCATGATCTCCTTCGGGACCGACTTGGTTGCGGGGAGAAAGCGGGTGCCGAGACCGGCGACGGGGAAAATCGCTTTTGTAACTTTGCGGGCCATGAAAGGTGCTCCTGGGGACTGGTGCTAGGCCTGAAGGCTTAGGGTGAATCAATTCATAACAATCATATTGCTGCGGTAGCGTAAAAGTAAATCTAGGGGCGAGGGAAGGGCAAAGCGGGCAATCGCCCACGTGCCCCCTCAAGGCGCGAGTTTTCTCGGCGGACCCGAGTCGAAAAACGGCAGAATTGCAGCAACTTGCCGCTGCGCTCGCTGCGGCCGAAAAGCCCTCCGGCCTGTTCCCAGAAGCCACCTTCGTGAAAGCTCTGCTTGTGAAACAGCGCGGTGGGCGAAAACCGGAAGATGGTGACAATCTTTCCCTCGGACGCAGATTGTTCGGCGCGGCGGCGCAGGGCGCCGCGCTGCCAGAATCGGCCCGCCAAAATAACACGCTCCGCGGCAGGGCGACCGGGGTAGGGACGGAAGGGCGCAAGGGCCGGACCGATGGTCGGCAGCGGGTCCTTTGTGGCGCGTGCAGCACCTTGCTGCCAGCCCTTTTCCAGTCCGCGCAGCAGCCGCAGAACATCATCCGCGCCCAATGGGCCGCGCTGCATGATGCGCAGCAGGCGGTCGCGCTGGTCTTCGCGCAGGCGCGCCCATGCGGCGCCGTGTCGGGACGTCGGGCAGTGGCGGTCGAGGAAGCAGCGGATCGACGCGCCGATCTCGGTCAGGTTGCGGGGCGTGCGGTCCGCGCCGCGGCGGTCGCTGGGCGCATAGCCGTGGTGCACCTCGGCCAGCGGCGTGACGGCGACCCGGTGCCCCGCCGCGGCGTGGCGCAGGTCGAGGTCGGTCTCGTCGAGGTAGAAGCGGTAGGCCGGATCAAAGCCGCCCATGGCCGCCAGCGGGCCGCGCCGGTGCGCCATGTTGGTACCCTGCAGCTTGACCGTTTCTCCCTCGGGCAGGGTGGGCAGATGCGGGCCGGGTACGTCCAGATCGAGCGGACGCTCTCGCAGATCGGAGGTCACGGACCTGGCCCGCCACTGAAAGGAGATGCCGTTGCGCCCGCGCACGAAGCCGCCCGAGGCGGCGATCGCCGGGTCCGCAAAGGGCGCGCAGAGGTGCTGCAGCCAGAGCGGTTCGGGCACCGCGTCGTCGTCGATGAAGGCGATGATCTCGCCTGCCGCCTGCGCGATGCCGAGGTTGCGGGCGACCGAGATGTTGGCCTCGTCGAAGGCGACGAGCTTGATGTGCTCGCGGTCGGTGCGCGCCTCGATGGCCGCAACCCCTTCGGGGCAGGTGACCACCACGACCTCGAAATCGGGGTGGTCGAGCTGCGCCACGCCGGTCAGGCAGAGATCGAGCGCCGCGGGACGTCCGCGGCTGACGATCACCACGCTGACCGGCAGGACGGCCATGGCCGTCTCAGGCGTCCTTGAGAACGACGTCGGGCGAGTAGGCGATGAAGAACGGGTTGGCGAAGCCGGGCTTGCCGTAGGCCAGCGGGGTGTGGTCGTCGAAGCGCACCACGCGGCCGCCCGCACCCTGCAGCACCGCCTGGCCGGCGGCGGTGTCCCATTCCATCGTGCGGCCGAGACGCGGGTAGATGTCCGCCTCGCCGGTGGCCACGAGGCAGAACTTCAGCGAGGAGCCAGCGCTCTTCATGTCGGCGGTGCTGTACTTGTTGATGTAATCGTCGGTCGCCTGGTCGCGGTGCGACTTCGAGGCGACGACGAGCAGGGCGGAGTTGTCGGGGCTGGACACCTTGATCGGCTTGGTCTCGCCGGGGGTTTCCTTGTCAAAGGGGCCCATCTCCTCGACCGAGTTGCCGACGCTGTCAGTGTAGAACATGCGGTCCTTGGCCGGGGCGTAGACCACGCCGAAGGTCGGCACGCCGTCTTCGACCAGCGCGATGTTGACGGTGAAATCACCGCGGCGGTTGACGAATTCCTTGGTGCCGTCGAGCGGGTCGACGATGAGGAAGGTCATCGCCTCCACGTCGTGGCTGTCTGCCTGCTCTTCGGTCACCAGCGGCATGTCGGGGAAGGCTTCGCGCAGACCGGCAGAGATCAGGGCATCGGCGGCTTCGTCGGCTTCGGTCACCGGGCTGGAGTCGGACTTGGACTTCACTTCAAAATCGTCTGAATTGTAAATTTCCATGATCTTGTCCCCGGCTTCGAGGGCAAGACGACGGATCACGGTAACAAGATTTTCGTAATTCAAGGCAGTACTCCCTTCCGCGGTGCGGATTTATTGATTTGAAAGCCTGCGACACTTATGCTGCGCTGCGTCAAGATGGGCAAGAAGACCCGTTGGTTTCAGCCAGTACCGGAGCAGTGTTGCCATGTTTCAGACCACCAAGCCGCGCTCTCGGTTGGGATCCGCCCTCTACATCTGTGAGCTGATCTACCACAATTCAGTTCGCGCCGTGCGGAAGAGCCACGGCAATGCCTTCATGGCGATCTTCATGAACATGCTGCAGACGATCATCTTCGTTCTGGCCTTCTATTTCATGTTCCATATTCTGGGCATGCGCGGCACGGCGATCCGTGGCGACTTCATGATCTACATCATGACCGGGGTCTTTCTTTACATGACCCACACCAAGACGCTGGGGGCGGTGGCCGGGTCAGAGGGGCCGGCCAGCCCGATGATGCAGCACGCCCCGATGAACACGGCGATCGCCATCGCCTCGGCGATGCTCTCGACGCTCTACATCCAGGTTCTGTCGCTCTTCGCCATTCTCTTCGTCTACGACGTGGCCTTCAATCCCTTCGTCATGTCCGAGATCCACGATCCTATCGGCGCCATGGCGATGCTGCTGCTGTCGTGGTTCTCGGGGGCGGCGATCGGCATGGTCTTCCTCGCGGCCAAGCCCTGGTTCCCAACGCCGGTGTCGATCCTCACCACGGTCTATCAGCGCGCCAACATGATCGCATCAGGCAAGATGTTCGTCGCCAATTCGCTGACGCCGGGGATGCTGGCGATCTTCGACTGGAACCCGCTCTTTCACACCATCGATCAGGCGCGCGGCTATGCCTTCGCCAACTATTTCCCGCGCAACTCCAGCTGGGAATACGCGCTGTGGGTCGCCATCGTGCTGCTGATGATCGGGTTGATGGGCGAATTCTACACCCGCAAGCACGCCTCCGCCTCCTGGTCGGCGCGGCGCTAGGCGCTGCGGGCTGGACGGCGCACTGCGCTCTGCCACATGATGGCGGGGCAAGCTGCCGGGGAGAGGCCTTTCATGCGCCTTACATTCGCGATCACCGCTCTGCTGTCTGCCAGCGCCGCCACGGCGCAGCATCTGCCCGCCTTCCACGCGGTGTCCGGCGTCGCTGCGGATGACGTGCTGAACATCCGCGCCGCGCCAGAGGCCGGAGCCGATCTGCTCGGGACGCTTGCGCCCGATGCGTCCGGTGTCGAGGTAAGCGCGCTGAACGCGGCAGGGACATGGGGGCGGATTGTGACCGGCGAGGGCGTCGGCTGGGTTTCCATGGCTTTCCTCGTTCCCGAAGCAAAGGGCAGTCTGCCGCAGGTCGAGGGGCTGCGCTGTTTCGGCACCGAGCCCTTCTGGTCCTACGAGGTGCGGCAGGGCGAGCTCGCCACCTGGAACACACCGGACAGCCCCGAGGAAACGTTGCAGGCCGGGCCCTTCGAGACCGCTGGCGGCCGGCTCTGGCCGTACAGCGCGGTGGCGGGCGCCGACCATCTGCAAGCGGTGCTGGTGGCAAGCCCCGAGGCGCAGTGCAGCGACGGCATGTCGGACCGGCTCTACGGGCTTTCGGCGACGTTGGTGCTGACCGGTCGGATCAGCGGAACGCTGTCCGGCTGCTGCGAGCTCATGCGTTGAAGCTCAGGTGACCACGCGCAGGGTGAGGTTTATGCGCCCGCCCTGCGGCAGCAGTGTCGACGAGCCGAATCGGATGCGGTCGACGCCGTGATGCTTCAGCCGGGCCGCGCCGCCCATCACCACCACATCGCCGGATTTCAGCCAGGCTGACTCGGTCTTGCCGCCGCGCTCTTCGTTTCCCATGCGAAAGAGCCCCTCGTCGCCGAGCGAGACCGAGACTACGGGACAGGAGAAATCCGCCTCGTCCTTGTCCTGGTGCAGCCCCATGCGCGCGCCCTCGCCGTACCAGTTGATCAGGCAGCATTCTGGGTCGCGCGCCACGCCCGCGACCGTGCGCCAGATCGCCAGCACTTCCTCGGGAATCGGCGGCCAGTCCATGCCCTGCGGATGACGCGGCTCGTAGCGGTAGCCGCGGCGGTCGGTGACCCAGCCGAAGCGGCCCGCGGCGCTCATCCGCACCGACATCTTCTGCCCGCGCGGGGTGACCGGCTGGTAGAGCGGCGCGACATGCAGCAACTCGCGCAGCACCACCACCAGCGCCTCCTGCGCCGGGCGATCGAGGAAGCCCGGAAAGAGCCGGAAGCCGCGGATGTCGAGAGGGGCCGTCATGGCCTTCTTCTCGGGCATTCCGTGGCGACGTGCAAAGAAATTCACCCCAAATGCAGGCAAAGCCCCGCCATGGCCGCTTGCAGGGCTCAAACCCCCTCCTTATATACCCTCCGAACGCCGCGAGGCCCCCGCCGGACGGCTTCTTCAACAAGCGGGGCTGGATGCCGTAACGGGTCCGTATGCCTCGCGTCATCGCCTTGAATTGGAAAGGGATCGAATCATGGGCAAAGTGATCGGTATCGACCTCGGCACCACGAACTCCTGCGTCGCCATCATGGACGGCAGCCAGGCACGTGTGATCGAAAACGCCGAAGGCGCACGTACCACCCCGTCGATCGTCGCCTTCACCGACGACGAACGCCTCGTCGGCCAGCCCGCCAAGCGGCAGGCCGTGACCAACCCGGAAGCCACCATCTTCGCCGTCAAGCGTCTGATCGGTCGCCGCACCACCGATGCGGAAGTGACCAAGGACCAGAACATCGTCCCGTACAGCATCGTGGACGGCGGCAATGGCGATGCCTGGGTGCAGGCACGCGGTGAGAAGTACTCGCCGTCGCAAATCTCCGCCTTCATCCTCGGTAAGATGAAGGAAACCGCCGAGAGCTACCTCGGCGAAGAAGTGACCCAGGCCGTCATCACGGTTCCGGCGTACTTCAACGACGCCCAGCGTCAGGCCACCAAGGACGCTGGCAAGATCGCCGGTCTCGAGGTGCTGCGCATCATCAACGAGCCGACCGCGGCTGCGCTGGCCTATGGCCTCGATAAGAAAGAATCCAAGACCATCGCCGTCTATGACCTCGGCGGCGGCACCTTCGACGTGACCATCCTCGAGATCGACGATGGCCTCTTCGAAGTGAAGTCCACCAACGGTGACACCTTCCTCGGCGGTGAAGACTTCGACATGCGGATCGTCAACTACCTGGCGGACGAGTTCAAGAAAGAGCACCAGGTCGATCTGACCAAGGACAAGATGGCCCTGCAGCGTCTCAAGGAAGCTGCCGAGAAGGCCAAGATCGAGCTGTCGAGCTCGAGCCAGACCGAGATCAACCAGCCGTTCATCTCGATGGGCTCGAACGGTCAGCCGCTGCACATGGTCATGAAGCTGACCCGTGCCAAGCTGGAAAGCCTCGTCGGCGATCTGATCAAGAACTCGATCAAGCCCTGCCAGGCAGCCCTGAAGGACGCCGGCATCACCAAGGACGAGATCGATGAGGTCGTTCTGGTCGGCGGTCAGACCCGTATGCCGAAGGTCATCGAAGAGGTGACCAAGTTCTTCGGCAAGGAGCCGCACAAGGGTGTGAACCCGGACGAAGTGGTCGCCATGGGCGCCGCCATTCAGGCTGGTGTTCTGCAGGGTGACGTGAAGGACGTGGTCCTGCTCGACGTGACCCCGCTGTCGCTGGGCATCGAGACGCTGGGCGGCGTGTTCACCCGCCTGATCGATCGCAACACCACGATCCCGACCAAGAAGTCGCAGATCTTCTCGACCGCCGAGGACAACCAGGGCGCCGTGACGATCCGTGTCTTCCAGGGTGAGCGCGAGATGGCGGCCGACAACAAGCTGCTCGGCCAGTTCAACCTCGAGAACATCCCGCCGGCACCGCGCGGTATGCCGCAGATCGAGGTGACCTTCGACATCGACGCCAACGGCATCGTCTCCGTGTCGGCCAAGGACAAGGGCACCGGCAAGGAGCAGAAGATCACCATCCAGGCGTCCGGCGGTCTCACCGACGAGGACATCGAGCGCATGGTCAAGGACGCCGAGGAGAACGCCGAGGCGGACGGCAAGCGCAAGGAGCTGGTCGAGGCCCGCAACCAGGCGGAAAGCCTCATCCACTCGACCGAGAAGTCGATCGAGGAGCATGGCGACAAGGTCGACCCGTCGACCATCGAAGCCATCGAGCTCGCGGTTGCCGCGCTCAAGGATGACCTCGAGAAGGACGACGTGACCGGCGAGAAGCTGAAGTCCGGCATCCAGAACGTGACCGAAGTGGCCATGCGACTGGGCGAGGCGATCTACAAGGCGCAGGCCGAAGCGGGCGATAGCGCCCCCGAGGCCGATGCCGACGACGCCGGCGACAAGTCGGGCCCGTCGGATGACGACAACATCGTGGATGCGGATTTCGAAGACCTCGATGACCGCAAGCGCAGCTAAGCCATAGCGGAACCAGACGGGGGCCGGTCCGGATGCCGGACCGGCCCTTTTCTGTTCCGGCCAAGGAGGGCATGTATGTCCAAGCGTGACTATTACGAGCTGCTCGGCGTCGCCAAAGGGGCCTCCGCGGACGAGATCAAGAAGGGCTATCGCAAGAAAGCGAAGGAACTTCACCCCGACCGGAATGCGGACAACCCTGACGCGGAAGCTCAGTTCAAGGAAATCAACGAGGCCTACGAGGTCCTGAAGGACGCTGACAAGAAAGCGGCCTACGACCGCTTCGGGCACGCCGCCTTCGAGGGTGGCATGGGCGGCGGTGGACGTCCCGGCGGCGGCTTCGGCCAGCAGGGCGATTTCGCCTCTGCCTTCTCCGACGTGTTCGACGATCTCTTCGGCGATTTCATGGGCGGCGGCCGCGGCGGCGGCGGGCGTCAGCGTGCGGCGCGCGGGGCGGACCTGCGCTACAACCTGCGCGTGACGCTCGAAGAGGCCTACGGCGGCCTGCAGAAGACCATCAACGTGCCGACCTCGGTGCAATGCGGCGAGTGCCACGGCTCGGGCGCGGAGGGCGGCGCGGAGCCGGTCACCTGTCCGACCTGCTCGGGCATGGGCAAGGTCCGTGCGACACAGGGCTTCTTCACCGTCGAGCGCACCTGTCCGACCTGCTCGGGTCTCGGACAGATCATCAAGAACCCCTGCAGCGGCTGTGGCGGCCAGGGCCGGGTGCAGAAGGAACGCTCGCTGTCGGTGAACATCCCGGCAGGGGTCGAGACCGGCACGCGTATCCGTCTGGCCGGTGAAGGCGAGGCGGGGATGCGCGGCGGTCCACCGGGCGACCTCTACATCTTCATCGAGGTGCGCAAGCACGGCATCTTCGAGCGCGAAGGCACCGAGCTGCATTGCCGCGTCCCGGTGTCGATGACCACGGCTGCGCTCGGTGGCGACATCGAGGTGCCGACGATCGACGGCGGCCGCAGCCGGGTGAAAATCCCCGCGGGCAGCCAGTCGGGTCGCCAAATGCGCCTGCGTGGCAAGGGCATGCCCGCGCTGCGCGGCGGCGGAGCCGGTGACATGTTCATCGAGCTTGCGGTGGAGACCCCGGTGAACCTCACCTCGCGCCAGAAAGAACTGCTACGCGAGTTCGAAGATCAGTCCGAGGACAACAACCCGGAATCGAAGACGTTCTTCTCTTCGGTGAAGGGGTTCTGGGATTCGATGAAAGGCTGAGGCCATGTCCCCGCGCGATTGGCGCGGGCGGCGTCTCAGGCAGAGATGCTATACCCTCGACCGAAAGGCCGCGCTCCGGGCGCGGCCTTTCTGCTCTTAACGCTTTTCTAACCACGGTGCCGCCACGCTGAAGGCATGAGCCCGCCCCGCCATTTCTCGGACAGCCAGCCCTCGCTCTTTGCCGGCGACGAGACACCAGTGCGGCCCGCGCAGGGCGGGCGGACGCTGCCCTCCTACATCCGCGACCACAGGAGGCGGCTGCGGGACAGGTTCCTCAGCGGTGGTGCCGATGCCCTTCCAGACTACGAGCTGCTGGAGCTGCTTCTGTTCCGCGCCATCCCGAGGCAGGACATGAAGCCGCTCGCCCGCCGCCTGCTCGAGCATTTCGGGGATTTCAACGCCGTGGTCTCCGCGTCCCCAGCCCGCCTGCGCGATGTCGATGGGGTCGGGGATGCGGTGATGACCGAGCTGAAGATCGTCGAGGCGGCGGCGCACCGGCTCGCCCGCAGCCGGGTGTTGCAGCGGCAGGTGGTCAGCTCGTGGGAGGCTCTGCTGGACTATTGCCAGACCGCCATGGCGCACCGCGAGACCGAGCAGTTCCGCATCCTGTTTCTTGACCGCAAGAACGTCCTGATCGCCGACGAGCCCCAGGCGCGGGGCACGGTGGATCACGTGCCGGTCTATCCGCGCGAGGTGGTGAAGCGGGCGCTGGAGCTGAACGCCAGCGCGCTCATTCTCGTGCACAACCACCCGTCGGGCGATCCCACCCCCAGCGGTGCCGACATCGAGATGACCGCGCAGATCCAGGCGGCGGCCGAGGTGCTGGGCATCACCCTGCACGACCATCTGGTGATCGGCCGCTCGCGCGAGCTGAGCTTCCGGGCCGAGGGGCTGCTCTAGGGCCTAGCGCAGCCAGACCTCGACGCGGCGATTGACTTGTCGGCCCCAGACCGTGTCGTCGCAGGCCATGGGCATGGCCTCGCCGAAGGCATCGGTCTCCAGCGTGATGCCGGCAAGGTCACTGGCCTCGGCGGCGGCGACCACCGCGTCGCGGACCGACGCCGCGCGCTCGGCGGCGATCTTGAGGTTGTCGGTGCTCGGGCCCTGTCCGTCGGAGAAGCCGATGAAGACCAGTGTGCGCCCGTCGTATTCGCCCAGCTCCAGCGCTCGGGCGAGCTGCTGCACGTTCGAGCGCGACTGCGCGTCGAGCCCCGATGAGCCCGCCTCGAAGCGGAAGGAGGTGGTCAGGCGCCGCATCGGTTCCAGCGTGGCGACCAGCCGCTTCAGCTCGGCCAGACCGTCCTCGCCCTCGGCCACGGCGATGGCGTTGGAGAGCCGGTCGCCCTGCGCGTCCAGCGGCAGCTCCTCGGGGGTCTGGTCGACGAAATTCGCGCGACGGATGACGATCTGAGCGGGGGCCGAGCGGGTGAATTCGAGGAACTCGCGGGCCAGCTTGGGCAGGCGGCGGGCCGGGAGATAGACGAAGACCGGCATGGTCAGCGGGTAGTCCTCGGTCTTGATCGCCTGCCGAGTGCCGCGCAGGTGGAAGCCGCAGGTGCCGGTCAGGACCACGGGGCGGCTATTGCCGATCTCGGCAGCGCTGACGAAGCCAAGGCCGAGCTGATCTCCGGCCACCGCGGCGGAGAGCGCGGCGGCGCTCTGGTGGCGCAGCGTCTCGGCGCTGCGCAGGCTCAGGGCAGGGGGCTGCAGCAGCTGGTCCTCGAGCGCCTGCACCAGCCCGGAGCCTTCGCGTGGGAGATGCAGCACGATGGGGGCATCGGGGCCGCCAAGCGCCTGCCAGTTGTCGACCTCGCCCGACAGGATCCCGGCCAGTTGCGGCATCGAAACCTCGGTCACCGGGTTGTCCGGTGCGACCACCGGAAGCAGAGCGTCGAGCGCGAGCACACGGCTGCGGTTGGGGCGGGTCAGATCACCGAGTCCCGCCTGCCGCGCGAGCTCCTGTTCGGCCGGTCGGATTTCGCGCAGGGCCACCACGATGTCGGCCTCGTCTGCCAACAGGTCGGCAAAACCCTCGTCGGTGCTCGAAGGCGCGATGTCGAACCGCCCGATCAGTCGGTCGCCATCGCTGAGGGAAAAGCGCGTCCCGCCCTCGGCCAGCGTACTGCGCTCGGCACCGTAGCCGTTGCGCTGCGCGAAGCTCTCGACCAGCGCAGGCATCAGCAGCTCGCCCATGGTCGCGGCGCCCGAGATGCGCAGTTCCGCAACGAAATCGGTGAGCGAGGGGCAGCCGACGCCTTCGCAGAGCACGCCGGAGGCATCCACGGTCAGCTCGCCGTAGCGACTGTCGATGCGGTAGAACTCGCCGTCGAAGCCAAGCATGGTGCCGCTCAGCTCGATTCCGCCGTCGCGGGAGCGCAGGGTGACGTCCTGAGCCTGTGCGGATGTGGGAAAGAGCAGGCCCGAAAGGGTGCCCGGAATGAAAAGTGCGGCGATGATCGCCGCACGGACCTGTCGCATCGGGGCCTCTTGACCGCTCGTTCTAGTTGGCGGCGATCTTCAGGTCTTCGAGCAGGTTTTTCAACACCAGAAAGTCACCGGAGGCGGCGCAATCGGGCATGGTGAGCGTGAGATCGCGGGCGCGCAGATTGCTGCCCAGCCGGTGCTCCAGCGTCTGTGCCTCGATCTCCTGGCCGCAGTTCGCCTCCGTGATCTCGGCCTCGATGGTCAGCGAGACGGCGCCAGCCTTCTTCGCCGCTGCGGCGGGGAAGGTGTAGACCTCGGCCATGCGGGCCTCCGGGCTCTCGGCATCGCCGAGACGGGTCAGGAATCCGCCCTCTCCGCGGGCCGTGCGGGCCAGATCGCCAGCGGAGGCGGCCCAGACATGGCCCGCCTCGTCGCCCGCCGCGCCGAATTCGTTCGCGTGCAGGGCGAGCCCGCTCTTGCCGCGCCATTGTAGTGCCACGCGGTCGTAGAAGGGCAGCGCGGGAACCTCGGCCATGGCGGTCGCACCCGCGCCGTTGGCGAAGGAGGCGATGAACAGCGCCTGCTCGGCCAGCGCGGGCACCTCGACGCGGAGCGTACCGTCGGGCTGGGTGACCTCGGTGAACATCAGGCCGTTGTGGTGGAGTGTCACGCGCTCGGAGGCGAAGCAGGGGGCTTCAAGCGACAGCGTGACCATTGCCCCGGCACCGGTTCGGGCTTCCATGGTGACGGCACAATCGGTGGGGCGGGCCTCGCTTTCCTCGGGCAGCACGGCGGGAGCGATCTGTGGCTCCGCCACCGCGGCGGCGAGCTGATGCTGCGGCGCGGGCAGGCGCGCCTCTGCCGCGCGATCGGAGGGGAGACTGGGCAACGCGGCCGAGGAGGTGTCCTCGATCTGCGCCAGCTGCATGACACTGGCGCGCTTGCCGCGGGCGTCGTGCTGCTGCATGGCAAAGCCGATGCTGACGGCGGCACAGAGGGTCACAACGGCCAGCCTGTAGGTCTTCATCCGTCCCATGGTAGTCCCCGACACTAGAACTCGTACGGGAAACAATCTGCCCCGGAAAAGAGGCATGGTTGCGGCGACCGGGTGGAGTCAAAAGGGCGGGCCCGGGGCATTTGTGCCCCGGACCCGCCCCGGAAAGTCAGTTCGAAAAGTCAGCCGCCGGCTCAGGCGAGGCTGCCGTGGCAGTGCTTGAACTTCTTGCCCGAGCCGCAGGGGCAGGGGTCGTTGCGGCTGGGGTTGCCCCAGGTCGCGGGGTCGTTTTCGTCGAAGCCATCGACCAGCGGCTCGTGCGATTCCGGCACGGCGACGTTCTCGCTCGGGCCGACGGCCTTGGCCTGCTCGGCGAGCTTCTGCTGCTGGGCCTGCTGCGCCGCCATCTGCTGCAGCATCTGCTGCTGCTCTTCCTCGGTCATCGGGCGGACCCGCCCGAGCTGCTCGGTGACGCGCTCGCGCAGCGACTCCAGCATCGACTCGAAGAGCTGGAAGGCCTCGGTCTTGTACTCGTTGAGCGGGTCGCGTTGCGCATAGCCGCGGAAGCCGACCACCGAGCGCAGGTGTTCGAGCGTCAGCAGGTGCTCGCGCCACTTGGTGTCGATGGTCTGCAGCAGCACCTGCTTCTCGATCTGGCGCATGCTGTCGGGGCCGAAGGCTTCGGCCTTCTCGGCCATCTGCTTGTCGGTGGCCTCCTCGATGCGCTCGCGGATGGTCTCGGCGTCGACACCCTCCTCCTCGCCCCAGGCGATCACCGGCAGGTCGATGCCCAGCTTCTCGATGCAGGCGGCGTAGAGGCCATGCATGTCCCACTGGTCGGCGTAGGCCTTGGCAGGAGCATGGGTCTCGACCAGCTCGTCGATCACCTCGTGACGCATGTCCTCGACGATCTCGGACAGGTCCTTGGCTTCCATGATTTCCAGACGCTGGGCAAAGATCACCTTGCGCTGGTCGTTCATCACGTCATCGAACTTCAGCAGCTGCTTGCGGATGTCGAAGTTGCGGCCCTCGACCTTCGCCTGCGCGCGCTCCAGCGACTTGTTCACCCAGGGGTGGATGATCGCCTCGCCTTCTTTCATGCCGAGCTTGGTCAACACCTTGTCGAGCCGTTCCGAGCCGAAGATGCGCATCAGGTCATCTTCGAGCGACAGGTAGAACGAACTGCGCCCCGGGTCACCCTGACGGCCGGAACGACCGCGCAGCTGGTTGTCGATGCGGCGGCTCTCGTGGCGTTCGGTGGCCAGAACGAAGAGACCGCCGGCCTCCTTCACCTCGGCCTCGGCCTTGGCGTGCTCGGTCTCGATGCGGGCGCGGATGTCTTCGGGATCGGCCTCGGGGTCGGCGGCGATGGCCTCCATCACGAGGAATTCGAAGTTGCCGCCGAGTTTGATGTCGGTGCCGCGGCCGGCCATGTTGGTTGCGATGGTGATCGCGCCAAGCTTGCCGGCGTCGGCGACGATCTGCGCTTCCTGCTCGTGCTGGCGGGCGTTGAGCACATTGTGCTTGAGGCCGGCCTGGGTGAGCAGCTGCGACAGCAGTTCAGATTTCTCGATCGAGGTGGTGCCGACAAGCACCGGCTGCCCCTTTTCGTGGGCTTTCCGGATTTCCTCGGTGATCGCCGCGTACTTTTCCCCGGTCGTGCGGTAGACCTTGTCGTCGTCGTCGATCCGCGCGATCGGGCGGTTGGTCGGCACTTCGACCACGCCCAGCTTGTAGATCTCGGCAAATTCCTCGGCTTCGGTCAGCGCCGTGCCGGTCATCCCGCCCAGCTTGTCATAGAGGCGGAAGTAGTTCTGGAAGGTCACGCTGGCGAGGGTGACGTTCTCGGGCTGGATCTGGCAGCCCTCCTTGGCCTCGATCGCCTGGTGCAGGCCATCCGACAGGCGGCGGCCGGCCATCATGCGGCCAGTGAACTCGTCGATCAGCACGACGTTGCCGTCGCGGACGATATAGTCCTTGTCCTTGGTGTAGAGCTTGTGCGCGCGTAGGCCCTGGTTCACGTGGTGCACGATGGTCGTGCTTTCCGGGTCGTAGAGCGTCTGGCCTTCGGGGAGGATGCCGCGGCGGTTCAGCATCTCTTCGAGCGCCTCGTTGCCCTCGTCGGTGAAGGTGACGTTACGGCTCTTTTCGTCGAGCGTGTAGGCATCTTCCGGCAGCTCGGGGATCAGCCGGTCGATCGCGACATAGAGGTCCGAGCGGTCCTGCGACGGGCCGGAGATGATCAGCGGCGTGCGCGCCTCGTCGATGAGGATCGAGTCCACCTCGTCGACCACCGCGAAGCCGTGGCCGCGCTGCATCATCTGGTCCAGCTCGGACTTCATGTTGTCGCGCAGGTAGTCGAAGCCCAGCTCGTTGTTGGTGGCGTAGGTGATGTCGCAGGCGTAGGCCTGCTTTTTCTCGGCCTCGGGCTGCTGCGGGTAGACCACGCCGGTGGTCATGCCGAGCGCGGCAAAAACTTTCGACATCCACTCGGCGTCGCGGCGGGCGAGGTAGTCGTTCACCGTGACCACGTGCACGCTCTTGCCCGAAAGGGCGTTGAGGTAGGACGGGAAGGTGGCGACCAGCGTCTTGCCTTCGCCGGTCTTCATCTCGGAGATGTTACCCTGGTGCAGGAAGACACCGCCCATCAGCTGCACGTCAAAGGCGCGCAGGCCGAGGGCGCGCTTGGCGGCCTCGCGGCAGTTGGCGAACGCTTCCGGGAGGAGCGCATCGAGGCTTTCGCCGTCGGCAAAGCGCTTGCGGAACTCCTCGGTCTTGGCGATCAGGGCGGCGTCGTCCAGAGCCTCGTACTCGGGTTCCAGCGCGTTAATCTGAGCGATCAGCGGTCGGGTGGCCTTGATCTTGCGGTCGTTCGGGGTGCCGAACACCTTCCGCGCGAGTTTTCCCATTCCGAGCATTTGGCCTGCCTGTGCTGTCTGACAAAGTCGTGTTCTGCGTGAGGCATCCGCTTGCCCGCCTCGCACTCAACCCATATGACACAGGGGAACGACCGGCCTTGCAGAGCCTTTTGGCGATGTAAGCGGCAGGCCGGTAAGTGTCAACGCCGCCCGGTGGCGGGCGGCCAACTGGAAGGACGCCTAGATGCCCAAAACCCTCACCACACTGGGGGCGGCCGCGCTCGCCCTGACCCTTGCGCTGCCCCTTCACGCCCAGGATCAGGCTGCGGAGCAGACCGAGGAGCTGAGCGCCGATACCGTCGTGGCCACGGTGAACGGCACGGACATCACCCTCGGCGAGATGCTTGTCGTGCGCGCCAGCCTGCCCGAACAGTACCAGCAGCTTGGCGACGACGTCCTCTGGGACGGCATCCTCGACCAGCTGGTGCAGCAAGAAGTGCTGGCGCAGGACGAGAAGGCCGTCGAGACCAAGCGCGTGGACCTGTCGCTGAAGACCGAACGCCGCACGCTGCTGGCCGCCGAGACCGTGTCGGCCGTGGCCGATGCCGCTGTGACCGACGAGGCGCTGCAGGCCGCCTATGACGCGCAGTTCGCCGATGCCGAGCAAGGCCAGGAGTACAATGCCTCGCACATCCTCGTGGAGAGCGAGGACGAGGCCAAGGCAATCATCGAAGAGCTGAACGGCGGCGCTGACTTCGCGGAAGTTGCGAAAGAGAAGTCGACCGGCCCGTCCGGCCCCAACGGCGGCGAGCTGGGCTGGTTCAGTGCCGGCATGATGGTCGAGCCGTTCCAGGCGGCGGTCGAGACCATGGAGGCAGGCGCGATCTCCGAGACGCCGGTGCAGACCCAGTTCGGCTGGCATGTGATCAAGCTCAACGAG
This sequence comes from Alloyangia pacifica, assembly GCF_900116195.1. Classification (GTDB taxonomy): domain Bacteria; phylum Pseudomonadota; class Alphaproteobacteria; order Rhodobacterales; family Rhodobacteraceae; genus Salipiger; species Salipiger pacificus. The sequence continues at coordinate 154,713 of NZ_FOZW01000004.1, forward strand.
ACCCGCGCCAAGGAAGCGCCGAAGCTCGACGAAGTGCGCGATCAGCTGGCGCAGCAGGTGCAGCAGGAGGCCGTGGCCGCCTACATGGACGAGGCTGAATCCGGCGCCGAGATCACCCGCAAAGCATCGGGGGATGTCGATCCCTCCGTTCTCTCCAACTTCCAGCTGCTGGAGGACTGAGTGGCCAAGACCCTCGCCGTTTCCCCGCTGGCCCCTGCGGCCTTTCCCGACCTGCCGGTGATCGACGGGGTGCGTTTCGCCTCCGTCGCGGCGGGGGTGCGCTACGCGGGACGCACCGACGTCATGCTCGCCCTGCTCGACGCGGGCAGCACCATGGCGGGGGTCTTCACCCGCTCTGCCACGCGGTCGGCCCCGGTGCTCGACTGCCAGGCCAAGATCGGCGGCGCCTCGGACGAGGGCGTCGCGATCATCGTGAACTCGGGCAACTCCAACGCCTTCACCGGCCGCAACGGCATCGAGTCCACCCGCGCGGTGACTTCGGCGGTGGCGGCGGCGACCGGCCTGCCCGAGGCGCGCGTCTTTTCGTCCTCGACGGGGGTGATCGGCGAGCCGCTGCCGCACGAGCGCATCACCGCCAAGGTGGATGAGCTGGTGGCTTCTCTCGATGCGACCGGCATTGCCGGCGCGGCCAAGGCGATCATGACCACCGACACCTTCCCCAAGGGCTCGACCGTCACGGTCGACCTGCCGGGCGGGCCGGTGAAGATCGCCGGGATCGCCAAGGGCTCGGGCATGATCGCGCCCGACATGGCGACGATGCTGGTCTACATCTTCACCGACGCGAAGGTGCCGCAGCCGCTGCTGCAGACGCTGGTCAGCCAGATCAACGACCGCAGCTTCAACTGCATCACCGTCGACAGCGACACCTCGACCTCGGACACGCTGCTCATGGGCGCCACCGGCGCCTCGGGCGTCGCGGTGACCGAGGCCGACAGCGCCTTTGCCGAGGCGCTCGAGGGCGTGTTCCTCGATCTCGCGCATCAGGTGGTGAGGGACGGTGAGGGGGCGACCAAGTTCGTCACCGTCACGGTGACCGGCGCGGCCTCGGACGCGGATGCCCGTACCCACGCCATGGCGATCGCCAACTCGCCGCTGGTCAAGACCGCCATCGCCGGCGAGGACCCGAACTGGGGCCGCATCGTCATGGCGATCGGCAAGTCCGGTGCCGCGGCGGATCGCGACCTGTTGACCATTCGCTTCGGCGATGTCCTCGTCGCCGAGAAGGGCTGGCGCTCGCCGGACTACCGCGAGGAAGATGGGGCGCGGCTGATGAAAGAGCCCGAGATCACCATCTCGGTCGATCTCGGTCTCGGGCAGGGCACATCCACCGTCTGGACCTGCGACCTGACCCACGGCTACATCTCTATCAACGCCGATTACCGCTCCTGAGCGGTTGCCTCTCGGTCGAGAGGCACATATCCCGTAGAGCGCGAGGGGTTTTCCCCTCGCGTTTTCACATCTGACGGAAGCGCCCCATGAAGAAGATCGTCCTCGTCTCCGCCGTTGCCCTGATCGACGTGGAGGGCCGCGTGCTGCTGGCTCAGCGCCCCGAGGGCAAATCCATGGCCGGTCTCTGGGAATTCCCGGGCGGCAAGGTCGAGGCGGGCGAAACCCCCGAGGCGGCGCTCATCCGCGAACTGCACGAGGAGCTGGGGATCGAGACCTGGGACAGCTGCCTTGCGCCGCTGACCTTCGCCTCGCACGCCTATGACGATTTCCATCTGCTGATGCCGCTCTTTGCCTGCCGTAAATGGCAGGGCGTGCCGCAGGCGCGCGAAGGCCAGGTACTGAAATGGGCCCGTGCGCGTGACCTGACAAACTACCCGATGCCCCCTGCAGACGTTCCTCTGATTCCGATTCTCAGGGATTTGCTGTGATCAAGGGTTTTTTATCCTTTCGGATAGTCTGATCACAAAATCAGCGAAAAAACATGCAAGATTGCCTATAATTGAAACAGAAATGTGCAAGATTTATGTAGTTTTGTTGCTGACCTTGCGGTAATACTTTGCGCATAGAGTTTTAGTTGAGGACACAACATGTTGCGAACCATCATCATGGGTAGCTGCATTTCGGTCCAGGGCTTTCTTGAGAAGACTCTTCCCGATGGACGCATCATGGTGCGCGTCGGGCAGCAGATCTTCACCGGGCGCCCGGTCTGAATTGACGCCCACAGAAGTCAACGACATACGGGTCGCCTGAAAAGGCGGCCCGTATTTTTTTGTCCTGAGCTTGGAGTGGGATGGCGCGCCGGAAAATTTGTGCGCGGCCAATGGAATTCCCCGAACCTCGCGACCGAAAGCGTCTCTGTTCAAAAGAAAGAGCCGGCGACATATGTCGCCGGCTCTTTGCATGTCGGATGCCCGGAAAGGGCAGGGGAGATCAGAGCGAGCGCTCGACTTCCTCGCGCTCGAAGATCTCGATGACATCGTTGGGCCGAATGTCGTCGTAGTTCTCGAAGGCCATGCCGCATTCCTGACCGGACTGCACTTCGGCAACCTCGTCCTTGAAACGCTTGAGGGTCTTCAGCGTGCCTTCGTGGATCACCACGTTGTCGCGCAGCAGGCGGACGCCTGCGGAGCGGCGAGCGACGCCCTCGGTGACCAGACAGCCGGCGACCTTGCCGACGTTGGAAACCTTGAAGACTTCCTTGATGTTCGCGTAGCCGATGAAGTTCTCGCGGATTTCGTTCGACAGCAGGCCGGAAGCCGCCGCTTTCACATCGTCCACGAGGTCGTAGATCACCGAGTAGTACCGGATCTCCACGCCCTTCTGGTTGGCCGCATTGCGGGCCGGAGCGTTGGCACGAACGTTGAAGCCGATGACCGGGCAGCCCGAGGCTTCGGCAAGGCCGATGTCGGTCTCGGTGATCGCGCCCACACCGGAGTGGATGACGCGCACGCGCACCTCGTCGTTGCCGACCTTCTCGAGAGCCTGAACGATCGCTTCGGTCGAGCCCTGCACGTCCGCTTTCACGATAACGGGCAGTTCCGAGACGCTCTCGTCGTCCTTGGCCTTCTGCATCAGCTGCTCGAGGGTCGTCGCGGCACCGGCTGCGGCGCGCTTGTCCTTCGAGACCTGTGCACGGTACTCGGCGATCTCGCGGGCCTGCGCCTCGGTCTCGGTGACGTTGAGAACGTCGCCTGCCTCGGGCGTGCCATTGAGACCCAGCACCTCGACGGGCACCGACGGGCCGGCTTCCTGCACGCGCTCACCCTTGTCGTTGATCAGCGCACGGACCTTGCCGTACTGCTCGCCCACGACGAAGATATCGCCCTGCCTCAGCGTGCCGTTCTGAACGAGCACGGTCGCGACCGGGCCGCGGCCCACGTCGAGCTGCGCTTCGATCACGGCACCAAGTGCGGCGCGGTTCGGGTTGGCCTTGAGCTCGAGAATCTCGGCCTGAAGAGCGATGGCTTCGAGCAGCTCGTCGAGGCCCTTGCCGGTCTTGGCCGACACCTCGACGTCCTGCACGTCACCCGACATCTCTTCGACGACGATCTCGTGCTGCAGCAGGTCGGTGCGGACCTTGGTCGGGTTCGCGTCCGGCTTGTCGCACTTGTTGATCGCGACGATCATCGGCACGCCGGCGGCCTTCGCGTGGCTGATGGCCTCGACGGTCTGCGGCATGACCGCATCGTCCGCGGCAACCACCAGAACCACGATGTCCGTCACCTGTGCACCACGCGAGCGCATCGAGGTGAAGGCCGCGTGGCCGGGGGTGTCGAGGAACGACAGGACCGCGCCGCTGTCGGTGGTCACCTGATAGGCGCCGATGTGCTGCGTGATGCCGCCGGCTTCGCCGGAGGTCACGTTGGCATTGCGGATCGCGTCGAGCAGCGAGGTCTTGCCGTGGTCGACGTGGCCCATGATCGTGATGACCGGCGGGCGGCCCTGCAGATCCTCGGGAGCGTCTTCGGCGACCTTGATCACATCCTCGACGTCGGCATCGGACACGCGGGTCACGCGGTGGCCGAATTCCTCGATGATGAGTTCCGCGGTGTCGGCGTCGATGGTCTGGTTCTGCGTCGCCATGATGCCGCTCTGCATCAGCGACTTCACGACATCGGCCACGCGTTCCGCCATGCGGTTCGCCAGCTCAGCGACGGTGATCGCCTCGGGAAGCTGAACGTCGCGCACGACCTTCTCACGCTGCTGGCTGCCGCCCATCGCCTTCTGACGCGCACGCTCCTGCTTGCGCTTCATCGCGGCCATGGACTTCTGCCGACCGCCTTCGCCGCCCAGAGCCTGGTTCAGCGTCAGCTTGCCGGAGCGGCGTGCACCGTCGTCGCGGCCACGGGCCGAACGACCGCGCTCTTCGCGCTCGCGCTCTGCCTTGCGCTGCGGCTGAGCCGCGGGCTTGGCCGAAGCGGGGGCGCCACCGGCGCGTGCCGGACCTGCTGCCGCATCGTTGCCGGCTGCTGCTGCAGCCTTCTTGGGCGCGGCTTCCGCCTTCTTGGCAGCTTCCGCCGCCTCGGCAGCTTCGCGGGCCTTGCGTGCCTCTTCCTCGGCTTTCGCCTTGGCACGCTCTTCGGCCTCGCGCTGCTCGCGCTCTTTCTGTTCCTTTTCGGCGCGCAGGCGCTCACGCTCCTCGGCGCGGGCCTTTTCCTCGGCCTCGCGCTGAGCAGTCTCTTCGGCTTCGCGCGCCTTGGCGGCCTGCAGCGCGCGCAGCCGGCGTTCCATCTCCGAGTCGGAGATGCCCGCCGGGCGCTTGCCCGATCCGCCATGCGATCCGCCGCCCGAACCCTTTGCACCGCCAGCGGCGCCCGTTTTCGGGACCACGACGCGTTTGCGCTTGGTTTCCACCACGACGTTTTTTGTGCGGCCGTGGCTGAAGCTCTGCTTCACGTTCCCCGAGTGGGACCCGCCGCGCAAACCCAAAGTCTTCTTGCCGTCGTTATCGCTCATTAAGATTCTCTTATCCTTTCCGGCGGCCCTTGCCGCCCGCGGCAGCCCCTGCTGCCGCTTTCGCGTCTGCCGATGCGACGCGCAGGCCCTTCAAACGTTGGGCCTCCTCTACAACACGTTTGGTGAGTCCACCAGCGCCAAGCGCGGCATGTATCACCTTTTCACGTCCGAAGGCCAGCCCCAGTTCGTCTGCGGTGAGCCAGCCGATGTAGTTCCCCCCGTAGGGAGTACTCAATTTCGTCTTCCCGCGGGCCGATCCGTCCTCGGCCTGGATCAGGACGCGGGCTTCCTCTTTCGAGAGCCAGTCCTTCACCTTCTCGTAGCCCGAGACGGCGCCGCCGCCCTTGCGGGCGAGGCTGATCAGCTCGACAACCCGGCGGGCGAGCATGCCCTCCAAGAGATCGGGCAGCCCCTCGGGCACCGTCACCGGGGCCTTGGCCGCGCGGGCAAAGAGACCCTTGCCCGCCGCCTTTTCCAGGGCCTTACGGTCGGCCGACACCCAGATGCCCCGACCGGGCAGCTTGCCCGCGAGGTCGGGAACGACCTGGCCCTCAGGCCCGACCACGAAACGGATCAGACCGCCCTTGGGCTCCACATCGCCGGTGGCGATGCAGCGCCGCTCGGGGCCGTCAGCCCTGTCCTTTTCCTGACCTCCGCGACTCATCTGGGGTTCAGGCCTCCGCCTCGTCCGACTCGCCATCCTCGGCATCGAGCTCGTCGCCCTCTGCCGCGCTGGCAACCAGTTCCTCGGGGTCGACCCAGCCCAGCATAACGCGGGCGGTCATGATCAGGTTCTGCGCCTCGTCGAGGTCGACGCCGAATTTCTCGAGCAGACCATCGTCCTTCTGGCGCTGTCCGTCGACCGTGGTCCAGCCACCGGCCAGTTCCCAGTCGGCGCAGGTCGCGAAGTCTTCGAGCGACTTGATGCCGTCTTCGGCCAGTGCCTCTACCATCTGGGGAGTGAGGCCCTCGAATTCAACAAGGCTGTCCTCGACACCCAGCTCGCGGGCCTTCTCGAGCGCCTTGCGGGCCTGCTCTTCGAGGAATTCGCGGGCGCGGGTCTGCAGTTCCTCGGCGGTGCCTTCGTCGACGCCATCGATGACCAGCAGCTCGTCGAGCTCGACGTAGGCGACTTCCTCGAGGTTGCTGAAGCCTTCGGCAACCAGCAGCTGGGCAAAGAACTCGTCAACGTCCAGCGTGTCCATGAACAGCTTGGTACGAACTTCGAACTCGGCCTGGCGGCGCTTGCTCTCTTCTTCCTCGGTCATGATGTCGATGTCGAGACCGGTCAGCTGCGAGGCGAGACGCACGTTCTGGCCGCGGCGGCCGATGGCCAGCGACAGCTGCTCGTCGGGGACGACGACCTCGATGCGCTCGGCATCCTCGTCGAGGACCACCTTCGACACTTCGGCCGGCTGCAGCGCGTTGACGAGGAAGGTCGGCATGTCCTCGTTCCACGGGATGATGTCGATCTTCTCGCCCTGCAGTTCGTTCACGACGGCCTGCACGCGGCTACCGCGCATACCGACGCAGGCGCCCACGGGGTCGATCGAGCCGTCATAGGAGATGACGCCGATCTTGGCGCGCGAGCCGGGGTCACGGGCCACGGCCTTGATCTCGATGATGCCATCGTAGATTTCCGGCACTTCCATCTTGAAGAGCTCGGCCATGAATTCCGGCGCGGTCCGCGACAGGAAGATCTGCGGGCCGCGGGCCTCGCGGCGCACGTCCTTGACGTAGCAGCGGATGCGGTCGCCGGGACGATAGCTTTCGCGGCCGATCTTCTCGTTGCGGCGCAGGATGGCTTCGCCACGGCCGACGTCGACGATGACGTTGCCGTATTCCTCGCGCTTGACCTGACCGTTGATGATCGTGCCCTGACGGTCCTTGAACTCTTCGTACTGGCGGTCGCGCTCGGCTTCGCGCACCTTTTGCAGGATCACCTGCTTGGCGCTCTGCGCGGCAATACGGCCGAGGTCCACCGGCGGGACTTCCTCGACATAGGTGTCGCCCACCTTGGGGTCGGCCATGTATTGCTTGGCCTGCTGGACGGTCATCTCGGCCTGGTAGTTCTCGAGGAGATCATCCTCGACCACGGTGCGCACGCGGGTGAAGCTGGCGCGACCGGTCTTGCGGTCGATCTTCACGCGGATGTCCATCTCCGAGCCGTAGCGGCTCTTGGCGGCGCGGGCGAGGCTCTCTTCCATCGCTTCGATCACCAGCGAGGGGTCGATCATTTTCTCGCGGGCGACGGCTTCGGCGGTCTGCAGAAGCTCGAGCTGGTTGGCAGAGGTGATTGCCATGGTCTTAGTCCTCCTGAGCGGCCGCGTCGTCGGCCTCGATGTCGTCGAATTTGGTTTCGTCCACTTCCTGCGCCTTGCGGGCGCGGAGCATGTCGCGGATCAGATCGTCGGTGAGCACCAGCTTGGCGTCCGACAGCCAGTCGAACTGCAATCCGATGGTCTGCTCTTCGTCGCCGTTCTCGATGTTGAGCAGCACTTCGTCGCCCTCGACCCCGGCGACCACGCCGCGCCAGCGCTTGCGGCCGTCGATCATCTCGGCGGTCTCGATCTTCACCTCGTAGCCCTCGAAGGTCTCGAAGTCCTTGAGGCGAGTAAGCGGGCGGTCGATGCCGGGCGAGGATACCTCGAGCGTGTAGGCGTCGATGATGGGATCCTCGACGTCGAGCACGGCGGAAACCGCGGTCGATATATCGGCACATTCATCGACTTCGATGCCGCCTTCGGGGCGCTCGGCCATGATCTGCAGGGTCGCCGTCTTGCCGCCCATGAGGCGGATGCGCACGAGCTCGAATCCCATGTCCTCGATGACCGGGCCGACGATCTCGGCGAGGCGCTTGTCCAGCGATGATTTGGCGATGAGGTCGGTCATTCTTCCGACTCCTTCGGAAACAAAAATACGGGCTCGCGGCCCGTCGATGTTTCCCGGTGGAGCTTCGGTGCAGGACCGACGCGCCGCTGTTGAAGGGGCATATACGTGTCCGCGGGGGATTTCGCAAGGGTGATTCACCGGGCCGCCGGGCGAGGGCGTTTCCGGCCGTGCCCAAACGGTCTCGCCATCAGAAGCGCCGATCGGCGACGGGCTGCCTGTCATCAGCCCGTCGCGCAATCAGCTTCCCATGCGCCGTCGGGTGGCGCTTCAATGTCGCGGGGAACCAACCGCGCCCCGCGCCGTTACCGACCCGAGTCCCGCACCCGAGGAATCCCCGATGCAAATCTTTCGCTGTCCTGCCTGCTCCAGCCCGGTCTATTTCCACAACCTTGCCTGCACCTGCGGGCAGGAGGTCAGCTTCGATCCCGATGCGCAAACCATGGTTGCCGGTGCTGCCTATTGTGCCAACCGCGACGACATCGGCTGTAACTGGGTGGCCGAACAGGGCGGGCTCTGCCGCTCCTGTGCGATGACCGAAACGGTGCCCGACCTGCGTGCGGATCAGAACCTGCCGCTGTGGGAAGAGAGCGAGTCGGCCAAGCGCCGCATGCTGGCCGAGCTGGGGCGCTGGGGCTGGTTCACCTCGATCGACACAGGGGCGCGGCCGGTGTTCCGCATGCTCTCGGAGGAGACACTTCACGGCGAGGCCGACGTGATCATGGGGCATGCCGATGGGGTGATCACGATCAATGTCACCGAGGCGAGCGACGCTGTGCTGGCCGAGCGGCAGGAGCAGTTCGGAGAGCTCTACCGTACCATGCTCGGGCACATGCGGCACGAGATGGCGCACTTCCTTTTCCTGCGGCTGGCGGAAGTGCCGGGCTTCCTCGATGATTTCCGGTCCCTCTTCGGCGACGAGCGCGCCGATTACGGCGAGGCATTGCAGCGCCACTACAACACCCCGATGGAGCCGGGCGAGACCTATATCACCACCTATGCCACCGCCCACCCGCACGAGGATTGGGCCGAGACGCTGGCCCACCTGCAGCACCTCGTGTCGCTGCTCGACAGCGGCGTGGCGAGCGGGCTGCGGCTGCAGGAGATTCCGGGCGAGGGTTACGATCCCTATCTCGAAGCGGACACCGAGGCGCTGATCACCCGGGCGGTCCACCTGTCGATCGCGGTGAACCACGTGAACCGGGCATTGGACCTGCCCGACCTCTATCCCTTCGTGCTGACCCAGCCGGTGCGCGAGAAGATGGCGCTCGCGCACCGCTGGCTGCGGCGTCTCTGAGGCGGGTCAGCCTGCCAGCGAGGCCGCGCTGCGTGCTGCGTGGCGGAAGATGTCTGCATCGGGGCCGACGGCGCGTCGGGCGAGCCGGCTGAGCGCACCCTCGGCACGCCCCGGGGTTTCGCCAATGCGCTCGAGCCGGGCCAGCGCCGCCTTCAGTGCCCGACGCTCGGCAGCGGGCGTTTCCGGCGCCGCGAGGATCTCGTGGGCCCGCATCGTCGCGTGCCCGAGGTCGAGCAGCGCCAGCCCGCTGTCGAGCGCATCGCGCTGCGCGCGCGCCGAGCGTTCGGTCAGCCGGAACAGGCGCAGCATCCGGTGATAGAGCCGGGCGCGCCAGACCGCGCGGTGCCGCAAGGCCTGCGCATCGCCCGCCAGCGCCGCCACGTCGTGCAGCATCATCTTCGCCAGGGTCACCTGTTTGCGGCGCAGGGTCGGCGGGTAGATCGTGCGGTAGGCGGCCAGCGCAGCCAATGGTGCGGCGACCACCGCGAGCCCCATCATCACCGAGGTGCCGAACGTTCCGGTCAGCGGCAGCGCCGGGTGCAGCAGGAGCAGCATCACCATGTTGTAGTCGAAGGCGACCTTCATGCCTCTGTCATGCCCGCTCAGCAGGCCGCCGAGCAAGATGAAGGGCAACACCATTGCCACCAGCTGCCATTCGGCCCCGGCATGAGGCCAGATCAGCCAGCGGATCGCCAGCGCCATGCTCGCGCCGAGGAACTGGCCGAGGAAGACGAATGGCAGCATGGCAATCGGGTTCTCGAAGGTGGTGAAGATCGAGATCATGATCGACATGCCGAGCAGCAGGAAAGCCCCGGCGGCAAAGCCGGTGATCTGCCAGAGCGCGCCGAAGAGCAGCAGCGCTCCGGTGGCGCGGATCGCCGCCTCGCGCGCACCGATCCAGTCGCGGTGCAGCACCACGGGCAACATTTCTTCGGCGGTCGGGACCGAGCGGTTTTCGGGCGCACGCCAGCGGGCCAGCGCGGCAACCAGCGGCGACAGCGGCTCGCGCAGGTCGGGAAGTGCGGCGGCGCGTTGGAGCGCGGTCAGTGCGGCGGCACTGTCCCCGGCGCGCAGGGACTGTGCGGCCTCTTTCAGGGCCAGTCCGGCGGTGTCGGGCACGGGCGCAGCGTCACGTCCGCGCCGCCAGAGCAGCACCGACAGGGCGGTCGACAGCAGGGCCCGGCTGGCGCGGGTCTCGCGGTGCGAGCGCAGCGAGCCTGCGGCGTGGGGGTCGAGCGCCTCCTCGGCGCTGGCCAGGGCCGAGATCAGCTGGCGGGCGGCCTCGGGATCGGAGCTGGGCGCGGCAAGCTGATCGCAAAGATCGGCAAGAATGCCGCGAATCCGGGCGCGCAGCGCGCTTCCGTCGGCGGCGGGGGCAAAGAGCCAGCCGACCACCAGTGCCGCGAGCACGCCCACCAGCACCGTCGCCATCCGGTCGGCGCCGAGGGCCAGCACGTTCTCGGGGTGGCCCACGTCGAGCAGGGCGACCATGGCAGCGGTATAGCCGGCCAGCACCGTGCCATAGGCGATGAAGCCGCGGGCAAGGTTGGCCAACCCGGTGCAGAGCCCGACCCAGAGCGCCAGCCCGATCACCAGAAGCGCCGGGTGCACCAGCATGGCAAGGATCAGGCCGATCCCTGCGATCGTGCCGATCACCGTTCCGGCAAAGCGGAAGAGGCCCTTTTCCAGAAGCTGTCCCCTGACGGGCTGCGAGGCGGCCCAGACGGTCATCCCCGCCCATTGCGGGTGTTCCAGTCCCAGCAGCCAGGCGATCACAAGTGCGAGACAGGCAGCAAAGGCCGTACGCAGCGCAAAGATCAGGCGATCCCGGTTGAAGCCGAGTTTCTGGAAAGCCCCGGTCATGCCTCCACCTCCTCGGCAAGCATCGCTTCGGCCCGCGCTTCGATGCGGGTGAAGCCGTCGAGCATCGCAGTGACTTCGCTGTCGCCAAGATCGGCGAGCAGCTCGCTCTCGGCCTGCAGCAGCATGGCGCGGATGCGGGCAAGTTCGGCGCGGCCTTCGTCGGTCAGCTGGATGAGCCGCGCCCGGCGGTCCGATGGGTCGATCCGGCGCTCGACGAGGCCGCGGGTCTCGAGCAGGTCGAGCAGCCGAACCAGTGTCGATGTGTCGAGCGAAATGCGTGCCGCGAGGTCGCGCTGGCTGATGCCGTCGCCGCCCTCTGCAAGATGCACCAGCGGGCGCCAGGTTGCGTCGGTCAGCCCGGCCTCGGCCAGGCGCTTGTCGACGACGCGGTGCCAGTGCCGGGCAAGGGTGACGAAGGCAAAGCCGAAACGGTCGCGGGGGGAGGAGGAATGGGTCATGAGATGCGTGTAGGTAAAAATGATTGGCATTGCAAATTAATTCGTGCCGTCAAGTCAGGTGCAATACGTCGCGCGCGCAGCCCAGCCGGCGAGGCTCCGCGCTCGCCTTCGCGTGAACGGGGCGCGGATTGCGCCGGGGGGCGGCGCGGTCTAGTCTCGTCGGCAACCAATCAACAGGAGGCGGCATGTCGGGCAAGGCACTGGGGACACTTCGCAGCACGGTTCTCGCGCTTGCGCTCATGGCGGCAGGCGCGGCCTCGGCCGAAAGCCTCTCGGGCGACTATCTGGCCGCGCGGCAGGCCAGTTTCACCGGCGACTTCAAGGCGGCGGCACGCTACTACGGCGAAGCGGTCAAGCATGACCCCGAGAATGCTGAACTGCTGGAGCGGGCGTCGCTCGCGAACATCGGGCTTGGGGATTTCGTCCGGGCCGAAGCCCTGGCCGCGCGGCTTGCCGCGCTGGGCCAGAACAGCCGGATCGCGCAGCTCGCCGAGATTGCCGTGCTGGCGCACGATGAGGACTATTCCGAGCTGCAAAAGCGGGTCGACGACGACCGCGCCGCCGGCCCGCTGATCGACGGCCTGCTGACGGCATGGGTCGAGCTGGGTCGCGGCGACGTGAGCGCAGCGCTGGCCTCTTTCGACGCCGTTGGGCAAGAGCGGGGCCTTGCCGGGTTTGCGGCCTATCACAAGGCGATGGCGCTGGCGTCGGTCGGTGATTTCGAAGGGGCCGAGGCGATCTTCGGCGACCCCGCGGGTAACGCGATGCAGATGACCCGGAGCGCGGTTCTGGCGCGGGTCGAGATCCTGTCGCAGATCGATCGTCAGGACGACGCGGTGGCGCTGATCGACGAGGCCTTCGGGCCGCAACTCGACCCGGGCATCTCGGCGCTGCGCGAAAAGCTGGCGGCGGGTGAGGCGCTGCCCTTTGATATCGTCACCTCGGCGCGTGACGGGATTGCCGAGGTGTTCTTCACCATCGCTGGGGCGCTCGCCAACGAGTCGGCCGAAGACTACACGCTGCTGCACGTGCGCGTGGCAGAGTTCCTGCGCCCCGATCACGTCGGCGCACTGCTGATGGCGGGCGAGCTGCTGGAGAAGATGGGTCAATACGAGCTGGCGGCGGCAACCTATCGCCGCGTGCCGCGCGATGATGCCGCCTTCCACGTGGCCGAGCTGGGCCGGTCCGACGCCCTCCGCGCCGAAGGTAAGCTCGATGCGGCGGTCGAGGTGCTGGAACAACTGGCCGACACGCATGGCAACCTGCCGGCGGTGCAGTCGGCGCTGGGTGATCTGATGCGCCAGCTCGAGCGCTACGACGAGGCCATCGCGGCTTACGACAACGCTCTGGCGACATTCGCCGAGCCCGACCCGGCGCAATGGTTCCTCTATTACGCGCGCGGCATCTGCAAGGAGCGCGACGGCGACTGGGAAGCCGCCGAACAGGATTTCCGCGCTGCGCTGGAATTCGTGCCGAACCAGCCGCAGGTGCTGAACTACCTCGGCTATTCCATGGTCGAGCATCATGTGAACCTCGATGAAGCGCTTGCGATGATCGAGCGCGCGGTCGAGGCAGAACCGCAGAGCGGCTACATCGTCGACAGCCTTGGCTGGGCGCTCTACCGGCTGGGCCGCTACGACGAGGCGGTGGGCCACATGGAACGCGCCGCCGAGCTGATGGCGGTCGACCCTGTGGTCAACGATCACCTCGGGGATGTCTACTGGGCGGTGGGCCGCAAGACGGAGGCGCGCTTCCAGTGGCAGCGCGCGCTGTCCTTCGTCGGCTGGGAGGACGCGTCGGACGATGTCGAGCCCGAGCGCATCCGCCGCAAGCTGGCGGTGGGACTCGATGCCGTTCTCGCCGAGGAAGGTCGGCCGCCGCTGAAGGTGGCGAATGACGTGGACTGATGTCTTCGCTCCGGCGAAGATCAACCTGACCCTGCACATCACCGGCCAGCGCGACGACGGGTATCACCTGCTCGACTCGCTGGTCGTCTTCGCGCCGGTGGGCGACGCATTGCGCGTCGCGCCAGCCCCCGAGCTGTGCTTGCGACTCGAGGGGCCGGAGGCTGAGGGGCTTCCGGCGAATGGCGACAACCTCGCGCTGCGCGCAGCTGCCATGGTGGGAGAAGGGCAGGGCGTCGAGATCGTTCTGGAAAAGACCCTGCCGGTGGCCTCCGGGATCGGCGGCGGGTCTGCGGATGCCGCCGCCGCCGCCCGCGCCGTTTTGGCCGGGGCAGGGGCGCTGGACGGGGCGGGTCTGGCGCGCGCGGAAGCCGCGCTGCTGGCGCTGGGGGCGGATGTGCCCATGTGCCTGCGCTCGCGTCCGGTGCGGGTGCGCGGCATAGGTGAAGGGCTGGAGCCGGTGACCCTGCCGCCGTTGCCCGCCGTGCTGGTCAATCCGCGCGTTCCGGTATCGACGCCGCAGATCTTCCGTAGTCTCACCTCGCGTGACAATCCCCCGATGCCTGAGGTGATGCCGGAGTTCGCGGACGCCGAGGCGCTGATCTGCTGGCTGACGGGATTGCGCAACGACATGGAGCCCGCAGCGAAGGCATTGGAGCCAATGATCGGCAGGGTGCTGTCGGAGCTCTCCGAACTGCAGGGATGCAGGCTGGCGCGCATGTCGGGGTCCGGGGCGACATGCTTCGGCCTCTTCGCGACGATGGCAGAGGCGGGGGCGGCAGCAGCGGCACTGCGCGCGGCGCGTCCGGACTGGTGGATTGCCGAGGGGCTGCTGGGAGATCAGCAGGCGCGGGCGATGCCGCGACAGGGCTGAGACGGGGCTGAGACGGGGCTGAGCTCCGGGCCTGCGTGGCGCGGGCTCAGTAGAGCCGCGCCACCACGAAATCGGCGAGTTCGATCATCACGTCGCGCAGCTCGGACTGCGGGAGTTGCGCCATGGAGGCCTTGGCCTTCTCCGACCAGCCGAGAGCGTCCTCGCGGGTCGCTTCCAGAGCGCCGTGCTTGTTGAGCAGCTTCAGCGCGTGTTCGAGGTCGCCCTCTTCCTGCTTGCCCTTCTCGATGGTGCGCTGCCAGAAGGCGCGCTCCTCTTCGTCGGCAGCGGCCACGGCCTTGATCACCGGCAGCGTCAGCTTGCGCTCGCGGAAGTCATCACCGACGTTCTTGCCGGTGGCCGAGCTGTCGCCCATGTAGTCGAGCAGGTCGTCGGCAATCTGGAAGGCGATGCCGAGCGCGTCGCCATAGTCGAAGAGCGCCTGCACCTGCGCCGGGTCCGACCCGGCGATGACGCCGCCGACCTCGGTTGCCGCAGAGAAGAGTGCCGCGGTCTTGCCGCGCACCACCTGCAGGTAGATGTCCTCATCGGTGCTGAGATCCTGCGCCGCAGTGAGTTGCAGCACCTCGCCCTCGGCGATGGTCGCCGCGGCGTTCGACAGGATTTCCAGAACCCGCAGGTTGCCGGGCTCGGTCATCAGCTGGAAGCTGCGGGCAAAGAGGTAGTCGCCGACCAGCACCGAGGACTTGTTGTCCCACAGCAGGTTTGCGGTGGGACGGCCGCGCCGCTGCGCGCTCTCGTCGACAACGTCGTCATGCAGAAGCGTGGCAGTGTGGATGAACTCCACCGTCGCGGCGAGGTGCACGTGGTAGGGGCCGTCGTAGCCGCAGATATTCGCGGCGGCGAGCGTCAACATCGGGCGCAGGCGCTTGCCGCCCGCCTCGACCAGATGCGCGGTCACCTCCGGAATGCGCGGAGCGTGTTTCGACGCCATCCGCTCGCGGATCAGGGCGTTCACTGCGGCCATCTCGTCGGACAGCATCGCCGCCAGGCGATCGTGCGGTTTCGCTTTTACCGTATCCAAGCCCATCAGACCCCCGTCACAGGCTCGACAAGGCCGGGGCCCTGTCCTTACATCCCCAGTATGGAAGAACTCTTGCGCACAACCGACATCACACTGATCCCGCTGGCGAAGACCCTCCTAGATGGGCAGGGTATAGACAGCTTTGAGTTGGACGTAAATATGAGCGTCCTCGAGGGTTCACTCGGCATACTCCCGCGCAGATTGATGGTGCGCAGCGCCGATCTGGAGGCAGCGCGGCGGGTCCTGCGCGACTTCGGCATCGCCTTCGAGGCTGGTGCGTGAGGGTCGACCCCTTCGCCGAGGACGCGTTGCATTGCGACGATTTCCTGGGCGGACAGGCGCGGATATGGCAGCCAAAACAGGGTCTTGGTTATCGCGCCGGTGTGGACCCGGTATTGCTTGCGGCGAGTGTCGAGGCGCGGCCCGGTGAAGAGGTCCTGGAGCTTGGTTGCGGTGCCGCCCCGGCGCTGATCTGCCTGGGCGTGCGGGTGACGGGGCTGCGACTGGCGGGGGTGGAGGTCCAGCCGGCCTACGCGGCCCTCGCGCGGCGTAACATTGCCGAGAACGGTCTTCAGGGAATGATCCTTGAGGCGGACCTCGCCAGTCCGCCGGCGGAGCTGAAGGCGCAAAGCTTCGATCACGTTCTCGCCAATCCGCCCTATTTCGAACAGGGCAAGCGCAGCGTTTCCCCGGATGCGGGGATCGAGCTGGCGCAGGCCGGGGCGCTGCCGCTGGCCGACTGGGTCGCGCTGGCGGCGAAACGTCTGAAACCACGTGGCACGGCGACCTTTGTCCAGCGCGTCGAGCGCCTGCCCGAGCTGGTCGGCGCGCTGAGCACCCATCTGGGGTCCGTCGAGGTGCTGCCGCTGGCGTCGCGCGAAGGGCGCGCGCCGCGGCTGATTCTTGCTCGGGGGCGCAAGGGCGGCCGGGCAGCTTTCCGCCTTTGCCCTCCGCTCGTGCTTCACGCCGGCGCGTCCCACCTTGAAGACGGCGATGATTATACAAATGTCGTCAAAGCAGCCTTGCGTGACGGAAAACCGGTCAGCTTTGACGGGTGAGCGGAGTTCCGAGCATCGCCTTGAGCCTGCGTAAAGCAATGCTGCGGGTGCGGCGTGACAGAATGTAAAAGTTATGCTGCACTGAGTGTGCCTAAAGCAAAAAGGAGGACCTAATGAGCTTAACTTCTCACCTGCAAGAACTGAAGAAGAAGCACCAGAACCTCGCCACCACCGTGGAAGAAATGCAGCGCAGTCCGGGGACGGACGACCTGCATGTCGCCGCCCTGAAAAAGCAGAAACTCCGTATCAAGGAAGAGATTAGCCGGCTCTCGGCCGAGGCCACCTGACGTGGTCCAGGGCAGGTAGCCTCCCACCGGGACGCCACCCACCCGCCTAGAGAGCGATCAGGTCCCATGGGCAGCCGCGTCCCGGGACCGCAGAGCCTCCGGGCCCGAGAATCGGGCCCGGGCAGCAGGGCGAAGCGCCAGCGGCATGCCGCATCGCGGCAATTGCAGAAACGCCATTTCGACTCGCATCCCTTTTCCCCCTTGCAAGCATGACCGTGGTCGCGAAGCGTCCGGTCTTTGGAAGAGTGCGTGTCGGGCCCTGCAGAAAAAAGCGCCCCCGGAGAGCCAAGCTCCGGGGGCGCACCTGTTGAGAGGGGAGGTCTTGGGCTCGGGACCAGCAGCTCTCAGCCCAGCGGTTCCAGCGTCTTTTCGAGCTGTTCGCGCAGGTGGGCGTGCTGGGTCGGCAGTTTCAGCGCCTCGCCGAGGTGGCCACGGTCCTCGTCGCGGTCGAAGCCCGGCTCGTTGGTCGCCACCTCGAAGAGCACGCCGCCGGGGCTGCGGAAGTAGATCGCGTAGAAGTAGTCCCGGTCGATCTGCGGCGTGATCTGGAAGCCCTGCTCGGTCAGCGCCTTGCGCACCTCAAGCTGGGCCGCGCGGTCCTCCACCGCGAAGGCGATGTGGTGCACGCTGCCCGCGCCCTGTTCGCCGCGTGGCGCATCTACCGTCTCGATGTCGATGGTGCCCGCGCCGTTGTGCTCCGGGAGCACCAGCCGCATCACGTTGGCCTGGCGACACTCTTCCCGGTAGCCCATGGCGCCCAGCAACTCTGCAGTCGGACCCGCGTCGCGCAGGCGCATCTGCACCGAGTGGAAGCCGCGGATCGCCATGTCCGTGCCCACACCATTTCCCGTCCAGGGGGCACGATCATCCTCGGCTTCGACCAGCGCCAGGCCCTCGCCGTCCGGCCCCTCGAAGGCCAGCCGCAGCTCGCCGTAGCGGTTGAGCCGCTCCAGTCCCTGAACACCGGCTTCGGTCAGTCGCGCTTCCCAGGCATCGAGCGAGCCCATGGGCACGGCAAAGGCGGTGGTGGCCACCTCTCCGGTGCCCCGGCGACCGCGTGCTGCGCGGGGGAAGGGGAAGTAGGTCATGACGCTGCCGGGGGTGCCGAGCTCGTCGCCGTAGTAGAGGTGGTAGACATCGGGGGCATCGAAGTTGACGGTCTTCTTCACCCGGCGAAGGCCGAGCGCCTCGGTGAAGAAGGCATTGTTGCGAGACGCGCTGCTGGCCAGCGCAGTCACGTGATGCAGGCCTTTGATCTGGGTAAGCATGGTCTCTCTCCTGATGAGGAATTGATCCCGATATAGGCCCAAGCGACCTTGCAGAAAACGAACATGGCCGCGCGAAGGGGCTGCACCAGTGCACAGCCGGATGCGAGGCGGTGCGGATTCGGCGATCCGTCAAAAGCAAAGGCCCCGGCGCGAGTGCGTCCGGGGCCAGTCGTGTCTTGCTTGCGAGCAGGGTGTCAGACGAAGAACTGCCCGCCGTTGGCCGAGATCGTCGAGCCGTTGACGAAGCCGGCCTTCTCGTCGGCGAGGAAGACCACACAGCGGGCGATCTCTTCGGGCTCGCCGAGGCGGCCGGT
The DNA here is from genome assembly GCF_900116195.1 of Alloyangia pacifica. Classification (GTDB taxonomy): domain Bacteria; phylum Pseudomonadota; class Alphaproteobacteria; order Rhodobacterales; family Rhodobacteraceae; genus Salipiger; species Salipiger pacificus. The sequence goes on from NZ_FOZW01000004.1 coordinate 172,893, forward strand.
GGGGATCTGCGCGATGATCGACTCGCGGACCTTCTCGGGCACCGCCATGACCATTTCCGTGGCGATGTAGCCGGGGCAGATGGCGTTGGCGGTGATGCCGTAGCGTGCGCCCTCCTGCGCCAGCGACTTGATGATGCCGAGATCGCCGGCCTTGGTCGCGGCATAGTTCACCTGCGCGAACTGCCCCTTCTGGCCGTTGATCGACGAGATCACGATGACCCGCCCGAACTTGCGCTCGCGCATGCCCGGCCAGAGCGGGTGCACGGTGTTGAAAACGCCGGTGAGGTTGGTGTCGATGACCTCTTTCCATTGCTGGGGGGTCATCTTGTGGAACGGCGCGTCGCGGGTGATGCCCGCGTTGGCGACCACCACGTCGATCGGGCCGAGCTCGGCCTCGACCTTCTCGATCCCTGCCTTGGACGCTTCGTAGTCGGCGACGTTCCACTTGTAGGTCTTGATACCCGTCTCCGCGGTGAAGGCCTGTGCCTTCTCGTCGTTCCCGGCATAGGTCGCGGCTACGTCGTACCCTTCTGCCTTCAGTGCCTTCGAGATCGCCTCCCCGATCCCGCGGCTGCCGCCCGTGACCAATGCAACTTTTGCCATTCTGTCCTCCAATTCGGAAGTTCCCCACTCCAGTAATGTTGTTACTGAAGTTAATTAAAGTTAGCAACAATATTGCGTATGTATTTTGCGCCTGCAGCATTGCACGCAAAGAAAAAGGGGCGCCGCAGCGCCCCCTTACAAAACGTCAGTCGCGTTCCACGCAGAGCGCGACGCCCATGCCGCCCCCGATGCAGAGCGTCGCGAGGCCCTTCTTGGCGTCGCGGCGCTTCATCTCGAAGAGCAGCGTGTTCAGGATGCGGGCTCCAGAGGCGCCGATCGGGTGGCCGATGGCGATGGCGCCGCCGTTCACGTTCACGATCGACGGGTCCCAGCCCATGTCCTTGTTCACCGCGCAGGCCTGCGCGGCGAAGGCCTCGTTGGCCTCGACCAGATCAAGGTCTTCGGGCTTCCAGCCAGCCTTTTCCAGCGCCTTGCGCGAGGCGTGGATCGGGCCGACGCCCATAATCGACGGATCGAGGCCGGCGGTGGCGTAGGAGACGATGCGGGCGAGCGGCTCGATGCCACGCTTCTCGGCGTTGTCGGCGCTCATCAGCAGCACGCCGGCGGCGCCGTCGTTGATGCCCGAGGCGTTGGCCGCGGTGACTGAGCCGTCCTTGGTGAAGGCCGGGCGCAGCTTCTGCATGGCCTCGATGGTGGCGCCGTGACGGATGTATTCATCCTTGTCGACGATGATGTCGCCCTTGCGGGTCTTTACGGTGAAAGCGATCACCTCGTCGTCGAACTTACCGGCCTTCTGCGCAGCCTCTGCCTTGTTCTGCGAGGCAAGGGCAAACTCGTCCTGCTGTTCGCGGCTGATCTGCCACTGCTCGGCGACGTTCTCGGCGGTCTGACCCATGTGGTAGCCGTTGAAGGCATCCCAGAGGCCATCGCGGATCATCGTGTCGATGTATTTCATGTCGCCCATCTTGTGCCCGGCGCGCAGGTGCGCGGCGTGGGGCGAGAGGGTCATGTTCTCCTGTCCACCGGCGCAGACGATGTCGGCATCGCCCAGCAGGATGTGCTGCGCGCCCAGCATCACGGTGCGCAGGCCCGAGCCGCAGACCTGGTTGATCGACCAGGCCGAGCTTTCCTTGGGCAGGCCGGCATTGATATGCGCCTGACGCGCCGGGTTCTGGCCCTGCGCCGCGGTCAGCACCTGGCCCAAAATGGTCTCGGACACCTCTGCCTTGTCGACGCCGGCGCGAGCGACCAGCGCTTCGAGCATGGCGCTACCAAGGTCATGGGCAGGGGTGTTGGCAAAGGCGCCGCTGAAGCTGCCCACGGCGGTCCGGGCCGCGGATGCGATTACGACGTTGGTCATGAAATTCTCCCTCCAAGCAAAGCGGGTGATCGGAACGCGTCCCTCCGCCCTCTTGGCGGGAGCAACGGCTCCGCATCTGGCCTTGGCCTTTTGATAACGCGGGGATCTTCGCCTGCACAGGGGCGGCGGTGCGGATTCGCGCATGTTTGCGCAATTCGTCGCAGATGCCTCAAGCGGAGGCGAGGAGGGGCAGGGTGGGCTTGGCAGGCCGGTTTTCGGGGGAAATCAGGCTTTGTTGTGCAGCGGCGGGTCCATGCGCCAGTCCGGATGGGCCACCGGCGCGCCATGGTAGTATCCCTGCAGGCAATTCACGCCACTCCGCGCGACGATCTCTGCCTCGGCCTGAGTCTCGACCGATTCGGCCACCGTGAACATGTCGAACTGCTCGGCGATGGCCACTATGGCGCGCAGCAGCACCTGATTGTCGGGGTCGCTGTCGATGCCGCGGATCACCTGGCCGTCGATTTTCAGGATATCGAAGCTGAAGCGCTTGAAGTGCCGGAGCACGGTTTGCCCTGCGCCGAAATCATCCATGGCAAAGGCGATGCCGCGGCGGTGCAGATCGGTCATGAAGCCGATCACGAGTTCCGGCAGCAGCATCGCCGAGCTTTCAGTGATCTCGAGGATCAAGCGTGCGGCGACGGTGGGGTCGGCGGCCAGGCCCTTTTCCAGCACACGCATCCAGCGGCGGTAGCCGATCGAACGGGCCGACATGTTCACGGAGAGCCGCAGGTCCGGCGCGCGGATCAGTTCGGCGATGCCCTGTTCCAGCGCGAGGCAGTCTAGAATGCGGCCCTCTTCAAGCTCTTCGACCTCGAAGATGAACTCGCGCGCGGGCACGATCCGCCCGGTCTCATCCATCACGCGCAGCATAGCTTCGTGAAAGGCGACGCGTTCGGGCGCATTGGCCTGAACCACGGGTTGGAAGACCAGCATCACCTGCCGGTGGCGGATCGCATCGCGCACGCGCTGCAGGATGTCGCGGTCGCGCAGGTGGATCGCGCTGTCCAGCAGGGCGCCGGGGCCGTCCGGCTGACCCGGGGCGGGGCGGAGGCGCCGCCTTCGCATGGCCCTTGCTGTGTCGGGGTCCCTCATCCCCGGTTCCTCATGGCTCAGTCCTCATGTGGGTTTCCTCTTGGTTGTAGTCCGGGCCCTATGCCGAGTGCCCTGCGGCCGTCTTCCGGCGTCAGCTCCTTCATGTGGATTTGCCATCATCGGCGTGGCACGATAGGCGGGGCTGAAAAGCGCGGGCCGGGCTCCCTTTCAGTCTGGGCGCAGACCGTTTAACGCGGGATGAATCCCTGCAGTGGAAGGAAAGCGCCTAATTCGCGCGAAGAGCAGTTGACTCCCCCTGCAATCCCCATATAAGCGCCCGCTCATTGGTGTTGGTGGCCCCCGCAAGGGGATGCCTGTCGGCCTTCGGGCAGGAGGACAACGCCCTTCACATCTTTTGAAGGAGATCAGCCGTGACCAAACGCACGTCTGCCAAGTACAAAATTGACCGCCGCATGGGCGAAAACATCTGGGGCCGTCCGAAGTCCCCGGTGAACAAGCGTGAATACGGCCCGGGCCAGCACGGCCAGCGCCGCAAGGGCAAGATGTCGGACTTCGGTCTGCAGCTGCGCGCCAAGCAGAAGCTCAAGGGCTACTACGGTGACATGACCGAGAAGCAGTTCCGTCGCATCTTCGGCGACGCGGAACGCCTCAAGGGTGACACCGGCGAGCTGCTCATCGGCCTGCTCGAGCGCCGCCTGGACGCCGTCGTCTACCGCGCCAAGTTCGTGCCGACCGTCTTCGCAGCCCGTCAGTTCGTGAACCACGGCCACGTGCTGGTGAACGGCAAGCGCGTGAACATCCCCTCCTACCGCGTGAAGGAAGGCGATGTCATCGAGGTTCGCGAGAAGTCGAAGCAGATGACCGTCCTGCTGGAAGCTGTTCAGCTCGCAGAGCGTGACGTGCCCGACTACATCGAGGCCGACCACTCCAAGATGACCGCGACCTTCGTGCGCACCCCCGGCCTTGCCGACGTGCCCTACGCGGTTCAGATGGAACCGAACCTCGTCATCGAATACTACGCGCAGAACTGATTCTTCTGCCCGTACGATCCTTGGAAGGCCGCGCAGCGATGCGCGGCCTTTCTGCATTTCTGCCCGGGTTTTGGGCAGGTGTTCCGGCGGCAGTCGATCTGATTATTTTACCGATTGATAAAAAAATCGACCTGTGAGAGCGTTTCTCCATTGCGCAAGGCAGCGGGGAGGCGACCGATGGACGCAAGACAACTGGCAGGAGGGATCCGCGCGGGACGGCTGGAGCCGCAGGCGCTGGAGGAGGGATTTACCGACCTGCACCCTCCATACGACGATCACGAGGCGCTGGTGGCGGCGGACCGCTGCTACTTCTGCCACGACGCGCCCTGCGCGACGGCATGCCCGACCACGATCGACATTCCACTCTTCATTCGGCAGATCGCCACCGGCACGCCTGAGGCGGCGGCAAAGACGATCCTGTCGCAGAACATCCTCGGCGGCATGTGCGCCCGGGTTTGCCCGACGGAGACGCTCTGCGAGGAGGTTTGCGTGCGCGAGGTGGCCGAGGGAAAGCCGGTCGAGATCGGCCGTCTGCAGCGATATGCCACCGATACGGTGATGGCGCAGAAAGCCCACCCTTTCGAGCGTGCCGCCCCCACGGGCAAGCGCGTGGCCGTGGTCGGGGCGGGGCCGGCGGGCCTGTCCTGTGCGCATCGCCTGGCGATGAAGGGCCACGAGGTGGTGATCCTCGACGCGCGGCCCAAGCCGGGCGGGCTCAACGAGTTCGGCATCGCCGCCTACAAGAGCACCGATGATTTCGCCGCGCGCGAGGTCGACTGGCTGCTCGGCATCGGCGGGATCACCCTCGAAACCGGTAAGGCGCTGGGGCGTGATGTGACGCTGGAGGGGCTGACTGCCCAGTATGATGCGGTTTTCCTGGGTCTTGGCCTTGGCGGGGTGAACGCGCTGGGCATCGACGGCGACGACCGAGAGGGCGTATTGAACGCGGTGGATTTCATCTCAGAGCTGCGGCAGGCCGGTGATCTGGCCATGCTGCCGGTCGGCCGTGACGTGGTGGTGATTGGCGGCGGCATGACCGCCGTGGATGCCGCCGTGCAGTCCAAGCTGCTGGGCGCGCTCAACGTCACCATCGTCTACCGCCGCTCGCAGGCGCGCATGGCGGCCAGCGCGTTCGAGCAGGAGCTGGCGCAGGCGCGCGGCGTGCGGATCATCTGCAACGCCATGCCCAAGGCGGTGCACGGCAATGGCGCGGTACGGGAGATCGAGTTCGAGTTCACCGATGACGAACTTACACCCACCGGCGAGAGCTTCCGCCTGCCCGCCGACCAGGTGTTCCGCGCCATTGGCCAGAGCCTGGTGACCGAGGGTCTGCCGGCGCTCGACGGGCGCAAGATCGCGGTCGAGGGGCCGGGGCGCACTTCGCTTCCCGGTGTCTGGGCCGGGGGGGACTGCGCCGCCGGGGGGGATGACCTGACCGTCACCGCCGTCGCCGAGGGCCGCGACGCGGCCGAAGACATCCACGCCACGTTGATGGGCTGAGGAGGGACCGACATGGCTGATCTGACGAGCGATTTCGTGGGCATCAAGTCGCCCAACCCGTTCTGGCTGGCCTCGGCGCCGCCGACGGACAAGGAATACAATGTGCGCCGCGCCTACGAGGCGGGCTGGGGCGGGGTGGTCTGGAAGACCCTCGGGGAGGAAGGCCCGCCGGTGGTCAACGTCAACGGTCCGCGCTACGGCGCGATCTGGGGCGCGGATCGGCGGCTCTTGGGGCTCAACAACATCGAACTGATCACCGACCGCCCGCTCGAGGTGAACCTGCGCGAGATCAAGGCAGTCAAGCGCGACTACCCCGACCGCGCGCTGGTGGTCTCGCTGATGGTCCCCTGCGAGGAGGCGGCGTGGAAGGCGATCCTGCCGCTGGTCGAGGAGACCGGGGCCGACGGGGTCGAGCTGAACTTCGGCTGTCCCCACGGGATGAGCGAGCGCGGCATGGGCTCGGCGGTGGGGCAGGTGCCCGAGTACATCGAGATGGTGACCCGCTGGGTGAAGCAGAACAGCCGCATGCCCTGCATCGTGAAGCTGACGCCCAACATCACGGACATCCGCAAGCCCGCCGAGGCCGCCAAGCGCGGCGGCGCCGATGCGGTTTCGCTGATCAACACGATCAATTCGATCACCTCGGTCAATCTCGATCTCTTCGCCCCCGAGCCGACCATCGACGGCAAGGGCGCGCATGGCGGCTACTGCGGCCCGGCGGTCAAACCCATCGCGCTCAATATGGTGGCCGAGATCGCCCGCTCGCCAGAGACGCACGGAATGCCGATTTCGGGCATCGGCGGGGTGACGACCTGGCGCGACGCGGCGGAGTTCATGGCGCTTGGGGCGGGCAACGTGCAGGTCTGCACGGCTGCGATGACCTATGGATTCAAGGTCGTGCAGGAGATGATCTCGGGTCTGTCACAGTACCTCGACGAGAAGGGCGTCGGGCTTTCCGACCTCGTGGGCCGGGCGGTGCCGAACGTGTCGGACTGGCAGAACCTCAACCTCAACGCAATCTCCAAGGCGAAAATAGACCAGGACCTCTGCATTTCCTGTGGCCGCTGCTATGCCGCCTGCGAGGATACCTCCCACCAGGCCATTGCCATGTCCGAGGGCCGGGTGTTCACCGTCAAGGATGATGAATGCGTGGCCTGCAACCTCTGCGTCAATGTCTGCCCTGTCGAGGGCTGCATCAGCATGGAGCGGATGGAGGTCGGGGCGACGGACCCGCGCACCGGCAAGGTGGTGCCCGCAGAGTTCGGTGATTGGACCACCCATCCCAACAACCCGATGGCCCGCGCGGCCGAGTGATCGAGGCGCAAGCCCGCCGGGAACAATGGCGAAGCCGCCGGACTAGCGCCGGCCCGTTCCGGCGGGCCGGCGCTGCGTCGTCCTTGCACAAGGTTCAAGTGTCTCGCGGACTTGGCTGGCATAAAGCGCTGAGCTCCATCGTTGCTGCGCCACCCCACGGGCAGGCGCTCGCCCGGCGGCTTCGCCTCAGCCCTTCGGCGTCAGGATCGCCCGAAAGATCGTCTCGACGTGGGCATTCGCCGCCTTCCAGCCCGCCGTCTCGTCGGGCACCAGCACCCGCACCTGCGTGTCGAAGTCGGCGAAATGCTGGGTCAGCGCCCAGATCGACATGACCAGCTGCTGCGGGTCCTGTGGCGCGAGCTTGCCCGCGTTCATCCACCCCGCGATCAGCGCGCATTTCTCGTCGAACAGCGGTTTCAGATCGCTCTCCAGATGCGGCAGCATGCGCGGCGCGCCCTGGATGATCTCGATGGCGAAGAGCCGGCTTTCGCGCGGGAACTGTCGGCTCATCTCCATCTTGCGGCGCACGTAGCCGAGGATCTCCTCCAGCGGATCTCCCTCCGCATCCAGCTCGCGCAGCGGATCGAGCCATTCGGTCATCAGCGCGTTCAGCAGGGCGACGTGGATCGCCTCCTTGCCGTCGAAATAGTAGATGAGGTTGGGCTTCGACATGCCCGCAGCCTCGGCGATCTGGTCGAGCGTCGCGCCGCGGAAACCGTGTTGCGAGAACACGTCCAGCGCTGCATCTATGATCTTCTTGCGGTTGCGGATCTGGATTCGGCTGGGCTTCTTCTCCGGCGTCTTTTCGGGTGGCTTTTCAGAGGGAGCGGGCATGGCATTCCTTGGCTGCTGCTTTTCCGGGCGGCGCTGCCCGCTCTATGCGCATCCGCCCCGGGGGCCAAGGCAGGGATTTCTTGACAGGTCCGGGGCGCATTGCAATCGTGGCTTTACCAAATGGTAAAAAACACGCGCGGCCCGCGCAAGCGCGACCGCGCATTGCAGACGCAAAGCAAGGCAGCGAGGACAAAAAGATGGCGGCACCGGGCGAGAACCTCCGGATCGATGGCGACCGACTCTGGGACAGCCTGATGGAGATGGCCAAGATCGGCCCCGGCGTTGCGGGTGGCAACAACCGCCAGACGCTGACTGACGAGGACGCCGAGGGCCGCGCCCTGTTCCAGAGCTGGTGCGAGGACGCGGGCATGACCATGGGCGTCGATGCCATGGGCACGATGTTCGCCACCCGCGCCGGTGAGGACCCCGACGCCCTGCCGGTCTACGTCGGCTCGCACCTCGACACCCAGCCCACGGGCGGCAAGTACGACGGGGTGCTGGGCGTGCTCGGTGCGCTGGAAGCGGTGCGCACGATGAACGATCTCGGGATCAAGACCAAGCACCCGATCGTGGTCACCAACTGGGCCAACGAGGAGGGCGGACGCTTTGCCCCCGCCATGCTGGCCTCGGGCGTCTTTGCCGGGGTGCACGACCTCGACTACGCCTACGGACGCAAGGACCTGGAGGGTAAGACCTACGGCGACGAGCTGACCCGCATCGGCTGGAAGGGCGAGGAAGAGGTTGGCGCGCGCAAGATGCACGCCTACTACGAGCTGCACATCGAGCAGGGGCCGATCCTCGAGGCCGAGGGCAAGGACATCGGCGTGGTCACCCATTGCCAGGGGCTCTGGTGGCTGGAATTCACCCTGACCGGCAAAGCCGCGCACACCGGCTCCACGCCGATGAACATGCGGGTGAACGCCGGGCTCGCCATGAGCCGCATCTTCGAGATGGTGCAGGAAGTGGCCATGGCCGCCCAGCCCGGTGCCGTCGGCGGCGTGGGGCAGGTGACCTTTTCCCCCAACTCCCGCAACGTGCTGCCGGAAACCGTGGTCTTCACCGTCGACATCCGCTCTCCCGATCTGGACAAGCTGAACGCCATGCGCGCCGAGATCGAGCGCCGCGCGCCCGAGATCTGCGCCGAGCTGGAGGTCGGCTGCGCGGTCGAGCCTGTGGGCCATTTCGACCCGGTCACCTTCGCCCCCGAACTGGTCGAGAACGTACGCAACGCCGCCGAGCGGCTGGGCTATTCGCATCTCAACATCATCTCGGGCGCGGGCCACGACGCCTGCTGGGCAGCCAAGGTGGCCCCGGCGACCATGGTCATGTGCCCCTGCGTCGAAGGCATCTCGCACAACGAGGCCGAGGAGATCTCGAAGGACTGGGCGACGGCGGGGACCGACGTGCTGTTCCACGCGGTGCTCGAGACCGCGGAGATTGTCGCCTGAGGCGGACGCCAGATAAGGGGCTCTGCCCCGCCCGCGGCCTCCGGGCCGCGGACTCCCCGGGATTTTTCGGTCTAGACGAAGCCCCGGGCCCGGATTTCCAAGGGAGGAAAAGATGTCCACAGTGATCAAGGGCGGCACCATCGTCACCGCCGACCTGAGCTTTGACGCCGATGTGCTGGTCGAAGGCGGCCGCATCGTAGAGATCGGCCAGAACCTCAAGGGCGACGAGGTGCTCGATGCCTCGGGCTGCTACGTGATGCCTGGCGGGATCGACCCGCACACCCACCTCGAAATGCCTTTCATGGGCACCTATTCCGCCGACGACTTCGACAGCGGCACCCGCGCGGCGCTGGCCGGGGGAACGACCATGGTCGTCGACTTCGCACTGCCCTCGCCGGGGCAGGGGCTGCTCGACGCGCTGCAGATGTGGGACAACAAGTCGACCCGCGCGCATTGCGACTACTCCTTCCACATGGCGGTCACCTGGTGGAGCGAGCAGGTGTTCAACGAGATGAAGGAGGTGGTCGACCGCGGCATCACCACCTTCAAGCACTTCATGGCCTACAAGGGCGCGCTGATGGTGAACGACGACGAGCTCTTCGCCTCGTTCCAGCGCTGCGCCGAACTGGGAGCTATCCCGCTGGTACATGCAGAGAACGGTGACGTGGTGGCTGAGCTCTCGGCCAAGCTGCTCGCCGCCGGCAACAACGGCCCCGAGGCGCATGCCTATTCCCGCCCGCCGCAGGTCGAGGGCGAGGCCACCAACCGCGCCATCATGATCGCCGACATGGCGGGCGTGCCGCTCTACGTGGTGCACGTGAGCTGCGAGGAGAGCCACGAGGCGATCCGCCGCGCCCGCCAGGCGGGCAAGCGGGTCTGGGGCGAGCCGCTGATCCAGCACCTGACCCTGGATGACAGCGAATACGCCAACCCCGACTGGGATCACGCCGCGCGCCGGGTGATGTCGCCGCCGTTCCGCAACAAGGCGCATCAGGACAGCCTCTGGGCCGGGCTGGCGGCGGGCTCGCTCTCCTGCGTAGCCACCGACCACTGCGCCTTCACCACAGATCAGAAACGGTATGGCGTCGGCGATTTCACCAAAATCCCCAATGGCACCGGCGGGCTCGAGGACCGGCTGCCGATGCTCTGGACGCAGGGCGTCGCCACCGGCCGTCTGACGCCGCAGGAGTTCGTCGCGGTCACCTCGACCAATATTGCCAAGATCCTCAACATCTACCCGCGCAAGGGGGCCATTCTTGTCGGCGCTGATGCCGACATCGTGGTGCTCGACCCGAACCGCGAGAAGGTGATCTCGGCCAAGACCCAGCAGTCGGCCATCGACTACAACGTCTTCGAGGGCATGACCGTGAAGGGCCTGCCGCGCTTCGTGCTGAGCCGGGGCAAGGTCTCGGTGACCGAAGGCGCGCTGAGCTCGGAGGAGGGCCACGGCCAGTTCGTCGCCCGGCCGCCCGCCGGGCCGGTGAGCAAGGCGCTGAGCTCATGGAAGGAGCTGACCGCGCCGCGCAAGGTGGAACGAAGCGGCATCCCGGCCTCCGGGGTGTGACATAGACAGATCGAGACCGGGGCAGGGGGCCGGAAGACGCCCCCGCCCCGCACAGGGAATGAAGATGATGACAGAACAAGCGGCCGCATCAGCGGCCAGCGTCCCGCAGACCCCGACGGTGATCTCGGCGCAGGGGCTGAACCTCGTCTACGAAACGAGCGACGGCCCGGTGCAGGCGCTCAAGGACGTGGACCTGAAGATCGGCAAGGGCGACTTCGTCTCCTTCATCGGTCCCTCGGGCTGCGGCAAGACCACCTTTTTGCGGGTGATGGCGGACCTCGAGACGCCGACCTCGGGCACGGTGCTGGTCAACGGCGTGCCCCCCGAGGTCGCGCGCAAGGCGCGTGCCTATGGCTATGTCTTCCAGGCGGCGGGGCTCTATCCGTGGCGCACCATCGGCGGCAACATCCGCCTGCCGCTGGAGATCATGGGCTATTCGAAACCCGAGCAGGCAGAGCGCGTGCAGCGTGTTCTGGAGCTGGTGGAGCTGGCAGGCTTCGAGAAGAAATATCCCTGGCAGCTTTCGGGCGGCATGCAGCAGCGGGCCTCGATTGCCCGCGCGCTGGCGTTTGATGCGGACATCCTGCTGATGGACGAACCCTTCGGCGCGCTCGACGAGATCGTGCGCGACCACCTCAACGAGCAGCTCCTGGCGCTCTGGGCGCGCACCGAGAAGACCATCTGCTTCGTCACCCACTCGATCCCCGAGGCCGTGTACCTGTCGACCAAGATCGTCGTCATGTCGCCGCGGCCGGGGCGGATCACCGACGTGATCGAAAGCCCGCTGCCGAAGGAGCGCCCGCTGGAAATCCGCGATAGCCCGGAGTTCCTCGAGATCGCCCACCGCGTGCGAGAGGGGCTGCGGGCGGGGCATGCCTATGACTGATCTCAAAATAGTGGACATTTGCGGCGGTTCGGGCGCTGCGACCCGGAGCGCGCCAAGACATCGCCGCGCCCCGGTGCCGCCCCGCAGAAGGTCTCGGAACGCGGGCTCCCCTTTCACCTTTCGCGGTCATCGGCTCTCCAGCCTGTACCGCGCCACGAAGAAACCACGCAATCCTTTCATCTTTCTAAAAATACTCATGGATCACCGTGGACCGGGTGCGCCGAATTTTGAGTATTTGAGGAAAGATGAAAGCAGCGGGGCCGCGCGATGACAGAACTCCAGGTGAGGCGTGCGACCGAGGCCGATATTCCCGCCTGTGCCGCGGTGGTGAACGGCTGGATCGATGCGACGGAGTGGTTCCCACGCATCTATAGTCCGGGCGTGATCGAGGGCTTCCTGCGCGAGGCGTTTTCGTTGCGCGAGATCTGGGTGATCGGCGCGCCCGTCGAGGGCTATATCTCGATCGACCCCGAGATCGGCAAGGTCGGGGCGCTCTACTGCGCGCGCAGCGGCGCGGGGCTCGGCAAGGCGCTGCTCGACAAGGCCAAGGAGGGGCGGGCACGGCTCTTCCTGCACACGCATGTGACAAACCTCGCGGCGCAGCGCTTCTACCGGCGCGAGGGCTTCCGAGATGCGGGCGAGGTCGATCCCGAGCCGCCCGAGACCCTGCGCGAGCTGCGGATGGAGTGGCGGCGATGAAGAACGTGATCCCCGTGTTGACCGTCGTACTGGCGATCCTGGTGATCTGGTACGGCAGCGCCGTCATGCTCAACAAGCAATGGGTGCTCGACCAGGCCGCGCGCCAGGACCGTGTATTGACCACGCCCGAGCTGATCGCCGAGACTTGGGCGCAGGACAAGCCCAAGCTGCCCGCGCCGCACCAGGTGGCCTTGGAGCTCTGGGACACGGTGGCGATGAAGAAACCCACCTCCAAGCGCAGCCTCGTCTATCACGCCTGGGTCACGATGAGCGCCACGGTGCTGGGCTTTGGCCTTGGTACGTTGCTCGGCTTCGCGCTGGCGGTGGGCATCGTCTACAACCGGGTGATGGACAAATCGGTGATGCCCTGGGTGATCGCCAGCCAGACCATCCCGATCCTCGCCATCGCGCCGATGATCATCGTGGTGCTGAACGCCATCGGCATCTCGGGACTGCTGCCCAAGGCGATGATCTCGATGTACCTGTCGTTCTTCCCGGTGGTGGTGGGCATGGTAAAGGGGCTGCGCAGCCCCGACGCCATGCAGCTCGACCAGATGCGCACCTGGAGCGCCACCCGCGCGCAGGAGTTCTGGCGGCTGCGGCTGCCGGCCTCGATGCCCTATCTCTTCGCCTCGATGAAGATCGCCATGGCGGCAAGCCTCGTCGGGGCCATTGTCGGCGAGCTGCCGACCGGCGCGGTGGCGGGGCTGGGCGCGCGACTTCTCGCCGGGAGTTACTACGGTCAGACCATCCAAATCTGGTCGGCGCTGCTGATGGCGGCGGCGCTGGCGGCGGCGCTGGTGGGGCTGATCGGCCTCATCCAGCGCATCACCCTGAAGCGGATGGGCATGGCATGATCTGGATTGTTGCAGGGCTGATCGTCTGGGCGCTGGGACTCTGGGCCAACGTCCGGCTGTCGAAACGCAAGACCAGCGCCGCGGCGCTGGCGGTGCCGGTGATCTTCGGGCTAGTGCTGGTCTTCGTCTGGGAAGCGGTGGTGCGCGGCTTCGGCATCTCGCCGGTGCTGCTGCCCGCGCCCTCGGTGATCGCGGCGCGCTTCGGGCAATCGTCGGGGGTGCTCTGGCAGGACTTCGTGCAGACCGTGCTGAAGGGCGCGCTCACCGGCTACGTTCTGGGGTGCGGCGCGGCGCTGCTGACGGCCATCGTCGTCGACCGCTTCGACTTCCTGCGGCGGGGCCTCTTGCCGGTGGGCAACTTCGTCGCGGCGCTGCCGATCATCGGCATCGCGCCCATTCTGGTGATGTGGTTCGGCTTCGACTGGCAGTCGAAGGCGGCAGTGGTGGTGGTCATGGTGTTCTTCCCGGTGCTGGTCAACGCGGTGCAGGGGCTGGCGGACACCAGCGCCATGCAGCGCGACCTGATGCGCACCTATGCCGCCGGGTACTGGACCAGCCTGTGGAAGCTGCGCCTGCCCGCGGCGCTGCCCTTCATCTTCAACGGGCTGAAGATCGCCTCCACCCTCGCGCTGATCGGCGCCATCGTGGCCGAGTTCTTCGGCTCGCCGATCACCGGGATGGGCTTTCGCATTTCCACCAGCGTCGGGCTTTTGCAGCTCGACCTCGTGTGGGCAGAGATCGTGGTGGCCGCGCTTGCGGGCTCGGCTTTCTACGGCGGCGTGGCGCTGATCGAACGCGCCGCGACCTTCTGGCACCCGTCGCAGCGGGGCCGGTGAAACAGAAAACTGCGAAGAAAAGACCAAGAAACGCGCAATGCAACAGGAGAGTATGATGACCAAGTTTACCGGATGGGGGATCGCCTCGGCGATGCTGCTCGCGGCGGGCGGCGCGCAGGCCGCGGACGAGCTGACGCTGCAGCTCAAGTGGGTGACGCAGGCGCAGTTCGCCGGCTATTACGTGGCCGCCGACAAGGGCTTCTACGACGAAGAAGACCTCGACGTGACGATCAAGCCGGGTGGGCCCGACATTGCGCCCGTGCAGGTGCTGCTTGGCGGCGGGGCTGACGTGATGGTCGATTGGCTGCCCTCGGCACTGGCCGCGCGCGAGAACGGCGCACCGATCGTCAACATCGCCCAGCCCTTCAAGTCCTCTGGGCTGATGCTCACCTGCCTCAAGGAGCACGGCATCGAAAGCCCGGCCGACTTCCCCGGCCACACGCTCGGCACTTGGTTCTTCGGCAACGAGCTGCCGCTCTACTCGTGGATGTCGAAGCTGGGCTACGCCACCGATGGATCCGACGGCGGGGTGACCATCCAGAAGATCAACTTCAACGTCGATCCGCTGCTGCAAAAGCAGGTCGAATGCGCCACCACCATGACCTACAACGAGTACTGGCAGGTGATCGACGCGGGGCTGACACCCGAGGACCTCGTGGTCTTCAAGTATCAGGACGAGGGCATCGCGACGCTCGAGGACGGTCTCTATACGTCCGAAGAGAACCTCGCCGATCCCGAGATGACCGACAAGCTGGTGCGCTTCGTGCGGGCCTCGATGAAGGGCTGGAAATACGCCGAGGAGAACCCGGATGAGGCCGCCGATATCGTGCTCGAGAACGACGAGACCGGCGCCCAGACCGAGGAGCACCAGAAGCGCATGATGGGTGAGATCGCCAAGTTGACCGCCGGTTCGAACGGTGCGCTGGACCCGGAGGACTTCACCCGCACCGTCGAGGTTCTGCTGAGCGCCGGCGCCGATCCGGTGATCACCAAGGACCCGGGTGAAGCCGCCTGGACCCATGCGATCACCGACGAGGCGCTGAAGTAAAGGTCTCGAGCGCACGCGAAAAATCGATCTAAAAAATTGGGGGTGGCGCTCGGTGCCACCCCCTTCTTCATGAAATCACTGGTAGTCTTGACCGGGGGATGCGCGGGGTAATTCCGCCAATTGACCACGGCACTCATCAAGAACGTTCCGAGTCCTAGTCCGGCCGCGTGACAGGGGCGTGACAGAACCGTGACGACGGAACGGGGCGCGCGTGAAATCGGTCAGCTTGCACGCGCGCGGCTCAGGACGCGAATGATCTCGGCGCTGCTGAACGGACGTTGAAGCACCTCGTAGGCGCAGGCGCTGCCTTGCTGCTCGGCGGCGTCGCCCGCCAGCGCGATGCGGGTGCCGGAGGCGCTCAGTAACTGCCCGAGCGCGCTTCGCGCGACCTCGCTCGGTGCCATCTGCAGCAGCGCAACGCCGATCCGTCCCTCGGACTGGACCAGCAGTAGCGCCGCCTCGGGTGTTTGTGCGCAGACGACCTGCGCGGTGGGGTCATGCTCGGAAATGCTTCGTGCGACGTCTTCGGCCACGAAGGGATCATTCAGCAGCACGAGAAAACCCGGCCCGCTTCCGGGCGTGTCGTCGGGAATCATTCGCGGTCTCCTCTCGCTGCGCGCAGTTTGGAACCATTCGGACCGGCGCGCATTAATCTGTGACATAGGAGGCCGAGATGACTCAGATTGCCTGCAAGAGCTGCCCGCTGCGCCGCAAGAAGCTGTTCCGCGCCTTCGAGGATGATGAACTGGCCTTCATGGAAAGGTTCAAGACGGGTGAGCTGAGCGTCGATCCCGGCACGCATCTGCTGATCGAAGGGGCGAATTCGCCGCAAATCTACACCGTCCTCGAGGGCATGGGTCTACGTTACAAGACGCTCGAGAACGGGCGGCGTCAGGTGATCAATTTCCTCCTGCCGGGGGACCTGACGGGGCTTCAGGCGGGGCTTCTGGGCGAGATGAAGCACTCGGTGCAGGCGACGAGCGCGATGCGCCTGTGCGTGTTCAATCGGGCTGACCTCTGGACGCTCTACCGCAGGCAGCCGTCGCTGGCCTATGACGTGACATGGATCGCCGCCTCCGAGGAGCATTTCCTCGGCGAGACGCTGGCCACTGTCGGCCAGCGCGATGCGGCGCAGCGGGTGGCCTGGGCGCTGCTGAAGATCTACCGGCGACTCAGCGAGCTGGGGATAGGACAGGGGCCGCGGGTGCCGCTGCCCTACCGGCAGCAGGATCTTGCGGACGCGCTTGGCCTGTCGCTGGTGCACACCAACAAGACGCTGGGGCGGCTGCGTGCCCGCGGGCTGGCGGAATGGACAGACGGGCAGCTGCACATCAGCGATGCGGAGGGCATGGCCGAGCTGGCCATGGCCGATATCGAGGAGCCGAGCATCCGGCCGCTGCTCTGAGCCGGGTCAGCGCCGCAGCGTGTCGCCGTAGGCGATCTTCGGTGTCAGCTCGACGATGCGCTCGTAGTCGGCCTCCGGGTTCTCGACCCGCGAAGCGATGATCTCTGCGGCCTTGCGACCGATCTCGGCGCGGTGTGCGTCCATCGTGGCCAACTGCCGCGGCAGACCCTGCAGCAGCTCCACGCCGTTGAAGCCGGCAAGCCCGATCTCGCCGGGGATGTCGCGCCCCTGTTCCATCAGGTAGAGCAAACCGCCCGCGCCGATCATGTCGTTCGAGTAGTAGAGGAAATCGATCTCGGGCTCGCGCTCGAGGATGGCCTGGGTCATCTCGCGGCCCTTCTTCAGCGCCGAGCCGCCGGAGTAGAACTCCTGGTCCACAACCTCGACACCGCTCTTCGCCAGCGCCTCGGTGAACCCCTCGAAGCGCTTCCGCGCGCGATGGTCGAGCGGCATCTTGGTGCCGAGGAAACCGATCTTCTGGTAGCCTGCGCGCAGGATCGCCTTGGCCATTTCGCGCCCGGCGCGGCGGTGCGAGATACCCACGGCACAATCGACGGGGGTGCCGTCGATGTCCATGATTTCCACCACCGGGATACCGCTGGCCTTCATCATCGCCTTGGCGGCCTCGGTGTGCTCGAGCCCGGCGATGATCACGCCGGAGGGCCGCCAGGACAGCATCTCGTAGAGCACCCGCTCTTCCTTCTCGGGCAGGTAGTCGGTGATGCCGACGACCGGCTGCAGCTCGGTGTCCTCGAGCACCGAGGCGATGCCGGCCATCACCTCGGGGAACACCATGTTGCGCATCGAGGGAATGATCACCGCAACGAGGTTCACCCGCTGGCTAGCCAGCGCACCGGCGATCTTGTTGGGCACGTAGCCGAGGTTCTTTGCCGCTTCGAGCACCTTGGCCCGCGTCGCCTCGGACACGTCCCCGCGGTTGCGCAGCACCCGGCTCACGGTCATCTCGGACACGCCGGAGGCTTCGGAGACGTCTCTGAGGGTGAGGGGACGGGGATCGGTGTCGGCCACGGGCGGCTCCTCCAAAGCATTAATTACGCAAATGTTAGCCTTTCTGCCGGGGCTTACAAGCACAAGCCGCCGCGCCGAGGAATTTCCGCTTGCAGGGTGACAACAGCGAACGCCCGCGCTAAGGGAAGTCCGTCGGTCCCGTGGCTCAACTGGATAGAGCAGCCCCCTCCTAAGGGGCAGGTTGCAGGTTCGAATCCTGCCGGGATCGCCAGGTTCCCCGACAAGCCGCCAGGCGGAGTCTGCTCCCCTCCGAAGTGCGCCGAAAAACCGATCGCGTCATGCGCCGATCGGCAGCTTCTGGGCCCACACCGAGAACAAAAGCTAGTCGGCGTGTTTCGGGTTCGACTGCGGTGCAATAAACCCCAGTGCGATTTGTACAGCCCGTCGGGGATCTGCTCGGTTCATGGGGCACGGCGCGCATTGCGAAAGCCCGGGGTCAGGAGGCCTATTGGTGCCGGTACGCTGCGCCCGGCGGTTCGCAGAGCGCTCGGCAGCAAGAATGTCCAGGCCGCGGGGATGGCGCAGGCGCCGGCCAGGACAAGCTCCGGAAGGAGGCGTCGCGTACGTCTTTCGTAGACCTCGGGGATGCCGTGTCGTCTTGAACTGAGGTTCGGCATCCGGAGCGAAGTGATGAGAACTCCGCTGGTTGCGCAGAAGGCCTCGACGCCAAGGAAGCCATCGGGCGTCCCGATTGCGCTTTGACGCGTGAAAGGCAATTAATATGGTAACCTTGTTTCTCGATAGGCTCCCATGATCGCCAAGCTGGAAATGTTCATCGCGCTCGCCCGGGAACAGCACTTTGGCCGCGCGGCGGTCAGTCTGGGGATCACCCAGCCGACGCTCTCCACCGGCATCCGGCAGCTCGAGGAACAGCTCGGGGTCAAGCTGGTGCAGAGGGGCTCGCGGTTCGGAGGGCTGACGCCCGAGGGGCAGCGCGCGCTGGTCTGGGCGCGTCAGATCGTTGGCGACACGCGCCGCCTGCGCGACGAGATGCGGGCCTCGCGCGAGGGGCTGGCGGGGCACCTGCGGCTGGCGGTGATCCCCACCGCGCTGACCTGGGCCTCGACGCTGGCGGCGCGCTTCAACGACCGCCATCCGCGGGTCACCTTCACCGTGTTGTCGCGGGCGTCTGCGGACATCCTGACGATGCTCGACGACTTGGAGATCGACGCGGGCATTTCCTATCTCGACAACGAGCCGCTGGGCAGGGTCACCACGCGCCCGCTTTATCGTGAGGCCTACCAGTTGGTGTGCCGCGAGGACCATCCGCTGGCGGACAGGGAGACGCTGGACTGGGCGGAGCTGGGCAGCCTCAAGCTCTGCCTGCTGACTCCGGAGATGCAGAACCGGCGGATCATAAACCGGCAGTTCATGGAAGCGGGGCTGGAGGCGGGCGCGGCGATCGAGTCGAACTCCACCGTGGTTCTGGTGAGCAACGTGCTGACTGGCGACTGGGTGACCATCCTGCCGACAGATCTCGCGGGTTTCCTGGCAGAGGGCAAACCGCTGTCGCTGGTGCCGCTGGCCTCGGACAGCCGGGCGCATGAGGTCGGGCTGATCGCGCCCTGGCAGGAGCCCTACACGCCGGTGCTGCAGGCGCTGCTCGACGAGGCACAGAGGCTGGCGCGTCCGGCCTGAAGCCGGGGCATTTGATCCGGCTCAAGACAGCGGCCCCCGTGCTGCCATAGGCTGGCGGCAGAGGAGGGTGCTTCGTGCCGCAACAGCCGCCGATCTACCGTGTCGAGGGTCTCACCCGCGTCTATGGCGAGGGGGCTTCGGCGGTGCATGCGCTGCGGGGCGTCGATCTCGAACTGCCGCCGGGCGAGATCACCGTGCTGCTCGGCCCCTCGGGCAGCGGCAAGTCGACGCTGCTCAATATCCTCGGCGGGCTCGACCGCCCCAGCGCGGGACGTGCGTGGTTCCGCGGCGAGGAACTGACCGCCATGTCCGACCGGGCGCTCACCCGCTACCGGCGCGATAACCTCGGGTTCGTCTTTCAGTTCTACAACCTCATGCCCTCGCTCACCGCCGAGGAAAACGTCGAGCTTGTCACGGAGATCGCCCGCAATCCGATGGACCCCGCCGAGGCATTGGCGCTGGTCGGGCTGGACACACGCAAGGACCACTTTCCCAGCCAGCTTTCCGGCGGCGAGCAGCAGCGGGTTGCCATCGCCCGCGCGGTGGCCAAGCGCCCGGATGTGCTGCTTTGCGACGAGCCGACCGGCGCGCTCGACAGTGCCACCGGGCGCGAGGTGCTGGGGGTCCTGCAGCATCTCAACCGCAGCCTCGGCAGCACGGTGATGATCGTCACCCATGCCGCCGCCACCGCCGAGATGGCCGACCGCGTGATCCGCTTTACCGATGGCGCGATCCGCTCGGTCGAGCACAACGACGCCCCGCGCGCCGCCGCTGAGATCGAGTGGTGAGCGCATGAGCACCCTCGACCGCAAGCTCTCGCGCGATCTGTGGCGGATGAAGGGGCAGGCAGCGGCGATCGCTGTGGTCATGGCGCTTGGCGTGATGATGCAAGTGATGATGGCAGGGCTGGTGGTCACCCTCGACGAGACCCGCCGCGGCTACTATGAGCGCTACCGCTTCGCCGAGGTCTTCGCCCCGGTCACCCGCGCGCCCAGCCATGTGCTGCATCAGGTCGCGGGTCTGCCGGGCGTGGCGCGGGCCGAGGGGCGCATTTCAGGCGCGGCAAGGATCGAACTGTCGGACAGGGCAGTGCCCGTGGCGGCGCAGGCGCTGTCGCTGCCCGACCACGCGGAGCCCGCGCTGAATGCCATTCGGTTGCAGCAGGGGCGGCTCTTCGATCCGGGCGCGCCCGAAGAGGTGGTGTTGCTCGACACCTTCGCCGCCGCGCATGGGCTGAGGCCGGGCGACGCGTTGCAGGTGGTGATGAACGGGGCGCGGCGCAGCCTGCGGATCACCGGGCTCGCCCGCTCGCCGGAATTTCTCTACGCCGCGGCGCCGGGCGAGATGGTGCCGGATGACGCGCGCTACGCCGTGCTGTGGATGTCGCAGACCTCACTCTCCGCCTCCTTCGACATGAAGGGGGCCTATTCCGAGTTCCTCGTCACGCTCACCCGGGGCACCGACCCTCGCGGCGTGATCGAAGCGCTCGATCATCTCCTGAAGCCCTGGGGCGGGTCGGGGGCCTACGACCGCGAGGACCAGTTCTCGCACCGCTTCGTCTCGGAGGAGATCAACGGGCTGCGCGACACGGCGGCGGCAATTCCCCCGGTGTTCCTCGGCATCGCTGCCTTCCTGCTGAATATCGTCATCGCGCGCATGGTGCAGGCCGAGCGCGAAGAGATCGGCCTGCTGAAGGCTTTTGGCTACCGCGGCTCGGAAATCGGCGGGCACTACCTCAAGCTGGTGCTGGCGATTGCCGTGGCGGGGGCGCTGCTGGGCGCGCTGCTGGGTATCCTGAGTGGGCGCGCGATGGTGCAGCTCTACCTGCATTTCTACAAGTTTCCCTTCCTCGTCTTCCGGCTCGATCCGGGTGCGCTGGCACTGGGGCTGGTGGTCAGCGTGCTGGCGGCGGCGGCGGGCGGGGCGGTGGTGCTGCGCCAAATCTTCGCGCTGCACCCGGCCGAGGCGATGCGCCCGCCAGCCCCCGCAGACTACCGCCGCGCCGGGCGGTGGGCCGGGGCGTTGAAGGCGCTCGACCAGCCGACCCGCATGGTGCTGCGCCGCTTCACACGGACACCCTTCCGCATGCTGGGCGCGGTGGTGGGGATCACCTTCGGCATGGGGCTCTCGGTCGGCATGTTGACCATCCACGCCGGGTTCAATCAGGCGGTGGCGCTCAGCTTCGATGTGCTCGACCGTTCCGAGGCGACCGTGAGCTTCACCCATGCGGTGTCGCAGAAGACCCTGCTCGAGCTGGCCCGCCACCCCGGGGTGCTGCGGGTCGAGGGGGCCCGCTCGGTACCGGTGGTGCTGCGCAACGGGCGACGGACCCACCGCGGCGCGATCACCGGGCTGCCGCCGGACCCCGAGCTGCTCCGCGCTCTGACGCCTGACTACATTCCCATCGCGCTCGACGGTCCGGGGCTCGTGCTGAGCACCGCATTGGCCCGCAAGCTGAAGGCGCAGGCCGGGGACGTGCTGACTGTCGAGGTGCGCGAGGGCGCGCAGCCGGCGCTGCGCCTGCCGGTCACCGGCGTGTCGGAGACCGTGCTGGGCGCCCCGGCCTACATGGCACTGGAGGCGCTGGACCGGGCGCTCTTCGAGCCGGGGCGGATTTCCAGCGCCGCTCTCCGGCTTGATCCGGCGCAGGCCGAGGCGGTGCAGGTCTGGCTGCGCGACCAGCCCGTGGTGGCGGGCGTCAGCCTCAAGTCCGAGGCGCGGGACGCCTTCGAACGGGTGATGAACCAGGGCACCGGGGCGACGCGCTTCATCATGGCGGCGGTGGCCTTCACCATCACCTTCGGCATCATCTACAACGCCGCCCGCATCGCACTGGCCGAACGTGCGCACGACCTCGCCAGCCTGCGGGTCATCGGCTTCTCCAAGGGTGAGGCTGCTTACGTGCTGCTCGGCGAGCTGGGGTTGGTGACGCTTCTGGCGCTGCCCTGCGGTGCGTTTCTGGGCTGGGGCATCGCGCATATGCTGGCCGCCGCCTATTCCTCCGACCTCTACACGATCACGGTGGTCTTCCGGCCCGCCGCCTTCGGATTCGCCGCGCTGGTGGTGATCTCGGGCGCGGTGCTTTCGGGGCTGCTGGTGAAACGCGATGTGGACCGCGCCGACCTGGTCGCCGCGCTCAAGACACGGGATTGACCTCATGGCTCTCAACCGACCCCGCAACCGCACCCGGCTGGTCCTTGGCTTCGGCCTCGCGTTGCTGCTCGTCCTGGCGCTGGCCGCCGCCTTCTGGCCGCGCCCCGAGCTGGTGGACCTCGGGCAGGTGACGCGCGGCCCGCTGGTGGTGACCATCGACGAGGAAGGCAAGACCGAGGTGCGCGACGTCTACGTGGTGACCACGCCCGTCGCCGGGCGGTTGCTGCGGGTGCAGGCGATGGATGGCGACGAGGTGGCTCAGGGCGACGTGGTGGCCCACATGCGCCCCGCCGCGCCCTCGGTGCTCGACCTGCGCACCCGTGAGCAGGCGCGGGCGGCGGTGGCGGCGGCGCAGGCGGCGCTGCTGCAGGCCAGGGCCGAGGTGAACGTGGCGCAGGCGGACGTTGACCTGGCGGTCTCGGACCATGACCGCGCCAAGACCCTGGCGGCGCGGGGCACGATTTCCACTGCGGCGCTGGATCAGGCCCGCACCGCGGCGCTGGCGGCGCAGGCGCGGGTCGAGACGGCGCGGGCGGCGGTGGCCATGCGCGAGGCAGAGCTGGCCAATGCGCAGGCGCAGCTCATCGGTTTCGACGACCAGGGCCTGGCCGAGGCGCTGGCCGAGGTCGGGGCCTCGGACATCCCGCTGCGGTCTCCGGTCGATGGGCGCATCCTGCGAGTGGTCGAACAGTCAGAGACTTCGCTGGAGGCCGGCGCCCCGGTGCTCGAGATCGGCAATATCGCGCAGGATCTGCAGGTGGCGGTGGACCTTATCTCCTCGGACGCGGTGCAGGTCGTGCCGGGCGCGCGCGTCATGCTCGACGACTGGGGCGGGCCGGGCTCGCTGGAGGCGGAGGTCGAGCGCATCGCGCCGCTCGGCACCACGGAGGTCTCGGCGCTGGGGGTCGAGGAGCAGCGTGTGCGGGTGATCCTGCGCTTCACCGCGCCGCCCGAGGCGCGCGCGGCGCTGGGGCATGGCTACCGGGTGCTGGCGCGCATCGTGATCTGGGAGGAGGCGGACACGCTGCAGATCCCGCAAAGCGCGGCCTTCCGCGAGGGCGGGGGCTGGGCGGTGTTCCGGGTCGAGAGCGGGCGGGCGGTGCAGGTGCCGGTCACGCTCGGGCAGGGGAACGGGCGGCAGGTGCAGGTGGTCGAGGGGCTGGACGATGGCGATATCATCGTGCTCTACCCACCGGCCGATCTGACCGATGGAGGTCTCGTGGAGCAGAGGCAGGCTGGGTAAGCAAGGGCGCGGCACGGGGCTGGTCGCCCCGGGCCAACTGATGGGATCGGGCGAGTTGCCCGAACCGGGTCAGCCCTGACCCTTCTCCAGCGCGTCGAGGCGCGCCTTGAGGCTCTCGTTCTCCTCGCGGGCCTTCTGCGCCATGGCGCGAACCGCGTCGAATTCCTCGCGGGTCACGAAGTCGCGATCCGCCAGCCAGCGGTCGATCATCGATTTCATCGCCGTTTCGGCCTCGTCCTTCGCGCCCTGCGCCACGCCCATGGCGTTGGTCATGAGCTGCGACAGATCTTCGAATACCTTGTTGCGCGTCTGCATTGGGCTCTCCGTCATATGCTTGTGTCCTATATGGGCCGAGAGCTCCCGGGTCACAAGGTTGACTTCCCCCGGAAACTCCCGTCACTCATCGCGCATGAAAGCCGCCATTCCCTTTCCGCCCCTGTCCTCCGAGGTCTTCTCGATCTCGGTTTTCGGCATGGAATTCGCCCTGCGCTGGTACGCGCTTGCCTACATCGCGGGCATCATCATCGGCTGGCGCATCGCCGTCGCCGCAGTGAAGCGCGTCCACCTCTGGCCGGGCGATCAGCCCCCGATGAGCCCCGCACAGGTCGAGCAACTGCTGACCTGGGTGATTCTGGGCATCATTCTCGGTGGGCGGCTCGGCATCATGCTGTTCTACCAGCCGGACTACTACCTGTCGCACCCGGCCGAGATCCTGATGGTCTGGCACGGTGGCATGTCGTTCCACGGCGGGTTCCTCGGGGTGCTGATCGGCTTCCTCGGATTCTGCCTCAAGAATCGCATCCCGCTCGGTTCCACCGCCGATATGCTGGCGATCTCCGTGCCGCCGGGGCTGCTGCTGGGGCGCATCGCAAACTTCGTCAACGCCGAGCTCTGGGGCCGCCCGACGGAGCTGCCCTGGGGGGTGATCTTCCCCGGCGAGGCGGCGCAGGCCTGCGGGCAGGCGCTCGGCGCGCTCTGCGCGCGGCATCCCTCGCAACTCTACGAGGCGCTGCTTGAAGGCGTGCTGCTCGGCACGCTGGTACTCTGGCTCGCACTACGCCGCGGCGGGTTGAAGACGCCGTGGCAAATGGCGGGCGTGTTCCTTGCTGGCTACGGCATCGCGCGTTTCCTCGTGGAGTTCGTGCGCCAGCCCGACGCGCAGTTCGTCTCGCCCGGCAACCCGCTGGGGCTGGCGTGGTACGTGGGCGGCTACGGCTTGACCATGGGCCAGATGCTGTCGCTGCCGATGATCCTCGTGGGCATCGGCCTCATTCTCTGGGCGCGGCGGCGCGCATGAGCGCGCTGCTTCCGCTTCTCGAGGCGCGCATTGCGGCCGAGGGGCCGATGAGCGTGGCCGAATACATGACATGGTGCCTGCTGCACCCGCAGCATGGCTACTACACCACCCGCGATCCGCTAGGCGCGGCGGGGGATTTCACCACTGCGCCAGAGATCAGCCAGATGTTCGGCGAACTGCTCGGCCTCGCGCTGGCGCAGAGCTGGGTGGACCAGGGGCGCCCCGAGCGGATCATCCTCGCAGAGCTGGGGCCGGGACGTGGCACGCTGATGGCCGACGCATTGCGCGCCATGCGAGCGGTGCCGGAGCTGATCGCGGCGGCGGAGCTGCACCTTGTCGAGGCCTCTCCCGCCTTGCGTGCCGAGCAGGCCAAGCGGCTCGGCGGCTTTGCGCCGAGGTGGCACGACAGCCTCGCAGACCTGCCCGAGGCACCGCTCTTCCTGATCGCCAACGAGTTCTTTGACGCGCTTCCCGTCCGCCAGTTCCTGCGCGACGGCGACGGCTGGCGCGAGCGCGTGGTGGGCTGGCACGAGGGGCAACTGTCATTCGGCCTCACCGACATCGCGCCGCAGGCGGTGCTCGAGCATCGGCTGACGGACACCGAGCAGGGCGACATGGTCGAGACCTGCGGCCCTGCCGAGGCGATCGTGCAGGAGGTCGGGCGGCGCATCGTGGCCCATGGCGGCGTAGCTCTGATCATCGACTACGGCGGCTGGGGCAGCCTCGGCGACACGCTGCAGGCGGTGCGCGCGCATGAAAGGGCTGATCCCCTGAGTACGCCGGGCGAGGCCGATCTGACCGCACATGTCGATTTTTGCGCGCTGGCGCAGGCCGCCCGGCCCGCCTGCCATGCGCCGATGACCGGTCAGGGCGTGTTCCTCGAGCGGCTGGGCATCACCGAGCGGGCGCGCGCGCTTGCAACACGGCTCGAGGGTCCGGCGCTGGAAAGCCACGTTGCCGCACATCGCCGGTTGACGCACCCCGGTGAAATGGGAAGTTTGTTCAAGGTTCTGGCGCTGCACGCGCCGGACGCACCGACCCCGCCCGGATTGGACACATGACGCTGGAAATCATCACCTCCGACACGCTGGCCCCTCTCAGACACGGGTTCTTCACCCGCAGGGGAGGCGCCTCGTCCGGGGTCTTCGCCGGGCTCAACTGCGGCCCGGGCTCGTCCGACCAGCGGGAGATCGTGGCGATCAACCGCGCCCGCGTGGCGCAGGCGATGGAGGTGCCGGTCGAGTCGCTGGTGACCGTCAGCCAGGTGCATTCGCCCAGGGTCGTCACGGTCAGCGGATCGCTGCCCGAGCCGCGCCCCGAGGCGGACGGGCTGGTCACCGACCAGCCGGGCATTGCGCTCGCCGTGCTGACGGCCGACTGCCAGCCGGTGCTCTTTGCCGACATCGAGGCCGGGGTAATCGGTGCCGCCCATGCGGGCTGGCGAGGCGCGCAGGCGGGGGTGCTGGAAGAGACCATCGAGGCGATGATTGCGCTTGGCGCGAGTCGCGAGGGCATAGTCGCCGTGATCGGTCCGACGATCAGCCAGCGCGCCTATGAGGTCGGTCCGGAATTCGTCGAGGAATTCATGCTCGAAGATCCGCAGAACGGCCGGTTCTTCGCGGGCGGGCAGGGCGATCGCGTGCAGTTCGACCTGCCAGCCTACGGGCTGCACCGGCTGCGCGCGGCAGGTGTCTCGGCGGAATGGACGCGGCATTGCACCTACTCCGATCCCCACCGCTTCTTTTCCTTCCGCCGCGCGACCCAGCAGCGCGAGGCTGACTACGGCCGGCTCATTTCTGCGATCCGTCTCTGAAGGGCGCGCCTCGGCCTCTCTCAAGTCCCGGGCGTCCGCCACGATTCGTCCTCTCATGTGGCGAATTGTGTCAAAGAGGTTCGCGTAACCCGGACAATCCCGACCTCGGGAGTGGATTGGCCGCAGAAGCCCCGAGCAATTCACCGAAATTTTGACAGAAATGCCAGAATGCGGCCTGATCTGGGCCAGTCGATTAGACGTCCTTCTGTCGTTGTTGGTGGGGGCCAGCACGGATGTGACAGCCTGCCAAGGGATGTTGAAATGACCAGTATTCATCACGCGGCCCTGAGCCGCGAAGATGTTCGTTCGAAAGAGTTTTCTCGGGACCCGATCGCTCTCCAGAGCGGGCGGCCTCGTCGCGCAACTTCTCTCATGCGCAAATACGAGGTCGCCGCCTTGTTGCCCGATCTCTCGATCGCCATGAAGCAGCAGATCGCGCCGGCGCTGCCGCTCTTCGAGGAGGCCTGCTCGGCCTTTGCGCGCGGGACGCTGATCCAGACGCTGCGCGGTCCGATTGCCATCGAGGACCTGCTTCCGGGCGATTACATCCAGACCAGCCGCGGCACCCAGTCGATTACCTGGATCGGCTCGACCACCTATGTTCCCGGCGTCAATTGCGAGGAAAGCGGCATTGGATCGCTGACCCGTGTCACCGCCGATGCGCTCGGACTTGCCCGGCCAGGCATCGATCTGCTGCTTGGCCCGTCGGCGCGGATGGTCGTAAGCCGCGCGCGCTTCAGGGCGCTTCTTGGGCAGGACAGCGTGCTTGTCCCGGTCAAGGACGAGGCGGATTGGGATCGCATCGTGCCGGTCACCCCGGCGGGCGGCGTGCAGCTCTATCACCTGATGGTGCAGCACCACGCGACGATCAAGGTCAGCGGGTTGGAACTGGAGACCTATCACCCGGGCAAGGCGCTGCACGCGGTGACCGGCCCGAACCTGCGGGCGCTGTTCCTGTCGATGTTCGACAACCTGTCCGAGATCCAGGATTTCGGCGAGTTGTCGATGACCCGCTCGTCGCGTGAGGCGGTCGACAACCTGATGGCCAGCTGACGCCGCTCAACGCTCGTTGCGATGCCCGGGGCCGGTCCGCGCTTAGGCGGTCCGGCTCAGCCGTTCCTCGAGCACGTCGAAGGGCACGCCGGGCTCGTCCTTTGCACCGCGGATGACCAGCGAGGTCTTGACCGAGGCGACATTCGGCGCGGTCAGCAGCTTCTCGGTCAGGAAGGCCTGGAAGGTCGAAAGGTCGGGCGCGACGCACTTGAGGATGAAATCCACCTCGCCGTTGAGCATGTGACACTCTCGCACCAGCGGCCAGCTCCGGCAGCGGTCCTCGAAGGCGCGCAGGTCTGCCTCGGCCTGGCTCTGCAACCCGACGCTGGCGAAAACCTGCACCTCGAAGCCCAGTTCGCGGGAATCGACCTCGGCGTGATAGCCCTTGATGAAGCCCTGTTCCTCGAGCGTGCGCACTCGGCGCAGGCAGGGCGGCGCGGAAATGCCCACGCGGCGGGCGAGTTCGACGTTGGTCATGCGGCCATCGGCCTGCAGTTCTGCCAGAATCTTCCGGTCGATGGGATCGAGCCTGTGGGCGGGCATGCGTCTTCCTTGAGCTTTTCGCGAATATTATACCAGACGGAAAATCAGCGCAATAATCTTTCATAATCTTGAAAGATTCTTAACGGGACGAAATTCCGGGGAAACAGTCGGAGGCGCGGGGTTTGCGTCGCCGCCGCGCGTGGCTATATGCAATTCCCAAACCGAATGCCATAGCTCGCGAGAGGCACGATATGTCCGACACCCGCCACACACGGCTCCTCATCATCGGCTCCGGCCCGGCCGGCTACACCGCGGGCGTCTACGCCTCGCGCGCCATGCTTTCCCCGCTGCTGGTGCAGGGGCTCGAGCCGGGCGGCCAGCTGACCACCACCACCGAGGTGGAGAACTGGCCTGGCGAGACCGAGATTCAAGGCCCTGAGCTGATGGTCAAGATGGAGGCGCACGCGCGCGCCATGGGCTGCGAGATCATCGGTGATATCATCACTGATCTGGACCTCGGCCAGCGCCCCTTCGTGGCGAAGGGCGACAGCGGTACCACTTACACCGCCGATGCCGTGGTGCTTGCCACCGGCGCGCGGGCGAAGTGGCTGGGCCTTCCCACCGAGGACGAGTTCAAGGGCTTCGGTGTCTCGGCCTGCGCCACCTGTGACGGCTTCTTCTACCGCGGGCAGGAGATCGTTGTGATCGGCGGCGGCAACACCGCCGTGGAAGAGGCGCTGTTCCTGACCAACTTCGCTTCCAAGGTCACGCTGATCCACCGCCGCGACGAGCTGCGCGCCGAGAAGATCCTGCAGGAACGCCTGTTCAACCACCCCAAGATCGAGACGCTCTGGCACCACCAGCTCGAGGAAGTGGTCGGCGAGGACATGCCCAAGGGCGTGACCGGCGTGAAGGTCAAGCACGTGACCACCGGCGAGATCACCGAGATCCCCGCCAAGGGCGTCTTTGTCGCGATCGGCCACGCCCCGGCGTCGGAGCTGGTGAAGGACCAGCTCGAGACCCACATGGGCGGCTACGTGGTGACCAAGCCCGGCACCACCGAGACCTCGATCCCCGGCGTTTTCGCCGCGGGCGACCTGACCGACCACAAGTATCGCCAGGCCGTGACCTCGGCGGGCATGGGCTGCATGGCCGCGCTGGAGGCCGAGCGCTGGCTGGCCGAGCAGGGGCTCGACGAGGGCAAGGATACCTCCGAGCCGCTCGGCTACGGCGCGCCGGTCGAACAGGCGTCCTGAGAGGCCGCCCGAGGCACTCGTCCGGCAAAGCCGGCGGGCTGACCCTTGCGACATGAAGACAAGCGCGATGCCGCCCCGCGGTGTCGCGCTTTTGCTTTGGCGGATAGCGGGGATGCTGCCAGTGCGGCGCTTGGGCGATGCCTGACGCTTTGGGCTGCATATTTTCGGGGCAGTGCGATGCGCGATTGGCGCAGTAAAAAACGTGGTCTTCCTAGATAGTTGAAAAATTTCTGAAGCGGTTTCTACTGGCGGTATTGGCCCACCGCGGCGCGCCAGCGCCGTTTCAGAATAAAGAGATTAGTTTATGACGATGCCCAGCAGCCTGGCTCCGATCCCCGAGCTCTATGTTTCCTACGACAGCGCACAGAAAATGAAGATGGAGGCGGCGGAACTCGTCAGCCACGATCTCAGCCCCCGGCAGATTTGTGACCTCGAACTGTTGATGAATGGCGGGTTCCATCCGCTGAAGGGATTCCTCACCGAAGAAGATTACGACAGCGTTGTCGAAAAGATGCGGCTTGCGGACGGCGCACTCTGGCCGATGCCGATCACCCTCGATGTGAAGCGGGAGTTTGCCGACAAGATCGAGATCGGCCAGGACATCGCCCTGCGAGACCAGGAAGGCGTGATCCTCGGCACGATGACCGTCACCGACAAGTGGGTCCCGGACAAGGCGAAGGAGGCCGAGATGGTCTTTGGTGCCGACGACGATGCGCATCCGGCGGTGAACTACCTGCACAACACCGCGGGCGAGGTCTACCTCGGCGGACCGATCACCGGCATCCAGCAGCCTGTTCACTATGATTTCCGCGCCCGCCGTGACACGCCGAACGAGCTGCGCGCCTATTTCCGCAAGCTCGGCTGGCGCAAGGTGGTGGCGTTCCAGACTCGCAACCCGCTGCACCGCGCCCACCAGGAACTGACCTTCCGCGCCGCGCGCGAATCCGAGGCGAACCTGCTGATCCATCCGGTCGTCGGCATGACCAAGCCCGGTGACGTCGACCACTTCACCCGCGTGCGCTGCTACGAGGCGGTGCTCGACAAGTACCCGGCCTCGACCACCACCATGTCTCTGCTGCCGCTGGCCATGCGCATGGCGGGCCCGCGCGAGGCGGTCTGGCACGGGCTGATCCGCAAGAACCACGGTTGCACGCATTTCATCGTCGGACGCGACCATGCCGGGCCGGGGAAGAACAGCGCGGGCGAGGATTTCTACGGCCCCTACGATGCGCAGGAGCTGTTCAAGGCGCACGAGGCAGAGATGGGCATCGAGATGGTGCCGTTCAAACATATGGTCTACGTGCAGGAACGCGCGCAATACGAGCCGAACGACGAGATCGCCGACAAGGACAAGGTGACGATCCTCAATATCTCGGGCACCGAGCTGCGCCGCCGCCTTGCCGAGGGGCTGGAAATTCCCGACTGGTTCTCCTTCCCCGAAGTGGTCTCGGAACTGCGCAAGACCAAGCCGCCGCGGTCGAAGCAGGGCTTCACGGTGCTGTTCACCGGCTTCTCCGGATCCGGCAAGTCGACCATCGCGAATGCGCTGATGACCAAGCTGATGGAGATGGGCGGGCGACCGGTGACGCTGCTCGACGGCGACATCGTGCGCAAGAACCTCAGCTCCGAACTGGGCTTCTCCAAGGAACACCGCGATCTCAACATCCTGCGTATCGGCTATGTTGCTTCGGAAATTACCAAGAACGGTGGAATCGCCATCTGCGCGCCGATCGCGCCCTATGCCGCCACCCGCCGCAAGGTGCGCGAGGGGATCGAGGAATACGGGGCCTTCGTCGAGGTGCATGTCGCCACGACGATCGAGGAATGCGAGCGGCGCGACCGCAAGGGGCTCTACAAGCTCGCGCGCGAGGGCAAGATCAAGGAATTCACCGGTATCTCCGACCCCTACGACGTGCCCGCCAACCCCGAGCTGCGAGTCGAGACCGAGGGCGCCGACGTCGACAACTGCGCGCATCAGGTGGTGCTGAAGCTCGAATCCATGGGTCTCATCGCCGGCCATTGATCGGCTGCCCGGATGGGCAGGGCCGGGTCGGGCATAGTCCCGGTCCGGCCATCTTTAGGGCATGTCGGGCAGAGCCCTCTCGCGACGCTGCGTCTCTCTCGCGAAATTGAGCGGCTGGCCGCCTCGGAGGGGTTTGAAGCCCCACCTCTGCCGCATATTTCTGGAACAAATCTCAGGAATCGAAGACCTCGCCCCGGCGCCGTTTCACGGCGACCGGATATGCCACCCACGCCCGGACCCATGTCGCCCTGACCTTCCCCGCCGGAGGACGCCATGAAGACCGCACGCCTGATACGCGCTCTCGCGCTGCTGATCGGCCTGCTGCCCGCGAGCGCGGGTCAGGCGGCGGACGAGCTGCGCTCTGCCTACCGCTCCAGCGTGTCCACTACGCTCAGCGCCTCGGTCGGGGCGTTCGACAGCGTGCTCGGCCATGCGCTCTCGGGCTACGGAAAGGTGCGGCTGAACAGCAAGGGCGTCTTCCTTGCCACCAATGCGCCGGGCAACGCGCCGCGCGTCTGGTGGGCCTTCGAGGCGCGGGAGTACCATGGCAGCACCAGCGGGCGGAAATTCGACATGCTGCTCGGCATCGAGAGGCCGCTCGGCAATGGTACGCGGCTCGGTTTCGCCACTGGCTACGGGGTCGCAGACCTGGACACCGGGCGGGAGATCAGGACCCAGACCCTGAGCTTCGCGCCTTACATCGAGACCTCGCTGACCGACAATATCGGGTTGAAAGCCTGGGCGGCGCTGTCGCGGCCAGATTACCGGCTTGGCAACTCGCCACGGGTCGCCTGGCGAACGGCGGCGGGGCTCAATGCCAGCGGGCGCTACGAGTTGCAGCGGATGAACCTTTCGGGCTCGGCCGGTCTGTCGCTGTCGCAGCAGGTCAGCAGCGGGGTGGGGGACGTCTCTGCCTGGCAGGTCGGCAAACTCTCGGCGACGCTTCAGACCCGCGCGACGCTGCGGCTGGAGCGCAATTTCCGCCCTTATTTCGAGCTCGGCTACAGCTACGGTGCCTGGGTCGATGCGGGGGACTCCGGCGAGAGTCAGGCCCCGAGCCTCAAGACAGGGCTGAGTTGGAGCTACAATAAACGCAGTTTCTCGCTGAGCCTGAACGGCACGCAGGTGTTCGACCCGGTACAGCCGCTGGTTCTGAACACCAACTACAGAATCCGGTTCTGACCTTTTCGAGGTGGGTCAGAGGTGGATGTCGCCTGAAATCAGCACATGCGCCTGCCCGGCGACACGGACCCCGGTGATTGCCTCGGGCGGGCCGAGCACCTCGACCTGCGCCTGACCGGGCCGTCCCATGCCGTGCCCCTGCTCGGCGGTGAAGGAGGGGCCTTCGATCAGCCCCTTCGACCACAGGTAGGCCGCCATCGCGCCGGTGGCCGAGCCGGTGAACGGGTCCTCGGGCGGGTTGGGTGGCGGCAGCAGCAGGCGGGCGTAGGTGTCCCCCGCTGCGGTGGCGCCCTCGAGCGTGACGAGGAAGGGTTCGGCGAACTCGGCGTCACCCCGCCCCATGGCCGCATGCAGGCGACTCAGCGCCTCGGGGTCCAGAACGGCGCGCTCCAGCGCGGCGCGGTCCTTGAGCACGGTGACGCAGCAGGGCAGGCCGGTCGAGACCAGCTGTGGCTGTCCGAGGATGTCGGCGGGGGCGAGCGACACGGCATCGGCCACCAGTGCCTTGTCCGGGATGGGGCCGAAGCTCGGCGCGTTCTGGGTCATCACGATGCGCGGCGGCGTGACGCTGCGGTCGATCTCGATGGGAATGAGGCCGGCCCCGGTCTCAAGCGTGACCGTGTCGCCGCTGATCAGGCCGCGGCGCAACACCGCCGCAACGGTGGCGATGGTGGGGTGGCCGGCAAAGGGGATCTCGCCACCGGCAAGGAAGTAGCGCACCCGCACGTCCGCCACCTCGGAGGGGCCGGTGAAGGTGCATTCGACCAGAGAGGTCTCGCGCACCACCGCCTTGCAGGTCTCGTCGTCCAGCGCCGCGCCGCCGTGAAGGACGGCGCAGCCGTTGCCGCCGAAGGGCGCGTCGGTAAAGGCATCCACCCAATCGATCGGCAGCGTGGTCATCGCAGGCCGTTAGTGGACGGTGACGGGCGCGAGGTCGTTCTGCCGCGCCAGCGCGAAGGCCATGCCGCGGTCGCGGACCAGCGCCAGCCGCTCGCCGTCGGCGCGGTGCACCGCGTAGAGGCGGGTCTGGTCGCCAACCTGTTCCTGCACGTCCTCGGGCAGGTCGCTCACCTCGACCGAGCGGACGTAGACGATGCGATCGGCGTCAAACTCGGAGAAATCGTACTTCGTGTTCATGGCTCAACCCTTTCTGATATTGATGGTCTGCACCACCGTCTCGGGACGGGACATGGTCAGATCCACATGCAGCAGACCGTTCTCCATGACCGCTTCCCCCACCTCGACCCCATCGGCGAGCACGAAGCTGCGCTGGAACTGCCGCGCCGCGATGCCGCGATGCAGGAAGATCCGGTCGGACCCGTCGTCCCGCTGCCGTCCGCGGATCACCAGCTGGCGGTCCTCGACGGTGATGGCGAGATCGGCCTCCGAAAAGCCGGCCACGGCGAGCGTGATCCGATAGGAGTGATCCGACGTCTGTTCGATGTTGAAGGGGGGGTATCCCTCGCTCGACTTGGCGGTGCGCTCGAGCAGGCGCTCGAGCTGCTCGAAGCCGAGCATGTGCGGATAGGAACCCAGGGTCAGTTTGCTCATGACATGTCCTTGACAGGGAAGCGACCGTCCGCCGGGCCCCGATAGCGGCAACCCGACAACAGGCAATATGGGAAGGGCAGGCGGGCAGCGCAAGGGGGATGCTGGGGGCTTTGCTGGCGCGGAAAGAGTTGGTATTCTTGTGCTTCCCGTCACGTCGAAGGACAGACCCCCATGAATGCGCCGCAAGACATCTCGATGAAGACGGAAGAGGTGTTGCGCGTGGAGCTCGAAGTCTTTCGACGCGAGCACCGCGATCTCGACGAGGCGATCCTCGCTCTGCAGGAGCGCGGCACCGCCGACCAGCTGACCCTCCAGCGGCTCAAGAAAAAGAAGCTGTTCCTCAAGGACAAGATCGCGATGATCGAGGACCGGCTGACCCCCGACATCATCGCCTGATCCGACTCGGCAGGCCCGCCGGCGCGCCTCCTCCCGGGCGGGATGCAGGGCTGATCGGTCGCGGGTGAAACACACTCGGTCGGGGCGGAACTGGACGCGCGGATGGAACCGTCTTGACCTGCGAGGCAGTCTTTCTCAGGTCTATTGTCCTGCGCACCGCGCAGATATGATGCGTTCTTCCGCCCTTTCATGCGGACCGTTGCGCGATCCGGGCTGCGCGCGTATCACTGCCGCAACATCGACAGGAGGATCGTCATGCAGGACGGTGAGCTGGCGCAGCGCGGTTTGGTGCTGCTTGGGTGCGGAAAGATGGGATCGGCCATGCTGGAAGGCTGGCTGGGGCGGGGGCTGCCGCCCGCGTCGGTCTGGGTCAATGATCCCTATCCCTCGGAGTGGCTGCAGGCGCAGGGCGTGCATCTGAACGAGACACTGCCCGCCAGCCCGGCGATCGTCCTGGTGGCGGTGAAGCCGCAGATGATGGCCGATGCGCTGCCGGTGCTGGCCAGCTACGGCAATGCCGACACGGTGTTCCTTTCGGTGGCCGCCGGCGTCACCATCGCCACCTACGAGACGATGCTCGGCGCGCAGACCCCGATCATCCGCGCTATGCCCAACACCCCGGCGGCAGTGGGGAAGGGCATCACAGCAATTGCCGGCAATGCCCACGCGGATGACGCGCAGCTGGCGATGGCCGAGGAGCTGCTCTCCGCTGTCGGCGAAGTCGTGCGGCTCGAGGGCGAGGGCCAGATGGACGCGGTCACCGGCCTCAGTGGCTCGGGCCCGGCCTATGTCTTCCACATGATCGAATGCCTCGCCAAGGCCGGCGAGGCCGAGGGCCTGGCCCCCGAGCTGGCCATGCAGCTCGCCAGAGCCACCGTGGCAGGTGCCGGCGCTCTGGCGATGCAGGCCGCCGAGGACCCGGCGCAGCTGCGCAAGAACGTGACCTCGCCGAACGGCACCACGCAGGCCGGGCTCGAAGTGCTGATGGACGAGGACAAGGGCCTGCCGCCGCTGATCCGCGCCACCGTCGGTGCCGCCGTGCGCCGCTCGGAAGAGCTGGCCAATGGCTGAGATCAGCTACGACGATTTTCTCAAGGTCGACATCCGCGTGGGTCGGGTGATCCGCGCGGAACCTTTCCCCGAGGCGCGCAAGCCGGCGATCAAGCTCTGGATCGATTTCGGCCCGGAGATCGGCGAGAAGAAGAGTTCGGCGCAGATCACCGTGCACTATGCACCCGAGGAGCTGGTCGGCAAATCCGTGATGGCGGTGGTCAATTTCCCGCCGCGGCAAATCGGCCCCTTCATGTCCGAGGTTCTTGTTCTAGGTTTCTCGGATGAGAGCGGGGCGATCGTGCTTGCGACCCCCGACAAGACCGTACCGCCGGGAGGACGCCTGCATTGACCAAGATCCTGATCGCCCGAAACCTGCCCGAGAGCGTCGTCGCCGAGGCGCGCGCCGAGTTCGACGTGAGCTACCGCAACCGGCCCGACCCGATGAGCCGCGAGGAAATGCTCGCCTCGCTGGCGGACTATGACGGCGTGCTGATGACACTGGGCGACAGCTACAACGCCGAGGTCTTTGCGGCCGCCGGCGTGCCGCGGGCGCGAATCCTCGCCAACTTCGGGGTGGGCTTCAATCACATCGACGTGGAGGTAGCGCGCAACGCCGGCGTCACCGTGACCAACACGCCGGGCGCGGTCACCGATGCCACCGCGGACATTGCCATGACGCTGATGCTGATGTCCTGCCGCCGCGCGGGCGAGGGCGAGCGCATGGTGCGGATGGGCAGCTGGCAGGGCTGGCACCCGGTGCAGATGCTGGGGTTGCACATGACCGGCAAGACCGTCGGCATTCTCGGTATGGGGCGCATCGGTCAGGCCATCGCGCGGCGCTGCCACTACGGCTTCGGCATGGACGTGGCCTACATGAGCCGGTCGGAAAAGTCGCTGGATCATCCCGCGACGCGCTACGACACGCCCGAGGATCTGGCCGCCAACGTGGACATCCTTGTCACGGCTCTGCCGGGCGGGGCGGCCACGCGCCATACGGTGAACGCGGGCGTTCTGGCGGCGATGCAGCCGCATGCGCATTTCGTCAACATCTCCCGCGGGGACGTGGTCGATGAGGCGGCGCTGATCTCGGCGCTACAGGAGAAACGTATCGCCGGGGCGGGGCTCGACGTCTACGAGAACGAGCCGCAGGTGCCCGAGGCGCTGCGCATGCTCGACAATGCGGTGCTGCTGCCTCACCTCGGCACGGCTGCGCTGGAAGTCCGCGAGGAGATGGGGCGCATGGCGGTGGCCAACCTGCGCGCCTTCTTTGCCGGAGAGCCGGTGCCGAACCCGGTCTGAGACCCTGCGCTCCGGGCGGTCAGCGCCCGGAGTTGCCTCTAGAGCCGCCTCAGGTGGGCGTATCTCCCATCGCCGCGCGCCAGTGCTTGCGGCAGAGCGAGACATAGGTCTCGTTGCCGCCGATCTGGACCTGCGCCCCGTCGCTCAGCGCCTTGCCGGTCTCGTCCTGCCGGATCACCATGGTCGCCTTGCGGCCGCAATGGCAGATGGTGCGGACCTCGCGCAGCGAATCCGCCAGCGCCAGAAGCGCCGCCGATCCGGGGAAGAGCTGGCCGCGGAAATCCACCCGCAGACCGTAGGCCATGACCGGCAGGCCGAGATCGTCCACCACGCGCGCCAGCTGCCAGACCTGCTCTTCGGTCAGGAACTGCGCCTCGTCGATGAAGACGCAGGCCAGCGGTGTCTTCTGATGGACCGTGCTGATCAGGGCGAAGAGGTCGTCCTCTCCGTCGAAGGTTTCTGCCTCCTGCCCCAGCCCGATGCGTGAGCCGATGCGGCCATGCCCGGCGCGCGTGTCCAGCCGCGCGGTCAGCAGGAAGACCTCCATGCCCCGTTCGCGGTAGTTGTGCGCCGCCTGCAGCAGCAGGGTCGATTTTCCGGCGTTCATGGTGGAGTAGTTGAAATGCAGCTTGGCCATGGCGTTCTCCTGCCGCAGCCGGGCGCGGGGCGCAAGCCTGACCCCGCAGGCGCCATTGCCTGCGCCTCGCGGCGCGGCGAATTTGCCAAGATGGGTTTCTTGATCAAGTATGGGGCAGGATTTGCGCCGGGTCTTGATCAGGAGGGTGCGTGATGGGGCAGTGCGAGCGAGGCTGCGTGGCTGGGCTTGAGAGCCGGCGGAGGGCTGCGCTTCGGTGGGCGCGGATCGCTGGTTGATCCATCCAAACCCGGGCCGCGGCGGACGCTGGCGGCCGAGCAGCACGTCCCAGATCTGCTGCAATGGTTCCTCGGCGCGCTTGAGGAGACCGGCACCTCGGAAGAGGTCTGGCGACTGCTCGTGCGTCTGGGACGCAAGCTCGGGCTCCCCTTCGTCGACTACGTGACCGCCAGCGGTCCTTCCGAACGTCCGCTCTTCCTGCGGGCCTCCTATGACACCGGCTGGCTTGGCGCGCATGCCAGCGACATGGCCATAGGCCGCTGGAGCTACCTGAGCGGCCATTCGGCCCTGCATCTGACGCCGATCGCTGTGGGGCTGGAGTTTCTCGCGGAGTACCATCCTCTGCCCGAGAGCCGCATAGCGGTCCTGCAGGAGGCGGCGCGTCGCGGGTTGCGCGCGGGGTTCAGCATTCCGCTCCGGCAGACCATGCCGCCGCGCATCGGGCAGATCAGCCTGGCGGGCGATCACTCGCGGCGCGAGATGCTGGCGATCATCCATGCCCACGGCTGGACGCTGAACGTGGCCGCGCTGACCGCCCACGAGAGGTTCCTCATGCTCTTTGCACAGGAATTCCCGGAACGCAGCCGGATCACCGAAAAGCAGCTCGAGCTTCTGGCAATGATCGGTGCGGGGCTGCAGGACAAGCAGATCGCGGAGCGGCTGGGCGTGTCCATCTCCGCGGTGCGCCACCGGCTGCAGGCGCTCTGTGCGCGCACGGGCAGGGCCTCGCGCGCGGAGCTTGCGGCGCTGGCCATGTCGCTGGGCGTGCTGCCCGATCCGCTGCAGACCGCTCCCGGCACGGCATCGGAACCCGGCGCCGACGCGCCACATGCCAACGCAGGCCAGACGGTGTTCTGAAGATCTGCTGCGCCGGTCCGGCGATCCGCAGGAGGATGCCCGAAAAATGGATGCTCCCGGAAGACCGGGAGCATCTATGCGGTTTGAAATCCACAGGCAGAGTCATTTTTCCCCGAAGGGACAAGCTTCCCATACGCAGGCAAGGTGAATTTCAGTCCGGCGTAAATGCCTTCCCCCCTCTGCGCGGCCACTGCCGCTGGAACTCGAAAAGCTGAGCCCCGAAGCCATGGCCCAATGGGGGGATCTTACCACGGATCGGTGCGTCCTGCGCTGTGCTCAGGGGGGAGAGAGGACGTCAGGCGCGCGTCCCGAAAGGGCATTTTGTGTCAACTCCTGTCAGAATCGGCACCTGTACAGGATGGCGGTCTGAGGGACACGCGACTCGGATCACCGAGTCGCGTGTAGTCGGGACGGTGAAGTCCCGTGCGCTCAGTCCTGACCGACCAGCCGGCCCCAGAGGTCGTATTCGCCCGCCTCGTCCACTTCGACGGTGACCATGTCGCCGGGCTTGAGATGCTCGAAACCCTCGTCGATGAAGAGGTTGCCGTCGATCTCCGGCGCATCGGCCTTGGTCCGGCAGGTGGCCGCATCCTCGTCAACCTCGTCCACCAGCACCTGCAGGGTCTGGCCGACCTTGGCCTCGAGCTTGGCCTCGGAGATCGCCTGCGCCTTCTCCATGAAGCGCTCCCAGCGGTCCTGCTTGACCTCTTCGGGCACGTGATCCGGCAGCACGTTCGAGCGCGCGCCCTCGACGTTCTCGTATTTGAAGCAGCCGACGCGATCGAGCTGCGCTTCGTCCATCCAGTCGAGCAGGGTCTGGAACTCGTCCTCGGTCTCGCCCGGGTAGCCGACGATGAAGGTCGAACGCAGGGTGATGTCCGGGCAGTCCGAGCGCCAGGCGGCGATCTCGTCGAGCGTGCGCGCCGCGGCGGCGGGGCGCGCCATGCGCTTCAGCGTCTCCGGATGGGCGTGCTGGAACGGGATGTCGAGATAGGGCAGCACCAGCCCCTCGGCCATGGCCGGGATGAGCTCACGCACGTGGGGGTAGGGGTAGACGTAGTGCATCCGCACCCAGGCGCCGAACTGGCCGAGCTCACGCGCCAGCGACAGGATCGGGAATTTCTCGTCCCGGTCCTTCCAGTCGGTGCCATAAGCGGAGGTGTCCTGGGAGATCACCAGCAGCTCCTTCACGCCCGCTTCGACCAGCTTCTCGGCCTCGCGCAGCACCGCGCGCTGCGGCCGCGAGGTGAGGAGCCCGCGCATGTCGGGGATGATGCAGAACTTGCACTTGTGGTTACAGCCCTCGGAGATCTTCAGGTAGCTGTAATGCCGCGGCGTGAGCTTCACGCCCGAGCCGGGCAGCAGGTCGACGAAGGGATCGGGGGAGGGCGGCACGGCACCATGCACCGCGTCGAGCACCTGCTCGTATTGATGCGGGCCGGTGACTGCCAGAACCTTGGGATGGGTGCCGGTGATATACTCGGGCTCGGCGCCAAGGCAGCCGGTGACGATCACCCGGCCGTTTTCCTTCAGCGCCTCGCCGATCGCCTCGAGGCTTTCCGCCTTGGCGCTGTCGAGAAAGCCGCAGGTGTTGACGATGACCGCGTCCGCTCCCGAGTAGTCGGGCGAGATGCCGTAACCCTCGGCGCGCAGCCGGGTGAGGATGCGCTCGCTGTCGACCAGCGCCTTGGGGCAGCCAAGCGAGACCATGCCGATGGTCGGCTGGCCATCGCGGCGGGTTTCCGTGACGCGGGCGCGGGCAAGGTCGGGGCGAAGATCGGGCGGATTCTGCATGGGCGGCATATACGCGCTCTCCGGGCCTGCGAAAAGGGTGGTTGCGCGGGGCGCGCCATTCCGCGCCGCCGTGACTGCGGAGAGGGCCGGATTTGCGTATTTTGAAAGAGAAGAAGCCGGGCGGGCCATCCGGAACTTCTTCTCTTTTCAAATACGCAGGGGGTGAGGCGCGCAGCGCCGAGGGGGCATCGCCCCCTGCACACCTCAGCCGAACAGCCAGAGGATCCCGGCGCAGGCGGCCAGCGCGGCCACGAGGTTCATGGCGAGGCCGATCTTCAGGAAGTCGGAGAATCGGTAGTTGCCCGCGCCGTAGACCAGTGTGTTGGTCTGGTAGCCGATCGGTGTGGCGAAGCTGGCCGAGGCGCCGAACATCACTGCCATGGTCAGCGCCCGGGGGTCGAGCCCGGTGCTCTCGGCGAGGCCGATGGCGATGGGCGTGAAGACCACCGCGACGGCGTTGTTGGTCACTGTCTCAGTCAGCAGCGAGGCCAGCAGGTAGACCGCCAGCAACGCGAGGAACGGCGGCAGCCCCGAGATCGGCGGCGCGAGCCAACTCACCAGCAGGTCCACCGCGCCGGTGTTCTGCAGGCCGAGGCCGACCACCAGCATGGCGAAGATCAGCACCAGCACCGAGCCGTCGACTGCGCCCCAGGCCTCGTCGGCGTCGATGCAGCGCAGGATGAGGATGGCGGCGACCGACAGAATCGAGAGCGTCGCGATGTCCATCACGCCAAGCGCCGCGAGGGTCACCACGGCGGCCAGCGCGGCCAGCACCAGCGGCGCCCGACCGCGGCGGAAGGCGCGGCCCGTGGGGCGGCTGACCGAGACCAGCTGCGCCTCGTCCTCCAGCGTCTGGAAGGCGGTGGCGGGCCCCTCCAGCAGCAGCTTGTCGGCGGGGCGCAGCCGCACCGAGCCGAGATCGGGGCCTGGGTTGTGCTCGTGCCGATGTGCTCCGAGAACCCGCACGCCGAAGCGGCGGCCCAGCGACATGCTGCCGAGGCTGCGGCCGAGCGAGGATTTGCGCGGCGAGACCACGACCTCGACCGTGACCAGATCGCCCTCGGGCGGCTCGCCACGGCGCAGCCCGATCTTCAGCCCCTGATCGTCGTGCAGGGTCAGAAGCTCGGAGGTGGGGGCGCGCAGAATGACCCGGTCGCCCTTCTCCAGCACTTGCTCCTCCAGCGGGGCGGGCAGGGCATTGCCCTTGCGCCGCAGCCCGGTCACCCGCACGCCGCCCCGGTTCAGCGGCGCGACCTCGGAGAGCGGCTTGCCGGCGTAGGTGTCATCGGCCAGCAGGGCCTCGGAGAGGAAGGTGGTCTCGCCCAGCATCTGCTCGGGGTCGCTGGCCTCGCGGTCGGGCAGCAGCAGCGGGCCGAGCAGGGCGAGGGTTGCGCCACCGGCCAGCGCAACCATCAGGCCGACCGGGGTGATCTCGAAGATCCCGAAGGGCTCCAGTCCCTGGCCGCGCGCGACGCCGTCGACCAGCAGGTTGGTCGAGGTGCCGATGAGGGTGCAGGTGCCGCCGAGAATGGCCACGTAGCTCAGCGG
Source organism: Alloyangia pacifica (assembly GCF_900116195.1). Classification (GTDB taxonomy): domain Bacteria; phylum Pseudomonadota; class Alphaproteobacteria; order Rhodobacterales; family Rhodobacteraceae; genus Salipiger; species Salipiger pacificus. The sequence continues at coordinate 214,838 of NZ_FOZW01000004.1, forward strand.
AATCAGCAGCCGGGTCGGCGCCTTGCCAAGCGCCGCGGCAAGGCGGATCACCACCGGGATCAGCACCAGCACGACCGGCGTGTTGTTGACGAAGCCCGAGGCCAGCAGCGTCACGCCGAGGATCACCGCGAGCGCGAGGCCGGGGCGCTCTTGCGCCTGGGAGATCACCAGCTCGGAGATTGCCTCGAGCACGCCGGTGCGCACCAGCGCGCCGGACAGCACGAACATCGCGGCGATGGTCAGTGGCGCGGGGTTTGAGAAGACCGAGAGGAGTTGATCCTGTCCGACGTAGCCGAGCGCGACGAAGAGCGCCGCGAGTCCTGCCGCCGGGACCTCTGGCGGGTAGAGTTCCAGCATGAAGATCACGAAGAGGCCCACGATGAGCCCGAGGGCGATCAGGGCGTCATACTCGGCGATCAACGAGAGAAATTCTGTCATCACGGCTCACTCTTGCGTCTGTCACAACGCTGAAGCGAGGGATGAGGTTTCGCAACCCCCTGCGCTTCGGGCAAAAATCAGCCGGGGCAGGGGACAGGAAGGCAGGGGCAAAGAAAAACCGCCCGGGCCGGGGGCGCGGGCGGTTCGGAACTGTCGAGGCGTGGACTGTGCCGCGCTCAGCGGCGCCGGTCGCGGCGCGAGGACATCGGCTGGAAGGCCACGCCCACATGCGCCTCGCAATACGGCTTGCCCTGCTGCACGGGCAGGCCGCAGAACCAGAAGTCATCGGTCGCCGGGTCACCCACGGGCCACTTGCAGGTGCGCTCTGTGAGATCCATCAGCGACAGCTTCTTCGCCTTCTTCTCGATCTCCGACACCTTGGCCAGTGCCTCGGGGCTGATCTCGTTGGCCGAGGGCTGGGGCGGCAGCGGCTGGCCCGCGGGCACGATCGGCTTGCGCGACGGGCCGAGCGGGACCGGGCGCGTCTCGACCGCCGTGGCGGTCTCGCGCGCGGGTTCGGGGGCCGCGGCGGGTTCGGGCTTGGGTGCCGGCTTTGCCTTGGCCTCCTTCGCGGCGGGCTTGGCTTCCTTGGCCGGGGCCGCCGGTGCGGCAGGGGCCGCGCCGCCCGCGGGGGCGGTGCGGTTCGACAGGCCGAGCCGGTGCACCTTGCCAATCACCGCGTTGCGGGTGACGCCGCCAAGTTCCTTGGCGATCTGGCTGGCCGACTGGCCCTCGGCCCACATCTTCTTGAGAAGCTCGACGCGCTCATCCGTCCAGGACATGTCCGATCCTTGCTTGAGAAAAAGCGGCCCCCGATACAGGGCCGCCTGAAAATTCCATCAGGGGGCCTATTGTAGTCATCAACTGCCGAGTTACAAGCCGGACCCAAAGGGAAAGGAGACCTTATGGACAGCCAAACCCGCTTCGAGCCCGGGGCCCGCCGTTTCGGCGCGGTGAACTGGCTCGGACTCGCCACGCTCTGCCGTCGGGAAACCCAGCGTTTTCTCGCGGTCTGGACCCAGACGCTGCTGGCGCCGCTGGTCACCGCGGGGCTCTTCCTGGTGATCTTCACCATCGCGATAGGTCCGACCCGGGGCGAGGTGATGGGTGTGCCCTTCACCCGGTTCATCGCGCCCGGCATCCTGATGATGACGGTGATCCAGAACGCTTTTGCAAATACCTCCTCGTCGATCGTGATCTCCAAGGTGCAGGGCAATATCGTAGACACGCTGATGCCGCCCCTGGCGCCTTTCGAACTGGTGATCGGCTATCTCGCCGGCGGCATCGCGCGCGGGCTGGTGGTGGCCTGCGCGATCCTGCTGGGGCTCTGGGCGACCACCGGGCTGGTGCCGGCGCATCCGCTGTTCGTGCTGGGTTTCGTCTTCCTCGGCGGGGCCTTCCTGTCATCGGTGGGCATCGTGGCGGGGCTTTTCGCCAACAAGTTCGACCAGATGGCGGCGATCACCAACTTCATCGTGACGCCGCTCGCCTTCCTGTCGGGCACCTTCTACTCGGTCGAGGCGCTGCCGCGCGGGCTCTACGAGATCACCCATTTCAACCCGGTGTTCTACCTGATCGACGGGGCACGCTACGGGGTGCTGGGTGTGTCGGATGCCAACCCGCTGCTCGGGGCCGGGGTGGCGATCTTCGCCACGCTGGTGGTCTCGCTGATGGCCTGGGGGCTGTTCCGCACCGGCTGGCGGCTCAAGGCCTGAGCCGACCGCGAGATGCAGGCAACGAAAAGGGGGCTTTCGCCCCCTTTTTTTACCTGTGTGCCATTCAGAGGAGATGCGTCGTCAGGCGCGCTTGGGTTCGGCCTGGGGCACGACCTGCTGCGCGATGCCGGCGAAGAGCAGGTAGACCGAGGTGACGACAAGGCCCCAATGCGCCCAGCTCTGCGGGTGGAAATCTACCCAGGCGGCCCAGCCGGCGAAGAAGGTCCAGGCCAGCGCAATCGGCAGCGAGAGCGGCCGCCAGCGCTCGGTGCGGACGGGGTGGATGAACTTCAGCGGCAGGAACATCGCCACGGCAAGCAGGGTCACCAGCGTCAGGATCACCCAGAAGTTCGGCTGCAGCGCGAAGAGCACCAGCACCAGCATGTTCCAGCAGCCCGGAAAGCCCTGGAAGGAGTTGTCGGAGGTCTTCATCCGGCTGTCGGCGAAATACATCGCCGAGGCAAATGTGATGATGATGATCGCGATCCAGCCGGTCCAGCCGGGCAAAAGCCCCGAGTGAAAGAGCGCGAAGGCCGGGATGAAGACGTAGGTCAGGTAGTCGATGATCAGGTCAAGCAGCACGCCGTCGAAACGGGGCGAATTGACCTTCACGTCGTACTTGCGGGCCAACGGGCCGTCGACGCCGTCGACGGCAAAGGCCACGACCAGCCAGAGGAACATGATCGACCAGTCTTCCTGCGCGGCGGCAAGCATGGCGAGCATGGCGAAGACCGCGCCTGTGGCGGTCAGCAGGTGAACGATGAGAGCGCGGGTTTTCAGGGTCATGCCGCCTGACATGACCGATCTGCGCGCGCCTTGCAATCATCACGCCTCGTCGGGCGGGGGATCCTGCATGAGCGTGGCCAGTGCGCCGAGCTCCTGTCCGAAGCCGGATTCAAGCGCATTGGCGGCGGCGCGGCGCATCTGATCGGTCTTGTTCTGCGAGAGCTTCCAGGTGCTGTCGATCTCGTCGACGTGCAGGCGGAAGGGCAGGATCATGCGCTGCAGCTTGGCGCGGACCTCGGGATCCATCTTGTCCATGGTCCAGGGGGTCTTGGGGGCCAGCCGTCCCTCGAAGGCGGCGCTCTGCTCGGCCAGAAGAGGGTCAATCTGGTCCTGCGGCAGCGGCTCGAGGCGGCCGGTCAGATGCACGGCGACATAGTTCCATGTCGGCACCTGGCCGGGATCGCCGTACCAGTCGGGCGAGACATAGCCGTCGGGGCCGCTCACAGCGAGCCGGGCGGGCACTCCCTCACGCGCGGCGCGGCAGATCGGGTTGGAGCGAACGAGGTGCAGGTCGGCGTAGCTGGCATCTTCCGACAGCAGGAAGGGCACATGCGACAGCAGTGGCGCGCCCTCGGCGCTGACCGCCAGCGTGCCGAAGCTGCGGGCGCGTAGCAGCTCGAGGCTGCGGGCCTCGGCTGTGCGGCGGAAGATCGGGTTCGGGTGCATGGGCGCCGGGGCCTCAGGCGACGAGCTGCGCGCCGCGGATGCCGGTGATCGTCGCGGTGACGATGGCGCCCTCGGTCTGCGGCCTGTCGAAGAGCACCTCGGTGAACTGCTCGGTGCGGCCCATCTCGGGGCTTTCCATCAGGATGTGATGGGTGCGGCCGGGCTGGGCGGCGAGGTGGCGCTCCACGGCAGCATCCCCGGCGGCGCGCAGACGGGCGGCGCGCTCCTTGATGACATTGCCATTCACCTTGCTCGGGATGCGCGCGGCGGGGGTGCCGGGGCGCGAGGAGTAGGGGAAGACGTGCAGCCAGGTCAGATCGCAGTCCTCGACCAGCTTCAGCGAGTTCTCGAAATGCTCCTCGGTCTCGGTGGGGAACCCGGCGATGATGTCGGCGCCGAAGGTCATCTCGGGGCGCAGCTTGCGCGCCTCCTCGCAGAAGCGGATGGCGTCGTCGCGCAGGTGGCGGCGCTTCATGCGCTTGAGGATCAGATCGTCGCCGTGCTGCAGCGACAGGTGCAAATGCGGCATCAGGCGCGGCTCGGTGGCGATCGCCTGCATCAGGTTCTCGTCGGCCTCGATGGAATCAATCGAGGAGATGCGCAGGCGCGGCAGGTCGGGGATCAGCTTAAGGATGCGCATGACCAGATCGCCGAGCCGCGGCGTGCCCGGCAGGTCGGCGCCCCATGAAGTAAGGTCCACCCCGGTCAGCACCACCTCGTTGTAGCCTTGCTGTACCAGCCGCTTGATCTGGTCGACCACCACACCCGCGGGGACCGAGCGGGAATTGCCGCGGCCGTAGGGGATGATGCAGAAGGTGCAGCGGTGATCGCAGCCGTTCTGCACCTGCACGTAGGCGCGGCTGCGGGTGCCGAAGCCGTCGATAAGGTGGCCGGCGGTCTCTGTCACCGACATGATGTCGTTGACCATGACGCGCTCGGTCTCGCCGATGAAGCCGCTGGACAGGCGCGACCAGGTCTCGGGGGCCATCTTCTCGGTGTTGCCGACCACCGCGTCGACCTCGGTCATCGCGGCGAAGCTGTCGGGGTCGATCTGCGCGGCGCAGCCGGTGACGATGACCTTGGCGTCGGGGTTCTCGCGGCGCAGGCGGCGGATCTCCTGACGCGCCTTGCGCACGGCCTCGGAGGTCACGGCGCAGGTGTTCACGATCACCGCGTTTTCCATGCCGGCCTGCGCGGCGAGGTCCTTCATCGCCTCGGTCTCATAGGCATTGAGGCGGCAGCCGAGCGTGGTGAATTTGGGCGCGCTGGTCATGACACCGCCTCGAGCCAATCGTGGGTGAAGTTGCCGTCGAAAACATGTGCGGTGCCGCCAGTCATCCAGACGCCATCTTCGCGCCAATCGACCTGCAGCGTGCCGCCGTCGAGCTCGATGGACACCTTGCGCCCGGTCAGGCCGCGGCGCGCGGCGGCAACGGCCGTGGCGCAGGAGGACGAGCCCGAGGCCAGCGTGAGCCCCGCGCCGCGCTCCCAGACCCGCATGCGCAGGTGGTCGGGGCCAATGAGGCTGGCGACCTGTACGTTGGTGCGCTGCGGGTAGAGCGGGTGGTGCTCATGCGCCGGGCCGAAGGTCTCGATGTCCACCGCGTCGGCGTCCTCGACGAAGAAGGTGCAGTGCGGGTTGCCCATGCCGGTGGCGGTGGGTTTGCCCTCGATCGGCAGCTCCAGCGTATCCATCTCGGAGGCGAGGGGGACTTCGTGCCAGTCGAGTTGGGGGTGGCCCATGTTCACCGATGTGAGCCCGTTGCCTGCGTCGCGCGCGTAGAGCGTGCCGCGTTCGGTGCTGAGCGTCAGCTCGGTCTTGGCGGTCTCGTCCATCAGGAAGCGCGCGATGCAGCGCGTGGCATTGCCGCAGGCGCCTGCGGTCGAGCCGTCGGCATTGTAGAAGGTCAGATGCGCATCGCCGCTGCCCTGCTCGATGATCGCGAGCTGGTCGAAGCCGACACCGCGGTGGCGGTCGGCGATGGCCATGGCGAGGGCAGGGGTCATGGCGACGGAGCGCGCACGCGCGTCCAGCACGACGAAGTCGTTTCCGAGCCCGTGCATCTTCATGAAGGGCAGAGTCTGGGGGCGTGCATGTTTCATCCGCGCGCATATACGCTTCTTGACGGAACGTTTCCAGCCTGCGTTGCGGGGAGCTGCCTTGCCTCTGGTGCATGCACTCCTTGCATGGAGGTACGCTGGTCCGGGGTATGTTCGGCAGAATTGTCATTTTTCCGCTTGACCCCCCACGCCACAGTTCCTAGAAGCCGCCCACACACAGTGGGCCGTTAGCTCAGTTGGTAGAGCAACTGACTTTTAATCAGTGGGTCGCAGGTTCGAATCCTGCACGGCTCACCACTGTGTAAAAGTCCCGAGAGAGTGGGCCGTTAGCTCAGTTGGTAGAGCAACTGACTTTTAATCAGTGGGTCGCAGGTTCGAATCCTGCACGGCTCACCACTCTGGCAGGTTTCATAGACAATACAATGGCTTCGGTCCTACCCGTATGGGGGGAGCGGTGTGCTGTAGGCAGCGCGCAGGCGCACCTGCAGAGGTCCACGACATGCCCCGAAGCGCGCGAATCCCGAAATTGCCGAGAGAGTACATTCCCGCAGCCAGAAAGCGGGATGTCCCGCCCGGCCTCGTGGTGGCGGCGCGGGCTCAACCGGGCGGAATCACTGAGTCCGTTTCGACGGGATAGGGCGCGGTCACGCGGCGTGTTCTGAACTTCAGGGCCGGGTGATCCGCGTAGATGCACCGGGTGATCATGTAGGATTCGACGGCAAGCGACACGACGTACCAGAGGAACCGGGGGATGCCGTCCTGCAGGAAGGTCATCGCGGCAAGATAGCCGACGAAACCGCCGCAGAAAGCGATCAGCCTTCGCGCCATGAGCTCGTCTCCGACGCTGCGCGCCACCGCCGCCGCCCGGAAGAAGTTCACCGCGCCCATGGCGGCGATGCCGAGAAACATCATCAAGCCCACCAGCCCCAGTTCGGTGAGCAACTCCAGGTAGAGGCTGTGGGTCGAGCGCCCTTCGCCGCGGAAGATCAGCCCGTCATCCAGCGCGCCGTTCTGGTAGTACGCCTTGAAGTTGCCCTGGCCGACCCCGAACCACGGGTGCTCGTTGAACAGGTTGTAGGCGACGGTCCAGCTGGCGAGCCGGCCCTCAGTGCTGGTGTCCTGCGCTTCGCCCTCGGTGGCGGTGCTCAGGATGCTGGTGAAGCGTTCGATCAACTCGTCGCTGGCAACCGCGCCGGCCAGCATGACAACGAGCACGCCGATCATCCCTGCTGCGAGGAACTGCTTGCGGGTGAAGCTGGTGCTCAGGACGATCAGTCCCAGCGCCAGCCCGATGAGCGCCCCACGGGACTGTGTTGCAAGAAGCCCGGCGATGAGCACCCCGGAAATTATCGTCCAGGTGACCATCGCCACCGGACCGCGCGCATTGAGTAGGTAAAACAGGCCGAGCGGTATCGTGAAGACCACAATGGCCGCAAAGAAGTTGGGGTCGATCAGCATGCCCGAGAGCCGGCCTGAGCCTTCGGTAAGTCGGGCGAAGCCGCTGAAACCGGTCGGCGAGGGGGCGATGGCAAGCTGGTAGAGGCCCAGGCTGCATATGAGGAAGATCGGCAAGGTTGCCGCAAGCGCCACGGTATCGAAACCGCGCCTGTTGTTCATGAAGGCGAGCGCCAGGATCGCCACGACGGCGTCTTTGAAGAATTCGATCGAATCGTGAACGCTCACGGACCAGCGGAGGGCATAGGTCGCGCTGACCAGCTTCACGGCAAAGATGATCGCCAGGCAGCAGATGGTCACACGCGGCACATAGGGCAGATCGCGGTAGATCGCGTAGCGCGCGAGAAGCAGGACGAAGAGCCCCGGCGCGGTGATCTTGGCCAGGGAGGGAATGTCGTAAGCCTCGATGAGGTTGTCCGACGCGTTGGAAATGATCAGAGCGATCAGGCCAGCGAGCGCGATCATCGGGAAGCGGATGCCGACGGTGAAGATCAGCAGTGCCACGGGCAGGGCCAGCATCAGCGTGGTGCGTCCCGCAAGGACGTAGGCCAACCCGAGCGCACAGAGTCCGCTGATCAGGATCACCAGCGCGCCGCGCCAGTCGATGCGTCTGTTGGGCGTGTGTGTGGCGTCGCTCATTCCTGCCTCGGCGTTTCGTTCGGGCGTCGGGGCTGATCGGAGGTGAAGCACCCGCGCAGCCTGCGGGCATTTCCGAGAAGATTGCGCGAGGCATTTTGCAGGGGCACCCAGCCCGCCTGGTCGCGCCGGGCGCGGTCTGGCCGGGTGCTGGCGAAACGGCCGACGCCCTGCACCGGCTCGCCGTGTTTTTGCGCCGGGGTCATGCGCGCCTCCGCTTCAGGATGAACCTGTGTCCGGCCACAAAGACGCCCGGCAGCACCACGCGCAGCGCGATGAGGTAGACCGCGGCAAAGGCGGCTGCCCCCGCCATCAACCTGAGCAGTTCGGACCCGGTGTGCATCTGCAGGGCAAGGAAGGCCGCGACAGAGGCGCTGCCGGTACAGATCAGCGCCGGGCGCAGCGCTTCCAGCAACCTTGGCAGCGTGATGCTCATCACCCGCTTGGTGGCAAGGTAGATGGGCACGAACCGCACGAAGGCCATTACGAGTTGCGCGGCGGCGACGGCGGTGATGCCGAAGGGAATCGCAACGGCCAGCAACAGCACGAAGATGGGCAGGTTGACCAGCGCGGCGCGGAACATCAGGTCTGTGCGGCTGACCGCCTTGAGAAGCTGACCGGGCACCATGTTCAATGTGCTGACGGCCAGTGCAGCGGCAATAAACTGCATCGGCGCGACCATGTCGTACCATTTCTCGGTGTAAAGCACGTGCACCGTCGGTTCGGCGAGCACGGCAATCGCTGCGCCGATTCCGAACATCAGAAGCGCGCAGTAACGCAGCGACTGGTAGTAGTACTTCGCCAGTTCCTCGGGGTGGGTCTGCATCTTCGACATCACGGGATGCAGCACGGTCCCGGCGACCGAGATGAAGCTCTTGATCGCCAGCTCGGGGATTCGATAGGCGATGGCGTAAATCCCCAGGGCCGCGGGGCCGAGGAACTTGCCCACCATGAGGTTGTCGAGAAGTCGCGGCGAGGCGTTGATGGTCTCGGCACCGATAAGGTAAGAGCCGAAGCCCATCACGTAGCGCACCGTCGGCCAGTCGGGCAGGGCGCTGGGCTTCCAGGGGCGCATCCAATAGAGCAGGAGCGTTGCTACGAGGGCCCCGGCGATGTAGCCGACCACCAGCGCCCAGACCCCGAAGCCCATGATCGCCAGGATGATTGAAATCACACCCTTGGTGATCCCCTGGGCCATGTCGGGGATCATCTTCTTGCGCAAGTTCAGTTCGCGGAACAGCAGGCTGTAGTGCACCGATCCCAGCGCGCGGATCACCAGCACCAGGCAGACCGTACCGAGCAGTGGTTGCAATTCCGCAGACTCAAAGAGCCGCGCGATCGCGCCCGAGCCCAGCCACAGCAGCAGGGCCATCACGCTCGAGGTGAAGATCGCACAAACGAAGACGGCATTTGCGGTCTCTTGCTGGCGATGCTTAACCGAGATCAGCGCGGCGCCGAGACCGAATTTCGAGATGATCTCGAAGTAGCCCATGATCGCCAGGCAGATGGCCATCAGGCCGAATTCCTCGGGATCGACATGGCGTGCGATGATGATGACCGCGACGAAGTTCAGAAGTTTGGTGGAGGTGAAGGAGAGGTATGCCCAGAAGAGGTTCTTGGACGTGGCCTTGCCGGGAGAGAATGCCATGCAGCAAATCCTCGAAAACATGAGGAGAAAAAAGAAAATTCCAGCCAGATAAAATGAGACGGCCGGGTGCGAGAATCGAGCCCAGTCTACGGTCATCGTCGCCCGCGGCAAAGGATTAAACCGCGTCGGGAGGCCCGCCGGCTAAGAATGCCGCGTTCGTAGGCCGATGATCCTCACTTGCGCGTGAGCAGCCTCGGAGACGTGTCGAATTGTTGCCGCAGGGCAGCGTGGGTGCTACAGTCCTTTCTCGAAAGTTAATATTATCGCTCTTTATCAAACTCTTTTTTGCTGACGCCTCAGGGTGTCCATGGATTGGTTTTACCGTGAAACGCATCATTCTTGCTATCGTCGTGTTCGGCGCTGTTCTCACGCCCCTGGTCTTTGCAATCAAGCAGTCGCAGCCAACGTTCGAGGCGCGGTCTCTCGTGTCCTTCGCGCTCGGGCGCGAATACGTCTACGTGCCCGACCCCAGCCTCACCGATATCCGCGCCCCGAACGCCGGTGACTTCCAGGGGTTCGTGAACGCCGAGATGTTGCTGCTCGACAACCCGAAGCTGGTGCGCGAGGCGATCGAGACGGTCGGGCTGAACCGGGTGTTCCCGGACATGCCGGACACCGAGGCCGGACTTGTCGGCGCGACGATCCGTCTCGACGAAAACACGATGATCGAGCTGATCACTGGATCCTACGTGGTCAAGGTCTCGGTCTTCCATACCAACCCGATTATCGCGGCAGAGCTGGTCAACGCGCTCGTCAGCGCGTTTCTCGATCACCGGCGGGTCATGTATACCGAGCGCGAGTTGACGACCATCACCGCACGGCTTGAAAAGGCGCAGCAGGAGGCCGAGGAGATCGACTCCGCCCTGGTCGAGCTGCTGGGTGCTCCGGATGCGACCGGGCTGCAGATCGAATACGAGAACTCCGTCCGCGACGAGGTCGAGCTCAACACCGAGCTGCGCGATGCGCGGCTGAACATGATTTCCCTACAGCAACGCAAGACGTCGTTCGAAAATCGTCTTGGCTTCGAGGCCGAGGCGCTGGCGGCGGAAACCGAGATCGAAGAGGCGCAAAGCCGTATCAGCTATCTCGAGGAGGAATACCGCGAGACCCAGGCGCATATCGCGCAGCTCTCTGACATCATGCCCCGCGCACGGCTGCTGCAAGCGCGGCAGGAAGCGCAGACGAGCCGTATCGCGGAGCTTGACCTGCGGCTGCGGGATGCGCGGGCGGTCGAGGTCTCGGGCTTCGACAACGTGCGGGTGATCGAAGAGGGCACGCCCCCGATCAACCCGGTCAGCATGTCGGAAAAGGCGCAGCTCGCAATTGCCATCGTCGTGGCCTGCATTGCCGCATTTGCCGCCTACATGATGGCTGTGCTTCTGGGGTCGCGTCCGCGCAGCCCCCGCGACGAAGATCTGCAGGCGCCTGGTGTGACGGTGATGAAGCAGTCGCCGCGTGGTGACGACCGTCCGGCGCACGTCGTGCGCTGAACTCGACGCGCGCGACCTTGCATGGCCGCGCGCGGACTCATTTTCTTGCGACGGACTGTCCCATGAAGGCTGCCAATATTGATCTCCACGGGCACACACTGGCTCTGGAAGCCCCGGCCCCGCTTCGTCTGGGTTACCTCATCGACACGCTGCTCACCGGCGGTGCCGAACGGCTCGTGCTCACCTTCGCCGAGGCGGTGCGCGGGCGATCCGACATGGCGCTGACCGTCTTCGTCCTGAGCGATCTCGCCACGCCTTTCCTCGAACGCCTGAGGGCGTCGGGCACCGATGTGGTGCTGCTGCCGGGTCGCAACCTGGCCGACTTTGGGCGCTTCCGGCGGCTGGTGGCGGCGCTTCGGGACAGGCGGATCGAATACCTGCACGCGCATCTCGCCTCCTCCAGCACGCTGGGGGCCTACGCCTCGCGGCTGCTGGGCATCCCCTTCATGACCACTCTCCACAACGTGAGGCCGTCCGTGCGGCGCATCCGTCCCGGACGGAGGCTGCTGCAGGGGGTCGCCATGCGCCTGCCGGGGGTCAACAAGATCGCCGTCGGCGAAGCGGTCGCCACGGCTGCCGCCGGCGAGATCGGACGGTCCGGCTGCCGGGTGGTGCCCAACGCTGTCTCCGAGACTGTCGTTGCAGCACCGGACGCGCGGGCCCGGCTGCGCAGCGAGCTCGGTCTCGCGGACGATCAGATCGCGCTGGTCTGCGTCGGAGCGATCATCGGCCAGAAGGCGCATGAGGTGCTGCTGGATGCCTTTGCAATGATCCGCGAACATGCGCCGCGAGCCGTGCTGCTGCTGGTGGGCGACGCGCGCGACACGCCGCGGCACGAGGCGTTGCTCGCGCAGGCCGAGCGGCTGGGGCTGGGCGGCAATGTGCTGCGCCTTCTGGGCATGCGCAGCGACATCCCCGAGGTGCTTGCCGCCAGCGACATCTTCGTCAGCTCCTCGCATTGGGAGGGCGCGCCGGTATCGCTGCTCGAGGCCATGGCGAACGGCTTGCCCCCGGTGGTCACCGACGTCGGCGAGAACGCCTTGGTGCTCGATGGAACGGGCGCGATCCTCGTACGGCCGAGCGATCCCGAGGCGCTGGCGCGGGGTGTGATCGAGTTCATCGACTCCCCGGATCGCGCTGCGCGGACTTCCGATGCCGTTCGGGAGCGCGCGCTTGGGCGCTACGGCGTCGCGACCTGGGTTGAACGGCTGCTGGCGATCTACGCTGAAACCGGACATCGCAGGGATTGGCATCGCCCGCGCGCGGATGTGCCCGCCCCGAAGCTGCAGAGCCGGAAGGCGTCGCGGTGACGGGCAGAACGGTCACGCTTGGGTGTGCGCCGCGGCACGCGGGCCATAATTCCTTGACGCATCTTCCGGGCGTTGCGTATCGTCAAGCCATAGTATCGCGTAGCGGGTCCGCCGTGTCTGGAAGACAGGGCCTGTATTTTTGGAAATTGTCCCAGATGTTCAGGGGGACCAAGTGTCGGTCATCATTGCTAACCCGGCTGGAACGCTCACGGATTTCATCCGACTGGTCAGGAATGGAAGATGCCGCTCAACGCTCTAGAAAGGAGGCTCCGCGTCTGGCGCGGTCAGGGTTCCACCGACCGCTCTCAAACGTCGCCCATGGGCAGACGGGCTGAAGAACCGCCCCGGCGGGACCGTCAATATGTCCGGCAGGCGATACTCATAGTTTCTTGTGCGCTAACCGCAATTTTTTACGTTTGGCTTATTTCATTCTTCGTTGGTTTCAGCCTTGGGGCGGTTGCCTGGATTGGGATTGCATCTTTGGGCGCGCTTGCCGGTTTCATTCTCGCGATCATTCTCTGATCGTCCGGTCCGCGCGCACTGCCTGCCTCGACGTGAGGTACCGTGACTGCACCGATCCGAGCCTTCCTCCCGAATTTTCTCCGGCGCGCGTGGCGTCGTGACCCAAGGCGATCGGCGATGCAGTAGGAGACGCTGCCCGTGTCGACGCATTCTCTCCCGTCCGATCCCGAAGCCGTTTCCGGGACAGACCTCTTTCCGCCCGCGGCCTACCTGATCGGGGCGCCGAAATGCGGCACGACCGCGCTTGGCCACTACCTCGCCCAACATCCCGGGGTGAGCTTCAGCAATCCCAAGGAACCTCACTTCTATTCCCATGATTTGAAGGGCCTGTGCCGCTGCGAGGACCTGGAAGCCTACCGCGCCAACTTTCCCACGCGGCCGCAGGCCAAGGTAATGATGGAGGGGTCGGTCTGGTACTTCTATTCCGACACCGCGATCACAGAAATCCTCAAGGCGCGCCCGGATGCGAAGTTCATCGTCATGCTGCGCAACCCGGTCCGGATGCTTGCCTCGCTGCACCGGCAGCTGATCCATGCGCTCGACGAAAACGAAGAGGATTTCCGCAAGGCCTGGGATCTGTCAGAGGCCCGTGCCGAGGGGAGGAGCCTGCCGCGGCATTGCCGCGCGCCCTCGACGTTGCTCTACCATCGCACCGCTGCCTTCGGAGAGATGCTGTCGCGTCTCTACGCCCGTGTCCCACGCGAGCGCGTGCTGGTGCTGTTCCAGGAAGACATGCGCTCCGACACCGCCGAGACCTACCGGCAGGCCCTGGACTTCCTCGGGCTGAGCGATGACGGGCGGGTGGAATTCCCCTCGATCAACGAGGCCAAGCGCGCGCGCTCCAAGCTCGTGCGTTTCGTGGTCTCGCGTGCCGGTCCCGCGCGGGAAATGGTGTCGCGGCCGATCAAGAGAATCCTCGGTGTCCAGTCGCTGGGATTGGTGCGCAAGATGAACGAGCTCAACAACGCCAAGCTCGCCAAGGTGCCCGTGCTGGACGACCTCGCCGTGGAAATCGCCGAGACCTACGCCGAGGACATGCTGCTCCTGCAGGAGCTTGTGGGGCGCGATCTTGCATCCCTGGGCTGGCCGGTCCCGGACCCGGTGCGCCCCAGATCCGCCGCCGGGGGGTGATCCGCGCGGCACCATGTATTTTTGACTGAATTGATTTTTATTTTGAAAAGGAAACACCATGTTGAAGCGCAACTACAACAGCCGCAAGCGCATCCTCGTGACCGGTGGCGCCGGGTTTCTCGGCTCGCACCTCTGCGATCGGCTGCTGGAAAGCGGGGCAGAGGTTTTGTGCGTCGACAACCTCTTCACCGGCACCAAGCGCAATATCGAGCACCTGCTCGGAAACCCGCGCTTCGAGTTCCTGCGCCATGACGTGACCATTCCGCTCTACGTCGAGGTGGACGAGATCTACAACCTCGCCTGTCCGGCCTCTCCGATCCACTACCAGCATGATCCGGTGCAAACGACCAAGACCTCGGTGCATGGCGCGATCAACATGCTGGGACTGGCGCGGCGCCTGAAATGCCCGATCCTTCAGGCCTCGACCTCGGAAGTCTATGGCGACGCACTGGTCAGCCCGCAGGCCGAGGGCTACTGGGGCAACGTCAACCCGATCGGCGTGCGTTCGTGCTATGACGAGGGCAAGCGCTGCGCCGAGACACTGTTCTTCGACTACAACCGCCAGCACGGGCTGCCGATCAAGGTGGTGCGCATCTTCAATACCTACGGTCCGCGGATGCATCCGCAGGACGGGCGCGTGGTCTCGAACTTCATCCGGCAGGCGCTCTATGATGAGGACATCACCATCTACGGTGACGGCAGTCAGACCCGCTCCTTCTGCTATGTGGACGAACTGATCGACGGCATGATCCGCATGATGGGCACCGAAGAGAACTTCACCGGTCCGGTGAACCTTGGAAACCCGCAGGAGTGCACCGTCAAGCAACTGGCCGAGATGATCGTGGCGCAGACCGGATCGAGGTCGCAGCTGGTATCGCGCGAGTTGCCGAGCGATGATCCGGTGCAGCGCCGTCCCGACATCGCTCTCGCGCGTGCGCATCTGGACTGGGAGCCGTCGGTCGAACTCTCGCAGGGCATCGCCCGGACGATCGCCTACTTCGAGGACCTGCTGGGCAAGAAGTCCCGTCAGATGCAGTCGACGTCTTGATCGACTCGAGGTTCTGACCGTCCCAGTGCGCGCATGATGTTCGCGCGTCCTGTGGTCCCGAGAAAGTCGTCTGCGGTCGCATCCGGGCGAAGATCTTTTGAAAAGGGAGGGAGCGCATGGTGCCTTCTTTCGCGCGCGTGCGGCGTCGGGACTTTCTGGTGGCGATGTCGTTGGCTGCTTTGGCCGCAGGAGGGGGCGGGCCGGTCGGGCTCGCCCGCGCCCAGAGCGCCCAGAGCGCCGAGGCTCCTGGTCTCCAGGTACCTGTCGGTTTCGGGGCGCACACCCGGGGCGGCGAGGGCGGTCGCACGGTTCTTGTCACCACCCTTGCGGATGACGGACCCGGAAGCCTGCGCGCGGCGGTCGAGAAGGAACGTGGCCCGCGCATCGTCGCGTTCGACGTCGGCGGCATCATCGCGCTGTCCGAGCAGATTCAGATCGGGCCGGATGTCACCATCGACGGCACTACGGCGCCTGGGGGGATCACGCTCACCGGTGGCCGGTTACATGTGGTGGGCAGCAACGTGATCGTGCGCGGCATGCGCCTGCGACCCGGCGACGGGCCCGGCGATGCCCCGGAAAACCGCGACGGGCTGTCCATCGGAGACGGTGACAGGCCGATCCGGAACGTGATCGTCGAGGGCAATTCGCTCAGCTGGTCGGTGGACGAGGTGCTGGCGATCTGGGGCAACGTCGCCGACGTCACGATCTCGCGCAACATCATCTCGGAGGCGCTGGATCAGTCCATCCATCCCAAGGGACGACACGGCATGGGGCTGCTGATCGGCGGTGGTTCGGCGAAGCGGATCAGCGTGATCGGCAATCTGCTGGCACACAATCCGCATCGCAATCCGAACGTCAAGGACAGCAGCACGCAGATCGAGTTCATCAACAATCTCGTCTACAACTGGGGGCCAAGCGGGTTTCAGGGAACGGGGTCGTCTATCCACATCATCGGCAATGTCTACGTGCCGGGGCCGAACAGCGCCGACCGGCCGCCATTGCACCTGCAGGACGCCGGGAGACCCGGGCCGAACTATTTCCTGTCCGACACCATAGGTGCGGTCCGCGAGGATGCGGAGGTGACGTTGTCGGACGAGCCCGTCTTCGAGGGCAGCGACCCGCCCGTCATGAGCTCTGGGGAAGTCGAGGAGTGGGTTCTGTCCCATGCCGGGGCGCGGCTGCCACAACTCGATTCCACCGACCTTCGGGTGCTCGAAGAGGTCCGATCGCGCGGTGGTGCAATCATCGATTCGCAAGCGCAGGTGATCAACGGCCGTCAGCCCTGAACCCAGCGGGAAACCGGCTTTTCTCCGCCAAATTCGGCGGTTGCAGTAGGTCAAGTAAGGTGAATGTATGGCGATGGTATGTCCGTCGGGGCGATGTGGAAGCTCGTGGATTGGGTAGCTGTTGCCGCAACGCGCACAGGCTCTGTGCAACTATGGCGTGAAAAATGCCGCCGCGACGCAGTTCTGCCGGGTTTGCCTCGATTTCTCCAAAAAACAGCTTTGCACCAATGGCCCTTAAAGTTACTATTTTCTTAAGAACGATGTGCATTGATTAAATTTGAAAAACGTTAGCTCCTATATTGATCCGGGGCACTTTGAGGCGGTTTTTGGCCTAAAGTCTGAGCAATACTGACGTTTTCTGGATCGCCGCGCGTTCATGCGGCTCGTTTTGTATTTTGCCTTTTGACCTGGGGGTTTCCCTTGGTTCCTTGAGTTTTCCGAGGATATTTCCGATGAATTTTTCGACAAGCAGTGAACTAGAAAAATCTAACAATTACAAAGTAATAGAAGAAGACCCCGCCTCCCGGTTCAAGAGCTTCAACACTGCCAGTTATCGCACTGACCTTCCCTCGCAAGGCGTGTCCAACGCGAACTACGGGGGGCAGGCCGTGGCTTGGCCCGCTCCCGCGCGCCGCGCCATCTGGCCGCGGTTCTCCGTCGGGTTCCAGCCCCGGTCTCGCCGCATTTATCGCGCATACAACTTCACCATCGCCATGGCGTTGTTCGTCATGGTCCTCCCCCTGTTCCTGCTGATCACCGCACTCCTGGCCCTCACCCAGGGAACCCCGATTTTCTACCGCGGGCCGCGCATCGGGGAGAACGGTGCGCTGTTCGACGTGCTGAAGTTCCGCACCCTCGATGGCGCCAAGGCGGCGCAGCTCACCAAGGACAAGGTCCTGCCCAAGGGCTCAGGCATCGAAACCCCGATGGGGCTGTTCCTGCGCGAGACCCGACTGGACGAGATTCCGCAGTTGCTGAACGTGATCAAGGGCGACATGAACATGTGTGGTCCGCGTCCCGTCCGCCCGGAGATCGCGGCACAATACGCGGCCACGATCCCCGACTACGAGCGGCGCTTCCGGGTGAAACCCGGGATGATCGGCCCGGCGCAGGCCTTCATGAGCCACGGTACCTCCAAGGCGATCCGCTCGCGGCTCAACAACAAGCTGTGCCGGACGGAGGTCTCCTACCTTGGCGAGGTTTCTCTGGTGTTCATCGTCGGTGTCTGTGTGCTCGCACGCACCTTTGCCCGGGTCGGCTCGAACCTCTTCGGAGGCCGCTCCGAGCGCGTCGAGGCTGCCCGCGCGCGCCTCTACGACATGCGCTTCGTCTCCGACGATGGACAGGAGCGGGCGGTGTTCTGGGTCGACGAGGATCAGTTGATCCTGGATCAGGGCAATGCGCTGAACGTGCCTTTGAGCGGCCGGCTCACCATGGTCTTGCCGGATGGCCAGACCCGCAGCGCGGCGGTGGAACTGAGCACGGTCCAGGCCACCGCGCCGAACGGCCGCGTGCAGGTCGCCTATACGCCCAAGAGCGAGTTCAGCGAGCATATCCTCAGCCGCTACCTGTTCCAGGCAGTGGTCGTGCCGCACCGCTCCGAATTTCTCTCCGCTAGGTTGCGCCGGATTTTCTCCCGGTCCCGCGCAGCGTGAGAGCGGGCGGGTCGTGACCCGCTCGCTGTTGGTGACGTCGAAGCGCGACGCAGAAAAGCGCGAAAGACATCAAGTCTTAGAAAACGCCTTAAATAATTGATTTTATAGTTGATTTTACCCCTCTCCTCAGAGGATGCAAAAATGCCCGAAGATATTACATTCGGTGTTACAGACCTTGCTGCGGAACTGAGCACCAATCCGACGGCGCTGGATTTCAGCGAGACGGGAAACCCGGTACTTTTCGTCGCCCAGCAAGACGGCACGATCTATCGCTACGAGATCGAACGGCAGCCTGATGGCGCCGACGCAGACACCAGTCCCGACTTCGTTGTGACCTCGACGGTGGCGATCAACGTCATCAAGAACGACACGCAGAACTTCGACGACGATGGCAGTCTGAACACCACGGCGAAACGCCAGATGACAGGTCTCGTCGCGACCACTGACGAAGACGGGAATGATGTGCTCTACGTCACCTCGTCGGACTGGCGTATCGCGGTTGGCGAGGACAGCGGGCTCGACACCAATTCCAGCCAGATCCACCGAATCGTCCTCGACCCGGACACCGGGGCCGTTCTGTCGAACGTCGCCATCGTGCGCGGTCTGCCGCGGTCCGAAGAGAACCACTCTGTCAACGGGTTGGACCTCTCGGTCGATCCCGCGACCGGGGACACCTACCTCTGGGTTGCGATCGGCGGCAACACCAACAAGGGGGCGCCCGGCAACAACTTCGCGGGCACGGTGGACTTTGCCTACTCGGCGTCGGTCATCAAGATCAACCTGACCGACCTCGAGTCCTACGACATCCGCACCGACGCCAACGGCAATCTCTTCGTGCTCGACATGCCGACGCTCGACGATCCTTCGCGGCCGAACGTCAACCTCGGGTCCTTGGGCATACAGAACTTGAATCTCGATCCGAACTTCACGCTCGACAACAACGGCAGCATCGGCGGCGTCCTGCAGCCGGACTGGGCGGGCGGTAACAACGGCCTGAACATGGCCAAGATCACCGACTACGTGCTGGTCAGCGAGGGTGGCCAGCTCAAGCTGGTGGACAATCCGCTGAGCATCCATTCACCGGGCTTTCGCAACCCCTATGACGTGCTGGTGACCGAGGACGGCCAGGTCTACACGTGGGACAACGGCCCGAACGGCGGCTGGGGCGGGCAACCGGTGTCCTACTCCGACGGCGCCGTGGTTGACGACTGGACCACGGAACTTGCCACCAATGAGTTCAGCGAGGACGGCAGCAAGGGCTTCGGCGACCAGCTGCACTACCTTGGCGAGATCACCGATGAATACGGCCCCTACGGCGGCCATGCGAACCCGATCCGCGCCGCCGCAGAGGCGCTCTCGCTCGCCTTCAACAGCGACGGAAGCTACGCGGGCGCGACCTCCGGCTCGCCGATCATGGCCTATGGCGCGGAGCTCTTCGCAAACGAGGCCGAGGCGCGCGACTTCCTGTCCGAACTGCTGATCATCTACACCCAGAACTCTTCGGGCAGCTGGGTCGACACGACCTCGGGCACCGGGCTCCCGGCGGATTTCTTCGACGTGGTCTCGGGCTATGACTGGGAGCATCCGGGCAGTTCGATCGCCGACGTTCTGGCGCATTTCGACGGCACCTCGGTGATGGACGGCACCGCCTATTCGCCCGAGGCGCAGTTGCTCGACCAGACCGAAGACGGCTCGCTAATCACGCTGCCGGAGTCCACCAACGGTCTCGAGGAATATAGGGCAACCTTCTTTGGCGGGGCGCTGCAGAACACCATTATCGCGGCCAGCTTCGACGGGACGCTCTATTTCACCCGTGTCGAGGATACCGACGGAGACGGGCGGATGGATTCCGCCTCTGTGGTCTACCAGCTTGGCAATTTCGGCTCGCAGCCGCTGGCGGTCACGGCGCTCGGCGACAACGGGCTGGGCACCTTCATCGACAATGATGGGGACGGTCTGGACGACTTTGCCGGCCTCATCGTCAGCGGGGTCTACGGCAAGGACAATATCGCGATCTTCATCCCCGGCGGTGAGCCGCTCGACGCCAGCGACGACCTCGATCTCGACGGGGTGAACAACACGCTCGACAGTCATGTCGGTGATCCGACGGACGGGACCGGTGCCGTGGTGGGGCCCAATTCGACCTCGCGCTGGGACTTCGAGCTGAACAACCCGGCTTCGACCCCGCCCGGCGCGGTGCCGAGCGGCGACAGCATCGCCGGTGGCATCGGGGTCAATGCGGTGTGGCGCAACAACCTGCTGCCGCAGGTCGACAACGGCGGCGACCCGACGCAGGGGCTCTATTACGGCGGGGTGTTCAACCTCGGCGGCGCGTCGAGCTTCGTCAGCATCGACGAGGCCTATGCCGGTACCGCCGAGGGCACGTCCAACTCGCAGCAGAACGTGCTCGGCATCGGCTTCTCGGCCGCCGGCGCGCAGCAGCTGTCGATCACCAGCGAGATGGTCAATATCTTCACCTACTCGCTGAACAATGACGCCCCGGCCAAGACCTGGGATGGCGGCGAGAAGGTCGGCCTGATGGTGGGGCCGGGCGATCAGGACAATTTCGCCGAGGCCACCATCGCGGTGGTGAACGACGGCGGCACCATCAAGTACGGCGTGCAGCTTCTGGTCGAGACGAACAACAGCTACGTCACCAGCTTCGTCGAGGTGCCGGGCATCGAGGACCCGGCGATCCTCGGGGTTGGCGATCCCAACTTCGAGGTGGCCATCGATCTCGATATGACCGCCGGGGCCGAGACCGCCACCGCGCGGGCGCGCTATCTGAACAACGGCGTCTACACGGCCTGGGTGCCGACCGCGACGCTGCCGCTTCCGGACGCCGTGGTCGAGGCGGTGAAGGGCGAATACAACAATTTCGGTGCGATCACCGGGGCGGTGGTGGGCATGGTGGCCTCCACCGAGGTGGGCGACGACAGCTTTGCCGCCTCCTGGGACTGGATCGAGATCACCAACACCTCGGATGGCGAGGTCGTGCACCGCTGGGTGGCCGGCAATGCCGACGTTGCCGCCACTGACGGGGGCATGGACTGGAGCAGCAGCACCGCGCCGATCGTGGCGGGGACCACGACCGTGTCGACCTTCAACATCACCGCGCTGGACGGCTCCGTACCCTCGACCACGCCGGTCGGCGTCTTCACCCAGGAACGCTGGGCGCGTCCCACCGGTGACGGCATGCAGTTCGAGTTCGCTGTGGACCCCGGATACTACGCGATCCGGCTCTACATGGGCAACGGCTATGCCGGTACCGATCAACCCGGTGAACGGCTCTTTGACGTGACCATCGAGGGCGAGCTCTTTCTCGACGACTTCGACCTCGCCGGCACCTTCGGGGCCAGCGTCGGCGGCATGATGCAATGGACGGGCCAGATCGATGACGGCATCGCCGACATCGACTTCGCGGCGGTTCTCGAAAACCCGCTGATCAACGGCATCGAGATTGTCGCCATCGACAGCGTTGCCGAGGGGCCGTCGATCTCCGTTGCCGATGCCTTCGTCGGAGAGGGCGAGGGCTCGGTGACCGTGGCCATCTCTGCCAGCAACTACGTGCCGACCGAAAGCAGCGTTCTGGTGCAGTTCGAGGTGCGCCCGGTGAGTGCCACCGCGGGCAGCGACTACACCGTAGCCAACGCGACGCTCAATGCCGCGACCGGGGTCTACAGCGGCACGCGCCAGATCGCCGGCGGCTCGGCGGATGCGAGCGTTCAGGTCAATATTCTCGACGACGCGCTGGCCGAGGGCGCCGAGAGCTTCGAGGTTGTCATCACCGGCGTGACCGGTGCGAATGCCAGCATCGGCGACGGAAGCGCCTCCGTGACCATTCTCGACAACGACAGCAGCTCGGGCGGTCCCACCGGTGGCGGAGCGGTCACCCTGGCGATCACGCCAAATGTGGACGACGTTCAGAAGTCGAACTATGACAGCGGCTCCTTCGTGCTCAGCAACGTCGGCAACAAGGTCGTCACCAAGGTCGAGATCGATGTCTCGGGCGCAGTGCTGAAAGATGCTGTCTTCGACCCCTTCGGTCTCGCCGGGGACACGATCGCCAAGGTGCTGACGATCAACAACGCCGGCGGCACCGGCGTCGATGCGCCGAACAACGATGCCAGCGATCCGAACAACGGCACCTACGTCGGGGCCGGGGGTACGGCCGGCTATGAGGGCATCGTTCTGACCTTCGATCAGGCCACCAGCGGCGGTTTCCAGTCGGGCGAGACGATGACCTTCTCGGTGGACATGGATCCGAACTCGGTCGCGGGCGCCAAGAAGTCGACGCTCGACGCAGGCTCTGACCCGGACTGGGACGTGGGCGGGGTTTCTGGCGCGGAGCTGATCGGCTCGCGTTTCACCGTCACCTATGCGGATGGCACCACCAGCACCGGCTACCTGCATGGCACCGGCACGCAGGCAGGCGCGCGCGGGCTGTCCTCGCAGGCCTCTCCGGGGACCGAAGCCAGTCTCGTCGTCAATGGGCTGGGCGAGGGCGGTGTCGGCACCTACAGCGCCGATGATTTCACCATGGTGGTCAGCGGCCCCGCGGGGGCTGTGATGCGCGTGGTGCTGATGAAGGCGATGATCCAGCCGACCACCAATGCCTTTACCACCGGAGGCACCTCCGAACAGGCGTATGCGCCGCAGCTCGACGCGCAGCTTGCGGCTCTGGCGGCCTCGGACTTCCCGGCCAACAACGCGGTGGAGCTGCAGACCATAGACGTCACCCTGACAGGCGGCGTGCAGGACATCTCTTCACTGTTCGATCTCTCCGGCGTGGCGGCCTACAACTTCACCGGTGAGGACCAGTTGCCGCTGGGGATCGTGGCGGCGGTGATCGACCCGTCGAACGGCAACCTGCCGCTCGGGCCGACCTCCGATCCGATCTACCTGACCTATGACGCCGACAGCTCAAGTGGCGGCGGTGGTGGCGGCGGGGGCGGCACCCCCGTGGGCGATCCGTTCCGCGTCGAGGCAGAGGCGATGACGTTGGTGCAGGGCTTCGCGGCGGTCAGCAACGGCCACGCCTCGGGCGGCATGTTCATCCAGGCCACCAACTCGGGCACGCAGATCGCCAGCTACACCGTGACGGAGGCGGGCACCTTCGACATCACGCTTGGCTACTTCGACGAGTCGGACGGGCAGTCGACGCTGAACGTGTTGGTCAATGGCACAGTGATCGACACCTTCGTCTGGAACCTCGACGCAGGGGATGCGACGGTCAACCGCAGCTCCTTCGCAGAGCACACGATCGCGGGGGTTGTACTCGCGGCCGGCGATACGCTCCAGCTATCGGGCGTGTCGGGTGGCGGCGAGCCGCTGCGGGTCGACTATGCCGACTTCACCCCCGTCGAGGGCGGCTCCGGCGGGGGCGGCTCGGGTGGCGGCTCGACCGGTGGCGGGTCGGGGAGCGGCACCCCCACGGGTGACCCCTTCCGTGTCGAGGCCGAGAATCTCAGTCTGGTGCAGGGCTTTGCGGCTGTGAGCAACGGGAACGCCTCGGGCGACATGTTCATTCAGGCCACCAACTCTGGCACGCAGATCGCCAGCTACAGCGTGACGGATGCGGGGACCTTCGACATCACGCTGGGCTACTTCGACGAATCTGACGGGCAGTCGACGCTGAACGTGGTGCTCAACGGCACGGTGATCGACACCTTCGTCTGGAACCTCGACGCGGGCGATGCCACGGCCAACCGCAGCTCCTTCGCCGAGCACACGATCTCGGGCGTCGAGCTGGCGGTCGGTGACACGCTGCAACTGTCGGGCGTATCGGGCGGCGGTGAGCCGCTGCGGGTCGACTACCTCGACTTCATGCCACTCTCGGGCGGCTCCGGCGGCTCTGGCGGCGGCGGCACCCCGACGAGCCCGGGCGAACTGGTGCGCGTCGAGGCGGAGAGTTTCCAGATCGACTTGGGTTTCATCGTCAACAACAATTCCCACGCATCCGGTGGTCAATTCCTTCAGGCGGGAAATTCTGGCGTGCAGAGCGCAACCTTCGTCTTTCCGGATATCGCAGGGATCTATAACCTCAACCTCGGTCATTTTGACGAGTCCGACGGTCAGTCGCAGCTCGATATTTTGGTAAATGGTCTGGAGGTCGACAGCTTTGTCTGGGACCTCGACGCCGGCGACGCAACGGTGAACAAGACGTCCTTCGCCGAACACAGCACGCAGGGTGTGGAGCTTCAAACTGGCGACGAGCTGACCTTCACCGGGGTTTCGGACGGCGGCGAACCGCTGCGAATAGATTTTCTAGAATACATGTATTTGGATGGGATCATTGGGTGAAATGAAGGACTTTTCAATGGTTGGGCCCGCGCGGTTGCGGGGATTGTTGGTGATCCGCGGGAGCTTCTCTCACATCAATGCGCAGATCGAGGCGGCCCTTCGCAGGGTCCGCCCCGAGATGGAACTGGATGTCATCGACGTCGGCAAGGAGTTCAAGGAGGACATGCTGAGCCAGCTGCGTTGCCTGGTCGGGGTGCAGCGCGAGTACGGCCTTTCCAGTTGGAGTTCCAAGGACATGCTGCGCTACCGGCTTGCGCGGTCACAGACCTACTACGAGGCGGTCAGCGGCATGGTCCGCGACCGTTTCGACCCCGCGGACTATGATTTCACCCTCCAGACCCAGTCTCTGTTCAATGCGGCGCTGCCCGGGATTCCGAATTTCGTCTACACCGATCACGTGGCACGGGCGGGCATGTCGAGCCTGCAGGGCCAGTTCGGGGCGCCAAGCGACGGCTGGTTCGGCTGCGAGAGCGAGATCTACACTCAGGCCGATCATGTCTTCACCTTCGGCCCCAAGATCCGCCGGATGCTGATCGAGCAATACGGCCTTGCGCCGGACAGGGCCTCGGCGATCGGCGCAGGGGCCTCGGTGATGCCCAGCCACCCGGTCGAACTGAGCACCGAGCGCTTTGCCCGCCGCCGCATCCTCTTTGTCGGCGTCGACTGGGAGCGCAAGGGTGGCCCGGAACTGGTCGAGGCCTTCAAGCTCCTGAATGAGCGCCTGCCGGACGCGACCCTGACCATCATCGGTTGCAGCCCCGACGTGCAGGTCGAGGGCGTCGAGGTGCTAGGCCGCCTGCCGCTGGAACAGGTGGCGGACCATTTCCACGCGGCCTCATGCTTCTGCATGCCGTCGCGGCTCGAACCCTTCGGCGTGGTCTTCGTCGAGGCCATGCAATTCGGCCTGCCGGTGGTCTCCACCGATGTGGGCGACATCGGCTCCATCGTGGTCGAGAACGAGACGGGCCACGTGGTGCCCGCCGGCGATGCCACGGCGCTCTCCGAGGCGCTGGTTCAGACACTGGAGACCCCGGAGAACGCGCTTCGGCTCGGTGCGGCGGCGAAGCACCGCGCGGTGCAGTTCACCTGGGACGCAGTGGCGCGGCGGATCGCTTCGCATTTCCCCGGAGAGCCGGCCTTTCCGCAGGCAGAGCTGGAGGTGGCCTGGTGAGCAAGCGCATTCTCTATGTCATCGACAGCCTGAAGATCGGCGGTGCCGAGATGCTGCTGCTCGGCCTGCTTGACGCCGTGCGGGCCCGGGGCGGCGAGGCGCATGTGGCCTATTTCACTCCGGGCCCGCTCGAGGCCCGCGTGGCCGAGCGCGGGGTCGGCATGACCCGCCTCAGCACCAAGGGTCTCCGCGACCCACGGGCGCTGACCCGCTGCCTGAGGCTCATCCGCGACTGGCGCCCCGACATCCTGCACAGCCACCTGGTCAAGAGTGACCTCGTCGGCCAGATGGCGGCGCGCTTGTCCGGGGTGCCGCGCATCATCACGCTGCACAACACCGACCCCTGGCGCGAGAAGAAGGCGATGAGTCTGATTTATCGTGCCGCCACTGCCGGGGCCGACGCCTGCATCGGGGTTTCGGAACGGGTCACCGACCACGTTGCGCGCACCGGGGGCTTCCGGCGCAGCGCCATGGAGACCATCGTCAACGGCATCGATCTCGATCATTTCGACCGGGACCGGACCGAGCCGCTCGACCTTGCGGCCTACGGCGTGCACCCCGGTGCCAAGGTGGTGGCGGTGGTCGGTAGCCTGACCCCGCAGAAGGATCACGAGACCTTCCTGCGCTGCGCCGCGACGCTGGCGCAACGCGTACCCGGGGCGGTGTTCCTGGTGGTCGGCGAGGGTGATCTCGCGCCGCAGATCGAAGCGCAGGCCCGTGCCCTCGGGCTGGGGCCGGAACGCCTGATCCTGACCGGCGCGATCTCCAGGATGCGCGGGCTCTTGGCGGCGATCGACGTGCTGGCGATCTCCTCTGCCTGGGAGGGGCTGCCGATGGTGCTGCTCGAGGGAATGGCCATGCAATGCGCCATCGCCTCGACCGCCGTGGGCGGCATACCGGACGTTCTTGAGGATGGGATCAGCGGTCGGCTCGTGCCGCCGGGCGACCCGGAGGCACTGGCGCAGGCGGTGGCGCAGCTGCTGGCGGACCCCGGCGCGGCGGCCCGTCTCGGCGAGGCCGCGCGCGGCACCGTCGCCGCCCGCTTCAGCGCTGAGGTCATGCGCCAGCGCATCTTTGCCCTTTACGACACCAAGCAAGGACCGCGCCCCGGCGCGCGGCACCGGCCGGGCGAGCCCCGGCTGGACAGCCCCAATTGAGGAGTAGCGAGAATGGTTGTTTTCCTTCGCAAGTTTTCCGTCAGCACCGCACTGGTCCTGGCCCTGAGCCTGAGCGGCGGCGCGGTCCGCGCCGACACGCCCGATTACAACGTCGACGTGGGCGACAGGCTCACCATCTCGGTCTATGGCAAGCCCGAGATGTCGGGCACCTTCCAGGTCCGTGCGGACGGCAATATCGCCCTGCACCTGCTTGGGCCGGTCAATGTGCTCGGCCTGACCATGCGCGAGATCGAGGAACGGATCGAGAGCGAGGCGCGGGACCGCTTCTCAAGCCGCGAGTCGGTGCTTGTCGACATGCTCGAGTATCGGGACGTCTTCGTGCTGGGTGCGGTGGACACGCCGGGCGCCTATGAATTCCGGCCCGGGATGACGGTGATGAAGGCGGTGGCCATGGCCGGGGGCTTCGAGCGCATCCAGGAGGAGATGAGCAGCGATCGCGACATCCGCACGGCCCGCAACACGCTTGCCGAAGCGCAAAGCCGGCTGACCTTTGCCATCTCCGAGCGTGACGCGCTGGCCCGCGAACTGGCGCGGCTCGACGGTGTTGCTCCGGAGGCCAAGGCCGCGGACGCGCCACTGGACCTTCAGCAAGACCAACTGGTCGGCCTGCGCCGCTCGCTGATGCAGGACCTCTTGGAAGGTGCCAGCATGCGAAGCATGCTCGCCGACGAGGAGGCCGGGATGCTCGATCAGCGCCGCGAACTGATCAACGAGCGGCTCGATGCGACGCAGGAACAGCTCGAAAGCATGCAGGAGCTGGAGTCCCGCGGTCTGGCCCGCAAGGAGCAGACGCTTGGTCTGAAGATCGACCTGTCCGAATACAACGCCGACCTGCTGGAGGTTGCGGCCTTCGTGTCGCGGGCCAAGCAGACGCGGGCCAACGCCGAGAGCGACATTCAGGAAGCGCAGACCGAGTACCGGCTGAACCTGCTGCAGGACAAGCTCGAGGCGGATCAGCGGGTCGCGCAGGAGCAGACCGACCTCGAGATGGCGCTCGATTTCCTGCGGCTCGCGAGCCCGGCGGCGGCGGCCGACATGGGCGAGGCGGTCGAGACGATCTACGAGCTGTACCGCAACGGCTCGGACACCCCCGAGCGGGTGCCGCCGACCGCGCTGCTCGGGCCGGAGGACGTGCTTCAGGTCCGCTTCGAGGCGGTAATGCAGTAAGCGGCGATGGCGCGGTTCAGGCCGCGCCCGCCTCGGCCTCGCGCACGGCCAGTTCCGCCATGGCGAGGATCGCCTCGCGGCTGCCGGCGACGGCGATGAACCGGCCATTGTGGCAGAACTTCGCACCCGCGACAACGCTGGCCTCTTCCAGCGCGGCATCGGTCAGCCCGGCCCAGGCGGCGGGCAGGTCGGCACGCTGCTCGAAGCCGTCGGCGTTCTTGCGGATGCCGGTGAGCGCCCAGTCGTCGCCACGCGGGTGCACCACGAAGAGCAGGTGATCGGCACCCGCAGCCACCACCGCCGAGCGGAAGGGCATGCCCTGCGGTAGCTCCAGAATGCGGCTCTCCCCGGCGGCTTCGATGGCAGCCGTGACCTGCGCCTCGGCGCGGCGCTTGGCGGCCTTGCGACGGATCGAGGCCTCGACAAAGGCGCGGGCGATGTGCAGCGCGTCGGCAAAGGCCATGTCCTCGGCCTCGGGCGCCTTGTCGTCATAGACCGGCTTGAGGCTTTCCAGCAGCATCGGCAGCGTCAGGTCCGACAGCATCGGCCCGGCCTCGGAGGGGCTGAGCGCGCCATTGTCCATCAGGTCCACCGGCAGCACGAAGCCCCGGTCGAAGCTGGCGTGGATGCCCACTAGGTCGGCTTCCGGCACCTCCGCCGCGCGCAGGTAGTCGAGGCCGTAGTGCTTCCAGATCAGCCCGAAGGAGCTGTAGGGCTGGCCGTCTTCGCGCAGCGGCGCGTCCTTCTGGTGGTGGTCGTAGATGCCCTGCGCGTGGTCGTAGTCGCGGCCCACGTCATAGATGATCTTGCCCTCGCCCGGGGTGTTCCAACCCGCGTCGCGGGTACGCAGGATCTCTGCCTCCGGGAACAGGCGGGTAAGGATCACCGAGGACAGCAGCTCGTCGGCGTGGAAGCCGCCGGAATGGGTGACAAGGTGGGTGATCTGCATCTTCGGGCCTCTGGATTGCTCGGCGCCCCCATATCGCGGGAGCGCCCCGCTGCCAAGGCGCGAGCGATTCAGCCCGCCGCCAGCCTCAGCCGCACCGCCTGCGCCAGCAGCGCCGCGGTCTCCTGCGCGAAGCCATGCGCCTCGGCCCGCACATCCGGGGTCTCGGCCAGAGTGCGCGCGTGGCCCTGCCAGGCCTCGCAGCGCAGCTCCAGTTCGGCATCACCGCCGCCGAGCCGGGTGACCAGCGCCGCAAACTGCCCGATGGCCGCGCCGTCCTCCAGCTTCAGCCCGCGCGTTGCAAGTGTCAGCGCGTGGATGCCATTGGCGCCTTCGTAGATCGAGGTGATCCGCGCGTCGCGCCAGACCTGCGCGACGCCGTATTCCTCGAGGTAGCCGTAGCCGCCGAGGATCTGGATGCCGAGGTCGGCCGAGCGGATCCCGGCATCCGTGGCATAGATCTTGCACAGCGGGGTGAGGAACTCGATTAGGGCAGGGGCCTCGCCCTTTTCCAGCTCGCACAAGGCAACGTGGCACATTGCGCGGGCGGTACGCGCGAGATCCCGCTGCTCGTCCAGCATCCGGGTCACGTCGGGGTGGTCGGTTAGAAGCGCAGGTGTGCCCTCGGGGGTGCGGCCCTGTTTGCGCTCGGCGGCATAGGCGGCGGCAATCGCATGGGCGCGGCTGGCATGGGCGACACCCTGCAGCGCCACGTCGAGCCTTGCGTGATTCATCATGGTGAACATCGCCGCCAGCCCGCGCCCCTCGGTGCCGATCAGCTCGGCCGTCGCACCGTCGAATTCCATCTGGCAGGTGGGCGAGGCGTGCAGGCCGAGCTTTTCCTCGATGCGGGTGACGGTGATGGGGTTGCGGACCCCTTCGACCTCGGACGTGCAGAGAAACAGCGACAGTCCCTTTACCCCGTCCTCAGGCGTGCCGCTGCGCGCGAGCACCAGATGCAGGATGCCCTGCGACATGTCCTGATCGCCGCCGGAGATGAAGATCTTCTGTCCTTCGATCTTCCACGCATCCCCGTCCCGCGTCGCCTTGCAGCGGATGCGCGAGAGATCCGAGCCGGCACCAGCCTCTGTCAGACACATGGTCGAGAGCCACTCGCCCGAGGTGAGGCGCGGGATGCAGGCGGCCTGCTGCTCTTGCGTGCCATGCGCGAGCAGGGTCGAGATCGCGCCGGGAACCAGTCCCGTCACCATCTGCAGCGCGTGGTTGGCCCCCGAGAAGATCTCGGAAACCGCAGCTGCCGTCAGGTGATCCAGCGCCTGACCACCGAAGTCTTCAGGTGCGGTGAGCCCCTGCCAGCCGCCCTCCGCCAGCTCTGCATAGGCCGCGCCGAAGCCCTCGGGCATCCGCACCCGGCCGTTCTCGAGCCGGCAGCCCTGCCGGTCGCCGGGCTCGTTGAGCGGCGCGAGCACGCCCTCGGCGAAGGCGGCGAAGTGCTGGGTGATTTCCTGCGACAGCTCGGCATCCCAGCCGGGGGCGTCCCCGGCAAAGAGGCGCAGGCTGCGGAGGATCTCTTCGGTGGGGGCTTGGAAGGGGGTCATGGATGCCTCATTCGCAGCTGAAACTGTTGGCGGATTTCGGGTTGCCGCCTTGGTAACGCGCCACCGTCGGCGCCGGGCAGAGCGGGCGGCTGGCGCCTTGCAGCGCTTCGGGCAGTTCTGCGTTGTCGGCCCGCGCGGAGGCGGTCACGGCGCCGGGCGCGATGTCCTCCTCGACCCACGCCACCAGCGGCGTCAGCAGGTCGAAGGCATCCGTGCCGGGTCCGCCCGAGCAATGGTTCATCCCGGGCACAGGGTAGAAGCGGGCAAAGGCCTCGGCATTGTCGCCATTGTTGGCATCCAGGGCGGCATACCAGCGGGCGGTATCATTGACCGAGAACACCGGGTCGGCGACGCCGTGGGTGACGATGATCTTGCCACCGGCGTCTCGGAAGGCCGCCAGTTCCGGGTCGTCCGCGCCCGGGGGCGACATCACGTCCATCGCGGACTCGGGGAAGGTCTCGGAGGTGGCGTCGATCGCACCCGCCTGCGCGGCGATGTCGAACTGCATCAGGAAATCGGCCAGCGCCTGTGGGGCACCTTCGACTTCGGTGGGCGGCACGCTGAAGACCTGCGCCAGCGAGGCCGCGCCCATCACTCCGATGATTGGCATCTTCTCCCACGGCGGCACGGTGCTTTCGACCTTCCAGAAGCGCCAGTTGCCGCCCTCGATGCCGGTGTCCCAGCTCCAGTCGGAGTAGAGCTGCTGACCCTCGGCGCCCTTGGGCCCGGCGTGGATGGTTTGCAATGCGGAAACCTGAGCTCCAGACAGGCAGTCGGAGTTCTGCCCCTCGGCGCACTGCAGTGCGGTCAGGTCAAAGGCGGACTGACAGGCGGCGGTGTCCATCACCAGACCATCCTCGAGCCCGTCGAGCGCATCGCAGCTGGCGCGGATGCCCTGCGCGACCAGCGCGAGATCTTCCTTCGAGAAGGAGGTGCGCAAGTCACCGGTGATCGGGGTCAGCGCCTGCACGTCCAGCGCGTGCTGGACCGCGGCGCGGGGCAGGTTGAAGCCGGGTGCGGCGACCAGCAGCCCGTCGAAGGCTCCGGGCATGCGCGCGGCGGCGACCATCGCGTGCCGCCCGCCGTTCGAACAGCCGATGCCATAGGCGTGCTCGACCGGCTTCTCGTAATAGGCCTCGACCATCTTGCGCGCGAGCGGCTGGAGGATCTCGACGGCCTTGTAGCCGTACATTTGCCGCGCTTCGAAATCGAAGCCGAAGGCCGCGCCGCCGGCCAGCCCCATGTCCGGGTTGGCCGTACCGTCGTGGCCGGCATCACTGGAGACCACGGCGTAGCCCTGTGCCAGCGGCGAGCTGTCGCCGGTGCCGGCTTTCAGCGCGCCGGTGGCGGGTTTCACCTCGCCGTCGTTTCCGCCGTTGAACTGGTGAACGAAATCGCCGTTCCAGTCGTCCGGCAGCGCCAGCTCGAAGCTCAGCGCGTAGTCCTTGCCATCTGCGCCGACCCGCTCGGCGGTGCGGGCACGGATGCGGCACTGCGGGGCGCGGCTGTCCTCGCCCGCGGGGACGGCGGCGACCTCGGTGAAGGTGACTTCCGAAAGCCCCAGCGCCTCGGGGGTCAGCCCCTCGCAGTCAAGTGCGAGGGCGGGGGCGGCGATGCAGACAAGGGCCGTGCTGGCCAGAAGCGATTTCATAGAGGGTCCTCCCATGGGCATGAGGCCCGCGCGCCTCCTCCGCGCGCAGGCGGGTCTTCAGGCGTCGATGCCAAGCAGGCGCATCGCGTTTTCCTTGAGGATCAGCGGGCGCACCTCGTCCTTGAACTCGGCCTTGTCGAAAGCGTTCAACCACTTCTCGGGCGCGATCATCGGCCAGTCGGATCCGAAGAGCATCTTCTTCTTCAGGATCGAGTTGGCGTATTGCACGAGGATCTTGGGGAAGTACTTCGGCGACCAGCCCGAGAGGTCGATGTAGACATTGGGCTTGTGCTGCGCGACCGAGAGCGCCTCTTCCTGCCAGGGGAAGGAGGGATGCGCGAGGATGATCGGCATGTCCGGAAAATCCACCGCCAGATCATCCATATACATCGGGTTCGAGTATTTCAGCCGCATGCCGTTGCCGCCGCGCATGCCCGAGCCGACGCCGGTCTGCCCGGTGTGAAAGAGCGCCGGAACCCCGGCCTCGGCGATCGCCTCGTAGAGCGGATAGGCCATGCGGTCGTTGGGATAGAAGCCCTGCATCGTGGGGTGGAACTTGAAGCCCTTGATGCCGTGGTTCTCCACCAGATCGCGGGCCTCGCGCGCGCCCAGCTTGCCCTTCGCCGGGTCGATCGAGGCGAAGGGGATGAGGATATCGTCATTCTTGGCGCAGGCGTCGGCGACCTCGTAGTTGTCGTAGCGTCGGTAGCCGGTCTCGCGCTCGCTATCGACGGGGAAGATCACCGCCGCGATGTTCATCTCGCGATAATGAGCGGCGGTCTCGTCGATGGTCGGCGGATGCGCCCATGGCGCGCCGAAGTACTTGGCCATGGTCGATTGCAGCTCGTCGTAGCCATCGTCGGTGTGGCAGCCGCAGGCTTCCTCGGCGTGGGTGTGGAAGTCGATCGCGCGGATCTTGGCGAAGTCGATCATGGATGCCTCCTCAGACGCGGATCAGCGCCGGGTCTTCATTGTCGTAGAGCCGCTCCAGCAGGTCGGCGCGGCGGGTCAGGATCTTCTTGATGTTGAGCGAGCCCTTGTCGGTGATCTCGTGGTGCTCCAGCGAGGGCGGCTCGGCCAGCACCAGCGCGCGGGTTATGCGCTTCGCGGAGCCGGTGACATGTGCGTTCATCTCGCGCAGGCGCAGCTCGATCTTGGTCATCAGCTCGGCGTCGGTGATCGCGCCCTGCGTCTCCTCGCCGGGTTTGGCGGCACCGGGGACGGGGAAGATGAAGAGCCCCACCTCGCCGCGATCATGCCCGCAGATCACCACGTCCTGCGCAATCCCGGCCAGCTCCTTCAGCGCGGCCATGCGCAGGTTGCCCGCCTGCACCCATGTGCCGGTGTCGAGTTTGAAGTCCTCCGACACGCGCCCGTCGAAGATCAGCCCGCGGTTGGCATCCCCGGGGTCGACAAAGCGCACGGCGTCGCCGGTGATGAAAAAGCCCTCGTCGTCGAAGGCTTCGGCGGTCTTTGCCGGGTCGTTGAAATAGCCCTGCATCACGTTGGGGCCCTTTACCCGGACCTCGCAGCGCATGTCCTCGTCCGGGATCAGCTTTACCTCGACGCCGGGCAAGGGCACGCCGATTACCCCCGAGCGGCCGATCGGCTCGTGCACCATCAGGCAGGCGGGGGCGGTCTCGGTCAGCCCCCAGCTCGAGATCATCATCGGCAGCCCGCCGCGGGCGTGAATGCAGAACTGCTCTAGCGCCTCCCAGACGTCCTGCGGCAGCGAGGCCCCGGCGTAGAACAGCAGCTGCTGGTCCTTGAACAGATGCTGCTGCAGCGCCGGGTCGTCCTTGATCGCGCCGACCAGCATGTTCCAGCCCACCGGCACGTTGAAGGCCAGCGTGCCGGGCCGGTCGGTGCGGTTCTTGAGCGTGGTCTCGAAGCCCTTGCCGGTGGGCTTGCCGCTGTCGATGGTCAGCGTGCCACCATGCGCGAGCATCATGTTCACGTTGTGCGAGCCGCCGAAGACATGGTTCCACGGCAGCCAGTCGGTGATGCGCGGCGCGTGGTCCATCAGGAAGGGCAGGGCGACCTGCATCTGCACCTGGTTTACGCACATCATTCGGTGGGTGGTGAGCACGCCCTTGGGGTCGGAACTGGACCCGGAGGTGAACAGGATCTTCGCCAGCGTGTCCGGGCCGACGGTGGCGTGCACCGCGTCGAGCTCGGGGCTTTCCTCGGTGGCCAGAAGGTCGGCCATCGAGGTGACAGGGCGGCCTGCCTCGCCGCGCGCGGCGACCACCTCGACATCCGCGAGCTGCGGCAGGGCGAGGGCAGAGGCATAGCGCGTGGCGTCGTCGACGAAGGCGAGCTTGGGGGTCACCTTGTCGAGCACGTAGATCAGCCGGCCATGTGCCTCGGGGATCAGAGAGTATTGCTCGGCCAGAGGCACCACCGGCACGCCGATGTATTGCGCGGCCAGCGAGACCAGCAGGTGGTCGAGCCCATTGCCCGAGAGCATGGCGATCGTGTCACCCTGCCGCAGCCCGCGCACCAGCAGCGCCGAGGCGATGGCGCGGACTTGCTGCAGCAGCTCCTGATAGGTCACGTTGCGCCAGCCCGGGCCCTCGGTGGGGCGCTCCGAGACAGCGACGCGGTAGGGGGCCTCCTCGGCCCAGCGGTGCAGCCATGCGCCGGTGTTCGGCACCGCCTCGGGCAGATCGTAGCCCGAGCGCAGCAGGATGGTGCCGTCCTCGCGGTCCTCGCGCACGACCTTGTGCGGCACGTAGCGGGTCAGCGTGTGGCGGCGCGCCCAGTCGGCGCGGGCCTCGATCCCAGTCGGCGCGCGTTCGATGATGGTCATGTCCATTCCTCCTCCCTCCGGTCGGTTCAGCGGAACACGGGTGCGCGTTTCTCGAGGAAGGCGTTCAGCCCCTCTTCGGCGTCCGGGGTGGTTTGCACCAGCGCGGCGCAAAGGCTCTCGGTGAAGAGACCATCGCTGCGCGACATGTCGTTGATCCGGCTCAGGGCCTGCACCATGAAGTAGTTCGACATCGGCGCATTCCCGGCGATCTGCTCGGCCAGCTTGCGAGCCAGCGGAAGGGCCTCGCCTGCCTCGACGCTGTAATGGGTCAGTCCCAGCCGCAGCCCGTCTTCGGCACCGTATTTGCGCCCGGTCAGCATCATCTCGACCATGCGATCCGCCCCGAGGATGCGCCCCACGCGCACCGAGGCGCCGCCGCCGACGAAGATGCCGCGCCGCCCCTCGGGCAGCTGGAAGATCACCGAAGGCTCGGCGATGCGCACATGGGTCGAGGCCGCCAGTTCCAGCCCGCCGCCGATCACCGCGCCCTCCATGGCCGAGATCGTCACCTTGCCGC
Source organism: Alloyangia pacifica (assembly GCF_900116195.1). Taxonomy (GTDB): domain Bacteria; phylum Pseudomonadota; class Alphaproteobacteria; order Rhodobacterales; family Rhodobacteraceae; genus Salipiger; species Salipiger pacificus. Next base: position 249,989 of record NZ_FOZW01000004.1, read on the forward strand.
CGAACTGGATCATCTCCATCACCCGGTGCCAGTTGCGCGAATGGTAGACGCCGTCCTCGGCGCTGCGCGAGACGTGCTCCGAGAGATCGAGGCCGGAGCAGAAGTGCCCGCCCGCACCGGTCAGGATCACCACGCGAACCTCCTTGGGCAGGGTCACATAGGCGTTCTCCAGCGCCGCGATCAGCCCGTCGCTCATGGCGTTGCGCTTGTCGGTGCGGATCATGGTGATGGTGGCGATCTGGCCGTCCACCTCGGTGGTCAGGTACTTGGCGTGGTCAGACATGGCTATCTCCTTCGGGAACTTGGGGCGGGCGGTCATTTCGGGGCGAGCCGGACGGCGCTGTCGAGGCGAATGACCTCGCCGTTCAGCAGGGGATTCTGGATGATCTGCTGCACCAGCAGCGCGAACTCATCGGGTTTGCCCATACGCGAGGGGAAGGGCAGGCCAGCCTCCAGCGCGGTGCGCGCCTCGGGCGGCAGTCCGGCGCTCATGGCGGTCTCGAAAAGCCCCGGCGCAATGGTCATCACGCGGATGCCGAAGCGCGCAAGCTCGCGCGCAGCGGGCAGGGTGAGCGAGGCGATCCCGCCCTTGGAGGCCGCATAGGCGGCCTGTCCGATCTGCCCGTCCTGATAGGCGACCGATGCGGTGTTGAGGATGATCCCCCGCGCGCCGTCCGCATCGACCGGCTCCAGCGCCGACATGGCGCGGGCGGCGTGGCTGAGCACGATGTAGCTGCCTAGGGTGTTGATCCTCAGCGTGCGCTCAAAGGCCTCGATGGGCAGCGAGCCGTCGCGGGGCAGGATGCGGGTGGCGGTGCCGATCCCGGCGCAATTGACCGCGATGCGGGGGGTGCCGAGCTTTTCGACGACCGTGGCGAAGGCGGCTTCCACAGCGGTGGCGTCCGAGACGTCGACTGCCACAGCCAGTCCGCCGATCTCTTCCGCGACGCGCTGGGCGGTTTCGACCGAGAGGTCCAGCACCGCAACCTTCGCGCCCTCTTCGGCCAGCCGCCGGGCGGTGGCCTCTCCGAGGCCGCTTCCGGCGCCGGTGACGAGGGCGATGGTTCCTTTGATGTCCATGGGTGAAATCCTCAGAAGAAGCCGCGGATCGCGAGCATGCCGCCGACCAGCACGAGGTCGGCGAGGATGAAGGGCACGATCCCCGCGAAGACCTGCTCCAGCCGCACGTAGTCGCGGGCGACCGAATGTATGACAAAGACGTTGAGCCCCACCGGCGGTGTGATCATTCCGATCTCCAGCAGCTTGGCGACCAGCAGGCCGAACCACAGCTTGTCGACGCCGTGCTGGGCGAGGATCGGCAGGAACAAAGGCAGGGTCAGCAGCAGCGCGCCGATCGGTTCGAGGAACATGCCGAGGATCAGGTAGATCACCACGATCACCAGCAGCAGCGCGAAGGTGCCAAGGCCGAGACCTTCGACGAACATTCCCATCTGCATCGACAGGCCGGACATGGCCACGAGCCGGGTGAAGAGGTTCGCGCCGATGGCGATGATGAAGAGCGCGCCCGAGGAGAGCAGCGTGTCGATCAGGCTTTCCTTGAAGTCGGCCCAGCTCAGCGAGCGACGTGCAATGCCGAGCAGCAGCGCGACGAAGCTGCCGAAGGCCCCCGCCTCTGTGGCGGTGAAGAAGCCGGTGAAGAGCCCGCCGAAGACTGCGCCGATGAGCAGCAGCACAGGCCAGATCTCGGCGGTCTTCTTCCAGCGATCCCCCATGGTGTAGGGCTCGGCGCGCGGCAGGCTCTCGGGGCTGCGCAGCCAGACCAGCAGCACCGCGCAGATGTAGAAGGCCAGCGAGGCAAGGCCGACGAAAAGCCCGCCGAGGAACAGGTCGTTGATCGATATCTCGGCCTGGATGCCGAAGAGGATCAGGATGATCGAGGGCGGGATCAGCGCGCCGATGGTGCCACCCGCGGCGACCGCGCCGGTGGCGATGCGCAGATCGTATTTCTGACGCGCCATCTCGGGCACCGCGATGCGGCCGATGGCGGCAGAGCAGGCGACCGAGGAGCCCGAGACCGCGGCAAAGCCCGAGGCACCGGCCAGCGAGGCGATCGCCAGTCCGCCGGGCAGCCAGCCCCACCAGACCCGCGCCGCCTCGAAGAGGCCGCGGGTGAGGCCGGAGTGATAGGCGATGTAGCCCATCAGCAGGAACATGGGGATCGAGCTGAGCGTCCAGCTGGCCGAGGTGGTGTAGGGGATGGTCGAGAGCATCGAGAGCGCCGGGCGGATGCCTGCGACAGCCCAGATGCCGACGAAAGAGACGAGGATCAGGCTGGCGGCGATGGGCACGCGCAGGCCGATCAGGACCAGCAGGGCAGCGAGGGCCAGAATGCCGATGGTGACGGGATCCATCAGATGTCCTCCCCGGAATTGGAAATGTCTTCGAGGGCGCCGACGGGGTCGTGGTCATGCTCGCCGAAGCGGCCGGTCAGCACTTCGTAAATGCGGATCGCCATGATCAGCAGGGCGAGGGCGAAGGAAATCGGCAGGATCCAGTAGCTCGGCCAGGTGACGAAGCGCAGCGTGCCGGCCTCGATGTAGGCACCGCGCGACATCTGGCGCATCGCCTCGAGGCTGGAGCCGTAGGTCAGCACCGCCAGCACCGCGGCGAAGATGCCGAAGCCGAGCAGCTGCACCAGTTTCAGCGGCGTGCCGGTCAGCGTCTGGGTGAAGACCGTCGCCTCGATGTGACGGCGTTTCAGCTCGGTCAGTGCAAGCGGCAGCACGCTGACGGCGACCATGTAGTATTTGCCGACGAGATCGGCGGTGGCGGGAAAACCGGCGCCGAGGAAGGCGCGCATGAAGACGTCCACCACGACCTGCATCATCATCGCCAGCAGCACGAGGCCGCCCAATACCATACTGATCCGCGCCACGGCGGTCTCAATCGGGGTCAGCATCCGATCCTCCGGGGACTGAGGGGGGAAAGTTCGGTAGGGGGCGCGCGCCACTGGGAGCGACGGCGCGCGCCGGTCGGGCTCAGCTGCCGTAGGAGGTCAGGTCGATCTTCGACCAGATTTCCTCGGTACGCAGCGCGCCCAGGTCTTCGGGGGACATGCCGGGGGTGACCAGCCCTTCCCACTTGTCGATCAGCGCCTTGTAGCGGTCGATCTTGGTCTGCGCGTCGCTCACGCCGCGGTCCTCGAGGATCGAGGCGGCGTTGGCGAGGCGGTCGGCGTTGAAGGTGTCGCGGGCGTCGATCAGGCTCTGGTCGGGCTCGATGAATTCGACCATGTCGCCAGCGCGCACTTCTTCGATCTGCCGGTCGAAGCCGGCCATGCCCGCGGCGATGCCGTATTGCGCCGCCGTGGCCAGCGCCATGCGGTCATCGGCATCCATGCGGTCCCAGAGCATCGTGCTCGCGGTGGTGATCGCCGCGCCATTGAACACGCCCTGCTCGATCTCGGTCACATAGCCCACCACGTCGCCGAGACGGTTGGCGATGATCTCGTGCGGCGAGGAGAAGGTGGCGTCGATCACGCCCTGGCTGAGGCTCTCGAACAGCTCGGACGAGGGCATCTGCACCGGTGCGCCGCCGACGCTTTCGATGAAGGCGGCGTAGAAGGGCGAGCCCGAGCGCACCTTGAGACCGGCCATGTCGTCGAGCGTCTTCACCGGCTTGGTCGACAGCAGGTCATAGAGCGGCGTAGTGTCGGAACCGAGGTAGATCTGGCCGTTGCGGGTGAATTCCGCCTGGCAGGGCTCGCAGGTGGCGATGTACTCGGTCACCGCCGAGCTGATCACTGCGGCGCTAGAGCCAAGCATCGACAGTTCCGAAACCAGCACGCTGTCGGGGTACTCGGCGACGAAATAGGGCATCAGCAGTGCGCCGAACTCGGTCACGCCGTCGCGCAGGCCGGTGGACATCTCGTTGGGCGCGACCAGCCCCGAGGGCGTGTCCTGACCCGTCCAGCGCCCGTCGGTCAGCTCTTCGAGCTTCTTGAACATCGTCGGATAGACGTCCTTGGCGACGGCGTGATTGGGGCCGAAGCCGCTGGTGGCGCGGATGGTGTCGGCAGAGGCGCCGACAGCCAGCGCGGAAATCGAGCAGGCGAGCAGAGTCGCCGCAAAACGCGTTTTCATGGTTATCCTCCCTGGAAACTGATCGCGGCCGGCCTCCTCTGCCGCCCGCGGCATTCGTTCAGCGCGCTTTGTCCTCGAGCCGTTGCAGAACGGCCATCAGATGCGCGCGGTCCTTGTCGTCGAGCCGGCCGATGATCTGGTCCTCGGCCGTTCTCACCTTCTCGGCGGCCCGGTCGCGCAGGCGCCGTCCGCGAAGCGTCGCCGTCAGCGCGTAGCGCCGGCGGTCGGTGGGAACTTTCTTGCGGGTAATGAGGCCGCGCTGCTCCAGCTCGTCGATGATCACGACGAGGTTGGAGCGTTCCATCTGTAGGGCATCCGCAAGCTCCGACTGCACGATCCCGGTGTTGTCGGCGATGATCGACAGGCACGAGAAGCTGACCACCCGCAGGTCGTCCTCGGCCAGCACGCGCTGCGCCTCGGGCTGGATCTGCATGTAGGCGCGTTTCAGCCGGTATCCGATCAGATCGCCAAGCACCGTGTCCTCCACAGTCGGCCTGCCACGGTCGTCGGAATGGTCGTCTGTCTGCGGCATGGGTTCCTCCTGTCCAAAACGGTATGGAGGATAATAGTTATAGTCAATAACTATTAATTCGAAGCGGGACTTTGGGTTTTTCGGGCCGCCGCGGGGACGGCGGCCCGAGGGCTTCCATGGGGTTACGCAGGGAGCAGGAAGCCTTTGAGGAAATGGGATATTTCTTCGTGGGCTTCGAGGGGCAGAACCTGCGCCAGATACTGATCCGGGCGCAGGAGGAGGAGCGCGCCGCGCGCCCGGTCGATGCCGCGAAGGTCGAAAATATCGGGGCCGTTCGTCGCCGGGCAGAAGACCTTTTCGTAGTCGGTCAGCCCGTGACATCCCTTCTTCGGCAAGAGCGCGGGCGGCAGGTCCCCGAGCCGAATCTCGCGATGGGGAGTCTGGAAGACCGCGCGCAGGTCGATGACGCTGTCCGGGTCGTCGCCGCTGGGTGTGAAACCCGCGATCGCCGGCTCCAGCGCGGCGCAGAGCCGCGCGACCGCGCCGCCCGGCAGTCCCTTGTCGCCTGCCGGTGCGAAGGCCAGCACCCGCCAGCGTCCGTCGGCCTTGAAGGCATGGCCGAGCTGCATGGGTTTCGCGTCCGCCAGCCGCACCACCGGGGCCGAGTGGAAGCGCTTGCCCACCAGCTGCCCGGCGGCGAGCGCCTGATGGTCGCTGTCGCCGGTGATCAGCGAGGGATCGTAGCGCGTTTCAACCCCGGCGGTGTAGCGACCGTGCTGCTTGAAATAGCGCTGGAATTGCGCGGCCTCGGCGTCGTCCTTCGGTTTGGCGCTGAACAGGCGGGCCATGTCGCGGTCGAAGTCGATCAGCTCCTTGGCCTTGGCGCGGCGCTCTTCGGAATAGGTGTCCAGCAGGGAGGGGGCCGCACGTCCGCGCAGCACGGCGGCAAGCTTCCAGCCGAGGTTGAAGGTGTCGGCCATGCTGACGTTCATCCCCTGTCCGGCCTTGGGGCTATGGGTGTGGCAGGCATCCCCGGCAATGAAGATGCGCGGGCTGCGGGCGCCGCGCTCGGCTTCGGGCACGTCGTCAAAGGCGTCGCAGACCCGCTGGCCGATCTCGTAGGCCGACCACCAGGCGACCTCTTTCACGTCGAGCGCATAGGGGGCGAGGATCGCCTGCGCCTTGGCGATCAGCAGCTCGGCGCTCACATCGCGGTCGGCGGCCCGTTCATCGCCGCGCAGCTCGTCGAGCTCGATGTACATGCGTACCATGTAGCCGCCCTCGCGGGGGATGATCAGAACGCTGCCCTGGCCCTCGGACTGGATCGCCGCCTTGAGACGGATGTCGGGAAAATCGGTGACCGGCAGCACGTCCATCACGCCCCAGAGCTGGCGCGCCGATTCGCCCTTCAGCGCGTGGCCCATGGAGGCGCGCACCGTGCTGCGGGCACCATCGCAGCCGACGACATAGCGGGCGCGGATGGTCTCGGTGCCTGTCCCGTCGAGGCATTTGAACGTTGCCTGCATCGGGTGGTCGGGATCGCCGCTCCCGGTCAGCTCCACCAGCTCGCGGTTGTAGTCCGGCGTCAGTCGGCGCGGCGAATTGCGCATGATCTCGAGGTAGAAGTCATGCACCCGCGCCTGGTTGAGGATCACGTGCGGCATTTCCGACAGGTCGTCCTCGACATCCTGAATACGGTCGGCGCGATGCAGGGTGCCCTCGGCTCCGGGGCGCCAGAAGGCGACTTCGTTGACCCAGTAGCCCTCTTTCGTGACCTTCTCGGCAAAGCCGAAGGCCTCGAACATCTCGACCGAGCGGCAGGCGATGCCGTCGGCCTGGCCGACCTCCAGCGGGCCGGGCTTGCGCTCGGTGATCCGCACCGAGATCTCGGGGAAGGCCGAGAGCTGGGCTGCCAGCGTCAGCCCCGCCGGACCGCAGCCGACGATCAGCACGTCGACGTCTTGGGTCTTCTCGCCTGCGCCGGGATGCGCGTCGGCAACGGCGGGATCCCCGCTGCGAAATCCGTTCAGGTGAAACTGCATGGCCTGGTCCTCCCAACTTAGTAAGTATACGTATTATATTCCTCTGGTGTCGCTTGGAGTCAATATGGTAAGTATACGTATCATATTTTGGAGCCTAACCCCATGACGTCACGGGACGATCTGGGCCAGATGCCCGGTCACCTGATCCGCAGGTTGAACCAGCGCTCGACCGCTGTCTTCGCCGAGCGGATGAAATCTGCGCCGGTGGAGCTGACCTCGGTGCAATACGCCGCGCTCGACGTGCTGGCGCGCGAACCGGGGATCGACCAGGCCCGGCTTGCCTCGCTCATCGCCTATGACCGGGCGACGATCGGCGACGTGGTGAAGCGGCTCGAGAGGAAGGGGCTGGTGGCGCGGCAGGTGAGCGAGCAGGACCGGCGCGCCCGCACCCTGCGCCTGACAGGCGAGGGCGAGGCTGCTCTCGCGCAGGTGGCCCCCATGGTCGCGGCGTTGCAGGCGGAAATCCTCGGCAAGCTCACCGAGGCCGAGCAGGCGCAGTTTCTGGACCTGGTGCGCAAGGCAGTGGAGGCTTGACGGAAAATTTTCCTATCCGGGGGTGACTTCACGGTGCGGCAACATACATTCGGCATGATGAATGTGATTGGGCCACCTGGTCCGGTCTCGCTGAGCGCAAGGAGACAGAGATGACCCCGAGCCCCGTCGTGAAGACTTTCTGGGACGAGCCCACCGGAAGCTGGCAATACGTCTTCCACGATCCGCAGACCATGAAGGGTGCGATCGTCGATCCGGTATTGGACTTCGACCCGCTGGCCGCGGCGACAGGCACGAAGAACGCCGACGCGATCATCGCATACGTGCAGGACGCCGGGATCGAGATCACCCACATCCTCGACACCCACCCGCACGCCGACCACTTCTCGGCGGCGCCTTACATCAAGTCGAAGATCGGCGGCACCACCGCCATCGGCGAGCACGTGAAGAAGGTGCAGAAGCTCTGGCAAGGCATCTACAACCTGCCCGACCTGCCGACCGACGGCGCGCAATGGGATGTGCTCTTCGCGGACGGCGACGAGTTCACGGTGGGCGGTATCCCGGTGCGGGTGATTTTCAGCCCCGGGCACACGCTGGCCTCGATCACCTATGTCGCCGGCGACGCGGCCTTCGTGCACGACACCTTCATGATGCCCGACAGCGGCACCTCGCGGGCGGACTTCCCGGGTGGCAGTTCGGCGGACCTCTATGCGAGCCTGATGAAGATCCTCGCGCTACCCGACGAGACACGTCTTTACGTCGGCCATGACTACGCCCCCGATGGCCGTGAGGCGCAATGCTGCGCCACGGTCGCCGAGCACAAGGCGCGCAACATCCATCTCAAGGACAGCCCATCCGAGGCCGAATACCGTGCGGTCCGCGATAAGCGGGACGGCACGCTGCCGCTGCCGAAGCTGATGTTGGCGGCGCTGCAGGTGAATATCCGTGGCGGGCGGCTGCCCGAGGCGGAAGAGAACGGCCGCAGCTACCTCAAAATTCCGCTGAACCACTTCGAGCCGCGGTAGGCGCGCAAGAAAGGGGGCGGGGCACAGGACCCGGCCCCCGAGACGTTGAGGGCCCGCTGGGGCGCTCAGGCGCTGACGGAAACCCCGCCGCCCAGCTTCGCGAATTCCGCAAGGCAGGCGTCCATGTCGATCACGTCGGCGTATTTCGCGTTCATGTCGAAGAGATTCGCCTCGTGCGGCCCCGCGTGGCGGTCGCCGCAGGCCTCGCGCACCACCAGCGTGCGGAAGCCGTGGCTCATGGCATCGACGCAGGATGCCCGCACGCAGCCCGAGGTGGTGAGCCCGGTCAGGATCACGCTGTCGCATCCCATGGCCGTGAGGGTCGAGGCCAGCGAAGTGCCGAAGAAGGCCGAGGGGTATTGCTTGGAGATCACCAACTCGTCCGCCTCGGGCACCAGCCCGCCGGCAAATTCGGCGGTGGCGCGACCGGGCAGGAAGGCCTCGAGAGGCGCGGCCTTTTCATAGAATCGCCCGGCGTCGATGCCGCTAGGGTGCAGCCCCACCCGTGTGAGGATCACCGGAATACCTGCCGCCCGCGCCGCCGCGCGCAGCTTCAGCGCTGCCGCAAGCGCGGTGACCGCCCCCTCTCCGGCGAAGAGCGGGCAGCTCTCGTCGTAGTAGGCATGGGCGAAATCGATCAGCAGCAGCGCCGGGCGTGCCCCGAAGCCGACCGACCGGTCATAGACCCCGGCGTAATTCTCTGCGGCATCCGTCATGTCATGCGCTTTCCGTCTTCGTGAGGCTCTCGAACTTTCCGTCGTGGTAGAGCAGCGGGTCCGAGGGGCTGTCCCAGTCGGTGACTGCGACCACCTCGCCGATGAAGATGGTGTGGGTGCCGAAGCTGCTCTTCTGCGCCGGGCGGCAATCGAAGCTGACCTGCGCGCCGCGCAGGGCAGGGGCACCGGTTTCCAGCTCGGACCACTCGCCCATCTCGAAGCGCGTCTCGCGGTCCTTCGGTGTCGCAAAGCGCAGCGCCACGTCCTGCTGGTCGCGCGACAGCACGTTGACGCAGAAGGATTTCGCCTCGCTCAGGTGCTCGTGGATCGAGGCCGAGGCGTTGACGCAGATCAGCAGGCTCGGCGGCTCGGCGCTGAGCGAGGTTACCGCTGTGGCGATCAGCCCGTGCCGCACGCCGTCGCATTCGCAGGTGATCAGCGAGACGCCGGCAGCGAGGCGGCGCATGCCGGATTTGAAATCATTGGGGTCCATCAGTCGTCCTTTCCTTCGGTCACGGCGGGCGGGGAGAACGCCAGCGCCGGGGCAATCTGGGCGGCAAGCCGGATCAGCCGGCTGTCCTGCGCCCGCGCCGCCACGAGCTGCACGCCGAGCGGCAGTGGTTCCGAGACTGCAGGAACATGAATGCAGGGCAGTTGCATCGCCGTCCAGAGCGCATTGAACTTCGGGTTGCCTGCACTGCGGCCAATCGGCGCGAAACCGGGCGCCGCGGGGGCGATCACCGCGTCATAGGGGGCCGTCAGGGTCTCGAAGGTGCGGCGGTGATCGGCGAGCCGGTCGTAGGCCTCGAACATCTGCCGCGCAGTATGGCCCTCGCTGCGGTTGGCGCGGTCGAGGAAGGCCTGGTGCACCAGCGCGCCGCGCAGCGGCAGGTTGCGCATCGCGGCAGCGCCTTCGCTCATCTGCACGCAGCGGTGCAGCGCGTCGAGGTCCTCCATCCCGGCGGGCAGCTGCAGCCACTCGGTGTCGGCGACCGGGGCGAGCCGTTCGGGCAGGCTCTGCATCAAGGCCCTCGCCTCGGGAGCCAGCTCGTCTGCGTAGGGCGTCAGGCAGAGCGCCAGCGTCGGGCGGGCAGGGGGCTCGCCCGCACCCGGAAGGCCGTAGAGACCTCCGAGCAGCGCCAGGTCGTCGAAGGAGCGCGCGTAGAGTCCCACGGTGTCGAGGCTGTTGGCATAGAGCTTCACGCCCTCGGTCGAGATCAGCCCCCAGCTCGGTTTGATCGCGGGGGTGCCGCAAAATGAGGCGGGGCGGATCGTCGAGCCGCCGGTCTGGGTGCCAAGCGCCAGCGGCACGTGGAAATCCGCCACTGCCGCCGCCGAACCCGCCGAAGAGCCGCCGGAGGTGCGGGACGGATCGGCAGGGCAGCCGGTCATCGCGTTGCGTCCGGCGGCGGCGAATTCCGTGGTGTCGGTCTTGCCGAGGATGATCGCGCCGGCGGCGCGCAGGATCTCGACGCAGGGGGCGTCGTCGGCGGGGCGACGGGTGCTGTAGAGCGGCGAATTGTGGGTGGTCGGCAGGTCCACCGTGTCGATCACGTCCTTGATGCCGACCGGGATGCCGGCCAGCGGACGTGGATCCGAGGCGGCGATGGCCGAGGCTTCGGCCTCGGCTCGCGGGTTGAGGCTCAGCCAGGCGCGGATTTCACCGTCGCGCTCGGCGATACGGGCCAGGCAGGCGCGGGTCAGCTCGCGCGGGGTGAGCCGCCCGTCGCGCATCAGCGCGCGGGCGGTGGTGGCATCGAGCCGGCTGAGGTCAGTCATCTGGGTGAGGGGAGTGCGTCTATTTTATTTTTCCTGAAGGCGCGGCCGCCCCGATAGGGAGCAAAAGGGCGGCCGCGCCGGGCCAAGCTCATTTCGGGGCCGTTGATCAGGCGGCCTTGAGCTTGTGACTGCGCGAGTTCATCAGCGGCTGGATCTTCTGGCCGAAGGCATCCATGCCGACGAGGAAGTCGTCGAAGGTCATCATGATGCCCTTCACGCCTTCGACGGCCGCGGCCTCGTCGAGCATCTTGGCGACGGTGGCGTAGGAGCCGACCAGCGTGCCCATGTTGAAGTTCACCGCGCCCTCGGGCACCGACATGTGCTTGGCGGTCGAGGTGCCGTCGCGGCCTTCGTCGACGTTGGACTGGTCGATCAGCCACTTCAACGCGCCCATGTCGGCCATGTCGTGATACTTCTGCCACTTGGCCATGGCGGCCTCGTCGGTCTCGTCGGCGATCACCATGAACAGCACGTAGGCCCCCACGTCGCGACCCGACTCCTTGCCGGCCTCCACGAGGATTTTGGCGTTGTCGGCAAAGGCGGTGGGCGTGTTGATCCCGGCGCCCATGATGAAGTTGTAGTCGGCGTATTCGGCGGCGAACTTCATGCCGCGCGGGCTCATGCCGGCGGCAACGATCTCGACATCGCCCTGCGGCGGCGGCGAGAGCTTGCAGTCGGTCATGGAGAAATGCTCGCCCTTGAAGTCCGAGCTGCCCTCGCCCCAGAGCTCCTTCATCACCTGCACGTATTCGGTCGCATAATCATAACGGTAGCCGAACCACTCGTTGCCCGGCCACATGCCCATCTGGCTGTATTCTCCCTCGGCCCAACCGGTCACGATGTTGATGCCGAAACGCCCCGGTGCGATCGAGCTGATCGTCGAGGCCATGCGCGCGACGATGGCGGGCGGCAGGGTCAGGATGGCGGTGGAGGCGAAGAGCTTGATCTCCGAGGTCACGGCGGCGAGGCCGGCCATCAGCGTGAAGCTTTCCAGCGCGTGGTCCCAGAACTCGGTCTTGCCGCCGAAGCCGCGGAATTTGACCATCGAGAGGGCGAACTCCAGCCCGTAGCCCTCGGCCTTCTGAACCACCTGCTTGTTGAGATCGAAGCTCGCCATGTATTGCGGCGAACCCTCCGAGATCAGCCATCCGTTGTTCGCGATCGGGATGAAGACACCCATATCCATGTGAATTCTCCTGCTGGACATGTTGTTTTTGTATGTCCGAACTAATCCAGTCAGGTACGGACTGGTCCAGAGGAGTAACGTGAGAAAGTCCGGACCTATGCAAAAGGCCCGGTCTCTTGTTCAATTTCTGTGCAGATGTGCTGGAGGCTGTGCTGCGCTTGGGCAGACCGCAAGCCTGGAGCGGACCCTACTCGGCCGACAGATTCGTCCGGTAGGCGAAGGCGTCGTCCGGCGAGGTCTGGATCGCGTATTCCAAGAGCCGTCCGCCCGAGGCGAGATAGCGCCGTGTGATGCGCAGGCCAATGGTGCCCTCGGGGCGGTTCAGTTCGTGGCAAACCTCGGGGCAAATCTGCACGGCGCGGATCTCCTGCTGGATCTCCTCGATCCGCTCGCCGGTGCGCTGCTCGATCAACTGGAACAACGACGAGCGCAGCTCGGTCATCTCGGCCACCACTTCTTGCGCGATCGGGTCCAGGTATACCTCGTTCCAGCAGAAGGGGGCCGGCTCCCCGATGAAATGCCGCGGTCCGGCCATGTAGATCAGCCGCTTTCCGGGCCGACATCCGATCTCCGCCGCGGTCTTGCCGCGGACCTCGCGGCGCTCCTTCTGGTGGATGAAGAATTCGCTCTGGCTGGCAAATTCAAACAGGTCATCGCGCGAGTCGTTGCGGAAGCGGTCGCGCCAGTCGGGCTTGGCGGCCTCGACCCGGGTGCCCACCCCTTTGCGCGCCGCGAGCATGCCGCGCTTGCGCAGCTGGGCGATGGCCTGGCGCACGGTGTGGCGGCTGACCCCGAGCTGCACTGCAAGCTCCGCCTCGGGTGGCAGCAGGCTGCCGACGGCACGCTCGCCCGAGACGATCTGCCGTTCCAGCCGGTGCGCCACCTGCAGGTAGAGCGGGGTCGAAGTGCCCGTCTCCTGGTCCAATTCCTGATCTGTCGTCACCGCTCTGTTCCCTCGTCGTGGATCAAATTCTTGCCAATAAGTCCGGACTTATCTAGGTGTCGTCTTCAGCATGCCCTTACTGGCTTCCACTCAAGTCCGGACTTTACGCGAATGAGCGACAGCTTGTCGACCCAGGGCGCCCCCGCCGCGCCGAGCCTTTGGATCAAGCCGCTGGCGATCATGACGCTGGTGCAGGTGGCGGCCACCTGCAGCATTCTCGCGCTGACCGCGCTCGCCCCCGAGGCCGCGGCCAGCCTCGGTATCGGAGCGCATTGGATCGGCTACCAGATCAGCCTCATCTACTTTGCAGGCATGTTCGCTTCGGGCTTCGCGGGGGCCGTGGTGGAAACCCTGCGCGCCGAACGGGTGATCCGGCTGGAGCTGGCGATCTTCGTGCTTGGACTGCTGTTGCTGGCGAGCGGGCTGCCGGTCCTGATGGTTGTCGCCTCGCTGCTCTTTGGCATCGGCTACGGGCTGAACAATCCCGCCTCCTCGGACATCCTGCACCGCAGCGCCCCGCGTGCGCGCCAGAGCCTCGTTTTCTCGATCAAGCAGAGCGGCGTTCCGCTCGGCGCGGTTGTGGCCAACGTGCTGCTGCCCTCGCTGGCGGTGGCGATCGGGGTGGGCTGGCAGGGCGCGCTGGTCGCCGCGGCGGTGCCAGCGGCGCTACTGTTGTTCTGGTCGCTGCTGGTCGACCGACCGGAGCCGGTCCAGCGCGGCGCGGCCTCCGAGGGGATCTGGCGGCGCATGATCCGCGAGCAGGCGGCGATCCTGTCGAACCCGCGCCTGCGCACTCTGGCCATTCTCGGGTGCCTCTACTCGGCGCTGCAACTGATCGCCACGGCCTTCATCGTGGTCATGCTGGTCGCGCACGGCTGGACGCTGGTGGCGGCGGGCAGCGTGGCGGCGGCCTCGCAGATGCTCGGGGCCATTGGCCGCGTCGCCTGGGGCGTGGCGGCGGACCGGCTCGGCGGCTTTCGGACGCTCTGCATCATCGGCCTGATTGCCGGCTGCATCCTCTTCTCGCTGAACTGGATCGGCGGCTTCCCGGCGCCGCTTCAGGTGGCGCTCCTGGTCGGGCTCGGCGGCGTCGCCTCGGGCTGGAACGGCGTGTTCCTCGCCGCCGCCGCGCGCACCGCGCCGAAGGGCAAGGTTGGCGCCAATACCGGCGCGCTGCTGGTCTACACCTTCATCGGCGTGATCATCGGGCCGAGCTGCTTTGCCTTCATCTACGGGCTTGTCGGCGACTACGGACTGGGCTTCACGCTGTTCTCTTCGGTGGGCTTCCTCGGGGCGGCGCTGTCCTGGGGGCAGATGCGCGCGCAGCGCCGCGATGTCGCGCGCGCATAAGTCCGTATCCGGCGGCCTGGCTCTCCTGTGATGAGATCGCGGGCATTTGCCAGTATCGCAGCAGCGTACGGCGACGAATGTGTCGGTGACTCGTTGACAGAGTTTCGCAAAAGTCCGGACAATGTTGGCATAGCTCCGCCCACCCGGAGCGGTTAGACCGCCATTGATCTCGGAAGCCGCGCAAATGATGACATACGCAAGGCCAGCCCTCCCGTACCGGCTGCGCACCTCCAGCGTCCCCGCGGGGATGGGTCTGTCGCCGGCCAAGCCGCGCTCCCAAGCGCGATCAATTTCTCATCACGCAACCGGCGAAAACGGTCAGCGGCTGGGCAGATCGCGTCCGGCGCCGGCATTTCGAGCCCGGTGCTCTGGCCCTCATCGCGGCACCGGATCAGCAGGTATCCCGAAGACCTCCAAGCACAGCCGCCTCCTCCCGGCTGGGAAAGGACCCCATACATGGAACAGGAGCTGACAGCCCTTCTTGGCCGCGCCCCGTCGGAAAGCGAACTGGCCATCGCTCGGGACCAGCGCGCACGTGTCGAGGCCGGCATTTTCGCCAGCCCTCTGCTCGAGCTGCCGGGCGACGGCCCGCTGCGCCCCTCGGGCCGCTGCGGCGCGCTGGCCGGCACCAACCCCTTCGCAGAGGGTGGCGCATGAGCCTCGTGACCATCTCCGGCCTGTTGTCTCGCCTCGAGGCGGGCGAAACCACCGCCACCGCGCTGCTCTCGGACCTGCAATCCCGCATCACCGCGCGCGGCACGCTCTCGCCGTTCCAGCGGTTGGAATGGGAGCGCGCCTTCGAGCAGGCCGACCTTTCGGACCGCGCCCGGCGCGAGCGCAAGCCCCTGGGGCCGCTCGCCGGCGTGCCGATGGCGCATAAGGACATGTTCGACCGCAAGGGCTCGACCGTCGGCTTCGGCGGTCACCCCTCGGCGCGCAAGACCGCGAGCGGCACCGCGCTGGTGTTGGAACGGCTCGACGCGGCGGGCGCGGTGGATTTCGGCCGCCTGCAGATGTCGGAGTTCGCCATGGGGCCGACCGGGCAGAACCACCACTACGGCATGCCCGAGAACCCCGCGGTGCCGGGCGGCGTGCCCGGTGGCTCGTCGAGCGGTTCGGGTGTGGCGGTCGGCATGGGGCTGGTGCCCGCGGCGCTTGGCTCGGACACCGGCGGCTCGATCCGCGTGCCTGCAGCCTGCAACGGCGTTGTCGGCTTCAAACCAAGCCTTGGTCTCGTGCCGCTTGATCGCGCCATGCCGCTGAGCTGGACGCAGGACACCATCGGCCCGCTCGCCGCATCGGTGGATTGCGCGCGGCGCGTGCTCTCGGTGATCTCCGGCGGCAAGACCCGGGCGCATGGTGAGACCCCCCGCAGGCTGCGTATCGCCTTCGACCGCGGCGGCTTTGTCGAGGGTATCTCGGACCGCATGCGCGCGGCGCTGGCCGAGACCCGCGGCGCGCTGGCGGGGCAGGGGCACGACCTCGTCTCGCTCGACATGGGCTTCTACGCCGATCTCACCGAGCCCGCCAATGTCATCGCCATTGCCGAAGCCGCAACGGTTCATGCCGACCGGCTGCGCGACTGTCCCGAGACCTACGGCACGCAGGTGCGTGCCCGCCTTGCGCAGGCGGCGGGCATCTCGGCCCAGGCCTATCTGCGCGCCCGGCAGATCCGCGAGATCGCCATGGCTCGCACCGCAGAGGAGATCTTCGGCGCCGCCGATCTGGTAATCCTGCCCGGCCTCGCCGACGTCGCGCCGCAAGCCGAGGCGTTGGTCCATGCCGAGGGCGCCGAGATCGCCCGGATGATCTCCGGCATGACCGGCTTCACCCGTCCCGGTTCGATCCTCGGCCTGCCGGTGCTCTCGCTGCCGGTTGCCTGGACCTCGGACGGCCCGCTCAGCCTCCAGATCATGGGGCCGCGCGGCTCGGAGGACCTGATCGCCGATCTCGCGCAAACCCTTGAAACCTCGCGCCAGCCGGTGGATGCCGCCTTGGCGGAACCTGCTTGAAGACTGAAAGGCACGACAGATGAAAGACCTCCTCCCCACCGGCGCGCTCGACGCGAGCGCGCTCGACACGCTGTTCCTCGAGGCGCGCAGCCAGAACGCCTGGCAGGACAAGGACATCCCAGAGGACGTCCTCGAACAACTCTACGACCTGGTGAAGATGGGCCCGACCTCGGCCAATTGCTCGCCGGCGCGCTTCGTCTTCATCCGCAGCAAGGAGGCCAAGGAAAAGCTCTCTCCGGCGCTCTCCAGCGGCAACCGCGAGAAGACCATGACCGCCCCGGTCACCGTCATCGTCTGCCAGGACATGGAGTTCTACGAGAAGCTCGGCGAGCTCTTCCCGCATGTGGACGCCAAACCCTGGTTCACCGGCTCCGAGGCGATGATTACCGAGACCGCCTTCCGCAACTCGTCGCTGCAGGGCGGCTACCTGATCACCGCGGCCCGCGCGCTCGGGCTCGACTGCGGCCCGATGTCGGGCTTCGATGCCAAGCTGGTCGAGGAAACTTTCCTTGCCGGCTCCACCTGGAAGGTCAACTTCATGATCAACCTCGGCTACGGCGAGCCGTCCAAGGTCTTCGACCGCCTGCCGCGCCTCAAGATGGACGACGCCTGCAAGGTGCTCTGAGCCACACTCTTCCGACCGGCCCGGCGAGCAGGCTGCCGCCGGGCCTTTCAATGCTTCTTCTCTTTCCAAATACGTCGGGGTGAATTGGCCGCAGGCCAAGAGGGGCAGCGCCCCTGCTTTCCCTGGCCCTGGGACGTCGCTCCCGCAGGCCAACCCCCTTTCCCCTCCCGCCTCATTCCGCTAAGGACCGGACCCAAGCGAAACCAAGCCGGGCCGAGAGATGAAATTCACGCTTTCCTGGTTGAAAGACCACCTCGACACCTCCGCCACGGTGGAGGAAATCACCGAGGCACTGACCGATCTGGGGCTGGAAGTCGAAGGGGTCGAGAACCCCGCCGACCGCCTGTCGGCCTTTACCATCGGCAAGGTGCTCAAGGCCGAGAAACACCCCGACGCGGACAAGCTGCGCGTCTGCACGGTGATGACCGATGAAGGCGAGAGCCAGATCATCTGCGGCGCGCCCAACGCGCGCGAGGGGATCACCGTCGTCGTGGCCAAGCCCGGCACCTATGTGCCCGGCATCGACACCACCATCCAGGTCGGCAAGATCCGCGGCATCGAAAGCTTCGGCATGATGTGCTCCGAGCGCGAGATGGAGCTGTCCGAGGAACATGACGGCATCATCGAGCTGCCTTCCGGCGAAGTCGGCGAGACCTTCGTCGACTGGCTGGCGGCGAACGATCCGGCCAAGGTCGATCCGGTGATCGAGATCGCCATCACCCCGAACCGCCCCGACGCGCTTGGTGTGCATGGCATCGCCCGCGACCTCGCGGCGCGCGGCCTCGGTACGCTGAAGCCGCTGCCCGAAGTCACCGTGCCCGGCGGTTTCGCCTCGCCGATCAACGTCACCATCGACGAAGACACGCTGGATGACTGCCCGGTGTTCTACGGCCGCGTCATCCGCGGCGTGAAGAACGGCCCCTCGCCGCAATGGCTGCAGGACCGGCTCAAGGCCATCGGCCTGCGCCCGATCAGCTTCCTCGTCGACGTGACCAACTACTTCACCTTCGACCGCAACCGCCCGCTGCACGTCTTCGACGCGGGCAAGGTGTCGGGCGACCTGCGCGTGCACCGCGCCAAGGGTGGCGAGACCATCGAGGCGCTGGACGAGCGCAGCTACACGCTCGAGCCGGGCATGGTGGTGATTTCGGCCGGTGACACCGTCGAAAGCCTCGGCGGCGTGATGGGCGGCGAGCCCACCGGGGTCTCGGACGAGACCGTCGACGTCTTCCTCGAGGCGGCCTATTTCCAGACCGTCCGCACCGCCTACACGGGCCGCGCGCTGAAGATCAATTCCGACGCCCGCTACCGGTTCGAGCGCGGCATCGACCCGGCCTCGGCAGCGCCGGGCATCGAGGCAGCCACCAAGATGATCCTCGAGATCGCCGGCGGCGAGGCCTCGGAAGTCATCGTCGCGGGTGCCACCCCAGACGTCAGCCGTGCCTACAAGCTCGACACCGACCGGGTGATCAGCCTCGTTGGCATGGAAATCCCCGCAGATCAGCAGCGCACCACGCTGACCGCGCTCGGCTTCACCTTCGACGGTGACATGGCCAATGTGCCGAGCTGGCGCCCCGACGTGATGGGCGAGGCGGATCTGGTGGAAGAGGTGGCCCGTGTCGCCTCTCTCACCAAGCTGCAGGGCCAGCCGATGCGCCGCGCCCAGCCGGGCGTGCCGAAGCCGATCCTCTCGCCGATGCAGAAGCGCGAGCAGGTCGCCCGCCGCACCACGGCGGAGCTCGGCTACAACGAGTGCGTGACCTACAGCTTCATCGATCAGGCCTCGGCCGAGATCTTCGGTGGCGGCACGGATGCGACCATGCTGGCCAACCCGATCAGCTCCGAGATGAGCCACATGCGCCCCTCGCTGCTTCCGGGCCTGCTGCAGGCGGCAGCGCGCAACCAGGCGCGCGGCTTTGCCGATATGGCTCTGTTTGAATGCGGTCCGGCCTTCGCCGGCGGTGAGCCGGGCGAGCAGGCAACGCAGGTTTCGGGCATCCTCGTCGGCCGCACCGGCCCCAAGGATGTGCATGGTGCCTCGCGCCCGGTCGATGTCTTCGACGCCAAGGCCGATGCCGAGGCGATCCTTGCGGCCATGGGCGCACCCGCCAAGATGCAGATCCTGCGCGGCGCCGAGGAATGGTGGCACCCGGGCCGTCACGGCAAGCTCTGCCTTGGCCCGAAGAAGGTGCTCGGCGTCTTCGGCGAGCTGCACCCCAAGGTGCTGCAGGCGATGGACGTAAAGGGCCCGGTCGTGGCCTTCACCCTCTATCCGCAGGAAATCCCGCTGCCGCGCAACGCGGGCGGCGCGCGCCCGGCGCTGAAGCTGAACGACCTGCAGGCCGTCGAGCGTGACTTCGCCTTCGTGGTGAACGCCGATGTGGCGGCGCTGGACCTGGTCAACGCCGCGGCCGGTGCCGACAAGGCGCTGATCGAGGAAGTCCGCGTTTTCGACGAGTTCATCGGGGGCAGCCTCGGCGAGGGCAAGAAGTCGCTCGCCATCACCGTGCGCCTGCAGCCGAGCGACGCGACGCTGAAGGAAAAGGACATCGAGGCCGTAGCGGCGAAGATCGTCGCCAAGGTCGAGAAGGCCACCGGCGGCACGCTGCGCGGCTGATCCCCCTTCCTGAGAATGAAAAAGGCCCCGGCGGAGCGCTCTGGCTCATTCCGGGATCTGGGACATGAAGGCTGGGAAACAAGTTGTTTCCCAGCCTTCAACATTTAGAAGCTCGGTCTCGGACGTCCGTCCTCGCGAAGCGCGTATGAACATCCCCACAAGGACCGTCCGAGCCCGAAGATTTCTCAATCGACGTTTCGAGCCAACTTTTTGACAGAGTCGATGTGATCGATTCTTTCCAAGAAAGAACGAGCGCGTATGCGCGGGTCTCCGAAATACTGATCCGGGCCAAGCATTTTTCGAGCGTTCAAGGCTCGCGTATCGAGTAGGTTGAAATCGACGTCTTCAATCCTGCAATACCAACCCGGGTCAGACACTCGTGCCCATCCTGATGTGTGATGAAGGAGTAGCTTGTTTCGAAGTGAGTAGCCGTGGAAATCGAATGCAATTTCTCCATCGGTTACGAAAATGTGGTTTCCTGCAAAGCCGTCTCCTGGAATGATCCTTTCGGCATGAAATCCCTTGAGGGGCGCAATCTCCAAGTAGGTGCCTGCGAGGATGTGGCAGGCACCATGCCCGAAGAATATCCGGTCGGGAAGCTCCCATCTCCGCTGTGGATTCTGCTTGATGCCTGGTTTCAGTCTATACATGAGATGAAGATAGATCCTTCCTGACAGGATGAAAGGTGATACCGCTGAACCAAAGGTCTTCCTGGAATCGCCTTTCGGTAGCGGGAGCCACGATGTTCCTACCTGCCCTCAAACTTCCTCCAAAGCGGGGTGCCTTGGTAAAGCCATGGTCTGTAGAGAACTCGCCTGGGGTCTGGCGCTTTTCGCGGTCGGCCGCCTGGCTTCTCCGGGTCTGCGCCAAGGCGCATGGCAGGGGTCAGCATCACTGGAATGTGTTGCGCCGGGACAAATGTCCCGCGATGCGTCTAACCGGCGCCGAATTTTCCTTGTATAAAATCAGAAGGCTACCGAGGATTTCCTCGGTAGCCGTTGCATTTGTGTCCCAAAAGCCGGAATGAGCCAGGAGCGCTCCGCCGGGGCCTTTTTCTTTGCGGATGCCGGGTCGCGCCTCAGCCTCGCCAGAACCGCCGGACCTCAATGCGCAGCACGCGCATCATGTCCCGCCAGCGTGAGCCGGTCCGCAAGGTGGCCGCCCCGGCACGCAGCGGCATGCTCAGTTCCCCGGGCGCTTCGGCGGGGTCAGCTCGTTTCCGCTCAGAACGCCGTCGCCGTTGCGGTCCATGCGGGTGAACATGGCGCGGGAGTTGGCGTCGAACTCTGCGCGGGTGACCTTGCCGTCACCATTGGCATCCATCTGCTTGATCATGTCGCCGGGGCCGCGGCCGGGACCATTTCCAGCGGTGCCCTGCGGCTGGGCCGCGAGCGCGGTGGCGGAGAGCAGGAGGGCGGTTGCTGCTGCGATGAGGGGCTTCATGAGGCGTCCTTTCTTGCCTGTGTCCCTCTGATACGC
This sequence comes from Alloyangia pacifica, assembly GCF_900116195.1. GTDB lineage: Bacteria > Pseudomonadota > Alphaproteobacteria > Rhodobacterales > Rhodobacteraceae > Salipiger > Salipiger pacificus. The sequence continues at coordinate 270,830 of NZ_FOZW01000004.1, forward strand.
AGCCCGCGCGCGCCTCCGTCGCGGGATTAGCTCTCGGCGGTAAATTCGTCGTAGGCGGCGAGCGCCTTGGCAGCATACATCAGGCCCGGTCCGCCGCCCATCTGCACCGCCATGCCGCAGACATCGGCGATCTCCTCGCGGGTGGCGCCAAGGCGGACCAATGCGCTGACGTGGCTCAGGATGCAGGCGTCGCAGCGGATTGCGATGCCGATGCCGAGGGCCACGTATTCCTTTTCCTTATGGTCCAGCGCGGCCTCTGCCGAGGCGGCCTTTTCCATCTCGACGAAGCCGGCGAAGGTTTCGGGGATCGCCTTGCGAAGCTCGCGCAGTTCCTTGCGCTTGTCCGAGAGTTGTTCCTTGAACGACATATCGTTCTCCTTGAATGTAGCTGCGCCCTGATGACCACGCGGGCGGGGTCGCAGCCTTGATCCAGATCAGACAAGAGGAGGGTAGCGGGATTGCGCGCTCTGCAGAATGCAGAAGTCCCCGCAGGGCGGGGCCTTCGTGTGCCTTCGACGCCGGATGCTCAGCCGAGCAGACGTCGCGCAATCACCTGCGCTTGAATCTCGGCTGCACCCTCGAAGATGTTGAGGATACGTGCGTCACACAGGATCCGGCTGATCGTGTACTCCAGCGCGAAGCCGTTGCCGCCGTGGATCTGCAGCGCGTTGTCGGCATTGGCCCAGGCGACGCGCGCGCCGAGCAGCTTGGCCATCCCCGCCTCGAGGTCGCAGCGGATGCCCTCGTCCTTCTCGCGGGCCGAGAAATAGGTGAGCTGGCGGGCAATCATAATCTCCACCGCCATCATCGCCAGCTTGCCCGAAACGCGCGGGAAGGCGATCAGCGGCTTGCCGAACTGCTTGCGCTCCTGCGCGTAGCGCATGCCGACGTCGAGCGCCGATTGCGCCACGCCGATGGCGCGGGCGGCGGTCTGGATGCGGGCGCTCTCGAAGGTTTCCATCAGCTGTTTGAAGCCCTTGCCCTCTTCGCCGCCAAGCAGGTTTTCGCCCTTCACCTTGAAGCCGTCGAATCCGAGCTCGAACTCCTTCATGCCGCGATAGCCCAGCACCTCGATCTCGCCGCCGGTCATGCCGGGGGTGGGGAAGGGGGTCTCGTCATCGCCGGGGGTCTTCTCGGCGAGGAACATCGACAGGCCCTTGTAGGTGTCGCTGCCGGGATCGGTGCGGGCGAGCAGGGTCATCACATGGGCGCGGGCGGCATGGGTGATCCAGGTCTTGTTGCCGGTGATCACGTAGTCGCCATTCTCGTCCTTCACCGCGCGGGTGCGCAGGCTGCCGAGATCCGATCCGGTATTGGGCTCGGTGAAGACCGCCGTCGGGAGCTTCTCGCCGCTGGCGATCTGCGGCAGCCACTTGGCTTTCTGCTCTTCGGTGCCGCCCGCGATGATCAGCTCGGCGGCGATCTCCGAGCGGGTGCCGAGGGAGCCGACACCGATGTAGCCGCGCGACAGCTCCTCGGAGACCACGCACATCGAGGCTTTAGACAGGCCGAAGCCGCCGAATTCCTCCGGAATGGTCAGGCCGAAGACACCCATCTCCGCCAATTCCTCGATCACCTCCATCGGGATGTAATCGTCCTTCAGGTGCCACTCGTGGGCGAAGGGCTCGACCTTCTCGACAGCGTAGCGGCGGAATTGCTCGCGGATCATCTCGAGCTCGTCGTCGAGGCCGGTGCGGCCAACGGTGATCTCGGCGGCGCGCTCTTCCATCAGGGCGACGAGGCGGCTGCGGGCGGACTGGCTGTTGCCGCGGGTGGCGAGCGTGCCGGCGGCGCCTTCTTGCAGCGGGGCAACGGCCGAGGCCGGCAGGCCGAGGTCGGTCAGGCGCACCATCTCGCCCTGGTTCATCTGGATGCCGCCGGTGATCTGACTGAGGTACTCGCCAAAGGCGATCTGCAGCAGCAGCTGTTCGACCTCGCCAAAGGTGCCCTCCGCCGTCAGTCGCTCGGCCCAGCCGTGCATCTGGCGCAGCGACTCAGCGTAGGTGGCGAGCCATGCGAGGCCATGGGCGGCGAACTGGTGCTCCTCGATCAGCCTGCCCGAGACGCGGCCATCTTCCTCGACCATGGCGCGAACCGAGGCGCGGGCCGCTTCGAAGACCTGCTCCACCGGCGCAAGCGCCGCGCCGGTCAGCGCCAGGAGATCCCCCAGCACGATGCCGTTTTCCACCATCCCGCCCTGTCCGTCATGAGCCATGAATCATCTCCTCCTGCTGCCAGAGAGGGAGATAGCGATTTTGCAGTCGCAGCGCAACAAAAATACCCAAATGGCAGCTGTGTAGTTTGCAATATTACCCTAAAGATTGCGGCTGCCGGGTGGATCACCCCATGATATGAGCGCTTTATGGACGCACTCTTCACGCTCGTATCGCCCGCCACTTTGGCGCTCGCCTTCGCCGTTGCAGCACTGGCCGGTCTGGTCAAGGGCATGGTCGGTTTCGCCATGCCGATGATCATGATCTCGGGACTGGGCTCCGTGGTTTCGCCCGAGCTGGCGCTTGCCGGACTGATCCTGCCGACGGTGGCGACCAATGCGCTGCAGGCGTTCGGCGAGGGACCGCGGGCCGCCTGGGATACGGTGAAGCGCTTCAAGGTCCTGCTGGTCGTCGCCTTCATCATGCTGGTGCTCTCGGCGCAACTGGTGCGGGTGCTGCCCGTGCAGGTGCTGTTGGCGATGATTGGCGGGCCGGTTTTCGTCTTCTGTCTGATGCAGCTGGCGGGCTGGCGGCCGAACCTGCCGAACGGGGCGACCCCGCGGATCGAGGCGACGGTGGGCGCGATCGCAGGGTTCATCGGCGGGATGTCCGGGGTCTGGGGCCCGCCCTTCGTGGCCTACCTCACCGCGATCGGCACGGAGAAGCGCGACCAGATCCGGGTGCAGGGCGTCGCCTACGGGCTGGGAGCGATCTCGCTCGTCGCAGCGCATACGGTGTCGGGCGTGTTCAACGCACAGACCGCACCCTTCTCGGCGGCGCTACTGGTCCCGGCGATGGGCGGCATGTGGCTGGGCCGGCGAATCCACGACCGCATCGACCAAGCGATGTTCCGCAAGCTCACCCTGATCGTCCTGCTGGTGGCGGCGCTGAACCTCTTGCGGCGAGCCTTCTTCGGCTGACCGGAGCCTGTCCACCGCCCGGCGGCGCTTACTCGAAGACGAGCTCCGGATAGCCGGTGCGCGGGTCCACCTTTCGCCTGAAGTGGACCGGTGCGAGGCCGAGGATCACTTCGGCGGTTGTGCGCACGATGGAGCCTTCGAGAAGATGCCCGCCCAGCATCGAGCCCCGCGAGTCGGAAACTGCAATATGCAGGTGCGGACCGTGTTCGGAGAAGGTCCCCGAAAGCGACACGATTTCCAGCGTGACCTCGAGCGAGAGAGGTGCGTCGCGTCCCGCTGGCCGGAGGCTGACTTTCGTCAGGCTACCGACGCAGGCGACAACAAAGCCCGCATGCTCGCGCTCGTTTGAAAAGGCCTCTTGCAGTGCGGCGCGCAGGTCTTCTCCTGGCGCGAGCCGCAGGGCGAGATAGCGTGTGGCGGCGCCGGGCCATGTTGATTTCAATGCGGGCTCCATATGCGCAGCGTGCCATATTGCGGGCGAACTTTCTAAAGAATTCTCGCTATGCGTGCATTTCTCCGTCAGGCTCGGTGCAGTCCGAGCCATTCCGCTGTCACATTCAGGTCGGCCTGGCTAAGTCCGTGACCCGTCGGGAGCGCGCGGACATCGAGCGTCGCGCCGCTGCGCCTGAGCCAGTCGGTGAGCGCGGGGGCGTAGCGTCCGTAGGGGTCGGCCTGCCCGGACACCGTCAGCACGCGGGTGCCAGAGAGATCGACCCGCGGCGCCTCGTCGAGCACAAGCATCGGACGCAACAGTACCGCGCGGCCCAACAGGCCGGGGTGTAGGGCCATCAGCGCGGCGGCAAAGTTAGCGCCGTTGGAATATCCAAGCACCGTGAGGCGCGCCGGGTCGATGCCCTTTACACGCAGCAGCTCGGGCAGGAAGTCTGCGAAGGCGTCCGCCTCGCTACGGATGCTCTGCTGGTCGAAGCGTGCCATCTCGAGCCGGCGGAACCAGCGAATGACGCCCTCGTCGGTGGCACGGCCCCGGACGCCCAGCAGGCTGCTGCGCGGAGCAAGCGCCTGGCCGAGCGGGATCAGGTCGGTTTCATTGCCGCCGGTTCCGTGCAGCAGTAGCAGGGCGGATCCATCGGGCTGTTCCGGCTGGTGCAGAACGTGGTGAAAGAGGGGCGTCGGGTCGTTCTGTAGGTTGCGAGGCGGCATGGCGGGTCTCTCGGATGAGGGGCTGCGTGGTGTCTGGAGGCAGAGATAGGCAGGCCCGGCGCGGTCGTCCTCCTGCACCGGCGCGGGGGCGCTGTTCGCAGATGCAGAGCCGGAGCAGGGACGCTTCCGGGGGTGACCGGAGGGGCGGCGAGCTGCTAGGAGAGTTGAAATTCGAGGTAGGAGGCCTGCGTGTTCGATTTTTCCCACCCCTTCTTCCGTCCGCTTTGGCTGCGGGTGGCGATCACGCTGGTCTGCTTTGGCTGGGGCCTCATGGAGACGCAGATCGGCGCGCCGGGCTGGGCGGTGGTCTTCCTCGGTCTCGGGGCGATCTGCGGCTACAAGCTACTGCTGACCTACGAGCCGCCGAAAGACGGAAAGTGATGCAGTCGCGCCGCGTCCGGCAGAGGATTTCCGGGCATCGCGAGGGAAGCCGAAATTCCCGCGGTTCCCCTGTTGACCACGCCCTCAGAACCTTCTAGAGAGCGCCTTACACAGGGGTATAGCTCAGCTGGTAGAGCGACGGTCTCCAAAACCGTAGGTCGCGGGTTCGAACCCTGCTGCCCCTGCCAAGCACCTTTCGGAAGGTGCATCCACTCCCTAAATTCTCGACGACATCGGCGCATAGCGTGGCCTTTCGCGCCCTGCGTCCGGCCGGGGGCGCATGTCCCTCAGCACCCTGCAGCGCGGCGCTACGCTGTGCCTCGATTGTCCGGTTTCCGCTGGGGTAAGCCGATGCGCGGAAAAGTTGTTTCGTACTTTGGGTAAGATCGCCTAGAGTTTTCGTAAGTGTGATCCGACCCCCATTTTTTCCATGACATTCAATCGGAGCGATCCCATGACTTATTCCCCACGTGCTTCGGTGGCAGGTATCGCCGCGACGTTCCTCTGCTCTCCGGCGTTTGCCCAGGCACCCGGCGACGCGGCGGAGCTGCAGAAGCAGCTTTCCAACCCTGTCGCCTCGCTGATCTCGGTGCCCTTCCAGTTCAACTTTGACGACAACATGGGTCCGAAGGGCAAGGGCGAGCGCTGGACGATGAACATCCAGCCGGTGATTCCGTTCGACCTCGGCGGCGGATGGAACCTGATCTCGCGGACCATCGTGCCGGTCGTGTCGCAGTACAACCTGCCCTCGCCGGGAGAGGATGCCTGGGGGCTCGGCGACACCACCCAGAGCTTCTTCTTCTCGCCCAACCCTTCGCCGGGTGGGCTGATCTGGGGCGTTGGTCCGGCCTTCCTCTTTCCCACGGCCTCCGAGGATGACCTGGGTCTCGACACTTTTGCTGCCGGGGTCACCGGTGTCGTGCTGAAGCAGAACGGTCCATGGACGCTGGGTGTGCTGGCCAACCACCTCTGGGATTGGGACGGGCCGGTGGAGATCGACTCGACCTTCACCCAGCCGTTCCTCGCCTATGCCTACGACAACGGCTGGACCGCGACGTTGCAGGCGGAGTGGACGCATGACTGGGTGAATGACACCGACTCGGCGCCGATCGGCCTGCTGGCCTCGAAGCTCGGCCATATAGGTGGCACGCCGGTGAGCTGGCAGGGCGGGGTGCGCTATTACGCCGACTCCGCGCCGAACGGACCCGAGGGTTGGGGGGCACGCTTTGGCGTGACGCTGCTCTTCCCCAAGTGAGGGGGAACGCCGACCAAGCGCCAAGTCCCGCCCAGGCGGCCGGGCTCGGACGGTGAGCGGAGGGCGGCGCTGTTGGCAAGTCACGGCGCGGACAACAGGATTTTGGGGGTGACAGGGGAACCAACGGCGATATCTGCGCGTTTCTGCGCCGGAATCGTCACACTGACGATACATCGGTTCGCCATAAGGCGGGCGAACAGTGAAGGAACCTGCCCGGATGCCGACCTTTTCCGATGCCCGGAACGCCCGCACGCCATACCGCAGCCTGTTCATCTCCGATCTGCACCTGGGCGCGCGCGCTTGCCGGGCCGGTCCCATTCTCGACTTCCTGCGCGGTGTCGAGGCCGAGACAATCTACCTCGTAGGCGATATTTTTGATCTCTGGCATGGAGGCCGGTTGCACTGGGCGGCGGCGCATGACGCGATCATGGCAGAGCTGCGGAGCCGGGCGAAGGCGGGAACGCGAGTGGTCTACCTGCCGGGCAACCACGACGCCAGCATGCGCGCGCCCGGCGCGGCGATCGAAGGCTGGGAGCTGCGCGAGGCGGTGGTCCACAAGGCCGCGGACGGGCGGCGTTACCTCGTGCTGCACGGCGACCAATGCGACCCGCGCATCCTTCGCTGGCATTTCATGACCCGGCTGGGCAGCCGCGCCGACGCGCTGCTGCGCCAGCTTGACGGCTACCTGCGTCGCCGCGCGGGGCTGACCGAATGGGAACAGAGTTTCGTCGACCGGGTGCTTTCGGCGGCCAACAACCTCTTGGCCATGGGCGACGGTTTCGAGCGGAAGCTGACCAAATTGGCGGGGGCGGCAGGCGCCATGGGGGTGATCTGCGGCCATTCGCACAAGCCGGGGCTGCGCCAGCACAACGGACTCGTCTATGCCAATTGCGGCGACTGGGTCGATAGCCTGACTGCGCTGGCCGAGGATTTCGACGGCAAGATGCGTCTGCTCAGCTACGAGCGCGCGCCGGTGCCGGTTGCCGTGCCGCGTCCGGTGGTCCAGCAACGCCCCGCCGAGGACGGCGCACTGGCCGAAGGCGCGATGTGATGCTGCTCGTCTTTGCCCTGCTTGTCGTTGTTCCGCTGGCCATCCACCTGGCGAGCGCCGCGCTCGCAGGCTGGCGCTACCTGACACCCGGGCCGCAGCCCGAACCGCGCGACACGCCGTTCCTGTCACTGATCCGACCGGTCTGCGGCCTCGACGCCTTCGACGAGGAGACGCTGCGCTCGTCCTTCCGCCAGGCGTACCCTGCCTACGAGGTGATTTTCTGCGCTGCCCGCGAGGCGGATGCCGCAGTACCACTGGTGCGCCGCCTGATCGCCGAGCATCCGCAAGTGCACGCGCAGCTTCTCATCGGTGAGCAACGGCTGACCGGAAATCCCAAGCTCAACAACCTGTTCAAGGGCGTCGCCGCCGCGCAGAGCGATGGCCTGGTGATGACCGACAGCAACCTGCTGCTCGACCGCGACTACCTGACTCGGCTCGTGGCCACCTGGCGTGATGACACGGGCCTCGTCTCCGCGCCGCCGGCGGGCAGCCGTCCGGAGAACTTCTGGGGCGCGGTCGAATGCGCCTTCCTCAACAGCTCGCAGGGGCGTTGGCAGCTGGCGGCGGACAGCCTCGGGCTTGGCTTCGCGCAAGGCAAGACGCTGTTCTGGAAACGCGCGGTGCTCGAGGCCGGCGGCGGGCTGGAGGCGCTGGGGCGCAACCTTGCCGAGGATGTCGCCTCGACCAAGATGGTACGCGAGCAGGGACTGAAGGTGCGGCTGGCGCGACGGCTCTTCGCGCAGCCCATTGGCAGGCGGCGGGCGCGCGCGGTCTGGGACCGGCAGCTGCGCTGGTCGCGGGTGAGGCGCGACGGCTTTCCGGGGCTCTTCGTGGGCGAGATCGCCCAAGGGCCGCTGCTGCCGCTGGTCGGGCTGATTGGCCTGGTTTCGATTGGCGTGGCGGGCGTGTGGATGCTCCCGGTGCTGGGTCTGGTGTGGTATGGTGCGGAATGGGCGCTGTGCCGCGTGGCGGGATGGCCCGCCGGGGCGCGCGACCTCGCCGCCATGCTGGTGCGCGACCTCTTGCTCCCGGCGATCTGGGTGGCCACATGGGCAGGGCGCGGCATCTCCTGGCGCGGAACGGACATGGGCCCGGACAGCAGTGCAAAGACGGCTGCGGGGCCCGCGGAGTAGAACCTTGATCGGACTTGAAACCGTAACCGCCCTGATCGCCAAGGAAGGCCTGGCGATCCTTGCCCCCATCGCCATGCTCGAAGGGCCGATCGTCACGGTGATCGCCGCCTGGCTCGCGAGCCGGGGCCTGCTGGATATCTGGAGCGTCACGCTCGTGGTGATCGCCGCCGATATCGTCGGCGACATGCTCTACTACGCCATCGGGCGCTGGGGGCTGAACCGGCTGCCGCAGCGGTGGCTGATGAAGATGGGACTGAACCGGGCGCGGCTGGCCGCGCTCGCGGGGCATTTCCACCACAAGGGCGGGCGCACGCTGGTAATCGGCAAGATCACCCATAGCGCCGGGGCACCGATCCTTGTGGCCGCGGGACTGGCAAAGATGTCGGCCTGGCGTTTCTTCTGGGTCAACACGTTGGCCACCATCCCCAAGAGCCTCTTCTTCGTCGCGCTCGGCTATACGCTGGGCTCGGCCTACAGCCAGATCGACAACTGGATCGCCCGCGCCTCTCTGGTTCTGCTGGGTGGGCTGGTGCTCTTCGGCGCGGGCTGGCTGTTGCGGCGCGGCATGAAGACCGGCCTCAAGATGGGAGGCGAGCCATGACTGCCTGCACCCTCAGCTGCATCATTCCCGCCTATAACGAGGCTCCACGCATCGGGGCTGTGCTGGCGGCGGTGCTGGATCACCCGCTGATCGGCGAGGTGGTGGTGGTCGATGACGGCTCGTCCGACGGCACCGCCGAGGTGGCCGAGACCGAGGGGCGGGGGCACGCAAAGCTGCGCGTGCTGCGGCAGCCGCGGAACGGCGGCAAGACCCGGGCCGTGGCGCGCGGCATTGCCGAGGCGCGGGGCGCGCATGTGCTGCTGCTCGACAGCGATCTGATTGGGTTGGACGCGGAGCATCTGACGGCGCTGGCCGGGCCGGTGCTGGAGGGCACCGCGGATGCCGCCATGAGCCTGCGCCGCAACGCGCCCCTGCTCTGGCGGGTGATCGGCATTGACTACATCTCGGGTGAGCGGGTCATGCCCCGCTCCGTGCTGGCGGCGCAGATGGACGCGCTGCAGGCGCTGCCGCGCTTCGGGCTCGAGGTCTTCATGAACAGCCTCTGGATCGAGGCGGGACTGCGCGTCGCCGTGGTGCGCTGGCCCGAGGTCGAGAGCCCGTGGAAGCACGACAAGCGCGGCGGCTGGATCGCGGGGCTGCGCGCGGACCTCGCCATGATGGGCGACATCTTCCGCACAGTCCCCCCGAGCGAAACGCTGCGGCAGGTGCTGACGCTGCGGGCGCGGCGGGTCTCCTGAGCACAGCCGCTTGAACGCCGGGCGAAGCCGGTCCAAGACTTGCCGCCATGATCGACGCTTACCTCCTTCCGCTGCAGCGCCGCTTGCTGCATCCCGTCGCCCGCGCGCTGCATAGTCGGGGCATCAAGGCCGATTGGGTCACGCTGGCGGGCTTTATCTGCGGTCTCGCGGGGGCGGGGGCCGCGGCCTGCGGTGCTTTCGGGCTGGCGCTGGCCGGGCTGGCGGCGAACCGGCTGGCTGACGGGCTCGACGGCGAGATCGCCCGTAGGGCGGGGCCGACCGACCGCGGGGCCTTTCTCGACATCGCGCTCGATTTCCTGTTCTACGCGCTCTTCCCGCTCGGCTTTGCGCTCGCCGACCCGGGGTCCAATGCGCTGGCCGCCGCCGCGCTCATCGCCAGCTTCATCGGCACCGGATCGTCCTTCTTGGCCTTTTCGCTGATCGCCGAGAGACGCGGGATGGCGGCGGCAGACTACCCCAGCAAGGGCATCTACTACCTCGGCGGGCTGACCGAGGGAGCGGAGACCATCGCGCTCTTCGTTGCCATCTGCCTCTTTCCCTCGGCCTTCGTGCCGCTGGCCTGGGTCTTTGCGGCGGCCTGCGGGGTGACCACCGCGACGCGGCTTCTGGCAGGCTGGCGTTTGTTCCGCTGAGCTGCCCGTCTTTAACATTCTGAATATTGAATTTGAAGGCCTTCAGGCCTAGGTTGGTATCAGTGAGATGCCGCGGGGGCATCCGGAGGTCTGAAGGAGTGCAGGACATGACACTGGACCGTGCCGTAATGCTGTTTGCCGGGGCGATGGTGCTGCTGAGCGTGGCGCTGACCGTCTGGGTCTCGCCCTATTGGGTCTGGTTTACCGTCTTCATCGGGCTCAACCTGATGCAATCGGCGATCACCGGCTTCTGCCCGGCGGCAATTCTTTTCCGCAAGCTCGGGGTCAAGGCCGGCCACGCCTTCTCCTGAAGGGGGAACCCGATCGGGGGGCGAGGGGTTTTCAGGGCAAGCCCCGCACGGGGCGCCTGATCTGACCCGGAGGACCCCATGTCCCTTGCAAACATCATTCGCCGCGCGGCGTCGAGCTATGCCGCAAGCCAGACACGCCGCAACCGACCGATCCGTCATCGCCCGGTGAAGCGCAGCCACAGTCAGAAGCTTCGGCTGGCGCAGAGTGCATTGCGCGAGGTGCAGCGCGGCCTCTGATCTGGCGCGGCACAGGCAAAGCGAGACACTGCGGAATAAGACATCGGCGTGTCAACGAGACGCCAGCAAAGCAAAAGGGGCGGTCCCAATTGGGCCGCCCCTTCGCGTTGCGGGGGAGGTCCCCCGCGAAATCCGGTGCTCAGGCGAGCTGGATGTTCACGGCGCTTTCGCGGCCGTCACGGCCAGCTTGCAGCTCGTAGGTCACTTTCTGGTTGTCGGCGAGGCCGGTCAGGCCCGAACGCTCGACTGCAGAAATGTGGACGAAGACGTCCTTGGAGCCGCCATCGGGAGCGATGAAGCCATAACCCTTGGTGGTGTTGAACCACTTCACGGTACCAGTTGCCATGGGATAAACCCCTTCCTGTCTGTGTGCTGCCCACGGAACTGCGGCAGCCCGGCGTAGAAACGTCTGTATCGATAGACTGCGTGCCGGGTAGGAACTGGGTCGTCGAATAGAAGCCTAAGCGGGCACGACGCTGCCATGATCGAGCCCGAAATTCAAGGCGATTCGAGGGGCGGGGGCGGGTCTCCGCCACCGGTTCGGCAAGATAGTCGCTATTTGCATCAAGGGCTTGCCGAACGAAGTCCGAAGCGTTTCCGCCATTTGGGGGTGGCACGAAGCAAACCAGTCTTTCTGGAGCGTGTATAGCTCGGCCCGCGCTGTCGCAACTCCCGATGCCATGAATCGAAGCGGCCTTGTGGTCACATAGCTGTTAGGGCAACCCTGTCAGGCGAGCAGGGAGTTAGGTGATGCAGCAGGTACTTGTCGGAATTGCCATGGGTCTGGGCGGGACCGTTGCCATGGATCTCTGGGCGCTGCTTCTGCACCTGGTGCTCGGCTATCCGAAGCCGGCCTGGCGCAATCCCGGGCGTTGGGTGGTCCGCGTTCTGCAGGGCAAGGTCTTTCACGACGACATCGCCGCCACGCCTCCGGTTGCGAACGAGAGCGCCATCGGTTGGAGCTTTCACTACGCGGTGGGTGTCGCCTACGGGGTGATCTTCGTGCTGCTGGCGGGGCCGGGATGGCTGGAGGAGCCGCGTTTCCTGCCGCTCTGGCTCTTCGCGCTGGTCACCATCGCGGCGGGCTGGTTCCTGCTGCAGCCCGGCATGGGGCTGGGCTGGGCCCTGTCGAAAACGCCCACCCCCTGGAAGGGGCGGGCGTTGGGTCTGCTGGCCCACACGGTGTTCGGCCTTGGCATGTGGGCGGTGGCGCTGGTCGCCACCTGAGCGTCAGATCATCGCCCAGTCGGTGAAGCGGAACGCGGGTTCTGGCGCGGGTTCCGGTTGCTTGGACGCCGACTGGCGGGATTTCTGTGCTGACTGCGTGCTCATTTCGAACTCTTGAGGTCTATGCGTGTGTTGCACGGAAGGCCGGGCGCTTCGCCGCATCTCCCGCGACGGGGCACCTAATCCTCCGCCGCGGAAAACGAAAGACCCCGCGCACGGAAGTGTGCGCGGGGTCATCCTGGCTGTGATCGGGGCTGAGCGAAAACCGGCTCAGCGCGCGAATTTCTTGAATTTCACGCGGGTCGGCTCGAGCGCATCGGCGCCGAGGCGGCGCTTCTTGTCTTCCTCGTAGTCCTCGAAGTTGCCTTCGAACCATTCCACATGGGCCTCACCCTCGAAGGCGAGGATGTGGGTGCAAATCCGGTCGAGGAAGAAGCGGTCGTGCGAGATCACCACGGCGCAGCCGGCGAAGTCGACAAGTGCGTCCTCGAGGGCGCGGAGGGTTTCCACGTCAAGGTCGTTGGTCGGTTCGTCGAGCAGCAGGACGTTGCCGCCCTCCTTCAGCAGGCGGGCCATGTGCACGCGGTTGCGTTCGCCGCCCGAGAGCAGGCCAACCTTCTTCTGCTGGTCGCCGCCCTTGAAGTTGAAGGCACCGCAATAGGCGCGCGAGTTGATCTGTGCGTCACCCAGCTGGATGATCTCGGCTCCGCCGGAGATCGCTTCCCAGACCGTGGCGTCGCTGGCCAGATCGTCGCGCGACTGATCGACGTAGGAGAGCTTGACCGTGTCACCATAGGTGACCGAGCCCTCGTCCGGCTGTTCCTGTCCGGTGAGCATCTTGAACAGCGTCGACTTGCCGGCGCCGTTCGGGCCGATGACGCCGACGATGCCGCCCGGCGGCAGCGAGAAGTCGAGATCCTCGATCAGGAGCTTGTCGCCCATGGCCTTCTTCAGGCCCTCGACCTCGATCACCTTGCTGCCAAGGCGCGGGCCGTTGGGGATGATGATCTGGGCCTTGCCGACCTTCTCGCGCTCGGACTGGCCGGCCATTTCCTCGTAGGCCGCGATACGTGCCTTCGACTTGGCCTGACGGGCCTTGGCGCCCTGGCGCATCCACTCGAGTTCGCGCTCGAGGGTCTTCTGCTTGGCCTTGTCCTCGCGGGCCTCGTGCGCGAGGCGCTTGGCCTTCTGTTCCAGCCAGCTCGAGTAGTTGCCCTCGTAGGGGATGCCGCGGCCGCGGTCGAGCTCGAGGATCCAGCCGGTGATGTCATCGAGGAAGTAACGGTCGTGCGTGACGCAGAGGATCGTGCCCTTGTACTCGATGAGGTGGTTTTGCAGCCAGGCGATGGTCTCGGCGTCGAGGTGGTTGGTCGGTTCGTCGAGCAGCAGCATCTCGGGCGCTTCGAGCAGCAGCTTGCAGAGCGCCACGCGGCGCTTTTCACCGCCCGAGAGGGTGGTCACATCCGCCTCGTCCGGCGGGCAGCGCAGCGCTTCCATGGCGACGTCGATCTGGCTGTCGAGATCCCACAGGTTCTGCGAATCGATCTCGTCCTGCAGCTGCGCCATCTCGTCGGCGGTCTCGTCGCTGTAGTTCATTGCCAGTTCGTTGAACCGGTCGAGCTTGGCCTTCTTGGCCGCGACGCCGAGCATGACGTTGCCGCGCACGTCGAGGGCGGGGTCGAGCTCCGGCTCCTGCGGAAGGTAGCCGACCTTGGCGCCCTCGGCGGCCCAGGCCTCGCCCGAGAAGTCCTTGTCGATGCCCGCCATGATGCGGAGCAGGGTCGATTTACCGGCGCCGTTGACGCCGACGACACCGATTTTCACCCCGGGCAGAAAGCTGAGACGGATGTTCTCGAAGCATTTCTTGCCGCCGGGATAGGTCTTGGAGACGCCGTCCATGTGGTAGACGTACTGATAGCTGGCCATCGGTTCCTCCGGTGAAAAAGCTTTGCGGGCGTGTATGGCACCGCGCGGGGGGAAAGCAAATGCCTTGTTTTGCGGGATCCGCAGGGGGTGACGGCCCGAAGCCGGAAAAATCCGGTTGAACCCAAAACGAAATCCGGTGTCTTTGGGCATTCATTCCTGAAGGAAGGCGCGCAATGCTCTCGACTGCGCATCAGACCGGGTTTCATCTGACACCCGGGCAGAGGATCGGATTGCTCGGCGGTTCCTTCGACCCGCCGCACGCAGGGCATGTCCGCATCACGCTCGAGGCGCTGAAACGGTTCCGGCTCGACCGGGTCATCTGGCTGGTCAGCCCCGGCAACCCGCTGAAACCGCAGGGTCCCGCGCCGCTGGAGGCGCGCATCGCCGCCGCCCATACGCTGATGCAGCACCCGCGCGTGCGCATCAGCGGCTTCGAGGCGCTGGCTGGAACGCGGCATACCGCCCGCACCCTGGCGCAGCTGCAGAAGATCCATCCCGGCGTGCGCTTCGTCTGGCTGATGGGCGCCGACAACCTGGCGCAGCTGCACCGGTGGGAGGATTGGCAGGACATCATGCGCCGCGTGCCCGTCGGCGTGCTGGCGCGCCCCGGTAGCCGACTTGCCGCGCAGGGATCGGTCGCAGCCTCTGTGTTCCGTCATGCGCGGCTGCCAAGCAGTGCCGCGCCGCTGCTGCCCTTCAGCGCGCCGCCGAGCTGGTGTTTCGTCAATCTCCCCATGTCGGATCTCAGCTCTACCGTCCTGCGGGCACAGGGGCGGCGAAGCGCCGCCGGAGAACCGGCGGAAATGTGAAGCGGGGCGGCGCTCTGCGTGCTTGCTGCGCCTCCTCCGCATCGGTTAGATCGTCGGAATGAACCGCGGACTCTCTCGTCGTCACTTCCTGCTCTCGCTTGCTGCATCGGGGATCGCCTCCGCTGCCGCGCCGGCCTTTGCCGAGGCGCCGACGCGCTCTCTCAGGCCGTTCGCACGCGGCGACAAGCGGGCCGGGCCCGCACCCGACTCGCCCGAGGAGCTGATCGCCAAGGCGCGGCTCGGTGACGGCATCGTGGGCTACGCCGTGCTGAGCGCCACAACTGGCCAGCTGCTGGAGAGCCACCGCGGCACGCTCGGGCTGCCACCGGCAAGCGTCGCCAAGTCGCTGACGGCCTCCTACGGGCTCGACGTGCTGGGACCGGACTACCGTTTCTCGACCGAGCTCTGGACCACCGGCGCGATCGTCGGCGGTGAACTGCGCGGCGATCTGGTGCTGGTCGGCGGCGGCGATCCGACGCTGGACACCGATGGGCTCGCGACCCTGGCGCGCAGCCTCGAGGAGGTGGGGATCAAGTCGATCACAGGGCGCTTCATCGTCGATGGGGGCGTGCTGCCCTATGCGCCGGTCATCGACACCGAGCAGCCGGTGCATGTGGCCTACAATCCGGCGGTCGCGGGGATCAACCTCAACTACAACCGCGTCAGCTTCGAATGGGAGCGCAAGGGGGAGGGCTACGAGGTCAGCATGGACGCCCCCTCCATGGCCGGACGGCAGGGCGTGCGCATGGCGCATATGGAGGTCGCCGACCGCAACGGGCCGATCTACACTTACGAGGACCTGAATGGCCGCGACGAGTGGAGCGTGGCGAAACACGCGCTCGGCAAGGGTGGCTCGCGCTGGCTGCCGGTGCGCAAGCCCGAGCTCTACGTGGGCGAGGTGTTCCAAGCGCTCGCCGGTTCGCATGGGCTGCAGCTTCCCGAGCCGGTGATCGAGCATGGCGTCGAGACGGTGGACTTCATCGGGCGGGTCGAGAGCGAGCCGCTGCATGTCGTGCTGAAAGACATGCTGAAGTATTCGACCAACCTCACCGCCGAGCTGGTGGGGCTGACCGCCACGCGCAAGCGGCTCGGTCATGCGCTGTCGATCAAGCATTCCGCCGAGGAGATGAACACCTGGGCGCGCGAGAGCATGGGGCTGACCCATGTTGCGATGGTCGATCATTCGGGGCTGGGCGGCGACAGCCGCGTGGCGGCGGCGGACGTGGCCTCGGCGGTGCTGCAGGCCGAGCGGCGACTGAACCTGAAGCCGCTGATGAAGCCGATCACCGTGCTCGACAACCGCGGCCGCCCGGTGAAGAACGCGACGCTCGAGGTGCATGCCAAGACCGGTACGCTCAATTTCGTCAGCGGTCTGGCGGGCTACGTCGACCAGCCGAGCGGCGAAGGTCTGGTGTTTGCGATCTTCTGTGGCGACGTGCCGCGCCGCGACGCGATCCCGATCGAGCAGCGTGAGCGCCCGCCGGGCATGATGGAATGGAACACCCGGGCAAAGATGCTGCAGCAGGACCTGATCCGGCGCTGGGGTCACCTGTTCCCGGACGGGAAGGGCCCCGAGGCCGTGGCGGCGTCGAGCGTGATACCGACTATGCAGACCTCGTCGGGGAGCCTCGAGGCGGCGGAGGCCTCAGCTCCCTGAGGCCAGCCAAGTCCTGAAACGGCGAGATCAGGCGCGCAGGTGACGCGCCCGTGCGCCGCGCTCGATGGCGGCGGCGTGCAGCCGGTCGATGTCCAGCTCGTAGCGGATTTCCTCGAGCAGGCGCAGTTCTTCCTCGCGCAGCGTGCCGTCGGCGGCGGCCACGTCGCAGGCCAGCGCATAGGCCGTCTCGTTCAGCCGCTCGGGCAGGTTGTCACGCAGCAGGCCGAAGAGCGCATCGAGCCCGTCTTCCTGTTCGAAGAGGTCGAACACCAGATCGGTGATCACGCGCATGCGGTCGATGTCGTAGTCGCTGAAGATCGGCAGCATGTTCACGGCGGATTCGATCTTCACCAGTTCGGCGGTGCGCATGTTCTCGTCCGAGGCCGAGACGGCGATCATCAGCGCGACAAGACAGTCTTGCGGTGTCATCGGGTGCGGGGCGGCGTCGGGCACTGGAATACTCCGGAAAAATCATGCTACGGGCAATTTATTGACCCCATGGCCCGCCTGCAATAGGAGGCTGGCGCACTGCCCCGTGATCGCGGGCGTTTCTTCCCTAATGGAGTGTTTCCTCATGTCCGAACTGCGCGACGCAGCAATGAGCTCGAAGGCCTGGCCCTTTGAAGAGGCGCGCCGGGTGCTGAAACGCTACGAGAAGACGCCGCCCGAGAAGGGATATGTGCTGTTCGAGACCGGCTATGGTCCGTCGGGTCTGCCGCACATCGGCACCTTCGGCGAAGTTGCGCGCACCACGATGATCCGCCGCGCTTTCGAGGTGATCTCGGATATTCCGACCCGGCTGATCTGTTTCTCGGACGATATGGACGGCATGCGCAAGGTGCCCGAGAACGTGCCGAACCAGGCGCTTCTGCACGAGAACCTGCAGCGCCCGCTGACCTCGGTGCCGGACCCCTTCGAGGAGTTCGAGAGCTTCGGCCATCACAACAACGCCATGCTGCGCCGGTTCCTCGACACCTTCGGATTCGAGTACGAGTTCTATTCGGCCACCGATTTCTACAAGTCCGGCCAGTTCGACGAGATCCTGCTGCGTTGCTGCGAGAAATACGATGATCTGATGAAGATCATGCTGAAGTCTCTGCGCGAGGAGCGGGCCTCGACCTATTCGATCTTCCTGCCGATCCACCCCGAGACCGGCCGCGTGCTCTACGTGCCGGTGAAGAATGTCGATGCCGCCGAGGGTACGATCACCTTCGACGATGACGACGGCAAGGAATGGACCATCCCGGTCACCGGCGGCAACGTGAAGCTGCAGTGGAAGCCGGACTTCGGTGCCCGCTGGGCGGCGCTCGGCGTCGACTTCGAGATGTACGGCAAGGATCACTCGACCAACACGCCGATCTACGACGGCATCTGCCGCACGCTCGGCGTGCGTGCGCCCGAGCATTTCACCTACGAGCTCTTCCTCGACGAGAACGGCGAGAAGATCTCGAAGTCCAAGGGCAACGGCCTGTCGATCGACGAGTGGCTGACCTATGCCTCCTCCGAGTCGCTGTCCTACTTCATGTTCCAGAAGCCGAAGACCGCGAAGCGCCTGTGGTGGGACGTGATCCCCAAGGCGATGGACGAGTACCACCAGCAGCTGCGGGCCTATCCGACGCAGGATGTGAAGGCGCAGCTGGCCAACCCCGTGTGGCACATCCATGGCGGCGACGTGCCCGAGTCGAAGATGGTCGTGCCCTTCTCGATGCTGCTCAACCTCGCCTCGGCTGCCGGTGCCGAGGATAAGGAGGCGATGTGGGGCTTCATCCGCCGCTATGCGCCCGATGCCGCGCCGAAGACCCACCCGGACCTCGACGCTGCTGCCGGTTTCGCGGTGCGCTACTTCAACGACTTCGTGAAGCCGACGAAGCAGTTCCGCGCGCCCACCGATCAGGAGCGGGCGGCGATGGAAGACCTCGCGGCGCAGCTCGAGGGTTACGACGGCGCGGTCGATGACGAGGCGCTGCAGACCCTGGTCTTCTCGGTCGGCAAGGCACATGAGTTCGAGAACCTGCGAGAGTGGTTCCAGGCACTCTACGAGGTGCTGCTGGGCCAGAGCCAGGGGCCGCGCTTCGGCGGGTTCATCGCGCTCTACGGCGTCGCCGAGACCGCCGCGCTGATCCGCAAGGGTCTGGCAGGCGAGCTGGGCTGACCTGCCAGGCGCTTGACGCATCACGACGAAAAGCTACCTCCTCGGGTATTCCGGGGAGGTTTTTTTCATGCGAAACCTGATTTCCGCGCGAGCATTTTCGCTGGTGGTTGCCTTGGCGCTCGCAGGTCCTGCGGCGGCGCAGCAGGCCGAGATCGCCGAGACCATCCAGCGCCAGATGGACGCCTTTCTGGCCGAGGATGAGGGCGCGGCCTTCGGTTTCGCAAGTCCCGGGATTCAGGGCCTTTTCGGCACGCCGGAGAACTTCGGCCGGATGGTGCGCGACGGCTACCCGATGGTCTGGAGTCCCGGTGATGTGCGCTTCGGCAAGCTTGCCGAGCGCGGCGGCCTCTGGGTGCAGAACGTCTACGTGAGCGATGCCGCGGGAGCCCCCCACCTGCTCGAATATACCATGGAGCAGATCGACGGCCGCTGGTGCATTGCCGGCGTGCGCATCCTCGAGATGCCCGAAGCCGCGGTGTGACCCCAGCCTCTCCTGTTGCGCCCCGGCACGGTCCGCCGCGCGGTGCCAGCGGAGCGCATTAACCTCTGCCCTCTAGCTCTGTCTCCCGTGGGGTCGGCGCGAACCCGCGAGGCGTTTCAGAGCAGAGGGACAAGCATGAACATTGCGGTGACCGACGGGGTTGTGCTGACCCCCACGCCATTTTCCGAGGGACTGGCCGTCTGGTCGCGGGGCGACGGGCGGCCCGGATCGGACACCTACAACTCCTACGCCGCGGCGGCCTATGTCCCGGCGGACGCGGACTTCGGCGGCTGCCTCGAGGTTCAGAAGGCCGAGGCCACGCAGAAACTGCGCTACATGGGCCAGACCCCGATCCTGCCGGGGGTCTACCTGCGCATCACCGCGCGGGTGAAGGCGATCTCGGGCAACCTGCCCTCGGTGCGCATCGCGGGCTGGGCGGGCACCGGCAGCGACGTCGAGGTGAGCGGGCTGCCCTTGCAGGCCGCCGCGGTTGCGCTGACCAGCTACGGCGAGGTGGTCGAGGTTTCCGCCATCGTCGGCACCGGCGCGCGGGGCGGGGTCGATCTGGTCTGGGGTATGGCGCCGACCTACGGCCATTTCGGGCTCGACCTGACCGGGCTGAACGGCGGCGTGGTCCGGATCGACGATCTGCGGATCGAGGATGTGACCGAGGTTTTCCTGCGCGACATGATGGCCAGCGTCGACGTGCGGGATTTCGGCGCGCTCGGCGATGGCAGCACGGATAACAGCGCGGCCTTCGAGGCCGCCGATGCCGTGGCCGACGGACGCCAGATCATCGTACCCGCCGGGACCTACCGGCTGGCGAGTTCGGTGACGCTGGAAAACCCCGTGCGCTTCGAGGGGCATGTGGAGATGCCCGCCTCGGCGATCCTGTCGCTCACCAAGGACTTTCACCTGCCGGCCTATGTCGCGGCCTTCGGCGGTGACGAGGAACTGGCGCTGGCCAAGGGGCTGCAGTCTCTGCTCAACAATGCGGACCACGAGAGTTTCGATCTCGGCGGTCGGCGGGTGTCGATGACTGCGCCGCTCGACGTCTGCGCCGCCGTGGACAACCGCGACACCTATTCGCAGCGCCGGGTGCTGCGCAACGGCCAGCTCCGCGCCGAGACCGGTGGCGCCTGGGATGCGGCCAGCGTGACCGGCACGGCGACATATTCCGCCTCGAACCAGTGGCAGCTTACCAACGTGTCGAACATCGCCAACATCGAGGTGGGCAGCCTGGTGACCGGCGCCGGGGTGGGGCGCGAGATCTATGTGAAGGCCAAGAACGTCGGCGCCGCCGAGATCACCCTGTCGCAGCCGCTCTCGGATGCCGTCGGCACGCAGAGCTACACCTTCACCCGCTTCCGCTACCTGCTGGATTTCTCCGGCTTCTCCAAGCTGGAAAAGTTCGAGATCGAGGATGTGGAATTCCAGTGCTCCGAGCTGGCCAGCGGGGTCCTTCTGCCGCCCGCGGGCACGGTGAACGTGATCCGCGACTGCGTGTTCAACCGGCCCGGCCATCGCGGCATCACCTCGCCGGGCGAGGGCTGCCAGGGCCTGCTGATCGACCACAACCAGTTCATCAGCGCCGAGGCTGATCTGGAAACGCAGAACCGCCAGTGCGTCGCGATCAACACCAATGGCAACGACGTGAAAATCCGCGACAACCGCGCCTCGCAGTTCCGCCATTTCGCGGTGATCTCGGGGGCGCACACGGTGATCTCCGGCAACCATTTCTTCCAGGGGGACGACAGCGGCGCGGGCATCCGCTCGGCAGGGATCGTGCTGTGCCTGCGCGCGTGCAACGCCACGATCACCGGCAATTACATCGACAATTGCTTCATAGAATGGACCAACGAGCGCGAGCCCGAGCCGGATTTCACCGGCGGCTTCGGCTTCGCGGGCCTGTCGGTGACCGGCAACGTGATGCTGTGTTCCGATGTGGCGGAGTGGTTTTCCTTCCTGGTGGTGAAGCCCTACGGCTCCGGCCACATGGTCAACGGGCTGAACCTGTCGGGGAACCTCTTCCGCTGCGTCGGCGGCAGCATCGTGCGGGTCGACCGGGTCGACACCTCCTTCGCGCCGCTGAACCTTGATGCGATGCGGCGGGTCTTCGTACAGTCGAACACCTTCCACAACATCGACCTGCAGACCGAGAACCCGCTGCAGGTGAACCACGCGCAGAACAGTCCCGCGAGCACCTGGGTGGTGGAGACCGAGAACAAGCTGCCGTTCGGCGGGCAGGCGCGCGAGGTGCCGAGCCTCGTGCTGCGCTCTCGACCGCGCAACGCCGGCAACGTCAGCCAGTTCGTCACCCCCTATGCGATGACCGAAGGCGGCAGCACCAAGGACGAGGTGCATGTGGTCTGGCCCGAGCCAATGCTGGGGGATCTCACGCTGACGGTGCGCATGGACTACTGACCCCGGCAGCAGCCGGAGACCAACCGGGCCGGTGCCGCAGGGTGCCGGCCCGGGTCTGTTTCAGAACTCGCTCCATATCCCGAGCAGCAGCCCGGCGCTGGCGTCGCCGGTCACCCCCCAGCTGCCGCCGATCTCGACCTGCAGGTGCTTGTGCAGGGGCACCACCACCGAGGGGGCGAGCCGCGCGAAGGGCGGGTCGCCCTGTTGCACGCCGCTCTGCACCTGCAGGATCGCCCGCAGCTTGCGGGGCAGGTTGAGCCCGAGCGTGAGGTCGAGCTTGTAGTCCGTGCCCTCGCCCTGCCGGATCTCGGCCAGAAGGTCGGCGTTCATCCATCCCGCCGCATGGCCGAGGCCCAGCGACAACCCCGGCCGCAGCGCCTGCGCCCCCTCGATCCGGCCCAGCCCCAGTTCGGCGGACAGGCGCAGCGCACCCTCTGCCTTCAGCGGGAACCGCAGGAAAGCCAGCGCCTTGCCGCCGCCCGAGATCGACCGCCCGAGATCGGCGCCGAGCGTCAGCCGCCGGGCCAGCCCGTACTCCAGGTAAAGCGTGTCGTAGCGCCCTTCGGGCCGCTGCCAGCCGAGCAGGGCGTCGTCCTGCGGCCAGGTGAGCCGGGTGGTGGCGCTGGCAAAGCCGTGTCCCTCCGGCGTGAGCCATGCCCCGGCGCGGAGCGGGGCGGCGCCGGTCCCGAGAAGGCCGGTCGAAAGAAGGATGCAGGTCAGTGCGCGTGCAAGCAGATGCCGCATCGGGGGCCTCCTGCTCCGAAGCCTCGCCGAAACTTGGTTAAGAGCGGGTGAATATTGGCCCGGGCGGATCCGCCACGGTTGCTTTCAGCTATCCTCACCCAGGGCTATCTGTCCTCTGGACGGAGTGTATCGTTCGGCTATGCTGCAGCTGCGAAGGGCCCCGCGCGGGCCCGTCGGACCGCACAGGGGGGCGTCATGACCGGATCGGTGATCACCGTCGCGCAGCAGAAGGGCGGGTCGGGCAAGACCACGCTCTCGGCCAATCTGGCCATCGGCTTTCTCGCGCAGGGCAAGTCCGTGGCGCTGGTCGACATCGACCCGCAGGGCAGCCTCGGGCGCTGGTTCATGACCCGGCTCGAGCGCGATCCCGAAGCGCTCGGGGCGCTGGAATTCGCCACCTCCTCCGCTTGGGGCGTGACCTACGAGTGCCGCAAGCTGGCGGCGAGCCACGATGTGGTGATCGTCGACACCCCGCCCAAGGCCGACAGCGACCTGCGCCCGGCGCTGCGCGCCGCCGACCTGGTGGTCGTGCCGGTCTCGATGAGCCATCTCGACCTCTGGGCCACAGAGGGGGTGCTCGACCTCGCGCGGCGGGAGAATCGCGCGGCGCTGGTGGTGCTCAACCGCACCCGACCCGGCACGCGGCTGTCGGGCGAGATCGCCGAGGCGGTGCAGGCGATGGACGTCGCCATAGCGCGTGCACAGCTGGCCAACCGCGTCGGCTACGCCGAGGCCTTCGGCCGTGGGCAGAGCGCCGCCGAAGGGCGTAAGACCCCGGCCCGCGCCGAAGTCGCGGCGCTGACGGCAGAGGTGGCGGAGGCGCTGGCAAACGGGTAAAGCGGGCGTCAACAGGAGACAGACATGACCGACCACGCCGCGCTTGCCGACACGATCCGCCGCCACCAGCAGGGGCAGGGCCAGCCGATCTCGCGGCTGGGCTATTTCTGCGCCCCCTTCCGCCCCGTGGACGGCCCCTTCGCCGACAAGGTGATCAAGGTCTACCGCGGCTTGCCCGACGGTGCCGCGCTGGAGCGGCTGGCGCAGGCGCATGATGCCTACGTTGCAGCGCTGGAGCAGACCGGGGTGCCGCTGCCGAAGACCGAATTCCTGCTGATGCAGACCGAAACGGGTCGGGTGCCGGTGATCCTGCAGGAAGCGCTGCCCGAGACCTCGCTGATGCGCCCGCGCATGCAACGCGAGGATCTCGCCTCGACGCTGGCGATGATGGAAAGCGCCGGGCAGGTGATCGCGCAGTTCTGGAACAACGCAGACCAGATCGAGGGCCGGGTCGGATTCCACCCCTCGATCCGGAACTTCGCGGTGGTCGATGGCCAAGCGATCTTCTACGACACCTTCCCGCCGCTGATCGGCTACAGCCGTGAGGAAATGGGCGTGCTGCTGCTGCAGTTCTCGGAAAAGCGTCTGATGCGCTGGGTCGGCCCGCTGATGAAGGCCAAGGTCACCGGCATCCAGGACGAGTGGTACTCGGCCCCCGAGACGCTGGTCGGCCTCGTCGGCTCGGCCTGCCGCCTGCGCCCCGAGCATGCCGGTGCCTACCTCGATTGGGGCCGCGAGTTTGCGCCGCGCGCCATGCCGCGCTTTGCCGAGGAGGCGCTGGAAGGGCTGTCGCAGCCGCCGCGCCTGCCAGGCTACTGGACGGGCTTCCGCAAGCTGCTGGGCCTGCAGGGCGAGCCCAACCTCTGAGGGCTGTCCCGGCTCTGCCGCCGGATCTGCGTATTTGGAAAGAGAAGAAGGGCCGGGCGCGGCGACTTTTTCCGTCGAGGATAACCATGGGTTAACTATGGACGGGGCAGTCTGTCCCCGCGGTACAGGCTGGCGAGCCGATGACCGCAAGAGGAGAAGCCCCGCGCCCGGCCTGCCAAAGTCCCTCCAAGACAACAGCCGCCGGGGGCGGGGTGGACCGCCCTGCTTCTTCTCTTTCCAAATACGCACGGCGCGGCGATGACATCCCGTGCAGCGATGGAAAGGGGTTAAAAGGGGTGGACAGGTGGCCCGGCGGGGTGTGTCGACACGCACATCTGCGATGAGGTCTGCACTGCCTCTTGCACGCGCGTCCGCCATGGCAACGCCCCCGCACGCCAACGCCCCCACGCCAACGCCCCCACACGACAAGGAAAAAGGCCCGCCTCCTGCGAGACGGGCCTTCGGGAAGAATGTCGCGTCGGCGGTTGCCGGATCAGACGATCTTGATGCCGGCCTTCTCGGCGTCTGCGACGAAGGCGGCGAGGCCCTTGTCGGTCAGCACATGGTTGGCCATCGCCTTGATCACCGCGGGCGGCGCGGTGCAGACGTCGGCACCGATCTTGGCGCAGTCGGACATGTGGTTGGCCGAGCGGATCGAGGCGGCCAGCACCTGCGTCTCGTAGCCATAGTTGTCGTAGATCTGGCGGATGTCGGCGATCAGCTGCAGCCCGTCGAGGTTCAGATCGTCGAGGCGGCCGATGAACGGCGAGATGAAGGTCGCGCCGGCCTTGGCGGCGAGCAGCGCCTGGTTGGCCGAGAAGCAGAGCGTCACGTTGACCATGTTGCCCTCTTCCGAGAGCACCTTGCAGGCCTTCAGGCCGTCCCAGGTCAGCGGCACCTTCACCGCGATGTTCGGCGCGATCTCGGCCAGCTTGCGGCCCTCGGCGATCATCGCCTCGGCGTCGAGCGCGACCACCTCGGCGGAGACGGGGCCCGGCACCATCTCGCAGATTTCCTTGGTGACCTCGAGAATGTCACGGCCGGACTTGGCGATCAGCGAGGGGTTGGTGGTGACGCCATCCACCATGCCGAGCTCGTGAAGCTCGCGGATTGCGTCCACGTCGGCGGTGTCGACAAAGAATTTCATCTGGGTAAGCCCTCCAGGCTTGGCTTGGCATTCGCTCGTGCCTGTCTTACCTCATGCAGGGAAGGGCTGAAACCCTTGACGACACGCGCAGGGACCGGCCCCGAATGGATGATTTCTACGACGAAGGCACGCTGATCTCGGTGCTGACCACGCAGCCGCTGGATCGGCTGCTGGACTACAAGGCACCGGCGGGCGGCTGTCCGCAGGGGGCCTATGTCGAGGTGCCGCTGGGGCCGCGCAAGGTGCTGGGCGTGGCCTGGGGCCCGGGGCAGGGTGGTTTCGATCCGGCCAAGGTCCGCGCCGCCTTTCGCGTGCTCGACGCGCCGCCGATGCGCGCCGAACTGCGCGAGTTCCTCGAACGCTCGGCCGATTACACGCTGACCCCGCGCACCGCCATGCTGCGGCTGGCCACCCGCGCGCCTGGGCTCGGAGACGGGCCGGCGATGCGCAAGATCTACCGCAAGGGCGACAGCGAGCCCGACCGGATGACCGATGCGCGCCGCCGGGTTCTGGAGGTGCTCGACGAGATGGGCGGCCTCTCGCTGACCCTCAAGGAGCTGGCCGATGCTGCAGGGGTGACCTCTTCGGTGGTCAAGGGGTTGGCCAAGCAAGGGGCGGTGCGCGAGGAAGAGGCGCCGCGCGATACCGCCTTCGCCCGGCTCGATCCCGACTACGGCGGCAAGGCGCTGACCGACGATCAGGCGGGCGCGGCGGAGGAGCTGCGCGCCGGGGTGCGCTCGGGCAAATACGGGACTGTGCTGCTGAAGGGGGTGACCGGCTCGGGCAAGACCGAGGTCTATCTCGAAGCGGTGGCGGAATGCCTGCGCAAGGGCCGGCAGGCTCTGGTGTTGCTGCCCGAGATCGCGCTGACCTCGGAGTTCCTCACCCGCGTCGAAGCGCGCTTCGGGGCGCGGCCCGCCGAATGGCACTCGGGCGTCACTGTCACCGAGCGGCGGCGGGTCTGGCGGCAGGTGGCAGAGGGCGGCGCGCAGCTGGTGGTGGGGGCGCGTTCGGCGCTGTTCCTGCCGTTCCGCGATCTAGGCCTGACGGTCGTCGATGAGGAACACGACACCTCGTACAAGCAGGAAGAGGGCGTGCTCTATAATGCCCGCGACATGGCGGTGCTGCGCGCCTCGATCTGCGCCGGACGGGTAATTCTGGCCTCGGCGACGCCCTCGCTGGAGAGCTGGGCCAATGCCGATGCGGGAAAGTACCAGCGTCTCGATCTGGTCTCGCGCTTCGGCCCGGCGGTGATGCCGGAGATGCGGGCGCTCGACATGCGCGGCGAGGACCTGCCGGGCAGCCGCTGGATCTCGCCCTCGCTGCAGGCGGCGGTGAAGCGGCGGATCGCGCAGGGCGAGCAGTCGTTGCTGTTTCTCAACCGGCGCGGCTATGCTCCGGTCACCATCTGCCGCGCCTGCGGCCACCAGATCGCCTGCCCGCATTGCGACGCGCGCATGGTCGAGCACCGCTTCCAGCAGCGGCTGATCTGCCACCAGTGCGGCGAGAGCACGCCGAAGCCGGAAAAATGCCCCTCCTGCGAGGTCGAGGGCAAGCTGGCGGCGGTCGGGCCGGGGGTCGAGCGGCTGGCCGAGGAGGCGGCGGAGGTCTTCCCCGACGCCCGGCTGGCGGTGCTCTCGTCGGACCTTTTCGGTTCGGCGCGGCAGCTCAAGGCGGAAATCGAGAAGATCGCCATGGGCGGCGCCGACATCGTCATCGGCACGCAGCTGGTCGCCAAGGGGCACAACTTCCCCAACCTGACGCTGGTCGGGGTGATCGACGCCGACCTTGGCCTGCAGGGTTCGGACCTGCGCGCCGCCGAGCGGACGTTCCAGCTGATGCGGCAGGTGGCGGGGCGGGCCGGCCGGGCCGAGAAGCCGGGCACGGCACTGTTGCAGACCTTCCAGCCCGAGCACCCGGTGATCCGGGCGATCCTGTCGGGTGACGAAGAGGGGTTCTGGAAGGCCGAGGCCGACGAGCGCCGCGCCGCCGGGATGCCGCCCTACGGGCGTCTGGCGGGGGTCATCCTGTCCTCGACCGAGGTGCAGGAGGTCTTTGATCTTGGCGCTGCCATGGCGCGGCAGGATGGCCCATTGCGGCGCATCGGGGCGCAGGTCTACGGGCCGGCGCCGGCGCCCATCACCCGGGTGCGCGGACGGCACCGGGTGCGTCTGCTGGTCAAGGCGCCGAAGGGCGTGGCGTTGCAGGCGGCGCTGGCCGATTGGGCCGGGCAGTTCCGCCTGAAGGGCGAGCTGCGCATGGCGATCGACATCGACCCGCAGAGCTTTTTCTGAAGGCGCTTACCCGCCCGTAAACAAGGCGAAACCGCAGGGCGAGCGCCTCTACCCCGCCCGGTTCAGCTTCGTGCTCAGGTGGATCAGGCTCTCAGAGCTTTTCACCCCGCGCGCCTCGGCGATCTTGTCGAGCGTGGCGTCCAGCTCTTCGGTACTGCGCGCGCTCACCTGCACCAGCAGGTCGACCCGGCCGGAGGTCGTATGCGCTGCCTCGACCGCGGGCATCTGGCGCAGCCGGGCGAGCACCTCGGGCTGGCTGCGGGGTTCGATGCAGACCAGCACCGTGGCGCGGATCGGTGCCTTCAGAGCGGCACCGCGGCGCAGGGTGAAGCCTGCGATGATGCCGCGCGCGAGCAAGCGGTCGATGCGGGCCTGGACCGTGGTGCGCGCCAGCCCCAGTTTGCGGGCAAGATCGGCGACCGGCAGCCGGGCATCCGCCTCGAGCAGCGCGATCAGCTGCCGATCCGTTTCGTCGATTTGTAATAACCTGTCGTCGATCTGTCGCATCATGCCTAACATTCTGCGCCATCTGCCGCGCGGATCCGAGCGTTTTTTGCGCCATGCTGGAAAGAAAACCCGACAGGAGGCAGTGACCATGCGGATCGACCCCACCCTTTCCCCGACGCCCGATGCCTGGCTCGCGGCCAATGCGCCGGACGAGCCGGTCTTCTTCTTTCACCCGGCGCGGTTGATGCAGGTGGGCCGCATGTTCCTCGAGGCGTTTCCGGGTCTGGTGACCTACGCGGTCAAGGCCAACCCCGCGCCCGAGATGATCCGCGCGCTTCATGCCGCCGGGGTGACCGCCTTCGACGTGGCCTCGCCCGCCGAGATGGCGCTGGTCCGGGCCGAGGCGCCGGGGGCGGCTCTGCACTACCACAACCCGGTGCGCTCGGCGTCCGAGGTCGCGGCCGGGCAGGAGGCGGGCTGCCTGTCGTGGTCGGTGGACCGGATGCCTGAGCTGGAAAAGCTGGCGGGCCTGCCGCGCGGCACCGAGATCGCCGTGCGCCTGAAGCTGCCCGTAGCCGGGGCGGCCTATGACTTCGGGGCCAAGTTCGGGGCCACGCCCGAGCAGGCGACGCAGCTGTTGCGGCGCGTGGTAGAGCTGGGCTTCTCCCCGTCGGTCACATTTCACCCGGGCACGCAATGCACCAGCCCGGCTCCCTGGGCGCGCTATATCGTCGAGGCGGCGGCGGTGGCGCGATCTGCCGGGGTCGCGCTCTATCGGCTCAACGTCGGCGGCGGCTTCCCATCGCACCGCGATGCAGGCAAGCCCGACCTGCAGGCGATCTTCGACACCATCCGCGAGGCGGCGCAGGGGGCCTTCGACAGTCCGCCGCAACTGGTCTGCGAGCCGGGCCGGGCTCTGGCCGCCGAGGCGCTGACGCTGGCAACGCGGGTCAAGGGCGTGCATGACGAGGCGGTGTTTCTCAACGACGGCGTCTATGGCGGGCTGGCCGAATGGCGCGACATCGCGCCGATGGACCGGGTCCGCGCGGTGAGCGGCACCGGCACTGAGCTTGGCGGCGCAAAGACCCGCCGCGTGGTCTTCGGCCCGACCTGCGACAGCATTGACCGGCTTCCGGAAACGCTGCCCCTGCCAAGCGATCTGGCCGAAGGCGATTACCTGCTCTTCGAGGGCATGGGGGCCTATTCGCGGGCGCTCGTCACCGGGTTCAACGGCTACGGCGTGCGCAGAGTGGTGGAAATCGAAAATCAGGACTGAGATCACAGTCCCGGGTGCTGGACTCTGCTGCTGCGGCCTCTACAGTCGCGGCAAATACGCAGTCGCGGGAGGACCAGCCAGATGGAAAAATTCGGCAAGAGCCAGTCGTTCAAACGCAGCGAAGACGTGCGCTTCCTGACCGGGCACGGGCGGTACGTCGATGATATCGCTCCGGAAGGCGCGCTGCATGCCTTCATCCTGCGCTCGCCGGTGGCCCATGCCGCGATCACCGAGCTCGACGTGTCGGACGCCCGCGAGATGCCGGGCGTGCACATGGTTGCCACGGTGGACGACCTGATCGCCGCCGGCATGGATATCTCGATGGACGGCACGGTGATCAAGAACCGCGACGGCAGCAAGGCTGCCGATCCGCTGCGGCCGATCCTCGCCAAGGAGCGGGTGCGCCACGTCGGCGAGCCGGTGGCACTGATCGTCGCCGACTCGATGATCGAGGCGAAGGATGCCGCCGAGGCCATCGTCTTCGATTTCGAGGAACTGCCGGTGCATATGGCGCTGGAAGCAGGCGGCGAGGCGATCCATCCCGAGGCGCCGGAGAACCGCGCCTTCGACTTCGGCCTCGGCAATGAGGCAGAGACCGACGAGGCCTTTGCCAGCGCAGCCAAGGTGGTCAGCCTCGAGGTTGGCGACAATCGCGTCATCGTCAACGCCATGGAGCCGCGCGGCGCCTATGCCGAATGGGACGGCGAGAAGCTGCATGTGGCCTTCAACGGGCAGGGTGTCTGGGGTTTCAAGGCCGAGTTGGCGCAGGCCTTCGGCCTGCCGGTCGAGCAGATCCGCGTCACCAATCCCGACGTCGGCGGCGGTTTCGGCATGAAGGCCCCGGGCTATCCGGAGTATTTCGCCATCGCCCATGCCGCGAAGGAACTGGGCAAGCCGGTGCGCTGGATGTCGGACCGCACCGAGGCGATGCTCTCGGACCACGCGGGCCGCGATCTCGTGACGCTGGCCGAGCTGGCCTTCGACGAAGACAACCGCATCCTCGGCTACCGCAACCACACCCGCTGCAACCTCGGTGCCTACAACTCGAACTTCGGGCAGGCGATCCAGACCGCGCTTTATGCCAAGGTGCTGACCGGCACCTATGACATCAAGGCCGCCTACATGCGGGTCGAGGGGTTCTACACCAACACCACGCAGGTCGACGCCTATCGCGGCGCGGGCCGCCCCGAGGCGATCTACACGCTGGAGCGGATCATGGATCGCGCCGCGCGCGAGCTGGGGATTGATCCCAGCGAGCTGCGCCGGATCAACTTCGTGCAGGAATTCCCCTACAAGACGGTCACCGGCGAGAATTACGACGTGGGTGATTTCTCCCGCGTGCTTGCCCATGCCGAGGCGGATGCCGACATCGAGGGATACCCGGCGCGCAAGGCGGCCACCGAGGCGCAGGGCAAGCTGCGCGGACTGGGGCTGTGCTACTACATCGAGAGCATCCTCGGTGACCCGGCAGAGGACGTGAAGGTGGAGTTCACGGAAGATGGCGGCGCGACCATTTATGTCGGCACCCAGTCAAACGGGCAGGGGCACGAAACGGTCTTTGCCAAGTTCCTGTCGGATCACACCGGCATTCCGGTCGAGAAGATCGGCTTCGTGCAGGGCGACAGCGACCTGATCCCGCGCGGCGGCGGCACCGGGGGCTCGCGCTCGGTGACCACGCAGGCCACGGTGACGCTGACCGCCGTGCGCGACATGATCGCGGGCTTCTCGGAGTTTCTGGCCGGCGAGATGGGCGTCGACCCCGATGAGGTGCGATTCGACGACGAGCAGTTCCGCGCGGATGGCTCGAACCTGCACCCGACCATGCTCGAGGCGGCGGCCATGGCCCGTGCCAAGGGCCGCGACGATCTGCTCAGCTGGTCCGCCCGCACCGCAATCGAGGCCCGTTCCTACCCTAACGGCGCGCATTTCTGCGAGGTCGAGATCGACCCGGAGACCGGCGTGACGCAGGTGGTGAAATACACTGTGGTCGATGATTTCGGCAATCTCATCAACCCGATGCTGGCCGAGGGGCAGGTGCATGGTGGTGTGGTGCAGGGGCTGGGCCAGGCGCTGACCGAGCACACGGTCTACGACGAGGACGGCCAGCTGCTGACCGCGACCTTCATGGACTACGCCATGCCGCGCGCCAAGGATGCGCCCTGGATCGGCTTCGACGTCGAGCCGGTGCCATCGACCGGCAATCCGATGGGGATGAAGGGCTGCGGCGAGGCGGGCACCGTCGGGTCCATGGCCGCCGTGTCCAACGCCGTGCAGGACGCGCTGTGGGAGCGGGGGATTCGCCAGGCCGACATGCCCTTCACCCCGCATCGGGTGTGGCAGATGCTGAATGATGTGGCGATTGCCGCAGAGTGAAGCGCCAGCACGCGCGGGTCGGAAGGTCAAGAATTTTTCATCACATGATCGCGAGGGGTCTTCAATCTGTGGCATTTTCGCCTATCTCTGATGCAGAGGCGCGGAACTGGAACCTCCGCGACCCCTTCACTGTCCCTCGTTCCGTAACTGGCGTCCGGGTTTTCCCCGGACGCTTTTTCTTTCCGTGGGGTCCCCTCGCGGGAGGTCGCGCGGTGGCTTCCTCTTCCCGCGGCGCTGTGACAGGCTGATCCCATGAGCTACTCCGACACCTTCCTCAAAGACATCCTGACCCGGACCCGGGTGATCGCCGTGGTCGGCATCTCGACCAACCCGGTGCGGCCGAGTCATTACGTCTCGCGCTTCCTGCACCAGCGCGGCTACCGGATCATCCCGGTCAATCCGGCACACGTGGGCCAGACGCTCTTCGGCGAGGAGTTCCGCGCGGGGCTGTCCGAGATCGATGTGCCGGTGGACATGGTAGACATCTTCCGCCGCCACGATGCCGTTCCTTCGGTGGTCGGCGCGGCCATGTCGCATCTGCCGCATCTGCGCACCATCTGGATGCAGCTCGGGGTGCAGCACGCCGAGGCCGCCGCCAAGGCCGAGGCCAAGGGCCTCGACGTGGTGCAGGATCGCTGCACCAAGATCGAATATGAACGCTTGCTCGGCGCGGGTGTGCCGCTGGCCGAGGCGATCGGCGGCTAGGCCAAAGAGGGGGCTCTGCCCCCGCCGCGCTGCGCGCGACTCCCCCGGGATATTTCTGACAAGTGGAAGCGGAGGGGGCTGCCGTGCGCCGGGGCCTTCTTCTCTTGAAAAATACGCCGGGGGTGAGCCGCGCAGCGGCGAGGGGGCAGAGCCCCCTGCGCCGGATCAGCCCGGATCAGCCCTTGGGGCGCGCGGCCTTCTCGGCGATGCCCGACTGGCCCTGGCGGCGCTGCAGCTCGGCCATGACCTCCGACAGCGGCAGCCCGCGGGCACGCAGCATGACGAGGAAGTGGAAGAGCACGTCGGCGGCCTCGGAGGCGAGCTTGGCGTTGTCGCCCTTCACCGCTTCGATGATCGCTTCGATGGCTTCCTCGCCGAATTTCTCGGCGCATTTCTCCGGGCCCTTGGCGAGCAGCTTGGCGGTCCAGCTCTCGTCGGGCGAGGCGGAGGCGCGGGCGGCAACCACTTCTTCGAGCTTTTCGAGCGTCATGTCGGACATGTCAGAGCCTCACGGGAACGCCGGCGGCGGCCATATGCGCCTTGGCCTCGGCGATGGTGTAGGTGCCGAAGTGGAAGATCGAGGCGGCGAGCACCGCCGAGGCATGGCCCTCGGTGACGCCCTCGACCAGGTGGTCGAGCGTGCCGACGCCGCCCGAGGCGATCACCGGGATCGGCACCGCGTCGGCGATGGCGCGGGTGAGGGGGAGGTTGAACCCCGCCTTGGTGCCGTCGCGGTCCATCGAGGTCAGCAGGATTTCCCCCGCGCCCTTGCGCGCCATGGTGATGGCAAATTCGACCGCATCGATGCCTGTCGGGCGGCGACCGCCGTGGGTGAAGATCTCCCAGCGGCCCGGCTCCACGGTCTTGGCGTCGATGGCGCAGACGATGCACTGGCTGCCGAAATGGTCCGCGGCCTCGGCCACCACGTCGGGATTGGCAACGGCGGCGGAGTTGAACGAGACCTTGTCGGCCCCGGCAAGCAGCAGCGCCCGCACGTCGGCGACGGTGCGCACGCCCCCGCCCACGGTGAGCGGGATGAAGCACTGCTCGGCGGTGCGGGTCACCACGTCGAACATCGTGCCGCGGTTTTCATGCGTGGCGTGGATGTCGAGGAAGCAGATCTCGTCGGCGCCAGCGGCGTCATAGGCTCGGGCAGCGTCCACTGGGTCGCCCGCATCGCGCAGGTCGACGAAGTTGACGCCCTTGACCACGCGGCCATCGGCCACGTCGAGGCAGGGGATGATGCGCGTCTTCAGCATGTTGCCCTGATAGTGCGGAAATTCCCCGGGGGGAAGAGGGCTGTGGTGCCGGTGTCCTGCGCCGAGCGGAACAATGCGCTTGCGCACCGGTTGGGTTCGGAATGCCGGTTTGATCCAAAGGACTGTTTCCGCCGTGCCCCTTGCCCTCCACCTGGCTGCCCTCGCCTCTCTCCTTGTCGCTGCCGTCTGTGCAGGGCTCATCGCCTATGACGTCGCGCGGCGGCCGCAGCACATGTGGATCATGAATGTGGCCTGGCCGGTCTGCGCACTCTTCGGCGGGGTGCTGGTGCTGCTCGCGTACGTGAGGGTCGGACGCGCGCCGGAGCCGTCGAGGTCGGGCCAGGGGCATGAGGGTTCCCATGACCATGGCGTCTCGAGCATGGCGGTCTCGGTCGGCAAGGGCGCGCTGCATTGCGGCAGCGGCTGCACGCTGGGAGACATCATCGCTGAATGGATCGCCGTCCTGATCCCGGCGGTCGCGGTGGCCTTCGGCTGGCACTGGCTCTTTGCAGAGAAGATCTTCGCGGTCTGGGTGCTGGATTTCCTGCTCGCCTTCGGTTTCGGTGTCGCCTTCCAGTATTTCGCAATCAAACCTATGCGCGACATCACCGTGCGCGAGGGCATCTTGCAGGCCTTGAAGGCCGACACCGCCTCGCTGATTGCCTGGCAGCTGGGCATGTACGGGGCGATGGCCCTGGCGCATTTCTGGCTGTTTCCCGAGATGATCGGAACCGAGCTGAAGGTCGCCAGCGTAGAGTTCTGGTTCACCATGCAGATCGCGATGATCTGCGGCTTCGTCACCGCCTACCCGGTGAATTGGTGGCTGATCCGGGCGGGCGTCAAGGAAGAGATGTGAGCGGCCAGCAGGCGGGACGGGTCAAAGAAAAAGGGCGCGCCGGATGGCGCGCCCTTGGTTTTCGAGATGCCGGAAGGATCACTCAGCGATGGTGATCCGGCCGTCGGTGTAGGGCTCGTAGGGGGTGCCTGCTGCGACGAATTCTGCGGTCACGTCGGCCAGGTCGGGGCCGAAGTCATAGGCCTGCTCGGCGGTGGTGAACATGGAGTAGCCGTCGCCACCGTTGCGCACGAAGTTGTTCGACACGACGCCGTAGGTCTTGGCCTCGTCCAGAGCGGCGTCGCCGACCATCACCTCGGAGATGCGGCTGCCGACCTCGGCCGAGGGGGTGACGGTGAAGCTGATGCCGGAAACCTGCGGGAAGCGGCCGCCACCTTCTTCCATCTGGCTCACGCCGTTCTCAAGCGCCTCCTTGATCACCGCGCCGGTGACCTGGAAGGTCGAGAGCGTATTCTGGAAGGGCAGCACGGTCAGCACCTCGCCCATGGTCACATCACCCGCGTCGATCGAGGCGCGCAGGCCGCCGCCGTTGGTGATGGCGAGGTCGATGCCCTGATCCTTGACGCGGTCGAGCATGGCGTCGGCCACGAGGTTGCCCATCGGGCATTCCTCGGCGCGGCACATGTCGCGGCTGCCGACGATCTCGGCGGTCGACTCGCCGATCACCTTGTTGCGGATCTCGTCGAGCGGCTTGGCGGCCTCGATGATGCGGTCCTTGGTGGCGGCATCCTCGGTCACGGCGGCGTCCATGATCAGCGGCGCGCCGGAGGCCTCGGTGACGTTGCCCTCATCGTCGAAGGTGACGTTCAGCTCGCCGAGGAACTTGCCGTAGGCGTAGGCCGAGACGATGGCGGTGTCCTTGACCATGGTGGGGTAAGGGCCTTCGGCGCCGTCCATGTCACCGAGCAGCGTGTTGGAGTGGCCGCCGACGATCACGTCGACACCGGTGGTCTCCTCGGCGACCTTCAGGTCGACGTTGTACCCGGAGTGCGACAGCACGACGATCTTGTTCACGCCCTCTTCGGTCAGCTTGTCGACCTCGGCCTGCACCGCATCCACCGGGTTGGTGAAAATGA
Source organism: Alloyangia pacifica (assembly GCF_900116195.1). Classification (GTDB taxonomy): domain Bacteria; phylum Pseudomonadota; class Alphaproteobacteria; order Rhodobacterales; family Rhodobacteraceae; genus Salipiger; species Salipiger pacificus. Next base: position 306,001 of record NZ_FOZW01000004.1, read on the forward strand.
CGTTCTTGCCGGGGCTGGAGAGCTCGTCGGTATCCTGCGGGGTGAGGCCGATGAGGCCGATCTTCTCGCCGTCCTTCTCGATGATGACCGACTTCTTGATCTCGCCCTTCAGCAGCTCCTCGCCGGTGAGGTCGGCGTTCGACATGAGCACGGGGAACTCGACGGAATCGACGAAGCCGCGCAGAACCTCGGGGCCGTCGTCGAACTCGTGGTTGCCCACGGTCATCGCGTCATAGCCCATCTGGTTCATCATCTCGGCGGCGAGCTTGCCCTTGTAGTAGGTGTAGAAGAGCGTGCCCTGGAACTGGTCGCCGCCATCCACCAGCAGGTAGTTGCCGGCGCGCTCCTTGGCCTCGGTGATGGCGGTCTGCAGGCGCGGAGAGCCGCCGAAGCACTCGCCCGCGGCATTGTCTTCCTCGCCGCAGGTGGAATCATACTTGCTGATCGGCTCGAAGCGCGAGTGGAAGTCGTTGGTGTGCAGGATGGTGATCGAGTAGTCCGCGCTGGCAGTGCCGGCGGTCAGGGCGAGCGCGGCGGCGCCGGTCAGAAGACGAAGCGACATCGGGAATCCTCTCTGTCGGGTTTTTTCTTATCTGCCGATCCTGCAACGGGTTTTGGGAGGTGTCAAAACACGTTGGGCGAAATTTCACCCCTTGGACCAGCTCTGGGTCAGAACCCGGGCAAGCGCGTCCGGATCGTCGTCGAGATCGTGGGACAGGAGCTTGAACCAGAGCGTCGCGATCACCGCTTCGGCCAGACGCTCCGGCACCAGCCCGGCGGGCAATTCACCGCGCCGCTCGGCCCGTGCGATCACCGCGAGCAGGGCGGTGCGCCGTTCGAGCCGAAACTCGGCCAGTGCCTCGGCGACATCCGGCTCGACCTGCGCCGCGGCGATGATGCTGCGAAAGACCGCCCCGGTCTCGCGCCGCCAGTGGCCAAAGACCAGCCGCAGGACGCCTGCGATGTCGCCTTCGAGGCTGCCCGTGTCAGCGTAGACGTCTTCAGTCTTCATCCGGCGGTAGACCGCGAGCAACAGCGCGCCGCGTGTGGGCCACCAGCGGTAGAGCGTCGCCTTGCCGGCGCGGGCGCGTTTCGCCACCGCCTCCATGCGTAGCCCGGCAATGCCGGCCTCGGCGAGGATCTGGGTGGCGGCATTGAGCACGGCAGCTTCCGTGTCGGGATTGCGGCGGGCGCCGATGGAGGCGCGTTTTTCGGTCATCGGGTCTGGTCCGTCGGGAAAATCGCGGGGTCCCCACCGCATAGCCCTTTACAGGGCCCCGCGCCAGATATTATGGGAACGAGACGTTCCGTTCCTATCTAGGGATCCTCAGATGACTGCCACGACAGCCACGCCGCGGGCGCCGTCCCGCCTGCGCTTCGCCATCTTCGTCTTCTGCGCCGTCTACCCGTTCATCACGCTGCTGGCCTACCTCATCGGGCCGATGACCGCGGGGTGGCCGCTGTGGCAGCGCAACCTGCTGCTGGTGCCGATCATGGTCTTCTCGATGGTCTGGGTGATCATCCCGCGCATTCAGAGGCACTGCAGGCGCTGGCTCTGAGCGCGGTTTTGCTCAACGTGGATTGACTGCGGGGATTGACCGGGACGGGGTTCCACGGCATCAGCCGGTCATGCTGATCTACAAAATCCTCCGGGCCGACGAATGGGCGGCGCTGCAGGCGCAGGGCGAGACCGCCGGTGCGCCGATCGACGTGGCCGATGGCTACATCCATTTCTCCACCGCCGAGCAGGTGCGCGAGACGGCGGCGAAGCATTTCGCCGGGGCGGAGGGGCTGCAACTCCTGTGCTACGAGGTCGAGTCCCTCGGTGACAAGATCACCTGGGAGCCGTCGCGCGGCGGGGCGCTATTTCCGCATCTCTATTCCGCGCTGCCGCTGGCCGGGCTACTATGGTCGCGCCCGCTGCCGCTCGGCGAGGGCGGTGCACATGTGTTCCCGGACGATCTGGCATGATGAGATTCCTCGAGAAGGCGGGCCTGCCGCTGCTGCACAAGGTCGATCCCGAGCAGGCGCACGGGCTGGCAATCATGGCGCTGAAGATGGGGCTCGCCCCGGCACCGGGGCTGATCACCTCGGACCGGCTGCGCTGCGATCTGGCGGGGCTGACCTTGCCCAACCCGATCGGGCTGGCCGCGGGCTTCGACAAGAACGCCTCGGCGCTGCAGGGGCTGTCGCGGGCGGGCTTCGGCTTTGTCGAGGTCGGTGCCGTCACGCCCCGCCCGCAGCCGGGCAACCCCAAGCCGCGCCTCTTCCGCCTGACCGAGGATCGCGCCGCGATCAACCGTTTCGGCTTCAACAACGAGGGCATGGAGGTGGTCGCGCAGCGGCTCGTCCAGCGCCCGAGCGGCATGGTGCTGGGGCTCAACCTCGGCGCCAACAAGGACAGCGAGGACCGCGCGGCGGATTTCGCCAAGGTGCTGGCGCGCTGCGGCGAGCACCTCGATTTCGCCACCGTGAACGTCAGCTCGCCGAACACCGAGCGGCTGCGCGACCTGCAGGGCAAGGACGCTCTGGCGGCGCTGCTGGGCGGCGTGATGGATGCGCGGGCGAACCTCGACGACCGCATTCCGGTGTTCCTCAAGATCGCCCCCGATCTCGACGAGCAGGGGCTTCGGGACGTGGCCGAGGTCGCCATGGCCTCCAAGGTCGATGCGGTGATCGCCACCAACACCACGCTCTCGCGCGAGGGGCTTTCTTCGCCCTTTGCGTCGGAGGGGGGCGGCATGTCCGGCCAGCCTCTGTTCGAGAAATCCACCCGCGTTCTGGCGAAACTGTCGGAGCTGACGGGCGGCCAGATGCCGCTGGTCGGGGTCGGGGGCATCGGCTCGGCCGAGCAGGCCTACCAGAAAATCCGCGCCGGCGCTTCGGCGGTGCAGGTCTACACGGCCTTGGTCTTCGGCGGGCTCTCGCTGGTACAGGACATCGCCGAGGGGCTGGACGCGCTTTTGGCGCGCGACGGCTTCGCCTCGGTTGAGGAGGCCGTGGGCACCGGACGGGCGGACTGGACATGATCCTCTGGCACAACCCCCGCTGCAGCAAGTCACGCGAGGCGCTGGCGCTGTTGCAGGAGAAGGGCGTCGAGCCCGAGGTGCGCCGCTATCTCGAGGACGCGCCGAGTTACGATGAGCTGAAGGCGGCGCAGGCCGCGCTCGGCGTGCCGGCGATCGAGATGGTCCGCACCAAGGAAGCCGATTTCAAGGCGGCGGGGCTGAGCCGCGACAGCGACGACGAGACGCTGTTGCGCGCCATGGCCGAGACGCCCAAGCTGATCGAGCGACCGGTGGCCTTCGAGGGCACTCGCGCGGTGATCGGCCGCCCGCCCGAGCGCGTGCTGGACCTGCTCTGACGGGACATGTGATGGACAAGAGTTTCGAGATTTTCCTGGCCTGTGCGCCGGGGCTGGAGCCCGTGCTGGTGGCCGAAGCCAAGTCGCTCGGCTTCGGCCCGCTGAAGCCCGAGCAGGGCGGTGTGTCGTTCCAGGGCGGCTGGCCCGAGGTGGCGCGCGCCAACCTCGAGCTGCGCGGCGCGGCACGTGTGCTGGCCCGCATCGGCGGTTTCCCGGCAGTGCACCTCGCGCAGCTCGACAAGCGGGCGCGCAAGTTCCCCTGGGGCGACATCCTGCGCCCCGACGTGCCGGTGAAGGTCGAGGCGCTGAGCCGCAAGTCGAAGATCTACCATGCCGGCGCCGCCAAGCAGCGCATCGAGCGGGCTATCACCGAGGAGCTGGGCGCGCCCATCGCCGAGGACGGCGTGCGCATCCTCGCCCGCATCGAGGACAATATCGTCTCCTTTTCGGTCGACACCTCCGGCCAGCCTCTGCACCGGCGGGGCCTGAAGCAGGCCGTCAGCAAGGCGCCGATGCGCGAGACGTTGGCCTCGCTCTTCCTGCGCGCCTGTGGCTACGACGGCAGCGAGCCGGTGCTCGACCCGATGTGCGGCTCCGGCACCTTCCCGATCGAGGCCGCCGAGATCGCCGCCGGGCTGCTGCCCGGCCGGGCGCGAGCGTTCGACTTCGAGCGGCTGGCCGTCTTTGCGCCCGCCGATCTCAAGGGCCTGAAACGGCAAGAGCCGTTGCGCGCACCGACCTCGCTTTACTATGGCTCCGACCGCGACGCCGGGGCGATCCGTTTCGCCACCGAAAACGCCGCGCGTGCCGGGGTCACCGACTGGGCCCGTTTCGATTGCCGCCCGGTGAGCGAGCTCGAGCGCCCAGACGGCCCGCCGGGCCTCGTCATGGTGAACCCGCCCTACGGCGCGCGGATCGGCGAGAAGGGCCCGCTGCACGCGCTGCACGCCTCGCTGGGGGCGGTGCTGAAGGAGAGGTTCGCCGGCTGGCGCGTCGGCATCATCACCACCGAGCCGGGGCTGGCCAAGGCGACCGGCCTGCGCTTCCTGCCCACCGGCGCGCCGGTCGCCCATGGCAGCCTGAAGGTGAAGCTCTACCGCACCGATCCGCTCTGACGGCGCCGGATCATCCGGACCAGCCAGAGCGTTCCCAGAACCATCACGATGAGCCCGGCCATGGGCAAGGTGAGCAGCGCGAACCAGCCCGACACGAAGAGGGTGGCGAGCAGCCCGCCGAGGTCATGGCCGAGCACCACGCAGGGATAGCTGCCGGCCTCGTCGAGGCGGCAGCCTGCCAGCTCGGCAATGCTGGTAGAGACAATAACGCCGGCCACCGGCAGCAGGCAGATCGCCAGCGCCCCGAGCAGGATCAGGGTGAGCGCGCGGCTCACCCCTTCAGCGCGGCCAGCGCCTCTTTCAGGTCGATCGCGCCATCGTAGAGCGCCCGGCCCGAGATCGCGCCATTGAGCTGCGCGCCGCAGTCGCGCAGGGCGATGAGGTCTGCCAGTTTCGACACGCCGCCCGAGGCGATCACCGGGATCGACACGGCGCGGGCCATGGCGGCGGTGTATTCGATGTTCGGCCCCTGCATGGCACCGTCGCGGTTGATGTCGGTGTAGATGATCGCCGCCACGCCGTCGTTCTCGAAGCTGCGTGCAAGGTCCACCGCGTCGACGTCGGTCACCTCGGCCCAGCCCTTGGTCGCCACGCGGCCGTCGCGCGCGTCGATGCCGACGGCGACCTTGCCGGGGAACGCCTTGGCCGCCTCGCGCACCAGCTCGGGTTTTTCGACCGCCACGGTGCCGAGGATGACCCGCGCCAGCCCCTTGTCGAGCCAGCGCTCGATGGTCGCCATGTCGCGGATGCCGCCGCCGAGCTGCGCCGGGACCTTGGTGCGCGCGAGGATCGCCTCGACGGCGGCGGCGTTGACCGGCTCGCCGGCGAAGGCGCCGTTGAGGTCGACGAGGTGCAGCCAGTCGCAGCCTGCCTCGACGAATTCCATCGCTTGCGCGGCGGGATCGTCGTTGAAGACCGTGGCCTTATCCATGTCGCCGCGCAGCAGGCGCACGGCCTTGCCGTCCTTGAGGTCGATGGCGGGGTAGAGGATCATGGCGCGGCTCCGCTAAATCTGTGACGGCTCCCTATAGCCGGGCGGGGGCGCGCTTTGCAATGCGCGCGCTGCCGCCACGTGAGCGGGAGGCCGGCGCGCGGCGCTCAGGGGGTCCAGGTCAGGAAGTTGCCGATCATCCGCAGCCCCGTGTCGGCGCTCTTCTCGGGGTGGAACTGGAAGCCCAGCATGTTGCCCTGTCCCACCACCGCGGTGACCGTGCTGCCGTAATCGACGTGGGCCAGCCGGTGATCGGTGTTCAGCATGCGCATCTGGTAGGAGTGGACGAAATAGGCATGATCGCCGCTCTTTACCCCGTCCAGCACCGGGTGCGGGCGGTCGATAACCAGCTCGTTCCAGCCCATGTGCGGCACCTTCAGAGACGGGTCTTCGGGGAGGATCTTCTCGACCTCGCCGTCGACCCAGCCGAGCCCCGGCGTCTCTTCGTATTCATGCCCGACGCGGGCCATCAGCTGCATACCGACGCAGATGCCGAGGAAGGGCCGGCCCTTCGCGGTGACCGCCTCGACCATCGCCTCGAAACAGCCCGAGTGGCGCAGCGCCCTGGCGCAGGCGGGAAAGGCACCGTCGCCGGGCAGCACCAGCCGGTCGGCCCGTGCCACAACGTCGGGGGCATCGGTCACCACGACCTCGCCCGCGTCCAGCTCGCGCGCCATGCGCTGAAACGCCTTCTCGGCGGAATGCAGGTTGCCGCTCTCGTAGTCGATGATCGCCGTCAGCATCTCGCATCCTTCCCGGGCGGTCTGTCCGCCTCTTCGTCTAGATCAAAATATCCCGGGGAGCGCGAGGGGCTGGCCCCTCGCCGTGCTCCGGATCCTTCAGAGCGCGCCCTTGGTCGAGGGGATCGCATCGCCCTTGCGCGGATCGGGCTCGACCGCCTCGCGCAGCGCGCGGGCCACGGCCTTGAAGGCCGCCTCGACGATGTGATGCGAGTTCACCCCGTCGATTGCCTCGATGTGCAGGGTGATGCCGCCATGGGTCGCCAGCGCCTGGAAGAACTCGCGCACCAGCTCGCAATCGAAGCTGCCGATCTTCTCGGTGGGCAGTTGCACCTTCCACACCAGGAAGGGCCGCGCCGACAGATCCAGCGCCGCGCGCACCAGCGCATCGTCCATCGGCAGCAGGCAGGAGCCATAACGGCGGATGCCGCGCTTGTCGCCGAGCGCCTTCGCCAGGGCCTGGCCGATGGCGATGCCGGTGTCCTCGACGGTGTGGTGGTCGTCGATGTGCAAATCGCCCTCGGCGCGCACCACCATGTCGATCAGCGAATGGCGCGCCAGCTGGTCCAGCATGTGGTCGAAGAACCCCACGCCGGTCTTCATGTCGTAGCTGCCGGTGCCGTCGAGATCGAGGGCGACCTCGATCTTCGTCTCGGCGGTGCTGCGGCTCACCTCGGCCTTGCGCATGGACCATACTCCTCGATGTCTCGCAGGGGCTTATAGGGCGGGGCAGGGCGCAGGCCAAGCCCCGCGCGCAGCGAAGCGGCGGGTGCGCTTGCGGCGGCGGGGGCGGTGTGACAGCTTGCGCGCATATCATCGAAAGGCCCCGCCATGACCACCTGCGTCTTCGTCCAGATCCGCTGCAAGCCCGGCACCACCTACGAGGTGGCCGACCAGATCGCGCTCAAGGAGATTCACTCCGAGCTCTATTCGACCTCCGGTGAGTGGGACCTGCTGCTCAAGCTCTACATTCCCGAGGGTGCCGACGTGGGTCATTTCATCAACGAGAATCTGATGGTTCCGGGGATCGAGCGCACGCTGACCACGCTGACGTTCAAGGCGTTTTGAGGCGAAATGGGGCGACCCCCGGGGTCGCCCGTTGCCCGCGGGGACGCGCGCGGCCCTGCCGGGCAGACGCGAAAATTCCGGCAGCGTGGTCCCGCGGCCAGATCATTTCGTCTTTCGGAGAGAAAGTGTTGAATGGAGCGGGCGAGGCGATTCGAACGCCCGACCCTTACCTTGGCAAGGTAATGCTCTACCCCTGAGCTACGCCCGCAAACCATTCATCATGCTGGTCTTTCAACCAATCGGCTTTTCAGCCATCCGGCCTCTCACCGGTCCGACTTGCGCCGGAGGTCCAACTGGAGCGGGCGAGGCGATTCGAACGCCCGACCCTTACCTTGGCAAGGTAATGCTCTACCCCTGAGCTACGCCCGCTTCCTTGTTGGTGTGGGCGATTTAGAGTTTCCCGCGAACCTCCGCAAGGGGAAAATCGACCTTTTTTCCGGAAATCTTTCGATCGGCAAAAAAGCCCTGCAAAACGCGACGGAAACCCGGCAGCGGCGCGTGTGATCTTCGGAGCCGCGAGGGGAGCGCGGCTCCGCAAATGCCAGCCACGGAGCCAGCCGCGCCATGAAACCTGTCCTGAATCGCTACGCCACGCCGTTCATCACCGGACTTTTCCTCGTTTCCCTGATCTCGGGAATCGCTCTGTTCTTCCATTGGAACTCCGGGTGGTTCCACGGCATGCACGAATGGCTCAGCATGGTGCTGATCCTGCCTTTCGCGCTGCACCTGTGGAAGAACTGGCGCCCGATGACCAGCTACATGCGCAAGCCGGCCTTCGCGCTGGCCATGGTCGCCTCGCTGGTCATGGCGGCGGCTTTCCTTGTGCCGGCACTGATGCCGCAGCAGGGCGGGGGCCGGGGCGGTCCGCCGCAGTTCGCCGCTGCGCAGCTCCTGCTCGGTGGCAGCCTTTCCGAGGTCGCCGCGCTCGCCCATGTGCCCACGGACCAGCTGGCCGACGGGCTGGCGCAGGCGGGGTTCACCGTCGACACCGAAGACGAGAGCCTTGCCGCCATCGCCAAGGCCGCGGACCGCAGCGAGGGCGAGATTCTCGCCGCGCTGGTCTCGGTGGCCCGCTGAGGACCGCCGCCGGCGGGCGTATTTTTCAAAGAGAAGAATTCAAAGATAGGAAAAGGGCCGGGGGCCGCGCGACCCTCTGCCCTTCCACATGGTTTAAATATCCCGGGGGTGAGGGGGCAGCGCCCCCTGCCCAACCGATATTTGCCTCTGAGCTGATGCCCGTTAGGAACTATTTTCTATTTGACCGCAGTCACCTAGACGACACCATTACGACCAGTGATCGTGAGGTCGCCGTCCTGAATTTGTAACTGCAGCTTAATCGAGCGGCTTGCTAGGCCCGCCGGATCACAGGACGCCCCGAGGGAGGGACTTGCGACGCAGGACTCAATCACCGTTCACTACAGGACGAGCGCCCTTAAGAGCCACAATTTCGTCGACTGCTTCCAATGCTTTGGCCGCAACGCGATCATTTTCCAACTCTTGGATTGGTCGGGTGAGCATAAGGGGAGCCTCGGCATTGCGCGCGAGGAAGTTGAACCGGCGATAATATTCAATGAGCCCTTCGTCGGCCGCCTGGATGAGCATCGCCGGCGATGGCAGGCGACGGGCAGGATCTCCATTACTTGTCAGGTCAAGGACCCGTTCGAAGGCATCTCGCAGCAAATCCTCACCGAGATTATTGCCCTCAAGCCGTTCGTCTACACCGAGCTTACCAAGAGCAATGAGCGAAATTTCGGTGGGCGTGTCGCCACGATCCTTACGAGAGAAAGCCTCCTTCCTACCGATCTTCTGCATTGACAGCGCATAGTAACCCCAGACCACCCCTTCCCTGTCGCTCGTTACGTAAACCGTCGAAATGCGGCGCAAATGGTTGTTGAGTGCGCGCTCAACGAGGAACGCATTGATACTGGCTCTGCTACAGTGAAAAACTGACAAATCGTGTTCGGCAGTGAGCAGCGCGGGTGCAAGCAGTTCTTCGACCGCCGGGACGGCAATGCCTTTCTGTTCCGATGACATCACTCAGCCCTTGGCCCACCGGGGCTTACTCGCCAAAAGCCGCACCGTCGCATTGTTCGGCTGCGTCGGTTCGGCCGGAGTACAAACTAGTTCATCAAACGCTTCCGCTGGCCAACTGGCGTCAGCGCTACGGCGCTCCGCGAGCTCAGCCTCGGCAGATCGCAGAGCAAGCCTTATCCGCTTGATCTCACGAACCTTTTCGGCAAGGTTTCGGCGCGTGCTGTACAGTTCTGCCCGCCCGCTGCTTCGCTCGCTAACGGCTTGCTTGCGCGCCTCTTGGGGCCGTGCTTGAAGGGTGATCCGTCCCTTCTTAACAAGTACTTTCTTACCAAATCGACTTTTGACCTCGACCTCGGCCACATCGTCTTCCTCTTGAAAAGAGCGAGGGACGAGTACGCCTTTCCGTTCCATGACGCCAGCATGGAGCGCGGTGGAAGCTTTAAGGATATTGTTCTTTGTCTTGGCCATATCGGGCACCTCTCTGCTTCATGTGTAACAGTCTACACACTGCCGGCCAATGGCGATGAGATCGAAACCGGATGTGTGTGACACGTTCGCATGGCTGTAGTCGAACACTTGCCATTTGGAACATTTCGCGCGCCGGGAAACCTTCATCCTCATCTAACCAACGTCGGGCAACACGAGGCGGCAAAGTTCTACATTGATCCCCCACATCGCAGGCCGCAGAATGGTCCCTGACCGAGGGAGGCAACATGACCCGGATCATCCAGACATTCCCCATTCCCAGCACATGGCGCACCCCTCGTGACACCGAGGATGGGGGCGGCAAGCCCGGCAAGTGACCGGACGCCACGGGTTCTATCGAAGTGATCAACACGGGACCATCGTGAAGCCGGCAGCGTCCGTCACGGCCTCCTCCACCCCGAGCAGCGCACCGAACCGTGCCTCGATCACCGCCGAGACGCCGTGCGGAGCGGCCTCGTCAGGCCTCAGGGCGATCTTCCGGATGAGCTCACCAAGGAACGCGTGGGCCTGCTCGACGAGATCCTCGTCACCGAGCAGCAGCTCCATTTGCGCGACGGCCCGCTCGTAGAGCAGCCGCGCGTCCGGCTGATCCGCGTGCTGCAAGGTGATGAGGCGCTTCGCGCCTTCGATGCGTGCCGCAAGGTCCGCGATCTCCGCCTCGACCTCGCTGGCCCGGGCCTTGAAGGTGGCGAAGGGCGCGCCGTCCTCGATGGCCTGGAAGATGCGCTCACGCTTGGTCTCCGCCTCCTTGAGCGCCGCCGACAGGCGCTTCACGTCGGCTTCGGGGTTCGCCTTGGCAAGATTGCGCCGCTCTGCTTCGAGCGCCTCGCCGAACTGACGGGCCAACTCGTCCGAGAGCATCACCTGCTTCAGTCTCGCGAAGACGCGCGCCTCGATCCGCTTGCGCGAGATCGTGCGGGTGTTGGTGCAGACGCCGCCCTTCAGCGCCTCGCGGCACCGGTAACTGGTTCTGTTGTGCTTGACGTAGCGCGTGCCGCAGCAACCGCAGACCAGGAGCCCCGACAGAAGATAGCGCGTCCGCCGCGTCTCGACGGCGTTTTGCACCGGCTTGCGCCCGGCACGCTGCGCCTGGACGCGCTCCCAGAGGTTCTGCGGGACGATGCGCAGCTCCGGGATCTCCGTCTCGGTGTAGTCTTCGGGCGAGCTGATGATCTTCCTCTGGCCCGTCTCAGGGTTGTACCTGCGCCGGTGTTTGCAGATGCTCGCGATGCCGATGTAGACGCGGTTGTGCAGGATGCCTTCCTGGCGGGCCGGGTTGCCCCGGATGGTCGAGCCATCCCAGCTGCCGCCGCGCGGCGCCGGGATGCGATCGGCATTCAGGCCTTTTGCGATCTGCAGCGCCGAGCGTCCCTCCGCGTATTCCGTGAAGATGCGGCGCACGATCTCCGCCTCCTCGGGTACGATCTCGCGGTTGAGCCCTTCCTCGACGGAGACCTTGCGATAGCCATAGGTGCTGGTGTGCAGACGCCTGCGGCCCACGGCGCTCTTCATGCCCCGGCGCGTGTGCTCCCCATTTGCCTCGCTCTGCTGCTGGGCGGCAAAGCCGATCAGCATGGTGGTGAAAAAGTTCTGCTCGCCCTCGGTCACCGAATGCAGCTTCACGTCCCGGAAGGCCATGAGTTCGAACTGGGTGAGCGCGTCGCTGACCTTTCGGTTGAGCCGGTCGAGCGCCTCGACGAGCACGACGTCGATCCGGTCAGCGTAGATGGCCTCCTTCATCTTCTGGAAGCCGGGACGGCGGGTGTTGCGGCCGGTCTTCTGGCTGTCCGTGAAGACCTCCACGACCTGCCAGCCCTGCCTTTCGGCGTGCTTGCGGCACATGGCGACCTGGTCCTCGATCGAGGTGGCCTTCTGTAGGTCGGAGCTGAAGCGGGCATATATCGCTGCACGTTTGGTCATGCGTTATTTCCTTGTTGCGCCGGGGCCGCGTCCTCGTTCGCCGGGGCGCGGAGCGCCGTCAGCGCCTCCGCCCGGGCGAGCAGATGAACAAGCCCGGTGATGGCGACCGGGATGGTCTGGTGTCCGTCGTTGTCGTTGGCTGCGGTGAGCCGGATGTGTGTCGCGTTCGTCATCGCCTGTGCGTCCTCGATTGCCTCTTGCCCATCACGGGCGAGGAGGAAATGAATCCGTCGAGGCAAACGAAAAACGGATTTGCGAAAATTGTTGCGCGAGGGGCCCGCCCCGGTACCGAGCCGGGGCGCGCCTGCCCTCAGCGGGCGTCCGCGCTGCGGAACTGCAGCGCGAGCACTTCGGCCCGGCGCAGCGCCGCGATGCGGTCGAGGTGCTCCTTCAGCGCGAAGATGCAGCGCCGGTGCTGCGACAGCTGCAGCCCTTCCGGGGTGTAGTCGCGGTGCCAGTCCGGCTCGCCAAACTCCTTGTCCTCGAGCGCCATGAAGGTCCGCTCTTCGATCTGCTCGTTGAGCGCCTCCAGCACCGTCCCGAAGAGCCCGCGGTCGCGCGGCTCGAAGATGCGCTCCGAAGCGATGCGCCCGGCAAGCTCGTCCATGCGACGCGCGTCCGCCTCAGGCATGAACTCCTGCGCAGCGTGCAGGCACTCTATGGCTGGTGCGCAGCACCGCAGCGCCTGGAAGATCTCGGACAGGAGCGGATCGTAATCGAGGTTCGGCTCAGACATGACGGACCTCCTCCCCGGCGATGCAGCCATTCTTGGTGCGTTGAACGACGATGTGCCGCGACGGCGTCTTGCAACGACTGCGCAGGCGCTCACGCGTCATGTCTCGCTCGACCGCAAGGCGCTGCCGAATGCGGGTCATCTCCGCGAGCGACCAGCCGGTCAGCCGTCCGAGGATGGCGGTCTCGGCCCGATCGCTCACGTCGAAGCCCGCGTGATGAATTGAAACGGTGATGCGGCGGGATGCATCGAAGTAGGTCGGCGCATGCAGCGAGGCGGCGCCAAGCGCAGCCTCCCCACGCACGGCGATGACGTGGTCGCGGCGCGGCTTCTTCGGGCGCTGCGACGAGCCGAACGCGAGGGTCACGCTGCGCATTTCCGCAAGGTTCTCGACGCTCAGCACGAGCGAGGGGCGGACCTTGGTGAGCGCAGGGGTGCCTGCGCCTGATGGGAAGCGGAACGCGACGACGTCGCCCGCGGCGATGTTGCGCTGCCACTCCGCGAGGGTGGCAGCACTGCGGTGGTCTTGGGTCATATGTGATCTTTCGGTTGAGACCGCGCAGCCCGAGCCCCGAACGCGGGTGATCTCTTGAAGCTGCGCGGCACAGGCCGCGCGCAGCTTCAGGAGATCACCCCGTGGGCACGTCCTTCCTTGCAGGAGGGGGTTCGGGGGAGGCACGCAGTCACCTCCCCCGGGAGCCGGGAGGTCCCGGAGGCGTGCGGAACGGCCTCCGGGTCCGTCGGAAGACGCCAGGGGGTGCAGGGGGAGTGGCGAACGACGACCCTGCCGCGCTCCGCGCAGGAGCGCCCGCTGCGCAGGCGGCCCGCGGCAGCGCGGGGTTCGGGGCGGCGCCCCGGCGAACGGCAGGGGGAGCCAAATCCGCCAGGATTTTGCGCCCCCTGTTTAGTGAGTAACCCCCGCCGCACCCCGGGAGCGCGCCGCAGACCTTTTGGGGCCAAGTTTCTTCATCCGGATTTCCCCAAGGGACCCATTTCCCCTCCGCCGGAACGGAGGGCGGGACTTGGCAGAGACATTCAGGATCGTGATGCGCATGAAGGGGCTGTGGCCGAAGGATCTCGGCGGCTTCGAGGGACACAGGCTTCGCAAGGGTGGCGATCTCGGCCACGTCGACAGCTCCCGCTCGGGTCTCAACCGCAGGCTCATCGGGGACGAGGACTGGGCCAGACAGGTTCAGGCCGAAGTGCTGGACATGGCGCAGGAGAACTTTGCGGATGAACTCGAGAGCCTGAAGCGCCGGCGGCGGAAGGCGCAGATGCTGGCCCGGCTGACCGAGGGCCCGAAGGACCCCTGGCGGGCCACGCGGCACGGGCCGATGCGCGAGATCATCCTGACCGCGAACCGGAAGTGGTTCGAGCAGGAGGATGAGGCGGACAGTACACATAGCGGCGGCCTTGAACCCGAGGTCGGATCAGAGAGGGCCAGGGAGTTCGAGGAGCGCGCCATCGCCTGGCTGCGCAAGGAGTTCGGGGAGGACGTCGTGCACGCCAGGGCCGACCTCGACGAAGCCGCCTACCACATTCACGCGGTGATCCTGCCGCGCGCGATTGCGCAGGACGGCAGGCGCGTGCTGCAACCCTCGAAATTCGCGGTCATCCGCGATTACGAAGAAGGCCAGGACAGCGTCGGGGCGTGGTTCGCCGAGCTCGGCCTGCAGCGCGGCGAGCGCCGGGCAAAGCGCACGCGAGACGCGCTTGAGCACAACTCCTTGCTGCGGAGCGATCAGGGCAAGGGCGCGCGGACCGCCGAGGACCCCGTGCCCATCCCGAAGAAGCGACGCCATGTCAGCCCGCGGGATTGGCGGCGCGCCCAGGAGCTCAAGATCGCTGAACGCGACAAAACCTTGGTCACGCAGGAGCGGAAGCTGGCACGCGACAGGAAAGCGGTTCAGGCCATCGTGCGGGTCGTCAAGGCCGTCGCGGCGGGTGATATCTCGGTAACCGAGCCACGCGACAAGAACACGCCGCCCGGAAACCTGGCACGCCAGATCTTTGGCAGGGCCTTCGCGCGGCTCAAGGACCAGGCGAGGCAGGACGCCGAGGCACGGGTCGCCAAGGCACACGCCGAGATCGTAAAAGCGGATGAGGTGATCGTCCGTATCGCGCAGCTTCTCCCCGCCGCCGCCCGCAACCAGATCGCCGCGGCGCGACCCATGCTCTCCGCGCGCATCACCAGCCTCGCAAGGTGGCTGCGCAAGACCTCGCCAGGCCGGCCCGAGCCGGGCGAAGACACCCAGTGAAGGACACGCAGGAAATTTTCTTTGCGCCTCGAAAAACGACACAATGTCAGATTCAGCCACGGAGTGACCGCGGTCGCGTCAACGAGTTCAAGGCGCTCAATCTTTGGTAAGGAGACCATTGTGAAGAAGAACCAGAAGAGAGTCCTGCAGACAGTCATGGACGATATCGAGCGGGACGAAAGCGAACGCGCAATCGAGGCGGTGCTCCGGGAGAAGATGGGTAGGTTCATCGAGGGGGCCGCCGCGAACGAGGCGTTCGTAGCCGAGTTCTTCTTCCTCGTCGAACGCCTAGCGTCGAAGTCCCTCGCCAAGCGGATCGCGACACACCCGGCACGCCCCGACGCTGTTGATGATCTGCACAAGCAGGCCGAGGCCAATCGGGTGGCGCCAGACCAGCCTGAGACCGGCGGGGCGTGGAGGAAGCCTGATGCAGCCAAACGCGGCAAGGCCTCCGAGTGATCGCAGGCGATGAGCACAGATCAAAGGGCGCGGAGTACCGCGCCCCACTTCCTATCGCCGATAGCGACAGGTGGTTTGAGCAAGAAGTACCCTCTTCGCATGTGAACCGGGCAAAGGAAACGTGCGACGGACGCGCCAGCACGATCTGACTGTAGAGCGGACTTTCGCACCTGCACCCGACAAGATACTTGTTCGCCGCGCCGCCGGTGTGGGGCGACGCGATGTGTCAAGCTCTCTGTAGGAGATCCAGCTTTTATGTATTGATAATAAACATCTTTTTTGGTATGTTCACAAACAGATATATGGAGTAACGTATACCTCATGAATTTAGATATACACTATGGCGGCGCGGTAAGCGGCACGCAGAAATTCAGCCGACCCGAAATGGAGGACCGGTTGATTCGCCTCTTCAGGGGGGGCGTAGGAATCAAGATGTTTGGCCTGAGGCGGATTGGCAAATCGACTCTACGCCGTCACTTGCAAGAGGTGCTTGCAGCGGAGGGCCGTCAAGTGGCGTTTATTGATGGCCAAGGATTGCATTCTCTAGCGGCTTTCCTCAGCGGCCTGTCGTCTGAGACTGGGCAGGATGGCGGCCTTTGGGGTCGAGCTCTCAAAGCCGTGGCGTCGGGCCCCGCGCAGAAGACCCTAGCTGCACTCGGTCAAGGTGAAAAGCTCGAAGCTGCCGCGCTCTCAGCCTACTGGCAGCATGTTGCAACCGCCATCAAGGCTGCGCTTGCAGACGGTGCACGCCCAGTTCTGATTGTCGACGAGTTTTCCTATCTCATACAGAACATGGTCAATGGTGACGGCGCGGAGGACGTTGATCGGTTGCTTGGGTCTATGCGCGAATGGCGAGAGGCCGGTATGCAGATGCTACTGACGGGCTCCATCGGCGTAACCCAGTTGGCGCGCCGCCAGGGCCTAAATCTTGAGCATTTGAACGACCTTCAGCAGTTCTCGGTCCCTGAGTTGACTGACGAAGAGGCCCGACAATTCATAGCCAGCGCCACATATCGGGCAGGCCCGCGGTGGACGGAGAAGCATACAGAAGCGTTTATGGCCGAGTGCAGCGCGCTCTATCCGTGCTTCCTGGTTAAGGGCTTACAGGAGGTTGGCACTGAATATCCTGTTACACCAGAGCAATTCGCCAATGTATTCGAACTTAGGGTGAGGCCGGACCTTCACGCGGATTTCTACGAGCAGTTCAACAAACGCTTCCACCAGTATCGCTCACTTTCGCGAAATGAACTGACAGGTCTCATCCTGCCAGCACTGAAGACAATTATGACGGCGGAGGGCAGCACCGAACAAGGCGAGTTGCTGGTTCGCGAACCGTTTACACGGGTCGACCTTGACGTCGCACTGGGCATGCTAGTCGAAGATGGGTTCGCGCACTTCAGTGAAGACCGCGAAGGCAATAGGTTTTGGAAGCCCGGGTCGCGGCTCGCGCACAATTGGTGGAGGCGCGCGAAGTTGTTATGACATACGACAATGAACCGACGCCCCATTATTCTAAACCGATGCTACCCAGCGACCGCAAAGAGCGTCATCGCCGAATTGTCCGGACGTTTATGACGCAAGACATGGCTGACGATGACATCCTGAGCCTTGCAACCGGCCGTGAGCCGGAATTAGCGCGGATCATGAATGCGGTCGAGCGCTCAATGAGAGTTGCCCCCGGCACACTCCAGCACCTAGTCCTCTATGGTAACCGTGGATTCGGAAAGTCCTTCACGACT
This sequence comes from Alloyangia pacifica, assembly GCF_900116195.1. GTDB lineage: Bacteria > Pseudomonadota > Alphaproteobacteria > Rhodobacterales > Rhodobacteraceae > Salipiger > Salipiger pacificus. The sequence continues at coordinate 322,908 of NZ_FOZW01000004.1, forward strand.
CGGCGTGTCCAAATTGCGGTTGCCGAGCGTTGGCCTGACATCCCCTTTCTCATGCTGCCTGAAGAGCAGCATAGCATGCAGCGCGATCCACATTCTCTTCTCGACACGATCGCTCTTAAACTGTCCGATAGCCGAAGCGGCGCTGACTCCGCTTATGACGAAGGGCATTTTCGCTGGCCGACTGCCAAGGATTCCGCAAAGCGCTGGGACGCTTCCGAATCGGAAGTCGAGCGGGCGCTGGATTTAGCACTTCCCGGAGGTGGGATCGCAGTTCTGGTTGTGGAGAACTTCGACATCCTGCTGCGAAAGCTCTTCCACGAGGATCTCGACGAGCAACGGCTAAGACGCTGGCTTGACCGGAAGAGCAACCGTCTGATGCTGTTTGCAACTGCTACCGGCACTGTAGACATGGACTATGACAGACCGCTTTTCCACGCGTTTGAAACGGTCAGGCTTGAGCCATGGTCTGGCGATGAATGCATCGCATATTTCAATCGGCTCAGGTCGCGCGACGGCCTTGTCCCCTTGGGACCCGAGCGTGAAGCAAAAGCGCGCGCTGTGGCGGATTTCATTGGCGGCACCCCGCGGCTCGCTCAGCTCCTTGGCGATGTGCTCGAAACCGAGGACGCTCTTGAAGTAGCGGAAATCATGACCGCGTTGACCGATCGACTGGCCGACTACTACCGTCGCAGGATCGAGGACCTCCCACCGCTCTCTATTGGGCTTCTCGACGCAATTATCCGAGGCGGTGAACCTGTATCACAGACCGAACTCGCCGCTCGGGTTGGCGCCGGGGGGCAGTCCGACATCGCTCGGGTCATGAGTGAACTCCAGAGAGCCGACATTGTCCGTGGCAGACCAGCCCCGAACACTCGCGAAAAGCTCTATCGCGTTCCTGACCGCGTATTTGTGCATTACTATCGCCTGCGTCAGGGCAGCCGCGCAGCTCAGGACACACCACTTACCACGATATTGGACTTCCTGCGCAGTTTCTACTCCCGAGCCGAGCGGCGGCTTCAGTCCTTGACGCATCTCGAGGCCGGCCGGATTCGCGAGGCCCGTCTTTTCAGTGATCTTGCGCGCGAGGGAGAGCCGCGAAGTACAGACAAATTTATGGAGAATTTCGTCAAGGACTTTAAATTCTATCTGGGCTTTGCATCTTGGCGAGTCGGAATCAGCGCCGAGGAAGTTGCGGCACTTCTCGAGGGTAGTAATCCTGAGGAGGCCTATCTACTTTGCCAAAACGAAACGCAACGAGGTGCCGCTGGGGCCATCAGCGCGATGGTCCGTGCGCACGCTGTACATCGCTTCGATCACCCCGGAAAGGCCAAGGAAATCCTTGAATCCGCGCTTACATGTGCGGAAGAAGAAGATGAAATAGCCAGATTTATCTTGATCGATCAAATGTGCACTTTGGCAGCCTCGCGTAGCCACCTTGATGCCGCCCAAATGGCGAATGCCCTCGAGGACCTTGGGGCAAACCTACCGATCCCGATGGAAGCGAAACGGCTTCGGCGACTTGCGTGGCGTTCGAGCATTTTGGGTCACCACACCAAAGCCTTGGAAGCGGCAACCTTGGCGGTTGCTCGCGCGATTGAAGCGGGCGACTCCCTCGGGGAGATAGAGGGTTTGCGGTTGAAGATGTTCGCACTCCGCAGTCTCGGGCGACTCATGGAGGCTTTGGAGGTCGCATGTCGGTCCGCCGATCTTGCAGCCAGAGAGGGCGATGCGCGCGGGGAAGCCGCAAGTCTGCGTTTCCAGGCTGGCCTGCTGGACGACCTCGGACAGTACGATAGAGCGTTGGTGGCGACGTCTAGAGCGGTAGAACGCGCGGCCAAGGCTGGCGACGCTTTCGAGGAGGTAAAAAGCTTGCATATCCGAGCGATCACGCTCGGTAATCTAAAGCGACACGAGGAAGCTTTGGAGGCGGCGTATCGGGCCGCCGAACGCGCGGCCGAGGTGAGCAATGCAAATGGAGAGGTGATAGGCCTGCGCCTCCAGTCGTTCGCGCTCAGCAATCTCGGAAGGCACGAGGAGGCGCTGGAGACATCGGCTCGGGCTGCCGAACGCGCGATCGAAGCGGGCGAAACACGCGAGGAGTTGGTGAGCTTGCGTCTTCGAGCTTTGACGCTTGGCGACCTCGGACGGTATGAGGAGGCTTTGGCGGCGGCATCACGGGCTGCAGAACGCGCGGCAGAGCTGGGTGAGGCATTGGAGGAAGCATTGAGCCTGCGTCTCAAGTCTCTCACACTGGACGATCTTGAGAGGCACGAGGAGGCGCTAGAGGCAGCTTCACAAGGCGTCGAACGCGCGCTCGAGGCGGGCGATACCGAGGTCGAGGTAGCGAACCTGCGTTACCGGGCGATCTCTTTAGGGCGTCTCGAACGGTACGAAGAGGCGTTAGAGGCTGCAACCCAGGCAGTCAACCGTGCATCGTTGACGGGCCAAATCCGTGAGGAATCAAATAGCGTGCGCTTCAAGGCGCAGACGCTTGGCAAGCTCGGACGGCATCGGGAGGCTTGGATCGACGCAAAGAGGAGCGCTGATCTCGCTCGCAGCGCAAACGATGCGTATAGTCTGAGCTGGTCCATTCTTCAATGCGTCATTACGGCGACACACATCGAGCGGCCCGACGTCGTATCTCTATTTGACGAATGGCTCCGTCTCCAACAGGCGAACAAATCGCCGAACCTTGCCAAAGCCGAGCTGGAAGTAGGAACGCTTTTCGCAGCGGTTGCTAGAGCCGGTGAATGGGAAGCGCTGGATCAACTGATCGAGGAGCAAGCAGCTGCCTTAACTTCGTTCGAGACAACGGTTTGGTTCCACAGGTCTGTAGGCGAAGACATAGCGAAAATTTCTTTCGAAAAGGGAAGAGCTGAGGGCTACGAGGCAATGGCGAGTGCATTGCCTCGCATCGCCGCTCTCGTGAAACGGCTGCCTGACATTGCCCGAGATCCAACTTGGCTTCCGGACATCATCACTGGCTTCGCCGAAGCTTGCCGTGACCCAGGCCTCCTACGCGACGTAGCCACCCTAATGGCACCGGACATTGCCCCTCAGGCGGCGGAATCCGCTCGTCTCCTCTACTCGCTAGCGAAGGTAGACGAGGCCGAAGATCCTGAGACACCGCTCGCCCGAATGGACCCAGATGTGGCCACCGTGATACGCCGCCTGCGGGGGCTCACCGATCCTGAGCCGGTATCCAGCGGAAGAAAGAGGATTAGAAAAAAGAGAGGACGCTGAAACGAGGCCGAACCACCTATTTGGCCCAAAGCTCGCATCTGACCTTGCGGGCTGGTTGCAGTAGGGCGGCAAAGGCACTTGGCATCAAGTTTTCGAGTGCCGATTACGGCCTCTGCCAGTTGAGATGCGCCGCCATTCCTCGATATTTGTAACCAACGACACACGAGGTTACCACGCCAAGGTGAGGCGGCGAAGCAAATATCGGTTGGGCAGCGCCCCCTCTTTTCTCTGGTCAGCGGTCCTGCGTCAGGAGAACCTTGCCAGAGGCCGCGCGCCTCACTCCAGCTCGATCAGCAGGTCCTTGGCGTCGATCTGGCCGCCGGGCAGCACGTGCACCGCCTTGACCGTGGCGTCGCGCTCGGCGTGCAGGCCGGTCTCCATCTTCATCGCCTCGATGGTCAGCAGCAGGTCGCCCTCCTTGACCTTGGAGCCCGCCTGTACCGCGATGGTCGCGACCACGCCCGGCATCGGCGCGCCGATGTGGTTGGGGTTGCCCGCCTCGGCCTTGGGCTTGGCGCCGCTCGAGGCCTTGGCCTTGCGGTCGGGCACGCGCACCGCGCGCGGCTGGCCGTTGAGTTCGAAGAACACCCGCACCTCGCCGTCATCCTGCGTGTCGCCGACGGTGATGAGACGGATTTCCAGCGTTTTCCCCGGGTCGATCTCGGCGGTGATCTCCTCGCCCGGCTGCATGCCGTAGAAGTAGGTCAGCGTCGGCAGCACCCGGACGGGGCCGTAATCCTCGTGGCGCGCCACGTAGTCGGTGAAGACCTTGGGGTACATGAGGTAGCCGTTGAAGTCCTCGTCGTCGAACTCGACGTCCTCGAACTTCGCCTCAAGCTCGGCACGCAGCGCGGCGAAATCGGCCGGGGCGAGGTGCTTGCCCGGGCGCTCGGTGTTGGGCTTCTCGCCCTTCAGCACCTTCTTGACGATGCCCTCGGGGAAGCCGCCCGGCGGCTGGCCGAGATTGCCGCGCATCATGTCGATCACCGAGTCGGGGAAGCTGACGTCGCTCTTGGGGTCCTCGACCTGCGCGCGGGTCAGGCCCTGGCTCACCATCATCAGCGCCATGTCACCCACCACCTTGGAGGACGGGGTCACCTTGACGATGTCACCGAACATCATGTTGACGTCGGCATAGGTCTTGGCGACCTCGTGCCAGCGCTCCTCCAGCCCCAGAGAGCGCGCCTGTGCCTTGAGGTTGGTGAACTGCCCGCCCGGCATCTCGTGCAGGTAGACCTCGGAGGCCGGGGCCTGCATGCCCGATTCAAACGCCGCGTATTGGCCGCGCACCGCCTCCCAGTAGTTCGAGACTTCGCGGATCACGTCCACGTCGAGCCCGGTGTCGCGGTCGGTGTGGCGCAGCGCCTCGACGATCGAGCCGAGCGTGGGCTGCGAGGTGTTGCCCGAAAGCGCGTCCATCGCGGCATCCACCGCGTCGACGCCCGCCTTCGACGCCTCCATGATGGTGGCGATCGCCGCGCCCGAGGTGTCATGGGTGTGGAAGTGGATCGGCAGGCCGACCTCCTCCTTCAGCGCCTTGACCAGCGCGCCCGCCGCGGAGGGCTTCAGCAGGCCGGCCATGTCCTTCAGGCCGAGCACATGCGCGCCAGCGGCCTTGAGCTCCTTGCCCATGGCGACGTAGTACTTGAGGTCGTACTTGGCGCGCGCCGGGTCGAGGATGTCACCGGTGTAGCAGACCGTGCCTTCGCAGATCTTGCCGCTCTCGATCACCGCGTCCATCGCGACGCGCATGTTCTCGACCCAGTTGAGCGAGTCGAAGACGCGGAAGACGTCGACGCCGCTCTCTGCCGCCTGCGCGACGAAGCTCTGCACCACGTTGTCGGGGTAGTTGGTGTAGCCGACGCCGTTGGACGCACGCAGCAGCATCTGCGTCAGGATGTTGGGCATCTTGGCACGGATGTCGCGCAGCCGCTGCCAGGGGCATTCCTGCAGGAAGCGGTAGGCCACGTCGAAGGTCGCGCCGCCCCAGCATTCCACCGAGAAGAGGCTCGACAGGTTCGCCGCATAGGCCGGGGCCACCTTGATCATGTCGAGCGACCGCATGCGGGTCGCCAGCAGCGACTGGTGGCCGTCGCGCATGGTGGTGTCGGTGATCAGCAGTTGCTTCTGCGCCGCCATCCAGTCGGCCACCGCCTGCGCGCCCTTCTCCTCGAGCAGCGTGCGGGTGCCCGGCGGCGGTGTCTCGGCGCGCAGCTCGGGGGCGCGGGCGGGCTTCAGCTCGGCATGCGGCTTGGGACGGCCCTGCACCTCGGGGTGACCGTTGACGGTGATGTCGGCGATATAGGTCAGCACCTTGGTGCCGCGGTCCCGGCGCTTCTTGAAGTCGAAGAGCTCGGGCGTCGTGTCGATGAACTTGGTGGTGTACTGGTTGGTCAGGAAGGTCGGGTGCTTCAGCAGGTTGATCACGAAGTCGATGTTCGTGCTCACGCCGCGGATGCGGAACTCGCGCAGGGCGCGGTCCATGCGGGCGATGGCCTTCTCCGGGGTCGGGGCCTTGGCGGTCACCTTCACCAAAAGCGAATCGTAGTAACGGGTGATCACCCCGCCAGCGTAGGCGGTGCCGCCGTCGAGCCGGATGCCCATGCCAGTGGCCGAGCGGTAGGCGGTGATCCGGCCATAGTCGGGGATAAAGTTGTTGGTCGGATCCTCGGTGGTGATCCGCGTCTGCAGCGCGTGGCCGGTGAGGCGGATGTCGTACTGGCTGGCCTTGCCGGTGGCCTCGGCGAGGCTCTTGCCCTCGGCGATCATGATCTGCGCCTGCACGATGTCGATGCCGGTCACCTCTTCGGTGACGGTGTGCTCGACCTGCACGCGGGGGTTGACCTCGATGAAGTAGAACTTGCCGCTGTCCATATCCATCAGGAACTCGACGGTGCCGGCGCATTCGTAGTTCACATGAGCGCAGATCTTGCGGCCGAGCTCGCAGAGCTCTTCGCGCTGCGCCTCGCTGAGGTACGGCGCGGGAGCGCGCTCGACGACCTTCTGGTTGCGGCGCTGCACCGAGCAATCGCGCTCGTAGAGGTGGTAGATGTTGCCCATCTTGTCGCCGAGGATCTGCACCTCGACGTGGCGGGCGCGCAGGATCATCTTCTCGAGATAGCCCTCGCCGTTGCCGAAGGCGGCCTCGGCCTCGCGGCGCCCCTCGAGCACCTTCTCCTTCAGCTCCTTCGGCCCCTCGATCGGCCGCATGCCGCGCCCGCCGCCGCCCCAGGATGCCTTGAGCATCAGCGGGTAGCCGATGTCTTCGGCCTCCTTGGCGATGGCCTTGAAATCGTCGCCCAGCACCTCCGTCGCCGGGATCACCGGCACGCCGGCCTCGATGGCGACCTTGCGGGCGCTGGCCTTGTCGCCGAGCGCGCGCATGGTCGCGGCCTTCGGACCGATAAAGGTGATGCCCGCCGCGTCGCAGGCATCGACGAACTCGGGGTTCTCGGACAGCAGGCCGTAGCCCGGGTGGATTGCGTCGGCACCCGATTCCTTGGCGATACGGATGATCTCGGGGATCGACAGGTAGGCCGCGACCGGCCCCAGCCCCTCACCGATGCGATAGGCCTCGTCGGCCTTGAATCGGTGGAGTCCCAGTTTGTCCTCTTCCGCAAAGACGGCAACGGTCTTCTTTCCCATCTCGTTCGCCGCCCGCATGATGCGGATCGCGATCTCGCCACGGTTGGCGATGAGGATCTTCTGGAATTCGGGCATGTAATCTTCCTCCTTTGGACGCGAAATGCCGCTCCCGGAGGCATCGCATTCCGAACTCAAGGGCATGCCGCGCTGCAGCGCAAGGGGCTTTGCAAATTATGCTAATGTTAGCGCCGGTTTTGCAAACTCGGCCGAACTGACCCTGCGGCAGGGCGACCATTTTCGGCGGTTTCGCGACACCTGCCGGGTTAGCAGTGCAGCGCCAACGGCGCAGACGACCGGCAGCGGCGGCGTGATGATCAATTTAGTGAACAAACGAAGAACGCATCTTTCGCCGTCCTCTGTGGCGCGTTAAGTTCGGGACATGAGCAGTTTCGACGACATGGATGCATTCGAGGGGGCCTCGCTGTCGCAGCGGGCCATGGCGGCGCGCCCCGCGCCCTACCTCGACGATCTCAACCCGGCGCAGCGCGAGGCTGTGGAGCGGCTGGACGGCCCTGTCCTGATGCTCGCGGGCGCGGGCACCGGCAAGACCAAGGCGCTCACGTCCCGCATCGCGCACCTGCTGACGACGGGCCGGGCGCGGCCGAACGAGATCCTCTCGGTGACCTTCACCAACAAGGCCGCGCGCGAGATGAAGGAGCGGGTGGGGCGCCTGCTCGGCCACGCGGTCGAGGGCATGCCCTGGATGGGCACCTTCCATTCGATCTGCGTCAAGCTGCTGCGCCGCCACGCCGAGCTGGTGGGGCTGAAGTCGAACTTCACCATCCTCGACACGGACGACCAGATCCGCCTGCTGAAACAGGTGATCGCCGCCAACAACATCGATGAAAAACGCTGGCCCGCCCGGCAGCTCTCGTCGCTGATCGACAACTGGAAGAACCGCGCCTGGACGCCCGACAAGGTGCCCGCATCGGAGGCATCCGCCTTCAACAACCGCGGCACCGAGCTTTACGCCCAGTACCAGACCCGCCTGCGCGAGCTGAACGCCTGCGACTTCGGTGACCTGCTGCTGCACGTGGTGACGATCTTTCAGCAGCACGCCGACGTGCTCGAGCAATACCAGCGCTGGTTCCGCTTCATCCTCGTGGACGAGTATCAGGATACCAACGTCGCCCAGTACCTCTGGCTGCGGCTGCTGGCGCAGGGCCACACCAACATCTGCTGCGTCGGCGACGACGACCAGTCGATCTACGGCTGGCGCGGCGCCGAGGTGGGCAACATCCTGCGCTTCGAAAAGGATTTCCCCGGCGCCCATGTGGTGCGGCTGGAACAGAACTACCGTTCGACCGCACATATCCTCGCCGCCGCCTCCTCGGTGATCCGCGGCAACGAGAACCGGCTCGGCAAGGAACTGTGGACCGAGGCGCAGGGCGGCGAGAAGGTCCGCCTCATCGGCCATTGGGACGGCGAGGAAGAGGCGCGTTGGATCGGCGAGGAGATCGAGGCGGCGCAGCGCGGCTCGCGCGGGATGCACGCCTTCTCGCTCGACGACATGGCCATCCTGGTGCGCGCCTCGCACCAGATGCGCGCCTTCGAGGACCGCTTCCTGACCATCGGCCTGCCGTACCGGGTGATCGGTGGCCCGCGCTTCTACGAGCGGCTCGAGATCCGCGATGCCATGGCCTATTTCCGGCTGGTTGTCTCGCCCGAGGATGATCTGGCCTTCGAGCGCATCGTCAACACCCCCAAGCGCGGCCTCGGCGACAAGGCGCAGCAGAAGATCCAGCTCAAGGCGCGCGAGCATGGGGTGCCGCTGCTGGTGGGGGCGCGGCTGCTGCTGCGCGACAAGGAGATCACCGGCAAGGGCGCGGCCAAGCTCGCCACTTTCGTCGACCAGATCGAACGCTGGCACGAGGTGGCCCGGCAGCAGCTCGGCCTGCCCTCGGAGGTGCAGCAGGACGACGACGACCTGGTGCTGATCGACGAGGACAAGCCGCTGAGCCGTGCGGTCAGCCACATGGAACTGGCCGAGACCATGCTCGACGAGAGCGGCTACACCGAGATGTGGCAGAACGACAAGAACCCCGACTCGCCGGGGCGGCTCGAGAACCTCAAGGAACTGGTCAAGGCGCTGGAAAGCTTCGACAACCTTCAGGGTTTCCTCGAACACGTCGCGCTGATCATGGACAATGAGACCGAGGAGACCGGCGCCAAGGTGTCGATCATGACGCTGCACGCCGCCAAGGGGCTCGAGTTCCCGGCGGTCTTCCTGCCGGGCTGGGAGGACGGGCTCTTCCCCTCGCAGCGCTCGATGGACGAGAGCGGCCTGAAGGGCCTCGAGGAAGAGCGGCGGCTGGCCTATGTCGGCATCACCCGCGCCGAGGAGCTCTGCACCATCTCCTTCGCCGCCAACCGCCGGGTCTTCGGGCAATGGCAATCGGCGCTGCCCTCGCGTTTCATCGACGAGCTGCCCGAGGCGCATGTGGATATTCTCACGCCGCCCGGTCTCTACGGCGGCGGCTATGGCGCGGCGGGGATGAACAGCGGCTACGGCGGCGGATCGGGGCTGGAAACCCGCGCCGCCGAGGCGAACGTCTACAACTCCCCGGGCTGGAAACGTCTACAGGAGCGCTCGTCGAGCGCCCGGTCGGTCAGCCAGCCGCGCGAGAGCCGCAACACGGTGATCGACCTGCAGGCTGTCTCGGCCTTCGACATGGGCGAGCGGGTGTTCCACCAGAAGTTCGGCTACGGCGCGATCATCGGCATCGAGGGCGACAAGCTGGAGATCGACTTCGAGAAGGCCGGGGTGAAGAAGGTCGTGGCGCGTTTCGTCGCGGCGGCGGATTCCGCGGGCGACGTGCCGTTCTGAGCGGGTGCTCCCCCTTTGGCAGGTCCAAGGTCGGCGGATGAGAGCTAGGGGGCGCTGCCCCCTCGGCGCTGCGCGCCTCACCCCCGGGATATTTGGACCATGTGGAAGCGCGAGGCGCCCGCGTCTTCTTCTCTTTTGCAAATACGCCCGCCGGAGGCGGTCCGGCGGCGTCCTTCCGCGTGACTTCTCCGGAACAGGACATGGGAGACAGCGGAAGTCCCGTGGGAAAAGCATGCGCGCGTCTGGTGCGTGCCGCGCGGCTCTAGTAGGGTCGCGCGCATGACGGCGCCCGCGATCAGTTTTTCCGAGGATCAGGCCGAAGCCTGGGACCGCGTGGCCGAGATGCTGCGCGGTGCCGGCGTCGATCTGGATGAAGGCACCAGCGAACCCGCCCGCGAGGGGCTGTCGAAGGTCATGGCGCTTATGGGCAAGGCCGGCTCCGGCAAGACCCTGCTGCTGGCGGAGCTCAGCAAGGCTCTGCAGGAGGCGGGGTGCGAGGTGGTCTCGGGCGATTTCGAGAGCCGCCGCAAGCGCGAGAAGCGCACGCTGGCGATCCTCGCGCCGACAAACAAGGCGGCCTCGGTGCTGCGCATGCGCGGCGTCCCGGCGACCACCATCCACCGCATTCTCTACACGCCGGTCTACGATCCGGTCTACGAGCGCATCGCCGAGTGGCTGATGGGCAACGACGAACGGCCGGAGATCGACACGCTGACGCCGGAGGCGCTGGACCGTGCCTACGCGTCCTACCAGGGACACAAGTCCGTGCCCGCGGCACTGGCGGCGGCGGGGCTGCGCGGCAGCGACTTCATCACCGGCTGGAAGCGCCGCGAGGAGCCGCTCGACATCGGTTTCGTCGACGAGGCCTCGATGCTGGACGACCGGCAGTTCGAGGATCTCAAGGAGATCTTCCCCAACCTGCTGCTCTTCGGCGATCCGGCGCAGCTGGCACCGGTGAACCAGTCGGGCAAGATGGTCTTCGACGCGGTGCCCGAGGATCGCAAGATGGAGCTCTCGCGCATCCACCGGCAGGAGGCCTCGAGCCCGATCCTCGATCTGGCCCACGCGCTGGCCGACCCGGAGGTGGATTTCTATCGCTTCGAGCGGCTGGTCGAGGAGATGGCGGCCAAGGATGACCGCGTGATCTGGGGCCAGCGCGTCGAGGTCGACCTGATGGCGCGTTCGCCTGTGCTGGTCTGGCGCAACGCCACGCGCATCCGTCTTATCAACGCCTTCCGCGCCGTGCATGGCGCGCCGGAGACCGAGCTGCTGCCCGGCGAGCCGCTGATCTGCGACGGCATCGAGCTGCCGCTCAAGCACCGCAAGAAGCGGCTCGACCTGGAGGCGCGCGGGCTGATCAAGGGCGCTCAGGTGGTCTATCTCGGGCCGGGCAAGAAGCCCGGGTTCTCCCGGCTGCACGTGATGGGCGCGCCCGACCCGCAGGTCTCGGCGGCCTCGATCGTGAAGATCGAGAAGCCCGACGAGGAAGAGCCCTTCATCCCCTTCGCCGCGCGCATGGGGGCGACCTTCCTGCATGGCGCGGCGGTGACCATCCACAAGGCGCAGGGTTCGCAATGGGAGAATGTGCAGGTCTTCGGCCCCGATCTCTATGCCGCCGCGCGCATGGGGCGGGTCGAGGCCGGCCAGCCGCTCTGGAAGCGCCTCGCCTATGTCGCCGTGACCCGGGCCTCGGAGCGGCTGCACTGGGTGGTGCGCAACCGCCTGTCGAAGCCCTCCGGTCCGTTGCGGGTGGATGACCTCGGCGGCGCGCCAGCGCCGCTGGAACTGGAGATGCAGGGCGAGGACGCGGCCGGCTGAACCGCCCATCTGCAGGGCTTTCGGGATTTGCTCTTGCCAGCGGCGGGGGCGATCCGCCACTCTGCCCCGGGATTTCGGACAGGTCGGGAGACGGGATGCAGCGCGAGAGAGCACTGGACGGGGGGGCACGTCATGCCCGCTGAGGCGGTTCTGGAGATGGAACCGAAGGTGTCGCGCTGGTTCACGCTCGATGCCGAGAGCGTCGCGCGTTTCGGCGAGGTGACCGGCGATCTGAAGTTCTTCCATTCCGACGCGGAGCGGTCTGCCGATTTCCTGTTCGGCGGGCCGGTGGCGCAGGGGTTCCTGACGCTCTCGTTGCTCTCGGCCATGTGCGCCGACGCGGTGCCGCCGTTTCCCGGCCAGATCGCCAACGTCAACTATGGCTTTGACCGGGTGCGTTTCGTCACGCCGGTGCCGGTGGGCTCGCGGGTGCGGGGACATTTCACCGTCGGCGGCGTCGAGGAGGGCGACGAGCGGCTCACCGTGCATTGGGACGTGGAGATCGAGATCGAGGGGCAGGGGCGCGAGCATCCGGCGCTTGTGGCGCAATGGGTGACCTTCCTCGAACTGCGGGACTGAGGGCGGGACTGAGGCGCGGCGCGCGGCTGCTTGACCCCGGGGCGCGGAGCGCCGAGAACGGGCGCGCAACGCAGGAGACGCCCATGGACCGCAGCACCGAAGACATGCAGATCACCGAGGCCCCCTCGGGCTACCTGTCGCATCTCGGACTGGAGATGACCGGCTGGCGCGCGGACTTCGCGCGCTTCGAGCTGGAGATCGGCCCGCAGCACCAGAACCGCCACGACAACCCGCATGGCGGCGTGCACGCCTCCATGCTCGACACGGCGATGGGCTACGCCGGTTGCTGGACAGGCGACCCCGAGGACAGGCTCATGGCGCTGACGCTTTCGCTCAGCGTGCAGTACCTGTCGCGGCCGCGCGGCACCCGGCTGATCGCCGAAGGCGTACGCACCGGCGGCGGCAAGAGCACCTTCTTCGCCGAGGCAACCATCACCGACGAGACCGGTGAGCTGATCGCCAAGGGCACGGGCGTTTTCCGCTACCGCCGCCGGAGCTGAGTTTTCCGGGCCGAAGGCTCAGGCGAGCGCTTCCAGCGCTGCGACATCCGCCGCCTCGAGCGCCGGGCGCGCGGCGGCGATGCGCTCGGGCGGCCAATCCCACCACGCAAGGCGCAGCAGCCGGGCGATCTCGTCTTCGGTGAAGCGGAGCCGCACCACCTGAGCCGGGTTGCCGGTGACTACGGCATAGGGCGGGATCTCGCCGCGCACCACTGCGCCTGCACCGATGATCGCGCCAGAGCCGATCCTCGCCCCGGCCAGAACCAGCGCCCCGGTGCCCAGCCAGACATCGTGGCCGATCTCGATGCCGCGCGTGTCGGGCTGGGTGCCCTGCATGGCCTCGCGGTCGAACACCATGAAGGGGTAGGTGCTGAGCCCCCGCGTCTCATGGTTGGCCGAGCCGCCTATGAAGCGGACGCCATGGGCGATCTGGCAGAACTTGCCGATCACCAGCCGGTCCTTCGAGAAGGGAAAGAGATAGGGCGCCAGCCGCGACACCCAGCCATCGGACGGGGGCGGGTCGAAGTCCGAGGCATAGGTGTGCGCGCCAACCTCGACGCAGGGGTGGTCGATCACCGCGCGCAGGTGGACGGTGCCGGCATGCGGCGTGCCGTCGGGCAGGATGATGGGGTGCACGGCATCCGCCGGCGGAAGGGCAAAGGGCATGGGGCCTCCTTTGGAAACGCTTGGAAATCAGGGTTTCAAAGGTGCTGGTCCATGGCTCCCTCCATCGGTGGATGCATGAAGTGTAGCGCGATGCGCGCGGCGGCAAAAGCCGCTGCGCGGAAACCCGCCTCACGCGTCGGCTTATTCCCCGGGGCGTTTCAGCGAGAAGACCTCGCGGATCACCGAGTAATCGCGGTAGCCGAGGCGAGTGAGCGGCTGGAAGGTCGTCACGTCGAACTGCCCGTTCACCAGGCAATCGTCGCGCATGTGAACGCCGGTGACCTCGCCGAAGACTGCGTAATTGGCCGCGCCCTCGAGCTTCACGATCTGCGTCACCCTGCACTCCAGCGAGGCGGGTGCCCCGGCGACACGCGGGCAGTCGATGGTCTCGCAGGCGGCCTTGTCGATCCCTGCCAGCGCGAATTCATCCTCGCCGGCGGGCCAGGGGCCGGAGGTCTGGTTCATCACGTCGCGCGCCGCGTATTCCACGATGTTGACGCAGAACACCCCGCTTTCGCGCAGCTGCGCCACGCTGTCCTTGGTGCCGTCGCGGTCTTCCTTGGCGGAGGTCGAGGCGAACATCACCTGTGGTGGCACGTAGGCCACGGCGTTGAAGAAGGAATAGGGCGCAAGGTTGTCGCCCATCGTACCCCGGGTCGAGATCCAGCCGATGGGGCGGGGCGTCACGATGGCATTGAACGGATTGTGGGGCAGGCCGTGGCCATCTTCGGGGCGATAGAACATGCCAGTCCTCTCAGGTGTTTGCGCGCTTGTCGGACCCGTGATAGGGCGGAATCGTCCAAAAAGCCACGGGGAGAGCGGGCCTCTGTACAGTTTGTCCCAGGAACGCCCCGACGACCGTTGGGAGGTCGAGGCTCTCTATGATCTGTGCTTCGCGCCCGGGCGCGAGCTGCTGTCCTCCTACCGCCTGCGCGACGGGGTGCCGCCGGTTTCCGAGCTGTGCCGGGTGGCGAAGGACGAGGGCGGCATCATCGGCGGCGCGATCCGTTACTGGCCGGTGCGCATCGGCGCGGTGCAATCGCTGCTGCTTGGGCCGGTCGCCGTGCACCCCACCGCGCAGGGCGAGGGGCTGGGCGCGGCTTTGATCCGCGACACGCTGGAACGGGCACGGGCGCTGGAATGGGGCCGGGTGCTGCTGGTCGGTGACGAGCCTTATTACCGCCGCTTCGGATTCTCCAAGATCGAGGGGGTCGAGATGCCCCCGCCGACCAACCCCGAGCGGGTGCTGGCGCTGGAACTGCGTCCCGGCGCCTGGCAGGGCGTGGTGGGCGAGGTGACCCGCAAAACTTGAAATCCCGCGCCGTGCGCCGATCTTCTAGGGAAGACCCGAAGGAGGCCGCCCATGACCGCACCCGTCACCGGAACCCAGCTCGTTCCCGTCAGCATCGACGCGGAGATCGCCGCACTGGCCCGCCGGCACCGCGCCGCGGGAGGCGTCGGGCTGCAGGTGCTCAACATCATCGGGGGGCAGGCCGAGAACCTGCTCGAGCGCCTGCCGGACAAGGTGAAGGACCGGCTCGAGGGCAGCACGGCCAAGGCGCTGGAACTGGCGTTGAAGGCGGCCTCGGGCTCGCGCCGCGCGGTGCCGGACCAGAAGGGCTGGCTGAACACCGCGCTCGCCACCGCCATGGGCGCGGCGGGCGGGGCAGGGGGGCTTCCGACCGCCATGGCCGAGCTTCCGGTCACCGTGACAGTCCTGCTGCGCGCCATTCAGGGGATCGCGGCGGAATACGGCTTCGATCCCGAGATGCCCGAGATCAAGCGCGAATGCCTCAGCGTCTTCGCCTCGGCCGGGCCGCTGGAGGCGGACGACGGGGCAGATCTGGGGTTTCTCGCAACGCGGGTGACGCTGACAGGGGCCACGGTGCATGGGCTGATCGGCAAGGTGGCGCCGCGCCTCGCCACGGCGCTGGGGCAGAAGCTGGCGGCGCAGACCGTGCCCATCCTGGGGGCGGCGGCGGGGGCGGCGACCAACTATGCCTACACCAGCTACTACCAGCAGATGGCGCACGTGCATTTCGGCCTTCTGCGGCTGGAGCAGCAGAGCGGCCGGTCGCGCGCGGAGCTGGTCGAGGCGCTGCGCGAGAAGCTGGCGCTCCGGGCTTAACGGGTTCGCAAGGTTAATCGCCTATCAAGTGCGCAGGGCGCGGTGAAACCCGCGCCGCAGCGCCCGCGCAGAACGTGCGGGTCGCGTCCCGCGCCAGAACGGCCGGTGATGCGCGCAAACTCACTCTATCGCCCGGGGTGCGGGGGACCGATGCGCCGGGCGGGCCTGTGTAACAGGGGCGCTCGCGACTTTTGCCGGGCTCGCGGGGCCGCGCCGGAGGGCTGAGTCAACGGTTAGGCTCAGCCCTGCCAGCGCATAAAGTCCATGACCGCGCCGCGCACCGATTGCTCGCCACGTTCGCGCGCGTCGCAGATCACGTCATAGAGCGCATCAAGGTCCGTGCGCATGATCAGGCTCTTCACCGGCCCGATGGACGCCGGGCGCATGGACAGCCGGTGCAGGCCGATGGCGGCGAGGCAGATTGCCTCGATCGGCCGCCCCGCATCCTCGCCGCAGAAGCTGAGCGGCGTGCCGGTGGCCGAGCAGCGCTGCACGATCTGCTCGAGGAAGGTCAGGAAGCTGACGTTAAGCGTATCGTAGCGCCTGCGCACCCGCTCATTCTCGCGGTCGGCAGCGAAGAAGAACTGCTTGAGATCGTTGCCGCCGATCGAGACGAACTCGACCTCCTCGAAGAACTTGTTCGAGGCATAGGCGAGGCTCGGCGTCTCGAGCATGGTGCCGACGGAGATCTTTTCGGGGACCACGTGACCGAGCTTGCGCTCGATGGCCATGGCCTTGTCGACCTCGGCGCGTGCGGCGCGGAATTCCTCCCATTGCGCGACGAAGGGGAACATCAGCGTCAGCGGACGCCCCTCGGAGGCGCGCAGCAGCGCCTGCAGCTGCATCCGCATGACCCCGGGCCGGTCGAGGCCCACCCGGATCGCCCGCCAGCCGAGCGCCGGGTTGGGCTCGTCGGTGGGCTTCATGTAGGGCAGCACCTTGTCCGAGCCGATGTCGAGCGTGCGGAAGATCACCGGCTTGTCGCCCGCTGCCTCGGCGGCCTCGATCACCCGCTTGTAGACGGCAACGAGCTCGGTCCGCGAGGGCATCTTGTTGCGCACGAGGAATTGCAGCTCGGTGCGGAACAGGCCCACGCCTTCGGCGCCGGAGTTCTCAAGCGAAGGCAGGTCGGCCAGCAGCCCGGCGTTCATGTAGAGGCTGATGCGCTTGCCGCATTGCGAAATCGCGGGCTTCTGCCGGATCGAGGCATAGCGCTCCTGCGCCTCGGCCTGCATGGCGATCTTGTCGCGGAAGGCGGTGACCACCGTGTCGTCGGGGCGCAGGTGCACGAGGCCCTGATCGCCGTCGACCATGATGTGATCGCCGTTCAGTGCCTCGGTGGTGATGCGTGTGGCATTGATCACCAGCGGGATCGCCAGCGCGCGGGCGACCACGGCGGCATGACTGCCGACAGAGCCTTCCTCGAGCACGATGCCGCGCAGCTGACGGCCGTATTCCAGCAGCTCTCCGGGGCCGATATTGCGCGCCACGAGGATCGGGTCGGCGGGCATCGAGGCACCGGTGTCCTTGCCCTGACCCGTAAGGATGCGAAGCAACCGGTTCGACAGATCATCGAGATCGTGCAGCCGCTCGCGCAGGTAGTTGTCGGCGACCTGGCTCATCCGGGCACGGGCGGCGGATTGTTCTTTTTCCACCGCGGCCTCGGCGGAAAGCCCGCGCGAGATGTCCTCTTCCATGCGACGCCGCCAGCCCTTGGAGTTGGCGAACATGCGGTAGGCCTCGAGCACCTCGAGCTGCTCGGCATCCTCGACCGCGCCAGCGAGCATCTCGTCGACGCTGACGCGCAGTTGCTCGATGGCGGCGTCGAGCCGCTGCAGCTCGCGCTCGGGGTCGTCGGCCACGAGGTTGGTGACCATCACCCGCGGCTCATGCAGCCAGACGTGGCCCTCGGTGGTGCCCTCCTGCCCGGTGCCGCCGCGCAGCATGGTGGGCTGGGTGTGCCGCGCCGAAAGCGCGGCGGTGTCGCCGACGAAGGCGCCGAGCTCGGTCATCTCGGCCAGCACCATCGCCACCACTTCCAGTGCGTAGACCTCGTCGGAGGTGAACTCGCGCTTCTGCTTGGTCTGTACGACGAGAACGCCAAGCGTCTCGCCGAGTCGCTGGATCGGCACGCCGAGGAAGCTGGAGTAAATCTCCTCGCCGGTCTCGGGCATGTAGCGGAAGCCCTTGGCCGAGGGGGCGTCGGCGGTGTTCACCACCTTGCCGCTGCGCGCGACCCGGCCCACGAGGCCCTCGCCCATGCGCATGCGGGTCTGGTGGACGGCCTCTTTCTTGAGGCCCTCGGTGGCGCAGAGCTCGAGCGTGTCCTCGTCGCGGAAGAGGTAGATCGAGCACACTTCGGAGCCCATGGAGTCGGCGGTCAGATGCGTGATCTTGTCGAGGCGCGCCTGTCCGGCGGCATCCTCGGCCATGGTGTCCCGCAGCCGCCCCAGCAGCTTGCGGCTTTCGCTTTCGGTGCCGTCCGGCATAATGTGCTCGACTTAATTCGTTCCGCTCTTGGGATCAGCTATATGCGGTTTGCTCCGAGAAAGGAAACGGCATCAACGGGCTTGGCCGGATTCCCGCGTGCCGGGTCGCGCGATTGCCGCGTGTTTCCGCTACCGGGAGAATGTGCCGGGTATCACGGGTCGATAAGGCAGGGGAATAAGCCTGGCAAAAGGCCGGACAAAGAAAAGCGGCGCTCCGGGGGGAGCGCCGCCTGTCGTGTCTGAGTTGCAGGGCCGGTGCCGCGCGGCGCCGGTCGGATGCCTCAGTCTGCCTTTTCCAGTTCGAAAGCGTCGTGCAGGGCCTGCACTGCAAGCTCCATGTACTTGCGCTCGATGAGCACGGAGATCTTGATCTCGGAAGTGGTGATCACCTGGATGTTGATGTTCTCGTCCGAGAGGATCTTGAACATCTTCGCGGCGACGCCGGCGGCCGAGCGCATGCCGATGCCGACAACCGAAACCTTGGCGACCTCGGTTTCCGATTCGAGCTTGTCGAAGGTCAGCGTGCCGGCGGCCTGCGCGTCTGCCAGTGCCTTCTCGGCGCGCTTCACCTGGTTGACCGGGCAGGAGAAGGTCATGTCGGTGACGCCGCCCTCGTGACCCTTGTAGTTGGTCTCGGAGACGTTCTGCACGATCATGTCGACGTTCACGCCGGCATCGGCCAGCGTGCCGAAGATCGCAGCTGCGATGCCCGGACGGTCGGCGATGGTGACGAGGGTCATCTTGGCCTCGTCGCGCGAAAAGGCCACACCGGCCACAACTTTCGATTCCATGATATCCTCCTCGTCGCAAACGAGCGTCCCGGCGTCGTCCGACTGTTCCTCGAAGCTGGAGAGGACCCGCAGCTTCACGTTGTAACGCATGGCAAGTTCGACCGAGCGGGTCTGCAGCACCTTGGCTCCGAGCGAAGCCAGCTCGAGCATTTCCTCGAAGGAGATGCGGTCGAGCTTGCGGGCCTTTTCGCAGACGCGCGGGTCGGTGGTGTAGACGCCGTCGACGTCGGTGTAGATGTCGCAGCGCTCGGCACCGAAGGCGGCGGCGAAGGCGACGGCGGTGGTGTCCGAGCCGCCCCGGCCCAGCGTGGTGATGCGGCCCTCGGGGCTGATGCCCTGGAAGCCGGCGACCACGGCCACCTTCATGCCCTCTTCGAACTTGCGGGTGATGTTGTCGGTCGGAATGTCGAGGATCCGCGCCGCGCTGTGCGCCGAGGTGGTCTGCAGCGGCACCTGCCAGCCCTGCCAGCTGCGCGCGGGAACGTCCATTTCCTGAAGCGTCAGCGCCATCAGGCCGGCGGTCACGTTCTCGCCCGAGGAGACGACGGCGTCATACTCGCGCGCATCGAACAGCGGCGAGGTCTCTTCGACATAGCCGACGAGCTTGTTGGTCTCGCCCGACATGGCCGAGACGATGACGATCACGTCGTAGCCCTTGGCCACTTCGACGCCGACGCGTTTGGCGGCCCGACGGATCCGGTCAAGCGTGGCGACGGAGGTGCCGCCGAATTTCATCACGAGAACGGGCATGGCGCCTCCCCGGCATGGTCCTTTGAATCAGCGGTCCTTTACGCGGGGGGGCGGGGCTGCGCAAGAGCCTAGCGCCGGCAGGGCGAGTGATCCCTGCGTGGGGCAGCCGGTTTTGAGTATTTTCGGAAAGATGAAAGCGCCCGCGCGTCACGGTTCTGCCCCGGGCGGGTCGAGAGGCCGGATCAGCGCTGGCGGTAGTCGACGGGGGCGATCCCGTCCTGCGCGACAAAGGTCTCCTGCCCGGACACCACCTCGGTGTTCTGCGCCGATGCTGCCTGCCACCCGCCGGGGGTGCGCTCGAGCACGAAGATCAGGATGGTCTGGCGCGGTCCGGCCTCGGTGCCGTCGGGGGCGCGCTGGCCGGTCATGTGAAAGCGGCAGCGGACGACGGCGTGATCCGTGCCGAGCATACGCGTCGCGGTGCGGCCGGGGCGCAGCGCGGTGTCGGCGAAAAAGCTCTTCAGGGCGTAGTCATGCGGGCGGGCGATGGCGGCACGCCCGGTCCACCACAGCCCGGTCACGTTGACGAATTCGGCATCCTCGGCAAAGAGCGCGGCGATGGCCGCGCCGTCGCGCGTGGCCCAGGCGCGGGCAAAGGCGGCGGGAAACTCCTCGGGCCGCCGCGGCAGGTCAATAGGGGTGGCTGCGACCATCCCAGGTCTCGAAGCAGCCGGTGGTCTCGAGGCTCAGCGCCTCCAGCCGGTCGGCGAGCCCGGCGGCGGATTGCTCGGGGGTCAGGTCGGCGCCGGTGCCACCCATCTCGGTGGCGACCCAGCCGGGGTGGTAGATGCCGACCGAGATGCCGCGCGGCTTCAGCGCTGCGGCGAGGTTGCTGCCGAGATTGAGCGCGGCGGCCTTCGAGGCGCGGTAGATCAGTGCGTTGCCCTTGGCCAGCGCATTGGAGCCCATCTGCGAGCTGATGATCATGATCTTCGGCGTGGCAGCCCGTTCGAGCAGCGGCAGCATCGCCTGCACCGTCAGGAAGACGCCGGTGACGTTGACGCGGAACATCTCGTCCCACATCTCGGGCGGGTAGCCGGTGTCGAGGGGCTCGGGCTTGTCGAAATAGGCGCCGGCATTGCAGATCAGCGCGTCGAGCGCGGTGCCGCCGAGCTCATCGGCCAGCGCCTTGGGCGAGGCCGGGTCGGCGACGTCAAGCGGCAGCAGGCCGGGAGTGTTGCGCGCGGTGCCGAGCACCTCGTTGCCACGGGCCTCGAGGGTTTTGGCCAGCGCGGCGCCGATGCCGCGGTTGGCGCCGGTGATGAGCAGTCGCATGGGGTGTCCTAGTTCGATTTCCGGGTGGGCAGGAAGGGCAGGGGCGCGACGGGCACGCCGTCCTCGATCAGCGCCTTGGCCTCGTCGCCCCGCGTCTCGCCCCAGATCGGGCGGTGCGGGGTGTCGCCGCTGTGCATGGCGCGCGCCTCGCGGGCAAAGTCCCGCCCCACGTAATCGGAGGTCTTCTCGACGTGCTCGCGCAGGGCGCGCAATGCCTTTTCCGCCTCGGAGGCGGGTTCGCTGAGGCTGGGCTTTTCGGGCTTGGGCGCGGCGTCCGGGCGGGCCGCGCCGCTGTTCACCCGCGGTGCCATGAGCACCTTTTCAACCTTCGGCGAGCCGCAAAGTGCACAGGCGACCATGCCTGCCGCGTGCAGCTTGTCGAAGGCGCTGGCCGATTGGAACCAGCTGTCGAAGCGGTGATCTTCCGCGCATTTGAGAGAGTATTGGATCATGCGGCTGTTCCGAGATGATCTCTTTTACCTAGTCAAATTCCGCGCGGGTTCAAGCGGCTGTCAGTGCTTGCGGGAAAAGGCGCGGAAGCCGCGCAACAATTTGGACAGCTCGGGATGGTCGACCAGTTCGGCGGCGCGCTTGGGGCTGACCCAGCGCCGCTTCCGCTCGCCGCGCTCGGGGAACCGTTTGTCACATTCCATGACCTCGAGTGCATAGACCAGCGCCAGATGCGGCCGGTTGGAGCTGCGCTTGTGATAGGTGTAGCCGCCAACGCAGAGTTCGCTGACCATCCCCTTCACGCCGGCTTCTTCCCAGGCCTCGCGCGCGGCGGTCTTGGCCGGGCTGCGGCCGGGCATGGGCCAGCCCTTGGGCAAGGTCCAGCGTTTGCGGCCGCGGCTGGTGATCAGGAGGAGCTGCAGCTTGCCGTCACGGATGCGATAGCAGAGCGCGGCATATTGCACATGAGTCCGCTTCGGCATCTGCCTGATGCCGGGAGCGCGAGATACGGTGTCCAGTGAAGCGCCCATCCTGTTGTCCTGCCCGGTTTTGCACCGATGTTGCGCCTGATCTTACTGCTCGTCCATATGTTGTAGCAAATTTTCGACAAGCTGCGCTGCGGATGCTTCAGGTTCGAGCAAAGTCCGGGCGGCGGCTCCGGCACGGCGCTGCGCCGCGTCGCCGCGCAGCCCGAGCAGCGCCGCCGTGAGCCCGGTCGCGTCCTCGATCCGCACCGCCGCGCCCGCGCCGTCGAGCAGGGCGAAGGGGGCGCGGAAGTTGCGGGTGTCGGGGCCGTGGATCAGCGCGGCATCGAAAGCGGCGGGCTCGTAGGGCGTGTGGCCGCCGCGGTCGGTCAGCGTGCCGGCGATGAAGACCCGGCCCGCGAGCCGGTAGAACAGCGCCATCTCGCCCAGCGTGTCCGCGAGGTAAACGTCAGCGCCGCTCGGTGTCTCGCCGAGGCTGCGGCGGGCGCAGCTCAGGCCCCTGGCGGCGGCGAGTCGGGCGATCTGCTCAGCCCGGCGCGGGTGGCGCGGTGCGAGAATCAGCCGCAGCCCGGGCTCTTGTTGGCGTGCAGCGGCGTGCGCTTCGAGGACCGTCTCGTCCTCGCCTTCATGGGTGGAGGCGGCGAGCCAGGTGCTTTCGCGGGTGAACTCCTCCTCGAGCTGCGCGTCGTGCTGTTCGGGGGCGGTGTAGAGAGCCTTTAGGTCGACCACAGGGCCGCGCGCCGATTTCGGCAGGCCAGCCTCGATGAAGCGGTCGCGCGAGTCGGGGTCCTGCGCGGACAGAAAGGCGATCCGGTGCAGCACGCGCGCCTGCAGCCCACCGAAGAGGCGCCAGCCCTTGGCGGTGCCCTCGGTAAGACGCCCGCCCAGCACCAGAACCGGGCCGGGGCAGCTCAACAGCCGGTTCGGCCAGAGTTCCGATTCCATGGTGATGTGGCTGCGCACGTTCCAGCGTCGGTGCATGCGTTTCGACGCCCGCGCGAGGTCGAGCGGCGCGAGTCGCGCGCAAAGTCCCCAGCTTTCCGCGAGCGCCACGCCCGACTCGGAGTTGCAGGTGACCAGCAGTTTCATCCCGGGGCGTGCGGCGCGCAGCGCCTCGATCACCGGTCTGGCCGAGGCCAGCTCGCCGTTCGAGGCCGCGTGCAGCCAGACATGCGCGCCAGGATTCGCCTTGCCGTGGCCGAGGCGCGCCCGCAGGCCGTCCCAGTCGCGCTTCAGCGCGGCGCGGCCCAGCACGATGGCCGCGAAGAGGGACAGGAGCAGGCGATAGCGAAACATTGGTGGGGCTGGGTCCTCGGGGCAGGATCGTGATATGGAAAAGGCACTTAGGCCGAAGGGCCAAGCGCCGCAACACTCTGGACCGAGTGATAGCACGAAGCTGCCGGAGCTT
Organism: Alloyangia pacifica; assembly: GCF_900116195.1. Taxonomy (GTDB): domain Bacteria; phylum Pseudomonadota; class Alphaproteobacteria; order Rhodobacterales; family Rhodobacteraceae; genus Salipiger; species Salipiger pacificus. The sequence continues at coordinate 345,962 of NZ_FOZW01000004.1, forward strand.
GATATATAAGGAGATATTTCCGAGGAGGGAAAGTGGTGGGCGACCCTGGAATCGAACCAGGCGTGCGTCTCCGCGAGGGAGTTACAGTCCCCTGCCACACCTTGCGGCCTGTCGCCCACTTTCCGCCAGTCTCTGGCGTCCTCCGCCGTATGACCGGCGTCGTGGGGCGCTGACTACAAGCACTCAAAAGGGTCGTCAACAGGAAAATATCTTGCAGCGCGTCACCGGGCGATGCAGAGACCGAAGCTCAGGAAAAAGGACGCGTGCCATGGTCAAGAAACCGAAATGGGTGGTCGAGAAGGAACAGGCGAAGAAGGCCAAGGCGGCCGAGACCGTCTGGCTGTTCGGCCTGCATGCGGTGCGCGATGCACTGATGAACCCCAAGCGCGAGAAACTGCGCTTGATCCTGACTTTGAACGCGAAATCCAAGCTCGAGGACGCGCTGGAGGCTGGCGGAATCGAGCCAGAGATCCACGACCCGCGCAAGTTCGGCGCGCCGCTCGATCCGCAGTCCGTGCACCAGGGCGCGGCGCTGGAGGTGAAGCCGCTGAACTGGGGCCGACTCGAGGACGTGGCACTGGGGGATGGGGAAACTCCGCCCCGTCTGGTGCTTCTGGACCGGGTGACCGACCCGCATAACGTCGGGGCAATCCTGCGCTCGGCCGAGGTCTTCGGCGCGCAGGCAGTAATTGGCACGCTGCACCATTCGGCGCCCGAGACCGGTGCCTTGGCAAAAACCGCCTCCGGTGCGCTGGAACGTCAGCCCTACCTGCGCGAGCGCAACCTCGCGGATACGATCATCGCGCTGCAGGGCATGGGCTACATCGTGCTCGGGCTCGACGGCGAAGCCGAGGTCAGCATCGACGCGGCGATGGAGGGCAGGCGCGACCGCGCCGTGGCGCTGGTGCTGGGCGCCGAGGGGCCGGGGCTGCGGCAGCGCACCAAGGAGACGGTGGACCAGCTGGTGAAGATCGACTTCGCGCGCGGCTTCGGCTCGCTCAACGTGTCCAACGCGGCGGCGGTGGCGCTCTACGCCGCTCGGCCCTGAGGTCCGGCCCGAACTTGCGCGCGGCTCTGGCTGCGCCCATATCCGGGAAATGGTCCAGACGATTGCCACCTGTTGCTACTGAGGCAGCCGCGCCGCCCTCGTGCTCGACGGCACGCAGCGCCACGAACTCAGCTGCGCCTCTTGCGGGGCGCCGCTGCGCCAGCTGAAGAACCTGAAGTCCGAGACCGGGCGCGGGGCCACCGGTCCGGGCCCGGCGCGGTCCGGGGCAGGGGGCTCGTCCCAATCCTCAAAGGTGCAGCGCAAGGTCGAGAAGGTGGCACGCAAGGCCCTGAAAAAACAGATGAAGAAACGCAAGGCGCCGGCGCGCAGGGCAGCGAAGGGATTCTTCGACCTGCTCGAGGACATTTTCGACTGAGCCGACCCGCCCGCCCGCGCGTCCCGGCATGCACAGCGCGCCGCACAGTCCCGCACAAAAACCGGCCTAGTCTTTCTTGCCCTCCTGTCTTATTTGGCGGGGGACGAAATGCGAGGCGACATGGCGGATTACGAAAACCCCGGACCGGTTGAAGAAAACTGGAAAGACGCGATTTCCTCGGTCGAGGAGATCATCGAGGACGCCCGCAACGGGCGGATGTTCATCCTCGTCGACCACGAGGACCGCGAGAACGAGGGTGACCTCGTGATCCCGGCGCAATGGGCGACCCCCGACGCGATCAACTTCATGGCCACCCATGGCCGCGGGCTGATCTGCCTCTCGATGACCTCGAAACGCATCGACGAGTTGGGCCTGCACCTGATGTCGGTCAACAATTCCTCGCGCCACGAGACGGCCTTCACCATCTCGATCGAGGCGCGCGAAGGGGTGACCACCGGCATCTCCGCCGCTGACCGGGCCAAGACCGTGGCCGTGGCCATCGACGCCTCGAAGGGGGCCGCCGACATCGCCACCCCGGGGCACGTCTTCCCGCTGCGCGCCAAGGATGGCGGCGTGCTGGTCCGCGCCGGCCACACCGAAGCGGCGGTGGATGTCTCGCGTCTCGCGGGCCTGAACCCTGCCGGGGTGATCTGCGAGATCATGAACGAGGACGGCACCATGTCGCGCCTGCCCGAGCTGGTGGCCTTCGCCCAGAAGCACGGGCTGAAGATCGGCACGATCTCGGACCTCATCGCCTACCGCCGCCGCCACGACAACCTCGTGCGCGTGCGCTCCGAGGAAGTGATCCGCTCGGAGTTCGGCGGCGACTGGCACATGCGCATCTACACCGACCAGTCGCATGGCGACGAGCACATCGTTCTGACCAAGGGCGACATCTCCGGCGAGGAGCCGGTGCTGGTGCGGATGCACGCGCTCGACCCCATGCTCGACATCATCGGCACTGGCCATGGTGGCCGCTCGGACGAGTTCCGCGATTCGATGCAGGCCGTCGCCGAAGAGGGGCGCGGCGTGGTCGTGCTGCTGCGCGACACCTCGATGAAGCTGGAGTTGCATGACGACGTTTCGCCGCGCACCCTGCGTCAATACGGGCTCGGTGCGCAGATTCTGTCGTCGCTCGGCCTGTCGAAGATGGTGCTGCTGACCAATTCGCCCACCCCGCGCGTTGTCGGGCTCGAGGCCTACGGGCTCGAGATCGTGGGCACCCGCAAGATCGGAGAGTGATCATGGCCTCGAGCGAAACCCATTACACCCTGCCGCGCGCCGAGTTCGACAAGCCCGCGAAGATCCTCATCGTCGTCGCGCCCTACTACAAGGATATCGCCGACGAGCTGATCGCCGGCGCCATTGCCGAAATCGAGGCGGCCGGCGGCTTCCACGAGATCGTCGAGGTGCCCGGCGCGCTGGAAGTGCCGACCGCCATCGGCATCGCCGAGCGCATGTCCAACTTCGACGGCTACGTGGCACTCGGCTGCGTGATCCGCGGCGAGACCACCCATTACGAGACCGTCTGCAACGACAGCTCGCGCGGGTTGACGCTGCTCGGCTTGCAGGGGCTCTGCATCGGCAACGGCATTCTCACCGTCGAGAACTACGAGCAGGCGCGCGTGCGCGCCGAATCGAAGGGCCAGAACAAGGGCGGCGGTGCCGCGGCTGCAGCCTTGCATCTTGTCGCGCTGGCCCGTAGGTGGGGCGGCGCCCGCAAGGGGGTGGGATTCGTGCCCGCCCAGGATGAATACCAGATCGCGGGCGCTTCCAAAGGAAAGCATAGCGCATGACGACCCCGGTCCCCCCCTCCGGCAATCAGAAACGCCGTATGAAATCCGCATCCCGGCTCTATGCCGTGCAGGCGCTCTACCAGATGGAGCTTTCCGGCACGACGGCGGAGAAGACGATGCGCGAATTCCTCGACTACCGCTTCGGCGCGGAGGTCGAAGAGGGTGTGGAGCTGGTGGACGGGGACGTCGATCTCTTCGGCAAGATCGTCGGCGAGGCGGTCAACTGGCAGGGCAAGATCGACCAGATGACCGACCGCGCGCTGGTTGCGAAATGGCCGATCGACCGTATCGACCCGATCCTGCGTGCGCTGTTCCGCGCCGCCGGCGCCGAAATGGTGGCGCTCGACACGCCGCCGAAGGTGGTGATCACCGAGTTCATCGACGTGGCGCGTGCCTTCTTCAACGACGGCCGTGAGGTGCAGTTCGTCAATGCCGTGCTTGACCACATGGCGCGCGAAGCCAAGCCCGAAGCGTTCTGATCCCGGGCAAGGGAGGGGGCGCTGCCCCCGTCCGCTGACGCGGACTCCCCCGGCGTATTTGGAAAGAGAAGAAGGCCGGTGCCCGGGGGTGCCGGCCTTTTGCGTTGCCAGTCGTCGGCGGCAGGCGAGGCGGGGCGGCGGGGCGCTTTCGTCGCGGCAGCTTTTCTTGCGTTTCGCAAAAGTATCCCTACATTGGAATGTGACGGGGCGGAATTCTCCGCGGGGCTTGTGCTTTGACGTGGGTCCGCTACGCTTCGTCAACCTGATGAAGGAGAGAGTCATATGCCGAAACTCGTCCGCCTCTACATCTCCCAATGCGCGATCGGCTTCGGCCTGTCGGCAGGTTTCGTGGCGCTGCTGCTGTGGCAGAACGTCGGCAACCTGCAGCACCTGGTGAGCCATACCGACGTAGGGATGCTGGCGGTGTTTCTCCTTTGGCTTTTCAATGGTCTGGTGTTTGCCGGCGCGCAATTCGCGATGACCGTGATGCGCATGTCCGGCGATCTCGACCGGCCGTCGGGGGGCAAGCGTATGGCGCTCGAGCCGATGCCGATCCGCATTCCCGTCGAGCAGAAGAAACGCCGCCTTCTCTGAGGCCGGCCCTTCTGGAAACGAATCGAAGCGCCTCCTCGCGGGGCGCTTTTTTCATGTTCGGGTTTTCTTCATGTCCAGGGTTCAGGGACAGGGCTCAGGGACGGACATCACCGGAAGGCGCGGGGTCGCGCCGGGCGTGCCTGTCGATCATGTCGGGGGGAAGTGGCGGGAACCGGTCCTTCCGTGGGGTTATCTCATTCCCGAGGACCTGTATATACAGGTGGGCGTCAGGTAACCGGACCAGGGCCCGGACAGAGCCAACTCCCTCGGAATTGCTTAAGGCCACCGGAATGCAACCATGCACGCAAAGGTCAGAACCCGCCTGAGCCGGAGATAGTGGCACTGGAGCCCTTCGACAAGGGGCAAGCTGTGCGCGCTCAGCTTTCCTCTGTCACGAAATTGTAACGGGCCAGTTCCTCGGGCAGCAGGATGTAGATTTGATCGGCGGGCGTGGCGAGCGCCGGGCGCAGCACCATGGGGTCGATGCCCATCTCCTCGAGGTATTCCATCACCTCGCCCTGTCCGCGCTGGATCTGCTCGACCGCGACGAAGGCGGGCAGGATCGTGCTTTCTCCGAAGTAGTGCTGGTGTACGCCGACCGAGGCCCCCTCGGGGATCTCTCGCGTTGTGCCAGAGGCCAGCAGGTAGGGGCAGGCGGAGTAGCAGAATTCGCCTTCGAGCATCCGCGTGCCGAGGCCCATCTGGCGCACGTGCCGCCCGATGGCGAGCGCATCGGGCACCGAGCCGCCGGGGCTCTGCAGGACCAGGGTTTCGATAGGGTTGCTGCCGGCCTGCGCGTCATCCAGCGCGGAAATGATGCGCTCGGCGTCTCCCTCGGAGATGCCGCCTTCGAGCCGCCAGGCCGAGCCCTCACTGCGGGTGAGCGCGAGGCGCTCGGGCAGCTTGCCCGGGTCGCGCAGCGGCGAGCGCGGCGGCAGGTCGCGGCCGGGCGCAAAGGTGCGGCGCTGGTCTCCGGGCTGCACCGGCTGTGTCAGCCGCGGCGCCGATGGGCCGAAGCGGGGCAGGGTGAAATCGCTGCTGGTCAGGTCGCCGAGCACGAGGAAGGCGCCGAGCGCGATCTGCAGCACCAGCGCGCCGGTCAGGGCGCGGGCGACGGTGAGGTGCCTCATGTCGTGCGCCCGGTGAAGCGCGAGATCTCGGGGGAGTCCTCGGGCGCTGTCTGCGGGGTGGTGTCGGGACCTATCTCTTGCCGGGCCGGAGCGGGCGGAGCCGGGGGGTGCATCGCGGTGTCGATGTCGCGCATGGCGTGCATCGCTGCGCGCAGCTCGGCGAGAGTCAGCGTGTCCTCGATCTCGGCACCCTCACGGCCGTGGCGGATGGCGCCATGGGTGACCGCAAGGATCAGCACCAGCACCGCGGGCAACAGGTCGATGGCGATGGCGCCGGCCCAGGAGGGCACGAAATTGCGCGCGTACATGATCACCGCGTCGGCGGCTGACACCGGCGTGTAGGTGACTTCGGCGGCGGGTTGCAACGTCAGCACGTTCTGCGCCGCGCGCTCCAGCGTCGTCGCGCGCTGGCCGAGCACTTCCAGCACCGAGGTGATGGTCGCCGCCTGGCTGCCGCGGTCGGCGTCGTTCTGGCCGTCGAGTTCCGGCAGCACCACCGAGGCGGCCAGATCTTGCGCGGCGCGCTCGACCAGCGGCGCGACGGAAAGTTGGCGCAACTGGGCGATGAGACCCTGAAGTTCGACCGCAGCTTCGGAGAATTCCACCGAACGCGGCTCGACGGGGCCGGGTTCGACGGTCAGCGCGCGCATCCGCGACAGGATCGCGTTGCCCTGCGCGAAAGCGCTGTCGACCAGCGGCGTCTGCTCGGCGATCTGGGCTTCAAGGGAGGAAAGCTCGGCGGCCTTCTGGCGCAATACGCGGAAGACGGCACCGCGCCCGGCGAGGCCGGAGAGCGAGCCCTGTGCCTCCTGCTCCGAGAGATCCTCGAAGCTCTGGCGCACCCGGGCGACGTCACGCTCCAGAGACTGGCCGGTGAGGGCGATTTCATGGGTGCGTTCCAGCGCGCCCTGATAGTCCTGCACGGTTTCCGCAAGATGCTGCTCGACCGCCGCCGAACCGGCCAGCGCCGCCGCGTTCAGCCAGGACGACATGGCGATGATCGCCAGCGACCCGAGCCCCATGGCCCCCAGCAGCCCCATGCGCGAGCGGGTCGAGCGCATCGCCGGGTAGAGCCGCATCAGGTAGGACCAGAAGACGAAGATGCCCACGGAGACCGCCACCGAGTAGGCGATGGCGGCAAAAACGGTGAAGGCGCCGCCCTCTTCGAGCAGCGACGAAACCCCGAGATAAGTGTAGATACCCGAGGCGACCGAGAGCACGCCGAGCGCCGTGCCAGAGAAGCTGTCGAGCCAGCCGAGGTGCCGCTCGAGCTCGCGCGCGTGGCGCAGGCCGCGGCTTCTGGACTGGGTGGAGCGGGTGTCGTCGGTCTCGTCGTGCATGCCGTCCGTCGGGGCGTCTGTCATGGGCCGGGCCTCCTGCAACCATTTGAGAGCAAATAGGCGCTAAGGCGGCGCAAAAAAGAGTGAGCGGCCTGCGGCTTGCGTTTGTTCACCTATTGTTCATAGTGGAGGTATGAACCTGACCACCGAAACTCCGATGATGCCCGGCCAGCTTCTGGCGCGGGGCGTGTGTCGCCACCTGGCAAGTCTCGGCTTTGCCCCGGTCGAGGAATTCGTGCCCGAGCGTGGCCGCCGGGTCGACGTCATGGCATTGGGGCCGAAGGGCGAGATTTGGGTGGTGGAATGCAAGAGCAGCCGTGCCGATTACATGTCCGACGGCAAGTGGCAGGGTTATCTGGACTGGTGCGACCGCTACTTCTGGGCGGTGGACGAGGCGTTCCCGACAGAGCTGCTGCCCGAGGGGACAGGGTTGATCATCGCCGATGCCTATGACGCCGAAATTCTGCGCATGGCACCGGAGGAAAAGCTCAGCGGCGCGCGGCGAAACGCGTTGATCAGGCGCTTTGCAACCCATGCGGCGCGGCGGCTGCATGCGCTGCGGGACCCCGAGGCGCGGCTCGACGCCTGGGGGTGAGGTCTGGACCTTTCAGAAGCGCAGCCGGCTCAGCGCTTGACCTTGCGCGCGGTGGCCGCGGCGGCGCGCAGCTCCTCTGCGATTTCCTCGGCTTCCTCGGGATCGAAATCCATCGGGATCTCGAGATCGCCGGCGTAGATGTAGAGACGCACCATGCCCTGGTCGGTCGGGCCGATCTGCAGGTTGGCTTCGATGTCGCGTTCGGTGTTGATCCCCATGATCGTCCCCATGAAACTGGAATTGCGCGGGCTTAGACCCGACACGCGCATATTGCAAGCGAGGGGGGCGGGATGTCCATGTTGCAGGCAGCGGGAAAGACCATCGAACTGAGGCCCTACGGACCCGGTGACCGGGTGTGGTTGGTGCGCCAGCACGCCGAGCTTTACGCCCGCGATGAAGGTTTCGATGCGACCTTCGGGGCGCTCGTCGAGTCCATCCTGAAGGACTTCGAGGCGAACCACGATCCGGCGCGTGAGCGCGGTTGGATCGCTTGCGACGGCCCGGTGCGTTTGGGCAGCATCTTTTGCGTCGATGCTGGCGAGGCGGACGGGGAAGCGGTGGCCAAGCTGCGGCTCTTCCTGCTGCTGCCCGAGGCGCGGGGCCGGGGGCTGGGGCAGCGCCTTCTGGATACCTGCATGGGATTCGCCCGCGACGTGGGGTACAGCCGAATGACCCTCTGGACCCATGAGAGCCACCGTGCCGCCTGCGCGCTCTACGCCAGGAACGGGTTTTCCCTTGTGTCCTCGGTACCTGTCACCAGCTTCGGGGTGCGCCTCGTCGAGCAACACTGGGAGCGTGCAATTTAACTCAGGATTGGGGCTTGCAATCGAAAATGGCTGGCGTTATTCCCCCCGAGCGTGCCGCCTTAGCTCAGTAGGTTAGAGCGCTTGATTGTGGATCAAGAGGTCTCCCGTTCGAACCGGGAAGGCGGTACCATCTCCCCCCTACCAGAACAGATCGCCTCGGGGCTACTTGAGCCGCGCCTTTGACCGTTGCCGCGATGGTTTGACGCGCTGCCCCGTCCGCGCCTGCGCGCGGACTCCCCGGGATATCTCTGTCTAGACGAAGAGCCGGGGCCCCCGGGGTCACTCGGCGGGGGCGATGGCGATGGTCTGGCGCAGCTCCTGCGTCTGCCGGTCGAAGATCAGGATTCGGTCGTCGGTGGTGACCACCGCGTACCAGTCGCCGCCTTGGGTGAAGGCCGACGCGGTCGCGCCCGAGGGCAGGGTGATCTCGGCAGGCAGCGGTGCGGGGGTTTTCGTGGCTGCCGTGAAGCGGATGACAATCAGTGACACAATGGCTACAAGCCCTGCGATCATCACCGCCGTAAGTACCGTGACCAGCCGCCGAAGGAAGCGCAGGTTGGCCGGTTCGGGCAGGATTTCGGGATCTTCAGGAGTATTGGACATGGAGCAGCCTTTGCGCGTCGTCATCGGGGAAGCCCCGCCGCCGCGTCTTGATAAGGCGCTGGCGCGCGATGTGCCAGAGGAAGCCGCGCTCTCGCGCACCCGCCTCGCGAAGCTGATCGCCGAGGGCGCGGTGACGCGTGCGGGTGAGGTGCTGTCCGACCCTAAGGCCAAGGTCGAAGAGGGCGACGTGCTGGAGATCTCGGTGCCGGAGGCCGAAGAGAGCCACATCGGCCCCGAGGACATTCCGCTCGACATCGTCTGGGAGGACGAGGACCTCGTGGTGGTCAACAAGCCCGCGGGCATGGTGGTCCACCCCGCACCCGGCACGCCGACCGGCACCTTGGTCAATGCGCTGCTGTTCCATTTCGGCGATGCGCTCTCGGGCGTCGGCGGCATGAAGCGGCCGGGCATCGTGCACCGTATCGACAAGGACACCTCGGGGCTGCTGGTGGTGGCCAAATCCGACCGCGCGCACCACGGCCTTGCCGAGCAGTTCGCAAAGCACACCGCCGAGCGCGCCTATCTTGCACTGGTGCATGGCGTGCCGACGACCGCCGATCCGCGGCTGCGCGGGGTGAAGGGCGTCTCGGTCGAGCCGGGCGAGGTGATCCGCATCCAGTCGGGACTCGCACGGCACAAGACCGACCGGCAGAAGCAGGCGGTCTACTTCGACGGGCAGGGGCGTCATGCCACCACCCGCGCGCGGGTGCTCGAGACCTTCGGAACGCCGCCGGCACTGGCGCTGGTGGAATGCCGGCTTGAAACCGGGCGCACGCACCAGATCCGCGTGCACATGGCACACGCCGGGCACGGTCTGATCGGCGATCCGGTCTACGGCGGGCGCCGCAAGATCGCGGCCAAGGCGCTGGCCCCGCAGGTGGTGGCCGAGGTCGACCGCTTCGACAGGCAGGCACTGCATGCGGCGCTGCTCGGCTTCGAGCACCCGGTGAGTGGCGAGCACCTGCGCTTCGAGGCCGAGCTTCCCGAGGACATGGGGCATCTGCTGCAGACTTTGCGCGGTGAGTGACATATCCTTCGCATCTGCGTGAGATCGGCGAAATCCGGATCCGGGCGGCGGGAGTCTGCGTTAAACACGTGAAAACCTTGAACACCCCATGCTGCATATCTGCACGTAAGGGATTCTTGTAATCCATCGAGGGCCCACCCATATTGGATGTTAACCCTCATAACATTGGAGGAAGGGGCACGTGAGCAACTACGCGAATCTGCCGGCACCGTCGCCGGAAGCCGGCCTCAGCCGTTACCTGCAGGAAATCCGGAAGTTCCCGCTTCTGGAGCCTGAAGAAGAATACATGCTGGCCAAGCGCTGGGTCGAGGAACAGGACGCCGAGTCGGCCCACAAGATGGTCACCAGCCACCTGCGCCTCGCCGCCAAGATCGCCATGGGCTACCGTGGCTACGGCCTGCCGCAGGCCGAGGTGATCTCGGAGGCGAACGTCGGCCTGATGCAGGCGGTCAAACGCTTCGATCCGGAGAAGGGCTTCCGCCTCGCCACATATGCGATGTGGTGGATCCGCGCCTCGATCCAGGAATACATCCTGCGGTCCTGGAGCCTGGTGAAGCTCGGCACCACCTCGGCGCAGAAGAAGCTCTTCTTCAACCTGCGCAAGGCCAAGAACCGTATCGGCGCGCTGGAAGAGGGCGACCTTCGCCCCGAGCACGTCGAGAAAATCGCCACCGACCTTGGCGTGTCCGAGACCGAGGTGATCTCGATGAACCGGCGCCTGTCGGGCGGCGATGCCTCGCTCAATGCCACCGTCGGCTCCGAGGGCGAAGGCACGATGCAATGGCAGGACTGGCTCGAGGACGAGGACGCCGATCAGGCCGCCGACTACGCCGAGCGCGACGAGATGGACGCGCGGCGCGCGCTCCTGGCCGAGGCCATGGACGTGCTCAATGATCGCGAGAAGGACATTCTCACCCAGCGCCGCCTCGCCGAGCAGGCGGTGACGCTCGAGGAACTGTCGGGCATTTACGACGTCAGCCGCGAGCGTATCCGGCAGATCGAGGTGCGCGCCTTCGAGAAGCTGCAGAAGCGCATGCGCGAACTGGCGATGGAGCAGGGAATGCTCTCGGACGCCTGATCGCTCCCACCGCGCCCATTTCAAACGCCCGTCGCTTTGCGGCGGGCGTTTCGCTTGCGGGGGCCCGTCAGGGCGCTACCATCCGGCTCGACTTGGATAGGGAAGAGATCATGGCAGATCACGTCAGATGGGGCATTCTGGGCGCCGCCAATTTTGCGAAGAACCACATGGGGCCGGCAATTCACGCGGCGCGGGGCGGTGCACTGGCCGCTATCGCGACCTCGACGCCGGCAAAGGTCGCGCCCTTTGCCGCCTTTGCCCCCGGCCTGAGGGTGCACGAAAGCTACGATGCACTGCTCGCCGACCCGGAGATCGACGCGATCTACATTCCGCTGCCCAATAGCCTGCATGCCGAGTGGACCCGCAAGGCCGCCGAGGCCGGCAAGCACGTGCTGTGCGAAAAGCCCATCGCGATGAAGGCCGAGGAGATCGACGATCTGATCGCCGTCCGGCAATCCACCGGCAAGCTGGTGGCAGAGGCCTGGATGGTGGCGCATCACCCGCAGTTCGCCAAGGCGCGTGAGCTGTTGCAGGCCGGAGAGATCGGCGATCTGGTTCGGGTCGACAGCACCCACAGCTTCTACAATGACGACCTGGGCAACATCCGCAATCAGGCGGATGTTGGCGGCGGTGCCCTGCGGGATGTGGGGGTTTATGCCTTCGGCTCGATCCGGCTGATCACCGGCCAGGAACCGGGCGAGATCCTCGCCGCCGAGATCGATTGGCAGAACGGTGTCGACGCCTCCGCGCACGTCATGGCGCGCTTCCCGGGGTTCATCTACACCGGTCGGGTTTCCACCCGCGCTGCGCCTTGGCAGGAGATCGTGCTGCACGGCACCAAGGCGGTGATGCGGCTGCCGGTGCCCTTCAACGTGCAGGTCTTCGGGCAGGCCGAGCTGCACCTGCACGGACCGGGCCTCGAGACGCGGGTCTGGCGCTGGCCGGCGGAGAATCACTACGTGCTGCAGGTCGAGGCGTTCAACGCCACGGTGAAGGGCGAAGCCGACTATCCGCTGCCGCTGGAGTTCTGCCGTGGCACGCAGGAGTTCGTCGACCGCATCTTCGCTGCGGCGCCACAGGAGTGATGCTGCGCAGCATGTTGCAGCATTTTTCGGGCCGCGGCGCAGCAAATTGCGACCGCGTGTCCGGCAAGTCCCGGTGAAACTGATGCTTTTCTTTTTTTCTGCACTCGCATAGGCTTTTTCTCAACTCTGCGTGGAGGGAGGGTCCATCGTGGCTGACAAGGAAAAACCGCTGCTCATCAAACGCTACGCGAGCAGGCGGCTCTACAATACCGAGACCAGTGACTACGTGACGCTCGAGGATATCTCGGGCTTCATCCGGGACGGGCGCGACGTGCAGATCGTCGATCTGAAGTCGGGTGACGATCTGACACGTCAGTACCTGTTGCAGATCGTCGCCGAGCACGAGAGTCGCGGCGAGAGCGTGCTGCCGATCAACGTGCTGACCGACCTGGTGCGCAGCTACACCACGCAGGCGACATCGGTGGTTCCGCAGTTCCTCGCCGCCAGCTTCGAAGTGTTCCGCGACAGCCAGAGCAAATGGGCGGACAGCATGAACCAGATGAACCCCATGATGCCGAAGATCCCGGGGCTCGAGGCGATGCAGGCACAGCAGGAAGCCTTCCTCAAGGCGATGGCGGGCAACATGGGCAACATGGGCGCGAACTGGTCCGGCCCGGGCAAGGACGACAGCGACGCCGAAAGCGAGGAAGACCTCGCCGCCATAAAGAAGCAGCTCGCGGAGTTGCAGCAGAAGCTCTCCAAAATGGACAAGTGATGCGGCGGGCCCTTCGGGGCCCGGTTTGCTTTTGGGCAAAGGGCTGCGCGTGCGCATCGGTCCTTTGCCGGTTTTGCGCAGGATCCGGATTTCCCTCGCCCGCCGCGTCGTGCAAAGGGTCTGCATGGATCACGCACCCACCCTCCGAATAGATCGCCTCTCGGGCCTGTTGCTGCTCGTGCTCGCCGCGCTCTGGGGCAGCACCTTTCTGTTTGCCGAGATCGCCCTGACCGAACTCAGCCCCATGCAGGTGACGCTGCACCGGGTGGTGATCGCGGCGCTCGCGCTCTGGTTGGTGCTGCGGCTGCGCGGGGTGCGGGTGCCGCTTTCGCCGCGGCTCTGGGGCGCATATCTGGTGATGGGCGCGCTCAACAATGCACTGCCCTTCACGCTGATCTTCTGGGGCCAGACCCATATCGAGAGCGGTCTGGCGGCAATCCTCAACGCCTCGACCGGGGTGCTTGGCGCGGTGGTGGCGGGCTTGCTGCTGCGCGACGAACGGCTGAGCTGGTCCAAGCTGGTGGGCGCGGCGCTCGGGCTGGCCGGGGTCGCGGTGGTGATCGGTCCGGATCGGCTGACCACCCTCGATCCGCGCAATCTGGGGCAGGGGGCAGTGCTGCTGGCGGCACTGAGCTATTCGCTGGCCAGCGTCTGGGCGAAGTTGCGGCTCTCAGGCCAGCCGCCGCTGCTCAATGCCTTCGGGATGCTGGCAGGCAGCGCGGCGATCATGCTGCCGCTGGTGATCTGGCAGGAGGGGCTGCCGGGTCTGCACCATTCGGCACGGGTCTGGGCGGCGCTGCTCGGCCTGTCGCTTCTGGCGACCGCACTGGCCTTCATCCTCTACTTCGCGATCCTTGCCCGCGCGGGCGCTGCGAACCTCATGCTGGTGACGCTGCTGATCCCGCCCTTCGCCATCGTCTTCGGGCGCATCTTCCTCGGCGAGCAACTGCCGGCCGGGGTCTATCTTGGTCTCGGCATCATCGCGGCGGGGCTGGTGGTGACCGACGGGCGGCTTCTGGCGCGTCTGCGCCGCCGCCCGCCAGCCAAATCCAAGACGCCTCAGGTGCCGTAAGCGCGCTGCGGCCCCATCACGCTGTCTGCCGCGTGCGCCAATACGTCGGCCACCGCCTCGCACTCCTCAAGGGTCAACCGGGCCGGCAGCCGGGTGTCGCAGGCGCGTTCGAGCATGGCGCGGGTGCCCGGCAGCTCGGGGATATCCTCGAGGAACTGCCAGTTCCAGAAGGCGCGGGCGTTGTCGGTGGACAGGCCGAAAAGCTGCACCTTGACCCCGCCCTCGGCCGCCGTCTCGATGAAGGCGCGCATCTCGGCATCGTCCATTCCGGTCAGGTTGAACTGCAGCGAATCCGGCGCGCGCTCCTCGGGCGGGAGCCTGTCCGGCACCTCGATCCAGGGCGAGCGTCTGAGGATCGCCGCCACGTGGTCGTGGTTGCGGCGTCCGTCGCGCACCCGGCGTTCGACATGCGCCAGCTGCGGCCGGATCACCGCGGCGGCGAGGTTCGACAGGCGCAGGTTGTAGAGCGGCAGGCGGTTCTGCCAGCGGGCAAAGGCCTCTTCCAGCTCGGGGGAATTGTCGCCCGGTGCCATGTGCTTGCGCCAGTTGTGCTCGTAGGCCCCCGAGAGGATCACCGCCCGGGCCACCAGCTCGGCGTCATCGGTGATCAGGATGCCGCCCTCGCCGGCGTTGACCAGCTTGTAGCTCTGGAACGAGAAGCAGCCGACCCGGCCCAGTGTGCCGATGTTGCGCCCGGACCATCTGGTGCCCAGTGAATGCGCGGCGTCCTCGATCACCGGCAGGCCGCGGGCGTCGCAGAGGTCGAGGATCGCGTCCATGTCCGAGGTATGGCCGCGCATATGGCTGATGATCACCGCGTCCACTCCGCCCAGCTTCGCCTCGAAGTCCTTCAGGTCGATGCGGTAGTTCTCGCCCACCTCGCAGAGCACCGGCACACAATCGGCATGCACGATCGACGAGGGCACCGCGGCGAAGGTGAAGCCGGGGATCAGCACCTTCGCGCCACGCGGCAGGTCCAGCGCCTTCAGCGACAGAAACAGCGCGGCCGAGCAGCTCGATACCGCCAGAGCGTATTTGGAGCCCAGCAGCGCGGCGAACTCGCGTTCCAGCAGCGCGACGGGCGCATCCTCGGGCGCGGTGTAGCGGAAGAGGTCGCCCGACAGCAGCAGGCGGTCGATCTCGGCGCGGGCTTCCTCGGGAATGGGCTCCGCATCGTGCATGTTCGGAAGGCTGCTCATATTGCAAAATCCAAATTATTTCTTTGATAAATCTTAAACACGAGAAATGTGTCGCCCAAGTGAAAATGCTCCCGGCAGGGAGCATCCACCGATCGTGAGCGGATTCTCTCTCAGAGACCGAGGCGGTCGCGCAGCGCGTACCAACTCATCGCCAGCACCAGCAGAGGCGAGCGCAGAGCCGCGCCGCCCGGGAACCCGGGCACGGGCAGCGCCGCCATGGCGTCGAACCCCGACGACTGTCCGCGCACGGCTTCGGCCAGCAGACGGCCCGCGTGCACGGCGGTGCCGACCCCGTGGCCGGAGTAGCCCGATGCGGTGAGCACGTTCGGCGCAAGCCGCGCCAGCAGCGGCAGGCGCTTCATGGTGATCGCCAGCGTGCCGCCCCAGGCGTAGTCGAGCCGCACGTCCTCGAGCTGCGGGAAGATCTCCAGCATCGGCTTGCGCACCAGCGCCCTGATGTCGCTCGGGAATCGGTAGCCGTAGCTCTCGCCGCCGCCGAACAGCAGCCGCCCGTCGTGGCTGAGACGGAAGTAATTCACCACGAACTTGGAATCGGCCACCGCCACGTCGCGGGTCAGCACTTCGCGGGTCCGCTCGCCGAGCGGCTCCGTGGCAACGACGAAGTTGTTGATCGGCATGACCTTTGCCGCGACTTTCGGTTCCAGGCCGCCGAGATAGCCGTTGCAGGCATAGATCACGTGTTTGGCGCGCAGTGTGCCGCCGCCGGTGTGGACCAGCACCTCGCGGCCCTGTTCGACGCTTTCCACGTGGCTGGTCTCGTAGATCCGCGCCCCGGCACCGGCAGCGGCCTTTGCCAGCCCCAGCGCGAAACGCAGCGGGTGCAGATGCGCCGCGCCCATGTCGAGCACGCCGCCGCTGTAGTCGGGGGAGGGGCAGAGCGCATGGAAGGCCTCGCGGTCCATGCGTTCGATTTCGTAGCCGTAGTTTTCGCCCATGTGCTCGGCGTAGTGATGCAGGTGCTCCACGTCGCCCTTGCTCGAGCCGCACCAGGCGACGCCGTCGCGCAGGTAGCAGTCGATGCCGTGCTTTGCGATCAGAGTGCGGCACAGGTCCTTGGCCTCTTCGCCAAGGTCCCAGAGCACCCGCGCATTTGCCTCGCCGACCATCTTCTCGAGGCTGAGCTGGTCCTGTCGCTGGCCCGACCCGAGCTGCCCGCCGTTGCGCCCCGAGGCACCGAAACCGACCCGGTGTGCCTCCAGCAGCGCCACGTCCAGCCCCGCCTCGGCGAGGTGCAGCGCCGCCGAGAGGCCGGTGTAGCCGCCGCCGATGATGCAGACATCGGCCCGCGCCTCGCCTTCGAGCTTGGGAAAGGGCGGCAGCAGCTCGGCTGTCGCCGCGTACCAGCTCTGCGGGTACTCGCCGCGCCGATCGTTCGAGAACAGCAGGTCCATCGCGCCCCCTCCTTCATTCGTCTAGACACAAGTATCCCGGGGGTCCGGGAGCAGAGCCCCCGAAACCTGCCGCGGCCGGGTCCGCTCAGACGTTGAGCAGCAGGTGCTCGCGTTCCCAGGGCGAAATCACCGCGAGGAATTCCTCGTACTCGGTGCGCTTCACGATCGAGTAGACGCGGGCAAACTCCGGGCCCAGCACCTCGTGAAGCTTGGTCGCCTCGTCGAAGAGGTCGAGCGCCTGGCCCAGCACGCGCGGGATGTCGCCCTCGCCCTCGTAGGCGTCGCCGCGAAACTGCTTCGACGGCCGCAGCTCCTCCATCAGACCGAGATAGCCGCAGGCCAGCGAGGCGGCGATGCCGAGGTAGGGGTTGCAGTCCATCCCGGCGAGGCGGTTCTCGACCCGGCGCGCAGAGGGGCCGGAGATCGGAATGCGAATGCCGGTGGTGCGGTTGTCGCGGCCCCATTCGAGGTTGATCGGCGCGGCGCTGTCGCGCACGTAGCGGCGGTAGCTGTTGACGTAGGGTGCCAGCACCGCGATGGCCGCGGGCAGGTAGGTCTGCAGCCCGCCGATGAAGTGGAAGAAGGCATCGGTCTCGCCCCCGGCGGGACCGGAGAAAATGTTGCGGCCGGTCTCGATGTCCATCACCGAGTGGTGGATGTGCATCGCCGAGCCGGGCTCGTCGGCGATCGGCTTGGCCATGAAGGTGGCAAAGCAGTCGTGGCGCAATGCCGCCTCGCGGATCAGCCGCTTGAAGTAGAAGATCTCGTCGGCGAGCTTCACCGGGTCGCCGTGCTGAAGGTTGATCTCCAGCTGGCCTGCGCCGCCTTCCTGGGTGATGCCGTCGATCTCGAAGCCCTGCGCCTCGGCGAAGTCGTAGATGTCGTCGATCACCGGGCCGAACTCGTCGACCGCGGTCATCGAATAGGCCTGGCGCGCCGCGGCGGGTCGGCCTGAGCGGCCCATCATCGGCTTGATGTCCTTGGCGGGATCGACGTTGCGCGCCACCAGGAAGAATTCCATCTCGGGGGCCACCACGGGCTCCCAGCCCTGCTTGCGGTAAAGCTCGACCACGCGTTTCAGCACGTTACGCGGCGCGGCGGGGACGGGCTCGCCCTTGCGGTCGAAGGCGTCGTGGATCACCTGCAGCGTCCAATCGGCGGTCCAAGGCGCGGCGGTGGCCGTGCTCATGTCCGGGCGCAGGATCATGTCGCGCTCGATGAAGCCGACGTTTTCGTCCGCGGCCTCACCCCAGTCGCCGGTGATCGTCTGGTAGAAGATCGACTCGGGCAGGTGGAAATAGTCCTGCCGGGCGAATTTCGAGGCGGGAACCGCCTTGCCGCGGGCAATGCCGGGCAGGTCGGCGATCACGCATTCGACCTCGTCGAGCCGCCGCCCTTCGAGATAGGCGGTGGCGGGTTGCGGAAGCTGGCCTGTCCAGTCCTCGGTCATGCGAGAGCCTTTTGCTTGAAGAAATGCGCGAATTGATCGGCGACGGCGCGCTGGTCGAGCGGGGTGCCGAGCGCCTTGCCGGCGGCGTCGAGCCGCTCCTGCGGCACCACACCGGGGCCCCGTGTCTCGATCAGGGCGCGGGTGAAATCGTCGTTGAATTCGGGGTGCGGCTGCACCGTATAGGCGTGGCCCGGATAGAGCAGGGCAGCATAGTCGCAGAAGTCCGAGCTGGCCACGACCTCGGCCCCTTGCGGCAGCTCGGTGACCTGGTCCTGATGCCAGGCGTTGATCACCTTCTGCTGCCCGTCCTTGAAGCGATAGGTGGTCGGTCCGACCACCCAGCCGCCGGGGTGCTTCTCGACCCTGCCGCCAAGCGCCTGCGCGATGATCTGGTGGCCGAAGCACACGCCGATCAGCGGGCGGCCCTGCGCGTAGATGTCGCGGATCAGCTGCTCGAGCGGCGGAATCCAGGCGTGGTCCTCGTAGGCGCCGTGGCGCGAGCCGGTGATGAGCCAGCCGTCCGCCGCCTCGGGGCCTTCGGGGAAGTCGCCGTTCACCACCGACCAGCTTTCGAACTCGAAGCCGTAGCCGTCGAGAAGGCGGGCGAAGAAGGCGGGGTATTCACCGGTCTCGGCCGCGAGTTCCGCGGGGACGAGGCCGGTCTGCAGGATGCCGATTTTCATGGATCACACGTTGCTTTGTCTGGCCCGAAGGTAGTCTTGCCGCAAAGGCGCGGCAAGGCCGTGCTCAGACCGTATCTAGGTAGATTTCGACCTGTTCCAGCGGCGACAGCTCGGTCATGTAGAGCTGCTCCTGGCGCTTGGTCAGCAGCAGGTTGCGGATCAGTTCCTGCGGCAGGATGCGGGGCATGATGTCGCTCGCCTCGAAGGCGTCCATGGCCGATTCCCAGTCGGTCGGGATCAGCGGCAGGTCCTGCGCGTAGGCATTGCCGGTGATCGGCTCGGGCGGCTCGATCTCGTCCTCGATGCCGTTGAGCGCCGCGCCAAGGATGGTGGCCATCAGCAGGTAGGGGTTCACGTCGCCGCCCGCCACGCGGTGCTCGATCCGGCGCGCCGCCGGGCTGCCCGAGGGCACGCGGATCGCCGCGGTGCGGTTCTCGTAAGCCCAGGAGATCCCGCAGGGGGCATGGTTCTCGGGGATCAGCCGCTCGTAGGAATTGAGGTGCGGCGCGAAGATCAGCGTGCTGTCGTGCATCGCGTTGACGCAGCCGCCGATGGCGTGGCGCAGCACCTCGGTGCCCTTCGGCCCGCCGTCGTCGAAGATGTTGTTGCCCTCTTCGTCGAGCACCGAGAAATGCATGTGCATCCCCGAGCCGGCGTAATCCTCGTAGGGCTTCGCCATGAAGGAGGCGGCGAAGCCGTGGCGGCGCGCCAGCCCCTTGAGCAGCATCTTGAACAGCCAGGCGTCATCCGCCGCGCGCAGCGCGTCGTCCTGGTGCATCATGTTGATCTCGAACTGCCCGAGACCCGCCTCGGAGATGGCGGTATCGGCGGGGATATCCATGTCCTCGCAGGCGTCGTAGAGGTCGGTGAAGAAGATGTCGAAGGTGTCGAGGGCGCGGATCGACAGCACCTCGGCGGCCTTGCGGCGCTTGCCCGAGCGGGGCGAGACAGGCACCTGCAGCTTGCGGGTGCTGTCGTCGATCAGGAAGAATTCCATTTCCAGCGCAACCACCGGCGTCAGCCCGTGCCGCTTGTAGCGGTTGACCACCTGCGCCAGCGCGTGGCGCGGGTCGCCTTCGTAGGGCTTGCCGCCCTCGTGGAACATCCAGATCGGCAAGAGTGCGGTCGGCGCCTCGAGCCAGGGCATCGGCACGAAGCCGCGCTCGGTAGGTTTCAACACGCCGTCGCGGTCGCCGGATTCAAAGACCAGCGGGCTGTCGTCGATGTCCTCACCCCAGATGTCGAGGTTCAGCGCCGAGAAGGGGAAGCGGGTGCCATCCTCGACGACCTTGTGGGCAAAGCGGGAAGGAACGCGCTTGCCGCGCGGCTGTCCGTTGAGGTCGCATGCGGCCACACGGATGGTGCGGACCTGGGGGTTCTTGCGGAGCCAGGTTTTCGGGTCAGTCATTTTCTGTCCAAGAATTTGATCAAATTCAGCGTAGCGACTCGAATGCAGGCTGGCAAGCGGGGGCAGGGGGGCGGAAAGCGAGTATTTTCGGAAAGATGAAAGGCTGGGCGACGTTTCGCAAGCGCGGGGTCGGGCGGCTGTTGCTGCGGGCACAAAAAAGCCGGGCGCGCGCGGCGTCCGGCTTTCGGGTCTCTGTCGTCGCGGACCGCCTCAGCGCATCAGCAGCCGGGGGCGCATCCGCATCTTCTGGCGGCGCTCCTTCGGCAGGTGCCGGTTCAGCCGCTTGTTGATCAGCCCGAAGAGGCCCACCACGCAGAGCGTCAGCAGGATGAAATAGCCCGCGAGAATGGGGTAGGGCACGAAGGGGTTGAAGGTCTTGTCGGCGAAATAATTGGCGTAATAGAGCGCGTCGCCCCGCTGCTGCCAGGCCGGGAAGCCGGAGAAGAACACCAGCGTCGTGGCGTGGAAGAGGAAGATCGCCTCGTTGGTATAGGCGGGCCAGGCCAGCCGCAGCATGGTCGGCCAGACGATCTTCTTGAACCGGGGCCAGCCCGAGAAGCCATAGGCATCCGCTGCCTCGACATCGCCCTTGGGCACCGACAGCAGCGCGCCGTAGAAAATCTCGCCGGTATAGGCGGCGGTGTTGAGGAACAGCACCAGCGCCGCGCCGAGCCAGGCCGAGGTCAGCGGATCGAAGGCCGAAGAGACCCCCTTGAGGCTGAGGAACAGGAAGTAGGCGAAGAAGAACTGGATGAACAGCGGCGAGCCGCGGAAGACGAAGATCACCCACTCCGCCAGCTTGCGGACGGGGGTAATCTTCGATGCCTTGCCCACCGCCAGCGCCGTGGCGAGGAAGAAGCCGGTCACCAGCGCAACGATGCCGAAGTAGATGTTCCACAGCATCCCCGAGCCGATCAGCGTGACCTGCTGGCACAGGGTGAAATTGTCGCGCGGCAGCAGCCGCTCGCCGATGCCGATCGAGCGCAGACCGTAGTCCGCGATGGTTTCCCAGCAGCTCATGACGCCTTCCTCTGCGCTTCGCCGCCCATGGTGGCCTGCCCGTGGGTGAGCCGCTTCATGATCCGATCGAGCACGATTTCCGACACGCGGGTGAAGGCGAGGTAGAAGACCAGCAGCGCCAGGAAGTACCAAACGCGCCAGTCGGGGTGCGGGTAGTCGGTGAACTTCGCGGTCTTCGAGCCGCCGAGTTCGCGCGCCCAGTAGACGATGTCCTCGACGCCCAGCAGGAAAAGCAGCGGCGTGGCCTTGATCAGCACCATCCACAGGTTCGACAGGCCGGGCAGCGCATAGACCCACATCTGCGGCACGAGGATGCGCCAGAAGGTCTGGCGGCGGGTCATGCCGTAGGCCTCTGCGGTCTCGAGCTGCGCATGGGGCACGGCGCGCATCGCGCCGAAGAGCACGTTGGCGGCAAAGGCGCCGAAGACGATGGAGAAGGTCAGCACCGCGAGCGAGAAGCCGTAGGTCTCGTGCACCCATTGGGCGGCGGTCGAGAGCGGCAGCTTGGCCTCGGCGCAGACCACGAAATCATTGCCCTGACGGATCGGCTGATCCCAGTCGGGGCATTTCACCTCGTGCCGTATCCACTCGAAGAACTGGTCGAGGGCGATCACGAAGAACAGGAAGAAGGCGATGTCGGGCACGCCGCGCACGATGGCGATATAGGCCCGGCCCGCCCAGGACAGCGGCGGGAAATGCGAGCGCGCCGCCATGGCGCCGCCGAAGCCGAAGGCCAGGGCGACGGGCGCGGTGATCGCCAGCAGCAGCAGCACGGTGCCGACCGACACATAGATCGACAGGTGCTTGCCCGTGGTCAGGTAGCAGCTCAGCCATGCCAGGCCGTCGATCGCGTTAGGGTCGGTACACCAGGAGAACATGTCGTATCAGCCGTTGGCGAGGGGGCCGCGCGGGCCCCCTGCCGTTGCAGCGCTCAGAACGGAGCGCCGATTTCCCATTTCACCAGCAGCTCGTTGAGCGAGCCGTCGTCTTTCATCGACTGGATGGCCGCGTCGAACTTTTCCTTCAGCTCGGTGTCGCTCTGGCGCAGGCCCATGCCGACTCCGCCGCCGATCATCTCGTCCTGCTCGAGCAGCATCACGTCGTCGCTCTCGTCGGCGACCGGCGCGAGGTAGCTCTTGTCGGCCAGAACCGCGTCGGCCTCGCCGTTGCGCACGGCGGCGACGGTTTCGTCGGGGGTGGCGTATTCGACCAGCGTGGCGCCGGATTCGGCGACGAAGGCCGCCTGGATGGTGCCGGTCTGCGCGGCGATCACCGCGCCGCCGAGGTCGATGCCCTCGTTGCCCGAGAGCACCAGGTAGGAGGAGGGATCGGGCTGGGTGTAGTTCTGGGTGAAGCCGATGACCTCTTCACGCTCGGGGGTGATCGACATGCCAGCCATGATCGTGTCGTAGTTGCCCGACACGAGGTTGGGGATGATCGAATCCCAGTCGTTGGTCACCCACTCGCAGGTCACTTCCGCGCGCTTGCAGAGCTCGTCGCCGAGCTCGCGCTCGAAGCCGTCCACCTCACCTGCGTCATTGATGAAGTTGTACGGAGGGTAGGCGCCCTCGGTGCCCATGCGCACGGTGTCCTGGGCCAGCGCCACAGTGGCGGTCATGGCCAGCGCGGCGGTGCCGAGAAGGATGGATTTCATGTAACTTGCTCCCTGGTTAGGTACGTGTCCGGGGTGGTCTCTGCCGCCCGTCAGACGTGGCTGGTCGACCGCAGGAAGCCCTGCAGCCGTTCCGACTTTGGCGCGCCGAACAGCTCGGCCGGTGCGCCTTCTTCCTCGATGCGCCCCTGGTGCAGGAACACCACGTGATCGCTCACGTCATGGGCCATCTTCATGTCATGGGTGACGATGATCATCGTCCGGCCCTCTGCGGCCAGATCCTTGATCACCTTGACCACCTCCTGCTCAAGCTCGGGGTCGAGTGCCGAGGTCGGCTCGTCGAAGAGCAGCGCCTCGGGCTCCATGCACAGGCCGCGCGCGATCGCCGCGCGCTGCTGCTGGCCTCCCGACAGTTGCGCCGGCCAGGCGTCGGCCTTGTCGCCGATACCGACCTTGTCGAGGTAGCGCCGGGCAGCGGCCTCGACCTCGTCGCGCGGGCGGCCGAGCACGGTGAGTGGCGCCTCCATCACGTTCTGCAGGATGGTCATGTGGGCCCAGAGGTTGAATTGCTGGAAGACCATGGAAAGGTTGGTGCGGATGCGCAGCACCTGCTTTGCATCGGCGGGACGGCGCGAATGGCCGCTGCCGTGCCATTGCACCGGCTCGCCCTTGAACAGGATCTCGCCCTGCTGGCTGTCCTCGAGCAGGTTGCAGCAGCGCAGCAGCGTCGACTTGCCGGAGCCCGACGAGCCGATCAGCGAGACCACGTCGCCGCGCTTCGCGGTGATGCTGACCCCCTTGAGCACTTCGAGCTCGCCGTAGGCCTTGTGCAGATCGCGGATCTCGATGACTGGAGCTTGGGCTGTCTCGGTCAAGCCAAACCTTCTTGCGCAGTTGCTGATATTGGCGGCGAGAATGGGCGGAAAACGGGCCGGTTGTCCATGTCGAAAACGGTGCCTGCCCGCGGGGTTGCGCGGCGTAAATCGGCAACTGCCCGGAAATCAGCCGTCGGGCCGCTGGCTTATCCCGCCGCTTCGACCCGCTGCCGCGCCAGCGCCGAATCCCTGTCGTTGATGCCAAGCAGGTTCGAAACGAGCCGCAGCAGCGCATCTTCCTCGTCGTCGCGCTCGCCGTCCGCCAGGGCGACCTGCCAGAGCGCCTCGATCACCGCGATGCGGTCCTCGTAGGCGACGGCATCCTTGATCGCGCGGGTAAAGCGTACCGTGTCGGGCGCCTCGGCCTCCAGTGCCTCGGCCTCGCGGCGCAGCTTGCTCGCCTCGAAGGGCGAGAGCCCGTAGCGCGTGGCGGCAATGCGGTCGATCCGGTCCTGTTCGGACTGGTCGTAGGTTTCATCGGCCCGGGCCACACGCACGAGCAGAGCGCAGAGCGCCAGCCGCGCATCGGCGTCGGGCAGGGGCTCGGGGCCGGGATCGACCAGCCGCTTCAGGAAATCTGCAAACATGCAAAAGATATAGACCCTGCCGCGGCGCTCGCCAACGGCTGACACACAGGCGCGCCGCACGAAGCCGTGTCCGCGGTCCCGGTCTTTCAGGCGAGCTTCCACATGGACCAAATATCCCGGGGGAGTCCGCGTCAGCGGGCGGGGGCAGCGCCCCCGGCGGGCGGCCCGGATCAACCGGCGCGACTGCGGGACAGGTCGCGGGGCGCGACGAAGAGCAGATGCTCCGAGAGCCAAAGCGCGGTCGCGACGTCCTCGGGGGCGGTCTCGCCGCTGGCCATCACCTCGCAGAGGCAATGCGCCAGCGCCAGCCGGTCGCGATAACCCACGGCGCGGGCCAGCATGGCGGCAAAGCAGGCGGTGTCTGGGGCGGCGGCGGCGACCGCCTGGCACGAGAGCCGCATCTCGGCGGCTTCGCGGCGGGTCAGCTCATGGCGCCGCGCAAGCACCGCGTCGACGAGCGAGACCCCGAGGAGCGGCCGCTGCTCCTGTGCCTCGGCGGCGGCGCGCAGCAGCAGCGCCCCCAGCGCGAGCGGCACGTCGCAGGGCTCCAGAGGGGTTGCCTCCGGCGCTGCCATCCAGAACTTCAGCCCGCGAGGCATAAGCGATCTTGTCCGCACGCCATCGCGCACGGAAGGGGTGGCCGTGTCATCTCGGTCCCGTTCTCCGAACTGTCAACAAACTTACTTTGCGTCAGCTGAGGCCCGTGGGCAATGGTCGAAACCGGTCAGCCGAGCGCACCGGCATTGCGCAGCCGATGCGACAGGTCCGCCGCGGCCTCGGAGAGGCCCCACGGCGGGTTCACGATGAACATGCCCGAGCCGATCATCCGATGGCCCTCGCGCACCGGCGGAAAGCGAATTTCGTGGCAGAGCGCGTCCGGGAAATCTTCGGTCAGCGCGGCGAGCATGGGCACATGCGCAGCGGAGCTGAGGATCGGGTACCACAGCGCCAGCACGCCGACGTTCCATTTCTTGGCGATCTGGCGGAAGAACTTCGGCAGCTCGACGTAGTCCTGCTTCAGCTCGTAGGGCGGATCGACCAGCAGCGCACCGCGGCGCGGATCGGGCGGGCAGAGGCTCTGCACGAGGTCGTATCCGTCCTGCCGATGGATCGAAATGTTTGGTGCGCGTAGCGCGCGGGTCAGCGCCTGGTGCTCTTGCGGGTGCAACTCGGCGAGGTGGATCCTGTCCTGCGGGCGCAACAGCTTCGCGGCGATCATCGGGGAGCCGGGATAGGCGCTGGGGCCGTGCTCGCGGCGCACCTCGGCGAGTGCGCGCAGGTAGGGGTGGTCGGCGCGGAAGATGGCCTGATGGGCCTCGATTCCCTGCGCCGCTTCGCCGGTCTTCACCGCCTCGGCGGAGGTCAGGTCATAGAGCCCGCGCCCGGCGTGGGTCTCGATGTAGGTGAGCGGCTTGTCCTTCTTCGTCATGTAGGCCAGCAGCTCGGCCATCAGCGCGTGCTTTTGCAGGTCGGCAAGGTTTCCGGCGTGAAAGGCGTGTTGGTAGGACAGCATCGCGGCCTCGGCTGCTGGACGATCGAAGACGGGTGGTGCGGGCGTGCGCCCCTGCGGGGTCCGCGGGTCGCCTGCGGACAGGGCGCAGATAGCTGCTGCGGGCGATGAAGTCGAGCGTCGGCGCGGTCGTCCGTGCCGACGTCAGGACGTGACCGAAAATCGGGCAATGCTCAGGCGTATGCGCGAGCCGTGCATACCGTTGACAACTTCAACGTGCCAAGTCGTGGTCCGGCGCACTTCATGCTTGCTGAATGGCTCAAGCTGAGCGAGCATGCTTGTCATTATTGAAAGTGATATTTCGTCTTTTTCGTGCATACCCCGCCGAGCGTCCAGGGGCGACTCCAGACTGCAGCCAGGCGTGCGCAAGGGAGTGATACAGTGACCATCAACGATTTTATGGAGGCAGCCCGGGGGCGCCCAAGTGGATTTGACTACATGCGTCTCATCCTGTCGGTCCTCGTACTGGTAATTCACAGCGTGCAGATTGCCTACGGGCACAAGATTTACATGAATGCGGTCTGGGCACATTTCCCCATAGACGGCCTGGCGATGACCGTGCTGCCGATGTTCTTCACCCTGTCGGGCTTTCTGGTGGCAGGCAGCCTCTATCGATGCAGGACCCTGCTGAGTTTCATGGGGTTGCGGTTCATCCGCATCTACCCGGCGCTGGCGGTCGAAGTGACCATCTCGGCGCTGCTGATCGGGCCGATGGTCACCAGCCTGCATTGGGCGGACTACTTCACCAGCGAAGGATTCTTCCGCTACCTGTTCAACGTCACCGGCCACGTCAGCAATGCGTCGCTCTACCTGCCGGGGACTTTCGAGGGAAACCCCGAGCCGGGCATGGCGAATGGCCAGCTCTGGACGGTGCCCTACGAGCTGATCTGCTACATCGGACTTGCCGTCATCGCTCTCGTGGGAGGGCGCAGGGATCGGCGGGTGCTGTTGCTGGGGCTGTTCACCTTTACCGCCTTCTCGGTGATGAAGATGGGCCTGCGGACGGGCTGGCAGTTCGACCCCTGGGTCGGGCCGGTGACCGGCCGGGCGCTGGTGATCGCGTTTCTTTGCGGCATTTGCCTCTATGCGTACCGGGACAAGGTGCATATCCACGGCTACGTCGTGGCCGCCGCCGCGGCGGTTGCCGTCATCTCCTTCAGCATCAGCGGGCTGGGGCAGTACCTCGGTCTCGCTGCGATCGCCTATGTCACGGTCGGTCTGGGGTTGATGAACCTGCCGCGCCTTTGGGTGCTGAAGAGCGCCGACCTGAGCTACGGCATCTTCCTCTACCACTTCATCATCCAGCAGCTGATCGCTCACCTGCTGCCTGGGATGCGCGAATGGTACTGGATCACCCTGATCTCGCTGCCGCTGTCGATGCTGGTTGCGCATCTGTCCTGGGTGGGGATCGAGCGCCCGGCGCTGAAGCTGCGCCAGCGCGTCTTCGCGCTCGAGTGCAGGATCATGCGCAGCCTGCCGTGGGATACCGGATGGCAGTCGACAGTCGAGAGATGAGCGCGTCGCACCTCTGGCCTTAAAGAACAACACCCCCCCGGGCATGCGCGGGGGTGTTGTTTGTTTTGAAGCTGCGATGGCTCAGACCAGGCGTGAAACCTCTTTCGCCGCGCGGACGAAATCCTTGAAGAGGGGGTGCGGATCGAAGGGCTTCGACTTCAGTTCCGGGTGGAACTGCACGCCGATGAACCACGGGTGATCCGGCCATTCGACGATCTCGGGCAGCCGGCCGTCGGGCGACATGCCGGAGAAGCAGAGCCCGCCCTTTTCCAGCGCTTCGCGGTACTTGATGTCGACCTCGTAGCGGTGGCGGTGACGCTCGTCGATGGCGGTGGTGCCATAGACCTCGGCGACTTTCGAGCCTTCGGTCAGCACTGCGTCATAGGCGCCAAGGCGCATGGTGCCACCCTTGTCGTCGGCCACCGAGCGGTTGACCCGCTGATTGCCCTGCACCCATTCCTTCAGGTGGTAGACCACCGGCTCGAAGCGCTTCTCGCCGGCCTCGTGGTCGAACTCTTCCGAGCCCGCCTTGGCCACGCCCGCGACGTTGCGTGCCGCCTCGATGACCGCCATCTGCATGCCGAGGCAGATGCCGAGGTAGGGCACCTTGTGCTCGCGGGCGAACTGGGCGGCCTTGATCTTGCCCTCGGTACCACGCTCGCCGAAGCCGCCGGGCACGAGGATCGCGTCGTAGCCCTCGAGGTAGGGGGCGGCGTCCTCGCGCTCGAAGAGCTCGGCGTCGACCCAGCTCACGTTGACCTTCACCCGGTTCGCCATGCCGCCATGGGTCAGCGCCTCGGCGATCGACTTATAGGCGTCCTCGAGCTGGGTGTACTTGCCGACGATGGCAACGTTCACCTCGCCCTCGGGGTTGTGGATGCGTTCCGAGACGTCTTCCCACTTCTCGAGGTTGGGGCGCGGCGCCGGGGTGATGCCGAAGGCATCGAGCACGGCCTGGTCGAGCCCTTCGCGGTGGTAGGCCAGCGGCGCGTCGTAGATCGACGGCAGGTCCTGCGCGGCAATCACGCTGTCGGGGCGCACGTTGCAGAAGAGCGCGAGCTTCTCGCGTTCCTTCTGCGGGATCGGGCCCTCGGAGCGGCAGACGAGGATGTCGGGTGCGAGACCGATCGAGCGCAGCTCTTTGACCGAGTGCTGCGTCGGCTTGGTCTTCAGCTCGCCCGAAGCCTTGATATAGGGCAGGAGCGTCAGGTGCATGAAGACGCATTGCCCGCGCGGCTTGTCCTGGCTGAATTGGCGGATCGCTTCGAAGAAGGGCAGGCCCTCGATATCGCCGACCGTGCCGCCGATCTCGCAGAGCATGAAGTCGACCTCATCCTCGCCGATCGAGATGAAATCCTTGATCTCGTTGGTGACGTGCGGAATGACCTGAATGGTCTTGCCGAGGTAGTCGCCGCGGCGCTCCTTTTCCAGCACGTTGGTGTAGATGCGGCCCGAAGAGATGGAATCGGTCTTGCGCGCCGGAACACCGGTGAAGCGCTCGTAGTGGCCGAGATCGAGATCGGTCTCGGCGCCGTCGTCGGTGACGAAGACCTCGCCGTGTTCGAAGGGGCTCATGGTGCCCGGATCGACGTTCAGATACGGATCGAGCTTGCGCAGACGGACTGAGAAGCCCCGCGCCTGAAGCAGCGAACCGAGTGCCGCCGAGGCAAGACCCTTGCCCAGAGAAGAAACGACACCGCCGGTGATGAAGATGAAACGTGCCATTGGCAGCGCGACCCCGTGATTTGCGTCAAAAAAGGAGGACACCCACGGTCCGAAGACCGCAGCATCACGGGAGTCCACGTATAAAGGATTCGGGCCGCACTGTCTAGCCAACCGCAAGATGCTGTTGCGGCTGACAGGCGGCCCTCAAGCTGTTGTTAGTCGAGCAGTTCTTAGTCGGCGCTCGGAACCATCGGCGCATCGGCGCCTGCGTCATTTCCGCCCGACGGCGGGGGCAGGAGCCCGTCGGTGTCCAGCGGAGCCGGTGCCGAGCCGTCGGTTTCGGTGGCCGGAGCAGAGCCGGAGAGCCGGTCCATGACCGAGACGCCGCTGGCATCGCTCGCCGCGATCACCGTCAGGGAGATCGAAGTGATGATGAAGGCGATTGCCAGGCCCCAGGTGATCTTGCCGAGCGCGGTGGCAGCTGCGCGCTGGCTCATGGCTCCGCCGCCGCCGCCCATCCCGAGACCGCCGCCTTCGGAGCGCTGGAGCAGCACGACGCCGATCAGCGCGAGCGCGAGGAGGAGGTGCACGATAAGGATCACGTTTTCCATGGGGCGTCTCAGGCATTCCGGCTGTGTTGAACGGGCGCTATGTAGGCCAAGGAGCATGCACACGCAACCCGGCTCTTGGCCACAGTGGCAAAGGGTCGTTGCGCTGGTGCGGCCGGGCCGCGCCGGACGCGCTGGCATCAGCGGATCTAGGTCGGGAAAATTGTTGCAGCTCACCGTGGTCGCGTGGCCGTGGCGCGGCGTGAGCGGAGCTTCGCATGCGGAGGTGGGAATATCTTGTGGCGGCGAGAGTGCGCGGCTAGGCTCACCCGCATGGCTGGTGATCGTCCTCTCCTCGGTGTGCTGTTGATGCTGGGTTTCTGCATCGTCGCACCCATGGGGGACGCGACCGCCAAGTTGCTCGGCGGCAAGGTTTCCATCGGTCAGTTGTTGCTGCTGCGTTTTGCCATCCAGGCGCTGGTGCTGATTCCCCTGGTGGTCGCGACGCGCGGCGTCTGGCGTCTGCGGGGCAGGCTGCTCTGGCTGACGGTATTGCGCACGCTCATGCACATGCTGGGCATCGGCATGATGTTCGCAGCGCTGCGCTACCTGCCGCTGGCGGACGCGGTGGCCATCGCCTTTGTCATGCCCTTCTTCATGCTGCTGCTCGGCCACTATGTTCTGGGCGAAGAGGTGGGCTGGCGACGGATGGCGGCCTGCGGGGTCGGGTTCATCGGCACGCTGCTGGTGGTTCAGCCCGCCTTTGCCGAGGTCGGTTGGCCGGCGCTGCTGCCGCTGGGCGTGGCGCTGAACTTCTCGCTCTTCATGCTGGTCACCCGGCAGATCGCGCGCGAGATTGACGCGATCTCGCTGCAGGCGCTCTCTGGGGTGATCGCGGTGGCACTGATGACGCCGGTGCTGCTGCTGGTGCCGGGCGGGCTGATCCCGGCGCTCGATCTGAGCCTGCCCAGTCCGCCCGTCTGGGGGCTGATCGTGGCGATCGGGCTGCTGGGCACGCTGGCGCATCTTCTGATGACATGGTCGCTGCGCTTCGCACCGGGCGCGACGCTGGCGCCC
Source organism: Alloyangia pacifica (assembly GCF_900116195.1). Lineage (GTDB taxonomy): Bacteria > Pseudomonadota > Alphaproteobacteria > Rhodobacterales > Rhodobacteraceae > Salipiger > Salipiger pacificus. The sequence goes on from NZ_FOZW01000004.1 coordinate 376,267, forward strand.
ATGCAATACCTCGAGATCCCCTTTGCCACGATCATCGGCTTCGCGGTCTTTGGCGATCTGCCGAACGGGCTGGCGACGGTGGGCATCTGCGTCACGGTCGCCTCAGGCCTCTATATCCTTATGCGCGAGCGGGCCATCGCGAGGGCGCTTCGAGAAGCGCCCGCTCCAGCGACGCCCGGGCCTGCACCGGCAGAATGATCAACATCTTCGGAGCGTCGAGACGCAGCTCGACCCGCGGCGCGTCGGACTCGTTCGAGGTGCCCGTGATCCGGTCGGGGGTGAAGCGCAGCCCGTCGATCGGCCAGCGCAAGCCGCGGCTGCTGCCGCCGACCTCGGCCATCGGGTAGAGCGACACGCGGCTGCCGACCGGCAGATCGAGCGCCAGCTCGGGCGGGCAGAGCGCCGCGACATCCTCGCGCCCGATCAGCAGGCAGGGCCGGTCCGGGCGCCGCGCCAGCACGGTCATCGCTGCAAGCTGGTGGTCGAGTCGCGCCCCCAGAAAGCCGGCGGCATGGATCAGCGGGGCGTCGAGGTTGCGCAGGCACTTGTCGAAATCCGTGCTGTCCTGTTCGGTGATGCGGTGGATCCGTTCGGACGGAATGCGGCCGCGGTCGGCCAGAGACAGGGAATCGAGATCGCCGATCACCGCATCGGGGACAATCCCCGCCGCGAGCAGCGCCGCCGCGCCACCGTCCGCGGCCACGCGCACCGGGCAGCGGTCGAGCAGCGGGGTCAGCATTTCGGGCGGGCAGTCCCCGCCGCCAACCAGAAGAATAGGAGATTGTGATCGGATTGGCCTGAAGTTCATGGCTTTTTAGTGGCTTTCTGCGAAAACGACCACAATTTGGTCATGAAATGATACTTTGAAAACCTCAGATTCGGTCAGCTTTGGTCTCCTAGTGGATGGTAAACAATCTGTTGCAGACCGAGTGAAAAGTGAGCGGAACATGGTGAGTTCAAGCAAGATCCTGACGGTGTCCTACGGCACTTTCTCCTGCACGGCGGAAGGCTTCGAGGATCCCCTTGGTGTGGTCAAGGACACGACGCAATTCTTTCGGGGGGTGGTGCGCGAGGATCGCTTCTTTGGGGCGGAGCCGCCGCAATTCGATCCTGAACTCGCTGCTCAGCTGCTGCAGGCACAGGTGGATGCAGAAGCGCAGGGGGGCCGTCTCGTTCTGCGTGGCCCGCTCGCCGATGTTGCCACCCCCGCTCCGGCCTCTGTGGCACCGGTGGTTTCCTCCGAGCCGGTGATCGGACCGGACGCCGACCGCGGCATGGAAGACGCCCTGGCCAGTACCGCGGCGCGGGTCGCCGCCGAGGCAGAGGCCGAGATCGCGCTCGCCGCCGAGCAGGAGGTCGACTTGCCGGGCGAGGACAGCCTCGCCGCCGAGGCTGCCTTCTTCGCCGCCGAGGCGGGGCAGGGCTCGGAGGCGGATTACGACTACGAGGAAGCCGATTTCGCGGTCTCCGGTCGCGCCGGAGCCAGCCTTGCCGACCCCGCCAGAGCTGCGCACGACCTGCCGGAAGACGAGGCGATGGACAGCGTCGCCGCCAAGCTTCGCCGTATCCGTGCCGTCGTTTCAGGTGGTGCGGCGGCGTCCCCGGCGCTGGCCGAGGAGACGGGCGACGACCTGGACGAGTCGGCAGAGGCAGAGGATGGCGCTGACACCATTGCCGCCGTTTCCGCCATGCTCGGTGCGCTGGCATCCGACGACTCGGCATCGCGCGTAGAGGAAGAGGAGACCGAGGAGCCGGGTCTTGCCGAGAGCCTGATCGAGGCGACGGACGCGGTCGACGACGAGGCACCGGAGCCCGTCGAGGCTCTTGCCACCAGCCCCGCACCGCTGGCGCTGACCCCCGATCTCGCGGCGCAGCCCGAGCCTGCGGTGGCAACTCCGACTGCCGAAACCCCCGCTGCCGAGGCAACCGATGCCGCGCCGCGCCGCACGCCGCGCCGCGTACGCGTGGTCAAGGTGACCCGTGCCGCCTTCGACACGGCTGTTGCCTCCGGCCAGCTTGAAAAGGTGGACGAGCCGAAACCCTCGAGCAGCCTCAGCGCCGAGGACGAGGCGGAGCTCGCGCGCGAGCTCGAAGCGGTCAAGGCAGAGCTTGCAGCCGGTCTCGAGGACGAGTGGGACGAGGTCGAGGATCTCGATTCGCTCTCCGCTGCGCCCGGTGCCGAACTCCCGGTGGAGGCCGAGGCGGTGCTTGCCGACCTCGAGGCCGAGACCGCCGAGGCGGGCAATTGGGATGACGCCGATTGGGACGATGCCGCCTGGGACGAGTCCGGCGAGGTCGATACTGCGACCGTGGCCGCGGAGGCCGATGAGGCGGAGCACGAGACGCCCGACTTCGACGACGAGGAGGATGCCGACTTCGCGGCGGCCTTTGATGAGCCCGCCGAGCAGGAGGCCGCCGAGCTCCAAGTCGACGAGCTTGAGGATGCCATTTCCCGCATGGCGACTGAGGATGTGCGCAAGGCAGTGAAGCTGTCGAGCCCGGCGCGGGTCATGCTCACCGAACAGAGCGTCAAGGACAATGACGCCTCGCGTATCCTCGATGAGACGAACACCCAGATGGAAGAGCCCGAGGGCAACCGTCGGCGCAGCGCGATTGCGCATCTGCGCGCCGCCGTGGCGGCCACTCGCGCCGATCGCCTGCTCGGACGCAAGAAGGATGCCGAAGCCCAGGCGCAGCCCTACCGCGAGGATCTCGCGGACGTGGTGCGCCCGCGCCGTCCGTCTGCGACAACCCGCAGCGAGCGTCCGGTCGAGGAGGCGCCGCAGCGCCCGGCACCGCTGAAGCTCGTCGCCGAGCAGCGTGTCGACGAATCCGTCGAACAGGTCCCCGCGGCGCCGCTGCGTCCGCGCCGGGTGACCCTCGCGGACGTCGACGGGCCGGAAGGCGAAGGTCAGGGAGGCTTTGCCGATTACGCAGAGAGCGTCGGCGCGCATGACCTTCCCGAACTGCTCGAAGCGGCGGCCTCCTACCTGTCCTACGTCGAGGGCTGCGAGCAGTTCTCGCGCCCGCAGCTGATGACCAAGGTGCGCCAGGTCGAGGGGCAGGACTCCAGCCGTGAGGATCGGCTGCGCAGCTTCGGTCAACTGCTGCGCGACGGCAAGATCGAGAAGACTGGCGGCGGGCGTTTCACCGTCTCCGACCGGATCAGCTTCAAGCCCTCGGCCCGCGCCGCGGGGTGAGGCTCCCGGCCTGCCGGGCCGGCAATTCGGAAAACAGAAACGGGGCGCCCCTGCAGGAGACTGCGGGGGCGTCTTTCCTTGTCTGGGCCCTTGGCAACTCTGCGGCAGGGAGGGACATTGCGACGGCGATGCCTCACTCCGGGCTCACGACCAAGTGCCATCGGAAACGGGAACGGGCAGGCGGGGGAGCGCGGTTTCCTTCTCAAGGCGCCGCACTTCGGCGCGAGAGACGGAGACCGAGATGAAAGATATTGCAGCCAATCCCGCCAATGCCCCTTACGAGACACTGGATCGGTTTCAGAGCGCCACAGTGATCGTCACCGGCGCCAGCACCGGCATCGGCCGCGCGACGGTCCGCCGTTTTGCGCTGGAGGGTGCCAATGTCGCCATGGTGGCGCGCAGCGAAGAGGACCTTGCGCAGGCTGCGGGCGACCTGCCCGAAGCACAGGTGCTTAAGATCGTGGCCGACGTCTCGAAGGAAGAGGATGCCACGCGCATCGCCGCCGAGACCGAGGCGCGCTTCGGTGGCATCGACGTGCTGGTCAACAACGCTGGCACCGCGGTCATGGGCAGCATCGAGGAGGTTGATCGCGCGGCCTGGGACAAGGTGATCGATACAGATCTCACCGGGCTCTACATGGTCACCCGTGCCGCCTGGCCGGCGCTGCGCAAGTCCGGCGGCAACGTGGTCAACACCTCCTCGGTGTCGGGCACGGGCGGCGACTGGAACATGTTTGCCTATAATGCTGCGAAGGGCGGGGTGACCAACCTGACCCATGCGCTGGCGCTGGACGCGCGGCAGTCGGGGGTGCGGGTCAACGCGGTGAACCCGTCGATCACCCGCTCGGCGCTGACCGGGGACATGTTCGACAATGACGCGCTGATGGAAAAGTTCATGGAGCGCCTGCCGCTCGGACGTCCGGGCGAGCCCGAGGATGTCGCCGCGGCGATCTGCTTTCTCGCCTCGCGCGACGCCTGTTTCATCAACGGCGTGAACCTGCCCGTGGACGGCGGTCTGTCGGCTTCGAATGGTCAGCCCCCGCAGGCCTGAGCAGTCCGGGGCAGGGCGGTCTGCGGGCGTCCCTGCGCGTCTCCGAAAGACTTTCGGGCCAGTCCCGCCAGCCCCCGGGGGCGCGCTTGAGATGGGCTCCGCCGCAGTTTTCTGGCGGCGCGCGAGGGCCCCTCGGCATCAGGCAAAGGTTCTTTTTGCCGGTGCCTTGTCGTCGCACCGGGGGGTGTCTACATCACCCGCATGCAAATCCCGATCCCCTTCCTGAAATCCAAGCCTCTCGTCTCGGTCGTGCGCCTGCAGGGCGCCATCGGGCTGCAGGGGCGGGGCTCGCTGAACGACGCGGCGCTGGCGCCTGTGCTCGAGCGCGCCTTTCGTCGCGGCAAACCGAAGGCGGTGGCGCTGGAGATCAACTCTCCCGGTGGCTCGCCGGTGCAAAGCTCGCTGATTGGCGCGCGCATCCGCCGCCTATCAGAAGAGACGAAGGTGCCGGTCTATGCCTTCGTCGAGGACGTGGCGGCCTCGGGCGGCTACTGGATCGCCTCGGCGGCGGACGAGATTTTTGCCGACGAAAGCTCGATCCTCGGCTCGATCGGGGTGATCTCGGCGGGCTTCGGCGCACAGGTCTTCCTCAATCGCCAGGGGATCGAACGGCGGGTGCACACCGCCGGCAAGTCCAAAAGCATGCTCGACCCGTTCCGCCCCGAGACCGAGGAAGACGTGGCCCGGCTGAACCGCATCCTGGGGCAGCTGCACGAGACCTTCATCGCGCAGGTCAAAGCGCGCCGGGGCGGCAAGCTGAAGAACGACCCCGACCTCTTCACCGGCGAGATCTGGATCGGTCGCTCGGCGGTCGAGGTGGGGCTTGCCGACGGCGTGGCGCATCTGGTGCCGGGCATGAAGGCGCGTTTCGGCGACAAGGTGAAGTTCCGCCGCTACGGCGCCAAGAAGCGGCTGATCCCGCGGATCGGCCTGAGCCTCGCCGAAGAAACGCTGGGTCTGGTCGAGGAGCGCGCGAGCTACGCGCGTTTCGGTCTCTGAGATGCTTGCAAAGATCGTCGCCCTTTTTCTCGTGGTGATCGCGGTGCTGGGAATATTCGGCAAGCTGCGCATGCCCGGGATCGGGCGACTGAGCCGCCGTGAGGCGGGAAAGAAATGTCCGCGCTGCGGCCGGCACAAGATCGGCAAGGGCCCGTGCCCCTGCGGCGAACGAAAGGTCTGAAATGGTTTTTGTCTACGCGGCCCTGGGCCTTGTGATCCTGCTTCTGGCGGGGGATGCGTTGGTCAAAGGGGCGGTGAACCTGTCGCTGCGCATGGGGATCCCGGCGTTGATCGTCAGCCTGACCATCGTCGCCTTCGGCACCTCGGCCCCGGAACTGCTGATTTCCATCCAGGCCGCGCTCGACGGCGTGCCGGGGATCGCACTGGGCAACGTGGTTGGCTCCAACACTGCCAACGTGCTCCTGGTGCTCGGCATCCCGGCGCTCATAACGGTGATCCATTCCTCGACCCACGACACGCGCAAGAGCTACCTCATCATGCTCGGCGCAACGCTGCTGTTCATCGCGCTGGCCTTCCGCGGGGTCTTCGACTGGATCGCGGGTCTGGTGATGCTGGCGGTGATGGCGGCAATCCTCTGGGATTCGGTGCGGGATGCGCTCTGCCACCGCAAGAATGGCAAGGAGGCCTGCGAGGTCGAGGAGCTGGAAGAGCCCGAAGGCGCCGATCCCGACATGCCCGGCTGGAAGATCGCTCTTTTCCTCGTGCTGGGCCTCGTCGGCCTTCCGGTGGGGGCCAGCCTGCTGATCGACAGCGCCACGGAGATCGCCGAGATGTTCGGTGTGCCCGACACGGTCATCGGTCTGACACTGGTGGCGCTGGGCACCTCGCTGCCCGAGCTGGCGACCACGGTCATGGCGGCGATCCGCAAGCAGGCCGACGTGGCACTGGGCAACGTGATCGGCTCGAACGTCTTCAACCTGCTGGCCATCATCGGGGTCGCCTCGCTGATCAAGCCGATGCCGGTTGACCCGCAGTTCCTCAGCTTCGACCTTTGGGTCATGCTCGCGGCGTCCCTGATCCTCGTGCCTTTCGTCTTCCTTGGCCGTGACATAGGCCGTATCTGGGGGGTGATCCTGTCGGCGCTCTACGTGGGCTACGTGGCAGCCGTGCTGATCTGATCGACGTTACGGGGGAAGGACCTATGGGTATCGAGAAACGCGCGCTGGTCACCGGCGCGGGCAAGCGGCTGGGCCGCGCCATGGCGCTCTATCTGGGGGACCGGGGCTTTGACGTTGCCGTGCACTACGGCGGCTCGGCAGAGGCGGCCGAAGAGGTCGCAGCGCAGCTCCGCGCCATGGGCCGCCAGGCGGTGACGCTGCAGGCGGATCTGCTGCAGGAGGCGCAGAGCGAAGCGCTCGTGGCACGCGCGGCCGAGGCGCTCGGCGGGCCGCTGGGCGTTCTGGTCAACAACGCCTCGATCTTCGAGCATGACGATGTGGACACGGCGACGCGCGCCAGCTGGGACCGGGCGATGGAATCGAACCTGCGCGCGCCCTTCGTGCTGCTGCAGCGCTTCGCGGCGCAGGCCCCCGAGGCCGAGACAGACGATCGTGGCGAGCCGCGTGCGCGGGCGCTCTGCGTCAACATGCTCGATCAGCGGCTGCGCAAGCTCACCCCGGAGTTCATCAGCTACACGCTGGCCAAGTCGGCGCTCTGGACGCTGACCCAGACCGGTGCCCGGGCGCTGGCGCCGAAGGTGCGGATCAATGCCATCGGACCCGGCCCGACCCTGCAGGGGGCCGATCAAAGCGCGGAGGGCTTCGCCAAGCAGCGCGCCGCGACGGTCCTGCAGCGCGGGTCGAACCCGGAAGACATCTGCGGTGCGCTCGGCTACTTCCTCGACGCGCCGGGGGTCACGGGGCAGTTCCTCTGTACCGATGGCGGCCAGCACCTCGCCTGGGAAACTCCGGACACCTGCGACCGCGAATAAGGGCGAAGTTTGCCCGGTTTGGGGAGTCCCTGTGGCGACGCCCAGAAGAGTCCCTGCGGCAAGTTGTACACGTGTCACAGGGGCTTCACGGAACCGTTAGGAAAGCGTCAAGCTTTCAAGGGTTTGAAGCGGGTTGCGGAAAAATTTTACGTTAAATCAGTATCTTATAAAATCGCCTAAAAATCGAGCAAATCAACGAAACCGCCCAGATTCAAGGGAAAATCAGCGAAGCCGGGATTTGACCCTCAGGGTTATCCACAAGAACGGTGGATGTAATCATCCTTGATCTCGGGGGTCCGGCATTGCAGCGAGGGCCAGAATCAAGGCAAGCCGTGAACAGACCGGAAACGACGTGATGGACGACGAAGCAGACATCCAGAAAACGGCGCCGAAACGCGGCTACGAGGTCATCCAGGGCTACCTGCGGACGCTGGATTCCAGCCCGGGGGTCTACCGCATGCTCGATGACCAGAGCCGGGTGCTCTACGTCGGCAAGGCGCGCAACCTCAAGGCGCGGGTGTCGAGCTACTCGCGGCCCTCGGCGCAGCATTCGCGGCGCATCACGCGGATGATCTCGGACACCGCCTCGATGATGTTCCTTACGACGCGCACCGAGACCGAGGCGCTGTTGCTCGAACAGAACCTGATCAAGCAGCTCAAGCCGAAGTTCAACGTGCTGCTGCGCGACGACAAGAGCTTCCCGAACATCCTCGTCACCACCGGGCATGACTTCCCGCAGATCAAGAAGCACCGCGGCGCGAAGACGGAGAAGGGCGCCTATTACGGACCCTTCGCCAGCGCCGGGGCGGTGAATCGCACCCTGACCCAGCTGCAGCGGGTGTTCCTGCTGCGCAATTGCACCGATTCTATGTTCGAGAGCCGCACGCGCCCCTGCCTGCTGTTCCAGATCCGGCGCTGCTCCGGACCCTGCACCGGAGAGATCTCGAAAGCGGACTACGCCGAGAGCGTCGCGGATGCGCAGCGGTTCCTGTCGGGCAAGTCGACCGAGATGCAGGCGCGGCTGGCGGACCAGATGATGGCGGCCTCCGAGGCGATGGAATTCGAGCGCGCCGCGGCACTGCGTGACCGCATCCGCGCGCTGACGCAGGTGCAATCGGTGCAGGGCATCAACCCGCAGGGCGTCGAGGAGGCGGACGTGGTGGCGCTGCACCTCGAGCACGGGCAGGCCTGCGTGCAGGTCTTCTTCATCCGTTCGGGCCAGAACTGGGGCAACCGCGACTTTTACCCACGCGTCGGCGAGGACGTGGAGGAGGCGGAGGTGCTCGAGGCCTTCCTCGGCCAGTTCTACGACAGCAAGGAGCCGCCGCGCCTGCTGCTGCTCAGCCACGAGATCGAGAACGCCGACCTGATGTCCGAGGCGCTGACCGGCAAGCTGGGCCGCAAGGTCGAGATCGCCGTGCCGAAGCGCGGCGAGAAGGCCGAGCTGATCGAGGGCGCGGCGCGCAACGCCCGCGAGAGCCTCGCGCGGCGTATGGCCGAGACCGCGACCCAGGCCAAGCTTTTGCGCGGGGTGGGGGAGGCTTTCGGCCTCGACGGGCCGCCGCAGCGCATCGAGGTCTACGACAACTCGCACATCATGGGCACCAATGCCGTCGGCGGGATGATCGTCGCCGGTCCCGAAGGCTACATGAAGAACCAGTACCGCAAGTACAACATCCGCGGCGAAGACCTGGTGCCGGGCGACGACTTCGGCATGATGAAGGAGGTGCTGACGCGCCGCTTTACGCGGCTTCTGAAGGAGGATCCGGACCGGGAGAAGGGGCTCTGGCCCGACCTGCTGCTGATCGATGGTGGCGCCGGTCAGGTCTCGGCGGTCTGGGAGATCATGCAGGAATTCGGCGTCGAGGACATCCCCATGGTGGGTGTCGCCAAGGGCGTCGACCGCGACCATGGCAAGGAAGAGTTCCACCGCATCGGCACGCGGCCCTTCGCGCTGCAGCGCAACGACCCGGTGCTCTACTTTATCCAGCGCCTGCGCGACGAGGCGCACCGCTGGGCGATCGGTACGCACCGCGCCAAGCGCGCCAAGGCGCAGATGGCCAACCCGCTCGACGAGGTGCCCGGCGTCGGCGCGGCGCGCAAGCGCGCGCTCTTGCAGCACTTCGGCTCGGCCAAAGCGGTGGCGCGGGCGAATCTGGCGGATCTCAAGGCGGTGGACGGCGTCAGCGAAGCGCTGGCCGAGCGCATCTACGACTTCTTCCACGAGAAAGGGTAGGGGCAAGTTTCTTCGAAGAAACTTGCAAAAGCCTTCGAAGGCTTTTGACCCGGTGCGCGGGCAGGATAGTTTATCTGCAGCGCTGCCCGTGCTAAGGCGTCGCCACGTTTACCCAAGGAGAGAAGGCCATGGCCCACAAGGTGTTCATCGACGGCGAGGCCGGCACGACCGGTCTGCAGATCCGCGAGCGGCTGGAGCAGCGCGCGGACATCACGCTCGTTCAGGTGGACCCGGCCCGACGCAAGGACGCCGGTGCGCGCTCCGAGGCGCTGGCCGAGGCCGATGTCGCCATTCTCTGCCTGCCCGATGACGCCGCGCGCGAGACCGTGACGCTGGCCGAGCCGCATGGCACCAAGATCATCGACGCCTCGACCGCGCACCGCGTCGCCGAGGGCTGGGTCTTCGGCTTCGCCGAGATGGCCGAGGGGCAGCGCGAGGCCATCGCGGCGGCGCAATACGTCTCGAACCCCGGCTGCTGGTCGACCTGCGCCATCGCGCTCATTCGCCCGCTGGTCGGCGCCGGGCTGATCGACCCGGCCTCGGGCCCGGCGATCTCGGGCGTGTCGGGCTACACCGGCGGCGGCAAGGGCATGATCGCCGAGTATGAAAGCGGCGAGACCTCGGGTTCGTTCCTCTACGCGGCAGGGCAGGGCCACAAGCATCTGCCGGAGATCGTCAAGCACGGGCTGCTGAGTGCGGTGCCGGTCTTCGTCCCCTCGGTGGGGGCCTACGCGCAGGGCATGGCGGTGGCGGTGCAGCTGCCGGCCATGGGCAGCGAAGGCATGGCGGCCGCAGAGGCGGCGCTGAAGGCGGCCTATGCCGGCGAGCGTTTCGTGACGGTGGTCGATGCGTCGGTCCACGAGCCACGGGTGATGCCGCAGCGACTCAACGGCACCAACGCGCTGGAGCTCTCGGTGCATGGCAACCCGGCAACCGGCGCGGTGACGCTGATCGGCGTGCTCGACAACCTCGGCAAGGGGGCCTCGGGGGCCGCGGTGCAGAACCTCAACATCATGCTCGGCTGCGACGAGGCGGCAGGGCTGGAAGCAGGGACCGCGGCGGCGGCCTGATGGCCTGATCGCGGGGAAGGAGAGGGGCGCTGCCCCTCTTGGCCTGCGGCCAATTCACCCCGGCGTATTTTGAAAGAGAAGAAGGGCGCGGTCATTTTGGGCCGCGCCTTGTTCGTTGCGGTTGGCCGGTGGCAGGCCTGCTCTCCGGCAAAACAAAAGCGCGGCGCCCTTCGGGGAGCGCCGCGCTTCAGTCCGGGCTGGTCGGCCGGATTAGGTGTTGAACAGGAAGTGCAGCACGTCGCCGTCCTTGACCACGTAGCCCTTGCCCTCGGCGCGCATCTTGCCGGCTTCCTTGGCGCCCTGCTCACCCTTGGCGGCGACGTAGTCGTCGTAGGCGATGGTCTCGGCGCGGATGAAGCCGCGCTCGAAGTCGCCGTGGATCACGCCGGCGGCCTGCGGTGCCGCGGTGCCGTGCTTGATGGTCCAGGCGCGGGCTTCCTTCGGGCCGACGGTGAAATAGGTCTCGAGGTGCAGCAGCTCGTAGCCGGCGCGGATCAACCGGTCGAGACCGGCCTCCTCGAGGCCGAGCTCCGAGAGGAACATCTCGGCTTCCTCGGCGTCGAGCTGGCTGATTTCTTCCTCGATCTTGGCGGAGATCACCACGTGGCTGTTGCCCTGCGCGGCGGCCATCTCGGCGACCTTTGCCGACAGGGCGTTGCCGGTGGCGGCCTCGGACTCGTCGACGTTGCAGACGTAGAGCACGGGCTTGGAGGTCAGCAGCTGCAGCATGCGCCATTGCTTGGTGTCCTCGGCATCGACCTCCACGAGGCGCGCCGGTTTGCCCTGCTCGAGCATCGCCATGGCGTCCTTCATCAGGCGCTCCTGCTGGACCGCCTCCTTGTCGCCGCCGCGCACCTTGCGCGTGATGTTCTGCAGGCGTTTTTCCAAGCTTTCCATGTCGGCGATGATCAGCTCGGTCTCGATGGTCTCGGCATCGGCCACCGGGTCGACGCGGCCGTCAACATGGGTGACGTCGTCATCCTCGAAGCAGCGCAGCACGTGGGCGATGGCGTCGGTCTCGCGGATGTTGGCGAGGAACTGGTTGCCGAGGCCTTCGCCCTTCGACGCGCCCTTCACCAGGCCGGCGATGTCGACGAAGGTCATCCGGGTGGGGATGATCTGCTTCGAGCCGGCGATCTCGGCCAGCGTGTCCAGCCGCGGGTCGGGCACCGCCACGTCACCGACGTTGGGCTCGATCGTGCAGAAGGGGAAGTTGGCCGCCTGCGCGGCGGCGGTCTTGGTCAGGGCGTTGAACAGGGTCGATTTGCCCACGTTGGGCAGACCCACGATCCCCATGCGAAATCCCATGTCGTGCTCCTTGGCTCGGGCTTGGCGTATGATCGCGCCGCTTCTAGTCGCCGTCTGCGCCCCTTGCAAGCGCGAGGCCTGACAGATGCGGCACCTGCCGGTGCCAGAAGCGCCAGTAGAGCAGCGCGGAGGCCAGCCCGAGGCCGAGGCTCAGCCCCATCCAGACGCCGCCCGCGCCATAGCCGAGCGGGAAGCCTAGCACGTAGGCCACCGGCATGCCGACCAGCCAGTAGGACACCGCGGCGATCAGCATCGGCACCTTCGTGTCCTGCATCCCGCGGAGCACGCCGAGCACGATGACCTGGATCGAGTCCACCAGCTGGAACACCGCCGCCATGGCCAGCAGCAGGGTGCCGACGCGGAGGATTTGCGCGCGGTCGGGGTCGTCCGGCGAGAGGAACAGGCCGATCAGCGTTTCGGGGATGCCGAGGAAGAGGATGACGGTGATCACCACGATGCCCAGCGACAGCACCTGCGCCGCCATGGTGCCGCGAGTGAGATAGGACAGGTCGCTGCGGCCCATGGCCTGCCCCGCGCGCACCGTGGCGACGTTCGACAGGCCGAGGTGCACCATGAAGATCGCCCCCGAAAGCTGCATGGCGATGCCATGCGCCGCGAGCGGTACGGTGCCGAGCCAGCCGACCATGACGGCGGTGGCGGCAAAAAGCCCGACCTCGGCCAGCGTGGTGAGGCCGATGGGCCAGCCGAGGTGGAAGACCTCGCGCAGCATCTCCATGTCGGGACGCCAGAAATGGAACCAGATCTGATGCTCGGGCAGGCGCAGGCGCGCGTAGAGGACAACGCCCACGAAGGCGGCGCCATGGGCAAAGAGCGAGGCGATGGCGGCGCCGGTGATGCCAAGCTCGGGAGCGCCCCACTTGCCGAAGATCAGCGCGTAGTTGGCCAGCCCGTTGACCACCGCGGCGGCGACGGTGATCCACAGCACTGCGCGGGTGTGCTCCAGCGCCGCAAGGTAGCTCTTGAATACCATGACGCCGAGCGCCGGCAGCAGCCCGACGCCGGCGATGCGCAGGTAGGCCTGCGCATTGGACGCGACGAGATCGGTCTGGCCGAGCGTCAGCAGCAGAGGTTTGGCGAACCAGAACAGTGGCAGAGCCAGCAGGAAGAAGCCGGTCGAGAGCCAGAGCGCCATGCGCGTGGCGCGGCGCACGTTCGGTTCGTCTCCGCGCGCGGCATATTGCGCGACCATCGGCATGACGGCGAAGGCAAAGCCCGATCCGAAAAGGAAGAGCACCGAGAAGACGGTCATCGACAGGCTGAGCGCGGCAAGCTCGGGCACCCCGTAGCGGCCCATCATCACCGTGTCGGTGAGACCGATGGTCAGCTGCGCCAGATGGCCGCCGATCAGCGGCAGGCCCATCACCAGAACGGCGCGGATATGGGCGGAATAGGGGAGCTCGTGCGTCATGAATGGGCTTTAGGGGGCGGGGGAGAGTCGCGCAACCTCAGAGTGTACTCCTGAGCAGTTGCACTGCCATGACTGTGACCAAAGCGCCTGCGGCGGCCTCGATCAACGCCAGCGCCCGGATGCTGCCGGGACCGGCGGCGAAGCGTGTCAGCGTGCCTTCGCGCAGGGTGACCGAGGCCAGCGCGACCACCAGCGTCACGCTCGCCGTGCCCAGCCCCATGGCGAAGGCGCCGAGAATGCCGGCGCTGGCGATGCCCATGCGCCATGTCAGGATCAGCAGAAAGAGCGCGCCGGTGCAGGGCCGGATGGCGATGGCCCCGACCAGCAGTAGCGCATCGCGCAGCGAATGGACCTTTTCCGCCTGCTCGAGGCTGGGGCCATGGGCATGGCCGCAGCTCCGGCAGATGCCCCCGTGGTCGTGGTCGTGGTCGTGTGGATGGTGTGCCTTGCGCGCGGCCCAGAGCCTGCGCCCGCCGCGCAGCAGCAGCCAGAGGCCGATCGCCGTGATCGCCGCGTAGCTTGCAGGGGCGAACCAATCCTCGGCGGCCGAGGTCATTCGCTCGCGGCCCCAGCCCAGCAGCCAAACGCCGGCGTAGACCAGCAGCACGGCCGCACCTGCCTGCGCAAGGCTTGAGGCCACGGCCAGCGCCGAGAGCCGCCAGAGCGTCACGCGCCGCCCGAGGCCGTAGCCGCCGATCAGCAGCTTGCCGTGGCCGGGGCCGGCGGCGTGGAAGAAGCCGTAGCCGAAGCACACGGTCATCAGCGCCAGCAGAGCGCCCGGCTCGCCCGCGCGCAGGGCCCGCAGGCCACGGGCCATGGCGTTCTGCGCCTCGCGCTGTCCATCCCTGGCCAGCAGGACGATCCGGTCCGCGCCGTCAAAGCCCCAGAGCCAAACCGCCAGCCCCAGCACCGCCAGCGCGCCGACGGTCAGGAGCCCGCGCATGTCACCTCGATGCGGTCGGCGAAATCGCGGCCCGGCTCAATCTCGAGGAACTGGTCCTCGGGGATCTGCGCCAGCTCGGCCTGCATCTTCTGCGCGGCCGCGTCGAGATCGGGCTTGCGGACCTCGGCGGAGCACGGCGCGGGCAGGGTGATCGGCAGGCTTGCTTCGAAGGCGATGTAATACGTGGGATCGTAGGGCTCGATCACCAGCCCGCCGGCGGGCGCCGGATCGACGCTGCGCCGGTGCACCGAGGTGATGCGCCCCGCGTCGAGGCGGACCGAGACGAACTCCGGCGCGCCGAGCGCCAGTTTCTCGCCGCCGGAGTACACGTAAAGATCGCCCTCGAAGCCTTCATACCAGTTGTCGAGGTCGAAGCGCTCCAGCGCAGTCAGCTCTTCGGAGGTCAGCGCGCCGTCGCCATCGGGGTCGAGACTCATGTCCTCGAGGATCAGCAGCGAGAAGAAGTCGTCGTAACGCCAGGTCACCTCGATCGAGACCACCTGCCGGTCGGCATCGAGGTCGAGCGCGAGCCCGACGTCGGCAAAGACATGCGGATGCGCCGCCACGGGCAGGGCGGTTGTAACCCCAATGAGCGCCGCGAAAGCCAATGTGATCGCACGCGTCCGGGGCGAAAGGTAAATCTTCGGTTTACCTAGGGGCATGTCATTTCGCGACTTCATGATAGGCTGGCCTTATTTGAGACATGATTCCCTTGGGAAAAATTTTTGATGGCTAGTTTGATTGATCTAACGGCGTTCGCGCCCCAGGCGCGGCGTTTCCTGTCCGAACTCGAGGCAAACAACGACAGGGCGTGGTTCAACGCCAACAAGCAGCGCTACGACAGCGAGGTCAAGCGTCCGGCCGAGTTGATGATCGCCCAGCTCACCCCGGAGCTCGAGGTGCTGAGCGGAGATCGGCCGAGACCGAAACTGTTCCGGCCGCATCGCGACGTCCGCTTCAGTGATGACAAGCTGCCCTTTCACACGCATTTGCATGCCCTCTGGTCGTTGCCGGACGGGCGTGCCTGGTATTTTGCATTGTCCGGGGGCTACGCCACGGCGGGGGCGGGCATCCTTGGCTTCGACGGTCGGCAGATGCTGGCGTGGCAGGCGGCGCTCATGGGCCGCGAGGGCGACGAGCTGGAGCACATCATCTCTCGCATCGGCGGGCGGATCGACCCGGCCCCGGACCCCGGGACCGAGGTCCCGCCCGGCCCCCGGGAGGAGCTGATGCGGCGACCCGGCTGCGTGCTGTGGATCGATGGCATCTTCGAGGCGCTGACCCCCGACCCGGTGGCGACGCTGCTGCAATGCTACGCGCGGCTGCAGCCGCTGCAGGACTGGCTCGGCAAGCGGCTTTGACCGTCCCGCCGCCTCTGGCGCTCAGAGGTCGCCGTTCGGACCGGGAGTGGCGCCGAGAATATGCTCCGACCGGTGGATGACATGCGCCGCGCCGCCGACGATCAGCGGATCGGGAAGGGCGGCGATGTGCCGGTCCTTGCCGGGGTAGTCCAGCGTCGACAGGAAGTGCCGCATGCAGTTGATACGCGCGCGTTTCTTGTCGTCGGACTTGACCACGGTCCAAGGTGCGTCGGCGGTGTCGGTGTAGAAGAACATCGCCTCCTTGGCCTCGGTGTACTCGTCCCACTTGCCGAGGCTCGCTTTGTCGATGGGCGAGAGCTTCCACTGCTTGAGCGGGTCGGTCTCGCGGCTCTTGAAGCGGGTCTTCTGTTCCTCGCGGGTGACCGAGAACCAGTACTTGTAGAGCCGGATGCCGGAGCGCACGAGCATCCGTTCCAGCTCGGGCGTCTGACGCATGAACTCGAGGTACTCGTTGGGCTCGCAAAAGCCCATCACCCGTTCGACCCCGGCGCGGTTGTACCAAGAGCGGTCGTAGAGCACGATCTCCCCGGCGGTGGGCAGGTGCTCCACGTAGCGCTGGAAATACCATTGCCCGCGCTCCTCGATGCTGGGCTTGTTGAGCGCCACGACGCGGGCGTGGCGGGGGTTGAGATGCTCGGTGAAGCGCTTGATCGTGCCGCCTTTGCCGGCGGCGTCGCGCCCTTCGAAAAGCAGCACGAACTTCTGGCCGGTTTCCTGCGCCCAGAGCTGCACCTTCAGCAGTTCGGCCTGCAGCCGCGCCTTCTGCAACTCGTAGCCGCGACGGGCCATCTTCTTGGTGTAGGGATACTCGCCGGTCTCGAAGGCGCGACGGATCTCGTCCGGAGTCGGTCCGCGTCGGCGGGCGACGTGGACCGGCGCTTCGGGCAGCGCGAGCCCGGCTGCGGGGGCGGGCGCCGGGGGGGAGCCGGCAGCATCCGTTTCGGTGGCGGGCTCCTCGGGGTCGGGCGCTTTCGGCATCTCGGTCATGGCGGTATCCTCAAGCCTTTGGCTGCAGGCAGCCTGCGCCAACAGCCTGCGCCCTGCCTTGATACCTGTCAAATCGCGCCCTTGGCTCAGCCCCCCAGCGTGCTGCGCCAATCGTGCTGCGGTGAAAACCCGAGCATCCGCCGCGCCTTGGCATTGCTGTAGAAGGCCTGTCGCGGCTGCATCGGGGTCTTCACCGGCACGCCGTCGTAGAAGTGCGCGCGCAGCGTCTCGTTGTCTTGCGGCACGGCAAGGTCGTCATTGGCGACGTTGAACAGCTCGAATCCCAGTCCGTCGGTGGCGAGACAGCGGCTGACCATCTGCGACAGGTCGCGCACGTCGATGTAGCCGAAGATGTTGCGCAGCCTCGGGGCCGGGTCCTCGGCATAGGCCGGGAAGTCGCGGTGATAGTCCTCGACCTCGCAGACGTTCGAGATGCGCAGCCCGTAGATGTCCTGCCCGGTGCGGCGCTGGATGCCGCGTGCGGTCACCTCGTTCGAGACCTTCGACAGCGCGTAGGCGTCCTCGGGCACCACCGGGTGCTCCTCGTCGATGGGCAGGTATTCGGGTTTGCGCTCCCCGTCGGCGAAGCAGATGCCGTAGGTGGTCTCGGAGCTGGCGAAGACCACCTTGGGAATGTCCAGCTTCGCCGCCGCCTCGAGCACGTTGTAGGTCGACAGCGTGTTGACCCGGTAGGTCTCGCAGTCGGGCTTGATCAGGATGCGGGCGAGCGCGCCGAAATGCACCACAGCGTCGAATTTCGGCAGGCCGCTGCCGGGCTCCAGCTCTTCGAAGCCGGCGTAGGAGGTCATCGCGCCCCAGACCTGCCCGGGGTCGGTCAGGTCGGTGATCAAGTCCGGCACGCCGGGAAGCCCCAGCGGCGAAAGGTCCGCGTTCAGGATGCGGTGACCCTCATCGGCGAGGTGCCGCACCACGTGCCGCCCCGCCTTGCCGCTGCCGCCGGTGAACAGAATGCGCATGTCGTCCTCCTTCTCTCCTCGGGCACACCATTCAGGCCAAAGCCTCGAAGGTCCAGAGGGGCCATTGATTTTCCCTTACGTATCCGGCACAGGTTTCGCGACATTCCGGGAGGCCCGCGCCCCCGGTTAGAGAGCCGCCAGAGACTCGCCTGCCAAGGGAAGGACCGCCATGACCCGTATCGACGCCAAGTTCGCCGCCCTGAAGGCCGAGGGAAAGAAGGGCTTCGTCGCCTACGTTATGGCCGGGGACCCCGATTACGATCGCTCGCTCGAGCTGGTGCGCGGGCTGCCGGGCGCAGGTGTCGACGTGATCGAGCTGGGCTTGCCCTTCACCGATCCCATGGCCGATGGCGAGACCATCCAGCTCGCCGGTCAGCGCGCGCTGGAGGCGGGCATGACGCTCAACCGCACGCTGCAGATGGTGCGCGACTTCCGCACCGGCGATGACACCACCCCGATCGTCCTGATGGGCTATTACAACCCGATCTACAGCCACGGCGTCGACAAGTTCCTCGAAGAGGCGCGGGAGGCAGGTATCGACGGGTTGATCATCGTCGACCTTCCGCCCGAAGAGGACGAAGAGCTCTGCATCCCGGCGCAGAAAGCGGGTCTCAACTTCATCCGACTGGCGACGCCGACCACCGACGACAAGCGCCTGCCCAAGGTGCTGCAGAACACCTCGGGCTTCGTCTACTACGTCTCGATCACCGGCATCACCGGTGCTGCCGCTGCCCAGGCCACCGACGTCGGCCCCGAGGTCGCGCGGATCAAGGCGGGCACCGATCTGCCGGTCATCGTCGGCTTCGGCATTCGCACCCCCGAGACCGCCGAGAGCATCGCCTCCGTCGCCGATGGCTGCGTGGTCGGTTCGGCGATCGTGGGTGCCATGGCGGAAGGCAAGCCGGTGTCGGAGGTGCTCGCCTTCGTGAAGTCCCTGGCCGACGGCGCCCACCGCGCCTGAGCGCCGCAAGGCCCGAGCTGAGAGCCGCGCCCGCCCAAGGAGCGCGGCTTTTCCGTGTCTGCCGTCCCGGGTGACGTCATTGCCCGGATCTTCTTGCAGTTTGCGCGACTGCAAGAAATTGCGGTCGTGCTCTCTGAGCGGGGCGCGCCATCAGCGCTCGATAAGCCCGTGACGCGGAAACAGTTTCGAAAGCGCTTTCCCCTGGTATTTGCGCGCGGTCTGAAGGGATTTTCTGAAAGGTTGGTGAAGCCAGGAGTGGTGCTGTTCCAGGGGTAAATCTCCTACTGGAAAATCAGCCGCCTTCGATTGTTCGCGGAAGAGAGACTCCACCAGCATCGCGTAGTCAGCGCTGGCGAAGGCGCTGAAATGGGCGCGGACGAGATGCAGGTCGGCCACCGGATAGACGCCCTCAAGATCGATCATCGAGGGTTGCCCTTGCCATTCCATCGTGTGGGCCTGCCCGAACTGAACGGCGAAATAGCGTGTCTCGGCGGTACGCTGGGCCACGAGGTCGAAGAAACTCTTGTCCTTTTTTCGTGACTTGAAACATTCCTCCATGACGTAGCCCCGACAGAGCCCGCCCGAGAAGATCAGGGCGCGCAGCGCCGGCACGGTCGAGCTGTCATAGAACCCGCTTTCCAGCGCGGCGAGCAGATTGTCCCTGCGGATGTGATTGCGGTTCCAGACCTTGTAGAAGAGCCGGCTGCCATTCGCGGATGCCTCGCTGCGTGTGGAGAAAATCCAGCGGGAATGATCCTGTTTTCCGTATCGTGCCCTGACGACCTTTTGCACATCCAGTGCTCGAAAATCAATTTGAGACAATTCAATGGTCTCTATCTGCATGTGCCCCTCCGGAACACGAAATAGGGGAAGGGTAGGGGGTCGTTCTTCGAGCTGTCAAGCGAGCTGGCGCAACTCGCCAGCGAGGAGCGCGTTCATTTGCGGGGTGGTCTTCGTCCAAGGCATCGGGACCGAGAAAGGCCGGGCATTGCGGCAGAACCGCCCTCCCGCTCGGGCATCCTGCCCAGTGCCCGTCCTGCCCGGTGCCCGTCGGCGGTTGCGGGGGCGCCAGCCGGATTGACACTCCGGCCCGCAGGCTTCATCTTCATTTGGTATACCATTTTGCGGGAGGAGCACTTTGGCAGAGATCACGGTGATCGGGCTCGGCTCGATGGGCATGGGTATGGCGCAGTCCCTGCTGCGCGACGGGCACACGGTGCACGGGCTGGATATCTCGAGCGAGCGGACCGCGGCCTTCGAAGCCGAAGGCGGCGCGCCGGGCGGCCTTGCAGAGGCGCTGGGCGCAAGCTCGGTGCTGGTCTGCGTGGTGCTGAACGCTGCGCAGACGCGCGAGGTCCTTTTCGGTCCGGGCGGCGCGGCCGAGCATCTGCCGGAGGGGGCGGCAATCATTTCCTGCGCCACCATCGCGCCGAGCCAGGCGCGCGAATTCGCGGACCTCGCTTCGGCCAAGGGGCTGCACTACCTCGACGCGCCGATCTCCGGCGGGGCGATCAAGGCCGCGCAGGGTCAGCTGTCGATCATGGCCTCGGGCACGCCGGAGGCCTTCGAGGCCGCCGCGCCCGCGCTCGCTTCCATGGCCGCGACAGTGCACCGTCTGGGCAACGAAGCCGGAGCGGGCAGCGCGATGAAGGCGGTGAACCAGCTTCTGGCGGGGGTGCATCTCGCCGCCATGGGCGAGGCGATGGCCCTCGGGGTCAGCCAGGGGCTCGAGCCAGCGCGCATCGTCGAGGTGATCTCGGCCTCGGCGGGAACCAGCTGGATGTTCGAGAACCGCGGCCCGCATATCGTCGACGGTGACTACACGCCGCGCTCGGCGGTCAACATCTGGCCAAAGGATCTCGGCATCGTCGGCGGCATCGCGGGCGAGGCCAAGTTGCCGGTGCCGATGACAGAGGCTGCGCTCGGGCAGTTCAAAACCGCCGCCGAGGCGGGCGACGGGCTGATCGACGATGCCGCGGTGGTCAAGGTCTACGCGCGCGCGGCGGGCCTCAGCCTGCCGGGAGACGACTGATGCTGCTGGGCTGTATCGGCGACGATTTCACCGGCTCCAGCGATCTCGGCAACACGCTGGTCAAACAGGGCATGCGCACCGTGCAATACGTGGGCGTGCCGAAGGGCGACGCGGCGCCGGAGGTCGAGGCCGGGGTGGTGGCGCTGAAATCGCGCTCCATTCCTGCCGCCGAGGCGGTGAAGCTCTCGCTCGAGGCGCTGGAGTGGCTGAAGGCGCAGGGGTGCCAGCAATTCCTCTTCAAGTATTGCTCGACCTTTGATTCCACCGCCGAGGGCAACATCGGCCCGGTGGCCGAGGCGCTCGCGGATGCGCTGGGGACGGAAAGCGTGATCTTCTGCCCGGCCTTCCCGGCGACGGGGCGGACGATCTATCAGGGCCATCTCTTCGTGCAGGATCATCTGCTGTCGGAGTCGGGCATGGAAAACCACCCGCTGACCCCGATGAAAGACCCCGACCTGCGCCGCGTGCTCGCCGCCCAAGTGTCGCGGGGCGTCGGCCACGTGCCCGCCAGTACTGTCTGGCAGGGGCCGGACGCGATCCGTGCGAGGCTGGCGTCCGAGGCGGAAGAGGGCCGCGGCTTCGTCATCGCCGACGCGATCCGCGACGAGGATCTTCTGACCTGGGGCGCCGCGCTCAAGGGCGCGAAACTGCTCACCGGAGGGTCGGGTATCGCGCTCGGCCTGCCGGGCAACTTCGCTCTGTCCGGCAAGGCAGGTGCCTGGACCGGGCAGGGCGGGCAGGTGGTCGCGCTGTCGGGCTCCTGCTCCAACGCCACGCGGGCGCAGGTTGCCGCCCACGGCGGGCCGAAGCGTGAGGTTACCGCCGAAGAGGCGCTTGGCGGTCTAGACGCCGACTCCCTCGCCGACTGGGCGCTGGCGCAGGACGGGCTGCCGCTGATCTATTCTTCTGCGGAGCCGGCAACGGTGGCGGCCACGCAGAAAAAGCATGGCCGCGAAAAGGTCGCCGCCGCGCTGGAAGGGCTCTTTGCCCGGACCGCCGCGGCGCTGGCCTCCAAGGGCGTGAAGCGCATCATCAGCGCCGGGGGCGAGACCTCGGGTGCGGTGGTCGAGGCGCTGGCGCCCGAGGCGCTGGAGATCGGCCCCGAGATCGATCCGGGCGTGCCGGTCATGCGGGCGGGCGACATGGTGCTGGCGCTGAAGTCGGGGAACTTCGGAGCGGCCGACTTCTTTGCCAAGGCGGCGCGTGTGATGGAGCAGGGGGCATGAGCGAGAGCAAGCTGCGCGAGCAGATCTGCGAGATGGCCGCCTCGATGTTCGCGCGCGGCCTCACAGGCGGGGCCTCGGGCAATATCTCGGCCCGCACCGAGGACGGCGGGTTGCTGGTCTCGCCCACCGGCTCGAGTTTCGGCAGCCTCGACCCGGCGCGGCTGTCGCGTTTCGACGAAAGAGGCATGCTGATCGGTGGTGACCAGCCGACCAAGGAGATGCCGCTGCACAGCGCCTTCTACGAGACGCGTGGCACGACCGGGGCGGTGGTGCACCTGCATTCGACCCATGCGGTGGCCTGGTCGATGATGCCCGACATCGACCCCGAGAACCTCTTGCCGCCGCTCACCGCCTACGCGGTCATGCGGCTCGGCAAGGTGCGGCTGCTGCCGTTCTTCGTGCCGGGCGACCCGGCGATGGGCGACGCGGTGCGCGGCCTTGCCGGCAAGCGCTCGGCGGTGGTGCTGGCCAACCACGGCCCCGTGGTGGCGGGCAAGGACCTCGAGGCCGCCGTCTACGCGATGGAGGAACTGGAAGAGACCGCCAAGCTGGCGCTGCTGCTCAAGGGGCACCAGCCGCGCATGCTCACCTCCGGGCAGGTGCAGCGGGTGGTCGACAAGTTTGACGTGGACTGGGACTGAGACATGAAGTTTTCCGCCAATATCGGCTTTCTCTACACCGAGCTGCCGCTGCCCGAGCGCATCCGCGCGGCCAAGCGCGACGGCTTCGATGCGGTGGAGTGCCACTTCCCTTATGACGTGCCGCCCGAGGAGATGAAGGCGGCGCTCGAGGAGACCGGCTTTGACATGCTCGGGCTGAACACCGTGCCGGGCGACGTGGCAAACGGCGACTTCGGCCTCGCCGCGCTGCCGGACCGGCGCGAAGACGCCGCTGCAGCGGTGCGCCAGGCGGTGGCCTATGGCGCGGCGATCGGGGCGAAGAACGTGCATGTTATGGCGGGCCGCACCGATGGCGGGGCCGGGGCCGAGGCGGCTTACCGTGAGACGCTGACCCTCGCCTGCGATCTGGCGGGCGCGGCGGGCATGGGCGTGCTGATCGAGCCGATCAACCATCGCGACGTGGCGGGCTATCACCTCAGCCGCGTCGAACATGCCGCCGAGATTGTCGAGGCGCTTGGGCAGGGCAACCTGCGGATCATGTTCGACTGTTACCACACGCAGATCATGCAGGGCGACCTGACGAAGCGCTTCGCCACGCATCTGCCGATGATCGGTCACGTGCAGATCGCCGCCGTGCCCGACCGCGGCGAGCCCGATGGTGGCGAGGTCTGCTTCGAACGCCTGCTGGCCTCCTTTGCCGAGGCCGGGTGGGAGGCGCCGGTGGGCGCGGAATACAAGCCGCGCAGCGGGGATACGGTGGCGGGCCTTGGCTGGCTCGCCCCCCTGCGCGCGGCGCTGGCTTGAGCTGAAAGGATCGAAGAGATGACGGACGTACTGGCAGTCGGCAAGCCCGACCAGATGAGCCGCGAGCCGCTGGCGGAGCTGGGCTGGACCCATGTGGAAAGCCTCGACGCCGCGCAGGCGCTGGACGAAGACACGCGCAAGGGGGTGAAGGCCATCGCCTTCTATGGCCACAGTCCCTTTGCTGGCGCGCAGATGGATGCCTTTCCGGGTCTCGGCCTGATCGCGAACTTCGGCGTGGGCTATGATGCGATCAACGTGGGGGACGCCTCGGCGCGCGGCATCAAGGTGACCAACACGCCCGACGTGCTGAACGACGACGTGGCGGACCTCGCCGTGGCCATGCTGCTCGACTATTGCCGCGACATGCGCGGCGCAGAGGCGCGGGTGCGCTCGGGCGCCTGGGGCAAGGAGGGCGCGCATCCGCTGCAGCGCAAGATGAGCGGACAGAAGGCGGGCATCCTCGGCATGGGCCGGATCGGGCGCGAGATCGCCGACCGTCTGGCCGCCTTCAAGATAGAGATGCACTACCACGCGCGCTCCGAGAAGGAGACGCCGGGCTGGACCTTCCACGCCGATCCGGTGTCGTTGGCGCGCGAGGTGGATTTCCTGGTGATCGCCCTCGTCGGCGGCCCGGCCACCGCGGGCTACGTGACCAAGGAAGTGTTGGAGGCTCTGGGTCCGACCGGCGTGCTGATCAATATCTCCCGCGGTACCACGGTCGACGAGGAGGCGCTGATCGAGGCGCTGCAGAAGGGCACCATCGCCGGGGCGGGGCTGGACGTGTTCCTCAATGAGCCCAACCCCGACACGCGGTTCCTGTCGCTGGAAAACGCGGTGCTGCAGCCGCACCAGGCCTCGGCCACGCGTGAGACCCGCACCGCCATGGGCCAGCTCCAGCGCGACAACATCGCGGCCTTCATCGAGGGCAAGGACCTGCTGACCCCGGTCAACTGAGGTTGCTGGACTGAGGCGCAACGTCCTTCGGAGGACGTTGCAAATCTCTTCGAAGAGATTTGGCCGCCTGCCTAGGCGGGGGCCTTATCACTCAGGCCGAACGCGCGCCTGTCGCGTCTGCCCCGGCAAAGCCCGCGTCGAGCCGCCGCCACGCCCAGGCGGTCAGCACGATGACCCCGGCGGCCGCGACGACGAAGGGCATTTGCAGCGCCAGCCCTCGGGGCATCACCGCTTCGGCACCGCGGATCACCACGCCCGACAGGAACAGGCCGATCGGCATCATGCCCCAGGCGAAGAGCCGGTAGGTGGCGTTGACCCGCCCGAGGATCTCGTCGGGCACGTGGCGCTGACGGTACGAGACCGAGACCGTGTTCCACACCAGCCCGCAGAACTCGAAGGCGGCAAGCACCGCCGCGAGCACCCAGCCGTTCGGGGCCAGCGGCAGGGCTGCGAAGGCCAGCGCCGAGGCCAGAGTCATCCATTGCGCCGAGGTGCCATTGCCCAGCCGGCGCACGATCCGCTCGGCACAAAATCCGCCCAGAACGCCGCCGAGCGCTCCCGCTGCGAGGATCAGCCCGTAGCCGGAAGCGCCGAGCCCGAGGTTCTCCTGCACGTGCAGCACAAGCGCGATGACCACCATCTGGTGCAGCAGGTTCCACACGCCGGTGATCACCGCCAAGAGCCGCAGCAGCGCGGAGCCGCGCAGGAAGGCGAGCCCGTCGCCGAGCTCCTTCCTCCAGTTCCGCGCGCCCGCGCGGCGCGGCGTGAACCGGCCCTGCAGTGACCGCATCAGCCCGACCGCGATCAGGAAGCACAGCGCATTCAGCGCAAACGGCAGCCAGAACACCGAGGCGATGAGGAACGCCCCGACCGCCGGACCCAGCAGCGCGTTGCCGACCATCTCGACGCTCCACAGCCTGCCATTGGCGCGCTCCAGCTGGTCGTGTGGCACGATGGCGGGCAGCATGGTCTGCGCGGCGCTGTCGCGGAACACCTCGGCGGTGCCGACCAGCAGCGCGCAGCCGAGCAGCGCAGCAAAGAGCCCGGGGCTGGCGGTGCCGCTGTCCGGAGCGGGCGAGAGCGGCAGGGCCAGCCAGATCGTCAGCGCCGCGAGGGCAAAGGCGCAGGCGCGCAGGAGGTCCATGGCGAGGATCAGCCGCCGCCGGTCCAGCCGGTCGGTGACCACCCCGGCGGGCAGGGCAAAGAGGAACCACGGCAGTCGCAGGGTGATCGGCATCAGCGTGACCAGCATCGGATCGCGGGTCAGCAGCGTCGCCAGCCAGGCCCAGACCACCACGGCCACGCCGTCGGCTAGGTTGGTCATGCCGCTGGCGAGGATGAAGCGGCGCAGGGGGCTCGGGGCAGAAAGGGTCACGGCGCGTCCTTGGGGAAGATCAGTCGAGTCGCACCGACCGTAATTCCCCAAGTCCGGTTGAGGTCAACAGGAACCCGCCGGCACGCCGCCGCAATGCACCGTGCCGTCGCGGCAGGCGGCTCATCGCCGCCTGCGCCGGGCTCAGGCGAAGATCGAGGGCACCAGCGCGCCGCGCGCCTGAATCACCTTGGCGGCGAGGCGCATGGCTTCGGCGGCGGCCTCCTGCGGGGCCTTGCCCTGCGCCAGGCCCGCCAGCAGCCCGGCGGCGAAGCTGTCGCCCGCGGCGGTGGTATCGACCACCTCGGTCACGGTCTCGGCGGCGATCTCGTGCAGACCGGCCTCGCGCTGCCACAGGTGCAGCGCCGCGCCGCCCTGCTTCACCGCCACCATGTCCGCGCCGCCGTTGCGGTAGCGCTCGATGGTCTCCATCGGCGAGGCATCACCGAAGAGCTCTTCCTCCTCGTCGAAGCTCGGCAGCACGATGTCGGCGGTGCGTGCGCCCATGGTCAGCCCGGCGCGCATCGCCTCGGGGCTTTCCCAAAGGCGTGGGCGCAGGTTGGTGTCGAACGACACGATCGCCCCCTTCGAGCGGGCGCGGGAGAGCGCGCCGCAGAAGGCCTCGCGCTGCTTCGGCGGCAGGATCGCAAGGGTGATGCCCGAGAAATGGATCATCTCGCGGCCCTTGAGGATACCGTCGAGCCAGCCAAGGTCGTCGGCCATCAGCTTCGCCGCCGACTGGCCGCGCCAATAGGAGAAGCTGCGCTCGCCGTTCTCGAGCGAGATCATATAGAGCCCGACGGTGCGGTCGGGAATGCGCCGGATGGTCGAGACATCGACGCCCTCGCCGGAGATGAAGTCGAGCATCTCGCTGCTCACCGCGTCCTCGCCCACGCAGGTGCCGTAGCTCACCGTCCACTCCTCCGGGAGCAGGCGGCGGGCATACCATGCGGTGTTGAACGTGTCGCCGGCAAAGCCGCGCTTGTAGAGGCCGTCTCCGGCCTGCGACAGTTCCACCATGCATTCTCCGAGGGCGAGGAAAGCGGTCACAGAAGATTTCTCCGGGCAAGGTTACGCATCAGCGCGCCGGTGCCGAAGGTCCATTCCGGGGCCTCTGTAGAGAGCCGGACGGTGTTCTGCAGCGCGCCGAGCGCGGGTTCGGAGATGCTTACAACGTCTCCGACGTGATGTGTAAACCCCTGACCGGGTGCATCGCGGTCCTCGGTGGGTGCAAAGAGCGTGCCGAGGAACAAAAGAAAGCCATCGGGATACTGGTGGTGACGGCCGATGGTCTGCGCCACGATCGAAGCCGGGTCGCGGCTGATCTGGCTCATCGACGACGCGCCATTGAGCACGAATCCGTCCTCGCCGGTTACCGTCATCGTCAGTTCCGCCTTGCGCACGTCGTCGAGTGTGTAGCCCTCGTCGAAGAGGCGGATGAACGG
The DNA here is from genome assembly GCF_900116195.1 of Alloyangia pacifica. GTDB lineage: Bacteria > Pseudomonadota > Alphaproteobacteria > Rhodobacterales > Rhodobacteraceae > Salipiger > Salipiger pacificus. Next base: position 403,214 of record NZ_FOZW01000004.1, read on the forward strand.
GCCGATGGCGCAGGAGGCGTTGTTGTCCTTGGCCTTGCCCAGCAGCAGCGCCGAGCGTCCCTCGACGTCGCGCAGGTTGACGTCATTGCCCAGCGTCGCGCCGAGGATGTCGCCGCGCGAGTTGATCGCCAGAACGATCTCGGGCTCGGGGTTGTTCCACTTGCTGATCGGGTGCAGGCCGACCGTCGCGCCCCAGCCGACCGCCGCCATCGGCTGCGACTTGGTGAAGACCTCGGCGTCGGGGCCGATACCGACCTCGAGGTATTGCGACCACATGCCTTCCTGCTGCAGCACGCGCTTCACTTCCATCGCCTTTTCCGAGCCGGGCTCGATGCCCGAGAGCGAGTCGCCGATGATGGATTTGACCTTGGCGCGGATCGCCTCGGCGGCGTCGGGATCGCCCGCTGCCTGCTCCTCGATCACCCGTTCGACCATCGACTGCGCGAAGGTCACGCCCGAGGCTTTCACCGCCTGCAGGTCGCAGGGGGCGAGCAGGTGCAGCACGTCCTCGCCTGCACCTTCTTTCGAACCCGCGGTCAGGTCGGCCAGCGTGCCGATCTCCTCGCCGGTGGCGGCGCGCAGGGTGGCGGCGGGGTCATTGCACTCCAGCAGGTCGCGCACGGTGGGGATGGTCTTGCTGGTGATGTCCACCAGCACCTCGCCGCGCAGGGCGACCAGCGCCGGGCCGACGCCGGGGCGCCAGACGCGGCCAACGAGAAGCGCTTCGGGGGTGGGGTTGCTCTGCGGCAGCATGGGAATTTCCTCCGTCTTCGGTCTTGTATGTCGGGTGTGGGGGCGGACCATCAGTCCTCGGGCGGCAACAGCTTGCCCGGGTTCAGGATGCCCTTCGGGTCGAAGGCCAGCTTGATCCGCCGCATCCAGTCGAGCGCCGGACCGTGCTCGGCCTTCATGTATTTCTGCTTGCCGATGCCGATGCCGTGCTCGCCGGTCACCGTGCCGCCGAGCCGCAGCGCGGTCTCGTTGAGCTTGCCGGCGAAGGCGTGGACGGCTTCGACCTCGGCCGGGTCGTTCGGGTCAAAGCGCGCGGCGCAGTGGAAGTTGCCGTCGCCGACATGGCCGACGATGGTGCTGACGAGCCCCGCCGCACGCGCGTCGGCCTGCGCCTGCAGCACCGCCTCGGCGAGCTGCGAGATCGGCACGCAGACATCCGTCGCCAGCGTGCCGTACTGCGCGCCGGGGCGCAGCGCGGCGGAGGCGAAATGTGCGCCGTGACGCATCTTCCACAGGGCGTTGCGGGCCTCGGTGGTATTGGCCTCTGCCCAGGATTCCATGCCGAAGTCCTCGGCGATTTCGCGGAAGCTCTGTGCCTGCTCGGCCACCCCCGAAGGGCTGCCGTGGAACTCGACGAAGAGATGCGGCTGCTCGGGCAGGTCCGACCCGGCGTGGATATTGAAGCCGCGCACCATCATCTCGTCGACCAGCTCGATCCGTGCCATGGGCAGGCCGGACTGGATGGTCAGGATCACGCAGTTCACCGCCTCCTCGACGGAGGGAAAGCGGCAGGTGGCCGAGGCGATGCCCTCGGGCAGCCCGTGCAGTTTCAGCGTCAGCTCGGTGATGATGCCCAGCGTGCCCTCGCTGCCGACCAGCAGGTGCGTCAGGTCATAGCCTGCCGAGCTCTTGCGGGCCTTGGTGCCGGTGCGGATGATGCTGCCGTCGGACATCACCGCCTCGAGCGCCAGCACGTTCTCGCGCAGCGTGCCGTAGCGCACCGCGGTGGTGCCCGAGGCGCGCGTGGCCGCCATGCCGCCGAGCGAGGCGTCGGCACCGGGATCGATCGGGAAGAAGAGGCCGGTGGCGCGCAGCTCCTCGTTGAGCTCGGTGCGGGTGACGCCGGGCTGGACCACCACGTTGAGATCCTCGGCGTTGATCTCCAGCACCTTCTTCATGCGCGAGAAGTCGAGGCTGATGCCGCCCTTGATCGCGAGGTGCTGGCCCTCCAGCGAGGTGCCGGTGCCGAAGGGGGTGATCGGCGTGCCGGTCTCGGCGCAGAAGCGGACGATGGCGGCGACTTCCTCGGTGGTCTCGGGGAAGGCCACGGCGTCGGGCATGGCGAGCGGGAAATGCGCCTCGTTCCGCGCGTTCTGCTGTCGGATGGCATCGCTGGTGGCAAGGCGGTCACCAAGGAGCTGTTCGAGCGGGGTGAAGAGGGTCATTTCTCAGGTCTCCAAGTTTGGGTGCCGGGCGCAGGCTGGCCCGGACGAAATCAAAGCCAGCGCTACGACAGCCGGGCGAGTGCCTGCCCGTGGGATGGCTCCGCGACGGTCGAGGTCCGCGCTTTATATCAGCCAAGCCCGGGCGACCTTCGTGCGTCTCGCAACGGTGACAGAACGCCAGCCCGCCCCGCATGCCAAAGGCATGCAGAATCATGATTGCGCACCTCCGGTGCGACGGGCAGGCGCTCGCCCGGCGGCTTCGCCTTGATTCCGGGCGGCCTTACTTGCCCCAGTTCAGCACGAGCGGATCGAGCGGCTTGATCAGCTCGATCAACATCGAAGCGGTGTCGGGATGCAAGGGGGCAATCGGGTGGCGGCAGAAGGCCGATTTGATCACGCCGCCCACCTGCATCGCGTGCTTGGCCGAGCGGAAGCCGCATTGGCGGTTTTCATGGTTCACCGCCGGCAGGATGCGGGCGTAGCCATCGATCGCCGCCTGCCGGTTGCCAGCGAGGAAATCCACCACGATGGGCCGGATCTGGTCGGGGATCATCGCCGATGTCATGCAGCCGGTCGCCCCGGCGTCGAGGTCCGCCAGCAGGGTGATCGCCTCCTCGCCGTCGAAGGGCGCCTCGATGGCCGCGCCGCCCTCGGCGATCAGGCTGCGCAGCTTGGCGGCGGCCTGCGGGCACTCGATCTTGAAGAGCTTCAGCATCTCGATCTCGTTGGCCATCTTGACCAGCAGCGGCACCGGCAGGTCGACGCCCGAGAGCGGCGCGTCCTGCAGCATGATCGGAATGCCCACTTCGCCCACCTGGCGGAACTGCTCGAAGGTCTGCTCGGCAGTCCCCTTCATCAGTGCGCCGTGGTAGGGCGGCATCATCATCACGATGTCGGCGCCGAGGTCCTTGGCGTATTGCGCGCGCTCCACCGCGATGGGGGTGGCGTAGTGCGAGATGGTCACGATCACCGGCACACGGCCCGCCACATGCTCGACGCAGAGCTTGGTCAGGACCGCGCGCTCGTCGTCGGACAGCAGGAATTGCTCGGAGAAGTTGGCGAGGATGCAGATGCCGTCGACGCCCATATCGATGGTGCAGTCCAGCACGCGCTTCATGCCCTCGAGATCAAGCGAGCCGTCGTCGTGGAAGGGCGTCGGCACCACGGGCCAGCATCCGGTGTATTTGGTCATTCTGAGGGTCCTCCCGAAAAGTCGATGTCTGAGTGTCAGGTTCCGCCGAAGGCCGACACGAGGGCCAGCGCGACGACGCCCAGCATGGCCAGCGCCATGCCGTAATTGATCAGCCGCTGGGTGCGGTAGCTGAGGTTGAGCCGGTGCAGGGTAACCCCGGCCTTGAGCCAGGCGAGATGCACCGGGATCCAGATCGCGTTCATGATGAGGATCTTCGAGGCGGTCTCGAAACCGAGTGCCTCGGGCGCAAAGGAAAACCCGGTGAACATGGCGGTGTTCACCGCATAGGCCTTGGGGTTGATCACCTGCAGCAGGACGCCCGCGCGCACGCCCGGCGCGGTCTTTGCCTCGATGAAGGCGATGCGGCTGCCAGCCAGAGCGATGCGCGCCGCGAGATAGAGCAGGTAGCACACCGAGAGCCCCATCAGCACGACCCGCACTGCGGGGACCGACAGGAGGATGGCGGCAAAGCCGGTCAGCACGAGGGTCATCACGAGATTGGTGCCGATGAAGAGCCCAAGGCCGTAGCGCAGCCCGTCCCGCCAGCCAAAGGCCGATCCGACCCCGGCGATCGACAGCACCCCCGGTCCGGGGGTGATGAACAGCAGGAACACGGCAGCGGCAAAGCTCAGCATGGGCCGCGCTCTCGGTCCAACAGGGCTGCGCCGGGTCTCCTCACCTCGCCTCGTCCTCTCTGCCGTCTGTCCCGGCGGCCCGGGGCTTTCGCACCGCGCCTGCTTGCATCCGGGAGCATTTGGTATACCATTTTCCTGAATACGGTCCCGCCCCGGTTTGTCAATGGTTGTTGCGGATCACCGCAGGCCCCGGGGCATGTGGCGGGACCAAGGGAAGAGGAGCCAACATGTCCCTGTTTGATCTGACGGGCCGCACCGCGCTGGTGACCGGCTCGACCATGGGTATCGGTTACGCGCTGGCGCGCGGTCTTGCGCAGGCCGGCGCCAAGGTGCTGCTGAACGGGCGCAACCCGCAGCGGCTTGAAGAAGCCGTCGCGGCGCTGAAGGCCGAGGGGCTGCAGGCCGAAGCGCTCGGTTTCGACGTCACCGACCATGCAAGCGCCCGCGCCGCCATCGACGGCTACGAGGCCGACGAGGGCGCCATCGACATTCTGATCAACAACGCCGGGATGCAGCACCGCGGCCCGCTCGAAGACTTTGACCCCGAAGCCTTCGACCGGCTGATGCGCACCAATGTCTATTCGGCCTTCTACGTCGGCCAGGCCTGCGCCCGGCACATGATCGCGCGCGGCGCCGGGCGGATCGTCAATATCGCCTCGGTGCAGAGTGCGCTGGCGCGGCCGGGCATCGCGCCCTACACCGCCAGCAAGGGGGCGATCACCAACCTCACGAAGGGCATGGCGACCGACTGGGCGAAACACGGGCTCAACTGCAACGCCATCGCGCCGGGATATTTCAAGACGCCGCTCAACGCCGCGCTGGTCGCCGATCCGGAATTCAGCGCCTGGCTGGAGAAGCGTACCCCGGCGGGCCGCTGGGGCGATGTGGAGGAGCTGGTCGGTGCCTGCGTCTTCCTCTGTGCCCCGGCGTCGAGCTTCGTGAACGGCCACACGCTGTTCGTCGACGGCGGCATCACCGCCTCGCTGTAAGACATCTTTGGGAGGAGATTTTCATGAGCGACACACCCGTAGTGGGCTTTATCGGCGTCGGCCTGATGGGCCATGGCATGGCGAAGAACATCCTCAAGGGCGGCTATCCGCTCTGGGTGAAGGGCAACCGCGACCGCGCGCCGGTCGAGGACCTCGTGGCGCAGGGGGCGCGGGAGGCGGCCTCGCCGAAAGAGATGGCCGAGACCTGCGACATCATCCACCTGTGCCTGTCGAACTCGCCGCAGGTCGAGGCGGTGATGCGCGGCGAGGAGGGTATCCTTGCGGGCGCGCGTCCGGGGCTGATCGTGGTGGACTGCTCCACCGCCGACCCGGCCTCGACCGAGGCACTGGCCGCCGAACTGGCCGAAAAAGGCGGGGCGATGGTCGATGCACCACTGGGGCGCACGCCGAAGGAGGCCGAGGAAGGCACGCTCGACGCCATGGTCGGCGCCGATGACGAGAGCTTCGCCAGGGTGGAGCCGGTGATTCAGTGCTGGGCGGGCAACATCAACCGCGTCGGCGGCGTCGGCGCGGGCCACAAGATGAAGCTGGTGATGAACCTCATCTCGATGAGCTACGCGGCGCTCTATGCCGAGGCGACGGTGCTGGCCGCCAAGTCCGGCATCTCGCCGCAGACGGTGCGGCAGGTGATCGGCTCGAGCCGGCTTGGCAACGGCTTCTTCGACACCTTCATGCGCTACGCGGTGGACCGGGACATGGAGGCGCACAAGTTCAGCATCTTCAATGGCGGCAAGGACGTGCGCTACGCCAACGCCATGGCGGCCAAGGTCGGGGCCCCGGCGCTGATTGCCGGCGCGACGCGGCACTATTTCGCCACGGCCGAGGCGACGGGGCACGGTGCGGACTACGTGCCGAGCCTGTCGGATCGGATCGCCGAAATGGGCGGGATCGATCTGGCCGAGGAGGTGAAGAAGGGGGAGGGGTGAGGGGCTCCAGCCGGCTCAACTCGTCGCGCGGCGGATGAGGCTGAACCCCATGTCCTCGCGAAGGCCGCAGGGGATGTCCCCGGCCAGGATCAGCTCGGCGGCGCGGCGGCCGATGGCGGCGCCGTCGATGTGGATCGTGGTCAGCGCCAGCGCCGAGTCCTGCGCCATGTCGAAATCGCCGAAGCCCGAGATCGCCAGCCGCCCGGGCACGTCGATGCCGCGCCGCCGTGCCTCGCAGAGCGCACCCATGGCCACCATGTCGCTGACGCAGACCACCGCCTCGGTGTCGGGCCAGCGGCGCAGAATCTCGGCCAAGCCCTCGGCGCCGTAATCCGGTCCCACGGCACCGGGCCTGGCCTTCACCGCCACAGCGCGCTCTCCGGCCAGCTGCCCGGCGCAGTCACGGTAGCCCTCCATGCGCAGCCGCGCGCGGCGGTCGTGTTGCCGGTCGAGCCCGAGAAAGGCGACCCGGCGCCGCCCGGTCTCGACCATGTGACGGGTCAGTGCGGTCCCGGCGGCGCGGTTGGAGAAGCCCACGGCTGCATGCACGGGCTGCTTCGGCAGTTCCCAGAGCTCCAGCACCGGCAGGCCGGCGCGGGCCAGCAAGCGATGCGCCGCCTCGGTGTGGTCGTCGGATGTGAGCACCAGCGCCTCGGGGCGCCGGCCCAGCATGGTGGGCAGCAGCGCCGCCTCGGTCCCGGGATCGTATTGCGTGGCCGAGAGCATCAGCTGCAGCCCGCCCTCGGCGAGCCCCTCGGTGAGCCCGCGTACCGTGGCGGCGAACACCGCTTCTTCCAGCGTCGACACCAGTGCGCCCACCACCCGCGAACGCTGCGAGCTGAGCGCGCCGGCGGTTTCGTCGAGCACGTAGCCAAGCTCGTCCACCGCCGCCTGCACCTTGCGCAGCGTGCCGGGGCTGACCTTGGAGGGGTTGCGCAGGGCGCGGCTCACGGTGATCTTGCCGACCCCGGCGCGGGCCGCCACCTCGCCCATCGTCACCCATTTCCTGCCGTCTGCCATCTTCACCCGCCTGCCGCTGTTGACGACTTCTACTACCCGGTGGTATCGATACCATGAAGGCGCGAAACCCTATCGGGGAATCGCAGTTTCGTGAGCGGGCCGCATGGCCTGCGCAGGAAATGGGCAGATTCGACCCTGGCGCGCTTTCAAGTGAGCACTCTCACACGACGAATATCGCCGGGGCGCGTTTCGACAGCGCCCGGCATCGCGCGAAGACCGCCGCCCTCGCAGCCGGCGGGGCTTCGCAGGGGGTCGGTCTCGGAGGAGGGGGCCGACCCTCATCTTTTTCGAAACCTGATTTTCGGGATGTCGCCCGTCGGCCCCCGCAAGGGAAGGCCGACGTGCGCGCGGCTCAGAACAGCGCCTGCATCAGGTAGAGCGTGCCCATCCCCGCCACCAATGCGCCCGTGACCGACAGGCGAAGGGCCACAAGGAAGGTGACCAGCGCGGCGATGATACGGGCCGGCTCGGTCTCGCCGCCGGTGGCCTGCGGCCAGAGCACCAGGGGCGTCACCATGGCGGGCAGAACCCCGACGCCGACGTATTTGAGGTGCAGGATGAACCACGCCGGCAGTTGCTTGCGTCCGAAGAACCCGAGAAAGGAGAATCGGATCAGGAAGGTGCCGATGCCCAGAAGGACGGTGAGGGTCCAGAAGGTTGCGTCGTCGATCATGCCGAACCTCCAGAGGCGCGTCGCGCCGCGCGGCGGCGCAGCGCCAGTTCCGCCTGCGCACCGACGAGCATTGCCACCAGCGCCGCCGCGATCAGGCCCAGCCCGGCGGGGAACCCGGCGAAGAGAATCGCGCAGACCACCGAGACCGCCGCCGCCAGCATGTGCGGCAGCGACCGCAGCAGCGGCGCGGTGATCGCGATGAAGCAGACGGGGGCGGCGAAATCGAGATGCAGCGAGGCGGGAATCGCCGTGCCGATCAGTGCGCCGAGCAGCGTGCAGCCGTACCAGAAGGGACAGATCAGCGCCATGACGCCGAAGTAGTAGGCGACCCGCTCCTCGCGGCTCATGCCGGGCCTTTCCTCGTAGGTCTTCACCGCCACGGCATAGGCCTGGTCGACCATGAGATAGGCCATGAGGGCGCGCACGCCGAGTTTTGCATGGCCCACATGCGGCACCAGCGCCGCCGAGTAGAGTGCCATGCGCAGGTTCACCGCGAGTGCCGCGGTCAGCGCGATGAAGACCGGCGCATGTTCCTGCAGCAGCGCCAGCGCGGTGAACTGCGAGGCCCCGGCGATCACCAGCACCGACATGGCCATGACCTGCAGGATATCGAGCCCGGCGTCGCGCGCGACGACTCCGAAGAGCAGCGAGAAGGGAATGACCACGGCGATGAAGGGGGTACAGTCGCGGTAGCCCTGCCAGAAGGCGGATCGCGTCATGCGTGTCTCCCGGCGGCGGGATTCGGACACCTCTTCATGTTTTTGAAAACGAACGGAAAATATCCGCCGTTTCGCGTAAATTTACGCATCGGCAACCCGTCCTCTCATGATTGCTCTTGCATTTGGTATACCAAATTGGGAAGCTCCTGCAAGAACGGCCGCGTCGTCCGGCGCGTCCGATGGAGGCGCGCGGGGAGGCGCGCGAAGGAGAGGAAGCTACCCGTGTCCGACACACGTGCCAACAAGCGATTCCGCTCGCAGGAGTGGTTCGACAACCCCAACAACCCCGGCATGACGGCGCTCTACGTCGAGCGCTATCAGAACCAGGAATACACCCGCGACGAGCTGCAGGCGGAGAAGCCGATCATCGGCATCGCCAACAGCGGCTCGGACATCGCGCCCTGCAACAAGATCCACGTCTTCCTGATGGACCGGATCAAGGCGGGCATCCGCGAAGCGGGCGGGATCCCGATGGAATTCCCGGTGCACCCGATCCAGGAGACCGGCAAGCGGCCCACAGCGGCGCTCGACCGGAACCTCAGCTACCTTGGCCTCGTCGAGGTGCTGCACGGCTACCCGCTCGACGGCGTGGTGCTGACCACCGGCTGCGACAAGACCACCCCGGCCATGCTGATGGGCGCGGCGACGGTCGACATCCCGGCCATCGCGCTCAACGGCGGTCCGATGCTCGACGGCTGGTGGAAGGGCAAGCGTGCCGGCTCGGGCACCATCGTCTGGGAATCGCGCCGGCTGCTGTCGGAGGGCAAGATCGACTACGAGGAGTTCATGTCGCGGGTCTGCTCCTCGGCGCCCTCGCTGGGCCATTGCAACACCATGGGTACTGCTTCGACGATGAACGCCATGGCCGAGGCGCTCGGCATGTCGCTGACCGGCAACTCGGCCATTCCCGCGCCGTTCCGCGAGCGCATGGCGATGGCCTACCAGACCGGCAAGCGCATCGTGGAAATGGTCTACGAGGATCTCAAACCCTCGGACATCCTGACCCGCGAGGCCTTCGAGAACGCCATCGTCGTCAACGGCGCGATCGGCGGCTCGACCAACGCCCCGCCGCACCTGCAGGCGGTCGCCCGTCATGCGGGGGTCGAGCTCGACGTGAAGGACTGGGAGACCATCGGCTTCGACGTGCCGCTGCTGGTCAACATGCAACCCGCCGGTGAATACCTCGGCGAGAGCTTCTTCCGCGCTGGCGGCGTGCCCGCTGTGATGGAAGAGCTGCGCAAGGCCGGTCGCATCCACGAGGGCGCGATGACCGCCACCGGCAAGACCATGGGCGAGAACGTCACCGGGCTCGGCAGCCAGGACACCGACGTGATCAAGACCTACGACGCGCCGATGCGGCAGAACGCCGGCTTCAAGGTGCTCTCGGGCAACCTCTTCGACTCTGCGCTGATGAAGACCTCGGTGATCTCCGCCGACTTCCAGAAGCGCTTCCTGTCCGAGCCGGGCAGGGAGGGCATCCTCGAGGCCCGCGCCATCGTCTTCGAGGGGCCGGAGGACTACCACGACCGGATCAACGACCCCGATCTGAAGATCGACGAGCACTGCATCCTGTTCATCCGCAACGTCGGCTGCGTCGGCTATCCCGGCTCCGCCGAGGTGGTGAACATGCAGCCCCCCGATGCGCTGATCAAACAGGGCATCAACCACATGCCGACGGTGGGTGACGGGCGCCAGTCGGGCACCTCGGAAAGCCCGTCGATCCTCAACGCCTCGCCCGAGGCGGTGGTCGGCGGCGGGCTCGCCTACCTGCAGACCGGCGACATGGTGCGGCTCGATCTGAATGCCAGCACGATGAACGCGCTGGTCGAGGACGCCGAGTGGGAAAAGCGCAAGGCCGACTGGACCGCCCCCGAGCTCGTCCATCAGACTCCCTGGCAGGAGATCTACCGCAAGCACGTGGGCCAGCTCTCCGACGGCGGCTGCCTGGAGCTGGCGACCGCCTACCAGAAAGTGGCCCGGGTCCTGCCGCGCGACAACCACTGACACGAACCTGTTCCGGCGCGGGCGAGACCAACGCCCGCGCCGTTTCCTTGGGAGGAAATTCATGCAGAGCATCATCATCACCGGTGCGGGCAGCGGCATCGGCCGACTGACCGCGAAGGCGTTCCTGGACGCGGGCTGGAAGGTCGGTCTGGTCGGTCGCCGCGAAGCGCCGCTGGAAGAAACCGCGGGCGGCAATCCGAACGCGCTGGTCCTGCCGTTCGACGTGGCCGACCCAGAGGCGGTCGAGGCCGGTTTCGACAAGGCGATGGCAGAGTGGGGCCGCATCGACGCGCTGTTTAACAATGCCGGCGTCGGGCTCAAAGGCGCAATGATCGACGAGATCCCGGCCGAGGACTGGCTCAAGCTCAGCTCGATCAACATCACCGGCATGTTCCTCTGTGCACGCGCCGCCTTTGGCCGGATGCGCAGGCAGGACCCGCAGGGCGGCCGGATCATCAACAACGGCTCGGTCTCGGCGCATGTGCCGCGTTGGGGCTCGGCCCCCTATACAACCTCGAAACACGCGGTGACCGGGCTGACCCGTTCGCTGTCGCTGGATGGGCGGGCGTTCAACATCGCCTGCGGCCAGATCGACATCGGCAACGCGCTCACCGACATGGCGCAGGCGATGACCCAGGGCGTGCCGCAGGCCGACGGCTCGATCGCGGTCGAGCCGGTGATGGACGCCGCGCATGTGGCCAGCACGGTGATGCACATGGCGACGCTGCCGCTCGAGGCGAACGTCCAGTTCGTCACCGTCATGGCACCGGGCATGCCCTATATCGGGCGCGGCTGATCGTCAGCTGCCCGGTTTCCGCCATGGCCGCCCACCGCGCGCGACCCCGGCGATTTACAATCGGCGGGGTCTGGCCTATCGGGGTCGCGACAGAAGAATGAGGCGGCCCTGATGCCCAAGACGCTCGTGACCGGCGCAGCCGGATTCATCGGTTTCCACCTGTGCAAACGACTGCTCGCCGAGGGCCACGAGGTCGTCGGCCTCGACGCGGTGACGGACTACTACGATGTCGCGCTGAAACGGGCGCGCGTGGCGCAACTGGAGAGCGAGAGCTTCACCTTCGTCGAAGGTCGGGTCGAGACCCGGGGCCTGCTGATGGAGCTCTTCAAGACGCACCGCTTCGACTATGTCTACCACCTTGCCGCGCAGGCTGGGGTGCGCCACTCGATCGAACAGCCGCGCGACTACCTCGAGAGCAACATTGCCGGCACCTTCGAGCTGCTGGAGGCGGCGCGGGCCTATCCGCCGAAGCACATGCTGGCGGCCTCGACCTCCTCGGCCTACGGCTCGAACACCGAGATGCCGTATCGCGAGACGATGAAGACGGACCACCAGATGTCCTTCTACGCCGCGACCAAGAAGGCGACCGAGAGCATGGCGCACAGCTACGCGCATCTCTACGATCTGCCGATCACCATGTTCCGCTTCTTCACCGTCTACGGCCCCTGGGGCCGCCCGGACATGGCGCTGTTCAAATTCACCAAGGCGATCCTCGAGGGCGCGCCGATCGACGTCTACAACGGCGGCGACATGATGCGCGACTTTACCTATGTCGATGACCTGGTCGCGGCGATCTTCCGGCTGGCCACAGTCCCCCCGGTGCGCGGCGCCCCCGCCGGTCCCGAGGACAGCCTCTCGCCGGTCGCGCCCTGGCGGGTGGTCAACGTCGGCAACGGCAGCCCGGTGCAACTGGTGGACTTCATCGAGGCGATCGAGGCGGCGACCGGCCTCGAGGCGACGCGCAACCTGCTGCCGATGCAGCCCGGCGACGTGCCGGCCACCTGGGCCGACACCACGCTGCTGGCGCGGCTCGCGGGCGAGTCGCAATACACCCCGGTGACCGAAGGCGTGCGCCGTTTCGTCGAGTGGTACCGCGCGTATTACGCCGTCTGACGACGGCCCGCGGCTGGCCGCGCTTCTTCTCTTTGAAAATACGCCGGGGGAGCCCGGAGGGCGGGGGCGGAGCCCCTTCTTCCAATCCAGCCCCCCAGGCTGATCGCCGCCGGGGTCAGAGCCGCGGCGGGATCTTCGAATGCGGCACCCCGCGCCGGCGCTCGCGGTGCCAGATGTAAAGCCCCGCGCCGATGATGATCAACGCGCCGACCAGCGTCCAGACCGTCGGCCATGTGCCGAAGATCAGCAGCCCTGCCGCCGCCGCGCTCATCAGCTGCAGGTAGACCATCGGGGCCAGCACGGAGGCGTCCGCGTAGCGATGCGCAGCCGTCGCGAGCATGTGTGCCACGGCACCGAAGATGCCGATCACCGCCAGCATGACGCCGGTACCGGTGCTCTCGGGCGCTTCCCATCCGGGCAGCACGAAGGGGGCGAGCAGGACAGTCGGCAGCGCGCCGCCCCAGACCTGCGAGGTGGCGTTGCTCTCCTTGCCCGCCAGTTGCCGTGTCAGGATGAAATAGACCGCGGCGCAGCACAGCGCGCCCACCGACAGCAGCATCGCCGGGTGGAAGTCCGCGCCCCAGGGCTGCATCACCACCAGCACCCCGAGAAAGCCGACGCAGACCGCGCCGATGCGATGCGGGCCGACCTTCTCGCCCAGCAGGGGGATCGCCAGCAGTGTCACCACGATCGGCCCGGCGAACATGATTGTCGTGGTCACGGTGATCGGCAGGTAGGCCAGCGCGAGGAAGTTCAGCATGGTGCTTCCGAACAGCCCGGCGGCGCGTAGCGTCTGCTTCCATGGATGCTCGGTGCGGAACAGAGCCTTGCCTTCGCGGGGCAGAAAGGTCAGCAGCACCAGCACCAGATGACCGGCGTAGCGGCACCAGACCACCTGCAGCGCCGGCTGGCCGTGCTGCAGCAGCCATTTGGCGGAGGTGTCGATGCAGGTGAAGCCGAGCACGGCAAGCGCCATCAGCGTCAGGCCAAAAGCCGTCCGGTCTTCGCGGGGGGCAATCGCCATGGCTCAGCGCGTCCGCGCCGGGAGGAGGGACATAAACTCAGCCTTTCAGGTGCTTGGAGAGGTAGTCGACCATTTCCGGCACCATGTGTCCGGCGAAGCCGTTCTGCAAGACCTCGGCGAGCGTTTCCGATGCACAGCCGGACATGCGCGATCGTGCTCCCAGTTCCTCGGCCATCGCCCGGTAATAACCGACGTCCTTGGCGGCATTGTCCACCGAGAAGGCGAGATCGAGCTTGCCGTCCATCGCCCAGCTCTTGACGAAATCCATCATGCCCGAATGGTTCGGCCCCGCCGCCAGCACGCCGTAGAGCTTGTCGCGCGGCACCCCCGCGGCATCGCCCATGGCAAAGGCCTCGGCCATCGCCATGGCGGTGGTCATGGCAAAGAAGTTGTTGATCAGCTTGATCGTGTGGCCCGCGCCGAGCGGGCCGAGGTGGAAGACGTTCTCGCCCAGCACGTCGAGCACCGGCTTGACCTGCGCATAGGCGGCCTCGTCCCCTGCGCACATGATGTTGAGCTTGCCCTCCTTGGCATGGGCGGGGGTGCGACCCAGCGGCGCGTCGAGATAGGTAGCGCCCTTGCCGGCCAGCTCGGCGCCGATGCGTTTCGTCGAGCCGGGCAGGGAGGTGCCGAAGTCGATGACGATCTGGCTCGCGCGCGCGCCCGCCAGCACGCCGTCCTCGCCGAAGATGCGGCTCTCGACCTGCTCGGAGGTGCCGACGCAGAGCATGACGATGTCGCTCGTCTCGGCCAGTGCGCGGGCCGAGGCGGCTTCGCTGCCGCCGCGCGCCAGCGCCTCCTCGACACCGCTGCGGTCGCGGTTGCCGAGCACGCTCACCTGATAGCCCGCGCCCTGCAGGCATTCGACCATGGCCCGGCCCATGAGGCCGAGTCCGATGAACCCGATGCTGGGTTTGCTCATGTCTTGTCCTTCCTGTGTGGAGAGGAAGGCGCGGCGGTCACATCACCGCGCCGACCTGCCAGGGCACGAACTCGTAGTCGCCAAGCCCCAGCGCTTCGGATTTGCTCTGCTCGCCCGAGGCCATGCGCAGCCACATCTCGTAGATCTCGCGGCCGACCTCTTCGACCGTCGCGCCCTCGGTGAGGATGCGCCCGGCGTTGACGTCCATATCTTCGGTCTGGCGCTGGTAGAGCTCGTTGTTCGAGGCGACCTTCATCGAGGGCGAGGGCTTCGCGCCGAAGGCCGAGCCGCGGCCGGTGGTGAAGCACACGAGGTTGCAGCCAGAGGCGATCTGCCCGGTGACAGAGGCGGGGTCGTAGCCGGGGCTGTCCATGAAGGTGAAGCCGCGCGCGGTGACCTGCTCGGCATACTTGTAGACGCCGTTGAGCGGCGTGGTGCCGCCCTTGGCCGCCGCGCCGAGAGATTTCTCGAGGATGGTGGTCAGCCCGCCCTTCTTGTTGCCGGGCGAGGGGTTGTTGTCCATCGAGCCGCGGTTCCGCTCCGTGTAGTCCTCCCACCAGTGGATCAGGTCGATCAGCTTGTGGCCGACCTCCGGTGTCGCGGCGCGGGCGGTGAGCAGGTGCTCGGCGCCGTAGATCTCGGGGGTCTCGGCCAGAACACCGGTGCCGCCCTGCGCCACCAGCAGGTCGCAGGCATAGCCGACGGCAGGGTTGGCGGTGATGCCCGACCAGGCATCCGAGCCGCCGCATTGCAGGGCGACCATCAGCTCGGAGGCAGGGCAGGGGGTGCGGGTGGCCTTGTTGACCTCGGGCAACATCTTCTCGACCTGCGCGATGCCGTGCTCGACCGTCTTGCGCAGCCCGCCCTCGTCCTGGATGTTCATCTTCTGGAAGAGCGGGCCTGGCTCCAGCCCGTAGGCCTGCACCAGCCAGTCGATCTGCATGACCTCGCAGCCGAGCCCGGCCATCAGCACGCCGCCGATGTTCGGGTTGCGGGCATAGCCCCAGAGCACACGCTGCAGGAACTCGAAACCGGTGCCGTCTCCGCCCATGGCGCAGCCGGTGCCATGCACGAAGGCCACCACGCCGTCGACATTGGGATAGGCGGCGAGCTTCTCGGGGGTGAAATGCTGGGCGATCATCCGCGCGGCGGTGGCCGAGCAGTTCACCGAGGTGAGGATCGCGAGGTAGTTGCGGGTGCCGACGCGGCCGGTCGAGCGGCGGTAGCCCATGAAGCTGTCCTGCTTTGCCGCAGGGGCGGCGGGGTGCAGGTTGGTGCCGAACTCGTATTCGGCCTCGACATTGCGGAACTCGAGGTTGTGGGTGTGGATATGCGCGCCCTGCGGGATGTCCTCGGCGGCATAGCCGATGATCTGGGCGTATTTGCGCACCGGCTCGCCCTTGGCGATGTCGCGGGTGGCCATCTTGTGGCCGCGCGGGATCAGAGTGGTCGCGCCCTCTTCGCCCACTTCCAGCGGGACGACTGCGGTGACGACGTTGTCATGTTCGGAAAGGCGGACGGTTTTCATCTTGGCTCAAGCTCCATGGAGCGGCTGGGGAGTGTCGGATGGGGAGAGGGGCGGCGCACAGGGGCCAGCGGCTCTCGTGGGGGAACTCTCTGCCTCCGGCGGGGGAGGGTCAAGCGAAGGGGCGGCGCGGGCCGCCCCTTCGAAGGGATCGCGTTACAGGAACAGCGTGACGATCGGCGGCCAGGCCAGCAGCACCAGAAGGGCCAGGAGCTGCAGCCCGATGAAGGGCAGGAAGCCGCGGAAGATGTCGGTCAGCGAGATATGCGCCGGGGCGACGGACTTCAGGTAGAAGGCCGCGGGGCCGAAGGGCGGCGACAGGAAGCTGACCTGCATGTTCATGCAGAAGACCACGCCGAACCAGATGCCGATGTAGCTGCTGTCCACATGGCCGAGCCAGCCGATCTCTTCGGCGGGCAGACGCATGACGATCGGCAGGAACACCGGCATGATCAGCAACACGATGCCGACCCAGTCCATGAACATCCCCATGATGAGGAAGATGAACATCATCACCAGGATGATCCCCATGGTCGGAAGGTCCGAGCCGACGATCATGTTGGCCACGTAGGTCGGGCCGCCCGCCAGCGTGTAGGCTGCCGCGAGGGCTGCCGCGCCGATGGTCACCCAGATGATCGTGCCGGTGGACTTGAGCGTGCGCATGACCGCATCCCAGACCACCTCGAAGCTCATTTCGCGGCGAATGAGGCCGATGACGAAGACCGCCACCACGCCCATGCCCGCGGCCTCGGTGATGCCGGTGATGCCGCCGTAGATCGAGCCCAGGACGACGCCGATCACCACGGTGGGGGCGATCAGGCCCTTGCCCATCTCCCAGCCGGTGGCGGTGCGCTCACGGCCGACGATGAAGAAGACCACGATGGCAAAGATCACCAGCGCGCCGACGAGCCACGGGATGTCCGACACCATGCCGAGCGGGATCGGGTCCACGCCCTCGGTCACCACGTTGGCGCCGGTCATGGTGAAGAACAGCGCGCGCAGGGTGAGCGCCGCCACGATCCACATGCCGAAGCGCGACAGGAAGCCGAGGAACATGAGGGCCTTTTCACCGCCCGCCGGGGCGTCCGGGTCTGCCGGGGGCAGGGGGGCCTCGTCGGGGTTCATCCGGGTGCGGATGAAGATGTAGATCATGAAGAAGGACGCCAGCATGAAGCCCGGCAGGAAGGACGCGGTGAACAGCGCCTTGATCGAGGTCTCGGTAACGAGGCCGTAGAAGATCAGAACGATCGACGGCGGGATCATCGTGCCGAGCGAGCCCGAGGCGCAGATCGTGCCGATGGCGAGGTTCTGGTTGTAGCCGAGGCGCAGCATCTGCGGCAGGGCGATGAGGCCCAGCAACACGACCTCGCCGCCGATGATCCCCGACATGGCGGCCATGATGACGGCCATGATCGAGGTCACGAAGGCGATGCCGCCACGGGTGCGCGACAGCCACACGTTCAGCGAGCTGTACATGTCCCGCGCGATGCCGGAGCGTTCGAGTAGCGAGGCCATGAATATGAACAATGGCACCGATATGAGAACGTAGTTCACCATCTGCCGGTAGACCGCCTGGCCGAGCACCGCGAAGGGCCCCATGCCGAAGCGTCCGAACAGCAGGTCGGGGCCGAATTTCATCACGAGCGTCGCGACCGCCAGGAAGGCGGAGGCGAAGCCCAGCGGCATCCCGATCGCCAGCAGGGCAAACATGCCCAGCAACAGGATCAGGCTGAGTGTGCCGATATCCACCATGTAAGTCAGTCCTCCAGCGTGCGGCGGATATTCTCGATCTCGACTTCGTCGATCTCGTCCGCAGGCGAATGGTGTTCGGGGGCCTTGTTCCAGTCGGCGATGAGGTTCGACAGCGCCTGCAGGGCCACGAGGCCGATGATGATGATGAGCCCGATCTTGAGCGTTGCCGGCAGGGGCGGATCCCAGGCGGTGCCGAAGGTCTCCATGCGGCCGAGCTTCTGCATGGCTTCGTTGTAGCCACCCCAGAGCAGGCACAGGAAGAACACCCAGATCAGCGAGACCGAGATGACGTCGGCCAGCTTCTGCAGCCAGCGCGGGAACATGTCGTAGATGATGTAGATGCGGATGTGGCTGCGCTGCTGCATCGAGTAGAGCCCGGCCAGCAGGAACACGAAGGAGGCGATCCACAGCGACAGCTCGTTCGCCCAGAGCGTGGGCTTCTCGAAGACGTAGCGCGCCACGACCTCGTAGAACATCACCAGCACCACCGCGATGATGCCGATCATCGACAGGCGCGAGAGCACCAGCGACAGGATGTCGAGCGGGCCGGTGGGTTCGATCTCGATCGAGCCGCGGCGGTCGGACAGGTAGAGCGAGCCGAAGAGCAGGGCGGCAAACAGCGCCCAGAGCATCACCGACACCAGCGGCCGGCCTTCGGGGCGCAGCATCTCGTACATGCCGATGGGCTCTGCAGAGATGAACTGGCTGAGCACGAGCCAGGCGTAGACCAGCAGGGCAAGCCCGGTGCTGATCAGGGCCAGCAGTCGCACAGGTCCACGCAGGGTACCGAGCCAGAGGCTTTCATTGGACATAGGTCAACCCTTTCGGAGGAGTCACAGGGTTCTTTGAGAAAGGAACGGCGGGCCCGCAGGTGGGCCCGCCGCATGGCCTTTTCAGGTCAGGCGCGGGCGCGCCTTATTCCGCGGAGATCAGGCCGAGCTGGCCCAGATACGCCTTGTGGCTCTCGACCAGCGCCTTGGCTTCCGGCGACTTCTCGGCCCAGACGTCCCATGCGGACTGCGCGGCCTGACGGAAGGCCGCACGATCTTCGACGGACCAGTCATGCAGCGTGACGCCGGCTTCGGTCAGACGGGCCGCCGCCTCGTTGTTGGCCTTCTCGAAGTAGAGCGCCGAGCGCAGCGCCAGCTTTTCCATGGCGGTTTCGATGATGCGCTTGTTCTGGTCCGACAGGCCGTCCCAGACGGTCTTGTTGCAAGCCAGGTGGTCCGACGGCATCGAGTGGAAGCCGGGGTAGGTGGCGTGCTTGGCCAGATCGAACAAGCCGATGGATTCGTCGTTCGCCAGGCCCGAATAGTCGGTGCCCTCGATGATGCCGGTCTCCATCGCGGTGAAGACCTCGGTGAAATCCATCACGATCGGCGAGGCGCCGAGGTTGGCGAAGATTTCGGTTTCCATGCCCGGGGGCGAGCGGAATTTCCAGTCCTTCAGGTCTTCGGGGCCGGTGATCGGGGTCGAGGAGACCAGCGATTCCTGACCGTAGACCCACCAGCCGATCAACTGCATGCCGAACTCGTTGTAGAGTTCCTGCGCCTGCTCGAGGCCGCCACCGTAATAGAGCCACGACAGCTGCTGGTAGGGGGTGTCATAGCCGCCCATGATGTCGCCGACGAACTGGAAGCCGGCGTTCTTGCCGGTCTGGTAGGCCCCGCCGGTCATGTCGCAGTCGAGAATGCCGTTGGCGGCCGCGTCGAAGGTTTCGACGGTGGCCACCACGGAGGAGGCGTAGAACATCTCGATGTCGATGGCGCCGCCGGACATCATCTCGACGTCCTCGACGAATTCCGCCGCCAGCTTGCCCGAGGTCTGCTCGGGGTTGTAGTGCGTCTGGATGCGCAGGGTCACGTCCTGGGCCAGCGCCGGGCCAGCAAGAACCGTGGCCGCGGTTGCAGCCTTCAGCAGGGTCTTAATTTTCATGTCTTCCTCCCAGAAGTTTGGGGTTTTCCCCCGGTTGCGGCGCTCCCTCACAGCGCCGGATGGTATACCATCTGGAATCGAGGCTACCTCAGGGTGGGATCGACAATCAACAATTTTTGGTATACCAAATCAGAAATCACCGGTCTCCTTCCCCTCAGGGGGGACCGTGGTCTATACCCCGGACCGCCCCGCACCGCGGGGCCCATGACAAGTGCTGTGGCGGCCGCCCGGGCCGATCCGGCCGAGACTGAGAGGCAAACCATGTCCGAGAGCGCCGCCGAGAACACCCTGGCCGAGCAGATCGCCGCGCAGCTGCGCCGCGACATCCTGCGTGGCAAGCTGCCGCCGGACACCGCGATCAAGGAACGCGACAATGCCGCCGAGCTGGGGGTGAGCCGCACCCCCATGCGCGAGGCGATCCGCATTCTCGCGCAGGAAGGGCTGGTGGTGCTCCGCCCGTCGCGCAGCCCGATCGTCGCGCGGCCTACGGTCAAGGAGGTGCACGACCAGGTCGTCGTGCTGCTGGCGCTGGAAAAGCTCTCGGCGCAGATCGCCTGTGAACGGGCCACCGAGGTGGATCTGTCGCGCCTCGCCGAGCTGAACGAACAGATCGCCGAGGCCTATGACCACGTGGATGCGCTCGATCTCTTCGAGATGGACATGGCGTTTCACCGGCTGATCGCCGAGGCCGCCCACAATGAGGCGCTGGCCGAGACCCACCACGCCTATCTTGCCCGGTTGTGGCGCGCCCGCTTCCTCTCGGCGACCATGCGGCGCAACCGCGAGCGGGTGGTCTCGCATCACGGCGCCATCATGAATGCGCTGCGCGCCCGCGACCCCGAGGCGGTGGATGCGGCGCTGGACCAGCACCTGTCGAACCTCGCCGAGGACATTTCCGCCGCGATCGAGGCGGAGAACGCCGAGGCCGAGAGGGCAGGGGGGTAGGGGCTCTCTATTAGGGCCCCTCTATATGACGGGGAACATCGGGCGGTCGCGGCAGCGGCTGCCCGTTTTGCATTCGGGAAGGGCGGGTCATCTGCAGGCCCTGCGCCCAGTCTGTTCTCCCGCGGTTCGGCTGGTGACTCGCGTTTAGCACTGGGGGGCCGCCTGACTTGCCCTGAGACTCGGGTTGAATCGGTCCTGACTCGGGGCCGGGTGTGGATAGGCTTGTTGATAACTCTGTGCGTGCCGCAAGATGTGGGTTTCGGGGCGTCTGGCGGACGCGGGGGAAGGCGCGCGGGGTTGTGGGGATGCGCAGAAAATTGCAGGTGTAAGTCATTGTTTATAGGATGGTTTGCGAGTTTATTCGAAAAACCTTCGCACATCCTGGAAAATCCGCTTGCAGCCCCCCGGCACTGACCGTAAAAGCCCCTTCACCGGCGGCGCTGAGGCGCACAACGGGACGCCAGACGGGGCGGCGGCGGAGACGCCAGCGCAGACGAGGCGGTAAGAAATTCGAGAGACGGGCAGGCGGGCGCGCCGAAACTTAGGGCGCACTGGTCTTGTTTTGTCTCTCACGCTCTTTGACATCGCAGATATCTGAAGAGATATGCGGGCGGCACTGGTTCATTTCGATGGATCAAGCCTAGCATATCAACGCTTCTAGGGTTTCGGCCCGATGATGAAGTGTCAGCTTCACTGTTTGTCGGTCTTCGGTGCCTTTGGTACTGAAGCACGAGAAACAGAAAGTTTGATTGCGCTCC
>NZ_FOZW01000017.1 GCF_900116195.1 Alloyangia pacifica
ACGTGGCGGTGGACGCCTCGAGCATCGGCGTGGAGGACATCTCGGTGACCGGCCCGGGCGGCGCACTGACGGTGACCGGGGTGAGCCTCGACGTGGGCTCCGACGGCACGCCGCGCAGCGCGACCTACACGGTGGCGGCACCGGGCGGCAGCTGGGACACCGCGGACAACGGTGCCTACACGGTGGCGCTGCTGGGCGGGCAGGTGGTCGACACCAGCGGCAACCCGGTTGCGGCGGATGCGGCGCTCGCCAGCTTCAACGTGGCGGTGCCCGACAGCCCGCCGCCGAGTGCCGATCCGGTGCGGGTCGAAGCGGAAGCGATGGAGCTTCAGGGCTTCCAGATCCTGAACAACGGCCACGGCTCGAACGACCAACTGATCCAGGCAACCGGCAGCGGGGCGCATGTGGCGGGCTTCGGCTTCGCCGAGGCAAGCGGCCTCTACAACATCACGCTTGGATACTTCGACGAAAGCGACGGCCAATCGCAACTCTCGCTGCTGCGGAACGGTGAGGTCATCGACAGCTTCGTCTGGGATGCGGATGCTGGTTCGGCGATCGTCGACCCCTCGGCGTTCATGGAGCGTGAGATCACCGCGATCGCCCTGCAGGCGGGGGACCGCCTAGAGCTCTCGGGCACGCCGAATGGCGGCGAGCCGCTGCGGATCGACTTCCTCGAGTATGTCTACGTGGACGATCTGCCGGCTGTCTGAGACCGGCCAGCCATGGCGTGACACGCACCCGTCCGGACACCCTCCGGGCGGGTGTCTTGCTTTTCGCGAGAGGGGAAGGCCGCTGCGCCGGCACAGGCGTGACAAGACCTCGGGCCGATGCTTGGGGGCATACAAAGGTAGTTCTGTCGATCCGGGAAATTGGGTCGACCCGCAGGGAGGAGGAGGAGCAGGCCGACCCGGTCGCTAAACTGGCCGGTTGGCGGCCCGTCTTGGCAAATCCGGCGGCCTCGGGAGGAGGAGTGAGGCGGCCGGACGCCCGCTACCTATAGTCTCTGACGGAGGTCACAACGGGCTGGCAGGAAAATTCACCTCTTCGACATGAATTCCGCCGGGTAATCCTCGGAATGCGCGCATTTTTTAGGCAATCTGGCAGGCGAGGGAGGCGGCGGCGCCGCGGACCTGAGTGTTTGCCCCGGCTCGGACAGGCGGGGTCTCGGATAGGCGCGCCCCCTGCCTGCACTGGACCCGGGGATAGGTCGCCAGCAGCCATCACCTGGCAAAAAGGACCGCAGTGCCGGGACCTGGCCCGGAGCTGCCGTGCCCCGGTGGCCGTCAGTCAGATCGCGGATTGGTTGTGACGCAGGGGAAGTTTTCGCTTGCGAATCTCTCTCAGGCTCGCGAATGTCATCTGGCTGAATTCAATTTTCTTTTGATTGTTTCACAGCACGAAGTGTCCGGCGTGTCCCAACCACCTGAGCCGCGCACTTAGTCCCCCTAGGGGCGTGCTCGTTATCCCCTTAGAGCACGCCCCATTTTCCCCTTTCCCTACCAGCCCGGACCCCGCCCTGCATGGCGGCCGCAACGACGCACCCGTGTGTATCGCGATATGTCACATGCATTGACGCCGACCCGCCGAGGAGGCGGGCCGGCGTCTGTCCGGAGACTAGCCCGGAAATTTGTCCTGAGCTTCCATTTGGAAATGCCGGCAAATGGAACCTGAGAGCGGGTGGGGCCTCAGCCCATGCCGTCAGCCCATGCCGTCAGCCCATGCGCTCGGAGCTGTAGGAGCCCGGGGAGGCGGGGAAGACCACCGTCTTGTCGCCGTTGAGGAACACCCTGCGATGGGCGTGGGCGTGGATGGCGCGGGCCAGCACTTGTGCCTCGACGTCGCGGCCGAGCGAGACGTAATCCTCGGGCGACTGCGCGTGGGTGACGCGCACGATGTCCTGCTCGATGATCGGACCCTCGTCGAGGTCGGCGGTGACGTAGTGCGAGGTCGCCCCGATCAGCTTCACGCCGCGCTGGAAAGCCTGCTTGTAGGGGTTGGCGCCCTTGAACGAGGGCAGGAAACTGTGGTGGATGTTGATGATCCGCCCCGACATCTTGCGGCACATCTCGTCGCTTAGGATCTGCATGTAGCGCGCCAGCACGATCAGCTCTGCCCCCGAGTCCTCGACCACCTGCATGATCGCCGCCTCGGCCTGAGGCTTGTTCTCCTTGGTCACCTTGATGCAGTGGAAGGGGATGTCGGCGTTCACCACCACCTTTTGGTAATCCATGTGGTTGGAGATCACCGCGACGATCTCGATCGGCAGCGCGCCGATGCGGCAGCGGTAGAGCAGGTCGTTCAGGCAGTGCCCGAAGCGGCTGACCATGATCACCACCTTCATCTTCGTGGCCTCATCGTGGAAGGCGAACTCCATGCCGAACTCCTCGGCCACCGCGGCGAAGGCGGCCTCGAGCGCGGGCAGCTCGGCGCCAGTCTCGCTCAGGAAGCTCACCCGCATGAAGAAGCTGCCGGTGCCGAGGTCGTCGAACTGGGCACTGTCGGTGATGTTGCAGCCCTGCGCGGCGAGGAAGCCGGCAACAGCGGCGACGATGCCGCGGGTGGAGGGGCAGTGCACGGTGAGGGCGTAGGAGGAGCTCATGGGAGGTGCGTTTCTTTTCTCGACTGTGTGGTGGTCAAATCGCTGCCGCCTGCGGGAAGCAAGGTCAAGCGCATTGCGGGCCCATCCTGCGGCAAGATCGGCCCGGGGCGACGTGCTGGCGCGACATGTTTCCCGCAAGATGCGACAGGACCGCGATCGGAAACCCGCGCCCGATCCGGGGCGGTTCTTCGCCCGGCGACGTGGAAGCGGGCCAAAGGCGGACTAAATGCTTGTGAAAGCGAGGATCATTGCTTACCCCAAGGGTAAGCGCCCGGAATTCCGTGCCGTCCCCGGCCTTCCGGTCCTCTCAACCCGGACCCGTCGAGACCCGATTTCATGACCGAGACCTCCTTCAGCGCCCGCCTTTCCGAACTGCTGCATTTCATCTACCCCGATCTCAATGCCGACATCCTCTCCAGCCAGGTGATCGATGCCTTCTGGCCCGAGAGCCCGGACAAGCCGGGCCGCGGCCGCCGACGCCAGCCGCGCAAGCCGGGCAACAATCTCTGGTCGCAGAACGACGCGGTGCTGATCACCTACGGCGACAGCCTGATCGACGGCAGCCACAAGCCGCTCGACCTGATGAACGACTTCCTGCTGCGCCACATGAAGGGGGTGGTGAACGGGGTGCACATCCTGCCGTTTTTCCCCTTCACCTCGGACGACGGCTTTGCCGTGACCGACTATCGCAAGGTGAACCCGCAGCTCGGCGACTGGGTCGACATCACCCGCATCGGCGACGAGTTCCACCTGATGTCGGATCTCGTGCTCAACCACGTCTCCTCGCAGGGCGTCTGGTTCAACGCCTATCGGCAGGGCCAGAAGCCCTACGACGGGTTCTTCTTCGAGGCCGAGCCTTCGGACGACGTGTCGATGGTGGTCCGCCCGCGCACCACGCCGCTGCTGCAGGAGGTCGAGACGGCCATGGGCACGCGCCACGTCTGGTGCACCTTCAGCCACGACCAGATCGACCTCGATTTCCGCAACCCCGAGGTGCTGCTCGAGATCCTGCGCATCATCCGCCTGCATGTCGACATGGGGGTGCGGATCATCCGGCTCGATGCGGTGGCCTTCCTGTGGAAGGAGATCGGCACCAATTGCATCCACCTGCCGCAGACCCATGCGGTGATCCGCCTGCTGCGGCTGCTGGCGGATTATGCCACCGAGAGCATCATCCTGCTGACCGAGACCAATGTGCCGAAGGCGGAGAACCTGTCGTACTTCGGGCACCGCAACGAGGCGCATATGGTCTACAACTTTCCGCTGCCGCCGCTGGTGCTGCACGCGATGATGGCGGGGACGGCGAAGTATCTCAACGACTGGCAGCGGGCGATGCCGCCAGCGCCGCTGGGCTGCGCCTATCTCAACTTCACCGCCAGCCATGACGGCATCGGCATGCGCCCCGCCGAGGGGCTGTTGCCGCCCGAGGAAGTGGGCCGCGTCATCGATACCGCGCGCGAGCTTGGCGGGCTGGCCTCGATGCGCTCGCTGCCCGGCGGCGGCGAAAGCGTCTACGAGCTCAACTGCGCCTTCTTCGCGGCCATGGCCCGCACTTACAAGGGCGAGGACGCGCATCACCTCGCGCGGTTCCTCTGCTCGCAGACCATCGTCATGTCGCTCGAAGGGATCCCGGCCTTCTACATCCACTCGATGCTGGGCACGCCGAACGATCTCGAGGCGGTGCAGCGGCGCGGCATGAACCGGGCGATCAACCGCCACCGCTGGGACTACGGCGAGCTCAACGCCTTGCTGGATGATCCTGAGACCGTCCACGCGCAGGTGCTGGAGATGCTGTCCGAGCGGCTGAAGCTGCGCGCGTGTCAGGCGGGCTTCCACCCCAACGCCACGCAGTTCACGCTGAACCTCGACGAGCGGGTCTTCGGCCTGTGGCGGCAGTCTCTGGACCGGGCGCAGTCGATCTTTGCGCTGCACAACTGCTCGGACGAGGAGGTGGTGATCCCGCACGAGGGGCTGAACATGATCGCCGACGAGCATTGGGTGGATCTGCTGTCAGGCGAGACCATCGAGGCCGGACCGGTGACCCTGGCGCCCTACCAGTGCCGGTGGATTTCGAACCAGGGCTGATGTCCCGGCGCGGGCGGCCCGGAGAGGGGGCTCTGCCCCCGCCGCGCTGCGCGCGTCTCCCCCGGCGTATTTTGAAAGAGAAGAAGCGCGCAGACCCCAGCCGCCTCTGAACCTTCGGGCCGGTCCAGGCGTTGGAACCGGGCAGGCTTGAGGAGGGCGCGATGTTCGACTGGATCTCGGGATTTATCGACGCGGTGGGGGCGTTCGGCATCGGCGTGCTGATGTTTCTCGAGAATGTCTTTCCGCCGATCCCTTCCGAGCTGATCATGCCGCTGGGCGGGTTCAACGCGGCGGCGGGGCGCGAGCATCTTGTCTGGGTGATCGTCGCGGGATCGCTCGGCTCGCTGGCCGGGGCGCTGTTCTGGTACTGGATCGGCCGGCGGCTCGGCACACACCGGCTGAAGCGGCTCGCGGCCCGGCACGGGCGCTGGCTGACCATCCTGCCCGAGGACCTCGACCGTTCGAACGACTGGTTTACCCGGCATGGCGGCAGCGCGGTGCTGATCGGGCGGCTGATCCCGACGGTGCGCACCTTCATCTCGGTGCCCGCCGGGGTAGCACGGATGCCGATGGCGAGTTTCCTGGCCTTCTCGGCGGTGGGCACGGTGAGCTGGACGGCGCTGCTGGCGATGGCCGGTTACCTGCTGCAGGCGCAATACGGGCTGGTGGCGGGCTGGCTCGATCCGGTGTCGACCGTCGTGGTCGCGGGGATCGTCGGGCTCTACCTGTGGCGCGTGGCGACCTACGGACGGCGCAAGCGGCGCAAGGCGGCCGGGGGTTGATTTGCCGCAAAAAAGGGCGCCCGTGGGCGCCCTTTTGAGGTTTCAGGGACAGGAAGATCAGAGCCCGAGCGAGCCGAGCACGATGACCGTGATCGTCGCGAAGACCGGGATCGCCACCGCCACCACGAAGATGTCCGAGTAGCTTTTCTTGTGGGTCATCCCGGTGATCGCCAGCAGCGTGATCACCGCACCGTTGTGCGGCAGTGCGTCGAAACCACCCGAGGAGAGTGCCGTCACCCGGTGCATCAGCTCCATGCTGATGCCCTGTTCCACGCCCATGGCGGCGAACTGCTCGCCGAGCGCCTTCAGCGCAATCGACATGCCGCCCGAGGCCGAGCCGGTGATGCCCGCGAGCACGTTCACCGCCACTGCAAGCGAGGCCAGCGGGTTGTTCGGGAAGAGCCCCAGCACCGCGTCGCGGATCAGTCCGAAGGCGGGCAGCGAGGCGATCACCGCGCCGTAGCCGACCTCGGAGGCGGTGTTGAAGATCGGCAGCAGCGAGCCCATCGTGCCTTTGTTCACCGTCTCCTTGACGTCGGCGAAGCGCTTCCAGTTCAGCGCCAGCGCCAGCACGATCGACACCACCAGCGAGATGATGATCGCCCAGATGCCCGCGACCCGCGACAGCTCGGTCGCGCCGTATTTCGCGTCGGCGAGGTAGTCGGCGTTCATGTTCGGGAAGACCACGTAGGTGAGCAGCGCGTTTAGGCCGATCACCGCGATCACCGGCAGGATCGCCGCGACGAAGCCGGGCATGTCCGCATCCTCGGGCAGCGAGCTGTCGGCTCCGGTGCGCTCATGCACGCCGTAGCCTTCGCCGCGGCCCTGTGCCGCCTTGGCGCGGCGGCTCAACCAGAGCGTGCCGCCGCCGAGCATGATGAGGCCCGCCAGCGTGCCGAGCAGCGGTGCCGCAAAGACGTTGGTGCCGAAGAACGGGATCGGGATCGCGTTCTGAATTGCCGGGGTGCCGGGGAAGGCGGTCATGGTGAAGGTGAACGAGCCGAGCGCGATGGCCGCGGGCAGCAGGCGCTTCGGGACATCGGCACGGCGGAACAGCGCGTTGGCGATCGGGTAGATGGCAAAGGCCACCACGAAGAGCGACACGCCGCCGAAGGTGAGCACACCGCAGGCCAGCACCACGGCGAGGATCGCGCGATCTCCGCCGACCCATTCGACGATCTTCTCGGCGATGGTGCGCGCGGCGCCGCCGTCGGCCATGACCTTGCCGAAGATCGCGCCGAGCAGGAACAGCGGGAAGTAGGTGGTCACGTAGCCGCCGAGCGACTGCATGAAGACCTGCGTGTAAGTGGCCATGACCGGCAGCCCGCCCGACAGCAGCACCGCCAGCATCGCCAGAAGCGGTGCCAGGATCAGCACGTTGATGCCACGGTAGGCCAGGTACATCAGCAAGCCCAGCGACAGAATGATCCCGATGAGACCCATTCTTCTCCTCCTTTTGATTTGAAGCGCCCCGCGGGGAGGCCGGAACGGGGAGGACCGGCGCGGGCAGGGCTCAAAAATCAGTTACTCGGACGAGAGTTAGGTCAGGTCAATGCGACGTCCCGGTGAAGGACGCGACGTCGCAAGGGATCTGTGATCACCGTGACGTGAGGTTCCGGCGGATTTCGGCGAGGATCAGCCGAACTCGGCGTCATCGGCCGCGACTGCGGCGCGGAAATCCGCCAGCAGCGTGGGGTCCGCCGAATGCACCCGGTTCCAGGTCGGGATAAAGGGTGTCTCCTGCGGGTTCTCGATGAACAGCTGCCCGGCACGCACGATGTTCTCGCCGAACATTTCGATGCTGCGCTCCTCGGCGTGTCGGTCGATGGTCAGCCCGTTCATCTTGGCATCCGCCGAATAGGCCTCGAGCAGGTCGAGGGCCGAACGGTAGTAGGTGGCCTTGAGGGTGCGGAACACATGCGGAGTGAAGACCGTGCCGTCGGCGGCCAGTTTGCGGAAGATCGCCTTGCAGATGTCGACGGACATGCGCGAGAGCCCCTGGCTGGCATCCTCGGGAGAGAGGTCCTGGTGCTTGTGGTCGTAGATGTCGGCGATCTCGACCTGGCAGACCTGCCGCGGCCCGAGGTTACGCCAGGCCTCGGAGAGCACGCCGATCTCCAGCCCCCAATCCGAGGGGATGCGCAGGTCAGGCAGCAGGCCGGTCCGCAGCGCCATCTCGCCGGAGAGCGGGTAGCGGAAGGCACGCAGGTAGTCGATGTAGTCGCGGTCGCCGATGGTGCGCTTGAGCGCGATCAGCAGCGGCGAGACCAGCAGGCGGGTCACGCGGCCGTTGAGCTTGCCGCCGCCGACGCGGGGGTAGTAGCCCTTCGATAGCTGGTAGCTGAAGGTCGGGTTGGCCACCGGGTAGACCAGCCGGTCGAGCAGCTCGCGGGTGTAGGTGACGATGTCGCAATCATGGATCGCCATCACCGCGCTGTCGGCGCAGGAAATCAGATAACCCATGCAGCCCCAGACGTTCTTGCCCTTGCCCGGCTCCTGCGGGGCAAGGCCAAGCGCCTCGAGGCGTCCCATGATCTCGGTCATCCGCGGGCCGTCGTTCCAGATCACCGTATGCTGCTGCGGCAGGACGGAGAAGAACTCGCGCGCCCGGCGGTACTGCGCCTCGTCGGCGCGGTCGAGGCCGATGACGATCCGATGCAGGTAGCTGACCTTGCTCAATTCCTTAAGGATGTTGGGCAGGGCGTCGCCCTCGAGCTCGGAGTAGAGCGAGGGCAGGATCAGCGAGATCTTGCGGCTCTGGGCATAGGTCTCGAGCTCGTAGATCATCTCTTCGATCGGGCGCGAGCGCAGGTTGTGGAACTGGGCGATATTGCCGTTCTGCTGGAAGTCGGCCATGGCGGAGGTCTCCTAGAGCCCGAGGTCTGCAAGTAAGTCGAGGATGGCGGCGTTCCAGCCGTCGGGGCCGGGCAGGGCGGTGCGTCGAATGCGCCCCGTCTGCTCGCCGGGCAGGGGCGGGATGCCATTGCCGTGATCGTTGCGGATGATGACGCCGCGCGTGGCGGTCTCGATCATCTCGATGTCGTTGGGGGCATCGCCGAGCGCGATGGAGGTGTCGCAGCCGAGGTCGGCCATGATCCCGGCCATCTGCTGCGCCTTGGTGCCGCCGAAGGACAAGGTGAGGAACCGCCCGCCCTTGCGTGCGTGGATGCCCTGTTCCGCGAGGGCTTCAAGGAAGGCGTCCTGCTCGGCGTCGCTGCCAGACCAGAGGCCGGGCTCGGTGAAGCGGCGCTTGCGGGCGAGGGCGGCATTCTCAAGCAGCAGACCGGTGACGCGGGCCACTCCCTCGGCGTCCATGTCGCCAAAGCCCTGGAAGTGGGTTGCGTAGTCTGGAAGGTCCGCCAGTGCGGCGCGCAGTTTCTCGTATTCGGGCGCGTCTTCCGAAAGCGTGCCGGGCGAGATCCGGTCGGCGCCGTTCTCGACGATGGCGGGCCAGTCGCCCAGCCCGAGCTCGGCATGCAGCGGCGCGATCTCGGCGGCGGTCTTGGACGAGGCGAGGATCAGCGGGATGTCGCGCTGTTTCAGCGCGTCGAGCGCTGGCTGGGCGGCGGCGTAGGAGTAGCTGCCATGGTCGAGCAGTGTCCCGTCGAGATCGGTGAAAACCGCCAGCCTCACGTTCTGCTCCTTCTTCTATCCCCGCGGCCAGTTAAGCCGATGGGATCGGGGAAGGGAACAGGGGCGGGGCGAGGAAATGGCTAAGATGCCGGGATTGGACGGAAAAGAGGCAACGGGCAGATATGGGGCGTTGATGCAGGGGGGCGGGCCAGTGTCGGTCCATGAGGTGGTGCAAGAACGGCGGGGGCCGCGCCTTGGTCCGGCCAAGCCCATAGGAGTGCCCACCGCCGTTCTACAATGACAGAGCGCCCGCCCGTGGGGACAGGCCGGCGCTCGCCTTGTGGGGCTTTGCCTTGAAGCGGAGCGCAGGCTTGCGCCCCGCGCGACGCCCTCAGGCGACGTTCTCGAGCTTGTTGTCCGGCGTCACGCCAAGCGCGTAGCACACGTCGCGGGTCAGCTCGGGGCGGTTGAGCGTGTAGAAGTGCAGCTTGTCGACGCCACCCTCCAGCAGCTCGTTGCAGAGCTCGGTGCACATCGCCGTCGCCAGCAGGTCCTGACGGTCGTCGCGCTCGGCCTTCTCGAAGGCCTCGATCACCCAGGCGGGGATCTTGGTGCCGGTGGCCTCGGCGAAGCGGCGCGCGCCCTTCCAGTTCTCGATCGGCAGGATGCCCGGCACGATCGGCTTGTCGATGCCCGCCTTCTCGCATTCATCGCGGAAGCGGAAGAAGCTCTCGGCTTCGAAAAAGAACTGCGTCAGCGCCTCCGACGCGCCGGCGTCGAACTTGCGCTTGAGGTACTCCACATCGGCGGTGGCCGAGGGGGCCTCGGGGTGCTTGTCGGGATAGGCACCGACGCGGATGGTGAAATCACCGGCTTCGCGCAGTGCCTCGATCAGCTCGATCGACGAGTTGAAGCCCTCGGGGTGGGGGGTGAAGCCATTGGCGCCCTTTGGCGGGTCGCCGCGCAGCGCGACGATGTCGTTCACGCCGGCGTCCTTGAACTGGCGCGCGATGGCCAGCGTCTCCTCGCGGGTGGCATCGACGCAGGTCAGGTGTGCCGCGACCTTCAGGCCGGAGTTCTTGTGCAGGGTGGCGACGACGTCACGGGTCAGCTCGCGCGTGGTGCCGCCGGCACCATAGGTGACCGACACGAAGCGCGGACCGAGCGGCGAGAGCGCCTGCACCGTGTCCCACAGCCGGAAGGTCGCCTCGATGTTGCGGGGCGGGAAGAATTCGAAAGAGATGTCGGGGCGGGTCATTGGCCGGGACTCCGAGTTTGGATTTCGGTCCTTGTGACACATGAGCCTTTGTGAGACAAACTCATACTTCTCAAGAACAACATGAGGCGAACACTGGGATGCACATCGAGTTTCGTCATCTTCGCACGATCAAGGCCATCCACGAGGCCGGTGGGCTCGCGCGTGCCGCCGATCAGCTGAACATAACGCAATCGGCGCTGTCTCACCAGATCAAGGGTCTGGAGGATCAGGCGGGGGTCGAGCTTTTTGTGCGCCGCTCCAAGCCGATGAAGCTGTCCGCCGCCGGTCTGCGGCTGCTGCGGCTCGCGGATCAGGTGCTGCCGCAGGTCGAGGCGGCGATGGCCGAGTTCGACGGGCTGCGCAAGGGCTCGGTCGGACGGCTGCACATCGCCATCGAGTGTCACGCCTGTTTCGAATGGCTTTTCCCGGTGCTCGAGGGCTTTCGCAAGAGCTGGGGCGATGTCGATGTCGACATCCGGCCCGGGCTCGCCTTCGATGCGCTGCCGGCGCTGGTGAAGGAGGAGGTGGACGTGGTGATCTCCTCGGATCCCGAGGACCTGCCGGGCGTCACCTTCACCCCGCTCTTCGAGTATCACCCGGTCTTTGTCGCCTCGGCCTCGCATCCGCTTGCCGAGAAGCCGTGGATCGACGCGCAGGACTTCCGCGGCGAGACGCTGATCACCTATCCGGTGGACCGGGCGCGGCTGGAT
Source organism: Alloyangia pacifica (assembly GCF_900116195.1). Classification (GTDB taxonomy): domain Bacteria; phylum Pseudomonadota; class Alphaproteobacteria; order Rhodobacterales; family Rhodobacteraceae; genus Salipiger; species Salipiger pacificus. The sequence goes on from NZ_FOZW01000017.1 coordinate 11,008, forward strand.
ATCTTCTCGCAATTGCTGACCCCGGCGAAAGTCGAACCGGCGGCGATTCGCCAAGTCGAGCTGACTGCGGTGATTCTGCTTTTGGTTGCTTCGAATCGCGGGGTCGCGGTTTTGCCCGATTGGGTGGTGCGCGAGGTGAAATACAATTCGGACTACATCACCCGGCCATTGACCGAGGCGGGGATCACCCGGCACCTCTACGCCGCGACCCGCACGGAGGATCTCGACAAGCCCTTCATGATGGATCTGATCCGCCTCGCCGGACAGGAGGCACGTCGCCTGCAGTCGCAATGATAAAACGTCCGACTGCAACGCTGGCAAGCGCCAGTCCCGCTACGGGCTGACGTGTGCGGGTACACCCCCGCTGGGACCCGACCCCGGATGGGGTAGGGTCATTCTATGTAAGATATTGTTATTAAAGTGTTTTGAGGTCGGACGCCATCATGCGTCCATCGCGGCCTTCCTTGAGCTCGTAGCTCACTTTCTGATTGTCCGCGAGGCCGGTAAGCCCCGAACGTTCGACGGCCGAGATATGAACGAAGACGTCCTTGCCCCCTTCTTCGGGCGCGATGAAGCCGTAGCCTTTAGTGGTATTGAACCATTTCACGGTGCCGCTCGGCATGTGTCCGTGCTCCTTCCAACTTTCCTGTTTGTACCCGTAATGCGGGCGCCCCGTCACATTCGCCTCTCAGCGGAAGGAATGCCCGTCCCGGTCGAAAACACGGGAAAATCTAGGCTTTCCGGGTCTGATCATCGAAGGTCACGGCCCAAGAGTTGCACGGTGTCTGCAAAAATCAAGAGAAACACTTCGCAGTTGCGGCATTAGGCAATAAATGGTGCCGGGAAAGATCAAGGAGATGGCGGATGCTGATATACGGGCTGAAAACCTGCGATACCTGCCGGAAAGCGCTGAAAGCGCTGCCGGATGCGGAGTTTCTCGATGTGCGGGCCGATGGCGTGCCGAGCGCGGTGATCGATGCCGCGCTGGCGGAGTTCGGCGAAAAGCTGGTGAACACCCGTTCGACCACCTGGCGCGAACTGGATGATGCGCAGCGCGCCCGCCCGGCCAAGGAGCTGCTGGCGGATCACCCGACGCTGATGAAACGGCCGCTGATCGTCGACGGCGAGACCATGTACCTCGGCTGGACCAAGGACGTGCAGGCCTCGGTCGCCGGGTGAGGGCACGCGTCGCCAGGCACACAGTGTGCTAAGTGCTTGAAACGTAAAAAGCCCCGGACGCTTGTCCGGGGCTTTCTCGTTTCTGGCGGTCAGATCAGCGCAGGTCGGGCGCGGTGGCGTCCAGCGACAGCGCCGCGACGATTTCGTCGAGGCTCTGCACCGCGGTCTGCTTCTCGCCGAGACGGCGCACGGTGACGGTGCGCTCCTCGACCTCGCGGTGACCCACGGCGAGGATCACCGGAACCTTGCCGACCGAGTGCTCGCGCACCTTGTAGTTGATCTTCTCGTTGCGCGTGTCGGCCTCGGCGCGGACGCCAGCGGCCTTCAGCGCGGCGACGACCTCGAGCACGTAGTCATCCGCCTCGGAGGTGATCGAGGCGACCACGACCTGCCGCGGTGCGAGCCAGAACGGCAGCTTGCCGGCGTGTTCCTCGATCAGGATGCCGATGAAGCGCTCGAAGGATCCCAGCACGGCGCGGTGCAGCATGACCGGGCGGTGCTTTTCGCCGTCCTGGCCGATGAAGCTCGCATCCAGACGCTCGGGCAGGTTGGGGTCCACCTGCAGCGTGCCGCACTGCCAGTCCCGGCCGATCGCGTCGGTCAGGGTGAACTCGAGCTTGGGACCGTAGAAGGCGCCTTCGCCTTCCTGGATCTCGTACTCGTAGCCCGCGGCCTTGCAGGCGTCGCCAAGCGCCGCCTCGACGCGGTCCCAGCTCTCGTCCGAGCCGATGCGCTTCTCGGGGCGGGTCGAGAGCTTGATCGTCCAGTTCTCGAAGCCCAGATCGGCGTAGATCGACGCGAGGAACTCGATGAACTTCTTGGTTTCTGCCTCGATCTGGTCGTCGGTGCAGAAGATGTGCGCGTCGTCCTGGGTGAAGCCGCGGACCCGCATGATGCCATGCAGCGCGCCCGAGGGCTCGTACCGGTTGCACGAGCCGAACTCGGCCATGCGCAGCGGCAGGTCGCGGTAGGACTTCAGGCCCTGGTTAAACACCTGCACGTGGCAGGGGCAGTTCATCGGCTTGAGCGCGTTGATTGCCTTCTCGCGGGCATGCTCCTCGTCCACTTCGACGATGAACATGTTCTCCTGGTAGTTGTCCCAGTGCCCGGATTTTTCCCAGAGCTTGCGATCGACGACCTGAGGCGTGTTCACCTCGACGTAGCCGTCCCGCTCCTGGCGGCGGCGCATGTAGTCCTGCAGCGTGGTGTAGATCTTCCAGCCGTTGGGATGCCAGAAGATCTGCCCTGGTGCCTCCGGCTGCAGGTGGAAGAGGTCCATCTCGCGGCCCAGCTTGCGGTGGTCGCGCTTGGCGGCTTCCTCGAGGAAGTTGAGGTACTTCTTCAGCTCGTCGCGGTTGCGGAAGGCCACGCCGGTGATGCGCTGCAGCATCGGGCGCGAGACGTCGCCGAACCAATAGGCGCCAGAGACGCCCATCAGCTTGAAGGCATCCGACGGCAGCTGGCCGGTGTTCTGCAGGTGCGGGCCGCGGCAGAGGTCCTGCCACTCGCCGTGCCAGTACATGCGGATCGGCGCATCCGCGGGGATGCGGTCCACCAGCTCGACCTTGTAGCCCTCGCCGCTGTCTTCATAGAACTTGCGGGCGCGCTCGCGGTCCCAGATCTCGGTCTTCACCTCGTCGCGGGCGTTGATGATCTCTTTCATCTTCGCCTCGATCTGGCCGAGGTCCTCCGGCGTGAAGGGCTCCGCACGGTCGAAGTCGTAGAACCAGCCGTGGTCGGTGACCGGGCCGATGGTGACCTTGGTGTCGGGCCAAATCTCCTGCACCGCGCGTGCCATCACGTGCGCGAGGTCGTGGCGGATCAGCTCGAGCGCCTGGTCCTCGTCCTGCAGGGTGTGGATCGCGATGGTGCTGTCGGCGTCGATGGGCCATTGCAGGTCCCAATGCGCGCCGTTCACGGTGGCGGAGATGGCCTTTTTCGAAAGGCTCTTGGAAATGGCTGCGGCAACGTCGGCAGGGGTCACGCCCTTGTCGAACTCGCGCGCATTGCCATCGGGGAATGTCAGGGAAATCTGGCTCATAGGCCTAGTCTCCTCGTCGGTCTGGCGCCCACGGAACGCCCGGTTGCGGGTTATGTGTCGTGCCGCCTTGTGGCCCTCGGGGGAGGGGGTGTCAAGCGGCGGAACCAAGGCCGCCGCGAGAGCGTCGTGCCGGTTCGCCCGGATTCAAGGCGAAGCCGCCGGGCGAGCGCCGGCCCGTCTCGGCGGGCTGGCGCTTTGATCACGCAGCTAGGCGTTCACGTGTTTGCCGGACTTGGCGGGGATAAAGCGCAGACGTCAATCGTAGCAGCGCCATCCCACGGGCCGGCGCTCGCCCTGCTACTGTTGCGCGCTTGTCAGGGTCGCAAAATCCTCGGCGCGGGTGCCTCGAAGGTCATCTTCCCGCCCCGCATCCCCCAGAGCGGCCGCCTGATCTCGGCCACGGCGGCGGCGCGGCTGTCGCAGGGCAGCAGCACCAGATCGGCGGGGGCGCCCTCCTCGATCCGGTCGGAGACGCCGAGCAACCGGAAGGGATCGCTGCTCACCATCGCAAAGCAGGCCGTCAGCTCCTCGGGCCCGCCCAGCTGCGCCACGTTGGCAAAGAGGTTCGCCATCCGCGGCAGCGAGCAGTCGCCGTAGGGGGTGAAGGGGTTCAGTACGTTGTTTGTCGCCACGGTGCAGCAGACGCCGCCCGCGTGGAAGCGATGCGCCGGGGCGACGCCGCGCGGCACCGCGTGGTCATGGTCACGCCCGGTGATGAAGAGGTCCGTCGCCGGCAGCACGGTCAGCGCGATCCCGGCCTCCTTCAGCAGCGCGATGCTCTGCGCCAGCGCGTCCGGGGGCAACATCGAGAGCTTGGTCACATGGCCGATCGCCACGCGCCCCTGCATGCGATGTGCGATGGTCTGCCGCGCCACCTCGTCGAGGTGCCGCCAGCTGGTGTCGAGGTCGAAATCGAGGTGGAAGTCGAGGTCCACGTCGAACTCCCGCGCCATGGCGAAAAGCAGGGCGATATGCCCCTCGGGGTCGGTGTCGGTGTAGGGGCAGCCGCCGAGCAGATCCGCGCCGCCTGCGAGCGCGGCGCGCAGCAGCTCTTCGGTACCGGGGTAGTTCAGCAATCCCTCCTGCGGAAAGACGCAGATCTGCAGGTCGAGCGCCCATGAATAGTTGGCCTTCAGTTGCTTGACCGCTTCGAAGCCCGCCAGACCGATCACCGGGTCGATCTCGACTTGCGTGCGGATAAGCGTGGTGCCCTGTCCGATGGCCTGCTCCAGCACCCGCGCGCCGCGGGCGTAGACGTCCTCGGTGGTGAAACCCTTCTTGGCGGCAGTCACCGCGGCCAGCGCGCCCTTCAGGTCGCCGGTCCGGTTTACCGCCCGCTCAAGGATGCAGGCCTTGTCGAGATGCAGGTGGCTGTCGGCGAAGCCGCGGAAGATCATGCCTCCGCTGGCATCGAGCGTTGGGGCGTCGCTGGCGATGTCGGGCGCGATTGTCGCGATGCGCCCCTGCGCCACGCCGATGTCCACCGGGGCGGCGCCGTCCGACAGGCGCGCCCGGCGGATGATGAGATCGAGTGTCATTGTGCTGCTTCTGCCTGTATCTCGTCGCGGGCCTCCCCCTGGCCGAGATATGCCTCGATCAGCGCCGTGTCACGGCGCAACTCCTCGGCGCTGCCCTCGGCCACCACGCGGCCCTGTTCCAGCACGTAGCCCCGGTCGGCCACGGCCAGCGCCAGCGTCGCCATCTGGTCGACCAGCAGGATGGTGATCCCGTCGTCGCGCAGCTCGGCGAGGATGCGGTACAGCTCCTCGGTCATCGCAGGGGCAAGGCCGAGCGACGGCTCGTCGAGCAGCAGCAGCTTCGGCGCGGCCATGAGCCCGCGCGCGATGGCCATCATCTGCTGCTCGCCGCCCGAGAGCAGCCCGGCAGGGGTGTCCAGCCGGTCGCGCAGGCGCGGGAAGCGGCGCAGGATGGCTTCCAGTTCCTCGGGGGCGGGACGGGTCTTGCGGCGGTAGGCGCCCAGCTCGATGTTCTGCGCGACGGTGAGTTCGGGGAAGACCTGCCGCCCCTCGGGCACCAACGCCAGCCCGTGCTCGACCATCCGGTGCGGCGCCAGCCCCTGCACGTAGGCGTCGTTCATCAGCACCTGTCCGCTGCTCGGGGCGAGCAGCCCGGACAGCACCTTGAGGAAGGTGGACTTGCCCGCGCCGTTGGCCCCGAGCAGCGCCACCAGCTCGCCGCGCCGCACGCGGATGTTGAGCCCCTGCAGCACGTCCGCCGCGCCGTAGCCCGCGCGCAGGTCGCGGGTGATCAGCGTGTCCATCGCGCCGGGCTCGAAGGCGAGCATGCGCGGCGGCGCCTGGAGCGTGCCCTCGCCGAGATAGGCGGCGATGACCTGCGGGTTGGCGCGGATGCTCTCGGGGGTATCGAAGGCAATGGGCACGCCCGCGTCCATCGCGAGGATGCGGTCGGAGATGCCCATGACCATGTCCATGTCGTGCTCGACCAGCACCACCGCGATGCCGAGGTCGGCGATCCGCCGCAGCAGCGCCGCGAGGGTCATCTTGTCGGCATGCATCAGCCCGGCGGCCGGCTCGTCGAGCAGCAGCACGTGCGGCCGCAGCGCCAGCGCGCGGGCGATCTCGACCAGCCGCCGGTCGACGTGCGGCAGGTCGGCGGCTGGGGTTGCGGCATCGCCGGTGAAGCCGACCAGCTCCAGCAACCCCAACGCCAGCGCGCGGCGCTCCTCGTTGGCCAGCGTCGCGAAGGGCGCGCCGAACCGGCCCTTGGGGAAGGCGGAGATCACGTTGGCCTCGGCTCCAAGCGAGCCGAAAAGCCGGGTTGCCTGAAAGGTCCGTGCGACACCCAGCCGCGAGGTGGCGTGCATCGGCCAGCCGGCGATCTCGGTCCCGGCGGTCTCGATGCGGCCGCTACCGGGGGTGTAGAAGCCAGAGATCATGTTGAGCAGCGTGGTCTTGCCCGCACCATTGGGGCCGATGACAGAGGTCACCTCGCCGGGGGCGGCGGTGAAGCTCGCGCCCGCAACGGCCTTCACGCCGCCGAAGGTGATGCCGAGATCGGTGACCGTAAGGGGATGCGGCATCTCGGGGGAGATGTAGCGCAGGACCGTCTCCTGATCGCAGGCCCCGGCCTTGGCCTCCCGACGCGGCAGGAACCCGGCGATGGTGCCGACCACTCCGCGTGGGGCAATGAGCATGACCGCGATCAGCAGCGCCCCGAAGACCAGAAGCCGGTATTCGGACATGCCCGAGAGCGCCTCGGGCAGGAAGACGACAATGGCAGCGCCGACCACCGGGCCAAGCACCGTGCCTGCGCCGCCGAGGATGACGGCGAAGAGAAAGAGGATCGACTGCGAGAGCATGAAGTTGCTCGGCGCGATGAACTGCATCAGCGAGGCGAAGAGCCCGCCCGCAAGCCCTGCGGTGCCCGCCGCGATGGCAAAGGCCGAGAGCTTGGTGAGGAAGGGGTTGAACCCCAGAGAACTGGCCGCGATCTCCTGATCGCGCAGCGCCGCCATGCCCATGCCCCAACCGCTCGCCGTGAGCCTGCGGTAGCCGAGCAGCAGAATCCCGGCCAGCACGATGGCGAGCATGACCAGCTCGCGCTCGCCGAAGGTCGTGCCGAGGAGGGAGGGCGCGTCGAACCCCATCAGCCCGTTCTGCCCGCCGGTCAGACCGCGCCACTCGATGGCGAGATGTTCGACGATGAAGGCGAAGGCAATGGTCACCATGGCAAGGAACGGCCCCGCCATGCGCACGGCAGGCACCGCCAGCAGGCAGCCCACGGCAGCGGCGATCAGCGTGCCGAGGGGGAGGGCGAGCCAGAAGCTCAACCCGGCCTGCATCAGGATCGCATGGGCATAGGCGCCGATGGCGAAGAAGCCGACTTGTCCCAGCGAGACCAGCCCGGTCAGGCCGAAGAGCACGTTCAGCCCGGTGCAGAGGATGGTCCAGATGGCCACGAGGCCGAAGACGAATTGCGTGTAGCCGCCCACAAGGCCCAGTCCCGCCAGTGCGGCGGCGGTGAGCGCAAGGATGGCGAGATCGAGAAGGCGGGTGTCTGTCAGGCGCATGGGCTCACACCTTCCGCAGCTTGGCCGCGCCGAAGAGGCCGCTCGGCTTGATCGCCAGCACCGCGATCAGCAGGCCGAAGACGACGATATAGGTGTAGGAGGAACCGAGGAATGTGGTCACCAGCGCCTCGACCAGCCCGTAGAGAAAACCCGCGATCATCACGCCCCAGGCCGAGGTCATGCCGCCGAGGATGGCGACGGCAAAGGCCTTGATACCGAAGAGCGTGCCCATGTCAGAATGCACCGAGAAGAGCGGCGCGATCAGCAGGCCCGCCGCCCCGGCCAGCATCGACGACAGGGCAAAGGAGCCCGAGATCATCACCGTGGTGTTGATGCCCATGAGCCGCGCGGCCTCGGGGTTCTGTACCACCGCCAGCAAGGCGCGGCCCTGCCGGGTGCGGCGAAAGAGCATCTGAAGCGCGAAGGCGACGGCGATCGCCACCAGCGGGATCAGCACCTGCTGCGGATAGACCCCCGTGCCGAGGATCTGCCAGCTGGTTTCCACCAGCGGCGAGGGCAGGCTGCGCGGCTCGTTGCCGAAGGTGAAGAGCACCGCATTGTCCAGCAGGATGCCGCCCGCAACCGTCGCCATCAGCCAGCCGTCGTTGCCGCGGACGGCAAAGGGGCGGATCAGGCAGAACTCCACGATGACGCCCATCGCGGCGCAGCCGAGCAGCGCCAGCGGATAGGCGAGGATAACCGGCAGGCCGGCGCGCTGGGTCAGCACGTAGCCGAGCACCGCGCCCAGCATCACCATGGACCCCTGGGCAAAATTCACCCGGCTGCAGACCGAGTGGGTGATCTGGAAGCCGAGCGCGATCAGCCCGTACATGGCGCCAAGTCCGAGCCCGGTGAGGAGGGCGGCAAAGAGAAGTGTCATTCAGTGCTCCGAAATGGGGCTTCCGGCCGATGTGGCCGGCAAGGTCGTGCAGGGGTGCCGCCCGCGCTGGGCGGCACCGGCAGGGGTCAATCCATCAGCGGGACGATCTCGCCCTCGACGAATTGCGAGAAGACGTAATCCTCCGGCCCGAGCGCATCCTGATCTTCGGGGGTGAAGGGCATGTCGTAGGTCTTGATGACCCCTTCGACGCCGCTGATCTGGTACATCGCCTCGCGGATTGCCGGGCCCTCGGTCGAGCCGGCCTTCTCGATCGCGGCGGCCAGAAGGAGTGTCGCATCATAGGCGTTGGCGATGCCGGTGGCCGGGGTCACGTCGGCCAGCGTCTCGATCTCGGGATACTTCTCCTGCAGCGCGGCAAAGAGCGGATGCGCCGCATCGGTGAAGAGGAAGGTCTGGATGAAGTGGACCTTCTCGCCGCTGGCCCCCGCCAGCTCGGTGAAGCGTCCGCCCGCCGGACCCCAGTGCGAGGCGATCGGCACGTCCCAGCCCATGCGGTCGAGCGATTTGACCACCTGCGCCGAGGGCGCGACATTGGCGACGAGGAAGAGGCTGTCGGCGCCGTTTTCCTTGAGGCGGGTGAGCTGCGGCACCACGTCGACGTCGTTGCTCTCGAACTTCTCGATGCCGGCGTGCTCCATGCCGCGCTTGGCCAGCGCCTTGGTCAGCCCGGCCTCGTTGGACTCGCCCCAGGGGTTGTTGATCAGGATCATTCCCGGCTTCGCGGCGCCATACTTGGTCACCAGATACTCGGTGATCGCCTCGTCGACGTATTCATCCACCGCCGAGACGCGGAACACGTAGTTCTCCTCGGCGCCGTTCATGGTGATCGGCGTGCCCGCCGCCCAGGGTCCGACGAAGGGCACCTTGGCCTCGTTCATGTAGGGCACGATGGCCATCGACACCGGCGTGTCGAGCCCGCCGATCAGCGCCGCAACCTCTTCGCGCTGCACCAGCTCGCGCGCGGCGACGAGGCCCTTGCCGGGGTTGCTCTCGTCGTCGCGGCTGACCAGCTCGAGCGGACGCCCAAGCACGCCACCCGCGCCGTTGATCTTGTCGAGCGCCAGTTCGATGCCGCGGGTGATCGCCTCGCCGGACTTGGCGGACTGCCCGCTCAGCGCGGCGACGAGACCGAGCTTGATCGGCTCTGCAGCGCTTGCGGGGGCCGCAGCGAGCAGCGACAGCGCGGCGGCACCGGCCATGAGCGCGCGGCGGGTGAAGGTCGGTTGGATGGGCATTTTCTGTCTCTCTCCAGCAATGAGGGTCCTGTTGGTGCCCTCATAAGGCCGTGCAGGGGCGGTCTTCTGTCAAAGACGCGGGTCGGAAATTCCCCGGAAAATCGACATCTCCCAGCGCTCTGCACAAGCTTCAGGCAAATTGCATGCAATTTTTGTATGAAATTGCCGCGCACGGGTTCCATCGGGCCCGCGGTATGCCAATGTCGAATCAGCAACCGACCGAAAGGATCCCAGATGACCGCTGAAACGACCGATGCCCTCGCGCTCGATTACGCCGCGCTGCCGCCCGAGGCGCAGATCGTGCACGATTACCTCGAAGCCTCGATGGTGCCCGACCCCGAGCGCGCCGCCACCTACATGGCCGAGGGTGTGGTGATCACCTTCACCGGCGGGCGGGTCTATCATCACCCCTCGGGCCCGTCGGGCTTCAACGCCATGCGCTACGCCTGGGTGAAGAAGGACATGCGCCAGTTCGACGTGGCGCAGGGGGCCGAGGGGACGGTGGTCTATTCCACGGGCTATCTCTACGGGGAATGGCCCGACGGCACGCCCTTCGAGGGCAACCGCTACGTCGACCGCTTCGTGGTGAAGGGCGGCAGGATCGTGAAGATGGACGTCTGGAACGACAGCGCCGAGCGTATCCTGACCGCGCGGGGCATCGAGGCGTAAGGCCTCAGCCCTTCTCGCGCACGTCCATGGCGTAGGGCTCGAGCGCGTCGAGATAGGAAAAGGCGCTCTTGGCGCCTTCCTGGAACTGCGCGCGGCTCGAGACGGACTCGAGGTGGCTGCGGGCGATGCGCTTTGCCTGCACCACGTCGCCCTCGCGCAGCGCCGCGAGGATGTCGCGATGCTCCTGGATGCCGCAGGCGGTGGAATGCGGGCGGGCGTATTGCGACAGGGTCAGCGCGCAGCGATAGCTCAGCTCGTTGACGTAGCGCATCAACACCGGGCTGCCGGTCAGCTCGCCCAGCAGGATATGGAACTCGGTGGCCAGTCGGATCGACTGCGGCTCGGGCCCGTCGCGGGCCTCTTCCTCACGGGCGATATGCGCCTCGAGCCGCGCGGCCTGTTCCTCGGTCAGCCCGGCGGCGAGTCGGGCGATCACCAGATCCTCGATCTGGGTGCGCAGCTCGAAGAGATCGCGCGCCTCCTCGAGGCTGGGGGAGGCCACCGCCGCGCCGCGGTTGTGGCGCAGCTCCACCAGCCCCTCGGCTGCCAGACGCTCCAATGCCTGCCGGATGATCGTGCGGCTGGCCCCGAAACGCTCTCCCAGCGCATCCTCGGGCAGCTTCATCCCCGGCAACAGCGCGCGTTCGAGGATCGCCGAGCGCAGCGCCGCGCAGATGAGTTCCGACCTGTTCTTCGGCACGGCCTTCGAAGGCATGTCCTGTCCCCGGCTTCGATCTTTCAGGCTCGCAAGAAAGCACGTCGCCCCGGCAAGCTCAACTGCCGCGCGCGCTTTCCAAGCCGCGCGGTTTGCGTCACGCTGCCGCGAGCCACGGAGGGACCGGACATGCGCACATTCGAAGAGATCCTTGCCATCGCCGCCGAGCGCCACGGCGGCCGCGAGGCCGCGCTGGCGAATATTCCCGAACCGCTGAGCCCCGAGCAGATCGCCGCCCAGCCCGAAGCGCGCTTTCTTGCAGCCATGGCGCGAGGCATCTTCCAGACCGGCATCAGCTGGAGCGTGGTCGATGCCAAATGGCCCGGCATCGAGGAGGCGTTCCACGGCTTCGAGCCGGCGCGGGTGGCGATGATCGAGGGCGATGCCTTCGACGCGCTGCTCTCGGATACGCGGGTGATCCGCTCGGGACCGAAGCTGGCGGCGATCCGCGACAACGCGGTGTTCGTCACCGAGGTCGCCTCCGAGGCGGGCAGCTTCGCCCGGAAAATCGCCGACTGGCCGGTGGCAGAGTTCGACGCGCTGCTCGACTGGCTCAAGCGCAGCGGCTCGCGCCTGGGGGGCAATACCGGCGCCTACATGCTGCGCGCCATGGGCAAGGATGGCTACGTGCTGAGCCGCGACGTGGTGGGGCGGTTGATCGCCGAGGGGGTGATCGACAAGCCGCCGACCTCGCGCCGGGCACTGGCCGCGGTGCAGGCGGCGTTCAACACATGGGCCGAGGAAAGCGGGCAACCCTATACAACTGTCAGCCGGGTGCTGGCGCGCAGCATCGGCTGAGTCCTCCCTGCGCGGGAACCTGCCGAGACGCTGCGGCGTTTCCTGCCGGACCCACCGGCGGAACAGCAGCGGCAGGCAGAGCGCATGACCCATCTCGACGAGACGCAGATCTACGACACATTGACCGAAGGCGACGACGGAGCGCCGAAGTCAGAAGCCCGCAACGGGCTGCGTCACGTCGGGTCGCTGTCGATGACCAAGCTCGCCGACGGGCTGCTCAACCCGAAACTGGTGCTGACATGGCTGGCGCAGGCGCTTGGTGCGCCCGCCGCGATCACCGGCCTGCTGGTGCCGATCCGCGAAGCAGGGGCGCTGCTGCCGCAGCTCATGTTGGCAGGCGTGGTGCGCCGCAGTCGCCAGCGCAAGTGGATCTGGGTGGCGGGCTCGGTCGGGCAGGGGCTCGCGGCGGCGGGCATGGTCGCCGTGGCGCTGACCCTGCAGGGCATGGCGGCGGGTCTGGCGCTCTGCGCGCTGCTGGCGGTGCTGGCGCTGTCGCGCGCCGCCGCCTCGGTCAGCTACAAGGACGTGCTGGGCAAGACCGTCTCGAAGACCCGCCGCGGGTCGATCACCGGCACCGCCGGCTCGGTCGCCTCCGCCGGCGTGCTGGTTTTCGCGCTGCTGCTGTTGTCGGGCTACCTGCAGGACGTGCCGCCGGTCGCCGCTGCCATCGGCGTGGCGGCGGCGCTCTGGCTCGGCGCGGCGGCGCTCTTCTCGACGCTTGAGGAAGAGGACAGCGAGGTCGAGGAAGACGCCGGGCCCATCGATCTCTCGCCGCTCCGCGACGACCCGCAGTTTCGCCGCTTCATCGCCTGCCGGGGCGCGCTCACCGTGACTTCGCTGGCGCCGCCCTACCTCGTGCTGCTGGAGAACAGCGACGGCGCGCTGCAGAAGCTTGGGGCCATGGTGCTTGCCTCGGCATTGGCGGGCTTCGTGTCGGCCTGGGTCTGGGGCCGGCTGGCGGACCGCTCGTCGCGCCGGGTCCTCATGCTTTCGGGCTTCGCGGGGGCGGCGGCCATGGCGCTGGCGGTGGCCGCGGCGCTGCTCGGCTGGACCGATCCGATCTGGGTCACGCCGCTGCTGCTCTTCGCGCTGCTGATCTCCTGGCAGGGCGTGCGGCAGGGGCGCTCGACCTATCTCGTCGACATGGCACCCGAGGAGGGGCGCTCCAGCTATGCGGCGCTGGCCAACACGCTGATCGGCGGGCTGCTTCTGCTCACCGGCGCGCTCGGCGGTCTGCTCGCGATCGTCGGCCCGGTGGCGGCGCTGGCGGGCTTCGCGGTGCTGAGCCTGATCGGCGGTGTCATCGCCTTGGGGCTACGCGAGGTTGAGGCGGATCAGGAGGACAGCAAGGCCTGACGCGCTTGCGCCCGCACGGCGCGGGTGAGCGGGGCGAGGGCCGGGGCGACCAGTCGGTTGACCTGCCAGGTCAGCGAGATGTCCTCGGGCGCGTCCGGCCGGATGGCCACCAACTCGCCCGAGGCCAGCAGCGGCGCGGCGAGAATTTCCGGGTTCAGTCCCCAGCCAAGCCCTAGCCGGGCGGCCTCGACGAAGCCCTGCGTCGAGGGTAGCCGATGGGTGGGCGGCAGCAGCGGCGCACCGGCCACTCGGCGCAGCCAATGGTGCTGCAGCGCGTCCTTGCCGTCGAATTGCAGCAGCGGTGCGCGGGCGAGTGTTTCCGGGGTCACTCCTTCGGCGAAGTAGCGGTCTCGGAAGCTGGGCGCGCAGGTGGCGATGTAGCGCATCCGCCCGAGTGGTACCGCGTCGCAGCCCTGCACCGGGCGGGCGTGGTCACAGATGGCGGCCGAGACCTCGCCGCGCCTCAGCCAGTCCGCCGAGAAGGCCTGATCGTCCACCACGATTTCGAAGAGCAGGTCCAGCCCCACCAGCGCAGACAGGAACCAGGTGCCGAGGCTGTCGGCGTTCACCGCCAGCCGCAGCCGGGCCTGCGGGACGGCGCGCGCCACATCCTGTCCGAGATCGCGGGCCAGCGCCGCCTCGAGCAGCGCCACCTCGGAGGCATGGCGCGCCAACCGCGCGCCGGCTGGCGTGGCGGTGCAGGGGGTGGCGCGGATCACCAGCGCCGCGCCGGCGCGATCCTCCAGCGCCTTGATCCGCTGCGAGATCGCCGAGGGGGTCACCGAAAGTTGCCGGGCCGCGGCGTCGAAGCTGCCGAGACGGAGAACCGCTTCGAGCGCGGCCAGTTGCGAGGGGTCGTATTGCATTAGAACATCTTAATCAGAGTAAATTTGTTTAACTAGCCTGTCTCGCAAGCCGCGTGATAGCTCCGCCTTCGGAGTAACGAAAAAGCAGGAGACAGGATCATGCAGGCAGCGACGGCAGGATTTGCCCTCGGGCTTTCGCTCATCCTGGCGATCGGCGCGCAGAACGCCTTCGTGCTGCGGCAAGGGCTGCGGCGCGACCACGTGCTGCCGGTGGTGCTGGTCTGCGCGGTTTCGGACGCGCTGCTGATCGCCGCAGGGGTGACCGGCTTCGGGCTATTGGCGGCGCGGCTGCCGGGGCTCGAGGCCGCAATGCGCTGGCTCGGCGCGGCCTTCCTGCTGTGGTACGGCGCGCGTACGCTGCTCGCCGCCTGGCGCGGCGGCGAGGCGCTGCGCGCCGAGGATGCGCCGGGCAATGGATCGCTGCGCCGGGCGCTGCTGACCTGCCTCGCCCTCACATGGCTCAACCCGCATGTCTACCTCGACACGGTGATGCTGCTCGGCGCGGTTTCGGCGCAATACGACAACCGCCTGTTCTTCGGTCTCGGGGCAGCGACGGCCTCCTTCGTGTTCTTCTTTGCGCTGGGGTTCGGGGCGCGGCTGCTGGCCCCGGTCTTCGCGCGGCCCCGCGCATGGCGCGTGCTCGACCTGGTGATCGGGCTGACCATGTGGCTGATCGCGGCAAAACTGCTGCTGGGCTGAGCGCGGGGCTTGCGCCCGGCGCCGGGGACGCTACGAAAGTCCTCATGAACACAAAGACCTCCAACCCCGCCCTCGGCATTTTCTGGATGATCTGCACGGGGCTGTGTTTCGTGGGGATGACGGCGACGGTCAAGCTGCTCGCGGGGCGGGTGCCGGCGGCGGAGTCGGCCTTCCTGCGCTACCTTCTGGGCCTCGTGTTCGTGATCCCCGCCTGGCGCAGCCTGCGCGATCTGCGGCTCACCGGGCGGCAGCTGCGGCTGGCGTCACTGCGCGGGGCGACGCAGACGCTGGGGGTGATCTGCTGGTTCTTCGCCATGACCCGCATTCCCATGGCCGAGGTCACGGCGATGAACTACCTCACGCCGATCTACGTGACGGTGCTGGCGGTCTTCTTCCTCGGCGAGCGGCTGGCACTGCGCCGCATCCTCGCCATCCTCGCCGCGCTCGGGGGGGCAATCCTGATCCTGCGGCCGGGGTTCCGTGAACTCGATCCAGGGCATTTTGCCATGCTCGGCACGTCGCTGATGTTCGGCATTTCCTACCTGATCGCCAAGATGATCACCGACGAGCTGTCGCCGGCCATCGTGGTGGCGCTGCTGTCGATCACCGTGACCATCGGCCTCTTTCCCTTCGCGCTGGCGGTCTGGGTCTGGCCAAGCTGGTCCGACCTCGGGATCCTCTTTCTCGTCGCCTGTTTCGCGACCGGCGGGCACTACGCGATGACTCTGGCCTTCGCCAGTGCGCCGGTGACGGTGACCCAGCCGGCGACCTTCCTGCAGCTTGTCTGGTCGGTGCTGGTCGGCGCGGTCTTCTTCGGCGAGGGGGTGGACCCCTACGTGGTGGCGGGCGGTCTGGTGATCATCGGCTCGGTGCTGTTCATCACCCTGCGCGAGGCGATGCTGAAGCGCCGGGTGACACCGTCGGGGCCTGACACGAAGTTCTGAGGGGGGTGTCGCGGAAACAGAGTGTTTCCCCAACACGAAGTCACCCCAGGCGTTTCGCATTTCAGCCATATTTCCGGATCACGGTTTCCTAAAGTGAAACGGTTAATCCGGTGTGTACCCATGATTGCAGACAACATTACAGACAACCGACCAATTGAGCACCTCGATGATGTCCGGGCCCTCCTGCTCGCGGAGCGGCAGAAATCCCTTTCCGAGACCGAATGGCGCTTTCGGATGAAGGGCTACGGTTACCAGCTGCGCCGCACCGCGCAGGGCGTGGAGGTTTCGCGGCTGCCGCAGAACCGGCTGCTGGGAACGCTCGACGCCTGACCGGGGGCCGACGTTGCACGGCGCTCACGCGTTAGGGAAGATTAATCTCACCGCCTTGCACCCGTAGCGGTGGCGGTAGAGATTGGCCTGATGATCAGGATTTGTTCACGCTACGTCAGCGTTTTATTCACCATCGTTTCCCTTGCGTCACCTTTGGTCAGCCTTTCGGCCGACCCCCTGGCTGCGGCGCCGGCGGTGTTCTCCGGCAAGGTCCGGGTGATCGACGGCGATACCTTCGACGTGGGCGACGTGCGCGTGCGCCTCTTCGGCGTCGATGCCCCTGAAAAGGACCAGACCTGCGGCGGTCGGGGCGCGCCCAAATGGGCCTGTGGCGCCTGGGTCACCTCCGAGGTCCGCGCTCGCTATGAGGGCCGCCGCGCCCGCTGCGAGCGGCTCGACACCGACCGCTATGGTCGCGCGGTGGCGCGCTGCTCGGTGGGCGGGGAGGACATGGGCCGCGCGCTGGTCTCCAACGGTCTCGCCTTCGCCTACCGGGACTACTCACTCGACTATGATCTCGACGAGAAGCGTGCCGTGGTGCGCGGCGTCGGCGTGCATGGCTCCGAGGTGCAGCGCCCGGCTGATTTCCGCGCCGAAACCCGCAGCGCGGCCAATGCCGCGGCGCTGGCCGAGGCGCCGCAGGGCTGCGTGATCAAGGGCAACATCTCTTCGAAGGGGGTGCGCATCTACCACATGCCCGGCCAGAAGCACTACGGACCAACTCGCATCGATGAGAGCAAGGGTGAGCGCTGGTTCTGCACCGAGACCGAGGCGCGCAGCGCCGGCTGGCGCAGAGCCCGCCAGTAAGGGCCCGCAGGATGACTTTGGGGCATGTTGATCCGCATCAAAGTCGGGGCGTACGGGGCATGCCAAGACAGGGGCAAGACAAGCTAAGGAGGCACATGCCCATGTCCCATGTTCCGCACACCCTCGCCGAGGAATTCCCGCAGTTCGCCGCGCGCATCTCCGAGCTGAAGCAGCAGGGCGGTCACTTCGCCACGCTCGCCGAGCGCTACTACGAGGTGAACCGCGAAGTGCATGGCGCCGAGAGCGGGCTGACTCCGATGGAAGGGCTCGCCGAAGCCGACCTGCGCAAGAAGCGCGCCGCGCTGAAGGATGAAATCTACGCGCTGCTGACCGCCGACGCCGAGGGCGTCGAAGGTTAATTCAGCAGCGGCTCGATCTCCGAGGTGATCGGGTCCGACAGGGGCAGCGTCGTGCTGCCCCAGCCCGCGACGAATTCGCCCTCGGGTCCGATCAGCACCTTGTTGAAATTCCACGAGGGCGCATAGCCCTCGTGTTCGGCCAGATCCCGGAAGAAGGGATGCGCCGCGTCGCCGACCACATGGGTGATCGTGGTCATCGGCATGTCGAGGTCGAAGTTGATCTCGCAGTAGTCCTTGATCTCTGCCTCGCTGCCCAGCTCCTGCTTGAAATCATTCGAGGGCACGGCCAGCACCACCAGCCCGCGATCGCGGTAGCGGTCGTAGAGACCCTGCAGCCCGTCGAACTGCGGGGCGAAGCCGCAGCGCGAGGCGGTGTTCACCACCAGCACCGGGCCACCGCGCCAGCTTTCCAGATCCAGCGTACCGCCATCGATCGACTCGAAGACCGTGGTCTCGGAGGCGAGGGCCATGGAGGTGGGCAGGGCGATGGTGGCCATCACGGCGAGCAGGGGGGCAATACGCATGGGGCGACTCCTTTGGGCTCACAAATAGTCTCGCTGACGTGAAGTCAATGAAACGAATACGCGTCCCGGTGCGGATCGGATCTGCACGAGCGCACATTTTCCGAAACCTCTTGGAGCCCGGCGGCGGGCCGCCTATCTTTGCCGTTCAGGAGGTGACGCCATGGCCGGAGGCTGGAGCCGCGACGGTGCGGTACAGGAGCAGATCGAGGACAGCATCAAGGACGAGCTGTCGCGCATGCAGGCGCGCAGGCGCCCATCGGGCGAGAGCGCGACCCATTGCGCCGAATGCGAGGAGCCGATCCCCGAGAAGCGCCGCGTGGCAATTCCGGGCGTGAAGCTCTGCATCGACTGCCAGCAGGAGCGCGACGGCGCCTTTCAGGCGCGCGGCGGAATCAACCGGCGCGGCTCGAAGGACAGCCAGCTCAAGTGAGATCGTCGTCTTCCGGTGCATCGCGCTCGCGCAGCGCCTTGCCGCGTCGCAGCCCGCGCCGGTAGAGCGGCATCAGGTCCAGCATCGCCACGGCAAAGCCGAGAGGGATCATCCAGAAGCCGAGGATCGGCAGGAAGCCGAGGATCCCCCCACAGATCAGCAGCAGCCCCAGCACCAGCCGCAGCCCCGGCGGCACCCGCCGCCGAACGTGTACGAGGAAATGCTGCATGCGCCGCTTGAGACTGCGCCGCGGCCGCTTGGCGCGCGGTGTCACGTCTGGCTTGTCCGCCGGGGAGGGCATGCTGCGGCTCCTTGCAGGCCTAAGGAAAGGGATCGGCAAATTCGGAAAGGAAACGGGCGGGCCCCGAAAGGCCCGCCCGGGGTGGATCAGTCTTCCATCGCCTCGAGCTCGTCGATGAAGCCTTCGATCATCGACAGCCCCTTGTCCCAGAACTTGGGATCGGTGGCATCGAGGCCGAAGGGCTCGAGCAGCGCCTTGTGGTGTTTCGAGCCACCCGCCTTGAGCATGTCGAAATACTTGTCCTGGAAGCCGTCGGGGTTCGCCTCGTATTCGGCGTAGAGCGCATTCACCAACCCGTCGCCAAAGGCATAGGCATAGACGTAGAAGGGCGAGTGCACGAAATGCGGGATATAGGCCCAGAAGGTCTCGTAGCCCGGCATGAAGTCGAAGGCCTCGCCGAGGCTCTGCGCCTGCACCGACATCCACAGCACGTTGATGTCCTCGGGCGTCAGCTCGCCGCCGCGCCGCGCCTCGTGCAGCTTGCACTCGAAGTCGTAGAAGGCGATCTGCCGCACCACGGTGTTAATCATGTCCTCGACCTTGCCGGCGAGCATGACCTTGCGCTCTTTTTGGTCCTTCGCCTTGGCCAGCATGGCGCGGAAGGTGAGCATCTCGCCGAAGACCGAGGCCGTCTCGGCCAGGGTCAGCGGCGTCGAGGCGAGCATCTCGCCCTGGCCTGCGGCCAGTACCTGGTGCACGCCGTGGCCCAGCTCATGCGCCAGCGTCATCACGTCGCGCGGTTTGCCGAGGTAGTTCAGCAGCACGTAGGGATGCGCGTCGGTCACCGTGGGGTGGGCAAAGGCGCCGGGCGCCTTGCCGGGCTTGGCGGCGGCGTCGATCCAGCCCTTGTTGAAGAAGGGCTCGGCGATCTCGGCCATGCGCGGATCGAAGCCGGCATAGGCCTCCATCACAACCTTCTCGGCCTCGTCCCAGCCGACGATGCGGTCGCTCTCCATCGGCAGCGGCGCGTTGCGGTCCCAGACCTGCATGCGATCGAGCCCCAGCCACTTGCGCTTGAGCTCGTAGTAGCGGTGCGACAGCCGGGGGTAAGCGGCGACCACGGCGTTGCGCAGCGCCTCGACCACCTCGGGCTCGACGTCGTTCGACAGGTGCCGCGCGTGCTGCGCCGAGGGCATCTTGCGCCAGCGGTCCATCACTTCCTTTTCCTTTGCCTGGGTGTTGTGCACCCGCGCAAAGGTCTTGATGTTCTCGCCGAAGACCCGCGCCAGCTCATGGGCGGCGGCCTCGCGCTTGGAACGGTCCTGCTCGGTCAGCAGGTTGAGCGTGCTCTCGATGCTCATCTCCTCGCCGTCCACCTCGAAGGTCAGCCCGGCGATGGTCTCGTCAAACAGGCGCTCCCAAGCGTCGCCGACCACACCCATGTCGTGCAGGAAATGTTCCATCTCGTCCGACAGCTGGTGCGGTTTCATCGCGCGGATGCGGTCGAAGGCGGGCTTGTAGCGCCCGAGCTCGGGATCGGCGGCAAAGAGCCCGTCGAGCAGCTCATCGTCGAGCCGGTTCAGCTCGAGCGTGAAGAACACCAGCGGCGTGGTGTAATTGGTGATCTTTTCCTGGCAGTCCGACAGGAACTTGGCGCGCTCGGCATCCACCGTCAGCTGGTAGTAGCGCAGCCCGGCGTAGGACATGATGCGCCCGCCGATGGCCTCGATCTTCTCGTGGCGGCGGATCATCTCGAGGAAACCGGCGGCATCGAGCGTGCCCAGCTTGCCCTCGTAATCGGCGGCGAAACGCGCGCAGGCGTCCTCCAGCCAGTCGAGGTCCCGCTTCACCTCGGGCGCGTCGGGCGCGGGATAGAGATCACTCAGGTCCCATTCCGGCAGATCGCCCAGGTTCTTGCCTCCGGCAGAGGCGGTTGCGTCAAATACGGGCCGAACGGTCATCGCGTCGCTCCTTGTTGTCTTTCTTGGGGGACAGCTAAGAACGCGGCCCCCGCAGGTTCAAGGGCAAAGCGCCGCGTTGCGCGCCTTGCCTTCGTCTAGATGAAAATATCCCGGGGTGAGGCGCGCAGCGCCGAGGGGCAGAGCCCCTCTCCAGCCGCGCGCCGGAGTTCACTCCGCCACGCAGTCTGCGAAATACTCCACCGATCCGTCGGGCATGGTCTCCTGCACCAGCCCATGGATATCGGTCTCGAAGCCGGGGCACTCGCGGGCGAACTCGCGGTTGAAGCGCAGGTAGTCGACGATGCGCTTATTGAACACCTCGCCCGGGATCAGCAGCGGGATGCCCGGCGGGTAGGGGGTGACCAGCGAAGTGGTGATCCGCCCTTCGAGCGCATCGATCGGCACGCGCTGCGTGGTGCGGCGCGCGATATGCGAGAAGGCCTCGCCGGGGTTCATCGCCGGGGTGAGATCCGACAGGTAGATCTCTGTCGAAAGCCGCGCCACGTCGTATTTGGCGTATTGCGCGTGCACGTGCTGGCACAGGTCCTTCAGCCCCATGCGCTCGTAGCGGCGGTGCTTGGCGCAGAACTCCGGCATCGAGCGCCACATCGGCTGGTTCTTGGCGTAGTCGTCCTTGAACTGCTGCAGGGCGGTCAGCAGCGTGTTCCAGCGGCCCTTGGTGATGCCGATGGTGAACATGATGAAGAAGCTGTAGAGCCCGGTCTTTTCCACCACCACGCCGTGCTCGGCGAGATACTTGGTAACGATCGAGGCGGGGATGCCCCAGTCCTCGAAGCGGCCGTCGAGGTTGAGGCCGGGCGTGATGATCGTCGCCTTGATCGGGTCGAGCATGTTGAAGCCCGGCGCCATGTCGCCGAAGCCGTGCCAGCTGTCGGTGCCGCTGCTCTCTACGCCCTCGGCATCGGTCTTTTTCAGCACCCAGTCGCGGGTCCGGCCCATGCCGTCGCTGTTGTGGTCGAAGTCCTCGGGGCCCCAGACCTGGAACCACCAGTCATCGGCGCCGTATTCCTCATCGACCTTGCGCATGGCGCGGCGGAATTCCAGTGCCTCGACGATGCTCTCCTCGACCAGCGCGGTGCCGCCCGGAGGCTCCATCATCGCCGCCGCCACGTCGCAGGAGGCGATGATGCTGTACTGCGGGCTCGTCGAGGTGTGCATCAGGTAGGCTTCGTTGAAGAGATGCCGATCGAGCTTGGTCTCCTCGCTGTCCTGCACCAGCACGTGGCTGGCCTGCGAAATCCCCGCCAGCAGCTTGTGCACCGATTGCGTCGCATAGGTCAGCGACTTGCGGGTGCGCCCGCGCTTGCGGCCCATGGCATGATAGGTGCCGTAGAACGGGTGGAAGGCGGCGTGCGGCAGCCAGGCCTCGTCGAAATGCAGGTTCTCGACGTAGCCGTCGAGCAGTCCCTTGATCTCTTCGGTGTTGTAGAGAACCCCGTCGTAGGTGGACTGGGTGAGGGTCAGGATGCGCGGCTGCACGGTCTCGGGATCGACGTCCTTCAGCAGCGGGTTGGCGCGGATCTTCGCCTTGATGCTCTCGATCTCGAACTCGCTGCGCTGGATCGGGCCGATGATGCCCCAGTGGTTGCGCGTCGGCTTGAGGAACACCGGGATCGCCCCGGTCATGATGATCGAGTGGAGGATCGACTTGTGGCAGTTGCGGTCCACCACGACCACGTCACCGGGCGCCACGCTGTGGTGCCAGACCATCTTGTTCGAGGTCGAGGTGCCGTTGGTCACGAAGAAACAGTGATCGGCGTTGAAGATCCGCGCGGCGTTGCGCTCGGACTCGCCGATGGCGCCGTTGTGGTCGAGCAGCTGGCCGAGTTCCTCGACCGCGTTGCACACGTCGGCGCGCAGCATGTTCTCGCCGTAGAACTGATGGTACATCTGGCCGATCGGCGACTTGAGGAACGCCACGCCGCCCGAATGCCCGGGGCAGTGCCACGAGTAGGAGCCGTCCTCGGCATAATCGAGCAGCGCCTTGAAGAACGGCGGCTGGATGCCTTCGAGATAGCTCTTGGCCTCGCGAATGATGTGCTTGGCGACGAACTCCGGCGTGTCCTCGAACATGTGGATGAAGCCGTGCAGCTCGCGCAGGATGTCATTGGGCAGGTGCCGCGAGGTCTTTGTCTCGCCGTAGATGTAGATCGGCACGTCCTCGTTTTTCCAGCGCAGCTCTTCGATGAAGTTGCGCAGATTGAGCACCGCTGGATCGAGCTCGGGACCCGGAGAGAACTCCTCGTCGTCGATCGACAGCACGAAGGCGCTGGCGCGCGACTGCTGCTGTGCGAATTGCGACAGGTCGCCGTAGCTGGTGACGCCGAGCACCTCGAACCCCTCGGCCTCGATGGCTTCGGCGAGCGCGCGGATGCCGAGGCCCGAGCTGTTCTCGGAGCGGAAATCTTCGTCGATGATCACGATGGGGAAGCGGAACTTCATTCTTTTCTCCAACAGGGGGTCTTTCGTTGGGTGGATGTGCGGTCGCCGAGGCCTTGGGCCCCTGTTCCGGGCGGGTCGTCGGGGCACGCTATGTTGCCCCTATAATGATCGGATGTTTCTTTCTTTTGAACCCGTCCCCGTCAAGGGGGCGCGGACCGGCTTTCTGGCGGGAAAGCGCGCTTGGATCATCGGGACGGCGGGGCTCACCCATAGGCGGCAAGCAGGGATTTCAGCCCGTCCAGCGTGTCGATCTCGTCCACCGGCTTGTCGCGCCGCCAGCGCGCCATGCGCGGGAAGCGCAGCGCAATGCCGGACTTGTGACGCGCGCTCTCCTGTATGCCCTCGAAGGCGATCTCGAAAACCAGTTCGGGCGTCACCTGCCGCACCGGGCCGAAGCGTTGCTGGGTGTTGCGCTTCACCCAGCGGGTGATTTCGTCGAACTCGGCGTCGGTGAGGCCGGAGTAGGCCTTGGTGAAGGGGACCAGCCCGTTGCCATCCTTCACCGCAAAGGTGAAATCGGTGAAGAGGTTGGCGCGGCGGCCATGGCCCTGCTGGGCGTAGATCATCACCGCGTCGACACTGAGCGGGTCGAGCTTCCATTTCCACCAGTCGCCGCGCTTGCGCCCGTCGCGGTAGGCCGAGTCCCGGTGCTTCAGCATCAGCCCTTCGGAGCGGAGCTCGCGCGCGCTCTCGCGGCGCGCGGCGAGGGCGGGCCAGTCGGTCTCGTCGAGGAGCGGCGAGGGCATCACGGCGGCATCTTCCGGCAGGCCGGAGAGCAGCGACTCGAGCCGGGCGCGGCGCTCCGACAGAGGCAGCGCGCGGATGTCCGCGCCCTCGTGCTCCAGCAGGTCATAGGCCAGCATTCGCACCGGCGCCTCGGTCAGCAGCTTCTTCGGCACGGTCTTGCGCCCGATGCGCGGCTGCAACTGGGCAAAGGGCAGCGGGCTGCCGTCCTTCCAGGCGAGGATCTCGCCGTCCAGCACCGTGCCCGGCGGCAGGAAGTCCGGCGTGCGGGCGAACTCGGGGAAACGGTCGGTGATCAGCTCCTCTCCCCGCGACCAGAGGTGATGGGTGCCGCCGCGCAGGATCAGCTGGCCGCGGATGCCGTCCCATTTCCACTCCGCCAGCCAGTCCGCCGGATCGCCGAGGCTCGCGGCCTCTGCCTCGAGCGGCGAGGCGAGGCAGAACGGGTAGGGGCGGCTATCGTCTTCGCTGGCGTCCTCTTCGGCGGTGAGCTGGTCCCAGCTGGTGTCCTCAGGCTGCCACTTGCCCATCAGCCGCAGCGCCATCGCCGCCTCGTCCACCCCCGTCGCTTCGGCCAGTGCGCGGGTCATCAGCTTGCGGCTGATGCCTATGCGAAAGCCACCGGTGATCAGCTTGTTGAACAGGAACCGCTCGGTTGGCTCGAGGTGATCCCAGGCCTCCAGCACCGCGTGCTTGCGGTCCTCCGCCTCCTTCTCGGCCAGCCCCTTCACCACGCCGATCCATTCCGCCAGCTCCCGGTCCTCGGGCGCGGCGGGCGACGGCAGGATAAGCGCGATGGTCTCGGCGAGATCGCCGACAATGGGATAGCTTTCCTCGAACAGCCAGAGGGGGATGCCGGCGCGCTCGGCGGCCCATTCGCGCAGCAGCGTTGTGGTGACCGCGCGCTTCGGCCGGCGCCCGGAGAAGAGCGCAACCGCCCAGAGGCGATCCGCCTCGGGCGCCTCGCGAAAAAACTCGGTAAGAGCGGAAGTTTTCTCTGAAGTTCTGGTGGTTTGATCGAGTTTTGTGAAGAGGCGCGCGAAGTCCTTCATGCGGCGTCTCCACTTTGCTCGGTCGCGTCCTCGTCGCCGCCGAACTCGGTGGGTACGGGGGTGGCGGCGTAGCCCTCGCTGCGCAGGTATTGCGCAAAGATGTCCACGTAACCATGTGTCGGATATATGTTTTCTGCGCCGGTATCCTTGATCGCGCGCAGCAGCGCGGGCCAATCGGCGTGGTCTGAGATGACGAAGCCCCGCTGCACGCCGCGCCGCCGCCGCACGCCGCGCAGACGCATCCAGCCAGAGGCGAAACCGGTCTGTGCCGGGCCGAACTTTCGCGCCCAGGAGGTGCCGAAGGCCGAGGGCGGTGCGATGACCATCGGCGCGGGATGCGCCTTGCGGTCGTAATCCGGCGTGACCGGAACGGTCTCGCGGTCGAAGGCGCCGATCTCGCGCAGCACCGCGTTGCTGCCCTCGACTGCGCCATGGGTGAGGATCGGGCCGATCTCCGGGTCGAGCATCGAAATCAGCCGTTGCGCCTTCCCGAGGCTGTAGGCCCCCAGCAGCGAGGCGCGTCCGGCTTCGCGGTTGGCGCGCCACCAGGCGTTGATCTCGGCGGCGATCTCGGCCTGCGGCTGCCAGCGGAACACCGGCAGGCCGAAGGTGCACTCGGTGATGAACGCATGGCAGCGCACCGGCTCGAAGGGCTCGCTGAGCCCGTCGTTCTCGAGCTTGTAGTCGCCCGAGACCACCCAGACCTCGCCGCCCACCTCGACCCGCACCTGCGCCGAGCCGGGCACGTGTCCGGCAGGATGGAAGCTGATGGTCGCGCCGCCGATCCTGCGCGGTTCGCCGTAGGGCTGCGTTTCGACCTCCACCCCGAGCCGGTGGCAGATCATCGCGGCGGTGACCGGCGTGGCGAGGTAGGCGCCATGGCCGGGGCGGGCGTGGTCGGAATGGGCGTGGGTGATCAGCGCCCGCGGCACCGGGCGCCACGGGTCGATGTAGACGTCCGCAGCGGGACAGTAGATGCCGCGCTCGGTGAAGCTGAGAACCGGGTCCGCCATGGGGCGGAGGATAGGGCGCAGGTTGCGGGCGACCAGATCAGGCCTGCTCTGCGGGCTGCGCCTGCTCGGCGCCCTGCCGGTAGTGAGCCACCAGTTGCGAGACGATGCGGCCGCGGGTCACCACGTCTTCCATGAGCACCTCGTGCTCGCCGGCCTGGACGACCTCGAGCCTGCCGCCGGGCCAGGATGCCATGCGGGCCCGGATGCGGGCGGGGTCGACCACCCGCTCGTTGCTGCCGAGATAGGTGAGGCAAGGCACTTCGGGCGCGGGCCGGCGCGACAGCGACAGGCATTCGGCCAGCGCCTCGTGCAGCCAACGCAGCGAGGGGCCGCCAAGCTGCAGCTGCGGCACTTCGGTAACCTGGCGCAGCATGTAGTCCCAGCTGGCGCGGTCGGTGGTCAGCACGTTGCCCTCGAAGGCGGTGCGCGACAGGTAGCTGCCGGGCCCGGTCGAGGGTGCGTAGAAATGCCCCATACCCATGCGCGCGCCGGACCAGCTCAGCGCCCAGGCGGCGGGGCGGACCGGGCCGAACATGCGGATGCCCCACATCGGCGCGGTGAACCCCGCGGCGGCCACCGGCAGGCCGCGGGTCAGGGCGCGCAGCCCGATGGCCCCGCCCATGGAATGCGCCAGCAGGTGCAGCGGCCGCGGCAGCCCCAGCACGTCCACCGCGTCGAGCAGCGCCGCCACGTCTTTCTGGTAGTCGGCAAAGAGGTGCACGTGACCGGTCTGCACATCCTCGAGCATCCGGTCGGCCAGTCCCTGGCCGCGCCAGTCGATGGTCAGCACGTGGAAGCCGCGCGCGGCGAACTCCTGCGACACGCGGCCGTATTTCTCGACGTATTCGGTGCGGCCGGGAAAGAGCAACACGGTGCCCTCGGCCTTCGCCGGGCCGGGGTAATGGGCGATGCGCAGGCGCAGCCCGTCCTCGGCACGTACCCAGAAGGCGCGGCCCCCATCGGGGCCGTCGGCCAGCTCGGCGTGGAAGGGGGCTGCCTCGAACATCAGGCCAGCGTGCTCGCCAGCCGCATGGCCGCGCCCATGTCGCCGTCGACCTTGAGCTTGCCGGTCATGAAGGCGGTGGTGGGGTTCTTCTCGCCGTCGATGATGGCGCGGAAGGTCTCGGTGTCGGCGGTCAGCGTCACCTCGGCCTCGTCATCGCCGACGCGCGCGCCGTTCTCGTCGACGATCAGGCTGCCTTTGCCCTCGATGACGAACTTCGCGATGCCGGCGAATCCCTTGCCGTCCAGCTTGTTGTTCAGCGCGGCGACCGCCGCCTTGACCGTTTCGCTCATGTTGCGGGCACTCCTCACGAATTCCTGTGCTGGCAAAGCGCCAGCCGTGCGCTACACTCTCCTCTATGAGCATCCTGATCCGCGAATTCAAATCTAGAACGGTTGCGGCGCTGGCCCTAGTCACGTTTTCCCTACCCGTCGCGGCGCAGGCGGACCGGGCGGACGAGCTTCTGGCGGAGCTGGCAGGCGCCTCGAGCCCCGAGATCGCCGACCGGGTGGAGCGCGACCTGTTCAATGAATGGTCGAAATCCGGCTCGCCGGCGATGGACCTGCTGCTGAAGCGCGGCCGCGACGCGCTGGAGGTCAGCGACTTCCAGACCGCCATCGAGCATCTCACCGCGCTCACCGACCATGCACCCGGCTTTGCCGAGGGCTGGAGCACGTTGGCGCTGGCCTATTACGCCGCGGATGCGCTCGGCCCGGCGATGGATGCGCTGGAGCACACGCTGGCGCTCAACCCCAATCATTTTGGTGCCTTGCAGGGCGTCGGGGCGATCCACGAGGAGCTGGGCGATCTTGACCTTGCCTATCGCGCCTATTCCCGGGTAGTTGAGCTTCGGCCCTATGACAGCGATGTCACCGAGGCCATCGAAAGGCTCGAAACGCGGGTAAACGGCGTTTCGCTCTGAGGCACCGGCCCGCCGCAAATCAGGCGACCGGAAGAGGAAAGACAAGGCCCCCTCCCATGGCCCAACGCGCACGGATCGCGGCCGTTCTCGGCCCGACCAACACAGGCAAGACCCATTACGCCATCGAACGGATGCTGGCGCACAGGACCGGCATGATCGGCCTGCCGCTGCGGCTTCTGGCGCGCGAGGTCTACGACAAGGTCGTGGCCGCCCGCGGTCCCTCGGTTGCGGCGCTGGTGACCGGCGAAGAGCGCATCGTGCCGCCGCGCGCGCAGTACTGGATCTGCACCGTCGAGGCGATGCCCGAGGGCATGGGGTGCGATTTCGTGGCGATCGACGAGATCCAGCTCTGCGCCGACCCCGAGCGCGGCCATGTCTTCACCGACCGGCTGCTGCGCATGCGCGGCCTGCACGAGACGCTGTTCCTCGGCTCGGACACCATGCGCGGGCCGATCTCGCAACTGGTCAAGGGCGTGGAGTTCATGCGCCGCGACCGCATGAGCCAGCTGATGTACTCGGGTTCGAAAAAGATCAGCCGCATGCAGCCGCGCAGCGCCATCGTCGGTTTCTCGGTGGACAACGTTTATGCAATCGCCGAGCTGCTGCGCCGCACCAAGGGCGGCGCGGCGGTGGTGATGGGGGCGCTCAGCCCGCGCACCCGCAACGCGCAGGTGGACCTCTACCAGAACGGCGACGTGGACTATCTCGTGGCCACCGATGCCATCGGCATGGGGCTCAACCTCGACGTCGATCACGTGGCGTTTTCCTCGCTGCGCAAGTTTGACGGGCGGCGGATGCGCGAGCTTCAGCCGAACGAGCTGGCGCAGATCGCCGGCCGGGCGGGGCGGGGGATGCGCGACGGCTCCTTCGGCACCACCGGCGAGGCGGGGCAGATCCCCGAGGAGTGGGTCGAGGCGATCACCAGCCACAGCTTCACCCCGCTCAAGAAGCTCAACTGGCGGAACCCGCAACTGAATTTCGGCTCGCCCGAGGCGCTGATCGCCTCGCTGGAGAAGGCGCCGGACGATCCCTCGCTGGTGAAGGCGCGCGAGGCGGACGACCTGATGTCGCTCAAGTCGCTCAACTCGCAGGCGGAGGTCCGCGCGCGCGCGTCCGATCCGGCCTCGGTCAAGCTGCTGTGGGATGTCTGCCGTATTCCCGATTTCCGCGGGATCAGCCATAATGAACACGCGGCGCTGCTGCAGGTGATCTACCAGCACCTGCACGAGCGCGGCAGCATTCCGCGCGATTTCATGGCGCGGCAGGTAAAACGCATCGATCGAACCGATGGCGACATCGATGCGTTGTCGAAACGTCTGGCATTTATCCGCACTTGGACTTACGTGGCGCAACGCAAAGGTTGGGTCGATGACGAAAGCCATTGGCGCGAGGCAACCCGCGCGGTAGAAGATGCCCTGTCCGACGCGCTGCACGCGCGTCTTACGCAAAGATTTGTTGACCGCCGCACGTCAGTGCTGATGCGGCGGTTGAAGCAGAAGGAGGCCCTCTTGGCCGAGGTGAACGAGAACGGAGAAGTGACCGTCGAAGGCGAATTCGTCGGTCGGCTCGAAGGGTTCCGCTTCCGGCAGGATGCCGGCGCAACGGGACAGGAAGCGAAGACGCTGAAGACGGCGTCGCTGCAGGCGCTGGCGCCGCATTTCCACCTGCGGGCGGATCGCTTCTACAACGCGCCCGACACCGAGATCGACTTCACCGAGCAGGGTGGCCTCATGTGGGGCGACCAGGCCGTGGGCAAGCTGGTCAAGGGTGACGATCCGCTGAAGCCGCGCATCGCGGTCTTCGTCGACGATGAGGCCGGTGCCGATGTGGCGCAGAAGGTGGAACGCCGCCTGCAGCATTTCATCGACCGCAAGATCGCCGCGCTCTTCGAGCCGCTGCTGGCGATGAAGAACGACGAGACACTGTCCGGCCTGGCGCGGGGCTTTGCCTTCCGCCTGATCGAATCGATGGGCATCATCCCGCGTGGCCAGGTGGCCGACGAGGTGAAGCAGCTGGACCAGGATGCCCGCGGCGCGCTGCGCAAGCACGGCGTGCGCTTCGGCCAGTACACCATCTTCATGCCGCTGCTGCTCAAGCCCGCGCCGACGCGCCTGCGGCTGGTGCTGTGGTCGCTGTCCAGCGATCTTGACACCTTCCCCGAGGCGCCGCCGCCGGGCCTGGTGACCGTGCCCAACATGCGCGAAGTGCCGATGGCGCATTACACGCTGTCGGGCTACCGCCCCGCCGGTGAGCGCGCGATCCGCATCGACATGCTCGAGCGTCTCGCCGACATGCTGCGCAGCGAGGACAGCCGCGGCGGTTTCGAGGCCAAGGCCGACATGCTGTCGATCACCGGCATGACGCTGGAGCAGTTCTCGGACCTGATGCAGGGTCTGGGTTACCGCGCCGAGAAGGGCGAGCGCAGCAAGGTGCGCGCCGCCGACAAGGTGGTGACCGAGAGCTCCGAGCCCACCGGCACGCCGGGCGAGGACGAGCCCGTCTTCGACGCCGCGCAGGAAGAAGAGGCGACCCCCGCCGCGATGGCCGACCCGGCTGCCGCGCCCGAGGCTGCCGATCTCGTCGCTGGCACCGAAGCGATCGACGACGAGGGCGTGGCCCCGATCGCCGAGACCCCGGATGCGGTGGAAGTGGATGACAACATCCCCGAGGCCTCCGAGACCGAGATCCTGCCGGGCGAGGCCCCCGATGCGGCGCTCGCCGGCCCCGAGACCGAGGTGTTCTACACCTTCACCTGGGGCGGCAACCGCGGCGCACGCGGTGGTCGTCAGGGCGGTCGCGAGGGTGGCCGTGACGGCGCGCGTGACGGGGCCCGCGAGGGTGGTCGTGACGGCGGCCGCGAGGGCGGACGCCAGGCGCGTGGCGGCGGCAAGGGTGGCCCCAAGGGCGGCGGCAAGCCGCGCGGCAAGGGCGGCCCGAAGGGCGGCGGCAAGGGTGGTCCCAAGGGGCCGAAGACCTTCGAGTCGCGGCCCGAGAAGAAGGACCGGATCGATCCGGACAACCCCTTCGCCGCGGCGCTCATGGGCTTCAACAAGGGCAAGTCCTGAGGCGCATCGCGCGTGGCTGATCCGGTCTCCAAGATTCGCATCGACAAATGGCTCTGGCAGGCCCGCTTCTTCAAGACGCGGGGCCTGTCGGCCAAGGCCATCTCGGCGGGTGTCCGGGTCAACGGGCTGAACGTCTCGAAACCGGCCTTCAACGTGGGGCCGGGGGACGTTCTGACCTTCAGCCAGGCGCGCCAAGTGCGCGTGATCAAGGTCGTGGCGCTCGGCGAGCGCCGCGGCCCGGCGCCCGAGGCGCAGCAGCTCTACGAGGATCTTGATCCTCCGCAGCCGAAATCCGAGGACGACGTTCCGCCCGTGCAGCGCCTCGAAGGCAATTCTCGTCCGACCAAGCGCGACCGCAGGAAACTCGATCTTGATCGTGGCCGGGCGCTTGAATGATCGCCTGTGCTGGTCTAGCTAAGCGCCTAACAGCCTTTGAGAGACAGCAATGACCTACGTCGTCACCGAGAATTGTATCGCCTGCAAATACACCGATTGCGTGGAAGTCTGCCCGGTGGACTGTTTCTACGAAGGTGAGAACACGCTGGTCATCCACCCGGATGAATGCATCGACTGCGGCGTCTGCGAGCCGGAGTGCCCGGCGGATGCCATCCGCCCGGATACCGAGCCGGACATGGAGAAGTGGGTGGAGTTCAACCGCAAGTACGCGGAGCTCTGGCCGGTGATCATCACCAAGAAGGACCCGCTGCCCGAGGCCGAAGAGCGCGACGGCGAGGCCGACAAGATGACCAAGTACTTCTCGGAAGCGCCCGGCGAGGGCGACTGAGACGGTGGAAATACCCCCGGCGCGGCCTGCGATTCGTCCCTGCCGCACCGGGACCCGCTCACGGGGGCGTGTATTGCCCCGTAACATGTTGGTTTAGAAAAACTTCTTTCCGGCCCGGGCGCTCCTAGGAAAGACGTTCATTTTGTGCTATGTTCTGCGCCACTCATGTTGAAACCATGCACACATGACCGGGCCGGTCTGCACCCCGGGGGTTAAGCTAGTCGCGTAAAACCAGGCGAACGGAATGCTCCGCATCCCGTCCGTCTTTCTGTCGCGTGTGCTCAAGGTTTCGCTGCTAAGGACGCTGTTGGATGACCAAGACCAAGAAGAACGAATTCCGCCCGAATGACTACGTGGTCTACCCGGCCCATGGCGTGGGTCAGATCATGTCGATCGAGGAGCAGGAAATCGCCGGCCTCACGCTGGAGCTTTTCGTGATCTCCTTCGAGAAAGACAAGATGACGCTGCGGGTTCCGACCCACAAGGCGACCGAGATCGGCATGCGCTCGCTGTCCTCCCCGGACGTGGTGAGCCAGGCGATGAAGACCCTCAAGGGCAAGGCCAAGGTGAAGCGCGCCATGTGGTCCCGCCGTGCCCAGGAATACGAACAGAAGATCAACTCGGGTGACCTGATCGCCATCGCAGAAGTGGTGCGCGACCTGCACCGCGCCGACGACCAGCGCGAGCAGAGCTACTCCGAGCGTCAGCTCTACGAAGCCGCGCTCGAGCGCCTGACCCGCGAAGTTGCCGCCGTCAGCGGTGGCGACGAAGTGGCTGCCGCCCGCCAGGTGGACGAGGTTCTCGGCCTGCGCGCCGCCTGATCGCATCGACCTCCCGTCGCATTTTTAAGGGCTGTCCCCGCAGGGACAGCCCTTTTTCATTCTTGATGACCTAGCGCTGCTGGGTGAGGGGCGCTGTCACGTGGCGCGACGCACGAGGGCCGGGCCGCGAGAGCGGGGCGGCCGGCGGGGCGCTGCGTCCGTCGGCCCCGCCGCGCAAATATGGCTGCGCGACCGCGGGCTCGGAGGGCGGTGCCGCGGGATCCCGCTGCTCTGCGGCTTGTTCCGGCGTCCCGCCTCAGGGCTCCGGTCAGTGCAGTTTCAGCTTGGGCCGGATGCGGCTGGAGGCACCGCCGAGCAGCGCGCCCAGCGTGGCGCGCCAGGTGCCCAGCACCGACTTGCGGTGGAGGAAATGCAGCGAGCGGTAGGCGCGGCGGGCCAGCCAACCCTCGATGGTGATCGTGCCGATGGCCTTGCCCATCAGCGAGCCGACGGCGCCCTCGTTGCTGATCGCCACCAGCGAGCCATGGTCGGCGTAGGAGAACTCTTTCAGCGGCTTGCCAGCGATCTGTGCCAAGATCTGGCGCTCCATGAACTCGGCTTGTTGCGTGGCGACCTGCGCGCGCGGCGGCAGCGAGCTCTCCTTGGCGGGCCAAGGGCAATCGGCACAGTCTCCGAGGGCGTAGATCCGGTCATCCGCGAGGGTCTGCAGGGTGGGCCGTACCTTGAGCCGTCCCAGGCTGCCGGTCTCGAAGCCTTCGAGCTGGCCGACCACCTCGGGCGCGCGCACGCCGGCCGCCCAGACCGTCAGGTTCGAGCTGAGCACCGTGCCGTCGGCGAGGTGGACCGCGCCGGGCTCGATACGGGCCACCTTGGCGCCGGTCTGCACGTCGATGTGCAACTCGCGCAGGTGCCGTTCGACCTTGGCCGAGATGTTCTCGGGCAGGGCGCCCAGCACGCGCGGTGCGGCTTCGAGCACGCGGATGGTCACCGCATCGGGGCGGCGCACCTTGTGGATGCCGTTGCGGGCGAACTGCCCGGCGGCCTCGCGCAGCTCTGCGGCGAGCTCGACGCCGGTGGCACCGGCACCGATGATGGTCAACTCGAGCTTGTCGTTGCTCGTGCACAGCGCGCCGGTCTGAAAGCGCAGGAAGAGGTTCAGCAGTTCTGCCTGCAGCCGTTTGGCCTGGCTCGGCGTGTCGAGCATCATGCAGTGCTCGGCGACGCCCGGCGTGCCGAAGTCGTTGGAGCGGCTTCCGATGGCCAGCACGAGGATGTCGTAGGGCAGGGCGCGCTTGGGCGCGAGCGGGCGGTTGGCTGGGTCGTTCACCGCCTGCAGCTGCACGAGGCGCTTTTCGCGGTCGATGCCGACGAAGCGGCCGAGGCGGAAGTTGTATTCGTTCCGGTGCGAGTGCTCGAGCAGGCTGATCTCCTCGTCGAACCCCTTGGTACCGGCGGCGAACTCGTGCAGCGAGGGCTTCCACATGTGCGAGAGGTTTTCGTCCACCAGGGTGATCTCGGCCTTGCCGGCATGGCCGAGGCGGCGGCTGAGGCGGGTGGCGAGGTTCAGCCCGGCGGTGCCGGCACCTACGATGACGATCCGGGGCGGCTTGGGGGTCTGCTGGGAGGTCTGGGGCATGGTCGAGGCTATTCGCATCTTGGAGCCGGAGGGCGGGACGTGGCCGGCGCCGCGTGCGCGGGTCTTGGTCCACCTCAGGCGCGCTCCGCTTAGCCCAATGCTGCAGGTGCAGCATCCGCGAAATGCCGATGCGTAATGACAATCGCGCGAGGTGATATGTCGCACGCGGCAATTTGCCTCAATTTTAAGCTATCCGCATGGGAATGAAGGGATTTTCCCCTGGATTGTATGCCGTGGGATACCTTCAGGCCACGTCTTCGCGCTGCGCTTCCAGCGCTTCGAACAGTGCCGTCTCGAGATCTTTTTCCAACTCGCGGGCGCGCCTCACGTAGGCCGAGTTCTGCGACGGATGCGTGTTCGGGTCCCACAGCGTGGCAAGTTCGCGCATGGTTTCGCGGTCGTGGTGGTAGAAGGTTTCCTCGGCGATGGCGGCCTCGTAGTCGCTCAGCCCGGCCTGCTCGAGCACATAGCGCCCGGCCCGCAGCGAACTGTCGAACATCTCGCGCACGATCTTGTCCGCACCGGCCTGGTAGAGCTCGTAGACATGGGTGCGGTCGCGGGCGCGGGCGACGATGAAAATGTCCGGGCGGATGCGCTTGGCGAAGCGCACCAGCTTGGTCGTGGCCTTGGGATCGTCGAGCGCGGCGACCAGCACCTTGGCCCGGGAGATGCCCGCGGCGTGCAGCAGTTCGGGGCGGGTGGGGTCGCCGAAGAAGCCCTTCACCCCGAACTTCCGCATCAGCTCGATGGTCTGCATGTCGTGGTCGATCACCACGGTCTTGAAGCCGGCGCTCTGCACCAGCCGGTTGACGATCTGCCCGAAGCGCCCGATCCCCACGAGGATGATCGGCCCCTCGCGGTCGATCTTGTCGTCGGGGCGCTTCTCGGCCTTTTCCTCGAACTTCCCCGAGAGCTTGTCGTAGAGGATGAAAAGCGCCGGGGTGATCAGCATCGAGAGGGCCACCACCATGAGCAGCCGCTGTCCGAAGACCTGCGTCATGACGTTCTGCTGCAGGGCGAAGGAAATCAGCACGAAGCCAAACTCGCCCGCCTGCGCCAGCGACAGGGTGAAGAGCATCCGGTCGCGGCCACGCAGGTGGAAGAGCCCGCCCAGCACGTAGAGGATCGCGCCCTTCAGCAGGATCAGTCCCAGCGTGATGCCGAGCAGCAGGAAGGGCTCGCGGAGGAAGTCCGCGAAGTTGAGCCCGGCGCCCACGGTAATGAAGAAAAGCCCCAGCAGCAGCCCCTTGAAGGGCTCGATGTCGCTCTCGAGCTGGTGGCGGAATTCCGAGTTGGCCAGAACGACCCCTGCGAGGAATGTGCCGAGCGCGGGTGACAGGCCGACGAGTCCCATCAGGAAGGCAATGCCGACGACGATGAGCAGCGCCACGGCGGTGAACATCTCCGGCAGGTGCGAGGCATTGATGTGCCGGAACAGCGGCCGCGCGCCGTAGATGCCCGCGACGATGATCAGCGCAATTGCGCCCAGCGTCACCAGCGCCACTGCCCAGCCCGGAAGACCGGCCACCAGCGACATGCCGTGCCCGCCGCCATGGTCGCCCTCGGGCAGCTGGACGGCGCCGTCGGTGCCGAGCGAGGCGGCGATGGGCGCGCCGAGCAGCGGCATCAGGATCAGCATCGGGATCACCGCGATGTCCTGCGTCAGCAGCACCGAGAAG
Organism: Alloyangia pacifica; assembly: GCF_900116195.1. Lineage (GTDB taxonomy): Bacteria > Pseudomonadota > Alphaproteobacteria > Rhodobacterales > Rhodobacteraceae > Salipiger > Salipiger pacificus. The sequence continues at coordinate 46,257 of NZ_FOZW01000017.1, forward strand.
GCCGAGCGCCCTCCGGCGGTCTGCATCAGCCCCTTTTCCGACAGGGTCTGCAGCACGATGGCGGTGGAGGAGAGGGCAAAGACCATCCCGGCGGCGAGCGCGGTGGTCCAGACACTGCCCAGCCCCATGACCACCGCGGTCACCGCCGCCATGGTCAGCAGGATTTGCAGCCCCCCGAGACCGATCAGCCGGTGCCGCATGTCCCAAAGCGCGCGCGGCTCCAGCTCCAGCCCGATGATGAAGAGCATCATCACCACGCCGAACTCGGCGAAGTGGCGCAGGTCATCGGTGTGCGACACGAGGTGCAGCCCCGGCCCGATGATGATCCCGGCGAGCAGGTAGCCCAGCACCGAGCCCAGTCCCAGCCGCGTTGCGATGGGTACCGCGACCACTGCCGCGGCGAGGTAGATCGAGGCCTGAAAGAGCGCGCTTTCCATGTCAGTCCCGTGCCTGTTTCCGTCTGCCCTTGCCCGCGCATGATGGGGCGGGAACGCGCGGAATGACAAGCGCCCCCGGTGCGCGCCCGACATCACGTGACATTCGGGCAGGCCGCCTGATCCGCAGTTTCCGCCAGGGCCGTGCTCACGCTTGACCGATGCGCCGCAGAAGCGTATTTCACGCGCCGTGGCGATTTGTTGACGGATTGCGGGCCACGTAAAACATTCCGCTAAAAGGTCGGACGAGAGAGCCCCTTTCGCTTGACCGCGGACGGGGCTTTTTCATTTCCGGCGCAACGGGATGGCCGGGACACAGAAAGGTGGAAGACCATGGCAGATTTCAAGAAGGCATCGCGAACCGAACTGGTGCACGGCGGAACGAAGCGCAGCCAGTGGGGGGAGCTGAGCGAGGCGATCTTCCTCACCCAGGGCTTTGCCTACGACAGCGCCGAGCAGGCCGAGGCGCGCTTCATCAAGACCGAGGCGGATGAGTACATCTACGCCCGCTACGGCAATCCCACCGTTGCCATGTTCGAGGAACGCATCGCGCTGCTGGAAGGCGCCGAGGATGCCTTTGCCACCGCCTCGGGCATGGCCGCCGTCTCGGGCGCGCTGACCGCCATGCTGAAGGCCGGCGACCGCGTCGTCGCGGCCCGCGCGCTCTTCGGCTCCTGCCTTTACGTGCTGGAAACCATCCTGACCCGCTTCGGTGTCGAGGTGGTCTTCGTCGATGGGGCCGATCTGGCCCAATGGGAAGAGGCGCTGAAGCCGGGCGCGGAACTGGTCTTCTTCGAGAGCATGTCGAACCCGACGCTGGAGCTGGTGGACGTGGAAGCCGTCTCGAAGCTCGCGCATGCAGTTGGTGCCAAGGTCGTGGTCGACAACGTCTTCTCGACCCCGGTCTACAGCCGTGCCATCGAGCAGGGCGCCGACGTGGTGGTCTACTCGGCCACCAAGCACATCGACGGCCAGGGCCGCACGCTGGGCGGGGTGATCCTCGGCTCGCGCGAGATCATCCGCGGCGTCATCGAGCCCTACATGAAGCACACCGGCGGCTCGATGAGCCCCTTCACCGCCTGGGTCATGCTCAAGGGTCTGGAGACCATCGACCTGCGCGTACGTGCGCAGACCGCCTCGGCCGAAGCCATCGCCAAGGCGGTCATCGGCCATCCCAAGGTGACCCGCGTCAGCTACCCGGGGCTGGAGAGCCACCCGCAGCACGAGCTGGCGCAGCGCCAGCTCGGGGCAGGGGGCACGATGGTCGCCTTCGAGATTGAAGGCGGAAAAGAGGCAGCCTTCCGTTTCTGCAACGCGCTGAAGGTGATCCTGATCTCCAACAACCTCGGCGATGCCAAGTCGATCGCCACGCATCCTGCCACGACGACCCACCAGCGCCTCTCCCCGGAGCAGCGCCAAGGGCTTGGAATTGGGGACGGTTTGATCCGTCTTTCGGTCGGCATCGAGGACACCGGGGATCTTGTTGCAGATATTCAACAAGCCCTTGACGTTGCGTAATAATCAGGCGGCTAGGGGAAATAACGTTTGCCCTAGCCACATTTTTGCCCGCAATAGATGATCCATAAGAGTAGTGGTGCCCGTATAAGGGTCGTAAATGGTGGTTTTTTCGGTAAAACATCCTAAGTACGTTGGAACGAACCCCCGCCTCGGAGGGCAGGACATGAATGTGTATTCGCCGGTAGTTGACCGTAACCCAAGCCGTGATGACGCAGAGGCAGCGCTTGCCGTTCTCCGTCAATGGACCGAGGCAGCCGACGACAGTGAAATTACCGATCTCGACCCCGCACTTCTGAAACTTCTGGGGGCAGCGCAGGACTATCCGGTCTTCTCGCGCCAGTATCCCGAGGGTTTCGCCGTCGATGACGCCTACAAGACCTCGTTGCCCGACCTGCAGAACGGTCCGGCCTCGCTGATCCGTGGCGAAAATGTGCGCATCCAGCACGTCGGCATTTCGAACTTCCGCCTTCCGATCAGCTACAAGCTGAAGGACGGCCAGTCCCTTTCCGTCGAAACCTCGGTGACCGGCACGGTCAGCCTCGAGGCCGACAAAAAGGGAATCAACATGTCGCGCATCATGCGCAGCTTCTACACCCATGCCGAGAAGAGCTTCAGCTTCGGCGTGATCGAGGCGGCGCTCGACGACTACAAGTCCGACCTCGAAAGCTTCGATGCGCGCATCCAGATGCGTTTCCGCTTCCCGATGAAGGTGGAGAGCCTGCGCTCGGGCCTGTCGGGCTACCAGTACTACGACATCGCGCTCGAACTGGTCGAGCAGGATGGCGTGCGCCAGCGCATTGCCCACCTCGATTACGTCTACAGCTCGACCTGCCCCTGCTCGCTGGAGCTTTCCGAGCACGCTCGCCAGTTCCGTGGCCAGCTCGCCACGCCGCACTCGCAGCGTTCGGTGGCGCGGGTCTCGGTGGTGCTGAACGACGACAGCGACGACTGCCTGTGGTTCGAGGACCTCGTGGGCCTGTGTCGCACCGCGGTGCCGACCGAGACGCAGGTCATGGTCAAGCGCGAGGACGAGCAGGCATTTGCCGAGCTCAACGCCGCCAACCCGATCTTCGTCGAGGATGCCGCGCGCCTCTTTGCCGAGGCGATGGCCGGTGAAGAGCGGATCGGCGACTTCCGCGTGCTCTGCAGCCACCAGGAAAGCCTGCACTCGCATGACGCCGTGGCGCTGCTGACCCAGGGCGCGACCTTCGCGCAGACCAGCCTCGATCCGACGCTCTTCCCGAGCCTGATCCATCAGGGCTGACGCCGGGGCCTCCGCGCCCGGGCGCTGCCCGAGGCTGCCGCAAGATTTGGCACTTCCCCGATGCCGCCGGTCACTCCGGCGGCATTTTGCTGCACTGCGGAAATTTTCCGGCGCACGTTCATGATTTCCATGCGGGGAGGGGGCATGCTGGGACCGGGAGGGCAGGCAACCCACCGGAGGTCTTCGTATGGCCACGAGCAGCATCGCAGAGAATGTCATGATCGGCATGGGACGGGGATCGCTCCGTGCCAGGATCGACGCCTATTTCGTGGGCATCGGGCAGGGCATCAACGCCTACGGGCTGCGCCGCGCGCGGATGCACCAAATCCTCGTGCTGGAAAGCCAGAGCGACGAGCGCCTGGCCGAGCTGGGGCTGACCCGCGACCAGATCCTGCCACATGTGTTCCGCGACCTCTTCGGCGACTGAGGGGCGCGCTTGACAGGCGCGGGCCGGCGGGCGAAGGCTCTGCCATGTTCGATGTCCGCCCCGTCGCCTACGTCCTTGGCCTTCTCGTCACTACGCTCGGCGGCTGCATGCTGGTCCCGTTCCTCGTGGACATTGCCGAAGCGCGCGGACATTGGCCTGTCTTCCTCGAAAGCGCATTGATCACCATGCTCTGCGGCGGCCTCGTGAGCCTCGCCTGCGCCAACGCCGGGCGGCAGGGGCTGACGCTGCAGCAGACCTTCCTGCTGACCGTCGGAGCCTGGGTGGTGCTGCCCTTCTTCGGCGGCATTCCCTTCATGCTCGGGGCGACCGAGGCGCGGGTGGTGGACGCCTTCTTCGAGGCCATGTCGGGGATCACCACCACCGGCTCCACCGTCTTCACCGGGCTCGACGCGTTGCCCAAGGGCATCCTGCTCTGGCGCGGCATCCTGCAATGGCTGGGCGGCATCGGGATCATCGTCGTCGCCATGGTCTTCCTGCCCGAGCTGCGGGTCGGGGGGATGCAGATCTTCCGCTCCGAGGCCTTCGAGACCATGGGCAAGATCCTGCCCCGCGCCACCGAGATCGCCTCGTCGATCTCGACCATCTACGTGGGCATGACGCTGGCCTGTGCCGCCGCCTACATGGTCTGCGGCATGGATGCCTTCGATGCCACGGTGCACGCGCTGACCACGCTCTCGACCGGCGGTTTCGCCAATTATGATGCCTCCTTCGGCACATTTCAGGGCCCGGCGGAATATGTCGCCGCCTTCTTCATGATCGCCGCCGCGCTACCCTTCGTGCGCTACGTGCAGATGCTGGGCGGCCACCATACGGCGCTGTGGCAGGACAGCCAGGTCCGCGCCTTCTTTGCCACCATCCTCGCGCTGGTGGCGGTGATGAGCGTGACCCTGGTCTTCCAGTTCCCGCACCACCCCGAGCAGGCGATCCGCGAGTCGCTGTTCAACATCAGCTCGATCATCTCCGGCACCGGCTACGCCTCTGTGGACTACATGGGCTGGGGGCCGTTCCTGATCACGCTGTTCTTCTTCATCGGGCTGATCGGCGGCTGTGCGGGCTCGACCGCCTGCTCGGTGAAGATCTTCCGCTACCAGCTGCTTTTCGCCTCGATCCGCGTCCAGCTCAAGCGCATCCGCGCCCCGCATGGCGTCTTCACCCCGCGCTTCGACGGTCGGCCGGTGGCCGACGACGTGCTGAGCTCGGTGATGGCTTATTTCGTCTTCTTCGTGGTCTCGCTGGGCGTGCTGTCGGTGGCGCTCGGCTTCACCGGCCTCGACTTCGTCACCTCGCTGTCGGGCGCGGCCACCGCGCTGGCCAATGTCGGGCCGGGGCTGGGCGACATCATTGGCCCGGCGGGCAACTTCGCGACGCTCAACGACACCGCCAAATGGCTGCTCTCCTTTGCCATGCTGGTCGGCCGGCTGGAGATCATGGCGGTCTTCGTGCTCTTCACCGTGCGCTTCTGGCGCGACTGAGGATGCCTCCGGCGGGCGTATTTGGAGAAACATGAAGGCGCGTCCGGCTTTCATCTTTCCCCAAATACTCATCTCGCGGCGGAGAGGTCGTGGCCGAGGCCGGGGCGACGGGCACCCCGGCCTGCCGCCGTCACCCCTGCGGCACCAGCTTGCCGGGGTTCATGATGTTCTGCGGGTCGAGCGCGCGCTTGATCTCGCCCATGACCTGCCAGCCCATCCCGTGTTCCTCTTCCATGTAGGCCAGCTTGCCATGGCCGACGCCGTGCTCGCCGGTGCAGGTGCCGCCCATCCGCAGGGCGCGCTCGGCCATGCGGTGCGACAGGCGCTTGGCCTCGACGAGGTCCTCGGGCTTGTCGGGATCAAGCAGAAGGATGGCGTGGAAGTTGCCGTCGCCGACATGGCCGAGGATCGGGCCGGGGATGCCGCTCGCCGCGATGTCGGCCTGGGTCTCCTCGACCGCTTCGGCCAGCCGCGAGATCGGCACGCAGATGTCGGTCACCACCGCCCGTGCGCCCTTGCGCGAGGCGAGGATGGCGTAATAGCCGTTGTGGCGCAGCGCCCAGAGGGCCCGGCGCTCCTCCTCTCGGGTCGACCATTCGAACGGGCTGCCGCCGTTGTCCGCGACGATCTCGGCAAAGCGCTCGGCGTCCTGTGTCACGCTTTCGGGCGAGCCGTTGAACTCCACCAGAAGGTGCGGGCTGTCGGCCATCGCCATGCCCGAATAGGCCGAGAAGGCCCGGGCGGTGGCGGCGTCGACGAATTCGATGCGGGCCATGGGGATGCCCATCTGGATGGTCTCCATCACCGCCGTGACCGCGCTGCCCATGTCGGGGAAGGCGCAGATGCCCGCCGAGACCGCCTCGGGGATGCCGTGCAGGCGCAGCGTCAGCTCGGTGACGAGACCGAGCGTGCCCTCGGAGCCGACGAAAAGCGCGGTGAGGTCATAGCCCGCCGCCGACTTGCGGGCGCGGGTGCCGGTCTCGATGGTGCGCCCGTCGGCGAGCACCGCCTTCAGCCCCAGCACGTTGTCCCGCATCGAGCCGTAGCGCACCGTCGTGGTGCCCGAGGCGCGGGTCATCGCCATGCCGCCGAGGGTTGCGTTGGCGCCGGGATCAACCGGGAAGAACAGGCCGGTGGCCCGCAGTTCCTCGTTCAGCGCCTCGCGGGTGACGCCGGGCTGGATCGTCACATCCATGTCGGCGGGGCGAATTTCCAGCACCTTGTTCATCCGGGTGAAATCGACGGTGACGCCGCCGTTCACCGCCTGGCCGTGGCCCTCGAGCGAGCTGCCCGCGCCCCAGCCGATGACCGGGCAGGCGTGCTCGGCGCAGATCTGCACGATGCGCTGCACCTCCTCGGCGGTCTCCGGGTAGGCGACGCCATCAGGTGGGGTGAGGGGGAAATAGGACTCGGAACGGCCATGCTGCTCCAGTTCGGACTTGGAGCGGGTGAATCGTTCGCCTAGGAAGGCATCAAGAGCCTCCAGGGCTGCGGCGACGGACATAGAGAAACCTCCGTGGAAAATCGGGGCGACCTTATCCCCGCTCTGCGCCCTGCGAAAGCCATGGGACCGAGGAATGCCGCAGCAGATTGCCGATCAGTGGCGCGAGACGCGCGCGCTTTGCAGCCGTGGATGGGACACGCTGCGCCACAAGGGGCCGGGGCAGGTCACCTTCTGGGTGATCGCCTTGCTGGTCGGGGCCGCTGCCGGGTTTGCCGCGCTGCTCTTCCGTATTGCCATCCAGCGGTTGCAGGCCTTTGTCTACGGCACCGAGGACGTCAACCTGCTGCACACCTTTGCCGAGTCGCTGCCTTGGATCTACGTGCTGCTGATCCCGGTGGCGGGCGGTGCGACGGTCGGGCTCATCCTGCAGAAGTTCACCCCGGACGGGCGGGTGCGCAGCGTGTCGGACGTGATCGAGGGGGCGGCGCTGAACGACGGGCGGGTCGAGAAGAAGGCGGGCATCGCTTCGGCGCTCTGCTCGTGGATCACGCTCTCGACCGGTGGCTCCACGGGGCGCGAGGGGCCGGTGGTGCATATCGCCGCGATGATCGCCTCATCGGTGTCCAATCTCTTGCGCGTCGACGGCATCACCGGGCGCGACCTGCTGGGTTGCGCGGTGGCCGCTGCCGTTTCGGCCAGCTTCAATGCGCCCATCGCCGGCGCGCTTTTCGGGCTCGAAGTGATCCTGCGCCACTTCGCCCTGCATGCCTTTGCGCCGATCGTGGTGGCCAGCGCCGCGGGCACGGTGATCAACCGCATCTATTTCGGCGACGTGACCGAGTTCGTGCTGCCCGGCACCACCACAGTGCAGTTCTACCTCGAGCTGCCGGCCTTTTTCATCATGGGGCTGGTCTGCGGGCTGGTGGCGGTGCTGATGATGAAGGCGCTGTTCTGGTCCGACGGGGTGGGCACGACGATCCAGAACAGGCTCGGCCTGCCGCACTGGCTGCGCCCGGCGGTGGCGGGGCTGCTGCTGGGGGCCATCGCCATCGCCTTCCCGCACATCATCGGGGTGGGCTACGAGACGACCTCGCGGGCGCTCTCGGGGCAGCTGACGCTGAGCCAGGCCTTCGTCTTCGCGGCGGTGAAGGTGGCGGCGGTGTCGATTACCATGGCCGGGCGCATGGGCGGCGGCGTGTTCTCGCCCTCGCTGATGGTCGGCGCGCTGACCGGGCTGACCTTCGGCCATATCGCCACCGGGCTCTTCCCCGAGCAAAGCTCGGTCTTCACGCTCTACGCGCTCGCGGGCATGGGGGCGGTGGCGGCGGCGGTGCTGGGCGCGCCGATCTCGACGACGCTCATCGTCTTCGAGCTGACCGGGGACTGGCAGACCGGGCTTGCGGTGATGGTCTCCGTGTCGATGTCCACGGCGGTGGCCTCGCGGCTCGTCGACCGCAGCTTCTTCCTGTCGCAACTGGAGCGGCGCAACGTGCATCTCGCCGCCGGACCGCAGGCCTACCTTCTGGCGATGTTCCGGGTGCAGGGGGTGATGCGCAAGCCCACCGACGAGGGCGCAGCAGATGACGAGGCCTGCCTGCGGATGATCGAGCAGGGGCTTTTCCTGAACGCACAGGCAACGCTGGAGGCGGCGCTGCCGCTCTTCGACAAGTCGGGCGTGGCCTACCTGCCGGTGGTGACCCGCAGCGGCCCCGACGACGCGCCGGTGTTGCAGGGCGCGCTGTTCCACGTCGATGCGCTGAAGGCCTACAACCGCGCGCTGGCGGCGACGGCAGAGGAAGAACACAGCTGAGCCGCGCGCGCCGACGTCGGCCGTCATGGAAGAAAGCGTTTGAATGACCGAGTTTCCAGCTCTCACGATCCGGGCTGCCGAAGCGGGCGATGCCGCCGCGCTTGCCGAGATGGGCAACCTGCCGGGGGTCCGGCACGGCACCCTACGCATGCCCTACGACACGCAAGGCAGGGTCGAGCGGCGACTTGCGGCGCGCGGTGCGAACCATTTTCTCGTCGGGGTGATCGAGCATCCCGTGGGCGTGCAGAAGGTGGTTGCCGAGGGTGGGCTCATGCCGGGCCAGCGGCGGCGCTCACACGTGGGTGAGATATTCCTCATCGTGCACGACGATCACGTGGGGCGCGGCTATGGCAAGGCGATCCTGCGGGCCCTCATCGACATTGCCGACAATTGGCTCGGGTTGCGGCGGTTGGAGCTCGATGTGAACACCGACAACCGCGCGGCGATCCATCTCTATCAGGGGTTCGGCTTCGAGATCGAGGGCACGCGGCGCGGCGATGCCATGCGGGACGGGGGACTTATCGACTCCCACGTCATGGGCCGGCTGCGCGCTGCGCCGGGCGCGATGCCGGACTGATAGGGTTCGGAGACCATGTTCCGTTGCTTCGAAATGCAAACGCCCCGCGAGTGTTCGCGGGGCTTTGTCGTCCTTGGGTGAGGCTCTTCAGGCCAGCTCCAGCGTGACGTCGATATTGCCGCGGGTGGCGTTGGAATAGGGGCAGAGTTCGTGGGCGCGGGCGAGGATCGCCTCGGCCGTGTCGCGCTCCAGGCCCGGCATCTTCGCGACCAGCTTCACCGCCAGTCCGAAACCGCCTTCGGGCAGGCCGCCGATCGCCACCTGCGCATCTACGGTCGCGCTCTCGGGCACGGTGCCCAGCTTCTCGGCCTGCGCCACGAAGCGCATCGCGCTGAGGAAGCACGCGGCGTAGCCCATGGCGAAGAGTTCCTCGGGGTTGTGCCCCTTGCCCGAGCCACCCAGTTCCTTTGGGCTGTTCATCGTCAAGGTCAGCATGCCCGAGGCGAGCTTGGTGATGCCGTCGCGGCCGCCGCCGGAGGCCTGCGCTTCGGTCCGGTATTTCACATCGAGAGACATGGGAGAATCCTTTGTTGTCGATTGTATCGCGCGCGATAGATATTCGCATCCAAGCGAAAGTCAATCGCTTGAGAAAGTATCGCGTGCGATTTATATTGGGGGCATGACCCGAACCGCCACGCCCTCAGACCCCGAGACCACCGCACCGCAGGCGCTTTCGCCGCAGGACATGGTTTGTTTCTCGCTCTACTCGGCGGTGCACGCCATGAGCCAGGCGTACCGCCCGCATCTGGAAAAGCTCGGGTTGACCTATCCGCAGTACCTCGTGATGAGCGCGCTTTGGGCGGCCAAGGCGCCGCCGACCGTGGGTATGCTGTCGCGCCAGCTGCAGCTCGAGTCGAGCACGCTGACCCCACTGCTGAAGCGGCTCGAGACCATGGGTCTGTTGACCCGCCGTCGCGACGCAGAGGACGAGCGGCAGGTGCGTATCGCCCTGACGGAGGAGGGACACCAAATGCAGGGCCGCACGGCGCATATCGCGGGCTGCATCGCCGAGCAGAGCGGCATGAGCGTCGACGAGTTGCTTGCCCTGCGCGACCAGGTGAGCCGACTGCGGGACAACCTGCGCAAGGGGTAGTCTCGCGGCGGACCTCCGCAAAGCAAAAGGCCGGCCCCCGGGGCCGGCCTTGTCTGTTATTGGCGCTGCGGCTCAGACCTGTTCGACGGCCACGCCATCCTGCAGGTCGAAGGCCAGGTAGCCCTTGATCTCCGCCGCCTCAGGCTTTGGATCGGTGTAGGAAAACACCGCGTTGTCGTAGCTGCGGCTCTTCGAGGCGATATGGTAGTGCTCGGCGTCGCCAAGCGCGGCGCTGGTGCTGCGGTATCCGCTGGGCTCGAGGAAGGCCATGGCCACATCTTCGCGCGGGAAGTAGATGGTCAGCGGCTTGTCGCCCTCGGTCAGTTCGAGGGCGCGGCTGCTTTCACCAAGCACGGCGCCACCGGCGCGGATGACCCAGGTGCCCGAGGCCGGGCGGACGGCAATCTGTTTCAACATCATGTCTCTCCCGTTATCCGTTCATCATATACCAACGCCGATGCGACAGTCCTGTGTCAAAGCGGCGCGCAGGCCGCTTCGAGCCAGTCCCGCACGGCGCCTGTGACAAGCGGAGCGATGCGTTCGAAAACCCCGGCATGATAGGCGTCAAGCCAGTCACGTTCCGCAGCGGTCAGCAGCCCCGTCTCGATCAGACGCCGATCGATCGGCACCCAAGTCAGCGTTTCGAAGCGCAGCATCTTGGCTACGTTCTGGCCGGGAAGGGGGGGCGCGGGTTCCACCGCGATGAGGTTCTCGATGCGGATACCATAAGACCCCTCGCGATAGAAGCCCGGCTCGTTCGAAAGGATCATGCCCGGTTCCAGCGGCACCGTGCCGGTGCGCGCGATACGCTGCGGTCCCTCGTGCACCGACAGATAAGAGCCGACGCCGTGTCCGGTGCCGTGGCCGTAGTCGAGCCCCGCCTCCCAGAGCGCGGCGCGCGCCAGCACGTCGATGTCGCGGCCCGCCAGCCCCGCCGGGAAGCGTAGCCGCGACAGTGCGATCATGCCCTTCAGCACGCGGGTAAAGGCGTCTTTCTCCTCGGCGCCGGCCTCGCCCAGCACCATGGTGCGGGTGATGTCGGTGGTGCCGTCGACATATTGTCCGCCGCTGTCGATCAGCAGCAGCTCGTTCGCGGCCGTGGTGCGGTTGGACGCCTCGGTCACACGGTAGTGCACGATGGCCCCGTTGGGACCCGCGCCGGAGATGGTCTCGAAGGAGATGTCACGCAGCGCGTTGGTGGCGCGGCGCTCTTCCTCGAGCGCAACCACCGCGTCGATCTCGGTGAACTCTCCCGGTGTCTGGCTGTCGACCCAATGCAGGAAACGGACCATGGCCGCGCCATCGCGCAGATGTGCCGCCCGCGCGCCGGCCAGCTCGGCGGCATTCTTGCGCGCCTTGGGCAGCAGGCAGGGGTCGGCGGCCTCGACGATCTCCCGGCCTTCGAGGGCGTCCAGCACCGCGACCGGGCAGGAGGCGGGGTCGATCTGCACCGGCCCGTCGAGCGCCTCCAGCTCTGGTACGAAGTCCTCTGGGGTCTTCACTTCGACCAGCGGGCCGAGGTGGTCGCCGAGTTCCACCAGTTTCTGCGCCGCCATGAACAGCGTCACGCGGCCCGCGGCATGCAGGATGGCGAAGCCATGCGGCACCGGATTGCGCGGCACGTCCGAGCCGCGGATGTTGAGCAGCCAGGCGAGGCTGTCGGGCAGGGTGATCACGCAGGCCGCGGCCTTGTCGAGACCTTTCGCCAGCCGGGCGATCTTGTCCCCATGCGCCTCGCCCGCCAGATCGACCGGCTGCACAAAGACCTCACCCATGGGCGGTTCGGGCTGGTCGGCCCAGACCCGGTCCACGAGATTGTCGCAGCGGCGCAGGGCTACCGCGCCCAGGCCGCGCTCAAGCCCGCGCATCTGGTCGACCGAGAAGAGCCAGGGGTCGATCCCGACGGTGCCACCCTCCGGCAGCGCCTCGGCAATCCACTCGGCGAGGCCGACCTCGGGCCAGTCGACCGGGGTGAACTCCGGCGCCACCTGCGCCTTGACCTGCACCCGGTAGCGCCCGTCGACGAAGACACCAGCCTTCTCAGTCAGCGCGGCGCAATAGCCCGCCGAGCCGGTGAAGCCGGTGAGCCAGGCCAGCCGGTCGTCGCGTGGGGCCACGTATTCGCCCTGGTGCGCGTCGGCGCGCGGCACCAGGAAGCCATCGAGCCCCTCGGCGGCCAGTTCGGTGCGCAGCGCGGCCAGCCGCGGCGGGCCCTGCTCGGGGGAAGCGCTCTGCTCGAATGTCTGGAACATGCGGAGGTCTCCTGCGGTCGTGTTGTCTTTCGGAAAGAGAAGGGGCGCTGCCCCTCTTGGCCTTGCGGCCAATTCACCCCGGGATATTTGGCCCATATGGAAGAGCGGACGCGCGCCTGCTTCCATATGGATCAAATATCCCGGGGAGCCCGAGGGGCTGGCCCCTCGGTCCTGCGCTCTCAGCCGGCGCGGCGGATGCCCATGACGCGGGCGCGCGCACGCGGGTCCGAATCGAAGAGCGCGGCGAGCTGTTCGGTCATCGCGCCGGCCAGTTGCTCGACGTCGGTGATGGTCACCGCGCGCTCGTAGTAGCGGGTGACATCATGGCCGATGCCGATCGCCAGCAGTTCGACCTGCTTCTTGCGCTCGACCATGGCGATCACGTCGCGCAGGTGTTTCTCGAGGTAGTTGGCCGGGTTCACCGAAAGCGTGGAATCGTCCACCGGCGCGCCGTCGGAGATCACCATGAGGATCTTGCGGGCCTCGGGGCGGTGCGCCATGCGGCGGTGTGCCCATTCCAGTGCCTCGCCGTCGATGTTCTCCTTCAGCAGGCCTTCCTTCATCATCAGGCCAAGGTTGTCGCGGACCCGGCGCCAGGGCGAGTCGGCGCTCTTGTAGATGATGTGACGCAGGTCGTTCAGGCGGCCCGGCTGCTGCTCGCGGCCCTCGGCGAGCCATTTCTCGCGCGCGAGGCCGCCCTTCCAGGCGCGGGTGGTGAAGCCGAGGATCTCGACCTTCACCGAGCAGCGCTCGAGGGTGCGCGCCAGCACGTCGGCGCAGATCGCCGCGATCGAGATCGGCCGGCCACGCATCGAGCCGGAGTTGTCGATCAGCAGGGTCACCACCGTGTCGCGGAACTCTGTGTCCTTCTCGACCTTGAACGACAGCGGCGTCGTGGGGTTGGCGACGACGCGGGCGAGGCGGCCGGCATCGAGCACGCCCTCTTCCTTGTCGAACTCCCAGGAGCGGTTCTGCTGTGCCTGCAGCCGGCGCTGCAGCTTGTTGGCGAGGCGCGAGACCGCGCCCTTCAGCGGCTCCAACTGCTGGTCGAGATAGGCGCGCAGGCGCTCGAGTTCCTGCGGCTCGGCCAGCTCCTCGGCGAGGATTTCCTCGTCGTGGGTCGAATCGTAGACCTTGTAGCCGGGATCGGCCTCGGAAACCGGGGCAGGGGGCGGCGGCTCCATCGGCGCGTCGCCCTCGGGCAGCTCGGCCTCCTCGCCCATTTCCTGGTCGGCCATCTCGTCGGCCGAGACCTGCGCCTGGCTCTGGTCCTGGGTCTGTTCCTGCGATTGTTCCGGCGAGGCCTCTGCCTCGTCCTGGTCCTGGTCGTCCTGGCCGGTCGAATCGGGCTGTTCTTCCTCCTCGGCTCCGGGCTCGGCCTGATCCTGCGCCTCGTCGTCGAGCTGGTCCGGATCCTCGCCGAGCTGATCGCCGTAGCCGAGGTCGGTGATGATCTGCCGTGCGAAGCGGGCAAAGGCCGCTTGATCGGAAAGCTTGGCCTGCAGGTCCTCCAGCGTGCCGCCGGCCTGGTCCTCGATGAAGCCGCGCCAGAGTTCCATCACATGCGCGGCGTCCTTGGGCAGGTCGCGACCGGTGGCGAGGTGGCGGATCATGTAGCCCGCGGCCACCGGCAGCGGCGCCTCGGAGGCCTGGGTGATCTGCCCGTAGCCGCGGCGCGCTGCCTCATGGCCGATCTTGGCGTCGATATTGCCGGCGGTGCCGGGCATGTCGCGCGCGCCCATGGCCTCGCAGCGGGCGGTTTCCATCGCTTCGTAGAGCTCGAGCGCCATGTCGCCTTGCGGCGCGTAGCGGGCATGGGTGGTGCCGTCATGATACCGGCGATAGAGCGCCAGCGCATCGGCGGTGCCACGGGCCAGCAGCACCTCGTCGCGGGTCATCCTGCGCGACACCTGTGGCAGGCGCATGATGTCGCCTGAAACGCCCGCCGGATCGACGGAATAGTTGACCGTAAGTTCGGGGTCGTCGGCCATGACCTTGGTGGCCTCGGCCAGGGCCTTCTTGAACGGATCGGCGGGGTTGTCGGTGTCGCGTGCCATGGCACAGGTTTCGCGCCGTGGCGGGGAATTGGCAAGAGGGGATGCGCGCCGCGATGCAAGTCTTGGTCATCCGCCCCGTGCCGCGCCGGCCCGGCGGCGCGGCGCACCGCCGCTCAGCTCTTTTCCAGCAGGCCGCTGCAGGCCTTGGCATGGCTCTCGAAAAGCTCGCGGCTCTGCAAGTCCCCGGCAATGACGCCGCGGTAGAGCAGGCGGTAGTCGGGCAGTGCCTCGAGGATCGCCGCGCGCAGCGGCGCGCCGGTGAGCCCGTCATCCGCTGCGGTTAGGCTGAACTCGCGGGCGAGCAGGCTCGCGGTCTCTGGCGAGCCGGGCAGGCTGGGATTGTCGGCAGCCTCCAGCGCGACACCCTGCCAGAGCGCGGCGCAATCGGCGGCGGTGTGTTCTTCGGAAAGGGCGGGGCCGGCGGCGAGGAACATCAGGGCGAGAACAGGTTTCAAAGCGAGGCACTCCCGGTTGCCAGCCGCGCAAGTAGATCGACATGCACGTCGAGCGCGTCGATGATCCGATAGCCGGGATCCTGCGCGCCGTCGAAGGCAAGATTGAGGTCGGTTCCGGCCAGCACGATGGCCTCGGCACCCATGTCGCGCACCATGCGATGCCCGGCGTCGAAGAAGGCGGCGCGGTCTTCGTCCGTGCAGCAGCCAGCCACTGCCATGTCCTGGTAGCGCTGGCCGAGCGCCTCGGTCTCGGTATCGAGCGCCACTGCCTCGGTGCGTGCCAGCTGGCCGTAGAGCCGCGTCCGCATCACCACGCGGGTGCCAAGCAGGCCGACGCGGCGCAGCCCCTCGGCGGCGAAATAGTCATCGAGCGGCGCCACGGCCGAGACCAGCGGCAAGGTTGAGCGCGCGACGGTCTCCTCGAAGCAGAAGTGGCCGCCGAGCGAGGTGATCGCGGCGCAGTCGCAGCCCGCGGCCGCCAGCCGGTCGATCAGCCGGGCGTAGACCTCGGCCTGCGCGGCACGGTTGTCCGACAGGTTGTTGCGGATCAGCTCCTGGACGTCGGCCTGCACGATGGTCAGCTCGAGCGGCGCGCCGAGCGCGGCCACGGCGGCGGTCAGCCGCTGGTAATAGACCACGGTTGCGGCGACGCCGATGCCGCCGATCAGCCCGATATGCAGCGGTTTACCCATTTCCGGTCCTCCCAAGACCCCTTGCACCACCCCTCTAACCCAAGGGGCGCGGCCCGTATCGGACCGCGCCCCTGAAGTTTCACGTGCCTGCTTCCGCATGGCAAAAATATCCCGGGGGAGTCCGCGCCAGCGGACGGGGGCAGCGCCCCCTTCGGCGGCTCAAATCTGCGCGGTCAGACCAGCGACAGCGAAGCGGCGCTTTCCGGCAGTTCCTCGTCGAAGCAGCGCTGGTAGAACTCGGCCACGGTCTGGCGCTCGAGTTCGTCGCACTTGTTGAGGAACGACAGGCGGAAGGCGTAGCCGACGTTGCGGAAAATCTCGGCGTTGGCGGCCCAGGCGATCACCGTCCGCGGCGACATCACGGTCGAGAGCTCGCCGTTCATGAAGGCGCGGCGGGTGAAGTCGGCCACGGTCACCATCTGGCGGATGGTCTTGCGGCCCTTCTCGTTGTTGTAATGCGGCGCCTTGCTCAGCACGATGTTCACCTCGGCGTCGATGCTGAGGTAGTTCAGCGTCGCGACGAGACTCCAGCGGTCCATCTGGCCCTGGTTGATCTGCTGGGTGCCGTGATAGAGGCCCGTGGTGTCGCCAAGGCCGACGGTGTTGGCGGTGGCGAAAATGCGGAAGTACTTGTGCGGCGTGATCACCTGGTTCTGGTCCAGGAGGGTGAGCTTGCCGTCGGTTTCCAGCACGCGCTGGATCACGAACATCACGTCGGCGCGACCCGCGTCATACTCGTCGAAGACGATGGCGGTGGGGTTGCGCAGCGCCCAGGGCAGGATGCCTTCCTGGAACTGGGTGACCTGCTTGCCGTCCACCAGCTTGATGGCATCCTTGCCGATCAGGTCGATCCGGGAGATGTGGCTGTCGAGGTTGACGCGCACACAGGGCCAGTTCAGCCGCGAGGCGACCTGCTCGATGTGGGTCGACTTGCCGGTGCCGTGGTAGCCCTGGATCATCACCCGGCGGTTGTTGCGGAAGCCCGCGAGGATGGCCAGCGTGGTGTCGGGGTCGAACTTGTAGGTGCTGTCGAGATCCGGAACGCGATCGGTGCGGTCGGGGAAGCCGTGCACCACCATGTCCGTGTCGATGCCGAACACCTCGCGGACCGAGATTTCCTCGGTGGGTTTCGCATTGATGTCGATCGTGCCATCCGCCATGGTCGTGCCCCTGTCCGGTCGTTAGAAAGTCTTGCGCACCGTCGTGCCCCATATCGCAGGCAAGGGCAAGGGGGCCGGAGCGGGGTTTGAACGATGGCTGTGCAAAGCCCGCTACGGTTGCCGTGAGCGGTTGCGGTGCAGCTGCGGAATGTGTTTGCGCCCCGGCGCTTCCGGGCACTAGGCTGCAGCTGACAAGGCAAGCAGGCAGGCGCGGTACGTGGCGAGTTCACCCCATCCCGACATCGAGGACCTCATCGCGCGCGTCGCCATGGCGGACCGCGCCGCCTTTGCCCGGCTCTACGAGCGCACCTCGGCGAAACTTTTCGGCGTCTGCCTGCGTGTCTTGCAGGACAGGGCGCAGGCCGAAGAGGCGCTGCAGGACACCTACGTCAAGGTCTGGAACAATGCCGGCAAATACAGGGTCAACGGCTATTCCCCGATGACTTGGTTGATCACCCTGGCGCGCAATTCCGCCGTCGACCGCCGCCGCCGCAGCGACGTGGGCCGGGCCGTCCAGCCGCTGGAGCTGGATGACCGTCTGGCCGATCCCGCACCGGGGCCGGCGCAGCAGGCCGAGGCGCGCGACGACGCGCAGGCGCTGGCGCTGTGCATGGACGAGCTGCCGCCCGACCGCGCCGAGATGGTGCGCCGCGCGTATCTCGAGGGCGCCACCTATGCCGAGCTTGCCACCGCCACCGGGGTGAAGCTCAACACCGTGCGAACCTGGCTGCGTCGCAGCCTGATCAGCCTGAGGGAGTGCCTGAGCCGATGAGCGCCGAGCCGCAGCCGGATCTGCCAGGGGGGGCTGAGGCCACCGCGGCGGAATACGTGCTCGGCCTGCTGACCGAAGCGGAGCGGCGCGACTTCGAGGCACAGCTTGCGGCCGACCCCGGTCTCGAACAGGAGGTGGCCAGCTGGTGCGCCTGTTTCGCGGCGCTCACCGATCCGATCCCCGAGAGCGTGCCGCCCGCCTCCGTCTGGAGCGGGATCGAGACGCGTCTGCATGGACCCGCGCGTCCGGGGCTTTTGCGACAACTGCTGCCCTATCTGCTGGGCGCCGTAACCGCGGCTGCAATCGCCTGGGCGGCGATGGTTTCCGGTCTGCTGAACACTGGCGGTACTGGCCCCGACCTCTACGCCGACCTCGTGGCGGGCGAGCAGGGGCTGGAGCTGCTGGCGCATTACGCTCCGGACAGCGGAACTTTCATGGTGCGGCGCGATGCCGGTGACTATCCGCCGGACCGCGCGCTGGAAATCTGGCTGCTGTCGGACGCCGAGCAGGCCCCGGTCTCGCTTGGCGTGGTGCAACCCGAGGGGCTGACCTCGATCCCGCTCGACCGGGCAGTGGCGGCGCAGCTCGGCGGTGCCACCATCGCCCTGTCCGAGGAGCCGCCCGGCGGCTCGCCCACCGGCCTGCCCACCGGCCCGGTTATCGCGCTCGGGCAACTCGCCGAACGCTGACCTTAGCCTCACACGGCGGGCTCACGCGGTCGTTATCCCTCCGGTCTGAAACTCTTTGTGCGGTTCCTCCGTGGCTTCGTGTGACCCCGACGGGAGAAAGGGGTCGTTTCACGAGGAGGACACGTTATGACGACCAAGACGCTCATCGCCGCCCTGATCGGCCTGCCGCTGGCCCTGCCGGCGCTCGCCGCGGAAAACCCGATGGTCGGCGGCGCCGCCATGTATCCCGACAAGACCATCGTCGAAAACGCGGTGAATTCGGCCGATCACGAGACGCTCGTCGCCGCGGTCAAGCAGGCGGGGCTGGTGGATACGCTGAATTCCGCGGGCCCCTTCACCGTCTTCGCCCCGACCGATGCCGCCTTCGATATGATCTCGGATGAAAGCCTCAGCCAGCTGATGATGGACGAGCACAAGGAGCAGCTGGCGCAGATCCTGACCTGCCACGTGGTTGCGACCAATGCCATGTCCGACGCCATCGCCGGGATGATCGCCGATGACGGCGGCATGCACCCGGTGCCGACCGTTGGCGGCTGCACGCTTCAGGCGAAGATGGAAGGGGGCAAGATCACCCTGACCGACGAACAGGGGCGCACCGCCAATGTCACGATCGCCGACGTGCGCCAGTCGAACGGCGTGATCCACGTCATCGACCGGGTGCTGCTGCCGGCGATGTAACCCGATCCCTCCCGGTCGCATGCCCCACCGCGCAAGCGGAGCGGCCGGGAGGAGCAGCGCCGCCGCGGACCGGGAAGGGTAGCTAGTGACCGTTTCCGTGCCGGATCCCCCGGCGGCGTGTGAGCTCCCGGCTTGACCTCGGTCCGGCCGGGAGCGCATCTCTGGGACAGGAGGAGAAAGGGAGGAGAGCATGAAACGCAGAGGATTCCTTGCGGTTCTCGCCGCGCTGCTTGCCGCGCGCGGTCCGGCCCGCGCCGCGGCACCGTTCGAGATCACCCGCAGCCCCGAGGACTGGCGCGCGCGATTGACCGCCGCCGAGTACAAGGTCCTGCGCGAGGCCGGAACCGAGCGCGCCTACAGCTCGCCGCTCGACCGCGAGAAGCGCGCTGGCACCTTTCACTGCAAGGGCTGCGATCTGCCGCTCTACAGCTCGGCGGCGAAATTCGACAGTGGCACCGGCTGGCCGTCCTTCTACGAGGCACTGCCGGGCGCCATCGGCACCAAACCCGACCGCTCGCTGTTCATGACCCGGACCGAGTGCCATTGCCGCCGCTGCGGCTCGCACATGGGGCATATCTTCGATGACGGGCCGCCGCCGACGGGCAAGCGCCATTGCATCAACGGCATCGCGCTGCGCTTCGCTGCCGCCTGACGTTTTGGGGTCAGGGGTTGTGGGGCCAGGGTCTGCGAGCCTTATTATCGAGACCAGAGTGCGCGGCACCGAGAAGTCCCCGACCTGACCGGGTGGGCCGGACAGGTCGGGCGCGGGGGTTTGCGGGGACGAGCCAAGGGGCCTGCACGTCCAGGGGGAGCGGTGTGCAGGCCGACTTGGTCCGTGAGTGGACACGACAGGGAGCTCGCGTCACCTTGGTGGGGCCGAGAAAATGCTGGCCATACTAAGACGCTACCACAACCCTGGGGCTTGTGTCGAGAAATTCACACCAATAGGTTGTGGAAAATTTTGCCGTATGCCCGCAACTGAGGCAGTCCTCGCGAAAACGGGCCCCGCGGGGCCCGTTCGTCACTTGAAGTTGCGGCTGTCCTTGATCTGGTCCCAGGCCCAGACCACTTCCTGCAGCTGCTCTTCCTGAGAGCGGTCGCCGCCGTTCATGTCCGGGTGCAGCACCTTGATCAGCTTCTTGTACGCCTTGCGCACCTCGGCCTTGGTCTCGGCGCTCTCGACCTCGAGGATCTCCAGCGCGCGCTTCTCGGTCGGCGGCAGGCGGCGTCCGCCACCCGGGGCCTTGCGGCCGGGATTGCGGGTGGCATTGTCGCCCAGCACCTGATGCGCGTCCTCGATGCCCAGACGGGCCCAAGCCCGCTGCTCGGGGTCGCGGTAGTCCTTGGTCTTGCGCTCCCACACCTTGTCGGACGTGGCCTGAGCGTTCATCTCGGCCTCGGTCTTGCCGTGGAAGAAATTCCACTGGTTGTTGTACTCGCGCACGTGGTCCTTGCAGAACCACTTGAATTCATCGAGCACGTCCGGCGCCTTGGGCGCCCGGAACTTGCCCGGCTCCTCGCAGCCCTCGTGCTCGCACACGCGGGTGGAAGTTTCCTGTTCGCCGGTCATGCCGCGCCGGCCACGCGGATTCTTTTTCTTAGCCGACTTAATCGACATGTCGAAACCGAAGGGGTCGGGTCTGCTCATGGTCTCACCTTTTCGACTCGGACGAGGGAGTTTAGACAATCCTGACCGAGTTTGAAGAGGCAGGAGCCAAAAATGTCGCGAGCGAACGAGATCGAAACCCGGCTGCGGGCAGCCTTCGATGCCTCCGAACTGGAGGTTCTCGACGAAAGTCAAAAGCATGCGGGTCACGCCGGCTACCAGGAGGGCGGCGAGAGCCATTTTCACGTGCGCATGCGCGCGGCCGAGCTTGCCGAGATGAGCCGCATCCAGCGCCACCGCGCCGTGCACGCGGCGCTCGGCAGCGAGCTCGTGGGCAAGATCCACGCGCTTTCCCTCGATCTGCAAGGCTGAACGGATCGGACCGGAGCGCCCCGGTGGAAGGGCGGATCAGTCCAGTTTGTCGGCCTCTTGCCGCGCCGGCGCCGCAGGGGCGGTGAAGTCTTCTGCCGCCGGGGCGGTGCCCGGTGCGCGCTCTGCCACCGGGTCCACGGGCGGTGCAACCGGGGTCACTACCGGCTCATGCCGGAAAGGGGCAACCTCGGGCGCCTGCGGAACAGGACGGCGAAACACCAGCAGCGTGCGCCAGACCGTCGTGCTCGAGGTCAGCCCGCTGCGCTCCTCGCTCGGCAGCGTGTCGGCGCGAATGTATTCCCAGCCTTGTTCCGCCATCTCGTTGAGCAGCCGCGACATGGAGACCGCGAAACGCCCCTCGGGTCCCTTCGCCGCCTTCGCCTTCTCGCCCTTGGTCGGCGCGGGGATCACCTTGTATTCGTGGGTTTTCATCTCGGCGTTTCCCTCTGCGCTGGCCTTGCTCCAAGTGGTTAACAAGGGGTAAGCCGCGGGCGGCGCCAAGTAAAGCTATGGGCGGCCGGAAAGAATGACCGGGAGCGCGCTGAAGCTCGGCGTCCCGCTGCGTCGTCAAATCGCGCCGAAAGACCGAAATCAATGATTTGACCCCGTTCCCCCGACCAATGTCGGAGATGGGACCGGCGCCTCAAAGTACTCCGGTGTAGGCGAGGTCCCCTGCCTTGCGCCGTAGGACAGGGGGCTGGGGTTTAGTGCAGTCATGGAGGTAGGCTTGAGGTGGACCTCATCTTTTCCAGCTGCGCACCGCCAGCACGAGCCCCCCGAGCGCAAGTCCCCAGACCGCAGCGCCAAGCCCCCAGAGAGTGAGTCCCGAGGCGGTGACGAGGAAGGTCACCGCGGCGCCCTCGCGGCTCTCCTCGGCCTGCAGCGCGCCGCTGGCCGAGGCGGCGAAGACCGGCAGCAGCGCCACCCCCGCGAGCACCTGCAGGGTCATCGGCGGCGCCAGCGCGGCCACCGCCGTGACGGCCACGGCGAAGAAGCCGAACAGGCTGTAGAATACCCCGGCCATCACCGCCGACCAGTAGCGCCGCGACGGGTCGGGGTGGCTGTCGGCGTTGGCGCACATGCTGGCGGTGATCGCCGCGAGGCAGGTGGCCGGGTTGCCGAAGGGCGCGGTGAGGAGCGAGATCCCGCCAACCCCGGCGAGCAGCGGGCCGGGCGGCGGCGTGTAGCCGAAGCTGCGCAGCACCGCAACGGCGGGAATGTTCTGCGTCGCCATGGTGACGATGAAGAGCGGGATGCCGAGCGACAGCACCGCCTCGGGCGAGAAGACCGGCGTGACCCAGACCGGGTGGCTCATCCATCCGCCGCTGATCGGCAGCGAGAAGTCATGCGCCCAGAGCGTCACCCCCAGAGCCGCCAGCACCGCGGCGGGCACGGCGAGGATGCGCTTGATGCGCCCGACGACGAACCAGCTGAGCAGGATCGGCAGCGCCACCTCGGGCGCCTCGGCCAGCCCGCGGAAGGGCGCCATGCAGAGCGAGGCCAGCACGCCCGCCAGCATCGCCTGCGCCAGCGCCGTCGGCACCGAGGTTACCAGCCGCGCCAGCGCCGGCCAGAGCCCGGCGAGGGCGATCAGTCCGCCCGCCACGATGAAGGCCGCCACTGCCCCGGCGAAACCATCGGCCAGCGGTTGCGATGCGGCGAGCAGCGCGACGGCGGGGGTCGACCAGGCGCAGGACACCGGCTCGCGCCGCCACCAGGCCAGCACGATGCCTGCGATGGCCATGGAGATCGCGGCGGCGGCCAGTCCGGCGCCGGCCTGCTCGGGGCTGGCGCCCACCGCAGTCAGCCCCTGCAGCACGATGGGGAAGGAACTGAAAACCCCCACGATCGCCACCATGGCCCCGGTCGTCACGTTCTGCAGGTCGGGCCCGGGTCGGCGCATGGATCGTGACATGGTGGCTCCTTACGTTGGGTCTCAATCGCCCTTAGGCAGAGCGTCGGGGAATGGCAAGCCGGGGGCGGGCTTGCACTCGGTGGCTGTGATCAGCTAAGCGATACGTTATAACATACCGAATCTGGAGAGCCGCTCATGCGCACCCCCGCACAGACCCCTGATCCGCGCCTTCCCGTCACCGTGCTGT
Organism: Alloyangia pacifica; assembly: GCF_900116195.1. Classification (GTDB taxonomy): domain Bacteria; phylum Pseudomonadota; class Alphaproteobacteria; order Rhodobacterales; family Rhodobacteraceae; genus Salipiger; species Salipiger pacificus. Next base: position 69,152 of record NZ_FOZW01000017.1, read on the forward strand.
CGGGCTTTCTCGGCGCGGGCAAGACCACATTGCTAAACCAGGTGCTCAACAACCGCGAAGGCCGCCGGGTGGCGGTGATCGTCAACGACATGTCCGAGGTGAACATCGACGCCGATCTCGTGCGTGAGGGCGGGGCGGCGCTGTCGCAGACCGAGGAGACGCTTGTCGAGATGACCAACGGCTGCATCTGCTGCACCCTGCGCGACGACCTGCTGACCGAGGTGCGCCGTCTCGCCGCCGAGCGGCGCTTCGACTACCTGCTGATCGAGAGCACGGGGATTTCCGAGCCTCTGCCCGTCGCCGCCACCTTCGACTTCCGCGACGAGGCAGGCGAGAGCCTGTCGGACATCGCGCGGCTCGACACGATGGTGACCGTGGTCGATGCCGCTAACCTGCTGCGCGACTACGCCAGCCACGACTTCCTTGCCGACCGGGGCGAGAGCCTTGGCGAGGCGGATAATCGCACGCTGGTCGATCTTCTGGTCGACCAGATCGAGTTCGCCGACGTGGTGGTGCTCAACAAGGTCTCGACCGCGGGCGAGGACGCGCGGCAGGCGGCGCGGCTGATCATCACGGCGCTCAACCCTGATGCCCAGATCGTCGAGGCCGATTTCGGCCGCGTCGAGCCGGGCCGTATCATGGGCACCGGTCTGTTCGATTTCGAGACCGCCCATGAACATCCGCTCTGGGCCAAGGAGCTCTACGGTTTCGCCGACCACGTGCCCGAAACCGAAGAATACGGCGTCTCGTCCTTCGTCTACCGCGCGCGCCGTCCCTTCGTTCCCGAGAAGATCCACGCGGTGCTGAACGGCCCGCTGCCCGGGGTGATCCGCGCCAAGGGCCACTTCTGGATCGCCACGCGGCCCGAATGGCTGGCCGAGTTCTCGCTGGCCGGGGCGCTCAGCTCGGTGCGTCCGATGGGCCGCTGGTGGGCCAGCGTGCCGCCCGAGCGGATGCCCGGCCACGAGGCCTTCCGGTCGTATCTCGCGCAGCACTGGCAGGAGCCCTTCGGCGATCGGCGGCAGGAGCTTGTGTTCATCGGCGCGGGCTACGACAGGGCGGCGATCTGCGCGGCGCTGGATGCCGCGCTGGTGCCCGAGCAGAGCTACCTGCCCGCGCTCTGGGAGGGGCTGGCCGATCCCTTCCCGCTGTGGCGCGAGGCTCAGGCGGCATGAGGGCGGGGGCAGGGCCCGCACCCGGGCGGAACCTCGGGGCAGTTCCGACCCGGCGGCGTGAGGGAGATGTAATGTCTGCCTACGACCGGCTGCCGCCCGAGCTGCGCGCCTGGCTGGCGCAGGCGGCGCTGCCCTGGTCACCGCGCTCGGCGCTGCGCGCCTGGCGCGGGGCCTTGCGCCGGACAGGCTGCGCCGAGGCAGCGGCAGCGCGGCTGAGCGCGATCGAGGCCGGGCAGCTGGCGCGCCTCTGAACCGGGCTCGCGTTGCATCCTAGTCGGGCGGGGTGCGCCGCCGGGGGCCATCTCGGCGGCGCATCATCTTCTCAGGAGTTTCTCAGGCCGCCGCGGCGCCCTTCTTCTCCCAGGCAAACTTCTGCATCACCTGATCCACCGGCGTATCCGCAAGGTGGTTGGTGTAGTTCGACATGACCTTTTGCGCCACGGCGAGGATCACCTCGAGGATCTGCCGCTGCGTGTAGCCCGCATCGAGGAAGGTCTGCACCTGTGCGTCTTCGAGCGCGCCGCGCTGGCGGACAACCTGCAGGGTGAAGGTGCGCAGTGCTTCGAGCTTTGCGCTCGGCAGCGCGGTCTCGTCACGCAGCGCGTTGGTGATCGCGTCGTCCACCTGCATCATCTTGGCGATGCCGGTATGGGCGGGCACGCAGTAGTGGCAGGCGTGTTCAACGTTGATCGCCTGCCAGACCACGGTGATCTCGTCCTTGTCGAAGCTGGTCTCCTCGGCGAACAGCCGGTGCAGGTGCTTGTAGCCGTCGAGCAGCGCGGGCGCCTCGGCCATCACCGAATGCAGACCGGGCAGGCGGCCGAAGGCCTTCTGCGAATGCTCGAGGAACGGGCGGCTTGCCTCGGGGGCGGTCTCGAGCGTGTGGAGGGTGAACTGGGGCATCTGGGTCTCTCTCTGATTCTTGAGCGATCGTTCAAGTTCTGAAGTAGGGGTAGCTTTACCTGAGCGATTGCTCAAGTTATATTTGAGTGATTGCTCAACTGGGCGGCATTTCGCGCGGTGGACCGGAGCGCCGCTCTCGGCTAAGCCTCTGCAAAGGCAAACCGCGCCGCGTCTAGGGATGGGCCGGCAAAGTGAAGGATCGGACGAAGGCGATGGCCAGACAGGCGCGACACGACAGGCAGGAGGTGCTGGGCAGGGCGCTCGATCTCTTCTGGTCGAAGGGCTATCACGCCACCTCGCTCAAGGACCTCGAGCAGACACTCGACATGCGCCCGGGCTCGATCTACGCCGCCTTCGGCTCGAAAGAGGCGCTGTTCTCCGAGACGCTGAAGCTCTACGCCGAAACCTCCCACGCGCAGTTCCGCGAGGTGGTCGAGGCGGGCCCGAGTCGCCTCTCGGGGCTGGCCAACCATGTGCGCCGGCTGGGCTGTGCCGACGGGCACGCGCCTTCGCGTGCCTGTATGCTGGTCAAGACGCTGCTGGAAACACCCGACGACGATCCCACGCTGCGCGCCCAGACCGAAGAGCTGATGCGCGGCATGGAGGCGATGTTCGCCCGCGTCTTCCGCGAGGCGCAGGACCGCGGCGAGCTGGACGCAGCTGCGGATCCGCAGCACCTCGCGAGCCGGCTGCAAGCCGAGATTTTCGGGCTTCGGGCCTATGCGCAGCGCACGGACTCGCGCGAGAAGGTGGCGCGGTTGGCCGAGGACATCGCGCGCGATCTCGAGGCCCGCGCACTGGCGTGAGCCGCAGGGCCTGAGTGACGCCTACTTGACGCTACGTCGTAAAATCGGCAAAGCCTCGCGCATCCCGAGCAAATGCAATTGCTGCGGCGCGGAAAAGTGCCAAATTTGCTCAGGAATGAAAGCTTTCCGGAGACCCGCATGTCCGCCGACCTGCCTGACCGCCGTACCTTCCTCGCCTCCGCGCTTGCCACTGGCGCCTTCAGCCTGCTCCCCGAGTTCGCCCGCGCACAGAGTGGGGCCATCGCTTCGGGCATTCCGCTCGGCCCGCCCAAGCCCTTCTCCTTCGACACGCTGCGCGAGTTGGCGGCCAACCTCGCCAAGGAAGAGTTCACCCCGATGGCGGTGCCCGATGCCGAGATCCTGCAGCAGATCGACTATGACGCCCACGGCGCGATCCGCTTCCGCGAGGATCGCGCGCTCTGGGCCGGGCAGGGGAACGCGCAGCCGGTGCGCTTCTTCTTCCCCGGACGCTATTTCCCCGAACCGGTGCACGTCTACGCGCTGGAAGACGGCACCGCCCGCGAGGTTCCGTTCTCGCGCGACCTCTTCGAGATCCCGCAGGGCAGCCCGGCCAACCGGCTGGAACGCACCGAGGGCTTTGCCGGCTTCGCGGTTCAGGACCCGGAGGAGCGGCTCGACTGGATGGCCTTCCTCGGCGCTTCCTATTGGCGCACGGCGGGCTATTCGGGGCAGTTCGGCCTATCGGTGCGCGGGCTGGCGATGGACACGGCGATCCCGGACGGCCCCGAGGAATTCCCGCGCTTCACCCGCTTCTGGCTGGAACAGGGCGAGGGTGGCGCGGTGACCACCTACGCGCTGCTTGAAAGCCCGCGCGCCACCGGCGCCTACCGCATCGCCTCGCGCCGCGACAATGGCGTGATACAGGACGTTTCGGCCGAGATCTTCCTGCGCGGTGACGTCGAACGGCTGGGGATCGCGCCGCTCACCTCGATGTTCTGGTTCGGCAAGCACAACCGGCACGTCGCCGCCGACTGGCGCCCCGAGGTTCATGACAGCGACGGGCTGGAAATCCACACCGGCGGCGGCGAACGTATCTGGCGTCCGCTCAACAACCCGCCGCGGGTCATGGCCAATGCCTTCGGGGTCACCGATCCGGCGGGCTTCGGCCTGATGCAGCGCGAGCGAAATTTCAGCGAATACGAGGATGACGGCGTGTTCTACGAGCGCCGGGCCTCGGCCTGGATCAAGCCGCAGGAAGGCTGGGGGCAGGGCGCGGTGACGCTGGTCGAGCTGCCCACCGATGACGAGATCCACGACAATATCGTTGCCTTCTGGACCCCGGCAGAGCCGGCGGCGGCAGGCAGCTCCTACAGCATGAACTACCAGCTCACCTGGCTGGAGGATTGCCCGGTGCCGCCGCAGGCCGCGCGCTTTATCGCGGTGCGCATGGGCAAGGGCGGCATTCCCGGCCAGCCGCGCCCGGCGGATACGGTGAAGATCGTCTGCGATTTCGACGGGCTGGGCATGGAGGAGCTGGACCGCAGCTCCGGCGCTCTGCCGGTGGTCAGCGCGTCGCGCGGCGAGATCTCGGGTGAGGTTGCCTATCCAGTGGTCAGCACCGAGAACTGGCGGGCGCTGTTCGACCTCGACTTCTCGGCAATCGCGGCGGAGGACGACGAGCCGATCGACCTGCGGGTCTATGTTTCGCATGAGGATGAGGCGATGAGCGAGACGCTGATCCTGCAGCTCTTCCCCAGCCAGCTGCGCGCGCTGCTCGCGGCGCGGGGGTAGTAGAGGAAGTGAGACGGTAGCCGGGCGAGCGCGGGCCTGCCCGTGGGATGGCGTCGTCCATCGGGCTTGAACCGATGGGGCAGCACTGGCCAAGCGCTCGCCCAGCGGCTTCGCCTTGAGTCCGGGCGGAAGTGCGGTTCTGTCTAGCTCAGACGAAAAAGGCCGCCCGGTTGGGCGGCCTTTCCAATTCCACGGAGCCAGGCCCTCAGAGGCCGAGCTTCGCCGCGACGATGTCGTTCACCGCCTTGGGGTTGGCCTTGCCGCCGGTGCTCTTCATCACCTGGCCGACGAACCAGCCGGCGAGCTTGGGGTTCTGCTTGGCCTTCTCGACCTGCGCCGGGTTGGCCGCGATCACCTCGTCGACGGCCGCCTCGATGGCGCCGGTGTCGGTGACCTGCTTGAGGCCCTTCTCCTCGACGATCTTCGCCGGGTCGCCGCCCTCTGTGTAGACGATCTCGAAGACGTCCTTGCCGATCTTGCCCGAGATATCGCCCTTCTTAATCAGCGAGACGATCCCCGCGAGCTGCGCCGGTGAGACCGGGCTCTCGGTGATGTCATGGCCTTCCTTCTTGAGGCGACCGAAGAGCTCGTTGATCACCCAGTTGGCGGCCAGCTTGCCGTCGTCGCAGCCCTTAAGAACGTCCTCGAAATAGGCCGAGTTGACCACTTCCGCGGTCAGCACGCCGGCATCGTATTCCGACAGGCCGAAGTCCTTGACGAAACGCGCCTTCTTCTCGTCCGGAAGCTCCGGCAGCGAGGCGGCGATATCGTCCACCCAGGCCTGCTCGATCTCGAGCGGCAGCAGGTCGGGATCGGGGAAGTAGCGGTAGTCGTGCGCTTCTTCTTTGGAGCGCATCGAGCGGGTTTCGCCCTTGTCCGGATCGTAGAGGCGGGTCTCCTGGTCCACCGAGCCGCCGTTCTCGAGGATGGCGATCTGGCGCCGCGCCTCGTAGTCGATGGCCTGCTGGATGAAGCGCATGGAGTTCATGTTCTTGATCTCGCAGCGCGTGCCGAGGTGCGAGAAGTCCTGCGTTTCCTGGTACTTCTCGTACTGGCCGGGACGGCAGACCGAGACGTTGACGTCAGCGCGCAGGTTGCCGTTCTGCATGTTGCCGTCGCAGGTGCCGAGATAGCGCAGGATCTGGCGCAGCTTGACCACATAGGCCGCCGCTTCCTCGGGACCGCGGATGTCGGGGCGCGAGACGATCTCCATCAGCGCCACGCCGGTGCGGTTGAGGTCGACGAAGGACATCGAGGGATCCATGTCGTGGATCGACTTGCCGGCGTCCTGCTCGACGTGGATACGCTCGATGCGCACCTTGCGGGCGATGCCCGGCTCCATGTCGACGATGACTTCGCCTTCGCCCACCAGCGGGTGGTAGAGCTGGGAAATCTGGTAGCCCTGCGGCAGGTCGGGGTAGAAATAGTTCTTGCGGTCGAAGGCGGATTTCAGGTTGATCTCTGCCTTCAGGCCGAGCCCGGTGCGCACGGCCTGCTCGATGCAGTACTCGTTGATCACCGGCAGCATGCCGGGCATCGCCGCATCCACGAAGGCGACGTTGGAGTTAGGCTCTGCGCCGAATTTGGTCGAGGCGCCGGAGAACAGCTTCGCCTCGGTGGAAATCTGGGCGTGGATTTCCATCCCGATCACCAGCTCCCAATCGTATTTGGCGCCGGCGATGACCTTGGGTTTGGGGGGCTCGAAGCTCAGGTCAAGCATGGGGGGTCCTCGTCTCTCAGGTTGCGACGGGGATACGCCAGAGCGGCACAGGGGGCAAGGGTGCAGGAAGCGCTGCCGGCGGGGCGCAATGCGATGCCGTCCTCGGTGAAGATCACCGAGCGGCCGCGGGCCAGCTGATCGGCAAAGACTTTCTCGAGCACGGCGCGTGCCGTCGCCGTGCCGGCCTTCTTCGCGGCGTCCTGGTCGGGTCCTGTGGGAACGCAGGTCGGGGCGGCGGGGGACGGGGCGTCTGGCTGGCCTCCGCCCCAGAGCGCCGGGTGAAGTTCGCGCAGATGATCGGTGACGACCCATCCGAGGCAAGACGTCACCTGCGCGCACGCCTCGTCGGCGCCTGAGCCGGCCCCCGTACCCGCACCTGCCCTGGACACAACGGTGGGTCGCGCCGCGCTCCAGGCGGCAAAGAAATTGGCGAGATGCTGGTGCCTCTGCGGATCGACAGGGTGGCCGGGGCCGCCATCTAGAATGTCGTGCAGCCCCGCCGTGAAAAGCTCGGCGTCCAAGTGGCCGAACCCCTCGGGCTGGGAAGCCAGTACATCCAGCCAAATCCAGGTGTAGGCGCCGCCGCCCCATGTCGCGCGCGTCAGCATCGCCAGTCGGCGGGCGGCGCGTTCGAGCCCGGGCCAGGTCCCGAAACGGGCGGGGCAGAGGGCGCGGCCATAGGCGCGCAGGTGCTCGGGGCAGGCGGGCTCGGCGGCGATCAATGCCTCGAACTCCGTCGCGAGGCGCGACACGGGATCCGGCAGTACCTCGATCACCGCGCAGCGCGCCGCGGCCAGCGCGGCGGAGCCGTGCTGGGAGGGCGGATGCGGACGCAGCAGAAGATGCGCGGCGTCCATGTGGTCCCGGGCGGCGGCGGCCCGCTGAACCTCGGTCAGACCGCAGGGACCGGCGCGGCGCCAGAGCCGCGCCGCCGCGAGATGCGCGCGGGCCGCCAGAAGCGCCTTGAAGGGATCTTCCGTGGTCGCGCCCAATGCCGCGATGAAGCCGCGCATCGTTGCGAGCGTGCCCTCGAGGTCGCCCTGCGCCACCGACGCGGCGGCGCGGGCGGTGACATCCTCGAGGGCGCCGTCGCAGATCAGCCTTGCCACCGGGGTGCCCGCCGGGGTGAGCTGGCGGCTGCCGTCGGCCTCGCCTAGGGCATCGCCGAGTGCCGCCCAGCGGTCCTGGCGGGCGAGGCTGCGGCCCAGATCGACGAGCCGTGCGCAGGCTGCCTGTTCCGGTGGCACCTCGCGGATCGGGATCTCGATCCCAGCGGACGTGCAGGCTCCGGGCAGGCCGGCGTCAGAGGCGGAAAGCGGCGCCGGAAGACGGCGGCGGCTCAGGCCGGGGAGGCGGGGAAGCAATCGGGACATATCACGCGGCATGCACGTTACGCTGCGGAAGGATTCGGGCTGGATCACGGCGGATCGCGGCGCGTGCGCAGGCAAGTTAAAGGCGCGGGCGCGGCGAATTGTTCAACTTCTGGAAGTTCCGCTTTAGCGAATACCTTCAGAAAATCAGTTATTTCTTTTATCGATAGGCGATCCGCCGCGCATAGCGACGCGTCAGGCTTGCCGGAATTGTCCGTGATGGGCAAGTTCTCGGCCATGCTGAACCGTTTCATTCCTGCCCTCGCGGCGCTGATGATCGCGCCGATGGCCCAAGCGAATACCGGCCCTGCACCTGTCACGCAGGCTGCGCTCGCGGTCGCGGCTCCAACGATGCCCCGGGTCTCGCCTCACGCGTTGTCCGACGCCCCGGAGTCGCTTCAGGCAGTGTCCATGTCGCCCCGCCCGCTGGCGCGGCGCGTGATCATTCCAAAGGCCCGCTGGGGAACCTCCGGCGGCCGCAGCACTTGGTCTCTCGCCGTACTTTCGTCGCTGCGCGGCCATGCCAACGCGCTGCCCGATGTGGTGCCGGCGGATATCGACACCTGGTGCCCCGCCTATGAGAGCGGGTCGCGCGAGCAGCGTGAAGCCTTCTGGCTTGGTCTCGTCTCGGCGCTGGTAAAGCACGAGAGCACCTTCAAGCCGACCGCTGTCGGCGGCGGCGGCAAGTGGATCGGCCTGATGCAGATCCTGCCCTCCACCGCGCGCCTCTACGGCTGCCAGGCAACCACGGTCGCCGGCCTCAAGGATCCGCGCGCCAACCTGTCCTGCGGTCTGCGCATCATGGCGCGAACCGTTGCCCGTGACGGTGTTGTCAGCGCCAACATGCGCGGGGTTGCGGCAGATTGGGGCCCGTTCCATTCGCGCAAGAAGCGCGAGGACATGATCGCCTGGACCCGCTCGCAGGCCTATTGCACCGGCATGGGCCGCTCGCTGCGCCCGGTCGAGCGCCCGGTGAGCCTGCTGCCCGGTATCATGGCCTCCAACGAGGCTGGTGCCGGCACCAGCCCGATGGCGCGCTCGCGTCCGCTCGATGCGAGCTATGCCAATACCTTCATCTCCACCCAAGGCCAGCTGCTGGAGATCGACGGCTGATCTGCTGAAGATCGTTTCATAAATTTAACGGGCGGGACCAGTGATGGTTCCGCCCGTCTCATTTTCAGGGTGTTTCGGGCTGTCCGGCCGCGCGCTTCAGCGTCCGCCGCCCACGTCGAGGATGCTGCGGGTGACGTATCCCGCGCGGTCCGACAGCAGCCACAGAATGCTCTCGGCCACTTCCTCGGCGGTGCCGGCGCGACCCAGTGGCGGGGTGTGACCGATGCGGGCAAGCCGGTCCGGCTCCCCGCCCTTGGCATGGATGCCGGTCTCGATGAGACCGGGGCGCACGGCGTTCACCCGGATGCCCTCGGAGGCCAACTCGTCTGCGAGGCCCAGGGTGAAGGTGTCGATGGCGCCCTTGCTGGCGGCGTAGTCCATGTACTGCCGCGCCGAGCCGAGCCGGGCGGCCACCGAGGAGACGTTGACGATGCCGCCACCCGCATGGGCGCGCATGTAGGCCACCGCCTGCCGGGCGACCTCGATGGCGCCGAAGACATTGACCTCGAACACCCGGCGCACCCGCTCGGGCGTCAGGTCGGCGAGCGATGCGGTGGGCGCGACGATCCCGGCGTTGTTCACCAGGTCGAGGGGCCCCGGGGCCAGCGCCGTCAGCTCGGCGAAGAGCTCCGACACCTGCGCGGGATCCGAGACATCCGCGCCGATCACATGCGCCTCGGCCCCCTGCGCCCGGACGTCCTCGGCCACCGCCTCGGCACTGTCCCTGTCGCGGCCATAGTGCACCACGACGCGCTCCCAGCCGCGCGCCGGGGCGAGGCGGCAGCAGGCCGCCCCGATGCCGGCGCTGCCGCCGGTGACCAGCAGCAGCCGGCTCATGACAGCAACCGGGTGACCATTTCGGTCACGTCGCGCGACAGGCCCGGCTTGGCGGCGATGCGCTCAAGTTCGGCCTGCATCAGCCCGCGGCGGGTCTCGTCGTAACGCTTCCAGGTCTGGAAGGCCGAACACATGCGCGCCGTGGTCTGCGGGTTCTTCTCGTCGAGCTTGATCAGCCAGTCCGCCAGCAGCCTGTAGCCCGCGCCGTCGATCCGGTGGAAGCCGGCGTGGTTCATCGCCAGCGCCCCCATCACCGCGCGGAAGCGGTTGGGGTTCTTCATGTCGAAGTCCGGATCCTCGGTCAGCGCCTTGGCGCGGTCGGCGGTTTCCGACGGGCCGGAGGCCGCCACCTGCAGGCCGAACCACTTGTCCATCACCAGCCGGTCGCCGTTCCATTGCGCGCGGAACTTGGCGAGCGCCTCCTCACCCGCGCCCGCCTGCACGAGGCAGGCCAGCGCCGAGAGCTGCAGCGTCATGTTGTCGGCGCTGGCGAACTGCGCCTTGGCCGCTTCGCCGCCGTCGAGGCGCGAGGTCAGCGCCAGCACCGCCGAGCCGAGCGCGCGCTTGCCGGATTGTTCGGCGTCTGGCTGGTAGGGCTCGGTGACCTTGGCCTCTTCGGCGAGGTGCGGCAGCAGGTTCGACCAGCGCTCGGCGCGGGTCTTCTTGAGCACCTCGGTGGCGGTCCAGATCGCATCGGGGTCCGGCGTCACCCCGCGCTGGTGCAGCACCTGCGCCAGCTCGGACTGCGTCGGCGTGCCCAGCATCAGCGCGCGGTAGGCCGGATCGAGCGCGCTGTCGCGGATCACCGCTTCCAGCCCGTCGAGCCAGGCGGTATCGGGCTCGGCGCCCTCGGTGATCATCGACACGAGGCACTCGCGGGCCAGATCGCGGTTGGCTTCCCAGCGGTTGAAACTGTCGGTGTCATGGGCGAGCAGGAAGGCGCGTTCTTCTTTGGTGCTTTCACGCTCCAGCACCACCGGGGCCGAGAAACCACGCAGGATCGAGGGTACGGGCTTGGCCGAAAGCCCCTCGAAGGTGAAGCTCTGCTCCGCCTCGGTCAGCTCCAGCACGGTGGTCGGCACGACCTCGTCGCCATTGGGCGAGAGCAGCCCCACGGCCACCGGGATCACCTGCGGCAGCTTCTCGGGCTGGCCAGGGGTGGGGGGCGTGTGCTGCTTGAGGGTCAGCGTGTAGGTGCCATCCGCGAACGCCTCCGACACGGCCACATGCGGCGTCCCTGCCTGAGAGTACCAGCGCTTGAACTGGGTGAGGTCGCGGCCTGTGGCCTCCTCGAAGACCTTGAGCCAGTCCTCGATGGTGGCCGCATCGCCGTCGTGCCGCTCGAAGTAGAGGTCGAGCGCCTTGGCATAGCCCTCGTCGCCCACCAGCCGCTTCAGCATGCCGATGACCTCGGCGCCCTTCTCGTAGACGGTGGCGGTGTAGAAGTTGTTGATCTCCTGGAAGCTCTCGGGGCGCACCGGATGCGAGAGGGGCCCTTGGTCCTCGGGGAACTGGCGGCCGCGCAAGTCGATCACGTCGGAGATGCGCTTCACCTCCTCGCCGCGCATGTCGGAGGTGAACTGCGCGTCGCGGAAGACCGTGAGACCCTCTTTCAGGCACAGCTGGAACCAGTCGCGGCAGGTGATGCGGTTGCCGGTCCAGTTGTGAAAATACTCATGCGCGATGATCGCCTCGATGCGCTCGAAGTTGGCATCGGTGGCGGTCTCGGGCGAGGCAAGCACGGCGGAGGAGTTGAAGATGTTCAGCCCCTTGTTCTCCATCGCACCCATGTTGAAATCATCGACGGCGACGATGTTGAAGATGTCGAGGTCGTACTCCCGGCCGTAGACCTCCTCGTCCCACTTCATCGACTTCTTCAGTGCTTCCATGCCGAAGGCGCATTTGCCCTCATCGCCGGGGCGCACCCAGAGGTTCAACTCCACGTCGCGGCCCGACATGGTGGTGAAGCTGCCGGGATGGTTGACCAGATCGCCGGCGACCAGCGCAAAGAGATAGGCAGGCTTCGGCCACGGGTCATGCCACTCGGCCCAGCCCTCGCCGCTGTCCTGCGGGTTGCCGTTCGACAGCTTGACCTTTTCCGCACCCTCGACGCGCACGGTGAAGACCGACATCACGTCGGGCCGGTCGGGGTAGAAGGTGATCTTGCGGAAGCCCTCGGCCTCGCATTGGGTGCAGTACATGCCGTTCGACATATAGAGCCCCTCGAGGGCGAAATTCTCCACCGGCGCGATCTCGACCTCGGCCTCCCAGGTGAAGCCGCCCTCGGGCACCGCGCAGGTGAGGCCGGTGTCAGTGATCTCGGGGGTGACAGGGGTGCCGTCGATGGCAAAGGAGATCGGCTTCAGCTGTTCGCCGTGCAGGAAGAACGCCTGCTTCGGTGCGTCGGGGTTCGGCGCGAAGCGGATGCGCGAACGGACGCGGGTCGCCGAGGGCGCAAGCACGAAGGTCAGATGCACCTCTTCGGCGGTCCAGCCGAATGGGGTGTAATCCTTGAGGTAGATGGTCTGGGGGCTTGCGTCCTTCATGGGCGTCTCCTTGCCTGGAGTTGTGGGCTGGCGCCTGCCGGAACCGGCGCGTCAGCGGGACGTTATGCCCATGAGAGGCGCGCGGCAACCGCTGCGCCGGTGAAATGCCAGTGACGCGCGGGAGGGCGTCGAGGCGCGCGGGGAGAACCTCTCCCGGTGCGACGCTCGCGCAGTCTTCCGCGGCAAGGAGACCAGACATGTCCGCACCCGACACCGATACGAAGACGCAGGAGAAGGAACACCGCGGACCGTTGATCGGGATCTGGGCCGCGCTGGTCGTCGTGGCACTGCTGCTGGTCTGGTGGCTGGCCTATGCCACGAATGGCGAAGAGCCCGAGCCGGGACAGGCCGCCGCCCCGGCAAGCGAAGCGCAGCAGGAAGCAGCCCCGGCAGGCGATTGATCAGGGCAAACCGGCGCCGCTGTGCGGCTCACTCGCAGCGCACGACGCCGTTCGCATCCGGGGTGCAGTTCTGCTGTGCGCGCCGCGTGATGCTCGGCGGGCGTGTCGGGCTGACCGCGCCGCCGCGGTCCGTGGTCGTGTCGCCCGGGGCGATGAAGGTGCCACCATCAGTGTTGTCGCGCACGATGCCGTTGCGGTCGGTGGTCTGCGGGGCGTCGCGACGCTCGCGGGTGATCCCGAGCTGGTCGGTGGAAAATGTCGAGGGTCCGGCGCAGCGGGTGATGCCGTTCTTGTCCGCCACGCATCCCTTCACCTGCGCGAGCAGAGGGCCGGGCAGGGTCGCGGCGGCAAGGGCGAGGGCAGCGAGCAGGGGTTTCATCGCGGATCTCCCGTTGGCGCACCGATCTCCGGTGCTCCCCTTGATATAGGCAGGGATCCGCGTTGCACCAAACCGCGGGGGCTGCGCTATTCCGCCGCGCGCATGGTGGTCTTGGCGCCCGGCGCGCCCGTGCCTTCGGCATCTGGATCGTCCCAGAGGATCAGCGGCGCCTTCACCTTGCGGGCCTCGCGCTGCAGCGCCCAGTCCCGCGCCGCCCGGCTGCCGCGCCCGAAGGAGGCGATCGCCAGAAGCCGCGCCAGCCAATGCGCGTAGGTCGAGAGCCACACCCGCAGCGCCAGCATCGCGGGGGTGAAGACCAGCGTCAGCACCGTGGCGATCGACAGGCCGAAGACAACCGCCGAGGCCAGCGGCTTCCACCACAGCGAGGTCGGGGCATTGATCGAATAGCCGCCGCCGAAGAAGTCGAGGCTGAGGCCGATCATCATCGGGAAGAGCCCCGCGATGGTGGTGATCGTGGTCAGCAGCACCGGGCGGATGCGGTCCTCGGCGGTGCGCACGATCGCCTCGAGCCGCGGCATGTAGCGCGAGTAGTCCTGGAAGGTGTCGATCAGCACGATGTTGTTGTTCACCACGATGCCCGCCAGCGCCACGACCCCGGTGCCCGACATGATGATCGAGAAGGTCTGGTCGAGCACGATCATCCCGAGGAAGACGCCCGCCGTGGACAGCACCACCGCCAGCAGCACCAGCACCGAGTTGTAGAAGCTGTTGAACTGCGCCAGCAGGATGATGAACATCAGTCCCAGCGCGGCGGCGAAGGCCTGCGTCAGGAAGGCCTGGCTTTCCGCCTCCTCCTCCTGATCGCCTGTCCACTCCCAGCTGATGCCCGGGGGAAACTCGGTGGTTTCCAGAAGGCTCGACAGGGTAGAGATGCGCTCGTTGGCGGTGACCGGCACCGTGGCAAGCGTGCCGGTGGCAGCCGCCTCGCGGATCGCCTCCGCGCTCTGGCCGTCTTCGGTTCGGGTGATCTCGTAGCCGGCCCCACGCACCGTGAGCGCACCACCCTCGGCCTCGCGCCCGTAGCCGAGCGTCTCTGCGCCCGAGGTGAACTTTACCAGCCCCTCGGTCACGCCCGCCTTCACGTCGAAGTAGCGCTTGCGGCCTTCCCGGTTGATCTCGGCCAGCTTGGGCACCGGCGTGCGGGTGATGAAATGCGACAGCGGGATCAGCCCGTCGGTGGTGCGCACCCGCAGGGTGTCGAGGGTGGAGAGCACGCGGTCCTCGGCGGGCAGGCGCACGCGGATGTCGATTTCCTCGTCCGAGCTGTCGACCGGCATGGTGTCGAGCGTCACGCCGCGGGTCACCAGCTGCACCATGGCGCCGACGGTGGCCACGTCCGCGCCGTAGCGCCCGGCCTCCTCCACGTCGACGTCGATCTGCCAGTCGATGCCGGGCAGGGGGCGGGTGTCCTCGATCAGCCGCAGGCCCGCCATGGCGTCGAACTCGGCGCGCGCAGTCTCGGTGGCGGCCAGCAGGTCGTCCCAGTTGTCGCCTTTGATCCGCAGGTGCACCGGCTTGGCCGAGGCAGGGCCCATGGCGAGGTTGAGGATCTCGGTCTCGACGCCGGGGATCGTCGCCAGCTCTGCGCTCAGCTCGGCCAGCACGATGTCGCCGTCGAGCTCGGGCCGGTCGCGGCGGTTCTCCCACGGGACCACCTCGAGCTGGATCTGCCCGATGGTATCGGTGGGCGGCTGCGCGCCGCCGGTGTTCGATTCCAGCCCGCCGTCGCCGGCGAAGGCAAAGGCGGTCTCGATGCCCGGGTGCTTCAGCACGATCGTCTCGGCGCGCTTCACCAGCGCGTCCTTCTCGGCCAGCGAGAGGTTGCCGCGTGCGCGGACGTATACGATGGCCTGCTCGGGTTCGCTCTCGGTGAAGAACTCGGTACCGTTGTTATTCTGCCCGTAGTAGCCGAAGACCGAGATGACGAAGAAGATCACCGCGCCGATGGTCACCAGCGGCATGATCGGGTTGCCGGTGACCAGCTGGATCACCCGGCCAAAGATGCTGCGGCGGTAGGTCTTGCGCACGCGGGTGCGCCTGCGCTCGATCTGCGCCGCGTCGAGGGTGATCGAGGCCATGACGGCGAAGAGCAGAAAGACCACGATCCCCGGCACCCGCGCGCCGCGCCCCTCAACAAGCGTGAAGCCGAGGAACGACGGGTTCAGCACCAGCAGCGCGCCGAGTAGCATCCCCCCCAGCGCCACAACCACTAGCGCCGCGCGTGCCGGCCAGCCCTGCACCGTCTTGCGCAGGCCGAGCGAGGCATTGTGCAGGGCGCGCGAGAAGCGGCCCGAGACGCCGCCCATGACCGGCAGGTAGACCAGCGCCACGATCAGCGAAGCCGAGAGCACGAAGATCAGCGTCACCGGCAGCATGCCCATGAACTCGCCCGCGACCCCGGGCCAGAACAGCATCGGCAGGAAGGCGCAGAGCGTGGTGGCGGTGGAGCTGACCACCGGCCAGAACATCCGCTTGGCGGCCTCGACATAGGCGTGCATCGGCCCGACGCCGTCGGAGATGCGCTTGTCTGCGTATTCCACCACCACGATCGCCCCGTCGACCAGCATGCCCACGGCGAGGATCAGCCCGAACATGACGATGTTCGACACGGTGATGCCCATGATCGCCAGCAGCACGAAGCACAGCAGGAAGGAGGTCGGGATGGCAAACCCCACGAGCAGCGCCGCGCGGGTGCCGAGCGAGCCCAGCACCACGATCATCACCAGCGCGATGGCGGTCAGCACCGCGCCCTCGAGCTGGCTGACCATCGAGTCGACGATGCGCGACTGATCGTTGCTTTCCTCGACCACCACCGTGGCGCGCAGTTCCGCGGGCCAGCCCTGCTGCGCCTCGGCGACGGTCGCGCGCACGGCGCTGGCGGTGTCGATCAGGTTGTAGCCCTTGCGCTTGACCACCTGCAGCGCCACCGCCGTGTCGCCGTTGAAGCGCGCGGTGCCGGTGCGGTCCTCGAAGGTGAGGCGGATGTCCGCAAGATCTCCCAGCGTCACCACCCGGTCGCCGTTCACCTTGATCGGCAGGTCGAAGATGTCCTGCGGTTCGCGGAAGCTCGAGGGGATCTTCACCGAGAAGGTGCCGCGCTCGGAGCGCACCTCGCCGGCGGCGATCAGCTGGTTGTTGTTCTGGACTGTCTGGATCAGCTCGCTTGCCGTGACGTTGTAGCTTTCCAGCTTCAAAGGGTCGATGACCACCTCGACCATCTCGTCGCGATTGCCGGCGATGCCCGCTTCGAGCACCGAATCCAGCGCCTCGACGCGGTCCTGCAGGTCCTTGGCGACCTGCGCCATGGTGCGTTCGGGCAGCGGGCCCGTGAGCGAGACGATGATGATCGGGAACTCCGAGAAGTTGATCTCGGAGATGGTGTATTGCTCGGCGCCCTCGGGGAACTTGGCCTGCGCCTTGGTCATCGCGTCGCGCACCTCGGCCATGGTCTCGGTGCGGTTCCAGCCGAACTCGAACTCCATGGCGACCCCGGCATAGCCCTCGGAGGCGACGCCGCTGATCTTGTCGAGCCCGTCGATGTCCGACAGCTCGGTCTCCATCGGCTTGACCATCAGCGTCTCGGCATCCTCGGCCGATATGCCGGGGAAGGGGACCGAGACGAAGAGCGCCGGGATCTCGATGTCCGGTTCGCCTTCTTTCGGCAGGGTGATATAGGCGAAGGCCCCGGCGACGATCGACAGGACGATGAAGGCAAGCACCATGCGCGCGCGCTGCGCCGCCCAGTCGACGATGCCGGTCACTGCAGGATCTCCTGGTAGCTCGGCGCGACCGGCACGCCGTCGGTGACGTATTCCTGCCCGAGGGTGATCACGTCGACGCTGTCCGGCAGCCCGGCGATCCAGACGCCGTCGGGCGTGTCGCGCAGGATGCTGACGGGGACGAATTGTGCGGTCTGCTCGGCGCTCACCGTGCGCAGGCCCATACGGCCCTCGTCGTTCAGCGTCAGCGCGCTCTGCGGCAGCAGATGCGCCTGCGCGCCGTCGGCCTCGATCAGGATGCGCGCGGTCTGGCCGGCGCGCAGCGTCAGGTCGGGGTTTTCAAGCGTGACCTCGACGCGGAAGGTGCGGGTGGTCTCGTCGGCCTGCCGCGAGACGAAGGTGACGGTGCCGGCACGCGTCTCGCCGCCGGTCAGCTGCGCGCCGGCCCGCGCTCCGAGATGGATGCGGGTCACGTCGGCCTCGGGCGCGTAGCCCACCAGCCGGATCGGATCGAGCTGCAGCACATGCGCGCAGGTGGCGTTGCCCGTCGTGCTCATCAGCAGACCGAGTTCGGCGGTGTCGCTCTCCAGCACGCCGCCGAAGGGCGCGGTTATGGTCAGGTTCCCGACTGCCTTGCGGGCGGTGGCGACGGCGGCCTCGGCGCTCTGGATCGCGGCCTCAAGACTGTCCGTGCCGGCGCGGGCGGCTTCCAGCCCGGCCTCTGCGCTGCGCACGCTGGCCTCGGCGGCGCGCATCTTGGCCTCGGCGGAGGCAACGGAGGTGCGCGAGGAATAGCCGCCCTGCGACAGCTCGCGGGCAGCGGTCAGGTTGATCTCGGCCTCGGCCACGGCGGCCTCTGCCTGCGCCAGCAGCGCCTCGGCCTCGGGAAGGGCGGCCTCGACCTGCGGGCGCTGCGCCCGAGCCTCGGCAAGCCTTGCCTCGGCCTCGACAAGCGCCGCGCCAGTGGTGCCGGGATCGAGTTCGCACAGCACCGCGCCTTGCTCGACGAGGCTGCCCTTGCGCAGCGGGGTGGAGATCACCCGGCCCGAGGCCTCGGACAGCACCTCGACCTCGCGCGAGGGCTGGGTTTCGCCGCGCAGCAGCACCGCATCGTCGATCTGCTGCGCCTGGGAATGGCGGGCCATGACCGACACCGCGCCCTGCGCGGGCTGCTCTGCTGCGATGGGCGCGTCTTCGGAGGTATCGGCCGAGGCTTCGGCGCTCGCGTCTTCGGGCGCGCCACCACGGGCCCAGCCCATGAGCCGCTCACGGTCGAGAACCACCGCGTAGAGAACCGCCGCGACAATAAGGGCGGTGAGGATCGAAATCAGTTTCATGTCGGCCTTCCCATTCTCTGGGACGATTACGCGCATGTGGCGCTGCCGGATCAGCCGGAGCAGCGCGCGCGGAGATGTGACTAAACTCTTTAGTTCAGAATAAAGGAATTGGGAAACCGATCAAGCGGCGTTCTGCCGCGCTTGGCATGCTGCCGCCCCAGGCCGAGCCGGCGAGCCTGGGCTCGTGGAGAAGAGGCAATGCTGCCGCGGGCTTGGCCTTGGCAGCCTGCGCCTGCCGCGTTAAGAGGGGGCAACAATCGAAAGGTGAGGCAGCCCCGTGAGCAATACCGACAGTTTCATCGACGAGGTGACCGAGGAGGTCCGCCGCGACAGGCTCTACGCGCTGCTCAAGCGCTTCGGCTGGATCGGCGTGGTCGCGGTGCTGGCCATCGTCGGCGGTGCGGCGTGGCGCGAATACAGCGCCGTGCAGCGGCAGGCGCAGGCCGAGGCCTTCGGCGATGCGCTGCGCGGCGCTCTCGAGGCGGATGCGCCGGCGGATCGCGCGGCGGCGCTGAGCGAAGTGACGGTGCCCGGCGCCGAGGCCGCCGTGGTGACCGATCTGCTGTCGGCGAGCGAGCTTGCCTCTGCCGAGGATGGGGCCGCCGCGACGACGTTGCTCGATGCGGCCGCCGCGAATGGCGAGCTGCCGGAGATCTACCGCGAGATCGCCGCTTACAAGGCGGTCAGCCGCACGGACTCGGGGCTTTCGGACGATGAGCGCCGCATCCGGCTCGAGGCGCTGGCGGTGCCCGGCAAGCCGCTGCGCCTGCTCGCCGAGGAACAGCTCGCGCTGCTCGACATCAAGGCAGGCGATACCGAGGCCGCGCTCGAGAAGCTGCAGCGGCTGCTGCAGGATTCCGAGATCACCGCGGGCTTGCGCCAGCGGGCGACACAGTTGATTGTGGCGCTCGGCGGCACCCCCGATGCAGGCTGATAAGGCGCACGGGACCGTGACAAGGACCAAGTACGACGGGGGCAGTGTTTTGCGCATCACCACGATTTCCGCGGCGCTTCTGGGGCTGACGGCGCTTGCCGCCTGCGATCGGCCCGAGGCGGTGCTGCCCGGCGAGCGGATCGGCGCCCGCGAGATTCTCCAGGACGGAGCCGCTGACGCCGCGGTTCCGGCCAACCGGGCACAGGCGATCTCGCTCGGCGGCATGTCGAATGGCATTGCGGCCCAGAGCCCGGTCTCGCCCTTTGCCCGCACCGGCCACGCGGCGCTGTCGCTGCCGCTGCAGCCGGTCTTCGCCACCGACATCGGCGCGGGCGACACCAAGCGCAACCGCCTGAATGTCGATCCGGTCTCGGATGGCAGCCGCATCTTCACGATGGATTCGGCGCATACGGTCAGCGCGATCAGCACCTCGGGGCAGGTGATCTGGCAAAAGAGCATGGTCGGTCCGCGGGACAGCGCGAGCCAGGCGCAAGGCGGCGGCCTGGCGGTCGAAGGCGGGCGGCTCTACGTCGCTTCGGGCTTCGGCAAGGTGACGGCGCTCGACGCGGCGACCGGGGCAGAGGCCTGGACGCAACAGCTCGGCGGCACCGCCACCGGCGCGCCGACGGTGCGCGGCGGGCTGGTCTATCTGACCTCTTCGGACTCCGTCGGCTGGGCGATCGAAACCGCGACGGGCCGTATCCGTTGGCGCATCGATTACCCCGAGGACTTCAGCAACGTCGCCGGTGCACCGGCTCCGGCGGTGGATGGCGAGATGGTCGTCTTCGCCTTCGGCTCGGGCGCGCTGCAGGCGGCGTTCAGGCAGGGCGGTCTGCGGCGCTGGACCGCCGACGTGGCAGGCAGCCGCAACGGCAGCGCGCGGGCGTCGATCACCGACATCACCGGCGATCCGCTGATCTCCAACGGCGTGGTCTATGCGGGCAACCATTCGGGCCGGGTGGTGGCGATGTCGCTCTCCGGCGGCGAGCGGCTCTGGACCGCGCGCATGGGCGCATTGGATGCGGTCTGGCCGGCAGGGGACTCGGTCTTCCTGGTGTCCGATATCAACCAGCTGGTGCGGCTCGACGCCAAAACCGGCGCGCAGATCTGGGCGGTGGACCTGCCCGGCTACAAGACGGTCAAGAAGCCGCAGAAGAAGCGCGACAGCGCCTACGCGAACCATGGTCCGATCCTCGCGGGCGGGCGGCTGATCGTTGCGTCCTCGGATGGGCTGATCCGCGCCTTCGACCCGGCCTCGGGCCAGCTGGTCGGCACGACGCGGATCGACGGCGGCGCGACCACCCGTCCTATCGTGGTGAATGGCACGCTCTACGTGGTGTCCTCCGAAGGCGTGCTGCACGCCTATCGCTGAGGCGGTTCATGGGACCAGAGCAACGGGCGGCTCCGCAAGGCGGGCCGCCCGTTTTCATGTCCCGTCGCGGGAACCGGCAGTCTGCGGCCCGTTGGTCTGCTCGGCGCAGGGCGGCTGGCGGCGCCTGCAGCGGTCGAGCAGGGGTGGCAGGATGCTGCGCAGCTCCTGGCTGTCGGGTGTGTGGCGGTATTCGAAGGCGCTCTGTCCGGGGGTAAGCCGCGCCGCCAGATAGTCCGCGCCCGTCGCATAGATCAGCACGTCGGCCTCGGCGATCCGCGCGCGGGCCGCCTCGCTTTCGTCGCCGCGCACCACCATGCTGAGCCGGCTCACGTGCGGCGCGTAGCGCATCACATTGGCCTTCATCATCGACACGTAGGTTGGGAAATAGGAATAGCCGACCACCGAGGCCTCGGGCGGGATCGCCGCCAGCGCGACGCGCGTGGCCTCGTTGGGAATGACTGTCAGCCCGAGCACCTCTGCCCGGGGAAACAGGGCGCGAGCCTGTGGCAGCAGCGTGCGGGGCGAGAGCACGATGTCGAAGTCCTGCGGCGGCCGCTCGGTGACCTCGTCGATGAGCATGGGCTCGATGCTGTCGCCGGGGGCAAGATGGGGCCGCACGTCGGCAGCATAGGCGCGGGTGGCCTCCGCGAAATTGCCCAGCATGAGCACGCGCAGCGGGCGTGCGTTGCGCGGGCGGTCCATGCCGATGCGGGTGGCCAGTTCGGCGCGGTCGATGCCGCAGTCGCGGGCGAGGGCGATGAGACTGCTGATCGCCCGTTCCAGCGCGTGGAACTTTTCGGGGTCGGCGACCGGGGCGTTGGGGCTGACGAAGGTACCCGAGCCGACCCGACCCTCGATGTGGCCGGCTCCCTGCAGCGCGGCGTAGACGTTGCTGACGGTCACCGGAGACAGGTTCAGTTGCCGGGCCAGTGCCCGGACAGAAGGCAGGCGCGCGCCGATCGGCAGCTCGCCGGCGGCAATGCCGAATTCGAGGGCGCCGCGCAATTGCTGCGGCACCGGGACGGTGGAGTCGAGGTCAATCGCGTCGGCGATCCGCGCAAGTGCCTCATCAAGCTGTGCCTGTCGTGCTGTCATGGCGTGCCATTGCTGGAAAGCGCTGAAAGGGACAAGACATTGAAGCACGTATATTTCCGTTTGAATACATGTGAAGCTGTGTCAGTTCACTATAGCAAGTCGCGTTCACCCGTTAGACGAGATCCCGGAACAATGTTTCTGTTATAGCGCGTGGGGGCAGGCTTGATCGTCACCCGGGGGTGAAAAGGATCGGTCCCAGACCGCAGACCGCCAATGACGCGTGGCTCGGGGAATCAAACCGGAGGACTTCGCATTGCTGCCAAGCGCTTCACCGCTGCGTCACCGGGGCTTCCGCCGCCTGTTCGGCGCGCAGGTGCTGTCCCTGATGGGGATCGGCGTGATGACCGTCTCGCTGTCGCTGAGCGCCTATGAGACGGGCGGGGCAGAGTCGGGCGGGACCATGCTGGGGGGCATTCTCGGGCTGAAGATGATCGCCTACGTGCTGATCGCGCCGCTGGCCGAGGCGCTGCTGTCGCGGCTGCCGCGCCGCGGGACGCTGGTGACGCTCGACGTGCTGCGGCTTGTCGCTGTGGGGCTGATGGGTCTCCTCGCCGCGCCCTGGCAGATCGCCGTGCTGGCCTTCGTCTTCTTCGCGCTCTCCTCCGGGTTCACGCCGTTGTTCCAGTCAGTGCTGCCGGACATGCTGCCCGATGAAGAGCGATATTCCCGCGCGTTGGCGCTCTCACGTCTGGCCTATACGCTCGAATCGATCCTCAGCCCTATCGTCGCCGCCGTGGCCCTGGTCATGGTCTCCGCAGGGGACCTGTTCTTCCTCGCCTCCGCCTGTTTCGCCGGCTCGGCGCTGCTGCTCGGCCTGACCGGATTTCCCGCCGGCACCGCGCCGCGCAAGGCAACGTTTCTCCGGCGGCTCGCGAAAGGCACCCGGATCTACGCGCATACGCCGCGGCTGCGCGGGTTGTTCGTGCTGAATTTTGCGCTGTCTCTGGTGATGGCCTGGGTGATCGTCGACACGGTGGTCTTTGCAGGGGCGCGGCTCGGCGATGCCGAGTATTACTACACCCGGCTCATGACGGGTTTCGGGGCCGGGGCCGCGCTGGGGGCGCTGCTGGTGCCCCGACTGGTCGCGCGGCTGGATGAGCGGCGTTGCATGGCGGCAGGGGTGCTGGGCTTCGCGGTGTTGGCGGCGGGGCTGGCGCTGGCGCCGGGGCTGTCGTTGCCGGGGCTGCTGGTGCTCTGGGCAGGGTTCGGCGCGGCCTCCTCGCTGGTGCTGACGCCGGGCGGGTTGGTGCTGGTGCGTTCGGCGCAGCGCGGCGACCGCCCGGCGGTCTTTGCCGCGCAGTTCTCGCTGAGCCACGCGGGGTGGTTGCTGGCCTACCCGCTGGCGGGCTGGCTGGGGTCGGTTCTGGCACCTGAACGGGCGCTCGGGGTACTTGCCCTGGCGGCGGCGGCGGGGGCGCTGCTGGCGCTGCGGGTCTGGCCGGCGCGGGATCCCCTGGCGCGGCCGCATGTGCATCCCGAACTGCCGGGCGATCATCCCCACCTGCGGGAACACCCGGCAGAGGGCAGGGCGCATTGCCACGCGCATGACTTTCGCATCGACGAGCTGCACCCCCGCTGGCCAGCGGCAGGCTGACCGGAGCCCGGCGGACCAGCCAGCAACGCTTGGCATGGCCGGAGCTGTCCGCACCCTGAGCCGGGATGCCCCGCGGCGCGGGCAGGCAACGTCAGGGAGGGAGGCAAGGAAAAAGGGCGCCCCGGGGGACGCCCTTTCCGTGTCATGCCGCGGTGCTCAGGCTCAGACCAGCCCTTCGGCCTGCACCCACTCCCAACCACGGTCCAGCGCGCGGCCGAGGCGGGCGAGGATCTGGTCGATGTCCTCTTCGGTGACGATCAGCGGCGGGCAGAGTGCCACCGTTTCATAGACGGCGCGCAGGATCAGGCCCTCTTCGGCACAGAACTTCACCACCTGCGGCGCGACCTTGCCCGCGGGCTCGAAGCTGAGGCGCTTTTCCTTGTCCTTGGCCATCTCGATGCCGCCGATGAGGCCGACGCCACGCACCTCGCCGACCAGCGGGTGATCGGCGAACTTGCGCAGACCTTCCTGGAACTTGGCTTCAAGGCGCGCGGCGTTGCCCATCAGGTCCTGCTCCTCGATGATCTTGAGGTTCTCGAGGCCGACGGCGCAGGCAACCGGGTGGCCCGAGCCGGTGAAGCCATGGCCGAAGGTGCCGAGCTTGGCGGTGTGATCGGCGATGGTGTTGTACACCTTGTCGTTCACGATGATCGCGGCAAGCGGCATGTAGGACGAGGTCAGCTGCTTCGAGGTCACCATGATGTCGGGGGTGAAGCCATACTTCTCGCAGCCGAAGGGGGTGCCGCAGCGACCGAAGCCGTTGATCACCTCGTCCGAGACCAGCAGGATATCGTACTTGTCGCAGAGCGCGCGGATGCCGGGCCAGTAGCCCTCGGGCGGGGTCATCACGCCGCCAGCGCCCATCACCGGCTCGCCGATGAAACCGGCGATGGTCTCGGGACCCTCGGCGAGGATGGTGTCCTCGGCCTCTTTCAGCAGGCGGGCGGTGAACTCTGCCTCGGTCTCGCCGTCCTCGGCCCACTTCCAATAGTGCGGGCAGGTGAGGTGGGTGACCGGGATCGCCGGCAGGTCGAAGTCCTTGTGGTTCGCCGGCAGGCCGGTGAGCGAGCCCGAGGCGATGGTGATGCCGTGGTAGGCCTTGTTGCGGGCGAGGAACTTCTTCTTCTCGGGACGGCCGAGGGCGTTGTTGTAGAACCAGACCATCTTGATGACGGTGTCGTTCGCCTCGGAGCCCGAGTTGGTGAAGAACACCCGGTCCATGCCCTCGGGGGTCATCTCGGCCAGCTTCTCGGCGAGGCGGATCGAGGGCTCATGCGCCTTGTGGGCGAAGGTGTGGTAGTAGGGCAGCTCGGCCATCTGCTTGGCGGCGGCCTCGACGAGGCGCGGCTGCGAGAAGCCGACGGCCACCGACCACAGGCCCGCGAGGCCCTCGATGTATTCCTTGCCCTCGGAATCGTAGACGTGGACGCCCTCGCCACGGGTGATGATCATCGGCCCCTGCTCCTCGTGGAGGCGCATGTTCGTGTAGGGGTGCATGCTGTGGGCGATGTCCGAGGCATGCAGCGAGTTGGGGATCTTGTTCATCTGTCTCTCCGAAATCCTGTGGTGCGCGCCGTCAGGCCGCGCGCGGGTCCTTGCCGAGAAACCCTCCCATGAAGGAGGTCAGCGACGTGGTCAGGTCGGGCGACAGATAGCCGCCTTCCTGCACGATCACCGTGGGCAGCCCCGCCTCGGCAATCCGGCGGCCCGCTTCGGCGAAACCATCGAAGCTCACCTTCATGCCGTCAAGGGGGTCATTCTCATGCGCATCGAGCCCGAGGCTGACTACCAGCGCGCCCGGCGCATAGGCCTTGATGCGCTCGATCCCCTGATCGACGGCGGCAAGCCAGCCCGGGGTCGTGGTGCTGCGCGGCAGCGGCAGGTTGAGGTTGAAGCCCTTGCCATCGCCGTTGCCCGTTTCATGGGCGTAACCGGTATAGAACGGGTAGTAGTCGTGGGTTTCGGCGTGGACGGAAACCATCAGCACATCGGCGCGGTCGTAGAAGATCGCCTGCGTGCCGTTGCCATGGTGCACATCGATGTCCAGAACCGCCACGTGGTTGTGCGCCCGGCGCAGGTGCTGCGCGGCAATGGCGGTGACGTTCATCAGGCAATGGCCTCCAGCAACGTCATCCGTGGTGTGGTGTCCCGGCGGGCGGCAGAGCGCATAGGCTGCCCGCTCGCCGGCCATCACCGCCTCGGCGGCGGCCACGGCGCAATCGGCGGCGCGACGGGTGGCAAGCCAGCTCTTGGGGCCGATCGGGGCCGAGGTGTCGGACATGTGCCAGCCGGCGCGGGCGATGATCGTGTCGGGGTAGGTGGTCACCGGCCCGCGCGGAAAGACGTTGGGCACCACCTCCGGCCCGGCATTCGGCAGTTTCTGCCACTCCTCCCATCCCGTCTCGAGAAACTGCAGGAATTCCGGCGTGTGCACCGCCTCGAGCGCGGCGCGGGGTGCCGCGGGCGGGCTCTCGGTGCCGAGGCCGAGCTGCTCCAGTCCTTTGAGCAGCAGCATCGCGCGTTCGGCCCGCTCGGCGTTGCGCACCACGGTGCCATGGGTGAGGCGGAAGCTGGGGTCATGACCCTCGGTCTCCGGGGCGTAGAAGCATTTCATCGGGCTCGACCTCCGTGCAACAGTGTTTTTCTGCCCCTTGTGGTAGCGACTGCCCCCTGTCTTGTCGATGCAGGGCTCCGCGACATCCCGCCGGCGCGTGCCGGATGCCTGCCGGGCGAGCAGGGCGAAGGCTTTGTCCCGCCAGCCCTTTCCTTGTGGCACGCTGCGTTCTAGATTGGGCGCATGAGCCTCGCCGATGTGGTTGCCGAAGAACTCCCGCCGGAGATCAATCCGGTCCTGCCGCCGCCCGCCTTCACCGCGGAGCAGGCAGAGCATCTCATTGCCTGCCCGCTGTGCGACACGCTGCACGAGGAGCGCGAGATCGCCGAGGGCGAGACCGCCCGTTGCGCCCGTTGCCACGAGGTGCTGGAGTCGCCGCGCCGCTCGGCGATGACCCGGATCATCATGCTGGCGCTCTCGGCACTGGTGCTGATGGTCGCGGCTATGTTCTTTCCCTTCCTCGAACTTTCGGTGGCGGGACGGGTGCAGCGCAGTTCGCTGCTCGATACGATCCTGGCCTTCTCCAGTGGCATGACCGCGCCGCTGACCATCGCCATGGCCTCGCTGATCGTCATTCTGCCGAGCATCCGCTTCCTGTCGCTGGTCTACGTGCTGGCGCCCATGGCCTTCGGTCACCGTCCGGCACGCCATGCCGAGTTCTTCTTCCGCCTCGCCGATCACCTGCGCCCCTGGGCCATGGCCGAGGTGTTCATCGTCGGCGTCGCGGTCGCTCTGGTGAAGGTGGCAGGCCTGGCGCATCTGTCGATCGGCCCGGCCTTCTGGGCCTTCGTCGCACTGGTGCTGGTCACCGTGCTCAAGGACAATTTCATGTGCAGGGTCACTGTATGGAAGACGCTCGAGTCGCGCCGGTCCTGACCGCGCGCCGTGCGGGCATGATCGCCTGCACCGAATGCGGCAAGGTCCACGTGCCGGGGCTGGAGCGCTGCACGCGCTGCGGCTCGCATCTGTCGAGCCGGGACGTGACCTCGCTGCAGCGGGTCTGGGCCTGGCTGGGGGCGGGGCTGGTGGTCTACGTGCCGGCAAATGTCTACCCGATGCTGAGAACCACGCTGCTGGGCAAGACCACCGACAGCACCATCTTCGGCGGCGTGGTGGATCTCATGCACCATGGCTCCTACGGCATCGCCGGGATCGTCTTCTTTGCCTCGATCATGATCCCCGTCGCCAAGTTCATCGCCATCGCCTACCTGGCGCTGAGCGTGACCCACCGGGTGAAACTCTCGCCCGGCAAGCGCCAGCATCTCTACGAGGTGGTGGAATTCGTCGGCCGCTGGTCGATGATCGACGTCTTCGTCGTGGCCATCCTTGCATCTTTGGTGCAACTGGACTTCGCCGCGGCGATCAATCCCGGCATTGCAGCGATAAGTTTCGCGCTTTCTGTTGCATTCACAATGCTTTCGGCACAGAGCTTCGACCCGAGGCTGATCTGGGATGCGAGTGAGGAACCCGAGCAATGAGTGATCCGAAACCGGCCCGGATGGAGGTCGAGCCGAAGCGCCGCTCCGTCTGGCGCAACCTCTCGCTGGTCTGGCTGGTGCCGATGGCCGCCATCGCGGTGACGCTGTTCATCGCCTGGCAGAGCCTTGCCGAGCGTGGGTCGCTGATCGAGATCACCTTCGAGAACGCCGCCGGCATCACCGCCGAGGAAACCACGATCCGCTACCGCGACGTGATCGTCGGCACGGTCGAGGAGGTGGTCTTTTCGGAGGATCTGGCCGAGGTGCGGGTGAGCGCCCGCATCGACCGCAACGTGGCCGACTCGCTGCCCTCGGATGCCGAGTTCTGGGTGGTCCGTCCCGAGGTCTCGACCTCCGGCATCACCGGCCTGTCGACGGTGCTGTCGGGCGTCTACATCGAGGCTGGGTTCAGCCCGCAGGAGGGGGCCGCGGCGCGGAACTTCCGCGGCCGCGACACCACCCCGCTGGTCCGCCCCGGGGTGAAGGGCACCCGCATCACCATCCGCGCCGACGACGGCACGCAGCTCTCGGCCGGCGCGCCGATCTTCTTCCAGGGGATCGAGGTCGGACGGATCGAGACCCCGCGCCTGCTGGAGCGCGGCAACGGAGTCGTGGTCGATGCCTTCATCGAGGCCCCGAACGACCGCCGCATCACCACCGCGACCCGTTTCTGGGACACCTCAGGCTTCTCGGTCAACATCGGCCCGTCCGGGCTCAACCTGTCGGTAGGCTCGGTCGCGGCGCTGATCCGCGGCGGCATCGCCTTCGACACGGTCGTCTCCGGCGGCAGCGCGGTGCCCGCGGGCTATGCCTTCGATCTCTACGACGACGAGGCCGCCGCCCGTGACAGCCTGTTCTCCGAGACGATTTCCAACGCCGTTGAACTGACCGCCGAATTCGATGAATCCGTGCGCGGTCTCGAGGTCGGCTCATCGGTGACCTACCGCGGCCTGCGTGTCGGTCGGGTGACCGACATCGGTGCCTTCATCGACGGCGAGGGCGAGGACCAGACCGTGCGCCTGCGCACCACGCTGTCGATCGACCCGCGTGCGCTGGGGCTCGACGAGGAAGCGGCGCAGTCCGACACCATCGCCTTCCTGTCGAACGCGGTGAAAAACGGCCTGCGGGCGCGGCTCGCCTCGCAGAACCTGTTCAGCCAGTCGCTGGTGGTCGAACTGGCCGAGGTGCCCGACGCCGAGCCCGCCACCTTCGGCATCTTCGCGCAGGACGCGCCGCTGATCCCCTCGGTCGAATCCGACCTGCCGGACATCACCGCCACCGCCGAAGGGCTGTTCCAGCGCATTAACGACCTGCCGGTCGAGGACCTGCTCGACCAGGCCATCGACACGCTGGCCTCGATCGAGAACTTCACCGCCAACCCGCGCCTGCGCGACGCACCGGAGGCGGTGATCGGCCTGCTCGAGGATGCCCGCGGACTGATCGGCAGCGAGGAGATCCAGGCCATCCCCGGCGAGCTGCGCGGCACCGTCGCCGAACTGCGCGGGGTGGTCGAGGACATGCGCGCTGCCGGCGCGGTTCAGCAGCTGGTCGCGACCCTCGAGGCGGCGGAGGCCGCCGCCGCCGAGGTCACCGGCGTCGCCGATTCAGTCGACGAGAGCATGGCCGGCGTGCCCGACCTGCTGGCCGATCTGCGCGCGCTCACCCAGAAGGCCACGGCACTCGACCTCGAAAGCTTCCTTGCGGACGCCGGCAACTTCCTCGACGGGGCCGGAAAGTTCGTCGATCAGGACAGCACCCGGCAGCTGCCCGCCGACCTCTCGGCAATGCTGCAGGAGGCACAGGGCGCGCTTGCGGAGCTGCGCGCTGGCGGGGTGATCGAGAACACCAACGCCACCCTGGCCTCGGCGCGCGACGCCGCCGCCGCGGTCGAGGAGGCCGCCGCCACGCTGCCCGATCTCTCGGCCCGCATCCAGCGGCTTGTGGCCGAGGCGGAATCGGTGATCTCGGGCTATGACGGCAATTCCGCCTTCAACCGCCAGACCGTCTCGGCCCTGCGCGAAGTGCAGACCGCCGCCGAGGCGCTGAACAAGCTCGCCCGGACGATTGAACGCAACCCCAACTCGCTGCTCTTCGGCCGCTGACAGGAGACCCCGAATGCGCCTCAAGACGACCTTCCCGCTTCTGCTGCTGCCGCTGCTCGCCGCCGCCTGCGGCTCCGAGCCGCGCTACAGGATGGAGGGCGCGCCTCCCTCGGCCAGCGTGCGCCTCGCCGTCGGCACGCTGGAGGTGCGCGAGGTCTCGCTGCCGGCCTATGCCGACGCCTCGGAGATCCTGCTCGAGGACGCCTCGGGCGCGATGAACCAGGTCGAGGGCGCGCTCTGGGCCGACGATCCGCGCCGCGCCATGACCCAGGCTCTGGCCGAGCGCCTCGGCCAGATCAGCGGCGCCACCGTGGCCGCAGAGCCCTGGCCGCTGGAGGAACCGGCGCAGGCGGCGGTGCACGTCCGCATCTCGGAAGCGGTGGCCAGCGCGGCCGGGACCTTCCGGCTCAAGGGGCAATACGCGCTCTCGTCCTACGATCGGGTGATCCGCGAGCGCATCAGCCGCTTCGAGATCACCGTGCCGTTGCAGTCAGGCAGCGCCGCCGCCATCGCCGCGGCTGCAGGCAGCGCCACGGACCAGCTCGCCACGCGGATCGCCTCGGACCTCTCGCGCTGATCCCCGGCGCGATGCCCGCGACCGGCGCGGCGCAATGCGTATTTGAAAAGAGAAGAAGCCCGAAATGCGTCTTCGGCGACTTCTTCTCTTGAAAAATACGCCGGGGGACGCCCGCAGGGCGGGGGGCGGAGCCCCCTCGGCGTGTGTCGCCCGAGACTTGCCGTTGCGTCTGCGACCCGCTTGGGCTTATGTCCGGACATGAGTCTCTCCTCCCTCTCCCTGCGCATGATCTTCACCACCGGCTGCCTGCTGCTTGCGGGTGGGGTGGGAGGTTGGATCGCCCAGCATGCGCATTTGCCCATGCCCTACATGCTGGGCTCGCTGTTCACCTCGGGGCTCGCGGTGGCGCTGTTCCAGAAGCGTGCCCTTGCCGACTACGCCTATCCGATGAAGTTCCGCACGGTGTTCATCGGGCTGATTGGCGTGATGATCGGCACGCAGGTGACGCCCGAGGTCTTCGCGCTGCTGCCGGAACTGCCGCTGACCCTGTCGATGCTGGCGGTCTTCGTGGTGCTGGCGCAATCTGGCAATTTCCTGATTTTCCACAAGATCGGCGGCTACAACCGGGCCACGGCCTTCTACGCCGGCGCGCCGGGGGGGCTGATGGAAAGCCTCGTGCTGGGGGAAAAGGCGGGGGCGGACCTGCGGCTGCTGACCGCGCAGCAGTTCCTGCGGATCATCCTCGTCATCTCGATCCTGCCCTCGGCACTGTCGCTGTGGATCGGTCACCCGGTGGGCAGCGCGGCGGGGCAGAGCATCATGCCAAGCGGGCCGGTCACCGCCGGCGAGCTGTTGGTGATCGTGCTGGCGGCGCTCGCCGGGCTCTTCGTGGCGTCGAAGATCAAGCTGCCGGCGGGGCAGATCACCGGGCCGCTGCTGCTCTCGGCGGGGCTGACCTTGTCCGGGCTTGTGGACATGCACCTGCCGTTCTGGTTGATCGCCGCGGCACAGGTGGTGGTGGGCAGCTCGCTCGGCGTGCGCTTCACCGGCATGACCGCCACGATGCTGCGCCGCTCGCTCGGTCTGAGCGTGCTGTCGGTGAGCTGGATGCTGCTGGTTGGTGCCGTCTTCGCCGTGGTGCTGGCCGCGGTGACGGACATCCCGTTCCTGCACCTGATGATATCCTATTCGCCGGGCGGCGTGACGGAGATGTCGATCATCGCGCTGTCGCTCGCCGCCAACCCGGCGCTTGTCAGCCTGCACCACGTGGTGCGCATCCTGCTGACCGTGGGCGTCATGGTCATCGCCGAGAAGCGCATCCCGCTGGGGCAGCCAGGCGAGTAGGGCGATGGCCTGCAGGGAAGCGGCAAGAGCCCTCGAAGGCTCTTTCAAATCTCTTCGAAGAGATTTGGCCGGCGACGGCGGGCTCAGCCCGCCGCTTCGGCCTTCTCGGCCAGCTCGAGCCATTCCTCCTCGGCAGCGGCGAGCTTTTCCTGCCGCTCGTCCAGTGCCTCGGTGGCCTTCTTGAACTTCAGCGGCTCGCGGGTGAAGAGCTCGGGGTCCGCCAGCAGGCCTTCGAGCTTGCCGATCTCGGCGGTCAGCCGGTCGATCACCCCGGGCAGCTCCTCCAGCCGGTGCTTGTCCTTGAAGCTCATGCCCTTCTGCTGCGCCTTGGGTTTCGGCGCGGCCGAGCTGTCCTTGCCGGGCTTGGCGACGGGCTTCTCCTTCGCCGCGCTGGCGGCTTCGGCCTCTGCCTTCTGCGCCTGGTAGTCGCTCCAGCCGCCGGCATAGGTGATCGCCTCGCCATCGCCCTCCATCGCGATGGTCGTGCTGGCCACCCGGTCGAGGAAGTCGCGGTCGTGGCTGATCAGCAGCACGGTGCCGTCGTATTCGCCCAGCAGGTCCTGCAGCAGGTCCAGCGTCTCCACGTCGAGATCGTTGGTCGGCTCGTCGAGCACCAGCATGTTGCTCTCGCTGGCCATGATCTTGGCCAGCAGCAGCCGTGCCTTCTCGCCGCCCGACAGGGATCGCACGGGCGCGCGGGCCTGGCGCTCGTCGAAGAGGAATTCCTTGAGATAGCCGACCACGTGTTTCGGCTGGCCACGCACCAGCACCTGGTCGGCCTTGCCGGAAACGCGCATTTCGGGATCGCCGGTGAGGCTTTCCCAGAGCGTCATCTCCGGATCGAGCCGGGCGCGGGTCTGGTCGAAGATCGCCGGCATCAGGTTGGTGCCGAGCTTGACGCTGCCCGCATCGGGCTCGATCTCGCCCATCAGCATGCGGATGAGGGTGGTCTTGCCGACGCCGTTCGGACCGACGAAGGCGACGCGGTCGCCGCGCATCACCGTCAGCGAGAAATCCTTGACGATCTGCTTGTCGCCGAAGCCCTTGGTGAGGGCCACGGCATCGATCACTTTCTTGCCCGAGGTCGGGCCGGAGGAAAGCTCCATCGCGGCGGTGCCCTGGCGGCGGATCTGCGACGAGCGCTCGGCGCGCAGCGCCTGCAGCGCCCGCACGCGGCCCTGGTTGCGGGTGCGGCGGGCCGAGATGCCCTCGACCGCCCATTTCGCCTCGGACTTGATCTTGCGGTCGAGCTTGTGGCGCGCCTCGTCCTCCTCGGCCCAGGTCTTGTCGCGCCAGGCCTCGAAGGCGGCG
This sequence comes from Alloyangia pacifica, assembly GCF_900116195.1. Classification (GTDB taxonomy): domain Bacteria; phylum Pseudomonadota; class Alphaproteobacteria; order Rhodobacterales; family Rhodobacteraceae; genus Salipiger; species Salipiger pacificus. The sequence goes on from NZ_FOZW01000017.1 coordinate 101,592, forward strand.
AAGCCCTGCTCCTGCCGGCGCACGGCGCCGCGGTCGATCCACAGCGTGGCGCGGGTGAGGTTCTCTAGGAAACGCCGGTCGTGCGAAATGAGGACAAAGGCCTTGCGGGTGCGCTTCAGTTCGTCCTCGAGCCAGCCGATGGCGTTGATGTCGAGGTGGTTGGTCGGTTCGTCGAGCAGCATGACGTCCGGATCCTGCGCCATCAGCTTGGCCAGCGCGGCGCGGCGGCGTTCGCCGCCCGAGGCGGTGGCGACGGGGCGGGCGGGATCGAAGCCGAGCCCTTCGCCGGCCGCCTCGACCTTGTACATCTCCGCCGGGCCGAGGCCCTCGGCTGCGTAGTCGCCCAGGGTCTCGAAGCCCGAGAGATCCGGCTCCTGCTCCATATAGCCCACCGAGATGCCCGGCGGCACGATGCGGTCGCCGGTGTCGGGCTCGACGAAGCCCGCCATGACCTTCATCAGGGTGGATTTGCCCGAGCCGTTGCGGCCGACCAGCGCGACGCGGTCGCCGGGCTGGACGTTGAGCGAGAGGCCGGAAAACACCGGCTCGCCACCGAAGGTGAGCGCGATGTCGGAGAGCTGGAGAAGGGGTGCCTGTGCCATGCCCAGAGCGCTAGGGCCGCGCCGGGAAAAGGTCAAGTGGGCGCGCGCAGAGGGGCACCGTTAACCCTCTCTTCAAGGGTGCCGGGCTATGTGCGGCCGCATGGATCCGGTCTGCCTCGCCCGCCTTGGACTGCTCGGCAATCCGCTGCGCGTCTCGGTGCTGCGGCTGCTGGTCCGCTACCTGCCGCATCCGCTGGCGGCGGGCGATCTGGCCCGGGCGCTGATGGTGCCGCCCTCGACGCTCTCGGCGCATCTGGCGGCGCTTTGCGAGGCGGGGTTGCTGGTGCAGCGGGTGCGGGGATCGCTGAGGCTCTACCATGCGGTGCCGAGTGCGCTGGCGCAGGTGATCGACTGGCTCGGGGCGGATGTGGCGCTGGGGCGGGCCGGCGCGGACTGGCAGCCTGCGGGGCGGCTGCGGCTGCTGTTTCTCTGCGCCGACGGGGCGCGGTTGTCGCCGCTTGCCACGGCGCTGGCGCGGCGGCGGCTCTGGGGCCGGGCGCGGGTGCGCGCGGCGGGCGTTGCACCGGTCGCAGCGCTCGATCCGGTGCTTGTCGAGGTGCTCGCGGCGCATCGTCTGCCGGCATGTCTTCCGGTAGCGCTCGGAGTGCCGTTCGAGGTGGGTGCCGGGAAGCTCGATGTGGTGATCGCGCTCGATGAGCGGGCTCTTGCTGCGCTGCCCATCGCCGCGCAGCTGCCACCCCCGATCAACGCTTATTGGCCCTTGCCCGAGGTGCGGGACGGGCCGGTCATCCCACGGGCCGTCGCGCTCCATGCCGCGATGCGTGCGCTGGAGCCGCGGCTTGCGGCGCTGGCGCGGCTGCCGCTGGCCGCCGCGCCGCGCGAGGCGGTGCAAGCCGCGCTCGACAGTCTCAGTTCAGGTCTTCCAGAAGTTGCCCGTGCTGCCGGGTCTGCGCCAGAACCTCGCCGAAGGTCGACATCCCCTGTGCTTCGAGCATCGGCAGCATCCTGACCAGAACTTCCGCGGTGGCCCGCGCGTCGCCAAGCGCGGTGTGCCGCAGGGCGGGCGGGATGATCACGCCGAGCCGCTCGCAGAGCGCGTCCAGCGTGTGGGTCTGGCTCGCCCCGAAGAGCACCGCCGAGAGCAGCACCGTGTCGAGGATGGGGTTGCTCCACTCCACCCCCATGCGGGACTGGTGGCGGCGCAGGAAGGCCATGTCGAAGGGCGCGTTATGCGCCACGATCACCGCGCCCCGGGCGAAATGGTGGAAGCGCCGCCCGGCCTCGGCGATGTCCGGCTGGCCGTGCACCATGGCGTCGGTCACCTTGTGCACCCTGGTCGAGGATTGCGGGATCTCCATGCCGGGGTCCACCAGCTGGTCGATCTGCTCGCCGGGAACGATCTTGCCGCTGACCACCCGCACCGCGCCGATCTGAACCACCTCGTCCTTGTGCGGCAGCAGCCCCGTCGTCTCGGTGTCGAAGACCACATAGGTCAGCGCGCGCAAGGGCGTGTCCTCCAGCGCGGCAGAGGCCGGCGCGGTGAGCAGCGAGAAATCGAAGACCATGGGCCGCTCGGCCTGAGGCGCGATGCGTGCCTCCGCCTCCTCGATGATCAGCAGGTAGCCGCCCGCATCGAGCGGTTTCATCCGGCCATGATAGCTCTGTGCCTCATCGACCGAGCGCAGGGTCAGCGTGACCTCGCGCCCGGTGCGGTGCATCTCGCGCACCGCCGCGTCGATGCCGGCGGCGAGGAAGTAATCCGTGACAGCCGCGTTGAGCCGCGGCACGTGGATCTGGGCGAGCACCTCGGCGGCCTGCCCGTCGTAGAGCACGATACGGCCCTTGGGGCTGACCATGATGGTGGCCACAGGGATCTCGGTGAGCAGGGCGGTCAGACGCTCCTTGTCGGCGGCGAGCTGCGCGGTCTCCTCGGCCACCCGTTGCGCCGAGGCCAGCGCGGTTTCCGACAGCCGGGCGGAGACCGCCTCGGCGGCATGGGCAAGATCGCCGAGGTAGCGCGCGCCGTGCAGGTCGACCTGCCTGTCGACACCTGCATGGGCGCGCACGCGCATCTCCGAGGCGATGCGCTCAACCGGCTTGGCGACATTCTCGTCGAACAGCAGCCAGACCCCGGCGCTCAGCGCCACGATGCCGAAGACGGCGAGGATGCCGGCAAAGAAGAAGCCGTTTGCCGGGGTGGTCGCGAGCGCGCGCCCATAGCCGAGCCAGAGCGCCAGCGCCGTGATCCCCGCGCCGCCCAAGGCGATCAGTACGAAGAACAGGAAGATGCGCAGGCGCAGGCTCAGCTGGGTCATATGCGCGCCTCCGAGCAGACCGCGGTGACGATACTGTCCTCGGCACCAACCTCGCGCCAACGCGGCTCGCCGCCGTCGCCACCCATGGGATCGGCGCGGCGTCCGCCCGGACAGTCAACCATGATCTCGACCACCTGCGTCGGCTGCCAGCGGGCGAAGAAATAGAGGTCGGCAAGGTAGAGCCCCGGCGTTTGCGCGTTCTCGCGCCGCCCGGCGGCATCGACGGCGATGAAGCGGTCGGTCATTGGCCAGACGTAGGTCCAGGGCCGCCAGAGCGCGCTGGAGTCGTGCGTTTCCACCACCTCGACCCCGGCCGGCAGCGCCTTGGCGGTGCTGCCGTACCAGCCGTATTCCCCGGCGATGGAGGCGGCGAGCATGGCCGCGCCCGCTCCGATGGGGATCATCCAGCGCGGCAGCCGCCCGCCGGTGGCCTTGCGCAGCAGCATTACCACGCCGGCCCCGGCAAGGCCGGCCACCAGCACCGCAATCAATTCGTAGAACATCTCTCCCCCCTCAGGTCCTTACCCCAGCATGCCGCGCCCGTGGCCGATCGCCGATTGCATCGACTTGATCACCACGAAGGCGTCGCGCAGGTGGCTGCGCTCGAAGTCCGACAGGTCGGACGGCGCAAGATAGTTGTCGGGCTTTTCCCCGCGCTTGACCAGCGTTGCCTGATGCTCGAGCCGGGTTTCGGCGATCAGGTCGTAGGCGTCCAGCAGGTCCTGCCCGCCCGAGCCCGACACCGCTCCGGCGGCGATGGCGCCCTCGATCCGGGCGCGGGTTCCGGCCTCGGGCAGCCGCGCCTGCAGCGCGTAGACCCGTGCCAGATCGACCACCGGCACCACGCCGTTGTGTTTGAGATCGACGGTATTCTTGTGCTCGCCCGAGCGGATGGTGGCAAAGCCGCGCAAGAGGCCCAGCGGCGGCGTGTGCTTGAGCGAGTTTGAGATCATGTGGGCGGTGAAGATCGAGTTCTTCGAGGCCGCTTCCAGCGTCTCGTGCTGCAGATCCTCGAACAGCGATTTCGTGCCGCCGATGGGGCGCAGGTCGAACATCACCGAAGCGAGCATCTGCGCCTCGGGGTCGGGTTTCTCGATCCAGCCACGGAAGTATCTGCGCCAGACCGATTGCGTCTGCAGCCAGCGCGGGTTGGTCGCCATCATGTCGCCGGGGCAGTAGAAATATCCAGCCTTATCAAGCCCATCGCAGACGAACTTCGCCATCTCCCTGAAGTATTCAAGGTCCCGTTCGGTGGCGCTGTCGTCGAGGATCATGCAATTGTCCTGGTCCGACACGCCGGTCTGCTCCTGCCGTCCCTGAGAGCCGCAGGCAAGCCAGAGCCACGGCACCGGCGCGGTGCCAAGGTCCTCTTCGGCCAGTGCCAGCAGGCGGCGGGTGACGGTATCGGCGACGTCGGTGATCAGCCGCGTGGTGACCTCGTGACGGTTGCCGCCGGCGACCAGCTGCGCCAGCAGCTGCGGGATGCGGGCGGTGGTCTCGGCCATCTGCGCGGGGCTGCGGGCGCGGGCGATGGCGGCGACCAGCTCGGCCGAGCTGACCGCCTGGAATCGGGTGAGGTCGGTCTGGGTGACGATGCCCACCAGCCGCCCGGCGTCGGTGATCGGCACGTGGCCGATGCCGCGCTCGACCATCGTGTGCAGCACGTCCGAGCCGATCGCCGAGGGCGGCAGGGTGACCGGCTCGTGCGACATGATCTCGGAGACCGGGATATTGGTGTCCATGCCGCCCGCGACCACCTTGGCCGAGATGTCGCGGATGGTGACGATGCCGATCAGGTCGCGGCCCCGGGTGATGCAGAGCGACGAGACGCCTTCCTCGCGCATCATCAACGCGGCCTGCTGGGCGGGGGTCTCGGGCGGCACGGTGAGCGGGGCGCGGGCCATAAGCGTCTCGACCCGGCTGTGCGCGAGGTCTGACCTGCGCGGCCGCGCGGCCCGCGAGCGGTCGAAGAAGCGGCGGGCGGCGGCATGTTCGGCCACCAGCTCGCGGAAGGCATAGGCGGGCAGCATCAGCAGCACCGTCTCGTCGAGCGCGCTGGCGGTGGTGGCCGCCAGCCCCTCGCGCATCAGCCCGCGCTCGCCAAAGGAGTTGCGCGGCCCCAGCAGCGAGACGGCGACGCCGTTCTCGTCGCGGATCTCCACCTGGCCTGTGTGCACGAGGTAAAGCCCCTCGAGCTGGCTGCCGACGGCATAGACTTCCTCGCCGGGCTTGTAGCTGCGTGTCAGGAACTGCGGCACCAGCACGTCGAGCGCATCGGTGTCCAGCGCGTCATAGGGGTGCACCGAGGTCAGGAAACGGCGCAGGTCGTCGGGCTCAATCGGCATCTTGGCGCTCCGGTGGTGCGATGTGGGTGCAATCGCGGAAGAAAAATCCCGCCCCGGCATAGCGCGGGGCGGGACATTTGCCTAGGGCGAGGGCGCTTGCGCGCCCAGGCTCCGTATCACCGATCAGTGATCCTGGGCTGCGCCCGCGCCGCGCGGAACGCGCACGCTTTCCACCAGCTCGGAGATTTCCTGCGGGATCGGCTTGGTCATCGCCGAGACCGTGAAGGCCACCGCGAAGTTCACCAGGGCACCCACCGCACCGAACGAGGTCGACTTGATCGTGCCGAGCAGCGGGTCGGCGTCGGTGAAGCTGTTGGTGTCGGGGATGAAGAACCAGCCCTTGTGCAGGAAGATGTAGAGCAGGGTGACGATCAGACCCGAGAGCATGCCCGCCACGGCGCCCTTGTTGTTCACCTTCGAGAAGATGCCCATCATCAGCGCCGGGAAGATCGAGGCTGCGGCAAGGCCGAAGGCCAGTGCCACGGTCTGCGCCGCGAAGCCCGGGGGGTTGAGGCCCAGCCAGGTGGCGACAGCGATGGCCACGGCCATGGCGATCCGTGCGGACAGAAGTTCGCCCTTTTCGCTGATTGCCGGGTTGATCTGGCCCTTGATCAGGTCGTGGCTGACCGCCGAGGAAATGGCGAGCAGCAGGCCGGCGGCGGTCGAGAGCGCGGCGGCGAGACCACCGGCGGCGACGAGGCCGATCACCCAGCTCGGAAGGTTGGCGATCTCGGGGTTGGCGAGCACGAGGATGTCGTTGTTGAAGTTGGTCAGCTCGTTGCCAGCCCAGCCCTCGGCGGTTGCCTTCTCCTGCATCGCGGCGTTCTTGTCGTTGTAGTACTGGATGCGACCATCGCCGTTGAGGTCTTCCCAACCCAGAAGGCCGGTCTGCTGCCAGGTGGCCATCCAGTCATAGGCCGGATCGCTCTCGATCTGCTCGAGCGAGACAGCCTGGCCCGCAGTGCCTTCCGGCCAGAACTGCTGGGTGATGTTGAGGCGTGCCATCGCGCCCACGGCCGGGGCCGTCAGGTAGAGCAGGGCGATGAAGACCAGCGCCCAGCCGGCGGACCAGCGCGCGTCGGCCACCTTGGGCACGGTGAAGAACCGCATGATCACGTGCGGCAGGCCGGCGGTGCCGATCATCAGCGACAGGGTGAAGAGCACCATGTTGAGCGTGTCGCCGTTGTGGGCGGTGTATTCGCCGAAGCCCAGCTCACGGACGATCTGGTCGAGCTTGGCCAGCAGCGGCTCACCCGAGGCCTGATCGGTGCCGAAGAGGCCAAGGCCCGGGATCGGGTTGCCGGTCAGCTGCAGCGAGATGAAGATCGCCGGGATGGTGTAGGCGAGGATCAGCACGATGTATTGCGCGACCTGCGTGTAGGTCACGCCCTTCATGCCGCCGAACACCGCGTAGGCAAACACGATCACCGCACCGATCAGCAGACCGGTGGTGCTCGACACCTCGAGGAAGCGGCCGAAGGCCACACCGACGCCGGTCATCTGGCCGATCACATAGGTGGTCGAGGCGATGATCAGGCAGATCACGGCCACCAGGCGCGCGGTCGGCGAGTAGAAGCGGTCGCCAATGAACTCGGAGACGGTGAACTTGCCGAACTTGCGCAGGTAGGGCGCGAGCAGCAGCGCCAGCAGCACGTAGCCGCCGGTCCAGCCCATCAGGTAGGCCGAGTTGTCATAGCCGGTGAAGGCGATGAGGCCCGCCATCGACAGGAAGGAGGCTGCGGACATCCAGTCTGCCGCCGTCGCCATGCCGTTGGTGACCGGGTGCACGCCGCGCCCGGCGGCGTAGAATTCCGACGTGGAGCCCGCGCGGGCCCAGATCGCGATGCCGATGTAGAGCGCGAAGGAGGCGCCCACGAACAGCAGGTTGATGGTGAACTGATCCATGACGCCTTACTCCTCGTCCACGCCGTATTCACGGTCGAGCTTGTTCATCCGCCAGGCGTAGAAGAAGATCAGTGCCAGGAAGACGATGATGCTGCCCTGCTGGGCGAACCAGAACCCCAGGTCCGAGCCGCCGACCGCGATGCCCGAGAGCATCGGGCGCAGCAGGATGCCGAAGCCGAAGCTGCAGAGCGCCCAGATGATCAGGCTGATGAAGATGAGACGCAGGTTGGCCGACCAGTAGGCCTTGCCGGCCTCCTCGGCGCCATGCGCGTGGTGCGTTGATTGATCCGCCATGGCGGTTCCTCCTCCTGAAAATGCGGCCGCCCCTCCTTTGAGCGGCCTCCGACGGATCAGCCCGTCGCTTTTTCGACGATCGCGCCGAGCCCGGCGGCGATCTCCTCGATCTTGCCCATCGCGTCGATGCGGCTCAGGGCGCCTTTGCTGTCGTAATAGCCGATGAGCGGGGCGGTCTGCGCGTGGTAGGCCTCGAGCCGCGAGGCCACGGTTTCCGCCTTGTCGTCGGCGCGGCGCTTCATCTCTGTCCCGCCGCAATGGTCGCAGACGCCGCTCTGTTTCGGCGTCTTGAACGTGTCGTGATAGCCCTCGCCGCACCCGGCGCAGGTGTAGCGGCCCGAGATCCGGTCCACCATGGCGGCGTCATCCACCTCGAGGCTGATCGCCGCGTTGATCTTCTGCCCGCTCTCGGCCAGCAGCGCGTCCAGCGCCTCGGCCTGCACCGTGGTGCGCGGGAAGCCGTCGAGGATCACGCCCTGCGCGCAATCGGCTTCTGCAATGCGGTCGCGCAGGATGGCGATGACGATCTCGTCGCTCACCAGTTCGCCGGCTTCCATGACCGCCTTGGCCTGCTTGCCGGCCTCGGTGCCCTGCGCCACGGCGGCGCGCAGCAGATCGCCGGTCGAGAGCTGCACCAGCCCGTATTTGTCCTCGAGCTTGCGCGCCTGGGTGCCTTTCCCGGCCCCCGGAGGGCCGAGAAGGATGAGCACGGGGGCGCGGGTCACGGTCGTTGCGTCCATCTCGCTCACCCCTTGTTTGCGCGGTTTTCGATGAGGTCGTCGACGACGGAAGGGTCGGCGAGGGTGGAGGTGTCTCCGAGGGCGCCGTAGTCGTTCTCGGCGATCTTGCGCAGGATGCGGCGCATGATCTTGCCGGAGCGGGTCTTCGGCAGGCCGGGGGCCCATTGGATGAGGTCGGGCGAGGCGATCGGGCCGATCTCGGTGCGGACCCAGGTGCGGAGTTCCTTCTTCAGGTCCTCCGACGGCTCGACGTCGTTCATCAGCGTGACGTAGCAGTAGATGCCCTGGCCCTTGACCGCATGCGGGTAGCCGACGACGGCGGCCTCGGCGACCTTGGCGTGGGCGACGAGCGCGCTTTCCACCTCGGCGGTGCCCATGCGGTGGCCCGAGACGTTGATCACGTCATCGACGC
>NZ_FOZW01000008.1 GCF_900116195.1 Alloyangia pacifica
CGTCGCCATCGCCCGGGCTCTGGCGATGGACCCCGAGGTGGTGCTCTTCGACGAGGTCACCAGCGCCCTCGACCCGGAACTGGTGAAGGGCGTGCTCAACCTCATGGCCGATCTCGGGCGGCGCGGCATGACCATGGTCGTGGTCACCCACGAGATGGGCTTCGCGCGGCAGGTCGCTGACCAGATCGTCTTCATGGACGAGGGCAAGATCGTCGAAGCCGGCACGCCCGATGCGCTTTTCGACAACCCGCAGACCGACCGGCTGAAGAAGTTCTTCGCCGAGGTCCTGTGACACGGAAAACCTAAGGAAACTCCGATGAAAGACCTATCATGGGGCATCCTCGGCACCGCCGGCATCGCGCGCAAGGCGATGCTGCCCGCCCTGCGGGATGCCGAGGGTTGCCGCCTCGCCGCGATCGCCTCGCGCGATGTCGCCCGGGCCGAGGCCATGGCCGGCGAGTTCGGCATCCCGCGCGCCTACGGCAGCTACGAGGCACTGCTCGCGGACCCCGAGATCGACGTGATCTACAACCCCCTGCCAAACCACCTGCACGTGCCCCTGACCTTGCAGGCGCTGGCCGCCGGCAAGCACGTGCTGTGCGAGAAACCCCTCGCGCTGAGCCTCGCCGAAGCCCGCGAGGTCACCGCAGCGGCGCAAGCCGCGGGGCGGGTGGTGGCCGAGGCCTTCATGACCCGCCACCACCCGCAATGGATCAGAGCCCGTGAACTGGTGAGCGCGGGCCGGATCGGCCGGCTCACCGGCGTGCAGGCGCTGTTCAGCTACTGCAACGACGATCCGCAAAATGTCCGCAACCAGAAGGACATCGGCGGTGGCGGGCTCTATGACGTCGGGTGCTACGCGGTCGACACCGCGCGGTTCTTTTTCGGCGACGAGCCCGAGGCGGTGAGCTGCACAATGGACCTCGATCCGGACTTCGGCACCGACCGTCTGACCACCGGGGCCGCGCGTTTTACGGGTGGCGGCCAGCTGAGCTTCACCGTCTCGACCCAGTCCGCGCTGGTTCAGCAGCTCACGCTGCTCGGCACCGAGGGCTACCTCGTGCTCGACGCGCCCTTTAACTGCCCGGCCGATCACGCGGCGCGGCTGGCGCTCGACAGCGGCACCGATCTTCTCGGTGGCGGGCGCGAGCTGCTGACCTGCCCGCCCGCCGACCAGTACCGCCTGCAGGCCGAGAGCTTTGCCCGGGCGGTGCATCAGAACCATTTCGCCGCCGGTGCGGCCGCGGACATCCTTGGCAACGCCGCCACGCTCGAGGCGCTAACACGCGCCGCGCAGAGCCGCCGCTGGGAAGCCATCACCTCGACAACGGGACAAGCAGGAGACTGACATGCAGTGCCCCAAACCCTCCATTTCCACGGCGCTGATCATCGGCGGCGGCATCTTCGGCGTCTCGACCGCCGCGCAGCTCAGCCGCATCGGCGTGCGGGTAACCCTGATCAACGATGGCCCGCTGGGCAACGGAGCCTCCGGGCGCTCGCTGGCCTGGCTCAACACGGCACGGCGGCGCAGCCTGCCCTATCACCGTCTCCGCCAGGCCGGGATCGAGCGCTACCGTGTGCTGGCCGACCGCAATCCCGGCGTCAGCTGGCTGTCCTTCGGCGGCGGGCTGACATGGGACGCGGAAGACGACAGCAACGAGATCGCTGATGTCTTCCGCTACGAGCGGGACCTGGGCTATCCCGCCGAACTGCTGTCGGGCGATGAAGTGAGCGCACAGATCGAGGGAGTTGATGGCGCGCAGGTGACGAGTGCCGGCGCGATCCTCAACCCCAATGAAGGCTGGGTCGACCTGCCGTCGCTGATCGATCAGCTCGCCGCTGAAGTCAGGGCCGCGGGCGGCACCATCGTCACCGATGCGGGCCGGGCCGACCTGATCGTGGAAGACGGGCGCTGCACCGGCGCGCGCTGCGCCGACGGACGCACATTCTCTGCCGACAAGCTGCTGCTTGCCACGGGCCCCGCGGTTCCCGCCACGGTGGCCGAACAGGGCATCACCATCGGTGACGACACGCCGGTCGCACTGCTCGTCGAGACCCATCCGCTTGCGCATCCGCTCCGCGCCGTGCTCAACACCCCGCGCGTCGCCATCCGTCCAACCCCCGACGGCGCGTTCTACCTCGACTCCGGCTGGTCCGAGGAAGAGGTGGTGGTGCACGAAGACGGCACCTTCGAGGCGCTGCCCTCGACGGTCAGCGGGTTGATCGACGAGGCCCGCAAGGTTCTCAGCGGCGCGCCGGACCTGCAGGTCAAGGCGGTGCATCTTGGTCCCAAGCCGATCCCCGGGGACGGAGAGCCGGTGTTCGGAGAGCTCGAAAAACTGCCTGGCTGCTTCGTGGCGTTCTCGCACAGCGGCGCGACGCTGGGCCTGCTCGCCGGCGAACTTCTGGCCGAGGAAATGGCACTGGAGCTGCGCCACCCGCTGCTCGACCCCTTCCGGCCCGAGCGCTTCGCAAGCTGACACGCAGGGACAGCATCAAGGGGTTGCCGCGATCTAAATCGCGGCAACCGAGCCCCGGAAGATCTGTCTTCCCGGAAAGTCGAAGCCGACGAGGCGCCGCGGCTCGATCCGCGCAGGGGCATCGCGGTTCTGCCCTATCTTGCCGCAGCTCCGCTGCCGGAGGCAGGGCCGTCATCGCACAAACCCGCAGGCTGCGGGCATCAGATCCCGGCGGAGCGGGGCAGGATCGGTCGCAGCTCCGAAAGGTCGTCTTTCATCCGATCCACGAGCCATTGCGCGATGTCGGCAACGATCTCACGCGGGACACCGTTGCCGCATTCGATCAGGCGGTGAACCCGCTCTGCGCGATGCGCCCGGCCCCCGACCGGGACCAACCTGCCCTCGAGCAGCAGCCGGGAGGTCACGCTCAGCCAGCCGAGCGCCACGCCGCTGCCGTCCAGCGCGGCCTGAAGAGCGACCGAGTAATCGTCGAACTCATGGCAGACATCGCCCTCCCGATCGCCCGGTGTGCCGAGGTCTGACATCTCTTTCCAGATCTCGCGGGCGTGATCGGAGAAGTGCAGGAACGTGTGCCCCCCCGCCGTCCTCCGCGCGGCCAGATAGCCCGGGCTGCTGACCGGAAGGACAACCTCCGGTGCGAAATCCCATGTCCGGGCCGCCTGCTCCGACGGGGCAGCGGTGCGCACCGCCAGATCGACATCTTCCGGAAGGCCCCGCATCAGGCCCGACATCAGGTGAAACCTCAGCCGGACTTCCGGAAAGGCCTGGCTGAAGGCGGCAAGCCGGGGAGCCATCCAATGCGCCACGAAGGAACCGGAGACCGAGAGGCTGACAACCCCCGCATCCTCCTGCCGCCGACGCTCGATCTCATTGATCGTGCGCATGATGGTGCCCATGCCCTGGGTGATCGCATGAAAGAGCTCGCGGCCGGCGTCGCTCAGCTCTGCGCCGGTCGGCCGCCGGTCGAACAGCGCCACGCCGAGCTCCCGTTCCAGCTGCGCGACGTTGCGACTGACCGACGGCTGCGAGATGTTGAACGCCTTGGCGGCGGCCGAGAAGCTGCCGCATCGCGCCGCGCATTCGAAGACCAGAAACGGCTTGAGAGAGGCGAACCTCCGGCTGAACTCTTCCATACGCAGAGCGTATACCTTGCTCTCATTTATTCAAGCTTCACCTAGGCCTGTCTTGCGGTCACGCTTGCAGCGAATGAATACCGCTTGCGGCGGTCACCCGGATCAGGAGCTGAACGCATGGACACATCCGCCCCGACCCTCACCAAGGACCCGCTTCTCGATCCGTTCGTCCTGAAGGGGCTGACACTGCGCAACCGTGTGATTAGCACGTCGCATGCCTCGGCCCTCGACGACGGGGGCATGCCGGGCGAGCGCTACCGGGCCTATCACGTCGAAAAGGCCCGCGGCGGCATCGCGATGACCATGATCGGCGGCAGCGCCATGGTGTCGCGCGACTCGAGCTGGGGCGGCGGGCAGCTGAACCTTTCCACCGATGCGGTGATCCCGCACCTGCAGAAGCTCGCCGAGGAAGTCCATGGGGTCGGCGCTGCCGTCATGACACAGATCTCGCATCTCGGCCGGCGCGCGCAATACGCCACCGGTGCGTGGCTTCCGGTGCTTGCGCCGTCACGGGTCAGGGAACCGCGCAATCGCGCCTTCCCCCGGGAAATGAGCCGGGACGACATCGACAGGATCGTCGCCGACTACGCAGAGGCGGCCCGGCGCGCAGCGGAGGCGGGGCTCGATGGGGTTGAGACCCTGACCGGCGGTCACCTGATTGGACAGTTCCTCTCGCCGCTGACGAATTTTCGCACCGACGGTTTCGGTGGCAGCCTCGAGAACCGCGTCCGCTTTGCCCTGATGGTGCATGACGCCATCCGCAGGGCGGTCGGCGAGGCCTTTCCGATCGGTATCAGGCTGGTCGTGGACGAGGGTGTCGAAGGCGGGCTCACGCTCGAGGACGCGGTCGCCATCGCGCAGATCCTCGAACGCGAAGGCACCGTGGATTTCTTCAACTGCATCTATGGCCTGATGGACAGCGACCTGACCTTGTCCGAAGACAACATGCCGGGAATGTTCCAGAAGAGCGCGCCCTACCTTCCCTCGGTCGAGGCCTTCCGCAAGGAGGTGCGCCTTCCGCTGCTGCACGCGGGCGGGATCAGGGACGTTGCAACCGCACGCCATGCGATCCGCGAGAACCTCGTGGACCTCGTCGGCATGACCCGTGCCCACCTCGCGGACCCGCATCTCGTCCGCAAGCTCGAAGCGGGGACCGAAGAAGAAATCAGGCCCTGTGTCGGGGCCTCCTACTGCCTGTTCCGCAAGGCGCATTGCATTCACAACCCCGCCACGACCCGCGAACTGACGCTTGGGCATGATGTTCCCAGAGCCGCGAGGCCCGGCCGCGTCGTGGTCGTTGGCGGCGGACCCGCCGGGCTCGAGGCGGCCCGGGTCTCAGCCCTGCGCGGCCATCGTGTCACGCTCTTCGAAGCGGCCGCGCAACTCGGTGGTCAGCTCCGGATCGCGACAAGGGTCAGGGAACGCGCCGATCTTCTGGGCATCCTCGACTGGCGCGAAAGCGCGTTGCAGCGCCTTGGTGTCGATATCCGCCTGAACAGCTTCGCCGAAGCCTCCGACATCCTTGCAGAGAGCCCCGACACCGTCATCGTCGCGACGGGCGGCATTCCCGATCTCGACTGGCTGGAAGGGGCGGATCACTGCCTCTCGGTCTGGGATGTTCTCGGCGGTCGTATGCCCTCCGGCGAAACCGCGCTGGTCTATGACGGGACCGGCAGGCAGGCCGCCGCCTCCTGCGCGCTTGAATTGAGCCGGAACGGCAAGCAGGTCATCTTCGCGACCCCCGACGATGCGGTTGCGGTCGAGATGCCGTACCAGGACCGCAGCGGATTCCGGAAGCGTTTCGCGCAGATCGGCGTGGAACAGGTGACGGATGCGCGGCTTGTCTCGGTGCGCAGGACCGGCAGCGGTCTCGAGGCCGTGTTCCGCAACACCTACACCGGCGAAGAGTCTGCCCGGAGCGCCGCATCGGTGGTGATCGAGCATGGCACACGGCCGCTCGACGATGTGTTTGACGCCCTCTGCGCGGCCTCCGCCAATCGTGGCATTACCGATATGGACGCGCTGACGCAGCGCGCTGGCAACTCCGCGCCGCTCGCAGTCCAGCACGGGTTTGCGCTGCACCGGATCGGCGATGCCGTGGCCTCGCGCGATGTTCATGCCGCCATTCTCGATGCCTACCGGCTCGCGCGGCTGATCTGAAGTCATCGGGCGGAGGTCACGGCCCGCGCCCTCCATAGGGCACGGGCCTGCGGTTTCCCGGCGGGATGTCGTCGGCTGCGGTAGCCGAAGCGGAGAGCTTCGGACCTTGATCCGGGGCCCCGGGGGGGCTCAGGCGGGGTTGGCGCAGAGCTCGGCGAGGATGCTTTCGAGGAAGGCAACGCAGGCATCGAGCTGGTCGAGGTCGACGAACTCGTTGGGCTTGTGCGCCTGCTCGATCGAGCCCGGACCGACGATCACCGAGGGGATGCCCCCGGTCTGCTCGAAGATGCCGCCTTCGGAGCCGTAGGAAACCTTGCCGCCCCAGGCCTCGGGCATCAGCCGCGCGTAGCGGGCATAGCCCGCCGTGTTCCGCGCCTCGCCCATCGGCGGATAGGCGAAGATGCGTTCGAAGGCGATGCCGGTGCCTTCGGTCTTCGCGGCCATCTCGCGGCCCAGCTCGGCCTCGATCCGCGCCAGCAGCTCGGCCATGTCGGCCTCGGGGTCCATGTCGGCGATCGAGCGCAGCTCGAAGGTGAAGCTGCAGCTGTCCGGGGTCACGTTGGTGGCCACCCCGCCGTCGATCATCGTCGCCAGCATGGTCGCATGGGGCACGGTGAAGTCGGGATCGAAAGGTCCCTCGGTCTCGTAGCGCTTGCCGCGCTCCGAGATCATCGCGATGGCGCGGGCTGCGTATTCGATGGCGTTGACATGCTCGGGCACGAAGGAGGAATGCCCCGAGGTGCCGGTGACATGCGCGCGCATCGCGATCTTGCCCTTCTGGCCGGTCACCAGCTGCATCATCGAGGGCTCGCCGATGATGGCGAACTCCGGCGGGACAGGCAGCGCGGCGAGGTGCCGTGCGATTGCCGGAGCGCCGAGGCAGCCGACCTCCTCGTCATAGGAGAAGCAGAAGTACACGGGGCGCGACAGCGATGCGGCTGCCAGCTTGGGGGCGACCGCCATGGCGCAGGCGGCAAAACCCTTCATGTCGCAGGCGCCACGTCCGTAGAGCCTGCCGCCGCGGATCTCGGCCTTGAACGGATCGCTCTGCCATTCCGGCTCGTCCGCCGGAACCACGTCGGTGTGCCCGGACCAGACCATCCCGCCCACGTCCTCGGGGCCGAAGGCGGCGACGAGGTTGGCCTTGGCGCCGGTTTCGTCGGGCAGGATGGTGATCCGCGCGCCGAGCGCGCCAAGATAGTCGGCCATGTGATCGATCAGCGGCCGGTTGCCGTTGCGGGACACCGTGTCGAAGGCGATCAGGTCCGAAAGGTGCTGCGCGGCGCTGGCCTGCCGGTCAGGGGCGGCGGGCTTTGTCTCGCTCTGCAGGGTCATTGTGCAACTCGTCTTTCTGTCTTTGTTTTCTGGATTTCGCGCCGCACCGTGATGGTCAGGACGAACAGGATGAGCACCGCGAAGACCCAGGTGATCGGCGACGACAGTAGCACCGCCGGATCGCCGCGCGAGATCGCCAGGGCACGGCGCAGGTTCTCTTCCAGCATCGGGCCGAGGATGAAGGCGATAAGGAAGGGCGCCGCCGGAATATTCAGCAGGAACATGCCGAAGCCGACCACGCCCATGACCAGCAGCACCGCCACGTCGAAGGTGCTCGAGGCGATCGAGTAGATGCCGAAGATGCACAGCAGCAGAACCAGCGGCGTCAGCAGGGTCTGCGGGATGTGCGAAACCTTGGCGAACATGCGCATGGTGATCTTGCCGGCGAAGAAGAGCAGCACCGAGGACACCAGCATGCCGATGAGCAGCATGTAGACCTCATGGATGTTGGTCTGGAACAGCAGCGGGCCAGGGGTGAGGCCCTGGATCATGAAGGCACCGAGCATGACGCCGGTGATCACGTCGCCGGGCACGCCGAGCGCCAGCAGCGGGATCATCGTCGCGCCGCAGGCGCCGTTGTTAGCCGACTCCGAGGCCGCGATGCCCTCAAGCTCGCCCTTGCCAAAGTTCGCCCCCGTCTTCGAGCTGCGCTGCGCCTCGCCGTAGGAGAAGAAGGCCGCCGAGGACGGGCCAATGCCTGGGATCGCGCCCAGCACCGAGCCGATGACCGAGCCCTTGAGGATGGTCTTCAGCGAGCCCATGAATTCCTCGCGGGTCACGTGCTGCGCGCCCAGCGTCGCCGCCTCTTCCTTCTTGGCCGCGCGCATCACCACCAGCTTGATCAGCTCGGGCAGCGCGAAGAGGCCGATCAGCACCGGCGCGATCGACAGACCCGCCTGCATGTCGGGGGTGAAGGCGAAGCGGAACGAGCCGTACATGTCTTCGCCCACGGTTGCCAGCAGCAGACCCAGCGCGGCCGAGACGAGGCCCAGCAGCAGCGAGCTGCCCGAGACGCCCGCCACGGTGGTCAGCGCGAAGAGCATCAGCATGAAGAACTCGGGCGGGCCGATGCGCAGCGCCAGAACGGCGAGCGGCGCGGCGAAGAAGATCAGCGAAAGGTTCGAGACGAAGTCGCCGATCACCGAAGAATAGAGCGCCATGTTGAGCGCCTTGCCCGCCTTGCCCTGCTGCGCCAGCGGGTAGCCGTCGAGCGCGGTGCAGGCCGCCGAGGCGGTGCCCGGGGTCTTGATCAGGATCGCCGAGACCGAGCCGCCGTAGGTCGAGCCCTTGTAGAGGGCGACCAGCAGCAGGATCGAGGGCACCGGGTCCATGTAGAAGGTGAAGGGCAGCGCGAGGGTGACTGCCATAGTCCCGGTCATGCCGGGGATCGCGCCGACGATGACGCCGCCCCAGATGCCCGCGATCATGATCAGCAGGTTCTGCAGCGTCGCCACGGCGACCAGCGCGGAGAGGATTTCGTGGAACATGGGTAACTCCGATCAGAAGCCGAAGGGCTTCGTCAGCACGCCCTTCGGGAACTGCGTGCCGAGCGCCGAATGGAAGAAGATCTGCAGCAGGATCGGCCCGCCGAAGGCAAGCAGCGCGATCCAGACCGCATGGCCGCGTTCGCCGGTCATCAGCACGATGCAGAGCGTGAGCAGCACCGTCGAGAGCAGGAATCCGAGCAGCGGAATGGCCACGAGAAAGAGCACGAAGGCCAGCATCAGCCCGGCGAAGCGCACCGTCATGCGCGCCGGGGTGCTGCCGTCGGTCTCGACCGGCTCCTCGGCCGCACGGGGGCGGGTGAAAGCCAGAAGCAGCACCAGCGCGCCGAGCGCGATCCCCGCGAGCGAGACGGTCCGCGGCCACATGTCCGGCGGCGGGGCAAAGCCCGGGATGAAGGCCGGGCGCGGCACGAAGGCGGGGACGAGAACGAAGGCGGTCAGCGCGAAGAAGGCGACAATGATCAGCCCCCGCAGGACGGGCTTGGGCATGAGGACGTTCCTGGGAAATGAGAGGCCCCGGCACGGCGGGGCGAGGCGGTGGCGCGGCCTTGCTGGCAGGGCCGCGCCGACGGGTCGGCAGGTCGGATGTCAGACGGGCCGCGACGAGGCGCGGCCCGGAGCGGCAGGCGCTCAGTTCGACAGGTAGCCGAAGTCCTGCGCGAGACCGTGGAACAGCTCGTACTGGCTCTTGGCGTAGTCGGTCATGTCGACGTCGCCGATGGTCGAGATCGAGCCGCGGCGTGCCGCGAGGTCGAGCCACTTCTCGTCGGTGGCCACCTGGCCCAGCACGTCATGCCACTTGGCAACCACGTCCTCGGGCAGGTCCTTGGGGCCGTAGAGCGCGCTCCAGCCGGCGATCTGGCCGGCCTTTTCGTAGCCGAGCTCGGCGGCGGTGGCGACGTCGGGCAGGCTCTCCATGCGCTTCGGGGCAAAGACCATCAGCGCCTTCATGTCGCCGCTCTCGATGTGCGGCATCAGCGAGGCCGCCGCCATGGCGACGAAATCGACGTGGCCGCCGAGCAGCGCGGTCGCGAGGGCACCGCCGCCCTTGTAGGGCACGAGGGTCGCGGCGGTCAGCGGGTCAAGGTCATTGTCGGCCAGCAGCGCCTGGGTGGTGAAGCCGTCGATCGCGGTCGCGCCCGAGGCGGCATAGGTCATGCGGCCGTTGCTGTCCTTGATCGCCGCTACAAGCTCTTCAACCGAGTTGTAGGGCGCATCGCCGCGCACGGCGAGGATCATCGGCGTGGCTTCGAGCGCGCCGAGGAAGGTGTAGGCGTCCCACTCCACGGCGTTGCCGGGGGTCACGGCCGGCGACAGCGCCATGCCGACACGGGCGAGCAGCAGCGTGTAGCCATCCGGCTCAGCTTCGGAGACCGAGCGCGCGCCGTTCATGCCGCCTGCGCCGGGCTTGTTCATCACGGTGACCGGTTGGCCGAGGAACGGCTGCGCGGTTTCCGCCAGCGCGCGACCGGCGAGGTCCGAGGCGCCACCCGGGCCGTAGGGAACGACGAGCGTCACCGCCTGATCGGGATAGTCCTGGGCCGCCGCGGGCCCGGTTGCTGCGATCACGGCAAGCGCGATCGTGCCAAGAAGTTTTTTCATGATTACCTCACATCTGCTCCGGCGCGGGCCGGACTGTTGGATGTGGTGCACCATTCACAGTATGCGAGAATTGACAATGGCGGAGAAGAAATTGCACAATATGCATACTGAGGGAGAGTGAATGTTCAAGACACGGGAATTGGAGGCTTTTGACGCCTACATGCGCCTCGGCGGCGTCAAGATGGCGGCAGAGGACCTTGAGGCAAGCCAGCCGATGGTCAGCCGTCTGCTCTCCTCGCTGGAGGAAAAGGTCGGCTTCGATCTGTTTCTACGCAAACGGAATCGCCTCGCGCCGACGCCCGAGGCATTCCGTTTTCACCAGACCGTGGTGCGGCATCTGGCCGGGCTGCGCAGCCTCGAACAGGAGGCGGTGGCGATCTCCAACGGTCAGGTCGGGCACCTGGTGATCGCCGCCCAGCCGATCTTCTGCGACACCTTCCTGCTCGACGCACTGCAGAGCTTCCGCGAGACCCATCCGCTTGCCACGGTGCAGATCGTCGATGTCGGCATGGCCGAGCTGCTACGGATGATCAGCGAGCAGCGCTGCGATCTCGCCTTCGGGATCACGCTCAACGCGGAGGCCTTCGGCGGCGACGCGCGGGCGCTCGCGCACTGCGCGGCGCATTGCATCCTGCCAAAGGGGCATCCGCTTGGCGATGTTGAGGAAATTCCCCTCCCCCGCTTGCGCAAGGAATGGTTCATCGACCTTGCCGAGGGCAGCCCTCTGCGCCAGCGCGTCGACCACATGATGGAGACGATCAACGTCGATCGCCCGATCGCCGCCGAGTTGCGCACACTGCACGGGGTGGTGCGGCTGGTCGAACGCGGGGTCGGGGTGGCGATCGTCGATCCGGTGGCGAGCCAGCTGCTTGACCCCGAGAAGGTGACCTCGCACCGGCTGATCCCCGCGATCACCTGGGACATCGCCCAGTTCGTGCCGCAGGGCCGCCCGCTCAGCGCGGTCGGCCTGGCCTTCGCCGAGGCCGTGGAGGCCGAGATCGACAGGCTCAAGCTGGCGGGGGTGGTGAGCTGAGGCCGGGCCGGGAAACGAGGGTTCGATCCGGGGTTCGGCACATGACGCACGACCATGGACGCGGGGTGCCGCCGGTACACCCGGCAGCACCCGGACTGCTTCAGCGCGGGCCGAGGCCCGCCCCCGATCAGGTCAGCCCGCCGAGGCGGCGGACTTCCGCGCCGACGGTCTCGCCGTCTTCCGCGCCGATGGCGGCGGCGATGCCGGCAGCCTCGCCGGTGGCGAAGGCAGTGCCCATCACCCGCACCGATCCGTAGGCGACGGGGTCCGCCCCGATGACCCGCCCGGCGACGAAGAGGTTCTCCAGCCCGCGCACCCGCAGACTGTCGAGCGGCACCGAGGCGTAGCCTGGCCCGCCCACCGAGTGGTACACCGGCTTGCCGGCCTCGCCATGCAGCTCCGCCGGCCAGGCGGCGCGCGCCACGCTGTCGGGGCGTTGCCGCCCGCTGGCCAGGTCCTGTCCGGTCATCTCGTAGCGGGTGGCGGGATGGCGGCTCTCGCGGATGCCGATTTGCGGACCAGACTGGGCGAGGAAGCAGCGCTCGAAGCCGGGCACATGCGCGCGCAGCATCGCCACGTAGTCATGCGCCATCTCCCGCGCGCGCTGCTCGGCCCAGGTAAAGCTGCTCGAGCTGAGGTCGCGCAGGGCAAGGTCGATGATCATCCACCACATGTCGCCGGTCCCGGGAATGCGCGTATAGATGCCGCCGTCGTCGCGGGTGATCGGATAGGCCCCGCTTGCATTGTAGTGCCGGACCGCCGCCTTGATCGCCTCGCGGTCGAAGGGCACCTCCGGGTCGAGACCCGAGATCCGGATGGGGGCCGAGACCGCCTGGAGCCGGCCCTGATCATCGCCCTCGCGCATGGCGATGCCGGCGACGAGCGAGAGGTTGGCATCCCCCGTCGCATCGACGAAACCTTCGGCGGCGATGCGGCGGCGCCCCTCCATCCCGGCGACGGTGACGGATTCGATCCGGTTGGCGGTCCGCGTCGCAGCGGCGACACGCGAATGCAGCAGCACGTCGACGCCATGGTCGGCCAGCACCCGGTCGAACGCCAGCTTGGTGCCCTCGGGATTCAGCAGGATGATCCAGTTTCCGGTGGTCTCGGAGTTGTAGGCCTCGCCGGTCATGCCGCAACTGCGCATGGCCTCCAGCACGAGGTCACCGGCGCCGCCGACGGCCTTGATCGGGGTGCGCCCCTGCTGAAAGAAGCCGCAGTAGGCCAGCACCTGCGAGGTCGTCGCCGCCCCGCCGAGGAAGCCGTATTTCTCGACGAGGCAGACCTTGGCCCCGGCGCGGGCGGCACCGAGCGCCGCGCCGACACCGGCTGCCCCGCCGCCGGCGACGATGACGTCGTATTCGCTTTCGATCTTGCGGCTCATGTGCGCCACCCCAGCACGTGCTTTTCGACCGCGCCCACGGCGGCCGACAGAAGCACGCCCAGCAGCGACAGGATCGTCACCCCGGCAAACAGGCGCTCGAGATCGTAGAGCGAGCCCGCCTGCAGGATATAGGCGCCGATGCCATGCTCCGCGCCGAGCATTTCGGCGGCCACCAGCAGGATGATCGCAATCGCGAGGCTGACCCGCAGACCCGACAGGATGCCGGGCATAGCGCCGGGCAGCACGATGCGGAAGACCACGGTCGACCAGCGCAGGCCGAAGCTCTGACCCATCCGGATCAGCGAGCGATCGACGTTGTCGACGGCGCCATAGGTCGAGACCACCGTCGGGGTGAAGGTCCCGAAGGCGATGAGCGCATATTTCGAGGCCTCGTCGATGCCGAACCAGATCACGAAGAGCGGCAGCAGCGCGATCTTGGGGATCGGGAAGATCGCGGCCACCAGCGGCACGAGACCGGCCCTGGCAAAGGAGAAAAGGCCGATCATCACGCCGACGGCGATCCCCACGGTGGCGCCGATGGTGCCGCCGACGAGCAGCCGCATCAGCGAGGGCGCGAGGTTGGTCCAGAGCGCGCCCGAGGCGGCGAGATCCCAGAGCGTCAGGAAGACGTCCGAGGGACGCGGCACGGTGAGCGACGAGATGAACCCGGCGCGCGTGCCCCATTCGAGGAAGGCGATCAGGAGCACGAAGACAAGCGCGCCGACCCAACGCGGCGAAGACGGGCGGAAGCCGCCGCCGCGGAACTCGACCGGGCGGACGTCTGGGGTCTGGGTTGCGATGTCAGTCATCGATCAATTCCATATCGGCGGCCTCGGCCTCTGCGCGCATGAGCGCCCAGAGATGCTGCTGGGTGCGTTCGAGCTCGGGGTCGGTGGCGCTGCGATCCGCGAGGGGGGTGTCGATCTCGACCACCTCGTTGATCTTTCCGGGGCGGCGCGACAGCACGACGATCTGGTGGCCCAGGCGCACGGCTTCGGCCAGGTTGTGGGTGACGTAGACGGCGGTGAAGGGCGAACGGGTCCAGAGGTCCACGAGGTCATCCATCAGCAGCTCGCGCGTCTGGCTGTCGAGCGCCGAAAGCGGCTCGTCCATCAGCAGCACTGCGGGATTGACAGCCAGCGCCCGGGCGATGGCGACGCGCTGCTTCATGCCGCCCGACAGCTGCTTGGGCAGCGCCTTGCGGAAATCGCTCAGCTTGGTGCGGGCCAGCACATCGCTGATGATCTCATCGGCCCGCTTCTTCGGCACGCCGTGGTCCGACAGGATCAGCGAGATATTCCCCTCCACCGTGCGCCACGGCAGCAGCGCGAAATCCTGGAACACGTAGGTGAGGGGGTTGATGCTGTCGGCCGGCGGCTCGCCGACCTGGCTCACCGTCCCCGATGTGGGGCGCTCGAGGCCGCCGAGAAAGCGCAGCAGAGTGGATTTTCCGCAGCCCGAGGGGCCCACGATGCAGACGATGCGCCCCTTGGGTATGGAGAGGTCGATATTGCGGATGACCTCGACATCGCCATAGCAATGCGAGACCCCTTCGAGTCTGAGTTCCATGGTATCTTCCGATGATGGGTGGCCGGCCGTTCAGGGTCGAACGGCCGGCACTGTCAGGTCAGGAACGCGCTTCGACGTAGCTCTCGTCCACGAGCGTCTCGTAGGCGATGTCGGCCTTCACGAGGTTCTCGGATTTGAACCAGTCAAGCTGATCCATGATCGACGCACGGTTCAGCGACAGGCCCGCGTTGATCCGCATCGCGCCGTTGACGATCGGCGCGCGGGCGTCTTCCAGCGCGCGGTCGGGGTAGATGTGCGCCGCGAGCAGCGCGACGATGGCTTCCTGTTCTTCCTCGCTGGCGCTCTTGTCGACCAGCGCGGCGTTGAAGTCCTCGGCGCCGCGCGACAGCGCCGCGAGGAAGGCCCGGGTCTGCTCGCCCTCGTCCGCCGCGGTCTTGGCCGAGGTGAAGACCGTCGTCACCTGGTAGTCGGGAATGTAGTCCGCGACCTCACCGATGATCTTGACGGCACCGGCATCGGCCAGCGGCTTGGCGATATGCGGCACGATGGACCAGGCGTCGATCTGCCCGGACTTGATCGCGCCGATCACCGCGCCGGTTTTCTGCAGCGGCTTGAACTTGAGCTCGGCGTTTTCGGCGGCGGCGATGCGCGCGCCCATGTAGTGGAAGGACGAGCCCGCCTGGGTCATGCCGAAGGTCTTGCCGTCGAGCTCCGCGGGGCTGGTGAGGCCCGCCTCATAGGCCGCGTTCGAGGCGAGGATCTTCTGGCCAGAGATGCCCTTCTCCTCGGTCAGCGCGCCGCCGATCACCTTTGCCACGCCCTTGTCGGCCAGCGAGATGAGCCCACCCGAGATCGCCGTCATCGCGTAGTCTGTGTCGCCCGAGGCAATCGCCACGGCCATGGGCTGCGCGGCTTCGAAGAAGTCGAAGTTGACGTCGAGCCCGGCTTCTTGGAAGTAGCCACGCTCGAAGGCGATGAAGCTGGGCGCATGGCTCACGAAACGCAGCGCGCCGACGTTCACCGCGGTTCCGGCGCGCGCCGAGCGCACGAGATAGGGGGTCGCCAGGGCGCCGCCGAGGGCGGCCAGCGTGGCACGCCGTGTCAGGGATTTCATGTGGGGGTCTCCTCCTTCAGGTAGTTGCCTCGGACCGAGGCAGGGGTAATCCTAGTGATCGCCCTCCCGCGAGCGCGATGTATCCAGCTCGTGCGCGATGTCGCGGGTGAGCTTGTGAATTGCAGCATCGACGTCGTGCCCGAGAATGGCTTCGACCATCTCGGCGCGGACCCTGCGCAGCGCACGCGGGTCGCAACGCCCTTCGCGCAGCGCCGCCAGCCGGAAGCGCCGGGACTGGTCATAGAGCTGGCCAAGCACGCGGATCATGCGCGGCGAGCCGCAGCCCGCGATCAGCTCCTGGTGCAGCGCCCGTCCGGCTTCGTCCCACATCATGACGGCGCCGTCGGGGTCCGCCAGCAGCCTGTCCGTCGCCCGGTCGGCGGCGTGCAGCGCCGCGACGAGCTTTCCCTCCCAGGCGATGTCGGCCTTTTGCATCGCCCATTTGAGGGCGAGCGGCTCCAGCTCCGCGCGCAGCTTGATGATGTCCTGCAGGTCGGCCTCGGTGGCCGAGGCGACGCGAAACCCTCTCTGCGCGGTGGCCTCCACCAGCCCCTCGGAGGCCAGCAACGTCAGGGCCTCGCGCACGGAATGGTTCGAGCCCCCGTAGCGGGCACGCAGGTCTTCGATCTTCAGCTTGGAGTCCGGGGGCAGCTCCCCGAAGGCAATGTCCCTCCGAAGCGAGGCAGCCACGACCGACACCACGGTCTCCGCTGTCGTCTTATGAGGCTTGCGGCCGAACATCGCGCCGGACCCTTTCGTTACTTGATCTCAAAAATGTGTAACTTTACTAAAAGTGTTCGAGATGCGGCGTCAAGGGGGGCGCCACGCACTGTGCCGAGGAGGACGCGCATGGAAACGACCCGGACAGCGACGCAGGTGATTCCGATCCTTGGGGATCCCGTGGCGCAGGTGGCTACTCCCGCGCTCTGGAACGAGGTATTTCGCGCAAGGGGGCAGGACGCCATCTGCGTGCCCCTAGACCTTCCCGCCGCCGGGCTCGCGCCGTTTCTGGAGTGTGTGCGCCAGGCCCGCAACGTGCCCGGTTTCCTGAGCACCGTACCGCACAAGGCTTCACTTGCATCGGCCTGCGACGCGCTGTCGGACACCGCGAGGCTGCTCGGTGTCGTCAACACCGTCCGGCTGACCGAGGGTGGCCGGATGGTCGGCGACATGTTCGACGGTCAAGGCATGCTGGATGCGATCGAAATGACGGGCGTGGCGCTGGCCGGCGCGCGCCTGGCGATCTGCGGCGCCGGCGCTGCGGGAGGAGCCATCGCGATCGAGGCTGCCAAACGCGGTGCGCGCGAGATTGCCCTGATCGACACCGACGCGGCCCGCACCGCCGCCCTCGCGGAAAAACTCGCCGCTGTGGCCGCCCTGCAGATCCGCACGGATTTGCCCGGCAGCGCCGACATCCTGGTGAACGCCTCACCCGCCGGAAGCCCGGGCGCCGCGCCGCCGCCCTTCGGCGCGGCACTCATCGCAGGCGCACGCTGCGTCGCTGAGGCGCTCACGGACCCGGAAGAGACCGAGCTGCTGAAAACCGCGCGCCGGGCCGGCATCGCCACTGTCCCCGGCCGCGAAATGGCCCGCTGCCAGGCGCTCCGCATGCGCGCTTTCCTCGGCCTCGAGACCACCGGCTGACCGGGGTCTTTCTGCGCCCACTCCGCCCCGCCAACGCTCTTGCGCTAACCCTTTAGCCCGTCCACGGACCGCGCGAAAATCAGCCCTGCGCGGCAGCGAAAACGCCGGATGTCACGCGGGCCGAGCGGCTCCGCCGTCGCCATGGCCTCCGGCGTGGCACGACCGTCCCGCATCCCGCCCGCAGTCTCGGTGCCGAGCCAGGCCCCGGCGCGGCGTTGCGGAACTGCCCCCTCTCCTGAAACACCTGCGCACCGCTGAACCGCACACCCGGGCCCCACACCCGGCATGCCGCTGCCGGAGCGAGGTCGGCGCGGTGGACGCGTCAAACCCGACACGCAAAAGGCCCGCTCGCCTGCAGACGCGGGCGGTGGGGTCGCCGCCGCGCGGGGCGATCCCGGCTCACCGTCGCAAAGGTCCTGCCGTGCCCGCCCTTGAAGGACCTGCGTGACGTGGCATGGCTTTGCGAAAGGGGCTGGCCGCGCGCTCCGACGGCAATTTCCCCGACATCGCCACATTGGCTCGGAGCTGCGGTGCTGCGGTCCGGCTGCACGTCCCCGGCGGTCGCACCCGCTCGGGGCGCACCGCATCGGCACGGCCCGCTTGCGCAGGGTGCCAGCGGCCGCCCCTTCTTCTCTTTTCAAATACGCGGCTGCGCCAGTGCCACCCGCACCGCGCCGCTCAGACGCGCAGCGCCGGCAGCCCCACCCCGGTCGACTGGAACCCACCGTCCGAGGCGATGGTCTGACCGGTCACATAGCTTGCCTTGTCGGAGCACAGGAAGACGATCACCGAGGCAATCTCGTCCTCCGAGCCATAGCGGTTGAGCGGGATCGCATCGTGATAGGCGGCGATGATCTCGGGCGAATGCACCGCCATGGCGAGCTTGGTGCGCACCGGGCCAGGCGCCACGCAGTTGGCGCGGATGCCGTATTCGCCCAGCTCCGCCGCCTGCTGCTGCGTCAGCTGGATCACCCCGGCCTTGGAGGTGCCATAGGCCACCCGCAGCGTCGAGGCGCGCAGCCCGGAGATCGAGGCGATGTTGACGATGGCGCCCTGCACCTCTTTCAAATGCGGCACGGCGGCCTGCGAGCAGAGGAACACGCCGTCGAGATTGGTCGCCATGACCGTGCGCCAGCGCTCGAAGCTGGTCTCCTCGATGGGGCCGAAATCGGCGACCCCGGCGTTGTTCACCAGCGCGTCGATGCGGCCGAATTTCGTGGCCACCTCGTCGATCATCGCCGACACCTGCTCCGGCTGCGAGACGTCGCAGACCACCGGCAGCACGTTCTGCAGCTGCCCGGCCTCCGCCATCAGCGCCTCGGCGTCGCGGTCGATCATCGCCACGCGGCGGCCCTCCGCGAGGAACTGCTTGGTCGTCGCGAGCCCGATGCCGCGCGCGGCGCCGGTGACGATTGCTGTCTTCTGGGTCATGAAAGACTCCTCAGTTGGTGGGCCCGAGCAGGCCGAGAGAGAGTTGCGGGAAGGCGCCGATCACCGCCAGCCCGATGATGCAGACCAGCAGGAAGGGCAGCGCGCCGCGGGCGACGCGCTCGATCGGCAGGCGGGTGACATTGGCGGCGACGTAAAGGTTGATGCCCACCGGCGGGGTGATGAGCCCGATGGCGAGATTGACCATCACCAGCACGCCGAACCAGACCGGGTCCCAACCGAGTTCGCGCACCACCGGCATGAAGATCGGCAGGCAGATGAACATCACCGTCACCGCGTCCATGAACATGCCGGCGATCAGCAGGATCAGCATGATGACCAGCAGGATCACGCCCTCGTTGCCCGACAGGCCGAGCAGCGCGCCCGAGTAGCTGCCGACCAGGTCCTCGACCGTCACCACCCAGCCGAAGAGGCTGGCATAGGCAACGACCAGCATGACCGTGGCCGAGGAAGCGGCAGCATTCGAGAGCGAATGGTAGAGCCCGGAGAGAGTCAGCGTCCGGTAGATCAGACCGCCGACCAGCAGCGCGTAGACCGTGGCGACCAGCGCCGCCTCGGTGGGGGTGAAAATGCCCGAATAGATCCCCCCGAGAATGACGACGGGGGTCATCAGGCCCCAGAAGCTTTCCTTGAACGACAGCCAGAGACGCTGGCCATAGCTCTTGTCCGCATGCGGCATGGGGCTCAGCTTTTCCAGCGAGGCCGCGTGCCCGGCCTTCGGCTTGGCGAAGGGCAGCGTCAGCAGCATCATCCCTCCCATGAAGAGCCCCGGCAGGATGGCGGCAAGGAAGAGATGCGAGATCGAGGTCTCGGCGATCACCCCATAGATCACCAGCCCGATCGACGGCGGGATGACGATCGACAGCGCCGCGCCGGTGCAGACGAGGCCCGCGGCATAGGCCTTGGGATAGCCATCTTCTTCCATGCCCTTGATGATCATCGGGCCGATGGCGGCGACCGAGGCGGGACCGGAGCCGCTCACCGCGCCCCAGAACAGGCAGACGGTTGTGCCCACAACACCCATGCCGCCGGGGGTCGCTCCGATCAGCACGCGGAAGAAGCGGATCATCCGCTCGGCGATACCGAGCGAGCCCATGAGGGTGCCCGCGAGGATGAAGAACGGGATGGCGAGCAGCGAGAACTTGGTAATGCCGGTGGCGATGAGATCACCCGCCAGCTCGAGGCCAAAGCCGATCTGCCACATGGCGTAGATCGCCGAAAGTCCGAGCGAGAAGGCCACCGGCACGCGCAGCGCCAGCAGGATGAAGAACAGGATCACCATCTCGGTGCCCGCCGGCAGGCCGGGGAAGAGGTCAAACATCGGGGATCACCTCGTCATCCTCGCCGGTGCGCCAGACCACCCAGGCGTGCTGCAGGTAGCGAATGAGCACCAGCGCGAAGCCGAAGGGCACGGCGGCCTGATAATACCATGCGGGGATCTGCAGCCCGTAGGACCGCATGCCGTTGCCCATCATGTTGGTCATCGCCTGCCAGGAGTAATACGCCGAGAGCACCAGCAGCAGCGCCGAGGCCAGCACCGAGAGCGCGAAGACCACCCGCCGCGCCGGGCGCGGCAGCATGTCATGCACCAGACCCACGGCAAGGTGCTCGCCACGCCGCGCCGCGATGGCGGCGCCGAAGATGGTCAGCAGCAGGAAGCCGTTGGTCAGCAGCTCCTCGGTGGCGGCCAGCGAGTAATGTGTGCCGTAACGCACCACCACGTTGGCAAAGCCGAGAAAGGTCATGGCCAGGAAGAGCACCGCGCAGATGATCTTCTCGGCCTCGCGCAGGATGAAGGCCATTGCCCCTCCCTTGGATCAGCAGGCGTGGGTCAGGACGACAGGCGTGTCCCCGCGGGGACACGCCGTTTGCGGGGGTTACTTCGCGCCGTCGATGGCAGTCTGGAAGCTCTGCACCAGCTCGGGGCCGACCTTGGCCGCCCATTCGTCGAAGGCGGGCTTGGTGGCGTCCTTGAAGGCGGCCAGCTCCTCGGCGGAGGGCTCGTAGACCTCCATGCCCTTCTCACGCAGGAAGTCGATGCCGGTGGCGGTCGCCTCGCGGCTGATCTCGCGCTGGTAGGTCATGGCATCGGTCGCGGCGGTCTTCAGCTTGTCCTGCGTCTCGGCATCGTAGCTGTCCCATTTCTTCTGACTGATGCCGATGAAGATCGGGTCGTATGAATAGTGCCAGGTCGTCAGGTACTTCTGCACTTCGTAGACCTGCTGCGGGATGATCACCGCGCCGATCGGGTTCTCCTGGCCGTCGACCACGCCCTGCTGCAGCGCGGTCATCGTCTCGCCCCACTGCATCTGCTGCGGGTTGGCGCCGAGCGCGTTCATCACGTCGATGTACATCGGGCCGGCGACCCGCATGTTGAGGCCCTTCATGTCCTCGGGGGTCTTCACCGGACGGGTGTTGTTGGTCACCTCGCGGAAGCCATTCTCGCCCCAGGCCAGCACGATGATGCCCTTCTCGGCGAGGATCGCGGCCAGCTGTTCACCCGGCGCGCCCTGCGTGGTGGCATCGACCTGAGCGTAATCGGCATAGAGATAGGGCAGCGAGAAGGCCGCCATCTCCGGCACCAGCGGGGTCACGTTGATCGCCGAGGTCACCACGAGATCGAGCGCGCCGCGGCCGACCATCTCGGCCTGGCGCATCTGGTCGCCGCCGGCGAGCTGGGCGTTGGGGAAGACGCGCACGGTCAGGTCACCGCCGGTCGCCTCGGAGAGCAGCTCGGCGAACTTGTCGGCGCCCTTCTGCCAGGTGGTGGTGTCCCCGGTGTTGTGCGACAGGCGCAGGGTCTCGGCGGCAGCCGCGCCGACCATCATCGCGCCCGCAAGCACGGTTGCCAGGGCGGTGGTGCCCAGTTTCGCGAAAGTCATTCTGTCCTCCCAGAGTCTTCGGGCGGTCGTCGCCCTCGCCCCGCGCAGCCTCCCTGCTCCGCGTCGCGATCCACATCATGGAACAGTTTCATTGCCACGGACAAGAAGAACTTGCAATATTGCGAAAGAAACAAAATATTGCAGGGCAACTTTGCGAAGTCTCGGGGAGGAGGCGGACCGAAACATGGTCCATATTATGGAACAACGGAAGGCAGAAAGCGGTGCCCTTGCGGGCAGCCAGAGCGTCGACCGCGCCCTGGCCCTGCTCGGCATGGTCGGGCGGCGCCCGCTCGAGGGCGCGAGCCTCGGCGAGCTGGTCGCCGAGTCCGGTCTCAACAAACCCACCGTCCGCCGCCTGATGCTGGCGCTGATCCGAAACGGTATGGTCGAGCAGAACGAGGAGAACCGGCGTTACTTCCTAGGCGAAGAATCCTACATTCTCGGGACTTTCGCGGCGCATCGGCACGGGCTGCTGGAGCTCTCCTTCGAAACGCTCGCGCGGCTGGCGCAGGAGACCGGGGATGCCGCCTTCCTGTCGGTCCGGCGCGGCTTCTCGTCGCTCTGCCTGCACCGCGAGGAAGGCACCTACCCGATCCGCACTTACGCGCTAATGACCGGGCGGCTGCACCCTTTGGGCGTCGGCGCGGGCTCGCTGGCGATGCTTGCCGCCCTGCCCGATGCCGAGGTCGAGGCCGCCCTCGCCGCCAACGCCGACCGGTTGGAAGAAGACTACCCCGGCCTGCCACCCGAGCAGATTCGCACCCGCGTTACCGAGACCCGGGCCAATGGCTACGCGCTGAATCCCGGACTGGTGTTTCCCGACTCCTGGGGCATGGGCGTCGCGCTGCGCCGCCCGGATGGCGCATTGGCCGGCGCGCTGTCGCTCGCCGCGATCGAAAGCCGCATGCAGCAGCCGCGCAGGGAGGAACTCGTGGCGCAGCTCAGGGCGGCGGCGCAGGAGATAGAACACACGCTCGCGCAGCTCTACGCCGCGCGCACCCGCATTTGAGGAGGACATGATGCGAGACCCACAGATCGTCGGTTGGGGCCATACCCCGTTTGGCAAGTCCGAGCACCCCGACACCGAGAGCCTGATGGCCGCCGCCGTGGCCGAGGCGCTGGAGCACGCCGGGATCACCCCCGAGGATGTCGACGGCATCTTC
Organism: Alloyangia pacifica; assembly: GCF_900116195.1. GTDB lineage: Bacteria > Pseudomonadota > Alphaproteobacteria > Rhodobacterales > Rhodobacteraceae > Salipiger > Salipiger pacificus. Next base: position 22,415 of record NZ_FOZW01000008.1, read on the forward strand.
ACCGGCGTGTTCAACAACGGCTTTTCGCAGCAGGATTTCCAGGGCGCGCTGGTCGCCATGGGCGATGAGCGCTTCGCCCACACCCCCGCCACGCGCTACGAGAACGCCTGCGCCACCGGATCGGCGGCGTTGCATGGCGCGATGGATTTCATCGCCGCCGGGCGCGGCCGCATTGCGCTGGTGGTGGGCGCCGAGAAGATGACCGCCACCCCCACGCCCGAGGTCGGAGACATCCTGCTTGGCGCCAGCTACTGCAAGGAAGAGGCGGGCATCAGCGGCGGTTTCGCCGGGCTCTTCGGGCAGATCGCCGGCAGCTACTTCCAGCGCTATGGCGACAAGAGCGAAGAGCTGGCGATGATCGCCGCCAAGAACCACTCGAACGGCATGGCCAACCCGCTGGCGCATATGCGCAAGGACTTCGGCACCGCCTTCTGCAACACGGTCTCGGACAAGAACCCCATTGTCGCCGGGCCGCTGCGCCGCACCGACTGCTCGCTGGTCTCGGACGGGGCGGCGGTGCTGGTGCTTGCCGATGCGGAGACTGCGGCCGAGATGCAGCGCGCCATCGCCTTCCGCGCCCGCAGCCACGTCAACGAGATCATGGCCCTGTCGCGCCGTGACGTGCTGGAGTTTGCAGGGGCCCGCCGGGCTTGGGCGCAGGCCTTCGAGACGTCGGGGCTGACGCTCGACGATCTGTCGCTGGTCGAAACCCACGACTGTTTCACCATCGCCGAGATGCTGGAATACGAGGCAATGGGCCTTGCAGAGCGCGGCGAAGGCGGGCGGGTGATCCGCGAGGGGATCACCGCCAAGGACGGAAAGCTGCCGGTCAACGCCTCGGGCGGGCTGAAATCCAAGGGCCACCCCATCGGCGCCACCGGCGTGTCGCTGCACGTCATGGCAGCGATGCAACTGGCTGGCGACGCGGGCGAGATGCAGATCCCCGGCGCCGAGATCGCCGGCGTCTTCAACATGGGCGGCGCGGCGGTGACCAACTACGTGTCGATCCTGGAGCGGGTGAAATGACCGTCGACCTCTCTGGAGGCCTGCCCCCCGTCTCGACACGGGTGATGAACCTCGCCAACTTCCTGACCGAGAGCGCCCGCCGCCACCCCGGCGACATCGGCTTCGTCTGGGGCGCGCAGACCTGGACCTGGGCCGAGATGGAGGCGCGCTCGGCGGCCTTCGCCGCGGCGCTTTCCGGCAAGTTCGGCCTGAAGAAGGGCGACCGGCTTCTGGTGCAATCGGCGAACAACAACCAGATGTTCGAGGCCATGTTCGCCTGCTGGCGCATCGGCGCGGTCTGGGTGCCCGCCAACTTCCGCCAATCGCCCGAGGATATCGCTTTTCTCGCACAAAGCTCGCAGGCGAAGGGGATGCTCTGCGAAGCCGCCTTCCCCGAGCATGCGGCGGCCTGCGAGGGCCTTGGCTTTACCATCGGCATTGGTGAAGGTCTGGGCGAGGACTATGAGACGCTGGTCGCCGATCACCTCGGACAGCGCCCGCCGCAGGCCGAGGTACAGCGCGACGATCCCTGCTGGTTCTTCTTCACCTCCGGCACCACCGGGCGGCCCAAGGCGGCGGTGCTGACCCATGGCCAGATGGCCTTCGTCGTCACCAACCATCTCTGCGACCTGATGCCCGGGACCGGGCCCGAAGATGCCTCGATCGTCGTCGCGCCGCTCTCGCATGGCGCTGGCATCCACCAGCTGGCGCAGGTGGCGCATGGGGTGAAGACAATCCTGCCAAGCGGCGCGAAGTTCGACCCCGACGAGATCTGGGGGCTGGTGGCGAAGTGGAAGGTGACCAACCTCTTCACCGTGCCGACCATCGTCAAGCTGCTGGTCGAGCACCCCTCGGTGCAGGCCCACGACCATTCCTCGCTGCGCTACATGATCTACGCCGGAGCGCCGATGTACCGCGCCGACCAGGTGCGCGCGCTGGAAGTGCTCGGGCCGAAACTGGTGCAGTACTTCGGTCTCGGCGAGGTCACCGGCAATATCACCGTGCTGCCGCCCGCGCATCACGCGATCGACGATGCTGAAATGCGGATCGGCTCCTGCGGCTTTGCCCGCACCGGCATGCAGGTGCAGATCCAGGACGCCGAAGGCCGCGAGGTCGCGCCGGGAGAGACTGGTGAGATCGCCGTCATCGGTCCCGCCGTCTTTGCTGGCTACTTCGACAACCCCGAGGCCAACGCCAAGAGCTTCCGGAACGGCTGGTTCCTGACCGGCGATCTGGGGCATATGGACGCCGAAGGCTTCGTCTACCTGACGGGCCGCGCCTCGGACATGTACATCTCGGGCGGCTCGAACATCTACCCGCGCGAGATCGAGGAGAAGATCCTGCTGCATCCCGAGGTCTCGGAGGTTGCCGTGCTCGGCATGCCCGATCCGGTCTGGGGCGAGATCGGCGTCGCGGTCTGCGTGGCGCGCGGCGCGGGCGTCGCCCCCGAGGCCCTGCTGGAGTGGCTGGGACCGAAGATCGCCCGCTACAAGCAGCCGCGTCACGTGGTGTTCTGGGAGGAGATGCCCAAGAGCGCCTACGGCAAGATCACCAAGAAGATGATCCGCGAGGAGCTGATCGCGCGCGGGGACTTGCCCGCACCCGAACCCCGGAAAGCCTCGGCGCAATGAACGCGCCGACGCAACTTGGCCACCCCGGCCCCCGGGCCGGGGACCGCTTCACCGCCCTGCCCTGCCGCGCGCATCCGCTGGAGGTGCGGCTGGCGGCGGGCATGTGCTTCGAGCGGGCGGTGGTACAGGGCTTCGCCGAGGCCGGCTTCTCGGCGGGATACCTGCGGCTGTCGGGCGTGGCTTTCGACCGGCTGTCCTATGTCATCCCCGCGCCCGCCCCGGGAGACGGGCGCGCGGCCTGGTACAGCGAAACGCATGTGCTCGGGCACGCCACGCTCGCCGAGGCCGGCCTGCATCTGGGCATGAAGAACGGCGCGCCCTTCCTGCATTGCCATGGGCTCTGGGCCGGTCCGGACGGGCAGCAGCGGATGGGGCACCTGCTGGCCCCGGACTCGACGCTTTCGCAGGAGGTGGTGGTTCACGGCTGGGGCCTCAGCGGCGCGGCGCTGGCAGTGACACCGGACCCGGAGACGGGCTTCGATCTCTTTGCTCCGGTGACGATGGAGGATGCCGGGGGCGGTCAACCTGCGCTGCTCTGCACCCTGCGCCCCAACGAGGATCCCCACGTGCTGCTGGCGCAGGCGGGCGCGCCGCTCGGGACGGCGCGGATCGAGGGCATCGGCAGCCTCGTCAACACGACCTTCGAGCACGGCCGGCTGGAAAGCTACGCGACCGAGGTGCTGCTGCGCGCCGGGCGGCTGACCGGCGACACCGCGATCCTCAACGTTGCCTCCGTCGGCTTTGACGGCGCGCCGATGACCGGGGTGCTGCGCCCGCACGCCAACCGGATCTGCATCACCGCAGAGCTGCTGCTGATCGGCAGCTAGGCGCGCGCTCAGAGGTCCTTCTCGGCCTCGGCCACGTTGCGCTTCACCTCCAGGAAGCTGTCCGGCGTGACCGAGATACTGTCGATCCCCGCGCGCACCAGCAGCCGGGCGAAGTCGGGGTGGTTGCTGGGCGCCTGCCCGCAGAGGCCGATCTTGCGCCCCGCCTTGCGGGCCTTGGCGATCACCGTCTCGATCATCCATAGCACCGCCGGGTCGCGCTCCGAGAAGAGGCTCGCCAACGCCTCGGAGTCGCGGTCGACCCCGAGCGTCAGCTGCGTGAGATCGTTGGAGCCGATGGAGAAGCCGTCGAAGCGTTCGGCGAAGGCCTCGGCCTCGATCACGTTGGCCGGGATCTCGCACATCACGTAGACCTCGAGCCCGTCCTCGCCGCGCCGCAGCCCGTTCTCGGCCATCACCTCAAGCACCTTGTCCGCCTCGCCCACCGTGCGGCAGAAGGGGATCATCACCACCGCGTTGCGAAAGCCTATGGTCTCGCGCAGGCGGCGGATGGCGCGGCACTCCAGCGCAAAGCCGTCGCGATAGGCGTCGGAGTAGTAGCGCGACGCACCGCGGAAGCCGATCATCGGGTTCTCCTCCTGCGGCTCGAAGGCCGCGCCCCCCAGCAGCCCGGCGTATTCGTTGGTCTTGAAGTCGCTCATCCGGATGATCGCCGGGTTCGGATACCAGGTGGCGGCAATGCGCGAGAGGCCGCGCGCCAGCGTCTCGACGAAATACTCGGTCCGCTCGGCATAGCCGCGCGTCAGCTGGTCGACGGCATCGCGGTCGGGCCCCTCGGGCAGGCTGTCGTAGCGGGTCAGCGCCAACGGGTGCACCTTTACCTCGTTGGAGATCACGAACTCCATCCGCGCCAGCCCGACCCCGTCCGCCGGCAGCCGCCACCAGCGCGTCGCCGCCGCCGGGTTGGCCATGTTGAGCATCACCTTGGTGCGGGTCGGCGGGATCTCGTCGAGCCGTGTCTCCTCGACCTCGAATTCCGCCTCGCCAGCGTAGATCACCCCCTCGTCACCCCCGGCGCAGGAGACGGTGATTGCCTGGCCGTCGTGCAGCAGGTGCGTCGCCTGCCCGGTGCCGACGATGGCCGGCACGCCCAGCTCGCGGCTGATGATCGCCGCGTGCGAGGTGCGACCGCCGTGGTCGGTGACGATGGCCGCGGCGCGCTTCATGATCGGCACCCAGTCGGGATCGGTGGTCGAGGTGACAAGCACCGCGCCGTCGCGGAAGCGGCCGATGTCGGCGGCGCTCTCGATCAGGCAGACCTCGCCCGTGGCCACTGCACTGCCGACGCTGAGCCCCTTGAGCAGCACGGGGCCGGTCTCGCCCAGCCGATAGCTGCGGAAGGCGTGGCTCTCGCTGCGGGACTGCACCGTCTCGGGCCGCGCCTGCACGATGTAGAGCGGCCCGTCATGGCCGTCGCGCGCCCATTCCATGTCCATCGGCTGGCCATAGTGGCGCTCGATGGTCACCGCCATGCGCGACAGCTCGAGGATCTCCGCATCCGACAGCACGAAGCTCTCGCGCTCGGCCTTCGAGGTCGGCACGTTGCGGGTCGGCGCGGCCTCGCCGGTGCCTGTCCCCGCGCCGTAGATCATCTTGATCTCCTTGGCCCCCAGCGCCTTGTGCAGGATCGGCACGCGGGCCTCATCGTCGAGGAAGGGCTTGTAGACCTGATACTCGTCGGGGCTCACCGCCCCCTGCACCACATTCTCGCCCAGCCCCCAGGCGGCGTTGATCAGCACCAGCCTGTCGAAGCCGCTTTCGGTGTCGAGCGAGAACATCACCCCCGAGCCGCCCTCGTCCGAGCGCACCATCAGCTGCACCCCCACCGAGAGCGCCACGGCGAGGTGATCGAAGCCCTTGATCTGCCGGTAGGTGATCGCCCGGTCGGTGAACAACGAGGCATAGCAGCGGCGGCAGGCCGAGAGCAGCGCCGCCTCGCCGCGGATGTTGAGAAAGGTCTCCTGCTGGCCCGCAAAGCTGGCGTCGGGCAGGTCTTCGGCGGTGGCAGAAGAGCGCACAGCCACGGCAGGCTCGGTCTCGCCGACCCGCGCGCCGAGGTCGCGATAGGCCGTGCGGATCGCACTCTCGATGTCGTCCGGCCAGCGGCCAGCGGCCACCGCCGCGCGGATCCGCTGCCCCGCCTCGGCCAGCGTCAGCCGACCGTCGGCAAGCTGCCCAAGCGCATCGGCGAGCACGGCATCCAGCCCGTTCGCGCTGATGTAGCTGCGGTAGGCACCGGCGGTCGTGGCAAAGCCCGGCGGCACGCGGATCCCCTCGCGACCCAGCCGGGCGACCATCTCGCCGAGAGAGGCATTCTTGCCGCCCACCTCGGGCACGTTGTCCCGCGTGAGGTCCTCGAACCATGTCAGCATGGCTCCGCTGCCCTGCGCTTGAGCGTCCATCTGCCGTCCTCCCTTGTTCCGCCCGTGGCTCGACCCAGCCGGGCGGCACCACGCCACGTCGCAAGCCCTCCCAGCCCGCGCGTGAACCCCGCTTTTCACCGCCGCAGGATGCGCCCGCCGTGCGCGCCGCACCATGATCGGGATCAATGGCGTGCCAGAAAGCTGGCGGTTGCGGCCCAGGCCCAGAGGCGCTCTACTCGGGCCAGGCGGACTCACCGGTGGAGCGGCGATGAGCGACAATCCCTACGAGGTGCTCGGCGTGGACAAGACCGCCAGCGCCGACGAGATCAAGAAGGCCTACCGCAGGATCGCGAAGCAGAGCCATCCCGACCTGCATCCCGGCGACGGTGCCGCCGAAGCGCGGTTCAAGGCCGCGGGGGCGGCCTTCGAGCTGCTCAAGGACCCCGAGAAGCGCGCCCGCTTCGACCGCGGCGAGATCGACGCGAGCGGGCAGGAGCGCCCGCAGGACCGCACCTTCTACCGCGATTTTGCCGAGCAGCAGGACAACCCGTACCGTCGCGGGCCGCGCTACGAGGGCTTCGGTGACGCCGAGGACATCTTCGCCGAGTTCCTGCGGCGGCAGGCTGGCGGGCACGGCCAGGAGCAAGGGCGGGAGCAAGGGCGGGGAAGCTACAGTTTTCGGTCACGCGGGGCGGACGCGCAATACGCGCTGGAGGTGCCATTCCTCGATGCGGCCAACGGCGGCAGCCTGCGCATCACCCTGCCCGGCGGCGGCAATCTCGAGGTGAAGATCCCCAAGGGCGTCGCCGACGGCACCACCCTGCGCCTGCGCGGCAAGGGCGGGCCGGGCCATGGCGGCGGCGCGCCGGGCGATGCCTATGTGACGCTCTCGATCACGCCGCACCCGGTGTTCCGCCGCGAGGGCGACGACATCGCGATCTCTCTGCCGATCACCCTCTACGAGGCGGTGCTCGGGGCCAAGGTCGAGGCACCGACGATCGCCGGGCCCGTCAAGGTGACGATCCCGAGGGGTGCCAGCAGCGGACAGACCCTGCGCCTGCGCGGCCGCGGCGTCAAAGCGGCGGGGCGGCCTGCCGGCGACCAGCGCATCGAGTTGCAGATCGTGATGCCGAAGGAGGTGGACGACGAGCTCGCAGCTTTCATGGAACGCTGGGGCAAGACCCACGCCTATGACCCACGCAAGGGCGGGAGGACCCGAGCATGACGCCTGTCTTCTATTCCGAGCAGGAGGTGCTTGCGACCGTCGGGCGCCTCGACCAGGCGCGGCTCACCCGCTTCCTGCGCACCGAGGTCATCACCCCCGCCGAGGCCCACGGCCAGACCGTCTACCGGCAGGTTGACATCGCCCGGATGGAGTTGCTCTGCGATCTCTGCGACGACTTCGAGCTGAACGACGAGGCGCTGGCGCTGGTGATGCAGCTGATCGACCAGCTGCATGGCACCCGCGGCGATCTGGTCGCGCTGATGCGCGCGCTCGGCGAGGAGCCGGAAGAGGTCAAGATCCGGGTGCAGGGTCGGCTCGGGCGGTAGCGGAACGGGCCCCGGCGGCGCTCAGCCCGCCAGCCACGTCTTCGCCTTGGCCATGTCGGCGGCGGCGAAGTACTTTGCATCGAGGCCGAAGGCGCGCTTGCCCACCTGCACCGCCATGTCCTGCCAGCCGGCGTCGCCGACGATGGCGGCCCGCTGCACCCGCTTGGCGTGGCCCCGCACGAGGTAGAAGTGGTCGCGCAGCGCATCCAGCCCCTGCCAGCCGTCGAAATCGCGCAGGTCGATGAGCAGCCGCACCTGCTCGTGCGCCGCAAAGAAACTGTCGAGATCGCCGATGGCCGCATCATAGGCGGCGCCGTCCACCTTGCCGCGCAGCCGCACCTCCAGCATGCCGCCGCCGAGATCCTCCTGCTGGATCGTGCCGAGGCTCTCGCGTAGCCAGCGCCGGGCCGCGTCGGCCTCTTTCATCTCGAAGGTGGCGACGGGGCACGGCATGAAGACCGAAAACCCCCCGACCGCCGTCCGGACGATCTTGTCGTCCGTCACCAGCGCGATGCGGTCGAAGCCGCGCCAGTGCTTGAGCCCCGCGCGCGCGTCCTGGACCATCGCGCCGAGAGTGAACTCCGAGGGCCGCGCCTCGACAATGGCCAGCAGCCGCAGCCGGTCGCCCTTGGTCAGTGCCGCGTCAAGCGCGGGCATCAGCGTCTCGCGGTAGTCGGCGTCGGTGACCGGCGGCGTCATCTTCAGCTCGAGGATGCCGTGCTCCCCGGTGTCGTGAATCTCGATCATGGCAGGGTCCTCCCGCGGGAAGTATGCCGCAGCCGGGGCGCCGCTGGAAAGACCGGCGAACCCCGCACACGCGCTCCTGAAGCGCCGGGATGGGGCGTGAACGCCGCGACTGGCCGCGATCCCGTCGCAATGCTCAAGGCAAGTTGATCGAAATTCCGGCGGCAAGGCGCTGTCAGCACGGGGAATTTGACACGGCGCAAGGTGGTGGACGGCGAATCTCTTAAGCTTGGGCACGAACCCCCTTCGAGGACCGCGCATGAAAGACCGCGCATGAAACCCGAGACCATCGACACCGCAGGAGAGGTCGTCGCCATTCGCGGCGCCGTGGTGGACGTGCGCTTCGACGGCATGGCCCTGCCGAAGATCGACGAGGCGCTGCGGATCCGTCGCCCCGACGGTGCCGACGTGATGATCGAAGTGCAGGCGCATCTCGACGCCGCCACCCTGCGCGGCATCGCGCTGCAGGACACGGTCGGGCTGCGCCGCGGCGCGCGGGCAGAGCCGATCGGCGGGCCAGTCGAAGTGCCGGTGGGCGAGGCGGTGCTGGGCCGCCTGCTCGACGTCACCGGCGGCATCGGCGACGGCAAGGGCGACCTGCCGCCGGACGTGCCGCGCAGCCCGATCCACCGCCCGGCTCCGCCTTTCCGCGCACGCGCCGGTGCCTCCGAGATGTTCCACACCGGCATCAAGGTCTTCGACCTGCTGACCCCGCTGGCGCAGGGCAGCAAGGCGGCGATGTTCGGCGGTGCCGGGGTCGGCAAGACCGTTCTGGTGATGGAGCTGATCCACGCGATGGTCGCCAGCTACGAGGGCATCTCGGTGTTCTCCGGTGTCGGCGAACGCTCGCGCGAGGGGCACGAGCTGCTGATGGAGATGACCAATGCAGGCGTGCTGGACCGGACGGTTCTGGTCTACGGCCAGATGAACGAACCGCCGGGCGCGCGCTGGCGGGTGCCGCTGACCGCGCTGACCATCGCCGAGCATTTCCGTGACGAGGCGCAGCGCAACGTGCTGCTGCTGATGGACAACGTCTTCCGCTTCGTCCAGGCCGGGGCCGAAGTCTCGGGGCTCCTGGGCCGCCTGCCCTCGCGCGTCGGCTACCAGCCGACGCTGGGCACCGAGGTGGCCGAGCTGCAGGAGCGCATCGCCTCCACTGGCGGTGCCTCGGTGACGGCGGTCGAGGCGGTCTACGTCCCCGCCGACGATTTCACCGATCCCGCGGTGACCACCATCGCATCGCACGTCGACAGCATGGTGGTGCTGTCGCGCGCCATGGCCGCCGACGGCATGTACCCGGCAATCGATCCCGTCGCCTCCTCCTCGATCCTGCTCGACCCGCTGATCTTGGGCGAGGAGCACGTGCGCGTGGCCAACGAGGTGCGCCGCGCCATCGAGCACTACCGCGGCCTTCAGGACGTGATCTCGCTGCTCGGCATGGAGGAGCTTGGCCGCGAGGACCGGCAGATCGTCGAGCGCGCCCGGCGGTTGCAACGCTTCCTCACCCAGCCCTTCACCGTGACCGAGGCCTTCACCGGCATCCCCGGCCGCTCGGTGCCGATCGAGGAGACAATCAAGGGCTGCAAGGCGATCCTCGCCGGGGCGTGCGACGACTGGGACGAGGCGGCGCTCTACATGGTCGGCACGCTCGACGAGGCGCGCGAGAAACAGGCCGGAAGGGACGCGGCATGAGCGGGCTCCATCTCACCGTCACCACGCCGATGAGCGTGCTGGTCGACGAGACCGGCGTCGCTTCGGTGCGCGCCGAAGACCGCAGCGGATCCTTCGGCATCCTGCCCGGACACACGGAGTTCATGACCGTACTGCCAGCTTCGGTGCTGCGTTGGCGGACGGCAGAGGGGGCGCTGCACTTCTGTGCCCTGCGCAGCGGGCTTCTGACGGTGGAGAATGGCTCCAAGGTAGCCATCGCCTGCCGCGAGGGGGTACTGGGCGACGACCTGCACGCGCTCGAGGCTGAGGTCGAGACCCTGCGCGCTGCCGAGGCCGATGCCGACCGGCGCGAGCGGGTCGAGCAGATGCGCCTGCACGCCAGCGCCGTGCGCCAGCTGATGCAGTACCTGCGCCCCGGACGCCCCGCCGGGCCGGGTGCCGCCCCCTTTGCGCAACGCCCACCGGGCGGGGAGGCGCCATGACCGACGAAGAGCGCAATCACATCGCCGAGGCCGCCCGCCGCTCGTCGGCACGAGAGCAACTTGGGCAGGAAACCCCGGAGCCCTCGCTCGGTGCGCGGCTCGGGCAGATCGGCATCCTCGGCTGGGCCGTGGTGGTGCCGACGCTGCTCGGGGTGGTGCTTGGGCGCATGGCCGACCGCGCCTTCGGCACCGGGGTGTTCTTCACCGCGCCGGCAATCATGATCGGTGCCGCAATCGGTTTTCATGCCGCCTGGAAATGGATGCACAAGCAATGACGCCTCTTCTTGCACCCTACCCGCTCGCAGTTCTCGCCCTCTGTTTCGGCTTTGCGCTGGGACTGCTGCATTTCGCCAGCCTTCGGCGGGTCACCGGCCTCTATATCGACGGCGGCCCGCCTTGGCGCGCCCTCGCGCTGCAACTCGGTCGCCTCGCGCTGCTGGCCGGGGTGTTGGTGGGACTGGCGTTGCTCGGGGCGCTGCCGCTTCTGGCGGGCACACTGGGTCTGCTGCTGGCGCGGCAGCTGGTGCTGCGGCAGGTCCGGAAGGCACCGTGATGGACAGCCCGCTTACTCTCGATCCGCTCTTCCACCTCGGGCCCGTCCCGATCACCGAGCCGGTGCTGGTGACCTGGGCGATCCTCCTGCTGCTGGCGCTCGGAACATGGCTCGCCACCCGCCGCCTGTCGCTGACGCCCGGCAAGCTGCAAACGGTGCTTGAGCTCCTCGTCACCACCATCGACGCGCAGGTGCGCGACACGATGCAGCGCGATCCCGCGCGCTTCCGCGCACTGATCGGCACGATCTTCCTCTTCGTGCTGGTGGCCAACTGGTCCTCGCTGGTGCCCGGCGTCGAGCCGCCCACTGCGCGGCTGGAAACCGACGCCGCGCTGGCGCTGATCGTCTTTGCCGCCACCGTCTGGTACGGCATCGCGGCGCAGGGGCTGAGGGGCTATCTCGCCACCTTCGCGGAACCGTCGTGGGTTATGATCCCGCTCAACCTCGTCGAGCAGATCACCCGCACCTTCTCGCTCATCGTGCGCCTCTTCGGCAACGTGATGAGCGGCGTCTTCATCATCGCCATCGTGCTGTCGCTCGCCGGGCTTCTGGTGCCGATCCCGCTGATGGCGCTCGACCTGCTGACCGGCGCCGTGCAGGCCTACATCTTCGCCGTGCTCGCCACCGTCTTCATCGGCGCCGCCGTCGGTGAGCAGACCCCGGCCAATTCCGTATCCTCTGCCGCAAAGGAGACCCGCCCATGACCGCAAATCTCGTCGAGATCGTCAGCATCCTCGCCGCCGCGCTCGCCGTGTCCTTCGGCGCCATCGGCCCGGCGCTGGCCGAGGGCCGCGCCGTGGCCGCCGCCATGGATGCCATCGCCCGCCAGCCAGAGGCAGCGGGCACGCTCAGCCGCACGCTCTTCGTCGGCCTCGCGATGATCGAGACCATGGCGATCTACACGCTGGTGATCGCGTTGCTGCTGCTCTTCGCCAACCCCTTCGTCTGAGGCGCGCCCGGCCATGAGTTTCGACTGGTGGACATTGGGGCTGCAGACGGTCAACGTCCTCGTCCTGCTGTGGATCCTGTCGCATTTCCTGTTCCGCCCGGTCTCCGAGATCATCGCGCAACGGCAGGCGGCGGCGACGGACGAGCTGTCCCACGCCCGCGCTGCACGGGCCGAGGCCGAAGCCGCGCTGGTCGAGGCGCAGGCGCGCGACGCGGCGGTCGCGGCGCGGCGTGGCGAGCTGCTCTTCGGTGCGCAAACCGAGGCTGAAAGCGCGAAACGGCAGATGCTGGAGGAGGCCCGCAAGGAAGTCGCGAAGCTCCGCACGGAGGCGCAGGCCGAGGCGCAGCGCCGCCACGCCGAGGCGCAGCGTGCACTGCAGAACGAGGCGGCGGATTTGGCCGTCGATATCGCCGGGCGGCTGCTCGAACGCCTGCCCAAGGCCACGCGCACCGCCGGGTTCATCGACGGGCTGGCGCAGGCGGTGGCCGAGCTGCCCGAGCAGACCCGCGATGGTCTGGCTTCCGAAGCACCCGTGCCGGTGCGCGCGGCGCAAGAGCTGAGCGCCGAAGAGACGGCGCTGCTGAAGTCCCGCCTCGCCGGGGTTCTGGGTCGCGAAATCGAGCTTACCGTCACCGCCGACCCCTCGCTCATCGCCGGGCTCGAGCTCGACGCCCCGCACGCCGTGGTGCGCAACCATTTCCGCGCCGATCTCGACCGCATCCGGCAGGAGCTGCTGAGGCATGACTGACGACGCCCCCTCCGCCGACTGGCTCCGCCGGAGCCGCGCCGCGATCGCCCGGGCAGACCTCGCGCCCGAGGCGGAGCCCATCGGCCGGGTGATCTCGGTCTCCGACGGCATCGCCCGGATCTCGGGCCTGCCGGATGCGCCACTGGGCGCGCTGCTGCGCTTCGAGGGCGGGCAGGCTGGCTTCGCGCAGACATTGGACGCGACAGAAATCGACGCGGTGCTCTTTGACGATGTTACCGGGATCGAGGCCGGGGCCAAGGTCACCGACACCGGCGACATCGTCCGCGTGCCCGTCGGCGACGCGCTACTCGGGCGGATCGTCGACCCGCTGGGCCGCCCGATCGACGACGGCCCGGCACTGGACACGTCGGAAACCCTGCCCATCGAACGCCCCGCCCCCGGGATCATCGACCGCGCGCTGGTGTCGGAGCCGATGATGACCGGCGTGCTGGTGCTCGACAGCCTCTTCGCGCTCGGACGGGGGCAGCGCGAGCTGATCGTCGGTGACCGCGCCACCGGCAAGACAGCCCTCGCGGTCGAGGCCATCGTCACCCAGAAACATACCGACGTCATCTGCATCTACGTCGCCGTCGGGCAGCGCGCGACGGCGGTGGAGCGGGTTGTCGCCGCGGTGCGCGAGCACGGCGCGCCCGAGCGCTGCGTCTTCGTCGTCGGCAACGCCGGCAGCGCGCCCGGCCTGCAATGGATCGCGCCCTTCGCCGGGATGAGCATGGCCGAGCATTTCCGCGACGCCGGGCATGATGTGCTGATCGTCATCGACGACCTGACCCGCCACGCCGCCACCCACCGCGAACTGGCCCTGCTCACCCGCGAGCCGCCGGGCCGCGAGGCCTACCCGGGCGACATCTTCTACCTGCATGCCCGGCTGCTGGAGCGCGCCGCGAAGCTGCCGCGCGAGGTGGGCGGCTCGATCACCGCCCTGCCCATCGCCGAGACCGACGCGGGCAACCTCTCGGCCTATATCCCGACCAACCTCATTTCGATAACCGACGGGCAGATCGTGCTGGACTCGCACCTCTTCGCCGCGAACCAGCGGCCGGCGGTGGACGTCGGACTCTCGGTCAGCCGGGTCGGCGGCAAGGCACAGGCCCCGGCGCTGCGCGCGGTCTCGGGGCGGGTGCGGCTGGACTACGCGCAGTTTCAGGAGCTGGAGATGTTCACCCGTTTCGGCGGCATTTCCAGCACCCGCGTGACGGCGCAGATCGCCCGCGGCGAGAGCATCCGCGCGCTGCTGGCGCAGCCCCGCTACGCCGGGCTGCGGCTGGTCGATCAGGTGGCGCTGCTGGCCGCGTTGGCCGAGGGCACGCTCGACGGCCTCGGCCCGGAGCGGCTCGCCGAGCTGCGCAGGCAGCTTCCGGCACGGATCGACGCGACCGCGGCAAAGGCGAAAGCCGAAGTGGAGGCGGGCGGCGCGCTGACCGACGCGCAGCGCGGGGCATTGGTGGAGGTCGTGGCCGCGCTGGTGTGCGAGCTGGGCGGAGCGGAGACGGCAGGATGAGCGGCACGCTTTCCGACGTCGAGGCACGCATCGGCACCGTGCACAAGCTCTCGGCGGTGATCGCCGCGATGCGCGGCATCGCCGCCTCGCGCCTGCAGGACGCCCACGGCCACATCGGCGCGATCCGCCTCTATGCGGGGACCATCGGCGAGGCCATCGGCCACGCGCTGAGCTTCAGCGACCCTGACCGCGCATCCTTGCCAACGCCCGCCTCCGGCAGCGCGCTCTTCATCGTGCTCTGCGCCGAACAGGGCTTTGCCGGCAGTTTCTCGGCCCGGGTCCTGGAGGCGGCGCAGGCCGCGCAGCACGCGGCGCAGGGCCCGACCGACGTGCTGTTGATCGGCGACCGAGGCCTGCTGGTCGCGCCCGACTACGGCATCGCGCCGAGCTGGACCGCCCCGATGATCGCCCATCCCGCGCGCATGCCGCATCTTGCCGGGCTCATCGCCGAGGTGGTCTTCGAACGCGTCTCGGACGGGCGCGCAACCTCGGTCTCGGTGCTGCATGCCGCGCCCGGCGGCACAGAGGGCCACGACGTGGTTCAAAAGCGGCTGGTGCCTTTCGACTACTCCCGCTTTCCGCGGCCCGAAACGTCGCTGGCCCCGCGGATCACCCTGCCCCCGGATGAGTTGCTCTCGCGGCTGGTGGAGGAATATATCTTCGCGGAGATCAGCGAAGCGCTGATGCTCTCCTTCGCCGCAGAGAACGAGGCCCGGATGCGCGCGATGATCGCCGCGCATGACAATGTCACCGGCTCGCTCGACGCGCTGGTCGGACAGGCGCGGCGGCTGCGACAGGATGCGATCACCGAGGAGATCATGGAGCTCGCCACCGGCAGCCTGCCGGCACGGTGAGCCGAGGAGGAGCCGATGATGGACGATTGCCCCGAGACACCGCCGCCGAGTTCGGAGCGCGATGTGGAGCTGCCCTGGTGCACGCCGAAGCCCGCCAGCGAGGACCGGCGCGCCCCGGATCTCGTGCGCCGGATCATGGAAAGCCCGAGCTACCGCGAGGGCGACCACGACGTGGATTTCCTCGACCGGGACGACATGCGCGGGCTGCGGCTGATGCTCGATTACCAGAAGCCCGAGGCGCTGCTGCAGGCGCATGGGATCGCCCATTCCATCGTCGTCTTCGGCGCGACGCGCATCCCCGAACCGGCCCGCGCCGCGGCGGAGCTGGCCGCATGCGAGGCCGCCCTGGCGCGAGACCCGGACGATACGCGCCTTCAAACAGCCCTCGCCATTGCGCGGCGGGTCGCAGACAAGAGCCGCTACTACGAGATCGCCCGCGCCTTCGGCCGCATCGTCGGTGCGCAGGAGGGGCAGCACGGCAACCGGCTGGTGGTGGTCACCGGCGGCGGGCCGGGGATCATGGAGGCGGCCAATCGCGGCAGCCACGACGCCGGGGCGCGCAGCGTCGGGCTGAACATCACCCTGCCGCACGAGCAGTACCCCAATCCCTACCTCACGCCCGACCTCTGTTTCCGCTTCCACTACTTCGCGCTGCGCAAGCTGCACTTCCTCAAGCGCGCCCGCGCGCTGGTGGTCTTTCCCGGCGGCTATGGCACGATGGACGAGCTGTTCGAAACCCTGACGCTGATCCAGACCCGTAAGATCGTCCCGGTGCCGGTGGTGCTGGTCGGCGAGCGTTTCTGGCGGCGGGCCTTCGACGTCGACTTCCTCGTGGAAGAGGGGGTGATCGACCCCGAAGACCGGGACTTGTTCTGGTACGCCGAGGAGGCGGAGGAGATCTGGCAGGGCATCCTCGGGTGGTACCGGACCGCCGGTCGCGACATCACCGCCCCCGCGCCGGAGACCTCCGCCGACAGGTAAGCGACAGCTCCGGGCGGCATGACCCACTGGCGGTGCAGAGCCTACTCCGGAAGGCTGCCGCCACGCGGAAGCGACACACCGGTACAGGCAGCCAGCACGAGGAAGAGGATGCGGTGCTTGCAGCGCATGATACCACTTCAGCGCGGCGCGCGCCCGGAGACCACCCGTCCGGGTCAAGAAAGGCATGGTCGGGGGTGCGCAACCCTGCCTTCACCAGGTTCACCCACTTCCGCGCCGCGCGGGCGTTGCAGCCGATCTGCGGGCCAAGCTGCGGCGCGCCTTCCGCATGTGGCTGCGGAAAGAAAAAGCGAAGCCCCTGCCGCGGAGCCAGGCCGAGGACGACCACGACGCTGCGCGCCAATGCCGCCAGCACTCCGGCACGGTGCCGGGCCTCCGCCGCTTCAGCCTCGGCGCGGGCGCTTTCCGAACAGGTCGCGGTGAGGATATGGCGCTCGGCGTTCTCCGGCGCGATCCGCGGCGGCCGCGCCTTTAGCCGGGTCGGGACGCCTTCACCGGGCTCGCTCACGCGCCCGCCCCCTCGATCTCGCGCTTCACCAGGCGGATCACCTTGTGACGGCTTTCCAGCCGGATCAGCTCAACGGTGCCGCCCGGCGGGAAGTGCGCCACCTCCGTCGCCACTCCGAGCCGGGCACGAAGACGCTCCGACATCGCCTCGGAGAGCGCCCTGCCCGCCGTTGACCGTGCCGCGGCCGAAGACCGAATTCACCACGCCGCGGTTGGTCAGCCCCTGCATCCGGTAGAGTCGGCCGAGCAACAGGTTCTGCACCTCGCGGGTCATCGGCCCGTCAAGCAGCGGCTACGGACGGCCCACGGTGCCCAAGATGGTCTGGAACACCAGCGGCAGTCGGGCGTCGTCGCGATAAGTGTAATGCTGGTTGAAATCGCCGAATGGAGGATGCGCATCGACCAAGGCTTTTGCGCGCGCACCGCGCGGAGCTTCTGGACCGCCGCGCCACAGATCACCGCGCTGCGCCTCACCGGGGGCCTCAGCCGCGCCGCGCGGCACGCAGAGTCTCGACCGGCGCACAGCCGAATTTCTTGCGGTAGTGCTCGGAGAACCGCCCGAGGTGGAAGAAACCGAGCCCGGTCGCCACGTCGGTGACCCGCGTCTCAACACCGGGGTTCGACAGCTCTTCCCAGGCGCGTTCCAGCCGCATGTCGCGCAAAACGTTCATCGGGCCGCAGCCATGGCTGGCGCGGAACGCCGCCTGCAGCGAGCGCACGCTGGTCCCCGCCGCGCTGGCAATCTCCTCGATCATCAACGGGGCACCCAGGTTCGCGCGCATGAATTCCTCGGCGCGGCGGGTCACGCGCGGCGCACCGCCATTGCTCTGCGCTGCACCCGCGGCATCGGGCATGGGCAACTGCGATTGCAGCAGCCCCACCAGCAGCGTGCGTTCTAGCTGACGCCCCATCGCCGAGCCCTGCCCCAGCAAGGCTGCCCCACGCTGGCTTTCAGACATCACGAACCGCAGCAGCCCGAGGAAGGATTGTCCTGCACCGCCCTCCAGCGCGCGCGCCCCGTCGAAGCGCAGCGCGGCACCCTGCGGCAGACCGAACTCGGTCCGCGCGGCCCGTTGCAGAGACCGGCGATCAATCTGCAGCATCAGCTGCACGCAGTGCTCGCTCCAGATCATGCTGACGTCATCGTCGGGGTTGAGCACCCCGCCGCTGCCGCCGCCGATCTCGTAGCCGCGCGTGCCGGTGTTGATCGAGGCATGGCCGCGCAGCGGGAACTGGAACAGGTAGAATTCTTCGAGCGCGCCCGGGGCGATCTGCGTCTTCGCACCATAGGTCAGCACGTTGATCGACAGATCCTGCCCGTCGAGCCGGTTGTGTCGCGCCGCCAGCGGCGCGCGGCCCATCACCTCGAGGCGGTGATCGCAGTAGACCCGCGCCACCCGGTCCCGCGCCTCGTCCAGATCCCCGGTCGCAAAGAGGGGGTGGCTGCCGAGCGGCAGGTCCTCCGGACCCGACTGCATCTGACCTGTGATATGGCCCGTGACCTGCTCCATGGTGGCGTCGCGATCTTCCTTCATCCCTGAAACATAATTTGCGCAATCCGGAGTCCGGCTGCGCAATCAGGATAGCGCGCATGGCCGGCACCCCTGCAAGCTTTGATTTCAGAAATATGACAAACAGGGAGCACGCGATGCGTGGATTGAAAGACAAAGTCGCGATCGTGCCGGGCGGTGCCACGAAAATCGGCGTTGCGGTGGTCGAGGCGTTCAAATCCCACGGCGTCAAGGTGATCGTCGCGGATATCGACGCCGAGAACGGCGCAAAGCTGGCGGGCGACGACGTGGTTTTCGTGCCGGCCGACCTGCGGTCTGACGCAGATATCGCCCGGGTGGTACAGACCGCCAAGGACAGCTTCGGCCGCATCGATTTTCTGGTGAACGTCGCCGCGACCTACCTCGACAACGGTGCGGAAAGCACGCGATCCGAATGGCTTGAAGCTTTGGATGTGAACCTTGTCGGCTCGGTCATGCTGATGCAGGCAGCGCGCGAGGAACTGCGCAAGACCAGGGGTGCCATCGTCAATTTTGGCTCGATCTCGGCGCGCGTGGCGCAGACCGGGCGCTGGCTCTACCCGGTGTCCAAGGCGGCGATCCTGCAGCTGACCCGCAATCAGGCGATGGATCTGGCGCCCGACGGCATCCGGGTCAACGCGGTCTCGCCGGGCTGGACCTGGTCGAACATCATGGACAGCCTGACCGGCGGCGACCGGGCCAAGACCGACGCGGTGGGCGCGGATTTCCACCTCTTCCCGCGCGTCGGTGACCCCGAGGAAGTGGCTTCGACCATCATGTTCCTCTGCTCGGACGAGTCGAGCTTCGTGACCGGCACCGACATCCGCGTCGACGGCGGCTACACCGCCATGGGCCCCGAGCGCGCCGAGCCCGCCATCCCGCGCCTCATGGACTGATCCCGCCCGCAAAGAAAAATCCAACAGGAGAGAAAAATGAAACGCATTTCCATCGTGGGCGGCGGCCAGTCCGGCCTGCAGCTCGGCATCGGACTCGTGCAGAAGGGCTTTGACGTCAAGATCATCCAGGACCGCACCGGGCCCGAACTCGCCGCCGGGCGGGTCATGTCCTCGCAGTGCCAGTTCGACGCCGCACTGCAGCTCGAACGCGACCTCGGGATCAACTTCTGGGAAGACGCCTGCCCGCCGGTCGAGGGCATCTCCTTCAGCGTCCCGAACCCCGAGGGGCCGGGCAAGGCCGTGGACTGGTCGGCCCGGCTCGACCGGAAGGCGCAGTCCATCGACCAGCGCGTGAAAATGCCGCGCTGGATCGAGGAATTCGAACGGCTCGGCGGCAAGATGGAGATCGCGACGGCCGACATCGCCATGCTCGAACGCGAGGCGAAAGCCGCGGATCTGGTCATCGTCGCCTCGGGCAAGGGCGAGATCGGCAAGCTCTTCGAGCGTGACGCGGGCCGCTCGCCCTTTGCCGCGCCCCAGCGGGCGCTTGCGCTGACCTACGTGCACGGCATGACGCCGCGCCCCGAGCATTCGGCAGTGAACTTCAACCTCATCCCCGGCGTCGGCGAGTATTTCGTCTTCCCCGCGCTGACCACCAGTGGCCCCTGCGAGATCATGGTCTTCGAGGGCATCCCCGAGGGGCCGATGGACTGCTGGAAGGACGTCTCCACCCCCGCCGAGCACCTCGCGCGCTCGAAACAGATCCTCGAGAAGTTCGTGCCGTGGGAAGCCGAGCGCTGCACCAACATCGAGCTGACCGACGGCAACGGCATCCTCGCCGGGCGCTTCCCGCCGACCGTGCGCAAACCCGTGGGCACCCTGCCGTCGGGGGCGAAGATCCTCGGGCTCGGCGACGCGGTCTGCCTGAACGACCCGATCACCGGACAGGGCGCGAACAACGCCGCCAAGGCGGCGGCGGTCTACCTCGACGCGATCGTCGCCCATGGTGATGGCGCCTTCGACGAGACCTGGATGCGCGCCACCTTCGAGACCTTCTGGACCTATGCGCAATGGGTCGTGCGCTGGACCAACATGATGTTGCTGCCGCCGCCGCCCTTCGTGCTCGAGCTGATGGGGTCGGCGCAGGTGCTGCCCGAACTGGCGCATCGCATCGCCAACGGCTTCGACGACCCGCGCGATTTCTTCCCGTGGTTCGCCGATCCCGACGCCGCCGGCAGCTACCTGACCAGCCTCAAGGCCGCCTGACATGGCTGTCGACATCTCGACCTTCCGCGAGACGATGGGGCTGTTTCCGGGGGCGGTGACGCTGATCACCACCGGCGCGGGCGCGGCGCGCCGCGGCATCACCGCCACGGCGGTCTGCTCGGTGACCGACAGCCCGCCCAGCCTTCTGGTCTGCGTCAACAATCGCACCGGCACCTGCCAGGAGATCGCGCGAAGCGGCCGGTTCAGCGTGCAGCTGCTGGGACAGGACCAGGCGGATGTCGCCATGGCCTTTGCCGGGGCGCAGGGGCAGAGCGGGCTCGAGAAGTTCGCCATCGGCAGCTGGTCGAGCTGCCCGCGCGGCCTGCCCCGGCTCGAGGGCGCGCTGGCTTCGATCTCCTGCGAGGTGGTTACGGCGACCGAGGCGGGCAGCCACACGGTATTCATCGGGCGGATCGAGGATGTCGCCCTGGCGGGCGGCGAGGCGCTGGTCTTCGCCCGGTCGCGCTTCCACCGGCTCGAAAGCGTCGCCTGAGCAGCACCCCAAAAGAGCAAAAAGCGCCCCGGCAGATCACTGCCGGGGCGCTTTTGGTTCAGCCTGCGAAGAGGGTCAGGCCGCCATCTCCGGGTGCAGGTAGAGCTCCAGCCCCTTGCGGCAGTCATCGGGCCAGGAGTGCGACTTGTGGTCCTTGGTCGAGGTCATCACGATCAGCTGCTCGATGGTCCAGATCACCTCGCCCTCGACGGTGACCACGGTGTAGAGATCCAGCGACGACTTGCCGATGCGGCGGACATGGACGTTGAACTCCAGCACGTCGCCGTAGACCGCGGGCTTCTTGAACTCGATGTTCATCTTCACGCTGGGAAGGCCGAGCTGCCGCTCGAACATCAGCTCCTTCCAAGTCACGCCGAAAGAGGCGAACATCGCCTCGTTCACGTCGACGAGCATCGACAGGTAGGCCGGATGGTAGGCGATCCCGGTCAGATCGCAGTCGCCGAACCGCATGGGTTTCTGAATTTTGAATGGCATTCGGGGTCGCTCCATGTCCTGCCCGACCCGATCGGTGTAAGACGCCCAGGTCAGGCGGCCGAGTCGGTGTGTCTATATATTTTATGTCTAAATCATAGTCAGGCGGCGTCGGAGGTCAAGAAGCGTGCGTCTCTGCCAAGTTTTATTGCCTCAAGCAGCCATCCGGACAAAAAGGACGAAAGGAGACGCGGAGATGTCTTTCGGATTTGATTTATTTTAGTCTTGAAGTAATTTCGCGAGAAGGTAATCTACCGGAAACCAAACAGGGAAGCTGTGTCTCATGCAAATCGCCGTCCTTGGCGGGGGCCCCGCCGGTCTCTATTTCGCCATCTCGATGAAGCTGCGCGATGCCGCGCATGACATCACCGTCTACGAACGCAACCGCGCCGACGACACCTTCGGCTGGGGCGTCGTGCTCTCGGACGAGACCATGGCGAACTTCGAAGACAACGATCCGGTCTCGGAAAAGATGATCCGCGACAAGTTCGCCTACTGGGACGACGTGAAACTCGTGCGCGGCGACGAGGCGATGACCTCGGGCGGCCACGGATTCTGCGGCATCGGCCGCAAGCAGATGCTGCTGCTGCTGCAACAGCGCGCCCGCGAACTGGGCGTGAAGCTGGAATTCGAAACCGACATCACCCCCGAGAAGATCGACGAACTCAAGGCAAGCAACGATCTGCTGGTCGCCGCCGACGGCCTCAACTCGAAGACGCGCAGCCACTACGAGGACAAGTTCCGTCCCGAGATCGACATGCGCCGCAACCACTTCGTCTGGCTCGGCACGCATCAGAAATTCGACGACGCCTTCACCTTCATCTTCGAGAAGACCGAGCACGGCTGGATCTGGGCGCACGCCTACCAGTTCGACGACGACACCGCGACCTTCATCGTCGAATGCGGGCCCGAGACCTACGAGGCCTTCGGCTTCGACAGGCTGAGCCAGCAGGACAGCATCGCGCTCTGCGAAAAGATCTTCGCCAAGCATCTTGGCGGCCATCCCCTGATGACCAACGCCAACCACATCCGCGGCTCGGCCTGGATCCGCTTCCCGCGGGTGACCTGCGAGAACTGGTATTTCGACAACGTCGTGCTGCTCGGCGATGCCTCGGCGACGGCGCATTTCTCGATCGGCTCGGGCTCGAAGCTGGGCATGGAAAGCGCCATCTCGCTGGCCGAGGAGCTGTCGCGCGACAAGCCGCTGGCCGATGCGCTGCAGACCTACGAGGACGAACGCAAGCTGCAGGTGCTGCGGGTGACCTCGGCGGCGCGCAACTCGACCGAATGGTTCGAGGAGGTCGAGCGTTATCTCGATCTCGACATGATGCAGCTGAACTACGCGCTGCTCACCCGCTCGCAGCGGATCAGCCACGAGAACCTGCGCCTCCGCGACCCGGAGTGGCTGGCCTCCGCCGAAAGCTGGTTCCATGCACAGGCCGGCAGCAATTCCACCCGCCGCCCGATGTTCGCCCCCTTCAAGCTGCGCGAGATGGAGCTGAAGAACCGCATCGTCGTCTCGCCGATGGCGCAGTACAAGGCGACCGGCGGCATGCCCAATGACTGGCATCTCGTGCATTACGCCGAGCGCGCCAAGGGCGGCGCCGGGTTGGTGTTCACCGAGATGCTCTGCGTGTCGATGGAAGGCCGGATCACCCCCGGCTGCCCCTGCATCGGCCCCGAGCAGGTGCCGGGCTGGAAGCGCCTGACCGACTTCGTGCACGCCGAGACCGACGCCAAGATCTGCGCCCAGATCGGCCACGCGGGCCGCAAGGGTTCGACCCGCCTCGCCTGGGACGGCATCGACAAGCCGCTCGCCGAGGGCGAGTCCTGGCCGCTGCTTGCCGCCTCGGCGATCCCGCTGATGGAAGGCAACGTGGTGCCGAAAGCGATGGACCGCGCCGATATGGACGTGGTGAAAGCGCAGTTCATCGAGAGCGTGCGCGCCGCCGATGACGCGGGCTTCGACATGATCGAGATGCACGGTGCCCACGGCTACCTGATCGCCTCCTTCATCTCGCCGATCACCAACCGGCGCGAGGATGAGTATGGCGGCAGCCTCGAGAACCGCATGCGCTACCCGCTGGAGATTTTCGCCGCCATGCGCGCCGAATGGCCCGCGGCAAAGCCGATGACCGTGCGCATCTCGGCGCATGACTGGATGGGCGAGGACGGCGTTACCCCCGAAGAGGCCGTGCAGATCTCGGCGATGTTCAAGGCCGCCGGCGCCGATGCAATCAACGTCTCCTCCGGCCAGACCGACAAGGCCGAGCAGCCGGTCTACGGGCGGATGTTCCAGGTGCCCTTCGCCGACCGCGTGCGCAACGAGATCGGCGCGCCGACGCTGGTGGCGGGCAACATCTACGAACCCGACCACGTCAACTCGATCCTCATGGCCGGACGCGCCGATCTGGTGCTGCTCGCCCGCCCGCATCTTGCCGATCCCTACTGGACGCTGCACGCCGCGGTCGAATTGGGCGACACCGAGCAGGCCTGGCCGAAGCCCTACGAGGGCGGCCGCCGTCAGGCCAACACGCTGGCCGAACGCGCCAAGGCGATGGCCACATGAGCCTCGCGGGCAAGACGGCTTTCGTCACCGGGGGCGGCTCGGGGGTCGGCGCGGTTATCGCGCTGGCCTTTGCCGAGGCCGGCGCCGAGGTGGTGATCTGCGGGCGCCGTATGGAGCCGCTCGAGACGGTCGCCGCACGGCACCCGGGCATCCGGGCCGTGCTCTGCGACATCACCGACGAGACGGCGATCTCCGCCGCCATCGCCGAGGCCGCGCCCGATATCGTCATCGCCAATGCCGGGGCCTCGGAAAGTGCGCCCTTCACCCGCACCGAACTGGCGGCCTTCGAGCGGATGGTCTCGGTCAACCTTACCGGCACCTTCCTGACCCTGCGCGAGGGCGCCAAGGCGATGAAGGACAAGCCGTGGGGCCGCCTCATCGCCATCGCCTCCACCGCAGGGCTGAAGGGCTACCCCTATGTCGCCCCCTATGCGGCGGCCAAGCATGGCGTGATCGGGCTGGTGAAATCCGTGGCGCTGGAGCTGGCGCGCAAGGGCATCACCGCCAATGCGCTCTGCCCCGGGTTCCTCGACACCGAGATGACCGAACGCTCGATCGCCAATATCGTGGAAAAGACCGGCCGCTCCGCCAAGGAGGCCCGCTCATCGCTCGAAGCCACCAACCCGATGCACCGGCTGGTGCCACCCGAAGACGTGGCACGCGCCGCACTCTGGCTCTGCGGCGAAGGCTCGGAGATGGTCACCGGGCAGGCAATCTCGATCTCCGGAGGCGAGACGTGAGCGAGACCTTCACGATCCGCAGGCAGGTCGAGTTCAACCACTGCGACCCGGCCGGGATCGTCTTCTACCCGCGCTATTTCGAGATGATCTCGGCCGTGCAGGAGCGCTTCTTCGCGGATGCGCTCGGCATGGGCTGGGACCGGATGATCTCCGGCACCGGCATGGCCACCCCCATGGGACAGATCGACTGCCGCTTCCACGCGCCCTCTCGGCTCGGCGACTGGCTCGACCTGTCGCTTGGCGTGAAACGCATCGGCCGCGCCTCGGCCAGCTTCGTCATCACCTGCACCAGCGGGGATGAGCGCCGCTTCACTTGCCAGGCGACGGTCATCCACGCCGACCTCGCGCAGGGCACCTCTACCGCATGGCCCGCCCAGATGCGCAACGCCATGACCCGCTACCTGATTGCCAAGACCCCCGATTGAGAAAGACCGACGCATGACCGCACTGACACCCCACATGTTCCTGCAACCCGACGGCTGGGTGCCGGCGAAAGGCTACGCCAATGGCATGTTGGCCGAGGGCCGGATGGTCTTTACCGGCGGGCTGGTCGGCTGGAACGCGCAGCAGGAGTGGGAGCATACCGACATGGTCGGCCAGTTCCGCCAGACGCTGGAGAACATCGTCGCCGTGCTCGACAAGGCCGGCGCGCGCCCCGAGCACCTCGTGCGGCTGACCTGGTACATCACCGACAAGCAGGAATACCTCGACAACCTGCGCGCCTTCGGTGCCGCCTACCGCGATGTGATCGGCCGCCACTTCCCGGCCATGGCCGTCGTGCAGGTCTGCGCCCTGATGGAGGACGCGGCGAAGGTCGAGATCGAGGCCACGGCGGTCATCCCCCATGGCTGACGGCGGCGGCGATATCCCGGTGCGCCCCGACAGCGCGCCGCGCATCCTCACCGTCGCGCCGCAGTCCGAGACGACGGCGCGCGGTCCGGTCTTCGGCGGCTGGATCCTGTCGCAGCTCGATCATGGCGCCGGGCTTGCCGGGCGCAAGATCTCGGGCGGCGACGTGGTCATCGCCGCGCTGAAGGAGGTGCAGTTCCACGCACCCCTGCACGGCGGCGAGGAGTTCGCCCTGCACGCCGACCTGAGCCGGCGCGGCAACAGCTCGTTCAACCTCGCCGTCTCCGCCTGGGCCGAGCCCGACGGTGCCTGCCGGCGGATCCTCAGCGCCGACGTTCTGCTGGTCGCCGTGGACGAAGGCGGCAAGCCGCGCAAGCTTCCGACCTGAAGCAGTCTCCGCGCCACAAGCCCGGCAGAATGCGAAACTTTCAGGCTTTTCGATTGCGCTGCGCTGCAATACACGCAACCCTTAAAGTCGAGACCTGAAAGGGTTTGGCACAACGTCCCGCCGAGGCTGACCGATGGAACAAACGACCGAACACCAGGTGACCGACGAGCACCTCGCGCGCCAGCGGCTGCGGCTCTGGCTGCAGATGCTCAAGGCCGTGCGCCACGTCGAGGGGAGCCTCCGCGAGCGCCTGCGCTCGGGCTATGACACCACCCTGCCCCGTTTCGACGTGCTCGCCGCGCTGCACGCCGCGCCCGAGGGCATGAAGATGAGCGAGCTGTCGCAGCAGCTGGTGGTCTCGAACGGCAATGTGACCGGCGTGGTCGACCGGCTGGTGGCCGACGGGCTGGCCGAGCGCCAGACCGTGGAAAGCGACCGCCGCGCCTTCCGCGTGCTGATCACCCCGGCCGGGCGGACGCTGATGGACGAGATGGTGGCCGAGCACCTGCGCTGGATCGACGGGATGTTTTCCGAGATCTCCGAGACCGACGCGGCGCGGGGCATCTCGATCATGCTCGATATCCGCAACAAGCATTGAACGGGGCGCCGGAAACGGCAGGGACAGAGAAAAGGCCCCCGCAGGTGATGCGGGGGCCTTTGCAATTGTCAGCTGACAATCCCTTCGGCGGCGCGGCTCAGAGCAGCCCGGTCTCGCGGGCGACGCGGCGGTAGCCGGCCCCGGCGGTGAAGCCACCGTCGATCACGAAATCCTCGCCGGTGATGAAGCCCGAGGCCCCGGATGCGAGGAACAGCACCAGCTGCGCCACCTCCGTCGCCTCGCCAGCGCGCTGCGCCGGGGTCATGCCGATCATCGGCCCGAGGTGCGGCGAGCCGCGGTTGAGGTCGGTGACGATCAATCCCGGGCAGATCGCGTTGACCCGCACGCCCTGCTCGGCAAACTCCATCGCCGCCGTGCGCGTCAGCCCGCGGAGCGCCCATTTCGACGAGGTGTAGGCCGGATCGTAGTGCCCCGTAAAGGCGCTGTTGGACGAGATATTGACGATGCTACCGCCGCCCCCTTCGGCCATCATCGGCGCCGCGAGCTTGACCCCGATGAAGGCGCCGGTGGCGTTCACGTCGAGCACCTTGCGCCACTCCTCGACCGACATGTCGCGAATGATCTTGCGGTTGATGATCCCGGCGTTGTTGACCAGCACGTCGAGCTGCCCGGTCCAGTCCCGAACCAGCGCCAGCGCCTCGGCCCATTCCGCCTCGGAGGTCACGTCGAGGCGCTTGAAGCGCACGTCATGCCCCTCGGAGGCGAGACGCTCGGCGAGCGCCGCGCCCTCCTCTTCCAGCACGTCGCAGATCAGCACCGAGGCGCCGGCGGTGGCCAGCATCTCGGCCTCGACCGCGCCTTGCCCGCGTGCGGCGCCGGTGACGATCGCGGTCTTGCCCGAGAGATCCGTCAGCGCCGACTTCAGCGCGTTGAAGTCGATGCTCATGCCTGCACCATCACCTGACGCTGCTCGCCAAGCCCGTTTGCGCCGAGAGTGACCACCTGCCCCGCCTTGAGGAAGGTCGGCGGCTTCATTCCCAGCCCCACGCCCGGCGGCGTGCCGGTGGCGATGATGTCGCCCGGTTCCAGCGTCATGAACTGCGAGATGTAATGCACCAGATGCGCCACGCCGAAGATCATCGTGCGGGTGTTGCCGGTCTGGCGGCGCTCGCCGTCAACGTCTAGCCAGAGATCGATGTCCTGCACGTCGGCGATCTCGTCCTTGGTGACCATCCACGGCCCCACCGGGCCGAACGTGTCGTGGCTCTTGCCCTTCACCCACTGGCCGCCGCGCTCGGACTGGAAGCGGCGCTCGGAGACGTCGTTGACCAGCGCGTAGCCCGCCACGTGGTCGAGCGCCTCCGCTTCGGAGACGTATTTCGCGCGGCTGCCGATCACGATGCCCAACTCGATCTCCCAGTCGGTGCGGTCCGAGCCGCGCGGGATCTCCACGTCATCGTAGGGGCCGCAGAGCGCGGTGGTCGCCTTGGAGAAGAGCACCGGCTCGGCGGGCGGCTCCTTGCCGGTCTCGCGGGCATGGTCGGCGTAGTTGAGACCGACGCACAGGAACTTGCCCGGGCGCGCGATGGCCGAGCCGATACGCGGAGTGCCCTCGATCAGCGGCAGCGTGGTCGGATCGAGCGCGGCGATGCGGGCGAGGCCTTCGGGCGAGAGCGCCGCGCCGTCGATGTCGGCGACGATGCCCGAGAGGTCACGCAGCTTGCCCTCGGCGTCAAGCATGGCGGGACGTTCGGCACCATGCGGGCCGCAACGGAGAAGTTTCATGAGGATGTCCTTTCAGTCTGTGGGACCGCGGCGCGAGAGGTGAACTCCCCTGACGCCGCAGACCTGTCGGCCGCGATCAGGCGCGGCGGTAGCCTTCGAGCGCTTCGTCGGGCACATCCTCGAGGTTCTCCACCAGGTTGTCCGGGGTGCGACAGGTCAGCCAGACCAGTTCCTCGGTGGTGCTCATGTTGACCTCGACATGCGGCATGAAGGGCGGGACGAAGACGAAGTCGCCCTCGAACATGTCGATGTAGTCTTTGTAGTCGTCGCCGAAGTAGATGCGCCCGTGGCCCTTCAGCACATAGCCACCAGTCTCGCATTCCTTGTGGTGGTGCGGCGGCGAACGGTGACCCGGCTCGTTGGTGACGCGACCGAACCAGATCTTCGTCGCCGGCGTGTGCTGCGGGCTGACGCCGGACTTGCGGACGCAATCGCCGGATTGCTGGGTGCCTTCGTCGAGCTCTGCGGAGCGCGTGACGACGGGAACGACTTTCTGCTGGGTCATGTGACTTCTCTCCCTGGACGAACCATGCGGCGCAGGTGCCGCGCTAGGCGCAACGCTAGAGTGGTTTATTTTAGGCTTCAAGTTTTTTCTATCGAGCACAGCCTTCAACACGCGAGGGACATCCGACACCCTTCATCGACGACCAGGCCTTCACGCCCTGTATTCCCGCATAGCAGGGAACAATGCCCAAGTTCGCGGCGAGTTTGTGGATTGCCTGACCGGACATGCCCTGCGCCAGGAGAAAAATGACAGGTTTATAAATTTCGTTCTTGAAGAAAAAAATTATATGTATTTGCATGTATCTCAAGGAACGACCGGCCAACGAGTCACCGAACACCACCTCAGGGAGACATGGAAATGACCAACACAGACGCCCTCGCGACGCTCGCCAGCGGCCTGCTCGACGGCTCGATCAAGGTGATCGACTGCACCGCCCCGCTCGGCCCCGACACGCCGCTTCTGAAGCTGCCGCCGGAGATCGCCGACGACACGCCGAAGATCGAGATCCACAAGATCTCGGAATACGGCGACCGCGGCCCGTTCTGGGCGTGGAACTGGCTGAAGATCGGCGAGCACTCGGGCACCCACTACGATGCACCGCACCACTGGGTCACCGGCAAGGACTATGCCGACGGCTCGGTCGACACCATCGACCCGCAGTATTTCGCCGCCCCCGCCAATGTCATCGACTGCTCGAAGGAAGCCGCCGAGGACGCCGACTTCCTGCTGACCGTCGAGCACGTGAAGGCCTGGGAGGCAGAGCACGGCGAGATCAAGCAAGGCGAATGGGTGCTGATGCGCACCGACTGGGACCAGTACAACACTGACGAGGCCGCCTACCTCAACGCCGACGAGACCGGCCCGCACACCCCCGGCCCGACCGCCGAGGTGATCCAGTACCTGATGGAAGAGAAGAAGGCGCTCGGCTGGGGCACGCAGTGCATCGGCACCGACGCCGGCGCGGCGGGCGGCTTCGAGATCCCCTTCCCCGCGCACAACCTGCTGCACAAGCACAACCGCTACGGGCTGGCCTCGCTGACCAACCTCGACAAGCTGCCGGCCAAGGGGGCGATCCTCGTTGCCGCGCCGCTGAAGATCGTCAAGGGCACCGGCTCGCCGATCCGCGCGCTGGCGCTGGTCGCGGCCTGAGCCGACCGCCCGAACCCAAGGAGCGCCCGCAGATGACCGCCCCGACCTCTCCCGACGTTGCCATCATCGGCAGCGGCATCAACGCGCTGACCGCCGCGGCCATGCTCGCCCGCTCGGGCAAGCGCGTCGCCGTGTTCGAACGCGAGGCGATCGCGGGCGGCTGCATGCGCTCCGAGACACTGGCCGAGGGGGTCACCTATGACCCCCTCGCCACCACCTTCGTGCTGTGGGTCACCGGCGGGGCGCATGGCGCGCTTGGTGCTGACCTCGCGCGGCATGGCGTGGAGTTCTGCGCCACCGACATGCCGACCGGCGTGCTGCTGCCCGACGGGCGGGCGCTGACCTATACCACCGACCGCGCCATCAACGTCGCCGCCTTCGACGCGGCCCATGACGGCGACGGCGCGCAGCTGGCCCGCGATCTGGATGCCTTCGGCGCCGACGCAGAGCTGCTCTTCGGCCTGATGGGCGGCGATCCCTGGTCGAAACAGACCGCCAAGCAGCTCGCCAAGGAGACCTGGAAGCGCAAGCCGCGCGGCCTTGCGACGGTGATGGGCGGGGCCCTGCAGCCAATGCGTTCCTGGCTCGAAAGCGCCTTCGAAAGCGACCTGTCGCGCGCCCTCTGGGCACCCTGGTGCCTGCACGCTGGGCTGGGGCCGGAAGCGGCCTTCTCCGGGCAGATGGGCAAGGTCATCGGTTTCGCGCTGGAGGCCGCCTCGGCCCCTGTGGTCAAGGGCGGTGCCGTCAACATGGTGCGCGGCCTCATCGCCATCATCGAGGAACACGGCGGCAGCGTCCGCACCTCTGCCGAGGTCGCCGAGATCACCCGCGAGGGGGACCGCGCCACCGGCCTGCGGCTCGCCAGCGGCGAGACAATTGCCGCCAAGACCGTGCTCGCCTCGGTCACGCCGCAGCAGCTCTACGGCACGCTCGCCGCAGAGCCCGCGCGCAAGGACGATCTGCGCAAGTATCGGCACGGCAAGGGCAACTTCCAGCTGCACTACCTGCTGAACGGGCCGGTGAAATGGCAAACCGAGGGACTCGAGAAGGTGCAACTGCTGCACCTGACGCCCGGCCTCGATGGCGTGTCCAAGGCCGGCAACGAGGCCGAACGCGGCATGCTGCCCGAGGTGCCGACGATCTGCGTCGGCCAGCCCTGCGCCGCCGACCCGAGCCGCGCCCCCGAAGGGCAGAGCGTGCTCTGGCTGCAGATGCCCGAGGCACCGCGCCACGTGAAAGGCGATGCCGCCGGGCAGATCGACGTGCCCGCCGATGGCGCCTGGACCGAGACCCTGCGCGAGGCCTTTGCCGACCGCATCGAGGCCATTCTCGCGCAGCACATCGACGGCTTTGCCGAAAGCATCGTGACCCGGCGCGCGATTTCGCCGGCAGACCTCGAAGGCTACAACATGAACCTCGTCGGCGGCGATCCCTACGGTGGCGCCTGTACTCTCGACCAGTTCTTCCTCTGGCGCCCCTTCGCGGACAGCACGCGCCACGGCACCGACCTCAAGGGCCTCTATCACATCGGCGCCTCGACCCACCCCGGGCCGGGCCTTTCGGGCGGTTCGGGCTTTCTGGTGGCGAAGGAGCTGGGCGCATGACGGGCGCCCCCAAGGACCTCGAGTCCTTCACCCCCTACCTGCTGAACCGCATTGGCGCGCGCTACAACAAGAGCGTGGAGACCGCGCTCAAGGAAGTAGGCGTGTCGGTGGCGCAGATGCGGGCGCTCGCGGTGCTGGCCGAGAGCGGGCCCCACACGATCAACGAGCTGTCGGTGCTGACCGTCATCAAGCAGCCGACCCTGTCGCGCACGCTCGACGCGATGGAGAGCGCGGGGCTGGTCCGGCGCGAGGCGCAGGACGGCGACAGCCGCTTTCGAAAGATCAGCCTCACCGAGGCGGGACGCGCCGCCTATGAGACCGCCTGGCCGGCGATGCAATCCATGCGCGACCGCATGTTGCAGGCGCTCGACGAGGATGAGCGCGCGACCCTGAACGAGTTGCTGCAGCGCGTGCTGCACGACATCCGCCACCACGACTACTGACAGAAAAGACCGGACGGGCCCCACCTCTGCACGGCCCCGGACCGAGACCCAAGGAGACCACCCATGGCCGAGAGATCCTTTGCCAAGGAAGTCCAGAAGCTGAAACAGGGCGAGGGCGAGACCTTCACCGGCGAGGGCATCCTAGCGATCACCAAGGCGCTGCTGGAAAACGGCGTCGGGTATGTCGGCGGCTACCAGGGCTCGCCGATCTCGCACCTGATGGATGTGCTGGCCGATGCGCAGGACATCCTTGGAGAGCTGGGCGTGCATTTCGAGGCCTCGGCCTCGGAGGCGACCGCCACTGCCATGCTCGCCGCCTCGGTTCACTACCCCATTCGCGGCGCGGTCACCTACAAGTCGGTGGTCGGCACCAACGTCGCCTCGGACGCGCTGTCGAACCTCGCCTCGGGCGGCGTCACCGGCGGCGCGCTGATCATCGTCGGCGAGGATTACGGCGAGGGCTCGTCGATCATGCAGGAGCGGACCTACGCCTTTGCCATGAAGAGCCAAGTCTGGATGCTCGACCCGCGGCCCAACCTGCCGTCAATCGTCAAGGCGGTGGGTGACGGCTTCGAGCTGTCGGAACTGTCGAACACCCCGGTCATGCTGCAGGTGGGCATTCGCTCGTGCCACGTGCACGGCCATTTCGAGGCCTCGGACAACAAGCGCCCCGAGATGACCGTCTCGGAGGCGCTGGAGAACCCCAAGCGCAAGCTCGACCGCATCGTGCTGCCCCCGGCCACCTATATCCACGAAGCGGAGAAGCTGACCAAGCGCAAGCCCGCCGCCGAGCGGTTCATCGTCGAGAAAGGCATCAACGAGCGTTTCGGCGACGCCGGCGGCAAGGTCGGGCTGATCCTGCAGGGCGGCACCTACAACACCGTGGTGCGGGCGCTGAACCGGCTCGGGCTCGCCGATCTCTACGGCGACACCGAGATCGACATGCTGGTGCTCAACTGCGTCTACCCGCTGGTCGACAGCCAGATCCTCGACTTCTGCGAGGGCAAGGACGCGGTGCTGATCATCGAGGAGGGCCACCCGAACTACATCGAGCAGCAGGTCGCCCACATGCTCTACCAGTCGGGCAAGCGGGTGAAGCTCGAGGGCAAGGGCAAGCTGCCGATGGGCGGCGAGTATACCGGGCAGGTGATGGTCGAGGGGCTGGGCGCCTTCTTCTCCGAACACGCCCCGTCGCTGCTGCCGGTCGCCAAGGTGGCGACCAACGAGGAGCCGGTGGCCATTCCCGACCTCTCGCAGACCCTGCCGGCACGCCCGCCGGGGTTCTGCACCGGCTGCCCCGAGCGCCCGATCTTCGCCGCCACCAAGCTGGTCGAGGAAGAGCTCGGCCCGCACCATATCTCGTCGGACATCGGCTGCCACCTCTTCTCGATCATGCCACCCTTCGACATCGGCGCCACCACCATGGGCTACGGGCTCGGCCCGGCCTCGGCCGCCGCCTTCCACAACGAGAACAGGAAGGGCCGCCGGGCGATCTCCTTCGTCGGTGACGGCGGCTTCTGGCACAACGGGCTGACCTCTTCGGTCGGCAACGCGGTGTTCAACAAGTCCGACAACGTCATCGTCATCGTCGACAACTTCTACTCCTCGGCGACCGGCGGGCAGGACATCCTGTCGTCGCGCGCGGTCAACAAGACCAAGCAGACGCAGAACTCCATCGTCGACGCGGTGAAGGGCATGGGCGTGAAATGGGTGCGCCAGATCGACCGCACCTATGACGTCACCAAGATGCGCGACACGCTCAAGGAGGCGCTGACCACCGAGGAGGAAGGTCCAAAGGTCATCGTCGCCTCGTCGGAATGCATGCTCAACAAGCAGCGCCGGGTGAAACCGGAGCTGGCCAAGGCCGCCAAGGACGGCAAGCGCGTGGTGCGCCCGCGCTTCGGCGTCGACGAGGACGTCTGTACCGGCGATCACGCCTGCATGCGTCTCTCAGGCTGCCCGTCGCTGTCGGTGAAGGACACCGGCGATCCGCTGCGCGACGATCCCGTCGCCGCCATCGACCAGACCTGCGTCGGTTGCGGCAACTGCGGCGAGGTGGCCGATGCCGCCGTGCTCTGCCCGAGCTTCTACCAGGCCGAGATCGTCACCAACCCCACCGCCCGCGAGACGCGCCGGGCCACGCGCAGCGGCCGGATCATCTCCTGGCTGCAACGCCGCCGCGATGCCAAGCGCGTCGTCTTTGCCTGAGGTTATGCCCATGAACATGCAGACCAAACCGCTCATCGCGCGCCGCTCCCCGGGACCGGACGGCGAGAAGATCATCACCCTCGCGGCGCTCGCTGTCGGCGGACAGGGCGGCGGCGTGCTGACCAACTGGATCGTCGCCGTCGCCGAAGCGAACGGCTACCGCGCGCAGTCGACCTCGGTCGCGGGCGTGGCGCAGCGCACCGGCGCCACGATCTATTACGTCGAGATGTGCCGCGACACCGGGCGGATGCCGGTCTTCTCGCTCTCGCCCGCCATCGGCGATGTTGACATCCTCATGGCGTCTGAACTGATGGAAGGCGGGCGGGCGATCATGCGCGGCTTCGTCACCCCGGGCCGCACCACGATGATCGCCTCGACCCACCGCATCCCCGCCGTGTCGGAAAAGATCGCGCCGGGCGATGGCCGCGCCAACGGCCCCGAGGTGATCGAGGCCATGGGCATCGCCGCCGATCACGTGGTCGCCTTCGACATGGAGACGGTGGCGAAGCAGGCAGGCTCGGTGATCTCTTCGTCGCTGCTCGGCGCGCTGGCGGGCTCGGGCGCCCTGCCCTTCCCGCGCGAGAGCTACGAGGAGGTGATCCGCCAGTCCGGCCGCGGCGTCGAGGCCTCGCTGCGCGCCTTCGGCGTCGCCTATGAAATCGCCACCGGAGAAAGCCCCGCCCCGGCCCCCGAGACCGAGACGGTCGCCCCCGTCCCTGTCCTGCACGTGCCCGAGAAGCTGCGCGCGCAATGGGCCGCGCTGGAGGCACGGCTTGCGGCCCTGCCCGCCGAGGTCCGCGAGATGGCGGGTCTGGGGCTGAAGAAGGTCGTCGACTACCAGGACCTGGGCTATGGCGCCGACTATCTCGGCATGGTCGAGAAGGCCGTCGCGGTGGATGCCGCCCCCTACGAGATGAGCGCGGCGGCGGCGAAATATTGCGCCCGGGCGCTCTGCTACGATGACCTGCTGCGCGTCGCCGACATCAAGACCCGCGCCACCCGCTTCGCGCGGGTGAAGGACGAGGTGGTGGTCAACGAGGGCCAGCTGCTGATGCTCACCGAGTATTTCCACCCGCGCTTCGAGGAACTGGCGACCACCCTGCCGCGCGGGCTCGGCCGCTGGCTGCAGTCCCGCAAGGGGCTCGAGGCCTGGTACACGCGCCACTTCGACAAGGGCCGGCGGGTCCGCACCGACAGCCTCTCGGGCTTCGCCCTGCTCTGGATGGTCTCGGCATTGCGCCCGCTGCGCCGCCGCCTCCTGCGCCACGACAGCGAGATGCGCCACGTGAGCGCCTGGTTCGACACGGTGTTGCAGACCGCCGCGACCGACCGCGCGCTGGCCACCGAGCTTCTGGCCAACTACCGGCTGATCAAGGGCTATTCCGACACCCACGCGCGCGGGTTGTCCAAGTTCGCCAAGGTGATGGGCGCGCGCGATCTGCTCGCCGGGCGCCCCGACGCCGCCGACTGGATGCGCCGGCTGCGCAACGCCGCGCTCGACGATGTCGAGGGCGAGAAGCTTGACGGCGCACTCGCCACCGTCCGTAGTTTCGCGGCGTGAACGGCATGGCGAGCCCCATTCTCATCATCGGCGCCGGGATCAACGGGCTCGTTGCCGCCGCGGATCTCACGGCGCACGGCAAGCCGGTTCGGGTGCTCGAACGCGGCCCCACCCCGGGCGGCGCGGTACGTACCGAGGAGCTGACCCTGCCGGGCTTCCGCCACGACGTCGCGGCGATGAACCTGTCGATGTTCGCGGGTTCGGCTTTCATGGCCCGGCACGGCGCCGAGATGGCGCGGCACGGCATGGAGTTCGTGCCGATCTCGCATCCCTTCGCGCAGGCGCTGGAACCCGGCGATCATGTCGGCATCTCCACCGACGTCGAGGAGACACTGGCATGCTTCGCCTCCGACGCGGACAGGGCGACGTGGCGCGCGCTGATGGCCGAGTTCCCGGAGCGCGCGGGCGTGCTCGGCGGGCTGCTCGGCACGCCGATGCGCCGCGGACCGCTCGCCCGGTTTCTCTGGCAGAGCTGGCGCAAGCTCGGCACGGCCCGCAGCCTCGACATGGCGCGGTTCCTCATGACTTCGCCGCGCAGCTGGCTTGAGGAGACTTTCGAGGACCCGCGCCTGCGCACGGCGCTCGCCTCCTGGGGCATGCATCTCGATTTCGCCCCCGACATCGCGGGCGGCGCGATCTTTCCCTACCTTGAGGCGATGGCCGGTCAGGCCATGGGCATGGTGATCGGCAAGGGCGGCGCGGACATCACCACCCGCGCGCTCGTCAGCATGATCGAAGCGCACGGCGGGTCGGTCGAGTGCAACGTCGAGGTCGAGCGAATCCTGCATGCGAAAGGCCGCGTCACCGGCGTGATCGCGGACGGAGAAAAGATTGAAGCCTCAATCATCCTCGCCGGTCTCGCGCCAAAACACTTGCGCCGGATGCTTGGTGAGGGCTCCGGCGATGCGCGTTTCGACCGCGGGCTCGAGGCCTTCCGCCACGCCCCCGGCACGATGATGCTGCACCTCGCGCTCGACGCGCCCGTGCCCTGGGCCGCCGAGGCGCTGAAACGCTACGCCTACGTCCACGTGGGCCGCTCGGTCGATGTGGCAGCCAGGACCTATACCGAGGCGATGGCCGGGCAACTGCCCGCGACGCCGCTGCTGGTGGTGGGCCAGCCGACGCTGTTCGACCCGAGCCGCGCGCCGGAGGGAAAGCACACGCTCTGGGTCCAAGCCCGCGTCGTGCCTGCGACCATCAAGGGTGACGCCAAGGGGGAGATTATCGCGACAGGGTGGGAAGATGCGAAGGCGCCGATGACTGAACGCATCCTCGATCTGATCGAAGAGCGGGCCCCCGGCTTCCGCCAGACGATCCTTGCCAGCACCACCGTCTCGCCACTGGACCTCGAGGCCGGCAACCCCAACCTCGTCGGCGGCGACCAGATCTGCGGCTCGCACCACCTGACGCAGAACTTCCTCTTCCGCCCGCTGCGCGGCTTTGCCGACGGGCGCACGCCCATCACCAATCTGCACATGATCGGGGCAGCCTGCTGGCCCGGTGCCGGAACCGGCGCAGGATCGGGCTTCTTCGCGGCACAGACCCTCAAGTAACCGATGCCGGAAGCGCCGAAATGCGTCTTATTACTTTAAATACCGAATTTTGAAGATCGAATCATAATCCACCGAAGAGCCCGAGCAAACCGGGCCGCATAGACCAACAGGAGACAGAAAGATGACCTCCAGCCTACCGCTTTCCCGGCGCAGCTTCATGAGCGCCTCGGCGGCGCTCACCGCGCTTCTGGCCACCGGCAGCAGCGTGCTCGCACAGAGCGGCGACAGCCTGACCATCGCCTACAACCTTCCCGTCCAGAGCTGGGATCCGACCACCGGCCCCGCCGCGGTGAACCCGGCGCTGCAGTCGGTCTACCTCGCGGTCTTCGACCGCTACATCGCACAGAACCCGGACCTGTCGTTCGGCCCCGGGCTGCTGACCGACTGGGGCTTCAGCGAGGACAAGTCGCAGATCACCATGACCGTCCGCGAGGGCGTCACCTGGCACAATGGCGACGCGCTGTCCCCCGAGGACATCGTCTGGTCACTGACCCGCGCCGGCGATCCCGAGACCGGCAACCCGATGCAATTCGTCTGGGGCAAGATCGGCAACTTCAGCGTTGACGGCAACGTCATCACCGCCGACGTCAAGGAATTCGAGCCGGCGCTGTTCAAGTGGATGGCCTTCCTGACCGCCTTCGTGCTGCCCAAGGCCTACTACGAAGAGGTCGGCGCCGAGGGCTTCGAGAAGGCCCCCATCGGCACCGGCCCCTACATGGTCGACGCCTTCGAGCAGGGTGCCTACGTGCGGCTCAAGGCCTATCCCGGCTATTGGGGTGACACGCCCGACTTCGACACCGTCACCATCAAGTTCGTCACCGATGCCGCCTCGCGCGTGGCCGAGATCGAATCCGGCAACTCCGACGTCACCTCGAACATCCCCTACGAGGAATACGACCGGTTGATCGCCAAGGGCGGGCTCGAAGGCGAAGCCGTTCCGATCACCGACATCGGCATGATCTTCCTCAACGACATCGACGTGATGCTCGACAAGAACGTCCGCCTTGCCGCGCATCACGCCATCGACAAGCAGCTTATCATCGACCGGCTGCTGCGCGGCTACGGCGTGCCGCTCTCGACCCTCGAGGTGCCGGGCTACGCCGCCTATGACGAGAGCATCACCGTCGCCTACGACCCCGAGAAGTCGAAGGAATTGCTGGCAGCCTCGGGCTATTCCACCGACAACCCGGTCAAGTTCACCATCCAGACCACCCGCGGCTTCAAGCCCAAGGATTACGAGATGATCCAGGCGATCGTCGGCATGTGGCGCAAGGTCGGGATCGAGGCCGAGATCGAGGTCTACGAGATCGCCAAGCATTACGAACTGCGCGCCGCCGACACGCTGGCCCCGGCGGCCTTCTACAACTGGGGCAACTCGATCGGCGATCCCTCGACCTCGACCGGTTTCGCCATGTTCGGCCCCTCGCCGCACGCGGTCTGGGACAGCCAAGACCTGATCGAGAAGATCGGCCCGCTCTTTGGCGAGCCCGACGAGGAGAAGCGCATCGCCGGCTACCGCGAGGTCTCGCGTTACATCGCCGAGGAAGGCTACGTCATCCCGCTGCTGCAATACGTGATGCCGGTGGTGTTCCGCAGCGCGGTCGCGGTGACGCCCTACACCTCGGGCGACCTGCTGGCGCAGGCGATCTCCAAGGCCTGAGTTTTCGCACACCGCAAGACCGCCCGGGCCGAGCCTTGCCTCAGCTCGGGCGCATTGGAGGGCCCCGACCCCATGCTGCTCAAGACGACCCTGATCCGTCTCCTGACCACCGCCGTCACGCTCTTCGGCGTTGCCGTCGTGGTCTTCGTGCTGGTGCGCGTGGCGCCCGGCAACCCCATCGCCATGATGCTGCCCCCCGGCGCGACCGAGGCCGACATCGCCGCACTCGAAGCGCTTTACGGCTTCGACAAGAGCCTGCCCGAGCAGTTCGTGATCTGGCTCGGCGGCGTGCTGCAGGGCGATTTCGGCACGTCCATCACCCTGCGCCGGCCGGTCGACGAACTGGTGCTCTCGCGCCTGCCGGCCACGCTGGAGCTGTCGATCATGGCGCTGGTCATCGCCGTTGCGCTCGGCACCGCCATCGCGGTGATCGGCGCGCGCCGCCGCGGCACCGCCACCGAGGTCGGGCTCGACCTGAGCAGCGGCGCGGTGCTCTCGGTGCCGGATTTTCTCTGGGGGCTGGTCTTCGTGCTGCTCTTCGGGGTGCTCTGGCCGGTGCTGTCGATCTCGGGCCGGATCGACCCGCAGATCGAGGTCGACTTCACCTCGAACTTCTACACCTTCGAAGGCCTGCTGCGCGGTCGCTTGGACGTGGTGCAATCGACCCTGTCGCACATGCTGATGCCCGCGCTGGCGCTGGCCCTGCCGCTCGCGGCGATGATCGCCCAGCTGCTGAAGCAGAACCTCAAGGAGGTGCTGCTTCAGGATTACACCACGCTCGCCCGCGTCCGCGGCTTTTCCGAGACCTCGGTGATCCTGCGCGAGGCGCTGCGCAACGCGCTGCTGCCGACGCTGACCCTCGTCGGGGTGCAGTTCACCTTCCTCATCGGCGGCACGGTGATCGTCGAGCGCATCTTCTCTTACGAGGGGCTGGGGAACATGGCGATCGACGCGGTGATCAACCGCGACCTGCCGCTGATCCAGGGCATCGTGCTGCTCTTCGCGGCGCTCTTCATCGTCATCAACCTGCTGGTCGATCTGTCCTACACGCTGCTGAACCCGAGGCTCCGCCATGGCTGACATCACCGCCGCCGCGCCGCGCCGCCGCGCCCGCAGGCTCAATCTCCGGCTCTGGCTGCCGCTGCTCTGGCTGGGCACCGTGGCGCTCGCAGCGCTCTTCGCGCCACTTGTCGCGCCGCACGATCCGCTGATGCAGGATCTCATGCTCGAACGGCTGCCACCTTCTTTCATGGCGGGCAGCGAGCCGGGCTACTGGCTCGGCACCGACAGCCTCGGCCGGGACGTGCTGTCGCGGATGATCCACGGCGCGCGCATCGCACTCTTCGTGAGCGTGATCGCCGCCGCCACCACCTGCCTCTTCGGGTCGGCACTCGGCCTCGTCGCGGGCTTTTTCGGCGGCTGGTGGGACCGGGTGATCTCGCGGCTCGTCGATATCTGGATGGCGTTTCCGCCGGTGCTCTTCGCGGTGCTGCTGGTGGCGGTGATGGGCACGGGGCTCACCTCGGTCATCGCCGCCATCGCGCTGATCGACTGGACGCGGTTCGCCCGGGTGATCCGCGCCGAGACCATGGTGCAGGCGCGCATGGATTACGTCGACAGCGCCCGCATCGGCGGCGCACGGCGGCTGGCGACCCTGATCAGCGAGATCCTCCCCAACGTCCTGCCTTCGATCATCGCGCTGCTGATGCTCGAGATGGGCATCGCGGTGATCGTCGAGGCGATCCTCAGCTTCGTGAACCTCTCGATCTCCTCCGACGATCCGACCTGGGGCTCGATGATCGCCGAGGGACGCAACGCCATCCACTTCGCCTGGTGGGTGCTGCTCTTCCCGCTGATCGCGCTCTTCCTGACGGTGCTGAGCTTCTCGACCCTCGGCGAGGGCCTCAAACAACGTTTCGACCCGGTGCTCCAATGACAGGCTCGCAGACCCACCCCAACACGCTTGACGTGATGCAGCTGAACATCGCGTTGCCGAACGGCCACCGGCTGCTGCGCGACGTCTCGCTCAGCCTGCGACCCGGCGAGGTGCGCGTGCTCGTCGGCGAGAGCGGCGCCGGCAAGTCGATGATCGGCAAGGCGGTGCTCGGCATCCTGCCGCAAAACCTGAAAGTGACCGAGGGAGAGATCCTGCTCGAGGGGCAGCACCTGAACGCCATGACCCCCTGGACCCGGCGCAAGACCGTGGCGCAGAGCGCCGCGCTGATCCCGCAGGACCCGCTCACCGCGCTCAACCCGGCGCGGCGGATCGGACCGCAGATCACCGACCCGCTGGTGCGCATCCATGGCTGGAGCCGCACAAAGGCGCGCGAAACTGCTCTGGCCCTGCTCGACCGCGTGCACATCCGCGACCCGAAGCGGGTGATGGAGAGCTACCCGCACGAGCTTTCGGGCGGGATGCGCCAGCGCGTGCTCATCGCCGCGGCTTTCGCGCCCTCACCCCGGCTCATCGTCGCGGACGAGCCCACCACGGCGCTCGACGTGACGGTGCAGAAGCAGATCCTGCGGCTGATCCGCGAGTTGCAGCAGGAGACCGCCACCGCGGTACTCTTCGTCACCCACGATATGGGCGTGGTCGCCAAGGTCAGCCAACAGGTCACCGTGCTCTTTGCCGGCAAGGTCATGGAGGACGCGCCGACCGAGCGAATCTTCACCGACCCCCGCCATCCCTACACCCGCGCCCTGATCGCGGCGACGCCGAGCTACGCGGACCTCGACCGGCCCTTCTCGCCGGTACCGCAGGCGCTGATCGCCGAATTGCAGGACGACATCGTCCGGGACGACGCCCGGCATCAAGGAGGCGCGCGATGACCCTGCAGACGCTGACACAGACCCCGGAAGCGCCGGAAGCTGGCGCCGCGCGCAGCCTGTTCACCGTGCGCGACCTGCGCCTGTCGTTCCCCGACCTTGCCCGGAAGCCCCTGCTCGGGCCCGCGCCGCGCACCGAGGTTCTCAAGGGCCTCAGCTTCGACATACCTGCGGGTCAGATCACCGGCATCGTCGGCGAGAGCGGTTCGGGCAAATCCACCGCCGGCCGCGTGCTGGTGCGCCTGCTGGGGCCGGACTCGGGCAGCGTGCTCTACGACGGGCAGGACATCGGCCATCTGGACGAGGCGGCGCTGCGCCCGCTGCGGCGCGATCTGCAGATGATATTCCAGGACCCCATGTCCTCGCTCAACCCGCGCCACAAGGTCTGGCGGATCATCGCCCAGCCGTTGAAGCGCTACGGGCTCGGAGGCACCAAGGCCGATGCCATCGCCGCGCTCGGCAAGGTCGGCCTGCCCCCCGCCTTCGCCGAGCGCTACCCGCACGAGCTGTCGGGCGGCCAGCGCCAGCGCGTCGGCATCGCCCGGGCCATCGCATTGAAGCCGCGCTTCATCCTCGCCGACGAGATCGTCTCGGGCCTCGATGTCTCCAGCCAGGCGCAGGTGCTCTTGCTGCTCAAGCAGCTTGCCCGCGAGATGGGGCTGACCATCGCCTTCATCAGCCACGACCTGTCGGTGATCCGCCACCTCTGCGACCGGGTGATCGTGCTGAACCGGGGCGAGATCGTCGAGCAGGGGCCGGTGGCACAGGTCTTCCGTGCGCCTGTCTCGGAGGTCACGCGCACGCTGCTCGCGGCGATTCCGCTTCCAGAGCTCGACGCAGGTTGGCTGGACTGACGCCGCAGGGGTCTTTGAGTGACGGCCTGCAAGCGCTCATAAAATTGATGCGTGAAGCAGTTTACCCCACGTCTGCCTCACGTACCCAGTGCATTTCTGGCAAGAACTTCGCCATAAATATGGAAGCGGTCTCCGTCGCGCATAAAAATTCCATCCGAAAATAAACTTTATACTTGAAATAAAACTACACCCGTAGCGTGATGATGCCAAGACCGGCACTCAGGAGGACATCATGCTTGGCCCCAGCACCCATACCGACAGCTTCAGCCGCGACAACCTGCCGGCCGAAGAGCTGCAACCGGTCTTCCTGCTGGATCGCTTCGCCTACCCCGAGCACCTGAATGCCGCCGTCGAACTGACCGACCGGATGGTCGAGAAGGGTTTCGGCGACCGCGTCGCGCTGGTGGGTCAGGGCCGCAGCCGCACCTATGCCGAGCTTGCCGACTGGACCAGCCGCATCGCCCGCGTGCTGATCGAGGACTACGGCGTGAAGCCCGGCAACCGCATCCTGATCCGCAGCGCCAACACCCCCGCGCTCGTCGCCTGCTGGCTCGGCGCCACAAAGGCCGGCGCGGTCGTGGTCAACACCATGCCGCTGCTGCGCAAAAAGGAGCTGATGCAGCACCTCGAGAAGGCCGAGGTCTCGCTGGCGCTTTGCGACACGCGGATGCTGGACGAGTTGGAAGCCTGCCTGCCCGAGAGCCGACACCTCAAGCGCATCGTCGGTTTCGACGGCAGTTCCGGCTTCGAGGGGGAGCTCGACCGCACCGCCGCCGCCAAGCCCTCGGGACCTTGCTGGGTCGAGACCGGGCGCGATGACGTGGCG
This sequence comes from Alloyangia pacifica, assembly GCF_900116195.1. GTDB lineage: Bacteria > Pseudomonadota > Alphaproteobacteria > Rhodobacterales > Rhodobacteraceae > Salipiger > Salipiger pacificus. The sequence goes on from NZ_FOZW01000008.1 coordinate 65,591, forward strand.
CTGCTCGGCTTTACCTCGGGTTCGACCGGCGTGCCCAAGGCCACCATGCATTTCCACCGCGACCTGCTGATGATCGCCGACGGCTACGCCCGCGAGGTGCTCGAGGTGCAGCCCGAGGACATCTTCGTCGGCTCGCCCCCGCTGGCCTTCACCTTCGGCCTCGGCGGGCTGGCGATTTTCCCGCTGCGCTTCGGCGCCAGCGCCGTGCTGCTGGAAAAGGCCGCACCACCGGACCTCATCCGCATCATCGAACAGCATCGTGCCACCATCTGCTTCACCGCCCCCACCGCCTATCGCGCCATGATGCTGGCGATGGACGAGGGCGCGGACCTGTCGAGCCTGCGCTGCGCCGTCTCCGCTGGCGAGACCCTGCCCGCCCCGGTGTTCGAGGCCTGGGCCGAGAAGACCGGCAAGCCGATCCTCGACGGCATTGGCGGCACCGAGATGCTGCACATCTACATCTCCAACCGCTTCGGCGACGCCAAGCCCGGCTGCACCGGCACGCCGCTCACCGGCTACGAGGCGAAGATTGTCGATGACGAGATGAACGAGGTGCCGCGCGGCACGCCGGGCCATCTGGCGGTGCGCGGCCCGGTGGGCTGCCGCTACCTCGCCGACGACCGGCAGACGATCTTCGTTCGCGATGGCTGGAACCTGCCCGGCGACACTTTCGTGCAGGACGAGGAGGGGTATTTCCACTTCGCCGCGCGCTCGGACGACATGATCGTCTCGTCGGGCTACAACATCGCCGGGCCCGAGGTGGAAGCCGCGCTTCTGGCACACCCGGACGTGATCGAATGCGGCGTCATCGGCGCGCCGGACGCAGAACGCGGCATCGTGGTGCAGGCGCATGTGGTGCTGCGCGAGGGCGTGCCCGCCGACGACGCGACCGCCAAGGCGCTGCAGGATTTCGTCAAGGCGACCATCGCGCCCTACAAGTACCCGCGCTCGGTGATCTTCACCGACGCTTTGCCGAAAACCGAGAGCGGCAAGATCCAACGCTTCCGCCTCAAGAACGCCGCCCCCACTCCGGCGAACGCCTGACCGGCGAGCCGGATAGCATTCACTCTCTACCCTTGACGCCCTGACGGTCGACTGCGACCGCCGGGGCTGTCTCGTTTCGCTGACGCTTGCCCAAGGGGATGCACATATATTTTAGTTCTGAATTATTTTCTCCGGACGGGCGGATAAGGACGGCGTGATTTCCAGCCGCGAAAATCCCGCCGGGCAAGAAACCGGGATCGGAGAGGCATCTGGACGCCAAACCCATAAAATATCAGAGATAACCGCATTTATTCACACCATCCGCAAAGCGTACAAGCCACTCCAGCACTCGCAGCGTGCCCATCCATGAGTCGTCTCGGATCGCTTGCGGGCGCGGCGTCATCGCTGACCCTATCCTTCTCCCGCGTTGACATTTAATTTATACCTAAAGTACCTATTTTGCGAATAACCAGAATGAGGGAGCGATTGCGATGCAACGGGCAAGAAGCCTGACCTGGGTGATGAGGCTCTGCGGCGGCACCTCCGCCGCCTCGCTCGCGCTGCTGAGCATCCTCGTGGTTGGCGACGTCATCCTGCGCAACACCGGCCTGGCGCGCTGGTCCTGGCTCAGCGAGCTGACCGAGTACCTGCTGACCATCTCGACCTTCACCGGCGCGCCCTGGGTGCTGCACAACCATGGCCATGTGAACGTCGATGTATTGCTGCGCACCGTCAGCGCGGCGAAGGCGCGCTGGCTGGTCAGGGCCTCGAACCTCCTTGGCGGCGTGATCTCGGCGATCCTGCTGGTCGTCGCGGTCCGGGTGACGTTTGACAGCTACGCGCTTGGCTCGCTGGTGTTCAAGAACCTCATCTTTCCCGAATGGTACCTCATGACCCCCGTGGTGCTCTGCTTCGGCCTCTGCACGGCCGAGTTCCTGACCCGGATCGTCACCCGGGAGGCCCACGCATGAGCTGGCTGGAGATTATCGCGCTGCTCGGCGGCGTTCTGGCAGTGCTTTTCGCCATCGGCACCCCTGTCGCTCTCGCCTTTCTCGGCGCCAACCTGATCGGTGCCTGGCTGTTTCTCGGCAGCGGCGCGGGCATCGAGCAGCTGGTGCGGAATGCCTCCATGTCGGTCAATTCCTTTTCGCTCGTGCCGATCCCGCTCTTCGTGCTGATGGGCGAGCTTCTGTTCCACTGCGGCCTCGCCTACCGGGCCATCGAGGCGATCGAGCGGCTGCTGCACCGCCTGCCCGCGAGGCTCGGCTGCGTGTCGGTGGTCGGCGGCACCGCCTTCGCGGCGCTTTCCGGCTCGTCCATCGCCAACACCGCGCTGCTCGGCGGCACGCTGTCGCAGGAAATGCTGCGCCGGGGCTATTCGACGACGCTGGCGCTCGGCCCGGTCATGGCCGTCGGCGGCATCGCCGTGCTGATCCCACCCTCGACGCTGGCGGTCATGCTCGGCTCTCTCTCGGGCATCTCGATCACCCAGCTGCTGATCGGCGGGCTGGTGCCCGGGCTGCTGATGGCCGCGCTCTTCCTGCTCTTCGTGATCCTGACCGGACACTTCCGCCCGCAGAGCGCACCGCGCGATGCAACCGCCAGCAGCTACACGCTGGCCGAGCGGATCGTGCCCTTCCTGCGCGACGTGGTGCCGCTCTTCGGCATCTTCGTCGCGGTGATCGGCAGCATGCTGGCCGGCATCGCCACGCCGACCGAGGCTGCGGGCCTCGGCGCCTTTGCCGCGCTCATCGCCACCGCCCTCTACCGCAAGCTGAGCTGGGCTGCGCTGGTCAAGGCAATGACCGAGACCGCAAAGGTTTCGGTGTCGATCCTTTTCATCATCGTCGCCTCGACCACCTTCTCGCAGATCCTGTCGTTCTCCGGCGCCACCTCCGGAATGCTGCAGCTGATCAACGCGGTGGATCCCACGCCGATGACGCTGATCGTCTGCATGCTGCTGATCCTGCTCGTGCTGGGCTGCTTCATCGACCAGATCTCGATGATGATGATCACCCTGCCGATCTTCATGCCGCTGGCCCATGCGGCGGGCATCGAGGTGGTCTGGCTCGGGCTGATGATGCTGGTGGCGATCGAGCTCGGCATGCTGACGCCGCCTTTCGGCATCTTGCTGATGGTCATGCAGGGCGCCAGCCGCTCGGTACCTCTGGTCAGCATCTACAAGGCGGCGGCCCCCTTCATCCTGATCGAGATCGGCGTGCTGATCCTGATGCTGATGGTGCCGCAGCTCACGCTCTTCCTGCCAGCGCTGGTGCGCTGACAGGCCCCTTTCCCCAAGTCCAACAGTCCGGAGAAACAAAAATGAAAATCCGCTCCCTGAAAACGGCAGGTATGGCCGTGGTGGCAGCCCTCGCACTGGCAAGCCCGCTTGCCGCGGCAGAGACCACGCTGCGCGCCATCACCGCCTTCCAGCCCGGCACCACCTTTGCCAAGCCGTTCGAGGACTTCGTGTCCAAGGTGAACGCACAGGGCGAGGGACTCCTGCAGATCGAGGTGATCGGCGGGCCGGAAGCCATGCCGCCCTTCGAAATCGGCAACGCGCTGCGCAACGGCATCGTCGACATCGCCAACACCACCGCGGTCTTCCACGCCAGCCTGGTGCCCGAGGGCGTCGCCATGACCCTCGCCACCCGCCCGATGTCGGAGCTGCGCGAGAACGGCGGCTATGCGCTGATGAACAAGCTGCACGAGGACAAGGCCCGCATCCACTGGCTCGGCCGGCTGACGCAGGGCATCAACTACCACATCTACCTCAACGAGCCGCCCGCGGACGGCAAACTCGAAGGTCTGAAGCTGCGCTCAGTCCCCGTCTATCAGGCGTTCTTCAAGGACCTTGGCGCCACCCCGATGCAGACCGCCCCGGGCGAGGTCTACACCGCGCTGGAGCGCGGCGTGATCGACGGCTACGGCTGGCCCTCGATCGGCGTCTTCGACCTCGGCTGGCAGGACAAGACCGGCGCGCGCGTGAACCCGGGCTTCTACCAGGTCGAGACCGGCCTCTACCTGAGCCTCAAGACCTGGGAGTCGCTGTCGGAAGAGCAGCAAACCTTCCTTGAGGGCCTGATGATCGAGACCGAGTCCTCGTCGTCGCTGGTGCAGGATCTTGCCGAGGCCGAGAAGGCGAAGCAGATCGAGGCGGGGATCGAGATGGTGGACCTCGACGCGGATGCAGCGACCGAGTTCGGCGCGGCGGCGCAGGAGTCCGGCTGGAAACCGATCCTCGCAACCAGCCCCGAGCACGGCGCGAAGCTGCGCGAACTCTTCGCCGAGTAAGTTTCGCGCTGCATGCCGATCAACAAGGCCGGGGGCAAATACCCCCGGCCTCTTTTTATATACCGGAACGCGCGGTCACTCCCCGTGACGGGCGACGAGATCTGCCAGCATCCGCCCGGTGCCTGCCGCCTGCGTCCAGCCGTTTGAGCCGTGACCGAGGTTCAGGAAGAGGTTCGGAAACGCCCGGCGCTGCACGAGGCTCGGCCCGGAGGGGGTCATTGGACGGAAGCCATGCCAGTACGTCGCCTCCTCGTATCGCGCCGCGCCGGGGAACAGATGTTCGACGCGCGCGCGCAGGCTGCGCAGCACCGGCTCGGGCATGGAGCGGTCGAACCCGGCCAGCTCGGCGACGCCCGCGGCGCGCAACCGGGTGCCGAGACGGGTGATCATCACCTTGGAGTGCTCGTCCATCACCGAAGAGCGTGGGGCGGCCTCCGAGTCGACGATCTCGGCGGTCATCGAGTAGCCCTTCACCGGGTAGATCGGCATGCGGATCCCGAGCGGCCGGAGCAGGTCAACCCAGGGCCCCGTCGCCATGACCACCGCATCGGTCTCGATCTCCTCGCCATCTGCGAGGCGCACCGCCTCGATCCGACCTGCACCCTTGCGGAAGCCCGCGACCCGCGCCCGGAAGCGGAACCGTCCGCCCGCCTGTTCGACCAGTCCGGCAAGCGCCTTGGTGAAGAGATGGCAATCGCCGGTCTCGTCGGTGGTCAGGCGCAGCCCGCCCGACAGCGGCACATCCGAGCGCGCCAGCCCGGGCTCCACTTCCAGCACCTCGCCTGGCGACAGCAAACGGTGCGGGATATCCATCTTTGCCAGCACCGAGGCTGCGCGACGGCCGCCAGCCGCCTCTTCCTCGGTCTGGAAGATTTGCAGCACCCCGCCCGTGCCGTGGTCGTAGGCGATGCCGGTTTCCTCGCGCAACTGCACGAGGCAGGCTTTCGAGAAATGCGCGGTACGCTGCATCTCTGCCTTGTTCTGCGCAAAGCGCGCGGCGGTGCAATTGGCGACGAAACGCGCCAACCACTGCCATTGCGACAGCGAGGCGCGGGGCCGGATCTTCAGCGGTGCCGAGGGCTTGAACATCCAACCCGCCGCCTTCAGCGGCACCCCCGGCGCGGCCCAGGGGCCGGCAAAGCCGGGGCAGACGCCACCGGCATTGCCGAAAGAGGTTTCCAGCGCCACGCCCTCGCGGGCCTCCAGCACGGTCACCTCGTGGCCGTCCTTCGTCAGGTACCAGGCCGAGGTGACGCCGACGACACCCCCGCCGATGACGACGATCTTCATGGTATCTCTCTCAGTAGGTGCCGGGATAGCTGCCGCCATCCACCAGCAGGTTCTGCCCGGTCACGAAGCCCGCATGCTGCGAGCAGAGGAAGGCAAAGTAGGCGCCGATCTCCTCGGGGCGGCCATAGCGCCCCGCCGGGTTGGATGCGGCGCGCGCGGCGCGGATTTCCTCGTAGCTCGGCCCGCCCGGCTCCAGCATGCCCTCGATGTGCTCGCGCTGCGCGTCGCTGTCGAAGATGCCGGGCAGCAGGTTGTTGATCGTCACGCCCTTGCCGATGGTCTGCCGCGACAGGCCGGCGGTGAAGCCTACGAGACCCGAGCGCGCCCCGTTCGACAGCCCGAGCTCGAGCTGCGGGATCTTCACGCTGCGCGAGACGATGTTGACCACGCGGCCCCAACCCCGGTCCATCATCCCGTCCACCAGCGCGCGCATCATCATGATCGGCGGCAGCATCATCAGGTCGACCGCGGCGATCCATTCGTCACGATCCCAGTCGCGGAAGTCGCCCGGGGCCATGCCACCGGCATTGTTGAGCAGGATGTCCGGCTCGGGACAGGCCTCGATGATCTTCGCGCGGCCTTCCTTCGTGGTGACGTCGGCGGCCACCCAGCTGACCTCGGCGCCGGTGGCGGCGCGGATCTCCGCGGCGGTCTTCTCGAGCTGCTCGGCATTGCGCGCGGCGATGGTCACCTTTGCGCCCTCGGCCGCCACCGCCATGGCGCAGGCCCGGCCCATGCCGCGGCTCGCACCGGTGAGAAGCGCCCGGCGCCCCGCGATCCCCAGGTCCATGAGTGTCTCCTTCGTAAGTGAAATTCAGTATGAGTGGTCGTGCGCATCGGGCTCGGGCGCAAGGCGCACGAGGGCAGAGAGCGCGGCGGTGGCCTGCGCGAGGCGCGAGGTCCGGCGGTCGGAGGTCAGCACGTTGGGGTTGCCGTTGCGCTCGGCACCGCCGGCGGCGTCCGGCTCGAACCACGCGCCGGTCGGCATCACCAGCACGCCGCGGCGCACGCCGGTATCGATCAGGGCAGTGGCCCGGCAGGCCCCGCGGGCATTCTCCAGCCGTACCACCTGACCTTCGCTGATCCCGTGGTCGGCGGCATCCGCCGGGTTGATCCGCACCGGCGCTGGCGCGCCGGACATGCCCGCAGAGGTTTGCCAGAGCTGCCCGTGCAACTGCCGTTCGGGCTGGTTGGTCACGAGGTGGAACTGCCCCTCCTTGGCCGCGCCGAGCCATTCGGTCGGCGCGTGAAAGACCGCGTGGCCGGGCTGGTCGTCGTAGCCGAAGCCGGCGATCCGCTCGGAATAGAGTTCGATCCGGCCCGACGCAGTCGGCAGCGGTTGCGCCTCCGGCGCGGCGCGGAACTCTGCGAGCATCACCTCGGGGCCATCGGGCGCAGGCACGCGCCAGATGCCTTGCTGCCGCAGTGCCTCGAAACTCGGCACCTCGATGCCCTCGGCCGCGCCCTTCGCCTCGGTGGCCTGCCACATGCGACGCAGCCAGCCCTCTTCGTCGAGCCCCTCGTCGTAGGCGGCCCGGCAGCCGAGCCGCTCCGCCAGCGCGGCGAAGATGTCGCGGTCGTTCCGGGCCTGCCCCTGCGGCGGCACGAGCGGTGCCATGTAGACCACGTGCGGATCGCGCGAGGTGCCGCCGATGTCCGCGCGCTCCGCCGAGGTGGTGGCAGGAAAGACGATGTCGGCGCGGCGCGCGGTGGCGGTCCACCAGGGCTCGTGCACGATCACCGTCTCGGCCCGGGCCCAGGCGGCCTCGACCTTGCCGAGATCCTGCGCGTGGTGGAACGGGTTGCCGCCGGCCCAGTAGATCATCCGCACATCCGGCAGGGTGATCTCGCGTCCGTCGAAGGGCAGCGTCTCGCCGGGATGCAGCAGGGCGTCGGCGAAGGCCGCGGCGGGGATCGCCATGCCGGCATTGGGCAGACCGGGGAAGGTGGGCACATAGCCGCGGCGGGCATTGGCCCCGACCGAGCCCATCGAGCCGTAGCCGAAGCTGAAACCGCCGCCCGGCAGGCCAATCTGCCCCAGCATTGCCGCGAGCGCGATCAGCGACCAGTAACTCTGTTCGCCATGCTCGGCCCGCTGCAGCGACCACGAAGCGGTCAGCATCACGCGGCCCTCGCGGATCCGCTGCCAGAGGCCGCGCAGCGTCTCGACCGGCACGCCCGCGAGCGCGGCGGCCCAGTCGAGCGTCTTGGCGGTGCCGTCGCTCTCGCCGGTGAGATAGGCGACCAGCTTTTCGTGGCCGGTGGTGTAGCGTGCGAGAAAGTCGTGGTCGGCGCGCCCCGACACCCAGGCCTCATGCGCCAGGGCCAGCATGATGGCGGTGTCCGAGCCTGGGCGGGGCTGGATCAGCGTCGCGTCGAGCCCCTCCGGCACGTCCTGCGCCAGCGGCGACAGCACGGTGAAATGGCAGCCGCGCGCCTGTGCCTGCGCCACCAGCTCCGGCAGCGGGTGATCCACCGCACCGCCCGAGGTGACGCGCCAGTTCTTGGGGTTGAGACCACCGAAGGCGACCACTGCGTCGGAGTGCTCGGCAATGCTCTGCCAGCTGGTCGAGGCATGCGAGACCGCCGCGGCGGAGCCGAGCACATGCGGCAGGATCACCGCCGCCGCGCCCCAGGAATAATTGCCCACCTGGTCGGTGAAGCCGCCCGCGGCGGCAAGGAAGCGGCGCACCTGGCTGCGGGCGTGGTGCAGCCGCCCCGCCGAGGACCAGCCGTAGGAGCCGCCGAGAATGGCGGTCGGGCCGTGCTTGCTCTGCATCCGGGCGATCTCGCCCGCCGCAAGATCGAGCGCCACGTCCCAGTCAACGGGCACCATCTCGTCTCGCCCGCGCAAGTCCGAGGGCGCCGGTCCGCCCTCGAGCCAGCCACGCCGGACGTGGGGCCGATCGATGCGCTCGGGCGAATGCACGAGCTCGGGCCAGGCGCCGACCATCGCCGGATCGGCGCCGCCCAGCGGGACGGCCCTGACGAGCCGCCCCTGTTTCACGTCGGCGCGGAAAGCGCCCCAGTGGCCGAGGCTGACCGGCGCCTGGTCGAGCGCGGAGTCCTGCGCCGCATCGGTCACCATCAGGTCCTCGGCCATGGGTTTACTCCGCCGCCAGCTTCGGTGCCGACAGGCCGTACTTCTCGGCCAGGCCGAGCTTGGCGAAGGCGTCGAGGCCCTTCTGCAGCACTTCGGGCTTGGCCGGCTGCAGCGGCGCGCGCAGCGGGCCCGACGGCAGGCCGACGGCGCGCATGAGCGTCTTCATCGAGACGGGGTTGATGGTCGAATAGGCGAAATGCAGCATCGGCAGGTTTTCCAGCCAGGCCTCACGGCAGGCGAAGGCGTCCTCGCCGGTCTGCCAGGGCTTGGAGATCACCGCCATCTCCTGCGGGATGATGTTGCCGGTCATGTTCGCCGTGCCGTGACCGCCGAGCGCCATGGTCGGGATCACCAGCCCGAGGTTGGGCGAGCAGCAGCACATGATCGACATGTCGGGCTTGGCCGCGCAGACCTGCGCCACCTGGCCGACGCGGGTGGTGCTTTCCTTCAGCACCACCATGTTGTCGTGCTTGGCCAGCTTCAGCAGGTTGTCCCAGTGCAGGTCGGTCTTCACCCGCGGCGGGTTGTTGTAGAAGCCCATGGCGATATCGGTGCTGTCGAGCACCTCCATGGCGTAATCGGTGATCGCGTCGTTGTCGGCGCAGATGTAGGCCGGAGCCGCCATGATCACGCCGTCCGCGCCGCTCTCCTTGGCGAAGCGCGTGTAGTCGATGGTGGTCGCCGTGTTGTTGCCGGTGACGCCGTAGTACATCAGCATCTTGCCCGGCTTCATCTTCGCCGTCTCGGCGATGATCATCTTCCGCTCCTCGGGCGAGAGCATCGAGACCTCGCCGGTCGAGCCCATGATGAGCACGGCCTCGGTGCCATTCTCGGCATGCCAGTTGAGCAGCGTGCGGAAGCCTTCGAGATCGACCGAGCCGTCGTTGTTCATCGGCGTGACGAGCGCGACGAAAGAGCCGGTGGGTTTGGTATGGGTCATGGGGTTCAACCTCCGTTGAAGAGTTCGGGAACGAGAAGCTTGGGCAGGCCAAGCACGATGTCGGGCACAAAGAACGAGAGGATCGCGACGAAGACCGTCAGCAGGCAGATCGGCGCGGCGGCGAGCATGCAGCGCCCGAGCGAGGCCCCGGCGATTTGCGAGGCGATCAGCAGGCAGATGCCGTAGGGCGGCGTGATCAGTCCCACCGACAGCACGATGGTCGACAGCACGCCCATGTGGATCGGATTCATCCCGGCGGTGTCGCCGAGCGCCTGGATGATCGGCAGGAAGATCAGCGTCGCCGAGATCGGGTTGAGCACCATGCCGACCAGCAGCAGGAAGCCGATCAGCATCAGGATGATCAGGAACGGCGTGTCGGTCACCCCGAGGATGAAATCCACGACGATCTGCGCCGCGCCGAGATAGGCGATGAGCCAGCCGAAGATGCCCGCCCCCGCCACGGTGAACATCGGGATGGCGAAATCCACCACCGCCTCGGCGAGCACCTTGGGCAGCGCCCGCAGCGGCACGTCGCGGTAGACCACCACCGACAGGAACAGTGCCCAGAGGACCGCCGCGATGGCGCCCTCGGTCGGCGTGAAGATGCCGCCAACGATGCCACCCAGAACGATCACCGGGATCATCAGCGGCGGTGCGCCACGCACCAGAATCCGGCCCATCGCCGGGAAGCCGGGGAAGGGGTTCGCCGGGTAGCCGTGGCGCACCGCGAGCACGTAGGTGTAGCCCATCATGAACAGGCCGACGAGCAGCCCGGGCACCACGCCGCCGACGAAGAGCGCCCCGATCGAGACGTTGCCGAAAGCACCATAGACGATGAGGATGATCGACGGCGGGATGATCACACCGAGCGTCGAAGAGGCGGCGGTCAGCGCCGCGGCGAAGGGCGCGGGATAGCCCGCCTGCTTCATCGCCGGGATCAGGATCGAGCCGACCGAGGCGGTGTCGGCGGCTGCCGAGCCCGAAAGGCTGGCAAAGACCATCGACACGAAGACGTTGACGTGGCCAAGCCCGCCGCGCACGTGGCCGACGGTCGCATCCGCGACCTCAAGCAGCCGCGTGGTGATGCTGCCGGCGTTCAGAAGCCGCCCGAGCAGCATGAAGAACGGCACGGCGAGCAGGGTGAAGCTGTCGATGCCGGCGAACATCTGGTTGACCACCGAGATCAGCGGCAGGCCCTCCATCTTGATGACCAGTGCCGAGGAGAGGATCAGCGCAAAGCCGATGTTCACCCGCAGCGCGATCAGCGCGAAGAAGGCGAGAAGAAGTGTGACGAGGGGGTTCATGTCCGGGCCTTCCCGAGCGGATCGCGCATCAGCGCGATCAGGTGTTCCACGAGAAAGACCGCCATCAGCACGCCGGAGACCGGCAGCGGCAGGTAGATCCAGAACCGCGATATGCCAAGCGACTGCACCTCGCCGGTGGCCCGCATGTTCGCGAGGGTCCAGCCGTGCACGCTCAGGATCCAGGCGACGATGAACCCGGCGATCAGCGTGACGATCTCGACCAGCAGGCGCACCCCGGGCCGGTGGGTCGGCAGCACGTCGACAAAGTAATGTGCGCCGGTCCGCAGGCCGAGCGCGGCGCCGACGAAGATCAGCCAGGTGAAGAGAAGAAGGGCGAGATCGCTGGTCCAGATCATCGGCGCGTCCAGCAGGTTGCGGGCGATGACCTGCAGGCCGACGGTGACGATCATGGCCGCGAAGGCGATCCAGGCGAAGAAGCGGATCACCGCTGCGAGCCCGTCGCACAGACGTTGCAACATGGGAGGTCTTTCAAAGTGGCTGCCTGCCCGAAACCGGACAGGCAGCCCTGGGACGGGTTACTGCTTGAGCAGCGCGTATTCGTCGGAGAGATCGAGCTCTTCGGCAAGCTCGACCTGCAGCGGCGCGAGCACTTCCATGAAGGCGGCCTTGTCCGGGCGGGTGACGGTGACGCCATGCTCGGACTGCAGGGTCTCGACCAGCGCGGCGTCATAGCCCTTGGCCTTCTCGACACCCAATGCGTTGGCCTTCTCCGCCGCCGCCTGCACGATCTGCTGCAGGTCCTCGGGCAGCTTGTTCCAGCTGACTTCCGAGATCGACGTGTGGTTCACCTGGATGGTGTGCTCGGTCAGCGCGAGGTTCGGCGCGACTTCGAAGAGTTTCGAGCCCGTGTAGCCCGGCAGCGAGCTTTCCATTGCCTCGGCAACGCCGGTCTGGATCGCGGCGTAAAGTTCGCCCCAGGCGACGGTCACCGGCAGCATGTCGAAGGCGGCCCAGGTCTTGGCGTCCATCGGCGACGGCGGGGTGCGCATCTTCAGACCCGCGAGGTCGGCCGGCGCGGTGACCGACACCTCCTTGGTGGACATGTTGCGGGTACCCGATCCGCCGAGCGCCAGAAGCTTCATGCCCACGCCGCGGTCCTGATAGACCTGTTCGAAGTGCGCGTGCACCGGGGTGCCGGGGCCGACCTTCTCCAGCGCCTCGTCCATGCTGCCGAAGAGATAGGGCATGGTGAAGATGCCGAACTCGGGGATCTGCTGCACCGCGTTCGAAGTGGTCGAGATCATGATGTCGATGGTGCCGAAGGCCATCTCGCCGATCACCGCCGGGTCCTGCCCCAGCTGACCGCTGTCGAAGATCTTCACCGCGACACGGCCGCCCGAGGCTTCCTCGATCTCGGTCTTCATGGCCTCGGCCATGTCGTTGTAGGGGTGCGGCGACTTTACCAGCGTGTGGATGCGCAGCGTGACCTCGGGGGCGGCGGTTGCAGCACCCGCGAAGGCCAAGGCCGCCAGTCCGGTGCCGAGCTTGAGAAGGGCGCGTCGAGAGATCGTCATGGTCGTTTCCCTGTCGTTAGGTCCGTTCGTGGTCTTTTGATCGTGACCCTTTCCCGAGGGAAGAGATAATTTCAAATACAAAAACCTGTTGGGATCATGCCGTTTTGTTATGGACCCTTACGCCGAAATGCGGCTGGCTCGCGATGGTTTCCTGCAGGACGTCGAAGAATGCCGTTGCAGCACGGGACATTGGCGGCCCGGCGGGCTTGAGAACCTGGTAGTCGAAGGGCACCGCCGGGACGAAGGGCACGACCCGCACCCTGTCACCGAAAATGCCCGGGGTGATGGGGTCCACCACCGCAATGCCTACATCGAGGGCAGCCATGGCGCAGGCCGAGTAGCTGGGCTGGGTCTCGGCGACAATCTTCGGGGCGACCCCCGCCTCCGAGAAGCAGCGCATCAGATAGGTATAGGTCAGCGTGCGGAAATTGAGCGCGACCATCGGCTCACCGTCGAGGTCCTCGGGGCGGATTTCCTCGCGCGCGGCCAGCGGGTGACTCGGCGACATCACGCAGACGCAATTGGTGCGGTAGGCCGCCAGCACCTCGACATCCTCGCGCCCCGGGTCGGTCTGCGCGATGCCGAGGTCGATTTGCCGCGAGGCGAGCAGATCGAGAATGCGCGGCGAAGTGTGCACGTCGTGGCTGATGTCGATGCCCTCGTGCTGAGTGACGATCCGCTTCAGCGTCCGCGGCAGCAGTTCGAAAGACACCATCGGCATCGAGGCGACCCGGCAGAAGGCCCGGTTGAGCGCCCGGATATCTTCGGCCACCTGTCCGAGCCGGTCGAGTCCGTAGAACATGCGCTCCACTTCCTGGAAGAACTCATAGGCCTCGCGCGTGGGCACCGCCTTGCCGCCGGGCCGGTGCAGCAGCGGGAAGCCGATGCTGCTTTCCAGGTCCGAAAGCAGGCGGCTCACCGCAGGCTGCGAGACGTTCATCGCGCGCGCCGCTGCGGTGATCGTGCCGTGGCGCATCACCATCCGGAAGGCGTTCAGTTGCTTCTGGTTCATCGGTCCCCGAGTGTCTCCGCGCCCTTGCCGCCGAACCTCGCGGGGCTGCGCGCCGCGCATCGGGCAGGCGCGGCGGCCCCGGGACGGTTCATTGGAATGTTCAGTCCGGTGACGGGGACCGATGGCCGGCTCCCGTCAAAGTCCGGACTTTGCGCCAATTGCGCCGGGGCGTCCATCCGCCGCGCGCACACGCATGGGCAGCCGACGCCGACGCGCCACGCTTCGGTCTGTCACTGGACGGCGCGGATCGGGGCGTAGGCGCTGCGGAAGCGCGCGTAGCCGGCGTCGAAGTCGGGCAGCAGCCCCGGATCCGGCGCAATCTCCTCGCGGATCGCGGGCGGGGTCATCACCTCTTCGGGCGTGCCGTCGCCCGCCGCAAGGATCGCCAGCCTTGCAGCCCCCAGCGCTGCACCGAACTCTCCGCCCTCCGGCAGTTCCAGCGTCGCATTGAGCGCCGTGGCAATCAGCTTGAGCCAGTAGCGCGACCCGGTGCCGCCGCCGATGGCGATCAGCCGGTCTAGCCGCAGGCCCGTCGCCTCCAGCGCGGCCTGGCTGTCGCGCAGGCCGAAGGCCACGCCCTCCAGCACCGCGCGGGTGAGATCGTCGCGCGAGTTCTCCGCCCCGAGCCCGGTGAAGCTGCCGCGGATCTCGGCGTCATTGTGCGGTGTGCGCTCGCCAGAAAGGTAGGGCAGGAAGCGCACCCGGCCCGGCGCGCGCAGCTCGTCCCCCAGCGGCGCGGTCAGATCGCGCGGCGCGGTGCCGGTGATGCGGGCGAGCCAGTTCAGGCTGTCGGTCGCCGAGAGCATCACCCCCATCTGGTACCAGCGCCCCGGCACCGCGTGGCAGAAGGTGTGCAGCGCGGTTTCCGGGGCGGGCCGGTAGCCGTCCCGCGCGGCAAGCAGCACGCCGGAGGTGCCGAGCGAGACGAAGCCCTGCCCCTCGTCCATCACGCCGATGCCGCAGGCCGCCGCCGCGTTGTCCCCGGCCCCGGCCGCCACCACCACCTGCGTCGAGACACCCCAGCGCGTTGCCAGCTCGGACTTCAGATGCGCGCCCGGCTGGCAGCCCTCCAGGAGGTCGGGCATCTGGTCGCGGCGCATCCCGCCCGCGGCCAAGAGCGTTTCGGACCAGTCGCGCGCGCCCGTGTCGAGCCAAGAGGTCCCGGCGCTGTCGGACATGTCGGCGAAACAGGCGCCGGTCAGGTAGTAATTCAGGTAGGCCGCGGGCAGCAGCACTTTGGCAATGCGGGCGAAGTTCTCCGGCTCGTGCTGCTGCACCCAGCCGAGCTTCGGCGCGGTGAAGCCCGGAAAGACGATGTTGCCCGAGATCTGCCGGAAGCCGTCGCGACCATCAAGCGCCGCCGCCTCGAGGTGGGAGCGCGTGTCGTTCCACAGGATGCAGGGCCGGATCACCTCGCCCGCGGCGTCGAGCAGGGTCGCGCCGTGCATGTGCCCCGCGACACCGATGCCGCGCAGCCCGGCGAACTCCGGATGCGCCGCGCGCAGCTCGGCGATGGCGCCTTCGAGCGCGGCGATCCAGTCCTTCGGATCCTGCTCGGACCAGCCCGAGTGCGGATGCTCGGCCTCGTAGGAGCCTTCGGCCGCGCCAAGCGGCGCGCCCTTCCCGTCCACCAGCAGCGCGCGCAGCCCCGACGTTCCCAGATCGATACCCAGATAGGCCATCACCCCTCCCTCCCGGCGGCCGGATCAGCGCGCCGCGCGCCGATCACCCCGGATCGCCGCGTACATTCGTGACATGTCGGCGAGCACCTCCTCCGCGCCCGCCCGCTCCAGGATATCTGCGTGGGCGGCGCGGCGCCCGTCAAGGTGCGAGCCGCCGGTGAAGCCGATGGCGCGCATTCCCGCCGCCCGCGCCGCCGCCACGCCGTGCGGGGAGTCCTCGATGACCACGCACTCTTCAGGGGGCACGCCGAGCTCCCGCGCTGCCAGCAGGAAAAGGTCCGGCGCCGGTTTGCCCCGCGCCACCTGATCGGCGCTGAAGCCGCGCCCCTCGAAATAGGGCGCCAGCCCCGAGATGCGCAGCGTCGTCGCGAGCCGCAGCAGCGAGCCGCCGGTGCCGATGGCCATCGGCAGCCCCGCCTCGACCAGTTGATCGAGCAGCTCCGGCACCCCCGGGATACGTTCGAGCCCGGCCTCGTAGCGCGCGAAGAGCCGGCGTTCGAATTTCTCGGCGAAATCCGGCGGGCAGGCAGAGCCCGAACGATTGGCCACATGATCGAGGATCACCGAGAGCGACACGCCCAGAAAGCGCGCGCCGATTTCCTCGGGGGTGGCGTCCTCGATCCCCAGCGCGCGCATCTCGGCGGCGATGGCCGCCAGAGAATGCGGTTCGCTGTCCACCAGGCAGCCGTCGAGATCGAAGATGACGGCATGGGTCTGGGTCATGGGACCTATCCTTCTGCTCTTGCCTCGCGGGTCGCATCGCTCCGGCGTCAGATGCGCTGCTCGCTCTCGCGGTCGAAGAGGTGCACCAGCGCGGGGTCGATGATGAAACCGACCTCGGTGCCGGGGCGCGCGGCGATGCGGTCCTTCACAACCGCGTCGATGAGATCGCTGCCCGCCTTGGCAAAGACCTGCGTTTCGGAGCCGGTCGGCTCGACCACCACCACGCGCACCGGGATGCCACCCGCGCCGATGCCGATGTGCTCGGGGCGGATGCCGTAGGTCACCCCCTGCCCCTCGCGCGCGGCAGTCGGCGGCAACGGCAGCTCCAGCCCGCCGTCCGAGATGAAGCGCTTCTCGCCGCCGCGGGTGGCGACCGCGCCGTGCAGGAAGTTCATCGACGGAGAGCCGATGAAGCCCGCGACGAAGACGTTCTGCGGGTTGTCGTAGAGATCGAGCGGCGCGCCGATCTGCTCGACCCTGCCGTCGCGCATGACGACGATCTTGTCGGCCATGGTCATCGCCTCGATCTGGTCGTGGGTGACGTAGACGATGGTGGTCTTCAGCCGCTGGTGCAGCTCCTTGATCTCGACCCGCATGGTAACCCGCAGCTTGGCGTCGAGGTTCGAGAGCGGCTCGTCGAAGAGGAACACCTGCGGGTCGCGCACGATGGCCCGGCCCATGGCAACGCGCTGGCGCTGGCCGCCCGAGAGCTGCTTGGGATAACGGTCTAAGTAGCGGTCGAGATCGAGGATCGCCGCCGCGCGGCCCACCTTGTCGTCGATCTCGGCCTGCGGGCGCTTGGCCATCTTCAGCGGGAAGCCCATGTTCTCGCCCACGGTCTTGTGCGGGTAGAGCGCGTAGCTCTGGAACACCATGGCGATGTCGCGCTCCTTGGGGGGCACGTCGTTGACCACGCGCCCGCCGATCGAGACGGTGCCGCCGCTGATCTGCTCGAGGCCCGCGAGCATCCGCAGCAATGTGGACTTGCCGCAGCCCGAGGGGCCGACGAGCACGACGAACTCGCCATCCTCGATGTCGACGCTGACGCCGTGCATGACCTGAAGCGCCCCGTAGCGCTTGATCACGTTGTCGATCTTTACCTCTGCCAATGGCCTGCCCCCCTACTGCGGCAATTCGATCTGCATCTTCACGTCGGCCGGCGGCGCGGATGCGGCGATCTCGAAGGCGCGGACGCTCTCGTCGAAATCGAAGGTTCTGGTGATCAGCGGCTTCACGTCGATGGCCCCCGAAGCGAGCATCGCGACGCAGCGCGGAAAGACATGGGCGTAGCGGAAGATGTTCTCGACCCGCGCCTCGCGCACCATCGCGGCGCCGGCGTCATACTGTATGGGGTCGGGCTGGCCGCCGATCATCACGACGCAACCGCCCGGGGCCAGCGCCTCGAAGACACCCGCGGCCGCCTTCGGCGAGCCCGTGGCCTCGAAGACGATGTCCGCGCCCCAGCCCTCGGTCTCGGCGTAGACCTTTTCCGCCAAGTTCTCCTTCCCCGCGTGCACCGGCACGATGGCGCGGCTGAGCGACGCGGCAATCTCGAGCTTCTTCTCGGCCAGATCGGTGACATAGACCCGCGCGCAGCCGGCAGCGAGCGCCGAGAGTGCCGTCACCAGCCCGATCGGTCCGGCCCCCAGCACCACGGCGATGTCGCCCGGGCGCACCCGCGCCTTGGTCGCGGCGTGCACGCCAACGGCGAGCGGCTCGACCATGGCGGCCTCGGCGAAGCTGACGTTGTCGGGCAACAGAAAGGTGAAATCGGCGGGGTGCACGCAGGTCGGGCGCAGGATGCCATGCACCGGCGGCGTCGCCCAGAAGCGCACGGCGGGATCGACGTTGTACATGCCGAGCCGGGTGGCCTTCGAATTGGGATCGGGGATGCCCGGCTCCATGCAGACCCGGTCCCCGACCTTCAGGTGCTGCACCTCGCCGCCGGTCTCGATCACGGTGCCCGAGGCCTCGTGGCCGAGGATCATCGGCGCCTTGACCTCGAACTGGCCGATCTTGCCGTGGGTGTAGTAATGCACGTCCGAGCCGCAGATACCGACGGTATGCAGCTTGATCCGCACGTCGCGCGGGCCGAGCGCCGCTTCCTCGCGGTCGATCTCGGGGACGTCGCGCAGCGACAGCTCGTCTTTGCGTTCGAGAACGAGAGACTTCATGGTCTAGCCTTTCGTGATGATGAGCACGGCCAGCGCGAGCGCGATGGCGTTGGAAATCCAGATCGACGGGCCGAACGGCTCGATGAAGCGGAACCAGATCAGCGAGAGCGCGACCCAGATCACCACCGAGATGAACAGCCGGTCGAACCAGTTTGTCTGGATCGGCAGGAAGCCGGTCTTGGTCTCTTCGGGCGGCGCGTCGGCCTCGTGCAGGTTCAGTTTCTCGTCCATGTCGCCCAGTTCTTCGAGATCGGTCATCTGCTCATCCCTTCACGGCGCCGAATGTGAGACCCGCGACGATGTGTTTCTGCACCATGCCGAAGACGATCAGCGCCGGGATCAGGGTGAAGACCGAGATCGCCGCCATGATCCCCCATTCGGTGCCGGTGGTGGTGACATATTCCGACAGGCCGGTGGTCAGCGTGCGGGCGTTGAAGTTGGTCAGCGTGGCGGCCAGCAGGTACTCGTTCCAGGCGAAGACCCAGGTCAGGATCAGCGTCACCGCGAGGCCGGGCCGGGCGAGCGGGAAGACCACCTCGGTGATCACCTTCCAGGCGCTGGCGCCGTCGACGTAGGCGGCCTCGTCCAGCTCCTTGGGGATGCCGTCCACCGTCGGGCGCAGGGTCCAGATGGCGAAGGGCAGGTTGAAGGTGCAATAGACCAGGATCATGCCGATCCGCGTGTCGAGCAGGGTGAAATCTCCGACCTTGTAGACCTGCGTCATCAGCAGGAAGAGCGGCAGCAGGAACACCGCGGGCGGGGCCATGCGGTTGGTGATGGTCCAGAAGAAGATGCTCTCCTTGCCACCCATGTCGAAACGCGACAGCGCGTAGCAGGCCAGGAACCCCAGCGTCGTGCAGAGCAGCGCGTTGCCCGAGGAAATCACCAGCGAGTTGACCATGTAGCCCCGCAGCGTGCGGTCGTTGAGCACATCGATGTAGTTCTGCCAGTAGAAGCTTTTCAGCAGGATGTCGGGGGTCGAGAAGAGATCCACCGCCGGCTTCACCGAGATGACGAAGAGCCAGTAGATCGGGAAGAGCGTCAGGAAGCTGATCAGGATCCAGAACAGCACGTAGAGCCAGGGGCGGTTCTTGCGCATGGGTCAGCCCTTCTTGTTGCGGGGGGCGATGAGGAAGACGTAGAGCAGCCAGCACACCACGATCGTGAGATAGAGGACGATGACCGAGATCGCCGAGCCGTAGCCGTAGTTCGTTCTCGGGAAGACCTCCTTGAAGATGTGCACGCCGACGTAGCGGGTGGCCGAGCCCGGCCCGCCGCCGGTCAGCATCAGCACCTCGTCGACGGTGCGCAGCGCGTCCATCAGGCGGATGAAGACCGTGGCGAGGATCGCCGGGCGGATCATCGGCAGGGTGATGTGCCAGAAGATCTGCCGCTTGCCCGCGCCGTCGATCTGCGCCTGCTCGAAGGGATCGGGCGGCAGCGAGACCAATGCTGCGATCAGCGTCAGCGTGACCAGCGGCGTCCAGTGCCAAATGTCCATGACCACGGTGGTGATGAAAGCCGCGATGGCGCTCTGGCCGATGTTGAGATTGTAGCCGAACCAGCTGTCGAGCAGGTTCGGAATGATGCCGATCGATGGCGTCGTCATCAGCTTCCAAATCGAGCCGACGATGATCGGCGCCATGATCAGCGGCAAGGTGTGGATGGTGCGGAAGATTGCCTTTCCGGGAAAGTCCTTCATGAAGGCCTGCGCCAGAAGATACCCGAGGATCAGCTCCGAGATCACCGCGAAGAAGACGAAGGCGGCGGTCACCCCCAGCGAGGCGAGGAACTGCGCGTCGAAGACCACGCGGCGGTAATTCTCTGCCCAGTTGAACACCATGTCGGGATTGACCGCGAAGGGGTTCCACTGGTGGAACGAGACATAGACGACATAGATGAAGGGCAGCACGCCGAAGAAGAACAGCACCAGCAGCGTCGGTGCCAGCAGCAGCCATCCCAGTTTGTTGGAGTGCATCGGGGTGATCCTTTCGGTGCTGGGCGCGGGCCGGCCCTGCCCGGGCGCAACGCGCCGCCGGGGAGGGGCGGGCCGCCCGAAGGCGGCCCTCCTGCAAAGCCTCTACGGCCTTACTGGCGGTAGCCGAGGTCGGTCAGTTCCTGCTCGGTCTTCTCGGCCATCTGGTCGAGCCCGCTGTCCGGATCGATATTGCCGGTCAGGATGTCGTAGAAGATCGGCGCGACCGCCTCGCGCAGCTGCGCGTGGAATGGATAGGGCGGCGCCCCGGCAAAGAGCTTCCCGTCTTCGCGCAGCATGTCGTAGTAGCCGCCCAGCTCGTCGTTCATCTCCTGCACGCCGGCATCGTCGTAGGTGGCGGTATGGGTGATGCGCGGAGCTGCGACGGCCCAGCCCGGCTGCACGGATTCCTGGCCGATGTACTGCAGGAAGAGCAGCGCGGCGTCCTGGTTCTTCGAGGTGACGGGCAGGCCGAAGGCACCGCCGTCGTAGTAGCCGATGTAGCCCGCGCCGGACTCCGCATCGGCCATCACCCCGTCTTCCATCGGCGGCAGCGCCACGCCGACATTGCCCACCACCCGCGACTTGCTGTCGTCCGAGGCGATCCAGGCGGCATTCTCGCCGTAGACCAAGCCCTGCGCGGCGCGTCCGGCAGCGAAGGTCGTGGCGACCTCGGTCCAGGTCGACTGCACCGACTCCGGCGGCGCGATGTCACGCATGTGCAGCCACCACTTCAGCGCCGCCTTGGCCTCGTCCGAATTCATCGTGCCGCCGTTCTCGACCGTGGCGGCATAGTTGTTGTCAGGGTCGATCCCCCAGCCATAGACGCCGAAGGTCGGCGCGACGGTCTCGACGTATTCGTACCAGGACGCCGGATGCCCGGTGTGCGCCTGCGCCGTCGTGCCCCAGAGATCCATGTCATGATCTTCGCCCCACTTGGTGAAGAACTCGGCGATCTGGGTGTACTCCTCGTGGGTGGTGGCGGGCTTCAGTTCGTTGCCCGTCGCCTCCTTGTAGGCGGCCTGCACCTCCGGGTCGTTGAATAGATCCGTGCGGTAGAGGTAGATCTTGATGAAGGCTTCCATCGGGATGCCGTAAAGATCGCCGTTTTCGCCCCGGAAGTAGTCGGCGAAGGTGGTGAAGGCGGCCTCGTCGAAGCCCGGCGCCTTCAGGTCGGGATTGTCGGCGAGCGTCTGGGTTACATCGACGAGGAAATCCCGCGCCAGATAGGCGTAGACGATGTCCTGCTCGATATAGACCATGTCATAGATGCCGGTGCCGGCCTCCATGTCCTTGATCGCCTTGTCGTACATCTGGTCCCAGGAGGTGGTTTCGATCTCCACCCGAATGCCGGTCTTTTCCTCGAATTCAGGGGCCAGCACGTCGCTGATGTAATTGGACGGCGGTGTCGCCTCGGTCACCCCGCGCAGCGTCACCCCCTGGAATTTCTCGCCGGCCTTGGCCCAGAAGTCGTCGTCCTGGGCGAATGCGCTGCCGGCGGCAATGGACAGGGCCAGCGTCGAAACGCCCAGCCTGAATGCAAAGCTCATGATCTTCCTCCCTAAAATATCGGTTCGGCGCCGTCCTTCCGCAGCAATCGCGGTTCCTCTCGCAGCGCCTCTCCCTGCGTCACCTTTACAAATGTATCTCGATCCATTCAAGTGAAATATGCATCTGTAATTTTGGCTTAACATATGTAATATCTGGCGCACCCCGCAGGCTTGCTGCTAGTCTTGATCCCCGGGGATGATGGGAACTACCGATGCTCAAAGAAAAAGAAGACGAGGCGATCTCGTTCGTCAGCGAGGTGTGCTGGCATTATTACGTCAACGGCATGACGCAGGCCGAGATCGGCAAATCTCTGGGGGTCACCCGGCTGCGGGTCAACCAGGCGATCCAGAAGGCCAAGGCGCTCGGCATGGTGAAAGTGCAGATCGAGTCGCCCTTCCTGCCGCGGGTCGAGATGCAGAATGCGCTGCGCGAGACGCTGGGGCTCGAACAGGTGCTGATCGCCCCGGCCAACCGCGACAATTACGACTTTCACACGCCGGTCGGGGCGGCGCTCGCCTCCTTCCTGTCGCGGCACCTGGAAACCGCCGGCTGGCGCCGGATCGGCGTCTCCTGGGGCATGACGCTGCAATGCGCCATCGCCCACATGGCGCGGCAGGAGTGTCCGGACCTCGAGATCATCTCGATGATCGGCGGCACCACCAAGGGCGCGGTCTTCAACTCCTTCGGCATCGCCTCGGGCTTCGCCGAACGGCTGGGGGCGAGCTACTCGCTTCTGGCAGCGCCGATCTTCCTGTCGGAGGGTATCGACCGCGAGGCCTTCCTCGGGCAGGAGATCTTCCGCGAGCACCTTGGCAAGTTCGGGACCCTCGACGCCGCCATTCTCACCGCCAGCGACATCTCGGCGCGATCCTATCTCGTCTCCTCCGGCCTGCCCTCGCAGGCCCATGCCGAACAGCTGGTCGAGCTTGGCGCGATCGGCGACGTGGTCGGGCGATTCCTTGATGCAGAAGGCCGGAACGTGTCGAATGACCTCGACGACCGAACCATCGGAATCACGCTCGAGACGCTGGCGGCGATCCCCGAGAAAATCCTCGTCGCTGCCGGTCCGCATAAGGTGAACGTGATCCGCGCCGCGGCGAAACGCGGATTGATGAGCATGCTCGTTACCGACGACGTGACTGCCGAGCTGCTGCTCAGGGACGCCTGAAAATTCTGATAATGCGTGACTTTATTAACCCCCCGGCACCGCCACGGCGCCGGGGTTTCGCGCTCTATACGGCCTGACACTAGACCTCGATCAAAAATCTGCCGCGCGTAAAAAATCCATTTGTAAGTTCCTCCATGCACTTGTAACGTTCGCGGAGATCGGGGCCGTTGCCGCCCCCGACCGCGCCGGATGATCTTCCGGCGCGCTGTCCGGTTGGGAGGCCGGCGCGGCACAAAGCACAAGGGAGGAGCTGCATGGGCAAGCTGGGGATTCACTCGTTCGTCTGGACGGGCGGACAGACGCAGGGCGATCTGGAGATGGCGCTCGAGAAAACCGCCGAGCATGGCTACCGCACCATCGAGTTTGCCTACCTGCGTCCCGAACTCTTCGATCTCGACCGGCTGGCCCGCAAGGCGCAGTCGCTCGACGTCGAGATCGGCGTGACCATGGGGTTGCCCGCCGCAAAGGACGTCTCCAGCGAGGACCCCGAGCGCGTCGCCGCAGGCAAGGCGATGCTGCGCGACGCGGTGCAGGCAGTGCGCGACATCGGTGGCAACAAGCTCGGCGGCATCCTCTTCTCGGCGCATATGAAATACGACCGGCAGCCTTCGGAGGATGGTTGGAAGAACAGCGTCGAGGCGATTGCCGAGACCGCCGAGAGCGCGCAGGAGGCTGGGGTCGATCTGGTGCTCGAAGTGGTCAACCGGTTCGAGACGAACCTGCTCAACACCACCGCGCAGGGGCTGAAATTCATCGAGGCCACCGGCTCGGACCACGTAAGGCTGCACCTCGATACCTTCCACATGAACATCGAGGAGGCCAATCCCGCCGCCGCCATCCGGCTGGCCGGGGACAAGGTTGGCTATTTCCACATCGGCGAAAGCAACCGCGGCTACCTCGGTGATGGCACCGTCGATTTCGGTCTGATCTTCGACGCGCTGCTCGACATCGACTATCAACGCGACATCGTCTTCGAGAGTTTTTCCAGCGCAGTGGTCGATGAGGGGCTCTCGCGCGCCTGCGGCATCTGGCGCGACACATGGACCGACAGCGACCCGCTCGCCGCGCACGCCAAGGGCTTCATCGAGCGCGGCATGGAGGAGGCCCGCCGCCGCCGCGCCACCAATGCCCGGGCCTGAGATGCGCTTCCCCGCCCCGGACAGCCTCGGCCCCACGGTCTGCGTCGGCGAGATCCTCGTCGAGATCGTCGCGACCACGCCGGGCGCGGGGTTTCTCGAGGCGCAGCCGCTGGTCGGCCCCTTCGCCAGCGGCGCACCCGCGATCTTCATCTCGCAATGCGGCCGCCTCGGCGGCAGCGCCGCGCTGGTGGGCTGCGTCGGCGCGGACGACTTCGGCCAGCTGAACCTCGCACGGCTGGCCAGCGATGGTGTCGACACGGGCACGATCCGTGTCGATCCGGACTACCCAACCGGCAGCGCCTTCGTGCGCTACCGCCCGGACGGTCAGCGCGATTTCGTCTTCAACCTCGCCACATCCGCCGCCGCCCGCTTCGGCTGGGATGATGCGACCGACGCCCTGCTCGCGCGCGCCGGGCATCTGCACGTGATGGGCACCGCGCTCGCCATGGCCAGCGCCTGGGAGGTGATCGATCGCGCCCTGCCGCTGGTCAAGGCGCGCGGGGGCAGCGTCTCCTTCGATCCGAACCTGCGCAAGGAGCTGCTGCACGACCCCGAGATTCTGCCGCGCTTCTCGCGGATGGTGGCGCAATGCGACCTGCTGCTGCCGTCCGGGGACGAGCTGCGGATGGCGGCGGGCACGGACAACGACGAGACGGCACTGACCACGCTCTTCGAGCTCGGGGTCGCCGAGATCGCCCTCAAGCAGGGCGCGGCGGGCGCGACCGTCTGCGTGGCGGGGTCCGAGCCGGTCCACGCCCCCGCCTTTCGCGTCCAGGAGCTGGACCCGACCGGCGCCGGGGACTGTTTCGGCGGCGCCTATGTCACCTGCCGCCGGCTCGGCATGGAGATCGCCGAGGCGCTGACCTACGCCTGCGCCGCCGGGGCGCGCAATGTGACGGTCCGCGGGCCGATGGAAGGCGCCGGAACTCGCGCCGAGCTCGACGCCTTCATCGCAGCGACGGAGCGGCGAAAGTGACCCGGCTGGCGCTCACCGATCTTGCGGCGGCGCGCGGGCGGCGAGGGCTGACCTCGGTCTGCTCGGCGCATCCGCTGGTGCTTCGCGCCGCGCTGCGGCTCGGGCGGCAGACCGGCGAGACGGTGCTGATCGAGGCCACCTGCAACCAGGTCAACCATCGAGGCGGCTACACCGGCATGACGCCCGCGGATTTCGCCGCGCTGGTGCGGCGTCTGGCGGCGCAGGAAGGACTGCCCGAGGCGCAGCTTCTGCTCGGCGGCGATCACCTCGGCCCCAATCCGTGGCGCGACCGGCCCGCCGAGGAGGCGCTCTCCGAGGCCGAGGCGATGGTCGCGGCCTATGTCGCGGCCGGCTTTCGCAAGATTCATCTCGACGCCTCGATGGGCTGTGCCGGCGAGTTGGGGGCGCTCGACGACGCGACCACGGCGCGCCGCGCCGCGCGGCTGGCGACCGTGGCCGAGCGGACCGCGCGAGACAGCGGCCTGCCCGCGCCGCACTATGTCCTGGGCACCGAGGTGCCGCCGCCGGGCGGCGCCGACCACCTGCTCGACACCGTCGAGCCGACCGCGCCCGGGGCCGCCCGGCGGACCATAGAGGTGCACCGCGAGGTCTTCGCCGAGGCCGGACTGCAGGAGGCTTTCGCCCGCGCGATCGCACTGGTCGTTCAGCCGGGCGTGGAATTCGGCAACCGCAATGTCATCCACTACGATCCGGGTCGGGCAGAGGCACTCAACGCGTTGCTGCGCGAGGAACCGCGCTTCGTCTTCGAGGCGCATTCCACCGACTATCAGGGGGCCGCGCCGCTCGCCGCGCTGGTGCGCGGCGGCTACGCCATCCTGAAGGTCGGCCCCGAGGTCACCTTTGCCCTGCGCGAGACGCTCTACGCGCTCGACCTCATCGCCTCGGACCTTCTGCCCGGCTACGGCGAGCGCCCGCTGATGATGGCCATGGAGCGCGAGATGCTCGACGCCCCCGACAATTGGCTCCGCCACTATGGCACGGGCACCGACGCACATCTGCTGCGGCATTACTCTCTGTCGGACCGGATCCGCTACTACTGGCCCGCGCCCGGCGCACAGCGGGCCGTGGACCGGCTGCTCATGGCGCTCTCCGGCCAGCGCCTGCCAATGCCGCTACTGCGTCAGCACCTGCCCGCCGCCCTGCCCCTCGCCGATCAGCCGCTCGACCCCGAGGCGCTGCTCATCACCCGCGTCATGGACGCGCTGCACCCCTATTCCGCCGCCTGCCTGCAGGACGGCACCCCCACACCGGCCTGAATTTCACGGCCTGAATCTTACCGGCCTGACGCCGGACCCAAGACGGAGGAAATCCCATGTCCCTCGACCAGTTCCGCCTCGACGGCAAGACCGCGCTGATCACCGGCGGCAACCGCGGCATCGGCCTCGCAATCGCGCGGCTCTTCGGCGAGGCGGGCGCGCGCTGCCTGCTCACCAGCCGCAGCGAGACACCCGAGCTGACCGCCCTGCTGGAGACGCATCCGGACCGCTACCGCTGGGTGCAGGAGGATGTCACCGATCCCGAGGCGGGCGTGCGGCTGGTCAAGGCCACCCTCGACGCCTTCGGAACGCTCGACGTGCTGGTCAACAATGCCGGGGTCGCGGCCAACGGCAACTTCCACGAGTTCGACGACACGCAGCTTGATTACATCATGGGCACCAACCTCATCGCGCCCTTCCGCATCGCCCGCGCCGCCGTCGCGCAGATGCTGGCGCAGGGTGGCGGCACGGTGGTCAACGTCGGCTCAATCTCGGGCTATGTCGCCAACAAGCCGCAGCTGCAGGTCGCCTATAATTCATCCAAGGCAGCGATCCACCAGATGACCAAGACCATGGCCTTCGAATACGCCGGTCGCGGCATCCGGGTGAACGCCATCGCGCCGGGCTACGTGATCTCGGACATGACCAAGGGCGGCATCGCCAACGCCGAGTGGAACCGCGTCTGGACCGAGAACACCCCCATGGGCCGCTTCGCCGAGCCCGAGGAGATGGCCAATTGCGCGCTGTTCCTCGCGTCCCCGGCGTCGAGCTACGTGACCGGGGAAATCCTCGTCGCGGACGGCGGCTACACCACGCATTGATCATCGGACACGCGGGCCATGCCGCCCGCCGGAGGGAGGAGAGACATGAGCAAACTGACAGGAAAGGTCGCCGCGATCACCGGCGGAGCCTCGGGCATCGGGCTGGCCTCGGCCGAGGCGATGCATGCCGAGGGCGCGACCGTGGTGCTGGTCGACCGCGATGAAGCCGCGCTGAAAAAGATCGTCGCCCGGCTCGGCGAACGGGCGATCGCGCAGGTGACCGACCTGCTCGATCCCGCAAGCTGCGACGCGATGGTGCCGCAGGTGCTGGAGAAAGCCGGGCAGATCGACATCCTGCATTGCAACGCCGGCACCTACATCGGCGGCGACCTGACCGAGACCAGTCCCGCCACCATCGACCGGATGCTGAACCTCAACGTCAATGCAGTGATGAAGAACGTGCACGCGGTGATCCCCCACATGACCGGGCGCGGCACCGGCGACATTGTGGTGACCTGTTCGGTCGCCGGGCATTCGGCGATCCCCTGGGAGCCGGTCTACTCGGGTTCGAAATGGGCGATCACCTGCTTCGTGCAGACCATGCGGCGGCAGCTTTTCAAGCACGGCGTCCGCGTCGGGCAGGTCTCGCCGGGGCCGGTGATCTCGGCGCTGCTGGCCGACTGGCCGGAGGAGAACCTGCGCAAGGCGAAGGAGAACGGCAGCCTAATCGAGCCCGAGGAAGTGGCCGAGGCAGTGCTCTTCATGCTGACGCGCAAGCGCACGGTGACGATCCGCGACGTGATCGTGCTGCCAACCAACTTCGACATCTAGGGGGCGGGCATGGCTGATCTGTCGGGGCTGACCGCCCTCATCACCGGCGCCGCGGGCGGCATCGGCACGGCCATGGCCGAGGGCTTTGCCGCTGCCGGAGCGCGGCTGGCGCTGGTCGACATCCGCGACGCCTCGGAGCTTGCCGCGCAGCTTGGGCCCGAACACCGCGCCTTCACGCTCGATCTCGAGGACCCCGAGGTGATCGCCGCACGCACCGCCGAGATCGGCGAGGCGATGGGCATCGACATCCTGGTCAACAACGCCGGCCACGGCGTGATCTTTCCCGCCGAAGAGCCGCAGGTCGAGACATGGGACCGCACCATGCGGATCAACCTGCGCGCGCCATGGCTGCTGGCGGCGGCGGCCCTGCCCTATCTCAAGGCCTCGGGGCGCGGGCGGGTGATCAACATCTCCTCGCAGGCGGGCGTGGTGGCTCTCGACGAGCACGCCGCCTATGGCGCCAGCAAGGCCGGGCTGATCCTGTTGACCAAGGTGCAGGCCTTCGAATGGGCCCGCCACGGCGTGACGGTGAACGCCATCGCCCCCACGGTGGTCGAGACCCCGATGGCCGCGGTCGGCTGGTCCGGCGAAAAGGGCGTGAAGGCCCGCGCCGAAATCCCCGTGGGCCGCTTCGCCAAGCCGCGCGAGATCGCTGCCGCGGCGCTCTATTTCGCCTCGGAGGATGCCGCCATCGTCACCGGCGAGACGCTGATGGTCGACGGCGGCTTCACCATGCGCTGAGGCCGCTCCCGGGCCCGCGTCACGCGGGCTCGGGCAGGGCAGCGGGGATCGCGACCCGGCGCTCCTCGCGATCAAAGAGGTGCAGTCTCGCGCGCTCGGCGCCGAGCGACAGCCTGTCCCCCGCGCGCCCCTCGAAGCCGCCATCCGTCTGCACCACCAGCTCGGTGCCGTTTGCGAGTTCGACGTGCAGGTTGGTCAGCCCGCCGAGCCGCTCGACGATCCGCAATGTGCCCTGCCAGCCGATCGCGCCGTCGGCTGCCGGTCCGATGACGATATGCTCGGGACGAATGCCCAGCGTGACACCCGCGCCGGGCAGCCGCAGGTCTGCGGGCAAATCACTGACCGGCAGGAAGTTCATCTTCGGCGCGCCGATGAACCCCGCGACGAACATGTTGGCGGGCCGGTTGTAGAGCTCCATCGGCGCGCCGACCTGCTCGATCCGGCCGTCGCGCAGCACCACGATCTTGTCGGCCATGGTCATCGCCTCGGTCTGGTCGTGGGTGACGTAGATCATCGTCGCCTGCAGCCGCTCGTGCAGCCGCATCAGCTCCAGCCGCATGTTCACCCGCAGCGCCGCGTCGAGGTTCGACAGCGGCTCGTCGAAGAGAAACACCTTGGGGTCGCGCACGATGGCGCGGCCGATGGCCACCCGCTGGCGCTGCCCGCCCGAGAGCTCGCGCGGGCGGCGGTCCAGCAGGTGCCCCAGTTCCAGCACCTCGGCGGCGGCGCGCACCATGCGGGCGCGCTCCTCCTTGGGCACCTTGGCGACGCGCAGCGCGAAGCCCATGTTCTCCTCGACCGTCATGTGCGGGTAGAGCGCGTAGCTCTGGAACACCATGGCAAGGCCGCGGTCCATCGGCTCGCTATCATTCTCGCGCCGCCCGTCGATCAGCAGATCACCCGAGCTGATCGGCTCCAGCCCCGCGATCATCCGCAGAAGCGTGGACTTGCCGCAGCCCGAGGGGCCAACGAAGACGACGAATTCGCGGTCGCGCACCTGCAGGTCCACGCCCTTGATGACCTCAAGCGCGCCAAAGCTCTTGCGCAGGCCCTTCAGTTCCAGATCAGCCAAGTTTCCTCTCCCTCCCGAGATCCGGCAGGGACTGCCGGACGATATGTGCCATGCCGACCAACCCCGCCGCGTCGCCGAGCGCGGCGCTCAGCAGCGGCGTTTCGCGGTAGCTGGGCATCGCCGAGCGCGCGATTTCGGCGCGGATCGCCGGCTCCAGCAGGTCGAAGCCATTGGCCAGCCCGCCGCCCATCACCAGCACGTCCGGCGCGTAGAGATGCAGCAGGTTGGCAAAGCCGCGACCCAGCCAGCGCCCGTGCTCGGCGACGAGCCGTCGCGCCAGCCGCTCGCCGCGCCGCGCGGCCTCGATCACGTCCCGCCCGCTGGGCGGCGGCGTGCCATCCTTCCGCGCGCGCATCACCCGCGCCGCGCGCCAGCCGAGCGCGGTGCCCGAGGCCAGCGCCTCGAAACAGCCCTGCGCGCCGCAGGCGCAGTCGGTGCTGTGCTCGGCGATCTTCATGTGGCCGATCTCTCCGGCCAGGCCGCCGCGTCCACGCAGCACGTGGCCGTCGACGATCACCCCGCCGCCGATGCCGGTCGAGACGGTGACGAAGACCAGCGATCCCGCGCCCTGCCCCGCGCCGTAGAGCTGCTCGCCCACCGCCGCGGCATTGGCGTCATTCTCCAGCAGCACCGGCAGGCCGAGCCGCTCTCCGAGAAGCGCGCTCACCGGCACGTCGCGCCAGCCGAGCAGCGTCGGCGGTGCCAGCATCCGGCCGCCCGGCGCGTCCAACGGCCCCGGCGCGCAAAGCCCCGCCGCCTGCGGCGCCACCCCGGTGTCCCGGCATCGCAATGCCAGGGCACAGAGCCCGTCCAGCACGGCACCGACCCCCTCGCGCGCCGGGGTCGGCGCCTCGACCGCGGCCAGCCGCGTGCCGTCCGGCGCCAGCAGCGCGGCGCGCATGCGCGTACCGCCAAGGTCGAAGCAGAGGACGGGCGCGGCGCTCATGCCAGCTGCGCCCCGAGCCCGCGCAGCCAGTCGAAGCGCGCCGGAAGGTCCTCGGCGCCGAAGGCCAGGGAGCCCATCACCACGGTGTCGGCCCCGGCCGCCCGCAGATCCGGCACGGTGGTCTCGCGGATGCCGCCGTCGGCGGCGATCAGCACCTTCTCCAGCCCGCGCGCATCGAGCCGGCAGCGCAGCTGGCTGATGCGCGCACAGGCCTCGGGGTCGAGACCCGCGCCCTTGATGCCGATGCGCGTGCCCATGAGCGTGACCATTGCCACCTTCGAAAGGAACGGCTCGAGCGCCTCCAGCGGTTGCTCGAGCGTCAGCGCGACGCCCCCTGCAATGCCCCGCGCGGCAAGCATGTCGAGCGCCTCTAGCCCGTCCGGCCCTGTCTCGGCGTGCACGGTCACCAGGTCCGCGCCGGCCTCGGCGAACTGCTGCGCCTGCGCGACGACGATGTCGCCCTGCGTCATCAGGTGCACGTGCACCGGGGCCTGCGCCGCCTCGGCGATGCGGGCCACGAGGTCGGGAAAGAACAGAAAGCCAGGGGTGAAGCGCGCGTCGGCCACGTCGATGTGAAGGATGTCGCCATAGGGCGCGATCCGCGCCATGTCCTGCGCAAGGTTCAGCAGGTCGGCGGACCAGAGCGAGATCTCGGCCAGCAGGCGGTTGCGGGGGAGCGTGTCGGGAAACGAGGTCATGGCCATCTTTCAGTCGAGCTGTGCAAGGAAGTCGGAAATGGCCGCCCTCGCGGCCTCGCGATGCGCCTGCGGATCCGCCGCCTTGTCGGGCAGCGGCTTGAGTATCGCCTTTGGCAGCAGCCCCGCGAGTTCGGCGGCGAGCGCCGCCGGGTGGATCCGGTCGCGCGGGGCGGAGAGGACCAGCGCAGGCATGTCGAGCGAGGCGATCTGTGCCTCGGTCAGCCCCGGATCATCCGCCGCCATGGCGGCCAGCACCGGCGCGAACGCTGTCGCATCGGGGCGGGTGAAATAGCCGCGCAGCGAGGCGAGGTTGTCGGGCGCCTCCGCCATGTCCTGCGCCAGCGCGGTGCCGTCCAACCCCGTCTCGCCAGCGCCGAGGCGCCGCGCGACCTCGGCCACGGGCGCCATGTTGTCCCGCACGGGCCCCGCGCCCCAGGCGGGGCGCAACAGGATCAGCCCGCGCACCCGCTCGGGCCGTGCCACCGCCAGCTTCAGCGCCAGCGCCGCGCCCATCGACACGCCGCCGAGCACCAGCGCGCTGCCAGCCTCCTGCGCCAGGAATGCCCCGAGGTCTGCGGCGAACTGTTCGAAACTCCAGCCGCCGGGCCCGAGTTCGGATCCGCCGTGCCCGCGGCATTCCAGCGTGAGACGCGTGGCGCGCGCATCCTCGGGGAAAAGCCCGGCCACCTGTGCCTCGTCACCGCCAAGCCCGTGCTGGAACAGCACCTTTGGGCCCGACCCGGCGCGGTAGCAGGCGAGGCGCGTGCCCTGCCGGGTGATCTCGCCGACCGTGCTCATGCCAGCCAGGCCTCCATGCGTCGCGCGGTCCGCGGCACCTCGTCCAGGGTGATGCCATGGGTGACCAGCGCGCCCTCGTAGCCCGCCGCTGCAAGCCGCAGCACGAAGTCGGGAAAGTCGACGGCCCCCTCGCCGGGCGGCACCACCGCGCCCTCGGGGCTGCGGTCCTTGGCATGGGCGAGCCCGAGCATCGGTGCCGCTTCGGCCACTGCACGGGCGACGGTCTCGCGCACCTCGGCGGGAGTGCCGGTCTCGAAAAGGTTGGCGGGATCGAGGATGATGCGCAGCCGGTCGGTCTGCAGCTCGCGCGCGAGGCGCAGCGCGTCGGAAACCTCGCGCACCACGTTGGCCTGCTCCGGCTCGATGCCCAGCACCACGCCCGCGCCCTCGGCCATCTCGGCCAGCTGCGCCATGCAGGCGCGCATGTCGGCCCAGGCCTCGGGGGAGCTGTTGTCCGGATGCGGCGCCCATTGATCGGCGGCGTTGCGGCTGCCGGTGCAGAGGGTGACCATCGGGATGCCTGCCGCTGCGGCGCAGCTGATGACCCCGCGCAGGCGGGTGACCCCATCATGCCGCAGATCTACGTCGGGATGGGCGAGATTGCAGGTACCCGAGAGCGCGGGGAGCGAGACCGAGCTGGCCTCCGCCGCCGATCGCAGGGAGCACGAGACGCTCCCGGGCACTGCCGCGGGCACCGGGTCGAGCCCGGCACAGGCGAGGTTGAACTGCGCGGCGGAAAAGCCAGCATCGCGCACCTGTTTCAGCACCGCGAGCGGGTCGCTGCCGGGAAATGTCTTGGCGAAAATGCCCGCCTGCATCACACCGCCCCCGTCACATCCGCCAGAGCCACCCGCGCGCCGCCCTGCCGCACCGAGCTGGCTATGGCGGTCATGGCGCGGATCGAGGCGATGCCGTCCGCGACCCCCGCCCCGCGCATCGGCGCGCCCTCGAGGATGGTGTCTGCGAAGCCCTCGAGCTGCCGGCGGAAGAAATGCCCGTCGGCGGCCAGGGGGACCCGGGCCGTGGCGTCCTTCTCGTGGAAGATCTGCACCTCGGACGAGCGGAAGTACCAGGGGTTGAAGGTCTTGGCGAGGATCGAGCCGTTCTCGCCGTACATCTGGAAGCCCTCGTGCCAGTCCATGCGCACGGCGACGGTCAGGTCGAGATGCCCCAGCGCACCATTGGCGAACTCGGTCTCGACGAACCAGCACCACATGCCCGCGCGCTCCAGCAGCCGGGCGGTGACGGCGGTGATCTCGCCGCAAAGGAAGCGCGCGGTGTCCACAAGGTGCGAGCCATGCGCCAGCATGTAATACTGCCGCTTGTCCGCTTTGGGGTCGCCCGCCGGCTTGCGCGCCCGCGCCGAGAGGATCGGCTTCGGCTGGATCGCGTCGGTGTTGGTGTAACGGTGGGTGCTGTCGCAGTACCACGCCTTCAGCGCGATGATCTCGCCCATCTCGTCCCGCACGAAATCACGGGCCGCCTCCAGCGCCGGATCGAAGCGTTTCATGTGCCCGACCTGCAGCACCTTGCCGCTGGCCCTGACCGCTGCCGCCAATGCCTCCCCCTCCTCGACGGTCACGCCGATGGGTTTCTCGCACAGCACGTGTTTGCCCGCCTCCAGCGCACGCAGCGCGGCGGGGACGTGGAAGGCGTCCGACGTGGCGATGATCACCGCGTCGAGCGCCGGATCGGCGAGCATCTCGTCGTACTCGGCGTAGGCATCGCCGGGCTCGTAGGTTGCGCGCATCCTCTCCAGCAGGTCCGGCGCGGCGTCACAGATGGCGTGCAGCCGGGCATTGCGGGCCTTCACGCAGGACTCGAAATGGGCGAATTGCGCGATCGGGCCGCAGCCGAGGATGCCAACGTTGAGCTCGGTCATTGCGCTGCCTCCGCCGCGAGCGTATCGCGCAGCGCAGCGTGGTTGGTCGCGACCGCCGCGGCGGGATCGCGCCCCGCCTCCTCGGATTCCTCCTCCAGCACCAGCCAGCCGTTGAAGCCGGGGGCCGCCGCGGCGAGCCGCGCCACTTCGGGCACGTCCACCACGCCCTGCCCCAGCATCGCCCAGTCCCCCGCGGCATCCACGTCCTTGAGGTGCACGTAGCGGATACGCTCGCGCCAGCGGCTCATCGCGTCGCCGACGCTCTGGCCGCCGCGCAGGATGTGGCCGGTATCCGGCACCCAGCCGACGCGCGGGTCCATGCGCTCGAAGATGGCGGCGTAATCGGCCTCATCATAGATCAGCGTGTCGTGGTGCGAACTGGGGTGCACGGCAAGCGGCACCCCCTGCTCGGCGGCGACCGCGAAGCTCTCTGTGTAGACCTGCGCGGCGATGTCGTATTTCTCGGCGCGTTCACCCGGAGACATGACGGTGGCCGAGCCCATGGAGATCAGCGCGCCGGGGAAACGGGCGACGAAGCGCGCGGTCTCGGCGATGCGCGCGACATCGGCGGCCACCTGATCGGCCCCGCAATAGCCGCTCGGCGAGGCGACGGCATAGGCGACCAGCGTCAGCGCGTTGCGCTCGAGCGCAGCGGCGAAGGCCCCGGCGTCACCCATGTAATGGCCGATCATCTTGTCGGTGATCTCGATGCCGGTGTAGCCCGCAGCCGCGATGGCCCGCAGCAGGTCGTCCGGCCCGCCGGTCCAGCGCGGCCCCAGCATCTCCCAGGTGAAGGTCTGGCAGCCGAGTTTGAAGTCACAAGCCATTGTCATTCCTTGATACCGCCTTGGGTCAGCCCTTCGATGATGTGGCGCTGGAAGACCAGCACCAGCAGGATGAGCGGCGCGGTCACGATGGCCGAGGCCGCCGCGATGTCGCCCCAGGGCACGAAGTAGAGGTTGGTGAAATTGGCGATCCCGACGGGGATCGTCTGGTGGTCGATGTTCGAGGTGAAGGCGAGCGCGAACAGAAACTCGTTCCACGCCGTGATGAAGGCCAGCAGCCCGGTGGTGACGAGGCTGGGCAGCGACATCGGCAGGATGATGAACCAGTAGATGCCGATGGCGTGCAGCCCATCCATCCGGGCCGCCTCGTCGATCTCGCGCGGGAGCGTTTCGAAGTAGCCGTACATCACCCATGTGACCAGCGGCAGCACCAACGCGATGTAGACGAGGATCAGCGCGGTGTAGGTGTCGAGCAACTGCAGCGCCGAGGCGACGATGTAGAGCGGCCCGACAAGGGTGATCTGCGGGAACATCGACACCGACAGGATCACCATCAGGATGCCGTAGCGCCCGCGGATGTCGAGCCGCGACAGGGCAAAGGCGGCCAGCGAGCCGATGGCCAGGCACAGGAAGGTCGTCGCCAGCGACACGATCAGCGAGTTCAGCACGTAAAGGTGCAGCTGCTTCTCGACGAAGACGTTGTAGTAGTGCTCCCAGGTGAAGGGGTCGGGGATCAAAGTGGGCGTGCCCGAGGTCAGCGCCTTGTCGAGCTGGAACGACGTGGCGAACTGCCAGACGAAGGGCGAGGCCGACCACAGCAGGATCATCAGCGCACCGGCGTAGAGCAGAGCGCGGCGCAGGAAACCCCTGCCCGGCAGGGCGCTGGCGGCGGTTGCGGCGGAAATGGCGGTCCGGGTCATGACACCCTCCGGATCGTGCGCACCAGCCAGAGGCAGAGGATCCCGGCTAGGATCGCCTCGGTGATGAACATCGCGGTGGAAACGGTAGAGCCGTAGCCGAACTCCAGCGTCGAGAAGAGTTCCTTGTAGGCCAGGGTCGAGAGCGTCTCGGTGCTGTCGGCGGGGCCGCCGCCGGTGAGCACGTAGACCAGGTCGAACACCCGGAAGGCGTCGAGCGCGCGGAACAGCCCGGCGATCAGCAACGTCGGCATCAAGAGCGGCAGGCGGATCGACCAGAACACCGTCCAGCCCCGCGCGCCGTCCATCCGTGCCGCCTCGGTCAGCGACTTGGGGATGGTCTGCAGGCCAGTCAGCAAGAGCAGCGCCATGAAGGGGGCGGTCTTCCAGACGTCGGCGATGATCAGCGTGGTGAGCGCGGTGTCGGGATTGCCGTACCAGTTGATCTTGGCGTCGATGATCCCGAGGTTCATCAGCAGCCAGTTCACCACCCCGTTCTGCCCGTCGAAGAGCCAGCCGAACATCTTCGAGGTGACCACGGTGGGCATCGCCCAGGGCACCAGCATCGCCGCGCGCACCAACCCGCGGCAGGCAAAGCGCTCGTAAAGCACCAGCGCCATGCCGAGCCCGATCAGCGTCTCCAGCAGGGTCGAGGCGAAGGTGAACCAGACCGTGTGCCCCCATGCGTTCCAGAAGCGGGCATCGGACAGCAGGCCGGTGTAATTCTCCAACCCGACGAAATCCGACTGCCGGGTGATCAGCGAGGTATTGGTCAGCGACAACCGCAGCCCCTCGAGGATCGGCCAGAAGGCGACCGCCCCGATGGCGAGGAAGGTCGGCAGCAGCAGCAGCCATGGCCAGACCCAGCGCGGCATCGCCGGGCGGCGGCGGGCAGAAAGCTCTGCCCGCGCCGTGTGGGTTCGTGTCATGCTCACGGGATCAGCCGACGATCTTGTCCAGCTGGCCCGACAGCGCGGTCATTTCCTTCTCGACCTCGCCATTGACCAGCGCCTTCGAGATGCCGGACTGCAGCGCCAGGGTGACCTTGGCATACTCGGGCGTGACCGGGCGCGGCGTGGCGCCGGTGAAGACCGGTCGCAGGGTGGCCATGAAGGGCTGCTTCTCGTTCAGCTCTGCGTCGTCGAAGAGCGCCGGGCGGCTCGGCCCGAGGCCGAAGTTCAGCGCGATGCGCTTCTGCTGCTCGGGCGCGGACATCCACGACATGAATTCCCAGGCCGCATCGCGCTCCTTGGTGTTGGCGTTGAGGCCGAGCTGGTAGCCGCCGAGCGTCGAGGCGCTCTTGCCGCCGTCGAAATGCGGCAGAGGACCGGCACCGACCTTGCCGACGATCTCCGAGACCGAGGGGTCCTGGGCGATCGGCCAGACATAGGACCAGTTGCGCAGGAACATCGACTTGCCGGCGGTGAACGGCTGACGAGAGGGTTCCTCGTCCCAGCTCAGCACGTCCGAGGGGCTGATCTTCATCTCGTTGATCGTGTCGTAGAGAAACTGGATCGCCTCGACCGCGGCGGACTCGCCGATGCGCGCGCTGCGCCCGTCGTCCGCGAGGATCGCGCCGCCATTGGAGGCAATCGCCTCGACCGCGTCGCAGACCAGCACCTCGGCCTGCTTGCCCTGCCAGAGGAAGCCGAACTCGGTATCGCCCGCCTCCATCGCCGCCTTGCCGATGCGCGCCATCTCGGCCCAGGTCGAGGGCACAGCCTCGCCGTATTGGTCCAGCAGGTCCTTGCGGTAGTACATCATGCCGGTGTCCATGAACCACGGCAGGGCGGTCAGCTTGCCATCCCATTTGCAGGCCGAAAGCGTGCCTTCGAAATATTTCGAGGTCATCTCGGCATCGACGAACTCGTCGAGCGGCAGCGCCCAGCCCGCGGCGGCAAAGCCGGCGATCCAGATGACGTCCTGCGAGAAGACGTCCGGAGTGCCGTTGCCACGGGCGAGCTGCTGCACGAGGCCCTGGTAGACCTCGGTCGAGGAACTGGGCGGCGGCAGCTCGATGTAGTCGACCATCACCCGGTCCTGGCTTTCGTTGAAGCTGTCCACCAGGTCGCCGAAGGTTTCGCTGCCGAAGAAGGACGCGGTCGCGAAGGAAATCTGCTTGCGGCCCGCGGCACGGGCCCGCGTCGGAAGGCCGAGCGCGGCGGCGCCGAGCCCTGCGGCACCGGTGGACAGAAAGGCCCGCCGGTCGAGCTGCGTGACATGGGCCGGCCCGGGCCGGCCGCCGGAATGCGGTGTCTTGATGGTCATGGTATCTCCTCCCAAAACGATGGCCTCCCAACCATCGATTTACTCACGGTTCTAAATTTTTTATCGCGCGTCAAGAAATAAAAAACTACAAGTGAGGAAGGGAGTCGTGATCGCGGCAGGAGACTTATGGACACGAGGGAGGAAAACTTGGGTCAGTCAGCACAGGGTTCTGTACAAGGGGCAGCGCGGGAAAACCTGCGCATCGGCGTGGTAGGTTGCGGCAACATCTCCGCGATTTACATGAAGAATGCCGGTATGTTCCGCCGTCTCGAAATGTCCGCCTGCGCCGATCTGCGGCCTGAGGCGGCGGCGACGCGAGCAGCGGAATTCGGCTTGCGGGCGATGACGGTGGACGAGATCTTCGACACCCCCGACATCGACCTCATCCTCAACCTCTCGGTGCCTGCCGCGCATCACGAGGTGTCGATGCGCGCGATTCGGGCCGGAAAGCACGTGTTCACCGAAAAGCCCCTCTGTGCCTCCGCCGCCGAGGCGCGCGAGCTGCTCGACGCCGCACAGGCAGCGGGGCTCTGCGTGGGGTCGGCCCCGGACACTTTCCTCGGCGCGGCGGGGCGCAGGGCCCGGCAACTGATCGACGGCGGCTCGCTGGGGCAGGTGATCACCGGCACCGCCTTCATGCTCGGGCGCGGCATGGAGCACTGGCACCCCAACCCCGCCTTCTACTACCAGCCCGGCGCCGGGCCGGTGCTCGACATGGGGCCCTACTACCTGACCATGCTGACCTACCTGCTGGGGCCGGTGCGGGCGGTCAGCGCCGCCACCTCCTTCGGTGCGAAGACCCGCACGATCACCGCCGAGGGGCCGCTGCAGAACACCAGCTTCGAGGCAGGCACCCCGACCACCGCGCTCTCGCTGCTCGAATTCCACTCCGGCCCCATCGTCACCTTCGGCGCCTCCTGGGACGTCCACCGCCATTCGAACATGCCGATCGAGCTGCACGGGACCGAGGGCTCACTTCGGTTGCCCGACCCGGACAATTTCGGCGACGTGGTGGCGCTGTCGCCGGGCGGCGCGGACTGGGCCGAGCACAGCTCCGAAGGCACGCCCTTCGGCACGACCAACTACCCGTTCGACGCCCCGGACAGGGCCAACTACCGGGCACTCGGCCTTGCGGAGATGGCCGAGGCGCTGGCGGAGGGCCGCACCCCCCGCGCCGGTGGCGCGCTCGCCTACCACGTGCTCGAGGTGCTCGAGGGCATCCTGCTGGCCGGAGAGCGCCGGGCGCGGATCGAGATCGCCTCCTGCCCGGAGCAGCCGGCACTTCTGGGCGAGGTGGCGGCGGAGGGGTTGCTGCGATGATCCGCGACACGCTTGCCCCCGGCGCCCGCGCCACGCTCGCCGCGCAGGCGCAAGCGCCGGGCCGTCCGTTCGAGCAGATGAGCGCCGCCGAGGCCCGGGCCGCCTTCGATGCCGGCTGGCCGCTGCTGCAGCTGCCCCCCGATCCGGCACTGGCCGAGGGGCCAGTGCCGATGCCGCTCGGCGGAAGCGCAGCTCTCTGCTGGCGCGGCTCGACGGCCCCCGCGCAGGGCGCACGCTGCATCCTCTACCTGCACGGCGGAGGCTGGGTGGTCGGCACCCCGGCCTCGCATGCGGCGATCTGCCAGAGGCTCGCCGCCGCCTGCCAGGCGGTGGTGGTCTGCCCGGACTACCGGCTCGCCCCGGAGCACCGTTTCCCTGCTGCAGCCGAGGACGCCATCGCCTGCCTTGGCGACCTGCCCGCATTGGCAGACCAGCTCGGAATTTCGGACGAGCGGATCGTCGTCGCGGGCGACAGCGCGGGCGGCAACCTTGCCGCCGTCGCAGCGCTGGCATCCTCGCGGGGAAGGTCCGCGCCGCGCCCGCGCGCGCAGCTGCTGTTCTACCCCAACGCCGATGCCACGCAGACGCACGAGAGCTACACCCGCTTTGCCGAGGGCTTCGGGCTGAGCGCCCGCACCATGCGCTGGTTCCGCGACCAATACGCCGCGCCCGAGGACTTTGACGACTGGCGCATCTCGCCGCTGCGCGCCGAGCTGACCGGTGCCCCGCCCGCCTTCGTGGCGCTGGCCGGGGCCGACATCCTGCATGACGAGGGGCGCGCCTATGCCGAAGCGCTGTCGGCGGCCGGGACCGAGGTCGAAACGCGGCTCTGGGCCGGGCACCTGCACGGGTTTCTCAGCCATTGCCGGTATGACCGCGCCGCCTTCGAGGCGATTGCCGCCGCCGCACAGTTCCTCGACCGGCTGGACGTCTGAACCGCGGACCGGCTCAGGCCGAGGCGCGCATCACCAGCTTGGCGGGCAGCAGGGTCGAGCTGACAGAGCCGCGCTGCGCCTCACCGGAAAGCTGTGCCAGCAGCTGCGCCCCGGCGGTGCGGGCGATGCCCTCGTAGTCCTGCGCCATGGTGGTCAGCGAGGGCGCACTGTAGCGGCTGAGCGGGTGGTCGTCATGGCCCGCGACGCGAAGGTCGAACTCCGCGCCATGGCCGACCTTCAGCCCCTCTTCATGCGCTGCCGAGATCACCCCGAAGGCAAGCCGGTCGTTGGCGCAGAGCAGTGTCCGTCCGGGCAGGCCTGCGGCGATCAGCGCCTTCATCCGCTCGAAGCCCACCCGTTCCAGATCCCAGGGGGTATCGGTCTCGCTTTCGATCACCAGTGGCGTCGCGCCGTGTTCGCGCATGGCGGTAAGATAGGCGGCGCAGCGCTCGCGCGTGCCGGGGTTCACCGGAGGCGTGTTGAAATAGACCGGCGGCTCACCGGAACGGCAGAGGTAGTCGACCATCGTGTCGATGCTCTGGCGGTTGTCATTGCCGACGAACGAGGCCATGCCGCCGATCGCATTGTCGAGGAAGATGCAGGGGGTCGCCTCGACGAAGCGCTGCATGGCCTCGGTGTCCGAGGCAAAGCCGAGCGGCGCGATCAGCGCCCCCCCTACGCGCAGCGACTGCAGCGTACGCAGCGCCTCGACTTCCAGCTCCGGCTGGCCGTGCGGCGAGATTGTCAGCGGCCAGTAGCCCTCCGCGCGCAGCAACAACTCCAGCCGGGTGACCAGCTGGGCGTAGAACGGGTCGGTGATCGCGGGCACGATGATGCCGATGGTGCGGGTACGCTTGCGGTTGAGGTTTCGCGCGTAGAGGTTCGGCTGGTAGTCGGTTTCCTCGAGCTTGGCCTCGATCAGCGCCCGCGTCGAGGGCTTCACGCTTTCCGGGTCCTCGAAGAACTTCGACAGCGTCGGACGCGAGACACCGCAGGCGCGCGCGAAATCTTCCATCGTGCGTGGCCGCTCCTCCTCCATGTGCTCCCCTTTGCCGTACCGATCCCTGTTCCCGAAGTTACCGTAAAGAAAAATTTCCAGCGCGCGTAAAGTTTTTTGCCCGGGCGCGCCTCGACTTGGCGTCACCCTATAGGCGGGGGGAGCGGCGCGCGGGGGAACGGCGCGTCAGGCGGCCCCCACTTCCAACGGCTCGCGCCAGCCGTTGCGCGCGGCGAGCGCGAGACACGCCTCAATGCCTTCGACCGCGCCGTAGGTGTCGACCGAGCGCAGCGAGGCGGCGGCGGCGGCATGGGCGTAGGCGAGGCAATCGCGCAACGGAACGTCTCGGTGATGGCCGCAGAAGAACCCCGCGGCGAAGGCATCGCCCGCGCCGTTGGTGCCCTTCACCTCGGCCTGCGGCACCCGTGTCGAGGGGTGCGAATGCACCGTGCCGTTCCGCTCCAGCGCCAGCGCACCGCCGGGGAAATGCGCCACGGCGATCTCCATGCTGCCGAGCTCCATCACCCGGCGCAGCGCGGCGAGCACACCGGGCACCGAAGTCGTGCCCTCCCGCACCGTCTGCATGTCGGCGAAAGCGCCGATCTCGTAATCGTTGACCACGAGGTAGTCGAGATGCGGCAGGCAGGGCAGGATGATCCGCCGCAGGTCGTCGCGGGGGATGCTCATCACCTCCATGTTGGTGCGCAAACCGGCGGAGCGGGCCTTCTTCAGCACGGTGACCCAGCCGCTGGGATCGCCCTGCCACGGCGCGTCGAGCAGCGCGTGGGTGCCGGGCAGGCCGAGGTGCAACATCCGTGCGGTGACCCCCGAGAAGTCGAAATGGTCGGGCGAGAGGTGGTCGCTGGAGTCGGCTTCGAAGATATGCGTCCGCTTGCCGTTCTCGGCCGAGGTGAAGGCCATGGTGCGATGGGTGCGCAGCTGCGGGTCGACGTGGAACTGCGCGCAGTCGATGCCATGGTCCGATGCAACGCCGCGCAGCAACCGGCCATCCGGGTCCTCGCCGCAGAGCCCGACGGTGGAGACAGCGATCTCGGGTGCGAGGCGGCGGATGTCGACGGCAAAGTTGCAACCCGCCCCGCCGCCCTGCGCCGAGGCCGACAGGATGCGCGTCGCCGTCTCTTCCTCGGGCCAGCGCGGCAGGACCATGTTGTGATCGACGCACCAGGTTCCCCCGGTGATATAGCCGCTGCGCGTGCTGCCCATGGCGTCATGCCCTCTCTCGTTGGTTCTTCGTTCCGCTGATCTGTGTGGCCTGCGGGGGCGTGATACCCCCGCATGGGCTCACGCGGCGCTCTTCAGCGCGTCCTTCGCCAGCACCGCCTCGGTGATCTGCACGTCGTCCTCAAGCGGGCGGCTCGGGGTGATGCCGCGCGACTGCAGCGTGCCGTGATAGGCACGGGTCGCCTCCTCCGAGCCCATCTCGCCATCCGCCACGGCGCGCATCATGCGCACCATTTCCTGCGGATCATCGGCGAGGTTGATCTTGCGCCCGAAGAGCGCCACCCGCGCGCCGTAGCGCTCGATCTGCGCGATCAGTTCGAGACAATCGCGGGTGGTGCCCGCGCCGCCGCCGAGCACGCCGACGGTCACAGAGGGGTCGTAGCTGACCAGCTCGTCGAGCGCCCGCGGCCCGTTGTAGGCGATCTTCAGGAACTCGGGCCGCTCCCGTTTCGACAGGCCCGCCATGCAGCGCATCATCGCGTCGTTGACGTAGCCGGGAATGTCCTCGGCGCCGATGCCGCAGTCGACGTTCGGGTTGAACACCTCGAGGAAGTAGCGGAAGTCATTGGCCGCCGCATCCTCGCGGAAGGCGGCGAAATGCTCGAGCGACATGTAGTCGGCGTCGAGGTCGTTGTTGAAGGTGATCGAGTAGAGCCCGAGATCGCAGCCGAGCCGCTTTGCCTCGCCGAGGTTGGCGGTGCGGAACGGACGCGAGGGCTGCTTGGCGTAGCTGGCGCCGCGGAACACCCAGACATCGGTGGTATCATTGGCCCGGATCGCCGGGGTCACGCGGCTGGTGTCGTAGACACCGCGCTCCTGCAGCGCCTCGAGGTTGGAGACCGAGGTCAGCATCACATCC
Organism: Alloyangia pacifica; assembly: GCF_900116195.1. Classification (GTDB taxonomy): domain Bacteria; phylum Pseudomonadota; class Alphaproteobacteria; order Rhodobacterales; family Rhodobacteraceae; genus Salipiger; species Salipiger pacificus. Next base: position 108,770 of record NZ_FOZW01000008.1, read on the forward strand.
ACCACGTCCTGCGTGACGATGGCCTCGATACTGTCAAGGAATTCGGGCCGGGTGCGGAAGGCCCCGGCGCTGCCGTCGGCATTGCGGTGCGGGCCGCAGGATTTGATCGAGGGGCCCATGTCCCCGTCCTTGGCGTCGGCGATGATGAAATCGCCCTTGCGGTAGCCGCCACTGCGGATGCGCGCGAGTTTCTCGTCCAGTCTCAGCATGTCTTGGTCCTTGCGGGTTTGGGGATGTGGGTTTCGGGTTCAGTCCGCGGGCTGGCCCGCGGGTGGCTCCATGGCGCCGGTCATGATCGCCACGGCGTCGGACATGGTCATCTCCGAGGGTCGGACCACCGCAACGCGGCGGCCGAGCCGGTGGATGTGCACGCGGTCGGCGATCTCGAAGACGTGCGGCATGTTGTGCGAGATCAGCACGATGGCGATGCCGCGGTCGCGCACGTCCCTGATGAGATCGAGCACCTTGCGGCTTTCCTTCACGCCGAGCGCCGCGGTGGGCTCGTCGAGGATCACCACCTTCGAGCCGAAGGCGCAGGCGCGCGCCACGGCGACGCCCTGCCGCTGCCCGCCCGAGAGCGTCTCGACCACCTGGTCAATGTTCTGGATGGTCATCAGGCCGAGGTCCGAAAGGTGCTTCCGGGCCTCCTCGCGCATCCGCGCGCGGTCGAGCAGTCGGAAGAGGCCACCCCGCAGCCCGGGCACTCGGTACTCGCGCCCGAGGAAGAGGTTGTCGACGATGGTCAGCGCGGGCGCCAGCGCCAGCCCCTGGAACACCGTTTCGATGCCCTGCGAGCGCGCGTCCATCGGGCTGTGGAAGGCGACCTTCTCGCCGCCAAGGAAGATCTCGCCGGCGTCGGGGCGCACGGCCCCCGCGAGCGCCGAGATCATCGTCGACTTGCCCGCGCCGTTGTCGCCGATGACCGCGAGGATCTCGCCCGGCATCAGGTCGAAATCGGCGCCGTCCATCGCCACGACCCGGCCAAAGGATTTGACCAGCCCGCGCGCCTTCAGCACCGGCTCGGGATTGGTCACGGCCCGCGCCATCATGTGGAGATCCTCCGCAGCCACTGGTCGAAGGAGACCGCGATGATGATCAGGAAGCCGATGGTGAACTCCTGCCAGAGAACGTCGAGCCCGGCGAGCGCCAGCCCGTTGCGGAAGAAGCCGACGATCAGCGCCCCGATCAGCGTGCCGATGATCGAGCCGCGTCCGCCGAAGAGGCTGGTACCGCCAATCACCACCGCAGTGATGCTGTCGAGGTTGGTCATCGCCCCGCCCAGCGGGCTGATCGCGCCGATGCGCCCGATCAGCAGCCAGCCGGCAAAGCCGCAGATCGCCCCGGCGGTGAGATAGACGGTGAACAGCACCTTGCGCGTGCCGATCCCCGAGAGCCGCGCGGCGTTGGGATCGTTGCCCACCGCATAGATGTGCCGACCATAGGCGGTGCGATTGAGCACGTACCACAGCAGCCCGGCCAGCAGCAGCATCAGCAGCGAGCCGATGGTCAGCCGCGCCGCCCCCATGCGCAGCGACTCCCCGGTCCATTGCAGGATCGGCGCGGCGGCCTCGATCTCCTGCTGGCGGATGGTCTCGCCGCCCGACCAGAACTGGATCAGCGCGTTGAACACGCTCCAGGTGCCCAGGGTGACAATGAACGGCGGCAGGCGGATCATCGTCACGAAGAACCCGTTGAGCGCGCCGCAGCCCGAGCCGACCGCGATGCCGAGCGCCAGCGCCAGACCGGGCGGAACGTCATGGTCCATCGCCAGCCGCCCCATGGCGACCGAGCTCAGCACCACGATCGCGCCGACCGACAGGTCGATCCCGGCGGTCAGGATGATCAGCGTCTGCGCCAGCGCCACGGTGCCGATGATGGTCACCTGCTGCAGCACCAGTGACAGGTTGAACGGGTGGAAGAAGCGCTGCCCGACCACCGACGAGAAGACCGCCAGCCCGAGCACCAGCACAAAGAGCGGGATGATCGTCGGATTGCCGTGCAGCACGTTGATCACCCGCCGCGACAGGCGGGTGTCGTGGGTGGCGAACTGCGGCAGGTCGTTGCTGGCCATGTCAGGTGTCCCGGATTGCGTCGGTCACGACGGGCCCGCCGTGGCGGGCACCGTTGAAGCGCGTGCGAATGTTCAGCCCCAGCAGAGCTCGAGCGCCTCTTCGCTGGTGATGGACTCGAGCCCCTCCACCGGCTTGTCGGTCACCAGCTTCACCCCGGTGTTGTAGAAATCGAGCCCCTCGGACGGTTCCGGCATGGTGCCGTCCTTGGCGTGGGCAACCACCGCCTCGACCCCGAGCGAGGCCATCAGCAGCGGGAACTGCATCGAGGTCGCGCCGATCACCCCGTCCTGCACGTTGCGCACGCCGGGACAGCCGCCGTCCACCGAGGTGATCAGCACCGAGCCGTCGTCCTTGCCCGCGCCCTTCAGCGCCTCCCAGGCACCTGCGGCGGTGGGCTCGTTGATCGTGTAGACGACGTTGACGTCGTAGTCCTTCTGCAGAAGCGTCTCCATGCCGTCGCGGCCACCGACCTCGGAGCCGCCCGCCATCTCGTGGCCGACGATGCGCGGATCGTCCTCGTCGTCGCGCCGGTCGGGGTTCTTGATGTCGATGCCGAAGCCTTCCATGAACCCCTGGTCCCGTTTCACGTCGACGGTGGGCTGGCTCTCGTGGGCGTCGAGAAAGGCGATCTTTGCCGATTGCGCGGCCTCCTCGCCCAGCGTTTTCAGCGCCCATTGCCCGATCATCTCGCCGGCGAGGAAGTTGTCGGTGGCAAAGGTCGCATCCGCCGCGTCGATCGGCTCAAGCGGGGTGTCGAGCGCGATGACGAGGATCCCGGCGTCGCGCGCCTTCTGCACCGTCGGCACGATCGCCTTGGTGTCGCTGGCCAGAAGCAGGATGCCGTCGGCGCCGGCGGCGATGAGGTTCTCGATGGCGGTGATCTGCGTGTCGTTGTCGCCGTCGTACTTGCCGGCGAAGGCCTGGAACTTCACGCCCAGCTCCTCGGCCTTGGCCGCCGCGCCTTCGCGCATCTTGGCAAAGAACGGGTTGGTGTCGGTCTTGGTGATCAGCCCGACGAGAATGTCGTCATCCTGAGCCCATGCCGCCGGCGCGGCTAAAATTAGGGCCGCCGGGGCGGCAAGCATCAGGGCCGTGGCGGACCTTGCGGCCCCCAGCCTAAAAAGCGTTTTCATAATGTCCTCCCAAAATGCGCAGCTCCTCCCTGCGCATGTTCAGTGGGCAGAATGGGGAAACTTCTGTCAATAAAGATTCATATATTGCTATACTTTTGTAAATAACTTATCATAAGTGGCAAATCCGCGAGGATGCCGTAAGGTCATGGAGAAGCATGGAAAATCCCGGTCACGACCCGATATACCGCCTGCTGCTCGACGGGCCTCCACGCAGTGCGCGCGAGATCGAAACCCACGTCGGCCTGTCCCGCGTCACCGCCGGGCAGAGAATCAAGGCGCTGGCCCGGGCCGGTCTGATCGCCGAGGGTGACAGCCTCGCCTCGGGAGGAGGACGTCCGGCGCGGACCTGGCGGATCAACCCGCATCATCGCAACCTCATCGGCATCGACGTCGGCGAGCAGATGGCGCGGGTGACGCTTTTCTCCTTGGGTCTCGATGTGCTGGACGAGGCGTTGCTGGAGATCGACCTGCGCGCCGATCCGGCCCGCACGCTCGAGGCGCTGGCTGCCTGCGCCGAGCGGCTGGCGACCGGCGACCGGGCGAGCGCCCCCGTCGCCGGGCTCGGCATCGCCCTGCCCGCGCCGATCGACTACCGTCAGGGCCGCGTCGCCAAGCCCTCGGTGATGTACGGCTGGGAAGAACTCGATCTGCGCGCGCTCTTGCGGAGCCGGCTCAAGATGCCCGTGGCGCTGGACAACGACGTCAACCTGATGTGCCTCGCCGAGCAACGGCTGCACTGGCCCGAGACCCGGCACTTCGTCTTCATCAAGGCAGGCACCGGGATCGGCTGCGGGATGATCACCGACGGTCAGCTTCTGCGCGGCGCCTTCGGCACCTCCGGCGACATCGGCCACATCCAGCACAGTCCCGAGCCGCACCGGCTGTGTCGTTGCGGCAAGCAGGGCTGCATCGAGGCCCATGCGGCGGGCTGGGCTCTGGCGCGGGACCTGCAGGCGCAGGGTAACGACTGTCGCGACGCGCGCGAGGTCATGCAGCTCTATGTCCGGGGCGCGCCCGAGTGTCGCGCGCTGGTCAACGCCAGCAGCCGCATCATCGGCACGGTGGCGGCAGACCTCGTCGCGATGCTAAACCCCGCGGCGCTGGTGATCGGCGGCACGCTCTCCGGCGCGGGCGAAGCGATGCTGGCAGGGATCCGCGAGAGGGTCTACCAGCGCTGCCTGCCGCTTGCGACCGAACGGCTGCAGATCGGCTCGGCGCGCGGCGGTGAACGCCTCGGCGTGCAGGGGGCCGCAATCCTTGCCCGGGCGCAGATGGGCGCGCCGTCCTGAGCATCCCGGTCTGAAGATCCGGCCTGAAGATCCGACCTGAGCCGCGCAGATGCCGCTCAGACCAGCCCCAGCAGCAAAGGCACCAGCACCAGCCCGGCCAGCACTGCCGTCTGCACCGCGAGCATGGCGATGGCGGTGCCCCCCACATCCGCGAGCTTGGCCAGCGAGGTCTTCATGCCGACCGCCGCCACCGCGGTCACCAACAGAGCGCGCGACAGGGTCGAGGCGGGGGCGATCACGACCTCCGGCACGAGGTGGAAAGAATTGAGCGCCGCGAGCACGAGAAAGGCCGCGACGAAGCCCGGCAGCAGTGGCGGGCGTGCGTCGGTCGCCGGCGCGTGCCGGCGCATGGCCAGCGCCCCGATCAGCACCACCGGGGCGAGCATGGTGACCCGGATCAGCTTGACCACCGTTGCGATGTCTCCGGTCTCGTCCGACACCGAGTAACCCGCGCCCACCACCTGCGCCACGTCGTGGATGGTGCCACCGAGGAAGAGGCCGGTCAGGTGCTGGTCGAGCCCCAGCGCCTCGGCGAGGATCGGGTAAACGATCATCGCCACCGTGGAAAAGGCGGTGACCGAGATCACAGTGAACGACAGGTCGCGCTCGGCGGTCTCGCGCTGCGGCAGGATCGACGAGATCGCCATCGCCGCCGATGCGCCGCAGATCGCCACCGACCCGCCAGTGAGAAAGCCGAAGGCGCGGTCCTTGCCGACGAAACGCGACAGCAGGATCGAGCCGAGGATGGTCACGGCAATGCAGAACGCGATGACCAGAACGAAGCCCCAGCCGATCTGCCGCACCATGTCGAGCGAGACCCGCAGCCCGAGCAGCGCCACGCCGATGCGCAGCAGCCCCTTGGCGGCAAAGGTGATGCCGGGGCCGGTGTTCTCATGCTCTGACAGGAAGTGGAACGGGATGCCGAGCAGGATCGCCATGAGCATCACCGGCGCGCCGTAGTGGTTGGACAGGAACTGCGCCGCCATCGCCAGCACGATCGCCAGCGCCGTGCCGGGTGCGAGGACCTTGGCCTGCGCAATGATGCGGCGGGGGTCCGAAAGGGTGGCGGTGAATGCGCTCATGTCCTGTCCTCGGTGGGCTCTGGGAGTTTCTTGGGCCGGACCCTAGGGCCCGTGCCGGAGCCGGCGCGCCGCCCTAAGAAGGCGCGCCGGCGGTCGGTTACTGGATGTCGCTGGCGCGCTCGGCGTCAAGCTCCTCGGTCGCGGTCTGCACCGCGCTCTGCATGGCGTTGAAGATCTCCTCGCCCCCCTCGACGTTGGCGGTGAACCAATCATAGACCGGCTGCGCGGCATCGGCGAAGGCCTGCTTTTCCTCGGGGGTCGGCACGTAGAGATCGCCACCGCCGTCGACGAATTCCTGGTAGGCCGGGATCGACTTGCGCTTCGGCGAGGCGAAGGTCGCCTGCTGCAGCTGATAGAAGCCGTCGACCACCACGCGGCGCATGTCCTCCGGCAGGGCCATGAACTTCTCGTTCGACATCCACCACAGCGCGCCCATGTAGGCGTGACCGTCGAGGGTGACATACTGCAAGCCGGCCTCGGGGAACTTCATCGACATGATGTCGGTGATGCCGTTCTTGGTGCCCTCGACCACGCCGGTCTGCAGCGAGGTGAAGAGCTCGGGCCATGGGATCGGCGTCGGCGCGGCATCGAGGGCGCGCACCAGTTCCTGCGGCAGGTCCGCGACAACGGTGCGGATCTTCATGCCCTTGAGGTCCGCGGGCGTCTGCACCCGCTGCTTGGTGTTGGCGAAATTGCGCCAGCCGCCGGTGTTGCCGATGGTCATCAACCGGATCAGCCCGCCGGAATCCTCCAGCGCCATCGCGCGCATGGTGCGGGTGAAGTCGCCCGACAGCACCTTCTCGGCCACCCGGTCGTCCTGCATCACGTAGGGCAGGTCCAGCACCTGCACGTAGGGGAACAGCCCTGCCGCGCCGCCCGAGGTCGAGATGTAGACGTCGATCGAGCCGTCGGCCACGCCCTGCAGGCATTCCGCGCCGTTCGAGCAGAGCTGCGTGCCCATGTAGATCTCGACACCGATGGCGCCGTTCGAGGCGCTCTCGACGTAGGATCTGAAGACCTGCAGCCCGTCGTAATCCTCGTCGTTCTCGTTGGAGTTGGCGACGGCGCGGATCGTGTAGTCCTGCGCCATCGCGGGGATGGCAAGCGCCGCCGTCATCAGCAGCGTCGCCGCCAGCGTCTTGGTCTTCCTGAGCATGTTATCCTCCCTGATAGCTCTGGATTTTCTTAGTTCGCGAACCCGGTCAGTCGCGGGATCGTCATGGAAATCGCGGGGAAATAGGTGATCAGGAAGATCACCGCGATCTCGACCGCGAGGAATGGCAGGATGGCACGGGCGATGGTCGTCACCCTCTCGCCCGACACGGCCGAGGCAACAAAGAGCACCAGCCCCATGGGTGGCGTCGCCAGCCCCACCGTCAGGTTCACGCACATGATGATGGCGAAATGCACGGAGTCGACGCCCATGCCGATGAACACCGGGCCGAGGATCGGACCGAGGATGATGATCGCCGGGCCCGCGTCGAGGAACATGCCCACCGCGAAAAGCAGAAGGTTGATCAGGAACAGCAGCAGCAGCGGGTTCTCGGTCAGCGACAGGATGAAATCGGCCATCTGCTGCGGCGCGTGCGACAGTGAGACCACGGTCTTGAACGACATGGCCGCGCCCACCAGCAGCAGCACCACCGCCGAGGTCAGACCGGCGCGGCCCAGCACGTCGGGCAGTTCGGCGAAGCGCAGGGTCTTCAGCACGAAGAGGCTGATGAAGAGCGCGTAGAACACCGCCACCGCCGCCGCCTCTGTCGGGGTGAACACCCCGGCGAGGATGCCGCCGAGGATGATCACCGGCGTCAGCAGCGGGAAGAAGGCCTTGAGGCTGGCCTCGCCGCGCTCGCCCCAGCTGTATTCGCGGGACGCCACGGGGAAGTCGTAGCGGTTGGCCATGACCTTGATCAGCAGCATCAGCCCGACGCCCACCAGCACCCCCGGCACCAGCCCTGCAAGGAACAGCGCCGCGACGCTCTCGCCCATGACATAGGCGTAGATGATCATGATCCCCGAGGGCGGGATGATCGGCCCGATGACCGAGCTGGCGGCGGTGATCGCGGCGGCGAAGCGGCGGGTGTAGCCCTGCTTCTCCATCGCCGGGATCAGCATCGAGCCGAGCGCCGAGGTGTCGGCGACGGCCGAGCCCGAGAGCCCGGCGAACAGCATCGAGGACATCACGTTCACATGCGCCAGCCCGCCCCGCAGGTGGCCCATGAAGGCCTGGCTGAACTCCACGAGGCGATGGGTGATACCGCCGCGGTTCATGATCTCGCCCGCCAGCATGAAGAAGGGGATCGCCATCAGCGGGAAGCTGTCCATGCCGTTGTAGAGATTGCGGTAGAGCAGCGTCAGATCGCGCTCCTGCCCGTTCAGGAACAGCAGGATGCCCGGCGCGGCCAGGAGGCCGAAGAACACCGGCAGGCCGATCATCAGGAAGACAAGGAAGAGCGGAAGGAACCAGATCAGCATGTCATTCGGCCCCTTGCGTGTTGGCCTGCGGGATCGTGGGCAGGTCGCGGACCGAGCAGAGCTCGGCGAGATTGCGCAGGATCAGCTCGATGTTGACCAGCACCAGCAGCGCCATTCCGACGAGGATCGAGGCCATCATCCAGCTGCGCGGCACCCGGTGCCATTCGCTGAAGTCGAGCGCGGTGGGAATGTACAAAGAGGCCGACGCAAAGCGTCCGCCAAGCCCGGTGACCTCCTTCCAGCCGATCTGCAGTGCGAAGACCAGCACCATCAGGCTGATCGCCAGCAGCACGAGGTTCAGCAGGCTGGCCGCGCGACGCGGCAGCATCGACGGCAGGATGTCGATGGCGACAAAGCCACCGCGGCGGAAGGCGGTCGGTGCCATCAGCCCGGTCATCCACAGCATGCAGAAGCGCGCGGCCTCGTCCGGCCACGGAAGCGCGTTGCCCAGCACGTAACGGCAGAACACCTGCACCAGCGTCACCGCAACCATCACTGCGATGGCGACGACGCCAATGCCGCGCCCGACCTTCAGCAGCACGTCATTGACCCGGGACAGTGGCCGGATCAGCCCGTCGAGTAGCACCATGTTCTCCTCCCCGTCATGCCGCGCCCTCCTCCCGGGCGGCGGCGTGACGTCAGTTGACCTCGACCCTTGCGACCCGCCCGCCGAAGAAGGCCAGCGGATCGCCCTGTTGCATGGTGGCGCGCAGCACCTCGCCGACGACAATCGCGTGATCGCCCGCCTCGTGCACCGCGTGTCGGCGGCAGTCGAAGCGGGCAAGGCAGTGCTCCAGCACCGGCACGCCCTCGGCATTCGGCTCCAGCGGCGCGCCGATCAGCGCCGCGCCGTTCTTCGCCACCGTCCACGCCAGCTCCTGCTGCTCCGCCGCGAGCACGTGGATCGCGTAGTGCTCGGCCCCGGCAAAGAGGTCGAACCGGCTGGAACTGCGCGCCGGCGACCAGAGCACCAGCGGCGGGTCCATCGAGACCGACGCGAAGCTGTTGGCGGTGATCGCGGCACAGCCCTCGGGCCCGCAGGCGGTAACAATGGTCACCCCCGTGGCGAACAGCCCGAAGGCATCGCGCAGCGCCCGCCCGTTGCCCGGGTCGGGCACGAAGCTCTGGAAGCTCTGGGGCTGCGCCATTTGCATCAGGCGACCTCGCGGCCGAGCGCCGCCTCGTAGAGCTGGAACCACTGCACGCGGCTCAGCGCGACCTTGCGCGCATCCGAGATCTTCGCGATCCGCTCCAGAGAGTTGGTGCCCAGCACCGGCAGGATGGTGGCCGGGTGACGCAGCAGGAAGGCGACGGCAATGGCGGCGCGGTCGACGCCGAATTCACCGGCCAGCGCATCCATGCGGCGGGTCAGATCGCTCTCGCCGGTCATCAGGCTGCCGCCACCAAGCGGCGACCAGGCCATCACCGGATCCTTGCGGCGCTGGTGGAACGCCAGATCGCCATCGGTGAAGGGCTCGACGCGCGCCAGCGAGATCTCGATCTGGTTGGTGGCGAGTTTCGTGTCCATCGCGCTCTGCAGCAGCTCAACATCCCAGGGGCGGAAGTTCGACACGCCGGCGGCGCGGATCTTTCCCGCCTTCACCAGGCCGTCGAGCGCGGCACCGGTCTCCTCGTGGTCCATCAGCGGATCGGGGCGGTGGATCAGCAGCAGGTCGATGTAATCGGTGCCGAGATCGCGCAGCGAGTTCTCGACCGACGCCTCGATGTGGGCTTTGGAGGTGTCGTAATGCTTGCAGGCCACATCCGCGTATTTGCCGCAGGGCGCGACGATGTCGCATTTGGTGACCAGTTCCACCTTTTGGCGCAGGGACGGGTCGGCCTTGAACGCCTGCCCCAGCACTGCCTCGGCGGTGTAATCGCCATAGATGTCGGCCTGATCGAGCGTGGTGATCCCCTGCGCGAGACAGGCGTCGATCTTGGCGCGCACGTGACCCGCAGAGGTGTCGGCGTCATCGCCGATGCGCCACATGCCGTAGACCAGCCGCGAGAAGCTGAGCCCCTCGGCCATGGTCACGCGATCCCGGGTGAAGTCGTTGAGGGTATCCATCAGCGGCGGTCTCCTGCGCCGAGCGGCGTCTGCGGAAGGGTTTGCGGAACGCGGCCCCAGGCCTGGTTGAGCTGGCAGGTCTTGAGCTGCGGCAGCACGCGCGAGCCGAAATGCTCGGCCTCCTCGACGTGCGGGTAACCCGAGAGCACGAAGGCCCGGATGCCCATCTTCTGCAGCTCTTCGAGCTTGCTGAGCACCTGATCGGTCGAACCGACGATGGCCGCACCGCAGCCCGAACGCGCCCGGCCGATGCCGGTCCAGAGGTTCGGCTCGATATAGCCCTCGAGGTCGGCCAGCTCGCGGTTGCGTGCCTGATGGCTGACGCCGAGGCTGCTCGCATCCAGCGCCCGCTCGCGGATCGCCTGCCCGAGCTCGTCGTCGAGCTTGCTGGCGATGTAGCGGGCATACTCCTTGGCCTCGGCCTCTGTGTCGCGCACGATCACGTGGCTGCGGAAGCCGTAATCCAACGTGCGGCCATACTGCTCGGCGGCGGCATTGGCGGCCTTCATCCGCCCGGCGATGTCCTCGGTCTTTTCCGGCCACATCAGGTAGACGTCGCAATGCTGGCCGCAGAGATCGAGCGCGGCGGGGGAGTAGCCGCCGAAGTAGAGCATCGGCCCGCCCTGCTGGTAGGGCTTGGCGGGATCGGTGGTGAGGCCGGTGAAGTTGTAGACCTCGCCCTCGTAGTTGATCTCGTCGCGGTTCCACGCCTGCTTGAGGATCTCGACCACCTCGCGCGAGCGCTGGTAGCGGTACTGGCTTTCGGCCTTCTCGCCGGGGAAGTCGGACGAGATGATGTTCACCGTCAGCCGCCCCTGCAGCATGTGATCGAGCGTCGCGATGGTCCGCGCCAGCATGATCGGCTGCATCTCGCCGCAGCGCACGGCGGCCAGCAGGTTGATGGCGCTGGTGATCGGCGCGCAGCCCGCGACGAAGCTCAGCGTGTCCTGCCCGACCTGATAGGACGAGGGGCACAGGATGTTGCCGAAGCCCTGCGCCTCGGCGGTCTTCACGATCTCCGAGCAATGATCCCACGACGAGCGCAGGTCACCGTCGGGCACGCCCAGGAACTGGTAGTCATCCGAGCAGAGCGCCGAGAACCAGGCCACCTCGACCGCGTCGAGATCGGCGGATGTAACGGGTACGACCGTCATGTTTTCCTCCCTGAAAACCTCCGAACTTTCCCTTTCACTACCCGCGTCTTTGATGTAGATCAATGGTGTATCAATTTTTTCATTCGCAGCATCCGCAGGGGGAGGCGGAAACATGCAGGAAAAAAACAGGAATTCGGCTCACAGGCCCGATGCACTGCCGATCTACATGCAGATCAGCGAGCTGGTGATCCGCGATATCGCCGCCGGCCGGCTTGTCGACGGACAGAAGCTGCCGCCCGAGCGGGAGTTCGCCAAGGCCCATGGCACGACCGTGCGCACCCTGCGCAAGGCCTTGCTTGAGCTGGAGAAAAAGGGGCTTCTCGAGCGCCGTCAGGGCTCTGGCAACTACGTCCGCGCCGGCGGTGAGGTCGAATCGGTCTACTCGATGTTTCGCCTCGAACTGGCCAAGGGCGGCGGCGGGCTGCCCACTGCAGACATCCTTGCGGCCGACTACGCGCCCAAGGATCCGCAGCAGCCCGCTTATGGCACCTCGGACCACGGCACCCGCTTTCGCCGCCTGCGCTACCTCGACGATGTCGTCATCGCGGTCGAGGAGATCTGGCTCGACGGCGGCGCGGGCCGCGTCCCGCGAGAGATGGTGCAGGATTCGCTTTACCTGACCTACAAGCGCGCCCTGCAGCTCTGGATCACCCGCGCCGAGGACCGCGTGGGCATCGGGCAAGTGCCGGACTGGGCGCCCGAGGCATTCCCGCTCAAGCCAGGCACCACCACCGCCTATATCGAGCGCCTCTCCTGGGCGCAGGGCAGCGAAGCGGTCGAGTTCTCACGCACCTGGTACGACACCCAAAAGGCGCTCTACGTCCAGCGCCTCATCTGAAGGGAGGAGGATTTCCCTATGACGACCCAGACCCTCGCGCGCAGCGAGACACGGACCATCACCTACGGCATCATCGGCTGTGGCATGATGGGACAGGAGCATCTGCGCAACATCGCGCTGCTCGACAACACCGCCGTCGGTGCGATCTTCGAGCCCGACGCCGAGATGCGCGCCCATGCGCGGCAGTTCGCCCCGAACGCGCAGTTCGTGGACAGCATCGAGGCGCTGCTGGACGTGGCCGAGATCGATTGCCTGCTGATCGCCAGCCCCAACTTCCGCCATGTCGAACAGCTGCAGCAGATCGCAGGAACGCGCCCCCTGCCGGTGCTGGTGGAAAAGCCCCTGTTCACCGATCCGGACCACGCTGCCGCGATCGACGCCTTTGCCGAAAGCTACCCCGCGCCGGTCTGGGTGGCGATGGAATACCGCTACATGCCGCCCGTCGCCAAGCTGCTGGAAGAGGCCGAGGCGGCCACCGGCGGCGTGAAGATGCTGACCATTCGCGAGCACCGCTTCCCCTTCCTCGAAAAGGTCGGCGACTGGAACCGCTTCAACCGCTACACCGGCGGCACCTTCGTCGAGAAATGCTGCCATTTCTTCGACCTCATGCGGCTGACGCTGAAATCCGATCCGGTCCGCGTCATGGCGATGGGCGGACAGGCGGCCAACCACCTCGAGGAGACCTACGCAGGCGAGACCCCCGATATCTTCGACCATGGCTACGTGATGGTCGAGTTCGAGAGCGGCGTGCGCGCCATGTTGGAGCTTTGCATGTTCGCCGAAGGCTCGCGCTACCAGGAAGAGATCTCGGCGGTCGGCCCGACGGGCAAGATCGAGGCACTGGTGCCGGGGCCGGGCCGGTTCTGGCCTGCGCATCTGGGTGCGGCACCGGTGCCGCAGGTGATCGTCTCGCCGCGCGAGCCGAAAGGGCCCGAGGTGCGCGAGATCCCCGTCGATCCGACCATCCTCGAGGCCGGGGACCACAACGGCTCGACCTTCTACCAGCACCGCGGCTTCCTGGAGCTGGTGCGCGGCGAGCGGGAAGTGCCCGAGGTGTCGCTGCTGGATGGCAAATGGGCCGTGCTCATGGGGCTCGCGGCTCAGCGCTCGATGACCGAGGGCCGCGCGGTGGACCTGCGCGAGCTCGCAGGGGACGCCTGACGCAAAGCATGTCGGGCGCGAGCCTGCGCCCCACTCATGAGTCAGGAGCCCTGCGGGCCCTGACCGCGTCGCGGTACCCCCGATCCTTCACGGCGTGCAGGGTAGTGCGCCAAGATCGCAGGTCGGGCCTTCGCTCGGCCTGCACTCCCAAAGCCGCATATCGCCCGCGCGCCGCGCGACCGCACCGGCACTTGGGATATTGAAGACCGGGCACCGCCTGCCCTAGTGTCGCAACCGGGCAGGCCAAGGCAATCCGGGGAGCAGCCGAGACATGAAACCGCAGCGCCAGACGACCTTCAGTATCCTCGCAGGGGTGGCCTTGCTCACGCTTGCGGCCTGCGGCGGCGGCCCGGCGCGGCGCCATGCGGCAGGGGATCTCGAATGCATGGAGCGCGCAATGTACTTCGAGTCGATCCGTTCGAGCCGTGACGGCATGATCGCCGTGGGTAGCGTGGTGATGAACCGCGTGGAGTCCCACGAGTTTCCCGGCTCGGTCTGTGGTGTCGTGGGCCAGAAGAACCAGTTCGCCCCGGGCGTCATGCGGCGCGACATGGGAGGCTCGGCGATGCCGATGGTGCGCGAGGCGGCGCTCTCGGTGCTGCAGGGCGAACGCCACCCGCTGATCGGCAACGCGCAGTTCTTCCACGCGGCAACCTACCGCGCCTCCTACAACAACATGCACTACGTGCTCACCACCGGCGGCAATGCCTTCTACGAGAAGCGGCGCCCCGAGTATGTGACCCGCCCGACCCCGCCCGGCGCGCTGGAGGGCCTCACCGGCCGCCGCTGACCGGACCCGCCCGCGGACGTAGACCCCCTCAGCTCCAAACGACCATCCGCTGCCTCGCGCCGCAGGCGGAATCCTGACGATTCCCGGATGCCCCACGTGCGAAGCTTTCCCGGCTGAACAACCTGTGGCAGTCTTCCCGGCATAGTACTCGTCCGCAGGATTGTTCGCGGGCACAGCGGAAGGCCAGGACGTCGATGACGACCCAGCACAGCAGGCGCAACTTCCTTCGCGGGCAATTGTCACGCCCCGAGGCACCTCTGATGAGGCCCCCGGGGGCTCAGGCCCGCTTCTCGCAGCTCTGTACCGGCTGCGGCGACTGCCTGCGCGCCTGCCCCGAGGCGATCCTCATCCGACAGCCCGACGCGCCAGAACCCGCCCTGCCACTGGTCGACTTCTCACAAGGCGCCTGCACGTTTTGCGGCGCATGTGCCGAGGCCTGCGAGACCGGCGCGCTGCGTCCCGAGGCCGTGCCCGACTGGCCGTGGACGGCCACCATCACCGACACCTGCCTGTCGCTGGTCGGCATCTCCTGCCGGGCCTGCGAGGACGCCTGCGAGCCCCGTGCCATCCGTTTTCGCCTGATGACCGGCGGCCGCGCCGCACCAACGCTCGATCCCGCGCAATGCACCGGTTGTGGCGAATGTGCCATCACCTGCCCCGCCGGTGCCGTGTCCTTCGAGCAGCGGGAGTCGCTCACGGAGGCGGTCCGATGAACATTTGCGGCTGCCTTGTTCACGTCGCGCAGGATGCGCTGCCTGTTGCCCGCGCGCAGATCGAAGCGCTCGACGGCGTCGAGGTGCATGCCCAGAGCGACGACGGGCGGCTGGTTGTGGTGGTCGAGGACACCGACACCGCCTTCGCCTCGGACATCATCATGTCGCTGCACCAGATCCGCGGCGTGATCTCGCTGACCATCAACTACCACCATTTCGAAGACCTCGACCAACGCCCATCCCCCGCCGCCCCCCATCCGGAGACCTGACCCATGACCATCTCGGACTCGCGCAGGACTTTCCTCAAGGCCACCGCCGCCGCCAGCACCGCCGCCGCGGCGGGCATCTCGCTCGCCCCCGGCGCGCTGGCGCAAACCCCGGGCAATTCGGACATCCGCTGGGACAAGGCCCCCTGCCGCTTCTGCGGCACCGGCTGCTCGGTGCTCGTGGGCACCAAGGCGGGCCGGGTGGTCGCCACGCAGGGAGACCCCGAGGCGCCGGTGAACCGCGGCCTGAACTGCATCAAGGGCTACTTCCTGTCGAAGATCATGTACGGTGCCGACCGGCTCACTACGCCGATGCTGCGCAAGTCGGGCGGCGTCTACGACAAGAACGGCGAATTCGAGCCGGTGAGCTGGAACGAGGCATTCGATGTCATGGCCGAGAAGTGGAAGGCGGCTCTGGCCGCCAAGGGACCGACCTCGGTGGGCATGTTCGGCTCGGGGCAATGGACGGTCTGGGAGGGCTACGCCGCCTCCAAGCTGATGAAGGCGGGCTTCCGATCGAACAATATCGACCCCAACGCCCGGCACTGCATGGCCTCGGCGGTGGTCGGTTTCATGCGCGCCTTCGGCATCGACGAGCCGATGGGCTGCTACGACGACTTCGAGCACGCCGACACCTTCGTTCTCTGGGGCTCGAACATGGCCGAGATGCACCCGATCCTCTGGTCGCGGCTGACCGACACGCGGCTGACCAAGCCCGGGGCGCAGGTGCATGTTTTGTCGACCTTCGAGCACCGCAGCTTCGAGCTGGCGGACAACGGCATGGTGTTCACGCCGCAGACCGATCTGGCGATCCTCAACTACATCGCCAATTACATCATCCAGAACGATGCGGTGAACTGGGACTTCCTTGAAAAGCACGTCAACATCACCCGCACGGCCACGGACATCGGCTACGGGCTGCGCGACAGCAACCCGCTGCAGGAGGCCGCCGCCAATCCTAATTCGGGCGATCTGACCCCGATCGACTTCGACGAATATGCCGCCGCCGTTTCGGAATACACGCTGGAGAAGGTTTCCGAGATGTCCGGCGTGCCGGCGCATCAGCTCGAACGGCTGGCCGAGCAATACGCCGATCCCAGCCGCAAGGTCATGTCGCTCTGGACCATGGGCTTCAACCAGCACACGCGCGGCTCCTGGGCGAACGGCCTGTGCTACAACGTCCACCTGCTGACCGGGAAGATCTCGGAGCCGGGCAACTCTCCCTTCTCGCTCACCGGCCAGCCCTCGGCCTGCGGCACCGCGCGCGAGGTCGGCACTTTCTCGCACCGGCTGCCCGCCGACATGGTGGTGACCAACCCCGAGCATCGCGCCCATGCCGAGGAGATCTGGAAACTGCCCGAGGGCACGATCCCCGAAAAGCCCGGCCTGCACGCCGTGGCGCAGAACCGCGCGCTGAAGGACGGCACGCTCAATGCCTACTGGGTGCAGTGCAACAACAACATGCAGGCCGGCGCCAATATCAACGAGGAGGGCTGGCCCGGCTACCGCAACCCCGAGAACTTCGTCACCGTCTCGGACCCCTACCCGACTGTGACCGCCATGTCGGCCGACCTCATCCTGCCCACCGCCATGTGGGTCGAGAAGGAGGGCGCCTACGGCAATGCCGAGCGCCGCACCCAGTTCTGGCGCCAGCAGGTCATGGCCCCGGGAGAGGCCAAGTCGGACCTCTGGCAGCTGATGGAGTTCGCCAAGCGCTTCACCGTCGAGGAGGCCTGGGGCGACGAGCTGGTGGCCAAGATGCCCGAGCTGGCCGGCAAGACGCTCTACGAGGTGCTCTACGAGAACGGCCAGGTGAACGCCTTCCCGCTGGAAGAGACCGCCGAGGGGTTCGACAATGTCGAGGCTCAGCACTTCGGTTACTATGTGCAGAAGGGGCTGTTCGAGGAATACGCCTCCTTCGGACGCGGCCACGGCCACGACCTCGCGCCCTTCGAGCAGTATCATCAGGCGCGCGGTCTGCGCTGGCCGGTGGTGGACGGGCAGGAAACGCTCTACCGCTTCCGCGAGGGCTACGATCCCTACGTGCCCGAGGGCACGGAGGTGACCTTC
Organism: Alloyangia pacifica; assembly: GCF_900116195.1. GTDB lineage: Bacteria > Pseudomonadota > Alphaproteobacteria > Rhodobacterales > Rhodobacteraceae > Salipiger > Salipiger pacificus. The sequence goes on from NZ_FOZW01000008.1 coordinate 125,881, forward strand.
TACGGCTACCCGGACGGCAAGGCGAAAATTATCTTCGCCCCCTACGAGCCCCCGGCGGAATCTCCGGACGAGGAATACGATCTGTGGCTCTCGACCGGGCGCGTGCTGGAGCACTGGCACTCGGGCTCGATGACCCGCCGGGTGCCCGAGCTGCACCGCGCCTTCCCCGCCGCCGTGGTCTTCATGCACCCCGAGGACGCCGAGGAACGCGGCCTGCGGCGCGGACAGGAAATCAACATCTCGACCCGGCGCGGCGAAATGCTCAGCCGGGTCGAGACCCGCGGCCGCAACAAGGTGCCCAAGGGGCTGGTTTTCGTGCCGTGGTTCGACGAGGGGCAGCTGATCAACAAGCTGACGCTCGACGCCACCTGTCCGCTCTCCAAGGAGACCGACTTCAAGAAATGCGCCTGCAAGGTCGAGCGGGTGTAATCCCGCGCACCTGCCCGCGCGCCTCACGCCGGAGGAGACGCCAGAGGAGGCCCGCCATGCCCGCCGCCATGCCGCTTTCGCCGCAACGCCGCAGGTTCCTGATGGACACCGCGCGGATGGCGGGCGGCTGCGCACTCGCGGGCGGCGCGCTGGCATGGCTCGCCCGCGATGCCCGCGCCCTGCCCGCCGATGCGCTGCGCCCGCCCGGCGCCCTGCCCGAGGCGGAGTTTCTCGGCGCCTGCATCCGCTGCGGGCTCTGCGTGCGCGACTGCCCTTATGACACGCTGACATTGGCCGAGCTGGGTGCCGACGGGCCGGCCACCGGCACGCCCTTCTTCACCGCCCGCGACGTGCCCTGCGAGATGTGCGACGACATCCCCTGCGTCGTGGCCTGTCCGACCGGGGCGCTGGATCCGGGCCTGCGCGACATCGATGAGGCGCGCATGGGCACCGCCGTGCTGGTCGACCAGGAGAACTGTCTCAACTTCCTGGGGCTGCGCTGCGACGTATGCTACCGGGTCTGCCCGGTGATCGATGAAGCGATCACCCTCGAGCTGTCGCACAATGACCGCTCCGGCCACCATGCGATCTTCGCGCCGACGGTCCATGCCGAGCACTGCACCGGCTGCGGCAAATGCGAGAAGAGCTGCGTGCTGCCCGAGGCCGCGATCAAGGTGCTGCCCATGCGGCTTGCCCGCGGCGCACCCGCGGAGCACTACCGCAAGGGCTGGGAAGAGATGGAGGAAAAGGGCGGGCCTTTGGTCGAGGGAGTGATCGACCTGCCCGACCGCCTGCCCGGCCCCGGCACCGACAACCTCGCCGCCCCCGGCGGCTTCGAGCCCAGCTTCACCCTCCCGGCCTCCCCGGTACCGGGAGCGGGCGAATGAAAGAGAAGACCAACCTCCCGGTCGGCGAGGAGGCGATCCGCCTCAAGGGCTGGTGGCGGGCGCACCGCTTCCTGCTGCTGCGCAGGCTGTCGCAAGGGTTTTTCCTGCTGCTCTTCCTGCTCGGACCATGGTTCGGCCTCTGGTGGGTGGCCGGCACCCTTGCCGGCTCGCGCACCTTCGGCCTCCTGCCGCTGACCGATCCGCTGGTGCTGGCGCAGAGCCTCGCCGCCGGTCACTGGCCCGAACTGACGGCGCTGATCGGCGCCGCGATCGTGGTCATGGCTTACCTGCTGATCGGCGGGCGGGTCTATTGCTCCTGGGTTTGCCCGATCAACCCGGTGACCGACGCCGCGCACTGGCTGCACGTGAGGCTTGGCCTGCAGAAGGGCTGGCAGCCCAAGCGCCACACAAGGCTCTGGCTGCTCGGCACGGTGCTGGCCGTCTCGGCGCTGACCGGCAGCATCGCCTGGGAGGCGATCAACCCGATCACCATGCTGCAACGCGGGCTGGTTTTCGGCATGGGCTTTGCCTGGGCGCTGGTGGCGCTGGTCTTCCTGTTCGACCTGCTGGTCTCACGCCGCGGCTGGTGCGGACACCTCTGCCCGGTTGGGGCCTTCTATGGACTATTGGGCACGCACAGCCTGCTGCGGGTCAGCGCCGCAGGTCGCGCAGCCTGCGACGACTGCATGGATTGCTTTGCGGTCTGCCCCGAGAACCAAGTCATTGCCCCGGCACTGCGCGGCAAGGATGGCGAGACGCCGCTGATCCTCTCGCCCGACTGCACCAACTGCGGGCGCTGCGTCGACGTCTGCTCTGTCGACGTTTTCGCCTTCACCCATCGCTTCGACAGCCACATCGATGCCCCGTCCTCCCCGCCCGAACGATCCCGTCACTCCGCCGCCTGAGTGACCCACCCTGCGTGACAGCAATCAACTACGGAGAGCGCCCATGAAACTGCCGGTCATCGCGAAGATCGCCACCTTCGCAACGCCCCTGCTCATCGCGGGGCTGGTCGTGGCGCAGACATCCGGAGGCATCCAGTCGCTGCGCGGCGCCGCGGTGGATCAGGAGCTCCAGCCGCCCGAGGTCTACCAGCAGCAGGAAGGACGCGAGGTGCGCAACTACCGCCAGCAGCCGCCGACCATTCCGCACTCCATGAGCCAATACCAGATCGACCTGCGCACCAACCAGTGCCTGAGTTGCCACGACTGGACCAACGCCGGCGACCGCGGCGCGCCGACACTGTCGATGACCCACTACCTCGACCGTAGCGGAAACCAGCTCGACACGGTGGCCGGCACCCGCTGGTTCTGCAACCAGTGCCACGTCCCGCAGGCGGATGCGCCGGCGCTGGTCGGCAACGACTTCGAAGCCTCCAGCGTCTCGCGCTGACGCAGGACTGAACGGGGAGAGACGACATGCCGGACAACAAAAAGCACGGCCGCCGCAACATCCTGCTCCGCATATGGGACGCCTTCTGGAGCCCCACCGGGCTGTTCAGCACCGGCTTCCTGCTGATCGCGGGCTTTTTGGGCGGCATCCTCTTCTGGGGCGGCTTTCACTGGTCGCTGGAGCTGACCAATACCGAGGAGTTCTGCACCTCCTGCCACTCGATGGAGACCAACCTCGGCGAGTACCGCCAGACCATCCACTACAACAACCACTCCGGCGTGCGGGCGATCTGCTCGGACTGCCACGTGCCGCACGAGTGGCAGTACAAGATGAAGGCCAAGGTGATGGCGGTGAAGGACGTCTACCACGAGCTGAGGGGCACCATAGACACCTCGGAGAAATACGAGGACCGACGGCTCGAGATGGCCGCGGCGGTGTGGAAGAAGATGAAGGCGACGGACAGCCGCGAGTGCCGCAACTGCCACGCCTTCGAGTACATGGATTTCACCATCCAGGAGACGCGGGCGGCGCAAAACCATCAGCGCGCGGTCGACGAGAACATGACCTGCATCGACTGCCACCAGGGCATCGCGCATGATCTCGCGCCGGGTTACCTCGAGGAATATCAGCACGTCGTCGAAACCCTGGCGCAGAGCCGCATGCCCGAGGCGTCGGGCCGCGTCGACGTCGCCTCGATCCGCTCGTTCCTCGGTATCTCGGCGGACTGACCGCCCATCAAGCCAAGCGGCGCAGGGACGGTGACCTCCCGGCCCCGCGCCAGCAACACACGGAGATCAGACCATGCTGAGCCTGCTTGACCTACTCGGTACCATCGGAGGGAGCATCCTCGGCCTGCCCGGCATCCTCGGCGTCGCGCTCGGCATGACGACCCGCAACTGGATCATTGCCGCGATCCTCGGCGGGGCCATCGGGGTGCTCTCGCCGCTGATCCTCGGCGGCCACCACTCCGCCGAGGTGCCGGTCACGACGCTGGAATACAGCGTCTCGACCATCGTCGGCATCCTCGCCGGGCTGATAGGCTGCGCGATCCGCCACAAGGGCGCGAGGGTCTGAGCGGCCTCCGGCGGCGGCACGGCTGCCGAAGGCTCGGGGTCAGGCGACCCGGCGCGCGGCGAGATCCACGCTGAGCGCCTCGATGCGCCGCGCCGCCTCTTCAAGCTGCGCGTCCGGGACCGTCAGCGCGACCCTCACCAGCCCGCCGCCGTTGCTGCCGAAGGCGCTGCCCGGCATCACCGCAACGCCTTGCTCTTCGAGCAGCCGCCAGGCAAAGGCTTCGCCGTCGAGCCCGGTGCCCGAGACGTCGAGCATCAGGAACATGCCGCCGCGCGGCATCTGCGCCGAGAGACCCGGCATCGCATTCAGCCGCGCGCAGAGCATCCGCGCGCGCCGCCCGAAGGCCTCGCGCATCCGCGCCGAGGTGTCGAAGGTGCCGCGCAGCGCCGCCTCTGTCATGTCGGCGATGAACGGCTGGTTGCCGAAGAGCATCGTCTCGGAGACCGGCAGCAGCGCGGCGCAGAACTCCGCCGGACCGATGGCCCAGCCGCTGCGGAAGCCGGTGGCGGCGTGGCTTTTCGAGATCGACGAGACCACCACGACGCGCTCGCGGAGCGCGGCGATCTCCAGCGGCGAGGTGAAGCTGCCCTCGAAGATCAGTTCGGCATAGACCTCGTCGCAGACGATCCAGAGATCGTGCTCGGCGCAGATCGTTCCCAGCTCTTCGAGCGTCGCGCGGTCGATCACAGCGCCGGTCGGGTTGTGCGGCGTGTTGAGCAGCAGCACTCTGCTTTCGGGCGTGATTGCGGCACGCAGGTCGGCGGGCTGCAGCACGAAATCCCGGTCCATGCGCAGCGGCACCGGCTGCACGTGGCCGCCCGCGGCAGACACCACGCCCTCGTAGGTGGCATAGTAGGGATCGCCGATCAGCACCCCCTCGCCCGGCCCCACCAGCCCCAGCATGACCGCGAAGAGCGCGGTCTGCGTGCCGGGAAAGCACAACACGTTCTCGACCCCGATCTGCGGATGGCGCGGACGGTAGGCCTCGACCAGCGCCGCCACCAATCCGGGCTCGCCACGCCCGTTGGAGTATTGCGTACGCCCGCCGCGCAGCGAAGAAACGCAGTGTTCGATAAGCGCGGGGTCCGGGGCGATGTCCGGCTCGCCGATGGTCAGCTCGAGGATATCCTCGCCCGCATCGCGCCGGGCGCGGGCGGCATTGTGCACGGCCCACTTGTCTCCGCCGAGGGTGCGCAGGCGTTCGGTGATCGCGGCATACCGCATGTCAGCTCCTTTCGTCTTCGAGCGCCAGGTGGCGCGTCAGCGTGGTGTCGGGCAGCCGCAGGATGCCCTCGGCGGCGGCGAGCGCGATGGCCGGAAGCCGCCGCGCGTCATAGAGCCCATGGCCCAGCGAGCCCTCGATCCACAGGCCGTCGATCAGCCCGTTGAGCGCGATGGCGAGATGCTTGCACCGGGCCGGGTCCGCCGGGCAGCCCTGCGCCACCAGCACCGGGTGGATGCGCGCCTCGAGCAGGTCGAGGAACTCGCGGTAGCCCTCGCGGTGAATGTCGGCATAGGCCGGATCGACGCGCACCCGCCCCACGAAAGTGGCCCAGAGCGAGACCTTCACCCCCGAGAGGCTCGGCGGCGCGAAGTTGGCCGCGATGACTTCCGCCAGCGCCGCCTCTGGCGACAGCGCGTCCCCGGCCCCGGAATCCTCGGCGGCGGCGGTCATCTGGCCCATCAGGTAGGCGTAGGCGGCGCGCACCATCTCGTCCTTCGAGGGGAAGTAGTGGCGGATCAGACCGGCCGAGACCCCGGCCCGCTCGGCAATCTGCCGCGCCCCGGCCCGGTCGAGCCCGAGGTCGGCGACACAGGCGAGGGTCGCCTCCAGCAGGTCGGTGCGGCGACGGTCCTGCGACAGGCGGCTGAAGGCACGCCGGGTCACGCCCGGCCTCCCGCCGCCAAATCCATCATATTGAGCACCTTCCGTATGGTCACTTTGACTTCCTCGTCGAGATTTGTTTTACATTCGTACAACAGCAGAGAAATTGCAAGGGATGCAGCCGTCCGGGAGCGCCCGGATTCGGCAGGGGGGGGACAGCCATGAACAACGCCACGCCGGCGGTAGAGATCCGCGACCTGCACAAGCACTTCGGACGCCTCGAGGTGCTCAAGGGCATCTCGCTCACCGCCCGCCCCGGCGACGTGGTGGCGGTTATCGGCGGCTCCGGATCGGGCAAGTCCACCATGCTGCGCTGCATCAACATGCTCGAGACCCCCAGCGCCGGCGAAATTGCCATCCACGGCGAGGCCTACGCCATGCGCCCCACCCGTGATGGCGGGCTGGAACCGGCGGACCGCAGGCAGCTGCAGCGCATCCGTGCGCAGCTCGGAATGGTGTTCCAGAACTTCAACCTGTGGCCGCACCGCACCGTGCTCGGCAACGTGATCGAGGTGCCGGTTCAGGTGCTGGGCATGCCCCGCGACGAAGCCGTGGCCCGCGCCCGGCAGGTGCTCGAACGCGTCGGCCTCGCGGAGAAGGAAGACGCCTACCCCGCCCATATGTCCGGCGGCCAGCAGCAGCGCTGCGCCATCGCGCGGGTGCTGGCGGTTGAGCCGCTGGCGATGCTCTTCGACGAGCCGACCTCGGCGCTCGATCCCGAACTGGTCGGCGAGGTGCTGACCGTGATCCGCGACCTCGCCGCCGAGAGGCGCACGATGATCCTCGTCACGCACGAGATGGGCTTTGCCCGCGATGTGGCCAGCCACGTCGTCTACCTGAAGGACGGCCGCATCGAGGAACAAGGCCCGCCAGAGCAGATCTTCGGCGATCCGCGCTCGCCGCACCTGCAGCAATTCATCCGCTCGATCGCCTGACCGCCCCGCACCAAGAAAACCAACAGAGGAGACACCATGTTCAAGACACTCGCGCTCGCCGCCACCGCCGCCGCCGCGCTCGCCGCCCCGGCCCTTGCGGAGCCCTACAAGGTCGGCATCGCCGCCGAGCCCTATCCGCCCTTCTACAGCCCCGACGCGAGCGGCAACTGGAGCGGCTGGGAGATCGACTTCGCCGATGCGCTCTGCGCCGAGATCGAAGCCGACTGCGTGATCACCCCGGTGGCCTGGGATGGCATCATCCCGGCGCTCAACACCGGCAAGATCGACATGATCGTCGCCTCGATGAGCATCACCGAGGAGCGCGCCAAGCAGATCGCCTTTTCCGACAAGTACTACGACACGCCGACCGGCGTGATCGCCCTGAAGGACAGCAAGGTTCAGCCCACCCCCGAAGGCGTCGATGGCGCCTATCTCGGCGTCTCGGTGGGCACCATTCACGAAACCTATGCCCGCGCGCATTTCGCCGAGACCGCCGCGGACATCCGCAGCTACCCGACGGTGGACGAGGAACTGCAGGACCTCGCGGCGGGCCGCATCGACGCGGTGGTCGGTGACATGCTGGCGCTGATGCCCTTCCTCGAGAGCGACGCCGGCGCCGCCTGCTGCGAGTACCGTGGCGCGGTCGAGAGCGACCCGTCGATCCTCGGTCACGGCGTCGGCGTGGGCCTGCGCAAGGAGGACAGCGAGCTGCTCGATCGGGTAAACTCCGGCATCGCGGCGATCCGCGCGAATGGCACCTATGAAGCACTGTCCGAGCCCTACTTCGAGGGGCTCGACATCTACGGCAGCTGAGCCGACTTCCCGGGCCGCGACACCAGCGTCGCGGCCCGGCACACTTCAACGACACGGGACACGGCCGCACGATGATCGACGCAATGGATTTCAGCCTGCTCGCACTTTCCTCACCGGGATGGGGCGGCGCGCTTCTCGCCGGGTTCCTGCGCTCGGTCGAACTGGCGGCAGGCGGCTATCTGCTCGGACTTGTCATCGGCCTGCTCGGCGCCACCGCCAAGCTCTACGGCGGGCGCGTGCTGCGCGACATCGCCGAGATCTACACGCTGCTCATCCGCGCCGTGCCCGAGCTCGTGCTGATGCTGCTGTTCTACTACGTGGGCACCGACCTGCTGAACAAGCTGATGGGCGCCATGGGGCGCGAGGGCATCGACATCGACGGTCTCAGCGCCGGCATCCTCGTCATCGGGCTGGTGCAGGGCGGCTACGCCACCGAGGTGATCCGCGGCGCCATACGCGCCGTGCCGCCCGGACAGATCGAGGCCGCGCAGGCCTTTGGCATGTCGCCCCTCAAGGTGCTGCGCCGGGTGACCCTCCCAGCAATGACCCCGCACGCGCTGCCCGGCATGGCCAACCTTTGGATGATCGCCACCAAGGACACCGCGCTGCTTGCCGTCATCGGCTTTTCCGAGCTGACGCTCGTGACCAAGCAGGCCGCCGCCGCGACCCGCGAGTACTTCCTTTTCTTCATCGCCGCCGGGCTGCTCTACCTCGCGCTCACCCTCATTTCGAACCTCGGCCTGCGCTGGCTCGAGCGGCGCGCGCGCCGCGGCCTGCCGGCCGCCGCCTGAGGAGCGCCACATGCCCGATATCGACATCGCCACCCCGATCCGCCCTGCTCCCGCGCTGCCGCTGCGCGCACGCCTCGCACCGTTGCTGATGCCGCACCGACTGGTCATGGCCGGGCTCGCGCTCACCGCCCTTGCTGCGATCGTCACCCAGATGGATTGGAGCTGGCTGCCCGGCTACCTGCCGAAGATCGGCCACGGTCTGCTGGTGACACTGGCGCTGCTCGTCTCCAGCGTCGCCGCGGGCTTTGCGCTGGCGCTGCCGCTCGGCGCGGTGCAGGTCACCGGCCCGGCGCCGCTGCGCTGGCTGGCCAACGGCTTCTGCACGGTGATCCGCGGCACGCCGCTGCTGCTGCAGCTCTGGTTGATCTACTACGGGCTCGGCGCGCTCTTCGCGCAGTTCCCGGAAATCCGGGCCTCCTGGCTCTGGCCCTACCTGCGGCAGGCCTGGCCCTACGGCTTCCTGACGCTGACGCTCTCCTTCGCCGCCTATCAGGGCGAGGTGATGCGCGGCGCCTTTGCCGGGGTGCCGCGCGGCGAGCTGGAGGCGGCCCGCGCCTTCGGCATGCCGCGGCTCATGGTTTTCCGTCGGGTCTGGTTTCCGCGGGCCGTGCACCGCGCGCTGCCGACGCTGGCCGGCGAGATCATCCTGCAGCTGAAGGCGACGCCGCTGGTGGCGACGATCACCGTCACCGACCTCTACGCGGTGATCACCCGCGTGCGGCAGGCCACCTATCTGACCTACGAGCCTTTGCTGCTGCTGATCGCCATCTACCTGTGCCTGAGCGGCACCCTCACGCTGGCGCTGCGCTGGCTCGAAGGGCGGGTGCCGAGCGGACGCTGAGCCCGCTCCGCCCCGGCCACGTCCGGCCCGGTCAGTAGCCGCGCGCCCGGTCCACGGCATAGGCCATGGGCTGACCGTCGCGCAGCGCCCGCGCGGTCTCCACCACCTGCTCGGCCACCACCTCGGGAAGCGAGTCGCTGGCCACATGCGGGGTCAGCCGCAGCCGGGCGTCGCGCCAGAAGCGGTGCGTGTCAGGCAGCGGCTCCTCGCGGAAGACATCGAGCGTCGCCGCCTTGAGCTGCCCGCTGTCCAGTGCCGCCAGCATATCCGCCTCGACCAGATGCTCACCACGACCGATCTGTACCAAGGACGCCCCCGGTGCGAGCCGCGCGAAAAGCGCCGCGTCCAGCACGTTTTCGGTCTCGGTGGTCAGCGGCAGCACGTTGACGAGGTGGTGCGCCCCCTCGGCTGCCCGCGCCACTGCGCCCGGGCCGGTCAGATAGGTCACACCAGCCAGTTGTTCTTCGGGCAAGCTGCGACAGGCCACGCGGATGGAAAAGCCCATGGCCCGCAGTCCCCGCACCACGGCGCGCCCCATGGTCCCATGACCCAGCACGGCCACCTGCACCGAAGCGGGTGCACGCATCCGCACCGGCGCCCATCGCGCCTGCGCCGCGTTTCGCGCCATTTCGTCGAATCCGCGCTCGTGATGCAGCACCTCGTGCACCGCGTAGCCCGCCATGAGTTCGGCCTGATGTGGATCGCGCACCCGTGCCACGGCCGCAGAGGCGGGCAGACCCGGATGGGCCAGCAGCGCATCGACCCCGGCAGCGACCGACATGGCAAGGCCGAGGTTCGGAAAGGGCGCGAAATCATCCTCGCCCGGCTGCCAGCAGATCGCGAAGCGCACGTCCTCCGGGCGCTCGACCTCCTGCGGGTGACGCAACACCACGTCGGAGGCGCAGCGCCGCAGGGCGTCCCCGTAGAGCCGGTCAAGGTCCTCCGTGGCACTGAGATAGACGCCAAGGATCGGGTCGTGCGCGGGCATGGTATCGGCTCCCTCTGAATTGGTTCCCACTTATTGCACGCCTGTACAACAATGGCCATGCCACAGTGGGTTGGCTCGGTCCGGGCCTGTGAGGTTGCACCCCCAAAAGCGCAGGGTCGCGGATCGCTTCTGCCCCGAACGCGCGAGGTTGCCGCTAAGTAAGCCCGAAAATCGGCGCGCTGCGGGGAAGAAGGGGCTTTCACTAGGATAAATATCTGATTAATATAGTAAGGAATAGCCATGCCAAGGTTCCGCGTGCCTCGCCCCGCGACAAACCGCTCCTCAGCCAGCCTGCCCGACAAAAAGAACCAACAGGTAACGCTGGATGACCTCTTCCCCGACTGCCCGCACCGGCGCAGCCCCGCGCTGCGCACGACCCCGCTCGAACACCCGCTTTCTGCTGCTCGCCGGAACAGCCGTGCTGCTGCCTCTCGCTGCAGCAGCACAAGAGACCCCCTACGAGCTACGCCCAATCCAGCTCGGCATCGCCGACAACGATGCCGGCACGACCGTCGCGCAGCAGACCACGGCAAGCACCAAGACGAGCACCGACATCCTCGACACGCCCGCCTCCGTCTCGGTGGTCACCTCGGCCGAGATTGCCAAACGCGGGGCGCAGAACCTCGAGCAGGTGATTGGCTATACTGCCGGGGTCTCGGTCAATGAATGGGGCGGCGACGACCGCTACGATGGCTTCCGGATCCGCGGCTTCGATCTGACGGCGCTCGGCCTGCTCTACCGCGACGGGCTGCCCCAGCGCGGGGCCGGCTGGACCTTCGCCCGACGCGAGCCCTACGGGATGGAGCGGGTCGAGGTGCTGAAGGGGGCCAACTCCTCGCTCTTCGGCCTCAGCGCGCCGGGCGGGCTGGTCAATGCCGTCTCGAAAACCCCCAAGGACAACCGCTTCGGCGAGGTCTACAGCACCCTCGGAGCCGATCATGCCGAGCTCGGCTTCGACATCGGCGACAAGCTCACCGAGGACAGCACGCTGACCTACCGGCTCACCGGCAAGTGGCAGGACAGCGAATACTCCTATGACCATTCCAACGACGACCGCGCCTACCTGCAGGGCGGGCTGACCTGGCGCCCGACCGAGGCCACCACGCTCACCTTCCTTGCCGAGTACAACAAGCGCGACGGCGTGCCTGGCAACGGCATCCCATCGGGCTACGGCATCGACCGCGACACCTTCCTCGGCGAGCCTGAGTTCAACGAGATGAACTCGGTCGAGCGCAGCGTCGCGCTGCAGTTCAGCCATGACTTCGGCGGCGGTCTGAGCCTGCGCTCCAATGCCCGCTACAGCCTGTTCGACCTCGATTACGAGCAGGTCTACGGTGCCGATCCGACCGACCCGACCGCGGCACGCTCGGCCTTCGCGGTCTACAGCGACAGCGAACAGTTCGCGATGGACACCGCGCTGCAATTCGACACCATGTTGGGTGGCGCGCAGAGCCGCACCCTGCTCGGCGTCGAATACAGCCGCGTCAGCGTCGACGAGGACGACTACTTCGGCACCGTCGATGGCATCGACGTGAATGACCCGGACTATTGCGACAGCGCCTGCACCATCTCGCTGATCCCCTATTACGACTGGACCCCGGAACAGACCAACAGCGCGCTCTACCTGCAGGAAGAACTGACCTGGGACCGCTGGGTCGCCACCGCCGGGCTGCGCAAGGACTGGATCGACTTCGACGTCGAGAACCACCTTGCGGGCACCTCCACCGAGGAAAGCTACGCGCATGTCTCGGGCCGTTTCGGTCTGACCTACAAGATCACCCCCGAGCTGGCGGTCTACGGCAACTACTCCGAGAGCTTCTCGCAGGACGTCTGGGGGCTTGGCGACGAGCCGACCGAGGGGACCCAGTACGAGGTCGGCATGAAGTACCGTCCAGCGGGCACCAACGCGCTCTTCACCGCGGCGCTGTTCGATCTGACCCAGACCAACGTCTCGACCGCCGTCAGCCCGACCACCTATCGGCAGATCGGCGAGATCGGCGTGCGCGGACTCGAGCTCGAGGCGAAGCTGGACGTGAGCGAGCGTTTCGGCCTGCTCGCCTCCTACTCCTACTGGGATGCCGAGATCCGCGAGGACGGCATCACCGGCAACGAGGGCAACCGGCCGGCGCGCACGCCCGAGCATCTCGCCTCGATCTGGGCGGACTACACCATCCCGGGCGCCGGGGCGCGGGGCGATATCGATCTGGGGGCCGGGATCCGCTACGTCGGCAGCACCTGGGGCGACGACGCCAACACCGTCGAGAATGACGCCTACACGCTGGTCGATGCCTCGGTGGGCTACGCGCTGACCGACGATCTCGACCTGAACCTCAACGTCAGCAACCTCTTCGACGAGGACTATGTGACCACCACCTACTACGGCACCGACTACTACGGCGATGGCCGGACGGTGACCGCCACGCTGAAGTACAGCTGGTAAGGCGCGCAAGGGGCTGCCCCGGGAACGGGGTGGCCCGGATCGCGCGCAAGCCGCCGAAGGAGACAACATGACCAGCTCGGACGCCGCCCTGTCCCGGCGCAGCTTCCTGTCCGGCAGCGCCTGCCTGCTCGCCGCCCCGACGCTTTCCGCAGCGGGCAGTGATCTGCGCTTCGAGAACACCTTCGGCGAGACCGTGCTTCCCGCCCCGGCCTCGCGGGTGGTCTCGCTGGGCTACAACACCCAGGACGCGCTTCTTGCCCTCGGCGTGCTGCCGGTGGGCATCCGCTATTGGTACGGCGATCACCCCTATGGCGTCTGGCCCTGGGCGCAGCATCTTCTGGGCGCGGCGCAGCCGACGATGATGACCGGCGAGGTCTCGATCGAGACCGTCGCCAGCCTTGCTCCGGGGCTGATCGTCGCCAGTGGCTCGGGCATCTCCGAGGCCGAATACGCGCTGCTGTCGCGGATCGCGCCGGTGCTGATGCAGGACCCCGCCCAGTCCACCTACGGCAGCCCCTGGGACGTGGAACTGCGCCGGATCGCCCGCGCCACCGGCACCGAGGCCCGCGCCGAGACGCTGATCTCCGCGGTCCGCAACCGGTTCGCGGCCTTCCGGACCGCGCATCCCGGCTGGCAGGGGCAAAGCGCCGTCTGCGCCTGGCACGACGGCGGCCAGACCGGTGCCTTCATGGGCGGCGACACGCGCGCACGCTTCCTTGCCGAGCTGGGGTTCACGCCGCCGGAGCGGCTGAGCGAGATGCAGGTGATCGACGGCTTCTACACCTCGCTGTCACCCGAGGACCTGTCGCCCATTGACGCGGACCTTCTGGTCTGGATCTCCTCGGAGGAGCGCGCCGCGGACATCGCCGGGCTGGCCATGCGCCGGACGCTCAGGGCCTGTGCCGAGGGGCGCGAGGTGTTCTGCGACGAGCTGCTGGCCGGGGCGATGTCCTTCGGCAGCGTACTGTCGATGCCCTTCGCGCTCGACCGGCTGGAGCCGGAGTTCGCTGCCGCATTGGACGGGGATCCCGAGAGCATTGTACCGAGCGCCCGCGCCGCCGGGCTGCTCCGCTAGACGCGCAGAATGCCGCTCAAGAAAATTTGCCCGCCGACAGGGCGGGCCCGGCAAGAGAGCCCCCCAGGCTCAGGTCGGAAGTACATCGGACCGGTCGGACCCGGAGAGCAGGCTGCCCATCAGCTCCGCCGCCGCGGCCAGGCGCTCGGTCAGTCCGCCTGCGGCGCCGCGCTCACCCGGGACTCCCCGCAGCGTGTCCGCCCAGACCGCCATCGCATCGCCTGTGCGCTGGTCCAGCTCCCACCGCGCGCCGCTGTCGATGATCCAGTCATCGGCCAGACCGACCGCGGTGTCGTCGAAGGTCCCGGCATCGTAGGCCGCGGCGAGGGCGCAATCGGTCCAACCGTCTGCACCGACCAGCCGCAGCACCTCGACCCGCCCGCCGTGATCCTCCATGTCGCGCAGGGTCAGCGTCCCGAGCGCCGTATCCGCCGCGCCGCCCTCCCCCGTCCGGCCGAATTTCTCGGCAAGGCGCAGCAGACAGGCGGCCAGCCGCACTCCGGCCTTGTGCTGGGCGCGGAGCTCGAAGAGGCTGAGCCCGTCACGCGGGCGGCGGCACAGCTCGCCGATCAACGCCATCATTGCCTCCGGCCGCTCCTGGAGAAAGCGGAGCACCTGTCCGCGCGGCAGCACTCTCAGGCCGGTCTCGCTACTGGCACCGCATCGGCACTCCGCAGCCCGCCGTCGAGAAGGGCGATCTCGCCGAGCAGCTCGCCGTCGGACAGATAGCCGATCACCGACTTGCGCCCGGACCGCGAACAAACGCTGATCTCGACCCGGCCGCTTTCGATCACCAAGAGCGCGTCCGCCGGATCGCCACGCAGGAAGATGCCCTGGCCGGCCGCATAGTCACGGCGAAGACCGCCCTGCACGAAGTCTTGCCGGTCGTGCTCGGAAAGCGCCGCCAGCAGCAGGCTGCCGGGCAGCGCGCGGGGTTCCGTATCTGGCTCTTGCATGAGGCCGCCTCCGGGGTCTGCCGCAAGACTGCCCGCCGGGCGGATTTCAGGCAAGACCATGTGCCCCAACGGCAGGACGCTGCGTCAGCTGACAAAAACCTTGAGATGATCACGCCTCACAGCAATTCTCCTCAGGGGAGAAAATGGGAGGAAATCCATGAAGTTCACCGCCGCGACGTTGGCGCTTCTGGCGAGCGCGTCCTACGCCTACGCAGACCAGACCCCGGAGGACTGCAGCGCCCTGCGCGACACGGTCTTCGACGGGGGCTATGTCACCTCGGCCCGGGTGCTGAGCCCCGAGGGGCTGCCGCAATATTGCGAGGTGCGGGCCACCGCGCTGCCGGCCATTTCCATCGAGGTCCGCCTGCCGCTTTCTGGCTGGAACGGCAAATTCTATCAGGCCGGCTGTGGTGGCTTCTGCGGCATCCTGGGGCGTGCCGACAGCGGCCAGTCCTGGGTCAACGCCATGCGGCCCGGCCTCGAACGCGGATATGCCACGGCGACCTCGGACAGCGGCCACCACGGGCTGTCGGTCACCGAAGCGACCTGGGCACAGGACAACCCCGACGCCGAGCGCGACTGGGGCTGGCGATCGATCGGCGAGACCAACCGCGTGGCGCAGGTGATGATCGACGCCTTCTACGGCACCGCCTCGAGCGGCGCGATCTTCCAGGGCTGCTCGACCGGCGGGCGGATGGCCCATGTCGCGGCGCAGCGCTACCCCGAGATGTTCGATGGCATCATCTCGGGCGCCCCGGCGATGGATTACACCGGCCTCGTGGGCACCGCCATGTCCTGGGTTTTGCAGGCCAATACCGCCGAAGACGGCAGCCAGATCCTCGGGCCTGACGAGGCCGCCAAGATCGGTGCGGCGGTGCTGGAACAATGCGACGGCACCGATGGTGCCGAAGACGGGGTGATCGCCGACCCGCGCGCCTGCAAGGTCGACTACTCCAGCCTCGAGCTGACCGACGAACAGCTCGACACGCTGGTGAAATGGCGCGAAGGGCCGCGCAATGCGGCGGGCGAGCAGCTCTACCCGGGCGGCATCCCCGAGGGCTCCGAGCCCTTCTGGTGGCTCTGGCTGACCGGCAATGCCGAGGGCGCCGGCAAGCTGGTCTCGGGCTTCGCGAATGGTTTCACCCGCCACATGGCCTTTGCCGAAGACCCTGGCACCGACTACTCGCCACTCTCCTTCGATTTCGAGGCGGACCCGGCGCGCATGGCGACCGCCGTCTCGGTCTACAACGGCGACAGCCCGGACCTCTCGGCATTCCGTGCGGCGGGCGGAAAGATGATCGTCTACCACGGCTGGGCGGATTCCATCGTGACGCCCTACAAGACCGTCGAATGGTACGAGCAGGCGGCCGAGGCGGCCGGCGGTGAGGCGGCGCTCAACGAGACCGTCAAGCTGTTCATGATCCCCGGCCTCGACCATTGCGGCATCCTGCCGGGCCCGGACGGGGTGAACTGGTCCTCGCTTGACCCGATGGGTCCGCTCGAGGCCTGGCTGGCCGACGGCACTGTTCCCGCCTCGATCATGGCCAAGTGACACCGCCCCGCCCGCCGCGGGGGATCGTGGCGGGCGGGGACTTTTCGCTCTCGCCGGGAATTCGGCCTGAAGGCGAGGTTTTCACGTGCGCGGGAGATGTCGTCCAGCCGGTCACTGGCGTCATACAGCCGGTATTTCAGGACAAGAATGCCTCGCCGAAGCTCGTGGAACTCATTCCGCAACGGCTCGATATCCGAGTGCGACCGAAGCAATTCATTGTGCCTGCGGTCCATTCAGGCGCGGGTTTGGCGCGCATAGGCGAACTTTTCGCGAAGGCAGGGGCCACTCCCCGATGACAAATCCCGGAAAGCGGGCCAAGGCATTGAGACAGGCCAACCCTGCCGCAATGTTCGGCACCGAACTCACCGCGTCCCTTGGTTCCGTCAGAAGAATGTACAGGAGAGCCGCAGCGGCGAGAATTGGAATGCCAGTCGTGTCAAACGCCGCGCGACAAAGATCAGGGGCTTCCTGAAAAATGAAGCGTCCTCATTCTCATCGGCTACGCGCCGCGCACTTGAGTAGCTACAGCCATCTTCCACAGATCGCCTTTCGGAAGGACTCCCGGGCCGATGATCACGCCTTCGATAGCGACACCTAGAGCGGCGCGAAGTGGTAAACGGAGAAGCTCCGCCTGCACGACATGAACGCCCGAACCATCCGACACCGCCGCCCAACGACAGATCAAGTGGTGGCGTTTCCGACTTAGCGTCCGGCTCTATCGGCATTTGGAGTGCCGCCCCTACCATGGGAGGGATAAAGGCGCGATCCGCTGAGAACAGACAACAGGCTGTCCATTCGGTCCCCTATTTTACTCGGAGCTGCTCAGGTCCAACAGCTTTGCGGCCCCGGGATAGATGACCCCGCGCATTTCGGCCCAGCCCAGCTGCGCCGCAATCAAAACTCCGCAATTTCACCATGCTCAAGGTTCAAGCACGGAGAGCTGGCACAGTTCAGCTTGATCCCCCCGGTGCATCGAGCCTTATTTTGAGGCGCAGGGCGGGTCCGACGAGTATCAAGCACAAGCCCCGAAAGCCGGTCAGCAGCGCCAACGCGTAGGCATGGGCCGCAAAATCCGGGACGTCTCCGAACCGACCGGCGCCACTCCAGTCGAGGATCTCGAGCGGCCGACTCGTGGACGTTTCGGCCATCGGCGGCCCAAATGCCAAGCGCTTAGGGAAAAGTGCCGGCTTCCACGAACGACACCGCGGAAAATGCTTGAAAACTCGAGGAGCCCCCCTCTCACGGCACAGAGGTCCGAAAGGCGCCGGCGGAGAGGCCTCGTGCCGGCACGCGGCCTCTGTCGCAATCCTATCGCATGGGCGGCGGTCGGGAATTCAGCTTCCGCGGCGGGGCCGAGGATGCAAATCGAGCCCGAAGTCGCCCCCGGGCCCGTCATGGGTTTGCGGTATGGTCTTTTGGTCGCGCTTCGGCGAAGAGAAACCCGGCGCTCGCAGCTCGCACGGACGTCTGTCGCCGTCATGGTTCAGGACGCGATTGCCAGCTCGTCCAGATCGCCGCCGGACGAAAGATGGGCTTCGACCCATTTCGGTTTGCGACCGCGGCCCGTCCAGGTTTGGGAGGGGTTTTCCGGATGCGCGTACTTCGGCGCGCCCTTGGTACCCTTCTTTCCCGTCGCCTCGAGCAATTCCGAGAGAGAGTAGCCGTGCTCTTTGGCGAGGGCTTCAGCCGCGGCACGCGCCTTGGTTTTCTGGCGCGCATCGTAGTCTGCCAATGCCTTGGAGACACGCTTGCTCAACTCGGTGAGCTCTTTCTCATTCATGTCATACAAGTCAATTTTATCAATCATTCTTCGTCTCCGCTTTCACTGTCACGAATATAATCCTGATTTCTTACCTAATCAAGTTACCCGGCACGACCTCGGAATAAATGCGCGGGAAAGGGCCGGTCTATTGGTGGCCATGCGTTGCGTTTTGCCGGGCTCGTCTCGATCTGCAGGGGGCTCTGTCATTCGCAAGAAACTTCCCGTCGAATGCTTAAATTTCTGTTATACTTGGGCTTGCACAGCTTCGCCGGGGCACCCGCACCTTGGCCCGGGATCATTCATCTTTGCGACTCCGATACAGGGCCCCGAGCACCGCTAAACCGTTTTTGAAATAGGTCCGGTTAAGTGAACGCCTGAAGGCGACTCCCGTACAAATCCTGATTGCTGACGCCAAAAGTTCCTAAAATCTTTCCACAGATTTTTACTTCTTCAAAGCATCGACCATTGCAAGGCCAACATTGTAAAATTCGATCAAATTCCATCACGGACGCGCACGTTTGGGCGTCTCGCAAATCATTCAAGCAGGAGGAAGCCATGGCCAGCTCGCGAAATTCCCGCAATATCACATTTGCGACATTCAATCTCTATAATCTTCAATTGCCCGGCGAGCCCTTCCGAAAGGCCACCTACACACAGGCCGAATACGACGCCAAGATCGCATGGTCTGCGCGCATGCTGCTCGAACTCGACGCGGATGTCATCGCGTTCCAGGAACTCTGGCATCCGCAGGCACTGCATGATCTCTTCGAAAGGGTGGCAGGGCTCACCGGACCTTCGGGTAAGGTCTTCAACTATGATCTGCACTTCATAAAGGAGCCCGGCATCACCTGGTACGACATCGCCGTTGCCGTGGCGGTGCGCAAACCCTGGACCGCGGCCTCGAAAAGCCTGCACAAGCAATTCGGTCCCGGCTTCCTTCTCAAGAAGCGCGGCGGCAAGCGTGACCCGGAAGACAATGAAATCGAGGTGGAGATCGAGAAATTCTCGCGCACGGTCATCGCACTGGACATCGTCAACGCCGACAAGCCCAAGGTCCCGGCGATCACCGTCTTTGCCTCGCACCTCAAGTCGAAATTGCCCACACGGCTGGACGCCGAGGAATGGGCGGTCCCTGCGATCAGGAACAATGCGACGGCCCTGGGTGCGGCACTCTCCACCATCCGCCGAACCGCCGAGGCTGCCGCGCTGCGCGACATTCTCGGGGACGCCCTGCGCGACAATGACAGGCCGGTGGTGCTACTCGGCGATCTCAACGACGGGGCGTCCAGCAATACGCTGGCCATCATCACCGAACAGCCGAGCTTCAAGCTGTTTGAGGCCAGCGCCTCCGGCGCCAGATCTGACAGAGGGCTCTATGCCGCCAGCCGACTGCAGAGCTACCGGCTCATCGGGGCCGGCGAACACACGCATGAATACAACGGCGAGCGCGAGGTGCTCGATCACGTCCTCGTTTCGGAACAGTTCTACGACCATTCCGACAACCGCAAATGGAGCTTCCAGCAGATGCGGATCTGGAACGATCACCTCGAGGATGGCAACCCTGCCAGCTCGGACCACGGCGTGGTGCGCGCGGTGTTCTGGTGGGACCCGCGGCCAGAAGACAAACCGACGTGAAGCCGCCGCTCAGCCGGGACGCCGCAGCCTGACAGCGAGGGCCAGCAGCACGCCGAAGGCAAGGCAGGCCGCCGCAAGCGCCACGCAGAGGGCGAGATCGTAGCCCCCGATCCGCCACAGCAGCGCGCCCGCCTGCGGCGAGAGCGAGGCGACGATCAGAAACGGCACGGCCATGAAGCCCGCGATCATGCCAAAGGAGCGGCGGCCCAGCACCTCGGCCATGACCACCGGCTTAAGGATGCTGACCAGCCCGAAACTCGCCCCGAAGAGCAGCGCGAAGCCGAAGACCGCCCCGGGCGCCATCGGCACCACGACGAGCAACACGGCAATCGCGCAGGCGATCCCCGCAAAGGCGCCCACCGCCACGCGCATCCCCGAGGCCCGGTGCCCGGCCAGCATCATCGCCAGCCGCCCCAGCACCTGCATCGGTCCGAACATCGAAGCTGCCAGCACCGCCTGCCCGAGACCCAGACCGCGGTCCGTCAGGATCGGCATGATATGGGTCAGCACCAGCCCGTAGGCGAGGCCGATCAGCGAGAAGGCGATCAGGATCAGCCAGAACTCGGGGCGCGCACGTGCCGCAACAAAGGCCGCGCGGTCCCCGGCGCGGTGCTCGGGCGTATGGCTGTCCTCGGGGCAGCATTCCAGCATCGTCGCGCCGGCGAACATGGCGGGCAGCCCGATCAGGGCCACGGCACCGGCGAAACACAGCACCGCCCCGCGCCAGCCGAGCGCTTCGGACAGGAACGCCCCCGCAGGATAGGCCAGCGTCGAGGCAAAGCCCGCCACCAACGTGATGCGGGTGATATTGACACGCGCGCGCTCATGCGTCGTGCGGGTGACGAAAGAGAAGCACGGCTCGTAGAGGCAGCAGCCCTCGGCGATCCCGAGACCGAGCCAGGCGATCAGAAACACCCAGTAGCTCTGCGCCGAGGCAAGCAGCAGGAGCGACAGCGCCCCCAACGCCATGCCTCCGCTCAGCAGCCAGCGCCCCCGGCCCCGGTCCACCAAGCGCCCGGCGAGGGGCGAGACACCGGCCCCGGTCAGCGTCGCGCACATGAAGGCCAGCGTCAGCCAGCCCTTGTCCACCTCCGGACCCCATGGCTGAACCTCCTCCCACGTCAGAAGAAGGGCGGCGAAGATGTAGTAGAGCGCGCCGTAGCCCACGGTGGCTCCGACACCCAGCAGCCAGACCGCCAGCCGTTCCGCCCGCTCCGGCTGCCGCTGCGCATAGCGATGCGGATCGAGGCCAACCATCTGCCAGGCCCGGTCGATGCGGCTGCCGACGCGGGCCAGCCCGCCCAGCAGCGGCATCACGCGCCCGCCTGCCCCGTCAGGGCGGTCATTCGGAAGCAGCCGCTTTGGCCTGGCTCATCCGCTTCGACAGTTCGGCGTGGCTCTCCACCCGCTCCGAGTAGCGATCGACGAGGTGATCTTTGATGTCGCGCGTCAGCAGGGTGAACTTCACCAGCTCCTCCATCACATCGACGATGCGGTTGTAGTAGGGTGATGGCTTCATCCGCCCGGCCTCGTCGAACTCGTCCCAGGCCTTGGCGACCGAAGACTGGTTCGGGATGGTCAGCAGCCGCATCCAGCGCCCGAGGATGCGCAACTGGTTGACGGTGTTGAACGATTGCGAGCCGCCGCAGACCTGCATCACCGCCAGCGTCTTGCCTTGCGTCGGGCGCACCGAGCCAAGAGAGAGCGGGATCCAGTCGATCTGGCTCTTCATTATGGAAGTCATCGAGCCGTGCCGCTCGGGCGAGGACCAGACCATGCCCTCGCACCAGCTCACGAGGTCGCGCAGTTCGGCGACCTTGGGATGATCCGGCCCGGTGGTGTCGGTCTGCGGCAGGCCGTGCGGGTCGTAGATGCGCACCTCGGCCCCGAATGTCTCCAGAAGCCGCCCCGCCTCTTCCGCCGCGAAACGCGAGAAGCTGCGCTCGCGCAGCGAGCCGTAGAGGATGAGGATGCGCGGCTTATGCGTGCTGCGCGTCGCAGGGAACAGCGCCGCCGGATCAATCGGACGGAAGCACTCTTCGGAAATATTGGGCGTGTCGGCCATGTCTGGTTCCTTAGTCATCGTCATTGCGCGTTCGGGAAACGCGCGCGGGTGCGGTTGGCGAAGGCCACCAGCGAGAGCATCACCGGCACCTCGACGAGAACACCCACCACCGTGGCCAGCGCCGCGCCGGAGTTGAGGCCGAAGAGGCTGATCGCCACCGCCACCGCCAGCTCGAAGAAATTCGAGGTGCCGATCATCGCGCAGGGCGCGGCGATGCGATGCGGCACCTTCAGCAGGTAGGCCGCGCCATAGGCCAGCGCGAAGATGCCGTAGCTCTGGATCAGGATCGGCACGGCGATCAAAGCGATCACCAGCGGCTTGGCGAGGATCACCTCGCCCTGCAGCCCGAAGAGAATGGCGACCGTGGCGATGAGCCCGGCCATCGACAGCGGCTTGATCTTCGCTGTGAAGGCGTCAATCGCCTCCTGCGAGCCCAGCATCCGCCGCGTCGCGAGGCCCGCCAAGAGAGGCAGCAGCACGTAGAGCACCGTCGCCAGCACAAGCGTGCTCCACGGCACCGCAATCTCGGTTACCCCGAGCAGGAAGGCGACGATGGGGGCAAAGGCGAAAACCATGATCAGGTCGTTCACCGAGACCTGCACCAGCGTATAGGTGGCATCGCCCCGGGTGAGCTGCGACCAGACAAAGACCATCGCGGTGCAGGGTGCCGCGCCCAGCAGGATCAGCCCCGCGACGTATTGCGTGGCGTCTTCAGGGGCGATCCACGGCGCGAACACATGCTCGAAGAAGAGCACCGCCAGCAGTGCCATGGTGAAGGGTTTGACCAGCCAGTTCACCGCCAGCGTCACCAGAAGCCCCTTGGGTTGGCGCGCGACCCCGGCGACGGCGCCGAAGTCGACGCCCACCATCATCGGGTAGACCATCGCCCAGATCAGCACAGCGACCACGAGATTGATCGAGGCAACCTCCGCCGCGGCGATGGCCTGCATCAACCCCGGCGCGAGCAACCCGAGGATGATACCGCCCACCATGGCCAGCGCCACCCAGAGGGTCAGAAGGCGTTCGAAACGGCCCATCGGGCCTTGGGTCGGGGCAAGGGTCTCGTGCATCGCGTGACGGTCTCCGGGGCAAGGGCCAATCAGTCATTTCGGAAACTTCCGAATTGATCCCGGCGTAGCGGCGGACGCGGCAGCTTGTCAAGCTTCGTCATTTCGGGCATTGACGAAATATGAAACAGGATGACGCCATCGACGCTTTTTCGGCGCTTGCACACGAAACCCGCCTCGCGGTGTTCCGACTTCTGGTGCGCGAGGGACCGGGCGGCGTCCCGGCTCTGGAGATCGCCCGCCGGCTCGACGCAAAGCCCTCGACCCTCTCAGGGCATCTGGCGGTGCTGAAACGGGCGGGGTTGGTCAGCGCGACGCGGCGGCAGAAGGAAATCCTCTACGCGCCGAACTTCGGCTCGGTGGATGCGCTGGTCCGCTTCCTGCTCGAGGATTGCTGCGGCGGCGACGCCGCCGCCTGCGGCAGCCTGCCATCGATCGCCGGCGCTGGCGCGGAGCCCTGACCCGGCAATCTGTCGGGCGAGGGCACGCCCTCTCTCGCCTCAGCGATAAGAGCCACCGAGCAGGGCGAAAGAGACGGAGCCTGCACCGGCTGAACCACCCGCGCCCGAACGAGCACCAGATCGAGTGCGAGTGCGAGCCCCAGCGCCGGCGCTTCCACACCGGAGCCCACGCGGATCAGAAAGGGCTCGATCGCCAGCAGGCTGCCGATATGCAGGATCAACCCGTCGCTCTGAGCATCGTCATCCACGCCCGGTCGCCATCACCCTGCGCGCATGATGACGCGGTTTCTCCCGGGCCACGTGTCATCGGTCTGCACCTCAAGGTGGCTCGCTTCGCCAAAACTCAGCCTCGGCCTCAGACGGGAATGGTGCAGCCCTGTTGGCAACCGGTTTTCAGGCGCGCGCGACGGTATGATCGCCGCGCCGCTCGAGCGGCCCTCCAAATGAAACGCCGCCCGGATCCTGGGAGATCCGGGCGGCAATTGTGCGAGATATGTCGGGTAATTGACACAGGCCAATGCGGGGAATTCAGCCGTGGCGAACGATTCTCTTTTCAGCCCAGGGCGGAGCAATCTTCATCTCTGGGTTGATCGGGAGATTGACGTAGTACTCCATATCTCCGTAGCGACGCTCATAGACGCCCCAATCGCAGACATATTCGACCCGGTATCCAGCCAGTTTCAGGAGTCCTTGGACCATGTTCTTTCTCCTCTTCCCTGCCTTGCCGGACATCCCGTGATCTCCGTGGCCTGAAACGAAACTACCTCAGACACCCCTGGCGCCTCCAGGCCCGCGCAGGGATGGCACACCGCGTCTGATGGGCAGTCACCTCGCCGAAGGGATAGGCCGTACACTCCCGGAGGGCTGCGGCGCCGATCCACCTGCTCAAACTGCGTCTTGAAGACCCCCAAGAGCGCGCTTCCAGCCAGATCCGGTCGACCGAGAGATCTGGCAGCGATCCCGACCCTGCTGCATGCCACCAAAAGGTGGCAATAGCGCAGAGGATGTGTCTGCAACCATATGCCGAATTCTATTTCCGACGCTCTCGCCAATAACTGTAAGGCAGGAGACACATATATAAATCGCGAAGTGTCGCCAAATTGACTTTATAAAAAATATACGGCAATTAACCCTGAATTAAGAATAAGACCCAATATAGTCTCCGGGTGCACGAGTATCGCGCCCCGGGGTCAGGCGCCAGAACGGCGGCCCGACTTCGTTGAAGTTTGGAGCAGTAATTATGACCTCGGTACGCACCAACGCCTCATCAATGGCGGCCCTGCAGACGCTCAGACAGGTCGGCAGGGACCTGGACACAACGCAGAATCGCATTTCCACCGGCCTCAAGGTCCAATCCGGCAAGGACAACGCTGCCTACTACGCCATCTCGGAGAGCATGAGCAGCGATGCGTCAGTATACGCGTCGATCAGCGAGGGGCTCACCTTGACGCGCAACGGGATTTCCACCGCCCGGCTCGGCGCAGAAAGCTTTCAGGACCTTGCCGGGGAATTCGTCGATCGGCTCGCCTTCGCCCAGGGGGCCGAGGGCGGCATGGCCGACATTGCCGGCGACCTCGAGGGCCTGGTTTCGCAGATGCGCGACATCATCGCGCAGGCGACCTTCAACGGCACCGACCTGGTGAACGCCGCCGGCGCGACCTCGGGCACGGCGGCGGTGACCGCGCTGGGGGTGCTCACCACCTCCTCCACGGTCAGCGCGCAGCAGACCGTCGTCACTGGGATCACCCGCCGCGGTGGCGGACTGTCGACCACCAACTCGAGCTTCGAGTCGGTCGATCTGACCCGGTTGATGATGGGCTTCGAGGCGATTGCCCTGAATTTCGAGGCCAACGCCACCGCCAGCACCGGCCCGACCTTCCTGCAGAACGTGCTGAGCGCCGCCGACGGGCTGCAGGCCGAGGCGATCTCGGCGAACACCCGGCTCGGTGTCGTCGAAAAGGGCATCGAGCAGCAGCAGGAATTCCTTTCGGCCTTGGTCGACAACCTCAAGACCGGGGTCGGCGCGATGGTGGATGCCAATATGGAGGAAGAGGCCGCGCGGCTTCAGGCCCTGCAGATCCAGCAGCAGCTGGCCACGCAGGCGCTGTCGATCGCGAACGCGCAACCGCAGGGCATTCTGGCGCTGTTCCAGTAACCCCGCGTCCGGTCGGGCCCGCTCTTGTCTCCGGTTCAGGTCTCCCGTTCAGGCCAACTCCCGCCACCGCGATTTTTTCCGGTGGCTGGACGCGCCGTGCTGCGCAACACTGCGCCCATTGCAGCGACCGCATTTCAAGGGAGATTTCGCCATGGGACTTTTCAGCTTCCTGAAGGGCAAGGGCAAGAAGCTCGGCACAGAGCCGACGCCGGCCAAGGCCGAGCTCGAAGGCGAGCTCGACTCGCTGGGGCTCGACAAGACGGGCGTTGACATCGAGGTCGACCCCGAAAGCTCCAAGGTGACGATCAAGGGCCAGCCCAAGGACCAGGAAACCCGCGAGAAGATGATCCTCGCGGTCGGCAACATCGAGGGTGTGGCGGCGGTGGAGGACGAGGCCGAGGGGCCCGCCCCGGTCTTCCATACCGTCGAGGAAGGAGAGAACCTCTGGAAGATCGCCGAGGCAACACTGGGCGACGGCGCGCGCTTCAACGAGATTTTCGAGGCGAACAAACCGATGCTCAGCGACCCGGACAAAATCTATCCCGGCCAGGTTCTGCGAATTCCCGCCTGAACAGGCGCCGCACCAAGGGGAGGGGCGCTAGTCGCCGCCCCTCTGCCACCTGAGCGGGCAATCACGCGGCCTGCCGCCGACAATCATGGCAGCGGCCCGGTGTTCCAAGGGCGTTGGCGCAGCGTGCAATTTGCCGCCTTGCCTTTCGCCCCACCCCCGGCGACACTCCCCCGAACTGCAAACGCGGGTTGCCCATGCCACGGGAAATCGAACGCAAGTTTCTGGTAGCATCCGAGGCGTGGCGCGATCATGTCTCTCACCGGGTCGAGCTCCGCGACGGGGTGATCGCACTGCGGGACGGGTGCAAGGTGCGCGTCCGCTTCTACGGCGACGCGCAGGCCACGCTCAGCGTGAAGGGACCGAGGGCGGGCATGTCCCGCGACGAGTTCGAATACGCAATTCCCTGCGAAGATGCCCTGGCGATGCTGTCCAAGCATTGCGACGGGCCGCCGCTCCGCAAGACCCGCCACCACCTCGTGCACGCCGGCCAGAACTGGACCATCGACGAGTATCACGGCGCGCTGGCAGGCGTGCTCATCGCCGAGATCGAGCTTGCCTCGGAGGATGCCGCCTTTGCACGACCGGCATGGCTCGGCAGCGAAGTGACCTATGATCAGGGCTACCGGCAATCCGCCCTGATGCGGCGCCACAGGGCGGCCCTCGCTGATAGCGCCTGAGCCAGAGTTCTTTACAAATCGCAAACGACTGTGGTTCACTGATGGGGCGAGTCCGCGAGGCGCGCCTATTTTAAGTTGTTTTCTTCGCTTCCACGTCGCCATTTCTGGCGGATTTGCAGAAGACCCGGCCATTTTACCGCCGGCGTACAGATCCTGATCTTTATTCAAGTTGCGTTTTTTGTGAGGAATTATGAAGTACGTTTGTTTCGGTACCGCCGCGCTGGCATTGTTGTCAGCCTGCGGCGACGGCAGCACCAGCGCCCGCAGCGGCTCGGCCAGCGCCAGCACCATCGCTTTCACCAGCACGAGCACCACCGATGACGGCACCTACCGCGCCGACGGCATGACGGTTTCGACCGGCTACCAGACCGATGCGGATGGCAATGTCGTCTCCGTCGGACCCGTGGTGACCGACAGCACCGCCATCACCGACCTGACCTACGAGGGCGGCGCGCTGACCGGCGTTACGGTTCGGACCAGTTCCGGCACGATCGTCCTGTCGGCGGCCAGTGGCGATACATTCGACACCACCACGGTCGCAGGCGGCATTGTCGCCACCACGGCGGATGGCAACACGCTCCTCGTTGCCGCGAATCCCGTCAGCCAGGGCTACGAGTACCAAACCTTCGGCAGCTGGCAGACCGGTCTCAACGGCACCAGCCGAGTCGCCGGCGCGGGCTCGATCGGCAACCGGACCTCGGCCAGCCAGATGCCCACCACCGGCAGCGCCAGCTACTACGGCGACAGCCTCGGCCAGGTGATCACCAACGGCGAAGTGGCGGTCACCACCTCGTATATCGCGGTGGACACGCCGGATTTCGACAGCATCGAGATCTACAGCAGCGACACGATCACCGCAGACCCGACGACGGGGGCGAAGATCGCCGATCGCGCCGACCTCGACTTCTATGCCGCCGGAACCATCAGCGGCAGCGGATTCTCCGCCGGCATCAACTACGGTCAGCTGACCGGCTCGGTCGATGGGCAGTTCTACGGCGGCAACGCCCAGGAGGTCGGCGGCACCTTCTCGGGAACCACCCCCGACAGCACCTACATCGGCGCCTTCGGCGCGGTCGACACCACACGCTGACCATGCGTGCCACAAACATCCCGCACGCCGGCCCCTGGAGAGGGCTGGCGGTCGCGGTCTTCTTTGCCCTGCAGCTGCCGGGGGCGCAGGCCCGGGCACAGGAATCCGATGTCCCGCCAGTGCCTGCCGCCGCAGCCCCTGCGGAGATCGAGGCCGGGTTCCAGCAGGCGTTGGCCGCGCTCGCGCAGCGCCAGCCGGAAGCCGCCGTCCGGCTGCTGCGCAGGCTGCTCGCCAGCGATCCCAGCCTGCTCCGGGTGCGTCTCGAGCTGGCCCGGGCGCTGTTCGAGGCCAGAGAGTACGCGCAGTCGCGCGAGCAGTTCCGCATCGTGCTTTCCAATCCCGATCTGCCACCCTCGGTGCGTGGCAACATCCTGCGTTTCATGCGCGCCATCGACGAGCGGCGCGGTCTGCGCACGCGCTTCTCCTTTGCCCTGCGCGCGCCCGAGGGCGCGGGCCGCAGTTATGACAGCGACGAGGTCGAGACCATCCTCGGCGATCCGCCGCTGGTGCTGACCATGAACCGCGAGGATCCGCCGCTGACCGGGCTCGAGCTGGCCGGGGCGCTGCGCAAGCAATGGCCGCTGCGCGCCCGCGCCGGCGGCGCAACCCTGAGCGCCTACGTGCAGGCCGACGGCAATCTCTACCAGACCGGCGACAGCGACTGGGACGAGCTGGGCGCCGAGCTCAGCGCCGGCCTGCAGCTGACCTGGCCGCAGACCACCGCCTGGGCCGAGGCGATTGCCGGAACCGACTACTTCGGCGGGGAAATGATCGAGGAGCGCTTCGGTCTCGGGGCCGGGGTCAGCTGGCGCGGCGCGTCCGGCCTGACTGCCAGCGTCGAGACCGAGGTGATGGACGTGACCCTCGGCAGCCATCCGGATATCGACGTGACGCGCGCCAGCGCCAGGCTCTCGGTGATCCGTCCGCTGCGCGGGCGCACCCAGATCGCTGCGAGCCTGTCCCTGCAGCACCAGGAGGCGGACCGGGACGACCTGTCCTACGACTATGCCGAGCTGCGCCTCGGGGCGCGCAGCGAGGTTGGCGGCGGATTCTTGATCGAACCGTCGGTCTACGCGGCCTCCTTCGACCAGATCGGCGCGACGCCGCTGCTCGGCAAGGCGCGGCATGAAACCGAATACGGGATCGAGCTGCGGATCGACAAGACCGACACCTTCTTGTTCGGCCGGCTCACCCCCTACGTGCAGATCGAGGCAGCTCGGCGAGACAGCAACTTCGATGTCTACAGCTACCGCGATCTGCGGATCAGCGCGGGACTGACCAGCGCCTTCTGAGAGGCCGCCGCCAGGCGGCCTCCCCCCGCGCCCTACCCGGCGACCTCCTTCAGCCAGAGGCTCATCTCGCGCAGCCGCTCCTCGGCAACGCTGCCGAAGCCGATGGCGTGCAGATAGTCGCGCACCAGCCCCTTGCCCGGATCGACCTGCACCGGCACCGCCGCCGCCTGCAGCGCCGCGCCATAGGCGATGCCGCCGTCGCGCAGCGGGTCGTGCTCGGCCAGCGCGAGATAGGCCGGCGGCAGCCTGTCGTGCCGCGTCGCGACCAGCGGCGCAATCAGCGGGTCGCTCTGGCGCGCCGCCTCGTCCGGGCAGTATTGCGCATGTGCCGACAGCAACTGTGCCAAGGTCCAGAGCGGGCCTTCGGCGTATTCCGAGCAGGACGGCCGCGAGGTGTCGAAATCGCAGACCGGATAGATCAGCAGTTGCGCCGACAAGGGCACCCCGGCATCGCGGCTCAAAAGCGTCACCGCCGCGGCGAGGTTGCCCCCGGCACCGTCACCGCCGATCGCCAGGCGCGCAGGGTCGATCCCCAGAGTCTCGGCCTGCTCGCGCGCCCAGGCGATGACCGCCGGGATCTGCCGCAGCGCGTGGGGATAGGGGTGCTCGGGTGCCAGCGCGTAATCCACCGAAATCACCAGGTGCCCCGACCAGGCGGCGAGCCGCGCGGTGATGTTCCAGTGGGTTTCGGGGCTGCCCTGGCGCCACGCTCCGCCGTGCAGGTAGACCAGCGCCGGAAGAGGCTCCGATCCATGCGGCCGGAACAGCCGGACACGCACCGGGCCGCTCTCGGTGTCGATCCAGTGCTCCTCATCGGTATCAACACCCTCCGGGCTGGGAAGGCGCAGAGACCGCGAGACAGATTCGAAATGCAGCCGCCGGGTCGCCGCATCGCCCTCGGTCGGAAGGGTCGCCCAGGTGGCGTCCCAGGTCTCGCGGAAGCGGTAGATGTCGGGGTGAATGGCACGGGTCTCGGCGATCGGACGGGCCGAGGCCTCCTCGACCGAGAGCCCCGGTTTCATCACGAAGCGCAGCAGCATGTCCCCGACGTGGCGGCGAAGCTGCTGCTGTCCCTTGGGCTCGAACAGGGAATCGCCGAACAGGCTGGAAAAGGTCGCGCGGTTTGCGACGTTGAAGATCGCCAGCGCCGAAATGTGCCAATGCAACTCCAACGGGGTCAATCCGCGGCGGAACAATCCCTCGGTACAGCCGCGCTGGTAGATTTGGTCGAGCAGCCGGATCGCCGAGATGTTCTGCCCGGACAGGTCCCCGACCTTTTTCATGTGGCGCCCGTGGTGCAGGTTCTCGACCATAACGAGACGAACGAAGTCCTCGTGGGCGGCATGGTGGTCGAAGGTGAATTCCGCCAGTCGCCGCAGCGCCTCGACCGGGTGCAGGCTGGCCAGTTCCAGCTCGTCCTCGGCCGCGCGGACCCGGGCGTAGGCATCTTCGAGCACCGCGCGGTAGAGCCCCTCCTTGTCGCCGAAATAGTAATAGATCATTCGTTTCGAGGTCTCGGTCCCCGACGCGATGTCGTCGATCTTGGCCCCTGTCAGCCCGTGCTTCACGAAGGCCTTGCGCGCGACCTGCAGGATATTCGCGCGCACTGCCTCGGGATTCTGTTTCCAGTGACGTCGCGACGCTCCGTTGCCGTCGGTTTCCGGGTCGCGTTTGATCACGGTCGCATCCTCCATCCAAAATCTCTCCACAAATGAATTTACCATTCCGGGCACACGGCCCGGTCCTGCCTCGCTTCAGCGTCAGCCAAGTCCTTGCTTTTCCTATTGTCCGGGCTGATCACCCCGAGGCTTTCGCCTACAATTCGTTGTCAATTAAACAGTTCGTTCAAAATGCGACGCCCCGACCGCACCCGGCCTCTCCCAAATTCCAAGGGGGAAGACCGGACCCGCAACGGCTCGTCTACTACCAAAGTATAGTGAAAATCCTTCCGCGTCACGAACCGAGCCGCCAAAACTTCCCTTCGCGTACATTTGTGGCGCCGATCAGCGTCAGGAAAAACCGATTGCTCGCGCATTGGGCGGGCGGCGGCGGGCGGGTGGAACCTGCCTAAGGCCGCGCCCGCTCGTCCTCCGCAAGCTCCTCCTTGCCCGAAAGCGCCCATCGGGTGAGCGGCCATGACAGGCCAATCAGCACCAGTCCGGCAATGGCGCTGCCGAAGAAGAGCTGGTTGAACAGCCCTGGCAGGGCAGAGGGTGTCTCGGTGTCCATGCCTGCCGCCAGCAGCCCTGCCAGCAGGTTTCCCAGCGAGGCGGCGACGAACCAGAAGCCCATCATCTGGCTGACAAACCGTTCGGGCGCGAGCCGGGAGAAGGTCGAGAGCCCGACCGGGCTGAGCAGCAACTCGGCGCAGGTGTGGATGAAGAAGGTGCCGATCAGGAACAGCGCCGAGACCTTGGCCCCGGTCATCGCGATCTTGGCCGCCGGCACGAGGATCCAGAAGCCGAGCCCCACCAGCACCAACGCCAAGCCGAACTTGACGAAGACCGAGATCTCCCACCCGCGATCCTGCGCCCGGGTCCAGAACCAGGCGAAAAGCGGGGTCAGCAGGATGATGAAGGCCGGGTTGAGGTTCTGGAACCACGAGGCCGGCACCTCGAAGCTCAACAGGCGGCGGTCCGTCAGCTCTGCGGCGAAGATTGACAGCGACGAGCCCGCCTGCTCGAAACGCGACCAGAAGACCGCGGCCCCGACGAAGAGCACCGCAAGCACGATCATCCGCTTCTTCTCGGCGGCGCTGAGATCGCCGGCAATGTAGATGTTGAGAAAGAAACCGATCGCCACGGTGACGATCAGCACGCCGGTCGCCTGCGCCACGCCCTCGGCGCTGGTCACGTCGATCCGCCCGGTGCCGATGAGCAGCACCAGAATGGCGACCACCGCCCCGACGATCCCAAGGCTCACGAGATGATCGCGCCGCCGGGTCGCCGGATCGACGACCTTGGGCGGCGGGCGCTCGCCCTTGCCTTGCAGCGACCGGCTTCCGGCGTAGAGGAAGTTGACCAATCCCAGCGCCATGGCCACCGCCGCCGCGCCGAAGCCCCAGTGCCAACCCCAGACCTCGCCGAGATAGCCCGCGACGAAACCGCCGAGGATCGCCCCGAGGTTGATACCCATGTAGAAGAAGGAAAACCCCGCATCGCGCCCGCCGACATCATCCTTGGGGTAGAGCTCGCCCACCATGGTCGAGATATTGGGCTTCAGCAGCCCCGTCCCCACCGCGATGCAGCAAAGCCCGGCCAGGAATATCCAGGCGGTCGAGCCCGAGATGGCCAGCAGGATGTGACCGAGGATGATCACCGCGCCGCCGGCAATGATCGCCTTGCGCGCGCCCCAGAACCGGTCGGCCACCCAGCCGCCGGGCAGCGCGAGAATGTAGACCGCCGCCGAGTAGATGCCGTAGATCGCCACCGCTTCGGATGTCTGCAGACCCATGCCCCCGGTCTCGACCGCATCGACGAGATAGAGCACGAGGATCGCCCGCATGCCGTAGAAACTGAAGCGCTCCCACATCTCCACGAGAAAGAGCGACGGCAACCCAGCGGGGTATCTGGCTAATCTGGACATCAATGGCCTGCAAGAAATTCAATCCCCCGAGAATACCGCGAAAACACGCTTTGCGCGAAGCATTTGGCAAAAGATCGCCCGCCGCAGGCGGCGGCTCGCCGACGCGCCGAACCTGCTCTGAGACCTTCCGGTTGGCAGAGCGTGCGGTCGGATATTCCAACCCCCAAGGGTCGCTTCATTTCCCTTTTGAATGATGAGCGGTTGACAGCGCGCCGCCTTGTCGTTCTTTTGTCCTACAAATTAGGAGGAGAGTCGGATGCGGGTCACTGCTGCCATCCATCGCGCGTTTGAAATCGCAAAGATCGACGACAGGCTGTATGCCGCGTTCATCGAACATATGGGCCGGGCCATCTATTCCGGCATCTACGAGCCGGGGCACCCTCAGGCGGACGCGCACGGCTTCCGCCGCGACGTGGCGCAGATGGTGCGGGACCTGAACATCCCGGCGATCCGCTACCCGGGAGGCAATTTCGTCTCGGCCTACAACTGGGAGGATGGCATCGGGCCGAAGGAGGATCGCCCGGTCCGTCTCGACCTCGCCTGGCGCAGCAAGGAAAGCAACCAGGTCGGCATCAACGAGTTCGCCATCTGGGCGCAGGACCTCGGCATCGACATGATGCTGGCGGTCAACCTCGGCTCGCGCGGCATCTCGGATGCGCGCAACTTCATGGAATACGTCAACCACCCCTCGGGCACCCACTGGTCGGACCTGCGCCGCAGCCACGGGGTCGAGCAGCCATACAACGTGAAGATGTGGTGCCTCGGCAACGAGATGGACGGCCCCTGGCAGATCGGCCACAAGGAGGCCAAGGAATACGGCCGCCTCGCCGACGAGACCGCCAAGGCGCTGCGCCAGCTGACGCCGGGCGCCGAGATGGTGGTCTGCGGCTCGTCCAACGACGAGATGCCCACCTATCCCGACTGGGAGCGCGGCGTGCTGGAGGAATGCTACGAGAACGTCGACTACATCTCGCTGCACAAGTATTTCGGCAACTCCAGCAACGACACGCTGAACTTCTTCGGCAAGGTCGAGGAAACCGGCCGCTACATCCAGGCCATCGCCGGGGTGATCGACTTCGTGAAGGCCAAGAAGCGGGCGAAGAACGACGTCTACATCTGCTTCGACGAATGGAACGTCTGGTACCACAAGCGCGAGCAGGACTCG
Organism: Alloyangia pacifica; assembly: GCF_900116195.1. Lineage (GTDB taxonomy): Bacteria > Pseudomonadota > Alphaproteobacteria > Rhodobacterales > Rhodobacteraceae > Salipiger > Salipiger pacificus. The sequence continues at coordinate 159,464 of NZ_FOZW01000008.1, forward strand.
AAGAACTGGAAGAGCTGGGATTGGCCCGAGGCCCCTGCCCTGCTCGAAGAAGATTACAATTTCGAGGACGCGCTCTTCGTCGCCTGCCTGCTCAACGAATTCATCCGCCGCTCGGACCGGGTGAAGATCGCCTGTATCGCGCAGCTGGTGAACGTCATCGCGCCGATCCGCGCCGACAAGGGCGGCAAGGCCTGGCGGCAGTCGATCTACTGGCCCTACCAGCTAGCCTCGCTCTACGGGCGCGGCACGGCGCTGCGGGTGTCGGTGGACGGGCCGACCTACGACTGCGCGGTGGCCGACGACGTGCAGTATCTAGACGTGGCGGCGACCCATGACGCGGCGGGCGGCACCGTGACGCTGTTCATCGTCAACCGCCACCTGACCGAAGCCGCCGACCTGCGGCTGGCGCTGACCGGCTTCGAGGGGGCCTCGGTGATCGGACATCAGGTCATGGAAGGCCACGACCTGCGTGCCACCAATGGTCCGGACTCGGAGGCCATCGCCCCGGCTGAGGGCAGCGGGCTCGCGGTCGAGGACGGCACACTGGGCGGCTCGGTCGCGCCGCTGTCCTACCACGTCGTCCGGCTCAAGGTGTAAGCCATGTCGGGCGTGAAGCTGACGAACGTGAAAAAGTCCTTCGGGGCGCATGATGTCATCAAGGACGTCTCGCTGGAGGTCCCGAAGGGGGAGTTCGGGGTCTTCGTCGGCCCCTCGGGCTGCGGCAAGTCTACCTTGCTGCGGATGATCGCGGGGCTGGAGGAAAGCAGCGGCGGCACCATCGAGATCGGCGGGCGGGACGTCACCCATGTCGAGCCCGCCAAGCGCGGCGTCGCCATGGTGTTCCAGAGCTACGCGCTCTACCCGCACCTGAGCGTGGCCGAGAACATGGGCTTCTCGCTGCGACTCGCCCGTGCCCCGCGCCACGAGCGCGAGGAAAAGGTGCGCGAGGCAGCGCGGATCCTGCAGTTGACCGATCACCTCGACAAGAAGCCCTCGGCGCTCTCGGGCGGGCAGCGCCAGCGCGTTGCGATCGGCCGCGCCATCGTGCGCGAGCCAGAGGTGTTTCTCTTCGACGAGCCGCTGTCGAACCTCGACGCCGAGCTGCGGGTGCAGATGCGTCTGGAACTGACCCGGCTGCACCGGCAGATCGGCGCGACGATGATCTACGTCACCCACGACCAGGTCGAGGCGATGACCCTGGCCGACGACATCTTCGTGCTGAAGGGCGGCCACGTCATGCAGGCCGGACGTCCGCTGCATCTCTACGACGATCCGGACAACCGTTTCGTCGCGGGCTTCATCGGCTCTCCGGCGATGAACTTCGTCGACGCCGTGGTCACCGGCAGCGACGACGGCACGATCACCGCTGCGGCCGAGGAGGGCATTCTGCGCGCAGCGCTGCGCGGGCCCAAGCCCGCCGAGGGCAGCCGCGTGGTTCTGGGCGTGCGTCCCGAGCATCTGGTGCCGACCGAGACCGGCGGCCTGCCGGTGACGGTGGAAGTGGCAGAGGAACTGGGCGGGAATTCCTACCTGCACACCCGCTCCGCCTCGGGCGCCGACATCGTCTTCGAACGGCGCGGCAGCCGCGACCGGCTCGAGGGCCAGCGACTCAGTATCGGCGCAGAGCCGGACAAGGTTTTTGCCTTCACGCCCGAGGGCGCGAGGCTTCGCTAGGGTCTGCTGGAGGGCGGATCAGAACAGGTCGGGGCGCCTTTCGCCCCACGGTCAAGGAGGAGGACCGAATGAAACTGAAGACATTGGCACAGATCTCTGCAATCGCGGCGCTTGCCGGCATCGGCATGCCCGCCTTCGCGCAGCAGACCGTCACCTGGTGGGATTTCTTCGCCGGCGGCGACGGCGTGCGCATGAAGGCGCTGATCGAGCAGTTCAACGAGGAACACCCCGACGTGCAAATCGAGGGCACCACGCTTGAATGGGGCGTGCCCTTCTACACCAAGGTGCGCACGTCCGCCGCCGTGGGTCGCGGGCCGGACCTCATGACCTACCACCTGTCGCGCATGCCGCTCGGACTCAGCGAAGGCGTGCTGACCCCGATCACCGCGGCCGACCTGGACGCCGCGGGACTCAGCGAGGGTGATTTCTTCGCCAGCTCGCTCGACGCAGCCAAGGGGCCGGACGGCACGCTCTACGCGGTGCCCTTCGATATCCATTCCATCGTGCTCTATTACAACAAGACCTACCTCGAGGGGACGCGCTTCCTCGACGATGAAGGCAAGCTGACCGGTATCGAGAGCCTCGCCGACTTCGAGGAAGCCCTGCAGGCCGCCGCCGACAACGGCTCGGAGGCCCCGGTGACCTATGCCACCGGCGACGATGGCGGCACCTACCGCGTGTTCTACACGCTGCTCTCGCAGCAGGGCGGCACGCTGATCTCGGAAGACGGCGAAGTGCTGCCCGGTGACAGCGCCGAGAAGGCGGTCAAGGCGCTCGAGATCATGACCAATTGGCACGATCAGGGCTGGCAACCCGAGCAGGCGCTCTACGAGGCCTCGGTCGCGCTCTTCACCTCGGGCAAGTCGGCGTTCCAGCTCAATGGCGTCTGGGAAGTCCCGACGATGAAAGACCTCGAGAAGAACGGCAACCTCGGCTTCGAGTGGGGCGCGGTGGAGATCCCCAAGCTGATGGACACCCGGACAACCTGGGCCGACAGCCACGCCTGGGCGATCCCGGTGCAGGGCGACGAAGAGATGGACCCCGCCAAGCGCGAGGCGGTCATGCAGGTGATCGGCTGGATGGAAAAGCACGCGATCCAATGGGCCGATGCGGGCCACATCCCGGCCTACAAGCCGGTGGCCGAGAGCGACGAGTTCAAGACCATGGAGCCGAACGCGACCTACTCGTCGCTGGCCGATGGCGCGACCTACGATCCGCGCAGCGAAGTCGCCGGCGTGGCTTCGCCCGCCTATGACGCGGCGCAGAACATCATCTCGCCCGCAATGCACGGCTACCTGTCGGCGGAGGACGCGATCGAACAGGTCAAGTCCGAGCTGGAAAGCAAGATGAACTGAGGCGCGATCCGCGCCGCGGCCCCCGCGCGTCACCGCACGCGTGGGGGCTGAATACCCCTCTGGGAGGAGAATTGACGACATGGCCATGATCCGGAACCGGTCACGGCACAGGCTGGTGGCCTATTCGCTGATCCTGCCCTTCGTGGCGATCTTCGCGCTGGTCTTCGCCTATCCGGTGATCGAGGTGGTCCGCATGAGCTTCACCGACGCGCCGCTGATCGGCGGCGGCGACTGGGTGGGTTTTGACAACTACGCGCGGCTGCTCTCCGACAAGCTGTTCTACAAGTCGCTGGTCAACAACGGCTATTTCGTTCTGCTGACGGTCATCCCGACGACGGTGATCGCGCTGGTCATCGCGCTCGCGGTGAACCGGCTGTCGGGGCGGATGCAGGCGTTGGCGCTGGTGCTCTTCTTCATGCCCTACGTGCTGCCGGTCTCTGTGGTGACGCAGATCTGGGCCTGGATGCTCGACTTCCAGTTCGGCATCCTGCAACCGGTCATCGAGTTCTTCACCGGCAAGCCGGTGCCCGTCTTCAAGAACCCCTTCTGGGTCATGCCCGCCGTGGCGGTGGTGACGATCTGGTGGACCAACGGCTTCAACGTGCTGCTGTTTCTCGCCGGACTGCGCAACATCCCCGGGGAGCTCTACGAGGCCGCCAAGCTCGACGGCGCGACCCGCAGACAACTGTTCTTCAAGGTGACATGGCCGCTCCTGTGGCCGGTGACCGCGCTGGTGCTGACACTGCAACTGATCCTGCAGCTGAAGATCTTCGACCAGGTCTACCTGCTGTCCGAGGGCGGGCCGTTCAACTCCAGCTACGTGCTGCTGTTGATGGTCTACCGCGAGGCCTTCCAGCTCAACCACGGCGGCTATGCCGCGGCCATCTCGCTGGTGCTGTTCCTGATCATCGTGGTGATCTCGGTGCTGCAATTCCAGATCCTGCGCATCGGGGGGAAAGACAAATGACCCGGCAGAGACGTTTCGAGAACCTCGCGCTCACCGCCATCACGCTGCTCGCCGGGCTGATCTGGATCTTCCCGCTCTACTGGGCCTTCGTCACCTCGATCCGCTCGGAAAACCGGGTGGTCTCCGAGGGCGCCGGTCTCTTCCCGGACGAGTTCAACCTCTCGTCCTACGTCGACGCGCTGTTCAACACCTCGCTGATCGACTGGTACATCAACTCCATCGGCACCTCGGTGATCATCACCGCGGTGGTGCTGCTGACCGGCATGATGTGCGCCTACGCCCTCAGCCAGATGCAGTTTCCCGGTCGCCGCCTGCTCTACGGCATCGTGCTGGCCAGCTTCATGGTGCCGGCACAGGCGCTGGTGGTGCCGCAGTTCGTGCTGATGAACGATCTCGACCTGATCAACCGCTGGGGCGGGATCATCCTGCCACAGCTGGTCGTGCCGGTGGTGATCATCGTCTACAAGCAGTTCTTCGACGCGGTGCCGAAGGAGATGAAGGAGGCCGTGGTGCTGGATGGCGGCGGCGACTACACGCTGCTCTTCAAGGTCTACCTGCCGCTCAACTGGGGCATCACCACGGCGCTTGGCATCATCACCTTCATCATGAGCTGGAACGCCTTCCTCTGGCCCTTCCTGGTGATCACCACCGAGGACATGATGACCATTCCCGTCGGGATCACCCAGGTGAACGACGCCTTCGGCGTGGCCTACGCGCGGATCATGTCGGTGGCGCTGCTGGCAGCGGCCCCGGTGGTCATCGCCTACCTGATCTTCCAGAAGCGGGTGACCGAGGCAGTGATGATCTCGTCGGGCGTGAAAGGCTGACGCCAGAGTATCCTCCCGGGCACCCCGGTTCCCGGACCTGGCCCCCGCCGTGATCGGTGGGGGCTCTTTTGTGGGTCGGCATGCTCGGCAAGACAGGCGGAGGCGTGGCCTGCCCCCCGCAGGGCTGCCAAGACCGGAAGAAGGCCCGGCCGGTCAGACCTTCAACGTCGGCAACCCGAGGTCGAAGACGGTCGTGCCCTTGGAATCGAGCAGCGCCGTGTCCACCAGTTCGGTCATCAGCTTGCGCGCACCCACCGGGTCGCGCGCCTCGATCCGCTCGAAGACGGCAGCGTGCTCCTCGACCGGGTTGCGAGTGTGCGGGTTGGGCATGTCGCGGTAGCGGAAGGCGGTGGTATAGGCCACCGCCGCGCAAATCCCCGCCTCGAGCGACAGCAGAACCGGGTTGTGCGAGCTGATCAGGATCGCCCGGTGGAAGCTCGCATCGGCATTGTGCCAGCTGTCCTCGGTCATGTCGCAGTAGCGCATCGCGTGCAGCGCGTCGCGAAACAGCTGCATGTCCGCCTCGCTGCGGCGTTCGGCGGCGAAGGCGGCGGCGGGCGGCTCGATCATCGCGCGCATCTCGTAGAGTGCGCGGATATACCAGTCGGGCGGCGCGCCGCTCTCAAAACTCCAGCGCACCACATCGGGATCCAGTAGAGACCATTGCTCGCGCGGGGTCACTCGCGTGCCGCTGCGGGTGCGGGTGACCAGCATGCCCTTGCCCGCCAGCCGGCGCAGCGCCTCGCGGTAGGCCCCGCGTGAAATGCCTGTTTCGGCGAGGAAATCCATCTCCTTCGGGATCGGGTCTCCGCTGGCATAGACGCCGCTGACGATCTGGCGTCCCAGCCAGTCCGCGATGGATTCGTTCTTGCGTTTCTCGGGCGCGGCCTGCGTGTCGAAGCCGAGGCCAAGCGTGCTCAATTTGTCGGACATATTCCAAGTCTATCCGCGGGCACCCCGGTGTCAATTGCGCGTGATGCGCGCTTCGGCTGGCGTCGGGACAGCGCGTCCAAAATGCCTCTGCGCGCTCATGTGCCCGCATCAGGGCACGAAATTTCCCAGCCAGTTGCCGTGGGCCCAGCCCAGCATGTCATTCGGCCCGAAGCTGATCGCGTACCATTTGCCGCGACGCTCGTAGGTGCCGACCCGGTCGCCGTTGTGCAATTCGCCGATCTTGCGATACTCCGACCCCGGGCCGCTGCGCACTGCGAGGAACCCGTCGCCATTGGGGTCGAGCCCCATGACATCCGCATAGCCGAAGCAGGCGGCCTCGGAATCGGGCGGGCAGTAGGTCGTGAAGGGTACGTCGAGCTGTTGCGCCGTCGTGACAGAGGCGAGCGCGGCCCCCACAAGGAAGATCGGCAGGGCGATCGAGCGTTTGAGACGCATGTCGGGAAACTCCGGAAGTGCTTGGATTGAAATGGGCGCCGGATGGACGGGGGACTGCCCCGGGACGGCAATGAAATCGGTCTGTCTATTGGCGTCGAGAGTAGCCGAATACTGCAGCAGGCCCAAGCGACCCACGCCCCCGCCGCCAGCCTCGGACCACGGAAGGGATTGCAACCGGGCCGCTGCGCGTCGTACCCCGAGCCGATATCGGATCGCAGGGGAAGCGCACGGGTGCTGCAGCTCAGGAATGTCTCGGTGAAGCTCGGCGGCGCGCAGGCGCTGCGGCAGGTCTCGCTGACCGCGCAGGAGCGGCGCATCGGCATCGTCGGGCGCAATGGCTCGGGCAAGACCACGCTGGCGCGGGTGATCGCCGGGCTTCAGCCCGCCGACGAGGGCAGCGCCGAGATTGCCGGGCGCGACATGGCGCGCGACCGCAAGGCGGCGCTGCGCGCGGTCGGCATCCTGTTCCAGAACCCCGACCACCAGATCATCTTCCCCACCGTCGAGGAGGAGATCGCCTTCGGCCTGCTGCAGCTGGGACGCAGCCGCGCGGAGACCGCCGCGGAAGTGGCGGAAATCCTGACCCATTTCGGCAAGACCCATTGGGCCACCGCGCCGACCCACGGTCTGTCGCAGGGCCAGAAGCAGCTGGTCTGCCTGATGGCGGTACTGGCGATGCGCCCGTCGCTGATCGTTCTCGACGAGCCCTACTCCGGGCTGGACATTCCCACCCGCATGCAACTGATGCGCTACGTCGACGAGGTCGAGGCGGCGATCCTCCACATCACGCACGACCCCGAGAGCGTGCGCCACTACGACCGGGTGATCTGGATCGACGAGGGCACGATCCGCGCCGACGGCGCGGCGAGCGAGGTGCTCGGACAGTTCGAGGCGCAGATGCGCCTCTGGGGGGGGCGCGATGATCTCTCTGACCTCGCCGGTTGAGACCTGGGCCCACCGGCTGCCGGCGGGCGTCAAGCTCGCGGCGCTCTCGCTGGCCACCATCGGTCTCTTCGCGCTGCAAGATCCCTGGGAGCTTGCGCTCGCCTTCGCAGCCGTGGTGGCGCTGGTGCTGACCGGAGGCTCGAAGTTCGCCGCCGGGGCCGCGCGCAGCCTGCGCATCCTGCTGCCCTTCCTCGCGCTGATCGCGCTCTGGCACGGGGTGACGGGACAGGTGGCCGAGGGCATCGCCGTCGCCCTGCGCCTGCTGGCCGCGCTGACGCTGGCCAATTTCGTCACCATGACCACACGGCTGACCGACATGGTCGCCGTCGCCAGCTGGCTTCTGGCCCCCTTTCGCCGCTTCGGCCTCTCGACCCGCGCGCTGGAACTCTCGGTCGCGCTGGTGGTGCGCTTCACCCCCTCGATCGCCCGCAAGGGCGGTCTGCTGACCGAGGCCTGGCGCGCCCGCTCGGCCCGCCGCGCCGGCTGGCAGGTGGTGATGCCCCTTGCGGCCCTGGCCATTGATGATGCAGAACATGTCGCCGAGGCGCTGCGCGCCCGTGGCGGTCTCGAACCGCCAGACACGACCGGATAGGAGGATCCGCCCTTGGAACGCAATCTCACCCACGTCGCGCTTTTTGCCGCGCTCATCGCCGGGCTCGGGCTGATCCCGAAGTTCACCCTCGCCTTCGGCGTGCCGATCACCGCGCAGACGCTGGGCGTGATGCTCGCCGGCACCGTGCTGGGTGCAAAACGCGGCGCGCTGGCCTGCCTGCTGTTCATCGCGCTGGTGGCGCTCGGCCTGCCGCTGCTGGCGGGCGGTCGTGGCGGTCTCGGCGTCTTCGCCTCGCCGACCGTCGGCTTCCTCGTCGGCTGGCCGGTCGCCGCCTTCGTCACCGGCTTCATCGTCGAGCGCTGGCGCGGCAACCTGGCGCTGGTCTCTTCCATCGCCTCGGTGATTGGCGGCATCCTCGTGCTCTATGTCTTTGGCGTCATCGGCATGTCCGTCACCCTCGGCAAGACCCTCCCCGAGGCGGTGCTGCTGGTCACCGCCTTCATCCCCGGCGACGTGATCAAGGCGGTGCTGGCGGGTCTCATCACCTCGGCGCTGGCGCGCTCGCGCCCGGCCAGCGTGCTGTCGCGCGGCTGATCCCGCGATGAGCGTCACGGCGGCAGAGGAGCTGCTCTTTGCGCGCCGCTCCGCCCGTGCCTTCCTGAAAGACCCCGTGCCGCGCGCCGATCTCGAGCGGATCCTGCGCGCGGCGCGCTCGGCACCGAGCGGCGCCAACCTGCAACCCGGCCGCTTCCACGCGCTGACCGGCGCACCGCTGGACGATCTGAGCGCGGCGCTGCACGGGGCAATCGACGCCGGTCGCCCGCAGGTCGCGCAATACTCCTATTTCCCAAGCCCCATGCCCCCCGAACTGAAGGCCAAGCAGCGCGCTGCAGGCTACGCGCTCTATGCCGCGCTGGGGGTTGAGCGGCGCGACATCGACGGGCGCCGTGCCCAGTTCACCCGCAACTACGGCTTCTTCGACGCCCCGGTCGGCATCGTCGTGACCATTCATCCGGACATGGGCAAGGGCTGCTTCATGGATCTGGGCATGGCGCTGATGGCATTGATGGTCTCGGCGCAGGGCATGGGCTACGCCACCTGCGGTATCGGGGCGCTGGCCAATTACGCCGATGTCGCCCACGCCCAGCTCGGGCTCGGCGCGGAAGAGATGGTGGTCTGCGGCATGGCGCTGGGACGCGCCGATCCCGAAGCGCCGGTCAACACGGTCGAAACCGCCCGCGATCCGCTGGAAGACTTCACCACGCTGCGCGGCTTCAGCTAGACAGCAGCACCGCCGTCCCCAGCCCGCCCGCCGCCGCGATGGTGGCAAGGCCGGTGCCGCCACGCGCCGACAACGCGTGGAACAGACGCACCGCGTTGATCGCGCCCGAGGCCCCCACCGGGTGTCCGCGCGCCAACCCGCCGCCGCCGGGGTTGACGATCCCCGGGTCGATCCCGCCCCCCCGCACGCAGGCGATGGCCTGCACCGCGTAGGCCTCCATCACCTCGGCGACGTTCAGATCCGCCGCGCTCAGCCCCTGCCGCGCCAGCAGGCTGCGGATCGCCGCCACCGGCGCGAGGCCGGGCCGGTCGGGCCGCCCGCCCAGCGTCAGCCCCCCACCCCAGCCAAGCCCGTCCCGCCCGAGCCGCGCCGCCACCCGCTCCGAGACGAGGATGCAGATCGCCGCCCCATCCGCCGCCACGGCGGCGTTGGCGGCGGTGATCGCGCCCGACAGCACCGGTGCCCGCGCCGCCAGCCGCGCCGACAGGACGCGAGTGAAGGCATCGCGCTCCAACCCCGCCAGCGGAACGATCTCGGCGGAGAAGTCGGCGGCCAGCGCCTTGCGGTGGCTCTCGATCGCCCAGGCATCCTGCTCTGCCCGGGCGATGCCGCCCTCGGCCCCCAGCGCCTCGGCGGCGATGTCCATCTCCGGGTCGAGCTCGGGCCAGGGGGTGAAGGGCGGGCGGTCATAGGCGGTGGCGGGGCCGCCGTCAGGATCGGTGCGCAGCCGCAGCGGGCGGCGCGAGTAGGATTCGACCCCGCCCGCCGCCACCACCTCGGCCTGCCCCGAGGCAATCATCGCCGCACCGACGACCAGCGCATCGAGCCCGCCGCAGCACTGCCGGTCAATGGTCAGCCCTGCCACCCGCGCGGGCAAGCCCGCCGCCAGCGCCACCAACCGCGCCGGATTGCCGCCCGCGCCGAGCGCATTGCCCAACACCAATTCCTCCACCTCGCCGGGCTCCAGCCCCGCCGCTGCGAGCGCGGCAGAGAGCACCGGGGCGGCCAGCTGAGGGATCTCCAGTCGCGACAACGCCCCGCCGCGCGGTGCGACGGGCGAGCGCAGGGCCGAGAGGATCCGCACCCCGCTCATGCCTCTGCCTCCAGCCGCCGCGCGATCTCGCGCAGATCCGGCTTGCCCGAGACGGTGAGCGGGAACTCTGCCATGCCGATGACCCGGCGCGGCGCGGCGAGCGGGCCGAAGGCGTGACGGCCAAGTGCGAGCAGCCGCCCACAGGTTTCCGCGTCGAGCTCACCCGCGATCACCGCCACCAGATGCACCCCCCGGCGCGGGTCGGGTCGGGGCAGAACAGCGCAATGGCGCACCGCGGGATCGGAGATCAGCCATCCCTCGATATCCTCGGGAAAGACGTTCTGATCGGCGATGGTCACCATGCGCGAGCGCCGCCCGGCGATACTCAGTAAGCCCTCGGCATCCAGCCGCCCCATCTCGCCCACCGTGAGAAACCCGTCCCGCCAGCGCGTGTCGGCGCTGGAGCCCTCGGCGTAGCCATCGAAAAGATAGGGGCTGCGCACCCAGATTTCGCCGAAGGCCCCCTCGGGCGCGTCGATGCGGATCTCGACGCCGGGATAGGCCCGGCCTACCGCCCCCTCGGGCGTCGCAGCATCGCCCCAGGCGATGAAACTGGTCTCGGCGGCGCCGTAGAATTCGCGCAGCTCGGCGTTCGGGCAGAGCGCCGCCAGTCGCGCCCGCAGCCCCTCCGGCATCCTGCCGCCGCCGCAGAGGATGTGCCGCAGCGAGGGCATCCCCTGCCCCGCCTCGCAGAGCAGGCGCAGCTGGGTGGGCGTGGCGTAGAGCAGCGTCGCCGCCGTCTCGTGCAGCGTCGATGCCTGAGCCCCCGGGCGCTGCTCGCCGAGGCACAGCAGGTCCGCGCCCAGCCAGGCCGCCTCGGCGATGCCGTAGAGCGCCAGCGAATGCTGCGGCGCGCCGAGAACCGCGCAGGTGTCGCGGCGGGTGATCCCGAGCGCCGCGGCATTGACCTCGAAGCTGGCGATCCACGAGCCATGCGTGCGGCGGATCGCCTTGGCGGCGCCGGTGGTTCCCGAAGAACGGCTCTGCAGGATCCCGCGCGCGGCAGCGGGCAGCGGCGTCACCCCTTCGGGGCCGATGGTGAAGCCCGCGCCGCTGGTCAGCGCAGCGCACAGGTCGCGCAGCACCGGGTCACCTGGCGCGGCGCGCAGCAGGCGGCAGTCGGGATGCCAATGGAATACGGCGTTGCTCACCAGGAAAAGCCCCTCCGGATATGCGGCTCCCCCCTTCTCGCCGAAGCCGCCTCGGGACGCAAAGCGCAACTTTCCGAGCCTTCGTCTAGACCCAAATATCCCGGGGGACGCCGCGCGGCGGCGGGGGGCAGAGCCCCCGAAACCGCGCCGCCCCGCCGGATTCAGCCCCACATGTCCCGCATCTGCGCGGCAATATCGATCCGCCCCGGCGCGGGCGCGGCGCCACCACCCTGCGGTGCGGGTGACCAGTGGCTGCTTTCGAAATGCCCGAGCAGTTCGCGCGGGATGAAGCGGGTACGCGTGGCGTAGACGTGCCGGTCGCCTCCGCGGCTCTGCTGGGTGACGTAGAATCGCAGCGGCAGCCCCAGCGTCAGCCGGTCCTTGGCGCGGGTCATCGCGACGTAGAGCAGGCGGCGCTCCTCCTCCAGCTCCGGGCTCGATCCGGTGCCGAGGTCCGAAGGGATGCAGCCGTCGACCGCGTTGAGAAGGTAGACCGATTTCCATTCCTGCCCCTTGGCGGAATGGATGGTCGAGAGGATCAGGTAGTCCTCGTCCTTCAGCGGCACGCCCGAGCGGTCCGATGTGGCATCGGGAGGATCGAGCGTCAGCTCGGTCAGGAAAGCCTCGGCCGAAGGGTAGCCCATGGCGATCTGCTCCAGTTGCAGCAGGTCGTCGCGGCGGGTGTCGGCATCCTCGTGAATGCGGGTGAGATGCGGCTCGTACCAGGCGCGGGCGAGGCCGATGGCGGCGGGCCAAGGCGCGCGGGTGGTCATCGCCGCGACGAAGGCAGGCCAGTCGGCCTCGGCCTTGGCGGGGGGCGCGACGTCGTTCAGCGCCGCGGCGGGATCGGGCGAGAGGTCGAGCGCACCCAGGATATTCGCCGCTGACTTCGGCCCGATGCCGGGGATCAGCTGCAGCACCCGGAATCCCGCCACCCGGTCGCGCGGGTTGCGCGCCAGCCGCAGCACCGACAGCAGGTCTTTCACATGGGCGCTGTCGAGGAACTTCAACCCGCCGAATTTTACGTAGGGCACATTGCGGCGGGTGAGCTCGGCCTCGAGCTGCACCGAGTGGCTGGAGGTGCGGAAGAGCACCGCCTGCTGCTTGAGCGCGGTGCCGGTCTCTCGGTCGGCCAGGATTCGATCCACCATGTAGCGGGCCTGGTCGGCCTCGGTGTTCACCGTCACCAGCTGCGGTTTCTCGGCAGAGGCACGGGTGGTCCAGAGGTTCTTGGTGAAGCGCTCGCGGGCCTGCCCGATCACCGCGTTGGCGGCTTCCAGTATCGGCGCGGTCGAGCGGTAGTTGCGGTCGAGCGTGATGACATCGGCGGGCGGCGCGAAGGCGTCGGGGAAGTCGAGAATGTTGCGGACGGTGGCGGCACGAAAGGCGTAGATCGACTGCGCGTCGTCGCCGACCACCGTGAGGCCCCGCCCGTCCGGCTTCAGCGCCATGAGGATGCGCGCCTGCAGACGGTTGGTGTCCTGATACTCGTCGATCAGCACGTGGTCCCAGGCGCTGCCGATATGGGCGGCGAACTCGGCGTCCGACATGACCTGCGCCCAGGCCAGCAGCAGGTCGTCGTAATCGAGCACGTTCTGCTCCTGCTTGGCGCGCACATAGGCACCGAAGAGCTGTTTCAGCTCTCCTTCCCACATGGCGCACCATGGGAAGTGATCGCGCAGCACCTCGTCCAGCGGCTCGCCGGCGTTGACCGCGCGGGAATAGATCGACAGACAGGTGCCCTTTGCCGGGAAGCGCTTCTCGGTGGCCGAGAACCCCAGCGCATTGCGGCAGAGATTCATCAGGTCGGCGCTGTCCTCGCGATCATGTATCGAGAACTCGGGGTTCAGCCCGATGGCCGGTGCGTGTTCGCGCAGCAGCCGTGCGCCGATGGCGTGGAAGGTGCCGGCCCACGTGAGCGCCTCGGCGACGATCCCGGTGCCCATGGCGCGGGTGGTGATCGTCTCGACCCGGCGGGTCAATTCGCTGGCAGCGCGGCGCGAGAAGGTCATCAGCAGGATGCGCTGCGGGTCGGCGCCGTTCATCAGCAGCTGCGCGACCCGATGCGCCAACGTGCTGGTCTTGCCGGAGCCCGCCCCCGCGATCACCAGCAGCGGCCCGGCCGGCGACGCATCGCCTGGGCTGATGCCGAAGGTAGCGGCGGCGCGCTGGTTGTCGTTCAGCGCCGCGAGAGGGTCCGTCTGCGCCGCGCCCGCGCCCGGCTGGAGATCCGTCGCCGGACCTGTGCTGAGGTCTGCCTGTGTCATCTGCTGCCCGATCCTGCCCTGCGGCATGTTCTGATCGGGCCGAGCATAGCCGAGACGGAACATAATGGGAACGCTGATCTGGCGCGCCGTGGCGTCCCCTACGCGGGACGACGCCGCGAAGTGGCCAGCTAGGGCCGCCCCACCGGCGTCAGGCTGTCGAAAGGCTTGCCGGTCACCTCCTCGTATTCCTTCTCGTCCCAGAAGCCGATGAGGATGCCGGTCTCGGCCGCCTTCTTCTGCCGCGCCAGAACCGTGGGTGTGGCGGTGATCCGCGTGTGGTGCCGGCGGGCCCAGTCGAGCAGCGCCGCCTCCATCCGGGCGCGCACCGCAACGGGGTCTACCGCCTGCGACGCGCCGAGGTCCGTCAACTCGTCCGGGTCGGTCTCCAGATCGAACAGCACCGGCCGATACCCCTCGCAGCGGATGTATTTCCAACGCCCGTCGAAGATCATCACCGTGTGCGCGTCTTCCTGCGGCTGGTTCAGGCTGCGGGCCATGTCGGACCAGTGGTAGTCGTGCTCGCTGATCACGTAGCGGCGCGAGAAGCCCCCGGAGCCGTGCAGGATCGGGGTGAGGTCGCGGCCCTCGATCACATGCGGCTTGGCCTCGCAGCCAATGGCGGCCATGAAGGTCGGCGCGAGGTCGATCATCTCGACCAGCGCATCGGAGACGAGCCCGCGCGTGCCCTCTGCCTCGGGGCGCGGATCGGCGATGATCAACGGCACCTTCACCGCCATCTCGTGGTAGAAATCCTTGTCCCCCATCCAGTGGTCGCCCATGTAGTCGCCGTGATCCGAGGTGAAGGCGATGATGGTATTCTCGCTCATCCCCTGCTCGTCCATCCAGGCGAAGAGCCGCCCGAGGTTGTCGTCGAGCTGCTTGATCAGGCCCATGTAGGCGGGGATCACGTGCTCGCGGACGTGATCGCGCGAGAAGCTCTTGCAGACCCGCGCCTCGTGGTAGGCGCGCAGCAGCGGATGATCGGTCTCGCGTTCAGCCCCGGAGCGGACCGGCGGCAGGATGTGACTCTCGTCGTACATGTCGTGGTAGGGCGCGGGCACGATATAGGGCCAATGCGGCTTAATGTAGGACAGGTGGCACACCCAGGGGCGCCCGTCCGACTGCGCCTCGCGCATGAAGTCCATCGCCCGGTCGGTCATATAGGCGGTTTCCGAGTGCTCCTCGGGGACGTTGGCGGCGAGGCGCGAGTGTTTCAGCAGCCAGGCCGAGAGCAGCTCGCCATCCGCGTCGAGCCCCGAGTTGGCGAAATCCTCCCAGGGGTTTTCAGAGACATAGCCCTGCGCCACGAGGTAATCGTCATAGGCCGACCAGTTCTGTCGCGGGCTGTCGGGGTGCAGCCCGTCGTCGCGCTCGAATGGCTCGAAGCCGCATTCCGAGACCCGGACGCCGATCTCGCTCTCGGGGTCGATCCCCAGCCAGGCCATGCCCTCGGCATCGGCGGTCATATGGGTCTTGCCGACCAGCACCGCGCGGGCACCGACCTCGCGCAGGTGGTCGCCGAGCGTCGGCTCGCCGACCCGCAGCGGCATGCCGTTCCAGGTCGAGCCATGGCTGCGCACGTAGCGCCCGGTGTAGGCGGACATGCGCGACGGGCCGCAGACCGGCGATTGCACGTAGGCATTGGTGAAGCGCACGCCGCGCGCCGCCAGCGCATCGATATGCGGGGTGTGCAGATGCGGGTGGCCGGCGCAGCTGAGATAGTCGAAGCGGAGCTGGTCCGCCATGATCCACAGAACGTTGGGGCGTGTCGTCACTTTGCGCTTTCCTCCTTCAGCACTTGCTCCACCGGCGTGCGCAGGAACTCCTCGAAACGGTCGAGGAACCCCACGAAGACGGCGATCTCCTCCTCCGAGAACACCTCGCGCAGCGCGGCGCGGCGGCGCGCCATCACCGGCGCGGCGCAGTCATAGGCGGCGCGGCCCGCAGGCGCGATCTCGACGATGGTCTGCCGCCCGTCACCGTCGTCCCGCCGCATGGTCACATAGCCCTTGCGGGCCATGGCAGGCAGCGCCCGGCTGAGCAGCGAATGATCCGCCCGCTGGATCGCCGAAAGGTCGCGGATGGTCATCGGACCAACTTCGTGCAGGTCCCATAGGGTGCGCCATTCGACGATCGACAGCCCGCCACCGAGCTGCAGGAACTGCTGCCCCTGCGAGCGCGACGCCGCGTAGACCGCCGGCAGGCGAGAAAAGACATTGTAGCCCTCCCGCGCCCGGCGCGCCGCGATGCGCGCGGCATTTCGTTCGCTCGCCTTGGTCATGACCTGCCTCCCATCGCCCCCGATAAAGCCCGAAGAAATATTACGTGACAAGTCATATAATTTCTGCGAGCGTTCCCCCACGTCCCCGGAAAAAGCGGGGCGTCCGCCTTTGGAGGAGGGCGGCGACCAAAGGGAGGAACCATGCTCAAACAGATGCTTGTGGGCGGCGTTCTGGCGCTTGCGCCGATGCTTGCCTCGGCTCAGGCCACGCTGACCGCCGAAACCACCACCCCCGGCTCGACGCCGCATTACATCGATTCAACCCTCGCCGCGGTGCTCGACAGCGCCGGTGTCGCCACCATGCAGATCACCGAGGGCGCAACGCTGACCAACTCGGTGCTCGCCGTGGCGGAGGGCCGGCTCGACATGACCCCCGCGCCGCTGATCCTGCCGTTCCTGCTGTCGCGGGGCATCGGCCCCTACGCCGGCGTCGGCCCGGAAAAGGGTGCTGAACTGGCCTCCGACATCCGCGCGATCTTCTTCAACGCGGGCTCGGCTCAGGTGCTCGGTTACTTCAACAGCAACCCGGTCGAGGACATCCGTGACATGGCAGGCAAGCGGGTCTGGAACGGCCCGCCGCGCGGCGCGGCGCTGACCTCGGGCCGGGCGATGATCCAGCTGCTGTCGGGCCTCAAGGACGGCGAGGGCTACGAGGGCATCCAGACACCCTGGCCCGACACCGTCTCGACCATCACCGGCGGCGGCGCCGATGTCTGGACCATCCCCGAGGGGCTGCCCTCCGGGCGACAGATCGCCATTGCCGCGGCGGGTGGGATCACCCTCCATGACGTGCCCTCCGACCTGCTCGCCAGCGAGCTCGGGCAGCAGATCGTCGCCGCCCCGGGGCATGCGCCCTACTCGGTGCCGGTCGAGGATTTCCGCGCCGCCTACGCCGGCAATGACATCACCGTGGTGACCGACGACGACACCTTCGACAGCTTCGCCACGGCCTTCGGCCAGATCGTCCCGGCGGGGCTCGACGAAGAGCTCGTCTACCAGATCACCAAGGCCTACCTCGAGGGCGAAGAGCGCTTCATCACCGGCTCGCCGCGCGGTCCGTTTGCCCGGATGAGCTTCGGCGACATCGACGGCGTCAGCCAGGGCGCCTGCGGCGCGGTACAGATCAAGATGCACCCGGGCGCGATCCGTGCCTTCGAAGACGCAGGCCACACGGTGGCGGACTGCCTGCGCCCCTGACTCGCCCCCTGATCGCACCCTGATCCCGTCAACATGGTGGGGCCGCTGCGGTGGCCCGGCCCTCGGAAGGCTCCGGTGACATGACACAGCAAGACATCATCCGTCCGCTGGGCAAGCGGATCGCCCTTGTCCTGGCCGTCATCCTGGTGATCGTCGGCATGATCAACACCATGCCCGAGATCCCCGGCCTGCAGGACTGGGCGCGCGAGATCACCGGGCGGCCGTTCTTCCGGGTCTCGGGCTTTCCGCCGGAGTATTTCTACCCGCCGGTCTTCCTCGTGATGATGCTGATCGTGGCGCTCGACTCCAGCGTCTACCGGGCGTGGAAGTGGGACCGCCCGGGGCTGGCCTGGCTCGGCGCGCTGCTCGACGCGGGGCTGATCCTCGCCGCAGTGCTCGCGGCGGTCGGCTTCCTGGTGGAGATCGACTCGATCTGCCTGATCGACCAGCTGACCGGCGAGCGCGCGCGGCTCATCCAGGAGGCCGCCGAGCGCTCGGCCGGGGTGATCCCCGGCATCTCCTTCGAGGCCGAGGTGCCCGCCTGCCAGGCCCGCTTCGGCATCTGGATCATCCCGCTGCTGTTCACCATCATCACCCTGTTCTTTCTTTACAACGTGCGGGTCTGGGGGCTGCCGCTGGTGGCGGTGGCGAGCGTCGTGGTGCTCTACACCGTGGCCACCGCGCTGATCTGGATGTTCGAGCTGTCGGACAACAGCTTCCTGCTGACCAAGCTCGGGGCCGACGGCGGTGACGTGCGCGCCGCCGCCATCCAGAAGGCCACCAATGTCTTTGTCACCCCCGACGGTTTCATGGGGCGGTTCATGGACATCGTGGTCAATCAGGTCTTCCCCTACGTGGTGCTGGGCGCGCTCTTCGGCACTTCCGCCGGGGGTACCTCGCTGATCAAGCTAGCGGTGCGGATGACCTGCCGGCTGCGCGGCGGCCCGGCGCATGCGGCAATCGTCTCCTCGGCGCTCTTCGGCACGATCACCGGCGGGCCGGTAACCAACGTGCTCTCGACCGGGCGGCTGACCATCCCGATGATGCGGCGCAACGGCTTCTCGCCGCAATTCGCCGGCGGGGTGGAGGCGGCAGCCTCCTCGGGCGGGCAGATCATGCCGCCGGTGATGGGGGTCGCGGCCTTCGTGCTCGTGGCGCTGACCGCGGTGCCCTACACCAAGGTGATCACCGCCGCCTTCCTGCCGGCGCTGGCGTTCTTCTTCTCGATCTTCCTCGCGGTGATGTTCCAGGCCCGCAAGGACCGGATCGAGGCGATGCGCGAGATGCCCGAGGATCTGGTGATGCACCGCCAGGACTGGCTGAACCTGGTGATCATCCTGGTGCCGATCCTCACCATTCTCTTGCTGCTGCTCGGCTCGAAGGACGCGATGGCCGGCAGCATGGCGGCGTCGATCCTGCCGCAATTCGTCACCCAGACCATCACCAACGCCACCGGCGACGCGGTCTCGGCCGGCTGGTGGGCCGTGGCGGTGCTGCTGCCGCTGCTGTTCCTCGATCCCGAGACCCGCGCCAAGCCCTCCAAGGTGCTCCTGTCGCTCGCCGACGGCGGCATCCTGATCTCGCGGCTGTTCCTGCTGCTCTTTGCGGTGTCGATCATCTCGGCCTTCCTCAACGAGAGCGGCCTGACCGGCGAGCTGACCCGTTCCGTGACCACTTGGCTCGAACACGCGCAGGTGCTGCATCTCTTCGGCTTCGAGATCCGCATCGTCGGCGGGGTCTATCTGATGCTGGCGCTGATCTGCGCCATGCTCTGCGCCATCCTGCTCGGCATGGGGATGCCGACGGTGCCCGCCTATGTGAACGTGGCGCTGCTGCTCGGGCCGCTGCTGTCGAGCCTCGGTGTCAGCTTCTTCACCGCGCATATGTTCGTGTTCTACTTCGCCGTGGCCTCGGCGATCACCCCGCCGGTGGCCATCGCTGCCTTTGCCGCCGCTTCGATCACGCGCACCGAACCGATGCGTACCGGCATCGCGGCCGTGCGCGTGGGCATCGTGATGTTCGCCATTCCCTTCGTCTTTGCCTGGTATCCCGAACTGCTGCTGATCGAGGAGGCCGTGACGATCACCGACGACACGGGCCGCCGGGCGCTGATCGAGGGCTACAGTGGGCAGGTCGATATCCCCGCGCTGCTGCTGCTCGGCGCACGGCTGGCGCTGACGCTCTACCTGCTGGCCTCGGCGCTGGCGCGCTTCGACCGCGGTGCGCTGCGCCGCTGGGAGGTGGCACTGCGGCTGGTGGCGGCGGTCCTCGTCCTATGGAAGACCGCCGCGTTGATGGGAGTCGGGTTGGCGCTCGGGCTAGGGCTGATCGCCCTGCATGCCCTGCGCGCCCGTCCCGAACCCGCGCGGAGCCCCGCCTGACGGCGCCGGCCGCGCGGAGCCGCGTCACGCGGCGAAGAGACCGTCGAAGTCCTTGAAGCCCTTGATCTCGATCGGGTTGCCCGAGGGATCGAAGAAGAACATCGTGCGCTGCTCGCCCGGCTCGCCTTCGAAACGAATGACCGGCGGGATGTCAAACTCGATGCCCTTGGCAGCCAGACGGTCGGCCAGCGCCAGCCAGTCGTCGAGCCGCAGCACCGCGCCCATGTGCGGCATCATCACCATGTGCTCGCCGACCTTGCCGGTGCGCGTCACCGGGAAAGGCTCGCCGAGGTGCAGCGAGAGCTGGTGGCCGAAGAAGTCGAAATCGACCCAGGTGTCGGTCGAGCGGCCTTCCTCGCAGCCGAGCACGTCGCCGTAGAAGGCGCGGGTCTCGTCGAGGTCTTTGACGTGGATCGCGAGGTGGAAGAGGGATTTCATGGCAGGCCCCTTGCAGGTTTGAGAAATGGAGTCGGGTTCGAAGAGAGACTCGGGCGCCTCCGGACGGTCCGCCCGGCGCGCGGTGGCTCAGGGATTGCTCATTCAATGAGCATCGTAAAGGGGGGTGCGCAGCGAGCCCTCCTGTCCGACAGGGCCGTCACGCCTTCCGCTGCGGTAGCGGGCGGGGTGACGCAAGGTGGCTCCCAGCCCTTCCAAATCAATGCCTTGACGATCAGGTCGCCGTTCCACGCCAACCGAACTCCGTGCCAAAACCTGTCACAAATATAATCTCTGTTTATAATTATAGTTCCATTATAATCCTGATTTGTATTGCTCCCCGACCGGGCCGGCGGCTTTTAGAAGTCACGTCTCGCATCCTCCCGATGCCAAGAAAACAGACCCAACCAACACGGAGCCACCTCATGACACCCAAGAGCCTTCTTTTCTCCGCCGCGCTCGCAGCGCTTGCCCTTCCGGCCCATGCCGAGGGCTACAAGGTCGCGCTCGACGGCACCTTCGCGCCCCACGCCATGCCCAGCCTCTCGGGCGGGGTCGAGGGCTTCAACGTCGATCTCGCCGCCGCCATCGGCGAGAAGCTCGGCGTCGACATGGAGGTGGTCGCCGCGCAGTTCTCCGGCCTGATCCCGGCACTGCAGGCAGGCACCTACGACTTCCTCGTCGCCCCGACCACCGTCACCGAGGAGCGCGCCTCGAACCTGCTCTTCTCCGAGGGCTTCATGGACACCAACTTCGCCTTCACCGTCCCTGCGGGGACAGAGGCGATGGAAGGTCTCGACGCCTTCAAGGGCAAGACAATCGCGGTCAACAAGGGCTCGGTCTATGAAAGCTTCCTGAACGACAAGGCCGAGGAATACGGCTGGGAAGTGGTCGCCTACGGCACCAACACCGACGCCGTCGAGGCCGTCTCGACCGGCCGCGCCGATGCCAACCTCGCCGGCGCCACCGTCTCGGCATGGGCCGCCAAGCAGAACCCGCGCATCGACCTCAGCTATGAATACCCCACCGGCCTCGTCTGGGCCTTCCCGTTCCGCAAGGACGACGTGGAAACCCGCAACAAGATCGACGCGGTGCTGGAATGCCTGAAGACCGACGGCACGATGGTCGCCCTTTCGGAGAAGTGGTTCGGCGTGACCCCGACCGAGGGCACCACCATCGTCACCCCGACCCCCGGCTACGGCACCCCCGGTTTCGACGGCTACGACGAGACCGCGCACGACGTCTCCTGCGACTTCTGATCCCTGACACTGCTCCCTGAACCTCTCGGACGGGGCGCCCGTCGCCCCGTCCTCCCATCCGAAAGACAGCTCATGCCCGCAGCCCCCTCCGCTTCCGCCGCAAAGGTCCACCTCAGGCCGATGCTCGAGATCAACCAACTCGAGAAGAGTTTCGGCGATACCCAGGTCCTGACCTCGATCGACCTCAGCGTGAAGCCGGGCGAGCTGGTCTTCGTCATCGGCCCCTCGGGCTCGGGCAAATCCACCATGCTCCGCTGCTGCAACCGGCTCGAAGAGCCGACCTCGGGCAGCATCCTTCTGGACGGCGAACATGTCACCGCCTGCCACGGCGCCGCACTCGACAAGATGCGGCTGAAGATCGGCATGGTCTTCCAGGGCTTCCACCTCTACCCGCACAAATCTGTTCTGGCCAATGTCATGCTGGCGCAGGTCAAGGCACTGAAACGCTCCAAGCCCGAGGCCAAGGCCCGCGCTATGGAGATGCTCGAACACGTCGGGCTGGCGCATAAGGCCGATGCCATGCCCTCCGAGCTGTCGGGCGGCCAGCAGCAGCGCGTCGCCATCGCCCGCGCGCTGGCGCTCGATCCCAAGGTCATGCTCTTCGACGAGCCGACCTCGGCGCTCGACCCCGAGCTTGTCGGCTCGGTGCTCAAGGTGATGAAACAGCTGCGCGACGAGGGCATGACCATGGTCGTGGTCAGCCACGAAATGGATTTCGCCCGCGAGGCCGCCGACCGCGTCGTCTTCATGGATGGCGGCGTGGTGGTCGAGGCCGGCACCCCCGAAGAGATCTTCGGCAATCCGAAATCCGAGCGCCTGCGCGCCTTCCTCTCCCGCCTGCACCCGAGCGACGCATGAGGTTCCTCGACACATTCTTCGACGGCGCGGTGATGGCGAAATACCTGCCGGACCTGCTGTCGGCCATCGTCACCACGCTCTGGCTCAGCGCGATCATCGTGGTCGGCGGGCTCGCCCTCGGCCTCGTTCTGGCCTGCCTGCGCACGCTCGGCCGCTGGTACCTGACCCTGCCCATCGTCGCCTTCGCCGACATCGGTCGCGCCCTGCCGCCGCTGGTCGTCATCCTGATCTTCTACTTCGGCCTGCCCGGGCTCGGCATCAACCTGTCGGGACCCATGGTGCTGATCCTCGTGCTCGGCGGCGTGCTTGCCGCCTTCGCCGAGGAGATTTTCTGGGCCGGCCTCACCGCCGTGTCGAAGGGCCAATGGGAGGCGGGCCGCGCCACCGGCCTCAGCTTCGCGCAGACGCTCTTCGAGATCGCCCTGCCGCAGGCCATCCGCATGGGCATCCCGCCGCTGGTGAACCGCGCGCTGGCGATCACCAAGATGACCGCGCTCGGCTCGGTGATCGGGGTGAAGGAAATCCTCGCCGTCTCCTCCTCGGCGCAGAGCTTCTCGGGCTCGGCGACGCCGCTGACCATGGCCGCGCTCGCCTATCTCGCGATCTTCCTGCCGGTGGTCATCCTCTCGCGCCTGCTCGAACGGCGCTACGCCTGGGCCGTGTAAGGGGCACATGACATGAGCAACTTCATCGACCTTTTCTTCAACGTGGGCATCATGGCGCAGGCCTGGCCGCTGCTGCTCAAGGGGCTGATCATCACGCTCGAGCTTTGCGCCGTGGTCATCGGGCTCGGCCTCGTCGGCGGGCTGCTGCTGGCGCTCGGTGCGCTGTCGCCCAGCAAGTGGCTGAAATGGCCGTCGGTCGGCTTCATCGACCTTTTCCGCGCGCTGCCGCCGCTGGTGCTGCTGGTCTTCGTCTTCTCGGGGCTGCCCTTTGCCGGGCTGGAGCTGAGCCCCTTCATGGCCGTGGTCGTCGCCTTCTTCCTCAACAACTCGGCCTATTTCGCCGAGGTCTTCCGGGCAGGCATCCAGTCGGTGCCCAAAGGCCAGACCGAGGCCGCCCGCGCCACCGGTCTGAGCAAGGCGCAGACCCTGACCCACGTGGTCCTGCCGCAGGCCGTGCGCAACGTGCTGCCCGACCTGCTGTCCAACACCGTCGAGGTGGTCAAGCTGACCTCGCTCGCCTCGGTCGTCTCCCTCTCCGAGCTGCTCTACTCGGCCAACATGGCCCGCTCGGTCACCTACAACTCCTCGCCGCTGATCCTCGCGGCGCTGATCTACCTCGCGATCCTCTGGCCGCTCGTCCGCCTGA
The DNA here is from genome assembly GCF_900116195.1 of Alloyangia pacifica. GTDB lineage: Bacteria > Pseudomonadota > Alphaproteobacteria > Rhodobacterales > Rhodobacteraceae > Salipiger > Salipiger pacificus. Next base: position 182,689 of record NZ_FOZW01000008.1, read on the forward strand.
TCTCGCGGTACCAGCGCGGGCTCGCGGTGCACTGAACGTCCCTGAAAGGAAACTCCCATGACGAAGATGATTATCGGCGGCGCCCAGATCGGCGGCATCCAGAAGGACGAGACCCGCGAAGAGGTCGTCGCCCGGATGATCGCGCTGATGGACGAGGCCCACGGCAAGGGCGTGAAGTTCCTCGTCTACCCCGAGATGACGCTGACCACCTTCTTCCCGCGCTTCTACGTCGAGGACCGCGCCGAGTTCGACCACTGGTTCGAGACCCAGATGCCGAACCCCGCCGTGCAGCCGCTCTTCGACAAGGCGAAGGAATACGGCATGGGCTTCACCTTCGGCTACTGCGAGTTGACCCCCGAGGGCGAGCATTTCAACACCTCGATCATCGTCTCCCCCGAGGGCGAGATCGTGCTGACCTACCGCAAGACCCACCTGCCCGGCCACGCCGAGTTCGAACCCGAGCGCACCCACCAGCACCTGGAAAAGCGCTACTTCCTGCCCGGTGACACCGGCTTCGGCGTGGTGAAGAACCAGGACGTGATCATGGGCATGGCGATCTGCAACGACCGCCGCTGGCCGGAAACCTGGCGCGTCCTCGGCCTGCAGGGCGTGCAGCTGGTGACCATCGGCTACAACACCCCGTCGCAGAACAACCTCTCGGCCGAGGAAGGCATCGAGCGGCGCATGTACCACCACGAGCTCTCGGTCTGCGCCGGCGCCTACCAGAACTCGACCTATGCCGTGGCCGTGGCCAAATGCGGCATGGAGGACGGCAACCACATGTTCGCCGGCTCGATCATCGTCGACCCCGACGGCTTCGTCGTGGCAAAGGCGGAAGGCGAAGGCGATGAGCTGATCGTGCACGAGGCGGATTTCGCCAAGTGCGACTTCGGCAAGTCCACCGTGTTCAACTTCTCGGCGCACCGCCGTATCGAGCACTACGGGCTGATCGCCAGCCAGACCGGCGTCAAGGTGCCGGAATAAGACAGACGCGCCGGGGCCCCTGCCCCGGCGTCCGTCCCCGCGGGGACAGACGGATAGGCCGCCCGCGGCGGCACGGAAGGAGAGACGAGATGCAGTTCGATACGGTGATCCACGGCGGCACGATCGCGACCGCCGACTACACGGCGAAGGGTGACATCGGCATCAAAGACGGGCGCATCGCCGCCGTGGCCGAAAAGCTCGAGGGCGGCGCGCGCCGCATCGACGCGGGCGGGCGCATCGTCGTGCCCGGCGGCATCGAGGCGCACGCGCATATCGCGCAGGAAAGCTCCTCGGGGGTGATGACCGCCGACGACTACCTCTCCGGCTCGATCTCGGCGGCCTATGGCGGCAACTCGTCGTTCATCCCCTTCGCGGCGCAGCAGCGCGGCCAGTCGGTCGATGACGTCATCGCCACCTATGACGCCCGCGCCGCGCGCTCGGTGATCGACTATTCGTATCACCTGATCATCTCCGACCCGAAGCCAGAGGTGCTCGAGGACCAGCTGCCCCGCGCCTTCGCCCGCGGCATCACCTCGTTCAAGGTCTTCATGACCTACGACCTGATGAACCTCGGCGACGGCGGCATGCTCGACATCCTCACCGTCGCGCGCGAGCACGGCGCGATCACCATGGTCCATGCCGAGAACAACGACATGGTCAAATGGATGAACCGCAAGCTGGCGGCCAAGGGCCTCACCGCGCCGAAATACCACGCCATCTCGCGCCCCGAGCTGGCCGAGCAGGAGGCGATCAACCGCGCCATCCAGCTCGCCAAGCTGGTCGACGCTCCGCTGTTCATTGTGCACGTCTCGACCGAAGGCGGCGCCGAGATCGTCCGGCGCGAAAAATTCAACGGCGCCAAGCTCTTCGCCGAAACCTGCCCGCAGTATCTCGCCCTCACCCGCGCCGATCTCGACCGCCCCGGCATGGAAGGCGCGAAATACATCTGCTCGCCGCCGCTGCGTGACAGCCGCACGCAGGATGCGCTCTGGCACCATATCGCGCAGGGCACCTTCGAGAGCGTCAGCTCGGATCACGCGCCCTACCGCTTCGACGAGACCGGCAAGTTCCTGAACGGGTCGGACATTCCCTATCCGAAGATCGCCAACGGCATGCCCGGCATCGCCGCACGCCTGCCCTATCTCTTCTCCGAGGGAGTAGTGAAGGGCCGGATCACCCTCGAACAGTTCGTCGCCCTGTCCTCGACCAATGCCGCCAAGACCTTCGGCTGCGAGACCAAGGGCCGGATCGCCCCGGGCATGGATGCCGACATCGCCATCTGGAACCCCGAGGCACGGGTCACCGTCACCGCCGCCGACCAGCACGACAACATGGATTACACCCCCTTCGAGGGCATGGAGATCACCGGCAAGCCCGAGATCGTGATGAACCGCGGCGCGGTGATCGTCGAGCACGGCGAGCTGAAGGCCAAGGAAGGCCAGGGCCGCTTCGTCGCCCGCCAGCCGGTCGATCTGCGCGGCAAGCCCGGCTTCACCGCCAAGGAGCTCGATCCTTCGCAGAACTTTGGCGCGGAGCTGCGCTGATGGGTCCGATCCTGATCATCAACCCCAACTCCGCCAGCAGCGTGACGCAGGGTATCGCTGCGGCCATCGCCCATCTCGCCCCGGTCAATGGGCCGGCCTTCGAGGTCACCGACCTGCCCGCCTCCCCGGCGACGATCATGACCGCCGAGGACGTGGCCCGCGCCGGGCTCGGCTTTGCCGAGGCGGCGCAGGCGCGGCCCGATGCGGCTGCCTTTGTCTCGGCCTGTTTCTCCGATCCGGGCGTGGAGCTCACGCGAACGCTGGTCAAACAGCCGGTGATCGGCGTGCAGGAGGCGGGCATTCTCACCGCCATGGCCCGCGCCGACCTCTTCGGCATCATCGCACTGGCCCCCGGCTCGGTCGCCCGCCACCGGGTGAAGATCCGCGCCATGGGCGTCGAAAGCCGCCTCGCGGCGGAGCTTGCCCTGCCCGGTGTCTCGGCCGAGGCCTCGGGGCGCGACCCGGAGGTCTACGGCATGTGCGTCACCCTGGGCCGCGAACTGGCACAAAAGGGCGCGGGCGCGGTGGTGCTCGGCTGCGCCGGCATGGCGCCGATCCGGGCCAGGCTGGAACGCGACATCGGCATCGCGGTGATCGACCCGGTGCAGGCCGCCGCCGCCATGGCGCTGGGTCTGGTCGGAGCGCCCGAATGACCACCGAACCGGGCCTCCCGGACGTCTCGCTGCGGCTCCTGGAGATCTTCGCCGCGATGATGCGCTGCGCCACAACGGTGGAAGCCGCCGAGCAGCTGCGGGTCTCGCAGCCGGCGGTCTCCGCCGGGCTGCGGCAGCTGGAGACCCAGCTCGGCCTCACCCTCTTCGAACGCACCGGACGCCGCCTGCAGCCCACCGCCGAGGCGAAATCGCTCTACGAGGAGATCCGCCCGGTCTTCAGCCTGATGCGCGGCTTCTCGCAGCGTGCCCGCGACATGAAGCTCGGCATGGCCGGCCGCCTCAAGGTAATCGCCACCCCGCCGCTCGGCTACTCGGTCGCCCCGGTCGCCCTGCGCCGCTTCCTCGATGCGCGGCCCGATGTGTCGGTCGCCTTTGACGTGCGACGGCTGGAACAGGTCAAGGATGCGGTGCAGAGCGGCCAGGCCGACATCGGCCTCGCCATCGACCACGACCGGCAGGCGGCGGTGAACGTCGACGTCCTGCAGCGCGCCCACATGGTGGCGTTGGTGCCGCGCGGCAGCCCGCTCGCCGCCAAGCCCCATCTCACCGCGCTCGACCTGCAGGCCGAGCCGCTGGTCGGTCTTGAGATGGGCTCGAACCTCGGGCAGCTGGTGCGCAAGGCCTACGAGCAGGTCGGCGCCACCTACGCCCCGCGCATCGAGGTGCGCTATTGCGCCACGGCCACGGCGCTGGCCGCGCAGCATCTCGGCGTCACCGTTGTCGATCCCTATTCCGCCACCACCCACGCCAATGACGCGCTGGTCTGCAAGCCCTTCCTGCCCGCCTGCGAGGTGAAGGCGGTGATGTACACCCGGCGGGGCGTGCCCTACTCGGGCCTGCTGCACAGCTTCATGTCGGACCTGCGCGCCGCCTTCGCCGACAGCGACCTGCTGATTGCCGAGCCGCCGAAGGGCTGACCTCTCCATGACCGAAGGACCCAAGCCATGAGCCTGCTCACCTGCGACGCCCGCGGCGTCTACGTCATCTCCGTCACCCCCTTCACCGATCAGGGCGAGATCGACTGGGACAGCCTCGACCGGGTGGTGGATTTCTACTTCGACAAAGGCGCCGACGGGCTGACAATCCTCGGCATGATGGGCGAGGCACCGAAGCTGACACAGGCCGAGAGCCGCGCCGTGGCCGAGCGGGTGATCAAGCGCGCCGGCGGCAAGCCGGTGGTGGTGGGCGTCTCGGCCCCCGGCCTCGCCGCAATTGGCGAGCTGGGCAAGGCCGTGATGGACATGGGCGCGGCGGGCTGCATGGTGACCACGCCGGGCTCGCTGAAGACCGACCCGCAGATCCACGGCTATTTCGGTCAGGTGTCGCGGACGCTCGGGGACGGCGTGCCGATCGTGCTGCAGGACTTCCCGCTGGCCACCGGCGTGCAGATCTCCGACGAGGTGCTGGGCCGGATCATCGACGACATCCCGCAGGTGGTCATGCTCAAGCACGAGGACTGGCCGGGCCTTGCCAAGATCAGCAAGCTGCGCCGTGCCGAGGCCGAAGGCCGCCGCCGGATCTCGATCCTCTGCGGCAATGGCGGGGTGTTCCTGCCCGAAGAGATGGCACGCGGCGCGGATGGTGCGATGACGGGTTTCGGCTTTCCCGAAATGCTGGCAGACGTGGTGCGGCTGGCCGGCGACGGCGACATGGACCGGGCGCAGGACATCTTCGATGCCTACCTGCCGCTGGTGCGCTACGAGCAGCAGCCGGGCGCCGGGCTGGCGGTGCGCAAATACGTGCTGGCCAAGCGCGGGGCAATCGGCTCGGCGGCGCTGCGCGCGCCGGGCGCGGGACTCACCCCCGAGGCCATCGCCGAGGTCGAGCGCCTGCTCGCCCGGCAGGAGAAACGACTGAAGGAGCTGAACTGATGGATCTGGGACTGAAGGGCAAGACGGCGCTGGTGCTCGGCGCGAGCCGCGGCCTCGGCGCGGCAAGCGCCACGCTGCTGGCCGCCGAGGGCGCGCATGTGATCGCCGCCTCGCGCAGCGGTGACGCCCCGGCGGAGGGCATGGAGGGGCTGAAGCTCGACCTCTCGGATGCGGCCAGCGTCGCGGCGCTGATCGAACGGCTCGCCGAGCAGCCGGTCGACATCCTCGTCAACAACTGCGGCGGCCCTGCCGCCGGACCCGCCAAGGGCCAGAGCAGCGCCGCCTGGCAGGCCGCCTTCGAGGCCATGGCCGCGCCGATCTTCGCGATCACCGACGCCGCCCTGCCCGGCATGATCGCCAAAGGCTGGGGCCGTGTGGTGACCATCGGCTCCTCGGGCATCGTGCAGCCGATCCCGAACCTCGCGCTCTCGAACGGCGTGCGCGGCGCGGTGGCGGGCTGGTCGAAAACCCTCGCCGAAGAGGTCGCCCCACATGGCGTGACGGTGAACATGGTCCTGCCGGGGCGCATCGCGACCGACCGCCTCGCGCAGCTCGACGGGATCAAGGCCGATAAGACCGGCGCCTCGCTCGATGCGGTGCAGGAAGCCAGCCGCAAGACCATCCCCACGGGCCGCTACGGTACGCCCGAGGAGTTCGGCGCAATGGTCACCTTCCTGTGCTCGGCGCAGGCCGCCTATGTCACCGGCTCGATGATCCGCGTCGACGGCGGCATGATCCGCGGGATGTGAGCCGAAGGCCCAGCCGGAACGAGGCGCGCAGCGCCGCCGGCCAGCGGCCGACCGCCCCCCGGGCGGCCGGTTTGGTGGGGGCAACGCGCGATCATCCGTCCGGCGGAACGTCACGATAAAGCGCCCGGCCACTCATGTCAGGCGCGGCAGCCCGCGGTCGTCCGCTGGCCTCTGTCGCACCCAGACCCAAAAGCAGACCACCCGGGCAGCTTCCTGCCCGGGTGGTCTCATCTCTCGGAAATGCCCCTGCCCTATCCGGCGGAGCGCTGCGCCTCGCCCATGCCCTCGTGCCCCGCAGAGCGCAGCGCGCTGTCGAGCAGGTGGCGGGTGTAGGGGTGCTGCGCGTCGAGCTTGCGCATCGCGTCCACTTCCAGCGTTTCGACGATCTCGCCGGTCTGCATGACCGCCACACGGTCGCACATGTGGCCGATGACACCGAGATCGTGGCTGACCATCAGGTATGTCAGGCCGAACTCGGAGCGCAGGTCCGACAACAGGTTGAGGATCTCGGCCTGCACCGACACGTCGAGCGCCGAGGTCGGCTCGTCGAGCAGCAGCACCTTGGGCTCGGGCGCCAGCGCGCGGGCAATCGCCACGCGCTGCCGCTGACCGCCCGAGAGCTGGTGCGGGTAGCGGAAGCGGAAGCCGCCCCCCAGACCCACCTGCTCGAGCAGCCGGTCGATGCGCGCATCGACCCCGTCCTTGATGCCGTGCAGCGCCAGCGTCTCGCTCAGCACCCGGTCTACGGTCTGCCGCGGATGCAGCGAGGCGTAGGGATCCTGAAACACCATCTGCACCCGGCGGTAGAACTCTTTCGACCGCCCGAGGCGCTGCAGGCTCTCGCCGCCGACGCTCATCGTGCCGTGCCAGTCCGGCACCAGCCCGACCAGCGCGCGCAACACCGTCGACTTGCCCGAGCCGGATTCGCCGACGAGGCCGTAGCTCTCGCCCTGCGCCACGTTGAGGTCGATCCCGTGCACCACGCGGGTGCGCTCGGGACCGTCGCCGAAGAAGACCTCCAGCCCTTCGATCTGAATCTCTGGCTGGCTCATAGCATCGCACTCACGGAAGGAGCCTCGCGCCAGGCCGGGTCGCGCTGCAGCGCCTCCAGCCGCGGCCGGGGCCGTTCGAGATCGGGGACCGAGTTCAGCAGTCCCAGCGTGTAGGGGTGTTTCGCCTCGTGCAGCTTGCCTGCCTCGCAGACCTCGACGATCCGCCCGGCGTACATTACCGCCACCCGGTCGCAGAAGCCGGCGACGAGGTTAAGATCGTGGCTGATGAAGATCAGCCCCATGCCGCGCTCGCGCACCAGCCTGTCCATGATCTCCAGCACCTGCAGCTGCACCGACACGTCGAGCGCCGAGGTGGGCTCGTCGGCGATCAGGATCTCGGGGTTGGGGATCAGCATCATGGCGATCATGATGCGCTGGCCCATGCCGCCCGAAACCTCGTGCGGATAGAGCTTCATCACCCGCTCCGGCTCGCGGATCGCCACGGCGTCGAGCATTTCCAGCGCGCGCTTGTAGGCCTCGGCCTTGCCGACCTTCTCATGCGTGCGCAGCGCCTCGATGATCTGGTCGCCGACGGTCATCACCGGGTTCAGCGAGTATTTCGGATCCTGCATGATCATCGAGATATGCTTGCCCCGGATCGCCCGCATCCGCTTCGGCGAGGCATCGAGCAGGCTCTCGCCCTGCATCTCCAGCCGGTCCGCCGTCACCTCGCCCGGCTTGCGGATGAGGCCGAGGATCGCCCGGCCGGTCATCGACTTGCCGGAGCCGGACTCACCGACGATCCCCAGACGCTCCTTGCCGAGCGAGAGAGAGATCCCCCGCACCGCCTCGAAGGTCCCGGAGCGCGTCGGAAAGCGCACCGAGAGGTTCTCGATATCCAGAAGATTGCTCATTTGCCGGCCTCCTTCGGATCGAGCACGTCGCGCAGACCGTCGCCGATCAGGTTGAAGGCGAGCGAGATGGCGAAGATGGCGAGACCGGGGATGGTGGCCACCCACCAGTAGTCGAGGATGTACTTGCGCCCCTCCGAGATCATCGCGCCCCATTCCGGGCTCGGCGGTTGTGCGCCAAGGCCGAGGAAGCCGAGACCCGCGGCGGTGAGGATGATCCCCGCCATGTCGAGCGTCACCCGGATGACCAGTGACGAGATGCACAGTGGCCAGACGTGGCGCGTGATGATCCGCAGCGGCCCGGCACCCTGCAGGCGGATGGCGTGGATGAAGTCCGAGTTGCGGATGGTCAGCGTCTCGGCCCGGGCGATCCGCGCATAGGGCGGCCAGGCGGTGAGCGAGATCGCCAGCACCGCGTTCTCGATCCCCGCCCCCAGCGCCGCCACGAAGGCCAGCGCGAGGATCAGCCGCGGGAAGGCGAGGAAGATATCGGTGATGCGCATCAGCACGGTATCGACCCAGCCGCCGAAATAGCCCGCGGTGGTGCCGATGATCAGCCCCAGCAGCGGCGCCACCAGCGCCACCAGCAGCACGATGTAGATCGAGATCCGCGCGCCGTAGAGCAGGCGCGAGTAGATGTCCCGGCCAAGGCTGTCGGTGCCGAAGATATGCCCCTCCCAGCCCGGCGGCTTGAGCCGCGCGCCGAGGTCCTGCACGAAGGGATTGTCGGTGGCCAGCAGCGGCGCGAAGATCGCCGCCAGCACCAGCAGGGTCAGCACGATCAGGCCGAGCGAGGTCAGCTTGTTGGACGTCAGTTTCAGCCAGCCCTGGTACCAGGCAGCGGCGCGCGCCTGTCCGCGGGACTGCGGCGTATCGCTCAGCAGCCAGGCCTTCAGGCCCGGCTTGGCGTCGGTAGGTGTGTGCGAGGTCATTTGGCCCTCGGATCGAAGAAGCGGTAGAGAAGGTCCGAGAAGATGTTGATGCACACGAAGATCGTTCCGATCACGACGGTGCCCCCAAGGACCGAGGCCATGTCATTGGCCAAGAGCGAGGTGGTGATGTAGCTGCCGATGCCGGGCCACGCGAAGATGATTTCGGTCAGCACCGAGCCTTCGAGCAGGTTGGCATAGGCCAGCGCGATCACTGTGATGAGCTGGATGGCGATGTTGCGGAAGGCGTGGCGCCAGACCACGTGCCACTCGCTCAGCCCCTTCACCCGCGCAGTGATGACATATTCCGAGTTCAGCTGTTCGAGCATGAAGCTGCGGGTCATCCGGCTGATGTAGGCAAGGCTGAAATAGCCCAGCAGGCAGGCCGGCAGAACGATATGCGACAGCGCGTCCTTGAACACGTCCCAGTCGCCTTCGATGAGCGCATCGACAAGCAAGAGACCGGTTCGCGTCGGCACCAGCCCCTCGTAGAACACCCCGAGCCGCCCGGGCCCGGCCACCCATCCGAGGATGCCGTAGAAGATCAGCAGGCCCATCAGGCCGAGCCAGAAGATCGGCATCGAATAGCCGACAAGGCCGATCAGCCGCGAAAGCTGGTCGATCCAGCTGCCGCGGTAGACCGCGGCCAGAACGCCGAGCGGAACGCCGAGGACAACGCCGAGAAGCGTGCCCAGCGTGGCGAGTTCCAGCGTGGCGGGGAATACGCGCGCAATGTCCTCGGCCACCGGCTTGCCGGTGCGGATCGAGGTGCCGAAATCGCCCTGCAGCACGTCTCCGACATAGATGCCGAACTGCACGATCAGCGGCTTGTCGAGACCCAGCTCAAGGTAGACCTGGTCGTATTGCGCCTGAGAGGCGCGCTCGCCGATGACCGCGAGCACGGGGTCGATCGGCATCACTCGGCCGATCATGAAGGTGACGAAGAGCAGACCCAGCAGGGTGATCGCCACGGTGAAGGCAAGGCTGACGAATTTTTTCAGCCAGTTCGGCGGGAAGGAGGACGCGGCGCGCCCTCCCCCGGTGTTGGTTGTCGCTTGAGTCACGGGCTTACTTCGTCACGACCCAGTAGGACACCGCGGTGGTTGCGCCACCGGCCACGAAGTGCTCGACGCCGTCCTGCATCGCGTTCTGCTCGATCTGCTGGAACATGATGCCGAAGGGGCTGGTCGCCATGTGCTCGCGCTGCAGCTCGCGGTACATCTCCGCGCGCTTCTCGCTGTCCTGCTCGACCACGGCCGCGAGGGTCTCGTTGCTCATGTCGGGCAGCGCCCAGGCGTTGCGCCAGGCCAGAAGGCCGGTGGCGCCCGCCTCATCCGAGTTGTCGGGGTTGTAGGCGAAGGTGCCGGCGTTGGTGTTGGGGTCGGGGTAGTCCGGGCCCCAGGCGCCGAGGTAGATGTCGTGCTCGCGGGCACGGTAGGTGTCCAGCGTCTGCGCGCCGGTGCCGACGATCATCTCGACGTTGATGCCGATCTGGCCCCAGGTGTTCTGCAGCGACTGGCCGATGTCGATCCGGTCCTGCGCATCACGCACGTTGATGGTGATGTCGAAGCCCTCGGGGTAGCCCGCTTCCGCCAGCAGCGCCTTGGCCTTCTCGATGTCGAAGCTGTAGGGCAGATCGTCGATCGCGCCCATGAAGGTCTTCGGCAGGAACGCCTGGTGGTTGATGTACTGGCCCTTCAGGAAGCTGTCCTGCATGCCGGTGTAATCGGTGGCGAACTTCATCGCCTCGAGCACCTTCGGGTTCGACAGCATCTCGTTCTTCTGGTTGGCCGACCAGTACATCAAGCGGCCGCGCAGCTCGTCGACGACCTTGACGCTGTCGACCGACTCGAGACCGGCCACGTCCTCGGGCGAGAGGTTGCGGGCGATGTCCACGTCACCGCGCTCCAGCTGCAGGCGCTGGGTGGCGCTTTCCTGGATGTGCTGCACGATCACGCGCTTCATCGCCGGTGCGTCGCCGGGGTATTCCGGGTTGAGATCCAGCGTGTAGCTCTCGTCGGGCTTCCAGGAGGCCAGCTTGTAGGGGCCCGAACCGGCGGTGTTGTCGCGCAGCCAGGCATTGCCCATGTCGCCGTCGACCTCATTGGCCATCACGGTTTCCATGTCGACGATGCCGCCGATGGTCGCTGCAAGGCAGTTCAGCACGAAGGACACGGCGTAGGCCTTGTCGAGCTTCAGCACGAGGGTCTTCTCGTCGGGCGCGACGATGGTCTCCTCGGCGTTTTCCGGCGTGAAGCCGAACTGCGTCAGGATGAACGACGGGGTCTTGTTGAGCATCACCGCGCGGCGCAGCGAGAACTCGGCGTCCTTGGCGGTCACCGGGTTGCCCGAGGCGAAGACGTGGCCGTCGGCCATGGTGAAAGTGATCTGGGTGCCGTCTTCGGACACTTCCCAGCTTTCTGCCAGCGCGGGCTGGAAGCCGGCGTCAAGGTCCATCGGGTCGAAGTCGACCAGCGCCTCGTAGACGTTGCGGCTGATGTCGGCACCGGTGAACTCGAAGCTCTCGGCCGGGTCCATGGTCTTGATGTCGTCGATGCGCTGCGCGATCACCAGCATGTTCGGCGGCGTCTCCGCCTGCGCGGTCAGCGCGGTGCTGGACAGCAGCGCCGCGGTCAGCAGTGCCGCACCAATGCGCATGGTCCGCGACGGGGTGTGTCGGGTCATGGTCGTCTCCCTGAAGTTTCTTGGTCTCATGCCGCGCCCTCCGGCGCCGCTTCCGCCAATCTCCTCATCCCGAAGGCGGTTCAAACAGGCTTCGCAGCGTCACGGGGCGCGATTGCGAGAGGTTCGGCCAGTTTTTCGCTCGTGTCGATCATTTTTTGATCAAATGGGAAAATCCTAGGGTGGTGTCGTGGCGTCAAAATTCTACCTAAGGTAGCTTTTTGTACAGCGCATTCGCGCAAGATTATGTCTCGCCTGACATTTCGACTCCCCCCGCCCGCCGCCAGCGCAGCCGAATGACCAAGCGTCACGCCCAGACGGCCCCTGACCCCGCCTCATGACCAAGGAACACCGTTTCGCCCTCGGCCTGACCGGGCCGCCCCACGCACTGCTCCCGGTCCTGCCGCGGCTCGACACCAACAGCGCGGCGTTGCTCGGGCGCGGCGACGCGCAGCTGACCGCCGCCGACGGCACCGGCTCAAGAGAACCCAACCTGAAGGGTGCGCCCTCGGCGGTCTTCCTCGGCTTCACCCATTGCCCCGGGGTCTGCCAGACAACCCCGGACGACATCGCGACCTGAAAGAAAGACCAGCGGCCTTCCGGAGCCGAGGGCTAGCTGCGCAACCTGCTCGCCGGCAATCCCGAGGGGCGCGGCGCCCGGCCGCCGAGCGACCCCATCGGCAGGCTCTGCTACTCGGTGCAGGCCGCACTGAGCTGACGCGACCGACGGACCTTGATGCGGTGACGCACGCCGGTCTATCTGGACCCGATGGCGCGGGGCAGCTCCTGCCCGCCGGCGCGCATCTTGGCCCGCGGCGGGCGCTCCGGAACAGGATCCGCCGCCCCTCGAAAGGACGTTTCATGACCATCACCCGCATCGAACCCGGCACCCGCATGAGCCAGGCCGTCGTGCATAACGGCATCGTCTACCTCGCCGGCCAGGTTGGCGAAGGCGCGGACATCACCGCCCAGTGCAAGGACGCGCTTGCCTCGGTCGACCGGCTGCTGGCCGAGGCCGGCTCGGACAAGTCGCGCCTGCTCACCACCACCATCTGGCTCGCCGACATGGCCGATTTCGCCGCGATGAACGCCGTCTGGGACACCTGGGTCGATCCCGCGAACCCGCCGGCCCGTGCCACCGGCGAGGCCAAGCTCGCGACCCCCGACTACTACGTCGAATTCATCGTGACCGCCGCGCTCGCCTGATCCGGCAGCCCGCAGCGCACGACCCGCCAGCGCCCCGTCCGGGCGCTGGCACCTCAGCCGCGCCACCGTCCGTCACCCGGTCGGAGATCCTTTTCGCGGCGCCTTCGCCCTGCCAGAAGCCCTCCCGTTCGGGCTCGCGAAGGAGCGCCCCTCCCAGCACGCGCGGACTCTCCCTGGGCCGGCCGTCCAGGCGTCCTCGACCCGTCCCCGGCTGCAGGCAGTCCCCGGAGAGAAGTTTGATCGTCTCTGCCTTCGCCCTCCTGGCGAGACGGCCCCAGGTGCGGGCTTCCCGGTAGCCCACCCCGTACCGCCCAAGGCCCTTGTACGGCGGCGTCGCCATTGGCGTGGCTCTCGCAAGAGCCTGTTTCGCCCGCAATAGAGCCTTCATCTCGCTGGAATCGCCCGACTCGCTGCCAAAGGGCCGCAAGATGATCGGCGATTCTTGCGCGGATTCCGCGCCGGGGCTTGAAATCTGCCGACAAAATACGCGTCCGCGACATTTTCGCAAAGAAGCAAGAATAATTTGTTCCAATACAAGTAGTTACGCCGTGTCTTGCGCGGTCCGCGCGAAGAGTCCCAAGATGTTGGCGTCACCCCCCTGCCCCGCCCTCGCAGGAATCTGTGGACAAACGCGCTCGCTCTTGCGTAAAGAAACGGTAATAAAAGCGCTGGCGGAAAACAGCGTTACCCAGAAAACGGGAAAGCAGAGGGCAGCAGTGGCGGAACCGATTCATATCAATGCCCGCGTGCGGGAGAACGCCGAAGCGATCAGCGCGGCGCTCGAAGACCATATGCTCAAGGTCTTCGCACCCGATGCGCGAAAGGAACTCCGCCGCTTTTCCGCCGGAGAGGCGGCCGAACTGCTCGGCATTTCCCCCAGCTTCCTGCGCAAGCTGCATTTCGAGGACCGCGTGCCCGAAGTGCATACCACGCCGGGCGGAAGAAGACACTATTCCGGGGAGGATCTGCAGGAGATTCGCAAGATCCTCGACAACACCGCCAAGACCAAGGGCACCTATCTGCGCGGCCGCCGCGAGGGCGACAAGGTGCAGGTGCTGTCTTTCCTCAACTTCAAGGGCGGCTCGGGCAAGACCACCAGCTCGATCCACACCGCACAGCGTCTGGCACTGAAGGGATACCGCGTGCTGGCGGTCGACATCGACCCGCAGGCTTCGCTGACCACGCTTTTCGGCTACCGCCCCGAGTATGATTTCCTGCATTCCGGCACGATCTACGACGCGATCCGCTACGACGATCCGGTGCCGATGTCGCAGATCATCCAGAAGACCTATTTCACCGGCATCGACTTGGCCCCGGGCGGGCTGATGCTGCAGGAATTCGAGCACGAGACGCCGCAGGCGCTGATGGCAAACATGCAGCCGCCCTTCTTCGCGCGCATGGCCGCAACGTTGCAGGAGGTCGAGGCAAATTACGATGTGATCATCTTCGATTGCCCGCCGCAGCTGGGCTATCTGACCATGTCGGCGCTCTGTGCCTCGACCGGTGTGCTGATCACCATCGTGCCGAACATGCTCGACATCGCCTCGATGTCACAGTTCCTGCAGATGAGCGCGGATCTGCTCGATGTCGTGTCGAATGCCGGCGCGAGCATGGAGTTCGACTTCCTGCGTTTCCTGATCAACCGCTACGAGCCCAACGACGGCCCGCAGCAGCAGGTCGTCGCCTTCCTGCGCCAGCTCTTCGGCGAGGAGGTCATGGTGGCCTCGATGCTGAAATCCACCGCGATCTCGGACGCCGGGCTGACGACGCAGACGCTCTATGAGGTCGACCGCTCGCAGTTCCACCGCAACACCTACGACCGCGCGGTGGATTCACTGAATCAGGTCAACGATGAGGTCGAGTCTCTCATTCAGAAAGCATGGGGACGCTGATGGCACGCAAAGGCATTCTGGAACCACGGATTTCGACCCTAGGCGGCGGAACAGAGCGTAAACCGACCCCCGCCGAATCGCGGATGATGCCGCGCGGGGCGGTCGGCGCACTGCAGAGCTCGCTGTCGAAGCTGCAGGAAAACGCGGTGCAGGAGATCGAGGCCGATCTCATCGACGACGCCGGGATCGAGGACCGTCTCGGTCTCGATCCAGCGGCGCAGGCACAGCTGAAAGAGAGCCTGCAGACCTACGGTCAGCAAGTTCCGGTGCTACTGCGACCGCATCCCAAGACCAACGGCCGTTTCGAGATCGTTTACGGTCGCCGCCGCCTCGGCGCGCTGCGCGAGCTGGGGATGAAGGTCAAGGCGATGGTCCGTCAACTCGACGACCACGCGCTGGTCATGGCGCAGGGCCAGGAAAACACCTCGCGCCAGGACCTGAGTTTCGTGGAAAAGGCGAGCTTTGCCGCGCAACTGCAGGACTCGGGCTATGAACGGCAGACAATCGCCGCGGCCCTGTCGATCGACCTGCCGATGGTCAGCCGGATGCTGAAGGTAGGCACGGCGTTCTCTCTGCCCTTCCTGCGCCGCATCGGCTCGGCCCCGGGAATCGGGCGCGACCGCTGGATGGCGCTGGCCAAGGCACTGGAGAATTCCGCCGCGGCGACCCGCGCCGAAGAGGCCATGGCCGAGCCCGGCTTCGAGGGCCTGGAGTCGGACGCGCGCTTCGAGGCGGTCTTTGCCGCCACCCAGCGCAAGGCGAGCGCCGCCAAGGCCCCTGCCCCGCGGCCGCGCACCCTGCGCGCGCGCAACGGCGCGGCGCTGGCCGAGCTGCGCAGCAATTCCCGCGGGCTGACGCTGACCGTGCCCTCGCGCACGGCGGACGGCTTCGACCGCTGGCTCGACGGCCAGGCCGAAGAGATCATCAAGGAACTTCACGACCGCTGGCAAAGTACCCGGTCGGAAGACTGAGAGCAGTAGACAACAACGGAGGCACGAGAGGACAGGCGACAAAAAAGAAAAGCCCCCCAGGACGGATCCCGGAAGGCCCTTCTCGAAAGTAGCAATTTGAGTTAGCCGCCAGCACCGGTCCCTGTCAACTCCACATCGAGGTGTGGGGCAGGAAATTTGTTGTCTTTCGTGAAAAAAAGCATGTTGGACACGTCCCGACACCCTGTCGGGCGGCCGGTATCGGCTTGCCTGACGGCGCAGGTCGGCTCCCACGATAAGTGGGCGCTTCTGCGCGACCTGACGACAGCCGCCGAGGACTTCGGTCTCGGCCATCGCCCGCTGTCGGTTTTGAAGGCGCTGCTCAGCTTCTGGCCCGAGCGCGAGCTGCCCGCCGAGCCCGGCAGCGCCATCGTCTTCCCCTCCAACCGCACGCTCTCGGAGCGCCTTTCGGGGATGCCCGAGAGCACGCTGCGTCGGCATCTGGCGAAGCTGGTCGAGAGCGGCATTGTCAGCCGTCACGACAGTCCGAACGGCAAGAGATTCGCCCGCCGCGCCGGGGCCGAGATCGGCATCGCCTTCGGCTTCGACCTTTCCCCCCTCGCCCGCGCCGCCGCTGCGCTTGAACGGGCCGTCGCCGAGGCCACCCTGCGCCGCGAACGGATGGCCGTGCTGCGCGCCCGGCTCGGCATGCTGCGCCAGCAACTTCTCGACCAGGAGGCTCCGGAGGAATTGCTCGAAGCCGCCCGCCTGCTGCTGCGCCGCAAGTGCTCTGAAGAGGGTCTGCGGGCCATCGTCACCCGTCTCGAGGCCGAGATTCCGGCCGCCGGTTCCAAGGCCGCGCCCGTCGAAATCCTCACCCACCACGGCAGAGAGTCCGCTCAACTGAGCGCCAGCAACAGCCAAAATGAGCGGCACATACAGGAATCAGATAGATCCTATTCTGACTCTGACAGCGCCCGGATCGCGAAGGATGCGCCTGTCGAGAGCTCGGGAAGTGCAGAGAAGGATGTGCGCCTCACCCTGGCGATGATCGCCGAGACATGCAGCGAATATCGCTCTTTCTTTCCCGACGCGCCGAAGGGCTGGCACGAGCTTGTCGCCATCTCGAACAGGCTTGCGCCGATGATGGGGATCGAGCCTCCGGTGCTGCACGAAGCGCAGCGGATCATGGGGGCGGAACGCGCCGCGGCAACCCTGCTGTGCCTGCTTGAGCGTCATGAGGACATCCGAAAGCCCGGTGCCTACCTGCGACGGCTGACACAGATCGCCCGAAATGGCGCGTTCTCCGTAACTTCGATGCTTTCAGCGCTATCGCGGCGGGGAAATGCGGGGAATTGTCAGCTGACAACCTGAAAAAACGCGTATTTTCAGGTGGTTAAAAATCTTGACGGCTGACAATTCCTCTGTTCTGGCAATCACTTGCGGTGAATCCGGCGATTTAGGACGTTTCAGCCCTCGGGGCGCGAGAACATCACCATCCGGGACACCAGCCGCTGCCGAATTTCGCCGTCCTGGTTCAGCGTCAGCGTCTCGACGGTGACGATCCCCCGGCCCGGCCGCGAACGCGAGTGTTTGATCTCCTGCACGGTGCTTTCCACGTGCAGCACATCATCGGCCCGGGTCGGCTTGGGCCAGGTCACCTCGACGCCCGCGCCGATCAGCCCCTCGGCAAAGGGCATGGACGCAACGAAGAGCTTCATGGTGATTGCCGCCGTATGCCAGCCGCTCGCCGCCAGCCCGCCGAACAGGCTCTGCGCCCCCGCCGCCTCGTCGAGATGGAAGGGCTGAGGATCGTACTGCGCGGCAAAGGTCTTGATCTGCTCGGCATCCAGCGCGTGCTCGCCGCTGACGAAACGGTCACCCACGGTGACGTCCTCGAGGTAGAGATCGCGGGTGATCTGGGGGCTCTGCGTATCGGTCATGTCCGGCCTTTCTGCGGGAAGCGTGTTGCGCCATATGAGGCAAGCTCCTGCGTAAGGTCCAGCCTGCCGTGTCGCGCGGGGCAAGCCGCGCCCTTTTGCGCTCTACCCGGCGAGCATTGGTCGCAGGCGCACCGAGGAAGGACCGGCGTTCTGAAGAGCGTTCTGGCCGCGCTCACATCGCCGCATTGCCAGCCGTCACGGTCAATTTCCGCGCCAAGCGCATTGGCACGTCGAGGGTGCTGCGCATCGTTGTCGGGCTGGTGTCCGGATTCGAGCGAGAGGTGACCCGTCCGGCGGTCCTGTTCGTAGCGCGGGCGGAGGCTGAACGGCTGACAACGCGGATCCTGCGTCTCGATTGTGTGCCGGCGACCCGTGGGGGGCGGAGAGCTGAGCAAAGGGGCAGGCTGCAAGTACGCGGCGCGGGGCCGCAAAGCCCGGTACCGCAGTTTTTAATTGCCCCGCGCGGCCGGCTTCCGGAGGATCGCAGGGAGATTTTCGACCCAAGACATTTTCACCCCAACGCCACGGCGGGACTGCGTCCATGACCTTCGTCACCGACTTCCTGACCGGTCAGCCCGAACTGACCATCTTTCTCACCATCGCGCTCGGCTATGCCTTCGGCGCGCTGCGGCTCGGCGATTTCTCCTTTGGCCCGGTGGCCGGCGCGCTCTTCGCCGGGCTGATCATCGGGCAGGTCGGCGTGGTGCCGGTCTCCGGCACGGCCAAGAGCTTTCTCTTCGACCTCTTCCTCTTCGGGGTGGGCTATTCGGCGGGGCCGCAGTTCCTGCAGGCGCTGCGACAGGTCGGGGCCAACTCGGTGTTGCTGGCGCTGGTGGTCAGCCTCACGGGGCTGCTCGTGGCACTGCTGGCGGCGCGGCTCGGCGGCTTCGATCCGGGGCTCGGGGCGGGGATGATGGCCGGCGCGCTGACCCAGAGCCCGGCGATCGGCGCGGCGGGTGAGGCGATCTCGCACCTGCCGCTGCCCGAGGCCGAGCGCGCTCTGCTGACCTCGCACGTCGCGGTGGGCTACGCCGTGTGCTACATCATCGGCTCGACCGCAGCGATCTGGTTCTGCAGCTACATGGGGCCGAGACTGCTGGGGCTCGATCTCGTGCAGGAGGCGCGCGAGCTCGGCCGCAGCCTCGGTATCGGCGAGGACCGCAGCGGCGTGATCCCGGGCTACCAGCGCTTTCCGTTCCGCGCCTACCGCCTGCCAGCGGGCTCGCCGGTCGTGGGCCAGACGCTCGGTGAGGCCGAAGCCGATCACGCCGCCTACCGCCTCCACGTGCTGCGCCTGCGCCGGGGCGGGCAGTTGATCACCCCGGAGCTGGACACGGTGTTGCACGCCGGCGACATCCTCGCGGTGAGCGGGCAGGCGAAAGGGGTGATTGAATTGCTGGCCGGGGCCTCGGAGGAGCTTGCCGATGCCGAGCTTCTGGACCTGCCGTTCCGCGCGACCCGCGTCATGGTCACGCAAGGCGAGGTGATCGGCATGACCCTGGGCACGCTCGGAGGGCAGGACTGGGCGCGGGGCATGTACCTCGAGGGGTTGAGCCGCGCCGCGGTGGACCTTCCGGTCGCGCCGGGAATCCGGCTAGAGCGCGGCGACGTCCTGAAATTCATCGGTCCCGAGGAGCTGCTGGCGCGCACCATCGCGCAGGTGGGTCGCGAGGTCACCCCGCCAAGGTCGACCGACGTGGTGGTGCTGGGGCTGATGATCTTTCTCGGCGGGCTGGTCGGCACGCTGATCCACGTCACCCTGGCGGGGATCGAGATCCGCCTCGGCACCAGCGTCGGCATCCTGCTCGCCGGGCTCGCCACCGGCTACATGCGCAGCCGCTTTCCGCTGTTCGGGCAGATCCCAGACGCGGCGGTGTCTTTGATGACCACGTTGGGGCTGGCGGCATTCATCGCCATGGTCGGATTGCAGGCGGCGCCGGACCTTGTCCCGGCGCTGAAATCGGCGGGGCTTCTGCTGCCGCTGCTGGCTTTCGCGGTGGCCATCGCGCCGCTGGCGGTGGGGGCGCTCTTTGGCCATTTCGTGCTGAAGATGAACCCCGTGGTGCTGTTCGGCGGGCTGGCCGGATCGCAGACTGCGACCCCGGCCATGGCGGCGGTGCAGGCGCGGGCGCAGAGCCCCTTGCCGGTGCTGGGCTACGCGCCGACCTATCCTGTCTCGCAGGTGCTGCTGACGCTCTGGGGCGGCCTGATGGTGGCGCTGCTGGGCTAAGGGGGATTGTCAGCCGGGCGTCGCTCCGGAGCATGAAGGTATTTTGTTACCTCACACATGTCGCTTGGCATGTCTCTATCGTGCGCTTTAGACCAGCATCACGTGCAGCAGCAGTGCCACCGAGAAGGACAGCATGATGGTGCCGGGCAGGGTGGTGACCCAGGCGATGAGGATGCGCGAGACGGTTTGCATCTGCATCCGGTCGCCCGAGGATTGCACCGCCCCGGCAACGCCCGAGGTCAGCACATGGGTTGTCGAGACCGGCGCGCTGCCGAAATCCGCCGCCCCGATCGATGCCATGGCGGCGGCCTGCGCCGCCAGACCTTGCGCCGGGCTCATGTGCTTGTCGCCCATCTTTTCGCCCAGCGTCTCGACGATGCGCTTGTAGCCGACCATCGTGCCGGCCCCCAGCGCGATGGCTGAGAGCATCACCAGCCATGTCGGCACCTTTTCGATCAGCCGGGACATCGCGTCATAGGCATCGTTCAGCTTGCGCAGCTCCGAGGGGGTTAGGATCTCGGTCAGGAAGGGGTTGTCCAGCGCCTTGCCGAGTGCCTGATGCAGGTCGAGGATCTCGCTGCGGAAGCGGATGCGCTCCTCTTCCGTCACCACCTCTCCGGTGAAGTCGCGGTCGGCGACATCGCGCAGGTGCAGAAGCTGGGCACGGTAGAGCGCGGCGCGGGGCACCTCGGGGTCGGTGAGATGCGCATCGACCACGTCGCGCAGCTCGGCGATCACCTCGAGGGTGCGGCTGTAGCTGGCCTCGTGCCGCACCGGGTCGATGGCAAAGACGCCGGGCGCGAGCCCCATCAGCGCCATCAGCATGAGCCCGATGGATTTCTGCCCGTCGTTCGAGCCATGCAGGAAAGAGACCCCCGCGGCGCCGGCGATGAGGCTCAGGCGGATGCCTCCGGGCGGGCGGACGCCTTCGGCATGGGGGCGGTAGATCTCGGGGCTTCGGATGGTGAGGCGGATAAGCTTGTAGATCACCCAGGCCATCGCGAAGCCGAAGATCGGCGAGATCAGCAGAGTGACGAGGATCTTGCGGCCCTCGTGCAGGTTAAGCTGCTCGGCCACCGGTGCGCCGACCAGCAGCGCATGGGCCATGGACACGCCGATCACCGCGCCGATGTAGGTATGCGTGGTGGAATTGGGAATGCCGTAGTACCACGTCGCGAGGTTCCAGCAGACCGCCGTGCCGATCAACGCGAGCATCAGGGCCGCCTCGTGCAGCGTGTTGATCCCGGCGATCATCTCCGTGGGCAGCAGGAAAACGATCGAAAAGGCCACCGCCGTGCCGCCGAGGATCACTCCGAGGAAATTCATCACCGCCGCCATGACGATGGCCTGCACCGGTTTCAGCGAGTTCGAGTAGATCACCGTGGCGACCGCGTTGGCGGCGTCGTGAAAGCCGTTCACCGCCTCCTGCAGCACGATCAGCGCGAAGACGAGGATCAGGGTGAGCGTGGCGGCTTGCGGCAGATTCCGGAGGATTTCCTCGGCAGCGGTCATCGGGCAGTCCGTTCTTCAATCGGGTCTTCGGAAATATGGCCGCGGGGCAGGGGGCGGGCGCGGCAGGAGAAATAATGCAATCGCGGAGCAGGCTAGTGAGGTAGGCGAGTCGGCGAAAGCCTCATCTGCCCGGCACAGCGGGGCAGGGAGGCAGCCGAACATTGCAGTGCGCTCGGTGGGGCAGGGGCCCATGGGCCCCTTGCATTGACCTGTCGCAAGGCGGAGGGGCGAAAGGCGACCCTAGGGTAGCGGGACTCGCGAGAGGGAGAGGACCCATGCGACGACTGCGACTGTGTGCCGTGCTGGCCGCCTGCCTGCTCTCGGGCCCCGCTCTGGCGGAGGACGGGGGGACAGCTTTCGACATCGGCGCGGATGCCTTCCGCGCGGGCCGGGCGGTGGCGCTCGAACGTCCCGGCACGGATGATCTGTTCATGGCCGGCGAGACCGTCTCGGTGAGCGAGGACATCTCGGGCTCGGCGCATCTGGCCGGGCGCGAAGTGACGGTGGACGCCGCGGTGGGCGGCGACCTTTACGCCGCGGGCGAGCGGATCACGCTGCGCGGCGCTGTGTCGGGCGACGCCACGCTCTTCGGTCGGGCGCTGCGCGTGGCAGGAGTTGGCGGCGACCTGCGCGCAGCGGGATCGGAGCTGGAGATTGACGGCCCTGTGTCCGGCTACGCGATGCTGGCGGGCGAAGAGGTCCGCTTCGACGCGCAGGTTTCGGGCGACGTCAGTCTCGCGGCGGAGCGGGTGGACTGGGGTGAGGCGGCCCGCATCGGCGGGCAGCTGACGGTCTACGAGAAGACACCCGGCACGCTGGAGGTGCCGGAGGGGGTGGCCGCCGAAAGCCGCATCGTGCGCCGCGAGGTCGAGGACTGGGACGGTCCGCGGCCGCCGGACTGGCACCGCGCCGTCGTCGGCTTCTTGCTCGGGGTGGTGGGTATCGCCGCGCTCGGTGCGCTGATCGCCGCGCTGGTGCCCGAGCGGCTGGCCGAGATGCGGCGGCAGATCCTCGAGCGGCCGTTCCACACGCTCTGGCTGGGGTTCGTGACGCAATCGGCGGTGATCGGGGCGGGCGTGCTCTTTGCTTTGACACTGATCGGCCTGCTTCTGACACCGGCGATGGTGCTACTTGCGGTCGCGGGGGGCTTTGCCGGCTACGTGGTGGCCGCCTATGCCTTCGGCGTGGGCCTGTTCCTCGCCTTCGGACGCGATGAGCCGCGGAGCATCGGCGAGCGCTCCGCCGCGGCAGGGCTCGGGGCGCTGGTGGCGGGCGTGATCGGGCTGATCCCCTTCCTCGGCTGGCTCTTCGTGCTGGCGCTGGTGCTGACCGGCGTAGGGGCGATCACCCTGCGTGTCATCCGCCCGGCGTTCTTTGTCGGCGACGAATAGCGCGCGGCCCCCGGTCGGTTCGGCCGGTCTGGCCTGCTGACACGGAGCGGGCGATTCACGTCGCGGCGGATCCGTGTTACCCTGTGGCTGGGCAAGGAACCCGGACAAGTACCTGTCGCAGCGTTTCGCGACGCCGAAGGCATTGTCTTGGCGCTGCCGCGGGGCAGCCTATTCCTGGGGGAATTTCCATGTCCTATTCCATCGAAGGGGACCTTCTCGAGGTCTGCAATTGCAACGTGCTCTGCCCGTGCTGGATCGGCGAGGATCCGGACAACGGCTACTGCGACGCGACGCTGGCCTATCGGATCAACTCCGGCGAGGTCGACGGCGTCGACATGAGCGGCGTGGTCATCGCCGGGGTCGGCAAGATCCCGGGCAACGTGCTCGACGGCAACTGGAAGCGCCAGCTCTACATCGACGCCAGCGCCAGCAACGAGCAGAGCGCTGCGGCGATCGACCTGCTGCAGGGGCGCAGGGGCGGGCCGCTGGCCGATCTGGCGCAGCTGATCGGCGAGGACCTGGAGCCGAAGCGGGCGGAGATCACCTTCACCCTCGTCGAGGGCAAGGGGATGCTGAAGATCGACGGCGTGCTCGAGGCCGAGATGGAGCCTTACCGCGGCCCCACCGGCGAAGTCACCACGCTGAACGAGAGCATCTTCACCACCATTCCCGGCGCTCCGGCCTATGTCTCCAAGGCCGAGTATTTCCGGCTGAACGACCCGGGCGTGGGGATCGATCTCGACATCGAGAAGACCAACGCCATCCAGGGTTCGTTCCGCTTCGAATCCGCCTGACTGCGGGCCGATGCGGAGCCTCTATCACCGCCGCGCCTTTTACGGCTTCGGCCTGTCGCTGGCGGCGCTGGCCTGGCTGCTGCTCTGGGTCTGGTCGCAGAGCCCCTACGGGCGTTACCTCGAGCACGGCGACTGGATGCAGATCGGCCTCGCGGGTGCGATCTGCGCGGCGCTGCCCTTTGGCGAGTCGCTTCTGCCCGCGGCGCTCTACGTGCTGGGCTGGGTTTTGATGCTCGGGGCGATGATGCTGCCGACGACCCTGCCGATCCTCGACGTCTACGCACGGCTGGTACGGCGCAGGCGCGACCGGCTGGCGCTGATCGGGCTGGTGATCTGCGGCTACCTCGGAGCCTGGATGGTCTTTGGCGCGGTGGCGCATCTGGCGGATCTGGGACTGGTTGCGCTGGTGCGCCGCAGCGACTGGCTGACCTTCAACGGTTGGGCGCTGGGGGCGGCGGTGATCGCCGGGGCGGGGGTGTTCCAGTTCTCCGATCTGAAGCGCCGCTGCCTCGAACGCTGCCGCATGCCGATGAGCTTCGTCATCGAGCACTGGCAGGGCCGTAGGGAGTATCGTAACGCGTTGCGCCTCGGCTGGCGGCATGGGCTGTTCTGCGTCGGCTGCTGCTGGGCGCTGATGTTGCTGATGTTCGTCGTCGGCACCGGCAACCTTGGCTGGATGCTGCTGCTCGGCGCGGTGATGGCGGTGGAGAAGAACTTTGCCTGGGGGCGGAGGATCAGCACGCCGCTCGGTATCGCGCTGCTCGGCTGGAGCGGTGCGGTGGTGCTGGCGAACACGGGGGTCTGAGGCCGTCCCTCAGCGCTTCTGGCGCGATTTCTGCTTCATCACGCCGCGCACCATCTTGCCGAAGGCGCGGTCCTTCTCGCGGCGCTCGGAGAGGCTGGCGGAGTTGAACGCGTCCTCTGCCTTCAGCTTGCGCCAGCGGGCGAGGCGCGGTGCGTCGATCTGGCCCGCGTCGAGCGCCGTGCGCACCGCGCAGCCCGGCTCGGTCTCATGCGCGCAGTCGCGGAACCGGCAGCCCGCCGCCAGCTCCTCGATATCCTCGAAAAGCTCGGCGATCCCGGCAGCGGCATCGGTCAGTTGCAGCTCGCGCATGCCCGGCGTGTCGAGCAGCAGGCAGCCCCCGGGGACCGGGTGCAGCTCGCGGTGGGTAGTGGTGTGGCGGCCCTTGGCGTCGTCCTCGCGGATGGCCTGCGTGGCGATCGCCAGCGAGCCCGCCAGCGCATTGGTCAGCGTCGACTTGCCCACCCCCGAGGAGCCGACGAAGGCGACGGTCCGTCCGGGGCGGCACCACTCCGCCAGCTCGCGCGCCGGGGCTTCTCCGCGGGCGTCGAGCGCCACGACGGGTACCCGGTCCGAGAGGCCGCGCGCCTCTTCCACGTAGGGCGCGGGATCCGGCACGAGGTCGGTCTTGGTCAGCAGGATGACCGGCTCGATGCCAGCATCGAAGGCGAGCGCCAGGTAGCGCTCAAGCCGGGCCGGATTGAAATCCTGGTTGCAGGAGGTGACGACGAAGAGCGTGTCGATATTGGCGGCGATCAGCTGCACCTGCCAGTCATGACCGGGCGCGCGGCGCTTGATCAGGCTCGCGCGGTCCAGCACGCGGCTGTTGCGGGGCAGGGCGCGGTCGAACAGCAGCCAGTCGCCGACCGTGGCTTCCGGCCCCGGGGGGATCAGCTCTTCGATGCCGTCTCCGGCCACCTGGAGCCCGCTGCGGTGCACCGAGAGCACCCGAACCGGCGGTGTTTCGGTCAGCGCCTCGGCGTCGATCTGCTGCGCGAAGAACGGCCGCCAGCCCAGCGACTCGAGCGCCGTCAGCGCGCGGTCCGAGGGCTGCGAGGCGGAAGCGCCGGGAAGGAAAGCCGAATAGTCACGGACCATGATGTGCTCTGTTCACGCAGGAGAAGACCCCGAAGACAATGACACATGCGGGCACCCGCAGGAACTGTTTCGGTGCGGCACCTCGTTGCGGCGCGGGATCTGTGTCGCGGCGGCTCCGGGCCGGTGCCGCCGCTGCCGCATTTCGCGATCTTCGGGCTGCGCGAAGAACCGCCGATAGGCAGCGGTGAGTTGACGCTTTGGTCGGGGAGGCGCACTCTGTAGGGACATTTTTTCGATGTTAATTCATTTCTGTGATTTCCTATACGAGAGGGCAATAAAATGCCTCACATATATTCCGCTTCATCGATATTCAATTTTCCGGATTTCGCTTTTAGCGCGGAAATTGCCCCCGGATTGACCGAAGCCGAGGATTTGTCGATCGCGACGGGATTCTCCGCGGTCACAAACCCTCATGCCTCTGCCGGGTCCTATCTTCAGGCGACGGCAGCCGCGTCGCGGGCGGGTGGGGTATTTTCCGGGCCAGCCGGACTTTATGATCTTAAACTGAGCTATTTCGATGAAACGGATGGGGTCTCCTATATCGAGATTCTGGTGAATGGCGCGGTGGTTGCAGCTTTCGATTGGGACAGCCCGAGCGGCACGGTCATCGTGACCGGGGCGGCGGCGGCCGACTATTCGGTCGCTGGGCTGGTGCTGGCACCCGGCGACGTGATCGAGCTGCGCGGTGCACAGGACGGCGGCGAGCCGCTGCGCACCGATGCGCTCGAAATCACCGCCTCGGCCACTCCGGCCATCGGCGAGAGCTTCGTGATCGAGGCCGAGGATCTCCAGATCCTCTCGGGCTTTTCCATCGGCAACAATGGCGCGGCCTCGGGCGGGCAGACGCTGCAGCACCTCGGCGGCGGCACCGCGCGGGCGAGCTATACCGTGCAGCAGGAGGGGGCCTTCGATCTGACGGTAGGTTACTTCGATGAGACCGACGGGGTGTCCTGGCTGCAAGTTCTGGTCAACGGCGAGATCGTGGCGGATTTCGACTGGGACGCGGCGAGCGGCGCGTCGATCGCCAGCACCGCCAGCCGGGCAACGCATCTGATCGAGGGGCTGGAACTGGAGGTTGGCGACGTCATCGAACTGGTGGGGCAGGGCGACGGCGGCGAGCCGTTGCGCGTCGACTACCTCGAGTTCACCTCGGCGGCACCCGTCTCCGGCACGCCGCCGGACCTTTGGTACTACCGCGACGGCGAGATTCATGTGGCGCTGAACGACGGTGCCAGCAATTTCACCGAGCTCGCCACCGGTATCGCCGCGCCGACGAGTTACTCTCAGGCGCGGCACTACGCGGTGGACGTGGATGGGGACGGCGACCTCGATTTCCTCGAGGTCGCTTTTCCGGACCCAGCGTCCCCGCTGCCCGATCCGACCCCCGACGAGCTGATCTTCAACCTGAGCACCAGGGTTTACGAGAACGACGGCGCGGGTGGCTTCAGCACTGCAAGCGCGGTCACCGAACCCTTCGTCATCCCGATCGACAGCGTCTATGGTGAGAACGCCGACGAGCTTCGGTATATTCTCAACTTCGGAGATGCCGGCGATCTCGATGGCGACGGTGACATCGATTTCACCGCGACCTCGGTTGCCGGGCAGGAGCTGATCCTGTTTCTCAACGACGGCGACGACAGCTTCACCAAGACCGTGGTGCCCTTTCCGCCGGAATTTACGTGGGGCGAGCTGACCGAGGGCGGGGCGGATGTCTATCTGTCGGACATCAACGCAGATGGCATCCTCGATCTGCTTTTCAGCATCGACTGGGAGTTCAGCAACACGCTGATCATGATCTCGGACGGGGCGGGGGGCTATGATGTGACCGGCCTCTACGGCGCCAGCGATGACGGCAACGGCCTGCAGATCCCGGCGGACCTGGACAACGACGGCGATCTCGACGTGCTCTTCGTGGCGGTCAGCGACGGTGGCGGCATCTACGCCTATCTCAGCGACGGCACCGGCGCGCGGCAGGATCCGGGCGGGTTCTACGCCTCGCTGGTGAACTCCGAGCTGAACGGCGTGGGGCTGCTGCAGGTCGGTGATTTCGACGGCACGCCGGGGGTGGAAATGGTCAGCGCCTCGATCGACGATCCGGGTGCGGGGCTGGACCCGGGCCTGCGGGTGATCGACTTCGTTCCGGTCGGGGATTCGGTCGACATGGTCGAGCTCTCGCTCGATCCCACGATCACCGGGCAGCTCACGGCGCAGGGAGATTTCGACGGTGACGGCGATCTCGACCTGATCCTGGCGACGCAGGACACCGCTCCGGAAAGCGGGATTTACCTTCTGCTCAATGACGGCACCGGTAATTTCACCCTTGCCGACGAGGTGGTGCCGACCTTCACCGGTCTCGGGCCCAGTTCCTTCCCCTTGGTGAGCGCCGGGGAATTCGGCGATCTGCCGATCGCCTGAGATGAGTTGCGGGGGCTCGGTTGCGGAACCGGGTACCACGCGGGGACGGGGGCACCGCACCCCCGGGAGCCGGCCGCGCCATGGCGCGGCCGGTATTCTTTTGCGCGCGGGCACAGGCGCTTGCGCGGAGGGCGTGGGGGTGCCACCGTCCCGGCATGACCCGCCCCGAGACCGACCGGAGCCATACCAGGGAGATGCTCCTGCACGACCTGCGCCAGATGGGCGTGCACCCCGGCGACGGGCTCTTCGTGCATGCCTCGATGCGCGCCATCGGCCCGGTCACGGGCGGGGCGGGCGCGGTGGTCGAGGCGTTGCTGGGGGCGGTCGGGCCGGAGGGGCTGGTGGCCATGCCGGGGTTTTCCTCGGAGGCCTACTTCCCCTCAGAACTGTCGCGCGAGGCTCTTTCGGCAGGGGCCGTGGCCGGGATCGAGTCGGCGGTGCCGGGGTTCGACCCGCAGCGCTCGCCGGCGGACGGCATGGGGGTGATCGCCGAGACGTTCCGACTCTGGCCCGGGACCCTGCGCAGCGATCACCCGGCGGTGTCGGTCTGCTTGAACGGGTGCGATGCCGCAGGCTACCGCGCCCCGCACGCGCTGGCCTGGGCCTGCGGGCCGGGCACGCCGTTGGATCACCTGCGGGCACGGCCGGGGATGAAGTTGCTGCTGATCGGGGTGGACTGGACCCGCTGCTCGGCGCTGCACACGGCCGAGACGCTAGCGGCGCACCGGCGCACGAAGTTGCGCCGTTTCAAGACCGGCCCGGGCGACGCGCCCTGGTGCGAGACGCCGGACGTGGCGGACGACATGGGGCGGCTGTTCCCGGGGGCTGGCGCGGCCCTCGAGGCAACGGGCGCAGTCCGGAAGGCGCTGCTGGGGCAGGCGCAGTGCCGGCTCTGCGGCTACGCCGAACTGATCGATTTCGCGGCCGGCTGGATCGATGCCGCCAACGCGGCGAGCGGGGCGCGGGACTGAGCCTCAGTCCTGCCGGGTGTCCGCGAAACGGTCGAAGAGATCCGTTGCCCCCATCTGCCCGCCCTTGAGCATCACCCGCATCCGGTCGCGGCGCGGATCGGCGTGGCTGGCGGCGCAGATGCAGACGCCGGGGCCGAGCGCGCGCTCGTAGGCCAGCGTGCCGAAGCCGAGGCGCACGCAGATGCGGCTCGAGGTGTCGCCGCCCGCGAGGCCGAGGTAGCCGACCTCGGTGCGCGCCAGCACAGCGGCGACGAAATCTGCGCAGCGGTCGGCCAGCGCGTCCGGGGACAGCCCGTAGTCGGCCTCAGGCAGCAGGTGCACCAGCGTCGGGGTGCCGCCGCGCAGCAGCTCGGCGGCGGGCTCGATGAGCGCGCCCTGCCGCAGCGCCTCGGGGGGGAGGGCGAGCGGAGCATAGGCACGTGCCGCCGCGACCTGTGCGGCGGTGGTGGACGACCGGCTGCCGGCGAAGAGCAGCAGATTGCGGGACGCCGGGGCGGGGCAGGGGGGCTCGGGCCGCGCGTCTTCCGCGCCCGCGCCGAGGATTTCGGCCACCGAACTGGCGCCGATGAGCAGCTGCCGCCCGCCGGCAAGGCGCAGAGCCTCGGCGATGCGGGCCAGGTCCTCGGGGCGGGTGGCGTCGATCAGCGCGGGCCCGGCGCGCAGGGTCTGCGCCACCGCCTCGGGGTCACCCAGATCGGGGAGCGCGACGAGCGACAGGCCATTCAGCCCCTGCGCCGCGAGGTGCAGACGCAGGTCGGCCTCCTGCATGGGGGTGACCGGATGGCGGCTCATCACCGGGTGGCGGTCGATGCGATGGGTCGTGCCGTCGGGGCCGCGGGCGAAAAGCGTGCCAAAGGCGCAATGGCGCCCGAGGCTGGGCTGACCGCCGATCACCGCCACCACGTCGGGCGCAAAGCGGGCGATCAGCTCCTGCGCCGCCGCGCCTATGGAGCCGACGTGCGGCGCGGAATCGAAGGTCGAGCAGACCTTGAGGTGCAGCACCTGCGGATCCTCTGCGGCAATGCGCGGCCAGAGCGCGGCGATCTCGGTCCGCGCCCGCGCGGGCGGCAGCGAGCGCAGGTCGGTGGGCAGGCCGAGCACGTCGAGCCCGCGGCTCTCGGCATCGCCGACCACCATGCGTGCGCGCAGCCCGGCGCGCGCATAGGTGGCAAGACTGTCCGAAGCGCCGGTGAAATCATCACCGACGAAGACGATCCGCGCGCCCATCTCAGCGCTTTCCGAAGAAGTCGAGCGCGGCGGCCAGCGCCGGGCGGGTCGATGCGCCCTCGGCCAGCGTGCCCCCCTCTTGCAGCACCGCGTAGGCCTCGCGCAGCGAGGCGATGCCCGCCGCCGGTCCCTGCGGGTGGGCGAGGATGCCGCCGCCGCACATGAACATCAGGTCGGGTGATTGCGCCGCCTCCAGCGTCTGCGGCAGGGTGCCGGCCCATTGGCCCGAGGAGAAGGCGGGCATGACCCGATCATCCGGGCCGCCCTCGCAGAGCGGCGCGAGGCAGGCGCGGGCGGCCTCGGTGACCTCCTCGGCGGTGTCGACGAACTTGCCGCCGATGCCATGCACGTGCATGTGGTCGATCCCGGCGAGCCGGTAGAGCGCGTGGTAGGCCTGAAAGCCCATGCCGAGCAGCGGGTGGCGGCTCATGGCGCCAAAGCCGTTGCGGTGCGCGTGGATGGCGAGCGGCGTGTGGGCGCGCAGGCTCTCCATGCCCGACAGGCCGCACCAGTTGAGGCTGGCCATGACGCAGGAGCCGCCCTCTGCGGCCACCAGATCGGCATGGCGGCGCATGGCGTCGGTCTCGTCGGTGATGTTGAAGGCCATCATCACCTTGCGCCCGGTCTTGTCCTGCCACTTGCGGATCACCGCCATGACGGCGGGCACGCGCAACTCCAGCGGCGCGATGTCGGGATCGGCGCAGATCTCGTCATCCTTGATGAAATCCACCCCGGCGGCGCAGAGCTGGTCCACCAGCGCGGCGATCTGCTCGGGGCGCATGCCGACGTTGGGCTTGATGATCGTGCCGAAGATCGGCGTGCCCTGGACGCCGAGGCTCTTGCGGGTGCCCGCGATGCCCCGCGTCGGCATGTGGTAGCGGGCGCGGTAGGCGGCGGGGATCTCCAGCGACAGCAGCTTGAGCCCGGTGATCTCGCCGATGTCGTAGAGGTTGCCCGAGACCGTCGCCGCCAGCGTCGGCAGGTTCCGCCCGATGTTGGCCACGGGGTAGGCGATGCGCACCCGTGCCCTGCGGTAGGGGCCGGAGGGCTGCTTGCGGGCGACATAGGCCGAATGCAGCGTGGGGCTGTCCACGCTGTCCAGCTCCTCGATAGAGAGCACCTCGGCGGCGGCGCGGGCGCGCAGCTCGTCGGTTTCCCCGGCGACGCGCACGAAGGTGCCCGAGCTTTGCTCGCCCGCCATCATCGCCGCCACCTCGGCCAGCGGGTAGGGGGTTTCCAGCAGATAGTCGGCGATGATCCGGTCCATGCGTTGCCTCAGAGCTTGCTGAGATCCGGGAAGGGGCGCACCGGGTCCGAGCCGTCCCAGCCCTCGGAGGCCTCGCGGATCATGTCGAACATTGTGCCCTTCGGCCCGAGAACCTCGGACAGCTCGATGCAGGTGCCCGGGTGATGCTCCTCGGCGAAATAGGCGAAGCGGCCGTTCTGGCCGACGCAGCCCGACATCTTCAAGGTGAAGCCGCGGTCGAGCATCATCTGGAGGTCGGCGTCGTACTGCTTGGTCCAGAAGGCCACGTGCTGCAGGCCGCGCAGGCCCTTCTGCATGTAGTCGCGGTACATCGAGGGCACGTCGTTGCGGGTCTGGATCAGCTCGACCTGCATCTCGCCCGAGTTGGCCAGCGCCACGGAGTTGTGCGGCTGGTAGCTCTGGCCGTCGTAGAGATACTCCTCGATCGGCACCTGCGGATTGTAGAACCACGGGCCGACGCCCATGGTCTCGGACCAGTATTTCATGCCCGCCTCGATGTCGTCGACGACGTAGCCGAGCTGGCGGATGGGGCCAAGAAGGGTGCTCATGGGGAACCTCAGTTCATCAGGAATTCGGGGAGCCACGTGGAGAGCGCCGGCACGGCGGAGACCACGAGCAGTGACAGGAGCAGAGGGATGAAGAAGGGCATCACCCCGGCGATCACCTGGGTGATCGGCATGCGCGAGATGATCGAGATCATGTAGAGGCTCATGCCCACGGGCGGGGTCAGCAGGCCGATCATCAGGTTCAGCACGAAGACGATCCCGAGTTGCAGCGGATCGACCCCGGCGGCGGTGAGCGCGGGCGCCACGATCGGCGCGATGATCAGGATCGCCGCGATGCTTTCGAGCGCCATGCCGACGACCAGCAGCAGGATGTTCACCAGCAGCAGCAGCACCAGCGGGTTGTCCGAGACGCCGAGCAGCAGCGCCGAGACCTTCATCGGCACCTGATCGAGCGTCAGCACCCAGGCGAAGAGCGCGGCGGTGGCAACGACGAAAAGGATGTTGGCGCTGGCCTCGACGGTCTCGCGCAGGGCGCCCACCACGGCGCGGCCCGTGAGGCTGCGGTAGATGGCAAAGCCGATGAAGAGCGCGTAGGCGACGGTGACGCCGGCGACCTCTGTGGGGCCGAAGTAGCCGCTCATCAGCCCGCCGATGAGTAGCACCGGGGCCATCAGCGCGGGGAAGGAGATCACCGCCTTGTTCATCACCTCGCGCGGCTTGGCGCTCACCTCGTCGCGGGGCAGGCCCTTGACGCGGGCGATGATCGCCACCTGCGCCATGAGGAGCGCAGTCAGCAGCAGCGCCGGGATGATCCCCGCCAGCAGCAGTTTCACCGCCGAGACGTTGGCGACAGAGGCGTAGATGATGATCGGGATCGAGGGCGGAAAGATCGGGCCGATGGTGGCGGCGGCGACGGTGAGACCGGCGGCGAATTCCTTGCGGTAGCCCTGCGCGGTCATCTGGTTGATCTGGATCGCGCCGAGCGCGCCGATGTCGGCCAGCGCCGCGCCCGAGACCCCCGAGAAGATCAGCGAGACGAAGACGCTCACCTGCGCCACGGCGCCGCGGATGCGGCCGAAGAGCATGCGCACGAGGTCGAAGAGATGGGTCGTCACGCCCGTGGCGTTGAGCAGCGCGGCGGCGAAGATGAAGAGCGGCACGGCCAGCAGCGGCGAGCTGTCGAGCGCGTTCAGGCTGCGCTGCGCCAGCACCGAGACCGGGAGGCCCTCCATCACGATGACCACGGCGGCGGACAGGCCCAGGCACACGGCGATCGGCGCGCCGAGTGCAAGCAGCACGGCGAAAAGGCTCAGGAGGATCAGGCTCATGTGGGTTGTCCGGTCTCGTCGCGGTAGTCGTGGAAGGCGGCGCTGGGGTCGCGGCGGCGCAGGGCGCCACAGACGCGGTGCAGCGCGACGGCGCAGAGGAAGAGGCTGCCGGTCAGCGCGAGGCTGTAGTAGACCCAGTTCGGCACACGCAGCGCCGGGGTCAGGAACTTGCCGGCGCGGGGCAGGAACTCGGCGAAGCTCCACAGCATCAGCGCGGCGAAGGCGAGGGTCGCCAGGTCGGCGAGCAGGATCATGAATTGGCGTGGCTTTGGCTTGGCCATGTCGGGCAGCATGGTCACCGCGACCATCACCTGCCGTCCGGCCAGCGCCGGGATCGTGACGAAGACCATGCCGATGCAGGCAAAGCGTGCCAGCTCGTCGGCCCAGGGCAGCCCGAGGTCCATGAAGTTGCGGGCCGCCACCTGCAGCACAACCAGCACCGCCATCAGCGCCAGCAGCGCCATGCCGAGCCAGACGCCCGCATCGGTGAGCCGCGCGAGGATCGCGCGGCCCGGGGTTTTGGTCGGGGACGTGCCCGGCATCAGGCGACCGCCGCGATCTTGGCGTAGAGATCGCCATATTCGCCGCCGAAGCGCTCGTCGACCAGCTTGGAGACCGACGCACGGAAGGCCTCAAGGTCGAGCCCGTCTTCCTCGCCGATCACCGTCATGCCGAGGTCGCGCAGCTGCTGCGTCTCGGCTTCCTCATTGTCGAGGATCGCCTTGGTGGCCTTCTCGCGGGTCTGCAGTGCGGCCTCGCGCACGGCGTCCTGCTCGGCGCCGGACATGCCCTGCCAGGTGTCCTCGTTCATCACGACGACCTCGGCGTTCGACATGTGCCCGGTCAGCATGAGATGGGACTGCACCTCGTAGAGCTTGACGTTGAGCACCACGTTGACCGGGTTCTCCTGCCCTTGCACCACGCCGGTGGCCAGCGCGGTCGGCACCTCGGACCAGTCGACCGGCACGGCGACGGCGCCCATGCCCTCGACGGCGGTGGTGTAGATCGGGAAGGGCACGGCGCGGATCTTCACGCCGGCGAGGTCCTCGGGGGACATCACGGCCTTGTTGCAGGTCAGGTTCCGGCGGCCGAAGTAATGCGCGTAGATCACGCGGACGTTGGCGGCGGCGATGAGACCCTCGTTCAGCTCCTGCATCACCGGGCCGTCGACGTCGGTCACCTTCATCAGATGGTCCACATCGCGGTAGAGGTAGGGCGTGTCGAGCGCGGCGAAGGGCTGGTAGAGCGAGCCGAGCGCACCGGCGGTATTGTGCGAGAAGGCGATGGTGCCGAGCGAGACCGCCTCGGCCAGCTCCTGCAGCTTGCCCAGCTGGCTGTTCGGGAAGACCTGCACCGCGATGTCGCCGCCCGAGGTCTGACCAAGCGCCTCGGCGAACCAGTCGGCCTGCGCGCCGGCGACCGAGGCGACCTCGTTGTTGTGGCCGTAGCGCAGGTTTGTGGCGGCGAGGGCCGGGCGCGCGATGAAGGGCGCGGCCAGCGCACCGGCGCCGGTGAGCAGCAGGGTGCGGCGAGAAAGTCCCTTGGGGGTCTGCATCT
Organism: Alloyangia pacifica; assembly: GCF_900116195.1. Classification (GTDB taxonomy): domain Bacteria; phylum Pseudomonadota; class Alphaproteobacteria; order Rhodobacterales; family Rhodobacteraceae; genus Salipiger; species Salipiger pacificus. Next base: position 217,093 of record NZ_FOZW01000008.1, read on the forward strand.
GATCTCCTCCCTAGAAATTTGATGCGTTCTGAGGTGTTTTGCGCGGTGATCGTCGCGCAATCTCCGATATTGCACGGGTCTTGACGAAAGCTACTGTTTCGAAGCAGCATTCGTCAAAGCAAATAAGATGATGGGTTTTGAGGTGTCCTGATGGGAACGGACGGAGATCAGCCGGTGGCGGACCGCCCGCAGCAGTCCGACGTGGCGGCGCGGGCCGGGGTGTCTCTGGCGACGGTCGACCGGGTGCTGAACCGCCGCAAGGGGGTCAAGGAACGCACCCGTCAGCGCGTGCTGGAAGCGGCGCGCGAGCTGGGGTTCCTGAGCGAGACCGAGGAGGCGCAGCTTGGCATGGCGCGGCCGCTGAACATCGTGGTGCTGCTACCGGCGGGCTCGAACCCCTACCTGCGGCTGCTCGGTGACCGGCTGCGCGCTCGGCTCGACAGCGCCGGGCCGTCGGGGCCGGTGCTGCGCTGCTTCTTCATCGAGAGCTTCAGCGCGCAGGCGCTGGCCGAGGCGCTGCGGCGCAACGCCGGCTGGGCCGATGGCATCGCCTTCTTCGCCATCGAGCACCCGGTGGTGCGCGAGGCGGCGGCGGAGGTGGCGGCCTCCGGCACAAGGCTGGTGTCGATCGTCTCGGACCTTGGCTCGGTGCCGGGGATCGGGCACGTCGGTCTCGACAATCGCGCCGTCGGGCGTACCGCCGGGCTGCTGATCGGGAGACTCTCGGGCGGCAGGGAAGGGGCGGTAGCGCTGGTCGCGGGCTCGCGCCATTACCGGGCGCATTCCGAGCGCGAGGCGGGGTTCCTCAGCATCCAGGAGGAGCTCTTCCCGCAGCTGCGCATCCACGGCATGCGCGAGGGCCACGACGATGCCGCCGAGAACTATCGCCACACGCTGGCGCTGCTCGAACAGGTGCCGGACCTCGTCGGCATCTACAACGTCGGCGGCTCCTCGGGCGGGATCACCCGGGCTTTGCGCGAGCAGGGCCGACAGGAGGTGATCTTCATCGGCCACGGGCTGACGCCCGATACGCGGCGGGCGGTACTCGAGGGCACGATGGACGCGATCTTCGACCAGGACCCGGACATGCTGATCGACCGGGCCATCGACAGCCTCTCCGGCCCGCCCGCGGTGGTGCGCCCGCTGAAGCTCGACATCTACTTCAGCGAGAACCTGCCGTGACGCACGCGGCGTGAATGAGAAGGAAGCGCCCGGCGGTGTGGGCGCTTCCGGAACGCTCAAGCCAGGCGCTGCCGGCGGGCGCGCAGGTGCAGCGCCAGTTCCACCGTGGCCAGGCCCAGCATCGACAGGCCGACAAGCGGGAAGAAGGCGCCGGATGCCAGCGCGATGACCAGCAGCCCGCGCGGGATGCGTGCATCAGTAGGCATCTGCGGCACGCCGAGTGACCCGGCGGGACGGCGCTTCCACCACATCACCGCGCCGGAGACGCAGAGCCCGACCATCGCGAGGCAGGCGAGCAGCAGCACGAGCTGGTTGATCCGCCCCCATTCCTGCCCCATGTGCACCGAGATCCCCCATTCGGCCCAGCGGCCCAGCGTGCCGAGGTCGGCGAGCCCCGCGTCGTAGAGCACCGCGCCGCTGTACTGGTCGAGGTGGATCACACGCTCATGGGTGATGTCGTCAGGATAGACCGAGGCGGTGAAGACGCCTTCGGGTCCAGCCGGCATCGACACGGAGTAGCCCGGCACGAGGCCGCGTGCCTCGACGGTCCGCACCACCTCGTCGAGCGTCTGCGGTACGCCCGACGCGGCCTGCGAGCGCGGCACCGGCTGCTTCTCGATGATCCAGGGCGCGCGGTCCACCGTCTCCGACAGCGGCACGGTCGAGACGGGCAGGTCGGACCAGTAGCCCTCGGGCATGCCGAGGCCGAGGGCGTTGGCGGTGTCGTAGAACTTGCTGCCCCAAAGGCCGGACCAGGGCAGGCCGGTCATCGCCAGGAAGACGATGAAACCGCCGGTGTAGAGGCCGGTCACCGCGTGCAGGTCGCGCCACCAGGGACGTCCGCGCCGGGCCTTGATGCGGGTGGTGCCGAGCCCCTTGCCGCGCGGCCACCACAGATAGATGCCGGTGCCGACCAGCAGCACCATCCAGCCCGCCGCCGCCTCGATCAGCCGGTTGCCGAGCCAGCCGACGTATTCCAGCGAGTGCAGCTTGCGCACCACATACATCGCCGGGCTGCCCGAGGCCCCGGCGTCCCAGAGGCTGCCGAGCACCTCGCCGCTGTAGGGGTTGACGTAGATGCTGTTCTTCAGCCCGTCCGCGCCGAGGATGTCGACCTCGGCGCTGCGGTCGGCGGCGGCGGGCGGGGTATAGGCCCTGAGCGTGCCGGGGTGCGCGGCGAGCGCGCTGCTGGCGATCTGCGAGGGGGCAAGCATCGCCCCTGCCGGTTCGACAAGGCGCAGCCGGCTGTAGGCGGCGTCGTTGATCTCGTCCTTGAAGAGGTAGATGCCGCCGGTCACGGCGAGGATCAGCACGAAGGGCAGGACGAGCAGCCCTGCGATGAAGTGCCAGCGCCAGACGGCGCGGTAGAGCGCGGCGGAGGCCGCGCGGGGTGAATCTTTCATTTGGTCAATCCGAAAGGCCCGCCGGGGCGGGGGTCCGAGAGGGGCAGGCGCAGCGCGTGAAGCCTGCGGCCTGAGACTTGGGGGCTCAGGCCAGCGCGGGCGGGGCTCTCGGGGAATGGTCCGCGTCGCGGGACTGTGCGGCGCGGTGGCGGTCGGCACTCTGGCGCCAGCCGTCGTGGGGGATCAGCAGGGTGCTGTGCCCGTCGTGGGCCAGCCTGGGCGCGCCGGGCAGGCCGTGACAGAAGGGGCAGGGGTGATCATGCGCCGCGTGCTCACCATGGCTGTCGTGATCGGCCGGCGCTGCGAGATCGCTGTGTTCTCCGTGGCCGCGGTGCCCGCTGGCATCGCGCTGCGGCGCGCAGAGATCGCCCGGCGCGAGGCCGAAGGCGCGCTCGGTGGCCAGGCGCGCCGCGACCGCCCGGTCCGGAGCCATGAGCCCGGCCGAGGTCACGCCGGTCACGGCCAGAAAAACGGCCAGGACGCAGGCGAAGGCGGGAAGGGCGCGCCGGATCGACATGCCGGGGTCATGCCATGGCGGGCTGCGCTGGTGAAGCGCGAAAGTGTCGCGGGGCCTCCGGCCGCGCTCAGATCTCCAGCACGATGCGGCCGTCGATTTTGCCGGCGCGCATGGTGTCGAAGATGGCGTTGATGTTCTCCAGCCTGTCCCAGCTGAAATGCGAGGCGACCTTGCCCGCCCCCGCGAAGGCCAGTGCCTCGCGCAGGTCGTTCCGGGTGCCGACGATTGAGCCGCGCACGGTGATCCGCTGCAGCACAATGTCGAAGATCGGCAGCGGGAAGTCCCCCGGCGGCAGGCCGACCAGCGCCATGAAGCCGCCGCGTCGCAACATGCCCACCGCCTGCGCGAAGGCGGCGTTCGACACTGCGGTGACCAGCACGCCATGCGCGCCGCCGACCAGCTTGTGGACCTCCTGCGCGACGTCCACCTCGGCGGCATTGAGTGCAATCTCGGCCCCCATCTGGCGGGCGAGCGCCAGCTTGTCCTCGGCGATGTCCACGGCGATCACCCGCAGCCCCATGGCCACGGCATATTGCACCGCCATGTGGCCAAGCCCACCGATGCCCGAGATCGCCACCCAGTCGCCGGGCTTCGCCTCGGTCTCCTTCAGCCCCTTGTAGACCGTCACCCCCGCGCAGAGCACAGGCGCTGCGGGGCCCCAGTCGAGCCCGTCCGGCAGTATCCCGACGAAATCGGCATCGGCGAGCACGAACTCGGCATAGCCGCCGTCCACCGTGTAGCCGGTCATCTGCTGGTCCGGGCAGAGCGTCTCCCACCCGCCGACGCAATGCTCGCAGCGGCCGCAGGCGGTGTGCAGCCAGGGCGCGCCGATGCGGTCGCCTTCCTTGAGATGGCTGACGCCCGCGCCTATGGCGGCGACCTCGCCGACGCCTTCGTGACCTGGGATGAAGGGCGCGGTGGGTTTCACCGGCCAGTCGCCCTCGGCGGCATGCAGATCGGTGTGGCACACGCCCGAGGCGCGCACCCGCATCAGCACCTGCCCGGGGCCGACCTGCGGCACGGGCACCTCGCGGATTTCCAGCGGCTGGCCGAGCGCCGGAACGACGGCGGCCTTCATCGTCTTTGGAAGGGACATGGGGCAATCTCGATCTTTAAAAATGAAGGGGTCTCTCTGCACGGCAGGAGAACGCCCTTGGGTTGCAAAATCAAGATCGTGGTTGCGGGAAAGGGGTCAGCGGCGGCGGGGTGCCGCCGCTGTTTGAGGGTGCAGTACCTGGCTCAGTGCCCGGGCATCGTCGGCGTGACCGCCGGCGGGCGGCGGACGAAGAAGCTCGCCCCGATCATCAGCAGCGAAATCAGCGCGCCGGTCAGGAAGCCCGCGCGCACCCCGGCGGCGGTGGCGTCCACCAGCTCGGCGCCCGAGGCCATCTCGGTGCCTATGCGGATCGACATGATCGACACGAAAAGCGCGATGCCCGCCGCGCCCGCCACCTGCTGCACCGTGCCGATCACCGCCGAGCCATAGGAATAGAGCTCCTTGGGCAGAGAGCCGAGCGAGGAGGTGAAAAGCGGAGTGAAGAGCAACGCCAGCCCGATGCTCAGCAGCATGTGGCAGCCCAGCACCATCCAGATGGCGCTGGAGGCCCCGAGCAGCGCCATGGACCCCAGCCCGAGAAACACCAGCACCGCGCCGGGGATCACCAGCCGCCGCGCGCCGATCCGGTCGAAGGTGCGCCCGACCCAGGGCGCCATGAGCCCCATGGCCAGCCCGCCCGGCAGCAGCAGCAGCCCGGCCTCGAGCGGCTCCATGCCCAGCACGTTCTGCATGTAGATCGGCAAGAGGATGATCATCCCGAAGAGCGACATCATGCAGAAGGCCATCATCACCACGGCGACGCTGAATACCCGCACCCGGAAGGTGCGCAGGTCGAGCAGGGCGCGGCCCTGCGGTGCCAGCCGGACCTGCCGCGCGACGAAAAGCGCCAGCGCCACGAAGCCCACCGCCAGCGGCAGCCAGACCGGGATGGCGCCGCCGCTGCCATGGCCTTCGCCCAGCGTCGAGAGCCCGTAGACCAGCCCGCCGAAGGCCAGCACTGACAGCGGCACCGACAGGAGATCGAGCGGCGTCTTGCGCGGCTCGGTGACGTTCTGCAGCCGCGCGTAGCCGAGCGCCAGCGCGCCCAGACCGATCGGCAGCACCAGCCAGAACATCCAGCGCCAGTCGAGCAGGTTGAGGATGATCCCCGAGATCGTCGGCCCGATGGCCGGGGCCACCGAGATGACGATCGAGATATTGCCCATAGTCTTGCCGCGGCTCTCGGGGGGCACCAGCGTCATCACCGTGGTCATCAGCAGCGGCATCATGATTGCCGTGCCGCAGGCCTGCACCACCCGGCCGAAGATCAGCATCCCGAGCCCCGGCGACAGCGCGCAGATCAGCGTGCCGAGGCTGAAGAGCCCCATCGCCATGGTGAAGACCGTGCGGGTGTGGAGCCTCTGCAGCAGGAAACCGGTGATCGGGATCACCACCGCCATGGTCAGCAGGAAGGCCGTGGTCAGCCATTGCGCGGCATTGGCGGTGACGTTCAGGTCCTTCATCAGCCGGGGCAGCGCGACCCCCATGATCGTCTCGTTGAGGATCACGGTGAAGGCCGAGACCAGCAGCAGCAGGATGACAAGGCGGTTGCGCGCGGCGTGATCGGGGTCGGAAATAGGGTCCGGGCCACCGGCGGAAACGGGGGTGCTCTGCATGGTCATGATCTCTGAGGGCTGTCGGCCGAAGCGGAGGCCGGAAACCGGCTCCGCGCCGTGGGGAACCCGCGCTTGGTAGGCCCGGGCGTGACGCAGCGCAAGGCGCAAACGCCGCCGGTCTCGCGAATGCGCAGCGGACTGCCTGCGGCGCTGCGGGGCGCGTGCCGTGTTGTGGCTGGTGTGTTGTGGCTGGCGGATTTCTCATGATAAATGGCGAAAACGCCGCGCGGGGTCTTTCCGGCGGCACGGGTGGAGCGGCGATCGCGAAGGGCGAAGCCATGGGCAGCGCAGGATGAGCAACGCAGAACAGGCGGAGACGGTCCGGCGCTCGCGCCCGGTGCGTGTGGCCGAGGCGATCAAGGACTGGGTGGTCGAAAAGGGCCTGATGCCCGGCGACCGGCTGCCCGGCGAGGCCGAGCTGATCGCGCATTTCGGCATGTCCAAGGGCACCATCCGCGAGGCCATGCGGCTGCTGCAGGCGCAGGGGCTGGTGGTGACCAAGACCGGCCCCGGCGGCGGCAGCTTCGTCGGCGAGGTCAGCACGGATCGCGCGCGGGCGCTGCTGGCCAACTACTTCTACTTCCGCAATGTCTCGATCGACGACATCTACCAGCTGCGCGTCGCGCTGGAGCCGGAGGTCGCGGCCTCTCTGGCGGGCCGGCTGGACGCCGGGCAGATCGCGCAGCTTGAGGCGATCATGGCGGACTATGCCCAGCCCGCCGCCAATGCCGAGGAGGAGCGGGCGCAGCACGTCGCCTCGCTGCGGTTCCACGCCTGCCTTGCGGAGTTTTCCGAGAACGCCATGCTGAGCTTCTTCATCGGCTTCATGGCGCGGATCCTCACCGACCTGACGGTCTACAAGCGGCTCTATGCCCAGCCCAACGAGGCGCTCTGGAAGCAGGGCCGCGCGCATCAGCTGCACCTCATCGCGGCGCTGAAGGCCGGGGATTCCGAGGGCGCACGCGAGGTGATGCGCGACCACATGCAGATGGCGCGGCGGATGATGGAGGATCAGGAAGCCGTGGTGATGAAACGCTTCATCGCCGAGTAGACGGGCAGGGGCCTACTGGCTGACGATCCTTGGAAAGGGGTCGGCGAGGTAGGGCTCGTCCAGCGTCGGTACCGTCCTCGCCCAATCGGCATAGGCCCCGCCGGTGGCATGGCCGTGCAGCGCGCGCAGATCGCGCAGCGGCGTTTCCGAATGGTCGATGCGCAGGGTCAGCGGCGCGGCTTGGCGGCTGACCACCAAAAGCGCGGCCGAGAGCAGGCCGCGGCTGTCGCCGCCGCAGGCTGCGGCGCGATCGAGAGCGTCCATCAGGCGCTGGTCGAACGGCGCGGTGGAGGCGAGGAAGCCGTCTAGGCAGGCATCGAGCACGGCTTCGGACGACAGCAGGTTGCCCGAGACGATCACCTTGTCCGCCTGCCGGGCCCCGGCGGTGGGAATGCTCTCGGCCCCGGTGTGGGTCGCTGTGCGCCCCTGCGGATCCAGCGCCGAGAGCTGCCGCTGCGCCTTGCCCGTGTCCGGGGCGACCACCTGCGCGACGGCCTCTTCCGCGGGAACGCCCTGCCGCATCAGCTCCAGCACCCCGGTCCCCCACATCGTCGAGGGCAGCGAGCCCTGCGAGGCGCTCAGCCCCGCCTCGGCATCGCCGCGCAGCACCCAGCCGCCGACGCAGAGGCTGCCGGTCGTCGCCGCGCCGCCGTAGCTGCCCGATTTTTCGTCGTAGGCGAGGATGGAAATGGTCATTCAGGGTCCCTGTCTGCTGCAGGGTTGAATTTATCATGAAAATTTGGCCTCATGCAATTTATCATGATAAATAATTGATCCTGACCAGCTGGGAGGTCACGAAATGTCCATCACGTCCTTTACCCGCCGGGGCCTGCTGGCCGCGGGCACGGCTCTCACCCTGACATTCGGCGCGCTGACCGGCGTGCAGGCGCAGACCCCGCCGGGGGTTCTCATCGTCGGGCAGATCGCCGAGCCGAAGTCGCTCGATCCCGCCGCGGTGACCGCGGTGAACGACTTCCGCATCCTGATGAACGTCTATGACGGCCTCGTGCGCTACAAGGACGGCACGCTGGAGGTCGAACCGGCCTTGGCGACCGATTGGACGATTTCCGACGATGGCACCGAGTATACCTTCACGCTGCGCGAGGGCGTCAGTTTTCACGACGGTGCGCCGTTCAACGCCGAGGCGGTGAAGTTCAACTTCGATCGGATGCTGGACGAGAGCCACCCTTTCCACGACACCGGCCCCTTCCCGCTGGCCTTCTTCTTCTCGTCGGTCGAGAGCGTCGAGGCGGTGGACGAGCTGACGGTGAAATTCACCCTCTCGGAACCCTACGCGCCCTTCCTGTCGAACCTCGCCTATCCCACCGGCCTGCTGGTCTCGCCCGCTGCGGTCGAACAGTATGGCGCGGACTTTGGCCGCAATCCTTCGGGCACCGGACCGTTCAAATTCGCCGAATGGCGCTCGAACGAGGCGGTGGTGATCGAGGCCAACCCCGACCACTGGGACGGTGCGCCCGCGCTGCAGGCTGTGGTCTTCCGCCCGATCACCGACGCCAACACCCGCACCGCCGAAATGCTGGCCGGCGGCATCGACCTGATGGTCGAGGTGCCCCCCGTGGCGCTGAGCGAGTTCCAGGGCGATGCCTACACGCTGCACGAACAGGCCGGACCGCACGTCTGGTTCCTGATCCTCAACGCCAAGGAGGGGCCCTTCGCCGACAAGCGCGTGCGGCAGGCGGCGAACTACGCGATCAACAAGGAAGCTCTGGTGAACGACGTGCTGGAGGGCACCGCGGAGGTCGCCGCCGGGCCGACCCCGCCGGCCTTTGCCTGGGCCTACAACCCCGATCTCGAGCCCTATCCCTACGATCCCGAGAAGGCCAAGGCGTTGCTCACAGAGGCCGGGGCCGAGGGGGCGGAGCTGACATTCTATGTCACCGAAGGCGGCTCGGGGATGCTCGATCCCATCGCCATGGGCACCGCGATTCAGGCCGACCTCAATGCCGTGGGCTTCGACACCAAGATCGAGACCTACGAGTGGAACACCTTCCTCGGCGAGGTGAACCCCGGGCTCGAGGGCAAGGCGGACATGGCGGAGATGGCCTGGATGACCAACGATCCCGACACGCTGCCCTTCCTCGCGCTGCGCACGGACGCATGGCCCGACAAGGGCGGGTTCAACTCGGGCTATTATTCCAACCCCGAGGTCGACGAGCTGCTGGAGGCGGCCCGCGTCGCCACCGATCAGGATGAGCGCGCCGTGCTCTACAAGCAGATGCAGACCATCGTGCAGGAGGACGCGCCCTGGGTCTTCGTGGCGAACTGGAAGCAGAACGCGGTGACCTCGGAGCGGGTCGAGAATTTCACGCTGCAGCCATCCTTCTTCCTGCTGCTGGATGACGTGGTGAAGAACTGATCCACCGGCGATAGCGGGGGCGCTGCCCCCGTCGCGGCCCCTGGGGGGCTGCGACTCCCCCGGAGTATTTTGTGAAAGATGAAGGGCGCTGTGCGGCGAAGGGCACGGGGCGTCTGCCGCAGATGGAGCTGCCATGACGGGTTACATCCTCAAGCGACTGCTCTCGGCCATCCCGGTGCTGCTGGGGATCACCGTGATCGTCTTCGCGATCATGGCGCTGATCCCCGGCGACCCGGCGACGGCGATCCTCGGATCCTATGCGACACCGGAGAACGTCGAGAAGCTGAACCGCGATCTGGGGCTCGATAAGCCGCTGGTGCAGCAGTATTTCATCTGGCTGGGCAATATGCTGGGCGGGGACTTCGGCACCTCCTTCTCGCTCAACCGACCGGTGCTCGACGAGGTGGTCGAGCGTTTCGGGGCGACGCTGGTGCTGGCGGGCACGGCCTTTGTGCTCTGCTCCATCTTCGGCATCGTGGCGGGGGTGGTCTCGGCGGCGAACCAGTACGGTTGGGGCGACAAGGGCATCACCTTCGCGGTGCTCTTGGGGATATCCATCCCGTCGTTCTTTCTCGGCATGATGATGATCCTGATCTTCGCGGTGAAGCTGAAGTGGTTCCCGGTCTCGGGCATGTGGCCGATCTACGGCGATCGCGACCTCTGGGCGCTGCTCCGGCATCTGACGCTGCCGGCCATCGCGCTGGCGGTGGTGGCGACCGGGGTCATCGCGCGGCTGTCGCGCTCGGCCATGCTCGAGGTGCTGCGGCAGGATTTCATCCGCACCGCGCGGGCCAAGGGGGTGCACGAGAGCGGGGTGATCTGGCGGCACGCGCTGAAGGCGGCCATGGTCTCGATCATCCCGGTGCTGGGCATCCAGGCGGGCTTCGTGCTGTCGGGCGCGGTCTATATCGAGATCGTCTTCCAGTGGCCGGGGGTGGGGCGGATGCTGGTCGACGCGATCCTCAAGCGCGACATCCTGCTGGTGCAGGGCGGGGTGGTGCTGGTCGCTGCCTGCTACGTGCTGTTCAATATCGCGGTGGATGTGGCGCAGAGCCTGCTCGACCCGAGGATCAAGACATGAGCGGGTTTCTCAAACTCCTCGCCCGCAACCGGCTGGCGCTGGCCGGGGGCATCGTCATGGCACTGGTGGTGCTGCTGGCGCTGGTCACGCCGCTGCTGCCGCTGGCCGATCCCGATGTCACCAACACCGGCGCGCGGTTTCAGCCGCCGTTCTCCGAGGGCGCCCTGCTGGGCACCGATCATCTGGGCCGGGACCTGCTGTCGCGGCTGCTCTGGGGCACGCGGCTGTCGCTGGCGGTGGGCTTTGCCGCGGCCATCGCGGCGGCCACCATCGGCGCGGCGGTGGGCATCGTCTCGGGCTTCTACGGGGGCCGCACCGACAACCTGATCATGCGCGGCGTCGATATGCTCATGGCCTTTCCCTATATCCTGCTGGCGCTGGCCATCGTCGCGGCGCTGGGGCCGGGGCTGCTGAACGCGCTGATCGCCGTGGCGGCGGTCAACGTGCCGTTCTTCGCCCGCAACATCCGCGGCATCACCGTCGGCCTCGCACACCGCGAGTTCGTCGATGCCGCACGGCTCTCGGGCCTGTCGAACGCGCGCATCATCCTGTCGGAGATCCTGCCCAACGTGATCCCGGTGATCGTCATCGCCATGTCCACCACCATAGGCTGGATGATCCTCGAGACCGCGGGGCTCAGCTTCCTTGGCCTCGGCTCGCAGCCGCCGCAGGCGGATCTGGGCTCGATGCTGGGCGAGGCGCGCTCGGCGCTGATCACCAATCCGCACACCTCGGTGGTGCCGGGGCTGATGATCCTGATCATCGTCATGTCGATCAACCTGCTCGGCGACGGCGTGCGCGATGCGCTCGATCCGCGGCTGAAGTCCGGCGCGCTGTCGCGGCCGATGGCGGCGACGCGGGTGGACCGGCGCGGGCCTGTGCCCGAGAGCGCGGGGCAGGGGCTGCTGGAGGTACAGGAGTTGCAGACCCAGTTCCACGTCAAGGACCGCGTGTATCGCGCGGTGGGCGGCGTGTCGCTGCATGTGGAGCCCGGCGAATGCCTTGGCCTCATTGGCGAGAGCGGCTCGGGCAAGTCGGTCACCGCGCTCAGCGTCATGGGGCTGGTCGCCTCGCCGCCCGGGGTGATCACCGGCGGCGCGGTGCGCTACGAGGGCGAGGATCTGATCGGCGCGCCCTACGGCCGTCTGCGCGACATGCGCGGGCGCAATGTGGCCTATATCTTCCAGGACCCGCTGGCGACGCTGCACCCGCTCTACCGGGTCGGCGACCAGCTCATCGAGGCGATCCGCGCGCACCGGCCCATCGGCCGCAGGGAGGGGCAGGCGCGGGCGCTGGAGCTGCTGAAGTCAGTGCGCATTCCCAACCCGGAAAAGCGGCTGACCGACTACCCGCACGAGCTGTCCGGCGGCATGCGCCAGCGCATCGGCATCGCCATGGCGCTGGCCAACGAACCCGACGTGATCATCGCCGACGAACCGACCACCGCGCTCGACGTGACGGTGCAGGCGCAGATCCTCGCGCTGCTCGACGACCTGCGGCGCGAACGCGGGCTGGCCATCGTCTTCATCACCCATGATTTCGGGGTGGTGGCGCAGCTCTGCGACCGGGTGGCGGTGATGTATGCCGGGCGCATCGTCGAGGAAGGGCCGACGCAGGCGATCCTCGAGCGGCCGCTGCATCCTTACACGGCGCGCTTGATGGCCTGCGTGCCCGAGCTTGGCACCGGCAAGCGCAGGCTCGAGGCGATCCCCGGGCTGCCGCCGGTGGTGGACCGCCTGCCCAAGGGCTGCGCCTTTGCCGAGCGCTGCACCCGGGCGCAGCCCGACTGCCGGAAGGGCGAGATCGACCTCTACCGCGCCGGGCCGCGCGCGGTGCGCTGTATCCACCCCGAAGCGCCGCTGCAGGAGGCCGCCGAATGAGCATCGCGCTGAAACTGACGGATCTGTCGAAGTCCTTCGCAGTGGGGCGGCGCCTTTTCGGTGGTCCGGTGGGCCATGTCCACGCGGTGCATCCGATCACGCTTGAGGTACCCCAGGGCGAGACGCTGGGCATTGTCGGCGAGAGCGGCTGCGGCAAGTCCACGCTGGCGCGGCTGCTGGTGGGGCTGATCGCGCCGACGACCGGCAGCATCGAGATCGATGGCGCGGCGCTGGACAACGCGAACCCGGCCATTTTCGGCAAACGCATCCAGTACGTCTTCCAGGACCCGATCTCCTCGCTCAACCCGCGCAAGACGATCCGGCAGATCATGGAGTCGCCGCTGAAGCGCCTGCACGGCATGGGCAAGGCCGAGCGCGACCGGCGGATTTCCGAGATCTTCGCGAGCGTGAACCTGCGCGAGGAGTTCCTCGAACGCTACCCGCACGAATTCTCCGGCGGGCAGGCGCAGCGCATCGGCATCGCGCGGGCGCTGGCGGCGCAGGCCAGCATCCTGATCCTCGACGAGCCGGTCTCGGCGCTGGATGTGTCGGTGCAGGCGCAGGTGCTGAACCTGCTGGCCGACCTCAAGGCGGAGTTCGGGCTGACCTATCTCTTCATCTCGCACGACTTGGCGGTGGTCGAGGCGGTGAGCGACCGGATCGCGGTGCTCTACTTCGGCTCGGTGGTCGAACTGGGCCCGGCCGAGGAGGTGTTCCGCGCGCCGCGCCATCCCTACACGAAGCTGCTCGCAGACAGCGCGCCGGTGGTGGGGCGTCCGCTCAAGGCGCCCGAGCAAAAGGGCACCGAGCTGCCCGACCCGCTGAACCCACCGCCCGGCTGCGCCTTTGCCGCGCGCTGCCCGCGTGCGAGTGATCGCTGCCGCGCCGAGGTCCCGCGGCTCGAAGCGGCAGGCGGGACTACGCAGGTGGCCTGTTTCCACCCGCTGACGTGACGGTGGCGGTCAGGTGAAACTTCGGTGGCTCCGCCAAGTTTTGCGGTCGGCACGAGTAGGTGCCTGCGCGTGGTGCAGGTCGTGGGAGCGCATCGCTTAGAGCATTGCCCCTTGCCGGCCACCGCCGGGGCGAGATTGGCTTCGCTGAGCCGGGCGGCCAAGGTCTTGGCAACTCGCATTCGACGGCGACGTGCAGGAAGTCGTCCCGACAGAGCTGGTCCGGGTCCATCTTAATCATCTCGGAGCGTGATTGGCGGCAAGGCGCCACGAACCTCGCCCTCTGCGCTGCACCGCAACGCGCGCCGACGAAACCTGCCCTGATGCGCGGCCCGGAGGGCGCGGGCGTGGTGCCGTCTTCACCCGAGGACGAGGTACTTTGCGGCCCGCTGCGCGACGCGGCCGGGAGCTATCCCGGCCACGATATGGGTTCACCCGGCAGAGCGGGGCCGATTCAGAGCGAAGCGGCTTGCTCCTCGACCACGGCTTCGCCCTCAGCGGCATCTTCTTCGCCGTCCTCTTCAGCGTCGTCCGTGCCGTCGGCGAGATCGTCCTCCTCGAAGGTCTCGTCGCTGACTTCGGCCTCGCGGGCGGCCTGTTCCTCGAGCGCGGCCGCCACGGCCTCGGGGTCGGGGTTGGCAGCGCGGATAGCCTCGAGGAGTGCGGCGGCCTCCTCTTCGGAAAGCGCGCCCCTGGCACTGTCGAGAAGCGCAGCCTCGGCCTCGGCGACCGACTGCTCGGCGATGGCGAAGTCCTGCTCGGACGGCGCGCCGCCATCGATCACCGCCTGCGCCTCGGCGAGCTGCTCCTCGGTCGGCTGGACCTGGCCCTCGATCTGCGCCTGCGCCTCGGTGGTGTCGGGGTAGTCGAGCACCTCCTGCGCCGCGGCCTTGGCCTCTTCGGTGGCCTCGGGGTCGTCCAGCACGGCCTGCGCCGCCAGAACCTCGTCCTCGGTCGGCTTGTTCTCGACGAGCGAGAAGGCCTCGGCCAGAGCCAGCGTCTCCTCGGCGGCGACAACGGCGTCTGCGTAGGCGGCGCGGGCAGTTGCGGCGTCGCTCGCGAGGTAGTCGGCCACGGCCAGCGCCGCGGCGAGGCTCACCGGCCCCTTGCCGGTCGCGTAATTGCCGTTGGCGATATGCGCCTCTTTGGCGCGCGGGCTCGAATGCAGCGCGCCGTTCAGCTTGCCCAGGGCGCTGGCGTGGAGGGTATCCTTGACCTTGCCGGGGCGCGATGCGGGAGGCCGCACCGAGACCTCGGGTGCCTTCTGCTTAGGGCTGACCGATACGGTGCGGGTTGCGGCCGTTGCCTTGGCCTTGCGCGTTTCCTTGGGCTTTTCAGCGCCGCCGAACAGGCCTCCGATCCCGGACTTCAGGCTGCGGCCGAGGCTGGTGAAATCCTCTTGAATGGCGCGACCGAGGGCCTTGCCCCCCTTGTTTCCCTGGCTGGAGTTTCCGCCACTGCTGCGGGCCGAGGCGGATTTGCCGCCGCCCTTGCCCGAGTTGCCGCGGTCACTGTCGGACTTGCCGGAGTTCCCGCCCCCTTTGCCTCCACCGTTGCCGCCGCCGTTACCACCACCTTTGCCGCCACCATTGCCGTTGCCACCGGCCTTGTCGCTCTTGGCGTAGGCTTGGTCTGCGGTCACAACCGTCACGATCGGCGCGACGACAAACGTGGACAGCGCCAGGGCCGAGACACCAATTCTCAGAAACGTCAGCATTTTTTATCTCCCTTCGGTCGCCGCCGTGGGGGCAGCTGCCTATTTCTTCACCGTCGTTTGATCAGGGCTTCGGGGCAGAAGTAGGGCGCGTGGAGGGGGTTCGAGCAGCGCGGCGGGCGCATTCCTGCCCAATACGTGCAGAGCTCTGTCGCAATCAGTTTCTGCCGAGACACCTGTCGAACTTGCGGCACCGGCGCTCGGTATCCCTTCACCGCGACCGGGCGGCGCGATCCGGCGTCAGAGCTGTTCGACCTCGAAGGTCCAGGCGCCCGGCGCCATATCATTGCGCACGAGCTGCACGATCCGCGGATCGAGCGCCTCCGGCGGAAACAGACCGCATTGCGCCATCGCCCTCCGGGCATCGACATTCTGTCCCAGGTAGTCGAGCACCACCCGCGAGGCGGCCGGCTTGCGTCCGCGTTTCAGGGGGCCGCCGGTCTGGATGCCCAGCAGGTAGTCGATCCCGGCGCTATAGGAGGGGTAGAGGATCATCTGGGTGATCGAGGAGGACAGCATAGCTTCGTTTTCCACGACATTGATGCGCTCCCCGAGAAAGAACACCATGCCCTCGTACTTGAAGACGTCCTGCGCGCCGCCCTGTACCGAGACCTCGCGCTCGATGTTCTTCCACAGGTAGTAGCCGTCCTTGCGGGTGATCTGCGCGTAGGAGCGCATGATCCGCCCGGGATTGCTGTAGGAATGGAAGTAGCGGAAATAGCCGCCGCAGTAACGGTCGAGCGGCTCGGAAAACTGGTTGAGCCGTTTCAGCGTCGGGCCGAGCGGTGTGGCTTCGACCTCGCCGCCAGGGCGTCGGCGCAGTGCGATCAGCTCGGTGAAACGCGCCGGTTCCATCAGCAGCTCCGCCTCGGTCACCCCGAAGAAGTCGCAGATCTTGCGCATGTTGTGCCGCGACGGGCGGACGGTGCCGGAGAGGTACTTGTTGAACTGCTGGCGGTTGATTCCAATCCGCCGGCAGACATGCGCGATGGAGGGGAAGAGCGTGCAGGCGAAGGCGAGGTTGGCGGAAACCGGGTCAACAGTCATGACCTGAAGCTACCTGACGCACTTTGGAAGTCAACCTGCGCCATACCGCGAAATTGTGACGCTGTCCTGCGCATGTCACGATCTGCTCCAGTGATACGAAAAGGACGCCGCCGCATGGACCAGCTCAGCCCGCTTCACGAGGTCATCGAGGAACGCCACGTCGAGATCCCGCTGCCCGACGGCTGCATCCTCGCGGCGCGCATCTGGCGCCCGGCGGACGGTGCGCCGGTGCCGGCGATCTTCGAGTACCTGCCCTATCGCAAGGGCGACGGCACGCTGGCCCGCGATGCGGTGCGGGCCCCCTATATAGCGGCGCGCGGCTATGCCTACGTGCGCGTTGACCTGCGCGGCACCGGCGAGTCCGAGGGCCTGATGGTCGACGAGTACACCGCGCAGGAACTGCAGGACGGGTGTGACGTGATCGCCTGGATCGCGGCGCAGGACTGGTGCGACGGCGGCGTCGGCATGGTCGGCATCTCCTGGGGCGGTTTCAACGGCCTGCAGGTTGCCGCGCTGCGGCCGCCCGCCCTTAAAGCCGTGGTTTCGATCGCCTCGACCGACGATCGCTACGCCGACGACGTGCACTACATGGGCGGCACGATGGTGGTGGATCAGATCTCCTGGGCCTCGCACATGTTCGCCATCAACACCCTGCCGCCGGACCCCGATCTGGTTGGCGAGAAGTGGCGCGAGATGTGGATGCAGCGGCTTACCGGCTCGGGCCTGTGGTTGAAGAATTGGGCCGAGCATCAGCGCCGCGACGACTTTTGGAAGCACGGCTCGGTCTGCGAGGACATCAGCCGCATCGAGGTGCCGGTCTACGCCGTGTCGGGTTGGGCCGACGGCTACTGCCGCACGGTCTTTCGCCTGATGGAGAGCCTGCAGGGACCGAAGAAGGGCCTCGTCGGCCCATGGTCGCACAAATATCCGCACATCGGCGTGCCGGGGCCGGCGATCGACTGGAACGGCGAGGAGCTGCGCTGGTGGGATCAGTGGCTGAAGCGGATCGAGACCGGCATCATGGACGAGCCGCAGCTGCGCCTCTACATGCAGGACCACGCCGAGCCCGCCAGTTTCTACGCCCATCGCGACGGCCGCTGGGTGGAAGAGCCGAGCTGGCCCTCGCCGAATGTGGTGCGCACCGGGCTCACGCTTGGCGCGGACGGCTCGCTGGGGCGGGATGACGCGCCGGCCGGCTTCCGCGAGATCCGCTCGCCGCTCGGCACCGGCATCGCGGGGGGAAAGTGGTGCTCCTACGCCAAGCCCGGCGACCAGCCGGTCGACCAGCGCCGCGACGACGCCGGCAGCCTGGTCTTCGAGACGACGCCGCTGGAGCGCCCGCTGGAGATCGCCGGAGACACCAAGCTGGAGCTGACCTTCACCGTCGACCAGCCGGTCGCGCAGGTGGCGGCGCGACTCGTCGACGTGGCGCCGGATGGTGCGGCGACACGGGTCAGCTACGGGCTGCTCAACCTCACGCATCGGGACAGCCACGAGACGCCCGAGGCGCTGGTGCCCGGCGAGGTCTACACCGCCACCGTGCCGTTCAAGCATGTGGCGCAGACCTTCCGCGCCGGCCACTGCCTGCGGCTGGCGATCTCGACCAGCTATTTCCCGATCGCCTGGCCGGCACCCGAGGCGGCGACGCTGCGCGTCGACACCGCGGCGAGCCGGCTGGTCCTGCCGCTGCGCGCCGCGACCGACGACCCGGAGCCGCGCGATCTGGGCACGCCGAAGGGCGCCGCGCCGATGGAAAAGGACGTGCTGGCACCCGGCCGTTCCGACTGGGTGGTCAGCGAGAATCTGGCCACGGGCGAGACCGAGGTGCGGATCACCGACGACAGCGGCCGCATCCGCATCGCCGACAATGGGCTGACCACCGGGGCCTGCGGCGTCGAGACCTATTCGTTCAGCGGCACCGACTGGCGCTCGTTCAAGGGGCATGTTGTCTGGGATCTCGACATGTCGCGGGGTGACTGGCGGATGTCGAGCCGCACCGAGACCGAGATGACCGCAACAGCCACGCATTTCGTCATCAAGGCGAGGCTCGTCGCCAAGGAAGGCGAGGCCGTCGCCCATGCGCAGGATTGGGTCTGCGAAATCCCGCGTGACCTCGCGTGACCGGGACCCCGGCGCTGCAGCGCGTGCCGGGGCATGAAATACTGATCCGGAAATCCCGGCAGGCGGGTGGGGGCGCTGCAAGGGCAATGTCCCCGCCAGACACAACCAACGAAGGCCGAAACGGCCAGCTCACAGGGAGTATCAGAATGACCGAACAGACCATTGCCGCAAACCCGGGCATCGGCCGCCGTGCCTTCCTGCGCGGTGCCACCGCCACCGGGCTCGCCGCCGCCACCCTGCCGCTTGGCTCGCGCATCTGGGCGCAGTCGGGCAAGGTGCTGCGCGTCAGCTCCTATGCTGATATCGACGCGCTCGATCCGGGCTTCTACCAGAACGGCTACAACGTCGACGTGATGAACTGCATCTACTCCAAGCTGGTGCGCTACGTGCCCGGCCGCGAGTGGGACTGGGAACTCGAGGCCGCCGAGGAGATCGAGCAGGTCGACGACACCCACATCCGCTTCAAGCTCAGGCCCGGCATCATGTTCACCGGCGGCTACGGCGAGATGACCGCCGAGGACGTGAAGTTCTCCTTCGAGCGGGTGCTCGAGCACGACAGCCCGGTGAAGAGCGACTGGGGCCCGCTGGACCACGTCGAGGTGACCGGCACCTACGAGGGCACCATCGTCCTGAAGGAACCGTTCCAGCCGCTGTGGAGCATAACGCTGCCCTATGGCACCGGTCATATCGTCTCGAAGAAGGCGGTGATGGAAGCCACCGAGAGCGGCGGCAATTTCGGCATGGAGCCGCCCGCCTACTCCGGCCCCTACATCCTGAAGGAATGGAAGCCGAACCAATACGTGCATCTGGTGCGCAACCCCGAGTGGACCGGCGAGGCGCCGGGTTTCGACGAGATCCGCATCTTGCCGATGGATGACACCAAGACCGCCGAGCGCGCCTATGAGGCCGGTGATCTCGACTACACCGAGATCACCCTGTCGTCGCTGGCGCAGTACCGCGGCAACGTGCCCGCCGAGACGGTGATCGAGGAGTATCCCTCGCTCTACTACGTCTGGCTGGGCATGAACCTCGACAACCCGGCGCTCGGCGACGAGAACCTGCGCAAGGCGATCCAGTATGCGATCAACGCCGAGCAGATCATCGACGCCGCCTATTTCGGCGAAGCCGCGCCGGCCACCGGGCTGATCGCGCCGGGCCTGCCAGGCCACCGCGAGACGCCGTCGGTGCCGGTCGCGGGGGACCTCGACAAGGCGCGCGAATACCTCGAGGCCGCCGGCGGTCCGCCGTCCGAGCCGCTGACCATCGACGCGCTCAACGCCACGGTCTGGAAGACCATGGCCGAGGTGATCCAGGCGCAGCTGGCGCAGATCGGCATCCAGACGCAGATCAACGTGCAGGACTCCGGCTCGTTCTGGACGCTGGGCATGGAAAGCGAGGGCGCGCGTTGGAAGGACATGCAACTGGTGCTCAACCGCTTCTCGATGCTGCCCGACCCCTACTACGCCACAAGCTGGTTCGTCACCGACCAGGTGGGCGTGTGGAACTGGGAGCGCTTCTCGAGCGAAGAGTTCGACGCGCTGCACCAGCAGGCGCTGAGCGAGGCCGACGCCGAGGCACGCGCCGAGATGTACCGCAAGATGCAGGAGCTGATGGAGGCCAGCGGCGCCTACAAGTTCATCACCCATGAAGGCACGCCGGTGATGTACCGCGAGGGGCTGGAGCCGGCACTGCGCCCGGACGGCCGCCCGCTGTTCATCGACTTCAAGGGCGACGTGTAAGAGAAGGGAGACCGCGACCCGTGATATTCTACGCAACTCAAAGGTTCGTCCTTTCGGTCGTGATCGTCATGGTCGCGGTCTCCATCCTGACCCTGATGCTGCACGTGGTGCCGGGCGATCCCGCGGTGATGATCCTCGGCCCGCGCGCCACGCCCGAGCTGATCGAGCAAACCCGCGTCGCCATGGGACTCGACCAGCCGCTGCCGGTGCAGATCGTCACCTTCTTCGGCAACATCCTGCGCGGCGATCTGGGGCAGGACGTGTTCACCGGTCGTGCGGTGTCGCAGATCGTCTTCGAGCAGCTGCCCTACACGCTGATCCTGATCACCGTCTCGATCCTCTGGGCGGCGGTGCTGGGCATCGCGCTGGGGTGCTACTCGGCGCTGCGGCGCAACACCTGGCTCGACACGCTGACCGGGGTGATCTCGGTCGGCACCATCTCGATCCCGGCCTTCGTGATGGCGCTCTACTCGGTGCTGGTCTTCGCGGTCTGGCTGCGCTGGCTGCCCGCCATCGGCGCCGGCGAGGGGTTCTGGGACGGGGTCACGCACCTGATCCTGCCGTCCTTCGCCATCGGCGTGTCCTGGGTCGGCTACGTGGCGCGGATCGTGCGTGCCTCGATGCTCGAGGTGATGGGCCAGCCGCATGTGCGCATGGCCCGCGCCTACGGGCTGCCCGACGGCTGGATCACCCGCTCGCACATCCTCAAGATCGCGGTGCAGCCGGCGGTGACGCTGATCGGCACCGGCGTGGCGCATCTCTTCTCGGCGGCGGTCTTCGTCGAGGTGATCTTCGCCCGCCCCGGCATCGGCGCGCTGATCGTGCAGGCGGTGAACGAGCGCAACTACCCCATCGTGCTGGGCGCGGTGCTGGTGACCACCGGCATCATCGTGCTGGCCACGCTGATCTCGGACTTGGTGATCGCCTGGATTGATCCGCGCCAGCGAGAGGAACTGTAATATGACCGACGCGACCCAGAGCCCGCTGCCCGAACCCGGCCTGCTGGCGCGCAGCCTGAGCGTGCTTTCGGGCAACCGTACCGGGGTGATCGGCTTCGTGCTGGTGGCGCTGATCGTCGGCTCGGCGATCCTTGCGCCGTGGATCGTGCCTTACGATCCCACCGCCATCATGACCGGTCCGCGCATGGCGCCGCCCTCGGCCGAGCATTGGCTCGGTACCGACAACATCGGCCGCGACATCTTCAGCCGGGTGATCGCCGGCGGGCGTATCGCCATGCTGGTCGCCGCCGCCTCGCTCACCGCGGCGCTGAGCGCCGGGCTGCTGCTGGGGCTGATCGCTGGGCTGGGGCCGCGCTGGCTCGACAACCTGCTGCTGCTGGTCTTCGACGCGCTGCGCTCGTTCCCGACCATCGTCTTCGGCCTTGCCGTGGTGACGATCATCGGCCCGAGCCTGTTCACCGTGATGCTGGTGGTGGCGATCACCTCGGTGCCGATCTATGCCCGCATCGTGCGCACCCAGACGCTGGCATTGAAGAACGCCGAGTTCATCCTCGCCGAGCGCGCCATGGGTGTCGGCCTGCCGCGGCTACTTTTCGTGCACGTGCTGCCGAACGTGCTGGGCCCGCTGCTGATCCTCGCCTCGATGGACGTGCCGCTGGTCATCGCCACCGAGGCGGGGCTGAGCTTCCTCGGCATGGGGGTGCGCCCGCCGACCCCATCCTGGGGGGTGATCCTCAACGATGGCTACAACTTCATCCGCAACTCGCCCTGGCCGGTGATCGGTGGTTCGATCCCGATCATCCTGGTCACCCTGGGCTTCACCTTCATGGGCGAGGCGCTGCGCGACATCTTCGATCCCAAGCTGAGAAAGGCCGGCTGATGGCATCCGCCGCTGTATCACATCGGACCGCAGAGGCTCCGCAGACCGCCGATCCGCTGGTTTCGGTCGAGGGGCTTTCGGTGGATTTCGCCACGCCCCGCGGCACCATCCACGCCCTGCGCGACATCTCTCTCGAGGTGCCGAAGGGCAAGGTACTCGGCCTCGTCGGCGAGAGCGGCTGCGGCAAGTCCACGCTGGCCTATTCGATGATCGGACTGCTGGCGGAGAACGCCAGGGTCGCCGGGGGTGCCATCCGCATGGGCGGGCAGGACCTGGCGCATCTTAAGCCGAAAGCCTGGCGTGATCTGCGCGGCACGCGCATCGCCATGATCTTCCAGGACCCGATGACCTCGCTCAACCCGGTGACCACCATCGGCAAGCAGATGATCGACATCCAGTACCGCGAGCCGATCAGCCGCTCGGAAAAGCGCGCGCGGGCGATCGAGTTCCTCGAACAGGTCCAGCTGCCTGACGCCGCCGCCAAGCTTGACGTCTACCCGCACCAGCTCTCGGGCGGCATGCGCCAGCGGGTGTGCATCGCCATGGCGCTGCTGACCCGGCCAGACCTGCTGATCGCCGACGAGCCGACCACGGCGCTCGACGCCACGCTGGAGTTGCAGATCGTCACCCTGCTGCGCGAGTTGCAGGAGACGTTCGGCTGCTCGGTTCTGTTCGTCTCGCATCACCTCGGCACGGTCGCCGAGCTCTGCGACGAGGTGGCGGTGATGTATGCCGGCGAAGTCGTGGAGCGCGGCCATGTGCGCGAGGTGTTCCACGCGCCGCGGCATCCCTACACGCAGGCGTTGTTCGACTGCGACCCGGCGCGCATCCGGCAGGCCACCAGGCAGCTTCCGACCATCCCCGGAACGCTGCCCGACCTGCGTCAACCGCCCGCCGGCTGCGCCTTCCGGGCCCGCTGCAGCAAGGCCTTCGGGCGCTGCGCCGCCGAGCACCCGCCGCTCCATGCCGCCGGGCCCGGGCAGGTGGCGCGCTGTCACCTCAACGATCCGGCGGAGGATGTGGCATGAGCCTTCTGGAAGTCACCGACCTGCGCATCCGCTATGCCCGGCAGGGCCGACTGAAGGCCGCTCTGCGCCGCGAGAGTCACGACTTCGAGGCGGTCTGCGGGGTTTCGTTCACGCTCGAACCGGGCCAGACGCTTGGGCTGGTGGGCGAAAGTGGCTCGGGCAAGTCGACCATCGCCCGCACGCTGATCGGGCTGAAGAAATCCTCGGGCGGGTCGATCCGCTTCGACGGGGCCGAGATCTCGCAGGCCTCGGGCCGCGACTGGGCCCGGCTGCGGCGCGAGATGTCGATGATGTGGCAGGACCCGGTGGGCTCTCTGTCGCCGCGGCTCACGGTGAAGTCGCTGGTCACCGAGCCGCTGCGGATCAACGGGCTGCCGGCGGGCCGGACCGAGGCCGAGCGGCTGCTGGGGCTGGTCGGCCTGCCGGCGGAGTTCGCCACGCGCTACCCGCACCAGCTCTCGGGCGGGCAGGCCCGGCGTGTCGGTGTGGCGCGGGCGCTGGCGCTCGATCCCAAGCTGCTGATCGCCGACGAGCCCACCGCCGGGCTCGACATGTCCGTGCAGGGCGAGGTGCTCAACCTGCTGGCCGAGGTGCAGGCCCGCAGCGGCGTGGCGATCGTGATCATCACCCACAACCTCAACCTCGTGCGCCACGTGACCGACCAGATGGCGATCATGTACCTGGGGCGCTTCGTCGAGCAGGGGCCGACCGAACAGGTCTTCGCCCATCCGCGACACCCCTATACGAAGGCGTTGCTGGCGGCGAACCCGGAGCCCGATCCGGAGGCACGGCACGAGCGCGTGGCGCTTTCGGGTGAGGTGCCGAGCCCGGTGAACCGGCCCTCGGGCTGCGACTTCCACCCGCGCTGTCCCTGGGCCCGCGAGGCATGTGCGGCAAAGGAGCCGGGCTGGACGGAAGAGAGCGGGCGCGGGCACAGGTGCCTGTTTCCGCTGTGAGCAGGCGATTTCGCGGCTTTTAGATGATGGACGCCTGCCCGCCGCCACCCGGACCGGGTGACCCGGGCGCGGGCCGGCGCATTTTTGGGTCCGGAGGATGCTTTGCGGGGAAGCGCGCTCGAGGGCTCTTTCCCCCGTGCCGGCCATTTTGCGGAAGGCCTTGCCGCGAAGCGGACGTCAGGCATCACAGCTGCGCGACGCCGCCGGCCAACTCCAGGTCTCTGGTCATGAAAGCTTCACTTGTCTCGCGGTGCTGATGGTCGCATCGCAGGGCGGACAGACACGCCTTTCGAAAGAGACCTCCATGCCTTCCCTGACCCTGCAGACCGCCCTTCCACAAACCGCTTCCGAGGAGCTGCGCGCCATGGCGCGGGCGGCGCTGGCCGGGGGCGAGGTGGCCCGGCTGACCCTGCGCCGCCGCGACGCCGGCGAAATGGTGTTCAAGGGACGCCACGACTACCAGACTCAGGGCGATCTGCAGACCGAAGCGACCATTGTCGCGGCACTGAAAGCCTCTTTTCCCGGCTGCGGCATCATGGGCGAGGAGCAGGTTGGCGACCGCGCTGCGGAAGAGGACCGGCCGACCTTCGTGATCGATCCCATCGACGGCACCACCAACTACGCCTGGGGAATCCCGCATTTCGGCGTGGTCATCACCCGGCTCGAACGCGGCGAGGTGGTGGCCGGGATCACCTATGATCCGATGATGGGCGAGATGTTCTGCGCCGAGATCGGACAGGGGGCCTGGCTCAATGGCGTCCGCCTGGATGCGACCGGTACGGCAGATGTCGAGAATTCGGTGATCGGGGCGGGGCTCCCCATTCGCGGGCAGGTGCGGAGCGTGTCCGAAGACAGCTATCACGCCGCGCTGCGCCGGGCGATGGACAGCACCTCGGGTGTCCGGCGGCTCGGCAGCTCGGCGCTGTCGATCGCCTATGTGGCCGCGGGGCGGCTCGACGGGTTCTTCGAGGACATGCTGTCGCTGGTCGATTACGGCGCCTCGGTGCTGATCCTGCGCGAGGCGGGCGGCGTGGTCACCGGCTTCGACGGCGGAGACATCCGCAGCCCCGGCGCCATCCTCGCGGGCAGCGCCGGGATGCATCCCTGGCTTCTGGAAGGCTTCGCCGCGGGCTAGGCCAGCGCGGCGAAAAGCCTCTCGGGGTCGTCCGTGGTGATCTGATCGACCCCGAGCGCCATGAGCCGGCGGCACAGGTCGACGGTTCCGGGGGCGAGCCCTTGCACCGTATAGGCGTCGACCCGGCGACCCGCGGCATGGAAGGCGGCGATCATGTCGAAGTCGCGGCCCAAGGCGTCCAGGATCAGGCGGATGTCGAGGTAGATCATCCGGGCGGTCCCGGCCTCGACGAGGGCATGCGCGACGAACCCTCTGTCGTCACCCGAGACCTCGAGTGCCTCGCGGGCGCCGAAATGGCAGGGGTCGTGGCCGGTCTGCATCTGAGGCAGTGCCTCGGCCAGACGGCGGACCGCCAGCGCATCGCCCCCCGAGAGGATCATGTGCCGCTGCACCGGGGCCACGTCCCGGGCGAAGGCGGCGATGTCGGCCCCGGTCAGCGTGCTGCTGTCTTCCTTGAGGTCGAGCTGCAGCAGGGCGCCGTTACCGATGGGGGCGGCGGCGAGATCGCGGCAGAGGTCGCCCAACAGCGCCGCGCGAACATCGGTCGCCGCGCCGGCGTTGTCCCGCAGATGAAGCCCGCGCAGCGCCTCGGCCGAGGCTAGCGCCACCGGCCCGCTGCCGGTGGTCGCGTCATCGAGCGTCTCGTCGTGCAGCACCGCGAAGCCGCCGCCGGCGTGGCGGCGCAGGTCGACCTCGACCGAGGCGCCAAGGCGCATGCCCTCGCGGATCCGTCGCGGGTCGAACTCGAAGTCGGCGAGGCGGCGGCGGCCCCGGTGCCACTTCAGCCAGGTGCGGCCTGCGGCGTGTACGATCACCGTGGGGGCCGGCGTCATCAGTTCAGACATGCACAGCCACCCGCCGCTCGACCGTCACCTCGGCCAGTTTCGCATCGCCCCGGAACAGCGCCACGTGACCTGCCTCGAGCGCGACCTCCTGACCGGGCTCGTAGCGGGCGCTCGGCGGGCACATGGCCTTGAGACGGCCGCCGTCAGGCAAATCGACATCGACCAGCAGGTGCGTTCCGTAGTCGGTGACCCGGTGCACCCGCGCGCCGGTGCCGCGGGCGGGCAGGAGGGTCAGCGCCTCGGGGCGGATCGCCAGTTCCACCGGCCCGTCGGGCACGGTGGCGCGGACGGCGAAGAGCGGGTGATCCGAGACGCCGCCGCGCATGTCGCAGGGCAGGAAGTTCATCGAGCCGATGAACCCCGCGACGAAGCGGGTCTGCGGCGCGCGGTACATGCGGTCGGGGCTGGCCACCTGCTCGATCTCACCGCCGCGCAACACCACGATGCGATCGGCCAGCGCCAGCGCCTCGTCCTGCCCGTGGGTGACGAAGAGCGTGGTGATGCCGAGCCGCCGCTGGATGTCGCGCAGCTCTTCGCGCAGGCGCTCGCGCAGGTGCTGGTCAAGGCTGGCGAAGGGCTCGTCGAGCAGCAGGATCTTCGGCTCGAGCACCAGCGCGCGGGCGATGGCGACGCGCTGCTGTTGGCCGCCCGAGAGCTGCCAGACCCGGCGCTCGCCGTAGCCCTCGAGCCCGACCAGCGCGAGCGCCTCGCCCACCTTTTCGCGGATCTGCGTCTTGGGAAGGCCGCGCAGCTTCAGGCCGAAGGCGACGTTGCCCGCCACCGACATGTGCGACCAGAGCGCGTGGCTCTGGAACACCATGCCCGTTGGGCGCTTCTCGGGCGGAACGCGGGTCACGTCCTCGCCGTCGATAAGTATGGCGCCGCGGTTCGGCGTCTCGAAGCCTCCGACCATGCGGAGCACGGTGGATTTGCCCGAGCCCGACGGCCCGAGCAGGCAGACCAGCTCGCCGTCGGCGACGTCGAGCGACAGGTCGCGGATCACGTCGGTCGCGTCGAAGGACTTGCCGAGGTTCTTGAGTGTCAGTTGTGCCATTGCAGTCTCCTCAGACGCCGAAGCCCTTGGCAAAGGATCCCGAGCCGACGAGGCGGCGGGTGAACATCAGCGCGATGAAGCTCGGCACCCACAGCAGGACCGAAAGAACCGCGCCGTATTGCACGACGATCTGGTTGTTGATGTAGGTGATCATCAGCACCGGCATGGTGCGGATCTCGGGCGCGCCGATCAGCCAGGCGCCCTCGGTTTCGTAGAAAGTGCCGACGAAGCTCAGCAGCACGGCGGCAAAGATGGTGGGGGCGGCCTGCGGCAGGCTCACCGACCAGAACACCCGGATCGGGCCCGCGCCGGCGTCGCGCGCGGCCTCTTCCATGGCGCGGTCGACGTTCTGGAAGGCGGCGACGGGGATCCAGATCATCATCATCAGCGTCCCCACGAGCTGGATCAGCACCACACCCCAGAAGGTCGAGATCAGCCCGAGGTTCAGGAAGATCCCAGCGATCGCCACCAGCAGGCCGAACTTGGGGAAGGCGTGCGAGGCGAGGAACGACAGGAAGAGCAGGTTGCGTCCCGGGAAATCCATCCGCGCGAAGGCATAGGCCGCCGGAAGGCAGATCAGCGCCGATAGCAGGGTGACGGTGACCGAAAGGCGCAGCGACAGCGACATGGCGGCCCAGACGTCGGGGCGGGCCAGCGTCGCCTGCCAGAAGCGGAAGCCAAATTCCTGCGGCAGGAGGCTGGGGTAGCGCCAGACCTCGGCAAAGGCCCAGATCGCCACCACCAGCAGCGGGATCACCACGACGATGCCGAGCGCCAGCGCCAGCGCGAGCCCCAGCCAGTCGGGCCGTTTGGTGCGGTGGACGGGCACCTCGGCGGAAAGGGTCGAAGGGTCGATGGCGGTCATCGGCGGGCCTCGCGATTCTTGGCGATGGAGCGCACGTAGAAGGCGCCGAAGACGGCGCAGATGGCGAAGGTGATCACCGCCTGCGTGACCGCCATGCGCGGGTCCATCACCTGCGAGAAGGTGCGCTGCATGAAGGGGCCCATCATCTCGGGCGAAGCGGGGCCGAGCACGTAGGGCAGAGTGAAGGCCGAGAAGATGCTGAGCACGGTGAACGACAGCACCACCAGCATGGCGTTGCCGATCTGCGGAAGGATGATGTGGCGCAGAAGGGCGATCGGTCGGGCGCCGGCATCGCGGGCCGCCTCGACGGCGTTGTCCGAAACGGCACCGAGGCCCGCGACCAGCATCAGCGTGGTCAGCGGGATATTGTCCCAGACCAGGCCGATGATCGGGCCCCATGGGGTGAGATAGGGCGAGTTGATCTTCGGCAGGCCGAGCGCGTTCAGCACCAGATCGACACCGCCATTCGGCCCGATGGTGCGGATCAGCGCATAGGCGAGGATCACCGAGGGGACGAACATCGGGAACAGCGCCAGCCCCTGCACCACGCCCGCGACGCGGCTCTTGGCAAAGCGCAGGTAGAGCGCGAGCGGCAGACAGATCGCCAGCAACAGGGCAGCGCAGACCGCGGTGACCCAGAGCGTCAGCCACAGGTTCGCCAGCGCATAGCCGTCGGAGAAGAAGCGCCCGTAGGTGTCGAGGCTGAACGCCGTGCCGGTTTGGGTGGGGGCAAAGAGAGTGCGGGCGATGGCGTTGAAGATCGGGTAGATGATCAGCCAGCCAAGCAGGGCGACCGGCGCGGAAACGAGAAGGAGGCCCGTGAGCCCCCTTCCGTTGCTGTGTGCCGTGCCGCCCGCCCGGCCTGTGCCGGAGGACGAGAGGTCGGTCATCGCGATCAGCCCCGGGTCAGGCCGGGGGCGACGTTGCGATACCAGCCATCGTTGATCGCCGCGTCCCAGTCGCCGCCCGGGAAGGTCGGGATGGTGGCGGGGATCACGTCGGCGTATTTCTCGCGCAGTGCGCCGTCCACGTGGTCCCAGGACACGCCGGGGAAGCCGCCGAGCTCGGTGATGATCTTCGACTGTACCTCTTCCGACAGCACGTAGGCGGCGAGCTGCAGCGCCACGTCGCGGTTGGCCGCATTGGTCGGCACGGTGATGCGGCTGAAGCCGCCGCAGAGCGCGAGGTCCTGCAGCTGCACGAGGCCGGTGTCCTCGGGCAGCACGCCCATGGCGATCGCCTGCAGCACCTGGTCCGACCAAACCGGGGTCATGGTCACGACGCCCTGCGCCAGAAGCTGGATCGACTGGGTGTTGCCCGACGAATAGGAGCCGCCCTCGTAGAGGCTCGGCGCGAGGCCGTTCAGCAGCTCCCAGGCGCCCGGCAGCGTCTCGGCTGCGTAGTCCGCCGAGAAGTTCTCGAGGGTGAACTTCTGCGGGTCGCGGCCGTTCGCCTCGTGGATCGCGCGGCGCACGAAGTTGCCGCCCGAGCCGCCCTTGTCGGGACGGTTGTAGATGAACTGGCCGGGGTTGGCGTGGATCCAGGCGGTCATCTCGTCCCAGGTCTTCGGCGCATCCTCGGCCGCGACGCGGCTGGCGTCATAGGCCAGCAGCACCTGGCTGCCGCGGTAGGGCAGGTCGAAGTCGGTCTGTCTGGCGGCGGGGTTCACCTTGTCCAGGGCATCGATCCCCGTTTCGGCGAAGTTCACCCAGAGGCCCGCGTCGATCGAGCCTTCGGTCTGGTCTGGGGTGAAGGCCTCGAAGAGGTCGACCTGCGGGTCGGCGTCGCTGCCGAGCGCGGCCATGGCGCGGTCGGCCATGGCGCGCAGCCCGGCACCGTCACCAGCGTCGACGACGCGGACCTTGGCGTCGGGGTTCACCGACTTGAAGCCGGGCAGGATCACGTTGGTCCAGAAGTCCGAGATATTGCTGTCCGAGCCGGTGTAGACGTTCACGAAGCCGTCGGCGGCCAGGGCGAAGCGGGGCAGGGCCAGCGCGGCAGCGGAGGCAGAGGCGGTCGCAAGGAAGCCGCGGCGCGAAAAATGGGAGGTCATGGTGGCTCCTGAGAGGTCAGAGACGTCCCGCCGGGGAGGTCGGCGGGTTCACAGGCGGCGCAGATAGGCTCGTATTGTTAAGCTTTTGTAATGGTTTGGTGATGCCTCGATGAAGATGGACTGCGCCACCGGATTGCGCATGGACTTGATCGGCGTTTGGTGGTTCTGCGAAGCTCTCCTTCAGAGGCCAGCTTCAGAGGCTCGTCCGACCATGACCCTTCGTACCCCCCTTTTCGCGCTTCCCGCGGCCATCTTCCTGGTGAACGCGGTGCTCTATGTCACGCTCTACTCCCGCCTGCCCGAGGTGACCGCCGCGCAGGGGATCAGCCGGGCGGCGCTGGGGCTGGCGCTGCTGGCGCAGACCGGCGGCACCCTGCTCGGCTTTCCGCTGGCGGCGCGGGTGATCGAGCGGTTCGGGGCGCGGCGGGTGGCCGGGGCGACGCTGCTGGTGGCCATGCTGCTCCTGCCGCTCGCGGCGTCCGGCCGACTGGCGCCGGGTCTGGCGGGCCTCGCGCTACCGCTTTTCGGCTACGGGTTCGCCATGGCGATCATGGAGGTCGCCAAGAACCTCATTGCGGCGCGGATCGAGGAGAAGAGCGGTCGCAACGTGATCTCCAAATGCCACGGCTTCTGGTCGGCGGGGCTTTTCGTCGGCGCGGTGCTCGGCGGCTGGGCCGCGAGCCGCGGGATGTCCGCCGCCTCGGAGCTTGCGCTGCTCGGGGCCGCCAGCCTGCCGCTGGTCATCCTGCTGCTGCTGCGGGCGGGTGACCCCGAGCCGCTGGTGACCGCAGAGGCCCCGGTGAAGGGGCCACGGTTTGCCCGGCCCGACGCCTTCGTGATCGGCCTGCTGATCCTCATCGCCGGCTTCAGCATCACCGAGGGTGTGATCTACGACTGGTCGATGTTCTACCTGCGCGAGGAGCTGGGACTGGGGGCGCTGAGCGCCTCGCGGATCTACGCTGCCTTCACCATCGGCATGTTCGCCGCGCGCATGTCGGGCGACGGGCTGCGCGCGCGTCTGCGCGTTCGCATTCTGTTGCGGATGATGGCGGTGACGACGCTGGCGGGGCTCGTGCTGTGCATCGCCTCGCCCTCCGCCGGGCTCGGAGAGGCCGGGCTGCTCGCCGGTTTCGCGCTGGTCGGGGCGGGCGTGGCGCTCGGCGCGCCGGTGGCGACTTCGCTGGCGATGCGCCACCCGACGCGCTCGGCCACGAAGACCATGGCGGCCTACTCGCTGACCTCGCTGCTCGCGCTCTTCGCGGTGCCGCCGCTTCTGGGCGGGCTGGTCGAGGCCCATGGCGCGGTCTGGGCGCTGACCGTCTCGACGCCGCTCCTGCTCGTCGTGCTGCTGGGTGCGGGCCGCATCGTCGGCTGGATGGGGCGGTAAGAGGCGCGGCCCGGGCCCTTCAGGGCGGGGGCGTCAGAACAGCAGCGCCCGCAGTGGCAGGCAGGCCGCGCCGACCGCCGGGGTCTCTCCCCCGAGTGTCGAGATCTCCAGCTCCGGCAACGGGTTGATATGGCCATGGCGCGGGCGGGCAAAGAACTCGGCACGGTCGATGAAGGCCTGTGCCAGCGGGCGCGGGATCTGGCCGCCGAAGACGATGCATTCGGGATCGGCCACCGCGGTCACCGCGTTGATCACCCGGTTGAGCTGCGGCGCGACCCTGTCGGCCCAAACCGCCACTTCGTCGGGCACCCGGCCGATCGCGGCCCCGATTTCCTCGATGCTGCGCACGTCGTGTCCGGCCCGGCGCAGGTGCGCCAGCAGCAGGCCGAGCGCGGGGCGGCTCTCGGCCTCTTCGGGGGTGAAGATCATGCCGATCTCGCCGGCATTGCCAAATGCGCCGTGCAGCAGGTCGCCCTCGCTGATGATCCCGGCGCCGAAGCCATAGTTGAACGACAGGTAGACGAGATTGCGGTAGCTGCGCCCGAGCCCGAACATCGCCTCGCACAGCGCGGCGGTATTGGCGTTGTTGTCGGTCCAGCAGGGCAGGCGGAAGCGTTCCGAAACGCGGCGGGCCAGATCGACCTCGGACCAGTGCTTCAGTGGCTCGGGCGGGTTGTAGCGACCGTTCTTCATCAGGTAGCCGGCGATCGCACACCCCACCCCGACAGCGTCCTCGCGGCGAAAGCGCGCCTGTGCGAGCAACGCGTCGAACGCCTCGTCGATCCGGTTCAGCACGGCTTCGACGCTGTCGCCCGCGATGGAGAACTGCCGCGTGACATGGCCGCCGGCAAAATCCATGCAAGCCACGCCAACGCGGTCGGTGTCGAGGGAGACCCCGAGCGCGCAGCCGAAACGCGGGTTCAGCAGCAGGCGCGGGCTGGGCTTGCCCTTGCGCTTCGGCGGGACGAGCGGGCCGAAGAGGATCATCCCGTCCTCGTGGAGCGTCGAAAGCAGCCGGTGCACCGACTGCTGGGTCAGCTCCATCCGGGCGGTGAGCGAGGCGCGGGTCTGTTCGGGATCCTGCCACACCGCGGAGAGCATCTGGCGCTCGTTGCGGCTGACAATGGCGGAACCATGGCGACAAAAGCGCCGCGACAGCAACGCCACAGGATCGGTCGGGAAGGTTCGGAACTGGGCGCTCATGTGGTCACATTCTACGTGAGATGTCTTGTATTCAAGCAAATTAATACTGTTTCAGGCACGTCACCTCATTGTCACACCTAAAGTGTTATCACGCCAGCATGCCGATTCCGGCGCTCCTGCTCCTGTCTTCCGAGGACCCGACATGCTGAAGAAATCCGCCCTTTCCGCGCTTGCGCTGCTGGCAGGCACCGCCGCCGCGCCGGTGGCATATGCCGCCGACATCGAATTCTGGTACGGCAATACCGGCACCGGCGAAGAGGCGATCCAATCCGCCTGCGCCGCCTTCAACGAGAGCCAGACCGAGCACCACGTCTCCTGCGTGGGGCAGGGCAGCTACGAAACCGGCATGCAGAAGGCCATCGCCGCCTACCGCTCGAAACAGCACCCGGTGCTGATCCAGTTCTTCGATGCGGGCACGCTTGACCTGATGCTGTCGGGCGCGGTTCAGCCGGTCCAGGAGGTCGCGCCCGATGTCGACTGGGGCGACTACATCAACGGTGCACGCTCCTATTACGAGACATCCACCGGCGAACTCTTCTCGCAGCCCTATAACGGCTCGACGCTGATCTTCTATGGCAACCGCGAACTGCTGGAGAAAGCCGGCGTCAGCGAGCTGCCGCAGACCTGGGAAGGGGTGATCGAGACGGCCCGTGCGCTGAAGGCGGCCGGCGTCGACTGCCCCTTCACCACCGACGGCCACCCGTGGCGCGTGCTCGAACAATTCTCGGCCCGTCACGGCTTGCCGATTGCAACCCAGAACAACGGCTATGGCGGGCTCGACGCCGAGTACACCTTCAACACCGGCCCGGTCGCCGAGCACCTCAAGAACCTTGCCGCATGGCGCGAGGAAGGGCTCGTGAAGCTCGACGCCGACACCGCCGCGGGCAAGTACACCACCGCCTTCAACAGTGGTGAATGCGCGATGATGGAAGGCTCGACCGGCTCCTACGGAGCGGCCTTCGCCGCACTCGGCGACAAGGTCGAGATCGCCATGGCACCTATGTACGAAGGCTATGAGCGCCACAACACGCTGATCGGCGGCGCCTCGCTCTGGGTGATGAAGGGCCATGACGCCCCTGCCTACGAGGCGGCAACCGCCTTTCTCGACTTCCTGCGCGGGGATGAGCAGCAGATCGAGCTGACCCGCATCACCGGCTACGTTCCGGTAACCAACAGCGGCCTCGCCGCGCTGGAAGCAGCGGGCCTGTCGGACGATCCGCAGTTCGCCACCGCCAGCACCGGTGTCGAGAGCCTCAACCAGCCGGGCACCGAGGACAGCCGCGGCGTGCGGCTCGGTTTCTACGTTCAGTTCCGCGACATCTTCATGGAAGAGACGCAGAAGGCCTTCACCGGCGGGCAGGACATGCAGGCGGCGCTCGACAACGCGGCGACCCGCGGCAACGAGCTGCTGCGCCGGTTCGAGCAGACCTACAAGGGCACCAAGCTCCCCTGACCCCTCGGTCCCGTACCTGAGACGCGGCCGGCCCTTCGCGGGGCCGGCCACCCCGCCGACCTACCAAGCCGAGAGGCCCACCCATGAAACAGGAAATCTTCCGCTCGCGCTGGCTGCCGTGGTGGCTGAGCGCGCCGCAGCTGATCGTGCTCTTCCTGTTCTTCTACCTGCCGATCGCGCTGGCCTTCTTCTGGGCCTTCCACCTCGAGCAGCCCTTTGGCGGCGGCTCGGAATTCGTCGGGCTGGAGAACTTCCGCCGGGTGCTGGGCTCGGGCGAGTTCTGGACCTCTGCGGGCGCGACGCTGCTCTACATGATCCTCGCCTCGGGCACCTCGATCACTACGGCGCTGATCCTCGCGCTGGCCGCCGACCGGGCGCTGAAGCTCTCGCCGCTGGCGCGCAACGTGTTCATCTGGCCCAAGGCCGTGGCCTCGGCCTCGATCGGGGTGATCTTCGTGTTCATCCTGAACCCGTTCCTCGGCATCCTCGCGCCGCTCAACGAGATCTGGCCGGGCTTCTGGAACCCGCGCACCAATGTCACCCACACCTATATCATGCTCTTCGTGACCAATGTGTGGAACGCCATCCCCTTCACCTTCATCATCCTGCTGGCCGGGCTGCAGGCGATCCCGCAGGAGCTGCACAAGGCCGGGGCGATGGACGGCTCGGGGCCTTGGCGGCGGCTCTGGGACATCCAGTTGCCGCTGCTGACGCCGCAGCTCTTCGTGGTGATCGTGCTGGAAGTCGCCGACAGCCTTTCGGGCAGCTTCGGCCTTATTGACACGATGACCCAAGGCGGGCCGGGCGGCTCCACCAACCTCTTGGTCTACAAGATCTACTCTGACGGCTTCAAAGCCTATGACCTGTCGGGCGCGGCCACGCAGACGGTGATCCTCATGGTGCTCGTCGCCTGCATCACCGGCTTTCAGTACTTCTTCCTCGAGCGCAAAGTGAACTACGACCGATGATCGAGAACACCTCCTCCATCGACCGGGTCGCGGGTGCGATCCTCATCGCCGGCCTCCTGTTCGTGCTGACCCCTCTGGCCTTCGTGGTGATCACCGCGACGCAGAGCTATGAGGACTTCCTGCGCAACAACTTCTCGCTGATCCCCGGCAGCCATTTCCTCGAGAACTTCCGCGAGGTGTGGTCCCGCACCGACCTGCCGCGCCAGACGCTCAACTCGATCATCGTGGGCGGCATCGTCGCCACGGGCCGGGTCGCGCTGGCGGTGACCACCAGCTATGCCGTGGTGTTCTTCACCGGGCGGGGCAGGGGCTTTGTCTACGCGCTGGTGGTGGCCTCGATCATGCTGCCGCTCGAGCTGATGATCATCACCGCATACCAGGTCACCGCCAATGTCGCGCTGCCACTCAACGTGGTGGCCAATCTCGGTGGCTGGTGGGGCGCGCTCTTTGGCGGGCCGCTCGATCTGCAGTGGAACCTTCTGGATACCTACGCGGGCATCTCGATCCCGCTGATGGCGCAGGGCTCGTGCACGATGATCCTGGTGCAGTTCTTCCGGACCATCCCGCCGCAGCTGGCGCGTGCCGCCATCGTCGATGGGGTCGGCCCGCTGCGCTTCCTGTGGGACATCCTGCTGCCGCTGTCGAAGGGGCCGCTTACCGCGCTTGGCATCTACATGTTCATCAGCGCGTGGATTCAATACATGTGGCCGCTGGTGGCCGCCTCCTCGCCCGCCCGCACCATGGCCGTGGTCGGGCTCACCCGGTTGCAGGAGGACGGTGAACGCATCCCCGATTTCCCTCTGCAAATGACCGGCGCCATCCTTGTCACCCTGCCGCCGCTGATCCTGATCGCGCTGTTCCAGCGCCGCATCGTGCGCGGTCTGACCCTCTCGGAGAAATGACAATGCTCGAGACAAGCTCTACCGCCGCCATCGGCCTGCACGGGCTGGTCAAATCCTATGGTGAGACCCCGGTGATCCCCGGCCTCGACGCCGAGCTGCGGGGCGGCGAGTTCACCGTCATCCTCGGCCCCTCGGGCTGCGGCAAGTCCACGCTGCTCAACTGTATCGCCGGGCTCGAGCGGCTGAGCGCCGGCCGCATCACCATCGGGGGCCGCGAGGTGCAGGAGGAAGAGCCGAAGAACCGCCGGCTGGCCATGGTGTTCCAGAACTACGCGCTCTACCCGCACATGACCGTGGCCGAGAACATCGGCTACGCGTTGAAGGTGGCCGGGGTGAACAAGACCGAGCGCGCCGCACGAGTGGCCGAGGCCGCGCGCGTCGTCGAGCTCGGTGACTACCTGGATCGCCGCCCCGGCCAGCTGTCGGGCGGGCAACGGCAGCGCGTCGCCATCGCCCGCGCGGTGGTGCGCGAGCCGCAGGTGCTGCTCTACGACGAGCCGCTCTCGAACCTCGATGCCAAGCTGCGCCACGACATGCGCCGGGAGCTCGCCGAACTGCATCGCCGCATCGGCGCGACCTCGGTCTTCGTCACCCATGACCAGGTCGAGGCGATGACCCTTGCCGACCGCATCATGGTGCTCAACAAGGGCCGGATCGAGCAGTTCGACACGCCCGAGGCGATCTATCACCGCCCGGCCTCGACCTTCGTTGCGGGGTTCATCGGCTCTCCGGCGATGAACCTCGTCGACGTCACTGGCGAAGGCGGTGTGCTGAGGCTCGCGGATGGCACCGCGCTCGCCGCCCATTCCCACAGGGGCCCGGCGATCCTCGGCATCCGGCCCGAGCTGGTGGTGCCGGCGCCGGATGGCCTCCCGGTGCAGATCACCTACCGCGAGGAGCTTGGCGCCCACGCGGTGCTGACCCTGCGCCTGCCCGACGGCACCGCGCTGCGCATGGCCACCGCGCTCGGCCAGCGCGGGGGGCTGCCCACCGATCTGCGGGTCGCTCTGCCTGCAGCCGAGCTTCATCTCTTCGACCCTCTCACTGGCAAGGCGCTGGCCTCGGCCACGCCTGCGACACAGACCAAGAAAGCACAGCATGACCACGTTCCGTCCTGATCCGCTCGATCACCTCACTGGCCGCGTCCATCCCGGGCTGCCGTTTCCGCCGGGGATTTCCGCTCCCGGCAATGGTGGCAAGTTCACGCCGGAGGGGCAGCTTCTGATCTGGCCCGGCAACACGATGATCTGCCACATCGACCCCGAGAGCGACGCGCACGCGGCCCTCGTCGATATCCAAGCGGGGTTGAAGGCCGGCCCGCATGCGGCCAGCTTCACCTTCCTGCCGGCGGAGTCGCTGCACATGACGGTGTTCCAGGGCATCTCCGGTCCCTTCGCCAACCGCTTCGACTGGCCCGAGGGGGTCGACAAGGGCGCGACGCGCAACGAGGTGACCCGCGCGCTCAAGGACAGGCTCGATGGCATCGCGCTGCCGCAGGTCCGGCGCATTCGCGCACTCGAGGTGTTTGCCGGGCATTCGATGACCGTCGACGGCATCGGCCCCGACGAGCAGGGGCTCCGCGACACCCGCGAGACGCTGCGCGAGGTGACAGGCATCGAGCCGGCGGGCTACGAGACCTATACTTTCCACATCACGCTGGCCTACATCCTGCACTGGCTCGAAGAGCGGGCAGCGCGCGAGGTGGTGGCGCTGTCGGAGGCGCTCTTTGCCGAACATGGCCCGCGCCTCCAGGACATTCGTCTGGGCCGCATCGAGCTTTGCAACTTCGAGCACATGCACCATTTCGAACCGCTGCGGCACCTGTAGGAGAGCATGCGATGACCACCCAGATCGAGCCGGAGACCGACGTTGCGACCAACCCTGTGACCGAAGCGGAGGCCGAGGCGCTGGTCGCACTGGTCCGCAAGGTGGGGAAGGAGGTGATCCTGCCCCGGTTCCGCACTCTCGGACCTGCCGAGGTGGAGGCGAAGACCGACCCCACGGATCTCGTGACCATCGCCGACCGCGAGGCCGAGGCCGCGCTCACCGAGGGAGCGCGGGAGATTTTTCCCGGCTGCACTGTGGTCGGCGAAGAAGCGGTGGCCGAAGACCCCGCGCGGCTCGAGTCCATCGCGGGCGCGGAGACCTGCGTAATCATCGACCCGGTGGACGGCACCTTCAATTTCGCGCGCGGCGTGGCGGTCTTCGGGGTGATCCTCGCCGTCACGCGGCGGGGGCAGACGGTGTTCGGCCTGCTTTACGATCCGGTGCTGGACGATTGGGTCATGGCGCATCGCGGCGGCGGGGCCGTCCACGCGACGGCGCGGGGCGTGCAGCGGCGGCTCTCCGTCCGTGCCGCCATCGCGGTGCACGAGGCGGAAGGCACGCTGCCCCTCGATCTCTACGGAGGTGCGCGGCGGGCAGATATCCTCCGCGCCTTCGCCGCCGTGCGGAGCGCCCGCTCCCTGCGCTGCTCCTGCCATGAATACCGGATGCTGGCGATGGGGCAGGCGGACTTCTCGGTGAATGGCTCGCTCAACCCCTGGGACCACGCGGCCGGCGTCCTGGTTCTCGAGGAGGCCGGAGGTTGCGTGGTCATCGAGGGAGAGCCGGGATACGCGCCGACGCTGCGGCAGGGCCGGATCATCGCGGCAGCAAGTGCCGAACTGGCCGCAGAGCTCTCTGCCGTGGCGTGGTGAGGCCGCCGGGGCCCGGTCCCTGGTCGTAGGTGAAAGGCCGCCGATGCCGCCATGCCAAACCCGGGACGGGCACCGCAGGGTTGCTCCTCAGGGGCTCGAGAGCGGGGGCAAAACCGGGTCATCTGCGCGCTCAGCAGGTGCAGGTGGAGATGCTGGAGAAAGTGGTTCAGCAGCCCGAAGGTTCACTCTTGGCGTTGAACTCGGAATTCGCGTCGGATCGGCGCGTTGCGGGTCGCCGCGCGCCTGCTCGACATCGCGCGAAAGCGGCTCTTTCCGCTCGTGGACTTCGCCTACCAGGGCCGGGGGCAGGAATTACGGCCTCTACCACGAACGCGCCGCGACCCTGTTCGCCGTCGGCAAGAATGCGGCTGTCGCCGCGGCCGCGAAATCAAACATGGGCGTCGTGACCAACTCGATGTGGGCGATGCCGCCGGGCCATGGTGCTGCCGCGGTGGTCTTGTTCTCAAGACGCCGGAGCTGGAGCAGATGTGGCGTGAAGAGATGGCCGAGATGACCCGCCGGTTCCGGTCGATCCGGCGGGCCGTCGCCGCGCAGAGCCCGGGGCTCGGCTTCATCGCGGCGCAGAACGGCATGTTCTCCAATCTTGAACTGACCGGTGAACAGGTCGCCCTGCTTCGCGAAGACCGCGCATTCTACATGGTCGTCTCCCGGCGCATCACCTGGCCGGGCCGCGCGATGGCGACGTCGAGCGGGTCTGTGCGGCGGTCGCGCTGCTTCTGTCCTAGTCCGGAGCCTGGTTGTACAGCGTGCCATTGGTGTATTTCAGACCGCTGTCGCAGGCCACGGTGACCACCGTCGCATCCGGGCCCAGTTCCTGTGCAAGCGCGATGGCGGCCACCACGTTGATCCCCGTCGAAGTGCCGGCGAAGATCCCCTCTTCGCTGGCCAGACGCCGGCACATCGCCCGGGCCTCGCTCTCGGAGATGCCACGCGCCTCGTCATAGACCCTGTGCGTCTCGAGCAGCGGCGGCACGAAGCCGATGCCGATGCCTTCGACATGGTGGGTGCCAGGCTTGCCCTGCGTGATCGTGGGCGAGGACTCTGGCTCCAGCAGCACGATGCGCGTCGCCGGATCGGCGGCCTTCAGGGCCTTCGCCGCACCGATCAGCATACCGCCGATGCCGGCGGCGCCGCAGAACGCGGTGATCCCGTCCGGGAATTGTTCGACCAGTTCCTGTCCGAGGGTTTCGTATCCCGCCAAGGAATCCTCGTTGTCGAACTGATCCGTGTAGAGCCACCCGTCCTGCGCGCCCAGGTCCCGGGCGCGCGCGATCATGCTCGGGATCAGGTCCGCCGTGATCTTGCCGGAGGGGCTGTGGATCAGTTCGACCTCGGCCCCGAAGGCGGCGATGGTGCGCAGCTTTTCCTGCGCGAAGGCATTGGAGGAAACGACGTGGAACTTGTAGCCGCGCACCGCACAGACAAAGGCCAGAGACGACCCTGTGCTGCCGCCGCTCGCCTCGACGACGGTCATGCCCGGTTTCAGCGTGCCCCGACGCTCGGCCTCGGAGATCATCGTCTTGGCCATCCGGTCCTTGTAGGAGCCTGTCGGGTTGAAATACTCCAGCTTGACGAACACCTTGCCCGCGCCCTCGGGCACGATGTGATTGAGCTGGGTGACCGGCGTGGAGCCGATGGTGTCGAGCATGGTTGTCACCGGATGCGGAGGGTGTGCCATTGGGATCTTCTCTTCTCTTGGTTGCCGATTGAACCGACACGGCTGCAGGGAGCGGGACACCGATGGCGGCCACAGTCCGGCCGCCTGAGGACATCGCTGAATGTGAATAGCTGTGGTCCACAAGTCCAGACCGAGAAAGGCGAATTTCGCGCTCGAAGGGGACGTCGGTGCGAGGGTCGCCGCGCTACCGGCCGCCGCGCTACCGGACAGGGGAGGCGCGCCGCGACCGCCCGCTGCACTGGACGCAGGGTGTCTCGGCGCGCAGGCACACGCCTACGGGTGCTCAACGCGCAACCTCCGCAACTTCGGGACCAACCGGGCGCACGAGGAGCGCTCCGCTCACGTTGATCTCGGTGCGCTGGAGGTGATGTCGCGGAACTGCGCGACAAAGCGCTCCGAGGCCGGGCTCACCGCGCGGCGCGCCGGCGTCAGCAGGTAGAGCTTGCGCTCAAGCGAGAGGTCGGCGACCGGCACGAAGGCGATTCCCGGGTCGTTGAACAGCAAGCCGGCATTGCGCGGCAGCAGAGCGACGCCGATACCGGCGCGCACGAGGCAGAGCTGGGCGATCGTCGAATGGCTGCGCAGCGGGCCGGCTTTCAGCGAGTCCGGCAGAGCCGCATGGGCTGCGAGCAGCCGCGAAGAGCCAGTCTCGGTGCCGAGGTGAATGAGCTGCTGCGGATCGATGTCCGCAAGGCGCACCGGTGCCGAGGTTTGTGCCAGCGGGTGATCGATCGCGCAGGCGAGGCCGAAGGGGTCGGCGGCGATCTCGGTCTGTACCAGATCGGGCGACCCGCGGGCACGACCGGCAATGGCAAGATCGAGCCTGCCGTCTGCAACCATGTCGGCGAGGGTCTCGGCGACATCGTCATGCAAGGTGAGGATCACCTCTGGGTGGGCGGCGCGGAAGGCAGCGATGGCGGGGGCGACGAGCGGCGTGATTGCCGAGGGTGTGGCCCCGACCCGCAGGGCGCCGCGGAGTCCCCGCGCGTGATCGCGCAGACGGGAGAGCGAGAGATCGAGCGCATCGAGAAGGGGCGCTGTCTCCCTGAGGAACTCGAGCCCCAGAGGTGTCGGCTCCGGCGGACGGCTGCGCCGGTCGAAGAGTGCACCACCGGCGATTTCCTCGATCTGGCGCACGGTCTCTGTTAGGGCCGAGGGCACCACGCCGAGCCGCGCTGCCGCCCGGGCAAAGCTGCCCTCGGACCATATCGCATGGATGGCGCGGAGGTGCCGAAGGTTGAAGTTCGTATTTTCTGAATCAAGCTTCATAACTTTCAATTTTAAAGAACCGGCGGTCCCGGTCAATATGCGGCGACACAGGAGACCCGAATGACCGACATAGACCGAAGCCTTACCGACGCGATAGGCAAGCTCCCGCAGGCGTTGCAGCGCGCCGGGTTCCGCGGCGAGGTGACGCGTGACAGCGCGCTGCGGGCGGCGATGTCGACCGACAACTCGGTTTACCGCATCTTGCCGGACCTGGTGGTCGCCCCGCGCGATGGCGACGACGTGGTCACCTGCATGGCCGTGTTGGAGCGCCCGGAGTTCGCGCATGTGCCGTTGACGGCCCGCGGCGGCGGCACCGGCACCAACGGGCAGAGCCTCAACCGCGGCGTCATCCTCGACATGCGGCGTCATATGCACCGACTGCTGGAGGTCGATGCCGAAGGCAGATGGGCGGATGTCGAGCCGGGCATCGTGCTGGACGATCTCAATGCGCAGTTGCGGCCGCGCGGCGTGTTCTTTGCGCCGGAGACCTCGACCTCGACCCGCTGCGCGGTGGGGGGCATGGTCTCGACCGACGCCTCCGGCAAGGGCTCGCGGATCTACGGCAAGACCTCGGACAATCTCATGGGCGTCGAGATCGCGCGGGGGCAGGGGCTGGTGTCGAGTCTCGCAGCCACGCCCGATTGGGCGGTGCCGATGATGGAGGCCGCCGCACGCGCGGCGCGGGCCGGTCGCGCGGCCTTCGTCGCCCATACGCCGAAGCTCAACAGGCGCTTCACTGGCTACGATCTCGAGCGCGCCTGCCCCGAGGAGGGCGGCTTCGAGTGGTGGCGCCTTTTCCCCGGCTCCGAAGGCACGCTCGGGCCGATCACCCGCCTCCGGGTGAAGCTGCGGCCACTGCCCAGGGAAAAGCGCCTCGTGGTCGCGGGGTTTGCCAGTTTCCGCGACTCGCTGGCCGCCGCGATGCCGCTGCTGCAGGATGATCCCACGGCCATCGAGGTGATGGACGAGCGGGTGCAGGCGCTTGCCGAAGGGGCTGGCCTGCTCGAACGACTGCCCGAGAGCCTGCGCCCCTCAGGCGGCGAGGCCGTCGCATATGCCTTTGTCGAGTTCAACGGCGACGATGCCGAAGAACTCGACGCCCGCATCGCCGCCTGCGAGATCCGGCTGCGGGGCCTTTCGGGCAGTCGCGCGGTGCATGTCGCCTCGGGTACAGAGGAGATCCGAGAGCTTTGGGCAATCCGCTCCGCCGGGGTCGGGTTGCTGGGCAAGGTCGAGGGCCGCGCGCGGCCCGTTGCCTTCGTCGAGGATTGCGTGGTCCCGCCCGAGGCGCTGCCCGCCTTCCTCGACGGCTTTCTCGACATCCTCAC
The DNA here is from genome assembly GCF_900116195.1 of Alloyangia pacifica. Taxonomy (GTDB): domain Bacteria; phylum Pseudomonadota; class Alphaproteobacteria; order Rhodobacterales; family Rhodobacteraceae; genus Salipiger; species Salipiger pacificus. The sequence goes on from NZ_FOZW01000008.1 coordinate 259,550, forward strand.
CCGGCACGGGCTCAGTTTCGGCATCTACGGGCATGTCGATGTCGGCTGCCTGCATATCCGCCCCGCGCTGGACATCGACGCCGAGGCGGATCGCGCGCGGCTGGTGCAGGTTTCGGACGAGATTTTCGCTCTGGTGAACCGGCACGGCGGCATCTTCTGGGGCGAGCACGGCAAGGGCGTGCGCGGCGCCTATCTCGAGGGCTGGATTGGCCCGGAAGCCTATGCGGCGCTGCAAGGGGTGAAGGCCGCCTTCGATCCTGCCGGCCGCTTCAACCCCGGCAAGCTGGTGGCGACGGATACGCCGGTCATGGGCATCGCCACGACGCCGTTCCGGCCGTTCAACGCGCCCGCGGGCGACGCGCTGGAAAAGGCTTTCCGCTGCAATGGCAACGCGCAATGCCTGAGCTATGCCGCGACCACGCCCATGTGTCCGTCGTTCAAGGCGACGCAGGATTTGCGCCAGTCTCCCAAGGGCCGCGCCGATGCGCTGCGCGCCTGGCATGAGGGGCGGCGCAGCGGGCAGGTGACGGTCGAGGACAACGACCTTCTGGCCACGCTCGACACCTGCCTCGGCTGCAAGGCCTGCGCCTCGACCTGCCCGGTGCAGGTGGACATTCCGGCGATGCGCGCGGCCTTCTACGCCGACATCTACGCGCGCAGGTCGCGGCCGCTCACCGACCGCGCCATGCTGCTGGCAGAGCGTCTGAGCCCCTGGTTGCTGCGTGCCGCCCCGCTGCTGCGCCCGGCCTGGCCGCTTGCCCGGGCGCTCACCGAACGGCTGCTCGGGGTGAGCGACCTGCCGGAGCGCATCGCCCGCCCCCTGCCGCGGGAGGCGCGCATTTCGCCGGAGGCGCTGTCGCGCGGGCATGTTCCGGCGCGCGCGGTGCTGGTCTGGATGGACTGGTTCTCGGCGCTCTATGATGAACAGGCGCAGCTTGACGTCTACCGGGGCCTCACGGCTCTGGGATACGCGCCGCGCTTTGTGCAGATGTTGCCCTCCGGCAAGGTTGCGGGCGACCTCGGCGACCGCGCCGCGTTCCGCGGGATGGCGGAGCGGTTGGCCGGGGCGCTCGGGCGCGCAGCCGAGATCGGGACGCCAATGATCGGCCTCGACCCGGCTTTCGTCATGGCGCTGCGGCAGGACTATCGCAAGGCCGGTCTGAAGGTTCCGGAGGTCCTGCTGCCGCAGGAATTTCTTGCCGCCGAGGTCCGCGCCGGGGTCGCCTTGCCGCAGGTTCCGGGCGGGCCGCTGAGCCTCTTCACCCATTGCACCGAAAGCACCGCGGCGCCCTCCGCACGCAAGGACTGGCAGGAAGTCTTCGACGCGCTTGGTCTGCAGATCGACACGCCCGCGACGGGCTGTTGCGGCATGGCGGGCATGTTCGGCCACAAGGACCGGCATCAGCCGATGTCGCGCAAGCTTTTCGACATGTCTTGGGCGGAGCCATTGGCAATGGCCGAGGAGGCCGTGGCCACGGGCTTTTCCTGCCGTTGTCAGGTCGAGCGACTGGGCGGCGAAGCGTTGCGCCACCCGCTGGGCCTGATTGCCGACCGCCTGGGCTGAGGCTCCGATCAGAGAGAAAAGGGCGGCTCCCGCATCCGGGAGCCGCCCTTCCTGTGTGGGCAGGGGGGAGGGAGGTCAGTGCCCGAGCACCTGTGACAGGAATTGCGCGCCGCGGTCGGTCTTGGGCGCGGTGAAGAAGTCCTCGGGGCTGCCTTCCTCGACGATCTCGCCGCGGTCCATGAAGATCACCCGGTCGGCGACCTTGCGTGCAAAGCCCATCTCGTGGGTCACGCAGATCATCGTCATTCCTTCTGAGGCGAGCGAGGTCATCACGTCCAGAACCTCGGAAATCATCTCGGGGTCGAGCGCCGATGTCGGCTCGTCGAAGAGCAGAATCTCGGGTTTCATGCACAGCGATCGAGCGATCGCCACGCGCTGCTGCTGCCCGCCCGAGAGCTGGCCCGGGTACTTGTCGGCCTGATCTGGGATGCGGACCTTTTCGAGGTATTTCATCGCCATAGCCTCGGCCTCGGCCAGCGGTGTCTTGCGCACCAGCATGGGGGCCAGCGTGCAGTTCTCCAGCACGGTCATGTGCGGGAAGAGGTTGAAGTGCTGGAACACCATGCCGACCTCGCGGCGGATTTCGTCGATGTTGCCGATATTGTCGTCGAGCTCGGTGCCGAGCACGTTGATCGTGCCGCCGTCGTGCTCTTCGAGGCGGTTGATGCAGCGGATCATCGTGGACTTGCCCGAGCCCGAGGGGCCGCAGACCACGATGCGCTCGCCGCGCCTGACCGTCAGGTCGATGCTGCGAAGCGCGTGGTAGGTGCCGTAGTACTTCTGCAGGCCGCGGATGGAGATGGCGGGAACGGTCATTGCGGACTCCTATCGCTGGCCGGTCGCCATGCGCCGCTCGAGGAAGGCGCCATAGCGGCTGAGGCCGAAGACAAAGATGAAGTAGAGGAAGGCGACGAAGACGTAGACCTCGACGAAGGCGAAGGTCCACTCGCTGGTCCCGAAGGCGGCGTTTGCCGAGGACAGCAGCTCGAAGAAGCCGACGACGACCACCAGCGAGGTCTCCATGAAGGTGATGACGAATTGGTTGATCGTGGCGGGCAGCGCGTTGCGGAAGGCCTGCGGCAGCAGGATGCGCGCAACCCGGTGGCGGTAGGGAATGCCCAGCGACATGGCGGCCTCGTCCTGGCCTTTGGCGACACCCTGCATGCCGCCGCGGATGATTTCGGCCTGGTAGGCAGCGAAGAACAGCGCCGAGCCGGCGATCACCCGGTAGAGCTTTTCCTGCAGCACGAAGTCCGGCAGCACGAAGGGCAGCACGATGGCGCAGGTGAAGAGGATCGAGATCAGCGGCAGCGAGCGCACCGCGTCGATCACCGCACCCGTTGTCCTGGCGATCCAGGGCAGGGTCGAGTTTCGCAGCAGGGCGAAGGCGATGGCCAGCGGCATGCCGATGATCGCCGTGGCGGTGAAGATGAACAACGTCAGGGCCAGCCCGCCCCATTGCTCCTCACGGACCAGCGGCAGACCGAGCAGGCCGCCCTTCATCAGCAGGTAGAAGGTCGCAAACCCCAGCGCCCAGACCGAGGCGATGCGCTTGCCGGTCCAGAGAAACGGAATGCAGCTCAGGACCATGGTGGCGATCACCGCGATGCAGGCCAGCGCCGAGCGCCATTGTTCCTCGTAGGGATAGAGGCCGAAGAGGATCAGCCGCCAGCGATTGGCGATGACCGACCAGCAGGCGCCGCCCGCGGCCCGGCATTCGGCTTGGCGGGCCTCGGCGGAAAAGGTCGCGCGCAGCACGCCCCAGTCCAGCAGCACCCAGCCGATCCACAGGAGCAGACCGAAGCACAGCAGGCTGACGGCCGTCGAAAGCGGCGAGGAGAAGTAATCCTTGCGGATGCGCCCAAGAGGAGTCGCGCGGAGGGGAACGGGTCCGGTGTCGATGGCGGTCATGCTCAGCTCCGGTTCTGGTGGCCCTTGAGGGCGATGGCGCGGTTGATCCGGTTCATCACCGCGGCGAGCGAGAAGTTGATGATGAGGAAGCCCGCCATCAGGATGCCGATCAGCTCGAGCGTCTGCCCCGAGTGGGTGATCGCCGAGGCGACGACCATGAAGAAATCGGCAAAGCCCACGACGATGCCCAGCGTGGTCGCCTTGATGAGCCAGACGTACTGGTTGGTCAGGATCGGCAGCATGGCGCGGATGGCCAGCGGCAGGCGGATGCGGGTGAAACTCTGCCATTCACTGAGCCCGAGCGCCTTGGCGGCCTCGGTCTGGCCGGTGCCGACAGCGATGAAGCCGCCGCGTACGATCTCGCCGATATAGGCACCGCCGTAGATCGCTATGGCGAAGGCGAGCGCATAGACCTCGGGCTGGATCCGGTAGCCGCCACGGATGTTGAGGCCCTTCAGCTCGGGCAGGGTCAGCAGCGGTGTGCCGGGTGTGTGTCCGAGGAAGAAGATCGCGGCGAGCGTGACAAGCGTGACCAGCATCACGGCCAGGCCCCGGCGGCGGCGCAGCACGGGGGGCACGCGGCGGAAACGCCGGGCGAGCGCGAGCCAGAGCAGCAATGTCAGGCCGAGCGCCAGCGTCAGAAAGCCCGCAGCCACGCTCCAGCCTGCGATGTTGAGGCCGGGCAGGTAGATGCCGCGGTTGCTCAGCAGCGCGCCGCCGGCCTCGATGGCCTGCCGCGGCGAGGGCAGGCGGTTGGCGAGCGCGTACCAGAAGAACACCTGCACGATGAGCGGAATATTCCGGAAGATCTCGAGGTAGATGGTGCCGAGAAGCCGCGCGGCCTTGTTGTCCGAGACGCGCGCAAGGCCGACGAGCCCGCCGACCAATGTCGCAAAGGTCAGCCCGATGATCCCGAGAAACAGCGTGTTGAGCACGCCCATCAGCAGGACCCACCAGTAGGGGTCAGAGGAAGAGGTCGGCAGCAGCGAGAAGGTCATGTCCCAGCCGGTGGACTTCCACAGGAAATTCCAGCCCGACAGGATCCCCTGCGCCTGCAGATTGTGTCGCGCCGTCAGCGCCGCCGTCACGACGAGGGCGAGGAGGACGCCCACGTAGAGGATCTGAAGCAGCGCGTTCCGGGATTTCTGATGCTGCAAGAGCGCCATCGAGATCTCTCCTCACGCAGAAAAAAAGGGCCCCCGTCCCGAGGGACGGGGGCAGGGGGGGATGTGTCAGTCGATCACGAAGGGGAAGAGCACGCCGCCTTGGTTCCACAGCGCGGTCAGCTCGCGCGGCATCTTGTAGGGCGAGTCCTGACCGAGGCTGCGCTCGAAGATCTCCGAGTAGTTGCCGACCTTCTTGATCACGTTGTAGGCCCAGTCGTCGGGCAGCCCGAGCGGCGTGCCCATGCCCGGCGTCGCGCCCAGCATCTTGGCGACCTCGTTCGACGGAGGGTTGGCCTTCATCTCGTCGACGTTCTCCGAGGTGACGCCTTCCTGCTCGGCAAAGAGCAGCACCGAGAGGGTCCAGTTGGCGATGTCGAGCCACTCGTCGTCACCCTGACGCACGATCATCACCTCGGGCTCCACTGCCAGCACGTCATCCAGCAGCACGTGCTCGTCGGGGTTCTCGGAAACCGAGCGGGCGATCGCCAGCACCGGACCCCATTGCGCGTAGAGATCGCAACGACCGGAGAAATAGGCGTCTTCGAGCTCTTCGGTCTTCTCGATGGCCACGGTTTCGAGGGTGATGCCGAGGCGCTCGGCATAGGAGGCCACCTGGCGCTCCTGGCTGGCGCCGGCGGGAATGCAGATGGTGCCGCCGTCGGCGTCCGCGAGGCTGGTGAGTCCCAGTTCCTTGTGCGCCATCACCTTGGTGGTGCCGAGGTAGTAGGAATTCGAGAACTGCAGGCCCAGTTCGGTGTCGCGCGACAGCGTGCCGCCCGAGGCCTTGATGATGATATCCACGTCACCCGACTGCAGCGACGGCCAGCGCTGTGCCCAGCTGAGCGGGATGATCTTGAGCGCGGAGGGGTCGCCGAAGATGGCGGTGGCGACGGCGCGGCAGAGGTCGACGTCGAGCCCTTTCCAGTTGCCCTTGTCGTCGACTTCCGCGAAGCCGAGGTACGAGCCGGTGTGGCCCGGGCAATTGAGCGCGCCGCGTTCCTGCACGGTCTTGAGCGTTTCCGAGGCAGCCTGTGCGCTGACGGCAGACAACACGAAGCCGCCCGCCAGAACGGCGGTTTTGAGAATGGATGTCATTCTTGAAGTTCCCTGTCTTGCTTTGTTGGCGTTCTGCGTGCGGATCGCTCCGCGGGGGAGCGCCGGGCGGTGCCGCCCTGGCGCCTGTCGGCCTCAGGCGTAGATGTAGCCGCCGGAGACGATGACGTTTTCACCGGTCATGTAGGTGTTCTTCGGACCGCCGGTCATCAGCACCCACTCGGCGATCTCGCGCGGGGTGCCACCCCGGCCGAGCGGGCTGGCCTTGGCCAGTTCGCCCAAGAAGCCGAGCTGCTTGGCCTTCTCTGTGGCCATGCCGGCGGGCGCGACGGAGTTCACCAGGATGCCCTCGGGGGCGACCTCATGTGCGAAGCTGCGGGTCAGGCTGACCACCGCGGCCTTGGTCGCGGCGTAGTGGGCGTTCTGCGGATGCGCCTTGAAGGCATCGACGGAGGTGATGTTGACGATCCGCCCGCGCACCTCGTCCTTGCGCTCCTGCGCCTGCATGTGGCGCACGGCGGCGACCATCATGTGGTAGGTGCCCTTCACGTTGACCGCGTTAGACGCGTCCCAATCGGCATCGGTGATCTCGAGCAGTGGCTTGCGCGGGAAGATCGCGGCGGAGTTGACCAGCGTGTCGACGCGGCCGAGCTGGGCCGCGACCGCCTCGAAGGCCGCGTGGGCGTCCGGCCCGTTGCGGATGTCGGCGGTGGCGGAGACGCAGGGCAGTCCCTTGCTGCGTGCCGGGGCAAGCGCCGCTTCTGCGGCCTCGGCGTTGATGTCGATGATCCCGAGCGCCGCGGCGCCCTCGGCCACGGCCATTTCGCCGATCAGCGCGCCGAGACCGGCGCCGCCTCCGACGATGACCACGGAAAGTCCCTTCATGTGTTTGCCTCCTTGGCAGGGGTGATGCGGGCGGGAAGAATGTCGAAGCGCGACACGTCGACATGCTCCGGCATCGCCAGCACGGCCATGGTCATGCGCGCGACGTCTTCGGGTTGAAGCGTCGTGCCCGGGCGGTACATGCCGGCCCGGGCCTCGGCGCTCAGCACGTCCGTGTAGAGCGCCGTCTCGATCCGCCCGGCGACGATCTCGGTGACGCGCACGCCATAGTCGGCGAGGTCGAGCCGCAGCGCCTGAGCAAAGCCGCCGACCGCCGCCTTGGTGGCGCAGTAGACCGCCATGTTGGCATAGGGCGCATGCCCCGAGATCGAGCCGGTGAAGAAGACGTGCCCGCTGCCGCGCTTGCACATTCCGGGTACCACGAGGCGGGTGAGCGCGAGCTGGGCAGTGACGTTGACGCTGACCGCCTTTGCGATCTCGGCAGGGTCGATGTCCTGGAAGGGCCCCGGCGGCGGCATCAGCCCGGCGTTGTTGATCAGCACGTCGACCTCGACCCCCGCGAGGGCCTCGGCAACCGCGCCGGTGTCCGCAAGGTCGACACCAAGCGGCATGACGTTGTCGAGCCGACCGAGCTCGTCGAGCGCGGCCTTGTTGCGCCCCAGTGCATGCACGAGGTAGCCCTCGTTGCGCAAAGTTTCGACCAATGCGCGGCCCACGCCGCTGGTCGCTCCCGTGACCAATGCCCTCTTCATGGCACCCTTTCCCCTTTTAATAGACGGAGCTTGCCGCAGCGACGGGAGTCTCAAAATCAAGAAAGACCGAAGATCGACAAGTTTTGCTTGGGCAATCCGGCGGCCATCCTTGAACGTGGGTAGCCGCGAGGGCACACGGGGGTACGCTACCGGCAAGCAGAGCTTGCAGGTCACTCGGCATCAAGCAGCGCCGCCCAATCTTCCGAGGTGATCCAGTCGCAGAACGCGGCGATCGTCTTCACCCGCCGGTGTGCCTTGGGCAGAACCAGATAGAAGCCGGGGATGTCGGCCTCGGGCATGTCGGCCAGTATGTCGAGCCCGAGCGGAGCCACCAACTTGCCCGCGTCAAGATCAGAGAGCGCGTCGATGCGCGAGACGAGACCGATGCCGAGACCCGAGATCGTGCCGCGCCGCATGGTGGCAGCATCCTGGAACTCGATCTCGCCCGCCGCTTCGCGCGAGGGGATTCCGAGATGCGACAGCACGCGCTGCCAGTGCGAACGCGCAAGGACAGGGTGCAGAAGCGTGTGGTTAACCAGATCTGCCGGTGTCTTGACCGTCTCCGCCAGTTCCGGTGCGCAGCAGATGATCTTGGGATCATGCACCAGCAGCGTGACGTCGAAGTCCTTCCAGCGGCCGAACCCCCACTGGATCGAGGCATCGACCTCGTCAGCGGCAAAATCGGGCAGTTCGATCATCGTGGTCAGCCGCAGGTCCGCGCCGGGCATGCGCTCGCGGAAGTGCTCGAGCCGCGCCATCAGGTAGCGGGTGGCAAAATAGGGGCTGACGTTGATGTTGATGCGGTTGCGATAGGTCGCGTTGGTGACGCGCCGCACGCCTTCGATGAATTCGTCGAAACCCGCCCGTACGAAGTGGGAGAAGAGGATCGCCTGTTCCGTCGGCTCGATCACCCGGCCCTTGCGCTGGAACAGCTCGACCTGGAGCATGTCCTCGAGCAGCTTGATCTGCTGGCTGACCGCTTGCGGGGTCACCAGAAGCTCGTCGGCAGCGGCGCGGAAGCTGCCGTGCTTCATCACCGAGGAGAACACCCGCAGCGAATTCAACGGGGGCAGGCGCACCGATCTCGTGCTCATCCTTCGGAGCCTGCCGAATACGCCTGTCCCATGTTTATGTCTCCGTCCGTCAGATGACCGCCCGCTCGAGGAACGGCCGACCTGCCACGATGCGCTCGAAGCCGACCTCGCCGAGATCGAGAGTGCGGAAACCGCCGTAGATGATCAACTCCGAAACGCCGCGTCCCGTCGCCGGACCCTGCTGCAGGCCATGGCCGGAAAAACCGTTGGCAAATATGAAGTTGCCGACCTCGGGGTGGGCACCGACGACCAGGTTGTGGTCAAGCGTGTTGAAGGCATAGTGCCCTGCCCATTGGTTCACAACCTTGATCGCTTCAAAGGACTGCGACCGCTCTGCGAGAGCCGGCCAGATGATCTCTTCGAACTCGTCGTAGCGCGGGTCGAAATCATCCCAGTCCACGGCGGGATCGTCCACGGGCGGGCAGCCGGTGAGGAAGAACTTGCCCTCGGGGCGGCAGAAGACCCCGGTGGGGTCGATCATCAAGGGCAGGCGACCCTGGTTGACCGCGGCGCTGCCCTCGGGCGTCTTGGCGCAGTCGAAGACGAAAAGCGTGCGCTTGCGCGGCTCCACCGGGATGTCGAGACCCGCCATCCGCGCGGTCTTTGCCGCGCGTGGGCCGGAGGCGTTGACCACGGTGCCGGCTCCGATGACAGCCCCCGAGGCCAGCGTGACCGAGGTGACCCGGGCCCCGTCACGGGTGATCTCGACAACCTCGTCGGTCACGAAGTCCGCGCCCTGCGCCCGCGCCTTGTTGCGGAAGCCGTACATCAGGCCGGTGTTGTTGAACCAGCCCTCGCCCGAACGCCCGTAGGAGGCCAACTCGATGTCATCCACGCGCAGGTGCGGGAAGGCGTCGGCCAGCTCGTCGCGGTTCCAAAGAACGACATCCGCGCCGCAGGAGATCTGCGCGTCGTGGTTGTCCTTCAGGATCTGCACCTGCTCGGGGGTGTTTGCCAAGAAGAGGTAGCCGCCGGAATGGAAGTTGAGGTCCGGCTTGTCGCCGTCCACTTCCATCATCTCACCGAAGTTGCGGATGACCTCCGAGCCATACTGGCTGATCTTCACGTTGATCGGATTCGAGAACTGCGTGCGGATCGACGAGGACGACAGCGAGGTCGAGGCCTTCACGTAGGTCGGGTCCTTCTCGATCACCAGCACCGAGCCGGTGAAGTCGGGGTTGGCGGTCAGGTAGTAGGCGACGGCCGAGCCGATGACGGCGCCGCCGACGATGACCACGTCGTAGTGCTGCTTCATTCCGCTGCCTCGTCGTTGGGGTGGCCGAGATTGACGAACCAGCCGCCGATGCGGTGGGTGGCCGGGTCTTTGGGGTCGGCGGCGTCGGTCTTGGCCTCCATCGCCTCGCGATAGGGCTCGGAGCTGTCCTGCGGCTGGTAGCCGAGGAAACCCGAATTGGACATGTTGACCGGCTTTACCTTGTTGTCGGACATGCCGACGGTGATGGTGTTGCCGAGATGCGGCGTGGTCAGGCAGGCGGTGACGAGGCGGATGCAGTCGTCGAAGGACAGCCAGGACCAGAGCATCCGGCGATCGGCGGGCTCGGGGAAGGACGAGAAGATGCGGATGCAGGCGCTCTCGATGCCGAACTTGTCCCAGTAGAGGCTCGCGAGCGATTCCACGAAGCATTTCGACACGCCGTAGAGGCTGTCGGGCCGGGGCTTGGCATCGGCGTCAATGCCGTCGTTGATGCCGTGATAACCTATGGCGTGGACAGAAGAGGCATAGACCACGCGCTTGACGCCATGTTTCCGCGCGCCCTCGTAGATGTGGTAGGAGCCGCGGATATTGCTGTCGAGGATCTCTTCCCAGGGCCGCTCGAGCGGTGCGCCGCCCATGTGCACGATGGCGTCGCAGCCCTCTGTCGCGGCCATGGTGGCGGCCTCGTCGGCAAGGTCGAAGACCAGCGCGGTCTCGTTGGGCTGAAGGTTCTCGCAGGCCACGCGGTCGGCCAGCACCAGCGTGTCGGCCAGCGGCGCGAGGCCGCGCCGCAGTTCGGAGCCAAGGCGCCCCGCGGCGCCGGTGATCAGGATTTTCTTGTAGGGTTTGCTCATCAGTCCAGCCTCAGCGGTCGAGTTTGGCAACGGCGCGCGCGATGCGGGACACAGCTTCGGAAAGCTGCGCCTCGGAGGTCGCGGTCGAGATGCGGAAATAGGGGGAAAGCCCGTAGGCGGAGCCGGGTACGGCAGCGACATGCGCGACATCGAGCAGGTATTTCGTCACCGCCACATCATCCTCCAGCACGGTCCCAGACGGGGTGCGTGCGCCGATCAGCGCGGCGCAACCGATGTAGGCATAGAACGCGCCCTCGGGCGGGTCGAGGGTCAGCGTGTTGATCTGCCGGATGCCCTCGACCACGAGGTCTCGGCGGCGCTCGAACGCCTCGCGGAAGGTCTGCACTTCGTCCTGCGGACCCTCGAGCGCGGCCTGCGCGGCCCGTTGCGCGGGGGCGCTGACCGAAGTGCAGGACTGGCTCTGAACCGTCGCCATGGCCTTGATCAGGTCGCGCGGTCCCGCGGCGTAGCCGACCCGCCAGCCGGTCATCGCATAGGCCTTGGACACGCCGTTCACGATCAGCGTGCGGTCGCGCAGCTGCGGGCAGGCCGCGCCGAAGGAGACGAAGTCGCGCCCGTCGAAGGTGATGTGCTCGTAGATCTCGTCCGACAGGATCATCACCTGCGGGTGCCGGTCCAGCACCGCGCCGAGCGCCTCGAGTTGCGAGCGGGAATAGACCGCGCCCGAGGGGTTGCCCGGCATGTTCAGGAACAGCCAGCGGGTGCGCGGGGTGATCGCCGCCTCGAGCACCTCGGGCGTCAGGCGAAAGCCGCTTTCGGCGGGACAGGCCGGGGTGACCGGCACCCCGCCGAAGAGCTTCGCCATCTCTGGGTAGGAAACGAAATAGGGCGCGGGCAGGATCAGCTCGTCGCCCGCGTCCACCGTCGCCATCAGCGCGTTGAAGATGATCTGCTTGGCACCGTTGGCAACCGCGATCTCGTCCGCGACGTAGTCGAGACCGTTCTCGCGGCGGAACTTCTCGCAGACCGCATGGCGCAGGTCCGGCGTGCCGAGCGAGGCGGTGTAGAGCATTCGGTTGGCGCGCGCTTCGGCAAAGGCGATCTCGGTGACATGGGCGGGCGCGGCGAAATCGGGCTCGCCGAGGCCGAGGTCGATCACGTCGACGCCGGTGGCGGCAAGCTCCTTGGCGGCCTGGCTGACGGCCATCGAGGCCGAGGGTTTGACCACCGAAAGGCGGGTCGCGATATGGGTCATTTTTTGCCTCCGGTGAGGTAGCCCTTGCGCAGGTCGGTCTCGCGCGCCTCAGGATCGCGCGTCTCGGGCGCCCCGAAGCCGCCGCCGCCGGGCAGGTTGAGGATCAGCCGCTTGCCGGCGGGCACGTGCTGCCAGCCCTTGGGCCGCAGTCTGGTGCCGTCGTCGAGTGTCACCGAGCCCGGCGCGCCGTCCTGGCCGCCGTCACGGCCGCGCGCCGCCTGCGTGACCCGGTCGAACATGGCCGAGAAATCGAACTCGTGGCCCTCGGCGGCGCCGATCTCGATGATCTGGCCGAGGCCGCCGCGGAATTCACCGTCGCCGCCGGAGTCGGGGCGCAACTCCTTGCGCCAGATGACCACCGGACCGGTGTGCTCGGTCGCCTCGATCGGCATGGTGTGCACGCCCGAGGGGAAGGCGGTGGCCGAAAGCCCGTCGAGCCCCGGCCGGGCGCCCATGCCGCCCGAGTTAAACATCAGCACCTCGGCGCGCTCGCCGTCCTTGCCCTTTTCGGGGCGGGCAGAGATGTGGATGTTCCACAGTGCACCCGCGCCTTCGGCGAGGATCTTGCCCGGCAGCGCCTTGGCCAGCGCCCCCAGCACGAGATCGGGCACCATGTGGCCGATGACGTGACGCAGCGAGACCGGCGCGGGGCGCTCGGCGTTGAGGATGTTGACCGGCGAGGAGACATCGAAGGCCGCGAGCGAGGCGGAGTTGTTGGGGATGTCCGGCGCGACCACGCATTTGATCGCGTAGCAGGCATAGGCCTTGGTGTAGATCAGCGGCACGTTGATGCCCCAGGGGCTCATGCCGTCCGAGCCTGCGAAATCGACGTTCACCTTGTCGTCCGCGATCTCGATCTCGGCGGCCAGCCGGATTGGTGTGTCGTAGCCGTCGGTGAGCATGTCGTTGGACCATGTGCCCTTGGGCAGATCGGCCAGACGCTCCATGACCGCGGTGCGGGTGCGCGAGAAGATGAAGTTGCCCAGCTCGTCTAGGTTGGCGAAACCGACCTCGTCCAGCATCTCGATCAGCCGCTTGTGGCCGACGTCGTTGCAGGCGGCGAGCGAGTAGAAGTCGCCGATCACCTGGTTCGGCTCGCGCACGTTGGCGCGCAGCATGGCGAGCAGCGTGCGGTTCACCTCGCCGCGCTCGGCGAACTTCATGATCGGGATCTGGATGCCTTCCTCGTAGACCGACTTTCCGTCCGCCCCGAAGCCGCGCCCGCCCACGTCGACGACATGCGCCGTGCAGGCGAAGAAGCCGATCAGTTCGTCGCCCTTGAAGGAGGGCGAGACCATGGTGATGTCATGCAGGTGGCCGGTGCCCTTCCACGGGTCGTTGGTCACGTAGGTGTCGCCCGGGAACATCTGCTCGCGCGGGATCTCGGCGATGAAGTGCAGCACCGCCTCGGCCATGGTGTTCACGTGGCCCGGCGTGCCGGTCACCGCCTGCGCCAGCATCTGGCCCTTCGGATCGAAGACACCGGCGGAGAGGTCGCCCGCCTCGCGGACCGAGGTCGAGAAGGCGGTGCGCAGTAGGGTGAGCGCCTGTTCCTCGACGACCGAGATCAGGCGGTTCCACATGACCTGCATGCGGATTTCATCGACTTGGCTCATGCTTTCGGTCCTTTCCGCACGAGAAGGATGGTGCCGTCGGGCTGGATCACGGCATCGAAGGGAGAGGTGACGATGGTCGAGGTCTCGCGCTCGACGATCACCACGGGGCCGGTGATGCGGTCTCCGGGCTCCAGCGTGTCGCGCTCGGCGATCAGCGTCTGCATCGGCGCGCCGGTGGCGGGGTCGAAGACTTCGCGGCAGGGGCTGACGTCGCGGACCTTGCCGGTGGTATCCAGCGCCACGGTTTCGGGCGCTGCCATGACGTCCTGCGCCTTGACCGAGAAGGTGACGAACTCGATCTCGGGGCCCTCGACGGCGCGGCCGAAGAACTGGGCGTATCGTTCCTTGAAGGCCGCTTCGATGCCGCAGTGGTCGCCGGGGGTGAAGGCGCGGTCGGGCAGGGTTACGGGGATCTCCCAGCCCTGTCCGGCGTAGCGCATGAAGGCAGTGATCTCGCGGGTAATCTCGCCCTCGGTGCCGGCGCGCACGAAGCTCTCGGCTGTCTGCTTCAGCTCGTCCAGCAGCGCGTTCAGCGCCTTGGCGTCGAAGCCCGAGAGCGGCATGATCTTCGAGGCCAGTGCCTCGTAGCCGAAGGGTGCCTTGAGGAAGCCGATGGCCGAGCCCACGCCCGCGCCGCGCGGGATGAGGCACTGGTCGACGCCGAGCTTCTCGCACAGGCGCGCGGCGTGCAGCGGGGCGGCACCACCGAAGGCGATCATGATGTTCTCGCCGATGGCCTTGCCGTTCTCGACCGCGTGCACGCGGGCGGCATTGGCCATGTTCTCATCGACCACCTCGACGATGCCGAAGGCGGCGGCCTGCGCATCGAGCGAGAGCCTGTCACCCACGTCGCGCGCGATCGCGGCGCGGGAGGCGTCGGTCCGGAGCTTGATCTTGCCGCCGGCGAAATTGTCGGGGTCGAGCTTGCCGAGCACCAGGTCGGCGTCGGTGATGGCGGGGCGATCCCCGCCGCGCCCGTAGCAGGCAGGCCCGGGTTCCGAGGCAGCGCTTTCCGGACCGGTCTGGATGCGGCCCATGGCGTCGACCCAGGCGATCGAGCCGCCGCCCGCGCCGATCTCGATCATCTCGATCACCGGGATCGAGATCGGCATGCCCGAGCCCTTGCAGAAGCGGTAGGTGCGGGCGACCTCGAAGGTGCGCGCGGTCTGCGGCTGGAAGTCCTCGATCAGGCAGATCTTGGCGGTGGTGCCGCCCATGTCATAGCTGACCACCCGGTCGAGATCGAAACGCCGCGCCACGTCGGCGGCAAAGATCGCGCCGCCCGCCGGGCCGGATTCCACCAGGCGCACAGGGAACTCGGCCGCCGTCTCGACCGAGATCAGCCCGCCGCCGGAGTGGATCATGAAGACCGGGCAGCGGGCGCCCATCTCCTTCAGCCGGTCCTGCAGGCGGCCGAGGTAATCGGCCATCTGCGGCCGCACGTAGGCGTTGGCGCAGACTGTGTTGAAGCGCTCGAACTCGCGCATCTGCGGCGAGACCTCGGCGGAAATGGAAATCGGCACGTCGAGCTTGGCGCTCAGGATTTCGCGGGCGCGCTCTTCGTGGGCGGGGTTCAGGTAGGAGTGGATGAAGCCGATGGCGACCGCGCCGAAACCCTCGGCCTTGATGGTGTCCGCCAGCGCTTCGAGCGCCGCCTCGTCGAGCGGCTGGATCTCGGTGCCCTTGGCGCTCATGCGGCCCTTGACCGCGAAGCGGTCTTCGCGCGGGATCAGCGGGGTCGGCAGCTTGAGATTGAGATCGTACTGCTCGAAGCGGTTCTCGGTCCGCATCTCGATCACGTCCCGGAAACCCTCGGTGGTCACCAGCGCCGTGCGCGCGCCGCGGCGCTCGATCAGGGCATTGGTGGCCAGCGTGGTGCCGTGGATGACGATGTCAATGTCACCAAAGGCGATGCCCGCGTCGGCACAGACGATCTCCATGCCGTCGAGGATCGCCTGCTCGGGGTTGCTGTAGTTGGTCAACACCTTGGTCGAGTAGAGCGTGCCGCGCACGTCCAGCGCGATGTCGGTGAAGGTGCCGCCGATGTCGGCACCGAGGCGGATGTCGGATCTGGTCATGCGGGTTCCTTACGGGCTGCGAGAGCGGCCTCGCGCATCTGGCTGAGGGTCTGGCGGGGCGTGAGCGCCTCCGGAGAGATGTTGAGTTCGAGTAGCGCGCCGGTCTTCGAGGCGAGCGCCCGGTCGAAGGCGGCGGCGAAATCCTCTGTTGTCTCGACCCGCTCGGCGTGGAAGTCATAGGCCTTCGCGAGAGTGACGAAGTCGGGGTTCTCCATGGTCGTGCCCGAGACGCGCGCCGGGTAGTGGCGTTCCTGGTGGGCTCGGATGGTGCCATAGATCCCGTTGTTGAGCACCAGCACGATGGGCTGCGCGCCGGCCTGCATGGCCGAGGCCAGTTCCTGGCAGTTCATCTGGAAGTCGCCGTCGCCGGCGAAGCAGATGACCGTGCGCTCGGGGCAGGCGACCTTGGCGGCAACGGCGGCCGGAAGGCCGTAGCCCATTGCGCCAGACTGCGGCGCGAGCAGCCGCGCGGCGGGCCCGTAGTGGAAGAATTTGCCCGGCCAGACGGTGAAGTTGCCCGCGCCGTTGGTCAGGATGAAATCCTCGGGAAGCTTGTCGCGCAGCAGCGCGCAGACCTTGCCCATGTCGACGGGCGAGGGCAGGTCGGGCAGCTCGAATCCCGCCTCGTAAGCGTCGCGGCCCGTCTTGCGCCACGCTGCCCAATTGCCTTTGACCGGCTCCAGCGCGCCGAGTGCGGCGGCAAAGGCGTTGGGGCCAGCCTGAATGCCGAGGGCAGGGCGGTAGACCTTGCCGATCTCGATGTCCGAGGCGTGGACGTGGATGATCTTCTGTTTCGGCTGCGGCACGTCTAGCAGTGTGTAGCCGTCGGTGGAGTTCTCGCCGAAGCGGTTGTTCACCGCGACGATCACGTCGGCTTCGGCGATCAGCTTCTTGACCGAGGGGGTCATGCCGACCCCGGCCTCGCCGCAGAATACCGGAGAGTGGTTGTCGAACTGATCCTGGTAGCGGAAGACGGACACGACGGGGATGTCCGACGCTTCGGCAAAGCGTTGCATCGGGGCCGTGCCGGCATCGCGCCAGTTGCAGCCGCCGTAGAGGATTAGCGGCCGTTCCGCCCCGGCGAGCATGTCGCGCAGGCGGGTCATGGCGGAGGCGGCGGGTTCGGCTTCGGTGATCTCGACCGGGCCGGTGAGCGGCGCGGCGGAGGTGAGCGAGGTCAGCATGTCCTCGGGCAGGGCGATGACCACCGGCCCGGGGCGACCGGAGAGAGCGACGGTCCAGGCGCGCGAGAGGATCTCGGGGATGCGCTCCACGAGGTCGATCTCGACGGCCCATTTGACCATGGTGCCGAAGACCGCCTTGTAATCCACCTCCTGGAAGGCCTCGCGGCCCTTCATGTCCGTGCCGACCTGGCCCACGAAGAGGATCATCGGCGCGCTGTCCTGCATCGCGGTGTGCACGCCGATCGAGGCATTGGTGGCGCCGGGCCCGCGGGTCACCATGCAGA
This sequence comes from Alloyangia pacifica, assembly GCF_900116195.1. GTDB lineage: Bacteria > Pseudomonadota > Alphaproteobacteria > Rhodobacterales > Rhodobacteraceae > Salipiger > Salipiger pacificus. Next base: position 276,381 of record NZ_FOZW01000008.1, read on the forward strand.
TACCCGGCGTGCCGGTCAGCTTGCCGTAGGCGGCCGCCATGAAGCTGGCACCGCCCTCGTTGCGGCAGAGCACGTAGTCGAGCTTGCCAGCGGTGTCATGCAGGGCGTCGAGCACGGCAAGATAGCTCTCGCCGGGCACGCCGAAGCTCTTGGTCGCTCCGAGGGCCATCAGGCTCTCGACAAGAAGCTGTCCTCCGTTGCGGATCATTTTGCGGAATTCCTCGTTCTTTCGGGTGTGGATTGCGCCGCGAGCATCATCCGGAGCCGTCTGGCGGCGGCCTCTGGGGTCGGGCCGCAGGGCAGGGTGTGAACCTGCGGAGCGTCTGCCGGCAGCTCGGCGGTAAGGCCGGCGGCGAATTCGGTCAGGGCGGCGGCCAGCGTGCGGGGCAGCAGGCCGGCGCCTTCGGGGAGCGCGATGACCAGGTCGCCGCGCCGAGCGGTGAGCCCGTCCAGCAGCGCGTGGCTGAGATGCAGTGTCGCCGAAAGGTTCACTTCGAGCGCCATGTCGATCTCGGCCTCGGTCAGCTCGGTGAAACCGGGGGTGTCGGGCAGGCGCAGCGCCGCGTGGACCAGTGCATCGACTTCGAGCTCATCGGTGAGGGCGCGCAGCTGGTCGCGGTCGGTCAGGTCGGCATGCATCGGCATGATACCGTGGCTGGCGCGCAGCTCGTCCAGCACCAGCCGGTCGCGCCCCAGAGCGTGGACACGCCAGCCCGCGTCAGCCAGCATGGTGGCAAGGACACGGCCCGTGCCGCGCGTGGCTCCTGTGACGAGTGCGGTCCGCATCCGGGTCCCCTTTCTGTTCATCATGATGATGCCCGCCGGGTGGAGACCGCAAAATCAAGAAAAGGCAGTCATCGGCAAGTTATCCTTGTTGAAGCCGGGCGCTTGCGGGAACGCCTTGGCGTGCAGGGGAGGGCAGCACCTCTGCTTCTCGCAGCGGCTGTCGCAGGGACCGCACCCGCGCCACGGAATCTCCGCCGGCGCGGGGCCCAGTCAGGCCCCGCGCCGGGAGTTCCGAGGGCATGGGCGCGTCAGCGCGCTGGCCAAGGGGGGGGCGGGTTGCGCCGCCGTCAGCGGCCGGTGTCAGCCCGCGAAGCTGTAGGCGGTCTTGACGGCGGTATAGAATTCCATCGCCATCGGCCCCTGCTCGCGGCTGCCGAGGCTCGACGCCTTGCGACCGCCGAAGGGGACATGGTGATCGACGCCGGCGGTGGGCAGGTTCACCATCACCATCCCTGCCTGCGACCTCTGGCGGAATGCCGTGGCATGCTTCAGGGAGCCGGTGCAGATGCCCGAAGACAGGCCGAAACGCGTGTCGTTCGCGGTGGCCAGCGCCTCGTCGAAATCGCCGACCCTGATGACCGAGGCACAGGGGCCAAAGATTTCCTCGCGGCTGCTGCGCATGTCGTTTGTCGCGCCGAGAAAGAGGGCAGGCGCCTGGAAGTGCCCGGGCCGGTCCAGCCGTGCGCCGCCCAGCACCTCGCAGCCCTCTTCTCCCGCAAGCCGGGCGTAGTCGAGGTTGCCCTGCAGCTGCGCCTCGGACACCACCGGGCCGATCTGCGTCTGAGGCTCCAGCGGGTCGCCGACCACCAGTGTGGCGCGGCGCGCCTCGAGCCGCTCGACAAAGGCGTCGTGGATGCCGTCCTGCACGATCAGCCGCGACGAGGCGGTGCAGCGCTGGCCGGTGGCATAGAAGGCTCCGTTGAGACTGGCCTCGACCGCCAGATCGAGATCGGCATCGTCGAGCACTACCATCGGGTTCTTGCCGCCCATCTCGAGCTGCACCTTTTTCATGCCTTCGGCGCAGCCGCGGGCGATGACCCGCCCGACCCGCTCCGAACCGGTGAAGGAGACCGCGGCAATGCGCGGATCCTTGACGAGCACGTCGCCGATCTGCGAGCCCGAGCCCATCACGAGGTTGAACACGCCCGCCGGGCAGCCCGCCTCCTCGAGGACCATCGCCATCACATGGGCGCAGGCCGGCGTGATCTCGGCCGGTTTCAGCACCACCGCATTGCCCGCCGCGAGCGCCGGGGCGCTTTTCCAGGCGGGGATCGCGATGGGAAAGTTCCACGGGGTGATCAGCCCGACCACGCCGAGCGGTTCGCGCGTCACGTCAACCTCGCAGCCGGCGCGGGTCGAAGCGATCTTCTGGCCGCCAAGACGCAGTGCCTCGCCGCCGAAGAACTGGAAGATGTGGCCGGCGCGGGTGACCTCGCCAAGCGCTTCGGGCAGGGTCTTGCCCTCTTCGCGGGTGAGCAGCCGTGCGATTTCTTCGCGGCGGGCGAGGATGATATCGCCGGCTCGGCTCAGCACATCGGCGCGGACCTGCGGCGAGGCGGCGGCCCAGGCAGGCTGCGCCTCTGCGGCGGCATCGATCGCCGCGGTCACGGTCTCGCGGCCGGCTCTGGCGTAGAGCCCGATGAGGTCGTCCGGTTGCGCGGGATTGCGGTTCTCGGTCACGCCGTCCCCGGCCTGCCAGCGTCCCGCGATGTAATTCTGCTGTATGTGGCTCATCTGTCTTTCCGGTGGTTTGCGGGTGCCTAGGCGGCTCAGACCTTGTCGGTGAGTTCCGGCACGGCCTCGAAGAGGTCGGCGACGAGGCCGAAGTCGGCGACCTGGAAGATCGGCGCCTCTTCGTCCTTGTTGATCGCGACGATCACCTTGGAGTCCTTCATGCCCGCGAGGTGCTGGATGGCGCCCGAGATGCCGACGGCAACGTAGAGGTCCGGTGCCACGACCTTGCCGGTCTGGCCGACCTGCCAGTCGTTCGGCGCAAAGCCCGAATCCACTGCGGCGCGCGAGGCGCCCACGGCGGCGCCGAGCTTGTCGGCGAGCTTCTCGATCAGCGCGAAATCCTCTTCCGAGCCGACGCCGCGGCCGCCCGAGACGACGATCTTCGCCGAGGTCAGCTCCGGACGATCGCTCTCGGCCATCTTGTCCTCGACCCATTCCGACAGGGCCGGGTTCTCGCCCGCGCCGATGGT
>NZ_FOZW01000005.1 GCF_900116195.1 Alloyangia pacifica
AGCCCCTCGGGGTCGGCGCCGGAGCGGGTGAACTCGTCGGTGTGGCAAAGCCCGGTGGCCTTGATCTCGACCAGCACCTCGCCGGCCTTCGGCCCGTCGAGTTCCACGTCCATGATCTCAAGCGGTTTGCCGGCCTCGAGCGCCACGGCTGCACGGGTTCTCATGCAGTCTCCCTCCAAGTTTAGAATTCCTGTTTCGACGCCCTGCGGCGATTTGGGGGAGTATGGGTGCGCCGTTGCATACCTCTCAATACAGCCAATGGTGGGTATTCCCCGGGGGCCCTCGAAAGCGCAGCCTGCGACATGCGAGACGCGCCGCCGAAAGCGGCGCGGAGCAGGAGTGAAAGACCATGACGCGACACGCTTTTCTTGCCACGGCGGCGGTTTTGTCGCTGGCCGCAACACCCGGTCTCGGGGCGGATTTCTCCGATCCGACCTGGCCTTGCGTGCAGCGCAAGGTCGAAGTGCTGTCACCTGGCCTGATGTGGCCCGCGCCGCTGCAAGAGGCGGCCCCGGAGGGGGCGCAGGGCAAGGCGGTCAAGGAGCTCGCCGAGCTGCTGTCGCTGCGCAGGGTCGACCTGGAGACGGGGCGCGCGGAGCTCGCGACCTTCGCCGAGGCGCAGGGCGACGACCTGCAGCTCATGGGCGCGGTCTTTTCGGGGGCCTTCGACCGGCTCTCCGCCCGCCGCGACCGGATCATCAAGGGCATCGGGAAATTTTCCCTCGGGCAGATCGAGCTCTCGGAAAAGATCGACGCCGCCCGCGTCGAGATGGAGGCCCAGATGGCTTCCGATGCCCCGGACTACGACCGTGTCGACGCGCTGGAGGAACAGATCGACTGGGACCAGCGCATCTTCACCGACCGGCAGCAATCGATCCGCTATCTCTGCGAGACACCGCAGCTGCTCGAGCAGCGCCTCTATGCCATCGCGCAGATGCTACAAGAGGCCGGAGAGGCCGACGCCGCACCCGACGGCGGCTGATCCCAGACCAACGCTGTGCCCGGTTGCGGGGGCGGGCAGGCGTATTTGGAAAGAGAAGAAGCCGCCTCCCTTCTTCTCTTTCCAAATACGCAGCCTTCCACGGGCGGAAGGCCCGTGTTGCAAGCATCACTCCCATTCCAGCTCGGTGAAGGCCACCGTGGCATTGCGCGGGTTGTAGGCCTCGAAGAGTTCCCATTGGGTGGCCTCTTCCCCGGCGACATGCATCACCGCTTGCGACAGGCGCTCACCCGCCGCCACCGCCGCCGCCGCATCCCGCGCCAGCACATCGAGATAGCGCAGTACCGGTGCCGCGCCTTCCGGCCAGGCCAGAACCGGACCGCCGTGGCCGGGCACGACCCGGCGCGCCTTCACGCCGGACATCTCGCCCAGCACCCGCTGCCAGCCGCGCAGGCTGCCATCGAGCGTCGGGACATGGCGGTCGAACAGCAGGTCACCGGCGAAAAGCGTGCCCGTGGTCCTGTCGAGCACCGTCAGGTCGGTGCCGCTATGCGCCTGCGGCCAGGCGCGCAGCTCCAGCACCCGCCCGCCGAGGTCCAGCTCGGTCCTGTCCTCGACTTCGCGCATCTGGCCCGGCAGCGCGGTGCCCAAAAAGGTCTCCGCACCGATCAGCGCCTCGAACCGCTGAAGGTAGGTTTGCTGCCGCGCCGCGAGCGCCAGCGGCAGCGCCGCATGACCGACGATCTCGGCCCCGCTGAACACCCTTGTGCCAAGCAGGTGATCGGGATGGACATGGGTCAGCACCACGTAGCGCACCGGCAGATCCGTGCGCAGGCGGATCGCCCGCCAGAGCGCCTCGCCGATCCAGGCCGCAGAGCCGCTGTCGATCACCGCAACCGAAGTCTCGCCGATGACGAAGCCGAGGTTGGCGGTGTCACCACGGTTTGTCGCATCCGGCAGGGCCACGTCGCCGCGATGCACGAAGACACCGGGGGCCACCTCGAAGACCTCGAGCGGCGCGCCAGCTTTGCGGCATTCGGCGCCCGTCACCGGTGCCGCCGCCAGCCTTGCCTCGCAGCTGGCCTGGCTGCGGGCCTCGTACCCCGGCACAAGGACCGCCCGGCAGGGCGGCTCCCCTCCCAGCCCCGCGCACAGCATGACCACCGCTTCAAACATATCGCCCCTTTCGCCCGGCATTCCCCGCGCCAGCCTCGCGCCGCGGCTCGAGGCGATCCATACCGACCATGCGCTCGGTAGCCCGCGCGCCCGCGGCCTGTCAGACTGCCGCCCAGGCTCCGCCGCCCGCGCCGCGGCTTTGCAAGGAGGAGACCCATGCCTCGCAGGACCATCGCCATCCAACTCGCCCCCGCCCTGCTCGCCGCATTGCTGACGTTGCCGTCCACGCCCTCTCGGGCCGCGGACCCACCCGCCGCGCCACTCGTCGACAGCGCCACGTGGGACGCGTTGCGCCCCGATGTGGCCGGCGAGGCGGCCATCGCCCCGGCGGACGGGCTGTTCACGGTCGATGCCCCCTACCGCGCCGAGGACGCCGCCACGGTGCCCATACATGTAATCCAGACCGACCCCTCGGTGCCGATCGAACGGGCGATGGTGGTGATAGACGAGAACCCCGCGCCGGTGGCCGGCAGCTTCACCTTCTCACCCGCAATGGCGCCGCTGGACTTCGAGCTGAGGGTGCGCGTGAATGCCTATTCCAACGTTCGGGTGATCGCCGAAACGCCGGACGGGCTGCGCATGGACGGGCACTACGTGAAGGCATCGGGCGGCTGCTCGGCTCCGGCGAGCAAGGCCGGAGCCGACGCGCTCGCCGGGCTGGGGCAGATGCGGCTGCGGCTCTTCGGCCCCGCCCCCTCGCACGAACAGTCGCAGGCCCGGCGCGAGGCGCAGATCCAGATCCGCCACCCCAACTTCTCGGGGCTGCAGCGCGACCAGATCACCCAGCTGTTCATCCCCGCCCATTTCATCGACCATCTCGAGGTCTGGCAGGGCGAGGAGATGCTTTTTGCCATGGATGGCGGGATCTCGATCTCCGAAAATCCCGCCTTCCGGTTCAGCTATGCCGACAACGGCGTGCCGGCGCTGACCGTGCGGGCGACCGACACCGAAGGCAACGCCTTCGAGACCGTGCTGCCCAAGGCGGGCGGCTAAGGCGCGGGCTCCAGCGGCGTGCTCTCGTCGGGCGTCCGGGACGCCAGCTTGTTGAGGCCCGAGACCGCAATCCTTTGGCGCTGCCGGGCAGTGCCCCTGTCGTCGTCGGCCTCGTTTGAGGTCAGCGGTTCCACATCGACGAGATGTCACCGCGAGGCAGTTCGGCACGCACGACATGGCGTGCACCTTGCCGGATTTCAGCATGAGGTTTTCTCATCGGGCGCGACGTCCTGCGCCCCGGGGGAGGGTGCGCGGGCTTCACCCTCCCTTGCGGCGACGGGTCATCCCATGCGCCGGATCGTAGCCCAGCAACGCCAGGCCAAAGAAGACGGCGAAGGCCAACACCACCCAGAGCAGCGCCCATCCGCTGAGGCTCTGATACAGGGCGAAACGGATCAGCTCGACCGCATGGGTAAAGGGGTTCAGTGCGCAGATGTCGCGCAGCAGGGCCGAGCTTTCCTCCATCTTCCACAGCGGGTAGAGCGCGGTCGACAGGAAGAACATCGGGAAGATGACGAAATTCATCACCCCGGCGAAATTCTCCAGCTGCCGGATCGTCGAGGAGATCAGCAGCCCCAGCGCGCCCAGCATCAACCCCGACAGCACCAGCGCGGGCAGCAAGCAGACATAGCCCCAGGCCGGCAGCACGATACCGAAACCCGCCGCCACGGCGAGGAAGGTGTAGACCTGCAGCACCGAGACAGCGACCCCCGCCAACAGCTTGGACAGCAGCAGCCACCAGCGCGGCAGCGGCGAGGTCAGCAAAAGCCGCATCGAGCCCATCTCCTGGTCGTAGACCAGCGACAGCGAGCTCTGCATACCGTTGAATAGCTGGATCATCCCGCAGAGACCGGGGACGATGTAGACCTCGTAGGTGATGTAGGTCTCGTAGGGCGGGATGATCGACAGCCCCAGCGCGGCGCGGAACCCTGCGGCAAAGACCACCAGCCAGACCAGCGGCCGGACCAGCGCCGCAAGGAAGCGCGAGCGCTGGTGCACGAAGCGCAGCGCCTCGCGCCGGATGATGGCCATCATGGCGATGAGCCAGGCGTTCATGCGCCGCCCTCCACCCCGGTGGCCCTCGCGCCTGTCATCTCGATGAACACCTCGGCCAAGGGTCGGTCGCCGCGCAGCGCCGCTGCGCTCTCATGCGCCAGCACCCGGCCCCTGTGCAGCACGACCACGTCGTCGCCATCCTCGATCTCGTCGACCAGATGCGTGGCCCAGAGCACGGTCAGCCCCGAGGCGGCGAGCCCGTGCACATGTGCCACGATCGCTTGCCGGCTCTCGAAATCCAGCCCCACGGTCGCCTCGTCGAGCAGCAGCACCTCGGGCTGATGGATGAGGGCGCGGGCGATCTCCATCCGCCGCCGGTGCCCGCCGTTGAGATCGCGCACCTTCTCGCCCGCCCGTTCGGCCATGCCGAGCTGCGCCAGCGCCGTCTCTGCCCGCCGCACCGCCTCGCGCCCCGCGATGCCATGCAGCGCCGCGAAATAGCGCATATTGCGCATCACGCTCATGTCGAGGTCGAGTGTTGGCTGCTGGAAGACCACGCCGATCTTCGACAGCGCCGCGCGCGGCTCGGCGGCAATGTCGTGCCCGGCCACGGTGATCCGGCCCTCGCGGGTGACGAAGAGCCGGGTGAGCAGCGCGAAAAGCGTCGACTTGCCCGCGCCATTGGGACCGAGCAGCGCGGTGAACCCGGGGCTCAGGGCAAAGCTCACCCCGTCTAGCGCGCGTTTCGGCCCGTAGCTGTAGCGCAGGTCGGAGACGTTCAGGGCAGTCATTCGGATCCTTCGGTCACCCCCGCCACCGGCGCGTGCGCCGTTCCCAGGGCTGCAGCACCAGCCACTCCACGGCCAGCATCACCGCGATGAAGGAAAACGCATAGACGAGCACCATGGCTACGTCGAAGAGCTGGAAATAGAGGTGGATCTGGAAGCCCACACCGTCCGACCGACCCAGGAATTCCACCACCAGCACGATCTTCCAGATCACCGCCACGCCCGAGCGCGCCGCGCCAGTGATGAAGGGGGCAAGCTGCGGCAGCACCACGTGCCGCATCCGCCGCAGCCAGGGCATCCGGTAGACCTGCGCCATGGCGTCGAGCCCCGGGTCGAGCGCCCGCGCGCCCTCACGGATGACCGTGGCGACATTGGGTATCTTGTTGAGGGTGACCGCAAGGATCGCGGCGGTCTCGTTGAGACCGATCCAGAGGTAGCACAGCACGATCAGCACCAGCGCCGGCAGGTTGAGGAAGATCACCAGCCAGGGATCGAGCCAGCGGTCGAGCGCGGGATAGCGGCCCATCACCATACCCAGCGCGATGCCACAGCCCATGGCCAACACGAAGGCCCAGGCCACCCGGCTCAGCGTCCGCGCGAGGTGGTAGGGCAGTTCGCCCGAGCGCAGCGCCTCGGCGAAGGGCCGCACCAGCGCCCACGGCTGCGGAAGCACCTGCGGGTCGCCAGTCAATTGCGCGGCGATTACCCATAGCAGCAGAAGCCCGGCAAGCGAGATCACCGTGACGCCGAGCCGTCCCGGCCCACGTCGCGCGGCACCTGGCCGCGCATCGTCATGCTGTCCGCTCATGCCCCTGCCGATGAAGCGGGTCGCGGTTCCGTCGCCCTGCACGAAATACTCCCTCTCCGACGGGACAGGGTGCAGGTCGAGTCGGCCCGCGTCAATTGCTCCTTTGGGAGCGGTTCGGTCTGATCAATTCAGGTGATAAAAAGTCAGGTGATAAAAAGTCACAAATGAAATCCGTCGTGGTCCAGTCCGGCAGAAGCGGTCGGCGGCTCAGGCTTCCAGCTCGTCGGACCGCACCGGGCGGCACTTCCAGTTGGAAATCGTATAGGCCGGGTGCTCTTCGACCCAACGGGCCAGCTCCGGCTGTGCGCCCATCATGCAGGCCATGGGGGTGACATCGGTGTAAAGAAGGCTGCGCTGCTGGCATTCGTCGGGCGCTGCCGACAAGCACGCCATAAAGAGAAGCTCAATCATGGTTGCCTCGTAGGTTTGAACGTGATGCCCTGCCATTATCCCCCTGAAAGATAAATTCAGGGGTTAAGATTTGTGTCATTTACGCTGCGGCGCAGCAATGCCCAAGAATGACGCGCATTCCTTGGGCATTTGGGCTTATTTTGGGCAGACATGAAAGATGAGTGCCGCATTTTCGGGCTAACCGGCCTGAGCCTCAGGGCCCGACTTGCGCTTGGCGCAGGCCTTTTGGGGTTTGCGACGCTGCTCACCGCCGCCATCATCGTGCTCGGCATGTCGCGGGTCTCGGACAGGCTCGACTCGGCCCTGGCCGCCGAACAGAGGCTCGAGGATTACGCCGCGCTTTCCACCCAGGTCTCCACCTACATCGTCGTCGCCGCCGAGCTGATCCAGCGCGGCCAGCCCCAGCAAACCCGCGCCGCGCGCACCCAGGGCCTCGCCGAGACGTTGCGGCAGAGCTTCGCAAGACTTCGCGCAGGTCTAGACGATGAGGTGGCCTCGGCCCGAGGTCTCGACGCGCAGAGTCGCCGCGCCACGCTCTCACTTGCCATTGCCCGGATCGAGGCGCTGTTCCGCTCGGCGCAGGCCGGGCTGACCTCGCAGACCGACGACCCGGCCCGGCTGCGCGCGCACCTCGATACCTTTGCTTCTGGCGTCGAGCCGCTGCTGGCCGAGGCGGTGAACGAAGAGCGCCGGCTGCGCCGCGAGATCCTGCAGGACATCGACGCGCTTCGGCAGCGCCTGGTGCTGGCCGCATTGACCATGGCGGTCGTCGCCCTGGCGCTGTCCGCGGGCTTCTATTTTGGCCTCCTGCGCCCACAGTTCCGGCGGCTCGAGGCGCTCCGCACCGCCGCCCGGCGCATCGGGCAGGAGGATTTTGCCATCGCCCTGCCCGGCACACGCCAGGACGAGATTGGCGCGCTCTACGCCGAGACCAACCGCATGGCGCAAGCACTCGCCAGCCGCGCCGAGGCGGTGGCCGAGGATCGCGCCCGGCTGAACGAGCTCATCGAGCAGCGCACCGAGGCGCTCCGCGCGGCCAACACCCGGCTCGAACGCACCGACGAGGACCGCCGCCGCTTTTTCGCCGACATCAGCCACGAGCTGCGCACCCCGCTCACCGTGATCCTGATGGAGGCGCAGCTTGGCCGGCAGGGCGCGCCAGACCCCGGAGCCGCCTTTGCCACGATCGAAAGCCGCGCCAGCCGCCTCAGCCGGCGCATCGACGACCTGCTTCGCATCGCCCGCTCCGAAACCGGGCAGCTGGCGCTCGACCCCGAACCGGTCGACCTCGCGGAATTGGCGCGCGAAGCGGTGACCGAAACCGCCGCCGAGCTCTCCAACGCCGGAATGCGGCTCGAAGGCCCGGGACCGCTCCCCGCCCCGCTGGTCGTCGCGGCCGACCGCAACTGGCTGCGGCAGGTGCTGACCGGCCTCATCCGCAATGCCATCCGCCACGCCCGCGCGGGCGGAGCGCTGCGGCTGGAACTGCGCGAGGCGGGAGCCGAGGCGGAGTTTTGCATCATCGACAATGGCCCCGGCATCCCGGCCGAAATCCAGTCGCAGATTTTCGACCGCTTCGCCCAGGGAAAGGGCAAGGCCGCGGCGCAGGGCTTCGGCCTCGGCCTGCCGCTGGCCCGCTGGGTGATCGAGCAGCAGGGCGGCGGCATCTCTGCGCAGAGCCCCCTGCCCCGCGAGACCGCGCTCGGTCAGGCACCCGGGACCAAGATCGCGGTTCGCCTGCCGCGCGCCGCGGGATAGCCTGCCGCCATGAGCGAGCTGCCCCGCCTCCTCGTCGTCGACGACGACCCCGAGATCTGCTCCGCCCTCGCGCGCGGGCTGGGGATGCACGGCTATGCGGTCGAGACCTGCAACCGCGCCGACCTTGCGCTTGCCCGGCTGAGCGCGCCCGGCTTCGACGCCGCCGTCATCGACGTGATGCTTGGCGCCGACAGCGGCATCGATCTGGTCCGCGCCGCCCGCGCCGCCGGGGCGCAGCTGCCCATCGTCATGCTCTCGGCACTGTCGGAGGTCGAGCATCGCGCCGCCGGATTGGCCGCCGGCGCCGATGACTACGTGGTGAAACCCTTCGCCTTCGACGAGCTGGTTGCGCGGCTGCAGGTTCAGCAGCACCGCGCCGCTGCCCTCCGCCCGGTGCCTGCCCGGCTCCACGCCGCGGATCACATGCTCGTCACCGCAACACGCGAAGTCCAGCTCACCGACCGCGAGTTCGCCCTGCTGTCACTGCTTGCCGCGCATTCCGCCACACCGCTGTCACGCGGCGAAATCTTCGACCGGCTCTGGGCCGGGGACTCGAGCTCGGAAAACGTCGTCGATGTGTACATCGGCTATCTGCGCCGGAAGCTGAAGCCCGCCGCCGACTTCGGTTTCGAGATCGTCACCATCCGGCAGAAGGGCTTCTGCCTCGAAGGCGTTGCGCCAACCTGCTGAAGAAAATCGGAAACGCCCCCGTCACCGACTTTCGTCTAGGGTCTTCTTAGAACATAAGAGTCGCCCCTATGCCCCCCTGCCGGGCACACTCTCTCCATCGCAACCCGCGAAAGGAGGAGACATTCATGGCCTGGAACAAACCCGTGATCCGCGAAATCGAGTGCGGCATGGAAATCAACATGTACGGACCCGAGCACGACGACGGGGTGCTGTTCTGAACAGCCGCGCGCGGAGAACGTGATGCAACAGTTCCGCGCGCGAATTCTCGGCGCTGCAGCCGGGGGCGGCCTGCCCCAGTGGAACTGCGGCTGCGAGAACTGCCGGATGGCCCGTGCAGGCGACATTCCCGCCCAGACCCAAAGCTCGCTGGCCGTCTCGGCGAACGGCACGGATTGGGCGATCCTCAACGCCTCGCCGGACATCCGCGTGCAGCTCGCCGCGAGCCCCGAGCTGCACCCCACCGGGCTGCGCGAGATGCCGCTGCGCTCGGTGCTCGTCACCAACGGCGACATCGACCACGTCGCGGGCCTTCTGACCCTGCGCGAAATGCAGCCATTCACGCTGTTCGCCACACCGGGCATCCACAAGGTGATCGCCGGCAACCCGGTCTTCGCCGCGCTGAACGCCACCGTGGTGACCCGCGCCGCGCTGGCGCTGGAGACGCCCGCCGAGATCGCGCCCGGCCTCACCGCAACGCTCTTCGCCGTGCCCGGGAAGGTGCCGCTCTACATGGAGGACGGTGAGGTCGAAACCGCGCTCATGGGCGAGCAGACCGTCGGCGTCGAGCTGACCGTGGGCGCCGCCCGCGCCTTTTACATCCCCGGCTGCGCCCGGCTCGACGAGACCCTGCGCGCCCGGCTGACCGGCGCCGCGCTGGTGTTCTTCGACGGCACGCTCTGGCGCGACGACGAGATGATCGCCGCCGGGCTCGGGCAGAAGACCGGCCGCCGCATGGGCCACATGTCGATGAGCGGCCCGTCAGGCTCGATCTCGGCCTTCGACGGGCTCGACGTGGGACGCAAGGTCTTCGTGCATATGAACAACACCAACCCGGTACTGCGCCCCGATGCCCCCGAACGGGCCGAGGCCGAGGCGGCGGGCTGGATCATCGGACAGGATGGACTGGAGCTGACCGCATGACCGACGCACTCTCCCGCGCAGATTTCGAGGCCCGTCTCCGCCGCATCGGCGCCGAGCGCTACCACGACCTGCACCCCTTTCACCACCGCCTGCACGGCGGGGACTGCAGCCCCGACGAGGTCCGCGCCTGGGTGATCAACCGCTACTACTACCAGCATTCGATCCCGATGAAGGACGCCGCCTTCATGTCCCGGGTCGAGGATCCGGACCTGCGCCGCGCCTGGCGCTCGCGGATCGAGGATCATGACGGCACCGAGACCAACGAGGGTGGCATCCGCCGCTGGCTGCGGCTGGCCGAGGCGGTAGGACTTGACCGCGATTACGTCGCCTCCTGCGAGGGCGTTCTACCCGCCACGCGCTTCGCCGTGGATGCCTACGTGCGCTTCGTACGGGACAAGAGCCTGCTCGAGGCCGTCGCCGCCTCGCTGACCGAGCTCTTCGCGCCCAAGATCCACGCCTCGCGCATCGAGGGGCTGCTGCAGAACTACGCCTTCGCCGACGATGCCGCGCTGAGCTACTTCCGCAACCGGCTGAAAGAGGCGCCCAAGGATGTCGCCTTCGGCCTCGCCTGGGTGCTCGACCACGCGGACACCGCAGAGAAACAGGACCACGCCGCCCGTGCCCTGATCTTCAAGACCGATGTCCTGTGGTCGCAGCTCGATGCGCTCTGGGGTGCCTATGTCGATCCCGCGCGCATCCCCCCGGGTGCCTGGCGACCGGGCGAGGGGCTGGCCCCCGGCGCCGAGGCGGCATGATGGACCCCGGCATGGACCCCGGCGCCATCCCCACCCTGCCGCGCGGCGTCCGCCTGCACCGTGACCGCGTGCGGGACCAATGGGTCCTGCTCGCCCCGGAGCGCGCCGTTACCCTCGACCCGATCGCCCACGCCATCCTGTCCGAGATCGACGGCACCCGCAGCTTCGCCGAGATCACCGAAACCCTCGCGACCCGCTACGCCGCCCCCCGCGAACAGATCACCGCCGACGCCGCCGGCTTCCTGCAGGCGCTGCAGGCCCGCCGCTTTCTCGATCTCGCGACCTGAGCCTTCTTCTCTTTCCAAATACGCACGGCCCGCCACCAGCAAAGGGTCGCTCCGCTGTTCAAAGGCCCGCCATGACCACGCGCAAAGCCAAGCCCCCCATCGCGATGCTTGCCGAGCTGACCCACCGCTGCCCGCTCGCCTGCCCCTATTGCTCGAACCCGCTCGAACTGACCCGACAGGAGGCGGAACTGTCCACCGACGACTGGTGCCGGGTCTTCCGCGAAGCGGCCGATCTGGGCGTGCTGCAGCTACATCTCTCGGGCGGCGAGCCCGCCACCCGGCGCGACCTCGAAGACCTCGTGCGCGCCGCGCGGGACGCCGGGCTCTACACCAACCTCATCACCTCGGGCATCGGCCTCACAGAACGCAGGCTGCGCGCGCTCGACGCCGCCGGGCTCGACCACATCCAGCTCAGCCTGCAGGGCACCACCCCCGAGATGGCCGACGAGATCGGCGGTTACCGCGGCGGCTTTGCCCGCAAGCTGCAGGTCGCCGAATGGATCAGACAGATCGGCTTTCCGCTCACGCTCAACGCGGTGCTGCACCGGCGCAATTTGCATCAGTTGCCGCGCGCGCTGGAGATGGCGCTGGACATGGGTGCGCGGCGGATCGAAGTGGCGACGGTGCAGTTCCACGGCTGGGCGCTGAAGAACCGCGATGCGCTCATGCCGACAAAGGCCCAGGCCGAGGAGGCGACCCGTATCGTCGCCGAGGCCCGCGCACGACTGAAGGGTCAGCTGGTGATCGACTACGTGCCCGCCGACTATCATTCCGACTACCCCAAGCGCTGCATGGGCGGCTGGGGTTCGACCGGGCTCAACGTCGCGCCCGACGGCATGGTCCTGCCCTGCCACGCGGCGCAGACGATCCCGCACCTGCGCTTCGAGACTGTGCGCGACCGACCGCTCGCGGCGATCTGGTTCGAGGGTGCCGCCTTCAACGCCTATCGCGGAACGGACTGGATGCAGGAGCCCTGCGCCAGCTGCGAACGCAAGACTGTGGATTTCGGCGGATGCCGCTGCCAGGCCATGGCGCTGGCGCGCGATCCGGCGGCGACCGACCCGGTCTGCATCAAGTCCCCGCGCCATTTGGACCTTCGGGCCCGTGCCGACGCCCATGCCGCCGCCGAGGCGCCGCTGACCTATCGCAGCGCGCCCGGAAAGCCGGTAGCCACACCCGCCGAATAGCCGGAAGCCTCGCTTTTTTGCGCGCAATTACATTATTTTAGACTGCGACTCCGTCCGAGGCGTTCCTCCCTGCCCGGCCTGTCAGGATCGGCCCATCGGCCCATCGGCGCCAGGGGAAACGCCTGCGGCGGACAGACCCGCGAAAAGGCGCGATGTCCCGACGTCGCCATCGGCGACCCCTGAAACAAATGACTTCCGGCAGGCCGCTTGTGCCCGCCAACCGGGGTACGCCCACGCGAGACGCTCCACCTTGCAGGCCCGCTTGGCTGCGCTCAGCGGACGACTGCAGAGGTTGCGCTTCCGGCCCATCGATGACCGGTGCGCTGCGGGAACTCGGGATATCGCTGAACTCCCTCTGCTGGTGGAGAAAGCGGTATGGCGGAATGAACCGGGCACAGCTGTCGGAGCTGTAAGAACTCGAGAAAGAGGACCTGAGCCCTTCGCAGCGCCGTCGTTGTCTGGAGCCTGTGCGCGAACACTCGGCATCTCCGAGCGCCGGGGCCTGTTCAGTGCTCGTTCGGCGTCGCTCCACTCTGCGCAAACCGCCAGAAGGCCGGGAACACAAAGAGCAGCTGACCGCCAACGTCATCGAGCTGGCCCGGCAGTATGTCCGCCACGGCCACCGACGGATCGACCCGCTGCTGAGAAGTCTGGTCACCGCCTCTCTCGGCGGCGAACACCCTCATCAGAAGCCACATCCAATTGAAGGCGACGGTGGTCGCTGACGTCCAGCGCCGACTTTTTGCCGTGCGAACGCCACCGCGACAAAGCCAGGTGATTTCCGATGTTCTCGAAGACCCGGGCTTCAGGGCCCGCAGGACCCTCACTCGGTGCGCGCATCACGGCCCGGCGCGGCGGCTGCGGTACGCACGGGCGGCCAATTTGGAAGAAAGCCCGCGCGCTCGGCAGCGATGAAGTCCCGGACGGTGCGTGTCGCGCCGGTCGCCGGCCGGTCGGCCCGGTTCAGCAGGAACCAGTGCCGCATGATTGGCAGGCCGGGCAAATCGAGTGTGACCAGCCGCCCACTACGCAACTCTTCAGCCACCGTGTGGTAGGAAATGAGCGCTATCCCGAGCCCCGCGATCACCGCCTGCTTGATCGTCTCGTTGGAGTTCATCTCGGCCCGCGCATAAGGCTTGCCCTCGCCGATCCTGTCGAGGAAGCGGGTGGCGAGAATGCGCGTCCCCGACCCCGGCTCACGCATCAGGATCGTCTCGCCCAGCACATCGTCCGCCGTGAGATCGCCGTTTCCCGCCAGCGGGTGATCCGGCGGCGCGATCAGCACATGCGGATGGTCGCCGATCGACAGCGCCTCGACTGCCGGCTCTCGGGGCGGGCGCCCCATGATTGCCAGATCGAGCACCCCATCCTGCAGCGCCGCAATGATCGTGTCGCGGTTGCCGACCTCGAGCACGATCTCGATCTCGGGGCAGGCCTTGCGCAGCCGCGCGACGATCCCCGGGGCAAAGTACTTTCCCGTCGAGACCACGCCCAGGACCACGCTTCCCGCCATGCCCTTCTGCAGCGCGTCGATTCTCTGCAGGGCCCGGCGGAAACCTGCCTCCGCCGTCGCCCAGGCCTGCAATAGCGCCGCACCCTCGGGGGTCGCGTGGAATTTTCCAGCGCCTTCCCGCGACAGCAGGACGCATCCGAAAGTCTGATCCAGCGCCCGCAACTGGCTGTGTACCGCCGGGGCTGTCAGCCCGAGCTCTTCGGACGCCCGCGAAATTGACCCTGTTCTTTCAACAGCTTCCAGAGCCCGCAGTTGTTTCAGCGTGAGAGAGGCAAGTCGACGCATTAGATTTTCTCTAATCTGAAGTCAGAAATTTTAAATTTTCTAACAAGCAAGCTTCCGCAAGATCAAGGCCATGTCACCCGTCGAGGAGAGGAGGCCTTGATGACCGACACCCAAGCATTCCCCGCGGGGGCACCGATCCCGGCTGCCCTGCGCCCTGCCCTCGAGGCCATTGGTCGGGTCGCCCGCGACCTTGCCCACCGCATCGCCCGGGGCCCGCTCGAAGGCCAGATGCACGCCCCCGTCGGCGACAACGCGGATGGCGACGCGCAGAAGGCGCTCGACGTGATCGCCGACGAGGCCTTTGCCGAAGCGATCCGCGGCACCGACGTGCGCTGGTATGCCTCGGAGGAGCGCACCGAGCCGGTCCTGCTCAACCCCGAGGGCACGCTGGCACTGGCCATCGACCCGCTCGACGGCTCCTCGAACATCGAGACCAACGTCTCCATCGGCACGATCTTCTCCCTGCGTGCCGCCCGCGAGACCGGGGCGGAGACCTTCCTCCGCCCCGGGCATGAACAACTGGCTGCCGGCTACGTGATCTACGGCCCGCAGGTGATGCTGATGCTGAGTTTCGGCGCCACGCTGCAGCATCACATTCTCGATCCCGAAACGAACACCTTTATCCTGCTCGATCCGGCCGTGACCATCGACGGCGGCAGCACCGAGTTCGCGATCAACGCCTCGAACTACCGCCACTGGTCGAAGCCGATCCGCGCCTACATCGACGATTGCCTCGCCGGGGCCGAGGGGCCCCGCGCCTGCAACTTCAACATGCGCTGGATCGCCTCGCTGGTGGCCGAGACCCACCGCATCCTGATGCGCGGCGGGCTGTTCCTCTACCCGTCCGACGCCCGCCCCGGCTACGAGGCCGGACGGCTGCGCATGGTCTATGAATGCGCCCCGATCGCCCTGCTGATCGAGGCCGCGCAGGGCCGCGCCACCGACGGAACCACCCGCATTCTCGACCTGATCCCCCAGAGCCTGCACGCGCGCACGCCTTTCGTCTTCGGCTCGGCGGGCAAGGTGGATCACGTCACCGCCTACCACGACCTGCCGGACCAGGAGGTCTCTGCCCTCTTCGGCAACCGCGGCCTGTTCCGCGCCTGAGCCTGCGACCCAGACCCGAGTTTCACGGACCAAAATGACCCATGAGCAAGAAGCATCCCATCATCTCCGTCACCGGCTCTTCGGGCGCGGGCACGACCACGGTCAAGGCGACCTTCGACCAGATCTTCCGTCGTGAGGGGATCACCGCGGTCAGCATCGAGGGCGACGCCTTCCACCGCTACAACCGCGCCGACATGAAGGCCGAGCTGGAAGCGCGCAAGTCCGCCGGGGACGAGACCTTCTCGCATTTTTCCTATGATGCGAATGAGCTGGGGGAGCTCGAGGACATCTTCCGCACCTACGGAGAGACCGGCACCGGCCGCACCCGTCACTACGTGCACGACGAGGGCGAAGCCGCGCGCTGGGGCACCCCGCCGGGGAACTTCACCGACTGGGAAAGTTTCGATCAGGGCAGCGACCTGCTCTTCTACGAGGGGCTGCATGGCGCGGTGGCCAGTGACGAGGTCAACCTTGCAGCGCTGGCGGACCTCAAGATCGGCGTGGTGCCGGTAATCAACCTTGAATGGATCCAGAAGATCCACCGCGACAAGGCCAGCCGCGGCTACACCACCGAGGCAGTCACAGACACCATCCTGCGCCGGATGCACGCCTATGTGCACTGCATCTGCCCGCAGTTCATCCAGACCGACGTGAACTTCCAGCGCGTGCCGGTGGTCGACACCTCGGACCCGTTCATCGCCCGCTGGATTCCCACCGCCGACGAGAGCCTCGTGGTGATCCGCTTCCGCAGCCCCCGGGGGATCGATTTCCCGTATCTCACCTCGATGATCCAGAACAGCTGGATGAGCCGCGCCAATTCCATCGTGATCCCCGGCGGCAAGATGGATCTGGCGATGCAGCTCATCTTCACGCCCATGGTCCAGCGCCTCGTCACCGAGAGCAAGCGCGCCTGATTGGAGGAGACGACATGAACGTTCAGACCAAGGTCACCGCCATCGAAGACCTCATGGCCAATGCGATCCGCGCGCTGACCATGGACGCGGTGCAGCAGGCGAACTCGGGCCATCCCGGCGCGCCGATGGGCATGGCCGACGTGGCGACGGTGCTGTTCAACCGCTTCATCACGCTCGACCCGAAGGAGCCCCGCTGGCCCGACCGCGACCGCTTCGTGATGAGCGCCGGGCATGGCTCGATGCTGGTCTATGCGATCCACCATCTGCTCGGCTATGACGACATGCCGATGGAGCAGATCAAGCGCTTCCGCCAACTCGGATCGCGCACCGCCGGACACCCGGAATACCGCCACGCCAAGGGCATCGAGACCACCACGGGCCCGCTCGGACAAGGCATCTCGACCGCCGTCGGCATGGCGCTGGCAGAGCGCATGCTGAACGCCCGCTTCAGTGATGCGCTGATGGACCACTACACATATGTCATCGCGGGCGACGGCTGCCTGATGGAGGGCATCAGCCACGAGGCCATCGACCTCGCCGGCCACCTGAGCCTGTCACGGCTGATCCTGCTCTGGGACGACAACCGCATCACCATCGACGGCGGCACCGAGCTTTCGACCTCGACCGACCAGCAGGCGCGCTTCCGCGCCGCGGGCTGGCATGTGCAGGCAGTGGACGGCCACGACAAGGAAGCCATCGCCGCCGCAATCGAGATGGCGCGGGCCGATCCGCGTCCCTCGATGATCGCCTGCCGCACGGTGATCGGTTACGGCGCGCCCAACAAGCAGGGCTCGCACGACGTGCATGGCGCCCCGCTGGGTGCCGAAGAAATCGCCGCCGCGCGCGAGGCCCTCGACTGGTCCCTCCCGGCCTTCGAGATCCCGCCTGAGGTCACGGACGCATGGCGCACCGTGGCCGCGCGCGGCGGCGAGGCGCGGCGGGCCTGGACCCGCAGGCTCGGGGATGACCCGCAGGCCGAAGCCTTCCGCGCCGCTTTTGCCCCGGTGGATGCCAAGGCGCTCGACGCCGCCATCAACGCCCATAAGCATCGCCTCTCGCAGGACGCCCCCAAGGTGGCGACCCGCAAGGCCAGCGAGATGGCGCTCGAGGTCGTCAACGGCACGCTGCCCAATACCGTCGGCGGCTCGGCGGATCTCACCGGCTCGAACAACACTCGCACCAAGGGAATGCGCCCGGTGAGCGCCGCCGATTACTCGGGCGACTACATCCACTACGGCATCCGCGAGCATGGCATGGCCGCGGCGATGAACGGCATCGCGCTGCACGGCGGGCTGAAGCCCTACGGTGGCACCTTCCTCGCCTTCGCCGACTACTGCCGCCCGGCGATGCGGCTCTCGGCGCTGATGGGTGTGCCCGTCGCCTACGTGATGACCCATGACAGCATCGGCCTCGGCGAGGATGGCCCGACGCACCAGCCGGTCGAGACCATCGCCAGCCTGCGCGCCATGCCGAACATGCTGGTCTTCCGCCCCGCCGACGCGGTGGAGACCGCCGAGTCCTGGGCGCTGGCGTTGGAGCAGGAGCGCACGCCCTCGGTGCTCTGCCTGTCGCGGCAGGGGCTGCCCACCGTGCGCACTCGCCACGTCGAGACCAACCTCGCCGCCCGCGGCGCTTACGTGCTGAAGGGGGGGGCGAAGCGCGACGTGACGCTCATCGCCACCGGTTCCGAGGTCGAACTGGCGCTCGCCGCCGCCGATCTGTTGGCCGAGGAGGGCATCAGCGCCGCGGTTGTCTCGGCCCCCTGCTTCGAGCTTTTCGAGCAGCAGCCGCCCGAGTATCGCGCCGAGATCCTCGGCGAGGCCCCGCGCATCGGCATCGAGGCCGCGGTCCGCCAGGGCTGGTGCCTCATGCTGCGCCCCGAGGACGGCTTCGTCGGCATGACCGGCTTTGGCGCCTCGGCGCCCGCCCCGGACCTCTACCGCCATTTCGGCATCACCGCGGAGGCGGTCACCCGCCTCGCCAAGAACCTGCAGTAGATCAGGAAAAGGATCAGGGATGACAGTCAGGGTAGCCATAAACGGCTTCGGCCGTATCGGGAGAAATGTGCTCCGCGCCGTCGCGGAATCGGGCCGCACCGACATCGAGGTGGTCGCGATCAACGACCTCGGCCCGGTCGAGACCAACGCCCATCTGCTGCGCTTCGACAGCGTGCACGGCCGCTTCCCCGGTGAGGTGACGGTACGCGGCAGCACCATCGACCTCGGGCGCGGGCCGATCGAGGTGACCGCGCTGCGCAACCCCGCGGATCTGCCGTGGGAGGGCGTCGACGTGGCGCTCGAATGCACCGGCCTCTTCACCGACCGCGACAAGGCGGCGCTGCACCTGCAGAACGGATCAAAGCGCGTGCTGGTCTCGGCCCCCGCCGAGGGCGCGGACAAGACGGTGGTCTACGGCGTCAACCACCGCGAGCTACGCGCTGAACACGTTGTCGTCTCGAACGCCTCCTGCACCACCAACTGCCTCTCGCCCGTGGCCAAGGCGCTGAACGACGCGATCGGCATCGAAAAGGGCTTCATGACCACGATCCACAGCTACACCGGCGATCAGCCGACGCTGGACACGATGCACAAGGACCTCTACCGCGCCCGCGCCGCCGCGCAGTCGATGATCCCCACCAGCACCGGTGCCGCCAAGGCCGTCGGCCTCGTGCTGCCGGACCTGAACGGCAAGCTCGACGGCGTGGCGATCCGGGTGCCGACGCCCAATGTATCGGTCGTCGATCTGGTGTTCGAGGCCTCGCGCGACACCACGGTCGAGGAGGTCAACGCCGCGATCCGCGCCGCCGCCGACGGGCCGCTCAAGGGCGTGCTGGGCTACACCGATCAGCCCAATGTCTCGACCGACTTCAACCACGACCCGCACAGCTCGGTGTTCCACATGGACCAGACCAAGGTCATGGCCGGGCGGATGGTGCGGATCCTGTCCTGGTACGACAACGAATGGGGCTTTTCCAACCGCATGGCCGACACCGCCGTGGCGATGGGCAAGCTCATCGGCGCCGAGGCTCGCGCCTCGCTGCAAGACGCCTGACCGCCGAAGGGAGGAGACCCATGGCACTCATCACGCTCAGACAGCTTCTCGATCACGCCGCCGAACAGGGCTACGGCGTGCCCGCCTTCAACATCAACAACATGGAGCAGGGCCTGGCGATCCTTCGCGCCGCCGAGGCCTGCGACGCACCGGTGATCCTGCAGGCCAGCCGCGGCGCGCGCAGCTACGCCGGTGACATCATGCTGCGCCACATGGTCGAGGCGCTGGCGGAAATGTACCCGCGCAACCCGATCGTGCTGCATCAGGACCACGGCAACAACGACGCCACCTGCCTCTCGGCAATCCGCCACGGCTTTACCTCGGTGATGATGGACGGCTCTCTGGAGGAGGACATGAAGACCCCCGCGTCTTACGAATACAATGTCGAGATCAGCGCGAGGGTCACCCGCGCCGCCCATGCCGTCGGCGCCAGCGTCGAAGGAGAGCTGGGCGTTCTGGGCTCGCTGGAAACGGGCGAGGCGGCGGCAGAGGATGGCTCGGGCGCGGAAGGCAAGCTCGACCATTCGCAGCTGCTGACCGATCCCGATCAGGCGGTGGACTTCGTGCTGGCCACCCAATGCGACGCGCTCGCCATCGCCTGCGGCACCAGCCATGGCGCCTACAAGTTCACCCGCGCGCCCGACGGCGACATCCTGTCGATGCAGACCATCGCCGCCATCCACGAGAAGCTGCCCGACACGCATCTGGTCATGCATGGCTCCAGCTCGGTGCCGCAGCACCTGCAGGACCTGATCAACGCAAGCGGCGGACACATGCCACAGACCTACGGCGTGCCGGTGGAGGAGATCGAGCGCGGCATCCGCATGGGCGTGCGCAAGGTGAACATCGACACCGACTGCCGCATGGCGATGACCGGCCAGTTCCGCAAGGTGGCGATGGACAGGCCCGAGGAGTTCGACCCGCGCAAGTTCATGATCCCCGCGATGAAGGAACTTGAAGCGCTCTGCACAGACCGTTTCGAGCGCTTCGGCACCGCCGGGCAGGCCGGCAGGATCACCCCGATCAGCCTCGACGACATGGCCCGGCGCTACGCAAGCGGCGCGCTCGCCCCCCGCATCGCCGC
Source organism: Alloyangia pacifica (assembly GCF_900116195.1). Lineage (GTDB taxonomy): Bacteria > Pseudomonadota > Alphaproteobacteria > Rhodobacterales > Rhodobacteraceae > Salipiger > Salipiger pacificus. The sequence continues at coordinate 19,884 of NZ_FOZW01000005.1, forward strand.
CGACCGCGCGGCCTGAACCATCCTGAGGAGGACCCCCGATGAACGACATGTCCACAGTCACCGACGCCAAGAAGCGCTACGCCGCCGGTGTGATGAAATATGCCCAGATGGGCTACTGGGAGCCGGATTACACCCCCGCCGACACCGACATCATCGCGCTCTTCCGGATCACGCCGCAGGATGGGGTGGACCCGGTCGAAGCCGCCGCCGCCGTCGCTGGCGAAAGCTCCACCGCCACCTGGACCGTGGTCTGGACCGACCGGCTCACCAATTGCGAGAAATACCGCGCCAAGGCCTACCGCGTCGATCCGGTGCCCAATTCCGAGGGCGAGTTCTTCGCCTATATTGCCTATGACCTCGATCTCTTCGAGCCGGGTAGCATCGCCAATCTCACCGCCTCGATCATCGGCAACGTCTTCGGCTTCAAGCCGCTGAAGGCCCTGCGGCTCGAGGACATGCGCCTGCCGGTCGCCTACGTGAAGACCTTCCAGGGCCCGGCCACCGGCATCGTGGTCGAACGCGAGCGGCTCAATGCCTACGGCCGCCCGCTGCTCGGGGCCACGGTGAAACCCAAGCTCGGCCTCTCCGGTCGCAACTACGGCCGCGTGGTCTACGAGGCGCTGAAGGGCGGGCTCGACTTCACCAAGGACGACGAGAACATCAACAGCCAGCCCTTCATGCATTGGCGCGACCGCTTCCTCTACTGCATGGAAGCGGTGGCCCGCGCCTCTGCCGCCACCGGCGAGGTGAAGGGCACCTATCTGAACGTCACCGCCGGCACGATGGAGGAGATGTACGCCCGCGCCGAGTTCGCCAAGTCGCTCGGCAGCGTCATCATCATGATCGACCTCGTCATCGGCTACACCGCGATCCAGTCCATGGCGAAATGGGCGCGCGACAATGACATGATCCTGCACCTGCACCGCGCCGGGCATTCGACCTACACCCGCCAGCGCAGCCACGGCGTGTCGTTCCGCGTCATCGCCAAGTGGATGCGTCTTGCCGGGGTCGACCACCTGCACGCGGGCACCGTGGTCGGCAAGCTCGAGGGCGATCCCGCCACGACCAAGGGTTTCTACGACATCTTCCGCGAGGAAAAGAACCCGATGGCGCTGGAGAACGGCATCTTCTTCGACCAGGACTGGGCCTCGCTCAACAAGATGATGCCCGTCGCCTCCGGCGGCATCCACGCCGGGCAGATGCACCAGCTGCTGACCTATCTCGGCGAGGACGTGGTGCTGCAGTTCGGCGGCGGCACGATCGGCCACCCGCATGGCATCGAGGCCGGGGCCACGGCGAACCGCGTGGCGCTCGAGGCGATGGTCTTCGCCCGCAACGCCGGGCGCGACATCTGGAACGAGGGGCCGGATATCCTGCGCGATGCCGCGCGCAGCTGCACCCCGCTCAAGCAGGCGCTCGATACCTGGAAGGACGTCAGCTTCAACTACGCCTCCACCGACGCGCCCGACTTCGCGCCGACCCCCGAGGTCTCGGCATGAGCCGCCTGCCCCTCGCCCCGGGCGCCGCGCCGCCCCTGCCGCTGGCGCATGCGCCCTCGGCCCCTCATCCCGCCACGCTGCCGCCCCGGCAGAGCCAGATCGCCAAAGGAGATCCCCGATGCGCCTGAGACAAGGACAGTTCAGCTTCCTGCCCGACCTGACGGATGACGACATCCACGCGCAGGCCCAATACGCCATCGACAAGGGCTGGGCCGTGTCGGTCGAATACACCGACGATCCGCACCCGCGGAACACCTACTGGGAGATGTGGGGCCATCCGATGTTCGACAATCGCGACGCCGCCGCCGTGGTCTTCGAGGTCAATGAATGCCGCAAGGAGCATGGCGGGAAATACATCCGCGTCATCGCCTTCGACAGCTCGGCCGGCTGGGAGTCGATCCGCATGAGCTTCATCGCGGGCCGTCCCGCCGAAGAGCCCGGCTTCCGCGTCGTGCGGCAGGAGGGCGAGGGCCGCAGCATCCGCTACACGATCGAAAGCTACGCCGTGCGCGCGCCCGAAGGCCGCCGCTACGCCTAGGCCCCTTCTACACCCGAGCCCTTCCCGCGCCCGAACCTCCTTGGGCGCGGGCAGCGGGGCGTCCTCTTCCAGTCCAAGCAGGACGCCCCACCCCAGCCCCCCGAGTTCGGAGCCCGAGATGACCGAGACCCCGCAGACTGACACCGAACCAGCCCCCGCAGAACACCCCGAGCGCCCCAGCACCGTCGATCTCGCCGCCGCCTTCGAGGGCAGCGGCGTGCGCGAGGTTCTGGCCGAGCTCGACGCCACGATGATCGGCCTCGCCCCGGTCAAGGCGCGCATCCGCGAAACCGCCGCGCTGCTGCTGGTCGACAAGGCGCGCCGGCAGATGGGGCTCGCCACCGAAACGCCGACCCTGCACATGTCCTTTACCGGCAACCCCGGCACCGGCAAGACCACCGTGGCGCTGAAGATGGCTGACCTGCTGCACCGCCTCGGCTACGTGCGCAAAGGCCATCTCGTCACCGTCACCCGCGACGATCTCGTGGGCCAATACATCGGCCACACCGCCCCCAAGACCAAAGAGGTGCTGAAAAAGGCCATGGGCGGCGTGCTCTTCATCGACGAGGCCTATTACCTCTACCGCCCCGAGAACGAGCGCGACTACGGGCAGGAGGCGATCGAGATCCTGCTGCAGGTGATGGAGAACAACCGCGACGACCTCGTGGTGATCCTCGCCGGCTATGCGGGTCGCATGGACCGCTTCTTCGAGAGCAACCCCGGCTTCCGCTCGCGCATCGCCCATCACATCGAGTTTCCCGACTACAGCGACGACGAGCTTCTGCAGATCTCGCAGATCATGCTCGGCGCGCAGAACTACGCCTTCGACGAGGGCGCCCGCGCCACCATGGCCGACTACATCGCCGCCCGCCGCCACCAGCCGCATTTCGCCAATGCCCGCTCGATCCGCAATGCGCTAGACCGCGCCCGGCTGCGCCAGGCCAACCGGCTGTTCAACGAGGCGAAGGGCCCGCTTGGCACCGAGGCGCTCTCGACCATCACCGAGGCCGACCTGCGCGCCTCCCGCGTCTTCCGCGGCGGGCTCGATGCGGATCGCCGGATGCGGCAGGCCGCCGAATGACCGCTTCCACTTGGCAGAAATATCCCGGGGGAGTCCGCGGCACGCGGACGGGGGCAGCGCCCCCCGCACCCTCGGCAAAAGGAGCCGTCCGATGAGTTTTGACCACCCCTTCGACCGCACCGTGAAGATCGCCCCCTCGATCCTCTCCGCCGATTTTGCCAATTTCGGCGCCGAGATCCGCGCCGTCGAGGCGCAGGGCGCCGACTGGATCCACGTCGACGTGATGGATGGGCATTTCGTGCCCAATCTCACCTTCGGCCCGCCGCTGGTGAAAGCGATCCGCCCGCATATCTCGACGGTCATGGACGTGCACCTGATGATCGCCCCGGTCGATCCCTACATCGAGGCCTTTGCGGACGCCGGCGCCGACGTCATCACCGCCCACCTCGAGGCCGGCGCGAACACCCATCGCACGCTGCAGGCGATCCGCGCGACAGGTGCCAAGGCCGGTCTCGCGCTCAACCCCGGCACGCCGGTCGAAGCCGCCGCGCCGCTGCTGGATCTCTGCGATCTCGTCTGCCTGATGACCGTCAACCCCGGCTTCGGCGGTCAGAAGTTCATCCACAGCCAGATCGCCCAGGTGCGCAAGATACGCGAGATGATCGGCGACCGCGAGATCCACATCGAGATCGACGGCGGCGTCGATCCCGCCACCGCGCCGCTGGTGGTCGAGGCCGGTGCCGACGTGCTGGTGGCGGGCTCGGCGGTGTTCCGGGGCGGCACGGTGGACGATCCGGCCCCCTACGGGCAGAATATCCAGGCAATTCGCGCCGCCGCGCATGGCACGCGCGACGCGGCCTGACCCATCCAAGACCCTGTACATCACCCCGTGCAAGCCCCAAGGAGCCGAAGCCATGGCCGTCTCTCCCCCCGTGTGCGATTTCGGCTGGGCCGCGCCCGGCTTCTCCCTGCCCGGCACCGATGGCCGGACCTACAGCCTCGAAGAACTGCGCGGCCCGAAGGGCACGCTGGTCATGTTCATCTGCAACCACTGCCCCTACGTGCTGGCGGTGCTCGACCGGATCCTGCGGGACGCCCGCGCGTTGCAGGAGCTCGGCGTCGGCGTGGTGGCAATCAACGCCAATGACGCCGCCGCCTACCCCAGCGACAGTTTCGAGAACATGCAGAAAATGTCGCGGGAGAAGGACTTTTCCTTCCCCTATCTCCATGACGAGAGCCAGCAGGTCGCACGCGCCTATGGCGCCGCCTGCACGCCGGATTTCTTCGGCTTCGATACGGGTCTCGGCCTGCAGTACCGCGGCCGGCTCGACGCCTCGCGCAGGGATGCCGCGCCCGAGGGCACCCGCCGCGACCTCTTCGAAGCGATGAAGCAGGTCGCCAAGACCGGCACCGGCCCGCAGGAACAAGTTCCGTCGATGGGCTGTTCGATCAAGTGGAAGGCGGTGTGATCCATATAGCCGCGCAGCTGTCTGGCGGTGACGAGCCGGTCAATCCGTCGCGTCAAGCGGCCACAGAAGATGCGAAGCTCGGTGTTCATGCCGCCTGCGGTTCGTCCTGTCAGCAGTGGCAGCCGTCTGGCAAATATACCTACATATATGACCTAGTCTGTCTTGCTGCAGCGCCCTGAGGCTGCATCTCTACGCGCTTTTTTCCGGGCTGATACACCGATCCGAACCTCGTGCAACTGCATCGCTTTGACGTCCGCCGCGGCCGGGGAAAATGCCGCACTGCGGACGCCTCCAAGTTGCTTGGCCTTGTTCTCTTTTTGTGCTAGCAAGGGGCTCCGCCAAGAATTGGCGGTTACCCCGAACATGCAACACTCCTCAGAGGACGAGCCCAATCGCCCCTTGGTGACTGCATGGCTGGGCTTGAATAGGGAGAACATTCACATGGGTATTTTCAACCAAGCACAAACCACCGCCATCGAGCAGCTGCTCGCACAGGGGGTTTCCGATTTCGATATCGCTCAGCAAGTGTGCCCGGCAGGAGAGGATCCTGAGCTTCTGCTCGAGGCCGTCTCCATGCACCGCGAGCGCCACGATCAGGCAACGACCGCCTAAAAGCTGAAAGTAGTCCCAATTGCGAGCCCGCCGGCGACCTGCGCCGGCGCGCTCTTTGCTTGACGCGCGGATCGCAAGGACCGTCAACGTTTCGACCGCTCATTGGTCTCCGTGTCGACCGGTTTCCTATGCGTGGGTGAGGGTGCAATTTAGCAAACGCACAAAGGATGACAACCGCCAGACCGAACTGCTGAAGCAGGCCTTTGTCGGAAGCGGCAAGGTCTGCGGCCACCGCAAGCTGCATGACGATCCTCTCGAGCAAGGCGAAAGCGTCTGCCTGAACCGTTTTGCCCGCCTGACCAGGCTGGCCGCGATCACCGCACAGATCGGCTGCAAGCGCCGCCCCGAAGTATCGTGGCAAACCCTCGGTCGTGCTCGACAACACCTTGGATCGGCAGCTCGACGTGGCGGAACCGGACAAGGTCTCGGACGAGACATCCTCCGCAATCGGTCCGAGGACAATGGCGAGTGACATCACCTGCATACGCACGCCAGAGGGCTTTGCTTACCTGGCGGTTGTCATTGATCCGCTCTCGTGCCGAGTGGTCGCATGGTCCATGCAATCGCGCCAGTCGACCGACGCCGTCGCCGAGAGCTTCTTCAACCTCCTCAAGCGCGAGAGGATCAGGCGCCCCGCCTACCGGACCCGCCAAGAGGCGCGGCGGGACGTGTTCGACTACTTCGAGGTGTTCTGCAATCCAAAACGCAAGCCCGCGCGCGATGCATGCAGTTTTCGCTACGTAAATGCGCCGATGCGGGGTACACTGCTGCGACTGTATTTTCACCGACCATTTCTTAGCGAGTGACATTTTTGGAAAGGATTCCATCGTGAAACTGTTTTCGAAGTCTCCTCAGGAGACCGTTTCAGAACAGCCATTCCCGACAATTCCGGCCGAGATCGACGCAGCCAGCGCGCCGCAGCCCCACGACATCGCCGCAGACCCCGAAGGCCAGTTCTTTCTTCCCGGCACCGCACCCAAGACCATCGAAGAGACCGGGCTGTCCGAGAGTTTTCTGATCAACCACCTGTGCAAGGTCCTGCACGCGGGCGGCACGCTGACCCCGGCGCAGATCGCCGACGTGGTGAAACTGCCCAAGCTGGTCTGCCGTCAGCTCATCAAGCAGATGACCGCGCTGATGCTGGTAGAGGCGCAGGGGCTCGACAGCGCCGACATCAAGTCCGATATCCGCTACACGTTGACCGATCTCGGCAAGGCATGGGCGCTGGATGCGCTCAACCTGTCGCAATACATCGGGCCCGTCCCGGTGACCCTCGAGGCGTTCGAGGCGCAGATCCGGCGCCAGTCCATCAGCCACGAGGAAATCCACCGCTCGGAGCTCGACCGAGCGCTGTCGCATCTGGTCATCCCGGATATTCTCAAGGCGCAGCTCGGGCCTGCGGCCAACTCCGGGCGCTCGATGCTGCTGTATGGCGAGCCGGGCAATGGCAAGACGTCCCTTGCCGAAGCGCTGGGGATGTCCTTCCGCGACGTGCTAAGCTTTCCCTATGCGATCCTTGTCGGCCATCAGATCATTCGCTTTTACGACGAGACGCTGCACCAGACCGCGGACCTGCCCGAGGATCAGCCGCGGGGCGACCTGCGCTGGGTGCCCTGCCATCGCCCGGTGGTCATCGCGGGCGGCGAGCTGATGCTGCATATGCTGGACCTCTCCTTCGAGCACACGGCGCGCTTCTATGAGGCGCCGATGCATCTCAAGGCGCTCGGCGGGGTCTTCGTTCTCGACGACTTCGGCCGGCAGGCAGAGCCGCCGCAGGCCTATCTCAACCGCTGGATCGTGCCGCTGGAGAAAGGCTTCGACATCCTGTCGCTGCACACCGGCAAGAAGTTCGGCGTACCCTTCGATCAGCTGGTGGTCTTCTCGTCGAACATGCTGCCCGAAGAGATGGGCGATGACGCCGCGCTACGCCGCATCTACTTCAAGATCCACGTCCCCTCGCCCACCAAGGAAGACTACCTCCAGATTTTTCGCGACACCTGCGACAGCCTGCAGATCGCATGGCAGCCAGAGGTGATGGAGGTTTTCTTTGCCCGCAAATACGAGGAGGCGGGCTTTGTCACCTCAGGCGCGCATCCCGGGTTCCTGATGCGGCACATCCTGGCCGCCTGCCGCTACCTCGATCGCGAGCCGGAGCTGTCGCTCGACCTTCTGGAACTGGCCTGGCGAAACGTCGCGGCAAGCAAACGGCGCGACCGGCGCTGAAAGCGAAAACTCTCAAACAGAAACGCCGGGCATTCCGCCCGGCGTTTGTCATTTTCAGGTGACCGCATATCCGTATCCATAGGATCGGGGCCCGGTGACCTGCGATGCCAGTATACATTCTGCCCTGGCGGGTGTCCGACTACTTCGGCGCGAGCCCGGTAAGGATCTCGATGACCGTCATCGTGATCGGCACCAGAACGATGATCAGGCTGACCGGGAACATGAAGAACGCCATCGGGAACAGCATCTTCACCGGCAGCGCATTGGCCTTTTCCTCGGCCTTCACGATGCGCATCTGGCGCATCTCGCGCGCAAAGCTGCGCAATGTGCGGCTGACGCTCGAGCCCAGTTCCTCGGATTGGCGGAACAGCACCGCAAGGGTGCGGGCCTCTTCGATCTGAACCCGGTCCGAAAAATTGTAGAGCGCTTCGTGCATGGGCCGCCCGGCGCGGATCTCGAGGTTCACGATCGACAGTTGCACCCCGAAGTCGGGGACGGTCTGCAGGAACTCGCGCGTCACCCGGTCCACCGCCGCGTCGATGCTGAGCCCGGCGTCGACACAGACCAGCAGCAGGTCCATGAAGTCGGGAAAGATCTTGCGGAACTCGCGCATCCGCTTCTTGGCCATGCGTTCGAGGACCACCGAGGCGAGGATGAACACAAGCGCCGCGGCCAGCGCCGCGAGGATCAGCAAGGTCACCCGGCTGGCACTCGGCACGAATTTCTGAAGCGTCACCTGCAGCGCGACGAAGGCAATCAATGCGGCGAGCATCCGGATCAGGTTGAATTTCGCAACCGCGCTTTTCGAGAAGAAGCCCGCCTGAACGAGACGCATCTCGAGGCTGTCCTTCTTCTTGGTCTTCACCACGTCGAGATAGTAGCGCAGGCGCTCGTTTCCGGTCCCGAGAAGCTCGTCGATCTCTGTGTCACTGCGCCGGCGCCGACGCGAACTTTCGATATTGCGCTCGACGTCGCGCCTTTGCGTCAGGGCGTTCAGGACCGCGAATGTGGCGATCAGAACCGCGGTGAAGACCGCCGCCAGAACCAGATACTCGTTCATCGTTTTACCTCCTCGGCATGACGCCTCAGAAATCGAAATTGACCAGCTTGCGCAGGATCACCATGCCGAGACCCATCAGCACCAGACAGGTCGACACCACGATGGTGCCGTAACCGCTCTCCCAGACCGGGTCGAAATATTCCGGCACCAGCGTGCGGATCATGCTGAACAAGAAGAAGGGGAACAGCAGCATGATCCACGAGGTGATCCGTCCCTCCGCCGAGATCGCCTTGATCTTGGCCTTGATCATCAGGCGGTCGCGGATCATCTGCGCGAGGTTCTCCAGGATCTCCGACAGATTGCCGCCGGTGCCGCGCTGAACGCTCACCGTCACCGCCAGAAGGCTGAGCTCATCCGCGCCGACCCGGTCGATCATATTGAGCATCGCCTGATCGAGATCCGAGCCAAAGGTCATCTGATCGCTCAGGATACCGAACTCCGAGCCGATGGGATCGGGCATCTCTCGGGCCACCAGCGCCAGCGCCGCGTTGAGCGGGTGCCCGGCGTTGAGGCTGCGCACGATGATGTCTATGGCGGGCGCAAGCTGGCTGGTGAATTTCTTGATACGCGCCGCGCGCTTGCGATAGACGAGCAACCCGCTCGTCACCACGGTGAGAACGAAGGCGATGCCCAGATCGACCGCCAGCCCCGTGCGCAGGAACAGGTGAACCGCCAAGTAGCAAAGGGCGTAGATACCCAGCAGCCAAAGGAGGCGCCGCGGCGTGGTCATCTCCAGCCCAGACTGTGCGTAGAAACTGCGCAGCGCCTGCAGCAGCGAGGCATTCGCCCCCTGCTTGGCAGAACCACGACGCAGTAGCAGTTCGGTATGGGCCGCCTCCGCGCCCGACTTCAGCTTCAAAGCTTCAAGCCGGTTACGCACTTCAAGCGCGTTGCGGCGAATGCCGAAGACGACGCGCAGCACCGTGTCGGCAAGGATCAGCACGGCGACGAAGACCAGCCCGTAGATGACGATGGGAGCGTTCAGCATTTCAAAGCTCCTTCGACGGATCGAAATGATCGGAACTCAGTTTGAGCCCCAAGGACTGCAGATTTTCTAGGAAGCGCGGGCGGATGCCGGTGGCCCGGAAACTGCCGAGGACCTTGCCGTTCTCGTCGACGCCGCTGCGCTTGAACGCCATGATCTCTTGCAGCTGCACAACGTCGCCCTCCATGCCGGTGATCTCGGCGATCGAGGTGACGCGGCGGGTGCCGTCGCGCAGACGCTCGAGCTGCACGATGAGATCAATCGCCGAGGTGATCTGCGAGCGGATGCTGGTCTGGCTCATCGGCATGCCCGCCATGCCCACCATCTGCTCCATGCGCGCGATGGCATCGCGCGGGTTGTTGGCGTGGATCGTGGACATCGAGCCTTCGTGGCCGGTGTTCATTGCCTGCAGCATGTCGAAGGCCTCGCCGCCGCGCACCTCGCCGATGATGATGCGGTCCGGGCGCATCCGCAGCGCGTTCTTGACGAGGTCACGCTGCAGGATCTCATTGCGCCCGTCCACCGTCGGCGGGCGCGTCTCGAGACGCACCACGTGGGGCTGCTGCAGTTGCAGTTCCGCCGCGTCCTCGATGGTCACCAGACGCTCGTCATGAGGAATGAAAGAAGACAGCGCATTGAGCATCGTGGTCTTGCCCGAGCCCGTGCCGCCCGAAACGACGATCGACACCTTGCCCGCGACTGCCGCGGCGAGCAGCGCCGCCATGCCCGGCGCCAGCGCGTTGTTGTCCACCAGCCGGTCCAGCGAATAGGGCCGCTTGGCGAATTTTCGGATCGAGACCTGTGGCCCGTCCACCGCCACCGGGCGGATCGCTACGTTCACGCGCGAGCCATCGGCAAGGCGCGCATCCACCAGCGGCGAGGATTCATCCACGCGCCGCCCCACCGAGGCGACGATCTTGTTGATGATGCGCAGCAGGTGGTCTTCGTCCTTGAAGCGGATCTTCACCTGTTCGAGCTTGCCGAAACGCTCGACGAAAACCGTGCCCGCCCCGACGATGAGGATGTCGCTGATCGTGTCGTCATCCAACAGCGGTTCGATCGGGCCGAGCCCGAGCATCTCGTCGCCTATGCTGACGATCAGCGCGTCAAGCTCAGAGGCGCTGAGCGGGAAGTTGTGCTCCTTGGCATAGCTGCGCACCAGCGGACGCAGCTCCTCGTGGATCTCATCCTCTTCCATCGTGTCGAGGATCGACAGGTTGATCTTGTCGATCAGGAACCGGTGCAGCGTGACCCGCTCGTTGACGAAATCCGGCGCCTCGTATTGCGCCATGGCGGGTTTCGCCGGCGCCAGCGCCTCTGGTGCCTTCAGCTCCACCACCTCGGCCGAGCTCGCCACCGGTGCCTCGAGCTGTGCCTTTCTGAAAAACCGTCCTGCCATCACCAACTCCCTCGTTAACGCACGATCACCTTCGTTCCGGTCGCAACCTTTCCAAACAGATCGAGCACATCCGCATTGCTGAGGCGGAAGCAGCCCGACGTCTCGTATCCGCCGACGGTGCCGGCGGAGTTCGTTCCGTGAATACGGTAGAGCGTGTCCTGCCCTCCGCTGTAGAGATAAAGCGCCCGTGCCCCCAAGGGGTTATACGGACCCGGCGGCACGTAGCCCGGCAGGGACGGGTCGCGCTGGCGCATCTCGGAGGGCGGGCGCCAGCCCGGCCACTCCTCCTTGCGTCCGACATATGTCGTGCCGGTCCAGCTAAAGCCCTCGCGCCCGATCGACACGGTGTAGCGTTCCGCCCTGCCGCCGGGCAGCACCCGAAGCAGCGTCCGCTCGGCATTCGAGATGATGATGGTTCCCGGCGGCTCGCCGCCGCCGTAGCGCACGATCTGCATGCTGCGCGGGCCGTGACTGCGGGGAACCTTCGCCGTCTCCGCGCGCAGCAGCGGCGCGGGCACGAGCGTCGCCAAAGAGAGCGCCAGAACACTGCGCCGGGAGAGGGCACGCTGCGTCACGAGGAGACCTCCACCGACATTTGCACCGCCTTCATGTACTTGGTCAGCGCCTTGAGAAACCCGGATCTCCGCGAGACATCGCTGGGCAACACGCCTCGATCCGTCGCCTGACTGATCTGCCCCTGCGCCTGCGGCACGAAGTGAAAGGGGGTCTCTTCAAAAAGTTCCTTGAGGCGCCTCTTGCTGATCTGCTGACCAAAGAGACGGGTCTGATGTTTGTTGAACACCACATGCACCGGCACCTCTGGGCCGCGCAGAGCACGGATGCGCTCGATGAGATCCAGCGTGTGCTTGATCGCCGGAAGGTGCAGTTCACTCACCAGCGTGAAGCTGTTGACCGCCGAGAAGACATCTTCGCGCCACTCGGTCTCGTAGTAGGGAATATCGAGGAAGGTGTGGTCATGCTCGACGCTCACCGCATCCAGCATCCGCAGCACCAGTTCATATCCGTTCAGTTCGGTGTTCAGTTCGGGTCGCTTGAAAGAATAGAGGAAAAAGCCGTTCGGGTGTTTCTTCTGGATCACCCGAATGAACTCGGAATCCACGCGGCGCGGCGCGGAGGCGACGCTGCCGAGGTTGAAGTCATTCATCAGGTTGATCGTGTACCCACAGTCCCCGAGCGCAAAATCGAGATCGAAGAGCGCAACCGACCCATGCTTCTTCACAAAATGGGTCGCCGCAAGATCAGCCATGCTCACCGCGAGCGTCGTCGCCCCTGCACCGCCCACCGCCGAGATCACCGCGTGAACGCGGTTGGTGGTAACGGGCCGGCTGCGCATCGCCTTCTGGATGCTGTCGATGAGATCGCCTGCCTCCAGCGGCTTGGGCAACCAGTCCTGCAGGTCGAGCGAGAAGAGGCGCCTGGTCTCCTCGGGCGACAGCTGCGGCGAAATCACGATCAGTGGCAAGTGTCCGGCAAGAGCCCGGATATCGTCCAGTACCGACAGTTCCGCCTCCGACAGGCGCGCCAGGTTGACCACGACAAGATCGGCACTGCCGCCGGAAAGCTGCTCCTTGAGCCGCGCAGGATCGAGTGGCGAGACAACGATGCGTGGCGAGAACTCCACCAATGGCTCGACCTCGCTCGGCTGCGCCCCCTCCCCGCACAGCAGCAGCATTCGGGTCATCGGGATGTTGACCATTGCCTTGGGGCTTTCCACGTTCATGTTCATGCCTCACAATCCTCCGGGTCAGCGCAACTCGACATGTCTTCACTGGTGATCGTCACCGGGTGCGCGGGAATGGCGATGGCACCCAGCACCGGGTCTTCGTCACGCGCGAAGAAGCGGGACAGATCGTCAAGCAGCAGGAAGTCGAAATTGAGGTTCCGGACCTCCAAGGTGATGCTCACCACCGGTCCGAACGGACGGCCCACGTAACCGAGCCCGGACCTGTAGTAGGTAATGCGCAGGTTTTCGGCCCCGATGAAGGGTGCCACGTCGCAGATCCCGCTCACCCCGGTACTCAGATCACCGCACCCGTCTCCGCCGGTCAGCAGGCGGGCAAGCTCTGTGGCATCGCAGGCAGTGGTGCCCGCGCCACAACTGACCGACAAGCCCTCCAGCGGCGCGGGATCACCCGGGGCCACGGCGGCGGTGTAGATGTTGAGCGCCGAGATATCCGTGAGCGGCGATGACACCGCCGCGAGCCGCGCGCCCAGTTGCATCGCCTTCACCGTCTGGTTCCATTGGAACATCATGGTGCCGAACTCGATCATGGCCCCGACGACGAAGATGAAGATCGGGAACACCAACAACATCTCGGTCAGCGCAAGGCCGGAACTCTCCGCCCAGAAACGCCGCCGGGCAAGGCTTCGGGGGGAGCCGCGTGTCACCATCCGATATACCTCATCTGTACGCTGTGGCGGATCGTGATCGACCGATCGAGCAGCGTCGAGAAGAATGGCAAGCCGGAATAGCCAACGCTGCCACTGACGGTGACCAGAGGACGCACCGGCGGCTCTCCGGGCAGCACCGCCCGGTTCGGCAATTCGTCCTGCTCGGGATCAAAGCTGATCTCCGCAGGCTCGTCCCAGCCCGGCACCCGCAGGCGCCCGCTGCCGGCCGGGTTGCCGTAGAACGCGATATTGCGGGCGATGTCGGCCGTGCATGTCGCGGACGCGCCCGAAATCTCAGTTCGGCAACGAGACCAGTACCGCGCGGCGTCGCGCAAGCCGACCTGCATCTGCTGGCGTTCCCACAGGATGTTGGCGAACTCGAAAAAGCCGAGACACAGGAACGTCAGGACCGGGAAGACGATCAGGAACTCGACGAAGACGGTGCCCCGCTCGTCCTTGATGAAAACTGATGCTCGGCGCGCAGGCATTGCAAATACTCGCCTTCAAACATGTGTAAACAAACTAAAAAGCTATGCGGCCCCGGCTGAAATTAGGCGCCGGAGCCGCTGATCTTGCGGGGCGGCTCAGCCGCCGGAGCCCACCGTGGTCTTGTAGGCAGCGGGCGGCCATGCCTCGAGTTCCTGGATCGCGGTATTGGCCATCATTGCGTCGCCCGAGCGGGCCGCCGACGTATCCCAGTTGTTCAGGTAATCCGCCGAGCCGCACGCCGAGAGCGTCAGCCCCGCAAGGATCGCCGCGAAGAGAGGCTTACTTCTTTGCAATGACGGCATCGTCGAACTCCAGATCGATCATGTGGCCATAGGGACCGACAACGCCGGTGCCCTCGCGGAAGCGGCGCAGCAGGCCGCGATCGACCTCCAGCATGCCGAGCAGGAAAAGCTCGATGTCGTTGGACGAGCGGGTGTTGTCGAGCGGCGAGCGCAGCGGCGTGTCCGGACCCACCGGCGCCACCAGACGCGGCGTCACGAGGATCACCAGGTCGGACTCGCGCTTTTCGAAGCTGCGCGAGCTGAACAGCGTGCCCAGCACCGGGATCTGCCCGAGCCACGGCACCTGATCGACGCTGCGCGCATTGTTGGCCTGCAGCAGGCCGGCGATGGCGAAGCTCTGCCCGTTGCGCAGCGAGACGGTGGTCTCGGCCTTGCGCGAGATGAAGGCGGGCTGGCCGTTCACCGAAACCGACGGATCGATATCGCTGACCTCGGGCATGATGCGCAGCGAGATCAGCTGGTCATCCAGCACCACCGGCACGAAGTTCAGGCGCACACCGTATTCGCGGTAATCGGTGCTCTGCACCGCTGTGCCGTTCTCGTTCACCTGGGCGACGCTGATCGGGACCTCGCCGCCGACCACGAAGTTGGCCTCGATGCCGCTGGTGGTCACCAGCTTGGGGTTGGCAAGACGGCGTGCGAGCCCCTTCTGCTCCAGCGCGTTGATCACCACGTCGATCTGGAAGCCGGAAATCTCGAGCAATTCCCCAACCGCCGAGCCAAAGGGTGTGCCCGATTGCGCGGTGAAGCTTGCGCCGTTGGTCTGGAAGGCGGTCGAGCCATTCTCCCGGGTGCCGGTCAGATCAACCCCGAGGCTGCGGCCGGAATTGCGCTCGACCTCGAGGATGCGCACATCCAGTTCAACCTGCTGCGCGCTGGCGACCTTGATCGCATCCACCACCGGATCGGGGGAATATTGAGACGCGATCTGCAGGATACGCTGACGATCGACATTGTCTTTCACCACACCCGAAACGCGGATGCGGTTGTTCACATTCAGAACGTCCACCCGGGCACTGGGCACGGCGCGGCGGATGATGTTCTCAAGGTCGCTGAAGTCCGCCTGCACGCGCACGTCGATTACCTCGAGAAGCTGCTTCTCGGTCGAATAAAGCGTAATGTTCGTCAGGCCGGAACTCTTGGCCTGAATGTAAAGGGAATTGTCGGTCAGAGGAAAAACGTCGGCAATGTTCGCATCGCCTATGACGATATCTGCGAAGGGGCCATCGGTATTGAGCGTGAGCGTGGTGCTGGGTGCTAGAACCACTTTTGACACGGTGCCATCATCGATATAGATGTCGCGGCTTTGTGCTGCGAGATCGTCGGGCGCGGCAATAAGCGCGAGGCTTCCCACTGCGGCGATGGCGGCGGCCTGCCGAGCGCGCCTGCTCGCCCTCTTCAAGATTGATATGCGCCGTGGCATTCTACCCCTCCTGTGTGTTTATACTGCTCTGCCCTCCGGTCTGCAGACTCTCTTTATTAGTTTTCCAGCTGGACTTTTACCAACTCTGGCGCGAGTTGCGGTTCCGCGCCATATGAGCCTGCAGAGCTCGGTTCGACCTTATACACGTCACGTCTTCCATTGCGGATCACGCCAACCGTCGCCTTTTTCGTGGGCACCGGGGGCGCAATCACGACACGCTCTACTATTTTCTCAATTTCGGTGGGTTCTGGCTTCTGAATTTTATCCTCGACGCTGGTCAGACGGTCGGAAATTCCGTCGAGTGTGCTTTTCAGCAACACCTCCATGGCATCCAGCTTCTGCGTTTCGACGCTCGGCTCGGCTTTCACGGCCACCGGGGCCAGGTCCTCGGCCACGTCAAACTCGGTCAGATCGGCCATGGTGATGCGGTCATTGTTCTCGATATCGTTAGAGCCGACATTGCGCAGCGCCAGCGACAGAGTTCCGACATTTCCAGCCAGAACAAGCTTTTGCGCTTCGGTGGTGTTCACCTCGAAGGTCACCGTGCGCACCACGCTGGGCTTGTCCTTGAGTTCGTCCGCGATCTGGTCAATGGCGAGGACTTTGACGCCCTGAAGCAGGATATCGACGAAGGGTTCCGTCCCACGGCTCGCGCGGGTGAGCATCACGTCAACGCGGTCGCCCGGAAGGACAAAGCCCGCGACACCGAGCACGTCGTTGACGCGGATCGAAACGGCCTTCATGCCGGGTGTGAGCGCGGTGGACAGCTTAGCCCGCTGGCCGGGAAGCGTGATCTTGGTGGCGAGGATGGGCTCTCCGGGAGCCATGGTGGTCAGCGCGAAGCGGGCGGAGTTATCGTCATCTTGACCCACCACATCCTCGATCGAGGTGAAGGATCCTTCGGGCGTGATGTCACTGCTCCAGGCGATTGTGCGCAGTTTTGCGGCGCCGAGACGCTCGCCGAAACTGATGGGTTCCGAGGCCACGACGATGGTCAGCTCTGGCTTGGGCGGAACAGCGGGCCGGTTGTCAGAGAGCAGGCGGCGCTGCTGCTCTCCAAGGAAGTCTTTCGCTCCGACCACGGCCATCACGGCAAGACAGATTGCAATGAACAAACTTACTAAAACTGAGATGCGCATGAGCAGAACCTAGCTTTCCCAAAACGTCTGCGTGCCAAGCCGTACGCTTCGCTGCGCGCGATCAGTGAGGCGAGAATTCACAATACACGCGACATCCAAGTATCGGCAGGCCTCCAATGAACTGATTGACTTGGTTTGTGTGACCCCAGCTCTAGAAAGGGTCACACATGTTTACCAATTTTGAGACATCCATCTCGCGATGGAAATCGCACATGGGCTATCGACTATCGAGCAACGCTCGACCCGATCATTCCGGTGCGGCGAGTCCACCGGCCGCGATCGGGTTACCGTCTGCGTCTGTGGATGCCGACGCAGTTTGCTCTTCCATCCATTCAGCCCAACCTGTCCAACCGACGTTGAGGCTTTGCCCGAAGAGGCCAACGGCAGCGATAATGCCGCCCACGAGCAGGCCAAGCAGCAGCAGGTATTCGGTGAGAGCCAGGCCGTCTTCCTCGTCACGAAGGCGGCGGAAAGTGTTTGCGCAATATGCAGAAACGATAGCGAAGTTCATAACTTTCTCCCAAAAAAAGAACAGCACCCAAAATGAGCGCACTCATGAAAACTCGACAGACTTCTAGCTAATATTATAAGGATGCGAATTCTTTGCCCCTCATCCATCAAACTGCCACATTTGACGAGATTAAAAAAGGATTAAGTTCGATATGACGAGAATTCTCCAGATAATCGACCTGCAGGATGGAATTATCCCGAAAATGAAAACGGTACTCAACCAAAGCGGGAAGGCGTAAGATTGAATACCCCTAATTATAGCCAGAGAAATGCCGCAATTAAATTCGACCTGACCAAAAATCGGTGCAACGGATCGATATCAGGCCAGGATCACAAGCATTCGAATCACACGATTATTAAAATGGAGAACCCTTACTTTCAGCGAACGAGGACCGATTCCTCGCGAATGAAGGTCTCTAGCGTGCCATTGCCGCCGTACCCGGTGATATCGATCACCTCGACGTCGATGGTCATATCCATTCCCGGCGCGTAGCTGATCATCGGCCGCGCCATGAAGATGCTGGCGTAGCTGTTGACCGGCAGGTCCGAGCGCCCGGTCTCGTCGGCGTTCTCGCCGCAGTCGATGATTGCGGCGACCAGAACGCGCGGGTCCGGATCGGTGACGATCACGGAGCCTCCGCTGTTGCCGTTGCCATTGCCTTGGGCGAGGCATAGCGCCTCGCCGGACTCGCCCGTCGGAGTCGGGTTGGCTTCATCGGCATCGCCCGGCGCGCGCACCTGATAGAGCGGCATGGTCACGCCATCCACGGTGACATCGGTCTCCAGCTCGTACTGGTAGACGTCGTAGCGCGAGGCCTGGACCGTGCCGGGCCCGCTGTAGCCCTCGGCGACCCCCGGAAACGAGCTCGGGATGCTCTCGTAGTCTATGAAATCCACGCCGTAGTTGCGATCGAGATATGTCTGACCGGCCCATTCACCGATACCGATGTAGGCCCCGGCAACATCGTCGCTGGTCACCAACCCGCCGGTGTTCGGGGCGTTCATCGTGAGGTTGTCCGGCAACCCGTAGGCGGGATCAGTCTCTCCGTTGGCGTTGAACCCGTCCGGCGTCCAGACGTGATCGTCCCCGACCACGGTACCATTCGCCAGGGAGTTGCCCTGCATCACGCAATCGTCGATGTTGTTGCCCTGCGAGCCCGGCATGATGCCCTTTCGCACGTTCAGCGCAGTGCGGACCGTGAATGCGTCCTGCCCGTTGACGCCGCCGCTTTGGTAGCGCCCGCCGTACATGTCGAAACGGGCGTTGATCCCGGTCCGCACCCCATTGCTGGCACCCGGCTTGGTCCGCACCAGACCGGTGCCGTAGCAGGTGCGGTTCCGCTGACCGGCAAAATAGTCGTTGATCGACCGCGCCCCGCCGCCGCTCGGGTCGGCATCGGCGGAGACATCTGCATCGCTCACATCCAGAAAGCCGAAGTTTCCGGGCATCGGCGTCTCGTTGCCCGAAGGATGCAGCCGGATCATCCGGCCATGCAGATCGCCGCGCTGGAATGCCATCTGCAGACCGTCGCCGACGTAATTGCCGGACGCGTCATACTCGAACGGGTTGCAGATAAAGAGCGGGGGGATGTCGCAGGCGGCGGATTCCGATTTCGCCACGGCGGTTGCGCCGACCGGCAGGCTGCCCACCGCCGCTGTCTCGCCCCGCGACAGCTTGGGCAGGAGCGCGCCAAAGATCGTCTGAAGGTTCCGCGACTGTGCGTAGACATAGACATATTGCGCGTCGGACGGATCGGTCGTGGCGTGATCGGTCAGCCAGCTTGCGGTGATTGGCGTCGTGTCGTCATCGGGAATGGCGTCCAGAAAGCGGACGAGAAACGGCGCGTCGGTCCCGTCGTAGGCAATCTCGAGGCGCAACTCGTTCTCATCGACGGTGCCGTCGTCGTCCCGGACCGCAAGCAGACTGACCGAATTGTCGATCAGCGCCATCGCTGTGCGTGCCCGGTCGAGCGCATCCGCGCCCCCGTCCAGTTCGCGCGCGCCCGCCAGCGCGATCGCATCCGCAGCAGCCTGCAGATCGCCATGGGCGCTGTTGCCCCGCCCCGCATCGATGAGGATCAGTCCGAAGCCGAGCAAAATCGGCAGAAGCAGGAGAGACAGGATCACAATCGCCCCGTCTTCCGACTCGTGAAACTCTTTAAGCATCACCCCTCCCAAAACTCATTCAAACGCAAGGCGAGCGAGGCAGAGCGCAGCTGGCCGTGCAAATCACATATAAAACACCGAATACCTTACACGAGTTTTTACGAATTTCAACTGATCCAGAGTGCCTGCGCGATCAGTACCGGAACCGAGGCCAGCGCAAGCGGCACACCATAGGGCACGCGCCCGTCTGTTTTCATGCGGGAGAACCACCCGCCCAGTCCGCGCTCTGCCTTCAGCATCTGGCTTGTGAGGATCGCGGCGTAGAGCAGGATCGAGACCAGCATCAGCAGGACGGCGAAGGGCATCAGACCGCTGATGCCAAGCGAAAGGCCCAGCGGAAACATCAGCTTGGCGTCGCCGGCTCCGAGCGCGCGCAGCAGCCACATCACCAGCCCGAGTCCAAAGAGCAGGACACCGGCAAAGAGGTCACCCGACCAATCGGGAAACAGCAGCGCGCCCTGTGCCACGAGATAGAGCGCCAACATCGCCAAGACCGCCGCATTCGGGATGCGAAACTGTTTCGCATCCCGCAGCGCGATCCCCGCCATCAGCGCGGCCGCTGCAAGCTGCGCGATCAGCGAAAGCGTTCCCATGCTGCGCCCTGCCCGTCAGATGCCCCGCAGGTCTCCGGACGCGCGCTTCGGCGAGTTCACCGAGTTGCGCAGAAGTTCGAGGTTGTTCGCCGTGACCGGGTTGGACGGGTCCTTCTCGTAGGCGGCAAGGAAGTATTTCCGCGCGGCAACCAGCTCGCCGCGCAGCAGCATCGAGTAGCCATAGTTATTGAGAAACTCGACGCGGTGGCCGATCACTGGCTGCAGCCGGCGATAGGCGTAATCCGACCGTTCGAACTGCCGCAGCATGTCCGCACTTGCGGCAAAGCCCAGCCATGCCGCCGTGTCGTCGGGCACCACGTCCAGCGCCTCTTTGAACATCTTGTAGGATTTACCGTAATTGCCGTCCCGGAACTGCATCTTGGCCGAAACCAATAGCTGATCATCCGGATAAAAGCTCAGGCTCGAAGTGTCCTTCGTCGACAATGTCCGGTCACTGAACGATGCATTCTCACACGCGCCAAGCGCCAGGATCATTGAAAGCGCCACGATCCTCTTCATACCACACTCCCTGTCTCACCTGTCCCCCATCTTCCAAGGCTAAGTCGTGCACCGGAGTTCGCGCAAAGATATTCAAGGGGCGCAATCTTTGTGAAAGCGGATGTTGCACGTTATCCACAGGAGAAGGACGCCTCATGGGCCCGAGTGTGGGTCCGAGGCCTCTTGATCACCCTCCCCATGATCGCCCCAGTATCGCGCTGGCGTGGCGATGCGTGGCAGAGCGCGCGGATCAGGACGTCCTGCCCCATGCGCGGTCCCGGCGGGCCGACCGAAAGGATGCTCGGACGGTCGTAGCCGGCAGCGCCACCGTGACCCGCACGGGATCGGCGCAGAGGTGCTGGTGCGTCTGCCGCGTGTAGGGATGGGGACGGCACTCTCTGCCGCCAGAGAGTGGTTCACCGGCGGCTGCGCGAGAAGACCCCGGGCGCGAGCCCGCTCGCGTCTCCGCCCTACGCGGCCACGGCGTCACGCTCTTCGAAGCAGCGAAACAGCCAGCCGGGAACCTCTGCTCTGCTCGCCGCCTGCCACGGGCTCGCCATGCTGCGTGTCGGCAATAGCATCGCCTCGCGCGACCTGCACTCGGCACTTCTCGACGCCTACCAACTCGCACGCCAGATCTGGTCGCATGAGGTGTGCGCAGAGCAAAGGTCTCCGCGCGCGGCGACATCTCAAGGCGTGAAACCTGACGCAATGCGGAGGCGGAGTGCCGCCCGGCTTGGTCTTTTCTTCCCCCCATTCTGCTTGATCCGGATGGCGAGGAGCCCGGCCGCTCCTTTGCGGAACTGGGTCGACAGCGAGCTCCTGAAGCCGTGGATTGACAGCCTTCGCGACCTCCCTGCCCTCGCTCGGAGTCGCACGTGCACCAACCAATTGATAGGAGCCCCGGGCAAACCGAGGCGAGCCCAGTTCGTCGGGCTGTCGTCGGGCAATTGTCGCGACGTCGCAAGGCGTTCCGCCCAACCTCTCGTTCGTCGGGGCCGACATCCGAGGAAGACGGAAGTCGATATTGCCCATTCGGAACGAAGCGCTGGCAGAGAGATGAAAGCCAAGCGATGGAACGGTTGACACCCGCAGGTCGCTCTTCGACCCGCGGGGTTCAGGTCACCGCTGGATCACGCCCTCCTTGGCACGGATCTCGGACCCGTCGCTGAACCGGTGCAGCCTGAACGGTTCCGGATCGACAACCGGGGTTGTGCCAGTGATGA
Source organism: Alloyangia pacifica (assembly GCF_900116195.1). Lineage (GTDB taxonomy): Bacteria > Pseudomonadota > Alphaproteobacteria > Rhodobacterales > Rhodobacteraceae > Salipiger > Salipiger pacificus. The sequence goes on from NZ_FOZW01000005.1 coordinate 41,448, forward strand.
GGTCCGCCGCAAGCCGCCCCGCGCCGGTTCCCAGACCGAAACCATGCCCCGAGAATCCCGAAGACACGAACAGCCCGGGGATTCCGTTGCGGACACCTTCCGTGCTCGAGATGACAGGAACGATGTCGGGCAAGACGTCGATATAGCCGGCCCATTTCTGGGCCACCGTGGCATTGCGGAACGGGGCATAGGCAGACTTCACCACCTCCAGGGCGTGATCTATCCGAGCCTCGTCAGGCACGGGGTCGAGAACCCGCATCCGCTCGAAGGGGCTCTCTTCGACCCCAGACCATCGCCGCGGCGTGCGCAATGCCTCGAAGAATGCGGGCCCGATGCCGAGGCTCACGTTGCGCCACTCGTTCCTGAGTGTCGGCAGGAAATCCTTGAAGAGCCGGAAGCTGTCGGGGGTCAACTGGTAGCGGCTCGGCATGGCCGAGGCGATCGTGTAACCGCCATCTGTACGTCGCCGCATGGTGAATTCGCGAAACTTCAGCGTTCCCTCGGGCCCATCCGGGACCGGATCGGTCCGTAGCACATTGCCCTTGGTGCGCAACTGCGGCAGCTCGATTCCCATGTTGCCCAGGAACAGCCGCGACCAGACCCCGCCCGCCACGAGGACCGCCGAACAGGAGATGCGTCCCTTTTCCGTCACCACGCCCGAGACCCTGCCCGCCGCGGTTTCGACGACCCGCACGGCGCAATCTTGGTGAACGCTGCCTCCGCGCGCCTGCACCGCCCGCGCGATGGCCGGAACCGCCTTCTGCGGTTCGGCCCGGCCGTCGTACGGATTGTACAAGGCGCCCTTGATGTCGAGCGACAGGCCGGGGAACTGCGCGAGCGCCTCCTCGCGGCTGAGCAATCGTGCGGGGATCTGGTACTGTTGCAGCTCCTCGAGCGCTTGGCGTTCGCCCTCGAGCGCCGCCTCGGTAGCCGCGGTATAGGTGACCCCGCAGCGGACGTAGCCGGTGTCGCCACCGATGCGCGCGTCCATGCCCTGCCAGAGGCGCTGCGACTCCACCATCAGCGGCAACTCCCGGGTGTCGCGATGCGTCAGGCGCACCCATCCCCAGTTGCGGCTCGACTGCTCGCCGGCGATGTGGCCCTTTTCGCAGACCGCCACGGTCAGGCCCTTGTCGACGAGTTCAAGGGCGGCGGTGACACCGGCGATGCCGCCGCCGATGATCACCACGTCTGCGTGCTTTGGCAGCGCCGCGCTGTTTTCTACCGGATCCGGCTTCGGTCCAGGCATTGGTCTGCTCCTTGTTTCGGCACCGCATCGGATGCCGTTGGTCTTGGTTTCATGCGTGCGGAGGAAGCGGGGCTTTCTGGCGGCGGGCTCGCAGGTTGTCGCGCAGCCGATAGCCACGCAGCGCCACCTGCGGCGCGACGTTCATGTAGAGCGGCTGCCTGCTCAGCGGTTCGAGGCGCAGGTCGAGGTCCTGCTCGCGCACGCCCATCGCCCAGTCCGACAGGATGCCGCCGATCATCGAGCCCGTAGGTACCCCCCGCCCGGACAGGCCGGTCATCGCGACCACGCCCGGAGCCAGGCCGTAGAGCCGCGGCACCGTGCGGCGCTGCATGTCGAGCTCGCCGAACCAGAAGAAGTCCCAGTTGAGCTTTTCGCGAAGCCCCGGGTGCAGCCATTTCAGCCGCTCGGACAGCACCTGCCGCGTGTAGGCCGGGTCCCGTCCGCGCGCGCCCATGGGGAACATCGAGGCGACGATGCGGTTCTCGCGGTTGTACTTGTAGACGTAGATGTCGCCGCGCCCGTCCTGGATCGTGGTGCGTTGCGGCAGCACGGCCGCCTGGCTCTCCTCGGATAGCGGCTGCGTGGCGGCGACGAAGACCCGCATGATGCGGAAGGTCTCTTCGAGCTTTGGCCAGCCCGCGACGGTGTAGGCGCCGGTGGTGTAGATCACCTTCTCCGCCTTCACCGCCCCTTGTGCGGTCTCGACCCGCCACGTGCCATCCTGGCGCCGACAGCCAGACACACCAGAGCCGGTGAAGATGCGACCGCCCTCGGAGAGCACAGCTCGCCCCAATCCGCGCGCATAGCCGAGCGCATTGAGGCCTCCGGCCTCTTCGTGCAGCCAGCCGCCGTAGAACCGGCTCGAGCCGGTGACCGCCTGAACCTCGTCGCGGTCCAGCATCCGCGTGCGTGCGCCCACGGCGTTGTAGCTCTGCATTTGCCCGCGCAACGTCTCAAGATGCGACGGAAAGAGCGCGCCCTGCACGTAGCCGTTCTGCTCCCATTCGCAATCGATGCCATAGCGCCGGACCATCTCGCCGACCTTGTCGTTGGCGCGGGTCTGGCGCTGGATCAGCCGCTCGGCCCAGGGCGCGCCGAGCACCTTGCGCAGCTCCGGCAGGCTGTAGTGGGTGAAGGTCGGCGTGCAATGACCGGCATTGCGGCCCGAGCCGCCAAAGCCGATCTCCTCGCGTTCGAGCACCACGACCGACACCCCCTGCCGCGCCAGCTCGAGCGCCGTGGTCAGCCCCGAATAGCCCGCTCCGACAACGCAGACATCGGCCGAGACCTCGCCCTGCAGCACCGAGGTGTCAGGGCCCTCAGGCGCGGTGGCGTACCAGAGCGTATCGGTGAACTCGGAGAAGCGGCGCGCCATGTCAGTGCCCCTGCGTACGGCTGTCGAAGGCGTCGCGCAGCCCGTCACCGATGAAGTTGAAGCCGGTCACCGCGATGGTGATTGCAAGGCCGGGCACGATCGCCAGCCAAGGCGCAGACGCGAGGTACTGCTGCGCGCCGTTGAGCATGTTGCCCCAGCTCGGCAGCGGCGGCTGGATCCCGTAGCCGAGGAAGCTGATGTAGGCTTCCAGCAGGATGGCGCGGGCGACGGTCAGCGTGGCGGCGACGATGATCGGGCCGATGGCGTTGGGCAGAAGCTCGCGGAACATGATCCAGCGCTTCGACAGGCCCAGCATGTGCGCCGCCTGCACGAAGTCCTGGTTGCGCAGGGACTTCACCTCCGCCTCGACGATACGCGCCACTTCCATCCAGCTGGTGGCCGAGATGATCAGCGCGATCATCACCGGACCGGGCTGGATGAAGGCGGCCAGAGCCAGCAGCAGGAACACCGACGGAAACGACAGGAAAGCATCGACGATCCGCATGAGCACCGCGCTGACCTTGCCGCCATAGTAGCCCGACACCACCCCCACGACCGACCCGATGCCGGTGGCGATGATCATCACGGCAAAACCAACGGCCATCGAGATCTGCCCGGCGTGGAACAGCCGCGCGGCGATGTCCCGGCCCAGCGGGTCGGTGCCGAAGATATGCGCCCCGGTGCCCGGCGGCGCAAAGCGCGCGCGCAGGTCGATGTAGAGCTCGTCATAGGGCAGCAGATGCGGGCCGATGAAACAGGCAGCGGTTAGCGTCAGCACCATCACCAGGCCGATCAGCGCCAGCCTGTGGTTGAGGAAACGGCGCAGGGCTCGGGATTTCAGAAAGGGGCGGCGCGCGGCGGGATCGGTTGTGGCTGCGGTCATGATTGGAACCCTTTCTTCAATCGAGACGGATGCGCGGATCGATCAGCGCGACGATCAGGTCGGCGGCGAGGTTGCCGATCAGAACCAGCAGCGCCGAGGCCATCAGCAGCCCCATCACCACCGGGTAGTCCGAGTAGCCGAGGCTATCGAGAAACAGCCGGCCCATGCCGGGCCAGGTGAAGACGGTCTCGGTCACCAGCGCACCGCCCAGCACCATGGGAAGTTGCAGGCCGGCGAGCGTGATCATCGGCACCAGCGAGTTGCCGACCACATGCTTGAGCAGCACCCGGCGGCGGGTGAGACCCTTGGCGCGGGCGGTGCGGACGAAATCCTGGTTGATCACGTTGAGGGTGGAGGTGCGCATGTAGCGGCTCCAGATCGCCACATCCACCAGCGCCAGCACCACGGCAGGCATGATCAGGTGCCGCAGGTAATCGAGCACCGATCCGTCCCCCACCGTGTACATGTTGCCCGCCGGCAGCCAGCCGAGGCTGAGCGAGAAGACGTAGATGGCGATAAGGCCGAACCAGAAGGTCGGGATCGACAGCGCGATCATCGCCAGCACGGTCATCGTGTAGTCGAAGGTGGAGCCCCGCTTCAGCGCACTGAAGATGCCGATGGTGCTGCCAAGGCTGACCGAGATCACCGTCGCGGTGCCCATCAGCAGCAGCGTGGCGAAGAGATGGCTGCCGATCACGTGCAGCACCGGCTGCCCGTCGCGGTAGGAGGTGCCCCAGTCACCGACGACAAGATGCGAGAACCAATCGAGATATTGCACCGGCAAGGGCCGGTCGAGCCCCATCTGCGAAGCAATCTTGTCGATCTGCTCCTGCGTCATTCCCGGGCTCAGCGCGAATTGCGACAGCGGTCCGCCGGGGGCAAGGTTGAGCACGGCGAAACCGATGAACGAGACGATCAGAAGCAGAAGCAGGCTCTGGCCGAGCCGGGAAGCGAGGTAGCGCAGCATGCCGGGTGCCCTTTATGTGCGTTGAGTATTGAAGCCGTGGCACCGCTGGCGGCGGCTCTCGGCATCGAGAGAGGGAGCGCGCGGCGATGCCCCGCCGCGCGCCAGGTCAGGCCTCCGGCCTCAGCCGCGCTTCCAGTCGCGCACGTTCCACGTGTCGATGCGGTTGTTGACGTTCGGCGCAGGGCCGGTCACGTCGTCCTTCCAGCCCTTGATGACCGCGTATTGGAACACCGGCAGGAACGGCAGGTCCTCGCGGATGACCGCCTGCATTTCCTCGTAGATGGCCTTGCGTTCTTCGGGCACGAAGCTCGAGGCCCCCTTGACCAGCAGCTCGTCGACCTTGGGGTTCTGGTAGGCGAAGGTGTTCTGCCCCGCGCCGCCCAGGGTCGGCGACATGGTGGACATGAAGTAGTCCGAGGTGTCGGGGTCGGCGCCGGCCAGCGTATTGAGGCCAACGACCACCGAGTCGAACTCGGAATTCATCCAGTAGTCGCCCCACATGACGGCGGGCGGGAAGTTCTTGATCTCCATCTTCACGCCGATCTCGGCGAAGGTCTGCTGGATGAACTGCTGCGCTTGCTCTCGCAGGTGGTTGCCCGCGGTGGTCGAGTTGGAGAACTCGAGCCGGACGCCATCCTTTTCGCGGATGCCGTCCGAGCCCGGCACCCAGCCCGCCTCGTCGAGCAGCGCCTTGGCTTTCTCGAGGTCGAACTCATGCTTGGGCAGGCTGTCGTTGTAGTAGTAGGACTGCTGCGGCATGTAGGTCTCGGTCGGGGTCGGCACGCCGTAGTAGAGCGCGTCGATGATCGAGGTCTTGTCGAGCGCGGCATAGAGCGCCTTGCGGACCGCCAGGTCCTGGAACTGCGGACGGGTCATGTTCAGACCGATCGACTCGAAGGTCGCGGTCCCGGCAACAGTCACCACCTTGCCTGCCAGCGTCTCGGCCTCGGCGAGGTGATCAGGCGTGATGTACTGCAGGCCGATGACGTCGATGTCGCCGGATTTGAACTGCGTGTACATGACGTTGAGATCGGGCACGTACTTGATGATCAGGGTCTTCAGGAACGGGCCGTCCATGTGATAGTCGGCGTTGGCCTCGAGCTCGATGTGATCCCCGGCCATGCGGTTCTTGAACTTGAACGGCCCGGTGCCGATCGGCGCGTTGTTGAACGGCGCGCTGTTCTTGTCCTCGACGCCCTCGAAGGCGTGCTTGGGGATGATGTAGGTAGAGGCGAGGATTGCCGCCATCGGCGCGAAGGGCTCGCTCATCTCCCAGGTCAGCTCGGTGTCCGACACGACGGTGATGTTGCGCATGAACTTGTAGCCGGTCGAACGGAACGAGCGGAAATCGGGGTCCATGGTCAGCTCGAGCGAGAATTTGACATCCTCGGCGGTGAACGGCGTGCCGTCGTGCCAGGTGACGCCTTCCTTCAGCTTCAACGTCCAGCTCAGGCCGTCCTCGGAAATACCGCCGTTGGCGACGGTCGGCACTTCGGCGGCGAGGATCGGGAAGAATTCGCCGTCGGGATCAAAGTCGAACAGCGTGTCGAAGACCGCGTAGTATACACCCTCGTCCACCTCGATGTGCGGCATGAGCGGGTTGAACACAGTCGGTTCCTGCGAGAAGGCGAGCACCAGCTGGCCGGTCGCGTCGGCATTGGCTGCGAAGGCGCGGTCGCGGCCGATCATCGACGGGCCGATCAGGCCCGCTGCCCCCATCAGGGTCAGCGCCGAGCGGCGGTTGAGATGACCTGTTTTCTTCTTGTCTGTCATGATGTCGTTCCCTGTTGTCTCGCAAGGGTGAGGAAGGACGGCGCGCGCTTGCGATTCACGCGCCAGACTGCGCCCTGCCCGGCTTGCCGGGCAGGAACGGATCAGAAGCCGCTGATAATCTCGATCTTCGAGCCATCGGCAAAACGGCCGAAACGGAACGGTGTGGGGTCGACGACCGGGGCACGGCCGGAGACCAGGTCAGCTGCCAGGCGACCGGCGGCAGGGCCGATGCCGAAGCCATGTCCGGAGAACCCCGTGGCGATATAGAAACCGGGGACCGCATCGATCGGCGAAATCACCGGGATCGCATCGGGTGTGACATCGATGGCTCCCGCCCAGCGTTGCGCGATCTCCGCCTTTTCGAAGACCGGGTAGGCCTTGCGCAGGGCGTCGAGCGCCTTGTCCTGCAGCGAGAAGGCAGGCTTGGGATCAAGCACGCGGCAGTATTCGAAGGGGCTCGCCTCATCCAGCGACCAGCGGTTCGGGATCCGGGCCTCGTCGTAGAAGCGGCCACCGAAGCGCAGGAGCAGCGATTTCCATTCGGCGCCGAGCGCGGGGAGGAAGTCGCGCATGTAGCGGAAGCTGTCCGGCACGATATCGACGATGTTCCGGAACCCGTCGGCGATCGTGTAGCCACCATCCTGGCGCTTGCGGATCGAGAAGCCTTCGGTCCAGAGCGCGCTCTCGGGACCGCCCTCGAGCGGCTTCGTGCGGATCACCGAGTTCTTCACCTTCAGCTGCGGCAGGCGCAGCCCGGTGTTTCGGGCAAACAGGCTCGACCAGGCGCCCCCGGCAAGCACGACCTGCTCGCAGGCAATCGTGCCGCGCTCGGTCACTACGCCGCAGACCTGCCCGGCCTTGGTCTCGATCCCCCGCACTGCGCATTCGGTCAGCACATGCGCGCCGCGATCACGGGCGGCTTCGGCGATTGCAGGAGCCGCGCGCTGCGGCTCGGCCCGGCCGTCGGCTGCGGTGTAGAGCGCGCCCGCTGCGCCAAGCCGTGAGTCCGGAAACAGCGTTTCGAGTTCCGATGCCGTCACCATGCGGCTCTCGACCTGATAGTCCCGCAGGTTGTCGAGCCACTTCTCGTGCTGCGCGTATTCCTTCTCCGTCGCGCAGGCAAAAGCGATGCCACTGCGCGTGTAGCCAAGATCACGTCCAGTCCGCTCGGCCAGAGTCGGCCAGATGCGCAGCGCTTCGGCCATCAGCGGGATCTCTCGCGGATCGCGCCGGGTGATGCGCACCCAGCCCCAGTTGCGGCTCGACTGCTCGTGCCCGATCCCGCCCTTTTCGCAGAGCGCAACCTTCATGCCGCGGTCGGCCAGTTCGAAGGCGGTGGACGCACCGATGATGCCCCCGCCGATCACAACAACATCCACCTTTTCCGGCAGCTCGGCATCACCATGGAACGGAACGACAAAAGGACCGGGCATTTCAGTAGGACTCCTCGAGTTGGCAGTTCACGCAGAATTCGGCCACGCTGGCCTCATTGGGCAGGTCGATCAGCAAGTTGATCACCCGCGCCAGGTCTTCGGGCTGCGTCAACGCTTCCGCCGGCCGGTCGGTGAGCCCCGCCGCCATGTCGGTGGCGACAAAACCGGGACAGACGGCGACGGCCCGGATCCCACGATCAAACCCGGCATGTCTCAAGGCGTGCGCCAGCCCCACGACGGCGAACTTCGAAACGGCGTAGGACCCCGAGCCGGGCGATTTCACCCGCTTGCCCGAGAGCGACCCGAGCAGCACCACCCTGCCCCGCCCCGAAGCCGCCAGCGGCTCCCAGCAGGATGCGGCGAGCCGCCGGGGGGCCTGGACGTTGATCTCGAGCAGCTGCGCCATCTCGGCATCGCTGATCTCGACCGCGGTCTTCGGAATCATCACGCCGGCGTTGGCGATCAGCGCATCGATCCTGCCGAAACGCGCCATGACCTCATCGGCCCAGCCCACGGCGCACTCGGGGTCGGACGCCTCGTAGGCAAAGCAATGCACACGTTGCGGAGCCGACGCCGCCCAATCCGGCATTTGCGGCCGCCGCATGCCCAGCGACACGCTCCAGCCTGCATCGAACAAGGTCTTTGCCACGGCTGCGCCGATCCCGCGGCCGGCGCCTGAGATCAGCGCCACACGTCCGGAAGTCAGTCCCATTTTGCCCTCATCTTAAGATATGCGCGCTTGAGCATGCGCATGAATTGCTCGCGGTCCTCCGGCTCGATGAAGTCGAAGAACTCCGTTTCCTGCTGGCGAATGATCTCGCGTACTTCCTGCGACAGCGCGTGACCGCGTTCGGTGATAAACAGGGCCTGGGCCCGCAGATCGTCGGAGGCGGCCTCGCGGCGGATCACGCCGGAGGCGACCATCCGGTCGATGATCCGACCGGTGGCCGGACGGTCGCGCATCAGCACCTCGGCGATCTGCGACGGGCGGATGCCGGGGTAGTCATCGACCAGCAGCAGCGTGGTGATCTTGCCTTTGCCTTTGGCGATCTCGAGGTGCGCCATCCGCCTGTCGAGATCGCGCGAGACAACCGCGTCCATCGATCGGATGTACCAGCTGAAGGCTCCTTCGAGGACGTCGATCTTGAGGCCGCAGATCTCGACTATCGGATCGTCCTGCGGTGCGCCGGGGGAAGTCATGGGAGCAAAAAACCTGTCCGTGTCATATTTCTTTCATGACACCCGAACAGTTGCCCCTGAGGCAAGCAAAAGGTTGTAATTCACAATTAGATAGTTGTGAAAAGCAATCAATGCACAAAAAATGAACGCACTCAGCCTGCGACGTTCGATACGAAATTCAAGCAGCGCGGGAGGGGTCGAGGCCCTGCCGCACGCCGGCTAGGCCCGCGCAATCTATGCGACTCGGACTCCGGAGCATGTCCGGAAAGAAAAGGGGCGACAGATGCCGCCCCTCTTGAGAACTCAATACGTTGGCACGGTCAGGCAGCGGCAGCACCGGGAATCGCATCGACCAGCGAGCGGGTGTAAGAATGCTGCGGCGCGTGGAAGATCTGCGACGGCGGACCGTATTCCACCATCTTGCCGCGGTGCATCACGAGGATCTCGTCGCTGATCTGGCTGGCGACGCGCAGATCGTGGGTGATGAAGATCATCGCTAGCTTGCGTTCGCGCCGAATCCTGTCGAGCAGTTCCAGCACCTGCGCCTGGATCGACACGTCGAGCGCAGAGACCGCTTCATCCGCCACGATCACCTCGGGATCGAACATCAGCGCCCGGGCGATGCCCACGCGCTGGCGCTGTCCGCCGGAGAACTCATGCGGGTAGCGGTCAAAGGCCGACGGATCCAGCCCCACCTGCGCAAGCAGGTCCTCGGCCTTGCGCCGGGCATCGTGCCGGGTCAGCAGGCTGTGTGAAATCGGCCCCACGGTCATCGCCTGCCCGATGGTGAAGCGCGGATTGAGCGAGGCATAGGGATCCTGAAAGATCATCTGGATCCGCGGACGCAGCGCGCGGAAGTTCTCTTCGTCCAGCGCCAGCGTGTTCTCGCCCTGAAAGCGGATCTCGCCGCTGTCGGCAGAGATCAGTTTCATCAGCACCTTGCCCATCGAGGATTTGCCGGAGCCGGACTCGCCGACAATGCCGATGGTTTCGCCCTTGTGCAGGGTGAAGCTGATGTCATCGACGGCCTTGACCTCGCGCATCCGGCCCAGAAAGCCGCTGCGGGTGCGGTAGGTCTTGTGCAGCCCCCTGACCTCCAACGCCACGGGGCGCTTGGTCTCGCGCTGGCGGTCCGCCTCGCGCATCTTCGGCACTGCCGCGATGAGCTTCCGGGTATAGGGGTGCTGCGGCGCATCGAGCACCGCCCGCGCATCGCCCTGCTCCACCAGCAGCCCTTTTTCCATGACAATCACCCGATCCGCGATCTCGGCCACGACGCCGAAATCATGGGTGATGAACATCACCGACATGCCCTTGCGTTGCTGAATACGGCTGATCAGCTCAAGGATCTGCGCCTGCGTGGTCACATCCAGCGCGGTGGTCGGCTCATCCGCGATAAGAACATCGGGATCGAGCGCCAGCGCCATGGCGATCATCACCCGCTGCCGCTGGCCGCCGGAAAGCCGGAAGGGGTACTGGTGCTGGATCAGCGCCGGATCGGGCAGCCCCACCTCGGTCAGCATCTCGACGACGCGCGCGGCGCGGCTCTCCGGGGCCCCGACGGCATGCGCATCGAGCACTTCGCGGATCTGATCGCCGATGGTCATCAGCGGGTTCAGCGCCGAGAGCGGATCCTGGAAGATGATCGACACCGCCCTGCCCCGCAGCTTGCGCAATTCGGACTCTGGAAGCGTCAGCAACGCCCGGCCCTTGAAGTCGATATTGCCGGAGGACACCGACATCACCTCGGGCAGAAGCCCCATGATGGTGTTGGCGGTCACCGACTTTCCCGAGCCGGATTCGCCGATGATGCAGAGAATTTCGCCCGGCATCAGGTCGAAGCTGATATCCTGCACGGCGAAAGGACGGTCGTGATTTCCCGGAAGTGCGACGGATAGCTCGCGCACCGACAGGACGGGCGCGACGCCCGCATCGAAGGTCTTCATAGGTTTTCTCATCGTTTGTTGTTATTTTGCCCCTCCACTAAAGGCAGGAAGGGGCTGTCTGGCAACAACAGACACCTTCGGGCGCAGCGCTTCTGCGCATTCATTTGGCATCCCGGCTCGAAGTGCCGAAAGCTGCGGCACCCCGGAGGGATGCGACGCCGCACAGCGCGCCCGCCGCAACCAAAGCCGGGCCACACCGGAGAGCTCAGCGTCGCGACGCGCTCACGGGCCGCCAGTTGCTCGCGGAACGCCTGCCTCTGCCGTCCCTCGTCGGTACCGACCATGCGGATGCCGAAGGTTTTGAGGGCGTCACGGATGTGACCTTCGTGGTCCTTGCGCAACCGGATGAACCTCTCGCGGGCACCGACAAGGCACCGCATCCGGTCGGCCTCTTCGCTGCGGATATGCACCGCAGTAAACCGGCCAGTTCGGGCGAGCTACGCCAACCCGTCGGCATCGGCGGCGTCGGAGTTGTTGAGCCGGGCCGAGAGGTTCCTGTGCGCCTTGCGCACATCGATACAGGTGGCCGGGAGTCCGAGCCGGGTCATTCCGCGCTGCAGCCAAATCGGCAAGTTCCCACTCGCATGCACGATCCGGCGCGGCACGCGCGAGCGGTTTCGAAACCAGCCCGCCACACCCTCGGGATCGGACGGGCAAGCACCGCGCGTGATCGTCTTGCCATCACGGTCCACAACGCAAATCGAATTCCCTTTAAGCGAAACTTCCAGACCCGTATGGTGTTCCATAGGTTGTTTTCCTCACGGCTTTAGCCCATGAGGCCAACATACCGGACCTCGTTCGTCCCCGGGGGTGTGATGACCGCCGCATTCACACCCTGTCTTGCAAGGGCCATAGGCTGCTGGCGCGTCGCTCAACCAGCAGAGATCCGAAATTGCCGCGCTGATCTCGCGCGAAGAGCCATCCCGCTCCGGCACAGTCAACGGGTCCCGAACCTGACCGGGAAGGATGACGTAGCATACCGTTTACGTAAACCTGTTGACGCATTCGTAATGCGTCGATACCAAAGGCTACGGACTTCAGAAATCCGATCGTTTTTTAGGGAGGAGCGATCAATGTCTGAATGCGTGAAGCATTCCGCTATTGTGGCGGCAGGGGCGCTCTGTGCGTTCTTGCCATGGACGAACGAGGCCCATGCGGCCGGTTTCCAGTTACGTGAAATGAGCGCCGAAGGCGTCGGCTCGGCCTTTTCCGGTGCGACCGCCAAGGCGACGGATCTTTCGACGATTTACACCAACCCCGCTGGCATGATGCGCATCGAGGGAACAGGGGCGCAGTTCGATCTGAACTATGTTGTCCCGACCATTCGCTTCTCGGGCGAGGCCGGGATCGGCGCCTCGCAGTATTCGGGCGGCAGCGGCGGTGACGCCGGCGAGAACAAGCTCGTTCCGGCCTTCTACGGTCTCATCGATCTCACCCCGACGATCAAGGCGGGGCTGTCGCTGACCGTGCCCTTCGGCCTGGCCACGCAATACGACGACGACTGGAAGGGCCGCTATTTCGCCATCGAGAGCGAGATCGAGAACATCGTCCTGACGCCGAGCATCGCCTGGCAGGCGACCGAGCAGCTCTCGCTCGGGGCCGGGATCCAGATCGGCCATGCCGACGCGACGCTGTCGAACGCGCTCAATCTCTCGCTCTACAGTCTCCCGGACGGCAAATCGGAGCTGACCGGCGATGGTTTCGGCTACGGCTTCACCCTGGGCATGCTCTACGAGGTCTCTCCGACGACGCGCGTGGGCCTGAGCTACCGCTCCCAGGCACACTACACGCTCGAAGGCACCGCCAAGTTCACCGGGGTACCGGGAAGGGGCAGCGTGGATGCCGAGGCAGAGGTCACGATGCCCGATGTCGTGTCCATCGGCGCCTATCACGAGATCAACCCGCAATGGACGGTGATGGGAGACGTCTCCTGGACCAACTGGTCGACCTTTGAAGAACTGCGGGTGAAATTCGACGACGGTTCGGCCGACAGCGTGACCGAAGAGAACTGGCACGATTCCTGGTTCGTCTCGCTGGGCGCGGACTACAAGCCGCGCGAGAACCACACGATCCATTTCGGCATCGCCTTCGACCAGAGCCCGGTGCCAGAGGACTACCGGACCGCACGGATCCCGGATGCCGACCGTTACTGGGCGTCGCTCGGCTATAGCTACGAGTTCGCGCCGGACCGGAGCATCAACTTCGGCTACACGCATATCTTCTTCGACGAGGCCGACATCGAGGAAACCACCTCCTCCGGGACCCTCAAGGGCACCTACGAAGGCCATGCCGATATCCTGAGTGCCAGCCTGACCTACCGGTTCTGATCTATCTGCCGGGCCTTGCGCACGCACTTCACATGCGATGCGCGACGCCCGGCCGACACCGGCCGCCCCGAAGACAAGTGACCTGTCTTGGTTCCCGAGACAGACCTGCAGCCTGCGTTCCCAGAGCGCCGGACCAGCCGTCCTATACCCGGAGCCCTTGCTCATGTGTCCAAATGACATCGCGCCTGACACCCTGATGCCGCATCTGGAGACAGAGAGCGCGCCCGCTCTCTCGCCGACCAGCCTGCCGCCTGCATACACCCGGCCCATCCCGGCGCTGCTCGATGAGGCCGTGCGCCTGCACGGCGACCGCCCGGCGATGCACTTTCTCGGGCGCCGCTACACCTACCGCGAGCTCGGCACCCTCGTCGACCGCGCGGCAGCCGGATTTGCCAGACAGGGCGTCACCAAGGGCGTCCGCGTCGGGCTATGCCTTCCGAACGTGCCCGCCTTCGTCATCTGCTATTTCGCCGCACTGAAGGCCGGTGGGACGGTGGTGAACTTCAACCCGCTCTATGCCCCGCGAGAGTTGCAGCACCAGGTCGAGGACTCGGGCATCTCGCTCATGGTGACCACCGATCTGGCCGCGATCTACCCGAAAGTGGCGGCGCAATTGGGGCACGGCAATCTGAAACGGCTGGTCGTCTGCCCCATGGCCGAGATGCTGCCGCCGCTCAAGGGGCTGCTCTTCCCGCTGCTGAAGCGCCGGGACCTCGCCCGCGTGCCCCGCGACGCGCGCCACATCCCGTTCCGCCAGCTGATCCGGACCGCGGGGGAGGTGCCCTCTGCCCCGATCGACCCGATGACCGATCTAGCCTCCCTGCAATACACCGGCGGCACAACAGGGCTCTCCAAGGGCGCGATGCTGACCCATGCCAATATCGTCGCCAATGCCGAGCAGATCTTCCAGCGGCTCCCCGATCCCGAGATCGGCGGCGAGCGGGTGCTTGCGGTGCTGCCTCTGTTCCATGTCTTCGGCATGACGGTGGCGATGAACCTCGCCGTCCGCATCGCCGCAGAGATCATCCTGGTGCCGCGCTTCGATATCGCGGGAATGATCAAGGTGATCGAGCGCCAGAAGCCAACGCTGTTTCCCGGCGTTCCGACCCTCTACACGGCGATCAATCGTGCGCTCGAGGAGCGCCCTGCCGACCTGTCTTCGCTGCGCTGCTGCATCTCCGGCGGCGCACCGCTGCCCGGCGAGGTCCGCCGGCGGTTCGAAGCCCTCAGCGGCTGTCGCCTCAGCGAGGGCTATGGCCTGTCCGAAAGCTCGCCGGTCGTCTGCTGCAACCCCTTCGATGGTAGCGCGCGAGACGGGTCAATCGGCACGCCGCTGGCAAACACGCATGTGGAGTTCCGCGATCTCACGGATCCGACCCGGGTCTGCGAACCGCATGAAAACGGCGAGCTCTGCGTGCGCGGACCGCAGGTCATGCAGGGCTACTGGAGCCGCCCCGACGAAACCTCCGAGACCTTCATTGACGGCGCGCTGCGTACCGGGGATGTCGGATATGTCGACGAGGACGGTTTCTGTTTCATCGTCGACCGGATCAAGGACATGATCCTGTGCAGCGGCTACAACGTCTATCCCCGGGTCATCGAGGAGGCGCTCTACCAGCATCCGGCGGTGGCCGAGGCGGTGGTGATCGGCGTGCCAGATGCGTATCGCGGCAGCGCGCCCAAGGCCTTCGTGGTGCTCAAGACGCCGCTCGACGCACCCGAGGATGCGCTGCATGGCTTCCTCAAGGAGTATCTCTCGCCGATCGAGATGCCCAAGCAGATCCAGATTTGCGAGAGCCTGCCCAAGACCTCGGTCGGCAAGCTGTCGAAAAAGGACCTCGTGGAAGGCGAACGGTTGCGGGCCGAAGCCGCCCAATCTGCGGGCACGGATGCTTCATGAGCTGCGTAAACGTCATTCCGTGCACGGAAGGCTCTGTTCGTGGCCCTCGCGCTGGTGCTAGTCTTTTCCGTGGGTTGCAGACACCGGTTACACCCGACCCCAAGTTGCGACAGGTCTCAAATGGACAAGCTCTTCTCGATCTCGGACCTTTCGAAAGAGCTTGGCGTGACTCCGCGTACCATTCGCTTCTACGAGGAACAGGGGCTCGTGCTGCCGCAGCGCGTCGGCACCAACCGCGTCTACACATCCCGGGATCGCGGTCGCCTGATCCTGATCCTGCGCGGCAAGCGGCTCGGCTTCACGCTGAAGGACATCCGGGAGTACCTCGACCTCTACGACGCCGATCCGACGCAGCGCGAGCAGATCGATGCGCTTCTGGTCAAGGTGCGTCAGCGCATCCACGAGCTAGACGAGCAATTCGAGACGCTGCGTGTGACGCTCAAGGAGCTCCGCGAGATCGAGCAGATGTCGCTCGACGCGCTGGAGCGCCACGAAAACGCTGCCGCGCGCACCGCGTCGCGGACCTCCTGACGCCAACCGGAACCCCCAGGGTTCCGTCTCATCACATTCCACATGCAACTCCGGAGAGTTACCGATGACACGTGTCGTTGTCGCGGGCTACATGCGCTCGCCCTTTACCCTTGCCCGCAAAGGCGCCCTGGCCAAGGTCCGGCCCGACGATCTGGCCGCGCAAGTGGTCCGCGCGCTGGTCGAGCGCTCGGGCATCGAGCCCGAGGCGATCGAGGATCTGCTGCTCGGCTGCGCCTTCCCCGAGGGGGAACAGGGTCTGAACCTCGCCCGTCTCGTCGGGCTGATGAGCGGGCTGCCGCAATCGGTGGGCGCCGCCACCATCAACCGCTTCTGCGGCTCGTCGATGACCTCGGTCCACGTGGCGGCCGGCTCGATTGCCATGGGTGCCGGTGAGGCCTTCGTCTGCGCCGGGGTCGAGAACATGAGCCGGGTGCCGATGATGGGCTTCAACCCGATGCCGCATCCCGAGTTCGCCCGCAGCCACCCCGAGGCCTACATGGGCATGGGCGAGACGGCAGAGAACGTGGCCCGGCGCTGGCAGATCACCCGCGCGGAGCAGGAAGAATTCGCCCTGCGCTCGCAGGAGAAGGCCGCCGCCGCGCTGCAGAAGGGCCTGTTCGCCGACGAGGTCGTACCGATCACCGGCCGGGACGGTGTTGTCGAGACCGACGGCTGCCTGCGCCCGGAAACAACGCTGGAGGCTCTGGCCGAGCTCAAGCCCGCCTTCGACGCGCAGGGCGTGGTGACCGCCGGCACCTCCTCGCCGCTGACCGACGGCTGCGCGGCGGTGCTTGTCTGCTCGGAAGCCTATGCCGAGAAGGCCGGGCTGCCGATCCTCGCCTACGTGAAATCCGTGGCGGTGAAAGGCTGCGCGCCCGACGTCATGGGGATCGGCCCGGTTGCCGCCACCCGCGCCGCGCTGGACCGCGCTGCGATTTCGGCGGGCGATCTCGACGTGATCGAGTTGAACGAGGCCTTTGCCTCCCAGTCCATCGCCTGCATCCGCGATCTCGATCTCGACCCGGCACGGGTCAACCTCGACGGCGGCGCCATCGCGCTCGGCCATCCGCTCGGTGCCACCGGCGCGCGGATCGTCGGCAAGGCGGCGAGCCTGCTGAAACGCGAGGGCGGACGCTACGCGCTGGCCACCCAGTGCATCGGTGGCGGTCAGGGCATCGCCACCATTCTGGAGGCCGCGTGATGGCCGGCATCGAAAAAGTCGCCGTCATCGGCGCCGGCGTCATGGGTGCCGCGATTGCGGCCCATGTCGCCAATTCCGGCACCAAGGTGCTGCTGCTCGACATCGTGCCCGAGGGCGCAGCGAACCGGAACGCGCTCGCGGATGGCGCGCTGGCCCGGATGCAGAAAGCCGACCCCGCCCCCTTCATGGGCCGCAAGGCGGCGCGGTTGATGGAGACCGGGAATCTCGAGGATGATCTGGAGCGCCTCGCCGAGGCCGACTGGATCATCGAGGCGGTGATCGAGCGGCTCGACATCAAGCAAGGCCTATATCGCAGAATCGAGGGCGCCCGGAAGCCGGGCAGCATCGTCTCGTCCAACACCTCGACCATCCCGCTGGCGACGCTGGTGGGCGGGCTTTCCGAGAGCTTTGCGCAGGACTTCCTGATCACGCACTTCTTCAACCCGCCCCGCTACATGCGGCTGATGGAACTGGTCACCGGTGCCGCGACCCGCGCAGAGGCCGCCGAAGTGATCACCGACTTCGCCGACAAGCGCCTCGGCAAGACGGTCATCCGGGCGAAAGACACGCCCAGCTTCATCGGCAACCGACTTGGCGTCTACTGGCTGCAGAAAGCGGTGATCGAGGCCGCCGAGCGCGGCATCCCGGTCGAGCAGGCCGACGCGCTGATCGGCAAGCCCTTCGGCATTCCGAAGACCGGTGTCTTCGGGCTGCTCGATCTGGTCGGGCTCGACCTCATGCCCCACGTGAACGCGAGCCTCGCCGCCGCGCTGCCGCAGAGCGACGCCTTCCACACCGCAAACCGTCCGCTGCCGATCGTGCAGAAGATGATCTCCGAGGGTTACACCGGCCGCAAGGGCAAGGGTGGCTTCTACCGTCTGAACCGCGAGGGCGGGCAGAAGGTGAAAGAGGCGGTCGACCTGTCGAGCGGGCACTACGCCAAAGCCCGCAAACCCCGGTCCGACGCGATGGACGAGGCTGGGCGCAGCCCGCGCGCGCTCATGGCGCATGACAGCGCCGAGGGCCGCTATGCCGCCGACGTCATGGGCGCGACGCTGCGCTATGCCGCCGAACTGGCCGGGGAAGTCGCGGACAGCATCGCCGACATCGACGAGGCCATGTGCCTCGGCTATGGCTGGAAGGACGGCCCCTTCGCGCTCATGGACAAGATCGGCCCGGACTGGCTGGCGGAGCGGCTCGAGGCCGAGGGCGAGACGGTGCCGCCGATCCTCGACCTCGCCCGCGGGCGCAGCTTCTACCGCGTCGAGGCGGGCAAGCTCGAGCAGCTTGGCCTCGACGGTGCCTACCATCCGGTGACCCGCCCCGAGGGTGTGCTGCTGCTCTCCGACATCAAGTGCGGCGCAAAGCCGGTGCTCAAGAACGGCTCCGCCGCGGTCTGGGACATCGGGGATGGCGTTCTTTGCTTCGAGTTCACCTCCAAGATGAATTCGA
This sequence comes from Alloyangia pacifica, assembly GCF_900116195.1. Classification (GTDB taxonomy): domain Bacteria; phylum Pseudomonadota; class Alphaproteobacteria; order Rhodobacterales; family Rhodobacteraceae; genus Salipiger; species Salipiger pacificus. The sequence continues at coordinate 59,664 of NZ_FOZW01000005.1, forward strand.
TGGACGACCAGATCATGGCGCTCCTGGCGAAGACGCTGAAGCTGGTGGAGGCCGAGTACAAGGCGCTCGTCATTCATAACGAGGGCACCAACTTCTCGGTCGGCGCCAACCTCGGTCTTGCCTTCTTTGCCGCCAACATCGCGGCGTGGGACCAGATCGAGAGCCTTGTGTCCTTTGGTCAGAAGACCTTCCAGGATATGCGCAACGCCCCTTTCCCGGTGGTCGGCGCGCCCTCCGGCATGGCGCTTGGCGGTGGCTGCGAAGTACTGCTGCATTGCGACGCGGTGCAGGCCCATGCCGAGAGCTACATTGGCCTCGTCGAGGTCGGCGTGGGGCTGATCCCCGGCTGGGGCGGCTGCACCGAGATGCTGCACCGCTGGCAGAAGTTCGGCCGCCTGCCCAAGGGGCCGATGCCGGCACCCTCGAAGGTCTTCGAGATCCTCAGCACCGCGACAGTGGCGAAATCCGCCGCCGAGGCCAAGGAGCTGCTGTTCCTGCGCCCCGAGGACGGGATCACCATGAACCGCGCCCGGCTGCTGGCCGACGCCAAGGCGCGCGCGCTCGCGATGGTCGAGGGCTACATACCTCCCGAGGCGCGGGACTACACGCTGCCGGGGCCGTCCGGCCTCGTCGCCATGGAGATGGCGGTGCAGCAGTTCCGCAAGGTGGGCAAGGCCACCCCCTATGACGAGATCGTCTCGGGCGCGCTGGCCGAGGTGCTGTCGGGCGGCGACACCGATCCGATCGACACGCTCACCGAGGCGGACCTGCTGAAACTCGAGCGCGACCGGTTCTTCACGCTGGTCAAGCGACCCGGCACGCTCGACCGCATCGAGACCATGCTGATGACCGGCAAGCCGCTCCGGAACTGAACCCCGGCCTTGGGCCACAGACAAGAGGGACATCACGACGATGGCCGATTACACGCCCCCCCTGCGCGACATGCGCTTTGTCTACCACGAGCTGCTGGGCTGCGACGATCTGGCGGAGCTGCCCGGGTTCGAGGAGTTCACCGCCGACCTGATCGATCCGATCCTCGAAGAGGCCGGCAAGATCTGCGCCGAGGTGCTGCACCCGATCAACCGTTCCGGCGACGAGGAAGGCTGCCGGCTGGAGAACGGTGTCGTCCGCACCCCCGCCGGCTTCCCCGAGGCCTATCGCCAGTTCCGCGAAGGTGGCTGGACGGCGATCACCTGCGACCCGGAATATGGCGGACAGGGGTTGCCCGCCGCCGCCGACGTGCTGGTGACCGAGATGATCTGCTCGGCAAACCTGTCGTTCGGCATGTATCCCGGCCTGTCGCACGGTGCCTACCTTGCGCTGCACAGCCACGGCTCGGAGGAGCTGAAGCGGGCCTACCTGCCCAAGCTCGTCGACGGCACATGGTCGGGCACCATGTGCCTGACCGAGCCGCATTGCGGCACCGACCTGGGACTTCTGCGCACCAAGGCCGAGCCGCAGGACGATGGCAGCTTCCGCGTCACCGGCACCAAGATCTTCATCTCCGCCGGCGAGCATGACCTGACCGAGAACATCATCCACCTGGTGCTGGCGCGGCTCCCGGATGCCCCCAAGGGCTCGCGCGGGATCAGCCTCTTCGTCGTGCCGAAGTTCCTGCCCACCGCCGAGGGCACCCCGGGCGAGCGCAACGGCGTGATGTGCTCGAGCATCGAGCACAAGATGGGGATCAAGGCCTCCTCGACCTGCGTGATGAACTTCGACGAGGCGCAGGGCTGGCTGGTCGGTGCGCCGCACAAGGGGCTGCAGGCGATGTTCACCATGATGAACAACGAACGCCTCGCGGTCGGCGGGCAGGGGCTAGGGCTGGCCGAGGCCGCCTACCAGGGCTCGGTCGCCTATGCCCGCGAGCGTCTGCAGGGCCGGTCGCTGACCGGGACCAAGGCGCCCGACAAGCCCGCCGATCCGATCATCGTGCATCCCGATGTGCGCCGGATGCTGCTCTTGCAACGGGCCGCGACCGAGGGCTGCCGGGCGATGGCGGTCTGGGTGGCCAAGGAGCTCGACAAGCAAGAGCGCCACCCCGAGCCCGAAGTGCGCAAGGCGTCGGAGGATTTCGTGGCGCTGATGACCCCGATCGTGAAGGCGCTGTTCACCGACCTCGGCTTCGAGAACGCCAACCTCGGGATGCAGGTGCTGGGCGGGCACGGCTACATCCGCGAGCACGGCATGGAGCAATACGTCCGCGATGCGCGCATCACGCAGATCTACGAGGGCACGAACGGCATTCAGGCGCTCGACCTCGTGGGCCGCAAGCTGGGTGCGAACGGCGGGCGTTACCTGCGGCGGTTCTTCCACCCGGTGGCGGAGTACATCGAAGGCCACGCCGAAACACCCGAGATGGCGCCTTACATCGCGCCGCTGGCCAAGGCCTTCGGTCGCCTGCAGACCGCAACCGGCACCGTCGCCCAGCGGGGGCTTGCCAACCCGGACGAGGCCGGGGCCGCGGCGACCGACTATATGCGGCTCTTCGGCCTGACGGCGCTCGGCTATCTCTGGGCCCGCATGGCCGAGACCGCGATGGCCAAAAGCCGGGAAAGCGGCGATGCCGACGGCTTCTATGCCGCCAAGCAGGTCACGGCGCGGTTCTACATGGAGCGGGTCCTGCCGCAGACCGGCGCGCTGCTGTCGCAGATCATGGCCGGCGGCCAGACCCTCATGGCGCTGGACGAAGCAGCCTTCTGAAGGGGGAGCCGGACGCGGGAACCGAATGGCGAAAGCCTCGGTTCCCGCGTCTCGCGCAGCCGGCGCGCCGCTCACCGCGCGGCGCGCAGAAAACCGGAGCAGTGCCCTGCCCGAGGTGCCGGAAAGCGCCGGACGGGAACAGGTGGGACAAGGAGTGAACGGAATGGAAAATCTCGGCGGCAAGACACTCTTCATCAGCGGCGGCAGCCGCGGCATCGGCCGGGCCATCGCGCTGCGCGCCGCGCGTGACGGCGCCAACGTGGTGCTGGCGGCCAAGACCGTCACCCCGCACCCCAAGCTGCCCGGCACCATCGAGGATGCCGCGGCCGAGGTCGAGGCGCACGGCGGGCGCGCCCTGCCGCTCCAGCTCGACATCCGCGACGACGCGGCGGTGACCGAGGCCGTGCGCAAGGCCGAGGACCACTTCGGCGGTATCGACATCGTGGTCAACAATGCCAGCGCCATCTCCCTTACGCCGACCCCCGACACCGAGATGAAACGGTTCGACCTGATGATGCAGGTCAACATGCGCGGCACCTTCGCGGTCACCCGCGCCTGCTTGCCAGCGCTGAAGAAGGCCGCGAACCCGCATGTGCTGACGCTCTCGCCGCCGCCCTCGCTCGACCCGGCCTGGTACGGGCCGCATGTCGCCTACACGATCTCGAAGATGGGGATGAGCCTCTGCGTGCTCGGCTGGGCCGAGGAGTTCCGCAGCTTCGGCATCGCCGCCAACGCGCTTTGGCCCCGCACGGTCATCGACACCGCCGCGCTGGCCATGCTCGGCGGCGCGGTCCAGCCAAAGAACTGCCGCACGCCGCAGATCGTCGCCGATGCCGCCCATGCGATCCTGACCCGCCCCGCGAAAGACTGCAGTGGCAACTTCTTCATCGACGAGGAGGTGTTGCGCGCGCAGGGCGTCGAGGATTTCTCGGGCTATGCCGTCGACCCCTCCGAGCCGCTGCTGCCCGATCTCTTCGTCGCGTCAGACAGCTGACCGCATCACACGCTCGATTTCCGGGGACTGCCCATGATCAAACGCTTCACCTCTTTCGCCTGCCTCCTTGCGCTGGTCGCGACCCCTGCCCTCGCCGCGGATCCGGTGCTCGGCACCTGGCAGACCCAGCCGGGCGACGATGGCCACTTCGGCTTCGTCACCATCGCGCCCTGCGGCAGCAAGATCTGCGGCACACTGAGCCGCGCCTTCGGCGCGGACGGCTCGACGATCCCCTCCGACACGGTCGGGCGGCAGATCGTCTGGGACATGCAGCCCGAAGGCGCGGGGAAATACGACTCCGGCCGCATCTGGGCCCCCGACCGCGACAGGACGTACAACTCCAGGATGGAACTCACCGGCGACCGGCTGAAGGTTTATGGCTGTGTCTTCGGCATCTGCCGCGGGCAGACCTGGAGTCGCGTTGAGTAACGCCGGCACCTGCAAGACACGGGCGGAGTTCCCTGAGGGGCCAACCCCGGCTTTGGCGCCCGGGGGGCCATAGCTCAGGACTTGCGCGCCGCGTCGAGGCTCCACGTGCCTCCGCCCACCACCGCGAAGTAGAGGAACAGGAAGCAATAGAGGATCGCGGCATCGCCGCCGTTCACCGTGGGAAACAGGTTCTGCGGCGCGTGGAACATCCAATAGGCCACCGCCATCATGCCCGAGAGGACGAAGGCCACCGGCCGCGTGTAGAGCCCGACGAGCAGGAGCAGCCCGCCGAACAGCTCCAGAACACCCCCAAGGCCCATCAGCGAGAACAAGGGCGGCCGTTGCTCCGTCGGCGGGAACCCGAACAGCTTCTGCGCACCGTGCAGCAGGAAGATGAGTGACGAGACAATGCGCAGCACACTCAACATGGCCGCGCCCCAGCGGCCGGAAATCCCCTCGGACATGCTTGGGCTCCTTTCATCCGCGGACGTACGGGCGCGTCGCCCGGCGATCCACGGGGTTGAAACGTCGGATGCGATGATACCGCAGAACCGAGGTCCGACCTAGCTCCATGTCGTCAGGCGCCCGCCGCACCGGGGGCCGGGTCGGTCACTGGCTCCAATGCCTGCGACCCCGCCGCCTTTGGAGCAACGGGGCCACAGATGAGGTCCGCGCAAGACCCGATGTTCGCCTCAGACGGCTTCCGCGACCTTGCCCTTCGCGGAGGCCAGGATCTCGGCAACCATCTGGTCCGCCACCGCGATCGTCGTCATGCGCTCCTTGCGGCTGATCTCGATGATCTGCGCGACGCGGCTGGCGATCTGGGCGAGCCGCTCGGTGCGATACTCGGGACCGGCGCGGTGCACTTCGCTGGCCACGCTGATGATGCCGCCGGCGTTGACGACGTAATCCGGCAGGTAAAGGCAATCGCGCTTCAGCAGGTCACCGGCAACCGACGGCTCCAGCAGCTGGTTGTTCGCCGCGCCGCAGACGAGCCGGGCGGTCAGCTGCTCCACGGTCTCGCGGTTGAGCACACCGCCAAGGGCGCAGGGCGCGAAGATGTCCATCTCCTGCGCAAAGACCTCATCCGGCGCGCAGACCTCCGCACCCAGAGTGTCACGGGCGGTCTCGACGGCCTGAACGTTGACATCAGAAACCAGCAGCTGCGCGCCAGCGGCATGGAGCTTTTCCGCAAGGCTCCAGCCGACGTGGCCGAGGCCCTGCACCAGCACGCGGCGGCCCGTCAGATCGTCGGTGCCGAACACCGCGCGCGCGCCGACTTTCAGACACTGGAACACGCCCTCGGCGGTGAAGGGCGAGGGGTCGCCGCTGGCGTGGGCACCGTCGTCGAGTCCTACCGCGTAGGAGGTCTCCTTGGCGACAATGGCCATGTCCTCGGGCGAGATGCCGACGTCCTCTGCGGTGTAGTAGCTGCCGCCGAAGCTCTCGATGGCCTGCCCGAAGGCGCGGAAGAGCGCCTCGGTCTTGTCGCTGCGCGGATCTCCGAGGATGACCGATTTGCCCCCACCCAGGCCGAGGCCGGCCATGGCATTCTTGTGGGTCATGCCGGCGGCTAGCCGCAGCACGTCGGTCCGCGCCTCGTCCAGGGTGGCGTAATTCCACATCCGGCAGCCGCCGACCGCCGGGCCACAGGCGGTGGAGTGGATGCAGACGAAGGCGCGCAGCCCGGCTTCTTCGTCCTCGATATAGACAAGCCGCTCGTAGCCCGCGGGGGCCAGTTCCTCGACAAGTTTCAGTGCCATGTGATCCTCCAAAGCCGCTCTGCCGGTGATTGCACTTAGTATCGCATGAGCTGTGCGGCGCTTTCCGCCAAAGTGGTGGGGCTATTTCCAAAGCTTGGCAGGTTTTCTCCACGAAACATGAAATTCGTAGAGACCTTTTCTCCACTAGCTGCCATCATGCGCCAGAAGGCGCGCAGATGTCGCCATGGCTAGCGGAATCACCGCCACGCGCTCTGCGCCTGACGCACGCACGGGAGAGATGTCATGCCGATAGCGCTGGATGAGCTCGATCGGAGGATCCTTCGGGCCCTGCAGTACGACGGCCGGATCACCGTCGTCGATCTCGCCGAGAAGATCGGCCTGTCGCCGACGCCTTGCAAGCGGAGGGTGCAGCGGCTCGAGGACTCAGGCCTGATCAGCGGCTATGTCGCAAAGATCGATCGCAAGGCGTCGGGCTTCGGTGTCACGGCCTTCGTCTCGGTGGAACTGGAGCGCTCCGATGCGGCGGACGTCGAGCGGTTCCAGAAGGCCGCAGCCGGGATTGAGGAGGTGGTGACGGGCATGCTCATGACCGGGTCTCAGGATTTCCTGCTCGAGGTGCTGGTCCGGGACCTCGAGGAGTACGAGCAGGTCTTGCAGAACAAGCTGATGAAGATCCCCGGCGTCCGCAACGTGCGCACGCAATTTGCCCTGCGCAAATTCGTCGAAAGAGCGCGCATTCCCTAAGGCGCAATGGTCGCCGTCTTTCGGCGGCCATCTCAGCGTCACCTGACGACGTCTTCACGAACTTCTTCGATGGAAAGCGCGAGCCCTGCCTTGCACTCAACCGCTCGGCCACCTCCCTGACCTGACCGCCCCCTTTGCGTGATCTGCGCGACGGCTTCTCGGTTGAGGCACCGTTCTGCCGCTTGATCGGGGGTGGTGCGTGGAAGCTTGGCGCAAGGCTCGGTCGGGAAGGTCATGCAGGCCAGGATGCCCCCCAGCCGCGTTCGCGAGCTTGCCGCGCATCTGGTCCGCCACAAGCCGCAACTGCGCCTGCCCCGCCGCAGGCCCAGGCCGGGCGAAGGCACAAGCAATGAAGACCAAGACCAGTGGCGAACGCGGCGCTGCACGGTCGTGGACAGGAGCCGGATGGTGGCGGCCCTGATGCCCTCATACGCAGCGCTTTCTCACGCGAGATCGCCGCGCAATTGCTTGCCGAGCAGCGGCCCACGAGCTTCACGCAGCCAAGGCCACGACGGACGAGATCGCGGAGAAATCCGGTTCAGAAGGGCTCGGCTTCGAAGGTGTCGGGCGCCATGCCAAGCACCTCGTCCCAGCTCCTCCCCCCTGCGGACGCAGGCGATAGGGATCGCGTTTCGAGGTGCGCATACATGAAGGCGACGCGTGGTCCCGGTTAAGCCCCGCTGCAGGGTCGACAGGAACTGAGAACAAACTGGCGACGTGCTCCGGACATTCTTGAAACTGCCGTCGCCGGGACGGCAGTTTCACGCGGGCCTCATCATCCGGATCCGGTGGCAGATCACCAGATCAGACGCTGGTCGCCTCCGAGTTTGGAGTTCGACAGATTGTCGATGTCGGCGATCTGCTCCTCGAGGTCCGGGTCACTCTGGTAGCGAAGATAGGCGACGGCCCAAGCCATTTCGAAGTTCTCCGGCGCGTCATCGATCTTTTGCTCGCGGCCGGTCCGCGCCTCGATCCTTTCAGGGTTGTCAAAACCGTCCAGCGTGTAGTCGACAGCCTTCTTGATCGCGCCATCGCAGGCGTCGAAGATCTCGGGATCTTCCTCTGCAAGCAGGGCTGCCGTGATTACCAGCGCCTGTACGGCGTGCATCTGGTAGTGCAGCGCAAGATCGCCACGCTCCATTTCCAAGGGCAGTGCGCCGTCCTCTTCCACCATGCAGGCGGAATATTCGACGGTCTCGCGCCCCCACTCGACGAGGTCCTCGTCTCCCGTCGTTAGGCCGATCCGGGTCACGCCCATCGCCGCCCATTGCCGCAGATTGTTCCGCGACGCGCGGGGGGGCGCTTCCTCGTCGAAGTACGTCATGGTCGCCTTCGCTCGATCCTCGAGCCAGCCTTCGATGACCGATTGCTGTTCCTCGGTCGGTTCAGCCACGGTCAGCGCATTGCTGTAGGCGAAGGCAATCCCGCCCAATCGGCTCGGAGCCGAGATGTTCGCGTTCATCGTGGTCAAATCCGACAGGGCGTCGGCTTCGGCCCAGGGCAAGAGGCGTTCGTAGAGGCATTCCGCGGCCGCAACGCCACGGTCTCCCGATCGGGTCAGAGCCCGATTGCTTTCGCGCGTCAGGTCCGAAATGAAATCATCGACCGGCTCCAGCGCCGCGTTCACCGCAGCATTGGCGTCTTCGTCGAAATCCGACCGGGTTTCGCTGTCTTCGGTGTATCGGCTGCCGTAGCTCAGGGACACGACAGGGTCGACCGGCGCCATGCAATCGGACTCATCGCCCGCATCCGCGGTCGCCTCCTCCTCCGTTTCCGGATCCGACGCGTCCGTATCGGACAGTTGAACCGGATCGATCCCGGGGGCCTTTTCGTCCTCCTGCGCGAATGAGGGGCTCATTGGCAGGAGCGCAGCCAGAACCGCCAGCGTTGTGAGTGCAGTTCCCTTCATTGTGTAGCGACCTCCGCGATCTGCATCGAGTTCATCAGTGAAACAGCGTCCTCGTTACCTAGGGCGGCAGCCTTCTGAAGCCAGTCGCGCGCCGCCTCGGGATCGGCCTCGGCGCCAATGCCGAAGGCGAGGCTACGGGCAAGCTCGACCATCGCGGCAGCGCTGCCGGCGTTCGCGGCGCGGCGCAGCCATTCGCCGCTTTCGCTGATATCCGCCTGATTGCTCGCAGAAGCACGCAACTCGCGCGCATGGTGCAGCATGGCTTCCGAAGAGCCGGCTTTTGCAGCCGCGAGCCACAGAGCGCTGGTATCGACCCGCGTCTCGACGTCCTGCCGAATGTCCGCCTGCGCATTCGCGAGTTTGTCCAGCACCGAAGGCAGCTGATCAGGGGCAGAACGTTCCGCCAGGGCCACATAGTATTCCGCGGCCTTTTCGGGATCGTAGCCCGGCGTCTCCGGCTGTTCGACCTCGGTCATCAGGCGGAACACGGCGGGACGATCACCTTTTTCATACCCGGCCAGCCAAAGGTTGCGGGCATCCTCGGCGGCATCGTCACCAAGCATATCGGCGTGCGCCATGATGAGATCCCCGAGATTCGTGTGCGACCATGCGCTTTCGGTTTTCACCAGCTCTTTCGAGATCCGCACCCATTGCGCGAACTGATCCGGCGAGCCGTGTTCCGCGAGCACTTCGGCCATCTGCAGCCCTTCGCTGAAGGTGCAGGTGGTTGCCGCGCGCGCATGACGGATCAGACTGGCCTTCTGGTCGTCCGAGAGGCTGTCCAAGTAGCGCAGACCAAGAAGGCTCGCTTCGAAATCGCCGCGCGCTTCGATCACCGGGGCAAAGGTTCTCGCGAGCGTTGTGGGGTCCGGGTAAGTCTCGGGATTAATCGTCGTCAGCAAAGTCATGGCACGACCGTATCCTTGGTCGGCCAGTTGCAGCGCGATCGCTTCGGCGTCCTTGCCTTGCGGGAAGCGGTCCACGAAGCGCAGTGCCAGATTGTCCCCGAGCGCATCGACCCATCCTTTACCATCCGTGGGCGAGACGGCCGCGGCACGGGCGGCGATCAAGGACCAGTAGGATTGCTCTTCGGCAGAGATTGCCTCGTTTGACGCCAAAGCAATCAGGTCGCTGGCCGAGGCATCCACCGAAAGAACGGCCTGCGCATGGTCGAGGACCGTGCTCATCATGTGGAATGGCAAGGTGGGGGCAACGCCATCTTTGGCTTGGACGAGCGTTTCCCCGAGCGTGGGGTCCGGTGCCTCGGTTTCGGCCCCGGCCAGCGACTGCCAATAGCCGACCCGATCGACAAGAGGCGCATCGGGTGCCTTGCACAGATTTGCCTGAACCAAGTCGTTAACGGGACCCGAGCGGCCGATCTGTTCCACGGAGAAGATCAGGTCGTCGATGCCCGAATAGAAGGACTCTGCATCCCCGAGGCCGATGTTGAGCAGGGCCCGTTGCCGGATCGCTTCCGGATCACCGAGGGCGACACCCTTGGCATAATAGTCCATGGCCTTCTGTTCACCCGCCCAGCGACCTTCGCGTGCCAAAACGCGATCCGCGGCTTTGGGATAGGCCCAGCCAGGCGCATTTTCGCTCTCGATAAGCGCTGAGAGCGCCTTGTCATAGTCCTCGGTGCGGGCCGGATTGCCCTCGCGCAGCCTGTCGAGAAACAGCGTCAGGCGGCCCATGCCGGCACGATCACCCGATGCGGCTGCGCGCTGGTAAAGCTCCTCGGCCTGCGTCAGGTCGCGCTCCAGCAACGCGCCATCTTCATACAGGCGACCGAGTTGAATGAGCACATTCGGATCACCGCCCGTCGCGGCGATGCCAAGGTAGTGCAGCATCACCTCGTTGTCCTTCGAGATCTCCTCCGAACGCAGGTGCATGTCCGCAACGCTCCACGCGGCGTCGGGGCTGCCGAGGTCCGCAGCAAAGCGGAACCACCGTTCGGACAGCTCATTGTCCACCTGCACGATGTCGCCGTTCCGGTAGGCGCGTGCGATGTTCACGACACGATCGCAAATGGTCTCGTCCAGCCGACCGACCTGCGACGCAAAGCCCATCATGACCGTCATCTTCGGTTCGACGTTCCAGTTCGGCACGTCGATGCCGCGCTGCTGGAAGCTGGCGATGCTCAGCAGGCTGTTGGCATCTCCTCCACGGGCGGCGGCAACGATCAGTTGCAGACCCCGGTCCCGGTCGGGCGCGACACCCTTGCCCTGCATCAGCCATTCGCCCAGGCGACGTTGGTTCTGCGGTTGTTCGGCAGCCGTCGAGGCTAGAGCTTTCTCGATCAGCCCCTCGGCGCGGACGTCCGCCGCCTGGCCAGCCTCGAGCCGCATCTCGATGGTTTCCATCAACTGCTTGTCGCCGTCGTAGGTCGCGTCGATCGTCGGCAGGAGCGCAACGACCTTTTCACCCACCGGCAGCCATTTCACGGGGTCGATCGCCATGAGACGGCGCATGTCGCGGCGGACAAGCGTCGAGTCCATGCCAGAGAGGGATTGACCATCCCAACCGTCCCAACGGGTCGTGATCACGCTGTCGGGCGCCCGGATTTCACAGACCGGCTGCGCATCGATCTGCGGCGGTTCGAAATCGACCTTCACCGGTGCCGCGGCCATCGCCGGGGCGGCGACAGCCAGGAATGTTCCAGCCAGCAAGGCAGACCGCGCGCTCTGCAGAAGCGGCCTGATGCGCATCGGGGTAACGTTCATCATTCGCTCCACCCCTGGCTCAATTGACCTGCGACGCTTTCAGCGCCACGAGCTCGTAGTTTCCGTTGGTCCCGCTGAACACCAAGGTGGTGCCTTCGCGCCGTGCCAGCGCCACGTCGGACGCAGCCGCCAGCGTCTCGTCCCCGCTGCGCGCCTCGAAATCGAGAGACAGCGGGGCCTTGAGGGCAACCCAGTCGCCGCTCCCTTCGCCTACCCCCTCCAGCGCCACGCGCTTGGCGGCAGGGACGTAAAGGTCGACGGCCGGCTTGTCGGAGATGTTGTAGAACGTCAGGTCGGCCTGGGCCGGGCTGTGACCCAGCGGATCGGTGACCAGAACACCCTTGCCGTCTGCGGTGACCAACCAGCTGTTCCAGCTGCCCTTGGCAATCTCGGCAGTTCCGTCGATGCCCGCGGCAGAGACGTCGACCGTGCCGGGCTCTTCGATGGTCACATATGGAGAAACACCCTCCCCCAGGTCCGAGAAATTCTCGCCGGCGATGATGGCCGACGCATCCCGCACGGCGACGACGCGCAGGTAGCCCGCGTCGGGATTTGCGGCGTTGTCATACAGCTGGGAGTCCTGCGCCGCCGCGGCCTGACCGAATACGATCATGGCAATCGCGGAAGCTACAGTGCGGATTTTGGTCGAGGTGAAGTCGCTCATCTTCATTCTCCAAAGTTGGGGCAGAGGCTCAGGCTTGCGCCGTTGGGGATGGGGCGATCGAAAGCAACCTTGATGCTCTCGATCGGCAGATCGACGTAGGGCCCGAGCCCCAGCCAGAAGTTTCCGGTCGCCCGCAGGCGGTCATCACGGTTCGAGAAGTAGCGGCGCGACACGCCATCCGTGGTCACGAGGGTGAATTCCGCGTTCCGCGGCCCTTCGGACCCGAAGCGGGCCAGGATCGCATCATCGGTGTCGAACGTCGCGCCACCGAGCTCCGCTTCGAGGGTTTCCGAGGTGGCGGTGACCTTGAGGGGATCGGAGCAGGCCGCGGAAGCAGCCGCCGTCAGTTCTTCGACCGGGCCTGTGCCGAACTGCAGCAGATCGGTGTAGATCGGGTTTTCCCAGACGATGAAGCGGGGGCGCTGCTCCAGATAGTCCTGCGACGTCAGATAGGAGATCAACGCCCCGTACTGGCCACCACCGGTCACAGCATAGTTCAGCACCTCGAGACCCGAGTATTGGGAAATCCAGCCCGCAAAGTTGTTGGTCGGGTTGTCCGAGAAGGACGTCCCCAGCAGAACGACCTGGCTCTGCTCTTCGGCATCCGCAAAGATGTCGAGCGGGCCGGCGTCGTCCTGCTCGGGGGTCGTGTCCGCATTGGTTTCAAAGCCCAAGGTTTCCACTTCGGGCAGGGGTTCACGACATTGGCGCTGCATCGCACGGCGCATGTTGGAAAAGCCTTCGAGCTCGCCGACCTGCCGCGTTTGATAGCTGCTCGGGGTAAGATCACCGTAGCCCGGGTGTTCGACGATCTGATCAGCCACGGCCCGCGCCGCACGGCGCGCGCCTTCAGAGGTCCAATGGTAGTCGGACCGGAAGAACAACGGCGTGTTTTCCGTCCCGTACTTGGCGACCTCCGCCGGATCGAATGTATCCAGCATCCGTGTCAGGAGGTCGGCGGTGACGACACCGCTCGCACGCAGGTTCTCGATTGACACCGCGTATTCGGCACGGGCCTTTTCGACGTCATACCCGGTGGTGACGAACTTCGACGGGAGGTCTTCGGGCATGGCCTGCCCTTTCGTCGGCACCGGCGCGAAGATCAGGGTCGTGCCCTGCTCTTCCAGGGCGCGGGCGATGCGGGCGACCGCATCAGCTGCGCGGTGGTTGATGATCTGTCCCATCGTGAGATCGGTCGCGACGCGATAGAACACGCCATCCTTGCCCTCTTCGGCACGCACCAGACTGGATTGTTCCAGGCCGGCACAGCCAAAGCTGGACTCTTGCGCAGCGGCCGCCGAAGCGGCCCCGCATAGCCCGAGCGCGACCATGGCGAAAACGGTCAGATTGGAACGGTGAGTGAGGGTCATTCGATTTCCCCTGCCTGATCAGATTGCATTTGGCGAAGCAGGTTTTGTCCCAGCGCAACCATTCCCAGATCGTTCACCGAACCGGCAAGGTTGATGGCTTCCTTGGTGCCTTCGATATCGCGCGCCGCGATCTTCTGGCGGACGATCAGCTCGATGGCATCATTCTGCCCGTCGGCTGCCGCCATGCGTGCATAGCGCTCGCTCTTCTCGGTATCGGTCGTTCCGAAGACGTCGCCGTCCTGCCAGGCGCGGGCAAGCCGTGCCGCCGCTTTGGCTTCGCCGTTGCTGGCCGCAAACTCGAGCGCATTGCCGATGCTGCGCAAACGGGCCGGCTGGTTCTCGAACGCATTGGCCTCGAGCCCGACATCGAGCGCATCAACGAGCCGGGACGTCGCGAAAAGGCGTCCGCTGATCACGGAAGTGGCGTAGTAATGCGCAATGTCGGACGCCAGCTCGGGACGGTCCATCGCCTCGAGCTTCTGACCAACGGCCCATGCCGCGAGCCCGTCGCCCGCATCCGCGAGGTTCCGAAGCCGTCCGTAGCTTACATGCCGGTCTTCAAGCATGTCGCGGCGGGTCTGTCGCAACCGGGCGCTCGGCAGCTCCCGTGTCGCATTGATACCGAATGGCGATGAAATGCTCTCCCCGCTGGCCGGGCTGACCATGAGGCCGAAGCCCAGACCAACGAGGAGAAGCACCACACCCGACCTTGAGCGAAGACCGGTCGGATTATTCCGACAAGTAGACCGGGTGTGTTCGGGAAAGGAGGACCATGTCGCGACGGTCCGATGGGTCAGGATTGTCTCAGTCGACATGGGTTTCTCCTTTGTTGTTCAGATCGAGCGAGGCCAGTTGGCCGGTCTGCCCTGCGGCGTCGGTCAAGGCAGCCTGCAGGGTCTCTGCGATCTGCAGGCTCGTCGGCGCGTCCGCGTCGATGCGCGCCAACTCGTCGGTCAGCATGCCACCCGCGAGGATCGCCTGATCCTTCTGGGCCTCTTCCGGTTCCCAGATGCCGGGGTCGGACAGGTAGCGGACGGGAATTTCCCAGATGACGCGCTGCGGAGGCGCATCGCGGAACGCAGGGTCGGCGAGCATCTTGAGGAAGGGCTTCACGGGGCCGCGCCCCTCTTCGGCATAGTTCACGATGTCGCTCTGCATCGCGATCTTGAGGCTTTCCTGAAAGGACCAGTCCGGGTTCGCCGAATAGGACGTCCCGACCAGCACAGTCGGCAGGGCAGAGGCCGCAAAGAGATCATCACCAGAGCCGAAGATATCCTCCCCATTGTCCGCCGCGGCGGCCTCGGCCTTGAACAGGCGTGCCGTTTCTTCCTTGAGACCGATTGCGTTGGCGTAATTCTCGGTGGTGATGAACTTGGTCAGATCCCCATGGAACGCGACCGTCCCGGTTTCGACAGGCTCGAACACGGCGTCGCCGCTCGGAAGGTCGGCAGCGATCGCCCGCGCCACCGCTGCCGCGCCGTCGCGTGTCCAGTGCGTGTCGGACGCGTAGAAGACCTGCGAGACCTCGGCTTCGATCACCAGCGCGGTCCGGCTGTCGACGGTGTCGATGCCCATCGCACGCAGCGAGGCCAGCACCTCGTCGTAGCGGGCTTCCAGATCATTGGCCATCGACGGGTTGCGGGTTTCATCGCGGTAAATGTCGGCCTTGCCTGCAAGCGGAACGATCGTAAGAGCGACGCCCATTTCGCGCAGCGTCTCTTCCAGGACCTCGATGCGGGCGAGGCTCGCCGAAAGCGGCTCCGGCATCGAGCGTGCTTCTTCGGCGGTGAACAGCCAGCCGTCGCGGCCGGGCACCACACCCTCCTTGCCTTCTCCCAGCGCCAGCCAGCGCCCGGCGCCGACGATCCCGGAGGCAAAGTCTCGATGCGGCAGTGCATCGCTCCACGTCGAGTCGATGGCGGCGGTTGCCTTTCCGTCGAACCAGGATCTGGCTGTCCAATGCGCCTGCTCTATCCGCGCCCCGACGTTCGGCAGCGCTTCCGAGGCACTCCACGCCGAGTAGGCGACGAGAGCTGCGGGTATGGCCATGCGTGCTATCGTTACGATCATAGGTCTCGCCTCAGAACTGGAAGTAGAGGAAGGGGGTGGAAGAGGCTTCGGCGATGCGGAGAACGCAGGCGACCAGCAGAACTGCGATCACCAAGCTGGACAGAACCGCGCCCAGGGTATTGGTCGAAGCGACGCTGGCCGCGCCTCCCGATCCGGCCACCTCGGGGGCGCCGCCGCCCATCGTGCCGCCCGGTGCACTGGCCCAGATGGACCGCACCCAGAGGTTCAACCTCGGCTCGAAGGCAGCGATCAGCAGCGCGATGCACAGGAAGATCAGCTGTTCGGTCCGGATCTGCACCGCGATGTCGAAGGGCATCACCATGCCGTGCAGTCCGACCATGCCCGCGAACACATCCAAGGCCTGCCCCATGTCCGCCGCCCGGAAGAACACCCAGCCGATCAGCACCACCAGAAGGGTGCGCGCCAGCGACAGGGGGCCATCCCCGCGCGGCACGAAGCGCGCACGTTCCAGGGCCAGCCAGGTTCCGTGCCACACCCCCCAGACCAGGAAGGTCCAGTTTGCGCCGTGCCACATGCCACCCAGCACCATCACGATCCACAGGTTGAAGTAGGTCCGGGCAGTGCCGTGACGGTTGCCGCCGAGCGGGATGTAGAGATAGTCGCGCAGCCAGACCGACAGCGAGATGTGCCACCGGCGCCAGAACTCGGTGATCGACCGCGAGATATAGGGCGTCGCAAAGTTCTCGGTGAAGCGGAAGCCCATCATCATGCCGAGGCCGATCGCCATGTCGGAGTAGCCCGAGAAGTCGAAGTAGAGCTGCAGCATGTAGGCCACGGCGCCGAGCCAGGCGAGCGGGGAGGCCGGGTCAGGATTGTTGAAAGCCAGGTCCGCCAGCGGTGCCACGGCATCGGCCAACAGGACCTTCTTGGACAGGCCGATCACGAAGCGCGCCATGCCGTCGGTGAACATCTCGGACGTATGGCGACGGTCGCGAAACTGGTCGGCGAGATCCTTGAAGCGCAGGATGGGTCCGGCGATCAGCTGCGGGAACAGCGCGATGAAGGCCGCGAAGTCGATCAGGCCGGTGTCCGCCGGCGCGTCCTTGCGCCATACATCGACGAGGTAGGAAATCGACTGGAACACATAGAAGCTGACGCCGATCGGCAGGATGATCTGCCAGTGAAAGCCGATCTGATCCGGCGTTGTTCCGAACGCTCCGGTCAGACTGTCCATGAAGAAGCCGAGATACTTGAAGATCCCCAGCACACCGAGATTGCCGACGAGACCCAGAACCAGCCACGGCTTTGCCCGCCCCTCGTCCCGACGCTTGTCGACCATGCGCCCGCAGATCCAGGTGAAGACCGTGGTCGCGATGAGCAGGAACAAAAAGTCGATCCGCCACCAGCCATAGAAGCCGTAGCTGCCCAGAAGGATTGTAAGGTTACGACCTTTGGACGGCGTCAGGTAGTAGGCCACCAGAAAGAGCGGCAGAAAGAGGAAGAGGAAGGTTTCGGAAGCGAAGACCATTGTCAGATCCCTTCACACGCGGTGGATGCGGCCTGCCGTGTGCCGTTGGAGAAGTTGAAAGATTGATTTTCCTTGCGCGCCGCCAGCCATGGGCTCTGGTTCAGGCCCAGCTCCCCCCCCAGAAGACGGGGCATCTGGTTCGGCAGCCGGTTGCCTTTCAGCGTGAGGTCGGACAGCCCCGCGCCGCGCACGCCTTCGCGATTGCGCCCGATCAGGTTGCTCGCGAGAGCCAGCTTGCTTCCCGGCAATTGGTCCGACATCGCAACACCCGCCGCGCCGTTGAACAGCGCAACGTTCCGACGTGCTTCGACATCACCGGTCCGGCTCAGTTCGATGCCATTGCCGCCGGATGCCAGGACGAGGTTCGAGGTCAGCTCGCTGCAGGTTGTGCCGCGCAATTCGATCCCGGCCCCCGCGGCGCTGGCGACCACGTTTCCGTCGATTGTCAGCGACCGGCTGAAACCGTCGATCAGAATGCCTTTGCCCTTGGCCGAGGCGATTGTGTTTCTTTCGATGTGCGCTTCCGAGAGGTTCCTCAGGTGCATCGCCGCATAGAGACCGGGCGTCGTCATGCGGTTGCCTGAAACAAGCGCCCGCGGGCTGTCTTCGACCTTCAGGCCGCCAGCGTATTGCCCTGCAAAATCATTGCCGCTCACGACGGTGTCCTGAACGCCGCTGACTGCGACCAGATGGACGTCGTCGAACCGGCTGTTGAGAATGCGGGACGTCTGATCCGGCCGGTACAGCAGCCCGGCGGAAATCGAGAGCCCCGACATGCTGTCGGCCTGTCCGGCATCCCGGTCCGAAACGGCGCCAAGGCCAACAAAGCGGGCATGGTTCGACCGGAAGACGCCCTGCCCCGCCACCGCGACAAACGGTGCGAAATGTGAGACCCGAGGGTTGTGCGATGTGGTCGACGCGATCGTTGCGCCATCGACCGACATTTCACCAAATGCGAGCAGGTATGCGCCGTCTTCACGCGACAAATAAAGAGCCTCGCCCTCGCTGAGCTGCAGGCTGGCCCCCGGCCAGATCACCAGCGGTCGCGTCAGGATGACGCCGCTTTGCGCACGGATGATCCCCGGTGTCCGAGCCTCAACCAAGCCGTCGATCGTCGCCGCGCCCTTTTCGAGGTAGATGGCGTCATCACCGTCCGATGCGGACTCGATTGCTCCGGTCGCGACCGGACCCGACAGCGACGTGAAGCGGGTCAGGGCCAGGGCCGCGGAACCTGTCGAGACCTCCGGCACCCCCGAAATGGTCGGGAATGCCACACTTTGCGACGGCGCGTGCTCCGTCGTATCACCGCCGTCCCCTTCGAGGCCGAGCTCGCCCCACAGGAGGCGCGCACCTTCCCGAAGGCTGTTCGCGTCGGAGGACTGGGACAGAGCCGACAGATCGCCGGAGGAAACCCCCGGGAGCACGAGGCCCGTGAGACGATCGCTCGACAGAGCGCCAAGCGACGCAGCCGCCGGTTTGCGAGCCTCCATTTGAAGGCTCGGTTTGGGCGTGGTCACGATCGGCACCAATCTCTCGGCGGCCAGAGCAGCTGTGCCGCCGAAGACCACCGCGGTTCCGATCATCAAGCCCATGAGAACCCCACAGGTCCCTTGGCGGGCGCGGGCCGCGCCGATCATGGAGGGCGGCATGGGGGACAATCGCTGCTGCATCACTCTTTCCTCCCGGGCGATCAGGCCGCGCCGAGCGTTCCGTTGGGAGCGCTGCGGGTCGTCAGGTCGTCGAGCTTCGCCTCGATCTGGCCAAGCTCCTCGATCTCGGCTTCGGTCTTCGCGACCTCGACAGCTTGCTCGGCAAGCGCCTTCAGCTCGGGGACGGTGACATGCAGCAGGAGGAAGGGTTCTTCACCGTCATTGACCAGCGGCATGGAGTAGTCCGGATCGATGACTACGGAGACCCCTGCATTCAGGCGCTTGACGCCGGTGGGCAGTTCGCATTCGGCATTCCCCGAAACCGCCGTCAGGATCGAGAGCCCGTGGCCGGTCCCGTTCACCATCAGCTTGCCGCCCTTTTCAACGCTCAGCATGTCCATTTCGTAGCTGCCGGTATCTCGCAAACGCTCGATCTGGCCCCACGGCATGTCACGGCGGCGGTGGCTGGAAACCTCGACCCGCTTGCGCTCCTTGAGCTGCTCGACGATCTTCTTGACGTCCTGGCTATGGTCGCGGCTTGCCAGCAGCAGCGCGTCCGCCGTGTCGACAACGATCACATCATCAAGACCGATCACGGCGACCAGGCGATCCTCGGAGCGGATCAGCGAATTGGAGGTCTCGTGGGTGATGACATCACCCTGGGTGACATTGCCGTTGCCGGCCTTTTCGGAAATCGAATGAACGGAGTTCCACGCACCAACGTCGTCCCACTTGATCCCCGGCAGCGGTGCCAGCGAAATGCGGTCGGAGCGTTCAAAGATCAGACGTTCAGTCGGTTCATTCGACGACCGGACAAAGGCCAGCTCCTCGAGGATCGACGCACCAAGCTCATCGAAATGCGCCTTGGCCACCGCTTCGGAGACGGCCGCAAGCGTGCCCTGGTCGTAGCGGGCAAATTCGCTGACCAGCAGATCGGCGCGCAGCATGGAGATGCCCGAAGCCCAATAGGACCCGCCTGCATCCAGCAGCGCCGTCGCGTCTTCCAGAGGCGGCTTCTCGATGAACTTCGAAACGTGGTGCAGACCGGCGTAATTTCCGAAGGCACCGCCATCGGTGATGTAGCCGTAGCCCGTTTCTGGATAGCTGGGCTCGACACCGAAGGTGATGATGCGGCCGTTGTCGGCAGCATCTGCCATCGACATGATGATGCGGTTGATGTCGCCGGTGATGATGTGATCGGACGGCAGAACCAGCAGCAGAGCGTCCGGATCATTGCGTAGCGCAAAGAGCGCTGCCGCCAGTACCGCCGGGCCCGTGTTCCGGCCGATCGGCTCACCGACGATGGTCGCATCCATGCCGATGCTGCGCATCTGGCGTGCCACGATGGCCGTCTGCTTGGCATTCGTCACGACGATCGGGTCCCCGAACCCTTCGACGTGATGGCGCAGCATGGTTTCCTGAAAGAACGTGTTGGAGCCGGCCCCGTTGACGGACTGGAACTGCTTGGGCTGATCGATACGCGACATCGGCCAGAGGCGTGAGCCCATGCCCCCGCAAAGGATCGTCGGAATGATACGATGGGTCATTTGTTACTCCACGCTTGCAAATTTGGTTGCGATTGCGTCACGGATCCCGTCGAGACCATTGGCAAAGGGGTAATCGTGTTCGATCGTCAGGCGGGCCAGTTGTCCGGCGCGACCGGCGTCGATGCTGGCTTCGGGAACAAGGTCGATGAACAGGGGACGGCCCGAGGTGTCTGCCGCCGACGACGACAGAGAGGCTTCGTCTGCATGGGTGGTGATCGACGTGCCATCGGCAAAGCGGGCCTCGATGGCGCGCGCCTCGGCCAGTGAGTACAGCTGCTCCGGCTCCACGCGCACCTTGAGGATCAGCGGAGCGTCGGCCTGGGAAATCTGCAGAACGGGCTGGCCGGCCTGAACCGTAGCGCCCAGCTCCGGACCCGCCGAGACCGCGGTGCAATCGTCGCAGGGCATCGCCACCGACAGCGTCTCGCCAGAGGTTGCGCGGATCGAGAAGGCCACCTCCCCCATCGCGGCTTCGGTATCGAGATAGTCGATCTGGCCGGCATCGATTGCCGTCAGAGCGCGACCCGCCGTTTCGACCCGGGCCGGGGCAACGACATGCTCGACGAAGAAGCGGTCATGGACCAGCCATGCAGCCCCGCCGATCAGCGCAATGGTCGCGGTCGCGACCAGCAGGCCGTTGCCGATGGTCCGAAGCGTACTGCCGCCGCCGCTGGCGGCTTGCTTGCCACCTTTCGACGGCTTGTTCGGCTGCAGAGCCACCCCCAGAACGCGCCCCATCGAGACCACGTCTCCTGCGATATAGGAGTTCAGCACATGCCGGAGCTGCGGCAGATGCGGGCCGGTCGGATCGGTGAAGGTGACCTCGATCTCGCCGTTGCCGGGATTGATGTCGGTGATGCGCCCCTCGACCGCGATGGCCAGCTGAAAGGCCTCGAAGGGAAACGAAAGACGCAGCAGGCGGTCATGCCCGACGAGGTTCGGATCGGCCAGGCCGGTCAGCTTGACGCCGGTCAGCGAAACGCCCGCCCCTTGGTACTGCCGTCCGTCGATCTCTGCCGCGAAGGGAAGCTCCATCATCGGGTGATCGCTGGGCAGACTTGTCGCCGGCACGTCGTGCAGGTGACCACTGCCCCCGTCGATTTGGCCGGATTCTGCGTGTGTAATGGACATGGTGGGTTCTCCCTTTGCGGGCTACGGCAATTTGAGGACTTGAAGGTCTTGGTGGCGTTCAGCGCAGGACGCCGGAGAGGAACAGGGTGGCCAGCGCGAGCCAGCCCAGTGCCAGAGAGTGAACGAAGGTCGAGGAGTAGGCCCGGACGCGCTGTCCGAGTGGAGGACGGGCCACCTTGCCGGCACTCCCCCCTGGCTGGCGGGTCCATTTCTGGCGGTCGAGCCGGAACAGGATGTAGCTCTTGACCGTGGCTCCGAAGACCTGGCTGAACCAAAGCAGGAAAGGGTAGGTGATCGGAAACCCGGGCTCGCGGACCAGCGAGAGGATCCAGCAGAACACGTAGCGGGTGAACAGGACCCACGCGACATAGGCTGGCAGGACCATCACATCGACGAAGAGCGTCCCCCAGATCACGGACAGGGGGCCCGCGATGGTCGTCCAGATGCCCAGGCGCTGATCCAGAAGCGCCCATTTCGTGTAGTATCCGATGGTCGAGGTGCTCAGGGCCAGGGCCCGGCCGTTGGTCCGCAGCATGTTGCCGAACCAGCGCACCATCAGCGTTATCGCGCTGTCCATGAAGCCGGGCTTGGGCTGGCTTTCCATGGAAACCGAGGCGACATCCGGCAGGTAGCGCATCAGATACCCGTTGGAGAGCAACCAGAACCAGGTGGATTTGTCGTCACCGGTCAGGAACTTAACAGTGCCGAGGCGCCAATGTTCGATACTGTCGGATTGCACCTGGGCAATGAAGCCCGGGTCGGTCAGCAGATCGGCGCGGAATACCGACATGCGCCCGGTCAAAGTCAGCACCCGCCCGGAAAGGCCCTGCGAAGACATCATCATCTGCCGCTGCGAGAATCGGAGATTGTACCAATCGCGGAACAGGCCGGGTTCCGGAGTTTCCGCGATCTCGTCGGTCGTCAGAGCACCCACGCGCGGATCGGTGAAGAACGGGGCCGAGGTCTCGACGATATCGACCGGGACACAGGTGTCGCCATCGGCCACCACGACGATGTCATGCCGGGTCGGGCTCATCCTGGAGATAAGTCGATAAGAGCGCGCAAGGGCATCCCGCTTGCCGGTACCCGGTATCCGGTCGAGGTGAAGCTGCACCCTCGACAGGTCCACGTCCCGGGGCATCAGGTCCCAGATTTTCCGGATCAGCGTCTCGTCGGCCAGATCGACAACCGAGACCACGATCGTTGCCCCGCCTCGCGACGCAGCCGCGGCACGGAAGATCGACCGATAGACGCGTGTGGTAACATCCGGCTCGATCTTGAAGGACGTCACCAGGAAATAGGCATGGGCCGGTGCGGGCAGCGCGCCGTAGGCTCTTTCCGCCCGCGCCCGGAGGCGCGGGAAGACGTAGTTGAGATAGATCGCTGCGCGCGTGAAATTCACCGCCGCCCAGCTGTAGCGCCAGATGCCGATCAGACCGACCACCACGAGGCCCTTCGAGACAGAACTGATATCGGCAGCGAGCACAAACACGCTCAGCCAAACCAGAACCGCGAGGTAGGTAATATGCGCAGCGATCCGGGCCATCTTACCAGCAGATCCCCTCGTAGGTGCCGTTGGACCGGGCCTTCGCCGAAATCCGGGTAAGATCGACCATCGGACGGGTTGCCATTGCCGTCTCCAGCGGAGCAACGGTTTCGGCATATTTGTTGCCGACAAGGATGATGTCGCTGGTGGCGATCAGATCATCGATGCTGCCGACCATCTTGTCCTTCAGGTCGAGTCCATAGTCATTGCCGCGACCGGCCGCGGAGTGATTGTTCTGATAGGCCTCGTTGACGAACGGATCGTAGACCGCGATCTCCTTGCCATCTCCCAGAAGCTTCGACGCCAACGTTGCCAGCGGGCTTTCGCGGAGGTCGTCGGTCCCGGGCTTGAAGCTGATGCCCACCATGCCGACCTTCTTGGCACCGCTCTTCTCGATCATCTGCTCGGCGCGTTTGATCTGCGCCTCGTTGGCGATCAGAACTGCATCGAGGATCGGCGTATCGAGACCCTTCGCGTCGCCCAGGGCACGCAGGGCGCGGACATCTTTCGGCAGGCAGGAACCACCGAATGCGAAGCCGGGACGCATGAAATAAGGGCTCATCGCGGCTTTGTTGTCGGAGCAGAGGATTTTCATCACCAACTGCCCATCGATATCATTCGCCTTGGCGATGTTTCCGATTTCGTTTGCGTAGGACACTTTCACGGCGCGCCAGGAATTGGAGGTGTATTTCACCATTTCCGCGGTACGCAGGTCGACGGAATTGATCGACCCTTTGATATCCTTGTTCAGCGCAGTCAGGAATGCACCGGTCACCTTATCCAAGGACCCGAAGACGATCAGTCCAGGCTCCTTGTGATCTTCGATTGCGGTCGACTCCCGCAGGAATTCTGGATAGTAACCTACGCCGAAATCCACGCCAGCCTTCATTCCAGATGCTGCCTCGAGGGTCGGAATACAGGTGCCTTCCATGGAGCCCGGCACGATGGTCGAGCGCATGATGACCGAATACCAGGTATCCTGAGCCTTGATCGCTTCTCCGAGCTGGGTGCAGGCGGCTGCCACGTAGTCCAGACCGACCGAACCGTCGGGAGCCGAAGGGGTTCCGACACATACAAAACATGCTTCGGTCTTTGCAACTGCCTCGGCGATGGACGTGGTCGCAACGAGTTTTCCAGCGGCCACGACTTCTGCGATCAGTTCCGGGAGGCCCTCTTCAACGATCGGCGACATGCCGGCATTGATGGCTTCGACCTTTCCCGGGTCGACATCTACGGCGACGACATTGTGGCCGTCGCGTGCCAGACAGGCGGCCGAAACTGCCCCGACATACCCAATTCCGATTACTGCGATGTTTGCCATTCGGCATTCCTTTCAGGGTTTGATCAGACCCGAATTTGCGAGATATTCGCCTACCCGGAAACTGTTTCATCACGCATTTGCGCCTCACACGGTTCAGCGAATTTTCGCCACACGCCTTCACGTTGCAGGATCAAGGTATTCTTGCTGCAGATGCAAAACAGTCGGGAGAAACCCTTTTTGTGTCAGGATTGCGCTTATTTTTTGTGGTAACTTTTCCCACAAGAGCTCCATTTCCCTGACAAGATGACGAAATCATGTCAGGAAAATCCTTAGGCGGGAACTTTCCGGCATCTGGCGTGTTTAGGGATATTTCGCGCCGCCGCAGGCACAAAAAAAAGACGCCAAAGGCGCCTTTCTTCAAATCAATATTTTTTCTGAGTGATGGCCCTACTGCTGGGTGACCCATCCCGACCGGAGCGCATGTCCGACGATATCCTTGCGCGTCCGCAATCCCAGTTTCGATGCGCCCCTGGCCTTGTAGGTCTCCACCGTCTTGGAGGAGAGGTCCAACTCGTGACCAATCTCTTTCATACTTTTGCCGAACGCGACGGCGCGCAGGACAAAGGCCTCACGTTCCGTCAGTTCCGCCTCCATCGGGGACTTCCGGATCCGGTCGATGAGGATCGGATCAGCGTCGACGTCAGGAGCAGCTTGAAACATTGCCTCTGCAAAGGCCTGTTCGACATGAACCAGCCCATGGCGAACCGAGGCCACCGCAATCTTGACCACCTGCAGGTCAACCTGCTTTGACACCACCCCGCTGAAACCAAGCGTCAGCAGCGACCGCACCGTCTCCTGGTCACCGGCTTTCATCACGCCGCAATAAGCAATGTACCGCGGCTTCTTCGAGAGCCCGGCACCGATGATGTCCATCGCAGCTTCGAGCTGGTCACCGAACTGGCACGGATCAATGATGATCAGATCGGTTTCCGGATCGATGTTCGCCGCAAGCAGATCACCCAGCATGGACTGACCTGTGGACACAGTCAGCGCCTTTGCAGCCACACTTCCGTCTTCCTGGAGCAGCATCGAGATCCCGGCAACCAAAACCGGATTTGTGTCCATAATGAGCACATTATGGATCGTATTGTACTCGTTCATAGAAGTATGACCCCTAAAATGGCAGCAGCTTAGAAGTCACCAAGAGCTTGTCGTATATCGCAGGGGGACGATGTGATCTCGCGCCTGCAGAAATCAAGCAACAGAACGGCGACCTCACCCCACGTCATTGTTAAACTTAGGTTAAATTTTGGAATTTTTTCGACTCACTACCATAGGTTGCATTACTCGCGGCAGACTCACCCTATTTGGCTGATCTTTCGCGACAATTTCAACTATTGGATGCATGCGGTATCCGCAAAATGTTCCAAACGAGGCGGGGATAAGGCTGCGATCCGCTGAGATAATGTAAGCAGGAAGCGCATCGATAGCGCCGGCTTCGCGGCGATGAGGCATGGTCGGCGCGGTTCCAGCTACCCGGACCTGCGGGCGTCGGACTGGGAAGTCCATAGGCCGCCAGTGCATCCGGCAGCGCCAAGCGGGCCCATCCGCATTTGCCCAAACCTGAAACAGAACTCGGTTCACGCCCCCATGATGGGGCGCGTTCTGCATGGGTGGCATTGATTATGGTTGGCACCGGTAGAAGCGTGGTTCTACCGGTGCCGCTGGTCGGCGAGCAGCGTGGCGCGCTGCTCGCCCCTGTCAGCCGAGTTCGTACCAGTCTGCGAGGTTATCGATGGTTACGTTCTCCAGGTAGAGGCTCCCGGCCTCGGCAGTGACCGTCAGACCACCATCCGACACGGAGAACTGCAAACCCGTGGCGCTTTCACCGCTTTCAAACCAGCGATAGAAGCTCTCCAGAATCTCGCTATCCGATTGATTTTCAAAGTAGAAAACATCACCATCACCGGCATCGAAGTCGGTGATGACAGTGTTGCCCTCAATTATGACAAATTTGTCGGAACCATCTCCGCCTTCAAGCGTATTATCCCCAGAGCCACCATTGAGCTTGTCGTCGCCATCGCCCCCAACAACCGTATCGTTACCAGCGTTGCCATAAATGGTGTCGTTGCCAGATCCGCCAAGAAGGTAATCGTCACCGTTATTGCCACGCAGGTTGTCGGCGCCCTCCCCACCAAGGAGGGTGTCGGCGCCATTGCGCCCCTGCCCGCGATCATCGCCGGCACCGAGGTCAATCCAGGTCGACACATCGGATGCAGACACCGTGTCGTCGCCGCCAAGCGCGAAGACAACTGTCTGGTCCTCGTCGGCAACCAGCCGCTCGGCCTTCGCCGTGCCTGTGAGCTTATCCGTGCCCGTGAGGTCGCTTGTCGGAACCTCGGCCGGGAGATTGGAGCTCTCCGCCTCCTTGGTCGGCGCACTCTCAACAGCCTCGCCATCGTCGTCGGTTGATGGGCCAGAATGCTGTGCACCGCTTCCGGAGGAAGCTTCAGTCTCGGAGCCACTCGCGGAGATCAGAGAGGCCAGGTCTTTGGAGACACGGTACTCCGTGCCGCCCAGCTCTACGAATTCCACGCGCTCATCTATCAGCAGGGAGCCGGTATCGTACTCGAGCAGCACGCCAGCCGAGGTTTCAGAGACTGAGACCGGCCCCAGGTCCGTCCCGACGGACACCGTGTCGTTTCCATAGCCACCGAA
The DNA here is from genome assembly GCF_900116195.1 of Alloyangia pacifica. Lineage (GTDB taxonomy): Bacteria > Pseudomonadota > Alphaproteobacteria > Rhodobacterales > Rhodobacteraceae > Salipiger > Salipiger pacificus. Next base: position 86,335 of record NZ_FOZW01000005.1, read on the forward strand.
AACGGTATCGTCGCCGGGTGATGCCTCGAAACGATCGTGTCCGGACCCCAGGACGACATAGTCATCCCCCGCTCCGCCAATGACGGTATCAGGACCGCTCTGCGCATCGACCTCGGTCGCAGCACCGGACAACACCAGGGTGTCGCGGCTCGAGGTTCCGGTGAAGACCGCAACAGCCCCCGCATCAGGCACGCTAACGGATTCGTCGGTGGCGTCTTGGTCGCTTTCGATGTCGCCGGACCCATCCGACGGCGATTGACCCTCGCCCTCCGCGGCATCCTCGTCCCCTGGGAGATCTTCGGAAACATCTCCGGGCACCTCATCATCGAGAGAGACGTCATCATCGGCACGGTCTTCCGACCACCCGCCGTTTGCGATCAGCCAGTCAAGCTTGTCGGAGAGCGAGAAGCTCTTCCCGCCAAGCTGAAGCACCTCCACGCCATCCAGCAGCATCGATCCACCGGCATGTGTGACGAGCACGCCGGAGCCGCTAGCAGAGACGGAAATGTCGTCGATGCTCCCGTCAAGAATGACCGTATCGTTGCCCGAGTTTCCGATCAGCGTGTCGTTGCCGCCGGAGGCGTAGATGACGTCCGAGCCGGTTCCCATGTCGATCCAATCGTCGCCGGCACCGCCCGTGACCGTGTCGGCACTGCCGTACATGTACGCGACTCCGCCGGCGTCGGTCAGCTCGATCTGTTCGGCCCGCACAGTACCCTGAACGTTGGTGAACAGCACCGTGTTCGCATCCCGATCCGTGGGCGCGCCGTAGCTCTTCCCTCCGTCGTTGACGAAATAGGTCAGGCCCAGCGATCGCTGCTCGGCCTCGGTGTCCCGGATGGAGTTGTCGACGACCACGGTGTTGTCCGTGTCGAGGCCGCCGTGGAAATTGATGTCGCGGTTGGTGTAGGTGACGTGGACATCATTTCCCGAGGCCGACGTGTAGGAGGCGAACAGCACCGCATGGCGCGTGTCCATGATCGTCAGGTCGCTGAAACTGCTGTCATAGACATCCCGGATCCACACCCCGTAGCCGTTTCCGTCCGAGCCCTTGTTATGGGAGCCCTCTACGGTGAGACCATCGATATCGGCGTCGACGGACTTGGCGATGACCAGACCACTGGAGCCGGCCTCGATCATGGAGACATTGCTCAGCGAGAACCCCGACGAGGTGTTGACGAGGATCATCATTCCATCGTCTTCGGCCGAGATCGTATTCGAGAAATCGGTGGGGTCGGAACTGCCGTAGTCCCCCTCCAGAAACAGGTTTTGGATCGCAACATCATCGACGGTGTCGACGAGCTGCACCGTCGCAGAGCTGTCGAAGTCGAAATCAAGCTCGTTGTCGAAGCCGATCTTCCGCCCGTCGACAGAGGTGATCGTCACCAACTGCGTGCGCAGGTCCTTGCTGTCCTTCTGCCACGCGGTGTCCCCGATGTCGTCGTACAGCGCATCGTCGTTGGGCATGGTGATCCAGATCACGTCGCCGACCTGAAGGTCATGACTTGCACTGGCCAACGTAAGGCTGTCCGCACCCTTGGTTGCGGTCGACACCGAGAGCTCGGCCCCAAGGTCCTCTTCGAAGAGGTTCTCGCCGACCTGAAACGCGGGGTCTCCCGCCATCGAGTCGTCCAAAGTGATGACGGTGCCGCCAGCGGCATCGCCCTCGATCGTCACGCCATCGGTGGTGATCTTCACCGTGGAAGTGAACCTGTATTCGCCAGCAGCAAGTTGTATCACCGTCCCTTCGGAAGCGGAATCCACTGCTCTCTGGATCTCGGCGGAGGAAGTCCCCGCCTCTATTTTTATGACCATTGCCACTACAATCCTTAGTCGTGAGGGTTCTAGGGGTGGTCTTCGCTCGCTGCACGGTTAGCACAGAAAAAGTGGGAAATTTATGGTCTGGCCGTGACAAAAATCGACGAACCGTGGTTGACGGCGGTATTATGCCTTGATCTCGGACACTTTCGAACTAAGCCACGGTTTTCGTGACGCTCAGGGCCCAAAAAAACGTCACTGTGAGAAGTATCTTGCGAGGTTACTCCGATATCTGCCGCCTCGCCTTTCGAGCCGGCGTCACTCAGAGAAGCAACCGTCGACGCCGAGGACTTTCAGCTTGTATTGCGACCACGCCTCCCGGCGAGGTGGTCGCCGCAAACTGCGCTACCAGTCTTGCCGCCAACGATGGCGAGGATGGCCCGCGCTGACCTCCCCCGCCCCGGTATGCCACCCCCGGAGCATCGCGGCTTTCTGATCTGCTCAGGGCATGGTGATCGCGCGCCCAAACCAGATCTGCCGCACCTTCTCTCGGAATATTGCTGCCCGATGCCCCGCCGAGTGGTGGACATTTTATACAGCCCCATGCTGCGGGGTGCCCCCTACCGCGGCCCGAGCAAGGTCCGGGCGGCGCGCCAGTTCTTTGTGGGAGACCGCCCGTCAGTTCAGCATGAGACCGCCATGGGCCCGCCGCCCATACTGGGCGGACATCAGGGCCTGTAGCGAGCTGACAGCACGGCTCGCGGGGCAAGCGTCGCAGCGCCGCAGTGCTGCCGCCCGCAGCGCAAGGTCATGGCAACCGTCAGGATTGCGCAGGGAAGTTGATGTGCACGCGCAGTCCATCCGAGCCGTCCACGGTCAAAGTCGCGTCGTGCTGGAAGGTCAGGGTCCGGATCATCCGCCAGCCGAGAGAATTCGACCGTTCGGGACGCTCGGCATCCGCCGGCAGGCCGACACCGTTGTCTGACACGAGCAGCGCGATGCCCTGTTTCAGATCGCCGGACACCTCGACCCGGATGAGCCCTTTGTCGCGGCCGACGAAGGCATACTTGAACGCATTGGTGATGAGCTCGCCAACGATAAGTCCAATGTCGACAGCAAACTTGCTGTCGAGCTGCAGCGCTTCGCAGGATACGTCGATCTTGGCCGTGAGCCCGCCGCCGCTGAAGGCCCGTTCCGACGTCCTCGCGACTTCGTCCAGCATCTCCGACAGGTCGACCTGGCTGGCGTCAGTCCCGCGCTGCATCAATTCATGGGCCTTGGCGAGCGATCCGACGCGAACCTCGAGTTCGGTCAGGACCTGTTGGGTTTCCTCCTGCTCGGCCTGAGACTTGCTCATCCGGATCAGCGCGACGATGAGCGCCAGGTTGTTGCCGGTCCGGTGATGAAGCTCCTGCATGAGCAGGTCGCGGTCGGCGATCCCCTCGGCCAGTTCGCGGTTCTGCTCGCTGAGCGCGGCGGTGGGGTCCTTGGCCTTGAGTGCGCTCAAAGCGCCCGTCGCCTGATCGATCAGTTGTGGGCTGGCTGGCAGGATTGCCGACGGCAGGAACGCCGCGTCGATCCGCGTGCCCTCATGCCCTGTCTCGACGTCGAAACGCGTGGCAATCCTCTGCACGCCGCGGAGCCCCAGCCCCATGCCCACCGAAGAAGATCGCGGGCCGTCCGGCTCGAGGTTCTCTTTCGGGATCCCGCGCCCCTGATCGGTCACCAGAAGCCCCAGCGCCGGCTTGCCGTTCACCTCGGTAAGCGAGAAGGTCGCGCGCCCCTTCTGGCCATGCTCTATCGCGTTGCGGCCAAGCTCGACGACAGCGGTCACCGTCCGCGTTCGCTCGAACGAGCCGAATTGCAGGACGTTGGTCAGCGTCATCGCTACCTCGCGCAACCGCGCCACGTCGGCGCTCTTCTCCAGCGTCACCGTGGTAAGCTTGGCCGCCTTCATTGCTCGCGCTCCCGGTTGATGCGAATGACGACGATGCTGGCGTCATCCCGGCCCCGAAAGGCCCGATCCAGAAAGAAGCCGGCGATCAGCAGCAGGCTCTTCTTGAGCAGCCCCGGCGGGAAATGCGCTTCCCGAAGCGTTTTCAGCCCGTCGCTGTGCAGGATCACCATGTCGCCCATCTCCAGCTGCACCGACTCCTCGTAGCCGCGCGTCGCGGCACCGCCGATGCTGCCGTCCCGAACCGCCATGCGGCGCACGCCCTGTGCCCCGATCAGCAGCGTCGAGATGTTGCCGAGACCCGTGTAGCGCAGTTCCATCTGCGGCTGCGCGACATGCACCAGCGCCGCCACCGCGCCGCGCCGGCCGACGAGCTGCTCGGTGATCTGGCGCATCAGCTTGCCCGGCTCGGAGGACAGCCCGCCCGCGGCGAAGGCGGCATCGGTGACCTCGGCGGCGGCCTCAGCAGCGGCGGGGCCATGGCCGAGACCATCGCAAAGCAGCACGTCGGTCGCCCGCGGGGTCTGCCGGATCTGGAAATCGTCGCCGCAGGAGTCCTCGTGCGGATGGCACACCCGCAGGCCGACCGCCTCGACGCCGATGTCCGCCTCGTCACCGCGCCCGCCGAAGGTGCAGACGATGGTGGTCCCGTTCTCCGGCGAGCTGAAGATGTCGAAGGTGTCTGACAGACGAACGATGGCCCCGAGGCCAAGCCCCGCGGAATCCGTGGAGCTTTCACCGTCCTGGAACATCCGGTCGATATCCGGGATGCCCGGCCCGCGATCGGTGAAGATCATGGTGATGAGCTCGGCACCGGGGGCCCGCACGAGTTCGATCAACGCCCGGCCGCGCTCGGCGTAGCGCAGGATGTTCGTGGTGGCCTCTGTCGCGACGATCGCGAGTTCGTCCAGCCGTGTCTCGGGAAGGCCGATCTCGGCGCCATGGCGCCGCGCCAGCCGCCGCACCACGGCAATGGCGCTCCGATCATCAATCTCGACCCACTGGTTCATAGCTTCACGCTCATGGAAACGGTTGTACCCTTCCCGGGCGCAGACCGGACATCGAACCCATGTGAGAGCCGCTTGGCGCCGCCAAGCCCCCTGCCCAGCCCTCCCGCGGTCGTGTAGCCCTCGGTCATGGCCAGCGTCACATCTTCGATCCCCGGACCGTCGTCCCGGCATTCGACGCGCAGATACTCGTTACGACTATCGAGATAAATCGAAATCCGGCCACCACCACCATGCACGATGGCGTTGCGAGCAATTTCGCTCACCGCCGTCGCGAAACGCGTGACGCGCATTACCGAAAGCCCGCGTTCCTTGAGAATTCGCGCGACCGCCTGACGCGCAATGACGACGTCCCGACTGGTTGCGAGCGTGATCTCCGCGAGCGCGGGCGTGCCTGATGTCCCTTTGGGATCAGGCACGCCGCAACTGGGAAAGCGCGTGGGTCAGGCTGAGCGCCGTTCGGGTCTCGGGCAGGTACATCCCCAGCTCGACAAGCGTCACGGCCACCGCAGGGCGCATCCCGACAACGTAGGTCTCGGCCGCCAGCAGACGCGAGATACCCGCCAATTGGGCGATGACCCGCCCGACGAAGGTATCGACGATCTCCAGCGAACTGATGTCGAGGATCACGCCCTTGACGTTTTCCTTGGCAATCCGGTTCGAGAGGGTCTCCTGCAACTCCACGATCTCGGTATCGGTGACGTCGTCCTGAATGGAGACGAGAAGTGCGTTCTCGACCAGGTTGATGGACGTCACTCCCGACACGTCAGGAGGCCTCGCTGGTCTTGATCACATAGCCGACCTTCTGCAGCGCGTCGGACAGCGCGGTGCGGATGCTCGACCGGGTCGACACGGTGCCGACGTCGATGCCGAGCTGCACCATGGTCTGGGCGATCATCGGGCTGATGCCGCTGATGATGCATTCGGCCCCCATCAGGCGCACGGCGGCGGCGGCCCGCAGAAGGTGCTGTGCAACCTGCGTGTCGACCGTGCCGACGCCGGTGATATCCATGATCACCACCTCGGCCTGACGCTCGAGGATGGTCTGGAGCAGGTTTTCCATGACCTCCTGGGCCCGGGCGGAATCCAGCGTGCCGATCAGTGGCAACGTGAGAACCCGGTCCCAGAGCTCCACCACGGGTGTCGACAGTTCGAGCATTTCCTGGCGCTGACGTTCGATGATCTGGTCGCGCTCGCCGATGAATATCTCGTTGGTGTAGATTGCGAAGGCATCGACGAGGCGGGTCACCATGAGCACGTCGCGAATGAGCTTTCCACCCTCGACGCCGGGCATGGCCTCGAGGCGTTTGAAGAGCGGGGCCTTGAGCGCAAGCACGAAGGTCGCCATCTCGGTCGGCGTGACGCCGCGACCGACGCGCTCCTTGCTGACGTCGGCCAGAACCGCGCGAAGGTCTTCCCAGGCGTCATCGTCGAGGCTGAATTCCTCGTTCACGACACCGGCCCGAACGCCCTTGCCGAAGGCTTTCAGGAGTTCCTGGTTCTGCGCGCGACTTTCGGAGTCGGAGAACAGGTCGGAGCGCTTCACGCCCTCCTTCACCTGGGTGCCGAGCCACTCCTCCACGACCCCGGAGAAATCGGATTCGAGGATGGTCAGAATATTTGCCGTCGCTGTTTGCGGCATATGCGGGAACCCCAGTTCATTTTGATGTGGCAGGTAAGCCAAGTAGCGGAGATGAAGTCAACGGCAATGGCCACGTAACTTGCCGCGACGTCTGTTGCCGATCTGCGTCAGATCCCGGAATGAGAGAGGCGGCTGACCTTGCCGATCAGCACCTCCAGATCGAAGGGTTTGTGGACGATTTCGACGTCACCCGGCGGGAGATTGCTGCCCAGCCCCGCCGTTTCGTCATACCCGGTGACGAAAATGATCTTGAGGTCAGGCCGCTCCAGTCGGGCGGCTTCCGCCAGCTGGTGTCCATTCATCCCCTTCGGCAGACCGACGTCCGTCAGAAGAACATCCACCCGGACATCCGACCTCAGGATTTCCAGCGCCTCGCTTCCGGTGCCCGATTGGAACACCATGAATCCGCGATCCTCGAGCGCATCGACGACCACCATGCGCACGAGAACCTCATCCTCCACCACGAGGATCGATCTCTTCGCACCCTCGCGCGTCGTTCGTTCGCTCACCGAAGGCTGCTCCTGAACGACCTCCGTCTCCGCGAGACTACGCGGAAGGTAAAGCGTCACCGTAGTCCCGACGCCCGGCTCGGACTGGATTTCAGAAGCACCACCAGATTGCTGGGCAAAACCGTAGACCATCGACAGACCAAGCCCGGTGCCTTCCCCCATTGGCTTGGTTGTGTAGAACGGATCGAAGGCCCGGTCGATCTGCTGCGGGGTCATGCCAGTGCCCGTGTCGACCACGCTGATCTGCACATAGTCGCCACCCGACAGATCGAGCCCTTCGGCACGATCAGCCGGAATGCTCGTGTTGGACACATGAATTTTCAAACTGCCACTGCTATTCATCGCATCCCGGGCATTGATGCAGAGATTGAGCAGAGCGTTCTCGAGCTGGTTCCGGTCAACCAGAGCGGGCCAGGCGTCCTGGACAAAGCTTGTCTGGATGTCGACCCCCGGCCCGACAGTGCGCTGGATGAGCTCGCTCAGACCTTCGCAAAGCAACGACAAATCGGTCACCTTTGGCTCGAGGGTCTGCTTCCGCGCGAATGCCAAGAGCCGCTGTGTGACATTCGCCGCGCGCTGTGCTGCGCTCTTGCCCGCGGAGAGATAGCGCTCGATTTCATCGTAGCGATTTTCCGAAAGGCGCGACTTCGCCATCTCGAGAGAACCGGAAATCGCCGCGAGAAGGTTGTTGAAATCGTGGGCGAGACCGCCGGTGAGCTGTCCGACCGCCTCCATCTTGTGGGACTGCCGCAGGACTTCCTCTTTGGCCATGAGCTCCGCCGTCTGCTCTTCCACGCGCCGCTCGAGGGTCTCGTTCAAGCGGTAGAGCTCTGCGCTCACCCGGTCACGCTCGGCTTCGATCTCTCGGCGCCCGCTGATATCCATCAGTACACCCGAGAAGCTCACGGCCTGCCCTTGCTCTCCGAGCGTGACCTTCCCGCTGGCTTCGATCCAATGATACTTGCGATCCGACCTCATGACGCGAAACTGCTGAAAATACGCGCCACCATTTTTCAGCGCGGCGTCAACGGCGGCATGCAGGCGAGGCTTGTCCTCGGGGTGAACGTTCTCGGTCAGCTCGGGAAGCTTGGAGTTGTTAAGCTCGTCATTCGACGCGAACCCCATGGCGACCGAAAGGCCCTCGTCGACGATGAATGTTTCCTCGGGAAAATGGCCAACCCAGGTTCCGACAATGGCACCGGCCTCAAGAGCCATATTCACGCGCTGCTCATTTTCGAGCGCAGTCTTCTCGCTTTCGCGCAGCTCCGCCTCGGCCTGCTTGCGTGCGGTGATGTCCCGGAAAAGCACGGCGACCTGCCCCAGCGATTTTGGCTCGAGCCGCCGAGCCGAAACCTCGATAAACCGGCCTGCTTCCACGAAATCCCGTTCGAAGCGGATGGGAACGCCCGACTCCAGCACCGCGCCGTAGATCTTCACCCACTCGCGGCCATCGTCCGGAGAAACGTCAAACACGGTCTTGCCGACGATGCCCTTGATACCTGTATGACGCTCATAGCCGCTATTGGCCTCGATATGAACGTAATCGGAGAGCGGGCCGTCAGGCCCATCGATGAACTGGATGATGCAAAAGCCATCATCGATGATCTCGAAGAGCGCCTTGCGGCCGGCCTCTCGTTGGGCGAGATCATAGTCGTCGGAGATGTCGGCACCCGACGCTCTGTCCGGCTTCCGTTTGGGGTAGAACGGCAATCGCATCGCAGGGTCTGACTTTCAAAGGGACGACGCCGGTCAACATAGAGCGATAGCTCGAAGCGGATACCGCGCTCTTGCTTCCTGTACCCGAATTGTCACGCTTTCCGAGCCAACCTCGCGCAAGTCACCCCACGCGCTGCGACTTGCGCGCATCTAGCCGCTCCAACGCGGCGATCAGAGTGCCCGGCGCGACTGGCTTCATGCAGAATTCCGCGTCCGGGTAGTCATCCGAGATTTCGCTCTGCCGCAGGTGGCCGGAGTGAAACACGATCCCCACACCCATCGCGCGCAGGCGCTCGGCGATCGGGAAAACTTCTCCGTCCGCAAGCCGCACGTCCAGAACCGCAAGGTCGGGCGTCTTCGTGCCCAGTGCAGATTGCGCGCGCTTCAGCGACGGGTAGGCCCCCATCACCTGGAAATCGGCGTCTTCAAGAATGAACTGCAGATCGAGCGCTACCACGGCTTCGTCTTCGCAAATCAGGACAGAGGGCATGCGACCCGGCTCCAGTTTTTAGAAAGTATCATCATCACAAGCAGCGGCGCTCCGGTCTGGTTCCGCGAGGATTTGGCGCACAGGCTATTTGTCGGCAAGGGTTCGCCGACTTTTGTTTTTGCCCGCCGCACGCTGGATGACGCCGGCCGCCGCTTCACCCATCTCGTGGGCATTGACGAGACCTTGGGCAAAGGGGTGGCGCCGCAGCAGAACCGGCAGCGACAGGCAGTGTATTCGCCCGTTCGTGTCCGCCCTGAGGGGCAAGGAATATGTCTCGAAGCGCGGCGAGCCCGGAGTGAGATCGCGCATCGACAGAGACGGAAAACCCAGGTCAGAGATTGTCAGGTCCTTTTGGCCGCGACCGTCGACAAGAGTGTCGAACGCCGCCTCTTCACCCTGATACGCGACAACCACACCTGCTCCCGACTTCCGGATTTCATGGTTCTCTCCAATCCGCGCGACCTTCAGAACCCCGGCGCGCTTCATGGCAAGGAGCCTTTCGATCGAGGAATGCGGCACGCAGGCATAGCAATCGGTGAACACCGGCTTGAGGTCTTCGTGGAACCTGACGAGATCCTCCTCGGCAAGGCGGGGCGTCATCTCCTCGAAGAGTTCATGCGCCCTGAGCAACGCACTGCGCCAGGGCGTCGGCTCTTTCTTGGCGTTCTTCAACTTCGCTTGCGCAAGGTTTCTCCGCGCCCAGTCGAAAGCGTCCGAGGCAAGGCGCTCGGCGAAATAGGCCGCGTGAAATTGCCTCGGGGAGAATGGTTGCGCACCGAGCGTTGCCACATACTGCGGGTCCGCAGCTTCGAGATCGGTCAGAAAGGCACGGAACGCGTCGTCCAAAAGACCGACAGTTCCATCGCCTCCGCTATCTTGGGCGATGGCGGCGAACCGCGGCAGCTCAGGCAAGGGCAACTCGTACCAGTAGTCGGCCTCTGGAAGCAGCCCCTTGCGAGACATGAGCGTGATCTCGAAGTCGCCCGCCTGCGCCGAAGGTCGGTACTCGAGGCCGCCTTCTGCTTCGACGAAGACCCCACGTGCAGAGGCAAGCGTCGCGGCAATGTCGACCGCCGAAAGAGACGTTCCCAGCACCCCCACCTTCAGCGCTTGCAGGCGTCTGATCTTTTCCGCAGGCCATGGCGAGACAAGCCGCACCCCGCCCTCGAGGTTGCTATCCGGCCAAGCGTGCCCCGTCGCCAGGACCACATCGTCATAGAGAGCCTTGCCCGCTCCGGAGGGACACTGCCAGGCCACCTCGATGCCGTCCTGCACCGGACACACGTCCTCCACCCTGTGACGCCGGTGGAGTTCGACCGAATGTCCGGCGAGACGACCGAGCGCCACGAGCTCGGCCATCTGGGCGGTGAGATACGTGCCGAGGACAATGCGCGGATAGAACGCCTCCTCGCTGATAACATCCACCGCCAGCCCCAGACGCGCCAACTCTCGAACATCCAGCGCCCTCAGCCAAGCGTCCAACCCCTGCACCACCGGCGGGAGTTCCCGACTGGCGATATTGGACAGCATGCAGGGGTCGTTCATTTCCTCTGAATAGGGCATGCCGGGCCCCGCGTGCCCGGCCTTCTCGAAAATGTCTACGTGCAGTGGCGCAGACGTGGATGTCACCAACCTCCGCAGCGTGTAGACACCCGTCGGACCAGCTCCGACGATCGCTACGCGATGTGCCGAAGACGCGTGCGCCCGGACAGCCGGGTGCGACGCCTTTATGGGCTGTTCGATCGCCATTTGAAGCCTCGCTGAGCAGCAAGATGTGGATCTTCTTTTGGCTGAACAAGATCAGGGAGCCACAAGTTCCGCGCGCATCAAAATTTCCGCTGCGCCGTCCCTGTAAGACGGGTGACCCTTGGTCATCCCGGGAACTGAGCTTTGGCGCGGAACCAACAGGCGATGCCTGCGGTTCCACCAGCGTATCTTCCCTGAAGCTATGAGACGCGGAATGGCTATGAACCCCTTGGATGTCGAGACCGATGTCGACGTCGTTGCCAGCAACGTTTCAGCTTCGGCGACGCCCCTCGCACCGCAGTATCCGACGACCAGCGTGATCGTCGCCGGCTACGTGCTTGCCTCCATTCTCGCGGTGGCCGCGGGATACGCACTGATGATCGACTGAGCCGGCCCATTTAAAACGGCCCCCTGCCTGGGTACCGTTCGATGAAATGCGCAGCCGGCATGGGCTCAGGGCGAAAGTCGGCCTCGGAAGCGCTGCAAACCTCAAGCATTTGCAAATCGAGCCTCTCAAGCATGCTTTCATATCGCTCAGGGCGTGTTGAAGTCGTATCAAGACCGCCGCGGTGCGTGGCAGGCTGCCTCGCTTTCATACGGGGCAGTCACGCCGGAAGGAGAGTTTGCGACACGTCGTCAGGGATGCACGCGCATCGAGGATCCTTCTCCCCACCCAACCTCACATGGATCTCTTACGGCCTTGTTTCAGACGTGACCATTCTGCTCGATGTACCGCTTTGCCGAGCCGTTGGTCCTTGGCAAGTAGCGCTGCGCATCAATGTGGCGGATGGCGCAGCCTGCAGGCGATGGCCCGCCGGTCACCCGCCAGCACCGTCGGGCGATCAGAACGAGGGCGCGCCTGATCAGGCACGCACTCACCTGACCCGTGGGGCACGAGCAGCTCTTCAGCGCCCCACATCCAACGCAGCAACAAGGTTGCGACCATTTGCGCACCAAGCGACAGAGACGCAGAAGGCCTGTGCCGCCTCGGCTTCACTTTGACCGGCGGCTCTGAATGCGGCTCTCTGCTCTCGATCATGGACGGCGGGCCGCGCATTCCGATGCGGGGTTGTCAGCCGTGCCGGCCTCAAGCCGCTTGTCAGGCCCCGCGCTAAATCTGCACAGACCCCGAGCAAGAACGTCGCTCGGTGGGCGCCCGAGCATCTCGGTGTGATTGCAGCACCGCCCCCTCCCCGAGCAAGCAAGGGGAGGGAGGACCGGCACTGGTCAGATGAGAAGAAGCTCGTCGACCGGGTCGAAATAGAGAAAGTCGGTTCTCAGGGGCTCGCCTCCGTCGGGCTCCCCGACAAGCTCGATGACATCCCCGGGTGCGAGCATCAGGCCGGGGATCACATGCTCGGCGGCGGAAGCGTCGGTCACGATCCGATCGCCGGTGGTGCTGTCCCAGAGCCAGTCATCGACCTCGACGCCGTTCACCCGGACACTCATGTGGCTGACACCATCGTTCTCGTCGTAGTAGCCGATCGTCAGATCGTAGCTGCCTGCCAGCCCGTCGAAATCATAGAGCGCGATCTGCTCTGGCCCGCCGCCGGCCTGCAGATAGGCCCTTCCCGAGGCGACATTGTTGGTGACGATCTGGAAATCCTTCACGATTTCCAAAGTCTCCGCTTCGACGAGGAAGCCGCCCGCCTGAGGCGGTGCCTCTCTGATATCGAGAAAATCGGTCCGCAGGGGCTCCCCCCCGTCGGCCATTCCGGACAAGGTGATGATGTCCCCTTCATCCAGCTCGACGAAGGTGATCAGACGCTTCATGGCCGCTTCTTTAGTAACAATGGCGCCCGCCGGATCGGCGTCCCAGTCCCACTGATCGATCACCTCGCCGTTGACGGCGACGGACATGGTGCTGTCGCCGTCGGTCTCGTCGAAGTAGCCAATCGTGAGCGTGTAGAGACCGGCCTCTCCCGAGAACCTGCCGTAAGCGCTCTGCTCGCCCGCGCCCGAGGCTTGCAGGTAGGCATCTCCGGAGGGATGCGGGTTGGTCCGCACGACGAACCCGGCTTCGATATCGAGCGTCTCCGCCTCGGTGCGCCCGACGGCGATGTCGGCGACAACCGGGGTCGGGTCACTGTACTCGACGAGGTAGCCGAAGGCCTGGTTCGGGTTTGGCGGCACGCCGTTGTCGGCCCAACTCCCATCCGCGTAGAGCGCATGCGCCGTCAGGTAGTCCTCACCCGGGGGCTCCGACCAGGCATTGTTCGGCTCCTGACCGCCCCAGTCGGCATAGGTGATCGTGCCATTGGCTTCCGTCCAGAAAACCTGGCCCGCTTCCGGTCCGCCCACCCAACGCCAGGTCCCTTCCACTTCCGCATCCGAGCCTCCCGCCCAGACGTTCGGCGGCGTGATCGAATTGATGAAGTCGTTCTCGGCCTGAGAGGTGATGGTCGCCAGGTAGCCGGGCATGCGCATGAAGACCCGACCCTCGGCATCCGCCCTTGCTTCTTCCCACGGCAAAGGCGTTTCCACATATTCGTACCAGTGCCCGTTGCCACCGTCTTCGACCTTCCATTGCACCAGATCGCCGACGTCAAACTCCTGAAGCGTTGCGAGAAAGATGTCTGTTGTGCCGTTCGTGTCGTCAGGCACGAGGTTGGTGGCCGAGCTGCCGAAGATGAAGCTCTGCGCACCCGGCAGAAATACTGGACCGGAACTGAAGCCATTCGCCTGAATTCCGGAATCCGTCGTGGAGAGCAGGGTCACCTGCCCGGTGACAAGGTCCTTGAGGAAGATGTCGAGCGTCCCGTTTCCATCCAGAGCGACCAGGTTGGTGGCTTCGCTGAGAAAATAGATCTTGCTCTCGTCATCAGGGAAAAACCGTGCATCCACACTCGACCCATTCAATTGCTGCCCGAAGGTGTCCACTGAAACCCGGGTCGTCTCACCAGTCGTCAGATCCTTGAGAAGCAGGTCCAGCGCATCGTTTGTGTCGCCTTCGACAAGGTTGCTGGTGAAGGTGGTGAACAGCACCCGAGTGCCATCTTCAGAGATGTCGTCCGGCAGGTTGTCCTCATTGCCGACGTTGCCGTCACTGTCGGTCGACACAAGGGTCAATTGCCCGGTCTCAAGTTCCTTGAGATAGATGTCGCCCCGGCCATTGTCATCGTTCGGAGCCAGGTTGCTGGCGTAGGTCATGAACGCGACCTTGCTGCTGTCAGGCGAAAAGATCGGGAAGAAGCTCCGCTGGTTGGCCTGCTCGCCATTCGTCCCTGTAGACACGCGCGTGATCTCGCCGGTGGCAAGGTCCTTGACGAAGATATCAGTGGCACCGTTGGTATCCCCTGCCACGAAGTTCGACGACAGGCTACTAAAGGCAATCTTTGTCCCATCCGGAGAATATACCGGACTAAGGCTCGAGTAATTCCCTTCATTTCCGTAGACGTTACTCGAGACCAACGTAATCTCGCCGCTCTCGAGGTCCCTCAGGAAAATGTCAGACTGCCCATTCGTGTCCGAGGCGAGGTAAGCGTCGGAACCACTCTGAAAGGCGATCTTCGTGCCGTCAGGTGATATCGCGGGCGCGTGGCCGCTTAGCGGCACGCCTTCCGCGTTGGCCGATACAAGTACCACTTCGCCCGTGACAAGGTTCTTTGCGTAGATTTGGCCGTAGTTGGGATTGCTCTCGGGAATTTCGAGCCCCGGGATCAGGTTGGACGAAAAGCTGTGGAAGCCAATCCAGGTGCCATCATCCGAGAGGGTCGCTTCGCCGTGCGAGCCGTCGCCCTCTTCCCCATCGCTGTTCGTGGAAACCCGTTCAACCGATACGACCTTGAGCTCCGTAACCATGGCACATCCTCCCTTTGCCACCGTGACTGAAGTCAGTTCGACGTCGGGACACGAAAACACATCGGGCGGACGTAATATATGCGCCAGATCAATGGTGCCTCATTGCAGTGGTCAATTTCGTGCGCTGGCTTCGGCGGGATCGCTACCGCACAACGACATCCCCTCCGGCCCGGCAAAACACGGTGCCGATCACTCCTACTGCGATGGATGCCATTCGCTTTTTCGCCCACCATGGTCCCGCGACACTCCCGAAGCGCCCTGCGCAGGTGTCGGTCTGTGCACCGGCTGGCGGTCGGCTCCTGGCCCGCGGAACGGACCGGGGCGAAGATCTGCCAGCCTCGAGGCAGATCTTTGCGACAAAGTTTTGCTCTAGCGAGGCTTAGCATCTTGCCCCGGGCAACACGCTTGCCCATGGTTCTGGCACTCAGCGGCATTGCATGTACGTGTGCTGTCGCGAATGTGTCTTTGGGAGGACCATCATGATCAGAACTTTCGGGCTCGGCGCATTGATCGCCGGCAGCCTCGCCGTCACCGCGCCTGCCGCGATGGCGACGGAATTCGTCAACGTGCTGACCGGCGGCACCTCGGGCGTCTACTACCCGCTCGGCGTCGCGATGGCGGACATCTACGCCAAGAACATTCCCGACTCGCGCACGCAGGTGCAGTCGACCAAAGCCTCGGTCGAAAACCTGAACCTGCTGCAGCAGGGCCGCGGCGAGATCGGCTTCGCGCTCGGCGACTCGGTGAAAGACGCCTATGAGGGCAATGCCGACGTCGGCTTCTCCAAGCCGCTCGACAAGCTGCGCGCCATTGCCGCGATCTACCCGAACTACATCCAGATCGCTGCCTCGGCCGACGCCGGTGTGACCACCGCGACCGAACTGGCCGGCAAGTCCGTCTCGGTCGGTGCCGCCAAGTCCGGCACCGAGGTCAACGCCCGCAAGATCCTCGGCGCGCTCGGCATGAGCTACGACGATCTGGGCAAGGTCGAGTACCTGCCCTTCGCGGAATCCGTGGAGCTGATGAAGAACCGCCAGCTCGACGCCACCCTGCAGAGCTCGGGCCTCGGCTCGGCGGCGCTGAAGGACCTCTCGTCGACGCAGGACGTGTCCTACGTGTCGATCCCCGCAGAAGTGGCCGACACGCTCGGCGCGCCTTATGCGGCAGGCGTGATCCCCGCCGGCACCTACCCCGGTCAGGACGCGGACATCCCGACGCTGGCGATCACCAACATCCTGGTCACCAGCACCGACGTGTCTGACGAGCTGGCCTACCAGATGACCAAGCTGCTGTTCGAGAACCTCGACCAGCTCAAGGCGGCGCATGCGGCCGCGGGGGCCATCGACATCCAGAACGCGATCAAGAACTCGCCGATCCCGATGCACCCGGGCGCCGAGAAGTACTACAAGGAACAGGGTCTGATGTAAGCAGACCTGTGCGGTGGCCCGGCCAAGGCCGGGCTGCCTGCACGACGGGAGGACCACATGACCGGACAAACTGCGGCCGAGCACGGCCGGGCCGAGGAACTGGCCGAACTGCATGACCCGCTGGCTTCGAGCTTTCCGCCGAGCCTGACCGGGCGTTTCCTCTTCTGGCTGGCGGTGGCCTTTTCGCTCTACCAGATTTCCATCGCCGCCCACGTCATCGACCTGCCCAGCCAGGTGATGCGCGCGGTGCACGTCGGCTTCCTGATGGCGCTCGGCTTCCCGCTTCTGGCGCTCGGCCGCGGCTTCGGCGCGCCGCTCAGAACCTTCTGCTGGCTGCTCGCCGCCGCGGGTGTCGCCGTCGCCGCCTACCAGTGGATCGAGTACACGCCGCTGCTGATGCGCGCGGGCGATCCGACGCTCACCGACCTCGTCTTCGGCTGCATCGCCGTCGTCACCGTCTTCATCGCCGCCTGGATGCTCATGGGCCCGGCCCTGCCGATCATCTGCGGGCTTTTCCTCGCCTATGCGCTCTTCGGACAGCATCTGCCCTCGCCGTTCAACCACCGCGGCTACGCCTTCGAGCAGGTGGTCGAGCAGATCGCCTATGGCACCGAGGGGATCTACGGTATCCCGACCTATGTCTCGGCGACCTACATCTTCCTCTTCATCCTCTTCGGCTCCTTCCTCGAGAAGGCCGGGATGATCAAGCTCTTCACCGACGTATCGCTGGGCCTCGTCGGACACCGCATGGGCGGCGCCGCCAAGGTTTCGGTGCTGTCCTCGGGCCTCATGGGCACGATCTCGGGCTCGGGCGTCGCCAACGTGGTGACCACCGGCCAGTTCACCATCCCGCTGATGAAGCGTTTCGGCTACCGCCCGGCCTTCGCCGGCGGCGTCGAGGCAACCGCGTCCATGGGCGGGCAGATCATGCCCCCGGTCATGGGCGCCGTCGCCTTCATCATGGCCGAGACGCTGGGCGTGCAATACATCGAGGTGGTCAAGGCCGCGCTGGTTCCGGCCATCCTCTATTTCGCCGGCGCCTTCTGGATGGTCCACCTCGAGGCGGGCAAGCGCGACCTGCGCGGCCTTTCCGCCGACGAGATGCCCTCGGCCCGCAAGGCGCTGAAGGAAGGCTGGTACCTAATCCTGCCGCTGGCCGTGCTGGTCTGGCTGCTGTTCTCGGGCTACACGCCGCTCTTTGCCGGCACCATCGGCCTCGCACTCACCGGGATGCTGATCCTCGGAGCGGCGATCGCCATGGGCATGCCCTCGACCGCGGTGCGGGTGATCTTCTGGATCGTGCTCGGTGTCTGCGCCTCGGCCTTCTTCAAGTTCGGCATCAACGCGCTGCTGCTGGTGCTGGCCCTGCTCATCGCCGCCTGCGCCGCATTCAAGGGCGGGCGCGAGACGCTGAAGGTCTGCCGCGACAGCCTCGCCGATGGCGCCAAGACCGCGCTGCCGGTCGGCATCGCCTGCGCCCTTGTCGGCGTCATCATCGGTGTGATGACCCTGACCGGCGCGGCCAATACCTTCGGCCAGTTCATCGTCTCGGTGGGTCAGAACAGCCTGTTCCTCAGCCTCGTTCTGACGATGATCACCTGCATCATCCTCGGCATGGGCATCCCGACGATCCCCAACTACATCATCACCTCGTCGATCGCCGGACCCGCGCTGCTCGATCTCGGCGTGCCGCTGATCGTCAGCCACATGTTCGTCTTCTACTTCGGCATCCTCGCGGACCTGACCCCGCCCGTGGCGCTGGCCTGCTTCGCCGCCGCGCCGATCGCCAAGGAAAGCGGCCTGAAGATCAGCTTCGAGGCGATCAAGGTCGCCGCCGCGGGCTTCGTGGTGCCGTTCATGGCGGTCTACACCCCGGCGCTGATGCTGCAGGATGGCGGCGCACTGGCGGGTGCCATCGGCTACTGGCCCGCGGTCGCCTACATCGTGCTGAAGGCGCTGATCGCGCTCGCGCTCTGGGGCGCCAGCGTGATCGGCTGGCTCGGTCGCCCGCTGGCGGTCTGGGAGCGGCTGATCGCCGTCGCGGCCGCCTTCACCCTCGTCGCGGCGCTGCCGATCACCGACGAGATCGGCTTTGCCCTCGCGGTGGTCTTCGGGTTGCTGCTGTGGCGGCGCAAGGCCCCGGTGTCGGCATGACAGGCTGCCTGATGGCAGGGGCGATGATGCTCGCCCTCGCCGACGGCGGCAGCTTCACGCTGGAGTGGACCCATTCGGTCGAGCGCGAAGACTGGCGCGAGACCTGGGAAGTCACCGAGGACCACCGCCTCCATCTTACCGAGGCGGCGGTCAAGGGCTCGGGGGCGGGCATGGAACCCGGCCCCGGCGGCCATTTCGAGGACGGCTGGTGGGTCTGGGCTCCGGACCTGCCGCCGGTGCCCGCGCTGACCCTCGCCGCCTCGGGCGAAACGCCCTCGGCATGGACGCTCTGCGGCGAGGACTGCACGCAGCTCGGCGCCACCTCCGGCCAGCCGGTGCAGGTCGCGCCCTGCCCCGACGCGGGCTGATGCCCCGCCGCGCCGCCCTGCTGCCACGCCTGCGTTCTGCATGGAGGCTGCGCTTCGTTCTGGTCACGCTCGGCGCCCTGCTCTGCGGCGTGTTGGCCTGGCAGCTGGTGATGGCCGAGCTGCGGCAGGGGCTGGAACAGGCGCTGCTGGTCAGCCACCGTGCCCTGCAGACCGAGATCGACCGCTTCCGCTACCTGCCGCGTGTCGCCGGCGAAGACGCCCGCATCCGAGCTGCGCTGGACGCACCCGGAAATGCCGCCGCGATCGATGCTGCCAACCGCTATCTCCAGAAGATCGCCACGCAGACGGGTTCGGGGCGGCTCTACCTGCTGAACGACGCCGGGGTGACCATCGCCTCGTCGAACTGGAACGAGCCCGACAGCTACGTCGGCCATGACTACAGCTTCCGCCCCTATTTCACCGATGCCCGCGCCACCGGCAACGGCGCGGTCTACGCCATCGGCGTGACCACCGGCGAGCCCGGCTATTTCATCTCGGCCCGGGTCGACGATCCCGGCCTCGGGGTGCATGGGGTGATGGTGGTCAAGATCGACCTGCGACCGCTGGAACAGGCCTGGGCCGAGACCGGTCAGCGCATCGCCGTCACCGACCGCGACGACGTGGTGTTCCTCTCCTCGGTCGCCGAATGGCGCTACCGCCCGCTGATGCCGCTGCCCGAGGATGCGCTCGCCCGGCTCGAGGCCTCGCGGCTCTATGCCCGTGCCGCGCTCGAAGCCGCCGACCCGCTGCTGCCCAAGGGCAGCGAGCTCGGCATCGGTGGTGCGGGCCGCGCGACAACCCTGCGCGGCACCCCCTTCGAGACCGGCTGGCGGCTGCTGGCGGCAACGCCGGTCTGGCCCGCCCGCGCCGCGGCCCTTGCCACAACTGCACTTGTGCTTCTGGCCGGGCTTCTTGGTCTCGGGCTGGCCGATATGCGGCGGCACCGCCAGCGGCTGATCGCGTTGCGGCTGCGCCAGACCGAAGTGATGGAGCGCAAGGTGCGCCAGCGCACCGCCGAGCTGGCGCGCGAAATCGAGGCCCGCCGGCAGGTCGAGGACGATCTGCGCGCCACCCAGGCGACGCTGGTGCAATCCGAGAAGATGGCGGCGCTCGGGCGCATGTCCGCCGCCATCGTCCACGAGGTCAGCCAGCCGCTCGCCGCCATGGAGGCGACGCTGACCGCCGCCGAGTTCGGCCTGTCCCATGCACCCGAGAAAACCGCGGCGCGGCTGCAGTCCGCGCGCGGGCTGATCCGCCGGATGCAGCGCATGACCAAGCACCTCAAGAATTTCTCGCGGCGCGAGGCCGCTCCGCTGTCGCCGGTCGCGGTGACCGATGTCGCGCGCTCGGCGCTGGCGCTGGCCCAGCCGCGCGCCGACGCGGTGGGGGTGCAGCTGCACTTCGACGCCCCCGGAACCGTGCCGATGGTGCGGGCTGGGCACGCCCGGCTCGAACAGGTGCTGGTCAACCTGCTGCACAATGCCATCGAGGCGGTCGAGCCCGGCCATGGCGAGGTGACGCTCTCTATCGAGCGCAGCGCCGGGGAGGTCACGCTGCTGGTCAGCGACAACGGTCCCGGCATCGCTCCCGACGTGTTGCCACGGATCACCGAGCCGTTCTTTTCCACCAAGCTCGGCGGCGAGAAGCTCGGGCTTGGCCTTGCGATCAGCTTCGAGGTGGTCCAGCAGTTCGGCGGGAGGCTCGATATCCGCTCGACCCGCGGCGAGGGTGCGGAGATCGCGGTAATCCTGCCGCTGCTCATCGACGACGACGGAGGCAACGAAGAGACGCAGGAGGCCGCCGAATGAGCCCGCTGATCCATGTGGTCGAGGACGACCGAGACCACCGCGTCGCGCTCTGCGACCTGATCGAAGCTGCGGGCTATCGCGCCGAGGCCTTCGCCGACGGCGGGGCCGCCATGGCCGCCGAGAGCCGTCCCGACCTCATCCTGACCGACCTACGGATGCCCGGCATGGATGGCCAGCAGCTGCTCGAAGCGGCCCGCGATCGCGATCCCGATTGCCCTGTGGTTCTGATCTCGGGGCATGGCGAACTGGCGCAGGCGGTGCAGGCGATGCGCGCCGGCGCCGAGGATTTTCTTGAGAAACCCTACGACGGCATGCACCTGATGACGGTGATCGAACGCGGCCTGCGCAGCCGCGCGACGCGGGCCGAGATCGGGCGCCTGCAGGAGCGCATCACCCGCCGCGACGAGGGCGGGCTGCTTGGGCAATCTGCGGCAATCACCGCGCTGCGCGCCCGCATCGCGGCGATCGGCCCGACCGATCTCGACGTGGTGATCACCGGCGAGACCGGCACCGGCAAGGAGCTGGTCGCCCGCGCCCTGCACAGCGCCAGCCCGCGTGCCGCCGGGCCGCTGGTTGCGGTGAATTGCGCCGCCCTGCCCGAGAGCCTGTTCGAGATCGAGATCTTCGGCCATGTCGCCGGCGCCTTTCCCGGCGCGCAGGACAAGCCCGGCAAGCTCGAGGCCGCCTCGGGCGGCACGCTGATGCTCGACGAGGTCGAGGCCATGCCCGCCGCCATCCAGCCCAAGTTGCTGCGCGCGCTGCAGGAGCGCGCGGTCGAACGGTTGGGAGAGAACCGGCTGCGCCCGCTCGACTTGCGGGTGATCGCCACTTCGAAGACCGACCTGCGGCCGCTGACCCTCGACGGCAGTTTCCGTGCCGATCTCTTTTACCGGCTGGCCGGAGCCGAGATCGCGGTGGAGCCGCTGCGCGGCCTCGGCGAGGACATCGTTCTGCTGTTCAGCCACTACGCCGCGCTCGCCGCCGCCCGCTACGGACGCGACATGCCGGGCATCGACTACGCGCTGAAGCAACAGCTCCTGCGCCGGTCCTGGCCGGGCAACGTGCGCGAGCTGAAGGCCCTCGCCGAGCGCTTCGCGCTCGGGCTGGACATCCCCGATGTACCCGCCCCCCCGGCAGCCGAGCCCGAGAGCCTCGCCGCCCGGGTCGCCGCCTTCGAGGCCCGCGAGATCCGCCTCGCGCTGGAACGCTGCCGGGGCAACACCGAGCGCGCGGCCAAGGTTCTGGGGGTGGCCCGGCGGACGCTCAACGACAAGATCAGCCGATACGGCATCCGCGTCTGATCCACGCCGAAAGCGCCGCCCTGCCGGTCCGAACGCACGTAGCCTCTTGCCAAATCACGGCGCGCTGCGCATGGCATTCGGATGCAAACCAGCGACGCGTCCTCCACACCCTCCATCGCCGTGCCACAGGTTGACCGCCCGCTGCTGGGCGCGGTGCTCATGCTCGGCTTCTGTGCCACGGCGCCGCTGATCGACGTTGGCTCGAAGCTCGCGACACGCAGCCTTCCCGTGGCCGAGATCACCGTGGCACGCTTCGTCGTGCAGGGCGTCCTCATGGTGGCGCTCGCATTGGTCCTGCGCATCCGCCTGCGCCTGACACCGCGTGAACTCATCCTGACCGTTGCCCGCGCCGCGCTGTCGCTGATCGCGACCATCGGCTTTGTCGGGGCGATGGTAC
This sequence comes from Alloyangia pacifica, assembly GCF_900116195.1. Classification (GTDB taxonomy): domain Bacteria; phylum Pseudomonadota; class Alphaproteobacteria; order Rhodobacterales; family Rhodobacteraceae; genus Salipiger; species Salipiger pacificus. The sequence goes on from NZ_FOZW01000005.1 coordinate 108,413, forward strand.
GCATGCCGATCGCCGACGCACTGGCGATCGCCCAGATCGAACCCTTTGTCCTGATGTTCCTTGGCTGGATGCTGCTCGGCGAAAGCGTCGGTCCGCGGCGCATCCTCGCCTCCATCGTGGGGTTCGGCGGGGCGCTGCTGGTGGTGCAGCCGGGGCTCGCGAGCCACGGGGTGGCAGCGATCCTGCCGCTGATCACCGCGGTCGCCTTCGCCGGCTACATGCTGGTCACGCGGCAATTGCGCAGCCTGGCGCCTGTGGCGCAGCAGGCAACAACCGCCATCGCCGCGGTCGTCCTCGGCCTGCCCTTCCTGTGGATCCTGCCCGACAGTCTCGGCGGAGGCGCGGCCTGGCCGCAGGGTGCGGCCTGGCTTCATCTCGGCGGCATGGGCCTCGCGGCGAGCCTGTCGCATATCTTCCTGACCTATGCGCTGCGCCTCGCACCCTCCGCGCTGATCGCGCCCCTGGGCTACCTGGAGCTCGCCTCGGCAACCGTGCTGGGCTGGCTTGTGTTCGGCGACTTCCCCGCGCCGATGGTCTGGGCGGGGATTGCGTTGATCGTCGGGTCCGGGCTCTATCTGATCCACCGCGAACAGCGGGCGCACCGGCGTCCGCAGGTTCCAGTCACATCCAGTACGATCTGAGCCGGGCCTTCGGCACGCCGCTTGCAAGGATCGTTGCCCGATACAGTCTACCGTCGGTGTGCCAGCGTCACCACAGAACGCCGCCCGAAAGTCCCGCCGACCGCGGCAATCACGGGCATCCGCGGCCCTGCGGCCGAGCTCCTGGATAACCGGCACGACCTCGGAAACGGCAGCACAGACGAAGCGGCAACTGACCGGCCTTTCCACGGATTTCGCCCCTATTGGCAAAATCGGCAGTTAGATCAGCGTCAGAAATGTGACGACGATCGCCATGAGATCAGCGTCCGCCAAAGCCGCCCATTCCCGTTCAGGCACGCCGCTTCCGGTTGATCAGGGCACGCGCGTCCTGCGCCCCTCGCAAGGGCCAGCACCTGATGCCACGGACAGTCCCGGTCGCGCGCCCGTGGCGCTACTGCTTCGTTGGACCCCGGCTCGGATCAACCGGCCAGTTTCCTGCCTGCCGCAACGATGCTTTCAACGGTGATACCGAAATGCGCGTAGAGGCGTTCGGCACGATCCGAGGCACCAAAGCCGGTCATGCCGATGAAGACGTCCCGCGGGCGTAGCCATTTCTGCCAGCCAAACGCCAAAGCTGCCTCGACGCCGATGCGGGGCGCCTCGCCCAGGACCTCGGCGCGGTACGCCTCGGGCTGCGCCTCGAAGAGCTCCCAGCACGGCATCGACACCACGGCGGCGCGGATCCCCTGCGCTGCGAGTCGCTCGCGGGCCGCCACCGCGAGAGCGACCTCGGTGCCGGTGGCAAGAAGCGTCAAGTCGCGCTCGGGCTCGGCAGGATGCAAAAGGTAGGCGCCGCGACGGGACATGTTCTCACCTGCGCCGTCGCGCACCAGGTCCGCAAGCTGTCTCGACAGCGCCATAAGGCTTGGACCCTCCTGCGTTTCCAGCGCGATTTGCCAGGCCTCGGCGGTTTCCACCGCGTCGGCCGGGCGAAAGACCCGCATGTTGGGCATGGCGCGGAAACTCGCGAGGATCTCCACGGGCTGGTGTGTCGGGCCGTTGCTGCCGACGCCGATGGAATCATGGCTGAACGCGAAGATCCCCGGCAGCCCCATCAGTGCGGCCATGCGCATGGCCGGGCGTTCGTAGTCGGCGAAGGCGAGGTAGGTGACATTGACCGGCCGAAGCCCGCCATGCGCCGCGATCCCGCCGGTCATCGCGCCCATCAAATGCTCGCGCACGCCGCAATGTACGTAGCTGCCGCCACGCTCCAGCGCCGTGAAGGCCGTGCGCGCGCGTTTGTGGTTGGTCGGTGCCTCGAGGTCGGCACAGAGCACCATGAGTTCGGGCAGCGTGTCGGCGAGGGCGTCGCAGACGTCACCCGATGCCGTGATGGTTGGACCGGGGGCGCCGTTCTGGGCAACCCCCAACAGCCGCGCGGCGACTTTCGGCCAGTCCGCGGGGAGCTCTCCCGATGTCCAACGCTCGAACTCGGCGCGGTCGGCCGTCCCCGAGAGACGGTCCTGCCAGGCGCTCCGCACCTCGGCGCCACGGCGCAGCGCGCCGCGCCAGTCGCCGAGCACCGCTGCAGGCACCTCGAAGGGCGGCGCATCCCAACCGAGGGCCGCCCGCGCCTCTTGTGCATCCTGGGCGGTCAGCGGCGCGCTATGGCCGCCGCGGGTGGCTTCGAGCCGTGGCAGGCCGCGGGCAATGCGGGTACGGCAGGCGAGTAGTGAGGGGCGCGGGTCCGCGCAGGCGGCCTCGAGCGCGTCCGAGATCGTGTCGATATCGTGGCCGTCCAGGCTCTGCACGTGCCATCCGGCGGCTGCGAAACGGGCCGGGACATCCTCGCTGATCGACAGCGCGGTGTCGCCGTCATCGGTGATGTGGTTGTCATCCCAAAGGAAGGTGAGCTTGCCGAGCTGCAGATGCCCTGCCAGCGAGATCGCCTCCTGCCCGATACCCTCCTGCAGGCAGCCGTCTCCGACGAAGGCCCAGGTGCGGTGATCCACCAGCCCCGAACCGAAGCGCGCCGCCAGCCGTGCCTCGGCCACCGCCATGCCGACGGCACTGGCGATGCCCTGTCCAAGCAGACCCGTCGTGATCTCGATCCCCGCGTGCTGTTCGATCTCGGGATGGCCAGCACAGACCGACCCGAGACGCCGGAAGCTCTTGAGTGCCTCGGTCGTCACCGCCTCGTAGCCCGAAAGGTGAAGCAGCGCGTAGAGCAGCATTGAGCCGTGGCCGTTCGACAGCACCACCCGGTCGCGGTCAGGCCAGAGCGGATCGGCCGGATCGGCCTTCAGCTGGCGCGCATAGAGCGTCGCGGCAATCTCGGCCATGCCGAGCGGCACGCCCTGATGCCCCTCCCCCGCGTTCAGGATCGCGTCGATCGCGAGAAACCGGATGGCATGCGCCATCGACTGGATATCGGCCATTGTCTTCCTCCCTGCGCCGGCGCTGGCACGGCGCGCGGCCCACGTGAGGCTAAGTCCAGAAGGTCCCTGAGTATGTTTAGAAAAACTAACAAGCTCTTGCAGATTTCGAAATCTTCGAGCGGGATTTGGCGTGCTACCCCTGATGCCGAGCGATCATCGGGAGGAGAGGATGAGCATCCAGCCAACGACTGGCGCGTTGTCAAACGTGTCCCTGGAACAGCGCGCCTGGAACATCCGCCGCAAGGCGCTGCTCATGGGCGAGGTGCAGGGCCAGGGCTACATCGGCCAGGCGCTCGGGATCTCCGACGTTCTCGCGACATCCTATTTCCATGCGCTCGACTACCGGCCCGAGGATCCCGAATGGGAGGGCCGCGACCGCTTCCTGCTGTCGATCGGACACTACGCCATCGCCCTCTATGCCGCTTTGATGGAGGCCGGGATCCTGCCCGAGGAAGAGCTTGAAACCTATGGCATGGACGACTCCCGCCTGCCGATGTCGGGCATGGCCTCCTACACCCCGGGCATGGAGATCACCGGCGGTTCGCTTGGCCAGGGTCTCGGCATCGCCGTGGGCATGGCGCTGGGGCTGAAGCGCAAGCTGAACCCGGCCTTCGTCTACAACCTGATGTCGGATGGCGAGCTTGGCGAGGGCTCGACATGGGAGGCGGTGATGTCGGCGGTGCAGTGGAAGCTCGACAACCTGATCTGCATCGTCGACTTCAACAACCAGCAGGCCGATGGGCCGACCCGCGACGCGCTGGCGGTGGGCGCCGAGGCGCCGAAATGGGAAGCCTTCGGCTGGCACGCGCAGGAAGTCGACGGCAATGACCTCGGCGCACTGGTCGCCGCCTTCGACGCCGCGCGCAGCCTCGCCGAGCCGAAGCCGCGGGTGATCATCTGCAACACCACCATGTGCAAGGGCGTGGACTTCCTCGAAGCCCGCGAGATCACCCACTTTGTGCGGGTCGAGCCGGAGGAATGGGCCATGGCCCTCGACAAGCTGGAAGAGGGACGACCCGCATGACCCTGGACTCGATGGCCCGCAAGTACGAGCGCCGCACCCGCCCGGCCCAGAAGACCGCGACCTCGGCGATGATCGCCTCGCTTGCCGCCGAGGGATACGAGACCGTCTCGGCCCCCTTCGGCAACGCGCTCGTCGAGGCGGCCCGGCGCGATCCGCGCATCGTCGGCCTCTCGGCGGATCTGGCGAAATACACCGATCTGCACGTCTTCGCACAGGCGATGCCCGACCGTTTCTACCAGATGGGCATGGCCGAGCAGCTGCTGATGTCCGCCGCTTCCGGCTTGGCGCGCGAGGGGTTCCTGCCCTTCGCCACCACCTACGCCGTCTTCGCCGCGCGCCGCGCCTATGACTTCATCGCCATGGCCATCGCCGAGGAGAACCTGCCGGTCAAGATCGCCTGCGCTCTGCCCGGGCTGACCACCGGCTACGGTCCCAGCCATCAGGCCTTCGAGGATCTGGCGATTTTCCGGGGTCTGCCGAACATGGTGCTGATCGACCCCTGCGACGCCTGCGACGTGGCGGGAATGGTCCCGGCGATGCTGGCTCACGACGGCCCGGTCTACGCCCGCCTGCTGCGCGGCAAGGTGCCGAGCGTGCTGACCCGCCACAAGCCCGACTACCGCTTCGAGCTGGGCAAGGCGCAGCTGATCCGCGACGGCGGCGACGCGCTGGTGATCTCCTCGGGTATCATGACCATGCGCGCGCTCGATGCCGCCGAGGCGCTGGAGGCCGACGGTATCGGCCTTGCGGTGCTGCACGTGCCGACGATCAAGCCGCTCGATACCGAGACCATCGTCGCCGAGGCCCGCAAGGGCGGCCGTCTGGTGATCACCGCCGAGAACCACTCGGTGAATGGCGGGCTGGGCGAGGCGGTGGCGCGGACCCTGATGCTGGCCGGGGTCAGCGCCCCCTTCCGGATGATCGGCCTGCCCGACGAATTTCTCGAGGCCGGCGCGCTGCCGACGCTGCACGACATGTATGGGCTCTCGACCAAAAGGGTCGTCGAGCAGGTTAAGGGCTGGCTCTGAGCCCGCCGGGCCGGACGCCAGACGAGGCCCGGACACAAGACAAGGGAGGAGAAGACACTCATGGGATTGCTGGACGGCAAGATCGCGATCATCACCGGCGCGGCCAGCCCGCGCGGGCTGGGCAAGGCCACGGCGCAGCTCTTTGCCGAGCACGGGGCGACAGTGGTCATCACCGACCTAGACCTCGCCGCTGCCGAGGCCGCCGCAGCAGATCTGCCCGGTGCGGGACATATCGGGCTGGTGGGAAACGTGACCGACAAGGCTGACTGCGAGGCGGTGGCCCAAAGCGTGACCGATGCGCTCGGGCGCATCGACATCCTGGTCAACAACGCCGGGATCACCCAGCCGCTGAAGCTGATGGAGATCGCGCCCGAAAACTACGAGGCGGTCACTGACGTCAGCCTGCGCGGCACGCTCTATATGAGCCAGGCGGTGATCCCGACAATGCGGGCGCAGGGCGCGGGCTCCATCGTCAACCTGTCGTCGGTCTCGGCGCAGCGCGGCGGCGGCATCTTCGGCGGGCCGCACTACTCTGCCGCCAAGGCCGGTGTGCTGGGGCTGACCAAGGCGATGGCGCGCGAACTGGCTCCCGACGGGGTGCGGGCCAATGCCATCTGCCCCGGCTTCATCGCAACCGACATCACCGCCGGCAAGCTCACCGACGAGATGCGCGCCCAGGTGCTGGCCGGCATCCCGATGGGCCGCGCCGGCGAGGCCTCGGACGTCGCCGGCTGCGCGCTGTTCCTGGCCTCGGACCTCTCGGCCTATTGCACCGGCACCGAGGTCGACGTGAACGGAGGCTCGCTGATCCACTGACCATCCTACGGCCCGAGGGGAGACGGGCCACACTTCGTTTTCGATAGGGAGGACATCATGAAAACGACCATTCTCGCGACCATCGTCGCCACCACGGCGCTCACCGGCGCCGCATCAGCAGAGGTGATCTTTGCCCACGGCTCCAACCCCGGCAACCCGCGCTACACCGCGGCGGAGAAATGGGCCGAGCTTTACGCGGCCTGCTCCGGGGAGGAGGTCAACCACGCCCCCGCCGCCACCATGGGCGATGATGCCGAGATGCTGACTTCGGCGGCAGCGGGCGTCATCCAGGTCACCGCCAACAGCCAGGGCGCGATGAGCCAGGTGGTGCCTGAGGTCGGTCTGCTCGGCCTGCCCTTCCTGTTCAAGGACCTGCCGACCGCCTGGGAGGTGCTCGACGGCGAGGTCGGCGAGATGATCGACACCCGCGCGCAGAACGCCGGGCTGAAGGTGCTGGGCTTCTGGGACAACGGCATCCGCAACATCACCCACGTGAGCAAGCACGTCGCGGCGCCCGAGGACGTGAAGGGCATGAAGATCCGCACGCCCCCGGATCCGATGACGCTGGCGATCTTCGAGGCGCTCGGTGCCAACCCGGCGCCGCTGGCCTGGTCTGAACTGCCGACCGCGCTGCAGTCCGGTGTCTTCGAAGGACAGGAGAACCCGCTGACCAACATCTACTCGGCCAAGCTGCACGAGATCACGCCCTACGTCACCATGACCGGCCACAAGTATGAATCGACGCCGGTTGTCGCGGGGCTATCGTGGTGGTCGGGCCTGAGCGAGGACGCTCAGAAATGCGCGCTCGACGCCACGGCCGAGGCCGGCGAGATGCAGCGCCAGATGGTTCTCGAAAGCGACGAGACCCTGCGCCCGAAGATGGAAGAAGAAGGTGCCAAGTTCGCCGAAGCCGACACGGCGGCCTTCCAGGCGGCGACCGCCTCGGTCTACGACGACTACGCCGAGGACTACCCCGATCTGGTCGCGGCCCTGAAAGCCGCAGCCGGTCTGGAATGAGCGCCGCGGCTCGAACTGGACAGAGGCCCTCGGGCCTCGTCCTTGCCATCTCGCAAGTGGTCATCCTTGCCCTCGACTGGAGCGGCCGGGTGATCGCCGTGGCCAGTCTCGGCTTCATGTTCGCGCTGCTGCTGGTCAACGTCGTGCTGCGCTACACGCTCGGCGAGGGCATCGCCTGGGCCTACGAGATCCACGCGCTGCTGCTGCCCTGGCTCGTCGCCGGAGGGGTGGTGATCGCAGCGGCCCGGGGCGTCAATATCGCCATCACGCTCCTACCCGACGTGCTGGGCCTCGGCGCCCGCCGCGTGCTGATCCTGGCCGTACACACCGCTGTGCTGGTCACCTGCCTCTCGGTGCTCGCCTCCAGTCAGCCGATCCTCAAGGCCTCGACCTTCCAGACCCTCGCCACGCTCGGCATCAAGCAGGTCTGGGGCTACTCCAGCCTGATCTACGCCTTTGCCGGCATGGCGGTGATCGCCGCGCTGGAGCTGCTCTCTGTGCTCGCGGGAAAGTCGGTCGATCCGGCCGACATCTCCAGCTTCAGCTGACCGCCGCGAAAGGAAAACCGCGTCATGACCGCGCCGCTCATCTGGATCTTCTTCGCACTTCTGGCGCTGTCGGTGCCGGTGGCCCATGCCATGCTGGGTGGGGTCGCCGCGGCGCTCTGGCTCGACGGCAAGCCGCTCGCCGTCATGGTCCAGAGGCTCTACTCGCCGACGCAGAGCTTCCCGATGCTCGCGATCCCGTTTTTCATACTCGCCGGCAACCTGATGATGTCGGGCAAGTTCGGCGTCTTCCTCGTCAACATCGCGCAGCTGCTGGTCGGCAACCTCAAGGGCGGGATGGGCCAGGTTTCGATCATCGGCTCGGTGATGTTCGGCGGCGTCTCGGGCTCGGCGGTGGCGGATGCCTCGGCGCTCGGCAACGCGCTGATCCCGGTCCAAAAGGCGCAGGGCTATCCCGGCGGCTTCGCGGCGGCGATCAATTCGGCCTCTTCGACCGTCTCGGTGCTGATCCCGCCGTCGATCCCGCTGATCCTCTACGGGCTGGTCTCGAGCACCTCGATCATCGACCTGTTCATTGCAGGCATCCTGCCCGGCATCATGCTCGGCGTCGGCATGTTCGCCATGGTCTGGATCGTCGCCAACCGCCGCGACCTGCCCCGCTCACCGCTCGCCGGAGGCTTCACGGCCTTCCGCGGGCAGCTCCTGATGGCCACCCCGGCGCTCCTGATGCCGATCTTCGTCATCGGCACATTGCGCTTCGGCATCGCCACGCCGACCGAGGTCAGCGTCCTGGCGGTGGCCTATGCGCTGCTGGTCAGCGGGCTGCTCTACCGCGATCTCACCTGGGGCGGCATCTGGCAAGCCTGCGTCGACGCGGCGGTGATGACAGGCGCGGTGATGATCATCATCATGGCATCCTCGACGATCCAATGGGTGCTGACAGCCGAGCGGGTCCCGCAGGAGTTGGCCGCCTGGGTGGCCGAGACGATCCGCCAGCCCTGGCTCATCATCCTTGCGCTGAACCTGGTGATGCTCGTCGTCGGCGCCTTCCTCGACCTGCCGGCGGCGGTGCTGCTGCTCGGGCCCATCTTCGTGACCATAGCCCAGGCGATCGGTATGGACCCGGTGCAACTGGGCCTGGTGATGGTGCTGAACCTGTCCATCGGGCTCTATACGCCACCGGTCGGCACGACGCTCTTTATCTCGGCGGCAATCGCACAGGTCGGCATCGGCGCGGTGATCCGGGCGCTGCTGCCGTTCTACGCGGTGGCGGTTGTCGTCCTGCTGCTGGTCTCCTTCATCCCGGCGCTGACGATCCACTAGGCCGGCAGGGCGGCGATCAACCCGGGACCCGGTTCGTGGCGGATCCGGCACCCGGCGGCCTCGAGTACCCGGCGCCCGTCTTCGGCATGGGCGGCGGCCTCCTCGGCCACCCATTGCGCGAAACGCTTGACGATCCGCCTGTTGAGATGCTGTCGCGGACAGACGAACCAATAGGCCGGGAACTCGATCACCGGCAGCTCCGGGGCAAAGGGCACGAGGTCCCCTCTGCGAATATCGTCGAGACACAAAAGCGCGCTATCGAGCGCCAAGCCCCCGCCCCTCTTGGCCATTTCGATCGACATCGACGAGCGGTCAAAACGGAAGGGATAGGTGAGCTCCGGCAGTTCGATGCGCTGAGCCGCCAACCAGATATCCCACCGGTAGAGCGCCTTGACGCTGTCGATCAGCCGCGCGCCGGCCAGCCGACCGCTGGTGCCCTCGGCCTTGCGTGTCAGGTCTTCGAGATAGGACGGGCTGCACAGCGGCAGCACCAGATCGTGCATCACGCAGTCCACAGCAAGTCCGGCCCAGCCTCCGAGACCGTAGCGAAGATCGCAATCTATGGCCTCGGTCTCGAAGGCCGAGAAATCCGGCGTCGCGTCGACCCGGATGGCCCAGTCGGGATGATCGGCGGCAAAGCTGGCGATCCTCGGCCCCAGCCAGCGCACGCCGAAGCTGGGGCTGACGCGCACCGTCAGGCTGCGGAGATCGCGCTGCCGCCCGATGGCACCGCGCGCATTTCTCAGCGCGCTGAACGCCTGGGTCGTGGTTTGGAACAGCCTGTCGCCATCCAGCGTAAGGCTCAGCCGCCGCTTCTCGCGGCGAAAGAGCCGGACCCCGAACTGCTCCTCCAAAAGCCGGATCTGCTGGCTGACCGCCGAGGGGGACACACCGAGCTCCTCCGCGGCCTTTGTGACCGTGCCGAGCCGCGCAACGGCTTCAAAATACTCAGTGGCTTTGAGATTGATGTCCCGCATCTCGAGACCCTAGCGGCAAATTTCGGCCACCGCCATTGAGTATCATGTCGGTTGGTCTGATCTGTCCCCTTTGCGGCGGTCCATCCGTGAAGCGCGAAATCCTGCAGGATTCCAGCGAACAGGAAGACTACGAAGTGGCTGATAATCTGGAGAACCCCAAAGATTTCGACGCCTAGCTTCGACAGCCGAGGTGCAGCTTAGCAGGATGAACCGGGCACAGCTGTCGCGGCTTAAAGAGCTCGAGATGGAGGCCCTGAGGCAGCGTCGGACGGTGTCCGACCTGACGCTCGAGAGGATGATCTTGGCGGAGGCTGCTCCGGGAGACTTCTCTACTCGCGGATCACGGGTCAATTCCCCTTTGCCAACGCTGAAGATGATGTCCGGCGTCAGCGCCCATCGGACATCTGAACTGATTTCCGAAAGGAGGGGTTCTGGCTCATCGTAACCACCAATGTGTGGAGATGAGACACAAGCGCGGAACACCGAAGCCTTCCACCGGGAAGCCCAATGCCTCGTCCACCGGATCGCGAGGGTTGCATTGGGCGACCGCAGCGCGCGTGCTGCTGCGCTCGGCGCAGGTCGGGTTAAGCTTCCGACATATCTCCACGCATCCCCTCCCGCCGCAAGATAGGCAAAGAGGTCGGTCTTCACGCCGTCCGCAGCAGGACTGTTCCGCCGCCACCGGGGCCAAGTTCTTACCGCCATTCCCATGGGCGTATGGCGCTCCCGGAGCGGCCTTTGTCAGCGACACAGAATTCGAACACGAGCTGCAAGGCCCTCATCGCAGACGCTCGGCAGGTGAGCGGGCCCGGGTGGGTCGGCTGGCTGGCGGCGGGCAGGTTCGATCATCTCTGAGCGCTCCCGAAATTGGCTGCGCGCGTCATAGGGCCCGGTGATGTCCACAACCCTGCAGGCGGGCTCTCACGCCGCCGCGCAGGGACGGCCCTCGTCTAGCCTTTGCTGTCGGTCTCCGGGAACTTGGGACATTCCTTGAAAATCCGCGCCTTGCAGCTCCGGCAGATGTCGAGGTCCAGCTCAGGCACCACGCTCGCGAGCGCGTCGCGCTTGGACAGGTGGATATGGTCGCGCCCCAGCGACTTGAAGACCTCGAAGCGCGCCAGCTTCTCGAAGGAGGTGAGGGTGAGCAGCTTGATGTGCAGCGCCCCGCCAAGCGCCTTGCGCCGCTGCGCCTGCTCGACAAGGAGCTCCGCCGCCGGAAGATCGATCTCGCCGCTGCCGGCAATGCTGAAGAGCACGTGCTTCTGGCTCGGGCGCTCAAGTTCGAAACGGCGGAATTCGCGGCGGATCGCCTCGACCGTGCCAAAGTAGAACGGCCCCTCGAGCATGGCGATCATCAGCTGCGGGCATTCGTCGAGATGGTAGAGGCGCGCCGACCGGATCACCCGCCCTTCCGTCGAGGGATCGGGCGCGGAGATGGCGATGATCGGACGCGCCGTGCGGCGCAAGAAGAGGAACAGCGACATCATAACGCCGACGTAGATCGAGAACTCGAGATCGACGAGCACCGTGGTCGCGAAGGTGACCAGAGCGATGGCGGTCTCGGAGGTCGAATGCCGCACCAGATGCGCGATTTCCCGCAGGTTGATGAGCCGCCAGGCGACGAGCATGATGACCCCGGACATGCCGGCGATCGGCACCTCGGCGAAATAGGGCGCGACCAGCAGCAGGATCGCCGCGAGGAAGGCCACGCAGAACAGCATGGCCAGAGGGGTCCTTGCCCCGGCCTCGTAGTTCACCCCCGATCGGGTGAAGGAAAAGGTCGAGGGATAGCACTGGAAGAAGGCGCCGCCGATGTTGGACAGCCCCTGCCCGACGAACTCGCGGTTGCCGTCGAGCATCTGGCCGCTCTTGGACGCCAACGCACGGGCGACGGACATTGCCTCCAGCAGCCCCACCACGCCGATCGCCAGCGCCCCCGACGCGATGTCGCGCAGCTTGTCGCCGTCGAAATGCGGCAGGGCAAAACTTGGCAGGACACCGTCGATGGCCCCGACCGTCGACAGTCCCGCTGCCGATCCCCCGTAAAGCACACTCAGCCCCGTCGCCGCGAGCAGCGCGAGCAGGTAGTTCGGCCAGCGCGGCAGGAAGCGCCGGACCAGCACGCCGACGGCCAGTGCCAGAAGCGCGATCGAAACGGCCCTGAAGTCTGCTTCGGGCAGGTGCTGTAACAATGCCCCGAAAAACGTAAACAGATCTTCAGGCCGCGGCAGCTCAACCGCCAGCGCGTCGCCGAGCTGGCTGAGTGCGATGAGCAGCGCGGCGCCCGACACGAAACCGATCATCACCGAGTGGGAGACGAAATCGACCACGCCGCCGAGCCGCATGAGCCCCATCGCGAGCTGGAAGACCCCGACCAGCAGGGCGAGGAAAATCGCCGCTGAGATGAACTCGGGCGAGCCGGGCACGAAGTTGCCGGCAAGCGCTCCGAAGACCAGCGCCGAGATTGCCGTGGCAGGGCCCGCCGCGGCGTGCCAGCTCGAGCCGAAGAAGGCGGTGATGATCGGCGGGACCATCGCGGTGTAGAAGCCATATTGCGGCGGCAGTCCCGCGATGGCGGCAAAGGCGACACTCTGCGGCAGGCTCAGGGTCGCCCCGGTGAGCCCCGCGATGGCATCGGCCCAGATCGTCTTGGGGGTAACCTGCGCAAACCAGTCCGGCGTGCGCGAGAGGTCGCGGCCGGCCATGCGGAGCCCGCCCCTGAGCCGGGCTCTGAGCGACGGCGCCTTGCCGTCTGGGGTGGTGGTTCTTGCGCCGGTGGCGACCCAAGGTTCCATGCAGAGCGCTCCTCAGTCGCGGTCAGTCTTTCTCGCGCCGCGGCAACGCAGTCCACCCCGCCGAGCGGGGCAAGCGGGTGCCGGTGACACGGCGTGTGTGCCTCAGCTTGCCCGCCGGCGATCCGCGCTACCGGCGGTCTCGTGGCTGGCCGACGCGCCGTTCAGGGGTCAGCAAGCCGCGACCACTTCCGACGCGTCGTGCCGCATCATGTCGCGCTGGAGGCCGCCATGGAATCTCTCTTCGCCCCCCGGGTCTCGATGTCGCCGCCGTAGCCTTGCAGCGCGAGGCGGTTCAGGGCATCGAAGAGCACGAAAATGAGCCTCATGCGGGCCTCCTCGGTGTCGGGCTGGATCGCATCAGCGATCAGGCATCATAGAACAGGCGAAAGCCGCAATTGGCCGCGCCGCTGTCGGGCTCGGTCGCCGATCTGGCCGCTATTCTGTAGCGATAACAGTGATCTATGTGGCAAAGGAAGCTGCCTCCCTTCATCACCTTCTGGCGGGTCTGCTGGGCGTGGGCATTGCGCAGCACCGCGTTGCGACCGGCGGAGCGCACCCGGAACGGGTCCACCGTCCACTCCCAGACGTTCCCCGCCATGTCGTAGAGCCCCGCATCGTTGGCCGGGAAGCTGCCCACCGGCGAGGTACCGGCCCAGCCGTCGGCGCAGGAATTGCCATGCGGAAACGGCCCCTGCCAAATGTTGGCGGGCATGAACCGGTGATCGTCGGGTTCGCGGTCGCCCCACGGAAAGCGCGGGTCCTCGCGCCCGCCGCGGGCCGCGTGCTCCCATTCCGCCTCGCTGGGCAGGCGTCCCCCCGCCCAGACGGCAAAGGCACGGGCGTCTTCCCAGGCCATATGCGTCACCGGGTGATCCATGCGCTGCGTGATCGAGCTGCCGGGACCCTCGGGCGCGTGCCAGCAGGCCCCCGGCACTGCCACCCACCAAGGCGTCGACGTCTCGGAGGGCGGCACAGAGGCCGGATCATCCATCAACGGGCGGAACACCAACCCATGCCCGAGCCTCTCGGAGAGACTGCGGTACCCGGTTGCCCCGACAAAGGCGGCGAACCTGGCGACCGTGACCGGGTAAGCATCCACCGCGAAAGGCTTCAGGCGAACGCTGCGCACGATCCCCTCCCCGTCCTCCGGGATGGCCGGGGTTCGGGTGCCGATATGGCTGCGCCCCCCGCGGAAGGAGATGCGCGGGGCCGGCCCGGTCGCAATGGCCTCGGGCACCCCGGGAGAAGGGGCCTGAGGCCTTGACTGCGGCAGGACCGGCGCGGCCGCGCCGCGGGAGGCACAGCACCCCATCTCAGGCCGCCTTCGAAAGGCTGGCCAGGACAGCCGTGCTGTCGTGCTGGGGTATGTCGCCGATGGCCGCCTGCTTGGCATCGAGCTTGGCGAGGAGATCGGCAAAGACCTCCGCGTAAGCCGGATCGGCAGCCACGTTCATCAGTTCCATCGGGTCCTGCTCGCAGTCGAACAGCTCCCATTCCGGGGGGATCTCGCCGGGGCGTGCGCCGAGCTGACCCAGGTCGTCATTGTACCAGTAGATCAGCTTGTAGCGCTGATCGCGCACGCCGTAGTGGGCGTAGGCATTGTGGATCTCGTCGTTGTTCATCCAGTAGCGGTGATAGGCGACCTGCTCCCAATCCGCCGGGGTCTCTCCGGTCAGCATCTGCCGCATCGACACGCCCTGCATGTAGCTCGGCACAGGAACCCCCGCCCAGTCGAGGAAGGTCGCGGCGAAATCGACGTTGCAGCAGATGTCCTTCGAGGTGATGCCCGCCGGGATCTCGGCCGGGTAGCGGCAGAGGAAGGGCATCTGGTAGCTCTCCTCGTACATAAAGCGCTTGTCGAACCAGCCGTGCTCGCCAAGAAAGAAGCCCTGGTCAGAGGTGTAGATGACGATGGTGTTCTCGGTCAGCCCCAGCTCGTCGAGCTTGTCCAGCATAACCCCAACGCCGTCGTCGATCGCCTGAACCGTGCGTAGGTAGCGCGACATGTAGCGCTGGTACTTGAACTCGGCGAAGGCCTTGGGATCGTCGAAGGTGAAATTCTCTCCGGTCTCGGCACAGATCACCGTAATGCTCTCGCCCTCGGCGATCTCGGGGATCTTGCGCATTGGCCAGTAGTCGACCATCAGCTCGCCGGCCAGCTCGGTGCCGCCCTCGGGCTGCACCAGGCCGAGGTCCTCGTAGAGCATGTCCGACTTCACCCGCATCTTGGCCACGGCGGCGGCGGCGGCGCGGTTGGCATAGTCGTCCTCGAAAGTCGGCGGCAGCGGGATCGTCCCCGGTGCGTGGATGTCGCGGTAGCGCGGGTGGTACTGCCAGTTCCGGTGCGGCGCCTTGTGGTGGCACATCAGGAAGAAGGGCGCGTCCTTGTGGCGCTCGATGAAATCCACCGACATGTCGGTGATCACGTCGGTGGCATAGCCCGCCACCCGACGCTTGCCGTCGGGGAAGTAGAAGGCCGGATCCCAGTAGTCCCCCTGCCCCGGCACGACGGCCCATTCGTCGAAGCCGGTCGGCTCATGCGCCGGACCCTCGCCGAGGTGCCACTTGCCGAAGATCGCGGTCGCATAGCCGTTCGCCTGCAGAGACTTGGCGACATTGGGCAGCCGGTTGTCGATGTGCGTCTCGAGCGTGGTCACCCCGTTGACGTGGTTGTGCGTGCCGCACAGGATCGCCGCGCGCGACGGGGTACAGATCGAGTTGGTCACATAGGTCGCGTCGTGCCGCACGCCCTCGTCCGCCAGCCGATCGAGGTTGGGCGTGGCATTGATGCCCGCCCCGTAGGCCGAGATCGCCCGCGACGCGTGGTCGTCGGACATGATGAAGATGATGTTCGGACGGGTCATTCCACGCTCCTTGTGTTCATGGGGGCGGGGCCGCGCGGAGTGACGGCGGCCCCGCCCGTCTATGGGCGAACTTACTTGGTGTAAAGCTCGCCCAGGTAGAAGTCCGACGCAGGCAGCGGGTTCTCGATCTTGCCGAACTCGGCATAAAGGCCGGCGAGCGTGTCGAACCAGTTCGTGACGTTGCCCTCGGCGGTCAACTGTTCCAGCTCCTCGCTCGACGGCAGGCGCGCGAGCTTCGACTCCGCCAGCAGCGGCTCGGCCGGCACCCCGAGGAACTTCGCCGTGATTTCCACCGATTGCTCGGGGTTCTCGCGGCGGAAGTCGATCGCGTCCTTGATCACCGCGTTGACCTTCACGATCACGGCGTCATCGCCGGCCTTCTCGTCGCTGACGATGAAGCTGGAGGGGAAGGCGATCTCGGGGAAGAAATCCTCGTTCGAGCTCAGCTCGGCCAGGTCGGGAATACGCTTCTTGATAACATCGACGAAGGGGTACCAGATGCCCGCCGCGTCGATCTGGCCGGAGCCGAACGCCGTGACGACGGTCGAGGGGTCCATGGGCACGATCTTGACGTCGTCCAGGGTCATGCCGGCCTCTTTCAGCGCGAGCCGCAGCAGCATGTCGCCGGAGGTGCCTTCGGGAACCCCCACTGTCTTGCCCTTCAGCTCGGCGATCGAGCTGATGCCGGGCTGCGCGATGACCCGGTCGGTATAGCCGAGCGCGTTGACCGCGATCACCTTGGCCTGGCCGCTGGCCGGAAGCCACAGGGCGCCCGGGCCGATATAGGCGAAATCGAGCGAGCCCGCATTCAGCGCCTGCACCTGGATCGGGCCGTTGGTGAACACCTTGAGGTCGGCATCGAGCCCGTGCTTCTCCCACAGGCCTTGGTCGGTGGCGATGGCTGCCATGCTGGTGCCGAAATAGTCGGCGATGTAGCCCATGCGGATCTTGTCGAGATCAGCGGCCAGGGCGGGCCCGGTCAGGGCGGCCATGGAAACGGCGGCCAGAAGCGTGCGGCGATTGAGCATGAAGTGTCCTCCTCTACGTATCATGCAAGAAACTGGTAAACTCAGGCGGCGGCGGTTTCGTCGCGGTGGTAGACCGCGCGCCAGACTTGGTTCCGGATTGCGGTGAATTCCGGTGACAGGCGAATGTCCTCGGTGCGCGGGAACGGCAGATCGACGTCGATGATCTGCTGCAGCCTGCCCGGCCGCGCCGCCAGCACGATCACCCGGTGCGCGATGTAGACGGCCTCGTCCACGTCGTGGGTGATGAACATGACCGTGCGTCGATCCTTCGACCAGGTGTCGAGCAACTGGTCCTGCAGCCGGACGCGGGTCAACGCGTCGAGCGCGCCGAAGGGTTCATCCATCAGCAGCACGCTGGGATTGACCGCATAGGCCCGCGCGATGGCGCAGCGCTGCTTCATCCCGCCGGACAGGGTCTTGGGATAGGCATCACCGAAATCACCGAGCCCGACAAGCTCGAGGTAGTGATCGGCGCGCGCGTTGCGTTCCTGCTTGTCCATGCCTTGCAGCATGAGCCCGAAGGCGACGTTCTCGCGGACCGTCAGCCAGGGAAACAGCGCATATTGCTGAAAGATCACGCCGCGGTCCGGCCCCGGCCCCGACACCGGGTGCCCGTCGACAAGGCACTCGCCCGCGCTGACTTCGGTGAGCCCGGCGACGATGTTCATCGCCGTGGACTTGCCGCAGCCCGAGGGCCCGACCACGGTGACGATCTCACCATCCGCGATGTCGAGGTTGAGGTTTTTCAGAGCGGTGAATGCGTTGGCTCCTTCGCCGAACACTTTCGACACGTTGCGGAACGAAATTTTGTGCGGATCGCCGGTCATAATCAGATCCTTTCCTGCCAGTGGGTCAGGCGCTCTTCGGCGCGCACGACGATACGGTCCATGATCAGCCCGAGAATGCCGATCGCGATCAGGCTGACGAAGATGGTTGGCAGATCGTAGTAGAGCTGCGCCTGCTGCATCCTGAAGCCGAGCCCCGACTGCGCCGCGATCAGTTCCGCCGCGACCACCGTTGCCCAGGCGGAACCGAGCCCGATGCGAAAGCCCACAAGGATGAACGGAGTCGATGCCGGGATGACGACGCGCAGGAAAATGGTGCGGTCTTTGGCCCCCAGCACCCGGGCGGCGTTGATATAGGTGCGGTCCACACTGACGACACCCTGGTAGGTCGAGACGACCGAGGACAGGAACGCGGCGAGGAAGATGACGAAGATCTTGGGTTTCTCGTCGATCCCGAGCGTCACGATGGCGAGCGGAATGATCGCGAGGGGCGGAATGACGCGGAAGAACTGGATCCACGGATCGATGATAGCCCGTGCGACCTTATACCACCCCATTAGGAAGCCCACCGGCACAGCAAGCGCCGAGCCGAGGATGAAGCCGATGAGCACCCGCCGCAGAGAGGCCCCCATGTCGACCCACAGCTGTCCGGACAGGGCGAGTTCGACAATGCGCCCGAGCACGGTGAAGGGATCCGGAAGCTCCGAGAACCCGAGCACCGTCGCCAGCCACCAGAGCCCGATGCCGGTGGCGAATGACAGCACGCCCCAGAAAACCTTGCCCGGACGCCAGGCTTCTCGTCGCGGCGCGGCCATGTCGATGTCGTTCATGACGCTCATTTACTCTTCCTCCCCTTGAGGTGTCAGGCGCGCCCGGCGCGGCGCAAGGGCCAGCGCGGGGCGACCGGCCCGGTCGCATAGAAGAAACTTTCCAAAGCGATGCAGGCCGCGCCATACGCTCCGGCCGGATCGGTGAAGCGCGCACGCTCTATCCGCAGACCGTCGCGTTGCTGCGGCATCACCCTGCCCGGGAGGTCCCGGCGAAGTTCCGAGACGAAGGCCTCGGGTGCGACGCCAAGATCGCCGCCGAGCACGATCATTTCCGGCCCCAGCAATGTGACGGTGGTGCCCAGAGCCTGCAGGAACGCCTCGTAGACCTTGCCCCATTCCGGGCGCTGCATCGCCGCAGCAAGCAGGTCGCTGCGCGACAGGTCCTGATCTCCGACCAGCGCCCGCAGCGGCTCTTCCGAAAAGAACCGCTCGAGACATCCCCGCCCGCCGCAGCGGCAGGGGCGTCCGCCCGGCTCCACCACCACGTGGCCGATTTCCACGGCGTTGCGCCGCCCATCGGGCCCGGTCTGCGCGAAACCCGCGCCGATGCCCTTGCCGAGCAGCAGGTAGAGCAGGCTTTCCGCCTCGCTTCCGATTCCGTAGCAACATTCAGCCAGAGCCAGCGCGGTGGCGTTGTGCTCGATGACTGCAGGCAGTCCGAGCTCGGCTTCGAATGCATCGGCAAAGTGGACGTCCTGCCATCCTGTCAGGATCGAATGGGTGTTCACACGCCCGGTTGCATCGACGCTCCCCGGCACTCCGATGCCGACGCCAAGAATCCGTTCAGACGGCACCCCGCTGCGGACGATCATCGACCGTGCGACTTCTGCGGCACGGGACACAAGCGCATCCGCCGGCTCCGAGAGATCATACTCGAGGCTCTCTGTCAGGCTGAGTCCGAGCGACACATCCGAGAGCGCAACATGGACCTGCCCTGCCCCAAGGTGAATGGCGACGACATATCGGGACTCCGGGCAGATTTCGACAGTGACCGGCGGCCGCCCGATGGGTGCCGCCTCAGCAGCACTGCGCTCCCGGATGACTCCTTCGAGCCGCATCTGCGCGGTGATCTTGGTAACACCAGCCGACGAAATGCCGGTGATGCGCGAAAGCTCGGCGCGCGACATCGGTCCAGCGTCACGAAGACGCGTCAGAATCTCTCCGGCGGCTGTGCGTGTCATGTCTCTCTCCCTTACTTACCTTACTAAGTAAATTAAGTGGTCGTCGTCAAGCGATATTGTCAGAGTCACGATCACGGCCACACAGGTCGATTGCGGCACACGCTGCAAGGCCTTGTCTGAAAACAAGGATTCTGGCTTCTACCTCGGACGCGCCGCCTTACGTCCAACGTCCAAGCGAGGATTCCAAAACCTTCGCCGCCAGTGGTCCAAGCGGACTCCTCGCGCACGAGGCGCGTATCCCCCAAGTGACACCCTGCCCATTTTGCGAAAGAGAACCTAGCGATGCGTATGTCGGTGAAGGACGGCAGCCAGCGCTGGACGCCGACGCGGAGAGCCACCTTGGCGATCAAGATCGTCCCGGCCATGACTTTTGGCCTCGGAAGCGATCCTGCCGGTCGAAAAGCAAGGGCGCCTACGCCCGATCAGGGGAATAAGGATCCGCAGGAACATCAAGCTGCACGCCTTCGGTGATGGCGACGTGACGTCGACGCTCCAGCGAAGCCTTTGTCAATGCGTTCCGCTGGTTGGTCAGCCCAGCAGTCCCTGGACCTAGCAGAGCAAGCGATTGGCTCGGATCACGGCTCCCAACCCCGTTTTCGCGCGGCGCGGGGCGAGAGCCCGAATTTGCGGCGAAACGCACGGCTGAAGCTCTCGGGATGCTCAAAGCCGGACCTGCGACCGATCTCGGCGACACTCAGGTGATGGTTCTTCACGTCGCGCAGCGCGGCATTCGCACGCTTCAGACGCCGTTCCGCGATCTCCGACGCGACCGTGGTCTCATGATCCGAGAAGATCCGGGACAGGTGCCGCCCGGAGATGCCAAGCGCCTGGGCGACCTTCGCGACTGATAGGTCCGGTTCCTCGACATTTGCGGAGATGTGCGCGAGCGCGGCCAGATACTGGCTCCGCCCCGGCCCTGGCTGTCGCTCAAGTTGCAGCAGCCCCTCGATGGTGGAGAGGATCCGGGCCTCCTGCGCGTCGGTCGCCTCTGCGGTATTCAGCCAGCGGTGCAGGTCGCGGGCGAGACCCTGCTGGTCGAACCGCGCAGCACCGGCCTTGCGAGGGATCAGCACCGGTTCGGTCAGCGCCTGCAGGTGGCTGCCGATGAAGCTCTCGATCGGGAGCTTCAGGGACATGAGATGGATCGCCTCGGTGCAGATGATGGTGAAGGGTTCCGTGGCAAGACTGATCGCGGCGTCCCCGCCCCTCAGTTGCAGCCAGCGACCGCACTGACCGAGGATCGCCTGGCCTTCGACGACCAGGGTCGCGTAGACGACATCACGCCGCTCTCGCGGGCTCTCGCGCATGTCGAGCACATGGGCCGAACTCTGCACCTCGGTGGCAAGGACCCCGCCGATGCGGCGCACGGTCAGGCGCCCCTCGAAGGGAGCATCGTTGAGCGGCAGGCAGCGTCCCGGAAACAGCTTTCTGCTGAGCTGGTCCTCGTAATCAAGCAGATGCCGGTCAGCGATCATTGGAAAGCCTCTCCCGCGACCGCGATGAGCGCTCCCGAGTTCACGTCCAAAATTGTTATCAACTGAGTCGCTCAGGGTCAATTTTGAACCGCTTTCGTCGTGGAGCGGGCAATTCGCCGCACTTAGATAGCTCTCGAGGCGATTGCCGCAGGGACCTTGGTGACCTGCTGAACCGGACCGCAGGCGTTGTCGCCGAGGTCCGGGGCCGACGCGGGAGCTCTGCGATCAAGGGCGCCGCTGTTTGCCAGCTGCATCGCGATCTGGACGAAGGCAAAGGAGCTCCAAGATGGATATTCGCTTTGAAGGCAAGGTCGCCGCGGTGACCGGCGCCGGCTCGGGTATCGGCAAGGCAATCGCAATGCAGCTGGCAAACAGCGGCGCCAAGATCGTCGTGGCGGACCTGAACGAGGCGGCGGCCCGCGCGGTGGCCGACGCAATCACCGCCGCTGGCGGGACCGCCGAAATCTCGGTGGGCGATGCCTCGGACGCGGGCTCGGTCAAGTCGATGGTCGAGGTCGCGAAATCGCTCGGCGGGCTGCACCTTCTGGTCAACAATGCCGGAATCGGCGGGCCGAACGCACCGGTGGGTGATTACCCCGAGGACGGCTGGCGCAAGGTCATCGACATCAACCTGAACGCGGTCTTCCTTGGCATGCGGCACGGCATCCCCGCGATGCTGGACGCCGGCGGCGGGGCCATCGTCAACATGGCCTCGGTCATGGGCTCGGTCGGGATGCAAGGCACGGTCGGCTATGTGACCGCCAAGCATGCCGTGGTCGGCATGACCAAGA
Source organism: Alloyangia pacifica (assembly GCF_900116195.1). Lineage (GTDB taxonomy): Bacteria > Pseudomonadota > Alphaproteobacteria > Rhodobacterales > Rhodobacteraceae > Salipiger > Salipiger pacificus. Next base: position 129,890 of record NZ_FOZW01000005.1, read on the forward strand.
CCGCGGCGCTGGAATATGCCGACAAGGGCATCCGTGTAAACTCGGTCGGGCCGGCCTTCATCGATACACCGCTGCTCGAGCAACTCGAAGAGGAGGCCCGCGCGGCGCTCGTCGCGCAGCATCCGGTCGGGCGTCTCGGTAAGGCCGAAGAGGTCGCGGCGCTGGTGCTCTTCCTGCTATCCGAACATGCCAGCTTCATTACCGGCAGCTACCACCTGGTCGACGGCGGTTACACCGCCCGCTGATCCCGCGCAACGGGCACGCGCCGCGGCGCGTGCCTGCAAGCACCAGACGCAGCGCAAGCGCCAGGCCAAGCCCCTAGGAAAGCTCTCCTCCATGCCCCTCACCGCACCTGCCACCGTCCCCGAACGCCCTCGCGTGGTGATAGTCCACGGAGGGTTCTCGGGCTCGGCGCACGATGGTGCGGCACCAGGTCCGTCTGTGCAGCCCACGATGGTGTCGCACTTTTCGCGGAGGGCAATTTCGAGCAGGTCCTCCGCAACCTCGCGGCACGGACCCGGAAAAGGCTGACTGCATTGCCGCGACACAGGTCGGCGCCGCGGTCCTGGCCAAATTCCAACAGCCCGCGATTGCCTAGCGCGCTCCGGGATGGCGGCGGAGACGCCGGCGTTTGCTTCGACCACGCACCCTTTGCCAAGCACCTTACATGGGTGGAGCCGGCCGGGTTGACTGAAAACGGTGTCGCCGCGGCGGCAGGGACACAAAACACCTCGCTTCGCAGCACGACATCGCCTTCTGCGGATCGGGAAATTGCGCTCCGGTGCAGCAGCGTGCATGAGCCTGTGGGAAGGATGCCGCGCGCGGCCCGATCCAAGCACCGGAGACACCTCATGCCCCAGGACCTGCAAGCAGCCGGCAACCCGATCCGCCTTGATCATTCCGGGCACTTCGTGGCCGATGCGGAGGCGGCGCGCGCCGAGCTGGAGGCGCTCGGGTTCACGGTGACACCCTATTCGGCGCAGGTGCAGCCCGATCCCGTGACGGGCGAGCCGAGGTTGACGGGAACTGGCAACATCTGCGTCATGCTGGACAAAGGGTACCTGGAGTTTCTCGTGCATACGGCCGACACGCCCATCGGGCTGGAGTTCCTGGCCGCGCTCGAGCGCCGTGCCGGCCTGCACCTTTCAGCCTTTGCCGTTGTTGATGCCGATGCCCAGCACGCGGCGCTGCGAGCGGCGGGAATCGAGATGCGCCCGGTCGCACATTTCGAGCGCGAGCTGGCCACCGAAACCGGGATGGAAACCGCGGCGTTCTCGGTCGCGCGGCTCGCCGCGGGCACGATGCCCGAGGGGCGGGTGCAGTTTCTCGTTCACCACAATGCCGCGGCACTCTGGCAGCCGCGCTGGACCGGGCACGCAAACGGCGCCCATGCGCTGACGGCAATCATCGCGTCGGCGCCGGATCCCGCCGAGACTGCCGCCCGCTTTGCGCGCTGTCTTGGCCGTCCCGCGCAGCCCTTCGGCAACGGGTTGCGCATTGCGCTCGACCGCGGCGCGCTGGAGATCCTGCCCGAGGCGGAGGCCGAGGCGCTCGTGGGCGCGGCAGTCGAGCCCGGGCGCTCGGCCTTTGTCGGCCTGCGCCTTTCCATGTCGGATCCCGCCAAGCTGTCGGACCGGCCCGGCGCGCGCTGGATCGGCGCGTCGCTTGCACTGCCCTTCGGTCCCGCGCTGGGGGCGGGGACCTGGGTATTAGACCCGCTCTGACCGCCGCAGACGGCGCGATCACACGGTGTAGAGCTGCGCGAAGGCGTTGCGGACGTTCTCGGTGACAGCTTCCAGCCGGCGTTCGATATGGCGCCGCATCTCGGCCTGGGCCGCATCCGGATCACGGCGCTTCACCGCCTGCAGGATGCGCTTGTGCGGTTCCGTAGTGACAAACTCGGGCCCTGTCTTCTCGGAGAGCGTCTTGAGGTCGATCAGGCGGATGTAGCGGATCCGCCCATAGATATTCTCGAGCATCCGCACCATCTCGGAGTTTCCCGAGAGCGCGGCGAGCCGGATGTGGAAGTCCTCGTCGAGTTGCACCAGTTCCACCGGGGACCTGCCGGGCTGATACTCGGCGTCCGCACCGGATAGGTAGCGCTCGAGGCTTTCGACATCCTTGGGGTCAGCGCGCAGCGCCGCCAGCCGGGTCGCCTCGCACTCGATCGCCGCGCGCGCCTCGTAGAGGTCCATGATCTCTGCCGAGGTCAGCGAGCGGCAGAAGAAACCCTGCCCGCTGCGAAAGGTCAGGAAACCCTCGGCAACCAGTCTGTTCAGTGCCTCGCGCAGCGGCGTGCGGCTGGTTTCGAGACGTTTCGCCAGTTCGGTCTCGTTCAACCTCGAATCGGGCTTGAACTCGTAACTGGCCGCCATCTCCTTGAGAAGCGCGTAGGCACGTTCAACTGATCCACTGTTTTTCTGTTGGTTTTCCAAGTGGTTATTCCTGAACCTTGAGCTTCAATGCAATCTTAGCAGCGGGCATGAAAAAAACCAATTGATTTGCACTCTGATCTGCGTGCTAAGCTGTATACAGACAAGAACACCAGCGTGAATGCTAAACTTGGAGAGTGTTGTGGGCGAAGTGATGAACGGGGCGCAGGTCATCCTGAAGATGCTGGAACTGCATGGGGTGAGCCATGTCTTCGGGCTTCCGGGCGAGACGACAATCGGCTGGTACAAGGAATGGCAGGGCTCCTCTGATATCGAATATGTGCTGACCCGCGACGAGCGCACCGCCTCCTACGCGGCCGAGGCCTATGCCAAGATCACCGGCCGCCCCGCCGTGCTCGAGGCCCCGAGCCCCGGCGTCACCCATTGCACCCCCGGCATCACCGAGGCCTTCCTGTCCTCGGTGCCGGTGATCTTCTTCAGCTCCGACATCCCGGTGAATCAGGACAAGAAGCACGGGCTGACCGGGGTCGATCAGACCGCGATGTACGAGAGCATCTGCAAGGAATCCTTCTACCTCACCAACGTGAAGGACATCCCCTTCCTGATGCGCCGCGCCTTCCGCGTCGCCACCTCGGGCCGTCCGGCGCCGGTGCATATCCGTGTGCCGATCAACGTCTTTCACGACCAGGCCGAGATCGCCGATCTCTATGCCGACGGCGACTACAGCCGTTACCCGGCGCATCGGCCGGTGGCTGACCATGGCAAGATCCGCCAGGCCATCGACGCGCTGCTCGCGGCGAAGAAGCCGGCGATCATCTGCGGTCAGGGCGCGCTCATCTCGCGGGCGGGCGAGGCGGTTCTGGCGCTCGCCGAGCTGCTGCAGATCCCCGTCGGCACCACCACTCCCGGCAAGGGCACCATCCCCGAGACCCATCCGCTGGCGCTGCGCGTCATCGGCGCGCGCGGCGGCATGGAATATTCGAATGCCTACGTGAAGGACGCCGACTGCGTCTTCTTCGTGGGCTCCAACACCGACTCGAGCGGCACCAACCACTGGAAACTCTACGGCGACCCGGCCGAGACGACCTTCCTGCAGCTCGACATGGCCGAGGCGCATGTCGGCAACAACTACCCGCTGAAGGTCGGCATGGTCGGTGACGCCCGCGCGACGCTCGACTACATGGCCGAGATCATCCGAGCCGAGCACCCGGACCTCTCGCGTCCGGCGCTGGATCTGACCGAGATGAAGCGCACCGCGCTCGACGCGGTGTTCAACTCCAACATCGAGATGCCCGAGGGCACCGTCTCGCCGGTCAAGCTGACGCAGGCGCTGGACAAGCTGCTGCCGCCGAACGCCATCGTCACCGCCGAGCCCGGCGTCGCCGCGATCTACCCCTCGGCGCTGCTGTCGGTGCGCGAGGCCGGACGGCGCTACATCACCAATTACTCGATGGGCGCGCTTGGCTACTCCGTTCCTGCCGGCATCGGCGCGGCCTTTGCCAACGACGGGCCGGTGATCTCCTTCACCGGTGACGGCTCGCTGGCCTTCGTGCTCGGCGATTTCGAGACCATCAAGCGCAGCGGCAAGAACATCACCGTGATCCTGACCCGCAACGACAACTACGGCTGGATTCGCGGCGAGGCGATCCTGCTCGACGACGTGGACGCGCCCTGGACCACCGATTTCGGCGCGGTGGACTACGCGAAGGTCGCCGAGGGCTTCGGCTTCCGGACCGCCCGCATCACCTCCGAGGACCAGATCGAGGCCACGCTGGCCGAGGCGATTGCCCATCCCGGTGCCAGCTTCATCGAGATGCGCGTGCCCTCGCAGGACAAGATCGTGCCCTTCGTTCCGCCCTGGATCGAGGCCGCCAAGGAAAGGAAGCTTCCCTACTTCTACTGATCCGGCACCGAGCCCTGAAGCCAAAAGACCGGACTGTTCCAAAAACCCAACAGGAGACTCCCATGAAACTAATGCATGTGACGAAGATCATCGCCGCAGCCGCGACCCTGACGGCCGCGCTGCAAGGCCCTGCGCAGGCGGCCGACTACCCGAGCAAGGATATCATGCACATCATGCCCTGGAGCGCGGGTGGCGGCACCGACACGGTCATGCGTAGCTTCCTCAGCTTCGCCGAGGAGCCGCTCGGCGTCGGCATCAACACCCAGAACATCACCGGCGCACAGAGCGGCGTCGGCACGTTGCGGCTGATGAAGTCGCGCCCCGATGGCTACACCATCGGTTCGCTCACCTGGGACAGCGTGATCACCGTGCCCTACAACGATCTGGTGCCGGGCTATGACACCGAGCAGCTCGCCTATCTGGGCGCGGTGACTGTGCACCCGACGGCGATCATCGTGCGCGCCGACGCGCCCTTCACAACGGTGGACGAGTTCGTAGAAGCGGCCAAGGCGGCCCCCGGAACACTGAAGATCTCCAATGTCGGCCTCGGCGGTGTCTGGCATCTTCCGGCGCTGGATTTCGCCAAGCAAGCCGAGATCGACGTGCAGCACATCCCCTACCCCAAGGGCTCCGGCCCGCAGGTCGAGGGTCTCCTGTCGGGCGAGACCGACGCCGCCTCGACCAGCATCTCGGCCGCCTACTCGGCGATCCAGTCCGGTCAGGCCCGCGTTCTGGCGGTGATGGCCGATGAACGCTCGGACGACTTCCCGGACGTGCCGACCTTCAAGGAAAGCGGCTACGACGTCGTCTGGGGCGGCTTCCGCCTGCTGGCCACCCAGGCAGAGGTGGACGCCGAGCAGCGCGCCACGCTCGAGGCCGCCTTCGCGCAGGTCTTCGACAACCCCGAATTCCAGAAGGTCGCCGCGGACACCGGCATGGGTGCCGGCTGGATGGACGCCGAAGAGACCGCCGCCTACGTCAAGGCATCGCAGGAAAAGGCCTTTGCCCTGACCGACGAGCTGGTCGAAGCCGGCCTGCTGAGCGAGTAAATCCCCCACTCGGGGCCCGTGATCGCGGGCCCCGCTTTTCCGTTTCGGCGCGACGCTGCGCGGCTCCGGTCCCGCGCGGCTTGCGCCCTGCGCCGCAGCGCGGGACAAAGGAACTCCTCGATGTCTACTCCAGCCTCTCCGAGGTCCGCCCGGCAGATCCTCTTTGCTCTGCTGTTGCTCGCCGGGAATACCGTCTACGCCAGCCAGATCCTGCAGATGAGCCGCCCCTTCGCCACGGGCGAGCCGGGCCCGTCCTTCCTGCCTGCGCTGCTGTGCGGCTTCGTCTATGTCGCGGTGCTGTGCATTCTCAGCGGCGAGCTGCGCAAACCCTCCGCCGCTGCGCTGGCCGCGGCCGAAGGTTCGGAGCACGTCCCGCGTATCGGCCTTCTGGGTCCGGTGCTCGCCATCGCCCTGACCGCGAGCTTCATCATCGGCTTTCTCTACGTCGGCTACCTGCCGGCGGCCTTTGTCTACACCGCGCTGATCGCCGGGTACTTCAATTACGAGGAGAGCGGCAATTGTCGCCGCGCGGCGCTGATCGGCGTCGTGACCGGGCTCTGCGTCACCCTCTTCGGCTGGCTCTTCTTCGTCCAGCTCTTCGACCTCTACTTGCCGCTCTGGGAGTTCTGAGATGACCGCACAAATCATCGACGGTTTCCTCATGCTCCTGCATCCGGTGACCTTCCTCTACCTCATCGGCGGCTTTCTTCTCGGGCTGCTGTTCGGGGCCATTCCCGGCCTGACCGCGACTCTGGCTATCGCGCTGCTGCTGCCCTTCACCTTCAGCATGGATGTCGCCGACGCGCTGGTCATGGTGGCCGGGATCTACATGGCCGGGCTGTACGCGGGCTCGATCACCGGCATCACGCTGAACATCCCCGGCGCGCCGTCGGGCGCGATCACCACGGTCGACGGCCATGCACTCATGAAGCGCGGCGAAGGCGCGCAGGCGCTGGGAATGAGCGCCTTTGCCTCGGCCATCGGCGGGCTGACCGGGGTAATCATCCTGATCGCCCTCGCCAAACCGGTGAGCAGCCTTGCGCTGCTGTTCCAGACGCCGGACAAGTTCTCTCTGGTGCTGCTGGCCATCGTCACCGTCACCATCGTGTCGCAGGGCTCGCTGCTGAAATCCACCACCGCCATGGCGCTCGGGCTGATGATCGCAACGGTCGGCATCGACCCGATGCTGCCCGAGGGGCGGTTCGATTTCGACAGCTACAACCTGATCGAAGGCGTCAACCTGCTGCCGGCGGTGATCGGGCTCTTCGCGGTCTGCGAGCTGATCGCGCAAGCCGGGATGCCTGCCCGCCTGAGCCAGGCGCAGGCCGTGGCCGACCTGCCCGCGCCGCGCCGCCGCGACTTCCTGCCGAGCCGGGCACGCATCCGCGAGGTCGGGCTCTTCGCCATGCTGCGGAGCTCTGTTCTCGGCGTGCTCATCGGCATGCTGCCGGGTGGCGGTGCCTCCATGGCTTCGTTCATCGCCTATGCCGAGGCAAAGCGCAGCGCTCAGAAGCCCGATGAGTTCGGCAAGGGCTCCTACGAGGGGCTGTCCGCTTCCGAGGCGGCGAACAACGGCGTCTGCGGCGGCGCGATCATCCCGCTGCTGACCATGGGTATCCCGGGCGACGCGGTGACCGCGATCATCTTCGGCGTGCTGCTGCTGCACGGCCTGGTGCCCGGGCCGACGCTTCTGTCGGACAACTTCATGGTCGTCTCGCCGATGTTCGCGGCGCTCTTCGTCTCCTCGATCCTGATCTTCGTGTCGGTGCTGCTGTTCGGCCCGCTTTACCTCCGGCTCTCCCGGATCAACCGAGGCGTGCTCTATGCCTTCATCGGGATGATCTCGATGGTCGGCGTCTATGCCTCGACCTTCTCGATTTTCCAGATGTGGGTGGCGCTGGCCATCGGCGTGCTCGCCATGCTGCTGAGGGTCTGCGGATATCCGGTGGTCCCGGCGCTGATGGGGATCATCCTCGGCCCGTACTTCGAGGAGTTCCTGCGCCGGTCGCTGATCGTATCCAAGGGCGATCCCAGCATCTTCGTGACCAGTCCGATCAGCCTCGCGCTCCTGCTGCTGACGCTCGGCTTCATCTGGATGCTGCGGATAGGTCCGGCGCGGAAGGCAGCCTCCACGCGCTGAGCTCGCCCCTCTCCAAAGTCACAAGGCAGAGTTTGTTCCCGGAGAGGCTGAAGGGCCGGATCAACAGTGGTCCGCGCCAAGATAGCCAAGCTCCGGGACCACCTTTGTTGTCTCGAACGCCGGATCGCCATATTCGAAAAGAGGATCACGGCCGGCTTCGGGGGCCGCCCTGCGTGTCGGGGTTTGTGCGATCGAAGGCGTGGGCCCCAAGCGCGCTGCGACTATTCTTACCGCCGTCGGCGATGGCACGAAGCTCCGGAGCTGGAGGCACTTTGCGCCCTTGTTCAGCCTGCGCCGGGCGTCGGGTCCGACGGAGCAAATCCCGCCGTGCCGTGAAGATCGCGCCGCCCGCGATCCGATCACAGATGACGATCCCATGCCTAGCGCGATCCCGTCCCGGCTCCCTGGACCCGCGTGAACAAGACAGTGGCTAGGGTCGCCAACAGAGCGGCTGTGCAGAGCACCGCCTTCGAAACCGGCTCCATCGTCCCTTCGATCAAGACGGCGTGGATCACGCTGCAGACAACGATCAGCACCGCGAGCGTTCTGTGCGCCAGATGCCAACTCCGCCTCCGCCTGCGGAGCGCCGCGAGCGCCGCGGTGAGGAAGACCGCCCACATGGCGATCACGCCCCAGACCGAGAAGGGCGTCGGAGAGGCGAATGCGAGCGCGTCCAGCACGTCGGGTGGGCTGGTGATCCAGAGACCACCGACATGACCGACGACAAGCAGTGTCAGCAGTGCTCCGCTCGCCCGGTGGACCCGGCGAGAGACACCCCGGGGCAGGTGAGGCAGGGCCCCTGCTGCGAGCAAGGGCTGCATCAGCAACAGCGTCATGGCAAGAATCCCTGCAAATCCCGCGGCGATGTAGACGGGCCGTCGCCAGGCAAGCAGCGGACTCATCGCCGCCGCCGCGACGGGCACGGCGATGATCAGCGTGAGGCAGACCCAGGCAAGCGCCGGGCGCCATCGTCGCCATGCCGGAGACCCCAAGCCCTCAGACCGGACTCAGCACGAAATGCGCCTCGAGCGCGGTATCACGGGCGCTCTTCATCACCGGGCGCAGAAAGACGGTCTCGAACTCGCCGCTGTCGTAGGCCAGATGCCCATGCGGCTGGCCGAAGGCCGGAACGATCTGCGGCATCTCGAGACGGAACACCCCGTTCGCATCGGTAAGCGTCGCGCCATGGCTCTGCGGATCGCGCTCGTGCCCCTCGGTGGTGTGCGCCCAGATCTGGATGCGCTGGCCAGCCAGCGGCATCCCGTCTCCGGCGCGTCTCACCGTGCCGGACATCCAGAATCCGCCGCCCCCGATCCGCGCGACAACAGGCGCGCCGGGACGGTAATTGTTGGCACCGCCACGCATGGAGGGCGTCGCCGCGAGGGCCTGCGCCGACGCGGGTCGTAGCAGGCCGGAGGCTCCGCTTAGGATCAGGGCAGCTCCGGACAGAAGAAGCGTGCGGCGGTCGTGCAAGACGTTGGTCATGCGAGGTCCTCCTGACAGGCACTCTGTGGTCCGGCGCCGAGCGGCCGGGATCAACCATCGCGCAAGGTTACCGCGAAAGCCGCGGTCCCCAAAGCAAACCCGCACCTGTTTGACACACGTCGCCACCACAAATACGTGAGCTGGCAGCCCGCAGGGCCCCTGACCAGTCGGGCACGGCCGCCCGCCATGCGCAGCCCGCCGAATTCGAGAACGGGCCGCCCAGTGTACCGAGGTCGCGCTTTTGCCTAGCGCGCTTCGGCAGCCAGCGCCGTGAGTGTCAGACACAGGTTCGTCGCCACCGTCATGTCCTGCACCGAGATCCATTCCAGCGGGCCGTGGATGTTCTGCATGCCGGTGAAAAGGTTCGGTGTCGGCACGCCCAACTCGGTCAGCCGGGAGCCGTCAGTGCCGCCGCGGATCGGGATCGACACGGGCTCGATGCCGAGCTTGCGACAGGCGTCTCGTGCAAGGTCGACCGGTGTCATATCGTCTTCGAGCCAGTAACGCATGTTGCGGTATTGCGGACGGATTTCGCAAGTGATGCTGGCGCGCGGCTCGCTCGCCTGCACTGCCTCGCAGACCTGCCGCAGCAGTGCGCCTTTGGCCGCCAGCCCCTCGCGTTCGAAGTCGCGCAGGATCAGCCGGATCTTCATCTCTGACGACCCTCCGGTCATGTCGGTGACATGCAGGAAACCATCGCGCCCGCCGGTTGTTTCGGGGGTCATCGTGGCCTGAGGCAGCGTCTGGACGATCTTCGCCGCCAGATGCGTGGCATTGACCATCTTTCCCTTGGCAAAGCCGGGGTGGATCGACACGCCGGTGACAGTGATCTCGGCGGCGTCGGCGGAAAAGGTTTCGTCTTCGATCTCACCGACCCGGCCGCCGTCGAAGGTGTAGGCGAAATCCACCCCGAGAGCCGCGGGCAGCGCTTCGGACACCCCGCGCCCGATCTCCTCGTCAGGTGTGAAGGCGATACGGACCGGGCCATGCGGTATCTCCGGATGCGCCAGCAGGTGTCGTGCGGCGGTCATGATGATCGCGACCCCGGCCTTGTCATCGGCGCCAAGCAGCGTGGTGCCCGAGGCCGTGATGATGTCGTGACCCTGCTTTTCCGAGAGGTAGGGGAAGACCTCGGGCGAGAGCCTGAGCTCGGGGTCATCCGGAAAGGTGATCTCGCCGCCGTTGTAGCCATGGATCACACGAGGCTTCACGCCGCTCGCGTTGAACTGCGGGGCGGTGTCCACATGCGCGAGAAAGCCGATGGTCGGCCCGGGGGCTGTGCCGGGGATGGTGGCCAGCACGACACCGTAGTCGGTCAGCTGAACGTCCTGTGCGCCGACCTCCCGAAGCTCGGTTTCGAGCACTCGCAGCAGGTCGAACTGGATCGCGGTGCTCGGCGCGCTCGGCGATGCCTCGTTGCTCTGCGTATCGATCGCGGCGTAACGGACCAGCCGCGCCTCGAGTTCACTGTCGAAGTCGTTTTGCATGTGCATCCTGCCTTGCGAAGATCTTTCAGCCGAAAGGGGCGCGCAGCGGCAAGAGAGTCAAGACTTCCGCGACGGGCGCCGGCTGTCACTCACAGGTGGTTGCGGTCCCAGTGAGGGCGTCGAAACGAGGCAGGAGCGGCGGGAAAGGGTGCATGGCGTCTCGCTCAGAGCGAGTGCGTCGGTTCATTCCGGGAACGCCACCCTGCAGCTGGCAACCTGATTGCGGTAAACCGCTTGCTCCTGCACCAGCGCCGCCCGCAGCGCATCCAGCTTCGCGCGTTCCTCGACGACATTGATCGGCACCGCCTGTTCGCGCGGCCCGGGATCGGAGGCGATGCAGGTCGAGATACCTCCGTAGCGAGAGTAGCCGCCGTAGGACCCCGAACAGAACCCCACTGTCGCCTGCGAACGCGAGACATGCACCGCATAGCCGCGGTCGATATTGCCTTGCGCAACCTCGATCCGCTCCTCGAGATTGCGGACGCGGGCCCCTGCGCGATCGACACATTTCTCCTGAAGGCTCGCGCAGCCCATCAGGACGAGCGGCACCAGAAACGGCAGCATAGTCGTTACACGTTCGAGCATCGGGACCTCCTCACCTGCGTTCATTCACGTCAAGGTAGCGCTCGGCAGCATTTCATTAACATCCGGTCAGGCCCCCTCCGTCCAGGGGATCGGCGGCGTCCCGGATGCGCTTTGCACGAATCCGGCGCGAGGATGCAAACCCTCGCGCCAACACATGATCCTGTCCAGACCTCAGAAACGGTACCGCGGCGTGAGCTTGACGGCACGACCAGGTTCGGTCAGCGGGACGACGTTCGGGACATCGATCCCGTCCGAGCTGCGGCTCGAACAGGTCTCGTCGAAGAAGTTGTCGACCTCGAACCCCTCGACACTGCGCGGCGTGTAGCCGGCGTAGAGGCTGACCACATCGTCGCCGGGCAGGTCCACCACGGCCTCGTCATTGTCGAGCACAACCTCCGCGATGCCGCCGAAGCGCCGCTCGTCGGTCGCGGAGCAGCCGGCCTCAAGCGCGAAGATATGACCGACCGGGCGACCAAGATCGTAGGATGTCGGGCCCCCGTCGCCTCGACCACGTCCTTGTCCACATCGGCATAGGTGTAGGTGATCCGTGCGAAGCCCTTCTCAAGGGTATAGCCGACCGATTCCTCGAAGCCGCTGGAGACCAGATCGTTCAGGGCACCGCGATCCCCGCCCGAAGGCAGCAACGCCGCGATGTCGTTCACCTCAGAATAGAAGATCGCGCCACTCGCCTCCCAAATGCCGCCGGCATAGCGCAGGCCGAGCCGCGTGGCATTGGGTCGAGAGGTGGTGAAGTCGTCATAGGTCAAGTCGCTGCACGGGACTGGCAGTGCGCACCGGGGCCGTCAGGGGACGAATACGCCTAGGCATCCTCTCTGACACGGCCCAAACGCGGCACCGCGACACCGGACCGCGCGACGCGGGCGCTCAGCGCACTTCGATCCGCCCCGCCGTCGCCTTGCTCAGGGTAAGTGCAACCTCTCGCAGATCGCGACCAATGGCATCTGTCACCTCATCCCCGAGATTGGCAACCGTGGTCATCACACAGGCGATCTCGCCCTGCGGGTCGAACACCGGCACCGCCTGTCCCGCGACATGCGGCAGCAGGTGGCCCTTGAGCTCGCACCAGCTCGTGGCGCGCACTTCGGCCAGCACGCCGGGATCGGGCCGAGATCCGCGAAACCCCTCGGGCTGCGATACGCGCGCGCGGGCGATGCGGTCTTCGGGCAGGAAGGCCTGGAACATCAGGCCGCAGGCGGAATTGTCGAGCGGCAACACATCACCCAGCGCCAGCGAGTTGATCGAGAACACAGCGCTGCGATACCAGCGCACCAGCGTCGGGCCCCGCTCGGTCCAGATCGCGACCCCGGCGCTGGCCGCCGTGCGCTCGGCGAACTGCTTCATCTCGCGAGCCGCCAGTTCCACGGGGTCCAGACGCCGCAACGCCGCCATCCCGACGCCCAGAGCCAGGGGCCCCAGATCATAATGTCCGCTGGCTGGGTCCTGCACGGCAAGCTCTTCCCGCACGAGGCTCTGCAGGTAGCGATGAGCCATCGAGCCGGAGGTTCCCGCCCGCTTCGCAATGACACCCAGCGCGAGGGGCCCAGAGGCATTGGCCAGCACCCGCAGGAACCCGGCGGCAGTCGAGACCGATTGGATCGTGCCCGCCTTGCGGTGTTCACTCGGCGCTGTATCGATCCCGTCCGGCGTCTCGTTCTGCATCACGTTTCCTTCGTACTGGCGGCAGTGCCCGGTATCTCGGCCCGCCCTGAGATCATGCGGAAGCTAGACGCGGCGGCAGGGCGGATCAATCCACGTCGCCACGGCGCGACCGCGTGATATTTCCCGAGTAAATTAGTATGTCGCATATTGATCTGCATTATGCATCATGCAATGAGAAACACATGCGGTCGTCCGAGCCAAGCGCCCAAGCGCAGCCTGTCCAGTCCATCCAGACCCGGGCCTTCCCAAGCCAAGCCACCGCACCGACCAACGATGGGGACAGACATGAAAACGAAAAGCAGATTGCTTGGCGGCATCGCGCATGGGGCGCTCCTTCTTGGAATGACCCAACCGGCGCTTGCGCAGGAGAGCGGCTACGCCCTCGGGATGATCCTGCTCACCGGTGAAAAGAATGCAAAGACCATCGAGAGCACCGCGACCTCGGTGCAGGTGGTCACCGGCGACGAGGTCAAGCCGCAGAGCGGCGACATCAGCGAGGTCCTGAAGACCGTGCCGAACCTTCTCGACGTCGGCACGGGTGTCGCGCCGACGATCCGCGGCATCGAGAGCCAGGGCGCGCAGGAGGGTGCAGTGGCCTTCTTTGCCGGGACCACGCCCCGTGCCACGATCAATGTCGATGGGCACTACCAGAACTACTACGAATACGTGAACGGCGGCACCAGCCTCTGGGACATCGACACGATCGAGGTCTACCGCGGCCCGCAGACCACCAAGCAGGGGGCCAACTCGGTCGCCGGCGCGACGATCGTCAATACCAAGGATCCGACCTTCGAGCCCGAGGCCGCCGCGCAGCTTCTGGGCGGCAGCTACAACACCCGCCGTGCCTCGGTCGCGCTGAGCGGACCGGTTGCTCCCGATATCGCGATGCGCTTCTCGGCCGACTATTTCTCGCGCGACAACTACGTCGAATTGAAGGACGCCGAGGGCGACGGCGGAGACACAAACCGCGATTTCGAGAGCCAGACCTACCGGGCAAAGCTGCTCTGGGCTCCGGCGGACATTCCCGGCTTCGAGGCCAAACTGACCTACGCGCATGTGGACAGCAACGAGCCCACGAGCGAGAGCGTTCCCTTTCCCTATGATGGCGATCTGGAGAGCAGCGACTACGGCCCGACGCTGCACGTGATTTCCGACAGCGTGATCGCCGACGTCAGCCATGACTTCGGCAATGGGATCACCTTGGCGAACCAGCTCAGCTACAGCCAGTCTGTCTATGACCGGACCCTCGAGGAGTATGAGGACGGCACCGCACATGTGGAATCGGACGGCTGGAGCAACGAGCTGCGCGCGAATTACGGCGACGCACTAGATCCGGTCAGCGGCATCGTCGGCCTGTTCTATTCGCAGACCGATCAGGACGACGACATCTACCTGGTCTATGGCGGCAATGGCGGACAGAGCGTCTTTGACAACGACAAGACCAGCACCGGGCTCTACGGCGAGCTGACGTGGCGCCCGACGGAGCGGCTTGCGGTGACCGGCGGGCTGCGATTCCAGCACGACGAGATCGCGCGCAGCGGCACCTACGAGAGCTACCTCTTCGGAACCACCAACCCGGTCGACTACGACGAGGACTTCGACGCCATCCTGCCCAACCTTGGCCTCGCCTATTCGGTAACCGACGACACGACGGTCGGTGTCTCGGTCTCGAAGGGCTACAACCCCGGCGGCAGCGGCATCAACTTCGTCACCAGCGACTACTACGAGTACGACGAAGAGACGGTCTGGACCTACGAGGCCTACGCCCGCTCGTCGCTGCTGAACGATCGGCTGTTCCTGACCGCGAACCTGTTCTACAGCGACTACCGCGATCAGCAAATCTACTCCAGCCGCACCACCTATAACGCCGAGCGTGCCGAAACCTACGGGATTGAGGTTGCGGCCGACTATCAGGCCACCGAGACGCTGCGGCTGACCGCAGGAATGGGGCTGCTGCGCACCGAGATCCTCGAATTCGACGATGTGCCGAGCCTCGAGGGCAACGAGCTGAGCCGCGCCCCGCATGGGACCTTCAGCCTCGGCGCCAGCTGGGACGTGACCGACCGGCTCACGCTTGGCGGGGACCTGCGCCACGTCACCGGCTACTTCTCGGACGCCGACAACACGAGCGAATACGAGGTCGATCCCTACACCGTGGCCAACCTCTCGGCGAGCTATGATCTCAACGACCGTTTCGAGCTCTATGGCTATGTGAACAACGTCTTCGACGAGAACGAGGTCACCTGGGTGCGCAGCGCCACGGGCAGCGCCTCGGCTCGGGTCACCGATCCGAGGATGATCGGCATCGGTGTGCGGATGCAGTTCTGAGCGCATCAGGTCGAAGCAGAAACGGGCCCGCAATTGCGGGCCCGTTTTCGTTTGTCAGATCCTGTGGTGCGCGACGTCAGTCCGCCGCCCAGTTCCGCACCGCCGCCAGCGCGTGCTCGGCGCTCGCGATCGAGGGTGTCGAGACCTTGGCGCTATCGATATAGATCGTGCGCGCCTCCTTCTCGGGCCGCAGGAAGCGCGCCCATCCGGGAGCGATACGGTCCAGCTTGGCGCGGGTCGAGGCCTCATCCCGCTCGCTGCCGGTGTAGGAGTTCATCAGCACCAGCACATCGGGATTGAGCCGCATGAACAATTCGGGGCTCAGCGGAACCGCAAAGTTCGAGCCCAGCCCGTTGCCCTCGCCAAGCCCCTCGACCTCGGCACGGGCATAGCCGAGGTCTTCCAGCGCCTGGATCACGCCCGAGGTCTCGCCAACAAGACGCAGATCGTCATGGGCGATGACCACCAGGTAGCTTTTTCCCTCGGGACTCCCGGGCAGTGCATCACGCGTTCCGGCAAGCGCCTCTTGATATGCCGAAAACCGCGCGGCTAAGGCGTCTTCCAAGCCCAGCACCCCTGCAAGGCTCTGCTCCACCTCGAAGCCGCGCACCCGCCCTGTGCCGGTGTTCTGCAGGTAAGTCGGTGCGATCTGCGCCAGCTGCTCGACGATACCGGCGTTGTACTCCGACCCGATGATCAGATCCGGATCCAGCGCACGCAGCTTCTCGAAATCCATCTGTCCCGAAGGGCCGACCCCCTTGGGCCGCAGCGGCACGGCATCCTCGCCCAGCACGGTGTCGATGAAATCGACCGCCGCGAGCGAGCCGCCGTCATCGGTCCGGCCGTAGCTGCCGACAATCCGACCGCCGATATCGAGGATCGGGACCCCGAGCAAGGGATCATGCGTGACGACGATGCGCTCCGGGCTGTCCGGCACCACGACGGAGCGCCCGGTGTCGTCGGTCAGCGCCCGGCCTTCGGCATGGGCGAACGGAGCGGCGAGCTGGACGCTCAGGAAAAGCGGAAGCAGCAGGTGTCGTTGCATCAAGAAATCCTCACAGGTCTCACATGGCGCGACGCAGCATCCGCAGTCGCAGGGTGACAATGAACAGGGGCACGCCGAGCAACGTCAGGCAAAGACCGATGGGCAATCCGATCTCGGTGCCAAGGCTCCGTGACAGGCAATCGGCACCGACCACGAAGATGCCTCCGACGAGGCCACTCAGGAGCAGCCGCGCCCGGCCCGAGCTGGGCAGCAGGGCCCCGGCGATATGCGGTGCCATGACACCGAGAAAGACCAAGGGGCCTGTCACGGTCACCGCGGCCGAGGTCAGCAGCACGGTTGTCAGCAGAACGGTCAGCCGCGCCGCGCGCAGACTGAGCCCCAGCGCATGGGCATGCTCTTCGCCCAGCTCCAGCAGCCGCAGCATTGGCCCCGCCGCGAAGAGCAGCGGCAAGGACAAAGCGAGCCATGGCAGCATCGCCCCGAGCGACCCCCACCCCGCCTGAAAGAGCGACCCCGCGAGCCAGACCGAGACGTTGAAAGAGAGGTCCGTCGGCGCGTAGAGAATGACGATCGAGGTGATCGCCGAAAGTGTCGTCTCCACCGCCAGCCCCAGCAGCAGAAGCGCGAGCGCATCGCCCGTCCGGCTCTGCGCAGTGACCCGCGCGAGGAAAAGCGCGACGCCCAGCCCACCGGCGCAGCCGATCAACGGCACCCAGCCCTGCGGCAGGTTCGTCAAGAGGATCAGGGCCAGCAGGATCGCCAGAAGCGATCCCTGTGCCAGCCCCAGAAGCCCGGGATCGGCGATCGGGTTTCGGGTCAGCGATTGCAGCATCGCCCCCGACGCGGCGATGGCGGCCCCCGCCAGGAACCCGGTCATCGCCCTCGGCAGGCGCAGGGTGAGCGCGGCGTAGCGCTGCGCGTCGTCCATACCTTGACCGGGCAGAAGATCGCTGAGCGCGACCGGCGTCGTGCCCACGGTGAGCGATGCGACGATGAGCACCGCGGCCACTCCCAGCAACGCCAGCGCAACACCAAGATCGATGCGGCGCGTCTCGACCCCCGCCACGCGCCAGACTCGGTATCCGTCGAGCCGCCGGGTCATCGCGCCGCGCCCGGGCGAAGGTAGAGCCTGTAGATCAGCACGCCGAAGCAGACCCCTCCGACCAGCTCCAGCAGCACGCCGGTATGCAGGGTGAAGGGCGCAAAGGCACGCCGCGCCAGAACGTCCGACAGCAGGCAGAGCGCCGCGCCGACCTGCGCCGAAGCCGGAAGCAGCCGGGCCAGATGCGCCCCCGTGAAGGGGCGGACCAGATGCGGCACCACGAGGCCGACAAAGGCGATCGGTCCGCAGATTGCCGTGGCTGAACTTGCCCCCAGCACCACCGCCGCCAGCGCCGCCTGCGTCACCGGCCGCACCCGAACGCCCATCGCCGCCGCCCGCTCGGTGCCGAGACCGATCAGCGTGAGCGGGCGCGCCAGGGCCAGCAGAGTGAGCGTGGCCACAAGCCCCAGCGGCCAGAAGGCGACCAGCCGATCGGCGTAGAAATGGTTGATATTGCCCGCAAGCCAGCTCAGATACTCGGCCCGCCGCGCCGGATCGGTCAACAGCAGTGCCCCGGACAGCCCGGCAAGCAGCATGCCGGTCAGCGCCCCCGACAGGATCAGCGGCAACCCGCGCGGATCGGGCCCGAGCCCTGTCATCCGCGCCACCGCCAGGGTCATCGCGAAACCGGCAAAACCGCCCGCCAGCGCCGACAGCCCCTGAACGCCAAGCCCCGCGCCGAAGCCATAGACCGAAAGCAACATCCCCAGCATGGCGCCGGCGCTCACCCCGAGCGTCGAGGGGGAGGCCAGCGGATTGCCGGTGACACCCTGCATCGCCGCGCCGCCCACGGCCATGACAGCACCGACATAAGCCGCGATCAGGGTCCGCGGCAGCCTCTGCGTGAGCACCAGGTAGTGGTCCAGGTTGTCGGGGTCGAAAGCCAGGAAGGCACCCACAACCTCACCCGGCGCAATGGCGGTGGCACCAAGGCCCAGGCTCGCCGCAGCGGCAGCCAGAAGCAGCGCCAGCCCTCCGAGAAGCGTGACGGCAAATCTCACGTGCGGCCAACCATGCGCGCGCCCTTCGGCAGGCAGACGAGGCGCTCGCCAAGCCGACTCATCTCCGCCTCGACGCCGAAGGCCCGCGCGACGGTGGCCGAATCCAGCACCTCCCGGGCCGGGCCCTGCGTCAGCACGCGGCCGTCCTCCAGGACAACCACGTCGTCAGCGTAGGACAGCGCCAGGTTGAGGTCGTGCAGGACCATGATCAGCGTCTTTCCCTGCTCCGTCACGAGCCCGCGCACAAGATCGAGAACGGCATATTGGTACTTGAGGTCGAGATGGTTCACCGGCTCGTCCATCATCAGCAGCGGCGTGTCCTGAGCCAGCACCATGGCGATGAACGCCCGCTGCCGCTGGCCACCCGACAGTCTGCTGACCTGCGTCGCCTCCGCCCCGTCCAACCCCACCGTGCGCAGCGCCTCGCGGAACTGCGCGCGCGTGGCATCGCCGACCGTGCCGAACAATCCGGTGCGCGCGAAGCCGGCCAGTTCCACCAGTTCGCCAACGGTCAGGTGATCCGGGCAGACATTCGTCTGTGGCAGATAGGCCATTCGGCGCGCGATCTGCCGAGGTCTCATCCCGGAGAGCGGCGTCTCCTCCACAAGCACCTGACCGGACTGCACCGGCGCAAGCCCCATCAGACTGCGCAACAGTGTCGACTTTCCGCTGCCGTTCGCCCCGATGAGCGCCGTAAAGCGGCCCGCCCGGAAGTCCACCGAGACATCCTTCAGGATCGGACGCCGTCCGATCGAAACGTTGAGGCATATGGCTTTGAGCACGTATCGCACCACAAAATGCGTTTCGGATTGCAAAACTCATATTCCATAGTAAAACCGTCAACAACCAAAATCCTCGCAAGTTCCCCGCAGAAAGGCGACCCCCGGTGGCCCCAATCCGAAAGAAGCTCCATATCGGCATGACCCTCGCGCCCACCTGGCTGTCGGGAGATGCGTGGCGGCGCGAGGACAGTCAGGTCGAACGTCTGTCGGACCCGCGCTTCTTCATCGAACTGGCGCAGCGCGCCGAGGCGGCGCATCTCGACTTTGTCTTCCGCCCCGACAGCCTCGGCGCGCCGCCACCGGGCATGGCGAAGCGGCCCGGCGGCAGCGGCTCGGACCCGACCCTGCTGATGACGCTTCTGGCCGGGCACACTTCGCACATCGGGCTGCTGACCACCGCTTCGACCACCTTCTTTCCGCCCTATATCCTCGCCCGCGCGCTGATGACCTTGCATTGGCTTTCGGGCGGCCGCGCCGGCTGGAACATCGTCACCAGCCTCGACGGGCAGCGCAATTTCGGACTCGACGAGATGCCGAGCGCCGAAGACCGCTACGCCCGTGCCGCCGAAGCGGTGCAGGCCATCCGAGCGCTCTGGCAGACCTGTCCGAGAGGCGGCGAGACCATCGACCGCGGTGCGGGCCTCTATGACAGCGCCACCGTTCCCGAGCCGATCAAGTTCGAGGGAGCCTATTATCAAATCGAAGGTCCGCTTGGCGCCATGGGCCATTCCGCACCGCTGCCGCTCTTTCAGGCCGGCGCCTCTGACGTCGGACGTGGTTTTGCCGCGGGCATCGCCGACGGAACGTTTGCTGCCTGCCCCGACAAGGCGGCGGCCATCGAATTGCGCGCCGACCTGCGCCGCCGCGCCGAGGCACAAGGCCGACCCGCCGATGCCGTCCGCGTCATGCCGGGGCTGAGCCTGTTTCTCGCCGACTCCGAGGCAGAAGCGCAGGAGCTCTACCGCGACACGCATGCAGGGACGAGCAGGGCACAGAAACTCGCCAAGCTGACAGCGATGATCGGTCTCGATCTCTCGGACTGGGAGGGCACCCGAAATATCACCGCGGCCGATCTGCCGCCCTTGGCAAAAGGCCTTCGCAGCCGCACGCACGCCGAACTGCTGCACCGCAAGATTGCCCGGTCCCAGCCGACCCTCGATGAGTTGCTCGCGGCGCCCGAGGTACTCGGCTCGGCGCATTGGCAGGTGATCGGCACGCCCGGGCAGGCCATCGACGCCATCCGGGACTGGGCGGATGAGGGCGCAATGGACGGGATCATCCTCTTCCCCGGCGGTTCGGTCCCCTGCCTCGATCTCACCCTTGCCACCGTTCCGGCCGCACTGGCCGAGGACGGGCGGTTCCGCAAGGGCTATGAAGGCAGGGATTTTGCCACTCACCTCGGCGTCGCAGGACAGTGATCCGCCGCGCCCCCGGGACTTTCGGCTGCCGGGAGTTCGGCTGGGCTAGGGACGATCACCCCTTCCTCGCCGCGCCTTGACCTCAGCACATCGGAAGGCGTCTTTCAGGCCGAATTAGGGTGGCCTCACTGCCTTTGCGCGTAGTAGGCCGCGAGATCGTCGATGTCCTGCTCCGTGAGATTCCGCGCTGCTGCCTGCATGAGATGGGCGCGCGGAGTGTCCGGCACCGGCCCGTCGCGGTAGAGTTGCAGCCAGTTGACGAGCCAGTAGCCATCCTGCCCGGCGATCCGCGGCGTGTCCGCGCGTTTGGGCGTGAGGCCATCGTCGCCATTCTCGTGACAGGAGGCGCAGCTCGCAATGTCCTCGTGCTCGTCTCCGCGCTGCGCCAGCGCGCGGCCCCGCTCCGCATCGCCGAAGGGCAGCGCCCTGCCCTGCCATGCACCGCTCATCGCGGCGTAGCGCGCGGCGATCCCGGCACGGCTCTCCGCGCTCAGGGGCATGGCGATAGGTTCCATGAAGCCGCTCTCCCGATGCCCCTTGGCATAGGCCTCGAGCACCTGCGCCAGCCATTCTTCCGACTGGCCTGCCAACTTCGGCGCTGTGCCATCGCGGCCCAGACCGTCCTCGCCATGGCAGCGCGCGCAGGCCAGCTCCTGCGGGATGGCCCCGGGCAGGCCGCCGAAGCGGACGCCGTCGCTCTCATAGCCCCCGGCACGGCCGAAGGCGACGTCCTCGTAGCCCGCGCGGTCAAAGCTGTCGTAGCGTGGCAGGAAGGCCGCCAGCGCCCAGGGCTCGTCGTCGCGCCCTTCGCCCGGCCAACTCGGCATGCCGGTATACTTGAAGCCGTGGCGGGCGACCCACCAGAACTCCTCGGGCTCGAAGTCCTCGGAGGTCAGCATCGGAGGCTCGGGGCGCATCCCCTCCACCACCGGGTTGCGCGGGATGCCCGGCGCGCCATGGCAGGTCTGGCAGCCGGTGGCGAAATGTCCGGCGCCGAGGCGGATCAGCGCCGGGTCGTCAAGGTCAACGTGCCGCGGCACTTCCACCCGATCCGCCCGCACACGCACCGCGTTGCGCAGATACTGGTGCAGCACCTCCCCCACGCCGGGGAGATGCGGCACCGAAGCGGCGATATTGTAGGGCGCGAACCAGAAGAAGGCCGCGCCGGCGACCCCCGCGCCTCCCATCGCCGCGATGATCCAGCGTTTCAGCCTCATGCCTGCGCCTCCTTGAGTTCCAGCGCCTGACCCAGCCGACGCAGCGCCGCGACGAGGTAGATCGCCCCGCCGGCCCCGGCCATCAGCGCGCCGGCCACCTGCTGTTCCTGCAGTGCCGACAGGCCGAGGTGACCGGCGCAAATGTCCCCGTAGAGTGTGCGCGGCGCGAGACCGATCAGCGCGCCGAGCAGGGTCATGTGCATGGTTGTCGCCAGCAGCACCACCGCGCCTCCGAAGCCGCCCGCCGCGCGCACCGTGGCCCAGAGCATCATCCCGGCAATGAGAAAACTTCCCTGCTCCAGAACAAGACCGGTCAGGCTCAGCCGCGCCCAGAGGTGCATCGCCGGCAGGTGCCAGACCCAGACCACCAGCATCTCTGCCACCGCGCCCAGCACCAGCGCCATTGCGCCCGAGGGCAGCCGCAGGGTCGGAGCCCAGAGCGCGGGCACCGCGGCGGTCACGCCCAGATGCAACACCATGTGCAGCACCATCGAGCCCGCCGCCAGCCCGGGCAGCGGCCCCAGCCAGAACGCCGCCAGCAGCGCCAGTGCCAGGAGGCGGCGCGGACTCAGCATTGGCCCAGGACCATGCCGGGGATCACCGTGAAGACGATGGCCGCCGCCGAGAGCACGCAGAGCAGCAGCGCCACGTGGCCGACGAACCTGTCGCGCGCCCGCTCCGAGCTTTCGGTGATTTCCTCGAAGATGACAAAGACCCCGCCGTAGCGGCGGATTGCCAGCGCCGCCAGCCCCACGATCGCGGCGATGCAGAGCACTCCGAGCCCGGCAATGATCCAGCGCGGCTCGGCGAGCGGGGTGCCGCGCCCGAGCTTGGCGCACCAGATCGCCGCGACCCAGTAGCTGAGCAGGAAATGCGCGGCCCAGATCGAAGGCGCGGCGACGAGGATCCAGACCGAACCCTGATCGATAACGCGCGGCGCCTCGCCGGGGGGGACGATCTTCTTGCGACCCGCCATCACATCCCTCCCATCAGCATCGGAAACAGCGCCAGCAGCGCGAAGGTCACCACCGCAGTCAGCGCGAGAAAATGGGTGAAGAGCGTCAGGTTCACGCAATCGGCCCGGTAGCGCGGCGTGCAGCGCCCGCGCCAGATGCGCGCCGCCACGTAGAGCCGCATCACCGCGTCGAGCAGCAGGTGCAGCCCCAACCAGAGGATCAACACCCAGACGGTGGCATCGAAGGAAGTCTCGGTGGGGTCGAGCCCGGCGCTCCAGGCCGCCCAGCACCAAGCCCCGATCCCCAGCGCGGCAAGCGGCACGCCTCCCACCAGCAAGCCCATCGCCTGTCCGGTGCTGCCGCCTGCCAGCCGCTCGCGCGCTGCGAGCGCCGTGACCCAGCCTGCCAGCAGCAGTGCCAGACCCAGCAGCAGCCAGCCGAAGCCCGGCAACTTGGCGGCCCCCGGCAGGAAATCCGGCAGCGCGGTCCAGTAGAAGAAATAGCTGAACACCAGCCCCATGAACGCGGTCATGTCGCCGGTCATGGTGATGAACACCGCCCACCAGCCGGGCGAGCTGTTGCCCTGCGCATAGGTCGGCAGGACCAGCCCACGCCCTGCCGGCTTCTCGGGCTTTTCCGGGATCTCCGAGGTGCCCGTCCAGAGCCACCAGAGCGTGAAGCCGACGAAGCCCGCACCGAAGAGGAGCGTCAACGTCCATAGGTGGAAGGTGGCAAGGATGAACACCGCGCCGAGGCAGAAGGCCGCGCCGATGGTCAGGTAGCTCGGCCCGCCGACCCGCTGGACGTAGAGCGGGCGCGCATCGAGGATGTCGGTGATGATCAGCTCGCGCTTGCCCTCCTCGGCGTCGGGCAGGAACCATTCGCCGCGGTCCATCTCGCCGAGCAGCTCCTTCTGCTCCCAGAGCGGGTAGCGGGTGTGAATATAGGGGATAGAGCGCACGCCCCAGGGCTTGTCGGGCACTTCGGCGCTCCACTCCATCGTGCCGGCGTTCCAGAGGTTGCGCTCGACCAGCGGCGCCTTGCCGCGCGGCCAGAGCACGTTGACCGCCAGCACGACGAAGCCCGCCGCGAAAATGAAGGCGCCGATGGTCGAGACCATGTTGAGCACCGCCCAGCCATCCGTGACATCATAGGTCCAGACCCGGCGTGGCATGCCCATCACCCCGGTCCAGTGCATCGGCAGGAAGGCAAGGTTGAAGCCGCCGAACATCAGCCAGAAGCTCCAGCGCCCGAGCCGGTCCGACATGCGCTTTTGCGTCACGAAGGGGTACCAGTAGTGCACGCCCGCGAAGAGCGGGAAGAGCATGCCGCCGATCAGCGTGTAATGCAGATGCGCGACGACGAAGTAGCTGTCATGCGCCTGCCAGTCGAAAGGCACCAGCGCCACCATCACCCCCGTGAGCCCGCCGAAGACGAAAATGGCCAGCGCGCCGCCGGCAAAGAGCATCGGCACCGAGCGGCGGACCTTGCTGACCAGCATGGTCGCGATGAAGCAGAAGATCTGGATGCCCGTCGGCACCGCCACCGCCTCGGAAGCCGCCGAGAAAAACGAGAGCGAGATCTCGGGCAGGCCGGTGGTGAACATGTGGTGCACCCACAGGCCGAACGACAGGAAGGCGACACCCACCGCCGAGAGCACGATCCACGAATGGCCGACCATGGGCCGCCCGGCGAAGGTCGGCAGGATGGTCGCGATGAGCGCGATCGAGGGCAGGAAGATGATGTAGACCTCGGGATGGCCGAAGATCCAGAAGAGGTGCTGCCAGAGCAGCGGGTCTCCGCCCCGGTCGGGATCGAAGAAGGCCCAGTCAAAGGCGCGCTCCATCTCCAGCAGCAGATCCCCGGCGATCAGCGGCGGGAAGGCAAAGAGGATCATCCCCGCCACCACCAGCACGTACCAGCAGTAGAGCGGGATGAGGTTCAGCCGCATACCCGGCGGACGCGACTTCAGCACGCCGACGATCAGCTCGACCGCGGCGGCGATGGAGCTGACCTCGATGAACGACAACCCCAGCAGCCAGATGTCAGCCCCGAGGCCGCTGTAATCAGGATTGGACGACAGCGGCGCGTACATGAACCAGCCGCCGTCCGGCGCGACGCCGAAGAACACCGAGCCGCAGACGAAGATGCCGCCGATCAGAAAGCACCAGTAGCCGAAAGCCGATAGGCGCGGGAAAGGCAGGTCGCGCGCGCCGAGGATCTCGGGCAGGATCAGGATCGCCACCGCCTCGAAGATCGGCACCGCGAAGAGGAACATCATTGCCGTGCCGTGCAGGGTGAACAGTTGGTTGTAGAGGCTCTGCGACAGCAAATCGTTGTTCGGCACCGCCAGCTGCGCGCGGATCAGCAGCGCGAGGAACCCGGCAAAGGTGAAAAAGGCGAAGGACGTCAGCAGGTACCATTTGCCCACGGACGAGTTGTTCACCGCCGAGATGCGCCGCCAGCCGGTCGGCGTCTCCCAGACCTTCATCAGCCGCGCGCGCTGCGCCTCGTCGCGTGCCTTGTCGTAGGGCTCGGCGGGAGGGAGCTTGGAGAGGTCGATCTCTTCGGTCATGCGCGGCTCATTCCAAACTCATGAGAAAAGTCACGAGCGCGTCGAGCCGCTCGCCTTGCAGGCCCGGATAGGCGGGCATGTCGATATCGGGCTTCATCTCATGGGTATCGGTGATCCAGCGCGCCATGTTGTCGGCTGTCATGTCGTAGATGCCCGCCCCGAGCTTGTCGCGCGACGCCAGATGCGTCAGATCCGGCCCGACCGGCCCCTGCGCCTCGGTGCCGCGAATGGTATGGCAAGCGCCGCAGCCCTCTTCGTCGAACACCGCAAAGCCCGCATCGCCCTCGGCCACCTGTGCCGGCTGCGCCTCGTGCGCGAGCCACGCGTCAAACGCCTCGGGCTCCATGACGATCGCATCGAAGCGCATCAGCGCATGGGCACCGCCGCAGAACTCGGCGCAGAGCCCGCCCCAGTTGCCCAGCTCGCGCGGGGTCAGCGCCAGCGTCGTTTCGCGTCCGGGGATCATGTCCATCTTGCCCCCCAGCGCAGGGACCCAGAACGAATGGATCACGTCGTCGGCGGTGAGGCGGAACAGGGCCCGTTCGCCGAGCGGCAGGCGGATCTCGTTGGCGGTGGTCACCGGGCCCTCCGGGGTGTCGTAGATCACCCGCCACCACCAGCGCTCGCCATCCACGCGCACGGTCAGCGCGCCGTCATCGGCGGTGATGTCGCGCAGGATCAGCAAGCCCCAGATCAGCAGCCCGCCAACCACCAGCACCGGCAGCGCGACGCCGCCCCAGATGATGAACCGGCGGGCTTCCTGCTCGCGCTCGGGCTTGGCCTCGGCGCGGTGGGCGTAGGTCGCGGCGCCGATCACCAGCGTCCAGATCACTGCCGCCCCGGCCAGCAAGACCCAGAACAGCGTCTCGACCGAACGGGCCTCCTCGCCAGCGCCGGCGAGCCAGTTATGCCGCCCTTCGCAGCCTGCGAGGAATAAGACGAGAGCAAGCGAGGCGAGACTTTTCACAAAGGGTCCTCAAGGACGAATTGTCTGGAAGCTCTGAGGTATTGCGAACTTCGAACTTGTCCATAATGAAGCTCGACTGTCTGTTTCCCGCGCGGAGACCGGCTCTGCCCCACGATTGATGCCTGCCACTCGCCGAGGGAGTTGCTGCCGGGAGGACCCCGACCGCTCCCTCACGTAGCGCCAAACGGAAAACCCTTGGTCGCTCGCTTCGACGCGACCTAATTCAAAGCTCACACATCAGGCTTACCAAGCCACGCTCCCGCAACCTGAACGATATACCTCC
Source organism: Alloyangia pacifica (assembly GCF_900116195.1). Taxonomy (GTDB): domain Bacteria; phylum Pseudomonadota; class Alphaproteobacteria; order Rhodobacterales; family Rhodobacteraceae; genus Salipiger; species Salipiger pacificus. Next base: position 156,247 of record NZ_FOZW01000005.1, read on the forward strand.
CTGTCCTTTCACGCGCAGGTGTAGGAGGCCGAGGGAACAAGCGCGGCGGTACGCAGCGTTGGGTACGCAGCGTTGGGCAAGCAACGGCCAAACGCGAAAGGACGGAACATAACCGACCACAAGATCACCACGATCAACCCGGCCACAGAGGCAGAACTCGCGCAGTACGAGCTGATGAGCGATGAGCAGATGTTCGACGCCTTGACCGCCTGCCACCGCGCCTTCGATGACTGGCGGCAGAGACCGGCGCAAGAGCGCGCCGGGATCATCGCCCGCATCGGAGAGGAACTCACCGCACGCAAGGAAGAACTGGCGCAGCTGATGACCGATGAGGTCGGCAAGCTGATCGGCGACAGCCGCGACGAGATCGACCTCTGCGCCGGCATCTGCGCATGGACCGCGAAACAGGGCCCGGACGTGCTGGCGGATGAAACCCGCGCTTTGACGGACGGGCGCAAGGACATCATCGCCTATTCGCCGGTGGGTGTGATCTACGGCATCCAGCCGTGGAACTTCCCCGCCTATCAGGCCGTGCGCCACTCCATCGCCAACCTGATGGCCGGCAACGGCGTGCTGCTCAAGCACGCGGCCAACTGCACCGGCAGCGGCCTGTTGCTGCGCGAGATCTACGCGGCGGCCGGCCTGCCCGAGAACCTGTTCACCGTGATGACCATCGATCACGACCAGTCGGACAAGCTGATCGCCCACGAATTGGTGCGCGGCGTCACGATGACCGGCAACGCCGCCGGCGGCAGCGTCATCGCCAAGAAGGCGGGCGAGCACCTCAAGAAGACCGTTCTCGAGCTCGGATCTAACGATGCCTATCTCGTGCTCGAGGACGCCGATCTCGATCTCGCGGTCAAAACCTGCGTCGCGGGGCGCATCTACAACAACGGCGAGACCTGCGTGAACGCCAAGCGCTTCGTGGTGACCGACGCGGTCTACGACGAATTCGTCGCGCGCTACGTCGAGGCGATGTCGCAGGTGATCTCCGGCGACCCGAACAAGGACGGGACCGGACTCGGGCCGATGGCACGGGATGACCTGCGCGACACGCTGCACAAGCAGGTGCAGGACAGCGTCGAGAAAGGTGCCCGCATCGCCTGCGGCGGCACGCTGCCCGAGGGGCGGGGCTACTACTACCCGGCCACCGTGCTCGTCGATGTCGCGCCGGGCCAGCCGGCCTACGACGATGAGCTCTTCGGCCCCGTCGCCTCGGTGATCAGGGCGAAGGACGACGAAGACGCCATGCGCATCGCCAACGACAGCCGCTTCGGCCTCGGCGGCGGCATCTTCTCGAAGGATGTCGGTTACGCCACGGAGCTTGCCCGAAAGCATTTCGACACCGGCATGGTCTTCATCAACCACTTCAACCTCGCGACGCCGGAGATGCCCTTCGGCGGCGTCAAGAATTCCGGCTACGGGCGCGAGCACGGTGGCTTCGGGGTGCACGAGTTCGTCAATGCAAAGGCCATCGCGGTCGCGGCCTGACGGCTGGGGAACCCAGGGCCCGGCGATATAGGGGGTCTGCGATCGCGGCACCCTGGGTTTGGTTGGGCGGCAGCGCGCGCTGTCGCCCAACCTTCTTTTCTATGCTGTCCCGTCCGCCGAAGGTGGCGCCGCGCGCGTCAGCCGGGGCACGCCGCCATCGACATTCACGCCGCAGAAGCCCCGCTCGACCGGCGGGGGACCAGCGCGCGCATGATGTCCGGCATCCCGAGATAGCCGAGGGTCTTACCGTCGCGCACGACACGGAAAGTTTGCGCGACGTCGCCACCGGCGCGGGCGATCACGCTCTCGAGGTTGTCGCCCGGGGCCACCTCGCCGGCGATCTCGCCCGCCGGGACCGCCGGGGTCATGATCGAGCGCACCCGAAGGACGCGGGCGCGGTTGATGTCCGCGACGAACTCCTCGATGTAGGGATCGGTGGGGTTCAGCAGGATCGCCTGCGGCTCGCCCTGTTGCACCACGGCGCCATCCTTGAGGATCACCAGGTGATCTGCGAGCTTCAGCGCCTCGTCGAGGTCGTGGGTGATGAAGATGATGGTCTTGTGCAGCTCCGACTGCAGCTCCAACAGCAGGTCCTGCATGTCGGTGCGGATCAGCGGATCGAGCGCCGAGAAGGCCTCGTCCATCAGCATGATGTCCGAATTAGACGCCAGCGCCCGGGCGATGCCAACGCGCTGCTGCATGCCGCCCGAAAGCTGGTGCGGATACTGATCGTCCTGCCCCGAGAGGCCGACCCGCTCGAGCCACTTGCGCGCCTCGGCCGCGCGGGCCTCCTGCGCCACGCCGCGCGTCGCCAGAGGCATGGCAGCGTTCTCCAGCACGGTGCGGTGCGGTAGCAGGGCGAATTTCTGGAACACCATCGACATGGTTTCCCGGCGCAGCTGGCGCAGCCGGGTGTCCTTCCACGACAGGATGTCCTCGTCGTTCACAAGGACCTCGCCGGCGGTCGGCTCGATCAGCCGGTTGAGATGACGGATCAGCGTCGACTTGCCCGAGCCCGAAAGGCCCATGATCACGGTGATCTCGCCCTCGTTCATGTCGACGTTGATGTCGTTGAGCCCGAGCACATGGTTCGTGCGGTCGAGCAGCTCGGGCTTGGAGGTGCCACTCTTCACCTCGGCGAGCGCCGCTGCAGGGTCCTCGCCGAAGATCTTGTAGAGGTTGCGGATCGAGACTTTCACGGTCTTGTCGGTCATCGTCATCTCCTCAGCGTTGCGCCTGGCTGGCGTCGATACGTGCAAGCGAGGCCTTGGTCACCCGGTCGAGCGCAATGGCCAGCACCACGATGCCGAGGCCGGCGACGAGGCCGGTGCCCAGCTCAAGGTTGCGGATGCCGCGCAGTACGAGAATACCGAGACCGGGCGCCGAGACCATCGAGGCGATGACCACCATGGCGAGCGACATCATGATCGTCTGGTTCACCCCGGCCATGATATTGGGCAGGGCCAGCGGGATCTGCACCCCGAAGAGCTTTTGCCGCCTGGTCATGCCGAAGGCGTCGGCGGCCTCGATCACGTCCGGGTCCACCAGGCGGATCCCGAGGTTGGTCAGCCGCACCACCGGCACGATGGCATAGAGGATCACCGCGATGCCGTAGAGCTTCGGCTCGGTCACCGAGAACAGGAAGATGAGCGGGATCAGGTAGACGAAGGGCGGTAGCGTCTGAAGCATGTCGAGGATCGGCGTGACGATGTTCTGCAGCCGGTCGCTGCGCGACATGGCGATGCCGATGGGCACCCCGATCAGCACGCAGATGAAGGCGCAGACGAAGATGATCGCCAGCGTCTGCATCGCCACCTCGTAGTGGTCGACAAAGGCCAGCCCGGCGATGACCAACGCCACGAAGCCGACGATCTTCCACGACCGGCTCACCGCCCAGGTGATCAGCATCAGGACCGGCACCATGATCCACCAAGGCGTGTCGGTCATCAGGTGAAGCATGCTCTCCAGCGCCCAGCTCAGCGGCTGGGTCAGCGGGTCCACCACGATGCGCAGCGCGTCGCGGATGCCCAGGAAGCCCGTCTCCAGCCCCTTGGTCAGGTCGCGGGACTGGGGGATGGCGGCGCAGGCGTCATGCAGCGCGTCAAGCGAGGGAAAAGGAAGGTCGCGGAGCGAGGTATCGCCGGCCTTGTCGCCACCTTGGGCCTTGGCCATGAGGTCGGCCATCGACATCGGGCCATCCGAGGCCCCTCCGTCGCACCAGTCTCTCAGCCCCAAAGTGTCGAAAAGGCCGTCATAGGTTGCCATGTGTCTGTCGGACCGAGATGGCCCGCCCTTGTTGTGAAAAACGGAAGACGGGGCCGGTGATCCGGCCCCGTCGGAATGGGCTGCCCCCGGCTGTGTGCCACGGGGGGCATCTGTCTTACTGCAGCAGCGCCGAGAGCTTCTCGCGCGCGGCATCGTTCACCCAGCCGGACCAGGTCTCGCCGGAGGTACTGAGGAAGTGCACCGCGACCTCCTCGTTGGAGGCGTTGTTCTCGTCCTTCCAGGCCAGCAGACCGGACATCTGGTCGGTGCTGAAGGTCATGTTGCTGAAGAACTCGGTGACCTCCGGGTTTTCATCCGCGAAATCCGTGGTGACCGCCGTTAGGATCGGCGCGGCCGGGAAGTCCGAGACCTGCGGATCGGGGGTGTTCGGGTTCTGCAGCGGTGCGAATTTGGCCTCGTCGTATTCCCCGAGCTTGACGCGGGTCATGTCGTACTTGCCGAGCGGCACGGTCGGCCCCCAGTAGTAGCCGAACCAGGGCTCGCCGCCGGTGACCGCGGCGCCCATCGAGGTCGCCAGGGTCTCGCCGGAGCCGTGGTTGAACACCTCGATGCCGTTGCCTTCCAGGTCGAAGGCGCGCGACAGGTTGTCCGACACCACGCGGCAGCCCCAGCCGTCGGGGCAGTTGTTGAAACGGCCGCCCACCAGTTCGGGGTTCTCGAGGATGCCCTCGATGGTGGTCAGCTCCGGGTGTTCCTCGGCCAGAGAGGTCGGGATCCACCAGCCCTCGACTCCGCCCGGTTCGAGCACAGAGGCCAGACGCTTGATGCTGCCGCCTTCCTCGAGCTTGGTGTAGGCCTCGCCGGCCGAGTTCAGCCACAGGTTGGTCACCACGTCCGGCTCGCCGTTCTCGGCCACCGAGGTGATCGCCGGGATGGTGTCCGACTGCACGAGGCTCACGTCGCAGTCATAGCCCTGCTCGAGCAGGAACTTGGCGATATTGGTCGTGACCTCGGCCGCCGCCCAGCCCATCTGGGCGATCGACACCTCGCCGCACTGCCTGGCCCCGTCTTCCTGGGCCGATGCCGCCATCGGCATCGCAAGCGTGGCGGCCAGTGCGGTCGAGAAAAGCTTCGACGAACGCATGAGGTTCTCCTTAGTTTTGTAAAGTAGATTTGCGTGAAAGTGGCGGCTCTCTTTATGAGGTCCAGCATTTTCAAGCCACTACAGGTGGCTTCAATGTGCGCTTCACTTTCATCATCGAAGCGTCGGCTAACAGCTCTCGCAACGGAACGCAAACCGATGCTCCCGGAAACCCCGCGCCACGGGACGCCCATAGCGTCCTGCAGCCCCCATTCAGGTCGTTCCACCCGACGACCGGCAAAACCGGTGGTACCCACGCCATTGGCGAGCACCGGGATGCCGAAGCAAGGCCCCAGGGGAAGGAACGGAGTTTGCGGGAAAGAAATCCGGCCGCACAGGCCGCGCGCTGGATCAGCGTTCTAAAGCGCGCCCGAGGACCGGGGACCGGGCGCCCCCCGGGCTTTGACGGCCGAGGATGCCGCGACGGCCGGCTCGGTTGCGCCGCTATGGGAAAAGCGTAGCGTGACCGCCACCTCGCCGAGGTCACGAACCAAGCGCAGCGAGTCACCCACCTGTTTAATCCGGCAACTCCCGCGTGCGAAGACCTCGGGATACCGTCGGCGCAAGTCGAGCAGTTCGCAGAGCAACGCGCGCTTGCGGGCCCCGAACGCGGTGATCCGCGCCTTCGGATCGAGCGGCGCGCGATTGTCCGGATCCGTGAGCGCAAACAGGCCGGTCTCACTGCCCTGGTAGATGTCCGGCACCCCTGGGATCATGCAGCGCAGCGCCAGTTGCGTCAGCGAGAGCCGCTCTCCGCGCGCGATCACCGCGCGCAGCGGCTCAGATTCCTCCAGACGCCAGGCCGCGAGCAGTGCCCGCGCGAAGGCCGCGGCCTGGGCCTCTGCGGCCTCGTCGGGGTCGTGCCATTGGGTCAATTCCTTGGCCTCGCGCAGGGCCTTTTCCAGATGTGCCGCAAGCCGCTCTTCCAGATCGTCGCGCTCCGGCTCCCAGAGCGCCAGCGCGGATTGCAGGATGTACCATCGGGTCGCCGCCTCGGGCGGATGCGGCACGTCGAGCGCCTCGGATTGGCGCCAGAGCACCGCAGCGTTCTCCGGCATGTGGGTCAGAGCGATGAGCCGCGCGCGGGCATCCTCGGCCCGCTTGGTGTCATGGCTCGAGCCCAGCGTGAGCGCGCCCGGCCAGCGCTGCAGGCGCTCGCTGCACCACATTTCGAAGTCCTGCGGCGAAAGCGGTGGCGCGTCCGGTTCCGAGCCGACCTCGGCCTCGGCAAGGCAGCGCGTGTGGCGGTAGAAGGCGGTGTCCTCCTGCGCCTTGGCCACCACCGCGCCGGTGACCTGCTGGAAGCGGCGCAGAAAGCCCCTGCCCGCCGCGCCCGCGGGCGACAGCAGGACCCGCTGAATAGCGCTCAGGATCCGGCGGTCGCCGAGTTGCGCCGCTGCCTCCGCCACGCTCTGCGCCAGCAGCGCCTCGTCCTCCGGCGATGGGCCGTAGGCATCGATGTAGCTGCGATAGCGCGGGAAGGCGATGAGCAAGGCCCGCAGACTATCACGCACAGGGCCTTCCTCCGCCGCGACGCCCGTCTCGGCCAGAGCGGCCATGGCCCGCCGGGTCATCTCGCCCAGTTCCGCGGCCAACTCGTGCGACAGGATCTGCGCGCGCGCCGCCCGGCAGGTGGCGGCGTAATCGCCCCGCGCCCCGGTCGCTCCGCGCCAGATGGCATCGAGCCGGTCCAGCCCGGCGCCGTCCAGCAGCAGCCGGGTGATCCGGTCGTTCGCCTCGTAGCCCGTGGTGCCGGTCACCGGCCAGTCCGGCAGCGCCTCCTCGCCGGTGAGGATCTTCTCGATCCAGATCGGCACCTCCGGCCCCAGCGCCGCGCGCATCCGACGCAGGTACTGCCCGGGGTCGGCGAGGCCGTCCACATGGTCGATCCGCAGCCCCTCGGCCAGCCCGTCGCGGACCAGCGCCAGTGGTAGCGCCATCATCGCGTCGAAGACCTCGCGCTCCTCGATGCGCATGCCGATCAGCGTGGTGACGTTGAAAAAGCGCCTGTGGGTCAGCTGCTTGCGCTCGCGCTCCCAGTGCCGTAGCCGCCAGTGCTGGCGCGCGAGCACCTCCTCGATCACGCCTTCCCCGACGCTGCCCGGTGCCAGAGGCAGCCAGCCCCCTTCCCACGTCAGCCGCTGCGCGTCGCGGTCGATCTCGAAAGCGCCGTCGCGGATCATCTGCTCCGGCGTCTCGGGCAGGATCGGCAGGATCAGCCCGGAGCGCCAGTCGACGTCAAAGAACTTCGCGTAGGGGCTGTCCGCCCCATGGGTCAGTGCATCGTGCAGCCAGGGGTTCTCGGGGCTGAGCACGGTGTGGTTCGGTACGAGATCGAGCACGATCCCCAGCCCCTGCGCCCGTGCCGCGACGGCGAGCCGCTCGTAGCCCGCACGGCCGCCCAGAACCGGGTCGATCTCGGCCGGGTCGGCCACGTCGTAGCCATGGGTCGAACCGCTCTCGGCGGTGAAGATCGGCGACAGGTAAAGGTGGCTCGCGCCGAGCTCCGCGATATGCGGGAGCAATTCTGCGGCGCGGTCGAAATCGATCCCCTGACGGAGCTGCAGGCGGTAGGTGGCAACGCGCGGCGTCATCCGGTGATTTCCACTTCGAGTCCGAAGGCATCGCGCATGGGATCGCCGAGACGGAAATCCGGCTCCGCCAGCGCCGCCGCCCCGGTGGCGGGCGCGCCCAGCGACAGCAGCATGCGGATCTCGCCTGTCTCGAAAGGCCAGCGCACGGCAAAGGCGCGGGCACCGTGGCGGGTGACCTCGCCGATCCCGGTCTTGCCCGACTTGAGCAGCGGCACGATGCGGCGCGCGCGAAGGTCCAGCAACTCGCGGGTCAGGTCGCGCCAGGCCCCGGCGCGCTCCGGATCCCGCGGCGGATCGGGACGCGAGACCTCCATCGCCTCGACCCCGGTGGGATCGGGCATGCCCGCCAGGTCGTAGCCGATGCGCGTCAGCTCGGCACCGCGCCCCTTGCGCACCGCCGCCCGCCCTGCCTCGTCCGGCGGGTCGCAGAAAAAGAGGAACGGGGCCTCGCTGCCCTCCTCCTCGCCCATGAAGAGCATCGGCAGGAAGGGCATGCAGAGCAGCGCCGCGTGCAGCACCCGCGCCGGTGCGTCGCCGATCAAGGTGATCAACCGCTCGCCAAGCGCGCGGTTGCCAATCTGGTCGTGGGTTTGGTTGGCGTTGACAAAGGCGGTCCAGGGCAGATGTGCGGCCTCGGCCCCGCGCGCCTCCTCGGGATGCGGCTGCCCCTCGTCCACCTGGCCCCGCGCCAGGGCGCGCGCCAGATCGCCGAACGGGTCGCGCGCGAAACGGCTGTAGTAGCCCTGTGTCTCTCCGGTGAGGGCCACGTGCATCGCATTGTGCCAGTCGTCGTTCCACTCGGCATCGAAGCCGGCCTCGCGCAGGTGCGGCAGGTTGCGCTCGTCCTCGCAGATGAGGTGGACCGGGTGCCCGAGGTCCAGCGCATGGATCGCCGCGGCCAGCTCGCGCATGAAACGCTGATCTTGCCCGTCGCGGATCTCGTGCACCGCATCGAAGCGGAAGCCGTCGAGCCGGTACTCGCGCAGCCAGCCGAGCGCAGCCTCGCGGAAGAAGGCCTGCACCTCTGGACGGTTAAAGTCTATCCCGTCGCCCCAAGGCGTTGGCCGATCGGTGAAGAATTGCGGCGCGTAGCCCGGCAGGAAATTCCCGAAGGGGCCGAAGTGGTTCATCACCAGATCGAGCAGCACCATGATGCCCTGGCGCTGCGCCTCGGCGACAAAGGCGCGCATCTCGTCCGGCGTGCCATAGGCCGGATGCGGCGCGCGGATCAGAACGCCGTCGTAACCCCAGCCGCGCCGCCCGGCGAATTGCGAGACCGGCATCAGCTCGACCGCAGTGATCCCCAGCGCCGCCAGATCGGGCAGCCTGCCGGCGGCGGCGGCAAAGGTACCCTCGGGGGTGAAGGTGCCGACGTGCAGCTCGAGGATCACCGCCTCCTCCAACGGTCGCCCCGGCCAGCCCGCTCCCCAGTCGAAGCCGCCCGGATCCACGGTCACCGATGGCCCCTCAACCCCGCCGAGCTGTGCGCGCGCCGCCGGGTCGGGCAGATCCCTGCCGTCGATCCGGAAGAGGTAGCTCATGCCCGCCCGCGCCGGAACGCGGCACTGCCAGCTGCCGCCGGGCGCGGCCTCCATCGCGATCTCGCGCCCGTCGAGCAGCAGCGCGACCCGCCGTGCCGCCGGTGCCCAGATCGCGAACCGCCACAACCCGTCGCCGAGCGGCTGCGCACCCCAGGTCGGCGACGCGGTCATGCCGTGTCTCCGACCGCGCCGCGATCGCGCAACACTGCGATCGCCTGTGGCCCGACGATCAGGCTCTCGCCAGTTGCCTCGAGGCAGGCCACCTGGTCGCGCACGGTGTCGAGGATCAGCTCCCAGTCGCCCTCGGGCAGCGTGAAGGTGCAGGCCTCGCCGCCGTTGATCAGGATCAGCAGGTCCGGGCAGTCTTCCTGATGGTGGCGCAGGCCTACCGCGAAGAGCCCGCCATCCTGCCAGTCCTGCGCCGACATCTGCCGCCCCTCGGGGTGCAGCCAGAGGCTCTCGGTGGCCTCGGGGCGCGGCCAGAAGCCGTAGGGTGCGAGATGCCCACGCCATTCGCGGCGCAGCGCGGTCAGCGCCGACACCGCCTCGACCAGCCCGGGCCGCGCGGCGTCCCAGTCGATCCAGGTGGTCTCATTGTCCTGACAATAGGCGTTGTTGTTGCCGTACTGGGTCTGGCCCATCTCGTCGCCGGCCAGCAGCATCGGCACGCCATGCGACAGGAAGAGCGTCGCCAGCATCCCCTTCACCCGCCGCTCACGCGCGGCGTCGATCCCCGGGTCGTCCGTGGCTCCCTCGTGGCCCATATTGTCCGAGATGTTGTGGCCGTGGCCGTCGCGGTTGCCCTCGCCGTTGGCCTCGTTGTGCTTGTCATTGTAGGAGACCGTGTCCCACAGGGTGAAGCCGTCGTGCGCCGCGACGAAATTCACCGAGGAGGTCGCCGGGCGGTGCGAATGGTCGAACTGCACCGGACTGCCCATCAGGCGCTCCGACAGGCCCGACAGCTTGCCCGGATCGCGCCGCCAGAAACTCCGCACATCATCGCGGAACTTGTCGTTCCACTCGCGGAAGGGCCAGGGGAAACCGCCGACCTGGTAACCCCCCTCGCCGACGTCCCAGGGCTCGGCGATCAGCTTGATCTGGCTCAGCACCGGGTCCTGCCGGATGGCGTTGAAGAAGGCCCCCTCGCGTTCGAACCCGTCGGGCTCGCGCGCCAGCGTCGAGGCAAGATCGAAGCGGAAACCGTCGATGTGAAACGCCTCGACCCAGTAGCGCAGGCTGTCCATCACCATGCGCAGCACCATCGGATGCGCGACGTTGAGCGTGTTGCCGGTGCCGGTGGTGTCAAAACCGTGGCGACGGTTCTCGGGCGAGAGCAGGTAGTAGCTGGCGTTGTCGATGCCCTTGAACGACAGGGTCGGGCCCAGCTCGTTGCCCTCGGCGGTGTGGTTGTAGACCACGTCGAGGATGACCTCGATCCCGGCGGCGTGGAAGCGTTTGACCGCGGCGCGCACCTCGCGCACGTCCTCGGTGGCCAGATAGGTGCGATTGGGCGCGAAGAAGCCGAGCGTGTTGTAGCCCCAGTAGTTGCGCAGCCCCTGCTCCATCAGGTGGCGGTCCTGCACCATGGCGTGGATCGGCAGCAGCTCGATGGTGGTAACCCCAAGTTTCTGCAGGTGCTCGATGATCGGATCCGAAGCCAGGGCGCGGAAGGTGCCACGGTCGGCCTGCACCACGCCGGGGTGGCGCATGGTCAGACCCTTCACATGTGCCTCGTAGATCACCGTGTCCTGCCAGCGCAGGCGCGGCGCCGCGTCGGCCTCCCAGTCGAATACCGGGTCGGCGACCACCGCCTTCGGCATGAAGGGCGCACTGTCGCGGGTGTCGACGTCGAGGTCCGAGCCGCCCACCGGGTAGCCAAAGAGCGTGTCGTCCCACGTCAGCTGACCGCGCATGGCCATGGCATAGGGATCGAGCAGCAGCTTGTTCGGATTGAAGCGGTGGCCGTTCCCGGGATCGAACGGCCCGTGCACCCTGTAGCCATAGGCCTGCCCCGGTCCGAGGTCGGGACAGTAGCCGAAGAAAATGCCGCCCTCGGCGCGCGGCAGCTCCAGCCGGGCCAGCTCCTCCTCGCCATTTTCGTCGAAGAGGCACAGCTCCACCGCCTCGGCGTGGTCCGAGAACAGCGCGAAGTTGGTGCCCGCGTCGTCGTAGCGGGCGCCGAGCTGGTCGGGGCGCGAGCGGGCGGGGTCGATGGTCACGTCGCGGGGGTCGATCATGTCAGCTCTCCAGGGCCGGGACAGCGGTCCGCTGCCGCGGATGCCGGAACGAGCTGCGCGCGACGGGGCGCCGCAACGCCGCTTCGCGCCGGCTCATCATCTCGGCGGTGATCAGGAGTGTGCCACCCGCGCTGCGACGGAACCAGCGGGCATCCTCCTCGGGATCGAGACCCGCCTGAAATCCGTCTGGCAGGCGCACGCCCGGTCCGACGACGGTGTCCCGGAGGTGGCAGCGCCGTCCGACCGAGCAGCCGGGCATGAGAATGCTGCCCTCGACGAAACTGTCGCGCACCGAGGTCACCGGGCGGCGCATGGTCTGCGGCAGCGGCACCGGCAAATCCGCCGCCGCGAATTCGAGCTGGGTGCGGCGGTAGGCGTCGAGCGTGACCACGTCGCGCCAGTAAGCCCCCTGCCCCGGCACGGTCCCCGGCATCCGATAGATCGCCAGCTCGCCCGACGACATGGCCAGCGGCAGGATGTCATGGCCGAAATCATGGCTGGTCTCGGCCCGCGCCGCATCCGCGCGCAGGGCTCTCTTGAGCCAGATCCAGTCAAAGACATAGATGCCCGCCGAGGCGAGCGAGCGCTCGGGATCCCCGCGCATGGGCATCGGGCGCGCCGGCTTTTCGGCAAAGCCGGTGACCCGCCCGTCCGGCCCCTCCTCGAACACGCCGAAGCCGCGCGCCTCGTGCCGCGGCACGGCGGTGGCCACGACCGTCGCAGCGCGCCCGTGGCCGCGGTGGTGGGCCAGAAGCGCCTTCAGGTCGAGATCGAGCACATGGTCCCCCGACAGGATCATCACCTCGCGCGGGGCATGGGCATCGAGCAACGTCGCGTTCATCCGCACCGCATCCGCGGTGCCGCGGTAGCCGCAGGCGCCGAGCGTGCCGCCGTCGCGCTGAATGATGCCTTTCGGGAAATGGTGTGCCCAACATTCCTGCAGGTGCCGCGACAGCTCCTTCGGCCGGTACTGGGAGGCGACGAAGAGGCTGGCGAAACCGGCCCGCGCCAGCGCGGCGAGGATGAAATCGACGATCCGACCTTCGCCCGCGCCGAAAGCCAAAGCGGGCTTGCATTGCCGGTCGGTCAGTTCGAAGAGCCGCGCGCCGCGCCCACCCGCCAGCAGGAACGGCAGGCACCGGTCGGTCTCGGGATCGCGGCAGGTCTCGGCAAGCTCTATGCGCATGATGGTCTGGGCCCTGTCAGCTCGAAAAGCAGCCCCTCGCGCGGCACCGGATGATGCCTCACCGTGGATACTTTGTCTGGAGTGTTCTGACCGGCCGGTCTGGTCGCACGTGGAACCCGGCAGGGGCGGAAATTGTTCCGTGAAAACCGCCCGTGCTCTGTCGAATTCCATGCCCGAGATGTTCGGCACCGCGAATGTCTGCGCCCGATGCGCCGGCTCAGCAGAACAGCGCTGCGCGGATCGGCAGCACAGAGAAGAACGACAGCCCGTCGCATCGGCGCAAGCGCGGCAAACAGGCCTTGTCCCGAAACGGGGCAAGGAGCGACACCGGCCCGAGGAAGACCAGCGCAACCAGTCCCGATGGCTGCGCCGAGCAGTGCATCCGGTCATGCACCCCGCCCTCCAACTTCATCAGCAACTTCATCAGCAGCCTTGTGACTCCAAGCAGCGCTTAGCCCACAGCCGCTTCCGGCGTTTCGTCCGCCAGCGGGCCTCGAAAGCGACGCCGCAGAAGAAAAGCACCGGCACCATCAGGATCATCGGCACGTCGATCGCCGGGACCGAGATCGAAACCGTCCAGGATCACGTAGACCGGTAGCGCGAAAGCGACGATCCCCGCCGTAGGGAGCCGCCCGTCGCACAGCCCGAACCGCGGCGTGTCGGGCGACTTGCGCGTCACCCGAAGCAGGCAAAGCGGGCCGATCCGGCACGTTTGCAGGACCGCGCCAGCCGCGATGTCGCCCTGCGACCCGGCATATTCTGGGGATCGACCCTGCTGTCGCCAGCATCGGCATTCGGACCCATGGCTGTCCTGAGCGGCCTTTGGCGAGATCTGTCAAACCCCTTGGCCGAAGCCATCAAGAGCCCCTTCAACACGAAGAGCCTCCACTTCGAGGCCACCCCCTATGCGGCGCTGGAAAAAGGAGAGATGGCCGCGTCACCTCCGGCAGTCAGCCTTCACCAATCCCACGCCGGTCCGAAGCGCCTTTGCGGCTCCGTCAACTCCGATATTGGCAAGCGTTCACGCTCATCTCGCGGTCCGGCATCGCAGTCGGCAAGCTCCAGGCCGAAACGGCGGCGTTTTCTCGCATCACATCGAAGGCTTCGGAAACAGGGTTTCGCGCTCACAACATCTCGGAAAAATCTCCCGCCCTATCCTTCGTTTCCGGTTGAACGGGGTGTACTCATTGATGAAAATACGCTTAAGAAGTGCTCGGTTGGTTCTTGTGTGTGTAGGGCTGGAAGACATGGATGCGGTCGTGCTGCCCATGTGAGTCAGGCCTGACCTGCTTCCGGGACCGCGTGCCGCGCGGGATGACCAGCGCCGCGCGCCCGCAGGTCACATCACGACATCCGAAGGCAGAGACACGGGTCTTGCCAAGGCCCGCCCCGGACATCCGGTGTCTGGCGACGAGAAGTGTAGAAATTCGATATGGCGCACATGTGCGCGTGTCCGGGTACGAGAATGACCGAATGAGCAAGACCCCGTCCCAGTCCCCCGAAGAGGCCGACGCCCTCGAGCCCATCGGCGCGCCTCTGCATATGCATACCGACAGGATTGACGATGCGACGCATCACTTCGTCAGAACCGGCGGCATCGTGCACTGGCTCGGCGCCTCATTGCTGAGCGACGCGCGCAGGCAGTGCTTCGTGATGCAAAGCTATGAAGGCGGAGAGCACAGCCTTCCGCTGCACGACACCGACGCCGAGCGTCTGCAGGCCCATTGGCGCGCCTTCCTGCAGCGCCACCTGATCGTCGTCGAAGAACTATCCGGTCGTACCGGCTGACTGCGTCCACGGATCAACCAATTGTCGGCCTGTTCTGATGCGCTGCCTTTGGTGACCATTCCGGGCTCAACGCAGCAGATGGCTGCCTTGAAATTCGGAGAGACAAAGGCGCTCGGCGTAGGCACCGCTGAACTCGGCAGCCGCTCTCCAGAGAAGAGGCTCGACCTCCTGCGCGAACGAGGCACTGGGGCAAACGGCGCAAGCCCCTTCTGCCGGCATTGGCAGGCCGCCCGATCGAACATCAGGACAGGAGCTTATAGGGCGCGACACCGGCGGAGGCACCGGCGATACGTAGCCCATCCGGCCTTTGCGATCGTATCGTGTGCATGATGACCTCGCGCGGCTCGTGCCGCAGGCGTCAACACCCGCGGCCCGCATCCGGCAGTACTTGGCACCGTTCCGGGGCTACACCGGACGACCCCCAGTTGATCCAAAGCCGCTGATCCGCATGCCGCTGACCGATGCCAACTCGGAAAAGCGCTGCCACGCGCCGGAGGGAAACGCCTCCGGCTGCCACCATTGCGAGGGGGTGAATCCAGCCTCGCCCCTGGCTGGAACAGCTGCCTCGACCTGACCGCGCCGCTGATCTTATGCGATGGCGATGTGCCAAGTAAGACCGGCATTCTGTTCCCAAATGGCACAAGTCTGGAACGACGAGGAATTCCATGGGCTGCATCAGAACTTCGTTTTCACCGGGGTCGAGCGCGCAACGGAAGATGAGGCGTTCTCAGAGAGGGCATGGCTCGGCAAGAATGTCTCGGGCGGGAGCGGGTACCGGAAATCGACGCTGTTCACGCAGCAGCGCAAGGCCGTTCGGTGTGTTTTCGCGCAATCGCCGGATTCCCCGACCGGCAATGGTTCGCGGATCCGCTTTCTGTTACCCTGCGGCAAGCAGCCTTTCTCCGGCTCGACGGCCGTGCGGTATCGCGTGTCTCTCTTTGCCCTCCCGCAAAACACGCTCGCTCTATGCCAGCCTATCTCCCGAGGCTCTGCTCCATGGCTCTCTCCTATCTCTCCATGACTGCCCGCGCCGTCGCCTTTGCCCCGATATTCTGCGCCGGGACCGCCTCCGCTCAGGATCTCTTCACCTACAGCAATGGTGCAGGCGGCGCGGTGCAGTTCTACGGCCAGTTCAGCCCGGCCTACCTGCACTTCGAGGATGGCTCGAAGACATTCGACGAACTGGCCGACAACAATAATGCGAACACCCGGCTCGGCTTCAACCTCGACCAGGAACTCTCGAACGGGCTCAACCTGCGCTTCACGGTCGAAACCGCCCTGGCCGTGCCTTCCACCGGTGAGCTCGACCAGAATGGCAGCCAGGAGTGGGACTGGGAGCGCACGGACCTGCGCAAGTTCGAGATCGTCCTCTCGGGCGAGTTCGGCGCTGTATCGCTGGGCCAGGGGTCCATGGCCTCGGACGGAGCGGCCGGAGCGGATCTCAGCAAGACCACGATCGCCGGCTATGTCTACCGGCCCGACCTTGTCGGCAGCTACGCGTTGCGCAACGGGGACGGCAGCCTCTCGGATATCAGCTGGAGCGACGTCTACAACGATTTCAACGGCAGCCGTCGCAACCGCATACGCTATGACTCGCCAAGTTACAGCGGGTTCAGCTTCGCCATCTCCTACGGCGAGGAGATCCTCACGAAGGGTGACGACGCCGAGTATTATGACCTCGGGGCCTACTTCGGGAACAGGCTCGGCGATTTCGAGATGGCGGCCGGTGCCGGCTACGCCTGGAAGGACGACGGCAGCCAGACCGACGAGCAATATGTTGCGTCCTTCTCGATCCTGCATACGCCGACCGGATTCAACGGAACGATCACCGGCGGAGCCGAGGACGGGGGCGGGTCCTATGGCTATGTGAAGCTGGGCTGGATCGGTGATCTGCTTGCCGTGGGCGACACCGCCTTTTCGGCCGACTACTATTCGGGCTCGGACTTCAACAGCGACGGCTCGAACTCGGACTCCTGGGGCCTGCAGGCGGTGCAGCATTTCGACGATATCGGGCTCGAAGCCTATCTCGCCTATTCCGAGTACAGCTTTGACGAGGATGGCGC
The DNA here is from genome assembly GCF_900116195.1 of Alloyangia pacifica. Taxonomy (GTDB): domain Bacteria; phylum Pseudomonadota; class Alphaproteobacteria; order Rhodobacterales; family Rhodobacteraceae; genus Salipiger; species Salipiger pacificus. The sequence goes on from NZ_FOZW01000005.1 coordinate 172,514, forward strand.
GAGCTACAAGGACGCCGCCTCCACCCTGCTCGGCGTGCGTTGGAAGTTCTAGGGCCGCCTGCGGGTCTGCGTTTCATCGGGCCTCCCGCACGTCTCGCCGGAGGAAAAGGTGGGGCGATCCGATCCGCCTCTCGGGGTGCTTTAGGGGCGGCCTTTGGCGCGCGAAATTTGCCAGTACCTGCTGCACGGCGCGTCTCGCAGACGTGGGATGGCTCGGGTGCCGCTCTCGTGGCGCACCCCGGGCAGGGAGCTTGAGCCTGCGCGCAGGGCCCGGATCAAAACCCCAACTCTCCTGCGCGATGGCAGCAACGACCACTCGGTGCCGTTTGCCGTTGGCATCGGGGTGTTTCGGTGCGCGGCCATGTTGATCAGGTCATGGTGGGCGAGAGTGAAACGCAGGCGCGCCAAAGTGCAGCCGAGGACCCGGACCGCGTTCGGCCCCTCGCCCGACTGGTTGATCCAGGGCTGTTCGACTGCGACCGTCGGACGATCGAAGGCCGGAGGTCAGGCCGGTCAGCGGCGGCCTCAAGATGATCCCCAAGCCTCACCAATGAGGCCCCAAACGCGCTCGGGCCAAGTGGCACGGGCAAACCTAAATGGTGCACTGGGGCCGGGACTGCTCGCCTGTCAGCACGGAATGTCGGTCCGCTTCACCACGGCCGGCTCACCGGTCAACGAGTTGATGAAAGCCCGCGACCCGCGACGCCTCCTGCGGCTCCAGAGCCAGCTCGCCTCCGCCACAAGCCCATCATCGATGACCCGGGCTCCTAGGTCCTGCCCCGAGCTGCTCCACGAGAGCAGCTCACGGAGCAACGAGCGGGGCGCCACGTTCATTACCATCACCCAGCCCTTCGGCAACTGGCCCGCCTTTGCGCCGCACCTGGCTGGTCATTGCTCCGCCGTTGACAAACCAGAGCCACCCTGACGGCTTCTACGGGGCTACCCCGAACGCCCGCGCGGCGCATGCGCAGGTCGCGCAACATACCGGCCATGGAGTGCCTTCCCCGATGCTTTGGGCGTCGCGGCGGCTTGAAGCCGGCACACCACGGCACGGTGGAGCGACCGTGGCCGTGCCGATGCCCCTTGCCCCGGGCACGCCTGGGCCAAGCGTCTGCCAGAAGATAGGGTCGGCAGCGACACCGGCGGGCCGTCGCGTCAGCGCATCTCTGGTGTGCCGCGTTCAGCCGTGTTCCGCGATGTAGCCCTCGATCTGCAGCACTTCTTCGGTGGAGCCGAAAATGAGCGGACAGAAACCGTGTGGTTGGTCCGGCACGAGATCGAGAATGCGCTGTCGCCCATCGGTCGCCCGGCCCCCGGCCTGCTCGACCATGAAAGCGATCGGGATCGCCTCGTAGGCAAGCCGCAGCCGGCCCTGCTCGTAGCCCTTGCGGCCGTCCTGCGGGTAGAGAAACGCCCCACCCTTCAACATGATCCGGTGCAGGTCGCCCACCGCCGCCGCGAGCCAGCGCATGTTGTAGTTCTTGCCCAAGGGGCCGTCCTTGCCCGCGCGCATGTCACGCGCGTAGGCCAGCAACCCCGGAGCCCAGTGCCGCTCGTTCGAAGCGTTGACCGCAATCATCGAGGTCGTCGGCTTGAGGCGGATGTTCTCGGCGGTCACCCGGAAGTCTCCGACGCGGCGGTCGAGCGTGGCGATATGCACGCCGTCGCCCAGCGACCAAGCGAAATCAACCGAATGGCCAAAGCACGCATATCCTGCCGCCACGGCCTCGGTGCCGGGGCGCAGGAAGCTGCCATCCCCCGCCGGATAGACCACGAAGAGCATCCCCAGAAGCGCGCAGATGCCGATCGAGCCGGAGCCGTCGATCGGATCCATCGCCACGTCGAAATCGCCCTCGGGATCGAGCGTCACCACCGCCTCGGCTTCTTCCGACAGCACATGGCGGATGTTGCAACCCGAGAGCGCCTTGAGCATGTGCTCATGCGCGCCAACATCCAGCGCCTTCTGCGCGTCGCCGCTCTCGTTGTCGCCGACGATCTGCGCCGGGTCTCCGGTCAGCAGCCCCTCGGCCAACCGGTCGGCGATCGGCGGCAGCGCCTCCGCGATATGGCGCACGATCCGCGCCGCACCGGTATCCGGCAGCTGCGCGTGCAGGGCTGCGCCGCGCGGCGCGTGGTCATTCGGAAGAGTAAGCATGATCGATCGTCCTGTCAGGGGCGCGCGGGCCGCGCTTTGGAGCCCGGTGTACCCTTGCAGGCGCCGGGAGGAAATGGGGCTCGCTCAGGCCTTGGCGCGCAGCACGTCTTCCTCGTCCGGACCCGTCAGCATCGGCAGTATCGGCCCGCGCCCCTCACGCACCTCTGCACCCGGCAGAACCGGCAGCGCCGGTGGCCCGTAGAGCGCGCTGACCGGCTGCGTCCCCCAGATCGCCGGGGCCAGCTCGGGCATTGCCCCGGCCAGCTCGAGCTGCGCGCGCGCGCCAAGCGCCCGCAGCGCCGTGGGTCCGGGCCAGAGGCTCTCGACGAGCAGGCCGCCAGCGTTAAGCAGCGCATGCGAGGGTAGAAGCAAGTGGTGGTAGCCGACGCCGCGCGCGCCCCGCGCGACGCGCACCCGGGTACCCCGCCGCTCCGCCAAATGGCCCGCCCGGACCAGCGCAGGACGACCGCTGTCGGGGTCGGTGACGGCGATGCAATGCTGGCGGGACAGTCGCAGCTCGCTGCGGTTGCCGAGCGCGCCCGCCTGGATCACCACCGGCGCAAGCATCGGATCCGCCTCGATTTCCTCGGCGCTGACGACGCGCGATCCGGCCCAGAGGATCGGCTGCACTCCGGTCTCGGTCATCACCAGGTCGCCCGCGCCGAGCGCCTCGACCGGCGTCCATCCGTCCGGCGTGGCGATGAGCGTTCCGCTGACCAGGCAGGGAATGCCCATGGCATACATCGTTTCGTCGGAGGTGACGCTTGCCGGCGAGACCCCCATCAGCACGACGCTCTCGCCCGTGGGGAAGGTCAGCACGGCGTTGCCCGAGCCGTCATCAGAGACGGTGACATCCCAGGTGTTGACGGCCTCGCCATCACTGTCGAGCAATGCGCTGGTGTTCAGCTGGTCGGTGGTCCTGCCCCCGTCCAACGTCATGTCGAAGTCGGTGATCGTGTCGGCGCCGCCACCCGGGGTAAAGACGTAGCTGTCGCTTCCCGCGCCACCGGTCAGCGTGTCGTCCCCAGCACCACCGGTGATCGTGTCCGCCCCATCGCCGCCGGAGATGCTGTCCGCGCCGCTGCCGCCCGACAAGCTGTCATCCCCCGCCATGCCGAAGAGTTGCTGATCTGCACCGCTGGCCGAGGCGTCGATCGTGTCGCTGCCGGAGCCGCCGACGACCTGCTCGATTTCCCAGAACTGGCCGGTGGTGCCCGCACCCACCTCGTAGCTGCCGTACTCCCAGCCGCCGAAGGTCACGTCTACCGGATCGGTCGCGTAGCGGAAATCCAGCGCGTCGATGTCGCTGTTGTCGGTGTCCTCCCCACCGTAGATCAGGTCGGAGCCTTCGGAGCTTCCGTAGATGAAGAAGCGGTCGGAGCCGTAGCCGCCGTTCATCGAGTCATTTCCGGCGTCGCCGGTGAAGACATCGTCGCCGTCGCCGCCCCAGATGGTGTCGTCGCCCGCGCCGCCCCTCAGCGTGTCGTTGCCGGTGCCCCCATCGAGCGTGTCGTTGCCGTCGCCGCCCTCGATCCAGTCGTTGCCCGCACCGCCCTGGATCGAGTCGTTGTCGCCCTCGCCGTAGATGGTGTCGTTACCCTCGCCACCGTAGATGGTGTCGTTGCCCCAGCCGCCGTAGATCAGGTCATCCCCGGCCCCGCCATCGAGCAGGTTCGCGCCGTAATATTGCGAGCCACTGATGTCGTCGATGTAGTCGTTGCCATCGCCGCCATAGACGGTGTCGTTGCCTTCGCCGTAAATCAGCGTGTCATTGCCGCCACCGCCGGAGATCACGTCGTCCCCGGAGCCGCCGTCGAGCGATTCAGAGAAATTGCCACCTTCCATGACGTTGGCGTCGTCGCGCTCGTAGGCTTGGCTGTCGAAGCTGCTGTAGGCGACGCCGCCGGCAGGAACCGGAGCGCCTCCGACATAAGTGTAGGTCACACCCGGGGTGATCGGAGCGTCGGTGACGTAGCCCACCGGCTGACCGTAGCCCTCGATCCGCATCTCGTAGACATGGATGGTGCTGCCGTCCGGCGCCGTGACGATGTTGACGCTGCCGATGTAGAGCTTGCCGGTCGCGATGACCGCGCCGCTGGCATCGGTCGCCGTGGCGGTCTGTTGGCTGCCGTCGAGAGACCCGCCGCCGCCGGAGAGATTGCTGTCGTCGTCGGTGACCACGATGGTCACACGCTCGGACTGCTCCCACGTCGGGCGGACGTAGGCACCGCCAACCCCATTTTCGACGACCTGCCGGTAGTCGCCTGTGCCAAAGGCACTTAACGTATAACTCGCCACAACACTGCCTCTCGTATGGAAGCGCGGCCGCTGTACTCCGACCGTTGCGTCACCACTGGCATGCGTTGCGGAAAGACGCAACGTCAGCAATGGAGCAGACGCCCGCTGCGGACATGCCGCGCGGGAGATGTTGCACGAAAGTGTCTACTGGCGCCTTAACCGGCGGCAGAACTCAAACGCGGCGCAGCGCCAGCGCCTCGACCTCGACAAGAAACTCGGGGCGGGTGAAGCCCGAGACGATCATCAACGTCGAGGCCGGCTTCACCTCCAACGAGGCACAGGCACGGTCGCGGGCGGCCATGTAGCCCTGCATGTCCTCGCGCCGGGTGACGAAAGCCGAAAAGCGCAGCACGTCCGAAAAATCCAGCCCGTCCTCCTCAAGGATCGCCCGCAGCGCCTCGAAACAGAGGTCGGCCTGCGCCTCTACCCCCTCGGGGATCGACCCGTCCGGACGCAGCGCCAGTTGCCCCGAGGTCGCCACCACGGGACCGGCGGCGATGCCATGCGAGTAGTGGCCAAAGGGAGCGGCGATGCTCTGCGGTGCGAGGGGTTTCATGCCTGGTCCTTGTCTTGAGGGTTCGCCAGTCCGGCACGGTCGAGGAAGAGCTGCACCGCCTCCGCGGCAATGCGCTCGAAATCCATATCCGCGCCGGTATCGACGCCAAGCACGCGGCGGCTCTGAAGCTCGTAGTCGGCGTAGTGCTGGGTCACCGCCCAGATGTTCATCATGAAGAGCAGCGGATCGACCGGCTTCATCCGCCCCTCGTCGATCCAGCGCTGGATGACCTCCGTTCCCGCCTCGACCGAGGCGTGCAGCCCCTCCCACTTGCCGCCCATCTCGGGCGCCCCGCGGCCAAGCTCCTGCAGGAACAGCCGAGACGCCTCCGGACAGTCCAGCGACAGGCGCAGCTTGTGGCGCACATATCCGGTGATCACTTCGGCGGGATCGTCGGACTCCCCTGAGCCGAAGAAGATATCCCGCCACTGGCCGATGATCCCGTCGAGCACCTCGCGGTAGAGGTCCTCCTTGGAGGTGATGTAGTAGTGCAGCTGCGCCTTGGTGATCCCTGCCGCCTTGGCCAGTTGCTGGGTCGAGGTGCCCGACAGTCCGAAATTGGCGAACTCGCGCAGCGCCGCCTCGCGGATCGCGTCGTGGATTTCCTTACGCTTCAGACGTGCGGTGCTCATCGCGCTTCCCCTTGCTTACCGGCTCGCCGAACCGGGACAGTCGTTTGCCGACCTTGGCGAGAAAGCCCTTCAGGTCCCTTGGCTTGCGGTGGTTCATGTCGTGTAGCTGCAACCATGTCACGCGGCAACGCGGATGGAACAGGACCCGGAAGCCTCGCACCAGCATCGAGCGGCCGGGATCACGGATCAGCCGCAGCCACCACCAGGGCGAGCCGGAGGTGGTGACCACCGCGAAATGCCGGATGTTCTGCAGGCAGCCCGTGGCGCGCTTCTTGCGCGCGCTGGCGACGTCGAAGGCGACACCGGGCAGCCAGACCCGCTCCATCCAGCCCTTGAGGATGGCGGGCGGGCCGTACATCCATGTGGGATAGATGAAGACCAACCCGTCGGCCCGGCGCAAGGCGTCCACATGCGGCGCGACCTTGGCGATCAACCGGTCGGTGCGCGGAATGTAGTCGGCCCAGTCCTCGGCAGAGAGGACCGGATCGAACCCTTCGGCGTAGAGATCGATCACCTCGACCTCGTGCCCTGCCCGCAAGAGGCTCTCGCGGGCCGTGGCAAGAAGGGCGGCACCGTAGCTTTCCCGGCCCGGATGGGCAAAAACGATCAGGACACGCATGGCACCGCCCCTTCCGGCTCAGTTGCCCTCGGCCGCGGTCTTGATCTCGATGCCGTGGCGCTTGTTGACGAAGGAGGTGTCGGCCACCTTCGAAAGATCAAGATCGCCTTCCTCGAGGATCCCGCTGTTCACCGCCGTCTCGTAGAACGCCGCGATGCGCGCATCGGTCATCGCGCCGATGCCCAGTTCCAGCGCGTCGCCGCTGTCGATGATGCCAAGCTCGCGCACCTGCGCCATCTCGGCATCCAGCTTCTCGACGGTCAACTCGGGGTTGGCTGCGATGATCGCCTCGTAGCCGGCGGTGTGGTCGCCGTAGAGGAAGGTATACCAGCCCTCGATCGAGGCATCGACGAAGCGCTGCACCAGCTCGGGGTTCTCGTCGATCATCTGCTGGCGGGTCTCGATGGTGGTGGCATAGGTATTCCAGCCGTAGTCCGCCATCAGATAGGTCGCGACGTCCGCGCCCTCGGCGGCGGCATAGAGCGGCTCGGCGGTGGCGTAGGCCTGCTGCACCATCTTCTCGTCGCTGAGGAACTGCGCGAGGTTGTAACCGTAGGGGCGGACCTGCTCGTCGCGGAAGCCGAAGTCCTCGACCATCCATTTCCAGTAGGAGAACTGGCCGTCCTTGGAGAGCAGAATCTCCGGCGCGGTGGTCAGGTCCTCCCAGCTCTCGTAGGCGCCCTCATGCGCGATCAGCGCCTGCGGATCCTTCTGGAAGATTGCCGCGACCACGGTGGTGGGGATGCCGTTGCGCACATTGTCGAACGAGAGCAGCAGGTTGCCCGCCATCAGGAAATCGAGCTTGCCGGCGATCAGCATGGGGCGGTTGTTCACCTGCGGGCCGCCCTGACGGATCTCGACCTCAAGGCCATATTTCTCGTAGGTGCCGTCCGCCAGCGCCTGGTAGAAACCGCCGTGGCCGCCCTGGGCCAGCCAGTTGGTGCCGAAGACGACCTTGTCGCCGGCGAAGGCAGCGGATGCCGCGAGCGAGGCCGCCAGCGCGGTCAGGGAAATGGAGAGAGTTTTCATCGGTTTGGTCCTGTTGGTAGAAGGGTCTTGTTATGCGCTGCGCGCCATTTCAGGGCGCCAGCCCCGGGTCTTGCCCGGGTTCATCAGCCCGTAGGGATCGGCCTGTTTCTTGAAGTCGATCTGTGCGGTGTCGATCGTTTTCATGCCGCCATCCTCGATGGTGACCACATGCGGGTCGAAGATCGTGCACCCGTCTGCTTCCAGCTCGGCGATCAGCGCGTACATCGCGTCCTTGCCGCGGAAGCGCACCAGCGGCAGCGCGAAAATCTGGATCTCGCCGTCCTGCCGCGCCATCTCGTGGTGCCAGAACATCTCGTCGCCGTAGCGGGCCATCTGGCGCATCACCAGATCGATGTCGAACGGGCGCGGATAGGCGACCTGCAGGTAGGTCCAGCCCTTGTCCACCTTCAGGGCCTGCAGCGTGGTGTGGTTCCAGCCGCATTCATAGGCGGGCTGCAGGCGGTTCTGATGGATCTCGTCCATGGTCATGGCAAAGGAGATCGTCGCGCCCTCGGCCTCGGCCCGCGCGCGGAAACGGTCCATGTCCGACGGTGCGACCATGGCGAAGACGGCGTCCCGGTCCTCGGGGAAGTAGCCCTCGAACTTGCGGTAATAGGGCGCGAAACGGCGCTCGACCGGGGTCAGCAGGTAGCAATCGAGGCCATCTTCCTGCGCGGCGGTGGCAAAGCGCAGCGCCTTGTCGTAGCCGTCGAAGAGCGCCGCGGTGTGCAGCCAGTCGGTCGAGGGGGTGAGCGCGAGCCCCACCTCCAGCACGATGCCGTTGGTGCCATAGGCGTGGTGCACCTTCTGCACGTCCTGCCCGCGCAGCTCGATCACCTGCGGCTCTTCCTCGAGGGTCAGCACCTTGAGATACGTGAGGTTGCCTTCGTCGCGCAGCATGCCGTGGCGCAGCGAGCCGATGCCGCCCGAGCCGCCCGCGATGAAGCCGCCGATGGTGGCGAGGCTGCGGGTCGAGGGGTACATGGTCAGCTCCTGCCCGGTCTCGCGCGCCGCGTCGTCGAGCTTCGACATGCGGATGCCCGCCTCGACATGCGCATGGCCGGGGGTGATCTCGAGGATCCGGTTGAGGCGCGTCAGGTCGACAACCAGCCCGCCCTCGAGCGGCACGCATTGCCCGTAGTTGCCGGTGCCGCCGCCGCGCAGGGTGACCGGCACCTTGTGGCGGGCGGCGGCAGTTGCGACGCGGATCACCTCGTCCTGGTCCTGCGGGATCACCACCAGCTCGGCGCGCTTGTCCTTGAGCTCGGCGTCGAGGATCTGGCTGTACCAGAAGTAATCCTTCGAGCGCGCCTCGAGCGCGCGTTCGTCATCGTAGAAGCGCAGCCCGTCGAGGTCCTGCCGCAGAGCGGCAAGCGCCGCGGCATGGAGGCCCTGCGGTTTGGCCAGTTGCGTGTCGGTCATGCGAAGTCTCCGGAGGTCTCGGGGATGGGGGCGCCACCGCGCCAGACGGTACGCACCGCGCGGGGGCGGTTCAGCGCATCGTCGAGGCCGGTGGCGGCGATATGGATGAAATCGGCAGGGGCGCCGGCCTTGATCTCGACGTCATGGCCGAGCCACTGGGCCGGGGTCTGGGTGACGCTGGTCAGCCAGCTGGCCGGGTCGAGGTGCCCCGCCAGCACGGCCATGCGGTAGACATCGAAGAGGTCGTAGTCTCCCTGCGGGTAGAAGGGATCGCAGACGTTGTCCGAGGCGAGCATCACCGGCATCCCGGCTGCGCGTGCCTCGTGGACCGGGGCGAGCCCCCGCAGCCGCGGCGTGCGTCCGGGCGTGGCATCCTGCAGGAAAGCGTTGGTGGTCGGCAGAGCGCAGAGCGCCATACGCGCCTCCCCTGCTCGGCCGAGCAAGTCGGCCACCGCGCCCTCGGGACGCACCGAGAGCGAACAGCAATGGCCCGCCAGAACCTGGCCCGCCATGCCGCGCGCTTCGGTCTCCTGCAGGATCGCGTCGAGCCCCTGCGCTTCCGGGTCGAGCCCCTCGTCGACGTGGAAGTCGAGCTGCAGGTCGTATTTCTCGGCCAGATCGAAAACCCTGCGCAGCTTTGCCGGGATGTCTTCGTTGCGATAGACGAAGGCGCCCAGCACGGCGCCGGTCCCGGCGATCTCGCGCGCGATCCGCTCGCCGTGCTCGGTGAAGGCGTCCAGTGGGGTCAGCGTGGCAAGCTGCAGATCGACGCTGCCGCGCCATTCCTCGGCCAGCCTGCGCAGCACCGGCAGCGCCTTCGGGACCTCGGCCTCGGTCCAGTCGACATGGCTGCGCATCGCCTTGGTGCCATTGGCAAAAGCCCGGCGCAGCCCGCGCGCGGCGCGCTGGCGCAGGTCATCGGGGGTCCAGTTCGGCTTGTCCCCGGCCATCAGCTCGATCGCCTCGTGCAGCGACTGCGGGCGGTTCGGGACGCGCGCCGCGGTGAACGTTTTGTCGAGGTGGACATGCGCGTCGGCAAAGCAGGGCAGCAGAAGCCCGCCCCCCTGCCCCTCGGACGCGGAAAGCGCGGCGATGCGCGCGCCCTCCAGCATCACGTCCCAGTGCCCGTCACGCCCGGCCAGCGCGACGCCGTTCAGCGTGGTCATGCTCAGCCCTGCCGCTTGATCTCGCTCTCGTGCCAGTGCCCGAGCACGGCGCGCGAAAGCCAGGAGGTGGCGAGAAAGATCAGGATGCCCAGCATCGACACCAGCAAGAGCGCCGCGAACATCCGCGGGATCTCGTTGCGGAAGCTGGACTCGAGGATGCGCGAGGCCAGACCGGTGTTCTGTCCGGCGGTACCCGCGACGAACTCCGCCACCACCGCGCCGATCAGCGCGAGGCCGCCGGCGATCTTCAGCGCGGCCATGAAGTAGGGCAGCGCCGAAGGGATCAGCAGGTAGCGCAGGCGCTGCCACTTGGTCGCGCCATATAGGGTGAAGAGGTCGCGAAGGTTGTGGTCGGCGCTGCGCATGCCGATGGCGGTGTTCGACAGGATCGGGAAGAAGGCGACGATCCAGGCGCAGATCAGCAGCGCCGCGAAAGTACTGTCGACATAGATCAGGATCAGCGGTGCGATGGCCACGACGGGCGTCACCTGCAGGATCACCGCGAAGGGGAACAGGCTCATCTCGATGGTACGCGACAGGGCAAAGACCATCCCCAGCGCCACCCCGCCGATGATCGCGAGCCCCAGCGACAGCAGGGTCAGCTTTACGGTGAACCAAGCGCTCGACAGCAGCGACGGCCCATCCTTCCAGAGAGTCTCAAGAATGAGGCTCGGCGCCGGGATCAGGTAGTGCGGGATCTCGTTGTAGCGCACGAGGAATTCCCAGAGGCCGAGCGCGCAGAGTAGCGCGGCGCAGGGCATCAGGATGCGCATCCGGCGCTCGCTCCGGGCCGCGCGCAGCGCCGGATCCTCCGAGGGGGCGGCCTGCGGGGACATGGTCACGGGGTCAGTGGTTGAGGTCGACATCGTCCATGGTCCCTTCGAGTGCGTCAGACACGAGACGGCAGGTCTCGGCGTATTCGGGCGTTGTGCGGTAGTGCGCGTCACGCGTTGTGGCATCCGGTAGCGCGAGGTCGTGCACGACACGGCCGGGACGCGGCGCCATGACCACGACGCGGCTCGACAGGTAGACGCTCTCGAACACCGAGTGGGTGACGAAGATCACCGTCAGCCCGTTGCGCCGCCACAGGTTCAGCACGTCGTTGTTGAGCTTGAAGCGGGTCATCTCGTCGAGCGCCGCGAAGGGCTCGTCCATCAGCAGCAGCTTGGGCTTGGTGACCATGGCGCGGGCGATCGAGACCCGCATCTTCATGCCCCCCGAAAGCTCGCGCGGGTAGCTGCCGCCGAACTTGGCAAGGCCCACCATCTCAAGCGCCTCGGTCACCTGCGCCTCGGCCTCGCGGCGGCTCAGCCCGCGCAGTTTCAGCGGCAGGTAGACATTGTCGAAGACCGTCGCCCAGGGCATCAGCGTGGGCTCCTGGAAGACGAAGCTGACATCGCCGCCCTGCACGCCGGCTGACTTGCCCGCGCTGCCGGGCGCGTGGCCGTTGACGGTGATCTGTCCCGAAGACGGCGACAGCAGCCCCGAGATCATCCGCAGCGCCGTCGACTTGCCGCAGCCCGAGGGGCCGAGCAGGCTGACGAACTCGCCCTGCCGGATGGTCAGGTCCATGTCCTGCAGCGCCAGCGTTCCATTGTCGAAACGTTTGAAGACGTGGGACATCTCGATCTGCGCAGCGCCCTGCGCGGTGGTGTCGAGGGGCATGGTGGGCTCCTTACCAGTCGGGATGCGCATCGAGCCGCGACAGCGGCGCGCGGTCGATCTCGTCGAAGATCCGGGTGAGCCGGGCGACCGCGTGATCGAGCGTCGCGGCACCCTTCTCGGCGCTCGCGAGATGTGCCTCGCCGCAGGCGCCTGCGCTACTTAGATCCTGCGTCAGCCAGGCGGGTTTCGCGGGGCCGGGCAATGCAATCGAGGGGGTCTCGGCGGCCCAGACCTCGGCCTGCGAGGGGAAGTCGCGGGCGTGGGACATGTCGACGTTCTTGGGGTCCAGCGTCAGCATCACCGAGGTTTCCATGTCCCCGGCGTGGATGCCATGCCGCAGCTCGCGCTCGGAATAGATCCCCTCGGGCATACCAGCCGCGAACCAGCTCAGGGAGAAAGCCATCATGTGGTGCTTCTCGCGCAGCTCGCGGGCGACGATGTCCATGGCAGGAATGTTGCCACCATGGCCGTTGAGCAGGACGAACTTGCGCACGCCCGAGCGCGCCACGCAGGCACCGATCTCGGTCCAGACCCGCAGCAGCGTCTCAGCCGTGAGCGTCAGGCTGCCGGGGTAGGCGCTGTGCTCATTGCTCTTGGTCACCGCCTGCGTCGGCAGGAAGACCACCGGGCTGCTTTCGGGAAGGTGTTCGGCAAGCCGCGAGACCACGCCTTCAACCGTGGCGGTGTCCACCGACATGGGCAAATGCGGACCGTGCTGCTCGATGGCACCAAGCGGCAGGACCGCGATCAGCTTCTCGCGGTCGAGCGCGGCAAACTCCCTGCTGCTGTAGTCTGCCCAGTATCGCTTCATGCCCTGCCCTTTCATCGATCTTGCCGCCGTGCGGCGATTGGGAGGATTCATAGCAAGCGATCAAACCAAATGGTATGAAAAATCCGTTGCCTTGGCGAAGACCTTGGGTCGCCCGTGAAGATGCCGCGATTTGATGCCTTTGATTTGTGCATTTTGCCTGATCCCCGGACCGGCGAGGGCGGACTCCAGCGTCCAATCGCGCCTCCAGAGTGGCAGGCTGACGAATCCTCCGCATCGGGCGGGCACAGGGCCCATTGCTTGACTAAAGCTGTCAGGTATGACTAACCTCCGCACCGACACAGCCCTGCCCCGGTGCCTTCGGGCAGCCTGTGCCGAAAGACCCTGTCGGCATCCGGACCCTTGTGATCCGAGCGCCGCGCTCTTCCTGCCCGACCGACGCGAGCCGCCATGACCTTCATGCCCCGCATGACTTCGCAGACCCGAGCCATCGAACCCACGCGCCCGCTGCACTGGCGGCGCTGGGGCGGTGCGATCGCCGACGTCTGGCACGTGCATGGCGCTGCGGGCGGCGGCGGCTTTTATCGCTCTCCAGATCCGCGGCTGGTGGTCTTTCTCGGCGAGCCCTCGGGCGCGTTGCAACTTCGGACCACGCCAGACGGGCCATGGATGCAGGGCGTCGGGGCCTTCTACATTCCCGCTGGTATGCCGCTCTGGAGCGCGCTTGCCCAAGACCGGGACTATGCGCACCTCGACTTCCACCTCGAAGCCGGGGCCCTTAGCCAGCGCCTGCGAAACGCCGGCGACGCCAGCCGCATGGAAGAAGCGCATTTCCTCGCCGCACCGGACCGCGCTGCCCCCCTCGCCGCGCTCTTGGCCGAGGAAGTGCAGACCCCCTCCCGCCCGGACGTCATGCTGGATGGCCTGCTCACGGCCTTGCTGTGCGAAGTGCTCGATCTGGGCAAGACCGAGGCGGAACCGCGCCGGGGCGGCCTGCCTCCGCACGTGATCCGCGAGTTGCGCCGCCACGCGCTCGCCGCGCTGCACCGCAAGATCGAGGTCGGCGAGTTGGCCGAGCTCGCCGGCCTTTCGGAAAGCTGGCTGACCCGCGCCTTCAAGCAGAGCCTCGGGACCACACCGCAGCGCTGGCTGACGCAGCTGAGGGTCGAGGCCGCCATGGGGCTGATGACCGACACCGACCAGGGCCTCGCGGAGATCGCGGCCGCCACGGGCTTTGCCGACCAGGCGCATCTCACGCGGAGCTTCCGCAGCGCGCTCGGAGAGACGCCCGGCGCCTGGCGCCGGGCAAGAACGCGCGCGATTTCGACAAACCACGGCGGTCTGGTTCAATCACCAACAAAAATCCCGAGCTAATTACTCGGAAAAATTCCGTATCGTGGGACGTGACATGACCAGCACCCTCCGCCTGTCCTATCTGGCCAGTGCCAGCCTGCTTGCCCTTGCCGGGGCCGCGCAGGCACAATCCACCGCCGACCTCTTTGATCTCGGCGAGATCGTCCTCGAGGGCGAATACGACCCGTCGGACCCGGTGCCCGGTTACGTCGCCACCACGGCGCAGACCGCGACCAAGACCGGTACGCCGATCCTCGAAACGCCGCAGTCGCTCTCGGTGATCACCGGGGAACAGATCGAGGACCAGGGCGCGACCACGCTGGGCGACACGCTGGGCTACACCGCCGGCGTCACCGCCCAGCCCTATGGCACCGACCCGCGCTTCGACGCGCCCACCATCCGCGGCTTCGACGGCGGCGACGCGCAGTACCTGAACGGGTTGCGCATCCTGCGCGACTTCGGAGCGCCCTCCTTCGAGATCTACTCGCTGGAGCGGATCGAAGTACTGAAGGGCCCGGCCTCGGTGCTCTACGGTTCGGGCATCCCGGGCGGGGTGATCAATCAAGTGCAGAAACGCGCGCAGTTCCTCAGCTTCGGCGAGGCGGGCGTCGGCGTCGGCGACCCCAAGGCCTCCGAGGCCTTCGTCGACTACAACCACGTCTTCTCCGACACTTTCGCCACCCGCGTCACAGCGGTCGCCCGCGAGAGCGAGGAAGACGTCGAGGAGCTGGAGAACAGCCGTCAGTACCTCGGCCTCGCCACCCGCTGGGAGCCGACCGAGGAGACGTCGCTGCAATTCCTCGGCTCGTGGCAGAAGGACAGCCCGATCACCCCGACCGGCGTGCCCTACGAGCTGATCGGCGAGGAGGATGACGAAGACCTGCGCGACTACTACGGCGGCGACACCGACGTGGACGAGAGCGACCGCCGGGTGCTCAACCTCGGCTTCGAGCTTGCACATCAGATCAACCGGGACTGGAGCGCAGAAGCGAGCTTCCGCTACCAAAAGTTCGACTGGGATTTCACCGGCTACAACGTCTATACCGCGATGAGCAGCTACGGCCTCGTCGACCGGGTGGTCACCAGGCAACACGAGGACAACTTCACCCAGAACCTCGACTTCCGGATCAGGGGCCACGCCGAGACCGGCGAGGTGGCGCACGCCCTGCTCTTCGGGCTCGACCTGCGCCGCTACGGAATGGACGACGAGACGCGCTTCTACTATCCCGGCGGAACTCCCTTCCCGGCGCATCCCGACGACAGCGCCGGCCTGCCCGCAGTCGGCTACGTTCAGCAGCGCGACCTGACGCTGACGCAGCTCGGGGTCTACGCGCAGGACGAGATGGCGATCGGCAACTGGCGCGCCTCTCTGGCGCTGCGCCACGACTGGGCCGAGCAGAGCGGCGATGTCTCCCTCGGCGGCGTGCCCTATGACGCCGACCGCAAGGACGAGGCCACGACCGGCCGCGCCGGGCTCTCCTACGTATTCGCCAACGGCGTTGCGCCCTACCTCAGCTTCACCACCTCCTTCGATCCCGAACTCGGTACCGACTACCTTGGCAAGACCTACGAGCCGACCACCGGCCGACAGTGGGAGCTGGGCGTGAAGTACCAGCCGCTCGGCTTCAACGGCTTCTTCAGCGCGGCGCTCTACGAGCTGACGCAGGAAAACGTGCTGGCCGCCTCGAGCGACAGCGAATATGCCTACTCGCAGATCGGCGAAGTGCGCTCGCAGGGGCTCGAGCTTGAGGGCACCGTGGATCTCGAGAATGGCTGGACCCTGCGCGGCGCCTATACTCGCAACCTCACCGAGCAGACCAAGGGCGACAACGAGGGCAAGCAACTGCCCAACGCGCCGCTGCACAACGCCAGCCTTTGGGCCAACTACAGCTTCGCTCCCGATGCCGCGCTGGCCGGGCTCACCCTCGGCGGCGGCGCGCGCTACATCGGCGAGCGCTATGGCGACGCGCCGAACGCCATGGCACTGGACTCGGTCACCCTGTTCGACCTGCAGGCCTCCTACGCGATCACCGAGGACATGCAGCTCTCGGTCAACGTCAGCAACCTGACCGACGAAGCCTATGTCGCCTCCTGCACCCAGTACTACGGCTGCTACTACGGCGACGGCCGCACGGTGCAGGCGCGCCTGACCTACAAATGGTGATGGCTTTCACCTGACAAGCCGGGGTCCCGCGTCTATGGATGCGGGGCCCCTCGCTGCCTTTTCTGGGCAGCAGTGCACCAGGACCCTCGGGAGACAGCCGGATGCTGCGCCAGTTCTTCGCCTACTACCGCCCGCACATGCGGCTCTTCTGGCTCGACTTCGGCTCCGCCGTGCTGTCGGGGCTGCTCGAGCTCGCCTTCCCTCTCGCCATCGCCGGCTTCATCGACCACCTGCTGCCCGGCGGCAACTGGACGCTGACCATTCTGGCGGCCATCGGGCTGGTGGCAGTCTATCTGATCAACGCGGGTCTGATGATCGTGGTGACCTACTGGGGCCACATGCTGGGCATCAACATCGAGACAGAAATGCGCAGCAAGGCCTTCGCGCATCTCACAAAACTGAGCTGGGGCTGGTACGACCGCGCCGAGACCGGCAAGCTGGTGGCGCGGGTGACCCGCGATCTCGAGGAGATCGGCGAGGTCGCCCACCACGGCCCCGAGGACCTCTTCATCGCGGTCATGACCTTTGCCGGGGCCTTCGGCCTCATGGCCTGGATCCACCTGCCGCTGGCGCTGATGACGCTGGTGATCGTGCCGGTGATGGTCTGGCTGATCGCCGTCTACGGCGGCCGGATGACCCAGACCTGGCAGGCGATCTACGGCCGCGTCGGCGCTTTCAACGTGCGGCTCGAGGAAAGCCTCGGCGGCATCCGCGTGGTGCAGGCCTTCTCCAACGAGGGGCACGAGCGTGCGCTCTTCGAGCAGGACAACCGCCGCTACCGTGAGACCAAGCTCGACGCCTACCGCATCCTCGCCAAGCTCAGCGCGCTGCACTACAGCGGCATGCGCATGGTGCAGGTGGTGGTGATGGTGGCCGGCGCCGGCTTCGTGTTCAATGGCTCGCTCTCCGAGGGCGGCTTCATCGGCTTCCTGCTGCTGGTGAACGTCTTCTTCCGACCGCTCGAGAAAATCGCCGCGGTGATGGAGACCTACCCGCGCGGCATCGCCGGCTTCCGGCGCTACACCGAGCTACTGGCCACCGAGGCCGACATTGCAGACACACCCGATGCCGCCCCCGCCCCGGCGTTCCGGGGCGAGATCCGCTTCGACAAGGTCAGCTTCGCCTATGACGGCGCGCGCGGCGTGCTGCACGAGGTCTCGCTCGACATCAACCCCGGCGAGACTGTGGCGCTGGTCGGCCCCTCCGGCGCAGGCAAGTCTAGCCTGATGGCACTGCTGCCGCGGTTCTACGAGCCCACGGGCGGCGAGATCCGCATTGATGGCATCCCGATCCGCCAAATGACCCTCGCCTCGCTGCGCAGCCAGATCGGGCTTGTGTCGCAGGACGTCTTCCTCTTCGGCGGCACGCTGCGCGCCAACATCGCCTACGGCAAGCTCGGCGCGACCGAGGAAGAGATTCGCGCCGCCGTCGCCCATGCCCAGCTTGGTCCGCTCGTCGAGACTCTGCCCGACGGCCTCGACACGGTGGTCGGCGAGCGCGGGGTGATGCTCTCGGGCGGGCAGCGGCAGCGCGTGGCCATCGCCCGGGTGTTCCTGAAGAACCCGCCCATCCTGCTGCTCGACGAGGCAACCTCGGCGCTCGACCGCACCACCGAACGCGAGGTGCAGGCGGCGCTGTCGCGGCTGGCGGTGGGACGCACCACGCTGGTCATCGCGCACCGGCTCAACACCGTGCGTGACGCCGACCACATCGTGGTGCTCGAGCAGGGACGCGTGGTCGAGCGCGGCAGCCACGATGCGCTGATCGAGGCAAAAGCCGCCTACTACGAATTGGCAAGCTGAGAGCCGCGGCGAGGCGCTCGAGCGGCGCGCCTCTCCTGCTTCCACATGGTCAAAATATCCCGGGGGAGTCCGCACAGCGGACGGGGGCAGAGCCCCCGCGCGCCTCCATATCAAATCCCCTTTCGCACCCTTGCCAGTCGCCGGACATGCAAAGACGCCGACCCACACACACGGGCCGGCGCCTTCACGAGGGAACCTGGATCAGAGACGGATGTCGTCGAGGCGCTGGTCGCCGGGCAGCTTCGAGCGTTCGAGGATGATCTGCGAGATCGCCCGCGCCCGCACCGGGCTCAGCGCCGCCATGATCGGCGCCGCGTCGCGCTCGTTCATCGTGCCCAGCACCATGACCGAGACCTCGATGTCGAGATCGTTCATGATGGTCGCCGCATCCTTCGGCTTCATGTTCCGATAGAGCGCGACCAGCCGGTCGACGTCGGAGGTATGCGCGGCCTTGACCTTCTCGAGCAGCCCCTCGAGTTCCACCTTCAGATCCGCCAGCTGCTGCTGTTCGACCTCGAGCGTTTCGCGCGCGAGATCGAGTTCCGCCTCGCGCTGCGCGTAGCGGTCCTTCTGCGCCAGAAGAAGTTCGCGCTCGGCACGGATGGAGGCAAGCAGTTCCTCGGGCCCGCCCTCGCAGAGCATCGCCGGATCCGCGGCGGCCTCGGTGGCGGCGCCCGGCACGGGAGCCGGCTCCGGCTCGCTGCTCGCGGCAGAAGCCGCGGCAACGAACATGGTCTGCTCCGGCTGCTGCTGTTGCGTCTTCGCGGCGAATTGCGGCTCGTTCGCCAGGGTCACACCGATCTTGCCAATCACGGCGACGGCCAGGCCGATGAGGAGGAAGGTGATGGGGCGCATGGGTCTCAGGCCTCGCGGTTGCGCACGGTTTCGAAGAACCCGCGTACCAGTTCGGACTTTCCGGAGACGGAGGCCGTGCCCACGGGGCGGCTCGGGCGATCGCGCGTGGTGCGGAACGAGGCCGCCTCGCCGCGGCTCAACTCCGGTTCACGCTGGCGCCGGCCACGGGAATCCGCAGCCTGTTCGCCAGCATCGCGCAGGGCCGAAACCGTCGATTCCGATTTGTCCACCGCAGCAGAGAAACTGCCGATCATCGGCTCCAGGTCGCGCAGCGCCGCCATCAGCACCCGGACGCGACGATCCACGACCCAAGCGTAGGTCAGCGTCCCGACGAGAAGCACCAGAATGGCAATGTCAATCAAGAAGGACATTGGGCAAATCCTCTTCTTCGTACAATTTTTCAGAAACTTTGAGGGCAATCTTGCCGTTCTTTCGGCGCCCCACCTCGGCCCGCGCGATATGCTTGCCGGTGACGCAAAGGGTGACCGGATCATCGATCTGCACCCCCAGGTCGAGCACCTGCCCAGGCACCCAGGAGAGCACCTCGCGCAGCGAGATCCGCGCCTCTCCGAGGACCGCGGCAACCGGAATGTTGGTGGTGCCCAGCTTGTCGGTCAGCTTCATGCGCCAGCCGGTGTCGCCACCGAGCTGCCCGCCGGTGAAGTTCTGCGACAGCACGTCGCTCACCGCGTCGAGGGCTGTGGTCGGCAGCAGGAAGACCATCTCGCCGATGCGGTCCTCGATATTGATCCGCAGCACCGCCCGCGCACAGGAGCTTGTCGGCGGCGCCAGAAGCAGCGCCTTGGGGTTGGTCTCCAGATGGCTGATCTCGAAGCTCACCGGCGTGACCTTTTCGAAGGCCACCGAAAGCTCCTTGAGCGTCTCCTCGCAGAACGCCTTGCCGATGCGCTTTTCAATGCTGGTGAAGCTGCGCGGGGCGCGCGGGCTTTCCGGCACCGTGCGACCGCCGAAGGTGATCTCGAGGATCGAATAGAGCAGTTCCGGCCGCAGCGCCGCCGCGATTGTGCCACTCCATTCCGCCGCCTCGGTCACGCCGATCAGCGAAGGCTCCGACAGCGAGTCGATCGCATCCTGACACGTCAGGTAGTCGACCTTGTCGAGCGAAACGTCGACCATGGCCCCAAGATAGGCCTTGAGCACCTGTGCCAGCGACAGGGCGAAGCGGTCGAACACCACCTCGAGCATCGGCAGCCGCGCGTAGGAGCGCTTGGCGCGTTCGACAATCAGCTCCTCGACGGCGCGCGTGTCGATGGTGATCGTGCTTTGCTCGGTCATTGGATGATCAGGTCCGCGATGAGAAATTCCAGCGGCGCCTCGCTGTCGGTGATCGCCCGCGCGCGGCGCAGCAGTTCGGCCTTGAGCCGGGCCAGCCCGATCGACCCCTGCAGGTCGCTCTCGTTGAGCTGCCGCAGGTAGTCCTGGAAACTGTCACGCAGGAAAAGCTGACGGTTCTCGATGGCCTCGGCCCCCGGAATCGAATTGTCGTAGATCAGCGCAAGGTTCAGCTTGAGAAAGCGCGAGGTCTGCCGCCCGGTCGCGGTGGTCGCCGTGATATTGACGATGATTTCCTGGAACGGCAGCGAGATGATGTTCTTGGTCGTCCCGGACCCAGCGCCCCCCGCACCGATCGCCGCTGGCGAGGCGGCGGGCGAGGCCGACGGCGCGTGTCCTGCAGCCTGATCCTGCGGCGCATCCTTACCGGAAATCATCGCGGTCAGCCGTTCCGGCCCGGCCGCAGCCACCAGCCCGGCCAGAAGAGCCACGGCACAAGCGAAGGCAATCGCAAGGACGATCACCAGCTTCCCCCGCTTTGAGGTGCCGTCGGTATTGCTCTCGGTCATTGTCGCGTCAGCCATGGACCGTCTTTGAAAGTGGTGGTTAATCTTGTTCGACTATGCGTGGAATCTTCAAATTAAGCAAGCAGAACTTCCGGTATAGTTCTTGAGTACCAAGAACAGTTGTGTTTATTCTTGCCGCAGGCGACACCATAGGGCGCAGGACACGTGCAGGCGATACTGGAAAATCTCAAATCGCTGGGCTGGCGACGGCTCTCGGTGCTTGGAGGAACGGGTCTTGCCCTTGTTCTTGCGGTGTTTTTCGGCCTCTCGGTCATCACCACGCCGGACTATGTTTCTCTCTACCGCGACCTGAATCCGGCAGATGCCGCCCGCATCGTCGACTCGCTCGAAGCCGCCGGCATCCGCAGCCGCACCGACACTGCGGGCACCGCGGTCAGCGTGCCGGCCGAGGACATGGCCCGCGCCCGCATGGAGCTGGCCTCGCTCGGCCTGCCCAACGAGGGCACGCCGGGCTGGGAGCTTTTCGACGAACAGAGCGGTCTGGGCATGAACAGCTTCATGCAACGAGTGAACCGGATGCGCGCCATGGAAGGCGAGCTTGCACGCTCGATCCAGACCATCGACGGCGTCGAGGCGGCTCGCGTCCACCTCGTCATGCCCGAACGCGAGCCGTTTTCGCGCGAGCGCCCCACCCCTTCGGCTTCGGTGATCGTCCGCGGCTCGCGGCAGATCGGGATGAAGCAGGCGCATGCGATTCGCTCTCTGGTTGCATCCGCCGTGCCCGACCTCGCCCCGGCGCAGGTCACCGTGCTCTCGGCCTCGGGCGAAACGATCCTCGCCGACGACGGCGAGGCGGGCAGTGAGGCGTCGCTGCAATCGGCCCGGGCGCAGATCGAGGACCGGCTGAGCCAGCGGATCACCCAAATCCTTTCGGCCCGGGTCGGTGCCGGCAACGCCCGCGTCACGGTCAGCGTCGATCTGACGAGCGAGCGGCAGGTTGTGCGCGAGCAGACCTACGACCCCGACCAGCGGGTGGTGCGCTCGACCGAGACCCGCGAGGAAACCACCCAGGACCAGCGAGCCGCCAGCGGCGAGGTCGGCGTCGCCGACGACGTGCCCGCCGCGCTCGCCGATGCGGTGCCCGGGACGAATTCGAACAGCTCGAACACCAACAACGAGATCGTCAACTACGAGATCGGCGGCAAACAGGTCGAGACGGTGCGCGAGCCCGGCGATGTGGAACGCATGTCGGTCGCGGTATTGATCAACGGCATCTACAACGTGCAGCCTGACGGCTCGGTGGAGTACGAGGAACGTGGCCCCGACGAGTTGGAGCGCCTGCAGGCGCTGGTGCAGAGCGCCATGGGCTTCGACGAGGCGCGCGGCGACTCGATCGAGGTGGTGAGCCTGCGCTTCATGGACTACTCGATGGACGTCGGCGAGCCGGTGGCCCGCAGCTTCACGCAGGTTCTCTCCGAAAACATTGGCACGATCCTGCGCGGCCTCTTCGCGCTGGGTCTGGTCGCCGCGGTGCTCGCTTTCGCGGTGCGCCCGGCGCTGTCCAAACTGATGGCCGCCAATGGCGAGGTCGAAGGCCCCAAGGCGGGCGGCCTGCCGGCCCCGGATGCCGCGCCTGCCCTCCCGGGCGCAAAGGCGCCGCCGGGACTTCCCGGGCAGTCCAACGTGACGCAGCTCCACGCCGGGCAGCAGGGCGGCGCAGGCGCCGAGCAGGTCTTCCACAGCGGCACGGTGCTCGATCCGATTCCGGAGGGCGGCGAAGAGATGGTGTCCT
This sequence comes from Alloyangia pacifica, assembly GCF_900116195.1. GTDB lineage: Bacteria > Pseudomonadota > Alphaproteobacteria > Rhodobacterales > Rhodobacteraceae > Salipiger > Salipiger pacificus. The sequence continues at coordinate 194,611 of NZ_FOZW01000005.1, forward strand.
TCGCCTCGGTGCAGGGTGGCGTGCAGCGTGGCTGGATCAACACCGTCGGTGAGCTGATCGAACGCGAGCCCGACGACGCGATCAAGGTGGTCAAAAGCTGGCTTGCAGAAGGGTCCGCGACATGAGCTTCATCTTCGACCGCAACTTCGACACCGAGGCCGATGCGCAGCGGCGCGGCGAGCAGGTCAAGGCCGGCGCGATCTATACCCGCGCGGAGTTCGACGCGGCGGTGAGCGCGGCCCGGACCGAGGGGTTCGAGGCAGGGCTCACCCAGGGCCGCGACGAGGCCTCCAATGCCGCGCAGCAGAACACCAGCGCCCGCCAGGCCAGTGCCATCGAGGCGGTGGCCCCCGCGCTGCAGGCGCTGTTCGCGGACGCCGATCACCACCACGCGGTGCTGGAGTCGCAGATGGTCGGCTTCGCGCTCTCGGTGCTGCGTCAGGTGGCGCCCGCGACCGGTGCGGCCCTTGCCGAGCAGGAAGCGCTGCAGGAAGCCCGCGGCGTCGTGCGCATGGCGCTCGGCGCGGCCGAGCTGAAACTGCGCTTTGCACCCGAGGTCACCGAGAGCAGCGCCGCGGAGATCCACCGCGTGGCCCGACAGTCCGGCTTTGGCGGGCGCATCGAGATCAAGCCCGACCCGGCCTTGGCGACAGGCGATGTCCGCGCCGAATGGGACCACGGGGTGATGACCTACAGTTTCAACGACATCTGCGAACGCATCCTCGGCGCGCTGGAAAGCAGCAAGGCCAGCATCGACGCGGCGATCGGGCAGGATCAGGCAGGAGAATAAGACATGATGGACGAGGCAGAGACCAAGCAGGCCGAAACCGGGGCCGCCGCGGCCGCCCCGAAGCCGGCAGAGAGCGGTCAGGGCATCGACGCGATGCTCAACGTCGGGCTGAACGTACAGATCGTTCTGGGCCAGACCCGCATGCCGATCGCGCAGCTGCTGAAGCTCAGCCGCGGCTCGATCATCGAGCTGGACAAGAGCATAGGTCAGCCGGTCGAGGTGATGATCAACGAACGCCTGGTGGCGCGCGGCGACCTGGTGCGCCTGCCCGACGACCGGCTCGGCGTCTCGCTGATCGAGATCGTCAAGGACTACGTGTCCGAAGAATGACCCGACATCCCGGCCAGCTTTCAACGGTGCTGACCTGCCTGCTTCTGGCGGCGGGGCTGTTGGTCGCTGCCGTGGGAACCGCGCAGGCGCAATCTGCGGGTTCGGACCTGCTGGGCGCGATCGGCGATGCGCTGAGCTCCGCCCCCGCCGGATCGGATGAGCGCGCTTCGCTCTCGGGGCGGATCATCCAGCTCATCGCGGCGATGACCGTGCTGTCGCTGGCGCCGGGGCTGCTGGTCATCATGACCAGTTTCACCCGCTTCGTGATCGTCTTTTCCATGCTGCGCTCGGCACTCGGCCTGAACCAGACGCCGCCCAACATGGTGCTGACCTCCATGGCGCTGTTCATGACCTTCTTCGTCATGCAGCCGGTGTTCGAGGATGCCTGGGAAGGCGGCGTGCAACCGCTGATGGAGAACTCGATCACCGAGGAGCAGGCGCTGGCAAGGATCGGCCAGCCGTTCAAGACCTTCATGTACGCCAACACCCGCGAGAAGGACATCGCGCTCTTCCACGACATCGCCGCGCGCAGCGATGCGGGCGGCGCGGAGGTCGACCCCGGCCCCCTGCCCGAGGGTGCCGAGGCGGTCGGCTGGCGCGAGCTGGTGCCGGCCTTCATGATCTCGGAGCTGCGCCGCGCCTTCTCGATCGGCTTCCTGATCTACCTGCCCTTCCTGGTGATCGACCTGATCGTCGCCTCGGTGCTGATGAGCGCGGGCATGATGATGCTGCCGCCGGTGCTGATCTCGCTGCCGTTCAAGGTGATCTTCTTCGTGCTGATCGACGGCTGGTACATGCTGGCCGGAAGCCTGATGGAAAGTTATCTGCCGCTCTCCGGAGCGGGCTGACACACATGATTGGAGCCGCCAGATGGCTGTAGCGAACGTCCAACGCACCACGACGACCAACCCCGCCGGTCAGGCCGCGCGGCGCAAGCTGAGCGGACCGCAGAAGGCCGCGATCCTGTTTCTGTGCCTTGGCGAAAAGCGCGGCTCGGCGCTGATGCAGCAGCTCGACGACGACGAGATCCAGCGCGTCACCCGCGCCATGTCCGGCCTCGGCTCGATCTCGTCGGAAACCGTCGAGCAGGTGCTGTCGGATTTCGTCGAGGACATGACCAACGGCGGCGGCGTGGTGGGCTCCTTCGCGGTGGCCGAGAACCTGCTCCGCTCGCTGCTGCCCGGTGAACAGGTCGAGGGCATCCTCAAGGACATCCGCGGCCCGCTGAAGGAGCGCGACCTCTGGGCGCGGTTCAGCGGCCTGTCGGAGAACGTCATCGCCAACTACCTTAAGGGCGAGCACGAGCAGACCATCGCCGCGATCCTCACCAACGTGAAAACCGACGTGGCGGCGAAGGTGCTGCCGCTGCTGGGGCCGGAGAAGATGAACAGCGTCGTCGAGCGGATGATCCGCATGGAGGCGGTGCCGCATCACATGATGCGCCAGATCGAGGAGTCGCTGCAGAGCGATATCATCAACGCGGGCGCCCAGCCGACAACGGCGGAACAGCACCAGCGCATGGCGGATCTCTTCAACAAGCTCGACCGCGGCGCCTTCGACGCCATGGCCCCGGCGCTGGAGACCTCGATCCCGGACTCCTTCGCGGCGATCAAGGCCAAGATGTTCACCTTCGAGGACCTGGTAAAGCTCGAGCCGATGGATCTTGCGCGGATCATGCGCGGCGTGCCCGGCAACACCCTGCCCACGGCGCTGCGCGGCGCAAGCCAGGACGCGCGCGACGCCTTCCTCAACGCCTTGCCCGGCCGCTCGCGCGACATGCTGATGGAAGAGATGGAGAGCATGGGGCCGGTGCGCCGCCGCGACGTGACCTCCGCGCAGACGCTGATGCTCGACTACGCGCGCACGCTGGCCGACGAAGACCAGATCAGCCTGCCGCTCGGCGACGAAGACGACGAGATGTACTGAACGGAAGCGCCGGGTTTCAGCGGAGCTTGTAGCCGCTGAAACCCTGGATCGTGTCGATGTCGATGGTGACCGGCACGAAGCTGCCCGACGAGGCGCTCATCGCGCTGGATACGAGCGTCACCACGGAGTTGGTCGATACGGTATCGCTGTTGGCGTCGCTGATCGCGGCGAACTTGCTCACCAGCGACTCGACATAATCCTCGTCGCCCAGCCTGTCGATGTCGACGCGCTCTGCCAGCAGCGCCGCCTGCCGGTCGATATCGCCGCTGGCAATCTCGTCCGGCAGCCCGAGCGCGGTCCGGATGAACTGCGCCATGTCCTCGTCCTTGAGGAGGTCATAGGCCGACTCGACAGTCGCGGCCTTGCGGCGGAACTGCAGCGCAAGGCCAAGCGCTTCGTTGTCGTCTGCCTTGGCGTTCACATAGGTGGTGTCGACATAGGCATCGACGATCTTGGCCTTCCACTCAGGGTCGATGGTGTTGCTGTTCGACGTCCCTCCGTCGGTGAAGCCCATCGCCTCGTAGAAGACCTCGAAGCGATCGTCCGTCAGCTTGTTCACCAGCGCGTCATCTTCTTCGATGTCGCTTTTGAGGATCTTGCCCATCATCGCCTTGCCGAAGATCTGGTCCTCGAGGTCGTAGGCCTTCATCACGAAACTGTAGAGCCGGTAGTCGCCGATCAGGTCGTCCACCGTTTCGACGTTCTCGATGTTCTCCATGAAATAGGCGATCTCGCGCGCGTGCTGCGGTTCGCTTTCGATCATCTCGTGCTCCTTGTCCTCGGTCTTGCCGATGAGACGAAGGGCGAGCGACGCGGAGAGGCCGGACATGGAAATCATCTGTGGATCCTCGGCAGATCTTCGGGGGAGACGGGGTCGAGACCTGCGGGGCCGAGCACTTCGACCTCGCGCTTCAAGAGCGGTCGCAGATCGCGCAGCGCGGTGAAGTACTCGCCCTGGCTGACGTTGTTCGCCGCCTCGAAGACATGGCTCGAGAGCTCGGCGGTGAACACGGTGGCCAGCTTCGCGAGCTGCTGCTGCGCTGCCTTAGTCAGGGAATCCCGGCGCTCCGGGTAGACCAGCGCGCTCTGGATAAGGAAATAGGCCGCACGGACGGGGGTCACGGCAGCCTCGGGTTTCAGCAGGTCGGTTTCGCGGATGATGTCGGCGCGGTTCTCGATGGTGAGCGTGGATTTCCGCCCGCCGTTGCGCATCATGCAGCCGTTGACGACGATCCGCTCAAAGGGTTTGAGAGTAAGATTGAGCGCCATCTTGATCCACTGCCGTCGGCGCCGGGCGGGCGGCCGAGAGCCCTGCAAGAATGTTCTGGTTCACATCGATCAGCGCCGGGAGACCCGGGCCGCCGCCAAGAACGGAGCCGCAAGTGCGGTCCACCCAGAGCGAGATCGACAGGAGATTGGCGCGCAGCGCCTGCGGCAGCGCGTTGCTGTCGCTGGCCAGGTCCCCCCGAAGCCGCTCCCAGAGCCGCCGGTTCTGGACGACCGCATCGCGCAGCCCCCCGGAGAGCACGGCCAACCGGGCCAGCTTTTCGGATGACGCGGCCCAGTCTTGCTGGTGCTCGCGCATGGCGCCGGTGATGCGGGCGAAGACTCGCGCCTCGATCTGCCTCGGCGACTCGCTTTCGCGGATGGTACGCTTGTATGCGGAGATGCTCATTGCCGTTCCTGCCTCTGCTCCCCCGACCTATCGCGGGGTGACTGTAAGCCGGGCCCGGTTTGTCCGATGCTCCGACGGAAAGGGGGCGCCTATGGCGCCCCCTCCTTATGCCATCAGAAGTCGCGCATATTCCAGAGAAATTACTGGAACAGCGACAGGATGCTCTGCGGCGAGGAGTTGGCGATCGACAGCGACTGCGTGGCCAGCTGCTGCTGGACCTGCAGCGCCTGCAGACGGGCCGCTTCCTCTTCCATATCGGCGTCAACCATGGCGCCAACACCGGTGTCGATGTTGTCGGTCAGATTGTTGAGGAACTCCTGCTGGTTCTCAATCGACTTCTCGGCGATGCCGAGCGAGGTCGCCGCGTCGGTTGCGTCGTCGAATGCCGTTTTCGCGTCCGCAAGTGCCGTCTGCAGGTCCCCTGCCGACAAGGCTGCGTCCGAGACATCGATTGCGGACAGGCTCGCCACGATCGACGAGAGATCGACCTTATTGAACGACATCGCGGTGGTATCGAGACCCCCGGTGCTGTCGCGCGTGATCCCGGTGACCACGCCGACGGCTGTTGCACCAACCGACAGAGCAAGCACGCCGCCGGAAGTACCCAAGACAATGTTCTCTGCCTGTGCGGCATTGACCAGATCATCGCCGTTGAACGTCGCCTGCTGAATGGTGTTCTTCATCTGGTTGATGAGACCGTTCAGTTCATCCTGGATCGCTTCGCGATCCACCGCGTCGCCCTGGGCGAAGGCCACACGCTCGGAGAAGGTTTCTGCCAGCGATGCAATCGACTCGGCACCCAGACGGGCGGTCGAGATCGAGTTCTTGGTCAGCGTGAGACCTTCGTCGATCGCCTTGTAGACCGAGCTGTCGGACGACATGGATTCAGAGATCGAGAAATATGCTGCGTTGTCCTTGCCCGACTGGATCTTCAGGCCGGTCGAGATACGGCTCTGAGTGCTCTCGAGGTTCTTGTTGATGCCGCGCAGCGTCGACAGCGCGTTCATCGCGCTTGCATTGGTATTGATGGAAGACATTGTACCTGCTCCGATTTCTATCGTTGGTTCTTCGCCGTTCTAGCGAAAACGGTTCTGCCGTGGCATTGCCATACCACGGCAGATTGGAGCAGCTGGTTAAGCCAGAGTTAAAGTCAGATAGATTGATCGTAGCGTTGCGCGCGAGCTACGCTTTGTGGCGATTTTGTGCCATCCTTATCATAGACCCCACGCAAACTCTGGCGCTCACGGATCCGGTCGATCTCCTTGGCAACCGCCCCGGTCGCCTCGGTCATCCGGCGCAACAGCGCGAGGTCGCTGTGGATCAGTTCGCGCAGGCCCGCGAGGCTGTCCCGCAGGCGTGCCGCAGCCGGATCATCGCCTTCCAGAAGCACATCGGGCTCGGCAAAGGCCGCCTCGATCTCGGCGAGCAGTTCCTGCTTTCGCGGGAAGAGCTCCTCGACACGTGCAAGCTCGCCGCGGCCGATGGCGGCGATTTCGTCGCGCAGCAGGCGTGCGAGCCGGTCGATCAGCGCATGCGCGCGCGGGCGGGTCATCTGGGTCATGCATCGTCTCCACGGCGGGCGGCGGCACCATAGGCCGACATCGCCTGTTCCAGGTTGCGGGCGATCCCGGCGCCCCCCTGCTCAGCCAGTTCCTTGCCAAAGGCCTCGGCCAGGAAATAGCGCCAATGCTCCTCGGCCTTGCCGCCACCGAAGTCGCCAAGGTCCACCTCGCTCAACATCTCGTTGACCATCTCGGTGAGGAACATCGCCTCGAATTCCTTGGCGGCGCTGGCGGGTGCATCGGGCGCGACGGCCCCGGGCTGCGCGATCTGCGCGCCGGTCACCTGCAACGCGGCCATGGAGGTCTTTACGTCCATGCGGTCTCTCCCTCAGATGATCTCGAGATCGGCGTGCAATGCGCCGGCGGCCTTGATGGCCTGCAGGATGGAAATTGTCTGCGTCGCCGTCAGCCCGATGGCATTCAGCGCATCGACGAGCCGCTGCAGGCTGACGTCCGCCCCCTCGAGAATGGTGAAGTGGGTCTCCTGCTCGTCGACACCGACGGTCGTGCGCGGCACGACGACGGTGGTACCACCGATGGTGATCGGCTCGGGCTGGCTGACCTCCGGGTCCTCGCGCACCATCACGGTTAGACCGCCCTGGCTCACCGCCACGCGATCGATCCGCACGTCCTCGCCGATGACGATGGTGCCCGAGCGCGCGTCGATCACCACCTTGGCCACGGCGTCGGGATCGACGCGGATGTTCTCGACGTCCGACATGATGCCGGCGATGTCGCCCTTGCCTGCTCCGTGCAGCGCCACCTCGACGGTGCCCGGATCGAGTGCCGTCGCGGTGTTGGTTCCCATACGCTTGTTGATCGCATCGGCCATGCGGGTCGCTGTGGTGAAATCCGGGTTGCGCAGCGCAATGCGCACGGAGTTCAGGGACGACAGCACAAACTCGACTTCGTTTTCCACCGTTGCGCCGTTTTCGATCCGCGCAACAGTCGGCACGCCCTCGACCACCGAGGCCGCCATGCCCTGCGCCGCGTAGCCTGCCACCGCGATGGGCCCCTGCGCCACCGCGTAAACCTCGCCATCGGCCCCGGTCAGCGGCGTGACGATCAGCGTGCCACCGCGAAGCGAGGTCGCATCGCCAAGCGAGGAGACCACCACGTCAATCGGCGAGCCGAGCCGCGCGAAGGGCGGCAGCATGGCGGTGACCATGACGGCGGCGGTGTTGCTGGTCTTGATCTTATCGTCGGACATATTGCCGACGCCGAGCCGTTCGAGCATCGCCTCGATGCTCTTTTCGGTGAACGGGCTGTTGCGTAGGCTGTCGCCCGTGCCGTTGAGCCCGACCACGAGGCCGTAACCTACAAGTTGGTTTTCCCGCACGCCCTCGAAGGTCGCGATGTCCTTGATCCGGACATCCGACGACGCGGGGAACGCCGCGAAGAGCGCCACGATGGCGGCACCGAGACAGGCTGCGATACGCATGGGACTCCCTAGGCTGCGGTCCTGTGTTCCAAGAACTAAACATCGAATTGCCAAACTATTCAACGACATTTTGCAAACTAATCATGCTATCCTTGTGTATTGCTTGACCTTGAGAAAAATACTTCGCATGATCGTGGCATCCAAGCATGGATAACCAGTGTCGGTCGGCTTTCGGGAGAGCAGTGTGCATATCTATCTTTACGAGCCACGTTCAAATTCTTTCGGCAGCCTTCTGTCCGAGCTGGATGCGGCGCAATGGCAGCCGGTGGCCGTCAGTGATGACTTTTTCGAACGCGAGCTCGAACTTCTGAGCAGCGACGGTTACGCCGACAGGCCAGTGCTCCTGTCCGAACAGCCGCGCACCGTCGAGCACATCTTCCGTCTGCGCAAATCCGGTTGCCGCAACCCGATCCTCGTGCTGCGCGATCAGCGCGATCCCGAGGCGGCAATGGAAGCGCTGGACGCGGGCGCCGACGACGACATCGTCGGCCCGCTCACCGGCCCCGAACTGCGGTCCCGTGTCAACGCCATCACCCGGCGGTTCCACGGTCACGCGGCAGGATCGGTGAAGATCGGCGATATCACCGCCTATTTCGACGGGCGCGATCCGGATATCGCGGGCACGCCGATGCGCCTGTCGCAGCGCGAACTGGCGATTTTCCAGCAGATCGCGCTGGCCGCCCCGCGCGTGGTGTCGAAGTCGGTGATCTACGACGCGGTCTATGGCATGGCCGAGGACCAACCCTTCGACAAGGTGATCGACGTCTACATCTGCCGGATCCGCAAGAAGATCGAGGAAATGTCGCCTTCGGGCGATCCGCACATCCGCACGATCCGCGGTCGCGGCTACAAACTGGCACCCGGCGCCGAAGCGAGCCTCGAGACCGAGGCACCCCGCCTCAGCCTCGCCAGCACGTCACATGTAGTTCAGAAAGCTCAGGTTGGATAGGCGGGCGCTGACCGTATAGCTCGCCTCCAGCTGGGTCTGCAGCGTGGTCACGTTGCTCGCCGCCTCGTAGGCATCCACCCCATCAAGCTCAAGCAGGCGGGTCTTATAGAGGATCGCCCGATCGGCGATGCGCTCGTTCTGCGCCTCGAGCCGGGCGGCCACGGTCGACACCTGCGTCTCACTGTCCAGAAGCCCGGCGCTGCCTGCCGAGATCGCGCTCACCGCCGCATCGACCCACTTACTGTAGGCCTCGCTGTCGTCGATCGTCGCCGGATCGAGCGAAGCCAGCATGGACAGACCCTTCACCACCTGCCGGAAGGCCTCGTCATCGGCCTGCACGCCGTAGGCAACGCTGACGCCATCGCCCAGGTTGGCACGCGCCGGCGCGTTGCCCGTCGATCCGTTGTAGAAGAGCGACTGGTAGTTGGTATCGGGATCGGCAGCGCTGTCGGAGAAGATGGCGTCGATCTCGGCGAGCGCGGCATCAACGTCCGCCACCGAGTTCAGCCCGCCGGACAGCAGGGACTCGAAGACACCCTGCGGCGACAGCCCGCTGTCGGCCTGCGCTTCGGACCAAGTCTGCAGCACATTGCTGGTGTTCGACACCCCTGCGAACAGGGCGGTGCCGCCGTAGGACTGACCGGCCTGCCCGATGAAGGCCTCGAGCGCCGCCTTCGCGGCAACCTGAATGCCGGAGGCGGCATCGCTCGAATGACCGGCGTTAGAAATCGCCACGTCGAGCACGTCCTGCACCGACTCGCGCATCGCGCTCAGCGACGTGGTCATCATCTCGAGCCGCGACAGCACCAGCGAGTTGGTCGTCGCCTGGGCCTCGTCACGATCCAGCGTCGCGTTGAGGCTGAGCGCCTCGGTCGCGCCGAGACCGATCGACTTGTAAATGTCGGCCTTGTAGCCGGTCGAAAGCTCCTGCTCGGCTTCCGACAGCCGGGTCGAGAGCTCGGCGTTCTGGTTGCGGCGCAGCAGGCTCGAATAGAGCGTCGAAGGGCCTTTGCTGAGATAAATCATGTCGGGTTCCCGATCAGAAGGATTCGAGCAGCGTGTCGAGCATGGACATGACCGTGGTCATGACCTGGGCATTCGCGGAATAGGCCTGTTCGATTGCGACGAGCTGCTGCAGCTCGTCGTCGACGTTGACGCCCATGAAGCCGAGCCGCGTCTCCTGCACCGTCATCGCCGCCGCGGCGGACGTTTCGGCGCTTGTCTCCGCCGTCGCGCGGGTGGTGTTCTGGCTGGCGATCAGCCCCGCCATGTAGTCCGAAAGCGTCGCGCTGTCGCCCAACCCGAGCGCGTTGTCGAAACTGGTCTTGGTCGCCATCGCTTCGACAAAGGCGTTGAGCTGCGTGGCATCGTTGCTAGAGCCCTCGACCGTCGCGGACATGCCGTCGCGCAGCCGCCAGACCGCCCCGCCCTCTTCAGGCACCACGGCGCTGTTGACACTGATCCGCCCTGCAAGCCCGGCAGCAACCGGATCGGTCAGGGCCGCACCGGCATCGGTGAACAGTCCCGGCTCCCCGGCGGCCAGCGAGGCGTCAGCCTCTTCGAAGACACTCACCAGCGCGCGCGCCACCTCGTCGAGCTGTGCGCTCATCTCGGGGATCGTGTCGTTGTAGAGTGTGACCTGGCCTGCCAGCGACCCCTCGGCGATGCCGCGGGTCCCGGCGACGCCGGGCGTGATGTCGATGCCTCCGGCGCTGAGCACGCCGGTCTGCGCGTCAAAGCTGATGGTCTCGGCGGTCTCGCCGAGCAGCAGCGCGGTGCCGCCGGTGGTGTAGATTTCCATCCGCCCCTTGGAATCGGTGCGCATGGTGAAGTCCATCTTCTCGGCAAGGCTGTCGAGCTTGGCAGTGATCTCGTCGCCGAGCGCCAGTTTTTGGCTCTCGCTCAGCTTGCCGCTGGCGAGCTGCTCGTTCATCTCGGCCAGATCCGCCAGATCGCTGTTGATGCTGGAGATATCGTTCTGCGCCGAGGCAAGCGCCTGCTCCCGCGCGTCGATCAGCGAGTTGGAGGCGGCGTTCAGCGACTGCGTCAGCTCCTGCGCATCGGTCAGGGCAGCTCGCTGCAGCGCGCTGTCCGCCGGGCTCGCCGCCATCAACCCCAGAGCGTTCTGGAAGTCTGTCAGCTGGGTCAGCATCGTGACGTCGGATTCGGTGTCGCCGAGCTGCGAGGTATAGAGCGACAGGCCGGTGGCGATCGCATCCTGCGTGGCGGTGCGCGAGACCTCGAGCCGGTACATGCTGTCGAGCGAGCTGTTCACCGCCTGGGTGATCTCGCTGATCGTCACACCGCCGGTGCTGCCGGTCACGATCGTCGGATCGCGCCGGGCATAGGAGGCGTTGTTCGCATTGGCGATGTTGTTCGAGGTCGTCTGCGCCCAGCGGGAGGTCACGCTCATCCCGCTGCGTGCCGCGTTGAGGGCCGCGGAAAGGCTCATGGTGCGATCCTAACTTGCAAGTCGGTCACCCGGATCTGTTGCCGGACGATCAGCGCTTGAGATTGACGGTTTCGCTCAGCATCTCGTCCGCGGTGGTGATGATCTTCGCGTTCGAGGAGTAGGCGCGCTGACGCTGGATGAGGCTGGTGAGCTCCTGCGCGATGTCGACGTTGGAGCCCTCGATGCCGCCCGAGGTGAGCGAGCCGGTTTCGCCGGTGCCCGGCGCACCGAGGTAGAAGGCGCCGGATTCGCCCGACACCTGGAAGGTCGAGTTGTTCGAGGTCGCCAGCCCGTTGGCATTGGCGAAGGTCGCCAGCGGCACCGAGTAGAGTACCTTGCGCGTGCCGTTGTCGAAGACCCCCCAGACGTCGCCCGCCTCGTCGAATTCCACGCTGGTCAGCAGACCGCTCTCGCTGCCGTCGGCGTCGACGTTCATCGGGGTATAATCGCCGGAGAACTGGGTCAGGCCGTCGAAGGTTCCGGGCGCGCCCAGCGACATGGTCAGCGTCTGCGGCGTGGTGCCGTTGTTGACCGTCAGGGTCATCTCGCCTGTCGCCGTGTCGAAGGCGAACCCGGCCGGCGCCGTGGCCAGCGAGGTCACGCCCGAGTAGCTTGCCGGCGAACCCGCGTTCGCGCCGCTGTTGTTGAAGGTCATCGTCACCGTGCCGTAGTCGCCGTCCGGGCCGGAGATGGTGACATCCCAGGTATCGTCGAGCGTGGAGGGCTGGAACGAGAGGGTCAGGCGCTCCGCCTCGCCGAGCGCATTGTAGAACTCGACAGAAGTTGTGAAGGCGTTGCCCGGCTCGGCGAGGCCGGTCTCCTGCGATGGCAGGGTGCCGCTGATGCCGACAGTGCTGGTGGCCGAGCCGTTGATCGACTGACTGGCGACGTTGATCGGCACGAGGTCAGAGAAACTCGAGCGGTCGACCGCGCCGAGCTCGCCGGTGGCATCGTAGGCGAAGCCCATCAGGTAGAGCCCCGCACCATTGACCAGGTTGCCATCCTCGTCCGGCGCAAAACTGCCGTCCCGGGTGAACATGTTGCCAGTGGTGTAGCCAGCATCGATGTTCGAATTCACCACGAAGAAGCCACTGCCGTTGATCGTCAGGTTCGAGGCGACCGAGGTCTCCTGGAAGGTACCTTCGGTGGTGTTGGAGTGGGTGATGGTCGTCGCGACCCCGGCCGAGGTGCTGCCAGTGGCCGCGGTCGAACCCGAGGTGATCATCTGCGCAAAGCTGCGGCGATACCCGGTGGTATCCGCGTTTGCGATGTTGTTTGAAATGCGTTCAACCGCATTCGAGTTTGCAGTGAGGCCGCTAACCCCGGCCGCCATCGCGCTGGAAATGCTCATGTCCGTCTCGCCCTATTGGTCGCAGTTGAACCGTTTCTGACTGATCACTTAGGCAAACCAGGTTTCACCATGGTTAAATTTGCCTTTACTTGTACTAATTTCAGCGATTCCGCGCTGAACCTTGCCTGATCTTGTGGCGCGCACCGCTCAATTGAGCCGCCCCACGTCCGGCAGGCTGTCGAGGGTTTCCTGCGCCTTCTCGATCCGCGCCCGCGCGGTCTCCTCGCGCAGGGGCAGCAGCGCGGGCGCTTCCGAGGTCAGGCCCCGCGCGATCTCGGCCCAGCCCGGCAGCTCCGTCAGGCTTGGGAATTCCCCCGCCAGCTCGGCGGCACGGGAATCCGCTCCGCTGCGGTGCGCAGCAAGCAGGTAGCGGATCGCATCCGGCAGGCGCATCTCGGCACCCTCGCGGGCGTGCAGCTGACTATAGGCCGCCGCCGCCGGGGCCCATTCGCCGCGCTCGAAACGCGCCAGCGCGCGCAGCCGCAGGATCTGGGTCGTCTCCTCCCCTTCCTCCGCGCCCTGCCCCTCGGCCAGCAACTCTGCGGTCTGGCCGGTTTCATCGAAGTAGCGGGCCGAAACCAGATCGAAGCGCCGCTTCAACTCCGGATCCGCCAGGGAGATCGGCTGCAGCAGCAGCGCCCCCAGGGCCATGAACTGGCCGCCCGCCAGCAGGGTCTCGGCTTCCTTCACCTTGAGGCGCGACAATTGCCCCTCTTCCGCGGTGGTGATGCCCAGATCCTGCGCCGCCGTAAGGTAATCGTGAGTGGTGGCATATTCTTCGGCGGCAACCTTGGTGGCACCAGCCTTGCGGAACGTGTCGGCAAACAGCTCCGAGGCCAGCGCGAAACTCTGCGAGAAGCGGAAATAGCGCGAGATGCGCTGGTGATCCGCCATGAACCGCGCGAGGGAAATCTCCCCCTCGGCCCCCTTGCGGTAGAGATCTTCGATCAAAGCCCGCGCCTTCTGCTGCGCGACGGTCGCCTGCTCGGTCCCGGAGCGGCGGGTGATCAGCAAACCGTAGGTCTCGATCGCATCGACCTTGCGCCCGGCGATGACCTGCAGCGACGCAAGCTCGTCCAGCACATCGCCCGCCGAGTCATCTCCACGCCACATCTCGGCCTCGAGCTTCAGCAGGCGGATCGCGTCGGACGTCGACAGGGCATCGCGGGTCAGGCCGAGCGTAACCAGCGCCCGGCGCGCGCGGTGCGCCCAGATATCGCGCCCATCCATAACCCGGACATAGCTGTCGAAGGCGGCAAGCGGCTCGTTCACGGCCTCCGCGACCTGACCAAGCAGGAAGTGGTAGGCCCCGCCATCGCGCAACTCCGGATAATCCTCGAATGAGGCCGCGATGTCCCGCGCCAGCTGCCATTGCCCGGTGTCGATGGCACATTCCAGAAAGCCCGGCAGCACCCTCACCCGCACCGGCGCGGGAAAGCGGGACAGGCGCTGCACGGCCTCGTCCAGCAGCGTGCGCGCATCGACGCAACTGCCGTCGTGAATATGCGACATGGCGAGGAAGAGCGGCTGATCCGGCCATTCCGCGTGCGCCGGGTCGAGCAGCGCCTCCGCCCGAAGGGTGAGCGGCCGCTCGCGCACGTCAATGAGGCCGAGCGCCAATTCGAAGGCCTGCGCTCGCAGCCGGTGCGCCAATGGCAGCCCGTCGCTATCGACGGCCCCGAGCACGGACAGCCCTTCCGGAGCCATGGCATGCGCGAAGAAGAATTCGGCGAGATCGGTCAGCGCCCGCGCCTGGTCGGGCTGGCGGTCTCCGGCGGCGATCACCGCCTCCATCCGCGCGGCGCGCTCCTCGAGAAAGGGGCGCTCGGGCCGCGGTCCGAGATAGAGCGCCGGCGGATCGATGACCCGCGGCTCCGACAGCGCCGCAGGGGTGACCTGGGCAAAGTGCTGCGGCCCCGCGCGCTCGGCGAGGGCCGGGCAGGCGCAGAGCAGCAGCGCCAAAACCGCTGCTTGCCTTCCCGCGAATGCACAAGAATAGACCACCGCTTACGCTCGCTTCATCATCATTATGCTTGCGTTATCTTAGCAAAACCCGCATCATCATCAAGAAAAGAATGATCGAGCAAATATTAATGGACCGTTTGCATGGATAATTCGATATACGTCGCGCTTTCCCGACTGACCGCCCTTGAGCGTCAGATCGATGTGACGTCGAACAATATCGCCAATGCCAACTCCACCGGCTACAAGGCCGAGCGCGTCCTGTTCGAGACCTATCTTCAAAAGGACGACGCCGCCCTCGCTGGCGAAGGCACGAACTACGTTCTCGACCGGGGCTCCTACGTCGACAACAGCTCGGGCGCGATCATGCCCACGGGCAATGCGCTCGACATCGCGGTGAGCGGTGACGGCTGGCTCGCCTATCAGACCGCCGACGGGCGCACCGCCTTCGGACGCGACGGCGGCTTCGTGCTCGATGTCGAGGGCCGGGTGATCACCTCCAGCGGCGCACAGGTGCTCGATGCGGGCGGCGCACCCATGGTGCTGCCGCCGGAGCAGGCTTCCACCGCCAGCATCTCCACCGACGGGGTAATCACCGATGCCGAAGGTGCGGTACTTGGCCAGATCGGCATCTTCACCCTGCCCGACCGCCAGAGCCTCGGACGTTCCGGCGGCGGCATGTTTGTGCCGCAGGAAGGAAATGCCCAGCTGGCGCCCGATGAGTCCGGCACCCAGATCATCCAGGGCGCCGTCGAGATGAGCAACGTGCAGGCCGTCACCGAGGTCACCCGCCTGATGGAAATCCAGCAGGCCTACCAGCAATCGCTGAACCTCGTGCAATCCGATGACGAGCTGAAAAAGGAAATGCTGAACCGGATCCGGAACAGCTGAGGAAGGGACGACCATGAAGGCACTCGGAATCGCCGCTACCGGCATGATGGCGCAGCAGACCAACGTCGACGTCATCTCCAACAACATCGCCAACGCCAACACCACGGGCTTCAAGGCCTCGCGGGCGAGCTTCACCGACCTCATCTACGAGAACATCACCCGCGAGGGCGCGGTGACCGCCGAAGAGGGCAACACGCGCCCCACCGGCCTCGATATCGGCCTCGGCGTGCGCACCGCGGGCACCGTGCGGCTCAACACCCAGGGCGGGCTGGCGCAGACCGAGAACCAGCTCGACATGGCCATCGACGGCCGCGGCTATTTCACCGTCAACATGCCCGACGGCACCCAGGCCTTCACCCGCGACGGCTCGTTCCGCCTGTCGGCCGAGGGCCAGATCGTCAACGAACAGGGTTTCGAGATCGACCCCGGCATTGTCTTGCCGGACGACACCGTGTCCGTCTCGATCAGCGAAACCGGCATCGTCAGCGCCTATGTGGGCAACGACACCACCCCGGTCGAAGTCGGCCAGCTGACGCTGACCACCTTCGTCAATGACGCCGGCATGCGCCCGATGGGCAACAACCTGCTGCAGGCGACCGTGGCCTCCGGCGACCCGATCCCGGCGGTTCCCGGCGACGAGGGCGTCGGCATCCTGCGCCAGGGCTATCTCGAGAGCTCCAACGTCGACATCATCCGGCAGATCACCGACCTCATCCAGGCGCAGCGCGCCTACGAGATGAACTCGAAGGCGATCGAGACCGCCGACCAGATGATGTCCGCCGCCAACCAGATCCGCTGACCCCATGCACCGCCTCGCTGCCCTTCTCTCGCTGCTGATGCTGGCGCCGCTCGCGGCACCGGCGGAAACCCCGGACGTGCTCATCGAGGAACAGGCCCGGATGAGCTGGGCGGAAGCGTTGCCCGCCGAGGCGGATCTGCGCGTGCGCTTCAAGGGCGCGCAGATCAAGGACGCCGAGACAATCTCGGCCTTCTGGATGGACCGCGACAGCGGCCAGTTCCTTGCCAATGCGGTCACCGCGGAGGGCGTAACCCACAGGCTGCAGGGCTTCATCATCGCGACCCGCAGCCTCCCGGTGCCCACCCGCCGGCTTATGCCCGGCGAAGTGATCGGCACCGCCGACATCAAGCTTGTCGACATGCCGCTCAGCCGGGTCGGTGCCTTCACCGTGCTCGACGCCGAGAAGCTTGACGGCATGCAGGTCCGCCGCATGCTGTCGCAGGGCCGCCCGGTGATGACCCAATCGGTGATGGAGCCGCTGGTCGTCGGCCGCGGCGACAAGGTGAACATTCTCTACGACGATGGCCGTCTGGTGGTGACCGCCCCGGGCCGCGCGCTTACCGATGCCCACCGAGGGCAGGAAATCCGCATCGTCAATCTCGTCAGCAATACCCCGCTCGTCGCCGTCGCGCGCGCGGAAGGACTCGTGGAGGTGATCCGATGACCCCGCTCCGCCAAGGCCTGATGGCCGTCTCCGCCCTCGCGTTGCTCGCAGGCTGCAGCACGCCGGTCTTCGACCGCGACCCCGAGGTGAGCCGAGTCGGGCTTGACCCGCAGACCCTCGCCGAGGCCCGCAGCGTCAACATCCCGATGCCTCCGCCCAAGCCGGACCGCATCCCCTACCGGGCCGAGGGGGCGTCGCTCTGGGAGCGCGGTTCGTCGGGCTTCTTCGGCGACCAGCGCGCGACGCAGATCGGCGACATCCTGACCATCCTCGTCGAGATCGAGGACGAGGCATCGCTCAGCAACGAATCCGACCGCAGCCGCAGCGGCAACTCGAGCCTCGGGTTCCCCAGCTTCTTTGGCTACGGCACCCAGATCGACAAGATCCTGCCCGGCGTCGGGCCAGAGGACCTGCCGACGGGGGACAACATCGTCGACATCACCTCGCAGACCGGCGCCTCAGGCTCGGGCTCCATCGACCGCGAAGAGAGCATCTCTTTGCGCATGGCGGCACTCGTCGTGCAGGAGCTGCCGAACGGCAACTTCGTCGTCGCCGGCCGGCAGGAGGTCAAGGTCAACGAGGAGCTGCGCGAGCTGCGTGTCACCGGGATCATCCGGCCGCAGGACATCGACCGCACCAACGCCATCCCCTACGACAAGATCGCCGAGGCGCGCATTTCCTACGGCGGGCGCGGGTCGGTCAGCCGCCAGCAGACGCGCGGCTACGGCGAAGATGTCATGGACGTTATTTTGCCTTATTGAGCCGAATAACGCCTAGATTTGAAGAAACATTCGCCCGAATCACAAGGCATTAGAGATCCTGACGGAAAAGAAACCGCGGGATACGTTATGAAGAAATCATACATCGCTCTGGCCGCACTGCCCCTGATTTTCGGGGCAGTGGGCTATGGCGCCGGGCACATTCTGCCCCCCGCTGCGCAACATGTGGAAGAGCAGGCGGCAGAAGCCGGGCCTTCCGAGGCCGAAAAGATCCTCGAAGATCTGGCCACACATGGCCCCGAACACACTGCGACACCCGAGGGTGAACGCGGAGACGGGCAGCCGCAGCATCTCGAACAGGCACAGACTTCGGCATCGCCCGAGACCGAGATCGCTCACAAGCCCGGCTCCACCGAGGGCGTGCTGACCAATGACCGTGCAAACGACTCGAGCATCGTGTCGCTGGGCAAGATCTCGGTCCCGGTCTACCGCCCCGAAAGCATCACTTACGTGGTCTCGGAAGTCGGCGTTGCCATGCGGGACATCAACACCGCGGTCAACTTCAACATCCCCGAGAACGCCTCGCGCCTGCGCGACGCGATTCTGACCTCGATGCACCGCGCCGCCGACGGGCAGACGCTGAAGGGTGTGAACATCGACACGGGCACCCTCTCGCGCGAACTGTCCGAGGACCTGAAAAAAGACTTCGGCGACGATGTCTCCGAAGTCCTCTTCATGTCGCTGGTGAAAGCCGACGTCCCGCGCAGCTGAGCTGCTTAGATGATTTCCTCGATGAGGCCCGCAAGCACGGTCTCGCCATTCTCCAGGTGGAGCGTGGCGAGGCCGTTTTCATATGTCATGCTGTCGACCTTGAGCGGCGCATAGGTCTGCGAGGCAATCGTGTTGCCCTCGGCATCCACGGCCTTGAGCGTCATGGTGTAGCTGCCCGCGGGCAGCGGCAGCCCCTCGTAGTCGAGCCCGTCCCAGGTCACCTTGTGGCGCGAACCCGCGCTTGTATCGAGCCCGGTGTAGGTGCGCAGCACCGTGCCATCCTCGGAAGTGACGGTCAGCGTCGCACTGGCGGCCTCGGCGGCGAGCACATAGGACATCTCGGCGGAAGCGCCATCCTCGGCGAGGGTCACCTCGTCGGTCGCGGTAACCACCGAGCGACCGATCAGCGACAGGCCGGTAATCGCCCCCATCGAGGCCAGCTGGTCGGAGATGCCTTCGAGGTTGGAGTTCGTCGCCACCGATTGCTCCACCTGGCTCAGCTGCGCCAGCTGCGAGATGAAGGTGGTGCTGTCCATCGGCTCCAGCGGGTTCTGGTTCTGGATCTGCGCCGTCAGCAACGTGATGAAGCTCTCGTAGTCCTCGGACAGCTGGCTCATGGAGCTGCTGGCCGAGCTCGTCGTCGTGCTGACGCTGCTGGTCCCGAACGGATCAATGGCCATGGTTCACTGCCCCTGTCAAATTCTGATGTCCACGCTGCCTACCGGCAGCTGGCGTGATTGCATATCGCCGGCGACCTCCGCGGCTCGGTCCCGCGCGATGCCGTAGGCGCCGAAGCCCCCGGTCTGACCGCCATCGCGATCGCCCTGGTCCCCCTGGTTGCCACCCTGCGTCCCGAGGTCGGAGAAGCTGAGCGCGCTGTCCTCGACTGCATGCCCCGCATCCCGCAGCATCGCAGCCAGCCCGTCGCGATCGGCGCGCAGGGCCGACAGGACTGCCGCCTGATCGGCCCGCACGACCACCTGCAACCTGCCGGCCTCATCCGGCGTCAGCGAGATCTCGACCTTGCCCAGCCCCTCGGGTTTGAGCTCGACATTGATCTTGCCTTCGGCGCTGGTGCTGGCGCGGATCTGGCCGAGGATTTCCTGCCCCTGGACGGCGATCTGCGGCGTGGTACTGGCCACCTGCGAGGCGGCGACCGTGCTGGCCACCATCGGCGTCGTCGATACCGGCCCGAGAGGTGTCGCCTGCGGCTGCGGATTCGGCGGCTGCGACGGCGCGTCGCCAGCCTGCGGCAAGGCGGCGGAGGTCACGGGCGTAAAGCCGACCGACGGACGCGCTTCAACCCGGGTTGCCGGGACGGCGGGCTCCGCGCCCTCGTTCTCTCCTTGCCCCGAGAAATCCGCGCCGGTCTCCGCCTCTCCGCCGAGGACCCGTTGCCCCTCCCGCACAGGCGCGTCCTCAATCTCCACATCCGCGCTGCCCGTTTCCGGCGAAGCTTCGCGCAGCGGCGCCTTCAGGATCTGCTCCGCGCTCGCGGTCACCGGCGCGACCATTGGCGTGACCACCGGCGCATAGGGGCGCGCGACCACGTCTGCCGCCTCGATCACGCGCCGCAGCAAAGAGACCAGTTCCACTCCGTCGCCGTCGACCTCTTCGGCACCGCCAAGCAGCGCCTGAAGGTCGGCGAGACCTTCCGACAGATCGCGCCAGGACGGTTCCGCCCCCGCATCTTCGACCCCGAGCGTCTCGGTCAGCGCCGCAACCAGTGCGTCGGCCTTCTCCAGCAACTCGGGCTCTGCGGCTAGCATGGCGCCAATCTGCGCGATGACGGGGCCGAGAATGGCCGCTATCTCCTCCTCAGACAGGTCGGGATCGGCCAGTGCGGCCTCTGCCCCGGCGAGCAGGTCGGCAAGCCCCGAAGGCTCCTCGCCGTCGCCCTCCGCTTCGACCCCTTCGCCACCGGCGAGCAACGCCAAAAGACCGGCAAAGGGCGTTTCGCCCTCGGCCGGAGTCTCTGCTGCCGTGCCCGTGGCCGTCGTGGCCCCGCCGAGCGTGGTGAGGAAATTGATCATGACAGCACCGCCCGCGAAAAGCCCTTGTCGATGAGGTTGCGCCGCAAGCGCAGCATGGCCCGTTTTTCCACCTGGCGCAGGCGGTCCTGCGACACGCCGAGGTCCCGCGCGATGCTCCCGAAGGGCTCGGGATCAGCCCGCAGACGCCGCCGCCGGATCACCTCCGCCTCTTCCGGAGTCATCGGCTCCAGCGCTTCGGCCAGCAGCCGGGTCAGCATCGCCCGATCGCTTTCCAGCGCGACAAGCTCTTCCGGACCCAACTCGCCAGAGATCAGGATATCGCGCGGTCGCCCCTCGTCCTCGTCATCGCTGCCATCGAGGGCGATCATGCCGTGGGTCGCCATACGGATACGGGCGCGCTCTTCCTCGGACAGCTTGCCGGTCTGCGCATCGAGATAGGTCCGTGCCGGGATGTCGATCACCGCCTTGATCCGCGCCAGAGCGCTCGAGATACCGTTCATCACCCACCAGGCCGCATAGGTCGAAAAGCGCACTTCCTGCTTGCGATCGAAACAATCGGCCGCCTTGATCAGGCCGAGAATGCCCTCGGCGGCCAGATCTTCGAGGTGCACCGGATTATCGGTGAACCGCGCCGCCTGCGACCACGCCTGCCGCGCGTGCGACCGCAGCAGCAATTCGAGGGCCTTCCGGTCCCCGCTGTCCTGCCAGCTGCAGATGGCGCTGCGTTCCTGCTCTACGTCAAGAAACGGCTCGCGCATCGCTGCCTGGTACGTCATGGACATCATGAAGAAACGCCCAACTCATTCTTGCCTGCAAGAATAAGTAACCACAATTCTTCAATCGTCGGAAGAATATAATGCTTTACTGAAGATTAAACCGGGCCGCGAGGCTGGTCTTGAGAGGCACGTCTTCGCGTTCCGGCGCGCCCATCACGGCACGCAGCATCGTCTCAGTCCGGCCAGCCCAGTCGGCGAGGCGCAGCGGCGTGTCCGCCACGCGCAGCAAGTCCTCGGGCACGAGCAGCGGATCGGGCGACGTGAACCCCGGGTCGAGTTCCGAGAGGTAGACCGCCAGCTGGCGCTGCCAGAGGAAGTCGGACCGCTGGAAGAGCATGGGGTCGGGCAGCAGCGGGCGACGCTCCGCCAGCCAGTGCCGCGAAAGGGTTCGGCCAAGGCCGCGGCAGAAACCCTGGGGCTCGACCTCATGACCCTCGAGACCGAGCGTCGCCGCGCGGCGCATCGCGGCATGAGCCATGATGTAGAGAGCGTCGGTCTCGTGCTCCATCGGAATGCCGCTCAGGCTCTGCGCCAGCAGCAGCGCCTCGCCGACGGTTTCGCCCAGCACCTGCGAGAACGGCATCTGCCTGTCGGGCAGCATCACGACCATCGTGCCATAGGGCAGATCGAGCGGCAGCTCCTCGACCAGAACGTCGCCGAGCGGCAGCGCCGGCGCGAGTTCCAGATCATCCGCCATGACCAACGGGCGTTCGCAATCGCCGCGGGCCATGAGGACTTCAGATCGAACCGGCAGGATCGCCGTCAGCGCGGCGTGGAACCGCAGACCGAACACCATTTCCGGCAGCGCTACGCCGTCCCGCCAGATTAACTTAAGTACGTCCCCGCTACGCATCTGTTTACCCATGCCCCAAGTGAGTCTTTCCCCGGGTTCACAGTATGTTTTGAGCAATTCTTCGCAAACCCACCAAATGTTAAACAACATCCTACATGTAGGGGTCTTGACGTTTGAAATACCCAGATACAGACGACCGAGTCGCCTAAGCAAAGCCCTGTGTTTTCTGGGTTTTTCATTTGCGCAAACGCAGGCAATCGAAACGCGCGGCGCCGTCCACACCCCCTGAGATTTCTTTACATTAGAGAAATTTGGTGTGGATATGCAGGATCATGCGGCAAACAAGACACTAGATATGGTGAAATTTGCAGCCGCTTTCCCGAGTACGAGAGGATCAGCCTCAGGGCTGAGTCGCCGGGGCATACTGCAATGTGACGCTGATGCGGCGGTTCTCCGGGGCAGACGGATGCTCGGGATCGAGAGGCGCCGTATCCGCGAGCCCCGAAATCCGCGTGATCCGGGCCGGGCTGACCCCGGTGTCGACCAGCACACGACGAGTCGCGTTGGCGCGATCCGCCGAGAGTTCCCAGTTGGAATAGGTCCCCGCCCGGGAATAGGGCACCGAGTCCGTGTGCCCCGAGATGGTGATATCGTTCGGCATGTCGACGATCGCTTCCGCCACGATACGCAGCAGCTCACGTGTGCGTTCCTCGATCCGCGCACTGCCGGTGGCAAACATGGAAGTGCTGTTCTTGTCGACGATCTGGATCTCGAGTCCGTCGGCGGTGCGCTCGAAAAGCAGGTTTTCCTGCATAGCCTGCAGTTCGGGGTCCTCGGCCACCTGCTCGGTGATCGACTCCTCGAGCCGCTCCTGCGCCTCCTGCCATTCCTGTTCGGCACGTTCGGCCTGTTCCGCCGCTGCTTCAGCCTCGGCCGCCGCCTGCGCAGCGGCGACGCCGTCGGCGATACCGTTCTCACCGGTATTGATCGTCTGACTGTCCTGCTCGCCCGCGGGCCGGGTGTCGAACTCGACTACGATGCGAGAGTCCGGGTCACGCAGGCGGCTGTCGAAGACGGCCAACGGGTTCTCCTGTCCAAAGCTCGGGAGCTGAACCGGGCTCTGCGGGCCGTCGGTGCCGCTCATGACGCCGTCCTGGCCAAGCACCATGCCATCGAGCAGGCCGTCGCCACGCCCGCCGGCTTCGGAGAGGGAGGGGGTAAAGTAATCGGCAAGCCCGCGCAGTTTTTCCTCGTCGGAGGCCGCGAGAATCCACAGCAGCAGGAAGAAGGCCATCATCGCGGTCATGAAGTCGGCGTAGGCGACCTTCCACCCGCCGCCGTGATGCCCGTGACCGGCGGTCTCCTCGATCTTCTTGATGATGACCGCCTGCTCGTTCCTGCCTGCCATTTTGCCCTTTTACTCCTGCCCCGCCATCACCGTGCGGTCGTATTTGCCGAGCCCCGCTTCCTTGGCGTGGGCTGCTTTCTTGCGCGAGTAGCTCGGAGCCACCAGCGGGAAGTCTTCGGAAAGGTTGAAGGCCGCGCGGTACTGCGCCTCGGTCATCCCGTGCTCGGCGCCGAGGTGACGCTTGAGCATCTTGAAGCCACGGCCACAGCAAAGGCAGTAGACCTTGTCCTCCGTCACCGATTGCGCCACCGGCAGCGCCGGGTGTAGCCCGCCAGCGGCCATCGGGGCCGCGGTGCTCGCCGAGGTCGCCGGAGCGTCGTGGACTTCGCCGGTAAGGCGGCGATACAGATTCACGATTTCATCCGGGGTCACGTCCGGCCTGGACGCGTAGGCCGCCACGATCCGGGCCACCATATCCTGCGATTCGTCATGTCCGTTCATATTCTCATCCTGCCGATCGTCATTCTGCTTTCGCATCGTCGAGACCAAACGCACTTCTGTCCGTTCTTGCCTGTCCTTGTCCTGACTTTCTTGAACAGGCGCGCTCGTCGACGGGGATTGCACTTTTACTCTACATAGATTCTTGCCCTATGGGCAATCTAACCTTCCCACTCCATGTTTCGAGCGGCTTCTCGCCGGTCGAGATAGGATTGCGAAACCAGCGGCGAGTCCTCCGGCAGCCGCCACTTCTTGCGATACTCCTCGGGCGTCATGCCCAGAACCTCTCGCAGATGCCTGCGCAGAAGGGGTTTCTGCATGCCTGTTTCGCGACAGGTCAGCATCGAATATGACTCCGGGACCGCCGCAGCTTCCGGCCCGCGCATGCGCCCCAGAAACCTCGACAGAAACCCACGCAACTCTTTACCCATTCCCATGTCTCTTCTTGGTGTTCTTGTCCTTCTCCTGAACTTGCAAATAGGATTTGAAGGTTAACCCATGTTGAACATAAAAAATTTACGTCAAGTCATGGGAGATAAATTGTCCAAATCTTGTCGGAGATCTCCGCAATGAGCCAACGCGCCTCCTTTGCCGTGGTCGTCGAGCGCGACACCGCGCAGCGCAACGCCTGGTCCGAACTCCTCGAACGCAGCGGCTTGCGGCGGGTGCTGCGCCGCGCCCGGCCCGCCGAAGCGCGCGACCTGATGGTACCGGGTGTGCCGTTGACCGCGATGATCGTCGGGCTCTCCGCGCATCTACCGCGAGACGACGACATGCTGGGACTCATCGTCGGCGTCCGGCGTCACGCGCCGGATGCGGTCATTCTCGCGGTGGACCACGGCAACCGGCCGCGCGGCGCCGCCGAGATCTTCGCCGCCGGGGCCGACGACGCCCTGCGCGCCGATCACGATCCTTCGGAAATGCGCGCGCGGCTTTCGGTGCGTCTGCAGCGGGCGACGCTTGCCGGCCAGCGCGCCGCGCGGCTGGTGCAACTCGGACTCACCCCGCTCGAGGAACATATCCTTGCCTGCCTGAACGCCCGGCGCGGACAGATTGTCAGCCGCGCCGAGCTCGCCGCCGAGGTCACCGGCGGCGAATGGAGCTACGGCGACCGTCGGTTTGACGTGCACATCGCGCGGATCCGCAAGAAACTGGCAGAGCAATACGGCAGCACGCTTCGCGTCCGCACCATCCGGGCACAGGGCTACGTTCTCGAAGGCGACGCTCCGCTCTAACCCGCGACGACCTCGCGAACCGAGTCCAGCGCCGCGCGCCAGTCGCCGACCGCGGCCTGCCGGTGCAGGTGCAGGGCCCCGTACCAGGGATCCCGCGTACCCTCACCGCCCCAGTACCACATGCATTCCGCGCCCGCGGGCACCAGCATATGTGTGTCAGGGTGTCCGAGCGCCCCGCACATGTGGGCCGTGGTGTTGTCGATGGTCACGATCCGATCCAGCGCGGCGCATTGCGCGGCGAAGGCCGCGAGGTCCGCCATCTGGTCGACATGCGGATCGCAGTGGAACACCACGTCGGGCCGCGCCTGACGCGCCGCGGCGATCTCCGCATCCGTATCGCCGTATTGCAGGCTCACCACGAAGGCCTCAGGCGGCAGGATGCGAACCATCTCCGAAAGCTCGACCGAGCGCAGCGTGCCGATCAGCGCCCGCGCCGCCCAGGCCATGCCAAAGATCGGCCGTCCGGCGGCAAGACCCTCATAGCGCGCGCGGATCTCCGCGACGGCCCCGGCCTTTGGCGCAAGATAGCCGCCATGGCGCGCGTCCGGCGGGTGATCCGGCAGGAAGCGCACGAGGTCGCCGAGCGCCACGATCTGCTCCTTCGATACGGAGTAGCCAAGCGTGGCCAGCTCGCTTTTCGAAATGGCCGAAAGCCCCAGCGTGTTGTCCTGCAGCAGGTCCGCCTCACGCGGGTCCGCCATGAAGACCACCTCCCGATCCGCGACCTCGGGCAGAAGCCGCACCAGAGGAAGCAGCGCCAACTGATCGCCGACCCCCTGTTCGCTCATGATGAAGATACGGCTCTGACGCCGCAGGTTCTCCGGCTCCGAGCTCTCGAGGGGCACCATGCTCCGGAATTTCTCCGGCAACCGCTGGAGATAGTTCGGCACACCTTCGGCATAGTCGCCGTGACCGAAACAGAATGCGCCGTAAGCCCGACCGATCGCGCGCGCCTCTCCGGCGGCATGCATCGCCTCGAGATAGGCGTGGCGGGCCTCGGTCAACTTGCCCAGATCGTGATAGGCGTTGGCAGCGAAGGCACGCGCCCGGCCGAAGTGCGTCGGATTGTCGAAGTCGTGGCTTTCGACCAGCGAGATCACCTCGTCGTGTTTCGATTGGAACCGCAGCGCACCGATCAGCGTCATCATCGCGTCGTCGCGGTCCTGCAAATCCCCTGCCAGAAGCTCGCGGGCCCGGGCCTCTGCTTCCGCCATCTCGCCTCGCTGGAAGCAGGCATTCGCGCCGCAGAGCTTGCCCAGCTCGGTGTCAGGCCCTTGTGCGAAGGCGCGTTCGAGCCAGACCGCGGCGGTCTTGTGGTCCTCGTATTCCGCCAGCTTCAGGCCGAACTGGCGGTTGAGTTCGACGTTCTTGACCTTGCTCACGAACGGCTCGAGGAACTTGGCCGCCGCCGGGACCTTCTCGTAGAGGTCCATCAGCGACAGGTAGAGCAACATCAGCTCGACTTCGGTATTGCCCGCCTTGAACGCCTCTTCCATCTTGGCCACTGCCTCGGCCGGCTCGGCGCAGAGGAAATGCGCCTTGGCGAGGCCGGTGATCACCTCGACGGAACCGGGCGCGTTTTCCGCCGCCTTGCCGAAGAACGCCTTGGCCGTCTGCCCCTCGCGCCGGTTCAGCGCCGCGAGGCCGAGCACGATCCAGGCATGCGGATTCTCGGGCGCCGACTTCGTGAGCGGCAGCACGTGCTGGCAGGCCTCGGCGAGGTTGCCCGCCTTCAGGCACTGGTAGGCTTGGAACAGAGCCACCGCCGCATCGCCGCCGATCCCGTAGAGCTTCGCACCCTTGGCAGAGAGGGCCCGCTTTTCCTTGCGCGTGAGGGCGTGGACGTTCATGGGGCCTCCTTCGGCACAGCAAAATAGTCGGTGACCCCAGCGCCGAACACGCTGTCGATCACACGGTAGTTCGCCCCGCGGCACCACCCCTGCAGGAAGCGCATCGCGTTGGCGGGGGTCACCTTGACCCAAAGGACGGGCCGGGCGCGGGCAATCACGGACGCCGCCCCTTCGAGCGTTTCGATCTCCGTCCCGACTGTATCAATCCTGAGGGCATCCACCGGCGCATCCCCCAGCACGGAGTCCAGTGAGCCGCGCCCCCCTTCGCCAGAGCGGGCCGGACCGGCGAAAAGCCCGGTGCCGAAGACCGCGGTCTCGAGCGCGGGGACTGCGGCCTGCGCGACAAGGCTCCGGCACTGGACTGTCTCCGCAAGACCGTTCACCGTGAGATTCTCGCCAAGGAGGTCAGATGTAGCCTGGTCGGTTTCGACAGCGATGAGCCGCTTCGGTTGGAGGTTCCGGGCGCACCACACCAGGTGATTTCCGCCGCCCGGTCCGACGTCGACAATGCTGGGCGCAGTCGTGCCGAGAAGCGCTTTCAGCTTCCCCAGCGCTTCCTGTTCGAAGAATTCTCCTCGAAGGTGCGCCGCCTGGCTCGGATCCGCCGGGTTCGTCAAGCGCATCCGGGCCGGCTCCGCCACACTGTCACCCCCGACCTCGACGAAGACCCGCGCATCAGACAGTTGCTCGACCCACTGGCCAGAGACGCTGACATTCCAATCCTGTCCCGTCGCCGAGCGTGGGCCCGTCGAATGCAGTCCGCGCTGATTGAGGAAGAATATCTCGGGGCGCTTGGCGCAGCGCGCCGTGTTCCAGAGCTGACAGTAGAGCTTGTAGTCCTCGCCCGTGTTCATGCCGACATCGAAGCCGATGCGCGCGACGACCTGCGTGCGGTAAAAACCGCCGATCTGTACACCGTTGAACGGCGCGACAGACAGAAATTCCTCGCGCGAGTCGATCGTTGCGGCCTGCCCTTCGCGGAGTTCCGGCTCACCGCCACGGTCGAGCGTACAGATGAGCCCCCAGACCGCATCCAATTCCGGCTCGGCCGCGATCACCCGTCCGAAGGCCTCAAAGGCGTTGGGCGTGATCTTGTCGTCGGCATCGAGGAAGAAGACCCAGTCGACCCCCTCGTCCAGCGCCCGCTGCAAGGCCTCGTTGCGCCGCGCGGAGCGCCCGTGGCGCCCCACGGTGTCGTCCATCACGTAGTGGAGGATCTCGCTGAACGGCCCCGTGTCGTAGGCCCGGGCCTGCTCGACCGACGGCCCGCCGACCTGTGCGAATAGCTCAGCGTGTCCCGGTCCGACCGGCGTGATCACCGCGCATTTCAACGCCCCGCCTCCGGCGTCGCGTCAAAGGCCAGCTCCAGCACCGGCACATCGAAGCTCGCCGGCATCTCGACCGCGCGCATCATCGTGCCGGTCATCAGCCCGGCCCCGGTGAGCACCGCCAGCGCCACGCGCACCGGCGAGAACAGGCGGCGCGACCGGCGCGGCTTGGCCAGCACTTCGGGCTGCGGCGTGACCTCCGGGACCACGGGACCAGCTGCCACCAGAACGGCCCCCGGCGCCACGAAGACGCCGTGATCGGTGACCGTCACCTCTGCCGCGCGCGGCGAAGCTGCAAAGCGCTGGCGCAGCCCCGCCGGGAAACGCGCCTCGGGAATGTCGATGACCAGCGGCGCGCCGGGCACCCAGCCCTGCACCGCCTTGCGCGGCAGCACGAAGCGCGAGAAGTCATCCCGGAATCCCACCTCGTCGGCCAGCACCGCGCGGGTCTGGATGGTGACCAGATCCGGGCTCAGCGTCACCCGCACGCCGCGATGCCCGATGCTGACTTCTGCCTCGACAAACAGGCACTCACTGCCCGACAGGGTCTCGGCCGAGGCATAGCCCTCGGGCATGGCGCGCCCCTTTGCCTTGCGGCGTGTCGGGCCCTTCGGCGCGAGCTCCGACAGGTGAAGCCGGGGCCGCCAGCGGAAGGGCTCCGGCGCCCGCAGCGCGGCGCTCACCTTCGCCGAGACCGCCGCTGCGGCGGGACGCGGAGCCGGGCGCGACTTGCGTTCCAGCTCGAAGCGGTAGTTGATCAGGTAGTCCTCGGCCATCTCGGCAAGATCATCTTCACCCGCCACCAGCTTCAGCAGCTTTTGCTCGTCCGAGAACAGCACCCGCCGGGTCGGATAACCCTCGATCGGGGGCACCACGGCAAAGTCTCCCTTGGCGCAATCGAGCACGGCGGCCACCTTGCGCAGGACAGCACGCCCTTCGTCCACGTGATGCAGCAGCATCTCGCAAGTGCCGCCCTCGTCGAGGCACAGCGCGAGCGCCACTTCCTCCGGCCAGTCGGCAAACACCGTCTGAAGCTCTCCGGCCTCGAAGAAATAAGCGAGTTTTTCGGCATTCATGATCAGCTGCCCCGAACAGTTCTTCGACTTCACCTATCTATTCTTGTTTATACTTGAACGAAAGTCAAATTTACTTATGCTTACCTTGAAAACCGGCGTATCCCGGCCTCAAGATCCAAGCAGAGAAATCTATCCATGACGCTGATCCTCGGACTCGCCCTTGTCTTCGGCCTCGTCTTCGGAGGGTTCATCCTGTCCGGCGGCAAGATGGACATCGTTCTCCACGCCCTTCCCTTCGAGGGCATGATGATCGGCGGAGCGGCCATCGGGGCCTTCGTCATCGCCAACAGCTTCTCGGTGATCAAGAGCTCCGGCAAGGGCGTGGTGAAGGTGATCAAGGGACCGCGCTGGAAGTCCAAGGACTATGCGGACCTGCTCAACCTGATGTTCGAGCTCTCGCGCATCTACAAGTCCCGCGGCATCCTCGCGCTCGACAGCCACGTCGAATCGCCGAAAGAGAGCGATATCTTCGCACGCTACCCTCGGATTGCTGCGGACCACTTCGCCATCGACCTGATCCGCGACAGCTTCCGCATGCTGTCCATGCAGTTCGACGACAAGTACCAGACCGAGGACGTCATCAACCGCAAGATCAAGAAGCACCACCACGAGGCCATGGCCTCGGCCCATGCGATCCAGACCATGGCGGACGGGCTTCCGGCGATCGGTATCGTCGCGGCGGTTCTGGGCGTGATCAAGACCATGTCCTCGATCGACCAGCCGCCCGAGATCCTCGGCGGGATGATCGGCGGCGCGCTTGTCGGCACCTTCCTCGGCGTGTTCCTGGCCTATTGCATGGTGCAGCCGATCTCGGGCCGCCTGAGCCAGATCGAGGAAGAGGACGCGGCCTTCTACCACATCATCCGAGACATCTTCGTCGCCATGGTGTCGGACCATCCGCCGAGCATCTGCGTCGAGATCGGCCGCGGCAACATCCCCACACGGATGCAGCCCGACTTCTACGAGGTCGAGGCCGCGCAGAAGGAACTGCCCGCGGCATGACCCGGCTCGGCACGCTCCCGCTGCTGCTGCTCACCGGCATGGCCTCGGCCGCGAGCGCGCCGACCCCCGAGGAGGATCTCGCGACCCTCGGCTATATCTCGGCGGCGCGGCCCGGCGAGTTCCATGCGGTGCCGCCCTCGGGGAACGGCTTTCCAGAAGATATCCTCGCCAACATGCGCATAAAGCTCGGTGGCGAGCGCCCCTTGCCCCAGACGCAGCAGACGCCACAGACCAGCGCCCCCGAGGCTCCGGCCAATGGCCACTGAGGCCAGCCGCCGCCGGCTCCGCGCGCTCGAGGTCATGGAGCGCCTGAAATCGCTCGAGACCGAGAGACAGGCCGCCGAAACTGGTGCCCTCCGGGCGCGCATGGACAAGCTTGAAGGTGACAAGACCGCCCTGCTCGACCGCCTTTCCGGCGAGTCTCGCATCGACGGGCTCGAGGGCGCGCCCTATCTCGGCCGTTTCATCCGCTCGATCCGCGCCGAGGTCGACCGCATCACCAACGACGCCGCCAAGCTGGCGCCCGAGCTGGCCCGCTCGGAGGAAAAGCTTCGGGCCGCGCTGGCCGAGCAGAAGACTTACGAGATTCTCCGCCTCAAGCGCCTCGCCGAAGAGCGCGAGGCGCGGGCCAAGCGCGAGGCCGAGGCGCAGGATGAGCTGTCGCTGGTGCGCTGGAACCGCTGAGACCCGCGCGCAGCATCCCTGCCGCGGCGCGGGGCTGGACAAGACCGCCCAGCATCGGACAAATCGGTCCGTAGATCAGAGCCTCGGACGTTCGGCCCCTGCCGACAGGAATGCCCATGGACCAACATGACATCACGGTGATCGGCGGCGGCCTCGTCGGCAGCGCGGTGGCGCTCGGGCTTGCGGAAACCGGGCTCCGCGTGCTGGTTCTCGATGGCGAGGACCTGTCGCGCCGCGCGTCGCGAGCCAACTTCGGGCTGGTCTGGGTCTCGGGCAAGGGGCTCGGCACCCCCGACTACGCGCGCTGGTCCTTCGAAGCCGCGCGGATCTGGCCCGGCTTCGCGCGAGATCTCGAAGCGCGCTCGGGCGTGTCGCTCTCGCTCGACCAACCCGGCGGCTACAGCTTCGGCCTGTCCATCGGGGAGCTCGACGGGATCATCGCCGAGATGACCCACATCACAGAGGAAACCGACGGCGAGGGCGCACCCTGGCGCATGGTGTCACGTGCAGAACTCGTGCGCGAGATCCCCGGAATCGGCCCCGACGTGGCGGGCGCGGTCCACGGCTCCGCGGACGGCCACCTCAACGCGTTGCGCCTGTTTCATGCCCTGCACCGAGCTGGGGCCGCCGCGGGTGTCACCTACCGCGCGCATCACGCCGTCACCCAGATCGAGCCCAGTTCCGCCGGTTTTCGCCTGCGCGGCGACTGGGGCCAGATCACCACGCCCCGCGTCGTGCTGGCCGCCGGCACCGAAACCGAGCGCCTCGCCCCGATGGTCGGCCTTGCCGCGCCGCTGAAGCGCAGCCGCGGGCAGATCGTGGTGACCGAGCGCGTCTCGGGCCGCCTGCCGTTTCTCAGCGCCATCATTCGCCAGACCGACGAGGGCAGCGTGATGATCGGCGACAGCGACGAGGGCGACACCGACGCGCTGGCCGGCAACCCCGAGATCGCCGCCCTGCTGGCAGCCCGGGCGATCCGCGTCTATCCCCCGCTCGCCCGGCTCAACATGGTGCGCAGCTGGACCGGTTTCCGCGTCAAGCCGCGTGACGGCATTCCGATCTACGGTCAGTCCCGCAGCTGCCCCGGCGCCTACGTCGTGCTCTGCCACAGTGGCGTGACCCTCGCGGCCCTGCATGCGCGGCGCATCGCCCCGCAGATCGCCGAGGGCGCGGCGCAAATCGGCCCGGCGGCCTTTTCCTCCGAGAGGTTCCATGTTCCGGCGTGATCCCATTCCCCCCGGCGAGGCGGTCGAGATCCTGCTCGACGGCCAGCCGATCTCCGCACGCCGGGGCGACAGTGTCGCCGGCGCCTTGCTGGCCGGGGGTGTCACGCGCTTCCGAGACAGCGTGGTGAGCGGCGCACCACGAGCGCCTTACTGCCTGATGGGCACTTGTTTCGAATGCCTCATGACCATCGACGGCGTGGCCAACCGTCAGGCCTGCCTTGTCACCGTCGAACCGGGCATGCGCATCACCCGGCAATCCGGCGCGCCGAGCCTTCTTCCCGAGGCCGAGACATGAGCGCGCAACTTCCCGACACAGCGGAGCTGGTGATCATCGGCGCGGGCCCCGCCGGCATGGCCGCCGCGATCGAGGCCCGGGCCGCGGGCGCCGAGGTCATGCTCCTCGACGAGACCCCCGCGGCGGGCGGCCAGATCTGGCGCGCTGTGGGTACGGCCCCCGAAGCGCGCAAGGCACTGCTCGGCAAGGAGTACGCGGCGGGCGCAGCGCTGGTGTCGGACTTCGCGGCTTGCGGCGCGCATCATGCTTCCGGTGTCTCGGTCTGGGGCGTCATGCCCGACGGGACCGGCCCGATCCACGTCGGGGTGAGCGAAAGCGGCGCGGCGGGGATGATCGAGACCCGCGCGGTGATCCTGGCAACCGGCGCGCAGGAACGCCCGCTGCCGGTCCCTGGATGGACCCTGCCCGGCGTGATGGGGGCGGGTGCCGCGCAGATCGCGCTGAAGAGCGGCGGGCTGCTGCCCGAGGGGCGTTGCGTGCTGGCGGGCGTCGGCCCGCTGCTCTACCTGCTGGCCGACCAGCTGCTGCGCGCCGGGGTCACCCCCGCCGCATTGGTCGAAACACCGTCGCCGCGGCGCCGTGCGGCCCTGCCGCATCTGCCGGACTTCCTGCGCACACCGGCCTTCCTCAAGGGCGCGGGCCTGATCGCCCGCGTGCGCCGCCGGATCCCCGTGATCACCGGGGCCGAAGCGCTGGAGATCACCGGAGAAAGCCGCGCCGAGGCCCTGCGCTACCGGCGCGCCGGCAGCTGGCACGAGATCCCCGCCGATCTGGTGCTGCTGCACGCCGGCGTCGTGCCATCGCTGAACCTCGCGGTCGCGGCGGGCGTTCCGACCCGCTGGAACGCGGTGCTGCGCTGCTTCGAGCCCGAGACCGACGCAGCAGGCGCGACCGACCTCCCGGGCCTGTTCATCGCCGGCGACGGCGCCGGCATCGGCGGCGCCGAACGCGCCCTGCCCTCGGGCCGGCGCGCCGCGCAGGCGGCGCTGGCGCAGCTCGGGCGGGAGGTCGATCCTTTGGCCGCGGCCGAGGCGCAGCGGCAGTGGCACAGGGCCGACAGGGGCCGCGCCTTCATCGATCGTTGGTTCGCCCCGCCACCATCGCTGCTCGCGCCGCAGGGCGAGACGATTGCCTGCCGCTGCGAGGAAGTCCCGGCCAGCGCGATCCGCGATGCGGCCCGCCTCGGCGCGCCGGGACCGAACCAGATCAAGACCTACCTGCGCTGCGGCATGGGGCCCTGCCAGGGCCGGATGTGCGCCGCCAGCGTGACCGAGATCATGGCCGATGAATCCGGGCGCGACCCCGCCGACCTGGGGCACCTGCGCTTTCGCACTCCCGTCCGCCCGCTGTCTCTGGCCGAGTTGGCACAGCTGCCCGCCGGCGAGGCCGCACGCCGCGCCGCGCTCGGGGATGCCGCGCTGCCGGAGACCCCGCTGCCGCTGCCCGACCGGTCTTCCTAGCAGCGGCAGGCCGCCGCCCGGAGGGGCGGCAGCGCCACAGTCACCGGCACTTCTCACGCTTGGGTAGATCGAGAATTGCTTTTGTCGCCTGCTTGTGGAACTCTTTTCCACAGGTTTCCCGGCAGCGTTTCTCGCCGCGAAATCAGATGTTTTCGAGAATGCGTTTGAGTGTGTACCGCTTCGGGGCCGCGCATCAGTCCATGGCGCAGCACGTGTCCGGGGCCTGGATTTTCCAAGGAACAGCCACCTCCGATACGAGGAATTTGCCATGCTTGCGCGCTTTTTGACCCGCCCCACGCTGCTTGCCGTCCTGCTGACCTCTGCCAGCCTGCCCGCCGCCGTCCGCGCGCAGGAGGGTCCACAGTTCAGTTTCGGCTTTACCACCTTCGCGGACGCGCCGGTTGCCGGCGATGCCGATGATGATACGCGATACAGCTGGCGCGCCGACATCAAGATGTCCTACGGCGAGATCTGGACCGGCGGCTCGATCAGCGGGCATCTCGAATACAACGACGGCGACGATTTTGTCGGGCTTGGCGAGGGCGGGCTGGTCTGGCCCACCAACACCTTCGCAACGCTCCCGGCGATCACCTCGGACAACCAGACGACCCTGTCGCTGACGCTCACGCAGCAGCTCAGCAACACCACGAGCGTGAGCTTCGGCAAGTTCAACGTGATCGATCTCGCCGAGGCGACCCCGCTTCTCGGCGGCCAGGGACAGGGCGGTTTCCAGTATCTCGGGATCGGCGCGCCCAGCAACTTCGTGCTGCCGCCCTATATCTTCGGCGGCATCCTGACGGTGAACTACGCTCCGATGATCTACACGCTGATGATCTACGACGCCAACAACGCACAGGGCGAGGACTTCTGGGACGACCTCTTCGAAGACGGCGTTGTCTACAACGGCACCGCGACCTACACCACGCAGATCAACGGCAGGCCCGGCTTCTACAGCCTCAACATCGCGCATTCGACGAAGAAGGGCACCGACTACGAGTCGCTGCTGCTGTCTCCGGACGACCAATCCTTCGCTGGAACCAAGGACGGGCTGAACTATACCGGTGTGAGCTTCCAGCAGTACCTGTGGAACGACCCGCAGAACCCGATGGTCGGCTGGGGCGTGTTTGGTCAGGTCGGCTTCGGCGACGGCAACCCCAACCCGCTGGACGAGATGTTCCTGCTTGGCGTCGGGGGCAACTCGCCGCTCTACGGTCGCGAGAGCGACCGCTGGGGCCTTGCCTGGAGCAAGTACAACTGGTCCGACAAGCTCGGTGAGGCGCTGGGGGCCTATGGGGTGAACCTGGAGGATGAGTCGGCGGTCGAGGCCTTCTACGAGGCGGCGCTGACCGAAAACTGGCGGATCGGCGGCAACGTGATGTGGGTGAAGCCGAGCTTCGAGAGCTACGACGACTACACGCAGGTCGGCTTCCGCATCCGCGCGACATTCTGAACGGGCGCCTGTCCCCGCGGGGACAGGCGCGTCACACTCTCAGACGAAGCTGAAGTTCCGCGCCGCGTTCACATCGGCAATGCGCAGGTCGCCCTGCAGCAGCAGGCTGCCCTGCGCGCCGAAGGTGACGAGGATGCCCGCCTCGCTGGCGCTGAAGCTGACGTCCGCCAGCCCATCGATCCCCGGCAGATCGACCTCGATCACGTCCTCGCCCGGGGTGAAGTCGGTGATCACGTCGCCGCCGGTCAGATCGCCCTCTTCCAGCACGAAGATGTCGCGCCCGGACCAGCCGGTAAGCGTGTCGGCCCCGGGACCGCCCGACAGGCTGTCGTTGCCGATCATGCCGTTCAGCTCGTCATCGTCCTCGTTGCCGGTGAGCGTGTCATCGCCCTCGCTGCCGACCAGAGTGTCGTTGCCCTGGTTGCCCGAGATCAGGTCATTGCCCTCGTTGCCCTTCAGGTAGTCGTTCCCGCCCCAGCCAAGCAGGCGGTCGTCACCTTCGCCACCATAGGCGTGGTCATCCCCCTTGCCGCCGACCAGCCGGTCGTCGCCGCCCAGCCCCTCGAGCGTATCGTCGCCGTCCCCGCCCTCGAGCGTATCCGGCCCGGCGCTGCCGGCGATCTGCGCGCCGCCGCTCTCCGGCGGTATCACCGCGACATCCGAGGTGACGAAGGTGATCTCGATCACCTCGAAGGGGTCGAGGGTGATCGGCACCGTCGTTCCGGTCACCGCGAGATCGGTCAGCTCGGCGCGCACATCGTTCTCGTTGATGTAGTAGCGCTGGCCATTGACCAGCAGGCTGTCGGCCTCCTGGAAGCCCTCGCCCGGCACGTAGTGCACCCCGTCGCTCGAGTTTGACGAAAGATCCGCGCCGATCTTCACCGCCGAGGCAGAAGTGTAATCCGGCACCAGCGTCGAGAGGTCCAGCTCCAGCTCGATGGTCTCGGTGGCGCGCGAGGCGACGTAGATCACCGTGCTGTCCTCGGACTGCCAGGCGTGGAATGTGAAGCTGCCGTCCTCGATGGAAAGCTGGGTGCCGAGCAATTCGAGTCCCGGCAGGCTGGAACTCATCAGGTCGAAGGTCGCCCCGTTGATCGTGTTGAGCACGCGCCCTTGGGCGTCGGTGATCACGTCCTCGGTCTGCTTGCCCGCAAGATCGGTCGGCGTGTTGTGCTGCACCGGCCAGACATGCGCCGCATCGACACCAAGCTCGTTCATGTTGCTGGTCATCTCGACCATCACCGAGGCCGACCGCAGCCCGGTCTCGGTGGTGTCAGAGGTGCGCACGTTCCATTCGGTGATGTAGAGGTCGAGCTCCTTGTCGAATTCCTCGTCCCAGACGGCGTAGTCGCGGTTGATGAAGTTCATCTCGCCACTGGTGCCCTCGAACTCGGTGACCTGCTTGTCGTAGTAGTAGTGCTCGACCACCCCGTCGATGGCATCCCGTGCCCCGGCCCCGAGCTGGTCGATGATCGCACGGTTGGCGTCCTGCACCCGTTCCAGATAGGGCCGGTCATCGATCGAGACGTGGTATTCGGAGCCGGCGAAGGGCGAGGCCATCTGCACAAGGATCGCCGCCTGATCACCATCTGCAAAGCCCGAGTCTTGCATCCCCTGCGCCAGCGCGACGGCGGCGACATCGGCCTTGGAGCCATAGGCCGTTTCGCCCATGCTCCAATATTCGTTTCCGATTTCGAAGGCCTCCACCACATCGGAATAGTCGCGCATCACCGTCTCGGCAAAGCCCGCGATGTCGCCCGACAGCGCCTCGTATTCCGCCACCGTGTAGTTCTTGGTGGGCAGCACCAGCGTAACCTGCGCGCCGTTTTCGCGCGCCCAGTCGAGCATGTCGGTCACTTCCTGCCGCAGCTGCCACTCCCCGTCCACGCGCTGCATCTGCAACACGTCGAGAAAGCCCTCGCCATCCACTTCGAGATCGCCGCTGTCGCCTTGCCCCGCAGGAAAGCGCAGATGGGTGATGTCGAGCGCATCGGCCGCAACCCCGAAATTGTCCAGTGGCACGCCGTCGTCGGTGTTCACGCTGAATACGAGATTGCCGCCGAAATACGCCCCGTCGAGCGTCTGGCCCGTGGCCGTGGCCGCAGTCACGGAGATATGGGTGCCGTCAAAGGCGGGCGGCGCGGAGGCGACCGGCGTCAGCTCGCCGAGATTGCCCAGCCAGCCCGCGGGATCGCCGAGCGCGGCCGCGTCCACCCCCCTGATCACAGCCAGCACGACGCCGTCATAGATCAGCGCAGCGCCACTGCCATCCGCCGCCTCGGCGACGGTCAGGTTGTCGTAGGCCTCCTCGGCGCTGAGCAGGGTGCCGTCAGCGCGCATCAGCGAGATCAGCTCGGGGCCGCCGTCATTGCCGGTCAGCTCGTAGGTGTACAGCGTCAGCGGCGTGAAGGCGTCATCGCCCTGCGGCACCACGATGTCGTAGAAGTCGTTGCCCGCCCCGCCCGCGAGGTGGTCGCCCTCGTCGCCGAAGAGGATGTCGTCCCCGGCGTTGCCGACCAGCGTGTCACCGACCGTCTCGGCCCCGTCCGCATCGACGCCGCTGACGAAATCGTCCCCGGCCTGACCGTCGAGGTAGTCACCGCCGCCCCGGCCGATCAGAACGTCCGCGCCTGGACCCCCGAAGAAATCGTCGCGCTCCACCGTGCCGACCAGCAGGTCGTCACCCTCGAACGTGGCGTTGAGCGCCGAGGAGAAGTTGCCGATCCAGATGGTCTCGTAGAACAGCTCCTCGGCGGTGTAGCCCTCGATCACCGCCACGACCTCGCCGTTCATGTAGATGCCCGCACCGCTGCCGTCGGGCATGTCGCCGATGCCCGCCGCGAGCGTGCCGTCGAAAAAGGCCGCGCGCGGGATGATCTCGCCCTCGGGCGTTACGAAGACCACGCGGTCCGGCACGTCCTGATCGGTGAGCCGGGTGAAATCGAGATCGGTGATGGTCACCGGCTCGGTGCCCTCCTGCCCCACCGGCACGATGAAAAGATCGGCGCCGCCGCCCCCGGTGAGCGTGTCGCCGTCGTCGCCCCACAGCAGGTCGATCCCCGCGCCACCATCAAGGCTGTCCGGCGCGCCCGGCATGTCGTCGGCCATCACGATGAAATCGCTGCCCGCGCCGCCCTCCGCCGTGTCCGAGCCGAGCGCGTCGACGATCAGATCATGGCCGCCACCGCCAACCAACAGGTCATCACCCGGACCGCCGTCCAGCGTCTCGTCGCCGTTGGTGCCGAGGAGCACATCATCGCCCTTGGTGCCGAGGAGCAGCCCCTCTGCCAGGTCGCCGGCAAGGTCCGGTGCCTCCTCATCCGGAACGTCTTCGCTACCGGACGCCGAAGCGGTTCCACCGGCGAGGCTCCAGAGAAGCACCCCGAGCAGGAGCGAAGACAGGTAGAACATGGGCGGCACCGGTACCTGAACTGGGGAATCCCGCCAGCGGTGGCCGCCG
The DNA here is from genome assembly GCF_900116195.1 of Alloyangia pacifica. Taxonomy (GTDB): domain Bacteria; phylum Pseudomonadota; class Alphaproteobacteria; order Rhodobacterales; family Rhodobacteraceae; genus Salipiger; species Salipiger pacificus. Next base: position 233,368 of record NZ_FOZW01000005.1, read on the forward strand.
GACAGGAACGCTCGCCCAAGTTATGCCATAATCTTGCCGCAATACACTGAATTCTGGAAACAATTCGTTTCCTGACATCCAACTCCTTTCTGCCCATGCGCCCGGTCCCTGACCGGGGCAGACATTATTTCCGGCTACAGCGCTGATGCTGCGCCTTCCGGAGCCAAGGCTGAGACCCCCGCGCCGCTGGATGAGACGTGCTGCCGATCCGGCCGTGCTCGCGCACCGGCTACCCGTCCTCGCGGGGCAGCGTCGGGTCCCTCCTGACCTCGCTCCCTGCCCGGCCCGGGTCTGAGCTCCCTGCCCCGGACAGCTTAAGGGCGCGCCGAACACCTCCGGCGCGCCCGTCCAGCTCAGATCAGCGCGCGCTTGATCGTTTGCGACCAGTCGTTGGCGAAGACCTCCTCGCCGTTCAGCGTGACGGTCATCCGCGCCGAAAGGTAGAAGTTCTCCGCATCACAGGTCATCTCGCTGTCCAGCACCGAGGCCGTCTCCCAGCCCTCGCGGCCCATCTCGTAGACCTGATGCAGCTTGTAGCGTGCGCTGGCAGGGTCGTCCGGATGGATGGTCAGCTCGCGGCGCAAGCTGTGCGAGAGCACCGTGCCGATCTCGTCGAAGCGCAGCACGCCCTCGCCAAAGAGCCCGCCCTCGCCGTTCGTCACATAGGTGACCTCGCCGGTGAGATAGTCGGTGGTGACCTGGCGCTCGAGCTTGGCTGGCCGGATCATGGTGATCGGACATGCCGGACCATGCGCCGGGGGCTCGAAGCCCGGGTGCGCATCGCCCCCCACGCGCCGCGGCAGATGGAGCAGGCTGTGCTCGGTGTCGATGGTCAGCGTGGCGGCCTCGGGGGCGGGCCAGATGATCGGCCAGTAAGCGGTGCCCACCGAGATGCGCAGCTTGTGGCCGGCGGCAAAGCGGTGACCGCAGGTCGAGAGCTTGACCTTCACCGTCTCGAAGCGCCCCGGCACCAGCGCCTCGGGGGTCTCGTGGCCATTGCGGTGGGTGAGGTTCAGCACCTGATAGCTGACGCGGGTGACGCGACCGTCGGGTGCGACATCGCCGAGCCGCACCACCACCTGCGCAACCGGCTTGTCGCTGGCGAGGTGCAGATCAAGCTCGGGCACGCCGAGGATTTCCAGGTCGTCGCCCAGCACCTCGGTTTCGAAGACCAGCGCCCCGCCGTCTTCGATGCGCTGATCGGCAGGCATCTCGCCAGGGCATCCGACACCCATCCATTCGCCCGACGCGATGCCGTGGCTCTGCGGCGAACGGATCGGCAGCAGCCCGCCCTCTTCCGGCGCATCGGTGAGCGCGCCGCCCGGCGTCAGATGCATCGCGCGCATCGGCTCGGCCAGCGGCCAGTCGGAGCCGACCCAGCGGCCCGGCTGATCCGGGCGCGAGGTCTCTGGGGCGATGGGGTCGTTGATGTAGGCGCGCAGCTTCGGCTCTGCCATCACGCCGGTGTCGCGACCCTTCAGCCATTGGTCCCACCAGCGTGTCGCCTCCTGCAGGAAGCCGATCGCCGGTCCGGGCACGCCGTCCTGCGGATACACATGGCCCCACGGGCCGATGATGCCGCGCGTCGGAACCGAGAGATTCTCCAGCAGGCGCGGCACGGAGTTGGTGTAGCTGTCGGCCCAGGCACCGACGACCATCACCGGGCATTGAATAGAAGAGTAGTCCTCCTGCACCGAGCCGTGCTTCCAGTACTCATCATAGCTCTGGTGCTCGGCCCACATGGCGGGGAAGAAGGGCAGCGATTCAAGCCGTTTCTGCCAGTCCTCGCGCCAGCTTTCGCCAACCACCTCGGGATCGAGCGGGCGGGCCTGATAGCCCATCATGATCGAGCCCCACCAGAGGTTGTCGTTCAGCAGGCAGCCATTCATGAAGTGAATGTCGTCCTTGAAGCGGTCATCGGTGGAATAGCAGGTGATGATCGCCTTCAGCGCCGGGGGCCGCCGCGCCGCGACCTGCAGCGAGTTGAAGCCCGACCAGCTCTTGCCCATCATCCCGACGTTGCCGTCGCACCAGTCCTGCGCCGCGATCCATGCGATGACCTCGCAGGCGTCGTCCTGCTCCAACTCAAGATACTCGTCCGCCATGTGGCCCTCGGACTCGCCGGTGCCGCGGATGTCGACCCGGACGGCGGCGTAGCCGTGTTCCGCGAAATATCCGTGCATCGCCTCGTCGCGGCCACGGGTGCCGTCGCGCTTGCGGTAGGGGATGTATTCCAGAACCGCCGGGACCGCGTGGCTGCGGGCACCCTCGGGCAGGAAGAGGCGGGCGCTGAGCCGCGTGCCATCCGGCATGGGGATCCAGACGTGTTCGATGAATTCGGTGGCCATGATGACTTCCGTTTATCGTGTGTATTCAGATGTTTGTTTCGGTCAGGACGCGCGGGCGGCCAGCACCTTGTCGAGCCACCCACGGTCCAGCTGCGGCACCGAGTCCAGCAGCTTGCGGGTGTAAGGATCGCCCGGCGCGTCAAAGAGCGTGGCGGTGTCCGCCTCCTCGACGATCCGGCCCTTCTGCATCACCACCGTGCGGTCGGCGAGGCGGCGCACCACCGACAGGTCGTGGGTGATGAAGAGGTAGGTCATCCCGAGCTCGTCCTGCAGCTTGCGCAGCAAGCGCAGAATGTCCTCGGCGACCAGCGGATCGAGCGCCGAGGTGACCTCGTCGCAGATCATCAGATCGGGCTCTGCGGCCAGCGCGCGGGCAATGCAGACGCGCTGCTTCTGCCCACCCGAAAGCGCGCCGGGTAAACGCCCGGCCATCTCGACCGGCAGGCCGATCAGATCGAGCAGTCGCGCCACCTCGTCCCGTTGCGCCCTGCCCTTCAGCCCGCGGAAGGTCTGCAGCGGGCGCCCGATGGTCTCGCCAACGGTCTGGCGCGGGTTGAGCGCGACGTCCGGCAGCTGGTAGATCAGCTGGATGCGGCGCAGCAGATCCGGTGCGCGTTTGCGGTAGCTCTCTGGCAGCGCCTCTCCGTCGAAACGGACCTGCCCCGCCGAGGGAGTCAGCAACCCCGAGACCAGCCGCGCCAGCGTGGACTTTCCCGAGCCGGACTCGCCGACGATGGCGACGGTCTCGCCGCGCTTCACCGACAGATCGACCTCATGCAGTACCGGCGTCTTGCCGTAGGCGGCAGAGACACGATCCACCCGCAGGATCTCCTCGCCGGTGCGGTGATGGGCGCCCGCCTCGGCATTCAGGCTCGCCTGCCGTTCCGAGACCAGCCGCTGCGTGTATTCCTCGCGCGGCGCGGCGAGGATTTGCTCGGTGGTGCCGGTCTCGACCTCGGCACCATGGCGCAGCACCATCAGCCGGTCGGCGACCTGCGCGATCACCGCCAGATCGTGGGTGATGTAGAGTGCCGAGGTGCCGTACTTGCGGATCGTCTCGCGCAGCAGCAGCAGCACCTCGATCTGCGTGGTCACGTCAAGCGCCGTGGTCGGCTCGTCGAGCACGAGGATGTCGGGCTTGCACGACATGGCCATGGCCACCATCGCCCGCTGGAGCTGCCCGCCAGAGACCTGATGCGGGTAGCGGCGACCGAAGGTTTCGGGCTCGGGCAGGCCGAGCGCGGTGAAAAGCTCGATCATCCAAGCGCGCGCCTCACCGGCAGTCATCAGGCCGTGCCGCAGCGGGCCTTCCATGATCTGCCGTTCCAGCCGGTGCGCGGGATTGAAGGCCGCCGCCGCGCTCTGCGCCACATAGGCGATGCGCGCGCCGCGCACGGCCTCGCGCTCGGACCTTGTTGACGACGCCAGATCGTGGCCCGCCAGTTCGATGCTGCCGCCGGAGATCCGGCAGCCGCCGCGCCCATAGCCCATCGACGCAAGGCCGATGGTCGACTTGCCCGCGCCGCTCTCGCCGATCAGGCCGAGGATCTCGCCCTGCTCGAGATCGAGCGAAACGCCGTGTAGCAGCTCCACCCCCTCGGCGGTGGCGACGCGCAGGTCGCGGATGCGAAGGATATCGCTCATCGGTTGTCTCCCTGCACGGTGGTGTGGCCGGCCAGCAGCCAGTCGACGGTGAGGTTCACCCCGATGGTCACCAGCGCGATGGCGGCGGCGGGGAAGAGCGGCGCGTAGAGCCCGTAGAGGATGCCCTGCTGGTTGTCGCGCACCATCCCGCCCCAGTCGGCGAAGGGCGGCTGCACCCCGAGCCCGAGGTAGGAAAGTCCTGCCACGAAGAGGAAGGTGAAGCAGAAGCGCATGCCGAACTCGGCCACCAGCGGCGGCAGGGCGTTGGGCAGGATCTCGCGGCGGATCATCCAGCCGAGCCCCTCGCCACGCAGGCGGGCGACCTCGGCGTATTCCATCACGTTGATGCCCTGCGCCACCAGCCGGGCAAGTCGGAAGACGCGGGTGCTGTCGAGCAGCGCGATGGTGACGATCAGCACCGGCAGCGACGAGCCGAGTGCCTGCAGCACCACCAGCGCCGAGATCAGCACCGGGATCGACATGACCGTATCGACGACGCGCGACAGCACCAGATCGAGCCATCCACCCCGGATCGCCGCGAGGATGCCGAGCGGCACGCCGACGGCGAAGGACAGGCACACGGCGGCGAGCGAGATGCCGATCGACATCTGCGCGCCGTAGAGCAGGCGCGAGAGCATGTCGCGTCCGTTCTGGTCGAAGCCCAGCGGATGGCCCGGCTGGGGCATGTCGAAAGGCATGCCGACGATCTCTTCCTGTCCGAAGGGCGCGAGCATCGGGCCGAAGAGGAACAGGATCGCGTTGGCGGCGATCAGTGCCATGCCGATCCAGCCGGTCAGCGGGATATTGGAAAGACGGCTCATCTTATGCCTCCTTTCCGCGCGGGTGGCGCAGGCGGGGGTTGAGCGCGATGGCGGCGATATCGGCGATCATGTTGAGGATCACGTAAGCGGCCCCAAAGATCATCGCGGCGGCCTGAACCATCGGAAGATCGCGCTTCGAGACGGCATCCACCATGAAGCGGCCCAGCCCGTTGTAGTTGAACACTGCCTCGACCAGCACGACGCCGGTGATCAGATAGGCGATATTGAACGACACCACGTTGACGATCGGCGCGGCAGCGTTGGGCGCGGCGTGGCGCATGACCACGCGGCCATTCTTCAGACCCTTGAGGAAGGCGGTCTCGATATAGGGCTGGTCCATGACGCCCAGAACGGTGGTCCGGGTCATGCGCAGGATCTGCGCCATGGTGACCATGACCAGCACCAGCATCGGCAGGGTGGTGGCGTTGAACCAAGCGGCAAGCCCCATACCCTCGTAGGTGTCGGCAAGGCTCGGCAGCCAGCCGGTTTTGACCGACAGCCAGAGCACCAGCAGCAGGCCAAGGAAGTATTCCGGCAGCGACACGAAGGCGAGCGCGGCGATATTGGCGGCGCGGTCAAAGATCGTGCCACGCTTGGCGGCGGCGAGAATGCCGAGGCCGACGGCCAGCGGCACCGCGATGACCCCGGCATAGGCCGCCAGCGCCATGGTGTTCCAGAAGCGCGGCCACAGCAGGCCCGCGACCGGCTGACCCGAGGCCATGGAGCGGCCCATGTCGCCGGTCAGGATGCCGCCCAGCCAGTCGAAGTAGCGCTGCAGCGCGGGCACATCGAGGCCCAACTCACTGCGCAGCGCGGCGAGGGACTCGGGCGTGGCGCTTTGTCCGAGGATGGCCCCGGCCACGTCGCCCGGCAGGATCTCGGTTCCGGCAAACACCAGAACCGAGACCAGCCAGAGCGTCAGCAGCCCGAGGCCGGCACGTTTTGCGATCAGCGAACCCATCAGGCGTCCAGCCAGACCTTTTCGGCCATGCGCGCGCCCATCAGGTTGAACATCGCATGGGGTTTCACGCCCTTCACGTCCTTCGACACCGCGTCGAGGTAGTCGCCGAACATCGGGATCATCGCGCCGCCGTCCTCATGGATCAGCGCCTGGCACTCCCAGTAGATCTCGCGGCGCTTCTCTTCGTCGAGCAGCGCGCGGGCCTCTTTCAGCAGCGCGTCGAAACGCTCGTTGCTCCAGCGCGTGTCGTTGTAGGAGGAGGTGGACTCATAGGCGATCGAGAGCATCTGGTCGGCAGTGGGACGCCCGCCCCAATAGGACATGCAGAAGGGCACCTGCATCCACACGTCGCTCCAGTAGCCATCCGCCGGTTCACGCTTGATGGTCACGTCGACGCCTGCGCCGGTGGCCGCGCTGCGGAAGACCGCCGCCGCATCCACCGCGCCGGAGAAGGCCGCATCCGAGGCCGAGAGGGTGACGGCGAGCGGATCGAAGCCGGCCTTCTTGGCGTGGAACTGCGCCTTCTCGGGGTCGTAGGCGCGCTGTTCCAGCTCGGAATTGTAGAAGCGGTCGGTCTGCGGGATCGGGTGGTCGTTGCCGAGCTGCCCGAAGCCGGCCAACGCGGTCTTCAGCAGCTGTTCGCGATCCACGGCGTACTTGATGGCGAGGCGGGCGTTCACGTCGGTGAAGGGCGCCTTGGTGCAATCCATCAGGAAGGTGAAGTGCTGGCCCCCGGCCGAGCGCACGATCTCCAGCTTGGGGTTGCGGCCCAGCAGGTTGACGGTCTTGAAGTCCACCGCGTTGATCGCATGCACCTGCCCCGACATCAGCGCGTTGGTGCGGGCGGTCACGTCATTGATCACCACCACCTCGACGGCATCGACGTTGGCGCAGCCGGGCTTCCAATAGTTCTCGTTGCGGACGAAACGGCCGCGCACACCGGGTTCGACACGCTCGGGAATGAAGGGGCCGGTACCGACCGGGTTCGACCAGTCGTCGAAGCCCTCAGGAACCACCAGCAGGTGGTAGTCGGACAGCAGGTACGGCAGGTCGGCGTTGCCACTCTCCAGCATGATGCGGATCTGGTGGTCCGAGAGTTTCTCGATATCGGTGATCGGCGCGAGGATCGAGCGCGCCGCCGAGGAGCTTTCGCCGCGGTGCAGGTTGAGCGAGTAGATCACGTCATCGGCGGTGAGGCTCTTGCCGTTGTGGAAGGTCACGCCCTGCCGGATGTCGAAGACCCAGGCGGCGGCACCCTCTTCTGCCTCCCAGGCCGCGAACAGCTCGGGCTGGGCGATGTTGTCGGAGTCGATCTCGACGAGGCCGTTCATGACCATGTAGGCCTGGTTCACCGGCACCCAGTCGGCCAGCTTGCGAATGTCGAAATCGTCGGTGGTCGAGCCGCCGCTGATCCCGAGCTTCAGCGTGCCCCCCTTGCGCGGGGTCTCCTGTGCGCGCAGCGGCAGACCGCTGAGGCCCACGAGGCCGATGCCCGCTGCACCCGCGAGAAGGCCGCGGCGGCTAATTCCGGACATGTCATGAAGTTTCGTCATGTCGTCTCTCCTGTGAATTTTTGCTTATACACGGCTCATGGCCAGCTTGACGCAGAACATTCCGGGGAACGCTTAGAGGTACAAATGATTTTTTGTCATACCCCTCTGCGCGCATTTCAAGCGGCCTCTTTCCGCAAGGGAATCAGGAGCTTGCCCGTAGGGCTTCGGTCAATTTGACCGCCAGCGCCGGTTGCTCTCGGCAAGCCAGTCGCCCACCTGCCGCGCCACCTGGCGCTGGTGTCGGGTCGTGGGTCGCATCAGGTAATACTCGCCGTGGCCTCGGAACGGCCGGGCATCCGCCGGTACCAGAAGCCCGCTCTCGAGGTAGTCGACGATGAACCACGTCCAGCCCATGGCGATGCCGACACCGCGGCGCGCCGCCTCGACCGACAGATGGTAGTCGCCGAGCTTCCAGCGGGTCGCGGCCTCGGGCAGCTTGAGATCCATGGCGGCGAGCCAGTTGCCCCAGTCCGTCCACTCCTTGTGGGTTTCCTCGACGGTCAGCAGCATCGGCGCCGCGGCCTCGGCCAGCAGCGTGCCGCCCGGCGCCATGACCGGCAGCATCTCCTCCGGCCCCAGCGCATCGACGACGTGATCGGCGGGACGGTTCGGGCGGTAGTAGATGGCCAGATCGTATTCGTCGTGGCGCAGCTGCTGAAAGAAGTCGTTGACGATCAGTTTCAGCTCGATCCCCGGGAAGGCGTCGCGCAATCGGGCCAGCCGCGGCAGCATCCACAGGTCAGCCACGGCGCGAGAACAGGCGATCGACACCTGGTCCTGCCCGCGTCGGGTGATCTGTCCCGCCTCAAGCGATTGCAGCGCGTCGAGCGCGCGGCCCACTTCCTTGGCATATTCCTCGCCGATCCGGGTCAGCACGACCCCGGCAGGCTGCCGATCGAAGAGCGCCGCGCCGACGTGATCCTCGAGCTGCGCGATCTGCCGGCTGATGCCGCTCTGGGTCAGCGCAAGCAGTTCGGCGGCACGGGTGAAACTGCCGCAGCGCGCGACGGTTTGAAAGGCAACGAGGCTGCGCAAAGGTGGAAGGCGACCGATATCCATACCGCGCTTATAGGCGACAGCACGTACGGCGCGAAGGGGCATTGCTGCGAGGCACGGCCCCCGAGAACGGCAACTGCCGCGCCCGGGGAGGAGCGCGGCAGGGGAGGATGATCCATCATGTAGGCCCGGCGGATTATTCCGCGACCTGGGCAGGCTTCATGGCGCCGGCATACTCATTGTGGAAGTAGGTCATGGTGTCGAGAAGCACGTCCTCGAGCGCGATCTTCGGCTCCCAGCCGAGCAGTTCCTTGGCCTTCGAGATGTCGGGCATGCGGCGGTCGCAGTCCTCGTATCCCTCGCCGTAAAACTCTTCCGAGCTGACCTCGATGATCGGGTAATCCTCGTAGGACGGATCGCCGGTGATCTTGGCGTAGGTCTTGCGCATCATGTCCGCCAGTTCGGCCATGGTGACCTCATTGTTGCGGTTGCCGATGTTGAAGGCATGACCGTTGGCCTTCTCGGGGTTGTCGAGCATGCGGCAGATCGCATCCACGGCCTCGTAGATCGACACAATGGTACGGCGCGCCTTTCCACCATCCACCAGCTTCATCGGATCGCCGTTCAGCAGCGCGCCCATGAAGCAGGCCAGAACGCGGGGAACCCCGTCGCCGTCGCGCTGCGGGATGTAATCCATGCGCGGGCCGAAGAAGTTCAGCGGACGCACCACGGTGAACGGCAGGCCGTCTTCCTTGTGGTGGGCATAGACGAGGCGTTCGACCATCTGCTTTGCGCAGGCGTAGGTCCAGCGCTGGTTGACGATCGGGCCCATGATGAGCGGCGTCTCGTCTTCCTTCAGCTCGTAGAGGTCGGGATTCTCGTAGGTGGTGTCGCCCACATAGCTCGACAGCGTGCGGCCGTAGCATTCGCTGGTCGAGAAGCTGATGAGCCAGCGCTTGTATTCCACACAGAGCTCTACGATCGGGTAGACGTCGAACAGGTTGGATTTGATCACGCTGATCGGATTGGTGTTGTATTCGGACGGGTTGCAGATCGCGGCGAGATTGATCACCACGTCGCCCTCGGCGACGGCCTCCCGGAGGTCCTGTTGGGTCTCGGGGTCGTCGACATACCGTTGATGAAGGGTGAAATTCGGATTCTCCAGGTGCTTCCGAATCTTCGAGCTTTCCGGGTCCCATCCGACGATCTTGTGATCAGTTGTGGAAAGCAGGCGATCAAGCAGATGGCTGCCGATAAAGCCTCCGCAACCAAGGATAACAATATTCATCGGATTCTCCGTTCCAATTCGCATATGAAAAGCACCTCCGGTGAGGACCCGCGAAAATTCGGGGCCCCCAGAAAATATGGGCGTAAAATCTGTAGCTTGCGCGTGTGATAAAACTTAACTACCCGAATCCTATTACACGAAAATTCTCAACATGGCCACGCTTTGCACGCATGTGCAGCATACCTTCGGCCGGAAGATCTCCTGTCTTGGGTCAAAACTTGGCAGCAAACCGCCGCAATTGCCCCGATCCGCGCCACTTCCCGCACAAACATCGCCAGACGATCCGGTCAGGCGAGTCCGAGACGGCGTGAGACCGCCTAGGAAAGCGCTTTTCACAAGCGACGATTCGCTGCTGCCTGTGTCAAGGACGCGACAGGCAAAGGCCCCGCCGATCGCTCGGCGGGGCCTTCCTTCTCTTTCTACCTCGCGCGTGGCCGGATCGTCCGGCGCGTGATGGTCCAGCCTTGGCCTAGTCGAACATCGTATTCGGGATCAGCGTGGCGATCTGCGGGAACAGGATGATCAGCACCAGCCCCACCACCATGGCGATCAGGAAGGGCGTCACCCCGCTGAACACGGTCGTCAGCGGCACGCCCGGCCCGGCCACACCGCGCACCACGAAGACGTTCATGCCCACCGGCGGGGTGATCATGCCCATCTCGATGACGATCACCGCGACCACGCCGAACCAGATCGGATCGAAGCCGAAACCGGTGATCACCGGGAAGACGATGGGGATCGTGATGACCAGCATCGACAGCCCGTCCATGAACATGCCCAGCACCACGTAGGCAAGCAGGATCACGATCAGCGTCCCATAGGCCCCGAGGCCCAGCGTCTCGAGCTGTGCGCCGAGCGTCGCCGGAATGTGGGTGATGGCAAGGAAGGGGTTCAGTACGTTGGCCCCGATCACCACCATGTAGAGCATGGCCGAGGTCTTCAGCGTGTCGAGAACCGCCTCCTTGAAGCCCGTCCAGTCCACCCGGCGCTGCACCAACGCCAGCAGGATCACCAGGCCCGCGCCAATGCCCGAGGCTTCGACCGGCGTGAAGACGCCGAGGTAGATGCCGCCGATCGACACGAGGATGACCCCGAACAACGGCCAGGCCTCGGAAGAGATGCGCAGCTTTTCCGCCCAGCCGATCTTTTCGCCTTTCGGGCCGTCCTCGGGGCGCAGCGTGGCCTGAAGCCAGATCACCCCCATGAACAGCGCGCAGAGCAGGATGCCCGGAAGGATGCCCGCCATGAACAGCCGCCCGATCGATTCCTCGGTAAGGATCGCGTAGAGCACGAAACCGGTCGAGGGCGGGATCAGGAAGCCCAGCGTGCCGCCCGCGGCGACCGCCCCCGTGGCAAGGCTGTCGGCATAGCCGAGGCGCTTCATCTGCGGCAACGCGACTTTGCCCAGCGTCACCGCCGTGGCCACCGAGGAGCCCGACACCGCCGAGAAGGCGGCGCAGCCGATCACCGAGGCCGAGGCAAGCCCGCCACGCAGCCGGCCCACCCAGGCATAGGCTGCATCATAGAGACCGCGCGAATAGCCCGCCGCCGAGGCAACGTTGCCCAGCAGCACGAACATCGGCACCACGATCAGCGAATAGGACGACACCGCCGAGTAGCTCTCGGTCATCAGCATGGCGCTGGCGCTGCGGAAGCCCGACAGCCCCCAGTACCCGAAGAAGCCGACCAGCAGCATGGCAAAGGCCACCGGCGTGCGCAGGATCATGAGAAGGAACAGGGCGGCAATGCCGATCAGCCCGGCAGAGACTTCGGTCATTGTTCTTCTCCGAGCACGAGCACCTTCAGGATCTGCAGCGCGAAGACCAGCACGCAGAAGCCGCAGCCAAGGGCGAGAATTCCGTAGAAGGGCCAGAGCGGCAGGCCCAGCATGTTGGTCGTGTCGCCGAACTCGGCGGCATCCAGCGCCTTATAGTAGGCGCGATGGCACAGCACCCCCAGCGCGTAGCCCGACAGCAGCCGCGCGATCACGTCTCCGGCGCGGCGGCCGAAACGCCCCAGCACCCGGTCGAAGACATCGACGCTGACGTGGCCGTTGAGATGGGTGCAATAGGGCAGAGCGGACATCACCAGCGCCACCGCGGCCAGCTGGATGATCTCGTTCGACCCAAGGATCGGCTGGCCGAAGGCGTAGCGCAGCACCACGCCGGCGAAGATCAGCACCACCAGGGCCAGCAGGGCGACGCCGCCCACAACGGCCAGCAAGGCGGTGGCCCTGTCGGTGAAAACCGACAGGGCAACGGTTGCGCGACGCATCATGCGGCTCAGTGGGCCAGCGCGTCGACGATGGCCTGGGCGTTGCCCCCGGTCTCGGCGACGACCTTCTCGGTGACCGGCGCGGACAGCGCGTTGAAGGCGGCGGCCTCCTCGGCGGTCAGCTCGATGACTTCGCGGCCCTCGATCTCGGCAAAGGCTTCGACACCGCCGGCGGCGACCGCGAGCTGCACCTCGTTGGCCTCGGCCGAGGCCTCCTTGCCGGCGTCGAGCAGGGCTTTCTGCTGCGCGTCATCCAGGCTGTTGAAGGCATCGCGGTTGGCGAGGATGAAGAACGGCGAGTTCGTCGTGTCCATGCCGATGGTCAGGTAGTTGGCCACTTCACCAAGGCGGAAGGCACGGGTCGCGGTGGTGTCGATCATCGCACCGTCGATCACGCCGGTCTGCAGGGCGTTGTAGATCTCGCTCACCGGCATCGAGACCGGGGTCGCGCCCCAGGCTTCGACCAGCAGGCCGGTGTTGCGCGACGGCACGCGGATCTTCATGCCCTCGATGTCGGCCGGGCTGCGCACGGCCTTGTCACGGGTGTAGAGCTGGTTCGGCGCCGAGGACCACAGGCTCACCAGGATGGCGCGGCGGTACTCGGGCTGGAACAGCTCGATGTTGTTCCAGATGTCGGCGGTGCCGGTTTCGGTGTTCAGCACGCCCGGCAGTTCCGCGACCAGCGTCAGCGGGAAGGTCGAGGCGGTGTAGCCGGGCAGCGAGACGGCCAGTTCGGCCACGCCGTCGAGCACACGGCTGTACTGTTCGGCCGGGCCCGGGCCCAGTTCACCACCGTTGTAGATGGTCACCGACAGATCGCCGCCGGAATTTTCGGCCACCTTTTCCGCGAAGGGATCGAAGGCCCCCTCGACGTAAGGGTGCGTCGGCGCGAAGAAGCTGGCGAATTTGAAGTCTTCTGCAAAGGCAGCAGTGGAGGCGAGGCCGAGAGCCGCCGCAAGAATGACAGAACGCATGGTAATCCTCCCGAGATCACGCCCACCCGCATGGCAGGCCATGTGCGGGACAGGTCTGCAACCTATGTCCGGAGGGTTCCAATAGATTCGGCGCATTATGGCATAACTTATTGCTATACGTCCGGCAGCCCCCGCGCCGCGCCACGCAGGCAGTCGAGCATCAGCTGCTGCGCGCGGGTCGGCAGCCAGCCCTCGCGCAGGGTCAGCCCGATCTCGCGAAGCGGCAATGTTTCCGTGAGGGGAAGCTGAACGAGGTGGCGTCGGTCCAGCTCAGGCGCCGCCTGCCGGCCCGAGGTGAAAGCCAGCGCATCGCTGAGGTCGAGGTACTCACGTATAAGCAGAATGAATCCGGCTTCGATCAGGCTCTCGGGTAGGGGCAATTCGCTGCGGCGAAAAAGTGCCTCGAACTGATGCCTTAGCTGGGTTCCCGGGCCGGGCACGATCCACGGAAAGCAACGCAGTTGCGAGGTGCAGAGCGGCCCCTTCCCGACCAGCGGATGCCCCGGCCGCGCAACCACCGCGAAGCGATCCTGGAACAGCGCCTCCTGCCGCACGTCGGGCGCGGGTGCCTGGCTGCGAAGCGCACCGAGCATGATGTCAATGTCCCCCCGCCGCAGCCCCGCGAGCAGCATGTCATGGGTGCCGTCGAGCACCGAGATGCGGATTTTCGGGCGCGCCTGCCGAAAGGCCGCGAGCGCCCGCGGCAGCAGCACCGACCGCGACAGCGGCAGGGTGCCGATGACGATCCGCCCGGTCTCGGTGCCATCGAATTCGCCCAGTTCCATGTCGGCCTGGTCGAGCTCGCTCAGCGCGAGCAGCGCGCGCGGCACCAGCGCGCCGCAGGCCCGGCTGGGAATCAGCCCATGGGCGGTGCGCTCGAAAAGCGGCGCACCGACCTCCTGTTCGAGCTGGCTCACTGCGCGGTGAACGGTGGGCTGGGCACGGTCGAGCGCCCTGGCGGCAAGGGTGAAGCTGCCGGTGTCATGCACCGCGATCAGCGCCTGCAACTGGCCGCTGGTCACCACAGCGGTCAGCCGCGGAGAGATCTGCGAGAGCGCTGCATCGAGCTGCGCGAAGGCCCTCCCGAGGCGGGCCGCGAGCACCGCACCGCGCTCGTTCAGCACGAAGCCCCGGCTGGTGCGATCAAAGAGCGGCCCCCCGGCCTGCTCCTCGAGCTTGCGCAGCATCTGGGTGACCGCCGGCTGACTGACCTTGAACCGCTCGGCGGCCCCGGTGATCGACGCCTCGTCCGCCACGGCGAGAAGCACCCGCAAATGCCTGAGGTTGCGGGAGATCATGGCGCCGAGGCCTTGCTGCGTCTGCGCATGGACTTTCCCTGACCTGCATTCTCCTCAGCAGGTTATAGCGCCGGGATGGAGCCGGGGTCCATGCGGCCGCCGTGCGCGGGCCGGGCCGGGGGCGGCGCCCCCGGAGTCCGCGATAGATCGCACTGCCAGAAAGAATGGCGGCGGTCGGCACCGCCGCCGGTGACCGCGCCCTGCGTCAGGACGCGCCGTGGTGATCGAGCGGCGAGCGCGGGATGCGGAACATCGCGCCCGGAGTAAGCTCGTGATGCTGGAATCCGTGGCGATTGTAGAAGGCTTCCAGCGCAGGCTTGTCGAGCCCCTCCTCTCCGAAGGGTTCGTGGTGCAGCTCGATGCCGAGTTCGGCCTCGTCCGCCGCCTCCACCAGCTGGCGCAGGATGCGATGCGCCACGCCTTCACCTCGGTACTTGGGCGCGACCCAGATGCCGCTCAGGATGAAACGCTTGCTCCAGAGCGAGTGCTCGATATAGGCGACGTTCTCTTCGCTGTTGCGATAATAGGTGCGCTCGCCGGTCTCCCCGGTCGAGGCCATGAGGCCCGGAACCCGCGCAAGCCGCTCCATCACGTAGGCGTATTTCACCTCTGCGCGGTGGCGCGCACGTTCCAGTCCTTCTTCCAGTTCGCGCGTCAGATCTGGATGGCGAATCTCGCAGTAATCGCGCATCCCGTGCTGAAGGGCGATGGCCACAAATGCGCGTAACTCGTTCTCAAGACGGGTGATTTCTGCCTGTTCCTCGGATTGCCTCCGGGGTGTTTTCAGCAGCCGGGACCCGCGTGCAAAGTCGGTGTATGGCATGGTGTCCTCCCAAGCCGATCTTACATCGACATTTGCGACAGGACAGTAATTCTAGACATAGTGTTGGCGCAAACACTCGGCTGCGCGCCCGCCCGCCTATCTGGCGGGCGGGCGTGAGCATGGATTGTGGCGCTCAGGCGGCGGCCTCGCGCGCGATCACGTCGCGCATCGGCTCAAAGAGCATCTCCGCCAGAAGGCCGGTCACCTCGTCCCAGTAGGCCTCATCCGCGCGAAGCTCCGCCGGCACGAAGGCGGCATCGCGCAGCGCGGCGACGATCTCCTCCGCATCCCGACCTCCGGCCATCGCCGTCAGTTCCGCCGTACGAGGGTCGCGCAGCTCATAAGGTGCGCAATCATGGGTGGCGCCGCTGATGTGCCGCGCCCAGGCCGCCGTGGCAAAGGTGAAAGCCCGGCAATCAAGGCCCCGCGCCCGCGCGTCTGCCACGGCGGAGAATATCCGCTGCGGCATCTTCTCGGAGCCGTCCATGGCGATCTGGAAGGTCTCATGCGCGATCTCGGGGTTCTCGAACCGCCTGGCCAGCGCATCGGCATAGGCGACTGTGTCGATGCCGGGGATCTCGGGCAGGGTCGCGGCGGCGGTCACGAGATGACGGCGCACCAGCTTGGCCAGCGGTTTCGCGGCCATCACGTCCCGCACGTAAGGACAACCCGCGTGGAAGCCCACGTAGGCCAGCATCGAGTGGCTGCCGTTCAGCATCCGCAGCTTCATCATCTCGAAGGCGGTGACATTGTCGGTGAAGATCGCCCCGGCCTTGTCCCAGGCCGGACGGCCCTGCGGGAAATTGTCCTCGATCACCCACTGGAAGAAGCTCTCGGTCTCGATCGCGCCGAGATCCTCGCAGCCGATCAGCGCCTGCGCCTCGGCCAGAGTGGCGGGCGTGGCGGCGGGGGTGATGCGGTCGACCATGGTCGAGGGGAAGGCCACCCCGGCGGCAATCCACTCCGAAAGCGCGGGATCGATCCGGCGGGCGAAATCCACCACAGCGCCACGCAGAAGCACGCCGTTTTCCGGCAGGTTGTCGCAGCAGAGCACGGTGAAGGGCGCAAGACCCGCGTCGCGACGGCGGCGCAGCGCCTCCGTCAGCAGGCCGAGCACACCCTGCGGCGCCGCCGGGCTCACTAGGTCCGCGGCCACGGCAGGATGCGCCGGGTCGCAGCCATGGGCCGCGCGGTCGAGGCCGTAGGCCTTTTCGGTGACCGTCAGCGAGACGATCCTGGTGCCCTCTGCGGCCATGGCGGCGAGCGCCGGCTCGGGGTTGCCCGCCGAGCAGATGGCGTCGGCGATGGCGCCGACCACCCGCGCCTCAGTGCCTTCGGCACCCTTGGCGATCAGCGTGAAAAGGCCGTTCTGCGGATGCAGTTCGTCCGAGGCCTTCGGCGAGCGCAGCGAGACGCCGAGGATGCGCCAGTCGCCGCTCCCCGCCGCCAGCGCCAGATCGGTCAGCGCCGCCTGATGCGCCTTGTGAAAGGCCCCGAGACCGAGGTGGACGATGCCCACCCCATGCGCCTGCGGATCATAGCGCGGGCGCAGCGCCTCGGGCACCTGATCAAGTGACGTCAGCCTCATGCCTTGCCCGCCACGAGCTCGTGCTCGAAGGCACGGTAGAGGCCACGCAGTTCCGCCAGACCCTTGAGACGGCCGATCGCCGGGTAGCCCGGCTGCGCCTCGCGGCCGATGTCGTCGAGGATGTCCTGCCCGTGGTCGGGACGGAAGGGGATCGACCAGTCGGCCCGGCCCTCGTCCTTGCGGCGGCGTTCTTCGGCAACCACGGCAGCGACCATGGCGACCATGTCGGTGTGCCCCGAAAGGTGCTCGTCCTCGTAGAGCGAGTTCATCACCTCGGTGCCCTCGATGCTGACGTTCCGCAGGTGCAGGAAGTGCACGCGGTCGGCCAGCGCCTTGAAGATCTCCACCGGGTTGTTGTCCGGACGCGCGCCGAGCGAGCCGGTGCAGAGCGTGACGCCATTGGCGCGCAGGTCCACCGCGTCGAGAATCTTCCGGTAGTGCGCCTCGGTCGACATGATGCGCGGCAGGCCGAGCAGCGGGAAGGGCGGATCGTCCGGGTGGCAGCACAGACGCATGCCCAGTTCCTCGGCCAGCGGCGTCACTTCCGACAGGAAGTCGATCATGTGCTGCTGCAGCTGCGCTTCGGAGATGTTGTCGTATTCCGCGAGGTGCAGCTTCACGTCCGCGAGGCTGAACTTCTCCGCCGCGCCCGGCAGGCCGAAGACGACGTTGCCGGCGAGCTGCTCCTTGCGCGCGTCATCCATCTTGGCAAACCGTTCGGCGGCTTCGGCGACCACCGCGTCGGGGAAGCTCTCGGCAGCCCCGGCGCGTTCGAGGATGTGGATGTCGAAGGCCGCGAAGTCGATCAGATCGAAGCGCATGCAGCGCGCGCCGCTCGGACGTTCCCACGCCAGATCGGTGCGCGTCCAGTCGAGCACCGGCATGAAGTTGTAGCAGATGGTCTCGAGCCCGGCCTCGGAAAGGTTCCGCATCGAGGTCTTCCAGGTCTCGATATGAGCCTTCCAGTCACCCTTCTGCTTCTTGATGTCCTCGGAGACGGGCAGCGATTCGACCACATCCCAGACCAGCGAAGAGCCGCGGCCGTCCTTGCGGGTGCCGATCTCGCGCTGGCGTTGCGCGATTTCCTCGGGGGTCCAGATCGCGCCGGTGGGCACGTGGTGCAATGCGGAAACGACGCCCTCGACGCCTGCCTGCATCATGTCGTCGATGCTCACGCGGTCTTTCGGTCCGAACCAACGCCAGGTCTGACGCATCGGTATTCCTCCCTTTTTATCTGCTGCGCGGGACGGAATCCCGCTCCTCGGTGGTCACGAGATCAATAGCAGCCGATTCACATGTTGACTAGTATGGAAGTATGGAGCAGGTTGCCGCAACGGAGGAGAGCCATGGGAATCGAGACAATCCAGATCGAGCAGGTCGACCAGTCGGCGCCCGTTGGGCCGCAGCTGATCCGTGCCCTGCGCCAGTCGATCATCCGCAATCAACTCGAACCCGGAACCCGGCTCTCCGAGGCCGAGATCGGCGCGAAGTTCGGCGTCTCCCGCCAGCCCGTGCGCGAAGCCTTCATCAAGCTCGCCGAGGAAGGCCTGCTGGAGATCCGCCCGCAGCGCGGCTCCTTCGTGCGCAAGATTTCCGTCGGTGCCGTGCTCGACGCGCGCTTCGTCCGCGAGGCTGTCGAGGCCGACGTCGCCAAGGCCTGCGCCACCTACCGTCCCGCCGGGCTGGTCGAAGAACTTCGCGGCCAGATCGACGCTCAGGCACAGCTCGTCGACCACCACCCCGCCGCCTTCGTCCCGCTCGACGACGAGTTCCACCAGACGCTGGCGAAAGCCGCCGGCCGCCCCAACGCCTGGGCGGTGATCGTCGGCATGAAGAGCCAGATGGACCGGGTGCGCCAGATGACTTCGGCGCATTTCCCGCTTGAACACCTCATCGCCCAGCACACAGCGGTGGTCGACGCCATCGACGCTGGCGATCCCGAAGCCGCCGAAAAGGCCATGCGCGGCCACCTGCAGATGATCCTGTCGGACCTGCCGGCCATCCGCGAGGCCTTCCCCGACTATTTCGACCCCGATGCCGCGTGAGTGTGTGCGCTGCATCGTCCCCAAGCGACCCTGAAAGGGAGGACACCATGACCGTCGCGAAAACCCTCAAGACCCTGATGCTCTCGAGCATTGCCACCGTCGCCCTCAGCGCCTCGGCCATGGCGGCCGACATGACGCTGAAGCTCGGCCACCCGGCCAACGAGGACAACATCTGGCACAAGGCCTCGGTGAAATTCGCCGAAGAGCTGGCCACGCTCACCGACGGCCGCATCGAGGTCGAGGTCTACCCGAACGAGACGCTCGGCAAGGAGATGGATGTCATCAACGGCATGCAGCTCGGCACCGCCGACATGACCATCACCGGTGAATCGCTGCAGAACTGGGCACCGATGGCCGCGCTGCTGGCCGTGCCCTACGCCTACACCTCGCTCGAGGACATGGATGCCGCCGCCGGTGGCGAGCTCGGCGACCGCATCGAGGCGCAGATCATCGAGAAGGTGGGCATCCGCCCGATCGCCTACTTCGCCCGCGGCCCGCGCGAGCTGACCTCGAACCGCCCGATCACCTCGCCGGACGAGCTGAACGGCCTGAAGATGCGCGTGCCGAACGTGCCGCTCTTCCTCAACGTCTGGAAGGCGCTTGGCGCGAACCCGACCCCGATGGCCTTCTCCGAGGTCTTCACCTCGCTGCAGAACGGCACCATCGAGGCACAGGAAAACCCGCTGGCGCTGATCAAGTCGGCGAACTTCAACGAGGTGCAGAAGTACATCAACAAGACCGACCACGTGCGGTCCTGGATCTACCTGACCATCTCGGAAATGGCGTGGGACCAGATGTCCGAAGAGGACCAGGCCAACGTCATGGAAGCCGCCAAGCGCACCCAGGACTACGAGCGTGAGCTCTTCCTCGCCGACGAAGAGCAGCTGGTGACCCAGCTTCAGGACCTCGGCGTGGAATTTGTCGACGTCGACAACGAGGCCTTTGCCGCCGCCGCCAAGGACGCGGTGCTGAGCTCGGTCTCCGAAGACATCCGGCCCGACGTCGAAACCCTCTTCGACAAGTAAGCCGGAACGCGGGCCCCTCCCTCCCCTTCTCCCGGGCCCGCTCTCCCGGGCCGGACCCTCCACTCGGGTCCGGCCCTCCTTGCAATTTCACCGAAGAGCCGTTCCATGCAAAAGGTCGTCACGGTCCTGACCGCCATCGCCCGTATCGCGACAGGGCTCAGCTTTGCCGTCATCATCGCCGCCGTCATCATCCAGCTCCTTGGTCGATCCGGGGTGATCGACTCGGTCGTCTGGACCGAGGAGCTGACCCGCTTCGCGCTGCTCTACCTCGCCGCATTCGGCGTCGGGCTGGCCTATCGCTCGGGCGACCTGGTGAACGTCGACATCGTCTGCGAGGCGCTGCCCGGACGGCTGCCCTGGATCCTGCGGCTGGTGTCTGCGGTGATCACGCTCGGCTTCGGCCTGATGCTGATCAAGGCGACATGGCTCTACGTGTCCATCGGCGCGCGACAGACCGCCCCCTCGCTCGGGGTCCGCATGGACTTCATCCACGCTTCCGCGCTGGTCACCCTGTTGGCGATCAGCCTCTTCGCCGGGCTGCGCGTGGCCGGCATGCTGAGCCGCCGCGACACCGGCCTTCCCGAAAAAACCGAAGAGGAGCTCTGAGATGGAGCTGACCATTCTGCTCGGCTGCTTCCTCGGCGGCCTGATCATCGGCCTGCCGGTGGCAATCACCCTCGGCGTCTCCTCGATGGCCTACATCCTCTTCAAGGGCATGCCGCTCGTGGTCATCCCACAAAAGATGTACGCTGGCATGGACAGCTTCGTGCTGCTCTGCATCCCCGGCTTCATCCTCGCCGGCAACCTGATGAACGCCGGCGGCATCACCGGGCGCATCGTGCGGCTGGCGCAGGCGCTGGTCGGATGGATGCGCGGCGGCCTCGGGCTGACCAACGTCGCCGCCTCGATGCTGTTCGGTGGCATCTCGGGCACCGCCGCGGCAGACGCCGCCTCGATCGGCGGCATGATGATCCCCGGCATGAAGAAGGCCGGCTACCCGGCCGATTTCTCCGCCGCGATCACCGCCGCCTCCTCGACCGTCGGGCCGATTATCCCGCCCTCGGTGCCGATGATCATTGTCGGCACGCTGTCGGGCATCTCGGTCGGCAAGATGTTCATCGCCGGCGCCATCCCCGGCATCATGATGGGCGTGGCGATGATGATCACCGCCTGGATCCTCGCCAAGAAGCATAACTACCCGCGCCAGGAATGGCAGGGCATGGGCGAGCTCTGGAAGGCCTTCCTCGGCGCCTTCTGGGCCGTGGCCATGACCGGCCTCATCGTCGGCGGCCTGCTCACCGGCTTTGCCACCCCGACCGAGACCGCCATCGTCGCCTCGATCTACGCCTTCGTCGTCGGCGCCTTCGTCTACCGCGGGCTGAAACTGCGGGACGTGCCGAAAATCCTGATCGACAGCGCCGTTTCGGCCGCTGCGATCCTCGTGCTCGTCGGCCTCGCAAACGTCTTCGGCTGGATCCTCGTCTCCGAGCGCATCCCGCAGATGATCGCCGACTCCGTGCTCAGCATCACCGACAACAAGTTCCTGGTGATCCTTCTGATCAACCTGGTGCTGCTCTTCGTCGGCATGTTCATGGAGACCATCGCCGCGCTGATCATCCTCTTCGGTCCGCTTCTCGCGCTGGCCACCGGCGTCGGCGTCGACCCGCTGCACTTCGCGGTCTTCGCGGTGCTCAACCTGATGATCGGCCTGACCACCCCGCCGGTCGGCGTGTGCCTGTTCATCTGCGCCGGCATCGGGCGGGTCACGCTCTGGGAGGTCACCCGCGCGATCATGCCCTTCATCCTCACCAACATCCTCGTGCTGCTGCTCGTCTCCTACGTGCCGTTCTTCAGCACCTGGCTGCCCTCCTTCCTGTCGAACTAGGACCAAGACCATGACCAACCGCATCGCACGGCTGCACGGACAAAAAGACCTGCGCGTCGAGACCATCGAAGAGCCCACCGCCGCGGCGGGTGAGGTGGTGGTCGCGATCGGCGCGGGCGGAATCTGCGGCTCCGACATCCACTACTACGCCGACGGCGGGATCGGCACGATCCGCGTGCTTGAGCCGATCATCATCGGCCACGAGGCGGCGGGCACCGTTGTCTCGGTTGGCGAAGGCGTGACCGGCGTCGCCGCTGGCGACGTGGTGGCGGTGAACCCCTCGCATCCCTGCGGGGAGTGCAAGTTCTGCAAGGCGGGCGACCACCAGCACTGCATGAACATGCGCTTCAAGGGCTCGGCGATGTTCCTGCCGCACGAGCAGGGTTTCTTCCGTGACCGCGTCGCGATCGGCGCGGGCCAGTGCTACAAGATCGCAGCGGGCGTGCCGATGGCCGAGGCCGCGCTGGCCGAACCGCTCGCCGTCTGCTGCCGCGCGGTGACCCGTGCCGTGCAGGTCGCGGGATCGCTGACCGGCAAGCGCGTCCTCGTCACCGGCGCGGGCCCGATCGGCGCGCTCTGCGTGGCGCTGGCCAAGCACTACGGCGCGTCGGAGATCGTCGTCACCGACCTGCAGGACGCGACGCTGGAAGTGGCCAAGCAGGTCGGCGCGACCCGCGCGATCAACGTCGCCACCAACGGCGCGGAACTTGCCGAATACGAGGCCGAGAAGGGACAGTTCGACCTCTGCTTCGAATGCTCCGCCGCCGGCCCGGCGATCCGTTCCGCCATCGCCTGCACCCGCCCGCTCGGCACCATCGTGCAGGTCGGCGTCATGGGCGACACCCCGGTGCCCTTCAACATGCTGGTCTCGAAAGAGATCAACCTCTGCGGCACGCACCGTTTCGACGCCGAATTCGGCCAGTCGGTCGAGCTGATCAATTCGCGTTCGATGAACCTCGCGCCGATCGTCACCCATTCGCTGCCGGTCGAGGACGCCCAGAAAGCCGTCGAGCTGGCGATGGATCGGGGCAAGGCGGTAAAGGTGCAGCTGACTTTCGGCTGACCCCTCTCCCCTGCCCCTGCAAGGACCGCGTCGCCCACCGGCGCGGTCCTTTTTGTTTGTCGAGCGAGCGCCTCAGCCCTCGACCATACCCACAGTCCCGAGGATCGTCGCCAGCCCCGCGTAGAGCCCGCGCAGCGAGAGCTCCGGCTCCACGTCGATCCATTCCTCGAGGCTGTGCGCCCGCCCGCCGGTGCCGCCCGAACCTAGGCAGATCGCCGGCACGCCGAGGCTCATCGGGATGTTGGCGTCGGTGGAGCTTTCGCCGGTCGACGGTTCGAACCCAAACGCCGGAAGCGCGGCAAAGGCCGCCTGAACGATGCCGCTGTCACTGGCGGTGCGCCCCGCCGGGCGGTTGCCGATGCGGGTGATCTCGGCGCGGATCGCGCCATGGCTGGTGTCACCCCGGGCGTTCTCGCCCGCCACGGCCTCCTCGACCAGCCCGTGCAGCGTCGCGTCGAGCTTGGACAATTCCTCCGCGTCCACCGAGCGCAGGTCGATCTCCAGCCAGACCTCCTCGGGGATGGCGTTGATCGAGCTGCCGCCGCCCATGACCGAGGCGCAGAAGGTGGTGCGCGGCTCCTCGGGCACCTCGATGCGCGCCATGCCCGCCATCAGCGATCCCAGCGCATAGGCCGGGTTGACCGTGCCGAAGGCGTTGAGCGAATGCCCCCCCGGACCGCGGAACGCAACGCGGTAGCGCAGCGAGCCGACCGCCGCCGTGGTGACTTGCCCCACTTCCAGCCCGTCGATGGTGAAGAAGCCGGCGATCTTCTCGCGGTGGTCGCCTTCTTCAAACAGATGGCGGATGCCGCGCAGGTCGCCCTTGCCCTCCTCACCGACGTCGCCGACGAAAAGAATGTCCTGCTCGGTCTCGATCCCCGCCGCATCCAGCGCGCGGATGAAGGCGAGCAGCGCCGCCAGCCCCCGCGTGTCGTCGCCGACACCGGGCGCAAAGAGCTTCGTGCCCTCTCGGCGCACGGTGACATCAGTGCCCTCGGGAAAGACCGTGTCGAGATGCGCCGCCACCACGATCACTTGCCCGTTGCCGCGGCCGCGGCGCAGGCCGAGCACGTTGCCGATGCCGTCCAATTCGACCTCCTGCAGCCCCAGCGCGCGAAACTTCTCGGCATAGGCCGCGGCGCGCACCTCCTCTTTGAAGGGCGGCGCGGGGATCTCGGTCAGCTCGATGATCTCGTCGACGAAACGGTCATGGCCCTGCGCCAGATCCTCCTGCGCGCGCTTGAAACGGTCAGAGGCGATGATCCGGGCGACATCTTGGGTCATGGGAGGGTCCTGTAACTGGGGTCGGGCGAGGGAAACTTCTCCCGCCCCGGTTACAGGAGCATCAACGCGCCCGCCACTCAGTCGGGCGTGCCGATGCGATCGATGTTGCCGACAAGCCCCTGCGCCGTCGCCAGCGCCCGGGCCGTCGCCTGCGCCATCTGCGGCAGGATCATCCATTCCAGCGCCCAGGCCGCGCCCGAACGCTCCTGCTCGTGGATCAGCGCCTGGTGCATGCCCGACAGCTGCACCGCGTTGAACCGTGCAAGCGTGACCAACAGCTCGGCCCCCACCGGGTTCTGCTTGTGCGGCATGGCGGACGACCCGCCGCCGCCCGAGAGCTTGATTTCATCCAGCCCCTGCTGCGCCATCAGGCAGATGTCCTGCCCGATCTTGCCCAGCGTGCCGGTGATCAGCGACAGCAGCCCGGCGTATTCTGCCACGCCGTCGCGCTTGGCGTGCCAGGCGCCGTCGGCGCTGGCAAGGCCGAGCTCCGCCGCGACGTGATCCGTCACCGCCTGCGCGTCCTTGCCGAGTGCCTTGCGGTCGCCCGAGGCTCCGCCGACCTGCACCCGCTCGACCCGCGGCGACAATTCCGCCAGCCGCTCGAGATGCGCTGCAAGCGGCTGATGCCAGGGCCGCAGCCGGTCCGAGACGGTGATCTCCGTCGCCGCCTGCATCCGCGTGCGGCCCATCAGCGGCGTCTCGCCGCGCCGCGCATCCAGCTCGATCAGCGCCGCCTCGAGCTCCGCCATGCGCCGGGCGAGCAGCACGGTCGTGTCCTTCAGCACCAGCACCAGTGCGCTGTCCACCACGTCCTGCGAGGTCGCCCCCTTGTGCACCGCAGCCACGGCCTCCGGACCGACGACCGCCTGCAATTGCTTGACCAGCCGGGGCACCGGCACCCCGTCCTGCGCCATGCCCGCGCGGATGTCGTCGAAATCGATCCGTGCCGCCGCGATCTTCTCGGCCGCGGTCGCAGCCAACGCTGCATCGACGCTGCCGCAGGCCCCGAGCGCCCGGCTCCAGGCCGCCTCGAAGGCGAGCATATGCGCCATCTGTCGCTCGGCCGACCAGATCTCCGCCATCTCCGGATCGCCGAACAGCCCGCCCAGCCAGGGGTGATCGAAAACGCTCGCGCTCATATGTCCTGTCCCTCCACATGCCGAAGGGGCGGCCCGCAAGCCGCCCCGTCGGGTTCTTCTATCGCCCCCGCCTCAGATGTCGAGGAAGACCGTCTCGCCCTCGCCCTGCAGGCGAATGTCGAAGCGGTACTTGCCCTCACCGGTCTTCTTGGCGATCAGCGTGTCGACCCGCGGGCGCTGCTCGACGCGCGCCAGCAGCGGATCGGACGAGTTGTCCTCGTCCTCGAAGTAGATGCGCGTCTGCAGCCCGATATTGATGCCACGCGCGACGACCCAGAGCGAGATATGCGGCGCGCTGACCACACCGCCCCGGCCCTTCACCTTGCCCGGCTTGACCGTGCGCAGGGTGAACTCGCCGGTGTCGGCATCGGCGGCAAAGCGGCAATGGCCGGAGACCTTGGGATCCGCGCCCTCCTGCCCGGGGAACACGCCCTTGGCGTCGGGCTGCCAGCTCTCGATCAACGCGTCGCGCATCGCCCAGCCGGTGCCATCGTAGACCGAACCGGTGATCTCGATGATCTCGCCATCGCAGCCATCCTCGATGGGGCTGACGCCGATCTCTTCGTCGTAGTAGCCGGCGTTGCCCGCATAGGTGGGCATCAGGCCGATGTGGACGTAGGGCCCGGCGGTCTGCGAGGCGGTTTCCACGAGGGTGTCAAGTTTCTGCACCATGATCACATGCCCTCCAGCTTGTTCTCGAACATCGACTGGCGACGGCCGCGCAGCACGATGTCGAACTTGTAGGCGAGGTAGTCGAGCGGGCGCGAGTGCGCCAGGTCGAGCGGGGCGACCAGCGCATCGAGCTGGGCGCGGTTCTTGATCGTCGCGGCGATCGGGCAGTGGTTGATCAGCGGATCGCCCTCGAAGTACATCTGGGTGATCAGGCGCTGGCCAAAGCTGTGGCCATAGACCGAGATGTGGATGTGCATCGGCCGCCAGTCATTGCCGCGGTTCGGCCACGGGTAGGCGCCGGGACGCACGGTGAGGAACTGGTAGTAGCCGTTCTCGTCAGTCAGCGTGCGGCCGCAGCCGCCGAAGTTAGGGTCGAGCGGCGCAAGATAGGTGTCCTTCTTGTGGCGGTAGCGACCGCCCGCGTTGGCCTGCCAGATCTCGATCAGCGTGTTCGGCACCGGACGCGCGTTCTCGTCGAGCACGCGACCATGCATCAGGATGCGCTCGCCGACCGCCGGGGCCGCGCCCTTGGTCCAGTTCAGCACGAGGTTGTTGTCGAGCGCGCCGAGCTTGCCGTGACCGAAGGTCGGGCCGGTCTCTTCCGAGGGCGAGCTTTCCATCGACAGCAGCGGCAGGTTCGGCGAACGGCTGACACTGGTCTTGTAGCCGGGATCATAGGCCACCGGATGCGCATCCCGGTTGCGCGGGATCAGCGGGCCCTTGTCCTTGATCGAGTCTGTGGTGATGAAGTTGCTCATTCGGCTGCCGCCTCCATTTCGGCATAGGTCGCCTTGGCCAGTTTCAGCGCGTGGTTGGCGCGCGGAACCCCGGCGTAGATCGCCACGTGCTGGAACGCTTCCAGCACGTCCTGCTTGCTGGCCCCGGTGCGCGCCGTGGCGCGGATGTGCATCGGGATCTCCTCGAAGTTGCCGGTCGCCGCCAGCAGCGCCAGCGTCAGCATCGAGCGTTCGCGCTGGCTGATCGCGTCCGAGGCCCAGACCGTGCCCCAGGCGCTGCGGGTGATCAGCGTCTGGAAGGGCTCGTCAAAGGCGGTCTTGTTGGCCTCGGCGCGGTCCACATGGGCATCGCCCAGCACCGACCGGCGCGTCTTCATGCCCTGTTCGTAAAGCTCGTCCATTCAGGCGGTCCTTTCCAGAAAATCGCAAATCAGGCGGGCGGTCTCGGCGGGCTGCTCGACGCAGGGGATGTGCCCCGCGCCGTCGATCAGCGCGAACGCCGCACCGCAAAGCTCGGCGGTGCCGCGCACCAGCTCGGGCGGGGTCGAGCCGTCCTCGGCCCCGGCCATGGCCAGCACCGGCAGTTTCAACCCTCGGGTGCTCTCGGTGTAGTCGGCCCCGGCAATGGCGGCGCAGCAGCCGACGTAACCCTCGAGCGGCGTGCGCTCGAGCATGTTCTTCCACGCCGCGAACTGCGGGTCGCTCTCGCGGAAGCCCGGCGTGAACCAGCGCTCGAGAATGGCATCGGCGAGCGAGGCCACACCGTTCGCGCGGATGCCGTCGATCCGGGTCTGCCACATCTCGGGCGTGCCGATCTGCGCCGCGGTATCCATCAGCACCAGCGCGCGGATCAGATCGGGACGCTTCGCCGCCAGACCCTGCCCGATGATGCCGCCGATCGACAGGCCGACGAAGGTGACATCGGTCAGACCCAGCGCCTCGCAGATCGCCTCGGCGTCATCGACCAGCGTCTCCATCGCGTAGGGTGCTTCGGGCGCATCCGAAAGCCCGTGGCCGCGCTTGTCGAAACGCACCACGCGCAGCCCCTCGGGCAGCAGCGGAATGAGTGCGTCCCAGACCCGCAGGTCGGTGCCCAGCGAATTGGCCAGCATCAGCACGCGGCCGTCTTTCGGGCCGTCGTCACGGATGTGCAGGCTGACGCCGGCTACGTTAAGTGTCTGCATGATGCCTCCTCGGGGCCGGTTCGGGCCTTGGTGCTCTTCTGCCATGGCAAACCGCCGTTGAAAAATATAAGTAGAGGCACAACCCATAACTCTGAGGTTATGAATGATCCACCCGCACCTGCGCATGCGGCACCTGCGCGTCTTTCTCGAGACCGCCCGGCTCGGCAGCCTCAGCGCCGCCGCCGAGACCCTGCACGTAAGCCAGCCCGCCGCCTCGAAGACCGTGCGCGAGCTGGAAGAGATCCTCGACGTCCAGCTTTTCGATCGCAGCGGACGGCGGCTGGCGCTGAGCCGGGCCGGCAAGATCTTTCAGCAGCACGCCGGCACGGCGCTGGCCGATCTCGAACGCGGGCAGAAGTTGCTGCGGGAACTGCCGCAGAGCCAGCGCAAGCTGGCGGTGGGGGCGCTGCCGACCGCCGCCACCGGGCTCTTCCCCGATGCCGCCGCGCGGTTCCGCGCCAGCCATCCGGAGTGCACGCTCAGGGTCTCCACCGGCCCCAACTGGCTGCTCCTGTCGCAGCTGCGCGAGGGCGCGCTCGACCTGGTGGTGGGCCGCATGCCCGCCACCGGCACCGGCGAGGGCCTGAGCTTTCGCCAGCTCTACTGGGAGCGCGTTGTGCCGGTGATCCGCCCCGGCCATCCTCTGGAGGGCCGCGATTGGGAGCCCGCGGACCTGTTGCGGTTCCCGCTGATGCTTCCGCCCGCAGGGGCGGTGATCTCGGGGTCGGTGCGCGCCTTCCTGCAATCGCTGGGGCTCGGCGAGCCAATTCCCGCATATGAGAATGTTTCCCACGCCTTCGGGCGGCGCGTGGTCGCCCGCTCCGACACCATCTGGTTCATCTCGGCGGGCGTGGTCCGCGCCGAGCTCGACAGCGGCGAGCTGACCGTCCTGCCGGTGCAGAACGAACTTCTGGGAGGGCCGGTCGGCATCTCGCTGCGCGACGGCATGTTGCCCGACCCGGTGCTGCAGGGGCTGGTGGACGAGTTGGTGGCCGTCGCGGCGGAGCATCCTGCGCAGGGCGTGTGATCAGCCCGCGGCGATGCGCGGCCAGCGAAACGCCGGGATCACCGGCTCGGCGATGTCCATTAGCGCCCGCTCCGACCCAGGCGCACCGATGAGCTGCATGCCGATCGGCAGAGCTTCGGAAACGGCGGGAAAGGCCAGCGCCGGAAGACCCGCCGCATTGACCCAGCCGGTGTAGACCGCGTGACCGCGCGGGCCGACCTCCTGACCGTCGATCCTTCCCGGATGGCTCTCGGTCGCCGGCCAGGGGTGCGCCGCCGAGGCGGGCATGAGGATCGCGTGGAACCCCCAGAGGTCGCGCGACGCCTCGCGCAGGGCAAAGACCGCCTCCTGCAAGGCATAAAGCTCGGTCGCCGCCGCCTCAGCGCCCCGCGCTGCCATGGCGCGATACTTCGGGGCGGCCGCCTCCGCCACCGCCGGATCCCGCGCGAAATAGGTGGCAAGCCCGATCTCCGCAACCTGACCCCAACGCGCGTTGAGCGGACCGAGGTCATGCGGCAGCGCGCCATGGCTCACCTCATGGCCAGCGCCGCGAAGCGCCTCCACGGCGGCATCGAAGGCCGCGAGAATGCCCGGATCGCAGGGCGCATCTCCCAGCCGCGGCACCGCGAGGATGCGCGACCGCCCGACGGGTGGCGCTTCCGCCTCCCGCCCCGACAGCACAGTGTCCAGCAACCGAAGGTCGCGCAGCGAGCGCGCCACCGGCCCCGCGACCTCGAAATCCAGCAAAAGCTGCGCCAGCCCGCCGCCGCGCGGCACATGACCGATCCCCGGCTTCAAGCCGACCAGCCCGGTGTAGCCCGCCGGACGCCGGATCGAGCCGCCGCCGTCGGTCCCGAGACCGGCGTAGCCCATGCCCGAGGCCACCGCCGCAACCAGCCCACCGGAGGAGCCGCCGGGGGTCAGTGCCGGATCGAAGGGATTGCGGCTGGCGCCGAAGGTCAGGTTGTCGGTGTAGCCTTCGACTGCGAACTCCGGCGTATTGCCCTTGCCCACCACAAGGGCCCCTGCCGCGCGCAGCGCGGCGACCGGGCGCTCGTCGGCCTGTGCCACCCGCCGCGCCAGCTCGGCATTGCCCCAGGCGGCCGGCAACCCGGCGCTGACGAGGTTGTCCTTGATCACCAGAGGCAGACCGTCGAGCGGACCCAGCGGCGCAGCCTGCCGCCAACGCCGCCCCGCCGCCTCGGCCTCGGCGCGCAAAGTATCGGAAAGGGCCGAGAAGGCGTTGAGCTCCGGCTGCAGCCGCGCCACCTGCGCCAGCACCGCCTCGGCGGCCTGCAGGGGCGTCGCCGCGCCGCTCCGGAACTGCTTCAGAAGGGCGCAGCAGTCGAGGCTCAGAAGGTCATGGCTTGTCGGGGACATCGGGGCAATCGGCAGCAAGGGAAACACCCGTCCCACCCTGCCGCCGTCGCCGCGCCAGTCAAGCTGCGGCGCGCGGCCCGGCTCACACGGTGGGGGCCAGCGCCTTCATCTCGGGCACCGGCGAGACCAGCGGCTGCCCCGCCTCGAAGGCGGCGATGTTGTCGCGGATGAGGTCGGCGGCCATCTCCTGCACCTCGGGAGCATTGCCGGCCATATGCGGGGTCAGCACCACGTTCTCCAGCGCCGTAAGGGCGGCGGGCACCTCGGGCTCGGCCTCGAAGACATCGAGCCCCGCCCCGGCGATCCCACCCGATTGCAGCGCCGCGATCAGCGCGTCGGTATCCACTGCCGAACCGCGCCCGACGTTGACCAGGTAGCCCCGCGGCCCCAGCGCGTGCAGCACCTCGGCATTCACCGCATGCTGCGTCGCCGGGCCTCCCGGAACGCAGGCGACGAGGTAGTCGGAGCGCTCCGCCAGCTCCTTGAGCGACGCCACGTAGCCATAGGGCAGGTCCGCCTTCGGGGTGCGGCTGTGGTAGAGCACCGGCATGTCGAAGGCCGCCGCGCGCCGAGCCAGCGCCTGGCCGATGCCGCCCATGCCGAAGATCCCCATCGTCTTGCGCGACACCAGCGGGCGCGGCGTCTCGGTGTAGTTCCAGGCCCCTGAACGGGTCAGCCGGTCCTGGTGCGGAATGGCCCGCACCGCCGCCAGCAGCAGCGCCATCGTGTGATCGGCGACCGCGCCCGCGTTGACCCCGGCCCCGTGCGAGACCCGAATGCCCCGGGCGATGGCCGCCTGCACGTCGATGCCCTCGTAGCCGGTGCCGACGCAGCAGATCAGCCCGAGGTTCGGCAGCTCGTCCATCTCGGCACCGGTCGCGCCCTTGAAACCCGCAGTGACCAGCACGCGCGTCGCGGCGCGCTCCTCGTCGGTCAGATGCGCGTAACCCGCCGTGCAATCGTGCAGCGTGTAATGCGCGCCGAGCAACCGGTGATAGGCTTCTGTCCTGATATTGATGGCGACCTGCTGGGGCATCTCGTTCGGCTCCGTTCTGCGCCCGCCCCTCGACCGGGACGGCTTCGTTGAGCGCCGGCCCGACCGCGCGAGCGGCCCCCTCCCTGACGGCGCGGATCGCCCTCATCTGCCCCGAGGGCAGGCCCCGATACAAGCGGGAAACGTGCCCAACGATAATGAGCGCGCACCCCGAGGCGGCGGTGCCCGGCGATTGACCTTTGCCTGCGGGCGCTGTTCTTTGAAGAAGGAGACTCTGCGCTCAGAGGAGGGAGGCGGGGAGAAATGACGACACGCTTCACGTCAAACCGGGCCACACCCTGGACACGCGGTCCTGAACAGGCAGGACGGTCATGACGCGGGTCTTGATCGAAGGCCTTCTGGCGTACCAGTCCGCCAGCGGCGCCTTCCGTGCGACGGTCGAAACCGCCCCGGGCATTCGGCATCCGGACGAAACCAGCATGATCACCGCGCAGGTGTGCCTCTTCCTGCTCCGACCCGGCCTTGCTTCCGCCAGCGCACCGCTCCGCCACGCACTGGACGCGGGCCTGTCCTTCATCGAGAGGTGCGCCTCTCCCTGCGAGGATGGCTGGTTCCACCTCCACCCGCCCCGCGAGGCCGCACCTCCGCCGGACCTTCAAGCCACGGCGCTGTGTTGGCTCGCCCTGCTTCAGGCCAGTCGGTGCACGCCCCAAACCGCCCGCGCGGCGCTGGCCGGGGTGATCCGCAGCACGGCAATCACCGCCCCCGGTCCGGACGACCCGGCCTGGGTCACACCCGGTCTCTGCCGAAGCGAGCGCGGGCCGGCCGGTGCGGTCGATCTTGTTACTAACATCCACCTTGCAGCCTGCCGGGCGCTGACCGGCCTGAGGCTGGAGCCCGCTGCCGCCGCGGCAATCACCCGGGCGAGCGCCGGGCATACAAGGGCCGGGCGCAGCCTCAACGAGGTCTCGCCCTTCACACCGGACGCTGCCGAAATCGAACTTGCGCTGGAACAGGCGGTTCGCGCCGGTCAGACGGCGCTGCTACCCGCACTGAAGGCGGCACGGCGCGATGGCCACGGCCGTCAGGACCGGCTGGCGCGGCGCCCGGCGGAACGGCCCCTGCGCTGCGATCCCGGCGGCTGGCCGGTCTGGAGGGCTCCGCCGCTTCAGCTCGCGCGCTGGCTCTATGACCTGTCGTATGGCGAACGGCCCGCGCCACGCCCTTTGCAGCCGTGTCTCTGACGCGGCGCTGGCTCAGTGGCCGTCCTGCTGCCCTTCCTGACGGATGTCGCGGATGGTCAGCACCGGCGAGGCGTCGATCTCATGCGCGTCGAGCATCGCCGCCACACGCTCGAGCGAAGCCACGAGCTGCGCCTGTTCCCAATCCTGAAGGCCCTCGAAGCTCTTCACGAACTTCTGCTGCAGCGCATCCGGGGACTGGCTCACCGCCTCGCGCCCCTTTTCGGTGATCGCCACATCGGTCTGCCTGCGGTCGATGTCCGACCGGCGCCGGGTCACCATGTCGCGCGCCACCAGCTTGTCGACCAGCGCCGTCACCGTGGCCTGGCTGACGCCCATCTGGGTGGCCAGCGCCTTGGGCGTGGCGGCGCCATGCTCCTTCTTGGCAACGATCTGAAGCACCCGCAGCTGCGCGGGTGTCAGACCCGCGGCCTGCGCGAGCTTCCGCTCGTAAAGTTCCGTCGCGCGCAGGATGCGGCGCAGCGCGATGAGACTCTGGTCGGTGCGATCTGGAGCGTGGTCAGCCATAGAAGGCTTTTGGCAGTTTTCCGCCAAAGCTTCAATTGGCGAAGCACTTGACCATCTCATTCGGGAGACTAAGGGGATTTGCTTCATAAAATCTTAGCAAACTTACCCATAAATAGGCCCATATGCCGCTATAAGCGTAAAAACTGCTTCGGAGGTTGAAACTTTATGGCGGGCATATTAGTTAGACTGACGAACCAAACGGAGGATGCCAGATCGATGCCGAAAGACATGACACAGCCTGAGACGCGCACCCCGGTGCTGCGTAAGCCCGAAGCAACGGACGGGGCTGCGATCTGGGAACTCGTGCGCGCGTGCAAGCCGCTCGACGAAAACTCCATGTACTGCAACCTCGTCCAGGCCGAGCATTTCCGCGACACCTGCGTGGTGGCCGAACTCGACGGCGAGCCGGTGGGCTGGATTTCGGGCCACATGATCCCGAACCAGGACGCCTTCTTCGTCTGGCAGGTTGCGGTCAGCCCCAAGGCGCGCGGTCTCGGCCTCGGCCGCAAGATGCTGACGCATCTGGTCGAGCGTGACGAATGCGCAGAGGCAACCGAACTCAAGACGACGATCACCCGCGACAACGACGCGTCGTGGGGTCTGTTCCGCAGCTTCGCCCGCTCCATCGGCGGCGAGCTCTCGGACGAGCCGCATTATACGCGCGACGAACATTTCGACGGCATGCACGCGACCGAACACATGGTCACGATCGAGCTGCCCGAAGAGCAAGAGGCGCTGCGCGCCGCGGCCTGATCGCTCCCCCTACATCGCTAATCTTATCTTTTTCTAAGTTCTAGAAAGGACTTCGTTATGCCGAAAGACACGTCTAACGGCCCGACTATTTACGCTCGCCGCGAGAGCGAGGCACGCTCCTACTGCCGCTCCTTCCCGGTGAGCTTCACCTCCGCCCGTGGCTCGGAACTGACCGACGACCAGGGCAAGACCTACATCGACTTCCTGGCCGGCTGTTCCTCGCTGAACTACGGCCATAACGACCCGCACATGAAGGCGGCGCTGGTCGAGCACATCATGAGCGATGGCATCGCCCATGGCCTCGACATGCACACCGACGCCAAGGAAGCCTTCCTTGACGCCTTCGAGCGCCTGATCCTCGAGCCGCGTGGCATGGACCACAAGGTGATGATGGTCGGCCCGACCGGCACCAATGCCGTCGAGGCCGCGATGAAGCTGGCCCGCAAGGTCACCGGCCGCACCAACATCATCGCCTTCACCAACGGCTTCCACGGCATGACCGTGGGCGCGCTGGCGGCGACCGGCAACAAGGGCAAGCGCAATGGCGGCGGCATGCCGCTTCAGGGCGTGACCCACATGCCGTATGAGGGCGCCTTCGGCCCCGATGTCGACACGCTCGCGCAGATCGAGATGATGCTCGAGAACCCTTCCTCGGGTCTCGACGCCCCCGCCGCCTTCCTCGTGGAGCCGGTGCAGGGTGAGGGTGGCCTCAACGCCGCATCCGCCGAATGGCTGCGCGGCATCGCCCGCCTTGCCAAGAAGCATGGCGCGCTGCTCATCGCCGACGACATCCAGGCGGGGATCGGCCGCACCGGCACCTTCTTCTCCTTCGAGGAGATGGGCGTCGAGCCGGACATGATCCCGCTGGCCAAATCGCTCTCGGGCTTTGGCCTGCCCTTCGCCGCGCTGCTGCTGAAGCCGGAACTCGACGTCTGGAAACCGGCCGAGCACAACGGCACCTTCCGGGGCAACACCCACGCCTTCATCACGGCGCGCGTGGCGCTCGAGAAGTTCTGGGCCGACAACCGCTTCCAGAAGTCGCTCGCCGACAAGGCGCAGCTGATCGAGGACGAGCTGAACACCATCGCCGAGATGATCCCCGGCGCCTACCTCAAGGGCCGCGGCCTGATGCGCGGCGTCGATGTCGGCTCGGGTGAGCTGGCCGGCGCGATCTGCGCCGAGGCCTTCGAGCGCGGGCTGATCATCGAAACCTCGGGCGCCGACGACGAGGTCGTCAAGGTGCTCGCGCCGCTGACCACCCCGGAAGAGACCTTCCGCAAGGGGTTCGGCATCCTGCGCGACGCCACCGCCACGAGCCTGAACAACCACAAGATTGCCGCGGAGTAACACCATGATTGTACGCGATTTCAACGAACTGAAGAAAACCGACAAGCATATTGCCGACGCGCAGTGGACCTCCACCCGGATGCTGCTCGCGCAAGACGGCATGGGCTTCTCGTTCCACATCACCATCCTCGAGGCGGGCTCGGAGCACACGTTCCACTACAAGCACCACTTCGAGAGCGTCTACTGCATGAAGGGCAAGGGCTCGATCACCGATATCGCCACCGGCGAGACCCATGAGATCAAGCCCGGCGTCATGTACGCGCTCAACCTGCACGACAAGCACATCCTGCGGGCCGAGGAAGAACTCCACATGGCCTGCTGCTTCAACCCGCCCGTCACCGGCACCGAGGTGCACCGCGAGGACGGCTCCTACGCACCGGCCGAGGAGGTGGCGTAAGCCATGACCCATACCGTTGAGAAAATCGGCGGGACGAGCATGTCCCGCCTGAACGAACTGCGCGACACGCTGCTCATCGGCGGCCGCGAGGGGGATGATCTCTACGGTCGTGTCTTCGTGGTCTCCGCCTTCGGCGGCATCACCGACCTGCTGCTCGAGCACAAGAAATCGGGCAAGCCGGGCGTCTACGGCCAGTTCGCCAACTCCGACACCGGCCACGGCTGGCACGACGCGCTGACCGAGGTGTCGAAGGCGATGATCGAAGCGCATGAAGCCGTGCTCGATCATCCCGGCGACGTCGAGCAGGCGACAGACTTCGTGCGCAACCGCATCGAGGGCGCGCGCAACTGCCTGATCGACCTGCAGCGGCTGTGCTCCTACGGGCACTTCCAGCTCTCGGAGCACATGCTGCAGATCCGCGAGCTGCTCTCCGGTCTCGGCGAGGCGCATTCGGCCTATGTCACCGTGCTGATGCTCCAGCGCGCCGGGGTCAACGCACGCAACGTCGACCTCTCCGGCTGGCGCGACGACGGGCATTACACGCTCGAAGAGCGCATCACCAAGGCGATGGAGGGGGTCGACCCCGCCGCAGAGATGCCCATCGTCACCGGCTATGCGCAATGCACCGAGGGTCTGATGCGCGAGTTCGACCGAGGCTACTCCGAGGTGACCTTCTCGAAGCTGGCGGCGCTGACGTCGGCCCGCGAGGCGATCATCCACAAGGAGTTCCACCTCAGCTCGGCCGACCCCAAGCTGGTGGGCGCGGAAAACGTCCGCAAGCTGGGCCGCACCAACTACGACGTGGCCGACCAGCTGTCGAACATGGGGATGGAGGCGATCCACCCCAAGGCTGCCAAGACGCTGCGTCAGGCGCAGGTGCCGCTGCGCGTCACCAACGCCTTCGAGCCGGGCGATCCGGGCACGCTGATCGACGATCAGCCTGCCGAGACCCCGGCGGTCGAGATCGTCACCGGGCTCGACATCGTGGCGCTCGAGGTCTTCGAGCAGGACATGGTCGGGGTGAAGGGCTATGACGCCGCGATCCTCGATGTGCTGACCCGTCACGAGGTCCGCATCGTGTCGAAAGTGTCGAACGCCAACACCATCACCCACTACCTGGACAGCTCGCTCAAGACGATGCGCCGGGTGGAGGACGATCTGGCCAAGCTCTATCCGCAGGCCAAGATCAGCTCGCGCACGCTGTCGATGGCCTCGGTCATCGGCCGGGACCTCAGCTCGCTCTGCGTGCTGACCCGAGGCCTTCAGGCCATTGCCGAGGCGGGTTACGAGTCGATCGGCGCAACGCAGGGTCCGCGCAACGTGGACGTGCAGTTCATCCTCGAGCGCAACGACCTCGAGCCGGTGATCGCCGCCCTGCACGGCGCCTTCGTGACACCGCAGGCGAAAGAGAAGCTCAAGCAAGCGGCCTAAGCCTGCGCGGTCCGACAGGGACACCAAAACTGCAAAGGGGCAGCCTCCGGGCTGCCCTCTTTTTTTGCCATGCTTGGCATCCAGTCCTGCCCTGTCCTCCGCGGTCGGCAGGTCGCGGCATCTAACTTTTCAAATTTTCCATTATTTTAACAGTTCGGCGAAATCCTCCGGGGGCCGGTCTCGTCGGGCTGCCACCCAGAGACATCGGCCAAAAAGCCGTCATTCAGGCACGAGCAGCGACTTTCCACGCCTTTGTCGCAGGAGACTCTGCTCATGAATTTCGCCCATCATTTTGCCCCTGACATCTCGCGGATCGCAGTGATCGTCGCCTCACTGGGGCGCCCCGACAATCTCGCGATGCTGCTGGATCAGCTCTCGCAGCAGACATTGATGCCCGCACAGGTCATTCTCTCCGTCGAAAGCGACGCTGACCTGCCCCCTGCCCCGGTCCTCGCCAGACAGGGGTTCGACATCTCCATTGTCCGGGGCGCGCGCGGCTCGTCGCCGCAGCGCAACCGCGGCCTCGACCTGGTGCGCGGCGACATCGGCGTGGTGGCCTTCTTCGACGACGACCTCGTCCCGTCGCGCCATGCACTCGAAGGCATGGTGACCTTCTATGCCGAGCATCCCGAAATGAACGGTGCCTCTGGCACGCTGCTCGCGGACGGCATCCGCGGGCCGGGCATCACCCCGGATGCTGCGCTGCGCATGGTCGCCGACGCCGATGCCGGTTTCGACGGAATCGATCCGGCGATCACCAGCACGCCGCGCGCGCTCTACGGCTGCAACATGTGCTACCGCAGGGCAGCGATCTCGGGACTGCGCTTCGACGAAGCCCTGCCCCTCTACGCCTGGCTCGAAGACCTCGATTTCGGCGGACAGCTTCCGCAAGGCACACTCGCCCATACCCCGGCCTTCTATGGGGTACATTGCGGCGAGAAGCGCGGGCGCGAAACCTCGGGACTGCGGCTCGGCTACAGCCAGGTCTGCAACCCGATCTACCTATTGCGCAAAGGCACCCTGCCCCGCCGTCAGGGCCTGCGGATGCCCCTGCGCAACATCGTGAGGAACCACCTCGGGATCTTGCGCCCTGAACCCTGGATCGACCGCAGGGGACGGGCGCGCGGCAACCGGATCGCACTTCTCGACATGTTGCGCGGTCGACTGGACCCACGCCGCATCCTCGACCTCTGACCGCGGCACGTCGCGCCGCCCGGTTTCCCACTGTTCCAGCGCCACGGCGGCCGACCGCACCTCGTTTTCGGGAAAGGCCGAAACACCTCCGCCGGCTCCCGGCAGCCGCACTGTCACACGCCTGTCAGCCGCCTTCGGCATTCGGGGGGCATTGTTCTTGTCGAGCATGCACTATATTGGCACGGTTTCCCGTGTTCGCTGTCCGGAGGTGACCACCCGATGCAGACGCCCTATTACCTGATCGACAAATCGCGGCTCCTGCCGAACCTCGAGAAGATCGCCCACCTGCGCGAGACCTCGGGGGCCAAGGCCCTGCTGGCGCTGAAATGTTTTGCCACCTGGTCGGTCTTCGACATGATGAGCGAGTACATGGATGGCACCACCTCCTCCTCGCTGTTCGAGGTGAAGCTGGGCCGGGAAAAATTCCCGGGCGAGACCCATGCCTATTCCGTGGCCTGGGCCGACCACGAGATCGACGAGGTGCTGGCGAGCTCGGACAAGGTGATCTTCAATACCGCCGCGCAGCTCACCCGCTTCGAAGAGGTCAGCCGCGGCCACACCCGGGGGCTGCGCGTCAACCCGGGCGTCTCGACCTCGGGCTTCGATCTCGCCGATCCCGCCCGCCCCTTCTCGCGGCTCGGCGAGCATGATCCCAAGGACATCGAGCCGGTGCTCGAGCAGATCAGCGGCTTCATGTTCCACAACAACTGCGAGAACGACGACTTCGAGCGCTTCGACAACATGCTCGGCTCCATCGAGCAGCGCTTCGGCCACCTGATCCGCCAGATGAAATGGATCAGCCTCGGCGGCGGCATCCACTTCACCGGCGAGGGCTACCCGCTCGACCGCCTCGCCGAGCGCCTGAAGCGTTTTGCTGGCGAAAACGAGGTGCAGGTCTATCTTGAACCGGGAGAGGCGACGATCACGAACTCGACCACGCTGGAGGTGACAGTGCTCGACACGCTCTTCAACGGCAAGAACCTCGCGATCGTCGACAGCTCGATCGAGGCGCATATGCTCGACCTGCTGATCTACCGTGAGAGCGCCAAGATGAACGAGAGCGGCGATCAGCCCTGGATGATCTGCGGCAAGTCCTGCCTCGCGGGCGACATCTTCGGCGAGTTCAATTTCCCCAAGGCGCTGAAGGCCGGCGACCGGCTCTCGATCCAGGACGCCGCCGGTTACACGATGGTCAAGAAAAACTGGTTCAACGGCGTGCAGATGCCCTCGATCGCCATCCGCGAGCTCGACGGGACCGAGCGGCTGGTGCGCGACTTCACCTACGACGATTTCAGCGCCGCGCTCTCCTGAGCGCGCGCAAACCAAGACGGACAAAGACGGAGGTCCAGTGAGTTGAAAAAAGACGTTCTCATCATCGGCGCAGGTGGCGTCGCTCAGGTCGTGGCGCATAAGTGCGCTCAGAACAACGATGTGCTCGGCGAGATTCATATCGCCAGCCGGACGCTTTCGAAATGCGAAGCGATCCTTGAGTCGGTCCGCGAAAAGGGCGCGATGAAGGTAGAGGGCGTCCTCAAGGCTCACCAGGTCGACGCGATGGACACGGCCGCCGTGGCGCAGCTGATCCGCGACACCGGCGCGCAGATCGTGATCAACGTGGGCTCGGCCTTCGTCAACATGTACGTGCTCGACGCCTGCATCGAGACCGGCGCGGCCTATATCGACACCGCCATCCACGAGGATCCGGCAAAGATCTGCGAGACCCCGCCGTGGTACGCCAACTACGAGTGGAAGAAGCGCGACCTCTGCGCCGAGAAGGGTGTCACCGCGATCCTCGGTGCCGGCTTCGATCCGGGCGTCGTCAACGCCTTCGCCCGCTTCGCCATCGACCAGATGGACGAGGTGAAGAGCATCGACATCGTCGACATCAACGCCGGCAGCCACGGCAAGTATTTCGCCACGAACTTCGACCCGGAGATCAACTTCCGCGAGTTCACCGGCACCGTCTACTACTGGGAAGACCAGCAGTGGAAGGAAACCTCGATGTTCGCCTCGGGCCGCGACTGGGATCTGCCCGTCGTCGGCACCCAGCGCGCCTACCAGTCGGGCCACGACGAGGTACACTCGCTCTCGGCCAACTACCCGCAGGCGGACGTGCGCTTCTGGATGGGCTTCGGCGAGCACTACATCAACGTCTTCACCGTGCTGCAATCGCTCGGCCTGCTCTCCGAGCAGCCGGTGAAAACCGCTGAGGGTCTTGAAGTGGTGCCGCTCAAGGTGGTCAAGGCCGTGCTGCCCGACCCGTCGTCGCTGGCCCCCGACTACACCGGCAAAACCTGCATCGGTGACCTGGTGAAGGGGGTGAAGGACGGCGAAGAGGTCGAGATGTTCGTCTACAACGTCGCCGACCACAAGGAAGCCTACAACGAGGTGGGCAGCCAGGGCATCTCCTACACCGCCGGCGTGCCGCCGGTCGCCGCCGCCATGCTGGTGGCCTCGGGTGACTGGGACGCGAAGACCATGAAGAACGTCGAGGAACTGGACCCCAAGCCGTTCTTCACCATCCTCGACGACATCGGCCTGCCGACCCGGGTCAAGGACGCCAAGGGCGACCGCGCCTGGAACGCGTGACCTGAGCATCGACATCGCCGGTGCAGACACGAAAGGACCGGAAGCGAAGGCTTCCGGTCCTTTTTTGCATCCTGATGTCTGCGAGGAGGCGCCCCCTTGGGGGCGCTCAGCTTCTGCGGAACTTCGACACCCGCAATCTGAGCCCGTCGCCGACATCGTCATAAACGCGCCGGATCAGCCGGTACAGCACGGGCTCGGCCAGGGTGGCCACCAACCAGGCCGAAATCACGCAGACGACCATGGCCAGCAGGATGGCGACAACAGGCGAGCCGCCAAGCCCAACCACCGCGAGGATGACGGGTTTTCCCACGTGGTTGTGCAGCAGGTAGAGCGGATAGGTCATCAGTCCGAGCTTCCG
This sequence comes from Alloyangia pacifica, assembly GCF_900116195.1. Classification (GTDB taxonomy): domain Bacteria; phylum Pseudomonadota; class Alphaproteobacteria; order Rhodobacterales; family Rhodobacteraceae; genus Salipiger; species Salipiger pacificus. The sequence goes on from NZ_FOZW01000005.1 coordinate 274,191, forward strand.
CACGAATTGCGCACCACTCCTCCCGATCCAACCGACCAGCACTTCGTTGCGCTGCATCGAAATCCAGCACGCGCCCACGCTTGCCGCGTAGATCACGAAGGCCATCGGCCAGTAGGACCGCAGCCCGGCATCGCCGGCCTCCCATCCCGTAGCCACCGAGATCTGCACCATAGCAACGCAGAGACCTGCCCCGATCGCGGGCAGATGCCAGCGTTCCGGGCCGCTGCGATACCGCGCCGAAAGCAGCATGCCGATGCCAAAGAAGGCCCCATGCTGCAACAAGAGCAGCTGCGTCACGCGCCCGAGCGGATCGTGACCTTCGTTCATGAAGCGCGCGGCCCAATAGGCGGCACTTGCGGAAATCAGCGCAGCGCCGACCTTTGGCAAAAGGTCCGTGCGCCTGCTCATGATCAGCCCGAGGACCAGGGCGTAGAACATGATCTCGATCCCCAGCGTCCAGAATTGCCCCATCAACCAAGGGGCGAAGGGCCAGAACAAGACCGTCCGAACCCAGAGCGTGGCCGTTTCGAGCGGTGATCGTCCGAAGACGAGGATTTCCACCGCAGCGGCGACGCAGCTCGCCACGAGTACGACCGGAACCAATCTGAGAACGCGGCCACGCACAAAGCGCGCCGGCGTCACGCCACTCGACAGGGCCGAGTAGGAAATGATCAGCCCCGAGATCGTGAAGAATATCTGGACGCCGACCCACCCCCACCAACTGAGGAGCCAGGATTGGGGCATGTGCGGCTCCATGCCCAGGTACGTGTCAAAGAGCCCTCCCTCTTCCGACAAGGCCTTGAAGCCAAAGTGAAACGTCATCACCATGAAGGCCGCGGCAAGTCGGAGAATGTCGATCCCTACGATCGGCGCTTTGAAATTTTCAGGCTGACCCACTGCGAGCCTCCACTATTTAAATACTCTTGGTTCGGTTGAACGCCCTGTTCCAGAACGCTTGTGGCGGTGGTTCGCCTGAGTGGTCGCTACCAGAGACACCGGCGAAAGATCAGCTTGCGATCGAGGGACCCTTGCGCCGATCGGCAACCTGGTAAGCTCAAGATTCCTAGGCATTTAAGCCCAATTCGTAGGATTTGTTGTCCCATCCCGCAACGTTACGGTCGCAACATGACGCCAAAGCAACAGGTCGATCGGACCAAAACTGAGCGGCAGAACTCTCTGCTGCCCGAAAAAACTTCGGAGTGCGAACGAGCGACGAAGTGCCCACATGTGGAAGCGCGACCCGACATTCGGCCCGCAAACCCGAGCGCCACAACCCCGCTCCGCCACACAGGCCGTTTTGCAGCACGCCAAGAGGCACCCGAGGTTGCCTCCAGCTTCGACAATTGCACCTCCCGGGCGGCTCCGGCACATTGCGCCTCCAGACCCTTGCAACGGACGCCCCCAATGACACCCGCACCTGATCAGCTGCCCCCTTCCGCGCCCGGGCGCTGGTCCATGCTCGCGCTCATCTGCATCGGCGTGGTCGGGGTCCTGAGTACCTGGTTCTCGGCCACCGCCATCATTCCGGAACTGGTCGCCGCCTGGGAGCTGAGTCCCTCGCAGGCCGCCTGGCTGACCAATGGCGTGCAGCTCGGCTTCGTGTTCGGCGCACTCGGCTCGTCGCTGATCAACCTTCCCGACATCCTGCCGATGAAGTGGCTCATGACCGCTGCCGCGCTGCTCGCCGCGCTCGCCAATGCCGCGCTGCTGGTCGCGGGGCCGGACACCGCCATCGCCGCGCGCTTCGTCACCGGCGTCGCCCTCGCCGGGGTCTACCCTCCCGCCCTCAAGCTGATGGCGACATGGTTCCTGCGCGGGCGCGGTCTCGCACTCGGCTTTCTGATCGGCGCGCTGACCCTCGGCTCGTCGATGCCGCACCTGCTGCGCGCGCTCACCTCCGGCATCGACTGGCGGGCGGTGGTCTGGGGCACTTCTGCCGCGGCGCTCATCTCCGCGCTCTTCTTCGCGCTCACCCTGCGCGAAGGCCCCTATGCCTTCGGCCGCGCGTCCTTCGATCCGCGTCAGGCGCTGTCGGTCTTCCGCCGCCGCCCGCTCATGCTGGCGAACCTCGGGTACTTCGGCCACATGTGGGAGCTCTATGGCATGTGGGCCTGGTTCCTCGCCTTTGCCGCGGCCGCCCAGAGCGGCGGCCTCGCCCCCTTCCCCTTCGGCACCGCCTCGATGCTGAGCTTTGTCGTGGTTGCCAGCGGCGTGCTCGGCTGCCTGCTTGGCGGCTGGCTGTCCGACCGCATTGGCCGCTGCCTCACCTGCGCCGGGATGATGATTGTCTCAGGAACATGCGCGGGGCTGGTCGGCGTGGCCTTCGACGGGCCCGCGCTGCTGCTCGGTGCCATCGCGGTGGTCTGGGGCATCACCATCGTCGGAGACAGCGCGCAATTCTCCGCCGCGGTGACCGAGCTCTCGGAGCCGCATCTGGTGGGCACCGCGCTCGCCCTGCAGCTGGGGATCGGCTTCGCGCTGACGGTGGTGGCCATCTGGCTGCTGCCGATCGCCGCAGCTACCTTCGGGGGCTGGCGCTGGACGTTCCTCATCCTGCTGCCGGGACCCCTTGTTGGGACACTCGCGATGCTCGCGCTCAGGCGGGACCCCGTATCGAAACGGCTGGCGCAGGGCGCGCGCTGAGCGGGCGTCAGAGCCCTCGGCCAGTTCCGACCTCGCCGCACTCCGCCGCCCCGCAACGCCCGCGCGCGGCGGTGCCCGCCCCGAAAGCCATTTCTCGGAGCGGGCCGGACCTCGAAACAGAGACCGATCAGCCGGAATGCGAACCTCGGCACGCCCGCCTGATGTCGCTGCGCGTCAGCCCGACATCTTCGAGCAGGTAGTCCGGCAGCTCCTCGAGGTGCCGATACTGCGACTGATGCCGCCTATACTGGCGCAATTTGCCCAGCCAGCCGAGCGGCACCTGCGACCGCCGAGTGCTGCGGGCACCCCGCAGCGTCTGCTGCGTGAAAGCGGTGAAGAAATAGGTCGTCATCATGCCGAAAACTCCGGTCTGAAGTGTGTCGCGGCAGCGGGTCCCGTCGAAACGGCAGGGGCGATGCGGGCGAGCGACACCGCCCGCTCCGGGTCGAACCGCAGCAGGTGGCGGAAGCTCTCGCGCGCGGCAAAGGCCTCGGTCGCCGCCGTCGCGCCGCAGATGCGCATCTGCCCCTGACGGGCCTGCAGCAGCTTGGCGGCGACCACGAAGCCCCGCAGGCCCGGCCGGGTGACCTCTGCCCCCGCCCCGAGCTCGATCACGATGCGCCGCCAGCCGGCGCGGACATGCGCCACCAGCGCATCGCACAGCGGGCCGGTCGCCGAGGCATCGATAAGCCCGCCCAGCGTCACGATGAGCACGTCGCCAGCCGGAACCACGCCCATCTGCATCCGCGATTCCGCCGGCGCAGCGCTCGGAGCAAGATCGAAGCTCATGACAGGCGCACCCGCATCGGCGTGGCCCGGCGCAGCCCGCCGAAACCCTCTAGCCGCGGGCTCAGAAGCAGCTCGGCAAAGGGTGCCTCCTCGAGCAGTGCCGCGAGGCTTTCCTCCAGTTCGATCCGTGCCAGCCTTTCGCCGAGGCAATGGTGCGGCCCGTGACCGAACACCGGATGCAGCCGGGGATTGTCGCGCCGCCGCATGTCGAAGACATCGGGCGCGTGATGCAGCGCCGGATCCCGCAGCGCCGAGAGCAGCGAAAGCCGCAGCGCGCTGCCCTCGGGCACAAGGTGCCCGCCGATCTCGAACGGCTCCGCGACGATGCGGGTCACCGATCCGGCGGGCGGATCGAAGCGCAGCGTCTCGGCCACCGCGCCGGGGATCAGCGCGGGATCGGCGCGCAGGTCCGCCCAGTCCTTCGGCCGCTCGAGCAGGATCGCGGTGCCGCGCGCCAGCGCGGTCCGGGTGGTGTCGATCCCGGCGATCAGCACGCCGATGATCTGGAAGATCAGGCTCGCGGCGGAAATGTCCGGCTCGGCACGCCAGGCGTTCACCAGCAGACTCAGGACATCGTCCTCCGGCTGGATCAGGCGCGCCTGCAGCTGGCGCTCGACGTAGAAATAGAGCGCCTCGGTCGCCTCCTCGATCTGCTTGTGCCGCTCGCGCGGGTAGAGCGGCGAGATCGCCCGGGCCACCTCGGACACCAGCGCGCCGAGGTGCGGCGCGTCACTCTCCGGCAGACCGAGGATGGCGGCGATGGCCTCCGCCGGAACTCGCGACGCCATCGCCGTGGTGAAATCCAGGCTCTCGTCGCGGGGCAGCTCGCTCAGGATGCGCCGCGCGGCGGTGCGCACGGCGGGACGGCGCGCCTCGATCTCGCGGAGCGAGAAGGCGCGGGCAAAGAGTCCCCGCTTGCGACGGTGCTCCTGGCCACTGGAAAACAGGAAGAACTCCGCTTGCAGCCGCGCGGTCATCCCCTCGGGCACGCGGTTGAGCGCGATGTATTCCTGCCCCGAGACCTGCCGCACGCGCGGGTCGCTCAGCAGCGGCAGCACATCATCGGCGCGCAGGACGAGGAACTGGCCCTCGCCGATCTGCACCAGCGGGTGTACGGCGCGCAGCGCCGCAAGCTTGCCATGGGTCTCCCGCTGCAGGCTGCGGGGGTCGATCACCGGGCATCCGGTCGGGTACAGGGTCGTGTCTTCAATCATCGTGGTACTCCAATTCATCGGTCCCGCCGGAAATCGAGGCTCGCGGAGCCTTGGCGGGTGGAGCCGGGGTATCGGGGCCCTGCGTTGTCACCAGCGTTGTAACGGGGGTGGGAATTGCCCTTGCGTCACGTTGTAATTGCGGCCCCGCGCACCGCTGGACAGTCCGCTGCCATTGCCTCAGGATGCGCCGGAATTTCGAACTTCGCCTTTTGATTGCATCCCATTGGAGGCGGCATGGCCCCGCAGGACCGCCCGGAGCAGGTCACGGCACAGAACGACCGCCTGACGATCTCCCTGCTCGGCGAGCTGCGCGTGCGGCGCGGCGGCGAAGACGTGCCGCTTCCCTCCTCCCGCAAGGCGCGGGCGCTGCTCGGCTTTCTCGTCGCGACCGGGCGTCCGCACCGGCGCGAGCGGCTCTGCGAGCTGCTCTGGGAACTGCCCGACGACCCCAAGGCGGCATTGCGCTGGTCGCTGACCAAGCTGCGGCCGGTGGTCGATCACCCCGATCACCGCCGCATTCTTTCGGATCGCGAGCGGGTGCGGTTCGATGCCGAGAACGCCGAGATCGACCTGCACGAGATCCATGCAAGGCTGCGCGCCGAGCGGCAACCCGGCGTCGGCGAGCTAGAAGAGATGGCGCAGCGGCTCGCCCCGGTGCTGCTCGACGGACTCGACGGCGCCGGCGACGCGGCGTTCCTCTCGTGGCTCGAGGCGGAACGCGAGGACGCGCGCATCGCCCGCGTCGAGGTGCTGCGCCGGCTCGTGGCCCATCCCGATCTTCCGGCGCTTTCGGCGCAGAAATGGACCCGCATCTGGCGCGACGCGGATCCGGAAGCCGAGGGCGCCCCCGACGACAAGGCGAGAGCACCGGACGCCCTGCCCGGTCCCCCGCCGAAGATCGGCGAGGCACGGTCCGGCGGCCTCACCGCTTCCGGCCTGCGCAGCCAGCGCATCGCCTTCTGCGAGGCGCCCGACGGCACCAAGATCGCCTACGCCACGCTGGGCTCCGGCGCGCCGCTGCTGAAGGCCGCGAACTGGCTCACCCATCTCGAGTTTGACTGGACGAGCCCGATCTGGGGCAAGTGCTTCGCCGAGATCGCCCGCGACCGCAGGTTCATCCGCTACGACGAGCGCGGCTGCGGCCTGTCGGACTGGGACGTGGACAACCTAGGCTTCGACGCCTTCGTCGAGGATCTCGAGGCGGTCGCCGACAAGCTGGAGCTTGAGCGCTTCCCGCTGCTCGGCATCTCGCAGGGCGCGGCGGTCTGCGTGGAATATGCAGTGCGCCATCCCGAGCGGGTCTCGGGGCTGATCCTCGTGGGGGGCTACGCCGCGGGCTGGCGGCACATGGTGAGCGCCGAGGAAAAGGCCCGGCGCGAGGCGGTGCGCGCGCTGACCGAGCTGGGCTGGGGCACCGACAACCCGGCCTACCGCCATATCTTCTCGCAGACCTTCATGCCCGATGCCGGGCCGGACGAGCTCGCCTGGTTCGACGAGTTCCAGCGGCTGACGACCTCGCCTGGAAACGCCGCGCGCTTCCAGGAAGCCTTCGGCGAGATCGACGTGCGCCACCGCCTCGGCGCGGTGCGCGCGCCGACCATCGTGCTGCATTCCAAGGACGACATGCGCATCCCGCTCGACATGGGCCGCGCCCTGGCCTCCGGCATCCCCGACGCGCAGTTCGTGCCGCTCGACAGCCGCAACCACGTGCTGGTCGACTACGAGCCCGCCTGGCGGACCTGCATGCAGGCGATCCGCGAGTTCCTCGACCAGCACGGCATCTGACGGGCCTGTTGCAAACGATATGACCGGCGTGGTCGCTGCCGCCGCAGTCCCCCCTCGCCGAGCGCGCCCTAGCGCGCCGCCACGTTCTGCCTGAATTGCGCAGGCGCGACCCCGAGCCAGCGCTTGAAGGCCCGGCTGAAGGTGCTCTGCTCCGAAAAGCCGGTCAGGAAGGCGATCTCGGCGATCGTGCTGTCGCTGTCGCGCAGGAGATCCTGCGCAAGCGAGGATTGCGCCTCGGTCAGCACGTCGCGGAAAGTCAGCCCCTCGTCGGACAGGCGCCGGTAGAGCGTGCGCTCGCTCAGCCCCAGCTCGCGCGCCACCGCCCCCGCCTGCGGCACGCCATTGCTCAGCCCCGGCGTGAGATGCCGCAGGAGCATGGCCCGTAGCGAGGAGTCCTCCTCGAGCGAACCAAGCTCCGTCTCGAGATGGGCGGTGAGGAAGTCCGACACCGCCGCGTCTCCCAGCCGGTTCGGCAACTCCAGCGCCTCGGCGCTCAGGGCAATCGCGGTCCGCTCCGCGCCGAAATGCACGGGGCAGCCGAAGAGCTCCGCGTAGCGCCCGGCGTCGCTCCGGCAGGCATGCCGGAAGCTCACGTAGCGGGGAACGAAGGCGACCTGCACGAAAAGGGACATATTGCGCAGCAGCCCGGCCAGCGCGCCCTCGTTGCGGAAATCGAGAACCGGATGATGTCCCGTGCGGGGCTCGAAGACGAGATGCGCCGGATCGCCGGTCGTCTCGAGCCGATAGACCGCCGTATCGGTGACCACCCGCCAGTAGCGCTCGACCCGCGCGAGCGAGGCGCGCAGGGTCGGCGCCGTCTTGATGGCCAGCCCGAGCACGCCGATGTCATCGACACGGATCAGATCGGCATAGGCCTGCACCAGTGCCACCTCGTCGGGGTGCCGCAGGCGTATCCAGTCCAGCAGGTCGAAGTAATCGGTATCCGCGATGCGCCCGTCTGCGCGCCCGGGCAGACGGCGCACCACGTCACCGCCGGAAACCAGCGCCCCGTCGTCCCGGAGCGTCATCCCGGCCGCCTGGGCCATGGCGCGCGCGAAGGCACCTGTTACGCTGGGCATGGCGAAGGCTAGTCCGGATGCGCAGGCGGGACCAGAGGCGACGCCCACGGCGGCGGGCCGGTGCCGCATTCAGCCGCCCGCGCCGGGTTGCAGCGCCGTTTTCGCGTCCAGTTCGCGCTGCAGGCACGCAATGTCCTCCCTCAGCCGCGAGATCTCGCCATCGCGTTCCGGGGCGGTCAGGCGCAGCGGGATGTGCTGCGGGCAATTCCAATCGACCGCGGCGACACGGACGATGATGCCGCGCTCGGCGACGGGGCCCTCCACGCCGTTCAGCAGCGCGACGATCTGCGGGTCCTCGGTGATCCGGGCATGCCCCCAGAGCTTCAGCCGCTTGCGGCGGGCAAAATCGATCGCGAGGATCGACAGCCGGTCGTCGTGCCGCAGGTTGCCGACGCTGATGTACTGCCGGTTGCCGCGATAGTCGGCGAAGCCGATCGTCTGCCGGTCAATGATCCTGACAAAGCCCGGCGCGCCACCCCGGTGCTGGACATAGGGCCAGCCGGTTTCGGACACGCTGGCGATAAAAACACTGTCACGGGCGGACAGGAAGGCAGCCTCGAGGGGACCAAACCCGGTGCCTCCCTCCCCCTCCGGAGACAGGCGGCCCGCATAGCGATCCGCCGACCCGAACCGGGCCTGTTCCTCGCGGACGCGGGGCGTGAAGGCAATCTTGGCATAGGCGTCTGGCATGGTGCGTCTCCTAGAGCCCGAAATCCGTGAGACCGGGATGCCCTTCGGGCCGGGGGCCGGGCCCCCAGTGAAACAGCCGCTGAGCCGCCTCGATCCGCAGATCGTTGATCGAGGCGATCCGCCGGCGCATCAGCCCGTCCGCATCGAACTCCCAGTTTTCGTTGCCATGGGCGCGGAACCAGCTGCCCGCGGTATCGCGGTACTCATAGGCAAAGCGCACCGCGATGCGGCTGCCCGAAAAGGCCCAGAGTTCCTTTGCCAGCCGGTACTCCAGCTCGCGGGCCCACTTGCGGGTCAGGAACGCGACGATCTCCTCGCGCCCCTCGAAGAATTCGGTGCGGTTTCGCCAACGGCTATCCGGCGTGTAGGCCAGCGCGACCCGCTGCGGGTCGCGGCTGTTCCAGGCGTCTTCGGCAAGCCGGACCTTGCTTCGGGCCGAGGCCTCGTCGAACGGGGGAAGCGGGGGGCGTGTCATCTGGGCGCGGGCCTTCGGGAAAAGGGATCATGCACCCCGGCCGCGCGGGGAGAGCCGCGGCCGGGATGTCTCGGAGGTCAGGCCGCCTGGGCGCTGACGACCGGGAAATCGATCGGCGTCTCGAACACCTCGTTGAGGTAGTTGGTCAGCGTATTGAGCGCCACATGCGCCACGATCTCGACGAGCTCGGCCTCGCTGTAGCCCGCCATCTTCACCGCCGCGACGTCGGCCTCCGAAACCTGCCCGCGCGCTTCGACGATCTTCGCGGCAAAACGCACCGCCGCATCCGCGGTCGGATCGGACGATCCGCCGGCGCGGTTCGCGGCGATTTCCGCGTCGTCGAGCTTGGCGAGGTTCTTGGCGACGAAGCTGTGCGCCGACAGGCAATAGTCGCAGCCATTGACCTGCGCCACGGCCAGCGCAATCCGCTCGCGGGTCTGCGCGCCGAGGCTGCCTTTCGAAAGCGCGGCGTTCAGGCCGAGGTAGCCTTCGAGCGCCTCAGGGCTGTTCGCGGTCAGGCGGAACAGGTTGGGGACGCTGCCGAGCGTCTTCCTGACACCCTCGAGCAGGGGCCGGGCCGCGGCGGGCGCCGCCTCGATCGAGGCGGGAAGCTGAATGCGGGACATTATGGGGTTCTCCGTGTGTTGCGATGACCCCAATGTACGCAGCGCACCCAACCGAATCTCGGCAGAGCCTGCCAAGGTCTTGGCCGAATCTGCCATGCGCCGGTCGGCGGCCCACGCTATGCAGCCACGACGTCGGAAAAGTCACCGCTCGGACCACCTCCTGCACGACCGTCCCTGCCCATCTGCAGGGACACAAAGGCAAAATTCCGGCCAGGTTTCGGGCCCCAGGCAGCCGCGCCCTGTGGAAAACTCCTTGCCGACTCGCAGCGGTTCGGCAATAGTCACGAAAAAGATCCGGAACACGCCAAAAACCGTGAACACGCCAGGGCCCGCAGAGGACCAGCGGAACATGGCACCGAGGCAAGACAGTGAGCAGGATACCGTGCGCATGCAGGATATCACAGACGACGAAGACCTGAACTCGGTCATTCGCGACCATTCCGAACGGCTGACCGCGCAGCTCCATGCGCAGGCCGAAAGCATGTTCCCGCCCGACGCGGCGAAGGAGATGCGCAAGTTCACCTCGGGCGAGGCCGCGGCCCTGCTGGGCGTGAACGATTCCTACCTGCGCAAGCTGCACCTCGACGGCAAGGGCCCCTCCCCCGAGGTAACTTCCGGAAATCGCAGACATTACTCAGTCCACGACCTGCACGAGCTGCGCGTCCTGCTGGAAAAGACCGCCAGAAAGCCCGGCGACTACCTGCCCGGCCGCCGTCTTGCTCCCGAGGGCAGCGAGAACAAGTATCTCGACCACCTGCAGGTCATCGGCGTGATGAACTTCAAGGGCGGCTCGGGCAAGACCACCAGCTCGGCGCATCTCGCGCAGCGGCTGGCCCTGCTCGGCTACCGCGTGCTGGCCATCGATCTCGACCCGCAGGCCTCCTTCACCGCGCTGCACGGCGTGCAGCCCGAGTTCGACCTGCCCGACGGCGGCACGCTCTACGACGCGATCCGCTACGACGACCCGGTGCCGATCACCGATGTCATCCGCCCGACCTACATCCCCGGGCTTGACCTGATTCCCGGCAATCTCGAGCTGATGGAATTCGAGCACGAGACCCCGCGCGCGCTGGCGCAGGGCAATGCGGGCCTGTTCTTCTTCCGCGTCAAGGACGCGCTCTCGCAGGTCGACGACAACTACGACGTGGTGGTGATCGACTGCCCGCCGCAGCTCGGTTTCCTGACCATGTCGGCGCTTTCCGCCGCCACCGGCGTTCTGGTCACCATCCACCCCGAGATGCTCGACGTCATGTCCATGTCGCAGTTCCTGCGCATGACCGCCGACCTCATGGACGTGATCGCCGAATCCGGCGCCGACATGAAACACGACTGGATGCGCTACCTGCTCACCCGCTACGAGCCGACGGACGCGCCGCAGAACCGCATCGTCGCCTTCCTGCGCACAATGTATGGCGAGAAGGTGCTGAACGCGCCGATGCTGAAGTCCACCGCCATCTCCGATGCCGGCCTCACCAAGCAGACCCTTTACGAGGTCGACCGCAGCGCCTTCACCCGCGCCACCTACGACCGCGCGCTCGAAAGCCTCAACGCGGTGAACGACGAGATCGCCGCGCTGATCCAGAAGACCTGGGGACGGTAACGGGACGATGCGCGGGACCAAGAGGAGCCTCCGATGAGCGATACACGCAAGAAACGCATGTCCATGCTCGACAGCCTCGCCGCCGCCGGCAAGCAGGGCGGCGCGGGCTCGGCGATGATGGCCACCAACCGCGCGCTGCGCTCGGCCCGCGATGCGGTCGACAGCCACCGCGTCTGGGAGCTGGATCCGTCACAGATCGAAGACACGCGCACCCGCGATAGGCTCGATCCGTCGGATGTGCATGACCTGCGCGACGCGATCGAGGCCAATGGCCAGACCGTGCCGATCCTGGTGCGCCGCGACCCTGAAAAGGACGGGCGCTACCTGCTGGTTTATGGCCGCCGCAGGCTCGAGGCGATCCGCGGCTCGGACAAGGTCACCAAGGTGCGCGCGTTGGTCGCCTCGATCGACGAGCGCGACGCGGTGACCGCGCAGATCTCCGAGAACATGGCCCGGCGCGACCTGTCGTTCATCGAAAAGGCGCTGTTCGCCCGCGAGCTGGTCGAAAGCGGCTTCGGCAACCAGAGCCAGGTCGCCGAGGTGCTGACCGTCACCAAATCGTCGATCTCCATGGCGCTTTCCGTGGCCGAGCTGATCGGCCGCGATCTGGCAACCGCCATCGGCGCCGCCCATGGCATCGGCCGCCCCCGCTGGGAGGCCATGGCCCGCGCCATCGAGGAAACCGGTGCCGACCGCGAGGAACTCGCAGGTCTCGCCGATGACGTGCACACCCGGGCACAGGTCGCCGTGGTCAACGGCGAGACCCCGCCCGAAGACGTCTCCGTCGCCGCCTTCGAGGCAGTGATGGGCCATCTGGCCCCCTCCCCTGCCCGCGCGGTCGCGCCGAAGACCAAATCGGCGGCAAAACCACGGCGGCAGGCACTGGTGGTCGATGGCCGCAAGGCCGGCACGCTCAAGCGCACCGCCAAGGGGCTGAATATGGAATTGGACGACCCGCGTTTCGCCGACTGGATCGAGTCCGAGGCGCAGACCGTCTTCAAAGAGCTTCACGCGCGCTGGAAAAACCGCGCGGAAGACTGAGCAGTCAACGATAACAATGAGATAGGAGGCACGAGCCCGACAAAGAAAGAGCCCCGCAAAGCATTCGCTCCACGAGACCCTGACTTGTTCTTAGCACCCTCAAGGTAGTGTCCGGAGCCATTGACCGCAAGTCGAAATCGATTCGCGGCACGGGTATTTTTTGTCTTCGTGAATGAAAAACATGGGTTACCACCCCATCACGCCTTTTGGGCGAACGGCTGAGGCTGTCGTGATCTCTCTGAAGACACGCCAGTTGGCCGCCGATGCCCCCTGCCCTATCGACAAGTGGCACATCCTGCGCGACCTGACCGCCGCCCGCAAAAGCTTCGAGCTGTCGGACCGCGACATCACGCTGCTGCAGGCTCTGCTCAGCTTCCATCCGGACAGCCAGCTCGACCCGGCGAAGTCGCTGGTCATCCACCCGTCCAACGAGACGATCTGCACCCGCGCCGGTGGCATGGCCAATTCGACCATGCGTCGCCACCTTGGACGCCTTGTCGAGGCCGGTCTGCTGCGCCGCCGTGACAGCCCGAACGGCAAGCGCTACGCCCGCCGGGTCGCCGGCGAGAAGATTGCCTTCGGCTTCGATCTGACCCCCCTGCTCCACCGCGCCGCCGAGATTGCACAGCGGGCCGAGGAAGCCCGTGCACACGAGGCCGAGATCAAGACCCTGCGCGAGACTGCGAGCCTTCTGCGTCGCGATCTCGCAGCCCTTTCCGACCTCGGCCTCACCCAGTGCCCTGAGGGCCCCTGGGACGCGCTCAGCGACATGGCCCGCCTCACGGCCCGCCAGCTCCGCCGCAAGCTCGACCTCGAAACTCTCGAGCAGATCGTCGCCTCGCTGCGCACCGCTGTCGCGCGTGCCGCCAGCTTCTTCGAGTTCGAAACACCTGAAATGAGCAGCAATGGTGCCCCAAATGAGCAGCACCAACAGAGTTCACTAAAAGAATCTTTAGACTCTGAACTGACCAACGAAGAAATCGACCCAGCTTCGGAAAATGCGGCTCTAGATAGCGAGATAGACACTCGAATTGCCGAGAAGCCGGCAGCGCCTCCCCCACCCCTGCGCCTCGTCCTAGGCACCTGCTCAGAGATCGCGGTCTTCTCTCCCGATCCAATCCAGGACTGGCACGGGCTGATCAGGGCCGCAGAGAAAATTCGTCCGATGACAGGCATCTCCGATTCCGCCTGGAACGACGCAAAGGCCGCGATGGGGCCTGAACAGGCCTCGACCACGCTCTGCGCGATGCTCCAGAGGTTCTCCGAGATCCGCAACCCCGGCGGCTATCTGCGCCACCTCACCCGCAAGGCCCGCGAGGGAGGCTTCTCATCGACGCGAATGATCCTGGCCCTCGAACGCCGTGCCGCGTGAAAGTTCACAGCTGTGAACTTTCGCTCCAGTTCACAGCTGTGAACCGCGCCGTCTTCCGACCTCAAGTCCGAAGACTCGGCTCCATCAAGGCTCGACTTTCCCGGCCATCCGCAAGATACCCGTCCCGACAGATAAGGACATGACCCATGAATGACGCCGCAACCGCACCGACCCAGATGAGCGCTTTCCTCGAAGGCCGGAAATTCGGCTGCGTCCTCGCGGATCCCTTCCGTGATTCCGTGGCGGAAAACCCGCGGCGCACTCTGGAAGATATCTGCGCGCTGCCTATCGCAGAGCATATGGACGACCGGGCACATTGCTATCTCTGGGTGCCGAACAGCCTGCTTCCCGAAGGGATGAAGGTCCTGCAGTCCTGGGGCTTCAAATACACCAGCAATATTGTCTGGCAGACCGAGCATACCTCTGATTTCGACACAGCCGCCGAAGACGGAGAGGTTTTTGCGGACGTCACCCAAATTCTCCTCTTCGGCATCCGCGGCAAGAACGTGCGGACCCTTGCGCCGGCGCGCAGCACGGTAAACTTCATTCAGCCGGATGGTGCGAGTGGGCCCGGTGGCGCGGGTAAACCGGACGAGCAGTACCGGATCATCGAAAGCTGCAGCTGGGGGCCTTTCCTCGAGCTCTTCGGGACATCGACCCGGGACGGCTGGACCGGCTGGACCGAACAGGCGGGGTAAGTCGCCGAGCGCCGCTGTAAGCGTTAAGTCATCTATTGATGGATGGCGCGATGATCCCGAGACGGGGCCTTATGTCGGGCCCGTCAACTCTATCCACAAATCAGACCTGCCCGCAGTGGCAGACCCGTCAGGAGAAAGGGGCAGCGGCGGAAAGGCCGGTCGCCACCTTGGAGCCGAGCCAGCTGTCCAGGCGCGGCTTCGCCGCAGAGACCTTGAACGCCCGGAGCGACGGTCCCTGTGTCAGACGCAAAGCCGACGGTGTTCGCCAAGGCATAGCAGGGTCATGGCCCGTCGATGGGGCATTGAGGTCTGACTGTGCCGCCGGAAGAAGTTGCGGTCGCGCGCGGCCTTCGTGCAGATCAGAGGCAAACCCCGCCATGGGCAAAGACCCCAAGACCAATCTGGGAGTCGTCGCGCGCCCTGTGCCAAACGCTTCAGCCCCACTGCCAGTGCAACGGAGCCGCCACGTGACGCGTGAGCGGAGGCCGCAGCGCGTAGCGGTCGATACGCTCGGGGGACGCCATGGTACGACCGGAATTGCCCTACGCTTGGAGCGCAGGGCAATTCCGGTCGCCGTCGAAGGGACCGCCGTGGAGCAACAGACCGGTGCGGGTTCCGGCCGGATACCGGGGAGAGATGCGGGCCTGCAGATTGGATTCCTTCTCCTGGTCGAGTTGGTCCGCCGCGCGGGCAGTTCTGGCTGCGATAGCGAGGCCTCACCAGCGTCACATGTCCCGTTTGTCGGGGAGCGATCTTGCCGTTGTCGGACTGCTTTTCGGGCCTCCGTCTGCCCGTGGCTTTCTTGCAGCATCCGTTCGCCGAAGTGGCGGGGCAGGGGCGTCTCCTGGTGTCGGGGTCCGGCGCGCGATGCTCGTCGAGCCATCCGCTGAGGAGCCGCGTCGTCCGTGGATCGCCGGTCAGCGGGCAGACGCTAGAGAGGCGCAGAGACGATGCCGTGGGCTGATATCTGGCCAGCCCAGCCGTTGGCGTCGATGACACGCCGGTCGCTGAGTCATGGAAGGAACGCGCAGGCGGTTTCTGTAACTCCGGTCAGCTCGCCAATGAGCCGGGCAACAACTTCGCAGAGAGCGACTCGGGTGAGCAGGTGGCGATGCAGAGTCGAAAATGTGCCAATGTGATCGTAAGTAATTGGTATTGCTTCTTAAAGACCAATTTTGGTGCGAGTTTTGTCGCGCAGGCGGTGCGCAAGGCTCTTTGACGTTGCCGGAGACCCGCCATGGCCCGTCGTGGCAGGTCATCGGGGACGCGGGATCAGGGAAAAACCACATCCGCCACCGCCTCCGTCTCCGTCTCCGTCTCCGGTCAGCGCAATAGGCACCACGCCCCGTGTCCCGTGCCGCAGTGTTTGGCAGAGTTGAGTGTTTTCGGCCGGGTCTTCCTGCTCCATGGCGCCGCGGAGCTTGATGTACGAGGTCTCGCGCACGGCCATCGCCAAGCGGTTTCGGGACCGCACCATGAGCTGCATGGTGTCCTCGATCCGGATGACGTCTCTAGAGCTGATCTGGATGTGCGAGGAGGGGGGACGTGTCGGCATTCTTCGGCGTCGGCGCGACCGAGGCCGCGCAGGTTCCCCATGGCGAAGACCGATGCCGGTCGGTGGCCGAAGCGGAGGGCCTCCCGGCCAAAAGGGTGGGGCGCCCAATGCGCCATCGGCCCGCCGGCGGTGCGCCTGCATTGCCGGCGGCCGGCGGAGCGTTTGACACCTATAGGCGGTGCGAAATGCGCCGAGAAGAGCTCGCCGATACGGCCAAGTGTGACGCGCTTGCGCCCCGTCGAATGGTGCACGGCCTGAGGGCGTCACCGAGAGGCTCTTGGGCGTCACCGCGTTGACAATCTGTCGTCGGTGGTCGGTGAGGAGACGCGCGTATGTCCTGCGCAACGCGTCGTCTTGCTTGCGGCCCCATGGCGGGTGCGAAGGGACGCGTTGATCGTTTCTGGGCCCGGCCGGTCCCAGATGCAGGATGGGGCAGCCGGCGAGGCGTTCGCCCCGCTCGGCCGCTGCCGCCACGCGGTGTCACGCGCCCTTGGAAACCTCCGGCATGTCGCCGAGGATTTCCGAGACGTCCAGTCCGCGGCGTTCGGCGCTTCGGCGCACCGCCTCGCGCAATTTCTCGGAGCGTTTGAGAAGCCGCTTGAAGCGGCTCTCGTCGAGACGCAGCAGCGTCGAGGGGGCAATGGCGCGGACCTCGGAGCGGCGGCGTCGCCGGGGTGTGAGCAAGGCGAGCTGGCCGCACATTTCGCCGCGCCCGAGGCGGAAGGTTTGGCCCCCCGCCTGTTGTTCGAGCGCGCCGGAGGCGATGAACCAGACCTCGCGGGCGGTGCTGTCGCGCCGGATGATCACGTCGCCGGGGGCGGCATAGCGCGTGCGCAGGGAGCGGGCGAGGGGGCGGATTTCCTTTTCCTCGAGGTCGGCGAAGAGTGGGAACTGCCGCACCAGCTCGGCGCGCTGCACCGACAGGTCGAGCGGCGGCCGTTCCTCGGACTTGGCCCTGCGGCGGGCGAGGTCCTGCTTCAGCGCCGTGTAGAGCTCGGCGCCGATCAGGCCATCGTCGTGCATCGTGTCGTATTCGCCTTCCTCGAGGCGCAGCGCGGTCCGCCGGATGAAGCGGCGCTCGAGTTCCTCGGCGTAGCCTGGGTACTGCAGGCGCAGGCCCTCGAGCGCGGTCTCGGCAGCCTCGCGGCGGCGGGTCAGCAGCTCGCGCAGCAGGTCGGCGACGCGGCGTCCGTGGATGCGGCGGATCCGGCCGTCGATGAAGCCTTCGAGATCGCGCAGGATCTGGCGCTGGGACAGCAGGCGGTCGAAGCGGTCGGCGGTCATCCGGGCCAGCGGTCCGGAGATATGCAGCCGGTTGTGGGCGAAGAGCGCGGCGCGGAAGGTCGGGCCGTAGGCGAGGCTTGCCTTGGCGGCGCGCTGATAGCCGGTCCGGCCTTCGCTGCGCGCGCCTTCGATCAGCCGGTCGCAGTCCGAGAGCGCGCGTTGCGCCAGGCGCAGCGACAGGATGCGTTCCCGGATACGGGCGGTGGTCGCGTCGCGCTCGGCCCCGGCGAGGGCAATGAGACCGAGGGTGATGCGGTCGCGGTCGAGGATCTCGTCGCCTTCCTCGGCGGTCTTCACCGCCTGATCGAGCCGCTTGCCGAAGCGCTTGGCCTCGGAGCGGACGATGTCGCGGTCGAGGCCGTAGGTGTCCGTTGTGGTCGAGACCTGCTCGCGCACGGTCTGCAACGCCACGGCGACCACCTGGTTGGAGAGCGCCTGGTCGAGCGGGGCGAGCTTGTCGAGGCCGAGCTTGCGGATCACCCAGGTGAGCGTGGTGCCCTGCACGAGGAGGGTCCAGAGGGTGAAGCCGGTGGCGAGGATACCGACGAGGCGTTTGACCTCGATGGGGACGCGGAAACTCTCGGTGACCGCCAGCGCCAGCGCGAGGGTCAGCGCGCCGCGCAGACCGCCCCAGAGGATGGCGATGCGGTACGGGCGTTCGATGCGCGGCGAGAGGCGCAGGAGGCGCAGGATCGGCAGCAGCCCCGAGAGGATCGCGCCGCGCGCGGCCATGGCCGCGAAGACCACCACGAGGACAAGCGCGAAGTCCGTGTAGTGCACGTCTTCGAGCAGGCGCGGGATCAGCAGGGCGGCGAGGATAAAGATCAGCGCCCCGGCCCAATGGGAGAGGATGTCCCAGACGTCCTTGAGGTTGGCCCAGGCGGTGGGGGGGATTTTGCCGGGGCCGACGAGGTTGAGCGTCAGGCCGGAAACCACCACGGCAATCACCCCCGAGGCACCGAAGATCTGCTCGGAGCCGATATAGGCGAGGTAGGGCAGGGCGATGGAGACCGAGAGCTGCGCCTTCTCGTAGCGTTCGAGCAGCGCCATGGCACCGATGGCTCCCTGGGCCACCATCCAGCCGGCCAGCGCGCCGCCGCCGAGCAGCATCGGGAACTGGGTGAGCGCGCCGAGCGGGGTCGGGTCCGGAACGCCCTCCATCACGAAGCCCATGAACAGGCCGAAGAGCGCGATGGCCGCGGCGTCGTTGAGCAGGCTTTCGCCCTCGATGATGCGGACCAGCCGGCGCGGGGCGGCGATCGAGCGGAAGATGCCGACCACCGCCGAGGGGTCGGTCGTGGAGACGATCGCGCCGACCAGGAAGCAGGCCATGATCGGCAGCGAACTGGTCCAGGACAGCGCCAGCCCGACAAAGAGCGTGGCGGCGACCACCGCGACGATGGCGAGGACCAGAATCGGCACCCAGTCGTCGAGCATCCGCCGCAGGTTCATGCCCAGCGTCGCCTGGAACAGCAACGTCGGCAGGAACACGTAGAGGAAGACGTTCGACCGGATCGGGAAGTTGATGATCGCGGCCGCGATGGGATTCAGCGCATCGGTGAGATCGGTGCGCAAAAAGAAGATCGCGGCGCTGCCTATCAGGGTGCCCAGGATCGCGAGGATCGCGCTGTAGGGCAGACGGAGCCGGGCCGCCAGCGGCTCGGCCGCGGCGATGACGAGAAAGAGCGACGCGATGACCGCGGTGACAATGACGACATCCATGGTCCCCAGATAGACCGCATTTGACGCGGGGAGAACGGCGATGCGCAAAATTTTCCGTGCTTTGCCGGCGCGGCGATCCAAAGGTGCCTGTCTGGGTTCGCAGGCTTGGTTCTTGAGGTGTGTGGGGCATCGGGGTATCTGCGGGACCCAGGACGGGAGGACGGTTCCCACATGACAAGGAGGCACGCGATGCACCTGGATCGGAGACACTTCATCAAGGCCGGCGCGGCGCTTTCCGTGAGCGCGCTTCTGCCGCGCGGCGCCTTTGCGGCCTTCGCACCCACCCCTGCCGAGTGGCGCCGCTTCGAGGTCACCACGCGGGTCGATATCCCTGCGGACGGCAAGCCGGTGCAGGCGTGGATCCCCGTGCCCTCGGTGAACGAGGCGGCATGGATGAAAGCCGAAGCGCCGGTGTTCGGCGGCAATGCCGACAGCGCCGAGCTGAAGACCGACCCCGAGAGCGGCGCGCAGTTCGTGCACGCGGTCTGGAACGGCGGGCAGGCGAGCGCGGAACTCGAGGTCTCGGCGGTCGTCTCTACCCGCGACCGTCTTGTGGACCTGTCCAAGCCGGGGCAGGGGGCGAGCCTGTCGGACGAGGAGCGGGCGCTCTACACCGCGCCGACGCGGTTGATCCCGACCGACGGGATCGTCAAGGCGACCTCGGATATGATCACCGCCGAGATGACCACGGATCTCGAAAAGGCCCGGGCCATCTACGAATGGGTTGTCGAGAGCACCGAGCGCAACCCGGAAACCCGCGGCTGCGGCATCGGCGATGTCGCCTCGATGCTGGAGATGGGCGATCTCACCGGCAAATGCGCCGACCTCAACGCGCTCTATGTCGGCCTCGCCCGCGCGGCGGGCCTGCCGGCACGCGACGTCTACGGCCTGCGCGTGGCGCCCTCGGCCTTCGGCTACAAGAGCCTCGGTGCCGGGTCGTCCAATGTCAGCAAGGCGCAGCATTGCCGTGCCGAGGTGTTCCTGCAGGACTACGGTTGGGTCGCGGTGGATCCGGCGGACGTGCGCAAGGTGATGCTCGAGGAGCCGCCGAAGAACCTCGATCTGGACGATCCGAAGGTGCGCGCGGTGCGCGCTGCGCTGTTCGGCTCCTGGGAAGGCAACTGGATCGGGTTCAACTTCGCGCATGACGTGCCGCTGCCGGGATCCGCGCGCGAGACGGTCGGCTTCCTGATGTACCCGCAGGCCGAGATCGACGGGGTGGAGCAGGACGAGCTCGATCCCGACAGCTTTGCCTACGCGATCACCGCGCAGGAGCTTTCGGCCTGAGGCCGGAGCCACTGGGTGTCGAAAGGGCCGGCCGCTGTGCCGGCCCTTTTTCGTTGGTGCGATCGATCATCGTAGCAGGCGTGATGCCTACGGCACGCCCAAGTTCATGACGGCATCGAACACTTACGGTCGGTAGGGAACGCGGTGGGGGAGGGAACGCGGTGGGGGAAGGAGGGTGGCGGCGACCCGAGGGAGGAGGAGATGGGTCGCCGCCGATTTCCGAGGCTCAGGGAGGAGGAGAGAGCCTCTAGAAAATTCCTCGGCGCTGCGAGGCGCCGATGGGGAGAAGATGCCATCGGCGACGCGCCTGAACAACGCCCCTTTGCGAAGACCCGCCTTGCGCTCAGCGCATAGAGCGGGACTGCGCCGGCTGGATCTTGGGTCAGAACAGGAAGAGCGCCTCGTCGTTCAGCGTGTCGACCGTCGTCGCGAGCACGGTGAAGGAGAACGCGTCGCCGTCCGTGGTGAGCGAGACCTGCACGTGCTTGCCGCTCTGCTCGAAGCGCAGGTCCGAGAAGTCTGCGCCGAACGCCGTGAGGTCGATCAGATCGCCCTGTGTCGGATCGAGGTCGCGCAGCGTGTCGCTCCCATCCCCCATGGCGAGCACGAAGACGTCCGCGCCGTCGCCCCCGACGAGCTGGTCATCCCCGCGGCCGCCGATCAACGTATCGTCGCCCGCGCTGCCATTGAGCTTGTCGTTGCCGTCACCGCCCATCAACAGGTCGTTGCCCGTGCCGCCGGTGATCATGTCGTTGCCGCTGCCGCCGTCCAGGTGATCGGCGCCGGCACCGCCAACCAGGGTGTCATTGCCGCTGTTGCCAAGCAGCGTGTCTTCGCCGCCACGGCCGCTGATCTTGGTGTTCACGGCGGCATCGGCACTCAGCAGATCGCCCTCGGCCGTGCCCGAAATCTGGGCCTCTTGGACAATTTCGGGCTGTGGTTCGGGGTCGGTCGCATCGGCCTCCAACCCGCCGTCCGGGCTCACGAGGTGGTCACCGATCACCACGCTGTCGATGTGCTCCTCGTTGCCGTCGATCAGGTCGGCGCCGAGATGCGCCTGCAGGAGCGCGTCGCTCGAGACGCTGCCATCGGACTGGAGCACGCGGATATGGCGGGTGGTCACGTCACCGCCGGCATTGGCGCCGTCGTGCACGATGAAATCGAGCTGGTCGCCTTCGGTCAGGGCCAGCGCGCGCACGACCAGCGCGAAGTGTCCGGTAACGGTCTGGATCGACAGGGTCTCGCCGTTGAGGCGCAGCTCGACGATCACGCCGTCATCGGACTCGGAGCTGACAGACCAGCTGCCGACGATATCCACGGTGCCGGTCTGTTCGGCCGTGAACCGCTCCAGCGCGGCCCGGTCGTTGTTGCCGGTGCCGCCGAAGGCGGCGGGCAGGACCGTGTCGGCGGTGATCGAGAAGGGGCGGGCGTATTCGCTGCCGAGGTAGGGGTTCCATTGCTCGCCCATGCGGGTTTGCCCCTCGAGCACCTCGGTGGCGATCACATGCTCGGTGCCGTTCTTGATCTTGAGCATGTGATAGCTCCAGGGGCCATCGGGGTCGGCATCGAGGGCCCAGTCATAGAAGCTGTCGGCGATGAGGCTGCCCGGCCCATCCTCGGTGAGCATTTCGACATTTTCGCCCTGCACGTAGATTGGGCTGTCGGTGAGCTGATCCGGGGCGGCGATCACCGCGCCCGAGGCATCGCGAAACACCAGGCCGCTTCCGGTGAAATCCACGTCCTGCAGCGAGCCCCACACCAGCCATGTGCCGCTGCCGAAGTCATAGGCTTCGATCCCGGGGCCGAGGTCGAGCGCCTGCACGGGTTGGTCATCGGAAAGGATCGACTGGACGAAGCGGAACCCCTCGAGCATGTCGTTCGCAGTACTGATCGTATCGTAGAGTCCCATATCCGGCGTGCCGGAGCTGTCCTCGTCAAGAAGCGCGTACCAGCTGGCCTCGGAGACTCCGCCGGCGGACAGCACCGCAGCCATCTTGGCAAGGTACTCGGCGTTGGAGAGGGGGTCGGAGCTGTCAGCGGTCGCACCAAACTCGGTCACCACCAGATCGGGGCGCTGGTCTTCGGGCAGCTGGTCGAGCACCTTGCCGAGCTGCGCAAGTGCAGTGCCGACTTCGACCGGGTCCAGGCCGTAGGGGTGCAGGTCGAGCGTGTCCATATAGGCGAAGGCCCCGGCATCGATCAGCGCCTGTACGTAGCCGGTCGCCACGGAATGCAGCGCGCCGCCGCCTAGCTCCACGTCCGGGTGGGTTTCGGCCACGAGATTCGCAACGTCGGCCAGGATGTCCGTGTATGTCGCCGCGCGCTCCGGGATCGATTTGGAGGCAGCGGGGCCATCGACGAACTGCGCGTTCAGGCCGTTGAACTCGTTGCCGATGACAATGCGGTCAATCGAGGGAAACGCGGTCAGCAGCGCGTCCACGAATGCCGCGAAGGCGGCGCGCGCCTCTGCCGAGGTTACCGTGTGCCCATCATCGTAGAGCGGGTTGCCGCCGGGCAGGATCGAGAGCGTGACGTCGAGCCCGCTGTCGGCGGCCAGCGCCATGTAGCTCGATTTGAACTCCGAGAAGTCATAGACGCCGGGCGAGGTCTCGACCGAGGCCCAGCTGATCCCGTCGCGGATGCCGGAGGCACCGCTGTCGGCGACCATTTCGAGCAGCGTGTCTGCCTTGCGCTCGCCATACCCCGAGCCCTGCCCAAAGTGGGTTGCAACGCTAAGTTTCATGCCTGTGTCCCTTCGATTGCCAAAGCCGCGCCGTATTCCCCGTACGGGCCGCCTGGTTTGCGCCTTTGTGGCTTTCTTGTTGCTTCTGAAGACCGCGCAAATGTGGCGCTTGTCGAACGCTTATGCGGCGATTTGGCAGTAATTTTGCTGGAATTTGAGGGAGCTGGGGCTTCGGGAGGCGCTCGGGACGGCGACCGTCGCGTCAACAAAGCACAGTTGGGTGAAGCGGTGCTGCAGTGCAGAGATTACAGGTTGCGTCGCTCCGAACGGCCATACATCTTGGCCCGGTAGATGTTTCGATTTCTGAGAGCTGCTTGATGGATGAACTAGGTATTTCGCTTCAGAAGAACCGACGGGTGGCCATAATCCACTACTGGCTGGTCGGGATGCGCGGCGGCGAGAAGGTGATCGAGGCGCTGTGCCGGATGTTTCCTCAGGCAGACATCTTCACCCATGTGGCGGATCCCGCGTCGCTGTCGGCAGTACTGACCAAGCATCGCATAATCGAAACGCGGATCGGTCGGTTGCCGCTGGCCAAGAAGCTCTACCAGAAATACCTGCCGCTGATGCCGCGGGCGCTCGAAGAACTGGATTTGACGGGCTACGATCTGGTTATCTCTTCGGAATCCGGGCCGGCCAAAGGCATTATCGCACCGCCCGATGCGCCGCACCTTTGCTATTGCCACTCCCCAATGCGCTATCTCTGGGACCAGTACCACGTGTACCGAGAGGGCGCGGGTTTCGCGACGCGGCTGCTGATGCCGCACATGGCCCACCGGTTGCGCGAATGGGACGTGTCCAGTGCGGCACGTGTCGATGGGTTCGCGGCAAACTCGACCTTCGTCTCGAGCCGGATAAAGAAATACTGGCGGCGCGAGTCGGACGTGGTGGCACCGCCCGTGGCGGTCGGCGATTTCGCCCCAGCACCGAAGAAGGAGATCGGCGACTTCTATCTCTGGTGTGGTGAACTGGCGCCTTACAAGCGGCCAGAGCTTGCCGTAGAGGCATTTCGCCGGCTGGACCTGCCGTTCGTGGTGATCGGCGGGCCCGACGACACGGTCGCGAAGCTGAAGTCGAAGGCTGGGGACAAGACGACCTTCCTCGGCAAGACGTCCTTCGCTGTCCTCAAGGATCAAATGGCGCGCTGCAAGGCCTTGATCTTCCCCGGCGAGGAAGATTTCGGCATTGTCCCGGTCGAAGCAATGGCGTCTGGTCGGCCCGTGATTGCTTACGGGCGTGGCGGGATCCTCGATACCGTGGTCGATGGCGAGACGGGGCTCTTTTTCAAGGAGCAAAGTGTCGAGGCGCTGGTCGATGCAATCGAGCGATTCGAGGCCTCGGGACTGGGCGACTGCGGCCCCGAAGACTGTGTCGCTCGTGCGCAGCTGTTCTCGGAATCCGCGTTCCGGAAGGGGATTCTTGCCAGCCTCGCGCGGATCGGCGCCTGACATGTCCGGGCGCCTGCCTGGAAAAGAGATCGCAACGGCGACACAGGGGGCAAGCGAGTGCTGGAAATCTCGGGTTTCCTGCATTGCGCACTTGAGGTCCGACCGCCTCCTCTGGTTTCCTCAACCCAACGGTCATCAGGGTGCGTAAGACTCTGACCGGACTGAATTCTAACATCACTGCTTGATGGTTCTGGAAGGAAGATTTCGATGAATACGATTACCCCGGTTATCCTCTGCGGCGGTTCGGGTACGCGCCTTTGGCCGGTGTCGCGCAAGAGTTTTCCAAAGCAGTTTGCGCAGCTCGTGGATGATACAAGCCTGTTCCAGGCGACCGCAGAGCGGTTGAGCGGGAGTGCACGTTTCGCGAAGCCGATCGTGGTGACGAATTCGGATTTCCGGTTTGTGGTGACGGAGCAGCTTTCCGAGGTGGGTATCGATCCCGGTGCGATCCTCATCGAACCCGAGGGACGCAACACCGCGCCCGCGGTGCTGGCGGCGGCGCTCTATCTGCATGCGCGGGATCCGGAGGCCGCGATGCTCGTGGCCCCGTCCGATCACCGCATGCCCGACGGGGCGGCATTCCGCGCGGCGGTCGAAAAGGGAATGGGCGCGCTGGAGAAGGGCAAGATGGTGCTGTTCGGCATCCAGCCCGACCGGCCCGAGACCGGCTACGGCTACCTCGAGCTCGACACCAACGGCGGGGACACCGTGCCGCTGAAGCGTTTCGTCGAGAAGCCGGACATCGCGACGGCGGAGAAGATGATCGAGCAGGGCAACTTCCTGTGGAATGCCGGGATCTTCCTGTTCCGGGTCAAGGATATCCTGAAGGCCATCGAGACCTGCGCGGGCCAGCTGGTCGGGCCGGTGTCGGCGGCGGTCGAGGAGGCCGAGGTCGATCTCGGCTTCCTGCGTCTCGCACCGGGCCCCTGGGCCGGGGCCGAGGACATCTCGATCGACTATGCGGTGATGGAGAAGGCGGACAACCTCGAGGTGGTGCCTTTCGAGTCTGGCTGGTCCGATCTCGGCGGCTGGGACGCGATGTGGCGCGATCTTGAAAAGGATGGCGACGGCGTCGTGTGCAACGCGGGCGCGACGGCGATCGACTGCAGCAGCTCGATCCTGCGCTCCGAGCACGAGGCGATGGAGCTTGTCGGTATCGGCCTCAAGGATATCGTCGCGGTGGCGACGCGCGATGCGGTGCTGGTCGCCCACAAGGACCGGTCTCAGGACGTGAAGCTCGCGGTGTCGGCGCTCAAGGACAAGGGCGCGAAGCAGGCGACCGAATTCCCGATGGACCACCGGCCTTGGGGTTGGTTCGAGAGCCTCGTGGTCGGCAGCCGTTTCCAGGTGAAGCGCATTCACGTCCACCCCGGCGCGGCGCTGTCGCTGCAGAGCCACTTCCACCGCTCCGAGCACTGGATCGTGGTCGAGGGTACGGCGCGCATCACCGTGGACGACGAGGTGAAGCTGATCACCGAGAACGAGAGCGTCTACATCCCGCTTGGCTCGGTGCACAGGATGGAGAATCCGGGCAAGGTGCCGATGGTGCTGATCGAGGTGCAGACCGGCTCCTATGTCGGTGAAGACGACATCGTGCGCTACGAGGACATTTACGCACGGGGCCAGGGCGCAAAGGGCTGACGGAGCACTTGCAACATGCGTGGCCGCTGCCTGCCAGCGGCCACGCGGGGCCTGTCCGGCCCGGAACACAGGCGAAGTACACTAGCAAAGTACACTGACGGAAAAGGGGCGCGCTATGGCACCCAAGTTTGGAACGAGCGGCCTGCGTGGCCTGGTGGCGGAGCTGACGCCCGAGCTGGTCGCGGACAATGTCCGGGCCTTCATCGCGGCCTGCGATCACGGCGGCACCATCTTCGTCGGCCAGGACCTGCGGCCCTCTAGCCCCCGCATTGCCGGGGATATCATCGCTGCGGCGCGGGCCGAGGGTATCCGGGTCGTCGACTGCGGTGCCTTGCCGACACCCGCGCTGGCCTACGCCGCGATGTCGGCGGGCGCCGGTGCGATCATGGTGACAGGGAGTCACATCCCCGCCGATCGGAACGGGCTGAAGTTTTACGTGCGTACGGGCGAGATCTCCAAGCGTGACGAAGCGGGGATCAGCGCGGCGCTCGGCCGCGGGGCGGCGGGCCTCGACGGAGCGCTCGAGAGTGATGGCGGCGCCGCCGGACGCTTTGTCGAGCGCTACACGTCGGCCTTTGGCCCCGCGGCGCTGGCGGGCCGGAAGATCGGGCTCTATGCCCATTCCGCGGTGGGCCGCGATGACCTGAAGGCGATGCTCGAGCGGATCGGCGCGGAGGTGGTCGAACTGGGCCGGTCCGACAGTTTCATTCCGGTGGACACCGAGGCGGTGGACCCGGACACCCGTGCTCAGATCGCGGCCTGGGTTTCCGAGCAGGGGCTCGATGCGCTGGTCTCCACCGATGGCGACAGCGACCGTCCGCTGCTTGCCGACGAGACTGGCGCAATCGTGCCCGGCGACATCATGGGGCAGATCACCGCCGAGGCGCTCGGTGCCGAGGCCGTGGTCACGCCGATCTCGTCAAATTCGGGGGTCACCCGCAAGGGGTTTTCCAAGGTGATGACCACGCGGATCGGTTCTCCTTTCGTGATCGGTGGGATGGAAGAGCTGGGCGGACAGGTCGTCGGCTACGAAGCCAACGGCGGTTTTCTTCTGGGATTTGACGCTCAAGGCCCGGCGGGGGTGTTGTCGGCCTTGCCGACCCGCGATTGCATGCTGCCGCTGATCGTGACGCTGGTGGCGGCGGGGAAAGGCACGGTCTCGGCCCGCGTCGCGCAGGAACCTCCGGTGATCACCATGGCGGATCGCTTGCAGGAAGTCCCGCAGGAGGCGTCGCAGCCGTTCGTCGCGCGTCTGCGCGATGCGCCGTCCGCCCGTGCAGAGTTTCTCGGCCTGCTGGGGGCGACGGAGGCCGCATGTGATCTGACGGACGGTGTACGGATGGGTCTGAGCGATGGCCGTATCGTGCACGTTCGCCCGTCTGGCAATGCGCCCGAGCTGCGGCTCTATGTCGAGGCCGCGGATCGTGACGCGGCCTCGATGCTGATGGACAAGGGGCTTGCAGCGCTTCGGGCTGCATTGTTCGAGACCTCGGCCTGAGCGCGGCGCAGGATCGGAGGCCCGATAGCGAGCTTCCTTCTTCTGCGCTGCCTCGGAACGCAAACGGGCCCCCGAGAAACTCGGGGGCCCGTTTGTCGTTTTTGGGTGCCTAGTTTGCTGCGAGGGTCGCGGCCTCGATCGAAACCATCAGCATGTCGCCGGGCAGGAGCCGGGTGGCCGGGGTGACGGTTCCGAGATCACCGCGGTCGGCACGCGGGCTGACAATCTGGAATGTCACGTCGATCGCATCCGACATGAGCAACGAACCCATGTTGCCGCCGGTGAGGATCGACAGGTGCTCCAGCTGGCGTGCGTAGCGGAGCTGGTTCGATGCCAAGGCGATCCGCGCCTCCTGCAAGCGTCGAAGATTTGTCTCGCGCTCGTTGGCGAGGAACTGCGACTGCGCGCGCTTTGCATCGCCGAGGGCCTGCGTCGCCGCGAGCCGCGCCGATTCAATCTCGAGAACCCGTGCGCGTGCATCTGCTTCGCGCTGCTCGACTGAGGACAGGCGCGACGCCGTCTGCAAACCGCGTTCCTGAAGGCTCTCTGCAGTGGCAAGGTCTTCGCTGGTCTGGGCAACGATCTCGCTCTGCACCGTCAGACGCTGCGAAAAAAGCTCCAACTGCTGTTCGATCGTGGTGATTTCCTGCTTCCACGACGCGAGAAGCTGGGTCCTCTGGCCGGCTTCGGTGGTGAGCGTTTCAGCCTCGTTGGCGATCAAGGCCTCGAGATCGATAGAGGCAGCGTTGGGGATCGCCTGCCGGAGCTGATCCGGCAGGGTGTATTCGGCACTGCCGGAGAGAGCAGCTTCGAGCCGCGCAATCTCGACCGCAGAGGCGGCGATATCGAGGTTGATACCTTGCATGGCACCCTCGGTTTCGACACGTGCACGGTCGATCTCCATCCGGCTGACCCCGGCTGCCTGGCTGCCGCCCGACAGCGCGAGTGCGGAGCCGACCGTCATTGCGGGCACATAGGGAAAGCTGCCGGGCCGAGTCACGTCGCCAGAAACGACGACGGGAGCGTATTCCAAGACGGAAAGCGTGATCTGAGGGGAGAGGTAGCTCCCCTCGTCGACCAGCCGCGTCTCGATCAGGGATTCGGCCTCGTCCAAGGACAGGCCAGCAACGACGACACCGCCAATGCTCGGCAGGCGGACTTCACCGTCAATATCGATGCTGAGGTCCTGCTCGAGGCCCTGGGAGGTGAAGCTGAGGGTGAGGCGGTCACCCGCCACGAGCTGATAGGGGGAGGAGAAGGCAGGAGCGCCGTTCAGCAATACGGTCGCTGCCATTGTCGCGATTGCCAGGCCTCTCATGCGGCGCAGCAGCGGAAAACTCGTCATGGTCAGTTTCTTCCTTCGGCCTTCAACGACGCGTCCGCTCAATACCGACGGCGGGCGCATCTCATGTACTGCTTCCGAAGTGAACGACAGCGCGGTGCAAATGCGCAAGGGAGAATGTTCACCCGGAGCTGGCCTTCTCACACAGAGCCTAGGAAAGACGCGTTGGCTTAATACCCAGTGCGCAGGAGAACGGATTTGACCGTCCGCCAGAGGATTTTCGCGTCTTCGCGCGGCGACAGCGAGCCGTAGTAGACCGCGTCGAGCTGAACCCGCTCTTCGTAGGTCAGATCATTGCGTCCAGAGACCTGCCAAAGGCCGGTGATGCCCGGGCGCAGTGCCAGATAGATCCAGCGGTGCTCGGCGTAGCGCTCTAGCTCGGGCTTGGTGACCGGACGCGGGCCGATGAGGCTCATCTCGCCCTTCAGCACGTTCCAGATCTGCGGCAGCTCATCCAGCGAGGACCTGCGCAGGAAAGAGCCGAAGTTGGTGACGCGCGGATCGTTGCGGAGTTTCTGGTCGCGTTCCCACTCGATCCGGGCGTCCGGGTCGGTGGCAAGCAGGTGCTCGAGCCGCGCTTTGGCATCCGGCACCATCGTGCGGATCTTCCAGCACTTGAAGAGCTGACCGTTCTGACCGACGCGTTCATGGCCGAAGAAGCCCGGGCCGCCTTCGAGCCGGACCGCGCAGTAGAGAACAGCGATGACCGGCAGCAATGCCGGAAGCATCAGGACGGCAAGCACAATGTCGAGCAGCCGTTTGGAGAGATCGCGATAGCTTTGGTTCGCACCATAGAGGGAGGAGTGCGCTATGGCTGTGGTGTTTCGCGTGGTGTCTGTCGAAAAGTTCGTCATATCTACATCCCAGCAGCGTCAATGTTTTGTTAAATGTGCGTCCAATGGATTTTCCCGGGACGGAGGGATCCCGGCTTAAAAATCTATGGCCTGCAGGACTTGTCACCGAGGTCATCGCTGACCTCCACTTCACGGTAGCTCGACACTTGTAACGGGCATAGGACGCTGCAGTTCCATGGCTTGGCCGTTTTTGGTGCGATCATAGTCAATTGAATCCCGTGTTATCAGTGGCTTGCTTCGATAATCGGCCTTGGTCGCCTGTCGCCTCAATGAGATTTTTTCTGCGGTGCAGTATTCTTTGTATGCGTGGTAGTAAGCCGTTGATTAAAACTCAGTCAAACGAAAAACGGGCGTTCGTCTAAATTTTGACATAGTTCGGGCGGAGCCTTGCCACTGTTAACCAAATCGCAACAGATTGTCTTTGGTTTCGCAGGGAAAATCCGAATCACTTCATCCGAAAACCGAGCCGATCTGAGGGTTGCCACGCCGTGCAAACGGCAACGAAAATCGCATGAAAAATAGGCGAAGCTGAGTCGATGATCGCGCGCGCCCCTCGGTGCAGGCGCATCTTCGCGTGCCGTTTCGATACACTCGGTGACGCGTGCGTTGCGCGGAGGGCTGGCAGTTGACGCGAGGCATAGTCTTGGTCATCCCTCGGGAGGGCGGAGCAGAAAAGATCGGACACCACCATGCTGATGACGGATCAAGGCGACGCGGGCGGGCATGTGATCCGCTGTTTGAACGTGAAATACAGCCCGAACCTCGGCGACGGTCTGCTTTCAGAATGTCTCGAGAAGGGATTGAAGCTACACGGAGCCTCCTCCGAGAGCTCGTCGATCGACCTCGCCGGGCGCACCGAGTTCGGTCAGACGATCACGGGCCGGGGCGCAGTCATGACGGTGCTCGATGCCCTGCCTGACGGGCTGCGCGGGCTTGCGGTGCGGGCGCCGCTCGCGCTGCAGTCACGGCGCAAGTGGGGGCCGCACTACGAGGCAGGCCTGATCGGCGCCGACGCAGTGGCCATCGGCGGCGGCAATCTTCTGTCGGATCATGATTTGAACTTCCCCACCAAACTGGCGCTGGCTCTGCGCACCGCCGCGGCGCGGCAGCTTCCGGTGGCGCTTTACGCCTGCGGGATGGGCGGGCATTGGAGCGTCGAGGGGGACCGCCGTATGCGCAGAGCGTTGCAGACGGGCGCGCTTGACGCGGTCTTCGTGCGGGACGGTGCATCGAAGGAGCGTTGGGATACCCGCTTTGGCGCGGAGTCCGGGAAGACCGCCGAGGTTGTGCGCGATCCGGGCCTTCTGGCTCAACAGACTTACGGAGTTGTTCCACGCGAAAAGGGCCGGGTGCCGGTCGTCGGGATCGGCATCATGAGCCACGTCGCGATCCGCTACCATGCCACCGCGTTGCTGGACGAGGATGGGCTGACGCAATGGTATATCGCCTTGATCCGCGAGCTCGCAGGGCGTGGCGCCAGAGTCGTGGTGTTCACCAATGGCGCGCCCGAGGACCTGGCCACGGTCGACCTTCTGCGCGCTCAGATCTCGGAACTTCCCGGTGACATCGAAATTTGCCGGCCTCGAACCCCGGCGGAGCTGTCGGCGATCGTCGGGGGCTGCGATGCCATTGTCGCCTACCGGATGCACGCGGTCATCGCCGCCTATTCGCATGGCGTGCCAGCGCTCGCGCTGAGCTGGGACGACAAGCTAGATGCTTTCATGGCGTCGATCGGGCGCGAAGACTGGATGGCGGATCCCGCCGACCTTCCCGCGGAGGCGGCGGCGGAGCGGGTGCTGCAAGCTGCCGAGGCGGGCCTCGACGAGGCGCGTCGCACGCAGGTTCTCGCCGAGGCGCTGGCCGATGTCGGCCGGCTTTATGCCGCGCTTTCGGATCGGATTGCCGTCGCGCGATCATAGAGCTCGAGCTGCGCGTCGATCCAGGCATCCGTGGTCAGGCACAGGTTGGCTTCGCCGGAGAAACCTTTCTCGCTCATCGCCCGGATCGTGTCGTCCGGCGTGTCGGCGACCTTGCGGAGCAGGGTCGCGAAGGCCTCCGGATCGCGTGTGTCGCAGGTCCAGCCAATGCGGTGACGGGCGATCTCGGCGCCGAGCAATGCGCTGTTCGAGACGATCACCGGCAAGCCGGCGAGCGAGGCCTCGGCCGCGACCAGCCCGAAAGGCTCCGGATAGCGTGAGGGCATGACAAGGGCACGCGCGCCCTGCGCCTCCGCGAGCATCCCCGCGCGGTCGAGCCAACCGGTGAAACGAACCTGCGGATGCTTTGCCGCGAGCGGCTCTCGCAGCGGGCCCTCGCCGGCAATGGTCAATGCCACTCCCGCGCGTTCCGCGGCAGCAATCAGCTCCTCGACGCCTTTTTCCGCCTCGACACGGCCGATGAACAGAATGCGGTCGTTCGCTTCGGCGGCAATGCGCGTTTCGGAAAGAGATGTTGCCGGGTTGCGCAGCGGAACAAGCCGCTCGGCAGGATAGCCCGCGTTTTCGAGGGAGGGCGCCATGTCCGGGTGGATCATGAGGATGCCGCCCCAGGGCGCATGGCGAGGCAGGCTCTTGCGCAGGACGAGCTGCCGCGAGACACGCCACATTTTCTGTGCGTAGCTGCGTTTGTCGCAATTGGTGGCGAGGCAGGAGGTCGAGAGGGGCGTACGCGTGCAGGGCTGCATCGCCTGGTAATCCATGAAGCCGCCATTCGGGCAGGCGAGAAAGAAGTCGTGGGCGTGGATGAACGTGCGTGGCGCGACGCGCTGGAGGGCGCTGAAGGCGGCCGGGGTCAAGGTCTTGGACCAGGAATGCACGTGGTAGACGGTGTCGGGTCCATCCTCGGCGGCGATCACCCGTTCGAGCATGGCCCGCACGTCACTGTTGTAGAGGCCGCGCGTTGCCGCGACATGGGGTGGTGCTTTCATCAACGGGTCGCTGCCGGCGTTGTAGAGCGTCACCCCAAGCTCGGCGAGCTCGGCATTGGGCTCGCGGTCCGCGGCGGCAAAGACCGTCTGAATGCCGCGACGCGCCAGTTCCCGGGCCTGCAGCAACGATAGCCCGGTGGCTCCGCCGCGTGCGACGCTGGCATCGTTAACAATAATGACTTTTCTCAAACGATTCACTCCGAAAGACGGTGACCGGACACTGCGTGCAACGCATAGGTCTGACCCTCAAAGGCGTAGTGGCGCCCCCAGGAGCGCGCAAGA
This sequence comes from Alloyangia pacifica, assembly GCF_900116195.1. GTDB lineage: Bacteria > Pseudomonadota > Alphaproteobacteria > Rhodobacterales > Rhodobacteraceae > Salipiger > Salipiger pacificus. Next base: position 306,785 of record NZ_FOZW01000005.1, read on the forward strand.
GAATCGTTGCCGAAGAGGAGGTCGGGACAGGGCGCGGCGTGCAACATATGGGTGTAAATCCGGGCGTCAGCTTTACTTTTGCGCGCTTTGTCATTTCGGCCTCTTTTGCATGTTCTTCATTTTATACTTAATTTACAGAGGCTTGAGGAAAATTTTCTGCACCGCAGAGAGGGTATTAACGCATTCTTAAAAATAAGGCATAAATGTGTCGTTTTAGCGTGGATAGAGGCTCTTTCATGTCTTACTTTTTCTCTTCTTTCAGCTTGTTCTCGAGCTTGAAAAAACTGTTCGTTGCAAAACTGGACTATTTTTCGTCCTTCAAGTGCGATGACGATAAGTATGATGACGGCGGTCACCATGACGGCGGTCACCACGATGGTGGTGGACACGATGACGGTGGCTGTGATGGCGGCTGCCCCACCGGGGACCCGATTGGTACCGAGGTGATCAGGGGCACGGCCGAAGGTGATCTTCTGGAGACGACCGCCGGCTATGCCAGTACCATCGCCGGGAATTCCGGAGACGATACGATCAACGGCGGCGACTACGCCGACTATATCCTCGGGAACCGCGGAGATGATCTGATCAAAGGCGGTTGCGGCGACGACTCCCTCTATGGTGGAGAGAACGACGACACCATCTACGGCGGCGACGGCGATGACTTCATCTCCGGCGACGAAGGCGCCGATCTTCTCTACGGGGGCGAAGGGGCCGACACGTTCGAATTTGAATCAACCGACATCGGTGACGGGGCGGTCGATACGATTGCCGATTTCGACGGGGCCGAAGACATCATTTCGATCCCTGAGTACACCGCGGCAGAGTTGTCCTTCGACCTTGCGGCGAACGGCAGCGACGTAGAAATCTACGTCAACGATGTGCTCGAGGTCGTTGTGCTGGACTCGACGGTTGGCGAAGTAGAGGCGGCCACCGCCTACGCAATGGTCTGATCGAAGGCGCCGCGGCCGTTTCACTGTCGCGGCGCATCTTCGGGCCTGAGCTCAACTCCTGGACAGGCGGATGCTGTAGGTGGTCAGGTCGCCCTTTCGGGTGCCGTTCGGGCCGACCGACACCTCGAGCTGGTCGCCCTTGCGAAGCGTCACGCGAGACAGCTCGGCCTTTATCGGCTGCTTTCCAGTTTCAGCGAACAACTCCCTTTCGTTTAGCGTGATGCGAACGCTCACGCCGTCCTCACTGCGCTTGGCCGCGGCGAAACGGGAGGCGACGTCGATCACCTCATCCTCCGGCGCCGTGTATCGGTGAACGATCTCCACCGGGCTATCGGCCCGACCCCCGGGCAGCATCCCGTCGGCGCTGAGCCGGATGTTTCCGAAATCGGGATTGCCGCGGTAGGGATACCAGGGCGTTCCCTTGGCCTCCTGACCGGGAAGGGTGATCAGCGGAAACTCCTTGCCACCCCTGCGTGCGAACCTTTCAAAAGCATCCGCGCCGGCCTGGAATTCGGTATCCTCCGGATATGCGAACTGATCATTGCTGTCCGCGATCACTGCCGTGGAGCCAAACTTTACCTTGTTCGAGATGCCGCCGCCCTCGGCAATGAAGACCAGGGGCTCGTCTTCGCTGAGCGCCAGCGGGCCGGCAACTTCGGATCCGGCAGCATCATGGGCGCTGACACCCTCCGAGACTTCGATCGAGCGCGGCGCGCCCCAGACCACCATGACCGCGTCGCCGAATGTGCATCCGTAGCTGAATGGGCCCTGCGAGGCATCGGCGACCGGGCGGCCTTCCATGTTCTCCCGGATCAGCCGGAACGCCCGGCCAGCGGGTGTGATCTGTCCCTGCTTTGTGAACAGCGGAACCATGTCGTCGCCGCGCGCATTCAGCGGATACCAGATGGCATGTGTCACGCCGCCGAGCGCAAACTGGCAATAATTGCGCAGGAAATGGGAGGCGGCCTTTGAAGGATCGGGTTCGCCGAATTCCGTCACTTCCAACGGCAGTTCGGCGGCGTCGGGGTGACGGCGGAGCACCTCGATCTGCCGGACGAACTGCTCGGCGTCGGTGGTGTAGGGGTGGATGGCCAGCGCATCGATGTAAGCGGCACCGCCGGCATCGAGGACCTCCCAGAGATAGCCGACAGGGATCGAATGGGTCGCACCGCCGGAGATGCGGATACCGGGACGAGCGGCGCGGGCTTCGGACGACGCGGCCGCGAGCATGTCCACATAAGCGCGCGCGCGTTCCAACGCCGGCATCTTCTTCAGCGGACCTCGCACGAAATTGGTGCCGTTGAACTCATTGCCGATCTCAAGGCTGTCGACCTCGGGGAATTGGGTGACCACCTCGGCGGCGAAGGTTCCGAAGGCGGCGAGGGCTTCGGCGCTGTGCGGTGTGTCGCCGCCGTCATAGAGCTTGTTGCCCCAATTCAGCACCAGCGAGGCGGTCGCGCCTTGCGCGGCAATCTCTCGCGCAAAGGCAGTGCGCGGGTCATCGAAGACAAATCTGCCGGGCGCGGATTCGACACGATCCCAGACCATCCCGTCACGATAGGTGGCGACGCCTAATTTTTCGGCAAGTTCCATGGTGCCGGGCTGCCGCCCCTGCGAGAAATTGGATGCGGCGCCGAGGCGAGGTCCGACGGCCTGCCCCTCGTCGGCCTGAGCAATGCCGCTTTGGGCGGCTGCCAGCGCGACCAGCGCGGCAGGGGCAAGGGACTGAAAACGAGAGAGAAACGCCCGAACAGTAGACATCAATATGGCTCCACTTTGTCGACTTCACCAAACGGGGCGGCACGGAGGAGAGGTTGCCGCGGCCGAAGACCCGGGACGCCTGGGCCGGATTCGATGGTACCTCGGAGGCGTGGAAAGAAAAGACGCCGTCGCAAAGCCGTGAAGTCTGCCGCGAGCCGGGCCCGCAGATTGTTTCCGTGTGAGGGCCAATGCGCGCACTAAGCGAAAAAAATACCGCAGTGCAGCATTGATTGCGAGATTGTTGAGCCTTGGCGATTGACCGTCTGGAAACCCGGCGTCAGACTTGATGCAGTCTCGAGCAATCGGGACATTTTTTCTGATTTGTTACAGGAGCTTCCCATGGCGACCGGAGCCGACGACCGTATTGCGGTCATAATCTGTTCGGTAGGCCGCCCGACCTGCTTGGCGGAGCTCGTGCCGCATCTTGCGGCACAGACGCGGCCGGCCGATCGGGTGTTGTTCGTGGTCACCAAACCCGAGGATGTCGGCTTCGATCCTGCGCCCCTGTTCCCCGCACAGACGCAAGCCGAGGTGGTCTATTCGGAAAAGGGCCTGCCGCGGCAGCGCAATACCGGCCTCGACCACCTCGCAGGGGATTGCGGGATCATCGTCTTCTACGATGACGACTTCGTGCCCTCCCGCCATGCGCTCGCCGGACTGCAGCGGGCGTTTGCCGAGCTGCCGGAGGTCAATGGCATGACCGGGCACGTGATCGCCGATGGGATCAACGGGCTGGGCTTCGAGGACTCCGAGGCGCAGGAACTCGTCGCGCGCTACGACGCCGAGCTCGGCCTTGCGGACGGCGACGCACCCGCGCCGGCAATCATGCGTGAAGGCCTCGAGGGGCTCTACGGCTGCAACATGGCCTATCGCGGCGCGGCGCTGGGGGAGGCGCGGTTCGACGAGCGGTTGCCGCTCTACGGCTGGCAGGAAGATATTGACTTCGCGGCCCGCGTTCCGGGCAAGCGGATAAAGACCTCGGCCTTCGCCGGGGTGCATCGCGGCGCCAAGTCCGGCCGCGAGACCGCTGGACACCGGCTGGGCTACAGCCAGATGGTGAACCCGTGGTACCTGTGGCGCAAGGGAACCATGTCGGCGCGGTTCGCAGGAAGACTCGCGCTGCGCAACATGCTTGCCAACCACGCGAAGATGTTCCGTCCCGAGCCCTGGATCGACCGAAAGGGCAGGGCGGCGGGCAACCGAAAGGCCCTTCTGGAAATTCTGACAACCCGAGCGCGTCCAGAACGCATTCTGGACATGTGACGGGGGAGAAAAGAGATCAGCATGACGGTACAAGACCCTTTGACCTTCGATCCCCTCGCCGCGCCGACCGACCCGGCGCAGCGGGCACTGATGCCGAACCTGTTCGTGATCGGCGCTTCGAAATCCGGTTCCAGCGCTTTCCATGCCTATCTCAAACCGCACCCGGACATCTGCATGAGCCGCGAGAAGGAGCCGTGCTTCTTCGTCGACCAGAAAGAGCTGGAAGAGGCCTGGCCGATCATGGCGCGCCAGCCCTGCAGTCACGAGTGGCCAGCCTATCTGGATCTGTGGAAGGGCGGCGAGGGCGCCCGCTACCGTGGTGAAGGGTCGGTCTACTACTCACAGGCGCCGCATCGCTCGGGGGTCGCGGGACGCATCGCCTCGGCCTGTCCGGATGCGCGGATCATCTACACGGTGCGCGAACCGGTGGCGCGGGCGATCGGCCACTACTGGCAACGGTTCAAGGAGTTCCAGGAGCCGCTGCCACTCGACCGGGCGGTGCGCGAGAACGCGCTCTACCGCGATACCTCGGACTACGCGCTTCAGATGGGCGAGTACCTGAAGCATTTCGATCGCTCGCAGATTTTCGTGCTGGTTGCCGAAGACCTGCGGTCGCGTCGCCGGGAGGTGCTGTCCGAGGTGCTCGAATGGCTGGAGCTGGAGCCTTACGACTACACGGATTCCGAGATCACTGAACGGCACAAGTCTCCGCCGACGTCCCGGCGCGAGCGGTTTCCGCTGGTTTCGACCATTCGCGACTCGGCCCTGTGGGCGTCTGCCCGCAAACATCTTCCGAGCGCGGTGGTCGAAAAGCTGCGGAAAAGTGCGACGGTGGAATTCGACAAGAAGGATGTGGACGACTCCGAGGCGAAGGCATGGCTCGCCGATTATCTGGCCCCGCGCACGCGGGCCTTTGAAGAGATGATCGGCCGAGAGCTGCCTCAATGGAGTGCAGCCAGAAAGTGATCCTCCGAGATTGTGCCGCGACCCGCCACTCGGGTGTCGCGGTGCGCCATCCAAATCAACCCAGATACCCTTGAATCGAGCGGCATGGACTGGACCACTTGCGGGGCTCTCCAGTGCAAGCACAAACCAACGCGCATGGCTTTCGCCGACTAAATAATGTGAGGCTTTTCGGAAAATGTCCGTCGAAGAGAACAGCTATATTGAACTCAGCAGCATCTTCGCGAATGCGTGGCGGCGTAAGTGGATCATTGTCGCGGCGACGTTGCTGTGTGGGCTTCTTTCCTACGTACTGGTCGCTCAGGTCACGCCTCTCTACAGCGCGCGTTCCAGTGTTATGCTCGATCCGAGGTCCGTCCAGGTGCTGTCGTCGGACGCGGTGGTTTCGGACCTCACGCTCAACAACCCGCTGCTCGACACCGAGGTGTCCGTGCTGCGCTCGAACCTGCTTCTGACCGAAGTGGTGTCCAGCTTCCCGGCCGAGGATCTCGAGGCATTCGACCCCGCCAACCGCGAAAGGTCTTTCATCGAGAAGGGGAAAGGCGCGATCCGAGGCATGCTCTCAACGCTGGCGAGCCCGAAGAACCCGGCCGGAGAAACGGCGGTTGTCGCCAGAGATCCGGAGGAAATGCGTATCCAACGGCTCGTTGGCGCGCTCCGTCGAAGCATGACGGTGTGGCGTGAAGGCCAGTCGTACCTGATCTCGGTCTCGGTCGAAACCGAGGACCCTGAGCTGTCGATGCAGCTCGCCAATGCCGTCACCCAGACCTACATCGACCGTCAGATCAAGGACCGGGTCGGGGCGATCCAGGGCGCTACCCGCTTCCTGCAAGATCGTGTCACGCAGATGCGGATGAACGTCGAGGCAGCCGAGGCCGCGATAGAGGAGTTCCGCAAGACACAGCTTGCCGAGCGCGGGGTCTCGGTGACCACCGTCGACCAGCAATTGCTTGACCTGAGCACGCAGCTCGCGCTGTCGCGCGCTGATCTTGCGCAGGCGAGAGCGCGGTTTGATCAAATCGAAACGGTGATCGACAAGGACGGGTTCGAAGCTGCAGCGGAACTTCTGACCTCGCAGTTGGTCGTGTCGCTCCGGCAGCAGATTTCCGAGCTGGCCCGCGAAGATGCCGAGCTGGCGACGCGTTTCGGTGCGGAGCGCCCGGAACGACGCCGGATCGCCGCGGAACAAGCGAGCCTGTCGGACGAATTGACCGAGGAAGTGCGCAAGATCGTGGCGACGCTCCGCAATGATGTCGAGGTGGCGCGGATCCGAGAGAAGTCCATCCAGACCAGCGTGACCGAGATGGAGCAGCGCTCGTCCGAGATGTCTCAGGCCAATCTGGAGCTGCGGCAGCTTGAACGCGAAGCGGACGCCGCGCGCGAAACCTATCAGGAAATGCTCAATCGCCTGAACGAGACGCAATCGACCGAGCAGCTGCAGCGCGCCGATGCCCGGCTGGTCGAGATGGCGGTGGCACCGCGGGCGCCGTCCTCTCCGCGCGTCCTGCTCTTCAGTGCGCTGGGGGCAACGCTGGGTTTTGCGGGGAGTTTCATCGGCCTTTTCTTCTACATGATTTCGGGCGCGGGATTTACGAGCGCGCACCAGCTCTCGCAGGCTACGGGGCTGAAAGTCATTGCAACGCTGATGCGAGAGCCCTGGAAGTCGCCGAAGGACATGCTCGCCGCAATGCGGGACAAGCCCTATCAGGGTTTCGCTGAACGCGCCCGGCAATTGAGAACAGCTCTGCTTCTGAAGAAGACCTCGGGGAGCAGCGGCATGAGTGTCCTGCTGACGTCGGCGGCGCCGAACGAGGGCAAGACGTCGACCGCGCTGGCGCTCGCCTATCTCGAGGGAAGTCTGCAGCGCCGCTGCATCATCGTCGATTTCGATGTGCGCAAGTCCGAACTGTCGAAGCTGACGGGATACAAGAGCGAAACCGACCTTGCAGGCGTTCTGCTCGAGGGAAAGCCGATCGAAGATGCCATCTACGCCATGCCCAACATCGGGGCGGATCTGATCACGCTCAACGAGCCGACGCCTTACCTGATGGATATCTGCCCGCGCGAGAACGTGCGCGTGCTGATCGAGTACCTGAAAACGCAATACGAACTCGTCATCATGGATACAGCGCCTTTGCTCGCGGTTGCGGACACGCTTGCGTTGATCGGAGAGGCGGATGAGTATCTTCTGATGGTGCGTCATGACTCCACCTCGCGTCGTGCGGTCACGGATGCAGCGCGGAAGATGCTCGACCTCGGTGCCGAGTCGGTGTCGGTTGTGATGACAATGTCGGACCCGAAGTCCGGCGATGAGGTCTACGGCTACGCGGCCGACAACTGATCCGGGCAAACAGGTCTCGGCAAGGTAAAGGTTGTTGGCGATCAATGGCTTGAAGCAACACCGGAGCCATATGCGTCCGTTGCCTTTGCAGCGGGCGCGCATATCGCAGCCTGTTCAGAATTCTTCTGCACGGTAGTCCCGAGCACGATTGGCGCATTTCCTGCGCCAGGGTGAGAGCGGAGATTACCATGACCGACCATTTCGCCGAGCATCAATCGGGGCTGAGCAGCCCCGCGACCGAACTGCATGACGTGACACCCGATGATGGCGCGGACCTTCCGGTCTTTGCGCGGGGTCTCTCCGTAACGCAAAGCGGAACGATGACGGTTACGACCGTCGGTGGGACGGTGGCGACGATCTATGTCGCGGCAGGGTCGGTGTTTCCGGTCCGCGTGCGGCGGGTGTGGCAGACGGGAACCAGCGCAACCGGCATCGTGGGGCTGGTGTGATGCGGCTCGGGATCGGAACGTCGCTCGGAGACATGGCGTCGACCGATGAGCTGGGAGTGCCGCCTGGACCTGCACCCGCGCTGCTGCTGAGCGTCGGTGGCCAGTCCAACAGCCGCAAGGCCGGCAACAGTGGCGGTACGCCTGCCGAGAAATACACCGATCTGGGCGAAACCTATATCTGGGATGCTGGCGCGGGTGCGTGGACGGCCTATGTTTGCGGCGCGACGTCGGGGCATCGCGGTGGGCCTGACAGCGGCGTCTGGGGATCCGAGGCAGAGTTCGTCCACCTGCTCCGCGAGAGCGGCGGCACGCAGCCAGTGTATATCCTCAAAGAAGCGGTGAACGGTCAGTCACTTGCGCCTGCGGGCGGCGGTGACTGGGCGCCGCAAGCCACGGGCGAACGCTACGACGGCTATGTCGCGCAGGCGCTGTCGGCGAAGTCCGAACTGGCCGCATTGGAGATCGCCGTGGAGGAGGTGTTCCTCTGGAATCAGGGCGAAGCGGACAGCAACGACCTGCAGAGCGCTGCCGACTATCAGGAAAACCTTGAAGAGCTTCTTGCCAGCCTCGCGGCGGACGGCGCCTTTGGTAGCAACGGCATGTTTATCATTGAGCGCATTCGTCCCTGCAGTGCCGATCTGTCCACTTCCACGTACGGTGGGCAGTTCATGGTGCGCGAGGCGCAGGAACGGGTCGCGGCAACGGATCCCCGCGTGCGTATCGTGTCGCTCGATTTCGACGAAAGCAATTTCGGTTCTCTGCATCCGGCAGAGCCCTGGTGCGAGGGCTGCGGGACCCGGTGCCATGCTGCCTACGCTGGCACCTATGCAACCGCTTTCGGACCGGTATTGGCGACCTCGCCGGATAGTCTTGGTTTCGTTGACCAATCGGATGTCGCACCCGGGATGGAGATTCTTTCGGCCCAGCTGACGCCCGGGGGCCTTGGGGGTCATGCCGCGCTGTCGATCAGCGGCGGTGACGCGGAATACCGGGTGCTCAACCCTGACGGCAGCGTTTGGCTGGACTGGGGCTCGGCGCCGGGAACGATCCACCCGTTTCAGGGACTGCAACTGCGCATGCAGTCGTCCGCGAACCTCTCGGCGAGCGTCTCGACCACGATCACCGTCGGAGGCGCATCTGCGGAGTGGAGCGTGTCCACCTATGCGCAGGCACCCAGCCTCGAGTCTGAGACCGATGCCTTTATCGCTCAGGTCACAGCCAATGGCGGAGCGACCCTCTCCGGTGCGGATGCGGCTGCGCTGAATAGCTTCTTTCTCACTGCCAAGGCGTCGGGCTGGTGGAGCAAGATCGCACGTCTCTACCTGAGCTGCGCAGATACGGTCTCGTCGAGCCTTGACCTGGTCGGACAGTCTCTGTCGCTGGTTCAGGCGGGGTCCCTGGCGACCAACGACTGGGTGTGGACGGGTGGTGTCGGCTGGTCCGGGCTTTCGGACGCCAATGGCGGCCTGGATCTTCAGTTCGCCCCATCGAGCGACTGGTCGCAAGACAGCGGCGCTTTCGGCCTGTGGTACGCCGCGCTGGCAGAGAATACTCGCGGCGACCTGACGAGTGATACCGGCGACAGCTATCTCAGGGCGACCACTGCGGGCGCCGCCCGGTTCCTCTTGAACTCCTCGGCAAATGAGAACGTATCCGGGCTGCAAACCGAAGCAGGCCTGCGCGCCGTGGTCCGAGATGGCGCCGCGTCGATCCGACTGCACGGTCCGGAAGGTGCGGTCATCGCGAGCGGAACAACGACGTCTTCTGCGAGTTCCGCCGCCGGACTCTATGTCGGCAACCCGTCGGGGGCACATTCCGACGCTGTCGTGCGGGGAGCATTTGTGGCGAACTCGGCACTGACGACCGCAGAACTTGCCGAACTTGATGATGCAGCCACACTCCTGATGAGCCATTTCCTTTCGCTGTGAGGTTCTCTTGGTGAGCCTTTCCCAAGCGGGAGAGGCTCAAGAGGCTGCGCATCGACCCGGCTCGTACTGTTCGTGCCGCGCTGTTGGAGAAAGCGTACATCTGGACATTTGGTTTGTGGCCCGCATGGGTGCGTGATATCGTTCGCTCATGGATTCTTCCGCGTGAAAATGCGGAGAATAAATTCATTGAAAATGAACCTTATTTCTTGGCAACTCTGGGTAGGTTTTGAGATCTCAGATTTGTAACTTAGATGCTCGGACTGACGGATTTATGCATACATAAAATTAGATAAATATGAGGCGAAGTTTTAGGGAATTTTTCTCAGCCAGCATCTCGAATTGGCGGCTCCGCGATGGCAGCAGAATTTTCGAAATAGGTATATATTTCCTGTCTGTATCGAAAATTCGTTAGCAAGCCCGTCTTCTCAGGATTGATCTGACCTCATTCGGCAGGATCGGTTCCCCTGAAGATGTGGCATTGAGCGATTTATTTCTCAGCTGGAGCGCCCTCGTGTTTTCAGTGCCAGTGAATGTGTTTCCAAAATTTGACTCACTCGCGCTCCCCCTAAGAGGCGCGCAGAATATATTTTTCGAACGGAGATTAGTTATGACCGATCTTATTGGAACCGGTGGGGACGACAGCATCGAAGGCGGAGGCGGCAGCAAGTCGATCAAGGGTCTGGATGGCAACGATACGCTTTCGGGCGGTGCCAACCAGGACACGATCCTCGGTGGCAAGGGCAACGACTCCATCAGTGGTGACGCGAGCGATGACATCCTGAGGGGCGGCGGCGGCCTCGACCACATCGAGGGCGGGGCGCAGGACGACAAGCTCTATGGCGACGGTGGCAACGATCGCATGGACGGGGGTGGCGGAAACGACAAGCTGTACGGTGGGCAGGGCAACGACCGCATGTTCGGCGGCGCAGGCAATGACCGCATCTATGGGCAGGACGGCAACGATGCCATCAATGGTGGCGACGGCGACGACGTTCTGTACGGCGATAGCGCGGACGGCAATGACGACGAAGGTTTCAACGACTTCTTCGTTTTCGATGCCGATGACGGAAGCGACCAAGTTTTCGACTTCGAGGAGGGGCTCGACAAGATCTATCTGTCGGACACCGATGATACGTTCTTCGATTCCGCTCCCACGTTTTCCTACAGCGGCGCAATTGGCAACCAGACCACGACAATGACGTATGGCGAGACGACTGTCGTCTTCCATGACGCCTATGTCGATATTGATGACGTACTCACCCTGAGTGATGCCGCGACGATCGAAGATCTTCTGCCAGTCTGACACGGCATGTGCCGGGGCCGCGCGGCGGCCTGAGTAACAAGGGGGCGGCGCGGCCGCCCCTTCTGTTTCAAGGTGTCATGCATCCCCGCTCAGGCGGCGGGAGCTTCCAACGCCGAGCTGGAAATGTCGGCGCGTTCGAGCTCCTCTCCGACCCGCCGGATGACTCCGCTCGATGTGGGCAGATACTCGAACCGTCCTTGCCGGCCGACGCTGATGATTCCGCACTCCGACACCCGGGCCAACGCCTTCTCGAGCTTGCCGACGGTTCCCGGCGGGTAGAAGGGATAGGCGTTTCGAACCAACTCGTGACCTTCGAGCTTTGCATCGCGGATCAGGCCCAGCTCCGTCATGTGCCGGCAGAGATCGGCAAAGGCCTCCTCCGGGTCCGCCGCCTTTCCCGGTGGCAAGGTCACCTCGGCCGAAAAATATTCCCGTCCCCCGGTCTCCCGTTCAGGATATATCCGTGAATAGAGCGTGGCGCGTTTCCAGCGCCCCTCGGCGTGAAAATTGAACAGCACGTTGCCCGCTTCCTTGGGAATGTCGACTCCCGAGACGAAGAGCGTGAGCATGTCGAGAGCCAACAACCCGCTGTCTTCCCCAAAGAGGAGTTCGTAGATCGTCGGGAGGGGAATGGCGCTGATCACGGTGTCCGCCAGGTAAATGCCGCCATTGGTCGTGACTGTGAAGTTTCCCGGAGTGCCACTTATTCCAGTGACCTTTTGGGACATGACGAACTTTACCGCGCGCGCCTCCAGATTGGCCTGGATCGGCTCGAAGAGCGTTTGGAATCCGCTTGCCGGGCGCACCCGCAGCGGAACGGGCGGGCCCTTGCGGAATGGTTTTCTGCGCAACGCCCGTAGGGCGGATCGCAGAATGGCGTCAGTTCGTGTGGCCTGCTCGACGAATTTCATTCTGTGAAAGAAGAAACTTTCGTCCACTTCTGCGGGCGGTACGTGATTGAAGCGTTCCATGTAGCTTCGAAGCCCGGTGCCTTCGAAAATCGAGCGACCGAGGCGGGTCCGGCACGCGGTCTCGAGCGTGCCGTCGCGGGCGCCTCGCATGCGGGACCAGCCCATATCGGCGAGTCCGCGCAGCAAGAGCAGTTTCTTCCATTTCATCAGGTCGCGCGGCTCGAAGGGATAGTGAAGCAGCGTCGCCTCAGGGCTGATCCGGCGCTGGATTCGGCGGACGGGCGGGCTCAGCTCGCGCAGCCCCGGGGCCAGACCGAAAAGGCGCGCATTGTCTTCATAGAAGATGCTGCCCGCGTCGAAGGTGTAAGGCCCGATTTCGCGCGAGCGATGAACTCCGCCGCAGGTTTCGGATTCTTCGATGACGGTAACGTCATGACCGAGTCGTGCCAGCGTATCGGCAGCGGTGAGCCCTGCGATGCCACCGCCGAGGATGAGCACGCGCGCAGAAGTCGGAGGGGGTATTTCAGCGGTGAGTTTCTGTGCGTTCAGCGAGTGAGCGTCCACGTCTTGCCCCTTGGTTGAGTTACTCGATCAATTCTCGCTGAATTTCTTAAGCAAGATATTGATATTTACATTTTGGGCTGGCGACGGGCCTTTTCGGCGATCTTTCGCCCAAGGATTGCTCACGATCTGCGACGCGAATTCATACGGGTTCCCGCCTTCGTGGTCGGTACAAGAATACCGCGTCCGTGATTCGCGCTTCGCATCGCATGTGCTGCCCGGAATTCTTGCCAGAGAATGTTTCAACCTAAACGAGCAGAATTCACGCTGGCTTGCAAGTCACAGGCGATGTGCTGACGAAAAAGTCGACTGGTCAGGGCGTTATCTAGAAAATCGGGGCAAAAATTGGGTTGAAAGAGGCCGAACTGGGTTAACTTCCTGTCCATAATGCGGCATTAGTGTGGCATTCGGAGGAGCCGCGACCCGACGCGAGGACAGAATTTCTACGGCTGATCAAGGGGCTGTTTGTCCATCAGCTTTTGCACTCGTCGGGACAGGAACGCGGTTTTCGAGGGCACTGGTTCTTTATTGTAAGGGAAGTAAACATGAGTACGGTTATTTACGCGGGCGACGAGCCCGTCGAAGGCGGCGGTGGCAGCAAATTGATCATCGGCCTCGACCAAAACGACACGCTTTCGGGCGGCGCGAACCGGGACACGATCATCGGCGGCAAGGGCAACGACAGCATCAGTGGTGACGCGAGCAACGACATCCTGAAAGGTGGCGGCGGCCTCGACCACATCGAAGGTGGGGCGCAGGACGACAAGCTGTACGGTGGCGCCGGCAACGATCGCATGGATGGTGGGTCGGGCAACGACAAACTCTACGGCGGAGTCGGCAACGATCGCATGGATGGCGGCGAAGGCAATGACCGCGTTTATGGCGGGACCGGCAGCGATGCCGTGGCCGGCGGCGACGGCGACGACGTGATCTACGGCGACAACCCCAGCGACGGCGACGACAACGAAGGCTACGCAGACTTCTTCGTGTTCGACAACGACGACGGCAACGACAAGGTCTTCGACTTCGAAGAGGGTGTTGACAGCGTCTTCCTCAGCGATGCGGTCGATCTGTCCGCCGTGTCCTTCTCCTATACCGGCAGCGGCAACACGGTGATGACCTACGGGGATACCACCGTGACCTTCTATGATGCACATGTCGACGCGGACGACATCCTCACATCGGCGGATTACGCCACGGTCGAGGACCTTCCCTTCGCTTGATCGGTTTCGGCGATTTGACGCCAAAGCGAAATTCAAGGGCCGGCGCATGCGCCGGCCCTTTTTCGTAGCTACAGAAAATTTGTCGTGGCCAGGTCAAGCCAGGGGCGCGATGACATCCCAAAGGCGGTCCCCGGCGGCGCGCCAACTGAGTTCGGCTGCCCGTGTACTCCCCGCATCTCGAAGAGCATCGGCTCGTTCCGGAGACTCGAGAACACCCTGGATTGCCCGGCGCCAGCCTTCCGTATCTTCCGGGTCGACGAACTCGGCGCCCTCAGCGCAGACCTCGGGCATCGCCCCGGCGCTCGCGGCGATCACCGGCGTGCCGCAATGCATCGCCTCGATCGGCGGCAGGCCGAAGCCTTCGGTTCGGGAGGGGAAGGCAAAGACTGCGGCGCCCTCGTAAAGCGACCGAAGCGCGCCGTCCGACACGAAACCGGTGAAAACGGTGCCGTCTGGCGGGGTCCAGCCCTTGGCGCGATAGGCCTGCTCGCCCGGCCCGCCGGCCACGACCAGCCGCAGACCGCCCGGGGCAGGGGCGCGCATCGCCTCGAACACACGCGCGATATTCTTGTAGCCCTTGGCCGAGCCTACAACCATAACGTAGCGCCCCGGTTCCAGCCCGTGCTCGGAAAGGATGTGCGGCTCGGGAGCGACATCGAGGATGTGATCCGTGCCATTGTGCACGACGTCGATCTTCTCCGTGGTGCCGACCCGGTGACTCGCGAGCGACTCCCGCGAAAACCCGGACACCGTCAGAATGCGCCGCGCCCGCGCGCCGATGAGCGGCAGGAGCGCGCGGTAGGCAGTCGCCTGTCGCCCGGAATAATCCGCCGGGTAAAGATAGGTCTGAGCATCGTGGATCATCACCACGGAGTTGCTGTGCAGTACCGGCGCGAGGTTGCAGAAGTTGACCAGCAACCGCCCGCGGGAGATCCGGGGGAGTGTCAACATTTCCCAGCCTTGGCCCGTCCCGAACCGGCCGGCATGCACTTCCGGCACCAGGAGCGGGAAGTCGGGGTCAGGTTCGGTAGGGCGCGGTGCGAGCAGGCGAATATCATGTCCGGCCGCGCGCGCTCGTTCGATCAGCAGGCTGGCATAATGGGCCGCGGTCCGGTGCACACCGTTCAGCCCGGCGCCCAAAAACTTACCGTTTACATCGATTCCAGTCATTCTTCAGGCCGCGCTTGTCGTCTGTTGTTCGGCTGCATTCGCCTGCGCCTCGCGGTGCAGGTCGGCGTCCGCAGCATAGTACTCGGCGATGAAGCCTTCGATCTCCGGGCCGAAGTCGATGGCGGAGTAGCCCTTGGACGCATTCGAGAAAACGCCGCTGGCCATCCACAGCGGGTGCAGACGGCGTTTCACCGCATGGGGCATCAACTTGCGTCCGGCAAATCGCGCTGCCGGCTGGAGGGCTCGCGCCCAGGGTTTCGGTTGGCGGCGGGCATGATCGTGACCGATCGACAAGTGCAGACCGACATGCGCTTCAATCCACGAGGCGGCACTCGCCATTTGGCTCATGGGGAAGATCGCGTCGATTTGCCGGACGCCATCGACGTTGACGAAATCTACTTGTGGGGTGAAGTGGATATACTCCAGCCCCAGCACGCGAGGGTGCTCCGAGAGCCATTCTTTCACACGAGTCGCCTCGTGGATCACGAGATCGTCTTCGGCGCGGATCGCTCCGGCGCCGCCGAACTCCCTCAGTCGCTGCATGAGGGCAGAAATGAAACGTTCCCGCGGCGCTCGGGTCAGAGCCAGGCTTTGGCTGGCCTGAAGAACCTTCCAACACGCCGGAAAGTGGTCGCGCATGACCCAGAGTGGCAGGTGGGCGGGATGGATGGGGCCAAGCACGGGATGCTCATAGCCGGATTCAGACGTTCGTGCTGCTTCATCTTCGGAAATGCCGAGATCCTCTGCGAGAGGCGCGAAGCTCAGTTCGCCAGCGTGTGACATCGCGTTTCGAACGCTTTGCCCGCCGTTCTTGGGGATGTGGACGAACAGAAAATTGCTCTCTGGGAGAAATCTCATCTATGGGCCTTTCATACTTGGCTTGTCATCCAGAAAAGACGTTCAATGTGAATACCTTGAGCTTCGAGCCTATCGCGAGAAGTGCAAGCGCCAAGAGCGAGGCGACAGCGAGCCCGATGCTGATGGACTGGGCGCCCTCGCCGAGAGCCGTGCGGATCGGAGACCAGATTTCATAGAGCACGAGGCCGAACCCAGCGGACAGGGCCGCAGCGACGATCAACGCGCGCGTCGTGCGGCCGACGGAAATGCCGGACCGTTTCAGGATGTAGAGAGCCGACAGCGTATTCAAGAGCATCACGGCCGCTTGGCTCCAGGCAAGGACCGACAATCCGAAGGGCGACGCGGCGAGAGCTGAAGCAATGGTAATGACCGTCCAGAACAAGTTGAACGAAAAGAGTTTGCCCGTCTGGCTCTGGGCGGCAAGAGCCGGTTCAAGCACGAGCGTGCCGATATTGAGCACGGAGCGCACGGCCATGGCGTAAGTCACCGCAAGAGCTGCAGAGTAGGCCGGGTTGAAGAAGACGTCCACGACGGCTGGCGCGAAAACGATGGTGACCGCTGCGACGATCCCGGTAAGAAGCATGACCGAGCCGACGAACCTTTCGAGGGGGTTCGCGAGGTCCGCGCCTGTCCTTCCAGCGATCCCGAACTGAGTCAGCGCAAAGCTGCGCATGGGTTGCGACACAATATCAATCGCGCCGCCCGCGACCCGGCTTCCGAAGCGGTAGAGGCCGGCCTCGGCTGTGGTGAACATGAGGCCAAGCAAGAGGTCTCCGGCGTAGCGGGACAGGAAATTCAAGAAGCGGGATCCGTACAACCCGCCCGAGAAACCGGTTGCGCGGCGCGCAAGTGCCTTGTCGAAAAGAAAGCCGGGCCGGTCCTTGCTGAATGTGAGGTAGAGCGCCGCACCCGACAGCACCCGCAGATAGCGAAAAGCGACGAGGGCGAAGAGAGACTGCCACAGCCACAGCAACGCAGCACCTCCGACCAGCGCGATGAAATTCTGCGCGAACATGATGGCGAAGTGCAGATCGACGGCCTGTCGCCGCAGCAGCGCGGCGGAAAACCAGGCACCCGCCCCGGCCACGGGTTGGGCAGCGGCCAGCAGCAACAGGACCGGAAAGAGCTCCGGCGAGTCGAAGGCCCAGGAGATCGGCAGCGCCGCTATGGCGAGCAGGGCAGCAGCAATGGTCGCTAGCCCGGTGATCATCCAGAAGCTCGTCGACAGGACGGTTTCGTCGTCGTCCTTCGAGGTGACGATGAAATGGTAGAACCCTGTGTAGGTGAGCGTCTGGATCAGCGTGATAAACACGATCCCGAGGCTATACACGCCGTATTCAGCAGGCAGCAGGAAACGTGCGGCCAGCAGAGTGATCACGAAGGTGGAAATTTGCTGAAGCGAGCGTGCCACGAAGGCGAACATCGCCCTGCCGCTGCGCCGGGCTTTGCTGAGCCCTTTGCCCGCGTCAGCCTTGGCCTCGATTTCAGGCATAATGTAATGAAAACCCTTATTCGGAACGATTGAACTATGCGCAGGCCGCCCATCGGGCTACAACAGAAATTAAGCTATACAGTTCGAATATTTGTGAACTGCTCCTCCCGTGTCGAAGGCTTGTTCAACTGGTGAAATGCAGATCGTTCCAAGCACGCTGATCGCGTTCGCGCTGGTCATGCTCCTGATCCACCGTGGGCGCTTCGAAGGGGTCATCATCCTCTTCTCGCTCATCCCATTTGGTATGATGGCGGCGTTTAACCTGCCGGCAGTCGGCAACACCTCGATTCTTGCCGTTGACTTGGCCGCGATCACCCTCGCTTGCATGTTCCTGCCGCAGCGTAGCCTGAACCGGGACCTGGGATTGATCTTTGCGCCACGCGGCACCGCGCTGCCGCTGATGGGCTTCCTGATATATGCGGCAATCGGATCGATTTTCCTGCCGCGCGTGTTCGAGGGCGCGACCGAGGTCTTCAGTATCGGCCGCGTCGCGAACCAGATCGGCATCGTGATGCGCCCCTTGTCCCCCGGCGGCGGTAATCTGTCCCAGCTTCTGAGGATCATGCTCAGCCTGCTGGTGTTTCTCGTGGTTGTGCTGGTCATGCTGCGCCAGCAGAGTCCGGGACTTGCGCGCCGCGCGATGATCGCGGTGACCATCGTCCATGCGGGCCTGGGATTTCTGGACATCGCGACGCAGGCGACGGGCACGGCCTTCATTCTCGAGCCGGTGCGTACGGCCAACTACGCGCTGACACTTGGTCAGGAAATGGCAGGTCTCAACAGGGTGATCGGGGGCTTTCCGGAGGCGTCTTCCTATTCCTACGTGACGCTCGGGCTCTTCGGCTATTGGCTCAGCTACTGGTTCCACGACAAGAGCGGCTCGCGACTTCCGCTCATTCTGCTGTTGCTGACCTTGTTCCTGATCCTTCGCGGAACCTCTTCCTCGGCCTACGTCGGCCTCGCGCTCCTTGTTTTCATCTTTGCGCTCATGCGTCTTCGCGAGTTGGCGAGCCATCAGAGGCTTGATGGGCGCCTGGTTGCGGTCTTGGTGGGCGCAATTGGGATCGTTCCCCTGATTTTCATAGGGGTTTACACGCTCTATGAGCTGGTGCCCGGCTTCACTGACTTCATCGATCGATCGCTGTTGAACAAGCTGTCGAGCGACTCCGGGGTCGAGCGAATGAGTTGGAACCGCCAGGCGTTCCGCAATTTCCTCGACACTTACATGCTTGGCGCGGGGCTTGGCTCGGTGCGGGCGTCGAACTGGCTCGTGGCGACACTGTCGACAACGGGTCTGGTTGGCCTGGGCTTGATGCTCACCTTCCTCTGGCGCCTCTTCCGCACTTCCATCGAGGTCGACGACCCCGAAACCGCAGTACTCTTGATGTCGCTGAAGATGGGCTGCGCCGGCTGCATCGCGAGATCCCTGGTAGTGAAGGCCACGCCGAACCTGGACTTCCTGTTCTTCGGCATGGCCGGGCTGTTGGTCGGACTCGCTCTCAGGATTCACCAGGACGCTCATACGCAAATGGAACCTGCAGCAATCTCAAGGCCCCGGGCGACGGTGGTCTAGGGGCGTTGCGAGAGTCCGGCCCGAAACCGACCGACCCCAAGCCTTTTTGGTACGAGGAGAAATCTGTGGTCTCAGAGCACATCGCACGAAAAGCATCGGGACAGATTCAGGCGGTTCAATATCTGCGCGGCGTGGCCGCCATGATGGTCGTTGTTCACCACGCCTTGCACGACCGGGCAGGGTTCTTTTCTCCCTTTGCCGAGGTGGACTTGGGACGACCCGGGGTGCTCATCTTCTTCGTCATCAGCGGGTTCGTCATGATGCACGCCTGCCGGGGTGAGCCGGCCTCGACATTTGCCCGACGGCGGATCATCCGTGTGGTGCCGCTCTACTGGCTGATGACCCTGGTCTTTTTCGCCATAGTCTTCCGCAATGACCTTGCCGCAAACGAACCGCTTCGGCGCGTGCCCGAGCTGCTCGGCTCGCTCTTCTTCGTTCCGCACTATCACAGCGGGGTGCCGACCGAGATCTGGCCGATCCTGGTGCCGGGCTGGACGCTGAACTACGAAATGTTCTTCTTCGCGGTCTTCTTCGTCGGAATCCTTGCCGGTCGGCCCGGGCTCGTGGCGAGCCTCATTCTCGCAGCGCTTGTTGTGGTTGGTCAGGTCGTCGACAGCACGGATGCACGGGTCTTGACCTGGACAAGTCCGTTCCTGCTTCTCTTCATCTTCGGGATCGGACTTGCGGCGCTTTGGAAGCGCACGGATTTCCGTCGCGCTTGGCCGCTCCTGCCGATCGGCCTCGCCCTGGCATTCCTCGCCGGGTTCAGTGGGCTGCAGGGGGCATCGACGACCTTGGCGTTCTTCGTCGCCGCGGTTCTGACGGTGGCAGGTACGCTGGGCATTCAAAGCCTTGCTCCGAACCTGCACATGAGCTGGCTGTCGGCCATCGGGGACGCCAGTTACTCGATCTATCTCAGCCACACGATCTTGATGGTCATTCTGTACAAGGGTCTCGCAAGGCTGCCGCTCGAAGGCTGGGCGCAATTCGTCGTGACGAATGGCCTCGCAGTAGTGATCTGCACAATTGCAGGCATCGCGATCTACCGGCTGGTCGAGCGTCCGATGATCCGCGCACTGCGGACCCGACTGGAACCCCGGCGCGAGCCCTCGGGAGCTGCTGCGCGTTCGGGTGGGACTACGTGATCTGCGCGTCACTTTTTTGAATTGGGAACGATCTGAAGACATGAGAGAACACCTCAAATCCGCGATCGGACGCACCACCGCGACGCTGATGCCGCAATGCCAGTATCGCAACTGCATCTTCATCTTAGCCCATATGCGCTGCGGCTCCACGGCACTGTCAAATATCCTGTGCTCGCGTCCGGACGTAAACGGCTATGGCGAGGCACATATTCGCTACAAGAGCCGAGAAGCGCTTGGCCGTTTGGTCGTCAATCAGGCGCTTCGCGGCGGTTGGGCGCCGGGTTCGAAGTATCTCTTCGACAAGCTCCTGCATTCCCGGCACGATGCGGAAGCGCCGCCGGCATTCTTTCAGGCACGCGCGATCTTCGTTGCGCGCCGCCCGAAGCCGGCCATCCGCTCGATCCGCAAGCTTTACGATGGGCTGGGCCGCGACGAATACGGAACGGATAGCGCGGCCGCCGCATACTATGTCGAAAGGGTCAACCGGTTGGTCGAACTCTGGAAAGATTTTCCGGCGGATCGCCGCGTTGGTTTGACCCATTCCGACCTCATTGGAGATCCCGAGGCGCAGCTCGCCAGGATTTCGAGCGCATTGTCGCTGCATCCACCGCTGGAGAACCGCTACGAGAGCCCGTCGGCGTCACGCAAGGGCGGCGGTGGCGATCCGACCGCAAGCGGAAAGTTTACACGTATCGAAAAGCGTGCCGACGACCTCGCGCGGGACGAGGCCATTGATCTCGATATCCCACCCGAATTGGAGGCGGCAGTGACGCAGGCCTACGAGCGCTTCGTCACCACGGTGTCCGGCACCTAGGCAGGAGAAAGAAAAAGGGCGGCCCGATTGGAGCCGCCCTTTTGCATTGCCCGGGAAAGCCTGCCTGATCAGGCAAAGAACAGAGAGTCCGCCGTAAGCTGCGAGACCTCGAGATCGGAGGCGCCTTGGCCAAGGATGCGGGCAATGACGTAGCTCTCGCCATCAGCTCCGTGCATCTCGAGGTAGGTGGACCGGCCGTCATCGACGAACTTGAAGCTCTCCGACTGATCGGCGGAGATTCCGTCGATCCGGATGCTGTCGCCCTCCAGAAGGTTGAAATCGGAGATCACGTCCATTGCGCCGAGGTCAGAGAGCGAGAAGACAAAGACATCCGAGCCTTCGCCGCCCTGGAGATTGTCGCTGCCCGCGCCGCCGTAGAGCGTGTCGTTGCCTTCATCGCCGCGCAGAATATCGTCGCCCACACCACCGAAGAGCAGATCGTCGCCTTCTTCGCCAAGCAGCGTGTCGTTGCCTTCGCCGCCATAGAGATAGTCAGCCCCGGCTCCGGCGCGCAGTTTATCGTGTCCCGTGTCGCCTTGCAGCAGGTCGTTGTGACTCTGTCCCACGAGGTAGTCGTCCCCTTCGCCGCCAATGATATGGGTCGCCACATCGTCGGCGCGCAGGCGGTCGTCTCCGGCATTGCCCTCGATCACCGCGACGTAGGAGCCAGTGTCGGTGTCGGTGTCGGTGTCGGTGTCGGTGTCGGTGTCGGTGTCGGTGTCGGTGTCGGTGTCGGTGTCGGGCTCCTCCGGCGTTTCCGGGTCCGTTGTCTCCTCGGGAGTCGTTTCGGCGCCGCTGTTGTCCTCGGGCTCTGTCGTTTCGGGCGTTTCCGGGATCGGATCGGTCTCGGTCTCGGTCTCGGTCTCGGTCTCCGGCTCGGGATCGGTCGGCGTCACGACTTCTTCGGCACCATCGAAGTGGCTGGTGATCTCTTCGAAGCTGTAGGTCACGTCCCAGAAGTTGAAGAATTCGAAGCCGCTGACCAGCGAAAGCCCCTGATCGATCAGGCCGATCATGAAATCGCCGGCGTCGGTCAGGAAACCTGTCACGCTCGCCAGTGCCGCCTCGAAGGACAGGGTATCCTCGCCCGCGCCGCCCTCGAGTGTATCGCTGCCGGCGCTGTAGGCGACGGTGTCATTGCCACGGCCCGCGGCAAACCAGTTGTCTGCATCGTTTCCAACCAGCAGGTCGTCGCCGTCACCACTGAAGATGTTCTCTATCTCGTCGCCGTCGATGTCCATTTGAACGCCAGCGATCTGGCTGGCACGCGCGCCGCTTAGATCGATCACGCTGTTGGACGTGACCGCGGAGGCATTGATCGTATCGAGTCCGCCGTCAGTGTCTGAAAGCACGCTGCGCTCGGCAAGTTCCGCGTCATCGTAAAGCTCACCGAGCTCGTCGGTATAGACGTAGACGTCGTCGTAGATGTTCTCGTCGCTGCCATGAACGGTAAGGGTTACCTCACGCAGCAGCCCGGTGACGGCGTCGCCATTCCGATCGGTTGCGTCGGCGTTGCGGTTGTAGATGTCGAGCGTCCAGGTGCCCGCCGCCATCTCGCCCATCGACGCGACGGAGGTAAATGCAAAGTCCTTGATCTTGCCGACGCGCTCGACGTCCGGCAGGTCGTAGACGAGACGCACGGTGGTGCCATCGGGAGAGGTCAGGTACACGTCCAGATCCCCGGTGAGCGACCAGCTCAGGTTCATGGAAAGCTGCACGTGCTCGGCGATGATCTCGTCCGTCACCTGCAGTTCGACCGAGATATGGTCCGACGTGCCCGCCACGAGCGCGGCGTCGGTTTTCACCGTGACTTCCGTGGTCGCGCGGTTTTCCACGGTCTGCTGCTTGTTCCAGGTTTCAGCCAGACGAACCGCGTCGTGGGCGTTCAGGAAGCCATAGCCAAAGCTGTCGCTGAAGTGCATTCCGCCGCCGTTGAAATTGTCGGCGCCGTTGGTCAGCCAGCCGTCGCCATGCGCGCTGCCTTCGCCAAGGCCAACCTTCTGTGCCGAGATCGCCAGGATTTGCTGGATGTCGCGGTAGCCGAGTTCGGGGTTGGCCTCGAGCATCAGGGCGATGACCGCGGAGACGGCCGGCGCGGCAAAGGATGTGCCCGAGACGTTGTTGAATTCTTCGTCGGGCAGGGTGGTGTAGACGCTGCTGCCGGCGGCGGAGAGCAGGACGTTGGCACCGATCGAGGTGAAATACGAGGCGTCGCCGTCGCGGTCCACGGCCCCCACGGCGATGGTGTAGGGGGAGTTCTGGAAGTTATGGTAGTTGGAGCTGCCGTCAGTGCCCACGTTGCCGGCGGCGAAGACCATCGACGTGCCGAGCCCATCGCGCCCGGTGCTGGCAGTAAATTCCAGTGCGGCCGCCATCTCCGCGCCGTCGCTTCCTTGTGCGAAGTTGTCGGCGAAATTGGAGGTGAAGCTCCAGCTGTTGTTCAGAACGTCGAGTTCCGCGCCCGCCCGAATGCCCGCGATGGCCTGCGCGACGACATCGGCGCTGGAATAATCGAGTGCGAGGCCCACGAGCGTGGCGTCCTGAGCGATGCCGACACTTCCGTAGCCATTGTCGCCCTCGGCAGAGATCACGCCGGCGACCATGGTCCCGTGGGAGTCCGTCAGCCTCGAGGAGCGGATGGTGACGTCGTCGGTGCCCTCGGCGAAACTGTAGTCGAGCGATGTGTCATAGGCACGCGAGAGCTCGGTGTGAAGAAAGTCGATCTGCGAGTCGAGAACACCGATCTTGATACCCTCTCCCTGGTAGTCGTCCCAGACGGATTCAACGTCGATTCGAAGGCTCGAGCGGGGTGAGCCCGCGAGATACCAACTCTTGCGGATATCTGAATCCTGAAAGTAAGGCTCGGAGTCGAGGTCGGAAGTAGGGGCAATCGCGAGGGGCGAGATAAGTGCTTTGGCGGTCATATGGATCATCCTGCGAATTCTGATTGCGAACGGGGCCTTCTGACCTCGCCTCGGCGTCCGAGGGCCGCGCCGGTTTGCAGCGACCTAAGCCGGGTAGCTCCGTTTTTGTCGGGAAAGGTGTTCTTTCTTTGGTCCGGTCGGGTTGAAATCTGGGCCGGCGCAGAAAGACATTTAAGAATTGAACCTTTTCCCTTTGGATCGAGAATTGTCGCGCAATAGCAATGCTGTGCATGCCGGGCGTCGGTGTGGCCGTTTTGCCCATTCGGATTGGTTCGCGACCCGGATGCGTCGAAATTTGGCGGCGAAGTGGGGCAAGTCTGGCGGGTTCGCCATACTTGGGCAGCGCTTGCGTCAATCGTCGGGTGAGGGTGCGGCGTGGCGTTTCTCGGCTCACGTGGATGTCGAGCAGCTCGCGACGGGAAGGAATCATGACGCCAAAGCGGCGCCGGTTCGAGTGCCCGCGAGACCTCGCCGTTCGGGCAGCGATATCAGGTATCTGGTTTCGCCGTCTGTATCGAACATTCTTGATTGGTCACAAATAGGGAAACAGTCATGAGGAAATTTTCAGAATGTTTTCTTTAGTTTCCGTAAATGGGACTTGCCGAGGTCGTTGCGCCGATTTTTCTCGACGAGGCGTATTCTTCGAATTCGGGGGACGTAGCGGTCCTGGATCGAATGCGGTGATTGGACGGCGATAGCAAAAATTGTGTTTAAAAACCGGCAGAACTGAGGCGCGAGGCTTTGCCGTGCGCATTTCACCGGTGCGCATCGACGTGGGTGATCTGGCGGAAAATTAAGTATTTGTTAATGAAATCACGCGAATTCTCGGACTTACCTTGGGTCACCTCATGTCCGAAATCTGCCACGAGGTGTGCCACGGTCTTGACACAGTTCGAGTGAGATAATTATTTTCAATTCGTGATATGCGGGGAAACGGAACCGCATGTAATTCTGGCTCTAGATGCCGACGGGGGAAATTTAGTTTCCAGACTGTGAAAAAGTTCTAGGCCGACCGAAATCATTCGGTCGCGCTGTGAAGTATTGTGCCCGGTCGCCGGGTGCGTGTGAAAACGGCAACCAGCATTTATGCCGGATTGCGACTTTCGTATTATAGGGTGCGCGAAATGAGTATTATCTTTGTAGACGGGTCTTATACGGGTGCGGGGACTCCTAATGGGGGTGAGCTCACGCCCTTCCAGTCCATCGCGGCGGCACTTGCGGTCGCGGCAGATGGCGACACAATTCAGGTAGCGTCGGGCGTCTACGCCGAGAATCTTCTCGTGAATAAAGCGGTTTCCATCGTCGGCGCGGCCGATGAATCGGGCGCGCCGACGGTGCAGGTAGGGACCGGGTCGGGCGCCGCGATTACGGTAAGCGCAGAGGTTGAGGGCGGCACCGTCGGGCTGCAGAACCTCGTGACCGACGGCGGTAGCAACGGCATTCGTGTTGCAAGCACCGCGGAACTCAAAGAGCTCGCGATTTCAAATGTAAGCATCTCGAACGCTTCCGGTTCGGGCTTTGAACTCAATGATGCCGAGGGAGTGGCCGCCGTCTCGATCGAAGGCTCTGAATTCGTCCGCAATGCGCTGGGTGGGTCGAACGGAACCGGCGATATCGTTATCTTCCAGTACCACGGCGATGTTACGCTTTCCGAGGTAACCGTCACCGGCGCCGAGCAGGGCACGACACCGCGCGCCGACAACGCGATCCAGATTTCCGGCTTCGAACAGAGCTCTTACGATGTGCTTGAACCGATCGGCAGCGTGACGATCGACGGTGTGCATGTCACCGGGGACTACGACAAACCGCATCTGGCCATTCAGGGCTACACGGACCTCTCCGGCCTGACCATTGGCGAGTCGTCGCTTTCGGGTGCGAGCGGCTGGGGGGTATTGGCGTTCATCGATCCGATTGCCGATGGCACCACTGACGCGGTCAGCGCCACGCCCGGTCGGCCTGGCGCCTACGATGGAAGTGGCGCGGCGACGAGCACGCTCGACCTCTCCGGTCTCACAGTGGTGAACAGCGACCTCACCGCGGAGCTCGACGTATTCGTCCGCGGACTGGCTGCCGCGGATATCCAGACCGGTACCGAGGGACGCGACGCGCTGAACATCTTCTCCGAGAACGATGAAGACCTGGGCGGCAATGATGTGCTTTCGGGCCTTGGCGGCGATGACACCCTCTTTGGCGGGGATGGCGACGATACGCTCGACGGCGGCGAGGGCACGGATGAGATGACCGGGGGCGCCGGCAACGATGTCTACGTCGCGGAGGCCGGCGACACCGTGATCGAAGCGGAAGACGAGGGCGTCGATACGGTGCTGACCAAGGACACGTATACGCTCGGTGAAAACGTCGAGAACCTCGTGTTGATGGATGCCGCCGAGAACGCCGAGGATTTCGAGGACTTCGATCTTGGCGCGATCACCGATGGCGAGAACGACTGGGCCGTGAACAGTACGGCCAACAGCGACCAGGCGGTGGTGACCGACCCCGAGGACGGCGACAATCAGGTCTTCAAGATCTCCAGCGATCCCAGTTCCGGCGCTTTTGCCGGCCCTTATACACCAGGTCTCGACGTTGCGGCGGGGGAGTCGTCGACCAGCGCCGGTGCGGATTCCATGCAGATCGGCTTCACCTTCCGCGCCGTGGACCCCGATCCGTCGGACAATGCGACGCTCGAAGTCGACTTCGGCACCGAAGGGGCCACCGACCGTAACAATTTCATGCGCATCGAGAACACCGGTGACGGCCTGCGCATCGCGGTGTCCGACCCGCTGGCTGACGGCAATTGGCAGACCGGTGATACGCTCAACGATTTCTCGGCCTTCACCGGAAACACGACGCTGATCGAGGGCGTGGATCCGACGGTGGAGCATCGTCTCATCATGGTGATGCGCTTCAACGACGGTGCCGACAATGACGTTGTCGATTTCTACCTCGACGATCTCTACATCGGCAGCTCGACGTCCTTCGAGAATTACCGCGATTTCTATGGCTCAGGTGATCACGACGCGAACGCCGAGGCGAACCAGGTGTCGCGCCTGTTCTTCCGCACCAGCGCGGCCGGTGCAGAAACCGATGGTGCAGGCGGCTTGAACGAAGGCTTCTACTTCGACGACATCAGCTACTCGACCTTCGATGCGGCAGGGCCGTCGGGCACCGGCAACACGCTGGACAACACGATCACCGGCAACAGCGGCGCGAACCTGCTGAGCGGCCTCGGCGGCGATGACAGCCTGTCGGGTGGTCTCGGCAACGACACGCTCGAGGGTGGCGAGGGCGACGACGTACTCGATGGGGGGCTCGGCAACGACAGCCTCGTCGGCGGTGCCGGAACCGATGTTGCGCTGATGAGCGGCGCCCGGTCCGACTATGATATCACCCGCAACCCGGACGGCAGCTACAGTGTCACCCGCATCGCGGACCAGTCGATCGATCACCTGACCGGCGTCGAGGGTGTGCTCTTCGAGGATGGCATCACCTACGAGCTCGACGCCAACAGCCCGGACTTCACGGGCGCGTTCCTGCGGTTCTCCGCGGATTTCGAGACGGATGCCTCGGCCTTTGTCGCAAACGGCTCGACCGTGGCGCTCGAAGCCTCCGGCAGCAACGGTGTCGACTCGGCGGATGGCGGGAGCCACCTGCGCATCTCCGAAAGCGACTCTGGCGGCGCCTTCACCCGTTTCGACGGGTACCGGACGAGCGATGACGAGGGCGTTGTCACCAAGATCGCCATCTACCTCGATACCGGCATGGCGGCAGGCGAGGGTTTCGACTACTCGGTGGCGGCCAATAGCCAGGGCACAAACGCACACCTGCGCGACTTCATTTTCCACGTCACCCAGGATGCCACCACCGGCGAGCTTCTCGTCGGCGCCAGCAACAACTCCAACTATGATCCGATCAACAACCTCGAGACCGGCAACCACGCGGTCATCGACGCCTCGGGCTGGTACACGTTCGAGCACAAGTTCTACGAGAACGCCGACGGCGAGCTCGAGGTGGCGATGAACGTCTACGACGCTTCGGGCGCCTGGGTCTTCACCGAGGTGCGCGCGGCCGGCGATGACTGGGACAGTTTCGGTGGCAACCGCTATGGCTGGTTCACCAACGTCGATGTGACCGGCGGCATCGCGGTGGATTCGCTGACCCTGGCCACCCTCGACCAGGGCCCGGTCCAGCTGGTTCAGGGCAACGTTATCCTCGGCCAGTTCGACACCATCCAGGAAGCGATCGACGCTGCCGGGGCCGGAGACACCATCCGTGTCGCTGCGGGCAACTATGCCGAGCAGTTGGTGATCGACAAGGCGATTACCATCGAGGGCGCCGAGGGCGCCGTGCTCTCCCCGACCAGCGGCGCAGCGATCACCCTCTCGGGCGATCTGGGCGGCGGTGACGTGGCGATTGGCGGGCTCGACATCGTCGATGGCGGCAGCGCGACCTACGGGGTCTTCGTGACCGACGGCGCGAATGTCGGAGAGCTCTCGCTGACGGACCTGTCGATCTCGGGCTTCGCGGGCTACGGCATCCGCTCCTCCGACGGCGGCACGCCCGAAGTACCGACGCTGGACGCGCTTACCGTCACCGACGTGGAAATGAGCAACAACGGCACCGGCGGTTCCAACGGCGCGAGCCATATCAAGCTCTTCGGCTTCGATGGCGACGCGACCTTCACCAACCTGACCATCGACGGCGAAGACGAGGCGACCCCGCAGAGCCAGCGCCCGGACAACGCGATCGAGATCACCGGCGCGATCAATAGCGACGGCAATGCCAATCCGGCTCCGGCGCACCCGCCGGCCTCTGGCAACATTGTCTTCGCCAACGTCGTGATCACGGGCAGCTATCACAAGAACCCGCTTGCGATCTTCCATTTCGCCGACATTCTCGGGCTGGATATCCAGAGCCTCGATCTGAGCGATGCGCAAAGCAACTGGGGGCCGCTGCTGAACATCGACGGCATCACCAGCGAGACGATCGATGCGTCGGGCTTCGTCATCGTATTCCCCGAGGGAACACCCGAGGGCATGTTGCTCACCGAACTGCAGGCGGAAAAGACCGGGCAGGGAGTTGTGGTCGACACGGCGATCATCGGCACCTCCGCGGCGGACTCGCTGCACGGCAAGTCGGGCAACGACTCGCTGTACGGCGGTGACGGCGACGATGCACTCTACGGCGGCAACAAGCCGGGCAACGAGTTCGACGACGGCGAGGGCGATGACGCGCTCTACGGCGGCGCGGGCAATGACAGCGCTTACGGTGGCGAGGGTGACGACACGCTCGACGGCGGCGAGGGCGATGACGTGCTTGAGGGCGGCAATGGCGCGGACGAACTGTTCGGTGGCGCCGACAACGACACGCTGATCGGCGGCGGCAGTGCCGACCTGCTCGACGGCGGTTTCGGGGATGATCTGATCAACGCCGGCGGCGGCCGCGACATCATCTTCTTCAGCGCGGGCCAGGACACGGTCAACGGCGGCGCCGGCCAGGATACGCTGGTGCTCCTGGGGACGGCGGCAGACTACTCCATCGACCTGCTCGGAAGCGGGTCCTACCGGATCACCCGGGCGTCCGATGGCGCGGTCACCCTTGCCGAAAGTATCGAGAACCTGTCGTTCCAGCCCGCAGATCCGATCGACGCGGTGGACGACGCGTTCACCGTCGATGCGGGCGGCGTTCGGACGCTCGACGTGCTGGCCAACGACGGCGGCGCGGGAATGGTCCTCGCGGCGACGGTGCAGGCGCCGGGTCTTGGCATCGCCAGCGCCTCGGGCGATGGCGGCGCGGTCGAATACGACCTTACGAGCGCCTACCAGTACCTCGACGAGGGCCAATCGGAAGAGGTCGAGATCCTCTACCTGCTCTCCGACGGCGGCAGTAGCAGCGATGTGGCACTCGCCACGGTCACCGTCGAGGGGGTTGCTGACGACGTCGGCGCCATCAGTGACAGCGACACGGCGGCGAACGAGGTGGCCGAGGGGCTGAGCGCGGGAGCCGAGGTCGGACTCACCGCCCTTGCCGTCGACCCCGATCAGGGAAGCACGGTCACCTACTCGCTGGTGGACAATGCGGATGGCGCGTTCGTCATCGACAGTGCAACCGGCGTGGTCACCACCGCGCAGGAGCTTGACCGCGAAGGGGCAGGCGGAGCGACCCGCGAGATCACCGTGCTGGCGACGTCCAGCGACGGCAGCACTTCGGAGCAAAGCTTCACCATCGCGGTGACCGACGCGAACGACAACGGCGTGAGCGTGCCCGTCGATGATGACGGCGCACCCAACTCGGTGGCCGAAGGTGCCGCCAACGGCACGCTCGTGGGGATCACCGCGCTTGCCGCTGATCCGGATGTGGCCGACAGCGTTTCCTACAGTCTGACGGACGATGCAGGCGGCGCCTTCCAGATCGACAACGCCACCGGCGTCGTCTCGGTGCTGAACGGTACGCTCATCGACCGCGAGGCCGATGCAACGCTCGAGATCACCGTCCTGGCGACCTCCAGTGACGGCTCGACCGAGACCGAGACCTTCGTCATCGCGATCCAGGATGTCGACGAAGCCGACGTGACGGCGCCAGTGGATGTCGTGGGTGCGCCCGGCGGCTCCGTGCTGGAGAATGCATCGGTCGGCACAGCCGTGGGGATCACCGTATCGGCCTCGGATGCGGACGCCACGCAGAACGGCATCACCTATTCGCTGGTCGATGACGACGGTGGTCGCTTCCTGATCTCGTCCACCACCGGCGAGGTGCTGGTCGCCGGCGCGATCGACCGCGAAGAGGGTCCGAGCCGCAGTATCACGGTCCGTGCCACCTCGCAGGACGGCTCCTTTGCCGACACCACCTTCGAGATCGCGGTGCAGGATGTGAACGAGTTCTCGGTGAGCGCGCCGGTCGATGTCGATACCGCCGAAAATGCGGTCGGGGCCGCGCCTTCGGTGGGCGACTACACCGGGATCACGGTCACGGCGGGAGACGCGGACGCAACGACCAATGCCGTCAGCTATTCGCTGCTGACCGGCGCAAGCGAGTTCGACATCGACGCGACCACTGGCGCCATCACGGTCGGTGCGGGCTTCGATGCATCCGGTCCGGTCACCCGCTCGGTCACCGTGCAGGCCCTGTCGGCGGATGGCTCCACGGCGACCAGCACCTTCGACATCTCCGTGGGCGATGTGTTCAACATCATCGACGGCACGGAAGACCGCGACAATCTCGGCGGCACCGCGGGCCGCGACGTTATCAACGGTTTCGTCGAGGCGGACCGCCTCTACGGGGAAGAGGGTGACGACGTGCTAAACGGCGGTGCGGGAAAGGACCTGCTCGACGGCGGCGAGGGCGATGACCAGATGGCCGGCGGGCTCGACAATGACGACTACTACGTCGACTCGAGCGGGGACGTGGTGATCGAAGCTGCCGGTGAAGGCGATCGCGACACGGTCTTCAGCACGGTGTCCATCACCGCGCTCTGGGACAATGTCGAATATGCCGAACTGCTCGGATCGGACGATCTGACAGCGATGGGCAACGATCTCGACAACCGGATCGAGGGCAACGACGGGAATAACTGGCTGGAAGGGGGCCTTGGTCGCGACAAGCTCTACGGCGAAGACGGCAACGACACGCTTGTTGGCGGTGAGGACGTCGACCTGCTCTTCGGTGGCGATGGCGATGACCTTCTCATCGGCAATGCCGGTCGCAACGTTCTCACCGGCGGGTCCGGGGCGGACACGTTCCAGTTCATCACAACCCCGGCAGACGCCTCGACCTACGACCGGATCAAGGACTTCAGCAGCGTCGACGGTGACAAGCTGAGCTTCTCTTCGAGCGCCTTTTCCGGGCTTTCCGGACCGGTTCTGGCCGGGCAGCTGGTGATGGGAACCGGGGCCCTCGATGCCGACGACCGGCTGATCTTCGATGGCCAGTCCAACAAGCTCTACTACGACGCCGACGGTGTCGGCGGGGCAGATCAGCAGCTGATTGCGCGGATCGACGACGTGACCTCGCTCACGGTCGACGACTTCGTGATCGTCTGAATTCCGTCGCCAAGACATCGTTGCGAGCCGCACCTTTCGGGGTGCGGCTCGCGGCATTTGCAGATCACTCCGTGATGACGTCGATTCCTGCGTCCCCGAGCGCGCCGTGCAGGCGCGCGAAGGTCTCGGAGCTCTCCATCGCCTCGTGCTTGCGCTGACTCAGCAGCATGTCGAGCGGTTCCGCCAGTTCGATCGCCGCGTCCACCTCGGGATCACTTCCACGCCGGTAGGCGCCGATGCGGATCAGCTCCTCCATGTCGGCGTAGCGCGCGGCGGCGCGGCGCGCCGCCTTGTAGATCGCGTATTCGTCAGGGTGGTGGCAGTCCGGCAGCATCCGCGAGATCGAGCGCAGCAGGTTCACCGCCGGGAAGCGGCCCTGCTCGGCAATTTTCCGGTCGAGCACGATGTGCCCATCCATGATGCCGCGCACCGCGTCGGCGATCGGGTCTTCCATGTCGCCACCATCGACCAGCACGGTGTAAAGCGCGGTGATGTCGCCGCCCGTGCCCGAGCCGGGGCCCGCGCGCTCCATCATGCGCGGCATCTCGGCGAAGGTGGTGGGTGGGTAGCCCTTGGCGGTGGGCGGCTCGCCGCCGGCGAGGCCGATCTCGCGCTGCGCCATGGCGAAACGGGTCACGCTGTCGATCAGCAGAAGCACCTGCTTGCCCTGGTCGCGGAAATGCTCGGCCACGGCAGTGGCGGTCCAGGCGGCCTGACGGCGCATCAACGGCGGCTCGTCGCCGGTCGAGACCACGACCACCGAGCGTGCCATGCCCTCTTCGCCGAGATCCTCCTGGAGGAAGTCCTGCACCTCGCGGCCACGCTCGCCGACGAGGCCGACGACGATCACGTCTGCCTGCGCGCCGCGCGCCAGCATCGCCATCATCGTCGACTTGCCGACACCCGAGCCGGCAAAGACCCCCATGCGCTGCCCGCGGCAGAGCGGGGTGAACACGTCCATCACCTTGACCTTTGTGTTGAGCCGCGCGCCGACGCGGCGGCGCTCGAAGGCCGGCGGGGGTGCAGCGCGGATCTTGCGCGGCGTGCCGCCCTCAGGCAGGCGGCCCTTGCCGTCGAGCGGCTGACCCAGCGCGTTCACAACCCGGCCGATCCAGGCGTCGTCGGGTCGGATTTCGTTGGCGCTGTGAGAGACGTGCACCGGATCGCCGGTGCGCACCCCGTCCCAGCTGCCGAAGGGCAGCAGGCGTGTGCCGCTCTCATCGATGCCCACCACTTCGGCCAGCACCGGACCCTCGCGCCCTTGCACGAGGCAGTGCGCGCCGATGCCCACCGCGCGCTCAAGCCCCGAAACCGTCAGGACCAGCCCGAGCGCGGATTTCACCTCGCCGGTTATGCTTGACCTTTCAATTGTACGGGTAAGGCTAGAAAGCTCTGAAAACGCGGTGTGCATGGTCACTATCCATTGATGTGTCCGTTTTATTCATGCTATCCTTGTTTCAACCAAAAGGGAACTCTTCATGAAGCTTGATGGTATGTCCTTTTTCCAACTGGCCTCCGAGCGCATGACGTGGCTCGGGGCTCGGCAGGGTGTGATTTCCGAGAACATCGCCAACGCGGATACGCCTAATTACAAGGCCCGCGAGGTGAATGACTTCGCCGAGGCGCTGGATGGTCAGCGCGCGATGAACGGCCTGTCCGTCACGAATTCGCAGCACATCCAGAGCGGCCACACGACGCCTGACGGGGTGCGAATCGAGCGCGACGAAACGGCATGGGAAGCCAGCCTCGACGGCAACACCGTGTCGGTCGAGCAGCAGACCATCAAGGCCGCGGAAGTGGCCGGCAGCTATCGGCTCGCCGCCGAACTGTATCGCAAGGGCCACAGCCTGCTGACCGTCGCTGTCACCGGCATTCGCTGAGAAGGTACGTCATGGATCCGCTGAAATCAGTTCTGAACGTCGCCGCGAGCGGCATGCGGGCGCAGGGCGAGCGCCTCAAGGTCGTCTCCGAGAACGTCGCCAACGCCAGCTCCACCGGCAACACCGAGGGTGGCGAGCCCTACCGACGCAAGGTGATCTCCTTCGAGGAGATGATCGATCGCGAGACCGGTGCCTCGATGGTGGGGGTCTCGGACGTGACCCAGGACGATGCCGATTTCGAGCTGCGCTTCGATCCGGCACACCCGGCCGCCAACCAGGACGGCTTCGTGAAGGTCTCGAACGTTAAGACCATCCTCGAGCTGGCCAACATGCGCGAGGCCTCGCGCAGCTACCAGGCCAACCTGAACATGTTCGAGACCGGGCGCACCATGCGCAGCCAGCTTCTCGACCTTCTGAAATAGGACTTTGACGTATGGCGGGCCCCTCCTCCTCGCTCCTCTCCCTGAACTCCGCCAGCGGCGCCTACCGCGCCTCGCGCGACATGACCGCCGAGAAGATGCCGGCGATCGTGCCGGACAGGGCCGAGCAGCCCAGCTTCTCGGACATGATCGCCAAGGCCGGTGCCGACACGGTGCAGACCATTCGCCAGGCGGAGGCCGTCGCGCAGAACGGCATGCGCGGCGACGCCGACACGCAGCAGGTGGTTCTGGCCACGCTGGAACTGGAATCCACGGTCAAGGTGGCGGTGTCGGTGCGCGACAAGCTGGTCGAGGCCTATCAGGAAATCATGCGCATGCCGGTCTGAACCGGCTGAAAGGGGCGCGGTGACCGAAGCCGATACGCATACGATCCTCTCGGACGCCTTCCTGACCGTGCTCTACGCGTCCGGGCCGATCATGGCGATCGCGCTGAGCATCGGTCTCGCCGTGGCCTTTTTCCAGGCGTTGACGCAGATCCAGGAAATGACGCTGACCTTCGTGCCGAAGATCGTCTCGATCTTCCTCGGCCTGCTGGTGCTGCTTCCCTTCATGTATGCCATGGTCAAGCGCCTGTCCGACACGGTGTTCGACCTGATCATCAACGGGGGCTTCTGATGCGGGGGATCCGGGCAGCCCTTGTTGCGCTGGCGGCGCTTGTCGCGGGAGGGCAGGGGGCCCAGGCGGACTGGAGCGACTTCTACCGTCCGACCGTGCGCGAGGCCGAGCCGATGCCTGCCACTCGGGGCTCTGCGGATCCCGCGGGTATCTGCATCCGCGAGATCCTGCGCGCGCAGCTGCGCCACCAGATCCCGGGCAACCTGCTTCTGGGCATCGGCCTGCAGGAATCTGGAATGATGCACGAGGGCGAACTGACCATCTGGCCCTGGACGGCCAATGCGGACGGCGACGGGCGCTACTTCAACAACCCTGCCACCGCGGCGAGCTGGGTGCGCGCGCGGCAGTCGGATGGCATCGACTCCATCGACCTTGGCTGCATGCAGGTGAACCTGCGATGGCATCCCGATGCCTTCATCTCGCTCGAACATGGTTTCGATCCGGCCCGCAACGTCGACTACGCGGCGCGGCTGCTTGTCTCGCTCTACGAGCAGACCGGCGACTGGGTCGAGGCGGCGGGGCGCTACCACTCGGCGACCCCGGAGTACCAGCAGGCCTACCTCGGGCGGCTGAAGCAGAATGTCAGTATCGCCAATGACCGGCTCGACATCTTCCGCGCGCTTGCGGCGGGCGCGGCGGGGGGCGATCTGCCCGCCCCGGTCGCCGTGGCCTCTGTCGAGCCCTTGCCGGAAGGGCATTTCTGGACCTCCTGGCTGACCACCCGTTCCGGCGCCGCCGACGAGGGAGCCCGCAGCCTCTATGGGCGCGAAGTCATGCAACCCGTCCTGCCCGCCTTCCGAAAGATGTTCTGATGGCCGTGACCGACCCCTTCACCACGACGCGCAAGCGTTCCGGCCTGATGAGCAAGGGCTTTGCCAACCGCGACGTGGCCTTTGCCCTCGGCGTGACACTGATGCTCGGCATGCTGTTCGTGCCGCTGCCGCCGGTGATCCTTGATCTCGGCCTCGCGGTTTCGCTGTCGGTCTCGGTGCTGATCCTGATGGTGGCGCTGTGGATCCCGAAGCCGCTGGAATTCAACTCCTTCCCGACGCTGCTGCTGGTGGTCACCATGCTGCGGCTGTCGCTGAACGTCGCCTCGACCCGGCTGATCCTGTCGGAGGGCCACACCGGCCCCAGCGCCGCGGGCGGGGTGATCGAGGGCTTCTCGCGCTTCATCGTCGGCGGCAATTTCATCATCGGCATCGTGATCTTCGCGATCCTGGTGGTCATCAACTTCGTGGTGATCACCAAGGGCTCGACCCGGATCGCCGAGGTCTCGGCCCGCTTCTCGCTGGACTCGATGCCCGGCAAGCAGATGGCCATCGACGCCGATCTCGGCGCCGGGCTGATCGACGAGGAACAGGCGCGCAGCCGCCGCAAGGAGCTGGAGGACGAGAGCGGCTTCTTCGGGGCCATGGACGGTGCCTCGAAATTCGTGCGCGGCGATGCGGTGGCAGGGATCATCATCACGCTGATCAACGTCATCGGCGGCATCCTGATCGGCGTGGCGCAGCACGGGCTGTCGCTGTCCGAGGCGGCGAACTTCTACACCGTGCTGACTATCGGCGACGGGCTGGTGTCGCAGATCCCGGCGCTCGTCGTGTCGCTGGCGGCGGGTCTGATCGTTACCAAGGGCGGCACCGAGGGCGCGGCCAACGAGGCGGTTCTGGGCCAGCTGTCGAAATTCCCCAAGGCGCTGTTCATGGCCGCCGCGCTGCTCTTTGCCATCGGCCTGCTGCCGGGCTTCCCGTCGCTGGTCTTCGCGGCGCTGGCGGGGCTGATGATCTTTCTCGGCATCACCGTGCAGCGCGGTGCCGAGGAAGCCACCCGCAGCGCCGCCCGCGAGGAAGCGCAGCGGCAGAAGGCCGAGGCCGCGCCGGCTGAGGACAGCATCAAGGAGACGCTGAAACTCGACACGCTGCGGCTCGATCTGGGGCAGGCGCTGGTGCCGCTGATCTCCAGCCCCGACGCCGCGCTGGCGGGCAAGATCAAGAGCCTGCGCGGGCTCTTTGCGCGTGAGTTCGGCTTCGTGCTGCCCACCGTGCGGATCAAGGACGAGCCGATGCTGCCTTCGCAGAGCTACGCGCTGATGGTGCAGGGGGTCGAGGTCGCCCGCGGCGAGGTGCGCCCCGCCGGCATGATGGTGGTCAACCCGGGAGAGTGCGGCCTCAAGGGTGAGAGGGGCAAGGACCCGACATTTGGCCTCGACGCGCTCTGGGTCGATCCTCAGACCGCGAAGACCGCCGAGGGCATGGGGCTCACGGTGGTCGACCCGGAAAGCGTGATCATCACCCATCTGACCGAGGTGGTGAAGGAACATCTGCCCGAGCTGATGACCTACGGCGCTACGCAGGAGCTGATCGAGGGGCTGGACCGCGAGTACCAGAAGCTGGCCAAGGAGATCCCCGGCAACGCGCCCATGGTGCTGATCCAGCAGGTGCTGCAGGGGCTGCTTGCCGAGCGGGTCTCGGTGCGCAACCTGCCGCTCATCGTCGAGGCAATTGCTGAGGCCAAGCGCGGCACCTCCAGTGTCACGCAGATCACCGAGCAGGTGCGCCGCCGCCTCGCAAACCAGATCTGCAAGTCGATGATGGACGGCTCGGGCTTCATCTCGGTGATCACCATGGGTCCGGCCTGGGAAAAGGAGTTCCTCGAGGCGCTCCGGGTCAGCGGCGACGAGCGCAACTTCGTCATGTCGCCGCAGCGCGTGCAGGACTTTGTGCTGCAGGCCCGCCGCGAGATCCAGCAGTTCGCCGAGCGTGACGAATGGCCGGCGCTGCTGGTCAGCCCCGAGGTGCGCAGCTTCGTGCGCTCCATGCTCGAGCGAGTCAGCCCGATGACCACGGTGCTGTCGCACAACGAGATCCACCGCAAGGCCGCGCTGCGCACCGTCGCGACCATCGGCAAGTAATGAACGTCTCGGCGCTGATCACCGTCCAGTTCCTCGGGGTGGCGCTGGTCTTTGCCCGCATCGGCGGCATCCTGATGTTCATGCCCGGCCTCGGCGAGCCGCTGTTTCCGGTCCGCCACCGTCTGGCCATGGCGCTTGTGTTGTCGCTCGCGCTCTACCCGCTGGCGCCGCTCGGCCCGGTGGATTTCGACAACACCGCCGCCTTCATAGGCATCCTTGCGATCGAGCTGACGATCGGCGTGTGGATCGGCATGTGCGGGCGTATCCTGCTGACCGGCCTGCAATTCGCCGGCTACCAGATCGGCATGATCGCCGGGCTCGCCAACGCCTTCTCGCCCAGCCTCGGCTCCTTCGAGGGGGCCAACCTCGTGTCGACCGCGCTGATGATGGCGGCGGTGGCGGTGATCTTCGCCACCGACCTGCACCACCTGATCATCGGCGCCATGGTGATGAGCTACGATGTCTTTCCGCCGGGGCGCATCCTCACCGGCGATCTCGCGCAGCAGATCGTCAAGGCGGTGAGCGCGAGCTTCTACATGGGGCTGTCGATCGCCGCGCCCTTCTTCGTCATGGGGCTGCTGCTCAATCTCGCCATGGGCCTGACCGCGCGGATGATGCCGACGCTGCCGGTGTTCTTCGTCGCGGGACCGGTGCTCATCTGCTCGGGCCTGCTGGTGCTGGTCATGGCGTCGCCGCTGATGCTGCGCGAATTCGCCGAGCACTTCGCCGAATGGCTCGGCCTGCTGGTGTTCTGAGGCGCAGGCGATGGCGGAAGACGAGGACAAGAGCAACAAGACCGAAGAGCCGACGGAGCGAAAGCTCCGAAAGGCGCGCGAGAAGGGCGACGTCCCGAGTTCCAGGGAGGTGGGCAACGTCACGGCGGTGCTGTCACTCTTCGCGATCACCGCCTTTGTCATGCCCAGCGTCTCAGCGCCCCTCGCGGGGGTCCTGCGCGGGGTCTTCGAGACCGCGGGGCAGGTGTCGGTCGGCGAGGACGTTCAGGGCATGCGCGACCTTGGTGGCGTGACCTGGGGGGTGCTGCGCGGCGTCGGTATCCTGCTTGCGCCGCTGCTGACGCTGATGGTTCTCGGGGCGGTGGCCGGGGCGCTGCTGCAGGGCGACATCGTGGTGGCAGCGGAAAGGATCAGGCCCAAGCTCTCCAAGATCTCGCCGCTCTCGGGGTTCAAGAAGCTCTTTTCGATGACCGCCATGGTCGAGTTCGGCAAGAGCGTCCTGAAAGTGCTCATGGTCGGCGCCATCGGGCTGTGGATCACCTATCACGGCGTGCGCGAGATCTGGATGGTGCAGGGGATCCTGCCCGAGATGGTGACGGATTTCGCCCGGCGGACCGCGTCGCAGATGCTGCTGGTCGTGCTGGCGCTGCTGCTGGTCATCGCCATCGGCGACGTGCTGTGGAAGCGGTTCGATCACCGGCGCAAGCAGCGCATGTCGCTGCAGGACATCAAGGACGAGCACAAGGACACCGAGGGCGATCCGCAGATCCGCGGCAAGCGACAGCAACTGCGCCGCGAGCGGGCGCGGCAGCGCATCGCGCAAGCGGTGCCGCGTGCCACGGTGGTGCTGACCAACCCGACCCATTTCGCGGTGGCGCTCAAATACGAGAGCGGCGTCGATATCGCGCCGGTCTGCTTGGCCAAGGGCGCCGACCTCATGGCCGCACGGATCCGCGAGCTAGCGCGCGAGTCCGAGGTCCCGATCATCGAGAACAAGCCGCTGGCCCGCGCCCTGCACGACGTGGCGGAGGTCGACAAGCAGATCCCCATCCAGCACTGGGAAGCGGTGGCGGCGATCATCGGCTATGTCATGGACATGCAGCGCAACATCAAGCGCCCGCTGCCCGAGGGGTCGAGCCTGCGCGAAGAGGACTAGGCCGGGCCTTGCACCCTGCGCATGCAGCCCGACCCTTCTGAGCCATAGGCATTTCTCTGGAGCAGAGTGCCGAGCACAATGCTTGCGAAGCCATCAGACGGGCAGCCGCCCACACGGGTCGCATGGCCAATGTCACCGCCGGCGCATGGTCGCGCAATCATTCTGCGCGACGTGGAAATCCCTTGAATTCCGGGTTAGGGCAGGGGGGCGCGATGTGACGCATTCCTGCGGCACCGCGACTGTAGACCTTTGTATGCAGAACGGCTAAAGGGGGCCAGACCCCCAGGAAAGGCATCGCATCATGGCTGAGAACAACACTCCTGACATCGTTTACACCAAGGTCGACGAAGCGCCCGAGCTGGCCTCGGCCTCGCTGCTTCCGATCATCCGCAGCTTTGCCGCCGCCGCCGGCGTGTCGATCGGCACGAAGGACATCTCGCTGGCTGGCCGCATTCTCGCGACCTTCCCCGAAGCTCTGACCGCAGAGCAGCGCCAGTCGGACGACCTCGCCTGGCTGGGTGACTGGGTGAAGACCCCGGAAGCGAACGTCATCAAGCTGCCGAACATCTCGGCCTCGGTGCCGCAGCTGGTTGCCGCGATCAAGGAACTGCAGGGCCAGGGCTACGCGCTGCCCGACTACCCCTATGAAGCCTCGACGGACGAGGAAAAGGCGATTCAGGCCAAGTACGACGGCATCAAGGGTTCGGCCGTGAACCCGGTGCTGCGCGAGGGCAACTCGGACCGCCGCGCCGCCGCAGCCGTGAAGAAATTCGCGCAGAACAACCCGCACCGCATGGGTGAGTGGACCGCCGCCAGCAAGACCCGCGTCGCCTCGATGTCGGGCGGCGACTTCTTCTCGAACGAGGTATCGGCGACCCTCGACAAGGCCGCGACCGCGAAGATCGTGCTGGAAACCGCGTCCGGCGAGACCGTTCTGAAAGAGGGCGTCTCCTACCCCGCAGGCACCGTGGTCGACGCCACCTACATGAGCGCTGCCAAGCTCGACGCCTTCCTCGAGGACGAGATCAAGAAGACCAAGGACGAGGGCACGCTGTTCTCGCTGCACATGAAGGCGACGATGATGAAGGTCTCGGACCCGATCATCTTCGGCCATGCGGTGAAGGCATGGCTCAAGCCGGTGTTCGAGAAGTTCGGTGACGAGCTGAAGGCGCTCGGCGTCAACCCGAACTCGGGCCTCGGCGACCTGCTGGAGCGGGTGAAGGGCAATGCAGAGATCGTCGCGGCCATCGACGAGGTGCGCGCCGCGCGTCCGCCGATGTACATGGTGAACTCCGACAAGGGCATCACCAACCTGCACGTTCCCTCGGACGTGATCATCGACGCCTCGATGCCCGCGCTGATCCGCGCCGGCGGCAAGGGCTGGGGGCCGGACGGCAACGAGTCCGACACCAACTGCGTGATCCCGGACAACTCCTACGCGCCGGTCTATGACGCGGCCATCGAGTTCTTCAAGGCGAACGGCAAGCTGAACCCGGCCACCGCCGGCACCGTCCAGAACATCGGCCTGATGGCGCAGAAGGCGGAAGAATACGGCTCGCACCCGACCACCTTCGAACTGCCCGAGGCAGGCACCGTCAAGATGATCCTCGACGACGGCACCGTGCTGCACTCGCACGACGTTGCAGCGGGCGACATCTGGCGTTCGGCCTCGGCCCGCAAGGCGCCGATCGAGGACTGGGTGAACCTGGCGATCGACCGGCAGAAGGCGACCGGCTACCGCTCGATCTTCTGGCTCGACGCCTCCCGCGCCCATGATGCCCAGCTGATCGACTACGTGAAGCCGATCCTCGAAGCCAAGGGCGTGGCCGACAAGTTCGAGATCATGGCCCCGCGCGAAGCCACCATCGCCTCGCTCGAGACCATCACCAAGGGCGAGAACACCATCGCGATCACCGGCAACGTGCTGCGCGACTACCTGACCGACCTCTTCCCGATCCTCGAGCTGGCCACTTCCGCCAAGATGCTTTCGATCGTGAAGCTGATGAACGGCGGCGGCCTCTTCGAGACCGGTGCGGGCGGTTCGGCTCCGAAGCACGTGCAGCAACTGGTGGAAGAGAACCACCTGCGCTGGGACTCGCTGGGCGAGTTCTGCGCCCTCGGCGAGAGCTTCAAGTTCCTCGCCGACCAGAAGGGCAACGCCAAGGCGCGGGTGCTGGGTGACGCGGTCGACACCGCGACGCAGGGCATCCTCGATCATGACCGTTCGCCCTCGCGCAAAGTCGGCGAGCCGGACAACCGCGACAGCCACTACTGGTTCGCCCGCTACTGGGCCGAGGCGCTGGCGGCACAGTCCGACGATGCCGAGATGGCGGCGCATTTCGCACCCATCGCCAAGGCGCTGGCCGAAGGCGAGGCCGCGATTGTCGGCGAGCTGGCTGCGGTGCAGGGCAAGCCCGCCGATCTGGGCGGCTACTTCCACGGCGATGCGGATAAGACCGCCGGCGTGATGCGCCCCTCGGCGACGCTGAACGGCATTCTCGGCTGATCGCGCGCACAGGACGAGAGCAACGCCCCCGACCGGAAGGTCGGGGGCGTCTGCGTTTCTGCGCTTCGATTGAGAGGCCAAGGTATACGATTGAATACTTGCCCACAGGCGGGTGGGGACAATTGAAGCCGATCTTCGAGGCGACTACGCATCGCTACATCAGAAAGTGTTTGTGAAAATTCTGACTACACTATTTGGTAGCTGACTGAGTCATGATCTGAAAAAAATCAGTAGTTACAATAAATTAACAAATTGGAGGGTCATGTCGCGCGGTGAAGCTCAGGTGATTCTCACTTGCCTTCTCCGCCCCGTAGAGGCCGCGACTGAGTCGTTCTCGCAGTGGTTGAA
The DNA here is from genome assembly GCF_900116195.1 of Alloyangia pacifica. Classification (GTDB taxonomy): domain Bacteria; phylum Pseudomonadota; class Alphaproteobacteria; order Rhodobacterales; family Rhodobacteraceae; genus Salipiger; species Salipiger pacificus. The sequence goes on from NZ_FOZW01000005.1 coordinate 349,040, forward strand.
AATCTTTGGTTCACAGATTGTGGAAAAGATGCGGCAAGACAGTGGCTTGCGCGAAACTGGCATGGGTGGCGCAAAAAACTGCTTACGTACGGCGATTTCCCGCTACTCTTGGAGATGCCCGGGTCGCTGTCATGACTGAGCAAGATCGGAGTTTTCTCTCCTGGTGACAGTGGCACGCCCGTATTTTCTGGGCGACGAAGTGGCGGGTTGGAAGGGGGGAGGCCCTGGTGCCAACGTAACCTTTGTCTTTTATATATTATGACCGGCACCCGGAGAGTGATCTCCGGGTGTCTATTTTTTCCGGCCCCGATTTCGCGGAATTGGCCGCCCGGATGGTTGAAAATGGGCGGGTTAGGATATACTTTTGGCGAAGTATATCCATGCGCTGCGGAGGCCATCATGCAGATCTCGAAATGGGGAAACTCGCTTGCCGTGCGCCTGCCTGCCGATCTCGTGCGCGAGCTGGGGTTGAAGGAGGGCGACCGCATCGAGTTGCATCCCGACGTGCGCGGTCTGGCGGTCAGCCGTGCGGAGCGGCCCGAAGAGATCCTCGCCGACTTGCGCAGGTTCCGGGGCCGTCTGCCAGAGGGCGCGCGCCTGTCCCGCGACGAGGCGAACGCGCGCTGACGCGGGGCGCATAGGCGCATGGACAGGGTCTTCTTCGACACCAACGTGATCCTCTACCTGCTGGGCGAGGGGCCGAAGGCGGAGCGCGCCGAGGGGCTTCTGGTGCAGGGCGGTCTGATCAGCGTGCAGGTTCTCAATGAGGCGCTGGTGAACTGCCTGCGCAAGGCGAAGCTGAGCACGGAGGAGGCGGGTGATTTCCTCGCCGGGATACGGGCGCTCTGCGAGGTGGTGCCGCTGACGGCGCAGACCCATGACATCGGACGCGCGCTGGGAGCGCGCTACGGCTTTTCCGTCTACGATTCGATGATCGTCGCCGCGGCGTTGCAGGCCGGCTGCGATACCCTCTGGTCCGAGGATATGCACCACGGGCTTCTGGTCGAGGATAGCCTGCGGATTCTCAATCCCTTCGGCCGCTGAGCTGGACGCGCTCAGGTGATCGGCGCCCGCACCGAGCCGCGCTCGACAAGCTGCACCGGCACTGCGCAGAGTACGGGCTCTGCTTCCGGCGGCAGGGTGATCGCCTCCATGGTCGCGCGGGTGAGCGCCTCGAGCGGCTGACGGATCGTCGTCAACCCGTGCGAGGACCAGCCTGAGATCGGCGCGTCGTCGAAACCGATCACCGACAGGTCTTCGGGCACGCGCAGGCCTAGCTCGAACCGCGCGGTATTCAGGACGCCCAGGGCAATCTCATCCGTGACTCCGAAGATGCCGTCCACCCGCCTGTCGCCGGGGATGAGCAGGGCGCGTGCTGCTTCGACGCCGGTCTCGTAGCTGTTCGGGCCATCGGCCCAGCGGGTGACCGGTATGCCGTGCAGCGCCATTTCAGAGCAGAAGGCCTCGGCGCGGTCGAGCTTGGCCGAGGTGCGTGAACCGGAGATCACCACCGCCACGTTCTGGCAGCCCGCGCGGGCCAGCCGGTCCGCCGCGAGCCGACCGCCATGGGCGCTGTCGGCAAGCACAAGGTCGGCCCGCGCGCCCTCGGGCGGGCGCGGTCGGTTGATCAGCACCATGCGCGCGCCGTTCTGTGCGCAGAGCCGGATCAGCGTGTCGGGCGCGGCACCTGAGAGCAGAACGACGGTCCGCACCCGGTAGTCGAGAAGCCGCCCGAGGTCGTCCCCGCCGCTCGCGCTGTTCATCAGAAGGCATTGCAGGCGCCGCGCGTGCAGCGCCCGCGACAAGGCGTCGAGCTGGGCGGAGATATAGGGGTTCGAGAAATTGCCGCCGACCACGCCCACAAGGTCCGAGCGATCCTGATGCAGCGTGCGGGCAAGGCGGTTGACCCGGTAGCCGAGCTCTTCGGCGGCCTCGAGGATGCGCGCGCGGGCCTGCTCCGAGACCTGCGCGCCGGGGGTGAAGGCGCGCGACACTGCCGAGCGCGACACCCCCGCCAGACGCGCCACGTCGGCGGCCGAAACGAAGCGGCCCCTGGGGGGGCCGAGTGGCGGACGCGGCGGTCTCATCGGGTGCAAAGGCCGCGGTCCAGAACCTCGCGGGCGAGCGTGAGCATCGGCGGCAGCGGGTAGGTCTCATCGAGGCCGCGCAGTGCGCGGAGATACGCCAGTGCCTCTTCGAAGCGCGGGAACTCGGCGGGTCGCCGCAGGTGCAGCCAGAGCGCCAGCACGGTGACCGAGCGCGAGCGGCCGCCGCGGCAATGCACCAGCAGCCCGCCCTTCTCGTGCGCCGGGTAGTGCGGCTTGCCTTCGGTATAGACCGCCGCGAGCCCGTCGATCAGCGTGACCGCCGCGGCGAGCGTCTCGGGGGCATTGCCCGGCCCGTCCAGCAAGCCGATCTGATAACGCCGCAAGTGGGTGCCGTCCGGGCGGAGCAGCGGTCCGGGGAAGATGTTCATCGCGAGGTTCAGGCTGGCACCGATCCGCGCCCTCTGCAGGGCGGCCCGATCCTCGGCGGCGGGCAGGTTGCCGAGCCAGAGCGCGTCGAGCCCGGGGCCGATCTCGCCCGGGATCTGCCAGAGCAGCGGTGTGTCATCCTCTGCGGCTTCGGACGCGGGAACGGCTTGGGGAAGATGGTGGCGGGACATGGCTCAGACCTCGAGGCTGGTGCAGCACCGCAGGCGCGGGCCAAGCGCAGCGGTCAGGCGGGGGGCGGTTGTCAGGTCGACGAAGGCGGGCAGAACCCGTTCGGCGCGGGTGGTCTCGGCGAGGGCCAGAAGGTCGGAAAGACGCGGATGCACGTTCCAGCCCATCCAACGGGCGCGACCCTCCGCGATCATCGCATGGGCCGGACTGCTGCGCGGCACATGGCCGGAGAAGATGAAGCGAAAGCCGGGGCGATCGCGCAGCGCCGCGGGCAGCCCGTGCTCGGCGTTCGGCCCGTCGGCGACGATGACCTGCGCTGGCTCGGCGGTCTGGGGCGTGGCCTCGGCCGGGCGGCAACCGGTAAGGCGCTCGGTTTCACCGGCGATCTGCGGGCAGGCGTGGACGGTCAGCCCCGCTGCGGTAAGCGCTGCCACCATGTCGGGGCCGCGCCCATCAGCAGGGCAGGGTAGCACCGCGCCGTTGCGCGCGGCGTCCGTCAGCGCGGCGATTTGGACCGCCAGCGAGTCCTCGCGGTCGCCGTAAGAGGCATCGGCCAGCACCGTGGCGCTGCGTGGAAAGGGATCGCAGCGCAGGAGCGGCGCCTCGATGCTGAAGTCGCCGGTGTAGAGAAACCCGCCGCGCAAGGTCGGGAAGCGCATCCAGATACCGCCGGGGGCATGGCCCGAGCGGCCGGTGTCGAACCGGAGGCCCAGCACCTCCGCGGGTCCGCGGTCGGGCAGCGCGGCGCTGCGGGTGGGGCGCAGCTCGGTCGGCAACTGGTGCAGCGTCTCGGGGGTGGCAAAGACCGGGGGCGTGCCGATCTCGTCCAGCCGGCCCAATGCGCCGACGTGATCGACATGGGCATGGCTCAGCAGCACCGCGTCGATGCGGCCTGCGCGAGAGAGGTCGGGGCGCTCGCCCAGTTCCAGCCCGCCGCCCATGTCGAGCAGCAGCCTGCGGCCTTCGGTTTCGAGCAGGAAGAGCGCGGCGCTCTTGCGGCCGAGGCCGCTGAGGGCGGTCAGTCGCGCCATGGCAGCACCCCCTCGGGCAGGCGGCGGCCGACGAGCAGCGACAGCCCCATGAGCGCCAGCACCAGCAGCACCATCAGGCAGCCGACGGCGGCGGCAAGCGTGGAGGAGCCGGCCTCTTCGAGGAAGATGATCATCGGGCCGATGGTGGTGGCGCGCGAGCTGACCAGCAGCACCGAGACCTGGATCTCGTTCACCGCCGTCATGAAGACGAGGATCGCAGCTGCCATGGCCGAAGGCGCGAGCGCAGGCAGGACGATGTCGCGCAGCCGCGCGAAGACCCCGGCGCCCGCGAGCTGAGCCGCCTCGTCCAGCGCCCGGTCGATCTGCGCGTAGCCGCCGAGGATGGGGCGCAGCGCCAAGGCGAGGAAGTTCGACAGGTAGGCGGCGAGTATGACCCAGACCGTGCCGTAGAGACCGGTGCCGATGAAGGGCAGCGGGCGCAGGAAGAAGAGGATCATCGCGACGCCGATGATGATGCCGGGCAGCGCGTAGGCGAGTTCCGAGGCGATGCGCAGCAGCCTTGCGATCCAGCCGCGCCGCCAGCTCAGCACGTAGCCGAGGGCCACGGCGGCGGGGATCAGGATCGCCACGGTCAGCAGCGTCAGCCAGAGCGAAGTGAGAAAGGCGCTCCGGATACCCTCGTGCTGGAAGAGCGCGTTGGCGAAGTTCTCGAAGGTGATCGTCTCGAGGGTCAGCGGCACGCCGTAGCCGCGCACCAGCGCGGTGCCGAAGAGCGCCGAGATAGGCAGCAGAAGGCAGAGCGCAAGATAGAGCCAGGCCACGCCGCTGACCGGAAGGCGCCACCGGCCCAGGGCCATGCGCGGTGGCCGCTGCGCGGCGTCGACGCGTTGATCGCCGCGACGTCCGAGCCAGGCGGTGAGGGTCATGCCGATCACCGTCAGCAGCGCCAGAAGCAGGGCAAGCAGGGCCATGTCGTTCAGCGCTGAGGGGCCGTAGGCGTTGAGCCGCTGGTAGATCAGGGTGATCAGCGTCGGAATGCGGGCCGGGATGCCGAGCATCGCCTGGATGCCGAAGTTGCCGATCGACGAGACGAAGGCCAGGGCGGCGCCCGCGAAGATGCCGCCGCGGATCAGCGGCAGAACGATGTCGCGGGTCACGGCACCTGCATTGGCGCCATTGGCATGGGCGGCCTCGATCAGCGAGGCAGGCAGGCGCTGCAGCGAAGCGCGGACCGACAGGAAGACGAGGGGGGCATTGTAGAGCCCGAGCAGGAAGATGATCCCGCCCATGGAGTAGAGCGGATGGCGGGTGCCGGGCGGCAGCGACAGGCCGAGCGGGCCGAGGATCGGGCTGGCGGGCGAGAAGGCCTGCACCCAGGCCAGCGCGGTGACCTGCGGCGGGATCATCAGCGGCAGCACGAAGCCGAAGACCCAGAGCGTGCGGCGGCGCATGTCGGTGAGCGAGGTCAGCAGCGCGGCGAGCGTGCCGACCACCGTGGCCAGCAGCGTCGCGGCGCAGGCGATCCAGAGGGTGTTGAACGTGGCCTCCAGCACCCGGCGCCCGCCGAGGATATCGGCAATGCGTGCGGCGTCGAAGGCGCCCTGCGGGAAGAGCGCGGCATGCAGCAGCCGGGCGAGCGGCGCGATGGAGAGCAGCCCGACAAAGAGGATCAGAACCAGCGTCAGAACACGTTCGCTGCCGAAGCGCCTGAGCAGTCGGCGCGCCCGAGGGGGGCGCGCCGGTTGGTCTTGCACGAGGGTCACGCGATCAGAGCCCGAAGAGCTCGCCGAAATGCGCGCGGACGGCCTCGTTGGTTTCCAGCGCCGCGTCGACGTTGTAGCCGAGCAGCTTCATGTTCTCGAGCTTGGGAAAGCCCTCGGGGCCTTCGACGCCCGGCAGGATCGGCAGCGAGCCCTGCTCGGCCACCAGTTTCTGGCCCTCTTCGCTGAGCAGGAAGTCGATGAAGAGCTTGGCTTCCTCGGGGTGCTCGGTGCCGGCCATGATCGCGGCGGGCTCGGTGATGAAGCTCACCCCGTCCTCGGGCACGATGAAATCGACCGGCGAGCCGTCGGCCTTGGCGCGCAGCGCGTTGGCATCGACGATGATCGCGTATTTCGCCATGCCCGAGGCGACGGCCTTGGTGGCCGGGCCGTTGCCGCCCTCGGGGACGATGTCCAGGTCGTTGAGGCCCTCGTAGAACGCCCAGCCGATGCCTTCGGCGTTCAGCAGCGCGTGCAGGTGGTTCAGCGCGGCACCGGAGTAGAGTGGCGAGGGCACGCCGATCATGCCGCGGTTCTCTTCGGTGATGAGATCCATCCACTTGCTGACCGGCTCGGCGATCTCGGTGTTGTAGGCGATGCCGGTGGTCATCGCCTTGGTGCCGAAATAGGTCATATCGGCGTCATAGGTGGCGGGGTCGTACTCGGACACGGGGGCGTCCTCGTAGGCCAGCAGGTGACCGCCGGCCTTCAGCTCGCCGAGGTTGATCACGTCGGCGACCAGCAGGATGTCGGGCTGCACGTTGTCGGCCTCGATCTCGGCGCGGACGACGTTCATCAGCGCCGAGGTGCCGTTGCGGGTCCATTCGATCTTGATGTCGGGGTGGGCGGCCTCGAAGGCGTCCACGGTCTGCTGCGCCTGTTCCGGCGGCTGGCTGGTATAGAGCGTCAGCGTGGTTTCTGCATAGGCGGCGCTCGAAAGCAGCGTCGCGGCGAGGGTGAGGCTGAGAAGACGCATGTTCGGTGTCCTTGCGGTTGCGTGTTCAGGAGGGGTGAGAGGGTGCGGCATCGGGGATGACCCAGCCGTCGCGCAGGGCGAGAGAGATCCGCTGGCCGCGGCTCAGAGCGGCGGGGGCGGCGATGTTCACGGACAACGGGATGTCTCCGGCGGGACCGGCCATGACCTCGGCGCGCAGGTAGGCGCCGCGGTAGGTGGCGCGGGTGACATTGCAGGGAATGGCCTCGGCGGCATTGGTGAGGTGAAGGTCGCCGGGGTGGAAGGCGATCTTGCCGCGGCGTCGGGCGGTCTCTCCAGGGGCGCAGCGCAGCCGGACCGGCCGGCCGAGCACCGAGGCGGCGGCATGGCCATCTCCGAGCGGACGGATGTCCTCGGCCTCGAGCACCCGCCCCTCGCCGATGAAGCCCGCGACGGTCTCGCTCTGCGGCTGGCTGAAGAGGGCCTCGGGGCGGTCGAACTGCAGGATGCGGCCCTTGTCCATCACCGCGACGCGGTCGGCGAGAGCCAGCGCCTCGGATTGGTCGTGGGTGATGTAGAACATGGTCGCGCCGGAGCGGGCGTGGAAGGCGGCGAATTCCTCTTCCAGCGTGCCGCGCAGGTGCACGTCGAGATTGGCCAGCGGCTCGTCGAGCAGCACGACGCGGCTTTCCATCGCAAGGCAGCGGGCCAGCGCGACGCGCTGCCGCTGCCCACCCGAGAGATCGGCGGGACGGCGGTGTGCCAGCGGCCCCAGCTCGACGAGGTCGAGCACCTTTGACACTCGGGAATTCCTCTCCGATCTGGGAATGCCCGCGATCTTCAGTCCGTAGGCCACGTTCTGCGCCACTGACATATGCGGCCAGAGCGCGTAGTTCTGGAACACCACGCCGATGCCGCGATGCTCGGGGGCGAGGTGGCGACCGGGGGCGGAGACCGTCTCGCCGCCGATCTCGATCCGGCCACCGTTGAGCCGCTCGAAGCCCGCGAGGCAGCGCAGCAAGGTGGTCTTGCCGCAGCCCGAGGGGCCGAGCACGGCGATGAATTCCCCAGCCTCGATGCTCAGCGAGACCTGCCGCAGCACCTGCGTCTGGCCGTAGCTCTTGTCGATGCCCGAGATGCGGATGTCGCTCATGGTCTGCCCCGTGGTGTCTGGCTGCACAGCTGTGCAGCGTCGTGGCGATCTCTGGCGGTGGGCTGCGACAGCGGGGCGACAAGTGCATGACAGATCGGTGAAATCCGACATGGAAACGAAAACGGCGCCCGCGAGGGGCGCCGTTCGGGTCAGATCGTGAAAGCGCGGTCAGCTGCCGCGGTAGGTCGAATAGCCGAAAGGCGAGAGCAGCAGCGGCACGTGGTAATGCGCGGGCTCGGACATGCCGAAGCGGATCGGCACCACGTCGAGAAAGCGCGGCTCCTCGGGGGGCGTGCCGCAAGCATCGAGATACGCGCCCGCGTGGAAGACCAGCTCGTAGGTGCCGAGCGCGAACTCGGCGGCGGGTAGGATCTGCGCGTCAGTGCGCCCGTCGTCATTGGTGACCAGCGTCTTGAGCAGGCTGCGGGCCTCGCCCTCGATCCGGAACAGCTCGATCTTCAGCCCCTCGGCGGGGCAGCCGCGGGCGGTATCGAGCACATGCGTCGTCAGGTATCCGGTCATCGGCGGGTCTCCATCAGCTATCTCGGCGGTGTCGCGGGACATAGTGGCAGATGCCGGGACCGGGTAAAGGCCCGACTGAGGCCCCGGTGCCCGAGACAGTTTCAAACGCCGCTTGAAGATCAGCGCGCCGCCATGCGGCGGGTCATGTCGAGCATCCGCGCCGAGAATCCCCACTCGTTGTCGTACCAGCCGAAGAGCCGAAGCTGACCGCCCTCGACGACACGGGTCTCGCGGGTGGAGAGAACCAGCGACTCCGGTCGGGCGCGCAGGTCGGTCGAGACGCAGGGATCCGCGGTCAGCCCGACCAGCGGGGAGCCCGCGAAAAGCTCGGACAGCGCCGCATTGACGTCCTGTGGCACCTCTTCCAGCTGCAGCACCGCGTCCACTGCCGAAACCGAGATGCAGGGCACGCGCACGGCGGTCACGCTGAGCCGGTGGTCCAGCGAGGGCAGCACCTTGATCACCTGCTTGGCGGCGCTGGTGCTGGTCGGCACCATCGACACGGCGGCGGCCCGGCTGCGCTCGTAGCTGGCACCGGGCGCGTCCACCGTGGGCTGGCTTCCGGTATAGCAGTGGATGGTCGTCACATGCGCGCGGGCGATGCCGAAACGCGCGTCCAGCGCCTTCAGCATCGGCGCGATCGCATTGGTGGTGCAGGAGGCGTTCGACACGATGCGTGCATCGCCCATCTCGTCCTCGTTGGCGCCAAGCACGCAGGTGATATCTGCGGCCTCGGACGGCCCGGAGAGCAGCACCGATTTCGCCCCGGCGAGAAGCCCGGCCTCGGCATGCGGGCGGTTGGAGGCCGCGCCGGTACATTCGAGCACGACGTCGACGTGGCCGAGATCCAACTCGCGCAGGTCGCGCGTGGTGTGGAAGGGGATGCGGCGGCCATTCACGACCAGCACGCCGGGCTCCTCGGTGACAGTGCCGGGGAAGGGGCCGAAGACGCTGTCGTAGCGGAAGAGATAGGCGCACATCTCGGGCGAGGCGATATCGTTGATCGCCACCAGCTCGAGATCGGCATTGGCCGGGTCTGTGAGCAGCTGGCGCAGCAGGGTGCGGCCGATGCGGCCGAAGCCGTTGATCATGATGCGGGTCATAGGGTGCCTCCGCGAAACTTTGACGCGGCCAGCGATACGCCTCTGCGCGGCGGGGTCAAGGAGCGGAGGCGAGTTCTGGGTGGCGTGCGGGCACGCCCGGCTCCCGCGGCGCCTCAGCCCACGAAGCGGCTGCGGTAGTCGCTGGGGCTCTGGCCGCGCAGCGCGCGGAAGCGGCGCGAGAAATAGGCCGGGTCGGAAAAGCCCAGGCGATATCCGACCTCGGCCACGGGCACTTGGGTAAAGGCGAGCATCCGGCTCGCCTCGGTCATGACCTTGCCCTCGATATAGCGCGAGGCGCTGAGGCCGGTGGCGGCATGGCAGAGCCGGGTGAGGTGGCCGGGGGTGATCGACAGGGCGGCGGCGTAGTCGCCGGCGCGCCAGCCCTCCGACAGATGCGCCGCGATGAGCGCGTCGAGTGCCATCATCTTCGCCCCGCCGGCGGCTTCGGACTCTTCGGTCGGGGCCAAAGCGCAGATCTCGGCGAGCAGGGCCTGCGCCAGCGCTACCAGCAGGTTGGCGCGATAGGGGCCAGGGCGGGCGAAGGCGGCAACGAGGTGCTCCGACAGGGTGACCAGCGTGTCCGAGGCATCCCCGATCGCCGGGCGCGCCAATCGTGCGGCGAGCCCCGCAGAGGCCGGGCGCATGCCCGCGAGCACCGGCGCGGGAAAGGAGAGCACCAACCCCTCGCTCAGCTTCTGGAATTCGAAGCCATGCACGATCTGTACCGGGATCAGCAGGAACTGTCCGTCATCCAAACTGTGCGGCTGACCGTCGATCCAAACCTCGGCATGGCCGTGTCGCATGAAGAAGACCTGTGTGATCTCGGCATGCCTGTGTGAGGAAATCACCCATTCGTGAAGTCTTGCCCGGTCCCAGATGCGTTCGCAATGCACGGTGTCTGGGAACCCTCCGGTCTCTCCGAAGAGGTCGAACAGGGGAATGTCGGGGCGGCGGTTCATGCATGAATAGTACCAGCCTATGCACTCCACGTCTATTCGCGCGAGGCCTTGCGGGGCTTAGGGTGCGTGCAAAGATAGGAGGAGATTGCATGAAAACCGAAGTCGTGATCATCGGCGGAGGCCCCTCGGGTCTGCTGCTCTCGCAGTTGCTGAACAAGGCCGGGGTCGCAACCGTGGTGCTGGAGCGGTCGAGCCGCGAGCACGTGCTGTCGCGGATCCGGGCTGGGATCCTCGAATGGGGTACGGTCGAGCTGCTGCGCGAAGCGGGTGTCGGGACGCGCATGGATGCCGAGGGCTATCCGCACGACGGCACCTATCTCACCGACGCCGAGCTGATGGTGCACATCGACTTCAAGGGGCTCACCGGCAAGCAGGTCATGGTCTATGGCCAGACCGAGGTGACGCAGGATCTGTACGGCGCGCAGGACGCCATGGGGACGCAGGTGATCCACGGCGTCGAGGAGGTGACCATCCACGACCTCGATGCCTCCGAAGCGGCGGTCGAATACACGCTGAACGGCGAGCGCCACCGCATCAGCTGCGCCTACGTGGCGGGCTGCGACGGCTTCCACGGGGTCAGCCGCAAGACCATACCCGAGGAGAAGCGCCGCGAGTTCGAGCGGGTCTACCCCTTCGGCTGGCTGGGGATCCTCTCGCGCACCCCACCGGTGCATGACGAGCTGATCTATTCCAACTCGCCGCACGGTTTCGCGCTGGCCTCGATGCGCAACGAGAACCTGGTGCGCTACTACGTGCAGGTGCCGCTCACCGACAAGGTCGTGGACTGGTCCGATGAGCGCTTCTGGACTGAGTTCAAGCGCCGCATTCCCTCGGAGGCCGCGGCCAAGCTGGTCACCGGCCCGTCGATCGAGAAATCCATCGCGCCGCTGCGCAGCTTCGTTTCCGAGCCGCTGCGCTGGGGCCGGCTGTTCCTCGTCGGCGACGCCGCGCATATCGTGCCGCCGACCGGCGCGAAGGGGCTGAACCTCGCGGTCTCGGACGTCTACTACCTGCACGAGGCGTTGATTGCGGCGCTGAAGTCCGGCCAGACCGCGGGCATCGATGGCTATTCGGAGCGCGCGCTGGCGCGGATCTGGAAGGCCATGCGCTTCAGCTGGCAGATGACCACCATGCTGCACCGCTTCGAGGGCGAAGACAGCTTTGCCGAGGAAATGCGCCGGGCCACGCTGCGCCACCTCGCGGACTCGGAAACCGCGCGCAAGGACCTCGCGGAGAACTACGTCGGCCTGCCGTTCTGAGGCAATTTCACCGGCCTCCCGGGGCCGGCCCGGAAATTTTGCAGTCCTGCGTCGATAGCGGCCCGTTCCCCCGAGCGGGCCGTATTTCATTCGGACTATTGACGCCTCTTGCGTCATGGGCGAGAGGATGCATAGTCGGAATAAGGCAAAATTTCCGCAGGGAGGGTAAATTTTGCAAAGCATCGGGGAGGCCTTCCATCTGGCGCTGTCGCTGGTCCTGTCCGGCGAGGCCGATCTCTACGAGATCGTCGGCCTCTCGCTGCGGGTCAGCCTGAGCGCCACGGTGCTTGCCTGCGCCATCGGCTTGCCGATCGGCGCGCTGATCGCGGTGAGCCGGTTCCGCGGCCGGGGCCTTGTGCTGATCGTGATGAACGCGCTGATGGGCCTGCCTCCGGTGGTCGTCGGCCTGCTGGTCTACCTTCATCTCTCGCGCTCCGGGCCGCTCGGCTTTCTGGGGCTGCTCTACACCCCCGGCGCGATGGTCTTCGCGCAGACCATCCTCATCGTGCCCATCGTCGCCGCGCTGTCGCGGCAGGTGCTCGAAGACCTTCACGCCGAATATGCCGAGCAATTCCGCTCGCTCTGCCTTTCGCGTTGGCAGAGCATCACGACGCTGCTCTGGGACGGACGCTACGCGCTGCTGACGGTCGGGCTGGCGGGCTTTGGCCGCGCCGTGGCCGAGGTCGGCGCGGTGATCATCGTTGGCGGCAACATCGACCACCTGACCCGGGTGATGACCACCGCCATTGCGCTCGAGACATCCAAGGGCGACCTGCCATTGGCGCTGGCGCTGGGGATCATCCTGCTGGTGCTGGCGCTTGGCGTGAACGCCGGGGTGCAGGCACTGCGCATGACCGCGGCGCGGCAGGCCCATGTCTGAGGTGACCATGTCCGGAACAGCCCATGTCTGACCTGCCGATCACCGCCGTGCCGCCCGTGGCGCGCCCCCGCGATGAGGCCGCCATGTCCCGCCCGCTCCTGCCCCTGCGCGTCTCCGGCCTGCGGCTTGCCGCCGATGGCGCGGCGCTGCTCGACGGGGTGGAGCTGAGCCTCGCGCCCGGTGGCTGCACGGTGATCATGGGGCCGAACGGCGCGGGCAAGAGCCTGTTGCTGAAGATGCTGCACGGGCTGCTGGTCCCGAGCGGCGGAGAGGTGAGCTGGAACGGTACCTCTGCCGCGCAGGCCACCGCGCGGCAGGCGCTGGTGTTCCAGAAGCCGGTGCTGCTGCGCCGCTCGGTCGCCGCCAACCTCGATTTCGTGTTGAAGGCCCGCGGCCGCGACCGGTCGCGCCGCGATGCGCTGCTGCGCGAGGTCGGTCTGCTGCACAAGGCGCGCCAGCCCGCGCGGCTGCTCTCGGGCGGCGAGGCGCAGCGGCTGGCGCTGGCCCGCGCGCTGGCCACCGACCCCGAGGTGCTGTTCCTCGACGAGCCCACCGCCAGCCTTGATCCCGCCTCGGTGCTGGTGATCGAGCGCATCGTCGGCGCTGCCCGCGACCGGGGCACGCGGATCATCTTCGTCACACATGACGTCGGGCAGGCCCGGCGCATGGCGGACGAGGTGGTCTTCCTGCACCGCGGACGCGTGGCCGAGCACAGCCACGCGGATGTCTTCTTCCCCGAGCCGCGCAGCCAGCCGGCGCGGGACTATCTCGCGGGCCGGATCGTGCTCTGATCCCCCGCCCAACGTGCATCCCAAGTGATTGATTACCAAGGACAGAAGGACGTTCCTCATGACCATCGCAAGACTGATCGCCTCGACCGCGCTGACCCTCGGCCTCGCCGGCGGTGCCCTCGCGCAGGAGCAGTCGATCATCGTGCAGTCGACCACCTCGACCGCCAACTCCGGGCTCTACGACTACCTGCTGCCGATCTACACCGGCGAAAGCGGCATCACCGTCAACGTCGTGGCCGTGGGCACCGGCCAAGCGATCAAGAACGCCGAGAACTGCGACGGCGATCTGCTGCTGGTGCACGCCAAGCCGTCGGAAGAAAAATTCGTCGCGGCGGGCTTCGGCACCGAGCGCACGGATCTCATGTACAACGACTTCGTCATCGTCGGGCCTGAAAGCGACCCGGCGGGCGTGAAGGGCATGGACGACGTCGAGGCGGCGCTGACCAAGATCTCCGAGGCGGGCGCGCTCTTTGCCTCGCGCGGCGATGATAGCGGCACCCACAAGAAGGAAGTCGCGCTTTGGAAGGCCGCGGGCATCGACCCCACCGCTGCCTCGGGTGAGTGGTACCGTGAGACCGGCTCGGGCATGGGCGCGACGCTGAACGCGGGCATCGGCATGGGCGCTTACGTGATGACCGACCGCGCCACCTGGATCAGCTTCCAGAACAAGCAGGACTACGCGATCGAGGTCGAGGGCGACGAGACCCTCTTCAACCAGTACGGCGTGATCCCGGTGAACCCGGAAAAATGCCCGAGCGTGAAGATCGACGCGGCGCAGGACTTCGCCGACTGGCTGCTCTCGGACGAGGGCCAGAAGGTGATTGCCGACTACAAGGTCGACGGACAGCAGCTGTTCTTCCCCAACGCGCCGAAGAACTGATAGGGTCCGGGGGCGGCACGGTGCCGCCCCCAACACGCCCGAGACGATGACCGACCTGCAGATCCCGCCACACGAATACCTGACCGTCCGCGAACTGGCCGATCTGCTGCGCCTGAAGGAGCGCAAGATCTACGATCTTGCCGCCTCGGGTGAGGTGCCCTGCTCGCGTGCCACCGGAAAGCTGCTGTTCCCCGCCTCCGAGATCCGCGCCTGGATCGAAGGCGCTCAGAGCGGTGGCTTTGTCGCGGCCCCGGTGACGAGGCCCGGGGTCTTCCTCGGCTCCCACGATCCGCTGCTCGACTGGGCGATCCGCCAGTCACGCTGCGGGCTTGCCACCTATTTCGACGGCTCGCTGGATGGTCTGACGCGCTTTGCCGCGGGCGAGGGTGTGGCGACCGGCCTGCACGTTCGGGACGCAAATGGAGATTGGAACACCGGTGCCGCCCGCACGGCGTCCGCCGAGCAGAACGCGGTGCTGGTCGGCTTTGCCGCGCGGCGCCGCGGGCTGGTGCTGCGCGAGGACGGCCCGACGCCGCGGGGGCTGGCCGATCTTGCGGGCCTGCGGCTGGCGCCGCGTCAGGACAGCTCCGGCACCGCCGGGTTGCTGCGCGATCTCGCTGCCGAGGCGGGACTCGATCTGGGGTCGGTCACGCTGACGCCGCTGGAACGCACCGAGGACGAGGCGGTTCAGAGCGTTCGGCGCGGCGAGGCCGACGTGACCTTCGGCCTCGAGTCGGTGGCGCATTCCTACGGGCTGCGCTTCGTGCCGGTGATCGAGGAACGCTTCGATCTGCTGCTCGATCGCAAGGCCTGGTTCGACCCGCCGCTGCAGACGCTCATCGCCTTCTGCCGCTCCGAGACCTTCCGCGCCCGTGCAGGCAGCCTTGGCGGCTACGACCTGTCCCGCCTCGGCGAGGTGGTCTGGAACGCCTAGCGCAGGGCCGATTTCATTGCTGTTTCGGGGAAGCAGGTGGCGGGCCGCCCCTGCGCTTCCTGCCAGCGGCCGATTGAGCGGCGGGTCTTGAATCCCGGCAGCCCGTCGGCCCCTCCCACGTCATGTCCCATCCGTTCAAGCGCCCGCTGCATGGCGGCGACGTCCGAGCGGTAGAGCCCCCCGACCGTGCCCCAATGCGCGCTGAAATCGCCCACGCCGTACTGGATGCGATCGCCCACGTGGCCGACGAAGAGCGCGTAGAGATCGCTCATGTTGTAGTCCTTCAGCACGTAGAAGTTGGGTGTGACGATGAACGCCGGCCCGTGCCGCCCGGCGGGCATCAGCAGGAAGCCCTCGCCGCGGCGTTCGTGCTCGGGGAAGGGGCGGCCCGAGATCCGGGTGATGCCGAGCTTTTCCCAGTCCGAGATGCGCTTGCCCTGATCGGGGCCCTCGAGCGTGCAGGACACGGAGGCCGGGACCCGGACCTCGAAACCCCAGTCGCGCCCGCTCTGCCAGCCGTGCTTGGCAAGGTAGGTGCCGATCGAGGCGATGGTGTCCGCCTCCGAGCGCCAGATGTCGGCATGGCCGTCGCCATTGCCGTCCGCAGCGTATTTCAGGAAGTTCGAGGGCATGAACTGCGGCTGGCCGAGCGCCCCGGCCCAGGAGCTTTTCATCACCCCGGCCGGGGCATGACCCGCCTGCGCGATCTGCAGCGCGGCGATCAGCTCGTCGGTGAAATAGGCAGCGCGGGTGGACATGAAGCCCTTGGTGCCCAGCACCTCGAAGGCGCTGTGCGGGATCGCCACGCGGCCATAGCCGCTCTCGCGGCCCCAGATGCCGAGAATGATCCGCCCGGGCACGCCGGTGGCCTTTTCCGTCGCGGCGAGGGCTGAGGCATGCCGCCCGGCCATCTGCCGCCCGATGGAGGTCGCGCTGTCGATGGAGCCGCGGTTGAAGTATTTCGCAGGCTGGCCGAACTCGGCCTGTCGCTGCTGCCTGGGGGTCTCGGGCTTGGTGCCGGGAGGCACGAGGTCTGGCAGATCCCAGTTGAGATGCACGCCCGCAAAGGCCGACTCGAAGGTGCCGCGCGACACGCCCTTGCGCGCCGCCTGCGGCCAGACCGTCTGTTCCAGCCAGCCGCGGAATTGCCGTTCCACCGCGCTTCGGTCGAGAGCGAGGGCAGGGGAGGCGAGGCAGGCGCAGGCGAGGAGCCCGGCGGCGAGGGCGCGGCGCCATGCTTTGAATTGGAGGGGGCTGATCATGGGGACTCCGGAGGGCTGCTCGGGCGGGTTTTGACCCAGCCTAACGCGGCGCCTGCGGTGGGGTCACGCTCTCTTCGCCCCATTGCGCGATCTTGCGGTCGATGGTCTTGCGAGAGACGCCGAGCCGCCGCGCCGCTTCGGCCCGGTTGCCATCGCAGAGGTCGAGCATGTGCAGGATGTGGCGCTGCACCACGAGGTCGAGATCCTCGATTGCCCGCGTCCCGGTCACCCCGCCTGCGCCCGAGAACTCCTCGGGGAAGCCGCCGAGGATCACCGAGCGTTCGATCAGGTTGCGCAGCTCGCGCACGTTGCCGGGCCAGTCATAGCGGCGCAGCTTCAGCAGGGTCTGCTCATCGAGCTCGAGTCCCGGCATGCCGAGCGCCTGGGAGAACTGCTTGGTGAACAGCGCGGCCAGCTCGAGGATGTCGTCGGACCGGTCCGACAGCGGCGGCATCTCGACCTTCAGCACGTTGATGCGGTGGTAGAGATCGGCGCGGAATCTGCGCTGCGCGACCAGCGCCTCGAGATCGGCGTTGGTGGCGAAGAGAAAGCGCAGGTTCAGCGGGATCTCGCGCTCGGCCCCGGTGGGGCGGATGCGCTGATCCTCGAGCACGCGCAGCAGCGCGGCCTGCAGCGGCTCGGGCATCTGCGCCACCTCGTCGAGAAAGAGCGTGCCGCCATCGGCCAGCAGCAAAAGGCCGGGCTTCAGACGTTCGCCGTTCTCGACGCTTCCGAAGAGCTCCTGCACCATGCGGTCGGGGGCGATCGCGGCGCAGTTCACCGGCACGAAGGGCTTGTCGGCGCGGTCCGAAAGCTGGTGCAAGTGGCGTGCGGCCATTTCCTTGCCGGTGCCGCTGGCGCCGGTGAAAAGAACCGGCGTCGGCAGCGGCGCGAGCTTGGCGAGCAAGGCGCGCACCGCGACCATCACTTCGGACTTGCCGAGCAGCTTACCCTGGAACTGGCCGGTGCGCAGCTCGCGCCGAAGCAGCGTGTTGTCGCGGCGCAGGTACTTGCGGTCGAGCGTCCGGGCCACCGCGCCGAGGATCTGGTTGGCGCGGAACGGCTTCAGGACGAAGTCACTGACCCCGGCGCGCAGCGCGGTGATCGCGGTTTCGAGGTCCGCGTAGGCGGTGATCAGGATGGTGTCGCCGAAGAACCCCTTGCGCTGCTGTTCGGCGAGCCAATCGAGCCCGGTGCGCTTGGGCATGACGTTGTCGAGGATCACCAGATCGAAATGCGCGGCATCCAGCTTCTGCGTGGCCTCCGCCGCCGAGCCCGCTTCCTCGACCCGCTGCACCCGGGGGGCCAGCATCTTGACGAGGAAGTTGCGCATGCCGGGCTCGTCGTCGACCACGAGGATCGAAGCACCGGCCAGCGTCGGGCCGTAATCGTCGGTGGAGGCATCCTTCGGCGTCATGCGCTGGGGCTCAGTCGTGGCGGACGTTGGAGCTCGAATAGACGTCGGCGGACGAGAAGCCCATCTCGTGCAGACCGAAATAGGCGGCGATGCCGATGACGATGATGGCGGCGAAGCCTGTGAACATGGCTTTCATATGCGGTCACTCTCCTTTGGTGGCCTGTTTGAGGTAGTCTATCAGATCGGCCCGGTCGCTGCCGCCCGCGATCACCTGCATGGGCATCTTCGAGCCGGGAATGTAATGGTCCGGACCCTGATCGAAAAGCGCGTCGATCGTGGCCTCGTTCCAAGTGATGTCGGATCCGTCCAGCGTGTCCGAATAGCTGTAGCCCGGCACGGTGCCCGCGCGGCGGCCGAAGACGCCGTGCAGCGTGGGGCCGGCCTTGCGCGAGGGGCCGGCGGTGAGCGCGTGGCAGATCGAGCATTTGCGCATGAATTGCCGCTCGCCGTTGGGCATGGTCTCGGCGGCGCGCAGGAAGCTGCGCGCACCGTCGATGCCGGGCTCGAAGACGTCAAGCGCCTCGACCGGCCAGGAATAGGCGGCGTCATCCAGCCCTCCGGCGTGGATCACCGTGCCATCGGGCGAGAAGGCCAGCGCCCAGACCGGCCCCTGCCGGGTGGCGCGGAAGTCGCGGGTGATCTGCCAGCTCTCGGTGTCGACGATCATGATGTAGCCCTCGCCGTCGCCGACGGCGAGCTGATGCGAGGGTGCATTGTAGGACATGGCAAGGATCGGGCGGCGGTCGAGCGTCAGGTCGGCGATCGGCGCGCCGGTCTGCAGGTCGATCACCCGGGTGCCGCCGTCGACCGCGCCATAGGCGATCCAGCCGGGGCCGAGCGCCAGCCGGTTGATGCCGAAACCGTGCTGGACGAGGGCGACGGGCGCATCATCGGTCCCGAGGTCGTAGCGCAGCAAGGCGCCCGCCATGGTGGCGGCATAGAGCGTGTCGGCACCATCGTACGCCACGGCGTTCACCCCGGCGCCGGGGGCGGGCAGCGCGGTGCCTTCGTCGCCGTCCAGAGACCAGAGCACGATGGAGCCGTCCCAGCTGCCGCTGGCGACGGTGCGACCGTTCGGTGAGACGGCGAGCGCCGCGACCTTGCCCTGATGCTGGCCGAGCACGCGCGGCGCTTCGCCCCAGACGCGTACCGCGAAATCGTCGCCGCCCGACACCAGGGTGCCCTCCGGACCCCAAGTCAGCGCGGTCACCGCCGCGGCGTGGCCCTCGAGCCAGCGCGGCATGCCGCCATCCCAGAGACCCACGGAATTGTCGAAACTGCCCGTCGCCACCTGCCCGGAAGGCGCGACGGCGATGCCCATGATCGGCCCGCCGTGACCTTTGAGCGTGGCGAACTCCTGCGCCGCCACGGGGGCGGCGCAGAGCATCAGGCTCAGGATGACGGCCAGGCGGCCCATCTGGATTACTCCGCCGGTGTGGCCGACTTGCGGGCCTCTTCGGCTTCGCGCTCCTTCACCTTCTCGTACCAGATCGAGTGGTGCTGATGCGCCCAGTTCTCGTCGACCTGGCCGGAACCCATGGCGTCATAGGCGCCCTCCATGCCCACCGTGCCGATGTAGATGTGACCGATGATCACCGCCATCATCAGGAAGGCAACGATGGCGTGCCAGAGCTGCGCGAACTGCATCTCTTCCTGCGGGGCGAGGTGCACCGGGAAGGCGTCCATGCCGAACCAGCCCGGCACGCCCCAGTCGTTGAGCACCGAGAAGGTGTGCGAGAAGAGCGGCATGTCGAAGGGGAAGAGCAGCGAGAGCCCGGAGACCGAGACCGAGGCCCCAAGCACGATCACCCCCCAGAAGATGATCTTCTGGCCGGCGTTGAACTTCTTCGCGGGCGGGTGCTTGTTGCCGATGATGCCGCCGGCCTGCGCGAACCAGGTGATGTCGGTGCGGTCGGGGATGTTGTGCCAGACCCACATGACGAAAACCATGATCAGCCCGAGCATGAAGGCCCAGCTGACGTTATTGTGGATGAATTTCGAGCCGGTGAGCAGCACCGAGTTGAACTCGTGCCCGAGCAGCGGGATCAGGAACATCCGCCCGAACAGGGTAAACAGACCGGTGAAGGCCAGCAGCAGGAAAGATCCCGCCAGCGTCCAATGGGCGAAACGCTCGATCCACTGGAAGCGCTGTACGGTGGAGCCCGTCTTGCCGCCGTCGATGCGGATGCGGCCGCGCAACAGGAAGAACACCGCCAGGATGCCGATGGTGCCGAGCAGCAGCCATCCGCCGTAGGTGGCCAGCGGGCCGCGGCGGAAGGTCAGCCACCACATGCCGCCGTCCTGGATCAGCACCTTGCCGTTGGGGTTGATGGTCGACGCGCGCACGTCGGCCTCGTTGTATCGCAGCGCGCGCCAGAGATCGGGGTCGGAGGCGCCGCCGAGCGTGCCCAGCTCGGGCGCGTCCGGGGCTTCGCCGCCGATGTTGTCGCGCCGGAAGCTGTCATCGACCTTGATGCCCGCCTGCCTGCGCATGATGTCCTCGAGCGTCTGCGCGCCGCCGGTGGCGGAGCGGTCGGGCTCGGGCGGAAGAAGGGTGCCCTGCGCCGCGACGCCCAGAGGGGCGGCGGTCATCAGGACCAGTGCGAAAAGTGCCAGCAGGTGGCGCAGCATGGTCGTCTCCATGAAGTAGGGTCACGCGAGAATCGCGCGGAACGGCGGCTGGCGCCGCCCCGCGCGGGTCTTCGTTGCGTTACCGGCGGACCCGAGGGGCCCGCCGACCTTTGGCTCAGTTGGCCTTTTCGTCGTAGGCGGTGCCCCAGCCCCAGGCGCCCGAGCCGAAGCCGCGGGCGACCACGCGCTCGCGGTAGATGGCCGACACTTCGTCGCCATCCCCGGCCAGCAGGGCCTTGGTCGAGCACATCTCGGCGCAGATGGGCAGCTTGCCCTCGGCGATCCGGTTGCGCCCGTACTTCTGGAACTCGGCTGCGGAATTGTTCTCTTCCGGGCCGCCGTTGCAGAAGGTGCACTTGTCCATCTTGCCGCGGGAGCCGAAGTTGCCCGCCTGCGGGTACTGCGGCGCGCCGAAGGGGCACGCGTAGAAGCAATAGCCGCAGCCGATGCACAGGTCCTTGGAGTGCAGCACCACACCGTCTTCAGTCTGGTAGAAGCAGTCCACAGGGCAGACGGCCATGCAGGGCGCGTCCGAGCAGTGCATGCAGGCGACCGAGATCGAGCGTTCGCCCGGCTGGCCGTCCTGAATGGTCACCACCCGGCGGCGGTTGATACCCCAAGGCACCTCGTGCTCGTTCTTGCACGCGGTGACGCAGGCGTTGCACTCGATGCAGCGTTCGGCATCGCAGAGGAATTTAGCTCGTGCCATGTCTCGCTCTCCTTACGCCGGCATGATCTTGCAGAGTGTGGCCTTGGTCTCCTGCATCTGCGTGACGGAGTCGTAGCCATAGGTCTGCGCGGTGTTGGTGGACTCGCCCAGCACGATCGGATCCGCCCCGTCGGGATACTTCGAGCGCAGGTCCTCGCCCTCGAAATAGCCGCCGAAGTGGAAGGGCATGAAGGCAACGCCCTCGCCCACCCGCGGGGTGACCATGGCCATCACCTTGACCTTGCCGCCTTCCGGGCCTTCGACCCAGACGTCGGCCCCGTCACGCACACCGAGGTTGTTGGCGTCGCGCGGGTTGATCTCGATGAACATGTTCTGCTGGAGCTCGGCGAGCCACGGGTTGGACCGCGTCTCGTCGCCGCCACCCTCGTATTCGACCAGTCGGCCGGAGGTGAGGATGATCGGATAGTCCTTCGAGAAGTCGTTCTTCTGGATCGAGGCGTACATGGTCGGCACGCGCCAGAAGGTCTTGTCCTCGTAGGTCGGGTAGTCTTCCACCAGATCGCGCCGGTTGGTGTAGAGCGGCTCGCGGTGCACCGGGACCGGATCCGGGAAGGTCCAGACCACGCAGCGTGCCTTGGCGTTGCCGTAGGGGGCGCAGCCATGCTCGATCGCCACGCGCTGGATGCCGCCCGAAAGGTCGGTCTTCCAGTTCACGCCGCCGATCTTCTCGGCGAAGTCGGACGGGTAGGGACCGGTCTGGTCCTGCTCGCCGACCTCGGTGTCGGTGCTGGGGCGCGCGTCGATGTAGCCCGCGACCCATTCGATCATCCGCCGCTCGTAGGGCGTCAGGTCCTTGTCCCAGCCCAGATCGATCAGCATCTGCATGGTGAACTCGGGGTAGCCATCCTCGATCTCGGACCCGACGGTATACGAGCCCTCGGCCAGCAGGTTCTCGCCATTGTATTCCACGCCGTAGCGGGCGCGGAACGGCAGGCCGCCGTCCTTCACCGGAAGCGACAGGTCGTAGAGGTTGGCCGAGCCCGGGTGGTTCATCTCGGCGGTGCCCCAGCAGGGCCACGGCATGCCGTAGAAGTCGCCATCCGCAGGACCGCCGTTGGCACGCAGCGTGGTGCGGTCGAAGGTGTGCTGGTTGGCCATGTGCATCTTGAGCCGTTCCGGCGACTGGCCGGTATAGCCCACGGTCCACATGCCCTTGTTGAACTCGCGGGTCAGGTCCTCGAGCAGGGGCTCTTCGCCGTTCACCTCGATGTTGCGGAACAGACGGTCCGCAAAGCCGAACTTGGTGGCGAACTTGTGCATGATGATGTGGTCGGGGAGGGACTCGAAGAGCGGGTCCACGACCTTGTCACGCCACTGGATCGAGCGGTTCGACGCGGTCACCGAGCCGTAGGTCTCGAATTGCGTCGCGGCCGGCAGCAGGTAGGTGTTGTCGGTCCGGTCGTGCAGGATCGCCGAGACGGTGGGATAGGGGTCCACCACGACCAGCAGGTCGAGCTTCTCCATCGCCGTCTTCATTTCCTTGAGGCGGGTCTGCGAGTTCGGGGCGTGGCCCCAGAACACCATCGCGCGGGTGTTGTCGGGCTGTTCGAGGTTGTCCTTCGCCTCGAGCACACCGTCGATCCAGCGCGAGACCGGGATGCCGGTCAGACCCATCATCTCCTTGTCCTTGCCGTCCTTGCCTTTCAGCATCGCGAAGCGGGACTTGAGCCAGTCGAGGTCCTCTTCCCAGACGCGTGCCCAGTGCGCCCAAGCGCCCGCGGTCAGGCCGTAGTAGCCCGGCAGCGTGTCGGCGAGCACGCCGAGGTCGGTTGCACCCTGCACGTTGTCGTGGCCGCGGAAGATGTTGGTGCCGCCGCCGGCGGTGCCCATGTTCCCCAGCGCGAGCTGCAGGATGCAGTAGGCGCGGGTGTTGTTGTTGCCATTGGTGTGCTGGGTGCCGCCCATGCACCAGATCACGGTGCCCGGACGGTTGTTGGCCAGCGTCCGCGCCACGCGCTCGAGCTGGCTGCCCGGCACGCCGGTGACACGCTCGACCTCGTCCGGGGTCCAGTTGGCGACCTCGGTGCGGATCTCGTCCATGCCCCAGACACGGCTGCGGATGAAGTCCTTGTCTTCCCAGCCATTCTCGAAGATGTGCCAGAGCAGACCCCAGACCAGCGCCACGTCCGAACCCGGACGGAACCGCACGTATTCGTCCGCGTGGGCGGCGGTGCGGGTGAAGCGCGGATCGCAGACGATCAGCGGCGCGTTGTTCTGTTCCTTCGCCTTCAGCACGTGCTGCAGCGAGACAGGGTGCGCCTCGGCGGGGTTGCCGCCGATGATGAAGATCGCACGCGAGTTGTGGATGTCGTTGTAGGAGTTGGTCATGGCGCCGTAGCCCCATGTGTTCGCAACGCCGGCAACGGTGGTCGAGTGGCAGATACGGGCCTGGTGATCCACGTTGTTCGTGCCCCAGTAGGCGGCGAACTTGCGGAACAGGTAGGCCTGTTCGTTGCTGTGCTTGGCCGAGCCGAGCCAGTAGACAGAGTCAGGACCCGAGCTGTCGCGGATGTCCATCATCTGGTCGCCGATCTCGTTGATCGCCTGCTCCCAGGAGATGCGCTGCCATTCGCCGCCCACCTTTTTCATCGGGTACTTCAGGCGCCGCTCGCCATGCGCGTGCTCGCGCACCGAGGCGCCCTTGGCGCAATGCGAGCCGAGGTTGAACGGGCTGTCCCAGCCGGGCTCCTGCCCGATCCAGACGCCGCCCTGCACCTCTGCCATCACGGTACAGCCGACCGAGCAGTGGGTGCAGACGGATTTCACCGTCTTGATCTCGCCGCCGGTGGCGGTGGCCGCGGTGGCCTGGGTTACCGTACCTCCGGTGGCGGCCACGGCAGCAAGGCCGCCGATCGCCAGACCGGACCCGCGCAGGAAGGCGCGACGGTCAACCGAAGTGTTCGCCACTTCGGAAAGGATACTTGTCCGCTGGGGGCGTCGCGCAACCCCGTTGGTCTTTTTCCTCAACATGTTTCTCTCTCCCCTTGCGCGCTAGGCCCCCGCATGGTGCCTGGCTTGCTTGGTGTTGATCGGGTGCCTTGGACAGTCGGGCGTCACGCAACCAGTCGTCCTTGGCGGGAAGTGCTGCGTCCGGTCAGAACCGGGCGGCGGCGTAGTAGGCGCGCGTGTGCGCGGTGTCCTGCATCTTGTTCGACGACAGGTCGGGCTCTGCGGCTTCCGCCTCGGTCCCGGTGGTGGTCGCCACGGCGACCGCCGCGAGCGGCGCTGCCGTCGAGGCCAGTTTCAGGAAGTCGCGGCGGCTGGTCGCCTCCTCGTCTTTCCGCTTCATCGAGAGACCTCCTCTCTCAGGGTTGCGGCGGTTGCCCGCCATTGTGCGGATCACTCCGCGCTCATCCGGAAGGCTTCGGTCTCGATCTCCATGAAGGCCCGGCCGAGACGTCCGACCGGGGCGTAGAAGACCGAGTTCTTGGCGCCTTCGAGATCCGAATAGAAATGGCTCGCCCAGGGGGCGATGTGCTTGTTGAAGAAGCTCTTTTGCTGGCCGACCGTGGCCGGAGTGCCGAAACGGCCGACGATCATCGCGCCCATCATCTCCATCAGCGAGGCGATGTTGTCCTCGGGCTCGAAGACGTTCTCGGCGCGGGCGAGGCCGCGGGCGGTCATGTCCTGGCGCAGCAGTGCCAGCGGCTTCTCGTTCAGGAAGCCCGTCAGGTAGTAGGAGGCGTAGGGCAGCAGCTCGCCCCGGCCGAGGCCGATGAACAGCCGGTTGTATTCGCTCTCCACTGCCTTGGGCTTCGAGATCTTGGCGACCTTGGACAGGGTCGTGACCGCCTCGCCGATCGGGGTGGCATCTCCGGTCAGCCCGGCGCATTGGTCAATCAGCCCCTGGTCAGCGGGCCGGGCGAGGATCAGCCCGAGGAAGTTGTAGAGATCGGCGCGGAGGCGATCCTCCTCGGCGATCTTCGGGGCAGTGGCTTGTGCGGCTGCGGTCATGTTGCTCTCGTCGGTCATCATCAGGCCTCGAAGGAAAAGCGCATGCGGCGCGAACTGGCGGGCAGCGTGCTTTCCTCGGGCTCGGGGTCAAATTGGGCGGCCTCGGCCACCTGCGGCTCAATGGGGTGCAGCGGCGCGATCTGCGGCTGCGCCTCGATGGTCGGGCCAAGCGTTTCCGGCGCGCGGATCGAGGTGGTGCCGGCGTCGGCAACCTGCGCAGCCGCGTCTGCGTCTTCGCTCTCGGCCTCCTCAGGCTGTGTCTCGGTCTTCGGTTGCCCGACGTACTCGAGGTGCGCCAGCAGCCCCTTGCCGACCTGATAGGTGGTCTTGAAGTCTGCTGCAGGGGTCACGGCGGTGAAGTCGGTGTCATAGTCGTTGAGCCCGTCGAGGCAGGCGAGCACCGGGTTCGAGCGCCAGAGCGTGCGCAGGGCGCGGTTCTTCAGCCGCTTGGGCAGCTGCGACTCGAGGAACTTGCGGACCATTTCGCCGTCGGTGATCTCTTCCGGCGCGGGCAGCCCGGCCTCGGCCAGCAGCTCCTCGTCGCTGCGCTCGGCGAGCTGCGCCTCAGTCTCGGCGCGGCGGGCGGTGTCCTGCGCCTGTTCTTCGGCGCGGGTCTCGGCCTCGACAGCGGCCTTCCTGCGGGACCAGAAATCCTTCATTGCAGCCTCCCTCTTTTCAGGGCGGGCGAGGCGTAGACATCCGCTGTTGTCGAAATGCGCGGGTCGCCGATGCCGTCCTGCTTGCCGTCCACTCTTGCACGATCGCGGCGGCGTTTCACGAATTCTTCCTCTTCATGGTAACGCTCGACGAAATCGCCCACCCAGGCCAGAAGCCCGGCGGGCATGGGAACCTTCTCGACGATGTCCTCGCCGCTGTCGCAGTAGTCCTGCGCCTCGTAGGGCGAGGCGGTGATCAGCACGACCTCGAAGGGATGCTCGCCGAGGGTCTTGCGCATGACGACATAGACGCTGGGTTCGCGGGCGGTGATGCCGTGCAGGTAGGCCTCGGTCTCGGCGCGGTAGAGTTCCAGCGAGCGCGTCGCGGCATGATATTCGACCACGTCGCCCTCGCGGCGCAGCTCGCGCCAGTCGGCTGGACCGGCCCCGGGCAGCACGGCAACGGCCCGCCAGGCCCACTTGGCCCAACGGGTGACACCGGGGGTGCGCCGCAGCACAACGCCCACGGGCATGAATTGATCGTTGCTCGGATGACCTGTCACGATGATGTATCCTTCCTCCCACCGTGATTGAAACATGTAGAGCCCATCGGGGAAGGGCCAATCGGTGCACCGCGGTATTCTGAGGCCGATGGTGGACATTTTGGGCAGCTGCCAAGGGGGCAAAAATGCGGCAGGGACAAACTGTCCAATCCGAGTTTTTTGCTCTGGAAAGGTGCCGCGATGCAGCATGCGAATCACCCTGCTCGCTGGCGGCCGGGCAGCGCGGCGCTCGGCGGGTTTCCGCCCGAGGAATTGAGTTGTCGGAGGGGGCGAATCGGGGCTAGCTACCCCCCTAACCGAGCGCAAAACGGGACGAATCCGGCCCGTTCGCCAGGAAGGAAAACATGACCAAGACCTTGATAACATGTGACTGTATGGGCAGTCAGTCCATCGATGCCGAGGCCCTGTCCGAGGCCACGGGATTCGAGGTCACGCCCCCCTGCAAGGCGCTGTGCACGAGCCAGATCGAGCGCGCCGCCCAGGGATTGACGCAGGGGAATGTAGTCCTTTGCTGCACCCAGGAGAGCCGGACTTTCGAGGCGCTGGCGGAGGAGCTCGAGGTGGAGCCCGCACCGCTGCTCGACCTGCGCGACCGTGCCGGGTGGAGCGCCGATCGCGCGTCCAAACTACCCAAAATGTCCGCCCTCGCGGCCGAGGCCATGTTGCCCGCCGCGCCGGAGAAGACGCTCGACGTCATCTCGGAGGGTCTGTGCCTTATTCTTGGTGAAGCCGAGGTTGCTCTTGCGGCTGCGGAACAACTGGCGCCGCACCTTGGGGTGACGGTCCTGCTGGAGGGCGCGGAAGACATCCCCGACACCCGCGCCTATGACGTGATCACCGGTCGCCTGCGCAAGGCGCAGGGCGCGCTCGGGCAGTTCAGGGTCACCATCGACGCGCTGCGCCAGGTGGAGCCCGGCGGGCGTGGGGCTTTCTCCCTGACCGAGCCGCGCGACGGTGGCGTGTCACAATGTGACGTGATCCTCGACCTGCGCCGCGAGCTGCCGCTCTTCCCCGCGCATGAGAAGCGCGAAGGCTACCTGCGCGCCGATCCCGGACGCCCGCAGGCGGTGGCCGCGGCGGTCATGTCCGCCTCGCATCTTGTCGGCACTTTCGAGAAGCCGCTCTACGTGCGGCTGGAGTCGCTGCTCTGCGCCCATTCGCGCGCGGGCCAGACCGGCTGCACCAACTGCCTCGATCTCTGCCCCACCGGCGCGATCTCGCCCGACGGCGAGCATGTGACGGTCGACCCGATGATCTGCGCCGGCTGTGGTGCCTGTTCCTCGGCCTGCCCCTCGGGGGCGATCAGCTACGACGCGCCTCCGGTCGACCTGACCATGCGCCGGGTTCAGACGCTCGCCAAGGCCTTCCTCGACGCGGGCGGCCATGCGCCGCGGTTGCTGGTGCATGACGCCCACGGAGCCGAGATGATCCGGCTGTCTGCCCGCCACGGCGACGGTCTGCCCGCCGACGTGGTGCCGCTGGAAATCCGTGCCATCGGCGCCTTCGGCCATGCCGAGACCGTCGCGGCGCTCGCCGCCGGCTTCGCCTCGGTGACGGTGCTGCCGGGGCCGGGGGCCGACCTTCCGGCGCTGCAGGCGCAGGTGGCGCTGTCGGACGCGATCAGCGGCGGCGGCAAGGTGCGCCTGCTGGAAACCCCGGACCCCGACGCCATGTCGGCCGCGCTCTACGCCGAGCAGGCCCCCGCACCCGTCGCCACGCCGGTGCGCCCGATGGGCACCCGCCGCCAGATCACCCGGCAGGCGGCGAAGGCGCTGCACCCCGGTGCCGAGAGCCTGCCGCTGCCCGAGGGCGCGCCCTATGGCGCCGTGCTGGTCGACACCGACGCCTGCACGCTCTGCCTGTCCTGCGTCTCGCTCTGCCCCTCTGGCGCGCTCGGCGACAACCCCGACTTGCCGCAGCTGCGCTTCCAGGAGGACGCCTGCCTGCAGTGCGGCCTCTGTGCCAACATCTGCCCCGAGGATGCGATCACCTACGAGCCGCGCCTGCTGCTCAGCGACGAGGCGCTGGAGCAGCGCGTGGTCAACGAGGAAGAGCCCTTTGCCTGCATCGAGTGCGGCTCGCTCTTCGGCGTGAAGTCGACCATTGACCGGATCACCGAAAAGCTTCAGTCCCATCCCATGTTCGATGGCGACAAGCTGCGGATGATCCAGATGTGTGACGACTGCCGGGTGAATGCGCAGTACCATGCCAAGGACAACCCGTTTGCCGCAGGCGAACGTCCGCGGCCCCGGACCACGGACGATTACCTCAGCAAGCGGCGCGACCACTGACCCGAACGCATACCGCTGCAACTAAGGGGAGACCCCAATGAGCGACGATTTCAACATGTCCATGCGCAAGTTCCTCAAGCAGGTGGGTGTCACCTCGCAGCAGGCCATCGAGGAGGCCATGCGCGGCAATGACACCGCCGGGAAGACCTTTGCCGTGAAGGCCGTGGTCACCATCGAGGAACTTGGCCTGACCCATGAGGTCACGGGCGAGATCAAGGGACAGGAGTAAACCTTGCCAGCCAGCAGAGAGGCGGTTCAGGCCGTCCTGAAGAGCGTCGCCGATCCGGTTGCGGGCGGCGACATCATGTCGAGTGGCGTCGTGCGCGCGCTGAACGTGGACGAGGCGGGCGCGGTGCGTTTCGTCATGGAGATCCCGCCCAGCCAGAGCGATGCCTACACCAGGATCAAGGAACAGGCGGAAAGCGCCCTGAAGGCCACCGAGGGCGTCTCGGCGGTCTCCATCGTGCTGACCGGCCATACCGAGAAGGCGCCGCCGGATCTCAAGATGCGCAAGGCCGAGCCGCAGGGACCGCAGCGCGTTCCGGGCGTGAACCACATCATCGCCATTGCTTCTGGCAAGGGCGGCGTGGGCAAGTCCACGGTGTCCTCCAACATTGCCTGCGCGCTGGCGCAGCAGGGGCGGCGCGTGGGTCTTCTGGATGCGGATGTCTACGGTCCCAGCCAGCCGCGGATGCTGGGGGTTTCGGGCCGTCCGGCCTCGCCTGACGGCAAGACCATCCTGCCGCTGCGCAACCACGGCGTGACGATGATGTCGATCGGCCTGATGACCAACGAGGATCAGGCGGTGGTCTGGCGCGGCCCGATGCTGATGGGCGCGCTGCAGCAGATGCTGATGCAGGTGCAATGGGGCGCACTCGACGTGCTGATCGTCGACCTGCCGCCGGGCACCGGCGACGTGCAGATGACACTCAGCCAGAAAGCGCATGTGGACGGGGCCATCGTGGTCAGCACGCCGCAGGACGTGGCGCTGCTCGACGCGCGCAAGGGCATCGACATGTTCAAGCAGCTGAACGTGCCGATCCTCGGCATGGTCGAGAACATGTCCACGCATGTCTGCTCGAACTGCGGCCATGAAGAGCACGTCTTCGGCCATGGCGGCGTCGCCGCCGAGGCGGCGAAGCTCGGCGTGCCGCTGCTCGCCGAGGTGCCGCTCGACCTGCAGATCCGACTTGCCTCGGACGGCGGCGCGCCGATCGTCGTCAGCCAGCCCGACAGCGCGCAGGCGCAGGCGTTCCACGCCATCGCCGCGGCGCTGGTGGCGCAGGGGGTGGCATGAGCACCACCGACGACCTGGCCTTCCCGCCCCTTCTCTGGGGCGAGGAGGTGACCACCGATGCCTTCGACCATGCCTGCCAGCGCGCCCTTCTGGGTTGCGATGCCGGGCTGGTCGCCTATCGTATCACCGCCAGCGTGCTGCAGGGGGCGCTGGTCTTCGCCCCCGAGGTGCCGCTCGCACAGGCCATGTCGATGCTGCCGCTCTGCGGCGTCGGCTTCCAGAACGCGCTTGGCGTCATGGCCCCGCCCGAGGTCGCCGTGCATCTCGACTGGGACGGTGGCATCCGGGTCAACGGCGCCGCCTGCGGACGCTTCCGCTGCATGGCTTCGACCAGCGATCCGGCGCAGGTGCCTGACTGGCTGGTCATCGGCTTCACCCTGCCGCTGATCCCGGCCAGCGATCGTCCCGGCGACACCCCCGACCAGACCTCGCTCTATGCCGAGGGCTGCGCCGAGGTCCAGCCGCCCGCGCTGCTGGAAGCCTGGGCGCGGCACACGCTGAACTGGGTCAACCGCTGGGAGGACGACGGCAGCCGCGCGCTGCACGCTGACTGGCGCGCATTGGTGCAGGACATGGGCGAGGAGGTCACGCAGAACGGCCTGTCGGGCACTTTCCTAGGCGTCGACGAGGAGTTCGGCATGCTGCTGCGCGACGGCGAGACCACCCACCTCATTCCGCTTACCACCATTCTGGAGCCGGCCCCATGAAGCTCGCCCGCGCCATCCATTTCGACGAGAGCGACACCCGTGTTTTCGCCTCGCCCGCCCGCACCGGGGAGTGGTGTATCTCGGGCGGCTTCGAGTTCTCCAACTGGGCCGAGGGTGATCTGACCGGCAAGGCGCGGCAGGCCTTTGCCAACGGCTGGTTGGGGCTCGAGACCTTCGGCCGCGTGACCTTCGTCGCGGTGACCAACGTCGAGCCCACCGAACTGCAGGTTCTGACCGACCTGCTGGCCGAGCATTTCGTCACCTACTACGGCGCACCCTCGGTCGAAGCCGCCCGTCCTGTGGCCGCCGAAGAGCTGGCACAGATGGTCGAGCTCTGCGAGGACCATGCCGCCAACACGTTGCTCACCGTCGCGCGCGAGCTCACCGACGCCGGGGTGCGCGAGAGCTACCGGGTGATAGAGGCCAACGACGCCGGACTCGAGCAGTTCGCCATCCACGGCTCGCTCGACGATCCGCACGATCACCACCACTGAGGCGGACATCGATCCGGCCCGCCGATTCTGACTGACGATCCGGACTGACCGGGGGCGGGGGCCGTGCTAGGCTCCCCCCGACATGAAAGCCAAGACCCGCCCGATGATCTCCGTCCGCCTGCGCCTGCTGATCCTTGCGCTCGCGCCGCTGGTCGTGCTGATGCCGCTGCTGCTGCTGCTCGGCATGACCCGCTGGACCGAGGATTACGACAAGGTACTGGCGGCCAACGTGCAGAGCGACCTGCGCATCGCCGAGCAGTACCTGTCGCAGCTGATGGCCCGCACCGGCGAGGAGCTGTCGGGCGTGGCCGGATCGGTCGCCTTCGCCGAGTCCTTCGCGGACGGTGTCCCGGACCGTCAGTTCCTGCTCAACAAGCGCTCCGAGCTGCTGCTGGATTTCCTCTACTACCTGCCTACTTCCGATCTACCGGAGGCCCCTGCAGACTGGCCGGTGATCGCCGCGGCCGCGCAAGGCAAGACCCGCACCGCGATCGACATCTTCCCGACCGAGGCACTTGAGGCGCTGCCGCGCAACCTTGCCGCCCGCGCACGGATCGACCTGATCGAGACGCAGGCCGCTGTGCCCACCGACCGCCGGGTGGAGGACCGCGGCATGGTGGTGCATGCCGCCAGCCCGGTGCGCCTGCCGGGGCACGAGGGCGTGCTGGTCGGGGGCGTGCTGCTCAATAGCAACCTCGGGTTCATCGATGCGATCAATGCGCTGGTCTACCTCAACCCGGTGACCGGTGGCGCCCGGCAGGGCACGGCGACGCTCTTCCTTGACGACGTGCGCATCTCGACCAACGTGCGGCTCTTCGAGGACGTGCGGGCGCTCGGCACGCGGGTCTCTGCGTCGGTGCGGCAGGCGGTTCTGGGCGAGGGGCAGACATGGCTCGACCGCGCCTTCGTGGTCAACGACTGGTACATCTCGGGCTACCTGCCGCTGGTCGACAGCTTCGGGGAGCGGGTCGGTATGCTCTACGTCGGATTTCTCGAGGCCCCCTTCGCCGAGGCCAAGCGCGCCGCCTACCTGTGGATGATGGCGGCCTTCGCGGCGGTTCTGGTGCTCTCAGTGCCCGTCTTCCTGTGGATGGCCAAGGGCATCTTCGCGCCGCTCGAGCGGATGACCCAGACCATGCGGCGTGTGGGGCGCGGCAACCTCGCGGCACGGATCGGCCCGGTCGGCCCGGACGAGATCGGCCAGGTGGCGGCGCATCTCGACGGGCTTCTCGACCAGGTGCAGGACCGCGACCTGAAGCTGCGCGCCTGGGCCGAGGAACTCGAGGACCGCGTGGACACTCGCACTGCCGAGTTGCGCGAGGCCAATGCCAAGCTCGAGGAAACCTACCGCCAGCTGGTGATGAGCGAGAAGCTCGCCTCGATAGGCGAGATCACCGCGGGCGTTGCGCATGAGATCAACAACCCGATGGCGGTCATTCAGGGCAACGTCGAGGTGATCCGCATGGAGCTGGGCGAGGAGGCGGGCCGGGTCGAGACCGAGCTGTCGCTGATCGACCGGCAGATTATGCGCATGGAGGCCATCGTCGGCAAGCTGCTGAAGTTCGCCCGTCCCGCGGAGTTCTCGGACTGCGGAGAGAGCGTGGCGCTGGCGCCGCTTGTCGAGGACTCGCTGCTGCTGGTCGACCACGCGCTGAG
Organism: Alloyangia pacifica; assembly: GCF_900116195.1. Lineage (GTDB taxonomy): Bacteria > Pseudomonadota > Alphaproteobacteria > Rhodobacterales > Rhodobacteraceae > Salipiger > Salipiger pacificus. The sequence goes on from NZ_FOZW01000005.1 coordinate 381,528, forward strand.
CAAGGGCGAGATCGAGGTTCGTGCCGATCTGCCCGTTCTTCCGCAGGTGGCCATAGATGCGGGCGAGATGCAGCAGGTGGTCATCAACCTCGTGCTCAATGCCGCGCAGGCCATGGGCGAGGCGGGGCGCCTGTCGCTGGTGCTGGTGGAAGAGGCGCGTGACGGACAGCTGGGCGTGGCGCTGATCGTGCGTGACACGGGCCCGGGCATCGCACCCGAGAACCTGCCGTCGCTCTTCGATCCCTTCTTCACCACGCGCCGCGGCGAGGGCACCGGGCTCGGTCTGTCGATCTCGCAGAGTATCGTGCAGCGGGCGGGGGGCCTGATCACCGCCGCCAATGCACCGGATGGCGGGGCGGTGTTCACTGTCTGGCTGCCGGTGGTGGGGTAAGGCGAGGCGCGTAAGCCCGCCCGGACGCAAGGCGAAGCCGCCGGGCGAGCGATCTTTCATCGTGGCGCTTGTCTATTGAGGCGCGATTGGTCCGAGACCAATGGACGTCGCTATCCCTGCGCGCCGGCGTGTCTTTCACCTTTCACGGCGGATCGGGACTGCACCGCCACGTCAGGCACAGAGCGTGGACCTCAATCGTCGCGGCGCCAGCCCAAGGGCAGGTGCCGATGGGGCTCCCGACCCGTTAGGCTGCCGTTACCCGCACCGCCGAGAACTTGAACTCGGGGATCTTGCCGTAGGGGTCGATCGCCGGGTTGGTGAGGATGTTCGCCGCCGCCTCGACATAGGCGAAGGGCAGGAACACCATGTCCGGCGCGACCGCGCGGTCGGCCCGCGCCATGACCTCGATCTCGCCGCGCCGGGTCTGAAGCTTCACCATGCCGCCGGGCTCCACGCCGAGCTTGCGCAGGGTCGAAGGATGCAGCGAGCAGTTCGCCCCGGGCTCGACCGCGTCCAACACCTTCGAGCGGCGGGTCATCGAGCCGGTGTGCCAATGCTCGAGCTGCCGCCCGGTGGTGAGGATCATCGGGTAGTCGGCGTCGGGCGTCTCGTCCGGCGGGATCACCGAGGCGGGGGTGAACCGTGCCCGGCCCCCCTCGCGCGGGAAGCCGTCGGCGAAGACGATGGGCTGCCCCGGGTCCTCGGGCGAGAGCGACGGATAGGTCACCGCATCCTCGCGCTCCAGCCGCTCCCAGCTGATGTTGTCGAGCGAGGGCATGCCGCGCGCCATTTCTGCAAAGACCTCGCGCGGGTGGCTGTAGGTCCAGTTCAGTCCCAGTCGCTGCGCCAGCTCCACGGTGATCGCCCAGTCCTCGCGCGCTTCGCCCGGCGGCGTGGCCCCGGCCCGGCCCATCTGAACCTGCCTGTTGGTGTTGGTCACCGTGCCGGTCTTCTCGTAGAAGGCGGCGGCGGGAAGGATCACGTCGGCGTAGTTGGCGGTCTCGGTCAGGAAGATGTCCTGCACCACGAGATGCTCGAGCTTCGCGAGCGCATCGCGGGCGTGGGTCACGTCCGGGTCCGACATGGCCGGGTTCTCGCCGAGGATGTACATGCCGCGAATGCCGCCCTCATGGACCGCATCCATGATCTCGGTGACCGTGAGACCCTTCTTGCCGCTGAAGTCGCCCGAGCCCCAGATCTCGGTGAAGGCCGAGCGCACACCGTCGTCGGTCACGTCCTGATAGTCGGGCAGGAACATCGGGATGAGCCCCGCGTCAGAGGCCCCCTGCACGTTGTTCTGGCCGCGCAGCGGATGCAGGCCCGCGCCGGGCTTGCCGACGTTGCCGGTCATCAGCGCGAGGGAGATCAGGCAGCGCGAATTGTCGGTGCCGTGGATGTGCTGGCTGACGCCCATGCCCCAGAAGATGAGCCCTGCGTTGGCGGTCGCGAAGGTGCGGGCGACGTCGCGCACCGTGGCGGCGTCAATGCCGGTCAGCTCCTCCAGCGCCTCTGGCGCGAAGCCCGCAAGGTGCTGTTTCTCGGCTTCCCAGTTCTCGGTGAACTTGTCGATATAGGCCTGATCGTAGAGCCCTTCCTCGACGATCACCGACATGATCGAGTTGAGCAGCGGCACGTCGGCACCGGGGCGGAATTGCACCATATGGCTGGCGAAGCGCTTCAGCGCATGGCCGCGCGGATCCATGACGATGAGTTTGCCGCCGCGCTTGGCGAACTGCTTGAAGAAGGTCGCGGCGACAGGGTGGTTCTCGATCGGGTTGGCGCCAATGACGATGGCCACGTCGGCGTTTTCGATCTCGTTGAAGGTGGCCGAGACCGCGCCGGAGCCGACGTTCTCCATAAGCGCCGAGACCGAGGAGGCATGGCAAAGGCGCGTGCAGTGGTCGACGTTGTTGTGGCCAAAGCCCTGGCGGATCAGCTTCTGGAAGAGATAGGCCTCTTCATTGGTGCACTTGGCCGAGCCGAAGCCCGCGACGGTCTCGCCGCCCTGATCGCGCAGCTTGGCAAGGCCGCTGGCGGCGGCCTCCATCGCCTCGTCCCACGACGCCTCGCGGAAGTGGCTGAAGGGATTGGCAGGATCGACGTTCAGCCCCTTCTCGGCGCCGTCCAGACGGATCAGCGGCTTGGTCAGCCGGTGCGGGTGGTGGATGTAGTCGAAACCGAAGCGCCCCTTGACGCAGAGCCGCCCCTCGTTGGCCGGGCCGTTGATCCCCTCGACGTATTTGACCTTGCCGTCCTTCAGCTTCAGCGAGACCTGGCAGCCGACGCCGCAGAACGGGCAGACCGACTGCACCGCCTCATCGAAATCGCGGCTGTCGCCGTGCTGCTGGTCGTCCACGACCGTGGCGGGCATCAGCGCGCCGGTGGGGCAGGCCTGCACGCATTCGCCGCAGGCGACGCAGGAACTGTCGCCCATGGGATCGTCCATGTCGAAGACCGGGAAGGCGTCGTGGCCGCGATCCGCCATGCCGATCACGTCGTTCACCTGCACCTCGCGGCAGGCGCGGACGCAGAGGTTGCACTGGATGCAGGCGTCGAGGTTGACCTTCATCGCCACGTGGCTGTCGTCGAGCAGAGGGATACGGGTCTCTTCCAACTTCGGGAAGCGGCTCTCGGAAACGCCCGTGGCCTCGGCCATGTCCCAGAAATGCGAGCTGCGGTCGTGAGCCTCGTCGCGGACGGGCTGGTCGGCCAGCAGCAACTCCATGACCATCTCGCGCGACTTCTTGGCGCGGGCGCTGTCGGTGGTCACCTTCATGCCCTCGGCGGGCGCGCGGCAGCAGGAGGCGGCCAGCGTGCGCTCACCGTCGATCTCGACCATGCAGGCGCGGCAGTTGCCGTCCGGCCGGTAGCCCGGCGCGTCCTTGTGGCACAGGTGGGGAATCGTGGTGCCGAGCCGCTTGGCGACCTGCCAGATGGTCTCGCCGGGGAAGGCGCTGACCTCCTGCCCGTCGAGAATGAAGGAGGTCTGGGGAACGTTCGATCCGTCGGCCATGACTATGCCTCGCGGTGGCTGGGCTTGGGTTTGGGTGCGGCCGCGGCGGGATGGATACCGCGGCCGCGCTGCTGCGCGTTCCTTTGGGGACAGGGAGCGGGAACGCGCATCATTTCACCTCGTCGGGGAAATGTTTCATCACCAGGCGTATCGGGTTCGGGGCGGCCTGACCGAGGCCGCAGATCGAGGCGTCGGTCATCACCTGGCAGAGATCCTCGAGCAGATCGCCATCCCAGGTCTCGGCCTGCATCAGCTTCACCGCCTTCTCGCAACCGACGCGGCAGGGGGTACATTGGCCGCAGCTCTCCTTCTCGAAGAACTTCAGCATGTTGAGCGCCGCGCCCCGGGCGCTGTCCTGATCCGACAGCACCACCACGGCGGCGGATCCGATGAAGGTGCCATGCGGCTGCAGCGTGTCGAAATCCAGTGCCACGTCGCCCAGAGAGGCGGGCAGCAGCCCGGAGGAGGGGCCGCCCGGCTGGTAGGCCTTGAACACATGCCCCTCGGCCATGCCGCCCGCGGCCTTGATGAGATCGTTGATCGTGCTGCCGGCCGGCAGCACGTAGACGCCCGGATTGGCGACGCGGCCAGAGAGCGAGTAGCTGCGCATCCCCTTGCGGTCGTTGTGCGAGACCTCTGACTTGATCTGGTGCCCTTCGCGGGCAATGCGGCCGATCCAGTGCAGGGTCTCGACGTTGTGCACCAGCGTCGGGCGGTCGAAGATGCCCACCTGCGCCACGAAGGGCGGGCGCAGGCGCGGCATGCCGCGCTTGCCCTCGATGGATTCGATCATCGCCGACTCTTCGCCGCAGATATAGGCCCCGGCACCACGGCGCAGGTCGATGTAGCCCGGCTCGACAATCCCCGCGGACTCGAGCGCGGCGATTTCCTTGTGCAGGATGTGATGGATCGCCGGATATTCGTCACGCATGTAGATGAAGCAGGTCTCCGCCTCGACCGCCCAGGCGGCGATCAGCATGCCCTCGAGCATCATGTGCGGCGTGCGTTCGAGGTAGAAGCGGTCCTTGAAGGTGCCCGGCTCGCCCTCGTCACCATTTACCGCGAGGTAGCGCGGCCCCGGATTGGCGCGCACGAAGCCCCATTTCTTGCCCGAGGGGAAGCCGGCGCCGCCCATGCCGCGCAGGCCGGCGGCAAAGATCTCCTCCTGCACCTTTTCCCAGTCGCCGCCATCGCGCAGCGCCAGCAGCTTGTCGTAACCGCCGCTCGTCCGATAGGACTCAAAGGTCTCATAGGCCGGGATCACAGGCTCGAAGTCGCCCTTGTCGAGCGCCGCCTGGACCTTTTCGGGAGTGGCGTGGTCGACGTGCAGGTGGCCGATCTCGACGGTGGGTCCGGTGTCGCAGCGGCCCATGCAGGGCGCGCGCAATACGCGGACCCGAGCGGGGTCATGGCCGGCGCAAAGCGCGTCGAACAGAGCCTCGGAGCCGGCCATCTCGCAGGACAGCGAGTCGCAGACGCGGATCGTCAGGTCGGGCGGCGGGGCTTCGCCCTCCTTCACAGGGTCGAAATGGGCGTAGAAGGTCGCGACCTCCCAGACCTCGGCCATGGAGATGCGCAGCTCCTCGGCCAAGGCCCTTAGGTGGGCGGCCGAAAGGTGGTGATAGCGGTCCTGGATCAGGTGCAGGAACTCGATCAGCAGGTCGCGGCGACGCGGGCGGTCGCCGAGCAGCGCCCTCACCTCGTCCCAGGCGCGGTCGTCGAGCTGGCGGCCCTTCGGCGTGGCGCGTCCCTTGCCGCCCTTGCGGCCGGATTTCCAGATCCCCTGCTGCTGATCCAGCGCCATCGGTTGCCTCCCTGTCGTCGCGGTGGGTGTCCGTTCTTCGGGCATCGGGTCATTGCCAGTCAATATCGCTATGCCGTCAATTGATAGAGAATCTCAATCAAACGAAGTTCAGGAGGATGGACAGCGCCAGGCCGTCTGCTATTGAGATCGCATGACCTGGGACAACGAACTCGATGCCCGCGGGCTGCTCTGCCCGCTGCCGGTGCTCAAGGCGCGCAAGCGTCTTCAGGGCATGGACAGCGGCGAGGTGCTGCGGGTGATTGCCACCGATCCTGCGGCGGTGATCGACGTGCCGCACTTCTGCAACGAGGCCGGTCACCTGCTGGTCGGCACCTCCGAAGAGGGCGAGGCGCAGGTCTACCTGATCCGCAAGGGCTGAGGGCGGGAGGTTGCGCGACGGTATGTCAAAGGTGGCATCAACTGACGCTGTGCTCCGCCCACCTTGTCGCGAAATCCTGCCGTAGATTGCCGGGCCGCCCTTCATCCAGGGTGGTGGAAGGGGAGCGTCGTGAAAGCCGCGCAGCAGCTGCCATGGGCCGGGCTTCGACCGCCTCAGATCAGCCCGAACGAGGCATAGGGGATGTAGCGCACGGGCGTGCCGGGTGTGACATTCATCTCTTCGTCCGGCAACTCGACGAGCCCATCCGCCCAGGAAAGCCCGCTGATCCGACCGGAGCCTTCCGAGCCGAAGACCTCGGCCGCGCCTTCCGCGTTCAGCCGTGCGCGCAGGTATTCGCGGCGGCCGGGCTTCTTGCGCTTTCCGAAGGCGGCGGGAACGGTGAATCCCTGCGGTGCGGTCCAGCCTGCGCCGGACATCAGCGACAGCGCCGGGCGGGCGAAGACCAGGGCGCAGACCAGCGCCGCCACCGGGTTGCCCGGCAGGCCGAAGACCGGCACGCCCTCCCACATGGCCAGCGCCAGCGGACGGCCCGGCTTCAGCGCGATGCGCCAGCTCGACAGCGTGCCGCGGGCGCGCAGCAATGCCGAGACGTGGTCCTCGTCCCCCGCAGAGGCGCCGCCCGAAGTGAGGATCACGTCAGCCTCGCGCGCGCCCTCATGCAGACGCTCGGCAATCTCTTCGGCATCGTCGCCGACATGGCCAAGGTCCACAGGCTCGTAGTGCCAGCCCTGCGCCAGAGACAGCAGCATGGGGCGGTTGGCGTCCCAGATCTTGTGCGGCGCGGCGGGCAGCTCGGGCGAGGCGATGATCTCGTCGCCGGTCGAGAGCACACCGACGCGCAGGGTCCGGTGCACCGGCAGTTCGGCAATGCCGAGCGCCGAGGCCAGCGCGAGGTCCGGGGCGCGCAGCCGCTGGCCCTTCGTCAGCGCGGGAGCCCCGGCCGCCACGTCCTCGCCGTCCTTGCGGGTGTTGGCGCGCGGCTTGATCGGCCCGTCGAAGACCACCGTGGTGCCGTCGGTGTTGGTGTCTTCTTCCAGAACCACCGTATCCACCCCTTCAGGCAGGATCGCGCCGGTGAGGATGCGCACCGCCTGTCCTGCGGGCACGGCGTGGGGATAGGGCTGGCCGGCGGCGGCGCGGCCCGCCACCAGCGGCAGGCGCTGCACGCCGCTGCCGGTGGTGGCGTGGGCAAAGCCGTAGCCATCCACCGCTGAGTTCGGCATCGGCGGGTTGGAGCGCTTGGCGGCTACATCCTCGGCCAGCACCCGGCCCGCGGCGCGCGCGGTGGCGATTGTGGTGGTGCCGGTCACCGGGCGGAGCGCGCCTTGCAGTTTGGCCAGCGCCTCGTCCACCGGCACCCAGGCAACTCCCTGCGGCATGGCGAAACAGTCGTCGCGCAGGCGGGGCGGGAGGAGGGGGCTTTCGGGATCGGAAGGCATGGCGAGCTCGCTGGGCTGGGGAAAGGCGCGACGGGCGGCTGCGATCAAAGCGTCCTCGTGTCCGAGGCCGAGAATCCAGCCTTCCTTGGCATCGCCTTCGCGGGTCATTGCGTCAAGCCGTTGCGGGTCGAGCGCGCGCAGCGCCCCGGCCAGGATGCGCACCTGCGCGCGATCCTTGATCTCGTCCGGCTCGGCCAGCTCCGCCACGGTCCGGGCGATCAACGAGGGGAAGAGCTCCACCAGCGTGATCGGCGCCTCGCGGCTCTCGAAGGGGCGCACGGCGATATCATCGCCGAACCGCGTGCGCAGCGCCTGCAGGCGGGGGATGCCGAGCAGCGCCTGCGAGCCGACCGAGCCGGTGGTGTAGAGCTTCCAGACCGGCTGCGCGCCGGGGGTGCCGTCACACGCGCGCCGCTCGGGCAGGCCGTGGCCCTCCCGCTGCGTGCCCCGGGTTGGCAGGCGCGGGTCAGCAAAGGTCTCCGGGCAGCCCCAGAACGGGCCGACGCCGGGAAAGAGATCGTTCAGCTCGGCGGCGACCTGAAAGCGGTTGTTTGCATTGTCCGGCGCATCTTCGACGCGCTCGCTCAGGGCGCGCCAGAGCCGCAGCGGGTCGGACGAGCCGGTCAGCGCCTGGGTAAATTCCTTCGGGTAGGCGAAGGGAAAGTCGAAACCCGCCACCACCCGCCGTCCGGCGGCGCGCTCCGCCTCGAAGAGCGCGGCCAGCGTCTCGATCGCGTCGTGGCGGGTGCGGTGGTAGCTGGCCTCGACACCCTTCTCCCGGGCAACGCCGATCCAGATCGCATCCTTCGACGGTTTCGCGGGCGAGGGTTTCGACGCCCCCGACCAGTCCACGACGACGAAGGTGTCGAAGCTCAAAGCCCGACCTCGCGCAGGATGAAATCGGCGATGGCCTTGGTGTCGTCGAGATTGAACCGGGGCAGGGCCGTGTCCACCGGGCTGTCGGCGGCCACCGCGCGGATGCTGGAATTCGCGGGGGAGAGCAGCGGTTTGCCGGTCTCGGCCCGATGCGCCTCGATCTTCGGATGCGGTGCGGCCTTGTAGCCCTCGATCAGCACCAGATCGACTGGGGAGAGCTTCGTCAGCAACTCGGAGAGCGGCGGCTCGGGGGCGTCCCGCAATTCGTGCATCAGCGCCCAGCGGTGCGGCGAGGCGAGCAGCACTTCCTGCGCGCCGGCCTGCCGATGGCGGTAGCTGTCGCGGCCGGGCTGGTCGACGTCGGTGCTGTGATGGGCGTGCTTCAGCGTGGAGACGGACAGGCCGCGGGCGCAGACCTCCGCCACCAGCCGCTCCATCAGCCCGGTCTTGCCGCAGTTCTTGCTGCCGGTGACGCCGTAGATCTTCATGACGCGAGCGCCTGCGCCCGCGCCAGGTCCTCGGGCGTGTTGACGTTGAAGAAGGGATCGAAGGGCTCGGCGGGGAAGAGCGCCTCGCCCGCGCCGTGCTGGTCGGTCCAGAGCACCACCTTGCGCAGCCCGCCCTCGAGCGCCGCGCGCAGGTCGTCTCGCAGCGAAACCGGCCAGAGGCCGAAGGTCGGGTGCCGGTTGATCTTCTTGCCGCCGCCGGATTTTAGCGCCTCGTCACCGGAGCGCGGCGTGCAGGCCAGCGCCAGCAGGTGTGGCGCGTCTTCGGCGGCAAGCAGCAGACGCGGCACCAGATCGCAGGGGAAGAAGGGCGTATCGGCGGCCACCGTCACGATGCTGTCGGCCCCCTGTTCGGCGGCCCAGTCGAGCCCGGCCAGAACACCGGCCAGCGGGCCGGGGAAGCCGGGGATCGTATCGGGCAGCACCGGCAGGCGGTAGCGGGCAAACCGGCCCGCATCGCCGTTGGCATTGAGCGCCAGCCCGCCCACCTGTGGCTCGATCCGGTCAATCACGCGCTGCAGGAGGGGCTCGCCGCCGATCTCCAGAAGCCCCTTGTCGCCGCCACCCATACGCGTGGCGAGGCCGCCCGCGAGGATCACCCCCAGCGGCTGTTGCAGCGGGCGGCTCATTCGGCGGCCTCGTCTGCAGACTTCCGGCGGGACTTGCGGTCTTCCTCGGGGACGGACGACGGATCGACGTCGCGCACCAGCCGCTCCTCGCCCGACAGGCAGACGAAGCGCTGCCCGCGCATCCGGCCGATGAGGGTGAGGCCGACCTGCCGGGCAATCTCGACGCCCCAGGCGGTGAAGCCCGAGCGCGAGGCCAGCACCGGAATGCCCATCAGCGCGGTCTTGATGACCATCTCCGAGGTCAGCCGCCCGGTGGTGTAGAGGATCTTGTCCTCGGCGCTCAGCCCGTGGCGGAACATGAAGCCCGAGATCTTGTCGACCGCGTTGTGCCGTCCGACATCCTCCATGTAGACCAAGGGCTTGTCCTGCTGGCACAGCACCGTGCCATGGATCGCCCCGGCCTCGAGATAGAGCGAGGGGGTGGTGTTGATCTCTTTCGCCAAGGCATAGAGCCACGACGTGCGGACCTCGGCCCGCGGCAGGGTCAGCCCCTCGAGCCCCTCCATCATGTCGCCGAAGACGGTGCCGACGGCGCAGCCGGAGGTGCGGGTCTTCTTCTGCACCTTCTCCTCGTAGGAGGTCTCGCGCTCGGTGCGGACGACGACGGTCTCGATCTCGTCGTCGTAGTCGACACCGGTCACCACGTCATCGGCGCGCAGCATTCCCTGATTGCGCAGGAAACCCAGCGCAAGATACTCGGGATAGTCGCCGATGGTCATCGCGGTGACGATTTCCTGACGGTTGAGATAGATGGTGAGCGGGCGCTCCTCGACCACCGAGATCTCGGTCGCGGCACCGGTCTGGTCGGTGCCCGAGATGCGCCGGGTCAGGCGCGGGTCGGTGGGGTTGGGGAGCAGGGGAAATTCGGGCATGCGGATGATCTTGCGCCTCCTCTGGCCTGCGCGTTGGGCATCTTGTAACCTGCGCCGGGGAGTTTCAAGGGGACGAGCATGCTTGGGTACGTAACGGGTCTGGGGCGCGGCGAAGTGGACCGCTTGATGCGCGAGGTCGCTGACCGGCTGCGCGCCGAGGGGCTGCCGCTTGCCGGCGCGGTGCAGCACAACATCGAAACCGGACCCGCCAGCAAGTGCCACATGGACCTGCAGGTGCTGAGCGGTGAAGACGTGGTGCGCATCAGCCAGGATCTCGGCGCGCTGTCGCGCGGCTGCCGGCTCGATCCGCAGGGGCTCGAGCGCGTCGTCGGATTGGTCAGCGCGGGTCTGCAGAAGGGCGCGGCGCTGCTGCTGGTGAACAAGTTCGGCAAGCAGGAGGTGGACGGCCGCGGCTTCCGCCCGGTGATCGGCGAGGCGCTGTCGTCAGGCGTGCCGGTGCTGGTTGCGGTCAATGCCGGCAACCTCGATGCCTTCCTTGCCTTTGCCGAGGACATGGCAGAGCCGCTGCCCACCGATGCCGATGCGGTCACCGACTGGTGCCGCGCGCGGATCCGCGAGGCGCAGGCGGCCTAGGACCTCAGAGCCAGATTGTCGCGCATCGGTTTCCGCTCTCGGCGATGATCTTGGCGCCGGCCCCGAGCGCGATCTGCAGCATGGCGCGGTTGTCATGGGAGAAGGTCGCCTCGACCGTCTCGATACCCATGTCGCGGGCGTGGCCGAGCGCGGCGGCAAAGAGCTGCCGCCCGTAGCCGCGGCCCTGGTAGGCGTCTTCGACCGACAGGGCGATCTCCGCGTGGGTCCGCGCGACCCGGTAGACCTCCAGCACGGCGCGGGTGTCGCCATCGGCCTCCAGTCCCAGAACAAGGTCGGGACGGCAGGACAGGGCGCGGCGCTTCAGCCAATCATCGCCGACGCGGCTGTGAAAGCGGCTGCGGATCGCCGCGGCGCTCAGGCGTTTCCAATGGCCATAGAGCAGCGCCGCCGCCCGATGGACGGAACCTTCGGTCGTTACGGTTGTCAGCACTGCCTCTGCGGTCGCCATGGGTCATCCTTTCTGCACCGACGGTGAGATAGAGATGAGCGGCCTGTCGCACTACCGACAAAACGGGGATCCCGTCATGCATGCGCGTCATAACAATGACGTGATCACGGGTCGGCGGCGCGCCGCGAGATCGAGATGCGCGGGGGCTTGATTAATCCGAGTATTTTTGTCATGTAAGGCGCGCGGCCAGCAACGCGCCAGCCAGAGCGATCCAATTCCACAGGCGAAGACAGGCGCTGTCTTCAGACTCCGGAGGCGACATGGCAAAGGTTCACACGGCGAATGGCGAAGGGTCCGCGACATGAGCGGCGCGGGGCATGACCGTTGCGGTCGGGGCCCGGCGGGGCTGTCGGACCTGACCGGACTGGGGCAGAGCGATCTGGTCGTCCTGATGATCGCCCGCTACTTCTTCCAGTCCTTCGCACAGCCCGAGGCCGAGGGATGGCTGCGCGCGATCTCTGGCGCCGAGCAGGTGATGGGGCGCGAGGCGGGACCGCATGTGGTCTGCGCGGTGCTGCGCTCCGTGCAGCAGATGCGGGCCGCCCGGCGCAATCATTTCAACTTCTCCAATCCCGACTGCCCCGGTTGCGCGGCGCGGCTCTGCGGGCACGAGAGATTGTTCCTCAACACCTTCCGGGCGGTGCGCCGGGGCCGCATCGCGGATGCCGAAGCGCATGCGATGCTGCTCTGCGAGGGCAACGCGACCGAGGGGCTGATCGTCGCGATGGGAGATCTCTGCGCGGCGCTGCCTTCGGCGCCGGTCCGACCTTCGGTGGAGCGGCAGCCGCTACACTGAGGCGGGACAGGTCCTGGCCGCTCCCTCCGGTCAGGGCCGGTTTCCGCTCAGCCCCTTGTCGCGGCGCGGTACCATTGCACGATTTCGCGGCGCGCGGCGTCGTCCATCTGGATGGCGTTGGGCGGCGGCATGGCGTGGCTGGCCCCGGCCTGCAGGAAGATCAACTTCGCGTGGCGCGCGACGTCGGATTCGGTCTCCAGCACCACGCCCTTGGGCGGGTGGTGCAGCCCGTCCCACGAGGGCTCGCGCGCATGGCACATCGAGCAATTGCCGATCACCGCGTAATAGGCGTCCTCGAAGCCGGTCGCCGCCGCGAACTTCTGCTCGGTCGCGGTGAGGGGCCGGGCCTCGGCCTCCTCGTAGCTGTCCATCATCGGCGCGGTCGAGAGCCAGGCGATGGCGATGAACAGCAGCGCGGTGACCGCCCAGGTCCAGTAGGGCGTGCCCTTGCGGGCGTGCATCGAGTTGAAGAAGTGCCGGATCGTCACGCCCATCAGGAACACCAGGCAGGGGATGATCCAGGCGTTGGCGGTGGCAAAGGCCAGCGGGTAGTGGTTCGACAGCATCAGGAAGACGACGGGCAGCGTCAGGTAGTTGTTGTGCGTCGAGCGCAGCTTGGCGATCTTGCCGTACTTGGGATCGGGCGTGCGGCCGTTCTTCAGGTCGTCCACCACGATGCGCTGGTTCGGCATGATGATGAAGAAGACGTTGGCGGTCATGATGGTGGCGGTGAAGGCGCCGAGGTGCAGCAGCGCGGCGCGGCCGGTGAAGATCTGGTTGTAGCCCCAGGACATCACCACCAGCATCCCGAAGAGCAGCAGCATCAGCAGCGTCGGTGTCTCGCCGAGCTTGGACTTGCACAGCCGGTCGTAGATCAGCCAGCCGATGGTCAGCGACAGCGCAGAGATCACGATGCCGACGAAGAGCGAGATGTCGGCCTTGGTCGGATCGAGCAGGAAGAGCTCGCCGCCGGCCCAGTAGACGATCATCAGCAGCGCCGCGCCCGACAGCCAGGTCGCGTAGCTCTCCCATTTGAACCAGGTCAGGTGGTCGGGCATGGTCTCGGGCGCCACGAGGTACTTCTGGATGTGGTAGAAGCCGCCGCCGTGGACCTGCCATTCCTCGCCGCTGGCACCGGGGGGCAGGTGCGGCACCTTGCGCAGTCCGAGGTCGAGCGCGATGAAATAGAAGGACGAGCCGATCCAGGCGATCGCGGTGATCACGTGCAGCCAGCGCACGGCGAAGCCGAGCCAATCCCAGATGATGGCAAGATCATACATGCCCGTCTCTCCCTGATGTGGTCTTTTGCGGCACCCTAGGCCGGGACCGATTATTCTGCTATCTCCGGGGTAAACCAAGCAGTTTCAAGATTTCCCAGAGAATGTCCTACCTCGACAATATCCGCACCTTCGTCCGTGTCTACGAGTTGGGCAGCATGTCCGCCGCGGGGCG
>NZ_FOZW01000007.1 GCF_900116195.1 Alloyangia pacifica
TTCTCGTGCTTCAGTACCAAAGGCACCGAAGACCGACAAACAGTGAAGCTGACACTTCATCATCGGGTCGAAACCCTAGAAGCGTTGATATGCTAGGCTTGATCCATCGAAATGAACCAGTGCCGCCCGCATATCTCTTCAGATATCTGCGATGTCAAAGAGCGTGAGAGACAAAACAAGACCAGTGCGCCCTAACTTCCGGCGCGCCCGCCTGCCCGTCTCTCGAATTTCTTACCGCCTCGTCTGCGCTGGCGTCTCCGCCGCCGCCCCGTCTGGCGTCCCGTTGTGCGCCTCAGCGCCGCCGGTGAAGGGGCTTTTACGGTCAGTGCCGGGGGGCTGCAACCTCTTTTTTCATTTTTCGTCATAAAAAATGCATGGAAGCCGAAAAACGCATAAAAACAGGGCCCGGTGGACGGGCTCCTAGGCGGGTCCCACCACGAGGACCGGCGCATCACAGCCGTCTCGGCGATCTCCTGCCCCGTTTTTGTCGGCTGCAGCGCCCGAAATCAGCGGAGTCCTTGTTCGACAAGAGCCCGATCCCCCTCTGGACGGCACATTGTGGGAGCGAGTCACCGCCCCCAGGTGCTGCAGATTTTCGGGTGCGTATATATGCGCGGAGAATTGCCCGGGTTCACCTGCGTCTCCTCCGGCAGGAGGACACATGTCTGCGCCCGCGACGCCTCACGCCGAGCACGCCAGCAAAGCGCCCGAGCAGAGTGGGTCCGGGGTGAGGGAATTCGAGAGGGGCAGTGCCGCCCCCTGCAAGCCTTGGATCACGAAGAAGGCAGACAGGAGATCGACACCGGAAAAGCAAAACCCCCGCAAAATCCGAAGATTTTGCGGGGGTTTGATGGTGCCCAGGAGAGGACTCGAACCTCCACGACCGTTAAGTCACTGGTACCTGAAACCAGCGCGTCTACCAATTCCGCCACCTGGGCACAGGTGGTGAGGGGGCGTTTAAATATGTCCGCAGGGAGTGTCAACGCAGATTTTTCAATTTGTGCAACTTCCCCGACGGAGCCGGCTTGCCGGGTCCCGGACGGGCCGGTATTCAAGGTCTCAGAACCTCGGAGCAGGAGAAGCCAGATGAGCAAGCTCGTCACCATCTACGGCGGATCGGGATTTGTCGGTCGCTATGTCGCCCGCCGCATGGCCAAGCTCGGCTGGCGCGTCCGCGTCGCCGTCCGCCACCCCAACGAAGCCTTGTTCGTGAAGCCCTACGGCTCGGTCGGCCAGGTCGAACCGGTCTTCTGCAATATCCGCGACGACGAGTCGGTGCGCAGTGTGATGCAGGGGGCGGATGCGGTGATGAACTGCGTCGGCACCTTCGATGCCCGCGGCAAGAACAATTTCGATGCGGTGCAGGTCGAGGGTGCGGGCCGGATCGCCCGCATCGCTGCCGAGCAGGGCGTCAGCGCGCTGGTGCATGTCTCAGCGATCGGCGCCGACAAGGAGAGCACGAGCGGCTATGCCCGGAGCAAGGCGCTCGGCGAAGAGGCAGTGCTTGCCGCCTTCCCCGGCGCGATGATCCTGCGCCCCTCGGTGATCTTCGGGATGGAAGACCAGTTCTTCAACCGTTTCGCCGCCATGTCACGCATGGGCCCGGTGCTGGCGCTGGTCGGGGCCGACAAGAACTTCCAGCCGGTCTATGTCGACAACGTCGCCGAGGCCGCAGAAAAAGGTCTGACCGGAACCGCCGCGCCAGGCGTCTACGAGCTTGGCGGGCCCGAGGTGAAGAGCTTCCGCGCCTTCATCGAGGAGATGCTGACGGTGATCCGCCGTCGCAAGATGCTGGTGAACTTGCCCTACGGGCTTGCCTCGATGGTCGGCGGCATTTCGGAATTCGTGCAGCGGATCACCGGCGGGCTGTTCACCGCGCCGATCACCCGTGACCAGGTGGTGATGCTGCGCCGTGACAACGTGGTGAGCGAGGATGCCCTGGGGCTGGCGGACCTCGGCATCAGCCCGGTCGCACCCGAGGCGGTGATGCCCGACTACCTGTGGCGCTTCCGGCCCGGCGGGCAGTATGACGCCATCAAGGAATCGGCCGCAGGACTGCGGACCGAGTGAGATCGAAGAGCCGGCCCCGGGGCCGGCTTTTTCTTTGGCGCTACGATCGAGGCGCCCCCTGACAAGGAGACCGCCATGACCGAGCTTCCCCAGATCGGCCGCTGCCGCTGCGGCGCGCTGGAAATCGAGGTAGGCGCGCCCCCCATGATGACCGCCGCCTGTCACTGCCGCGGCTGCCAGAAGATGAGCGCCAGCGCCTTCTCCCTCACAATGATGGTGCCGACCGAGGGCTTTAGGGTGGTTACCGGCGCACCGGTGAAGGGCGGGATCAAGGGGCCGCAGCTCGACCATTACATGTGCCCCGAGTGCGGCAGCTGGATGTTCACCCGGATCACCGGCAACGAGGCTTTCGTGAACGTGCGGCCCATCATGTTCGACGTGCCCGAGTGGTGCCTTCCGTTCATCGAGACGATGACCTCGGAAAAGCTGGGTTGGGCGAAGACGCCGGCGCCGCACCGCTACGCGGGCTTCCCACCCGAAGCGGACTTCCCGATGTTGCTCGAAGGGTTTGCGGGCCGCTAGTCGAGCTCCGCAGCGCGCCTTTTTCACCGCGTGGCAGGCTCGCCGTCGAGGAAGGCACGAACCGCAAAAAGCAAAACGGCGCGCAGTCCCCTGCGCGCCGTTCTCAATTTCGCTCGTCCAACTGGATCAGAAGTCGAGGTTCTCCACGCTCAGCGCGTTTTGCTGGATGAAGTCGCGGCGCGGCTCCACCACGTCGCCCATCAGCTTGGTGAAGAGATCGTCGGCCTCGGCCATGTCGTCGACCTTGACCTGCAGCAGCGTGCGGGCATCCGGGTCCAGCGTGGTTTCCCAGAGCTGGCCGGGGTTCATCTCACCCAGACCCTTGTAGCGCTGCAGCGACAGGCCCTTCTCGCCCTCTTCGAGGATCGCCTTCAGCAGGTCGAGCGGGCCGTAGACCGCCTGGCGGCGATCCTTGCGCTCGAGCACGGCGGGCGCACTGTAGACCGCCTGCAGCGCCTGGGTGAAGCTGCCGGTGCGGCGCGCCTCGCCCGAGCGGAGCATCGCACCGTCCAGCGTCCGGACCTCCTCGACACCGCGCAGGATGCGCGCGAGACGGATGCCGCGATCCTGGGTGATCCGGCCCTGCCAGCCCTTTTCATACTCCAGCGCAATCAGGTCGAGCCGCTGCGCCACCTTGTCGGCGACGCCCTGCAGATCCGATTCCACCGCGCCCGGCACGAAGCCGCCGGCGATCGCCGCCTGCTCGAGGATGTGGCGCGGGTAGTGGGTCGGGAAGGCATCCAGCACGCGCTTGAGCTGGCGCGCCTCGTCGATCACCCGCACGAGATCCTGTCCGGCGATCACCTCGCCATTGGCCAGCTTCAGCCCGGCGCCGTCGATGCCCTGGTTGATCAGGTACTCGTCGAGCGCGTTCTGATCCTTCACGTAGACCTCGGACTTGCCACGGGTCACCTTATAGAGGGGCGGCTGCGCGATATAGAGATAGCCGCCCTCGATCAGCTCCGGCATCTGCCGGTAGAAGAAGGTGAGCAGCAGCGTCCGGATGTGCGCGCCGTCGACGTCGGCGTCGGTCATCAGGATGATCTTGTGGTAGCGCAGCTTCTCGATGTTGAACTCGTCGCGGCCGATGCCGGTGCCGAGCGCCATCACCAGGTTGCCGATCTCCTGGCTGCCGAGCATCCGGTCGAAACGCGCGCGCTCGACGTTGAGGATTTTACCCTTCAGCGGCAGGATCGCCTGGGTGCCCCGATCGCGCCCGGTCTGTGCCGAGCCGCCTGCGGAGTCACCCTCGACGATGAACAGCTCGGTTTTCGACGGATCCTTCTCGGAGCAGTCCTTGAGCTTTCCAGCGAGGTAGTTCACGTCCATCGCGGTCTTGCGGCGGGTCAGCTCGCGCGCCTTGCGCGCGGCCTCGCGGGCCAGCGCCGCCTCGACGATCTTGCCGACGATCTGCTTGGCCTCGTTGGGGTTCTCCTCGAACCACTCGGCGAGCCGCTCGTTCATCAGCCCCTCGACCGCCGGGCGCACCTCGGAGGAGACGAGCTTGTCCTTGGTCTGCGAGCTGAACTTCGGATCCGGCACCTTCACCGACAGCACGCAGGTCAGACCCTCGCGGGCGTCGTCCCCGGTGAAGGAGACCTTCTCCTTCTTGGCGATGCCCGAGGCCTGCGCATAGTTGTTGATCGTGCGGGTCAGCGCACCGCGGAAGCCGGCCACGTGGGTGCCGCCGTCGCGCTGCGGGATGTTGTTGGTAAAGGGCAGCACGTTCTCGTGGTAGCTGTCGTTCCACCACATGGCGATCTCGACGCCGATGCCGTCCTTCTCACCGGTCATGTAGATCGGGTCGGTCATCACCGGCTGCTTGGAGCGGTCGAGATACTTCACGAACTCCTTCACGCCGCCTTCGTAGTGCAGCTCGGTCTTCAGCGGCTCGGCGGGGCGCTCGTCCTCGAGGATGATGCGCACACCCGAGTTGAGGAAGGCCAGCTCGCGCAGGCGCTTCTCCAGCGTCTCGAAGCTGTACTCGAGGTTGCTGAAGGTATCGGTCGAGGCAAGAAAACGCACCTCGGTGCCCTTCTCGCCCTCGGCGTCACCGACGACGCGCAGGTGCTCGACCGTCTCGCCGTGCTCGAAGCGCGCGTAGTGCTCCTTGCCGTTGCGCCAGATGCGCAGCTCCAGCCAGACCGACAGCGCGTTCACCACCGAAACGCCCACGCCGTGAAGGCCGCCGGAGACCTTGTAGGAGTTCTGGTCGAACTTCCCGCCGGCGTGCAGCTGGGTCATGATGACCTCGGCCGCCGAGACGCCCTCTTCCTGGTGCAGATCGACGGGAATACCGCGGCCGTTGTCGCGCACCGAGACCGAGTTGTCGGCGTGGATTTTCACCCGGACCGCGTCCGCGTGACCCGCCAGAGCCTCGTCGATGCCGTTGTCCACGACCTCGTAGACCATGTGGTGCAGGCCCGAGCCGTCATCCGTGTCCCCGATATACATCCCGGGGCGTTTGCGGACAGCCTCCAAGCCTTTGAGAACTTTGATGGAATCCGCGCCGTATTCCTGCGGTGCGCTTGCCGGTTCGGCCATGCCGCGATCCTTCATGATTTTTGTTGGTTTTATACGGTGTTCAGGCACGATTGTCACGCCGCTGACACAAGATTTGGTGTCAAAGACCGCGGTTTTCAACCAATGATTGCCCATCCCGCTCGGTGACTTCCAGCTGCTGCGCCCGCGCCCCCAGCTCGGCGAAAAGCTCCGGCCCGGTGCCGGTCATCCAGGCCTGCGCCCCGAGCGCGCAGATCTCGTCGTAGAGCGCCGCGCGGCGGCCCGCGTCGAGATGCGCCGCCACCTCGTCGAGCAGCAGGATCGGCGCCGCGCCGGTCTCCTGCGCAAGCGCCCGTGCATTGGCGAGGATCAGCGAGATCAGCAAAGCCTTCTGCTCGCCGGTGGAGCAATCCTCGGCGGGCACGCCCTTCGCGGCAAACACCCCGCGCAAATCGGCTCGGTGCGGCCCGACCAGCGTGCGCCCGGCCATCAGGTCGCGCGGGCGGCTGGCCTCCAGCGCCGCGCGCAATTCGGCGGTCTCCTCGGGGGTGGGCGTCTCGGCGTCGACCAGCGCCAGCTCGGCGGCGGGGAACTGCGTTTCGGCCCCGGCCTGCGCCTCGGCCAGCCGCGCCAGCGCCGCGCGGCGGTTGGCCTGCAGCGCCGCGCCCGCCTCGGCCATCTGCCCCTCCAGCGCCGCATACCAGAAGCCGTCGCGCACCTGGTCGCGCAAGAGCCGGTTGCGTTCGCGCATGGCCTTTTCGTAGCCGAGGCTCAACTCGGCGTGGTCGGGAAAGAAGCTCAGCGTCATCCGGTCGAGAAAGCGCCGCCGCCCCTCCGGTCCCTCGATCCACAACCGGTCCATCGAGGGCACCAGCCAGAGCACCCGCGCCAGCCGTCCCAGCGCCACCTGCGGCGCTGCCTTGCCGTCGATCTGCACCTGCCGAGCGGATCCGGCCTCCGAGCGGAAAGCGATCTCGTGCAGCGCTGTCCCGGTCTGCAGAAGGCCCTCGATCTTCCACCCCAACGCTTCGGGGCGGCGCACCATCTCCTGCGCCGAGGCCCGCCGCATGCCGCGCCCGGGCGAGAACAGCGAGACCGCCTCGAGGATATTGGTCTTGCCCGCGCCATTGGGGCCATGCAGCGCCACCGGACGCGCATCCACATCGAGCTCGGCACCATGGTGCGAGCGGAAATGCGACAGCGTGAGGCGGGTGAGATGCAGGGACATGGCTCAGGCGGTAGCGCGATGCGGCGCGGTCGGAAAGTGAGTATTTTCGGAAAGATGAAAGGCAGAAGCCGCGCCCCTGCCTTTCATCTTTCTCCAAATACTCACGGCGTGGCGGTGCCGTCAGACCCGCATCGGCATGACGACGTAGACAGCCGAGGTGTCGGTGCCTTCGCGCATCAGCGTCGGATCGCCCGAGGAGTTGAACATGAAGACGGCGTTCTCGCGATCCACCTGGCTGGCGATCTCCAGCAGGTACTTCGCGTTGAAGCCGATCTCCAGCGGCTCGTCGCCATAGGCCACGGCCAGCTCTTCCTCGGCGGCACCGCTGTCGGGGGCGTTGACCGAGAGCACCAGCCGATCCTCGTCAAGCTGCAGCTTCACGGCGCGCGAGCGCTCGGACGAGACGGTCGCCACGCGGTCCACCGCCTTGGCGAACTCGCCCGCGTCGACCTCGAGGCGGCGGGTGTTGTTCATCGGGATGACGCGCGAATAGTCCGGGAAGGTGCCGTCGATGACCTTCGAGGTCAGCGTGATGTCGGGGGTCGCGAAGCGCACCTTGGTTTCGGAGACCGAGACGGCGATGTCCATGTCATCCTCGTCGAGCAGCTTGCGCAGCTCGCCCACGGTCTTGCGCGGCACGATCACCCCGGGCATCGCCTCGGCCCCGGAGGGCAGGGTCGCGTCGATCCGGGCGAGACGGTGGCCGTCGGTGGCGACGCAGCGCAGCACCCGGCCCTCTTCGCTCTCGGCCACATGCATGTAGACGCCGTTGAGGTAGTAGCGGGTTTCCTCGGTCGAGATGGCGAACTTCGACTTGTCGAAGAGCCGGCGCAGAACCTCGGCCTTGGCGGTGAAATTCGACGAATACTCCGACGAGGCCATGACCGGGAAGTCTTCCTTCGGCAGCGTCGCGAGGCTGAAGTTCGAGCGACCCGCGGCCACGGTCAGGCGGCCGGCGGCATTGTCGGCGGTCAGCTGGACCAGCGCGCCGTCGGGCAGCTTGCGGACGATCTCATGCAGGGTCACCGCAGAGACGGTGGTCGCACCGGCCTGCTCGACGACGGCGGGGGCGCGGTCGAGCACTTCGATGTCGAGATCGGTGGCGCGGAAGCTGGCGGTGTTGCCCTCGGCCTCGATCAGCACGTTGGCCAGGATCGGGATGGTGTTCCGGCGTTCGACCACCGATTGTGCCTGGCTGACTGCCTTGAGCAGCGTCGCCCGTTCTATGCTGACTTTCATCGCCCTGTTCCTCGGTTGGCCGAAGGGGCAGCTTGGCGCTTTTGCGAAGCTACTCCAAATTGTTTTGCTGATTGATCCGATGGATTGCCTGCAGCGTCAAGGCCGCGGGACCGCCCGAAGGCAGCCCCGTTCCCAAATGTGGTCGTGCGGTCTCAGGCCGGATCTTCCGGGCCCGGATACCGCGGCCCGGGCCTCAGGCCTCGAGCGCGCGGCGCAGCAGCTCGATGTCGTCGGCGATCTGGCTGTCCTGCATGCGCAGTTCCTCGATCCGCTTCACGCCGTGCATGACCGTGGTGTGGTCGCGTCCGCCGAACCGGCGGCCGATCTCGGGCAGCGAGCGCGCGGTCAGCTGCTTGCACAGGTACATCGCAACCTGGCGCGGGCGGGCGAAATTGCGCACGCGCTTGGGGCCGATCAGATCGCTGAGCCGGATGTTGTAGTGATCCGCCACCTTGCGCTGGATTTCCTCGATCGAGATCTTCCGGTCCGAGGCACGCAGAACGTCGGCAAGGCAGTCCTGCGTCAGCTCCATGGTGATCGGCTGGCCGACCAGCGAAGCGAAGGCGAAGAGCCGCGTCAGAGCGCCTTCGAGCACGCGCACGTTGGTCGAAATCCGGTGCGCGAGGAACTCGAGGATGCCGTCGTCGAGCTGCAGCGAGGGATACTGCGTGCGGTAGGTGTCGACCTTGGACTGCAGGATGCCGAGACGCAGCTCGTAGTCCGTCGGGTGCAGGTCGACCACGAGGCCGGACTGCAGGCGCGAGCGGATACGGTTTTCCAGGTCCTTGATCTCGTCCGGCGCGCGGTCGGCCGAGATGACGATCTGCTTGTTCTGGTCCACCAGCGCGTTGAACGTGTGGAAGAACTCTTCCTGCGTCGAATCCTTGCCGGCGATGAACTGCACGTCATCGACCATCAGCACGTCGACCGAGCGGAACAGCTCCTTGAAGTCCATCATGCGGCGTTCGCGCAGGGCCTGCACGAAGCGATACATGAACTGCTCTGCCGACAGATACAGCACGTTCAGGTCGGGGCGGCGGTTGCGCAACTCCCAGGTGATCGCGTGCATCAGGTGCGTTTTACCCAGACCCACGCCGCCGTAGAGGAACAGCGGGTTGAAGGTCACGGTCTCGGCCTCGGCCACGCGGCGCGCGGCAGCATGGGCCAGCTCGTTGGGCTTGCCGACAATGAAGTTGTCGAAGGTGAAGCGCGCATCAAGCGGCGCGCTCGGCAGCAGGTCCGCCCCCGCGGCCTGACCGTTCGACTGGCCATTCGCCGCACCATTCGCGCCACTGGCCTGGACCGGCTGCGCCGTTCCCTGCTCTGGCCGCGCGGCAACCGGGCGCGGACGCCCAGCAGCCGGGCGCGGCGCGTTGCTGACGCGGAACTGCAGGCGGCGCACCTGCGAATCCAGCGTTGAGATCTGCGACAGCAGCAGGTCTCCGAAATTCTGCGACACATAGGTGCCGATAAAATTCGTCGGTGCCAGGAAGACCGCCACCCCGTCGGCTTCCAGACCTTTGTATTCGAGGGGCTTGATCCAGGTTCGGTAATTGTTTTCCCCGATCGTGCTGCTCAGCCTGTCTTGCAGCGCACCCCATTGTTCCTGCGTCATTTATCCCCGCTCCGTGTCTTCACCGGTTCTTCTCTGTCCCTCGGGCGACACACACACGCGCCCATTCGAGCCACAGCAGGGAAGCAAAAGACGGTCCCATGCCAATTGGCATGAGTCAGGACGAGAATTCTCTGCCCCGGTGGAATAGAAACGCATAAGGAATCTCCGGGACTCCCAGTATCCCGAAGCGACCCCGTAAGGCGCACTACTCACCCATTTTACAAATGGACTGGCAGGATGAAATCACCCCGGTTTCGGCGTCCTGTGATAGACGACCGAAGCGACGGAAACATGTTCCACATGTACGTGTGGCTTAGTCCCCGATTGCCTGTCCCCCCAGCGATGTGACTCGCTCGATGAAATTACTCCTGTTCTGAGAAGGGCAGCAACCGAACTTCAAACTTGACTCAATGGAATCCGAAAAAAGAATCTCGGCCTTCAAAATATGGTGTGAGTCACGAAAAAAGGCACCACCAATGGCGATGCCTTTTCGATCACACACTTTTTAGGTGTGTCATTTCAGCCGTACACTTGACGTGATTAGGCGAGCGCCTTCACCCGCGAGGAAAGGCGCGACATTTTGCGCGATGCGGTGTTTTTGTGGAAGACACCTTTGGTCACGCCGCGCATCAGTTCGGGCTGAGCTGCGGCGAGAGCTGCGGTGGCTGCGTCCTTGTCGCCCGAAGCGATCGCTTCCTCGACTTTGCGCAGGTAGGTGCGGATGCGCGAACGGCGTGCCTTGTTGACGGCGTAACGCTTCTCGTTCTGACGTGCGCGCTTCTTGGACTGGGGCGTGTTTGCCATGATGATCGGTCCTATGTGTCTGTGGCCGACGGGGGCCAAGGTCTGAATTTCGGACGTGCAATATCCATCAGACCCGGATCTGTCGTCGCCGGACCGATTCTTGCCTGAGCGGGCATCACACGCATGTAGGCGGGGCGCATAGCCCATTTTCCGCCGGTTGCAAAGGGGCTGACGGCAAAACTTGGGGAATGGGTGGGGAATCGGCTAGGATCGGCCTCCCGCGGCCCCTGTCGCGGGACGCTTCTGACTGAAAGGAGGAATCAGCCATGAACGCGATCCAGATCAACGAGGCCGCACAGGCGCTCTACCGGGTCCATGGTGGCCGCGCCGAAGCCGAGGCCGCTGCCAAGGTGCGCGAGAACGAACAGAGGGGCGCTGCCGAGGAGGCGGAGAACTGGCGCGCCATCCAGGCGGCAATTCGGCAGGTGCGCGGACCGCTGCAATCCTGACCGGCGGATAGCGGCCGCCTGAACGCGGCCATGAAAAAGGCCTGCCCCGCATGGGACAGGCCGATATTTTCCGCGGGTCATCCCGACAGCCGGGGACTCAGCGGTCTCGGAACTGCGGCGTGCGCTTTTCCAGGAAGGCCGACATGCCTTCCTTCTGGTCCTCGGTGGCGAACAACGAGTGGAACAGGCGCCGCTCGAACAGCAGCCCCTCGTCCAGCGTGGTCTCGAAGGCGCGGTTGACCGCCTGTTTGGCGGCGATCGAAGCCAGCATCGACTTCTCGGCGATTTTCGCCGCGGCGCTCTGCGCCTCTTCCATCAGCTGCTTCACCGGCACGACGCGGCTCACCAGCCCGGAGCGCTCGGCCTCTTCGGCATCCATGAAGCGCCCGGTCAGGTGCATGTCCATCGCCTTGGCCTTGCCGACATAGCGCGGCAGGCGCTGCGTGCCGCCGATCCCGGCAATGACCCCGAGGTTGATCTCGGGCTGGCCGAACTTGGCGGTCTCCGAGGCGATGATGAAATCGCACATCATCGCCAGCTCGCAGCCACCGCCGAGCGCGTAGCCGCTCACCGCGGCGATCACCGGCTTGCGCACCTTCGCGACCGCCTCGGTCGCCGGCTCGAAGAAATCGCCGAGGAACATATCGACGAAGGACTTTTCCGACATCTCCTTGATGTCGGCCCCTGCGGCAAAGGCCTTGGCCGAACCCGTCAGGATGATGCAGCGCACCTTGTCATTGGCATCCGCCTCGGTCAGCGCCTGCGCGAGCTCGCCAAGAAGCTGGCTGTTCAGCGCATTGAGGGCGTCCGGGCGGTTCAGTGTAATCGTTGCAACGTCGTCGTCTACTTCGACGATAATCGTCTCATAGGCCATGACTTCGGGCTCCCGTCCGTTGGCATTGTCGCGCAGCCTTACCAACTTGACCCCTGCAATCAAGTTATCTTTGGCAGCTCGGACAGTAGAAGGAAGAGCGTCCGGATTGCACGATTCTGTGAACGGTGTTGGCGCAACCATCCCCGCGGCAGGGCTGCCCCTCGCGTCCGTAGACATCGAAGCTGTGCTGGAAATATCCAAGTTCCCCATCGGCTTGCCGGAAATCCTTGAGCGAGGAGCCGCCCGCGGCAATGGCGTCCGTCAGCACTTGCCGGATGATCGGAACAAGCGCCGAGATGCGCTTTTCCGAGATTTGGTTGACGCGGCGTGAAGGCCTGATGCCGGCGCGGAACAAGGCTTCGCAAACATAGATATTCCCCAATCCGGCAACAATCTTCTGGTCCAGCAACGCCGTCTTGATCGGCATGCTCCGCCCCTTCAGCGCGGCCACCAGATGGGATTCGCTGAATTCATTGCCCAGCGGCTCCGGCCCGATCGCCGCGAGCAGCGGATGTGCCCCGGCGGTGGCGGTCTCCATCAGGTCCATGGCGCCGAACCGGCGCGGATCGTTGAAGGTGACGCGTGCGCCGCTGGCCATCTCGAAGACCACGTGGTCGTGCTTTTCCGGTGCCGGGTGCTCATGCACGAAGCGGCCCAGCGGATCGCCCGAAACCAGCATCCGCCCCGACATGCCCAGGTGGATCAGCAGGGTTTCGCCCGTGTCGAGATCCGCGAGGATGTACTTGGACCGCCGCCGCAGCCGCAGCACCCGCGCGCCGGTCAGCCGCTCGGCCATGCGCTCGGGGAAGGGCC
Source organism: Alloyangia pacifica (assembly GCF_900116195.1). Taxonomy (GTDB): domain Bacteria; phylum Pseudomonadota; class Alphaproteobacteria; order Rhodobacterales; family Rhodobacteraceae; genus Salipiger; species Salipiger pacificus. The sequence continues at coordinate 12,117 of NZ_FOZW01000007.1, forward strand.
AGCGCAGATCGGGGCGGTTCACCTTCGCCTCGGCGATCACCTGGTTTTCCATCACCGGGGCAAGCCCCGCACGGACGGTTTCCACCTCGGGAAGTTCGGGCATCACGGATCCTTTCCACTGGGCCGCATTGCAGCGCGGCGCGCGGGCTCTATAAGGAGTGTCGGACACAGGACGGCAAGGCCCATGACCAAAGAGACCGGAAAAACCACCCACTTCGGGTTCACCGACATCCCTGAGGAAGAGAAGGCTGGCCGCGTGCGCGGCGTCTTCGGCTCCGTTGCGTCGAAATATGACGTGATGAACGATGCCATGTCCTTCGGCATTCACCGCATCTGGAAGGACGCGATGATGGACTGGCTGGCACCGCGGCCCGGGCAGAAGCTGCTCGACGTGGCAGGTGGCACCGGCGACATCTCCTTCCGTTTCCTGAAGCGCGCGGGCCACGGGCACGCCACGGTCTGCGACCTGACCGAACCAATGCTGGTCGAGGGCCGCAAGCGCGCCGAGGCGGATGCCATGGCCGAGCAGCTCGACTGGGTGGTGGGCGACGCGATGGCCCTGCCCTTCGCCGACAACACTTTCGACGTCTACACCATCTCCTTCGGCATCCGGAACGTGACCCGCCCGCAGGAAGCCCTCAACGAGGCCTACCGCGTGCTGAAACCCGGCGGGCGGCTCATGGTGCTGGAATTCAGCCAGATCCCCAACGAGCTGATGCAGAAGGTTTACGACATGTATTCCTTCAACCTGATCCCGCGCATGGGGCAGGTGATCGCGGGCGACCGCGACAGCTACCAGTACCTGGTGGAATCGATCCGCAAGTTCCCCGACCAGGAGACCTTCCTCGGCATGGTGCGGGCGGCCGGCTTCGAGAACGCCAAGTACCGCAACCTGAGCATGGGCATCGCCTGCCTGCATTCGGGCTGGAAGATCTGACATGAAGGGTCCGCACAACATCTGGCGGCTGGTTCGCACCGGCGCCACCTTCGAGCGCACGGGCGCCATGGGCGTGGTGCTCGACGCGGTGGATGCGCCGCCGACGCTGCGCGCCGCGGCGCGCATCCTCGCCTGGCCCTTCAAGTGGCTCGGTTACGAGGGCGATCCCGCAATGCCGCCGGTGACCCGCGCGCTCACCGCGCTTGGCCCGGCCTACATCAAGTTCGGCCAGGTGCTCTCGACCCGGCCCGACGTGGTGGGCGAAGATCTCGCCAACCAGCTTCGGGTGCTTCAGGACAAGCTGCCACCCTTCGCCATCGAGGCCGCCAAGACCCAGGTCGAATCCGAACTCGGCGTGAAGGTCGACGAGGTCTTCTCCGAGTTCAGCCCGCCCGTCGCCGCCGCCTCGATCGCGCAGGTGCACAAGGCACGCCTGGCCGAGACCGGCGAGACCGTCGCGGTGAAGGTGCTGCGCCCGGGGATCGAACGCGCCTTCCGCAAGGACATCGATGCCTTCTGGCTGGCCGCCGATGCGATCAACTTTCTCTCCCCCGCTTCGCGCCGCCTGCGCCCGCGCGACGTGATCGCCCATTTCGAGGGCGTGGTGAACGGCGAGCTGGACCTGCGTCTGGAAAGCGCCTCGGCCAGCGAGTTCGCTGCGAACACCGTCGATGACGCGGGCTTCCAGCTGCCCGAAGTGCTCTGGGGTCTGTCGGGCCGCCGCGTGATGACCATGAGCTGGGCCGAGGGCGTGCCGCTCGGTGACAACGAGGCCATTGACGCCGCCGGCCACGACCGCGTCGCGCTGAGCGAGCGGGTCCTGCAACTCTTCCTCAACCACGCGCTGCGCGACGGCTTCTTCCACGCCGACATGCACCAGGGCAACCTGAAGGTCGCGCCGAACGGCGACATCATCGCCTATGACTTCGGCATCATGGGCCATATCGACGAGTACACCCGCCGGGTCTACGCCGAGATTCTCTACGGCTTCATCCGCCGCGACTATCGCCGCGTCGCAGAGGTGCATTTCGAGGCCGGCTACGTGCCCGCCGATCAGGACGTGGACGAGTTCGCCCGCGCCCTGCGCGCCGTAGGCGAGCCGATCTTCGGCATGGATTCGACCCGTATCTCGATGGGACGACTGCTCAACTACCTCTTCGAGGTGACGGAGCGCTTCGGCATGGAGACGCGCACCGAGCTGATCCTGCTGCAACGCACCATGGTTGTGGTCGAGGGCGTGGCCCGGTCGCTGAACCCGCACATGAACATCTGGAGCGTCGCACGCCCGGTGGTCGAGCAATACATCAAGACCTCGATCGGCCCCCGTGCTGCGCTGCGCGATTTCGCCAAGACCGCGCGGGTGATGGCCCGGTTCGGTCCGCGGCTGCCCGGACTGGTCGAGGAGGCGCTGATCCGGCAGACCCAAGGCCTCGCCGACGAGCTCGAATCGAAATGGGCGCGCCGGCTCGGCTGGGGGATCGGCGGGCTGATTTCCGGCGCGGGGCTGACGCTGGTTCTTCTGTCGATTTTCTGAAGTGGAGTTCCGGCGGGGTGCTCCGCAAGGAGGTCCGCTGGATTTCTCCGTTCGATCTTCACGGCGGACTTCACCAGCGGTTCCTTTCGACACCCTCTTTCTGATGCCGGACTTCCCTTCTGAAGCCGGACCTTTCCGCAGGTCAGCCGTGACACCACCGGCGCTATCGTTCCGATGTCCGCCCAAAAGCTCCGCGGCCGCGCTTCGGCCGCTCGACAGGCGCGCTATGGCTCACACCTCCGGTCGACGCAGGGCTGCTACCTCCGAAACGTCCATATGACCGCCGCCCTGCAGGGTTAGCAGGTAGCTCGCGCCGTCCCGGCGCACCTCGTCGATCCGCATGTAGGAACGGGCATCCCGCGTCTCGACGACCACGCCTTCGCGGGAAAGCTCGAGCGCCGCGCCGTAGACACCCGCAGGAAGTTGCGATCCCGACAGGTCGGTTCCATCCCAGACGTAGCTTTTCTGCCCTGCGGCAAGGCTGATGCGGTTGCGCAGTGCCCCGGTCGCATCGCGCAGGACCAGCACCGCGCTTTCGTCTTCCTCGACCGGATCGAAGGTCAAGGCGACCCCGGCACCGTCAAGATAGGCGGCGCCGGGCGCGAGCGTCTCCAGCCCGATCCACGATGCCATTCGCTCGAACCCTTCGCCGGTCACCCTCTCGACCAGCCCCGTCAGCAGCTTGTTGGTCAGCACCTGCTGCTCTACCGCCGAGAAACTGGCGAGTTGCGAGGCGTATTCGGTCGCATCCACGGGATTGAAGGGGTCCTGATTCTGCGCCTGGGTGGTCAGCATCCGCAGAAACGTGTCGAAATCGCTCGTCAGGACAGAGACTTGATCCGGGTTTCCCCCCGTTGCAGTGGTCGTGGCCGTAGCCTGGCTCACCGTCGAAACATCCATACATTCACTCCTGGGTTTAGCCGCTTGCCTAAAGCCTGAGATCCAGCCCGTCCCGTGTGGCGGGGTCGGCGCTGCTGTCGCCCGCCGCGGTCGCGACCCTCTCCGCCGGCGGCGCTTCGTTGCTGGGCGGCGCTTCGGGCGTCGGCGTTCCCGGCCTGCCCTGGCGCTCACCCGCAAAACTGAAGCTGCTGCCAGGGAAGCCCGCGTCTGACAGGTGCCGGGCCAGCTGATCCACATGCCTGCGCATCATCTCGAGGGTTTCGGCGCGGTCCGCGGTCACCTGCAAAGCGATGCCGTGATCCGTGATCTGCATGTGAAACCGGATGCGCCCCAACTCTTCTGGCTCCAGCCGGATTTCGACACGGGCCCGCTCTGCCGCGGCGATCGCCTCGGCGACCTGCCGGAAGCTCGACGCCTGCGCCGTGGTCGCTGCGGGGTTTTGGCCTCTGGCGGCGGATACCCCCCTTTCGACCTGCGCTTGCGCCGCCTCCGAGAGAGACGCGTCTGCCCTGCGGTCGGCAAGCTCGACCTGATCGCCGCCCTCCGCGACGGGTTCGACAGGCTGGCCGGGTCCGGGCGCGAAAGCGGCCTGCTGCCCGGGTGTTCCAACTGGTGCCGTGCTCCAGCGCCCGACGCGCCGGAGCTGACCAGGGTCCCGAGCGGCGTCGGTGGCTGGCGTGGCGTTGGGTGTTCCGCGCGCGATATGTTTTTGCTGGTCATGCGCAGCGTCGCGCCGCCCTGGCACCCGATCACCCGGAGGACTCCCCAAGGCGCCCTTTGCCGGAACGGACTCGCTGGCACCCCGCGGGGTCTCAGTGGCATCTGTCCGGCTGCCGGGGTCTGGATCATGAGGGCCCCAACCGGCTCGACTGGCCGGACCGAACATTGAGGTACCCACCGCGCCCTGCCACGAATGCGCGGGCCCGGGCGGGCTTTCCGGTCCCATATTTGGCTGCGGCTGCCCCGATTGTGCGCCCTTCACCGCGCCCTGGGGCGGAAAGGAGCCGCCCACGCCTTTCCCGGAGAGCCCGCGCGAGGGAGCGGTCGCGGCCCGGATTGCGGCAATCTTCGGGCCGGGGTCCTGCGGCCCTGCTGCGATCGCGACCAGCGGTCCGGAAGACGACGGGCTTGTCGGTCTCGAATCTGCGGAACCTGGCTGTCCTGCCCCCCCGGAGCTTGCCTCCGCCTGATCCTGCGTTTCTCTGCCCGCGCCTCCTGGCAGTACCGGTCGCGCCGTGGCTGCAGCATTTGTTCGAGCCGCCGAAACCGGACGCGGCAGAACCGAAGGTTCGCGGGTCAGCCCGGCCGGATCCGTTCGAAAGGTGTCTGCGCCCCCGGAGAGACCCGTCTCGAGAGTGCGCTGATGCGGGCCGGGCGTCGGGGCTTCGACCATCGAGAGAGCGCCCATGGGCATCATGCTGGTCTGGTCGCGAGACGGCCGAAGCGAAGCCGGGTCGGCAGACGCTGCGGAACGCTCTGCTGAAATAGTTGCAACCCGGTCATCGGGCCCGCCCGGAGCTTGCGACGCATCGGCCGCGGATGCCTGCCCGAGACCCGTTTCCACGCGTGCGGCAACCGACGGCGCGCCGCCCGCCCTATCACCGCTGTCGTTGATCCACCCGCCCGCAAGCCCCGACGCCTCTGAACCTGGGATGACTCCTCCGGGGGCTGGTCGATCGGCGCCTGGGAACATGATCCATTCCGCGGCGTCCTCCTCTTCGTCGACAACCGCGCCGGAATCGGTAAGCCAGGTCCCCGCATCCCCGCGTGCCGCATTCACCGCATCCGCGACCACGGAGAACGCGGCATCGGACTCTCCTGCCACCCCTGAGGACGTAGGCCCATCAGGACCCGGCGACGGGGGGCCTCCGGGCGCCTGCCCGGCCGAGGGCGGCACCGGGCGCTCCTTTCCGGACGAGAGAAAAACGTGCCGAAAATCCGGCCCGTCACGCGCATCAGGCATGTCACGCGCGTCCGGCCTGTCGCGCGCATCCGGCATGTCGCGCGGGCCGGATGGCAGCCTGCGCTCGCCCGCCGCTTCGGCAGGGGCGCCCGGCCTCGGCCTGCCCCCGGGAGATTGGGTTTCCATCGGAATCGGGAACATTCTGTCGACCCCATTTCTGGCATGGGAGCAACCCTAGGACGGCAGTCGCTAAGAATGCCTTTACCCCGGGTATTTTACACATTCCCCAGAGCATTCATTCGAATCGACAGGAGCCCGCCATGCCGGTCCAGACTTTGCCCGTGACCTCGTCCCTCTCCGCACAACAGGCCCTGCTGAACCGGCTGTTCCTCTCTCAGATGTTGCAGTTTGCCGACGTCGTGCCGACCCGAGGCGCGTTCGGGGGGGGCGCGGGGGAAGAACAGTTCGCTTCCTTCCTGCGCGAGGAATATGCCGCGCGCCTTGCCGAGCGGGTGCAGCTTCTGCCGGATATCCTGCCGGATCGCACCGCGCCTGCCGCGGCAGGGCGATGACACCGCGGACCGGCACCTCCGGGAGTGCCGAGGCGGAGTTCCTGGCGCTCCTCGACGAAGAGCGGCGGGCGCTGCTCTCCGGCGAATTCACACGGCTGCCCGAACTCGACCGCGCCAAGCAGGCCTGTGCCATGCGCTACATGGCGCAGCCCGTGCGCGCGCCCGCGCTGCTGGCCGCGCTGCGCCGCAATCAGCGCCTGCTTGGCAGCGCATTGCAGGGGCTTGCCGCGGTCCGGTCCAGGCTCTCGGACTGGGAGAGGCTCTCCCAGCGGATGGAGACCTACGGCCCTGACGGGCAGAAGACCGGCATCGGGCACGGGCCGACCGGAAAAATTCATCGGAAACTCTAGTCATTCCCGCCGCGATACATGGCAAATTCGGACGCGGTTTAGCCTTGGATTAAGAACTCGCCGACTACGGTGACGCGGCATCCCGAAAAGGATGGCGCAGGGGGAGAGGCTCCTCAACTGCTTCGTCAGAACGACGTCCAAGAAGGTCGCCCCACCATGGGCCGCGACCGGTGACAGGAATGGCGCAAAGCGCCACATTCAAGGACGAAAATCGATGTCTAGCATCCTGACGAACAATGGCGCGATGGTCGCGCTGCAAACTCTCAAGTCCATCAACATGAACCTCACCAACACCCAGGGTGAGATCTCCACCGGCAAGAGCGTCGCCAGCGCCAAAGACAACGCCGCGGTCTGGGCCATCTCCAAGGTCATGGAAGCCGACGTGAAGGGCTTCAAGGGTATTTCCGACAGCCTCAACCTCGGCCAGTCCACCGTTGCCGTGGCCCGCCAGGCGGCGGAAACCGTGACCGATCTGCTCACCGACGTGAAGGGCAAGATCGTCGCCGCGCAGGAAGAGAACGTCGACCGGGCGAAAATCCAGGCGGACATCGACGCGCTGCGCGGACAGATCGGCGCCGTGGTCAGCGCCGCGCAGTTCAACGGCCTCAACCTGCTGTCCAACATCGAGGAAACCGTCGGCTCGGGCAGCATCAACGTGCTGGCCTCGCTCGATCGCTCGGTCACCGGTGTCGCCGCCTCGGACATCAACGTCACCAAGCAGGATCTCGGCACCGGCGCCGCGGCGGTCGCCGGCACGGTCGCCGCGACAGCGCTGACCGCTTCGGTCGATGCGGTGACGCTGAACGGCACGCAGACCGATACGATCGACATCGGCACCACCAACAGCGGCTTCACCGCCGGCACCGCTTATACGCTGAACGTCTTCGGCACCGATGCCGACAACTCGAAGTTCACGCAGACCGACTACCGCTCGACCACGGCCGCCGGCCCGAGCGCGACGGAGGTCACCACGCTCGAGATCGTCTATGTCGCCCGCGAAGGAGATACCGCGACCGACGTGGCCAAGGGGCTGCATGCCTCGTTCAAGAGCTTCATGGCGGCGAACGAGCTGGATTCGGATGTGCTCGATGCCACCGTCACCGGGGACACGCTGACCTTTACCTCCACGCTCACCGACGCGACCGACACCGTTGCCGTGACGCTTTCCTCGGTCAACGCCTCCGAGGGCAACACCATCGGCGGCAAGCTCGAGCAGCTCAGCAATATCGACGTCACCACCCAGGCCGGCGCCGATTCGGCGCTCGACCAGATCGAGGGGCTGATCCAGACGGCCATCGACTCGGCCTCCGCCTTCGGTTCGACCCAGGGCCGGATCGAAACGCAGACGGCCTTCATCTCGGGCCTTACCGACGCGCTGAAGTCCGGCATCGGTACGCTGGTGGATGCCGACATGGAAGAAGCCTCGGCCAGGCTGCAGGCGCTGCAGGTGCAGCAGCAGCTCGGTGTGCAGGCGCTGTCGATCGCCAACCAGGCACCGCAATCTCTCCTGTCGCTCTTCCGTTGACGTGACCCCTCCGGGGCCGGCCCACCCGGCCCCGGAGCTTCGCCAGAATGGACGGCATCGGACCAAGGAATAAGGGCATCGTCATGAATGCACATCTCATGGCTCGCCGCGCCTATGCGCAGTCGAACACCAGCACGCGCACCGCCCGCGCCATCGAATACGACCTGATCGCGCGGGTCACCCATCGCATGAAAAGCGCCGCCGAGGCCGGTCCGCGCAGCTACCCCGCGCTCGTCGCCGCCCTGCACGACAACCGCAAGCTCTGGACTGCGCTTGCCGTGGATGTGGCGGACGAGGACAACAAGCTCCCGCAGGAGCTTCGCGCGCAGATTTTCTACCTCTGCGAATTCGTCCAGCATCACACGGGCAAGATCCTGTCTCGCAAAGCGAAACTTGCCCCGCTGATCGAGGTGAACCGCGCCATTCTCGCCGGCCTGAATTCCCGGCCCGCGACCGCCGCATCGAGACCCGCAGGCGGCTCCACCGTCCTCGGCACCGGTGCCCGGGCCGATGCGTCCTCGCTGGCGTCGCTGCGATGACCGGGCTGGTGCTCAAGCTCGGACCGCACGAGCGGCTGCTGATCAACGGCGCGGTGATCGAGAATGGCGACCGCCGCAGCAAGCTATCGATCATGACGCCCGGAGCGAACATCCTGCGGCTCAAGGATGCCATCCACCCCGAGGAAGCCTGCACCCCGGTGCGCCGCCTGTGCTACACCGCGCAGCTCGTGCTCACCGGCGATGCCCCGCCCGAGGGAACCCGGGCCCAGCTGCTGCGCAATATCGAGGAGCTGAGCCACATCCTCACCGACCCGGACAGCCGGGCGCTGCTCACCCGCGCCACCGAGGCGCTGCTCGACGCGCAATATTATCACTGCCTGAAATCGCTTCGCGCCCTGATCCCGCGCGAAGACAGGCTGCTGGCGGCGGGGCGGGCATGAGCTTTCAACCCATCATCGTCGGCACCGGGCTGGTCGCCTGGCAGTTCCTGCAAAGCACCCGCGAAACCCAGCGTGCCAGTTTCGACAGCAGCCCCGCGCTGGTGCGCGACACCGAGTATTTCGCCGAGAACATCGGCGCGATCTCCACCGCCGAGGAACTGGTGTCAGACCGCCGCCTGCTGCGGGTCGCCCTCGGTGCCTACGGGCTGCAGGACGATATCGACAGCCGCTATTTCATCCGCAAACTTCTGGAAGAGGGCACCACCCAAACAGACGCCCTCGCCAACAAGCTGGCGGATGAGCGCTACAAGGCACTGGCGCGCGGCTTCGGCTTCGACCGGCCCAACGGTCCGCGCACCACGCTCGACGGGTTCGCCGGGGAAATCATCGGCAAGTTCCGCGCGCAGCAGTTCGAGGTGGCCGTCGGCGAGCAGGACAATGCCCTGCGCCTTTCACTCTCGCTCCAGCGCAGCCTTCCGGAGCTCGCGGCAGCGAATGTCGCCAATGACACCAAATGGTTCCGCATCATGGGCAACCAGCCCCTGCGCAGCGTTTTCGAAGGTGCCCTCGGCCTGCCCTCCTCTCTCGGACAGCTCGACATCGATCAACAGCTCGAGGTCTTCAAGGACAAGGCGGCGAGCAGGTTCGGCACAAACGACATTGCCGAGCTTGCCACGGACAAGACCCTGAACCGGATCGTTCAGACCTACCTTCTGCAGGAGCAGGTCAAGGATTTCACCGCCGCGGGCACCGGGCAGATCGCGCTGACCCTGCTCATGAACGTGCCCCGCTGGGATGCCCTCTGACTGGGGACCCTTTGACTGGGAACCCTTTGACCGGGGTCTCTCTGGCCAGGGTTCCTCTGACAGCAGCCGCCGCTAACTGGCCTGCCTGTCCCGGCCGCCACGTCGCTCCGAATGGCCAGCCGCTGCTGCGCGGCGCAGGAGCAACGTCAGCCGCGCAAAAGCCCCCGCCGGCCCTTCGGGCGAGGCTTCGGCAAAGAACCCGTCCAACTCGGGCCAGATGCGAATTGCCTGGTCGAGCAGAGGGTCCTCACCGTCGCGGTAGAGACCGGCGCGGATCATCGCCTCCGACCGCGCATAGGCACCGATCAGATGTCGGACCTTCAGCAGGATCTCGTTCTCCTCGGGGCTGGCTGCCTCGGGCAGGCTGCGCGAGACCGAGCGCAGAACGTCGATCGCCGGATAGCGCCCGCGTTCCGCGATGTCCCGGCTGAGCACCGTGTGCCCGTCGAGCACCCCACGCAGAATATCGGCGATCGGCTCCTCCATGTCCGAACCGGCCACCAGCACCGAGAAGACCGCTGTGATATCGCCGCTGTCCTCCAACCCCGGGCCCGCACGTTCGGCAAGGCGCATGATCTGATGCGCCGTTGAGGCAGGAAATCCCCGCAGCGCCGGCAGTTCGCCCGCGGCGATCGCCACCTCGCGGTGCGCCTCGGCAAAGCGGGTGATGGAGTCCACCAGGAACAGCACCTGTCGCCCCCGATCGCGAAAATGCTCGGCGACGGTCATCGCGGCCAGGGCGCAGCGCCGGCGCTCCAGCGGCGAGCGGTCCGAGGTCGCGGCCACGACCACCGCCCGCGCCATGCCCTCGGGCCCCAGAACGTCATGCACGAAATCATGCAGCTCGCGCCCCCGCTCGCCGACCAGCGCAAGCACGACGACCTCGGCCGCCATGCCGCGCGCCAGCCCGGCCAGCAGCCGTGACTTGCCCACCCCCGAACCGGCGAACAGCCCGATCCGCTGACCACGCACAATCGGCAGGAGCGTGTCGAAGGCGGCCATGCCGGTTGCCAGCCGCGCGCCCAGCCCGCGCCGCCGCGCCGCGGGCGGCGGGCTGCCGCGAATCGAGCGCAGCTGCGGCCCCGGGCTGATCGGGGCGCCGTCCAGCGGCTGCCCGTAAGGGTCGATCACCCGCCCGATCCAGCCATCGGCGGGTGCCAGCCCAGGCGCTCCAAGAACCGCGACGCGGTCCCCTTGCGACACCCCCTCCACCCCATCGTCAGGCAGCATGGCGACAAGCTCCTCGCGGATGCGCAGCACCTCGCCCTCGAGAGGTCCGGCCTCGCGCATCAGGCGCAGCCGGTCACCGATCCGGGCCTTGTGCGCCAATCCGCGCACCCAGATCACCGTTCCCTCGACCGAGCGCACCCGGCCCACCGCGCGCACCGCCTGCACCCCCGCGATGCGCTGGCGCAGCGAGGCGATCTGGCTCTCTTCCATCGGGCGATCCCTTCCTCAGGTTCAAACCATTTCTAAAGGAATCGCCGTTAAGCCTTGGTTGAAACCAATCGAGGGAGAAGCCCCGATGTTCCAGACCCTGGATGTGTTCCGCACTGCAATGGCCATGGCCCGCCACGCCGGCGCCGCCCAGGCGGCGAGCGCGCAGAACATCGCCAATGCCGATACGCCCGGCTATCGCGGCGTCGATCTGCCGGACTTCACCGACACGCTTGACCAGACCGGCGGCGCAATGCGCGTCACGCGGGCCGGTCATCTTGGTGGTCATCTTGGCGCCCGGTCGCTCTCGGCGCAGCCCCCCGAGTTCGTCGAACGGCGCGGGACCGAGGACCCCAACGGCAACACCGTCTCGATCGAGGTCGAGATGCTCGGTGCCGTGGATGCCCAGCGCGCCCACGAGCGCGCCCTGTCCATTTACCGATCGAACCTCACCTTGCTGCGGGCCAGCCTCGGCACCTGATGTGCCCGGCAGCCGATGGGTTCCGGCATCCGATGAAAGGAGCAGCAGATGAGCGCCTTTTCCGACGCACTCTCCGTCACCTCGAGCGGGCTCAAAGCGCAATCCCAGCGCCTGCGGACCCTCGCCGAGAATATCGCCAATGCCGACACCCCCGGCTACCGGCGCAAGACCATTCCTTTCACCTCGCAGCCCGAAAGCAGTTCCGAGCTGACCCGCGTCGTGCCGGGCAAGGTATCCCTGGACCGCAAGGAGCTGGCGCAGATCTACGATCCCGGCCACCCGCTCGCCGACGGAAGCGGCCACTACCTCGGCTCCAATGTCGACCTGTTGATCGAGCTTGCCGATGCCCGCGAAGCCCAGCGCAGCTACGAGGCCAATCTCAAGATGTTCGAACAGACACGGCAGATGTCCTCGGGCCTGCTCGACCTGCTGCGCAGGTGACGCATGGCCCTGACCACTCGCTTTTCCACGCAACGTGAAAGGAATTCAGAATGGATGTCCGATCGCTCTTCGCCGCGCAGCAATACGCGGCGTCCCGCCCCGCCATGGAGCCGGAACCCGACAGCCGCGGCGCCGGTGCCCGGCTTGCCGGCGCCGCCCGCGACTTTGCCGCGACCCTCACCGAAAGCGAGGAGATATCCGACGCGGCAATGACCGGCGATGCCGACCCGCACGCACTGGTACAGGCCCTCGCCCAGTCCGAGCTGGCGGTCGAGACGGTGGTGACCCTGCGCAACAAGGTGGTCGAGGCCTATCAGGAACTGCTGCGGATGCCGGTCTGAGCCATGCTGACCGAAACCCTTTTCTTCGACACGCTGCGACAGGGCCTCTGGGTCGCGACGGTGACCTCCCTGCCGATCCTCACCGCCGCACTTCTCGCCGGGGTCGGGGTCGGCCTGTTCCAGGCGCTGACCTCGATCCAGGAAATGACCCTGACCTTCGTGCCCAAGCTGCTCGCCATCGTCGTCACCTTCTGGATGTCCATGAGCTTCATGACCGAGACGCTGATCACCTTCTACCAGTCCCGCGTCATCCCGATGATCACCGGAGGCTGAGATGGAAACCGCTGGCTATACCGTCCTATCCCGCCAGAGCGGCCTGATGCGCGAGCTGCAGCTCATCGCCAACAATGTCGCCAACGCCAACACCACGGGCTACCGGCAGCAGGGGCTGATCTTCTCCGAATACATCCGCGCGACGGATCGCGGCGGATCGGTCTCGATGAGCGCCGCACATGTGCGCGACAGCTCCTTCGTCCAAGGCGCGATCACCCGCACCGGCGCCTCCCTCGACCTGGCAATCGAGGGGGACGGGTTCTTCACCGTCCAGACCCCGGCGGGCGAGCGGCTCACCCGCAGTGGCGCCTTCACCACCAGCGCCCAAGGCGACCTGGTCACCCATGACGGCCACCCGGTGCTCAGCGCCGGGGGCGGGCCGGTCTTCGTACCTCCGGGCCAGCTCGCGGTCGCCCGCGACGGCACGCTCAGCAGCGACGGCACGCCCGTCGGCCAGATCGGGCTCGTCCGACCGCCCGACGCCGGAGCCCTGGAGCGCGAGGGGGCCACCCTCTTCCGCGCCCCGGATGGGACGGAACCCGTCGAGAATCCAAAAATAATCCAGGGCGCGCTGGAATCGTCAAACGTCGATCCGATCCTGCAACTGGCCCGACTGATCGAGGTCCAGCGTGCCTACGAGCTGGGTCAGACCTTCCTCGACCGCGAGGATGAACGCCAGCGCACCGCCATCAAGACCCTGTTCACCTGACCCCGCACCAGCGTCCAGACCTGACCCGAACCATCCACAGTGAAAGACAAGTCATCAGACAAGGAGGCCCCCAATGCGCGCCCTGAAAATCGCCGCCACCGGCATGAGTGCCCAGCAGATGCGGGTCGAGGTGATCTCGCACAACCTCTCGAACATGAGCACCACGGGCTACAATGCCCGCCGTGCCGAATTTGCCGACCTGCACTACCAGCAGTTGCACCGCGCGGGCACAATCAGCGCCTCGGACGGCACCATGTTGCCCACCGGCGTGCAGCTCGGCCTTGGGGTGCGCCCCGCGGCGGTCTCCGTCAATCTCGCGCAAGGCAGTTCCTCGGCCACGGGGGCCGATCTCGACCTCGCCATCGAGGGCAAGGGCTATCTCGAGGTCACGCTGCCTTCGGGCCTGCCGGGCTACACCCGCGACGGCGCGCTGAAACGCAGCGCGGAGGGGCTCATCGTCACCTCCGAAGGCCTTCCCGTCGCGCCCGAGATCACCATTCCCGAGGATGCCAAGAGCATCTCGATCAACCCCCAGGGCGAGGTCTACGCCTATTTCGACAATGCGGTGGCGGCGCAGCTGCTCGGCCAGTTCACCATCACCGGCTTCACCAACCCGCGCGGGCTGGAGGCGATCGGCAGCAACCTCTTCACCGAGACCGAAGCCTCGGGTCCGCCACTGCAGGGCACCGCCGGGATCGAAGGGCTGGGCATGCTGCGCCAGGGCTACCTCGAGGAAAGCAGCGTCGATCCGATCTACGAGATCACGGAGCTGATCGAGGCACAGCGCGGCTACGAGCTCAATTCGAAGGTGATCACCACGGCGGACCAGATGCTCGCAGCCACGGTGCAGGTACGCTGATCATGCGGCGCGCTCTGCTCCTGCTGATGCTCGTCGCCCCGCCCGCCGGGGCCGAGATCGTCGTTGCCACCCGCACCATTCGCGCGCAGGAGGTCATTGCCCCCGAGGCCGTCCGTGTGGCTGCGCGCGAGGCCGAGGGCGCGGCCAGAACGCTGGAGGCGGTGGTCGGCCGCGAGACCCGTGTCGCCGTTTACGCCGGCCAGCCACTGATGACCGCGCAGCTTGCCGAACCCGCACTGGTGGAGCGCAATCAGCTGGTCGAACTGATCTACACCCACGCAGGGCTGCGCATCGCCACCGAGGGCCGCGCCCTGTCCCGTGGCAGCGCCGGTGATCGGATCCGCGTGATGAACCTGTCCTCTCGCAACCTTCTCGTCGGCATCATCGAGCCCGGCGGCAAAGTCGATGTCTCGCCGGAGTAAGCCATGATCTGTCGGTTCATCCTGTTCTTCGGCCTGCTGGGTCTCGCCGCCTGCACACGGTTCGATCACCTCGGCAAACCGCCCAGTTTCACCCCGAAGGAAACCGGTGCGGAACATGCGGCAATGGCCTATTCCTCGGCCGCGGACCCCGGCCTGCCGCTGCGGGTGACCGATCACGCTTCGCTCTGGAGCGGCGCGCGTGGCTCGCTGCTCGGCGATCGCCGCGCCATGCGCGCCGGCGACATCCTCACCGTGGTGATCGAGATCGACGAACGCGCGGAGATCTCCAATTCCACCGACCGCTCGCGCTCGGGGTCCGAGAGCCTCGGCATCCCCGAGTTTCTCGGCTACCCGCAGCGCCACGAGGCGACGATGACCGACGGCACCTCGCTGGCCACGGCGGTAGACATCAGCAGCGCCAGCAGCGCCAGCGGCGACGGGTCGGTCAAGCGCAACGAAAAACTGACGCTGCGCGTCGCCGCGACGGTCACCAAGATCCTGCCCAACGGCGTGCTCGAAATCTCCGGCCTGCAGGAGGTGCGGGTCAATTTCGAGATGCGCGAACTGCTCGTCTCCGGTTTCGTGCGGCCCGAGGACATCTCGCGCCAGAACGAGATCACTTACGACAAGATCGCCTCGGCGCGGGTCTCCTACGGCGGGCGCGGCCAGATCAGCGACATGCAGCAGCCCCGCTACGGCCAGCAGGCGCTCGACGTGATCCTGCCGTTCTAAGGACGCTTTGGTGAAAAAACTTCTCCCCCTCCTTCTCGCACTCATCGGCACCGGCGCGGGCATCGGAGCCGGGCTCTTCCTTGCGCCTGGCACCGGCGGCGACGATCATGCCTCCGGGACCGGCGCCGAGGCTTCGGCGCATGACGCCGCCCCTCCCGACGACGGCACCGGCGCGGAGGGCCACGGTGCACCGGCCGATCACGGGTCGGCAGTTTCGGCAGGCGCGGATCACGGCGACGCTGCCGAAGGGCACGGCGCAGAGACGGAATTCGTCAAACTCAACAACCAGTTCGTCGTGCCGGTGGTGGCGGACTCGCGGGTCGTCGCACTGGTCGTTCTGGCGATCTCGCTCGAGGTCACCGCCGGCAGCGCCGCCGGCGTCTTCGAGGAAGAGCCGAAACTCCGGGACAGCTTCCTGCGCACGCTCTTCGACCACGCCAATATCGGCGGGTTCGACGGCAATTTCACCGAGACGCCGCGCATGGACGCGCTGCGCCGGGTGCTCTTTGAAGCCGCCCGCAACGCGCTCGGCGCGCGGGTAAAGAACGTGCTGATCACGGATATCGCCCGGCAGGACAACTGAAGCATCTCAAAGCCCCGGCTCTCCGTCCTCATCCGCCCGCCACATCCGGAGCGCCGCGAGGTTTTCGAGACCGCGTTCGTCTGCCGCGAGCCGGCGGTCCGCCCTTGCCTTGCGGACAGATTCGACGATGCGGCGGGCGGCCTCTTCACGGGAAAAGGCATCCCGAGCCAGAGCGCCGCTATATCCCTGTCGCGCCCGCGCCTCGGCGATGCCGAGCTGGAGCGCGGTGCGCCGGCGCTGCAGTTCGCCCTGCCAGAGCATTCCCATCCCAAGCATCTGGTGCGCCCCCAGGCGGAGGCCATCCACCAGCGCATCACGGCGCAGCCCATCGATGGCGTCGCGCCCGGCCCGCAGGGCCCTTTCGGCTTCCAGGTCGCGCCGGTAGAGGCTCAGCGCCCGCTCCCGGAGAAGCGCGGCGATGCGCAGCAGGTCCGTCTCGGCTCCGCTCATGGGCCGCCCCTCCACCCACGCCGAGCGCGCGCGCGCATCTCTTCCGAAAAGCGGATGGCCGCGGCCACCGGACGGTAGAACTCCGGCGCGATCTCATGGCCGATCTCGGTCGTGGCGTAAAGCGCGCGCGCGGTGACTGGATCGGAATGCAGCGGCACCCCGTGCTCCACCGCGATCTCACGCATGCGCCGGGCGATCTCGTCCCGGCCCTTGGCAATGCACTTGGGGGCCGAACCAGGGGCGCGGCTCCATTGCAGGGCGACCGCGACATGGGTCGGGTTGGTGATCACCACGTCGGCGCGCGGCAGCTCGGCGATCATGCGGCTCAGCGCGATCTCCTGCGCCCGAGCCCGCCGCTGCTGCTTGTACAGCGGATCCCCCTCGGCCTCTTTCTGTTCGTCGCGCAGCTCCTTCTGGGACATTCGGTTGCGACGCAGATGCTCGGCCCGCTGCCAGAGCTGATCGAGCCCGCCGAGCGCCAGCGCCACAAACACGGCGAGCCCCAGCAAATCGCGCATGAGACGTGCCAGGAGCTGCGCCGCCTCTCCGGGCGCGAGAGCAACGCTGGCGGCGATCTGTTCGAGCCGCGACGACAGGAACAGGCCCAGCACCGAGGAATAGAGACAGAGCTTTCCCAGGCTCTTGGAAAACTCGAAAAGACCGCGCCGCCCATACTTGTTGCGCGCGTTCTCCAGCGGCGAGAGCCGTTCGATCTTCGGCATCAGCTTCGACGGGGTGAAGACAAGACCGCGCGTTGCAAGAAGCGCCAAAAGCACCGCGAGCCCGGGAACCAGCAGCCAGGGCCAGATCGCGCCGAGCACATCGCCCATCAGCCCACCGACGATGGCCGCGGCGGGCTCGTCGAAGAACAGCGGGATCAGCCGGTCCGGTCGGTCGATCGGCGCGACCAGCAGCGCGCCGAACCCGTGGAGCGCGCCGGGTCCCGCCGCAAAGGCCACCAGCAGCAGCCCGAGGTAGGCCGCCGCGGTGAGCAGGTCCGGCGCACGCGCGATGTCGCCCTTGCGCCGCGCCTCCGCCAGCTTGTGCGGCGACGGCTCGTGGCTCTTTTCTGCTCCGTCTTCCCCCGCCATGCCGCATCACCGGAATGGGTTCGACAGGAAACTGTCGAGCGCCGACATCCATGCCGCCAGCAGCGCCGGAGCCACCAGCGCCATCAGCGCCACCGCCCCCAGGGTGATCACCGGCGCGCCGACAAAGGCAACCATCAGCTGCGGCATCGCCTTGTTGATGAAGCCCAGCGTCAGGTTGTAGAGCGCCGAGAGGATCACGAAGGGGGCTGCCAGCGAGAAGGCCAACGCAAAGGCACGGCTGGCTTCTGCGCGGCTGACCGCCGCCAGCACCGCCAAATCGGGAAGCCTCAGCGGCGGCATCAACTCGTAGGAGAGGATGAGAAAGGCCACCGCCTTGATGTGAAATCCGGTCACCATGAGCAGCGCCAGCGCGGCGACGCTGAGCACATGCCCCAGGGCCGGCATCGGCTCGGTCGCGGCGTTTCCAAGCAGCTGCGAGAGCGAGGTCGCCTGCGCGGCGATGGTGCCCGCGGTCTGCAGCGCAAAGACAAAGAGCCGCAGCATCAGACCGAGGAAAAGCCCGACGGGTGTTTCGCTTGCCAGGGCGCGCAGAAATTGGGCCAGCGAGGGCGGATCCGTCGGCAGCATCGGGCCAACCGCCGGAAGCATCGCGGCGCTGATCAGCATGGCCAGCATCAGCCGCAGGCGCGGCGGCACCCAGGTTTCCCCGAGCCCCGGCAGCGCGAAGAGCGCGGCACCGACCCTCAGCAGGATCAGCAGCCCCAGCCAGAGGCCCTGCGTGCCGAGATCGACCAGCGCGCCGAGCCCGGTCATGCGACCACCAGCCCGACCAGCGCCGGGCGTGCCTCGAGGCCGATCTCCTCGAAAGACAGGACCGGGGTTGCCAGCCCCTTGGCCGCCATGATGGTTCGCAGGAAGCGGCGCCGGCGCGACGAGGTGACCAGCGCGGGGTAGATGCCGCGTGCGCCGGCGTTGCCCACCTCTTCGGCAATGCCGCGGGTCAGCGCCTCGAAGGTCTCGGGCGGCAGCGCCACGTCCAGCACGCCGCGCCCGCCATCGACCTGGTGGCTTGCAAAGGTCTCCTCCCATTCCGCCGCCAGCTGGATCAGCGGGATCGTCCCGTCCTCGCGGCGCATGCCGGCGACGAGCTGGAAGCCGAGCCGCTGACGCACGTGCTCGCAGATCGCCTCGGGCGCGGTTTGCTGTCCGCGCATCTCGGCGACCGCCTCGAGGATCAGCGGCATGTTGCGGATGCTCACCTGTTCCTCGAGCAGCAGGCGCAGCACCGCGTGCAGCGTGTCGATCTGCACCTTGTCGGGGATCAGCTCGTCGAGCAGCCGGCGATTGGCCTCGGCCCGCGCCGCATCGGAGAGCGAGACCATCTCGTCGAGCAGACGGCGCAGCGCCTTGAGCGTCAGAAGTCGGCCGAAGTTGCGCTTGATCACCTCCAGAAGATGCGTCGCCAGCACCTCGGCCGGGGTAACAATGGTAACGCCGGTGAGCGCAGCACGGTCCTGCTCCTCGGGGCGGATCCAGCGGGCCGGGGCGCCGTAAACGGGTTCGGTCACGTCGCGCCCATCGGGCAGCGCGCGGGCATCGTCAGGCACCAGCGCCAGCACCAAGTCCGGGTTCAGCTCGCCGCGCGCCACCTCGACCCCGTGCACGAGGATCACGTAGACCCCGGTGGCCAGCGCCGGCGCGTCGGTGAGCCGGATCTCGGGCAGGATCAGCCCGTAGCTCGCGGCCACGTGCCGCCGCATGTTGGCGATGCGGATATCCAGCCCGGTGCCCGGATCCAGCACCATGTTCACCAGGTCGGGCGCGAATTCGAGGTGAATCTCGTCAAGGTCCAGAACGTCCCCGATGGGCCGCTCGCGCGGCGTCTCCGGGAAGGACTCCGGTGGTGCGGACTCGGCCTTCAGAAGGCGCCCCCGCATCCGCAGCGCCAGCGCGCCCAGCGTCGCGGCCCCCAGCATGAAGGGCACGAACGGCAGCCCCGGCACCAGCGCGAAGAGCGCCATCAGCACGCTGACGGTGCCCAGCGCCGCCGGGTGACGTGCCAGCTGCCCGGCGACCGCCACATCGGTCGCCCCTGTCGCTCCGCCCCTCGCCAGCAGCAGACCCGAGGCGATCGAGATGATCACCGCTGGAATCTGCGAAACCAGCCCGTCGCCGACGGTCAGGATCGCGTAGGTCTCAAAGGCGTTTCCCGGCGCCATGCCATGCACGAAGACGCCCATGATCATGCCCATCACGAGGTTCAGCAGGGTGATCAGCAGCCCGGCAACGGCATCGCCCTTGACGAACTTGGACGCGCCGTCGAGCGAGCCGAAAAAGGTCGTCTCCTGCTGTTCGCGCTCGCGCCTGACCTTTGCCTCGGCATGGTCGATTGCCCCGGCAGACATGTCGCTGTCGATCGCCAGCTGCTTGCCGGGCATGCCGTCGAGCGCGAAACGCGCGCCGACCTCGGCCATGCGCGCGGCGCCCTTGGTGATCACCGCGAAATTCACGATCATCAGCACGCCGAAGACCACGAGGCCCAGGAAGACGCTGCCGCCCATGACGAAATTGGCAAAACCCTCGATCACGTCGCCGGCGGCGCCCGTCCCGGTGTGGCCCTGGCCGATGATCAGCTTGGTCGAGCTGACGTTGAGCGACAGACGCAGCATGAGCGAGCCGAGCAGGATCGTCGGGAAGGAAGAGAAATCCAACGGCCGCTCGATGAACAGGGTGACGGTGAAGATCAGGATCGCCAGGCCGAAGGAGGCCGCCAGCCCGAGGTCGAGCACCAGAGACGGCATTGGCAGGATCATCATCACGATGATCGCCATCAGCGCCACGGCCAGCAGAACCGTGGGCTTGAACAGGCTGGGGGCGGCGACGGGTTCGGTCACGGCTCAGCCCCCGGCCCTGCCGCGCAGGTCGAGGAAGGGGCGCAGGCCGCGGCCCAGCGGTGTCAGAGACCCCGCGGCACGCTGCCCCTCGCCGATCAGAAGCGGAAAGCGGTTCACCAACGGGGCGTTGGCTCCGGGAGACGCGACCGGCGCGTCATCGAGCGCGGCCCGCACGGCGCGGTACCGGGCGATGTAGCGGTCCGCAAATTTCGGCGTGCGGCTGTGATAGGCTGCCACGGCGCGGTCCCAATCGCCCCGCTCCGCCCGCAGGCGCTTGAGAAACCTGGCGGCGTAGGCCGCGTTTTCCTCAGGATCGAACATCTCGTCGGTGGAGGGAAAGGCGCCTCCGTGCCAGCGCAGGTTGACCTGAAAACAGCCAATATCCATGTTCCGACGCCCGCGCGCCACCTGTGCGGCGGCAAAGGCGCGGGCCTCGGCCGCGCTGTCGAACCAATAGCCGTCACCGCCCAGATTTACGGTCCACGGCCAGGGCTGGAGCACGCCGTCACGGCGGCGCCCGGTTTCGACCCGCGTGACAGCGCGCATCACCGGCAGCGGCACCCCCAGGGCGCGCGCGGCCACCATCGCGGCCCGGTCACAGCGCTGCGCATCCCCGGTGGCGGCACGCCCGGCATCTGCCAGCCCCCAAAGCAACAGCCATACGAGCGCCAGTACGAGGCACCGCACCCGCGCGGCGGCAAGACTTCGGAGTCGCCGCAAGTCGAGGCTTGCCGCATCGTACCGAAAGACCGTTCTGGCTCTTGTTTCCGTCATTCCGCATCCTGCAGACTGCTCCGCCGGTCTAGGCGGATTCGCTTTCGATTTCCTTTCCACGCCTATCCCGCCGGCAGACCTTTTTCCTGCCTCAGCCCCTACATCACGCCCCTACATCACGCCCCTGCATCCCGCCTCAGCGCCCTGCCCCCAGAACGCCCCTCAAAACTCGGGCAGCGCACTCCCGGCCAGCAGCGCGCGGACCGTGTCGATGGTATCCTGTCCGCTCTCGGCCAAGGCCTTGCCCTGTGCCAGCGACAATGGGCCGAGGTCGGGCGGTGCGGCCTGGGCAAGCGCCGCGGCCTCCGCCCGCAGCGGATCGACACCACCCGCGGTCGCATCGAGATCCCCCGCAAGCCATGCGAGCCGGGCAGCGTTCTCGGCGTCTCCAAGCTCGGCATAGGCAGTGCGGGCGAAGTCATAGTCTCCCATCGCCTCGCGCGCCGCGGCCCGCAGGCGCAGCACGTCATTGCCCTGTAGGCCGATCAGGGCGATTTCCGCTTCTTCCGGCTGCTGCTGCGCGAGCTTTCCGCGCGCCTGCAACAGCCGCCAGTCGTGCAGCTGCCCGGGCGGCGCGGGACCGGCCAGCCATGTGCCGGCTGCCTCGGGCAGCCCGAGCGCCAGCAAGCGATCCGCGATCCGCAGGGCCAGGCGCGGCGATGCCGGCGCCAGCGCAATGTTTTCCGGATCCATCGCGTGGCGCAGGAACTTGCCGTCATCTCCCGCATCGGTGAGCGCGCCCAGCGCCTCGGTCCGGGCCTGCAGAGCCGTCTCGGTGGCCACGTCGCCGGGGGCAGCGATCTCGGCAAAAGCACGGTCGAACTCGCCGCTCGCCCAGGCCGCACGCACGTGCGTCAGCCAGAGCGTATCACGCGCGTCGGTGGTGCGCCGCTCGGTGCTATAAGCCGCGGTCAGATCAACCATGCCGGGCGCCACCGGCTGGCCCTCCTCTGCGGCAAGCTCGATGCTTTCGACCGCCGCGGCCACGCCCAGCTCCCCGGGCGCGGCGATCAGCTCGGACAGGAGCGCCCCCGCCTCCGCGGGGTTGCCGCTGGCGCGGGCGATGCGCGCCGAAGCGAGCTGCATCTCCTCGGTGCTGCGCCCGAGTGCCCGGGCGAGCCGCGAGAGGACATTTCGGGCCGCATCGTTGTGCCTTTCTTCGACGAGACGTTCCGCCAGCCTCGGCCCCAGGGACTGCCGCAGGCCGAGCGGCAGCTCCTCGAAGGCACTCATGACCGCGGGGATCGCGATCTCCGCGTTTTCGGGCAAACCCCGCGCCCCGAGCACCGCCCAGAGCGCGGCACGACCCGGACATTCGCTCTGTCCGGCGAAAACGCCCGCGGGATCGCTGCCGCCCTCGCTCAGCGTCGCCAGTGTCATGAGCACCGGGTCGGGAAGGTCATCCTCGAGCCGCAACAGTGCCCGCGCCTCGGCGCCGAAGCCGAGAGACACGTAGAGCCGCGCCAGATCGCGCTGCACCGCACCATCGACCCGGTCGAACTCGCCCAAAAGCCGGCCGCGCAGCTCTCCGATCCGCGCAACGGCCCCGGCCTCGCCGCCAGTCCCGAACCAGCCCGGGACATCGAGCCGCCGGTCATCGAGACAGGCGCGCTGGCCGCCGATCCGCAGCACCGAGGAGGAGCCGAATCCCTGGGCGGGAGACCCGGTGACCAGCTCGGCGCCGAGCGGGTCGCTGGTCGGGGCACTCGTCTGGGCACTGCTCTGGGCCGAAGGCTGCACGCCGCCTGTACCGGGAACCGCCTCGCCCCGGTTCGCGGTCTCCGACGGGGCGCGCCCGGGGCCATCGGCGTCGAGCAAGCCCTGGGTCGCCCCAAGCGCGAGTTGTTCGGCAAGCGCGCGGCCGAAGTCGTCGGCGATCTCGCGCTCGGCCTGCGTCGCCTCGGCCTGTGCCGCCAATGCCGGCCCCGGGTCGAAGACCGGCAAGAGGGAACGCGCCCCTGCCGCATCGGACAGGCCCGGGAGAAGCCCAAGATCAACCCCGGCGCCAGCTGCTCCAGCGGCCGCGCCCTCCTGGGCCGTCTGGGCCGTGGCGACAACGACCGCGGGCGCCTGCGCAAACCCCGGTCCAGCTTCCGGGCCAAACTCGGCGCCAGCCCCCTGTCCAGACCTCTGTCCAGACCTCTGTCCAGTCTCCGGTCCGGATGACGACCCGGGCACCGTGCCGGGCGACGACACGGACGCGCGGAGCGCCTCTGTTGAAAACGCTGCAGGTGGCGCGGTCGGCCCGGGCAGCGGTTCGTCAGCGCGCCGTGCCCTGATGTCGAGCACCGCCATCCGACCGTCATGTTGCGACGCATCGACGATGCAGTCGCAGGCCAGGCGCAGTTCGAGTCCCCTGCCGCCGTCCAGCGCGGTCACTTCCGAGAGACGCTCGCCTCCGATCCTCCGGAAGACACCATCGAGCGCAAAATCGAAGCCCGCACTGTCCAGTTCGATCCGGTAGATACGCTCCGCCGCGACCTTTCCCTGCCAACCGACACCGGCAGGGAGATCGAGCACCAGCCGCGTGAAGCCTGCATGTTCGCCACTGCGCACCTCGATCGTCTGAGCGACCACGGCGCACGGCAGCAAGGCGAACAGGCAGCACAGGCGGCACAGGCGCGCGATGCCTCTGGCGGTTCGACGACAGGCGCGCCTCATGCCGCCTCCTGCTTGACCGATTTCAGCGCCTCCTCGAGATCGACGAAGCTTGGCCGGAAATGCGCCGGTGTGTTCTGGCGGCCGACCTCGATGCAGATGTTGGTTGCGTGGTTGTGCAAGTTGGCCACCAGCACCTCGCGGATCAGCTTGTAGAAATGCAGGTCCTCTCCGACCACGGATTTCACCTTGTTGGCGAAGGGCCCCATGAACCCATAGGCGAGGAAAACCCCGAGGAAGGTGCCCACCAGCGCGCCGCCGATCAGCTTGCCCAGCACCTCCGGCGGCTGATCGATCGAGGCCATGGTCTTGATCACCCCGAGCACCGCCGCCACGATCCCCAGCGCCGGCAGGGAGTCCGCCATGCTCTGCAGCGCGTGGCTGGAATGCATGAGATGCTCCTCCATCGCCTCGATGCGCTTGTCGAGCACCTCCTCGACCTGGTGCGGATCGTCGTAGTTCATCGACATCGACCGCATGGTGTCGCAAATCAGTTCGATGGCGACCTTGTCGGACTGGATCTTGGGGTATTTCGAGAAGATCGCCGACTCGCCCGGCGATTCCACGTGTTCCTCGATCGCCACGGGGCTCTGCCGCGCAAGCTTGATCAGCTCGAAGAGCAGGCACAGCAACTCCTTGTAGTCGCCGGGTTTCCATTTCACCCCCTTGAACACCTTGCCGATGTCCTTGAGCGTGTGCTTCACCACGCCGCCATCATTGCCGAGCAGGAAAGCTCCAGCCGCCGCCCCGCCGATCATCATCATCTCGAAGGGCAGCGACTTTATGATGATCGCCATCTTGCCCCCCGCGGCCAGGTAGCCGCCGAAGACCATGCCGAAGATGACAACTATGCCGATGATGCCGAGCATCCGGTGACTCCTTCACCCCTGGTTTTCAGCAACTGCCGGTGCGGCGAACGGCCCGCCGCCCGGCTCACATGACGACGAATTCCGCATGAAGCGCGCCCGCCGCCTTGATGCTCTTGAGTATGTCGATCATGTCGCGCGGCGAGACGCCCAGCGCATTGAGCCCGGCGATCACCTCGGAGAGCGAGGTCCCGCCCGGGACCTCGGCAAGGCCGATGCCCGGCTCCTCGACGATCTCCGCATTGGTGCGGGGCACGACGATGGTCTCGCCCTCGGCAAAGGGGTTGGGCTGTACCACCAGCGGCGCCTCGTCGATGCGCAGTGTGAGATTGCCCTGCGAGACCGCGACCCGCGAGATGCGCACGTCCTCGCCCATGACGATGGTGCCGGAGCGCTGGTCGACCACCACCCGGGCGCGGCGCTGCGGCTGGACCGGCAGGTTCTCGATCGCCGCCACCGCCCGCGCCGGGGACCCTGCACCGGTCTGCCGCAGGTCGACCGACACCGTTCCTGCGTCGAGCATCTGGGCTGCGGCGGATCCGACCGCGGCGTTGATTGCCTGCTCGATCCGGCCCGCGGTGGTGAAATCCGGCTCCCTCAGGGCAAGACGCAACGTCGACAGCCGGGTGAAGTCGAACTCCACCTCGCGCTCGATCCGCGCCCCGGCCGGGATCACCCCGGAGGTGGGAACCCCCTGAACCACCCGCGCCGCGGCACCCTGCGCGTCGGCCCCGCCGGCAATCACCGTGCCCTGCGCCACCGCGTAGATCTGCCCGTCAGCGGCATTCAACGGCGTCATGATCAGCGTGCCGCCAAGCAGGCTGCTGGCATCGCCGATCGCCGAGACCGTCACGTCGATCTGGCTTCCGGCACGACCGAAGGGCGGCAACCGCCCTGTGACGAAAACCGCCGCCACGTTGCGCGGGCGGAACTGCTCTCCGGTGACATTTACTCCGAGGCGCTCGAGGATGTTCTGCATGATCTCCTCGGTGAAGGGCGCATTGCGCAGCCCGTCGCCGGTACCATTCAGGCCGACCACCAGCCCGTAGCCAACCAGGTCGTTCGACCGCACCCCGTCCATCTCCACCAGATCCTTGATCCGCACCGCCTGCGCTGCCACCTGCGGCGCGGTGCCAAGCACGAGCGCGCCCAGCGCCAGGATCGTCAGGAGGCGGAGCCGCGCAGATCGCATTACAGGAAGTCCACCAGTGACAACTGCGACGAGCGCGCGGTGATCGCGTAGAGGCTTTCGAGCTGCGCCCGAACGTTCTCGTAGCGCGCTGCCGCCTCGAAGCTGTCGGTCCCAACCAGCTCGACCCGCATCATGCTCAGCGCCGTGCGCTGCGCCGCGTTGCGCGCGGTCACCTCCTCGATCCGCGCCTCCTTGGCACCGAGCCCGGCGCGCATCTCTACCAGCCCCTGCTGGTGCCCCAGGAGTTCGCGCCCTGCTTGCGACAGCAATTCGGTCTGCACCTCGGGCGCAAGCGCCAGCGTGTCATCCGTTGCGAGCGCCGCCTTGGCGACGGATTTC
The DNA here is from genome assembly GCF_900116195.1 of Alloyangia pacifica. Taxonomy (GTDB): domain Bacteria; phylum Pseudomonadota; class Alphaproteobacteria; order Rhodobacterales; family Rhodobacteraceae; genus Salipiger; species Salipiger pacificus. The sequence continues at coordinate 38,087 of NZ_FOZW01000007.1, forward strand.
AGCACGGCGCGGAACACAGCGTCGTCACCGCGCACATCCAGCGCAACCGACTCGCCGGTGCCAAGGCGGATCGGGCTGGCATCCTCGGTGGCCCCGAGATAGCCCGACGTCTCGAAACTGCCGCCGACCGTGTCGAACCAGGCGTCCAGAGCGGTGTCGATATCATCAGCCGTGGTCTGACCCGCGAGCGCGCTTCTCAGATCGGCGAGCATCGTGTCGAGACCGGCCACCGCGGGCGTGTCATTCGCGGTGCCGGAAAAGAGGAAACGTCCGCCGATGTTGCGGTTGAGCCCGCCCAGGACCTGCCCCATGGCGTTCTGCGCCTCTTCGGCAAAGGTTTCGCGCATTTCCTGCGTGGGTGTCAGCTCGGCCGAAAGCAACACCTGCGACAACAGCTCGACCCGGCCCTGAATCTCCTCGAGCGTGGTCTGCATTGTCGCCGCCCGCGCCGCGGCCTCGGTCGTGCTGATGCGAAAGGCTTCGAGGCGCGACAGATCGCGGTCGAGCGCCACCAGCCCCGTGACGTCGCCCTGCAGGTGCCGCGCCGGATCGCGCACGAACCCCGTGGCGATCTCGACCCCGAGCTGGTCCAGCTCGCGGTTGAGCCGGGTGTGATGCGTCCCCAGAACGAGGCTGCGTGCCAGGTCTCCGACCGTGTCCATGTCCATTCTCCTCAGATGGCGAGCAGCCGCTGCATCAGCTCGTCCACGACGCTGACGACCCGCGCATTGGCGGCATAGCTCTGTTCGATGCGGATCAGTGCCTGCAGCTCGGCGTCGGTATCGACCCCCTTCGACAATTCGATCTCGCGCAGCGCCGTGTTCCGGGCCTGCGTGAAGCTCAGCGCGTCCTCGGCCCGCACCCGGGTCAGCGACATCGCCGAATGGAATTCGGCCACGTGTTGCGCGAAGCCCTTGCTGCCGGTGCCGAGGCTGGCGGAGGCGGGGACGGTCAGGGCCTCCATCGCCGCCATGTAGCCGGTGATCAGCGTCGCATCACCGACCGGACCTTGGCTCGCCGCGCCCAGCCCGTCGCGCAACCGCCAAGGGCCCCCTCCCTCGGGATCGACCAGGGCGTTGAGCGTGATGCGCCCCGCAAGACCGGCCTCGTCCAAGGGATCGAAAGCCGCCCCGGCGTCGGTGAAAAGCCCGGGATCCCCCGCCGCCAGCGTTGTGTCCGGCCCGCCAGGGGCGAAGCGGTCGATCAGGTCGCGCGACAGCCCGTCGAGACCGGCCTGTAGCTCGGGGGCCAGTACGTCGCGGATCTGCAGCTGCGCCCCGAGGGTGCCGCCGCCCAGCGGACCGCTGTTGCTGCTCGAAATGGCCACGCCGTTGAGCGACAACTCCGAGAGCGCGCCGCCCGCGAGCGTCATCGCGGCGTCAATCGCCCCGGTGGCGGTGAAGCCTATCTCGGCCGGGGCGCTGTTGATCGTCGGGTCTAGCAGCACGGTGCCGGAGGCGGCATAGAGCGCCTGCGCCCCGAGCGGCCGCTCGACAACGCGCAGCGGCACGATCTCGGCCAACTCGTCGATCACCCGCTGGCGCTCGTCCTTCAGCGAGGCGGCATCTCCCTTGCGGATGACCTCGGCCGAGATCGCCTCGTTCAATGCGCGCACACGCGCGAGGCCTATGTTCAGCCGGTCCACCTGGCGCGCGATGGAGGCATCCGCCTCGACCCGGCTCTGCTGCAGCTCGAAGCTGAGCGTGTTCAGCGTGTCGGTGAAATCCAGTCCGGCCTGCGCCAACGTCTGCAACCGCTGCGTCGAGGCCGGGTCGGCGGCGGCAGAAACCAGCGCGGTCTCGAAGACCGAGAGGCGGCCGGTGAGCGAGCCCGCCGCGCCGCTTTCGCCGACAACCCCGCCGAAGCGCGTGGCAAAAGCCTCCATGTCGGAGGCGAAGCCGGCAGCGGCGTCCGACAGCCGCCGGTCCGACAGCACCGCGGAATCGACGAGACGGGTCACCCCGAGCACGGTCACCCCGCCGTGGCTGCCGCTGCCGCGCGACGCCGTGTCCAGCACACGTCGGCCGTAATTTTCCGTGGTGGCATTGGCGATGTTGGATGCAACGACGGTGGCCGCCCGGCTGTTCGCCGTGAGCCCGCTTGTCGCGTTGGAAAGCGCTCCGGTCAGGGACATGCGCCGATCTCCTCTGGAATTGCGTCTTGCGTGACGCCCAGCACCCGGAACCTGCCGTCAGCTCAGGCCCCGCGGCGCGGACGGTCAGCGTTTGATATTGGTCGTCTCCTGCAGCATCTCGTCGACGGTCTGGATCACCTTGGCGTTCGACGAGTAGGCCCGCTGGGTCTGGATCAGGTCGGTCAGCTCCTGCGCCACGTCGGTGGTCGATTCCTCGCGCGCATAGGACTTGATGTCCCCGGTCGGCCCGTCGCCCGCGTCCCACAGGAAGTAGGACCCGCTTTCCGGCGATGGCTTGAAGGTCTGGTTGTCCATCGGGATCATGCCGTTCGGGTTCGGCAGGTCGGCCAGCGGGATCTGGTAGATCGTCTTGCTCACGCCGCTGTCGTAGAGCGCGTTGACATAGCCGTTCTCGTCCACCTCGACCGAGACCATGTTGCCCACCGGCGAGCCATCCTTGTTGATCGAGATCGGCGCGAAGCTGTTCGACAGCTGCGACAGGCCAATGGTGTCGCCGATCGCACCGATGTCGAATTCGATCGGCCCGCCGGCGACGGTCACCGTCATCGTCCCGGTGGTGCCGTTGTAGGCGCCGCCCGAGACCGTGGTCACCGTGCTGATCTTGCCCCCCGCCGCGCGCGTGTCGTCGAAGGTCACCACGTATTCGCCGATCACCGCGCCGGCGGAGGCGGAATCGGTCATCTGGATGGTCCATTCGTTGGACATGCCCGTTGCCGGCACCGTCGGCGTGAAGGTCATCGCGATGTTCTGCGACACGCCGAGATTGTCGAAATATTCCACCGACAGGGTTTCCGAGGCGCCGTCCGAATCGGACATCGTCGCGGTGGCGGGCAGGTTCAGGCTCATCGCCACCGAGGTGGTCGGATCGCCTTGCAGATTGAGGCTGAAGCGCACCGGCTCGAGCCCGTCCACCGTGTCGCGCGGGAAGTTGGGGATGGAGCCGTCGATGTCGGCCGGCCAGCCCATCAGGTAGTAGCCCAGCTCGTTCGCCAGGTACCCTTCCTCGTTGATGCGGAAGGAGCCGGTGGAGGTCAGCAAGAGCTCGGGTTCGGATGGGTTGGCATTGTATTGCGGACCGGGGACGACCGGCAGCATCCCCCTGCCCCGCACCGCAAGGTCCGTCGCGCTTTCGGTGGTGACGAGCGATCCCTTCTGGTCGATGACCCGCATGTTCGATGACATCACGCCGCCCGCCGTGTAGGATCGGCCCCCGTCGGTCATCACCAGCGCGTTGAACTCGGTTTCGGCCCGGCGGTAGCCGTAGGTCGAGGAATTGGCGATATTGTCCGAGATCGCCGCCAGCCGGCTGGCATTGGCCGTGAGCCCCGAGACACCGGCGTTCAGAGACGAAGAGATGGTCATGGGCGCACCTTTCTGCTGTCACCTGTTCCCGTCTTCAGGGACACTACGGGCGGCGACTTAACGCGGCGCTAACAGGTAAAATCCCCGGAAAATCCGGCTTCGCCCGCTCGTCTTGACCCGCTCGTCTCCGCCCGCTCGTCTTGGCCCCAGATCGGGCCGAAGACCCCGCCACCGCAGGCGCAGCGGAGTCCGCCCCGCTCGGCGCGAGGCATCTTTCCCAGCGCGGCGCCCTGATCGCGCGTGTCAGGCAGCCGACGCGCTGCCCTGCCCCCGCAGATACGCCCAGCGCACACCCCGCCGTTCACTTGCGCAGGAAGATCACCTCGATCCTGCCGTTGCGCACATCCATGGGATTGCCCCGTGCGGGCTCGCGGTCCGCATGGGCGGTGACCCGCGCGATACGGCTCTTGGCGACGCCTTCACCCTGCAGCAGTTCGCGCATCCGCGAGGCGCGCTCGGCGGAATTCTCCCAGCTGCGGTCGTGCGCCAGCACGATGGGCGACGCGGGCACATGCGCCTCGATGGCGATCGGGTTGCGCACCGTCCGGCCCGCGCCGCTCACGATCTGCGACAGCCGGCGCAACAGGAAGGTCGGATTTCCGCCCTCGTCGAAGAGCCGCGCCTCCGGGGTCTCGAAGAGCTCGACAACCAGCCCCTCGTCGGTGACCCGCGTCACCACATGGCGCATCAGCCCGTCGTCCACCATGCTCTCGCCGCTGCGGGCGGTGAGCCGGTCCCGCAGCTCTTCGAGCTCGGCGGTTTCGGCGGCGGCCTCTGCATCGCCCTCGGTCTCGCTGCCCCGCGCGGCGGTCATCTCTGTTGCGTGGAGCGAGGTCGCGCCAGTGCCCATGCGCGGCAGGACGTTCTCGGAGAAGGTGCTGTCCCCGCCCATCAGCCCGTCGCCGCCGCCCGAGATGCGGGCGACCGCGATGGACGGGTTGAAGTAATCCGCAAGCCCCTTGCGCTGTTTCTCGGTCGTCGCGTTGAGCAGCCACATCAGCATGAAGAAGGCCATCATTGCCGTCACGAAATCCGCGTAGGCAACTTTCCAGGCGCCGCCATGGTGACCATGACCGCCTGCCTTCTTCTTCCGCTTGATGATGACTGGCGCGACATTGCTGTCGACGGCCATATCCACCACTTTCCTTGCACCCCGACGCCGGAATAACGGTCTCGCGGTTACCCCTGCCTTAAAATATCGAAATCTCCGGAGTTTCCGGCCCCGCCCCGGCGGAACCGTGCCGCGATGCCCGAAAGGCTGACGCTACGGAATGCAAATCGTAGACAGGTGTCCTGTTTGCCCTTAGCGTTCTCAAAAAAGGCGTGTGCGCATGGGCGGGTGAGGACGTGATGGCAAGACGTGCGGGTATCGCGGCAATGTTGGCCGGAGCGACGGCGCTGGCAGGCGCCGTTCAGGCGGACACCGTGCCGAGCTTCAACCTCTACGGCCTGCCCGGCCTCATCGACATGCCCGACGCCAACATGGCCCCCGATGCGACGCTGGGGATGACCTATGGCCGCATCGGCACCGCCAACCGCGGCTCGGTGAGCTTCCAGATCGCCCCCCGGCTCATCGGCACCTTCCGCTACACCGGCATCGAGGATTTCGACCACAACGCCTCGGTGGACGGGGTCTATTACGACCGCAGCTTCGACCTGCGCTTCCAGATCCTCACTGAGGGCACGTGGCGCCCGTCGGTGGTGCTCGGCCTGCAGGATTTCATCGGCACCGGCATCTACAGCGGCGAGTATCTCGTCGCCACCAAGACCGTCGCCCCGGGCTGGCAGGTCACCGGCGGTCTCGGCTGGGGGCGCCTCGGCAGCTACAACGGCTTCGACGGCTTCGGTGAGCGCTCCGCGGAAGTCCTCGGCACCGGCGGCCAGCCCACCACCGACCGCTGGTTCCGTGGCGACATCGCGCCCTTCGGCGGCGTCGCCTGGTCGCCGAACGAGCGGCTGACCTTCAAGGTCGAATACTCCTCGGACGCCTATGACATCGAATCCGAACAGGCCGGTTTCGAGCATAATTCGCCAATCAACCTCGGCATGGATTACCGCTTCGCCGGCGGCACGCAGCTGTCGCTCTACTATGCTCATGGCAGCACGCTGGGGGCCCAGCTCACCTATGCGATGAACCCCAGGACGCTCGGCGTTCCCGGCGGTGTCGAAAGCGCGCCCGACCCGGTCAGCCCGCGCAGCCCGGCCGAAACCGCGGACCTCGGCTGGACCACCGACCTTGCCGCCGCCGAGGCCTCGACCCAGGCTCGGCTGGCGCGCAGCCTCGAACGCGAGAGGCTCGATCTCGAGGGCTTCGACCTCGAGCCGCACCGCGCCACGCTGCGACTGCGCAATACGACCTACAGCGCCCCGGCCCAGGCCATCGGCCGCGCCGCGCGGGTGATGAGCCGGGTACTGCCGGGCTCGGTCGAGGAATTCGTGATCGTTCCGTCCGAAAACGGCATGCCGACCTCAGCGGTGACCCTCCGTCGCTCCGATCTCGAGGCGCTGGAGAACGAGGCCGCGGTCGAGATGCTGGCGCGGGCGCGCTTCGACGAGGCCCCGCGCGACACCCCGGCGATGGAGCTCGCGGAATACCCGCGCTTCCTGTGGTCGCTGGCGCCCTCCTTCGGCTATGCCACCTTCGACCCCGACGGTCCGTTGCGCATCGACCTCGGCGCCTCGCTGCGCGGCGAAGTCCAGTTCACCCCGAACATCATCTTCAGCGGCTCGATCAACAAGAAGATCGTCGGCAACCTCGACGAAATCACGCGGGAGTCGGCCTCGGAGCTGCCTCGGGTCCGCACCGATTACGCCGAATACGCGCGTGAGGCCGATCCGCGGATCCCGCGCCTGACGCTGGCCTTCTACGGCAAGCCCGCGAGCCAGTTCTACAGCCGCCTGACCGTGGGCTACCTTGAGGCGATGTACGCCGGGGCCTCGGCGGAACTGCTGTGGAAACCGATGGACAGCCGCCTGGCGATCGGAGCCGAGATCAACTACGTCGAACGCCGCGACTACGACATGCTGTTCGGCCTGCAGGGCAACGAGACCACCGACCCGGTCACCGGCATCACCCGCAGCTTTCCGCATGTGAACGGCCACGTCTCGGCCTATTACGACTTCGGCAAGGGCTACAACGCGCAGCTCGACGTCGGCCGCTACCTCGCCGGCGACACCGGCGCGACGCTGACCTTCACCCGAGAGTTCGTCAACGGCTGGCGGATCGGCGCCTTTGCCACGGTCACCGATGTCTCTGCCGATGATTTCGGCGAGGGATCCTTCGACAAGGGCCTGATATTCACCATCCCGCTGTCCGTCGGCACCGGCAAGCCGTCGCGCAACGACACCACGCTGACCATCCGCTCGGTGCAGCGCGACGGCGGCGCGCGGCTGTCCGTCGACAATCGGCTATACGAGCGCATCCGCGAAAATCACGAGCCCGACGCGGCCGCTTCCTGGGGACGATTCTGGCGATGACCTTCAAGACATGCTGCCGCGCCGGGCTCCTGGCCGGGCTGATCGCCGCACTGGCCGCCTGCGGCAACGACCCCCGCCGCGACCCGGTGCTGCAAACCACCTATACCAGCCTGTTCGGCGGCGGCGGATCCGGGGATCCGAAGCCGGTTTCCGACCAGCAGGTCGCGCAGACGCTTGCCGCCACGGAGTTGCCGGTGATCCGCTTCGGCATCACCGAGCGAAAGGCCGAGGGGCTGGCGCTGGAGATCGAGCGCAACGGCGCGCACCGGACCTACGCCACCTCCGACCGTCTGGCGATCGTGCTGCGCAACGGCATGATAACCGCCACGCGCGGCTTCGGCGGCGATCTGATGTCGGTCGAGGAAGACCAGCTTCTGGCCCTGCTGCGCGCCCGCAGCGCCGGGCAGGCGCGCTACGTGCAGCGTTACCTGACCGCCGAGGGCGTGACCGAGACCCTGAATTTTAGCTGCACGGTCACCCCGGGCCAGAGCTCTGAGATCGCGCAGGGGCTGGTCCGTGCCACGGTCACCGCCCTGCGCGCCGATTGCAGCGACGGCGGCGAGATCGCCTTTACCGACGCCTATCTGGTGGACGGAACCGGAGAGATCCTCACGTCCATGCAATGGCTCGGCGAGACCACCGGCCCGGTCACCCTGCAGCAGCTCCGCCGCTGAGCGATCAATGCAGGCCGATGCGCCGAACCACCGTCGCGGCCATCAGCCGCAGGTCGTAACAAAGGCTGCGGCGGCGGGCGTAGATCAGGTCGAGCCGTGCCTTGCGCGGCACGCAGCGCCGGCAATAGACCGCCTCGGTCTCGTCGGCATCGCGGCAGGGCGCGAGCAGCCGCTCCTCGGTGCGGTGAAAGGCGAGGGTGGCCAGCCCCGTCACCCCGGGGCGGGCCCGCAGCACCTCGGCGTAGAGCTCGGGGAACATCTCGGTGTAGCGGCGCAGCGGCGGGCGCGGGCCGACGAAGCTGATGTCGCCGCGCAGGATGTTCCAGAGCTGCGGCAGCTCGTCGAGCCTGCAGCGCCTGAGAAAGTTTCCCGTTTTCGAGATTCGGCCTGCCTTGTCGCCGCCCGACACCCCACGGTCCCGCGCATCGGGGCGCATGGTGCGGAACTTCCAAAGGCGGAAGGCCTGCTCCGGGGTCTTCATCCGCTCCGAGAGGTAGAGGACCGGCGCGCCGTCGCGGATCAGGATGGCGAGGGCCAGCCCCAGCAGAAGCGGCGACAGGACGATCAGCAGCAGCGAGGACAACAAGATGTCGAGCAACCGCTTCGAGAGCGTCATGACCGTCGGTCTCCTGTAGGCAAGCGCGCAACGCGCAGCGAAGAAATGCCGGGCCGGGGGACCGTTTTCTTTTCCCGCCCCCGGGATCTGTCTATCACCTTGTACAGGACTTTAGAATCCCTCGGAACGATCCGGAGACTGACGTGCCTACACGATCGCGAAGCCTCATTGCTCTCGTCGCGAGCCTTGCTCTTCTTTCCGGCTGCGCGCTGCCCCGGGGGGCCGCGGTGCAATCCGAAATCCTGGCGCAAGCGGACAAGGAGAATCCGAGCTTCCAGGTTGTCGAGGTAACCCGGTCCAACATGTCGCTGATCACCTCGTGGCCGCCGACCGGCCCGGTGCTCGACAGCCGGTGGCTTGGCACCAGCGCCGGTGCCGAGCAGAGCGTGATCCAGGCCGGCGACCTGGTCGACATCCGCATCTGGGACAGCCAGGAAAACTCCCTGCTGACCAATGCCGCCGAGAAATCCACCGTGTTGCCCAACGTGCAGGTCGATGCCGATGGCGCGATCTTCCTGCCCTATGTGGACGAGGTCTTCATCCGCGGCCTGACCCCGGCGTCGGCGCGCAAGCGCATCCAGGAAAAGCTCGAGGCGATCGTGCCCACGGCGCAGGTGCAGGTCAGCCTCACCGAGGGCCGCGGCAATGCCATCGAGATGGTCAGCGGCGTGGCCCGGCCCGGCAGCTTCCCGATGCCCTCTCGCAACTACAAGATTTTCGGCCTGATTGCCGATGCCGGCGGCATCAGCCCGACGCTGAAGAACCCGCTGGTGCGGCTGATCCGGCAGGGCAGCACCTACGAGATATCGGCACGCACCCTGATGGAGGACGGCCGCTACAACACGCTGCTGCTGCCCGGCGACTCGGTGATCATCGAGGAGGACTACCGCACCTTCACCGGCATCGGCGCCTCGTCGCGGCAGACGCTGGTGAACTTCCCCAAGGACGAGATCAATGCACTCGAGGCGCTGTCGCTGATCGGCGGCCTCTACGACGTGCGAGCCGATCCCACCGGCGTCATGGTGCTGCGCGAATATACCCCGCAGCAGCTGAGCCGGTCCGCCTCCAGGCCGAACATGCAGCAGGTGGTGTTCACCTTCGACATGACCACCGCCGACGGTCTCTTCGCCGCCCGCAAATTCCAGATCTATCCCGATGACGTGGTGCTCGCGACCGAGAGCCCGCTGGCCGGACTGCAGACCCTGCTCAGCATCGTCAACAGCGGCGTGACGACGACACAGCGTTCGGTGGCGGCTGCCAACGCCTTCTGATCGGACGCTGACCCACGCAGACAGAAAGGGCGCTCCCCGGGGAGCGCCCTTTTTCGATTTCGCGGTATATCCCGTGTCTTACTCGCCGACCGACGCGAGGTAGGCGTAGACGTCCTCGGCCCCCTTGCGCAGCTTGAAGGTCATGCCCGACCGCGCACCGCCGTCTCCGAGGTACTCCTTCAGGAAGGCCGAGGGGTCCTGGACGTAGGCCGTGAAGCTTGCCTCGTCCCAGACCAGCCCCTTCTGACCCGCCTCGACCACCGAGTCCTTGTAGCGGTAGCCTTCCTCGCTGCCGGCGGTGCGCCCGATCACCTCGTAGAGGTTCGGGCCGGTCTTGCCGCCTTTCTGGATCGGGGTGCCATCATCGGCCTGGATCATGTGGCAGGCGCGGCAGCGCTGTTCGAAGAGCTTCTTGCCCGCTTCTGCGTCACCCGCCTGCGCGGAGCCCGCCGCGATCATGGCTGCGATACCCAGTATCATCTTGCTGTACATACACTTCTCCAGTTTCGCGTCTCCAGGGACAGGTCTAGGACACTCTGCACCGCGGCGCGCTGCGACGGAATGCCCGGTGCCGAGAATTTCCCGTGGCTTGACCTTGATGCGGGCAGAGAGGAAACAGGCGCCTCAGATGGAGGCAAAGCATGGCCCAGGACATTCCCGCATGGGTGGACGGAGAGCTCGTTCCGGCGGAGAAACTCGATGTGCATCTCAAGGGGCTGCGTCACAAGGCGGTCTCTGTCTTCGTCATGCGCGACGGCCGTACCCTGCTGCAGCGCCGCGCTCTGGAAAAGTACCACACGCCGGGCCTCTGGGCGAATGCCTGCTGCACCCATCCGCACTGGAGCGAAGCACCGCGTGACTGCGCGCTGCGCCGGCTCGACGAAGAGCTGGGGCTGCGCGGTCTCGACCCGCTGTATCGCGGGCAGGTGGAATACCGCGCCGAGGTCGGCGGCGGCATGACCGAGCACGAGCTGGTCGACATCTTCGTGGCCGAGGCGGGGGCAGGGGTCGAACCCGCGCCCAATGCCGCCGAGGTGATGGATACCGCCTGGCTCACGCTGCCCGAGCTCCGCGCCCGCATCACGGCGGAGCCCGAGGCCTTCACCCCATGGCTGCGCATCTACCTCGCCGAACATGGCGAGATGATCCTGGGCTGAAGGGCGCCTCCCGGCGACCGCAGCGCCCTACCGCCGCTTCTTGAGATAGACGTAATAGGCCCCGCCGCCGCCGTGCTTGATATGCGCCTCCGAGACCTGCAACACGCAGGCCGAGAGCGGCGGCATGCGCAGCCATTGCGGCACCTGGGTCTTCAGCACGCCGCGACGACGCGGCATCGGGTCGTGCGGGTCCTCGCGCATGCCCTTGCCGGTGATCACCAGCACCAGCCGGAAGCCGCGCATCTGCGTGCCGAGGATGAAGCCCGCCAGCTCGCGATGCGCCTGATCCAGCGTCATCCCGTGCAGGTCGAGCCGTGCCTCGGGCTGCAGCTTGCCGCGCTTGAGCCGGCCGAAGGCCTTGGCGTCCATGCGCACCGGGTCCTGCGCCAGCCGATCCGAAGTAGAGGCGAAGAAGTCATGCCGCTCCTGCGGCGTCGGAGCGCGGGTGCCGAGCGCGAAGTTCTGCACCGGGTCGCGCGGCGCGATCGGCTTGCGCAGCTTGGACGGCTTCGGGGCAGGGGGTTCGGGTGCCACCTTGCGCCCCGGCAGCTTCTCGGCGCTGCGCGCGACCAGTTCCCAGAGCTCGACCTCATCGGGGCGCAGCTTGCGGCGGCTCACAGCACCGACTCCGGCAACAGCGCATAGGCGCGCTGGATCGGCAACAGCACCACGAGGCGGCCCGGATCCTTCATCGTGCCAGCGCGGCGCCCGGCCTCGTCGCCAGTGCCCATGAAGATGTCGGCGCGCTGCGGGCCCTTGATCGCCGAGCCGGTGTCCTGCGCGATCATCAGCCGGTTCAGGGGCTCGGCGCCCTGCTTCTCGATCCAGACCGGCGCGCCCAGCGGCACATAGGCCGGATCCACGGCGATCGAGCGCAGCGTGGTGATCGAACGGTTCATCGCCCCCAGCGGCCCCAGTTCGGCAGGCACCTCGTTCACCTCGCGGAAGAAGACGTAGGAGGGGTTGTGCATCAGCAGCTCGGCCCCTTCCTCGGGGTTCTCGCGCACCCAGGACTTGATCACCTGGGCCGAGACCTCGTGCAGGGTGAAGATGCCGCGCTGCACCAGCTCCTTGCCGATGGAGCGGTAGGGGTGGCCATTGGCGCCGCCGTAGCCGACCCGCAGGTGGTGGCCGTCGGGCAGGCGGATGCGTCCCGAGCCCTGCACCTGCAGGAAGAACAGCTCGACCGGATCGGCGATCCAGGCGATCTCGAGCCCGCGTCCCAGCATGGTGTCGCCGGTGACGATGTCGCGCCGGGTGAGCCAAGGGCCCTCGGTCTCGCCCACCTCGGGCGGCAGCCGGTAGATCGGATGGCTGTAAAGCGGATCGCGTTCCAGAGATCCCGCGATCTCCGGCTCGAAATAGCCGGTGAACAGCCCCTCGGTGCCTTCCTCCTCGTCCTCGGGCGCGCCGGTGATCATCACCGGACGGAAGAACAGCTCGAAGAAGTCGCGGGCATCGCCGGCATCCCGCGCCAAAGCGCAGAGCGACACCCAGTCCGGGTCGGTCATATCGCCGCAGGTGTTCAGGAAAACCGAAAGGGCGGCGGAATGATCATCCGTCGCCCATCCGTCGAGATCGCCGAAGCTCAGGATCTCGTAAGTGGTGTCGCTCTCCGCAGCGGCCATGGTCCCTGCCAGTATTGCTCCTGTCAGCACGGCCGCCCGGATCGCACGCCTCATTCGTCGGTCGCGACCAGCTGCCAGTTCGGATCGTCGCTACCCATGTTGCGGGCATAGGTCCAGACATCCTTCTGACGTTTCACCGAGGTCGGGCTGCCCTCGATCACCGCGCCGGTCGCGTCCTTCACCACAGAGGTCAGCTCGCCGGTGTAGCGCACCGTGATCTCGGCCAGCTTGGTGGCCTCGTCGAAGGTGGCCTCGACCAGCGACATTTCCCGCACGCCGACAAATTCCGCCTCGATGGTCAGCCCCTGCTGGCGGCGGCTTTCGACCACCTCGGCAAAGCTGTCGTAGACGTCGGGCGCGAGGAAGGGCTTCAGCTCTTCCACATCGCCGCGCTCGAAGCCCATGAGGATCATCTCATAGGCGCCGCGCGCGCCGCCGAGGAACTCGCCGACGTTGAAGCTCGGTTCGACCGCCTTCATCTTGGCCAGCGCCTTGGCCGAGGGGCTGCCCTCGGGGGCGTGGTCGATGATGTCATGATCCGGTCCGCCCTCGATCACCTCGAAGTCGCGACGGCTGTCGTCGCGGCGGGCGGGCGCCTGAGCGGGCGGCTTCTCAAACCCGTCGCGTGTGCCCAGCACGCTCCGCAGACGCAGGATCAGGAAGATCGCGATCGCGGCAAGTACCAGCAGCTGGACGATCGGCATATTCATCGGCACCTCTTGGGCAAAACATGGAAAATCTGATGTTGCATTCCTATGTAGGCACTGGGCAGCGCCAAGTCTACCGGTGCGCAGCCACGGAAAAGGAGTGAGGCCATGTGGCTTTTTCTGGCATTCGTCGCAGTGCCGCTGATCGAAATCGCGCTGTTCATCCAGGTTGGGGGGCTTATCGGGCTCTGGCCGACGCTGCTGATCGTCGTTGTCACCGCCATCCTGGGCACGGCGCTTGTCCGGCGCGAGGGGCTGCGGGCGCTCTCGGACGTGCAGAGTTCTTTCTCGCAGTTGCAGGATCCGACCCGGCCGCTGGCACATGGCGCGATGATCCTGTTCTCCGGCGCACTGCTGCTGACGCCCGGCTTCTTCACCGACGCCTGCGGTTTCGCGCTGCTGATCCCTGCAGTGCGCGACGCAGTGATGCGCTTCGTGTCGAGCCGCATCAAGGTGCAGCGCTTCGAGATGGGCGGGCGTCCCCAGAGCGGTCCGCGCCCCCAGACCGAACCCTACCGGCCCGGCCCGAAGTCACAAGATGACGTGATCGAGGGCGAATTCACCGAGATTCCCGGCTCCAAGCGGCCCAATCACCCTGGGTCAGGCTGGACTAAGCATTGAGCCGTTAACCCGGGGCTGCTATTCCGGTGCAAAATCCAACAGGAGATTTCCATGGCTGAAATCAGCGAAAATGGCGCGGCAGACGCGCAGCAGGCCCCCGCACCGGTGAAGATGAACGTGCTCGCGCAATTCGTGCGTGACATGAGCTTCGAGAACATCCTCGCGCAGAAGGGCGTGAGCGGTGAGGTCCAGCCCGACGTTCAGGTGCAGGTCAACCTCGATGCCAAGAAGCGCACGGCAGAGAACCAGTACGAAGTCGTGATGAAGCTGAAGGTCGAGTCCAAGTCGAAGGCGACCGGCGACATGCTTTTCATCCTCGAGATGGATTACGCCGGCGTGTTCAACATCGAGAACGTGCCCGCAGAGCAGCTGCACCCGTTCCTGCTGATCGAATGCCCGCGGATGCTCTTCCCCTTCGTGCGCCGCATCGTTTCGGATGTGACCCGCGACGGTGGCTTCCCGCCGCTGAACCTCGAAACCATCGATTTTGTCGCTCTCTACCGCAACGAAATCGCACGCCGTCAGCAGGCAACTGCCGCGGCCGGCGAAGAGCGCAAGCTCGACGCGTAAGCGACCTCCCGGTGGCGGGGCCTCAGCCCCGCGACCAGAGCGCGTTCTCTCCGAGTTTCTCGACAAAGGCGGCGTGAGCCGCCTTTTCTTCTTCCGTGATCCGTGACGGCAGCGGTGTCGCACGCCGCTGCGGCCGCCATTCTTCCTCGCCGCCCGCGCTGTTGCGGCCCGAGGACACCGGCGCCAGCACAAGGTCCGGCTGCTTGCCCCCGATCAGTTCCAGATAGACCTCGGCCAGGATCTCGCTGTCGAGCAGCGCCCCGTGCAGCGTCCGGCTGGAGTTGTCGATGCCGAAACGGCGGCAGAGCGCATCCAGCGAGGCGGGCGAGCCAGGGAACTTCTTGCGCGCGATCATAAGCGTGTCGATGGCGCAATCCTTCGGGAGTTGCGGACGGTTCGCCCACTTCAGCTCAGCGTTGAGAAATTTCACGTCGAACGTGGCGTTGTGGATCACCAGCTTGGCGTCGGTGCCGACAAAGGCGATGAACTCGTCGACGATCTTGGCAAACACCGGCTTGTCGCGCAGGAAATCGTCGCCCAGCCCGTGCACCTCGAAGGCCTCCTGCGGCATCGAGCGTTCGGGGTTGATGTACTGGTGGTAGACCTTGCCCGTCGGCACGTGGTTGTAGAGCTCGACCGCGCCGATCTCGACGATGCGGTCGCCCTGTTCCGGCTCGAAGCCGGTGGTTTCGGTGTCGAGAACGATCTCACGCATGGCGCCGCCTTTCGATGTCTTTCAGCACATCCTGAACCTGCGCGCGGGCATGGTCCAGCGTGTCCGTTGTAATCACGTAATCCGCGCGGGCGCATTTCTCGGCGTTCGGCATTTGCCGGGCAAGGATGCGGTCGAGGTCCGCCGCGCTCATCGTGCCGCGTGCCAGGACGCGCTCGCGCTGGATCTCTTCGGGGATGGTGACACAGGCCACCGCGTCGAATTCGGCTTCCGAGCCGGTCTCGTAGAGCAGGGGGATGTCGAAGACACCGATCGCCTCGGGATGCCCCTCGTCGAAGGCCGCGCGGTCGGCCCGCACCAGCGGGTGCACGATTGCCTCGATCCGCTTCAGCGCCCCGGCGTCCGCGGCGATGACCCCGCGCAGTGCCTCACGTGAAACCGCCTTCTCCACGATGGCCTGCGGGAATTCCGCCGCGATGGGGCCAACCGCCGCGCCGCCCGAGCCATAGAGCCTGTGCACCGCCGCATCCGCGTCCCAGACGGGGCAGCCCGCCTCGGCAAAGAAGGCCGCGGTCTGCGACTTGCCCATGCCGATGGAGCCGGTGAGGCCGAGCCGAAAGCGCATCAGAGCACCGCGTCTCGGGTGGCCTGATCCACGACCGGGCGCTTGCCGAACCAGCGCTCGAACCCGGGCACCGCCTGATGCAGCAGCATGCCCAGACCATCGACGCAGGTGCAGCCCAGCTCGCGCCCGATGCGCAGCAGCCGGGTCTCCAGCGGCGTATAAACGATGTCGGTCACCAGCGTGCCCGGCCGCAGCCCATCCAGCGGCACCCGCAGCTCGGGCTTGCCGACCATGCCGAGCGAGCTGGTGTTGACCACCGTATTCGCCTCTTCCAGCACGTTGCCCGCATGCACCCAGTCGATGACATGCACGCGCTGACCGAAATCGTCACGCAGGGCCTCGGCCCGGGTCCGAGTGCGATTGCTGAGGTAGAGCTTCGGCACGCCCGCCTCGAGCAGCGAGGTGATCACCGCGCGGGACGCGCCGCCCGCACCAAGCACGACGGCAGGCCCGGCATCGGCGCGCCAGCCCGGCGCGTTCTGCCTGAGGTTCTCGATGAAACCGTAGCCGTCGGTATTGTCGGCGTAGATCGTGCCGTTCTCGCGGAAGGTCAGCGTGTTGGCCGCCCCGATCAGAGTAGCCCGGTCCGACACGACATCGGCAATCTCCATCACCCGTTCCTTGTGCGGAATGGTGATGTTCACCCCGACGAAGCCGATCTGCGGCAGCAGGCGCAGCGTCTCTTCCAGCCGCGCCGCCGGCACGTCCATGGGAATGTAGTGACCGGGCAGGCCGTAGGTCTTCAGCCAGTGCCCGTGCAGAAGCGGCGAGCGGGAATGCGCGATGGGCGAGCCAATGACGCCCGCGAGAGGGATCCTGTCGCCGCTCATCCCGCGATCACCCCGCGCACTTCAAGAAAGCCCAGAAGCTCCAGCAGGGGCAGGCCCAGAATGGTGAAATGACTTCCCTCGATACTCGCGAACAGGCGCACGCCTTCCTCCTCCAGCTTGAAGCCCCCCACGGAGCTGCGCAGGCTCTCCCAGTTTCTCTCTATATAGTCATCAAGATAGGTTTCGGAGAAGGCACGCATCTTAAGACGGGCCACGCCGACATGCCGCCAGACCGGCTCGCCGCCCTCGTAGATCACCGCTGCCGAAAGAAGGTGCAGCCGCTGGTCGCGCAGCTCCATGAGCTGGGCCCGCGCGTCCTCGGTGCTCTGCGGCTTTGAATAGAGCTTGCCGTTGCAGCTCAGCACCTGGTCACAGCCCAGCACCAATGCCGCGGGGTTCCTGGCGGAGACTTTGCGCGCCTTGTACTCGGCCAGCGCGTCCGCCACGTCGCGCGGCGCCGCACCCTCGGCCAGCAGCGAGTCGCGAATCGAGGATTCGTCGACTTTCGCCACCTCGATCGCGAAGGAAACGCCCGCCGCGCGCAGCAGATCGGCGCGGATTTGCGAGCCGGAGGCGAGGATCAGCGGAAGACTCATGGGGATAAACCTGTTCGCAGTCTTGGGTCTTTGTCAGGGGAAGCTTCTGGGGAAAATCGCCCGTGGTTTCAAGGCTGGGGAGATCTCTCAAGGTTCACGTCGAGTCGCGGTGATTCCTGAGTCTGTGGGTTTTGATAACTTCCCACTGTGGAGAACAGGATCCGACCGGATCTCTCCAAGATCTGTCCACAATGGGGTACATCACCCTATAAGGGCTTTTTTATATGATCCAAACGCAGATTCACCCAAAGCAGATCCGAGAGATCTCCGCAGATCTATCCACAGAGGGATCCGCCGTGGACTAAGTTCCGTGAAACATTTGATCCACCGGACTCGGGTTACCCTTAACCAAAATCATCTCTTCTTTTCTTTCTTTAATTTTTTGAAAGGTACCGGGCGGCCCAGGCGGCTCGGTCCGGGAATTGACTTCGAGGGGGGGAGGGGATAGGCATCTTCTCAACACCTGTTCTGGTGGGACCTTCCCAAAAGACATACGCAGATAGCTGCGACAGCGACGGCCGACCGCGGCCCGGAGGAATTCATGACTGATGCCGATATCGTCGAGCGTCTGAACCTGTCCGATCTCAAGGCGCAGAGCCCGAAAGATCTGCTGGCGATGGCCGAAGAGCTGGACATCGAAAACGCATCGACGATGCGCAAGGGCGAGATGATGTTCCAGATCCTGCGCGAACGCGCGGACGAGGGCTGGACCATCTTTGGCGACGGCGTGCTCGAAGTGCTGCAGGACGGCTTCGGCTTCCTGCGCTCGCCCGAGGCAAACTACCTGCCGGGCCCCGATGACATCTATGTCTCGCCCGACATGATCCGGAAATACTCGCTGCGCACAGGCGACACCATCGAGGGCGAGATCCGTGCGCCTGACAACGAAGAGCGCTACTTCGCGCTGGTCGACGTCTCGGCGATCAACTTCGAGGATCCGGAACGCGCCCGCCACAAGATCGCCTTCGACAACCTGACGCCGCTCTATCCCGACGAGCGTCTGAAGATGGAAGTCGAGGATCCGACGATCAAGGACAAGTCGGCCCGGATCATCGATCTGGTCGCACCGATCGGCAAGGGACAGCGTTCGCTCATCGTGGCGCCGCCGCGCACCGGTAAGACGGTGCTGCTGCAGAACATCGCCAACTCGATCGAGAAGAACCACCCCGAGTGCTACCTCATCGTCCTGCTGATCGATGAACGCCCCGAGGAAGTCACCGACATGCAGCGTTCGGTGAAGGGCGAGGTTGTCTCCTCGACCTTCGACGAACCGGCGACCCGTCACGTGGCCGTTTCGGAAATGGTCATCGAGAAAGCCAAGCGCCTCGTCGAGCATAAACGAGATGTTGTGATTCTTCTCGACTCGATCACAAGACTTGGTAGGGCCTTCAACACTGTCGTGCCGTCGTCGGGCAAGGTCCTGACCGGTGGTGTCGATGCAAACGCGCTGCAGCGTCCGAAGCGTTTCTTCGGCGCGGCGCGGAACATCGAAGAGGGCGGCTCGCTCACCATCATCGCCACCGCGCTGATCGACACCGGCTCGCGCATGGACGAGGTGATCTTCGAAGAATTCAAGGGTACCGGTAACTCGGAAATCGTGCTCGACCGCAAGGTCGCAGACAAGCGCGTCTTCCCGGCGATCGATATCCTCAAGTCGGGCACCCGGAAAGAGGATCTGCTCACCGACAAGGTCGACCTGCAGAAGACCTTCGTCCTGCGCCGGATCCTCAATCCGATGGGCACGACCGACGCGGTCGAATTCTTGCTCTCCAAGCTTAAGCAGACGAAGACGAACGGCGAATTCTTCGACTCCATGAACAGCTAAACATAAACCGCAAAGGAGGCGGGGATGGATACGATCTTCGCACTTGCCAGCGCGGTGGGCAAAGCAGGCGTCTCCGTGGTGAGGGTTTCCGGACCTTCCGCATGGGACGCCTGTTCTCGTCTTTGCGGCGATGTTCCCGCACCGCGCCGGACCGCGCTGCGCAAACTGTCCGACGGGGCAGGGCAGGTGCTCGACGAAGCGCTGGTGCTCACCTTTGAAGACGGCAAGAGTTTCACCGGCGAACAGGTCGTCGAGTTCCATTTGCATGGCAGCATTGCCATCCTGCGCGCAGTGCTTCGCGAGCTCGCGGCGATGGAGGGGATCCGTCAGGCAGAGCCCGGCGAATTCACCCGGCGGGCGCTGGAGCATGATCGGCTGGATCTCACCCAGGTCGAGGCGCTGGCGGATCTGATCGAGGCCGAGACCGAAAGCCAACGCAGCCAGGCGATGACGATTTTCGCCGGGGCGCTCGGCAAGAAAGTGGACGGCTGGCGTGAAGAGCTGATTTTCGCCGCCTCTCTGCTCGAGGTGACGATCGATTTCGCCGACGAAGAGGTTCCGGTCGACGTCAGCGACGATGTGCGTGCAGCGCTCCTCAAGGTGAAGACGGAGATCGAGCGCGAACTGGCCGGAGTTGACGCAGCGGAACGCATCAGATCCGGTTTCGAAGTTGCGATCATTGGTCGGCCAAATGTCGGAAAGTCCACTCTTCTCAATGCCTTGTCAGGTAGAGACGCGGCAATCACCTCGGAACATGCGGGCACGACCCGCGATGTGATCGAGGTGCGTATGGAAATTGCGGGCCTGCCCGTGACGCTTCTTGATACCGCAGGTCTGCGAGAGGCCGCGGATCCGGTCGAAAAGATCGGTATTCAGCGCGCCCGGGACCGCGCTGAGCTGGCGGACCTGCGGGTCTTTCTGCTCGAGGCGGATGAGACGTTGGACGTTGTTCCGCGCAAGGGTGACATCGTCCGCCGCTCCAAGGGAGATCTCTCTGGAGACGCGCAGGCGATTTCCGCCGCCACGGGGCAGGGGATAGAGGCGCTGATCTCGGAAATTGGTGGCATCTTGTCCGAGCGCGTACAGTCCAGCGGCCTCGCCACGCGGGAGCGCCACCGAATCGCCTTCCAGGAAGGCGCCGATTCGCTCACAACCGCGCTGGAATTGCTTGATTTCGGACCGGAGCGGTACGATATCGCTGCAGAGGAAGTCCGGGTCGCGATTCGACGCCTTGAAGCCCTGATCGGCCGCGTCGATGTTGAAAATTTGCTGGACAAGATCTTCTCGAGCTTCTGCCTGGGTAAGTAAGGAGTGTTTCACGTGAAACAACTCGATTTTGACGTCGTCGTCGTGGGCGGCGGACATGCGGGCACCGAGGCCGCCGCGGCTTCGGCGCGAATGGGCGCAAAAACGGCGCTTGTCACCCTGACCCGAGCCGGGATCGGGGTCATGTCGTGCAATCCGGCCATCGGCGGGCTCGGAAAGGGCCATTTGGTGCGCGAGATTGACGCTATGGATGGTGTTATGGGCCGTGTGGCGGACCAGGCGGGCATCCAGTTCCGCCTGCTGAACCGTCGCAAGGGTCCCGCCGTTCAAGGGCCGCGGACCCAGGCAGACCGGAAGCTCTACCGCGAGGCCATGCTGCGCGAGATGGAAGCCGCGCCGAACCTTTCCATCGTGGAAGGGGAGGTCACGGACCTGTTGAAGACCGGCGATCTTGTGCAAGGTGTGGTCCTTGCCGATGGATCCGTGCTCAGATCCGGTGCTGTGGTGCTCACTACAGGTACCTTCCTGCGCGGCGTCATCCATATCGGTGATCAGAAGCGCCCCGGCGGCCGCATGGGCGACAAGCCCGCGGTCAAACTGGCGGAGCGGCTCGACGAGATGGCGCTGCCGCTTGGACGTCTGAAAACCGGCACGCCGCCGCGTCTGGATGGGCGGACGATCAATTGGGAGATCCTCGACAGCCAGCCCGGCGATGACGATCCTGCCATGTTCTCTTTCCTGTCGGCCTCGCCCTTCGTGCGGCAGATTTCCTGCGGGATCACTCATACAAATACGCGCACGCACGAGCTGATCCGCGACAACCTTTCCAGGTCCGCCATGTATGGCGGGCATATCGAGGGCATCGGTCCGCGCTACTGCCCCTCGATTGAGGACAAGGTGGTGCGTTTCGCCGACAAGGACTCTCACCAGATCTTCCTTGAGCCGGAGGGCCTGGACGACCACACGGTTTATCCCAACGGGATTTCGACATCGCTGCCCGAGGACGTTCAAGAGGCCTATGTCCATTCAATCGTCGGCCTCGAGAACGCCAGGATCCTGCAGCCTGGTTACGCCATCGAGTATGACTACATCGATCCCCGGGCGCTGGACCTGCGGCTCTCGGTGAAATCTGTTTCGGGCCTCTACCTCGCGGGGCAAATCAACGGTACGACCGGGTACGAAGAGGCGGCAGCACAGGGCATGGTCGCAGGTCTGAACGCCGCGGCGCAGAGCCTCGGGCGGGAGGAAATCACCTTCAGCCGTGCGGAAAGCTATATCGGCGTTATGATCGACGATCTGACATCGCGCGGTGTGACGGAACCCTACCGAATGTTCACCTCGCGCGCCGAGTTCCGTCTGTCCCTGCGCGCCGACAACGCGGACCAGCGCCTGACACCCATGGCATTGGCGCTCGGCTGCGTGTCCGAAACGCGCAAGAGGGCGTTCCTCGAAAAGTCGGAAGATCTGGAGCGGGGCAGGGGCGTGCTCGGCGAGATCACGATGACCCCGCGCGAGCTTGGAGAACTGGGGCTGAAAATGAACGCAGACGGCGCGCGGCGCAGTCTGTTCCAATTGCTCTCCTTTCCTGACATCTCTATGGACTTCCTGCGTGAGCACGTTCCGGAACTCAGCACCATTGCGCCCGAAATCGGAGAGCAGCTGGCCAAGGACGCGCTATACGCCAATTATATCGATCGCCAGAAGCGCGATGTGGATGCGCTGAAGCGCGACGAGACCTATCAGGTGCCATCCGACTTCGACTTCTCGACGATTGAAGGGCTTTCCACCGAATTGAAGCAAAAGCTTGCGCGGGCAAAGCCCTCGACGCTTGCACAGGCGGCGAAAGTCGACGGGATGACACCGGCGGCGCTTTCGCTTCTTCTTATCCGGCTCCGGCGCAACGACAAGGCGCGCAGCGCATGAGCGATCTGGACCTTGGGGGCGGGCTCAGTGTTTCACGTGAAACATGGGACCGCCTCGAGCACTACACGGACCTTCTGAAAAAGTGGAATCCGCGGATCAATCTCGTTTCGCCGACGACTTTGGCCGAGGCCTGGACCCGGCACATCGTAGATTCTGCGCAGATCTGGGGTATTCCACAGACATACCCACAGCATTGGGCAGACCTGGGCGCAGGCGGGGGCTTCCCGGGCCTTGTCGTCGCAATTCTGCGCGATGAATTCACACCGGAGATGAAGGTAACGCTGGTCGAAAGCGATCAGCGAAAATGCGCGTTCCTGCGGACAGTTCTCCGCGAGACCGGCGTCGAAGCGAATGTCGAAGCCCGCAGGATCGAGGAAATTCCCCCGCTTGGTGCGGACCTGCTCAGCGCCCGCGCGCTGGCTTCGCTCGATAAACTTTTGGGCTTCGCTGAACGTCACCTGTGCGAGAATGGCACTGCGCTCTTTCCCAAGGGCGCGCAGGCCGAAAAAGAAATCGCAGATGCACGCAAGATGTGGCAGTTTGATCTGGTACGGCATACAAGCCTTACGGATCCCCAAGCGGTTGTCTTGCAAATCGGAGCGCTGACTCATGTCTGATTCCATCCGGCCCGGCGCGGCCAAGATCGTAGCCATCGCCAACCAGAAGGGCGGGGTGGGCAAGACCACGACGACGATCAACCTCGGTGCGGCGCTGGCGGAGCGCGGCTTGAAGGTGCTGATCGTTGACCTCGATCCGCAGGGCAACTCGTCCACGGGGCTCGGCATCGAGCCTGAAGCGCGCGAATACACGGCCTATGAGCTGCTGCTTGAGGACGCACCGCTGTCGGACATGATCCTCGAGACGGAGACGGCGAATCTGAAGCTGATCCCGGCAACGGTGGATCTGGCCTCGGCGGACATCGAGCTGGTGGCGAACGAAAAGCGCAGTTTCCTGCTGCACGACGCGCTGCGGCAGGCGGACATGGCGCAGTTCTGCTTCGATTACATCCTGATCGACTGCCCGCCGTCGCTGAACCTTCTGACGGTCAATGCCATGGTCGCGGCGCATTCGATCCTTGTGCCGCTGCAGAGCGAGTTCTTTGCACTTGAGGGTCTGTCGCAGCTGATGCTGACAATCCGCGAAGTGCGGCAGAGCGCCAATCCCGACCTGCGGATCGAAGGCGTGGTTCTGACCATGTTCGATGCGCGCAACAACCTGTCGCGGATGGTCGAGGAAGACGCACGGGCGAACCTTGGTGACCTGGTGTTCAACACGGTGATCCCGCGGAACGTGCGGGTCAGCGAAGCGCCGTCCTATGCCTGTCCGGTGCTGACCTACGACACCAATTCCAAGGGCGCGCTGGCCTATCGGGCGCTGGCGGACGAGCTGTTGCGCAACAATGCGCAGATGGCGGCCTAAGACGAAATTCGAGACAAGAGGGCAGTTATGGCAGAGAAACGCGAAATGCGTCGGGGACTCGGGCGGGGACTGTCGGCCCTGATGTCGGATGTGGATGTGCGCCCCGCGGTGGTGGCCGAGGAAGAGGCGGCGCCGCGGACTCCCGACCGGATGATTCCGATCGAGAAGCTGTTCCCGAACAAGGACCAGCCGCGCCGGACCTTCACCCCCGAGCAGCTCAACGAGCTTTCGGAATCGATCCGCACCAAGGGGATTATCCAGCCGATCATCGTCCGGCCGCGGCCCGGATCGGAAGGTGAGTTCGAGATCGTCGCGGGCGAACGCCGCTGGCGCGCCGCGCAGATGGCGCAGCTGCACGAGGTGCCCGCGCTGGTGCGGGAATTCGACGACATCGAGGTGCTCGAAGTCGCGATCATCGAGAACATCCAGCGCGCGGACCTGAACGCCATCGAAGAGGCGGCGGGCTACAAGCAGCTGATGAACCGCTTCGGGCACACGCAGGAAAAGATCGCCGAGGCGCTTGGCAAGAGCCGCAGCCATATCGCCAACTTGCTGCGCCTGCTGAACCTGCCGGAGACCGTTCAGACCATGGTGGTCGAGGGCGAGCTGACGGCGGGCCACGCGCGCACGCTGATCACCTCGGAGAACCCGGAAGAGCTGGCAAAAGAGATCGTGCGGCGCAAGCTCTCGGTCCGCCAGGCCGAACAACTGGCCAAGCCGCAGACACAGAAAGCACCGAAACAGGGCCTGAACGGCTTTGGTGGCGGGCAGAAGGATGCGGACACTCGGGCGCTTGAGGGGGATCTCTCGGCGGCGCTCGGCATGAAGGTTGCGATCCAGAACGCGCCGGGCGCGGAGAGCGGCAAGCTGGTGGTCAGCTACCAGAGCTTCGAGGAACTCGACAAACTCTGCGCAATCCTCAGCGCCGCGCGCTGAAGGATCTCCACAGGATCCTGTGGAGAGATCTCGCTGCGTTTCACATGAAGCAATAAACGCAGGCGCGGGGCAGGGCGTTTGTTCACCAGATCTGATCGGATCCGTCGGATCTGGTTCAAATTAAGAAGGCCGAGCCCCTGTGGCTCGGCCTTCTTGTTTTCCGGGTTTCCGATAGAAGAGAGATCTCCACAGGATCCGGCCGGATCCTGTGGGTAACGTTTCACATGAAACGGTGAAGCGTCAGTTGGTCAGAAGCTCTGAGATCACGCCGTTCAGCACCAAACGGCCCTCGGTGGTGGCGCCGATCAGGTCACGTTCGCGCCAGATCAGGCCGAGGTCCTGAAGCTCGGTCAGCTTGTGGGCGGGCAGGGGCTTCGGTGAGATCTCGGCAAGACGCGCAAGCGAGATCCCCTCGCTCAGCCGCAGACCCATCATGACAAATTCTGTCATGATGTCCTCGGTGCCGAGCGGGTCGAAGACGCTGTCGGCACGTCCGGTCTCGGCTTTCTCGATCCAGGCGCCGGGCATCTTCCAGGCCTCGGTGGCGTGGCGCGTGCCGTTCACCGTGACGCGGCCATGAGCGCCGGGGCCGACGCCGACGTAATCGCCGCCGCGCCAGTATACGAGGTTGTGCCGGGACTGCGCGCCGGGCTGGGCGTGGTTCGAGACTTCGTAAGGGGCGTAGCCCGCCTTCGCCGTGATCTCCTGCGTCGCGAGGAACATGTCGGCGGCGAGGTCTTCATCGGGCAGCTTCTTCATCTGGCCACGCTGCGCGCGCTCCCAGAACATCGTGCCTTCCTCGATGGTCAGCTGATAGAGCGACAGGTGGTCTGCGGCGAGATCGAGCGCCTCGCGCAACTCGGCCTCCCAGCCTTGCAGGGTCTGGTTTTCGCGCGCGTAGATCAGGTCGAAGTTGACCCGCTCGAAGACCGACTTGGCGGTTTCGAGCGCGACGATCGCCTCACCCACGTCATGCAACCGCCCGAGGCGGCGCAGATCGTCCGGTCGCAGGCTCTGAATGCCCATGGAGACCCTGTTCACACCCGCGTCGCGGAAGCCCTCGAACTTTGAGACCTCGACCGAGCGGGGGTTTGCCTCGAGCGTGATCTCGATGTCGTTGGCCCAGGTCCAGTGCTCCTTGGCGGCGTCCAGCACCGCCTGCACCGTCGCCGGCTCCATCAGCGAGGGCGTGCCGCCGCCGAAATAGATCGAGTTGAGGATGCGCCCCGAGGTCATCTCGCCGTAGCGGCGGACCTCGGAGCTCAGTGCGTCTGCCCAGCGGGTCTGGTCGATCGACCGGACGACATGGCTGTTGAAGTCGCAGTAGGGGCATTTGGCCTCGCAGAAAGGCCAATGCACGTAGAGGCCGAAGCCTCCTTCACGCCAGGTTTCAGGCCCGGACTCAGGCATCGTCCTTGGCAAAGCAGCCCTTCACGAACTTGGCAAAGGCATCGGCACGGTGGCTGATGCGGTTCTTCTCGTCGCTGTCCATCTCGGCGAAGGTGATCTCGTAGCCTTCGGGCTGGAAGATCGGGTCGTAGCCGTGGCCGTTCTTGCCGCGCATCGGCCAGACCACCGTGCCCTCCATCACGCCGGGGAAGACGGCATCGGTGCCATCGGGCCATGCCAGGACCAGCGTGCAGTTGAAGCGCGCGGTCCAGGGCTGCTCGGCGCCTGACTGCAGCAGGGCGTCATGGGTTTTGCCCATGGCCATGATGAAGTCGCGGCCATTGCCGGTTTCGGCCCAATCGGCGGTATAGACACCGGGGGCGCCGTCCAGGGCATCCACCGAGATGCCGCTGTCGTCGGCCAGCGCGGGCAGGCCGGTGGCCGAGGCCGCGGCATGCGCCTTGATGCGGGCGTTCTCGACGAAGGTGGTGCCGGTTTCCTCGGGTTCGGGAAGGTTCATCTCTTTCGCACCCACGACCTCGACCCCGTAGGGCGCGAGCAGCTCGGTGATCTCCTCGAGCTTGCCCGCGTTGTGGGTCGCGACGAGCAGTTTCTTGTCGCTGAACACCCGGGTCATTTGCAGGCCGCCAGCTGCGCTTGGACGAGCTGCGAGACGCCGGCCTCGGCGAGATCCATCAGCTTGTTCATCTGGTCACGGCTGAAGGTCGCGCCCTCTGCGGACATCTGAACTTCGATCAGCTGGCCGTCGCCGCGCAGGATGAAGTTGCCGTCAACGCCCGCCTCGCTGTCCTCGGCATAGTCGAGGTCCAGTACCGGCTGGCCGGCATAGATGCCGCAGCTCACCGCCGCGACCGGGGTCAGCGGGTCGGTGCTGATGGCGCCGGTCTTCATCAGCTTGTTCACCGCAAGGCGCAGTGCGACCCAGCCGCCGGTGATCGAGGCGCAGCGGGTGCCGCCGTCGGCCTGGATCACATCGCAGTCGATGGTGATCTGGCGCTCGCCGAGCGCGACGCGGTCGACACCGGCGCGCAGGCTGCGGCCGATCAGGCGCTGGATCTCGACGGTGCGTCCGCCCTGCTTGCCGGCGGTCGCCTCGCGGCGCATGCGCGAGCCGGTGGAACGCGGCAGCATGCCGTATTCCGCGGTGACCCAGCCAAGGCCGCTGCCCTTCACGAAGGGCGGCACGCGGTCTTCCAGCGTGGCGGTGCAGAGCACGTGGGTGTCGCCCATCTTGATCAGGCAGGACCCTTCGGCATGTTTCGTGACGCCCGTCTCGATTGAAACGCTGCGCATATCGCTTAGATCTCGTCCAGAAGGTCTCATGAGTGCCTCTCTTCTCGGTTGCTGCCGGGATACTGGGGCTGATGCTGTCTCGCAACCCCGATTGGCGGCGCGATCCATGGCCTGATTGACGCGCGCCGAAGCGGGCCTTTAATGACCCTGAACAGCCGGAGCATGTGGATGAAAGAGGGTAACCGTCTTCTCGAGGAAATGAACGATCGCTCGCGCGAGGTGTTTCGGCGCGTGGTGGAGTCCTATCTCGAGACGGGAGAGCCGGTGGGCTCGCGCACCCTGACGCGCAGCCTGTCCGAGAAGGTCTCGGCCGCGACCATCCGCAACGTGATGCAGGATCTCGAATATCTCGGCCTGCTCGACAGCCCGCATGTCTCGGCGGGGCGGGTGCCGACGCAGGTGGGACTGCGCATGTTTGTCGACGGGCTGCTCGAGGTGCGCGACCTCGACAATTCCGACCGGCTGGCGCTGGACGCGACCACCACGCAGGGTGGCGATGACGTCGGCGGGCTGCTCGACAGGGTCGGTGCCGCGCTTTCCGGCGTAACCCACGGTGCTTCCCTGGTTCTGACGCCGAAGCACGAGGCGCCGGTCAAACATATCGAGTTCGTCTCTCTCGGCCACGACAGGGCGCTCGTGGTGCTGGTCTTCGGCGACGGGCATGTCGAGAACCGGCTGTTCCGCCCGCCCGCCGGTCAGACCCCCAGCTCGATGCGCGAGGCGGCGAATTTCCTCAACGCGCTGATCGAGGGCAAGACGCTCTCTGAACTGCGCGGCGAGATCTCGCGGCAGATCGCCACCCGCCGGCAGGAGATCGACACGTTGGCGGCGGAGCTGATCGAAACAGGCATGGCCGCCTGGGAGAAGGACGCCGACAATTCGGCTCGGCTGATCGTCCGTGGGACGTCGAATCTGCTGGGTCAGGAGGGCGAGGCGGAGGAGCTGGATCGCATCCGCTCGCTGTTCGACGACCTCGAACGCAAGCGGGATATTGCCGAGTTCCTGCAGCTTGCGGAATCCGGCGACGGGGTCCGTATTTTTATCGGCTCCGAGAACAAACTTTTCTCACTTTCGGGTTCCTCTCTGGTGGTCTCTCCATATATGAACGCGGATCGAAAGATAATCGGTGCGGTCGGGGTCATCGGACCCACGCGGCTCAACTACGGGCGGATCGTACCCATCGTGGACTACACGGCACAGCTGGTCGGCAGGCTGATTGCCGAGCGGAGCTAGAGGTTAGACATGGCAGACGCGAAGAAAGACGAATTCCTCGACGACATCGAGGCGGCAGAAGCAGAGGCTTTCGCTGACGAGATGGAAGAGATCGACAACGAGGCGCTCGAGCTCGACTCGCTGCGCGCCGAGCGCGACGAGTACAAGGACCGCTTCATGCGGGCGCTGGCCGATGCCGAGAACGCCCGCAAGCGCGCCGACAAGGATCGCCGCGAGGCGCAGCAGTACGGTGGCTCGAAGCTCGCCCGTGACCTGCTTCCGGTTTATGACAACCTCAACCGCGCGCTGAACGCCGCGCGCGAAGCTGAGGCTGGCGAGGCGCTGATCGAGGGTGTGGAACTGACCCTGCGCGAGCTGACCAACGTGTTCAGCAAGCACGGGATGACCGCGATCAGCCCTCAGGTCGGCGACAAGTTCGACCCGAAGATGCACGAGGCGATGTTCGAGGCCCCGGTGCCGGGCACCAAGGCCGGCGAGATCATCCAGGTCTCGGCCGAGGGCTTCATGCTCTACGACCGCCTGCTGCGCCCCGCGCAGGTTGGCGTCAGCTCGATGCAGGGCTGATTCCTTCAGGCACCGACATGCAAAACCCCCGGTCGCGAGACCGGGGGTTTTTCTTTGGGCGCGCCCAGCCTTGGTTTCACGTGAATCCAAACGGAGCATGGATTCACGTGAAACGCGCTTATCCCTTCATCAGACCCTTCAGCTCGTAAAGCGCCTGCAGCGCCTCGCGCGGGGTCATCTCGTCTGGCAGCAGGGTGTCGAGCCGCTCTTCGACCACCGATGGGCCTTTCGGCGCCGCAACAGGCTCTGGTTTCGCCGCTGCCGAGAACAGCGGCAGGTCGTCGATCAGTGCCTTGGGTGAGGTGCGGCCGCGCTCGCCTTCCTCGAGTGCGCTCAGCACGTCGCGGGCGCGGGCGATCACCGCGGGCGGCAGACCGGCGAGCTGAGCCACCTGCACGCCGTAGGAACGGTCGGCGGCACCCTCGCGCACCTCGTGCAGGAAGATCACCTCGCCCTCCCACTCCTTCACCGCGACGGTGGCATTGCCGACGCCCTCGAGCTTGGCGGCGAGCTGGGTCAGCTCGTGGTAGTGCGTGGCAAAGAGCCCGCGCACGCGGTTCACCCCGTGCAGATGCTCGAGCGTTGCCCAGGCGATCGACAGGCCGTCATAGGTCGCCGTGCCGCGGCCGATCTCGTCGAGGATCACCAGCGCCCGGTCGTCCGCCTGGTTGAGGATGGCGGCAGTCTCGACCATCTCGACCATGAAGGTCGAGCGGCCGCGCGCGAGGTCGTCGGAGGCACCGACACGGCTGAAGATCTGGCTGACCACACCCAGATGCGCGCGGTCGGCAGGCACGTAGGAGCCCATCTGCGCCAGCAGGGCGATCAGCGCGTTCTGCCGCAGGTAGGTCGACTTACCGGCCATGTTGGGGCCGGTCAGCAGCGTCACCGCCGCGCCCTCGCCATTGGCGTTCAGGGCGCAATCATTGGCGATGAAGGGCGCGCCGCCCTGCTGCTGCAGTGCGCGTTCCACCACCGGGTGACGGCCCGCGACGATCTCGAAGGCGCGGCTGTCGTCAACCTGCGGGCGGGCCCACTTCTGGGCCTTCGCAAGATCCGACAGGCCAAGCGCCACGTCGAACTCCGCCAGCGACAGGCCGGTTTCCGACACCTGCGGCGCGCGCTCCAGAATGGCACCCTTCAGGCTTTCGTAGAGCCTCTTTTCAATCTCCAGCGCCTCGTTACCGGCGTTCAGGATGCGGGTTTCCAGCTCGGTCAGCTCGACCGTGGTGAAGCGCACCTGGTTGGCGGTGGTCTGGCGATGGATGAAGATCTCGCTCAGCGGCGCCGACATCATCTTCTCGGCATGGGTGGCGGTGGTCTCGATGAAGTAGCCCAGCACGTTGTTGTGCTTGATCTTCAGGGAATTCACCCCGGCCATCTCGGCGTATTTCGCCTGCATCGAGGCGATCACACCGCGGCCCTGGTCGCGGAGCGTGCGGGCCTCGTCGAGCTGCGCATCGTAGCCCGGTGCGATGAAGCCGCCGTCGCGCACCATCAGCGGCGGCTCGGCGATG
Source organism: Alloyangia pacifica (assembly GCF_900116195.1). GTDB lineage: Bacteria > Pseudomonadota > Alphaproteobacteria > Rhodobacterales > Rhodobacteraceae > Salipiger > Salipiger pacificus. Next base: position 68,435 of record NZ_FOZW01000007.1, read on the forward strand.
AGCGCGGTCTCGAGCATGGCGATCAGCTCGTCATGGCCGGTCAGTGTTTCACGTGCATCACGCAGAAGCGGCGGCAACTCGGCCCCGTTCAGGGTCTCGGCGATCTCCTCGGCCTGCGCCAGCGCGTTGCGCACGGCGGCCAGATCGCGCGGCCCGCCACGGTCGAGACCGAGCCGCGAGAGCGCGCGGTCAAGATCGGGCACCTTGCGCAGGCTCTCGCGCAGGAGCTTGGCCTCGGCGCTTTCCATCGCCCAGTCCAGAGCCTGAAGCCGGGCTTCTATCACCCCTAGATTGCGTGAAGGGGATGAAACTCGCCTTTCAAGCAGGCGCGCACCGCCGGGCGTCACCGTCCGGTCGATCACCGACAGCAGCGAGCCGGCGCGGCCGCCGTTCATCGAATGCGTCAGCTCGAGGTTGCGGCGGGTGGCGGCGTCGATCTGCAAGAGGTTCGAGACCGCATCGCGCTGCGGCGGGCGGAGCAGGGGCAAACGGCCCTTTTGGGTGATGTCGAGATAGTCGACAAGCGCGCCGAGGGCCGAGAGCTCGGGCCGCTCGAAGGCCCCGAAGCCCGAAAGCGTCTGCACGGCAAAGAGCCGTTTCAGTCTCTCTTCCGCGCCGGTGGAGTCAAAGGAGGCCGCGCCCAGCACGGTGGGGTAGATGCCGAGATCGCTCAGCACCGGGCGCAGCTCTTCGTCGGTGCTGTCGGAGACCAGCACCTCTGAGGGCGCGAGCCGCGCCAGTTCGGCACCGATGCGCGCGCGGCTCAGCGGCATGACATGCAGCGCGCCGGTGGAAATGTCGGTCCAGGCCAGCGCCCAATCGTCCCTGATACGGCCCAAAGCGGCGAGGTAGTTGTGACGGCGGGCTTCCAGCAGCGACTCCTCGGTGAGGGTGCCGGGGGTCACCAGCCGCACCACGTCGCGCTTCACCACCGACTTGTGGCCGCGCTTCTTCGCTTCGGCTGGGCTTTCCAGCTGCTCACCCACGGCGACGCGGAAGCCCTTGCGGATCAGCGTCAGCAGGTAGCCCTCGGCCGCGTGCACCGGCACGCCGCACATCGGGATGTCGTCACCGGCGTGCTTGCCGCGCTTGGTCAGGGCGATGTCCAGCGCTTCGGACGCCGCCACCGCGTCGTCGAAGAACATCTCGTAGAAGTCGCCCATCCGGTAGAAGAGGAGCGCGTCCGGATACTGCGCCTTGATCTCAAGATATTGCGCCATCATCGGCGTGACTGCCGTCATCTAGTCCCCCAGTGCTGCTTGGCGCAGACATACCAAAGCGCGCGGGGGCGGCGAAAGGCGAAATGCACCCGGTCGAGCGCAGTTGAGCCAAGCCTTCCGCTGCGCTAAGAGAAACGCCGCTCATACCGGAGGAACGCAGGCCAATGACAAAAACAAAATTCACCCGTGAAGAGGCGCTTGCCTTCCACCTCGATCCGACTCCCGGCAAATGGGAAGTGACCGCGACGGTCCCGATGACCACGCAGCGCGACCTGAGCCTTGCCTATTCCCCGGGTGTGGCGGTTCCCTGCGAGGAGATCGCAGCCAACCCCGAACTGGCCTATGACTACACCAACAAGGGCAACCTGGTTGCGGTGATCTCGAACGGCACCGCGGTTCTGGGTCTCGGCAACCTCGGCGCGCTGGGCGGCAAGCCGGTGATGGAGGGCAAGTCGGTGCTCTTCAAGCGCTTCGCCGACGTGAACTCGATCGATATCGAGCTCGACACCGAGGACCCCGAGGAGTTCATCAAGGCCTGCAAGCTGATGGGGCCGACCTTCGGCGGCATCAACCTCGAGGACATCAAGGCGCCGGAATGCTTCATCATCGAGCAGCGCCTGAAGGAAGAGATGGACATCCCGGTCTTCCACGACGACCAGCACGGCACGGCGGTGATCTGCGCCGCGGGTCTGATCAACGCACTGCACCTCTCGGGCAAGAAGATCGAAGAGGTGAAGATCGTGCTCAATGGCGCAGGGGCGGCGGGCATCGCCTGCCTCGAACTGCTGAAGTCCATGGGCGCGCAGCATGACAACTGCATCATGTGCGACACCAAGGGGGTGATCTACCAGGGCCGCACCGAGGGCATGAACCAGTGGAAGTCGGCGCATGCGGCCAACACCAAGCTGCGCACCCTCGAAGAGGCGATGGTCGGTGCGGATGTCTTCCTTGGTGTCTCTGCCAAGGGCGCGGTGACACAGGACATGGTCAAGAGCATGGCCGACAACCCCGTCATCTTCGCCATGGCGAACCCCGACCCCGAGATCACCCCGGAGGAGGCGCATGAGGTGCGGGTCGATGCCATCGTCGCCACCGGCCGTTCGGACTACCCGAACCAGGTGAACAACGTGCTCGGCTTCCCCTATCTCTTCCGCGGCGCGCTCGACATCCACGCCCGCGCGATCAACGACGAGATGAAGATCGCCTGCGCCAACGCGCTGGCCGAGCTGGCGCGCGAAGACGTGCCCGACGAGGTGGCGCTGGCCTACGGCAAGTCGCTGACCTTCGGCCGCGACTACATCATCCCGACGCCCTTCGATCCGCGGCTCATCCACCGCATCCCGCCCGCCGTGGCGCGCGCCGGCATGGACACCGGCGCGGCGCGCCGCCCGATCATCGACATCGAGGCCTACGAGGCCGGGCTGCGCGGGCGCATGGACCCCACCGCCTCGGTGCTGCGCAGCATCAACAGCCGCGCGCGGGCCGCGCAGTCGCGGATGATCTTTGCCGAGGGCGACGATCCGCGCGTGCTGCGGGCCGCGGTCATGTACCAGCGCAACGGCTTCGGCAAGGCCGTGGTGGTGGGTCGCGAGGCCGACGTGAAGGAGAAGCTCGAGGCCAGCGGCCTCGGCGACGCGGTGCGCGAGATCAAGGTGGTCAACGCCGCCAACACGCCGCACCTCGAGGCCTACAAGGAGTTCCTCTACAAGCGCCTGCAGCGCAAGGGCTACGACCGCCAGGACGTGCACCGGCTGGCCGCGCGCGACCGTCACGTCTTTGCCGCGCTGATGCTGGCGCATGGGCACGGTGACGGGCTGATCACCGGCGCGACGCGCAAGTCGGCGCATGTGCTCGAGGCGATCAACCATGTCTATGACGCCGATGCAGAGCATGGCGTCGCCGGGGTCACCGCGCTGCTGCACAAGGGCCGCATCGTGCTGATCAGCGACACGCTGGTGCAGGAATGGCCCGAGGCGGAAGACCTGGCGAATATCGCCGAGCGCGGTGCCGACGTCGCCCGCCACCTCGGCCTCGAGCCGCGGGTCGCCTTCGTCTCCTTCTCGACCTTCGGCTACCCGGTGTCGGAGCGCGCCTCGAAGATGCACCGCGCGCCGAAGATCCTCGACGAGCGCGGCGTCGATTTCGAGTACGAGGGTGAGATGACCGTCGACGTGGCGCTCAACACCCGCGCGCAGGAGAACTACCCGTTCCAGCGCCTGACCGGCCCGGCCAACGTCCTGGTGGTGCCGGCGCGGCACTCCGCCTCGATCTCGGTGAAGCTGATGCAGGAGATGGCCGGTGCCACGGTGATCGGCCCGATCCTCGCCGGCATCGACAGCTCGATCCAGATCTGCTCGACGACGATGACCGCCAATGACATTCTCAACATGGCGGTGCTGGCGGCCTGCAAGGTCGGCTGACCCGGCCCCGCGCCTGCCGGGACAGTCCGGCAGGCGTATTTACCGGAACAATGAAAGGCGCGCGCGCATGGCGATCTACAACCTCGGGTCCATCAACGCGGACATGACCTACCGCGTGCCGCATCTCCTGGCCCCGGGCGAGACGCTGGCGACCACGGCGCTGAGCCGCGGGCTGGGCGGCAAGGGCGCCAACATGTCGGTGGCCGCGGCGCGGGCCGGGGCGCAGGTGCGCCACCTCGGCGCGGTCGGCGAGGACGGGCGCTGGGCGATCGAGCGGCTGACCGAATACGGTGTCGACACAAGACAGATCTCGGTGCTTTCGGAGCCAACCGGCCATGCCATCATCATGCTCGACCGGAAGGCCGAGAACTGCATCCTGATCTACCCGGGCGCCAACCGCGCGCTCTCGGTCGAGCGCATCGAGGCGGGGCTCTCCGAGGCCACGCCCGACGACTTCTTCGTCTTCCAGAACGAGACCAACGCGCAGCGCGAGGCGGCCGAGCTGGCCTCGTCGCGCGGGCTGCGGGTGGCCTATGCCGCGGCGCCCTTCGATGCCGACGCGGTGACGTTGGTGCTGCCGTTGCTCGACCTGCTGGTGCTCAACGAGATCGAGGCGGGCCAGCTCGAGCAGGCGACCGGCCAGAGCATCGAGACGATCCCGGTGCGCGACGTGGTGGTGACGCTGGGCGGGCGCGGCTGCCGCTGGATCAACACCGACTCGCGCGAGATCCGCGACTTCTCGGCGCTGCCGGTGACCCCGGTGGACACCACCGGCGCGGGCGACACCTTCACCGGCTACCTGCTCGCCGGGCTCGACCGCGGCTTGCCGATGCCGACCTCGATCGAACTGGCGCAGCGCGCCGCCGCGATCATGGTCACTCGCCAGGGCACCGCCGACGTGATCCCCGACCTCAAGGAGGTCACCGAACACCGCTTCTGAGCGGCGGCGCTCCGGCTTCCGGGAACGGCAACCCCGGGCGCCTCAGCCCCCCGCGAAGGGCGCGGCGCTGCCCCAGAGCTGACGCACCCGCGCATCGCGGCCGCAGGCCTCGCGGTAGCGCTTGTAGGCCGAGGACTGCCGCAACGGCCCGAAGCGGGTCAGCACGAGGCCGGATCCCTTGTAGTAATCCTGATGGTCCGCCTCGGCGGGCCAGAAGTGTCCGGCCTGCAGCACCGGCGTGACGATCTTCTGCCCCAGCGCGGCCTGCGCCTGTGACTTGGCGGTTTCCGCCGCCTTCTTCTGCGCCGGGCCATTGGCGAAGATCGCCGTGCGGTAGCTCTCGCCCCGGTCGCAGAACTGCCCGCCCGCATCGGTGGGGTCGATCGAACGGAAGAACAGCGCATAGAGTTCGTCGGTGCTGACGCGGCTGTCGTCATAGATGATCCGCGCCGCCTCGTAATGGCCGGTGCCGCCGCGGCTGACCTGCTTGTAGCTGGGGTTCTGCACGCTGCCGCCGGTGTAGCCGGAGATCACTTCGCGCACGCCGCGGACCTTCTCGAAATCAGCCTCGACGCACCAGAAGCAGCCGCCGGCAACGATGATCTCGCGCGTGGCGGAGGCCGCCGGAAGCCCGGTGGACAGGGCCGCGAGCGCGGCCAGGAACAGTCCCGAAACAAGGCGTTTCATTTGGTGTTTCATGTGACCCTCCTCCTCTTTTCCATCAGCCTGCGCCCGCGTCGTCGGCCGATCAACGGTTTTCCGGAGGTCTCACCGCTTGGTGAGGGCGGAGTTTTCCTTTTTCTTTTTCTTCGCGCGCGGGGTCGCGTGCCGGAATCGACAAGATCAGCGCGCAGCGGGCGGAGGAGAGGCTCGGCATCTTCCTTCCGCGCGCCGGTGAGGGCATGGGATCCCGCCAGCGGTCCGAACTCCGCGACGAGATCCGCGACGCGGGTCAGGCGCCTGTGGTGATCGTCAGCCCCGACATCCGCCGCGATCCCGAGGGTTTTCTGCGCCGGCTCTGCGCCGCCATCGGGCTGGCATACGACCCGGCGATGTTGGGCCAGCCGGCTGGCGGCCATGCGCAGGATGGCGTCTGGGCGCCGCATTGGCAGGCCTCCGTGCACCGCCCCACCGGCTTTGCCGGGCCATAGGGCCCGCTGCCCCGGCTTTCGGCAGCGGCGGCTGTTGCAGAGGGCGGGCGGAGGGCCCGCGATCCCGGCTTGCGCTGCGGCCGGTTCCCGACCTTCCGAGTCGCAGGGGGCCGAGCCTTGGAGATGCTCGCCAGCGACGCTGACCCCATCCTCCGGAAAATTTCGAAAAAAGTTGCACGCCCCCGAAACTCTTCGCCGCGTGGTTGCGTGTATGGTGCAAGACCGTCGCGATAGAGGCTGTTGCTCCTGCTCCTGCGCCGCGGTTGCAATGGTAACGAGTGACTCTGGTTTGCTTCGGGTCTGGTCGACAGGTGTTGTTAACGATTTGCCGCCATCCTTCCCCAAGGACCTGTGGCGGAACCTGACCAGACCGCGGGCAATGAAAGCCCGGTTGCCGGGGGATTTTCCCGCCGGCCACCGCAGAAGGACAGATTGCCGGTTGCGCAGACCGGACAAATCCATTGCACCGATCCCAGGCGAAGGGTCCGGAGGGACGCTTCGCGGTGCTCTGAAGCTAAGGCGCGCTTGCGTATCCCCACCTCGGCGCGTCTTGGGCCGCCTCCGGTGTCGTGACCGGGGGCGGCATTGTTTTCGGGGGGCCGGGTTCAGAGGCAGATCCTCTTCAGCGCGATCCTCTTCAGCGACAGGCATCGGGCTGGCCCGGCGCGCGGTTCATCGGCGCATCGCCTGAATTCAGCCCCCGTCTTTCGCGTCATGCCTCCAGCGCACTGCGGGTCACCGGGCAGCGACTGCCGCCATAGAAGGTCTCGAGCACCTGGGAAAGGACCGTCGGTGCGCCGGGTACGGCCTCGAAGAGGGTCATGCAGGAGCGGACCTTCAGGGCATCCACCGGACCGAGCATATCCTCGGCGCTGCGATCCGGATGGCGCAGCAGCCAGCCCGCCGCTTCGGCGAGTCGCGGACCGAGCACGGGGTGGCCCAGGTAGGCGCGGGCCGCGTCGAGATCGCGCAGTCCGAAATGCCGCGCCCGCGGCGAGCGGCCGAGGGTCTCGAGCTGGGGGAAGACCCACCAGATCCAATGGGTGAGTTTGCGACCGTCCTGTAGCTCGCGTGTGACCTGCGGCCAGACCCGTGCCTGGGCGTCGAGAAATTCCTGTAGCTCCGCCATGTCAAAGCCCTCCACCTTGCGCGCAAGTCTAGCGCGGCGGCGGCGGAAAGCGAGCCGGGGCGCTGCCCCGCCCGCGCTGCGCGCGGACTCCCCGGGATATTTGGACCATGTGGAATGCGGGCGCGCGCGCAGATCTTCCACATGGAAAAAATATCCCCGCCGGAGGCATGCCCGGCGGGGATCATTCAGGTCAGCGCTGGGACGGGGCTCAGCCTTTCAAGCGGCGGTTCCGCGCGGCCAGCAGCTTCAGGCGCAGGGCGTTGAGCTGGATGAAGCCCGCGGCGTCCTGCTGGTCGTAGGCGCCGGCGTCATCCTCGAAGGTGACATGGGCCTCGGAGTAGAGCGAGTGGTCCGACCAGCGTGCCACGGTACGCGCCGAGCCCTTGTAGAGCTTCAGGCGGACGGTGCCGCTGACGTGCTCCTGGCTCTTGTCGATCAGCGCCTGCAGCATCTCGCGCTCGGGCGAGAACCAGAAGCCGTTGTAGATCAGCTCGGCGTAGCGCGGCATGATCGAATCCTTGAGGTGACCGGCGCCGGAATCGAGGGTGATCTGCTCGATGCCGCGGTGCGCCTCGAGCAGCACGGTGCCGCCCGGGGTCTCGTAAACGCCGCGCGACTTCATGCCGACGAAGCGGTTTTCCACGAGATCGAGAACGCCGATGCCGTGCTTGCCGCCGAGCTCGTTGAGCTTGGTGAGGATCGTCGCGGGCGACATCGCCTCGCCGTTGATCGCCACGGCGTCTCCCTTCTCGAAGGTGATCTCGATGTATTCGGGCTCGTTCGGCGCCTGCTCGACCGGCACGGTGCGCTGCAGCACGTAGTCGGGGGCCTGCTCGGCGGGGTTCTCCAGAACCTTGCCCTCGGAGGAGGTGTGCAGCAGGTTCGCGTCCACGGAGAAGGGTGCCTCGCCGCGCTTGTCCTTGGCGATCGGAATCTGGTTCTTCTCGGCGAAGTCGATGAGCTTGGTGCGCGAGGTCAGGTCCCACAGGCGCCAGGGCGCGATCACCTTGATGTCAGGGTTCAGCGCGTAGGCGGCCAGCTCGAAGCGGACCTGGTCGTTGCCCTTGCCGGTGGCGCCATGGGCCACGGCATCGGCGCCGGTCGCCGCGGCGATCTCGACGAGGCGCTTGGAGATCAGCGGGCGGGCGATCGAGGTGCCCAGCAGGTAGAGCCCTTCGTAGAGCGCATTGGCGCGGAACATCGGGAAGACGAAGTCACGCACGAACTCTTCGCGCAGGTCTTCGATGTGGATTTCTTTCACGCCCAGCATCTCTGCCTTGGCGCGGGCGGGTTCCAGCTCTTCACCCTGGCCGAGATCGGCGGTGAAGGTGACGACCTCGCAGCCGTATTCGGCCTGCAGCCATTTCAGGATGATCGAGGTGTCGAGGCCCCCGGAATAGGCCAGGACGACTTTCTTGGGCGCGGACATGGGCTTTCCCTCACGTATGAACTGGCCTCGCGCATTACTGGGTTTTATTGCGGGTATCAAGGATCGCACGTTGACCTATCGGCGTCATATGCTAGCGGTCGGCCAAGTAATTGAGAAACGGGTGAGGGTTTCATGAAGGGCTGGCGCATTTTTCTGCATTCGCTGCGGATGGTGATCGACAATATCGGCACCGCGCTGCGGGTGTCGCTGGTGCTCTACCTCGTGCAGGTCGCCAGCCAGATCGCCACCTACCTGCATCCTTCCGAAACCGGGCCCGACGGGATGCCCGTGACGATGATCGGCGTGCCCGCGCTCGCGCTCATGGTGCTGGCGGTGCTGGCAAGCCTGTGGATCGCGGTGGCGTGGCACCGTTTCGTGCTGACCGGCGAGGAGCCGCGCGGCTGGCTGCCGCAATGGCACGGCGGCGAGATCCTCGGCTATTTCGGCCGCTCGATCCTCATCGCGCTGGTGATCTTCCTTGGCATGATGCTCTCGGCCATCCCGGTGGCGCTGGTCGGCGCCGCCGTGCCGGCACTCGCCCCGGTGCTCGTCTTCGGCCTCGTGGGTCTGGGCGGCTACCTGTTCTTCCGGCTCGGCCTGATCCTGCCCGCCTCCGCGCTGGGCGAGAAGCTGACCCTGAAACAGGCCTGGCGCGCCACCTCTGATGACGATGGCGCGGTGGTGACGCTGGCGCTGCTGGTGATCGGCGGCTCGCTGCTGGTCGAGCTTCCGGCGCTGATCGACGACAGCGCCGGCTCGATCGTCAACCTGGTCTACGGCCTGGTGATCAACTGGTTCGCCACGATGATCGGCATCTCGGTGCTGACCTCGCTCTACGGCCACTTCGTCGAGAAACGCCCGATCGGGTGAGCTGATCGGCGGGACCGGCTCCGCTCTTGCGCAGGGCGCGCGGATGCGCCACTGCGTAGGGCATGGATGATTTTCTCGCTCACGCCCGCGCCGCCACGCAGGAGATGCGCTCGGTCTTTCCCGAGACGCCGCTGCTGCGCAACGATCACCTCTCGGCGATCTTCGGCGCCGACATCTGGCTCAAGCGCGAGGACCTGAGCCCGGTGCGCAGCTACAAGCTGCGCGGCGCCTTCAACGCCATGCGCAAACGGCCCGAGGTGCAGACCTTCGTGGCGGCCAGCGCCGGCAACCACGCGCAGGGCGTGGCCTACATGTGCCGCCAGTTCGACAAGACCGGGGTGATCTTCATGCCGGTGACCACGCCGCAGCAGAAGATCCAGAAGACCCGCATGTTCGGCGGCGAGAACGTCGAGATTCGCCTGATCGGGGACTATTTCGACGAATGCCTCAGCGCCGCGCAGGAGTATTGCGCCGAGATCGGCGGGCATTTCCTGTCGCCCTTCGACGACGAGGACGTGATCGAAGGGCAGGCCACGGTGGCGGTCGAGATCGAAACGCAGCTCGGCCGGGTGCCGGATCACCTGGTGATCCCGGTGGGCGGCGGCGGGCTCGGCTCGGGGCTGCTGAGCTATTTCGGCACCTCGACCAACTACACATTCGTCGAGCCGCTGGGCGGCGCCTGCCTGCGGGCGGCGCTGGAGGCGGGCAAGCCGGTGACCCTGCCGGGGGTGAACAACTTCGCCGACGGCGCGGCGGTGGCGCGGATCGGGGCGAAGACCTTCGAGGTGCTGAAGGGGGTCGGGCTGGCCAACACGCTGACCGTCGACGAGGACCGGCTCTGCACCACCATGCTCGACATGCTGAACGTCGAGGGCGTGGTGCTCGAACCCGCCGGGGCGCTGTCGATCGACGCGCTGAAAGACCTTGGCCAGTCGATCAAGGGCAAGACCGTGGTCTGCATCACCTCGGGCGGGAATTTCGATTTCGAGCGGTTGCCCGAGGTCAAGGAACGGGCACAGCGCTACTCGGGGGTGAAGAAATACTTCATCCTGCGGCTGCCGCAGCGCCCCGGCGCGCTGAAGGATTTCCTCAACCTGCTTGGTCCGGAGGATGACATCGCCCGCTTCGAGTACCTGAAGAAGTCGGCGCGCAACTTCGGTTCTGTCCTGATCGGAATCGAGACCGTGGATCCGGAGAATTTCGACCGGCTGTTCGGGGCGCTGGACGCGCGCGGCTATGCCTATCGCGACATTACCGACGACGAGGTTCTGGCGCAGTTCGTGATCTGAAGACGCCTGCGCCGGGCACTGCGGCCGGGACTGCGCAGGTCCTGTCGCCCGGGTGCGCTCAGGCGGCGCGCAGTGCCGGAAGCCGCTCGAGGAATTCCTCGAGCGAGCGGGCGTAGCAGCGGCGCAGCAGGTCGGGATCCAGCGGCGCGCCGAGCCCGGCGCTGATCGCCAGTTCGCCGGCTTCGCAGAGCATCGAGAGCCTCCGGAAGCCCAGGTTCAGCGTGCTGCCCTTGAGAAAATGCAGCTGCTCGGACAGGTCCTGCAGCTTCTCGGCGCGGGCGGGCAGACGGTCGAGCGTGGCCCGCACCTCGGTCAGGAACAGGGCGACGACCTCGTCGAAATCCTCAAGCCCGATCTCGTCGCGCAGCTCGGCCACCCGGTGCCAGTCGACAAGCGGACCGGCCGGATCCGTCGGAGCCGCCCAGGTGAGAGGCGACCCGGCAAGATATGTCTCTCTTTCGAGGGATTCCGTGACCTCTGACCCGGCAACCTCAGACCGGCTCGGGTCGATTGCAGGGGTGTGCGGCGCTGTGGCCTGCGCCCTGGTCGAGGGGGCGCCCGGCAGCTCGGGAGATGAGGACTTGGTCATTTGGGATACCTCCTGCGCGCAGGCTCGCAGGAAAAGCTGAACGGAGTGTTTCGGGCCGCGTCTCCGTTCCGAGCCTCTGCACCGGGTGAAAGCACGCATTAACGTCCGCACGCTAGTTTGCGCTCCGGTCAGGGCAAACCTCGAAAGGATGCGCGGTGCTCCCATACGCGGCAGACTCTTTGGAACCGCGATCGGGTCAGGCACCGATCCGGCGGGTGTTGGTGGTGGACGACAGCCCGTTGCAGCTGAAGATCCTGTCGTCGATGCTGCAGCGCTGGGGGCTGGAGGTGTCGCAGGCGCAAAGCGGTGCCGAGGCGCTGCAGGTCTGCGACCGGCTGCGGCCCGATGCGGTGCTTTCGGACTGGATGATGCCCGGCATGGACGGTCTGGAGTTCTGCCGCCGCTTCCGGACGCAATGCGGCGAGCGCTACGGTTATTTCATCCTGCTCACCAGCAAGAGCGACAAGGCCGAGATCGCGCGCGGGCTGGACGCCGGGGCGGATGACTTCCTGACCAAGCCTGTAAACGCCGGCGAGTTGCGGGCGCGGATCAACGCCGGGGCGCGGATCCTGCAGATGCAGCGGCAGCTCTCGGCGACGTTGGGGCGCCTGCAGGCGGCCTATGACGCAGTCGACCGTGACCTGCGGCAGGCGCGCACCATCCAGGAGGCGTTGGTGCCGCGCCGCAGCCGGCGCATCGGCGCCTCGCAGGTGAGCCTTCTGCTCAAGCCCTGTGGCCACGTCGGCGGCGATCTGGTGGGCAGCTTCTCGCATTGCGAGCGCAGCGTCGGGCTCTACAGCATCGACGTCTCGGGGCATGGCATCACCTCGGCGCTGATGACCGCGCGGATCGCCGGGCTGCTGGGTGGGGACTTCCCGGACCAGAACATCGCGCTCGAGCGGATCGTGCATGGCACGCTGTTCCGCCCACCCGAGGAGGTGGCGCGACGGCTCAACGACCGGCTCGTCGCCGATCCGGGGGTCGAGGAATATCTGACCATGGCCTACGCGGTCGCCGATCTCGATTCCGGCAAGGTCGAGCTGGTGCAGGCGGGTCATCCGCCGCCGTTGCTGCTGCACGCCGGGGGTGGGGCGGATTTCGTCGGGCAGGGCGGGCTGCCGGTGGGGCTGATCCCCGGTGCGCGCTTCGAGCGCCTGAGCCTGCAGTTGCGACCCGGAGACCGGCTGTTGCTCTATTCCGACGGGATCACCGAGGCGCTGATGCCCGATGGCAGGCAGCTCGACCTCGCGGGGCTGCGGGCGCTGGCGCTCGAGGTGCAGGGGCAGGGTACGGAATACCTCGACGACCTGTTCTGGCGGCTCACCCAGCGCACGCGCAGTGGCGTGCGGCTGGAGGACGATGTCTCGGCGGCGCTGCTGGAGTTCGGCGGGATCCAGGCCTGATTGGCCCGGATCAGGCTCGTTTGCGGCAGGTCAGCCCCGGTCCGGAGCCGGTCACGGGGCGATCATTCTCTAGGTCGGGCCAGATTGGTTTCAGGCAAGCGCGCGGCGCAGGAAGTCGCGGTCTCCGGGGTTCCCGAGGATTTCCGAGGCCAGCACCGGGTCCATCCAGACCGCCTGGTGACCGGGCTCGCTCGGCGCGCCGAGCGGGCGCACCGGGCGGGCGGCGTAGATGATGCAGAGCTTCTCGGCCCAGAGGTCGTATTCCGGCATGTAGGTGAACCGGCGGAACGCCCCGAGCCGGCGCGGCGCGGCGATCTTCCAGCCGGTTTCCTCGAAAACCTCCCGGTGCAGGGCCGCGATCGGCGACTCGCCCGCGTCGATGCCGCCGCCCGGCAGCTGGTACTCTGGCCAGGGGTCTGCCTGATGGGTGACCAGCACCGCCCCGTTTCGCGGCAGGATTGCATAGGCCCCGGGGCGCAGGGTGTACCGGCGCCCGGATTCAGGCGGCTCGCCGTATCTTGCGGTCATCGGTCCCCCTTGGTTCCCGTGTTTTTGCTGCTTATATGGGGCCGATATGCCAAGATCCGGCAGATAAGGAAACCCCATGACCATCGGCAGCAAACTCGCCTGGGACGATACCGTCCTGCCATTTCAATTGGATCACGCCGACATCCGGGGCCGCGTTGCGCGGCTCGACGGGGTGCTGAACGGGGTCCTCAGCCAACACGACTACCCGGAGCCTGTCGAGGCTCTGATCGCGGAAATGACTCTGCTGACCGCGCTGATCGGCCAGACCATGAAGCTGCGCTGGAAGCTCTCGCTGCAGGTGCAGACCCGTGGCGCGCTGCGCATGATCGCGACCGATTACTTCGCCCCGACGAAAGAGGGTGAGCCGGCCCGCCTGCGCGCCTACGCCAGCTTCGACCGAGAGCAGATCACCGACGCGCCGGCCTACGACCAGCTCGAGGACGGCTATTTCGCCGTGCTCATCGACCAGGGCAAGGGCACCACGCCCTACCAGGGCATCACCCCGCTGGCGGGCGGTGCGCTGGCGCGCTGTGCCGAGAGCTATTTTGCCCAGTCCGAGCAGATCCCGACCCGCTTCATGCTCAACTTCGGCAATGTGCCGCAGGCGGATGGCAGCTCGCACTGGCGGGCCGGCGGCGTGATGCTGCAGCACATGCCCAAGGCCTCGCCCTTCGCCAAACCGACGGTCGACGGCGAGGGCGGCACCGGCGAGAACGGCGTGCTGCGTCCCGAGGACCTGCTCGGCGATACGGACGACGGTGAGAACTGGCGCCGCGTGAACTTCCACCTCGACACGGTGGACGAGCTGGAACTGATCGGCCCGGACCTGCCTCCGACCGACCTTCTGGTGCGTCTCTACCACGAGGAAGGTCCGCGGGTCTTCGACGCGCAGCCGGTGCGTTTCGGCTGCACCTGCTCCGAGGACCGCGTGCGCCAGTCGCTGTCGATCTACTCGGCGCGGGACATCGAGAAGATGACCACCGAGGACGGCAAGGTCACCGCCGACTGCCAGTTCTGCGGCGCGCACTACGAGCTTGATCCGGAAACGGTCGGGTTCGAGGCCAAGAAGTGAGCCGGGTCCGGGATCAGATCGATCTGCTGAAACGGGCGCTGGAGGCAGACTCCGGTGCCTCGTCCGATTTCGATCTGAACCCGGGCACGGTCCTGCCGGAGGGGCGCAAGCTGCGTCCCGCCGGCGTCCTCGCGGGCTTTGTTGCCTGCGAGCAGGGGCTCGAGCTCGTGCTGACCAAACGCAGCTCGCGGCTGAAGCACCACCCCGGCCAGATCGCCTTTCCCGGTGGCAAGGTCGACCCCGGCGACGAGGACGCGGTGGCCGCCGCCCTGCGTGAGGCGCGCGAGGAGGTCGGCCTGTCGGAAAGCCGGGTGGATGTGCTGGGCACGCTGCCCGCGCATGAGACGGTCACCGGCTTCCAGGTGACCCCGGTCATCGGCCTTGTCATGTATGATTTCGATCCTGTTCCGGAGCCCGGCGAGGTGGCCGAGGTCTTCCGCGTGCCCTTCGAGCACATTGCCGCGCTAGGCAATTACCGCGTCCAGGGGCGGCATTGGCAGGGGGCCACGCGGCGTTACTGGACGGTGCCCTTCGGCCCCTATTACATCTGGGGCGCGACGGCACGGATGCTGCGCGGACTGGCGGAGCGCATGGTATGAGCCTCGGAAAGACCACGGTAACCGGTGACTGGCTGACCCGCGCCGAGACGCAGCAGGTTCTGGCCATGCTCGAAGATGGCGGGCATCAGGGCTACGTGGTCGGCGGCTGCGTGCGCAACGCGCTGATGGGCGTGCCGGTGAGCGACGTGGACATCGCCAGCGATGCACGGCCCGAGCGGGTGGTCGAACTGGCGCAGGCCGCCGGGCTGAAGCCGGTGCCGACGGGCATCGAGCATGGCACGGTAACGGTGGTGGCGGGCGGCATCGGTCACGAGATCACCACCTTCCGCGCCGACACCGAGACCGATGGCCGCCGTGCCGTGGTGCGCTTCTCGGGGGATATCGCCGAGGATGCGGCGCGGCGCGATTTCACCATGAATGCGCTCTACGCCGACGCACGGGGTCTGATCCGCGACCCGCTGGACGGGCTTCCGGATCTGCGCGCCCGCCGCGTGCGCTTCATCGGCACCGCCACCGACCGCATCCGCGAGGATTACCTGCGGACCCTGCGCTACTTCCGTTTCTCCGCCTGGTACGGCGATCCCGAGCAGGGCTTCGACTCAGAGGCGCTGGCGGGCATTGCCGAGACGCTCGACGGGCTCGATACCCTGTCGCGCGAGCGGGTCGGGCAGGAGATGCTGCGCCTGCTGGCCGCGCCCGATCCCGTTCCGGCGGTTTCGGTCATGGCGCAGGTCGGCGTGCTGGCGCATGTGCTGCCCGGGGCCTCGGTGATCGCTCTGGGCCCGCTGGTGGCCGAGGAACAGCGACTGTCCGTCGCCCCCGATGGCCTGCGCCGGCTCGCCTGCCTCGGCGCCGAAGAGCCTGATCTGCGGCTCTCGAAGGCGCAGCAGCGTCAACTTTCCCTGTATCAGAGCCTGATCGGCGAGCCGCAGGGCCCTGCGGAACTGGCCTATCGTCACGGCGGCGAGGTGGCGCAGAGCGTGCTCCTGCTGCGTGCCGCGAGCTTCCAGCAGCCGGTCACGGAAGACGCTCTCTTCGAGATGGCCAGGGGCACCGAGGTCCGCTTCCCGCTCTCGGCCAAGGATTTCATGCCTGCGCTCAAGGGCCCCGCGCTGGGCGAGGCGCTGCGCGACGCCGAGAAACGCTGGATCGGATCGGGTTTCACGCTTACCAAGACGGAACTTCTGTCTGACGAGTAAGCGCACTACATGACTCTCGACCCGCTCTACGCCTTTGTCTTCTTCGGGCTCTTCTCGCCGGGTCCCAATGTCATCCTCCTCACGGCCTCGGGCGCGCGTTTCGGCGTGAAACGCACCTTGCCGCATCTCTTCGGCGTGGTGATCGGCGTCGGCATCACCGCCGGGCTCACCGGGCTCGGCATCGCGGCGCTGCTGCAGCAGATGCCCCGGCTCGAGTTCGCGCTGCGCGTCGCGGCCAGCGCCTGGATGCTCTACATGGCCTGGGGTCTGTGGAATTCCGAGCGCCGCAAGAAGGCCGAGGCAGAGCGCCCCATGACGCTGATCGAGGGCGCGCTCTTCCAATGGGTGAACCCCAAGGTCTGGGCGGTGGCGCTGGCGGCGGCCTCGGCCTACCCGTCGATGATGGGCCCCTGGGGTGAGGCGCTGCGGCTGGGCTCGGCCTTTTCGGGTCTGAACCTCTTTTGCTGCCTCTTCTGGACCTCGGCGGGCGCGCTGCTGACCTACCTTCTGGCGACCCCGGCGGCCTGGCGCTGGTTCACGCGGGTGATGGCGCTCGCGCTGGCAAGTTTTTCCGTCATGGTGTTCCTGTAAGGCCTGACCTAGACCTAGCGTCATCTTTTCAGGACCTGACCCATGTTTCGCCGTTTCGAGAGCATGGTCGATCCTTATGTGGACTATCCGCAGACGGACCGGCCCCCGACCAAGCTGCTGCCCTTCATGCTGGACTATTCCCGGCCGTTCCGCCGGGTCTTCGTCTGGACGGCGCTGCTCTCGGTCGTGGTCGCCAGCATCGAGATCGGGCTGATCTGGGCCATGGGCTGGGTCGTCGACATCCTCGGCGGCGAGCCGGCGCAGGTCTGGGAGGCTCATGGCTGGCAGCTGATCGGGCTCGCGCTGTTCATCCTGTTGCTGCGACCGCTGTTCCAGGCGCTCGACGTGCTGCTGCTGAACAATGCGATCATGCCCAACTTCGGCACGCTGGTGCGCTGGCGCGCGCATAAACAGGTTCTGCGCCAGTCGATCGGCTGGTTCGAGAATGATTTCGCCGGGCGCATCGCCAACCGCATCATGCAGACACCCCCGGCGGCGGGCGAGGCGGTGTTCCAGGTCTTCGACGCGATCACCTTCTCGATCTCCTATCTCGTGGGGGCGCTGGTGCTGCTCGGGGATGCCGATGTGCGGCTGGTGATCCCGATGCTGCTCTGGCTGGCGCTCTACGGCGCGCTGATGAAATGGACGGTCACCCGCGTCGGCGCGGCGTCCAAGGCTGCCTCGGATGCGCGCAGCTTCGTCACCGGGCGGGTGGTGGATGCCTATACCAACATCCACTCGGTGAAGATGTTCGCCCACGACCGGCAGGAGCTCGACTACGCCAAGGAGGCGATCGAGGAGGCGCGGCAGACCTTCCAGGCCGAGATGCGGATCTACACGTTGATGGATCTCGGGCTGATGATCCTCAACGGGCTGCTCATCGTGGGGGTCGTCGGCTGGGCCATTGCCCTGTGGATGCAGGGGCAGGCCAGCACCGGCGCGGTGGCGGCGGCAACGGCATTGACGCTGAGGCTCAACGCGATGACCGGCTGGATCATGTGGGCGCTGACCACCTTCTTCCGCCAGCTCGGCGTGGTGGCCGAAGGGATGGAGACCATCGCCCAGCCGATCGAATTGGTCGATGCGCCGGATGCGAAACCTTTGCAGGTGACCGCGGGGGAGATTGCCGTCTCGGATCTCTCGCACCACTACGGGCGCGGCTGGGGCGGGCTCGACCGGGTGACGCTGACCATCAGGCCGGGCGAGAAGATCGGCCTCGTGGGCCGCTCGGGGACCGGGAAATCGACCCTCGTGAAGCTGCTTCTGCGGTTCTACGACCCCGAAACGGGCCGGATCGAGATCGACGGGCAGGACATCACCCGGGTGACGCAGGACAGCCTGCGGCGGCAGATCGGCATGGTGCAGCAGGACAGCGCGCTGATGCACCGCTCGGTGCGCGAGAACCTGCTCTACGGTCGCCCCGAGGCCAGCGAGGGACAGATGATCGAGGCCGCGAAACAGGCGCAGGCGCATGAGTTCATCCTGACGCTGGAAGACGGGCTGGGGCGGCGCGGCTATGACGCCCATGTGGGCGAGCGCGGCGTGAAACTCTCGGGCGGCCAGCGGCAGCGCATCGCGCTGGCGCGGGTGATCCTCAAGGATGCGCCGATCCTCATTCTCGACGAGGCCACCTCGGCGCTCGACAGCGAGGTCGAGGCGGCGATCCAGGACACGCTCTACGGCATGATGGAGGGCAAGACGGTGATCGCCATCGCGCACCGGCTGTCGACCATCGCCGCCATGGATCGCATTCTGGTGATGGACGGCGGGCACATCGTCGAAGAGGGTGCACATGACGCGCTTTTGGCCCAAGCTGGCCTATATGCAGGATTCTGGGCGCGCCAGTCCGGCGGGTTCCTCGACCCCGACGCCGACAGCCAAGCGCAGGACACCGCATGAACTGACCCAAGACCGAGAGGGCGAGGCATGAGCCTTTCCGACATGATAGACCCGTTTTCCCGCGCCCATACACCGCCGCCGCAGACGCTGGGCCGCTTCGTGCTCTGGGCGCTGCGCGGCGCCTGGCCGGTGCTGATCCCGGCGGGGATCCTCTCGGCGCTGGGCGGGGTCTTCGAGGTGATGTCGGCAAAGCTGCTGGGCGACGTGATCGACAAGACCCTGAGCAGCCCCGCCAGCACGGTCTTTGCCGATCACTGGCTGTTCCTGCTGCTCTGCGCCGCCTTCTTCATCCTGCTGCGGCCGGGGATCGCCGGGCTCTCGGCCTACGTGCAGTCGGTCGTCATGCAGCCCAACGTGTTCAACCTGATCCTCAGCCGGGTGCACCGTTACACGCTGGGCCATTCGGTGACCTTCTTCGACAATGATTTCGCCGGGCGCATCTCGCAGAAGGAGATGCAGACCGCGCGGGCGCTGAACGACGTGATCTCCGAGGTCATCCAGGCGGTGCTCTTCGCGCTCGCGTCGGTGATCGGCTCGGTCTGGCTGGTCGGCTCGATCGACTGGCGCATCGGGCTGGCGCTGATCGGCTGGATCGTCGTCTACGGCCTGCTGCTGCGCCACTTCATGCCGCGCATCCGCACCCGCTCGAAGGCGCGGGCCGCCGCGCGCGCGATGGTTACCGGGCAGCTGGTCGACACGGTGACCAACATCAAGACCGTGAAGCTCTTTGCCCATGACGAGTTCGAGGACCGCGCCGCGCTCGACGCCATGTCGACCTACCGCGAGCGGTTCATCGCCTTTGGTTACATCGCCTCGGCCTTCCGCTTCTGGCTGATGGCGCTGGCGGGCACGCTGCCGGTGCTGCTGATCGGCGGCGCGCTGGCCTTCTGGTCGCAGGGCTACGTCACCGCGGGCGACATCGCCGCCACCGGCGCCGTCGCCATCCGACTCAGCCAGATGACCGGCTGGGTCAGTTTCACGCTGATGGGCATCTACGCCAATATCGGCGAGATCGAGGACGGCATCCGCACGATCACCCCCGACCACACGCTGCTCGACGCGCCGGACGCCCCGGCTCTGGCGGTGCCGCAGGGGCGCATCGAGTTCCGCGACGCGGGCTTTGCCTATGGCCGCGAAGAGGGCGGCGTCGAGCATATCGCGCTGGACATCGCGCCAGCCGAGAAGGTCGGCATCGTCGGCGCCTCGGGGGCCGGGAAGTCCACCCTCGTGGCGCTGCTGCTGCGGCTCTACGACACGGAAAAGGGCGGCATCTTCATCGACGGGCAGAACATCGCGGGCGTCACGCAGGAGAGCCTGCGGCGGCAGATCGGCATGGTCACGCAGGAGACCGCCATGTTCAACCGCTCGGCGCTGGACAACATCCGCTATGGCCGCCCCGATGCCACGATGGAAGAGGTGATCGCCGCAGCCGAGAAGGCCGAGGCGCATGAGTTCATCCTGCACCTGCGCGACCACATGGGGCGCACCGGCTATGACGCGCACCTCGGCGAGCGCGGTGTGAAGCTCTCGGGCGGGCAGCGGCAGCGCATTGCGCTGGCCCGGGCGATCCTCAAGGACGCGCCGATCCTGGTGATGGACGAGGCCACCTCGGCACTCGACTCCGAGGTCGAGGCCTCGATCCAGCGCGCGCTCGAGCGGGTGATGGAGGGCAAGACGGTTCTCGCGATCGCGCACCGGCTGTCGACCATCGCCAGCATGGACCGCATCGTGGTGCTTGATCAGGGGCGCATCGTCGAGCAGGGCAGCCACGACGCGCTCTTGGCGCGGAACGGGCTCTACGCGCGCTACTGGAACCGCCAGAGCGGCGGCGTGATCGACCCGCAGGAAGCGGCGGAATAGAGGCTGCGCGGGGCCGTGCGTCCGGCGGATCAGGCTTGCGCGGAGACCCGGTTGGGGGCATGAGGCGGCGCATGGAACAGGTCACAATCGAACGTCTCGGGCACCAGGGGGACGGCATCGCCGCCGGTCCCGTCTTCGTGCCCGGCACTCTGCCCGGCGAGCTTGTCGAGGGCGAGATCACCGGCGGCACCATGGACGCGCCGCGCATCCTCAGGCCCTCGGAGATGCGGGTCAGCGCGCCCTGCCGGCACGCGAAGACCTGCGGCGGCTGCCAGCTGCAGCACGCCCGCCCCGATTTCGTCGCCGAGTGGAAGCAATCGGTGGTGCGCCACGCGCTCGCCGCCCACGGCATCGAGACCGCGTTCCGCGAGATTGCCACCTCGCCCGAGCAGACCCGCCGCCGCGCCGGCTTCTCGGCCAAGCGCACCAAGAAGGGCGCGCAGGTCGGCTTTCACCGCAAGCGCTCCGATGTGATCGTCGAAGTGCCCGATTGCCGCGTGATAGACCCGAAACTGGCCGCAGCGCTGCCGCTGGTCGAGGCGCTGGCGGTGCTCGGCGCAAGCCGCAAGGCCGAGCTGTCGGTGATGGTCACCACCAGCCACGGCGGGCTCGACGTGGTCGCCAGGGGCGGCAAGGAAGCCGATGCGCAGATGCAGCAGCAGCTCTCCGAGCTGGCACGGCAGCATGACTGCGCGCGCATCGCCTGGGGCGAGGACGTGGTGCTGACCCGCCGCCCGCCGATGCAGAAGCTGGGCCGGGCCGAGGTCTCGCCGCCGCCGGGTGCCTTCCTGCAGGCGACGCCGCAGGGCGAGGCGGCGCTGCTGGCCGATGTGCTGGAATATATCGACGGTGCTGCCCACGTGGTCGATCTCTTTGCCGGCTGCGGCACCTTCGCCCTGCCGATTGCCGAGAAGGCGCGGGTGCATGCGGTCGAAGGCGACAAGGCGATGACCCAGGCGCTGGATCACGGCTGGCGTCACGCGCAGGGTCTGCGCCACGTGACGACCGAGGCGCGCGACCTCTTCCGCAATCCGCTGCTGCCCGAGGATCTGGCGCGTTTCGATGCCGCGGTGATCGACCCGCCCCGGGCCGGGGCCGAGGCGCAGGTGGCGCAGCTCTGCGAGACGAAAATCCCGCGCATCGCCTTTGTTTCGTGCAACCCGGTGACCTTTGCCCGCGATGCGGCGGCGCTGCTCAGGGCCGGCTACGTGCTGGACGGGCTGCGGGTGGTGGACCAGTTCCGCTGGTCGACCCACATCGAGCTCGTTGCAGGATTCAAAAGGCAATAGTGCCGAGATTCCGACGACTTCCTGCCAACTCCTCCTATCGCGATGCCGCAGTGTGCTGTATAACTGTGGCAAAATAAGAACGAGTGAGACAGGCAAGATGTTTATTGGCAGGCACGTGCTCGTGCTGGCAGCAGTGTTGCTGCTTGCCGCCTGCGGCGGTGGGCGGGAACAGCCGAGCATGAAATTCAGGTCCTACAGCGGGCCGTCGGTTACCCATGTCGTGGTGCACAAGCAGGCGCGCAAGATGTACCTGTTGCACCACGATCAGATCATGAAGGTCTATGACGTCGGACTCGGCTTCAGCCCGACCGGCGACAAGAAGATCGAGGGTGACGGCAAGACGCCCGAGGGTCTCTACATGATCGACCGGCGCAACCCGAACTCGCGGTTCCACCTGAGCCTCGGGATCGATTACCCCAACGCCGCCGACCGCGCCGAGGCGCGCTATCTCGGCAAAAGCCCGGGCGGGGACATCTTCATCCATGGCCGTCCTGCCGCCTATCAGAACGGGGTCTGGGACTGGACCTGGGGCTGCATCGCGGTGACCGATCGCGAGATGGAGGACATCTACGCGATGATTCGCACCGACAGGCCCACGCCGATCCTGATCATGCCCTGATCACGCCCCGCGCGGGCTTTGACACGATGACCACCGACAGGCCGTCCCCAGGGGCGGCCTTTTACTTGGGCGGACCGCTCTATGCGCCGCGCGATCTGCTGCGCCGGAAGCAAAAAGACCGCCCCGAGGGGCGGCCTTTTCATGCGGATCGGATAGGTCGGTTCAGAAACCGGCGGTCTGCGAGCCCGGCGTCGGCGCGAGGTCGGGCGCGCCCATGACCAGCGTCCACCAGATCTTACCACCCGGCTCCTGGAACCAGGCAAAGCCCATCTGGCGGGCGCTCGGGTCGAGGATCACGTCACGGGTCGGTGCGTCTTCCATCCAGGCAGCGAGGGTCTCGAGCTCGGATTCGTAGGTCTCGGAGATGTTTTCGCCGAGCAGGCGGCCGCTGTAGCCGACGCGCTGCACCCGGTCGATCGGCGAGGAGCCGTCGGAGCCGAAGTGCCAGGGGCGGTTCTGCACCGACATGTCGCGCGAATGGGTGGCGGCGGCGGCGTTGAGCTTGCTATCGAGCGAAACGCCCTGCACGCCGCGCGCCTGGCGCAGCGCGTTGACCGAATCGAGCATCGAATATTCGATCTTGCCGCTGTCGCCGTCGTTAATGCGGTAAACGCGAGGCAGCGGCTTTCCGTCCGGGCCGATCTGCGGCGGGCTCACCGAGGGGGCACACGCCGCCGCGAGGAGGCCGGAGGAAAGCAGGAGAAACGTACGTCTGTTCATGTTTGGCTGGCCTTCGCGTAGCGCTGGTTCACTATTGCGGGACACACATAGCCCGCCGAGCCTGCGCGATCAAACCCACATGCATGTGATTGGCCGTGCACACCGGTGTTTGATTTGCGACTGCGGCGCTCACGCAATATGGTCAGGGAACTCTTACCGGCTTTCGTGCGTACGCCACAGAGCCTTATACTTGGCCTACTAGTGGGCCTAACTACTGGCATTTCGTTTTTCGTGGCTCCAAAGGACACTTCTGCCATGGCAAAATCCCCCTACTCCCGTCGCGCCTTCCTCGCAGGATCGGCAGCGCTCGCCAGCGCGGCGGCGACACCGGCTCTGGCGCAGAGCTACAATGGCGCTGGCACGGTCGAGATGGAGAACGATATCTCTAAGGTGATCCGGCACAATATCTCCAGCTTCCGGACGCTCGACTGGCAACCCTACTTCAGCAACCTGGACAAGGGTGCGGTGCTGGTCGACATCTCGTCGCGCGCGCTGCACTTCTGGGAGCAGAACGGTCGCTACCACCTCTATCCGTCGTCGGTGCCGCTGACCGACGACCTGACCCGCAAGGGCCGCACGCAGGTGGTGCTGAAGGATCCGCATCCCGACTGGCGTCCGACTCCCTCGATGAAGGAACGCAACCCGGAGTGGCCCGATTACGTGCCGCCGGGACCGGACAACCCCCTCGGCACCCGGGCGCTGCACCTGAGCTGGACCTACTACCGCATCCACGGCACCCACGACACGCGCAAGATCGGACGGCGCTCTTCGAACGGCTGCATCGGGCTCTATAACGAGCATATCGAAGCGCTCTACGAGATGGCGCAGGTGGGAACTCAGGTGTTGCTGATTTGACGACACGTCAGTGGGATCAGAAAAACCAAGCATAACTTGGGTTTGCAATCTCGGCGGAATACTGCTTAGAAAAATGGCACGAGGTAAGTCTTGGTGCTTGCCGTGGACAGGTTTTCCAAGCCGCGGCAGGCTTTTATCTGGAGAAAACTATGAAAAAACTCGCACTCGCCGCCGCATTCGCTGCTTCCGCAACTTCGGCAATGGCCGGTTCCTACGCGAAAGATGATGTGGTCATGGAGCCCGTCGTCGTCGTCGAAGAAACCCAGGCATCGTCCTCCTCGGCCGGCATCCTGATCCCGCTGCTGCTGATCGCCGTGGTTGCTGCAGCTGCGTCGGCAGACTGATCTTACAGGCCAGCCTGTACGGAAAAGGCGGTGCCTCGGCACCGCCTTTTTTTGTTGTCTTTCCGGTGAGCTAAGGCCGGATCAGTCAATCCAGCCCTGCAGGTTTTCCTCGATCACCTTGCTCAGCGCCGCGATATGCGCGGGGTCGTCGTTGAGACAGGGAATGTAGGTGAACTCCTCACCGCCCGCGTGCTCGAAGCTCTCGCGAATCTCCTCGTTGATCTCCTCGAGCGTCTCGATGCAGTCGGCCGAGAAGGCCGGCGCGATCACCGCGATGCGCTTCTTGCCCTCGTCCTTGGCGATCCGGGCGACCTCTTCGACGGTGTAAGGCTTGAGCCATTCCTCGGGGCCGAAGACCGACTGGAAGGTGGTGCGAATCTCGGTCTTGTCCCAGCCGAGCCGCTCGCGCAGCAGCCGCGTCGATTTCTGGCACTGGCAATGGTAGGGGTCGCCCTGCATCAGGTAGCGCTTTGGCATGCCGTGGTAGGAGACCACCAGCATCTCGGGCTTCTGCGCCTTGGCGGCATAGGCGCGCTCGACCGATTGCGCCAGCGCCTCGATATAGGCCGGGCTCTCGAAATAGGGATCGACGACGCGGGCGGTGGGTTGCCACGGTTCGTCCATCAGCGCCTTGAAGAAGGCGTCGTTGGCGGTGGCCGAGGTCGCCCCGGCGTATTGCGGGTAGAGCGGGAAGAACAGGATCTTGCGGCAACCGGCCTCGGTCATCGCCTTGACCTTGGACTTGGTCGAGGGGTTGCCGTAGCGCATGCAGAAATCGACCATGACCCGATCGCCGTAGCGCGCCTTCATGGACTCGGCGATGGCCGCGGTCTGCGCCTTGGTGATGGTCATCAGGGGGCTCTCGTTGAGCTCCTCGTTCCAGATCGACTTGTAGTTTGCGCCCGAGGAGAAGGGCCGCTTGCTGAGGATGATCAGCTGCAGCAGCGGCTGCCATTTCCATTTCGGGTAGTCGATGACGCGCTGGTCCGAGAGGAATTCGGACAGGTAGCGGCGCATCGGCCAGTAGCTGTAGTGATCGGGCGTGCCGAGGTTGGCGAGCAGGATACCGACTTTTTCGCGTGGGAGCGCCGGGTGGTCGGCGGGGGCCTGGGCGGGACGGATCGGGCCGGTGGTCATGTCGTTCATGCGTTCTGTTCCCTCAAAGTCTGGCGCTAGTTAACGCGAATTTAGAATGATTCAATCCTTGAGCGGCGTTTCCTTGGCGCCCAGTGCCTCGGCGAGACGATGCGCCGCACTCCCCGGACGCAGCGGTTTCTGCTGGCTCTCGTCGGGGGCCCAGCCGGTCAGGGTGACCAGCTCGAAGGTGGCCTTCAGCCTTCCGCCGGGGCGCGCGTAGCTCTGCGCGTAGATCTCGGCGGTGCGCAGCAGCACGGCGCGGCGGGTGGGAGCCCGAAGCCGGGCGGACAGGGCGTTGGCCTCGCCCATGGCACGCAGATCGCGCATCAGGTGCAGCGCGGTCTCGTAGCTGACATCCAGCGGCAGCGAATCGGCCACCGGCAGCGCCAGTCCGGCCCGTTGCAGCAGCGCGCCGAGGTCGCGGATCTCACCCATCGGCAGCACGCGGGGCGAGAGCCCGCCGGTCACTTCGATCTCGGCCTGTCCCATAGCGGCGCGCAGCTCGGACAGGGTGTCGCCGCCGAAGGCGATGGTCAGGCAGAGCCCGTCCGCGACGAGGGCACGACGGCACTGGATCAGCTGGCCCACCGGGTCGTTCGCCCAGTGCAGCGCCAGCGCGTGGATCACCAGATCATGCGCGCCGACCTCGAGGTCGAGCACCTCGTCGTCCGTGATGACCTTCGCGCCGGGGAAGGCATCCTGCCAGATTTCGGGGAAGGGGGTGACGATGGCCGGGGATTTGAACTCCCTGTTAACCATTCTCAGGCGATCCTGCGCCTCGTCCCGTGCCGCCTCGTGCAGGAACAGGGCGCGCGCCAGCTCGGGCGCGCGGCGGGCGCGGGCGCGATTGCGGGCGAGCGCGGAGCGGTCGATGAGATGCGGGGCCTGGCTCGGAACGGGGCTGGACATGGGGGCTAGATAAGATGCGGCAGGAGCGGTTGCAAACCTTGTTGCGCGGGGCGCTGCGGCTTGTCTACCCGCCGCGCTGCCTGATCTGCGGCGGCCTGGTCGAGAGCGATCACGGCCTCTGCGGGTCGTGCTGGCGCGACACGACCTTCACCGGCGGGCTGAGCTGCGATCTCTGCGCCGCGCCGCTGCCGGGCCGGTCCGAGCAGGCCGAGCATTGCGATGAATGCCGCGCGCTGGTGCGGCCCTGGGCGCAGGGGCGCGCCGCTCTGCTGTACAGGGGCAACGGGCGAAAGCTGGTACTGATGCTGAAACATGGCGACCGGACCGATATCGCCCGGCCCGCGGCGCGCTGGATGGCGCGGAGCCTGCGCGGGCTCACCGACGAGGCGCTGGTGGTGCCGGTGCCGCTGCACCTGCACCGCCACCTGCGCCGCCGCTACAACCAGTCGGCGCTGCTGGGCGCGGGACTGGCGCGCGAGCTGGGGCTGCGCCATGTCCCCGACGCGCTGCGCCGGGTCCGCGCCACGCCCTCTCTCGACGGCAGGAACCGCGACGAGCGCTTCGCCGTGCTGGACGGGGCGATCGTGCCGGACCTGCGGGCGGCCGGCGTGGTGCGCGGACGCCGGGTGATCCTCGTCGACGATGTGATGACCTCCGGGGCGACGCTTTCCGCAGCGTCGCGGGCCTGCAAAGCGGCAGGTGCGGCACAGGTGGTGGTCTCGGTACTGGCGCGCGTTGCAAAGGATACCTAAATCCCTGAAAGATGGGCTGCCAGCCCGCCGGAAAGGGACCCCTGCATGAAACCGATCGAGATCTACACCACGCCCACCTGCGGCTTCTGCGTCGCGGCCAAGCGGTTGCTGACCCAGAAGGGCGCCGAATTCACCGAAATCAACGTCGCCGCCGCGCCCGAGCGCCGCGCCGAGATGACCCAGCGCGCCAACGGCGGCCGCACCGTGCCGCAGATCTTCGTGGGCGAGTTCCACGTGGGCGGCTGTGACGAGCTCTATGCCATGGAGCGCGACGGCAAGCTCGACCCGCTGCTGGCCGGCTGACGGAGACGCATGATGAAGGCCGCGCTGCTGCAGATCAGCTCGTCGGACGATCCGGCGGAGAATCTCGAGACCGTCCGCGCCATGATGCGCGAGGCGGCCGGGCAGGGCGCGGGCTTTATCCTGACGCCGGAAGTGACCAATTGCGTCTCGTCGAGCCGCAGCCACCAGAAGGCGGTGCTGCAACCCGAGAGCGAGGATCAGACGCTCGCCGGTCTGCGTGCCGAGGCGAAGGCGCTTGGCGTCTGGCTGCTGATCGGCTCTCTGGGCGTGACGTCCGAACCGCCCGAGACGCGCTTTGCCAACCGCAGCTTCCTGATCACGCCCGAGGGCGAGATCGCCGCGCGCTATGACAAGATCCACATGTTCGACGTGCAGGTGACCGAGACCGAGACCTACCGCGAATCTGACGGCTTTGCCCCGGGTGACCGGGCGGTGGCGGTGGAAACGCCCTTCGGCACGCTCGGCATGACGATCTGCTACGACGTGCGCTTTGCCTATCTGCACCGGGCGCTGGCCCATGCCGGGGCGCAGATCCTGACCGTGCCGGCGGCCTTCTCGCCCGCCACCGGGCCGGGCCACTGGGAGCCGCTGCTGCGCGCCCGTGCCATCGAGACGGGATCGTGGGTGCTCGCCCCGGCGCAATGCGGGGATCACAAGATCTCCGAGGGCAAGCCGCGCCGGACGCACGGCCATTCTCTGGTGGTCTCGCCCTGGGGCGAGGTCGTCGCCGACGGCGGCACGGAGCCGGGCATCGTCTATGCCGAGATCGACCTCGCGCAGTCCGACAAGGCGCGCGCGCAGATCCCCGTGCTGAGCCATGACCGCCAGTTCGAGGGACCGGCATGAGCTCCCCCGCCGACGCGCTGGCGATCTCGCTGTTCAGCGAGCTGCTCACCGCCGACCAGCTCTTGCGCAACCGCCTGACCCGGGTGCTGCCCGACCGCATGGAAATCTCGCATTTCTCCGTGCTCAACCACCTTGCGCGGGTGCAGAACGAGCGCAGCCCGGCGCAGCTGGCGCGCAGTTTCCACGTCACCCGCGGCGCGATGACCAACACGCTCACCAAGCTGGAGATCGCCGGCTACGTGCATATCCGGCCCGACTGGGACGACGCGCGGCGCAAGATGGTGGCGATCAGCCCGGCCGGAAAGCGCGCGCGCGAGGCGGCGCTGGCCGCGATGGCTCCGGTGATCTCGGAAATGGTCAAGGATCTGGGCGTCGACAAGGTGCGCGCGGCGCTGCCCGTGCTGCGCGAATTGCGGCTCAAACTCGAAGCGGACTGAGCCCGGTTTTGCCCGCCGCCTGCGCGGGCGGATGACCAAGCGTCACCAATTTTCTGGAATTTTGCCGAAAATCTATGCAATCTTTAGGTGACTCGGTGGTGTCCGTTCACCTTTTCGGTTTGCCTGTCACAAAGAAATTCGCCTCCGGTGTCGCCTATCCGAAAGTGTAGGTCAGCAACAACAGGAGGGCGGAATGAGCGCCACAAGCACGAAACTCTCTTTGACCACCAAGGTGATGATCGGCATGGGGGCGGGCTTCGTCCTCGGCGTGATCCTGAACATGCTGCAGATCGGCTGGATCAACAGCAACATCGTCGGCGGCCTCTTCGGCATGGTCGGGCGCATGTTCGTCAACGCGCTGCAGATGCTGGTCGTGCCGCTGGTCTTCTTCTCGCTGATCTGCGGCGTCGCCGGAATCGGCGACATCCGCATCCTCGGGCGGGTCGGCGGGCGCTCCTTCGCGCTCTACCTGCTGACCACCGCCACGGCGATCGCCGTGGCGATCCTGATCGCGCTGATCGTCGCGCCGGGCGACGGTTTCACCATCGAGGGGGTCGACACCTCGGGCGTCACCGGCAAGGAGGCCCCGACGGTCTGGGAGACCTTTGCCGCCATCGTGCCGCGCAACCCCGTGGCTTCCTTCGCCGCGGGCGAGATGCTGCAGATCATCTTCTACACGATCATCCTCGGCGTCGCGGCGCTGATGCTCGGTGAGCGGTCGACCAAGTTCGTCGATGCCTGCGAGTACATGAACGAGCTGATGATGAAGGTCGTCGAGATCGTCATGGCCTTTGCGCCTTACGGTGTCTTCTGCCTGATCGCCAAGACCTTCACCGAACAGGGCATCGGGCTGTTCCTGCCCGTGATGACCTACGTTCTGGTGCTGGTCGGGGCGCTGCTGCTGCATCTCTTCGTGACGCTGATGTTCTATCTCAAGGTCTTCTCCGGCCTCGATCCCTTCATCTTCATGAAGAAGATCCGCCCGGCGCAGATCTTCGCCTTCTCCACCGCCTCGTCCAACGCGACGATACCGGTCACGCTGCGCGCGGTGACCGAGCGCATGGGGGTGACCAACTCGGTGGCGTCCTTCACCGTGCCTTTCGGCGCGACGATCAACATGGACGGCACGGCGATCATGCAGGGCGTGGCCACCGTGTTTCTGGCCAATGTCTACGGCATCGACCTCGGCGTCGGCGGCTACCTGACGGTGATCGGCATGGCGGTGCTGGCTTCGATCGGCACTGCGGGCGTACCCGGTGTGGGCATGGTGATGCTGACCATGGTGCTGGGGCAGGTCGGCCTGCCGATCGAGGGCATCGCGCTGATCCTCGGGGTGGACCGTCTGATGGACATGATCCGCACCGCGGTGAACATCACCGGCGACGCGGTGGTGACCGCCATCGTCGCCAAGACCGAGGGGCAGATCGACATGGACGTCTACCGCGATCCGACGGCGGGCGTGGTGATCGACGATCTGCACATCGATCCCGAGGCCGAGGCCGAGCTTGCCGCCCACGCGCAGCGTCCGGCGGAGTAACCGACGCTCCAAAAGCGAAGCGCCTGCCCGGGACCCGGGCAGGCGCTTCTCCCTTGATCAGGGTCTGCTGCTGCGTTCAGCCCTTGGGCTTCAGCGCCGCGGTCACGTAGTTCACCGACAGGTCGCGGTCCGAGATCGACCAGCGCCAGCTCACCGGGTTGAACACGTAGCCCTTGCGGTCCACCGGCTCGAGACCCGCCTTGCGCATCAGCTCGTAAAGCTCGTCCGGGGTGATGAACTTCGCCCAGTCATGGGTGCCCTTGGGCAGCCAGCGCATCACCCATTCGGCGCCGACGATGGCCATGGCGAAGCTCTTGGCGTTGCGGTTGATCGTCGAGCACAGGTGCAGCCCGCCGGGTCTCAGCAGGTCGTGGCAGGCATTCAGGTAGGCCTGCGGGTCGGCGACATGCTCGACCACCTCCATGTTCAGCACCACGTCGAACTGTTCGCCCGCTTCGGCCAGCGCCTCGGCGGTGGAGAAGCGGTAGTCGATCTCCAGCCCCGACTGCTCGGCGTGGGTCTGTGCCACGGGGATGTTGCGCTCTGCGGCATCGACGCCGACGATCTCGGCCCCGAGCCGCGCCATAGGCTCGCAGAGCAGCCCGCCGCCGCAGCCGATGTCGAGGATGCGCAGCCCCTCGAAGGGCCGCGGCTGCGAAAGATCGCGATCGAACTCGCCGGCCACCTGCGTCGTGATATAATCGAGACGCACCGGGTTCATCATGTGCAGCGGCTTGAACTTTCCGTTCGGGTCCCACCATTCTGCCGCCATGGCTTCGAACTTGGCGACTTCGGACGGATCGACGGTCAGGGTCATAATTTCGGTATCCCGTTTTCTTTTGGGCTCATCAGCCAATATAGAGGTTCCATGGACAAATACCCGGGCCAAAAGAGCGCAGTGCAACATCTCTATCCCGCGATCGACCCTTTCGACCAGCGCATGCTCGACGTGGGTGACGGGCACAAGCTCTATGTAGAGCAATGCGGAAATCCGTCAGGGATTCCGGTCATCGTGCTGCACGGCGGCCCCGGCGGCGGCTGCAGTCCGGCGATGCGGCGCTACTTCGATCCCGATGTCTACCGCGTGGTGCTCTTCGACCAGCGCGGGTGTGGGCGCTCTACGCCGCATGCCAGCGTCGAGAACAACACCACCTGGCACCTCGTCGCCGACATCGAGAAGATCCGCGAGACGCTGGAGATCGACCGGTTCATCGTCTTCGGCGGCAGCTGGGGCGCGACGCTGTCGCTGGTCTACGGCATCAGCCACCCCGAGCGGGTCCGCAACCTCGTGCTGCGCGGGGTCTTCATGATGACCCAGGCAGAGCTCGACTGGTTTTACGGTGGCGGTGCCGGGCAGTTCTGGCCCGAGACCTGGGCGCGCTTCGAGAGCCTGATCCCCGAGGAGGAGCGCGGCGATCTCGTCGGCGCCTACCACCGGCGGCTGTTCTCCGGCGACCTGCGCGAAGAAGTGCGCTTCGCCCGCGCCTGGTCGAGCTGGGAGAACGCGCTGGCCTCGGTCTACTCGAACGGCCACGGCGGCGAGGCCCCGGCGGAATATGCCCGCGCTTTCGCCCGGCTTGAAAACCATTACTTCGTCAACGCGGGCTTCCTCGACGAGGACGGCTGGATCCTGAAGAATGCGGGCAAGCTGCGCGGTATTCCCGGGGTGATCGTGCAGGGCCGCTACGACATGATCTGCCCGCCGCGCCGTGCCTGGGAGTTGTCACGTGCCTGGCCCGAGGGCGAGCTGCGGATGATCCGCAACGCCGGCCACGCGCTGTCCGAACCCGGCATCAGCGCCGAACTGGTGCGGGTGATGGACCAGATCTCCATGCTCGAGAGCCTGCCGAACCGGCACGAATACTGACCGTTCGCCGCGATGGCGCAGGTTTGACCGGCCTGTAACAGGGGCGCTGTTGCACCCGGGCAGGCCGCCGTGCAGAGTGAGTGCCGCAACAGATACGACTCAAGTCCCGTCTCCAGGGGAGCGCCCCGCACCATGACCGTCATTCGCCGCCGCCGCGTGCTGCAATCGGCCCTCGCCGCCGCCGTTCTCGGCGCGTCGGGGCTGGCTGGCGCCGCTGCCGTGGCCGGGGCGACCCGCGGCGGCTATTTCCGCGCCGCGCTGGGCGGCGCGCGCGGCACCGACAGTTGGGATGCGCGGACCCACGCCGGGCTCTTCATGAGCGCCGCAGCGCAGGGTGCGGTCTTCGACACGCTGACCGAGGTCGGTGCCGATGGCGCGCTGCGCGGCGAGCTGGCCACTGGCTGGAGCGCCTCGCCCGATGCCCGGGTCTGGACCTTCGACCTGCGCCCCGGCGTGCGCTTTCACAACGGCAAGCCCTTCGGCGCCGAGGACGTGCTGGCCTCGCTGGCGCTGCATCGCGACACCGCCTCTCCGGCCCGGCCCATCGTCGCCGAGATCGAGGAGATGCGCGCCACCGCGCCGCATCAGGTGCAGTTCACCCTCGCCACCGGCAACGCCGACTTCCCCTACCTGCTGGCCGACTACCACCTGCTGATCTACCCCGCCGGGCAGATCGCCGAGGCCATGGCGCGCGGCATCGGCACCGGCCTCTACCGGGTCGAACGCTTCGAGCCGGGCCGCCGCTTCATCGGCCGCCGGATCGCCGAGCATTACAAGGATGGCCGTGCGGGCTGGTTCGACGGGGTGGATTTCCTCGCGATGAACGACCCGCGCGAGCGGCTCGAAGCGTTGCGCTCGGGCCGCGTCGACGCCATCGACCGGCTGCCCGCCGCTGAGGCAGACGCGCTGCAGGCCGAGCCGCGCTTCACCGTGCAAAGCCTCGCGGGCAACCAGCACTACGGCTTCGCCCTGCGCACCGATCTCGCGCCCTTCGCCGATCCGCACCTGCGGCAGGCGCTGAAGGCGGCAGTGGACCGCGAGGCGATGGTCGCCGAAATCCTGCATGGTCATGGCAGCATCGGTCAGGACAGCCCGATCGGCCCCGCCAACCCCTATTTCACCGCGCTGGAGCCGCAGGGGTTCGACCCTGACCGCGCCCGCTGGCATCTCGCGCAGACCGGGCAAGACCACATCGCCTTGCCGATGCTGGTCTCAGAGGCCGCCTTCGACGGCGCGACCCGCGCCGCCGAGCTCTACCGCGACAGCGCCGCGCAGGCTGGGATCACGCTGGAGCTGCGACAACTCCCCTCCGAGACGCAATGGCCGCGCGACAGTGCCGGTTTCCGCGCCGGAGGCTGGTCGGGCCGCGCCACCGAGGATTGGGCCTTCTCCACCGTTCTCACCGAAGCCGCGCCGTGGAACGCCAGCCGCGGCGGCTCCGGCCGCTTCGGCAGGCTGCTGCGCGAGGCGCGGGCCGAGTTCGACAGCGCCCGGCGCGCCGAGCTCTACGCCGAGATGCAGCGGATCAGCCGCGACGAGGGCGGGCTGATCCTGCCGATGTACGCCAATCACCTACAGGCGCATTCGGCGCGCATCTCCACGCCCGCGCGCGTCGGTGCCATGCGCGCGATGGACGATTCGCGCATGGCCGAACGGTGGTGGATGGCCTGAGGGGCCGTGCGCCGGGTCAGAGCTTGTCGTCGTAATCTGACACCAGCAGGTGCAGCGGCACCTCGTCTTCCTCAATCTCGGAAAAGCGTCCCAGCGGCTCGGCGAAGATATTGTCCGTGAGATCGTCGTTGACCGTCGAGACCTCGCCGATCAGCACGTCGCTGCCCTCGCC
This sequence comes from Alloyangia pacifica, assembly GCF_900116195.1. Lineage (GTDB taxonomy): Bacteria > Pseudomonadota > Alphaproteobacteria > Rhodobacterales > Rhodobacteraceae > Salipiger > Salipiger pacificus. Next base: position 102,042 of record NZ_FOZW01000007.1, read on the forward strand.
CCAGAAGGCGTGCCATGTGGTCGGGAAAAGCGTCACCGATTCACCCGGCGCCAGCTTCAGGTGCCCGCCCGCCGGCAGCGTGCGCTCCATGCCGTCGCAGAGCACGGTGACCGCCGCGTCGCGGTCGATCTCGCCCTCGGGCGTGGCGGTGAACAGCTCCAGCACCAGCGTGCCGCCGCCGCGGTTGATGATGTCCTCGACCTTGAGGTCATGGCGGTGCATCGGGCTGAGCTGGTCCTTGCGCGAGATCATGATCTTCTCGGCGTAGAGCATGGCGCTGCGCTGCCCGAGATCGGCATTGAGCCCGTTGCGGGTGGTGAACAGGAAGAGCCCCAGCTCGTCGAACTTCCCGCCGCCGTAATCGGTCACGTCCCAGCCCATGCGGCGGCGCTTGATTTCGCCATGCTCGGATTTCCTCAGTCCCTCGGGGGTGAGATAGGCGAAGGGCGGCAGCGTGTAGCCATGGCTGCGGATGAAGGCCTCGCTGGCGCGCAGGATCTCATTGACGTGGGAACGTTTCATCGCGGGTCTCCTCCTGAAGATGTTGGCGCGAACATAGCCGGAGGATGCGAGGGGTGGTAGAGGCCGAACGCCTCCGGCGGGCGTATTTGGAAAGAGAAGAAGCCGCGGGTGCGCCGTCATTCTTCTCTTTGAAAATACGCCGGGGGGTGTGGGGGGCTGGCCCCCCATGAGAGAAAGCGGTGTGGGGGGGGGCCCCCCACGGAAGAAAGCGGTGCGGGGGCTGGCCCCCGCATCCAAGTTTGTCAGAGCACGTAGCGGCTGAGGTCCGTCGAGCGGGTCAGCTCGCCGAGGTGCTTCTCGACGAAGGCCTCGTCGACGGTGATCGCGGTGCCCGGTTGGTCGGGGGCGGTGAAGCTCAGCTCCTCGAAGACCCGCTCCATCACCGTGTAGAGCCGCCGCGCGCCGATGTTCTCGACGCTTTCGTTGACCTCGGCGGCGATCTTAGCCAGCGCATGGATGCCGCCCTCGGTGAAGGTCACGGTGACCTCCTCGGTGGCCATCAGCGCGGTGTACTGGCGGGTCAGGGCGTTGTCGGTCTCGGTCAGGATGCGGACGAAATCCTCTTCGGTCAGCGCCCGCAGGTTCACCCGGATCGGCAGCCGGCCCTGAAGCTCGGGCAGCAGGTCCGACGGCTTGGCGATATGGAAGGCGCCCGAGGCGATGAAGAGGATGTGGTCGGTCTTCACCGCGCCGTGCTTGGTGCTGACGGTGGTGCCCTCGATCAGCGGCAGCAGGTCGCGCTGCACGCCCTCGCGGGAGACGTCACCGCCGCGAGCTTCCTGCCGCGCCGCGACCTTGTCGATCTCGTCGAGGAAGACGATGCCGTTCTGCTCCACCGCCTCGATGGCGGCGAGCTTGACCTGCTCGTCGTCGAGCAGCTTGTCGGCCTCTTCGCCGATCAGCACCTCGTAGCTTTCCGCCACGGTCATCTTCTTGCGCGTGGTGCGCCCACCGAAGGCCTTTCCGAAGATGTCACCGAGGTTCATCATCCCCATGTTCTGGCCGGGCTGGCCGGGGATCTCCATCATCGGGAAGGGCGAGGCGCTCTCGGCCACGTCAAGCTCGATCACCGTGTCGTCGAGCTCGCCGTTCTTCAGCTTCTTGCGGAACATCTCGCGGGTGCCCTCGCGTGCGTCCTCGCCGGCGATGGCAGAGACCACGCGCTCCTCGGCGTTCTTGTGCGCCGCGGCCTTCACGTCCTCGCGCATCCATTCGCGGGTCTGGATGATGGAGGCATCCACCAGATCACGGATGATCTGCTCGACGTCACGGCCGACGTAACCGACCTCGGTGAACTTGGTGGCCTCGACCTTGATGAAGGGCGCGCGGGCGAGCTTGGCGAGACGGCGCGAGATCTCGGTCTTGCCGACGCCGGTCGGGCCGATCATCAGGATGTTCTTGGGGTAGACCTCGTCGCGCAGGTCGGCGCTCAGCTGCTTGCGGCGCCAGCGATTGCGCAGCGCCACGGCCACGGCGCGCTTGGCGTCCTGCTGGCCGATGATGAAGCGGTCGAGTTCCGAGACGATCTCGCGGGGTGTCAGGTCAGTCATGGTCGTCCTTTCAGGCTCTGTTTCAGGCCGAAATGGTCTCAACGGTCAGCTTGCCGTTGGTGTAGACGCAGATGTCGGAGGCGATCGCCATGGCGGTGCGGGCGATGGTCTCGGCATCCTCTTCGTAGGCGTAGAGCCCGCGCGCGGCGGCGAGGGCGAAGTTGCCGCCCGAGCCGATGGCGGCGATGTCATGCTCGGGTTCGAGCACGTCGCCGGCGCCGGTGATGACGTAGAGTTCCTTGCCGTCGGTGACGATCAGCATCGCCTCGAGCTTCTGCAGGTACTTGTCGGTGCGCCAGTCCTTGGCGAGATCGACGCAGGCGCGCTGCAACTGGCCGGGGGATTTCTCGAGCTTGCCTTCCAGCCGCTCGAGCAGGGTGAAGGCATCGGCGGTGGAGCCGGCGAAGCCGCAGACCACCTCGTGACCGCCGGGCGCCAGCCGGCGCACCTTGCGCGCGGTGCCTTTGATGACGGTCTGGCCGAGGCTCACCTGCCCGTCACCTGCGACGACCACCTTGCCGCCCTTGCGGACGCCGATGATCGTGGTGCCGTGCCAGCCCGGAAATTCCTGATCGGACATTGTCTTTCCTTTCTTGCTGGGCGCCATATGGGGGCTGAGAAGTCCCCTCGCAAGGCGCTGCCCTTGCCGGGGCAGATAGCGCAGGGGGCGGGAAATGGGAATGATCGCGGGGGATTTGGCGCAGGCGGCGCTGGCGCATTGGCCGGTTCTTGCCCGGGAGATCGGGCTTGACCCGGCGTCCTGGCGCGCCGCGCCGCTGGCCCGGCGCGAAGACGCGCGGGTGGCGCGGATCCTCTTGCGGATGCAGGGGCCGGGGGGCGCGCGGCTGGTGTTGAAGTACGAGGCACGACCGGCTGACCCGGAGAAATTCGCCGCGGCCATGGCGGCGCATCTGGCGGTGCAGGAGGTCTATGCGCAGGGGGTGCCGGAGCTGCTGGCCTTCGATGTGGAGCGGCGGGCCTGCCTCATGGCGTATCTCGATGCGCGGCCCTTGTCGGTGCTGCTGGAGGGGGCACCGCTGACCGAGCAGGCGGCGCTGCTGCGGCGGGCCGGGGTCTGGATGGGCGGGTTTCACCGGGCGCTTCTTGGTGAGCGGCGGGTGTTTCAGCCCAAACACACGGTGCGGTTCCTGCGATCGGTGATGTCGGAGATTTCCGACGGCGCGCGTCAGGTGGCGGAGCCGCAGCGCTTTCTGAGGTGCGCCGAGGCGCTTTGCGCGGATCAATCCCTCTACGAAGGTCGCGAGACCATCACGGCGCAGACCCATGGCGATCTGCACCTGCGCAACCTGGTCATGGGTCAGACTGGCTTCTGGGGGCTCGATTTCGCCGGGGGACGGGTGGTGCCGGTGGGGCATGACATTGCCCGGCTTCTGGCCGATTACGCCATCCTGCATGCGCCGAAGGAGGCCATCCCCGAGAGGGAGGTGCTGCCGCCCAAGGCCCTGAGCGCCTTTTTCGACGGCTATGGGCTGGTTGCGGCGGAGGATCCGTCGGTGCAGCTCCTGCTGCGCAACCGGGTGTTGGCGGAATGGTGGGGGCTGCCGGCAAAGGCCGAGGACCGGGGACCGGCGCAGGCGCGGCGCTGGGCCGGGGTGCAGGCGCTGGCGAGGAGGGTGTTTCCCGGCGCCTGAGCGTGGCGCGGGTGGTGGCCTCCGGCGGGCGTATTTGAGGAACAATGGAAGGCAGCGGGCGCGGTGGGGCCGGAGGCTGCGCAAAGAAAAATGCGCCCCCGGTCGGGAGGCGCATTTCGCGAAGTCTTTGGGCCGTAAGGCTCAGATCGACTCGTTGATCCAGCTCTGCAGCGAGGCCTTCGGGGCCGCGCCGGCGCGGTTCGAGATCACCTGGCCGTCCTTGAAGATGAACAGCGCGGGGATGCCGCGGACGCCCATCATGGCGGCGGTGTTCGGGTTCTGGTCGACGTCGACCTTGGCAACCTTGATCTTGCCTTCGTACTCGGCGGCGAGCTCTTCCAGAGCCGGGCCGATCTGCTTGCAGGGGCCGCACCATTCGGCCCAGAAATCCACCACAACGGGGATGTCGGAGTTCTTCACTTCTTCGTCGAAGGTCGCGTCGGTGACGGGGACGGTGGCCATGGGAGGTCTCCTTGGCAGGGGTTTGGCGGCAGGGCGCGCGGCAGGGACGCACCCGGGTTTCGGGAGGCGAAGGTAGGCACGCCCCGGGGAGTCGTCAAGCGATCGTAGTCCTCGAAAGGGCGGCAGACACCAGATCGTGTGGCAGGACCATCAGCTCCTGCGTCGCGGTCCAGACCAGTCCGGTCTCGATGCTGCGCCCCGGGAAGACCTGCGTCAAGGCGGCGGCATAGGCGCCCATCTGGCGCAGCAACCCCTCTGGCACCTCGGCGGGCGTGGCAGGCACGGTGCGGTTCGACTTGAAGTCGAGCGCGACGATCTTCTCGGGGGTGACCAGCAGCCGGTCGATGACGCCGTGAATGCGCCCGACAGGCTCTATTTCAGCGGAAATCGGCACTTCGGCGAGGGCTTCCCCGGCAAAGACCGGCGCCAGCGCGGGAGCGCCGAGCACCGCCAGCGCCTCTGTCACGATGCTGTCGGTCTCCTCGGGCAGATCTTCGGCGAGCGTCAGCACATGCGGCACTGCGCCGGCGCGCTCCGGGGCGGCGAGGGGTGCGAGATGTTCCAGCAGCAGGTGCAGCACCGTGCCGCGCAGCTTGGCCTCTTCCTCGTCGAGCCCCTCGATCCCCGCCAGCGCCTTGGCCCCGCCAAGATCCGAGGGCGAGCGGCTCTCGGGCAGCGGTGCGGGGACGGGCGCGGGGGTCAGCAGGTGCGGCGGAAGGTCGGGCAGCACCGGCACCTGCGCCTCGACCTGTTCGAAGGCAAGATGCGACCAGTCGGCCTGTCCGAGCCGCAGGCCCTCGCCCGAACCCCATCTACCGAAATCATATCCGACCTTTTCGGCCCCGGCGCGCTCCATGCCGCGCGAGACCTGGTCGAACCAGGCGCTGCCGTCCTTGCCGAGATTGCCGGCGGCGGCGACCACCAGCCATTTCTCGGCACGGGTCAGCGCGACGTAGAGCAACCTGTCGCGCTCGCGCTCGGCGGCGGCCTTGGCGCGCTCCAGCGCGTCGGACTGCACCTGCGGCTGCGCCGCGGCGCTGGATTGCCAGACCATGCCCGCGGTCTCGCCCTCACCGGCGGGCAGGAGGCGCTCGCGGATGGTCTTGGTGGGCTGGGCACAGTCCGGCAGGATCACGATCGGTGCTTCCAGACCCTTGGAGCCATGCACCGTCATCACCCGGATCCGCGCCCCGGCGCTGTCGGGGGCGCGCTTGATTTCCAGATCGTCGGACTGCATCCACTCGAGAAAGCCGGTGAGCGAGGGCACGGTGCTCTGCTCGTAGGCCAGCGCCTGTTGCAGCAGCGCGTTGATCCCGTCCTCCGCCTCTTCGCCAAGCCGCCCGAGCAGCTTCTGGCGGCCGCGGTGGCGGGTGAGGATGCGCTCTATCAGGTCGTAGGGGCGCAGGAAGTCGGTGCGGTTCAGCAGGTCGTCCATCACCTGCAGCACGGCCGGGAATTCCTCGCGCCGCTCGCGCAGGGCGACCCAGAGGTAACTGCCCGGCTTGCGGTGGTGCGCAAGATCGAAGAGCGCCTTCTCGGTCAGCCCGAAGAGCGGCGAGCGCAGCGCGGTGGCAAGCGAGAGATCATCCTCGGGGGTGGCGAGGAAGGCCAGCAGCGCGCCGATGTCCTTCACCGCCAGTTCCGACATGACCTTCAGCCGGTCGGCCCCGGCGATGGGCAGGCCGCGCGCCTTGATGGCGCGGATGATCTCGGTGAAGAGCGTGCCGCGCCGGCGCACGAGGATCAGGAAGTCCCCGGCATGGGCGGGGCGGGCCTTGTACTCACCGCTAAAGCCGATTTCGACGGGCAGCGGCTTGCCGATGGTCTCGGCGATGAAGAGGGCAATGCGGTTGGCCAGCCGCACCGTGTGGTGCTGCGCGCCGATGCGGTCGACGGGCTCGTACCACTCGGCGTCTTCCTCTTCCTCCTTGGCGGGCTCGATATGCGGCCAGAGATCGACCCGCCCCGGCATCTCGGACTTGAACGCCTTGTGTCTCTGTTCCGGGGAAAACCCCGACTCCTCGCGACCCTCGAAGGTCGCATCCACCAGCTTCAGCACCGGCCCGGCGGAGCGGAAGGAGTATTCCAGCATCATCCGCGACAGCGGCGCATCGGTGCCCTGCAGGCGCTCGGCGAAATCGTCGCACATGCGGTCGAACTCGCGCGGGTCGGCGCCCTGGAAGGAGTAGATCGACTGCTTCTTGTCGCCGACCACGAAGATCGTCCGTCGCACGTCGCCGCGCGCACCCTCGCCGGAGGTGAACTCGCGCGCCAGACGCTCGATCACCTGCCATTGCACCGGGCTGGTGTCCTGCGCCTCGTCGACGAGGATGTGGTCGATGCCGCCGTCGAGCCGGTAGAGCACCCAGTCGGCGACCCGGTCGTCGGCCAGAAGGTCGCGGGCGCGCACCACCAGATCGTCGAAATCGAGCCAGCCGCGGCGCATCTTCTCGGCCTCGTAGGCGGGCAGGAAGACCTGCGCGAAGCGGTGCAGGGTGATCTCGCGCTTCACCGCCTCGACCGCGAGGCGGCTCTCGCGGGCCGATTCCACCCGCTGCGCCAGCTGTTCGAGCCGCGGTGCGTCGGGGCCGAGCGCCTGCTTGCTGTCCTTGGTCGGCACGCGGCTGCTGATCGTGCCCTTCTGGGTGAGCAGCGCGTCCTCCAGCGCCAGCATCCCGGCCATGTCCGGCCCGGTGAAGCGCGCGAGCTTCTTCGCCGCGCCCTGATCGGTACTCTTGCCGGTCTGCAGCACGGGGATGACCCGGGCGATTAGGTCGCTCTCGCTGCCGAGGAACACCTCGGCCAGAACCGCGTCCTCGTCCATGTCGCCGGGCAACCCGTAGAGCGCGCGGATGTCCTCGGGCGAGCGCGGCGGCAGGAAGGCCGCCTTGCGCCCGCAGAGCTCGGCCAGAAGCGCCTCTGGCTGTTCGCCGAGGAAGGGGGCCATGGCCTCGACCAGCCAGGCATCGCGCCCCTCGGCCATGCGCTCCAGCACCTCGGCGCGCAGCATCTCGGCGGAGCGATCCTCCATCTCGGTGAACTGCGGCGAGACCCCGGCCTCGAGCGGAAAGCGCCGCAGCAGGCTCGCGCAGAAGGAGTGGATGGTCTGGATGCGCAGGCCGCCGGGCGTCTCGATGGCGCGGGCAAAGAGCGTGCGGGCCTGCCGCAGCCGCTCGGGCGGTAGCGCGCCGTCGAGGCCGAGCTGGCGCAGCTCGGCGATCAGCTTTTCATCGTCGAGCATCGCCCAGGCCCCGAGCCGCTTGAACAGGCGGTTCTGCATCTCGGTGGCGGCGGCCTTGGTGTAGGTCAGGCACAGGATATGTTCAGGCAGCACCTCGTCGAGCAGGAGCCGTGCGACGCGGTCGGTGAGCACGCGGGTCTTGCCCGAGCCCGCGTTGGCGGCAAGCCATGTGGAGGCATCGGGGCGGGCGGCCTCGACCTGCTTTTCGCTGGCCTCGTTGCGGCTCATTCCAGCATCTCCCGTTCGGCGGCGTCGATCACGTCCCATTCGCCGAAGCGCGAGAGGTGGTCGTAGTCGGAGAAATCGTTCTCGCTGAGCATGGCGGCGCGGGCGGTATAGCCGCGATCCGGCTCGAACCAGCGGGTCATCAGGGTTTCGAACTGGCTCCAGACCTTGGCGGGCGGCACCTCGTCGAGCGGTGCCTCGACCTCGTTCGGATTGGTCGAGACAGAGACGAAGACGGCGCGCGAGGCGTGGCGCGGCTGCAGGTTCGGGAAGGCCCCGCGCTCGACCATCGCCGCCTCGAGCAGCAGCTGCTTGTCGAAGTTCTTCTGCTGCTTGGCGGTGGGGGCGGCACCGGTCTTGTAGTCGTAAAGGTGCGCGTTGCCCTTCTCGTCGATGTCGATCCGGTCGGCGGTGCCCTTGAGGGTGAAGCCGAGGGACGCGATGTCGCTGGAGCCGCTGGTTTCGAAATGTACCGGGCGGGCGATCTGCTGGCGTGCGGTCTCGGTGCGGGTGAACCATTCGGCGATGCGGGCGATGCGCGACTGCCAGACATGGCGGGTCACCGGGAAGGGCAGGACCTCCGGATCGCCGATCACCTCGGCCGCCTTGGCGCGCAGCGCCTCGGGGGTCAGAAGCCCCGGATCAGAGACCGTTTCGCGCACGAACTCCTCGAACACTTGGTGGATGAGGATGCCGCGGAGCAGGGCGTCGGGGGCGCGTTGCAGCGGGTTGAGCGGGCGCAGCCGCAGCACGCGCTTGGCGTAGATGGCGTAGGGGTCGCGGATCAGCGTCTTGATCTCGGTGACCGAGAGCTGTCGTGGCCGGGCCGCGACCGGCGGCACCGGCGAGGGTCGCGCGGCCGAGGGGGTCTTTATCGGGCTCTCGACCTGCCGCGCCAGCGCCAGCCAGTGACGGCCGCGCGCCTGCATCGCCTTCAGCGCCTCCGGGCCCTGTTTCGCGGGCAGGCCGTTCATCAGGTTCATCAGGCGGTTCACCCAGCGGGCGGGCACCGTCTCGGCGTCGTCGGATTTCAGTGCGCGGGTAAGCCAGACCTCCTCGGCGGCGACCGCCTGCTGGAAGTCATGCGCGGCGAGGCCGATGTTGCGCTCGGGCAGGCGCAGGCCCGCCTTGTGCCGCATCCTGCGGTTCAGCCAGGGGTCTGCACCGGGGATTTCCGGCCAGCTGCCCTCGTTGAGGCCGCCGAGGATCAGCAGCTCGGCCCCCATGACGCGGGCCTCCAGCGTGCCCCAGATCAGGATATGCGGGTGCGGCGCGTCGCGGTCACGCACCTCGCCCTTGGCGAGGATCGCGCCGAAGAGGTCGGCGTAGTCGCGCGCGTCGAGGTCGGTGCCGTGGCTGGCCTCGCCCTCGAGCTCGGCGACCACCTGCCGCGCCTTGCGGCCCGCGCCTTCCTTCCAGAGTTCGGATTCGCCCATCTCGGGACCGGCGGCGATGGCCTCCGCCCGTTCCACGTGAATCATCAGCCAGTCACTCAATGCACGCGTGCCGTGCAGCGGCGGCTGGCAGAAGGTCTCGGCGACCCAGTTCGCCCAGTCGGGAAACCCGGCGGCCGCGCCCCAGGCCTCGATCAGCTCGGCCTGCGGGAAGGGCCAGCTCTTCTTGCGGATATGCAGTTCCAGCTCGCGGGTGGCGCGCAGGTGGTTGTTGCGCTCCGAGCCGCTGTGGGTCAGCGGGTGCTTGAGCAGCGACAGCAGGCTCTCGGCGGTCAGCTCGCGCTGGAACAGCGCCGCCACCTGCCGAAGGAAACGGCCCGGCGGGGTCAGCTGCAGCGGGATGCCGGCGCTGTCGTCGGGCACGATGTCCCAGCGGTCGAGCGCCGCGGTCACCTGCCGCGTCAGCATCCGGTCGGGGGTGATCAGCGCCGCCGTGGTGCCGTCCTCGGCCGCCTGCCGCAGCCGCAGGGCGATGGCCATGGCCTCCTCGCGCTTGGAGTTGGCCTCGACCAGTGTCAGCTTTTCCGTCGCGCCGGTCAGCTCGGGCAGGTGCACGCCTTCCGACCGCCATTGATCGGTGACCGGCGCCGGGCGCAGGGCGAGAGAGACCAGCCGGTTGCGCGCCGCGCTGGGCGGCGCCTGCTCGTGCCAATGCGGCACGCCCACGGGGTCGAGCGCGAGGTCGAAGAGCAGCTTGGCGAAGCGGAACTGCGGATGGTCTTCGGCCGAGAGCGCATCGCTCAGACCGCCCCAGACCGGGCCGGGCGTGTCGAAATCGAAGCCGGGCAGGACAACCGCGCCCTGCGGCAGGCGCGAGACCGCGCACATCAGCTTGTAGGCACCGCCGCGCGATCCGGTGGAGCCGGCGACGATGATCGGATGGGTGGGCGGCGCGACCTCCCAGCTCTTCAGCTTCTCATCGAGGGCGTAGCGCTGGAACGCGTTGCGGTCCGGCGCTTCCTCGCCCTGCTCGAAAAACCGCTGCACGATGCTGAGAAAGCTGAGCGCGCGCTGCCAGTGGCCGGACTCGTCGCTGACATCGAGCGCGGCAATCTCGTCTGGCGAGACGCCCTCGTCCTGCATCTCGTCCATCAGCGTGGCGAGGCTGTCGGCCAGATCGAAGAGCGCGGCGCGCGGGGCGAGGTCGGGCTGGGCGTCGAGCAGTTTCGACACCAATCCGGTGAGTTCGAGCCTGCGCCGCAGCGGCGGCACCGGTGCGGGCAGGTCGCGCAGCGCGGCGGGATCAGCCATGTCGGTCAGCAGCCGGATGCGCGGCAGCAGCGTCGCGGGGCCCTGATCGAAGATCGTCAAAACCCGTCGCTTCATGCGGCTGGTGTTGACGATCAGCTCGACCTTGGCCATCTCCTCGGGCGGGCGGCCCGCCATGCGCGCGCGCAGACCGGCGACCAGCGCGGCGGGGAAATCGACGCCGGGGGCGAGGCCGTAGACGCGGGGGGTGCCTGAAGGCTCAAACATGGCGGGATCAGACATTTCGGGCCAGCATCTCTTCGGCGAGCACGATTCCCTCGGGGTGGCCGACATCGGCCCAGTGCCCGGGGTAGTCGAGTCCGTGCAGGCGGCCCTCATTGCCCATCCGCTGCCAGAGCAGGCGCAGAGAGAACACCTCCTCGGGCACCTCGTCCAGCAGCTCGGTCTTGAGGATCTGCGCGCCGGTGTAGACGTGATCGCCCGTCCAGCGCAGCTGGCCGTCCGCTTGCAGCGTGAAGTCTCCTGCGCCCTTGCGGCCCACCGCGCGCGGCAGCGGCACACAGAGCAACAGCGCGTCCATGCGGGCAGGATCCCAGGCCTCGGCTAGCAGCTTGAGCGGGTTCGGCCCGGCCCAGACGGCATCGGTGTTCAGGGTGTAGACCGGCTCCGGCCCCAAGAGTGGCAGCGCGTGGCGCAGCCCGCCGCCGGTGTCGAGGATCTCCGGTTGTTCGACCGACAGCACGACCCCGCTGCGGTCGAGATGCGCGGCGACCTGCTCGGCGCGGTAATGCGCGTTCACGACGCGCGTGGGCAGGCCGGTCGTCAGCTCCAGCGCGTGGTCGAGTAACGGCTTTCCGGCGACCTCGATCAGTGGCTTGGGGCGGTCGGCGGTGAGCGCGCCCATGCGCGTGCCGAAGCCCGCGGCAAAGAGCATCACGGCGTGGGGCATCAGGATTTCAGCCTTTCGAGGGTCTCGGGCGTGGGCGCGGGCAGGGCCGGGTCCAGCAGGGCGCGGAGACCGGCCAGGGCCGGATGCGCCAGATCGGTTTGCAGGTTGTCCCAGACCCGCGGGATCAGGTCGATGTACTGCGGCTTGCCACGGCTCTTCGCCAGCGACGCGAAGATGCCGAGGATGCGCAGGCTGCGCTGCACGCCGAGCACGGCGAGCGCGGTGCGGAAGCGGGTCTCGTGCGTGCCGGTTTGCCCGATATAGTGACTGATGCAGGCCTCTGCGGCCTCGCCGGAGACATCGCGGCGGGCGTCCCGGATCAACGAGATCAGGTCATAGGCGCGCGGACCCTTGAGGGCATCCTGGAAGTCGAGCAGCCCGGCCCGCGCCGCACCGTCGCGGTCGGGCAGCCAGAGGACGTTCTCTGCATGGTAGTCGCGCAGCATCATCACGTCGGTCTCGGGGGCGTGCTCGGCGATCAGGTCGTGTAGGGTGGCGATGACCGATGCGCGGGCCTCTGGGGTCTGCGGCGCGCCGCTGCCGGGGACGTAGGCGTCGAAGACGAGGCCGGCGATCTGCGACAGGTGCGCGGCGTCGGCGACGGGCAGCTCCTCGGGCGGGGCATGACGGTGCAGGGCAACCAACGCGTCTGTTGCCACGAGATAGAGCCGCTTCTCGGCCTCGGCATCGGTGCAGAGCCGGGCCACCAGCCCGTCGCCGAGGTCTTCGAGCAGCAGTTTCCCCGGGGCCTCCGCCAGCACCCGCGGGGCGCTCAGGCCGATCGACAGCAGGTGGCGGGCGAGCCGGGCAAAGAGCGACACATCGCCCTCGGGGTCGTCCATCAGGATGGCCGACTCTAGGCCCCGGGTCAGCCGGGTGTAGCGGCGCGACGAGGCATCACCGGCCAGCGGATGCGCCTCGGCATCGGCCCAGCCCGCTTTGAGCAGAAAGTCTTTCACGAGAGCCCCTCCAGGCGGCTGTCCCAGCGCGCGTCCTGCCAGTCGAGCGTCACCTGCCGGGTCTCGTCGCCGGTCACCTCGAAGCTGAGGGTCAGCGCCGCGGCAGGGGTGAGATCCTCCAGCCGGTCGGGCCATTCCACCAGGCAGATCGCCTCGTCGAAGGCCTCGGTCAGCCCCAGTTCGACCACCTGGTCGGGGTCCGACAGACGGTAAAGGTCGGTGTGCCAGAGCTCGCCCGTGGGCACGTCGTAGACCTGCACCAGCGTGAAGGTGGGCGAGGGCACGTCCTCGGGCTCGTGCATCAGGGACTGGATCAGGCAGCGGGCGAAATGGGTCTTTCCAGCGCCGATTCCGCCAATCAGCAGCAGCACGTCGCCAGGGCGCAGGCGCGGGGCCAGCGTGGCGGCCAGCGCGCAGGTGGCGTCTGGGGAGGGCAGGGACAGGGCGCGCGTCGTCATGGCGCGAAGATACCGCCCCGGCGGTCACGCGCAAGCGGCATCGGGACGTCAGCGGATCGTCAGCCCGGGGCGTCGACCATGCGTCTATCGACCGAGAAGCGCAGCAGTGTGGCGCCGCCCGGCATCGGCTCGACCCGGCAGCGCAGGGCCGGGCCGTCCTGCATCTGCAGGGGCGCTTCCCAGGCGGTGCGATCGCGCAGGCTCAGGGCGAAATCGCGAATCTCGCCCCAGATCGGGCTGGGGGCGCAGGCGGATTGCCAGCGCGCCGTGGCCTCGGTCACCGAAAGCTCGGCAACGCAGGTGTCCGGGTCATCGCCCCAGAGCCGCGAGTAGGCCTCGTTGCAGAAACTGAGGCCGCCCTGATTGGAGAAGACCGCCACCGCGTCCTCGAGGCTGTCGAGCACCGAATGGGCCTGTGCGAGTTCCTGCCGGAAGCGCCGGGTGAGCGAGATCTCGGAACTGATGTCCTCGAAGAGAAAGGCGATTCCCGCGTTGGGGTGCGGCCGCCCGGTGATGCGGTAGGTCAGTCCCGAGGGCAGGTCCCAGGTTTCGACATAGAGGTCCGATGACGCGGCGGCGATCACCCCCGCCAGGTGTTCGCGCCAGCTCTGGTAATTCTTCGGCTCGGGCATCATCCGCCCTTCGCGCAGGGCGTCGAACAGGCTCAACAGGTCGGGCCGGGTGCTGAGAAACTCCGCCGACAGGCCGGTGAGGTCGATCAGCGCGGGGTTGAACAGCGCCAGCCGGTGTTCGCGGTCGAAGACTGCGAGGCCGATGGGAAGGTGGGCGAAGATCCGGGTCAGCGTCTGCAGGAAATTGCGCTGGTTCACCTCGGATCGGATGATCGCGTCGATATTGGTGGCAAAGTGCATCCAGCCGTCGCGGTTGCGGTGCGACTGCACCTCGTACCAGTACTTGCTGTCCTCGCCCCGAGCGCCGAGCGCCGTGCGGGACCGCTGCGTGTCGCGCCCGTCGGGCAGGGCCAGATCGAAGGGCGGCGGGCCATCGGGCACGGCTCCGACCTGGGCGCAGGCATCCTCGTAGGCGGAGTTGTACCAGGTCACCCGCTGTGCCGCATCGGTCTGCCAGATCGGGCAGGGCACCAGCGAGACGGCGCGGCGCAGTCTCGGCAGTTCGATCTGGTCTTGCATCAGCTTCAGCTGCGCTGCGGATGGCAGGCGGCTGGCCTGCACGCTGAGCCGCAACGCCGATCGCTCGGGCCGCGCGGCCAGGTGCACCCCGGAGACATGACGCGCGGGATAGCTTGCGGGGTCCTTTGGCGGGACATCTGGCAAGGGGCCGAAATAGGGGGCGAGCCCACGCCGCAAGGTCGCCCAGTCCGGCGCGGAGTCATCGGCGAGATCGAGAAGCTCACGGGCCGCAGGGGTCATGTCGACAACGCGGTCTCCGGTCAGCAAAAACTCGGTATCGGGGGGCATCGAAGGAGGGGGCGTAGCCGATGCGTCGCGCCGGGGTTCCGAGCGCGGGCGCAGACCATAGGTCCCCAGGAACGCTGCGATTCCGGCGCCGATACCGATGGCGAGCGCGACTTTCAGCTCCAAACTGACCTCCGCAAAGCACGATGCCCTGCCTTGGTATCGGCGAACTGGTTAATTTTTTCTTAATGTTGAGCAAGCGATCAAGATCGCGGAGGTTGTGCCGCCGCGCCCGCCGTCAGGCGTCGAAGGTCGGGTTTTCGCCCAGCGGAGTGCCCGCGGGCAGATCCGGCGCGACGATGGCGTGGCGTGGCCAGACCAGTTCGACGATCGCGCCGCGGCGGGTGCCGGGGGGCGCCGGGACTGTCGGATCCGAGCCGTTGGCAAAGCTCAGATCGGCACCGGAGCGTTCCAGAAGGGTCTTGGCGATGAACAGCCCCAGCCCCATGCCCTCGTACTCCGGGCGCGCGCGGCGCTCGGCCTCGCTGCGGCGGCGGCGGATCATCGGATCGCCGATACGGCCGATCAACTGCGGCGGGAATCCCGGGCCGTCGTCGATGATCCGCACGGTGACGCTGGTCTCGTCCCAGCCGGTCTCGATCCACACCTGGCTACGGGCGAAATCCACCGCGTTCTGCACGAGGTTGCGCAGCCCGTGGATGACCTCGGGGTGGCGCAGGATCTGCGGCATCGGCAGCTCGCTGTCGCCGATCGGCTCGAGGCTGACATGCTTGCCGCGGTTCTCGTGCGGCTCGGCGGCCTCGCGGATCACCTCGGTGAGCGGGGCGCGGCGCAGGTGCAGGTCGTCTTTTCCGGCCCGCCCCATCGAGCGCAGGATGTCGCGGCAGCGATCCGCCTGCTGGCGGATCAGCCGCGCGTCTTCCTGCAGCTCGGGGCGGTCGTCGAGATCCTCGATCAGCTCGGCCGAGGTCAGCTTGATCGTCGCCAGCGGCGTGCCCAGTTCATGCGCCGCCGCGGCGACGACACCACCGAGATCGTTGAGCTTCTGCTGACGCGACAGCGCCATCTGCGTGGCGTTCAGCGCGTCGGACATGGCGTTCATCTCGGTGGTGACGCGGCGCGAGTAGACCGACAGGAAGACCAGCGCGATGGCGATGGCGACCCATTGGCCGAACAGGAAGAGATCGGGGATCTGCAGCACCTGGCCGTCGAAGGTGTGCAGCGGCACATGGACAAAGACCATGCCCGAAATCAGCAGGAAGGCGGTGATGTTGAGCACGATGGTCGAGCGCAGCGACAGCATGACCGCCGAGACCGTCACCGGCCCAAGCACCATCACCGAAAAGGGGTTGTGCAGCCCGCCGGTGAGGTAGAGCAGGAAGCACAGCTGCAGCAAGTCGAACATCACCATCAGGAAGTTCTCGGCTTCCGACAGGCGCTTGGTCTCGGGGAAGATCAGGCTGGCCACGAGGTTGCCAAGCACCGAGATGCCGACCGCGAGATAGCACAGCCCCAGCGGCAGCTGCAGGTCGTAGATTGCCTGCGCGACCAGCAAGGCGGCGATCTGCCCGACGATCGCCACCCAGCGCAGCAGGATCATCGTGCGCAGGCGGATGAAGCTGCTGCGCTCTTCCTGCCAGGGCAGGACCTGCTCTGTCGCGTTCATGCCGGTGCCTTCCTTCGCGTGGTTTCTTGGCTTGCACCCCGGGGGGCTTTCGTTAGGTCTGGGAGTGTCATGCCGGGGGCGGGGATTTGCAACGTGCCGCGCCCCATGCCCGGCCCACTGCCTCGAAGGAGATCCGCATGAAGCCCGCCACGCTCGTCGCCATTGTCGCCGCCGGTGGGCTGCTGGCCCTCTGTGCCGGGATCTGGGTGGCGACGCAATGGGGGCGCGGCGACGACGCGTTTGCCGACTGCCGCCAGGGCGTGGTCGCCGGCGGTGCCGGGGCGATCGGCGGGCCGTTCGAACTGGTGTTGCCCTCGGGCGAGACGGTCACCGATGCCGAGGTCATCACCGAGCCGACGCTGCTGTATTTCGGCTACACCTTCTGCCCGGACATCTGCCCGCTGGACAACATCCGCAACGCCGACGCCGTCGACCTGTTGGCCGAGGCAGGCTATTCGGCGACGCCGGTCATGATCTCCATCGACCCGGCGCGGGACACGCCCGAGGTGATGGGACAGTATGCCTCGAATATCCACGAGAAGATGATCGGGCTGACCGGCACCGAGGCGCAGATCGCGCAGGCGGCAAAGGCCTACCGCGCCTATTACAAGAAGAACGACGACGATCCCGAGTTCTACTCGGTGGATCACTCGGCTTTCACCTACCTCGTGCTGCCCGGCACCGGCTTTGCCGAGTTCTTCCGCCGGGACGTGTCGCCCGAGCAGCTTGCCGAGCGCGCCGGCTGTTTCATCGACCACATGTGAAACGCGGAGCCCATGCAGCGGTTTGACCGCATGTCGCGGGCGGGATAAGAGAAATTCCTAAGCGGCGCATCCGGCCGCTGGACAGGACGGGGGCCCCCGTGGCGGAACTGACACAAGACGATCTGGGCGACGATCGCTCGCTTCTGCTGGTCGATGACGACGAGCCTTTCCTCAAGCGCCTTGCCAAGGCCATGGAAAAACGCGGCTTCGAGGTCGAGACCGCCGACTCCGTCGCGGCCGGCACCGCCATCGCGACCGCCCGCCCGCCGGCCTATGCCGTGGTCGACCTGCGTCTCGAGGACGGCAACGGGCTCGACGTGGTCGAGGTGCTGCGCGAACGCCGCCCCGACAGCCGCATCGTCGTGCTGACCGGCTACGGCGCCATCGCCACTGCCGTGGCCGCGGTGAAGATCGGCGCCACCGACTACCTGTCGAAGCCCGCCGATGCCACCGACATCACCAACGCGCTGCTGTCCAAGGGTGACGACCTGCCGCCGCCGCCGGAGAACCCGATGAGCGCCGACCGGGTGCGCTGGGAGCACATCCAGCGGGTCTACGAGCTCTGCGACCGCAACGTGTCGGAGACCGCGCGGCGGCTCAACATGCACCGCCGGACGCTGCAGCGGATCCTCGCAAAGCGCTCGCCCAAGTAAGGCGGAGCGCCCGGTGGGCGCTGCCTCCGGCGGGGATATTTTCGTCTAGACGAGGCGGGCTCAGGACTCCGCACGGCCGGACAGCGGAGCTGGTACTGCGAAAGCCACTCCGCGTGCGTGCGGATCCGCGCCGAGATTGACCGCCGAAGCAACGCTCAGAGATCGTAGCGCTTGAGCACCTTGTCCACGGTGCTGCCGTCGCCGAGGCGGTAGCCGCGGATGTGGCCGTAGGTCTCGAAACCGCGGCTTTGGTAGTAGATCAGCCCGCCCTCGTTGTCGGCGCGGATCTCGGCATTGATCCAGAAGTAGCCCGCGCGGGCGCAGGCGGCGCGGGTCGCCTCGAAGAGCGCCGAACCGGTGCCGATCCCGGTGCGCCCGACGCGCGCGAAGCTGGCGATCTGCGCCACGCTCTCGCCGTGCTGCGGGTGCGGCTCGACCCATTGGAAGCCGAGCAGCGCACCGGATTCATCCTCTGCCCCGCATTCCGCGACGTGCCAGATGGACTTCGGTGTGCGCATCCAGTCGCGCAGGTCAATGCCGGTCACCGGCGCAGTCATCGCGGTGGTGCCGCCCTGCGCGATCACCTCGTTCAGCAACTCGGCCATCGGCCGGGCGTCCAGCGCCCCGGCGCGGCGGACGGAGATCGGCGGGCGGCTCACAGCTCGGCCAGAAGTTCTGCGTGGCGCGCAGAATAGGCGCGGCGCACCTCAACCGGCGGGCGCAGGTGGATGTCGAGCCCGTGGGTCAGCGCCGCATCGGGCCGTTTGAAAAAGCGCGAGGCCTCGGTTTCCGAAAAGCCGGCGATCTGCGTCGCCTCCATCCAGGCCGAGACGTTGTCGGCCTTCTTGATCTGTTTCTTGAGCCGGATGCTCGGGGCCGCGGGCAGGCCGAAACGGATGTGGATCGCCGCCGCCAGCCGCTTGTCGAGTTCGCCGTAGCCGGGGCCCACGGCCGCCTTCACCGGCGAGATCATGTCGCCGATGACGTATTCGGGGGCATCGTGCAGCAGGGCGAAGAGCTTTTCCGCCGGTTTGGCATTGGGACAGAGGCGGCAGAACAGCGTTTCGACCAGCAGCGAATGCTCGGCGACGGAATAGGGGAAGTCGCCCTTGGTCTGGCCGTTCCAGCGGGCGACGAAGGCGAGGCCATGGGCGATGTCCTCGATCTCGATGTCCACCGGGGTGGGGTCGAGAAGGTCGAGGCGCCGGCCGGAGAGCATGCGCTGCCAGGCGCGGGGTTGCTTGGGCTTGGGGGGCATCGGGGGTCCTCAGCGCTGCGGCAGGTAGAAGGCGTTGCGTTCCATGGTGCCGCAGAGGCGGTAGCCGAGCTTGGGGAACTGCTCGGTCAGGAACTGGGCGTATTGCCTTTGCCGCCAGGCGCGGGCGGCTTCCAGCACGATCATTGGGGCGTTGTCGGCGATGAGCCGGGTGGCGCCCATCAGGGCCGGCTGCTCGTGGCCCTCGATGTCGAGATGCAGGATCGAGACCTCGCGTCCCGCCGGCACGAGTGCGTCGAGGCTGGTGACCACGACGGGCAGCGTCTCGCCGGCATCCGCGGTCTCGACAATGCGCGCCCGGGCGGCGCTGGTGTCGCCCCCGGGGCGGGCCACCTGCAGCAGCAGCTCGCCGGGTTCGGCACCGACCGCCACAGGTGCGAGATCGACGTTGTCGAGCGCGTTGAGCGCGATCGTCTCCTGCGCCGCGGCATGGCTCAGCGGGTTTGGCTCGAAACTGTGCAGGCGGGCCCCCGGCGCGAGGGCGCGCGACAGCGCGGGCAGGAAGTCCCCGATGAAGGCACCGCCGGAGACGATGTCGCCGCCGCGCGCGCTGCGCCGCATCAGGTTGAGCGTGCTGGGCTCGTAGACGCCGCCCTGCGCGAGGACCTTCGGGATCTCGCGCGCGGCGTAGGCTTCGGGCACGCAGTAGAAGCCGTGTTCGTTGACGCAGATTCTTTGATCGAACTGCATGTGATCCGCTGCCCTTCCCGGATTATGCTTCCGTTTAGGCAGGATTGTGATGCACGTTGCGGGGCATAGCAAGGGATGCTACCCACCCCAGCAATCCCGATATTTGAATTGGAGCGCCGGACAATGGCTGAAGACTTTATCGTCAAGGATATCTCGCTGGCCGAGTTTGGCCGCAAGGAACTGGACATCGCCGAAACCGAGATGCCGGGCCTGATGGCCTGCCGCGCCGAGTTCGGCGAGGCACAGCCGCTGAAGGGCGCGCGGATCGTCGGCAGCCTGCACATGACCATCCAGACCGCCGTGCTGATCGAGACGCTGAAGGCGCTGGGCGCGGACGTGCGCTGGGCATCGTGCAACATCTTCTCGACGCAGGACCACGCCGCCGCCGCGATCGCCGCGGGCGGCACGCCGGTCTTTGCCGTCAAGGGCCAGACGCTGGAAGAGCATTGGGACTACCTCGACCGCTCGTTCATGTTCCCCGAGGGCGCGAACATGATCCTCGACGATGGCGGCGACGCGACGCTCTACATCCTGCTCGGCGCGCGCGCCGAGGCCGGCGAGGATCTCGGCGTGCCGACCTCGGAAGAGGAAGAGGTGATCCACGCGCAGATCAAGAAGCGCATGGCGGCCTCGCCGGGCTGGTTCGCCAAGACCCGCGAAGCGATCATGGGCGTCTCGGAAGAGACCACCACCGGCGTGCACCGTCTCTATGATCTGCAGAAGAAGGGCCAGCTGCCCTTCCCGGCGATCAACGTCAACGACTCGGTCACCAAGTCGAAGTTCGACAACAAGTACGGCTGCCGCGAGAGCCTCGTGGACGGCATCCGCCGCGCCACCGACGTGATGCTGGCGGGCAAGGTCGCCGTGGTTTGCGGCTACGGAGACGTGGGCAAGGGCTCGGCCGCCTCGCTGGCCGGCGCCGGTGCGCGGGTGAAGGTCACCGAGGCCGATCCGATCTGCGCCCTGCAGGCGGCGATGGACGGCTTCGAAGTGGTGCTGCTGGAGGACGTCGTTGCCGACGCCGACATCTTCATCACCACCACCGGCAACAAGGACGTGATCCGCATCGAGCACATGCGCGAGATGAAGAACATGGCCATCGTCGGCAACATCGGCCACTTCGACAACGAGATCCAGGTGGCCTCGCTGAAGAACCACAAGTGGACCAACATCAAGGACCAGGTGGACATGATCGAGATGCCTTCGGGCAACAAGATCATCCTGCTGTCGGAAGGCCGCCTGTTGAACCTCGGCAACGCCACCGGCCACCCGAGCTTCGTGATGTCGGCCTCCTTCACCAACCAGGTGCTGGCGCAGATCGAGCTCTACAAGAACGGCGAGCAGTACGAGAACAAGGTCTACATCCTGCCCAAGCACCTCGACGAAAAGGTCGCGCGCCTGCACCTCGAGCGCGTCGGTGCGAAGCTGACCCAGCTCTCGACCGAGCAGGCGGCCTATATCGGCGTGACGCCGGAAGGTCCCTTCAAGCCCGAGCACTACCGCTACTGATTTCGAGCCTGTTTCAGGCTTTTTGCAACGCCCCGCCATTTGGCGGGGCGTTTTGCTTTTGGGGCGGGCGGGTGCCTCCGGCGGGAGTATTTGGGGAAAGATGAAAGCGCGCGCGGTTTCACCCCGGCGTCACATCACGGCCACGTGAGCTTTACGCAAGGGCGGTAGCAGCGGCGCATCGAAGCATCCTTGAGGAGATACACGATGCGTCTTTCGCTGTCCGTCCTTGCCCTCGCCAGCGCGCTTGCCGCGCCCGCCACGGCCCAGGAGGTCTTCCCGGCCAAGCTCGCCGGTCACGCCTACCTGCCCGCCCTGTCGCTGGTCGAGCCGCCGGCCGACGCGCCGCGCGACGCCTGGATCTCTGGCAAGTTCACCAACGGCGCGCGCGTCGAGCAGGCGATGAGCGTCGAGGGAAACACCGGCAAGGGCTACGGCAACCACGGCACCGGCATCTCGCTGCCTTTCATCGGTCAGCCGGTGCAGGGCATGTCGGGCTTTGCCATGACCCGCGCCGAGGACGGCAGCTTCTACACGCTGACCGACAACGGCTTCGGCTCGAAGCGCAACTCGCCCGACGCGATGCTGTTCTTCCACCGCATGGCCCCGGATTACGAGACCGGTACGGTGGAGCGCCGCGAGACCGTCTTCCTGTCGGACCCGGATCACAAGGTGCCCTTCCGCATTGCCTATGAAGGCACCGAGAGCCGCTACCTGACCGGCGCCGATTTCGACACCGAGTCGATCCAGGTGCTCGACGGCGAGGTCTGGATCGGCGACGAGTTCGGCCCCTACATCATCCGCGCCGGTCTCGACGGCGTGGTGAAAGAGGTCTTCGCCACCGAACTCGACGGCAAGGAGCTGCACGGGCCGGACACCTACAGCGTCTTCGTCCCTGCCGAGGCCGGCACCGACTTCCAGGTGCAGCGCTCGGGCGGTTACGAGGGCATGGCGCTGCAGCCCGGCACGAACCTGCTCTGGGCGATGCTGGAAAAGCCGATCCTGATCGAGGGCGGCGAGACCGAGGGCCCCTTCCTGCGGGTCATCGCCTTCGACCCCAAAGCGGGGGAATGGACCGGTGAGAGCGTGAAATTCCAGCTCGCCGAGGGCGCCACGGCGATCGGTGACTTCAACTTCATCGACGAGACCCGCGCGCTGGTCATCGAGCGCGACAACGGTGAAGGCGACATGGCGATGGCCTGCGCCGAAGGAGCGACCGAGACCGCCGAGTGCTACCCGAACCCCGCCAAGGTGAAGAACATCGTACTGGTCGACATGAGCCAGACCGATGATGAGGGCTTCATCCGCCGCATCGGTTCCATCGACCTGCTGAACATCGCCGACCCCGACGCCAAGGCGCTGGACGGCATGGGCGCAGGCGGTGACCATTTCAGCTTCCCGTTCTTCACCATCGAGGACGTGATCGCCGTGGACGAGACCCACATCTTGGTCGCCAACGACAACAACCTGCCGTTCTCGGGCGGCCGGGTGCCGGGCGAGGCGGCGCACAACGAGTTCATCCTGCTCGAAGTGCCGGAGCTGCTGGCGGCGAAGTGATCGGCCCTGCCAGACAGAAAGGGGCGCCCCTGGGCGCCCCTTTCACGTTCGACTGCGGTATGGATCAGGCGTAGCGCTTGATCTCGCCGGACTTCAGCCGCGACTGGTAGCTGTTCAGCTCCGCCTTCACGATCGGCATCAGGAAGTAGAGGCCGATGATGTTGATCAGCGCCATGGCGAAGATCGCCGCATCCGAGAAGTCGATCACCGGGCCGAGGTTCATCGCCGCGCCGATCACCACGAAGATGCAGAACAGGATCTTGAAGCTCAGCTCCTGGAACTTGCCCTCGCCGAACATGTAGGTCCATGCCTTGAGCCCGTAGTAGCTCCAGGAGATCATCGTCGAGAAGGCGAAGAGGATCACCGCCAGAGCCAGCACATAGGGGAACCAGCTGATCGCCGAGCCGAAGGCGGCCGAGGTCAGCGCCACGCCCGAGACGTCGCCGACGGTTTCCACGCGGCCCAGATCGGCGTTCCAGATGTACTGGCCGGTTTCGGGATCGATCTGCAGAACGCCGGTGATGACGATGACCAGCGCGGTCATGGTGCAGATCACCACGGTGTCGATGAACGGCTCGAGCAGGGACACGAAGCCCTCGGTGATCGGCTCCTTGGTGCGCACCGCCGAGTGGGCGATGGCCGCCGAGCCGACGCCCGCCTCGTTCGAGAAGGCGGCCCGCTTGAAGCCCTGGATCAGCGCGCCGACAAGCCCGCCCGCGACGCCGAGCCCGGTGAAGGCCCCGTCGAAGATCTGCCCGAAGGCCCAGCCGATCTTGTCGAAGTTCATGAAGATGATGATCAGCGCCGTGCCGACGTAGAGCACGCCCATGAAGGGCACGACCTTCTCGGTCACCTGGGCGATGCTCTTCAGGCCGCCGATGATCACCGCGAAGACGATCGCCGCGAAGATCACGCCGGTGATCCAGCCCGGGTAGTCGCCGATGATGTTGGCAAGCTGCGCGTGGGCCTGGTTGGCCTGGAACATGTTGCCGCCGCCAAGCGAGCCGAGCACGCAGAAGATCGAGAAGATGATCGCCAGCACCGAGCCAAGCCCGGCGAAGCCTCGTTCGGCCATGCCCTTCTTGAGGTAGTACATCGGCCCGCCCGAGACGGTGCCGTCGGGATATTCGTTGCGGTATTTCACGCCGAGGGTGCACTCGGTGAACTTCGACGCCATCCCCATGAGACCCGCGAGGATCATCCAGAAGGTCGCGCCGGGGCCGCCGATCGACACGGCCACCGCAACACCGGCGATATTGCCGAGCCCGACGGTGCCCGAGAGCGCCGTTGCAAGGGCCTGGAAGTGGCTGACCTCGCCGGCGTCATTGGGATCGGAATACTTGCCCGACACCAGCGCGATGGAATGCGGGAAGGCGCGGAACTGCACGAAGGCAAAATAGAGGGTGAAGATCGTCGCCGCCACCACCAGCCAGAGCACGATCCACGGGAAGGACGTGCCGGGGAAGGGGGCGAAGATGAAGTTGACGAAGGGGCCGGTGACGGAGCCGACGACCTCGTTGATCTTTTCGTCGACGCTGTGCGCCGCTTCCTGCGCTTGTGCGGGAAGCGCGGCGAGCGCCGTGCCGAGGGCCGGCAGGGCGGCGCGGGTGGCAAATTGAATGGGTTTCATGAGGCTCTCCAACGGCTCAGGGCACGATGACGGTGGGCACGGGGGCGATCTGCGCGAGCCCCAGCGGCACGGATCCGAAGATGCGCGCGGTCATGGATTGCGTGCCGGATCGGCCGACGAAGATCATGCTGGCGTCGGCTTCGGTCGCGATCTCGACGACCAGTTCGACCACCGAGCCGTAGCGGATGCGGCAGTCACCCTCGAGCCCCGCCGCGGCGACCTTGGCGAGCGCCGGATCGAGGATCACCTCCTTGGCCCGCGCCAATTCCTCCTTGCGGCGGGCGTGGCGCTCTTCGAGTTCCTGAGGGGTCAGGAACTTGTAGGGCGACCATTCGAGGATATGGACAAGCAGCAGGGCTGCATTGTCCTTCTTGGCCCGCGCGATTGCGTAATCGAGCAGGCCGTCATCACCTTCCTTGTTCTCATAGGCGACGACAAACGTCTCTGTTGCCATTGGAATTCCCCGGTTTCTGCGTTCTGAAAGCAGGCCGCGATGCCCGTTTTCCGGGTCTGCACGGCCTGGTGCTCTCTGGACCATGCTGCGGGCGACGTCACGGGTTTGTCACTAAAAAAAGCTTAACGGGGTGCCGCTACGTAAACCTGTGCGGCAAAACAGGCGATTTTCTTCTCTTTATCAACAATCAGGGCCGACTATAGTCGGCTCAGGCACGGTCGTTCCGGTCGCGCCGGAACATGCAGTTGCAAGGGAGAGTGACATGGGCAAACGGGACGAGCTGATCGAGAAATACGCCGAGGACCTGCGTGGCAAGTGCGGCATGGAGCCCGACATGGACCTGCTCACCAAGGTCACCATCGGCTGCGGCCCGTCGATCTACAACGCCGACGCCTCGACGGTGGCTGCCAGCCAGGATCACGAACTGGAAACAGTGAAGGACAGCTTCCTGGTCAAGAAGCTGGGTCTGGAGGACGGGCCGGAGCTGATGGACGCCATCCATTCGGTGATCGAGACCTACGGCCACTCCGAGCGCAACAAGTACCGGGCGGTGGTCTACTACATGCTGGTGAAGCATTTCGGCAAGGACAGCGTCTACGCCTGAGGCGGCCTGGCCCGTGGACAGCGGGCCGAAGGCGCGACTCCTAGAATTCTAGGCACTTCGTCTTTGCCCCGGGGCGACGGTCGTGCGATCTTCGAGGCTCGGCCAGAATGGCCGGGTCCAGTTCCTCCAAAGCGTGCGTGGGAGTACGCGGGGTGGTGCAGGGGTCCGGTCGTTGCCGGATCCCTGCTTTCTTGGGCTCCCGCCTTTTTGGACCTGCCTTCTTGGACTCCTGTCTTGGCGAGGCCCCCCGGGCGTGCCTGGCGTCAGAACAGCGCCAACACCAGCCCGATCACCGCGCAGCCGAAGGTGGCATAGCCGCCGTCGATCAGCGTCAACCTGAAGGGCCGTTGCCCGTAGGCGTTGTTGATCATGATCCAGGGCGAGATGAAGAACAGGCCGATCCCGAGCCCCGCGACCATCCCGGCGCCGGCGGTGGTGATCCCGGCCATGTGGAAGATGTGCCGCATCATGCCCGCCACCAGCAACATGGCGATGGCCGAGAGCACGAAGGGCAGGGGGCTGGCGTTCTTCGGCTTGCCGGTCTCGTCGCAGTCGATGCCCGAGGCCGCGAGCCAGGGCTTCGACAGGGTCATGTACCAGCCCGCGCCGAACAGCCAGCCGGCCAGCGCCGCGACGATCACGCTGATGAAGTCCATGGCAGCCTCCTCCGCTCATGCAGAAAGCCTGCCGCAAAGGCGGCGCGCTGGCTAGCGGCATTCAGCGCCGGATCAGGGCTTCAGGCCGCCCTTGGCGCAGATATGCGCGAACTCGGCCTCGGTCACCGGCTGTACCGACAGGCGCGACTGCTTGATCAGTGCCATTTCGGACAGCGCCGGGTCGCCCTTGATCTCGTCGAGCGTGACAGGGACCGGCAGCTTCTCGATCGCCTTGATGTCCACGCATTCCCAGCGCGGGTCATCGGCCTTGCTGTCGGGATGCACCTCGGCGCAGACCTCGATGATACCGACGACAGCCTTCTCCTTCTGCGAGTGGTAGAAGAAGCCCCGGTCGCCGAGCTTCATCTCGCGCATGAAGTTGCGCGCCTGGTAGTTGCGGACGCCGTCCCATTCCTCGCCCGCCTCGCCCTTGGCGACCTGGTCCTCCCAGGACCAGGTCGAGGGCTCGGACTTGAAGAGCCAGTATCTCATCGCAAAATCCTCAGCCGATGACTTTCTTCCAGGCGGTCAGCGTGACGCTCTCGAAGAGGCCCGCCAGCGCGTAGGGGTCCTTGTCGGCCCAGTCCTGCGCCGCGGTCATGTCGGCGACGTCGAGGATCACCAGGCTGCCGGCCATCTCGCCGGCCTCATCCAGCAGCGGGCCGGCCTGCGCGACGACACCGGTGCGTTCGATATAGGCGAGGTGTTCGGCGCGGGTGTCCTTGCGGATCTGCAGGGCGCCGGCTTTGTCCTTGGCGACGAGAGCGACGAGCATGGTTATTCCTCCTTCAGGGGTCTGGAAAGAAGCTCATCGAGAGCTTCGGAAATGGTGACTTTGCCTTCGGTCAGCGCGGCGACAACGCCGGAGACCGGCATGGGAATCCCCTCGCGCTCCGCGAGGGCCGCGACAGCTCGGGCGGTGGCGGCGCCTTCGACGGTGACCGAAGGATCGAAGCCTTCCGCGCGGCCGAGCGCCTGCCCGTAGCGGTAGTTGCGCGACAGCTCCGAGGTGCAGGTGAGCGCCAGGTCGCCAAGGCCCGAAAGCCCCGTAACAGTCTCTGGTTTTGCCCCCAAGTGTACGGCGAGGCGGGTCATCTCGGCGAAGCCGCGGGTCATCAGCGCGGCACGGGCACTGTCGCCGAACCCGGCGCCGATGCAGGCGCCGCAGGCGATGGCCATGACGTTCTTCAGCGCGCCGCCGACCTCGGCGCCGGTGACATCGGTGCTGCGGTAAAGCCGCAATGTCTTGGTCGAGAGCACATGCTGCAGCACCAGCCCCGCCTCGGCGTCTTCGCATGCCAGCGTCAGCGCGGTGGGCAGGCCGCGCGCGATGTCGGCGGCAAAGCTGGGCCCGGTGAGGATCGCGGGCAAGGCTCCGGGCTTGGCATGGGCGATGACGTGGCTCGGCCCCTCACCGGTGGCGAGGTCGATGCCCTTGCAGCAGGCCACCAGCTTCTGCCCGTCGAGCGGGGCGGAAACAGACCCCAACACAGTGGAAAGCGTTTGCATCGGCACCGCCAGAAGCAGCGTCTCTGCGCCGGCGGCATGGGCGAGGTCGGCGGTGATCTCGATGCCTTCAGGCAGGGTCACGCCGGGCAGGCGGGCAGTCTCCCGGGTCCGGGCCATCTCCGCCATGGTGCCTTCGTTGCGACCCCAGAGCATCACCTGCCGGCCATCGCGGGCGAGCGCCACGGCCAGCGCCGTGCCGAAAGCCCCCGCGCCCAGAACGCCGATCATGCTTTGGCTCCCTTCTTGCCCGAGCCGAGCAGCGGCGCGGCGGCCTTGTCGAGCGGCCAGCGCGGGCGGGCGGCAAGGGTCATGTCCGAGACCTCGCCCGCTGCCAGCAGCTCGCCCCCGGCGTAGGCGATCATCGCCGCATTGTCCGTGCAGAGCCGCAGCGGCGGTGCGGTGAAGGTGACGCCGTGCTCTTCGCAGAGCGCCTCAAGCGCGCCGCGGAGGGCCTTGTTGGCAGCAACGCCCCCGGCCACGGCCAGCGCGGGTTCGGCGGGGTTTTCCTCGAGATAGGCACGCATGGCGCGGCGGGTCTTCTCGGCCAGAACGTCGCGCACCGCCGCCTGGAACCCGGCGCAGAGATCGGCCACGTCCTGCCGGTGCAGCCCGCCCTGTTCCTCGATCAGCTTGTCGCGCATCCGCAGCAGCGCGGTTTTCAGACCCGAGAAGGACAGATCGCAGCCCTCGCGGTCGAGCAGCGGACGCGGGAAGCGGAACCGCTTCTCGTCGCCGGACTTCGCGGCCTCCTCGACCGAGGGGCCGCCGGGCTGTTGCAGCCCGAGCAGGCGCGCGGTCTTGTCGAAGGCTTCGCCGGGGGCGTCGTCGATGGTGCCGCCGAGCCGCTTGAAATCCTGCGGGCCGCGCACGATCAGGAACTGGCAATGCCCGCCCGAGACCAGCAGCATCAGGTAGGGGTAGGCCAGGCCATCGGTCAGCCGCGGTGTCAGCGCATGGCCGGCAAGGTGGTTCACCCCGATCAGCGGCTTGCCGATGGCCGCGGCGATGCCCTTGCCCATCATCACGCCCGAGAGCACGCCGCCGATCAGCCCGGGGCCCGCGGTCACCGCGATGGCGTCGAGCTCGCTCACCGGCACGCCGGCCTGCACCAGCGCCTGTTCCACGGCCAGATCGAGCTTCTCGGCATGGGCGCGGGCGGCGATTTCGGGGACGACGCCGCCGAAGGCCGCGTGCAGTTCCGCCTGACCGAGCACCACCGAGGACAGGATCTCCTGTCCGCGCAGCACGGCGGCGGCGGTGTCGTCACAGCTGCTTTCCAGTCCGAGGATCGTCAGTTCAGGCATCGCCACGTCCGTTGCATCCCTTTGTTCCTGCAGCTACCACCAGTACAGGGTCCTCACAATCCCGGCCCGACACTCGCGGAGCAAGGATGCCAGTTTCCCAGCCCTTCCTGCTGCTCACCCGGCCTCGTGCGGCCTCCGAGCGCTTTGCCGCGGAGCTGGCGGGCGCGGGCGTGACCGGCTTCGTGCCGCTTGTCAGCCCGCTGATCGAGATCGAGACCACCGGCCCGCTGCCGGAGATGGCGGGGATCACTGGGCTGGTCTTCACCTCGGCAAACGGCGTGCGGGCCTATACCGAGCTGGGCGGGCCGGTTCTGCCCCTGTGCTATGCGGTTGGCGAGGCCACGGCGCGCGCGGCGCGCGACGCCGGCCTCGCGCCGCGGGTGGCGCAGGGTGACGCCGAGACGCTGCTCGCGCTGGTTCTGTCCGAGCGCCCCGGGGGGCGGCTGCTGCACCTGCGCGGCACCCATGCGCGGGGCGATCTGGCGGCGCGACTCACCTCCGCCGGGCAGCCCTGCGCCGAGGTCGTGGTCTACGATCAGCCGACTCGCCCGCTCTGCGCGGCGGCAATCTCGGCCTTGCGCGGGCAAATCCCGGTCGTTGTGCCGCTTTTTTCACCGCGCAGCGCCCGGATTTTCGCGGTCGCAGCCCGGAACGTTAACGCTACCGCGCCGCTTTTCGCCGCATATATGAGCGCGGAGGTGGAAGCGGCCCTCTCCGACCTCTATGTTCACGACTCAGAGATTGTTTTGCGACCCGACGCCGGGCTGATGCGTAAGTCGGTGGAAAAGCTCCTAGAATGCGCGCGGTCGCTTGTGGATCGCGGCGGGTCCGTGAAAAGTTATGGAAGTGACGCAGGGTCCGCTGAGGACCCGCGAGCGACAGATTGAAAGGGTGGACCGCGTGGCCGACAAGAAGAAGCCTCTAGACGCCAAGAAGCAGCCGGACGGGGACAAGCCGGAGGAGGGCAAGGTCCCCGGGGCTGACCCCGCCGGGACGGAAACGCCTGACACCGGCAAGCCCGAGACTGGCAAGCCCGAGACTGGCACGCTCGAAGCCGGGGCGACCCCCGAAGAGGCATCCGATCAGGACGCGCCCGACTCCGGGATGCCGGAGACAGTTCCCGCTGATGCCGAGGACACGCTGGGCGACGAGGTCAAGAACGCCGCCGGGGCCGAGAATCTCGAGGCCGAGGACACGCTCGCCAAGGAAGATGCCGGAGACGAGACCCCCGGAGAGGGCGATACGCTGATGGGCGCCGAGGGCACGGACACGCTGTCCACCGAGGACTCGCTCGCCAGCGCCGAGGCTGACGACACCTTCGCGTCCGAACCGGCGAACTCGATGGAATCGATCCACTCCGTCGGAGAAGCGGTGGAACTGGACAGCGAGGCTGATGTCGGCAAGGACGCCGATACGCTGATCGCCGAGGGCGATGACACTGTCGCGGCGGGTCCCGATACGGCCGGGCCTGTGGTTGCAGGGGCTGCCGTACCCATGCGCGAGGTGGTCCGCGAGACCGTGGTCGAACGCAAGGGCGGCTTCGTGCCCGTGGCGTTGGGGGGCATCGTCGCCGCGGCGCTCGGCTGGGGCGCGTCGAGCTACCAGTCCGGCAGTTTCCCCTTCGGCGACGGCGGCGCGCAGTTCGAGGCCGAGACCTCCGCCGCGCTGGCGGCGCAGTCCGAGCAGATCGACACGCTGAACGGCACGGTCGCCGAGACTGCAGCGCAGGTCGGCGGCATCGACCTCTCGGGGCTGGAGAGCTCCGCCGCCGATCTCGGGGCACGGATGCAGGCCGCCGAAGGCTCGGCGGCGACGCTGACCGAGCAGGTGGCGCAGCTGCAGACCCGTATCGAGGACATGCAGAACCAGTGGCTGTCGGAATCGGTGTCGCCCGAGGCGATGGCTGCCTATGAAAAGGCGCTGGCCGACGTGCGCACCGCGATCGAGACGCAGCGCGCCGAGGTCGAGCAGATGACCCAGGAAGCGATGCAGGCCCGCGAGGCGGCCTCGGATCAGGCGATGGTCGCCGAGTCGCGCTCGGCGCTCGCCGATGTGGAAACCGCGCTGCGCGACGGCGCGCCCTATGCCGCTGCGATCCAGACCATGCAGGAAAATGGCGTCGATGTGCCCGGGGGGCTCAGCGACCCGGCGGGCGACGGCGTGCCGACCCTCTCTGCGCTGGAGGCGGAGTTCCCGCCCGCCGCGCGCGATGCGCTCTCGGCCGCGCGCCGCGCCGAGTCGACCAACGAGGACACCGCCAGCCGCGTCACCACCTTCTTCGCCAATCAGCTTGGCGCGCGCTCGGTCGAGCCGCGCGCGGGGGATGACCCCGATGCCGTGCTGTCGCGCGCCGAGGCGGCGCTGCGCTCGGGTGATCTCGGCACCGTGCTGAGCGAGCTCGCGGCCCTGCCCGAACCGGCGCAGGCCGAGCTGGCCGATTGGATCGCCCGCGCCGAAACGCGCAAGGCGGCGCTCGACGGCGCCGATGCCGTTGCACAGACACTGAACCAGAACTGAGGGTAAGGGATCGTTTTCATGCTTTGGTCACTTCTGAAAATCGTTCTCTTCGTCGCCGCCGTGGCGGGGCTGACCCTCGGGGCCGGCTACCTGATGGAAAGCCAGGGCGGCGTGCAGGTCACCGCCGGCGGGATGGAATTCACCCTTGGGCCGCTGCAGTCGGTGATCGCCGCCATCGTGCTGGTCTTCGTTCTGTGGGTGGTCTTCAAGCTGGTATCGCTGCTCATCGCGGTGCTGAAGTTCATCAACGGCGATGACACCGCGCTGTCGCGCTATTTCGACCGCAACCGCGAGCGCAAGGGCTACCAGGCCATGTCCGAAGGCCTGCTGGCGCTGGCCTCTGGCGAGGGCAAGCTGGCCATGGCCAAGGCGCAGAAGGCCGAGCGCTACCTGCACAAGCCCGCGCTGACCCAGCTGCTGACCGCGCAGGCCGCCGAGATGACCGGCGATAGCCGCAAGGCCGAAGAGGTCTACAAGGCGCTCATCACCAATGAGCAGACCCGCTTCGTCGGCATCCGCGGGATGATGAAGCAGAAGCTGGCCAAGGGCGATACGGACACGGCGCTGAAACTGGCCGAACGCGCCTTTGCCCTCAAGCCCAAACACGAGGAAATCCAGGACGTCCTGCTGCAGCTGCAGGCCTCGAAGCATGACTGGCAGGGCGCGCGCAAGACTCTCTCGGCCAAGCTCAAGCACGGGGCCCTGCCGCGCGACGTCTACCGTCGCCGCGACGCGGTGCTGGCGTTGTCGGAAGCCAAGGACATCATGGATGAGGACAAGCCGATCGAGGCCCGCGAGGCAGCGATCGCCGCGTCCAAGGGGTCGCCCGACCTGATCCCCGGGGCTGCCATGGCGGCACGCTCCTACATCGCGCAGGACAAGCCCAAGCTGGCGACCCGCCTGCTGAAGAAGGCCTGGTCGGTGCAGCCGCATCCGGACCTCGCCGCAGCCTTCGCCGAGATCGCCCCCGACGAGACGCCGGCGGCGCGGATGAAGCGCTTCGGCACGCTCACCTCGGTCAACCCCGGGCATCGCGAGACCAAGCTGCTGAAGGCCGAGCTGGCGCTCGCCGCCGAGGATTTCCCCGAGGCGCGGCGCGCCGTGGGCAACCTCGCCGAGACCGATGCCGATGCCCGCGTGCTGACCGTCATGGCGGCCATCGCCAAGGGCGAGGGTGCCGAGGAGCCGGTGGTGCGGGGCTGGCTGGCCAAGGCCCTGCTGGCGCCGCGCGGCCCACAGTGGGTCTGTGACAAGTGCAACCACGTGCATGCCGAGTGGGTGCCGGTCTGCGGCAACTGCGAAGGCTTCGACACACTGAGCTGGCGCACCCCGCCGCAGTCCGACGTCGCCCCCGCCGGGGCCGAGATGCTGCCGCTGATCATCGGCTCGCTCGAGGACCGCGGCAAGGGCGCGCCGGAGGCCGCCGACGAGGCTCCGGAGGTGCTGACGCCGACGCCGAAGCCGGGCGCGGAGACAGAGGTCAGTGCCGAAGCTGCAGCCGATCCGAAGGCAGACGTGCCCGACGCCGAAACCGTCGAGGACACGGTGGCGGGTGGCGAGTCGAACCGCGAACCCGAGAAGGCAAAATAGGCCTTTTCCTGCGGCGGCCCCGATGCTAAGAGGCCGCCCACCAGTGCCGCTGTAGCTCAGCTGGTAGAGCACGTCATTCGTAATGATGGGGTCGGGGGTTCGAGTCCCTTCAGCGGCACCACGTTTCCCCGGGAGCACTTCCTGAGGTCGCATAAGAAAAAAGGCCACCCCGCGCGGGTGGCCTTTTTCGTTCTTCAAAAATGAACTGCGAAATTGCAGCGCCGACGGACCTCTTATTTGTTGCCCTTCTTTTCGTCTTGTCCCAGTGCAGACGCGGCAAGCGTCTTTATCTGAGCTTGAGTGGGCTTAACTTTGCCGCTGAGAACTTTGCTCGCGAGAGTGGAGGTCTTGGATGTAGTTTGTTTTTTAGCCATTTGAGGCTCCATCAGAAGTGGTTAATGGTAGGCCCGGCTTGACTTCATGACTCCGAAGTGGGAAAAACCCGTTGTGAAATCACAAATCGTAGCCGGACGCGGTTACTTGCCTTTGATGCCGCTGGGAGTGCGAATCCCAGCGGCATTTCTGTATCTACCTGATCAGACTCAAAAAATCTAGATGCGTGTAGTGCACTATGATCGACCTGTTGGGAGTTACCCAATATAAGGTGGCATTCGAGCAGGTGAAGCTAGGTATGGTATCACTACGAATTGGTGTAGTGATCACAATGTTATCTATTCCAGTAACGCGGTTCCAAGTGAGGTCCACTTTCGGTTTGCGAAGACGCTTCCGCCTGCATGTAGGTCAGTCTTAAGTTGATCGCAGCTGCCACCGCAAAGAGGTTCGCCCCATGCCCAGCGTCGTCTCCGGAATCATCACCCTCCTGCTCTTCCAGCTCTGCGGTGAGGTGGTCTCGCGCATGTTCTCCCTGCCGCTGCCCGGGCCGGTGCTGGCGATGGTGGCGATGGTCATCGGCATGGCGCTGTCCGAGCGGCTGCTGGCGCTGATCCGGCCGGTGGCGAGCTTCCTGCTGCAGAACCTCTCGCTGCTCTTCGTGCCGGTGGGCGTGGGGGCGGTGGCGCGGCTGTCGGACCTATCGGCGCATGCGCTGGCCATCGGCGTGTCGCTGATCGGCTCGACCCTGCTGGCGATCTGCGTCGGCGCGCTGACCTTCGAGTACGTGGCGCGGCTCACCGGCAACGTCGACGAGGAGGAGGAGGCATGACCGACCCGCTGCTGATCTGGTCCTACCTCGAGAGCGGGCCGCTGCTCTGGCTCACCGCGACCCTGGTCGCTTATTGGATCGGCGACCGCATCTTCCGCCTGTCGCGTGGCAAGCCCTGGTTCAACCCGGTGCTGCTGTCGGTGATCGTGCTGGGCGGCCTGCTGCTGGCAACTGGCACGCCCTACGAGACCTATTTCGAGGGCGCGCAGTTCGTCCACTTCATGCTCGGCCCGGCGACCGTGTCGCTGGCGCTGCCGCTGCATGCCAACCTGCGGCGGGTGCGCAAGGCGGCGCTGCCCATGGCACTGGCGCTGCTGGCGGGCTCGCTGACGGCAGTTGTCTCGGCGCTGGGGCTTGCGTGGCTGCTGGGCGCGGACTTCGGCCTTCTGGCCTCGCTGGCGCCGAAATCGGCGACCGCGCCGGTGGCTATCGGCATCTCGGAGAAGCTCGGCGGCGATCCGGCAATGACCGCGGTGCTCGTGTTGCTGACCGGGATGATCGGGGCGATCGCGGTGACGCCGATGCTGAACGCGCTCGGGCTGCGCGACTGGCGCGGGCGCGGCTTTGCCACCGGGGTTGCGGCGCATGGCGTGGGCACCGCGCGGGCGCTGCAGGTCAATCCCACCGCCGGGGCTTTTGCCGGGATCGGCATGGGGATGAACGCCGTGCTGACCGGCCTGCTGGCGCCGCTGGTGCTGCAGCTCTTCCGCTAAAGAGAAGGGGGCCTCGCGGCCCCCCTCGAAATCAGGCTTCCTTGGCCACCTCGTCGAGCGCGCGCAGCTTGGTCAGCAGCGCGCCGAGTTGGTCCACCGGCACCATGTTCGGCCCGTCCGAGGGGGCATTGTCCGGGTCCTCATGCGTTTCGATGAAGACCGCGGCGCAGCCCACGGCGACGGCGGCGCGGGCGAGCGTGGGCACGAACTGCCGCTGGCCGCCCGAGGAGGTGCCCTGTCCGCCCGGCAGCTGCACCGAGTGGGTGGCGTCGAAGACCACCGGATAGCCGGTTTCCGCCATGATCGGCAGCGAACGCATGTCCGAGACCAGCATGTTGTAGCCGAAGCTTGCGCCGCGCTCGCAGAGCAGCAGGCGCTCGTTGCCGGTGCTGGCGATCTTGGAGGCCACATTGGCCATGTCCCAGGGCGCGAGGAATTGGCCTTTCTTGACGTTGATCGCCGCGCCGGTCTCGCCGGCGGCGAGCAGCAGGTCGGTCTGGCGCGACAGGAAGGCGGGGATCTGCAGGATGTCGACCGCCTCGGCCACCGTGGCGCATTGCTCGGCGGTGTGGATGTCGGTGAGCACCGGCACGCCGAACTCGGCACCGATCTGCGACAGGATCGACAGTCCCGCCTCCATGCCGATGCCGCGCTTGCCCGAGAGCGAGGAGCGGTTGGCCTTGTCGAAGCTGCCCTTGAACACCCAGGGGGTGCGGGCGGCCTCGGCGGCCTCGGCGATCTTCTCGGCCAGCATGCGGGCGTGCTCGAGGCTTTCCAGCTGGCACGGGCCGGCGATCAGCGCCAGCGGCGCGTCATTGGCGAAGGTGACGGACTTGACGGCGACGGGTTTCATGGTGGGCTTCTGGGCGGTCATGCGATGCCTTCCTTCTTCAGAACGGCCTCGATGCGGGCCACGTCGACGGGGTTGTTGAGCTCCCAGAACACCCTTCCGCGCGCTTCGACGGGCACGCAGGTGACGGTGCCGCCGTTCTCCAGGAAGCGCAGCTGCTCGAGCCCCTCGGCGCGCTCGATCGGCCCCTCGGGCCAGGCGGCGTAGCGGCGCAGAGCGTCCGGGCGGTAGCCGTAGACGCCGACGTGGTGCCAGACCTCGGGCGGCGTCTCGAGGTTGCCGACGTAGGGCAGCACTTCCTTGGAGAAATAGAGCGCGGTGCCGTCGGCCCGCATCACCGCCGTGGTGCCGCCGACGCGGCCGGCGTGGCGGTCGGTGACGAAGTTCGCCAGCGTCTCGGGATCGGTCTTCAGCACCGGGGTGGCCATCTCGACCTTGGGGTCCTGCATGGCGGCGATCAGCGCTTCGATGAACCACGGCGGGGTCAGCGGCGCATCGCCCTGAAGGTTGATGACGATCTCCGGCTCACCGGACAGCTGCGCCACGCCCTCGGCGCAGCGCTCGGTGCCGTTGCGCGCCTCGGAAGAGGTCATCAGCACCTCGGCGCCGAAGCCCTTCGCGGCCTCGGCGATGCGCTCGTCGTCGGTCAGCACGTAGACCGCCGAGACGCCCTCGACCGTCAGCGCGGCTTCCCAGGCGCGCTGGATCAGGCTCTTCTTCTCGCCGGTGGCGCCGGCCAGCTCGACCAGTGGCTTGCCCGGATAGCGGCTCGAGGCATAGCGGGCGGGGATGAAGATGACCGCGCTCATGCGACACCTGCCCGCAGCGCGTCGTGGATATGCAGCAGCCCGACGAGGCGCTCGGCCTCGTCGACCACCAGAAGGACCGTCCGTTTGTTCGCGTTGAGCACGCCGAGTGCCTCCGTCAGTAGCGTTTCGGGGCGGGTGACCATCGGGCCGGGCGTGGCAACCTCGCCCGCGCGGCGCTCCAGCAGCCCCTCCATGTTGCGGCGCAGGTCGCCGTCGGTGATGATGCCTGCAACCTGGCCGTCCGTCACCACTGCGGCGACGCCGAAGCCTTTCTGCGACATGACCACAAGCGCCTCACTCATCGGGGTGTCGGGGTTGACCACGGGCAGCTCGTCGCCCTTGTGCATCACCGCCGAGACCCGCAGCAGCGCCGCGCCGAGCGAGCCGCCGGGGTGGAAATGCGCATAGCTGTCGCGGCCGAAGCCGCGGTTGCTCATCAACGCCACCGCCAGCGCGTCGCCGAGCGCCATGCACAGCGTCGTCGAGGTGGTCGGCGCCATGCCGATGGCGCAGGCCTCGGGGGCGTCGGGCAGCAGCAAGATATGGTCGGCGGCGCTGGCCAGCGTGCTTTCGGCGCGCTTGGTGATGGCGATCATCGGGATCGAGAAGCGCGCGCAGTAGCCGATCATGTCGGCGAGCTCGCGGGTCTCGCCGGAATTGGAGATCAGGATCACCGCATCTGCCGAGGTGATCATGCCGAGATCGCCGTGGCTGGCCTCGCCGGGGTGGACGAATTGCGCCGGGGTGCCGGTGGAGGCAAGCGTGGCGGCGATCTTTGCCGCGACATGGCCGGACTTGCCCATGCCAGAGACGATGACCCGCCCGCGGATGTTCAGCAGCAGCGCGACCACGGCGTCGAAATCGGCCGGAAGCTCGTCCGAGAGGCGCACCAGCGCCTCGGTCTCGGTGGCCAGCACCTTGCGGGCGATGTCGGAGGGGGTTTCGGACATTGGGATCCCTGATCTTGAGCTGTCCGCGTGTTATCCCGCAATCGCGATCTTGTCCAATGGCGCAGGCTGGCGGGGCCGGGGCGCGCCTGGGTGTCGCGCATCAGCGTCGACTCGGGCCGAGAGTGGCGCCCGAGCTCTGCCTACTCTGTCGCCTTTTTGACACCACTGCACCCGATGGTTGCATCGCTTTCGATTTGGCTCCGTTGTCGCAAGAAACTGACACAAATTGGGTCAGATGACGGGCTTGATATCGTGTCTTTGCCGCTATGACAGCCGCCTGCGGCTTGGTATCTTGAAATCAGCATACAAGAAGAAAACGAGAGCAGGATTTCAGGACATGACAACGGCCTTGCATGGCACGTTTGTCGTCTCTTGGTCGCAGACGCGCATAGATGGCCTCAAGGCCGCACCGCCGTCCTCCCTGCAAGTCGGGGCCCGCTGGGCCTGGAATGGTGACGTTGTAAGGGTTGATGGGCTTGTGGGCCCGTCGGAGCGAGACCGGGGAGACGGAGAAGCGGCGCGTCGCAGACGCGCGGCCGCCCAGGTGCGCCTCCTGGTCGGCGAGGCGCTGGCCGGATCGGCTGCGCCCGGCATGGTGCCCGGTACGCTGGACGCCGGATTCGTCGTTTCGGACGGGCTGAAGAGCTACACCGTGACCCGGATCGACATTGCCGACAGCCCGCGCCCGCTGCTGATGTTCCTCGACGACGTGCCGCCGCCGGGCCGGGACCTCTGGGTCGTGCATACCGCCGGTGGCATGAGCCTGCGGGCCGAGCAGGGACGTCCGGACGGCGGCGGGGTGATCTGCTTTGCAGTGGGGACGCGCATCCTGACGTCGCGCGGACAGGTCGCGGTCGAGACCCTGCGCGAGGGCGACATGGTGCAGACCAAGGACGACGGCCTGCAGCCGGTGCATTGGGTCGGCAGCCGCCGGAT
The DNA here is from genome assembly GCF_900116195.1 of Alloyangia pacifica. Lineage (GTDB taxonomy): Bacteria > Pseudomonadota > Alphaproteobacteria > Rhodobacterales > Rhodobacteraceae > Salipiger > Salipiger pacificus. The sequence continues at coordinate 139,916 of NZ_FOZW01000007.1, forward strand.
GAGCGGCGCGCGGCTGCATGTGCTTCCCGAGCTGCGGCCGGTGCGCATCAGGGCCGGCGCCTTCGGCATCGAGCGCCCGGACGATGAATTCCTCGTCTCGCCCGAACACCGGATGCTGATCCGCGGCGCGGTGGCGCGGTCGCTGTTCAACACCGACGAGGTGCTGGTCGCGGCCAAGCACCTGGTGAATGGCTCGACCATCTGCCGCGACCTGCGGGTGCGCGAGGTGACCTATGTGCACCTGCTGCTGCCCCGGCACGAGATCGTCTTTGCCAACGGCGTCGAGACCGAGAGCTTCCACCCGGCGAACACCGCGCTTTCGAGCCTCTCCGACGTGGACCGCGCCAGGCTTCTGGCGCTGCTGCCTGGTGTGGAGCTGCGCCCGACGGACTACGGCGCGCATGCGCGGCGCAACCTGACGGCGCGGGAATCGGCGCTGTTGATCCGGCAGGCCTCCTGACCCTGAGGCGGGCGCGCCTGCAACGCCCGCCACCGTTTTTCATCAGCCGTGCTCAGTGCGCCAGCATCTCGTCGACGATCTGCGACCCGCTCAGGTCGGACGGGTAGTAGGTCGGCCAGTTGGTGACCTCCTCGAGCAGCGCGGCGCGGTCATCGCCCCAGTAGAGGTGATAGTGGTCGGCCTCGGCCGGGGCGATGCGGTGGTCGCTGAACTGGATGAAGGCGGGCGCCTCGGCGTCGCCCGCGGTCTTGGCGAAGATGTAACGCACGCCGCGGTTGCCCTTGGCGTAGGTCAGCACCTCGTGGCCGTCGCTCTCGTAGGTGCCCGAGACGACCTTCCCGCCCTCATGGAAGCTCACCTTGTCGCCCGCGATGGTGAGCCGGTCCACCTCGGTGGCGTAGCCGACCTCGTAATAGGCGGTGTAGGCCTCTGCGCTCTTGTCGCCGCTTTCGGCCTTGTGCGCCATGACCGGCGCCAGCGTGCCGTCCCGCAGCAGCGGGTAGACCGACTGCCAGTCGCCTTGCCAGTCCGAAAGCGGACGCGCGGCGATCTGGGCGTCGTCGAAGTATCCCTTGTAGATCGCGTCGTCGCCGTGATCGTGCTCGTGGGCATGGTCATGCGTGTGCTCATGAGCGTGGTCCTTGGAGCTTTCCGCCTGTGCGGCGGATGCGAGGGGAAGCGCGATGGCAAGCGCGAGGGCTGCAATCAGTCCGGGGAAATCTGTCGTCATCTTTGTTGGCCTTTCCAAGACGCATCAGTGATTCTGTTATGTAATAACATTGCATAATGCGATAGCGGAGCGCGACGCCGAGCACAACCGGCTGCGCGGCGACGCCGGGAGGCCACCTGAGATGACCGGCAGAAAGGGCAGCGGCCGTTTGCCGTTTCCGCGTGCGGCACGCATGGCTAAAGAATGGCGGAGCCAAAGGACCGAACAGATGACCCTCATCCACCGCCCTGCCGTGCCGGAAGATGCGCCCCGGCTCGCCGAGATTCGCGCCAAGGCGATGCGCCCCAGCCTTGAGGCGCTCGGGCGCTACGACCCGGAGCGTGCGCGTCGCCGGTTTCTCGATGGATTCGTGGCCTCGGACACGGTGGTGCTGCTGCACAGGGCGGAGATCGCCGGCTTCTACGTGCTGCGGCAGCGGCCGGGCGAGCTATACCTTGATCACCTGTACCTTGCCGAGGGGGCGCGCGGCCTCGGCCTCGGGCGGAGGGTGATCGGCCGGCTACAGCAAGAGGCGCGCGCGGCTGGCCTGCCGATCCGGCTCATGGCGCTGAAGGGAAGCCCGGCCAACGCCTTCTACCGCGCCTGCGGTTTCGAGCCCGTTGGCGAGGAGGCGTTCGACATCCTCTACCGTTGGCAGCCCTGAGCGGGTCTATTCGAGAATCTCGTCCGGCCCGACGCCCCAGACCGCGGTCTTGGGAGCCCAGCCCGCGTAGCCGCCGGCGGACAGCTCGCACCAGTCCTTCTCGCAATGCTCGAGATGGGCGATCACCCCGATCGCCAGCTTCGCCTCGACGGGCGTGGCGGGATCGGGACGCTGGTGCAATTCGAGCATGTCCTCCTCGATCAGCACCGTGCGCACGCCCGAGAGCAGCGCGTAGTGGATCCAGCCGCCGACACCGTCCTTGTCCCGCACCCGGCGCCAGTGGCCGTATTCGGCGGTGATCTCCAGCGGCATGTCGCGCCGCTTGTAGACCCAGTCGATGCGGTGGGTGAGCGAGGGGCCGCGCCGGGCGTTGCCCTCGCCGGTCTTGAGTGAAACGTAGCGCGGAAGCGGCAGGTTGGTGACCGGCCCGCGCTCCTCGGCCGCCTGCGCGGCCGTGCCGCAGAGCAGGGCGGCAAGCAGCCCCGCCAACACAGAAGTCCTGACCATCGTGTCTGTCCTGCTCGAGATTTTACGCCGGGGTTCTTGTGCCCCGTGCATGCTTGCGACAGTGTGCCAAAGCGAAGAGCGTAAGGAAAGGGAGGCCCTGACCGGAATGCCGCAGAAACGCCTGACTGTTGTCGTCACGCGACGTTTGCCGGAGGTGGTTGAAACCCGCCTTAGCGAGCTTTTCAACGTCAAACTGCGCACCGACGACCTCGCGATGACTCGCGCGGAATTGACCGCAGCGATGGCCGAAGCCGACGTTCTGGTGCCGACTCTGACCGATCAGATCGACGCCGGGCTGATCGCCCAGGCCGGTCCCCGGCTGAAGCTGATTGCCAACTATGGCGCGGGTGTCGACCATATCGACGTGGAAACCGCCCGGGCGCGGGGCATCATGGTGTCGAACACGCCCGGGGTGATGACCGACGATACTGCCGACATGGTGATGGGGCTGATGCTGGCGGTGATGCGCCGCATGCAGGAGGGGCTCGCCACCATGCAGGAGGGCAACTGGGCCGGCTGGGCACCGACCGCCTTCCTCGGCACGCGGCTCGGCGGAAAACGGCTCGGCATCCTCGGGATGGGGCGGATCGGCCAGGCAGTGGCGCGGCGCGCCTCGGCCTTCGGCATGCAGATCCACTACCACAACCGCCGCCGCCTGCGCGACGAGACCGAAGAGGCGCTGGAGGCCACCTATTGGGAGAGCCTCGACCAGATGGTGGCGCGGATGGACGTGGTCTCGGTCAACTGCCCGCATACGCCGTCGACCTTCCACCTGCTGAACGCCCGGCGGCTGCGGCTGATGAAGCCCTCGGCGGTGCTGGTCAACACCTCGCGCGGCGAGGTGATCGACGAATCCGCGCTGACCCGGATGCTCAAGGCGGGTGAGCTGGGCGGGGCCGGGCTCGACGTCTACCAGCACAAGATCAAGGGCAACCCGGACCTGGTGAACATGCCGAACGTGGTGATGCTGCCGCACATGGGCTCGGCGACCCTGGAAGGCCGGATCGAGATGGGCGAGAAGGTCATCATCAACGTCAAGACCTTTGCCGACGGGCATCGCCCGCCGGACCAGGTCGTGCCGGCGATGCTCTGAGCCCGACCCCGACACACTGACTACATGGATAAAAGATGCGGATACTGATGTTAGGCACCACGGGGCAAGTGGCGCGCGAGGTGCAGCGCCGGGCGCCGGTGGTGGCGCTGGGGCGCGACGAGGCCGATCTGACCGATCCGGCCGATTGCGCCGAGGCGGTGCGGGCCGAAGCCCCCGACGTGGTGATCAACGCGGCCGCCTATACCGCCGTCGACCAGGCCGAAAGCGACGAAGTCACCGCGGCGCGGGTCAATGGCGAAGCCCCCGGTGCCATGGCGCGGGCCTGCGCCGACCTCGGGATCCCCTTTATCCATATCTCGACCGACTACGTCTTCGACGGCACGGGCGATCAGCCCTTTGCCCCGGACGCGCCGACCGGGCCTCTGGGGGCCTACGGGCGCACCAAGCTGGCAGGTGAGGAGGCGGTGCGTGCCGCCGGCGGCCCCCATGCGATCATCCGCACCTCCTGGGTGGTCTCGGCGCATGGCAAGAATTTCGTGAAGACGATGCTGAAGCTTGGGGCCGAGCGCGACCGGCTGACCATCGTCGCCGACCAGATCGGCGGGCCGACCCCGGCGGCGGACATTGCCGAGCTCTGCCTCGCCGCAGCCAGCCAGCTGATCGCGGACCCGTCGAAGTCGGGCACCTATCACCTGTCGGGCGGTCCCGATGTCAGCTGGGCCGACTTCGCCCGCGAGATATTTGCCCAGGCCGCCATCACCTGCGAGGTGGTGGATATCCCCACCTCGGAGTTCCCGACCCCGGCGAAGCGCCCCGCCAACTCGCGCATGGACAACAGCGCGACCGAAGCCGCCTTCGGCCTGCCACGGCCGGATTGGCGCGTCGGCCTCGCGGCGATCCTCAAGGAGCTGCAGGCCGGTCAGGACTGAGGGCGCTCCTTGGGAGCGGAAACCGTCAAGTTCATGTAAAAAAGTGGGAAATGTCCGCTTTGCGGCCATGATCCCGCGCCGCTTCCGCCGCTCCTTCGCGCCAATGTGCCCCCATCGCAACGGAGCGAATGAGGGTAACCCATGGAACGGATACAGGAACGCGGCCTGTGGTCCTTGCAGGCCTTGGGGATGGGCAACGGCGTCCATCACTACGATACGGCACAGGATCTGGCGCTCGTGGATGCCGGTCTCGCGACCGGCGCCTTCGGGTACGAAGGAAGTGAGGCCCGCAACGCGGTCCATTACGACACGCTCGACGAAGCCCGGCTGGAATCGCTCTACAGCGAGGATGCTCTGGCGCACGAGCAGGAAGCGCTCTCGCAGGGGCGGAAATCGAAGCTGGCGCTGCTGCGCGGTGAGGCGGACGGCAGCGTCCGGGGGCTGCGCAATGCGGTGATCAGCATCGGCCATTGGTTGGATCTCGACCATGCCCCGGAGGATGCGGCGGCGCCTTCGGTGGCGAGCTACGCGGATAGCTGGCGGATCGGCTGGGCCGAGCGCCTGCCGCAAATCATGCAGCTTTCGGTCGATGGCCCGCTCGAGGAGATGGGGCTCGAGAAGAACGGGAATGTGCCGCAGCGCGAACCTGTGTCCGACCCCCTCGGCGACGGCAGCGCCGCGCTGTTGCATGAGACGCAGCCCGAGGTCGCGCAGCTCGATGCTGGAGAGCAGGTGTTGTCGGAGCAAGGACGCGCCTTTCTCGCCGGGATGATGTCCGAGGAGGACGAGCCCGAGGCCTTCATCTTCGCCGCACCGGAGCCGGCCACCGCCTTCGTGCGGGGCGCATCCGCCCATGACGCGCAGCTCGATCTGGCGCAGCAGGAGGTGATGTTTGTCGAAAGCCAATATGCCGCGCTGCACGGTGCGCTCTACGATGGCGACCGGGCCGCGAACTGGCAGACGGACGATGCGGAAGACAACGACAGCATTTTCGCGCCGCATGCTGGCTCGGAGCGTCACGCGCAGGACGGCCACCTGCACGGCTACGAGGGGCATTTCGCCTGAGCGGGCCCCCTAATCGGCCCCCTAATCGGCCCTGTCTTCGGCCCGGATGCCCGGCTTGGGGGATGAAGAATTTCTCCGCCCGCCCAGGGGAACGAGACGACGAAAAAGCAAGAAGCCCGCTCCTTCCAGAGCGGGCTTCCATTTGTTCAGCCGCAGCTGCGGAGTTCGTCAGCCCACGTCCTTGTAGCTGATTTCCTTCTGGTCGGTGCCGGTCTTGCTGCGGCGCACATGCAGGCGGTTGAGCGCGTTCACATAGGCTTTGGCAGAGGCGTAGACCGTGTCGGTGTCCGCCGACTGGCCGGTGGCGATCTTGCCATCCTCTTCGAGGCGCACAGATACCGTGGCCTGCGCGTCGGTGCCCTCGGTCACGGCGTTCACCTGGTAGAGCTGCAGACGCGCCGAGTTCGGGTAGAGCGCGCGCACTGCCTTGAAGGTGGCGTCGACCGGGCCATCGCCTTCCATCACGCAGGATTTCTCTTCGCCGCCCACTTCCATCTCGAGCGTCGCCTCGGCCGGACCGCCGGTGCCGCAGACGACCTTGAGCGAGACGATCTCGAGGTGATCCGCGCCATCGGTCATCGCTGCCGTCACCAGCGCGAGGATGTCCTCGTCGAAGACCTCTTTCTTGCGGTCGGCGAGGTCCTTGAACCGCACGAAGATGTCCTTGAGCTGGTTGTCACCCACATCGACGCCGAGGTCCTTGAGCTTGGCGCGCAGCGCGGCGCGGCCCGAGTGTTTGCCGAGCGGCAGCGAGGTGCCCGCGAGACCCACGTCTTCGGGACGCATGATCTCGAAGGTCTCCTTGTTCTTGAGCATGCCGTCCTGGTGGATGCCGGACTCATGCGCAAAGGCGTTCTTGCCGACGATCGCCTTGTTGAACTGCACCGGGAAGCCCGAGACCGTCGCGACGCGGCGCGAGATGTGCATGATCTTCTTGGTGTCGATATGCGTCTCGTAGGGCATGATGTCGCCGCGCACCTTGAGCGCCATGACCACCTCTTCGAGCGCAGTGTTGCCTGCCCGCTCGCCGAGACCGTTGATCGTGCATTCGATCTGCCGCGCACCGGCCTCGACAGCGGCGAGGCTGTTTGCCGTCGCCATGCCGAGATCGTTGTGACAGTGGGTCGCGAAGATGATGTCATCCGCGCCCGGCACCCGCTCGAGCAGCATCTTGATCAGGTCCGCCGATTCGCGCGGCGCGGTGTAGCCCACGGTATCGGGGATGTTGATCGTGGTCGCGCCCGCCTTGATGGCGATCTCCACCACGCGGCAGAGATAGTCATGCTCGGTACGGGTCGCGTCCATCGGCGACCACTGCACGTTGTCGCAGAGGTTGCGCGCGTGGGTCACCGTCTCGTGGATGCGGTCGGCCATCTCGTCCATGGTCAGGTTCGGGATGGCGCGGTGCAGCGGCGAGGTGCCGATGAAGGTGTGGATGCGCGGACGGTTGGCGTGTTTCACCGCCTCCCAGCAGCGGTCGATGTCGTTGATCTGGGCGCGGGCGAGGCCGCAGATCACCGAGTTCTTGCTGCGCTCCGCGATTTCCGAGACGGCGCGGAAGTCGCCCTCGGAGGCAATCGGGAAGCCGGCTTCGATGATGTCGACGCCCATCTCGTCGAGCAGCTCGGCAATCTCGAGCTTCTCGTCATGGGTCATGGTCGCGCCGGGCGACTGCTCGCCGTCACGGAGGGTCGTGTCGAAGATGTACACGCGGTCTTTGGCTTGGTCGGTCATTTTTCGGATCTCTTGAGTCGTCGTCCTGGAAAGGGTTCGCCGGCGCGAAACGGTCCTCCTCTGAGCGGTCGCGCCGAGATGCGCGCTCAGAGGCGGATTAGGACTAGACGCAGGCCAAGCGCAACCGGCGCGCGGAACGCACGTGCAGCAGCGGGGATATGGCCAAGGGTCATCATGGGCGCGACTATACGCAGCGGAACCGAAATGAAAACCGCAAATGCCCGCCGAATGACGGAAAGTTACGCCGCAGTGCAGCGCCGGGCTCCGCGCCGCTTGAGTGCTCGGACCGGGTGCCCATATGCTTCGGGGAAGGTATTTGGTTCAGGGGAGTTTCATGGTCGGGCGATTTCTGAGGGCGGCGCTTCTTGCCGCCGGCTGGCCCTTGGCGGCGCTCGCGCAGGAGGGCGGGAGCCCGGAGCGCGAGGTCTATGTCTTCGGCAACTCGCTGGTACATTTCCTCGGACAGGAGGCGCACAGCAACACGCCCTACTGGCTCTCGCAACTGGCGCAGGCGGATGGCGCAAGCCTTGCGCTCGATGGGCAATGGGGCTTTCTGCGCGACTTTTCGGACGGACTTCCGCCGGAGCCGAACTGGACCATTCCGGGCGTGGTGAAGGCCTGGGACCCGGGGCGCGGGGCCTTCGGCGATGCGGGCTACGACGCGGTGCTGATCACCCCCGCCAATTTCCTGCAGTACCAGGAGTCCGACGCGCCCTATCCCGGCAACAACCCCTCGGGCACCAGCCCGATGGATGCGATTCTCACCGTCGCCGACTGGGTCGAGGGCCATGCGCCCGGCACGCCGCTCTGGATCTACGAGGGCTGGCCCGACATGGCCTCGGTCGCCGGGGACTACCCGCCGTCGGCGCGGGGCATGCGGCGCTATCACGCCTACACGCTGGGGGCCTACGGCGTCTGGTATGACGATCTGCTGAGCAAGTTGCGCGCGGCGCGGCCCGAGCAGCAGGTGGCGCTGATTCCCGTGGCGCGGGCCCTGTCGGAACTGCTCGAGGAGGGCGGTCTGCTGCAGGATGTCCCGGCCGAGGCGCTCTATGTCGACGACGCGCCGCATGGCACGCCTTCGCTCTACTTCCTCGCGGCGATGGTCAGCTACAGCGCGCTCTACGGCGCGCCGCCGCCCGCCGATTACCTGCCGCCGCCCGAGATCGATCAGGCCATCACCGCCGCCTATCCGCAGATCGCCGATCACGTCTGGCAGTTGGTCTCCGAGCGTCTTCCCGAGGAGCGTGCAGAGGCGCAGGTGCCGCAGTCGGAGCCGGTGCAGCAGGTGGCGGCCGCCCCGGCGGCAGAGGAGGCTCCTTTGCCGCCCCGACCCGAGCTTGCCCTGCCGGACCCCGGCGCGCGGCCCGGCGGCGCCCCGGCGCTGGCCATGGGGCTCAACGGCCTGTCGGACTGGTCCACCCAGCATCCCTTCGTCGACCTGATGAAATCCTCGCGCCCTTGGATCGGCCACCTGCCGGGGCAATGGGGCGGGGTCGAGATCGACGCGCTGCGCGCGCTCGGGGCGCTGGATCCGGACGGCTGGCCGCTGCGCATCCCCGAGGGGGTCGAGCGGCTGGAGGCGCTGCTGCTCACCGACCAGCCCGAGGCGGCCACCCACCTGCGCGGCACCTACGTCGTGACGTGGCAGGGCAAGGGCGACCTGCAACTCACCGGCCGTGCCAGCCGGGTGCGGATGGAAGAGGGGCGGGCACTCTTCGACTATGCGCCGGGCGATGGCTCGGTCGGGGTCTCGATCTCTTCGCTCGACCCAGAGGACCCGATCCGCGACATCCACGTGGTGCGCGAGGACCAGATGCCGCTCTTCGAGGCAGGGGCGCTGTTCAACCCCGACTGGCTGGCGCGCGTCCACGACCTGCGCAGCCTGCGCTTCATGGACTGGATGATGACCAACGGCTCCCCGGTGCAGGGCTGGGACGACCGCCCGCGGATGAGCGATGCCACATGGAGCGCATGGGGCGTGCCGCCAGAGGTGATGATCGCGCTCGCCAACCAGGTCGGCGCCGACCCGTGGTTCACCCTGCCGCATATGGCCGACGACGACTACGTCCGGAACTTCGCCGAGCTGGTGAAGGCGCGGCTCGATCCGGGCCTTAAGGCCTATGTCGAGTACTCGAACGAGGTCTGGAACCACATTTTCCCACAGGCGCAATGGGCGGCGCAGCAGGCCGAGGCGCGCTGGGGCCGCTCGGAATCGGGCTGGATCCAGTACTACGGGCTGCGCGCCGCGCAGGTCATGGACATCTGGTCCGAGGTCTACGGCGACGCAGCGGATACGAGGCTGGTACGGGTGATCTCGACCCACACCGGCTGGCCCGGGCTCGAGGAGCAGATCCTCACCGCGCCGCTGGCCTATCTTGCGCTCGGCCGCGCGCCGCAGGAGAGCTTCGACGCCTACGCTGTGGCGGGCTACTTCGGCTACGAGCTGGGCGGCGCCGAGATGGCGGGGCAGGTGGACGACTGGCTGTCGCGCGCCGAGATGCAGGCTCAGGAAGACGGCGAGGCGCAGGGGCTGCGCCGCGTCGCCCTGCGCGAATACGTCAAGCGCCACAGGTTCGACGCCGCCATGCTGCCGGTCGCCATGGCGCTGCAGGAGGGCTCGCTGGCCGAGCTGACCGGCGAGATCTTCCCCTATCACGCAGGGGTGGCCGAGGCGGCGGGACTGCGGCTGGTCATGTACGAGGGCGGCACCCATGTGGCGGCGCAGGCCGAGCGGGTGCAGGATGAACGCCTGACCAGCTTCTTCGAGCAATTCAACTACAGTCCCGAGATGGCCAAGCTCTACGAGCAGCTGCTGACTGGCTGGATCGGAGCGGGGGGCACGCTGTTCAATGCTTTCGTCGATGTGGCCCCGGCCTCGCAATGGGGCAGCTGGGGCGCGCTGCGGCACCTCGATGACGCCAATCCGCGCTGGGACATGCTGATGAGCTACAACGCCACGGCCCCCACCGGCTGGGAGACGCGGGATGCCGGGACCTTCGACGACGGGCTGCTGCTGCGCGCCGGGCCGGAGGGCGACAGGCTCGAGGGCAGCGCGCGCCCCGACATCCTGCTTGGCGGCGACGGCGACGACCTGCTGATCGGGCGGGGCGGAGGCGATCATCTGCATGGCGGCGCGGGCAGCGACCGGGCGCTGCTGCCGGGGGCGCAGGGGGACTATGCCTTCTCGCGCGATGCGGCGGGGCGGCTGATCGCCGAAGGGGCAAGGGGCCGGGTCACGCTTTTTGCCGTCGAGTCGCTGAGCTTCGAGGAGGCACCCGGGGACGAGCTGCCCACCGCTGGCCTCTGAGCCGCACCTCTCTTTGAAGAGAGGTGCAAAAGCCTTCGAAGGCTTTTGACCCTACCCCTGCCGCGCGCGCAGGATTTCCTCCACCAGTGTCTCGGCCCCGAGGCTGGCGCGGAAGTTGCGCTCGATCTTGCTGCGTCCGGCTTCGGCGAGGCGTCGGGCGGTCTCGGGGTTCTGCGCCAGGTCACGGATCGCCCGGGCCAGCGCCGTCGGGTCCTTCGGCGCGACCAGCTTGCCGTCATGCCCATCGTCGATAAGCTCGCGCACGCCGCCCGCATCGGTGCCGATCACCGGCACCCCGCAGGACATCGCCTCCATGTAGGCGACGCCGAGCGGCTCGTGCCAGGAGGCCAGCACGAAGACATGTGCCGACAGCAACTTGTCGCGCACCTCGCCCGCATCGATCGCGCCTAGCAGCTTCACGTGGTCCTGCAGCCGCAGCCGTCGCAGGTGCGCCTCCAGGTCGGTGCGGTAGCCGCTGCCTCCGGCGTCATCCTCGCCAGCGATCTCCAGCCGCACGTCGACGCCCTGATCGAGCAGCTGACGCATGGCCGACATCAGGTCCTGGTGGCCCTTCACCACGTTCAGCCGCCCGCAGGAGAACAGCCGCACCGGGCGGCCGCGTTCGGGCGGCTGGTAGGGCGTGTCGCGGCGCAGCACCTCGGTGTCGACGCCCATCGGGCGGATCACCATGCGCGGCGGCAGGTTGTCCCCCAACGCCGCGTGCAGCGCATCCGTCAGCTTGCGGGTGATCACCGTGGCAAAGGCGGCGCCGCGCCATTTGACCCGCTGGCCCGGCCCGTAGTCCGACAGCGGACCATGCAGGGTCAGCGAGTAGGGCACGCCGCCGAGCCGCCGCGCCAGGTTGGCCACCAGCGCGGCGCGGGCGCAGCTGTGCACATGCACGTGGTCGAGCCGATGCGCCTCCGCATAGTCACGCAGCGCCTCGGCGGCAGAGAGCGTCAGCGCCACGTCGCGGGCAAAGCCGGGGCCCTCGCGCAGCATGTCGCCGGCGAGGCCGCGCGGCAGCAGCCGGGCCAGCGCGGCGGCGGCGGCGAACGGGCGAATCTCTCCGAGGTAGGTGGTGCGGGCGATGGCGTCCTGGGACCAGCTGTGCGCGATCAGCCCCACCGGGGGCACGCGGGTCGACAGCAGGTGAACCTCGTGGCCCATCGCCTCGAGCGCCTGTACCTCGCGCCAGTAGAAGATATGGGTCTGCCCGGGAAACTGGGGCACAAGATACCCGATCCGAAGTTTTTGCGTCACCCCATCTCCCACGCCTCGATCGGACGTTCCGGCCAATCCGTCGACAATTAAACCACACGCTGTCTCAAATCATTCTTTGGCCACAGTTTGCTGGCAATGCCACCCTGTCCTGGTGCAGGAACTAAGCATGTGTGTCGTCCTTGGTACGGATCATGGCGTCTGACGAGTCCCGGTTTTGTGGCAGCCCTTCGGTTTCGGTGATCCTGCCTGCGAGCAATGAAAGCGCGCTGATCGGCGCGTGCCTGAAGGCCCTTCTGGCCTCTGACTGGCCCGGCGACGCCCCCGGGCCGGAGGTGATCGTCGTCGCCAACGGCTGCCGGGATGACACAGCCGCCCGCGCCCGGGCTTTCGGGGATGACTTCGCGTCACGTGGCTGGAGCCTGCAGGTGATCGAGCGGACCGAGGGCGGCAAGCTCGCCGCGCTCAACGCCGGGGATGCCGTGGCCCGCGCCGGAAACCGGGTCTACCTCGACGCGGATGTGACGGTCAGCAAGCCCCTGCTCTCGCAGCTGCATGCGGCGCTGTCGCGACCCGGCGCGCGCTACGCCAGCGGGCGGCTGCGGATCACCGCCCATGGCTGGGTGGCCCGCGCCTATGCCCGGACCTGGCGGCAGGTGCCCTTCATGACGGGGGGCGTGCCCGGCTGCGGCGTCTTCGCGGTCAATGCCGAGGGCCGTGCCCGCTGGCAGGATTTCCCCGACATCATCTCGGACGACACCTTCGTGCGGCTCAGCTTCACCCCCGAGGAACGCAGCGCTGTGCCTGCCCATTACGAATGGCCGATCGCCGAGGGGTTGCCCGCGCTGGTCCGCGTGCGCCGGCGGCAGGACGCCGGGGTGGCGCAGGTCGGCGCGCTCTACCCGCGGTTGCTGGGCAATGACGACAAGCTGCCGCTCTCGGCGATGGGAAAGCTGCGCATGGCGCTGCGCGACCCGATCGGTTTTGCGGTCTACACCGGCGTGGCGCTTCTGGTCCGGATGAGCCCGCAGGCGGGCCCCGACTGGAGTCGCGGCCGGTGATGAACGCGACCCTGATCCGACGATTCTCGGGCGCCTCGCTTGGCGCGCGGGTTCTGCGCAGCTCGCTGCTGACCGTCGGCAGCTTTGGCTTTTCGCAGGCGCTTCGGCTGGGCAGCAACCTGATCCTCACCCGGCTGCTGTTCCCCGAGGCCTTCGGGCTGATGGCGCTGGTCTCGGTCTTCCTGATGGGGCTGATGCAGTTCTCGGACGTGGGGGTGACCCCGGCGATCCTGCAGAGCAAGCGCGGCGATGATCGTGATTTCCTCGACACCGCCTGGACCATCCAAGTGGTGCGCGGCGTCGGGCTCTGGCTCACCGCCTGCGCGCTGGCCTGGCCGATGGCCGCCTTCTACGACGAGCCGCAACTGCTGCATCTGCTGCCGGTGGCCGGGCTCGCGCTGCTGATCGCCGGTTTCCGTCCGACCCGCATGGACAGCGCCAACCGGCATCTGCGGCTCGGCCGGGTCACGGTGCTGGAACTGGCGACGCAGACGCTCGGGGTCGGCAGCGCCGTGCTGCTGGCCTGGGCCACGGGATCGGTCTGGTCGCTGGTGTTTTCGGGTCTGATCAGCGTGGTTTTCGAGGTGATCGCCAATTCGCTGCTGCTGTCCGGAGGCCGCAACCGCTTCCGAATGGAGCCCGAGGCGCGGGCCGAGCTGGTCACCTTCGGCAAGTGGATCTTCCTGTCGACGGTCTGCGGCTTCTTCTTCAGTCAGGGCGACAAGATCCTGATCGGCAAGTATCTCAGCCTCGACGCGTTCGGGGTCTACAACATCGGCTATTTCCTCGCTTCCTTCCCGATGCTGCTGGGCGGGATGGTGACGCGCAAGGTGCTGATCCCGATCTACCGCGAGAGCCCCCCGCGCGAGAGCCGCGAGAACTTCGCGCGGCTGCGCAAGATGCGCTTTGCCGTCACCGCGCCGCTGCTGCTGCTGGTGGCCAGCTTCGCGCTCTGCGGGCACTGGCTGGTCGATCTGATGTACGATGAACGCTATCTGGCAGCCGGGGCGGTCACGGTGCTCGTCGCCTGCATGCAGATGCCGCAGATCGTCGTGCAGACCTACGATCAGGCGGCGCTGGCGGCGGGCGACAGCCGCGCCTTCTTCGTGCTGGCGCTGGCGCGGGCGCTGCTGATGATGGGCTGCATCCTCGTCGGTCTCGAAACCTACGGGCTGATCGGCGCGCTGCTGGGCTATGGCGCGGCCTTCCTGCTGGCCTACCCGGTTGTGGTCTGGCTGGCCCGGCGCATGGGGGTCTGGGACCCGTTGCACGATCTTACCGCCGCGCTCTTCGGTACCGCTCTCGCGGCGCTGGCGATCTGGCTCAACTGGCCCGCGATCATGGCTCTGGCCGCGCAGGGCAGCTGAGTCTCACAACCGCGCGCGCCCCGCGCCCCGGCACAGACAACCTGATTTACCTCTGTTAAGATCGCCTCCGGCCGACAGTGCTGCCCCGGGGCGGAGGTTTGTTTCCCCGCTGGGGGGGGCTGGCTGGTTTGCGCCCAATTTTCTCCGTATTCAGGTTTTACCGAACGGAGGGTCGCGGGTTGGTGCGAGTGAGGGTTGGGTCTTGGAAGTTCTGAACGAGATTGCCGAGACGGACATCGCCATCGTCGGCATGGCCGCGCACCTGCCCGGCGCCTCCGACATTTCCGCCTATTGGGACAACCTGCGCGAGGGCCGCCGGTCGATCCGGCGTTTCTCCGAGGACGAGCTGCGCGCCGCCGGCGAGGATCCGGGCCTCATGCGCCACCGCGACTACGTGCCCTTCGGTGCGCCGCTGGACGGTTTCGAGATGTTCGATGCCGAGTTCTTCGGCTTCGCTCCCAAGGACGCGGCGATCATGGATCCGCAGCACCGGCAGTTCCTCGAGGCCGCCTGGGAGGCGCTGGAGACCGCCGGTCACGTGCCCGCGAGCTTCGACGGCGCCATCGGTGTCTTCGGTGGCGTCGGCATGGGCAGCTATTTCTCCGTCAACCTGTGCTCGAACCCCGACCTCGTGGACAGCACCGGCATGTTCCTGCTGCGCCATACCGGCAACGACAAGGATTTCCTGACCACCCGCCTGAGCTACGTGCTCGACCTGCACGGGCCGTCGGTCAACGTGCAGACTGCCTGCTCCACCTCGCTGGTCGCCACCCATTTCGCGGTGCAGGCGCTGTTGAGCGGCGAATGCGACATGGCGCTGGCGGGCGGCGTGACCATCGAGCTGCCGCAGAGGCGCGGCTATCTCTACAAGGAGAACGAGATCCTCTCGCCCGACGGCGAATGCCATGCCTTCGACCACCGCGCGCGCGGCACGGTCTTCGGCTCGGGCGCCGGGGTCGTGGTGCTGCGCCGCCTGAAGGATGCCATCGCTGATGGCGATCACGTCTGGGCGGTCATCAAGGGCTCGGCGATCAACAACGACGGCGCGGGCAAGGCCGGCTATCTCGCGCCCTCGGTGGACGGGCAGGCGCAGGCCATTGCCGAGGCGCAGGCCGTGGCGGGGGTCAGCTCGGACAGCATCGACTACGTCGAATGCCACGGCACCGGCACATACCTCGGCGATCCCATCGAGGTCGCGGCGCTGACCCAGGCCTTCGCCCAAAGCGGCTCTAGACAAGGGCATTGTCGCATCGGCTCGGTGAAGACCAACATCGGCCATCTAGACACCGCCGCCGGTGTTGCGAGCCTGATCAAGACCTCGCTGGCGCTGCACCACGGGCAGATGCCGCCCTCGCTGGGGTTCGAGAAACCCAACCCCGCCATCGACTTCGAAACCTCGCCCTTCGTGGTCAACGACAGGCTCACCCCCTGGCAGCGCGGCGATCACCCGCGCCGCGCCGGGGTGAACTCGCTGGGCGTCGGGGGCACCAATGCCCATGTCGTGCTGGAAGAGGCGCCGCTGCGCCCCGCCTCCGAAGCCAGTGACTGGCCGTTCCAGATCCTCACCCTCTCGGGCCGCAACAAGGCGGCGCTCGACGAGAACGCCAGACGCCTCGCCGCGCACCTGCGCGCGCATCCCGAGCAGCCGCTGGCCGATGTCGCTTTCACCCTGAAAGAAGGGCGCCACGACTTTGAGAAGCGCCGCGTGGTGGTCGCCGAAAGCCACGAGGAGGCAGCGCGCCTTCTGGAGGAAGAGTCCCCGCGCCGCGTGCATTCGCACAGCGCGCTGGATCGGCCGGACGTGGCCTTCCTCTTCCCCGGCGGCGGCGCGCAATACGCCGGGATGGCACGCGATCTCTACGAAACAGAGCCTGTTTTCGCCGACTGGATGGACCGCGGCCTGACCGCTCTGGCCGAGATCACCGACGAGGACATCCGCGCGCTCTGGCTGCCCGCGCTCGAGGCGAAGGCAGCCGCCGACGCGGCCCTGAAAAAACCTTCGCTGCAGCTGCCGTTGATCCTGATGATCGAGGTGGCGCTGGCGAAGCTCTGGATGAACTGGGGCATCGCGCCCGCCGCGCTCTCGGGCCATTCCATGGGCGAGAACACCGCTGCCTGTATTGCCGGGGTGATCAGCTTCGAGGATTGCATCGGCCTCGTGCACCTGCGCGGGCGCCTGTTCGACACGGTGCCCGCCGGCGGCATGCTCTCGGTCAGCCTGCCCGCCGAGACGCTGCGCGGCTACCTTGGCGACGACCTCGACCTCGGCGCGGTCAACGCGCCCGGGCTGTCGGTGGCTTCGGGGCCGGCCGAGGCGCTGAAATCCCTTGAACAGAGACTGAAATCGGACGGAATCGACTGCCAGCGCATCGCCATCGACATCGCGGCGCACAGCCGGATGCTCGAGCCGATCCTCGAGCAGTTCCGCGCCTACCTGCGCAGCATTGACCTCAGCCCGCCGCAGATCCCGCTGACCTCGAACCGCAGCGGCACCTGGATGACGCCCGAGGAGGCCACCAGCCCCGATTACTGGACCGACCACCTGCGCGGCACCGTACTCTTTGCCGAGTGCGTGGCGACTCTGGCCGCGGAGAAGAACCGCATCTTCCTTGAAGTCGGGCCGGGCAAGGCACTGTCCTCGCTGGCCCGCCAGCACCCGGATGTGCCGGCCCAGCAGGTGCTGAGCTCGCTGCGCCACCCGGACGAGCAGATCGACGACGACAAGTTCATGTTCGAGGTGCTGGGCCGTCTCTGGGCGCTCGGGGCCGGGATCGACTGGGAGCAGGTCTGGGGCGGCGCGCGCCGCAACCGCGTCGTGCTGCCCACCTATGGCTTCCAGCACGCGCCCTATTTCATCGCACCGGGCAAGACGCAGGCAGAAGGTGCTCCGAAACTACTCACCCGCTCCGATGACCTCGGCACCTGGGGCTGGGCGCCGGTCTGGCGCCCCCGCGCCGCCGAGGTGGCATTCGATATCGCCGAAGGGCTTTCGCAGGCCGAGCCGCAGGTCTGGCTGATGTTCATGGACGAGTCGGGACTCGCCGCCCGCTGCGCCGCGCGGCTCACCGCCGCCGGGCACGACGTGATCGAGGTCCGCCCCGGCGATGCCTTCACCCGCCTGTCGGACACGTCCTACATCCTGCCGCCGGAGCGCGGGCGAGAGGGCTACGACCTTCTGCTGCAGGACCTCGCGCTGCGCGGCCACGTGCCGACCCGAATCGCGCACTTCTGGCTAGTCACCGAGGGCGAGAGCCATCGCCCCGGGTCCAGCTTCTTCCACCGTGTGCAGGAGCAGGGGTTCTATTCGCTGCTCTTCCTCGCGCAGGCCATGGCCGAAGAGAACCTGCCGCGCCCGCTGCAGCTGACCGTGATGACCTCCGGCGCGGCGCAGGTTCGGCATGAGTCGCTGGAGCACCCCTCCAAGGCGACCATCGCCGGTCCCGCGCGGGTCATTCCGCGCGAGCTGCCGGGGGTGAGCGTCGAGACGCTCGACCTCGTGCTGCCGCCGCCCGCGACGGGCGGGCTGCTGTCCCGCCGAAAGGCGGAGGCGGAGCGCGCGCAGGCCCTGATCCAACTGACCGACCTCGTGCTCGAGGACCTTCTGGCCGAGCCGAAGGATGCCATCGCCGCGTTGCGCAACGGCCGCCGTTTCGAATGCTCCATGAAACCCGTACCGCTGCCCGAGGGCGCGCCGCAGCCGGGGCCGGGGACCTACCTGCTCACCGGCGGCTTCGGCGGCATCGGTCTCTCGCTCGGCATGGCCTTCGCCCGGCAGGGGGCGAAGCTGATCCTCGTTGCCCGCCGCGACCTGCCCGCCCGCGCCGACTGGCCCGACTACCTCGCCCGCCACGCGCCGCAGGACGTGCTGTCGCGCCGCATTCGTGCGGTGCAGGCTCTTGAAGACGCCGGGGCCGAGGTCATGGTCCTCGCCGCCGACGTCTGCAACCGCGCCCAGCTTCAGGCCGCGCGGGACGCGGCCGAGGCGCGCTTCGGCCGCATCACCGGGGTGATCCACGGCGCGGGGGTCATCGACGACGCGCCGCTGCTCGCCAAGACCCCCGCCTCGGTCGAGGATGTCTTCACGCCGAAGATCCACGGCACGCAAGTGCTGGGCGAGGTCTTCCCCGACGGCGCGACCGACTGGATCGTGCTGTTCTCGTCGTCGTCCACCGTCACCGCTCCGGCGGGGCAGGTGGATTACGTAGCCGCCAACGAGTATCTCAATGCCTTCGCGCGCGCCCGCGCCGGCGGGAAGACCAAGGTCACCGCGATCAACTGGGGCATCTGGAACGAGGTCGGCATGGCCGCCGAGGCCGTCGCCGCGCGCCAGGGCGAGCTGCCCGAGGCGCCGGTCGAGCCCACCGGGCTGCCGCTGCTCGATGCGGCAACCTTCGACCGCCTTGGCAACCGGCTGTTCACCAGTAGGCTCTCGACCGACGACTGGATCATCGGCGAGCATCGGACCCGGGCGGGCGACGCTCTGCTGCCGGGCACCGGCTACCTGACCCTCGCCGCTCATGCGCTGAAGGCGCAGCACGAGGACCAGCCTTTTGAGATCCGCGACCTGAGCTTCCTGCGTCCGCTGCGGGTGAGCGGGGACGGAAGCCGCGAGATGCGCCTGCGACTCACCCGCCGCGACGAGGGCTACGGGTTCGAGGTGCTGGCCGATGCCACGCTGAACGGGCGCCGGGGCTTTGCACTCACCGCGCAGGCCACGCTGGCGCTGCTGCCGATGGCGCGCCCCGCGCCGCTGGACCTCGCGGCGATCCGCGCCCGCTGCGGCAGGCCGCTGCGCGCGCCGCAGGGCGGCAAGCTCGCCGCCGCGCAGGAGGTGCAGCTCGACTTCGGCCCGCGCTGGAAGGTGCTGGACAGCCGCGCACTGGGGCAGGGCGAGGGGATCGCCGAGCTGTCGCTGCCGCCCGAGGCGGCGCAGGACGCCTGCCTGCTGCATCCGGCGCTGCTTGACATCGCCACCGGCTGGGCGATGGAGCTGATCGGGGGATGGCAGCCGACGCATCTGTGGGTGCCGGTCTCCTATGCCCGGGTGCGCGTTCATGCGCCGCTGCCGGAGCGCATCGTGAGCTGGGTGCGCAACGCGGCTGGGAACCGCGTCGAGGACGAGACCGCCAGCTTCGATGTCACGCTCTGCGCGCCCGACGGGACCGTGCTGGTGGAGGTCTCCGGCTTTACCATCCGGCGTCTCGAGACGCCCGACCAACTGCAGGTCACGCCGCGCCTCACTGCCGCCGAGTTGGAGGTCGATGAGACCGCCGCCGCGCAGCCGCTGTCGCCTGCCGAGGAGCGGCTGGCCCACAACCTCAGCCAGGGCATCCTGCCCGCCGAGGGGGTCGAGGCCTTTGCCCGCGCGCTCGCGCTGGGGCTGCCGCAGGTGGTGGTCTCGTCGATGGATCTGGACCAGCTCACCCGGCAGACAGCCGCCTCCACCGCCGAGAAGCCGGAGGGCCAGAGCTTCGATCGCCCGCAGCTCGACAGCGACTATGTCGCGCCCGAGGGCGAGATCGAGCGCCGGCTGGCGGGTTTCTGGGAGGAGCTGCTGGGCGTGCAGGACGTCGGGGCCGAGGACAGTTTCTTCGACCTGGGCGGCCACAGCCTGATCGCCGTGCGGCTCTTTTCCATGGTGCGCAAGGCGTTCCGCGTCGATTTCCCGATCTCGGTGCTCTTCGAGGCGCCGACCATCCGCAGATGCGCCGCGCTGATCGCCGAGCGCACCGGTTACACCGGCGAGGACGCGCCCGCAGAGCCGAAGGCTCCCGAGCGCCGCTTCACCCATCTCGTGCCCATGCACGACGGCGAGGGCGGTCCGCGACGGCCGTTCTTCCTTGTCGCCGGCATGTTCGGCAACGTGCTCAACCTGCGCCATCTCGCGCATCTGCTGGGGGCTGACCGGCCGTTCTACGGGCTACAGGCCAAGGGGCTCTACGGCGGCGAGGCGCCGCACGACAGCATCGAAGCCGCGGCGCGCGACTATATCGCCGAGATGCGGCAGGTGCAGCCCGAGGGCCCCTACATGGTCGGAGGCTTCTCGGGCGGCGGCATCACCGCCTACGAGATCGCCCGCCAGCTCGAAGCCATGGGCGAGGAGGTCTCGCTCTGCGTGCTGCTTGACACGCCGCTGCCCGTGCGCCGCCCGCTGGACCGCGGCGACCGGTTGCGCATCCAGTGGCAGGAGGCGAAGGCGAAGGGCGTCTTCTATCCGCTGATCTGGGCGCGCAACCGCCTGCGCTGGGAGATCGAGAAGCGCAGCGCGAAAGACGAGACCGAGGCTGGCCACGCCTTCCACAACGCCGAGATCGAGGCGGCCTTCCTCTCGGCGGTGGCGCAATACCAGTTGCGCCCCTGGGACGGGCGGCTGGTGCTCTACCGCCCGCCGCTGGTCGGCAAGTGGCAGGTCGGTGGCGGCCGTATGGTGAACTCGGAACGCGCCTACGTGCTGCACGACAACGACTGGGGCCAATACGTGCCGGGCGTCGAGGTGCACGAGGTGCCGGGGGATCACGATTCCATGGTGCTGGAGCCCAACGTGCGGGTGCTGGCCGCGCAGATGCGCCGCGCCATCGCCGAGGCCGAGGCAGAGCGCCTGAACAGCGCCGTTCTGAGCTTCGGCGCGCGGGCGGCGGAGTAGGCCATGCCCCGCGTTCTGGTCATATCGCTCAACTACCGCACCGCGGAAATGACCCTGCGCTCGGCGCAGGCGGCGCTGCGCGCGATGCAGGGCCTCGATGCCGAGCTGGTCATCGTCGACAACGACAGCGGCGACGGGTCTTACGAAACCATGGAGGCAGCGCTCGCTGGTGAGCCCTGGGCGCAGGGCGCTCCGATCCGGCTGATCCGGTCAGGCCATAACGGCGGCTTCGGCGCGGGCAACAACCTTGGCATTCGCGCCGGCATGTCGGACGGCAGCCACCCGGACTACGTCTACCTGCTGAACTCCGACGCCTTCCCGGCCGAAGGGGCGATTCGCGCGCTGGTCGGCCACCTCGAAGCGCATCCGCAGGCGGGCTTCGCCGGAAGCCGCCTGCTCGGCGAGGATGGCGCGGCGCAGATCACCGCCTTCCGCTTTCCCTCGATCGCCTCGGAATTCGAGGGCGCCGCGCGCTCGGGTCCGGTTTCGCGGCTGCTGCGGAACAAGGCTGTGCCCTTGCCCGTCCCCGCGGGGACACGGCCCGTCGACTGGCTGGCCGGGGCCTCGCTGATGATGCGGCGCAGGGTGCTGGACGAGATCGGGCTCTTCGACGAGACCTTCTTTCTCTACTTCGAGGAGACCGAGCTCTGCTTGCGCGCCGCGCGGGCGGGCTACGAGACGCATTATGTCCGCGAGAGCGAGGTCATGCACATCGGCTCGGTCTCGACCGGCATGAAGCGCTGGACCCGCGTTCCCGGCTTCTGGCTCGACAGCCGCTGGCACTATTTCTCGAAATCCCACGGACGGGGCTACGCCGCGCTGGCGACGCTGTCGCATGCCAGCGGCGGGCTGCTCTGGCGGCTGCGCCGGCTGATTCAGCGCAAGCCCCCCGCCGATCCCGCGCGGTTCCTGCGCGATCTTCTGTCCCATGACCTCCGCGCCCTGTTCCGGCCCGCGCCGGGACGTGCCGTCCCCGCGGGGACGGCACGCGCAGAGGCGAAGGTGGAGTGAATGTGATGGCCAAGTTTACCTCTGTGGTGATCGGCAACGAGTCTCTGCTGGTGCAATGTTCGGAGAAGCTGCTGGCGGCAGGCCACGAGATTTCTGCCGTGGTGACGCGCAATCCCGATATCGGGAATTGGGCCGCGGCCAAGGGAATCGAGGTCGTCGCCCCCGGGCGTGGGCTGGCGGAGCGCCTGCCGCAGGCGTTCGACTACCTGCTGTCGATCTCGAATCTGGATATTATTCCCGCCTCCGTTCTGGCGCTGCCGTCCAAGGGGGCGGTGAACTTCCACGACGGGCCGCTGCCGCGCCACGCCGGGCTCAACGCGCCGGTCTGGGCGCTGATCGAGGGCGAGACCCGCCACGGCATCAGCTGGCACATGATTGAGGGCGGCGTGGACGAGGGCGATATCCTCGTGACCCGCGGCTTCGACATTTCCGGAACCGATACGGCGCTGACGCTGAACGCCAAGGCCTTCGAGGCCGCCATCGACAGTTTCGACGAGGTGATCGCGCAGCTGGCGGGCGGGCTGAAGCGCGTTCCGCAGGACCTCGCGCAGCGCAGCTACCACGCGCTGGCCAACCGGCCGTCGGGGCATGCTCTGCTGGACTTCACCAAGCCTGCCACCGATCTCGCGAGACTGGTGCGGGCGCTGGATCATGGCGGTTATGCCAACCCTCTCTCGGCCCCCAAGCTGCGCGCGAACGGCCGGCTCTGGCTGGTTGGCGCGGCGACGGGGATCGAGGGGTGCGGCACGCCCGGCGAGATCCTCGAGGCCACCGACGATCACCTCACCGTCGCCTGCGGCAGTGGAGCGCTGCGGCTGGCGCATTTCGCCCATATCTGTGGCGCGCCCGCGCTGGTGGCGCAGGTCGGCAAACCCGGCGGATCGCTGGATATGTTGGAGCCGGACGAGCGGGCCCGGATCGACAGCGCCATCCGTGCCGTCGCCCCGCATGAGGGCTTCTGGCGGCAGCGGCTCGCTGACCTGAGGCCATTCGAGCTGCCGGGGCTGGGCCGTTCCGCAGGCGAGATCACCATGCGCCCGCTGTCGCTGGGCACGGCGGACATCGGCTCTGTCGTTGCCGCCTTTGCCGCGCGGCACGACGAGCAGGGAGGCTGCGACATCGCGCTGAGCGATCTGGCGCTGAGTGGGCTGGCCAAGAGCGGGATCATCACCCCCTGGGTGCCGCTGCGCGCGGAGAGCGCGGGGGATGTGGCGGCGCTGGAAGCCGGATTGGCGATCTCGGTTGCCGAGGCGAAGACGCGCCGGGGCTTTGCCACCGATCTGCCCGCCCGCACGCCCGAACTGACCGGTGCGCCGCAGGTGCCGCATCTCGGGCTGAGCCTTGCCGCCGGCATGGTCCCCGGTACGGCGCTGACCGTCGAGCAGACGGCGCAGGGGGCGATCCTTCATGCGGACACCGGGTGCATCTCCGCCGCGCAGGCCGAGCTGATCGCCGCCCGGCTGGAGCTGATCGCGGCGCATCTGTCCGGCGGCGGAGCGGTTGCCGAGCTGCCGATCCTGCCCGAGGCCGAACGGGCCATGGTCGTCGACCTGTGGAACGCCACAGGGATGGAGCATGACCGAGGCCTTACCATTCAGGCCGCCTTCGAGGCACAGGCGGCGAAGACGCCAGAGGCCGTGGCGCTTGTCTTCGAGGGGCAGAGCCTGCGCTATGCCGACCTGGATGCGCGCGCCAACCGCGCCGCGCATGTGCTGCAGGCGATGGGCGTCGGGCCGGACGTGGTCGTCGGGCTCTGCACCCGTCGTTCGGTCGACCTGATGGTCGGGGCGCTCGGCATCCTCAAGGCGGGCGGCACCTACCTGCCGCTCGATCCGTCCTACCCGGCGGACCGGCTGCAGCACTACATTGCCGACAGCGGCGCGCCGGTGATCGTCACCCAGTCGGCCCTGGCGGACAGCCTGCCGGAGCACGCGGCGCAGCTCCTGCTGCTCGATGCCGATCCGCGGCTCTCGCAGGCCCCGGCGACGCGCCCCGAAGCGACCAGCGGCCCCGAAGACCTCGCCTATCTGATCTACACCAGCGGCTCGACCGGCACGCCCAAGGGGGTCATGGTCGAGCAGCGCAACGTGGTGAACTTCTTTGCCGGCATGGATGCTGTGGTGCCGCATGACCCCGCCGGAACGTGGCTGGCAGTGACCTCGCTCAGCTTCGACATCTCGGTGCTGGAGCTGTTCTACACGCTGGCGCGCGGCTTCAAGGTGGTGCTGACCTCGGACGAGGATCGCGGGCTGATCTCGAACGGGCCGATGCCGCTGTCGGATCAGCGCATGGACTTCTCGCTCTACTACTGGGGCAACGATGACGGCGTCGGGCGCGACAAGTACCGGCTGCTGCTGGAGGGCGCGAAGTTTGGCGACAAGCACGGCTTCTGCGCGGTCTGGACACCCGAACGGCATTTCCACGCCTTCGGCGGGCCCTATCCCAACCCCTCGGTGACCGGGGCGGCGGTGGCGGCGGTCACCGAGAACCTGGCGGTGCGTTCGGGCTCGGTGGTCTCGCCTCTGCACCACCCGGCGCGGATCGCCGAGGAATGGGCGGTGATCGACAACCTGACGAACGGTCGGGCCGGGCTGGCACTGGCCTCGGGCTGGCAGCCGGATGACTTCGTGCTGCGCCCGGAGAACACGCCGCCGGACAACAAGAAGGCGGTGATCGAGAATATTTCCCAGATCCGGGATTTGTGGGCTGGCAAGCCCGTATCCTTCCCGCGCAAGGATGGGACGCTGTTTGACGTGGTGACCCAGCCGCGCCCGGTTTCGAAGGAGCTGCCGCTCTGGCTGACCGTCGCGGG
Source organism: Alloyangia pacifica (assembly GCF_900116195.1). Classification (GTDB taxonomy): domain Bacteria; phylum Pseudomonadota; class Alphaproteobacteria; order Rhodobacterales; family Rhodobacteraceae; genus Salipiger; species Salipiger pacificus. Next base: position 164,463 of record NZ_FOZW01000007.1, read on the forward strand.
CAACCCGCAGACCTGGAAGGACGCCGGCACCCACGGCTGCAACGTCCTGACGCACCTCTTGGGGCAGAGCATCGACGACGTGGCCGAGATGATCCGCCTCTACCATGCGTCGCTGCGCGAGGCCGGGCGCGACCCGAAGGATTTCACCGTCACGCTGATGCTGCACAGCTTCGTTGCGGGCACCCGCGAGGAGGCGCGAGAGACTGCTCGCGGCCCGATGCGCGAATACCTGCGCTCGGCGGCGGCGCTCATCAAGCAATACGCCTGGGCCTTCCCGGCGTTCAAACGCCCAAAAGGGGTGAACAACGCCTTCGATCTGGACCTCGACATTCTGGAGCCGGAGGACCTCGAGGCGATCCTCGATTTCGCCTTCGAGCGCTATTTCAACGAAAGCGGGCTCTTCGGCACGGTCGAGGACGCACTGGAGCGGACCGAGCAACTCAAGCGCATCGGCGTGGGCGAGATCGCCTGCCTGATCGACTACGGCATCCCGGTGGACACCGTGCTCGAGGGGCTGAAGCCGCTGGCCGAAGTGGTGAAGCGGGCGAATGTCGCGCCGGAACTGGCCGAGGACGATTTCTCGATCGCCGCGCAGATCCTGCGCCATGGGGTCACCCATATGCAGTGTACGCCCTCGATGGCGCGGATGATCGCGATGAACGACGAGGCGCGGTTTGCGCTGTCGAAGGTGGATCACCTGTTCCTCGGCGGCGAGCCGCTGCCCGGCGCGCTGGTCGAGGAGTTCGGGCGGATCACCGACGCTTCGGTGACCAATATGTACGGGCCCACCGAGACGACGATCTGGTCCTCGACCGAGGATGCGCTCGCCGCCGAGGGTGTGGTGAACATCGGCCTGCCGCTGGCGAACCAGCAGCTCTACGTGCTGGACGAGGCGCAGCAGCCGGTGGGCGTGGGTGTGCCCGGCGAGCTTTGGATCGGTGGCGAGGGCGTGACGCGCGGCTATTGGGGCCGCGAGGCGCTCACCGCCGAGCGGTTCGTTTCCAACCCGTTCCACGAAGGCCGCATGTACCGCACCGGCGATCTGGTGCGCCGTCGCATGGATGGCCGGATCGATTTCATCGGCCGGGTCGATCACCAGGTGAAGCTGCGCGGCTACCGCATCGAGCTGGGCGAGATCGAGGCCGTCATGGAGGCGCAGCCGGGCATTTCGCAGGCGGTGGTGGTGGCGCGCGAGGACGCGCCGGGGGACCTGCGGCTGGTGGGCTACTACACCGCCGCCACCGAGATGAACGACGCCGCGCTGCGCACCGAAATGGGCCGGGGGCTGCCGGGCTTCATGGTGCCGGCGCATTTCGTGAAGCTCGATGCCTTTCCGTTGACCCCGAACAAGAAGGTCGACCGCAAGGCGCTGCCCGCGCCCGTGACGCGCCCGGCCCGGGTGGCCAAGCCAGAGCCACGGCCTGCGCCCGCGGTCGCAGCGCCGTCTGCCGGTGGCACACCGCCGGGCAGTGCCGACTTGGCGAAGCTCGAAACGCGGATTGCCGAGATCTGGTCGACGGTTCTGGGGGTGCAGGGCATCTCGGGGCGCGACAATTTCTTCGAGCTGGGCGGGCATTCGCTGCTGGCGGTGCAGGCGCATCGGGCGATCCGCGACGAACTTGGCGCGAAGGGGCTGTCGATCACCGATATCTTCCGCTTCCCGGTGCTGGCCGACCTGGCGGGCCGGGTCGCAGGGCTGTTCGGGGGAGGGATGATCGAACCCGCGCCCGCACCAACGCGCGCCGCGCCCGCCCCGGAGCCCGCGCGGGTGTCGGAGGAGCCCGCCCCTGTCCCCGCGCCGCCGCGCAACGAACGGGCCGGCGCAAGGGCCGATGCCATGGCCCGGCGGCGCGAAATGCGCGCCCGGCGCAGAGCCTGACGTGGCGGGTCCCGAGGATCTCCGCGACCTGCTGAGTCGGGCGCCGCTGCCGGAGGGCGTGGTCTGGGCGGTCTCGGAGCCGGTGGCGGATCTCTCCGAGCTCCATCCCGAAGAGCGTGCCGCCATTTCCAATGCGGTGCCGAAGCGGCAGGCGGAATTTGCCGGGGGACGGCTCGCCGCGCGCGCGGCGCTGCGCCAGCTCGGGCTGAGCGGTGGCCCGATCCTTAAGGCGAAAGACCGTTCGCCGATCTGGCCCGAGGGGGTGGTTGCAAGCATCACGCACACCGGCGGGCTCTGCCTTGCAATGGCGGCGCGGGCCCGCGACTGGCGCGCTCTGGGCATCGACCTCGAACTCGACCGCCCGATGAGATCCGACCTGATCCCGGCGATCACCTCGATCACCGAGCTGGCGCGGCTTTCGCCCATGCCCTTCTCGCAGGCGGCGGTGCGGATCTTCAGCGCCAAGGAAGCCGCCTACAAGGCGCAATACCCGCTGACCGGGGCGCTCTTCGGCTTCGAGGCGATGGAATCGCGTCTGCCATTTGGCGAGATGCAAATGGTGGCGGAAATTGGGCTGGGAAAAGGCGCACGACTTCCGATGCTCCAGATCGCCAAATTTGACCTCATCCTGTCCTTATGCGCCATTCCTCACGCATAAGAGATAAAAATACCCCACAATATGACTTAAATGTGTTCCTGATTGCGGTTCCGGACACGAAGTGTTTCCCGAAATGCCGTGCATGAACATGGCGTAAACTGGGCGCATAGGTTACACTTTGACATGAAAACGGCGCGTCTGTTTCCGGTCTCAACCCCAAATTGGCCGGGTGCAGGAGCGTCGCTTTCCGAACGCATTGGGGGCCTTTGCGGGAGTGTATTTGTGAACCAGTTCCAGTCGTTTTCCGAGGTGCTCTCCGCATTGCGCCGCCGCTTCGGGCTCATCTTCCTGATCTTCGTGGTCGGCACGGGAATCTCCGTCCTCTTCGCGCTTAACCAGACCAAGCTCTATGAGGCGACGGCCGTGGTGCAGATCGAGGAGGCGCAGGTCGCCCCCAATCCCACCAGCCCGACCAGCGCGGCAGAGGATGCCTCGCGCCGGGTGCAGCTGATCGAGCAGCGGATCATGTCGCGCGACAACCTCGTGCGGATCATGCAGAAGCACGACCTGTTCACCGCCGATCCGGCGATGCCGATGACCCAGCGCGTGTTCCAGATGCGCAAGTCCGCGTCGATCGAGGAGATCCGCGACATCAGTGCCGGCTTCGGCCCGCAGAGCGCGCCGTCCGGTTTGATGATCACCGTCGAACTCGACGATCCGCAGAAGGCCGCGGACGTGGCGAACGAGCTCATGGACTCGGTGATCGAGCTGTCGCGCAGCCGCAGCGAGACCCGCGCCCGCGATGCGCTCTCTTTCTTCGAGGCCGAAGCGGCCCGGGTGGAGGCCGAGATCGAGGCGATGGATGCCCGCATCGCCGACTTCAAGACACAGAACTCCGAGGCGTTGCCGTCGGGCCTGGCGGCAATGCGCGACCAGCTGGCAACGCTGGAGGACAACAAGCTGGAACTGGATCGCGACATCGTCGCCCTGCAGGCCAATTCCGCCCGTCAGCGCGAAGATGTGCAGGCGCGTCAGCTGGCGCTGCTGCAAGAACAGAAGCAGCTGATCGGGGCGCGCGTCACCTCGCTGGAGGACACCATCCGCCAGGCACCCGAGGTCGAGCGCGAGCTCAGCGGGCTGGAGCGCGAGCGCACCCAGTTGCAGGATCAGTACAGCGTGATCACCCGCCGCAAGGCCGACGCCGAAATGGGGCAGATGCTCGAAGACCGTCAGCAGTCGGATCGCTTTGAGGTCCTCGAGACGGCGCTGGTCCCTGAGGTCTCCGGCTCCAAGAGCCGCCGCAAGCTGGTGGCGGTGGGTGCCGTTGCGAGCCTGATCGCCGGTCTGATGTCCGCCTTTGCCGCCGAGATGATGAACCCCGCGCTGCGCAGCGCGGCGCAGATGGAGCGGGTGCTGGGCATCCAGCCGGTGGTCGCGATTCCCCCGGTGAAGACCCGCCGCGACCGGCGGGGCCGGGGTCTTGGCATCCTCGCTCTGGTGCTGGCCGCCGCGGCGCTGATCTTCGGCGTGATGCGGGTGCTGGGCGACAGGCTGCCGCTGATCGAACGCTTCCTGCCGCGCGTCGGGGCATGAGTGCGGGTCGGGATCGTCGCCGGCCCTGGAGGAACGGAAAGGCGGACCCGGAGCACGTGCAACAAGTAGTGCCGTCTCGGGCTCATTGCGGCGTAGCCACATCACCAGGTTGAAGAGCGGCTCTCGAAGAAATCTTCGGGAGTTTTCCGCAATGAAGGACGGCTAGGCGGACACTCCGGCCCTTCGCGAGGGCGGTCAAATTGACTTTTTCTGCCTCACGGACGATAACGCCCGCATGGTTGAGAAGGACATCCACATAGTCGCCCGGCCGGCCGGCTTCCCCTTAGCGGGATGCCGGGAAGACAATCACGCGACCTGACCTTGCCGATTGCCAGCCTCGGCCTCGCCTTTTTGGACGAGGTGCTATGGCGTGGAAAACGTGCCTCGTCCTCCCTTTTCTCTGGAGACACACATGGCACAGAATATCTACGACGATCCCGATTTTTTTGCTGGCTACAGCCAGCTTCCCCGGCAGGTGCAAGGGCTAGATGGTGCGCCGGAATGGCCCGCCATCCGCGCGTTGCTGCCGGACGTCACAGGCAAGAGCGTGGCTGATCTGGGCTGCGGCTTCGGTTGGGCATCCCGTTGGTTCCGCGAGAACGGTGCAGCCTCAGTTCTTGGGCTTGATCTGTCGCGGAACATGGTCGACCGAGCACAGGCCGGCACTGACGATGCCGCCATCGACTATCGCATTGCCGATCTCGACACGCTCGACCTTCCGGAAGCCGCGTTCGATCTGGTTTATAGTGCGCTGACCTTCCACTACGTACAGGATTTTGGACGGCTTATGCGGGCGATCCACCGCGCTCTGTCGCCCGGTGGCGATCTGGTCTTTACCATAGAACACCCGATCTTTATGGCCGCAGCCCATCCGCATTGGATCAAGGACGAGGGCGGACGTAAAACTTGGCCCGTCAACGGTTATTCGAGGGAGGGCGAACGTCGCACCGACTGGTTCGCCGAGGGTGTATTGAAGCATCACCGGACACTGGCGACCACGGTCAACACCCTGCTTGGCGCGGGCTTCACGCTGCGCCGGATCGAGGAATTCGCACCGACGCCGGATCAGATCGAGGCCATGCCGGGGCTGGCCGAAGAGAAGGAACGGCCGATGATGCTGTTGGTTTCGGCATTCAAGAGCTGATCTGGTTGCCGCCCGGTCCTTCTGGCCAGGCGGCATACTACCGAATGTCGCGAAAGGGCTCGTGGCGGTCATTGCGGTGGCTTCGTCGAGCACCCGCGCGCCAGGTATCGCATACAGCCCGGCCCGGGCCGACTTTCTCAGTATTGGTACTTCTTGAGCTCCGTGCCTTCGGCCTTGTTGAGGACCATACCGAGCAGGGGCGTGTTGGCGCCGAGCCGGCGTTCGACCTCGCGGATTTCCCGCTCCGTCGTCAGCCCGCCGCCGACCACCAGCAGGACCCCGTCGATCTGCGGCCGGAAGGCCAGCACATCGTCGTAGTAAAGCGCCGGGGGCAGGTCGAAGAGCATGACGTCCGGCTGCAGCCGGGATTCGATCGCGGTGACCACCTCGGCGGTGGCGGGGGCGTTCAGCAGCTCGGCGGCATAGGGTTCGACCACCTCGTTGAAGCCGAAGGCGATGTTGTGCCCCGCGTGGATGCGGTTCTCGCCCATGCGCATCAGATGTGCCTCGGGCGAGACCACCCCGCGCAGCAGCGCGCCCATGGCGCCCGGGGTGCGGACCCCCATGACCTTGTGCAGCGACGGGTTGCGCAGGTCGAGGTCCATCAGCAGCGCCCGCAATCCTTCCTGCCGCGACAGCGAGATCGCGAGGTTGGCGGCGGTGAAGGTCTTGCCGCAGCCCTTGCTGGGCGAGGTGATGCCGACGCGGGTCCAGCCGTTCTCGGCCAGCGCCTGGGTCAGCCGGGTGCGCAGCACGTCAAAGGCGGTATGGGCCGGGTCCTCGCGGCTGGCGGTGATGATGCGGCTGCGCTCGAGATGGTCGGTGTCGATCTCGAAAACCGGCAGGCGATCCCAGAGCGCCTCGGCCTGCGGCGCGGTGCGATGGGTGATCGGGCGGCGAAAGGCAGGCGCGGTTTCGGGCGCAGGATGTGCGGGGGCTGCCGACGCATTGACCGGTGCGGCCACGGCTGCGGCGGCGCGGGGACGCGCGGCGGCAAGCTGGCGGCGGGCCGTGTCCATCTCTGCCCGATGCTCTTCGAGGCGGCGTTCTTCGAGGCGCTGGTCCTCGAGCCGTTGCTGCTCGGCGCGGCGCTGCTCGGCGGCGCGAGCCTCTTCGGCCTCGCGGTCGGCGCGGCGTCGGGCGAGCCTCTCCTCGCGGCGCTCCAGCGGCAGGATCGGCGGATCCTCCGGCAATTCCTCAGCCCGCTTGCGACGGCTGAATTTTCGGCGTTCTACCATACTCGTCTCTCCGCACCCGGAAGGTGGGCACCGTACCGGCGGTCCTGTCGACGGCGGCCTCCCGGCCTCCGACCCTCCAAGATTACCGCCTCTTCGCGGGGCTGTCGCGCGGGGCCATGCCACGGCGCGGGTTCCGCACACAATCTTTACATTCGGCGTCAGGACACCACGAGATTCGGTCAAGAATAAGGTCGAAATTTGAGGATTGTTCACGACTCGTGGCGGGCACGAGCCGGTCAATTCCCAGAGTTTTCGCCTAGAAGCCGAACAGATTCGCCTCGGTGATGGCCTTCTCGATGAAACGCGCGCGGTCGGTTTCCGGTTGCCACCCGAGCATTCTTTTCGGCTTGTCGTTCACGAAGGGCGAGAAATGCGCGCGGCTCTTCCAGTCGGCGAGCGAGGGACGCACGAGGCCGCGCTTGCGCAGCGCGTATTTCTTCAGCCCGTATTTCACCGCGTCGCTGGCGTAGAAGACGTTGAGGTTGCCCGAGCTGACACGCAGGCGCGCGCCGAGCGCCTCTTCGATGGCGTCGAAATAGCCGCGCGCGGTGAGCATCGGCTCGCCCACGAGGTTGAAGCTCTGGCCAACCGCCGCCGGGTCCCGGCCCATGCGGATCAGCCCATCGGCCACGTCGTCGATCAGCACGAAGGGCAGGATATTGTGGCCCGGCCCCCAGATGCGCACCGCGCCCGCGCCGTGCCAACGCCCGATGCCCCAGTGCTGCAGCGGCCCGCCATGGCCCACGACGATGCCGGGCCGGGCGATGGTCACCGGCAGGCCGCGCTCGGCGTGCAGCTTCATCAGCTGGCGCTCGCATTCGGCCTTGGAGCGGGCGTAGAGGTTGCGGTCCGTCATGTCCGCGGGGAAGCGGGTTTCCTCAGTGATCTGTACCTCGGGATCGGACATGTCGTAGCTGGCGATGGTGCCGGTGTAGACCAGCCGCTGCACGCCTGCGGCCTCGCAAGCCATGGCGATGCGGGTACTTACGCCGACATCGTTGGCCAGCGCTCCGGCCCAGGTGTCTTCCAGCGAGCGGGCGAGGTTGTAGACCACCTCGATGCCCTGCATCGCCTCGGTCAGCGCCTCGAGGTCGTGCAGCGACACGCCGACCGTTTCCACCTGGTCCGGCAGGTCGGGGAAGGGGCCTTGGCGCCCGCGCGAGAGCACGCGCACGTCCTGACCCTCGGCCACCAGCCGCCGGGTCAGGGCGCGGCCGATGAAGCCGGTGCCACCGATCACCATGGCGGTGGGCTTGGGCTGTCGGTGCTGCACGGCGGGCGCGGCCACCGCCAGCACCTCGGGCGGCAGCTTTGCGATGGCATCCTCGAGCGCCTGCATCACCGCGATCGCGCTTGTTGCCGTGAAGCGGCTGTCCTGCGGCTGGCCGGCGGCGAGCGGGCCGTAGACGGCCGCCATCATGCCGCGGAAGCTCTGGGCATAGGGGCCCTTCTGGTTCAGCGAGACGGTTTGCACGGCGGCGTTGCGGATGCCTTCGCGCAGGTGTTGCCAGCCGAGGTCCAGTTGTCGTCTCAGCGGGTTCATGATCAGGTCCGAGGCGTTCTCGCGGTCCACCACCAGCGTGTCGGCGGCATAGTCGAGCCGCGCCCGCCCCGAAGAGCCGCGCAGGGTGAGCGACCGGTCGTCCACCGTCTCGACCATCGACAGGTGGAAGGTGATCTCGACGCCACTGGCGCGGGCGAGGATGCGGAAGCCCTGCGGGCGCATGTCGTCGCCGGGCAGGGGCGTGGGCTTGGTGGCCTCCGCGTGCAGCACCTCCAGCGGGCCGAAGAGGTCGACGGCAAAGGCGAAGGGGTGCGGGCCCAGCTCCAGCAGCAGGTTTTTCGGCTCGCGCAGAAGCCAGAGGTTGAAGGGTCCCGAGCGCAGCGGGGCCAGCGGCAGGGCCCAGCTGATCTCGGCCTGCGAGACGCGGCCGTAGGCCCCGGCGTTCAGCGCCTCTTTCATCCGGACGTAAGACGGAAGGCCGAGGAAGTTGTGGCCGGGGTGGAACCGCTTGCCCGATGCTTCGGCGGTCTCGGCAATGGCGCGGGTCTCGTCTAGGCTCACCGCGACGGGCTTTTCCACCAGCACGTGCAGCCCGGCCTTCAGGCATTGCTGCGCCAGCCCCGCGTGCAGTTGCGGCGGCGTGAGGATGTGCACGGCGTCGCAGGCCCCGGATGAGATCATCGCCTCGACGGAGGTGAAGGGCACCGCGCCATAGGCCATGGCCAGCCCCTCGGCGGCGGGCTCCGAGAGGTCGCAGACGGCGGTCACCTGTGCATCGGGCGTGGCCTTCAGCGCATCACCGTGCCAGCTGGCGATATAGCCGGCCCCGATCAGGCCCACGCGGATGGGTTGCGGCATGGGAGGCTCCTTACTTGTACTCGATCAGGCGCATGGGTGCCTGCCTCAGCCGGCGCCAGTGGTAGGTGGCCATGCCGATGAGGTTGGGGAATTTCGAAAGGGTGAGCAGCAGCGCGTGGCGGCGCGCCTCGGGGGCGGGCAGGCCGTCGCGGCGCAGGCCCTGCGCGGTACGGGCCCAGTTGAGCGGGTAGGCGGCCAGAGGGACGATCGCGAACGGCCAGAAGAGAAGGGCACACAGGAGGATCAGCATCGGCAGGAGCAGCGCGTAGATCAGCGCCCGCTTGCGCTCTGTGGTGAAATACTCGGGGTGCAGGTGGCCGACCTGTGCGAAGCCGTGGCCGGTGCGCACCGCGCGGCGCCACCATTGGCCGAAGCGGATCATCGCGGCGTCGTGGCGCGTCATCTCGTGCGGCAGGCGTTCTAGCATCCATCCGGCCTTGCGCAGGCGGGTGCAGAACTCGTCGTCCTCGGCGGCGATCACCTTGGGGTCGAAGCCGCCGACCTCGGCGAAGGCCCCGGCGCGCACCATCATGTCACCGCCACAGGCGAGGATGACCCCGGCCGGGCGCCGCCATTCAAAGTCGCAGAGCTGGTTGTAGAGGCTGGCGTCGCGGTGAACCTCCGAGCGCCAGCCGGTGACCATGGCGGTTCCGGGCGCGCGCTCGAGATGCGTGCGCGCCGCGTCGATCCAGCCGGGCACCAGCGTGCAGTCGCCGTCAATGAATTGCACCAGTTGCGGATCGTCCAGCGCCGCGAAGCCCGCGTTGCGGGCGCGGGCGGCGGTGAAGGGGGAGGCGAGGTCCAGCTCGATCACCTTGGCTCCGGCCTTCTGCGCCTCGGATGTGCTGCCGTCGGTGGAGCCGCTGTCGACATAGACCACCTGCCGGGCCTGACCCTGCACCGAGGCCAGCGCCGCGATCAGCCGCGCACCCTCGTTGCGGCCGATAAGCACGACATCGACGGGGGTCATGCGCCTGCCTCGGGGCCACGGGTGAAGAGGGCGGAGAGTTTCGCCGCCTCGGTTCCGATGTCGAAATCGGCCGCGACCTTGGCACGGCCCGCGGCCCCCATGGCGCGGCGTTTTGCCGGGTCGGTCAGCAGGGTGTCCAGTGCTTCTGCGAGCTTGTCCACCTCTCCCGGCGGCACCAGCAGGCCGCTGGTGCCATGCTCGACCAGCTCGGGCACACCGGCGATGCGGGTGGTCACCACGGGCAGCTGCGCCGCCATGGCTTCCATCAGCACCACGGGCACGCCCTCGGCGAAGCTCGGCAATACGAAGGTGTCGGCGGCACTCAGCGCCTCGGCGACCTCGGATTGCGAGCGGTAGCCGAGGAACTCGCAGCGCTCTGCGAGGCCCAGCTCGGTCGCGAGCGTCTCCAGTGCCGCCCGCTCCGGCCCGTCGCCGATGAGGCGCAGGCGAAGGTCAGGATGGCGGGGGGCGAGGTCTGCGAGGGCGCGCAGCAGCACGGGCACGCCCTTCACCCCGGCGAGGCGGCCGACGAAGAGCAGGCTCTGGCCTCCGTGCGACGAGGGCGCATAGCGCGCGGGCTCGATGCCGCAGTGGATGATCTCAAGCTTGTCCCAGTCTGCCCGCTCTGCGAAGCACATCAGTTGCGCGCGGCAGAAGGCGCTGATGCAGGCGACGAAGCTGGCACGGCGGGTTTTCTCGTCGATCCGCCAGTGATGCGGCTCGAAGAAGATGTCCGGCCCGTGGATGGTGAAGCTGTAGGGGATGCCCGACAGTTCCGAGGCCAGCATGGCGACGGTGCAGGAGGCCTTGGCGATGTGGTTGTGCAGGTGCTGAACGCCCTGCGCGGCGACGTGATCCGCCAGCACCCCGGCCTCGGCGAAGTAGATCAGGTTGTAGGCGCGTCCCTTCAGGCCCCTGGGCGCGGTTCGCCACGCCAGCGCCAGAGCACGCAGGTAGCGGCCGGGCTGGCGCATCCAGCGGGCATGGGCGCGCAGCAGTCGCAGCGGCGCGCGGCAGGCGTCCAGCACCTTGAAGGTCCGCGCGTGTTCGGTGCGCTGCTCGGGGCCGACGAGGTGCTCGGCCCCGGTGGTGCGGATCGAGCAGGTCAGCACCTCGTGGCCGAGGTCGCGCAGGGCCGCGATCTCGCGCTGGATGAAAGTGTCCGAGGCGCGGGGATATTCGCCGGAGAGATAGGCCAGCTTGGGCAGGCTCATTCCGTGCCCTCCCGTAGGGACCGCGCCATGAGCGCGCCGAAGCGCTCCTGCGGCAGCGGGCCGAGGGCCGCGAGAAGACCCCGGTCGGGATAGCGCAACGGCATCATCCGGGCCTTGAGCGCCGGCACCCGCAGCAGGCCGGGCAGGCCCGCGGCGAAGGGCGAGAGCAGCCGGGCGGCCAGCATCCAGAGCGGCCAGGGTAGGGGCAGCACCAGCTTCGGCCACCCCGAGGCGGCATGGGCGCGCAGGAAGCGCGTGCGGTCGGGGCGATCCGGGTCGATCACGTTGACCACGCGCGGGCCCTCGGGACGACGCTGCGCGGCCTGCAGCAGACGTTTCGCGACATGCGACACATGGGCAAGCGGCAGCTCACCGGTCATGCCCACCCGGATCAGCACCGGCCCGAGCGCCGGGCCGAGATGGGCGTTCCACGTCCGTCCCTCGCCGAAAATCGTACCCGGGCGCAGGATCCAGAGCGGCAGGCCAGAGTCGCGGCAGAGCTCTTCCTGCACGAGCTTGCCGCCGACATAGGCGTCGCGGGCGCTGGTCGGCGTGTCGAGCGGCGTTGTTTCGGTGACCTCGGCGCCGGGGGACAGGCGGGCGGTGTCATAGACCGCGATGGAGCTGACCAGCACGAGGTGCAGCGGCAGGCCTTCTAGCGCCTCCAGCAGGTGGCGCGTGCCGTCGATGGTGCCGGCGCTCACCGCGCCCTCATCGGCGCCCAGATGCGCGGCGGCGTGGATCGCAGCAGAGCATCCCTGCGCGGCCTCGCGCAGAAGCGGGATGCAGGTCGGGTCGGAAAGATCGGCCTCGAGCCAGGTGACGCCCTTCATCTGCGGGACCTTGCCCGGCGCGGCGGAGCGGGTGACGGCGACAACACGCAGTCCCTGGGCGCGGGCCTCGATCAGCACCGCGCGGCCGACGAAGCCATTTGCCCCGGTCAGCAGGATGCGCGGCGTATCGGTCACCTTGCCGCTCTCTGTGCCCCTCATTTCGCCCATGGCATCGGCTCCATTGGGGCGCAGCGGGTGGTCATCACCTGCGCGCCGGCGTCTTCGCCGGCGTTCTGGATCGCCAGCGTCACCTCGGTCAGGTGCAGCGCGAAGTCGGGCGACAGGCGGCAGGGGCGGCCTTCTCGCAGTGCCTCCAGCATCTCGGCGGGGCCGAGCATGAAGTTCATCGCCGCCGCGCCCCAGCGCTTCACCTTGGGATGGGTCGGCTGCGGCAGACGGAGGCGACGCGGGAAAGGGCTTTCGACCAGCCGGCGGCGGAGCACGCTGCGCCTTGCGAAGCGGACCTTGGCGGCATTGTCCCAAGATGCCTTGCACCTGAGCACGCCGCGGTCGCCGAAGATGCGGATGCCGTGGCCGTGGCTGGCAACGATCGAGCAGGTGAGCCGGGTGACGGGCCCGTTTTCGAAGAACAGCGTGGCCACCGAAAGGTCCGGCGCGGCGGGGCCGAGCCCGGCCTTGTCGGGCAGCACCTCGGTCGAGGCGGCGACCACCTTGCGCACCGATCCGAACCAGGAGATCAGCCAGGTGAGGTAGTAGCCCGCGTGCTCCAGCGTGCAACCGGTGCGGAACTCGTCCTCGAAGGGCCAGGGCGCGCCGCTCTCGCTGTGCCAGTCCTTGTAGGGCGCTTGCGGTACGAAGCCGTCATCCAGCTCGGCATAGATTGCGCGGGGCGTGCCGGCCACGCCGCTGCGCAGCGCATGGCCCAGCGTCTGGGCCGCCTCGCCCAGCACCGAGCAGGGGGCGGAGGCCAGCATCAGACCCTTTTCGGCGGCCAGCGCGTGCAGCGCCTTCGCCTGACCCAATTCCAGCGCGAGGGGCTTTTCGCAATAGACGTGGTGCCCGGCCTCGAGCAGCGCCTTGTTCAGCGTGTAATGGGCGGCCGGGTTGGTCAGGTTGAGCACGATGCAGCCCTCGGGAAGGCCGGCAAGAAAGCTCTCGAGATCGGGATCTGCGCGCAGTTGCCAATGGGCGCAGAACCGCGACAGACGGGCCTCGTCGCGATCGTGCACCGAATGTACCGAGATGCCCGGCATGGCGTGCAGCGAGCGCAGGTAGAGGTCGGCCACGAAGCCGCAGCCCAGAAGCGCGATGGTTCCGGTCATCGCGGGCCCGCCGCGGAGCGGAGCGCGCCACGGCAGCGCGCGGGGCCGGAAATGCTGAGGGCGATCATCGCGATACCTGACTGCGGGACGGGCAAAAACTGTCGGCACGCCCGGGGGCGCTCCGGGTCGTCACTGACCAGAAGACTTTGACCGAAATTCGACCGTATGCAGGTCTCTTCGGCGCTTTCGCGGCGGCGGCGGGCATTTGTCCTGCGAGTGCGGCACCGCGGCCACGGTCTGGGGCAAATCGCCCCGGCCAGCTAGGATCGCCGGGGGCGTTGAGCGAGAGTCTGCGACGGGGCGAAGAAGGGGATGTCGCGCGCCGATGGATCCGCGCATGGAATTTCGGATTGGCGGCCAGCGGGTCGCCATCACGGTGCCCACGTGGGCGGCGCTGCAGGCGCGGGTGACCGAACGGCTCGCCCAGCGGCAGGGCTTCGCGCTTGCCACCATAAATCTCGATCACCTCGTGAAGCTGCGCCATTCGGTCCGGTTCCGCGCCGCCTATGCGGCGCAGGATTTCGTCGTCGCCGACGGCAATCCCATCGTCTGGCTGTCGCATCTCGCCGGACGGCCGGTCGAGCTCATCCCCGGCTCCGACGCGATCCTGCCGCTGGCACGCATCGCCGCCAAGCAGGGGATCGGCGTCGCGCTCGTCGGCAGTACCCCGGTCACCCTGTCGCGCGCGCGCAGCTACCTCGAACGCGAGGTGCGCGACCTGAGCGTGGTGGCGATGGTGTCGCCGCCGATGGGCTTCGATCCGGAGGGCCCCGAGGGGCGGGCGGTCTTCGAGGAGATCGTGGCCTCGGGGGCGGGCCTGTGCTTCGTCGCGCTGGGCGCGCCCAAGCAGGAGATCTTCGGCGCGGTGGGGCGCATGCTGGCACCCCGCGTGGGCTTTGCCGGGATCGGCGCCGGTCTGGATTTCTTTGCCGGAACTCAGAAGCGCGCGCCGGACTGGGCGCGCAAGATGGCGCTGGAATGGCTCTGGCGGGCGGTGAACAATCCCCGGCGGCTGGGGCTGCGCTACCTGAGCTGCCTCGCGATCCTGCCGGGGCAGTCGCTGCGGGCGCTGCTGCTGCGTTTCTTCACGCTCCGCTCCTAGGGGGCGATCCGGCGCGGCCTGCGGCGGCGCATCAGCACCATGTCCTTGAGCTGTCCCTTGAGGCCGCGCGGCGGCAGGATCTCGCGATCCATCTCGAAGGTCGCGCCGGTGAGCGCCGGATCGGTGTTCAGCGCCAGCGCGACACCCCAGGCGGCCGCCTGCTCGGGCGGCAGCCCGTCAGGGATGCCCATCGCGGTGCGCAGCATTCCGGGCATCCAGTCGGTGATGACGATGCCGGGAAAGCGGTCGGCAAGATCGGCGATCAGCGCGCGGGTGAAGATGCGCGCCGCCCCCTTGGACACCGAATAGGCCGAGGACGCGGGCAGCGGCGCGAGATCGGCGAAGGTGGCGACATTGAGGATCCGCCCGCGCCCGCTCTCGACCATATCCTCGAGAGCGGCGCGGCTGCAGGCGACGGTGCCGCCGAGGTTGGTGGCCACGGTCTCCATGAAGCTCTCGACGCTTTCATCGAGGATGTCGCGGCGCGGGTAGCTGGCGGCGTTGTTGATCAGCAGCGCGACGGGGCCGTTTTCGGAGCGGATGCGGGCAAAAGCCTCGGCGACCTCCTCCGGGTTCGCAACATCGGCGGGGTAGAGGTGGAAGCGTCCCGACGCGGCGCCGGCGCGGGTCTCCTCCAGCGCGGCGCGGCGGCGGCCGAGACCGGCCACGGTGAAGCCGCGCCGGGTCAGCTCGAGCGCCATGGCACGGCCGAGGCCAGAGCCCGCGCCGGTCACCACGGCGATGCCGTCCTCGGGGGTCAGCGTGGTCATGGGGCGCGCTCCTTGAGGATCGAGTCCGCCACGCGCAGGGCATTGGCGGCGATGGTCAGGCTGGGGTTCACGCCCATCGAGCTGGGCATGAAGGAGGCGTCGGCCACCCGCAGGTTTCGCAGCCCGTGGGTGCGACAGTCGGCGTCCAGCACCGAGGTGCCGGGGTCCGTGCCGAAGCGCAGTGTGCCCGAGGGGTGGCCGAAGTTCAGCTCGGGGCCATGCCCGAGGAACATGCGGCGCTGGCCCTTCAGCGCGCGCGAGATCGCCTTGCGGAAGGCGCGGCGGCGGGTCAGCAACTCCGGGTGCAGCGTGTAGTCCACCGACAGGCGGTGCGGCTCGGCGGGATCGTAGGTCACGCGGTTTTCGCGGTAGGGCAGGTCCTCGAGCAGGCCGACGAAGATCTGCGCATGGCCGAGCACCTGCGCCGCCGCTGCGGCGGGCAGGCGGGTGAGCTGGCCGAGGCCGGGCAGGTGGCGGAGCCGCGAGCGGGCCAGCATCCGGTTGAGGTAGAAGGTGATCTCGCCGTAGGACGCCCGGATCCCCATGGCCTGCACCGTGCCCATGCGGGTGCCGCCGGCGTGGTAGAGATCGCGCAGCGAGATGGCCTTGGTGGGGCCGCTGTCAGGGGTGCCGCGCGGCGGCCAGAGGGCAAACATCTCGTTGAGGTGGAACATCAGGTTGCGTCCCACCAGCCCGGAGCCATTGGCCGCGCCCTCCGGCCAGGCCTCGCAGGCCGAGGCGAGCAGGATGCGCGGCGAGTTCAGCGCACCTGCGGCCAGCACGTAGTTGCGGGCGCGGAACACATGGGTCTCGCCGTCGCGGCGAACCTCGACGCCCTCGACCCGCTCGTCGCTGCCCAGCAGACGCGTGACCTCGGCCCGGTCGAGCAGCATGGCGTTGCCAGTGGCCAGCGCCGGTTCCACTCCGGCGGAGCGTCCGTCCATCTTGCATGTCCGAGGACATTTGCTGCCGAGGCAGTTGAGGCAGTCTTCGGTGCGGTCGATGGCGGTATGGGCGTGGTAGGGATGCAGGCCGCCCGCCTCCATCGCGCGCATCAACGCGGTTTCGGTGGCGGTGAATGGCGGCGGCTCGTGCAGGGGCGGCGCGGGCTCGGGCGAGAGCGGGTCGGGAGTGCCATGGAGGCGGTAGAGCGCGCTCGCGCGGTCGTACCAGGGGCGCATGGCGTCGAAGCCGACGGGCCAGCCGCCGGACGGGTGGGGCAGGTCCGGCAGATCGTCGAGGTCGTGCCGCTCGGGCCGTTCCAGCGTCGCGGCGTAAAACACCGAGGAGCCGCCCGGTCCCGCACCGAGCGGCGCGTAGAAGGCGGACTCGACCCCGTTCACCCGGGCGTGCAGCGGCTCCGGCCAGAGCCCCCGCGCCAGCCGGGCCTCGGGAACGAAGATCTCGGACAGCCCATTGCGCGCGGCGCGCTGCCCGGCGGGGCCGCGTTCGAGAAAGAGCACCTTCTGGCCCGACTCGGCCAGTGCCCGGCCCAGCGTGCCGCCGCCGATGCCGGAGCCGATGACGATCGCGTCCCAGTGCATGTCGCTGAGCGGGTGGCTCACAGTCCGGCCACCTTGGTGCCGAAGACCGGGGCGAAGAGATCGCGCAGGGCGCGGGCCGCGGTGTTGGTGATATGGTTGTTGTCGAAGTACCAGCCGGTTCCGCCCTGCAGCGCGTGGCACGCCTCTGCGTCGCAGAAGCGCGGCCAGGTGTCGATGAAGGCGATCTCGCCCGCCTCGGCCAAGGCGCGCCAAGGCGCCTCTGCCTCGCTCACCCGCTGGGCGAGGGCTGCGCGGGGCATGTCGGGATCGGTGACCGGCGTCTGCGCCAGCGGCCAACCGGCATGCGCGGCCTCGCGCGCGGCGCGGCGGCTGTCGTAATTCGGGATCTCGGGCGGCTGGCGCAGGGCGATGACCTGCACGCCGGTCTGCCGAAGGTCTTCGACCGTGGCACGCGCCGCCGCGGCGACGATCTGCGACTGCGGCGCCTCCGCCGGGGTCGGGGCGTCCGCGGGAAACAGGGTGATCGTGTTGCCCGCGTCCAGCCCGATGCCGGAGCCCTGGGCGTAATAGGTCCAGCGGCCGATCAGCGCGATCCTCTGAAGACCTTCCAGGGCGGGCAGCGCCTGGCGGATCTGCAGGTTGGCCTGGGTGCAGGCATGGTCCTGCGCCGGGGTGGCGGCGCTCTCGGTCTTGCGCAGGCCGAAAAGCGGCGGGCAGCCGGCGCGCCAGACGATCAGCCCGGGTACCCCGGCCTCATGGGCGGCAAGATCGAGCCCCTCCTTGAAGGCCCTGACGTGGCTGTCCCCCCAGACCAGCACCTGCGGCGCCCCCTCGGGGCCGATCGGGCAGGTCTCGATGCCCATCAGCGGGCCGGAAGACGGCGTGGTGCAGCGGCTCCAGTCCTGCAGGAAGTCCGCCGAAGCGGCGATATGCGGGCGTGCCGCGGGGCCGAAGCGCCCGGCCAGCCCGTCGCCGAGGTAGAGCCAGGCGCCGATGGCCAGCGTTGCCGCAGAGGCCATCGCGGTCCCCGCGAAGACCGCGATTCCGGGCAGGCGGGCACGGCGCATCGGGGTTTCCACGAAGCGCCAGGACAGCCAGGCCAGCACCACCGAGAGCGCCGCCCAGCACAGCGCCTCGGCCGGGCCCGCATATTCGCCGCGCAGGTAGAGCGAGAGCACCAGCACCGGCCAGTGCCAGAGGTAGAGCGAGTAGGAGATACGCCCGAAGAACAGGGCGGCGGGATGCGACAGCGCACGGTTCACCGGATTGTCGCCGGTGCCGCTGCCGATCAGCAGCGCCGCGCCGAGTACCGGAACAATCGCCAGCAGGCCGGGAAAGAGCGGCCCGGCCGGCACCAGCACCGCCGCGCCAAGGACCAACGCCAACCCGGTCCAGCTCAGCACCGGGTGGCCCCGCCAGACGCGGCCGGTCTCCAGCCCCCAGATCGCCAGCAGCACGCCGGACAGCAGCTCCCAGGCGCGGAAGGGAAAGAGGTAGAAAGCAGCACCGGGCTGGCTGGGGGTCGCGAGGATCGACGAGGCGAGCGAGGCGGCCCAGATCGTCACCAGGGCCATCAGCAGCAGCCTGCGGTTGCGCGCCAGCGCGAGGATCAGCAGCGGCAGGAAGATGTAGAACTGTTCCTCGACCGCCAGCGACCACGTATGCAGCAGCGGCTTGGTTTCTGCGCCGGTGTCGAAATAGCCTTCCTGCCGGAAGAACAGCACGTTCGACAGGTAGACCGTGGCGGCGATCAGCGACTTGCCGAACTCGCGGAACTCGAAGGGCAGCAGCAGCGCCGCGCTCAGTGCCGCGGTGACCAGCGCCATGAGGAAGAAGGCCGGGGCGAGCCGGCGGAAGCGGCGCAGGTAGAAGGCACCGAGACGGATCCTGCCCTCGGCCTCGTACTCGCGCCAGAGGATGCCGCCGATCAGGAAGCCGGAAATGACGAAGAACACGTCGACGCCGGTGAAGCCGCCGCCGAGCCAGGGCAGGCCGAAATGATAGAGCACCACCGACAGGACAGCCACGGCGCGCAGACCGTCGATGTCGGCGCGGTAGGGCATGGGCGCATGTGCGGGATCATGCATGCGCGGTGCCGCCTCCGGTGGCCGGGCGCGCGAGCGGGATGGAACCCGGCAGGAGGTTCTTGGCAGGGATCGGGGCAAGGATCGGGGCGGGTCTGGACATAAACGAAACCGGAGCTCGGACAAAACGGGCGCGCCTCACGCCCCCGCAGAAGCACGTCGGCGACTATAGGAACGCGGACGGAACTGCTGCAAGGAAAACGCGGCTCGCGGGAGACTAGCCGCAGAAGTGTTGCGAAACTGCGAGGCCGACGCAAAAATATCGGTCAGGGGAACGGTGCGGAGCGCAGATAAGTATGAGTGACGAGGGTATCTCGGCCAACAAGCCGGATTGGACGCGCGAGCAGGTGCGGGGCCTCTGGGATCCCGGCTACCGGCAACTGCGGGCGATCCGCCGCTACCAGGCGGCGCGGGAAAGGGGCGGCATCGCGGCTGGTCTGTTGGCGAAATACTGGGTGCTGTCGCACTGGCTCTGGTCTCTGATGACGCAATGCGAGCTGCATCTCAACACCCGGATCGGGGGCGGGCTGCGGCTGCCGCATCCGCAGGGGATCGTTGTGCATCCCGACGCGGAGATCGGCGTCAACTGCCTGCTCTTTCACCAGGTGACGCTGGCGGGTCGGGTGGTGCTCGGTGGGCATGTGGACGTGGGTGCCGGGGCAAAGATCCTCGGTCCGGTCACCATCGGCGATCACGCGGAGATCGGCGCCAACGCGGTGGTCACCCGTGACGTGCCGCCGGGCGCGGTGGTTGCCGGGGTGCCAGCCCGGGTGATCTCGTACCGACGTCGTCCGTGTCCCGACCCGGGCCCGGACACGGCGTCAGCCGCTGCCCCGGACGGGGACGCAGAGATCACGGAAACGCCGGGGGCTTTCCAGGGCGTCCCTGCGCGATCCACTCGTACACCTGCGCCACCTGCGCGGCCTTCTGCGCCCAGGTGAACCGTGCGTGCACCCGCTCCCGCGCGGCCTGCGCCATGGCTGGCAGCGGGGCGGGGTCCGCGGCGAGCGCCTCCAGCGCGGCGGCGAAGGCCGAGATGATGCCGGGACGGTCGCTGCAGGGCAGCTTGAACCCCGTGCCCTCGGTGACCAGCTCGCCGGGGCCGGCGTAGTCGACGATCATCGGCACCACCCCCAGCGCCATGGCCTCGAGCACGACGCCGCCGCCGAACTCGCGGATCGAGGGGAAGGGCAGGAGGTGGCAGCGGCACAGCACGTCCTGCACCTCGTGGTGGTCGAGCCAGCCGTGGAAGGTGACCGCCTGTGTGACCCCAAGGGCGGCAGCACGCGCCTCGAGGCTGGCCCGAAGCGGTCCGTCGCCGACCATCTCGAGCGTCATCCGGCCGTCCCGGAGCAGCGGCGCGGCGGCCTCGAGCAGCATGTCCGGCCCCTTGTAAGGCACCATCCGCCCGACGAAGGCGGCGCGCAGCGCGCCGGGCTCGGGGGCGGCCCGCTTGTTGAAGCGCGTGGGGTCGATGCCGTTTTCCGGCAGGTAGATCAGCTTGTCGCGATAGCGCGCGGGAATCTCCGAGGCGGTGTGCTGCGAGCCGGCAAGGATCGCGGAGGCCGACCGGAGCGTCGCTCCGCGGCCGGGCATCGCCTTGTAGGCGCCGCGCAGGTAGCTCAGCCATTCCCGCTCGCGCCGGCGTTCCGCGTCGAACCCCTTCGGCCAGGGCACGCCGCCGTTGAGCGGGCCCAGCACGAAGGGCACCCCGGCGCGCGCGCAGCGTCCGGCGAGCGGCGAGGCGACGGTGGGGCTGAGCGGGGTGATGCGATGCACCAGGTCCCAGGCATGGTTGCGGATGCCGGGGCCGAAGGCCTTCCAAACCAGCTGTTCGAAATAGGGGTAACTGAGAGCGTTGACCGCCTGAACCATGGTCCAGCCCTTGCCCTCGCCCATGCGCAGCACTTCGGCGAGTTTCCACAGCGGGCGGGCGAACGCCTCGGAGTCGATGGCGGTGAAGTCCCGGCCCTCGACCTGCCCCGCGCGGATGAAGGCGTCGCGGTTGCGGACCTGGGTGACGATGTGCACCTCGGCGACCTCGCGCAGTGCCGTCGCCAGCGACCAGCCGACCAGCGGCACGCTGACCCACTCGGGATTGGCGGCCTCGGCGATCGCCAGGACGCGGGGTTTCCGGGGTGATGTCATCTGAGCAATCATCTGAAACGGGAGGAAAGGGCTAGAGCACGGACTGCCAGCCCAGCTTCTTGGGCTGATCCGGGGCAACAAACTGGCTGCGCCGGGTCTTCAGCGACTCGGCGTAACCGGTGAGGGCGCCGGCGACGAGCCAGGTCAGCGGTGTGAGCGTGGCATTGGGCACCATGTCCGACAGGTTGATCGCCAGGAGCAGCGAGAGCGGCGCGATGAAGGGCGAGATCGCGTCGTGCCCGCGTGTGGTGCTTTCCCGCCAGAGCAGCAGCAGCGGCAACAGCAGCAGCCCGAACTCGGCGAGGAAGCCGACCCAGCCGTAGACCCCGATGACGATGATCCAGCGGCCGTCGGTCACAGTCAGGATAGCGCCGCTGACCGGGTCGAGGATGTGGTTGCGCCCCCAGCTGCCCCAGCCGAACACCGGCTTTTCGTAGGCGCGGTCGAGCAGGGTGTTCTCGTTGTCGAAGCGGAAATCCAGCGAGTAGGCGCGCTCGGGGTCGATCTTCGCGGCCTGGGCGAGGATGGTCTGCTCGGGCACGAGGTGCGTGCCCTTCAGGACCGGGTAGGTGATCGCCATCAGCCCGATCAGGATCGCCACGCGGATCTGGGCCATGCGGCTCAGCAGCAACACCGCCGGGATCAGCAAAACCGCGAAGATCAGCGCGCCGAGCGATTTGGCCAGAACGAGGATCAGCGTCAGCCAGAGGGCCGCCATCAGCATCTTCATGTTGCGCTCGACCCGCCAGAGGGCCCAGGCCGAGACCGCGGCGGTCATCATGAAGAAGGCGACCCAGAGGCCGTGGTAGAGGAACACCACCGGGCGGTAGCCGTCGGCCCGGATCGATTGGCCGAAGAGGTGCTGGTAGTAGCCGTAGACCCAGTTGTTCAGCTGCGGCGAGAGCCGCATTTCGACCAGCATCGGCAGCGTGTAGAACAGCCCGCCCCAGATCAGCGCCACCAGCAGGTGCCGCTGCGCGCCCCCCTGTGCCAGGAACTGGCGCGCCAGCAGGAAGGGCAGCACCAGCAGCACCTGCTGCAGCACCAACGCCACCCCGTCCTTGATCGTCAGCCCGGGCAGGCCGATCTGGCCGTAGAAGACCGGCTCGGTGTTGGTCACTGCCGTGAGAGCCGGGGAGAACACGTAGGTGATCAGCAGGACCTTCCCGGGCAGCGAGCGCGGCAGCAATCCGCCCGGCATGCCGTAGCGCCAGAGGCAGAAGGCGAAAGCGGTGAGCGCCGGGATGTTGTGCTTGGTCAGCGGCGGGAACATCGGCAGGTCGAAAACCGCCGGGGGTTCGGGAAGGATCAGGTAGCCCGCCAGCAGCGCGGCGACCAGCGCCCGGTCGGGCGCCATGCGGCGGAACAGGACGATCGTGACGATCGGCCAGAGCGCCAGCATCAGAAAGGCAAGAGGGTTCGGCATACCTTGTGCGACCCGTGAACCAGACTACTCAAAACAGCCTTCCGGGCAGCACACCCATGCGCGCGGAGCAGGTGTCAGACCTATCATGCGCGGCGATCCCTGTCGCCTGCGGAGCGGCAGGAATGTCGGCGATCAGGCGGATTTGGCACAGTTTGCCCGAAGACGCGGGGTCACGGCTGGCCGATGGTGTCGCACTTGGCGTAAATCGCCGCGAAACCGCAGGATTGTTCTTTTGGAGACATGATCCTGCCCGATTGGAGGTGCAGCCTTTCTTTGGGGAAGGTTTCAGGAGCACGAGTGCGGGATGGGTCGTCGGCCTCTCAAGATCGCTTATCTGAGTGACTTCTCGGCACGCGACCGGAATCTCTATTCGGGCGGCAACGCGCGCATCCACGATGCGCTGCAGGCCCACGCAGGGGAGGTGACGATCCTGCCGACGGACTGGGGCCCTGCCGAGCCGCTGCGCCGTGCGATCCTCGCCTTGCCCGATACCCTCAGCCTGCGGCTTCGGTGGCGCGCCCAGACAGCGCTGGCGCCACTGGTGGCGCGCCGGATCGAGTCGGCGCTGCGACAGGACCGCTACGACGTGCTATTCGCGGCCTATGCCTTCCAGTCGCTGCGCGGGCTGCGGCTGCCCTACCCGATGACCGTCGCTTACACCTCGGACGCCACGCACAGCATCTACCGGGGATCCGAAATCGGCCAGGCGCACCCGGGGCTGATCCCGGGCGGACGGCTGTTCGACGCCTGGGTCGAGCGCGCCGAGGCGGAGGTGTTCCGCCGTGCCGACCTGCTGCTCTGGCCCTCGCAATGGCTGATGGACAAGAGCGCGGCGCGTTACTGCCTGTCCGGGGACAGCATGCATCTGGTGCCCTGGGGTGCCAATATCCCGCCGCCTCCGCCGCCCGCGCAGCGCCCGATCTCGCGCTCGGCGCCGGTGCACCTTCTGGTCGTGGGCCGCAACTGGGTGGCCAAGGGCGGTCCGGTGGCGCAGGAGGTCATGTGCCTGCTGCGCGCCCGCGGCATCGACGCGCGGCTGACGGTGATCGGCTGCGTGCCGCCGCCGGAAGCGCGCGGTCCCCATACCGAGGTGCACCCGCAGCTCGACAAGGCCGTGCCGGAACAGGCGGCGCTGTTCCAGCAGCTTTATGCCCGCGCGCATTTCACCGTCATGGCCAGCTTCGAGAGCTACGGTTTTGCCTTCTGTGAGGCCTCGGCGCATGGCGTGCCCTCGCTCTGCCTCCGCATCGGCGGGGTTCCGGTGCGCGACGGGATCAACGGCTTTGCGCTGCCGCCCGGCAGCGGCGCGGAGGATTTTGCCGCGCGCATCCTGGCCTGCCTCGACGCGCCGGACAGCTACGCCGCGCTGGTGCGCAGCAGCCGTGCCGAGTACGAAGCGCGGCTCAACTGGGACGCCTGGGGGCAACGCGTCTCCGGCCTCCTTCAGGCGCAGGTCGCGAGGCGCGGGGCGGTTCCGCCCGCGGCAGAGGCGCAGGCCGTGTCACCGCGGGTCGCCGCGGCAGAGTGATCTGCGGCGGGACGGGCCGGGACGCGTAGATCCAGCGGGATCGTCGCTCGTTGCCGTCGGTGCACCCGTTTCCCGGAGGGCACGGTGCAGACCTCGGGCAGCCAATATCGCCCAGTCCGATGCATGCCTTATTTTTGACTCATTTTGCTTGCCTCGCGGGTCGTCCGCGTGTTCCCCTGAATACGGTTGTACTTTTCAGGGGTCGATCACGGGGTCGGCTTCTTCGACGGAAGGTGACAAGTGTGCCGTTTCTTGCCGGGTTCGACCCGCGTTGGCAGGACGCTGACCAGTATCTCTCCGCGCTGACCCGCGATCTCGACGAGGGGCGGCGTCTCGACCTGCTGGACGAATACCTTTCGCCCGAGGTGATCTCGCACGGCGGCAGCGGGGCGCTGACCGAGCCCGAGGTCCTCGGCGCGGCGCTGGCCAGCCGGCTGGCCGCGCTCACCGGTCCGCACCTGTTGCTGGAGGAACGGCTCTGGCATGCCGCGGAGGCCAATGCGCTCTATGCCGCCGAACGGTTTCACGTCACAGCCCGGCATGATGGCGCAGGGCTCTACGGCCCGCCGAGCCGTCGTCGCTTGTGTTTTGCGCAGATGAGCGAGCGGCTCTGCCGTTCCGGCAGGCTGGACGAGCAATGGGTGCTGCGCGACGAGGCCGCGATCCTGGCGCAGCTCGGTCTGCAGCCGGAAGAGGGCGCGCGGTTGCGCCTTGCCTCCGGGGTAGAAGAGCAGGTCCCCTCGCGCGACGCCGGCACCGGTGATGGCGATCCCTGGGGGGAGGCGCTGGCCGAGCTGATCGGGCGGGTGATGTCGGGCGAGATCGCTGTTCTGGCCGAGCAATACGACCCGGCGGCGGAGCTTTTCCTGCCCGGGGCCGAGATCGGCTGCGGCCCGCGCGAGGCCGAGACCTTCTGGGTCGGGCTGCGGGCGGCCTTCCCCTCGGCCCGCTTCGAGGTGCATCACGCCCTGGGCAGCGAGAGGCCGCTGGCGCCGCCGCGTGCCTGCATCCGCTGGCGTCTGGTGGGGCGGCACGACGGCCAGGGCGCCTTCGGTGCGCCCACCGGCGCCCCGGTCGAGATCCTGGGGATGACTCATGCCGAATTC
The DNA here is from genome assembly GCF_900116195.1 of Alloyangia pacifica. Lineage (GTDB taxonomy): Bacteria > Pseudomonadota > Alphaproteobacteria > Rhodobacterales > Rhodobacteraceae > Salipiger > Salipiger pacificus. The sequence continues at coordinate 189,246 of NZ_FOZW01000007.1, forward strand.
GGGCCGGACGGGCTGCGGCGCGAGTGGACGCTCTACGATGCCCCCGGTGTCTGGGTGCAGATCCTGCGCGCCACCGGCGGCTACTGAGCAGTCATTTATTGGGCGGCGGACCGTAGCGGTTGTCGCTGGGCGTGCCTTTCGAGGCCAGCCAGACGATCAGCAGAATGACGCCGATCAGCGGGATCAGCGCGATCCAGTACCACCAGCCGCTGCGGTCCGTGTCGTGCAGTCGCCGCACGGTGACCGAGATGTAGGGCAGCACGACGGCCAGTCCGAAGAGCAAGGAGAAGGGCGCGAAGGTGGTCTGCGACGAGACCGCGGTGGTGGTTTCGGTCGAGACCGTGGTGGTCTGGCCGAAGAGGGCGAGGTCGAGCAGGCCAAGGAGCAGGCCGCCGCCATAGACGAACAGCGCGAACCACCAGAACTCCGGTCGTGCCGCGCGCCCCGAGAAGGTCACGTAGTTGCGAAAGCAGGTCCTGACCGCATCCACGAAGCCCATGTCGATCCCTCGTCCCGATTGTCCAGCGTCGCCATCAGCATACACGCCGCGGTGCCTTGGGGCGAGTGTCGAGGGGGGCGCCCCGGGCCTCAGCCCTTCTTGCGCCCGAAGAAGCCGCGGATCCGCCCGCCGGCCTCGTCGATATTGTCGCCCATCTCCTCCAGCGCCGGGTCGATGCGCGCCCGGCGGAAGCGCCGCCAGCGCACCCAGACCGCCCAGCAGAGCGCTGCGAGCAGGGTCAGTACGATGATGTTGGTCCAGGGGATGATGCGCGCGTCCGGCCCGTCCACCGGGGTGATCTTCACCGCGTTGGGGTAGATCGACAGGAACTCGTTGCGCCAGCCGTAATGCTTGATCGCCACCCATTGCGGCTCTGCGGAGCCCGAGCGCAGATCGTTGGCCTCGGCCTGCAGGTTCGAGGTGTCGAACTTGAAATAGGGCGGCCAGCCCCAGCTGGTGTCCTCGTTGCGGTAGACCATGACCTTGTCGCTGGCCAGCCGCGTCTGGATGAAGAAGACGTCGCGCCCGCCGGTGGCGGCGGCGCTCTTGCTGCCAGCCTGGCTCCAGAACCAGCGGTTCACCGAGCCCGGCGTCTCGCGCTTCTCGTAGGTGTCGGTGATGCGGGCGATGTCATGCTGTGGCAGCGTGTAATGCAGGAAGGCGCCGACGAGGAGCCAGAAGAGCACGATGAAGGTCCATTTCACGTAGGTCACTGGGGCTCTCCTGATGATGCGGCGTGCAGGCGCGGCGCGCCCTCTCCTCAGGTGACCTGTCGGGGCAGGAAAATCAACCGTCTGGCGGCAAAACAAGCCAAGCTCCGCCGCTGGATCGCGCGCGCGTCCGGCTTCGTCTAGACAAAACTATCCCGGGGGTGTCCGCGCAAGCGGACGGGGGCAGAGCCCCCATCCTTTCTCGAGGTGAAACCCTAGCCGACCACGTTGAACCCCGGACCGTAGGGATAGCCGGTGATGTTCTCCGCGCCATCTTCGGTGATCACCAGGATGTCGTGCTCGCGGTAGCCGCCGGCGCCGGGCTGACCTTCGGGGATCGTCAGCATCGGCTCCATCGAGACCACCATGCCGGGCGCAAGCACCGTGTCGATGTCCTCGCGCAGCTCCAGCCCGGCCTCGCGGCCGTAGTAGTGCGACAGCACGCCGAAACTGTGGCCGTAGCCGAAGGTGCGGTACTGCAGCAGGTTGCGCTCCGACAGGAAGGCGTTGAGCGCATGGGTCACCTCGGCGCAGCTCACCCCGGGCTTCAGCAGCGACAGGCCGAGCTCGTGCGTGGCGACATTGGCCTCCCAGATCGCAAGGGACGCGGCATCGACCTCGCCGACGAAGAGCGTGCGCTCGAGCGCCGTGTAATAGCCCGAGATCATCGGGAAGCAGTTGAGCGAGAGGATATCGCCGCGCTGCAGGGCGCGCGCGGTGACCGGGTTGTGTGCGCCGTCGGTGTTCAGCCCCGACTGGAACCAGACCCAGGTGTCGCGGTACTCGGCATCCGGGAAGCGCTTCGCGATCTCCAGCTCCATGGCGTCGCGCCCGGCCATGGCGACGTCGATCTCGCGTGCGCCCTCCCGGATCGCCTCGCGGATGGCGTAGCCGCCGATGTCGGCGACCTGCGCGCCGTGTCGGATGAGCGCGATCTCGGCGGGGGATTTCATCATCCGCTGGCGCATGGTGGCCGCGGCGATGTCCGTGGTCCGCGCGGGCGCGAGGAACTCGTCGAGCAGCGCCTTCTGCGCCAGCGTCAGGTGGTCGGCCTCGAAGCCGACGACCTTGCCGGTGCCGGTCACCTCGCGCACGGCGCGCCAGAGGTTGTTCCGGGCCCAATCGGTGTAGGTGATGTTGTCGCCATGGCAGCGCCGCCAGGGCTGACCGGCGTCGATGCCGGCGCTGATCGTGACGCTGTCGGTGGGCGTGACCACCAGTGCGTAGGGGCGGCCGAAGCTGCAGTAGAGGAAGCCCGAGTAGTAGGCGATGTTGTGCATCGAGCTGAGCACGCAGGCGTCGAGCCCCTGCGCCGCCATCTCGGTGCGCAGGCCGGTCAACCGCGCCTCGTATTCCCGGGGCGCGAAGGGCAGCGGGGCCTTCTCGCCGTTGTGGAACCGGTAGGTCGCGGGGCGGGTGGTCGGTTGGTGGTCCATATGGCCCTCCTTTGGATGCGGAGGGAGGGGGACCCGACCCTGCCGCACAGACAAAGCAAGGTCCCGGCGTTCAGGACGGTTGTGTCTTCGGGTGACGGGGAGTCACCGGCTGACAGGGCGTGCCACGCGGCACCGGCGACGCCATCGCCTGCCCGGAGCGAAGGATGCTGCGTGGCGGCGGCTTTGGCAAGGGGGCTGTTTCACGTGGAGCGTGACGCTGGGGGAGGGCGAAGGAGCGAGGGGCCAGCCCCTCGCGCTCCCCGGGATATTTACGACATATGGAAGTACGGACGGGAAGTACGGACGGTGGTCGGTCGCGCGTCAGACGCTCAGGCAGACGTATTTCATCTCGAGGTAGTCCTCGATGCCGTGGTGGCTGCCCTCGCGGCCGAGACCCGACTGCTTGACCCCGCCGAAGGGGGCGAGCTCGGTCGAGATCAGACCGGTGTTGACGCCGACGATGCCATACTCCAGCGCCTCGGCCACCTTGTACACGCGGCTCAGGTCCTTGGCGTAGAAGTAGGAGGCGAGGCCGAAGATGGTGTCGTTGGCCATCTCGATGACCTCGTCCACGTCCTCGAACTTGAACAGCGGGGCGAGCGGGCCGAAGGTCTCTTCCGTCGCGAACTTCATCTCGCGGGTGGCGCCGGTGACGATGGTCGGGCCGAAAAACTGGCCGTCGAGCTCCTGCTCCTCGCTGCCGAGAAGGAGCGTGGCGCCCTTCTCCCTGGCGTCGCGGATATGTTCCTGCACCTTGTCGATGGCCTTGGTGGTGATCAGCGGGCCGAGATCGGTGCCCTCTTCCAGCCCGTCGCCGACCTTGAGCTTCTTCACCGCCGCGGCGAGCTTCCCGGCGAAGGCGTCATAGACCCCGGATTGCACGTAGATGCGGTTGGCGCAGACGCAGGTCTGGCCGTTGTTGCGGAACTTGCAGGCAATGGCCCCTTCGACCGCGGCGTCGAGATCGGCGTCGTCGAAGACGATGAAGGGCGCGTTGCCGCCCAGTTCCATCGAGCATTTCATCACCTGGTCGGCGGCCTGGCGCAGCAGGATGCGGCCGACCTCGGTGGAGCCGGTGAAGGTCAGCTTGCGCACCTTGGGGTTCTCGCAGAACTCCTTGCCCGCCTCCGAGGACGACGAGGTCGGCACCACGTTGAACACGCCCGCCGGGATGCCGGCGCGCTCGGCCAGCACGGCGATGGCCAGAGCCGAGAGCGGGGTTTCTGAGGCCGGGCGGGCGACGAAGGAGCAGCCGGCGGCCAGCGCCGGACCGGCCTTGCGGGTGATCATCGCGTTGGGGAAGTTCCAGGGCGTGATCGAGGCGGCGACGCCGATCGGCTGCTTGAGCACCGTAATGCGCTTGTCGCGGGCGTGGCCGGGGATGGTCTCGCCGTAGACGCGCTTGGCCTCCTCGCCGAAGAACTCGATGAACGACGCGCCATAGGCGATCTCGCCCTTGGCCTCGGCCAGCGGCTTGCCCTGTTCGGCGGTCATGATGGTGCCGAGATCGTCTTGGTTCTCCATCATCAGGTCGAACCACTTGCGCAGCACCTTGGCGCGCTCCTTGCCGGTCCATTGCGCCCAGGCCTTCTGCGCGAGGTAGGCACCGTCGATGGCCCCGGCGATCTGCGCGCGGCTGAGGTCGGCGACGCGGGCGATAACGTCGCCGCGGGCCGGGTTGGTGACCTCGAATTCGCCGTCCGCGCCGGTGATCCATTCGCCGTTCACATAGGCACGGGTGGCAAGCAGGCTGGGGTCCTTCAGCAGCCCGGGAAGGTCGGTGGTCTGGTCAAGCATGGCGATCTCCATTTGTCCTGCCGCGTTTCCTGCTGCGGGCGTCGGCGTATCTGCTATTCCCTACTCTAGTACGACAAGGGAGAAAGACGATGGACCTCAGCGACGCATATGCCAATGCCGCCTACATTCCCGGCGCGGCGGACTTCCCGCCCCGCTGGAGCGCGGCGGCCGAGGCGTTCCGGGCGCAGCTTGCCGACGAGGGTAGATACCGCAGCCTCGCCTACGGGGCGGGCGCGCGCGAGGCGCTGGACCTGTTCCTGCCCAAGGGGGAGGCGAAGGGCCTCGTGGTCTTCGTGCACGGCGGCTACTGGCTGCGCTTCGACCGCTCGGTCTGGTCGCATTTCGCCGCCGGACCGCTGGCGGCCGGCTGGGCTGTGGCGATGCCCTCCTATGATCTGTGTCCGGACGTGCGCATCTCGGAGATCACGCGCCAGGTGGCGGCGGCGGTGAGCAAGGCGGCGGAGGAGGTCGCGGGCCCGATCCATCTGACCGGCCATTCTGCAGGCGGGCACCTGGTGGCGCGGATGCTGGCGCCGGGCCTGCTGCCAGACGCTGTGGCCGCGCGGATCGCCGGGGTGGTGCCGATCTCGCCGCTGGCCGACCTGCGCCCGCTGATGCAGACCGACATGAACGCCGGGCTGAAGCTGGAGGCTGCGGAGGCCGAGGCCGAGAGCCCGATCTTCCAGCCCGCGCCGCAGGTGCCGGTCACGGTCTGGGTCGGCGGCGACGAGCGGCCGGTGTTCATCGACCAGGCGCGCTGGCTGGGCGAGGCCTGGAACTGTGCCGTGGTGATCGACGCCGGATTGCACCATTTCGACGTGATCGACGGGCTGGCCGAGGCGGACAGCCCGCTGTGCCGGGCGGTGACCGGAGGTTAGGGAGCCGAGGGGCTAGCCCCCGGCACCTCGGGCAAGGGTCACTCGGGGAGCTCGACGATCTGCAGCAGCTGCCAGACCGTCAAGTTGTGCACCGCCTCGACGTCCAGCTCCGGGTGGGCGTCGTAGGGGAACATCACCCAGAGCGGACCGTTCTCTTCCAGCGGGAAGGGCTCGTCGTTGATGCGGGTGGTGACGATCGGATAGTCGCCGGTCAGGAACTCGGCATTCGCGTCCAGATCGACGCGGGCGTGATAGCCGTCGTCGGCGACGAACTCGATCACCTTGCCCGATGCCGGGCCGGGCAGGCCGGCCATCTCCAGCACATCGATCAGCAGCGGGCCGCTGAAGCTCTGTTCTTCCCAGGTCCATTGCGTCTCGGTCCTGAATGCATGCTGCGGCAGCGCCTCCAGTGCCGCCCGGTCGAGCGTCGTCTCGGTGCCGTCGGCGGCAATGATCGTCAGCAGGGTTTCGGTGGCCATCGCCGGGCTGGCTGCCACTGTGCAAAGCGCGAGGGCGGCGGCGCAGGCCGGAATCTTGAAAGTGTTGAAATGGGCCTGGACGGCGGCTGAAAAGGCGTTGGGCAAGTTTAATCTCCTGCTGGACTTCAAATACTCACGGGCAGAGCCGGTGCGGGGAAATATCCCCACCGAGCCTCCGGTTACCCGCGCACTATGGCTCGGCTTTGCGGCAATTCCTGCGCAACCACGGGCCATTGTAAAGGGCTGTTTTCCGTAGCGTCATCAATGCGTCACCGAGGCATCACACGGCTGTTACGTCGCTGCCCCATGGCGATGCGGACCGAAACAGGGGGACGTCCCATGACCATCCGTACGCTGTGCCTGACCTCGGCTCTGGCTCTCTTCGCCGGGGCCGCTCAGGCCGAGATGACCTTCAACCGCATCGCCAGCTTTTCCACGCCCGAGAACATGGCCGAGGGCGAGGACCGCGCCCGCGTGACCTCGGCCGAGATCATCTATGCCTCGGAAGACGGCAATACGCTGGTCTACACCGACAGCCCGCTGGGCGTGATCGGCCGCATCGACATCACCGAGCCGCGCGCGCCGAAGCCGCTGGGCAATATCGAAATGGGCGGCGAACCCACCTCGGTGGCCGTGGCGGGCGGCACCGCCTTTGTCGGGGTGAACACTTCGGAGAGCTTCACCAACCCCTCGGGCAAGCTCGAGATGGTGAACATGGAGAGCGGCGAGATCGTCGGCGAGTGCGACCTCGGCGGCCAGCCGGACAGCGTGGCGCTGTCGAAGGACGGAAGCTTCGTCACCATCGCCATCGAGAACGAGCGTGACGAAGACGCAGGCGACGGCCGCGTGCCGCAGATGCCCGCGGGCTATGTGGCGATCCTCGACGTGGTGGATGGCGCAGCGGATTGCGCCAGCCTCGTGAAGGCCGATCTGACCGGCCTTGCCGAGATCGTGCCGGAAGACCCCGAGCCCGAGTTCGTCGACGTCAATGGCGCCGGTGAGATCGTGGTCACCCTGCAGGAGAACAACCACATCGTCGTGCTGAACAAATCGGGCGAGGTGCTGAACCACTTCTCCGCCGGGAGCACCGACCTGACCGAGATCGACGGCACCGACGAGCGCGGCGCGCTCAACTTCACCGAGAGCCAGATGGGCCGTCTGCGCGAACCCGACTCGGTGCAGTGGATCGACGACGCGCATTTCGCCATCGCCAACGAGGGTGACATGGACGGCGGCTCGCGCAGCTTCACCGTTTTCCAGAAGGATGGCACCGAGGTCTACGACAGCGGCAACAGCTTTGAGCATGCCGTGGTGCAGGTCGGCCACTACCCGGACAAGCGCTCCGACGCCAAGGGTGCCGAGCCCGAGGGCATGGAGTTCGCCACTTTCGGCGGCACGCCCTACATGATCCTGCTCTCCGAGCGCGGATCGGTGGCGGGTGTCTACGACTTGACCGATCCCGCAGCGCCCGTGCTGAAGCAGATGCTGCCCTCGGGCATCGCGCCCGAAGGTGCCGTGGCCATCCCGCAGCGCAACCTTCTGGTCACCGCCAACGAGGAAGATCTGATCGAGGACGGCGGCGTACGTGCCCACGTGATGATCTACGAGTATGCCGAGGGCGAGGCGATGTATCCGACCCTCACCTCCGAAGGCGCGGACGCGCTGATCGGATGGGGCGCGATCTCGGGGATGGTCGCCGGCGAGGACGGCATGGTCTACGCGGTCAACGACAGTTTCTACGGCTACCAGCCGCGGATCTTCGTGATCGACCCGAGTTCGAAACCGGCGAAGATCACCCGCGCCATCGAGATCACCCGCGCGGGCATGCCGGCGCAGAAGCTCGACATCGAGGGGATCACGCTCGACGGTGAGGGCGGCTTCTGGCTCGCCTCCGAAGGCAATACCGCGAAGCTGATCCCGCATGCGCTCTATCACGTCAATGCTGAGGGTCAGATCGAGGACGAGGTGGGCCTGCCCTCCGAGTTGCTCGCCGGCGAGAAACGTTTCGGCTTCGAGGGTGTCACCATGGTGGACGGCACGCTCTGGATGGCGGTGCAGCGCGAGTGGGGCGACGATCCGAAGGATCACGTGAAGCTGGTCTCCTACAACCCCGAGACCGAGGAATGGGGCGCCGTGCGCTATGCCAAGGCCGCGCCTGACAAGGGCTGGGTGGGCCTGTCGGAGATCACCGCGCATGGCGACCACGTCTACGTGGTGGAACGCGACAACCAGATCGGCGCCGAAGCGGTGACCAAGAAGGTCTATCGCATCCCGCTGACCGAGATGGTGCCTGCACCGCTGGGCGGCGCGCTGCCCGTGGTGAGCAAGCAAGAGGTGCGCGACCTGATCCCCGACCTCAAGTCCTGGGGTGGCTACGTGGTGGACAAGGTCGAGGGCCTCGCCATCACGCAGGACGGCACCGCCTACGTCTCGACCGACAACGACGGCGTCGACGACAGCTCGGGCGAAACCTTCTTCTGGTCGTTCCAGCTCGACTGATTGCAGCGAATTGAGGAAGGGGCGCCGTGCGGGAAACCGTGCGGCGCCCTTGCCGTTCATGGTGCGGGTGGAAAGCTCTCGCCGTGCGTATTTGGAAAGAGAAGAAGAATCAGGGCGCGCGCAGCAGCGGCGGGATTAGCTCCGACAGAAGGTCGTAGACGAGGCGGATGCGGCGCGCGCTGTGCAATTCGCGGTGGGCGACGAGCCAGACCGGGAAGGGGATTTCCAGCGAGGGCAGGGCGCGGGTCAGCTGCGGGTCGGGATCGCCGAGGCCGATCGGTCCGACGCCGATGCCCAGCCCGGCGCGGGCCATCTGCCAGTGCACGAGGTGGCTGGAGCTGACCAGTGGGAAGTTCGCATCGGTGACCGGCACGCCGAGCTCGCGCAGGAAGGCGCGGTGCGGGCCGGGGTCCTCGAAGGCGATGAACTCGGCGGCGACGAGATCGGGCAGGGCGGTGATCGGCGGCAGCGTGGCAAGGTAGCCGGGGGTGGCGTAGAAGCTGCCGCGGTCCTCGGCGACGCGTTTTGCGATGAGGTCGGGCTGCTCGGGGCGGGCGTTGCGCAGGGCGATGTCCGCCTCGCGGCGGCGCAGGTCTCGGATGGCGTTGGAGGCGAGGATCTCGATGGTCAGCCCGGGGGCGGCGGCGCGAATTTTCGGCAGCAGTTGCGGGAGGAGCCAGGCGGCGTAGATCTCCGAGGCGGTGATGGTCACATGCCCGGCAATCTGCTGCTGCTGGCCGGAGGCAACGCGAGACAGGCGCTCTGCCGCCTCGCCCATGGCGCGGGCGTGCTCGGCCAGTTGCATCCCCGCCTCGGTGAGCTGCAACCCGGTGCCGTGACGCGCGAAGAGGGTCAGGCCCAGCTCCGCCTCCAGCGCCGCCACCTGCCGCCCGAGGGTCGGCTGGCTCATGTTCAGCGCCCGGGCCGCGCCGGAAAGCGAGCCCTGCTCGGCGGTCGCGAGAAAGCCGCGCAGCCGGTTCCAGTCAAAGCGGAGGTTCTGCCAGTCCATGCGTATTTGTATGGGTGTGGTGCAATATCGGTCAATATTCCTGCGTAATCGTGGGGTGTATCTCGGGTCCAACCAATCAGAATCCGACACCGAGCCCCGAGGAGCCCGCCATGAAAGCCGCCACCGCCCGCCGCTACGGCCCCGCCGATGTCCTGCGCATCGAAGACCTGCCGCGCCCCGAGCCCGGCCCGGGCGAGATCCTGATCCGGGTGCGTGCGGCCTCGGTCACCACCGCCGACTGGCGGCTGCGGGCCGCCGAATTCCCGGGCGGGCTGGCGCTGGTCGGGCGGATGGTTGCCGGCCTTTGGAAGCCGCGCCACCTGGTGCCCGGCTCGGATGTCGCCGGAGAGGTCGCGGCGCTGGGCGCGGGGGTCGGCGGTTTCGAGGTCGGGCAGCGGGTGCTGGCGGTGCTCGGCCACGGTGGGCATGCAGACTATGCGCTGGCCAAGGCTGACGGCGCGGTGGTGCCTCTCCCGGAGGACATGGGCTTCGACGAGGCTGCGGCGCTGCCCTTCGGCGGGCTGACGGCGCTGGAGTTCCTGCGCGACGTGGCAAACCTGCGCACCGGGCAGGAGGTGCTGATCCTTGGCGCCTCGGGCGGGGTCGGGGCCTACGCGGTGCAGATCGCCGCGGCGCTCGGCGCGCATGTGACCGCGGTTGCGGGACCGGGGCGCGAGAGCCTCCTGCGTGGTCTCGGGGCAGAGCGCGTGCTCGACTACCGCAAGGACGAGATCGCGGGGCGTTTCGATCTGGCCTTCGATACGGTGGGGGCGACGCACTGGCCGCAAAGCCGAGGGCTGCTCGGCAAGCAGGGCCTGTTCCTGCCGCTCAACTTCGGGCTGGGGGACCTGTGGCACCTGCTGCAGGCGAAGCTCTCGGGCGGGCCGCGCATGGTGCTGCACGTGAGCGGCGACAGCCGCGCGGGGTTGGAGGCCCTGTTGGACCTGTGGCGCGCCGGCAAGCTGCGCCCGGTCATCGACTCCCGCTTCGCCCTGAAGGACATCGCCGAGGCACATCGCCTGGTGGAGACGCGGCATCGCGCCGGGGCGGTGGTGCTGGAGGTCGGTGGGGACGAGGCCGGCAACGGCTGAGATTCTGAGCATCGCGGGGCAGCAAACCGTTCCCCCGTGCAATGGGCGGTCAGCTGTGGTGGATATGGCGCCAAGCACATTGCGGCAGGAAAGGCGGGTTTTTGCGATGAACGACACCAAACGGGTTCCCGTCCTGGAAACAGACCGCCTTATCCTGCGCGGTCACCGGAGCGACGACTTCGATGCACTCTCGGAGATGTGGGCCGATCCCCGCGTGGTCGCGCATATCTCGGGGGTTCCGTCGTCCCGCGAGCAGTCCTGGGCACGGCTGCTGCGCTACACCGGGCACTGGCTTCACCTGGGGTTCGGCTATTGGGCGGTAACCGACAGGGCGGAGGGCACCTTCCTGGGCGAGGTGGGCTTCGCCGACTACCGCCGCGACACCGACCCGGACCTCGCGGGCACACCGGAAGCCGGATGGGTCTTTGCCGCCCATGCCCACGGCAAGGGGTATGCGACCGAGGCGGTCACGGCGGCGCTGAGGTGGGCGGATGAGAGGCTTGGTCATCCCGCGACGGTGGCGATGTTCGATCCGGCCCATGTCGCCTCGATCCACGTCGCAAGGAAGGTCGGCTTTGAACGGGACCGCATGGGGCGCTACGGGGAGAACGAGGCGCTGTTCCTGTACCGGCCGCGCCGCGCGCGCTAGCTGGCGCGGGGGCGCTCCGCAACGCTGCAAGTCAGAGCGCTGAGGCGGGGCTGCGCCGGGAGAGCAGGCGTGACGGGGTTTGCAAGAGGGTCCGGGACATCTGGATGCAAGAAGGCCCCGCTGCGTCCAGCGGGGCCCCACACTCAGGTCAGTGCGACCCGAGACCGAAGATCACCGGTCAATTGACCGATTGCGCGTCGACCACGTCCTTCTCGATGGCCGTGGTGCGCTGCGGCTTGGCGATGGCGATCCGGCGCGGTTTCAGCGCCTCGGGGATCTCGCGGCGCAGGTCGATGTGCAGCATGCCGTTCTCATGCGTCGCGCCCTCGACCCGCACGTGGTCGGCAAGGGTGAAGCGGCGCTCGAAGGCGCGGGTGGCGATGCCGCGGTGCAGGTAGCTGCGCTCTTGGCCGTCGTCGGATTTCTTGGCGGAGACCACCAGCGCGTGATCCTTCACCTCGACCGAGAGGTCCTCGTCGGAGAAGCCGGCCACGGCGATCGAGATGCGATAGGCATCATCGGCAGTCTTCTCGATGTTGTAGGGGGGGTAGCTGGGCTGGGCCACGTCGCTGGCCAGCACCCGGTCCATCATGTCGGCGATCTGGTCAAAACCGACAGTGGCGCGATAGAGCGGGGCAAGATCGAAATGTCGCATGGGAATCCTCCGTTGAGCGAGACTGTGCGATACCGTTGTGCTGCGCCTTTCCATCCGGAACAGGCGCTGGGTTGGTCCGGAGCCCTGTCACAGGCGCCCCGGTAAAGCTCAGATGGGGAGCGGTTTTCGGCGTTTCAAGAGGCCGGAACTTCAAGGCCGCACGAAGCGCGCGCCGGTCCCCTCGCGCCCGCCGCCGACAGTGATGCGCCGCGCACCAGTGCTCGCGACGGGCCGGGCATCTTCATTGCGCAGGCGGGCGGCGAGCTCGGGCACCAGCGCGGCGATGCCGGGGCCGTAGGCCGAGCCGCCGCCGGTCGAGGAGATCACCGACAGGATGCGCAGCCGTCCGTTCTCGCGCAGGAACACCGGCGCGCCGGAACTACCGAAGGTCACGTCGCAGTCGAAGCCGAGCACGTCATCGGCGTAATGCGCGGTGACCGCGCAGGACGGCTCTCGCGACAACACCTCCTCGCGGCCCTTGCCGTAGCTGAGCACGGTGACCTCGCTGCCCTCCGGGGCGTGCTGCAGCACCCGGAAGGGATCGGCTTCGGCGCTGGTCACCGGGGCCTCGAGCTTCAGCAGGGCGACGTCCACGGCGACGGTCGCATGGGTGGGGCGCGGCAGTTGCACGTATGAGGGCGGGGTGACCCAGCGGCGGACACGCTGCGCCACGATCTGCGAGCCGCGGTAGTAGCCGGCACGAAAGGTCAGGCTGCCCGGCGGACGCGGGGTGCCGTCGGGGGAAAAGACGCAATGCGCCGCAGTCAGGACAATATCTGGGGCGATCAGTGCGCCGGTACAGAAGGCATCCTCGGCGTCGAGCCGGCCCACCGCCTCCCAGCCCAGCAGGTCGCCGCGCCCCTCGATCACGTCGAAGTTCGCCTGCGCCGTGGCCAGTCCGGGCAACAGCAGGAGAAGGGCGAGCAGCGCCCTCACGGCTTGATGAACTTTGCGCCGGTGTCGCGCCGGTCGCCGGCAGGGAGCGGGTTGAGCACGATGTCCTCGTCGAGCGCGCCGCGCAGCTCGGAGAGCGGGCCGGACAGTCCGGTGGCCAGCGAGACCGGCGCGCCGTCTGCCTCGGCCTTGGCCGAGATCACCGAGACGATGCGTGGCTCCCCGCCTTCGAAGGAGAAGACCGGTGAGCCGGAGCTGCCGAAGTCGACGGTGCAGTCGAGCACCAGAATGCCGTCCTGACGCTCGAGCACGCCGCAATAGTCCTGCAGTGCAGGGGCCTCGGAGCGGTCATGCGCGTAGGAGACCACGCCCAGCTCGTCGCCCGTCTCGGGGAAGGGGCCGAGCCCGAAGGGCGCGATGCTGCTGTTGCGGATCGGCAGTTGCAGCTCGATCACCGCGAGGTCGCTGCGCACCCGTTCGGGACTGGCCGGCGCACCGAAGTCGTAGCTGTCGAGCGAGATCGCCCGGCGGACCCGCCGGTAGGCCGCGGCGCGGCCGTTGCGCCAGCCTGCAAGGAACTGGATCTGTTCGACCGGCACGCGCGCGCCGTTGCGTGCATCGAACAGGCAATGCGCGGCGGTCAGAACGAGGTCCGGCGCGATCAGCGCGCCGGTGCAAAAGGCCTGTCCGGCGATCTCCAGCCGGCCGACCGCTTCCCAGCCGCGCCCGTCCTCGCGGCTTTCCATGGAAAACAGGCCACCCTGTGCGGAGGCTGGCGAGGCCAGCAGCGCGGCGAGCAGCGCAATGAGGTATCGCACGAAAATGACTCCCTGTTCGCCCGCTTACGCTAGGCAGAGTCTGGGGCGAAATTTGGGCGCGCCGGGGGTCTCAAAAGGGTCAGGCCAGCGCTTCCAGCGCGCGCGGTTTCGGCCCGCCGGTCGCCCAGTCAAGCAGTTCGACCGTATGCACAACCGGCAGCCCGGTGCCCGAGCCGATCTGCATCATGCAGCCGATGTTGCCCGCCGCGATGAGCTGCGGTGCCTTGGCCTCCAGCGTCTGCACCTTGCGGTCACGCAGCTGCTTCGAGATCTCCGGTTGCAGCAGGTTGTAGGTGCCGGCGCTGCCGCAGCAGAGATGGCTGTCGGCGGGCTCGACTACCTCGAACCCGGCGCGCTTCAGCAGGTCCTTGGGCGCGGCTTTCACCTTCTGCCCGTGCTGCAGCGAGCAGGCGGCGTGATAGGCGACGCGCAGGTCCTTCGGCGCGCCCGCCAGCATCTCCTCGGGGATCTCGAGATCGCGCAGCAGCTCGCTGATGTCCATGGCCTTGGCCGAGACCTTTGCCGCCGCCTCCGCCAGCGGCGAGCTGCGGAACATGTGGCCGTAGTCCTTCACCGTGGTGCCGCAGCCCGAGGTGTTGATGACGATGGCATCGAGCCCATCGCCCTGCATCTCGGCGGTCCAGGCGTGGATATTGGCCTCGGCAGAACCATGCGCCTGCGCCTCGCGCCCCATGTGGTGGGTGAGTGCGCCGCAGCAACCCGCCCCCTTGGCGACCACCACCTCGCAGCCCAGCCGGCGCAGCAGACGGATGGTGGCGTCGTTGATGTCGGTGTTCAGCGCCTTCTGTGCGCAGCCGGTCATCAGCGCCACGCGTTTGCGCTTCGGTGCCACGGGGGCAAAGCTCTGCGGGTCATCGTTGCGGCTGACCGGCGGAATGCGCTTCGGTGCCATCTCCAGCATCGCCTTCAGTCGCGGGTCGGGCAGCAGCCCGGCAAACGGGCGGCCCAGCTTGGCCAGCGCCAGCGCCAGGCGGAAGCGCATCGGGTGCGGGATGATCTGGGCAAGCAGCCAGCGCAGCGCCCGGTCGTGCCAGGGGCGGGTGTAGTTTTTCTCGATATAGGCCCGCGCATGGTCCACGAGGTGCATGTAATGCACGCCCGAGGGGCAGGTGGTCATGCACGACAGGCACGAGAGGCAGCGGTCGATGTGCTTCACGGTCTTGGCGTCCGGCACCCGCTCGTTCTCGAGCATGTCCTTGATCAGGTAGATGCGCCCGCGCGGGCTGTCGAGCTCGTCGCCCAGCACCTGGTAGGTCGGGCAGGTGGCGGTGCAAAAGCCGCAATGCACGCAGGAGCGCAGGATCTCGTTGGCCCGCTCGGTGCCCGGATCGCGCAGCTGGTCGGGGGTGAAATTGGTCTGCATGTCTTGGTCCTCAGCTCGCTCGGGTCACGCCATCAGGCCGGGGTTCAGCACCCCGCGCGGATCGAAGCGGCGGCGCAGCGCCGTGCTCAGGGCGGCCACGGGGGCGGGATCGGGATGGAAGGCAGGCACTCTGCCAGATGCGCTGCCAGATACGCTGCCAGATATGCTGCCGGTGCCCCGAACCCGCGTGGCATGGCCCTTGAAAGCGCCGAGCCGGGTGCGGGCGTCGGTGCCCTCGGGCAGCAGCGCCCAGACCAGCCCACCGCCCCAGTCGTAGAGCAGCGCCTCGGCGCACAGCCGGGTGGCCAGCTCCGGCGCGTCCGAGGGTGTGCACGACAGCCGCCAGACATCCCCTGCGCGGCCCTGCAGCGGGGCCGCGTCGCGCACCCCGGCCCAGAGCGCCGCCCCGGCCGCAGCACCGGTCTCCTCGGTGATTTCGCGCCCGGGGAAGAGCGCCTTCAGGCGTTCCAGCCGATAGGCGACCGAGCGCGCGAAGCCCTCGATGCGCAGCAAGGTCTGTCGCGCGGCGGGGTCATGCGCCGCGCCGGTCACGTCGTAGGGCGCGCCGAGCGCCGCCGACATGGCGGCCACGGCCTCGGTATCCGAAAGCCCGTGCAGCACCAGCGTCGCGGCGGCCTCGGGCTTGGGCAACACCTTGAAGCTCACCTCGGTCAGTACCCCGAGCGTGCCGTGGCTGCCTGCCATCAGCTTCACAAGGTCGTAGCCGGTGACGTTCTTCATCACCCGCCCGCCGTTCGACACAATGCTGCCCGCGCCATCGACGAAACGCACGCCCAGCAGGAAGTCGCGGCAGGCGCCGGAGGCGATGCGCCGCGGCCCCGAGGCATTGGCCGCCACGATCCCGCCCAGCGTGCTGGTGCCCTGCGCGCCGAGCAGCCCGCGCATGTCCGGCACCTCGAAGGCCAGCCGCTGGTTCTCGGCATCCAGTGCCGCCTCGACCTCTGCGAGCGGCGTGCCCGCCCCGGCCACAAGCGTCAACGCGCCCGGCTCGTAGAGCGTGATCCCAGAGAGGCCGCCGGTCTCCAGCGGCGCACCCGCAACGTCGCCGATGCTGCGCGTGCCGCCGCCGCGGATGCGCAGCGGCCCGTTGCTGGCGGAGATCATCTCCGCGAGGTCTGTCTCGGTCTCAGGTCTCATCAGGCTTCCACATGGTCAAAATATCCCGGGGGAGTCCGCGTCAGCGGATGGGGGCAGCGCCCCCTCGGCGGGTCAAACGGCGGCTCAAGCGTCGGTTCACTCGGCAGCCAGGGCCGCGCTGCGCCGCGCTTCCGAGGCGTCCAGCGGGAACACCTTGGCGGGGTTCAGCAGCCAGTGCGGGTCGAAGACGTCCTTCACCGCCATCTGCGCCTCGAGGTCGGCGGGCGCGTATTGCGTGTGCATCAGGTCGCGCTTCTCGATCCCCACGCCGTGCTCGCCGGTCAGGCAGCCGCCGACCTCGACGCAGAGTTTCAGGATCTCCGCGCCGAAGCGCTCGCAGAGCTCGAGCTGGCCCTCCTCGTTGGCGTTGAACAGGATCAGCGGGTGCATGTTCCCGTCGCCGGCATGGAAGACGTTGGCCACCTTCAGTCCGAACTCCTCCGACATCTCGCCGATCCGGCGCAGCACATGGGGCAGCGAGGAGACCGGGATCGTGCCGTCGAGGCACATGTAGTCATTGATCTGCCCCATGGCGCCGAAGGCGGACTTGCGGCCAAGCCAGATGCGGCCCGCCTCGTCCTCGTCCCGCGCCTCGCGCAGCTCGACGGGGTTGTGGCGCTTGGCGATCTCGATGATCTTTTCGAGCTGCTCGGCGATCTCGGCCTCGGAGCCCTCGACCTCGACGATCAGCAGCGCCTCGCACATCGGGTATCCCGCCTTGGCAAAGGCCTCGCAGGCCTCGATGCAGGGCCGGTCCATGAACTCGATCGCCACCGGCAGAACGCCGGCCTTGATTATGTCCGACACGCATTCCCCGGCCACCTCGTTGGCGGCGAAACCCATCAGCACCGGGCGTGCGCCCTCGGGCTTGCGCAGGATGCGCAGCGTCGCTTCGGTGACCACGCCGAGCTGTCCCTCGGAGCCGCAGATGACGCCCAGCAGGTCGAGCCCCGGCGCGTCGAGATGCGCGCCGCCGAGTTCGATCACCGTGCCGTCCATCAGCACCATGGTCACGCCCATGAGGTTGTTTGTGGTCACGCCGTACTTGAGGCAATGCGCCCCGCCCGAGTTCATCGCGATGTTCCCGGCGATGGCGCAGGCGAGCTGCGACGAAGGGTCCGGGGCGTAGAAGAAATCTTCCTCCGCCACCGCGCCGCTGACAGAGAGGTTGGTGCGCCCGGTCTGCACGCGGATGAAGCGGTTGGCGTAATCGGTTTCCAGCACGCGGTTCATCTTGGCGACGCCGAGGATCACGCTGTCGGCGGTGGGCAGCGCGCCGCCTGCCAGCGAGGTGCCCGAGCCACGCGGCACGACAGGCACGCCTTCCTCAAAGCAGATCTTCAGCACCGCCGAGACCTCTTCGGTCGAGGACGGCAGGACCGCGCAGAGCGGCGGGCAGCGGTAGGCGGTGAGTGCGTCGCATTCATAGGCGCGGGTCTCGGACAGCTCCGAGATCACCGAACCTTCGGGCAGGACCTCCCTCAGCCGCGCGACGATCTGGTGCTTGCGCGCGAGGATGCTTGCATTGGGGGCTGGCATCTCCATCGGGGGTCTCCTCCTAGAATTGGTAAACTCATATAACCAATTTGCGCGAGGGCCAAGCATTTTTGCCATGGTGGCGCGCGCGCGGTGTCCGCGGATCTTGCGCGAGGCAAGGGAATGATAGCAGGTGGCCCCCATGACCTGGCTGAAGATCATTCACATTCTTTGCGTCATGGGGTGGATGACCTCCATCTTCGCCGTGCCGCGCGCGCTCATCTACTGGAAACGCGACTTCGCGAAGACCGGGGAATTCGGCCCGCTGGGCGATCTCACCTACCGGCTGTATCGCTTTTCCGCGGGGCTGGCGGTGATCGCTGCGATCACCGGGCTCTGGCTCGGCGTGCTCTGGGGCTTCCCGGCCTGGCTGCACGCCAAGATTGCGCTCGTGGTGCTGCTGGCGGCGCATTACGTCTGGACCGGGGTGCTGGTCGGCCGGGCCAAGCGGGGCGAGTTCCGCGAGTCGGACCTGTTCCTGCGCATCTTCAACGAGATCAGCGTGGTGGGCACGATCGCCATCCTGTGGCTGGTCGTGGCCAAGCCGTTCTGACCATGCTGCCCTCGCTCGATCCCTTCTACTATTTCTCGCCAGTCGACCTGACCGGTGTCGGGCTGCTGCTGCTCTGCTGGCTGGGCAGCTCGTGGCTGATCGAGCACCCGCCGGCGCGGCGTCCCTCGGTGACCAAGCTGATGGCGCGCTACCGGCGGCAATGGATGAGGCACTTCGTCACCCGCCAGCCGCGCATCTTCGATTCCCAGATCGTCGGCAGTCTGCGACAGAGCACCGCTTTTTTCGCCTCGACCTCGATGATCGCCATCGGCGGCATCTTCGCGCTGCTGGGCAATCCTGACCAGGTTCGGGGCGTCGCTGAGGATCTGTCGACGGGGGGCGACTCGCCGGTGATCGTCTGGGAGGCCAAGCTGCTGCTGATCCTCGCCTTCGCCGCCAACGCCTTTCTCAAGTTCGTCTGGTCGAACCGGCTGTTCGGCTATTGCTCGGTGCTGATGGGCTCGGTGCCCAATGACGACAGCCCGCTGGCCTATACCCGCGCCGCCAAGGCCGCCGAGATCAATATCTTTGCCGCGCGCAGCTACAATCGCGGATTGCGGTCGGTGTATTTTGGTATCGGCTCCACCGCCTGGCTGCTGGGGTCCTGGCCGCTGATCGTGGCGGTACTGATCACCCTGACGGTGATCCTGCGCCGCGAGTTCACCTCGCAGTCGCGCGAAGTTCTGCTCGCCAGCGAGGAAGAGTAGTCAAAAGCCTTCGAAGGCTTTTGCAACTCCCTTCGAAGGGAGTTGCGCTATGCTCGCCGCATGAAAGCTGGATTCGCTGCCCTGCTATGCCTGTCTGCGCTGCCGCTTTACGCCGCGCCGCCCGAGGTGGTCGCAGCCAAGACGTCGGGCAATGGCGATGCCCGGGTCTTCTCCGTCACGCTGGCCCATCCCGACACCGGCTGGGAGCACTATGCCGACGGATGGCGCGTGGAGGCCGAGGATGGCACCGTGCTGGGCGTGCGCGAGTTGCTACACCCGCATGAGACCGAGCAGCCCTTCACCCGCAGCCTGTCCGGCGTCGCGATCCCGGCGGGCACGCGGCGCGTCTACATCCGCGCACGCTGTCTGACCGACGGCTGGAACGAGGCGCGGACCCCGCTCGACCTGGAGTGATCAGCGCCGGCCCTCGCGCAGCCAGGCCGCGACGATGAAGCCCGCGGCCAGCAGTAGCGTCAGCCAGGCCGGCAGCAGCGGAATGCGGGTCACGTCCATGGTCTCGAAGGCTTCGCGCGGGGTGATGCCCATCCAGCCGCGCCCGGCGGCGGGGCGCCCCGCGCCGACCGCGCGGATGCTCGGCAGACCGTCCTCGATCCGTGCTTCGCCACCGCGCAGCGCGGCGACCACGGGTTCCAGCGCCTCGCCGCTCGCGATGGTCTGTTCGAATTCGCGCGGGGCGGCGGGACCGAGGCCGATCACCGCCTCCTGCTCGCCCTCCTTCAGCCGGTAGAGGCCGATTTCCGGCCCGTCGTATTCCGCTTCGAAGCGGCCGGGCGAAACCTCCTGCAGGGCCACGCTTTCCTCGGTGCCGTCGGGGCGGGTCACGGTGACCGCGCCCACGCCTTGCTCCAGCGTGCGGCGGATGATGCGCATGTGCTGGCCCGTGGCCTCGGCCCAGAGCGCCTCTTCCTCGAGCTCGGGCTCCTTCATCATCCAGTGCGCCAGTCGCCGCAGCAGGTCGAGCTGCGGGCCGCCGCCCTCGAAGCCGCGCGACCAGAGCCAGGCCTGGTCTGAGGCGATCAGCGCCACGCGCCCCTCGCCGATGCGGTCGAGCACCAGCAGCGGCTTTTCCTCGGCGCCTGACATCAGCACCTCGGCGCTGTCGTTTGGGGTGACTTCGACCTGCCGCATCCAGCGGCCCCAGCTTTCGGCGCCGCTGAGCCCGGCGGTGACGGGATGGCGCTGGCCGAGGTCGGTGACCGTGGGACGGAAGCCGCGGTCGATGACGCGGGCAGTGGGTTCGGCGGGCAGGATCTCGGCCAGAGGCGAGCGGTAGATGGAATCGGCGCTGGCGAAATCGGGCCCGGCGGCAACCAGCACCGCGCCGCCGTTCTCGACGTAGTTGCGCACGTTGTCGAGGTAGATGGCCGGTAGGATGCCGCGGCGCTTGTAGCGGTCGAAGATGATCAGGTCGAAATCCTCGATCTTCTCGAGGAAGAGCTCGCGGGTGGGGAAGGCGATCAGCGAGAGCTCGGTCACCGGCACGCCGTCTTGCTTCTCCGGCGGGCGCAGGATGGTGAAGTGCACGAGATCGACAGAGCTGTCGGATTTCAGCAGGTTCCGCCAGGTGCGGCTGCCGGCGTGGGGCTCGCCCGACACCAGCAGCACGCGCAGCCGGTCGCGCACGCCGTTGATCTGCACCAGCGCGGTGTTGTTGCGGTCTGTCAGCTCGGCCTCGCCCTCGGGGACGGTGAACTGGATGACGTTGAGCCCGCCGTGCGGCAGGGTGACGGGCAGCTCGATGTCCTGTCCGAGCGGCACGCGGTAGCTCTCGGGATCGCCGCCGTCGATCGATATCTGCAGCTCGGTCTCGGCCTCCTGCGGGGCATCCCCGTCATCCTCGACCCGCAGGGTCAGGGTGACCGGCTCGCCGAGGATGGCGAAGGCGGGGGCGTTCTTGACGATCAGGCGGCGGTCCCAGTCGGTGTCGTGGCCGGTCAGCAGCAGGTGCATCGGCGCGGGCAGCGAGGGCGCGCGTTCGAGATCGTGCAGGCGACCGTCCGACAGCAGGAAGATGCCCGCGACGCGGCCGCGCGGCTCCTCGGCCAGCGCTTCCGACAGGGCGGTCATCAGCAGCGTGCCGCTGTCGCCCTCGCCGTCGGGCACGGTGATGCGGCGCACCTCGGTGTTGGGGCGGGCGGCGATCCGGGCCTCGAGCGCGTCGGCGGTTTCGGCCGTGGTCTCCAGCCGGTCGCCGAGCCGCTGCGAGGCGCTGTGGTCCTCGAGCAGCAGCACGATGTCGGACAGCGGCGCGCGGTCTTCTTCCTGGAAGGAGGGCTGGGTGAGTGCCGCCAGCAGCACGAAGCCGGCGAAGAACCGCAGCGCCCAGCCGGGCATGCCGCGCCAGAGCGCCAGCGCCACCGAGGCCAGCGCGACGGCGCCCAGTACCCAGATCGCGGGCCAAGGCAGAAGCGGGTCGAAGACGATCTCGCCGGTCATTCGTTATGTCCGTTGGTTGGGGCGGCGGTCCCGGCGCCGGTCATTGGCCGAGCCTGTCGAGCAGCGCGGGCACGTGGACCTGGTCGGATTTGTAGTTGCCGGTCAGCACGTGCATCACCAGGTTGACCCCGAAACGGTAGGCGATCTCGCGCTGGCGTTCGCCGGCGAAGCCCGAGCCGATGCGCACCTGCGGGTTGCCGCGGCTGTCCACCGCCCAGGCCGCGGCCCAGTCGTTGCCGCCGATCACCACCGGGGTGACATTGTCGTTGAGGTTGCGGAAGGGCATGCCCTCGACCATTTCCGCATCGGGCGGCGCGGCTTCGACCCAGACGTCACGGCTGGCGTAGCGGCCGGGGAAATCCTGCAGAAGGTAGAAGGTGCGGGTCAGCACGTGGTCCTGCGGCACCGGCTCCAGCGGCGGGATGTCCAGCGGGGCGGCCAGCTCGCGCAGCTTGCGGCCCTCCGGAGAGGCGGCGCCGAAGCCCGCCACGTCGGCGTCGCGGGTGTCGAAAAGGATCATCCCGCCCGAACGCAGGTACTCGTTGAGCTTGGCGTATGCGGCAGGAGAGGGAGTTGGCTGCGATGGGGTGATCGGCCAGTAGAGCAGCGGGAAGAAGGCCAGCTCGTCGCTCTCGAGGTTCACCGCCATCGGCTCGGAGGGCTCGACCGACGTGCGGTAGAAGAGCGTGTCGGACAGGCCGCGCAGCCCGTCCTGCGCCAGCGCGTCGAGCTGGGCATCGCCGGTCACCACGTGGGCCAGCGTGACCTCGCCCGTGGCAGCCTCGGCAAAGGCATCGACGTCCGCGGAAGCGGTGCCTTGGGCACGACTTGTGCCGGGGATGGCAAACGCGCCGAGCGCCAGCGCCAGCAGCACGGCGGCGGTGCCGGGCGTGCTGGGCCGGGCGCCGCGCAGGCGACCGGAGAGCGCCAGCGAGGCGATCACATCCGCCAGCAGCAGCGCGATGGCCAGCGCCAGAAGCCAGCCGGCAAGCGGGGTTTCCCGCGGGCGACTCAGCCCCTCGACCGGCACGGTGTCGGGCCAGGTGGCGGGCTGCAGTTCGGTGTCCGCCGTCACCACGTTGCGCGCGAGGCTACGCTCTTCGCCCTGGTAGAGGCCGGGGCGCAGCTCGGGGCCAAGGGCCTCGGTCAGCAGGGCCTCGCCGGGCACGCCGGGCAGGGTGCCCGCGTCGACCACCGCCCCGAAGCCGTCGAGCACGCGGATCGGCTGCCACATGGTGCCGACCAGTTCCTCGGGTGCCGGGGTGGTCGGCATGGCCGAGATCGCCAGCCGCTCGAGCATCTGCACGAAGAGGCCCGAGAGCGGCAGGCTGGACCATTCGGCGTTGGCAGTGACGTGGAACAGCACAACCTGCCCCTGGCCGACGCGCTTGCGGGTGACCAACGGCGTACCGTCGCTGAGCTGGGCGATGACCCGGTCGGCGAGCGTCGGGTCGGGTTGGGCCATGACCTGGCTGGTGACGGTCACGTCTTCGGGGATAGCGAGCCCCTCGAAGGGGCTGCCTGCGGGGAAGGGGGCCAGCGATTTCGGCTCGCCCCAACTCATCGCGCCGCCGACCGAGCGCCCGCCAGCGCGCAGCCGCACCGGCATCAGCGGGTCCTCGCGGTCGCGCGAGAGGTCCGAGGCGGCGAGCCGCGGCCCGGCGAAGCGCAGCAGCGTGCCACCCTTCTGCAGCCAATCGGTAACGCCCTCTTCCTCGCCCGGGCCGAGCGTCGCCACGTCGGCCAGCACGATCACGTCGGGATTGGCAGGCAGCACCTCGGTCAGCGCACCGTCGAGGATGTCGACATCCTCTTCCAGCGCCTTGTGCAGGTAGTAGAGCGGCGAGAGCAGCTCGAGCCCCTCGCGGTTCTCGTTCCCGGCGATCAGCGCGACCTCACGGCGGCGCAGGCTGTCGTCGGGCAGGCTGACCGCGCCGGCGCTGCGGGCGCCGTCGATCTCGAAGCGGGTGATGCGGGCGCGCAGCTCGGCGGGAAGCGACAGGTCGAGCTCGCCCTCGGAGGCGCCGTCGGCGAAGGTCAGCGGAGCGCGGACCAGCACGGTCGGGTTGCCTGCCGGGTCGAGGCCGTGCGCGGCGATGGAGATCTCGCGCTCGCCGCCGGGGTGCAGGCGGCGGGCGGTCAGCTGCACGTGTCCGTCCTCGAAGGCGGGGGGCAGCAGGGCGGTCAGGTTGCGCGGGCTTTCGAAGACGGTGACCTGCCCATGATCCATCAGCGCGTCGAGCATCGGCTCGCGGCTTTCGCGGGCAAGCCCGTCGGACATCCAGTAGCTGTCGAAATCGCCCTCGGGCAGCATGGTGAGCGCGCGGGTGACATGCGCCTCCCCCGGCTCCCAGGGTTCTGGCTGCAGTCCGGAAAGCCGGGCGCGCAGCACGGCCGCCTGCTGGAACTGCGGCACCTCGGGTTCGGTCAGGCGCAGCACGGCGACCGGCCGCGCCTCGCGCTCGGCGCGGGACAGCAGCGCATCGAGCGCGATCTGCCGTGCGCGCCAGTCGGCGGCGGAAGACCAGCTGGCATCCATCACCACCAGCAGCGGGCCGGTGCCGGCGGTCTGCGCGTCGTCCTCGGGGTTCAGGATCGGCCCGGCGAGGCCGATGATCACCGCCGCCACGGCCAGAAGGCGCAGCAGCAGCAGCCACCAGGGGGTGCGGTCGGTGACCTGATCGTCGTCCTTCAGCCCCAGCAGCAGCACCACGCCGGGGAACATCCGCCGGATCGGTGCCGGCGGCACGGCGCGCAGGATCACCCAGAGCACCGGCAGGGCCAGCAGCCCGAGCAGCAGCCAGGGGGCGGTGAAGCCCAGGGGGCCGAGAATGGTCATCCGTGCCCTCCGTCCATCGCGCGGTACACCCAGAGCAGGGCATTCTGCGCGCTGTCACTGGTATGATGGCACAGAAATTGCCAGCCGGTTAAGCGCGATAGATGG
Organism: Alloyangia pacifica; assembly: GCF_900116195.1. Taxonomy (GTDB): domain Bacteria; phylum Pseudomonadota; class Alphaproteobacteria; order Rhodobacterales; family Rhodobacteraceae; genus Salipiger; species Salipiger pacificus. Next base: position 213,399 of record NZ_FOZW01000007.1, read on the forward strand.
TCAAGCCGGGCTTTTCTCTCGGCAAGACGCTCGAGATAGCGTTCGCGCAGGTCTCCGGCTTTCAGTGTCTCATGGGCCAAGGTCTTGCCCATGCTTTCAAAAATCGTCCGGCCCTTGAAGGGGAAGCTCTCTTCGGACGGATCGAGCACCTGCAGCAGCACCCCGCGCACGCCGCGGTCTGCGGCCTTGGTCAGCGCGGCCTCGACCGGGTCGAGATCGCCGAGGAAGTCCGAGACGAACATGGCGCGGGCGTGGGGGATGATGCCGCGCGCCTCGGGCTGCGCGTAATCCTCTTCACCGTCCGCAGCCAGCGCCTCGGCGAGGCGCAGCACCTGGATATCGCCGTTGCGTGGCGGCAGCGACCAGCCGGTGAAGCCGACGCGCTCGCCGCCGCGGATCAGCAGGATCGAGGCCGCCAGCGCCACCAGCCGGGCGCGGTCGCCCTTGCTTGGCAGGTCCTTGTTCGAGGTGAAGCGCATCGAGGCCCCGGTATCGACCCAGAGCTGCACGCTCTGCGCGATCTGCCATTCACGCTCGCGCACGTATTGCTCGTCGCCGCGGCCCGAGCGCCGCCAATCGATCGAGCGGTAGGTGTCGCCGGGCCGCAGCGGCCGGTATTGCCAGAAATCGTCGCCCAGCCCCGAGCGCCGCCGCCCGTGCTCGCCCAGCAGGACGGTGCCGGCCAGATGCTCGGCACGGGCCAGGAGGGCCGGAAAACGGGTGGCTTCTTCCTGCGCGCTCTGCCGGAGCTGGGCGACGGGACCTATCAAGCGGCAGCCTCGGAGGGCTCGAGCGTGCCGCAGACCTCGTCGATGATGCTGCCGAGGTCCTCGCCACGGGCGCGGGCCGAGAATGTCAGTGCCATGCGGTGCACCAGCACCGGGCGGGCCATGTCCATCACGTCCTCGGGCGAGGGTGCGAGCCGCCCCTGCAGCAGCGCGCGGGCGCGCACGGTCAGCATCAGCGCCTGCGCGGCGCGCGGGCCGGGGCCCCAGGCCACGGTGTCGCGCACCCGGGCCGAAGCCGAGGGATCGCCGGGGCGGAAGGCGCGTACCAGATCGAGAATCATCTCGACCACCGCGTCGCCCACGGGCATGCGCCGCAGCAGGTGCTGCGCGGCCATCAGCGTGGCGGGGTCAAAGACCTGATGCGCCACCGCCTCTTCTGTGCCGGTGGTGGCGAGCAGGATGTCCTTTTCGGTCTTGCGGTCGGGGTAGGCCACGTCGATCTGCACAAGGAAGCGGTCGAGCTGCGCCTCGGGCAGCGGGTAGGTGCCCTCTTGCTCGATGGGGTTCTGCGTGGCGAGCACGTGGAACGGCAGCTCGAGCGTACGCGTTTCCCCCCCGATGGTGACGGATTTTTCCTGCATGGCCTGCAACAGGGCCGACTGGGTGCGCGGCGAGGCGCGGTTGATCTCGTCTGCCATCAGCAGCTGGCAGAAGATCGGGCCCGGCAGGAACTTGAACGCGCGGCTGCCATCGGCGGCGGTTTCCAGCACCTCCGAGCCGAGGATGTCGGCGGGCATCAGGTCAGGGGTGAACTGCACGCGGTTGCCATTGAGGCCCATCACCGTCGACAGGGTTTCGACCAGCCGGGTTTTCCCGAGGCCGGGCAGGCCGATGAGCAGCGCGTGGCCGCCGCAGAGCAGCGCGGCAAGGGTCAGGTCGACGACCCGTTCCTGTCCGATGAAGCGCCGGGTGATCGCCGACTTGGCTTCGGCGAGCTTTTCTTCCAGCGCCTCAATCTCGGCGACCAGGTCTTCGGCCATGGGGGAGACTCCCTTGCGTAAATCCTTTACCGAAGAGAGTGTATCGCGGGGGTGAAGAATGGCAAAACCAATGCGCACACAAAATTACGTGACACCTTCGGCTGACGGCATTGCTGCTGCAGCGCGCGCCGCTTCGGGACGCGGGCTGCCGCCTGTCGAGCGGTGGAATCCGCCCTTCTGCGGCGATCTGGACATGCGGATCGCGCGGGACGGGACCTGGTTCTACCTTGGAACGCCGATCGGGCGCTTCGAGTTGGTGAAGCTTTTTTCGTCGATTTTGCGGAAAGATGGCGAGAAATATTTCCTGGTGACCCCGGTCGAGATGGTCGGAATCACCGTCGAGGACGCGCCCTTCGTCGCCACCGACTTCGAGGCGGAGGGTGAGGGCGAGTCGCAGGTGCTGACCTTCCAGACCCATGTGGGCGATTTCGCCGTCGCCGGGTCCGAGCATCCGATCCGCGTGGTGCGCGACCCCGAGACCGGCGAGCCCTCGCCCTACATCCTTGTGCGCCGCAATCTCGAGGCGCTGATCGACCGCAAGAGCTTCTACCGGCTGGTGGAGCTGGGCGTGCATCATGACCATGAGGGCGCGCGCTGGTTCGGCCTGTGGTCGTCGGGCACCTTCTTCCCGATGATTCCTTCGGCAGAGCTGGAGGGCTGAGCGCGCTTCACTCACTTCTCGCTTTGCGCTAGCGGCACGGGATGAGACGCTGACGCCATCAAAGGTAAGATGCGGCGGGAGACGCGTGTATGGACATGTCGAAGCAGCGCAGCGAGGCGCTGAAGGGCATCGCCCTGGGGGTCGAGGCGTTGCGCAAGGGGCTGACCGGGATTCGTGCACGGCTGAGCCCGGGCTAAGGCGTTCTTGGTTCAGTCGCCGAGCTTGGCGTGCACCTCGTCGAGGTCGATCTCGCCGATCGGCATCTTGTTCGCCGGGTTCTCGAAATCGTAGCGGAACAGATCGAAGTCGCGTTTGTAGATCTCGTAGACCAGGTGCATCGACAGGTCGTCGAAATAGTCTTCCACCGGATGCGCGCGCTTCGGCCCATGGCCCTCGGACTCGTTGAAACGGGGAATCGCCGCGAGGTCTACCGGATGACGGGTCTGCACCCGGTCCAGCACGCCCTGCATCCCCTCGTCGAACTTCTCGGTCCAGAAGATGCTGTCGTAGCGTCCGCCGTTGACGATGAAGGTCGACACATGCCCCGAGACCGCCGACCAGTGGATGTCGGGGTCCATCGGGCGGCGCCAGCGAATGGTGTCGCGCGCAAACAGCAGGAAGCGGCGGAACGAGCGGATCTGATCGAAGTCCTCCTTGCCGTCCTCGCCGCCGACCTCGATGCCGTATTTCTGCACCAGCATCGGAACGAGGTTGCCGCGGTAGCGGTTGCCATTGCGCTGAATGCCGCAGATCTTGTCGAAGAAGCTCGACAGGATGCGGCTGTATGGGTTTCGCACGCAGGTGAAGGCCGGGGCGCTGCGGGTCTTCACGTTGGCATTGATCGGATTGTGGCTCTCCTCGCGGGCCCATTTGTGCAGACCCTGATCGGCGTCATGGATGTCGCCGTCGTAGAAGCTGCCGTGGTCCGAGTAGTACATGATCTGGCCGATGGTCGAGCAGGCGCATTTCGGCACCACGCGATAGATCATGCTCTCGCTCTCGGTCATCCATGTGCCGGGAAACCCCATACCGCCTGCTCCTCGTACCGCCCGGCTTGTCGCGGGCTCCCTGGACATGCAAAAAAGCAAAAGACATCGGCCTGTACAATGTCTTCGCCGGGATAAAGGTGAAGAAGCAGGCGAAAATTGGGCGGACCTCAACCTGTGGCGAAGATTGCCTTCATATTGCTGTGCCACAAGGATCCCGAGGCGATCATCAAGCAGGCGCAGAGCCTGACCGCGGTCGGCGATTGCATGGCCATCCATTTCGACGCCAGTGCGCCGCGGGCCGACTTCGAGCGCATCCGCGCCGCGCTTGCGGACAATCCGAACGTGACCTTCGCGCGGCGGGTGAAATGTGGCTGGGGCGCCTGGTCGCTGGTGCAGGCCACTCTGAATGCCCTCGAGGCCGCACTCGACCGCTTTCCCCGCGCGACGCATTTCTACATGGTCTCGGGCGATTGCATGGCGATCAAGCCGGCGGAATTTGCACATGAACGGCTCGATGCGCGCGAGGCCGACTACATCGAGAGCGTCGATTTCTTCTCCTCCGGCTGGATCAAGACCGGCTGGAAGGAAGAGCGGTTGATCTACCGCCACATCTTCAACGAGCGCACCCAGAAGCGGCGCTTCTACGCGATGTTCGAACTGCAGAAACGGCTCGGGTTGAAGCGCAGGATCCCCGCCGACCTCGAGGTGATGATCGGCTCGCAATGGTGGTGCCTGCGCCGTCGCACGGTTGAAGCAATCCTCGAGTTCATCGCCGGGCGGCCGGACGTGCTGCGCTTCTTCCGTGGCACCTGGATCCCCGACGAGACCTTCTTCCAGACGCTGGTGCGCCACCTCGTGCCCGAGCCGGAGATCGAGAACCGCACGCTGACCTTCCTGATGTTCACGGACTACGGGATGCCGGTCACCTTCTACAACGATCACTACGACCTGCTGCTGGCGCAGGACTACCTTTTCGCCCGCAAGATCAGCCCCGGCGCGCTCGATCTCAAGCGGCGGCTCGGGGTGCTCTACTCCTCGGAGCGCGTGGCATTCCAGATCTCCGACGAGGGGCGCTCGCTCTACAAGTTCCTGACCGAGAAGGGCCGCGCCGGGCACCGCTTCGCGCCACGTTTCTGGGAGACCGAGAGCTCGCTCGGCCGCGAGCGGGAACTGCTCATCGTCGTCAGCAAGAAGTGGCACGTGGCCAAGCGGCTGATCGGGCGCATCCGTGAAGCGACCGGTCTGCCCTGCATCGACTACCTGTTCAACGAGGAGAGCTGCGATCTGCCCGACCTCGGCGGGCTGCAGTCGACCATGGACAAGCGCCACCGCCACCGCCGCGCGCTGATGCGCATGCTCTACGACTACTTCGGCAGCGACCGGCTGGTGATCTGCCTCGATCCGGGCAACCTCGACCTGATCGAGGATTTCTGTCGCGACCGTGCCACCACGCGCCTGCTGCAGATCGACTGCCAGTTCTCGGATGACTTCCTCGCCGGCCACGCCACCCGCGTCGGGCTGGCGGGCGAGCGCACCTCCGAGGCGGCGATGGCAAGGCTAGTGCCGACCATCCGCAACGACATCCTGCATGAGAGCGACGCGCTGCGCGATGCGCAGCTGCCGGGGCATGTTTACCTGCGCGAGCTTGACCCGCCCGAGGCGCAGGTGCAGGCGGTGGCGCAGTTCCTTTCGATCCCCGCCGCCCGCGCGCGGGAGATCACCTCCGACGATCAACTCTATTCCGATTGAGGGTTCCCATGGCCTACAGCTACGACGACCAGAACATTTTCGCGAAGATCCTGCGGGGCGAGATCCCCAATGACACCGTGCTCGAGACCGAGCACAGCCTCGCCTTCCGCGACATCCGCCCGCAGGCGCCGACCCATGTGCTGGTGATCCCCAGAGGTGCCTACGTCTGCTACGACGACTTCGCGCAGAACGCCTCGGATGCCGAGATCCTCGACTACACCCGCACGATCGGCAAGGTCTGCGAGATGGAGGGCGTGGCGGCGAACGGCTTCCGGCTGATCTCCAACGCCGGTGCCGAGGGCGTCCAGGAGGTGCCGCATCTGCACGTGCACATCCTCGCCGGCCGTCCGCTGGGCCGGATGCTCGAGCGCGGCTGAGATTTCCCGCCGCCGCGCGCGCGAGGCGGGCAGGACCGCCTCCGGCGGGCGTATTTGGGGAACAATGAAAGGGCGGCGCCGATCCCCCGGCGGCGCCCTTTTTGACCTTGTGCCCGGCAAGGGCGCCGCGCCCCTGGCTTCTTCTCTTTGACAAATACGCCCGCCGGAGGCGCTTCTCAGGCGGCGGGGCGGCTGCGGGTCAGCTCCAGGAAGACATCCTCGAGGTCGGCTTGCTCGGTGCGCACGTCGCGCAGGCTGATGCCATGTGCGCGTACCAGTCCCAGCACGTCCTCGGCGGTGGTCTCGCGGGCCCGGTAGCTGAGCGCGATCAGCCCGCCGTCGCGTTTCTCGGCCTTGATGCCGGGTGCCTCGGGCAGGGTGTCCGGCATGGTCTCGGGGGTGATCACCAGCGTCTTGGCGTCGATGTTGCCCAGCAGGTTCGCCGTGCTGTCGCGTGCCGCCACCTCGCCGTGGTTGATGATGGCGATCTCGTCGCACATCTCCTCGGCCTCCTCGAGGTAGTGGGTGGTGAGGATGATGGTCATGCCGCGCTCGCGGTTGAGCCGCCGAACGTTGCGCCAGAGCATCTGCCGCAGCTCGATGTCGACGCCCGCGGTGGGCTCGTCCAGCACCAGGATGTGCGGGTGGTGCACCAGCGCCTTGCCCAGCAAGAGCCGGCGGCGCATGCCGCCCGAGAGCGTTCGGGCATAGGCCTCGGCCTTGTCCTCGAGCCCCACCAGTTCGAGGATCTCCTCGGTGCGGCGGTCGCGCTTGGGCACGCCGTAGAGCCCGGCCTGCACCTCCAGCGCGCCGCGCGGGGTGAAGAAGGGATCGAGGTTCAGCTCCTGCGGCATCACCCCGATCGAGGCGCGCGACTGCCGCGGGTTGCGGTCCTGGTCCCAGCCCCAGATCGACACCTTGCCGGCGGTCTTCACCACCAGCCCGGCGAGGATGTTGATCAGCGTCGACTTGCCCGCCCCGTTCGGGCCGAGCAGGCCGAAGATCGACCCCTGGGGCACGTTCAGGTCGATACCCTTCAGCGCCTGCTTGCCACCTGCGTAGGTCTTGCGCAGCCCTTCGATGCGGATCGCGTCGTCACTCATGCCGAGCCTTGCTCCCGTGCCTCACTTGTCTCATAACGCAGGTAGTGCAAAGCCAGTGAAAAGGGAACCGGAGCATGGCCACCGAGGCGCCCGAGACCAAATTCGTCGACAGCTACCGCATCGCCTGCGACGGCGGAGAAGGGGCACTTGGCCATCCGCGCGTCTGGCTTTCGCTGCCGCATGAGACCGGCGTCGTGGAATGCCCCTATTGCGATGCGCGCTACGTGCACAAGGACCTCGAGGGCAAGGTCTGAGCGCCCGCCGGACCATCTGATCCCGGTTCATGCTCGCCGTTTTTCTCAAGGTCCTGCCGTTCTTTGCGCTGATCGGCCTCGGCTACGGGGCCGCGCGGATCAGGTTCTTTTCCGAGCAATCCGTTGCGGCGATCACCCGCTTCGTCTTCTACTTTGCCCTCTCGGCGATGCTCTTCCGCTTTTCCGCGACGCTGTCGATCTCGGAGATCTTCGATCCGCGCGTCACCTCGGCCTATCTCTTCGGCACCGCCGCGGTCTACGCGGTGGCCACGGTGATCGGCTTCATCCGGCGGCAGGACGTGCAGACCACGGCGATCGAGGCGCAATGCGCCGCGATCGGCAATACCGGCTTTCTCGGTGTGCCCATGCTGGCGGTGCTGCTGGGGCAGGCGGCGGTGGGGCCGATCATCCTGATGCTGTCGATCGACCTCATCGTCTTCTCGACGCTGCTGGTTATCCTCGTCACCGGATCTCGCGAGGGGCGGCTGACCCCGGCCACGCTGAAACGCGTCGGGCTGGGGCTGGTGCAGAACCCGATGATCGTCTCGATCGCGGCGGGGCTCTGCGTCTCGGCCTCGGGGCTGACGCTGCCCGCGCCGGTCACCGAATTCCTGACCATCCTAGGTAATGCGGCGACGCCCGGCGCGCTTTTCGCCATCGGTGCCTCGCTGGCCTCGAAGAGCGCCGAGCGGCTGGCGGTGGCGGGCTGGCTGAGTTTCTGCAAGCTGGTGCTGCATCCGGGTTTCGTGGCGCTGGGGGCGTTCCTGCTATTCCCGGTCACCGCCTACCAGGCGGCGGTAATGGTCTCGGCGGCGGCGCTGCCGGTGGCGGGCAACGTCTTTATCCTGGCACAGCATTACGGCATCGCGCCGCAGCGGGTCTCGGCGGCGATCCTCGTCTCGACCACGGCCAGTATCCTCACGGTCAGCGCGGTGATCGCCTGGGTGCATCCCTGATCCGGGCCTGAACCTTGCAGCGGCTCCGGGCGCTTTCGCTTGCGCCACGGCGATCCGGCGGGGTAGCCCTTGGGCCGAACCGGAACCGGCGCAAACAGGAGTGCCATCATGGAAATCAAATCCGAGAACCGCTGCTTCGGCGGCGTGCAGGGCGTCTACAGCCACGCCTCCGAGGCCTGCGGCTGTGACATGACCTTCGGTCTGTTCCTGCCCGAGATGGCCAAGGACATGGAGGTGCCGGTGCTTTGGTACCTCTCGGGGCTCACCTGCACTCATGAGAACGCCATGACCAAGGCCGGGGCGCAGGCCTGGGCCGCGGAGGCGGGCGTGGCGCTGGTCTTTCCCGACACGAGCCCGCGGGGCGAGGGTGTGGCGGACGACGAGGCCTACGATCTGGGCAAGGGGGCGGGCTTCTACGTCAACGCCACCGAGGCGCCCTGGGCACCGCATTTCCGCATGTGGGACTACGTGGCCGAGGAACTGCCGGCGCTGATCGGACAGGAGTTCTCGCTCGACATGGAGCGCCAGGCGATCACCGGGCACTCGATGGGCGGGCACGGCGCGCTGACACTGGCGATGGGCCTGCCGGGCCGCTTCCGATCGGTCTCGGCCTTCGCGCCGATCACCAACCCGACGCAAAGCGACTGGGGCCGCAAGCAGCTCGGTGCCTATCTCGGCGCGGACGAGAGCAAGTGGGCGGCGCATGACGCGAGCCTGCTGATGCGCGAGAAAGGCTTCGACGGTCCGGTGCTGATCGACCAGGGCGGCAGCGACCAGTTCCTGCACCTGCTCAAGCCCGAGGCGCTGGCCGAGGCGATGGCGGCGAAGCGGCAGGCGGGCAGCTTCCGCACCCAGCCGGGCTATGACCACAGCTACTTCTTCGTTTCGACCTTCATGGAAGAGCATGTCGCCTTCCACGCAGAGGCGCTTTACGCGTGACGCTCTACATCGACGCCGATGCCTGTCCGGTGAAGGAGGAGGCGGAGCGCGTGGCGACCCGCCACCGCCTGCGGATGGTGCTGGTGTCGAACGGCGGGTTGCGCCCTTCGCGCAATCCGCTGGTCGAGGTGGTCACCGTCGCCGCCGGTCCCGACGAGGCGGACATGTGGATCGCCGAGCGGGCGGGCAAGGGGGACGTGGTGGTGACCAGTGACATCCCGCTGGCGGCGCGCTGCATCGAGGGCGGCGCGCGGGTGCTGCGGCCGGACGGCGAGGTCTTCACCCCCGGCAACATCGGCGCGCAGCTGGCGATGCGCGACCTGATGCAAGATATCCGCGCTTCGGATCCTTTCTACCAGAGCGGGAAAGGCCGGAGCTTTACAAAGAATGACCGCTCCCGTTTCCTAAATGTACTAGAGCGCGAGGTGCGCGCTGCAGGGGACTAGGAAATGACAATCGAAGCTGTCGTCTTCGACATCGGGAACGTGCTCATCGAGTGGCAGCCCGAACGATATTACGATCGCCGCATAGGCGAGGAACGCAGGCGAAAGTTGTTCGCCGAGATCGACCTTCACGACATGAACGAACAGGTCGATCGCGGCGAGGACTTCCGCAGCACCGTCTACGATATGGCCGCCCGCCACCCGGACTGGCACGACGAGATCCGGCATTGGCACGACCATTGGATCGAACTTGCGAGTCCGGAGATCCCGCACTCGGTGGCCTTGCTGCGGGCGCTGCGTGCGCGCGGCGTGCCGGTTTTTGCCCTGAGCAATTTCGGCATCGGCACCTTCGAGGTCGCCGAGGAGGCCTACCCGTTCCTCAAGGAATTCGACCGCCGTTTCATCTCGGGCTACATGGGCGTCACGAAGCCCGAGGCCGAGATCTACGAACGGCTGGAGGCCGAGAGCGGTGTGGCGCCGGAGCGGCTGCTGTTTGCGGATGACCGCGCGGAGAACATCGCCGCCGCCGCCGCGCGGGGCTGGAAGGTGCATCTCTTCGACGGGCCCGAGGGCTGGGAGCGCAGCCTGATCGACCATGGGCTGCTGCCGGAGCGCGACGCCGCATGAGCTATGTGCTGGGCGCGGTTGCCGTGGCGCTGCCGCTGCTTGCGGCGCTTCCGGGGATTGGTGAACTCCGCCGCCGGAAGCTCGATAGTACCCGCCGGGCCGAAGCTCCCGGTCGCTTTGCCCGGCTGTCGCAGGGCGAGACGCATTACTGCCTGACCGGCCCCGAGGACGGGGAGCTGGTGGTCTGCATCCACGGGCTGACCGCCCCCTCGGTTGTGTTCAAGGCGCTGGCCCGGCATCTCGCGGCGCAGGGCAAGCGGGTGCTGATCTACGATCTCTACGGGCGGGGCTATTCCGACCGGCCGCGGGCGCTGCAGACACCGGGTTTCTTCACCCGCCAGTTGCACGAGCTGCTGTCGGCGCTGGAGCTGCGGGGGCCGGTTACGCTGCTGGGCTATTCGCTCGGCGCCACTGTTGCGGTGCAATTCGCCGCCGAGATGCCCGAGCGGGTCTCGCGGCTGGTTCTGCTGGCCCCGGCCGGGATCGAGTCCGAGCTCTCGCCGATCGTCGACTGGACCGCGCAGCACCGCGGCGTCGGCGACTGGCTGTTCCACATGGTGTTCCCCAAGGCGCACCGTCAGAACGTGATCGAAAGCTCGGACGCGCGCAGCGAGGTGCCCGAGGTCGACCGGATCCACCTGGCGGAGCTGGAGCGGCGCGGCTATGTGCGGTCGGTCCTGTCGAGCCTGCGCGGCTGCCTGCAGGAGCCGCAGGAGGCGCAGCACCGGCGCGTTGCCGGGCTGGGCATTCCGGTGTTGGCGATCTGGGGCGGGCAGGACCGCATGGTGCGCTCCGACGGCATGGAGCAGCTGCAGTCCTGGAACCCCTCGGTCGAGTTGCGACTGATCGAGGATGCCTGGCACGGCGTTCCGCACACCCATGCCAGTGAGGTCGCGCGGATCATCTGTGGCGATGAGACCCGGCGCGAGTTCGGCTGAACAGGCGACCGGGCCCGGGTCTTCCGTGTCCGGTCGGTCTCAGGCCGGCTGCACCACCGGTGTGCGGGGCGTCTCGCGGACCGGCAAATGGACGATCGCGCTCAGAGCACCGACGCCGACGCCGATCCACCACACCAGTGTGTAGTCGCCGTAGATGTCGTACATCCGCCCGCCGAGCCAGACGCCGAGGAAACCGCCGAGCTGGTGACTGAAGAAGACGATGCCGTAGAGCGTGCCCATGTAGCGCAGCCCGTAGAGATGCGCGACGAGACCCGAGGTCAGCGGCACGGTGGCCAGCCACAGCGAGCCCATGACCACCGAGAAGACCAGAACGCTGACCGGGGTGATCGGCAGCATGATGAACAGTCCCGCGGTGATGGTGCGGCCCAGGTAGATCAGCGCCAGAAGGTATTTACGCGGCCAACGCTTGCCGGCCCAGCCCGCCAATAGCGTGCCGCCGACGTTGGCGACGCCGATCACCGCGATCGACAGCGCGCCGAGCGCCGAGGTGCTGGTCACGCCGATGTTGGCCAGCACGCTGCCGGCGGCGATGGGGCTGCAGAGTTCGGTGACGAAGGCGGGGAAATGCGCGGTGACAAAGGCCAGCTGGTAGCCGCAGGAGAAGAAGCCGAGGAAGATCAGCGAGAACGAGGGGTCGCGGAAGGCGCGGCTCAGGATCGTGCCCATGCTCTCCTCGAGTTCGGCTTTGCTGGCGGCAGGGGCGCGCATCAGGGGCAGGAAGAGCAGCACCGCGAGGATTGCCGCGGTGAATACGAGGAAGACCTGCTGCCAGGGCATCATGCCCAGCATCCACTCGGCCACCGGCGCGCCAAAGATCTGACCGGCGCTGCCCGCGGCCGTTGCGATGGCAAGGCTCATCGAGCGGTTCTCATCCGACGAGGCGCGGCCCACCACGGCGAGGATCACCCCGAAGCCCGTGCCGGCGACGCCGAAGCCCACGAGCACCTCGTAGAGCTGGTGCTGTACCGGGCTGACGGCAAAGCTCGAGAGCACGAGGCCCGCCGCATAGACCAGCGCGCCAAGGATGATCGCCTTGCGGTCGCCGACCTTCTCGGCGATGGCGCTGAAGATCGGCTGACCGATTCCCCACGCAAGGTTCTGGATGGCGATGGCGAGGCTGAACTCGGCCCGCGGCCAGTTGAACTCCTCGGCGATCGGGATCTGGAACACGCCGAAGCTGGCGCGGATCGCGAAGGAGATCAGGATGATCAGGCAGCCCACCACAAGGACAGGCGTGAAGAGAGGGGTGCGGGTCATTTGGGAGGCTCCTGCTGCGCCGCGCAGCTTTACGGAATCTGAACGCGGGGTCAATTCGCGCTTCATGATGAAAAACATCACGAAATTGAATGAATGCGGCGGCGCGGCATCCCCAAGGCTTCGGCGGGGCCTACACAATCCTCGCGCGCCGCGCTATGGCGCGTGCATGACCACGCTGATGGACCTCTACGACGAGAAGGTGGCCGAGGGCCTGCTGCTGCGCGATCCCGCGCAGGAAGAGGCGCTTCCCCATTTCGAGCGCATCCGTACCGAGCTTGCCAAGCCGGTGAAGAAGGGCTTCTTCCGCAAGGCACCCGAGCCGCCGAAGGGGCTCTACCTCTGGGGCGGCGTCGGGCGCGGCAAGTCCATGCTCATGGACATGTTCGTCGAGAGCCTGCATGTGCCGGTGCGCCGGGTGCACTTCCATGCCTTCATGCAGGAGATGCAGTCGGAGCTGCACCGCCTGCGCGAGCAGGGCGTCGAGGACCCGGTTGTTCCGATGGCCAAGAAGGTCTCGGACGCGGTGAAGGTGCTGGCCTTCGACGAGATGCAAATCACCGACATCGGAGACGCCATGCTGGTCGGGCGGCTGTTCGAGCAGCTCTTCGCGGCGGGCACCGTGGTGGTGACCACCTCCAACCGGGTGCCGGATGATCTCTACAAGGACGGCCTCAACCGCCAGCTCTTCCTGCCGTTCATCAAGCAGATCAAGGAACGGCTCGAGGTGCGCGAGCTGGCCTCGGAAAAGGACCACCGGCAGGACCGGCTGAAGGGGGCGCAGGTCTACTTTTGCCCGGTGACCCCCGAAACGCGGGCCAAGATCGACCACATCTGGCAAGAGCTGACCCACGGCCACGAGGAAGTGCTGACCCTGCACATCAAGACCCGCAAGGTCGAGCTGCCGCGTTACTGGAACGGCGTGGCACGGGCCTCCTTCTATGACCTCTGCGGCCAGCCGCTGGGACCGGCGGACTACCTGGCGCTGGCCGACGCGGTGCGGGTGCTGGTGATCGAGGACATTCCCCGCCTTGGCCGGGGCAACTTCAACGAGGCCAAGCGTTTCGTGACGCTGGTGGACGCGCTCTACGAGGCCAAGGTGAAGCTGATCGCAAGCGCGGTGGACGAGCCCGAGAGCCTCTATGTCGAGGGCGCGGGGGCCTTCGAGTTCGAACGGACCGCCAGTCGCCTGCGCGAGATGCAGGATGCCGATTGGGGCAAACCCATCTGACTGGGGCCGTGCCCTTCGTGGCGCGCACGCAAAAAGGAAGGGTCCCGAAGGACCCTTCAAACTGCTCGTTTTTTTAAAGTCTTCTGCCTGCGATAGAAATCAACTTCGATCCCGTCGGGACCGTGGGCATGGCAGAGAATTCGGCAGCGGAAACCGCACAAAAATTCCGTGCGGTCTGTCCTGTCCCTAGGGTGCCGTCTTGGCTGGCACCGCCCCGTCGCTCTGACTGTCCCCGATGTGCTCCGCCGCGCAGATTGCAGTGAAGCAAAACCTTACACCTCTAAGCGTAGGTGACGTTCTTGTGATCCGTCAAGATATAGTTGGTTAAACGAACCCTAAGAGTCCGATTTTTTCGAACCACCACTATTAGTATCGCTAGGTCAGCCTGTTTATCAGCCGTTTTCCCGCAGCACCGCACCGGCGAGGTAGAGCGATCCGCAGATCAGGATGCGGGCGCGGGGCTCTTCGGCGGTGATCGCGGCGAGAGCGGCGGGCACGTCGGCGACCGCATGGGCGCGCAGCCCCGAGGCGCGGGCGGCGCGCGCCGTCTCCTCGGCCTCCAGCGTTGCCGGGGCATCGGGGATCGACACGGCGGTCAGGCTGTCGGCCACGGCGGCGAGCGGGCGCAGGTAGCCGCTCACGTCCTTGGTGTTCAGCATGCCGCAGACAAGATGCGTCGGGCGGCGCGGCATCCGGGCGATGTGCTCGGCCAGCGCCTCGCCCGCGGCGGGGTTGTGCCCGCCGTCGAGCCAGATCTCGGCCTGCGGCGCGGCGGCGATCAGCGGGCCTTGGGTCAGGCGCTGCATCCGTGCGGGCCAGTCGGCGGTGGTCACCGCCGCCTCGCAGGCCTCTTCGCCGAACCCGAGGTGGCGCAGCGCGGCCAGTGCGGCCCCGGCGTTCGACAGCTGGTGTTTGCCCGGCAGGTTCGGCAGCGGCAGGTCCAGCAGGCCGGTCTCGTCCTGGTAGACCATGCGGCCGCGCTCTTCCCAGACATGCCAGTGCTGACCGTGGGCCAGCAGCGGAACGCCGAGCCGGGCGGCGCGGGCCTCGATGACCTCCATCGCCTCTTCGGGCTGCGGGCCGACCACGCAGGGCACGCCGCGCTTGAGGATGCCGGCCTTTTCGCCGGCGATCTCGGCCAGTGTCTCGCCGAGGTACTGCTGGTGATCCAGCGAGATCGGCGTGAGGATGGTCAGCGCGGGCTGCTCGACCACGTTGGTGGCGTCGAGCCGGCCGCCGAGACCGGTTTCCAGCAGCGTGTAATCCGCGGGGGTGCGGGCAAAGGCCAGCAGCGCGGCGCAGGTGGTGATCTCGAAATAGGTGATCTGTTCGCGCTGGTTCTTCTCCCAGCACTCGTCGAGCACGGCGCTCAGCGCCTCCTCCGAGATCAGCTCTCCGGCCAGCCGGATGCGCTCGTGGAAGCGCACGAGGTGCGGCGAGACATAGGCATGCACGCGCTTGCCATCGGCTTCGAGACCGGCGCGGATCATTGCCTGGGTCGAGCCCTTGCCGTTGGTCCCGGCAAGGTGGATCACCGGGGGCAGGGTGCGCTCGGGATGGTCCAGCGCCTCCAGAAGCCGCCAGACCCGGTCGAGCGTCAGGTCGATGATCTTGGGGTGCAGGGACATCATCCGGTCGAGGATGGCGTCCGAGCCGGGCGTTCCGGTCACGCTGGCCACGTCGCTCACTTGGCGGATTTCTTCTTCGCGGGCTTGGCCTCGGCTTCCGCCTTGGGCGCGGGCGCGGGCTGGGGCTCTTCGCCGGGAGCGGGCAGGTCGCCTGCGACGGCTGGCGGCATGCCCAGCAGCATGCGCAGGATTGTGGTCAGCTCGGTCTTCAGCTCGCGACGATCGGTGACCCGGTCGAGCATGCCGTGCTCGAGCAGGTACTCGGCGCGCTGGAAGCCCTCGGGCAGCTTTTCACGGATGGTCTGCTCGATCACCCGCGGGCCTGCGAAGCAGATCAGCGCGCCCGGCTCGGCGATCTGAACGTCGCCCAGCATCGCGTAGGAGGCGGTGACCCCGCCGGTGGTCGGGTGGGTCAGCACGACGATATAGGGCAGCCCGGCCTCGCGCAGCATCTGCACGGCGACGGTGGTGCGCGGCATCTGCATCAGCGACAGGATGCCTTCCTGCATACGCGCGCCGCCCGCAGCGGAGAACAGGATCAGCGGGCGCTTCAGCTTCACCGCTTCCTCGGCCGCCGCGACAATGGCGTTGCCGACGTACATGCCCATCGAGCCGGCCATGAACGAGAAGTCCTGCGCGCAGGCGACCGCGGGGGTGCGGTTGATCTCACCGGCGGCGACCAGCATGGCCTCGCGCTCGCCGGTGGATTTCTGCGCCGCCTTCATCCGGTCGGGGTATTTCTTCTGGTCGCGGAACTGCAGCGGATCGGTGATCGGCTCGGGCACGGCGATCTCGTTGAACACGCCGCCGTCGAACAGCGCGCTGAAGCGTGCGCGCGGGGTGATGTTCATGTGGTGGCCGCAGCTGGTGCAGACCCCGAGGTTGTCCGCAACTTCGCGGTGGAAGAGCATCGTCCCGCAGGACTCGCATTTGGTCCACAGGTTCTCGGGCACCTCGCGGCGCGAGAAGATCGAGTTGATCCGGGGACGGACGTAGTTGGTAATCCAGTTCATGCGGTGCTGCCCTTGTGTTCCGAGCGTTCCGTGCGGCGTTCAGCGTTTTTGTGTTGGCGGTGACTTAAGCAAGAGGCAGGGGAAATGCAATCGTGGCCTGCAGGTCCGCAGGATGCCTGCGCCGCGCTCAGCGACGGAGCGCGAGCCGCGCGGCCAGCCAGCTCACCAGCAGGGTGACCAGATCCATCGGCAGCATCCGCATCAGCGCCTCGGTGTCCGATGGGCCGAAGGGCCAGAGCCGCAGGGCAAGGCCCGACATGTCGCCTTGCGGTGCGAAAAGCGCCAGCGCCACGATATTATTGACGAAATGCAGGGCGATGGCGGGGCCGAGCGTGCCCGAGCGCGCGGTGAGATCGGCCGCCGCGAGGCCGAAGAGGAAGGCCCAGATCGCCACGCTGGTGGCGGCGGTCCCATAGGTGCCGGGGGCATAGTGCCCGAGCGCGAAGAGCGCCGATGGCACGGTCAGCCAGACCCAGGGTTGCGGCAGGCGCGCGGCAAGCTGGCTCTGCAGGTAGCCGCGGAACAGCAGCTCCTCGCTGCTGGTCTGAATCAGGATCGCCGGCAGGGCGAGGGGCAGCAGCGCCAGCCAGCGCAGCGGCGGCAGCCCGGGTTGCAGGGGCTGCTGCAGGGCCCAGACCATCAGCACCGCACCAAGCAGAGCGGCCCCGCCTGCGGCGAGCCCTGTGCGCAGGAACTGCGACAGCGCCAGAGGTGGCGGACCCACCAGCGAGCGCGGCGCGCGGTCGTGAACCACGCGGGCCGCCACCGCCGCGCCGACCCCGAGGCCGCCCATCGAAAGCAGCAGCACAAGCATTCCCGCAGGGGTATCGGCGCGGCTTATGGCCTCTGCCAATGCGGCACTGCTGCCGGCGGGCACCATCAACATGACGAGGCCGAAGAGCACTTGTCCGAGCAGGAAGCTCACCGCCACCACCATCACGACGCCGAGCGCCAGCCGCCAGAGCTGCGGCCGGCGCGCGGCCTGCGTCATCTGCGCGAAGGGGGCGTATCTCATCGCCGGGCCCGGGGGCCGGAGATCAAGGGTACGGGCGAGGGGCCGGCGGGGGCGGGGCACATGTGGGTCGTCCTTTTCCTCCGATGTTCAGGTGCTTGGGCAAGCCTGTCAATGCGCGGGAAAGTGAGCATGCAGCCGCGGTCACGGCTTTGCTGCTTGTGCGGTTTCGGGGGCTTCGCTAACCCGGATGGATGATGTCGATTACCGGAAAAAGCCACATTCTTCTTTCGCGATGCGGCGCGGCGCTGCTGGCGCTGGCCGCGCTGGCGGCTTGCGAGGTCACGCGCCGCCCACCGCTGCAGCAGGCGGCGCTCGAGAACGGCGCGGTGATCGTTGCCGGGCCCGCCGGCTATTGCATCGACCCGGTGACGCTCGATCGCAGCGCAGGGCGCGGCTTCGTCGTGCTGGCTTCCTGCCAGAACCTCAGTGGCGGCGAGACCGGGGGGATTGTCGATCCGATGATGCTGACGGTGACGGTTGGCTCCGCCGGGCCTTCCGGCGCGCTGCCCTCGCCCGAGGTCATGGCCGCCGAGGCTGGGCAGTCGCCGATCGCTGGCGGCGGCGTGCGGGACGGGCTGTCGCTGGTGCATCTGGCCGCCGGTGGCAACCGGGTGCTGCCCGAGGGCGATCCGCGTTACTGGCGTGGTGCCTTTCGCCTGAACGGGCGGCTCGTCGTCATGGCGCTCTATGCGCCGCAGGACGGTGCGCTGGCCGGAGGCGATGGCGCCGAGATGCTGCGGGCGGTCCGCGCGCGGATCACCGCGCTCAGCCCCGAGGCGGCGGCGCAACGCTGAGCGCGCCACGCATCGCCGCCCCGTTTATTCGAGCGCAGGGATTTGCCATAACAACCGACATGCACGCCGACAGTGGCGTGCGGTGTGGGGTTGAAGGGTCGGAGACGCATGGCAGGGCATTGGGGCGGCGGATGGATGCGGCAGGCGCTGCAGGGCGCATCGCTGCGGCGATGGTCGCGGCTGGCGGATGCCGCGCCCGAGATGCCGCTTGCGGAGCTGCGCGGCCAGCGCAGTGCCGCCCGCCGCCTGCGCACGCGCCTCGACGAGCTGCTGCATGTCGCCGACGAGCGGCTCGCCTTACCGCTCATCGGCAATCAGGCCTTTCCGCGCCCCGCCGATGCCGATTGGGCCTGGCGCCCCGAGCTTTGGCGCGGGCCGCTGCCGCAGCCGGGCATTGCCTCGGTGCCCGTCAAGGCGCCGCTCGGGGCCGAGGCGACGCTGTTCCATGATTGCCCGCGCTCCGAGATCACCCTGCGGCAGATACGCAACCTTCGGGAATCCGACCTCGCGCCTTATGGGTTGCGGCTCGATGTCTTCCGGTTCAGCGGCTCCTACCTGTCACTGGCGGTCGACCTGCCGCCCGAGGCCTGCAATGGGCTCAGCCGCCGCCACCTGATCCGGGCCGAGACCATCGTCGAAATGGAAAAGCCGCTGGAAATCTTCGCACGGCTCAACATCCGGCATGGGCCGAACACCGAGCAGATCGTGCGCGAGCTGCCGTTGAACGCCGAGGAGATCAACGTTGAGTTCGATCTTGCCTACACGCGGCTCAACGAGAAACGGGTCGAGAGCATGTGGCTCGACCTGATCTTCGAGGGGCCGGAAATGAACGAGGTCATTCTGCGGGACCTGACCTTCAGCCGCCGCCCGCGGGCGGAGTTCTGAGCGGGGATGCGCGATGAGTGACCATGTATTGACCAAGACCCGGTTCCGCGAGGGTGTCTGGCACGGGCTGCTCAGCGGTCCTGCCGGCAGCCAGCCCGAGATCAGCGTCACGCTCGACGACATGCCGCTGCGCGGCGTCACCCTTGCCGAGATGGGCGCGCCGGGACGCTGGGCGCTGGAAGTGCCGGTGCCGGTGGAGGCGATCGGCGACGGGGTGCAGACCTTCCTGATCCGCGAGGCGGCCAGCGGCGAGCTCCTCGACAGCTTTACACTGATTGCGGGCGAGGCGCTGGCCGATGACATTCGGGCCGAGATGTCGTTGCTCCGCGCCGAGCTCGACATGCTCAAGCGCGCCTTCCGCCGCCACTGCCTTGAGGCCGAAGGCACGCCGACCGGTTGACCTTGCCGTGGCCAAGCGCCAGTGTAGGCGGGATTTTTCCCTTTCGGCGCATCGCCCGGAGTCGACATGTCCCCCCTGCGCGGCATTGCGCTAAAGCTCACCTCGGTGGTGCTCTTCGTCATCATGTCTGCCATCGTCAAGTTCACCTCCGCCGAGGTGCCGACTGGCGAGGCGGTGTTCTTCCGTTCCTTCTTTGCCTTGCCAGTGATCGTAGGCTGGCTGTTGCTGCGCGGCGACATGAAGGCAGGTCTCTACGTGGCCAGCCCGATGTCGCACTTCCTGCGCGGCATCGTCGGCAGCGGTGCCATGGCGTTCAACTTCGCGGCGCTGGGGCTGCTGCCGCTGCCCGAGGTGACCGCGCTCGGCTACGCGGCGCCACCCCTGACGGTGATCTTTGCGGCGGTGCTGCTGGGCGAAACGGTGCGACTGTTCCGGATATCGGCCGTGCTTATCGGGCTGCTCGGCGTTTTGGTGATCATGGTCCCGTTGCTGACCGTCTCCGAGGTCAGCACCGCGGTGCTCTGGGGCATCGGCTGTGTCATGAGTTCGGCGGTACTGCGGGCGCTCGTGCAGATCCACATCCGCCGCATGGTGCAGACCGAACAGACCTCGGCCATCGTCTTCTACTTCTCATTGACCACGACGCTGCTGTCGCTGCTGACCGTGCCCTTCGGCTGGGTGATGCCCGAGCCGGTCACGCTCATGATGCTGATCGCGGCGGGTCTGATCGGCGGGGTCGCCCAGATTTGCCTGACCTCGGCCTACAAGGGCGCCGAGGCGGCGTTGCTGGCCCCCTTCGACTATGCCTCGATCCTCTTCGCGATCCTCATCGGTTACCTGGTCTTTGCCGAGGTCCCGACGGTGCTGATGCTGGTCGGTTCGGCGATTGTCGTCGCTTCGGGCATCGCCATCATCCTGCGCGAGCGGGCACTGGGTCTCAAGCGCTTCAAGGCCCGCCCGGGGATGACGCCGCAAGGATGAGGTCCGGACCGAACGCGGATCAGTCGCGGAACTGATCCGGCTGGGATGCGCGGTATTCGGAGAGTTTCCGGAGCACGCCGGACGCGTGGTACCGCATCGCCGCGGCGGCCCCTTCGGCATCCTGCAGCGCGATGCGGTCGACGATGGCGCTGTGCTGGCTGATCATCTCGGCGGTGTCCAGGCTGCGTTCGACGGCAAATCGAACGCGGTCGGTGTAGAGCTTCCACGCTTCGAGATGCGGCCAGATGCTGCCGAGCCCCGCCCGTTCCGCCAACGTGCGATGGAAGCGGTTGTCGAGCCGGAGCAGGTCGCGCGGGCCGCGCAGGCCGACGAGCTTCTGGCGCAGGATTTGCTCGCGCAGCTCGGTCAGGAGATCCGTGTCCGCGGTGCGGGCGACCCGGCGGACGATCTCGGCTTCGGTCTGTTCGCGCAGGAAAACGGTGTCGCGCAGCCGCCGCTCGGAGATCGGCAGAACGGTGACCTGATCGCGCGCCATTCCCTCGACAAGGCCGTCTTCGGTCAGCAATACGAAGGCGCCGGCGACGGTTTCAGGGGAGTTACCCCTTTCATCGGCCACACCCGAGAGCAGGATGCGGGTGCCCGTCGGAATGCGGTTACGGCAGATTCCATCCCTCAGGATCCTGAAAATCCTGTGCTCAGGTGAGGTGCCGAAACCCGTCCCTGCGGAGGGATCAACCTGGAGAACCATTTAAAAATCCACGCATTTACTGCCTGAAACATATGGGAATCCAGATATTAGTGCAATCCCGGACTGGTATTTCTGACAGGTCCGCCGATGTCTTCGGGGGCCACCGCGACCGATTTCATCACGGCGTGGCAGGAGGTGCCGGGGCCAAGCCCGAGCGCCTTTGCAGAGCGCCGGGTTATGCGCGCCAGAACCCGTCCCGCCGGGGTGTCGAGCGAGACCAGCATCCCCGGCCCGTCGCCGGCGCGAATCTCCTGCACCCGTCCCGCGATGATGTTCAGAGCCGACAGCCCCACCGGGCGCTCGCGCGACAGGATCACCTCATGCGCCGCGATGCGCACCCGCACCGCCGTACCGGGGGCTGCCCCAAGGTGAGGAATGAACAGCGGTGTGCCGCCCGCGTCCAACTCTGTCAGCCCGTCGTCATGGTGCCGGACCACCGTGGCGCTCAGCACCGCCCCGGCGGCGCGCGCGCCGAGCGGGGTGACCGCCGGATCGGCCAGCACCTCGGCGGCGGGGCCCTGCCGGGTGACCCGTCCATTTTCCAGCGCGACCACGGTTGTCGCCAGCCGGGCGACCTCGGCGGCGGAATGGCTGACAAAGAGGATCGGGATCGCCGCCTCGTCGCGCAGCCGCTCGAAATAGGGCAGGATCTCGGACTTGCGCGCCTCGTCAAGCGCGGCCAGCGGCTCGTCGGCAAGGATCATGCGCGGGCTGGAGAGCAGCGCGCGACCGATGGCGACCCGCTGCTTCTCGCCGCCCGAGAGCGCGCCGGGACGGCGGTCGAGCAGCGGGCCGATGCCGAGCATCTCGACGACACGGCGGAACTCGGCTGGCGTCCCGCGTTTCGGCGAGAACCAGGCACCGTAGCGCAGGTTCTGGCGCACCGACAGGTGGGGGAACAGCCGCCCCTCCTGAAAGATATAGCCGATGCGCCGCCGGTGCGGTGGCAGCCAGCGGCCCTGCGCGGTGTCGAAAAGCAGCAGATCGTCCACCGCGACACGGCCCGCCTCGGGGCGGAGCAGCCCGGCGACCGCGTTGACGATGGTGGTCTTGCCCGAACCGGACCGGCCAAAGAGCACGGTGATCCCTGCCGGGGCCTCGAACCGCGCGTCGAGGTTGAAGCCGCCGAAGCGGTGCTGCAGGGCGACCGAGAGCGTCATGTGCCGCTCACCCGCCGCTGCGCCCGTCGTGCCAGCCATTCCGAGAGCAGCAGCGCCGACATGGCCACGGCGACCGAGATGGCCACCAGTCGCAGCGCCGCGCCCTCGCCTCCGGGCACCTGCAGGAAGGCGTAGATCGCCGAAGGCAGGGTCTGGGTCTGGCCGGGGATGTTCGACACGAAGGTAATCGTCGCGCCGAACTCGCCCATGGCCTTGGCAAAGCCGAGCACCGCCCCGGCGATGATGCCGGGCAGGATCAGCGGCAGGGTGACGGTGACGAAGACCCAGGGGCGCGAGGCGCCGAGCGTGGCGGCGGCTTGTTCGAGCTTTGGATCGACGGCTTCCAGCGACAGGCGGATCGCCCGCACGAGCAGCGGGAAGGCCATCACCCCGGCGGCCAGCGCCGCGCCGGTCCAGCGGAAGGCAAAGACCACGCCGATCTCCTGCAGCGGGCCGCCGATGGGGCCCCGGGTGCCGAAGGTCAGCAGCAGCAGGTAGCCGGTAACCACAGGCGGCAGGATCAGCGGCAGATGCACCAGACCGTTGAGCAACTGCTTGCCCGGAAAGCGCCAGCGCGCCAGCGCGTAGGCCGCCAGCAGGGCCGGGGGCAGGCCGAAGAGCGTGGCCCAGAGCGAGACGCGCAGCGAGAGCCGCACCGCCTGCCATTCCTCCGGACCGAGCCAATCCATGCCTCAGCCACCGGTGCCGGGCTGCGGCACCATGACGAAGCCCTGCGCCTCGAAGGCAGCGCGGGCCTCGGGGCCGTGCAGGTAGTCGAGGAAGGCCGCCCCCGCCGCGCTGTCGCGCCCGGCCAGACCGGCGACCGGGTAGACGATGGGCGGATGGCTGTCTTCGGGGAAGGTGCCGATCACCGAGACTTTGTCGTCGGCGGCGGCATCGGTGGCATAGACGATGCCGAGCGGTGCCTCACCGGTGGAGACCAGCGCCAGCGCGGCGCGCACGTTGTCGGCCTGCGCCACCTGCGGCAGCGCCTTATCCCAGAGGCCGAGGCTCTCCAGCGCCGCCTTGCCGTAGATACCCGCGGGCACAGCGTCGACCAGCGCCATGGCGAGCCGGCCGTCGCCGAGCAGCGTCGGCAGATCGAGCGCCGGGGTGATCTCGACGGGCGCGGCCTCCGCGCCATGGGCGATCAGCACGATGGAGTTGCGCAGCAGGTCGACGCGGCTGCCGGGGGCGAGCAGCCCGTCCTCTTCCAGCGTGTCCATCCAGCCCTCGTTGGCAGAGATGAAGACATCGGCGGGCGCACCCTGCTGGATCTGTCGCGCCAGCGCCGAGGAGCCGGCGAGCGAGACGGTGACCTCGTGGCCGGTCTGCGCCTCGAAGGCGGGGGCGATCTCGTCCATGGCGTTCTTCAGGCTGGCGGCGGCAAAGACGACGAGCTCCTCTGCCTGTGCGGCGAGCGGCAGGGCGGAGAGCAGCATGGCGGCAAGCGCCGGGCGGAGGCGGCGGGCAAAATGCATGGGAGGAAAACCTTGGAGAGTGATATGTTTCGGTGAACATATCGCAATCAAGGGTCGCCCGGGCAAGCGTTATTTCCCCTCGGGAATATCGGGGGGCGCTGTCGGTGCATCACGCAGCAGCCCCTGCAGGGTCTCGATCCGGTCCGCCCCGGCCTCGGCGATGATGTCCTCCAGCGCACGGTAGTTCGCCAGCACCTCCTCGCCGGTCGCGGTGAGATGCGCGCCGCCGCCCTTGGCACCGCCTCGGCTGCTGTCGACCAGCGGTGCGCGGAAGGCGCGGTTCATTTCCTCGACGAGGCTCCAGGCGCGCTTGTAGCTCATCGCCATGGCGCGCCCTGCGGCGGCGATCGAGCCGGTCGCGCGGATATGTTCCAGCAGGTCGGCCTTGCCGGGGCCGAGCATGGCGTCGGTGCCGAAAAGGATGCGAAGACGCAGCCTCGGCAAGCTCTGGGTCTCGGGACGGGACTCTTTCATGTCTAAAGTCTTCCCGCATCGCAGGCTGCCTGACAAGCACAGGACTTGGCGGCGGTGAGAAA
Source organism: Alloyangia pacifica (assembly GCF_900116195.1). Lineage (GTDB taxonomy): Bacteria > Pseudomonadota > Alphaproteobacteria > Rhodobacterales > Rhodobacteraceae > Salipiger > Salipiger pacificus. Next base: position 237,311 of record NZ_FOZW01000007.1, read on the forward strand.
AGATCACGTGAGACGGATCAGCAGCTTTTCTTCCATTGTATTTCCAGCGCGTCTGTCGAAGACTGAGCCTCACAAAAAATTGTGGGCCGCACGCAAGAGGCGGCCCCGAAGAAAACCAGGGAGTTATTCATGCTCAAACAACTTCTCGCCTCCGTGGCGCTCCTCGCCTGCGCCTCTGCAGCCTCGGCCGAGGTCAAGGTCGGCCTCATCACCACGCTCTCGGGCGGCGGTGCCGGGCTCGGCATCGACACCCGCGACGGCTTCATGCTGGCGGTCGAAGAGGCAGGCCGCGACGATCTCGAGGTGGTGGTCGAGGACGACCAGCAGAAACCCGACGTTGCCGTGCAGATCGCCGACCGGATGATCCAGTCCGACAAGGTCGACCTGCTGACCGGCATCGTCTGGTCGAACCTTGCCATGGCGGTGGTGCCCTCGGCGACGGCGCAGGGCCTGTTCTACCTGTCGACCAACGCCGCACCGGCGCAGCTGGCCGGCAAGGGCTGCAACCCCAACTACTTCTCGGTCTCCTACCAGAACGACAACCTGCACGAGGCGGCGGGTGCCTATGCCACCAGCGCCGACTTCAAGAAGACCTTCATCCTCGCGCCGAACTACCCGGCCGGGAAGGATTCGCTCAACGGCTTCAAGCGCTTCTTCAAGGGTGAACTGGCCGGTGAAATCTACACCAAGCTCGGCCAGACCGACTACGCCGCCGAGATCGCGCAGATCCGCGCCTCGGGTGCCGACAGCGTGTTCTTCTTCCTGCCCGGTGGCATGGGGATCTCCTTCCTCAAGCAATATGCCGACAGCGGCGTCGACCTGCCACTGGTGGGCCCGGCCTTCTCCTTCGATCAGAACATCCTCCAAGCAGTGGGCGATGCGGCGCTTGGCGTGAAGAACACCTCGCAGTGGAACAAAGACCTCGAGAACGAGGCCAACGCCCATTTCGTCGAGGCCTATCTCGCCAAGTACGACCGTCTGCCCTCGCTCTACTCGGCACAGGGCTACGACACCGCGCTGCTGATGCTCTCGGCGATGGACAAGGCGGACATCACCGACAAGGACGCCTTCCGCGCCGCGCTGGAAGAGGCCGACTTCGCCTCGGTCCGCGGCGACTTCGAGTTCTCGGCCAGCCATCACCCGATCCAGGACATCTACGTCCGCGAGGTGATCAAGGAAGGCGACATCCTCACCAACAAGATCGTCGGCACGGCGATCGAGGATCGTGGCCACGCCTACGAGGACGAGTGCAAGATGTAATTCAGACGGATGCGGCCCTTCGTGCAAAGGCGCGAAGGGCCGCCTTCCATGCCGGCCCGCGGGTCGGGCGACGCGGGCGGCGCCCCGCTGCTGAATTGAGACGGACCACAGAATGACCCCCATCCTCATCGCCGAGCAGGTCCTCAACGGCCTGCAATCGGGCGTGATGCTGTTCCTCATGGCCGCCGGCCTGACGCTGATCTTCGGCGTCATGGGGCTGATCAACCTCGCCCATGGCTCGCTCTACATGGTCGGCGCCTTCGCCGCTGCCGCCACCGCCGCCGTGACCGGCTCCTTCCTGCTGGCCCTGGTCGCGGCGCTGGCCGCCGCCGCCGCCGCGGGCGCGCTGGTCGAGCGGCTGGTGATCCGCAGGCTCTACGACCGCGACCACCTCGACCAGGTGCTGGCCACCTTCGCGCTGATCCTGATCTTCTCGGAAGGCACGCGCTGGATCTTCGGCTCCTTCCCGCTCTATCTCGACATCCCCGAGGCGCTCTCGGGGCCGGTCACCCTGCCGGGGGGCATCCAGTACCCGCTCTACCGGCTGTTCATCATCGGCATGGGTCTCGTGGTCGCCGCGCTGCTGTTCTGGCTGATCGCCCGCACCCGGCTCGGCATCCGCATCCGCGCCGGCGAGAACGACCGCGAGATGATCGCCGCGCTCGGCGTTGACATCGCCCGGCTCTACACGCTGGTCTTCGCGCTCGGCGCTGCGCTGGCGGGGCTGGCGGGTGCGCTCGTGGGCGCGATCCAGTCGGTGCAGGTGGGCATGGGCGAGCCGGTGCTGATCCTCGCCTTCGTGGTCATCGTCATCGGCGGCATCGGCTCGATCGAGGGCGCGCTGGTCGGCGCGATCCTCGTGGGGCTGACAGACACGCTGGGCGGCATCTTCCTGCCGCAGATCTTCGGGCTCTTCATGGACCCCGCCGCCGCCACGCAGACCGGCGCGGCGCTGGCCTCGATGGCGATCTACGTGCTGATGGCGGCGGTGCTCGTCTGGAAGCCTACCGGACTATTCGGAGCGAAATCATGAGCCGCGAACGTCTTCTGGGGGCCGTGGTGCTGCTGGCGCTCGGCCTCGTGCCGCTGGCCGCGCATCTCATGGGCGAGCCATTCACCATCACGCTCGCCACTCGCGCCGCGATCCTCGCGCTGGCCGCCGTGGGTCTGAACATCGCGCTGGGGCTCGGCGGGCTGGTGAGCCTCGGCCATGCCACCTTCTTCGGCATCGGCGGCTATGCCATGGGCATCCTCGCCAGCCACGTGCAGAACTACGAGCCGATGTTCGAATGGCCCTTCCTCTTCGAGGGCTCGACCTCGATGCCTTTCATCTGGCTGGTGGCGGTGCTGGCCTCGGCGCTGGTGGCGCTGCTGATCGGGCTCTTGGCACTGCGCACCTCGGGCGTCTACTTCATCATGATCACGCTCGCCTTCGGGCAGATGTTCTACTTCTTCTCGATCTCCTGGAGCGCCTATGGCGGCGAGGACGGTCTGTCGATCTACGTGCGCAACGGCTTCCCGGGGCTGAACACGCTCGACCCGATCCAGTTCTTCGGCCTCAGCTATGCGGTGCTCTGCATCGTGCTCCTGGGCGCGCACCTGCTGGCGCGCAGCCCCTTCGGCCTTGCGCTCGGCGCGGCGCGGCAGAGTCCGGACCGGGTGCAGGCGGTGGGGCTCGACCCCAAGCGGCTGCGGCTGGTGGGCTTCGTCATCTCCGGCGCGATCACCGGGCTTGCGGGCGCGCTCTTTGCCGATCTGAACCGCTTCGTCAGCCCGACCATGTTCAGCTGGCAGACCTCGGGCGAGATCATGGTGTTCATCATCCTCGGCGGCGTCGGGCGGTTGTTCGGCCCGGTCGTCGGCGCGGCGGTCTTCGTCATGCTCGAACACTGGCTCGGCGACATGTCCGAGTTCTGGCACATCTGGCTGGGGCTGCTGCTGCTCGCCGTGGTGCTCTTTGCGCGCGGTGGCCTTGTCGGGCTGATCGCAGGACGGGAGAAGGCCCATGACTGACGCCATTCTCGAAACCCGCGGGCTGGTGAAGAGCTTCGGCGCGCTGCGCGCGTCGGACGGCATCACGCTCGACCTGCGCCCCGGCGAGATCCACGCGGTGATCGGCCCCAACGGCGCGGGCAAGTCGACGATGATCAAGCAGCTTTCGGGCAATATCGCGCCCGACGAGGGGACGGTGCACTTCCTCGGGCGGGACGTCACTGGGCTCAGCACCATGGCCCGCGCCCGCGCCGGGCTGGCGCGCACCTTCCAGGTCTCGGCGCTGGCGATGGAGGACACGGTGCTGCAGAACGCGGTGCTGGGCGCGCTGGGGGCGACCAGCTCGCCCTATCGCTTCTTCCGTCCGGCGCTGAAAAAGGCGGAACTGCGCGACCGGGCGATGGCCGCGCTCGAGCGCATGGGGCTCGCGGGGCACGCCGCCACCGTGGTCAGCGAGTTGAGCCACGGTCAGCGCCGCCAGCTCGAGGTGGCGGTGGCGCTGACGCTGCAGCCCAGGGCCTTCCTGATGGACGAGCCGATGGCAGGTCTCGGCGGCGAGGGCTCGCAGCAGCTGACAGGCATCCTCGACCGGCTACGCGCCGAGGCGCCGATCCTGCTCATCGAGCACGACATGGACGCGGTGTTTGCCCTCGCGGACCGCATCTCGGTGCTGGTCTACGGGCGCATCATCGCCACCGGCACGGTGGACGAGATCCGGCGCAGCCCGGAGGTGCGTGACGCCTACCTTGGAGATGCGGAATGAGCCTTCTGGAACTGCACGATCTGACCGCCTCCTACGGCGCGTCGCAGGCGCTCTTCGGCGTGTCGCTGGAAATTGCCGAGGGCGAGGTTCTGGCGCTCATGGGCCGCAACGGCATGGGCAAGAGCACCACGGTGCGCTGCCTCTGCGGGATGATGGCGGCGGGCGGTGTCCGGCGCTTTGCCGGGCAGGACATCGGCAAGCTGCCCTCGCACCGGGTGGCGCGGCTGGGGGTCGGGCTGGTGCCCGAGGGCCGGCGGTGTTTCCGCGATCTTTCGGTGACCGAGAACCTGATCGCTGCGGCACGTCCCGGCGCATGGGATCAGGCGAAGGTCGAGGCGCTGTTCCCCCGCCTCGCCGAACGGCGCGGCCAGGTTGCCGGCACGCTATCGGGCGGCGAACAGCAGATGCTCGCCATTGGGCGGGCGCTGATGACCAACCCGCGGCTGTTGGTGCTGGACGAGGCCACCGAGGGGCTGGCGCCGCTGGTGCGGCAGGAGATCTGGGATGCGCTGGGGGTGCTCAAGCGCGACAGCGGTCTGTCGATCCTGGTGGTGGACAAGGCGCTGGCGGAGCTGGCGCAGGTCGCCGACCGCGCAGTGATCTTGGAGCGTGGGCGCTCGGTCTGGGACGGGGTCTTCGCCGAGGTGAAGGGCGAGGTGGCGGAGCGGTATTTGGGGGTGTGAGCCCGCCCGGAGTCAAGGCGAAGCCGCCGGGCGAGCGCCTGCCCGTCCCGGCGGGCTGGCGCTTGGTCATTGTCACGCAACGCTCGCATGCCGTCCGGATCTGGCTGGCATAAAGCGCGCAGCTCCGGCGTTGCAGCGCCACCCCACGGGCAGGCGCTCGCCCGGCTACCGTCGGACAAAAAAGGGGCGGGAAAATTTCCCGCCCCTTTGCTGTCTCTGATCCCGAAGGCTTACGCCTGCAGCGACTTGACCACCAGCTCGCCCTCTTCGCGGGCCTGCATCGCCTGCGCCGCGGCATGGGCACCTGCGGCGGTGGTGAAGTAGGGGATCTTGTCATAGAGCGCGACCGAGCGGATGGCGCTGCTGTCGGAGATCGACGCCGCGCCCTCGGTGGTGTTCAGCACCAGCTGAACGCCGCCGTCCTTCAGCAGGTCGACCACGTTGGGACGGCCCTCGTAGACCTTCTTGACCACTTCGCAGGTGATCCCGGCCGCCTCGAGGAACTTCGCGGTGCCCACGGTGGCAAGGATCTTGAAGCCGAGGTCCGACAGGATCTGCGCGGCCTCGATCATCTGCGGGGTCTTGTCCTCGTTGCGGATCGAGATGAACACCGCGCCTTCTTCCGGCAGGTGGGTGCCTGCGCCCATCTGCGCCTTGAGGAAGGCGCGCGGGAACGAGCGGTCCCAGCCCATGACTTCACCGGTCGAGCGCATTTCCGGCCCGAGGATGGTGTCGACGCCCGGGAAGCGGGCGAAGGGCAGCACGGCTTCCTTCACCGAGAACCACGGCATGTTCGGATCGGCCAGGGTCATCGGATCCGCCAGCGGCAGCGCCGTGTCGTAATCGGCGTTCTCGGGGTAGGGCGCGCGCAGCGGGAAGGCCGAGAGCTTCTCGCCCGCCATGATCCGCGCGGCGATCGAGGCGATCGCGCTGTCGGTGGCCTTGGCCACGAAGGGCACGGTGCGCGAGGCGCGCGGGTTCACCTCGATGAGGTAAATCTCCTCGACGCCCTGCTCGTTCTTCTTGATCGCGAACTGCACGTTCATCAGGCCGACGACGTTGAGCGCCTTGGCCAGCGCCTCGGTCTGCTGCTTGATCTGCGCGATGATCTCGTCCGAGAGCGAGAAGGGCGGCAGCGAGCAGGCGCTGTCACCCGAGTGCACGCCGGCTTCCTCGATGTGCTGCATGATGCCGGCGACGTGCACGGCTTCGCCGTCGCAGAGCGCGTCGACGTCGAGCTCGGTCGCGCCCGACAGGTAGCTGTCGAGCAGCACCGGGCTGTCACCCGAGACCACCACCGCCTCGGCGATGTAGCGCTCGAGGTGCGCCATGTCGCGGACGATCTCCATCGCCCGGCCGCCCAGCACGTAGGAGGGGCGGATCACCAGCGGGAAGCCGATGTCCTCGGCAATGGCCAGCGCCTGCGCGTCTGTCGAGGCGATGCCGTTGCGCGGCTGCTTCAGGCCCAGCTGGTTGACCAGCGCCTGGAAGCGCTCGCGGTCCTCGGCGAGGTCGATCGCGTCGGGCGTGGTGCCGAGGATCGGGATGCCCTCGGCCTCGAGCGCGTTCGCCAGCTTCAGCGGGGTCTGGCCGCCGAACTGCACGATCACGCCGTGCAGCGTGCCGTTCTCCTGCTCGACGCGCAGGATTTCCATCACGTGCTCGAAGGTCAGCGGCTCGAAGTACAGGCGGTCCGAGGTGTCGTAGTCGGTCGACACGGTCTCGGGGTTGCAGTTGACCATGATGGTCTCATAGCCGGCGTTGGTCAGCGCAAAGCAGGCGTGGCAGCAGCAGTAGTCGAACTCGATGCCCTGGCCGATGCGGTTGGGACCGCCGCCGAGGATCACCACCTTCTTGCGGTCCGAGGGGCGCGCCTCGCATTCGACCTCGCCCATCATCGGCATCTCGTAGGTCGAGTACATGTAGGGGGTCTGCGCCTCGAACTCGGCGGCGCAGGTGTCGATGCGCTTGAAGCTGGCGACGACGCCGAGGTCGTTGCGGCGCTTGCGCACGTCCTTTTCGGCAAAGCCGGTGAGCTTGGCGAGGCGGGCGTCGGTGAAGCCCATGATCTTCAGCGCGCGCAGGCCGTCGGCGTCGGTCGGCAGGCCTTCCTTGCGGACCTGCTCCTCGGCCTCGACGATCTCGCGGATGCGGGCAAGGAACCACGGGTCGAACATGGTCACGGCGTGAATCTCGTCATCGGTCAGACCATGGCGCATCGCCTGCGCGAGGGTGCGCATGCGGTCCGGGGTCTGCTGGCCGATGGCTTTGATCACCGCCGACTTCTCGGGCGCGCCGGGGATATCGACCTCATCGAAGCCGGTGAGACCCGATTCCATCGAAGCCAGCGCCTTCTGCAGCGATTCGTGGATGGTGCGGCCGATCGCCATCGCCTCGCCGACCGACTTCATCGCGGTGGTGAGATGGGGCTCGGAGCCCGGGAATTTCTCGAAGGCAAATTTCGGGATCTTGGTGACGACATAGTCGATGGTCGGCTCGAAGGAGGCCGGGGTCACCTTGGTGATGTCGTTGTCCAGTTCGTCCAACGTGTAGCCGACGGCGAGCTTCGCGGCGATCTTGGCGATCGGGAAGCCGGTGGCCTTGGACGCGAGCGCCGAGGAACGCGACACGCGCGGGTTCATCTCGATCACGACCATGCGGCCGTTCTCGGGGTTCACCGCCCATTGCACGTTGGAACCGCCGGTCTCGACGCCGATCTCGCGCAGCACGGCGATCGAGCCGTTGCGCATGATCTGGTATTCCTTGTCGGTCAGGGTCAGCGCCGGGGCCACGGTGATCGAGTCGCCGGTGTGCACGCCCATCGGATCGACGTTCTCGATGGCGCAGACGATGATCGCGTTGTCTGCCTTGTCGCGGACGACCTCCATTTCATACTCTTTCCAGCCCAGCAGCGACTCGTCGACGAGGATCTGGTTCACCGGCGAGGCATCCATGCCCGAGCGGCAGTAGTGCATGTAGTCTTCGCGGTTGTAGGCCACGCCGCCGCCGGTGCCGCCGAGGGTGAAGGCGGGGCGGATGATCGCCGGGAGGCCGATGTCTTCCAGCGCTTCCAGCGCGATGGCCACGCCCGCGTCGAGGTCAGCCTTGCCGTTGGCTTTCTTCGGCGCGGTGACGATGGTGGCGCGCGGGTTCTCGAGGCCGATGCGGTCCATCGCCTCGCGGAACAGGGCGCGGTCCTCGGCCATCTCGATGGCGTCGCGCTTGGCACCGATCATCTCGACGCCGAACTTCTCGAGCACGCCCATTTCCTCGAGTTTCAGCGAGGTGTTGAGGCCGGTCTGGCCGCCCATCGTCGGCAGCAGCGCGTCGGGGCGCTCCTTCTCGATGATCTTGGCAACCACTTCCGGCGTGATCGGCTCGATGTAGGTGGCATCGGCGAGCTCGGGGTCGGTCATGATCGTGGCCGGGTTCGAGTTCACCAGGATGACCCGGTAACCTTCTTCGCGCAGCGCCTTGCAGGCCTGGGCACCGGAGTAATCGAATTCGCAGGCTTGCCCGATGATGATGGGCCCCGCTCCGATGATCATGATGGATTTGATATCGGTTCTTTTAGGCATGGGGGCACCTTCATGTCATGTCTGTCGCGGTCGGGCAGGGGGCAGCGCGCGACGGAGTCGCCGCTCCCCGCAAATTGTCGTGCGTTATAGACAGAAGCTTTGCCCACGCAACCCCAGATCCGCCCTGTTTCCTTCTGCAAAGCAAATGGGCATGACAGCGGTACGACGGTTCGAGTGCCGTCAGGTCATTTAGGGGAGGGGAATTTGCCGCCACCCGGTGCCGGAATCCGGGTCGGGCGCACCGCTCGCTCTGCGCCCCGGTCCGGATACACACAAGCCACGGACGGGGCCGGCGGTTGCCGGCCAATAGTGCGGCATTCCTACTGCGCGGCGTGCAGCAGTTCCGCTTCGCTGTGCCCGTGCAGATAGTCGCGCGTCGTCGGCACGGCGTATTGCTTCTTCGACAGCTGAAGGTGGAAGACGCCCTGCCGGGTTTCCTCGAAGGCCGCCTCGCAGACCACCAGGTAGAGACGCCACATGCGGATGAAGCGCTCGTCGTAGCCAAGCTCGCGCACTTTCGGAAGCGCCGTTTCGAAGCGCCGGCGCCAGTGATTGAGTGTCGGGCCGTAGTGGCCGCGCAGCACCTCGACGTCGGTGGCCCAGAGCCCCGATCTTTCGATCGCGGCGGACACTTCCGACAGGCTGGGCACGTAGCCGCCGGGGAAGATGTACTTGTCGATCCACGGCGAGGTGGGCACAGGCGGCGCGGTGTGGCCGATGGTGTGGATCAGAGCGACACCGTCGGACGTCAGCATATCCTGCACTTTCGAGAAATACTCCTGCAGGTGGGGATAGCCGACGTGTTCAAGCATCCCGACCGAGACGATGCGGTCGAAGCGGTCCTCGATCTTGCGGTAATCGAGCAGGCGGAATTCGGTCCTGTCCGCAAGCCCGGCCTCCTCGGCGCGGCGCTTGGCGGTGGCGAGCTGGTTCTCGGACAGGGTGACCCCGGTGACATGTGCGCCGTAGTCGCGCGCCAAGGTCAGCGCCATGCCGCCCCAGCCGCAGCCGATATCGAGCACTTTCATGCCGGGCTTCAGCAACAACTTGTGCGCGATATGGTCCTTCTTGGCCTTCTGCGCCGCCTCGAGACTGACGTCCGGATCGGCGAAGTAGGCGCAGGAATATTGCATGTCCTCGTCGAGGAAGAGCCGGTAGAGGTCGTCGGAGATGTCGTAGTGGTGCTTTACGTTGGACTGCGAGCGCAGCGGGTTGTTGCGCTGCTCGATGCCGCGCAGGGCAACCCGCGTCCGGTCCATGGCGGTAAACCAGCTGGGCATCTTCCCCGATTGCTGGTTGCGGACCAGAAGCGCGACGAACTCGTAGAGCTTGTGCGGGGCACAGTCGATTCTGCCGTCCGTGTAGCCTTCGCCGAGCGCCATCACCGGGTTCCGGCAAAGCTCCCTGATGATGCTGTCATCGGTGAGCGACACCTCGGCGGTCGGTCCCCCGCCGGGGCCGTAGTCGCGGCTGGTGCCGTCGGGCCAGGTGACCCGCAACCGGCCTTCCACAATGAGTCTTTTCAGAATGCGTTCGAGGACGGATTGCCACATTGCCGGACCCCCACTGTCTCTTGTTGTTTGCAAACGATCGAAAACGTTTGGAATCGCAAAAAGGTTCCCAGACGTTACAGCATGAACGAATTATGGCAAATCCTGAGCGGCTCCCTTGACTTCCCGCGGCTCTAGCGGTGTATCGGCGCCTAACTTTCCAGCAGTTTCCGAAGGGCAAGAGCCATGCATGCCTATCGCAGCCATACCTGCGCAGATCTGACCAAGGCCAACGTCGGCGAGACCGTCCGTCTCTCCGGCTGGGTGAACCGTATCCGCGATCACGGCGGCATTCTCTTTATCGACCTGCGCGACCATTACGGCATCACGCAAGTCCTGTGCGACCCCGACAGCGCCGCTTTCGCGGACGTCGAAAAGGTGCGCTCCGAGTGGTGCATCCGCATCGACGGCGAGGTGAAGGCCCGCGATCCCGAGCTGGTCAACCCCAAGCTCCCGACCGGTGAAGTCGAAGTCTTCGTGCGCGAGATCGAGGTGCTGGGCGCGTCGAACGAGCTGCCGCTGATGGTCTTCGGCGAGCAGGAGTACCCGGAAGAGACCCGCCTGCGCTATCGCTACCTCGACCTGCGCCGCGAGAGCATGCAGCGCAACATGACCCTGCGCTCGGACGTGGTCGCCTCGATCCGCCGCCGCATGTGGGACAACAACTTCCGCGAGTTCCAGACGCCGATCATTACCGCGTCCTCGCCCGAAGGCGCGCGCGACTTCCTCGTGCCGTCGCGCCTGCACCCGGGCAAGTTCTACGCGCTGCCGCAGGCGCCGCAGCAGTTCAAGCAGCTGATCATGGTGTCGGGTTACGACAAGTACTTCCAGATCGCGCCCTGCTTCCGCGACGAGGACCCGCGCGCCGACCGCTCGCCGACCGACTTCTACCAGCTCGACATGGAGATGAGCTTCGTCGAGCAGCAGGACGTCTTCGACACAATCTCTCCGGTGATCGCGGGCATCTTCGAGGAGTTCGGCGGTGGCCGGAAGGTCGACGCCCCCGGCGAATGGCCGCAGATCTCCTACCGCGATGCGGCGAAGTGGTACGGCACCGACAAGCCCGACCTGCGCAACCCAATCAAGATGCAGGACTGCTCCGAGCACTTCCGCGGCTCCGGCTTCGCGATCTTCGCCAAACTGCTCGAGCAGGAAGGCACCGAGGTCCGGGCCATCCCCGCGCCCACCGGCGGCTCGCGTAAGTTCTGCGACCGGATGAACGCCTTTGCCCAGAAAGAGGGTCTGCCCGGCATGGGCTACATCTTCTGGCGCGACCAGGGCGAGGGCATCGAAGCGGCCGGCCCGCTCGCCAAGAACATCGGCCCGGAGCGCACCGAGGCGATCCGCCAGCAGCTCGGCCTCGACGTCGGCGACGCGGCCTTCTTCCTCGGCGGCAAGCCCTCGAGCTTCGAGCGCGTGGCGGGCAAGGCGCGCGACGTGATCGGTGCCGAGCTGGGCCTGACCGAGACCGACCGTTTCGCCTTTGCCTGGATCGTCGACTTCCCGATCTACGAGAAGGACGACGAGACCGGCGACATCGACTTCGAGCACAACCCGTTCTCGATGCCGCAGGGTGGCATGGACGCGCTGAACGGCGATCCGCTCGACGTGCGTGGCTACCAGTACGACCTCGCCTGCAACGGCTACGAACTGGTCTCGGGCGCGATCCGGAACCACAAGCCGGAGATCATGCTCAAGGCCTTCGAAATCGCCGGTTACGGCGAGGACGAGGTGAAGAGCCGCTTCGGCGCTCTCTATCAGGCCTTCCACTACGGCGCCCCGCCGCACGGTGGCTGCGCGGCCGGCATCGACCGGATCGTTATGCTGCTGGCGGATGAGCAGAACATCCGCGAGGTCATCATGTTCCCGATGAACCAGCGCGCCGAGGACCTGATGATGCAGGCACCCTCCGTGCCTGCCTCGGACCAGCTGATGGAATTGTCGCTGCGGGTCATCCCGCAGGAGTGACACCCATGCTAGAGACGCTCAGATCCCGCGGCTTCGATGTCGAAGTGCGCAACCACGCCGCGGCGATCCTGAGCGTCGACTTCCCCGAGGAGACCGCCGAGCTGGTCGAGACGCTCTCGGAGTTCACAATCGAACTTTCAGAGCTGATCGCCGGCGGCGGCGGCGAGTCGGGGCAGACCCAGAGGTTGCGGCGCGCGCTCAGCGCCCGCGGCTGGGAAAAGCACAACTTCCTTGTTCAGACCATCGTCGACGGCGTTGAGCGCGAGGCGATCTCGCATGAGATCGACCACGTGCGCCGCGCCGGGGCGGGGCGGCTGGCGCTCGAGATCGAGTGGAACAACAAGGACCCGTTCTTCGACCGCGATCTCGAGAATTTCCAGCGCCTGCACGCGCAGTCGGCGATCTCTCTGGGGATCGTGGTGACCCGCGGCTCGACGTTGCAGGACCGCATGCTGCCGCGCATCCGCGGCTGGCTCGAGGCGCAGGGGCTGCAGTCCGAAGAGGACCTGCAGCGGCTCGGTATCGGTGATCGCACAGCCAAGCAGCGCGCCGCGGTCGAGGCGCAGGTGGCCAAGGGCATGACCTTCCCCGAAGCCTTTGCCCGCAAGTTCGTGGCCGACAAGTTCGGCACCGCGACGACCCATTGGTCGAAGTTGGAAGAGCGCGTGCGCCGCGGCGTCGGCAATCCGTGCCCGCTGGTGCTGATCGGCCTGCCGGACGCGATCCTGCTGGGCTGATGGGCGGAGGATAGCCGGGCGCGTGCCAGCCCGTGGGGGGGGCGCAGCTACATGCGTGGTTTGCGCTTTGATCCAGCCACGTCCGGATGACTTTCGAGCGGTGCGCTTCGCTGGAAAAGCGCCATCCCGCCGGGACCGGCAGGCGATTTCCGGGTGGCTTCGCTTTGAGTCCGGGCGGAACTGCGCCGCGGTTACTCCGCCGCGACGCTCGAATTGTAGCTGTAGGTCTTCCAGGTGGGCTTGTAGTCGGCGTCGGCCTGGTTGCCCCAGACCGTCCAGCCCTCGCGCACGCCACGTCCGAACATTTCGAGATAGGGCCCTTTCGAGCAGCTCTCGATCAGCGCGTATTGCTCGTCCGGCTTGCGCGAATGTTCGCGCTTGCGGGTCTGGATCATGTTGACCTGGCGACGTCCCGCGGCTTCGGTCCGGGCGTTCTTGCCGCGGGTGCCGAAGAGAAGCAGCTCGGTCACGTTGCGGAAGTAGAAGCCCACACCGCGCCCGTCGGAGCCGCCGTCCTTGCGGATCTTGTGCCAGACGATGTTCGACTTGTACTCGAAGCCCCAGGAGCTGAGCACCTGCAGACCCTCGGGCAGCAGCGCGTTGGGCACCCAGAGGTAGCAATGCGCCGTGTCCTGCAGGTGGTCGGCCACCGGCAGCGCGCAGATTTCCTCCAGCGTCATCGTGGGATAGCGCGCCAGGCGCTTGTGCTCGGGGGCCACCTTGCCGGTGCGGTTGGTGAACCGCCACGGCGGATCCGCCATCACGGTGGCGAACCGGTCTTCCCCCAGGAACTCGGACAGATGTTGCGCGGCGCTTTGTGTCATCGTCGAAATATAGCCCCCAGCTCGAGCAAATGTCACGCGGCTTTCGCGCCCCGCGCAGGGCATTCGCGCTCTATGTCAGGTCGCGAACAAAAATGGAACGATTCGACGCTGGGGAAAGCTGGAAATTGCCTCGACGTTGATCAGCGCAGCCCCGCCGTGCGGGCCCGCCATCGCCGCGGTACAGGCGCGCTTGAATGCTTCCGGTGGTCGGCTTGGTCGGGCCGGGCGCTGGCTCAGGGGGCGGGGCCTTTGCACCCCGCCCGGGGACCAGTTCAGTCTTCCAGATGATCTTCCTTTTTCTTCTCGATCAGCCCAAGTTCCTTTTCCTTGCGGTCGAGAAAGCGCTTGCCGTAGGCGTCGTTGTCCTCTTCGCCGACGACCTTTCGGGCACGGGTAAAGACCTCCTCCTCCTCTTCCTCCATGTGGTGCTCGTAGTCGTGCTTGAGCGTGCGGAAGCGGGTCAGCCACCCGGGCGAGGACATGTCCATTTCGTTCAGCTCCTCGAGAATCTCGTCCATCTCGGCGTGCTCGTGGACCGAGTGGCGGGCGGCGTCCTGACCCCAAGTGTGCTTCATCAGCTCCGAGTAGAATTCCTCTTCCTCGGCGGCGGAGTGGGACTTGATGTCGCGATAGAAGGTCTCCCAGGCTTCGCGCCGCTCGGAGCTGTTGCCCTCGGTCGCGTCGATGCGGTCGAGCAGGGCGCGGTGGGTTTCATGGTCCTTCTTGATGGCGTCGTAGATCGAGGTCATGGGGGCTCTCCGCGGAAGATAGCAGTCGAGCCCGAAACGCGCGATGGGCCAGCCCGGTTCCGGGCGGCGTTTGCGACGCCTCTCTTCAGATTGCGAGGCGACCTGCCATGCGGTGCTGCAGCAGCGCGGCGAGCCGCGCGACCGCCTGCGCCGTCTGGCGCTGTTCGGTACGTGCCGCCGCAAGCGCGAGCGCGGCGCTTTCCAGCGTCGGGTCATCGGCGGAGCGGGCGAGACCGGTCAGGAACTGCGCGAGGTAGTCTACCAGCCACGGCTCGGCAGCCTTCTGAAGCAACGCCGCAGCATGGGCGATGTCATCCTGGAACGCCAGCGGGTCGGGATGGATCGGGTCGTCGGATACCAGCCGGATGCCGCCGGGCTTGCGGCTGTCGGGCAGCGCCGAGATGATCGCGTTCTGGAAGTCCAGCAGGCTGCGCAGGGGTTTTTCGAGAAACCCGTCGGCCCCGGCGGCGCGCAGCATGTTCTCGGCGAAAGGGTCGCCGCTGATTCCGAGGATCACCGGCAGGCGCGGACTGCGCACCGCCAGTTCGGCGATCAGATCAACGCCCGACCCGTCGGGCAGGCCGAGATCGATCACCGCCACGGTGGGACGATAGAGCGACAGGTGCCGCCGCGCCGCCTGAAGGCAGTCCGCCCGGCGAATCCGTGCGCCGCTGCGGAGCGCCATGAGACGCAGCGCATCGCAGGCGTAGCGGCTGTCTTCCACCGCGAGCACGGTCATGCCGAGCAGCGGCCGCGTGGCGGTCGGCCGAGGGGGAAAGGGCGAATTTCGGTCGCTACCGGTCAGCTCTCTGCCAGTCATCTCGCTATTGGTCATCTCACTGTCGGTCATGCTGGCCTTCTCCGCTTGGATCGGTCGGTTCGGTCGTTGTGATGCCGTGGCCGGGCGCGACCATCCTGCGCCCCCTTGGCTAATGGGCGGTTAATGGACGCACCCGCTTGCGGGGCAGGGCCCCGTCGCGCGATAACCGGGCGACGCGAGGATTCGAGGGAGAGTGTCATGATCGGTCGTCTCAACCATGTCGCCATTGCCGTGCCGGACCTGGAGGCCGCCTCGGCGATGTACCGCGACACGCTGGGGGCATCTGTCGGTGCACCGCAGGACGAGCCGGACCATGGTGTGACGGTGGTCTTCATCGAGCTGCCGAACACCAAGATCGAGCTGCTCTACCCGCTCGGCGACGAATCCCCGATCAAGGGTTTCCTGGACAAGAACCCCTCGGGCGGCATCCACCATGTCTGCTACGAGGTCGATGACATCCTCGCCGCGCGCGATCACCTGAAGGCACAGGGGGCGCGGGTGCTCGGCAATGGCGAGCCGAAGATCGGCGCGCATGGCAAGCCGGTTCTGTTCCTGCATCCGAAGGATTTCCAGGGCACGCTGGTCGAGCTGGAACAGGTCTGAGAACGCGTCATGGCAATCACCTCCGGCATCGTTCTCTTCGCGGTCATCTGGTTCATGACCTTCCTTTGCGTGATTCCCGTGCGGCTCAAGACGCAGGGGGATCTTGGTGAGGTCGTCCCCGGCACCCACGCCGGCAGCCCCGAGGTGCACAACCTCAAGCGCAAGGCGTGGATCACAACGGGCATCTCGGTGGTGCTCTGGGGAATTTTCGCGGGGATCATCTTCAGCGGGATGATCAGCGTCCGGGACATCGACGGCTGGATGTTCAACCGGATGGGACCGCCGGTGACGGCTGGCGAGTGACCCCGCCAGCCCGGGAGTTTAGCCTGTTTGTCTAGCCGGCGGGGCGTTCGCCCTGCAGCCGGTGGTAGAGGTGGGTGAAGGTGGCCGCCCCGAGGATCGGGATCAGCAGGTTCACCAGCGGCACGGAGAGCGGCAGTGCCATCAGCACCCCGGCGATCCAGATCGTCACGAGGTGGCGGCGACGCAGCACGGTCGCCTGCTCGCGCCCGACCCGGCGCATCGCCGCGAGGGTGAAATATTCCCGTCCCAGCAGGAAGCCGTTCAGCCCCCAGAAGATGAAGGGCGCGAAGGGCGCGAAGAAGATGTAGAGCACCAGCGCCACGAGGTTGGCGGCGATCATCACGCCGAGGAAGCTCAGCGTGTCGCGCAGGGCCTCGCCCCAGCTCACCTCATAGGCCGGGCCGAGCGAAGGGTAATGTCGGTCCTCGACCGCCTGCGCCACGTCGTCGAGGAAGAACGAGGTGATCGCCGAGGCGACGGGCACCATCAGCACCACCGAGAGCAACATCATCAGCGGCACGGCGCCCCAGCTGATCGCCGTGTCGACCCAGGTGACCTCGCCGATCCAAGGCAGCGAGACAGTGTCGCCGACCAACCAGCCGACGACGGTGACGAAGACGAAATAGATCAGCACGAAGAGCCCGATAGTCAGGCCGAGCCCCTTCAGGAGCACAGAGCGGAAACGCGGGTCGCCGATCTGGCCGATGGCGGCGAGGAAGGACGCGGGGATCATGCGTCCATCCAGGTGGTGATCGCTTCGAGGTCGGGGCGCGGGCGCTCCGGTGGGGCGGAGGTCTCGGTACCGATGTGGATGAAGCCCGCAACGCGCTCGTTTTCGGCCAGTCCAAGCGTCTCTTCGACGAAGGCGCGGTCGTGCGAGGCCCAGCCGGTCAGCCAGTTGGCGCCCCAGCCCGAGGCCAGCGCGGCGTTAAGCAGCGCGAGGCAAACGGCCCCGGCGGAATAGGTCTGTTCCAGCGGCGGGATTTTCGGGCTGTCCTTCTGCACCTCGATCACCGCGACGCAGAGCGGGCTGTCGGCAAAGGCGGCGCGGGCCTTGGCAGCCTGGTCCTCGTCGACACCCAGCGCGGCGGCGCGGGCGGTGACCGCCCCGGCCATGCGGTCGAGCGCGCCGCGCTCCAGCACGATGAAGCGCCAGGGCTCGAGCTTGCCGTGATCCGGCGTGCGCGCGGCGGCGGTGAGCAGCGGCAACAATGCCTCGCGGTCCGGCGCCGGTCCGGTCAGGGTCTTGGCCGGGCGCGAGCGCCGGCTGAGCAGGAAGTCCATCGCCTGCGGGTTGGGGGTGAGCATCGCCGTCTCCTCATTCAGTTGCCCCCTATGTCAGGCTTTGGCGGCGCGGATTCAACCGGTTGCAACGTGCGGGGCCAATGAGCCGGGTGCAAGTCGAGCCGGGCGGGCAGCGTTCAACGGGCTTGAGCCGTTCGTGCCACTTTGGATGATCGCTCGTCTGGTGACTTTGCCTTGCGGCCCGGGGAAGGAGTCTTTGTAGTGGTCCGAGAGCAGAGCGGCCCGGAGGTCGTGCTCTTCTGCCTCTTGAATGCTAGACGGGTCGCGAAGGAGCCCCGCCATGGCCAAGCCCGACCTCACCCATCTCGCCGCGCCGGGCACGGTGCTGGAGCTGCGCGTCACGCCCAAGGCGTCGCGCAATGAGATCCGCGAGGAGGAGGGGCAGATCCGCGTCTATGTCACCACCGTTCCGGAGAACGGCAAGGCAAACGAGGCGGTGGTCAAGCTGCTGTCCAAGGCGCTGGGGGTGCCGAAGTCACGGCTCACGCTGGTCCGCGGCGCGACGTCGCGGGACAAGGCCTTCCGGGTCGAGGGGTGATTACCCCTCGCCGTCTTCAGGCTGCCGTGTGTAGACGCCCTCGGGCAGGCTGATCGCGGCGGCGAGATCACGCATCTGGGTCATCGAGAGCGTGATCTTGTTCACCCTGTCGGTGCGCGGATCATACTGCTCGACCGTGACGCATTCCTCGAAGCTCGAGACAATGACGTCTTCCTGCAGATGCGGTTCGCCCTCGTCGACGAGGGTGACCACGGTGGCGTCGAATTCGTGCTCTACACTGAACATGAGAGCAGCCTAGACCTGCCGCCCCGCACCGCACAATCCACAAAATCTACGATGCCTCCGCAAAGCCTCGGGGGGCGCACTGAAAGCACAATGCTGCCACCCTGCGCGCGCTGCACTGGCGCCGGGGCGCGCCGCCGCCTATCCTTGCCTTCATGACCCGAACCGGAGCGACCCGCCGCATGCGCCGACTACTGCCTCTCCTCTTCGTCCTCGCCTCCGGCCTTGTCTCGGCTTGTACCGTGGCGCCGATCTCCTCGGTCCCGACGCGGGGCAGCGATCCGCTCTCGGGGACCGGCTCCCGCGCGGCGCAGCAGTTCACCGAGGTGGTCCACAGGGTCGAGCCGGTGGCCGAGAACCAATGCCGAAACTACACGCGCGGCGGCACGAACTGCGATTTTCTCATCGTCGTGGACGACCGCCCGGACGAGACGCCGAACGCCTTCCAGACCCGTGACAGCCAGGGGCGGCCGGTACTGGCCTTCAACCTTGCGCTGATCCGCGAGGCGCAGAACGCCGACGAGCTGGCCTTCGTCATGGGGCACGAGGCCTCGCACCACATTCTTGGCCACCTCGACCGCGTGCAGGAAGATGCGGCCATCGGTGCGATCATCTTCTCGGGCATCGCGGCGATGACCGGCGCGGACGAGGCGTCCGTGCGCAGCGCCGAGGAATTCGGCGCCTCGGTGGGGGCCCGCACCTTTACCAAGAACTACGAGCTGGAGGCGGACGAGCTGGGAACGGTAATCACCCTGCGCAGCGGGTTCGATGCGATTCGCGGGGCGCGGTTCTTCGAGCGCCTGCCGGATCCGGGCAACCGTTTCCTGGGGACCCACCCGCCGAACGGCGCGCGAATCGAGGCGGTCCGGCGCACTGTCGAGGCCTATCGGTCCGGCGGTGGGGTCTGACGTTGATGTGCATCAAGGGCGGTCCGAACCCGGTCTGCTAAGCTCCGACCCGAGGTAAGCCCGCAAGGGCCTTGCAACAGGGAGAAGCGCCATGCCCGGAGCAAAGGATTTCAAACGCCATGCCGGCCTTGTCGATTCCATGGCCACCACGGTCGGGGTCGATCTCGAGGAGCAGATGATGCGTGGCCGGCTCAGTTTCGCCGCGCTCGAGGATGCCGTTCTGGCTTGCACCGGCTGTCACAAGCCGGGCGATTGCGAGCATTGGCTCGCCACTCGCGACGGCACCGTTGCCGCGGCTCCGAGCTATTGCCGCAACGCCGACCTGTTCCGGCAGCTGTCCGGGGGGTGAGGCGATGATCTCGGCCAACATGCTACGCGGTCCGCGCCCGTTCCCGCTCGGCGATGAACGCACGCATTACTGGCGCGTGCAGCGCATGGCCCGCGCGACCGGCGTCGACCTTGCCGAGGCGCAGCGCCTGGGGGTGTTGCCGCAGCGCGACTGGGCCGGGATGGTCGGCCGCTGCCGTGGCTGTCTGTGGTCCGAGGACTGCGACCACTGGCTCGACTTTCGGGCCGAGTTGGACAACGATGAGAGCGAGCAGGACGCGCTGCGGACCTGCCCCGAGGACTGCGTCAACCGCCGCACTTTCGCGGCGCTGCAGGGCGAACTCGATCACGGGGTGTGACCCATGTTGGGTGATGAGGCACGGCATTTCTGGATGGCGCGCAGCGTGGCGCGGGTGATGGGGCTGAACCTTGCCGAGCAGATGCGCAGAGGACGGCTGCGCCCTGAGGAGTACGAGGTGATGGTTGCCGCCTGCCGCGGATGCGCCCTGGTGGAACAATGCGAAAAATGGCTCGCCGAGCCGCGGGTTCAGGCCAGCACGACGCCGCCGGGCTGCCGGATTTCCGGCCCGCTGACGCGGCTGCGCCGCGCCGGCTGAGTTCGGCGCGCGCCAGGAACCCAGGAACGATGCACTTTTTTGAGAGGGGAGTGCATCTCACTGCGGCCCGTTTCCAACCGGGCGGGCCGCTTTTTTCTCTCCCGGAATTCTGCTGGTCTCCCGCGATGCCGCGCGCGGCGCCCAAGAAACGGGCCATTGCAGCTTGTGCGCCTGCATCGCGGGCGGTTCGCTTTGACTTGCACCCCGACCCGCCGATAGCTAGTGGCGTTCAAAATTCTGGAGTACCCCGCATGGTCAAGACCCGCTTTGCCAGCGCCGCGCTCGCGCTTGCGCTTTCCCTCGCATCCGGAGCCGCATCGGCGCAGGAGTTCGTGGCCAAGATCGGCCACCTCGAAAGCACCGCGCAGAGCCGCCACGTGCACCTCGAGAAGGTCGCCGAGCTGGTCAAGGAACGCACCGAGGGCGCGGTCGAGTTGCAGATCTTCCCGCAGGGCCAGCTGGGCAACCAGCGCCAGATGAACGAGGGCGTGCAGCTCGGCACCATCGAGGGCACCGTAGCCCCCGCAGCCTTCCTCGGCGGCTTCAACCCGGCGGTCTCGATCCTCGACATTCCCTACCTGATCCCGGAGGACGCCGCCGAGGCGCAGGCGCTGCGCGACGGTCCCTTCGGTCAGGCGCTGCTGGCGACCTTCGCCGACAAGGGCATGGTCGCGCTGACCCTCTGGCCGAACGGCAAGAAGCAGTTCTCGTCGAACAAGCCGCTGGACGATCTCGCCGCCTTCGCCGACCAGAAGTTCCGGGTCATGGACAGCTCGATCCTGCTCGAGCAGTTCAACGCGCTGGGTGCCTCGGCCATCGCGCTGCCCTTCGGCGAGCTCTACACCTCGCTGCAGACCGGCGTCGTGGACGGCGAGGAAAACCCGCTCGACACCATCAAGAACATGAAGTTCTACGAGGTGCAGGAGAACGTGGTGATCTCGGATCACGGCGCGATGGAAGACGTGGTGCTGTTCAACCCGATGTTCTGGGAAAGCCTGCCGGTCGAGTACCAGGACGTGATCAAGGGCGCCTTCACCGAGGTTATCCCGGAGCTGACCGCCCACAAGGCCGCCGCCGTCGAAGAGGCGCTGCAGGTGATCAAGGACTCCGGCACCAACGTCCGCGTCGCCGGTCCCGAAGAGCGCGCCGAGCTGCGCGAACTGACCTGGGGCCCGGCGTCGGAAGCCTATGTTGCCATGGCCGGTGACACCGGAAAGGCGCTGCTGGCCGCCTACGAAGAGGCCACCGCCAAGTAAGCCGCGCCACGCGCCGCAGACATTCCAAGACCTCACAGGGCGCCCGGGTTTCTCGGGCGCCTCTTTGCAAGCCGCTCGCGAAAGACCCGGAGACCGCCCATGCCCCTTCTCACCCTCTTGCGAAAGGTCGAGCGCACGATCCTCGTGGTGCTTTTCCTGACCATGGTGGCACTGTTCTTCGGCTCGGTTCTGATGCGGGAATTCGGCGGCACCATGGCCAGCCGCTTTGCCTGGATCGAGGAAGCCGTGCGGCTGATGAACCTCTTTCTCGTCTTCCTCGCGCTCGGCCTCGCGCTGGAACGCGGCAAGCACGTTGGCATCACCAACCTGCGTGACAAGCTGCCCGAGGGCGCGCGGCGCTGGCTCTTGCGGGGGATCGACACCGTGGGGCTGCTGTTCTCGCTCTACGTGGCCTGGCTCGGCGTGCAGATGGTACAATTCGTGCTGAAGTCCGGGCAGACCTCGCCGACTCTGGGCATTCCCATGGGACTGATCTACCTCGCGCCGGTCATCGGCTTCCTGCTACTCGCGCTGCGCTACGGGCTGAGCCTCTTCGGTCTCATCGACCGCTTTACGGCGCAGGAGGCGGCGGAATGATCTTCCTCATAGTACTCCTCGCCGTGGTCCTGCTGCTTGCAGGCTTCGAGATGCTGCTGGTGCTGGGTGTTCCGGCGCTGGCCTACAAGGAAATCTTCTACGCCAAGCTGCCCGATCCGGCGATCGTGCAGAAGATCGTCGGCGGCATCGACCACACGACGCTGCTGGCCATCCCCTTCTTCATCTTCGCCGCCAACCTGATGGGCGCGGGGCAGATCGCCGCGCAACTGGTGAACGTGGTGAAGGCCCTCGTCGGCCACACCCGCGGCGGCATCGGCCATGTGGTCGTGGGCGGCTCCATGGCCTTTGGCTCGGTGTCGGGCTCGGCGCCGGCGACGGTCGCGGCGATGGGACGGATGGTCTATCCCGAGATGCGGCGGGCCGGGTATTCGGACAAGTTCAGCCTCGGCCTGCTGGTCGCCAGCGCCGAAACCTCGCTGCTGATCCCGCCCTCGATCACCCTCATCGTCTACGGCTGGATGACCGGCACCTCCATCTCGCAGCTCTTCGCGGGTGGCCTGGCGGTGGGCATCGTGCTGGGCCTCGCCTTCGCGCTCTTCGTCTGGCTCGAGGCGGGCAAGGGCGGCGTGACCCGCGAGCCGCGCCTGCCGTGGTCCGAAAGGCTCTGCGCCATCTGGCAGGCGAAATGGGCGCTGGGGATGCCGGTGATCATCCTCGGCGGCATCTATTCGGGGATCATCACCCCCACCGAGGCGGCGGCGGTCAGCGTGGTCTATGCCATCGTCATCGAGGCCGTCATCCTGCGCAGCCTGACGTGGAAGGATCTTTTCGCGATCACCGAGCGCAGCGCCATCAACACCGCGATCATCTTCGTGCTGCTGGCGATGGGCGGGCTGATCTCGTTCTTCGTGACGCTGGCGCAGGTGCCGAACGGCATCATCGGGATGCTCGATCAGGTCGATGCGGGCTGGATCACCTTCCTGATGGTGGCCAATGTCTGCTTCTTCATCGCCGGCATGTTCATCGATCCGAACTCGGCGATGCTGATCCTCGTGCCGCCGCTCTTCCCGGTGGCGCAGTCGCTGGGGATCGACCCGGTGCACTTCGGCATGATCGTGACGCTGAACATCTCGCTGGGGATGATCACGCCGCCCTTCGGGCTCGACATCTTCGTGGCCTCCTCGACGCTGGGCAAGCCGGTGGCGCAGATCATCGCCGGGGTCTGGCCCTTCGTCGTGGTCAACATCCTCGTGTTGCTGCTGATCACCTACGTGCCGCAGATCTCGCTCTTCGTGCCGAAACTGATCTTCGGCTGAGCCCGGCGCGCGGCGGCCCTCCACATCGCCGCGCCGCCCTGCTACACCTGCCGCAACCTCGCGAGAAAAAGGGCGTTTGAGCATGACCACTCCGAAACCCGTTGTCTTGACCATCCTCGACGGCTGGGGCCTGCGCGACGAGACGGCGTACAACGCCCCGGCGCTGGCCAAGACGCCGACCATGGACAAGCTCTACGCCACCTGCCCGCATGCCACGCTGACCACCTTCGGACCGGACGTGGGCCTGCCGACCGGACAGATGGGCAACTCGGAAGTCGGTCACACCAACATCGGCGCGGGCCGTGTGGTGGCGATGGATCTGGGCCAGATCGACCTCGCGATCGAGGATGGGTCGTTCTTCAAGAACGAGGCGATCCTCGCCTTTGCCGGCAAGGTGAAGGACGCGGGCGGCCGCGCGCACCTGATGGGCGTGGTCTCGGATGGCGGGGTGCACGGCCATATCGAACACATCAAGGCAGCGGTGAAGCTGCTTGTCGATCAGGGTCTTGAGGTGGTGCTGCACGCGATCACCGACGGCCGCGACGTGGCGCCGAAATCGGGCGAGGGGTTCGTGAAGGACCTTGCGGGCAGTCTGCCCGAGGGCGCCAGCATCGGCACCGTGATCGGCCGCTACTACGCCATGGACCGCGACAACCGCTGGGAGCGGATCGAAACGGCCTATGACGCGATGATCAAGGGCGAGGGTGAAAGCGCGCCCGACGCGGTCACCGCCGTCAGCCAGAGCTACGCCAAGGACAAGACCGACGAGTTCATCCCGGCCACTGTCATCGACGGCTACGAGGGCATCAAGGCGGGCGACGGGTTCTTCTGCCTCAACTTCCGTGCCGACCGGGCGCGCGAGATCCTGGCCGCCATCGGCGCGCCGGATTTCGACGGCTTCGAGCGCGACAAGCCCGAGCTCTCGGCGCTGCTCGGCATGGTCGAGTACAGCGACAAGCACAACGCCTACATGACCACGGCCTACCCCAAGCGGGTGATCGTCAACACGCTGGGCGAATGGGTGGCAAAGCACGGGCTGACCCAGTTCCGCCTCGCCGAGACCGAGAAGTATCCGCATGTGACCTTCTTCCTCAACGGCGGCAAGGAGACCCCGGAGGAAGGCGAGGACCGCTTCATGCCCAAGTCGCCCAAGGTGGCGACCTACGATCTGCAGCCCGAGATGTCCGAGCCCGAGGTGGCCGAGCGTTTCGTCGATGCGATCGAGAAGGGCTACGACCTGATCGTCACCAACTTTGCCAACCCCGACATGGTCGGCCACACCGGCGATCTCGATGCGGCGATCAAGGCCTGCGAGGCGGTGGACGAGGGCCTTGGCAAGGTGGTCGCGGCGCTGGAGAAGGTCGGCGGCGCGATGGTGGTCATCGCCGATCACGGCAACTGCGAGACCATGTGGGACGAAGCGACCGATGGCCCGCACACCGCGCATACGACGAACCCGGTGCCGGTGATCCTCTTCGGCGGGCCCGAGGGTGCGACGGTGCATGACGGCATCCTCGCCGACGTCGCCCCGACGCTGCTGCAGCTGATGAACCTGCCGCAGCCCGAGGAGATGACCGGGACGAGCCTGATCGACAGATGAGAGCCGCGGCGCTGATCCTATGCCTTCTGGCGGGCCCGGCGCTGGCGCAGGCCCCGGGCGAGGCCGCCCGTGCCGCGGCGCGGGCGCTGGAAGAGGCCTCGGTGCAGCTGGATCAGGCGGATACCGCGCGCGACCGCGTCAAGGCGTTGACCCGCACGGTCGAGGCCTATGAGGACGGGCTTGCCGCGCTGCGTGACGGGCTGAGGGACGCTGCCGTCCGAGAGACCGAGCTGAGCCGCCGGCTTGCGGCGCAGGAGGGCGAGGTGGCGCAGCTCTTGGGCGTTCTGTCGAGCCTCGGCAGCAGCGCCGCGCCAGAGGCGCTGTTGCACCCGGCGGGGCCCGTGGGTTCGGCGCGGGCGGGCATGCTGCTCGCCGCGGTGACGCCGGGGCTGGCGCAGGAGGCGCGGGCCCTGCGCTCGGATCTCGACGAGGTGGCACAGCTCCGCGCCCTGCAGGAAAGCGCTGCGCAGACCCTGCGTGAGGGTCTCGCGGGGGTTCAGGTGGCGCGCACCGAACTCAGCCAGGCGGTCGCCGACCGTACCGACCTGCCGATGCGCTTCACCGAGGACCCGGTGCGCACCGCCATTTTGATCGCGGCCACCGAGACGCTGGAAGGCTTCGCCTCGGGCCTGTCGAACATCGCGCAGGGCGAGGCCCCGAACGCGCTGCCGCCGGTCGATGCGCGCCGGGGCAGCTTGCCCCTGCCGGTCCGCGGGCAGGTGCTGCGTGCCGCCGGAGAGAGCGATGCCGCCGGGGTCTCGCGTCCCGGGATCGTGCTCGCCACGCTGCCGCAGGCCATCGTCACCACCCCCACCGCCGCCACCGTGCGCTATTCGGGCCCGCTGCTCGATTACGGTCTCGTGACCATTCTGGAGCCGCAGCCGGACCTGCTCTTCGTGCTGGCAGGGCTCGACGAGAGCTACGCCGAGACCGGAGAGATCCTGCCCGAAGGCGCGCCGGTCGGATTGATGGGAGATGCAGCAGCGGACGGGGCGTCACCGTCACGTGAAGGTTCCGGCGCTGGACGCACGGAGACCCTGTATATAGAGGTAAGAGAGGGCGACGCCCCCGTGGACCCGCTAGAATGGTTCGCCAGCGACAAGGGATGATCTGAGGATGAACAAGTTTCTGATGGCCGCACTGGGCGGCACCGTGGCAGGCGTTGTGGCGACGACGCAATTCGTCGGCCCGCTGCTGGCCCAGGAAGCCGAGAAGAACACCAGCGTTTACGAGCAGCTCGACCTCTTCGGCGACATCTTCGAGCGCATCCGTGCGCAATACGTGTCGGAAGTGGATGACAAGAAGCTGATCGAGGCCGCGATCAACGGCATGCTCACCTCGCTCGACCCGCATTCGAGCTACCTGCCGCCGGACGATGCCGCCGACATGCGCGTGCAGACCCGCGGCGAGTTCGGCGGGCTCGGCATCGAGGTCACCCAGGAAGACGGCTTCGTGAAGGTCGTCTCGCCGATGGACGGCACCCCTGCCGCCGAGGCCGGCGTGCAGGCCGGCGACTTCATCACCCATGTCGACGGCGAGTCGGTGCTTGGCCTGAACCTCGACGAGGCGGTGGACAAGATGCGCGGGCCGGTCGGCTCGGAGATCGTCATCACCGTGGTCCGCGAGGGCGAGGACGAGCCCTTCGACATCTCGATCATCCGTGACACGATCACCCTCACCGCCGTGCGCACCCGCCGCGAGGGCGACACCGTTGTTCTGCGCGTCACCACCTTCAACGACCAGACCTACCCGAACCTCGAAGAGGGGCTGGCCAAGGAGATCGAGGCTGCCGGTGGCAAGGACAAGGTCAACGGCATCGTGCTCGACCTGCGCAACAACCCGGGCGGCCTGCTGACCCAGGCAATCAAGGTGGCCGACGCCTTCCTCGACAAGGGCGAGATCGTCTCCACTCGCGGCCGCAACGCCGCCGACGGCGAGCGTTACAACGCCACCGAGGGTGACCTGTCGGACGGCAAGCCGATTGTGGTGCTGATCAACGGCGGGTCGGCCTCGGCTTCCGAGATCGTTGCCGGCGCGTTGAAGGATCACCGCCGTGCCGTGGTTGTCGGCACCAAGAGCTTCGGCAAGGGCTCGGTGCAGACGGTCATGCCGCTGCGAGGCGACGGCGCGATGCGCCTGACCACCGCGCGCTACTACACGCCCTCGGGCCGCTCGATCCAGGCGCTCGGCGTCTCGCCCGATATCGTCGTCGAACAGCGGCCGCCCGAGCCGGAGGCCGAAGAGGACGCGGTGCCCGGCTTCAGCCGCTCCGAAGCCGATCTGCGCGGCGCGCTGGACAATGACAGCCTGACCGAGGACGAGATCCGCCAGATCGAGGAAGACCGTGCCAAGGCCGAGGACGCCGCCAAGCTGCGCCAGGACGACTACCAGCTGGCCTATGCGATCGACATCCTCAAGGGCCTCAGCGTGCTCGGCGACGAGCAGGCGCTGATGCAGCAGGCGCAGGCCGCCGATAAGTAAGGCTTCTGCCCGAGAACGACCAAAGGCGCGTCCCGCGGGGCGCGCCTTTTTTGTTTGGCAACCCGGTGTGCGAAGCTTGAGCTGGGTGACAGTCTGCCCGTGGGGTGGCGCAGAAGCGGAAAAGATCCGCGCTTTATCCCGGCCAGGTCGTTGCGACATTCTTGCTATACCGAACGGTGCAAAGCGCCAGCCCGCCAGGTCGGGCCGGCGATCGCCCGGCGCCTTCGGCTTGATTTCGGGCGGGTCCGATCTTTCAAAACCCCTTTTCCGGCGCTAGCGTGCGGCCACAACCAAGGAGCCTCCGATGAAGACCATGACCCCCGAAGAAATCGCTGCGCTGCCCTATCGCCGCAATGTCGGCGTGATGCTGGTCAACGCCGCGGGGCACGTCTTCGTCGGCCAGCGGCTCGACAGCGAGGTGCCCGCCTGGCAGATGCCGCAGGGCGGGATCGACAAAGGTGAGGAACCTCAGGAGGCGGCCCTGCGCGAGCTCGAGGAAGAGATCGGCGTCAACCCGTCACTGGTCACCGTCGAGGCCGAGACCGAGGGCTGGCTTTCCTATGACCTGCCGCATGACATCGTCCCGCGCATCTGGAAGGGCCGCTACAGGGGGCAGGAGCAGAAGTGGTTCCTGCTGCGTTTCAACGGCGAGGATTCGCAGGTCAACATCCAGACCGAGCATCCGGAGTTCTCGGAATGGTGCTGGCTGCAGGCAGACGAGGTGCTGGGCCAGATCGTGCCCTTCAAGCGCCCGGTCTACGAGCAGGTGATCGCCGCCTTCCGGGACAAGCTGTGATCCGCAGCGCCTTTGCTCTCCTGCTGATGTGCCTTGCGGGCCCGGCCTTCGCGCTGAAGTGCCTGCCGCCGGACGTGGCGCGCGACGTGCGCGCCGCAGAAAGCGAGCAGACCGAGTGGATCGCGGTGAACGGCGTGCTCGAGACCGGCGCGGTGCCGCGCAGCGCCGGGGAGGTGCCGGCGCGCTTCTGGGGCTGGGCGCTGGGGCAGGGGGGCTTCAAGCGCCCCTTCGACCAGCGCATCACGCTCCGGGTGTCCTGCTACGGGCCGTGGTGCGGCGAGGCTGCGAGTGGCCCGATGGCGGCGCTGCTGAAGCGCGAGGACGGCCGGCTGGTGCTGATCGCCGATCCCTGCGGCGCCAATCGATGGCCGAGCCCCAGCGCCCGGCAGGTCAGGGCGCTGGAGAGAAGCTGTGGCACGGGCTGCCGCTGAGCCGGTTCAGCGCAGGCGGTGCAGCACCTCGAGCGAGGCGTAGCCGTCCGGCACCACGCCCACCGCGCGCTGGTAATCGCGCAGCGCCTTGATGGTCATCGGCCCGATACGCCCGTCGACGCCCGAGGGATCGAAGCCCGCCCGTTTCAGCCGCACCTGCAGCTCCTTGCGCTCGTCGCTGGTCAGCGCGCGCTCGTCATCGGGCCAGCTGGCGCGGATCGGCGCGCCGCCCATGATGCGGTCGGCCAGGTGCCCGACCCCGATCACATAGGCATCGGCGGCGTTGTAGCGCGAGATCACCTTGAAGTTCTTGAAGGTCAGGAAGGCCGCGCCCCTGTGTCCCGCGGGCAGCAGCAGCTTGGCGGAGCCGAAGTCCTGTACCGGGCGACCGTCCATGCCGACCACCCCGAGCTTCGCCCAGTCCGAGGGCATGCGGTTCGTGCTGCCCGCGAGCTCGTAGTCGAAGCCGCGCGGCAGCTGTACCTCGACACCCCAGGGCTGGCCGTGGATCCAGCCGTTCTCGGCAAGGTAATGCGCCGTCGAGGCGAGGGCGTCGGCGGGGTTGTCCGACCAGATGTCGCGCTTGCCGTCGCCGGTCCAGTCCACCGCCAGCGCGCGGTAGGAGGAGGGGATAAACTGCGTGTGCCCCATCGCCCCGGCCCAGCTGCCGGTCATCTTCTCGGCGGTGGTGTCGCCGTCCTGCACGATACGCAGCGCGTCGATCAGCTGGCCCTCGAAGAACTTGCCGCGCCGCGAGCCGTAGGCCAGCGTCGCCAGTGCCGGGATCACCGGATGCGTGCCGCGGTGGGTGCCATAGGCGCTTTCCATGCCCCAGATCGCCAGCACCACCTGCCGGTCGACGCCGTAGCGCGCCTCGATCTGGCGCAGCAGCTGGGCATTCTGCGCCAGCGCTGCGCGACCGTTTTCGATGCGCGTGTCCGAGACCGCCGAGCCGAGGTAGGCCCAGAGCGTCTTGGTGAATTCGGCCTGGTTGTTGATCTTGTGCAACGCGTCGGCATCAAGCGTCACGTTGCGCAGCGACGCATCCAGGGTGCGCTCGCTGATCCCCTCGGCGCGGGCGCGATCGCGGAAGCCGACAAGCCAGCGCGCGAACTCCTGCTGGACCTCGGTCGAGGGCACCACCTGCGCGACCTGTACCGGCTTTGCCGCGACAAAGGCCATGGGGCGCTGCGCCGGGCGTTGCGAGATCACCGGGGCGGTATAGTCGTCTATGCGCTCGGCCTGCACCTGCGTGGCCATCAGGCACAGCGCAAGGCCGGAAAGGCTCCGTTTCATCGGGTGTCACCTACTGCTCGTGTTCTTATTGACGAAAAGGCTACCCCGGATGGGACGATTTGCGAAGGTGCGGCGGCGATCACTTTTTGCCCTGTCGGCAAGAGACCGCGGACGGGAATGCGCCTCAGAGCCGGATCGCACAGCTGCCCTGCTCGGCCTCCATCCGGTCCATGAAGCCGCGCAGCAGCGGCACGCGCTCGGGCCGGAACGAAAGCTCCAGCACCGCCATCCCGGCCATCCGGTCGAGCCGGAAGGTCCGGTAGTCTTCGCGCAGTAGGCACCAGGCGATCAGGCAGTGCGAATTGTCGAGCAAAAGCAGCGACAGCGGCTTCACCTCGCGCTGTGTCGCTGCCCCCTGCGCGTCGCGGTAGTCGAAGCGGATGTGGCGCTCCTCGCGGCAGGCGCAGCGCAGCAGGGCGGCATCGATGGTCGGCGGGGCAGGTGGCGAGAAGCGGTGCGCGGTCAGCACCGCGTGGCGCAGCTGGTGGGCCTGCCGCTCGGGCAGGCGGGCGCGCAGCTTGGCCAGCGCGTTGCGCGCGGAATGCGCCAGCGCCGGATCGGCCAGCGCCTCAACCTCGCGCAGCCCCAGCACCAGCGCCTCGAGCTCGTCCTCGTCAAAGGACAGCGGCGGCAGGTGCGGGTCCTCGATCAGGGTGAAACCGTAGCCCGCCTCGCCGTCGATCACCGCGCCGAGTCCGCGCAGGGATCCGATGTCGCGATAGAGCGTGCGTTCGGACACACCCGTCTCCTGCGCCAGTGTGGCGGCGGTGACGGGGGCGGGCAGGCGGCGCATCGCCTGCATGAGCTGGAAGAGGCGTTCGGTACGGGACATGGCGCGATCATCCTGCACCCTGCTGACAGTTTCCGGCAAGAGCGGGGGCTACGGTCCGAGGGGCCGGCACTCTCCTTTCATCCCGTCCCGAAAAGGACCCATCCCCATGCTGACCCTGATTTCCTTCCCGCCCACCCTTGGCGAGCCGTCCAACAGCCCCTTCTGCGCCAAGGCGATGATCCTGCTCGAAATGTCCGGCCTCGACTGGCAGCCGCGCTTCGTGCCCATGCCCGAGGGACCCTATGGCAAGCTGCCGGTGCTCGAGACGCCGCAGGGCGTGGTGCCCGACAGCGCGCTGATCCAGAAATGGCTCGAGGCGCAGGGGACCGACTTCTTCCCCGGCTTCGACTTGGCGGCGCGCGGCATGGCCCTCGCGGTCATGCGCATGGCCGAAGAGAGCCTACGCTGGCAGGTGGCCCATGACCGCTGGCTCGACGCCCGCGTCTGGCCGCAGTTCTTCCCCGAGGTGTTCAAGGGCATGCCCGAGGGGCTCGAAGCCAAGGTGCAGGAGGGCCAGCGGCAGGGCATGACCTGGCATGGTGTCGCCCGCTACTCGGAAGAGGATCGCTGCACGCTGGCGGAGATGGACCTCGATGCGCTCATCGCGGTGCTGGGCGAGGGCCCATGGCTCTTTGGCGCGAAGCCCACCGCCGCCGATGCCTCGGTGCTGCCGGTGCTGAGCATGATCGACCGGCTGCCCGGTGAGACCGCGCTGCGCCGGGCGCTCCGCGCGCGGCAGCCGCTCATGGACTACGTCGCGCGCGGGCGAGAGGCGCTTTACGCGCCGCTCAACGATCGGCTTTACGTGTCCGGCTGACCTTGCGCGCCGTCTTGGCATCCTTGGCGCGGGCCTGCACGTCCTTGCGGCGTGCGGGTCCCTTGCCCTTGCCGCCCTTGCCTTTCGGCCCGCCCTTGCCGCCAGGCTTGCTGCCGGGGGTCTTCTTGAACCGCCCGTAGCCCGCGGGCTTGCGGTGACGCGGGGCCTCGACCGCCTCGCCGGCGAGTTCCAAGAGTTCCAGCCCGATGCCGCCGGTCACCGGCGTCACGTCCACCAGCTTCACCCGGACCCGCTGGCCAAGGGTGATCAGCGTGCCGGTGTCGGCCCCCATCAGCGTTCCGGCGTCGCGGTCGAAGTGGAAGAACTCGTTGCCGAGATTGCGGATCGGCACCAGCCCGTCGGCACCGCTCTCGTCGAGCTTCACGAAGACGCCGAACTTGGCGATGCCGCTGATCCGCCCGCCGAATTCCGCGCCGACGCGCTCCGACAGGTAGGCCGCAAGATAGCGGTCGGTGGTGTCGCGCTCGGCCATCATCGAGCGCCGCTCGGTGTCCGAGATGTGCTCGGCGGTCTGCTGCAGCCGCTCGATGTCCTCTTGGCTCAGCCCGTCGTCGCCCCAGCCGTGCGCGGTGATCAGACCGCGGTGCACGATGAGATCCGAGTAGCGGCGGATTGGCGAGGTGAAATGCGCGTAATTGCGCAGGGCGAGGCCGAAGTGCCCGAAGTTCTCGGGGTTGTAATAGGCCTGCGTCATCGAACGCAGCGTGGCGAGGTTGATCAGCTCGGCATCCTCGCGCCCCGCCGCATCATGCAGCAGCTTGTTGAGATGCGAGGTCTTCAGCACCTGCCCCTTGGCCAGCGTCAGTCCCGCGGCCAGCGCCGTCTCGCGCAGCGCGTCGAGCTTCTCGACCGGCGGCTCCTCGTGCACGCGGAACAGTAGCGGGGTGCGCTTGGCGATCAGCGTCTCGGCGGCGGCCACATTGGCGAGGATCATGAATTCCTCGATCAGCTTGTGCGCGTCGAGACGGTCGACGAAGTTCACCGAAGCCACGGTGCCATCCTCGGCCAGCACGATCTTGCGCTCGGGCAGCTCCAGGTCCAGCGGCTGACGCCGGTCGCGGGCGGCGCGCAGCGCGTAGTAGGCGTTGTAGAGCGGGCGGATCACATCCTCGAGCAGCGGCCCGGTCTTGTCGTTGGGCTCGCCGTCCATCGCCTGCTGCACCTCGGCGTAGTTCAGCGAGGCGGGAGAGCGCATCAGGCCGCGCACGAATTCATGCGAGCGCTTGTTGCCCTCGGAATCGATCACCATGCGCACGGCGATGCAGGCACGCGGCACACCTTCGTGCAGCGAGCACAGGTCGCCCGACAGCCGGTCCGGCAGCATCGGCACGACGCGGTCGGGGAAATAGCTCGAGTTGCCGCGCTTCTTGGCCTCGCGGTCGAGTTGCGAGCCCGGGAGCACGTAGTGGGCGACGTCGGCGATGGCGACCCAGATCACGTGGCCGCCGGGGTTCTTCGGATCCTCGTCGGCCTCGGCGAAGCAGGCGTCGTCGTGATCGCGCGCGTCGGCCGGGTCGATGGTCACCAGCGGCAGCTCGCGCAGGTCGGTGCGGCCCTTCAGGCCCGCCGGTTTCATCCGGTCCGCCTCTTCCAGCACCTTGGGCGGGAAGTCGTCGGGGATGCCGTGCTGGTGGATGGCGATGAGCGAGACGGCCTTGGGCTCCGAGGGATCGCCGAGCCGCATCACGATGCGCGCCTTCGGCAGCCCCATGCGCGAGGCGCGCGGACCGGCCTGCTCGGCCTCGACCAGCTCGCCGTCCTTGGCGCCGCCCATGGCGTCGGGCGCCACCAGCCATTCCTTGTCGGCGCCCTTGTCGATCGGCACGATGCGACCGCCCTCGGGGCCCTTGCGGAAGATGCCGACGATCTTGCGCGGGCTGACGCCGATCTTGCGGATCAGCCGCGCCTCGTAGTTGTGGTCCGCCTCGTGCACCACCTGCAGCTTGGCCAGGATGCGGTCGCCTTCTCCGAGCGCCGGATCGGAGGCGCGCAGCACCAGCAGCACGATGGGCTCGACACCCTCGCCATGCCATTCGAGCGGCTGGGCGAAAAGATCGCCGTTCTCGTCCGGTGCCTTGACCTGCAGCACCGACACCGGCGGCAGCCGGTCCGGGTCGCGGTAGGTCTTGTGACGCTTCTCCAGGTGCCCTTCGGCCTCGAGCTCCTTGAGGATGCGCTTGAGGTCGATCCGCGCAGCGCCCTTGATGCCAAAGGCCTTGGCGATGTCACGTTTCGCGGTCTGGGTCGGGTGCGCCTCGATCCACTCGAGGATCTCGGCTTTCGAAGGCAATTTGCTCATGCCGCAGCCGTACCACGCGCCGAAGTCAGCGTCATCGCGATTCTCTTGTACGTGGCCGTCGCGTCCGCAACTTCGTCTGGGCCCGAATATCCCGGGGGAGACGCCGCAGGCTGCAGGGGTAGCGCCCCCTCTGCCGGTGGGTCAGGCGGCGCGCGCTTCGACAAGGGTCACCGCCTCGAAGGGGCGCAGCACCTGGTAGCCGGCGCGGGTCTGTTCGGGCATGGCGTGGCGATCCATGTCCGCGAGGACCGAGGCCTCGAGCTTTGCAGCATCGCGGCGCAGCCGCCCGACATAGAGGCTTTCCACCGCGATGCCGGCGGTCTGCAGGGTGTCGTGGCCCGGCAGCAGCAGCTGGTGGTAGCGGATCAGCGGGGCGCCGGTCTCGAAGCGCGCGGCGAAACCGTGGGTCAGGCTCTGCGCCGGCACCAACACCGCCTCGCGCCCGAAGAGATATTCAACCTCGGAGCCCGAGATCAGCAGGCGCTGGTGCGGTGCCACGAGGATGTCGCGTTCGAGCCCGAGGTAGGGTGCCCGCAGCCGTACCGGGCGGAATGACCCGAAGGCGGGAAGGCTGCGCGCCGCCGCCCGCAGGACCGGCGCAATCCGTCCATCTGGCGTCAGCACCTCGGTGCCCTCGGTCAGCCTGTCGATGCGGCGCTGCCCCTGCGGCGTGGCAACGGGGGTGGCGCCCGCAAGGCTGGGCAGCGGGCCGACGGGTTCGATCTCGTCCGAGACCGCGAAGAACAGCAGGTCGGGCGCGGTATGGCGCAGCTGCGGGTACAGGGTCAGCGCCTTGACGTCCTCGTAGAGCGGCGGCGGAAGTGCCTGGACCATGCGCAGCTCCATGCCCCCGGTGTCGGGCCGTTCCACCGCCAGCCGCGCCCATTCCCGGCCCGCGTCCCACGACAGCGTCAGCCGCAACGTTTCGGGGCGGCCATCCTCGGGGTAGCCGATTACCGTGTGAAAGATCTCGCCGTCGCGGCTGGCGACCAGCACGATGCTGCCGCCCGGCAGCACCTGAAGGGTCAGGCTGGCTTGTAAAGGAAAGCCGCGCTCGTAGGCCAGCAGCGTCTTCGGCTCGGCGCGCGGGGAGAGTTGGGTCTCGATCAGCAGGCTGCCGCGCTCCAGGCGCCGGCCGCGGGTCTCCAGGGCCTCGGCAAAGGCCTGCTTGTCGATCCAGCGCGTCTGCTCCGCGGCGATCGCGATCCAGCTCATGAAAGGGGTGGTCCTGCTCGTTTTGCGCGAGCGTAGCACCGCACCCCTCGGAGCGTCAGTCGGCGGTGGTGGCGGCAGGCCCCGCTGCGCCCTTTTCATCACATTTGCACACGTCCGCCGGGCGCTGTAGCCAAGGGCAAACGTTTTCCGGAGATCCGCCCATGACCCATCAGCCCACCGATCCCGTCCAGCTCACGGCCGACCTCGTCCGCTGCCCCTCGGTGACCCCCGAGGAGGGCGGCGCGCTGGTGCTGTTGCAAGGGCTTCTGGAGGCCGCGGGGTTTGCCTGCACGCGGGTCGACCGGGGCGGGGTGGCGAATCTCTTCGCCCGCTGGGGCGAGAAGGGCCACGCCAAGAGCTTCGGCTTCAACGGCCACACCGACGTTGTGCCGGTGGGCGATCTCGCGGCGTGGACTGTGGATCCCTTCGGTGCCGAGGTGAAGGACGGCATCCTTTACGGGCGCGGCGCCACCGACATGAAATCCGGTGTCGCCGCCTTTGCTGCCGCCGCGGTGGATTTCGTCCGGGAGACGCCGCCCGAGGGGGCCATCGTGCTGACCATCACCGGCGACGAGGAGGGCGACGCGGTGGACGGCACCACGGCGCTGCTCGAGTACATGGAACGTGAAGGCGAGCGCATGTCGATCTGCATCGTCGGCGAGCCGACCTGCCCGGAAGAGATGGGTGACATGATGAAGATCGGCCGCCGAGGCTCGATGAACGCGCATTTCACCATGACCGGCAAGCAGGGGCATTCGGCCTACCTGCATCGCGCGCTCAACCCGATGCCCGCCATGGCGCGGCTGATGGACCGGCTGTCGAGCCACGTTCTGGACGAGGGCACCGACCATTTCGATCCCTCGACGCTGGCGGTGGTGACCATCGACACCGGCAACCCGGCGACCAACGTGGTGCCCGCGCAGACCCGCGCAACCCTGAACATCCGCTTCAACGACACCCACACCGGGGCCTCGCTGTCCGAGTGGCTGCGCGCCGAGACCGCGAAGGTGGACGCCGAGTTCGGCACCCGCACCGAGCTGACGATCAAGATCTCCGGCGAGGCCTTCCTGACCCCGCCGGGGCCGCTTTCGGAGCTGGTGGCGAAATCGGTCGAGGCCGAGACCGGCCGCAGCCCCGAGCTGTCGACCACGGGCGGCACCTCGGACGCGCGCTTCGTGCGGCACCATTGCCCGGTGGTCGAGTTCGGCCTCGTCGGCAAGACGCTGCACCAGGTGGACGAGAACGTCGAGGTGGCGCAGATCGGCCAGCTCAAGGCGATCTACACCCGGATGCTGCGCGACTACTTCGCCTGAAGCCACGGCAGGCCGGTGCTGCTCTGGACCGGCCTGTCCATCGCCGCGGAGAGAGACGTGATTCGCCCCTTCTGCAGCGGGTCCTCCGTGACGGAAGGGCTTCGCTAAGTCGCCGGGGTGACATTGGAATTCCCGGCGGCCCCGCCGCGAGGCGAAAATTTTACCGCGCTGCGACATTCCTGCCACGGACCCGTTGCCGCGTGGAGTTGCGGTAGACGAAGCCCGTTGCCTTGCGTATCCTCTGGCGCAAACGGGGCGCATACGATCCCGACTTACAGAGGCAGTACTGGCATGTTCCCCGAACGGTTTTCGAACCTTCCGGCTTACGCGTTTCCGCGCCTGCGGGCGTTGCTCGATTCTTTCGAGCCCGGCGGCGAGGTCATCCACATGACCATCGGCGAGCCGAAGCACGCCTTCCCGGCCTTCGTCGGCGAGGTGCTGGCCGAGTCTGTCCAGGAGTTCGGCAAATACCCGCCGAACGAAGGCACGCCGGAGCTGCGCGCCAATATCGCCGAATGGATCGCCCGCCGCTACGGCGTGACGGTGGACCCCGACACGCAGGTGACCACGGTCAACGGCACCCGCGAGGGGCTCTACAACGCCGGCATGGCGCTCTGCCCGGAAACCAAGAACGGCCAGCAGCCGCTGGTGCTGATGCCCAACCCCTTCTACCAGGTCTACGCGGTCTCGGCGCTGTCGGTCGGGGCCGAGCCGGTCTACGTCAACGCCACCGAGGCGACCGGCCACCTGCCCGACATTGCGGGCCTGCCCGAGGACGTGCTGGCGCGCACCGCGCTGGTCTACCTCTGCTCGCCGGCCAACCCGCAGGGCGCCGTCGCCGACCGCGCCTATTGGGAGACGCTGATCGCGCTAGGCGAAAAGCACGATTTCCAGATCCTCGCGGACGAATGCTACTCTGAAATCTACCGTGGCGAGGCCCCGGTCGGCGCGCTGCAGGTGGCGACCGAGATGGGCGCCGATCCCGAGCGGGTGGTGATCTTCCACTCGCTGTCCAAACGCTCGAACCTGCCCGGGCTGCGCTCGGGCTTCGTGGCGGGCGGGCCCGAAACCCTGCGCCGGATCAAGCAGCACCGGTCCTTTGCCGGCGCGCCGCTGCCGCTGCCGGTGCAGCGCGTATCCGAGCGGGTCTGGGCCGACGAGGCGCATGTGGTCGAAAACCGCGCGCTCTATCTCGAGAAGTTCGAGCTGGCGGACCGCATCTTCGGCAACGTGCCGGGCTACATGCCGCCGCAGGCGGGCTTCTTCCTCTGGCTGCCGGTCGAGGACGGCGAGGAAGCGGCGCTGAAGCTCTGGAAGGAAACCGGCGTGCGGGTGCTGCCGGGCGCGTATCTGTCGCGTGACACCGAGGCGGGAAATCCGGGGAAGGGATTCCTGCGCGTGGCACTGGTGGCCTCCCGCGAAGAAACCGAGCGCGGGCTGACCCGGATTCGGGACTGCCTGTACGGGCAATAAGAAAAAACGACGAGGCGAGCGATGGCATATCAGGTGAAGGGGCGTGACCCGCTCTTCGACAGCAACATGCAGGCCGCAATCGAGAAGCGGGGCAGGGAGCTGGGCGGCATCGCCCTGATTGTTCTCGGCCTCATGGCGGCGGCGATGATCGGCTCCTACACGCCGGACGATCCGTCGTGGCTCTCGGCCACCGACGCGCCGGTGCAGAACTGGCTTGGCCGGCTCGGGGCCTCGATGGCCGCGCCGCTCTACATGATCGTCGGCCTCGGCAGCTGGGGCCTCGCGCTTGTGCTGCTGGTCTGGGGACTGCGCTTCGCCCTGCACCGCGGCGACGAGCGCGCTCTCTCGCGCGTGGTCTTTGCGCCGATCTGGATCGCGCTGGCCTCGGTCTATGCCGCGGGGCTGACCACCGGGCCGGAATGGACCCACAGCTTTGGCCTCGGCGGGCTCTTCGGCGACATGATGATGGGCACGGCGCTCGGCATCCTGCCGCTGAGCGCGGGCTTCGGGCTGAAGCTGCTGACCGTGCTCCTGGGCGCGGGGCTGTTGGCGCTCGGTGCCTTCGTGCTGGGCTTCACCAAGGCCGAGCTGCAGAACATCTCGCGCTTCCTGCTGGTCGGGCTGATCATGTCCTACGCGTCGCTGCTGAACCTCTTGGGCCGCGGCGCGGGCGGGGCCATGGCCGCCGCGCAGAAAGCACAGACGGCGCATTCCGACCGCCGCGCCCGCCGTGCCGAAGAGGCCGCCGAGGCCGAGGCCTGGGCCGCAACACGCTACGGCGACACCGAGGCGCCGAACGACTACGATCCGCAGGACTACGCTCCCGAACCGGCGCCGCAGCCGCGCCCGGCGTCGCGCGTGCGCCGCGCCGCGCCGCCGCCGCTGGAGCTGGAACCCGAAGAGCCCGAACTGCTCGACGAGGATGACGCCTACGCCTACGCGCAAATGCAGGCCTGGGAGCAGGCCGCCGCACCGGCGCCGGTGCCCGCCCCGCGCCCCGCGACCGAGCCGGCGAAGAAGCCGGGCCTGCTGGCCCGCATCACCCGCCGCGCTGAACCCGAACCCGAAGCCTACGATGACGAGGTCGAGCTCTTGCCGATCGAACCCGACAATGGCGAGGACCGCATCCGCGCCAAGATCCTCCACGCGGTGAAGAGCCGCAAACGCCCCTCGATGCCCTCCTTCGGCGGCACCAGCCGCACCGAGGACCCGAACAAGCCGCTGACCAAGGGCCGCGGACGTGGCCCGTCACCGCTGATCTACAAACCGACGCAGCTGCTGCGTGCCGAGCCGCCGCTCACCGCCGCGCAGGCCGCGCAGGCGCTGCCGGCCGAGCCGCCGCTCACCGCCTCGCGCGCCCCGGCACCGGGTGCCCGCGCGGTGCCGCCGGCCCCCGAGCATATGGCCGAGGCGCAGGGCTATGCCCGGAGTTCGGGCCCCGCGCCCTTTACCCACGCCGAGGATCCCTACGACGCTGCCGAGGCAGCGGGGCAGGGCTACGACGACTTCCGCGATTTCGACGACTACGGCGAGGACGCCCCGGCTGCCTACGCGGCGCAGCCCGCTACGCAGCCGCAGGCGCAGGCCCCGCGTGCCGCGCAGGTCTACGCTGAGGACGACTCCGCCGAGGACGGTTACGCGGGCGATGACTACACTTCGGATGACTACGACGACGGATATGGCGACGGCCACGGTGACAATGGCTACGGTGACGATGGCTACGACGCGCCGGTCCAGGGCTACGACATGGACGACGACGCCGAGGACGACGATTACGACGTCCAGAGCTGGTCGACCGGCGCGCCGGCCGACACGCCGCGCCCTGCCATCCCGGTCGCCCAGCCCCGCAAGGTGGTGCAGAAGCCCGAGCCGAAGGTGATGCAGCCCTCGCGCCGCGCCCAGGCAGAGGCGCAGCCGACCCTCGGCTTCTCCGAGAACGCCATCGACTACGAGCTGCCGCCGCTGCACCTGCTGGCCAGCGCCGACAACATCGAGCGCCACGTGCTCTCCGACGAGGCGCTGGAAGAGAACGCACGGATGCTGGAATCGGTGCTCGACGACTACGGCGTGAAGGGCGAAATCGTCTCGGTCCGCCCCGGCCCCGTGGTCACCATGTACGAGCTCGAACCTGCACCGGGCCTCAAGGCGAGCCGGGTGATCGGCCTCGCCGACGACATCGCCCGCTCGATGTCGGCGCTCTCTGCCCGCGTCTCGACGGTCCCGGGCCGCTCGGTGATCGGCATCGAACTGCCCAACGACAAGCGCGAGATGGTCTCGTTCCGCGAGATCCTCTCGAGCCGCGACTATGACAACGGCACCCAGCGCCTGCCGCTGGCGCTCGGCAAGGACATCGGCGGCGATCCCGTCGTGGCCAACCTCGCCAAGATGCCCCACCTGCTGATCGCCGGCACCACCGGCTCGGGCAAGTCGGTGGCGATCAACACGATGATCCTGTCGCTGCTCTACAAGCTGACACCCGAGGATCTGCGGCTGGTTATGATCGACCCGAAGATGCTGGAACTCAGCGTCTACGACGGCATCCCCCACCTGCTGAGCCCCGTCGTCACCGACCCCAAGAAGGCCGTGGTGGCGCTGAAGTGGGTCGTCGGCGAGATGGAGGACCGCTACCGCAAGATGTCCAAGATGGGCGTGCGCAACATCGACGGCTACAATGGCCGCGTCGCCGAGGCGCTGAGCAAGGGCGAGATGTTCAAGCGCACCGTGCAGACGGGCTTCGATGACGAGACCGGCGAGCCGGTGTTCGAGACCGAAGAGTTCGAGCCGCGGAAGATGCCCTACATCGTCGTCATCGTCGACGAGATGGCCGACCTGATGATGGTCGCGGGCAAGGAGATCGAAGCCTGCATCCAGCGCCTCGCGCAGATGGCGCGGGCCTCCGGTATTCACCTGATCATGGCAACGCAGCGCCCCTCGGTCGACGTGATCACCGGCACCATCAAGGCCAACTTCCCGACCCGGATCTCCTTCCAGGTGACCTCGAAGATCGACAGCCGCACCATCCTCGGCGAGATGGGCGCCGAGCAGCTGCTGGGCATGGGCGACATGCTCTACATGGCCGGCGGTGCCAAGATCACCCGCTGCCACGGCCCCTTCGTGTCGGACGAGGAGGTCGAGGAGGTGGTGAACCATCTCAAGGCCTTCGGTCCGCCGGAATACGTCAGCGGCGTGGTGCAGGGGCCCGATGAGGAGAAGGCCGACAACATCGACGCGGTGCTCGGCCTCAATACCGGCGGCAACACCGACGGCGAGGACGCGCTCTACGACCAGGCGGTGGCCATCGTCATCAAGGACCGCAAGTGCTCGACCTCCTACATCCAGCGCAAGCTGGGCATCGGCTACAACAAGGCCGCGCGCCTGGTGGAGCAGATGGAGGACGAGGGCGTCGTCTCGGCAGCCAACCATGTCGGCAAGCGCGAGATCCTCGTGCCCGAGCAATAAGGATCCACCCGGCGCCGCGCCTGCGGCAGCGCAGGGATTTGCGTATTTGCAAAGAGAAGAAGCCCGGGGGTGCGCGCTCCCGGGCTTCTTCTCTTTTCAAATACGTCGGGGGAGCCCGCAGGGCGGGGGCGGAGCCCCCTCTTGCGCGGAGCCGCGCCGGCGCGATGCC
Organism: Alloyangia pacifica; assembly: GCF_900116195.1. GTDB lineage: Bacteria > Pseudomonadota > Alphaproteobacteria > Rhodobacterales > Rhodobacteraceae > Salipiger > Salipiger pacificus. The sequence continues at coordinate 278,411 of NZ_FOZW01000007.1, forward strand.
GGTGGGGCTTTGATCGCCGCGTCCGACGCCCTAGATAGGCTTCAACGCCTGCCTGATATCGCATATCCGCACCGCGGCGTGCGACAGAAGGGCAGACCACGGCCAGAAGGACCTGACGAATGATCCGCACTCTCATCGCCGCGCTCACGGCGCTGGTGCTCACCACGCTGCCGGCGGCGGCGCAGAAGCTCTCGCTGGGCGAAGTGTCCCAGTACCTGAACTCGATCCAGTCCGCAAAGGGGCAGTTCACCCAGATCAACGGCGACGGCTCGATCTCGACCGGCACGATCTCGATCAAGCGCCCGGGCAAGGTGCGCTTCGAGTACAACCCGCCGGACCAGGCTCTGGTGCTGGCTTGGGCCGGGGCCGTCTATGTCTTCGACAAGAAGCTGGGCGGTCAGCCCGAGACCTACCCGCTGAGCCAGACGCCGCTGTCGATCATCCTGGCGCAGAACGTCAACCTCGGCCGGGCCGGCATGGTGACCGGGCACAGCTACGACGGCACCGCCACCACGGTGACCGCACAGGATCCCGAGCACCCCGACCGCGGCTCGATCCAGATGAAGTTCACCGGCCAGCCGGTGCAGCTGCGGCAATGGGTGATCACCGATGGCAATGGCAGCAAGACCACCGTGGTGTTGGGCGCGCTCGACAACGCCAACCTGCCGAACTCGGTCTTCGACGTGAACCGGGTGAAGTGACCGCGCGCCCCGCAGGGGCCGGTGCAAAAAGAGAAGGCCGGGCGTCATGCCCGGCCTTTCGTGTCTCACCAGCTCCGTTTCGCCAGTTTCGCGTCACCAGCGACGCGCCTGGCGGCAGTTCGCCAGCTGCACCTCGTAGACCACGGCGCGGTTGCCCACGTCCTCGGCCACGCGCAGCAGCCAGGACTTGCTGTTGTAGGTCCCGCGCGAGAAGCCGCCGCGGCCCTCGTGGTAGGCGAGGTACTGGTTGCGCGCGTCGCGCAGGCTGATGCCGAGGCGCTCGCGGCTTCCGGCCATGTACCAGCCCATGAAATCCGCTGCGTCGCGGATGTCGTCGCGGTCGGCGCGCCAGCGGCCGGTTTCCTGCAGGTATTCGTCCCAGGTGCCGTCCAGCGCCTGGCTGTACCCGAAGGCCGAGCTTTGCCGGCCATAGGGAATCACCCCGAGCGCGTAGCGGAACGGCGTCCGCGCGTCCGAGATGAACTTGCTTTCCTGATAGATCGTCGCCATTTGCACGTGCACCGGCACACCCCATTTGCGCTCCGCGGCGCGGAACGCGCGGATGTACTGGGGTCGCTCACGGATGATGGCGCATGCGTCTTCTAGGTTGTTCGGGGCGCGGCCTGCACCGCCGCCTCCGCAGGACGCGGCCAACAACACCAGCGTCGCCGCGCGAAGCCATCTGCTCATCTGCCTCTCGCTTTTTTCTGCTCTTCTGGAAGTCTTTTGCCTTTTGTTGACAGGGATTTTACCGCAAAGCCAGCCGCGTTGGAATCACAATTCCTTCAATTGGGTCCGCGAAATTCCGCCAAACTGTCGGCCCGAGGTTCACAGTGTGTTTCCGCCAAGGCCCGCCTGAGGGTTGGACAATTTGCCGCAAAAATGTCAAAAATTGTTCTCAGAGGTGAACATGCACACATCGCGCGCGAAATATCATCTGGGCCAGGTGGTCCGCCATCGCAAGCACCCGTTCCGCGGCGTGGTCTTCGATGTCGACCCCGAGTTCAGCAATACCGAGGAGTGGTACGAGGCCATTCCCGAGGACTCGCGCCCGCGCCGTGAACAGCCTTTCTACCACCTGCTGGCGGAGAATGATCAGAGCTTCTACGTGGCCTATGTGTCCGAGCAGAACCTGATCGCCGACTATTCCGGCGAGCCGGTGGAGCACCCCGACATTCCCGATCTCTTCGGTGCCTTTGTCGACGGCAGCTACGAGTTGCACTTCCACATGAACTGATCGGAAGGGCAGCGAAGAGCCTTTGCAGGCTCCTCACGTGTCCTTTCAGAGCGTGGAACGCTCAGGCGGCATCGCGCAGCAGATCGAGGAAGGCGCTGACGTCCGACGGCTGCAGCGACCAGTCACAGACCAGCCTTCCGGTGAGCAGCTCGGCATCGTCGCCCTCCAGATCCCCCGACGGATAGTAGACTGCCCCGGCCTCCAGCACCTTCCGATGCGCCGCGCGGGGCATCTCGAAGAAGATCATGTTGGCATGGGTGTCATTGTGCACCGTCAGCCCCAGCCCCTTCAGCCCCTGCATGAGCTGGTCGCAACGCGCGTTGGCCTTTTCGGCAAGCTCTTTCCACAGGTCGCCTTCGAGATAGGCGTCCATCTGCGCCGCGAGGTAGCGATGCTTGGAGAAGAGATGTGCGCCACGCTTGCGGCGGTACTCGAATTCCTCGGCTCTGGCGGGATCGAAGATCACCACCGCCTCGACGCCCATCAGCCCGTTCTTGGTGCCGCCGAAGACGCAGATGTCGACACCGGACTTCCAGCTCATCTCGGCCGGGGTGGCGCCGAGCTTCACCGCGGCATTGGCGAAACGCGCACCGTCGAGGTGCACAGGCAGACCATACTCGCGGGCCACGGCGGTCAGCGCGCGCAGCTCCTCCAGCGTGTAGTAGTTGCCCTTCTCGGTGAGCTGGGTGATCGAGACCGGGCCGCGCTTGGGCCCGTGCACGCCGCGGTTGCCCTCGCCCTCGATGGCCGCGCGCAGCGCCTCGGGGGTCATCCGGTCGCCGCCCTTGACCAGCGTCAGCTTGGCGCCGCCGGAGTAGAACTCGGGCGCGTTGCACTCGTCCTCGTGGATGTGGGCGACGGGCGAGCAGAACACCGTGCCGTAGGGTGGGCAGAGCGTCGCCAGGGCCAGCGAGTTGGCCGCGGTGCCCGTCGGCACGAGGTAGACCGCCGCCTCGGGGGCCTCGAAGAGATCGCGGATGCGATCGGCCACCTGCAGCGACAGCGCGTCCGACCCGTAACCCGAGGTGTGGCCCTCGTTGGCGCGGGCGATCGCCTCGAGCACCTGCGAAGGGACGGGGCCGGAATTGTCGGAGGCAAAGAACATCAGGTGGGCTCCTCGATAATGTAGTCTTCCCAGTCGTCCTCGCCGACTTCGAACTCGGGCACGGTGCGACCGCGCATCGACACGCCGGCCGCATGCACGCTCTCGGGATCGCCCGAGATCAGCGGGTGCCAGTCATAGAGCGGCTTGCCCTGCCAGAGCAGCCGGTAGGCACAGGTCTCGGGCATCCAGTAGGCGTGTTCGTCGATGTTGTCGGGGCGCAGGACGATGCATTCCGGCACGAACTGGTGCCGGATCTCGTAGTTTGAGCAGAGGCAGGATTCGTCGTCGAGCAGGCGGCAGGACACGCAGGTCAGCGCGACTTCGCCGGTCTCCTCGTCCTCGAGCTTGTTGAGACAGCACTTGCCGCAGCCGTCGCAGAGCGCCTCCCACTCCTTGTCATTGAGCTTGGTGAGCGGCTTCTTTTCCCAGAAGCGCGGGGCCAGCCCCTTGCGGTCGATGTGGTCGGTCATAGGGCGTCCAGCAGATGGCGGGCCTCGGCGCTGTCGCGGTCCATCTGGGCAACGAGTGCCTCGAGCCCATCGAACTTCATCTCGGGGCGGAGGAACTCGACCAGCCCGACGGAGAGCACGGCGCCGTAGAGATCGCCGGAAAAGTCGAAGACGAAGGTTTCCAGATTGGCGCTGTTCTCGCCGAACATCGGACGCACGCCGAGCGAAGCGACACCGTGGTAGCTGCCCCTGTGCGGGCCGGTCAGCACGTCCACCAGCACGGCGTAGACGCCAAAGCGCGGCGGGTGCAGACCGTCGATACTCATGTTGGCGGTCGGATAGCCGAGCTTGCGGCCCAGCTGGTGGCCGCCGATCACCTCGCCCTCGATGCGGTGCCAGTGGCCGAGCTGCGCCTGCGCGGCGCGCGGGTCGCCCTCGGTCAGCGCGCGGCGGATGGCGGTGGAGCTGATCTCGCGGCCCCCTGTGCCCAGCAGATCGGCCACGGTGACACCAAAGCCCATCTCCTCGCCGAAGCGCTGCAGGTCCTGCACGGTGCCCGCGCGGCCCTTGCCGAAGCAGAAATCCGCGCCGACAACCACGTGGCTCAGGCCGAGTCCCTCCAGCAGCACGTCGCGGGCGAACTGCTCGGGCGTCAGCGCCGCGAGCGCGGCGTCGAAGGGCAGCTCGTAGAGCCGCTCGACCCCAAGCTTCTCCAGCCGCGAGGCGCGGGCCTTGGCCGACATCAGCCGAAACGGCGGCGCGCCCGGGGCGAAGAATTCGCGTGGGTGCGGCTCGAAGGTCAGAACCCCGAAGGGGGCACCGTCGCCCTTCGCCCGGGCCAGCTCGATCACCGCGCGATGACCGATGTGCACGCCATCGAAATTGCCGATGGCGACGCTGGCGCCCCGGTCACGAGGCTCTGTTGACTGGTAATCCCGGATGGTCCGCATGGGGCAAAGCCCTAGCTCTGACTGCGGGGACGTGCAAGCGCCTGTGCGATGCGCCCGACGCCCTCGGCGATGCGCTCCGAGGGGATCGAACTGTAGCCCAGGCGGTAGAAATTCCGCGGCGCATCGGGCCGCAGGAAGAAGGGCGCGCCGGGCTCGATCAGCACGCCGTCGCGCTGCAAATCGCTGGAAAGCTCGGCGGTATCGATCCCCTCGGGGGCCCGCATCCAGAAGGACGAGCCCCCATGGGCGGCAACGCCTGCGACCTCGAGCCCGGTGTCCCTGATTGCAGCTTCCATCACCTGCCGCCGCTCCCCCAGCGCGCGGCCGATTCGCCGCACGAGGCTGTCATAATGACCGAGGCTCAGAAAATGGGCAGCGGTGCGCTGGATGTGCCCCGGCGGGTGGCGCAGCACCGAGGCGCGCAGAGCGCGGGCCTCGCGGATGAAGGGCGCGGCCCCGACGAGGTAGCCGAGCCGCAGCCCGGGAAACAGGGACTTGGAGAAGCTGCCGACATAGACCACCCGCCCGTCGCCATCGAGGCTCTTCAGCGCCGGGGTTGGGGGCTGCAGGTAGGCCATCTCGAACTCGTAGTCGTCCTCGACGATCACCGCCTCGAGCGCCCGCGCCCGCTCGAGCAGCGCGCGCCGCCGCGCCAGCGGCAGGGTGGCGCCACTAGGGCACTGGTGGCTGGGCGTGGTGAAGATTACGTCTGTGCCGTCCGGGACCGCCTCGGGCGGCAGCCCCTGCGCGTCGACCGCGACGGCCGAGAGCGCGCAGCCGGTCTGGCCGAGCAGCACGCGCAGCGCCGGGTAGCAGGGATCCTCCACCGCGGCCCGCCTGCCCGGAGACAGGAGGATCTGACTCGCAAGCCAGAGCGCGTTCTGCGCGCCGAGGGTGATGAGCACTTCCTCGGGCCGGGCCTGGATGCCGCGCCGGGGCAGGGTCTGACGGATTAGGAATTCGACCAGCTGCGGGTCGTCCCGGTCGTAATAGTCCTGAGTCAGCGCGCCGAAGTCCCGCGCCCCCAGCGCCTGCACCGCGCAGAGCCGCCAGTTGGCATGGTCGAAGAGTTTCGGATCGGCCTGCCCGTAGATGAAGGGATAGCGATAGCTGGCCCAGTCGGCGGGCCGCTCGGGGACCGCGCCCGCCGCGAAGCGCCGCCCCATGGCGCGTTGCCAGTCGACCCGCTCGGCGCGCGGCGTCTCGGGGAAATCCGGCGGCTCCGGCGCGCCCTCGGAGATGTAGTAGCCCGAGCGATCGCGGGAGCTGAGGTAGTCGGAGGCCTGCAGCTCGGTATAGGCCAGCGAGACGGTGATCCGGCTGACCCCGAGATGCGCCGCCAGCCGCCGCGTCGAGGGCATCTTCTCGCCGCGCCGGAACCGGCCGGAGAGCACGCCCTCGGCCACCATCTGCTGGATCCGCGCCTGCAGCGTGCCCTGATCGCCGGGGCGCAGGAAGAAGGTCTCGACCGGGATTGCCATCGGGGCACTCTATAGCGCGCGTCGGAGAGGGGAAGGGAGAAGGAAGAAAGGGGGGCGCTGCCCCCCTCGGCGCTGCGCGCCTCACCCCCCGGGATATTTCTACCATGTGGAAGCCGGGAGTGTCCGTCGCTTCCACATGTTCCAAATATCCCCGCCGGAGGCAGGCCGTGCGGCGCCGCGCGCGCGGCGCCGGGGCAGGGGCTCAGGAGTAGTCGCGTTCGCCGAAGATCGCCGAACCGACCCGCACATGGGTGGCGCCGAGGGCGATGGCCTCTTCGAAATCCGAACTCATGCCCATCGACAGCCCCTCGAGCCCGTTGCGCGCGGCGATCTTGCCGAGCAGTGCGAAGTGCAGGCTCGGGGTCTCGTCCACCGGCGGGATGCACATCAGCCCCTTGAGCGGCAGGTCGAGATCGCGCACCTCCTTGATGAAGGCGTCGGCCTCGGCGGGCAGGATGCCGGCCTTCTGCTCTTCCTCGCCGGTGTTGACTTGCACGAAGAGATCGGGGCACTGGCCCAGCTCCTGCGCCAGCCGCGCCAGCGTGGTCGCGAGCTTGGGCCGGTCGACCGAGTGGATCGCCGAGAAGAGCTGCATCGCCTGCCGCGCCTTGTTGCTCTGCAGCGGGCCGATGAGGTGGACCTCGGCGTCGGGAAAACGCTCCTGGAAGGCGGGCCACTTGCCGGCGGCCTCCTGCACCTTGTTCTCGCCGAAGAGTCGGTGCCCTGCTTCGAGCACGGCTTCGACCCGCGCGTTAGGCTGCACCTTGCTGACTGCGATCAGCTGTGCCGAGCCGGGGGCGCGGCCGGCAAGTTTCTCGGCCTTGGCGATGCGCGCCTTGATGTCGATCAGTCCCATGATTCCTCTCCCCAGGCCTCGATAAACGGCGCCAGTTCGGTTTCGTATTTCTTCCATGCCTGTGCCGAGCCGCGGTAGATCGGCTGCCGCGCCTGGCTGACGCTGAGCGTCTTCACCGCGCCCTGCGCCTCATGCGAGTTGAGGCAGGCGGGGTCCCAGTCGAGCCCCGCCGCGGCGACAAGCGCGCGAGACTGGGGTTCGGGATCGTCCACCAGCGCCTCGTAGCGGATCTCGTGGATGCGGCCGGGCAGCGCCGTCTTCCAATGCGCGACGTTGCCGCGGAAGCGCTTGATCGAGGTGGCGATCTCGGCAAGGTCGCAGGCGTAGCGATGGGTGCCAAGCGCGAAATGGTTCTTGTAGATCGACAGGGCGATGTCGCGCGGATCGCGATGCACCACGATGATCTTTGCGCCGGGCAGGGCGTGATCCAGCAGGCCGAAGATCAGGTGGCAGAGGATTGACTTGTCCGTGAAGGCGCCGCTGGTCCGGCCGGTGTCGCGCGCCGCGAGACGCATGTAGTGATCGGCGAAGGCCTGCACCCGGGCCGGCGGTTCGGCGGCGATCGGGCGCATCAGCTCGCCGGCACCGAAGTAGCCGTAGGAGAGCTTCAGCGCGTGGCCGAGTTCGCCGCCCGCGCTCACCTCGGGGTGTGCGCCGAGGATGCGCTCGACCAGCGTCGTGCCGGAACGCGGCATGCCGGTGACGAAGATCGGACGCAGCGCGGGGGCACTGGCCGAAGCCGGTGCGAGCCCCGCCTGCGCCTTGCGCACGGTGGCGAACTCGCGGGCCTGGGCGGCGTTATCGAAGGGCGCAGCCTTGCGCTGCAGGGCGTTGGCACGGGTGAGATAGGCGAAGACCTTGCCGGTCTGGCCGGTCTCTTCCATCGCCTTGGACAGGGCAAAGCCGAGGTGCATGCGCTGGCGGTCGGGCAGGTCGCGTTTCCCCCAGAGCTTTTCCATGGCGCGCAGCAACGGATCGCCCGCGGTCAGCTTCTTGGTGGCGAGGAAGATGCGGTAGAGCTCGGTCTCGTTCGGGTGCCGCTTGATCAGCGCGCGGAACAGCGTCTCGGCCTCGTCGAACCGCCCCAGGAGCTGCAGGTAGTGCGCCTTGTCGGCGCGGGGCTTGATGTCCCTGGGGTCGGCCGCGATCTGCCGGTCGAGCGCGGCCAGTGCGGCGTCGGAGCGGCCGAGCGCGCGGTAGCGCTGGATGGCGGTGGCCAGCAGCTTGGGGTCGGTCGGTGCAAGCTCGAGAGCGTGGTCGAGATGACGCAGGCAGGCGTCGCGGTCGCCCTGTTCGTAGCAGATCTGCGACAGCTGCAGCGCGAGATCGGCGCGCGCGGGTTCGGTCGCCAGAACCTGCTCGAGCGCGGCGCGGGCCGTGCCGAGGCGACCCTGTGCGAGGGCGGGGCGGACCGATTTCAGGAGCGCCGCCTTACGCGCGGCTGAAAGGGGGAGCATGGGGGGGCCTGTGCTTGGGGCGGATGCCGCCGTTTTGCCCGGTGAGCGGGCAAAAGAAAAGAGCGGGCCGAAGCCCGCTCTTCCCTGATCGTTCCAATCTCGGGTGAGATTAGAAGTTCATGCGCAGGCCGAGCGACCAGGTGTTGTCGTCTTCGCTAACCGACTCGTCGTCTGCGTTGGTGAAGTCCACATCCGACCAGCCGTAGCCGAAGCGGGCTTCGAGACCGCCACCGAGGTCGTAGGAAGCTGCGACACCCCAGCCGGACAGCTCGTCGTCGCCCAGGTCGTACTGGCCCCAGTTCACGCCGATCGCCAGCGCGTTCATCTCGTAGCCGAAGCCGACACCGTAGTGCTGCAGATCGTCGTCCACACCATCGATGTCCATGTTCGAGTAGGTTGCGCCCAGCGACAGGCCGTTGGCGAAGCCACCGGTCACTGCGACCGAGGTCACCGAAGCTGCGTCGGACACGGTCTGGTAGCCGAGGCCGGCGGTCATGTCGATCGCTGCGAGCTCGCCGTTCCAGGACACACCGAGGGCCCAGATGGTGTCGCCGATGTCTTCGACTTCGTTGCCGTCATCGATTTGTTCTGCCGATGCCGAGATGGTGAAATCGCTGATCGCGTAGTCGACGCGAGCGATCTGGCCGTCGCCGAAGCCGTCGAGGCTGAGGCCCACGGTGCCTTCGATGTCGTCGAGGTCGCTGATGCCGTCCGAGTGGTTGAAGCCGAGGTGCGACGTTTCATCGTCGGCCAGCGAACCGCCGGCGAGCGCCAGTTCCGGGACGCGAGCGTCGAGAGCACCGTCGGTGTCACCCATGGTCAGGGTCAGGCCGCCGTAGGACACGAAGATGGCTTCGCCGCCCTGGGTCGCCGGGCCGAAGGCACCCGACGGATCACCGTCCGACTCGTCGAGGTCGACGTTGGCACCGAAGACGAGGCCGTTGTCTGCTTCACCCGACATGGTGAAGGTGACGTCGATGTCGGTGAAGAACTGGGTTTCATTTTCGTAGCCGGCGTAAACACCCATCTCGGCCATACCGGTGAGCGTGACTTCTGCCGCGGCGACGCCTGCGGTTGCAACCAGCGCGGTGGAAGCAAACAGAATCTTTTTCATTGTATCCCTCATGTGTTCTAAGGCACGTACCAATCCGGATAGCCCGGCCTTGATGGGCACTTCTATGCGCTCGGCCCGGACGTTCTGGCAACCCGTCGCTAGGGCAGGCACCCACGAAGCGAACCAGTGATGCCCAATTGCCACAAAAATATCACGGGGGTTTCAAGTCGATGCCGCTGCGTTCCGGCGGCTCCGGGCGCGCGTCCGGACGGCGGGATTGACGGCTTGTGATACGCGGTGCCGCCGAGTATGCAGGAGCAAAGACGCGGACGGGCAGGAGCTTGGGTTTCATGGAATATAAGCGGTTTGCAAAGGGCTTTGTGCTGCTCGCAGGGGCGCTGGTCTTGGCGGCATGCGGGCAGAGCGAAACGCGGCAGCCAGTTCAGACCCGGTCGGCCGATGAGATCGCGGCCGCTGAAATTTACGGCGCCGAGGGCGCGCCCGAGTCGACCATCTGGGACATTTTCAAGGCAAAGCCGGATGCCGGTCGCGTCGGGGCTGTGAACAAGTACATCTGGAACGCTTCGCTGCAGGTGCTGGACTTCCTGCCGGTGGAAAGCGTCGATCCGTTCACCGGGGTTATCACCACCGGATACGGCACGCCCCCGGGCGGCGGTACCGCCTATCGCGCCACGATCCTCGTGTCCGACCCGGCGCTGGACGCGCGCTCGCTGAATGTCGCCCTGATGACTCGCTCGGGCCCTGCCAGTGCGTCGGCGGTGCACGCGGTGGAGGATGCGATCCTGACCCGCGCCCGGCAGCTCCGGGCGGTCGACAGCAAGATCTGATCTGGGCGTCCGAGAGATACAAAGGGCCCGGGCAGTTGCCCGGGCCCTTTGTGTTTCGCGATCTGGGCACGCTGCGATCGGCAGCCCCGCCGTTGTCAGTCCCTTGGCTGACGCGGCTCCAGTGCGGCGAGGCGGTTGACCCAGTCGATGTGCCTCGGAAGGCAGTGGCTGCGCAGATCGTAGTTGGCCCGGACATGCGCGCGCGCGGCGCTGCCCAGCCGGGCCCGTGTCTCGGGCGCGTCGAGCAGGGTGCAGAGCCGGTCGACCAGCGCGGCGCGGTCGAAGAAATCCACCATCCAGCCGGTCTCGTCCTCGGTCAGCGCCTCGCGCACCGGGGCCGTATCGCTGGCGAGGATGGCGCAGCCGGCGCTCATCGCCTCGAGCAGCGACCAGCTCAGCACGAAGGGGTAGGTGAGATAGACGTGCACGCGGCTCACCTGCATCATCGACAGGAATCGCTCGTAGGGCACGCGGCCGAGGAAATGTACCCGCGCCCAGTCCGCGTCCGGAATCTCGCCCCGCACCTCGTCGATGAAGATCTGCTTCCAGCTCTTGCCGTCCGGCGGCTTGGCCCCGTAGCTCACGTCGTCGCCGCCGATCAGGGTGATCTGCGCATCGGGGCGCCGGCGCAGGATCTCGGGCAGGGCGCGCATGAACACGTGGTAGCCGCGGTAGGGCTCGAGGTTGCGATTGATGAAGGTGATCACCTCGTCGTCGCGGGTCAGCACGCGGCCGTTCCCCAGTTCGAGCCGCGCCTCCGGGTTGGGCCGGACAAGCTCGGTGTCGATGCCGTCATGCGCGATCGTCAGCCGGTCCTGCCAATTCCCGGGAAAGGTGCTCGCCTGGAACCGGGTCGGGCTGATGCCCGCGTCCATGACTTCCTCGTGCAGGCGGTTGTTGAGGTTCTTCATTCGCAGGCGCTGCGCGTCGCCGATCGTGGTCTTGGACGAGAATTCCGGGTCGAAGGTGACGAAGTCCGGCGTGGTGCGATGGTAGAGCTCGCAATAAAGGCCGAGACGGGCGCGCGGCCAAACATCCTTGAGGAACAGGCTTTCGCCCCAGCCGTGATGCGCCAGAATCACGTCGGGCTCGTAGCCATTCTTCCTAAGCGCGAGCGCGGCGTTGCAGCAACTCGAGCCGCGCAGGATCTTGGTCTCGAAGTCGGTCAGGTAGGGGTGGATGTCCCTGGTGCTGCTGCCGCGGATCTCATAGGGCAGGACGCGGACACCATTCCAGTGCGTCGGTTCCTTGACCTTCGGGGTGAGCGCGGTGACCTCATGGCCGAGCCGCACGAGTTCGGGCGCGACATGCTTGTATTGGCCGGGGAAATTCTGGTGGATGCAAAGTATTTTCATGATCAACGGTAAAAGCTTTCTGTCCGCCCAGATTGTTCCACGCGTGCCGTCCCCTGCCTATTAGGAAACCGCTTGCGGCCGAAATTTGCCATGCAGAGGTTGCTGAAATGTCGCCAACCGGGTCCGCCCGACGGGCCCCGGTACTGGACGTCCGGCGGGGCCTGCCCTATCACCCGCCTTGACCTATCCGCATCGACCCATCCGCTCCGAGGGACAAGAGATTATGTCGCGCTACGACCCCGCCACGATCGAGCCAAAATGGCAGGCCGCCTGGGAAGACGCCCTGACCTTCAAGGCCACCCGCTCGGCCGACAAGCCGAAGTACTACGTGCTCGAGATGTTCCCCTATCCGTCGGGCCGCATCCACATCGGCCACGTGCGGAACTACACGATGGGCGACGTGATTGCCCGCTACAAGAAGCAGAACGGCTTCAACGTGCTGCACCCGATGGGCTTCGACGCCTTCGGCATGCCGGCCGAGAACGCCGCCATGGCCTCGGGCGGTCACCCCAAGGACTGGACCTATTCCAACATCGACACGATGGTGGAGCAGATGAAGCCGCTGGGCTTCGGGCTCGACTGGTCGCGCATGTTCGCCACCTGCGATCCGGAATACTACGGCCAGCAGCAGGCGCTGTTCCTCGATATGCTGGAAGAGGGCCTCGTCTACCGCAAGAACGCCGTGGTGAACTGGGATCCGGTCGACATGACCGTGCTCGCCAACGAGCAGGTGGAGAACGGCCGCGGCTGGCGCTCGGGCGCGCTGGTCGAGCGCAAGGAGCTCACCCAGTGGTTCTTCAAGATCTCGGACTTCTCGGGCGAGCTGCTCGACGCGCTCGACACGCTCGATGACTGGCCCGCCAAGGTAAAGCTGATGCAGGCGAACTGGATCGGCCGCTCGCGCGGGCTGCAGTTCTCCTTCGACATGCTCAATGGCCCCGAGGGCTTCAACAAGATCGAGTGCTACACCACCCGTCCCGACACGCTGCACGGCGCGTCCTTCGTCGGCATTTCACCCGACCACCCGCTCGCCAAGGAGCTGGAGCAGGGCAACCCCGAGCTCGCCGCCTTCGTCGCCGAGTGCCGCCGCATGGGCACCTCGGAAGAGGAGTTGGAAAAGGCCGAGAAGCGCGGCTTCGACACCGGCCTCAAGGTGCGTCACCCGTTCGACCCGAGCTGGGAGCTGCCGGTCTATATCGCCAACTTCATCCTCATGGACTACGGAACCGGCGCGATCTTCGGCTGCCCGGGCCACGACCAGCGCGACCACGACTTCTGCAGCAAGTACGGCCTGCCGATCGTCGAGACCTTCGTCCCGCTCGAGGGCGAGATCGACATCCAGGCCGAGCCTTTCGTCCCCGCCAAGACCGAGAAGGTGCGCTACACGCGTCTCGTCGCCGGGGCCGAAGTGCAGACCGGCGAGGAGGGCGTCAACGCCGCCGTCGACTTCTGCGAGAAGAACGGCATCGGCGAGGGCGTGACCAAGTACCGCCTCCGCGACTGGGGCCTGTCGCGTCAGCGCTACTGGGGCTGCCCGATTCCCGTGGTCCATTGCGAGGCCTGCGGCGTGGTGCCCGAGAAGAAGGAAAACCTGCCGATCAGCCTGCCCTACGACGAGGACGGCAAGGCAATCGACTTCTCGGTGCCCGGCAACCCGCTCGACCGTCACCCCTCGTGGCGTGCCTGTTCCTGCCCGTCCTGCGGTGCGCCGGCTCGGCGTGAGACCGACACGATGGACACTTTCGTCGATTCGAGCTGGTACTTCGCCCGCTTCACCTCGCCGCGCGCCGACACGCCGATCGACATGGCCGAGGCCGAGTACTGGATGAACGTCGACCAGTACATCGGCGGCATCGAGCACGCGATCCTGCACCTGCTCTACTCGCGTTTCTTCGCCCGGGCGATGCAGCTCACCGGCCACCTGCCCGAAAAGAGCAAGGAGCCGTTCAACGCGCTCTTCACGCAGGGCATGGTGACCCACGCGATCTACCAGACTCGCAATGCCGACGGTCGCCCGGTCTACCACTATCCCGAAGCAGTCGAGCTGAAGGACGGTAAGGGCTATCTCGAGGATGGCACCGAGGTCGAGATCATCCCCTCGGCCAAGATGTCGAAGTCGAAGAACAACGTGGTCGACCCGGTGGCGATCATCGGCCAGTACGGCGCCGACACCGCGCGTTGGTTCGTGCTGTCGGACAGCCCGCCGGAGCGGGACGTGGAATGGACGGCCTCGGGCGCCGAGGCAGCGTCCAAGCACCTCGCGCGGGTCTACCGCATCGCCGCAGAAATCGCCGAGTCGGACGCGCCTGAAAGCGCCGACGACAAGGCCCTGCTGCGCGAGATGCACAAGGCGATCCACGACGTGACCATGGGCGTCGAGAGCTTCGGCTTCAACGCGGCCATCGCCAAGCTCTACGCCTTCACCGGCGTGCTCGGCAAATCGCAGGCGGGCGCCGTGGCCAAGAAGGAGGCGGCCAGGGTCCTCGCGCAGCTCATGTCGCCGATGACCCCGCACCTGTCGGAGGAGATCTGGCAGCTGCTGGGCGGCGAGGGCCTCATCGCAAACGCCGTGTGGCCCAAGGCCGACGAGGCGATGCTGGTCGAGGACAGCGTCACCCTGCCGATCCAGGTGAACGGCAAGCGCCGCGGAGAACTCACCGTTCCCAAGGACATGGCCAAGGAAGAGATTGAAAAACTCGTCCTTGCGCACGAAGCTGTAGTGCGGACTCTCGAAGGGGCCGCCCCGAAGAAGCTCATCGTTGTGCCTGGCCGGATCGTCAATGTGGTCGCTTGATCGAAGAACCCTGCTTGCAGCCTGCGGCGCCCTGGCGCTCGCGGGCTGTGGCTTCACCCCGGCCTACGGGCCGCAGGGGGGCGGGCAGAAGCTGCTCGGCCAGATCGCCTTTGCCGATCCCGACACGCCCGACGCCTATCTCTACACCCGGCGTATCGAGGAACGCCTCGGCCGCGCCGCGCCCGGAGCGCCCTACCGGCTCGACACCACGCTGAGTACTGCGATCTCGGGTCATGGCTCGCTTGCCGATGGTAACACCACCCGCATCCGGGTGATCGGGACGGCCACCTTCACGCTGCGCGACACGGCAACAGGCAATGCGCTGACGTCCGGCGGCACCTCTTCCTTCACCGGCTACTCCACCACCGGGTCCACCGTCTCCACGCAGGCCGCCGAGCGCGACGCCGAGGAGCGGCTGATGATCATGCTGGCCGACCGTGTGATCGACCGCCTGCTGCTGGTCGCGGCGGATCTGCCGGAGTGACGCGGGTCTCATGAAACTCGGCGGGCGCGACGCACAGGCCTTCTTCCGCAAGCCCGATCCCTCGCGTTCGGGCGTGCTGCTCTACGGCGAGGACGCCATGCGCGTGGCGCACCGGCGGCAGGAGATCATCACCGCCCTCGTCGGGCCCGAGGCCGAAGCGGAAATGCGCCTGACCCGCATGGGCGGCGCCGATCTGCGCAAGGACCCGGCAATGCTGCTCGACGCGGTGAAGGCGCAGGGCTTCTTTCCCGGCCCGCGCGTGGTCTTCGTCGAGGAGGCCAGCGACGGTCTCGCCAAGACCATGGGCGCGGCGCTGACAGACTGGCGCCCCGGCGATGCGCAGATCATCGTCACCGCCGGTCAGCTCACCGCCAAATCCGCCCTGCGCAAGCTCTTCGAGGCCGCCCCCGAGGCGCTGGCCATTGGCATCTACTCCGACCCACCGGGGCGCGAGGAGATCGAGGCGGCACTGAACAAGGCCGGGCTCACGCAGGTTGATCGCGCCGCCTTCGACGCCCTGGACCACCTCGCACGAGCGCTCGAGCCTGGGGACTTCCGGCAGGTCCTAGAGAAGCTCGCGCTCTACAAACTCGACGATTCCGCGCCGCTCACCCCCGAGGAGGTTACCGCCTGCGCGCCTGCCTCGATCGAGGCCGAACTCGACGACATCCTCAACGTGGTGGCAGAGGGCCGCTCGCCCGAGATCGGCCCGCTGATGCAGCGGCTCGAAGGGCAGGGGGTGGCGCCGGTGACGCTGCTGATCATGGCCCTGCGCCACTTCCGCGTGCTCTACGCGCTGGCTTCGGCGCAGGGCGGCCCGCAGGCCGGGGTGCAGCGGCTGCGCCCGCCGCTCTTCGGCCCGCGCCGCGACCGCATGCTGCGCCAGGCCTCGGGCTGGAATGCCGACCGGCTGGAGGATGCGCTGGGGATGCTGATGGAGACCGACCTCTCGATCCGCTCCGCCGGCGCCCGCGCGCCTGCCATGGCGCTGGTGGAGCGCAACTTCGTCCGTCTCGCCTGGCTCGCCTCGCGGCGCTAGCCTCTCAGCTGTCCTTCTGCTCGCGCTCTGCGAGCCGGTCGATCTTGCCCATCCGCCAGAGCTTGATTTCGCGCGCCAGCCGCAGCGACGGCTTCACCATGAAGAGCACCGAGCCGATGGTGAACAGCCAGATGGCGGGGGTCTCATACTGCTTCCAGAAAAACAGCACGGAGCCGAGGGTGAAACAGAGCGCGGCGCCAAAATCCACCGCCGTATGGGCGATCTCGAAAAGCGCGTAGACGCGCCGCGTGTCCGCGTTGCGCTCACGGTTGCGGTGATCGAAGAGCTTCATGCGGCAGAAGATGGCGCGCGGCCCGAAAAGGAAAAGGCCCGGCGCTGATGCACCGGGCCCCGAAATCATCTCGCAACGCGCCTCAGCGCGACAGGCCACCATGCAGCGTCGGCATGTCGAGCGAGGCAAAGCCGTAATGGCGCAGCCAGCGCAGGTCCGAATCGAAGAAGGCGCGCAGGTCGGGAATGCCGTATTTCAGCATGGCGATCCGGTCGATGCCCATGCCGAAGGCAAAGCCCTGCCATTCGTTCGGATCGATCCCGCCGGCCTGCAGCACCTTGGGGTGCACCATGCCCGAACCGAGGACTTCCAGCCAGTCGTCGCCCTCGCCCACGGTGACCGAGCCGTCCTTCCACTGGCACTGGATGTCCACCTCGGCCGAGGGCTCGGTGAACGGGAAGTGCGAGGCGCGGAAGCGGGTCTTCACCGAACGGCCGAAGTAAGCCGAGAAGAACTCCTCCAGCACCCACTTGAGGTTGGCCATCGAGATGTCCTTGTCGATGGCAAGCCCCTCGACCTGGTGGAACATCGGCGTGTGGGTCTGGTCGTAATCGGCGCGGTAGACGCGGCCCGGGCAGATGATCCGCGTGGGCGCGCCTCCGGCTTCCATCGAGCGGATCTGCACCGGGGAGGTGTGGGTGCGCAGCACGTGGGGCGGGCGGTTGTCGCCCTCGTCGCGGTGCATGTAGAAGGTGTCCATCTCGGCGCGGGCCGGGTGGTGGCCGGGGATATTCAGCGCGTCGAAGTTGTACCAGTCGGTCTCGACCTGCGGGCCCTCGGCGACGGCGAAGCCCATGTCGGCGAAGATCGCGGTGCATTCCTCCCAGACCTGGCTGACCGGGTGGATGCTGCCAAGCCGGCGGTTGCGGCCGGGCAGGGTCACGTCGAGCCATTCCGCCTGCAGCCGCTCGTTCAGCGCCGCATCGGCCAGCGCCGCCTTCTTGGCACCCAGCGCGGCGTTGATCTCGTCCTTCAGCGCGTTGAGCTTCGGCCCCATGAGCTGGCGCTCCTCGGGGCTCATCTTGCCCAACTCGCGCATCTGCAGGCTGATCTCGCCCTTCTTGCCGACGGCCTGCACCCGCAGATCCTCAAGCGCGGACTCATCCGCCGCCTTGCCAATCAGGTCGATATACTTGTCGCGCAGGTCGTCCATTCCGGGCCTCTTCCGAGCATCTCTTCGGGATCGTGCAGTACCGGCTGCGGGTCCGGCGCGCAAGGGCGGGGGCCGCCTGCCGCTTCCACTTGTCGAAAATATCCCGGGGGAGCCGCGCCCGCGCGGCGGGGGCGGCGCCCCCTGCGGCTCAGCCGCAAACGAAAACGCCGCCCCCGGGGGAGCGGCGTTTCCTGAAGTCTGCGTCTGGCGCCAGATCAGGCAGCCAGCGCGCCTTTCGCCTGGTCGACGATGGCGTTGAAGGCTTCCGGCTCGTGCACGGCGAGGTCCGCCAGCACCTTACGGTCAACTTCGATGCCAGCCAGGTTCAGGCCGTTGATGAACTTCGAGTAGGTCAGAGCCTCGTCATGTGCGCGCACTGCCGCGTTGATCCGCTGGATCCACAGGGCGCGGAAGTTGCGCTTGCGGTTCTTGCGGTCGCGGGTCGCGTACTGGTTGGCCTTGTCGACGGCCTGGGCTGCAACCTTGAAGGTGTTCTTGCGACGGCCGTAGTAACCTTTGGCTGCCTTGATGACCTTCTTGTGACGGGCGTGGGTGACGACACCACCTTTGACTCGTGCCATTGTTCAGCTCTCCTATATCAGCGGTCGTAGGGCATGTAGCCCTTGACGATTTTCGCGTCGGGAGCCGACAGCGTGGTCGTGCCGCGCGCGTCGCGGATGAATTTCGTGGTGCGCTTGATCATGCCGTGGCGCTTGCCGGCCTGACCAGCGACGATCTTGCCGGTCGCGGTGACCTTGAAGCGCTTCTTGGCGCTCGACTTTGTCTTCATCTTGGGCATTTTCGTCTCCTTAACGAAGTGCGTTCAGCGCGACTCGGCATGCCGCAGAAGCCGGCCGCGCGGTTAGAGGCGCCTCCATAGGCGGCGAAAGGCACCAATGCAAGCGTGAATCGCGCAGAGAGGAGGAGGCCCCCAAGCGGTGTGGTCTGCTCGTTTATGCGCCAACTCAGCCGCCAGGATGGTCAGCCGGGAATTTCAGCCTGAAGGGGCGGGCAGCCCCTTCAGGCGGAGCTTTCAGTCGGCGCCGTCTGCTTGCGCTCTCGAGCAGGGCGGTCAGGCCGCGGCCTGACCGGCAGCGCCGGCCCCGGCACGCGACGCCGGCGGCAGGCGGGCCGCCCGGTCGCCGGCACCCACCCGGGTTTCGGTCTGGAATTCGGCTATCTTCGCGTTGATCGCGTCGACGCGGGACTGAAGGGCGCGGACGTGGTCGGCGGCGCGGTTCACCGCGGCGGAATTGTCCTGGGTGATCGCGTCGAGCTGCTGCTGCACTGCGCCGACCTGGCCGACCGCGTCGCTCTGCTCACCGGTCGCCTGTTCGATCCGGGCAAAGCCGGCGACCATCGCCTTCATCTCCGAGACAAGCTCCTCGAGGCTTATGTCCATGCGTTCCGAGCGTCCGGAAATGGTCTGCACCCGCGCGACAATGTCCTGGATCGCTGCGGCAACCGCGCCCGCGGCATCGGTGGTCTGCTCGGCCAGGGCGCGGACCTCGGTGGCCACCACGCCGAAGCCGCGCCCGTAGGTCCCGGCGCGGGCCGCCTCCACCGAGGCGTTGAGCGCCAGCAGCTTTGTTTGCAGGGCAATCTTGTCGATCACGTTGATGAAGTTGCGCACGTTGCCGGTGCTTTCCTCGACATCGGCGATGGCATCCCGGGTGCGGCGCACCTCGTCCTGGGCAGCGCGGGCGCGTTCGTCGGCCTGTTCGGCGGACCGCGCGGAGGCGCGGGCGTTGCGCGCCGTGTCGGCCACGGTTTCGGTCAATTCGCTGAGCGAGGCGGTGTTTTCCTCCAGCGATGCGGCCTGGGTCATCGTCCGCTCCGACAGGCTGTCGAAGGTCAGGCGCAATTCGGCGGCCATGGAAGCCAGCGCGCCGGTGTCGCCGCCGATGCCGTCGAACAGCCGGTTCATCAGCGCCTCGCGCTCCTGCGTGGCGCGGGATTCCTGCGCGGCAAAAAAGTGGTCGAGCGTGACCGCGGCATCGCCCATCGTCGCCAGCTGCACCAGGGCGGTGGCGCTCGACAGCGGAACCGGCAGGGTCGCGGCGCTGGCCAGAACCAGCCCGAGGATCCCGGCCTGGTAGTGGGCGTAGCCGATCATATAGGCCGGGTAGTCGAGCCCCGCCTCGATGAGGTTGCGCGCGATGCGGGCCTGAACCGCCTCGTAGGCGGGCGAGAAGTCGCCGCGGAGGATGAAGTCGAACTTTTGCCGCTCGATCTCCACCGTTTCGGCGGGCACTGCGGTGGGGGAGATGTTCAGGGCGGCAGCATAGACGCCGCGGATCATTGGCTCGAACCCCGGCGCGAGGACCGCGAGCAATGCCGCACCCTGACGCCTTTGCTCGTCCGTCCAGCTTTCGGAAATCGCGGGGTGCATGGGGCCTCCAGATCTGCCCATCGCACTCTATGAGGCGTGGACTAATCCGGAGTTAAGCCGCGCCCGGCCAATGGGCGGGCGCGGCAGAGGTCTTACTCGGGGTCGGTCGAGTAGATCAGCCGCTCGTCGCAGGGGGCGACGCGCAGGATATTGGTGGTGCCCGACATGTTGAAGGGCACGCCGGCGGTCACGATGATGTTGTCCTCGGTTCCGGCATAGCCCTGCGCCCGTGCGGCGCGTGCGGCGTTGACCACCGCCTGCTTGAAGCGCTCAAGTTCGCCGGTCATCACGCAGTTGGTGCCCCAGGTCAGCGACAGCCGCCGCGCCGTGCCGCGCAGCGAGGTCATGGCGATGATCGGCACCCGCGGACGCTCGCGCGCCACCAGCGCGGCGGTGGTGCCCGAGGAGGTGAAGCAGCAGATCGCCTTCACGTTGGCGGTCTCGGCGATCTCCCGCGCTGCCGCGACGATGCCGTCGGCCACGGTGTTGCGCTGGATGTTGCGCGAGTTCTCCATGACCTCGGTGAAGGTCGGATCCTTCTCGACGCTGATGGCGACGTTGTTCATCGTCGTCACCGCCTCGACCGGGTACTGCCCGGCGGCGGATTCGGCCGAGAGCATCACCGCATCGGCTCCTTCGTAGATCGCCGTCGCCACGTCCGAGACCTCGGCGCGGGTGGGCATCGGGCTCTCGATCATCGATTCGAGCATCTGCGTGGCGACGATCACCGGCTTGCCGGCGGCGCGGCACTTGCGGATCAGCCGCTTCTGGATCGGCGGCACCGCCTGCACCGGCAGTTCCACGCCCAGATCGCCGCGCGCCACCATGATGCCGTCCGAGACCGCGAGGATCTCGTCGAAGGCCTTCACCGCCGAGGGCTTCTCGATCTTCGACAGGATCGCGGCGCGGCCGTCACAGAGCTTGCGCGCCTCTTCCACGTCCTCGGGGCGCTGCACGAAGCTCAGCGCCAGCCAGTCGACGCCGAGCGCGGCGGCGAATTCCAGGTCGGCCCTGTCCTTCTCCGAGAGTGCCGCCAGCGGCAGCACCACGTCGGGCACGTTGACGCCCTTGCGATTCGAGATCGTGCCGCCCGCCTCGACGATGCAATTGGCGAAATCCTCACCGCATTCCTCGACCCGCATGCGGATCTTGCCGTCGTTCACCAGCAGGTGCGCGCCGACGCCGAGCGCCTGGAAAATCTCGGGGTGGGGGAGGCAGACGCGCTTGTCGGTCCCCGGCGTGTCATCGAGATCGAAGCGGAAGGGCTCGCCCCACTCCAGTTCCTCCGAACCGTTGGCGAACTCGCCCACACGCAGCTTCGGCCCCTGAAGGTCGGCGAGAATGGCGATCGGGCTGTCGAGGTCTTTCTCCACCTGCCGGATGGCGCGGTGCAGCTTGGTGATATCCTCGTGGCTGCCGTGGCTCATGTTCAGGCGGAACACGTCCGCCCCCGCCTCGTGCAGCGTGCGGATCATCTCGTAGGTGTTGCTCGCCGGGCCAAGCGTGGCCACGATCTTCACTTTGCGCAAACGTCTCATCTGGAACTCCTCGACCTCCTGCCGCGGCCGCGTCGGACCGCCTTGCTGTGGAGCAGCGTATTCTCACGGAGCGTAGTGGTTCAAAGTTAAACCATCTACCACCCGTATCGGTTAGGTTATCGCTAACAGCTGCGCCTTTTATTGTCGAATTCCCTTCCCGACGCAACTGATCTAGACATGGCACGCCAGAGATGACGGCAAAGTGCAAAGCGATCATGACCCATACCTCCTATCACATCGAAGGCGCCGATCGGAAAGGCAGGTTCGTCGTCACCTGCGATCACGCGACCAATAGCGTGCCGGACGCGCTCGGGGGAACCCTCGGCCTGCCGGAGGCCGACATGGCCCGCCACATTGCCTATGATATAGGCGCGCTCGGCACCGCTCGCGCGCTGGCCGAGGCCCTCGACAGCCCGCTGGTCTGGTCGGATTTCTCGCGCCTCGTGATCGATCCCAACCGCGGCGAGGACGACCCGACGCTGCTGATGCGGCTCTACGACGGCTCGGTGATCCCCGGAAACCGCCATGCCGGGCCCGAGGAGCGCGCCCGCCGGATCGAGGCCTATTGGCGCCCGTATCACGACGCCGTGGCCGGGCTGTTCGAAACCCGCCCCGATGCGGCGCTGGTCTCGGTGCATTCCTTCACGCCGCAGCTGCGCGGCCGCCTGCCGCGGCCCTGGCACCTCGGCATCCTGCACGCCTGGGATGCCCGCCTGTCTGACGCGCTGCTTGAATTGCTGGCGCAGCAGCCCGATCTGGTGGTGGGACGCAACCAACCCTACCCGGGCCACCTGCCGGGCGACTCGGTGCACCAGCATGCTCTGTTGCACGGCCGCCACAACACGTTGATCGAGCTGCGCAATGACCTGATCGCCGAGCCGCAGGCGCAGGAAGACTGGGGCCGCCGCCTCGCACCGCTGTTGAAGACCGCGCTTGCCCGCGCCCCCGACTGAGAGGAGAGAGACCATGGACGACAAGACCCGCATCGAGCTTGAGGCCGCCGCCTTCCGCCGGCTGCGCCAGCACCTGATGGAAGACCGCCCCGACGTTCAGAACATCGACCTGATGAACCTCGCCGGCTTCTGCCGCAACTGCCTGTCGCGCTGGTACGAGGAAGCCGCGAACGAGCGCGGCATCGAGATGGGCAAGGCCGAGGCTCGCGAGATCTTCTACGGCATGCCCTACGACGATTGGCGTGCGCAGCAGGACGTGGCCACGCCCGAGCAGAAGGCCGCTTTTGAGAAGGCCTTCGCCGAGAACGTCACCAATAAGGGCTAAGCTCTGCCCTTCGTCTAGATGAAAATATCCCACGGGGGCCCGGGGGTGTGAAACCCCCGGTCCCACCCGCTCCGGCTCAGCGCTCCGCCGGGACAGGCACGGAGGTATGCGTCGGGATCTTCCCGGCGATCCACCGCGCGAACTCGTAGTTCGGCCGCTCGAGGTGCGACAGCGCTCCGGGGGCGGCAAAGCGTGACTGCATGCCCTTCCACACCCGCTCGGTACAACCCCGGTCCTCGTCGTTCACCGCGTCGAGCAGGCCCTTCAGGGCGTCGAAATGCGCCGCCGCCTCCGGGTCTGCGATGAAGTCCGGATGCAGCCCGCCGCCGAAGAGGATCTTCACGTGGCCGGGCCCGTCCGGCGTCAGGCACAGGTACCAGAAATAGCCCGGCGTCAGGGTGATCAGCAGCGAGGGGTAGACCGACAGAAGCCAGGTGCGGTAGCGCTCCTCGCCCTGCAGCGTGGTGTTGCCGGGGTGGGCGATCGACAGGGCGATCGAGTCGTCCTTCAGGATGTGGTGGTAGTTGAACCCTTCAAACCCCTCGGGGCAGGTCATCTTTTTCAGGTCCACCGCGCCGCCGATGGTGCCACCGTGGCACATGGGCAGGTGGTAGCTTTCCATGAAATTCTCGGCGAGGATCTTCCAGTTGGTGTTCCACCGGTGCTCCTCTCGGAAGGTCTCGACGTAGTCCTCCATGGGCAGGTAGCCGACCAGGTCGTCGACCTCGCGCAGCGTCTCGCCGGGCTCGGGCAAGTCGGGGTCGAGCGTGACCATGATCCAGCCCTTCCAGTCCACGCAGCGCACGGCGGGCAGCCGGGTCTGTTCCTTGCAGAAGCCCCTGTTCAGGTCCATCGCCGGAGCCCCGCGCAGGGAGCCGTCGAGGTTGTAGCTCCAGGCGTGGTAGGGGCAGGTGATCGTGCGGGCGTTGCCGCGTCCCTCCAGCAGCACCGACATGCGGTGGCGGCAGACGTTCGACAGCGCGCGCAGCGCGCCGTCCCGGTCGCGCAGGACGATGATCGGCTCTCCCGAAATCTCCATCGTCAGGAAATCGCCCGGCGCCTTCAGGGCGTCCGCCCGCCCGGCGCAGAGCCAGCTCTTGGCAAAGACGTGCTCCTGCTCCAGCGCCAGAAAGTCGTCGGAGGTGTAGACCGAGACTGGCATGGCCCGGGCTTCCTCGAAGGGCACGGCGACATTGGCGCGCAATTCAGCGGCGGGATCGTGGAGGGTCATTCTGTGCTCCGATGCGGCCCCGGGGAGCCGTTTAGAAACCATTCGTCGACGGCGCGCACCGAGCCCGCAAAACGCGCGCCCGTCAAGTCAAACCGGCGTGCCCCCTCCAGCGTGCCATCACGGGCCGTGATCGGGGGGCGCACGAAACACCGTTTGACCGTCCCCGCGGGGACGGCATTTCCTATCGGCGAACAAGCAAGGACAGCGCTCATGACGAAGATCACCCTCTACGGACACCCCGACAGTGGCCACGCCTGCAAGGTGGCGCTGGCCCTCGCGCTGGCCGGGATCGCGCATGAGACCGTCTTCGTCGACATCTGGTCCGCTCCCGAGACCCGCCCTGCCGATTTCCTTGCAGCCAGCCCGCTGGCGCAGGTGCCCGCGCTGGTGATTGACGGCGAGACGATGACGCAATCCGGGGCCATTCTGCTGGAGATCGCGCAGCGCTGGCAGGTGCTGGGCGGCGAGAGCCCTGCCGGGATCCGCCGCGGCGCCGAGCTGCTGATGTGGGAGGCGAACCGCATCGGCATGTGCCTGCCGCAACTCATCGAATCCCGACGGCCCGGCGGCGAGCTGTTCCCCGAGGGCGCGATCGACTGGCTCACCGGACGTTACGAGGCCGACCGCGATAATTTCGACCGGCTGCTCGGCGCGGAGCCGTTCTTTCATGGCGATGCGCCGGGGATCGGCGACTGCGCGATCTGGGGCTACGTGCAATGGCTCGACAAGGCCGGCGTCGCGCCTTCGGAGGCGATGGCGGGCTGGGTCGGGCGCATGCGGGCGCTGCCGCAGATGCGTCCCCGCGGGGACGACTGGTTCCCCTCTTGAGCTCTGCTGGGGAGGGTCAGTCCGCAAGCAGCGGCAGGATCAGCGAGAAGAGCTCGCCCTGCGAGGAGATGCCGCATTTGCGGTAGAGCTGCTTGCGAAAGACCTTCACCGTCTGCGGGCTGAGGTCGAGCCGCAAGGCGATCGACACGGTCGAATGGCCCCGCAGGATCAGCAGCGCCACCTCGGCCTGCCGCGGGCTGAGGCTGATCCGATGCTCGTCCAGCAGCGCGTGGATCAACCTTTCGGTGAGCGCCGCGTCGGTATAGTCGCCGGAGGACGACAGGCCGCCCCATTGCTTTTCGCACAATGCGCAGGCAATCGGGGCTATTTTCTGTGCAAACTCCACGTCACGTTGCGAAAAGCTGCGCGCGGACGAGGCGTCGCGTCCGAGGCAGACATGCACGGATACCCCCTCGGCCGGATTGGCCACATAGGCGATCTCGTCGATCAGCGTGGTGCGCCGGTAGTAGGCCGCGAAATACTCGTTCCGCAGGAAGGCATCGGGCGCGATATCGCGCAGCCGGTAGAGCCCGGCGGGGACCCTCCGCACGTGCAGATCATGGAAGGGGTCCAGAAGGTAAGCTCCTGAAAGATAGTCTTCTTCCAGTCTTTCATGCACCTTCGGCTCGCGCGACTGGGTGAACAGGACCTGCGGCTTTCGGGCCTGGAAGTAAGCCAGCATGGTGGTGTTGTCGATGTCGTAGCTGTGGCTCAGCCACTCGTAGAGCGCGGCGGCGAAATCTTCGCTGCCAAGCGCGGTGATCGCCCTGCCCAGATGGTCCTCGGCGCTGCCTTCGGGACGTTCCATCATACCTCTTTGGGGGTATATACCCCCCGTTTCGCCGGTTTATAGCCTGACCTTCGAGAAACCGGGGGTATAGGGCAAGGGGATTCGATGGCGGATAACGCGGCTCCTTTGACGGCGAATGCGGTCGAGATCGACAACGTGGTGAAGCGCTACGGCTTCGTCACCGCGCTGCACGGCGTGTCGATGCAGATCGGCGACGGCGAGTTCTTCACCCTGCTCGGCCCCTCGGGCTGCGGCAAGACCACGCTGCTGCGCTGCATCGCCGGCTTCGAGGATGTCTCGGAGGGTGCGATCCGCCTCCACGGGCAGGACATCGCGCCGCTGCCGCCGCACAAGCGCGAGGTGAACACCGTCTTCCAGCAATATGCGCTGTTCCCGCATATGACCGTCTCGCAGAACACCAGCTTCGGCCTGCTGCGGCTGGGCTGGAGCGCCGCGGATGCAGAGGCACGGGCCAAACAGGTGCTCGATCTGGTGCAGCTCGGTCAATTCGCCGAGCGCCGCCCGGGGCAGCTCTCGGGTGGGCAGCAGCAGCGCGTCGCGCTGGCCCGTGCACTGGCACCTCGGCCCAAGGTGCTGCTGCTCGACGAGCCGCTCTCGGCGCTCGACCTGAAACTGCGGCAGGCGGTGCGCTCGGAGCTCAAAGCGATCCAGCGCGAGACCGGCATCGCCTTTGTGTTCGTCACCCACGATCAGGAAGAGGCGCTGACCATGTCCGACCGCATCGCGGTGATGTCGGCGGGCCACGTGCAGCAGATCGGCACCCCGCGTGAGATCTATGAGGCACCGAGCAACCGCTTCGTGGCCGACTTCATCGGCGAGACCAACCTGCTTGATGTGACCGTGAGCCGGGTGGCGGATGGCGCGGCCGAGATCCTGCTGCCCGGAGGCGCGCGGCTGAGCTGCCCGGCGGCGCTGGGCGCGCGTGTGGGGCAGGGGCACCTGTCGCTGCGGCCCGAGCGGCTGGGCATTACCATTTCGGGGCAGGGGCAGTTGCAGGCGACGGTCGAGGATCACGTCTACCTCGGCACCGACACGCAGCTGCACATGCGGCTCGGCAGCGGCGAGGCGCTGGTGGTGCGGCTGCAGAACGGCGCGGGGGCGATCCCCGAGCGCGGCGCACGGCTGGGGCTCGAGATCGAGGCGGGCGCGGCGCGCCTGCTGTCGGACTGATGGCCGGCGGCGCGCCGGGGGGCGCTTCCAAGTCGGAGATCTACAAGGGCAACGGGCCGAAGCTGCTTCTGCCCGCCTGGCTGTTCATCGGGGTCTTCCTGGTGATGCCGGTGGCGATCATGGCGATCTACTCCTTCCTGACCAAGGAATTCCGGGGCGGGGTGATCTGGGAGTTCACCCTGGCCGCCTACGACCAGTTCTTCCTTGATCGCGGCCTCTTCGGGGACGAGCCGCCGAGCATCGAGTGGACCTATATCGGCATCTTCTGGCGCTCGATCTGGCAGGCCGGGCTTGCCACGGTGCTCTGCCTGCTGATCGGCTTCCCGACGGCATGGTTCATCGCCACGCGCGATGTGAAGGCGCGCTCGGTCTGGCTGTTCCTGATCACCGTGCCCTACTGGGTGAACCTGCTCATTCGCACCGTGTCGATGAAATTCCTGATCCGCGACACCGGCCCGCTGAACGAGTTCCTGCTGGCGCTCGGGGTGATCGACACGCCGCTGGCGCTGGTAAACACCAATTTCGCGGTGCAGCTGGGGCTCTTCTACAGCTACCTGCCATTCATGGTGCTGCCGATCTACGCCGCCGTCGAGCGCTACGACTTCTCGATGTCCGAGGCGGCGGCGGATCTCTATGCCAGCAGCTGGGCAACGCTGCGGCTGGTGATCCTGCCGGTGGTGAAGCCGGGGATCGTGGCGGGCTGCATCCTGGTTTTCGTGCCCTCGCTGGGGGCGTTTCTTGCGCCCGACCTCTTGGGCGGGGCCAAGACCTTCATGATCGGCTCGCTGATCGAGGAACAGTTCAAGGGCGCGGCGGGCAACTGGCCCTTTGGCGCGGCGGCCTCGATGATCCTGCTGACCATCGTCATGGGCGTGCTGCTGGTGCACGCGCGGGCGCAGACGAAGGGGGAGCGGTGATGGCCAAGCCCGTCGACCTGCGCCGCTTCACCGGCTTTCGCGCGATCACCTGGCTCTGCCTCTTCGTGCTCTATGCGCCGCTGGTGATCGTGGCGATCTACAGCTTCAATGACAGTACCTCGATCACCCGCTGGGGCGGCTTCTCGCTGAAGTGGTACGTGGATGTCTTCACCGGCCCCGAGGCCCCGAAGTTTCGCGACGCGGCGATCAACAGCTTCACCATCGCCATCGGCGCGGCGATCTGCGCCACGCTGATCGCAACCGCAGCCGCCGTGGCGATGAACCGGGCCGGGCGCTTCCGGGGCAAGACCGCCAGCCTCGCGCTGATCAACCTGCCGCTCATGGTGCCCGAGATCGTCACCGCCGTGGCCTCGCTGGTGTTCTTCATCACCATCGGCTTCAAGACCGGGCTGCTGACCATCTTCCTCGCACATATCGTGTTCTGCATCCCCTTCGCCTACCTGCCGATCTCGGCGCGGATGCAGAGCGTGCCGGACATGTACGAGCAGGCGGCGATGGACCTTTACGCCACCCCTTGGGAGGCGTTCCGGCTGGTGCTGCTGCCGCTGATGGTGCCGGGGATCCTCTCGGGGTTCCTCTTGGCCTTCATCATCTCGCTCGACGATTTCCTGATCACGAATTTCGTCAAGGGCGCCGGGGTCGAGACCCTGCCCACGGCGATCTTCGGATCGGTCAAACAGGGCATCAAGCCCAACATCATGGCCATATCGACCCTGCTTCTCGGGGTCTCGGTGGTCTTCGTCACGCTCTCCTGGATCATCGGGCGGGCGGGGCAAACCAAACGATAAAAACCAAAGAAAACATCCAACAGACCAACAGCGGAGACTTTGACATGAAGACCTTCCTCACCACGTCCGTGCTGGCGCTGTCGCTGGCCACTGCCGCCAGCGCCGAGGGCAAGCTCTCGCTCTACCACTGGTTCGAGTACATCCCGCAGGAGCTGCTCGACAAGTTCGCCGCCGAATACGATGTCGAGGTGACCATGGACACCTTCGACAGCAACGAGGCGCTGCTGGCCGCGCTGAAGGCGGGCAAGATGGGCAGCTACGACCTCGCGGTGCCGGGCGACTACATGGTCAAGATCATGGGTGACGAGGGCATGCTCGATACCTTCGAGCCGAGCGAGCTGAGCAACTTCGGCAATATCGAGGACAAGTGGCTGGACGTCGATTTCGACCCGGGCCGCAAGTCGTCGATCCCCTACCAGTGGGGCTCGACCTCCTTCTCGGTGAACAAGGAGGTCTACGACGGCCCGCTCGACAGCCTTTCGCTGATCTTCGAGCCGCCGGCGGAGCTGAAGGGGAAGATCAACGTGCTCGACACCTCGGGCGAGACGCTGACGCTGGCTTCGCTCTACCTCGGCATCCCGCAGTGCAGCTCGGACCGCGAGCAGCTCAAGCAGCTCAACGCGCTGGTGCAGGACGCCAAGCCCGACTGGGCAAGCTTCGGCTCGGACGTGGCCAAGGACGTGCTGGTCTCGGGCGATGCGGCCGCCGGCATGATCTGGTCGGGCTTCTCGGCCAAGGCCCGCGCCGAGGGCGCGCCCATCGAATACGTCTTCCCCAAGGAAGGCATGATCGTCTGGATGGACAACGTGGTGCTGCTGAAGGATGCGCCGAACCGCGACAATGCGCTGAAGTTCATGGACTTCCTGCTCGAGCCCGAGAATGCCGCCGCGGTCACCAACTACGCGCAATACACCGCCGGCGTGAAGGGCGTGGAGGAGTTCCTCGACCCCGAAGTCGCCAATTCCCCGGAATCGAACCCGCCCGCGGATGCCAAGGGTGTCTTCGTCGAGGCCTGCGCGCAGGACGTGCAGGAGATGTACGACGCGATTTGGACCAACCTGAAGAAGTGAACACCTGAAAAGTGACGATGAAACTTGCCCTCTACCAGGGTCCGCCGATCGGCGGTGATCTCGAGGCGGGGTTCTCCCGCCTCGAGACGCAACTCAAGGCGGCGGCAGCCGCAGGAGCGCGGCTGCTGATCGCGCCCGAGCTCTTCCTGCCGGGCTACAACCGGCCCGACCTGCACGGCACCCTGTCGCAGCCGCGCGGCGGGGCGTGGTGCCAGCGTCTTTCGGCCATGGCGCGTGACGCCGGATGCGGCCTCTGCCTCGGCTGGGCCGAGCGCGACGGCGACACGGTCTACAACTCGGCCACCTGCTGGGACGCCACCGGCGCCGAGGTCGGCCATTACCGCAAGATCCAGCTCTTCGGCCCGATGGAGAAGGCCAGCTTTGCTCCGGGCGATGCCTATTGCCTGTTCGAGCTGGAGGGTCTGACGACCGCGATGCTGATCTGCTACGACGTGGAATTTGCGCCGCACGTGAAGGCGCTTGCTGCACGTGGCGCCGAATTGATCCTCGTGCCCACCGCCAATCCGGCGGGCTTCGAGCATGTCTCCAACGTCTTCGTCCCCGCCCGCGCGGCGGAGTCGGACGTCACCATTGCCTACGCAAATTTCTGCGGCACCGATGACGGTCTCGATTTTGGCGGGAATTCCGTCATTGCCGCCCCCGACGCCCGTCTCATTGCGAAGGCCGGGACCGGCGAGACGCTGCTGATCGCCGAGGTCGGCGCGCCCATCGCGCCCGAGCTCCGCTCCACCCAAATCCAGGACTACAGGGAGGTCTAACCCATGTCGCTCGATCTCGACATTTCCACCGATGGCGTGCTCACCGCCGACACCAACCTCGTCCAAAGCTGGGCCGACCTCAATGCGCTCAAGCAGTCGGGTGCGCGCACGGTCATCGTCAGCGCCGAGGGCGCCATGGTGCGCGACAGCGAGGGCAACGAGCTGATCGACGGCATCGGCGGGCTGTGGTGTGTCAACGCCGGGCACCGCCGCACCGAGATCATCGACGCGATCAAGGAGCAGCTCGACACGCTCGACTTCTACTCGACCTTCTACAACTTCACCCACCCCGCGGCGGCTGCGTTGGCCGTGAAGCTGGCCGAGCTGGCGCCGGGCACCCTCAACAAGGTGCATTTCGGAAACTCCGGCTCGGTCGCCAACGAGACCGCGATCCGTATCCTGCACCACTATTACAACCGTCTCGGACAGCCGCAGAAGAAGCGCATCCTGTCGCGCCATGGCGCATACCACGGTTCGACCAACCTCGCGGTGGCGATGACCACCCCGGGCTATTCCGAAGGCTGGGACAAGTCCGGTGAGCTGGTGCATCACCTGCGCTGCCCGCACCATTGGCGCGAGGGCGGCGAGATGACCGAGGCGGAGTTCCTCGGCGTGCTGAAGCAGGACCTGCTCGACACCATCCAGCATTACGGAGCCGAGACCATCGCCTGCATGATCGCAGAGCCGATCATGGGCGCCGGCGGCGTCATCGTCCCGCCCGAGGGCTACCACACCGAGATGGCCGCGATCTGCCGCGCCCATGACATCAAATACGTGACCGACGAGGTGGTGACCGCCTTTGGCCGGCTCGGGCATTTCTTCGCCTCGAAGGATGTCTTCGGGGTGCAGCCCGATATCATCAACACCGCCAAGGGGCTCACCTCGGGCTACCAGCCGCTGTCGGCCACCATCATGTCGGACGAGATCCATGAGGTGATCTCGGGCCCGGGCGGCATGTTCTTCCACGGCATGACCTACTCGGGCCACCCGGCCGCCGCCGCCGCGGGGCTGGCCAATATCGCGCTGATGGAGCGGGAGCAGATCCCCGAGCGGGTGCGCACCTCGGGCAAGCGCTTCGAGGCGCTGCTGCGGCAACTTGAAGAGTTCGACATCGTCGGCGAGGTGCGCGGCAGCCACTTCATGATCGGCATCGAGTTCGTGAAGGACAAGGCGACCAAGGCACCCTTCGCGCCCGAGGAGCTGATCGGCCTGCGCGTCGCGCGCGAGGCGCAGAAGCGCGGGCTGATCGCGCGCCCGCTCGGCAATATCCTGATCCTGTCGCCCACGCTGATCATGGATGACGCGATGATCGACCGGGTTGCGGACATTCTGCGCGAGAGCATTGCTGCATTGCAGAGCAGCCTGTGACAAATTGACCGTGAGCGGGGCGTGCAGCGTCCCGCTCGCGTCTGACCTGTGGTAAGGGTTGGGCAGTACTATCCTGCTTGGAAGGAGCCCAGACATGGATAAGCCGACCCCCCGCAAGACCACCACGCGTAGCCAGTCGACCTCGTCGCGGGGCACCGCCACCCGCCGCCGGACGCCCGCGAAATCCGCCGCGGTGAGCCCGTCCACCGCGGCAACTTCCGTGGCAAAAGAGACACCTGAGGTGACCGAAGCGGCCCCCGCGCCGACCCCCGAAGCGCCCAAGGTGCCGGCCCCCGCGCCGGTCGAGGCGGCGGCTCCGGCGGCTCCCGCGGCGGAGAAGCCGGCCCCGAAACAGCGTGCCGCGCCGCGTCGCAAGCCTGCCGAATCGAGCAAACCCGCAGCCAAGCCCGCCGCGCCCAAGCCGGTGGCCGCGAAACCTGCGGCAGCGAAATCCGCCGCGCCGAAACCAGCCGCGCCGAAACCCGCCGCCAAGGCGGCCGTGGCCAGCCCGTCGGCCCCTGCCGAGCAAAGCCTGCGGGTGAGCTGGAACCTCGAGCCCTATGCGGCGACCGGTATCGTCGACACCATGCTGGACATCGGCGCGGAGTTGCAGAGCTTCACCGCCGAGCGGGTGCGCGAGGACGTGGCAACCCAGCACCGTATCCTGCACTGCAAGAGCCCTGCCGAGCTGATCCGCATCCAGAGCGCCTTCTTCCAGAAGGCCAGCGAGGACTACCGTGCACATTGGGGCCGACTCGCCGAACTGGGCGGCAAGCTCTCGGTCATCCCCGGCTGATCCCGTTTCCTGCCCGCGCCCTTCCGGACCTCGGACGGGGCGCGGGGCTTGGAGGCGCAGCGCCCGCGCCTTCCGTCATTCTTCCCGCGTGAGCAACTCCGAAAGCGCCGGCGTCAGCGCCGCGGCGATCTCTTCGTGGGCGGCGGGGCTGAGCGCCTCTGCGGCGGCGGCGGCCTCGAAATCTGCAAAAATCATCCCCTCGGTACCCGCCTGCAGGCTGCCTGCGGAAAGCGGACGGTCGAGCAGCGCCGCGGCGCGCGGGCGCAGCGCCTCGATCATGCCGCGCTCGATGAACAGCGGTGCGGGGGACAGGGCGTTCACATGGGTCTCGGGTGGCGTGTGACCCGCGGCCCAGAGCACCACGGCACGCCCGCCGAGCAGCGTCAGAAGGTGCTTCATCCGCGCCACCCAGGCCAGTCGCAGCTCGGCGGTGACCTCGGCGAAACGCTCTTCGGAGATCTCGCGCAGCCGACCCAGCATGTGCAGGGTGAAATGGAACTCGGTGAAGTCCACCTCTGGAAAGAGCTGCTGCAGCCGGTCCGAGGCTCGCAGGAAGCGGTCGTTGCGCCGCGGATGCACGCCGTAGAAGCGGTTCGACATGTTCTGCGCCCCCATCACCTGGATCACGCAGAGATCGGCACGGGCGGCGAGGTTCAGCACCGCCGGATCGCCGATATAGAGATCGATACCGGCATTGATCACGCCGAGATTGACGCAGGGCAGGGGGATCCCGGCGTCGTCCAGCGCCCGTTCGACCAGCGCCCGTTCGACCAGTGCCGGAAAGGGCGACTCCACGAAGCGTCCGAAGGTTTCGGCGCCGCCCAGAAAGGCCAC
The DNA here is from genome assembly GCF_900116195.1 of Alloyangia pacifica. GTDB lineage: Bacteria > Pseudomonadota > Alphaproteobacteria > Rhodobacterales > Rhodobacteraceae > Salipiger > Salipiger pacificus. The sequence goes on from NZ_FOZW01000007.1 coordinate 311,487, forward strand.
GTAGCGCCCGTCCAGCGCCCGTTTCGGCCCCCGGAACAGCAACCGCGACTTGCCATAGCGGCACGGAAAATATTCCAGAGCACCCTGAAAGGACCCGGCAACGGACATGACGCCCCCCAATCTGATTCCCATTCACCCGGCGTCAGGATCGGCATCCCGCCCCAACAATTCGCTAATGCGAAAATGCGCACAAAAATTGCCGGGCTTCCGCTTGCGGCGGGCCCGGGCAGGGGCATAAGGTTGCCGCGCATGAGAGCAGGGTAGGGTCCATGGAAATCAAGAGCATCGGTGTCATCGGCGCGGGCCAGATGGGCAATGGCATCGCCCATGTCATGGCGCTTGCGGGCTACGAGGTGCGCCTGTCGGACGTCAGCCAGGAGTCGCTGGACGCCGCGGTCGAGCTGATCACCCGCAACCTCGACCGGCAGGTCAGCCGCGAGAAGATCAGCGCCGAGGCGCGCGACACCGCGCTGGCGAAGATTTCCACCACGCTCGACACCGTCGAGATCGCCCATACCGACCTGGTGATCGAGGCCGCCACCGAGCAGGAAGCGGTGAAGACCAAGATCTTCGAGGGGCTGGTGCCGCACCTGCTGCCGCACACCATCCTGACCTCGAACACCTCGTCGATCTCGATCACCCGGCTCGCCTCGCGCACCGACCGCCCCGAGAAATTCCTCGGGTTCCACTTCATGAACCCGGTGCCGGTGATGCAGCTGGTCGAGCTGATCCGTGGCATCGCCACCGACGAGCCGACCTACCGGGCCTGCCTGAAGGTGGTCGAGAACCTCGGCAAGACCGCCGCCTCGGCCGAGGATTTCCCGGCCTTCATCGTCAACCGTATCCTGGTGCCGATGATCAACGAGGCGGTCTACACGCTCTACGAGGGCGTCGGCAACGTGCGGTCGATCGACATGGCGATGAAGCTCGGCGCGAACCACCCGATGGGCCCGCTGGAACTGGCGGATTTCATCGGCCTCGACACCTGCCTCGCGATCATGAACGTGCTGCACGACGGGCTGGCGGATACCAAGTACCGTCCCTGCCCGCTGCTCACCAAATACGTCGAGGCCGGCTGGCTCGGTCGCAAGACCAAGCGCGGCTTCTACGACTACCGCGGCGACGAGCCGGTGCCGACGCGCTGAGGCGCCGCCCGCCGCTTCTTCTCTTTGAAAATACGCCGGGGGTGAATTGGCCATCGGCCAAGAGGGGGCAGCGCCCCCTCTTTTTCCTTCTACGCTGCGAAGCGACTCGCGCGGAGCCTACCCCTTCAGCGCCAGCGTCCTTTCACGCAGCCAGGCGACGAACTCGCGCTGGTTGCCGGACCAGTCGCGCACGTCCTCGGGGCTGATCGGAGCGCCGACCACAGGGCGCTGCGGCTTGCCGCAGGCGTGGATCACCTCGTGGATCAGCAAGCCCTGGCGCACTGTCGGCGAGACGCGGTTGGCGATCTGATAGGCGCGGCTGTTCTGTCCGGGGAAATAGATCGGCACCACGGTGGCGCCGGAGCGCTGGATCATCTTCGCGGTGAACGGATTCCACACCGCTTCGATTGCGGCACCGAACATCGACTCGGAGGAGGCCACGACGCCCGAGGGAAACAGCGCGATCACCCCGCCGCGCTTCAGATGATCCATGGCCGTCGCGCGCATCTCGAGACTCTGCTCGCGCGCCGTCTCCTCGTGCGGGAAGGGTACGGGGATCATGAACTGACCGATCTCCTGCACACCGGTGAGCAGCGAGCGGGTGAGGATCTTGTAGTCGGTGCGCACCCGGCCGATCAGCTCGGCGAGGACCATTCCGTCAACCAGCCCGTGCGGATGGTTGGCGACGACGATCACCGGCCCCTCCTTGGGGATGCGCGCGATCTGCTCGGCGGGGGTCTGAAGTTCGATCCGCATCATCTTCAGCGCCTGCGCCCAGAACGCCTGCCCCTCGGGCACACCGGCGCGCTCGAAGCGGCGCACCAGTCGGATCAGCGGGATCTTTCCGGTCAGCCACTCCAGCGCACGGATGGTGTTGGCCTTCCACGGGTTGGTGAAGGTGTTGGCGTAGCTGAGTTTGCGCTTGTCATAGGGCGCCGCGGGCGTCGGCAGGGCGGGGTCCTGCGTGGCCGAGGCGTCATGGCTGTCAAGCATGTGCCTACCCTGCTTTTTCATGCACCCACCCGGGGCGTCGGTTGTGCCGTCAATTGTCCTCGCCGAAGCGGTTGGCAACCAGCGCCTCCAGCGCGTCGGCAAGCGCAGCGGCGTCCGGTCCGGAGGTTTCGACTTCAATAGAGCTTCCCTTGGAAGCTGCCAACATCAAAAGCCCCATGATGCTGTCGCCGCCGGCGCTCATCCCGTCCTTGGACACTTCCGCGTGGGCGTCGAACCCCTCGACCACCTCGACCAGCTTGGCCGATGCGCGGGCATGCAGCCCCTTTTCGTTGACGATGTTCAACACGCGGCGAACAGAGGTATCACTCATCTTCAGTCTCTTGGTTGCGGGGCCATCGCGCGGCACCTGAAACGGCTCTAGACCGGATCGGGCCTGACGTTCTGGCTGTCAATGTATTTCCGCCCGGCCTCGAGCGCGCCGCGCACGGCGTCGGGCACGGGCAGTTGCCGGGTCTTCGCGAGCTTGATCAGCATCGGCAGGTTCATCCCGTAGAGGATGCGGCGGTTCTCGGGCTGGCAGGCCAGCAGGCTCAGGTTCGACGGCGAGCCGCCGAAGAGATCGGTGACCAGCACCACGCCGTCACCGGTGTCGACCCGGTCCGCTGCTTCGCAGATCTCCGATTGTTTCTTGCCGCGATCGTGATCGGCTTCGATCGAGATCGCCATGATTCCGGGCTGAGCCCCGACCACATGTTCAACGGCCGAAAGGTATTCCTTTGCCAGCCCACCATGCGCCACGATCACGATGCCGATCACGCCTGCGACCTCTCGTCCAGTCCAGTTGCCACGCCCTTGGCGGCCAGGCCGCGGCGTTCGAGTTCCCGGTGCCTAGTTGACACCTGCCAGCCCTGCTCTGCAAGGGCACGCGCGACGGTTTCGGTCACAGTGACGGAACGATGTTGTCCGCCGGTACAGCCGAAGCCGAAAGAGAGATGCGCCTTGCCCTCGTCGGTGCATGCCGGGAGGAGAAAGACGGCAAGATCGATCACCTTTTGGAGGAATGGGGCGAAGCGCGGGTCGGATTCGACATGGGTCTGCACCGGCGTGTCGAGCCCTGTGAGCGGGCGGAGCTCGGGCACCCAATGCGGGTTGTCGAGGAAGCGGCAGTCGAAGACCATGTCGAGCCCCTGTGGCAGACCCCGCTTGTAGGAAAAACTCTCGACCGAAACGGCGAGCTGCTGCGCCTGTTCGCCGGCAAACCAGATCGCGAGCTGGGCGCGCAGCTCGTGCGGGCTCATCTCGGAGGTGTCGATCAGGATGTCGGCGGCGGCACGCGCCTGCTCGAGCAGCGCCAGCTCGCGGGTGATGCCCTCGGTGTAGGCACTGTCGGGGGCGAGCGGGTGGCGGCGGCGGGTCTCGGAATAGCGCCGCGCCAGCACCGTCGGCGCGGCGTCGAGATAGAGCAGCTGCGGGCTGATCTGCGGCTGACAGGTCAGCGCGGCCTGCAGCTCCAGCAGGCCCTCGACGGTGAAGTCTCGGTTGCGGATGTCGACGCCGAGCGCCAGCGGCCGGTCCAGCGTGGGGCCTTCGAGCAGGCGCGGGATCAGGCCCAGCGGGATATTGTCGATGGCTTCAAAACCGAAATCCTCCAGCGCGTTGATCGCGGTGGAGCGCCCGGCGCCCGAGGGGCCGGTGACCAGCACCACGTGCTGGGGTGCTTTCGGCGAGTCATCCATGCTGCGGATCCCTTGTTGCACCCTTCAGATATTGAACGAGCGCTGCGGGAAAATAGGGATGCGCGGCATTGTGAAGCAAGGGGAGATTTTGCGACTGCAGCATGATTTCTCGGCATGGCGGCATGCGGTCGGTCTCCGGCGTGTCGAGGTCGAGCACGGCGAAGACCTCGGCGCGGGGCAAGTGCTCGGCGCGCAGAAGGCCCAGTCCGCGTGCCTCGATAAGTCCGGCGAGCGGGGCAGGGGGGGTGGCCCAGAGCGTGCCGTCCTCGTGGGTCAGCACAACACGATCATCCGCCACCAGCCGCGCGCCACGCGCCATCATCTCGAGCGCCAGCCCCGACTTTCCCGCACCGGATGCGCCGAGGATCAGCAGCGCGCGCCCCTCCACCGCCACCGCGGTGGCGTGGAGGATCAGCGGATGCGGAGGGCTCATGGGATCAGACGGGCAGGCCGACGACGAAACGCGCGCCGAGCGGCTCGGAGGTGATGTCCGCCTCGGTCGGGCGGATGTTCTCGGCCCAGATCACCCCGCCATGCGCCTCGACGATCTGCTTCGAGATGGCGAGGCCGAGGCCGGAATTGTTGCCGAAGTCGTTCTCGGGACGCTGCGAGTAGAAGCGCTTGAAAATCTTCTGCAGCGCCTCCTCGGGGATGCCGGGGCCGGTATCCTCGACCACCACCAGCACGCGGTTGTCGCGGCGTCGGGCCCAGACACGGATCGCATCGCCGTCCTCGCAGAAGGAGATGGCGTTGGTGATCAGGTTGACGAAGACCTGCGCGAGGCGCGGCTCCAGCCCGTTGATGCGGATCGGCTTCTCGGGCAGGTCGGTGATGAACTCTATGCCCTTCTTGCGGGCGTCCTCGCCGAGGAACTGGCCAAGGTTGCCGAGCATCTCCAGCAGGTTGAACTCCTGTTCCTCTTCCTTGACCAGCTCGGAGTCGAGGCGCGAGGCGTTGGAGATGTCCGAGACCAGCCGGTCGAGGCGCCGCACGTCGTGCTCGATCACGTTGAGCAGCTTGTCGCGGTGTTCGTCCTTCTTGACGATGCGCAGGCTGCCGATCGCCGAGCGCAGGCTGGCCAGCGGGTTCTTGATCTCATGCGCCACGTCCGCGGCAAACTGCTCGTTGGCGTCGATCCGGTCGTAGAGCGCGGCGACCATGCCGCGCAGAGCACCCGAAAGACGGCCGATCTCGTCGGGGCGGGCGGTCAGGTCGGGGATGCGGATGCGGCGCGAATTGCCCTGCGACTTGTTGCGGTCGCGGCCGATCTCGGCGGCATCGGCCAGATCGGAAATCGGGTTGGCGATGGTCGAAGCCAGCACGAGGCTGAGGCCGATGGAGACCAGCGTCGCGATGACGAACATTTGCAGCACGCGTTCGCGCTCGGCGCTCACCGCGGAGTCGATCTCGGGCGCGGCGGCGACGAGTGCGACGCTGCCGATGATGTTGGTGCCCTGGCGGATCGGGGAAAAGGCGGTGAACAGTGTCTCGCCTGCCTCGCCGGTCCCGGCCTCGACGCGCGCCGTGGCGGGATCGCCCGCCTCGATCTGCTGGCGCAGCCGGTCTTCAAGGTCGAGCGCCGGGGGCTGCTGGAAGTAGGAGAAGAGGCCGGAAATCCCCTGCCAGAGCTGGTCGAGGAAGTTGGAGATCATCGTGTCGCGCCCGGCGGCGGGGCCGGTCGCCAGCGCGGGCGGTCCGCCCGCTTCGCCGACGAGGAAGCTGCCCGCGTCGAAGATCATCACCTTGGTGCCCCGGCGCAGCTCGAGGCTTCCGATCGTGGCGGCCACGTCGATGCCGTCTGACGAGCCGAGGCTGACCGGCACACCCTCGGGCAGCTGCATCTCGAAGACATCGGCGATCAGCTCTGCCTGGGCGAGCGTCGCATCGGCGCGCTGCAGGGCGAGCGTGTCGCGCGAGGAATTCAGCCACAGGATACCCGCAGCCAGCACGTTCAACGCGATGAGGTTGAACGTGATGATCTTGCGCGTCAGCGGGGACCGGTTGAGGGAAAAGAGGGAGCGCCGGGCACGGCTGTCCCGCAATTCCTTTTCTACGGTGCTGTCCGGGGCGATCCAGTCATCCCCGAGAACAACATCGGCGTCCTGCCTGTCGCCCGACTCTTCGTCGCGCATCGAGATCCTTTCGGCCAAGGCCATCGCTTACTCTTCGTTGTAACGATACCCGATGCCATAGAGCGTTTCGATGGCCGAGAAGTCCTCGTCCACGGTCCGCATCTTCTTGCGCAGGCGCTTGATGTGGCTGTCGATGGTGCGGTCGTCGACGTAGACCTGATCGTCGTAGGCGACATCCATCAGCTGGTCGCGCGACTTCACGAAGCCGGGCCGTTGGGCGAGCGCCTGCAACAGCAGGAATTCGGTCACGGTGAGCGAGACGTCCTTGCCCTTCCAGCTGACCGCATGGCGCAGCGGGTCCATGGTGAGCGAGCCGCGGGTCATCAGCTTGGTGTCCTCGGTATCCCCAACGACTTCACCAGCCTGAGCTTCCTGACGGCGCAGGAGCGCGCGGATGCGCTCGACCAGCAGGCGCTGGCTGAACGGCTTCTTGACGTAGTCGTCCGCGCCCATGCGCAGGCCGAGAACCTCGTCGATCTCGTCGTCCTTGGACGTGAGGAAGATCACCGGCATGCGCGATTTCTGACGCACGCGCTGCAGCAGATCCATCCCGTCCATGCGCGGCATCTTGATGTCGAAAACAGCCATGTCGGGCATCTTCTTGCTGAACGCATCCAGCGCAGACTGCCCGTCATTGTAAGTCTCGACTTCGAACCCTTCCGCCTCGAGTGTCATGGACACGGATGTCAGGATGTTCCTGTCATCGTCCACCAGGGCGATTTTAGACATAGCACTTCATCCTTGTACTGCTCTGTTATGCCTTCTTTTTCCGACGAGTATGCGAAGTTTCTGATTGTTCAACAATCCCATACCGCGAATCAGTGCAGAGCTGCGACTTAATTGCAGCGCAGATTAGGTAAGGAATGGCTAAAATGTCTCACCCTGCTGGCGCAAGTTGCAGAAACGGTGACCGATGGTAACGCTAGCCTTACCGGGTGCTAACGCTAAAGCCATTTTGGTTGCGCTAACTGGCTGGATGACTTCTGTTCTTGGCCGTTCCCAACATGTTAAAGCCTCTGATACCGGTGGCGGGCGCTGCCGGTGGACGGCAGCCACCATGCCGCCCCAATGACTACCGCCGCCCAGATTAGCGGCTACAGGAGCTTGGCAGATGACATTTGGACGGGTGAACCCGCAATTCCGGCTTGAAGATCAGGGGATCGAAGGGCTGGGCAATGTCTATTACAATCTTATGGAGCCTGCGTTGATCGAAGCCGCGCTGAAGCGTGGCGAGGGCACGCTGGGCAAGGGCGGTGCCTTCTACGTCACCACCGGCAAGTTCACCGGTCGTTCGCCGCAGGACAAGCACGTGGTCAAGACCCCCTCGGTCGAAGACAACATCTGGTGGGAAAACAATCGCGCCATGTCGCCCGAGGGCTTCGACGCGCTGCATGCCGACATGCTCGAGCACATGAAGGGCAAGGACTACTACGTCCAGGACCTCGTGGGGGGCGCGGACCCGGCGCATTCGATCAAGGTGCGCATGGTGACCGAGCTGGCTTGGCACGGCTTGTTCATCCGTCACATGCTGCGCCGCCCCGAGCGCGAGCAGCTCGACGAGTTCCTCGCCGATTTCACCATCATCAACTGTCCGAGCTTCAAGGCGGACCCGAAGAAGCACGACTGCCGGAGCGACACCGTCATCGCGCTGAACTTCGACAAGAAGACCATCCTCATCGGCGGCACCGAATATGCCGGCGAGAACAAGAAGTCGGTCTTCACCCTGCTCAACTACATGCTGCCGCTGAAGGGCATCATGGCGATGCACTGCTCGGCCAACCACGCGCCGAACAACCCGGTCGACACCGCTGTCTTCTTCGGCCTGTCGGGCACCGGCAAGACCACGCTCTCGGCCGATCCCGAGCGCGTGCTGATCGGTGACGACGAGCACGGCTGGTCCGACCGTGGCACCTTCAACTTCGAGGGCGGCTGCTACGCCAAGACAATCAACCTGTCGGCCGAGGCGGAGCCCGAGATCTACGCGACCACCTCGAAGTTCGGCACGGTGATCGAGAACATGGTCTTCGACGAAGAGACCTTCGAACTCGACTTCGAGGACGACAGCCTGACCGCCAACATGCGTTGCGCCTACCCGCTCGAGTACATCTCGAACGCGTCGTCCACCGCGCTCGGCGGGCACCCGAAGAACATCATCATGCTGACCTGCGACGCCTTCGGTGTCCTGCCGCCGATCGCGCGGCTGACCCCGGCGCAGGCGATGTACCACTTCCTGTCGGGCTTCACCTCTAAGGTGGCGGGCACCGAGCGTGGCGTGACCGAGCCGCAGCCGACCTTCTCGACCTGCTTCGGCGCGCCCTTCATGCCGCTGCGCCCGGAAGTCTACGGCAACCTGCTGCGCGACAAGATCGCCAAGCACGGTGCGACCTGCTGGCTGGTGAACACCGGCTGGACCGGCGGCGCCTATGGCACCGGCCACCGCATGCCGATCAAGGCGACCCGCTCGCTGCTGCACTCGGCGCTGAACGGCTCGCTCGCCAAGGTCGAGTTCCGCAAGGATCCGAACTTCGGCTTCGAGGTGCCGGTCTCGGTCGAGGGCGTGCCCGAGCTGCTGCTCGACCCGCGCCGTACCTGGTCGGACAAGGACGCCTTCGATGCACAGGCCGCCAAGCTGGTGAACATGTTCGCCGAGAACTTCGCGCAATACGTGCCCTACATCGACGATGACGTGAAAGCCGCCGCGATCGGCTGATGCGCGCTTTCGCGATCCTCATGACGCTGGCCGGACCCGCTCTTGCGGGGTCCGGCCTTTCTTTTGCCGAAGCCCCCGTGGTGCTGCTCGAGCGCGGGGTGATCTGCCAGGTCACGCCCGAGGGGGCGCGTCCCGCGCCCGAGACCGAGAAGGGGGTGATCAACCTGATCTCGCCCGGACGCCGCGTCGATGTGGCGACCGAGGTGGTGCCCGCCGCGCTCGGCATCAGCTTCGGCATCCGTTTCACGCTGGATCAGGCCGCCGACCCCATGGCGCTGCAGGTGGTCGTCACCCACCCGCCGATGGGACCGCGCGCGGTCGAGGTGGAAAGCTGGACGACCGGCGCCGCGCCGGGTGAGCCGAGTGTGAGCCTCTTCACCTTCGAATACGCCTACGAGATGGTCGAGGGCGCCTGGACCATGGCTCTGGAAGCGAATGGCGAGCGGCTGCTCGAGCAGCATTTCACCGTGGTTCCGGCCGATGCCGCCCGACCGGTGCTCGCGGCCTGCGATGGGCCGGCGCCGATGTCCTGAGCCGCCTGCCGTGGCGACAGGGCACACCCTAAGCGGTACTTGATGGGCATTCCGGCATCCTCAGGGTGTTTCCCAGCATTTTCTCGAGGAATCCTCGGCGAAATTGGCATCGGATTTGTCCCGGATTGCGCACCCGTTTCACTGATTTCATCCACAGCCCGCCTTCAGGAGTCAGGCCTCTGAAAAGACTCAGAACCTTGAGTCCGGCCCCCTCGGGACTCCCCGGAGTTGCCCACAGCGGGTGAATCTGCATCTTGATTAAATAACAGATCACTCCACAACTTATTGCGTGCGTCACGAACATTTCGCTTTACAGAAGGTGCGGGCCACAGGCACGATATATGGTAAGAGACGAGGGTTTACCCCCAACATCTCTACGAGCAGGCACCTAGCACGCGGGGCGCTGCCAAGCCCCAAAGCTACAACCATAAGAGGTGGCGCATGGCACTGTCCGAAGACTTTCTGAGCGAAGAGCTGCACCCCATCGACATCGTCGAGACCTTGGCCGAGACCAATGACTGGGATTTCGACCGCGTTGGCGAAGACCAGATCGCCATGGCGGTCGAGGGCCAGTGGCGCACCTATTCGATCACCCTCGCATGGTCCCCCTACGACGAGACGCTGCGGATGATCTGCAGTTTCGAGATGGAGCCGCCGAAGGACTCGCTGCCCGAGCTCTATGCCGGTCTCAACGCGGTCAACGACCAGTGCTGGGCGGGCGCCTTCTGCTACTGGGCAGAGTCCAAGCTGATGGTCTACCGCTACGGGCTCGTGCTCGCAGGCGGCCAGGTCGCCAGCCCCGAGCAGATCGACACGATGATTGGCGCGGCGGTGATGACCTCCGAGCGCTACTACCCGTGCTTCCAGCTGATCAACTGGGCGGGCAAGAGCGCCGAAGAGGCGCTGCAGATCGCCATGGCGGAAGCCTACGGCCGCGCCTGAGCGCGGTCCTTCACCAAAGACAGCGACGGGCCGGTCGGCCCGCGCTTGCCCTTAGCGGATACCCAGCGCGGTGTCCTTCAGCATCTCCGCCGAGGCGCGCAGTGCCGCCGCCTCGGACGGGTCGAGATCGGGGATCAGCGTCGTCAGGACGCCGCCCGCGCCGACCACGCGGGGCAGGCTGAGCGCCACCTCCTCGACCCCCTCCACCAGCGGCGTCACCACAGAGACCGAGAGCACCGCCCGCTGATCGTCGCGCACCGCCTGCACGATGCGCGCGAGGCCCGCGCCGATGCCGTACCATGTCGCGCCCTTGCCCTCGATGATGCGATAGGCGGCGCGGCGCACCGCCTCGTCGATGCGTGCCCGCACTTCCTCGGTGATCGGCGCGTGGACCTGCTCGGCGAACTCGCCGACGGTAATCGCCCCGGCGCGGGCCGAGGCCCAGCCCAGCACCTCTGAATCTCCATGCTCGCCCAGCACGTAGGCATGCACCGATTGCGCCGCAATGCCGAGGTGATCGCCCAGCAGCCAGCGGAAGCGTGCGGTGTCGAGGATGGTGCCCGAGCCGATGACCTGCCCGGCGGGCAGGCCCGAGGCGCGCAGCGCCACCTCGGTCATCACGTCCACCGGGTTCGAGGCGACCAGCAGCATCGCCTGAGGCGCCGCCTTCTGCACGCCCTCGATCACCTGGGCGAAGACCTCGGCGTTGCGCGAGAGCAGGCTCAGGCGGCTCTCTCCGGGCTTCTGTGCCACGCCAGCGGCAAGGATCACGATCGCCGCCCCCTCGAGCCGCTCGTAGCCGCCCGAGCGCACCTGGCAGGGGTGGGCGAAGGGCACCGCATGGGCGATGTCCTCGGCCTGTGCCCGGGCCAGTGCCTCGCTCTTGTCCACGAGGACGATCTCGCTCGCGCCGCCGCGCAGGGCGATCGCGTAGCCCGCTGCAGAACCGACCATGCCTGCGCCCACGATTCCCACTTTCATGCCGGTCTCCCTCTCGCCGGTGATGGCGGTACCATGGCACGGGCCGGGCTTCGGACCAAACCCGCAGGGCAGGGAAGTGGCCGGAAGGGCGAGGTTCTTCGCCGATTGCACGACACACGCGCATTCGCCTGTCGTGACATGGACACGCCATGGACACCGGGGGTGCCCTCGCTATAGTGCCGCCCTCACAAGGCGGATCCAGCAGGCGAAAGAGGCCCGGACATGACGGAACAGGTGAAGGTCGGCATCATCATGGGCAGCCAGTCGGACTGGCCCACCATGCAGGAAGCGGCGCAGATGCTCGACGAGCTGGGCGTGGCCTACGAGGTCAAGATCGTCTCGGCGCACCGCACGCCGGACCGGCTCTGGACCTACGGCAAAGAGGCCGCCGGGCGCGGCCTGCAGGTGATCATCGCCGGTGCAGGCGGCGCGGCGCACCTGCCGGGCATGATGGCGTCGAAGACCCGTGTGCCGGTGATCGGCGTGCCAGTGCAGACCAAGGCGCTCTCGGGAGTCGACAGCCTCTATTCCATCCTGCAGATGCCGCGCGGCTTTCCGGTGGCGACCATGGCGATCGGGGCTGCGGGCGCGGCCAACGCCGGGCTGATGGCTGCGGGCATCCTCGCGCTGCAGGACGAGGGGCTGGCCGAGCGTCTCGACGCCTGGCGGCAGGCACTGTCGGACTCGATCCCCGACGAACCCGTGCGGGACTGAGCACCGCGGCGACACCGGATCCTGGGGGTGCCTGCGGTGCCCCCGGGGCGCGCGACCCGTGGCAAGCGCACCGCCTTCGGTGCCGCCACGGCGCAAACGGGTGTTGCAAGCGGCGCCAATCCGCAGGAAAAGCGGCCAAACGCGACCCCAGAAACGGAGACCCCCATGTCTGACGCTCTTCCCCAAGGTGCAACCATCGGCATTCTCGGCGGCGGACAGCTGGGACGGATGCTCTCCGTGGCCGCCAGCCGCCTCGGCTACCGCACGCATATCTTCGAGCCGGGTGCCGAGCCGCCCGCGGGGCACGTCGCCCACGCGGTGACCACCGCCTCCTATGATGACAAGGCGGCGCTCACTCGCTTTGCCGAGTCGGTGGACGTGGTGACCTACGAGTTCGAGAACATCCCCACCGAGGCGCTCGACACGCTGCAGGCGCTGCGACCGATCCGTCCGGGCCGCGAGGCGCTGCGCGTCAGCCAGGACCGGATGACCGAGAAGGAATTCCTGTCGGACCTCGGGTTGCGCACCGCGCCTTTCGCCGCCGTCGACAGCGAGGCGGACCTCAACAACGCGCTCGAGCTGATCGGGGCGCCGGCCATCCTCAAGACCCGCCGCTTCGGCTACGACGGCAAGGGCCAGGCGCGCATCCTGTCGAAGGACGATGCCGCCGATGCCTTCGAGGCGATGAACGGTGCCCCGGCGGTGCTCGAGGGGTTTGTCGACTTCTCTCACGAGGTCTCGGTGATCGCGGCGCGCGGCGTCGATGGCGAGGTCGCCTGCTTCGATCCCGGCGAGAACGTCCACCGCGACGGCATCCTGCGCACCACCACCGTGCCCGCCCGGCTGACCCCGGCGCACCGGCAGGACGCGATCCTGCTGGCGGGCCGCATCCTCAACGCGCTCGACTACGTCGGCGTCATGGGCGTGGAGCTCTTCGTCTGTGCTGACGGTCTGGTGGTCAACGAGATCGCGCCGCGGGTGCACAACTCGGGCCACTGGACGCAGAACGGCTGCAGCGTCGATCAGTTCGAGCAGCACATCCGCGCCGTGGCAGGGCTGCCTCTGGGCGATGGCGGGCGGCACTCGGACGTGCAGATGGAGAACCTGATCGGCGACGACATGGACCGGGTCCCCGAGCTGCTGCGCGAGGCGGACACGGCGCTGCACCTCTATGGCAAGGCCGAGGCCAAGCCGGGCCGCAAGATGGGCCACGTCAACCGCATCGTCCGCGGCGGCTGACCGTCGTGAAGGGGCGCTTCAGCCAATGAAGCGCCCGGCCACTTCGCCGCTCATGTAGGCGACAACGCCGCCGGCGATGGTGGCCACGATGCGCCGCGATGCCTGCTCGCGGATGATGAGATCGGCGCGCAGCCCGTCCTCGATCCGGCCCCGGTCCGTCAGCCCCAGGAGCTTTGCCGGCCCCTCAGACACCAGCCTCCACGCTTCGACCTCCTCCAGCAGGCCGAGTTCCACGCAGCGCCAAGCCGCGCGCGCCGGGGCGGGGTAGTGGTAGTCCGAGGCCAGCGCATCGCAGAGGCCCATCCCCACCAGCTCCAGCGCCGAGACATTGCCCGCATGGCTCGCCCCGCGCACAACGTTTGGCGCGCCGAGCACGATGAAATCGCCGGCCTCGCGGGCCGCCTGTGCCGCCTCGACCGTCTCTGGGAATTCCGACACCTGCGCGCCGCGCGCGCGCCATGCGGCCCGGCCCCCGGCGGTGCGGTCGTCGTGGCTGCCCATGGTCACGCCGCGCTCCGTCAGCCTCGCGCAGAGCCCGTCCAGCGCCGCCGGGACTTCGTCGCCGCGTTCGTGCAGCCCCATCATCAGCGCCAGATGCGCCTCGGGACTGCGACCGCTCTTCAGCGCCTGTCCGGTGAGCCGCGGCGGCTTGCGCCCCTCTGCGAGGCGCTGGTGCGGCAGGTGGTCGTTGAACACCACGTAGGAGATGCCCCAGCGCTCTACCGCCTCTGCCGCCCCGGCAAAGCCGTCGAGGAAATGCGTCTCGAGCCGCAGTTGCAGGCGCAGGTCGACGGTGACGGTCGGCGCGACCTCGGTGACGGCGGCAAAGACCTCCCTTGCGAACTCCGGCCCGCGCATCCCGCCTTCCCAGGACCAGAACTGCGCCAGCGCCGCCGTCGTGATTCCGCAGGCCGCCAGTTCGGCGGCGCAGGCCTGTACCCCGGAGGCGCGCTCGCGCAGCGCCCCGCGGCGCGGTGCCATGTGACGCTCGAAGCCGTCGCCATGGGCGTCGACGATCCCCGGGAGCACTTCGAAGCCCGATAGGTCGACGGCCTTGCCGCCACCGCTTCCGATGAAGCCGCCGCTGATGGACAGCGGCGCGTCGCTCCAGCCCTCGGGGCGCAGGATGGGGGCGTTCTGAAGGGTCAGGTCGAGCACGGGCAGGGGCTTTCGAGCAGGGAAAATGGGGCCGGGTTGGGTCGGCGCTTGAGATACGCGCCCGCCCGACCCTATGAAAGGGGCAAAAGACCGCGCCCGAAGGGAAGCCCATGCCGAAGTCCCCCCGCCTCGCCGCCCGCGCCGTGCTGCTGCACGAGGACCGGTTGCTGCTGGTCAACGCCTGGCCCGGCGGCAAGAGCGACCTCTGGTGTGCCCCCGGTGGCGGCGTCGAACCCGGTGCCTCGCTGCCCGACAACCTCGCTCGCGAACTGCGCGAGGAAACCGGGCTCGCGGTGAAGGTCGGCCCGCCGTGTCTCGTCAACGAGTTCCACGACCCCGCCAGCGGCTTTCACCAGGTCGAGATCTTCTTCCGCTGCCACATCGTGGCCGGCCAGCTCGACGCCAGCTGGCAGGACCCCGAGGGTGTGGTCACCGAGCGCCGCTTCGTCACCCGCGACGAGATGGAGGGGCTGCGCTTCAAGCCCGACAGCCTGCCGCATGTGGCCTGGGGGCGGGGCTTCGGCTACGACCCTCTGGAGCTGATCCAGCATTGAGCGTCTGGACCGCGCCGCGTGCCGCGCCTAACGTGCCCCCATGCTAGGCTACGCGCTCAAACGTCTGACCTCGCTGGCGGTTTCCCTGCTGGTGGCGTCGCTGGTCATCTTCCTGGTGGTCGAGGTCGCCCCCGGCGATCCGGCCAGCTACATGCTCGGTATGAATGCCCAGCCCGATACGGTGGCGGCGCTGCGCAGCGAACTCGGCCTCGACCTGCCGAAATGGCAACGCTACCTGAGCTGGCTCGGAGGCATGCTGTCCGGTGACTTCGGCACCTCCTACACCTATCGCACCCCGGTCGCGGAGATGGTCGCCGAGCGCATCGCCGTCTCGTTGCCGCTGGCGCTCTACGCGCTGGGGCTCTCGACGCTGATCGCGCTGCCCGCTGGCATCTATGCCGCCGCCCGCCGCGGCAGGGCCGGGGACGCCGGGGTGATCGGCGCAACACAGCTCGGCATCGCCATCCCCAACTTCTGGTTCGCCATGCTGCTGGTGTTGCTTTTCGCGTTGAAACTGCGCTGGTTCAGCGCCGGCGGTTTTCCCGGCTGGGAGCAGCCGCTCGTGGCGCTGAAGTCCCTGACCCTGCCAGCGGTGGCGCTGGCCCTGCCACAGGCGGCGATCCTCGCCCGGGTCATGCGGTCCTCGCTGATCGACATCCTCTCGGAGGATTTCATCCGCACCGCCCGTGCCAAGGGGCTGTCGCGGCGGCAGGCGCTCTGGCGACACGGGCTGCGCAACGCGTTGATCCCAGTGCTGACCATCCTCGGGCTGCAGTTCTCCTTCCTGCTGGCGGGGGCGATCATCATCGAGCAGGTGTTCTTCCTGCCCGGGCTGGGGAGGCTGATCTTCCAGTCGATCACCCAGCGGGATCTCATCGTGGTCGAGTCGGTGGTCATGTTGCTGGTCTTCGCGGTGATCGCGGTGAACTTCCTAACCGACATGGCTTATGCGCTGGTCGACCCGAGGTTGAGGGGCGCGAGATGAAACTCTCCCTGATCCTCGGCGCAACACTGAGCCTCACCTTCACCCTCGGCGCGCTCATCTCCTTCGCTTGGACCCCGGGCGACGTCGAGGCGGTGAACATCGCCGCCCGCCTGCAGCCGCCCTCCGCGGCGCATTGGCTGGGCACGGATCACCTCGGGCGCGACATGCTCAGCATGGTGATGACCGGCGCCCGCACTTCGCTGGCGGTGGCGCTGGTGGCGGTGGGCCTCGGCATGGGGCTCGGGGTGCCGCTGGGGCTGGCCGCCGCCGCGCGGCAGGGCGGCTGGCTCGACGAACTGGTGATGCGCACCAACGATCTGATCTTCGCCTTCCCCTCGCTGGTTATCGCGATCCTGATCACCGCGATCTTCGGCCCCGGCGCGCTCAACGCGATCCTCGCCATCGGCATCTTCAACATCCCGGTCTTCGCCCGGCTGACCCGCGGCGCGGCGCTCAGCTTCTGGCGCCGTGAGTTCATCCTCGCCGCCCGGGTCGCCGGCAAGGGGGCGCCGCGCATCAGCGTCGAGCACATCCTGCCCAATCTCGCCAACCTGCTGATCGTTCAGGGCACCATCCAGTTCTCGCTCGGTATCCTTGCCGAGGCGGGGCTTTCCTACGTCGGTCTCGGCGCGCAGCCGCCGGTGCCGAGCTGGGGCCGGATGCTGGCCGATGCGCAGACCATGGTGGCGCTTGCGCCGCATGTTGCCATCGTCCCCGGCCTGGCGATCCTGTTGACGGTGCTCGGCCTCAACCTGCTCGGGGACGGTCTGCGCGACCATCTCGACCCCCGCCTGAGGCCCTCCCGCGCATGATCCCTTCGTCTAGGCCTGAATATCCCGGGGGTCCGGGGGCCACACAGGCCCTACTGCAGGTGGACCGCCTGAGCCTTTCCATCAGCGGCACCGACATCCTGCAGGAGGTTTCCCTGACGCTGGCGCAGGGCGAGATTCTTGCGCTCACCGGAGAGTCGGGCTCCGGCAAGTCGATGACCGCGCTGGCCGCCATAGGGCTGCTGCCCGAGGGGGCCGCGACTTCCGGCAGGCTGCTGCTCTCGGGCCGTGACCTGCTGACGCTGCCCGAGCGCGACCTTTGCGCCCTGCGCGGGCGCGAGGTGGGGATGGTCTTCCAGGAGCCGATGACCGCGCTCAACCCGGTGCAGCGCATCGGCGATCAGGTGATGGAGACGATCCTCGTTCACAGGGCGATGGGCCGAGACGCCGCCCGCGCCCGGGCCGCCGAGGTCATGGCCCGTGTCGGGCTCGACCCCGAGCGCATCCCGCCCACCCGCTACCCGCATGAGCTTTCGGGCGGGCAGCGCCAGCGGGTCGGCATCGCCATGGCCATCGCGCTGCGCCCCAAGCTGCTGATCGCCGACGAGCCCACAACCGCGCTCGACGTGACGACGCAGGCGCAGATCCTCGAGCTGCTCACCGGGCTGGTGCGCGAGGAGGGGATGGCCATGCTGATGATCACCCATGATCTCGCCGTCGTGGCGGGCATGGCCGATCGCATCGCGGTGATGAAGGCCGGGCGCATCGTCGAGCAGGGCCGCACGGCGCAGGTGCTGGCCGAGCAGCGTCACCAGTATACACGACAGCTCTTCGAGGCCTCGCGACATCAGGCACCGCTGGTCCCGGTCAGCCCCGGCGAGACCCAGCTCAGCGTGCGGGAGGCGGTCCGCGACTACCCGCTGCCGCGCAAACATCCCTTCGCACCTCGCCGCGCGTTCCGCGCTGTGAAGGGCGTCAGCTTTGACATCCGCCGCGGCGAGCGGGTCGGCCTCGTGGGCGAGTCGGGCTGCGGCAAGTCGACGCTGAGCCGGGCGATCCTCGGGCTCGAACCGCTACAGGCGGGGCAGATTTCCCTCGACGGCAAGCCGATCCTCTCGCACGGCAGGCCCGACCCCGAGATCCGGCGCCGCGTGCAGGTGGTGTTCCAGGACCCTTATGGCTCGTTCAACCCGCGCCACAGCGTCGGACGGATCATCGCCGAGCCCTTCCACCTGCTGCCGGACCCGCCCAAGGGCGCCGCGCGGCAGGCCGCCATCGCCGGAGCGCTCAGCGCCGTAGGGCTGAAGCCCGAGCACGCGGAAGCCCCGATCCACGCCTTCTCGGGCGGGCAGCGCCAGCGCATCGCCATCGCCCGCGCGCTGATCATCGAGCCGGAGCTGGTGATCTTCGACGAGGCGGTCTCGGCGCTCGACGTGCGGGTGCGGGCGCAGATCCTCGATCTGGTGGCCGAGTTGTCGCGCACGCGCGGCCTCAGTTACCTCTTCGTCAGCCACGATCTTTCGGTGGTACGCTCCATCACCGATCGGCTGCTGGTGATGCGCGACGGCGAAATCGTCGAGCGCGGCGACACAAGCGACGTGTTTGACAATCCCCGGCACTGGTATACCAAATCTCTCATGGAGGCGGCGCCGAAACTTCCGGCGCTGGCGATGGGAGGAGATGACGATGCCGGAGGGAAGCCCCTTTGACAGCGCCCGCGTGCTCATTGGCGGCACATGGTGCGAGACTGCGGACACACTGCCGCTGAGCGATCCGTCCACGGGCGAGGAGATCGGGCGCATCGCCCGCGGTGGCAAGGCCGAGATCGACGAGGCGGTGGCCGCGGCGCAGGCGGCGCTTGATGGGGAGTGGGGGGCGATGACCGCGCTTGAACGCGGGCGCATCCTCACCCGGATCGGGCAGCTTGTTCTGGAAAACGTCGACCTGCTTGCCCGGATCGAGGCGCAGGACGTGGGCAAGCCGCTGACTCAGGCGCGGGCCGATGCGGTGGCTCTGGCGCGCTATTGCGAGTTCTACGGCGGCGCGGCCGACAAGATTCACGGCGAGACCATTCCCTACCTCGATGGCTACACCGTCTACACCCTGCGCGAGCCGCACGGGGTCACCGGCCATATCGTGCCGTGGAACTACCCGATGCAGATCATCGGCCGCTCGGTCGGCGCGGCGCTCGCCATGGGCAATGCCTGCGTGTTGAAGCCGGCCGAGGATGCTTGCCTGACGGCGCTGCATTTCGCCGACCTGGCGCAGCAGGCGGGGCTCCCGGCGGGGGCGCTCAACGTGGTGCCGGGGCTGGGGTCCGAGGCGGGGGCGGCGCTCTCGTCGCATCCCGGCGTGCAGCACATGAGCTTCACCGGCTCGGTCGCCACCGGCGCCGCCGTGCAGCGCGCCGCCGCGGACAACGTCATCCCGGTGACCTTGGAGCTGGGCGGGAAATCTCCGCAGCTGGTCTTCGCCGATGCCGATCTCGACGCCGCGCTGCCGTTCCTGGTGAATGCCGGTCTGCAGAACGCCGGGCAGACCTGCTCGGCCTCCTCGCGCATCCTGGTGCAGCGGCAGGTGCTGGACGAGGTAATGGCCCGCATGGCCGCCGCCTACGAGGCCAAGCTCGTCGGCCCTGCCATGGCGGATCACGACATCGGCCCGCTGATCAATGCCACCCAGAAGCGCCGCGTCGAAGGCTTCCTTGAGCAGGGCGCCGACCTGCCGGTGCTGGCGCGGGCGCGGCTTGCCGAGGGGCTGCCCGAGGGCGGGCATTACGTTGCCCCTTGCCTCTACGGGCCGGTCCCGGCGGAGCATGCGCTGGCGCAGGACGAGATCTTCGGCCCGGTGCAGGTGGTCATCCCCTTCGAGGATGAGGCCGAGGCGCTGCGCATCGCCAATGGCACCGACTACGGGCTCGTCGCCAGCGTCTGGACCCGCGACGGCGCACGGCAGATGCGGCTCGCGAAGAAGCTGAAGGCGGGGCAGGTGTTCCTGAACAACTACGGCGCCGGGGGTGGGGTGGAGCTGCCCTTCGGCGGGGTCGGCAAGTCCGGCCACGGACGCGAGAAGGGCTTCGAGGCGCTCTACGGCTTCTCGGTGCTGAAGACGGTGGCGGCGCATCACGGCTGAGGCTGCGGTTGTAGGACAGGGCTGAGCGCCGCATCAGAGGATTTGAGGGAGGAGACAGGAATGAGACTGGACGGGAAAACCGCCATCGTGACCGGCGCGGGCTCGGGCTTTGGTGCGGGCATCGCGCGGCGCTTCGCGGCAGAGGGCGCGCGGGTGATGGTCGCCGACATCAACATCGAGGGCGCCATGGAGGTGGCGTCCGAGTTTGGCGGCGTGGCGCATGAGGTGAACGTCGCCGATGGCGCCTCGGTCGAGGAGATGGCGCTGCGCGCCGGGGCCGAGCTGGGCCGGGTCGACATCCTGGTGAACAACGCCGGGGTCACCCATCTGCCGGGTTTCATGGAAGACATCAGCGAAGCGGATTTCGACAAGGTCTGGGCGGTCAACTGCAAGTCGGTCTATCTAACGGCCCGTGCGCTGGTTGCGGGCATGAAAGAGCGCGGCGCGGGGGCGATCCTCAACGTCGCCTCCACGGCGGGGGTCTCGCCGCGGCCGAAGCTGAACTGGTACAACGCCTCCAAGGGCTGGATGATCACCGCGACGCGGGCGATGGCGATCGAGCTGGCGCCCTTTGGCGTGCGGGTCAACGCGCTCAACCCGGTGGCGGGGGACACGCCGCTGCTCAAGAGCTTCATGGGCGAGGACACGCCCGAGATGCGCGCCAAGTTCCTCTCGACCATTCCCATGGGCCGCTTCTCGACCCCCGAGGACCTGGCAAACGCGGCGCTTTATCTCTGTTCGGACGAAGCCTCTCTGGTCACCGGCGTGTGCATGGAGGTCGACGGCGGGCGCTGCATCTGAGGCCGGCTGGCGAGACAGACGCGACCTTTCCGAGACATATGTCTCAGCGGCGAGACACGCGCGGATTTTTGCCTTGAGGACGGCGGCATCACGCCTTTCATTGCTCGTCAAATACGCAAAGGCGCCTGCGACAGCAGGCGCCCTTGTTCTTTCGCCGCAGTGCAGCAAATTGTTTACCAGTGGCTGCAAGGAGTGGATTCATGCGACCCGGACCCCTGAACCTGATCACCGACGTGCCCGGCCTGCGGGTCGGCAACGCCGAGGACGCCCTGCTCAAGTCCGGCGCTTCGGTGGTGACCTCCGACGCGCCGATGGTGGCGTCCGTTTCGGTGATGGGTGGCGCGCCCGGCACGCGCGAGACCGACCTGCTGGCCCCAGACAAATCCGCACCCGGAGTGGACGCGCTGGTTCTTTCCGGCGGCAGCGCCTTCGGGCTGGCGGCGGCGCAGGGGGTGATGGACGCTCTGCATGAGGCAGGGCGGGGCTTCGAGGTCTTCTCGGCCCGCGTTCCCATCGTTCCGGCGGCAATTCTCTTCGACCTGCTCAACGGCGGCGACAAGCATTGGGGGGTGAATCCCTATCCGGCGCTCGGTCGACAGGCGCTGGCCAATGCCGGGAGCAGCTTCAGGCTGGGCTCGCGCGGGGCGGGCTGCGGCGCGCAGACGGCGCAGCACAAGGGCGGGCTGGGCTCAGCCTCGCTGGTGCTCGAGGGCGGCATCACCGTCGGCGCGCTGGTGGCGGTGAACCCGATGGGCAGCGTCACCACGCCCTCGGGGCGGCACTTCTGGTCGGCCCCCTTCGAGATTGGCGAGGAGTTCGGCGGGCTCGGGCCGGAGCCGGTGCCGGGCTTCCACGAGATGCCGCAGAGCCGCAAGGCCGGGGCGATGGCGGCACTTGGGAACACGACGATCGCCATCGTCGCCACCGATGCGCAGCTCGACAAGGCGCAGGCACATCGCGTTGCGGTGGCGGCGCAAGACGGGATCGGGCGGGCCATCCATCCGGCGCATTCGCCGATGGACGGCGACCTCGTGTTCGCTTGCTCGACGGGCCGCAAGGCGCTTGTCGCTCCGCAGCTGCAGCTGGCTCAGATTGGCCATGCGGCGAGCCTCTGCCTTGCGCGCGCCATCGCGCGCGGCGTCTGGGAGGCAACCCCCGCGCCGGACGACACGCTGCCGACTCTGCGCGAGGAGCTGGGGCGCTAGCGCCGCACGCTCAGCGCAGGATCGGCGGGCTGTCGGGGTCGGACCCGGGGGCGATGCGCTCGACCCGCGTGGGTTCCTCGATCTCCGGCAGGTCGAAGCGCAGGCCGACGCGGGTGAGCGAGGCCGCCAGCGGGTCGCTGTCACGCAGGAAAAGCACGTCGAGCGCGCCCGCCTCGATACCCGAGAAGACCAACGCCTCGTTCACGGCACGGGCCAGCGCGTCCTCGGCCCCCGGCACGGCCCCAGCGAAGGCGAGTATGTGCCCGCGCCCGCCACCCTCGTAGGAGGCCCCAGCCAGCCAGGCGCAGCGGGCGAAGCCTGCGGCGGTGGCGAGCTTGGTGTCCAGCGCCGAAAGCAGCGCCTCGGGCAGGCCACCGGGCCTGGTGACTTCCTCGATGCGCGCCTCGCCTTCGGAAGGGCCGTGACCGAGGGTTTCCGCCAGCCAGTCCACCGCCTCGGCGGGCAGCAGGGTGGAGGCCTCGGAGACCTCGATGTTCACCGCGAGGCCGATGCCTTGTCCGGCCAGCATGTTGGCCACGGCGCGGCCCGAGAGCGCGGCATAGGGTGCGGCGCGGCCAACGAATTGCGACAGCCGCTCCTCGCGGTCGAAGACCAGCACGAAGCGGGCATCGCCAAGGTCGAAGAGTTCGGGCTCGATCTGGTCGCCGTCGATCTCGCGGGTGAGCAGCAGGAACAGCTCGCCATCGGCGAGACGCTCGTAGAAGCGCAGCCGGGCGTTGTCATCCTCGGGGGCGGCCTCCATCGCGCGGAGCGCGGCGTCGAGCGGTGTTGTCGTCATGTCAGGACCTCGCGGACACGGGCGCGCAGGACGGGCAGGAGCTCGGCCTCGAACCACGGATTGCGTTTGAGCCAACCCGTATTGCGCCAGGACGGGTGGGGCAAGGGCAGAGCGTGGGGAAGGTGGTCGCGCCAGGCGGCGACGGTTTCTGTCACGCCGGCCCTTGTTCCGAGGTGATAGCGATGCGCATGGCCGCCGACGTAGATCCGCAGTGGCAGCGGGCCGAGCGCTGCGAACAGCGGATCATGCCAGGTTGCGCGGCAGACAGGGGGCGGCGGCAGGTCCGACCCCTTGGCGTCATAGCCCGGGAAGCAGAAGGCCATGGGCACGATGGCGACGCGGCTCTGGTCCCAGAATTCGGCTTCGGAGAGGCCCAGCCAGTCGCGCAGCCGGTCGCCCGAAGGATCGTCGAAGGGGCGGCCGGACTTGTGCACCCGCATCCCCGGGGCCTGCCCGGCGATCAGCAGCCGCGCGCCGGGCCGGAACCACGCCACCGGGCGCGGGCTGTGCCGGGTGGCGGTGGCGGCGAAACGCTCCGCGCAGAGGCGGCAGGCGGTGATCTCTTCCTTGAGAGTGGTCAGACGCTCGGACATGGCACGGGACTTAGGTCTTTGGGCATCGATCCGCCATTCAAAGATTCGGGTTCGCCGTGGAGTGACTTTCCTCTGGCAATGTAAAGTGTGGCGATGAAAAGGGGTTCTCTTCAAGTTTTGGTCACATTCTAACCTAATTCGCCAAATAACCGTCACGTAACCCGGGGGCCGGAGTATGTTGGCCCTGTGTATGGGGGTTGGGTGATGATTGAGTTCGATATGGTCAGCAAGTCCTTCTGGACTGGGGAGCGCCGTAAGGTGATCCTTGATCGCGTGTCCTTCCAGGTCACGGTCGGCGAGAGCATTGGCATCCTGGCCCCGAACGGCACCGGCAAGACAACCCTGATCCGCATGATGGCGGGGCTGGAAAAACCCGACGAGGGCGAAATTCGCCGGACTTCGCGCGTGTCTTTCCCGCTGGGCTTCATGGGCGGCGTGGTGTCGAAGATTTCCGCGCGGGAGAATGCCCGGTTCATCGCGCGGATGTACGGCCTCGATCCCGAGTACGTCGAGGCCTTCTGCCGCTGGCTCTGCGGGCTGGGCGAATACTTCGACCAGCCGATCGGCACCTATTCGTCGGGGATGAAGGCGCGGTTCACCTTCTCGCTGATGCTGGCACTGGATTTCGACATCTACCTCATCGACGAGGGGATGCCGAGTTCGACCGACGTCGAGTTCAATCGCAAGGCCGGAGAAATCCTTGCCGAGCGACTGCGTACCACCACGATCGTGATCGTCTCCCACCAGCCGGCGATCCTGGAAAAGTTTGCGAGTAAGGCAGCGGTCCTGATGGACGGAAAGCTGCACCAGTTTGATACCTTGGAAGAAGCGAAACGGCTCTATGATTACGAAACCCAAGGCTAAGAAGTTCCGTATCCGCCGCCCTGAGCCGGGGCAGGTCCCGCCCGCATCGCCGCAGGCGGAGGTGCCGCTGCGCGCCGCCCCTGCCGCGGTTGAAGCGCCCACGTCCCCGCCCGCCGCCGAAGCCGCCGCCAGCCCGAAAGCCGGGAGCACCGATCTCGACGCCATTCGTGCCGAGGGGCTCACCGGTCGCCAGCTTCGGCTGGCCCGCCGGGTGGCGCAGAAGCACGGCTTCGAGCCGGCCTCTGATTACGACGCGGTGCGCATGCTGCGGGCGCAGGGAATCGATCCGTTCCAGCGCAGCTCGATGCTTGAGCTGGTGGTGCCCGAGACCGCCAGCGGCGCGGGTGGATCCGGCGATGGCGGTGGGAAGGGTCCCGAGGCCGGGCTGCCCGTGCCGCATTCCGAGGGCAAGGGCCTGCCGCAGCCGGTGGCGCCGAGGACCCAGCTGCCCTCGACCCAGACCGTCAGCCCGGCCGAGCGCCGCGCCGCGGAGATCACCCGGATCCAGCAGGAGCTGGCCAAGCGCCGCCGCAAGAAGCAGATGATGCTGCTGACCCGGCTGGCCTTCTTCGTGATGCTGCCGACGATCCTCGCGGGCTACTATTTCTACGTGGTGGCCACGCCGATGTACGCCACCAAGTCCGAGTTCCTGATCCTCAAGGCAGAGAACTCCGCCTCCTCCATGGGCAGCCTGTTCTCGGGCACGCAGTTCGCCACCAATCAGGATGCGATCGCAGTGCAGAGCTACCTGATGTCGAAGGACGCGATGCTGCGGCTCGACCGCGACGAGGGCTTCAAGGCGCATTACCAGCAGGATTGGATCGACCCCCTGCAGAGGCTCGACGTGGGTGCCTCGAACGAAGAAGCCTACGGTATCTACAAGCGCAACATCGAGATCGGCTACGACCCCACCGAGGGCGTGGTGAAGATGGAGGTGCAGGCCGCCGACCCCGAGACCGCCGCGCGCTTCAGCCGGGCGCTGATCGGCTATGCCGAGACACGGGTCGACAACCTGTCGCTGCGCAAGCGTTCGAACGCGGTGACGGATGCCGAAGTGGGCCTCGAAGAGGCGGAGGTCGAGCGTCAGAACGCACAGGAGAAGCTGGTGCGTCTGCAGCAGCAGGGCTCGGTGATCGACCCCGAGGGCCGCATCGCCTCGCTGCGCACCCAGGTCAGCAACGTCGAGGTGCAGCTGCAGGAAAAGCGCCTGACCCTGCAGGCGCTGCTCGACAACGCCCGGCCCAACAGCAGCCGGGTCGAGGGCGCGCGCGGCGACGTGCGGCGGCTCGAGGCGCTTCTGGAGGACCTGAACGCCGAGATGACCAGCGCCACCACCGGAGAGGATTCCCTTGCCGAGAAGGCGGTGCAGATCCAGCTCGCACAGGCGGATCTCGCCACCCGCGACCTGATGCTGCAGACCGCGCTGGAGCGGCTCGAACAGGCGCGGCGTGATGCCGAGAGCCAGGCGCGCTATCTGACCACCTCGGTCGAGCCGGTGGCCTCGCAGGATGCGAGTTACCCGCGCAGCTTCGAGAACACGATTCTGGCCTTCCTGATCCTGTCGGGCATCTACCTGATGATCTCGCTGACCGCGTCGATCCTGCGCGAGCAGGTGTCGAGTTGATCCCCGGCTGATCTCGGGCTGATCTCGGGCACCCGCGCCCCGCGTGCGGCTGCCCGGAGGGGGAATGCCGGGATGCCGGATACCCTGCTGCCGCAAAAGAAAACGCCCGGCCAATGGCCGGGCGTTTCCGCGTTCGATGCGTGGGGATACGCGATCAGGCGGCCTGGGCGCGCGAGGGCTTCAGCGCTTCACCCCAGACGGCCAGCTCGTTGAACATGCCTTTCAGGCCGTCGACGACCGGCTGCTCGGGGCGCAGCACGCCATCCTCGCCGATGAAGTTGAACACGAAGGGAACCGGCACCGATTGCGGCAGCGCCATGACGTTCATGTTGACCAGCAGCTGGCGCAGCTCCTGCGCAGCGCGCATGCCGCCCGAGACGCCGCCGTAGCTGACCACGGCCGCGACCTTGCGCTCCCATTCCACGGCGAGCGCCTGTATGGCGTTGACCAGCGCAGCGGAGGGGAAGCTGTTGTATTCCGGGGTCAGGAAGACGAAGGCATCGGCCTCGGCGATCTTCGCGGCCCACTTCTTGGTGTGCTCGTGCTCATAGGCCTGGGCGCGCGGGTGGCCGGCCTCGTCGAGTAGCGGCAGGTTGATTTCCTTGAGGTCGACGACTTCGACGTCGAAGCCATTCTGCTGCTTGGCGATCTCTTCGACCCATTTGCCGACGATCGGAACGATGCGGCCGGGGCGGGTGGAACCGAGGATGATTTTCACTTTGAGAGACATGGGTGGTATCCTTGTGCGTTCATGAGGGAGTGAGCGGCCGGGGAGGGAAGTGGCCGTGCCTTGCGCCTATACCTACGCTCGATTGCCGGCGGGACAATTCGCCCGAACGCACAGTCCGGGTGCACTGGTGCACGGGGGCGGGCGGGCACCAATGAAACAAGCGGCTGGCCCGGGCGTTGAGATGGGACCCAGCCGGAGATTTCCCATGCCGAAGGACGAGACACGTCACGCCGAGCTCTACCGTATGGTCATGCCCAAGCACCTATGCCCCTGGGGTCTGAAGACCAAGGACCTGCTGGAGCGTGAGGGCTTCGTTGTCGATGACCACCCGTTGCGCAGCAAGGAGGAGACCGAGGCATTCCAGCGCGCGCGGGATGTGAAGACCACGCCGCAGGTCTTCATCGGCGGGACGCGGATCGGCGGCTACGAGGATGTCCGCAGGCACTTCGGCAAGCCTGTGCGCGATCCCGAAGCCACCTCATATCGCCCGGTGGTCGCGATTTTCGCCGTTGCCTTCCTCATGGCGCTGGGGCTGAGCTGGCTGGTGCTGGGCACGGTGGTTTCCTGGCAGGTGCTCGCGTGGTTCATCGCCTTCGGCATGGTGCTGCTGGGCCTGCAGAAGTTGCAGGACATCGAGAGCTTTCAGACCATGTTCCTCAACTACGACCTGCTGGCGCAGCGGCAGGTGCGCTACGGCTATGTCTATCCCTTCGCCGAGACCGGCGCGGGCCTGTTGATGCTGGCCGGGGTGCTGACATGGCTCGCCGCACCGGTGGCGCTGGTGATCGGCACGATCGGCGCGGTTTCGGTGATCAAGGCGGTCTACCTCGACAAGCGCGAGCTGAAATGTGCCTGCGTGGGAGGTGGCAGCAATGTGCCGCTGGGCTTCGTGTCGCTGACCGAGAACCTCGCGATGATCGCCATGGGCCTGTGGATGCTGGTCAGGCCGCTGGTCTGAAAACGATATCTTGAAAGCAAAAGGCCCGCCGGTTTGGCGGGCCTTTCGATATTTGGGTGGTGCGGCTCAGACCTTGTCGGTGAGTTCCGGCACGGCCTCGAAGAGGTCGGCGACGAGGCCGAAGTCGGCGACCTGGAAGATCGGCGCCTCCTCGTCCTTGTTGATCGCGACGATCACCTTGGAGTCCTTCATGCCCGCGAGGTGCTGGATGGCGCCCGAGATTCCGACGGCAACGTAGAGGTCCGGTGCCACGACCTTGCCGGTCTGGCCGACCTGCCAGTCGTTCGGCGCAAAGCCCGAATCCACCGCGGCGCGCGAGGCGCCCACTGCGGCGCCGAGCTTGTCGGCGAGCTTCTCGATCAGCGCGAAATCCTCTTCCGAGCCGACGCCGCGGCCGCCCGAGACGACGATCTTCGCCGAGGTCAGTTCCGGACGATCGCTCTCGGCCATCTTGTCCTCGACCCATTCCGACAGGGCCGGGTTCTCGCCCGCGCCGATGGTTTCGACCGGGGCCGAACCGGTGGAGGCGGCGGCTTCGAAGGTGGAGGTCCGGAAGGTGATAAC
>NZ_FOZW01000001.1 GCF_900116195.1 Alloyangia pacifica
GCGGTTGGCCAGCGCGTCCGGCGAGAAGCCGGCGAAGACGATGGAATGGATGGCGCCGATGCGCGCGCAGGCGAGCATGGCATAGGCCGCCTCGGGGATCATCGGCAGGTAGATCACCACGCGGTCGCCGCGCATGACGCCCTGGCTGAGCAGGACGTTGGCCATGCGGTTCACCTTGTCGTAGAGCTCGGCATAGGTGATGTGCTGGGCGGGATCCTCGGGGTTGTCGGGCTCGAAGATGATCGCGGTCTGGTTTGCGCGGGCGGGCAGGTGGCGGTCGATGCAGTTGTGGGCGACATTGAGCACGCCGTCCTCGAACCACTTGATCGAGACATTGCCGAAGTCGAAGTTGGTATCCTTGATCTTCGTCGGCCGCGCCATCCAGTCGAGCCGCTGCGCCTGCTCGCCCCAGAAACCGTCGGGGTCGGCGACCGAGCGCGCGTACATCTCCTCGTAGCGCGCCGCGTCTACAAGCGCCTTGGCCACAAAATCCTCGGACGGGGGGTGAAGGACGGGTTGCGTCATGATGTCTCCTCCTGTGTTGCGGAGCAGGATGCGTCCACACGCGGCGAATGCAAGAGCACATCGCGGGAAAACTGGTCACGGACGCGCGCGGGGGCGGGCGGAGAGCGCAATGCGCGGAACCGGGGGCGTGACGCGTACTGGCGCGCGGACCGCTCCCCAATGCGGCCCGCGCGCGTCCTGGCGGGGGTCCCCGACCCACCGGGAATTCCAAGGGGGAGTTCGGGTGCGGGTCAGATCGCGAGGTATTCCGCGCGCAGCTCCTCGTTCCCCAGAACCTCGGCTGCGGTGCCGTCGAAGACGATGGAGCCGGTGTCGAGGATGATCGCCCGGTCCGCCAGTTGCAGCGCGCGCACGGCGTTCTGCTCGACGAGGATGGTGGTCATCCCCTGTTCCTTGATGTGGCGCAGGGTCTTCTCGATCTCGTCGACGATGACCGGCGCCAGCCCCTCGTAGGGTTCGTCGAGCAGCAGCACCTTGATGTCGCGCGCCAGCGCCCGGGCGATGGCCAGCATCTGCTGCTCGCCGCCCGAAAGGGTCACCCCCTCCTGCTTTCGCCGCTCGCCGAGGCGTGGGAAGAGATCGTAGAGCCGTTCGATCGACCAGCCGATCGGCGGGGCGATCTGCGCCAGCTGCAGGTTCTCCTCGACCGTGAGGCCGGGAATGATCCGCCGGTCCTCGGGCACGAGGCCGAGCCCCGCCGTCGCCGCCTCGTAGGAGGACATCGTGTGCAGCGGCTTGTGGTCGAGCCAGATCTCGCCGCGCTGGACCTGTGGCGAATTCAGCCGGGCGATGGAGCGTAGCGTGGTTGTCTTGCCCGCGCCATTGCGACCGAGCAGGGCGACGATCTCGCCCTCATGGACGTTGAAGTTGATGCCCTGCACGATGTAGCTCTCGCCGTAGTAGGAGTGCATGTCCCACACCGACAGGAAAGCCGGGGCCGTTTCGGCCATATTTGCGTTCTTGGAAAAATCCGGTCTGACGTTCATCTGGTTCTCTCCTTACGCCGCTTCGCCGAGGTAGGCTTCGCGCACCTTGGGGTGGCCCTTGATGTTTTCGGGGCTGTCCTCGACCAGCGGCGTGCCCTGGGCGAGCACGGTGATCCGGTCCGCGAGGCTGAAGACCACGTGCATGTCGTGCTCGATGATCGCCATGGTGATGTCGCGCTTCTCCTTGATCTCCTTGAGCAGGTCGATCGTGTTGTTGGTGTCGGCGCGGGCCATGCCGGCGGTGGGCTCGTCGAGCAGCAAGAGGCGCGGATCCTGCACCAGGCACATGGCCATCTCGAGCCGCCGCTTGTCGCCGCGCGACATGGAGGCCGAATGCATGTGCCGTTTGTCGAGCATCTTCACGTCCTCGAGCATGGCCTCGGCGCGGCTGCGCAGTTCCCCCTCGCTTTCGACGGAGCGGAAGGCGTGCAGCCGGTAGGCCCCGTCGCGGCGGGCGAAGAGCGGGATCATCATGTTCTCCATCACCGTCAGGTCGCCGAAGATCTCGGGGGTCTGGAACACTCGCGAAATGCCCATCTGGTTGATCTCGAAGGGCTTGCGGCCGAGCACCGACTGGCCGTCAAACAGCACCGATCCGGTGTCGGGGATCAGCTTGCCGACGAGGCAGTTGAGCAGGGTCGACTTGCCCGCACCATTGGGGCCGATGATCGCATGCACGGTGTTCTCGGCGACGCTGAGGTTCACCTCCGACAGGGCCTTGAGCCCGCCGAAGCGCTTGTTGACGTCTTTCACTTCAAGAATGCCCATCTGCGCCTCCTCATTCCGCAGGTTCATGGCTGGCCTTGTTGGCCGCGCCGTTGTCTTCGGACTTGCCGCGCCGCAGCGCCCTGGCGATGCGCTGGCCGCCTTCGACCAGTCCGCCGGGCAGGAAGATCACCACCAGCATGAACATCAGGCCCAGCGTCAGGTGCCAGCCCTTGCCGACGAAGGGGTGGACAAGCGTGACGATGAAGTTCTCGAGCCCGTCGGGCAGGAAGGCGAACCAGCTATGCAGCACGCCATCGTTGATCTTCGAGAAGATGTTCTCGAAGTACTTGATGAAGCCCGCGCCGAGCACCGGGCCGATCAGCGTGCCGGCACCGCCGAGGATGGTCATCAGCACCACCTCGCCGCTCGCGGTCCACTGCATCCGTTCGGGGCCCGCCAGCGGGTCCATCGACGCCAGAAGCCCGCCTGCGAGACCCGCGTACATGCCCGAGATCACGAAGACGGCGAGCGTGTAGGGGCGGGCGTTGAGGCCGGTGTAATAGAGCCGCTGCTGGTTCGACTTGATCGCCCGCAGCATCATGCCGAAGGGCGAGCGGAAGATGCGCACCGCCACGTAGAAGGCGAGGATCATGATCGCGGCGCAGAGGTAGTAGCCGACCGAGAAGTTGAAGCTCCAGGCGCCGATGTCGACGGTGGTGAAGTGGCGCATCTCCAGCCCGAAGAGGTTGGTCACCGGGATGCCGCCGTCGGCGGTGGCCGAGCTGCCGAGGATGCGCGGATCGTCGAGGGTGATCTGCAGCCCGGTCTCGCCGTTGGTGATCGGGGTGAGCACCGAGTAGGCGAGGTTGTAGCTCATCTGTGCGAAGGCCAGCGTCAGGATCGAGAAGTAGATGCCCGAGCGGCGCAGGCTGACGTAGCCGATCACCACGGCAAAGAGCCCGGCCACGATCATCGACAGCAGGATCGCCGGAATGACGTTCATGCTCAGCAGCTTGAACATCCAGACCGCGGCGTAGCTGCCGGCTCCCAGAAAGGCCGCGTGGCCGAAGCTCAGGTAGCCGGTCAGGCCGAACAGCAGGTTGAAGCCGATGGCGAAGATGCCGAAGATCACGAAGCGCTGCATCAGGTCGGGATAGCCCGCGTTGAACTGCGCCAGCGAGCTGTTGCCGGGGAAGGGGTTGAGGATGAACGGCGCGCAGAGCGCCAGGATGATCACGACCACGAAGACGGTGGTATCTTTCTTGCCAAGTCCGAACATGGTCTTAGTCCTCCATCACGCCCTTGCGGCCCATGAGGCCCCTCGGACGGGTCAGCAGAATGATGATGGCGACGAGGTAGATGATGATCTGGTCGATGCCGGGAAGGATGGTCTTGATCTCGTTCATCGACGCGAAGCTCTCGAGCACGCCCAGAACGAAGCCCGCCAGAACCGCGCCTGGCAGCGAGCCCATTCCGCCGACGACGACCACCACGAAGCTTAGCACGAGGAAGTCCATTCCCATGTGGTAGTTCGGCGAATTGATCGGTGCGTACATCACGCCCGCCAAACCTGCCACCGCGGCGGCGAGGCCGAACATGATGGTGAAGCGGCGGTCGATATTGATGCCCAGCAGGCCCACGGTCTCGCGGTCGGCCATGCCCGCGCGCACCACCATGCCGAAGGTGGTGAACTGCAGGAAGGCGAAGACGGCACCGACGATCAGTGCGGCGAAGGCGAAGTAGACGAGGCGCCAGTAGGGGTAGATGATCACGTTGGGATCGAAGCCCAGCAGCACGCCGAAATCGAAGGAGCCGCGGAACACGTCGGGCGCGGGCGTCGGGATCGGGTTGGCGCCGTAGAAATACTTGATGATCTCCTGCAGCACGATGGCGAGGCCGAAGGTCACGAGGATCTGGTCGGCGTGCGGGCGGCGGTAGAAATGCTTGATCAGCCCGCGCTCCATGATCACGCCGATGGCGATCATCACCGGGATCGAGAAGAGGATCGCCAGCGGCACCGACCAGTCGATGATCGTGGCGCCCGCAGCCTCTCCGAACCAGTCGTTCACGTAGGGCACGTCGACCTTCAGCGGGTTGCCGAGAAAGTCCTTGCGGCTCTCGTCGACCACCTGGTGCGACAGGGTCAGGATGCGGTTGAGCGTGACGGCGCAGAAGGCGCCGATCATGAACAGCGCGCCATGGGCGAAGTTGACCACCCCGAGCGTGCCGAAGATGAGGGTGAGCCCCAGCGCGATCAGCGCATAGGCCGAGCCCTTGTCGAGCCCGTTCAGGATTTGAAGAATGATTGCGTCCATGTCCCGGCCTTCAGGTCAAAGCAAGTGCGGACGTTCCCGGCACGGGGCCGGGAACGCGGGGATGCGGCCAGGCAAACGCGACCTGGCCGGCTCCGGTGAAGGGCTCAGGCGCCCGGGTTGCAGGACCCGAGGTTGCCGCCCGAGAACATCGGGTGATCCGGGGCATATTCCACCTGCGCACGCGGGGTGACCTCGACCACTTCCAGCAGGTCGAACTCGGATTCCGGGTTCTCCTTGCCGCGCACCACCAGCACGTCCTTGAAGCACTGGTGATCGTCGGCGCGGTAGAGCGTCGGGCCGTTGCCCAGGCCGTCGAACTCGAAGCCCTCGAGCGCGGCGCCCACCTCGCAGGGGTTGAAGCTGCCGGCGCGCTGCACGGCGTCTGCATAGAGCAGGGTCTGCACGTAGCAGGTGTGCGCGGCCTGGCTCGGCGGGAAGCCGTACTTGGTGCCGAAGCTCTTCACGAAGGCCTTGGATCCCTCGTCCTGCAGCGACCAGTGCCAGTTGGTCGAGCCGAAGATGCCCTTGACGTTCTCACCGGCGCCGCGCGCCATCAGGCGCGAGTAGAGCGGCACGACGATCTCGAAGTTCTTGCCGTTCACCTGCTTGTCGCGCAGGCCGAACTGCACGGCGTTGGTGAGCGAGTTCACCATGTTCCCGCCGTAGTGGTTGAGCACCAGAACGTCGGCGCCGGAATTCAGCACCGGCGCGATGTAGGACGAGAAATCGGTCTGGGCGAGCGGCGTCAGAACGTTGTTGACGGTCTCCCAGCCAAGCGCCTCGGTGGCGGCCTGGATCGACTCCTGCTGGGTCCAGCCCCAGGTGTAGTCGGCGGTCAGGTGATAGGCCTTGCGGTCGTTGCCATACATCTTCGACAGCACCGGGGCGAGCGCCGCGGCGGACATGTAGGCGTTGAAGAAGTGACGGAAACCGTTCGCCTTCTTGTCCTTGCCGGTGGTGTCGTTGGAGTGCGTCAGGCCGGCCATGAAGATCACGCCCGCCTCCTGGCAGAGGCCCTGCACGGCCACGGCGACGCCCGAGGACGAGCCGCCGGAAATCATCACCGCGCCGTCCTTCTCGATCATCGACTTGGCGCTGGCGCGGGCGGCGTCGGACTTGGTCTGCGTGTCGCCGGTGACATATTCGACCTTCTTGCCGAGGATGCCGGTGCCATCCAGCGTCTTCGAGCTGAAGGTGTTGATCATGCCGCCATCGCCGCCACCGTTCAGGTGCTCGACCGCCAGCTCGAAGGCGCGCAGCTCGTCGGCGCCCTCGTCGGCGTAGGGGCCGGTCTGCGGCACGTTGAAGCCGAGGGTCACTGTGCCGCCGGTGGGTTCGTTGGTGAAGGCGGATGCGGCCGAGCTGGTGAAGATCGTCGGCAGGGCGACGCCGGCTCCCGCGACGGCACCCGTTCTCAGCACGCCGCGGCGTGTCAGAGTCGATTTGGACATTGATTTCCTCCCGTTTGAAATTTGCACCGCCGGGCTCCTCTTCCCGAGAGTGCAAAAACACGTTTCCGTGCAAAATCAGTATCGGACCACGAAAGAAAATCACGCAACAACTGCTTTTAGGTTAACAATTTTTTTGTCAACAAATGCACAAAGCAATAGGCTAAGCTGTAAAGAAATTTATCTTGCGCCGCAGAAAGGCCTTGAAAGGGTTCAAAAACCATCATGCCCCGCGATACGCTCACCGGTAGCCGGATCCGCGAAAGACGCACGATTCTAGGGCTTAAGCAGGCCGACCTTGCACGGCAGGCGGGAATATCCGCATCCTACCTCAACCTGATAGAGCACAATCGCCGCAGAATCGGTGGCAAATTGCTGCTCGATCTCGCCGGAATTCTCAAGGTCGAACCGTCAATGCTGACGGAGGGGGCCGAGGCGGCGCTGATTGCCTCGCTTCGCGAAGCGGCGAGCACAACCCGCGGCAGCACCGCGGAATTGGACCGGGTCGATGAATTCGCCGGCAGATTTCCCGGATGGGCGCGGCTACTGGCCGAGGCGCGGCTGCGGATCGAGACGCTGGAGCGCAGCGTCGAGACGCTCAGCGACCGGCTGGCGCATGACCCGCAACTGGCCGAGGCGCTGCACGAGATGCTATCGACCGTCACCGCGATCCGATCTGCCGCATCGATCCTCAACGAGCCCGAGGAGATCGATCCCGACTGGCAACGCCGCTTCCACCGCAACATCCACGAGGACAGCGCCCGGCTCGCCGAAAGTAGCCGCAGCCTTGTCAGCTACCTCGAGGCCGAGGGCAAGGCGGCGAGTGAGAGCGGCACCCCGCAGGAGGAAGTGACGGCGATCTTCGAGGGCGAGGGCTATCATTTCCCCGCGCTCGAAGCCGGGCAGGCCCCGGAGGCGCTCGCGGCAGATCTGGACACCGACCTTTCCGACAGCGCGCGGGCGCTGCTGGCGCGTGCCCTTCGCACCTACGCCGAGGACGCGGCCATGCTGCCGCTGGAACCGCTGCTGGCCGCGGTCTCCGAGGTTGGCGCCGACCCGCTGGCGCTGGTGCGCCGCTTCGGGTGCGATCCGGCCCGCGCCATGCGGCGGCTGGCGGCGCTTCCGGCGGGGGCACCCTGCGGGCCGGTGGGGCTGGCGATCTGCGACGCCTCGGGCGCGCTGACCTTCCGCAAGCCGCTGCCCGAGTTCCCGATCCCGCGCTTCGGCGCCGACTGCCCGCTCTGGCCGCTGTTCCCGGCGCTCAGCCGTCCCATGGCCGTGCTGTCGCGCCGTGTGCAGTTCGCCGGTCGGCAGGGCGGTGCGGTGCGGGCCTTTGCCGTGGCGCAACCCGCCAGCCTGCCGGAGCCCAACCGCGACCCGATCTTCGAGGCGCACATGATGTTCACCCCGGAGGGTCCGGGGCAGGGCGGCGAGGACACCGAGCTGGTCGGCGTCACCTGCCGCATCTGCGCGCGCCGGGGCTGCCCGGCGCGGCGCGAGCCGTCGCTGCTGGGTGACGCGGCGGAGCAGGGCGTCTGACGGTGGTCTTATTTTGACAGGACGGTAAACATTGGCGATAACGGAAAAACACGGGGGAGTTAGCCTCGGCACCGGAAAGGGGAGAGTCCGGGGCCTTGGGGAGAGGGGTGCATGTCCAAACACGTGCTGCTGATCGAGGATGAGCCGAATATCATCGAGGCGATCAGCTTCATCCTGTCGCGCGAAGGGCTGTCGGTGGAAACCCACTCCGACGGCACCACGGCCAATGACAAGCTGCGCGGTGCCAATCCCGATCTGCTGATCCTCGACGTCATGTTGCCCGGCAAGAGCGGCTACGACATCCTGCGGGAGCTGCGTGCCGATCCGCTGACCGCCGAGCTGCCGGTGCTGATGCTGACCGCCCGCGGCCAGACCCGCGACCGCGAGATGGCCGAGCGCGAGGGAGTCAGCGCCTTCATGTCGAAACCCTTCGCCAACAGCGAGATGCTGGACATGGTGCGGAGCCTGCTGAACGGCGCGCCGAAAGAGGCATGAGCGAGGACGCCCCCCGCCGCGGCACGCCGCCGCTGTTCCTCGAACGCCAGTCCTACCGGCGTCGGCGGGTGATGGACGGCGCGCGGGTGCTGCCCTTTCTCGGTGCGCTGCTCTGGCTGGTGCCGCTGCTCTGGCAGGAGGACCCGGCCGAGGGGGTGCGCAGCTCGGCGGTGATCGTCTACCTCTTCGGGGTCTGGCTGCTGCTGGTCCTGCTGGCGGGTTTCATCGCCTGGGCGCTGGGGCGGCCCGCGCCGGGAGAACGGCTCGGCGACGGGGGCGAGTGAGATGCTCAACACGCTGGTCGCCGTCTGTATCGCCTACGCGCTGTTCCTCTTTGCCATCGCCTTCGCTGCCGAACGCATCGCTGCCCATGGACAGGCGCGCTGGCTGCGTTCGCCGGCGGTCTACACCTTGTCGCTGTCGATCTACTGTACCGCCTGGACCTTCTACGGCGCGGTCGGCTCGGCGGTGCGCACCGGCTTCGAGTACCTGGCGATATACCTCGGCCCTTCGCTGGTGCTGATCGGCTGGTGGTGGATCCTGCGCAAGCTGGTGCGCATCGGCCGCTCGCAGCGCATCACATCGGTCGCCGATCTCGTCTCGTCGCGTTATGGCAAGTCCAACCTGCTGGCGGTGGGGGTGACCATCCTCGCGGTGATCGGCACCACCCCCTATATCGCGCTGCAACTGCAGTCGGTGACGCTGAGCTTCGAGGCCTTCTCGGCCGGGCAGGTGATCCTCGGCGAGGAAAAGGGCCACACCGCGCTCTGGGTCGCTGCCGGTCTGGCGCTCTTCACGGTGATCTTCGGCACCCGCAACCTCGACGCCAATGAACGGCACAACGGCGTTGTCATGGCGATCGCGGTCGAGGCGGTGGTGAAGCTCTTCGCGCTGCTCGCCGTCGGGGTCTTCGTGGTCTGGGGGCTGGGCGGAGGACTGAGCGAGACGCTGGCGCGGATCGACGCCTCGGACCTCGGGCACTGGCGCATCGACGGCGGCCGCTGGGCCGGGGTGATGCTGCTCTCGGCGGCCGCCTTCCTCTGCCTGCCGCGCATCTTCCAGGTGCTGGTGGTGGAGAACGACAACGAGACCCACCTGCGCACCGCCAGCTGGGCTTTCCCGCTTTATCTCGGCCTGATGAGCCTCTTCGTGGTGCCGATCGCGGTGATCGGCCTCGACCTGCTGCCTGCGGGGTCGAACCCCGACCTTTTCGTGCTGACGCTGCCGCTGTCGCAGGGGCAGGGCGAACTGGCGGTGCTGTCCTTCCTCGGTGGCTTCAGCTCGGCGACCTCGATGGTCATCGTCGCGGCCATTGCGCTCTCGACCATGGTGTCGAACCACGTGGTGATGCCGCTCTGGCTGCGCTTCGCCGAGCCCGGCGCGACCGTCTCGGGCGACGTGCGCGGCGTGGTGCTGCTGGCCCGCCGCCTGTCGATCATCGGCGTGGTGATGCTGGGCTATCTCTACTACCGCCTTTCGGGCGGCGGCGAGGCGCTGGCGACCATCGGCTTCGTCTCATTCGCTGGCGTGGCGCAGGTGCTGCCGGCGATGCTGGGCGGCATTTTCTGGCGCGGTGCGTCCAAGGCGGGCGCCTTCACCGGGCTGATCCTCGGCTTCGTCGTCTGGAATTACACGCTCTTTCTGCCGTCCTTCGGGCCGGGCGTGCTGATGCCCGAGAGCTGGTTCCTGGGCGGCCCGCTCGGCATCGGCTTCCTGCGGCCGCAGGCGATGTTCGGCCTGACGGACATGGACCCGCTGCTGCACGCCTTCTTCTGGTCGATGAGCGTCAACACCGGCGGCTTCATCATCGTCTCCCTTCTCAGTTTCCCGCAGCCGCTGGAGCGCCTGCAGGGCGCGCAGTTCGTCAATGTCTTCGAGCATTCCACCGGCCCGCGCAGCTGGACCGGCAACGTGGCGCAATCCGAGGACCTGATGATCATGGCGCAGCGCATCCTCGGGGCGCGCGACGCGCAGGACCTATTCGAGCGCGAGGCCGAGAGGCAGGGCGGGCGCGGCCCGCTGCCCGATGTGACGCCGCAGTTCCTCGAGACGCTGGAGCGCGAGCTGGCGGGCTCTGTCGGCGCGGCCACTGCGCATGCCATGGTCGGGCAGATCGTCGGCGGCATGTCGGTCTCGGTCGAGGACCTGATGGCCGTGGCCGACGAGACCGCGCAGATGATGGAATACTCGGCCCGGCTCGAGGCGCAGTCGCAGGAACTGGCGCGCACCGCGGCGCAGCTGCGCGAGGCCAATACCAAGCTGACCCGCCTGTCGGTGCAGAAGGACGCCTTCCTCAGCCAGATCAGCCACGAGCTGCGCACGCCGATGACCTCGATCCGGGCCTTTTCCGAGATCCTCCGCGACACCGCGGGGTTGAGCGCCGAGGAAAAGACCAAATACGCCTCGATCATCCATGACGAGGCGATCCGCCTGACCCGGCTGCTCGATGATCTGCTGGATCTGTCGGTGCTGGAGAACGGGCAAGTGAACCTCAATCTGCGGCAGGGGCTGCTGTCGGACGTGCTCGACCGCGCCGTGGCGGCGGCGGCGGCGGACGAGGCCGGGCGTCGGCTCGACATCCGTCGCGACCGGGCGGCAGAGCAGATCGTGCTGCATACCGATCTCGACCGGCTCAGCCAGGTGTTCATCAACCTCATCGCCAATGCCCGCAAGTATTGCGACGCGCCGCAGCCGCGGCTGGAGATCCGCGTGCGTGCTGGCACCCGGCTGGCCATCGATTTCACCGACAACGGCTCTGGTGTCGCGGCGGAGGCGCAGGATGTGATCTTCGAGAAATTCAGCCGCGTCAGCGACCAGAAGGCCGGGGGGGCGGGGCTCGGTCTGGCGATCTGCCGACAGATCGTCACCCGGCTCGGCGGCGACATCACCTACGTGCCGGGGCGCGGCGGGGCCTCCTTCCGGGTGAGCCTGCCCGCCGAACTGGCCATCGCCGCACAATAAGTCCACGGTGATCGGCTCATTCTAAAGTTGATGGTAACCAAATCTCGGCAAGGATCGTCAGCGCCACTCTTCGGAAGATTGGGCCGACAGGGACGATGCCAGAAGCAGCCGGACAAAGTATGAGACAGGCAGCCGCACAGGCCGCCGGACAGAGCGCCAGGCAGGATGTGCTGAGCCGCAAGGCCGACGCCGCGCGCCGCGTGTTCGAGGCGCGTGCCATGTCGCCGGCCAAGGCGCTGCGCCGGGCACTGTCGCGCAGCGCCGACGTGCTGTGGGATCTGGCGCTGGTGGCCAAGGCAGTCGATCAGGAACACCTCGATCAGGATGGCGTGGTGGCGCAGCTTCCGCCCGAGGCGCTGCTGCTGCTGCTCGACGGACCCGAGGGGGTGGTGGGTTTCGTGACGCTAGAGCGCGACCTCGTCGTGGGGCTGACCGAGGTGCAGACCATGCTGCAAGTCACCCAGATGCCCGCCGATCCGCGCCCGTTCACCGCAACCGACGCGGCCATGGCGGCGCCGCTGCTCGACGCCACGCTCGAACGCTTCGCCCGCTTTCTCGAGGACCATCCGCTTCGCGCGCAGATCGAGGGGTTCCGCTTCGGCGCCATGCTCGAGGATGCGCGCGCCGCGGGGATGCTGCTCGATGCACCGGGTTACATGATGTTCCGCACCACGCTCGACCTCGCGCTGGGCCGCCGCCGGGGCGAGCTGCGGCTGTTCCTGCCTGAGCGGCCCGGCGCGCGCCGGGCCGCGCCGCCGGGGCAACCCGGCGCGCACGAACAGAAGATGGAGCTGCTGCCGGCGCAGATGCAGGCGGTGCTGGGCGCGCTGCGCCTGCCGCTCGGCAGGGTCCAGGCGCTGCAGCCGGGCGATCTGTTGCCGCTGGCGCCCGAAGTGCTGGAGCGCGTGACATTCTACACTGGCCCCGGCACGCCGGTCGCTGGCGGACGGCTCGGGCAGATGAACGGCATGCGCGCGGTGCGCCTCACCTGGCCACGCGGCGCGGGCAGCGGCGAAGGGCGTGGCCCGGTGGGTACGCTGCGGCCCTCGCCCGCCGAACCGCGCGCCGTCACCGACGCGATGGCTGAGCCGCAGGAGGTCGAATTCGATGAGATGGCCTCAGGCCTTCCGGATCTCCCTGACCTGCCAGATCCCGGCTCCGGCGATTTCGATTTCAGCACGCAGTTCGGCGGCACCACCGAGGGGGAGGCCGGCTCCGAGGACGCGGAGGGGGCCATGGCGGACTTCGACTTCGATTTCTCCGCCGCGCCTCTCGATAACGAGCAATAGCAGGACGCCGGAGGCCGTGCTCCGGCGCGCGCTGTCCGCCTGATGCGCGCCCTTGTCTTTTTCGCTGTCATGTCGTGTTACTCTGGCCAGAAATCACGCTGCCTGTTCAGCTGCCGGAGCTGCCCCCATGTCCCTTCCGACCGACCGCAAGACCCGCGTCACCACCAGCCACTGGGGGGCCTTCGAGGTCACCACCGAGGGCGGGCGCATTACTGGCACCGCGCCTTTTGCCGAAGATCCCGATCCCTCGGCGATCCCCGAGATCCTGCCGCAGGCGGTGCATCATCGCAGCCGGGTCGCGCGCCCCTCGATCCGCCGCGGCTGGCTCGAACGCCGTGACCGCAGCGGGCGGGGCAGCGACGACTTTGTCGAGCTGCCCTGGGACGAGGCACTGGACATCGCCGCCGCCGAGATCGACCGCATCCGCAAGGCGCACGGCAACGCGGCCATCTTCGGCGGCTCCTACGGTTGGTCCTCCGCCGGGCGCTTCCACCACGCGCAGAGCCAGGTGCACCGCTTTCTCAACAGCATCGGCGGTTATGTCGCCTCCTTCGGCAGCTATTCCACCGGCTGCGCGCAGGCGATCATGCCGCATGTCTTTGGCGTGACCTTCCTGCGCTACCTCTACAACGAACAGGACAGCTGGCAGACCATCGCCGAGAACACCGAGACACTGGTGATGTTCGGCGGCATCAACAAGAAGAACGCGCAGGTTAGCATGGGCGGCATCACCCGCCACGACACCGGCAGCTGGTTCGACCGCTTCCAGGCCAAGGGCATGCGCTGCGTCAACATCGGCCCGCAGCGCCGCGATGCCCCCGAGGGATGTGAGTGGCTGCCGGTCCGTCCCGGCTCGGACACCGCGCTGATGCTGGCGCTGGCTTTCGTGCTGGAACAGGAGGGGCTGACGGATCACGCCTTCCTCGACCGCTATACCGTCGGTTTTGAGCGCTTCCGCCCCTACCTCATGGGCGAAAGCGACGGGATGCCCAAGACCCCGGAATGGGCCAGCCCGATCTGCGGCGTCGATCCCGACACCATCCGCGCGCTGGCCCGCCGCATGGCGAGCACCCGCACGCTGATCACAGTCGCCTGGTCGCTGCAGCGCGCCGAGCATGGTGAGCAGCCCTACTGGATGTCGGCGGTGCTGGCGGCGATGCTCGGGCAGATCGGCCTGCCGGGCGGCGGCGTCGGCTACGGATACGGCGCGATCGGCGGCATCGGCAAGTCGATGAAATCGCTGCGTGGCATGACCCTCGACCAGTTGCAGAACCCGGTCGGCACCTTCATCCCCGTCGCGCGCATCGCCGACATGCTGGCCCACCCTGGCGAACTTTATGACTTCAACGGCCGCCGCGAGCCTTACCCGGACATTCGCCTCGTCTACTGGGCGGGCGGCAACCCCTTCCACCACCATCAGGACCTCAATCGGCTCTCCGAGGCGTGGAAATGCCCCGAGACGGTGATCGTCAACGAGCCGTGGTGGACCGCCACCGCCAAACGCGCCGACATCGTCTTCCCGGCCACCACCAGCTACGAGCGCGAGGACATCGGCCGCACCGACCTCGACGAGTATCTGTTCAACATGCCCGCGATGATCGAGCCGGTGGGCGAGGCGCGCGACGACTATGATATTTTCGCCGGGCTCGCCGAGCGCATGGGAGACGGGGCACGCTTCACCGAGGGGCGGAGCAGCGGGGAGTGGTTGCGGCATCTCTACGACGGCTACCGTGAAAGCGGCGCGGCCGCGGGTATCGAGGTGCCCTCCTTCGACGAGTTGCGCGAGAAGAACTGGGTCAAGCTGCCCATCGTGCAGGAACCGCCGCTGCCGTCCTTCCTCGCCCGCTTCCGCGCCGATCCCGAGGGCAAGGCGCTGAACACGCCGTCCGGGCGGATCGAGATCTTTTCCGAGACGATCGACAGCTTCGGCTATGCCGACTGCCCCGGCCATCCGGCCTGGCTCGAGCCGAGCGAATGGCTCGGCAAGGCCACGGCGCAGACGCCGCTGCACATGGTTTCGCCGCAGCCCGGCGACAAGCTGCACAGCCAGCTCGAGAGCGCGCTGGCCGATCAGCCCGACGCCCGGCCCGAGCGGCTGCTGATCCATCCCGAGGACGCCCGCCCGCGCGGTATCGCCTCGGGCGATCTGGTGCTGGTGCGCAACGCCCGCGGCGCGGCCCGGGCGCGGGCCGTGGTGACCGAGGACATCCGGCTCGGCGTCGTCGCTTTGCCCACCGGCGCCTGGTATGGCGATGCGTCCGAGAACATCGACCCGCATGGCAACCCCAACGTGCTGACGCGCGACAAAGGCACCTCGTCGCTGGGGCAGGGGTCGTCGGCGCATACCACGCTGGTCGAGGTCGGCCCGCTGGGCTGACCGGGGCCGGGTTAGTTCGGCATCGCCGATTTGCGAAAGTGCCGCTTCGGGTTACCTTTCTGTCCAACGCCCCGCAGGCCGGGGCGGCAGACAGGGAGGACCCGATGCGCGCGATTATCCTGACCAACCTCTTCGCTGCGGTGCTTGCCGCGCCGCTCATGGCGCAGCAGGCCGCCGACGCCGTCGCTCCGGAGGCCGCGACCGGGGCCGAAGCCTTCGCCGGGCTCTCCGAAGCCGCGCAGGCGGCGCGTGATGCCAAGAGCGCCGGCGTGCCCACCGAGGCGCAGGACTGGATGGTCGCCGCGGCCAAC
Source organism: Alloyangia pacifica (assembly GCF_900116195.1). Classification (GTDB taxonomy): domain Bacteria; phylum Pseudomonadota; class Alphaproteobacteria; order Rhodobacterales; family Rhodobacteraceae; genus Salipiger; species Salipiger pacificus. The sequence goes on from NZ_FOZW01000001.1 coordinate 14,955, forward strand.
CCGCTGGCGGTGGAAGCGGGCGCACGGGTGCTGCGCGAGGGCGGCAGCGCCGCCGACGCGATGGTGGCGGTGCAGGCGGTGCTGGGTCTGGTCGAGCCGCAGAGTTCGGGCCTCGGGGGCGGGGCCTTTCTCGTCTGGTTCGACGCAAAGACCCAGGCGCTGACCACGCTCGACGGCCGCGAAACCGCGCCGCTGGACGCGAAACCCACATATTTCCAGGACGAGAACGGCGAGCCGCTCGGCTTCTTCGATGCGGTGGTCGGCGGGCTGTCGGTCGGCACCCCCGGCACGCCGCGCCTGATGGAAGAGGCGCACCGGCGCTGGGGGAGCTCCAACTGGGCCGGGCTTTTCGACGAGGCCATCGCGCTGGCCGAGCAGGGCTTCACCGTCTCGCCGCGCCTTGCCGAACTGGTTGCGGGCGATGACGAGCGGCTGCGGCGCTTCGCGGAGACCGAGAGCTATTTCTACCCCGGCGGCACCGCATTGCAGGCGGGAGATATCGTCCAGAACCAGCCCTATGCCGACACGCTGCGGGCCATCGCCGCGGAGGGCAGCCGCGCCTTCTACACCGGCGAGATCGCCGAGGACATCGTGCGCACGGTGCGCGAGGCCGAGGGCAACCCGGGCCTGCTGAGCACCGCCGACCTCGCGCTTTACGACGTGATCGAGCGCGCGCCGGTCTGCGTCGCGTATCGTGCGCATGATGTCTGCGGCATGGGGCCGCCCTCGTCCGGCGCGCTGACCGTCGGGCAGATCCTCGGCACGCTGGAGCCCTATGATCTCGCCGCGCTCGGCCCGGACAGTGCCGAGGCCTGGCGGCTGATCGGCGACGCCTCGCGGCTCGCCTTCGCCGACCGCGGCCGCTACATGGCCGACAGCGATTTCGTCCCCATGCCGACCGAGGGGCTGGTCGATCCGACCTACCTGCAGGGCCGCGCAGAGCTGCTCGGCGGCGAGACGGCACTGACCGAGGTGGCCCCGGGCGATCCCGAATGGGATCACGCGCAGCTCTGGGCGGATGATGCCTCGATCGAGTTCCCCTCGACCTCGCATATCTCCATCGTCGATGCGCAGGGCAACGCCCTGTCGATGACCACCACGATCGAGAACGGCTTCGGCTCGCGGCTCTTCGTGCGGGGCTTCCTGCTCAACAACGAGCTGACCGATTTCAGCTTCAAGACCCATGACGGCGGCGCGCCCATCGCCAACCGGATCGAGCCCGGCAAGCGCCCGCGCTCGTCGATGGCACCGACCATCGTGATGAAGGATGGCGCCCCGGCGATGGTGGTCGGCTCGCCCGGCGGCAGCCGGATCATCGGCTACGTGGCGCAGGCGGTGATCGCGCATCTGGACTGGGGCCTGGACGTGCAGCAGGCGGTGGGGCTGCCGCATGTGCTCAACCGTTTCGGGACCATGGACCTCGAGGCGGGCACCGAGGCCGAGGCGCTGGCCGGTCCGCTGGCGGAGATCGGCTTCGAGACCGAGATCCGCGATCTCAACTCGGGGCTGCATGCCATCGCGGTGGGCGAGACGCTTACGGGCGGCGCGGACCCCCGCCGTGAGGGCATCGCGCTGGGAGAGTAGGGGCCGCCCGGATTGATCCTGCGCAAGGACGATTTATCCCGCGCGGGGTAATGAAACTTGCGTGACCCGGGGAACTTCGCGCAGAGTTTCCGGGTTGGTCGCCAAAGGCAATCGCAGACGGAGGACGTCATCATGGCCCAGACTGCAACCAAATCGAACGACGCGGCGAAAGCTCCGCTGCCCAGCGACAGCGAAGCGCTGAGCGATCAGATCAAGACCCTGCGCGCCGACGTTGCCTCGCTCGCCGAACTGGTGGGCGACATCGGCAAGCGCCGCGGCGCCGAATACAAGGCTGCCGGCGAAGCCAAGGCACATGAGATGCGCGACCGCGGCGAGCAGGCGATGCGTGATGCAGGCGCCCGCGTGGCCGAACTGGAAGAAAATGCCCGCGGCCAGATCCAGGCCAATCCCTTCCAGGCCATTGGTCTCGCGGCGGCCGTCGGCTTTCTCATCGGATATGTCGGCAGCCGGAGGTAAGTACGCTTGTTCGCCCTGTTCGAGGCAAGACTGAGAGCCGGCCTGACACGGGTCGGCCGCACCATCGCCGGGGCGGTCTGCATGACCGTCGCGGCGATCTTTTTTACCATTGCCGGATGGATCGCTCTGGTCGAGGCACAGGGCGAACTTGTCGCCGCGCTGATCGTTGGCGGGGTCTATTTCGTGCTCGCACTGCTGCTCTTCTACCTGCCCGTGCGCCCGCGTCTGCCTGCCACTCCGGCGACCACGGCGGCGCCGGTGACCTCGCTTGTCGAGGCCTTCCTGGCGGGGCGCGCAGCCGGGCAGGCCATGCGCAAGGACTGAGCCAGCCGGGAGCCGATCACGTTGTCGAGGGTCGGATTTTCGCGAAAATCCGTCAAAAACATGTTGATTTCGAAGCGCCCGCGCCACAGTCTGGTGCGGGTTTATTCTTTTGTAGACAGCCGGACATTGCCCCGGGACGACAACTGTGCCAGAAGTTTTTGTAAGGATATCTGAACGGAAGTGTTTAGCGGATGACCGATTTCGTCACCCTCCGCCGTATGATGGTTGATACGCAGGTCCGTCCCTCGGACGTGACCAAGTTCCCTATCATCGATGCCATGCTGCGGGTCCCGCGCGAGGTTTTCGTGCCGGACGAAGCCGCCGACGCCGCCTATGCCGGGCGCAATATCGACCTTGGTGATGGGCGTGTGGTGCTCGACCCGCGCACCTTTGCCAAGATGCTCGATGCGCTCAACGTCGATGGCGACGATCTTGTTCTCGATATCGGCTCGGGCCTCGGCTACAGCGCCGCGGTCATCGCCCGCATCGCCGAAGCGGTGGTCGCGGTCGAGGATGACGCGGAGCGCGCCGATGAAGCGCAGCCGCTGCTGATGGAGCATGCGGACAACGTGATCCAGCACACCGGCCCGCTGGCCGAGGGCGCGCCGCAGCACGGCCCCTATGACGCGATCGTCATCGAGGGTGGAATTGAAGAGCTTCCCGAGACGATTGCCGGGCAGCTCAAGGACGGTGGGCGGATCGCCTGCATTTTCATGGATGGGGCGTTGGGAACGGTGAAGGTCGGCTGGAAGATCGACGGCACCATCACCTGGCGTTTTTCTTTCAACGCCACCGCGCCGGTGCTTACCGGCTTCGAAAAAGAGGTGGCCTTCGCGCTTTGACCCACAACGGGCGGGTGCGTAGTCAATGGAACGAGAGGGCAGGAAGATGGCGCGTAAAACGCTGACAAGATGGATGACGGGTGTCTGCCTCGCGGCAGGGCTCGCAATGCCTGCGGCGGCGGAAACGCTGGCCGACGCTCTGGCCGGAGCCTACAACACCAGCGGTCTGCTCGAGCAGAACCGCGCGGTGCTGCGGGCAGCCGACGAAGACGTGGCGCAGGCGGTTGCAGCGCTGCGCCCCGTGCTGAGCTGGAGCGGGGACATTTCGCGCAACTACGGTGAAACCCGCAGCGCGATCACCGGCAACTACACCGGCTCCGCGACCGACACCGCCTCGATCGGCCTCGTCGCCTCGCTGGTGCTGTTCGACGGTGGCAACAACCGTCTGTCGATCGACGCCGCCAAGGAAGCCGTGCTCGCCACGCGTTCGGGTCTCGTTTCGGTCGAGCAGGACGTGCTGCTGCGCGGCGTCTCGGCCTTCATGGAGGTCCGTCGCGCCATCGAGACCCTCGCCCTGCGCCAGAACAACGTTCGCGTGATCGGCGAGGAACTCCGCGCCGCGGAGGATCGCTTCGAGGTGGGTGAAGTCACCCGCACCGACGTCGCCTCCGCCGAGGCTCGCCTTGCTGCCGCCCGCTCGCTGCTTGCCGCGGCCGAAGGGGCGCTGGCCCAGGCCCGCGAGGAATACCGTGCCTCCGTCGGCCGCCTGCCGGGCAGCCTCCAGTCGCCGAGCAGCCTGCCGCGCATTCCGGCCACCGCCGACCAGGCCAAGGCCATCGCGCTGCGCGACCACCCGGACATCATCCAGGTGCAGCACCAGGTGGCCGCTGCCGAGATCGGCATCGCCATCGCCCAGACCAACATGAGCCCGACCGTGTCGCTTCGGGGCACTTACGGCTATGACGAGAGCTTCGACAGCGAAGCGGGCACCCGTGGCGGCACCGTCGGTCTGAACTTCTCGGGGCCGATCTACCAGGGCGGCCAGCTCAGCTCGATCAAGCGTCAGGCCCACGCGAGCCGTGACCAGAGCCGCGCCGCGCTGCTGCAGCTGACCAAGTCGATCCCGCAGGCGGTGGGCAACGCCTACGCCAACCTGCGCGTGGCGCAGGCGGCCCGCGCCGCCTCGGACGAGCAGGTCCGCGCCGCAACCGTGGCCTTCCGCGGCACTCGCGAAGAGGCGACGCTTGGCGCGCGTACCACTCTGGACGTGCTTGACGCCGAGCAGGAACTGCTCGACGCGCGCAACACCCAGATCTCGGCAGTGGTGGACGAGACCATCGCGGCTTACAGCGTGCTCTACACCATGGGCCAGCTGACCACCGAGGACCTGGCGCTCAACGTGCCGCGCTACGATCCGGCGGAGTACTACAACCTGGTGAAGTCCGCTCCGGTCCAGTCCCGTCAGGGCGAAGATCTGAACCGCATCCTGAAGGCAATGGGGAAGCAGTAAGCTTCCCCTAGTCCTTGTTGTCTGACGGCCCCCGAGACGCTACACTCGGGGGACAGGCAAGAGTGGTACATAAATGTCCGATCCCGTGACCAATGTGGAAATCGAGGACGTTCTCTCCTCTATCCGGAGGTTGGTCTCCGAAGATTCCCGTGAAGACCCCGCGTCGGATGCGCGCGAGGCAGCACGTTCCGCGCCGACCGGGCGACTGGTTCTGACCCCGGCGCTGCGCGTGCAGGATGCCGCGCCGCGGAGCCAGGAACCGGCGACCCCGGAGCATGACGCACCCGCAGCGCATGCCGCGCCCTTCCCGACGCGCCTCGTGCCGTCCGAGGAAGAGCGTGCCGAGGCCGAGCGCAATCATCCGGCTGCCGGGCGTGCCGCGGAGGTCGAAGAGGTCGAAGAGGCGCCCTTCATCGAGGTCGATGACAGCGCCGAGGAGCAGGTCACCGAGGCGACGATCGCCGACTTCTTCTCCCTCAAGCTGCGCGAGGTGCCTCCGGCCTCTCCGCCGACCGCCCGCAACGCGCAGGACGAGTCCGAGCCCAAAGAGGGCAGCCTGGCGCAGAAGATCGCCGAGCTCGAGGAAATGATCGCGCGCAGCACGCATGAGTTCGAGTCGGAAACCGGCGAGGAGGCCCCCGCCGCGATCTTCCGTCACCAGCCCATCGCGAAGGACGCCGAGGACCTCGACGTGCCTGCAGCAGATGCCAGTGGCGCAGAGCCCGCCGCCGCAGAGGCCCCGGTCACTGTGACTTCAGCCCCTGCGCCGGCTGACGAGGCTGCGCTCGACGAAGCTCCGAGCGCCGCGACGCCTGTGGTATTGCCTGAGGACGAGGATCCCGAGCTTGCGGGCCGTCCGATGCCGGAGCCTGAACTCGTCGACGAACCCTTCATCTTCGGGTCCTCCCCGGACCGGGTGCAGGATGAGGTCGCGGCGGAAACAGACGCAAGTGCGCCGCTTGCCGACCTGAACGAGCCTGAGGCTGCCGCCCAGGAGACTCTGGAAGCGGTCGATCCCGAGCCTGCGCCTGCGCGACGCCCGGTCAAGATCCTGCGCAACCCGGTCTGGCAGCGTAGCCAGAGCAACCTGCGCAACGATACGCCCGAGGAGCGGCGGCCCTTGCGCGACGCGCCCGTCGCTGACGAACAGGCGCCGAATGACGCGGTGTTGGGTGATGCGCTGCCGACGGGTCTCGACGAGGCGCGGCTGCGCCAGCTGGTCGCAGAGGTCGTGCGCGAGGAACTTCAGGGTGCGCTCGGTGAGCGGGTGACCCGTAACGTTCGCAAGCTGGTGCGGCGCGAGCTTCAGCGCATTCTGGCGAGCGAAGAGCTGGACTGACCCCAACTTTCCGAGAGTTTTGACCCGAGCCCCGGTGCCCCAGGTATCCGGGGTTTGGTTTCTTTGGGGGGGTGTTTTAGGGGTGGCTGTTTTTGGCTCAACCCTTCGCGTTTCGGCGGAAATCAGCCTGCCGGGCCGCGGAAACGCCGAAGGCGCGCCCTGTGTGGGGCGCGCCTTCGACTGTCTGGGGTTGGCCCCCCGATACCGGGATCAAGCGGCTTCGGCTTGTTCCGCGGCTGCAGCTGCGTGACGACGCTCGCTCTCTTCGCGCGACAGCGCGACAGAGGTGCGGACACCTTTCGACACGAATTCCATCAGACCGGAGACAACCCGCTCGTTCGGGTCGATACCGGCACAGCTCAGAACTTCACGGCCGTCGCGCGAGCGTGCCCAGCGGGCGATCTGCTCGGGACCATTGCCGTATTTCTTGTCATCGGCGATTGCATCGTCGAGCGCAGCCAGAACAACAGCGGCGAAAAGTTTCCGCGCGCGGTTGCCTTGTTCAGCATGGTAGGCTGTGCTGTCCACGAAATCCTTCATCTTTCGACCTTTTTGATTATTGCTCTTGTGTTTTCTGGCGTGTGCGGCGTTATGGACCATTCCGTTCGATTCGGATACGGCACAAACGCATAACGTCGTTGCATCTGGTGCATATCTCCGCTTGTACGGAACGCGAGATATCGTTGTCTTGCACGGGGCGAACCGGCCATATATAGGAGGCCGGAAAATCCCTTCAACCTTACTGTGAAGTTTTCTGACCATGCCCAAGATCAACGGTAACGAGATCCGCCCCGGCAACGTGCTCGAGCATGAAGGCGGCCTGTGGGCGGCGGTTAAGGTCGACCACGTGAAGCCCGGCAAGGGCGGTGCCTTTGCCCAGGTCGAGATGAAGAACCTGCGCAACGGCTCCAAGCTGAACGAGCGCTTCCGCTCGGCGGACAAGGTTGAGCGCGTGCGTCTCGAGCAGAAGGACATGCAGTTCCTCTACGAAGACGCCGGCCAGCTGATCTTCATGGACACCGAGACCTACGAGCAGGTGCAGCTCGACGCCGACATCCTCGGCGAGCGTCGCCCCTTCCTGCAGGACGGCATGACCATCGTGGTCGAATTCCACGAGGAAGAGGCGCTGAACGCGACCCTGCCGCAGAAGGTCACCTGCAAGGTCGTCGAGACCGAGCCGGTCGTCAAAGGCCAGACCGCGGCCAACAGCTTCAAGCCCGCCGTTCTGGACAATGGTGTGCGCGTTCTGGTTCCGCCCTTCGTCGGACAGGACGAGGCGATCATCGTGAACACTGAAACCATGGAATATTCGGAACGCGCATAACCCGCGCGCCGACCACTTACGTCCCCGTGCGATCCGGGGGCGCAGAGTGACAGACAGCAAGAGGGCCTCCGGCGCCAAGCCAAGGAGGCCCTTTTCATGTTTACCCCCTGCGATACCGATGACATTCCCGCGCTGGCCACGATGCTGCGCGGGCTTAACGCGCTTCACGTCGCGCATGTGCCGCACCGTTTCCACGGCGAGGCGGGCGCGCCGGAGCTGGAGGCCTTCTTCGCCGAGGCCATGGCCGGTGGCGCACAGCTGCGGGCCTACCGCCTGCAGGGCGTGCCGCGCGGCTACCTGATGTGGCGCTGGCGGCACGGCGAGGGCACGGCGCTGGAACATCCGCAGCGGCGGGCCATGCTCGAGCACATCTGGGTAGAGCCATCATGGCGGCGGCGCGGCGTGGCACGGCGACTGATCGCGGGCTTCGAGGCGGAGATCGCGGGGCAGGGGGCGAGCGGCTGGACCACCATGGTGCACGCCTTCAACGCACCGTCCCGGGCACTGATGACGGGTGCCGGGGCCGTCGGGGCGGTGGAGGTGCTGGAGAAACGCTTTCAGACGTCGGCCTGAGCGAGAAGCCCGCTGACCATCCCGGCATAGCCGCCGCCGAAGAGCCGCAGATGCACCAGAGCGGGGAAGAGCTGGTAGACGGGCCGCCTTGCTGCTCGCCCCGGCTCCTGCCTGCCATAGCCTTGCCAGAAGGCCTCGGGCGGGCTGCCGAAGAGCTCCAGCATGGCAAGGTCCACCTCGGCGTGGCCGTGGTAACAGGCCGGGTCGATGAGCGCAGCCCCGCCGCGCATGAAGAGCGCGTTGCCGGTCCAGAGGTCGCCGTGCAGCAGCGCTGCGGGCGGGGTTTCAGGCAGCGACTCGTGCAGGCGGAGACAGAGGGTCTCGACGCGCCCCGCGAGGTTCCTTGGAAGGTGGGGAAGAAAAGGTCGCAGCCGTGCCTCGGCCCAGAAGGTGGGCCAGTCCGGGCGCGGCGCATTGTCGAGATCGAGCGGGCCGAAGCCGTATGTCTCGCTCCAGCCGTAGCCGCGCCCGGTACTTTCATGCACTCTGCGCAACGCTTTTCCCAGCGCCTGCCAGCCGTCCGGGCTGGCGGCGGTCTCCGGCAGAGCCTCGAGCGCCAGCCAGTCGCCGGCCTGCGCCAGCACCTGCGGCGCGCGGGCGCCGCTGGCGGCGACGGCTAGCAGCATCCGCGCTTCGGTTGCGACGCGGGCTCCGCGCTTGAGGACCACCTCGCGGCCATCGTCCAGCGTCGCGAGCATGACCTCCGACAGATCGCCGCCGTGCAGCGCCCGGCTGGCAATGATGCGCGCGCCGAGCGCTGTCTCCAGCGCGGCCCGGCTCAAGACGTCCGGCGCAGCCTGGCCTCGCCGGCGGTCATCTCGCCCTCCGCCCGGTCGAAGCGCAGGAAGGCAAGGCCGCGTCCGCCCGACTGGGTGTAGAGCGTGCCCGCGGGCTTGCCGCCGGTCTCGACAGGGGTGCCGACGGGGGCGCTGCCGGTCACTTCCACGGGCACCAACCCCTTGCGCAGCTCGGTCTTGTGCTTCATCCGCGCGACCACTTCCTGGCCGATGAAACAACCTTTCCGGAAGTCGACGCCGTTGAGGCGGTCGAAGCCGGCCTCGAGGATGAAGGTGTCGGGGGTCAGCTCGATGCCGGTCTCGGGCACGCAGGCGGCGACGCGCAGGGCGTCCCAGTCCGCCTCGTCCCCCGGCTGGCCGTCATAGCCGCGCCAGCCCAGCGAAGCATCGCGCGGATCGACAAAGGCGCCCTCGGGGGCCGGGCCGGTGCCGCGGGTGACGGTGATCTCGGTCGGCTCGAGCTCGACCTTGGCGCGCAGCTTGTAGAGCGTCAGCGCGCGGGTCAGGTCGGCGGCCAGCGGTTCGGCAACGTCGATCAGGATCGAGCCGTCCGCCCGCGGCACGAGAAAGAAGTCGGCCCGGTACTTGCCCTGCGGGGTCAGCAGCGCGGCATAGACCAGCCCGTCCTTCAGCTTGCCCAGGTCATTGGTGACGAGGTTCTGCAGGAAGTCGCTGGCCTCGGGGCCGCTGACCCGCAGCACGCTGCGCGGGGTGGCTGTGGTGGCGGTCATGGTGACTCCGTCCGTTGTGCGTTGCCCGGAGTATAGGCCCGCCGCGAGGCGGGTTACAGGGGGGTGCGGCTCAGACGGTCTGTTCATCCTCGAACTGCATGGCATGCAGCCGCGCATAGGCCCCGCCAAGCGCGATCAGCTCGTCATGCGTACCTTCCTCGACCACGTGGCCGGCATCCATCACGACGATCTTGTCGGCGTTTCGGATGGTCGACAGGCGGTGCGCGATGACCAGCGTGGTCCGGCCGACCGAGAGCTTGTCGAGCGCCGCCTGCACCACCTGTTCGGAGGCAGCGTCGAGCGCCGAGGTGGCCTCGTCGAGCAGCAGGATCGGCGTGTCGCGCAGCAGCGCACGGGCGATGGCGACGCGCTGGCGCTGTCCGCCCGAGAGGTTGCTGCCCCGGCTGCCGGCGCGGCTGTCGAGCCCGTCGGGAAGGCGCGGCACGAAGTCCGACACATGCGCCGCCTCGAGCACCTCGTCGAGCCGTTCGTCAGGCACGTCCTCGCGCCCCAGCAGGATGTTCTCGCGCAGGCTGTCCTCGAACAGCAGCGCGTCCTGGCTGACCACCGAGAAGAGTCCGCGCAGGTCGGCAAGGCGCATGGCATCGGTGCGCACGCCGCCGATGGTGACCTCGCCGGCATCCGGATCGACCAGCCGGGTGAGCACGTTGAACACCGTGGATTTGCCCGCGCCGGAGGCCCCGACCAGCGCCGTGGTCTTGCCGGCCTCGGCGGTGAAGCTGGTGCCGCGCAGCACGGCGGACTCGGAGTAGTTCAGTTCGACGTCCCTGAGCACGATCTCGGGGCAGCCCTTCGGTGCCGGGACCGGATGCGGCGGATCGCGCAGTTCCGGCTCCAGTTCGAGCAGTTCCTTGATCCGCTCGATGGAGGCCGCGGCGATCTGCCAGGTGCCGCTGACCGCGCCGAGCCGGCGCAGCGGCTCGAAGGCGAGTCCGATGGCGGTGAAGAAGGCCATGAAGTCGCCGACACTTTTTTCGCCGGAGATGATCTGGCCGCCGCCGAGCAGCAGCACGGCGAGGATGCCGATGCCGGACATCACGTCGATCAGCCCGGGGATGGCCGACTGGCCGAGGCTCGAGGCCACCGAGGTGCGGATGCGTTCCTTGGTCAGGGCCTTGTAGCGGTTGGCCTCGTATATCTCGAGCCGGTTGAGCTTGATCGGCACGATGCCATGGAAAACCTCGTTGAGACGAGTCGAGAGCCCGGCGGAAATATCGCGCGCGCGGCGGGCATATTTCCGGACGTAGCGCTGCAGCAGCACCGTCGGCGCGATCATCAGCGGCACGCCGACCAGCGCGAGCAGGGTCCAGCGCCAGTCCATGCCGATCGCGACGCCAAAGAGCGAGACCAGCGCGATCACGTCGCGCCCGGTGCCGGTGATCAGGATGCTCCACACCTTGCTGACGGCGCCGACGTCGCCCTCGATGCGCTGCATCAGGTAGCCGGGGCCGTGCTTCTGGTGAAAGCTGCCGTCGAGCTGCATCAGGTGGGCCAGCAGGTCGTTGCGGATGTCGGCCACGGTCTTCTGCGACACCCGCGTCAGCACCACCTTCTGGATGATGCTGGACAGGGCGCGGATCATGAAGATGGTGAAGATCGCCATGCCGACCCAGGTCAGCGCGGCGCGACTGCCGCCAACCAGCACGTCGTCGAACATCGGCTTCATCATGTAGCTCAGGAAGCCGAACATCGACCCTTCGAGCATCATGAAGATGAAGGCAATCACGATCTGCCAGCGATAGCGCCAGAGATACCGGCGGCCGAGCCAGAAGAGCAGACTGCCTTCCTGCTTCATGCCAGAGCTCATGCCACCTCTTCTACCGGGCGTTTGGCGTCGAACCCGGCCTGCAGGGTCTTCGAGTCGTACTCGTCGCGCACCCAGTCCTCGAAGGCAATCGGTGCACGGCGATTGCGCGCCGCATAGGTGTCGAGGATGTAGCCCTGGATGCCGGTCTTGGTGAATTCGAGGTGGGCGTATTTCAGGCCCATCTGCTTGCGCGCCTTTTCGACCGGCACGCCCTCGAATACCATCAGGTAGACAGCGGAGGCAAAGCCGGCGCGGTCGGCACCCGACTTGCAGTGGAACATCATCGGCTTCTCGGCCGCGCGCATCGTGTCGATGAGATGCGTGATGCGCTCGGCACTCGGTGCCATGCGCGCCCAGAGCTTGGCGTGCTCCAGCGTCAGGCCGAGCTGTTCGCAGCTCTCCTTCTCGAAGAGATAGTGCGAGTATTTCTCTTCGCCGCGCAGGGTGATCACCGTCTTGATGCCCATCTTGGCATATTTCTCGAACCGCGCGTGGGTCGGCTGGTTCGAGCGCCAGACGCCGGGGGCGATCTGCCAGAAGTTGTGCCAGAAGAGTCGCAGGAAGGCGTGGTCGAAGACATTGTAATGCAGCTTCGACAGCATCCGGGTGCCGGGCGTCGAGATGTCCTTGCCGAAGGATCGGCGGAACCGCCGCTCCGCGGTCTCGATCTTGTCCCAGAGCTTGATCAGCATGCGTCACTTCCTGTGCCTGTCGCGCGGCGGTTTACGGGCTGTGGCGCGTGCTGGCAAGCGCCGTGCCCTCCGCGCGTCAAAGACCGGCCCTGCACGCATGGCATGGCCCGCCGCTGGCCGAGGGAGATTGACCTCGACGCAACCGCGGTTAGGTTGGCCCTCGCCCCGGAATTTCAAGGGGTGCTTTCGGAGTTTTCGCATGTCTCTCGCCCATGGTCGCCCCTATTTGGCCATTCCCGGTCCTTCCGTCATGCCCGACGCGGTGCTGCGTGCCATGCACCGCGCCTCGCCCAATATCTACGAAGGGGCGATCGTCGAGATGGTGGCCGGGCTGATCCCCGACCTGCGCTACGTGGCGCAGACGGCGGCGGCCAAGGTGGCGATCTACATCGCCAACGGGCATGGCGCATGGGAGGCGGCACTGGTCAACGTGGTGGGCGAGGGCGACAAGGTGCTGGTGCCGGCGACCGGGCGTTTCGCGCATGGCTGGGCCGAGATGGCGCGGGGTCTCGGTGCCGAGGTCGAGCTGATCGAGTTCGGCACGAAATCCACCTACGATCCGGCGCTGGTGGCCGAGGCGCTGCGCAACGACAAGGACCGCAAGATCAAGGCGGTTCTGGCCAGCCACGTCGACACTGCCACCTCGATCCGCAACGATCTCGCGAGCCTGCGCGCCGCCATGGACAGCACCGGCCACCCGGCGCTGCTGATGGCCGATTGCGTCGCCTCGCTGGGCGTCGAGGAATTCCGCATGGACGACTGGGGCGTGGACATCATGGTGACCGGCTCGCAGAAGGGCCTGATGGTGCCGCCGGGGCTGGGCTTCGTCTTCTTCAACGAGAAGGCCGAGGCGCGCCGCGCCGAGATGACCCGCGTCTCGCGCTACTGGGACTGGGTGCCGCGCGGCAAGCCCGACTTCTTCTACGAGTACTTCGGCGGCACCGCCCCGACGCATCACCTCTACGGGCTGCGCGCCGCGCTCGACATGATCCGCGAAGAAGGCATCGAGCAGATCTGGCACCGCCACGCGGTGCTTGCCCGCACCATCTGGGCCGCTGCCGAGGCCTGGGGGCAGGGCGGTCCGCTGACGCTCAACGTCGCCGACCGCGGCCTGCGCAGCCACGCGGTGACCGCGCTGCGGCTCGGCGCACCCTATGGCGCGCAGCTGCGCAAGTGGTGCGAGACCGAGGCGGGCGTGACGCTCGGCATCGGGCTCGGGATGGCCGAACCGGACGATCCCATGGGCACCGGCTTCTTCCGCATCGGACACATGGGCCACGTGAACACCCATATGATCCTCGGCCTGCTCGGCGTGCTCGAAGCCGGCTTCCTGTCGCTGGGCATCCCGCATGGTCAGGGTGCGCTCAGCGCCGCGGCGGCGGAGATCGCCAAGGGCTGAACTTCCTGCAGTCCAGTGCCCGGCCACGCGCCGGGCGCTTGCCGCGGGTCAGCCCCGTGGCGGGCTTTCGCGCGGACCGTTGCGGCGATGGTCGATGACGGTGATCACGTGGTTGATCGCCACCGCGGCGATCACCACCGGACCGAGCCCGTAGCCGATCCAGAGCAGCAGGAAGACGAAGAAGATCACCACGAAAAGCAGCACGAGATTGGCGCTGAAGAAATCCGGCCGTGGCGGTTCGGAAGGGTATGCCATGATGCGATCCTCAGACGGGCTGAAAGACGGACTGAAACAGACGGCGGGCTCAGTGGGCAAGCTCACTGGGTAAGCTCAGTGGGCAAGCGCCGCCATGGGTCTTGAAATGACTCAAGGATAGCGCTCCCCGGCCCGGGGTCACGCATCAGGCTGATCAAAACTGATTTCCAAAACCTTTCCCGCCGGTCTACCTGCGCAGGCCCGCGGAAAATTTGTGCATCTGACCGAAGCGCGGGCTCAACCGGCGTTTTCGCGGGCCTCTGCCAGCGCTCCGGGCAGCGCCTCTTCCAGCGCGTCGAGATCGGCCTCGGTGCCCGCGCCGATGCGGATGCAGCGGTTCTGCGGCGCCACGAAGGGCATGCGCACGAAGACGCCGCGCTTGCTCAGCCCCTCCAGCACCGCCTTGGCCAGCGCACCGTCGCCGCCGCAGTCCACCGCGACGAAATTGGTCGCCGAGGGCAGGGCGGAAAGTCCGTTCGCCTGCGCGATGGCGGCGATGCGGCCCCGCGCGGCGGCAACCTTCTCGATGGTCTGCTCGAGCCACTCGCGATCCTGCAGCCCGGCCAAGGCCCCGGCCTGCGCCGTGCGGTTCATGCCGAAATGGTTGCGGATCTTGTCGAACGCGCGAATGAGCGGCGCCGCGGCCAGCGCGTAGCCGACGCGCGCGCCTGCCATGCCATAGGCCTTCGAGAAGGTGCGGAAGCGGATCACCCGCGGATCCTCGATGTCGATCTCCGACCCGATTTCCGGCGCAGTGCCGTCGGGGGCAAACTCCACATAGGCCTCGTCGAGCACCAGCAGCGTGCCCTCGGGCACGTTGTCGAGCTGCGCCGCGATCTCGGCGCCCTGCTTCCACGAGCCCATCGGGTTGTCGGGATTGGCGAAATAGACGAGCTTGGCATCCACTTCGGCGGCCTTGGCCAGCAGCGCGGGCAAATCCTCGGCATCCTGCGCGTAAGGCACCTTGTGCAGCACCCCGCCGAAACCCGCGACGTGGTAGTTGAAGGTGGGGTAGGCGCCGTCGGAGGTCACCACCGCATCGCCCTGCGCCACGACAAGCCGCACCAGATAGCCCAGCAGCCCGTCAATGCCTTCGCCGACCATCACGTTCTCGGGCGAGATGCCGTGATGCGCGGCAATGGCGTTGCGCAGGTCGTAGCTGGTCGAGTCGCCGTATTTCCAGATCTCGGCGGCCTCGCGCTGCATGGCCTCGATCGCGCGGGGCGAGGGGCCGAAGACATTCTCGTTGGCGCCGATGCGGGCGCGGAAGGGCGCGCCACGCTCGCGCTCCTGCGTCTCCGGGCCGACGAAGGGCACGGTCTCGGGGAGGGAGGCGACAAGCGGGGTGTAACGAGGTCCAGTCATGGCGGAGATATGCCGCAGCGGTAAAGCTCTGGCAATAGGGCGATAGCAGCAGCGAGGCGACGTCGGTCGAGGGGTCGGTCCCGCCGTTTCGCGCCCTATTGACGCTGGGGCAACGGCGCGATCACGCGGCTCTGTCACAAGGGGGCACCCCGCAGCCCAGCTGCAGCATCATCAGCCCCGGAGGACATCATGCCCCGCCCGATTGCCATGCGAAGCCCCCTGTCCCTGCGCCCGCCGCGCCTGCCGTTCTGGCGCTGGCTCAAGGACTTCCTGATCCGCGAGGACCGCAAGTACCGCGAGGCGCGCCGCTACGACGCGCTCGACGCCGCCGCGCGCCGCGACATGGGGCTGCCGCCCCGGGTCGAGCCGCCGCGCCTGCCGGGAGCCCGGTGGTGAGCCTCGGTCATGCATGGGTGGTCGCGTGGCGGGTCGGGCAGTTCGGACGCCCTGCGGCCCCGCCGCGCCCCGAGCGGCGGCGCGGTAACAGCCCCGTAGGGCAGGGCGGCGAGGGATTGACCCCGCCGGGGCTTGCGGTCAGGTTCGCGCGCGACAAGCTGACCCGGAAAGAGTGCCCATGGCCCGTACCCCGCCACCTTTTGCCCCCTTCGAATGGATGATCGCCTGGCGCTACCTGCGCGCCCGGCGCGCGGAGGGCGGCGTCAGCGTGATGACCTGGATCAGCCTCATCGGCATCACCCTCGCGGTCTTCGCGCTGATCGCCACGCTGTCGGTGCGCTCGGGCTTCCGGGCCGAGTTTGTCGATACCATTCTAGGCTCAAACGCCCATGTGACCGTCTATTCCTCCGCCCGCGTCGATGAGCAGGGGCGCACCCAGCGCACCTTCGAGGATTACACCGAGCGCGCGCAGGCGGTGGCAGAGCTGCCCGGCGTCGAGCGCGCCGCGCCGCTGGTCAAGGGTCAGGTCATGGCCAACGCCAACGGCCGCAATGCCGGGGTCGAGGTCTTCGGCATCTCGGCAGAAGACCTGCAGGGCATCCGTCGCGTCGTCGACCCCGAAACCGGTTACGGCGATCTGGCGCGCTTCGGCGAGGGCATCGCGCTCGGCTCGGGCGTGGCGCGCGAGCTGGGGGTCGACGTTGGCGATCAGGTGAAACTCATCTCTCCCGACGGGGTGAAGACCGCCTTCGGCGTCTCGCCGCGGGTCAAGGCCTACGAGGTGGTCTGGGTGTTCACCGCCGGGCGCTACGACATCGACCGCACCCGCGCCTACATGCCCTTCGACGAAGCGCAGCTCTACTTCAACCGCGAGGGCGCGGCGGACGAGCTGGAGGTGATGGTGGACGACCCCGAAACCGTCGACGCCATGGCCCCCGCCATCCAGCAGGCCGCCGGGCAGGGCGCGCTGGTCTGGACCTGGCAGGATGCGTCGGGCGGCTTCCTGCGCGCGCTCGAGGTCGAGGACAACGTGATGTTCGTGATCCTCTCGGTGCTGGTGCTGATCGCTACGATGAACATCGTCTCGGGGCTCATCATGCTGGTCAAGAACAAGGGCCGCGACATCGGCATCCTGCGCACCATGGGGCTCACCGAGGGTTCGGTACTGCGGGTCTTCTTCATCTGCGGCGCCTTCACCGGGGTGATCGGCACGCTGCTCGGGGTGATCCTCGGCTGCCTCTTCGCCATCTACATCGACCCGATCTTCTCCTTCGTGAACTACGTCGCCGGCGGCGGCGTCTGGGACCCGGCGGTGCGCGGCATCTACGCGCTGCCCGCCAAGCTGCAATGGGGCGACGTCTTTGCCGCCATGGCCCTGTCGCTCGGCCTCAGCTTTATCGTGACCATCTTCCCCGCGCGCCGCGCCGCGCGCATGAACCCCGTGGAGGCGCTGCGCTATGAGTGACCCCGTCCTGCGCCTGTCGGGCATCGAGAAATTCTACAACCGCGGCAAGCCGAACGAGGTGCAGGTGCTGCGCGGCGCCGAGCTGGACGTGAAGCGCGGCGAGGTGGTGGCACTGGTCGCCCCCTCGGGCGCGGGCAAGTCCACGCTGCTGCACATCGCCGGGCTGCTCGACACCGCCGATGCGGGCGAGGTGGCGATCGCCGGCGAAGTGCTGGGCGGCAAGTCCGACCGCCGCCGCACCATCGTGCGCCGGCAGGAGGTGGGCTTTGTCTACCAGTTCCACCACCTGCTGCCCGAGTTCACCGCGCTCGAGAACATCACCTTGCCGCAGCTCGCCAACGGCGTGCCGCCGAAAGAGGCCACGGCACGGGCGCGCGATCTGCTTGCCTCTGTCGAGCTCGAGGGGCGCGCGGCGCACCGTCCGGCGGCCATGTCCGGCGGCGAGCAGCAACGCGTCGCCTTCTGCCGCGCCATGGCCAATGCGCCGAAGCTGCTGCTGGCGGATGAACCCACGGGTAACCTCGACCCGACGACCTCCGACCGGGTGTTCGGCGCGCTGATGACGCTGGTGCGCGAGACCGGGCTCTCGGCGCTCATTGCCACGCACAACCTCGAACTGGCGGGTCGCATGGACCGGCAGGTGGAACTGCGCGAGGGACAGCTGGTTCCGCTCTGAGCGGGGCTTCCTCAATGCGAGGGCAAGACCCCGGCGGGGTCGCGCCCTTGCCCGATTTTCGTCAAACTCCGGGGGCAGGGTCCGGCTGAACCACCCGCCGACCCTCCCTCCCGGAGCCTTCCATGCCGCTCGAACTTCTCGTCGCCCTGACGGCGCTCCTGCCCTTTGCCGTGGCCGCCTTTCCCTTCGACAGGGGCGCCGGCGATGACGAGGCAGACGACGGGGAGGGGCATGAGGACGAGGAGACGGGTGGCAGCGAGGACGTGATCCTGCCGGTGGAGGGCAGGGGCCCGGATGAGGGCACCATTGGCACCGGAGAGGATACAACCGCCGGCACCGATGGCGATGACACGATCACCGGCAGCGAGATCGGAGACACGCTCGTCGGCGGCGCCGGCGATGACGTGCTCTCGGGGCTCGGCGAGTCCGACAGAATCGAGGGCGGCTCCGGCGCGGATTACGCCGAGGGCGGCAGCGGCAACGACACGATCACCGGCGGCAGCGGCGAGGACACGCTGATGGGCGGCTCCGGGAACGACCTGCTCTGGGGCTCCGACGAGACCGGCGACGATGGCGAGAGCGATCTTCTGGTCGGCGGCACCGGCGACGACACGCTGATGCTGGGGCACGGCGATCTGGGGCTTGGCGGCGAGGGGGCGGACCGCTTCGTTCTCGCCGATGGCGCGGTGATCGAGGATTTCGACGAGGCCGAGGACATGGTCGTCTTTACTTACGGCGGCGAGGTGCCGCCGGAGATCGCCTCGCAGGTGGCCGGCCCCTCCGGCCTCGTGGTGACGCTGGACAATGGCGCCTCGGTCACGCTGGTCGGGCGCAGCGATCCGATCACCTCGTCCAGCTACGCCTTCGTTCGCGACTCCGCCACCTGAGGCGTCGCAGCTGACCCGCGGGCCGGCCCATCGGCTCAGCGCTGCGCGAGGAAGACGCCCGCCGCCATCATCGCGAGGCCCAGCCCGCGCTGCGCGCTGATTGGCGCGGCGCGCACACCGAACAGCCCGAAGTGGTCGATCGCCGCGGCGCTGATCAGCTGGCCCAGAAGCACGAAGAACACCGCCCGCCCGACGCCGAAGGTCGGCGCGACATAGGTGATGCTCAGCACGTAGAAGGCGACGAAGAGCCCCGCGAGAAACAGGTGTTTCGGCGCGTCCACCGCCCGCGCGATGGGGCGGGCGTCGAGCGAGAAGAGCACGATCAGGCTGGCGCTGAGCGCCACGCAGAAGAGGATCACCGCGGCAGCGGCGGGCGAGCCCAGCCAGCCCCCGAGCCGCGAATTGAGCGCGGCGAGCACCGGGATGCCGATCCCGGCGGCGAGCATGATCAGGGCTTGGCTTGGCATCTGCGGACTCCGTCTTCGCTGTCGCGCGGACACTGGCCCGTGTCGCGCCGATTGTCACTCGCTGAAAACGTCGCGCCGATCCGGTCTTGATCCATAGGCTTCGGCGGGCCACACAAGAGAAAACGGAAACGGAGAACCGCGCAGGAAAGCCGGCTCCGGGTCCAAGGGACAAGTCGAGGGAAGACAGGCGATGAACGGAACGATGAAGGGCGGCATCTGGGGAATCTCCGCGGCGGGCCTGCTGGCCCTCGGGGCCTGCATGGAGGCGGCGATGCCGGAACCGGCGGACGGGCGGGCGCTCTTCATGGAGTATTGCGCCTCCTGCCATGGCACCACGGCGGTCGGCAACGGACCGATGGCCGCGGACCTCGGGGTCACCCCCGCCGATCTCACGCATATCGCCGCGCGCCGGGGCGGGGCGTTCCCGCGCGCCGAGGTGCTGTCGATGATCGACGGCTACGCGCGCTCGGACATGTCGGGGCCGGGCATGCCGGAATTCGGCGAGCTGCTGAAGGGCGACGAGGTGCCGCTCGATACCGGTGACGGCATCCTGACGCCGACCCCCCGCAAGATGGTGGCGCTGCTGGAATACCTTGAATCGATCCAGGTAACCGAGTGAGGCCAACGTCCTTCGAAGGACGTTGCAAAAGCCTTCGAAGGCTTTTGGTGCCCGCCATGGCGGCTCTGTGATCCTCGGCCTGCACCATCTGCAGCTCGCCATGCCCGAGGGCGGCGAGGCGGCGGCGCGGGCCTTCTACAGCGGCGTGCTGGGCCTGCGCGAGCTGGACAAGCCCGAGTCATTGCGTGGGCGTGGCGGCTGCTGGTTCGCCGGGCCGGGGGTCGAACTGCACCTCGGCATAGAGACGCCCTTCGCCCCGGCGCTCAAGGCGCATCCGGCCTTCCGGGTCGCCAGCCTCGCGCAGAGCGTCGCGCATCTGGAAGCGCAGGGCATCACGTGTCGCCGCGACGTCGACCTGCCGGCCTTCCGCCGGGTCTTCGTAAAGGATCCTTTCGGCAACCGCATCGAGCTGCTGGAGCTGCGTCAGCCCGCGCCCACCGCCTTGCGCGCCATGTCCCAGTAGAGCGCGGCGACCTCCTCCTCGGACAGCCGCCCGCCCTCGCGGTACCAGGTGTTCACCCCGGTCAGCATGCCGATGAGCGCGAAGGCGGCGATCCGCGTGTCGGGCACCGACAGCTGTCCCGCCGCCTGGCCGTCGCGCAGGATTTGCTCGAGCATGCCCTCGTAGCGACCGCGCAGCGCCTCGATCTGCACGAAGTTCTCCGGCTCGAGGTTGCGCAGCTCCATGTAGGAGATAAAGATCGATTCCGCGCGCCGCAGGGTGAAGCGGATGTGGAAGCGCACGAAGGCTTCGAGCCGCGCCAGCGGATCGGCGGGCTGCGGCGTGGCCTCCCAGGTCTCCAGCAGCTCGTCCATGTGCCCCTTGAGCAGCGAGAAGAGCAGCGCCTGCTTGTCGGGAATGTAGTTGTAGAGCGCCCCGGCCTGCACGCCGACCTCCGACGCGATGCGGCGCATCGAGACGGCGGCATAGCCGTGCTTGGCAAAGAGCCGCAGCGCCGCCTCGCGGATCCGCGGCCCGGTGATGTCGGAATGCGATCCTGCGGTACGGGCCATCTTTCCTCTTTATCTGAACACACGTTCAGATCAAGCCGGGATGCGCGCCGCCCTTGCCCTGACGCGGCGCTTGCGGCAAGACAGGCACAGTCTGCCGCGCAAGCGGCGCGTCACAGCGATCCGAAAGTCCCCATGCGCCTCGTGCTCCTGACACTCTTCGCCCTGACCGCGGGCTGCACGAACTTCCCGGAGTTCGACGGCGCGCAGAGCCCGGGCGTGTCCACCGCGCCCTGGCCGAGGATGGTGCCGATGGACGGGTTGGTCCGGGCCGGCACGCCGGTGCGCACCCAGCCGGAGATGGGCGAGGATCTCGACAGCCGCGCCGAGGCGTTGCGCCGCCGCGCCGAGGCCCTGCAGGGATCGGTGGTCGACAGCACGGCGCGCGACCGGATGGATGGCGGCGTCGCCTTTCCCGAGATCCCGGACGCGTAAAGCCCGCCGGCAACAGCGCCGGGTCAGGGCCCCTTGAGCGCCTTTGCGCGACGTTGCACCCGCCCGTCGATACGGCTAAGGCAACACCGACCAAATCACATGAAGACACCGGAAAAGAAGGAACCCGCATATGTCTGAACCTCTGCGCCTGGGGATTGCGGGCCTTGGCACTGTCGGTGCCGGCGTCGTCAAGATCGTGCAGCAGAAGGCGGAGCTGCTCGAGGCCCGCTCCGGCCGCAGGATCGTCATCTCGGCGGTCTCGGCGCGCAATCGCGACAAGGACCGTGGCGTCTCGCTGGCGGATTATGCCTGGGAGGACGATCCCGTGGCACTGGCCAAGCGCGACGACGTCGATGTGCTGGTCGAGCTGATGGGCGGCTCCGATGGCCCCGCCAAGGCCGCGACCGAGGCCGCGCTGAGGGCCGGCAAGGACGTGGTCACCGCCAACAAGGCGCTGCTCGCCCACCATGGTCAGGCGCTGGCCGAACTGGCCGAGAGCACCGGCGCGGTGCTGCGCTTCGAGGCGGCGGTGGCCGGCGGCATCCCGGTCATCAAGGCGCTGACCGAGGGGCTTTCCGCCAACCGCATCACCCGTGTCATGGGCGTGATGAACGGCACCTGCAACTACATCCTGACGCGCATGGAAACCGGTGGCCTGTCCTACCAGGAGGCCTTTGCCGAGGCCGACGGGCTCGGCTATCTCGAGGCCGATCCCGAGCTCGACGTGGGCGGCATCGACGCCGGCCACAAGCTCTCACTGCTCTCGTCCATCGCTTATGGCACGCAGGTGGCCTTCGACGAGGTCGAGCTGGAAGGCATCGGTCGTGTGTCGATCGAGGACATCCGCCAGGCCGCCGACATGGGCTACCGCATCAAGCTGCTGGGTGTCTGCCGGATGACCGAGCGCGGCCTCGAGCAGTCGATGGCACCGAGCCTCGTGCCCGCCTCCTCGCCGCTCGGCCAGCTCGAGGGCGGCACGAACATGGTGGTGATCGAGGGCGACGAGGTCGGCCAGATCGTGCTGCGCGGCGCCGGTGCCGGCGAGGGCCCCACCGCTTCGGCGGTGATGGGCGACGTCATGGACGTGGCGCGCGGCACCCGGCTGTCGACCTTCGGCGCCCCGGCGTCGAGCCTGATCAAACCGGTGGCGACCAAGGCCACGACCCCGGCCCCCTACTACCTGCGCATGGCGCTGGCCGACCGGCCCGGCGCTCTGGCCAAGGTGGCTGCCGCGCTCGGCGAGGCGGGGGTCTCGATCAACCGTCTGCGGCAATACGGTCAGAGCCCGACGGCGGACACCGCCCCGGTGCTGATCGTCACCCACAAGACCACCCGCGACGCGCTCGATTCGGCGCTGGCGGCGATGGCGGACACCGGCGTGGTGCATGGCACCCCCGTCGCGCTGCGGATCGAGGCGGTCTGAGCCCGCTTTGACATCCTGCTGACATCTGACCGTCTCCGCGCTGTCATGCGCGGAGCGGTTAGCGCGAGCGGCCTTGCCCTCCTCGGACCGGGCGCGGTACACCCTTCCTAAGCGTAAATTTTTTCAAGGAAGACCTCATGTCTGCTCCCGTCGATTTCAATGACCGCATGCTTTCGCTCGGGCTTGCCCGTGTTGCCGAACAGGCCGCCATCGCCTCAGCCAGCCTCATCGGTCGCGGCGACGAGAAAGCCGCGGACCAGGCGGCGGTCAACGCCATGCGCGAGCAGCTGAACCTGCTGGACATCGCCGGTGTGGTGGTGATCGGCGAGGGCGAGCGCGACGAGGCACCGATGCTCTACATCGGCGAAGAGGTCGGCACCGGCAACGGCCCGGGCGTGGACATCGCGCTCGACCCGCTGGAAGGCACCACGCTGACCGCCAAGGACATGCCCAACGCCCTGACCGTGATCGCGATGGGCCCGCGCGGCTCGATGCTGCACGCGCCCGACGTCTACATGGACAAGCTGGCGATCGGCCCGGGCTTCGAGGAGGGCGTGGTGACGCTCGACATGACCCCCTCCGAGCGGGTCGCGGCGCTGGCGGCGGCCAAGGGCTGCGCGATGACCGACATCACCGTCTGCATCCTCGAGCGCCCGCGCCACGAGGAGCTGATCGCCGAGGTCCGCGCCACCGGCGCCGGCATCCGGCTGATCACCGACGGCGACGTCGCCGGCGTGATGCACTGCGCCGAGCCCGAGATCACCGGCATTGACATGTACATGGGCTCGGGCGGCGCGCCCGAGGGTGTGCTCGCCGCGGCGGCGCTCAAGTGCATGGGCGGCCAGATGTACGGCCGGCTGCTGTTCCGCAACGACGACGAGCGCGGCCGCGCCGCCAAGGCGGGCATCACCGATCTCGACAAGATCTACGCCCGCGACGAGCTGGTCACCGCCGACGTGATCTTTGCCGCCACCGGCGTGACCAACGGCTCGATCCTCTCGGGCATCAAGCGCTCGCCGGGCTGGATCGAGACCGAGACCATCCTGATGCGCTCGAAGACCGGCTCGGTGCGCCGCGTGCAGTACCGCAACCCCTTCGAGGGCTGAGCGCGGGCCGGCGTGCGCCGGATCTGCGTATTTGGAAAGAGAAGAAGGGGCTCGCGATCGCGGGCCCCTTTCGCTTTCGAGGCGCACTGTCGGCGCGGTCCTGTCGCGCATCGGTCAAGTGCCGGACCGCCAACCGGGCCCGTCGCCCCTGTTTGCAGCGGCGCTCGTGGGCCCCGAAAACGATGGCGTTCCCATAAACGACCGCCGGTCGGAGGGACGACGCACCCGCCCGGTAGGCCTGATCCCGCCGCTTCTTCTCTTTAAAAGTACGCAAATCCGACCCTCACCACCCGCGCGGCGCCGGTCCGGCGTGCCCCGTTCCGTTCCGCGCCGTTTCGCGCTAGGAGGAAGCGGAATTCGGGCACAAAGAAGAAACGCGAGGGGCGCATGAGCTATCTGGGTGTGGAGCGGTCGCTGAGCGGGCGGCGCTGGGTCGGGCCGGCGGTCGAGGTCGAGCGGCAGGCCGAGGCGCTGGCGCAGGCCACGCACCTGCCACGGCCGCTCTGCGCGGTGCTGGCGCGGCTCGGCGTGCCGGGCGAAGAGGTGCCGGGCTTTCTCGACCCCAAGCTGCGCGACCTGATGCCCGACCCGCGCTCCATGCGCGACATGGAGAAGGCCTCGGGGCGAATCCTGCAGGCGGTGCAGCGGCGCGAGCGCATCGCCATCTTTGCCGATTACGACGTCGACGGCGGCAGCTCGGCGGCGCTGCTCATCGACTGGCTGCGGCAGCTCGGGCTGGAGGCGACACTTTACGTGCCCGACCGCATCGACGAGGGCTACGGCCCGAACGTGCCGGCGATGCAGCAGCTGGCAAGTGCGCACGACCTGATCATCTGCGTCGACTGCGGCACGCTCTCGCATGAGCCCATCGCCGCGGCAAAGGGCGCCGACGTCGTGGTGCTCGATCACCACCTCGGGGGCGAGACGCTGCCCGACTGCGTGGCGGTGGTGAACCCCAACCGGCAGGACGAGGACGGCGCGCTGGCGCATCTCTGCGCCGCCGCGGTGGTCTTCATGGTGTTGGTCGATTGCGGCCGGCTGATGCGCGAGGTCGGGGCGCGGGGCCCGGACCTCATGTCGCTGCTCGATCTGGTGGCGCTGGCCACCGTCGCCGACGTGGCGCCGCTGCGCGGGGTCAACCGCGCCTTTGTCCGCTCCGGCCTGCAGGTCATGGCGCGGCGCGAGCGGCCCGGTCTCGTGGCGCTTTCGGACGTGGCGCGGCTCGACACGGCGCCCTCGGCCTATCATCTTGGCTACGTGCTGGGGCCCCGGATCAACGCCGGCGGGCGGATCGGCCAGGCCGACCTTGGCGCTCGGCTGCTCGCTACCCGCGACCGTCACGAGGCCGAGGCGCTGGCCGAGCGGCTCGACAAGCTCAACTCCGAGCGCCGCGAGGTCGAGGAGGCGGTGCGCGCCTCGGCCATCGCGCAGGCGGAGGAGCGCGGCCTCGACGCGCCGCTGGTCTGGGCGGCGGGCGAGGGCTGGCATCCGGGCGTGGTCGGCATCGTTGCCTCGCGCCTCAAGGAGATGACCAACCGCCCCTCCATCGTCATCGGCTTCGACGGCGGCGAGGGCAA
This sequence comes from Alloyangia pacifica, assembly GCF_900116195.1. Lineage (GTDB taxonomy): Bacteria > Pseudomonadota > Alphaproteobacteria > Rhodobacterales > Rhodobacteraceae > Salipiger > Salipiger pacificus. The sequence goes on from NZ_FOZW01000001.1 coordinate 39,997, forward strand.
GGGCTCGGGCCGTTCGGTCTCGGGCGTCGATCTGGGCGCGAGCATCCAGAAGCTCGCGGCCGAGGGGCTGCTGATCAAGGGTGGCGGCCACAAGATGGCGGCGGGGCTTACCGTTGCCGAGGACAAGCTCGAGCCCGCCATGGTGCGGCTGGCGGAGCTTCTCGCCAAGCAGGGCGCGGGGCAGGGCGGCGCGGCGGACCTGCGGCTCGACGGGCTGATGATGCCGGGGGTCGCCAGCACCGAGCTGTGCGACCGCATGGAGCAGGCCGGGCCCTTTGGGGCAGGCGCGCCGGGCCCGCGCTTTGCCATGCCCGATGCGCAGATCCTTTTTGCCAAGGAGGTCGGCACCGGGCACCTGAAGATCACCGCCGGGGACGGGCTGGGTGCGAAGATCGACGCCATCTGCTTCGGCGCTTTCGACACACCGATGGGGCAGGCGTTGAGCCAGCACAAGGGCGCTCGATTCCACCTCGCCGGGCGCTTCGAGATCAACGAGTGGAACGGGCGGCGCTCGGTGCAGATGCGGCTGGAGGATGCTGCGCCTGCCGCCGGGTAAGCAATTTTCCGCGGGAATTATCCATCATTATCAGTGATTTGCGAAAAAGTCACGGATGGGTGAAAAAACCGCAAAATTCCGCTTGCAAGGGGTCTGAGCTTTGACTAGAACGCCCCTCACCAGCCGGCACGGCCCGTTCGTCTATCGGTTAGGACGCCAGGTTTTCAACCTGGAAAGAGGGGTTCGATTCCCCTACGGGCTGCCACTGGTTTTGTTTTTGTCCCCGCGGGGACGGGCAAAATCGGGGTCAGAGACCGGGTCAGCTGGGGTTCATGAGGTTCGCAACAGCCTCTCCATCGGGTCGAAAGTTTCGGTGGTCGCGTTGCAATGGCCCGTTCGTCTATCGGTTAGGACGCCAGGTTTTCAACCTGGAAAGAGGGGTTCGATTCCCCTACGGGCTGCCATTTATCCCAGCATAGCATGAACCAGACCGCCAAGGGCGCGCGACGATCGCGGGCCTTTTTCGCGTTTCCGGCGCAGTTTTCGCGCGCACGAAAGCCGCTGTCCCCGCAGGGACAACGGGTCCTTTCTTGTGTGCTCAGGACGGCACCTTGTGCCGGCGCCGCACGCTGCCGGGGCGGCCGGGCAGGGCGAGGCGCGCGTCGTTGCGGGCCTGTTTCGAGACCATCTTGCCCTTGGAGATGACGCAGAGCCGGTCGGGCCGCAGGCGCAGCGCCTCGATCGGATCGCCGGCGTCGAGCACCACCAGCGAGGCCATGTTGCCGACCGAGAGCCCGTAGCCGTCGAGATGCAGGATCCGGGCGTTCTCTTCGGTCACCATGGTGAAGCAGCGGGCCATTTCCTGCGGCGAGGTCATCTGCGCCACGTGCAGCCCCATGAAGGCCACGTCGAGCATGTCGCCGGTGCCGAGCGAGTACCACGGGTCGCGCACGCAGTCCTGCCCCCAACCGACGCGGATGCCCATGGCCTGCATCTCCTTGACGCGGGTCAGGCCCCGGCGCTTGGGGTAGCTGTCGTGCCGCCCCTGCAGGGTGATGTTGATCAGCGGATTGGGGATCGCGGAGATCTCCGCCTCCGCGATCAGAGGGAGCAATTTGGACACGTAATAGTTGTCCATCGAATGCATCGAGGTCAGGTGGCTGCCCGCCACGCGCCCCTGCAATCCGAGCCGCTGGGTCTCGTAAGCGAGAGCCTCGATGTGGCGCGATAGGGGATCGTCGGTCTCGTCACAGTGGATGTCGACCAGCAGGCCCCGGTCTGCGGCGATCTCGCAGAGCTCCTTCAGCGAGGCCGCGCCGTCACCCATGGTGCGCTCGAAATGGGGGATGCCGCCGACCACCTCGACGCCCATGTCCAGCGCGCGGATCAGGTTCTCGCGCCCCGTGGGGCTGCGCAGGAAGCCGTCCTGCGGAAAGGCGACGAGCTGCAGGTCGAGATAGGGTTTCACCTTCTCCTGCACCTCCAGCATCGCGGTGACGGTATTGAGGTGATCGGGGGTTGTGTCGACGTGGCTGCGGATCGCCAGAAGGCCCAGTGAGACGGCCCAGTCGCAGTAGTCGAGCGCCCGGGCGACCATCTCGTCGACCGTCGCCTGCTCGCGCAGCTCGCCCCAGAGGTCGATGCCCTCAAGCAGCGTGCCAGAGGCGTTGATCCGCGGTGTGCCGTAGCTGAGCGTGGCATCCATGTGGAAATGCGGATCGACGAAGGGCGGGGAGACGAGGTCGCCCGCGGCGTCGATGGTCTCGCCTGCCTCGGAGCCCGTCAGGTCGCCGATGGCGGCGATATGCGTGCCTGTGATACCGATGTCGGCAATGGTCCCGTCCGGCAGGGTGCCGCCGGTGACGAGGATGTCGAAGCTGGCCATTCAGCGCTCTCCGCGGTTGAAGGGGGTCATCAGCGCCGCGGGCACCTCGGCCCGGCGCGACATGAGGATAAGGGCGAGGATCGACAGCACGTAGGGGATCATCAGGAAGACCTGATAGGGCACGAGCTGTCCCATGGGGGTCTGCTGCAGGCGGATCTGCAGCGCGTCGAAGCCGGCGAAGAGCAGCGCTCCGAGCAGCGCCTTTCCGGGCTTCCACGCACCGAAGACCACCAGCGCGATACAGATCCAGCCGCGGCCGTTGACCATCTCGAAGAAGAAGGACGAGAAGGCCGACATGGTGAGGAAGGCGCCGCCGACGGCCATCAGGCCGGAGCCCACTATGACGGCGCCCATGCGGATCGCGGCCACGGAAAGCCCCTGCGCCTCGACCGCCTGCGGGTTCTCCCCGGCGGCGCGCACGGCAAGGCCCAGCGGCGTGCGGTAGAGCACCAGCGCCACCAGCGCGGCGCAGCCGAAGGCGGCCCATGTGAGCGCGGTCTGCGAGAACAGCGCCTGCCCGAGCCAGGGGATGTCCGACAGCCCCGGGATGTGCAGCGGCTGGAAGGGGTCGATGCGCGGCGGGCTGGTGACCTCGGGCAGAGCGAGGCGGTAGGCGTAATAGGCCGACGAGGTGGCGAGCATGGTGATGCCAAGCCCCACCACATGCTGCGACAGGCCAAAGGGCACGGTGAGCAGCGCATGGAGCGCACCGAAGGCCATGCCGGCCAGCAGCGCGACCAGAACGCCCGGCCAGAGGCCGAGCCCGGCGTAGACCGCCATCCAGCCCGCGAAGGCGCCAAAGACCATGATGCCCTCGATGCCGAGATTGAGCACGCCCGCACGCTCGCAGATCAGCTCTCCGAGGGTGGCGAAGATCAGCGGCGAGGCGATGCGCAACACCGCGGCCCAGAAGCTGGCGGAGATGAGGATATCGATGATCTCGGTCATCCGCGCACCACCCGGACTTTGGTAAGCAGGATCGCCAGCACCATGAACAGGAGCGCCGTGGCGAGCAGGATGTCGGCGATATAGGTCGGCACGCCCGCGGCGCGCGACATGCTGTCGGCGCCGACAAAGACCCCGGCCACGAAGAGCGCCGAGACGACGACCCCCAGCGGATGCAGCAGCGCCAGCATGGCAACGACGATGCCGGTATAGCCGAAACCGGGCGAGAGATCGGCGGTGAGGTTGCCCTTCAGCCCCGCGACCTCGGAGAAGCCGGCCAGCGCGGCGAGCCCGCCGGAGATCAGCGCGGTCTTGACCAGCACCCGGCCCACCGGAATGCCGGCAAATCGCGCCGCCTCTGCGTTGAGGCCGGTGGCGCGGATCTCGTAGCCGAGGGTGGTGCGGGTCTGCATGACCCACACGGCCAGCGCCGAGAGCAGCGCCAGCCCGAAGCCCCAGTGAAGCCGCAGCCCCTCGACGATCCGCGGCAGGCGGGCATCGCGCGGCAGCGCCGGGGACTTGGGCCAGCCCATGCCCATCGGGTCCTTCAGCGGTCCCTCGAGCAGGTAGGAGATGAAAAGCGCCATGATGAAGTTGAGCAGCAAGGTGGTGACCACCTCGTCCACGCCGAGCCGGGTCTTCAGCAGCACCGGGCCGAGCAGCACCAGCGCGCCGGCAAGCACCGCGCCGAGCGCCATCAGAGGCAGGGCGAGCGGGCCGGGCAGGCCGAGTTGCGTGCCGATGACCACGGTGACCAGAGCCCCCGCGTAGAGCTGCGCCTCGGCGCCGATGTTCCAGAGCCGGGCGCGGAAGGCGACCGAGATGGCGAGACCGGTGAAAATGAGTGGCGTGGCGCGGTTGAGCGTCTCCAGCAGCGCGAACTTCGAGCCCGCAGCACCGCGGGCGATCAGGCCCAGCGTGGCGAGCGGATCGGCCCCGGCGATGAGGGCGAGCCCCATGGCGACCAGCACCGTGGCGCCAAGCGCCAGCGCGGGCAGGCCGAGGGTTCGGGCCGGCGAGGGGGCGGCGATGGGATCAAGGCGCATGGCGGCCTCTGGTCAGCTGTGACTCTGCCCCGTCGGCGGTGGCGGTGGAGAGTGTGGGGATTGCGTATTTGGAAAGAGAAGAAGGGCGGAGGGGGCGCGGTGTGCCGACGCCGGGCTGCGGGGGGGACGCCGGGAGGCGCGCCGGAAGATTTTCGTGAAGCACGTCAGGCAGCATCGTCGAACCCCTGTCCGGCCATCCATTGGCCCAGCTCGGCGGGGGTCTTGCTGCCGCGCGGGAATTCCGGCGAGAGGCGGCCCTCGCAGATCACCCGCACCACGTCCGACAGCGTCAGCACCTCGTCGAGATCCTCGGAAATCAGCAGCACCGCGGCACCGGCGTCGCGGGCGGCGATGAGCCGCTCCTGCACGTAGGTGACCGCGCCGATGTCGAGGCCGCGGACGGGCTGGTTGGCGAGGATGATCATCGGCTGCGCCTCGAGCACCCGACCGAGGATCAGCTTTTGCATGTTGCCGCCCGAAAGCAGGCGGATGCGGGTCTCTGGGCCGGGGCAGCGGACATCGTAGGTCTCGATGACCTGCTCGGCGGCGCGGCGCGCGGCGGACCAGTCCATCCAGCCCGATGTCGCGATGGGGGGCTGCGCGTAGCGCTCGAGCACGGCGTTCTCGGTGAGGGTGAAATCGGCGATGGTGCCGGTCGTGTGACGGTCCTCCGGGATGCGTCCGATGCGGGCCTTGAGGGCGTCGCGCGGGGACCAGCTGGTGACCGTTTCGCCGGTCAGTTCCATGGTGCCCGCGCTGGGGGTCTCGAGCCCCGACAGCAGGTCGGCGAGCGCGCCCTGACCATTGCCGGAGACGCCGGCGAGGCCGAGGATCTGCCCGGCCTTCAGTTCGAGGTCGATGCCGCGGAGCCCGGTGCGGTTGCCGCGCGCTGGGGTCGAGACCTTCTCGAGTTTCAGCAATGTGGCGCCGGGGCGGGCTTCGGCGGGGGCAGGGGGCGTGATCTCGGCGCCGACCATCAGCTCCGCGAGTTGGTGGCGGTCGGTTTCGGCGGTGGCGACCTCGCCCACGAGCCTGCCGTGGCGCAGCACCAGCACGCGCGACGAGACCGCCGTCACCTCGTGCAGCTTGTGCGAGATGAAGATCACCGAGAGCCCCTGCGCCACCGCCTTGCGCAAGGTCTCGAAGAGCGCGTCGCTTTCCTGCGGGGTAAGCACCGCCGTGGGCTCGTCGAGGATCAGGATGCGGGCCTCGCGGTAGAGCGCTTTCAGGATCTCGACCCGCTGCCGCTCGCCCACCGAGAGCGTCGCGACGCGGGCATCGGGATGCACGGCGAGCCCGAAATCTCGCGAGAGTTGCTGCACGCGCTGCCGGGCGCCGCCGCGCCCGAGGCCGGGGCGCCAGAGCGGCGCGGTGCCGAGAAGGATGTTCTCGAGCACGGTCATGTTGTCGGCGAGAGTGAAATGCTGGTGCACCATGCCCACGCCCGCCGCCAGCGCCGCGCCGGGAAGGCCGGGCGGCAGCGGCTGGCCGAAGACCTCCACCGTGCCCTCGTCGGCGGTGTAGTGGCCGAAGAGGATGTTCATCAGGGTGGTCTTGCCGGCGCCGTTCTCGCCCAAGAGCGCCACGACCTCGCCGCGCGCCAGCGAGAAGCTGATGGCGTCATTGGCGGTCAGCGCGCCGAAGCGCTTGGTGATGCCGGAAAGGCGCAGGACCACGTCCTGCGCCTCCTTGGTCTCGGTCATTGCCGGTTCCTCACCCGAGTCCTCACGAGGACTTGGGCTCTTCGTCGTTGATCTCGACGGTGAAGGAGCCGTCCTTGATCGCCGCTTCCTTCGCCGCCACCATGTCGAGCGCCTCTTGCGGGACCTTGCCCTCGAAGGTGCCGAGCGGGGCGAGCGAGCAGCCGCCTTCCTTCATGAAGCTGTAGGTGCCGTAGTTCTCTGCCGAGAAGCTGCCATCGCCGACCTTGGCCAGCGCCGCTGCCAGCGTCGGGCCGAAGTCCCAGAGTGCCGAGGCGACCACGGTTTCGGGGTAGTCGGCCTGCGTGTCGATGACGTTGCCGATCGCCAGAACGCCCTTTTCCTGCGCCGCGTCGGAGACGCCGAAGCGTTCGGCGTAGAGCATGTCGGCGCCGCTTTCGATCATTGCGAAGGCGGTTTCCTTGGCCTTGGGCGGATCGAACCAGGAGCCGATGAAGCTGACCTGGAAGGTGGCCTCGGGTTTGCTCTCCTTCACGCCCGCCATGAAGGCGTGCATCAGGCGGTTCACCTCGGGGATCGGGAAGCCGCCGACCATGCCGATATTGCCGGTCTCGCTCATCGCGCCGGCGATGATGCCCGAGAGGTACGAGGCGTCCTGGATGTAATTGTCGAAGACGCCGAGGTTCGGATAGGCCTCGTCGGGCATGAAGCTCGAGCCCATGAGGAAGGCGGTCTCGGGGTAGTCGAGCACCACCTCGCGGGCTTCCTGCTCGACGCCGAAGATCTCGCCGACGATCAGCTGTGCGCCGCTCTCGGCATATTCGCGCATGACGCGCGGATAGTCGGTGTTGGCGGTGTTCTCGGAGTAGGTGTAGGTGATCAGCCCCGCGGCCCTGGCGGCCTCGGCGGCGACGTGGATACGGCTCACCCATTGCTGTTCGACCGGCACCGTGTAGATGCCCGCCACGCTGATCGGCTCCTGCGCCGTCAGCTTGCCCGCGAGGCCGGTGCTCGCAAGCGCCGTGAGCGCGCCGGTGCTCTTCAGCAGTCCGCGCCGGGTCAGTATCCCGGCCGATTTGTCGATTGCCATCCGTCTGTCCTTTTCCATCCCTGTGGGTGTTTTGTGAATTTTTTACCAAGCGGTAAGGAATGCGGCGATTCGAGGCAATTGCCGTCGCGGGAGGGGCGGAAATTTTCGCCTATCCGCTGTGCGCTGCGCATAGGTTTGCCCAGCGAGTGAGCAGCTGTGCCGGGCGGCGTTTGGTGCGCAATTTTTGCGGGAAATTGTTTGAGAGGGATCGCTTTGGTTGGTCGTGGGGTTCGTTGCGGGGCGCAGGGGGCTCTGCCCCCGTCCGCCGGGGCGGACTCCCCCGGGATATTTGTGACATGCGGAAGAGGGGATCGTCGCGCTTCGGGCGGCGTTGGCGCGAACAGGCTTGTCACCGGGCGGGGCGGCGGCGCACCCTAGGATCGGGGGGAGACCGCAGGGCGCCGGAGGGGTGCCGGAAAGGAGTGCGCATGAGTCTCTTTGCCGATCTTCTCAGCACCATCTTCGACCGCCGTGCCGATGCGGCGCCGCGGCTGCGGCGCGACCCGCGGGCGCTGCCGGCACTCGTGCGAGAGCTGCTGGAGGTGCGCAGCGAAAGCGTCGCGACCATGCTGGCCCGGCACGTTCTGCAGCGCTACGACGGCATGTCCGTGTCCGAGAAGCTCGAGGCCTTTCGCGGGCTGGCGGCGCTGAATGTCGATGCAGAGGCGGTGCGCGCGGCGCTGGACGCCTACGAGGACGCGCCTTCGGGCGGCAGCTACCGCGCCTTCATGGCGGCGGCAGAGCCGCCGCGCGCCGAGTTGCTGCGCCGGCTCAACATGGTGCCCGGCGCGACCGAGCGGCTGGTGCGGATGCGTGCCGACCTCTTGCGCCAGGGGCGGGGCGAGCCCGAGCTGGAAGCGCTCGACGAGGATTTCCGGCACCTGTTCAAGAGCTGGTTCAACCGCGGCTTCCTGGTGCTGCGGCCGATCAGCTGGGAGAGCCCGGCGCATGTGCTGGAGAAGATCATCGCCTACGAGGCGGTGCATGCGATCCGCAGCTGGGACGACCTGCGCCGCCGGCTCGCGCCGCCCGACCGGCGCTGCTTTGCCTTCTTCCATCCGGCGATGCCCGACGAGCCGCTGATCTTCGTCGAGGTGGCGCTGACCCGCGGGGTGCCCGGCTCGATCCAGGCGCTGCTGGAGGAGGAGCGCGCGCCGCTGGAGGTCGGCAGCGCCGACACCGCGGTGTTCTACTCGATCTCCAACTGCCAGCCGGGGCTGGCGGGGATTTCCTTCGGCAACTCGCTGATCAAGCAGGTGGCCTCGGATCTCGCGAGCGCGCTGCCGGGGCTGAAGACCTTCGTGACGCTCTCGCCGATCCCGGGGCTGGTGCGCTGGCTGGAGGAGCAGGGGGTGGCCTATGATCCGCAGGACGCCAAGCGGATGAGCCAGCTGGCGGCGCATTACCTGCTCACTGCCAAGCGCAGCGACGGGCGGCCGCGCGACGCGGTGGCGCGCTTTCACCTCGGCAACGGCGCGATGGTGCACGCGGTGCACGCCGGGGCCGATACCTCGGAGAACGGCCAGCGGCAGTCGGGCGGGGTGATGGTCAACTACCTCTACGACCTCGGGCGGGTCGAACAGTATCACGATCGGTTTGCCGCGAGCGGCGAAGTGGTGGCGGCCTCCGCGGTCAGGTCGCTGTCGGCGGGGAGGGAGAAGGCGCAGGCCTAATCAGGCTTGCGGGAATGGTCAAAATCGGGAATATTTCTCATTATTGAGATAATCCCGGAGGCTTCGCGATGGCCGACCCCTTGCCCCAGACCCTTCCCACGCCCGCCGACGATGCCGGTGGGCTGACCGCACGGCTCGCCCGGCGACTTGCATCGCTGCGCGCCGAGGCCGGGCTGACACTGGACCAGCTGGCCGAGCGCAGCGGCATCTCGCGCGCCGCATTGTCGCGCTTCGAAAAGGCCGAGACCAGCCCCACCGCCGAGGTTCTGGGCAAGCTCTGCATCGCCTACGGGCTGAGCATGTCGCGGCTGATGGCGATGGTCGAGGAGGGGTTCACCGCCTATGTGCCCGCCGCCGATCAGCCCGAATGGGTGGACGAGGCGACCGGCTTCACCCGCCGCGTCGTCTCGCCCGCCGCCAGCGGCCTGGCCGCCGAGGTGCTGCAGTGCACGCTGCAGCCGGGGGCCGAGATTTCCTATGATGCCTCGCCCGTGCCGGGGCTGGAGCACCACCTGCACCTGCTTGCGGGCAAGCTGCGGGTCGAGGTCGAGGGGGTGCCGCACGAAATGGCCGCTGGCGACACGCTGCGCTATCGGCTGGAGGGGGCGACGCGCTTCACGGCGCTCAGCAAGAAGAAACCGGCGCTCTACGTGCTGGTGCTGGTGACGCCATGATCCGCGAGGTTCCCGCATCCGGGATCCGCGATCACCTGCGGGATTTGGCGGACATCCTGGCCGCCTGCGTGGCGGATGGGGCGAGCGTCGGCTTCGTGATGCCTTTCGGAGCGGCAGAGGCGCTGCGCTTCTGGGAGGGGCTGGTTCCCGAAATCGAGAGCGGCGACCGCATTCTCTTCGGTGCCTTCGAGGGAAAGCGCATGGTGGGCACGGTGTCGTTGGCTCTGGCGGGCATGCCGAACCAGACGCACCGGGCGGAGATCTCGAAGATGCTGGTGCACCCGGAGTTCCGCCGCCGCGGTCTGGCGCGGGGATTGGTCGAGGCGCTGCTGATCCGGGCCGAGCAACAGGGGCGGGATTTGATCACGCTGGATACGCGCACCGGCGATGCGGCGCAGCACCTATATGCGTCCTGCGGGTTCCTGCCTGCCGGGGAAATCCCGGAGTATGCGCTGGCGCCGGAAGGCACGGCGCGGCGGGATGCGACGCTGTTCATGTACCGGCTTGGGGCGCGCGCGGCGTGAACGACGCTGGGCGCTGCTTCGCCCGGAATCAAGGCGAAGCCGCCGGGAGAGCGCCGGCCCGTCCCGGCGGGCTGGCGCTCTGTCACCCTCGTTCGGCGCTCGGATGTCGCGCGGACTTGGCCGGGGCAGAGCAAAGACTGCAGGTGTTGTAGCGCCACCCAACGGGCCGGCACTCGCCCGGCTATCGTTGCATTGCCCTCAGCAGTTCGGCACGTTGACCGCGAGGCCGCCGAGCGAGGTTTCCTTGTATTCATGCCCCATGTCGCGGCCGGTCTGTCGCATGGTCTCGATGCAGGCATCGAGCGACACGAGGTGCGTGCCGTCGCCGCGCATCGACAGCGAGGCGGCGGAGACCGCCTTGATCGCGCCGAGGCCGTTGCGCTCGATGCAGGGCACCTGCACGAGGCCCTTCACCGGATCGCAGGTCATGCCGAGGTGATGCTCGAGCGCGATCTCGGCGGCGTTCTCGATCTGCGCCGGGGTGCCGCCCATGACGGCGCAGAGCCCGGCGGCGGCCATCGCCGAAGCGCTGCCGACCTCGGCCTGGCAGCCGGCCTCGGCGCCGGAGATCGAGGCGTTGTACTTCACCAGCCCGCCGATTGCGGCGGCGGTGAGCAGGAAGTCGGGGATGCGGGCAGAGGTCGCGCCGGGCACGAAGTCGAGCCAGTAGCGCATGACCGCCGGCACGACGCCCGCCGCGCCATTGGTCGGCGCGGTGACGACCTGACCACCGGCGGCGTTCTCCTCGTTCACCGCCATGGCGTAGCAGCTCATCCAGTCGTTGATCACATGCGGTGCGGTGAGGTTGCGGCCGCGCTCGGCCTGCAGCTGTTCGTGGATATTGCCGGCGCGACGCTTGACGTTGAGCCCGCCGGGCAGGATGCCGCCGCCCTCTAGGCCGCGGTCGAGGCAATTCATCATCACCTCGGAAATGCGCAGCAGCCCGGCGTCGAGCTCGGCGGCCGGGCGGCGCGACAGCTCGTTGCGGCGTTTCATCTCGGCAATGGTCAGCCCCGATTTCTCGGCCATCTCCAGCATCTCGGCGGCGCTCTTGAAGGGGTAGGGCACGGCGGGGCCGTGGTCCTTGTCCTCGCCCGAGGTCAGCTCGTCCTCGGTCAGCACGAAGCCACCGCCAACGGAGTAATAGGTCTCCTGCAGGATCACGTCGCCCTGTGCGTCGGTGGCCATCAGGATCATGCCGTTGGCATGGCCGGGCAGATTGCGGTCGTAGTCGAAGCGCAGGTCGGTCTTCGGCGAGAACTTCAGCGGGGCAAGGCCCTCGGGGTGGACCATGCCGGTGGCGTCGATCTCGGACAGCGCGGCCTCGGCGGCCTCGGCGTCATAGCTTTCGGGCTCGAATCCGGCGAGGCCGAGGATGGTGGCGCGGTCGGTGGCATGGCCGACGCCGGTGAAGGCCAGCGAGCCATGCAGCGAGCCGCGCAGCCCGGCGGCGGCAAAGGGCGCAGCGCGCAGCCGGTCGAGGAAGCGCGCCGCGGCAACCATGGGGCCCATGGTATGCGAGGACGACGGTCCGATGCCGACCTTGAACATCTCGAACACGGAAAGAAACATTGCGGCCTCGACTCTGCGCTGCGGTTGCGCCGGACCCTAGCCCGGGCGGCGGTCGGATCACATGAAGAATTGCGGCATTTCATCGAAGGAAAACGCTGCGGCGGCGCGGGACTTTTGCCTATCGCTGTCGCGTGCGAAGATCCTATAAGCGCCGCGACATCCGAAAAAGGGGAATCGCAGCGATGACCGCAGAGCTCTCGCCGACCGATATTGCAAAATTCGTGGCCTCCCGCCGCGCCGCCGATTTCGTCGAGGACGGCATGCGTGTCGGTCTCGGCACCGGCTCCACCGCCGCTTGGCTGGTGAAATACCTCGGCCGCCGGGTGCGCGACGAAGGTCTGAAGATCCGCGCCGTGCCGACCTCGACCCGCACCGCGGAGCTGGCGCGGCAGGTGGGTATCGAGGTGATCAGCCTCGACGAGGCGGGCTGGCTTGACCTGACCATCGACGGCGCCGACGAGTTCGATCCCAAGCTCAACCTGATCAAGGGCGGCGGCGGCGCGCACCTGCAGGAGAAGATCGTGGCCTCCGCCTCGGACCAGATGATCGTCATCGCCGATGCGGCCAAGGACGTGGCGACGCTGGGGGCTTTCCCGCTGCCGCTGGAAGTGCTGCGTTTCGGCGGTGCTTCGACCCGCACGCTGGTCGAGCGCGTGCTGGCGGAGATGGACGTGGACGGCCGCGAAACCTCGCTGCGCATGGCCGGCGACGCGCCCTTCATCACCGATGAGGGCAATCACGTGCTGGACCTGCACCTGAAGCGCATCGGCGACGCGAAGGCGCTGTCGCTGGCGCTGAACCAAATTCCCGGCGTGGTGGAGAACGGGCTGTTCCTCGGCATCTGCGACAAGGTGGTGATCGGCTTCGAAGACGGCCGGGCCGAGCTGCGCGACGGTGCAAGCGGCGAGGTCAGCGTGACCGAAGTCGATCTGACGGAAGCGGCGGGGCTGTAACGGCGCTGCTGGCCGGGAGAGATCAGAGGCCGCCCGTTCGGGCGGCCTTTCTCGTTGAAGACCAGTGCAACACTCCCGCTGGCAATCCAGGCCGCAGGCTGCCGGGCGAGTGCCGGGCGAGTGCCGGGGCACGATGTTCCACTGCCCGGCGGACTTGGTCAGGATAAAGCGCGCACCTCGGGCGTCGCAGCGCCACCCCACGGGCCGGCACTCGACCGGCGGCCTGCTCACCTCTCGCGCCTCTCCCGATGCCATCCCGGCCCGCCGCCTCTGGCCTTCCGTAGCGGCCTGTGGTCTACCTCTCGCCCGACAGACTATGAGGCGAGCCATGAGCGATTTTGACTACGATCTTTTTGTCATCGGCGGCGGGTCCGGTGGCGTCCGGGCGGCGCGCGTGGCCGCCGGCGAGGCCGGGGCAAAGGTGGCGCTGGCCGAGGAAGACCGCTACGGCGGCACCTGCGTCATCCGCGGCTGCGTGCCCAAGAAGCTGATGGTTTTCGCGTCCGAATACGGCACCGTTGCCGAGGACGCCAAGGGCTACGGCTGGGACATCGAGGCGGGCAGCTTCGACTGGGGCAACTTCCAGCAGCGGCTGAATGCCGAGCTCGACCGGCTCGAAGGCATCTACCGCAACCTGCTGAAGAACTCCGGCGTGACCTCCTATGACGCCCGGGCCAAGGTGAAGGACGCGCATACGGTCGAGCTGTCGACCGGCGAGACGATCACCGCCAAGCACATCCTGATCGCCACCGGCGGACGGCCGGTGCGCCCGGAGATCCCCAACGCCGAGCTGGGTCTGGTGTCGGATGACATCTTCCACCTCGAGACCCTGCCGAAGTCGGTGCTGATCGTCGGCGGCGGCTATATTGCCTGCGAGTTCGCCTGCATTCTCAACGGCCTCGGCGTCGAGGTGACGCAATATTACCGCGGCGCGCAGGTCCTGCGCGGCTTCGACGAGCAGGCCCGCGGGCTCATCGCCGAGAGCATGATCGAGAACGGCGTGCAGCTGCATTGCGGCACCGACATCGTCGAGATGCGCCGCGCGACCGCCGAGGATCTCGAGGGCAAGGCCGCGACGGGCGTCTCCATGGGGGCCTCGATGCAGGAGATGCTGGCCGACCACAGCGGCGGCAAGCCGGGCGAAGGGCCGATCTTCGTCAAGGGCACCAATGGCGACGTGAAGGTCTACGATCAGGTCTTCTTTGCCACCGGCCGTGCGCCGAACACCGACGACATGGGCCTCGAGGGGGCCGGCGTGAAGCTCGGCCGCAAGGGCGAGATCGTGGTGGATGAATACAGCGCGACCGAAGTGCCCTCGATCTACGCCATCGGCGACGTCACCGACCGCGTGAACCTCACCCCGGTGGCGATCCGCGAGGGCATGGCCTTCGTCGAGACGGTGTTCAAGGATAACCCCACCAAGGTCGATCACGAGCTGATCCCCTCGGCGGTCTTCACCCAGCCCGAGTTCGGCACCATCGGCCTGTCGGAGGAAGAGGCGGCCGAGCAGGAGCCGATCGAGGTCTACGCGACCTCATTCCGGCCGATGCAGACCGCCTTTGCCGGGCGTCCCGACCGTGTGATGATGAAGCTCGTGGTCTCCAAGGAGACCCGCAAGGTGCTGGGCTGCCACATCGTCGCACCGAATGCCGGAGAGATGATCCAGCTGGCCGGGATTGCGGTAAAGATGGGCGCGACCAAGGAAGATTTCGATCGCACCGTGGCGGTGCACCCCACCATGGCCGAAGAGATGGTCACCATGCGGAACCCTGTGCGCAGCGCTTGAATCTGCGGGCTTAATGCACAGGTAGGGGAGACACGGACAAGTGAGTGAGAGGGAAGGAACCTAATGGCAGGACACGGCGGCGGCCCCTGGGGCGGCGGTGGCAATCAAGGCGGAGGCCGGCCCCCGAGCGGTGGCGGCGGCGGAAACGGGGGCAAGCGCCCCGAGGATCCGCAGATCCCCGAGATTGACGAGCTGATGAAGAAGGGTCAGGAGCGTCTGCGCGTGCTTATGGGCGGACGCGGCGGGTCTGGTGGCAACACCGGCGGCACCGGCGGCGGCTCGGGCGGGCCGAAGTTCAACCGCGGCACCGTGGCGATCGCCGCGCTGGCGGCGATCGGCGTCTGGGCGTGGATGAGCTTCTACACCGTGCGCCCCGAGGAACAGTCGGTGGAGCTCTTCCTCGGCAAGTATTCCTCGACCGGCAATCCCGGTCTGAACTTCGCGCCCTGGCCCTTCGTGACGCATGAGGTTGTCAACGTGACCTCCGAGCGCACCGAGACCATCGGCAATGGCCGCGACCCGGCGGACAGCCTGATGCTGACCACCGACGCGAACATCGTCGACATCGAGTTCCAGGTGGTCTGGAACATCAACGATCCGGCGAAGCTGCTGTTCAACATCCGCGACCCGCAGCTGACCGTGCAGGCGGTGTCGGAAGCGGTGATGCGCGAGATCATCGCGGCGAGCAACCTTGCGCCGATCCTCAACCGCGATCGCGGCATCATCGCCGACACCGCGCGCGAGCAGATCCAGGCAACGCTCGACGAGTACGAGAGCGGCATCAACATCGTGCGGATCAACCTCGACACGGCCGACCCGCCCCGCGAGGTGATCGACGCCTTCCGCGAGGTGCAGGCCGCCGAGCAGGAGCGCGACCGCCTCGAACGCCAGGCCGACGCCTACGCCAACCGCGTGGTCGCCGAGGCCCGTGGTAGCGCCGCGCAGATTCGCGAGCAGGCCGAAGGCTACCGCGCCCGCGTGGTCAACGAGGCGCTGGGTGAAGCCAGCCGCTTCTCGGCCGTGCGCGAGGAATATGCCAAGGCCCCCGAGGTCACCCGCCGCCGTCTCTACCTCGAGACGATGGAAAAGGTCCTGGGCAACGTCGACAAGACCATCCTCGACGAGGGTCTGACCGGCGAGGGCGGAGTCGTGCCCTACCTGCCGCTGAACGAGCTGAACCGCAGCCGAACCACCACCGAGGGAGGCAACTGACATGCGCAAATCGACCTATTTGCTGCCCGTCGTCGTCGTCCTGGCGGTCATCGCGCTTTCGTCGATCTTCGTCGTCGACGAACGCGAGAAGGCGCTGGTGATGCAGTTCGGCCAGATCAAGTCCGTCAAGGAAGAGCCGGGCCTCGCGTTCAAGATCCCGCTGATCCAGGAAGTGGTGAAATACGACGACCGCATCCTGTCGCTGGACACCGAGACCATCGAGGTCACGCCGTCGGATGACCGCCGCCTCGTGGTGGATGCCTTCGCCCGCTATCGCATCTCCGATGTGGTGCGGTTCCGCCAGGCCGTCGGCGTGGGCGGGCTGCGTACCGCCGAGGACCGCCTGTCGGGCATCCTCAACGCGCAGATCCGCGAAGTGCTGGGTGCCGATCAGGTCACCTCGGACGTGATCCTCTCGACGGATCGCCGCGGGCTGACCAACCGCATCCGTGACCAGTCCCGCCAGCAAGCGCTGTCGCTGGGTCTCGACGTGGTGGACGTGCGCCTCAAGCAGACCAACCTGCCGTCGCAGAACCTCGAGGCGACCTTCGCCCGGATGCGCGCCGAGCGTGAACGCGAAGCCGCCGACGAGATCGCCCGCGGTAACGAGGCCGCGCAGCGCGTGCGCGCGCTGGCCGACCGGACCGTGGTCGAGACGCAGTCGGAAGCCAACCGCGATGGCGACATCATCCGCGGTGAGGCCGACGCCGAGCGCAACGGCATCTTCGCCGAGGCCTATGGCGCGGACCCGGAGTTCTTCGCCTTCTACCGGTCGCTGCAGGCCTATGAGAAATCGCTCGCGACGGGCAATTCCTCGATGGTCATGACGCCCCAGGGCGAGTTCTTCGAGTACTTCAAGTCGCAGGGCGAAATCGGCACCCCGGTGCCGCCCGCCGCGACCCAGAGTGCAGAGCCTGCTGCCACCGGCACCGCGACCGAGTGAGCGGGAGCGACATACTGACGGGGATCGCTCTGGTCCTCGTGATCGAGGGGCTGGTGTACGCACTGGCCCCTTCGCTTGTCGAGCGGATGCTCGAGGCGCTGCGGCAGATGCCGCTGGAGACGCGGCGGACGCTGGGATTGGTGACCATTGTTACAGGCGTTGTGCTGCTCTGGATCGCCAAGCGGTTCGCCGGCTGAGCGGGCATTCCGGGCGGTGCGGCGGCGCGCGCTGCCGCTGCCTTGCATTTCTGCATGAGTGATCTTTCACTGGCATGTCACATGCGCTTGAAAGCTTGAAACCTTTTCTTTCGTGGCCCCGGTTAGGTCCTATGTTACGCTTGTTCATGAGGAGGCGGCCTTGCCGCGCGGGGGGCCGCGCGCCAGCCGCCGAACAGAAGGAGTTCCCTGTGAAACCAGAAAAACGTTCAATGACGGAAGGGGCGAACCCGGCGCGGCTGTTCTGGCTGGCCACGGTTTCGGCGTTCATGATCGTCTCGCAGTCGGTCATGGCGCAGGCGCAGAGCGCGCCGTCCAGCTTCTCGTCGCTCGCCGAGCGCGTGAGCCCCTCGGTGGTGAACATCACCACCTCGACCATGGTCGCCGGCCGCACCGGTCCGCAGGGGATCGTGCCCGAAGGCTCGCCCTTCGAAGATTTCTTCCGCGAATTCCAGGGCCCGAACGGCGGCCCCGAGGGGGATCGTCCACGCCGCTCCTCGGCGCTCGGCTCGGGCTTCGTTGTGTCGGAGGACGGCTATATCGTCACCAACAACCACGTCATCGAGGGCGCCGACGAGATCACCATCGAGTTCTTCTCCGGCAAGGAGCTGGACGCGGAACTGGTGGGCACCGATCCCAACACCGACATTGCGCTGCTGAAGGTCGAGGCCGAAGAGCCGCTGCCCTTCGTGAAGTTCGGCAACTCGGACGACTCCAAGGTCGGCGATTGGGTGATGGCGATGGGCAACCCGCTCGGCCAGGGCTTCTCGGTCTCGGCGGGCATCGTCTCGGCGCGCAACCGGGCGCTCTCGGGCACCTATGACGATTACATCCAGACCGACGCGGCGATCAACCGCGGCAACTCGGGCGGCCCGCTGTTCAACATGAACGGCGACGTCATCGGGGTGAACACCGCGATCCTTTCGCCCAATGGCGGCTCGATCGGCATCGGCTTCTCGATGGCCTCCAACGTGGTGACCAAGGTTGTCGACCAGCTCAAGCAGTACGGCGAGACCCGCCGCGGCTGGCTTGGCGTGCGCATCCAGGACGTGACCCCGGACATGGCCGAGGCGCTGGGTCTGGACGTCGCCGAGGGTGCCATGGTTTCGGACGTGCCGGAGGGTCCGGCGATGGATGCCGGCATGAAGTCGGGTGACGTGATCGTCTCCTTCGACGGCAAGCCGGTCACCGACACGCGCCAGCTGGTCCGCATCGTCGGCAACACCGAGGTCGGCAAGTCGGTCCGCGTGGTGGTCAACCGCAACGGCAACACCGAGACGTTGCTCGTGACGCTCGGCCGCCGCGAGGAAACCGCCCAGACCGTGCCCGCCTCGCAGGAGCAGGGCACGCCCGAAGCGCCGGCGACCCGCGACCTGATGGGCCTCACGCTCTCGCCGCTCACCGCCGAGCTGCGCGCCGAGCTGGGCCTCGCGGATACCGCCAAAGGTCTTGCCGTCACCGACGTCGATCCCGCCGCCGAAGCCTACGAGAAGGGCCTGCGCAGCGGTGACGTGATCACCGAGGCCGGTCAGGCGGAAGTGCTCAGCATCGAGGATCTCGAGGACAAGATCGCCGAGGCAAAGGACGCCGGCCGCAAGTCGCTGCTGCTGCTGGTGCGCCGTGGCGGTGATCCGCGCTTCGTGGCTCTGACCATCGAGGACAACTGACCCAAGCGGTTCCACAGGACCGACTCATGAAATCGGGGCGGGGAAAACCCTCGCCCCTTTTTCGTGGCCGGACCGGACTGCGCGCTGTCCCTTGGCTTTCATCTTTCTCCAAATACTCGGGTCGCACGGGCGGGGCAGGCGCGGCATGAGTATTTGGAGAAAGATGAAAGCGCCTAGGGCAGCACGCGGCGCAGCCCTGCCTGGACCTTGAGCAACGCCGGCAGGTAGTCCCGCGCCAACTCCTCGGGCTCGGCCTGCATCGCCGGCAGCCCGGTGTTCAGCGCGGCGACGACCCGGCCATGTGCGTTGTAGAGCGGCACGGCGATTGAACGCAGGCTCATCTCCACTTCCTGGTCGATGATCGCATAGCCCTGATCGCGGGTCTGCGCGATGCGCGCGGCGATCTCCACCGGATCGGTCAGCGCGAGCGGCGTGCGCGGGGTGAGATCGGAGCGCTCGAGCAAGGCGCGCATTTCCGGTTCGGGCAGGGCAGCGAGCAGCACCCGGCCCATCGAAGTGCAATGGGCGGGCAGGCGCGAGCCGGGCATCAGGCCGATGCTCATCACCTTCCGCTGCGCGGCGCGGGCGAGGTAGACGATCTCGGTCTCGTCGAGGATCGACACCGAGCTCGACTGGTGGATCTGTTCCGAAAGCTGGTCGAGCCAGGGCTGCACCAGCTGCGGCAGGGGCAGGGCGGCCAGCGCGCCCATGCCGAGCCGCAGGACGCGCGGGGTGAGCTGGAAGAACTTGCCGTCGTAATCGGCATAGCCGAGCCGGTGCAGGGTCAGCAGGCAGCGCCGCGCGGTGGCGCGGTCGAGGCCGGTGGCCTCGGAAACCTGGGCGATCGACAGGCGCGGCGTCTCTGCGCGGAAGCACTCGATCACCTGCAGGCCCTTCGCCAGAGAGGCGATGTAATCGGTCGGTTTGTTCAACATGCGCACGATCTGCGTCAGAGTATGAACAAATGTCAACATGCGCACGAAAACCATGGCTCCTATCACTGCCGGGTCATATTTCCCGTTCCAAGGGCGATCCGCGCCCACAGGAGGATTTTCATGGACAAGACCATCGCCAGCGCCGCGGAGGCCGTTTCGGCCATTCCCGACGGCGCCACCGTGATGATCGGAGGCTTCGGCGGCTCCGGCGCGCCGATCGAGCTGATCCACGCGCTGATCGACCACGGCGCCAAGGACCTGACCGTCGTCAACAACAACGCCGGTAACGGCCATGTCGGCCTTGCGGCGCTGATCGAGCAGAAACGGGTGAAGAAGCTGATCTGCTCCTTCCCGCGTTCGGCCGACCCGCGGGTCTTCACCGAGGCCTACCTCGCCGGAGAGATCGAGCTTGAGATCGTGCCGCAGGGCACGCTCGCCGAGCGCATCCGGGCAGGCGGCGCGGGCATCCCCGCCTTTTACACCGCGACGAGCTATGGCACCGAGCTGGCCGAGGGCAAGCCGACCGAGGAGTTCGACAGCAAGCACTACGTCCGCGAGCGCTGGCTCAAGGCCGACTATGCGCTGATCAAGGCCGAGCTGGCCGATCCGCATGGCAACCTGACCTACCGGATGGCGGCGCGCAACTTCAATCCGGTGATGGCCATGGCCGCGACCCACACCATCGCGCAGGCCTCGAAGATCGTCCCGCTGGGCGGCATCGATCCCGAGCATGTCATCACTCCGGGCATCTTCGTCGGCTCGGTGGTCGAGGTGGCAAAGCCCGCACAGGAAGAAGAGCTGAACCGGGCGGAGGCCGTCTACCCATGAGCGATACTGCAAGCGATACCATGATCGACATTTCCGCCATCAAGCTGAGCAACGCCCAGATCGCCTGGCGCGCGGCGCAGGACATCGAGGATGGCGCCTACGTCAACCTCGGCATCGGCTTCCCCGAGATGGTCGCCAAGTTCCAGCCCGAGGGCAAGCAGGCGATCTTCCACACCGAGAACGGCGTGCTGGACTTCGGCGAGGCGCCGAAGCCGGGCGAGGAAGACTGGGACTGCATCAACGCCGGCAAGAAGGCGATCACCATCAAGCCCGGCACCGCCTTCTTCCACCACGCCGACAGCTTCGCCATGGTGCGCGGCGGCCATCTCGACGTGGCCATCCTCGGCGCCTACGAGATCGCGCAGAACGGTGACCTCGCCAACTGGTCCACCGGCAAGGGCGGCGTGCCCGCGGTCGGCGGCGCGATGGACCTGGTGCAGAGCGCCAAGCGCGTGGCGGTGCTGACCGACCATGTCACCAAGAAGGGCGATCCCAAGCTCGTGGCCAGCTGCTCGTTGCCGTTGACCGGCGTGGGCTGCGTGACCCGCATCTACACCTCGCTGGCGGTGGTCGACGTGGAGGGCGGCAAGTTCGTCCTGCGCGAGAAAATCCCCGCCATCTCCTTCGACGACCTGCAGGCCCTCACCGGTGCCCCGCTGCATGTCGAAGGCGAGGTGGCCGACCTTGTCTGCCCGGAGCTCTGAGATGCTTGACGCCTATATCTGTTCCTACATCCGCACCCCCATCGGCCGCTTCGGCGGCGCGCTGTCCTCGGTGCGCGCCGACGATCTCGGGGCCATCCCGCTGAAGGCGCTCATGGCCAAGCACGACATCGACTGGTCGGCGGTGGACGAGGTCTACTTCGGCTGCGCCAATCAGGCCGGCGAAGACAACCGCAACGTCGCGCGCATGTCGGCGCTGCTGGCCGGTCTGCCGGTGACGGTGCCGGGCACCACGCTCAACCGCCTCTGCGGGTCGGGCATGGATGCGATCATCGCGGCGGCGCGCGCCATCAAGGCGGGCGAAATCGAGCTGGCCATCGCGGGCGGCGTCGAGAGCATGTCGCGCGCGCCCTTCGTGATGCCGAAGGCCAGCTCGGCCTTCTCGCGCTCTGCCGAGATCTACGACACCACCATCGGCTGGCGTTTCGTCAACAAGCTGATGAAGGCGCAATACGGCGTGGATAGCATGCCCGAGACTGGCGAGAACGTGGCCGAGCAGTTCGGCATCTCGCGCGAGGACCAGGACGCCTTCGCGATGCGGTCGCAGGAGAAGGCGGCGGCTGCGCAGGCCAATGGCCGCCTCGCGCAGGAGATCACCTCGGTGACCATCCCGCAGCGCAAGGGCGATCCGCTGGTGGTGGATGCCGACGAGCACCCGCGCCAGACCTCGCTGGAGAAGCTCGCCAAGCTGCCGACGCCGTTCCGCGAGGGCGGCTCGGTGACGGCGGGCAACGCCTCGGGGGTGAACGATGGGGCCGCGGCGCTGATCGTCGCCTCGGAAGCGGCGGTGAAGGCGCACGGGCTGACCCCGATCGCGCGCATCGTCGGCGGGGCCACGGCTGGCGTCGAGCCGCGCATCATGGGCTTCGGCCCGGCGCCGGCGTCGAAGAAGCTGATGGCCCGTCTCGGACTGACGCAGGACGCTTTCGACGTGATCGAGCTGAACGAGGCCTTTGCCTCGCAGGGCCTCGCGACGCTGCGCGATCTGGGTATCGCCGACGACGACCCCCGGGTGAACCCGAACGGCGGCGCCATCGCGCTTGGCCACCCGCTGGGCATGTCGGGCGCGCGCATCACCGGCACCGCCGCGCTGGAGCTGAAGCCCGGCCAGAAGGCGCTGGCCACCATGTGCATCGGCGTCGGCCAGGGCATCGCGATCGCGCTCGAGGGCGCGTAACGAAGGCCGCGCTCGAAGGCGCGTGAGACGCGCGACCTTCGGTCGAGAGGTTTGGCGAGGGGCGGGGGGAAACCTCCGCCCCTCGTGTGTCATGCGCGGGCTTTCGTCGGCGGCGTGTCCCGGCTCTTGCATCGCCGGGCTTGCATTGCGAAGCTCGGTAAAAGCCGGGCACAGATCCGGAGAGCAGTTTCAGAAAACGGACCCAGCCATGAACATCACCGGGAAACTCATCGGGACACTCACCGGCACCTTCGGCGGGGCGGCGCTTGTCCTGAGCGCGGTGCCCGCGCTTGCGGACGGCACCTTCGTGCAGATCGAGCAGGCGAAGAGCACCTCCGGTGCGGTGCTGGCGGTGAACCGGGACCGGCTGACCTATGGCGGCGTCGTCAGCCACTGGGACGGGGGCGCTTCGGTCGTCGGCAGCGCGCTTTACGGGTTCGACACGCCTTTCGGCGCCAGCTTCAAGGTTGGCCCGGCATTCGGCGGGGTCTTCAAGGATGGTGAGGAAGACGATTACGAGCTGGGCCTGCGGGCCTCGCTCGATCGCTGGATGCCGACTTCCTGGGGCTCGTTCTACTATCTTGCCGAGGTCAACAGCATCGACAACAGCTGGTTCCTGCTGGCGTCCACCGGTTGGGGCAACTCGGGCTTCGGCACCGAGCTCTCGACCGGCGGAAGCGACAGCTACAGCGACACCACTCTGGCGGTGAACAAGCGTTACGACGGGCCGGTAAGCCTGCGTGCCGGCTATCGCTTCGAGTCCGAGGAGTTCTTCATCGGCTTCTCGATCAACACCTTCTGAGCCGCGTCGCGCGATGCCGGGCGCTCAGCCCGGCAGGCCGAAGCTGATACGCCGGGCGATGTCGGCGATCACCGCCGATGTGCGCGTGGAGACAACGCCGGGGGCATCGCCCTCGGCGTAGAAGCGCACGAAGAGCGCCTCGCGCTGCGCGTCGGTCGGCACCAGCTGCAGGCGCGCGCCGTCGGTGGTCGGGGCGATGACATAGGCCTCGATATCGCCGACGTCGGGCAGGTGTAGGATGCCCTGGGTCTGCTGCGGGTAGCGGTTGCCGCGCAGTCGCGCAGTGTCGAGCGTCAGCGAAGACAGCCAGAGTTCGTCGGTCTTGCCGTCCGCGCTGAAGGTGATCCGCTCGGGCTTGTCGGCCATATGCGATTCCGAGCGGGGCAGCTCGACGCAGGTGAAGCAGGTCACCGAGAGCACCATCATGTTGTAGAGCGTCCAGAACAAGATCACCCACTTGCCGTCGCCGGCATCATTCATCGCGAAGTTGTCGTTGAAGATGCCGATGCAAAGTCCGACCACGCTGAGGATGAGCGCCGTCGCGAAGGGGGCCATCAGCCGCCATTGCACCACCACCCGCGAGCGGTCGCCGCCCTTGGCGGTGACCGAGAACTTGTGCCCCTTGGGGCGGAACAGCCCGGCGTAGGCGGCGCGGGTGATCGGGATCGCGCCGATCAGCTGGCTGACGTCGTGGAACACCGGGATCATCAGGCCGCGCGACAGCAGGTTCATCACCATGGTGACCCAGACGTAATAGGGGCCGAAGTAGATCAGAACATCTGCGAGCCGCGCGTCGACGACGGTGATCCCGAAGAACCAGTAGAGCAGCGGGAAGACGATCGCGGCGATGCGGAAGGGAAAACTGGTGGCCCAGAAGAACACCGAGTCGATCACGCTCCAGCGGTCGCGCAGGCGCAGGTTGGTCTTGCTGAACGGGCCCACGGAGGAGCGGGCGATCTGCATCAGCCCGAGGCACCAGCGCGCGCGCTGGGTGATGTATTCCTTGAGCCCCTCGGGGGCGAGCCCCTCGGTCAGCGGCTCGTTGAGGTAGACCGTGCGCCAGCCGATGTTCTGCAGCGCGATGGTGAGCATGAAGTCCTCGGTGACGCTCTCGGTCGGGAAGCCGCCCAGCTCGCGCACCGCGTCCCAGCGGCAGATCGACGAGGTGCCGCAGCAGATCGCGATGCCCCAGGCATCGCGCGAGGCCTGCATGTGGTCGAAGAAGAAGCGCTGCTCGTCGGGGTAGGAGGCGCTGAGCCCGAGGTTGTGCTGGATCGGGTCGGCGTTGAAGAAGTGCTGCGGGGTCTGCACGAGGCCGACGCTGGGATCATGGAACAGCGCAAGACTGCGTGACAGGAACCCCCGGTGCGGCACGAAGTCGGCGTCGAGCACGGCAAAGAAGTCTGGCGGCTCGGCGTCCTCGGCCAACCGGTCGAGCGCGTGGTTGATGTTGCCCGCCTTCGAACCCTTGTTGTCGGGGCGCCGCATGTAGCGCACGTTCTGCTCGGCGCAGTAGTCGCGCAGCCAGTCGCGGCGGCTGTCGTCGAGAACGAGGATTTCCTTGTTCTTGTGACGCAGCGACTTGGCGCCGACGATGGTGCGCTCGAGGATGTCGCGGTCCTCGTTGTAGGTGGCGATCATCACCGCGACCTTCGGCTCCTTCTCGCCCCACCAATGCGCATGCTCCTCGACCTCGTCGCTGCGCTGTTTGAAGCGTGCCAGGAGGACGAAGGCGCTGAGCGAGCCGATCAGCGTCAGCAGCTCCAGCGCGTAGAGCATGTAGCTCAGCGCCGCGTCGACGGTCAGGCCGAAAGGGGCGAGCGTCTCAGTGCCGCGCCACCAGGCGTAGCGCGCGGCAAAGATGAAGGCGGCGGCGAAGAGGATCGCGCGGTCGCGGGTGCGGGTCGGGTCGACAACGAAGGGCAGCACCAGCCCGATGCCAGCCACCAGCAGCAGGTAGGCGCCGCTCGAACCCAGCTCTCCGAGGTGGGGAAAGGGGGCCACGTCAGTCGAACCAGCCGCGGAACAGATCCAGCGGGCGGCCGTCGAAGAAGGCGCGCCCGGTGCGGCCGACGGCGCAGCCGATCTCGGCATCGGCGTTCAGATCCGGCACCAGCAGTGTGACGTCGTAACGTTCCAGGTGCTTCTCGCTCGGCGCGATGGCGAGGTTGGCGTAGACCGTGCGCGCGCCGCTGCCGGCCAGCCGGCCGACGGTGGCCGGGTAGAGCTTGGACTGGCCGGTGAAACGGAAGCTGGCATCCTGGCCGACGCGCAGCGTGTTGAAGACCCGTTCGGTGACCGACAGGGTGACGATGCTCTGGCCGCAATCGACCAGCCGCAGCACGGGGTCGCCGCGCTGCACATCGACCGTATCGGCCTGCAGAACCTCCCAGTAGAGCATCTCCCGCGACGGGGCGCGCAATTCCACGCGCGAGTTGAGGCCGATCGTCTGGCGTGCGCGGGCGATGCGGCGCTCGAGCGCCGCCCGGCGGGCGCTGGCCTCCGAACGTGCCGAGCCAAGCTGGGCGATCTCTGCATCGAGCTGGATGCGACGCTGCTCGGAGAAGGGAGCATCGTTGTAGCCGTCGCCGAGGAAGACGCCGCTTTGCAGTGCATCGAGCGCGATTTGCAGCGTCTGCACCCTCTCGCGGGCATGCGACAGGGCGAGGTCGCGGGTGTTCGGCTCGCCGGGGCGGCGGCTTTGCTCAACCTGCACGGCATCCGCCAGGGCGGTCGCGGCGGTGTCGGCTTCGCCGCTTTCCAGCAGTTCGACCCGGACCTTCGCCTCGGCAAGTTCGGCCTCCAACTCCTCGCTGCGTGCGCTGGTGAAGGCGGCAGTGCGCTGCGCCAGCGCGTCCCGCGACTTGCTGAGCGCCGAGATTTCGCCCTGCAGGCGCGTGTTCTCTGCATCGACGCTGTCGAGCTCGAATTGGAGGTCATTGAGGCGGGTGGAGTCGGCACGCGGGTCGCTGATCGTCGCGAGCAGCTCGTCCTGCGCGAGCCGGCCGCCGAGCGCATGGCCCTGCAGCTCGATCTCGCCGGCTATCGGGCTGCGCAGGGTCACCACGGGAGCATTGACGACTGCATTGGCGCTGGCCGCGGTCATCTGTTCGCCGACGATCACCCAGAGCGTCAGGAGAATGGCGGCTATCCCGATGATAAGACGGGTGTATTTCATATCCTGCTCGCCTTTTTATGCCTGTTTCTCAGGGCATTACATCGCAGGCCCCCGCGAGGTGCAAGCCGATGGTCGGCACCGATTACGCAAGGGCGGTTCCGCAGGGTCTATCACGTGCCATTGTGGCCAGATCAGGGCCTTTCGCAGTACCCCTGTTCACGTTTTGCCAGACCGGCGAGAAGTTGCAGCGTGGCGGGATAGTAGCTCTGCGCGGAATCGCGGGCCTGCACGGCCGGGATGGTGTCACAGCGAGCCAGCGAGGCGATTGCCCGGTAGCCGGCGTAGTCCGATACGTCGCGGACACGGCCGGTGGCATCGGCGCTCACCACGACCTTGCCGGGTGCGCCGCTGCTGTCGAACTGGGCGAGCATCTTGGTCACCGCCGGATTCCGGCTGCGGCGGGACCACGCAAGATAGAGCGGCACCCGCAGGGCATCGTAGCTCGATCGCAGCGCGTGCTCCTGCGGCGGCGCGAAGCCCTCGGCGGTCACGTCGATCCAATCCGGGATGACCGGCTCACGCGACAACTCGGCAAGGACCGTCTCGCCATGGTCGGCGGCACGGATCAGCCGTTCGTCCTCGGCGGCGATGCCCAGCTCGCGCAGCGCGCGCGGCATGATGTAGGAGGGGTTGAACAGCACCCGTTCGGGCGTTGCGCGGGATTCCGCGCCGGGTTTGAGCAGAAGCTCCTCGGGCGCGCGCGGATCGGGCGCGAGGCAGAGATCGGCGATGTCCCGCGCGATGGCGATGGCCTTGTCCCGATAGTGCCACCAGCCGCTGTCGCGGGCGGCGCGCAACAGGGCCCAGGCGCGGAAGAGGTCGCCATCGGTGGCATTGTGCCAGTCTTCGATGTTGTCGCGGCGGCGCGGCACCCATTGCCAGGCCATGAGCGAGTCCTGCCGGATCGCCAGGTTGTGGTCGGTCCACTCCTCGATGTGACGGAAGGTCCGTTCGTCGCCATAGGCCTGCGCGAGAAGCAAGCCGTAGCCCTGGCCTTCGGAATGACTTGTGGCGTTCTGCAGATCGTCGACGACACGCCCGTCCGGCTGCACGAAGCGTGCGCGCCAGAAGCGCCAGCACTGCCCGCCGTCCAGCGTCGCGGCTTGGGCGGAAAGGGGCGTCGCGGCCATCGCGGCAACACCAGCGAGCATGTGGCGTCTTGTGAACACTCGATAATCGCCTTTCGTCTTATGTCGGCTCTCGGTTCGCGTTTGCAGGATAATTACGTACCCCGGTGGACCTTTCCAAAGGTTACGCGAGCGTCATCTGAAATTTTCTACTCACGCGTGAGGCTAATCCGCAACGGCTGAACTGGCGCGATTGGATCTCCTTTTGTTCGTACAAATATGATTTCAGAGCGCCTGATTGCTAGGCGTGCGGGCTCGAAGTGAGAGTTTTTTGCGCAGAATTCGACGATTTCCGCGTCCAAGATTTCAGCCGCCCGGTGACCGGCTGCACAAGCCCGGGAGGTCACGTCAAATTGTTTGAGGACCGGCTGAACGGAATGGCCGGCCGAACAACAGGGAAAACTCGGAGGTTCCAATGCTTCGTCTGAAAGCAGGCATCGCGGCGCTCGCCGTTGCTGCCACCATGGCCAGTGCGGCGATGGCGCAGGGCACGCTGCGTATCGGCATGACCGCGGCCGACATTCCCCTCACCACCGGTCAGACCGACCAGGGCGGCGAGGGCATGCGTTTCATGGGCTACACGGTTTACGATTCGCTGATTGAATGGGATCTGACCAGCGCCGACAAGCCGTCGGTCCTGATCCCGGGTCTGGCCACCGAATGGTCGGTAGACCCTGAAGACAACACCAAGTGGACCTTCAAGCTGCGCGAGGGTGTCACCTTCCATGACGGCGCGCCCTTCACCGCCGAGGACGTGGTCTGGAACCTCGACAAGATCCTCGACGAGAGCGCCGAGCAGTACGATCCGCGCCAGTCGGCGCAGGGCAAGTCGCGCATTCCGGCGGTGGCGTCCTATACCGCGGTGGATGACTACACGCTCGAGATTGTCACCAAGGAACCCGACGCCACGCTGCCCTACCAGATGACCTGGATCCTGATGTCGTCCAAGGCGAACTGGGAAGCCATGGACAAGGACTGGGAAAAGGTCGCGGGCAGCCCCTCGGGCACCGGCCCTTGGAAGCTGGAGACCTTCGTGCCGCGCGAGCGCGCCGAACTGGTGCCCTTCGATGCCTATTGGGACGAGACCCGGGTGCCGCAGCTCGACAAGATGGTGCTGATCCCGCTGCCCGAGCCCAACGCCCGTTCGGCGGCGCTGCTCTCCGGTCAGGTGGACTGGATCGAGGCCCCGGCGCCCGACACCATCCCGGCGATGGAAGGCAACGGCTTCGTCATCTCCTCGAACGCCTATCCGCATAACTGGACCTGGCACCTGTCGCGCCTCGAGGGCTCGCCCTGGAACGACATCCGCGTGCGCAAGGCGGCCAACCTCGCCATCGACCGCGAAGGCATGGCACCGCTGCTTGGCGGGCTGATGGTTCCGGCCAAGGGCTTCCTGCCGCCGAGCTCGCAATGGTTCGGTGAGCCCTCGTTCGACATCTCCTATGACCTCGACGCCGCCAAGGCGCTGATGGAAGAGGCCGGTTACGGCCCCGATAACCACCTTGCGGTCAAGGCGCTGATCTCGCCGTCGGGTTCGGGCCAGATGCTGCCCCTGCCGATGAACGAATACGTCCAGCAGAGCCTTGCGGAGATCTGGATTGACGTCGAGTTCTCGGTCGTCGAGTGGAACCAGATGATCAACCTGTGGCGCGCCGGCGCGGCCGACCCTTCGGTCGATGGCGCGATGTCGGTGAACTTCACCTACTTCCTGCAGGACCCGTTCACCGGCCTGATCCGTCACCTCGACTGCAACCTGATCGCGCCCAACGGCACCAACTGGGGCCACTATTGCGACGACGAGATGCAGGCGCTGTTCTCGGAGATCAAGAACACCTTCGATCCCGAGGCGCAGGACGCGGTGATGCGCAAGACGCATGAGAAATACGTCGATGACGCGCTGTTCCTCATGGTCACCCACGACGTCGCACCGCGCGCCATGGCGCCGAAGGTGAAGGGCTTCGTTCAGGCGCAGAACTGGTACCAGAACTTCTCGTCGATCACCATCGAAGAGTAAGCCCCGCAAGGGTTTCTCCCCGCCGCGCGCGTCGCGGCGGGGATCACTTCAAGCCAGGGACCGCAACCCGTGCTCAGCTACTTCTTCCGTCGCCTCATCCTCGTGCTGCCCGTGGCCTTCGGGGTGTCGGTCATCTGTTTCATGCTGGTGCAGATCGCCCCGGGCGATCCGCTCACCGCGATCATGCCCATCGACGCCACCGCCGAAGAGCAGGCCGCCATGCGCGCCGCCTATGGCCTCGACAAGCCGCTGCCCGTTCAATACGCGATCTGGGTCGGCAACCTGGTGCAGGGCGACATGGGCAAGTCCATCGCCACCGGTCGCCCGGTCGCGCAGGAAGTCTTCGGCGCGGTTCAGAACTCGCTGCTGCTGGCCGCGAGCGCCGCGGTCATCGCCTTTCCGATCGGCATCTTCCTCGGCTTCCTCGCTGGCTATTTCCGCGACACGCTTCTGGATCGCGCGGTCACCGCGCTGTCGATCACCGGTGTGTCGGTGCCCAATTACTGGCTCGGCATCGTGCTGGTCATCATCTTTTCCGTGAACCTCGGCTGGCTGCCCTCGATGGGGGCGGGGCCGGGCGGCTCGCAGAGCTGGGCCTGGGACTGGCTGCACATCCGTCACCTGATTCTGCCCGCCGTGACTCTGGCCGTGGTGCCCATCGGCATCGTCGCGCGCACCGTGCGGGCGCTGGCCGGGGACATCCTCACGCAGGACTTCGTGCAGGCGCTCTATGCCAAGGGCATGAGCCGCGGCGACGTGCTGCGCCACGTGGCGCGCAACGCCGCCGCCACCGCACTGTCGGTCATGGGTCTGCAGCTGGGCTACCTGCTCGGCGGCTCGATCCTGATCGAGACCGTGTTCAACTGGCCGGGCTCGGGTTTCCTGCTGTCCAACGCCATCTTCCAGCGCGACCTTCCGCTCTTGCAGGGCACGATCCTGATCCTCGCCCTGTTCTTCGTGGCGATGAACCTCATCGTCGACGTGGCGCAGGCCGCGATCGATCCGCGCATCAAGAGGACCTGACCCATGGCACTTGCTGAATCCGACACCATGCAGGGCGCCAAGGTCGAGAAGCCGCAGGGCTACTGGTCCGGCGTGGGATCGCGCGTGGTGCGCGACCCGGTCTCGATGATCTGCCTTGGCGTGGTGCTGCTGCTGATCCTCTCGGCGCTCTTCGCGCCCTACCTGGGCCTGCCCGATCCCTACAAGGGCTCGATGATCGCCCGTCTGAAGCCGCTCGGCACCGAGGGGCATCTGCTGGGCACCGACGAGCAGGGGCGGGACATGCTGGCACGCCTGATCTACGGCGGCCGCCTGACGCTGTTCATCGGCCTGATGCCGGTGGTCTTTGCCTTCTTCATCGGCTCGGCGCTCGGCATCGTCGCCGGCTACGTCGGCGGCATGACCAACACCATCATCATGCGGATCGTGGATGTCTTCTTCGCCTTCCCCTCGGTGCTTCTGGCCATCGCCATCTCGGGCGCGCTGGGGGCGGGGATCGTCAACAGCCTCGTGTCGCTAACCATCGTCTTCATCCCGCCGATCACCCGCGTCGCCGAAGCGGTCACCTCGGGCGTGCGCGCGCTCGACTATATCGACGCGGCTCGGGCCACCGGGGCGAACGCCTGGACGGTGATCCGCGTGCATGTGATCGGCAACGTGCTCTCGCCGATCTTCGTCTATGCCACCTCGCTGACCTCGGTGTGCATGATCCTTGCCGCGGGCCTGTCGTTCCTCGGCATCGGCGTGCGCCCGCCCGAGCCCGAGTGGGGCCTGATGCTGAACACGCTGCGCTCGGCCATCTACATCAACCCGTGGCTCTCGGCGCTGCCGGGGGTGATGATCTTTATCACTTCGCTCTGCCTCAACCTGCTGAGCGACGGACTGAGGAGCGCGATGAATGTCCGCGACTGACCTGTCACCGAGCCAAGATCAGGCGATCAAACCGAAAACCGCCGCCCCCGAGAGCCGCGACAAGGGCGGCCCGGGGCAGCCGCTGGTCATCGTCCGCGACCTGCAGAAGCACTTCCCCGTCCGCGGCGGCGTGCTTGGCCGCACGCAGGCGGTGGTGCAGGCGGTGGACGGCGTGTCCTTCGAGGTGAAGAAGGGCGAGACGCTGGGCATCGTCGGCGAATCCGGCTGCGGCAAGTCCACCACCGCGCGGCTGCTCATCGGGCTCATCGAGCGGGACAAGGGCGAGATCATCTTCGACGGGCAGGGGCTTGGCGAGCGGCTGTCACTGAAGGACCTGCGCAAGGATGTGCAGATGGTCTTTCAGGACAGCTACGCCTCGCTCAACCCGCGCCTGACCATCGAGGACTCGGTGGCTTTCGGCGCCAAGGTGCAGGGGCTCGACGATCCCAATGGCCGGGCGCGCAGCCTGATGGCGCGCGTCGGGCTCGACCCCGACCGATTTGCCCACCGCTACCCGCACGAGCTTTCGGGCGGCCAGCGCCAGCGGGTGAACATCGCCCGCGCGCTGGCCATGTCGCCGCGGCTGGTGGTGCTCGACGAGGCGGTCTCGGCGCTCGACAAGTCGGTCGAGGCGCAGGTGCTGAACCTGCTGTCCGACCTGCGCAAGGAGTTCGGCCTTACCTACATCTTCATCAGCCACGACCTGAACGTGGTGCGCTACATCTCTGACCGCATCCTTGTCATGTATCTCGGCGAGGTGGTCGAGGTCGCCCCGGTGGACAGCATCTGGCGCGAGCAGGCGCACCCCTACACGCGCTCGCTGTTCTCGGCGATGCCGTCGATGGATCCCGACAACCGCACGCAGGAGCCGCCGCTGGCGGGCGATCCGCCGAACCCGATCGACCCGCCCAAGGGCTGCCGCTTCCATACCCGCTGCCGCTTCGCCTCTGAGGTCTGCAAGACCAAGGTGCCGAAGCTGATGGGGCTTTCGGGCAACGCCGATCACCTTGCGGCCTGCCACCTTCACGATGCGACCTCGGGTCATCCAAAAGCCGGGCAGGGGGTGCCGCAATGATCTTCACCGGACGCTGCACGCAAACCAAGCGCGAGGTCTTCTGGACCGCCGCGCGCACCACCCCCACGGCCGCACCGAATGCGGAGGAGGGCAAATGACCAAGCTGCTCGACATCCAGAACCTCACGCTGCGCTTCAAGGGCAAGCGCACGGTCCACGCGATCAACGACGTCTCGCTCAGCATGGAACAGGGCGAGACGCTGGCGCTCTTGGGCGAGTCCGGCTCGGGCAAATCGGTGACGCTGAAGGCGTTGCTGGGCCTGCTGCCGCCGAAACGCACCGAGATCGAGGGCAAGATCGAGGTCAACGGCACCGACGTTCTGAGCCTTTCTGGCAAGAAGCTGCAGAAGTACCGCGGCGGCGAGGTTTCGATGGTCTTCCAGGAACCGGCGCTGGCGCTCGACCCGGTCTATACCGTGGGCCACCAGATCGCCGAGTCGGTGATGCGCCACAAGGGCGTCAGCAAAGCCGACGCCATGTCGACCGCGCTCGACATGCTCGACCGGGTGCGCATCCCTTCGGCCAACCGGCGTTTGCACAACTACCCGCACGAGCTGTCTGGCGGCATGCGCCAGCGGGTGATGATCGCCCTCGCGCTGGCCTGCCGGCCGCGGCTGCTGCTCGCGGACGAGCCGACCACGGCGCTCGACGCGACGGTGCAGATCCAGATCCTTCTGCTGCTGCGCGAATTGCAGAAGGAGTTCGGCATGGGGGTGATCTTCGTCACCCATGACATTGGCGTGGCGGTGGAAATCTCGGAACGTGTGGCGGTGATGTATGCGGGGCAGATCGTCGAGGAGGGAACAACCTCCGAGATCATCAAGTCGGCCAAACATCCCTACACCCAAGGCCTGCTGGCCGCGAACCTTCACGACGTCGAGCGCGGCGCGCGGCTCAACGCCATTCCCGGCGCGCCGCCCTCGCTGGAGACCAAGCCCGACAGCTGCTCCTTCGCGCCGCGCTGCGCCCATGCGACCGCGGAGTGCCGGGCCGCGCTGCCTCCTGTCTTCACACCATCTCCGCGCCGTCGTGTCGCCTGCGTGAAGGCCGAGCCCGCCGTTGCGGCGGAGTAACGGGAACGCCATGCTGATCGAGCACGACCCCTACCGCTGCTTCATGCCCTATGAGCCGGAGCCTGTGGACAGCGCCGCGGAGGGCCCGCTGGCGGGGCTCACGCTGGCGGTGAAGGACATCTTCGACGTCGCGGGCTACCGCACCAGCTCGGGCTGCCCGCTGCGGCTGGCGGCAAGCCCCATCCACGGCAGGACCGCCCCCGCCGCGCAGAAGCTGCTCGACGCGGGGGCGCGGTTCGTCGGCAAGACCCATACCGACGAACTGGCCTGGTCGATGTACGGGATGAACGTGCATTTCGGCACGCCGGTGAATCCGGCTGCGCCGGACCGGATGCCCGGCGGCTCCTCCTCGGGGTCGGCGGTGGCGGTGGCCGGCGGGCTGGCGGATATCGCCATCGGCTCGGACACCGGCGGCTCGGTGCGTGCCCCGGCGAGCTATTGTGGCATCTGGGGTATCCGTCCGACCCACGGGCGCATCTCGCTCGACGGCGCGCAGCCATTGGCGGCAAGCTACGACACCTGCGGGCTTTTCGCCCGCGACGGCGAAACGCTGTTGCGCGCCATGGCGGTGCTGCTGGACGGCGAAACCGCGCCTCTGCCCGACGCGCCCGAGTTCCTGCGCCCGTTGGACATGCTGGCGCAGCTCGGACCCGAGGCGCTCTCGGTCTGGGAGGCCCGCTTCGGCGATCTGCCGGCGCGGGATGTCAGCATCTACCCGGAGGGGGTGGAGGCTGCCTACGACGCCTTCCTGCGCACCATCGGCGCTGACGCCCGCGACTGGGTGCTGCCCTATATCCGCCAAAGCGGCATGCCGCTGGCGCGGGGCATCGGCCAGCGCGCCGCGGCCGCCGAGGCGCTGACCGGGGCCGAGATAGCCGGGGGGCAGGCGGCGCGCCGCGCCTTCACCGCGCATGTCGAGGCGCTGTTGGGGCCATCCGGGGTGATCCTCGCGCCGGTGGTGCATGACGCGCCCTTCAAGCTCGACCCGCCGCTCGAGGTCTTCGACCGCTTCCGCCACGACTGCTCGCGGCTGCTTTGCGTCGCCGGGCTCGCGGGGCTGCCGCAGGTGGTCTTTCCTGCCGGGACGGTGGACGGTGCGCCCTTCGGACTGTCGCTGATCGGGCCGCGGGGCTCGGACCTCTCGTTGCTGGCGCTGGCCTGCCGGATCGTTGCGGACAGCCCGGTTCCGGCCTGAGGCGGCGACCTGACGGAGGACGAATGGACAAGATCGAAAGAAAACTCGCCGAGATGGGGCTGGCGCTGCCGCCCTCGGCGCCCTCGCGGGCGCTGTTCCTGCCGGGCAAGATCAGCGGCAACCTGCTGTTCCTCTCGGGGCAGATCTGCGAGTGGGAAGGGGTGCCCAAGTACTTCGGCCCGGTGCCCCACGGCTTCGACGTGAAGACCGGGCAGGATGCCGCGCGCATGTGCGCGCTCAATCTGCTCTATTCGATCAAGGCGGTGGCCGGCTCGCTCGAGCGGGTGTCCAGCGTCGTGCGGCTCGGCGGCTTCGTCGCGGCGCCGCCGGGCTATGGCGACGGGCCGATGATCGTGAACGGCGCCTCGCAGCTCTTCATCGACCTCTGGGGCGATGCCGGACGCCACGCGCGCACCGCGGTCAACGTCGCTTCGCTGCCTGCCAACGCGCTGGTCGAGATCGAGGCGACGGTCGAGCTTGGCTGACAGCGACACCGCCCCCCGCGTCCTGCTGATGAACCCCAACAGCAACGCCGACACGACCCGCGTCATGTGCGCGATCGCCGGGCGCGTGCTGCCACGGGTGAGCGGCTGGACCGCGCCTGCGGGCCCGCCGCTGCTCACCACGCCCGAGGCGCTGGCAAAGGCGGCCGAGCACGTGGCTGACGCGGACGTAGGGCCGGAGTTCGCGGGGGTCATCGTCTCGGCTTTCGGCGATCCGGGGCGGGAGGCGCTGGCGGCGCGCTTGCGGGTTCCCGTAGTCGGGATCGGCGCTGCGGCGGCGCGCGCCGCGGGTCACGGGGGGCGCGCTTTTGCGGTGGTGACCCACACGCCTGCCTTGGAAACAAGCATCGACAGATTGATGAACAATTCCGGTGCGCAGGGGCGATACATTGGAACTTACCTCGCCGCGGGCGATCCGGTTGCCCTGTCAGCCGATCCGGAAAAGCTCGACGCTGCCTTGCTTTGCGCGGCGAAGCTCGCGCACCGGGACGGCGCCGAAGCGGTGATTGTCGGGGGCGGGCCGCTGGGTGAAGCGGCAGATCGACTCACCGATCACGCGCCCTGCATTCTTATTTCGCCTATTTTACTGGCGGCAGTTGAAATGCGAGCGAAACTCCGCTTGCCAAGCGTCTGAAACTGCGGCAATCCGCCAGTGGATTGCCTTCGAAAGCGCAGCATGCGCGGAGATTCGGCAGAGTTTCGCCGCTGCGCAGCAAAAGCCCGCTTTTGAAGGGAACCCCTTAGAGTACAGGGTGTTGTCTTTCCTGTACTCGATATCACATTTCCGGCCAGTACCACCCCTTGGAGCAGACATTTGCGGAAGTTTCCGACCCATAGTCCTGTTGTGTCCGGACGCGCGTTCGTGGCGCGTCAAAATCGACGCCAGTTTCTGGCTCAGCTCGCCGGCTCCGCCGCAGTTCCGGCGTTGCTGAGTGCAGCGCCTCTTGCCGCGCAGGAGGCGACCGAAGAAGCCGTGGGCGCGGCGGCAGAGGACTCGATCCAGACCCAGACCACGCCCTTTTCCTTCGACATCCTGTCGGCGCAGATGGCCGAGGCGGCCAAGACCGCGCCAAAGGAGCCGGAGCAGGTCGAGGGGTTCCTCG
This sequence comes from Alloyangia pacifica, assembly GCF_900116195.1. Taxonomy (GTDB): domain Bacteria; phylum Pseudomonadota; class Alphaproteobacteria; order Rhodobacterales; family Rhodobacteraceae; genus Salipiger; species Salipiger pacificus. The sequence continues at coordinate 75,984 of NZ_FOZW01000001.1, forward strand.
CCGAGCTCGACTACGACGGCTATCAGCGCATCCGTTTCGATCCCGACAAGGCCCGATGGGCGGACCTGCCGGACGACACCTTCAAGCTGCATGCCTTCCACCTCGGCTGGCTGTTCAAGCAGCCCGTGCGCCTGCACGAGGTGGTCAATGGCGAGTCGCGGCAGATGCATTTCTCGACCGCGGACTTCGACTATTCGTCGGTCGAGACCCCGATCCCCGAGAACACCGAGATGCCCGGCGTCGCCGGCTTCCGGCTGCACAACCCGCTGAACCGCGCCGACACCTTCGACGAGCTGGTGGCCTTCCTCGGCGCGAGCTACTTTCGCGCGCTTGGACGCGACAACACCTACGGGCTCAGCGCCCGCGGGCTGGCGGTGAACACCGGCCTCTCCGGGGCCGAGGAATTCCCGCGCTTCAACGAGTTCTGGCTCGAACGTCCGGGGCCGGGCGCCGAGCACATGACCGTTTACGCCGCGCTTGGCAGCGCCTCGGTGACCGGGGCCTACCGCTTCGTGATCCGCCCCGGCGAGGACACGCAGATCGAGGTGACCGCGCGGCTCTTCCTGCGCAACGACATCCAGCAGCTCGGCATCGCGCCGCTGACTTCGATGTTCCTCTTCGGCGGGCCCGACATGGGCGATTTTGACGATTTCCGCCCGGCGGTGCACGACAGCGAGGCGCTGGTGCTGACCACCCAGGGTGGCGAGACCTTCTTCCGCCCGCTGAACAATCCGCCGCGGCTGGCCAGCTCGTATTTCGGTGCGCTCAGCCCGGTGCGCTTTGGCCTCGTGCAGCGCACCCGCGAGTTCGAGCACTACCTCGATGCGCAGGCCCATTACGAGAAGCGTCCGACGCTCATGGTCGAGCCGATCGGCGACTGGGGCGAGGGTTCGGTGCGGCTGGTCGAGATCCCCTCTGATCTCGAGGCCAACGACAATATCGTGGCATTCTGGATTCCCAAGGCCGAGACCAAGGCCGGGGATGCGCTGGAGTATTCCTATCGCCTGCACTGGGGCATGACCCCGCAGGGCGACGGGGCCGTCGACCGGGCCCGCGTGGTGCGCACGCGGGTGGGCCGGGGCGGCGTATCGGGGGTCGAGCAGGACACCGATCGGCGGAAATTCGTCATCGATTTCGAAGGCGGCACTTTGGGGGAACTTCCCGCGGGCGCCGAAGTTGAACCACAAGTGAGTGCCGCAAACGGCGAGATTGCCGAAGCGGTTGTGAGCCGGATCTCGGGAACCGAGACATGGCGCCTCGTGCTCGAAGTCTCCGCGCCGAACGGTGCCGTGGCCGAGCTCAAGGCCGGGCTCAAAGGGTATGGTCGTATGCTTACCGAAACCTGGACTTATCAATGGGTGAAGGAATGAATGCTGAACCGATGAAGGAACAGGACGTGGCCACTGCGCGCGCAATCGAGATGCCGCATTGGGCCCCGCCCGAAGCACCGATGGACATGCCGCGTCAGGAAGTCGAGGCACCGCGCGCAGCGCGCGTGTCGCTCGGCGATCTTGTCATGCGCATCCTTATGCCGGGCCAGCGCGCCTGAGGACTGACCTGAGGACCTGAAAATGCCCGTTCTGCCTCGTCCCGACCGCAAGACGGTCGCCACCCGCGTTTTCGCGGCCATCTTTGCGCTTATCGCAGCCGGCACTGCCACGGGGCTCTTGCTCGAAGTGGCGCTGCAGGATGGGGTCGAGCCCTTCGACTTCGTTCGGGCGGGGCTCATCCTGGTCACCACGGCCTGGCTGGCCTGGGGGGCGGCTCTGGCGCTTTCCGGGCTTGCGCCGATGCGCCGCCGCCGGGAGATCGAGATGCAGATGCCCCAGCCCCGCACGGTGGTTCTGGTGCCGATCTGCAACGAGGACCCGGTTGCGACCTTCGCGCGCATCGCGGCGATGGATCGGTCGATCATCGCCGCCGGGGTGACGGCGGATGTTGCGATCCTGTCGGACACGCGCGACGAGGCCAATGCCGAGCAGGAGCGCCGGACCTTTGCCCGGCTGCTCGAGGAGACCGGGGGGCAGGGCCGCATCTTCTACCGCCGCCGCGAGGACAACCGCGGTCGCAAGGCCGGCAATATCGAGGATTTCTTCCGCCGTTCCGGCGGAGCCTACGAGCTTGCTGTGATCCTCGACGCCGATAGCCTGATGGAGGGCGCGGCGATCCGGCAGATGATCGCGCGGATGCAGGACGACACCCAGATCGGCCTGCTTCAGACCCTGCCGCGCATCGTCGGCGGGCGCAGCTTCTTTGGCCGCGCCATGCAGTTCGCGGCAGCCTTCCACGGGCCGGTCTTTACCCGGGGTCTTGCCCGCATGCAGGGCGCGACCGGGCCGTTCTGGGGGCACAACGCCATCGTCCGCGTGAGCGCCTTCGCCGAGAGCTGCGGCCTGCCGGAGCTGCAGGGCAAGCCGCCCTTTGGCGGGCACATTCTCAGCCATGACTACGTCGAGGCGGCGCTGCTTGCGCGCGCGGGATGGAAGGTCGAAGTCGATGCCAGCATCGACGGCTCCTTCGAGGAGGGCCCGGAGAACCTGCTGTCCTTCGCCAAGCGCGACCGCCGCTGGTGCCAGGGCAACCTGCAGCACATCCGCCTGCTGTTCGCGCCCGGCCTCGCGCCCTGGAGCCGCTTCGTCTTCGTGCTGGGGATCTTCTCCTACCTCGTGTCGCTGCTCTGGTTCGGCTTCCTCGTGGCCTCGGTGATCGCCGCGGTCACCGCGCCACCGCCGGACTATTTCCCCGAGCCCCACCTGCTGTTCCCGGTCTTCCCGAGCGACCGGACCAAGGAGATGATCGCGCTGATGATCGGCATCTTCGGCCTGCTCATCATGCCCAAGTTCGCCATCCTGCTGGAGAGTGTGCTGACCGGCCGGGTCGGGGGCTTCGGCGGCGCGGCGCGCGCCTTCTGGTCGGTGATCACCGAGGTGCTGCTGACCTCGCTCATTGCGCCGCTGATGCTGATGTACCAGACCAAGGCGGTGTTGCAGGTTCTGTCGGGCCGCGACGGCGGCTGGCCGTCGAGCCAGCGCGGCGAGGGGCAGCTGAGCCTCGTGCAGGGCGTCCGTGCGGGTCTGTGGATCACCGCCACCGGTGCCGTGGCGCTGGCGGTCACCGCCTGGCTGTCGCCCGATCTCGTGCCCTGGCTGTTGCCGGTCTGCCTGCCGATGCTGTTTGCGCCGGTGCTGATCTCCTGGAGTTCGCGTCCCCTGACCCACAAGCTTTTCATCACCCCCGACGAGCTGGCACCGTCGCCCGTCGTCAGCGCCTATCGTGACATCCACACCCGCTGGAGCGGCGTGCCGCTGGCACCGCTGCCGGAGCCCGGCGCTGGACGGGGGGCACAGCATGCAGCAGCCTGAACACAAGCTCGTCTCTTTCCCGGGCACCAAGACGCCCTCCAAGCCGCCGGCGGTGAAGCGTCCGCGCGACCCGCGTATCGATGCCTTCCGCGGGCTGGCGCTGATCATGATCTTCATCGATCACGTACCGGGCAACCCCTACGAGTATTTGACGATCCGCAACTTCACCCACTCGGATGCGGCGGAAGCGTTCTTCATCATGTCCGGCCTCGCCGCCGCGCTGGCCTATTCCGGTCGGCTGACCCCAGAGGCCCGGGCCGAGCACGGGCTGATGAACGGCGTGCTGCCCATGTGGAAGCGGAGCTGGACGCTCTATCTCGCGCATATCTTCATGACGGTCTGGGCGATCGCCATCTTCTCGGCGGCGGCGGGGATCTACAACCTCCCCGAACTGCTGGAGACGATCAATCTGCGGCAGGTCTTCGGCAACCCCGAGGAGTCGCTCTTCGGGATCGCCGCGCTGACCCACCAGCTGGGCTACGTGAACATCCTGCCGGCCTATTCGGTGCTGCTGTTCTTTGCGCCCGCCATGCTGCTGCTGGGGCTGTGGAAGCCCAAGGCGCTGCTGTGGACCGCGCTGGCGATCTGGATGGCGGCGGGCCTGTGGCGGCTCAACCTGCCGAACTTCCCCAACCCGGGCGGCTGGTTCTTCAACCCGATCAGCTGGGAGCTGCTCTTTGCCATCGGCATGCTCACCGGGCTTGCCATGCGCCGGGGCGAGCGTTTCGTGCCGGTCTCGCGGCCGCTGTTCTGGGCTTGCCTCGGCTTCTGCGTGCTGGTGCTGGCGTGGAAGTTCATCCCCGAGTTCGGTGCGGTGATCAACCACCAGATGGCGCGGCTCTACCAGGCGGGCATCCCGTTCCACCTGACCACCCATGACAAGACCTTCGTGGCGCTGCCGCGGTTGCTGAACATTCTCGCGCTGGCCTATGTGCTGTCGTGCCTGCCTTCGGTGACGCGGTTCTGCGCCGGCAAATACGCCGCGCCGCTGCGGCTGCTGGGGCAGCAGGGACTGCTCGTGTTCTGCACCGGCACCGTCGTGGCGCTGGCCTTCCAGGTGATCATGGCGGGCAACCCGCTGTCGGTCTGGATGGGCTGGGGCCTGCCGCCGCTGGGCATCGTGATCATGCTGGTGATCGCCTGGATGGCGCAGACGCGCAAACCGGCGCGCCGCGAGGCACAGGCGCAGGGCGGCGTGGTGGCCAAGCCGGAAAAGCGCCGGGTCAGCTGATATAGCTTGAGAAATCGGGGAGAGGGTGCGCGCGCGTGCCCTCTTTTCGTGCGCAGTCAGGCCTATTTCGGCCATCTCACGAAAAGGTCAGAGAAATTTCAAGGATTGCTGCGGCGGAACGTCACCTTTGCTGCGTATCAAGTGCTCGCGCGGGCGCTGTTTGTCCGGGCGTCCGACCTAAGGAGAAATACATGGCGTCTCGCCGAACAGCCCGGACCGTCCGTGTCCTTGCCGCAGCCGTTGCGCTGACCCTTTCACAGACGCCGATGCTCCTTGCGCAGCAGCAAGGCGCCGGTGCCGCGCGCGAGGTCGGGGTGGTGACGCTCGAAGCCAGCGACGTGCCCTATTCGGTGACCCTCCCGGGGCGCTCGACGGCCTTCGAGGAGGTGGCGATCCGTCCGCGCGTCGCGGGGGTGATTTCGGAAATCCTCTACGAGCCGGGCAGCGACGTGCAGAAAGGTGACGTGCTGTTCCGCATCGACGGCGACACCTACCAGGCGGACGTCGATGCCGCCGAGGCGGATGTGGCGGGGGCCGAGGCGGCGCTGCGCAGCGCCGAGACCACCTTGTCGCGCTACGAGAAGCTGGTGGGCACCGGGGTGACGGCCGCCGACGTGGACACCGCGACGGTCGACGTGATGCAGGCCAAGGCGACGCTGAGCGCCGCGAAAGCGGCGCTGGAACTGGCCAAGCTCGACCTCGAGCGCACCGAGATCACCAGCCCGATCGACGGCATCGCCCTGCTGCCCGAGGTCTCGGTCGGTGACCTGGTCACCGCCAACCAAAGCGATGAACTGACCACCGTCACCCGTATCGATCCGATCTACGTCGACGTGCAGGAATCCATCACCCGCATCCAGCAGACCCGTGATCGGCTCGACCAGGGATCGCTCACCCGCGGCGACCGGATCGAGGCCGAGCTCGAGCTGGAAACCGGCAGGATGTTCGAGGGGCAGGGCACCTTCGTCTCGCCGCCGGTCAGCGTGTCCACCACGACCGGCACCTCGGTTGTCCGGTTGCGCTTCGATAACCCCCGTCGCGGCATCCTGCCCGGGCAGTTCCTGCGGGTGAAGCTGACCTTCGGCACCACCCCGTCGATCCTGGTGCCCCAGGGGGCCACCTCGCGCGCCTCGGACGGCACGCTGACCGCCTTTGTCTACGCCGGCGGCAAGGCCGAGAAGCGCACGCTCTCGTCGCAGGGAAGCTACGACAATGCCTGGATCGTGACCGAGGGCGTGGAGGCCGGCGAGCAACTCATCGTCGACGGGCTGCGCAACCTGCAAAGCGGTGCGGCGGTGAGCCCGGTCGAGGTGACGATCTCTGAGACCGGCGTGGTGACCCGCGCCGACGGCACGCCCGAGAGCTTTGGCGGGGCTCCCTCATCCGGGGACTCGACTGGGAACGAGGGCTGACGTCATGGGAAATTTCTTTATTGCGCGCCCGGTCTTCGCCTGGGTGCTGGCGATCCTCACCATGCTCGCCGGGGCGATGGCCGTGGTCACCCTGCCGGTCAGCCAGTATCCCGATATCGCACCAACCACCGTGCGCGTCTCGGCGACCTACACCGGCGCCACCGCCGAGGCGGTACAGAACTCGGTGACGCGCGAGATCGAGGACGCGATGACCGGCCTCGATGGCATGCTCTACATGACCTCCAGTTCCTCGCAGGGGCGGTCCTCCATCGAGATCACCTTTGACGAGAGCGTAGACCCGGTCGATGCGCAGAACGAAGTGCAGTCCAAGGTCAGCCAGATCGAACGGCGTCTGCCGTCGGCGGTGCAGAGCCAGGGGGTCAGCGTCTCGCGCTCGTCCTCGTCTATCCTGATGGTCGGGGCGCTGGTCGACACGACCGGCACCTACAGCACGCTCGAACTGGGGGATATCATGTCCACCACCGTCGAGGGGCCGATCGAGCGCACCGAGGGCGTTGGCGGCGTGCAGAGCTTCGGCTCGGGCTACGCCATGCGCATCTGGCTCGATCCCTTGTCTCTGGCGCGCTACCAGCTCACCGCTTCGGACGTGGTGAGCGCGGTGTCGGCGCAGAACTCCACCGTCTCTGTCGGCTCGCTGGGCGAGCAGCCGACCACGCAAGGCCAGCAGTTCACCGCGACGATCACCGCGCAGAGCCAGCTGACGACTGTTGAGGAATTTGACTCCATTCTGCTGCGCTCGTCCGAAGAGGGCGGCGTGGTCCGTCTGGGCGACGTGGCGCGGGTCGAGATCGGGCAGGAAAGTTACGGCTCCGACTCGCGGTTCAATGGGCTCAATTCATCGGGCTTCGGGGTCAACCTCGAGACAGGGGCCAACGCCGTCGACACAGCTGCGGCGGTGCGTGCGCAGCTCGACAAGCTGAGTGCCGCGCTGCCCGACGGGGTCGAGTTCCGCACCGCCTATGACACCTCGCCCTTCGTCGAGCTGTCGATCGAGCAGGTCTACCACACGCTCTTCGAGGCTGTGGTGCTGGTGCTCGCCGTTCTGCTGATCTTCCTGCAGAGCTGGCGCGCGACGCTGGTGCCGCTGATGGCCGTGCCGGTGGTGCTGCTCGGCACCTTCGGCGTGCTGATGGTGGCAGGCTATTCGATCAACACGCTGACCATGTTCGCCATGGTTCTGGCGATCGGCCTGCTGGTCGATGACGCCATCGTGGTGGTCGAGAACGTCGAGCGCCTGATGGAGGAAGAGAGGCTTTCGGCGCTGGAGGCGACGAAACGCTCGATGGGCCAGATCACCAGCGCGCTGGTCGGCATCAACGTGGTGCTGGCGGCGGTGTTCCTGCCGATGGCCTTCTTCGGCGGTTCCACCGGGGTGATCTACCGGCAGTTCTCGATCACCATGGTTGCGGCGATGGCGATTTCGCTGGTCATGGCGATCATCCTCTCGCCGCCGATGTCGGCGCGGCTGCTGAAACCCGCGCACGGTCCGGCGAAATTCGCTCCGGCGCGCTGGTTCAACAGCGGGCTCGCCAAGGTCACCGAGGGCTATGGCCGCGCGGTGGACTGGTCACTGAAGATGCCGGCGCTGGTGCTGCTGGTGCTGGCGGGCGCGCTCGGCGGGGCGTGGATGGTCAACGAGCGGCTGACCTCTTCGTTCATCCCTGCCGAGGACCAGGGCGTTTTGATGACCATCATCAACCTCACCGAGGGCGCGACGACACAGCAGACGAAAGCCACGCTTGAGCAGGTCGAGGACTACCTGCTGAACGAGGAGGGCGACGCGGTTGAAAGCACCTTCGCCTCGCTCGGTTTCGGCTTCGGCGGCACGGGCCAGAACCGCGCCATGGTCTTCGTCAAGCTGCGCGATTTCGAGGTGCGTGAGGGTCATCCCGATCTTTCGGCGAGCGCCGTCGCGGCGCGGGCCACTGCCGCCTTTGCCTCCAGCCGCGCCGGGCAGATCATGGTGATGCAGCCGCCCGCCATTCGCGGTCTCGGCAACACCGGCGGCTTTTCCTTCTACCTCGTCGATCAGGCCGGCAACGGCATCGAGGCGCTGCAGGACGCGGCGGACGCGCTCGAGGCCGAGGCGGCCAGCCGCCCCGAGATCGCCAACGTCCGCGTCTCGGGCACCGAGGACGAGAGCGCGCTGCGCATCTCCATCGACCGCGAGAAGGCGGAAAGCTTCGGCCTCACCCTGTCGGAGATCAACTCGATGCTCTCGGTGATCTTCTCGGGCAGCGAGGTGAACGACTTCATCCTCGGCTCCGAGCTGCGGCCGGTGATCGTGCAGGCCGATGCCGCGCATCGCATGCAGCCCGAGAACATCATGGACTGGTACGCCAAGAACTCGGACGGCGAAATGGTGCCCTTCTCGGCCTTCATGAAGACCGAATGGGAGCCTGTCGCGCCGCGGCTGCAACGCTATTCGGCGACGCAGGCGATCGAGGTCTCGGGCTCGCCGAGCTCCGATGTCAGCTCGGGCGTGGCGATGGACGTCATGCAGGAGCTGGTCGAGGGCATGGACGGGGGCTACGGGCTGGCCTGGACCGGGCTCTCGTACCAAGAGCAGCAATCGGGCGCGCAGGCACCGCTGCTCTATGCGATCTCGGGCCTCGTGGTCTTCCTCGCGCTGGCGGCGCTCTACGAGAGCTGGGCGATCCCCTTCTCGGTGATGCTGGCGGCGCCGGTGGGCCTCTTTGGCGCGCTGCTGGCGGCCTATTGGTTCGGCCAGTCGAACGACGTCTATTTCAAGGTCGGCATCCTGACGACCATCGGCCTCGCGGCGCGCAACGCGATCCTGATCGTCGAGTTTGCCGAGGACCTGCGGCGGCAGGGGCGGAGCATCGCGCAGGCGGCCAAGGAGGCGGCGCAGCTGCGGCTGCGGCCGATCCTGATGACCGCGCTGACCTTCATCCTCGGGGTGGTGCCGCTGGCCACCGCCAGCGGTGCGGGGGCAGCGGCGCAGAACGCCATCGGTACCGGGGTGATCGGCGGGATGCTCGCCTCGACCGTCATCGGCATCTTCCTCGTGCCGGGCTTCTACGTGCTGGTCATGCGGCTGGTCCGCCGGGTGAAGGGCGGCAAGGCCACGGCCTGACGTTTCCCCGAGCGATCATATCCGCTAGCAAGACCCCGGGGCGTTCCGCGTCCCGGGGTTTCTCTTTGGAGGGCGCGCCTTGCGGATCATGTCACTCAATGCCTGGGGCGGAACGCTGCATGGCCCGTTGCTGCGATATCTGGCGCAGGAAGCGCCCGAGGTGCTCTGCCTGCAGGAGGTGATCCACAGCCCCGAGACATCAAAGCTCGACCTCACCTACCGCGATGGCGACCACGTGCTGGCGCAGCGTGCCAACCTGTTCTCCGAGGTGGCGGCGGTGCTGCCCGAGCATGCGGCGATCTTCTGCCCGGCGGCGCAGGGGATGCTCTGGGACGGTGAGCTGCCTGTGCCCTCGCGCTGGGGGCTGGCCAGCTTCGTTCACCGGTCGCTGCCGATCATCGGACAGGCGCAGGGCTTCGTGCACAAGGGCTACGAGCCGGACGGCTTCGGCGAGCACCCCCGTTCACGCAGCGCCCATGCCCTGCGGGTCTTCGACCACGCGCAGGGTAGCGCAGTGAGCATCGCGCAGATGCACGGCTTGCGCGATCTGCGCGGCAAGATGGACACGCACGAGCGCGCGGCGCAGGCGCGGCGCTTCCTTGCGCTGCTCGAACAGGTGGCCGAGCCGGGTGACCTGCGCGTCGTCTGTGGCGATTTCAACGTCGAGCCGGGCAGCGAGACGCTGCGCCTGATGACAGAGGCCGGAATGACCGAATTGGTGACCGCGGGCAATTTCGAAGGCACCCGCAGCGCGCATTACGCCAAGCCGGGCAAGTTCGCGGACTACATGGCGGTCAGCAATGCGGCGGCGGTGCGCGGCTTCACCGTGGTGCGCGCGCCCGAGGTGTCGGATCACTGTCCGCTGCTTCTGGACCTCTAGCCCTCAGGCGATCTTGCCGAGCAGCCTGATCAGGGTCTGCTGTTCGCGCTTGTTCAGCGGGTCGAGCACGTCGGCGCTGACCTCTATGGCTGCATCTGTCGCGCTGTCGACCAGCGCCACTCCCTCGGAGGTGAGCGAGACGAGGTGCCGACGCCGGTCGGTGGGATCGCGCTCGGTGCGCAGCAGCCCGCGGGCGCTGAGCCGGTCGACCACGCCCTTGGTCGTTGCCCCGTCCATCGCCACCGAGCGTCCGAGCATGTTCTGCGACATCGGCCCGTCCTCGGCCAGTCGGTGCAGGATGGAAAACTGCATCGGTGTCAGGGCCCCATCGATCTTGTCCGAGAAGATCGTGCAATTGCGCTGGTAGGCCTTGCGCAGCAGGAAGCCGACCTGCTCGTGCAGCAGGTAGCCATGGTCTTCGCTGGTGCGGGCTTTGGGCGTCTCGTCCAAGATGGGCGCTCCTTTCTCCCCACAGGTAGGGCGCGGAGCGGCACATCGCAACGAGGATGTGGCGCTACTTGGCGTCAATCCTAGACAGAGAGATAGGCATCCCGGATCTCCGGCTGTTTTTCGAGCAGGGCAAAACTGCCGTCGAACTTCTTCTGCCCGCTCTCGAGGATGATCGCCCGGTCGGCGACGGCGCGGGCGAAATGCAGGTTCTGCTCCGAAATCAGCACGGTCAGCCCCTCGGCCTTGAGCGTCAGGATGCTGCGCGCCATCTGCTCTACGATAACCGGTGCGATACCCTCGGAGGGCTCGTCGAGCAGCAGCAGCGCCGGATTTCCCATCAGCGTGCGGGCAATGCTGAGCATCTGCTGCTCGCCGCCCGACATGTGCTTGCCGCGGTTGTGGCGCCGCTCGGCGAGGTTGGGGAACAGCTCGAAGAGCTGCGCAACGGTCCAATGCGGCGCGCCCTCGCGCGGCGGCTGGCGGCCGACCTCGAGGTTCTCCAGCACCGTCAGGTCGGAAAAGATGCGTCGGTCCTCGGGCACGTAGCCGAGACCCGCCTTGGCGGTGCGATAGGCGGGCAGGCCGACCAGCTCGCGGCCCTCGAAGCTCACCGATCCCGCCCGGGGCGGTACCAGCTGCATCACCGATTTCATCGTCGTCGACTTGCCCGCGCCGTTGCGCCCGAGCAGGGCGACCACCTCGCCGCGCGCCACGGAAAAACTCAGCCCGTCCAGGATATGCGCCTTGCCGTAGAAGCTGTGGATCGCCGAAACCTCAAGCATCGCCCGCCTCCTTGAAGAGTGTCCCGCCGCCCAGGTAGACTTCCTGCACGCGGGGATCGCGGCGCACCTCGTCGGCGCTGCCGTCGGCGATCAGCGCGCCGCGGTTCAGCACCATGATGTGATGCGCATGGGCAAAGACCACGTCCATGTCGTGCTCGGTGAACAGCACCGAAAGCCCCTGTTCGCGCACGATGTCCGCCACCAGTTGCATCAGCTCGATCCGCGCCGCGGGGGCCATGCCCGCCGTCGGCTCGTCCATCAGCAGCAGGCGTGGGCGGTGGCAGAGCGCGATGGCCAGCTCGAGCCGCTTGAGATCGCCGTAGGCCAGAACCGAACAGGGGCGGTCGGCCTGATCCTCGAGGGAGACGGTGCGCAGGAACTCCAGCGCCTGATCGCGGTAGAGCTTCCACGCGCGCGGCCCGAAGGTGAAGATGCGCCGGTGGTGACTGATCAGCGCCATCTGCACGTTCTCGATCACGCTCATCGAGCGGTAGGTGCCGGTGATCTGGAACGTGCGCCCGACACCCATGCGCCAGATCTCGCGCGGCGGCCTGCCGGTGATCCGCGTGCCTTCGAGGTGGACCTCGCCGCCGCTGGGCTTCAGCTGCCCGGTCAGCATGTTGAAGCAGGTGGACTTGCCGGCGCCGTTCGGACCGATGAGGGCCTTCAGCTCTCCCTGCCGGACGGAGAAGCTGACGCCGTCCACGGCCAGGAAGCCGTCGTAGCTCTTGCGCAGATTGTCGGCGCGGAGGATCTCGGTCATCGCGCGGTGTCCTCCGATGCCGGGCGCCAGCGCTGCCAGAGGCGGTGCAGCGTGCCGACGATGCCCTCGGGCATCAGGATCACCACGGCGATGATCACCAGCCCCAGCAACAGGCGCCAGTACTCCAGCCGGGTCAGCCAATGCTCGACCGAGGTCATGAAGCTGGCACCGACCACGCCGCCGGCCAGTGTCTTCACCCCGCCGAGGAAGACCACGATCAGCGCGTCGAAGCTCTTGGCGATCTCCAGCTCGGTGGGAAAGACCGACCCCTTGGAGAAGACGAAGAGCCCGCCCGCCAGCCCGGCCATGGCCCCGGCCAGCGCAAAGGCGACGAGCTGCACGCGCTTGACGTCAATGCCCATGGCCTCGGCCTGCCGCGGGCTGTCGCGCCCGGCGCGCAGGGCGTAGCCGAAGGGCGAATGGATCACATGCCGCAGGGTGAGTATGCCGCCGACGCCGAGCGCCAGCGTGAAGTAGTAGTAGGGAACCGTGGCGTTGAGCCAGTCCGCGGGCCAGATGTTGATCAGCCCATCATCGCCGCGCGTCACGCTGCGCCACTGGAAAGCGAGCGACCAGACGAGCTGGCTGAAGGCCAGCGTCAGCATGGCAAAATAGACCCCCGAAAGGCGGATGCAGAACCAGCCGATCCCCAGCGCCAGCAGCCCCGCGGCAAGCGGCGCAAAGAGAAAGGCGAGCTCCATCGGCGTCTGCGTGTGAAAGACCAGCAATGCCGCCGCATAGGCGCCGCCGCCGAAGAAGGCGGCATGGCCGAAGCTCACCAGCCCGCCCGTGCCGAGGATGAAGTGCAGCGAGGCGGCGAAAAGGGCGAAGACAACGATGTCGATCACCAGCACCATCAGGAAGGTGTCGGCAAAGGCCGGAAGCGCGGCGAGCAGCGCCAGCAGCGCGGCGGTCAGCGCCACGCCGAGCGGGCCGTAGGGACGGATCGGCGTCTCGGGGGCACCGACCTGCCCGTGCTCGCCCGCCACCTCTTCGCGGCCCAGCAGGCCGTAGGGCCGGACGATCAGCACAAGGGCCATTACCACGAACATCAGCACCAGCGTCGATTGCGGCAGGTAGGTCACGCCGAAGACGTTCAGCACTGAGATCAGCACGGATGCAACGAAGGCGCCGGGCAGCGAGCCCATGCCGCCGATTACCACCACGACGAAGACCGCGCCGATGATGTTGAAATCCATCAGCAGGTCCGCGCCTCCCGTCGGCAGCTGCAGCGCGCCGCCCCAGCCCGCCAGCGCCGAGCCGAGCGCGAAGACCCCGGTGAAGAGCCAGGCCTGATTGACTCCGAGCGCCCCGACCATCTCGCGGTCCTGCGTCGCGGCGCGCACGAGGATGCCGAGCCGGGTGCGGGTGATCAGGTACCACAGGGCCAACAGGATGAAGGGGGTGATGGCAATCAGCACGATGTCGTACTTGGGCACCGGCTCGCCGAAGATGCGCCAGACGCCGCGCAGCCCCGGCGCGCGCGGCCCCAGCCGGTCCTCGGCGCCCCAGATCATCAGTGCCAGGTCCTGGATCACCAGGATCACCCCGAAGGTGGCCACCAGCTGGAACAGCTCGGGGGCGCGGTAGATGCGCCGCAGCACCACCACCTCGACCAGCGCGCCGATGAGGCCCACCGCCAGCCCGGTCAGCACGATCGCGCCCCAGAACCCGAGATGTCCGGGCAGCACCTCCATCAGCGTGACGCCGATGAAGGCGCCGAGCATGTAGAAAGAGCCATGAGCGAAGTTGACGATCCGCGTGACGCCAAAGATCAGCGACAGCCCCGAGGCGACGAGAAACAGCGCCGCGGCATTGGCAAGGCCGGTGAGGAACTGGGCGAAGAGGAAGGCCATGGCGGGGGCTCGGCTGGCCGGGGAAACAGGGGCTCTGCCCCTCTTGGCCTTGCGGCCAATTCACCCCGGAGTATTTGCGGAAAGATGAAAGGGAGAGGCTGCGCGGCCTCCCCCGGGGCGACGCTTACTCGGCGGGGCGCATCTCGCGGATCTCGTCGTCCGAGGGCATGTAGGGCATGGGGTCCTTGTACTCCCAGTCCACCATCACGCCTTCGCCCGCGTCGTTGAGCGCGGTGGTGCCGACGAAGGCGCCCAGCGTCGACTGGTTGTCGAGCGCGCGGTAGCGCAGCGGGCCGACGGGGGTGCCCGGGATCTCTAGATCCTCGAAGGCGGCGCGGATCGCCTCGGTCTCGGTGCTGCCCGCCTTCTCGATGGCGGCGGCGACCGACAGGCCGGTCAGGTAGCCGACGTTGCTGCCGTTCTTCGGGGTCTCGCCGAACATCTCCTCGTAGGCCGTGACGAAGGCGCCGCCGGGGGTGCCCTCGGCGAAGTCGTACCAGGGGTAGCCGGTGACGAACCAGCCCTCGGGTGCCTCGTCGCCGAGCGGCTCGAAATACTCCGGCTCGCCGGTCAGCAGCCCGTAGACGTCACGCCCGTCGAAGAGGCCGCGGTCGGTGCCCTGTCGCACGAGCTTGGCCAGGTCGGTGCCGAAGGTGACGTTGTAGATCGCGTCGGGTTTGGCGCGCTCCAGCGCCTGCGCTTCGGCGCCGGCGTCGATGTTGAACAGCGGCGGCCATTGCTCGGCGACGAATTCGACCTCGGGCTTGAGCCGCTTGAGGTTGGCCTTGAAGGCCTCGACTGCCTCGGTGCCATAAGCGTAATTCGGCGCGATGGTGGCATAGCGGATGGCGTCGGTGGTGGCGGCCTTCTCGGCCAGCATCGCCGCCTGCACCCAGGTCGAGGTGCGCAGGCGGAAGGTATAGGGGTTGCCCGAGCCCCAGACGAGCGTGTCGGCCAGCGGCTCGGAGGCGAGATAGACATAGTGCTTCTCGGCGGCGAAGGAGCTGATCGCGAGGCCGACGTTGCTGAGGATCGTGCCGGTCAGCATGACCGCTCCGTCCCGGGTCATCAGCTCCTCGGCGATGCGTACCGCCTCGGCGGGATCGCCCTGGTCGTCGCGGAAGATGAACTCCAGCGGACGGCCCAGCACGCCGCCGGCCTCGTTGATCTCGGAGACGGCTAGCTCGATGCCCTTGCGATAGGGCTCGGCGAAGGCGGCCATTCGTTTGAAATGGTTGATCTCTCCGATCAGGATCGGCGCCTTTCCGGCGTCTTGGGCAAATACGGTAGCCGGGGTCAGGGCGGTGGCCGCGGCAAATGCCAGGACGGTACGTCTAAGCAGGGTCATTGCGGTCGGGTCTCCTCGTTGGCGGGGGCACGCGTCCCCACGCGCCCCTCTTACGTCGATATCGGCGGGCTGATAAAGGTGGCTTTGACTTCGGGGTAGGCATTTGTTGCATCGGCCCCGGCGCGATAGGCGCCCGCGGCAGGGCCTGCCGGGTGCGGCGCCGGAAAGACAGGCTGTTGGCACCGGGCGTTGCGCGGGGGGGCGCTTGGCGCTAGGACTGCGCGCCAAAGCGCGCCAAAACGCGGCGGCGCGAGCCTTAGGAGAGACGATCATGACGCGAGCCTTCATTTTCCCCGGCCAGGGGGCGCAGACCATCGGCATGGGCAAGGCACTGGCCGAGGCCTACCCCGCGGCGAAAGCCGTCTTCGACGAGGTGGACGCGGCGCTGGGCGAGAGCCTCTCGTCGCTGATCTGGGAGGGTGACATCGAGACGCTCACCCTCACCGAGAACGCCCAGCCGGCGCTGATGGCGACCTCGCTTGCCGCCATGCGCGCGCTCGAGGCGGAGGGTATCGAGATCGGCGCCGCCAGCTTCGTCGCTGGCCACTCGCTCGGCGAGTATTCGGCGCTGACTGCCGCCGGTGCGCTGAGCGTCGGCGATGCCGCCAAGCTGCTGCGCACCCGCGGCAAGGCCATGCAGCAGGCGGTGCCCGTGGGGATGGGGGCCATGGCGGCGCTGCTCGGCCTCGACCTCGCCACCGCCCGCGCCGTGGCCGAAGAAGCCGCGCAGGGCGAGGTCTGCGCCGCGGCCAACGACAACGACCCGTCGCAGGTGGTGATCTCGGGCAACAAGGCCGCGGTCGAGCGGGCGCTCGACATCGCCAAGGAGAAGGGCGCCAAACGCGCGCTGCTGCTGCCGGTGAGCGCGCCCTTCCACTGCGCGCTGATGGCCCCCGCCGCGGAGGTCATGGCTGGCGCGTTGTCCGAGGTCGAGATCAAGGCCCCGAGCGTGCCGCTGGTCGCCAACGTCATCGCCGAGGCGGTCACCGATCCCGCCCGCATCCGCGAGCTGTTGGTCGAGCAGGTGACCGGCTCGGTGCGCTGGCGCGAGTCGGTGGAATACATGGTGGCGCAAGGTGTCACCGAGTTCTGGGAAATCGGCGCTGGCAAGGCGCTGTCTGGCATGGTCAAGCGCATCGAGCGCAGTGCCGCCCTGCGCAACGTCGGCGCCCCCGATGACGTGAAGGCCGCACTGGAAGCGGTCTGAGGCGCGCCTCAACTCTGACAAAAGAAAACAGGGGCGGTGCCATGCGGCGCCGCCTTTCTTTTCTGGTGAAGCCGGCCCGGCATCGCTTTCATCTTTCCAAAAATACTCAACAACGCCGTGCCGCCCGCGCTCCGCCGGGTAGAGGCCGCACCTTGACGCCCGCCCCGACTCGCCGCAGTGTGCCCGAACTCACCCGGGGGGTCCCGACAAGGGGCTGAGATTCTGCTGGCGTCCGCGCAGCGCAGTGACCCGACGAACCTGATCCAGTTCATACTGGCGTAGGGATGGTGCACTGGCGTTGCCGGGGGCTCTGGGCCCCGTGTTTGCGGATAGGAGATGCGGGGCGCACCCGCGCCTTGCCCGCAGCAGCGTCACCCCATTCACGCACCGGAACTGGGTCTCCACCGCTTCGAGCTTGGAGGCTCCGACCGATGAAAGACCTTACTCCAACAGTCACCTGCGGGCCGCTGCCCGCGTCGCGCCGCGTCTGGCATGAAGGCACGCTCCACCCGCAGATCCGCGTTCCCATGCGCGAGATCGACCTGCACCCGTCCGCCGGCGAGCCGCCGGTGACCGTCTACGACAGCTCCGGCCCCTATACCGATCCCGCCGCCGAGATCGCGATCGACCACGGACTGCCGCGCCTGCGCGAGGGCTGGATCGACGCCCGTGCCGACACCGAGAGCTACGATGGCCGGCATGTGAAGCCCGAGGACAACGGTTTTGCCGAGGGCGCGCGGCTGGTGCCCGAGTTCCCGGTGCGCCACGCGCCGCGCCGGGGCAGCGACGGCAAGGCAGTCACCCAGCTGGCCTATGCCCGCGCCGGCATCGTCACGCCCGAGATGGAATTCGTCGCCATCCGCGAGAACCTCGGGCGCAAGGCCGCCATGGCCAAGCTCGAGCGGGACGGGCAGGACTGGGGGGCTTCGATCCCCGACCATGTGACGCCGGAATTCGTGCGCGACGAGATCGCCCGGGGCCGCGCCATCATCCCCGCCAACATCAACCACCCCGAGCTCGAGCCGATGATCATCGGCCGCAACTTCCTGGTGAAGATCAACGCCAATATCGGCAACTCGGCGGTGACCTCCTCGATGGCCGAAGAGGTGGAGAAGATGGTCTGGGCGACGCGCTGGGGCGCCGACACGGTCATGGACCTGTCGACCGGGCGCAACATCCACAACATTCGCGACTGGATCCTGCGCAACTCCCCGGTGCCCATCGGCACGGTGCCGCTCTACCAGGCGCTGGAAAAGGTCGGCGGCATCGCCGAGGATCTGACGTGGGAGGTGTTCCGCGACACGCTGATCGAGCAGGCCGAGCAGGGGGTGGATTACTTCACCATCCACGCGGGCGTGCGGCTGCACATGATCCCGATGACCGTGAACCGGGTGACGGGGATCGTCAGCCGGGGCGGTTCGATCATGGCCAAATGGTGCCTGCACCACCACCGCGAGAGTTTCCTCTACGAGCACTTCGAGGAGATCTGCGAGATCGCACGGGCCTATGACGTGTCCTTCTCGCTGGGTGACGGTCTGCGCCCCGGCTCCATCGCCGACGCAAACGACGAGGCGCAGTTCGCCGAGCTCGAGACGCTGGGCGAGCTGACGCAGGTGGCGTGGAAGCACGACTGCCAGGTGATGATCGAGGGGCCGGGCCATGTGGCCATGCACAAGATCAAGGCGAACATGGACAAGCAGCTCGAGACCTGCGGCGAGGCGCCCTTCTACACGCTCGGGCCGCTCACCACGGACATCGCGCCGGGCTACGATCACATCACCTCCGGCATCGGCGCGGCGATGATCGGCTGGTTCGGCACGGCGATGCTCTGCTACGTGACGCCGAAGGAGCACCTTGGCCTGCCTGACCGCGACGACGTGAAGGTCGGGGTGATTACCTATAAGATCGCCGCCCATGCCGCCGATCTCGCCAAGGGACACCCGGCGGCGCAGATCCGCGACGACGCGCTCTCCCGCGCCCGTTTCGAGTTCCGCTGGGAGGATCAGTTCAACCTCGCGCTCGATCCCGACACCGCCCGCTCGATGCACGACGAGACCCTGCCCAAGGAGGCGCATAAGGTGGCGCATTTCTGCTCTATGTGCGGGCCGAAGTTCTGCTCGATGCGGATCAGCCACGACATCCGCGCCGAGGCCCAGAAGGAGGGCATGGCGAAGATGGCCGAGAAGTTCCGCGAAGGGGGCGCGCTTTACCTGCCGCTGAAGGAGGACGAGACATGACCTCTGGCGCCCTGCTGAAGGAACTGCGCCAGACCAATCCGCTGGTGCAATGCATCACCAACTACGTGGCGATGAACATCGCCGCCAACGTGCTTCTGGCGGCGGGGGCCTCCCCGGCCATGGTCTCTGACGCCGAGGAGGCCGGCGAGTTCGCCGGCCTCGCCCATGCGCTGACAGTGAATATCGGCACATTGTCCGGTCCCTTCGTCGAGGGGATGCGGGCCGCCATCGCCGGGGCGCAGGCGGCGGGCAAGCCCTGGGTGCTCGACCCGGTGGCCTGTCAGGCGACCGGGCTGCGGCGGCGGGTGTCGGCGGAGTTGCTGGCGCGGCAGCCGACGGTGGTTCGCGGCAATGCCTCGGAGATCCTGTCGCTGGCGGGCGAGACCAGCCGTGGGCAGGGCGTCGACGGGCGCGACGGGGTGGAAGTCGCCGAGGCAGCTGCCCGCGCGCTGGCCCGCCAGACCGGCGGCGTGGTGGCGGTTACCGGCGCGGTGGATTTCGTCACCGACGGCAGCCGAGCCGTGCGGATCGGTGGTGGCTCGCCGTGGATGCCGCTGAACACCGCGCTTGGCTGTTCGCTCACCTGTCTTTGTGGCGCTTACGTGGGGCTGGGCGGCGATCCCTTCGAGGCCACGGTCGCAGCGCTCTCGCATTACGCCGTGGCGGGCAGCCACGCACATGAGGGGGCAACCGGGCCGGGCAGCTTCGCGCCGCGCTTCCTCGACGCGTTGCACAATCTGGCGCCCGAGGCGCTGGATGCCGGGGCCGAGCTGCGCGTGCTGGAAGATGCGGCATGAGGCGCTTTGACCTGTCGGTCTACCTGGTGCTCGATCCCGGCCTTTGCGCCGGGATCGGCATGGTCGAGACGGCGCGGCTGGCGGTGCGCGGCGGCGCCACCATGGTGCAACTCCGCGACAAGCAGGGCGGCACCGCACAGAGGATCGCGACCGGGCGGGCGCTGAAGGCGGCGCTGGCGGGGTCGGGCGCGCTGCTGATCGTCAACGATGACGTGGAGGCGGCACGGCAGATCGCTGCCGACGGGCTGCACGTGGGGCAGGGCGACATGTCCCCCGCCGAGGCGCGGGCGCTGGTCGGGCCGGAGATGCTGCTGGGCCTCTCGGTGGAAAGCCCCGAACTTGCGCGGGCGGTCGACCCCGGCGTCGTCGACTACATCGGGGCGGGGCCGGTCTTTGCCACGCCGACCAAGCCCGACCACAGGCAGCCCGTGGGCTGGGAGGGCCTCGCGGCGCAGGTGGCGGTGAGCCCGGTGCCGGCGGTGGCGATCGGCGGGCTGAAGGCCCCTCACGCGGCACAGGCAAAGGCGGCGGGCGCGCAGGGCGTGGCGGTGGTCTCGGCGATCTGCGGCCAGTCCGACCCCGAGGCGGCAGCGCGGCAGATCGCCCGCGCCTGGGGGGAAGCCTAGCTCCATATCGCGTGATCATGGCGCGGCGGGGCCGGCGTTCGCTGCCCTCAGCGCGCCCTGCAGGGCGCGCTCGTTTCGCCCAATGCCGCTGGCTGCGCCGTCACGGCACGGGGGGGCGGGCGCAGGTCACTACCGTACCACCACCACCGGATCAGAGTCGCTGCCCCGCAGACCGTCGAAGCGCCCCGTATCTCTGTCGGCAGTATCCGATTCCCTTGCTGGCCGCTGAGGCGACGGGGACCGCAGAGACGGTGCGGGCGGACAGGGGTGCCCGATGCGCAGGAGCGCACTGCCCGGACAGGAGAGAGCCGGGGGCGCTGCCCCCGGACCCCCGGGATATTTGGAACATATGGAAGGCGGGCGGAGGCGCGGTGATCCGCGCCTCTCAAGCCGCCTTCAGGCGCCCCAGGTCTTGCGCAGAACGCGCAGCCAGTTGCCGTGGCACAGCTTTTCCATCAGCGGTGCGTCGATTCCATGGGCGGTCATTGCCGCGCGCAGGTTGGGCAGCCCGGCGATGTCGGTGATCCCCTCGGGCACCGTCGCACCGTCGAAATCCGAGCCGAAGCCGACGCGGTCCTCGCCCAGCTTCCCGATCAGGTGGTCGAGGTGGCGCAGTACCTCGTCGAGGCTGCACGACGGGTCCATCCGCCCGTCCGGGCGCAGGAAGGCCGTGGCGAAATTGATCCCGACCATGCCGTCGCTCTCGGCGATCATCGCCAGCTGGCGGTCGGTGAGATTGCGGGCGTGGGTGGTCACCGCATGGGCGTTGGAGTGGGTGGCGACCAGCGGCGCGTCCGAAAGCGCGGCGACATCGTCCACGCCCTTCTCGTTGAGGTGCGACAGGTCGATCATCACCTTGAGCGCATTGCATTCCCTGACCAGCCTTTTGCCGGCCTCCGTCAGGCCCTCACCGATGTCCGGGGTCGCCGGGTAACGGAAGGGCACGCCGTTCCCGAAGATCGTCGGGCGCGACCAGACCGGTCCCAGCGAGCGCAGCCCGCGGGCGTGCAGCGCGTGCAGTTCCTCGAGGTCGGGGCCGATCGCCTCGGCGCCCTCGAGGTGCAGCACGGCGGCCATCTTCGGTCCGCCGAGCGCGGCTTCGATCTCGGCTGCGGTGGTGCAGGGGGTGATGGCGCCAGCGGCGGCCAGCGCTTCGAAGGCCTCGACGCCGCGCCAGGTGGTGTCCAGCGCCTCGGGCTGGGGGATCATCTCGGGCAGCGGCAGGTCGTACTGCGGCAGGCTCATCGCCGCCATGCTGTCGCCCGACGTGGCAGGGCTCGGCACGAAGATCGCGAAGAAACCGCCGCCGAAGCCGCCCGCCTGCGCGCGCGGCAGGTCGATGTGGCCGCTGCCGAGACCGTTGGTCACGCCGCGCGCGGTGACCGCGCCGCCCAGCAGACGCAGCAGCAGATCGTTGTGGCCGTCGAAGATGGGCGGGGTGGTCGCAAGCGTCATGAGAGGTCTTTCGATGGGGAAACGGGCGGGGGTCAATTGAGCAGGTAGCCGAGCACGAGCACCCAGGCCGACAGCAGCAGGAGCATGCACAGCATGTAGCTGCCGTTCCAGCGCAGACCGACATGGCGGGCGCTGACGTTGCCGAAACTGCCGATCAGCAGCGTCGTGGCGGTGAAGGGCGAGCTGATGCCTCCGAGCGCCCAGCCGGCGGTGATCGAAACCACGATGACCTCGGGCGGCACGCCCAGCTGGTCGGCATGGGGCACCAGCGGTGCAATCAGCGTGACCGCGAGAATGGGGTTCATGCCAAGCTGGCCCAGCAGCGGGATGATCCAGACGAAGCTGACGAGGACCAGCGCCGGCGGCAGGTCCTCCGGGTGGAAGCCCGAGGCCTTGACCAGGGGTGCCAGCAACGGCGCACCGACGGTGCCGATGAAGCCCGCCATCATCAGCAGCGTGACCTCGCCGCGGTAGGCAGGGAGCTCGCGGAAGACGAAGCCCGCGGCGCGCTCGCCCAGGGGGGCGCCGCCCTTGCGGCGTTGCAGCAGCGCCCAGACGGTGGCCATGATCGGCACAACCAGCAGGACGATCGCGATGATCCGCAGCCCGGTGAGCGATTGCAGGATCAGCACCGACACCACGAGCAGGCCGAGCAGCACCAGCAGCGGAGTCATCAACGCCCAGCTGCCCTCGGGTGCGGCGCGCGGGGCGGGCGGATGCGAGAGTTTCGGCTTGAAGAGCGTGTCGAGCGCCCAGCCGGTGAGGGTGATCAGCGCCGAGGTGCCGAGCGCCGGCAGAACCACCGAGCCCCAGCTGGTGCCGGGGATCAGCGCGGTGGTGATCGCCACGGAGAAGGACATAGGCGACCAGGGCAGCGAGGCGACGAAACCGCGCTGGATCGCCAGCAGCATGCGGCGGGTGCGGTGGCTGCGGATCTCGGCATCCGGCTCGTCCTGCGCCGCGGCGGTGGCGAGGCTGCCGAGCAGTGCGATGGCGCCGTAGTTGAGCAGCAGCGCAAAGGCCTGCCCGCCGAGGGTCAGCGCAAGGTAGCGCCGGCCGGGCGGCTGCAGCGCCAGGAAGTTGCCCGCGGCACGGATCGAGGCGGCCTGCTGCGCGGCGCTGCGCAACGTGGCGAGCGCGGCGAAGAAGGCGGCGATGAAGGCGGCGGAATGGAAGGCATCGAGCAGCACGCTTTGCCAGTCGGCAACCCGCCAGACCAGCGCGAGGCCGAGCAGCACCGCCGTGGCCACGAAGAGCCGCCGCCCGGGGGCGACCTGCAGCGTCAGCAGGCCCACCAGCAGGGTGACCGCCGGCACCACCAGCCCGTCGAGCGGACCGGTGAGATGCCATTCCTGGACGATCACCAGGCAGGTGATGAGCACCATCAGCAGGCCGGTCAGGCGGGTGATCGGGGTGGGGGCCACGGGAGGTGTCGTTGGCACGGTGCGGGTTCCAGTCTCGTGCGGGCTTTTGTACGGACATAGACCATCCTTGATGGCCAAGGGCAATGCCCCAAGGGCAGCCGTTGCGCGCGACCTCAGCGCAGACGCAGCGCGATGGCTGCGGCCAAATGCGCGAAATTCGGGCGTAATGCGCGACCAAACCTGGAGATTTCGCCCTCCGAACCGCCTGTCACCAAAGCTTCACCCAAATGACACCGAACCGAATCCTGTGCGTCACAGCGTCGATACGGTCGGGGGTGACAAGCCGCCTCGGACAGTCTGGGGGAACCATGCTTACCGTCGAACATCTGACGAAGCGCTTCGGCGCGAACACCGCCGTGGACAATGCGAGCTTCACGGTCGACCGCCCGATGATGATCGGGATCATCGGCCGCTCCGGCGCCGGCAAGTCGACCTTCCTGCGGATGATGAACCGGCTCACCGATGCGACCGAGGGCAGGCTGATCTTCGAAGGCCGCGACGTGCTGCAGCTCAAGGGCGCGGAAAAGCGTGGCTGGCAGTCCGATTGCGCGATGATCTTCCAGCAGTTCAACCTGGTGCCGCGCATGGACGTGGTGTCGAACGTGCTGCACGGCACGCTTGCCCGGCGGGGCACGCTGGCGACGATGTTCAACCTCTACCCGCGCGAGGACATCCACCGCGCCATCGACATTCTCGAGCGGCTCGGCATCGCGGCCCATGCGGCCAAGCGCGCCGAGGCGCTCTCCGGCGGCCAGCAGCAGCGCGTCGCCATTGCCCGGGCGCTGATGCAGGATCCCAAGGTGGTGCTCGCCGACGAGCCCATCGCCTCGCTCGATCCGATGAACGCCCAGCTGGTCATGGACGACCTGCGGCGCATCCACGACGAGGATGGGCGCATGGTCATCGCCAACCTGCACACGCTGGATACCGCGCGGCGCTACTGCGACCGGGTCATCGGCATGCGCGACGGGCGCATCGTCTTCGACGGCACCCCGGCGCAGCTGACCACCGGCGTGGCGCGCGACATCTACGGGGCGGGTGCCGATTTTTCGGAGAACGCCACCTCCACCGAGATCCGCGACCCCGTGGTCGCGGCGGAAATCCGGGCTGCGGAAGTCGCGGTCTGATCACCCGGGCCCATCGGGACGGGCCCAATTCCTGAGATGCCAAATTCTTGAAATGAGGGACAGAAGATGAAGAAACTGATCGCAGCCGCTCTGGCCAGCACCGTGCTCGTGGGCGCCGCCCAGGCACAGGAGATCACCGAGTTCCGCCTCGGCATCCTCGGCGGCGAGAACGCCCAGGACCGCATGACCTCGAACCAGTGCTTCGCCGACAAGATCGCCGAAGCACTCGGCGTCGAGGTGAAGGTTTTCACCCCCGCCGACTACAACGGCGTGATGCAGGGCCTGCTCGGCGGCACCATCGACGCGGCCTGGATGGGCGCCTCCTCCTACGCCGGCACCTATATCGCCGATCCCGAGGCGGTCGAGCCGGTGCTGGTCAAGCAGAACCTCGACGGCTCGATCGGCTACTACTCGATCGGTTTCGCCCGTGCCGACAGCGGCATCACCTCGCTCGAGGACCTGAAGGGCAAAAACTTCGGCTTCGGTGACCCGAACTCGACCTCGGGCTACCTGATCCCCTCGATCGAGATCGCGGCAGCTGGCTACGACATGACCCCGGGCACCTACTTCGGCGATGTCGTCTTCACCGGCGGCCACGAGCAGACCATCGTCGCGGTCAACAACGGCGACGTCGACGGCGGCGTGACCTGGGCCGACGGCCAGGGCAACTGGGAAGACGGCTACAACTCGGGCGCGTTGCGCAAGGCCGTGGATGCGGGCCTCGTCGACATGAACGACCTGGTGCAAATCTGGCAGTCGAACATCATCCCCGAGGGCCCCTTCGTGATCCGCAAGGCGCTGCCGCAGGACGTCAAGGACGCCGTCACCGAGCTGACCGCCAACCTCTGGGAAGAAGATGCCGACTGCGCCTATGGCGTGGCAGCGGGCGACGCCAAGGACTTCATCCCGGTGACCCACGCCGAGTACGAGTCGATCGTCGCGGCACGCCGCTCGAAGATCAACTGATCGCACGATCCGAGGGGACCCTGCCGATGCGCGGGGTCCCTTTTCGTTTACCGGAAGGCCGGGGTCCGATGAGGCTGCCGCAGATCGCGGCGATGCGCATCGGCCGGCCTGCCGCCCGCAGGACGTTTCGATGACCCAGACCCCCGACGCCCCCCACGATCCGCGCGGCCACTACATGGCCCTGATGGCGCAGAGGCGCCTCTACGGCGGGTTGACCCTCGCGCTGTTCGCGCTGCTGATGATCTCCGGCTTCATGCTGGCCGACGAGCGCAACGCGGGCGGCTTCTGGAGCGGACTGCCGCAGATATTCGACTTTCCCGCCGACGTGATCGCCGACACGCTGCCCAAGCTCGACCGGCTGCCCGGCCACCTGGTGCGCTACTTCCCGGCGCTGGTCGAGACGATCAACATCGCCGCGGTCTCGACGCTGCTCGGCGCCGCCGGGGCCATCGTGCTGTCGCTGCTCTCGACCCGCGGGCTGGCGCGCTGGCCGCGGCTGATCCCGGTCTTCCGCCGGTTCATGGACATCCTGCGCGCCGTGCCCGAGATCGTCGTGGCGCTGGTGCTGATCTTCGTGCTGGGTGGCGGGCCGGTGCCCGCCATGCTGGCGATCGCGCTGCACACCGCAGGCGCGCTCGGCAAGCTCTTCTCAGAGGTCAACGAGAACGCCGACCTCAAGCCGGTCGAGGGGCTCTCCTCGGTCGGGGCCACCTGGCTGCAGCGCATGTGGCTGGGCGTGGTGCCGCAGGTCTCGCCCAACTACTTCAGCTACGCGCTGCTGCGTTTCGAGATCAACATCCGCGCCTCCGCCATCCTCGGCTTCGTCGGGGCCGGGGGTATCGGCTACGAGCTGCGCAACGCCATGGCCTGGGGCAAGGGCCGCTTCGACGAGGCGGCGGCGATCTTCCTGCTGCTCTTCCTGACCATCGTCGTCTTCGACCAGCTTTCGAGCCATGTGCGCAATGCCATGATCTCCTCCAAGAAAGGAGGCCACTGAGATGGCCGACGCCGCGCTCTATGCCTCTGCCGACCGGGTCTTCCGCCGCAAGAAGATCCTCGCCTTCGGCCTGCCTGCCGTGATCCTCGCCTACCTGGCCTACATCTTCTTTGCCTTCGACCTTCCGGGGTTGGCCGAGCGGGCGCGCTGGGACAACGCCCGCACGCTGCTCGCCGACACCTGGAGCTACAAGACCCATGTCACCCGCGACAACCGCGGCGGCGGTATCACGGTGGCCATCGAGGGCGAGCGCAAGGGCGAATACCCCGAGGGCATCACACCCGACTGGGTGGCGCCGCAGGATGATGGCGCAGTCCGCGTTGCGCTGAAGGGCGGGCAGGAAGTCATGCTGCTGCCCGGCAACGGGTTCCGCTGGGAGGTGCCGGGCTACGGTCTCATCGAGGCCCGTCTCGAGGGCCGCGACATCGTCAGCAACCTGCCCGAAGACGGTCTGCCGGAGTGGATTTCCGCCTCCTCCTCGCGCTTGCAAGTTACGACCGACGGCGCGCGTGTGTCGCTGACTCGCTCGAAGACCGAGCTCTTCCGCTATTTCCCCGGCTGGGAGCTGTTCTTCTTCACCCTCGACAGCCCCTATCACGGCCACGGGCTGGGAGAGATCCTCCTCGGGGCGCAGATCGACCCCGCGCGCGGCAATCTCGCGGGGGCCTGGCGGGACTTCTGGGGCAATGCGATGTGGCGCCACAGCGACGTCGCCTGGGCCCTCTTCGAGACCCTGCTCATGGCCTTCCTCGGCACCATGGGCGCGGCGCTGGTCGCGCTGCCGCTGGCGTTCCTCTCGGCCAGGAATTTCGCGCCGCTCATGGCGCTGCGCTTCGGGGTGCGCCGGGTCTTCGACTTCCTGCGCGGGGTGGACGGGCTGATCTGGACCATCGTGCTCAGCCGCGCCTTCGGCCCGGGGCCGATGACCGGCGCGCTGGCGATCCTGCTCACCGACACCGGCTCCTTCGGCAAGCTGTTTTCCGAGGCGCTGGAGAACGTCGACGGCAAGCAGATCGAGGGCGTGGCCTCGACCGGGGCAAAGCCGCTGCAGCGCTACCGCTTCGGGGTGATCCCGCAGGTGGTGCCGGTGCTGGTCAGCCAGGTGCTCTACTTCCTGGAATCCAACACCCGCTCGGCGACCATCATCGGCGCGATCACCGGCGGCGGCATCGGCCTGCTGCTGACACAGGCGATGATCACCCAGAAGGACTGGGAAGAGGTGACATACTACATCATCCTGGTGATCCTGATGGTCATGGCGATGGACAGCGCCTCGGGCTGGCTGCGCCGCAAGCTGATCAAGGGGAACTGACATGCCGCGTCTCGGACAGGAGCCCTTTTTGCACCCCGACTGCGAGATCACCGGCTCGGAGCTCGGCGCCTTTGTCGAGATCGGCCGCGGCTCGCGGCTGAACCGGGTGGAGATGGGCGACTATTCCTACTGTGACCGCTACGCCGATCTGGCCAATGTCTCGGTGGGCAAATTCGCCAATATCGCCAGCTTCACCCGCATCGGGCCGACCGATCACCCGATGGGAAGCGCCTCGCTGCACCACTTCCTCTACCGGTCCGAGGACTACTGGGACGATGCAGGTCGCGATGAGGACTTCTTCGCCGCGCGCCACGCGCGCCGCGCTTTTGTCGGCCATGACACCTGGATCGGCCACGGAGCGGTGGTGCGCCCGGAGGTGACCATTGGCCATGGCGCGGTCGTCGCCTCCTCGGCGGTGGTGACCAAGGATGTGGCGCCTTACACGGTCGTCGCCGGGGTGCCGGCGCAGCCGCTGCGCCTGCGTTTCGCGCCGGAGCTGGCCGAGCGGATGATGGCGCTTGCCTGGTGGGACTGGCCGCATGAGTTGCTGCGGGCCCGGCTGGCCGATTTCCGGTCGATGTCGGCGGAGGCCTTCCTCGAGAAATACGAGGGCGCTCTGGCGGAAGCGGTCCCGGCTGAGCGGGCCTGACCACCCCGTCTGACCGTCTCCTGTCCAACCACGACCTATCTGACCACCACCTATCTGATCACCACCTATCTGACCGCCTCCTGTCTGGGCCTGCCTCCTGTCTCACAGTCTCCGCCCGAGCGGGTTTGTGTTTGGAAGCAGGGGCAAAAAGCGGTGCGTGTCGCGGCAGGTAAGCGGCGCAACACGTGCCGGATCGCTCTCACGCCGAGGCGGCGCGCCGGGCCGTGTCGGGCGCGGCCTCCTCTGTGCCGGCCCAGGTCTCGGTGCGGCTGCCGAGGGTGAAACGGCCGACGTTCTGCCGCAGCCCCTGCGCGGCGGTGCGCAGGTCCGAGCTGGCGGCGGAGGTCTGCTCGAACATGGCGGCGTTCTTTTGCGTGGTCATGTCCAGTTCGCTCACCGCGCTGTTAAGCTCCGACAGGCCGGTTGATTGCTCGCGCGCCGACTCGGCGATGGCGGTCACCCGGTCGGCGATCGTGCGGATCGCCTCGATGATCTCCTTAAGCGCGCCTCCGGTGCGGCCGACCAGTCGCACGCCGTTCTGTACATGATCGGACGAGGCGGTGATCTGCCCGTTGATCTCGCTCGCCGCCTCGGAACAGCGCTGCGCCAGGAGCCGAACCTCGGAGGCCACGACGGCGAAGCCCAGCCCGGCATCCCCGGCGCGCGCCGCCTCGACGCCGGCATTCAGCGCCAAGAGGTTGGTCTGGAAGGCGATGTCGTCGATCACCTTGATATTGCCGGAGATCTGCTGGAACGACGCTTCGATGACGCCGATCGCCTCGATCGTCTCGCGCACCACTTCACCGCTGGCCTGCGCGTCTTCGCGGGCCTTGCCGACAAGCCCGTCCACATCCGCCGCGTTCCTGGCGGCCTCTGAGACCGAGGCGGTGAGCTGATCGAGCGCGGCAGCGGTCTCTTCGACCGTCGCGGCCTGCCGCTCGGTGCGCTGTCCCAGCTCTTCGGAGGCCTGGGCGATGTGATCGACGTCATGGTTGATCGACGCTGCGCTTTGCGACACGTCGATCATCGCCTGCTGCAGCCGGTCGGTGGCGCGGTTGAAATCGCTGCGAAGTTGCGCGTAATCCTCGGGAAATTCCTGCGCGATGGTGCTGCCGAGATCGCCCTCGGCAAGCCGGGAGAGCGCGGTTTGCAGTGCCTCGACCACCTCTGTCTGCGCGCGCTGCATGGCGGCCCGGGCGCTGGCGCCGGACTGCAGTTCATCGCGGCTCTGCAGCAGGTCGCGGCGCAGCGCGTCGAGCGCGCGGGAGATGCGGCCGATCTCGTCACCTCGCTTCTGGGCCGGGATTTCGCTTTCGTAGTTCCCGGCAGCCACCTCGCCAACAGCGGCAGCGATGCGGCCCAGGGGGCGGGCCATGTTGCGGGCGGACAGTCCGGCGACCAGGAACGCGACCACGAGGGCCGGAATGGCGGCCCGGGCGAGCTTGGCCAGCAGGGCGCGCGGACCGGCGGCGATCACCTCGGAGGGTTCCGCCGCGAGCAGCGCCCAGGTGGTGCCACCCGCCGCGTCGGGGCCGCCGAGGCGCACCGGCTGGTAGGCGGCGGTGACGCTTTCGCCGCTGGGGAGAGTGAGCTCGGTGACGCCCTCTTCGCCGCCAAGGGCGGCGGTGAACGCTGGGTTCTCGGGCGCGGTTGTCGCGAGCGCACCGCTTTGCCCGGCAAGTCCGCTTGTGCTGCGGCGGGTGAAGTCGGGCCCGACCAGCGCCAGCCGGGTGGTGGGGGTCAGTGCAGAGGGCATAGCAAGAATGGCCGCGACCTCCGCCTCGTCGAGTTCGAAGGCAAGGGCGGCGACGGTATCTCCCCACTCGTTGGCCAGCGGCAGGGCCAGGAAACCCGCAACCGCGCCGTCGAGCGCGGCGTCCTCGGCAAAATCGCCGAAACCGAAGCTGGCGCCATCGGCGAGGGCGCCCCGGATCGCCCGACCGAGGGCGCCGCCGCCCTCGTCCAGGTTCGTCGCGAAATTGCCCTGCTTGCGGACGGAATAGATCACCTCGCCTTCGGCGGACACGATCAGCAGGTCGGCGATGTCGACCGCCTCGACCTGGCTGCGCATCGCCGCGTGGAACTTCTTGTGAAAGAGCGAGTAGGCGGTGGTTTCGCTGGCCTCGTCGAGGGCCTCGCGGGCATCGGGGGGATTGGGGTTTTCGTCGATGTAGCTCCGACGGAGCTGGGCATTGGCCTCTAGGCCGAGACCGCGATAGGCGCTGAGGAAGCTCGTGGTCGCCTCGACCGTCTGAGGTTCGTCGGCGAACTCGCCGAGCGCCTCGAGCTTTTCATCGAACCAATCCTCGAGCAGCGCGGCGCGGGTGTCGGCCACGGCTGAGAGGCGGAAGGAAACTTCCTGCATCAGTTGGGCGAAGGAGACATTGTAGGCGATGGCGCCAGCGACGCCGAGGCAGCCGAGCGCGATGGCAATCATCAGGGCGGGCAGCTTGATGGCGACAGAGAGGCTGCGCAGGCGGGGCATGGCGAGTTCCTGTAACTGCTGGCGGGGATGGGACGATCGGCCCATGGTCGGTTCCAGTTCAAACACGAAAGGCTGAACAAGCGCCTAATTGGGGCAGGGCGACCGCGGGTCGGGGAAGGTCAGTTCCCCAGCATGAAGGGGCCGGACATGCGCGCGGCGTTGCTGCTGTCGATGAGCAGGCAGTCGAAAAACTGTACCTCGCGGCTCTCGCGCGGTGCTCCGGTCCGGATGTAGTGATCGGCCTGCCGCACGGCTTCGGCGGCGAAGATGGCCACCGGCTGCAGCACCGTGTAGGCGAGCTCGCCGGAGAGCACCGCGGCCACCGCGTCGGGCGAGCCGTCGAAGCCGCCGACGGTGACCGAATCCAGCCGCCCTGCTTCCTTGAGCGCGGCCACTGCACCAAGCGCCATCTCGTCGTTGCCGGCGAGGATGCCGGTGATCAGCGGGCGCTCCGCGAGCAGCCTGCGGGTCTGTTCGTAGCCTAGGTCGCGGCTCCAGTCGGCGGCGACGGCGCCCACCCGGCTGAGCCCCTGTTCGGCACCGACAACCGCCGCGTAGCCGCGGGAGCGGATCTCGGCGTTCGGGTCCGTGGTAGCGCCGAGCAGCTCGATGTAGGAGCCCTGGTCGCCCATGTCATCGAGCCAGCGCCGGGCCCCGAGTTCCGCCCCCTGTGCGTTGTTCGATAGCAGCTGTGCGATGGCGAGGCCGGGCTGCGCCAGCCCGGCGTTGACGATGAAGGCGGGAACCCCCGCCGCCTTGGCCCGCTGGATCGCGACGGCGGAGTCCGTGGCATCTGCCGGATCGAGGATGATCGCATCGACCCCGGCGGCAATGGCGCTGTCGACATGGGTGCCTTCGATCAGCGGATCGCCGCCATGCGCAGCGATGACGGCCTTGTAGCCAAGCTCGGTCGCGGTCGCCTTGGCGACCTCGCCCTCGGCGGCCCAATAGGGGTTCTCGGGATCGTTGACGATGATGCTGATCCGGCCCTCGGCCCCGGCCTGCGCGGCCCCGAGCAGCAGCACCAGACAGAGCGCCGCCGCGAGCAGGGCGACCAAGCGGCGGGCAGGCATCCGTGACGGGCTGGCTTGGGTGTGCATGGGCATCTCTCCTCTGGCCATTGCGGTCCGCGGACCGGGTGGCGGGGTCTTACGACAGGAGAGTTGAACATCCGCTTAAGCTGCGCCGACGCCGCGGTGCCTGGAGCCGAGACGCCCCGGCGTGAGCTACTCTGCGGCCATGCGCTGGCCCTGCATTGCCGAGACCAGCCGGGCTCCGGCCTTGCCGGCGAGATAGGTCAGCCGGCCAGCGCAGACCGTCGCCTCGATGGCGCGGGTCTCGGCATCGATCACCACGAAGTCCGCACGCTTGCCGTGATCGAGGCTGCCGCGGTCGACCAGCCCCATGATCTCGGCCGGGGTGGTGGAGATCATCGCCCAGGCCTCGGGCAGGCTGCGCAGCCCCTTGTCGACCAAGGTCCAGGCCGCTTCCGCGAGGCAGGGGTAGTGGTAGTCCGAGACCAGCGCGTCGCAGAGCCCGGCAGCAATCAGGTGCTGGGCCGAGATATTGCCCGCCTGGCTGCGGCCGCGCACCACGTTGGGCGCGCCCATGAGCACGGGATCGTTGAAGGCGCGGGCCAGCTTTGCGGCGCTGACCGTGGTCGGGAACTCGGCGATGCGGGCCCCGATCAGCCGGTAGTACTCGCGGGTGTCGCCGTCGGGGTCGTCATGGCTGCCGTAGCGGATATCGTGGCTGTCAAAGCTCTCGGCCAGCGCGCAGAGATGGCGCGGCACGTCGCGTGAGCGGGCGCGCGCCTCGCGCAGCCGGGCGACGAAGGCGGTGGGGGTCTCGCCGGCGCGCTCGGCCCAGAGCGCAAGCCGGTGCGGGTCGCGATCGGCGACGTCGAGCGCCTCGGGCAGGTGATCGTTGAACACCACGTAATCGATCCCGTGCCTGAGCACCGCCGCCAGCATCCGTTCGCGGGTCTCGGGCATGTGGGTCTCGCAGCGGATCTGCAGGCGCAGGTCGGTGTGGGCGCGGGGCCGGTAGGCGGCGAGGGCGGCCATCACCTCCTCGGCGAAGTCGGGGCTGCGCATGCCGCCCTCCCAGCTCCAGCACTGCGCCAGCCAGGCGGTGGTGACACCGTGGGCGGCGGCCTCGCGGTCGGTCCAGCGCAGCCCCGCCAAGATCGGGAAGGGCGCAGAGGGGCGCGGTGCGATATGGCGCTCGAAGGCATCGCCGTGCAGGTCAATGATGCCGGGCAGCACGAGGTAGCCCGAGAGGTCGACCTCGGGCAGCGGCCCCTTGCTGATCAGACCCTCCTCGATCACCAGCGAACGCTGCTGAAGCGCGCCGTCGCGCAGGAGGGTCGCGCCGGTGAGGCGCAGGGGAGGAAGTAGCGCAGTCATGTTCGTCACCCGCCGTGGCTGCTCTGGGGTTTCGGGCGGTCCTACCCCGGGTCTGTGTCATGGGCATGACGCGGAGCATGACAGAGGCGTTACTCCGCGGGACCATTCTCTTCATGGTTGATCGTGAGAGCAACGCGATCGCCTGCGAACCAGGTATGCCCTTGCTCCACCGGGGCACCGTCCGGCCCGAGGTTCAGCGACGACGATCGCAGCAGCGGCTCGCCCTCGCGCAGGTTGAGGTGCAGCGCCTGGGTCGCCGAGGCGGGCTCGGCGGTGAGGCGGGTCTGGGCGCGGGTGTAGTCCGCGACCCCGTGGCGGCGCAGCGCCTCTGTGACCGAGTTGACCTCGCGCAGGGTCACGTCGAGCCCGGGTAGCCGGGTGATCGGAAAGATCGAGACGAAATGCGCCATGGGCACGCCGCCAGCCAGCGAGATGCCCTCGAGCACCAGCACCGGTTCGCCGGGCGCGAGGTGCAGCGCCTCGGCTTCAACCTCGTCGGCGGGGCGGGTCTCCATGCGCAATTGGCGGCGATCGGGCAGGCGGCCCGAGGCGCGGACGTTCTGGCTGAAGCGGGTGCGGCCGCCGATCGGGTAGTCCATCGGGGCCATGCGCACGAATACCCCGGCGCCGCGCCGCGAGTGGGTGAGGCCGCGGTCGCCCAGATCCTTCAGCGCGTGGCGCACCGTGTGGCGGTTGACGCCGAAGCGGGTGGCCAGCTCGGCCTCGGTCGGGAGCTTGTCGCCGGGGCGGTAGTGGCCGCGCGAGATCTCGCCCTCGAGCGTGGTGGCGATGGCATGCCAGACCGGAGAGCGGACGGGAGAACGGGGCATGTTGGAACCTCTGTCACCGAAACTTCATGCAATGAGCCCTTGCCCGACTCGGGGCCTGCGAGCTATTACATGTCTAGTTGTATAGTTATCTAGACAAATCGGCAAGGTGTCCAGATGGAAACTCCTGAACAGGAAATCGCCCTACGGCAGGGCTGGATGGGCCTCTTGGCGCGCGCCCCGGCCGAGCGGCTTGCGGCACTGATGGAGGGGGCGGATATGCCCGACTTCGACTTCGACTGGCTGCGCGTGCCCGAGACCGGCGGCGTCATGGTGCGGGGACGCATGGGCGGTACCGGTGCGCCCTTCAATCTCGGAGAGATGACCGTCACACGCTGCGCGCTGCGGCTGCAGAGCGGCGAGGTGGGGCATGCCCATGTGAAGGGTCGCAACCGCGCCCATGCCGAGCGCGCGGCGCTGGTGGATGCGCTGATGCAGGGGCCGCGGGCGGCGGAGGTGCAGGCGTCTGTGCTGGCGCCGCTGGCTTCGGAAGAAGCGGCGCAGCGCGATGCGCGGGCCGCCAAGGCAGCTGCGACGAAGGTGGACTTCTTCACCATGGTGCGGGGGGAATGATGCGGGACGATAGACTGAACGGCGACGTGCTGACGGGCGGTTTTGCCGACGCCCCGGTGCAGGCGGCGCGGGCCTTCCGCGCGGCGCTGGAGGCCATGGCGCGGCCGGGCAAGATCGAGACCGTCGAAGGCGCCGAGGGACCGGGAATTTCCACAGCGGCGGCGGTGCTGCTGCTGACGCTCTGCGACCGCGAGACGCCGATCCACCTGGCCCCGGGCTGCAACAGTGATGCGCTGCGGCACTGGATCGCCTTCCACATCGGTGCGCCGGTCGTGGCCGCCGACGAGGCGATGTTCGCCCTCGGCAGCTGGCAGGCGCTGAAGCCGCTGGACCGCTACCGGATCGGCACCGCCGAATACCCCGACCGCTCGGTGACGTTGATCGTCGAGGTGGCGGCGCTGGAGAGTGCGGGCATGAAGCTCACCGGCCCCGGCATCGAGACCGAGGCGGCGCTGAGCCTGCCCGAGGTCGAGGCCTTCGCGCGGAACGGTCTGCTCTTCCCGCTGGGATGGGATTGCTATTTCACCGCGCAGGACCGGCTGGCAGCGGTGCCGCGCACAACCAAAGTGGAGGCGCTCTGATGTATGTGGCTGTGAAAGGCGGCGAGCGAGCGATCGACGCGGCGCATGAGTGGCTGGCCGAGGAACGGCGCGGCGACGCCGCCGTGCCCGAGCTGACCGTGCCGCAGATCCGCGAGCAGATGGCGCTGGCGGTGAACCGGGTGATGGCCGAGGGCTCGCTCTACGATCCCGATCTCGCGGCGCTGGCGATCAAGCAGGCGCGCGGTGACCTGATCGAGGCGATCTTCCTGATCCGTGCCTACCGCACGACCCTGCCGCGGCTCGGCCATTCCGCGCCGGTGGACACCGGGGCGATGCGCTGCGACCGCCGCATCAGCGCGACCTTCAAGGACGTGCCGGGCGGGCAGGTGCTGGGGCCGACCTTCGACTACACGCACCGCTTGCTGGATTTCGCGCTTGAAGCCGAGGGCGAGGCGCCGCGTGCCCGAGAGGCAGAGCCGCGCCGCGAGCCGACGCCGCGGGTGACGGAATTTCTCAACAAGGACGGTCTGATCCAGGACGAGCCGCGCACTGACGCGACGCCGCCCGATATGACCCGCGAGCCGATGGAATACCCCGCGGGTCGCCCGCTGCGGCTGCAGGCACTGACCCGTGGCGACGAGGGCTTCGTTCTCGGCATGGCCTATTCCACCCAGCGCGGCTACGGCCGCAACCATCCCTTTGTCGGCGAGCTGCGCATCGGTGCGGTCGAGGTCGAGATGGAGGTGCCGGAGCTGGGGTTCCCGGTCTGCATCGGAGAGCTGACGCTCACCGAATGCGAGACGGTCAACCAGTTCGCCGGGTCCAAGCTTGAGCCAGCGCAGTTCACCCGCGGCTACGGGCTGGTGTTCGGCCAGACCGAGCGCAAGGCGATCTCCATGGCGCTGGTCGATCGGGCGCTGCGCTGGGAGGAGCTGGGCGAGGAGAACATCGGCGCCCCGGCGCAGGACGAGGAATTCGTTCTGGCCCATTCCGACAATATTCAGGGGACAGGCTTCCTCGAACATATCAAGCTTCCGCACTACGTGGATTTCCAGTCCGAGCTGGAACTGGTTCGCAAGATGCGGGCAGAGGCTCTGGGCACAGCAAAATTCAAGGAGGCTGCGGAATGAGCAAGGGCTATCACGGGGCGAAACTGCCCGAACTGGGCAAGGGTCAGGACTGGTACTGCGCATTGGTCGAGGTGGTCCGCATGCCGGGCACGCCCTGTCCCTTCTTCGGCGACGACGAAGAGGGCGGAGACGAAGACGCTGTGCTGGCGGTGCTGTGGATTTGCCTGTCGGCCAATTCCCCGGCCGAGGTCGAAGTGCAACTGACCGAGCACGTGGCGGAATGCGGCGGCGTGGCGAGCAGCATCGAGGACATCAAGCTGATCTCGTCCCCTTCTGACCTGCCGCTCGACGAGGACGGCGCGCCGGATGAGGGGCTGCTGGAAGCGTTCAGCGATCCAGACCTGGGCGACGAGATCGTCTGGGGCGAAATCTATCTCTTCGGCGAGGAGCCAGAGTCATGACCGATCAGGCCTACAACTTCGCCTATCTCGACGAGCAGACCAAGCGGATGATCCGCCGCGCACTGCTCAAGGCGCTGGCGGTGCCGGGCTACCAGGTGCCCTTTGCCAGCCGCGAGATGCCGATGCCCTACGGCTGGGGGACGGGGGGCGTGCAGGTGACTGCCGCCTGCCTCACCCCCGAGGACCGGCTCAAGGTCATCGACCAGGGCGCCGATGACACCACCAACGCCGTCTCGATCCGCAAGTTCTTTGAGCGCACCGCCGAGGTC
This sequence comes from Alloyangia pacifica, assembly GCF_900116195.1. Lineage (GTDB taxonomy): Bacteria > Pseudomonadota > Alphaproteobacteria > Rhodobacterales > Rhodobacteraceae > Salipiger > Salipiger pacificus. Next base: position 112,618 of record NZ_FOZW01000001.1, read on the forward strand.
GAGACCACCGAGCACACGGCCGAGGCGACGGTCATCCAGACCCGCCACCGCATCCCCGAACAGCCACTCGAGGAGGGGCAGATCCTCGTCTACCAGGTGCCGATCCCCGAGCCGCTGCGCTTTCTGGAACCGCGCGAGACCGAGACCCGCAAGATGCACGCGCTGGAGGAATACGGGCTGATGCACGTCAAGCTCTACGAGGACATCGCTCATAACGGTGCGATCTCCACCGCCTATGCCTACCCGGTGAAGGTCGAGGGGCGCTACGTGATGGATCCCTCGCCGATCCCCAAGTTCGACAACCCAAAGCTCGAGAGCGCGGCGATCCAGCTCTTCGGCGCGGGCCGCGAGCAGCGCATCTACGCGCTGCCGCCGCACACCAAGGTCGTCAGCCTCGATTTCGAGGATCACCCATTCGAGGCCAGCAAGGCGGACCATGACTGCGATCTCTGCGGCTGCGGCTCCAGCTACCTCGACGAGGTGATCACCGACGATGCGGGCGGGCGGATGTTCGTCTGCTCGGACACCGATTTCTGCGCCACGCGGCAGGCCGAAGGGCATCGTGGCGCGCTCTCCCCGCAGGAGGAATACGCATGACCCCGCTGCTCTCCGTCCAGGGCGTCACCAAGCACTACGGCGCGCGGCTCGGCTGCGGCGACGTGAATTTCGATCTCTGGCCCGGCGAGGTCATGGGCATCGTCGGCGAGAGCGGCTCTGGCAAGTCGACGCTGCTGTCGTGCCTGTCGGGGCAGCTTGCCCCCGACGCGGGCAAGGTGGTCTTCGACACGCGGGCCGAAGGGCCGCGCGACGTGCTCACCATGTCCGAGCCCGAGCGCCGGATGCTGGCACGCACGGACTGGGCCTTCGTGCATCAGAACGCCCGCGACGGGCTGCGCATGGGCGTCTCGGCGGGCGGCAACGTCGGCGAACGGCTGATGGCCGTGGGCGCGCGCAACTACGCCGATATCCGCGCGCAGGCGATCGACTGGCTGGGCCGGGTTGAGATCTCGGAAGACCGCGTCGACGACCGGCCGCGGGCCTTCTCGGGCGGCATGCAGCAACGTCTGCAGATCGCCCGCAACCTCGTCACCGGCCCGCGTCTGGTGTTCATGGACGAGCCGACCGGCGGCCTCGACGTTTCGGTGCAGGCGCGTCTTCTGGACCTCTTGCGCGGACTGGTGCGCGAGATGGGGCTCTCGGCGGTGATCGTCACGCATGACCTCGCTGTGGTGCGGCTGCTTGCCGACCGGCTGATGGTGATGAAGGGCGGGCAGGTGGTCGAGACCGGCCTCACCGACCAGGTGCTCGACGATCCGCAGCATGGCTACACCCAGCTGCTGGTGTCGAGCGTGTTGCAGGTATGAGCGGCGCCGGGCCCGTGGTGCGGGCGGGATGTGCGTATTTGGAAAGAGAAGAAGGGCAGAAGCGATGATCCGGATCTCGGACGTGTCGAAGAGCTTCGTGCTGCACAACCAGGGCAGCGCGGTGATCCCGGTGATGGAGGGCGCCTCGCTCTCGGTGGCACCCGGCGAATGCGTGGCGTTGGTGGGCAATTCGGGTGCCGGAAAGTCCACGCTGATGCGGATGATCTACGGCAACTACCTTGCCGGGGCGGGGCGCATCATGGTGGGCGATGTGGACGTGGCGCGGGCCGAACCGCGCGAGATCCTGACGCTGCGCCGCGAGGTGCTGGGCTATGTAAGCCAGTTCCTGCGCGTGGTGCCGCGGGTGCCGACGCTGGAGGTGGTGGCCGAGCCGGTGCTGGCGGCGGGCGGCAGCGCTGGTAACGGCGAGGCGCGCGCGCGGGAGCTGCTGGCGCGGCTCAACATCCCCGAGCGGCTCTGGAGCCTCTCGCCCACCACCTTCTCGGGCGGCGAGCAGCAGCGGGTCAATATTGCGCGCGGTTTCGCCCATGGCTTCCCGGCGCTGCTGCTGGACGAGCCGACAGCGTCTCTGGATGCCACCAACCGCGCAGTTGTGCTGGCGCTGATCGAAGAGGCCAAGGCGCGCGGCGCGGCGATCATCGGCATCTTCCACGACGCCGCGGCGCGCGAGCGGGTCTGTGACCGTGAGATCGACGTCAGCGGCTTCACCCCGGCGCGGGCGGCATGACCGGCCCGGAGCATATGGCGCCGGTCTTTGCCCTCGTCGGCCCCTCGGGGGTGGGCAAGGACAGCCTGCTCGCCGCGGTGGCGCCGCGCGTGCCCGGCCTGCATGTGGTGCAGCGGGTGATCACCCGCGCGCCGGACGCGGGCGGCGAGCCCTGCCTTGCCGTAACGCTGGAGGAATTTGAGCGGATGCTGGAGGCAGGCGATTTCGCCCTGCATTGGGGCGCGCATGATCTGCGCTACGGCATCCGCTGGTCCGAGCTGGCGCCGCGCGCGGCGGGCCGCCCGGTGGTGTTCAACGGCTCGCGCCGGGCACTGGAGCAGGCCGCGGAATTGCTGCCCGAGCTCGAAGTGCTGCATGTCACCGCGCGGTCCGAGGTGCTGGCGGAGCGGCTGGCGGCGCGCGGGCGCGAGAGCACGGCACAGATCGCGGCGCGGCTGGCGCGCGCTGCGCTGCCGCTTCCGGGCGGGCTGCGGGTGCATGAGATCGACAACTCCGGCCCGCTGGAGGTCGCCGCGGCCCGGCTGGTGGCGTTGCTTCAGCCGGTGAGAGCGTAGCGGTGCAGCAGGTGGAAACGTCCGTCCTCGGCTTCTCCGAAGAGACAGAGGTCGCGCACCTCGAAGGGCTGCGGCAGCAGCGGCGCCAGCACCGGCTGCAGCACCTCGGCGACCTGCTCCGCCTCGCCGAAGGCCAGCTTGCCGGTGAGCGTGAGGTGGAATTTGAACTCCGCCATCACGTAGGGGTATCCCCAGCGCGCGAGGTTGTCTTCCTGCGCCGGGCTCAGGCGGGCGCGGCGCCGGCGCTCCAGTTCCGCCTCGCTGGGCGGGGCGCGGTGCGGGTCGAGCGCCTCGACCACCTCTCCGGCAAGACGCGCCAGTGGCGCGGCGGCGCCAAGGGTGGTCAGCGCAAGAAAGCTGCCGATGCGCGTGAGCGCAAGGCCCGGCAAGCCAACCGGGGCAAGACGCGCCGCCAGCGCCGAGAGGTCCTCGTGCAGCGCATCAACAGGGCCGGTGAGCCGCATGGGCGGCTTCAGCGTGCCGTGGAACCCGTATTTGCGCGGGGTCTCGGTGATCTCGGCGACCGGGCGGGGCAGGCCCTGCAGCTGTGGGTGCGGCACGAGGCAACCGGCAGCCGGGTCCCAGCCCAGCCATGCGGCGGCGAACTCGGCCAGCGGCCCCGGGCGCGGGGCGTAATAGACGGCGTATCGGGAATAATTTTGCATGGCGCGCTTCATGACAGCGTCATGTCACAGATGCATGACGGCGCAAAGAGCGCCGAGAGAAAGAGGTAGAGACATGGCACGGACCATCCTGAGCAATGCGCGGATCGTGCTCGAAGACGAGGTGATCGCCGGCACGCTGGTGATGCAAGGCGGGCGGATCGAGGCGGTCGATCCCGGCAACACCACCGTGGCGGGCGCGGAGGACTGCGCGGGCGATCTGCTGATCCCCGGGCTGATCGAGCTGCATACCGACAATCTCGAGCGCCACATGCAGCCGCGCCCGAAGGTGAACTGGCCGCATGCGGCGGCGATCCTCGCGCATGACGCCGAGCTTGCCTCCTGCGGTATCACCACGGTGTTCGACGCCATGCGGGTTGGCTCGGTGGTGACCGACGGCAAGTCGAAATACGGCAAATACGCGCGGGCGCTGGCAGGCGAGCTGCTCGAGGCGCGGGATCGCGAGATGCTGAAGATCAGCCATTTCCTGCACCTGCGGGCCGAGACCTGCTCTGAGACGCTGCTCGAGGAACTGGCCGAGTTCGGTGCGGCGGACCGCGTGGGCATCCTGTCGCTGATGGATCACACGCCGGGTCAGCGGCAGTTCCGCGACATCGAGAAATACCGCGATTACATGTGCGGCAAGCACGGGCTTTCCGCGGATGATTTCGACGCGCATGTCGGCCATCTGACGCGGCTGCGCGGCGAGCTCGGAGAGGCCCATGAGGCGGGGGCGGTTGCGGCGGCGCGCCGCCTCGGCGCTGTGCTGGCGAGCCACGACGACACGACCGCCGCGCATGTGGCGGTGAGCAAGGGGCACGGCGTGCGGCTGGCGGAATTCCCGACAACGGTCGAGGCGGCGCGGGCCTGCAAGGAGGTTGGCATCGCGGTGATGATGGGCGCGCCGAACCTCATCCGTGGCGGCTCGCACTCGGGCAATGTGGCGGCGGAGGAGCTGGCGCGGCGCGACCTACTGGACATCGTCTCGTCGGACTACGTGCCGGCGGCGCTGATGGGGGCGGCCTTCCTGCTCGCCGATCTCTGGGACGACCTGCCGCGCGGCATCGCCACGGTGAGCCGCGCGCCCGCCGCCGCCTCGGGGCTGGATGACCGGGGCCGTCTGGCGCCGGGTCTGCTGGCCGACGTGGTCCGGGTGAAGCGCATCGAGGGCCAGCCCTGCCTGCGCGGTGTCTGGAGCCACGGACGCCGCGTGGCTTGACGCACAGGATAGGCGTATTTGAAAAGAGAAGAAGGACCGGGAGCGCGCCAGGTCCTTCTTCTCTTCGGAAAATACGCCGGGGGTGAGGCGCGCAGCGACGAGGGGGCAGCGCCCCCTCAGCGGCCGTGCCAATGACGCAGCGCATGAAAAAGGGGCCCAGCGGGGCCCCTTCTTGTTCAGCTACGGTGCGGCTGGGATCAGCCGTCGTAATCGACCTCTTCGACCAGCCGCAGCGCCGCGCCGCGCTGTTCGGCGAGGGTCATCAGGTTGGTGTCGTCGGCGGTGAAGCTGCCCCAGCCCTTGACCAGATCATCAGCCTCGGTGCCGGGTGCGATCGGGTACTCATAGTTGGCGTGGGCGTAGATCTCCTGCGCCTCGGGCGAGGTCAGGTATTCCATCATCTTCAGCGCGTTCTCGCGGTTCGGCGCGGATTTGGTCATCGCCACGCCGGAGATGTTCACGTGGGTGCCACCGTTCTCGAAAACCGGGAAGAGCACGTTGACCGAGTCGGCCCATTCCACCTGCTCGGGGTCGCTGAGCATCTGGCCCATGTAGTAGGTGTTGCCGAGCGAGATGTCGCATTCGCCGGCCCAGATCGCCTTGACCTGCGCGCGGTCGTTGCCTTGCGGGCGGCGGGCGAGGTTGTCCTTCAGACCCTGCAGCCACTGCTTAGCATATTCCTCGCCGTGGTGGTGGATCATCGCCGCAACCAGCGCCACGTTGTAGTCATGGGTGCCCGAACGGGTGCAGATGCGGCCCTTCCATTTCGGGTCGGCGAGATCCTCATAGCTGGTGATCTCCGACGGATCGACGCGGTCCTTCGAGGCGTAGACGATGCGTGCGCGCGTGGTCAGGCCGAACCATTGCCCGTCGGGGTCGCGGTACTGCGCCGGCACGTTCTCTTCCAGAACGGCGCTTTCCACCGGCTGGGTCACGCCCGCTTGCACGGCGGCGGCAAGCCGCGAGATGTCGACGGTGAAAATGAGATCGGCGGGCGAGCGGTCGCCTTCGGCGACGAGGCGTTCTTCAAGACCCTTGTCGATATAGGCGACGTTCACCTCGATGCCGGTGGCCTCGGTGAAGGCGTCGGTCAGCGGCTGCAGCAGCTCGGGCTGACGGTAGGAGTAGAGATTCACCTCTTCGGCAAGTGCGGGTGCGGCAGTCGCAATCAGGGCGAGGGCGGTTCCGAGACGCAGCATCAATGTCCTCCGGTCATGCTTGTCGGTTTTGGCTAGTCGCTGGAAGCCAGTTACCCGAGTGAAATTATCAGATCAATGCCTTATCGGAAAGATCAGGAATTACTCCCTGGTTGCGTGCCGTTGGAACGGGGGCTGACATGGGCGGCCTTCTGCGCCTTTTCCGCGGCCTTGGCCTCGTCCCAGAGCGCGTCCATCTCGGCCAGATTGCTGTCCTCGGGGCGCTTGCCCTGCGCTTCCAGCGCGGTCTCGATGGACTTGAAGCGGCGGGTGAACTTGGCATTGGCCCGGCGCAGCGCCTGCTCGGGGTCGATCTTCATGTGGCGCGCGAGGTTGGCCATGACGAAGAGAAGGTCGCCGAATTCCTCCTCGGCGTGATCGGGATCGGTGGCCTCGCGCAGCTCCTGCGTTTCCTCGATCAGCTTGTCCATCACCTCGTCGGTCGACGGCCAGTCGAAGCCGACGCGCGCGGCGCGGTTCTGCAGCTTCACCGCGCGCAGCAGCGCGGGCAGCCCCATGGCGACGCCGTCAAGCACGCCCTTTTCCGCCTTGGCTGCGCGTTCGGCGGCCTTGATCTTTTCCCAGTCGGCGGTCTGCTGCTCGGGGGATTTCTCGTTGCTCTCGTCGCCGAAGACATGCGGGTGGCGGGTGACCATCTTGTCGGACATGGTGTTGGCCACGTCGTCGAAGCTGAACAGGCCGCGCTCCTCGGCCATCTGCGCGTGGAAGACCGACTGGAACAGCAGGTCGCCCAGCTCGCCCTTGAGCTCGGCCCATGCCTCGCGCTCGATGGCGTCGGCGACCTCGTAGGCCTCCTCGATGGTGTAGGGGGCGATGGTGCCGAAATCCTGTTCCAGATCCCAGGGGCAGCCGGTCTCGGGGTGTCGCAGGCGGCGCATGATTTCCAGCAGGCGAGGCATGCCGCCCCTGGGATCGTGGATCAGATCGTCACGCGGATCGAGGGTCATGGACATCTCCGGCAAATCGGTATTTGACCTTTTCCTGCTTCAAAGACCTTCAGGAGTCCACCCATGCCCATCGTGAACCGGATCGCGGATTACGCCGACGAGATGCGTACCTGGCGCCGTCATCTGCACCAGAACCCGGAGCTGAGCCTCGCCTGCCACGAGACGGCGAAATTCGTCGTGGCGCGGCTGCGCGAGTTCGGGATCACGGAGATCCACGAGGGCATTGCCCAATCCGGCGTCGTGGCGATCATCGAGGGGCAGGGCGAGGGGCCGGTGACCGGGCTGCGCGCCGATATGGACGCGCTGCCGATGGACGAGGAGACCGGCGCGGAGCACGCCAGCCTGGTGCCCGGCAAGATGCACGCCTGCGGCCACGACGGGCACACCACCATGCTGCTCGGCGCGGCGAAATACCTGTCGGAGACGCGCAACTTCGCAGGCAAGGTGGCGCTGATCTTCCAGCCCGCCGAGGAGACCATCGGCGGCGGCCGCATCATGGTCGAAGAGGGCATCATGGACCGCTTCGGCATTTCCGAGGTCTATGCCATCCACACCGACCCCTCGCTGCCGCTCGGCACCATGGCGACCACCCGCGGGCCGATCATGGCGGCGGTGGACGATTTCGAGCTGGTGCTGACCGGCAAGGGCGGCCACGCGGCGCATCCCGACCTCTGCATCGACCCGGTGCCCTGCGCGCTGGCGATCGGACAGGCGCTGCTGTCGGTGCCGTCGCGAAACGCCGACCCGCTGAAATCGCTGGTGGTGTCGCTGACCACGGTGCAGGGCGGCTCGGCCACCAACGTGATCCCCGAGACCATGCGTCTTGCAGGCACGATCCGCAGCTTCGATCCCGAGATCCGCGCCATGGCCGAGCGCCGCCTGCGCGAGATCGTCGACGGTCAGGCCATGGCCTATGGCGTCACCGCGGCACTGGATTTCCAGCCGAACTACCCGCCGACCGTCAACCACGCCGCGCAGACCGATTTCGCGGTGAAGGTTGCCCAGGGCGTGGTGCCCGAGGTGCTGGACGAGATCGCGCCGTCGATGGGGGCCGAGGATTTCTCCTACATGCTCGAGGCGCGGCCGGGGGCGTTTTGCTACCTCGGGCAGGGCATCGGCCCGTCGGTCCACCATCCGAAGTTCGACTTCAACGATGAGGCGGCACCGCTTGGCGCCTCCTATTTCGTGAAACTCATCGAGACTCGGCAACCCTTGCGGGCGTAACGCTTTTCGGTCTTCATTGCGGGCAAGACGCGACCCCGGCCATCCCGGCCGGGGAGAGACCGAGAGAAGACCCCGCATGCCCGTGATCAATTCCATCGCCGCCGACGCCGAGACGCTGAAGGCCTGGCGCCGCCACCTGCACCAGCATCCCGAGCTGCAGTACGACTGCCACGAGACCGCGAAATTCGTGGTCGGGAAGCTGAAGGACTTCGGCATCGCCGAGATCCATGAGGGCATCGCGCAATCGGGCGTGGTGGCGATCATCGAGGGCCGCGGCACTGGACGCACCATCGGGCTGCGCGCCGACATGGACGCGCTGCCGATGGAGGATCTCTCGGGCACCGCCTATGCCTCGAAGGTTCCGGGCGTGGCGCATACCTGCGGCCATGACGGCCACACCACCATGCTGCTCGCCGCCGCCAAGTATCTTGCCGAGACGCGCAATTTCGCCGGTCGCGTGGCGCTGATCTTCCAGCCCGCCGAAGAGGGCGGGGCCGGGGCCAAGGCGATGATCGACGAGGGCATCATGGACCGCTTCGACGTGTCCGAGGTCTACGGCATGCACAATGCGCCGGGCGATGCGCAGGGGCATTTCCTGACCACCGCTGGGCCGCTGCAGGCCTCGGCGGACGAGTTCCGTATCGACATCACCGGCAAGGGCGGCCACGGCGCTTCGCCGCAGGATTGCATCGACCCGATCCCGGCGGGGGCGGCCATCGTGCAGGCGATGCAGACCATCGTCAGCCGCAACGTCAACGCGCTCGACCGTCTGGTGGTCTCGGTGACGGAGGTCCACGCCGGAACGACCCACAATATCATCCCCGGCACTGCCTATCTGACGGGCACCGTACGCTGCTTCTCGACCGAGACGCGCGATCTGGCAGAGCGGCGCATCCGCGAAATCGTCGATCTGCAGGCGCAGGTCTACGGCTGCACCGCCGAGCTGACCTACGACCGGGGCTACCCGGTCACCGTGAACCACCCCGAGCAGGCGGCCTTTGCGGCGCAGGTGGCGCGCGAGATCGTGGGCGCAGACAAGGTGGTGGACGATTGCGACCCGATCATGCCCGCCGAGGATTTCTCGTACATGCTCGAAGCGCGGCCCGGCGCCTATCTCTTCCTCGGGCAGGGGGACACCTTCGGCTGCCACCACCCGAAATACGATTTCAACGACGAAATTGCGCCCATCGGCGCCAGTTTCTTCGCGCGGCTGATCGAGACCGCGCTGCCGCTGCAGGAGTGAGTGCATGGCCCTCGAGGACGCGAAGACCCAGATCGACCACGCCTTCACCCGCACCGAACTGAAGGGGCCAAGTTTCGAGAACGTCTTCGGGGGTGCCGCCTCCTTCCTGCGCCGGCGCTATACCAAGGACCTCTCGGGCGCCGACATCGCGGTGACCGGCGTGCCCTTCGACCAGGCGGTGACCAATCGCACCGGCACGCGCTTCGGTCCGCGCGCGATCCGCGAGGCCTCGCTGCTGCAGCCCTGCGATGCGCCCTATGGCTGGGGCTATGACGTGCTGTCGGAGGTCGCCATCGCCGACTATGGCGACCTGGCCTTCGACTATGCCAATGTCCCGGCCTTTCCCGGCACGCTCGAGGCGCATATCGCCGGGATCCTCGCGACGGACACGGCGGTGGTGACGCTGGGGGGCGATCATTCGATCACCCTGCCGATCCTCAAGGCCCATGCGGCCAAGTACGGTCCGCTCTCGGTGATCCAGTTCGACGCCCATACCGACACCTGGGCCGACGACGATTTCGGCCGGATCGATCACGGCACCTTCATGTACAAGGCGGTGAAGCTGGGGTTGGTGGACCCGCGCCGCTCCGTGCAGATCGGCATCCGCACCGACAATCCCGACACGCTGGGCTTCAACATCATCGACGCGCGCGAGCTGCACCGGATCGGGCCGGAGGCTGCGGCGGCCAAGGCGCGCGAGATCGTGCGCGGTCATCCGGTCTATCTGACCTTTGACATAGACGCGCTGGACCCGGCCTTCGCACCGGGCACGGGTACACCGGTCTGGGGTGGGCTCTCGAGCCATCAGGCTGCGGTCTGCCTGCGTGAGCTGGCGGGGGTCAACATGGTCGGTGGCGACGTCGTCGAGGTCTCGCCGCCCTTCGACACGACCGGCGCTACCGCCATCGCGGGGGCGCATGTGGCGACCGAACTGCTCTGCCTCTGGGGCTGGACCCGCCGTTGACGCGATGGGCACAATCCCGCGAGCGGCGCGCGAGCCGCTTTGATCGCGCGCGGTATTTGTGAAATCAGGAACCATCCGCCGCCCCGAGCGCGGCGGGCGGAGAGAGATGAAAGGAACGCGTGGTGCGCATGATAATCTGGATTGTGCTTCTGCTGGTTGTCGCCGGTCTGGCCTGGATACGGCTGGCGCCGTCGGACCCCGCCGTCTGGAACGTCGATCCGCAGGTGAGCGCCGATCAGGACCTCGCCAGCGGCGTGCGCCGACGCATCCCGGGCGGCGAGGAGACCTTCGAGACGCTGCACCGCATCATCCTGGAGAGCCCGCGCACCGAGGTGCTGGCGGGCAGCCCCTCGGAGGGCCGTGCAACCTACGTCTCGCGCTCGAAATGGATGGGCTTTCCCGACTACACCACGGTGCAGCAGGATGACGGTCAGCTCGGGCTCTATGCCCGCCAGCGGTTCGGCCAGTCGGACATGGGCGTGAACAAGGCCCGGGTCGATGCTTGGCTCAGTGAATTGGTCGCCCGGCAGAACTGAGCCAGAACCGAAGGGCGCAAGGTCCTTCGAAGGACCTTGCAAATCTCTTCGAAGAGATTTGAGTGCTCACTCCGCCGCGTAGCGCGGGGCGTTCTCCTCGAAGGGCGCCAGCTGCTCTGCCAGCGCCTCGCGAAAGGCGGGGCGGGCGGTGCAGCGCGCAAGATAATCCTCCAGTTTCGGGAATTGCGCGACGATCTGCGTGTGCCGGAGCCCACGCAGCACCGTCGCCATCAGCAGGTCGGCCGCGGTGAACCGCTCGGCAACCAGCCAGTCACGCCCCTCCATCGTCGCCTGCAACTGACCCAGACGGCGTTCGACCGCCTTGCGGACCTCGCGCTCCATGATCTCGGCGGCCTCCTTGTCCACGGCGAGCCGGGTCATCTGCTGGTGCATGGTGATTGGCGGCTCTACGGTATTGAGCGCGGCAAAGACCCAGCTCAGGGTGCGGTCACGGCCGGCGCGGTCGGGTGGTAGCAGAGCGTCGCCGCCGGCCTCGGCGATGCGCCAGAGAATTGCGCCGCTCTCGAACATCGGTGTCTGTGCTGCAGTCAGCACCGGCACCTGGCCGAATGGCTGGCGGGCGAGATGTGCCGGCTCGCCCTGCGTGCCCATGGCCAGCAGTTCGACCTCGTAGGGCAGGGCGGCTTCCTTAAGGGCCCAGCGGACGCGCAGGTCGCGCACGAGCCCCTGGGCAACGGGCGGGACCCAGTCAAAGGCGGTGAGGGTGAGCGGGGTGCCGGTCAAAGTCTCGGTCATGAAAGCGGGCCTTTCGGAATGCCTGAGAGGAAATAGAAAGGTTGATATCAACTGTTGCGTTGATATCAACCTTTCTGACTCGCGTCAAACACGTGAGCCGCGGCCAGGCGGTGGCTGGCCGATCCCGGCTCTTGACCGCCGCGCGGCAATCGGGAAAGGAGGTCGGCATGATCCCCGCAGACCGCCTTCACCAGATCCGTGACCGTTTCGAGTATGTCCAGGCCTGCATGGCCGAGGGCCGTGGCGACATCGCCGCGCTGGGACGGGAGTATGCAGAGCTCAAGCCGGTGGTCGACCAGATCGCCGAATGGGAGGCGCTGCAGTCCGACCTCGCCGAGGCCGAGGAGATGCTCGCCGACCCCGAGATGAAGACGCTGGCCGAGGAGGAGCTGCCGCAGCTGCGCGCCCGCCTCCCCGAGGCGGAGCATGCGTTGCAACTCGCGCTGCTGCCCCGCGATGCCGCCGATGCCCGCCCGGCGATCCTCGAAATCCGCCCCGGCACCGGCGGCGACGAGGCGGCGCTTTTCGCGGGCGATCTTGCCCGCATGTACCAGCGCTACGCCGAGACCCGCGGCTGGCGTTGGGAGGTGATCGAGGAGCAGATGTCCGAGCTGGGGGGGATCAAGGAACTTGTCGTTCGGATCGAGGGCGAGAACGTCTTTGCCCGGCTGAAGTTCGAAAGCGGCGTGCACCGCGTGCAGCGCGTGCCCGAGACCGAGAGCGGCGGACGCATCCACACCTCGGCGGCAACGGTGGCGGTGCTGCCAGAGGCCGAGGCGGTGGACATCGAGATCAATGCAAACGACATCCGGATCGACACCATGCGCAGCTCGGGGGCGGGGGGGCAGCACGTCAACACCACCGATTCCGCCGTGCGCATCACCCACATTCCGACCGGCCTCGTGGTGACCTCGTCGGAGAAGTCGCAGCACCGCAACCGCGAGATCGCGATGAACGTGCTGCGCGCCCGGCTCTACGACATGGAGCGCCAGAAGGCCGCCGACAGCCGCGCTTCGGACCGCAAGGCGCAGGTTGGCTCGGGCGACCGCTCGGAGCGCATCCGCACCTACAACTTCCCGCAGGGCCGGATGACCGATCATCGTATCGGTTTGACGCTTTACCGGCTCGACGCCATCCTTGGCGGCGATCTCGACGAGATCATCGACGCGCTGACCGCCGACGCGCAGGCAGCGCTGCTGGCGGAACTGGCATGACCACCGGCTCGGCACTGCTCGCCCGTGCCACGGCGCGGCTCGTCGAGGCCGGGGTGGCTGATCCCGGGCGCGACGCCCGGCGGCTGCTGGCACATGTGCTGAAGGTACCGCCAGGCCGGCTGACGCTGTTCCTGCCCGAGCCGATCGCGCCCGAGCACGCGGTGATCTTTGACGCGCTGATCGACCGCCGCGCCGCCCGCGTGCCGGTTTCGCACCTGATCGGGCGGCGGCAGTTCTACGGCCGCGAGTTTCTCGTCACCCCCGAGGTGCTCGACCCGCGCCCGGAGACCGAGATCCTGATCGAGGCGGCGCTCTCCGGCCCGTTCACCCGCGTGCTCGACCTCGGCACCGGCTCTGGCTGCATCCTGCTGACCCTGCTCGCCGAGCGCGAGGGGGCGACCGGGATCGGCACGGACCTCAGCGACAAGGCGCTTGAGGTGGCCTTCTGGAACCGAAACGCGTTGCAGCTCGAGCCACGCGCAGCGCTGGCACAGGGCAACTGGTGGGGGGCGCTGGGGCAGGCGCCCGAGCGCTTCGATCTCATCGTGTCGAACCCGCCCTACATCGCCCTGTCGGAAATGCCGGGCCTCTCGCCCGAGGTGCGCGAGCATGAGCCGCGCATGGCGCTGACCGACGAGGGCGACGGTCTTGCGGCCTATCGTGCGATCACGGCGCAGGCCGCGGCACATCTGTTGCCCGGCGGACGGTTGCTGGTCGAGATCGGACCGGCCCAGGGCGCGGATGTGGCGGCGCTCTTCGCGGCGGCGGGGCTGCGCGACGTGGCGGTGATCGCCGATCTCGACGGGCGCGACAGGGTGGTCAGCGGGCGACTTGAAGCGCTTTGAGCCGTCAAATTGACCCGCTCTCCGGGAAATCGACAGATTTCGGACGATTTTTCTCTTGTCAGGCCGGTCCACAAATGATTAGCAGGAGGGGTCGGAGCGGTGGATGCCTCACAGCGGTCCCGCTCGACGTTAACCCGACATTGGAGTGATCACGGTCAAGACCGCGCCGAACAGGTGCAGCGCCGAGATCACAGGGACAGTCAGACACAAGGCTGATAGCAGACAAGATGCGATCCTCGAAATCCCGCTCGCGGTCGAAGAATAACCGCAACCGCAACACCCTTGGGAACGTCGTCAACCGCGTGTTCGACAGTTCGGGCCCGGAGGGCAAGGTGCGCGGCACGCCGCAGCAGATCATCGACAAGTACAACCAGCTTGCCCGCGATGCGGCGCTCGGCAACGACCGCGTCGCCGCCGAGAACTTCCAGCAGCACGCCGAACACTACATGCGCCTGCTCTCGGAAGCGCAGAAAGAGGCCGACCAGCGCCGCGAGCAGCAGGAGCGTGAGAACCGCGAGCGCCAGGCGCAGCGCGACCGTGACCGCTCTGATCGCGACCAAAACCGCGACCAGGGCCGCAATGACGGCGGCCATCAGGGCGGCGGGCAGCAGGGCGGCGGCCAGCAGCCCGAGGCGAGCTACGAGCAGCCGCAGCCCAAGCCGCAACCCGAGGCGGAACAGTCCGGCCTGCCGGGCCTCGGCGACCAGCCCGACGTGCTGGGCAGCGAGGATGACGACAGCGGTCTCGTCGAGACGCCGGAAAGCCGCGCGGAAAGCACGCCCAAGGCAGCAGCCAAGCCGCGGCCCCGTCGCAGCAAGAAGCCCGAGGCCAGCGAGCCCGCGGCCGAGGCCGGGGCCGAGGCGCAACCCGCCGAGAAGCCCAAGCGCCCGCGCAAGCCGCGCAAGAAGCCCGAGGAAGCCGCCAGCGACGGTGGCTCCGCGCCGGACGCCGCCGAGTGATCCGGGGTTGATGACCTCGATGACAGACCTTGCAAAGGCCCCGCCGCATGGACGGGGCCTTTTGCTTGCACGCGGATGGGCCGGGGGGTGCGGATGACCCTGCATGTGGCGCTGCTGCGCGGGCTGAACGTCGGCGGGGCAAAAGCGCTTCCGATGCTCGAGCTGCGCACGCTTTGCGAAGGGCTCGGCTGGCGGGACGTGCAGACCCACCTTGCCTCGGGCAACCTGATCTTCGAGGCGGAGGGCACGCCCGCCGCGCTGGCCGAGGCGCTGCAGGAGGCGCTCGCCGCGCGCGGTCTCGCCGTGCCGGTGCTTGTGCTGCCGCCCGATGAGATCCGCCGTGCTCTTGCCGGCTGCCCCTTCGACCCCGCCGCGTCGAAGCTCGTGCACGCCGCCTTCCTTTTCCGTCCGGCGAAGCTGGACCGGGAGGTTTTCGATCGCTTCGCCGCCCCCGGCGACGAGATCGACGAGCAAGGCGGCATTCTCTGGCTGCACACCCCGGGCGGCTTCGGGCGTTCGAAGCTGGCGACCCGGCTCGAGGCCATCGCCGGCGCGCCGCTCACCGTGCGCAACCTGTCGTCGCTTGGCAAGCTCGTGCATTTGCTGGACGCAAGGGAACAGACGCGCTAGAAGCGGCTCATGACCCTGCGCATCACCACCCTGATTTGCTGCATTACCTGCTGATTTCTTCGGCGGGCCGGTCTTCTATTCCAATCGAGAGACGAAGTTGCTAATCCCGCCGCGACCGCCGCGAAGGAGCGCGACATGACCATCTCGCTGACCAACTCGAAGACCCGCCGCAAGGAGGTCTTCACGCCGATCGATCCCGAGAACGTCCGGATGTATGTCTGCGGGCCGACGGTCTACGACCGCGCGCACCTCGGCAACGCACGCCCGGCCATCGTCTTTGACGTGCTGGCGCGGCTGCTGCGGCATGCCTACGGGCACGATCACGTGACCTACGTGCGCAACTTCACCGACGTCGACGACAAGATCAATGCCACCGCGCAGGCGCGCAAGGCGGCGGGCGATCCGCGCAGCCTCGAGGAATTGATCGCCGAGCGCACCGAGGAAACCATCGGCTGGTACCTGCAGGACATGGGCGCGGTCGGCGTGGCCGAGCCCGATCACATGCCCCGCGCCACGCAGTTCATTGCCCAGATGATCGCGATGATCGAGGGGTTGATCGCCGACGGACACGCCTATGAGGCCGAAGGGCACGTGCTCTTCGCCGTCGAGAGTTACAAGAACTACGGCGCGCTCTCGGGTCGCTCGGTTGACGACATGATCGCCGGGGCGCGGGTCGAGGTCGCACCCTACAAGCGCAATCCGATGGATTTCGTGCTGTGGAAGCCTTCGGCCGATGACCTGCCGGGCTGGGACAGCCCGTGGGGCCGGGGCCGTCCGGGCTGGCACATCGAATGCTCGGCCATGGCCTACGATCTGCTGGGCGAGAGCTTCGACATCCACGGTGGCGGCAACGACCTGATGTTCCCGCACCACGAGAACGAGATCGCCCAGAGCTGCTGCGCGCACCCGCATGGGGAGTTCGCCAAGGTCTGGCTGCACAACGAGATGCTGCAGGTCGAGGGCAAGAAGATGTCGAAGTCGCTCGGCAACTTCTTCACCGTGCGCGATCTGCTCGACGGCCACGAGGGCATGCCCGCCGTGCCAGGTGAAGTGATCCGCTTCGTGATGCTGTCGACGCATTACCGCAAGCCGATGGACTGGACCGCCGAGAAGGCGGCGCAGGCCGAGGCGACCTTGCGCGGCTGGCGTTCGGTGACATCGGGCGTGGAGCCGGGCGAGGCGGATGCCGAGCTGGTGGCGCTGCTGTCGGACGATCTCAACACGTCGGGCGCGCTGACCCGGTTGCACAAGCTGGCCAAGGAGGCCGCAAGCGATCCTGCGGTAGCGGGCGTGTTGCTGACCTCGGCGCAGCTTCTGGGCCTGCTGACGGACCAAATGGGCGATTGGGTTAGCGCCGGGCCGGACCTTTCGGGCCTCGCCGAGCACCTCGCCGATGTCCGGGTCAAGGCCATGGAGACCAAGGATTTCTCCGAGGTCGACCGGCTCAAGACCACGCTGATCGAGGCCGGGGTCGAGGTGCGCATGTCCAAGGCGGGCGTCGAGCTTCTGCCCGGCGCTGGCTTCGACGCGGCCAAGCTGGAGGGGCTGCTGTGATGCGAAGCGGGGTGACCATGTGCCGGCGGGCAGCGGGAAGCGGGGGCCAGCCCCCGCGCCCCCGGAGTATTTCCGGAAAGATGAAAGGAGGGGCGTGATGGGGAAGGACCGTCTCTATATCTACGACACAACCCTGCGTGACGGGCAGCAGACCCAGGGCGTGCAGTTCTCCACCGCTGAGAAGCATCGCATCGTCGCGGCGCTGGACTCGCTGGGGGTCGATTACATCGAGGGCGGCTGGCCCGGGGCCAACCCCACCGACAGCGCCTTCTTCGACGAAGTCGGACAGACCCGCGCCACGATGACCGCCTTCGGCATGACCAAACGGGCCGGGCGCTCGGCGGCCAATGACGATGTGCTGGCAGCGGTGCTCAACGCCGGGACGGGTTCGGTCTGCCTCGTCGGAAAGACCCACGAGTTCCACGTCACCACAGCGCTCGGCATCACGCTGGAGGAAAACCTCGAGGCGATTTCCTCGTCGATCGGCCATTGTGTCTCGCAGCAGCGCGAGGCGCTGTTCGACGCGGAACACTTCTTCGACGGCTACAAGGCCAACCCCGGCTACGCGCTGGACTGCGTGAAGGCAGCGCTGGACAATGGCGCGCGCTGGGTCGTGCTTTGCGACACCAACGGTGGCACGCTGCCCGAGGAAGTGGGGCGCATCGTGCGCGAGGTGATCGCCGCGGGCGTGCCCGGCGAGAAGCTCGGCATCCACACCCACAATGACACCGAGAACGCCGTGGGCTGCACGCTGGCAGCGATCGACGCGGGGGTGCGGCAGCTTCAGGGCACCTTGAATGGTCTTGGTGAGCGCTGCGGCAATGCCAACCTCACCACGCTGATCCCGGTGCTGCTGCTCAAGGAGCCCTATGCCAGCCGCTACGAGACCGGAGTGAGCCTCGAAGCTGTCGAGGGCATCACGCAGGTCAGCCGGATGCTCGACGAGATCCTGAACCGCGTGCCGATGCGGCAGGCAGCCTTCGTCGGCAGTTCGGCCTTTGCCCACAAGGCGGGATTGCACGCCAGCGCGATCCTCAAGGACCCCAGCACCTACGAGCACATCGAGCCGGGGCTTGTCGGCAATCGCCGGGTCATCCCGATGTCGAACCAGGCCGGCCAGTCGAACCTGCGCCGCCGTCTTGCCGAGGCGGGGCTGGAAGTCGAGAAGGGCGATCCGGCGCTGGGTCGAATCCTCGAACGGATCAAGGCTCAGGAGGCCGAGGGCTACACCTACGACACCGCTCAGGCGAGCTTCGAGCTCTTGGCGCGCGACGAGCTGGGACTGCTGCCCGAGTTCTTCGAGGTGAAGCGCTACCGGGTGACCATCGAGCGCCGCAAGAACAAGTACGACCAGATGGTCTCGCTGTCGGAAGCGGTGGTGGTGGTCAAGATCGGCGGTGAGAAGAAACTCTCGGTGTCGGACAGCCTTGACACCGAGGGGCACGACCGCGGCCCGGTCAACGCGCTGTCGAAGGCGCTGGCCAAGGACCTCGGTCCCTACCAGTCGGTGATCGACGACATGCGGCTGGTCGACTTCAAGGTGCGCATCACCCAGGGCGGCACCGAGGCGGTGACCCGCGTCATCATCGACAGCGAGGACGGCTCGGGGCGACGCTGGCAGACGGTCGGCGTCAGCGCCAACATCGTCGATGCGTCGTTCGAGGCGCTGCTCGATGCGGTGCGCTGGAAGCTGATCCGCGACTGCGACGGGGTGGCGCGTGCAGCTCAGTGACGACCTGATCGCCTGCGCCGGGCTGATCGAACGCGGCGATCCAGATCGCTTCGCCGCCGCCATGGCCGCACCGCCCGAGGCGCGGCGCGTGCTCTTTCCGCTCTACGCGTTCAACCTCGAGGTTGCCCGCGCGCCCTGGGTGACGCAGGAGACGATGATCGCCGAGATGCGCCTGCAATGGTGGCGCGACGCTCTCGAGGAGATTGCCAAGGGCGGCGAGGTGCGGCGGCACGAGGTGGTCACGCCGCTGTCGAAGGTTCTGGACCGCGATACGGCGGCGCGGCTCGATCCGCTGGTTGGCGCGCGACGCTGGGACATCTACCGCGACCCTTTCGAGGACGAAGATCACCTGACCCGCTATATCGAGGAGACCTCGGGGCTGCTTTTGCTGGCCGCGGGGCAGGCGCTTGGCGGGATGGACGAAGAGGTGGCGCTGGACGCGGGCTATGCCTTTGGCCTTGCCGCTTTCCTGCGCGCAGTACCGGAACTGGAAAGCAAGGGCCGGGTGCCGCTGCTCGATGGCCGGCCCGAGGGCGTGGCGGCGCTGGCCCGCGGTGGGCTGGAGCGGCTGCAAAAGGCGCGCATGGGCTTCGGCGCGGTGCCGAAGGCGTCCCGCCCGGCGCTGCTTGCCGGATGGCAGGCAGGGCCGCTGCTCGCGCTGGCGGCGAAGGAGCCGCAGCGGGTGGCCGAGGGGACCTTGGAGCTTTCCGAGTTCTCGAAGCGCGCGCGGCTGATGAAGGCGGGGTTCACCGGGCGGGTCTGACGTGCCGCTCCGCCCGCGCGCCGCGATGTGCTATGATACGGGTGTGGAGGGAAGACCATGACCCCTCTTGCGATCACCCTGGCCGTCTTCGCGTCGGCCGCCACGGCGCATGACTGGTACGAGCCGGTGTGCTGCAGCGGCAGGGACTGCGTCCCGATCCGCGCCAGCGCCGTCGTGACGGACGGGGGTTGGCTCGTGAGGCTCGCGCCCGCTGACCATCCGATGCTGAACGTGGGGGCCGAGTATTTCGTGCCCTACGAGGATTTCAGGGTACGGCCCTCGCAGGATGACCGCTTCCACGTCTGCATCAGCAACGTCGAGCGCTATCTGCTTTGCCTCTACGTGCCGGAGGGCAAGGGGTGATAGGCGCAACTCTCTTGAAAGAGAGTTGCAAATTCCTTCGAAGGAATTTGCCTCACTCTGCTGGCTGTTCGACCGGACGCAGCACCAGCCAGATCAGCGCGCCGCCGGCAAGCACGAGGAAGGGCACCATCGCCATGATAACGGCGTTCCAGCCCTCCTGCGGCGTGCCGCCCGAGCAGTTCATCAGCCCGCCCGAGGCCAGCGAGCCAAAGGTCACCCCGCCGAAGACGAGAAGATCGTTGAGCCCCTGCATCCGGCCGCGCTCCTCGGCGGTATGCGCGCCGGACAGCATGGTGGTCGCCCCGATGAATCCGAAGTTCCAGCCGATCCCCAGCAGCACCAAAGCGATGAAGAAATTCTCCAGCTCGACCCCGGTCATCGCCACGGCGCCCGCGCCGGCGAGGATGAAGAGGCCGAGGCCCATGACCTTCTCGACGCCGAAGCGGTTGATGATCTGGCCGGTGAAGAACGACGGCGCGAACATCGCCAGCACGTGGGCGCTGACCACATTGGCCGCGTCCGAGGTCTCGTAGCCGCAGCCGACCACCGCGAGCGGGGTGGAGGTCATCACGAGGTTCATCAGCGCATAGCTCACCATCCCGCAGATCACCGCCACGGCGATGCGCGGGGTGGTGATCAGCTGCCAGCGGCTGCGGCCGTAGTCGCTGCCGGGGGCGGGGGCCGGGGGCTTGGGGATGTCGAGGAAGAGGAACAGCAGCGCGCCCACGAGGTTGATGGCGATCACCGTGGCATAGGTGCCGAAGAAGGGGATCACGTAGGCATCAGCGGTGAGCTTCACCAGTTGCGGGCCGATCAGCGCCGAGGCCAGGCCGCCCGCCATCACGTAGGAGATTGCCTTGGGGCGGAATTCGGGGCTGGCCGTGTCGGCGGCGGCGAAGCGGTAGAATCCCTGCGCCGACATGTAGAGCCCGGTCAGCAGGCTGCCGAACAGGAAGATCGGGAAGGACTGCAGGTAGAGCCCCGTCGCGCCGACGATGCCGCCCAGCGTGCCGCCGAACGTGCCGAGGAAGAAGCCCGCGCGGCGGCCAAAACGCTGCATGAAGGCCGAAACCGGGGTGGCCGAGAGCATGGAGCCCAGCACGATCAGCGAGATCGGCAGCGTCGCGAAGCAGGGGTTCGGTGCCAGCGACTGCCCGGCGAGCCCGCCGATGGTGAAAATCATCGGCATCTGCGCGCCGAGGAAGGCCTGCGCGAGAACCAGAACGGTGACATTGCGCCGGGCGCGGGACTCTGTTGTGCTGTGCATGCGCAATCGGTAGGGCGGGCTGCGGGGGAGCACAAGAGGGCACGGCTGCGGCCTGACGCCGCTCGGCGTCTCTTCGGTGGGTCTGAGTATTTGTTGAAAGATGAAAGGGAAGGCATGACGGATGCAGTGCGGCAGGTCGGACGGATCATCCACTCGGATGCCTGTGTAGCGGAAGGCTGCGTCTGGCTCGCGGAGGCCGAGCCGCGTTTTGCCCATGCGCTCGAGCTGACCGGCCCGCTGCCCCTGCGGCGGCGCGAGGACGGTTTCGGGCAGCTTCTGTCGGCCATCGTCAGCCAGCAGGTCAGCGTTGCCTCGGCGCGGGCGATCTGGGCGCGGCTCGAGGCGGCGGGGATGATCTCGCCCGAGGCGATCCTGTCGCAGGATATCGAGGGGCTGCGGGCGCTCGGCCTGTCGCGGCAGAAGGCCACCTACGCGCAGGCGCTGGCCGCCGAGGGCATCGACTTCGACGCGCTGCGCGACGCCCCGACACCGGTGGTGGTCGAGAGGCTGACGGCGGTGAAGGGCATCGGCGTCTGGACCGCCGAGATCTACGCCATGTTCTCGCTCGGCCACGCGGATGTCTTCGCGCCGGGGGACCTGGCGCTGCAGGAGGCGGCGCGGCTGCTCTTCGAACTCGACGAACGGCCCAAGGAGCGGGCGTTGCGGCAGATGGCGGAGGCCTGGAGCCCCTGGCGGGCTGTTGCGGCGCGCGCGCTCTGGGCCTACTACCATGTGCGCAAGCAAAGAGAAGGTATTGCATGACCCGCGTTCTTCAGGCCGGCCGCAAGGGCCCCGCATCGGGTGAAACCCGTTCCTGCGTCGTTTTCCTGCACGGCTATGGCGCCAATGGCGCCGACCTGCTGGGCCTCGCCGATCCGCTGGCCGAGCACCTGCCCGACACGATGTTCGTCGCCCCCGACGCGCCGGAGGATTGCGCCGGCTCGCCGATGGGCTTCCAGTGGTTCCCGATTCCTTGGATCGACGGCTCGTCCGAAGAGGAGGCGATGCAGGGCATGGCGCGCGCGGTCGAGGATCTGAACGCCTTTCTCGACGCGCTGATGGTCGACGAGGACCTGCTGCCCGAGCAGGTGGCGCTCTTCGGCTTCTCGCAGGGTTCGATGATGTCGCTGCACGTGGCGCCCCGGCGCGAGGACGAGGTCGCGGGGGTCGTGGCCTTTTCCGGACGGCTGGTCTCGCCCGAGCTGCTCGCCGACGAGGTGGTGAGCCGCCCGCCGGTGCTGCTGGTGCATGGCGACCAGGACGAGGTGGTGCCGCCGGAATCGCTGCCCGCCGCCGCCGAGGCGCTGCAGGGCGCGGGCTGGAAAGAGGTCTACGCCCATGTGATGAAGGGCACCGGCCACGGCATCGACCCCGAGGGGCTGGGCGTGGCGCTGGCCTTCCTGCGCGACAAGTGCGGGTTCTAGGTCGCGCCTTGCGCGACCGGCGCGTGTAGCGGGTCCGCGCTGCGGACCTGCGGGCGCGCGAGAGATCGGAGGTCGGCGCGAGGCAAGGCGCGCCGGCTGGTATCAAGCTCCGCTAAGCCCAGAGCTTCGGCTCGGCCAGTTCCACGGAATTCCCCGCCGGGTCGCGGAAGTAGATCGAGCGCGCGCCGTTCGGCCAGGTGAAATCTGCCTCGATCGCGACGCCGGCGGACTGCAGCCGCCTTCGCCAGCGCTCCAGCGCCTCGCCGGGCATGGCGAGGCACACGTGCCCCGGCCCGCGCGCGCCATGGCTCGGGACGGGAAGGGTGGGGTTGCGCGGCGGCTTCTCGGTTTCCTCGGGGTTGAAGATCAGCAGCACGCCGGTGCCGACGCGGTAGAACACGTGGCGGCTGTCGACGCGGGAGATTTTCTCGAGCCCCATGATGCCGCCGTAGAAGGCTTCGGCGGCATCGAGATCGGGGCAGTAGAGCGCGGCTTCGAGGAGAAAGCCGGGCGCGGTGGCGTCGGGCAAGGGCAGATCATTCATGCGAGAAGACTAGCCGATGCCGCGCCTTGGTGTCATGCTCATGTCATGAGCATCACCTATCCACAGGGGCATCAGGGCATATAGCGAGGCTTGTCAGAGGCTTTCCGCGATATATAGTGGTCTTGTAGCTGGGGCGGGTGGTCCCGTTCTGGTGCCCTTACGAGCAGACAGAGCGGGGGACGACTCACTCATGGACGGCGACTTCAGGACACATTTCGTACGAGAGCCCTCGGCGCTCCGCCAACACCCGGCGCTGGTGCTGAACGCGGATTACCGCCCGCTCTCCTACTACCCACTGTCGCTCTGGCCATGGCAGGAAGCGGTGAAGGCGGCCTTTCTCGACAGGGTCGATATCATCGCCGAATACGACGACGTGGTCCGAAGCCCCTCGATGGTGCTGAAGATACCCAGCGTGGTCGTCCTCAAAGACTATGTAAAACCGAGAAAGCGCGTGGCCTTCACGCGCTTTAATCTTTTCTTGAGGGACCAGTTCCGCTGTCAGTACTGCGGAAGCAAGGGCGATCTGACCTTCGACCACGTGGTGCCGCGCGCCTCGGGCGGCATCACCAGCTGGGAGAACGTGGTGGCGGCCTGCTCTCCGTGCAACCTGCGCAAGGGCTCGAAGAGCTTGCGCCGGGCCGGCATGTCGCTCTACCGCGCACCGCGCCAGCCCACGGCAGGGGAGTTGCTCGACGTCGGGCGCAAGTTCCCGCCCAACCACCTGCACGACAGCTGGCTGGATTTCCTCTACTGGGATGCCGAGCTGGAGGCCTGACGCGGTCCGGGACGATCCCAGGCACGTCCCGTCGGCAGCCCCGAGGGGCATGCCGCGCGAGGAGTGGCGGGTCGCAACTGTCAGGTAGCGACAAGTGGATGGCGGGCAAAAAAAACGCCGGGCGATGCCCGGCGTCGTTGTCTCTGGTCTTGGCCTTCCGGCTCAGCCCGCGGTCGGTTCCGCGGCAGCGGCGGGGGCCGGTGCGGCCCTGCCTTTGCCGGTCGCGAGCGGATCGTCAGCGCGCTGCACCGACCCCTCGAAATGAGCACCGGATTCGATCGCGATGGTCTTGTGGATGATGTCACCCTCGACGCGGGCGGTGGCGGTCAGGCGGACCTTGAGGCCCCGCACGCGACCAACGATGCGGCCGTTGATCACCACGTCATCGGCGACGATCTCGCCCTTGATGGTGGCGGACTCGCCGACGGTCAGTAGGTGGGCGCGGATGTCGCCCTCGATGGTGCCTTCGACCTGAATGTCGCCGGTGGTCTTGATGTTGCCCGTGATGTGCAGATCGCTCGACAGGACCGAAGCCGGCGGTTTGGCTTTCGGTGCGGTCGGTTTGAACTCGGTCGACCGGGGCGCATCGGAAACAGCGGGTTTCGCCGCGGTATCCTCGGCCTTGGGCCCGGGTTCATTGATCTTGCTCTTAGAAAACATCGTTAGCAGCCTTGATGTAGATCATGGGATTGACGGGTTCCCCACCAACGCGCACTTCATAGTGCAGGTGCGTGCCGGTCGACCGTCCTGTATTTCCCATAGCACCAACCTGCTGTCCGCGCGAGACCCTTTGGCCGACCTTCACGTTGATTTTGGACATGTGGGCGTAACGCGTCTCGATCCCGAACTCGTGCTGCACCTTCACCAGGCGGCCGTAACCCGACATCCAGCCCGCGTGGGTGACCACGCCGTCGGCGGTGGCGTAGATCGCCGTTCCATGCGGGGCGGCGAAATCGGTGCCCGCGTGCAGGCGGCCCCAGCGACGGCCGAAGCCCGAGGTGAAGCGGAACGGATCCTTCAGCGGTACCGAGAAGGGAGCCTTCTCGGCGGCGATGCGGTACATGTTCAGCTTGTCCATCTCGCCGAGAATGCGGTTGGCACGCTCGGCATCGGCAGAGGGTTCCTCGCCGCGGGTGCTGAAGGTCAGCGGGGTGAGCGGGCCGCCCTGGCCGGAGTAGCCTTTGCGCACCTGCTTGATCAGGCTGTCGGGGTTCATGCCGGCGGCCTTGAACATCTTGTCCAGCGGCTCGACCGAGATCGTCATCGCGTCCTCGAGTTGCCGGAAGATGATGTCGTTCTGTTCCTCGCGCAGCCGCAACTCGGTGGCGATCTCGTCGGCGCGCACCAGCGCGTCCTGTGCATCGGCGACAACCTGATCGCGCTCGGCAGCGGTCCGCGCGAGCATGTCCGACAGCAGGTCGACCGTGCCCTCGCCGTCGCTCGCGGCTGCCGCCAGCGCGGGGCCACCGCTGGCCACCTGCGCTTCGAGCGCGGCGAGCCGGTCGCTGGCGTCTTCGCGCTGCTTCATGGCGGTGCCGAGGGTCGATTGGATGACGTCTATGCCGGTTTCCAGCTCGCGGCGGCGGGTTTCGCTGTCGAGAAGCTGGGATTGCATCTCGGAGACCTGGGCAAGTGCGGTGTTGAACCGGTCCTGCGCGGCCTTCGCCTCGGCGGCGCGGATGTCGCGCTCGCGGGACAATTCGTTGAGGCGCTGCTGGTAGGTGGTCTGGTCGCGACGGGACTGTTCGCGGAAGTTGCCGGCGCTGATGCTGTCCATCAGCAGGATCGAGGTGGCGACGATGGTCCAGCCCACGGTCAGCGCGATGCCCAGAGTCGCGATCGCCTGTGTGCCGGAACGGAGGCGGATGAACCGCGTGTCGCTGTCCGATCTCAGAAAAAGCCGACGTTCCGGAAAATAGCGCTCAAGAAGCGCGTGCCATTTTATCGCGAGCCGCGTGCGCACGTGTCTGTCCCTTGTTCCGTCCCAATACCGGCTCAGGTCCCCTAGTCCCGAGCCTGCAAAGGGACTAACAGACCCCCTCGAAATCGCAACAATTTTGGGCTTGCGATTCGTTGCGGAAAGCGGAAGCGCGCGCAAACGGCGAAAACCCGCCGATCTCAGATACTTCTTTAGGATAGTTTTTGCCCGATTTCGCGGCGCATCGTGATCGGCGGCTGACGCAGGGGCATCCAGGCCGCCGTGCGGCGGCCCGGGCTTGGAAGGTGCCGTGCCTTGGGGCACGTTCTTCGACGGACTTGCAAGTCCGTTCAAGGGGAGGTGGTTCGGCTCAGGGCTCCTTGGCCGCGGCGAGCACCTCGTCGGCATGGCCGGGCACTTTCACCTTGCGCCATTCGCGCGCGATGCGGCCTTCGCCGTCGATCAGGAAAGTGCTGCGTTCGATGCCCATGAAGGTCTTGCCGTACATCTTCTTTTCCTTCCACGCGCCGAAGGCGGTGCAGGTCTGCGCGGTCTCGTCCGACAGCAGCGGCACGGTGAGCGCTTTCTTGCGCATGAACTTCTCGTGGCTTTCCAGCGAGTCCGCCGAGATGCCGAAGACCTTCACGCCGAGGGCCTCGAACTCGGGCAGAAGCCGGGTGAAATCCTGGTTTTCCACCGTGCAGCCCGAGGTATCGTCGCGCGGGTAGAAGAAGAGCACGACCTTTTCGGGGCGCAGGGCGGACAGGGTGATCTCTCCGCCGCCGGTGACGGGAAGGGTGAAATCGGGGGCCATGTCTGACATCGTGCATCTCCTTTGGGCGGTTCGCTTTACCGGGTTCTTGGGCTAGAACCCGATGTAGGACAATAGCCAGATGAGAGCGCGCTGCCAGTGACCGCGAGCCCGACCCAGAAGAAACGACGCTCGAGACGCCGCCGCGTCGTGATCTGGGGGTGTGGCTGCGGGCTGGGGGCGCTGCTGCTGGTGGCGCTGATGATCGGCGGCGGCATCTGGTACGCGATGGGCCGTTCGGTCTCGGCGCCGGACTGGCTGCGCAGCACGATCGAGGCCCGGATCGCCGATGCGCTGCCCGGCACGGAGGTGGATTTCGGCGACCTGCGGCTGCGGTTGCAGCCCGACGGGCTGGCGCGGATCGCACTGACCGATGTCGAACTGCGCGGTGCGGACGGCACGCCAATGCTCTCGCTCGGGCTGCTCGAGGCGGGGCTGGCGCCGACCAAGTTGCTGCGCGGAGAGTATGAGCTGCGCGTGGCGCGGGTCTCGGGGGTGCAGCTGACGGCGCGCCGCGATGCCGAAGGGCGCCTGACGATGGGGTTCGACGAGCTCTTCGGCTCAGGCGCGGCAGCCCCCGATATTCCGACGCTCATGGCGCAGATCGACAGGCTCGCCGCGGACCCGCGGCTCACCGGGCTGCGCTCGGTCGAGGCGGATGCGCTGACCCTGCGCTACGAGGACGCGCGGGCCGGGCGCGCCTGGACCGTCGACGGCGGCCGCATCGGGCTGCGCCGCAATGGGGGTACACTGGCGCTGTCGGGGGATGTGGCGCTGCTTGGACGCGGTGACGTTCCGGCGACCTTGTCCTTCAATGCCGAGAGCCCGATCGGCAGCGGGTCGGCCAGCTTCGGCGTGTCGCTCGGCAGTCTCGACGCGCAGGACATTGCCTCGCAGGGGCCGGCGTTGGCCTGGCTCAACGGCTTGCGCGCGCCGATTTCCGGGGCATTGCGCGGCGCGATCACCGGTGCCGGCGATCTCGGCGAGCTTTCGGCGACCCTGCAGATCGGCTCCGGTGTCCTGCAACCACGCGCGGACACGCAGCCGATCCCCTTCGAGGAGGCGCGCACCTATTTCTCTTTCGATCCGGCCAGCGCGACGCTCACCTTCGACGAGATCTCGGTCAAGAGCGCCATCGGGACCGTTGTTTCGGACGGGCGCGCGGTGCTCGAAGGCCTGTCCCGGGGGATGCCGGACGCGATGGTCGGCCAGTTCCGCTTTTCCCGGCTGGAGGCCGATCCCGAGGGGTTCTTCGAGGACAAGCTCCGGCTTGCCGGGGCCGAGACCGACTGGCGTCTGAGTTTCGATCCCTTCCGCTTCGAGCTGGGTCGGCTGCGGGTCATCGACCCGGCGCTGCCGCTGCGCGCCAGCGGCACGCTCGCGGCGGAGGAGGGCGGCTGGCGCTTCGCGCTCGACGCCCAGCTCGACACGCTGAGCCCGGAGACCCTGCTGGACTACTGGCCTCCTTCGGCCGGCGACAAGGCGCGCGACTGGGTCGAGAAGAACATCTACGCGGGCACCTTCCACGACGTGAAGGCGGCGCTGCGACTGGAGCCGGGCGGCCGCCTGGTGCCCTACCTTCAGAGCCGGTTCACCGGTGTCGAGCTGACCTATTCGCGCACCCTGCCGCGGCTCTACGAGGGCGTGGGGCAGCTTACCTTCCTGCGCAACCGGCTAACCGTGGCGCTGGACAGCGGCGAGGTCCGGCCCGGGCAGGGCGGCGTGCTGCAGGGCAAGGGTTCGAGCTTCGTCATCCCCGACCTGACCGAGCGGCCGATGACCGGCGAGGTGATGGTGCGTGCCACCGGCAGTCTCGAGGCGGCGCTCTCCTACCTCGACGCCGAGCCGCTCGAGGTGATGAAGAAGGCCAACAAGCCGGTGGCGCTCGGCAGTGGCGAGGTCGCGGCGGACGTGCGCATCGTGACGCCTCTCAAGAAGGGGATTCAGCGCGAGGAGATCACGGTGATCGCCGACGGCACCGTCACCGGGGTGGAAAGCGCCGAGATCGTACCGGGCAAGGTGCTGACGGCGGACAAGCTCCTTGTCGCGGTGGACGACACCGGGGTGAGCGTCAGCGGTCAGGGCGATCTCTCGGGGGTCCCTTTCGACGGGGCATGGACGCAGTCCTTCACCCCCGACACGCCGGGCAGGGTCGAAGGCGAGGTGGTGCTCTCCGAGGCGGTTTCCCAGGCGCTGGGGATCGGCCTGCCCAAGGGGACCTTTTCGGGAGAGGGGCGCGGCAGGGTCGACATCACGCTCGCGCATGGCCAGCCGCCGCGTCTGGAGCTGACCTCGGACATGGCGGGGCTGGGGGTGTCACTGCCGCAGCTCGGCTGGCGGCTGTCGCAGGGCGGCACCGGCTCGCTGAAGGTTGGCGCCACGCTGGGCTCGCCGGTCGCGGTCGACACGCTGGCGCTCAGCGCGCCGGGGCTGACGGCGCAAGGGTCGGTGTCGCTCAACGCCGATGGCACGCTCGGCCGGCTGTCGCTGCCGGTGTTGCGCGCGGGCGGCTGGCTCGACGGCGAGGCGGTGTTGACCGGGCGCGGGCGCAACGCCGCCCCGGCCATGCGGATCGTCGGCAACGCGCTCGATATGCGCGGCCTGCCACTGGGCGGCGCGGGCGGCAGTGGCAGCGGCGGGCCCATCGAGGTGGCG
Organism: Alloyangia pacifica; assembly: GCF_900116195.1. GTDB lineage: Bacteria > Pseudomonadota > Alphaproteobacteria > Rhodobacterales > Rhodobacteraceae > Salipiger > Salipiger pacificus. The sequence continues at coordinate 141,506 of NZ_FOZW01000001.1, forward strand.
GTCAACCGGCTTCAGGTCACCGACAAGATCGCGATCAGCAACTTCCAGGGCCAGTTCGACACGCGGCGCGGGATCAACGGCACCTTCACCGGCGCGGTCGGCGGGCGTGCCCCGGTGCGCGGCGACGTGGTGCCGCAGAATGGCGGCACGGCGATCCGCATCCGTGCCCGGGATGCCGGCGATGTGCTGAAGGGCGCGGGCGTGATGAAAAACATCCAGGACGGCACCTTCGATCTGACGCTGGTCCCGGTGAAGGGCAAGAGCGGCGAATACGACGGGCTGCTGAAGATCGGCGGCACCCGGATGCAGAAGAACCCGGCGGTGGTGCAGTTGCTCGACGGTATCAGCGTGGTCGGTATCATCGACCAGCTGAACGGGCCGGGCATCTTCTTTTCCGAGGTCGAGGCGCGGTTCCGCATGACGCCGCAACAGATCATCCTCACCCGCTCCAGCGCCATCGGCCCCTCCATGGGCATCTCGATGGATGGTTATGCCAACCTCGCCACCGGGATGATGGACATGCAAGGCGTGCTCTCGCCGATCTACGTGATCAACGGAATCGGCCAGCTCTTCTCGCGCAAGGGCGAGGGGCTGATCGGCTTCAACTTCAACCTGCGCGGCCCTGTCGCCGATCCGGCGGTCAGCGTGAACCCGCTTTCGGTCTTCACTCCGGGCATGTTCCGTGACATTTTCCGCCGCCCGCCCCCGCAGGTGAGCCAGTAGCGCGCCAGACCCTGACAAAGCCCTTCCAAGAGTTCCCAAGACCCCATGCAGCTTTCCGATTTCGACTTCCCTCTGCCCGAGGACCTCATCGCCACGCGCCCGGCGCACCCACGCTCCTCGGCGCGGCTGCTGGTGGCCGAGGGCGAGACGATCACCGATGCCGTCGTGCGTGACCTGACGGACTGGCTGCACCCCGGCGACCGGCTGGTGCTGAATGACACCAAGGTGATCCCGGCGCGACTCTCGGGTCTGCGGCACCGCTCCAGCGCGCAGGGCGAGACCGAGGCACGGATCGAGATCACATTGCTCGAGCCCCGTGCGGGCGGGCTCTGGGCAGCGCTGGTCAAGCCGCTGAAGAAGCTGCGCGAGGGCGAGACGGTGGTGCTGTCCGAGCGGCTTTCAGCCACGCTCGAAGCGCGCGAGGAGGGGCAGGGCCTCTTCCGTTTCAACCTGACCGGCGAGGATTTCGACGCCGCGCTGGCCGAGGCTGGGGCGATGCCGCTGCCGCCCTATATCGCTGCCAAGCGCGCCGCCGACGAACAGGACAAGGAAGACTATCAGACGGTCTGGGCGCGGACCTCGGGTGCGGTCGCTGCCCCCACCGCCTCGCTGCATTTCGACGAGGCGCTGCTGGCGGCGCTGACGGCGCGGGGCGTGGAATTCACCCATGTGACGCTGCACGTCGGCGCGGGCACCTTCCTGCCGGTGAAGGTCGATGACGTGACCACCCACAAGATGCACGGCGAATGGGGCGAGGTGACGGAGACCGCCGCGGCCGAGATCGCCGCCACCAAGGCGGCCGGCGGCCGGGTGATCCCCGTGGGCACCACGGCGCTGCGCCTCATCGAGACCGCCGCCCGCGGGACCGGGGCGATCGCGCCCTGGACCGGCGTGACCGACATCTTCATCTACCCCGGCTTTCAATTCCACGTCGCCGACGCGCTGATGACCAACTTCCACCTGCCCAAGTCGACGCTGATGATGCTGGTCGCGGCCTTCATGGGCAAGGCGCGCATGGACCGCGTCTATGCCCATGCGCTGGCGGAGCGCTACCGCTTCTTCTCCTACGGCGACGCCTCGCTGCTGATCCCCTGAGCCGAGGACGAGCGACCTTCCGCCGCTTCAGGGCAGTTTAACCCTAAGCTGCCTATGCGGGTGCGGGACCTGTGCATGTTTTCGCGCCATTTTATAAATCTTCTTGCGCCGAACGCGCGGGGCAGGCAGGGCAGGGCCAAGGGCGGAATCGACGCTTCGTGACGCTGCGACATTCGAACGGAACGACGGACAAGGGATCTGAGCGATGGGCGAGGTTCTGAAACACTCCTGGGCGCTGCTGCTCGGGGTCATGCTGCTGATGGTCGGCAACGGTCTGCAGGGCTCGTTGCTCGGCGTGCGCGGCGGCAGCGCCGGCTTCTCGGCCTTCTCGATGTCCGTGGTCATGTCCGGCTACTTCGCCGGTTTCCTGCTGGCCTCGCGCATGACGCCCGGGATGATCCGCCGCGTCGGCCACGTGCGGGTCTTCGCCGCGCTCGGCTCGTTCATCTCGGCGGTGCTGATCCTCTACCCTGCCTTCCCGCACCCCATCATCTGGACCATCGAGCGGATGATTATCGGCTTCTGCTACTGCGGCGTCTACGTCACTGCCGAAAGCTGGCTGAACAACGCCTCGTCGAACGAGAACCGGGGCCAGGCGCTCTCGGCCTACATGATCGTGCAGATGTTCGGCATCATCGCGGCGCAGATGCTGCTGCTGGTGCCCGACCCCTCGGGCTTCCTGCTCTTCGTGATCCCCTCGGTGCTGGTGTCCATCGCCTTCGCGCCCATTCTGCTGTCGATCACGCCGACCCCGGCCTTCGACACCACCCGCCCGATGAGCCTGCGCGAGCTCTACACCGTCTCGCCGCTGGGCATGGTGGGCATGTTCCTGCTGGGCGGGGTCTTTGCCTCGCAGTTCGGCATGGCGGCGGTCTACGGCTCCGAGGCCGGGCTGAGCCTTCCCCAGATCTCGACCTTCGTCGCGGCCTTCTACGTCGGCGCATTGGTCACACAATACCCGCTGGGCTGGCTGTCGGACCGCATGGACCGGCGCATGCTGGTGGTGATCGTGGCGATGGTCGGTGGTCTCGCTGCCGCTGCGGCGGTCTCGCTGTCGGGTCATTTCACCGTGCTTCTCGCCGCGGCCTTTTTGGTCGGTGGCGCGTCGAACCCGCTCTACTCGATCCTCATTGCCCATACCAACGACTACCTCGGCACCGACCGCATGGCGGCGGGCTCGGCGGGGCTGCTGTTCATCAACGGCCTCGGCGCCATCGCTGGCCCGCTGATCTCGGGCTACGCGATGCAGACCATGGGGCCGGGTGGCTTCTTCGTGCTGATCGCCGCGCTGATGCTGGGGCTCACCGTCTATGCCGGTTGGCGCATGACCCGGCGCCCGGCGCCGGAGTCGGATGACGCCGCCAGCGTCACCGCCGTGGGCCCTGTGTCCTCGCCCGTCGCGGTCGAGCTGGCGCAGGAAGTGGCGATCGAGGCACAGGAGGCCGCAGAGGCCGAAGCCGAGGAAGCGGCGCGGCTCGACGTTGATAGCGATCCCATTGCGCGACGGATGCCTAAATTTTGGTCGTTGCGCAAATGAAGCAGGGATTGTCGCAATTGACAGAATTTGTGACTTCGCCTTGCCGCATGGGCGAATGTAAACTTTGAGTGACAGCGGAGCGGCACGTAAGGATGGAACTATGAAAGCCCCCGAGGACATTCTGGCATTCTGGCTCGACGAAACCGGGCCCGAGCAATGGTACAAGGCGGATGAGGCGCTGGACGCCGAGATCCGCTCCCGGTTCGAGGAGACCTGGGACGCCGCGATGGAGGGACGGTTCGGCCTCTGGCTCACCTATCCCAGCGGTGCCCTGGCTTACATTCTTCTGCTCGACCAGTTCTCCCGCAACATGTTCCGCGACACGGCCAAGGCCTTCGTGGCGGACGAGATCGCGCTGGCGGCGGCCAAGCAGGCGATCTGGCGCGGCTGGGACATGAAGATCGACGAGCCGGCGCGGCAGTTCTTTTACCTGCCGCTGATGCACTCCGAGAACCTCTGCGACCAGGAGCGCTGCATCCGCCTCATGAAGGAGCGGCTGCCCGAGACCGGCGCAAGCAACCTGTTGCACGCGCGCGCCCACCGCGAGGTGATCCGCGACTACGGGCGCTTCCCGACCCGCAACGCGGCGCTGTCGCGTCCCAGCACCACGCCCGAGAGCGGTTACCTGCAGGGCGGCGGCTACGGCGAGGTGCTGCGCAAGCTGCAGGCGGACCAGGCGGCCTGACCTCCGCCACAGTAGGTTCTTGAGGGCCCGCGCGATGCGATCGCGCGGGCCTTTTTGCGTTCCCGCGTTCCGGTTTCTATCAGCGGGTTGCGCATTCGGTCCTGGACCGTCACCTTGCTCTCAGCCCGGCAGTGCCCTAGCTGCCCATGGGGAAGGCGATCTTTCGCGGGTGGCGTTGAAGCCCCCTGGGAGATGGTTTAATATCAAACTAGTTTGACTCGGCGGGAGAGAGCCATGGCTTCGCAAAGCTTCGACATGATCGTCATCGGTGCAGGACCCGGGGGCTATGTCGCCGCCATCCGCGGCGCGCAGCTCGGCCTGAAGGTGGCCGTGGTGGAGCGCGAGCACATGGGCGGCATCTGCCTCAACTGGGGCTGCATTCCGACCAAGGCGCTGCTGCGCAGCTCGGAGATCTACCACTACATGGAGCGCGCCAAGGACTACGGGCTGACCGCCGAGAAGATCGGCTACGACCTCGACGCGGTGGTCAAGCGCTCGCGCGGCGTGGCCAAGCAGCTGAACTCCGGCGTCACCCACCTGCTGAAGAAGAACAAGATCACCGCGATCATGGGTGAGGCGACGATCCCCGCCAAGGGCAAGGTCACGGTCAAGACCGACAAGGGCACCGAGGAGCTGACGGCAAAGAACATCGTCATCGCCACCGGCGCGCGCGCCCGCGAGTTGCCCGGCCTCGAGGCCGACGGCGACTGCGTCTGGACCTACAAGCACGCGCTTGTGCCCGCGCGCATGCCCAAGAAGCTGCTGGTCATCGGCTCTGGCGCCATCGGCATCGAGTTCGCCAGCTTCTACAACACGCTCGGCGCCGACACGACGGTGGTCGAGGTGATGGACCGCATCCTGCCGGTGGAGGACGAGGAGATCTCGAAGTTCGCCAAGAAGCAGTTCGAGAAGCAGGGCATGACCATCCGCGAAAAGACCATGGTCAAGCAACTCGACCGCGCCAAGGGCAAGGTCACCGCGCATATCGAGCAGAACGGCAAGACCACCAAGGAAGAGTTCGACACGGTGATCTCGGCGGTCGGCATCGTCGGCAACACCGAGGGGCTGGGCCTCGAGGCGCTCGGCGTGAAGGTCGAGCGCACCCATGTGGTGGTGGACAAGCACTGCCGCACGGGCATCGAGGGTGTCTACGCCATCGGCGACATCGCCGGCGCCCCCTGGCTGGCACACAAGGCAAGCCACGAGGGCGTCATGGTGGCCGAGCTCATCGCCGGCGGGCACCCGCATGCAGTCGAGCCCTCGTCGATCGCCGGCTGCACCTATTGCCACCCGCAGGTCGCCTCGGTCGGGCTGACCGAGGCCAAGGCCAAGGAAGCTGGCTACAAGATCAAGGTCGGCCGTTTCCCCTTCATCGGCAACGGCAAGGCGATCGCGCTTGGCGAGCCCGAGGGCATGGTCAAGACGATCTTCGACGAGAAGACCGGCGAGCTGCTCGGCGCGCATATGGTCGGCGCGGAAGTCACCGAGCTGATCCAGGGCTACGTGGTGGGCCGCCAGCTCGAGACCACCGAAGAGGATCTGATGAACACCGTCTTCCCGCACCCGACGCTGTCGGAGATGATGCACGAGAGCGTGCTCGACGCCTGGGATCGCGCGATCCACTTCTGAGATCGCCATAGGTGCGAAAACACGAAGGGGCGCCCGCGAGGCGCCCTTTTTTCATGGCCGCGAAGGCGCCGGCCGGAAGAGCAGGGGGCTCTGCCCCCGCCCGCTGGCGCGGACTCCCCCGGGATATTTGGACCATATGGAATGGCAGGACTCGTCCGCTTCCATATGGTCCAAATATCCCGGGGGTGAATTCGCCGCAGGCGAAGAGGGGGCGGCGCCCCCTTTCAGGATTTCAGTGGGAGAGCCGCGCGAGAAAGGCCTCGACCTTCGGTGCGAGCCAGTCCCAGAGCTTCGGTGCGCCGCTCTTGATCTTCGGCGCCATCTTGCGCTCGAAGACCGGCCAGGTGACCTTGTAGTCGACCCAGGAACCGCCTTGGGTGACGAGGTTCATGTTCGGCGGCTGGAAGCGGTCCACCGACTTGGCGAAGCGCGCGTCGGGGGTTTCGTTGGCCTCGAACTCGTCCCAGAGGGCGCGCAGCGCGGCGCCCTGGTCGGCGGGCAGCAGGCCGAAGAGCCGGTCGGCGGCGGCGGATTCCTCGGCCTCCTTGGCGGCCTCGTCGACCTCGCCGAAGAACGGGTTGTCGCCGGCGTCGATCTCCACGAGGTCGTGCAGCAGCAGCATCTTGATGACCCGCTCGATGGTGACCCCCTCGGGAGCATGCTCGCCCAGCACCAGCGCGAAGAGCGCCAGGTGCCAGCTGTGCTCGGCGGAGTTCTCGAAGCGCGCGCCATCCGAGGTCTTGGTGGCGCGGGTCACGGCGGAGAGGCGGCCCGCCTCGATGAGGAAGGCCATCTGTGCGTCGAGGCGGTCGGTGCTCATGCCTCGCGGGTCCCGGTCTCGTCAATGCCGCCAGCAGCCTTTGCGGCGTTCAGCCGCTCGACGAGGAAGGCCCGCGCCCGACGCTCGGCGAGGCGCACGCGCACAGAGGTGAGATAGGCTTCTTCGAGCGTGGTGGAGGAGGCGCCGATGACCTTGGCGACCTCCATGAAGAAGCGGTCGTCGCCGGTGAGCTTCATCACCTTGAACGTGTCCTCGGCCAGCTTGTCGGCAAGCTCGTTGGTCAGGCTCATGGGCGCTCCTCTTGGTCGCATGGTCTTTGGCAGTGTTGTCTTTGGGCGTGGTCGTTTTGCGCCGCCTGCCGGCCCCTTGGGGCGCGGCGGAAATGCAGAGGCCGGCGCGGGGCCGGCCTCGGGGTCTTCGATCAGCGCGTGGTCTCGGTCAGGCGCCGCTTCACGTAGCCGGTGACGCTGTCGATCATCGTCTCCATGTGCGGCTCTTCGAAGAAGTGCCCGGCACCCTCCACCTGGTCGTGGGTGATGGTGATGCCCTTCTGCTCCTTGAGCTTGTTCACCAGCGTCGTGGTGTCCGCGGGCGGCGCCACGCGGTCATTGGTGCCGTTGATGATCAGCCCCGAGGAGGGGCAGGGGGCGAGGAAGGAGAAGTCGTACATGTTCGCCGGCGGCGAGACCGAGACGAAACCGGTGATCTCGGGGCGGCGCATCAGCAGCTGCATGCCGATCCAGGCGCCGAAGGAGAAGCCCGCGACCCAGCAGTGCTTGGAATTGTTGTTCATCGACTGCAGGTAATCGAGCGCCGAGGCGGCGTCGGAAAGCTCGCCGATGCCCTGGTCGTATTCGCCCTGGCTGCGCCCCACGCCACGGAAGTTGAACCGCAGCACGGTGAATCCCATGTTGTAGAAGGCGTAATGAAGGTTATAGACGACCTTGTTGTTCATCGTCCCGCCGAACTGCGGATGCGGATGCAGGACGATGGCAATGGGGGCGTCGTTGTCTTTCTGCGGATGATAGCGGCCTTCGAGGCGGCCTTCGGGTCCGGGAAAAATGACCTCGGGCATCGGGCGGAAGTGCTCCTGATCGGTGTGCGCGAAATTGTTGACGAAATTTCTGCGGCACTTTAGAACGTTTCTAAATCCCGTGCGGGCACGGGAGAGGGCTTGATTGCAGATATGCAATTGCCCGGTCAAGGTCAATCGGTTGGGCGCGATCGCGTCCGGGAGGCATGCGTGAAGCTCAGCACCAAGGGACGTTACGCGATGGTCGCGCTGGTCGATATCGCCCTGCAGCCCGAGGGGGACCTCGTGACGCTCGGCGATATCTCGAAGCGCCAGGACATTTCTCTGCCCTATCTCGAGCAGCTCTTCGTCAAGCTGCGGCGCGCGGGTCTGGTGGCCTCGGTCCGTGGTCCCGGTGGCGGCTACCGGCTGGCGCGCACGCCCGACGAGATCCGCGTGGTCGATATCCTCGGGGCCGTCGACGAGACGGTGGACGCGATGCACAAGGGGGCGGGTGCCTCGGGTGGTGCCTCGGGCAGCCGCGCGCAGTCGCTGTCGAACCGTCTCTGGCAGTCGCTCTCGGCGCATGTCTACGTCTACCTGCACCAGGCGCGGCTCTCGGATGTGGTCGGCAACGCCCTGGCGCCCTGTCCGGCGGTCCCCTCGCTCTTCGATGTTGTCGACGAGCAGGACGAGCTGCCGGTGGCCCAGGTTGGCGCAGCCGAGGTCTGAAGCGGGTCCGCCCGGGCGGCGGGCCGCGTATTTGTGGAACAATGAAAGAGGGGCGGCGTGACGCGGGCCTATCTCGATTGGAATGCCACGGCGCCGCTGCGCGCCGAGGCGCGCGACGCGATGATCGCGGCGATGGACGTGGTGGGGAACCCTTCTTCGGTGCATGCCGAGGGGCGCGCCGCCAAGAGCCTGATGGAGACGGCGCGGGCACAGGTCGCCTCGGCGCTTGGGGCCGACGGGGCCGATGTGGTTTTCGTCTCGGGTGCCACCGAGGCGGCGGCGCTGGCCTGCGCCGGGCGCGGGCTGCATGGTGCCGACATCGAGCATGACGCCATGGCCGCCTGGCTTACCTGCGATCTGCCGGTGGACCGGCAGGGGAGGGTGACCGTGAGCGATCCGGCGGTGACTGCCCTGCAGGCGGCGAATTCCGAGACCGGCGTCGTGCAGGAGCTGCCGCAGGGGCTGGCCGTGGTCGATGTCACGCAGGTCTTCGGCAAGCTCCCCTTTGCCTTCAACTGGTCCGGAGCGCAGATGGCCATCGTCTCGGCGCACAAGCTGGGCGGGCCGAAGGGAATCGGCGCGCTGGTGATGAAGCGCGGAACCGATCTGCCGCCGCAGATGAGAGGCGGCGGCCAGGAAATGGGCCGGCGGGCCGGCACCGAGAACCTGGTCGGCATAGCGGGATTTGGCGCAGCCGCAGAGGCAGCCGCGCGTGATCTGGCCGATGACGTATGGACAGGAATCGAAAAACTTAGAACAATTCTAGAAAACGCTATTGCGGCTGCCGCTCCAGAGACTATTTTTGTCGGGAATGGTGCGTTGCGCCTGCCGAACACCTCCTGCTTCGCCCTGCCGGGCTGGAAGGGAGAGACGCAGGTGATGCAGATGGACCTCGCCGGTTTCGCGATCTCGGCGGGATCGGCCTGTTCCAGCGGCAAGGTCCGCGCCTCCCGCGTGCTGCGGGCAATGGGATTTGACGACGACGTGGCCGGCAGCGCGATCCGCGTGAGCCTGGGCCCGACGACACGGGAAGAGGACGTGCTGCGCTTCGCCGAAGCCTGGGCACGTCAGTATCGGAAGAAATACGCGCCGGCCTCCTGAGGCCACGCGCGTCACCGGAAACGCAGGGCAGCCCGCATGGTGCGCCCCGGGACGACAGGAGATAAAGGCTGATGGCAGCTTTTGACAACATCACCGTGAAGGAAGGTGTCGAGCAGGAGACCGTGGACGCGGTCGAGGCCGTCTCGACCTACAAATACGGCTGGGACACCGACATCGAGATGGAATACGCACCGATGGGCCTCAACGAGGACATCGTGCGTCTGATTTCGTCGAAGAATGAAGAGCCCGAGTGGATGACCGAATGGCGCCTCGAGGCCTACCGCCGCTGGCTGCAGAAGGAAGAGCCCAGCTGGGCGATGGTCGACTATCCCAAGATGGACTTCCAGAAGCAGTATTACTATGCGCGCCCCAAGAGCATGGAGACCAAGCCGAAGTCGCTGGACGAGGTCGATCCCAAGCTGCTGGCCACCTATGAGAAGCTCGGCATCCCGCTCAAGGAGCAGATGATCCTGGCCGGTGTCGAGGGCGCCGAGAACGCCGCCCCCGCCGACGCGGGCAAGGATGCCGTCTCGGAGCTGTCCGAGACCGCAAGCTCGGGCCGCAAGGTCGCCGTCGACGCGGTCTTCGACTCCGTCTCGGTGGGCACCACCTTCCAGAAGGAGCTGGAGAAGGCGGGCGTGATCTTCTGCTCGATCTCCGAGGCCATCAAGAAGCACCCCGAGCTGGTCAAGAAGTACCTCGGCTCCGTCGTGCCGGTGTCGGACAACTTCTACGCCACGCTGAACTCGGCGGTCTTCTCGGACGGCTCCTTCGTCTACGTGCCGCCGGGCGTGCGCTGCCCGATGGAACTGTCGACCTACTTCCGCATCAACGCCGAGAACACCGGCCAGTTCGAACGTACGCTGATCATCGCGGACAAGGGGTCCTACGTCTCCTACCTCGAGGGCTGCACCGCGCCGAAGCGTGACACCGCGCAGCTGCACGCGGCGGTGGTCGAGATCATCATCGAGGAAGACGCCGAGGTGAAATACTCGACCGTCCAGAACTGGTTCCCCGGCGACGAGGACGGCAAGGGCGGCATCTACAACTTCGTCACCAAGCGTGCCGATTGCCGTGGCGACCGCGCCAAGGTGATGTGGACTCAGGTCGAGACCGGCTCGGCCGTGACCTGGAAGTACCCGTCGTGCATCCTGCGTGGCAACGAGAGCCAGGGCGAGTTCTACTCGATCGCCATCGCCAACAACCACCAGCAGGCCGACACTGGCACCAAGATGATCCACCTTGGCAAGAACACCAAGAGCCGGATCGTCTCGAAGGGCATCTCGGCGGGCGTGGCGCAGAACACCTATCGCGGTCTCGTGTCGATGCACCCGAAGGCGAAGAACTCGCGCAACTACACGCAGTGCGACAGCCTGCTGATCGGCGACAAATGCGGGGCCCACACGGTTCCCTACATCGAGGTGAAGAACAACTCCTCGCGCGTCGAGCACGAGGCGACCACCTCGAAGGTGGACGACGACCAGCTCTTCTACTGCCGCCAGCGCGGCATGGACGAGGAAGAGGCGGTGGCCCTGGTGGTCAACGGCTTCTGCAAGGAAGTGCTGCAGGCGCTGCCCATGGAGTTCGCCATGGAAGCCCAGCAGCTCGTCGCCATCTCGCTCGAAGGCTCGGTGGGCTAAGGCCCGCCGAAGGGGAGACGCCGGATGCTGCAACAGCTGGTACTCGACTCCGCCGGGGCGGCCATCGGGATCTTTCTCGGTGTGCTGATCGGTCTGGGCATGCGCAAGCGCAAGGGCAACACCGAGGGGCTTCTGGCCAACTCGGTGATGCTCACCGCGAGCGCGGCCGCCGGGCTGGCGCTGATCGTCATGATGGCGTTCCGCTACTTCCTGGGCTGAGGGCCGGCAGATGATCGTCACCACCACCCCGAACGTCGAAGGCCACCGCATCACGTCCTACAAGGGCGTGGTCGTGGGCGAGGCGATCATGGGGGCCAACGTGGTGCGCGATCTCTTCGCCCGGGTCACCGACGTCATCGGCGGGCGCTCCGGCGCCTACGAGACGAAGCTGCAGGATGCCCGCGAGGTTGCGATGCGCGAGCTCAGGGAGCGCGCCATCGCGCTCGGGGCAAACGCGGTGGTCGGCGTCGATCTCGACTACGAGGTGGTGGGCGACTCGATGCTCATGGTCTCGGTGTCGGGCACGGCCGTGGTGATCACGCCATGACCGAGCTGCTGACCCGGCCCGAGCTGACCCTGCCCGAGGCGGAGGCGGCGCTGCTGCGCGCGGAATACCAGCGTGCGGAGGTGATCCTCGAATACGGCTCGGGCGGCTCGACCGTTCTGGCCGGCGAGATGCCCGGCAAGACCGTCTTCTCGGTCGAGTCGGACAGGGACTGGGCGCAGATGATGCGCCGCTGGTTCACCGAGACCCCGCCCGCCGAGGGGGCCGAGGTGGACATCATCTGGTCCGACATCGGGCCGACCAAGGAATGGGGCCACCCGGTCGACGAGATCGAGTGGCGCAGCTTCCCGGAGTACCCGCTGAAGGTCTGGGAACTGCCCGAGTTTCGCCAGCCCGACGTGGTGCTGGTGGATGGCCGCTTTCGCGAGGGCTGCGCGCTTGCCGCCGCCTTCAGGGCTGAGAAACCGCTGGTGCTGCTCTTCGACGACTACGCGCCGCGGAAACATTATCACAAGGTCGAGCACTGGCTCGGCCGACCGCAAATGACCGGCCGCATGGCCCGGTTCGAGATCGTCCCTCAGGCCTTCCCGGTGAAGGATCTGCTGCGGATCATGAAACTGACCGTGCGGCCCTGACCGCACCCCCAAGGAGGGAAACCTATGCTGGAAATCAAGAACCTTCAGGTGAAGCTGGAAGAAGAGGACAAGCAGATCCTCAAGGGTGTGGACCTGACCGTGGAGCCGGGCAAGGTGCATGCGATCATGGGCCCGAACGGCTCGGGCAAGTCGACCCTGTCCTACGTGCTCTCGGGCAAGGACGGCTACGAGGTCACCGGCGGTGAGGCGCTGCTGGAAGGCCAGGACATCCTCGAGATGGAGCCCGAAGAGCGCGCCGCGGCGGGCCTTTTCCTGGCGTTCCAGTACCCGGTGGAAATCCCCGGCGTCGGCAACATGACCTTCCTGCGCACCGCGGTGAACGCGCAGCGCAAGGCCCGCGGCGAGGAGGAAATGTCCTCGACCGAGTTCCTCAAGGTCGTGCGCGAGAAGGCCAAGTCGCTGAAGATCGATGCCGAGATGCTCAAGCGCCCGGTCAACGTCGGCTTCTCGGGCGGTGAGAAGAAGCGCAACGAGATCCTGCAGATGGCGATGCTCGAGCCGAAGATGTGCATCCTCGACGAGACCGACTCCGGCCTCGACGTCGACGCCATGAAGCTGGTCGCGGACGGTGTGAACGCGCTGCGCGGCGAAGGCCGCTCCTTCCTGGTGATCACCCACTACCAGCGCCTGCTCGACCACATCAAACCGGACGTGGTGCACATCATGGCGAACGGCCGCATCATCAAGACCGGCGGCCCCGAGCTGGCGCTCGAGGTCGAGAACAACGGCTACGCAGACCTGATCGAGGAGGAGGCGTAATGGCACTTCCCCAAGTCAAGCAGACCGCGACCGACGCGCGTCTGGCCGCGCTCAGCCTGCCCGAGGGCGGCTGGTCGCGTCCGGCCCGCGAGGCGGCGCTGGCGCGCGTGCAGGCGATGGGCCTGCCCGGGGCCCGCGACGAGTACTGGAAATACACCCGCCCCGACACGCTGACCGCTGTCGAGGCACCTTCGGCCGCCGTGCTGAACGTCACCGACGAAGCACCGGTCTTCGGTGAGCGCGACCGCCTCAAGGTGGTCTTCGTCGACGGTGTGTTCAGCGCCGAGGACTCCGATGACCTGGCCCTCGAAGGGCTGACCATCGAGCGCCTGTCGGAAGCCTCGGACATCCATTGGGCCAAGGACCTCTACGGCACGCTGGAAGCAAACGGCCAGAGCCCGGTCGAGCGCCCGCTCGCCGCGCTCAACACCGCCTTCGCGACCGACGGCCTGCTGATCCGCGTGACCGGCAAGGTCGCCAAGCCGCTGCACCTGCTCTATCGCCACGAGGACGACTCCTCGGACGCGATCCTGCACCACGTGGTGAAGGTCGAAGAGGGCGGCGACGTGACGGTGCTGGAATCCGGTCCCGCCGCAGCGCGCTTCAACAAGGTGATGGAAGTGGACGTCGCCGATGGTGCCGGCTTCCACCACATCCGGGTTCAGGGCCGTGACCACGAGCGCCGCGCCGCGACGCATATCTTCGGCCGCCTCGGCACCGAGAGCACCTTCAAGACCTTCACCCTCACGGTGAATGGCGTGCTGACCCGCAACGAGTGCGTGCTCGAGCTGACCGGCGACGACGCGGTGTGCCACGTCGCGGGCGCCTGCATGGGCGACGGCGACTTCCACCACGACGACACGGTGTTCATCACCCATGACGCGGTGAACTGCGAAAGCCGCAAGGTCTTCAAGAAGGTGCTGCGCAACGGCGCCACCGGCGTCTTCCAGGGCAAGATCCTGGTCAAGCCCGACGCGCAGAAGACCGACGGCTACCAGATCAGCCAGTCGCTGCTTCTGGACGATGACAGCCAGTTCCTCGCCAAGCCGGAACTCGAGATCTACGCCGACGACGTGGCCTGCTCGCACGGCTCGACCTCGGGCGCGATCGACGAGGACGGCCTGTTCTACCTGCGTGCCCGCGGCGTGCCGCGCGGCATCGCCGAGGATCTGCTGACCATCGCCTTCATCGCCGAGGCGGTGCAGGAGGTCGAGGACGAGGGCATCCAGGAAGAGATCAACGAGCTGGTCGCGGCCTGGCTGGGCCGTCGCCGCGGCTGATGTCGCTCTCGCGCGAGATCGTCGCCACCTACCGGGGGCCGGGCGCGGTGATGCGCCGCCTGCTGTCGCAGGGCCCCCGCGAGGACCGGGCGCTGATGTTCGTCATGGCAGCCTGCGCGATGTTCTTCGTCGCGCAGATGCCGGCGCTCGCGCGGCAGGCGCATCTCGAGGGCACCGAGCTCAACCCGCTCATGGGCGCCTCTCTGCTCGCCTGCATGGTGATCCTGCCGCTTGCGCTCTACGTGCTGGCGGCGCTGAGCCACCTGGTGGCAAAGCTCTTCCGCGGCCGTGGCACTGGCTACGGCGCACGGCTGGCGCTCTTCTGGGCACTTGTGGCGGCCAGCCCGCTGCTGCTGCTCAACGGGCTTGTGGCGGGGTTCGTGGGACAGGGCGTGCAGCTCTCGCTCGTCGGGCTGCTGTGGTTCCTGGTGTTCCTGTGGTTCTGGGTCAGTTCGCTGAGGGTGGCCGAATGGCCAGCGGACCAGATGGCCGAACGGCCCGCCACATGACCGTGGCGGGTTTTCTGTCTCTGGCCTGGCAGACCCTGGTCGCACCGCGCGAGGTGGCGCGGATGCTGCTCGGCCTGCAGCTGTCGCGCGAGGCGCTGCTGACCGGCTTCGGCCTCGTGGTGGTGCTGAACGCGCTGATCGTCGGGTTGATGCAGATGGGCGGCGAGCTGGCGGCCATGGGCGGGCTGATGCCGGTCTCCATGGGGCTGCTGCTGGCGGTGATGCTGGCCGGGACCATCGGGGCGCTGACCTGGGCCGGGCGCAGCTTCGGCGGCAGGGCGCGGCTCGAGGATGTGGCGGTGCTGTTGATCTGGCTGCAGGGGTTGCGCGCGGTGGCGCAGGTCGGCGTGGCGCTGGTCGGGGCCGTCTCGGGCGGGCTGGCGGTGCTGCTGGTGCTGGCAGCGCTGCTGGTGGGGCTGTGGATCCTCGTGTGCTTTGTCGACGAGGCACATGGGTTCGGCAGCCCTTTAAAGGCACTTCTTGTGCTGATACTCGCGACCGCGGTGCTGGTCGCGGCGCTGATGATGATCGTCTCCCTGATGGGAGTGGGCCCGAACGGGATGGCTAGCTATGTATGACGTGCAGAAAATCCGCGAAGACTTTCCGATCCTCGCCCGCGAGGTGAACGGCAAGCCGCTGGTCTACCTCGACAATGGTGCCTCGGCACAGAAGCCGCAGGTGGTGATCGACGCGGTCACCCGCGGTTACGCCGAGGAATATTCCAACGTGCACCGCGGGCTGCACTACCTGTCGAACCTCGCCACCGAGAAATACGAGGGCGTGCGCGGCACCATCGCGCGCTTCCTCGGCGCGAAGGACGAGGAAGAGGTGGTCTTCACCAACGGCTCGACCATGGGCATCAACCTCGTCGCCTACGGCTGGGCCATGCCGCGCATGCAAGCCGGCGACGAGATCATCCTGTCGGTGATGGAACATCACGCCAATATCGTGCCCTGGCATTTCCTGCGCGAGCGGCAGGGCGTGGTGATCAAATGGGTCGATGTGGACGCCAGCGGCGCGCTCGACCCGCAGGCGGTGCTCGACGCGATCACCCCCAAGACCAAGCTGATCGCCGTCACGCAGGTGTCGAACGTGCTGGGCACGGTGGTCGACATCAAGGCGATTTCGGCGGGGGCGCGCGAGAAGGGCGTGCCGGTGCTGGTCGACGGCTCGCAGGGGGCGGTGCACATGCCGGTCAACGTCGAGGAGCTTGGCTGCGACTTCTACGCCATCACCGGCCACAAGCTTTACGGCCCCTCGGGCTCGGGCGCGATCTGGATCCGCAAGGACCGCCAGGCCGAGATGCAGCCCTTCATGGGCGGCGGCGACATGATCCGCGAGGTGCACAAGGACGGCATCACATACGCCGAGCCGCCGATGAAGTTCGAGGCGGGCACCCCCGGCATCGTGCAGCAGATCGGGCTTGGCGTGGCGCTGGAGTACATGATGGGCCTCGGCATGGAGAACATCGCCGCGCATGAGGCCAAGCTCGCGAAATATGCCGCCTCGAAGCTGCAGGGGCTGAACTGGCTCAACGTGCAGGGCACCACGCCCGGAAAGGCGGCGATCTTCTCCTTCACGCTCGACGGCGCGGCGCATGCGCATGACATCTCGACGATCCTCGACAAGAAGGGCGTCGCGGTGCGCGCGGGCCATCATTGCGCCGGGCCGCTAATGGATCACCTCGGCGTCTCGGCGACCTGCCGGGCATCGTTCGGGCTCTACAACACCGAGGCCGAGGTCGACACGCTGGTCGAGGCGCTGGAGCTGGCGCACGAGCTCTTCGCCTGAACCCTTGCCCTTGGGCGCGCCCGGCGGAGCTGCCGGGCCTGCGTATTTGGAAAGAGAAGGAGCCCCGGGGTCGCGCAGACCTCCGGGGCTTTTCCATTCAGCGCTTCCACATGGTTCAAATATCCCGGGGGAGTCCGCGAAGCGGACGGGGGCAGGGCCCCCTCTGCCTGGGACCGGGGCGCCGTTTACTCCACCGTCACCGATTTCGCGAGGTTGCGCGGTTGGTCGACGTCGGTGCCCTTGGCGATGGCGGCGTGATAGGCCAGCAGCTGCGCCGGCAGCGCGTAGAGCAGCGGTGCAAGCCGCTCGTCGACCTCGGGCAGGGTGATGCTCTGCCAGATGCCGTCCCCGGCCTCCTCGATCCCACGCGCGTCGGAGATCAGGCAGACCTTGCCACCGCGCGCCATCACCTCCTGCATGTTCGACACGGTCTTGTCGAAGAGCCCGTCGCGGGGCGCCATGACGATCACCGGCACCGACTTGTCGATGAGCGCGATCGGCCCGTGCTTCAGTTCTCCGCTCGCATAGGCCTCGGCGTGGATATAGCTGATCTCCTTGAGCTTCAGCGCGCCTTCGAGGGCCAGCGGATACATCATGCCGCGGCCGAGGAAGAGCACGTCGCGCGCCTCGGCGATCTGCCGCGCGGCGCTGGCGATGGTCGCGTCACGGTCGAGGGCGGCGTTGAACAGGCCGGGCAGGGCGCGCAGCTGCGCCAGAAGCTCGGACTTCTCGGCGGAGGCCATGCGCCCGCGCGCCTCGGCGGCCTTGATGGCGAGCAGCAGCAGCACGTTGAGCTGGCAGGTGAAGGCCTTGGTCGAGGCGACGCCCACTTCGACGCCGGCGTGGATCGGCAGCGCCAGATCGCTCTCGCGGGCGATGGTCGAGGTCTCGACATTGACCACCGAGACGATCCTGTCGGCCCGACCGGCGCAGTAGCGCAGCGCCGCGAGGGTGTCGGCGGTCTCGCCCGACTGGCTGACGAAGAGCGCCACGGTGCCTTTGGTCACCGGCGGCTCGCGGTAGCGGAATTCCGAGGCGATATCCACCTCGACCGGGATGCGCGCAAGCTTCTCGAACCAGTACTTGGCGGTCAGGCAGGCGTAATAGGCGGTGCCGCAGGCAACCAGCACCAGCCGGTCGACCTCGGCGAAGTTGAGCCCGGGAGCGGGCAGCTCGATCTCGTCGCCCTTGAGGTAGGCGCCGAGCGCCTCGGCCAGCACGGTCGGTTGCTGGGCGATCTCCTTGGCCATGAAATGCTTGTAGCCGGCCTTGTCGACTTGCGTCTGGTCGAGGCGGACCTGCTTGATCTCGCGCTCCACCGGCGTGCCGGTCTCGTCGAAGATCTCGGCGCCGGCGCGGGTCACCACGGCCCAGTCGCCTTCCTCAAGGTAGGTGATGCGGTCGGTCATCGGGGCGAGGGCAATGGCGTCGCTGCCCACGAACATCTCGCCCGAGCCATGGCCGATGGCCAGCGGCGAGCCCTTGCGGGCGGCGACAATGAGGTCCTCCTCGCCATCGAAGAGGAAGGCGAGGGCAAAGGCGCCCTCAAGCCGTCCAAGCGCCTTGGAGGCCGCCTCGACCGGGTTCAGGCCGCTGCCGAGGTAGTGAGAGACCAGCATGGCGACGGTCTCGGTGTCGGTGTCGGTCTCGGGGGCGAGCCCGGCGCGGGCAAGTTCCTCGCGCAGCTCGCGGAAGTTCTCGATGATGCCATTGTGCACGACAGAGACCTTGCCCGCCCGGTGCGGGTGGGCGTTGCGCTCGGTGGGAGCGCCATGGGTGGCCCAGCGGGTGTGACCGATCCCGGCCTTGCCCGCCAGCGGCTCGTGCACCAGCAAGTCCTGCAGGTTCA
The DNA here is from genome assembly GCF_900116195.1 of Alloyangia pacifica. Classification (GTDB taxonomy): domain Bacteria; phylum Pseudomonadota; class Alphaproteobacteria; order Rhodobacterales; family Rhodobacteraceae; genus Salipiger; species Salipiger pacificus. The sequence continues at coordinate 159,790 of NZ_FOZW01000001.1, forward strand.
CCAGCTTGCCGACGGCGCGGCGGCGGTCGAGCTTGCCGTTCTGCACGGTGGCGATGCCCGCGCTGTCATAGCCGCGGTACTCGAGACGCTTGAGCGCCTCCACCAGCATGGGGGCAACCTCGTGCTTGCCCAGAACGCCGACGATTCCGCACATGTGCTTATTCTCCCTTGGCGTCTTTGGGGGCGGTCTTCTGGGCCGCTTTCTTGGCCTTCAGCATGTCCCGCAATCTGGTGGCAAAGCCGGGCTTGGTCACCTGCTTCGTGCGTCCCAGCGCCAGCGCACCGGCGGGCACGTCCTCGGTCACCACCGAGCCGGAGCCTGTCATCGCGCCGTCGCCGACGGTGACCGGGGCGACCAGCATGGTGTCGGAGCCGATGAAGGCATTCTTGCCGATGGTGGTGCGGTGCTTGAAGAAGCCGTCGTAGTTGCAGGTGATGGTGCCGGCGCCGATGTTGGTCCGCTCGCCGATGTCCGCATCACCGATGTAGGTGAGGTGGTTGGCCTTCACGCCCTCCGCCAGATAGGCGTTTTTCACCTCGACGAAGTTGCCCACATGCACCTCCTCGGCCAGCTCGGCGCCCGGTCGCAGGCGGGCATAGGGGCCGACGATGGCGCCGCGGCTGACGTGGCAGCCCTCGAGGTGGCTGAAGGCGCGGATGCGGGCGCCGGTCTCGACGGTCACTCCGGGGCCGAAGACCACGTTGGGTTCGACCTCGGCATCGCGGCCGATATAGGTGTCCCAGGCGAAGAAGACGGTGTCGGGGGCGGTCATCAGCACGCCCTCGTCCAGCAGGTCCGCGCGCTTGCGGGCCTGGAAGGCGGCCTCGGCGGCGCGCAGCTCGGCGCGGGAGTTGATGCCCAGCGTCTCGGCTTCATCGCAGCGCACGACACCGGCAGAGAGACCGCGGGAGCGGGCGATCTCGACGATGTCGGTGAGGTAGTATTCGCCCGAGGCGTTGTCGTTGCCCACGGCATCGATCAGATCGAAAAGCGTCTTGCTGTCGGCGCAGACCACGCCCGAGTTGCACAGGGTGATGGCGCGCTCGGCGTCGGAGGCGTCCTTGAACTCGACGATGCGCTCCAGCGCGTCGCCCTGAGTCACGAGCCGCCCGTAGCGGCCCGGATCGACGGCCTCGAAGCCCAGAACCACGACATCATGCTGCGCGCGCGCCTCGCGCATCGCCTGCAGCGTCTCCTCGGAGATGAAGGGCGTGTCGCCGTAGAGCACCAGCGCATCGCCGTCGAAGCCGTCCAGCACGGGTTTCGCCTGCGCCACGGCGTGGGCGGTGCCGAGCTGTTCCTGCTGGATCACCACCTGCGCCTCGGGGGCGAAGTCGGCGGTGGAGGCGGTGACCTCCTCGGCGCCATGCCCGGCGACCACCACCGAGCGCGAGGGCTCCAGCGCCTGGCCGGCGCGCAGCGCGTGCCACAGCAGCGGGGCCTGGCCGAGGCGGTGCAGCACCTTGGGGAGGTCGGAGTCCATCCGGGTGCCCTTGCCCGCGGCAAGGAGGATCAGCGCGATGCTCATGCGGTTTCCTGTTTGTCTTCTGCCTGCGCCCGTTTTATCCGCTTGGGGCAGGGGGGCAAGGTGCCCCATGTCACGTTGGATTTCAGCCTGTGACAGGGCGGGGCGAAAGGGACAAGCAGAATGCGCACGGTGGTCTTCGATCTCGACGGCACGCTTGCCGACACCAGCGGTGACCTGATCGCCGCCGCCAACGCCTGTTTCGAGGGCATGGGGCTCGAGGTGCGGCTCGATCCGCAGGCCGACGCCGGGATCGCGGTGAAGGGCGGACGGGCCATGCTGACCGCCGGGCTGGAGCGCGCCGAGGCCTTCTCCGAGGAGCTGATCGCGCGCTGGTATCCCGAGCTTCTGACGGTCTACGGCGAGGCGATTGACCGCTACACCCGCTTCTACCCCGGCGCGCTCGAGGCCGTCGCGGGGCTGCGCGAGGCGGGCTACAAGGTCAGCATCTGCACCAACAAGCCCGAGGGGCTGGCCGAGACGCTGATGCAACGCATGGGCGCGCGGGCGCATTTCGATGCGCTGATCGGCGCGGACACGCTGCCGGTGCGCAAGCCCGACGCCGCGCCCTACGTCGCTGCCGTGGAGCGCGCCGGTGGACAGGTCTCGCAGAGCCTGCTTGTCGGAGACACCGCGACCGACCGCAACACCGCGCGGGCTGCGGGCGTGCCCTGCATCCTCGTCGGCTTCGGTCCCGACGGCGAGGCGGTCTCGGCGCTGGAGCCCGAGGCAATGATCGGCCATTTCGACGAGCTGGCCGGGGCGGTGGCCCGGCTCATCGGCTGAGCCGGGCGACTCCTGCCGGTATGCTGCGCAGCAGCGTCGCTAGCTTGCGTGCGACCCGCAGCGGTATTCCCAGTACGCGACGGCGTTTCGCCCGTCGGATCCTTGTGACCTCCGCCTGAGCGGCGGCCCGCTCGCGGGCGTAGTCGGTGTCGGGCTGACGCGCCTTGCGCATTGGCTGCAAAAGCACCTGCATGAGCGTCTTCCTTCTGATATTGAAAGATGTACGGCGCCTGACCCCAGTATGTTTGGGTGAGTGGCCGGCCGTTAGCCGCGAAGACGCGAAGGGGACTTTCAGAAATGAAAACCACTCCCAGCCTCGACGACATCGCGCTGTTCCTTGCGGTGGCCGACGCGGGCACCCTTGCGGGGGCTGCAAAGCGCAGCGGGGCGAGCCAGCCCACCCTCAGTCGCCGCATGACCGAGCTCGAGCGGCAGCTCGGCCAGCAGCTCTTTCAGCGCGGCGCGCAGCGCTACGGGCTCACCGCGGAGGGCCGACAACTGGCCGAGGAGATGCGCGGGCTGCGCGAGGTCTCTGCCCGGCTTGGGCGCTGGCAGCAGGGCACCGCCGGGCCCGTGCGCGTGCGGATCACCGCCGGGCTCTGGACCTCGCGCTTCCTCGCGCGCGGGCTGGCGCACGTCTGGTCGCCGGAGGCACCGTGGCTGCCGGAGTTCACCGCCTCCAATGCCGATCTCGACATAGCCCGCCGCGCCGCCGATATCGGCGTGCGCAACCGCCGGCCCGAGCAGCCCTGGCTGGCGGGCCGCCGCACCCGGCGGCTGGCCTATGCCGCCTATGGGCGGGATGCACAGGTGCAGGGTTACGTGACCCTGCCGCCTGGCGCCGCGACCACACCCTCGGAACGCTGGCTGCGCGAAACCCATCCGGACGAGATCGTCACCCATGCCTCCGACGCGCGGCTGGCGCTCGACATGGCGCTGGCGGGGGTCGCCCGGATCGTCATGCCCTGCTTTGCCGGTGACACCGAGCCCGGCCTCCTGCGTCTGTCTGATCCCATCGAGACGCTCTGCCACGACGAATGGCTCGTCGCCCACCACGAGGCCCGCCACGACCCGCCGGTGCGCGCCGCGCTCGACGCCTGCCACGCGCTGCTGACCGCGCCGGACCGGGCGGGCACATCGGCGTGATCCGTTCCGCATTGACCGCGGCGCGGTGCGGGCGCATCAATGCCCCATGACCGAGACGCCCATGATCGACAGCTTCGCGCCGGAACGGTTCACCGGCAGTTTCACCCAGCAGGAGCCGATCCCCGAGGCAGGGATCGCCGCGGCGCTGGAGGTGCTGCGCCATGGCCGGCTGCATCGCTACAACACCGCCGCCGGCGAGACCGCCGAGACCGCGCTGCTCGAGCAGGAGTTCGCCGCCTTCACCGGCGCGCGCTATTGCGTCGCCGTGGCCTCGGGCGGCTATGCGCTCGGCTGCGCCCTGCGTGCGCTCGAGGTGCAGCCCGGCGACAAGGTGCTGACCAATGCCTTCACCCTCGCGCCGGTGCCGGGGGCGATCGCCGCCCTGGGCGCGGTGCCGGTTTTCGTCGGGGTGACCGAGGATCTGGTGATCGACCTCGACGATCTCGCCGGCAAGCTGCCGCAGGCGCGGGTGCTGATGCTCAGCCACATGCGCGGGCACCTGTGCGACATGGACCGCCTGATGGCGCTTTGCGATGCCGCCGGGGTGCAGGTGGTCGAGGATTGCGCCCATACGATGGGGGCGTCCTGGAACGGCACGCCCTCGGGGCGGCACGGGGCGATCGGTTGCTACTCGACGCAGACATACAAGCACATGAACTCTGGCGAGGGCGGTTTTCTGGTCACCGATGACGAGGATCTGGCCGCCCGCGCGGTGATGCTCTCGGGCAGCTACATGCTCTACGAGCGCCACCTCGCTGCGCCCGGGCCGGAGGCCTTTGAGCGGGTGAAATACGTCACTCCCAATGTCTCGGGCCGGATGGACAACCTGCGCGCCGCGCTGCTGCGCCCGCAGCTTGTCGATCTGCCGGCGCAGATCGCGCGCTGGAATGACCGCTACCGGGTGGTCGAGGACGGTCTGCGCGGCACCCCCGGCCTGACGGTGATCGGCCGCCCTGCGCCCGAGCGGTTCGTCGGTTCCTCGATCCAGGCGCTGCTGCTGGACTGGACGCCCGAGGCGATCGGCGAGGTGCTCTCCCGCTGCGCCGCGCGCGGCGTCGAGCTGAAGTGGTTCGGGGGTCAGGAACCCGTGGCCTTCACCTCGCGTTACGACAGCTGGCGCTATGCCCCGTCCGAGCCGATGCCCGCCACCGACCGCATCCTGACCGGCATTCTCGACATGCGCCTGCCGCTGACCTTCAGCCTCGAGGATTGCGCGCTCATTGCCCGCATCATCCGCGCCGAGGTCTCGGCGGTTTACCAGCGGGCAAACTGAGCGCAGGGGCGGAGCCACTGCCCCAGGCCGCAACCCAGACGCGGAGGAGCGTTTGTCATGACCGACAGCACGACCGATCCGAAAGCCGCGAGCATCCGCGACTTCGACGCCATCCCCGAAACCGCGCTCGCCTGGCACCGCGCCGGCCGCAGGGCCGCGCTGGCCACGGTGATCCAGACCTGGGGCTCCGCCCCGCGCCGCACCGGCGCGCAGCTCGCCATCTCCGGCGACGGCGAGATCGAAGGCTCGGTCTCCGGTGGCTGCGTCGAGGGGGCGGTGATCACCGAGGCGCTTGAGGCGCTGGACGAGGGCAAGTCCCGCGAGCTGGAATTCGGCGTCTCGGACGATGATGCCTTCGCCGTCGGCCTGGCCTGCGGCGGCACCATCCGCGTGCTGGTCGAACCGGTGGGCTCGGCGTTGCCCGAAGCGCTGCTCGCCGAGCTCTGCGAGGCCCGCGCCGCCCGCACCCCGGTGGCTTACCTTGTCGACCTCGACAGCCAGGCGCGCGCGCTTGCCTACGACGGGCACGAGACGGCCTTCCGCATGGACCGTTCGGGCTTCGCCCCGGAGAGCCGGACCTTCGTCGCGATCCACAATCCGCCGTTGCGGCTGCTGGTGGTCGGCGCCGTGCATATCGCCCAGGCGCTGCTGCCCATGGCGCGCATCGCCGGCTACGATCCGGTGCTGATCGACCCGCGCGGGGCCTTCGGCTCCGAGGCGCGCTTTCCCGGTGAGACCATCCTCGACGACTGGCCCGACGAGGCGGTGACGAAACTGGGCCTCGACACCCGCACCGCGCTTGTGCTGCTGACCCATGATCCCAAGCTCGACGACCCGGCCATCGAGGCCGCGCTGCGCTCGAAGGTGTTCTACATCGGCGCGCTCGGCTCCACGCGTACCCATGCAAAGCGCGTGGCGCGGCTTTCGGAGGCGGGCTTCACCGAGGCCGAGATCGCGCTGATCCACGGTCCCATCGGGCTCGACATCGGCGCCTCGGGCCCAGCAGAGATCGCCGTGTCGATCCTCGCCGAGATGACCCGGGTGCTGAGGAAGGGCGCATGAAATTCGGCTCCGTGGCGCTGGCCGAGGCCGAGGGCGCGGTGCTGGCGCATTCCGTGGCGCTGGCCGACGCGAAGCTGAAGAAGGGCCACGTGCTGACCGGCGCGGATCTCGCGAAGCTGCGCGAGGCAGGCCTCGTCGAGGTCGTCGTTGCGCGGCTCGGGGCCGGCGACGTGCCGGAGGACCGGGCGGCGCAGCGGCTGGCCGAGGCGCTGCTGCCCGATCCCGCCGGCGCGCAGCTGCGCATCGGCCCGGCGACCACGGGCCGGGTCAACCTGCACGCACTCGGACCCGGCGTGCTGGAGGTGGACGCGGCACGTATCAATGCCGTCAACGCGGTGCACCCGATGATCACCGTGGCGACGCTGCGCCCCTGGCAGCGCTGCGCGCCGCGCGCCATGGTTGCGACGGTCAAGATCATCTCCTACGCGGTGCCCGAGGCGGCGCTGGAGGCCGCCTGCGCCGCTGCGCGCGGCGGTGCGCTGCGTCTGCACGTGCCGGTGGCGAAGACCGCCACGCTGATCGAGACCGATGTGGGCTCCGATCCCGGAGACAAGGGCCGGCGCGCCACCCGGGCGCGCCTCGACCGCTTCGGCACCGCGCTCGGGCCGCGCGTGCTGGTCCCGCACCGAACCGAGGCGCTGGCCGAAGCGATCCGCGCGGCACCGGGTGACATCCTCCTCATCCTCACCGGCTCGGCCACCTCGGACCTGCACGACGTCGCTCCCGAGGCGCTGCGCGCGGCGGGCGGTGAGGTCAGCCATTTCGGCATGCCGGTCGATCCCGGCAACCTGCTGTTCTACGGATACCTCGGTGCCCGCCCGGTGATCGGCCTGCCGGGCTGCGCCCGGTCTCCGGCGATCAATGGGGCCGACTGGGTGCTCGAGCGGCTGATCTGCGGCCTCGAGGTCGCCCCGGCCGAAATCGCGGCGATGGGCGTTGGCGGCCTGCTCAAGGAGCCGCCCTCGCGTCCGCGCCCGCGCGAGGCGTAGGACGCGCTGGCAGTTTCCACCCGGCAGCTTCCACATGGTCAAAGTATCCCGGGGGAGGCCGCCGCAGGCGGACGGGGGCAGCGCCCCCTCCAACGCCGACGAGAGGCGCTGCTGACAATGGAGGTGCCACCAAAAGCAAAACCCGCCGGCGGCAGCGCGGCGGGTTTTCCCTCGGCGGATCCCCGGAGGGGATCCTCGGATGGCGCTTACTTGGTGATCGGACCGATCATCATGACCATCTGGCGGCCTTCCATCTTGGGCATGTTCTCGACCTTGCCCACTTCCTTGACGTCCTCGGAGACGCGCTCGAGCAGCTCGCGGCCGAGGTTCTGGTGTGCCATCTCGCGGCCCCGGAAGCGCAGGGTGATCTTCACCTTGTCGCCGCCTTCGAGGAACTTCAGCACGTTGCGCATCTTGACGTCGTAGTCGTGCGTGTCGGTGCCGGGGCGGAACTTGACTTCCTTGACCTCGATGGTCTTCTGCTTCTTCCGCGCTTCGCTCTCACGCTTCTGCTGTTCGTACTTGAACTTGCCGAAGTCCATGATCTTGCAGACGGGCGGCTTGGCGTTGGGCGAGATCTCGACCAGATCGAGCCCCGCTTCCTCTGCCATCTCCAGCGCGCGCGCAGGCGTCTGAACACCGAGGTTTTCACCTTCGGCGCCGATCAGGCGGATTTCAGGAGCCCGGATGCGATCGTTGACGCGGGGGCCGGTGTCGCGCGTCGGGGGCGCGTTGTGAGGTCTGCGAGCTATGGTTTTCGTCCTTTGTTGCCGTGTCTCGTAGGCGCGCAAAGTAGTGCTGCGGGCGAGGTGTTTCAAGCGACAATTGGCCGAAACCATGGCCCGGCGGGCCTCAACCCGCTCATCCCGCGCGCGTTTGCCCGCCGATGACCCCAGGGCCGGATGATCGTGGCACTCTGGGTGCCTATCTCACACCGACGCGACACTCACGCGAGACTGGAGGGATCCGAGATGAGAAAACCGATTCTGATCGTCGTGGCCATCGTGCTGTTGGGCTTCTTGCTGCTTGGCATGCGCGGGGGCGAGGATGGCGGCATTCCCGTCGGCGAGCCGGAGACCGGCACCGTGGAAGAGAGCATGGACGCCGCCGGCGCAGGGGCCGAGGACGCCGCCGAGAGCGCCGGGGACGCGCTCGAGCAGGCGGCGGACGAGGCCGCCGCGGCGGGCCGAGAGGCCATGGACAGTGCCGGCGAGGCAGCAGGGAATGCCATGGATGCGATTTCCGAGGCAGCCGACAAGGCCGCGGAGACCGTGCAGGGCGCGGCGGACACCGTGTCGGACGCCGCAAAGGAGGTGATGGACGCGGGCAGCGAGGCAGCCTCCGACGCGGGGGATGAACTTCGCGATGCCGCGGATAGCGCCATGGCGTCGGCAGACAGCGCGATGGACAGCGCCCAGAGTTCGACCGGGGCGGCGCTGGAGAACGCCGGCGATACGGCCGCCGACGTGGCGGAGATGTCCGAGGCGCAGCTGCGCGAGCTCTTTACCGTGGACGGCTTCGACTACGACAAGGCAGTGACCTATATCGAACAGTCCGACCTTGGCTTTGCGGCCAAGGAGGCGACGAAATCGGCACTGGCTTCGGTGCGCGACGCGCCCGAACAACTGGCCCCGGTGCTCGAAGAGGCGCGCGAACGGCTCGGCCTCTGAGCATCGCGCGCGCTGAAACGAAAATTCGTGCCCGCGCCGAGATTTTTCGGCGCGGTCTCGATCCGTTCGCGCTAATGTCCCCTACGCGTATCGAGGGAGCCATTTAGGGAGAGCCGGGCCATGGGAAATTTTAGGGCGGAACTGCTGCATCGCCGGGTGCCGATCATTCTGACGTTGGGCGCGCTGTGCTTTGTCGGCTGCGTTCTGTCCGGGTGGTTTTTCGGGCTGGAGCTTCTGGTCCGGGGCAGCGCCGATCGCGCTGCCATGGTCCCGAGCACGGCGATCAGCGTCGCGCTGCTGTTCTCGGGGGCCGCGTTCTATCTGCGGCCGGATCGGATGCGCGGGGCTGTGATCACCTGCGCGGGGCTTGCTGCCGCCGTCGCGCTCACCAACTCCATCGTCATCCCGCTGCACGGCACGGGGCTGGACGTCTTTGTCGAGACCCGTGCCCCGACGGACCGCATGTCGCCGGGCACCATCACCGGGCTGCTGATCGCGGCCTTCGGTCTGGCGAGCCTCTGCAGCGCCCGCCTGCGTGGTTTCGAGGCGCCGATGCTGACGGCCGTGACGGGGCTGACCGGAATTCTGTCGGTCATCGTGGTGCATGATTTCCATCTCGGCGCACCGCTGGCCCTTCCGTTCGTCGAGGCCATGTCGATCTACACGGCGCTGAGCCTGCTGACCTTCTACGTGGTGCTGCTGCTGATCGCGCTGGCTCCGTCGCATGCGCCGCGCGCCTCCATGCTGAGCCTCGGGGATTGAGCCGGGGATCGACCCGGGGCTGAGGATTGCCGCCACAACAAAGCCAAAAGCCCCGGCGGTGCCGGGGCTTTTTCGTTGTCGCATCGCTGCCTGGGGCAGGGCGCTCCTCAGTCGAGGAAGGCCTTCTCCACCACGTAGTGCTTGGGATCCGAGTTGGCGCCCTCTTCGAGCCCGTAGTCCTCGAACATCTGCTTGAGCTCGAGGTTGAAGGCAAGGTTGCCGCAGATCATCGCGCGGTCGGTCTCGGGGTTCAGCGGCGCCACGCCGAGATCGGCAAAGGCCTCGCCCGAGCGCATCAGGTCGGTGATGCGGCCCATCTTCGGGCTCTCTTCGCGGGTGGTCGTCGGGTAGTACTTGATCTTTTTCCAGAACCCCTCGCCGATCAGCTCGTTCAGCAGCTCGTCGGTCTTCAGGCTCTCGATCAGCGCGGCGCCATACTCCAGCTCGCCTGCCTCGCGGCAGGTATGGGTGATGATCACCTCGTCGTAATCCTCGTAGGTCTGCGGCTCGCGCAGCAGCGAGGCGAAGGGCGCGAAGCCGGTGCCGGTGGCGAAGAACCACAGGCGCTTGCCGGGCAGCAGCGCGTCATGCACCAGCGTGCCGACTGGCTTGGGCCGCAGGATCAGCTCGTCGCCGGGCTGGATGTGCTGCAGCTTCGAGGTGAGCGGGCCGTCCTGCACCTTGATCGAGTAGAACTCCAGCTCCTCGTCCCAGGAGGGCGAGGCGATGGAATAGGCGCGCAGCAGCGGCTTCTGCTTGCCGGTCTTGGGGTCCGGATCGCCCATCAGGCCGATCATCACGAACTCGCCCGAACGGAAGCGCAGGCTGGCGGGGCGGGTGACGCGGAAGGAGAACAGCCGGTCGGTCCAGTGCTTCACGTAGGTGATCGTCTGGGCGTCGGGAAGCACCATCTTCTTCGGCGCATCGGCTTTCGCTGCGGTGGCTTCGTTCACGGGTTTCATCTCTGTCATGATGTCTCTCGCCGGCGCGGGGCCGGTCCCTTGGCTATATCTTCGATGCAGGTCAGGGGAAAGGCGTCTTAGCCGCGCACCCGCGACTGGTAGTCGTGCTTCTGCCAGTTGGCGCGGAATTTCCACTCGTCCTCGGGCTGGCGGGCGGCCAGTTCGTCGGAGATCTCGATCTCGTCAAAGCCCGAGCGGCGGGCCATGGCGTATTGGTCCGAGATCACGTGGCCTGCGGCGCGCAGCGTGCCGGTGTAGCCGCGAAGGCGCAACAGGCGTGCGAGGGTGAAACCGCGCCCGTCGGCGAAGCTGGGGAAGGCGATGCGTACGTGCACGGCATTGTGCGGCACTTCCAGCGAGGCCGGGTCGGTGTCGGAGGGCAGGTCCAGCACGGGGGCGTCCTGAGCTTCCCAGGTGTCGGGGCCGAAGCCCTCGTCGGTCACGATGACGGTCATTGGCTCTGTCCTTCTCTCACGGCCTGGCCATTCACGAAATGGATGCCGCATTCAACCTTGTCTTCGCCGCGCCAGCGTCCGGCGCGGGGGTCCTCTCCGGGCGCGACCTTGCTGGTGCAGGGCGCGCAGCCGATCGACGGGTAGCCCTGCGCCACCAGCGGGTGCCGGGGCAGGCGGTTCTCGTCCATGTAGGCGCCGATGTCCTCGGGCGCCCAATGCGCCATCGGGTTCACCTTGATGCGCCCGGTTTCCTCTTCGAGCTCGAAAAACTCGAGGCTTGCCCGGGTCTTCGACTGGTAACGCTTGCGTCCAGTGATCCAGCCGTCGAAGCCCCCAAGGGCCTGCTCCAGCGGGAAGGTCTTGCGCAGCGCGCAGCAAGCGTCCTGATCGGAAAAACGCAGTGCGCCGTAGGGGTCGCGGGACTGCAGCAGCGCCTCGTCGGTGCGGATGATCCGCACGTCCGACAGGCGCAGCCGCTCGGAGACCTCGAGCTGGTACTCGAGCGTCTCGGCGAACAGCAGCCGCGTGTCGATGAAGAGCACCGGAGTCGTCCGGTCCACCACCGCCACGAGGTGCAGCAGCGCCACCGATTCCGCCCCGAAGGACGAGACCATGGCGATGCGCCCCGCCTCGGGATCCCGCAGGGCCCCCTCCAGCACCGCGGTCGCGCCGTGGTGCCGGTAGCGCGCATTGAGCGCGTCGACCCGGGCGCGCAGCTCTGCCAGCTCGTCGGGCAGCAGAGCCTTCGCGCCTGTCTCGGGCGTGTTGGGAGGGAGTTGGAGGGTCATCGCCTCAGGCTGCCTCGGCGTTCTTCTTCTCGGTCTCGTAGAGCGCTTCCTTGAAGGGCGCCATGCCGAGCCGACGATAGGCCTGCAGGAAGGTCTCGTCGGCGCTCTCGCGGTTCGCGACGTAGGCATCGACCAGCCGCTCGATGGCGGGCACGATCTCCTCGTAGGAGAAGCCCGGACCGGTGCGCTCGCCGAGCGCGGCGGTCTCGGTGGCATCGCCGCCGAGGGTGATCTGGTAGGTCTCGACGCCGCCGCGATCCAGCCCGAGGATGCCGATATGGCCCACGTGGTGGTGGCCGCAGGCGTTGATGCAGCCCGAGATCTTGATCTTCAGATCGCCGATCTCATGCTCGGTTTTGAGCTCGTCGAAGCGCGTCGCGATCTGCGTGGCGATCGGGATCGAGCGGGCCGTGGCCAGCGCGCAGTAGTCCATGCCGGGGCAGGCGATAATGTCGGAGATCTTGCCGATGTTGGCGGTGGCAAGCCCGTGCGCCTTCAGGATCTGGTGCAGTTGCGGCAGGTCCGACTTGTGGACGTGCGGCAGGATCACGTTCTGCTCGTGCGAGATGCGCAGCTCGTCATGGCCGAAACGCTCGGCGAGATCGGCCAGCACGCGCATCTGGTCGGCAGAGGCGTCGCCCGGGGTCTGGCCATGTGCCTTCAGCGAGACCTGCACGATGGCATAGCCCGGCGCCTTGTGCTCGGCGAGGTTGGTGTCGGCCCAGGAGCGGAACACCGGATCGGCCTCGTAGCTCGCGGCAAAGTCATCCTCGGGCGCATTGCGGAAGGCGGGCGCGCCGAAGCTCTCCTTGATCTCGGCGAAGAGATCGAGGTCGGCGCCGTTGAAGGCCGCCTTGGTCTCGGCGAAGCGCTCGGTGACGAGGCGCTGGATTTCCTCGATGCCATGCTCATGCACGGTGATCTTGATACGCGCCTTGTACTTGTTGTCGCGGCGGCCGAGCAGGTTCCAGACCGAGACGGTGGCCTCGACGAAGGGCAGCAGGTCTTCCTGCGCCACGAAGTCCGACAGAACCTTGCCGATCATCGGGGTGCGGCCGAGGCCGCCACCGACGAGCACGCGGTAGCCCTGCTTGCCGCCTTGCTCGACGATCTCGATGCCGATGTCATGCGCCTTGATCACCGCACGGTCGTTCGGCGCGCCGGTGACGGCGATCTTGAACTTGCGCGGCAGGAACTGGAACTCGGGGTGGTCGGTCGACCACTGGCGCAGCAGCTCGGCCACCGGACGCGGGTCGGCGATCTCGTCGGCTGCGGCACCGGCGAAATGGTCCGCGGTCACGTTGCGGATGGTGTTGCCCGAGGTCTGGATGGCGTGCAGGTTCACCTCGGCCAGCGCGTCGAGCATGTCCGGCACATCCGAAAGCTTCGGCCAGTTGTACTGGATGTTCTGGCGGGTGGTGAAATGGCCGTAGCCCTTGTCCCACTTCTCGGCCAGCAGCGCGAGCTGGCGCATCTGCGCGCTCGACAGGGTGCCATAGGGGATCGCCACGCGCAGCATGTAGGCGTGCAGCTGCAGGTAGAGCCCGTTCATCAGGCGCAGCGGCTTGAACTCGTCTTCGGTGAGGTTGCCGGCGATGCGGCGCTCGACCTGGGCCCGGAACTGGCGGTTGCGTTCCTGGATGAAGGCGGTGTCGAACTCGGTATAGCGGTACATCTGGGTCTCCTGCGTCTGGCCTGGTCGCTGCGTGGGGAAGGGCGCCGGATCAGGCGTCGGCTTCGGCCTGCTTGCCGTGGAAATAGTTCGAGGGGCCGGTGCGGCGGAAATCCTCGCGGAAGTGGGTCGGCTCGGCGCCCTTGGCACCCAGCTTGACGTCCGCGAGGTAGACACCGACCGTCTCGGCGGGGCGCGCCTGCGCGTCCAGAAGGCGGATCTGCGCGATGGCCTCGTCGGTGATCACCTCGGCCTTGGAGAGATCGCGCACCCAGCTGTCATCGGCTGCGAGATAGATCACGTCGCCTTCGATCAGCGCGTTGGCGGTGACGACCTTGGGCGTGAAGGGCTTCGGCATCGGGATACACTCCGGGAGGGGGTTCGTTGCCGCTCAATATAGAATTTTGTCCCCCCTTGCGGCTAGGGGAGCCGAAATATAAGGACATGCGTTCCGTCCTGTGGTTAAGGATGGTGCAGACGTTCCAATGCAGGCGAAAGGGCGGAACAGCCATGTCTATCGACGAGACCGACCGGAAAATCCTTCTGGAACTGCAGGAGGACGCGGGTCGTTCGCTGGACGAGATCGCTCGTGCCGTCGGGTCGTCCAAGACCCCGGTGTGGAATCGCATCCGCAAGATGCGCGAGGCCGGGATCATCGGTCCGCAGGTGGTGATCCCCGATCCCGAGAAGCTGGGCTTCGAGGCCTGTTTCTTCGTGCTGATCCGCACGTCTGAGCACGAGGCCGGCTGGCAGGCGAAATTCCTCAAAGCCCTGCGCGAGCGGCCCGAGGTGATGGAGGCGCATCGCCTCGCGGGCGAGATCGACTACATCCTCAAGGTGCGGGTGAAGAATGCCCGCGCCTATGACGTCTTCTACCAGGCGCTCATCTCCGAGGTGAAGGTCTACAACGTGACGGCGCTGCTCTCGATGGAAGAGATCAAGAACACCAACGCGCTGCCGCTCTGAGGAGGGACCGATGACCGACACGCCCGAACCGCCGAAGCCGCAGGTCTCGATCACCTATTGCACCGGCTGCAACTGGCTCCTGCGTGCCGGATGGATGGCGCAGGAGCTGCTGCAGACCTTCGGGCAGGACCTTGGCGGGGTGACCTTGGTGCCCGGCTACGGCGGGGTCTACGAGATCTCGGTGGACGGTGTTCTGCTATGGGAGCGCAAGCGCGACGGCGGTTTTCCCGAGCCCAAGGTGATCAAGCAGCGCCTGCGCGACGTCATCGCCCCGGAGCGCGACCTTGGTCATAGCGACCGTCCGACCGGCGCCGCCCCATGAAGTTTTTCCGACAGGCGTGACCTTGCGCCGTGCTGTGCTAGGTTCGCGATCAGAGCCCCGCGCGGGCAGAAAGAGGAGACCCAAGAGATGATCAACAAGAGCGGATCGGCGAACTGGCAGGGCGGGCTGAAGGATGGGACGGGCACCGTCTCGACCGAGTCCGGCGTGCTGGACAAGCAGAACTACGGCTTCAACAAGCGCTTCGGCGACGAGGCGGGCACCAACCCCGAGGAGCTGATCGCCGCGGCCCATGCCAGCTGCTTCTCGATGGCGCTGAGCAATATCCTCGGCGACTATGACCTCAAGGCCGAGGACATCTCCACGGTCGCCACGGTGACGCTGGAGCAGGTCGATGGCGGCTTCGCGGTGACCAAGAGCCACCTCAAGATGACCGCCGTGATCCCCGGCGCCAGCGAGGAGACCTTCCTCGAGGCGGCGAACAAGGCCAAGGCCGGTTGCCCGATCTCCAAGCTGCTCAATGCCGAGATCACCATGGACGCGACCCTGGCCTGAACCGGCGCAGGACTGTCAGCATGTCGAAGGGCGCTTCCGGAAAAGGGGAGCGCCCTTTGCACATGGTCCGCGCACAGGGGCCCTCGCACATGGGGCGGCGCGCGGTGGCAGCGCTGCAAGGCGAGGGGCCAGCCCCTCGCGCTCCCCGGGATATTTGCGACATATGGAAGGAGGGCGGCGTCTGATCTTCCACATGGGCCAAATATCCCCGCCGGAGGCAGGCCGTTGCGCGCGGGCAGCGGCGGCGCGGGATAAGCGAACTGCGCATGAAAAAAGCCGCCCCGAGGGGCGGCTCTTTCGTGTCCGATTGTCGTGTCGGGCTGTACCGGCCTCAGCTGGCGCGGCGCTGCTCGAAGCTGAGGGCAATGAACTCGGGCATGTGATCGCCCATGCCCACCACGGTGTTCTCGCGCTCGCCCTTGCGGCCGCGGCCGCGCGGCTTGTCGGAGTGGCGCGGCGCGCGCTCGGGCTTTTCGGCAACCTCGGGCGCGGGCGCGGCGACGGGCGTTTCGGTGACGACCTCTGCCTTGGGTGCGGCGTCGGCCTTGGGGGTGGCATCGCTGCGCTCGGAGCGGCGCGAGCGCGAGCGGCTGCGCTTGACGGGCTTTTCCTCGTCCTGTTCGATCGGCGAGTCCGAGACCGGGGTGCCGCGGAGCGGCGGGTCGATGCGCGGGATTTCCTTCTGGATCAGCGCCTCGATGGCATCGAAGTTCTTTTCATCCTTCGGCACGACGATGGTGAAGGCCTTGCCCTGGCGCCCGGCGCGGCCGGTGCGGCCGATGCGGTGCACATAGTCTTCGGCGTGGCTGGGCACATCGAAGTTGAACACGTGGCTGACCGAGGGCACGTCGAGGCCGCGCGCGGCCACATCCGAGGCGATCAGCAGGCGGAGCGAGCCGTCGCGGAAGCCGTCGAGCGTCTTCATGCGCTGCGACTGGTCGAGGTCGCCGTGGATCGGCGCGGCGTTGTAGCCGTATTTCTTCAGCGACTTGGCGACGATGTCCACGTCGACCTTGCGGTTGCAGAAGATGATCGCGTTGGTGCAGGCATCGCCTTCCTTGTCGATCAGCGCACGCAGCACGTTGCGCTTCTCGGAGCCTTCGCGGTCCTTGCGCGACGCCTTGTAGAAGACCGCGCCCTGCTCGATGGTCTCGGAGGCGGTGGCCTGGCGCGCGACCTCGATCCGCTCGGGGGCCGAGAGGAAGGTGTTGGTGATGCGCTCGATCTCCGGGGCCATGGTGGCCGAGAAGAACAGTGTCTGACGGGTGAAGGGGGTCAGCGAGAAGATCCGCTCGATGTCAGGGATGAAGCCCATGTCGAGCATGCGGTCGGCCTCGTCGACCACCATGATCTGCACGCCGGTGAGCAGCAGCTTGCCGCGCTCGAAATGGTCCAGCAGGCGGCCCGGGGTGGCGATCAGCACGTCCACGCCCTTGTCGATCAGCTGCTCCTGCTCCTTGAACGAGACGCCGCCGATCAGCAGCGCCTTGGTCAGCTTCAGGTGCTTGGTGTAGACGTCGAAATTCTCGGCGACCTGCGCTGCGAGCTCGCGCGTCGGGCAGAGCACCAGGCTGCGCGGCATCCGTGCCCGGGCGCGGCCACGCGCCAGCAGGGTGATCATCGGCAGCGTGAAGGACGCGGTCTTGCCGGTGCCGGTCTGGGCGATGCCCAGCACGTCGCGGCCCTCGAGCGCGGGGGGGATGGCGCCGGCCTGGATCGGGGTGGGCGTCTCGTAGCCCGCCTCTTCGATGGCTTTCAGCACCTTGGGGTTCAGGTTCAGGTCGGTAAACTTGGTCATGTAGGTCCGATGCAATGCGGACTCTGAAACGTGGCCCGCGCGTCTGAGGAAGGGCCCGGATGGCCCGAAAAAGCCGCCCGAGGGCAGCCATGATGCGGGCTTGTACCGGAATCAGGCGGGAAAGGTCAATCTATAGGGAGTTTTGGCCGTAAAAACGGCAGTTTCGGCCGGTTCTGAGGCTCCGGGGACACGGAATCGTGACGTTTGAAGGGGCGGAACTGCATGAATCTTCCGCAGAGTCTTCGGCAGCGGCAGGGACTCAGCGCTGCCGCCGGGCCATGAAGGCCAGACGTTCGAAGAGATGCACGTCCTGCTCGTTCTTCAGCAGCGCGCCGTGCAGTTTCGGCAGCGCGTCGGCACCATCGCGCCGCAGGTCGGCGGCGTCGAGGTCCTCCGCCAGCAACAGCTTCAGCCAGTCCAGCACTTCGGAGGTCGAGGGCTTCTTCTTCAGCCCAGGCTGCTCGCGCAGCTCGTAGAACTGGGTCAGCGCCTCGGTGAGCAGGGCGGGCTTGATGCCCGGGTGGTGCACCTCGACGATGCGGCGCAGGGTCTCTTCGTCGGGGAAGCGGATGTAGTGGAAGAAGCAGCGGCGCAGGAAGGCGTCGGGCAGTTCCTTCTCGTTGTTCGAGGTGATGATGACGATCGGGCGCTGGCGGGCGCGGACGGTCTCGCCGGTCTCGTAGACGTGGAACTCCATGCGGTCGAGTTCCTGCAGCAGGTCGTTGGGAAACTCGATGTCGGCCTTGTCGATCTCGTCGATCAGCAGCACCACCTTGCCCGGGGCATCGAAGGCCTGCCAGAGCTTGCCGCGGCGGATGTAGTTGCCGACGTCGTGCACGCGCTCCTCGCCGAGCTGGCTGTCGCGCAGCCGGCTGACGGCGTCGTACTCGTAGAGCCCCTGCTGGGCGCGGGTGGTCGACTTGATCGACCATTCGATCATCGGCAGGCCGAGCGCCTGCGACACCTGCCGCGCCAGTTCGGTCTTGCCGGTGCCGGGCTCGCCCTTGACCAGAAGCGGGCGCTCGAGGGTGATCGCGGCGTTGACCGCCATGGTCAGATCCTCGGTGGCCACATAGGCCTCGGTCCCTTGGAAGTTCAGGATCTCGGGCTTGGTCATCGGGTCCTCCTCGCTGCGCTCCCTGAAGGGATAGAGGGCCGCAAAGCCCGCTTCAAGCGGGCTTTCAGGGCACTCGCGCAGGGCTCTGTCATGCGGTGGTTACAAAAGAGGCACCTGCCGAAGATTCGTTCGCAGCCTATCCCATTGTGTAGTGACATCGGGGGGTGGGTGGGATAACAGCAGCCTCGCAAGGGGTGCCGGTTCCGGTCAGGATTTCCTCGCCGGACACCGGTTTTGAAGAGGGAGCAGAAATGAAGCCCGAGACTTTTCTGCCCGACGATTACCGTCCGGCCGAAGACGAACCTTTCATGAACGAGCGTCAGACGGAGTACTTCCGCCGCAAGCTGCTCGCATGGAAAAACGACATTCTCGCCGAGAGCCGCGATACGATCGAGGCGCTGCAGGAAGCCACCCGGAACATTCCCGACGTGACAGACCGTGCCAGCGAAGAGACCGACCGCGCACTCGAATTGCGTACCCGCGACCGTCAGCGAAAGCTGGTGGCCAAGATCGACTCGGCGCTGCGCCGGATCGAGCAGGGCGAGTACGGCTATTGCGAAGTGACCGGGGAGCCGATCAGCCTCAAGCGGCTGGACGCGCGTCCGATCGCCACCATGAGCCTCGAGGCGCAGGAGCGTCACGAGCGCCGCGAGAAGGTGCATCGCGACGACTGAGCCCGGGGCGATCCGGCCAAGGCCGGGCCGCAAAGGCTTGACAAGACAGGACGCCGGGGCCATTGGCTCCGGCGTTTTCATTTTTCGCCTTTAGCGGGAGCGGCGGGGTGCCGGGCAAGTCAGTCACGATCATCGGAGGCGGCATCGGCGGCTTTGCCGCGGCGCTCGCGCTGCGTGCGCGTGGCTTCGAGGTGCGCGTGCTGGAGCAGGCCGAGGCGATCTCGGAGGTCGGCGCAGGGCTGCAGATCAGCCCCAATGGCCTGAGGGTGCTCGCAGCGCTCGGGCTGGCGGACGGTCTGCGCGCCGGGGCCTGCCGGGCGCAAGCGGTCTCGCTGCGCGACCACCGCCGGGGGACCGAGGTGCTGCGGCTCGATCTGGGTCGTCTGCCCGAGGGCGACGAATATCATTTCGTGCATCGTGCCGACCTGATCGGGCTGCTGTCGCAGGCGGCGCGAGATGCGGGGGTGCAGGTGCGGCTGTTGCAGAAGGTGGCTGCCGTGCACCCGGGCGCACCGGTGCGGCTGGAGATGGCCAACGGCGACTCCTGTTCGGCCGAGCTGGTGATCGGCGCCGACGGGCTGCACTCGGTGCTGCGCGGCGCGCTCAACGGCGTGATCGCGCCTTTCTTCACCGGGCAGGTCGCATGGCGGGCCGTGGTGCCCAATCTCGTCGGCCAGCCGCCGGAAGCGCGGGTTCACATGGGGCCGGGGCGGCATGTGGTGAGCTACCCGCTGCGCGGCGGTCAGATGGTCAACCTCGTTGCGGTCGAGGAGCGCCGCAACTGGACCGAGGAGGGCTGGTCGCATTTCGATGATCCGGCCAACCTGCGCGCGGCTTTCGCAGGTTTCGGAGGCGATGTGCCGCAGCTTCTGGCGGCGGTGGACCGTCCGGGTCTCTGGGGTCTGTTCCGCCACCCGGTGGCGCGGCGCTGGCATGGCGAGGGCGTCGCGATCCTCGGCGACGCGGCGCATCCCACGCTGCCCTTCATGGCGCAGGGTGCAAACATGGCGCTGGAGGATGCCTGGGTGCTGGCCGCCTGCCTGTCCTCCATCGATGACCGAGATGCCGCACTGGCGCGCTACCAGGAGCTGCGCCGCGCGCGCTGTGTGAAGGTGGTAGAGGCGGCCAACGGCAACGCCTGGAAATACCATCTGAAGAACCCGCTGGTGCGCGGCGTCGCGCATTTCGGCATGGGCATGCTCGGGCGCATGGCACCGGATCGCATGCTGGGGCAGTTCGACTGGATTTACGGCTACGACGCCACGCAGGTTGCCTGAGCGCTCAGTTCTCGGACCAGGTAACCTCTGTGCCGTAGAGCGGCACGGTCGACATCGACACTTTGGCAGAGCCTTCGGTCAGTTCGGCGGCATGCGCGAGGTAGATCAAGGTCTGGTTGCTCTCGTCGTAGATGCGTTTCACGCGCAGGGACTTGAGGATGATCGAGCGCGAGGTGCGGAACACATCTTCGCCGTCCTTGTCCCGGTCGATGTCGCCGATCACGATCGGTCCGGTCTGGCGGCAGGAGATCGAGGCGTTCGACGGATCCTCGAACCAGTTGCCCTTGGACAGCCGGTCGAGAATGCCGCGGTCGAAATAAGCGATGTGGCAGGTCACTCCCTGCACCTTGGGGTCGGCAATGGCGTCGATCTCGATGTCATTGCCGACCCAGTCCACGCCCACCTCGCCGACCTGCTCCGCGAGCGTCACCGAGGGCAGCAGGCACAGCAGGGCGAGGAGGGCGGGTTTCATGGCGAGTCTCCGGATGGCGATCAGAATACCACCCGACCATGCTCGCCCACGTCGGGCGTGTCATCCGTCATTTGCGCCTTGGCGATCTCGTAGAGGAAGCTGGCGCCGCCGTTGCTGACCCAGACCTCGCCCTCCTTGGGGGTCATCTTGACCAGCTGGACCGAGTCGTCGTCGCGCCCGTCCTTGAACCAGGCACCGGCCACGACGCTCCAGATCTCGTCGAGCTTCTTGTCGTCGTTCGTCAGCTCGGCGGTACCGAAGACGTTGGCATATAGATGCGCCTTGGGGTCGGCGATGTGGAAGCTCACCTCGCCGCCGCTCTTGGCGGCGCGGGCAGCCGCCGAGCCCTTGGCGGTGATGAACCAGATCGCGTTTTCCTCCTTGTCGGCGTGGGGCGCCATCGGCACCGGGCGCTCGCCGTCCGCCGCCAGCAGGCCGGCGCGCACGTCCTTCAGCTGTTTCCAGAAATCGTGCTTGAGGTCGGTCATGTGATCCTTGGGCATGTCGTCTCTCCTTTTCTGTCTGTCAGCGGCTCAACGCTCGCGCCGCCCGGCCGTTCCTCGCGGTCACGGCAGGGTGACATGCCTTTGCTGTTGACGTCCGGCGGGCTGCGCGCTTAGATATGAACAACTGTTCAATAACTGCCAGGGGAGGGGCGGTTTGGATGTTCAATGCGGTCATGACCTTTGATCTGGGTGAAGACGTAGGTGCGCTGCGCGAGATGGTGCATCGCTGGGCGCAGGAACGGGTCAAGCCGATGGCGGCGCAGGTCGACCGGGACAATGCGTTCCCCAACGAGCTGTGGCGCGAGATGGGTGAGCTCGGTCTCTTGGGCATCACCGTGCCTGAGGAGTTCGGCGGCGCGGGCATGGGCTATCTGGCGCATGTGGTGGCGGTCGAGGAGATCGCCCGCGCCTCTGCTTCGGTTTCGCTGTCCTACGGCGCGCACTCCAACCTCTGCGTCAATCAGATCAAGCTGAACGGCTCGCCTGAGCAAAAGGCGAAATACCTGCCCGGGCTGATTTCCGGCGAGCATGTCGGCGCGCTCGCGATGTCAGAGCCGAACGCGGGCTCCGACGTGGTCAGTATGAAGCTGCGCGCCGAGAAGAAGAACGACCGCTTCATCCTCAACGGCAACAAGTACTGGATCACCAACGGGCCGGACGCTGATACGCTGGTGGTTTACGCCAAGACCGACCCCGAGGCCGGGTCGAAGGGCATCACCGCCTTCCTCATCGAGAAGAGCATGACCGGTTTCTCGACCTCGCCGCATTTCGACAAGCTCGGGATGCGCGGCTCGAACACCGCCGAACTGATTTTCGACGACGTGGAAGTGCCCTTCGAGAACATCCTCGGCGAAGAGGGCAAGGGCGTGCGCGTGCTGATGTCGGGGCTCGACTACGAGCGCGTGGTGCTCGCGGGCATCGGCACCGGCATCATGGCCGCCTGCCTTGACGAGATCATGCCCTACATGGCCGAGCGCAAGCAGTTCGGCCAGCCGATCGGGAACTTCCAGCTCATGCAGGGCAAGATCGCCGACATGTACACGGCGATGAACTCGGCCCGTGCCTATGTCTACGAGGTCGCCAAGGCCTGCGACCGCGGCGATGTCACGCGTCAGGACGCCGCGGCCTGCTGCCTCTACGCCTCGGAACAGGCGATGGTGCAGGCGCATCAGGCGGTGCAGGCGATGGGCGGGGCGGGCTTCCTCGCGGATGCGCCGGTGGCGCGGCTGTTCCGAGATGCCAAGCTGATGGAGATCGGCGCGGGAACGTCGGAGATCCGCCGCATGCTGGTGGGCCGCGAGTTGATGAACGCGATGAGCTGAAGATGCTGTCCCGGTCGCTCTGGTATGCCCCCGCGCTGGCGCTTCTCGCGCTGGTGGCGCTGGCGGCCTACCGGGCCGGGATGCAGGCGGCGGAGCTGACGGAAACCGAGGCCATCGAGGCCGCCGCCACGCTCTATGTCGAGACCGGCCCGGAGGGGGCGGAGATAAGCGATTGCACGGGGCGCCCCGCGGAGGCGCCGGTCTGGATCGAGGTGACCTGCGCGCGGGAGGATCTGGCGCATGTCTACGAGATGGACCGGCTGGGGCGTATCCTTCACGCGCGGGTCAGGAGGGGGCCGCAGACATGAGACCTATGCTGCCCGAGGGCACCTACCACGACATGCGGGCGCGCTTTGACTGGCGTTTTCCGCAGCGGCTGAACATGGCGGCGCAGGTCTGCGACGACTGGGCAGGGCTGGAGCCCGAGCGGGTCGCTATTCTCGATCATGGACGCGGGCCCGTGACCTATGGCGCGCTGGCGTTGCTGTCGCGGCGGGTGCAGGCGGCGCTGGAGGCGCGCGGCGTGGCGCGCGGTGACCGGGTGGGCGTTCTGCTCTCGCAATCGCCGCTCTGCGCGGCGGCGCATATCGCCGCCTGGCGGATGGGGGCCATTTCCGTACCGCTGTTCAAACTCTTCCGCGAGGACGCGCTGCGCTCGCGCCTCGGCGACAGCGGGGCGAAGGTGGTGGTCACCGACGGCGAGGGGGCCGGGATGCTGGCGCCTTTCCATCTGGAGGTGATTTCCGAGCTGTCAGCGGAGCCCTCGGTCAGCCCGATCGCGGACACCGGCCCCGAGGACCCGGCGATCCTCATCTACACCAGTGGCACCACCGGCAAGCCCAAGGGTGCGCTGCACGGGCATCGGGTGCTCATGGGCCACCTGCCGGGTGTCGAGATGAGCCACGACCGTCTTGGCCAGCCGGGCGACGTGCTCTGGACCCCGGCGGACTGGGCGTGGATCGGCGGGCTCTTCGACGTGGCCATGCCTGCGCTGGCACTCGGTGTCCCCGTGGTGGCCGCGCGCATGGCCAAATTCGATGTTATGGAGTGCGCGAATATATGCGCGGAACACTCTGTGCGGAATGTGTTTTTTCCGCCTACGGCCTTGCGGATGCTCAAGGCGGCAGACACGCGCATTCCGAACCTGCGCTCGATGGCCAGCGGTGGCGAGCCGCTCGGCGCGGAGATGCTGGCCTGGGGCCGCGCGGCGTTCGGCCTCACGATCAACGAGTTCTACGGCCAGACCGAATGCAACATGGTGGCGAGCTCCGCGGGCTCTCTCTTCGATCCGCGCCCGGGCTGCATCGGCAAGCCGGTGCCCGGCCATGAGATCGCGGTGATCGACGATACGGGTGCACCCACGGACGCCGAAGGCGACGTCGCGATCCGTCGGGGCTCCGGATCTATGCTCTTGGAATACTGGAGAAACCCTCAGGCCACGGCCGAGAAGTTCCGCGGCGAGTGGCTGCTCACCGGTGATCGCGGCATCTGGGAAGACGACTATCTGCGCTTCCTCGGACGCGAGGATGATGTGATCTCCTCGGCCGGATATCGCATCGGCCCGGCGGAGATCGAGGATTGCCTTATTACCCATCCGGCGGTGCTGACCGTCGGCGTGGTCGGCAAGCCCGATCCGCTCCGCACCGAGATCGTCAAGGCCTACGTGGTCCTTAAGGATGGCGTCGAGGCGGATGCGGACACGTTGAAGTCTTGGGTGAAAGAAAGGTTGGCAACCTATTCCTGTCCAAGGGAAATATCATTTCTTGAGGCGCTGCCTATGACGGTCACCGGCAAGGTGATCCGCAAGGAGCTGAAGGCCCGTGCCACGGCTGAGGCCGAACATGAGGCAGAGCGCGCAAGGGTTCAGGAGGACACATGAAACTGCAGTCACAGGCCATACCGTCCTCTGAGACGTTCAAGGCCAACCGAGCAGGCCATCTCGAGGCGCTGCGGGTCATTGATGAGGCCGCCGCGCAGGCGGCCGCCGGCGGCGGGCAGCAAGCTCGCGAGCGCCATGTCTCGCGCGGCAAGATGCTGCCCCGCGAGCGCGTCGCCAACCTGCTCGATCCGGGCACGCCCTTCCTCGAGATCGGCGCCACCGCGGCGCACGGCATGTACGACGGCGCGGCGCCCTGCGCCGGGGTCATTGCCGGCATCGGCCGGGTCATGGGCCGCGAGGTCATGGTGGTCTGCAACGACGCCACGGTGAAGGGCGGCACCTACTACCCTCTGACCGTGAAAAAGCACCTGCGCGCTCAGGAGATCGCCGAAGAGAACCATCTGCCCTGCGTCTACCTCGTCGACAGCGGCGGGGCGAACCTGCCCAACCAGGATGAGGTCTTCCCCGACCGCGACCACTTCGGGCGCATCTTCTACAATCAGGCGCGGATGAGCGCCAAGAACATTCCGCAGATCGCGGTGGTGATGGGCTCCTGCACGGCGGGCGGCGCCTATGTGCCCGCCATGTCCGACGTGACGATCATCGTGAAGGAGCAGGGCACGATCTTCCTTGCAGGCCCGCCGCTGGTGAAGGCGGCGACGGGCGAGGTGGTGACGGCCGAAGACCTCGGCGGCGGCGACGTGCATACGCGGCTTTCGGGTGTGGCGGATTACCTCGCCGAGGATGACGCCCACGCGCTGGCGCTGGCGCGGCGCGCGGTGGGCGGGCTCAACCGGGTGAAACCGGCGGGAGTCGAATGGCAGTCGCCCGAGGCCCCGGCCTATGATCCCGAGGAGATCCTCGGCGTGGTGCCGGCCGATCTGCGCACCCCCTATGACATCCGCGAGGTCATCGCCCGGCTGGTCGACGGCTCGCGCTTCGACGAATTCAAACCGCGCTATGGCGAGACGCTGGTCACCGGCTTTGCTCATGTCGAGGGCTGCCCGGTGGGAATCATCGCCAACAACGGCGTGCTTTTCTCCGAGGCCGCGCAGAAGGGCGCGCATTTCGTCGAGCTCTGCTCGCAGCGCGGCATCCCGCTGGTCTTCCTGCAGAACATCACCGGCTTCATGGTCGGTCGGAAGTACGAGAACGAGGGCATCGCCCGGCATGGCGCCAAGATGGTCACCGCCGTGGCGACCACCAACGTGCCGAAGATCACAATGCTCGTCGGCGGATCCTTCGGGGCGGGCAACTACGGCATGGCGGGGCGGGCCTACCAGCCGCGCTTCCTCTGGAGCTGGCCCAACAGCCGTATCTCGGTGATGGGCGGCGCGCAGGCGGCGGGGGTGCTGGCGACGGTCAAGCGCGACGCCATCGAACGCGCGGGCGGCAGCTGGTCGGAGGCGGAAGAGACCGCTTTCAAGCAGCCGACCATCGACATGTTCGAGGAGCAGTCGCATCCGCTCTATGCCTCGGCCCGTCTCTGGGACGACGGCTGCGTCGATCCGCGCAAGTCGCGCGCCGTGCTGGCGCTGTCGCTGAGCGCGGCGCTGAACGCCCCGGTCGAGGAGACACGCTTCGGCGTGTTCCGCATGTGATGGGCGTCGTGCTGGAGACCTGCGGCGCTGTCCCCATGGGGCACGGGCCCGCAAGCTGGGAAGAAGGGGGCTCTGCCGCCGCGGACCATGGGTCCGCACGTCGGGAAGGAGGGGGCTCTGCCCCCGTCGCCTGCGGCGACACCCCCGGGATATTTTTACCATGTGGAAGCCGGGACGGGCTTGGAGGGCGCGATGTTTGACACTCTGCTGGTGGCCAACCGGGGCGAGATCGCCTGCCGGGTGATGCGCAGCGCGCGGGCGCTGGGGCTGCGGACCGTGGCAGTCTATTCCGAAGCGGACGCCGGCGCGCGGCACGTGGCGGAGGCCGATCTGGCCGT
Source organism: Alloyangia pacifica (assembly GCF_900116195.1). Lineage (GTDB taxonomy): Bacteria > Pseudomonadota > Alphaproteobacteria > Rhodobacterales > Rhodobacteraceae > Salipiger > Salipiger pacificus. Next base: position 185,666 of record NZ_FOZW01000001.1, read on the forward strand.
CTGCATCGGCGGCGCGGCGCCTTCGGAGAGCTACCTCAAGGGCGAGCGGATCATCGAGGCGGCGCTGGCGACCGGCGCAGGGGCGATCCATCCGGGCTACGGCTTCCTGTCGGAGAACCCGGAGTTCGTCGAGGCGGTGGAGGCGGCTGGGCTGATCTTCGTCGGGCCCTCGGCCTCGGCGATCCGCGCCATGGGTCTCAAGGATGCGGCCAAGCGGTTGATGGACGCGGCGGGTGTGCCGGTGGTGCCGGGATATCTCGGCGAGGATCAGGATCCGGCGCGGCTGGCGCGCGAGGCCGAGGCGATCGGCTACCCGGTGCTGATCAAGGCCGTCGCGGGCGGCGGCGGCAAGGGCATGCGGCTGGTCGAGACGGCGGCGGACTTCCCGGCGGCGCTCGAGGGGGCCAAGGCCGAGGCGCGCGGTGCCTTCGGCAACGAGGCGGTGCTGATCGAGAAGTTCATCACCGCGCCGAGGCACATCGAGGTGCAGGTGTTCGGCGATGGCGAGAGGGCCGTGCACCTTTTCGAACGCGACTGCTCGTTGCAGCGGCGGCACCAGAAGGTGATCGAGGAGGCGCCCGCGCCGGGCATGGGCGAGGAGATGCGCGCCGCGATGGGCGCGGCGGCGGTCCGTGCCGCCGAGGCCATCGGCTACAAGGGCGCGGGCACGGTGGAGTTCATCGTCGACGGCTCGAACGGGCTGCGGCCCGACGGGTTCTGGTTCATGGAGATGAACACCCGCCTGCAGGTCGAGCACCCGGTCACCGAGATGATCACCGGTGTCGACCTCGTCGAATGGCAGCTGCGCGTGGCGGGCGGCGAGCCGCTGCCGCTGGCGCAGGAGGAGCTGACGATCACCGGCCATGCCTTCGAGGCGCGGCTCTATGCCGAGGATGTGCCGGCGGGCTTCCTGCCCGCGACCGGGCGGCTGGCGCATCTGGAGTTTCCCGCGGATGTGCGGGCCGACAGCGGCGTGCGCTCGGGCGACGTGATCTCGCCGCACTACGATCCGATGATTGCCAAGCTGATCGTGCACGGGCCGACCCGCGCCGTGGCGCTGCGCCGGCTGGCGCAGGGGTTGCGGCATACGCGGGTGGCGGGCACGGTGACCAACCTCGGCTTCCTCGGCGCATTGGCGGAGCATGCGGGCTTTGCCGCGGGCGAGGTCGACACCGGGCTGATCGGCCGCGACCTGGGTGCGCTGGTCTCGGTGCCGGAGCTGGCGCCGCAGGTGGTGGCCGAGGCGGCGCTGGTGCTGGCGGGGCTCGACGGCACCGCGGGCTGGGAGGTGGGCTTCAGCCTCTGGGCGCCGCTCGCGCGCTCGGTGCTGCTGCGCCGGGGTGCTGCGGAGCTGCCCTGCGTGCTGCGGGTGAAGGGGCCGGACCTTGTCGAGATCGACGTGCCGGGGGCGACGGTGCTGGCGGCGCGCGCGCAGGGGCGCTGGGGCTTCGACGGGCGGCCCGCCGCCGGGCATTTCCGCGAGGACGGCCATGTCACGGTCTTTGCCCACCACGGGCTGCGCTTCGATCTCGTCGAGCCGCTGGACCGCGCCGCCGAGGCGGGTGCGGGCGGCAATCTCGTCGAGGCGCCGATGCCGGGCAAGGTGGTGGCGGTCTTTGCCGAGCCGGGGGCGCAGGTCGCCGCGGGCGACCGGCTGGCGCTGCTCGAGGCGATGAAGATGGAGCACACGCTGCGGGCCGCGCGCGACGGCATCGTCGCCGAGGTGCTGGTCGAGGCGGGTGCGCAGGTCGAGGCCGGCGCGGCGCTGATCCGGCTGGAGGAGGAGGAGGCATGATCCGGCTCCACCACGTGCCGCAGTCGCGCTCGATGCGGGTGCTGTGGCTGTTGGAGGAGCTGGGGCTGCCCTACGAGCTGGTCACGGAGACGTTCGACAGGTCGCTGCGACGCCAGGACTATCTGGCGCGCTCACCCGCGGGCCGGGTGCCGGCGCTGGAGATCGGCGGCGAGACCATGTTCGAGTCGGGCGCCATCCTGGAATACCTCTGCGAGCTCTACCCGGAGAAGGGATTTGGTCGGGCGCGGGGGGATGCCGAGCGGCGCGATTACCTCGTCTGGCTGCATTTCGCCGAGACCATGAGCCACCACTGCGCCGCGCTCACACAGCAGCACCTGATGCTGCGCGAGGACAGCATGCGCTCGCCGGTCATCATGCAGCTGGAGGCGGCGCGGCTAGGCAAGTGCTACGAGGCGATCGAGGCGCGGCTGGCGCAGAGCGGCGAGCACCTGCTGCAGGGGTTCTCGGCGGTGGACATCGCGGTCGGGCAGGCGGTCTATATCGGGCGGCACTTCCGCGCCACCGAGGGGCTGGCGCGGCTCGAGGCGTGGTACGGGCGGATCACCGCGCGGGAAGCCTTCCTGCGGTCATTGCCGGGCATGGACGCGATGCTCTACACGCAGGAGTTTTACCCGGCCTGGCCGATGCCGGAGGCCTGAGCGGCGTTGCGTCTCCGGCAGGCGCCGGGCCGTGCGTATTTGGAAAGAGAAGAAGCGGCGAGAGAGAGGCGGAACGATGGGCGAGTTTGTCGAGATTTTCGAGGTCGGGCCGCGGGACGGGCTGCAGAACGAGGCGCGGCTGATTCCGGCGGCCGAGAAGATCGCGCTGGTCGACTGCCTCAGCCGGGCCGGCTTCCGGCGCATCGAATGCGCCAGTTTCGTCAGTCCGAAATGGGTGCCGCAGATGGCGACCTCTGGCGAAGTCATGGCCGGGATCACCCGCGCGCCGGGCGTCTCCTACGCGGCGCTGACGCCGAACATGAAGGGGTTCGAGGCGGCGCTGGCGGCCAGGGTCGACGAGGTGGCGATCTTCGGGTCGGCCTCGGAGGGGTTCAGCCGCGCCAATATCAACGCCTCCATCGCCGAGAGCCTCGAGCGGTTCCGGCCGGTGGCCGAGGCGGCCCATGCGGCGGGCGTGCCGGTGCGGGGCTATGTCTCCTGCGTTGTCGAGTGCCCCTATGACGGGGCCGTGGCTCCCGAGCAGGTGGCGCGGGTGGTCCGGGCGCTGCACCACATGGGATGCTACGAGATCTCGCTCGGCGATACCATCGGCCGGGCGGTGCCGGAGGCCATCACCGCGATGCTCGGGGCGGTGACCGAGGTCGTGCCCGCGCGGCAGCTTGCCGGGCATTTCCACGACACCGGCGGGCGCGCGCTCGACAACGTCGAGGCGGCGCTGGCCATGGGGCTGCGCGTCTTCGATGCGGCGGTGGGCGGGCTTGGTGGCTGCCCCTATGCGCCGGGCGCGGCGGGAAATGTCGCGACGGAGGCAGTGGCGGACCGGCTGGCGGCACTCGGCTACGAGACCGGGCTCGATCGGGCGGTGCTGGACGAGGCGGCCGCCATGGCGCGAAAAATGCGGATGGGCTGAGTGGCGGTTCTGGTGATCCTCTCGGGCTTGCCGGCGGTCGGCAAGAGCGCCGTGGCACGGGCGCTGGCGGCGCGGAGCGGGGCGCTGTGGCTGCGTATCGATGCCATCGAGCAGGCGATGCGCGGCTCGCATATGGTGGCCGCCGATCTCGCCGATGGCGGTTACGCCGCAGCGCGGGCGGTGGCGCGGGGCGCGCTGGCGCAGGGCTTGGACGTGATTGCCGACTGCGTGAACCCCTGGCCGCTGACCCGCGCAGGCTGGGAAAAGGCGGGCGTGGGTCACCGGGTGCTGCGTGTGGAGCTCTGCTGCTCGGATCCGGTGGAGCACCGCCGGCGGGTCGAGACGCGCGAAGCGGACATCGAGGGGCTTGCCCTGCCGGATTGGGCGGCGGTGCAGGCGCGGGACTACCGGCCCTGGCCGGAGGCGGAGCTGCGCATCGACATGGCGATGCAGGGGATCGAGGAGGCCGCGGCGCGGATCGCGGCGGCGATGGAGGGATGAGATGGCATTGATCGAGACGCGCGTCGATGCGCGCGGCGTGGCGGAGCTGGTGCTCAACCGCCCCGAGAAGCACAACGCGCTGTCGGCGCAGATGATGACCGAGCTGGTCACTGCGGCCGATGCGCTGGCCGCGGACGAGAGCGTCCGCGTGGTGGTCCTCGCGGCCGAGGGGACGAGCTTCTGCGCCGGGGGCGACCTGGCGTGGATGCGAGAGCAGTTCGAGATGGATGGCGAGACACGCCGCCGCGAGTCGCGGCGCATCGCCGAGGCGCTCAGCGCGCTGGCGGCGCTGCCGCAGCCGCTGATTGGCAGGGTGCAGGGCAACGCCTTTGGCGGTGGCATGGGGCTGATCTCGGTCTGCGACGTGGTCGTGGGCGTCGAGGGCGCGAAATTCGGCTTCACCGAGACCCGGCTCGGCCTGCTGCCCGCCAATATCGGCCCCTATGTGATCGCCCGCATGGGCGGAACGAAGGCGCGGGCGGTCTTCATGAGCGCGCGTCTCTTTGGCGCGGAGGAGGCGCAATCGCTCGAGCTGCTGAACAGGGTCGTCGCGCCGGAGGCGCTGGATGCGGCAGTGGCCGCGGAAGTGGCTCCCTATCTCACATGTGCGCCGGGTGCGGTGCGCGAGAGCAAGGCGCTGCTGAACGCGCTGGCGGGGCAGGTGACGCCGGCGCAGGTGGACATGGCGATCGACGCGCTGGCCGCGCGCTGGGAGACCTCAGAGGCGCAGGAGGGCATCGCCGCCTTCTTCGACAAGCGTCCGGCGCCCTGGGCCGATCCGAAACCTGAGTAGGCGCGGGTGATGGCGGTGCAGCTGGCCCATCTCTACGTCACGCTGTGCCTTGCGCGCCTCTTTTTTCACGTGGCGCTTATACTCGGCGCGCCGCTGGCGCGGTGGGCGCCGGGCGGCGGGCCGGACGGCGGGGTGGAGGGCAAGGCGGGTGCCGGTCCCAAGGCGCTGTCGGCGCTCGCCATTCTCGTCCTGCTGATACAGGCATCGGCGATGCTGGTGGTGGCCGGGTTCCCGGGAACCGAGGGGCTCGCCTACAGCGGGATGGCGATCTGGATCGCCGTCGGGTTGCCGGTGGCTGAGCTGGGGCTCGGCCTGCCTTCCCGCGCGGAAGCCGACAAGTGGCTCTGGCGGCCTCTCGATCTCGTGATGGCGGCGCTTTCTTTGGCAGTCTTAAGTGCCTGAGTCTGCGGGTCCGCGCAGAATGTATGCAACGGTCGACAGAAAAAATGTCGAAACATCAGGGAATACCCTGCGGAATGTGGGGTATCTCATTGATGTGAAGGTGTTTTCATCATTTGTGAATATCTTGGGCGGTTGTTGACCCGGCACGCACTCGGCGATAAGTCACTCACAGCAAGGCAACAAAGCCATGGTCTCCGCGCCGCTTAGCGGTGCGCCTCGCAAAGGAGCCACATCGTGGACGAGATGCTGCGGGAATATCTTCCCATCCTCGTTTTTCTCGCCGTCGCCGTCGGCCTCGGTCTCGTGCTCATCCTGGCGGCTGTCGTGCTGGCCGTGCGCAGCCCTGACCCGGAAAAAGTGTCGGCTTATGAATGCGGGTTCAACGCCTTCGACGACGCGCGGATGAAGTTCGACGTCCGGTTCTACCTGGTCTCGATCCTCTTCATCATCTTCGACCTCGAGATCGCCTTCCTCTTCCCCTGGGCCACTGCCTTCAAGGACGTGAGCATGGTCGGCTTCTGGTCGATGATGGCCTTCCTCGCGGTGCTGACAGCGGGCTTTGCCTACGAATGGAAGAAAGGGGCGCTCGAATGGGAGTGATGACCGGGCTCAACACCGCCGGTGGCGACCGCGAGGTCGCGACGCAGGCGCTGAACCGCGAGCTGCAGGACAAGGGCTTCCTGCTGACCTCCGTCGATGACGTGATCAACTGGGCGCGTACCGGCTCTTTGCACTGGATGACCTTCGGTCTGGCCTGCTGCGCCGTCGAGATGATGCAGACCTCGATGCCGCGCTACGACCTCGAGCGCTTCGGCACCGCACCGCGCGCGTCGCCGCGGCAGTCGGATTTGATGATCGTCGCCGGCACGTTGACCAACAAGATGGCCCCGGCGCTGCGCAAGGTCTACGACCAGATGCCCGAGCCGCGCTACGTCATTTCGATGGGCTCCTGCGCCAACGGGGGCGGCTACTATCACTACAGCTATTCCGTGGTGCGCGGCTGCGACCGCGTGGTTCCGGTGGACGTCTATGTCCCGGGCTGCCCGCCGACAGCCGAGGCGCTGCTCTACGGGCTGATGGCCCTGCAGAAGAAAATCCGCCGCACCGGCACGATCGTGCGCTGAGCGCGGGAGGAGGAGCAATGACGCAAGCACTGAACGAGCTGGGTGGACACATCGAGGTCAAGCGCCCCGATTGCGTGATCGCCTGGGACGTCACCCATGGCGAGCTGAACGTGGACGTGGCCCCGGCGAACATCGCCGGGCTGGTGGAGTTTCTCCGCAGCGACCCAACCTGCCGCTTCTCGTCGCTGGTGGACATCACCGCGGTCGACTATCCGAACCGGCCCAAGCGTTTCGACGTGGTCTACCACTTCCTGTCGATGTACCAGAACCACCGCATCCGCCTGCGCGTCTCGGTGCGCGAGGACGAGATCGTGCCCTCGATCACCGCGCTGCATCCTTCGGCCAACTGGCTGGAGCGCGAGGTCTTCGACATGTTCGGCATCCTGTTCTCGGGCCACCCGGACCTGCGCCGCATCCTCACCGACTACGGTTTCCGCGGCCACCCGCTGCGCAAGGACTTCCCGACCACGGGCTATGTCGAGGTGCGCTACGACGAAGAGCTGAAACGCGTCGTCTACGAGCCGGTGAAGCTGGTGCAGGAATACCGCCAGTTCGATTTCATGTCGCCCTGGGAAGGGGCGCAATACGTGCTGCCCGGCGATGAAAAGGCCGAGGAGGGGGCGAAGTGATGGACGGCTCCAAAGGTTTCGAAGACGCCCTGTCGGGCGAGCAGAAGATCCGCAACTTCAACATCAACTTCGGCCCGCAGCACCCGGCGGCGCACGGCGTGCTGCGCCTCGTGCTCGAGCTTGACGGCGAGATCGTCGAGCGCTGCGATCCGCACATCGGCCTGCTGCACCGCGGCACCGAGAAGCTGATGGAGAGCCGCACCTACCTGCAGAACCTGCCGTATTTCGACCGGCTCGACTACGTCGGCACGATGAACCAGGAACACGCCTGGGTGCTGGCCATCGAAAAGCTCTGCAACGTCGAGGTGCCGCGCCGCGCCCAGCTGATCCGCGTGCTCTACTGCGAGATCGGGCGCATCCTGAACCACCTGCTGAACGTCACCACGCAGGCCATGGACGTGGGTGCGCTGACGCCGCCGCTCTGGGGCTTCGAGGAACGCGAGAAGCTGATGGTCTTCTACGAGCGGGCATGTGGCGCACGCCTGCATGCGGCCTACTTCCGGCCCGGCGGCGTCCACCAGGACCTGCCGCCCGAGCTGATCGACGACATCGCCGAATGGTGCGCGCAGTTCCCGGCCCGCCTGCAGGACATCGACGACCTGCTGACCGAGAACCGCATTTTCAAGCAGCGCAATGCCGACATCGGTGTGGTCACCGAGCAGGACATCCAGGAGCACGGCTTCTCGGGCGTCATGGTGCGCGGGTCGGGCCTTGCCTGGGACCTGCGCCGCGCGCAGCCCTACGAGTGCTACGACGAGTTCGAGTTCCAGATCCCGGTCGGCAAGAACGGCGACTGCTACGACCGCTACCTCGTCCGCATGGCCGAGATGCGCGAGAGCGTGAAGATCATGGTTCAGGCCTGCGAGAAGCTGAAGCTGCCCGAGAACCAGGGCGACGTGCTGGCGCGCGGCAAGATCACCCCGCCGAAACGCTCTGAGATGAAGACCTCGATGGAGGCGCTCATCCACCACTTCAAGCTCTACACCGAGGGCTTTCACGTCCCCGCGGGCGAGGTTTACGCCTGCGTCGAGGCGCCCAAGGGCGAGTTCGGCGTGTATTTGGTCGCCGACGGCAGCAACAAGCCCTACCGCGCCAAGCTGCGCGCGCCGGGCTTCCTGCACCTGCAGGCGATGGACTATTTGTGCAAGGGCCACCAGCTGGCCGACGTCGCGGCGATCCTCGGTTCGCTCGACATCGTGTTCGGGGAGGTTGACCGATGATGATCCGTGTTTCCACCGCGCTGGCCGCGCTTGGCCTGCTGACCGCCTGCGCCATGCCGCCGAAGGGCACCGACGAGCAGGACCTGCTGGCCTGGGACGACGCGGTGACTTCGATCGGCTGCGAGCTGATCTCTGAAAGCGACTACCAGCCGGTCGAGCTGCAGAGCGGACTGAGCCGTGACCAGGTGCAGAAGATCGCCTCCTACAAGGTCAAGACCGAGCAGGCCGTGCGGACCGAGACCGGTGGCGTGCGCCTGGTGACCGGCAGCTGTGCCCCCGCCTCGGAAGCGCCCCTCTCGGAGCCCGTGGCTGACGCAGAGACCGCCGAGACAGCGGCGGGCTGACAGATTACAGAGCGGCGGGGCACCGGCCCCGTCCCAACGCCGCGGCGGCACCTCCGCCCCCGGCCAATGACATGAACCGAAGGTCCGTTTGCCCATGCTGCGCCGTCTTCATCACGAACAGCCCGAGAGCTTCGCTTTCACGCCCGCCAACATGGACTGGGCGGAAGCGCAGATCAGCAAGTATCCCGAGGGCCGTCAGGCCAGCGCCGTCATCCCGCTGCTGTGGCGGGCGCAGGAGCAGGAGGGCTGGCTGAGCCGCCCCGCCATCGAATACGTCGCCGACATGCTGGGCATGGCCCACATCCGCGCGCTCGAGGTGGCAACCTTCTACTTCATGTTCCAGCTGCAGCCGGTGGGCTCTGTTGCGCACGTACAGATCTGCGGCACCACCTCGTGCATGATTTGCGGCGCCGGTGAGTTGATGGAGGTCTGCAAGGCCAAGATCGCCGCCAAGCCGCATGAGGTCTCGGCGGACGGCAAGTTCTCCTGGGAAGAGGTCGAGTGCCTCGGGGCCTGCTCGAACGCGCCCATGGCGCAGATTGGCAAGGATTACTACGAGGACCTGACCGGCGAGAAGCTGGCCGAGATCCTCGACGCCATGGCGGCGGGCAGCGTGCCGACGCCGGGCCCGCAGAACGGCCGCTTCGGCTCCGAGCCGCTGGGCGGCCCGGTTGTGCTGACCGAGGGCGCGGGCGAGGGCGAGAAGCTCAACGCCTCCGTCGCGCTGGCAACCGAGATCGGCGACACCATCAAGCGCATCGACGGCACCGAGGTGCCGCTGCGCGCACCCTGGCGCGATCGTTCGGACGAGCAGGGCGATGCCACGCCTGACACCCATGCGCCGAAGCTGTCCGAAGGCGCCCCGGCGGATGAGACCGGCATCGACAAGCGCGAGGCTCCGGTGAAACCGGCCGCGGAGGTCGCCTCGGACGTCAGCGAGGGCCGCAAGCCCGAGACCCTGAGCGCGCCGCGCGAGGGCGGGGCGGACGACCTCAAGAAGATCAAGGGCGTCGGCCCCAAGCTCGAGGCGCTGCTGCACAGCCTCGGCTTCTTCCACTTCGGGCAGATCGCCTCCTGGACCGAGGAAGAGCTGGCCTGGGTGGATGCCAATCTCGAAGGTTTCAAGGGCCGCGCCTCGCGTGACGCGTGGGTTGCCCAGGCCAAGACCCTGGCCGAAGGTGGCGAGACGGAGTTCTCGGCCCGCGTGGAAAAGGGCGAGGTCTACGACGACGATTGACCCAATGACATAACGAGGGAGTGAGAGATGACAGACATGACGATGCAGGACGGGTGCGCACGCAAGTGCTGGATAGCAGCGGCCGTGATCGGCCTCGTCGTCATTCTGTTTGCCCTGGGGGGACATAAGGGATTTCTGGCGGCGCTGCTGCTCGGGCTTCTCGCAACCGGTCTTCTGGGCTCGCTCTTCACCTGGCTCTCCTGCGCGCCGGTGCCGAAGCTGGCGGAGCGCTCGCCGATCTCGCAGCTGACACCCTCGGTCGAGGGGGAGGTGCCGTCGGTCCCGGATCACGCGCCGGCAGCCCCGGCACCGCTGATGTCCGAGCCCGCGCCGGTGGTGGAAGATACACCCGCTCCGGCGGCTGAGGAGACGCCCGCGGCGGCACCCGCAGAGGCACCCAAGGCGGCGCCGGTCGCGCCTGCGGAGGAAAAGACCACCCCGGCTGCGGCAGGGGCGGAGGACGAGGGGGGCTCGCAGCCCGAGGCGCTGGCACAACCGCGCTCCGGCGAGGCGGACAACCTGAAGGAAATCAAAGGCGTGGGTCCCAAGCTCGAACAGCTGCTGCACGAGTTGGGCATCTACCATTTCGACCAGATCGCGGGCTGGAGCCCTGCGGAGGTCGCATGGATGGATCAGAACCTGAAAGGGTTCCGCGGCCGGGTCTCGCGCGATGACTGGATCGGGCAGGCCAAGGTACTGGCGGCGGGCGGGGAGACCGAGTTCTCCAAGCGCGTCGAGGATGGCGAGGTCTACTGACCCGCCGAGGGAATGAAGGCGCCGCCGGTCGTGACCGGCGGCGCGCGAACGAGGAACCGGACCGAGGATGAACGGACAGGATCAGCAGGGACGGCAGGGGCGGATCATCGCGCTCGTCATCGCCGGCACCGGCCTGGCCTGGATCGTGGTCACGGTGGCCGGAGAGATGCTGGGCTGGACCCAGCGCACGAGGGCCCTTTTCGACCTTGCGGCACTGGCCGGGTTCGGATGGGCGATCTGGATGATTTACGGGCTCTGGCGGTCACGCCGGACAGACAAGGACTGAGCGATGCTGAAGGACGAAGATCGGATCTTTACCAATCTCTACGGCATGCATGACCGCTCCCTCGCCGGGGCGAAGAAGCGTGGCCACTGGGACGGCACGGCCGGCATCATCGCCAAGGGCCGCGACTGGATCATCGACGAGATGAAGGCTTCGGGCCTGCGCGGCCGGGGCGGGGCGGGTTTCCCGACCGGTCTCAAGTGGTCCTTCATGCCCAAGGAAAGCGACGGTCGCCCGGCCTACCTGGTGATCAATGCTGACGAATCCGAGCCCGCGACCTGCAAGGACCGCGAGATCATGCGCCACGATCCGCACACGCTGATCGAGGGCGCGCTGATCGCCTCCTTCGCGATGAACGCGCATGCGAGCTACATCTACATCCGCGGCGAATACATCCGCGAGCGCGAGGCGCTGCAGGCGGCGATCGACGAGTGCTACGACGCGGGCCTGCTGGGAAAGAACGCCGCCGGCTCGGGCTGGGATTTCGATCTCTACCTGCACCACGGCGCGGGCGCCTACATCTGCGGCGAGGAAACCGCGCTGCTCGAAAGCCTCGAGGGCAAGAAGGGCATGCCGCGGATGAAGCCGCCGTTCCCGGCGGGCTCCGGCCTTTACGGCTGCCCGACCACGGTGAACAACGTGGAATCCATCGCCGTCGCCCCGACCATCCTGCGCCGCGGCGCGACCTGGTTCTCCTCCTTCGGGCGGCAGAACAACGCGGGCACCAAGCTTTTCGCCCTGACCGGCCACGTGAACACGCCCTGCGTCTTCGAGGAGCAGATGTCGCTGCCCGTGCGCGAGCTGATCGAGAAGCACGGCGGCGGCATCCGTGGCGGCTGGGACAATCTCAAGGCGATCATCCCCGGCGGGGCCTCCTGCCCGATCCTGCCCAAGGACAAGCTCGAGGATGCCATCATGGACTTCGACTGGATGCGCCAGAACCAGTCGTCCTTCGGCACCGGCTGCATGATCGTCATGGATCAGAACACCGACGTGATCAAAGCCGTCTGGCGCCTGTCGAAATTCTTCAAGCACGAAAGCTGCGGCCAGTGCACGCCGTGCCGCGAGGGCACCGGCTGGATGATGCGGGTGATGGATCGCCTGGTGAGCGGCGACGCGGAGGTCGAGGAGATCGACATGCTGCTCAACGTCACCAAGCAGGTCGAGGGCCACACCATCTGCGCGCTCGGCGACGCGGCGGCCTGGCCGATCCAGGGCCTGATCCGTCACTTCCGCGAGGAGATCGAGGACCGGATCAAGGCCAAGCGGACCGGGCGCATGGGCGCCATGGCGGCCGAGTGATCCGATGCGCGTGACAATGGTACTTGGTGGTTTCGGTCTGATGGCGGCGCTCGCAATGGCGGGCTGCGCGGCGACGCCCTCGGCGGGCGTGGGCGGCGGATTTTCGGGTGGCTCGGTCGCGGGCCGCTGGGAGCAGCGCGTTGTGACCATCTCGATGGCCGAGCGCATTGCCGACGCCTGCCACGACGAGGGCATCTACCTTGCCCCGTCGCGTTGGGGCGGGGCGGTGCACCGCGCGACCGAGGAAATGGCGGCAGAGGGCACTGACCGGAGCGCGCTCGAGGCCGCCTTCCAGGCGCAGGATTTCGGCGCGCTGTCGATGCAGATCGACCGGCAGCTCGCCAGCAAGGGCGTCGTGCCGGGACAGCCTCAGAGCCTGTGCCGTGTCGGCGCAGAAGAAATCGCGGCGGGGTCCGATCTGGGCCAGACGCTGAAGAAGGGATGACCATGGAACTGAACACGCCAAAGCTTTGCCGCACCGGCGCGATGCTCGCGCTTGCGGCGCTGCTTGCAGCCTGCGGGGCGAGCAAGGACGATCCCGAGTTCGGCGGCCTGAAGTTCCGCGGCTCGGCCAAGGCGGTCGGTGACGACCGAGCGAATTTCGCGGCCACCATCAGCAACGCGGTGCGCGCGCCCTCTGCGGCCGTCGATGCCGGGTTCTACGAAGGCACCAAGTACTGCATCAACTACCTCGGCACCTCGGACATCGCCTGGGCGGTGGACCCCGAGGCGATGCGCGCGCAGCCGCGCATGTCGGGCAAGGATCTGGTGATGCGGGGGCGCTGCGTGGAATGAGTGGGGGCGCGCTCATATTGGCGGGATTTCCGGGCGGATATTGCATAGCCGCCGGTCGGACCCCCACATCCCTTGGCGAGGGAGTCCGCCTGTCGGCGGGGTCCGTATTGCGCCAGTGGAGTAAAGATATGAGCAAGCTCAGAACCACCGTCCTCGCCGCAACGCTGGGTCTGGCCGCGCTGCCCGGAGCCGTGATGGCCAAGCCGCCGCTCGGTGAGGTGCGCGAGATCCACGACGGTCTGATGGCCGTCGGCATCGCCGATGAAATCCGCAACCGCTGCGACAATATCGGCGCGCGGATGCTGACCGCCATGGGCTACCTGAACACGCTGAAGAACCGGGCCCGCGCGCTTGGCTACAGCGATGAGGAAATCGAGGACTACGTCACCTCGAAGGCCGAGAAGAAGAAGATGCGCGCCGATGGCGAGGCCTATCTGGCCGCGCGCGGCGTCTCCGCGAAAGACACGGCGGCCCTGTGCCGCGTCGGCCGCGAGGAAATTGCACGGGGCAGCGCCATCGGCGCGCTCCTGAGGGAGAAATGATGCGACACGCGACGTGCATATCCCCCAGCGCCCTGCCGCAGGCGGCGGGAGCGTCGCGTGTGTCACCAGTCATGGGAAGATGCCAATGACCAACCTTCGTAAGATCATCATCGACGGCACCGAGATCGAGGTGGACGGGGCGATGACCCTGATCCAGGCCTGTGAGGAAGCCGGCATCGAGGTGCCGCGCTTCTGCTATCACGAGCGCCTGTCCATCGCCGGCAACTGCCGCATGTGCCTTGTCGAGGTGGTCGGCGGCCCGCCCAAGCCCGCCGCCTCCTGCGCCATGCAGGTGCGCGACCTGCGGCCCGGCCCCGAGGGCCAGCCGCCGGTCGTGAAGACCAACTCGCCGATGGTCAAGAAGGCCCGCGAGGGGGTGATGGAGTTCCTGCTCATCAACCACCCGCTTGACTGCCCGATCTGCGACCAGGGCGGCGAATGCGACCTGCAGGACCAGGCGATGGCCTATGGCGTCGACTTCTCGCGCTTCCGCGAGGCGAAGCGCGCGGTCGAGGATCTCGACCTCGGTCCGCTGGTCGAGACCCACATGACCCGCTGCATCTCCTGCACCCGTTGCGTGCGTTTCACCACCGAAGTGGCCGGGCTGACGCAGATGGGCCAGACCGGGCGCGGCGAGGATGCCGAGATCACCTCGTATCTGAACCAGACGCTCGACTCGAACCTGCAGGGCAATATCATCGACCTCTGCCCCGTGGGCGCGCTAGTGTCGAAACCCTATGCCTTCACCGCCCGTCCCTGGGAGCTGACCAAGACCGAGTCCATCGACGTGATGGACGCGCTTGGCTCGAACATCCGCGTCGACACCAAGGGCCGTGAAGTCATGCGCTTCCTTCCCCGGAACAACGACGGCGTGAACGAGGAGTGGCTGTCGGACAAGAGCCGCTTCGTCTGGGACGGTCTGCGCCGCCAGCGTCTCGACCGGCCCTATGTCCGCAAGGACGGCAAGCTGAAGCCCGCCACCTGGCCCGAGGCGCTCGCCGCGGTGGGGTCGGCGCTGAAGGGCGCCAAGAAAGTGGCCGGCCTTGTCGGTGATCTGGTTCCGGTCGAAGCCGCCTTCTCGCTCAAGCAGCTGGTCGAAGCGCTCGGCGGCTCGGTCGAATGCCGCACCGATGGTGCGCGCCTGCCGGTGGGCAACCGCTCGGCCTATGTGGGCAACGTTGCGATCGAGGACATCGACACCGCCAAGGAGATCGTGCTGATCGGCACCAACCCGCGCGACGAGGCGCCGGTGCTGAACGCGCGCATCCGCAAGGCCTGGATCGCCGGCGCCGAGGTCAAGCTGATCGGCGAGGTCGCCGACCTGACCTATGACGTGACGCATCTCGGCACCGATCGCGCGGCCCTGGCCGATGCGAAGGTTTCCGAAGATGCCATCGTGATCGTGGGGCAGGGCGCCCTGCGCGAGGCGGACGGTCTGGCGGTTCTGGCCGCGGCCCAGGCGCTCACCGGCAAGCTGCTGGTGCTGCACACCGCCGCTGCCCGTGTCGGCGCGCTCGACGTGGGCGCGGTGACCGAGGGCGGTCTGGAAGCTGCCACCAAGGACGCCGACGTGATCTTCAACCTCGGCGCCGACGAGATCGAGATCGAGGCCGGCGCCTTCGTGATCTACCAGGGTTCGCACGGCGATCGGGGCGCACACCGCGCCGACGTGATCCTGCCGGGCGCCGCCTACACCGAGGAGAACGGCCTTTTCGTCAACACCGAGGGCCGGCCGCAGCTGGCCTTCCGCGCCGGGTTTGCGCCGGGCGAGGCGAAGGAGAACTGGGCGATCCTGCGGGCGCTCTCGGCCGAGGTTGGCAAGACCCTGCCGTGGGACAGCCTCGCGCAGCTTCGCCAGGCGCTGGTCGCCGCGGTGCCGCACCTGGCGCAGATCGACATGGTGCCGGAGAACGAGTGGGTGGCGCTGGAGACCGACAAGCTGGGCGATGCGTCGTTCCGCAACGCGGTCAAGGACTTCTGGCTGACCAACCCGATCGCCCGCGCCTCGGTGCTGATGGCCGAGCTTTCGGCCAACGCAAAGGCGCGCCGCGAGGCGCCCATGGCAGCCGAGTGATCCATGCCCGCGCGGATATCCCTTTCACTGGCGGCACTGGCCGCGCTCTGTGCCTGCGAGCAGCCTTCGGAGGACAAAGCGCCGTTCGTGCCTGCCTACGAGGGGATCGAAACGCGGCTGCTGGACGGCGATCTGGTGAACTTCCTCGTGGCCATGCGCGGAGCGCGCGGCTCGGAAGATGTAGAGAACTACGCAGATTGCGCCGCGGCGCAATATGCGCTGATCCGGGGCTACGGATTTGCGCGACATCTGCGGACGAATGTATCGGAAGAGGGTGGCCTCTGGCGCGGAGATGCTGTTTACACCATCTCGGCGGCGCTGCCCCGCGGGCTCAAGACGATCGACGCGGAAGTCGTCGCGTCAGCCTGCGCCGAGAACGGAATACCGATGGTGTGAGGGACACTTGATGGCAGACTTCTTCGCGACCCCCTTCGGCATCTTCATCCTTGTGCTCGCGCAAACCCTTGCGGTCGTGGCCTTCGTGATGATCTCGCTGTTGTTCCTGGTCTACGGCGACCGCAAGATCTGGGCCGCCGTCCAGATGCGGCGCGGCCCCAACGTCGTGGGGGTGTTCGGCATTCTCCAGTCGGTGGCGGACGCTCTGAAATACATCCTCAAGGAAGTGGTGATCCCGGCGGGCTCTGACAAGGCCGTCTTCCTGCTGGCACCGATTATTTCCTTCGTCTGCGCGATGATCGCCTGGGCGGCGATCCCGTTCAACGACGGCTGGGTGCTGGCGGACATCAACGTGGCGATCCTCTACGTGATGGCGATCAGCTCGCTCGAGGTCTACGGCGTGATCATGGGGGGCTGGGCGTCGAACTCGAAGTACCCGTTCCTCGGCTCGCTCCGCTCGGCGGCGCAGATGATCTCCTACGAGGTGTCGATCGGCCTGATCATCATCGGCGTGATCATCTCCACCGGCTCGATGAACTTCGGCGACATCGTGCGCGCCCAGGACGGCAGCTTCGGCTTCTTCAACTGGTACTGGCTGCCGCACTTCCCGATGGTCTTCCTGTTCTTCATCTCGGCGCTGGCCGAGACCAACCGTCCGCCGTTCGACCTTCCCGAAGCGGAATCCGAACTGGTGGCCGGCTACCAGGTGGAATATTCCTCGACGCCCTTCCTGCTGTTCATGGCAGGTGAATACATCGCGATCTTCCTGATGTGCGCGCTGACCTCGCTGCTGTTCTTCGGCGGCTGGCTGTCGCCGATCCCCGGCCTGCCCGACGGCGTGCTGTGGATGGTCGCGAAGATGGCGTTCTTCTTCTTCATCTTCGCGATGGTGAAGGCGATCACCCCGCGCTACCGCTACGACCAGCTGATGCGCCTTGGCTGGAAGGTGTTCCTGCCGTTCAGCCTGTTCTGGGTGGTCTTCGTGTCCTTCGCGGCGAAATTCGGATGGTTCTGGGGCGTCTTCGCCCGTTGGACCACGGGAGGTTAAGCAACCATGGCATCGATCGACTACGGCCGGGCAGCCAAGTATTTCCTGCTGGCGGACTTCATCAAGGGCTTCCAGCTGGGCCTGCGCTACTTCTTTGCGCCCAAGCCCACGCTGAACTACCCGCACGAGAAGGGCTACCTGTCTCCGCGCTTCCGCGGCGAGCACGCGCTGCGCCGCTATCCCAACGGCGAAGAGCGCTGCATCGCCTGCAAGCTCTGCGAGGCGATCTGCCCGGCGCAGGCCATCACCATCGACGCCGAGCCGCGGGACGACGGCAGCCGCCGCACCACGCGCTACGACATCGACATGACGAAGTGCATCTACTGCGGCTTCTGCCAGGAAGCCTGCCCGGTGGATGCCATCGTCGAGGGGCCGAACTTCGAGTTCTCGACCGAGACCCGCGAGGAGCTTTTCTACGACAAGGAGAAGCTGCTGGCGAACGGCGAGCGCTGGGAGGCCGAGATCGCCCGCAACCTCGAACTCGACGCCCCCTACCGCTGACACCCGACGCATCAAAGGACACCATGACCGCCACCGCCGCCATCACCCTCCGCCAAGCCCTCCGCGCCGACGCGCGGGGCCGGGAAGGGTGCGCGCTGAAAGGAGTGCGGTCATGACCGATCCGAAGATGCCCTTCGACAAGACGCCCTTCGAGCTGATGATGACCCAGGCGCAGGAGATGGCGAAAGCCTTCAACCCCGCGCTGGAGAGCTTCGCGCCGAAGGAGTTCGAGAAGCTCTGGCCGACCATGCCCAAGGACATCATGGAGTTCTGGTTCGGCAAGGGCATGTCGAAGGACGGGCTCGACGCCAAGACCCGGCTGCTGCTGACGCTGGCCGGGCTGACCATGCAGGGCGCACAGGCCGACACGCCGGTGCGCATGACTGTGCGCCACCTCATGGAGGCCGGCGCCACGAAAGACGAGATCGCCGAGACCATCGCGCATATGTCGATGTTCGCCGGCATACCCGCCATGACCCGCGCCATGGAGCTTGCGCGCGAGGTGATGGAAGACAACAAGGATGACGCAAAATGACCGTGTTCGCCTTCTACCTCTTTTCGCTCTGCGCCATCGTGGGCGGGCTGTTCACGGTGATCGCCCGCAACCCGGTGCACTCGGTGCTCTGGCTGATCCTCGCCTTCCTCAGCTCGGCGGGGCTCTTCGTCCTGCTGGGCGCGGAATTCGTCGCGATGCTGCTGGTCATCGTCTACGTCGGTGCCGTGGCGGTGCTCTTCCTCTTCGTGGTGATGATGCTCGACGTCGATTTCGCCGAGCTGCGTGCGGGAATGGCGAAATACATGCCGCTGGCGCTGCTCATCGGCGTGGTCATCCTGATGCAACTCGGCATGGCCTTCGGCGGCTGGCAGGCCTCGGAACTGGCCTCGAGCCAGCTTTCGGCCCCGGCGCCCGCGCCCGAGGAGATGCAGAACACCGTGGCGCTCGGCGTGCTGCTTTATGACCGCTACTTCCTGCTGTTCCAGCTGGCTGGCCTGATCCTCTTGGTCGCGATGATCGGGGCGATCGTGCTGACGCTGCGCCACCGCACCAACGTCAAGCGCCAGAACGTGCTGCACCAGATGTGGCGCGACCCGGCCAAGGCGCTGGAGATGAAGGACGTGAAGCCCGGGCAGGGGCTCTGAAATCAGACCGCCGTGCCGCCCGGGAGGGGCAGGCGCGGCGGGCAACGGGATATGACGCGGACCCACCCGGAAAAGGGCCGCGAGGGACTAGAAGGATCGGGGCAGAGACCCGGAGGGATGCATGATCGGACTTGAACATTACCTGACGGTGGCGGCCGTGCTGTTCGTCATCGGGATTTTCGGGATCTTCCTCAATCGGAAGAACGTGATCATCCTGCTGATGTCGATCGAGCTCATCCTGCTCTCGGTCAACATCAACTTCGTCGCCTTCTCGTCCTTCCTGGGCGATCTCGCGGGGCAGGTCTTCACGCTCTTCGTGCTGACCGTGGCAGCCGCCGAGGCGGCGATCGGCCTCGCGATCCTCGTCTGCTTCTTCCGCAACCGCGGCTCCATCGCCGTGGAAGACGTCAACGTGATGAAAGGCTGACCGCCCATGGAGACGATCATTCTCTTTGCCCCGCTGCTCGGGGCCGTGCTGGCGGGTTTCGGCTGGCGCTTCATCGGCGAGAAGGGGGCCATGTGGGTGACCACGGGCCTGCTGTTCCTGGCCTGCCTGCTGTCTTGGATCGTGTTCCTCTTCCTCGGCGAGGCAGAGACCATACCGTTGTTCCGCTTCATCGAGTCCGGCTCGCTGAGCACCGAATGGGCGATCCGCTCGGACCGCCTGACGGCGATCATGCTGATCGTGGTCACCACGGTTTCGGCGCTCGTGCACCTCTACAGCTTCGGCTACATGGCGCATGACCCGCAGTTCAAGGAAGGCGAGAGCTACAAGCCGCGCTTCTTTGCCTACCTGTCCTTCTTCACCTTCGCGATGCTCGCGCTGGTAACCTCGGACAACCTCGTGCAGATGTTCTTCGGCTGGGAAGGCGTGGGCGTCGCGTCCTACCTGCTGATCGGTTTCTACTACAAGAAACCCTCGGCGGGCGCGGCGGCAATGAAGGCCTTCATCGTGAACCGCGTGGGCGACTTCGGCTTCCTGCTCGGCATCCTGGGCCTCTTCTTCCTCACCGACTCGATCCGCTTCGACGACATTTTCGCCGCGGCGCCGCAGCTGGCGGAGACGCAGCTCACCTTCCTCTGGACCGACTGGAATGCGGCGAACCTGCTGGCCTTCCTGCTGTTCGTCGGCGCGATGGGCAAATCGGCGCAGCTCTTGCTGCACACCTGGCTGCCCGACGCGATGGAAGGCCCGACCCCGGTGTCGGCGCTGATCCACGCCGCGACCATGGTGACCGCCGGCGTGTTCCTCGTCTGCCGCATGTCGCCGCTGATGGAATACGCGCCCGAGGCGATGGCCTTCGTCACCTTCCTCGGCGCCACCACCGCCTTCTTCGCTGCGACGGTCGGCCTCGTGCAGAACGACATCAAGCGCGTGATCGCCTATTCGACCTGTTCGCAGCTCGGCTACATGTTCGTGGCGGCGGGCGTCGGCGTCTACTCGGCGGCGATGTTCCACCTGCTGACCCACGCCTTCTTCAAGGCGATGCTGTTCCTCGGCGCCGGCTCGGTGATCCACGCGATGCACCACGAGCAGGACATGCGGAACTACGGCGGCCTGCGCGGCAAGATCCCCTACACCTTCTGGGCGATGATGATCGGCACGCTGGCGATCACCGGCGTCGGCATCCCGCTGACCCACATCGGCTTTGCAGGCTTCCTGTCGAAGGACGCGATCATCGAGAGTGCATGGGCGGGCACCGGCGGCGGCTACGCCTTCTGGATGCTGGTCATCGCGGCGCTGTTCACCTCGTTCTACTCCTGGCGCCTGATTTTCCTGACCTTCTACGGCCGTCCGCGCGGCGACAAGCACACGCATGAGCATGCGCATGAAAGCCCCAAGGTCATGACCATTCCGCTGGCGGTCCTCGCCGTGGGCGCGGTCCTTGCCGGGATGGTCTTCTACGGTCCGTTCTTCGGCGACCACAACAAGGTCAACAGCTTCTTCGGCATCCCCGCGCATCACGCGGAGGCTTCGGAAGAGGGTCACAGTGAGGCGGCGGGCGAAGAGCACGCGGCTGCCACCGAGGAGCACGGCGAAGAGACCGCCGTCGCGACCGAGGAGCATGGTGCCGAAGCGACCGAAGCCGCGGCTGAGGAAGGCCACGCCGAGGCAGCGACGCATGTCGCGACCGGCATGGCCCCCGAGGGCGCGATCTTCATGGGCCCCGACAACCACGTGATGGACGAGGCGCACCACGCGCCGGTCTGGGTCAAGGTCTCGCCGTTCTTCGCCATGCTGATCGGCTTCGGCGTCGCGTATCTGTTCTACATCGTGAACCCGGCGCTGCCGAAGCGTCTGGCCGAGAACCAGCGTCCGCTGTACCTCTTCCTGCTGAACAAGTGGTATTTCGACGAGATTTACGACTTCATCTTCGTGCAGCCGGCCAAGGCGATCGGACGCTTCTTCTGGAAGCGGGGTGACGGCAATGTCATCGACGGTTCGATCAACGGCGTGGCGATGGGGATCATCCCATTCTTCACCAAGCTCGCGGGCCGCGCCCAGTCCGGCTACATCTTCACCTACGCCTTCGCCATGGTGATCGGCATCGCCGTTCTTGTCACCTGGATGTCGATCCTCGGAGGGGCTCACTAATGGCCAACCTTCTCTCCATCGTCACCTTCCTGCCCGCGCTGGCGGCGCTGATCCTCGCGCTGTTCCTGCGCGGCGGCGACGCCGCGGCGGACCGGAACGCCAAATGGCTCGCGATGATCGCGACCTCGGCGACCTTCGTGATCTCGCTGTTCATCCTGTTCCAGTTCGATCCGGCCAACACCGGCTTCCAGATGGTCGAAGAGGGCAGCTGGATCATGGGGCTCAAGTACAAGATGGGCGTCGACGGCATCTCGGTGCTCTTCGTGATGCTCACCACCTTCATGATGCCGCTGACCATCCTCGCCTCCTGGGGCGTGAAGACCCGGGTCAAGGAGTACATGATCGCCTTCCTGCTGCTGGAAACGCTGATGCTCGGCGTGTTCATGGCGCTGGACCTGGTGCTCTTCTACCTGTTCTTCGAGGCGGGCCTCATTCCGATGTTCCTGATCATCGGCATCTGGGGCGGCAAGGAGCGCATCTACGCGTCCTTCAAGTTCTTCCTCTACACCTTCCTCGGCTCGGTGCTGATGCTGGTGGCGATCGTCGCGATGTATGCCGATGCCGGCACGCTCGACATCCCGACGCTGCTGACGCATGAGTTCTCGACGGCGGGCTTCTCGGTGCTCGGCATCCACATCGTCGGCGGGCTGCAGACAATGCTCTGGCTGGCCTTCTTCGCCTCCTTCGCGGTGAAGATGCCGATGTGGCCGGTGCACACCTGGCTGCCGGACGCGCACGTGCAGGCGCCCACGGCAGGCTCGGTGGTGCTGGCGGCGATCCTGCTGAAGATGGGTGGCTACGGCTTCCTGCGCTTCAGCCTGCCGATGTTCCCCGTGGGCTCGGAGGTGCTGGCACCGCTGGTGTTCTGGATGTCGGCCATCGCCATCGTCTACACCTCGCTCGTCGCGCTGGTGCAGGAGGACATGAAGAAGCTCATCGCCTATTCGTCGGTCGCCCACATGGGCTACGTGACGCTGGGCATCTTCTCGGCCAACCAGCAGGGCGTAGACGGCGCGATCTTCCAGATGATCAGCCACGGCTTCGTCTCGGGCGCCCTCTTCCTCTGCGTCGGCGTCATCTACGACCGCATGCACACCCGCGAGATCGACGCCTACGGCGGCCTCGTGAACCGCATGCCGGCCTATGCGCTGATCTTCATGTTCTTCACCATGGCCAACGTCGGCCTGCCGGGGACCTCGGGCTTCATCGGTGAATTCCTGACGATGATGGGCATCTTCCAGGTCAACACCTGGGTTGCCGCCGTGGCCGCGACCGGGGTGATCCTCTCGGCGGCCTATGCGCTCTGGCTCTACCGCCGCGTGGTGTTCGGGGATCTCATCAAGGAGAGCCTGAAGACCATCCAGGACATGAACACCCGCGAGCGCTGGACCTTCGCGCCGCTGGTCGTGATGACCCTCTGGCTCGGGGTCTACCCCGCCGCCGCACTGGACATCATCGGCCCGTCGGTCGAGGCGCTGGTCAACCACTATGATACGGCCGTGGCGGCCGCCGATCTCGGCGGCAGCACCGTGGCCGAAGCGAACCACTGAGGGGGCGAGGCATGATCTCGGCTGATCTGAACACCATCCTTCCGGAGCTGCTGCTGTCGGTCTACGCCATGCTGGCGCTGCTCGGCGCGGTCTATACCGGCAAGGACAAGCTCGCCCCGGCGCTGGTCTGGCTCACCGCCGCGGTGATGGCGATCCTCGCGCTGTGGATCGGCACCGCCGGTTCCGGAACCACCGCGGCCTTCCATGGCATGTTCATCGACGACGCCTTCTCGCGCTTCGCCAAGGTGGTGATCCTCGTCGCCGCGGCCTGCGTGCTGGTGATGGGCCTCGGCTTCATGCAGAAGACCAAGATGCTGAAGTTCGAGTACCCGGTGCTCGTGGCGCTCTCGACCGTCGGCATGATGGTCATGGTCTCGTCGGGCGATCTGATGACGCTCTACATGGGGCTGGAGCTGATGTCGCTGGCGCTCTACGTGGTCGCCTCGCTGCGCCGCGACAGCGAGATGTCCACCGAGGCGGGCCTGAAGTACTTCGTGCTGGGCGCGCTCTCGTCGGGCATGCTGCTCTACGGCGCCTCGCTGACCTACGGTTTTGCCGGCACGACGCTCTTTTCGGGCATCATCAACGCTGCGTCCGAGGGTCACCTCTCGCTCGGCCTGCTGATCGGCCTCGTGCTGATGATCTCGGGCTTCTCGTTCAAGGTCTCCGCGGTGCCGTTCCACATGTGGACACCGGACGTCTACCAGGGCGCGCCGACCCCGGTCACCGCCTTCTTCGCCACCGCGCCGAAGGTTGCCGCCATGGCGCTCTTCGCCCGCGTGATGCATGACGCCTTCGGCGGGGCCGTGGCGGACTGGAGCCAGGTGGTCGCGCTGATCGCGGTGCTGTCGATGTTCCTCGGCTCGATCGCCGCCATCGGTCAGACCAACATCAAGCGCCTGATGGCCTATTCCTCGATCGCTCACATGGGCTACGCGCTGATCGGTCTTGCCGCCGGCACCGAGGCAGGCGTGCAGGCGATGCTGATCTACATGGTCATCTACGTGACGATGAACGTCGGCACCTTCGCCTTCATCATGTCGATGAGCAAGGACGGCCAGCCGGTCACCGACATCCGCGCGCTCGGCATGTATTCCAAGCGCGAGCCGGGCCGGGCGCTGGCCATGCTGGTGCTGCTGTTCAGCCTCGCCGGCGTGCCGCCGCTGCTGGGTTTCTTCGCCAAGCTGGGTGTCTGGCAGGCGGCCATCGCGCAGGACATGGTCTGGCTCGTCGTGGCCTCGGCGATCGCCTCGGCCATCGGTGCCTTCTACTACCTGCGGATCGTCTTCTACATGTACTTCGGCGAGGACCGCGAGGACGCGCTCGACGCCGGAGGCTCGCCGATCCTCTGGGGCTTCCTGGCGGTCTCGGCCTTCGTCATGGTCGCGGGGGTGGTGAACCTCTTCGGCATCGAAGGGGCTGCGGCCGCGGCAGCGGCGACCCTTGTCAACTGAGCCCCGCCTCGGGTAGGAGCCATCCAGTGACGCGCCCCCGGCGCGTCACTTTTTTTCGCCTTTGGCGAGTCCGCCTCCGGCGGGAGTATTTTCGGAAAGATGAAAGGGCAGGGCATGTGGCCTGAGGGCTATGGCCGGCGCGTGCTGGCCGAGGTGGACAGCACCAACGCAGAGGCGGCGCGGATCGTGCCGGGCCTGACCGGCCCCGAGTGGATACTCGGCCTGACCCAGGTGGCCGGGCGCGGCCGTCGCGGACGGCCCTGGACCATGCCCGCGGGGAACTTTGCCGGGACGCTGGTGCTGCCGGTGTCGGAGCCGCCGCAGGTGGTGGCCTTGCGCAGCTTCGTCGCCTCGCTTGCGCTCTACGAGGCGTTTGTCGCCGTCACTGGCCGGTCCGACATGCTGGCGCTGAAATGGCCCAACGACGTGCTGGTCAATGGCGGCAAGGTGGCGGGCATCCTGCTGGAGAGCCTCGGCCGTCACGGCGGGCGCGACTGGCTGGCGATCGGCATGGGGGTGAACCTTGCCGGGGCGCCGGACGTGGGCGAGGTCGAACCGGGCGCGCTGCGCCCGGTCTCGCTCATGTCCGAGGCCGGGGTGCGGGTGACGCCGGAGGAGTTCCTCGCGGTGCTCGCGTCCGCCTACGCGTGGGAGGAAGCGCGTTTCGTCGCGCTGGGGTTTGCCGGGCTGCGCGATGCCTGGCTGTCGCGCGCGGCGCGGCTCGGCGCGGTGATCACCGCGCGGACCGGGCGCCATGAATTTACCGGCACCTTCGAAACGGTGGACGATGCCGGCAATCTTGTCCTAAGGACAGCCAGCGGCCGGCAGGCGATTGCCGCGGCAGACGTGTTTTTCTGAGGGGGCGGCCCATGCTTCTGGCCATCGACTGCGGCAACACCAATACCGTGTTCTCGATCTGGGACGGGGAGCGCTTCCTCGCGACCTGGCGCACCTCGACCGAGCACCAGCGCACCGCCGACCAATATTACGTCTGGCTCTCGACGCTGATGGAGTTCCAGAAGATCGAAGCCGAGATCACCGATGTGATCGTTTCCTCGACCGTGCCGCGCGTGGTGTTCAACCTGCGTGTGCTGGCGGATCGCTATTTCAACACCCGAGCCATGGTGGTAGGCAAGCCCGAATGCGCGCTTCCCGTGGACGTTCGGGTGGATATCGGCACCAACGTGGGGCCGGACCGGCTGGTGAACACGGTGGCGGGCTATGATCTTTACGGCGGCGATCTCATCGTCGTCGATTTCGGCACCGCGACAACCTTCGACGTGGTGGCACAGGACGGCGCCTACGAGGGCGGGGTGATCGCACCGGGCGTCAACCTCAGCCTTGAGGCGCTGCACCAGGCTGCCGCCGCGCTGCCGCATGTGGACATCACCAAGCCACAGCGCGTGGTCGGAACAAACACCGTCGCCTGCATGCAGTCAGGCGTTTTCTGGGGCTATGTCGGCCTCGTCCGTGAAATCTGCGCGCGCATCAAGGCCGAACGTGACCGGCCGATGCGCGTCATCTCAACCGGTGGGCTGGCACCGCTCTTCCAGCAATCCGAAGACCTCTTCGACGACTGGCGGGAGGATTTGACCATGCATGGTCTCACCGTCATCCACGCATACAATCTTGGCAGGAGCCAAAGCACATGAGCAGTGAACGCATCATCTATCTTCCCCTCGGGGGTGCCGGCGAGATCGGCATGAACGCCTATGTCTACGGCTACGGCAAGCCGGGCGAGGAGCGCCTGATCCTCGTCGACATCGGCGTCGCCTTCCCCGACATGGACACGACGCCCGGCGTCGACATCATCTTTGCCGACATCAGCTGGCTGAAGGAAAACCGCGAGCGGCTCGAGGCGGTGTTCATCACCCACGCCCACGAGGACCACGTGGGCGCCATCGGCCATTGCTTCGAGGACCTCGGCGTGCCGGTCTACGCGCGCGCCTTCACCGCCAATATCGCCCGCGGCAAGCTGGCGGAATACGGCCATTCGCCCGAGACCGTCACCACGGTCTCGCCCTGGCCCGAGACCATCAAGGCCGGACCCTTCACCGTCGGCTTCCTGCCGATCTCGCACTCGATCCCGGAAAGCTCGGGGCTGGTCATCGACACCCCCGGCGGGCGGCTGGTGCACACCGGCGATTTCAAGCTCGACCCGAACCCGGTGGTGGGCGAGGCCTTCGATCCCGAGCTCTGGGCCGAGGTCTCGAAGGATGGCGTCAAGGCGCTGATCTGCGACTCGACCAACGTCTTCTCGCAGCACCCCGGCCGCAGCGAGATCACCGTCGGCCCCGAGATCGAGACGCTGATCGCCAGCGCTCCGCAGATGGTCGTCGCCACCACCTTCGCCTCGAACGTGGCGCGGGTGAAGACGCTGGCCGAGGCCGGCGAGCGGGCCGGGCGCTCGATCTGCCTGCTCGGCCGCGCCATGCGCCGGATGATCGAGGCGGCGATCGAGACCGGCGTGGTGACCTCCTTCCCGAAGGTCATCTCGCCCGAGGACGCCACGCAAATCCCGCGCGAGAACGTCATGCTGATCGTCACCGGCTCGCAGGGCGAGCGCCGGGCGGCCTCGGCGCAGCTGGCGCGCGGCAAGTACAACGGCATCGAGCTGAAGGAGGGCGATCTGTTCCTCTTCTCGTCGAAGACCATCCCGGGCAATGAGAAGGGCGTGATCCACATCATGAACTCGCTGTCGGAGAAGGGCGTCGATATCGTCGATGACGACGGCGGCAAGTACCATGTCTCGGGTCACGCCAACCGCCCTGACCTCGAGCGCATGCAGGACATCGTCAACCCGCAGATCGTCGTGCCGATGCACGGCGAGCACCGCCACCTGCGCGAACACATGAAGCTCGCCGAGGGCCGGGGCCGCGCCGGGGTGCTGGCGATCAACGGCACCATGGTGGACCTCTCGGGCAACCAGCCCACCGTGGCGGGCTATGTCGAGAGCGGCCGCACCTACCTCGATGGCTCGGTGCAGATCGGCGCCCTCGACGGCATCGTGCGCGATCGTATCCGCATGGCGCTGAACGGCCACGTCGTGGTGACGGTGATCCTCGATGAGGAAGACGAGCCGCTCGGCGAGCCCTGGTGCGAGCTCAAGGGCCTGCCGGAGCTGGGCCGCTCCAATGCGCCGCTGGTGGACATCCTCGAAGAGGACCTCAGCCAGTTCCTTGGCCGCGCCGGTGAGAAGACCCTGACCGACGACGACAAGCTCGAGGAAGGCATGCGCCGCATCGTGCGCAACTCGGCGGTCAACGAGATCGGCAAGAAGCCCGAGGTGACGGTGGTGATCAGCCGCCTGTCGTGATCGGACCTTCGGCGGTCCCTCGGGATCGACGGAAAAAAGGCGCGCCGTGAAAGCGGCGCGCCTTTTCATTTGTGCGACGAGAGCCGGACGAGGGCTTTCCCATGGGGTTGCGGTCGCCCGGCGGCTTCGCCTTAATTCCGGGCCTGATCAGCGCGTGATCTTCAGCGCCTCGAGGCCGTGGAAGTGATAGAGGTCGGCGTATTTCGGCGTTCCGGCCAGCTGCATCCCCTTGAGCCGTGCGAAGAGGATCGGCAGGGCCGTCACGAGCTCCAGCCGCGCCAGCGGCGCGCCGACGCAGAAATGCAGCCCGCCGCCGAAGCTGGTGTTGGTCACCGCGGGGCGCGTCGGGTCGAACCGCGCGGGATCTGCCCAGACGACCGGGTCACGGTTCGCCGCACCGAGCAGAAGCGCCACCTGATCGCCGCGCTGGAAGCTGTGGCCATAGGCCTCGACCTCCTCATAGGCGTAGCGGGTGAACATGTGCAGCGGCGGGTCGTAGCGCAGCACCTCCTCGACCACGGGCGCTGCGTTCTCCTCGGTGATGGTCACGCCTTGTTCCAGCAGCGTCTTGATACCGTTGCCCATGGTGTGCACCGTCGCCTCGTGCCCGGCGTTGAGCAGCAGGATGCAGGTGGTGATCAACTCATCGGTCGAGAGCTTCTCGCCGCCTTCCTCGGCCGCGATGAGATGCGACAGCAGATCGTCCCCGGGGCTCTTGCGGCGCTTGTTCACGTAGCCGCGCAGGAAGTCCGAGAACTCGGTGGCCGCCGTGGCCGCCGCCACCTCCATCTCCATGTCGCGCCGCGCCTGGTACATGCCGACCATGTCCGCCGACCAGCGCAGCAGCTGCGGCGCCATCTCCTCGGGCACGCCGAGCAGGCGCGCGATGACGATCACCGGGATCGGCTGGCAGAAGGCGGGGAGCAGATCGATCTCGCCGCTCTCGGGCATCTCGTCGATCAGCCGCTGCGCCAGCGCGGCGATCTCCGGCCCCAGCGCGGCGATGCGGCGCGAGGTGAAGGCGCGCAGCACCAGCCCGCGCAGCCGGGTGTGACGGGGCGGCTCCAGCTCCAGCATGGAATGCGCCTCGACGGCGTAGAAGGGCGCCTGATGCGCGGGGATCTCGGGGGCCATCTCCGGCGGCACCTCGCGGCCGAAGCGGCGGTCCTTCAGCAGCGCCGAGACGGCGCGCTGCGACACCGCACAGGGCAGGGCATAGTCGTCCCAGTAGGCAAGGTCGCCGGTGGCGCGCATCTCGTCGTAGAACGGGTAGGGGTCCTGCACGAAGGCCGGGTCGGTCGGGGATCGGGAAAAGTGGTGCATGGGTCTCATCGTGGTCATGCCGCAAGCCTAGGCCACGCGCGCGCTTTCTTGGCAAGGGCGCTCTTGCTATGACAGGCCATGAGCTGGGACCTGCTGACCCGGAGCCGCGCCCTCTGGCTGGCGCTGACGCTCGCCTTCCTGGCCGCGCTGTCGGGCAGCGTGTGGCACTACGGCTACCTGCAGGCGCTGGGGCCGCTGGCGGCGCGCGGGCAGAGCGATCTCGACCTCGCCTCGGACCGGCTGGTCAGCCAGCTGCAGCGGTTCCGCGAATTTGCGGTGCTCACCGCCCGCCACCCGGCGCTGGAGGCTTTGCTCGAGGGCGGGCCGCGCGCGCCGGCGGACGAGATGCTGCTGGGCGCCGCAGACCGGACCGGCGCGGTGAGCGCCTTCTACGTCGCCGGATCGGGGGAGGTGCTGGCCAGCTCCGGCCCGCTGGTGCCGGAGGACGTGGCCCGCAGTGCCTATTTCCGCCGCGCCCTGACCGGCGCGCTCGGCGTTGCCCATGGCGAGGGGCCCGGGGATGCGGACCGCGCCTTCTTCTTCGCCGCGCCGAGCTTCGCCCCCTCGGGCGAGGTGCGCGGCGCGCTCGTGGTGGTGGTCGATGCGGCGGTGCTGGAGCGCGACTGGCGCGGCTCGCTGCCCGCTGTCTTCTTCCTCGACGAGAGCGGCACGGTCTTCGTCACCAACCGCACGGAGCTGCTCGGCTGGCGGCGCGAGGGCGACGGCGCCATGGTCTCGCCCACCGGGAAGCGGCGCGATACGGAAACGACCGAGCTTGAGACCTACACGATCCTGTCGCAGAACTGGTCGCCCTACATTCCCGCCCGCGCCCTGCGCCGCAGCGTCGACCTGCCGGTCATCGGCATGACCGGCGTGCTGCTGATCGACGTGCGCCCGGCCCGGCGCTACGCGCTGCTGCAAGCGGCGGCGGTGGGGGCGGGGGCGCTGTTCTTCCTCGCGCTTCTGTGGTTCGCGGTCGAGCGGCGGCAGGCGCTGGCGGCAATCAACCTCGATCTGGAAGAGCGGGTCTCGGCCCGCACCCGAGATCTGGAGGAGGCCAACCTCGCGCTGCGCCGCGAGGTGGTCGAGCGGCAGGAGGCCGAGGCCGCGCTGAAGCGCGCGCAGGCCGAGCTGGTGCAGGCCTCCAAGCTCACGGCGCTCGGCAAGATGAGCGCCGGGATCAGCCACGAGCTGAACCAGCCGCTGATGGCGATCCGTTCGTTTGCCGAGAACGGTGCGGCCTTCCTCGAACGCGGCAAGCCAGAGCGCGCGGCCGAGAACCTCGGGCGGATCAGTGACATGGCGGGCCGCATGGGGCGGATCATCAAGAACCTGCGGGCCTTCGCCAAGGCCGAGCCGGGGCCGGCGCATCGCATCGGGCTGGCGGCGGTGGTGGAACAGGCGCTGGAACTGATGCAGCGCAAGATCGAGAAGACCGGGGCGACGGTCGACTGGCAGCGCCCCGACCGACCCGCCATCGTCATGGGCGGCGAGGTGCGGCTGAGTCAGGTGGTGGTCAACCTGATCTCCAACGCGCTGGAGGCGATGGAGGGGCAGGAGGTGCGCCGCCTGACCTTGCGGATGGTGCATGACGATGCGGCGGGAATGGTGCGGCTGACCATCCGTGACAGCGGCACCGGCATCCGCGAACCCGATCGCATCTTTGATCCCTTCTACTCGACCAAGGAGGTCGGGCCGGAAGAAGGGATGGGCCTCGGCCTGTCGATCTCCTATGGGATTGTCGAGGGCTTCGGCGGCAAGCTGCGGGGCGAGAACATGCCCGGCGGCGGCGCGCAATTCACGCTCGACCTGCGACAGGCTGGGCAGGAGATCACACAGGTGGAGAAGAGCGCATGACACGTCGGGTGCTGCTGGTGGACGATGACGCGGCGGTGCGCGAGGCGCTCGGCCAGACGCTGGAGTTGGCCGATCTCGACGCGGTGACGGCGGGGAGCTTCGTCGAGTGCAAGGAGCTGATCGAGCCGGCTTTCGACGGTGTTGTCGTCTCTGACATCCGCATGCCGGGCCGCGACGGCTTCCACCTGCTCGACTATGCCCACCGGCAGGATCCCGAGTTGCCGGTGATCCTGCTGACCGGCGAGGGCGACATTCCCATGGCCGTGCGGGCGATGGCGGCGGGGGCCTTCGACTTCCTCGAGAAGCCCTGCGCTCCGGGCGATCTGACCGCGGTGGTCGAGCGCGCGCTGCGCACCCGCACGCTGGTGCTGGAGAACCGTCGGCTGAAGGCGGAGCTGGAGACCGGCGATGCCGCGGCGCGCATGCTCTTTGGCATCTCGCGCAAGGCCGATGGGCTGCGCGCGCGCTGCCGGGTGGCGGCCCGTGCGGGGACCGACGTGCTGATTTCCGGCGCGCCGGGCTCGGGTATCTCCAAGGTCGCCGAAGTGGTGCACCTTTGCTCGAACCGCTCCAAGGGGCCGTTCGAGAAGCGCTCGGCCGCGGGGCTGGACCGGGCGGCGCTGGGTGAGTTCTGGCGCGGCTGCGCGGCGGGCACGGTGTTTCTCGACGAGATTTGCCAATTGCCGAAGGACAGCCAGCTCTCGCTGATCGATCTGTTGGAGGAGGGCGGCGCGCGGCTCATCGCCGGCACGGTGCGCGATCTCGCGAAAGAGGTCGAAAGCGGGGCCTTCTCGGCCGAGCTGTTTTACCGGCTCGAGGTCATGCAGATCCACATTCCGGCGCTGGCCGAACGGCCCGAGGACATCCCGGTGCTGTTCCGCCACTACGTGGCGCAGGCTGCCGAGCAGGCCGGGCTGGAGCCGCCGGAGATCACCGAGGAGGTGGTCTCGGCGCTCATCGCGCGCGACTGGCCGGGCAACACACGCGCGCTGATGTCGGCGGCGATGCGCTTTGCGCTGGGGCTTGGCGAGAGCGAGGACAGCGGCGAGGGGCTGGGGCTGACCGAGCGCATGGCGCAGGTGGAACGCTCGCTGCTGGTCGAGGCGCTCAAGCGTACTGGCGGGCAGGCAAGCGCCGCCGCGCAGGCACTGAAGCTGCCGCGCAAGACCTTCTACGACAAGCTGGCGAAATACGGCATTCGCGCCGAGGACTATCGCTAAGCGGCGATTCCGGCCGCGTGCCCCGTTTTCGGGCGGTGCGAAAACTGTGCGGATTTCCGCACAGGCCCCACCGTCACCCGTGCGGAAAATCGCACAACGCACCTTGCGCGTTTCGTGGTCAGTGAGGTGTCATGATTTTATATAATTGAAATTAAAGTAAAAATTAAATCGCTACGCCGCCCTCGCAAAAATCTTGCGCGAAATTCCGCCGGGATATTTCTTCATCTCCAGAGCGGCCGCGATGGGGAGCACCGGGGCCGCCGAGGACGGAAAACGGAAGTTCCGGGAGGATACCATGAAGAAGTTTCTGATGACCGCCGCCGCGGTGACCGCACTCGTGTCCGGCACCCAGGCCGCAACCGCTGCCTGCGACGATGGCGAAATCGTCGTCAAGTTCAGCCACGTAACCAACACCGACAAGCACCCCAAGGGGATCGCGGCGCAGCTGTTCGCCGATCGCGTGAACGAGGAGATGGACGGCAAGGCCTGTGTCGAGGTCTTCCCGAACTCGACTCTCTACAACGATGACCAGGTGCTCGAGGCGATGCTGAACGGCGACGTGCAGATGGCCGCGCCGTCGCTGTCGAAGTTCGAGCAGTTCACCAAGGTGTTCCGCATCTTCGACCTGCCGTTCATGTTCAAGAACATGGAAGCCGTCGACGCGTTCCAGAACTCGGACATCGGTCAGGACATGAAGGAATCGATGGTGCGCCGTGGCCTGCTCGGGCTTGGCTTCTGGCACAACGGCCTGACCCAGTTCTCGGCCAACAAGCCGCTGATCTCGCCCGAGGACGCCAAGGGCCTGAAGTTCCGCGTGCAGCCCTCCGAGGTGCTGAAGGCGAACATGGAACAGCTCGGGGCCTCGCCGCAGCCGATGGCCTTCTCCGAGGTCTACGGTGCGCTGCAGACCGGCGTGGTCGACGGCCAGGAAAACACCTGGTCCAACATCTACGGCCAGAAGTTCTTCGAGGTGCAGGACGGCACCACCGAGACCAACCACGGCGTGCTCGACTACATGGTCGTCACCTCGGTCGACTGGTGGGAAAGCCTGCCTGAGGACGTGCGCATGCAGATGGGCCAGATCCTCGACGAGGTGACCGCCACCCGCAATGCCGCGATCGCCGAGGTCGACGCCGACAACCGTCAGGCAATCCTCGACGCCGGCGGCGTGATCCGCGAACTGACGCCCGAGCAGCGCCAGGCCTGGGTCGATGCGATGAAGCCGGTCTGGGAACGCTTCGAAGGCGAGGTCGGCGCCGACAACATCGCCGCCGCGCAGGAGTTCAACGCGCAGTTCTGATCTGGCGCCGTTGATTTCGGCCCGGTCCTGCGGAGCGCGGGGCCGGGCCTTTTCACACCCGAACACTCATCTTGGGGCAACCCATCCGGCATAGCGGGGGACAAGATGTCCAATACCATGCACGGCGGCTCGGCACTGGGCCGCTTCGTCAACGAACTGGAGGAAACGGCGATCGCCGTGATCCTCGGGCTGATGACGCTTCTCACCTTCGTCAACGTCGTCCTGCGCTACGGGTTCAACACCGGGGTGATCTGGGGGCTCGAGGCGGTGACCTTCCTCTTTGCCTGGCTGGTGCTCTTCGGGGTGAGCTACGCGGTGAAGGTTACGGCGCACCTCGGCGTCGACGCAGTGACCAGCCTGCTGCCACCGACCCTGCGCCGCACCCTGGCGCTGGTCGCGGCTGCGCTCTGCATCTTCTACGCCTTCCTGCTGCTGAAGGGCGCCTGGGACTACTGGGCCAATTTCGCCAACCTGCCGCAGACTACCGGCCGCTGGTTCCCCACCGGCTTCGAGGAGATGAAGCGCACCTCTTACCGCTCCTGGTACGAGGTCGTCGATATCCCGATGCCCGACTGGCTGCGTTTCATCGAGCCCTGGATCAACGAGGGCGAGCACTACGAAAAACTGCCGCGCTTCATCCCCTACGCGATGCTGCCCTTCGGCATGGCGCTGCTGCTGTTCCGCTTCGTCCAGGCTGGCGTGCACATCTGGACCGGCAAGCAGGACAGCCTGATCGTCAGCCACGAAGCCGAAGACGCCGTCGATGACGTCGCCCACATGAACCGCGAGGACTGAGTCCTATGGAAGTCTTTCTCCTTTTCGTCTGCATCATCGGTCTGATGCTGATCGGCCTGCCCATCGCGGTTTCGCTGGGCCTGTCGTCGATCATCTTCCTGCTGGCGCTGTCGGACACCTCGTTGGCCTCCGTGGCACAGTCGATGTTCCAGGCCATGGCCGGGCACTACACGCTGCTCGCCATCCCCTTCTTCATCCTCGCCTCCTCCTTCATGTCGACGGGCGGCGTGGCCCGGCGGATCATCCGCTTCTCGATCTCGCTTGTGGGCCATTTCCACGGCGGCCTCGCCATCGCCGGCGTCTTCGCCTGCATGCTCTTCGCGGCGCTCTCGGGGTCGTCGCCGGCGACCGTGGTGGCCATCGGCTCGATCGTCATCGCCGGCATGCGGCAGGTGGGTTATTCCAAGGACTTCGCCGCAGGCGTGATCGCCAACGCCGGCACCCTGGGCATTCTTATCCCGCCGTCGATCGTGATGGTTGTCTACGCTTCGGCGACCGATGT
The DNA here is from genome assembly GCF_900116195.1 of Alloyangia pacifica. Lineage (GTDB taxonomy): Bacteria > Pseudomonadota > Alphaproteobacteria > Rhodobacterales > Rhodobacteraceae > Salipiger > Salipiger pacificus. The sequence continues at coordinate 220,051 of NZ_FOZW01000001.1, forward strand.
CTCGGTGGGCCGGATGTTCCTGGCGGGCGTGATCCCGGGCCTCATGGCGGGCACCATGCTGATGATCACCATCTACGCCATCGCCCGCATCCGCGGCCTGCCGAAGGGCGAGTGGATGGGCTGGGGCGAGGCGATCCGCTCGGGTCGCGAGGCGGCCTGGGGTCTCTTCCTCATCGTCATCATCCTCGGCGGCATCTACGGCGGCATCTTCACCCCGACCGAGGCGGCGGCGGTGGCGGCGGTCTACGCCTTCTTCATCGCCAACTTCGTCTATCGGGACATGGGCCCGCTGGCGGGCAAGGACGGGGCACCGAACCTGCCGCTGATCAAGAAGCCGATCGCGCTGGTCACCGCCTTCTTCCACCGCGACACCCGCGACACGCTGTTCGAGGCGGGCAAGCTGACGATCACGCTGATGTTCATCATCGCCAACGCACTGATCCTCAAACACGTGCTGACCGACGAGCAGATCCCGCAGCAGATCGCCGCGGCCATGCTCGACGCGGGCTTCGGCCCGGTGATCTTCCTGGTGATCGTCAACGTGATCTTGTTGATCGGCGGCCAGTTCATGGAGCCCTCGGGCCTTCTGGTGATCGTCGCGCCGCTGGTCTTCCCGATCGCCATCGAGCTCGGCATCGATCCGATTCACCTCGGCATCATCATGGTGGTGAACATGGAGATCGGCATGATCACCCCGCCGGTCGGCCTGAACCTCTTCGTTACCTCGGGCGTCGCAGGCATGCCGATGATGCGCGTGGTGAAGGCGGCGCTGCCCTTCCTCGCGGTGCTCTTCGTCTTCCTGATCATGGTGACCTACATCCCCTGGCTGTCGACCTGGCTGCCGACCACCTTCATGGGGCCGGAAATCATCACCAGGTGATCCGCAGGATCATGGACAAACAAAAGCGCGGCGCTCTTGCATGGGGTGCCGCGTTTGCTTTGAAGGTGGGACCGCCTCCGGCGGGCGTATTTGCCAAAGAGAAGAAGCAGGGAACGGCGCGCCACCCCCTGCTTCTTCTCTTTTAAAATACGCAATGTCGTGCCGGTTCAGCCTGCGCCAAGCGCCTCGATGATCGGGACGAAATCATCCGCCTTGAGGCTCGCGCCGCCGACCAGCGCCCCGTCGACGTTGGACACGGCGAAGATTTCCCCGGCATTGCCCGGCTTCACCGAGCCGCCGTAGAGCAGCCGGACCGAACGGCCGACGCCTTCGCCGAAGCGTCTCTCGAGCTTGGCGCGCATGAAGTCATGCACTTCGCCGATCTGGTCGGTGGTGGGCACCTTGCCGGTGCCGATGGCCCAGATCGGCTCGTAGGCGACCACGAGGTTGTGGCCGGTCGCGCCGTCGGGGATCGAGCCTGCGAGCTGGCCGGCGATGATGTCGAGCGTGTTGGAGGCCTCGCGCTCGGCGAGGCTCTCGCCGACGCAGACCACGGCGCTCAGCCCGGCATCCCAGGCGGCGCGGGTCTTGTTGCGCACGTCCTCGTCGGTCTCGCCATGGTCGGTGCGGCGCTCGGAATGGCCGAGGATCACGTAGCTGGCGCCGGCGTCCTTGAGCATCTCGGCCGAGATGTCGCCGGTATGGGCGCCGGACGCCTTGGCGTGGCAGTCCTGGCCGCCGATGGCGATGTCGCCGGCCGCGGCGACCGCCTGCGATACCAGCGTGGCGGGCGGACAGATCAGCACCTCGGCGGCGCCGCCGGCGGCGCCGGACATGGCCTCGAGCTCATCCAGCGCGGCGGCCAGCCCGTTCATCTTCCAGTTTCCGGCGGCAAGTTTCCTGCGCATCGTCGCTCCTCTCGTTGCTGTTCGCGCGTATCATCGCGGCGCAGCCGTCAGCGTCAAGCTTGGTTGCGCAATCAAGGAGATAGGGCGCGACTCCGCGTAGGGGAGACCCGGCCGCCGCTTATTCCGAGGTGCGGCGCTCGGCTTCGAGTTCTTCGATGTCCTTGAACTTGATCGACTCGCCGCAGCCGCAGGCGTCGGTGACATTGGGGTTGTTGAACTTGAACCCCGATTCCAGCAGCGAGGTGTGGTAGTCGATCTCTGTGCCGAAGAGGAACATCTGCGCCATCGGCGCGATCAGCACCCGCGCGCCGTCCTGCTCCACGACCTCGTCGTTGGCTTCCGCCTCGTCGACGAAGTCCATGGTGTACTCCATGCCGGCGCAGCCGCCCTTCTTGACGCCGATGCGCAGGCCTGCGCGACCGTCGCGCTCCATCAGCTTGCGCACCTGCGTGACCGCGGCGGGCGTGATGGTGACTGCCTGTTTTCCGGGAATGCCGAACATTCGCATCTCCTATGAGCTTTGTCAGGAATTTAAGGCTCTGCCGCGCGGGAAACAAGGGGTGGTCAGCGCCGGCGCTTGCTTGACAGCCCGGCGGGCGGAGAGGATAGCCGAAAGCCCCGGCGGCGGCAGACAGGCGAGGCCCATGATCGAAACCGAACGCACCCTGATCGGCCCGGTGGCCGAGAGCGACGCGGCTGCGCTGCGGGCCTACTACCTGCGCAACGCGGCGCATCTGGCACCCTGGGAGCCGCGCCGCCCCGAGGGCTATCACGAGGCCGCGGAGTGGCAGGCGCGCGTGCAGGGCTACGTCACCGAGGCCGTCGAGGGGCGGGCCTACCGCTTCGTCGCGCGGCTGCGTGGCGATTCGGCGATTCTCGCTGTGGCGAATTTCACCAATGTCGTGCGCGGGCCATTCCTCGCCTGCATGCTGGGCTACTCGCTGGATGGTGCGCATGAGGGCAGGGGGCTGATGCACGAGGTGCTCTCGGCGGTGATCCCCTGGCTGGAGGAAGAGGCCGGGCTGCACCGGATCATGGCCAACCACCTGCCCGAGAACACCCGCAGCGCGGCGCTTCTGGCGCGACTGGGGTTCGAGGTCGAGGGGCGGGCGCGCGACTACCTGCAGATCGGCGGACGCTGGCGCGACCACGTGCTGACGGCGCGGATCAACGACACGCCGGCACCCTGAGCGGCTCTGTTCAGGCGGCCTCGGCCGGCGGCTGCTCGGGGAAGATCGGCTGGGCCGCACTGTCGAGTTCCTGCGCCGCTGCGAGCAGGCGCTCGCGCGCCTCGCATTCCAGCGACCAGGCGACATTGGGATCGGGGCAGGGGATGAGAAACAGCACTTCCTGCCCGAAGACGTCGTGCTGCGACACGTAGACCCCGCGCGATTCGGGGCGGTCTGCGAGCCCCTCCATGTCGTCGAGAATTTCCTCGTAGCGCTGGCGCAGCTTTTCGATCTTCGCGCTGTGCGACAGGCGCAGGACCACTTCTCGGATCAGGAAATGCTCCTGCATGGTCCAGTTCTCGAAGGGCTCGGCGACAAAGTCGACCACCGGCACCACCAGCCTTTGCCCGGTCCAGACGCGCAGCTGCACGTAGGTGAAATGGATGCGCTCGACCGAACAGAGGTAGCCCTTGAACATCACCTTGTCGCCGATCCGCGCCGACTGGTTCAGGGCGATCTGCATCGAGGCCATGATGTTGGTCAGCACGTTGCGCCCGGCATAGGCGAGAATGATCGTCGCGGTACCGGCCGAGGCGATCAGCGAGATGCCAAGCGAGCGCATCACGCTGGCCTCGCTGATCACGATGCCAGCGCCCACCAGCACCACCAGCACGATCACCGCGCGGCGCGCCGCCGAGACGCGCGTCGCGATGTTGCGCCGCTGCTCCTGGCCCTCGCCCATCTCGGCCAGCTCGTCACCGTCGAATTTCACCAGCCGGTTGAGGATCACGTCGGCGACGTTGATCACCAGCCAGAGAACGGTCGCGACGAAGCCGAGGATGATCAGCGGCGAGAGAATCGTATCGATCCGCCCGGAGAAGACGAAGACGTGCCTCGTGAGCAGCGACATGGAGGCGCTGACCACCGCCAGCGTTGCCGGCCCGCGCAGCGCCACCAGCATCGAGTAGGGCGCATCGCGCAGGGTGCGGTTCAGGCCGCGCGACATCAGGCCGTTCACGAGTATGCCGATCACGCCGGTGAGAATCAGCACCATCGGCAGCGCCACCACCTCCCACCAGCGCAGCCCCCAGAAGGCGCGTTCGCGCAGCGGCGCGGGCAGGGCTTCTTCGAGTTTCGTCGGGCCGAAGGCATCGGCGAGCGCGGGCAGCGCCTGCACGGTCTGGCGGGAAACCAGCCAGACCGGCTCGCCGGTGGCAGGTTTCACGCGGTTGATGCGGATCGGCACCGGGCGGTCGCCGAGCTTCACGTACCAGAGAAGCAGCGAGCGGCGCGGCTCGCCGGCCATGGGCGAATCCTTCGTCCGGGCATCGACGCCGTCGGGCCGGTCGCGCAGGTCGTACCAGTCGATCATGATCTTGCGATCCATGAGCGTGGCGAACTGGCGCGCCCGCTCGGGGCCCAGCTCGGCCTGCTCGCCGGGTTCGATGCTGGACAAATCGAGCAGATGCGCCGCGCCTTCCCAGTCCTCGGCATCGGCGCGGAAGAGGAAGCTCTCCAGCGCGGCCCTAGGTGTGGTCCGGTCGATGTTCTGCGGAGCGGAGCCGAGACCCGGGTTGACCATCTCGACCTCGTACCAGCGGTCGAGCGCCTCGTTCTGTGCGCGCGCTGAAACGGGCAGCGACAGCAGCACTGCAAGCAACGTCAGCGACAGGAGGCGGGTCAGCAGGATCATCGCCGCTCAACTCCCGGTGCCGCGTGCGGGTTCCCTCGCGCAGGGAGACGAGGCCACCGTGCGCGAACAAGGGCCGGACGCGGAGGGGCGCGGCAAAAAAAAGCGCGCCACGAGGGCGCGCCTTGCGTCGGTCGGGGTCGGTAGTCGGCGTGTTTACATGAAGCCCAACTCGAGCCGCGCCTCGTCGGACATCATGTCCATGCCCCAGGGCGGATCGAAGACCATGTCCACGTCCACGTCCTTGACACCCGGCACGGAGGCGATGGCGTCCTGCACCCAGCCCGGCATCTCGCCGGCCACGGGGCAGCCGGGGGCGGTCAGGGTCATGATCACCTTCACCTCGCCCTCACCGGCGATCTCGACGGTATAGATCAGGCCGAGGTCGTAGATGTTCACCGGGATCTCCGGGTCGAACACGGTGCGGCAGGCCTCGACGACCGAATCGTAGAGCGGGTGATCGGTGCTGGAGGGCGCGATCAGCGGGGCGCCTTCGAGCGGTGCGTCGGTCATGGCGGGTCCTTCCTCGGGGTTCCTGAGCGAAGATATAGGAAAAGCGCGCGCCGGGGTAAAGGGCAGCGCTGCGTCGCGCGTGCGCTCAATTCGCAGCGCGTCCGACCGTTGGTCCTGTCACTGCGGCCCGCCCAGATGTCCGGCGCACCACCGCTCTACCTCGTCGAGCCGGCCTCGCGCCACGGGCACCGCGACGCCGCCCTTCAGCAGCACGACCGGCTTGCCGCCGTGGTGCCCGAGGCCCTCGATGGCCCGGCGTGCGACCCACCAGGATCTGTGGGTTTGGACGCCATCTTCGGGCGCAGTCTGGGCCAGCACATCCGCCAGCCGGCTGCGCAGCGTCAGGGAGCCGCTGGCCAGTGCGGCGCAGACATGGTGCTGGCGGGCCTCGAGGTAGATCAGCTCGTCGAGCGGCACGGGGTGCGCTCCGATGTGCAGGACGCGCCTCTCCGGAGCGGGGGCGCCCGGGGTGTCCGGGGTGTCCAGGGCGTCTAGGGCGTCCTCGGGGTCCCGAGGGTGCTCCGGGCCCTCATCCGGGATGAACACGAACCTCATGAAGATGGTCTCGAACACCGCCGCGATGATCAGCAGGTAGAAGATGTTCGACAGCAGCTGTGGCGAGATCGAGGAGCCGAGGCCACGCCGCAGGACATGGTCGAGCAAAAGCAAAGTGGGGCCAAGCGCGAAGAAGGAGACGACCGGCCAGTAGACAGGCATACGCGGCAGGCTGCGGCGCAGCGCTGCGACGCCAAGCATCAGCAAGAACTGGCTGCCGAAATAGCTGCCAAGCCCGAACACCCAGGCGGAGAAGTAGGCGGCACGTGGCACGCGGTCCGAGACCGCCACCGGATCCGCGGCCAAAAGCACAATCAGGACCAGGGCAAGGTATCGCCAAGTCTGCCTTTGAGTGCATTGTGAGGCGAAAAGCGCCACGCATATGTGGATCCGCCGACCGGTCAAATCGATCAGACCGAGATCCTGATACAGAAGTGCCTTCAAACCGTACCGTTTGCGTATGTTGCTGCAATAACGTGATCTTTCTGTCGGTTCGGCGCGGGATGTACAAGGGGACATCGGCCGTGCAGACGTGCGCTCTCACCCGGTTGCAACGACGCGGCGCGCGGATCATCGGCAAAATAAGTCTTTTTCTGGGCGCGTATCATGCTATCCTGACGCTGACCCGCGTCAGGCGTTCTGCTGCCGCGGTCGCAGGAGCCGCTCCGGCGAATTCAGGTGCGGGCCGCATTTCGAGACACTGGACGGGGCAGGAGAGAGGACTTGCCCCTGAAGATCGGCAGGTCGGGTAGGGGAGCCCGAAAGAAAGATGCGAAGGTTTCGGGGCGCCATGCGATAATGAGCAATGCGACAATGAGCCATGCCACGAGCATGTACCACCCGAAGGTGGTGCTAGGTCGTGCCCGATGGCGGTGCCATCTGCCGAAACCTTTCGTTGCCGGACAGACGCGAGATTGTGTGAACAGGGGGTTGGGTAATGATTAATTCAGCGGGGGACACCGTTGTCGACGGCAACGCATTCCGGGAAGTGATCGAAATCGCGCATCAGATGCAGGGCAGCAGCGCCGTTTCGGAGCTGCTTCGCCTGTCCGCGGCGCTGCTCGAACATTGTGCCTACGAATTGGCGCGCAGCGACACCCGTGGGCAGGTCTCGCGGATCATTCTTATTTCGGCGGAATTGGAGCGCATGGCGCGCGACGCGGCGGTGCAGTGACTCCCGCACTGTCTAAGCCGCGCGCGCGAGATTCTGCGTAAGTCTTTGAAAAGCACATGCAAAGACCTGACGCCCCCCATCGTTTCGGGCCTGAGATCCATTCTGTCAGGGGAATTTTCGGGTCCCGCAGAAAAATCCGCAACTGCCCCTAGGAAAGCGCTTGACGGGGTCCGGCCCCCCGCCTAAAAGCGCCCCACGTTCGGGACACAGTCCAGACGGTAGCGAGCGGTTGTAGCTCAGTTGGTTAGAGTACCGGCCTGTCACGCCGGGGGTCGCGGGTTCGAGCCCCGTCAACCGCGCCACCGCTACCGTGAATAAAAGACCGGCAGAAAAGCGCGGTTGTAGCTCAGTTGGTTAGAGTACCGGCCTGTCACGCCGGGGGTCGCGGGTTCGAGCCCCGTCAACCGCGCCACTTTCTTCGGAACGCAGACGCCTCGCAGCCCTCGGGCCGCGCGGCGTTTCTGCTTTCTGGGGACCCGCCATGGGCACTGCGCCGTCGCTTGCGTTTCCACATGGCTGAAATATCCCGGGGGAGTCGCGCGCTGCGCGGCGGGGGCAGCGCCCCCATGACGCCCGGCCCGCAACTTGAGCCGCGCGTCGAGTCGCGCTAAACCGCGCCGCAACCGCACCGATTGCGGGTCGCGACGTCACCCAGCCGGAAAGCCCGACCATGAAATTCCTCGATCTTTGCAAGGTCTACATCCGATCCGGTCAGGGCGGCAAAGGCTGCACTTCCTTCCGGCGCGAGAAGTTCATCGAATACGGCGGGCCCGACGGCGGCGACGGCGGCCGGGGCGGTGACGTCTGGGCCGAGGCGGTGGACGGGCTCAACACGCTCATCGACTTCCGCTACCAGCAGCACTTCTTCGCCGGCAACGGCGTGCCCGGCATGGGTCGCCAGCGCACCGGCGCCGACGGCGACGACATCGTGCTGCGCGTGCCGGTGGGCACCGAGATCCTCGACGAGGACGAGGAGACGGTGATCGCCGATCTCACCGAGCTCGGCCAGCGGGTCCTGCTTGCCAAGGGCGGCAACGGCGGCTGGGGCAACCTGCACTTCAAGACCTCGACCAACCAGGCCCCGCGCCGCGCCAACCCCGGCCAGCCGGGGATCGAGCGCACCATCTGGCTGCGGCTGAAGCTGATCGCCGACGTCGGTCTGCTGGGCCTGCCCAATGCTGGCAAGTCGACCTTCCTCGCGGCGACCTCGAACGCGCGGCCGAAGATCGCCGACTACCCGTTCACCACGCTGCACCCGAACCTCGGCGTCGTCGGCGTGGACGGCAAGGAATTCGTCGTCGCCGACATCCCCGGCCTGATCGAGGGCGCGCACGAAGGCCGCGGTCTCGGCGATCTCTTCCTCGGCCACGTCGAGCGCTGCGCCGTGCTGCTGCACCTCGTCGACGGCACCTCGGGCACGCTGCTCGAGGATTGGCAGACGATCATCACCGAGATCGAGGCTTACGGCGAGGGCCTTGCCGACAAGCCGCGGGTCACCGTGCTCAACAAGATCGATGCGCTGGACGACGAGGAGCGGGCCTTCCTGAAAGAAGAACTCGAAGCCACGACCGGCGGCAAGGTCATGCTCATGTCCGGCGCGGCGGGCGAGGGGGTGACCGAGGTCCTGCGCGCGCTGCGCGCCCATATCGACGACAAGCGCCTGCGCGAGGCGCCCGAGGAAGACACCACATGGCGACCCTGAGCGAGGCGCGCCGCCTCGTCGTAAAGATCGGCTCGGCCCTGCTGGTCGACAAGCAGACCGGCGCGCTGCGCCAGGACTGGCTGAACTCCATGGCCGCCGACGTGGCCCGGGTAAAGGCCCGCGGTGCCGACGTGGTGCTGGTCTCTTCCGGTTCGATCGCGCTGGGGCGCGGCATCCTCAAGCTGCCGCCGGTGGCATTGCCGCTCGAGCAGAGCCAGGCCGCCGCCGCTGTCGGACAGATCCGCCTTGCCCGGGCCTGGGAAGAGGCGCTGGCGCCGCATGGGATCACCACCGCGCAGGTGCTGGTGACGCTGGAGGACTCCGCCTCGCGCCGCCGCTATCTCAATTCTCGGGCCACGATGGAAACGCTGCTCGGCTTCGGCGCCGTGCCCATCGTGAACGAGAACGACACCGTCGCCACCGATGAGATCCGCTACGGCGACAACGACCGGCTGGCGGCGCAGGTCGCCGTCACCGTTGGGGCAGACCAGCTGATCCTGCTGTCCGATGTCGACGGGTTCTATACCGCCAACCCGGGGCAGGACCCGAAGGCGCGGCGCTACGACGTCATCCACCAGATCACGCCGGAGATCGAGGCCATGGCTGGCGACGCCGGCTCGGGCCTGTCGAAGGGCGGGATGAAGACCAAGCTCATGGCCGCCAAGACCGCCACCGGTGCGGGCTGTGCCATGGCGATCACCGAAGGTTCGGTGCTGACCCCGCTCACTGCGCTCGAAGAGGGGGCGAACGCCACCTGGTTCACGCCGCAGATGGACCCGCACGCGGCGCGCAAGGGCTGGATCCTTGCGATGAAGCCCTGCGGCGTGCTGACCGTCGATGCCGGTGCCGCCGCCGCGCTGGCGCAGGGCCGCTCGCTGCTGCCGGTCGGCGTGACCCGCGCCGAGGGCGCCTTCGGACGCGGCGATCCGGTGATGATCCGTGACGCCGAGGGTCGCGCGTTGGGGCAGGGGCTGACCCGCTATACTGCCGAGGAAGCACAGGCGATCATCGGCCACCACAGCTCGGAGATCGAACAGGTTCTGGGCTATCCGGGCCGCGCCGTGCTGATCCACCGCGACGACATGGCGCTCTGAGCGCGCCTGCCCGGCGCCGCGGGTGCGGCGGGCGAAAAGGGCGTATTTGGAAAGAGAAGAGGGGCGCAGAATCGCCCGCCGCTTCTTCTCTTTGAAAATACGCATGGCCCGCCTCCGGCCATCCCTGCGATCCATCGGGACAGCGCGCAATCGGCTCTGTATCCCCCAAGGTCACGGCGCTATAAGAAGGCTCCAAACCCCAAACCTAGGGTAAAGAGCGATGAAAGACGTTACAGACATCCACGCGACCATGATCGACCTCGGCCAGCGCGCCAAGGCCGCTGCCGCGGAGCTCGCCTTTACCCCGCCAGAGCGCAAGACCGAGGCGCTGGAGGCGGCGGCGGACGCTGTCTGGGCGCGCCGCGCCGAGATCCTCGCCGCCAATGAACAGGACATGCAGTTCGGCCGCGACAAGGGCCTCAGCGAGGCGATGATGGATCGCCTGCTGCTCACCGAGGAGCGCCTGCAGGGCGTGGTCGACGGGCTGCGCGCGATCGCCGCGCAACGCGACCCGGTGGGCGAGGTGATCACCGAGTGGGACCGGCCCAGTGGCCTGCAGATCAAGCGCGTGCGCACGCCGCTCGGCGTCATCGGGGTGATCTACGAATCCCGTCCGAACGTCACCGCCGACGCCGGGGCGCTCTGCCTCAAGTCGGGCAATGCGGTGATCCTGCGCGGCGGGTCGGAGAGCTTCCACAGTTCCTCGGCGATCCACGCCTGTCTCGTCGACGGCCTGCGCAAGGCAGGCCTGCCGGAAGATGCGATCCAGCTGGTGCCGACGCGCGAGCGCGCGGCGGTGCAGGAGCTGCTGACCATGACCGACTATGTCGACGTCATCGTGCCGCGTGGCGGCAAGGGGCTGGTCGGCCTGGTGCAGCGCGAGGCGCGGGTGCCGGTCTTTGCCCATCTCGAAGGCATCGTACATATCTACATCGACCGCGCTGCCGACCCGGTGACCGCGCTGAAGGTGGTGCTCAATGCCAAGACCCGGCGCACCGGCATCTGCGGTGCCGCCGAATGCCTGCTCATCCACCGCGAGGCGGTGGAGACGATCGGGCAGGGCGTGGTCCGCGCGCTGCTCGATGCCGGGGTCGAGGTGCGCGGCGACGCGGGCCTGCAGCAGATCGACGGCGTCGTGCCGGCCACCGAGGACGACTGGGGCCGCGAGTATCTCGACAAGATCATCGCCGCCAAGGTCGTCGCCGACGAGGATGACGCCATCGCGCATATTCGTCGCTACGGCTCGCAGCACACCGATTGCATCCTGTCGCAGGACGAGGCGGCGGTCGACAAGTTCATCCAGCGCGTGGACAGCGCCATCGTCATGGTCAATTCCTCGACCCAGTTTGCCGATGGCGGTGAGTTCGGCATGGGGGCGGAGATCGGCATCGCCACCGGCAAGATGCACGCCCGCGGCCCCGTTGGCGCCGAGCAGCTGACCAGTTTCAAGTACGTGGTGCGCTCGGACGGTGCGGTGCGCGGCTGAGCTCAGCTGATCTCGATCGTGACCGCGGCCTCGCCCGTGGTCGCGGCGATGCTGCGCCCGCGCGCCTCTGCGAGGGCGGCGAAAATCGGAAAATGCACCTGCGCGCCCGAGAGGGCGGGCAGCTTGCCGGGCCGCGCCAATAGGGCCCAGACCGCCGTATCGCAGGCGACGCGCTTGCCGGTCCCGGTGACCCGCCAGCCATTGTCCAGCTCCTCGACGATGACCTGGCCGCCCATCGGCAACGCGCTTTCGCAGCAGAGCACCGCGAGCAGCGCGAGCTGCACCTCGGGGCGCGGGGCCTCGCTCTGGCGCCGCCAGTCGCAGCTCAGCCGTCCGCCCTGGCAATAGTCGCGCAGCAGGCGGCCAGCTTCGGAGGCGCCGATCATCTGTTCGCCCTCGGCATGGCCGAAGGCGACCCGGAACAGGCTGATGCGCGCCCGCGCCGCGGTGCAACTCTCGTTGATCAGGGCGAGCTCCGGCGTGTCCAGTGGGCTGCCGGAGAGCGTCAGAAGCTCGAGCCCGTTGGCAATGGCGCCGATCGGGCTGACAAGGTCGTGGCAGAGGCGCGAGGCTACCAGCGTCGCGAGTTTGGCGTTAAGCTGTTGCATCAAAGCCTCGTGGAAAGGGGATGGATATGAGCGATATCAACGCCTTGCTGGAGCCGGGAATGCTGGTGGAGCATCCCGACAGACCGGATTGGGGGATCGGGCAGGTGCAATCCAATATCGGCGGCCGTGTCACTGTCAACTTCAGGGAGCAGGGCAAGGTCGTGGTCGATGGTGAACGCGTGACCCTCCTGCCGGTGTTCGACGTATAGGCTTAGGGTGCAGTCGTTTACGAATGGTTAACCAAGCTTTCGGAAATCACCGCGACCGGGCGGGGGCGGGCCCTGAGCGGGGAAAAGCTGTTTTCCTTTGCGCCATGCCGCATTAGAACCTCGGCAAGCAGCAGAGGGCGGCCATGGCGCTGGACGACAGGAACTTGACAGTGCGATTGGCGCGCACGGAGGAGGAGATCGCGGCGGCGCAGCGCCTGCGCTACGAGGTCTTCGTTGACGAGCTCGGCGGCGGCGGCGCGCTGGTGGATCACGAGAACCGGCTCGAGCGGGACCGCTTCGATCCATTTTTCGATCACCTGCTTCTGACCGATGCCCGCAAGGGCGGCGCGGTCGTGGGGGTTTACCGGCTATTGCGCGACGACCAGGCGCAGGCCGCGGGGCAGTTTTACTCAGAGGACGAATATGACCTCGAGCTGCTGCGCGCCAGCGGTCGCCGGCTGCTGGAACTGGGGCGCTCCTGTCTGCATCCCGAGTATCGCGGCGGGCCGGGGGTCATGCTGATGTGGCAGGCGCTGTCGGATTACGTGGCCGAGCACGGCGTGGAGATCCTCTTCGGTACCGCCTCCTTCCACGGCACCGATGTGCAGGCGCTGGCGCATCCGCTGTCGCAGCTGCATGCCCGCCATCTCGCACCCGAGGAGCTGCGCGTGCGCAGCCGGGCGTTCCAGCCGATGGATCTGCTGCCCGAGGACCAGATCGACCGCCGCCGCGCCATGGTCGAGACGCCGGCGCTGATCAAGGGTTACCTGCGGCTCGGCGGCATGGTGGGGGATGGCGCCTTTGTCGATCATGCCTTCAACACCACTGACGTCTGCCTCGTCATGGACACCCGGCGGCTGAACGAACAGGCGGCGGCGCGGGTCCGGCGGGGGCGCGGGTGAGAGAGCCGACCGGCGGCGCTGGTCCGGCGGGCCCGACCTGGCGTGGGGCCGAGCCGCCGGAGATCGCGCTCGGCTGGGCGGATTACCTGCGGGCGACGGTGCGAGGGCTACTCATCGTGCTCCTGCTACTTTGCGGGATCGTGGTGAAACTCTTGGTGCTTCTGGTCGAACGGCTGTTCAGGGGCGGGCGCCGGGTCTGGTCTCCGGCCGTGACGCAGATCGTCTGCCGGCTGGTCTTTGTCATTCTGGGCATGCGCCACGCAGCGCGGGGCGCACGCATGTCCGGGCCGGGGGCCTATGTGGCCAACCACTCGTCTTGGCTCGACATCTTCACGCTCAACGCGCGGCGGAACGTGCTCTTCGTGTCGAAGGCCGAGGTAGCGGGCTGGCCGGGCATCGGCCTGCTGGCGAAACTCACAGGCACGGTTTTCATCAACCGCGATCGGCGCGAGGCAAGGGCGCAGCCCAAGGTCATCGAGGCGCGGCTTCTCGCGGGCGACCGTCTGCTGTTCTTTCCGGAAGGGACATCAACGGACGGACTGAGAGTTCTCCCTTTTAAAACAACACTTTTTGAGGCGTTCCTGTCAGATGGTCTGAGGGTGCATATGCAGGTTCAGCCGGTCACCGTCAGCTACCACGCGCCGCGTGGCGCGGATCCAGCCTTCTATGGATGGTGGGGCGACATGGCGCTGGGGCCGCATCTGCTGCGGGTTCTGGGCGCGCGCCGCCAGGGGTATGTGGAGGTGGTCTACCACGATCCGCTGCGGGTCGCGGAGTTCGCCAACCGCAAGGCGCTGGCGCGGGCGGCGGAAGCGCGGCTCAGGTCCGCGCATCCGTCCGAAGGTGTTGCCTGAGTATTCGTCCGTAACGCGCTGAAAGATCAGCCCATTGCGGCGATCAGGGACTTCAGCGTGGCGGCGGGATCTTCGGTGTTCCAGATCTCCTCACCGATGGAGATGAAGTCGGACACCGGGGCAAGCTTCGCCATCAGCTCCGGGGTCAGCCCGCCCTCGGCCACGACCGGCACCTCGATCATCTGCGACCACCATTCGAAGATCTCGAAATCGGCCAGCGTGCCGTCGCCGAGCGCCTCGCCGCTGAGCGGGCCGAAGGCGACGTAGTCCGCCCCCGCCTCGCCGGCGACCATGCCGTCATGGCGCGAGCTGCCGCAGAAGGCGCCGACGATGGCGTCGGGGCCGAGGTCCTTGCGCGCGGCGCGCACCGAGCGCGAGCCGTCGGTCAGATGCACGCCGTCGAGCCCAAGGCGCTGCGCCAGCACCACATGGGTGTCGATCACCAGCGCGATGTCGTAGCGATGTGCCAGCTCACGCACCACGTCCGCGGCGCGCAGCAACCGGTCCTCGTCGCGGGTGGCGAGCGAGAGCCGCATGCAGGCGATCTCGGCAGCATCGAGCACCGAGGAGAGCTTGTCCGGGAAGCTCGAGAGGTCGAACTCCGGCGGGGTGACAAGATAGAGCTGAGGCTGGTCTGCTTCGGCCATGGCGCGGCTCCTGACGTGAGAATTGCGCTCCTATATCGTGCCTTTAGGGCGCACGGAAGGGGGCAGCGTCATTTCGGTGGCAGGCTTCGAACGAAGCTCAGGGCAAGTGCGGTGAGCCGGGCGCGGGTGGCATCGTCGGCCATGGCCTCGGGGCTGGCCTCGACGTAGCCGCCCATGCGCCTGCCGCCCATGATCGCGGGGCCGACATCCGCGAGCGCGGCCGCCGCGTCCTGTGCCTCCTTGCCCACCCGGTAGAGCCCGCCCTCGGCCCGCACGCCGCAGATCATGTTGCCGTCGAGCAGGAAACACAGGGCACCGAACATGCGTTTCTCGCTCAGGCCGGGCAATGGGCCGAGGTCATCACGGACGATCTCGGCGAGGCCTTCATCGTAGCTCATACGTCCCTCCGATGCTGCGCCCAGCTTAGCCCTCGGAGGCCTCCGGCGGGGATATTTTTGCCATGTGGAAGCGCAGGGCGTTCAGTGCCGGGGGAAGGCGTAGCGGAAGACGTCGTTGGGATAGGCTTCTTCGCCGATGCGGAAGTAGGTCCGGCCGATCCGCTCGAAACCCTGCGCCTGGTAAAAGGCGATGGCGGGGGTGTTCTCGGAGTTGGTTGCCAGCCAGACGGAGGGTGCATCGAGCGCCAGCGCCGCGCCGAGACCGGCCTGCAGCAGGTTGCGGCCGATGCCGTGGCCCTTGTGGCGGGGCTGCACGTAGAGCGTGGTGATCTCGGTATCAGAGCAGCCGGGCAGCGGCCCGGGCGCGCCCTGCGAGAGCCGCAGGAAGCCGTCGATTCCCTCCTCGTTCTGGCTGACGATGAAACGCTCGGCGGGCAGCGCCAGCCAGCGCTCGAAGTTCGCCCGGGTGAAGGTATCCAGCGCATAGTCGGCGAATTCCGCCGTCACGCCGCGGCGGATATAGGTGCCGAGCCAGACCTCGATCGAGAGGGCGGCAAGGGCGGAGGCATCTTCGGGGCGGGCGTCTCTGAGGGTCATCGGGGCTCCGGTTATCGGCTCTCGTCCCTCTTGGCAGTCGCGGCGGTGCGCAGCAAGCTCTTGGGGCGAGGCGAGACAAATCGGGGCGGGGACCTGTCGCTTTCTTGCTCTTCGCGCCGCACGGGACTATGCGGAAGCCGGATTTACGGAGTTTGTCATGCCGAGCGAGACGAGGCAGCCCGCATTCGTGCTGGTGCGGCCGCAGATGGGCGAGAATATCGGGGCCGCGTCGCGGGCCATGTGGAATTTCGGGCTGGACCGGATGCGTCTGGTGAGCCCGCGCGACGGCTGGCCGAACCCGTCGGCCGTGGCCATGGCCTCGGGGGCCGGGCGTTTGCTGGACGAGGCGCAGCTGGTCGAGACCACGGCGCAGGCGGTCGAGGATTGCGACCTGGTGTTTGCCACCACCGCACGGATGCGCGGGCTCACCAAGCCGGTCTATTCGCCCGAGCAGGCGATGAAGGAGGCGGCGGAGCGCATCGCGCAGGGCGGCAAGGTCGCGGTGATGTTCGGCCCCGAGCGCGCCGGTCTGGAAAACTCCGACGTGGCTCTGGCCAATGCGCTGATCAACGTTCCGGTGAACCCCGAGTTCCCCTCGCTCAACCTCGCGCAATGCGTGCTGCTCTGCGCCTATGAATGGCAGCGGGCGTCCTCGGAGATCGAGGCGCTGCGGGTCGAGATGGCGGGGGCCGAATGGGCCAGCGGCATCGAGGTCGAGAAGCTGGCCGAGCACTACGAGGAGCGGCTCACCGAGGCGGGGTTCTTCTTCCCCGAGCACAAGGCCGAGAGCATGAAGCTCACGCTTCGGAATCTCTGGAGCCGCATGCCGCTGACCCGCGAGGACGTGAAGACCCTGCACGGGGTGATGCGCCAGATGGTGCGCTGGAAAGAGCGCGGCTGACCCGCGCAGGTTGCTTGAAGGCGGCTTGATGGGGCGCAGGCGCCCCCCTATCGTCGCCGCGACGGATGTAGGAGAAGACCATGGCCGGAAACCGCAAGCTCTTTGAAGAGGTTGGGGCGGAGACCCCGAAGGCCGCCCCGGCGGGCGGCATGATCGACAAGGGGCGCGGCGGCGCGCGCGGCGCGATCCGGGTCTGGTTGATGCTGCTCTTCGTACTGGTGATGGCGATGATCGTGGTCGGCGGGCTGACCCGGCTGACCGACAGCGGCCTGTCGATCACCGAATGGAAGCCGCTGCACGGCGCCATCCCGCCGCTGAACGAGGCCGAGTGGCAGGAGGAATTCACCCTCTACCAGCAGATCCCGCAATACGAGCTGATCAACAAGGGCATGACCCTGGCGGAGTTCAAGGGCATCTACTGGTGGGAATGGGGCCACCGGCAGCTCGGCCGGGTGATCGGCCTGGTCTGGGCGCTCGGCTTCCTCGTCTTCCTCGTGGCACGGCAAATTCCGACAGGCTGGACCGGCCGGCTGCTGCTTCTGGGCGCGCTCGGTGGGCTGCAGGGAGCCGTGGGCTGGTGGATGGTCTCCTCGGGGCTCGTGGGCGACATGATCGCCGTGGCCTCCTACCGGCTGGCGACACACCTTGGTCTCGCCTTCATCATCCTCGGTTTCATCGCTTGGGACATCTTCCTGCTGGGTCGGCAGGAGCGGGACCTGATGCAGGCGCGCCGCCTGCGCGAGCCGAAGCTCTTTTCCATGTCGACCGGCCTGCTGCACGCCGCCTTCCTGCAAATCCTTCTGGGTGCGCTGGTGGCCGGGATCGACGCGGGCCGCTCGTTCACCGACTGGCCGCTGATGGCGGGCGGCTTCTTCCCGCCGCAGCCCTTCGACCTGGTGCCGGTCTGGCGCAACTTCTTCGAGGACCCGGGCCTCGTGCAGTTCATGCACCGGATGATGGGTTATCTGGTGTTCATCTTCGGCGTGGTGGTCTGGCTGCGGGGCCGCAAGTCGGCCAATGCCGACACCCGCTTCCGCTTCAATGCGGTCATGGCGATGCTCTGCGTGCAGGTGGTGCTGGGCATCGCCACGGTGCTCTACATCGCGCCCTGGCACATCGCGATCACCCACCAGCTCGGGGCCGTGGTGCTCTGGGTGCTGATCCTGCGCGCGCGGTTCGGCGCGCAATTCCCGAAAACCCAATCGATCCGCGAGGCCCGCTGAGATGAGTGCATTTGATGATCTGATGGCGTTCCAGCGCGAGACCGGGGCGCTGGCGCAGGTGGCCGGACGCCTTGGCTGGGACCAGGAGACCACCATGCCGCATGGCGCGGCGGAGCAGAGATCCGAGGAAACCGCGGCGCTGGAGAGCGTGCTGCACGCCCGCCGGACCGATCCGCGCGTCGGCGAGTGGCTGGCGGCGATCGACGCCGGGGCGCTCGACGAAGTGGGGCAGGCGCAGCTGCGGCACATCACGCGCAGCTTCACACGCGCGGGCCGCGTGCCGGGCAAGCTGGCGGCGGATCTGGCGCGGCTGACCAGCCGGGCGCATCGCATCTGGGCCGAGGCGCGGGCTGATGACAATTTCGCCGCCTTTGCGCCGGTGCTTCGGGATGTCGTTGCACTGAAGCGCGAAGAGGGCGCGGCGCTGGCGGCGGGCGGTGATGTCTATGACGCGCTGCTCGACGACTACGAGCCCGGCGCCACGGCGCAACAGCTGTCGGACATGTTCGGCGCGTTGCGTCCGCGTCTCGTGGCGCTGCGGCAGGCAATCCTCGAGCGGCCCGCGCCGAAGCCGCTCAGCGGTACCTATGACGACGCCGCGCAGATGGCTCTGGCGCAGAAGCTGGCCGAGACTTTCGGCTACGACATGTCCCGGGGGCGGCTCGACAAGGCGGTGCACCCGTTCAGCTCGGGCAGCGGCGACGACGTGCGGATCACCACGCGGACCAATCCGCTCGATCCCTTCAACTGCATCTACTCGACCATCCACGAGACCGGCCACGCCGCCTACGAACAGGCGATTGCTCCGGCCTACCGCTTCACGCCGCTCGGCGAGGGCGTGTCGATGGGCGTGCATGAAAGCCAGAGCCGCATCTATGAGAACCAGCTTGGCCGCTCGCGCGCCTTCACCGGCTGGTTGCACGGGCAGATGCGGGCGCAGTTCGGCGACCTGGGGCTCGATCCCGAAGCGTTCTACGCGAGCGTCAATTCGGTGCAGAACAATTACATCCGAACCGAGTCCGACGAGGTTCAGTACAATCTCCATGTGTTGCTGCGTTTCGATCTCGAGCGCGCGCTGATCTCAGGTGATCTGGCCGTCGACGATCTCGAGGCGGCGTGGAACGAGCGCTTCGCGGCGGACTTCGGCTTTGCCGTGGACAAGGCCTCGGACGGGGTGCTGCAGGATGTGCACTGGTCGGCCGGGCTGTTCGGCTACTTCCCGACATATAGCCTTGGCAATGTCTACGCCGGCTGCCTGAACAAGGCGCTGCGGCAGGCCGTGCCGGACCTTGACGCGCAGATGGCGGCTGGTGATCTCGGCGCGGCGACGGGCTGGTTGCGCGAGAACGTGCAGCGCCACGGTGGGCTCTATACCCCGCGCGAGGTGATCGAGCGGGCCTGCGGCTTCGCTCCTTCGGAGGCCCCGCTGCTGGAGTACCTGGAAGCCAAGTTCGGCGATCTCTACGCGCTTTGACAGGCATCCGGACAGGACGGAAAAAGCGGCCCCTCGGGGCCGCTTTTGGTTTTCCGTGAGTGGTAGTTTGTTCTCAGGCGGGCTCCGGCGGGAGAGCCGCGTTGAGACTGAACCTGCCGCCGCCGAAAATGATCAGCGGAAGGGCCAGGAAGACGACGATGAACGACCCGTGCATGGCTGTGATCTGCGGCACGCCGGGAGCTGCGAGCAGCATGTCATGGGCCAGGTAAAGAGCTGTCCCAGAAAGCGCCACGGTCCGCGTGCCGACGCCGAGGATCAGCCAGATCGCGATGGAGGCCAGCAGGATGCACATGATCGACGCCGCGAGGCCGGGCAATCTGACCGCGAAAGCGTCTGACAGGGCCGGGTCACTGACAAAGATATCGAGCGCGACAGTGTGGCCGAGAATTGCCGCAAGCATCACACGCAATGCGCACTGAAAAGAAGGAATTAAGCCAACCATAGTCCTGCTCTCGTAGACCGGAATCAAATGGTCCGGTTCTTTACACATTCACAGTGTTACATTCGATCATCACAAAACCAAGCAGGAATTGTTCAATGCTAACTTTGCGTAAACCAACCTAGAAGTCTTCTCCCCCCTGTTCTGGTTGAGCTTCAAAGCGTTCAAAACATTGAATAATCCAGTCTACGGCCCGGCGCATCCCGGAGTCGGAGCGACGGCTCTCGTGATAGAACAGCCAACATTCCAGAGTCTCGGGAGCGATGTCGGGGTGCAGCGGTTCTAGACCGGGGGTCTTGCGCGCAAGGAGATCCGGAAGCGGCCCGGCCATTTGCGTGCTCTGCATGAGCGCGTGCAGGGCGATGAAGTTGTCCACCCGGATTTTCGGGTCCTTGCCGAAGGCGTCGTAGGCTTGCCGCAGGATGCGCGAGCGGCTCGGGGTGACGTTCAGCCCGGCCCATTCTCCGTCCGGCTGGGAGTTGACGAACCGATAGGGGCGAAATCTCATCTTGCCGGCCTTGCGGGCCACGATGCGGCCCTGGTCGGGGCGGCCGAACTGAACCACCAGATCGTTCTCGCCCAGGCCTTCGCGCTGCCGGCGTTCGGTCACGGTCAGCTGGACACCGGGCAACAACTCTGCCTGAGCTCCGAGGCTGGGAAACAGCACCAGAGAGGCGATGATCGGCGACGCACCCAGGCTCAGTGTGACCGTGTCGACGTCGAGCCCGACACCATGGTTGTTCAGGGTGGACTTGAGCTGACCGTCGAAGTTTTGCGCGACATTGATCAATTCGCGCACCGCCTCCGAGGGGCGCCAGCCGTCTGCGGTTTTCACGAAGGCCGGGACGCCGAGCGTCTCCGACAGGCGCTCGATCCGGCGGGAAACGGTCGCGGTGTTGGTCCCGAGGAGCTTGGCTGCAGCGGTCATCGTGCCGGTCTTGGACAGTGCGACAAGGAACCGGAGGTCGTCCCAATTGTTCATGGTATCTTATGTAACTCGGAATTCTGGGTCGGCTGAGCACGCGGCCGTCTACCTGTGATTGTGAAGACGTTGGTTTGCGCTCTTATTGGTGGTGCATGATTAATCTAGGACATTGCTTCAAGCGTGCAAGGTTGGGAGCTTGAGAGATTTGTCGTGTTTTGTGTCAGATTGACGTTTGGGAAAGAAAAACGCCGCGTCCCAATGGAAACGCGGCGTCTGAGGGGCGAGAACCCGCCGAAAGCGACGGCACCAATGAGCCGGACCCCGCCGAAGCGGAGCCGTCGGTCTCAGCCGAAGAACTCGGCGAAGCTGCCACGGTAGGCGGCGGCAAGCTCCGAGAGCGGCGCTTCGCTGCTGCCGAAGCGCACCGTGTCGCCGGTGAACTTGCCGACCGTGGTCAGTGTCACGCCAGCGGCGGAAGCTGCGGTCATCAGCGCCTCGGCGGCGTCGAAGTTGCAGGCGATCAGGTAGCGGCCCTGATCCTCGCCGAAGAGAGTCGGAGTGTCCGCCACGTCGAGCTGAACGCCGACGCCCGAGGCCTCGGCCATCTCGAAGGCCGCCATGGCAAGCCCGCCGTCCGACAGGTCGCAGCAGCTGCGGATCCAGTCACGGTTGGCTAGGATGAACTCGCCGTTCCGGCGCTCGGCCTCGAGGTCGACCGCCGGGGCGTCGCCTTCCTCGCGGTTGAAGACCTCTGCGAGCAGGGCCGACTGACCGAGGTGGCCGGCGGTATCGCCGACCAGCAGTGCGACGTGGCCTTCGCGGGCATAGCCGAGGATCGGCTCTTCGCCGGCGGCGATCAGGCCCACGGCGCCGATGGTCGGCGTCGGCAGGATCGGCTCGCCGTCGGTCTCGTTGTAGAGCGAGACGTTGCCCGAGACGATCGGCGTGTCGAGCGCGAGGCAGGCCGCGCCGATGCCGTCGATGGCGCCGACGAACTGACCCATGATCTCGGGCTTCTCGGGGTTGCCGAAGTTCATGTTGTCGGTGGTCGCCAGCGGGCGCGCGCCCACGGAGACGAGGTTGCGGTACGCTTCCGCCACCGCCTGCTTGCCGCCCTCGACCGGGTTGGCGCGCACGTAGCGCGGCGTCACGTCCGAGGAGAAGGCCAGCTTCTTGTCGGTGCCATGCACGCGGATCACGCCGGCACCGAAGCCGGGGATGCGCACGGTGTCGGCCATGACCTGGCTGTCGTACTGCTCGTAGACCCATTCGCGCGAGCAGTAGTTCGGCGAGGAGACCAGCGCCTTCAGACCGTCGATCGGATCGACACCCGGCACATCGGCCAGCGGTTCGGCGGCGGGGGTGGGGACCCAGGGGCGGTCATACTCGGGCGCGGTGCCCGAGAGCGCCTTGAGCGGCAGATCGGCTTTCACTTCACCGTTCAGCACGATGAGGAAACGGTCCTCGGCGATGGTCTCGCCGACGATGGCGAAGTCGAGGTCCCATTTGTCGAAGACCGCCTTGGCCTCGGCTTCCTTCGCCGGGTCGAGCACCATGAGCATGCGCTCCTGGCTCTCCGAGAGCATCATCTCGTAGGCGGTCATGTTCTTTTCGCGCACCGGCACCTTCTCGAGGTCGAGGCGCACGCCGAGGTTGCCCTTGTCGCCCATTTCCACGGCCGAGCAGGTCAGGCCCGCAGCGCCCATGTCCTGGATCGAGATTACCGCGCCGGTCTGCATCAGTTCGAGCGTGGCTTCCATCAGGCGCTTTTCGGTGAACGGGTCGCCGACCTGAACGGTGGGGCGCTTCTCCTCGATGGTCTCGTCGAATTCTGCCGAGGCCATGGTCGCGCCGCCAACGCCGTCACGGCCGGTCTTGGCGCCGAGGTAAACCACCGGGCGGCCGACGCCCGAGGCCGCGGAGTAGAAGATGGCGTCGGTGTCCGCGAGGCCCGCCGCGAAGGCGTTGACCAGGCAGTTGCCGTTATAGGCGGGGTGGAAACGGACTTCGCCGCCGACGGTCGGAACGCCGAAGCAGTTGCCGTAGCCGCCGACACCCTCGACCACGCCGTGCACCAGCTGACGGGTCTTGTGGTGGTCCTTCTCGCCGAAGGACAGGGCGTTCATCGCCGCGATCGGGCGCGCACCCATGGTGAAGACGTCGCGCAGGATGCCGCCCACGCCCGTCGCCGCGCCCTGGTAGGGCTCGATGTAGGAGGGATGGTTGTGGCTTTCCATCTTGAAGATGACGGCCTGACCATCGCCGATGTCGACGACGCCGGCGTTCTCGCCCGGGCCGCAGATGACCTGCGGGCCCTTGGTCGGCAGCTTGCGCAGGTGGATCTTCGAGCTCTTGTAGGAGCAGTGCTCGTTCCACATGGCCGAGAAGATCCCCAGCTCCGTGAACGTCGGCTCGCGGCCGATGATCTGCAGGATCCGCTCGTATTCATCGGGTTTGATCCCGTGGGCGGCAATGAGCTCTTCGGTGATGGACGGTTCCTGCATCCTGACTCCCCTTAGCGTGGTTGGTGCGCTCTTTAAGGCAAGGGCGGCAAAGGGGGAAGAGGGGTCAAGGCCTTCGGGCGGTCACAAGGTTCATTCTTGCGGGCACTTTGGCCCCTTCGGGCGTCTCATAGGGGGCAAAGGCCTCATGAATGTCATTCTGAATGGCCTGCGCCTGCGCTTCGGTGGCGCCCTTGTCGCGCATGTGCCGCACGGCGGGGCCGATGCGCGTGGCGAGATCGGCGGCCTTCATGCCCTGCGGCAGACGCAGTTCGGCTTCCACCGTCTCTATAGAGATGTCGGAAAACCCCGCGCGGGAGAGAATGCCGCGCACCCGCTCCGGATCGCGAAAGGCCATGGGGCCGGGAGCATCGGGATCGCCGGGGGCGGGCGGGCCGAGGTGTTCCACTGCAGCCTTCATCGGAAGGTCGAACCACGGGTTCTCGTCGATTCCGCGCCAGCAGATGAACGCGAGACGTCCGCCGGGCTTCAGGAACTGCAGGATATTGGCGAAGGCCGCACCCGGATCGTCGAAGAACATCACGCCCATGCGGGACAGGCACAGGTCCACGGGGGCCTGCGGCCGCCAGACCTGCGCGTCGGCATGGATGAAATCGGGACGGATGCCGTCCAGCGCCTCGGCGCGGGCGCGGGCCACCTCGAGCAGCGAGGTCGAGACGTCGATGCCGGTTACATGTCCCTCGGGGGCCACCGCCTCGGCGAGCGCCAGCGTCGTCGCGCCCGCGCCGCAGCCAAGATCGAGGACCAGCTCGCCGGGCTGCGGCGCGGCGCGGGTGAGGACCAATTCGGAGAGATGTGAATGCAGCGTGTCGAGCTCCTCCCGCATGGCGACCCAGTTGAGGCCGGGTCCTTCGGTCCAGAAGGCCTGCTGCGCCGTGTTGCCCGGGGAAATCTCATCCGCTGCCATCTCGTCCTCCCTGTTCATGCGGAAGGGTAGCGCAAGACGCGGTCCCGCCGAAGCAACCTGTTGCGATTCGGCAAAAAAAAGGCCGAGCACAAAGCTCGGCCGAAGTCCAACAGGGAGGTTGAAGATGATGCGCACTAGGGCGCTTCAAGCTTCGTGTGCTGAATATGTGATCAGTCTTGAGTCGATCAAGGGAAGAAACGGCCTCAATCGGACATTGCTGCCATGCATTGTTTGCATGGCGCCTGATTTTTGGGCGCCGTCAGTCGGCGCCCATCGCTTTCAACTGCCGCCGATGGGCGAAGATCTCGTCCTGCACGAAGTCGCGGAAGGCGGTTACCCGCTTGGAATGACGCAGTTCTTCGGGGTAGGCGAGGAAAACGGGCACCTCGTTGCTCTCCACGTCGGGGAGCACCCGGACCACATGCGGGAAATCCTCGATGATGTAGTCGGGCAGCACGCCGATGCCGAGATTGGCGATCACCGCCTGCAGAACCCCGAAGTAGTTGTTCACCGTGAGACCCGTGCGGATGTCATAGGTGAGCAGCTTCTGCACCAGCGCCTTGCCCGAGAGCACCTGCGCGGAGTTGGGATTCTGGCAGATCAGCCGGTGCGACGAGAGATCCTCGAGCGACTCGGGCAGGCCATTCGCCTCGAGGTATGCTGGCGAGGCATACATGCGCATGCGGATCGACATCAGCCGCTTGCGGATCAGGTCCGCCTGGCTGGGTTCCTTCATGCGGATCGCCACGTCGGCCTCGCGCATCGGTAGGTCGAGCACGCGCTCTTCGAGCATGAGGTCGATCTTCAGGTCCGGGTACTTCTCGTAGAGCTTGGTCAGGCGCGGAGCCAGCCAGAGCACACCGAAGCCGTGGGTCGTTGTGACCTTCAGTTCGCCGAAGACCTCTTCCTCGCTGTCACGGATCCGCGCGGTGGCGCTGTCGATGCGCTTCACCATCGAGGCGGTGGCGTCGAACAGCAACTCCCCCTGCTCGGTGAGAATCAGTCCCCGGGCGTGACGGTGGAAAAGAGTGGTATCGAGCGCCTCCTCCAGCGCACGAATCTGCCGCGAGACCGCGGATTGCGACAGATGCAGCGCATCTCCCGCATGAGTCAGGCTGCCCGCATCTGCGACAGCGTGAAAGATCCTGAGCTTATCCCAATCCATGGCGGCATCTTATTCAACTTTGGCGCCCTGTATACGACAGGAACGATTAACGGAAACACATCTTACCCGAGTGTGGGAAAATAACGAAAATTTCCCTATCCGGGTCAGCATGTGTGACCTATCATGGGGCACGGCTGCAAGCACTATGAGCGATGGGAGGCGCGCATGAGCAAGCAAGCAATTTCCCTGCAGGACAGGTTCGATCTAAGCAAGAGTCCGGTCCTTTTGAATGGGACACAGGCGCTGGTTCGCCTGATGCTGATGCAAAAAGAGCGCGATCGCGCCGCCGGGCTGAACACGGCCGGCTATGTGACAGGCTACCGCGGCTCGCCGCTGGGCGCCGTCGACATCCAGATGAAGCGCGCTGGAAAGCTGCTCGTCGAGAACGATATCCGTTTCCAGGAAGGTCTGAACGAGGACCTGGCCGCGACCGCCCTCTGGGGTGCGCAGCAGGCCGAGCTGCGCGGCGAGGGCAGGTACGACGGGGTCTTCGGCCTCTGGTACGGCAAGGGCCCCGGCGTCGACCGCTCGGGCGACGTGATGCGCCACGCCAATATGGCGGGCACCTCGACCCACGGCGGCGTGCTGATGGCCATGGGGGACGATCACACCGGCGAAAGCTCGACGGTGCTGCACCAGTCCGAATGGGCGCTGGTTGATGCCTACATGCCGGTGGTCTCGCCCGCGGGCGTGCAGGAGGTGCTGGACTTCGGCATCTACGGCTTCGCCCTGTCGCGCTTCTCCGGCCTCTGGGTCGGCCTTAAGACCATGAAGGACACGGTCGAGGCCACCGCCGTCGTCGACGGCCGCCCGGACCGCATGTCGCTGGTCACCCCGGAGTTCCTGATGCCCGAAGGCGGGCTGAACATCCGGCTCGGCGACACGCCGCACCTTCAGGAAGCGCGGATGATCGACTTCAAGCGCTTCGCGGCCGAGGAGTTCTCCCACGCCAACAGGATGGACAGGCGCGTCTGGGGCAAGCCCGGCGCCAAGATCGGTCTCGTCGCGGCGGGCAAGAACTGGCTCGACCTGCAGCACGCGATGTCGCTGCTCAACATTGACGAGGCCGAGGCCGAGCGTCTGGGGATCACCACCTACAAGGTGGGTCAGACCTTCCCGCTGGACATGAAGGGTTTCCATGACTGGGCCGAGGGGCTCGATCTGATCGTCATCGTCGAGGAAAAGCGCAAGCTGATCGAGGTCCAGGTCAAGGAAGCGATCTTCGACGACCGTCGCGGCCGCCGCGTCTACGGCTGGTACAAGGGCGGGGCAGGTGGCATGCACCGCGAAGAGCTTTTCCCCACCCGCGGCGCGCTCGATCCGGTGTGGATCGCCCAGAAGCTCGGCGAGATCTTCGTCGAGGAAGGCCGCGGCACCGACGGCATCAAGGCCGGGCTGACCGCGCTCGACGAGGCGCGCAAGGCCGACAATGCCCCCGACCTCGCGGCACGGCTGCCCTACTTCTGTTCGGGCTGTCCGCACAACACCTCCACCAAGCTGCCCGAGGGCTCGCGCGCCTACGCCGGGATCGGCTGCCATTACATGGTGCAGTGGATGGACCGCGAAACCACCGGCTTCACCCACATGGGCGGCGAAGGGGTGAACTGGGTCGGCGAGGCGCCCTTCTCCAAGCGCAGCCACGTCTTCCAGAACCTCGGCGACGGCACCTACAACCACTCCGGCTCGCTGGCGATCCGCGCCGCGCTCGCCGCGGGCACCAATATCACCTACAAGCTTCTCTATAATGACGCCGTCGCCATGACCGGCGGCCAGCCCAACGAGGGCGGGCTGACGGCGGATCGCATCGCGCGCGAGCTGAAGGCCATGGGCGTCGAGCATCTGGCGGTGGTCTACGACGAGAAGGAAGAGGTGAACTTCGACCTTTTCCCCGGTGGCATCGAGACCTTCGAGCGCTCCGAGATGGAGGCCGTGCAGAAGCGCTTCGAGAAGATCGGCGGCGTCTCGGTCATCCTCTATATCCAGACCTGCGCCGCTGAAAAACGCCGCCGCCGCAAGAAGGGCGCCTTCCCGGACCCGGACAAGCGGGTGTTCATCAACACCGACGTCTGCGAGGGTTGCGGCGATTGCGGCGTGCAGTCGAACTGCGTGTCCATCGTGCCCGCCGAAACGGAGCTTGGCCGCAAGCGCGCCATCGACCAGTCGAGCTGCAACAAGGACTACTCCTGCCTCAAGGGCTTTTGCCCTTCCTTCGTCACGCTCAAGGGCGCGAAGATGCGCAAGGGCGAAACCACCGACCTCGACCTGCCGCATCTGCCACAGCCGCAGCTGCCCGTGATCGACAAGACCCACAACGTGGTGATCACCGGCGTCGGCGGCACGGGTGTCGTCACGGTCGGCGCGGTGCTGGCGCAGGCGGCGCAGATCGCCGGCATGGGCGCGGGCATGATGGAGATGGCCGGGCTCGCGCAGAAGGGCGGCGCGGTGCACATCCACCTGCGACTGGCCAAGCGCCCCGAGGACATTTCGGCGGTGCGCGTGGCCACCGGCGAGGCCGACGCGCTGATCGGCGGCGACTTGGTGGTCAGCGCCGGGGCCAAGACCCTCGGCCTCACCAAGCGCGGTCGCACTGGGGCGGTGGTCAACGGCCATGAGATCATCACCGGCGAGTTCACCCGCGACACCGAATTCCAGCTGCCCTTCGACCAGCTGCGCGTGGCGCTCGAGGCGCGGATGCAGGACCGGCTGGCGATCTTCGACGCCACCGAACTGGCGCGGATCACCATGGGCGACTCGATCTTCTCGAACATGATGATCCTCGGCGCGGCATGGCAGCAGGGACTCCTTCCGCTGCCGCATGATGCCATCGAGGAGGCGATCCGCCTCAACGGCGCGGCGGTCGAGCGCAACCTGCGCGCCTTCGAGATCGGCCGCTGGGCGGTGCTCCATCCCGCCGAGGCGGCAGCCCTGAGTGCGCCGAAGGTGGTCGAGAAGCCGAAGTCGCTCGACGAGAAGGTCACCTTCCGCGCCGATCACTTGGCGGTCTACCAGAACAAGCGGCTGGCAAAGAAATACCGCGGTTTGGTCGAACCGATCGCCGACCCGCGCCTGCGCGAGGCGTTGGCGAAGGGCTATCACAAGCTGCTCGCCTACAAGGACGAGTACGAGGTGGCCCGCATGCATCTCGAGACGCGGAAGAAGGCCGAAGAGACCTTCGAACCCGGCTTCGAGATGAGCTTCCACCTCGCCCCGCCGATGCTGGCCAAAGAGGGCTCGGACGGGCGGCCGGTCAAGAAGACCTACGGCGAGTCGATGCTGAAGACCTTCGGCCTGCTGGCGCGGCTCAAGTGGCTGCGCGGCACGGCGCTCGATCCCTTCGGCCGCACGGCAGAGCGCAGGATGGAACGCGCCCTCATCGCGCAATACGAGCGCGACATGGCCGAGGTGCTGCCCAAGGTGACGCCCGAGACCCTCGATGCGATCGTGGCGCTGGCCGAACTGCCGCTGCGCATCCGTGGCTACGGCCCGGTGAAGGAAGCCAACGAGCGCGAGGCGGCCAAGCGCCGCGAGGAACTGCTCGCGGTCATCCGCGCCGGTGGCGCTCCTCTGGCGCAGGCTGCGGAATGACCCTCCCGGGCGAGGCGGAAAAAGCGCTGCCTCGCCCCTTCCTCTAGACCCAAATATCCCGGGGGCGCGGGGAAAGCGCCCGCGTCTCTTTGCGGCCTCTTCGCCGCAATCTGGGAACGGCGAACGATGTCGTGAGCCCGCGGCAAGGCGCAATGGACCTCCAAAGCAAAGCGCCGTAAGACCTTTGCCCAAGGCTTCCGCGGCGTGAGTCGCTGCGGTGCCAGCGCGAAAGACCGGGCAGAGATCCCGGCAAGGAGGGCAGAGAATGGCGGTTGGTGTGTTCGATTCCGGGCTTGGCGGGCTCACGGTCCTCGACGCCGTGGCCAAGCGGCTGCCCGAGGTTCCCTTTGTCTATTACGCCGACAGCAGCCACGCACCCTATGGCGTGCGCGACGCAGATGACATCTACAAGCTGACCGTCGATGCGGTGAATGCGCTGTGGGATGCCGGCTGCGACCTCGTGATCCTCGCCTGCAACACGGCCTCGGCGGCGGCGCTGCGGCGCATGCAGGAGGGCGGGCTGCCCAAGGGCAAGCGCGTGCTCGGCGTCTTCGTGCCGCTGATCGAGGCGCTGACCGAACGGCAATGGGGCGATAACTCGCCGCCGCGCGAGGTGGCTGTGCAGCACGTGGCACTCTTTGCCACGCCGGCCACCGTGCGCTCCCGCGCCTTCCAGCGCGAGCTGGCTTTCCGGGCCATCGGCGTCGATGTCGAGGCGCAGGCCTGCGGCGGGCTGGTGGATGCCATCGAGGAAGGCGACATGATCCTCGCCGAGGCACTGGTGCGCAGCCATGTCGAGGCGCTGAAGCGCAAGATGCCCGAGCCGCAGGCGGCTATCCTCGGCTGTACCCATTACCCGCTGATGCAGGAAGTCTTCCAGGACGCGCTGGGGCCCGAGGTGAAGGTCTATTCGCAGGCCAACCTCGTCGCCTCCTCGCTCGCCGACTACCTCGAGCGCCATCCCGACATGTACGGGCCGGGCAAGGACAGCCGCTTCCTGACCACGGGCGATCCGCGCAAGGTCTCGGTCCATGCCACGCAGTTCCTGAAACGGTCCCTGACCTTCGAAGCGGCCTGACATCGCTGCAAGCGCGTCGGGCGGGGGTGCTGCCCCCGCACCCCGGGGATATTTTCCTCTAGACGAAGGAGGAAGGCCGCGGCGCGGTGACGCAATTTGATTTGGTGCGGTTCTTTCGGGCACGTAAGATGCCATATAGGGAGAACGGCATTCGTGCTTGGGAGAGCAAGATGGGTCTTAAATCGCTGAAGAAGCAGCGGCGCATCCAGATCGTGGCGCTCGCCGCGGTGGCGCTGGTCGTGTCGACCGGGCTGATCGGCTACGCCATGCGCGACGGCATCAACTTCTTCCGCTCGCCGAGCCAGGTGGTCGAGGCGCCGCCCTCGCCGAGTGAGACCTTCCGCATTGGCGGGCTGGTCGAGGAAGGATCGCTGGTGCGCGGCCAGGGGCACGAGATCAGCTTCTCGGTAACCGACGGCGGCGCTTCGGTGCCGGTGGTCTTCGAGGGGGTGCTGCCCGATCTCTTCGACGAGAACCAGGGCATGGTCGGCACCGGCCGCTATGTCGACGGCGTGTTCCGTGCCAGCGAGATCCTTGCCAAGCACGACGAGACCTACATGCCCAAGGAGGTCATCGACGCGCTGAAGGAGCAGGGCGTCTACGAGGACCCCAACGCCGGGAGCTGACCTGTGCAAGGGCCGCAGACGCAGGGCGTGCCGCTGGCGCGCCCTTTCTGTTGGCGGTTTGCAGCGGGTGCAACCGGGCTGCTCACATCTGGCGGGGGACAGCGCCGCCGGTCCCCGCTAGTCTGGGCCATCGAACCGCGCGAGAGCTGAGGGCCGAATATGACGATCAACGACATGGACGATCTTGCCGGGTTGAAGGACATCGGCCGCATCGTCGCCAATACCCTGCAGGGCATGGCAAAGGCGATCGAGCCGGGAATGACCACGCGTGAGCTCGACGCGATCGGGCGCGAGATGCTCGAGCGCGAAGGCGCCGAATCCGCGCCGGAGGCGACTTACAGCTTCCCCGGGGCCACCTGTATCAGCATCAACGAAGAGATCGCCCATGGCATCCCGGGCCCTCGGGTCATCAAGCGCGGCGATCTGGTGAACATCGACGTCTCGGCGTCGAAGAACGGCATCTTCGCCGATACCGGTGCGACCTTCCGGGTCGATCCGGTGAAATCGCCACTCGACCGGCTTTGCCGGGACGGCAAGAAGGCGATGCAGATCGGTATCTCGCAGGTCGGCGCCGACCGTCCACTCGCGGGCATCGGCAATGCCATCGGGCGTTTCGCCGGCGAGAAGGGCTATACGCTGATCCGCAATCTCGCGAGCCATGGCGTCGGCCATTCGTTGCACGAGTATCCCGAGGAAATTCCCACCTGGCCGGTGCGTGGCGAGCGCCGCCGGATCACCAAGGGGCTGGTGCTGACCGTCGAGCCCTTCCTGTCCATGGGCGGGCTCTGGGCCAGCGAGGGCGAAGATGGCTGGACGCTCTACAGCGAGCCCTGCGCGCCGGTGGTGCAATACGAGCATACTGTGGTGGCGACCGAGAGCGGCGCCCTCGTGGTCACGCTTCCGGGGTGATCCTGCCGCTCAGGGACGGCGTTCGAAGAAGCGCAGATGCGGCAGCGCCTGCTCGGGGATCGGCTGGTAGGGGCCGCGCTCGACGAACCCGAGCTTGGCATAGAGGTGGCAGGCGGCGCCCAGCGTCTTCATCGTGTCGAGCCGCATCTGCGGCACGCCGACAGCGCGGGCACGGGTTGCCAGCTCTTCCACCAGCAGCCCGGCGAGCCCGTGGCCGCGCGCTTCGGGGGCGACATAGACCCGCTTGATCTCGGTGCTGCCGTCGGGCAGCCGCTGCGACATGGCGCAGCCGACGGGCGCGCCGCCAAGGTCTGCCAGCAGCACGGCGTCATGCTTGCCGGGCAGGGCGTCCAGCAGGTCAGAATAGGCGGGATCGGGATAGAAGAGATCCACCAGCGCCGGGGCGGCGGGATGGTGGCTGCGCAGGTCCTCGCGGTAGGCGAGGCAGAGCCTGCGCACGGCGGCGAAGTCGTCGGGACTCGCCGCCGTGCGGATGGTGATCTCGGCCACGGTCGGCATCGCCGACCGGATCAGGCGTTGGCTTCGCGGATCTTCTCGGCGGCGTCCTTGTCGTAGGTCACGCCGCTGGTCTCGAACAGCGTGTCGAGCTCGCCCGAGAGGGTCATCTCGGTGACGATGTCGCAGCCGCCGACGAATTCGCCCTTGATGTAGAGCTGCGGGATCGTCGGCCAGTCCGAGTAATCCTTGATGCCCTGGCGGATGGCGTCATCGGCCAGCACGTTCACGTCGAGGTAGTCGACGCCCATGTAGTTGAGCACACCCGCGACGCGGCTGGAGAAGCCACATTGCGGCATGGTCTTGGTGCCCTTCATGAAGAGCACCACGTCGTTCGCCTTCACCGTTTCTTCGATCTGGGTGGTCGCGTCGGTCGTCATCTCTGTCTCCTGTCTGCGCGCGCCCCTTGCGTGTTGGCCGGGCGCGGCGTGGATGTCTGTGTCTGGTCCGGTGGTCTTACTCGGGGGCCTTGGTGGTGAGCGCCAGCGCGTGCAGCTCGCCATGGTTGCCGTCCATCTTGCCCTTCAGCGCGGCGTAGACGGCGCGCTGCTGCTGGACGCGGTTCTGGCCGCGGAAGCTTTCGTCGATGACCTCTGCGGCGTAGTGATTGCCGTCTCCGGCAAGGTCGGTGATGGTGATCTTGGCCTCGGGGAAGGCGGCGCGGATGAGCTGTTCGATCTCCGTCGCTTCTATTGCCATGTGGGCGGACTCCGCTGTCAGACTGTTCTACTCAGATGTAAGACGGGCGCCGCGCGGGTGCAAGCGCGGGCCTGTGGCTTGGCATGGGGGCGTGGCGGTTCGAGGCGGGGCGGCTCAGATATCCAGCTCGACCCAGACCGGCACGTGGTCCGACGGCTTGTCGCGGCCGCGGATGTCGCGGTCGATGCCGCAATCCACCATCAGATCGGCGCAGGAAGGGGTCATCAGCACGTGGTCGATGCGGATGCCGTTGTTCCGTTGCCACGCCCCGGCCTGGTAATCCCAGAAGGAATAGTGCCCCGGCCCCTGCACGCGGGCGCGGAAGGCCTCGGTGAATCCGAGGTTGAGGATGCGGCGGAAGGCGTCGCGGCTCTGCTGAAGATAGAGCGCGTCCTTCTCCCAGGCCTGCGGCTTGGCAGCATCCTCGGCCTGCGGGATGATGTTGTAGTCGCCCGCCATCAGGGCGGGGGTCTCATCGGCCAGAAGCTGCTGCGCGCGGGCGTGCAGCCGGTCCATCCAGTCCAGCTTGTAGCCGTATTTGCCATCGCGGATCGGCTGACCCTCTGCGTCGAACTCCACCGGGTTGCCGTTGGGCAGGTAGAGCCCGCAGAGGCGCACGGCTTCCTTCTCGCCCACGACCGTCGCCTCGATCCAGCGCGCCTGCTCGTCGCTGTCGTCGCCGGGCAGGCCGCGGCTGACATCCTCGAGCGGGTGCTTGGAGAGGATCGCCACGCCGTTGAAGCTCTTCATGCCGTGGGTTTCGACGTTGTAGCCGCGCTCCTCGAAGAGTTCGCGCGGGAAGGCCTCGTCGACCGATTTGATCTCCTGCAGCAGCGCGACATCGGGCTGCGCCTCGTCGAGCCAGTCCCCGAGCGCGCCGACGCGCGCCTTGATGCCGTTGATGTTGAAGGTGGCGATCTTCATCTGGTGCCCTCCGGAAGTTGCGCCAGCTATCGCGCAAAGCCGGCAGAGGGACAAGTCCGGCTGTCCGGATTACCCGGCGATTCGGGCGAGTCGCACTGCGATTCGGGGCCAATTCACGGTCTTGGCTGACGCGAAGGAAACTATCCCCAGAAAAGATCTTTCTGTGGGGAAGCGAGATTGTCGCCAAGAGCGTATGAATTGTAAGTTATTGTTTCTGTGAAAAACTCCTGTATTAATCTACCTTAACAAGAAACCATATTGCCTGAAGCACGCATCGCAAGAAACCCTGAAGCACGTTTCTCGTGCCAATCCAACCAGGGAGCTCTTCCATGACTGCTCAACTCAAGCAAACCGTGACCGAAGCAACTCAGGCATCTGTCGAACACGACCTGTTCGCCGGAGAGGGCTGCGCCATGTTCACCTCGGGTGCCGCGCCCTTTGGGAGCGAAACGCTGCTCGGCCATGGGGCGGAGATGTTCACCTCGGGGGCCGCTCCCGCGGGGGCCGAGATCGCCTCGGGCGAGGGCGCCGCGCTCTTCACCTCGGGGGCCGGGCCGGTGACCTCCGCGGGCGAGGCCGTGGGGCTCTTCACCTCGGGCGCCGCGCCGCGCGGCTCGGAGATCGGTGCGGGCGAGGCCACCGCGCTCTTCACCTCGGGCGCCTGACGCCTCGCGGAACGGGCGGGCACCGCTGTGGTGCCCGCCTGTCCCCCGGCGCACGTCGCGCGCGGCCCGCCAGTCCGGCCCCGTGACCCGCGCCCTGCTTCTTTTTCCGCTCTTCCGCGCGCAGAAAGGCCCCTCGCATGTCCAATATCGTCGCTTTTCGCCCGGCTCCCCGCGTTGCCGCCCCGAACGATCGCGTCGCAGCGCTGATCGCCTGTTTCGCGCATCATCGACGCCACGAGGAGGATGTCTTCTGGCTCAAGGAAAACGCGGAACTGCTGAACATCCTCGAATGCACCGGGGCGAAAGCGCGGGGCTGGGTCCGCCCGAAGGCGCTGCTGCCGCATGCGGAGTTCTACGCCTCCGCCGAGGAGCGGCTGTCCTTTTTCCCGCAGTACTATCGCTTCCTGCTGTCCATGGTGCTCGACCTCGAAGACCTGGGCATGTCCGGGAACGCAGGTGCACGCATGGCCGAAACCGTCCGCTCCGCGGGGCTGCCCGGGGCCGAACTTTCGGACCTGCAGCGCATGGAGGCGCGGCGACTGCTGGCGCGTCGCGGCGTCGCGGGCCCGGCGGACCCCGGCCTGGAAGACCGGCTGCGCGCCTTTTGCGCCCGGCCCGGCACCTTTGCGCTGCCCAACAAGAAGGCGGCCTACGAGCTGACCCACATCGTTTTCTACCTCAGCGAATACGGGCGCCGCGATCCGGGGCTGGGACAAGAGGCGCTGACCAGCCTTCAGTTCACCGGCCACCTCGCCTTTCTCGAGCAGAATTCCGACCTGCTGGCCGAGGTCTGCATCGCGCTGCACTACGCCGGGGAGAAGCCGCCCTCGCTTTGGACCCGCTGGCTGGGTCGAGAGACGGATCTCTTCAGGTCGGATCAGGCCACGCAGGGACCGCTGCAGGACGGCTACCACGACTTTCTCGTCTGCAACTGGCACCTGGCGTCCATGGGCGAGGAGCCTTTCCGCAAGGCGCTTGAGCCGGGGCCGATGCGTTTCGAGCGGGCGCGGGGGCGCGTCGCCCCGCTGCGCGAGCTGTCGCGGGCGCTGCTTGCAATGAAGGGCGGGCGCTGCGCCGACTGGCCGGTGATGCGCCGCCGCATGCACGGGGTGCTGCCGCCCATGGTGCTCGATCTGCTCGATGCCATGGCGCGCGAGACGGCGCAATTCGACGCCTTCTTCGAAGGCTTCGCCCGGGCGGGCCGGACATGAGAGCGGCGCTTACCGGCGCCGCGCTGGTTGCGCTCTACACCGCGCTCATCGCCGCGGCGGACGGGATCACCAAGCTGATCGCCGGCGGCTATGCCGCGCCGCAGTTCTTTGCCCTGTCCTCCGGGATGGTGCTGGTCTTCGCGTTCGGCGCGGCGCTGAGGCAGGGGCCACCGCGCTTGGTGCTCGGCGTGGCGAGCCAGGGGACAATGGCACTGCGCGCGCTGTTGACCGTGCTCGCCGCCGTCGGTTTCTTCCAGGCATTCCGCCTGTTGCCCTTCGCCGATGTCTTCCTCTTCATCGGGCTGATGCCGCTCATTGCCGCTGCGCTCTCGGGCGCGGCCCTGGGCGAGCCGGTGCGTCCCGCCGCCTGGCTGGCTTTGGGGGCAGGGGCCTGCGGCATCCTCTTCCTGATGCCCGAGGGCCGGGCGGGACTGGACGCGGGTCATCTCTGGGCGCTGCTGGCGGCGCTGTCGGGGACGGGCTCGATGGTGGCCGCCCGCGCCATCGCCCGGCGCGAACGCAAGCCGTTGGCGCAGGTCTTCTGGCCCAACCTTGCACTGGCGCTGGCCATGGGCTTGGCGCTGCCCTTCGTCTGGCAACCGATGCCGCTCGCGGACTGGCTCTGGGTGACGGGCTACGCGCTCGTCCTTTTCGGCGCGCGCTATGTCTCGGTCGAGGCGCTGCGACTGCTGCCGGCCTATGTGGCGACGCCGCTGATGAACCTGCAGTTCATCTGGATGGTGGGCATCGGCTTTTTCGGTTTCGGCGAGCTGCCGGGCCCCGGCGCCATGCTCGGTGCGGCGCTGGTGATCGGTTCGGGGCTTTGGCTGGTGGCCGACGAGGCCCTGCCGGGGCAAAGAGTGCGCCGCGTGTAGGCCATACGCGGGTCGGTCCGGAAGCAGGGCCAAGGCTCGCCGGGTCAACGCCTGCCGGTCCCGGCGGGCGCATTGGCTCCTCCGCACGACGTGCACGCACTCTCTTGAAGTGGAAGCAACCGAAGGCTGAACTCATCCTGTGCAGCGCCACCTTGAGCGCAGGGGCCCACCGGCCCGCGCCGCACCTTTCGATCGGGGTCTCTCGGCAGCACCTCATACCCTAACGCTTTTCGCGGGCGGCTTATGGACAGGGGCGGGATGGGGATATACACCCGTCCGGAACCCGCAGACGAGGCGCAAGAGAACACCCATGCCCACGCTGAACGACATTCGCTCGACGTTTCTGAACTACTTCGCCAAGCAGGGCCACGAGATCGTGCCCTCGAGCCCGCTTGTCCCCCGCAACGACCCCACGCTGATGTTCACCAACTCCGGGATGGTGCAGTTCAAGAACTGCTTCACCGGGGTGGAGAACCGCGACTACAAACGCGCCACGACCGCACAGAAATGCGTGCGCGCCGGCGGCAAGCACAACGACCTCGACAACGTGGGCTACACCGCGCGGCACCACACCTTCTTCGAGATGCTCGGCAACTTCTCCTTCGGCGACTACTTCAAGGCCGAGGCGATCCCCTTTGCCTGGGAACTGGTAACCAAGCACTTCGACATCTCGCCCGAGCGTCTCTACACCACCGTCTATCACACCGATGACGAGGCCTTCGAGCTGTGGAAGAAGATCGGCGTGCCGGAAAGCCGGATCATCCGCATCGCCACCTCGGACAACTTCTGGCAGATGGGGCCGACCGGCCCCTGCGGCCCCTGCACCGAGATCTTCTTCGACCACGGCGAGAAATTCTGGGGTGGCCCTCCGGGCTCGCCCGAGGAGGACGGCGACCGCTTCATCGAGATCTGGAACGTCGTTTTCATGCAGAACGAGCAGTTCGAGGACGGCTCGATGCGCGCGCTCGACATGCAGTCGATCGACACCGGCATGGGCATCGAGCGGGTCGCGGCGCTGCTGCAGGGCACCAATGACAACTACGGCACCGACCTGATGCGCGCGCTGATCGAGGCGTCGGCCGACGCCACCAGCAGCGATCCGGACGGCCCCGGCAAGACCCACCACCGGGTGATCGCCGACCACCTGCGTTCGACCTCCTTCCTGATCGCCGACGGCGTGATGCCCTCCAACGACGGCCGCGGCTACGTGCTGCGCCGGATCATGCGCCGGGCCATGCGCCACGCGCACATGCTGGGCGCCAAGGACCCGGTCATGCACCGTCTGGTGCCCGCTCTGGTCCGCCAGATGGGTGCGGCCTATCCCGAACTGCATCGCGCGCAGGCGCTGATCGAAGAGACGCTGAAGCTGGAGGAAACCCGCTTCAAGCAGACGCTCGACCGCGGCCTCAAGCTGCTCGACGACGAACTTGTCGGTCTCGGCGAGGGCGCCAAGCTGCCCGGCGAGGCGGCCTTCAAGCTCTACGACACCTATGGCTTCCCGCTCGACCTGACGCAGGACGCCCTGCGCGAGCGTGGCCGCGAGGTCGACACCGAGGGCTTCGACAAGTCGATGGCCGAGCAGAAGGCCAAGGCCCGCGCGGCCTGGTCCGGCTCGGGCGAGGCTGCGGATCTCACCCTCTGGTACGACATTGCCGAAGAGAAGGGCGCGACGGACTTCCTCGGCTATGATGCCGAGACCGCCGAGGGTCAGATCCTCGCGCTGGTCAAGGACGGCGCCGCGGTCGACAAGCTGGCGGAAGGCGAAAGCGGCTGGGTCGTGCTGAACCAGACGCCGTTCTACGGCGAGAGCGGCGGCCAGGTCGGCGACAAGGGCTGGCTGCGCCGGCTCGAGGATGAAGACGATCAGGCCGAGGTCACCGACGCGCAGAAGCTGGCGGGCGGCAAGCTCACCGGCCACATGGTGACGGTGAAATCGGGCACCTTTGCCAAGGGCGATACGGTGGCCGTCGAGGTCGATCACAAGCGCCGCGGCAAGATCCGCGCGAACCACTCGGCGACCCACCTGCTGCACGAGGCGCTGCGCCGCGCGCTGGGCGATCACGTCGCACAGCGTGGCTCGCTGAACGCGCCCGACCGCCTGCGTTTCGATTTCTCGCACACCAAGGCACTGAGCGCCGCAGAGATCGCGCAGGTCGAAACCGAGGTGAACGCCTTCATCCGCCAGAACTCGGCGGTGAGCACCCGCATCATGACCCCCGACGACGCCCGCGCCCTCGGCGCACAGGCACTCTTCGGCGAGAAATACGGCGACGAGGTGCGCGTGGTCTCCATGGGCACGCTCTCGGGCTCCGGCAAGGGCTCGGACGGCCAAACCTATTCGCTCGAGCTCTGCGGCGGCACCCATGTCGCGCAGACCGGTGACATCGGCATGTTTGCCCTGACCTCGGAATCGGCGTCCTCGGCCGGCGTTCGCCGCATCGAGGCGCTGACCGGCGAAGCCGCCATGGCCGCGCTGCGCGGCCGCGACAAGGCGCTCTCGGGTATCGAGGGGCTGCTGAAGGTCACTGGCGAAGAGGCGGTCACCCGTGTCTCCGCGCTGCTCGACGAGCGCCGCAAGCTCGAGAACGAGGTCGCCCAGCTGCGCCGCGATCTCGCCATGGCCGGCGGTGCCGGGCAGGGCGGCGGTGCCG
The DNA here is from genome assembly GCF_900116195.1 of Alloyangia pacifica. Lineage (GTDB taxonomy): Bacteria > Pseudomonadota > Alphaproteobacteria > Rhodobacterales > Rhodobacteraceae > Salipiger > Salipiger pacificus. The sequence goes on from NZ_FOZW01000001.1 coordinate 258,753, forward strand.
AAGCGCGTGAAGTGAACGGCATGAAGTTCGTCGGCCAGGTGCTCTCGGGCGTCTCCGGCAAGGACCTGCCGCCGCTGATCGACGAGCACAAGTCGCGGCTTGGCTCGGGCGTGGTGCTGCTGATCGCCGACACCGGGGACAAGGTGGCCGTGGCCGCCGGCGTCACCGAGGACCTCAAGGCCACCGTCTCGGCGGTGGACGTGGTCAAGGCGGCGGTCGCGGCGCTCGGAGGCAAGGGCGGCGGTGGCCGTCCCGATCTTGCGCAGGGCGGCGCCAAGGACGCCAGCGAGGCCGAGGCGGCCATCGCGGCGGCCGAGGCGGTGCTGGCAGGCTGATCACAGGCTTAGGGAGGAGCTTATGACCGCTTATATCATCGCCCGCATCGAGGTCACCGACCCCGAGGAATATGCCGTCTATGCCGGCCAAACCGTTGCGCTCGCCGAGGAATTCGGCGGGCGCTTTCTCGTGAAGGGCGGCCCGCAGGCCTTCGTCGAAGGCGAGGGGCCGGGCCGGCACGTGGTGGTGGAATTCCCAAGTCGCGTCGCCGCTGAACGTTGGTACAACTCGCCCGAGTACCAGCGCATCCTGCCCGTCGCCCTGCGCGCCTCGACGCGCGATCTCGTCATCGTGGAAGGAGTCTGATGCCCGCTCTCTGGATCGCCCATGTCACCGTCTCCGACGAGGAGGCCTACGGCAAATACGCCAAGCTCGCCGGTCCCGCGATCGCCAAGCACGGCGGCGCCTTCATCGCCCGCGGCGGCCGCTACGTGCAGCTCGAAGGCAAGGACCGGCCGCGCAATGTCGTGGCGAAATTCCCCTCGGTCGAGGCCGCCGAGGCCTGCTACCATTCGCCCGAGTACCAAGAGGCGCTGAGCCACGCGCGCGGCGCGTCGGAGCGCGAGCTGCTGATCGTCGAAACCAGCGAGTGAAAAGCTCCGGTGAGCCGGGGAGCCTGAAGGCCCTGCTGGCAACACATCACGCGCCGGGCCGGCTCGACTGGATCGGCCTGCGCGCAGCCCGGCTCGCGCCGTTACAGTCCGTCCGCGCGGTACGGATCACCGAGGCCGGGCTGGACGGCGACCATGGCCGCACCGGCAAGCGCGCGGTCACGCTGATCCAGGCCGAACACCTGCCGGTCATCGCGGCGCTCTGCGGCCTCGAGGCAGTGACACCCGCCGTGCTGCGCCGCAACCTCGTCATCTCAGGTATCAATCTTTCGGCCCTGCGCGGGCAGGAGATTCTCCTTGGCGAGGTGCGCCTGCGCCTCACCACGGTCTGCGCGCCGTGCTCGCGGATGGAAGCGGCACTGGGGCCGGGAGGCTACAATGCCATACGCAGCCACGGCGGCTGGTGCGCAGAGGTGATCTCGGGCGGCGGCATCTCCCTTGGCGACAGCCTGCTCCCAGCCTGACCGTCACCGCCTCGCACGCCACAAGTAGCCACGATGGACGGAAAAAGCGCGGCCTTGAAGGACCGCGCTCACATCTTCTTCTCTTTCCAAATACGCCCGGGGGGCCGGGGGCGGAGCCCCCGTTCTGCCCGGTGTCCGGGGGCAGGGCCCCCGAGATCGTGGCGCGGCCTTACTGGCTGCGCGACTGGCGCTTGCGCTCGTGCGGGTCGAGGTAGCGCTTGCGCAGGCGGATCGCGTTCGGGGTGACTTCCACCAGCTCGTCGTCGTTGATGTAGGCGATGGCCTCTTCCAGCGACAGGGTGATCGGCGTGGTCAGACGGACCGCTTCATCGGTGCCCGAGGCCCGGACGTTGGTCAGCTTCTTGCCCTTCAGCGGGTTCACTTCCAGGTCGTTGTCGCGGCTGTGCTCGCCGATGATCATGCCGGTGTAGACCGGTGCCTGCGCCCCGAGGAACATCTTGCCGCGGTCCTCGAGGTTCCACAGCGCGTAGGCCACGGCCTCGCCGTTCTCCATAGAGATCAGCACGCCGGCGCGGCGGCCTTCGATCGGGCCCTTATGCGGGGTCCAGCCGTGGAACACGCGGTTGAGAACGCCGGTGCCGCGGGTGTCGGTGAGGAATTCGCCGTGGTAGCCGATCAGGCCGCGCGACGGCACGTGGCCGACGATGCGGGTCTTGCCGGCGCCGGCGGGCTTCATCTCCACGAGCTCGCCCTTGCGCGGGCCGGTGAGCTTCTCGATGACCGCACCGGTGTACTCGTCATCCACGTCGATGGTGACTTCCTCGACCGGCTCCATGCGGGTGCCGTCTTCTTCCTTCATGATCACCTGCGGGCGCGAGATCGACAGCTCGAAGCCCTCGCGGCGCATGTTCTCGATGAGGACGCCCATCTGCAGTTCGCCGCGGCCGGACACCTCGAAGGCCTCGCCGCCCGGGGTGTCGGCGATCTTGATCGCGACGTTGCCCTCGGCTTCCTTCATCAGGCGCTCGCGGATGACGCGCGACTGCACCTTCTTGCCGTCACGCCCCGCAAGCGGGCTGTCGTTGATGCCGAAGGTCACGGTGATGGTGGGCGGATCGATCGGCTGCGCGTCGAGCGGCTCATCCACGGCGAGCGCGCAGATGGTGTCGGCCACGGTCGCCTTGGTCATGCCGGCGAGCGAGACGATGTCGCCCGCGAGACCCTCGTCGATGTCCGCCTGCGCGAGGCCGCGGAAGGCCTGAACGCGGGTGACGCGGAACTGTTCGATCTTCTGGCCGACGCGGCTGATCGCCTGCACGGTCTGACCGACTTTGACCCGGCCGGTCTCGATGCGGCCGGTGAGCAGGCGGCCGACGAAGGGGTCGCTGCCCAGCGTGGTCGCCAGCATGCGGAAGTCTTCGTCCTGGTGCTTGATCTGCTTCGGCGCCGGCACGTGGTTGACGATCAGGTTGAACAGCGCATCGAGGTTCTTGCGCGGGCCGTCAAGCTCGGCATCCGCCCAGCCGTTGCGGCCCGAGGCGTACATGTGCGGGAAGTCCAGCTGGTCTTCATCCGCGCCGAGCGAGGCGAAGAGGTCGAAGCATTCGTCGAGCGCGCGGTCGGGCTCGGCGTCGGGCTTGTCGACCTTGTTCAGCACCACGATCGGACGCAGGCCGAGGGCAAGTGCCTTGGAGGTCACGAACTTGGTCTGCGGCATCGGGCCTTCGGCGGCGTCCACCAGCAGCACCACGCCGTCGACCATGCTCAGGATACGCTCGACCTCGCCGCCGAAGTCGGCGTGGCCGGGGGTGTCGACGATGTTGATGCGGGTGTTCTTCCACTCGACCGAGGTCGGCTTGGCGAAGATGGTGATGCCACGCTCGCGCTCGAGATCGTTGCTGTCCATGGCGCGCTCGGCCACGGCTTGGTTCTCGCGGAACGCGCCGGACTGTTTGAGCAGCTCGTCCACCAGCGTGGTCTTGCCATGGTCAACGTGTGCGATGATCGCGATATTGCGCAGGTCCATAGGAATGCCTTTGAAGGGAGGTTTGCGCGCGAGTTAGCCGGGGAAGGGGGAAATTGCCAGCACTTAATGCGGCGAGGCCCCCGAAAACAGGTGAATCACGAGGATCCCGGCGACAATCAGCCCCATTCCGAGAACTGCCGCAAGGTCCAGCTTCTGCCCGAAGGCGACGAGGCCGATCAGGGAGATGAAGACGATCCCCAGCCCGGACCACATGGCGTAGGCCAGACCCACGGGCATGGCGCGCAGCACGATCGACAGCAGGTAGAAGGCCGCAGCATAGGAGATGACGACGATCGCCGAGGGCAGCGGCCGGGTGAACTGCTGGCTGGCCTGCAGCGCGGCGGTGCCGATGGTTTCGGCCAGAACTGCGAGGGCGAGGGTGAGGTAGGGCATGACGGTCTCCGGCGGCTGACGGCCCTTTCTGGACCGGCGCGTTGGCGCCTGCAAGCGGACGGCGAGGGACGCAGAGGGAAACGTTCGTGCCCGGAAATCGGCGCGCCTTAACTTCACGTGAGGAAATCATCTCTAGACGGAGGCAGGAGAGTTTTTGCGGAGGTGTCCCATGTCAAACCGTCGCCCGCCCAACCGGCGTCACCGCCCGCGCCACGCGCGATACGCGGCCCTCGCCCTTGCCGTGGCGCTCCTGCCAATTGCGTCGCCGCCCGCCCGCGCCGAGGCGCTGTCGCCGCAACTGCAGGCGATCGTGACCCAGTACGTGGGGCCGTTGGTCGGTGATCCGGCGCTGATCGCCGCGGTGCGCGCGCAGAACGCGGAAACTGCCGACTACGACGAGGCCGGGATCGCGGCGCTGGACGCCCACTGGAAATCCGAGATCGGCGCATCCGAGATTCCGACCATCTCGAAGGTCTGGGGCAATGCCGTGGCCGACCAGCTGCGTGCGCAGGTCGAAGCCTCCGGCGGGCTGATCCGCGAAGTCCTTCTGATGGATGCGCGCGGGCTCAATGTCGCCGTCTCGCACCTGACCTCCGACTACTGGCAGGGTGACGAGGACAAGTATCTCGAAACCTACCCGCACGGGGCCGGGGCGGTGCACCTAGGCCCGGTGGAATTCGACGAATCGAGCCAAGTTTACATGCAGCAGCTGTCGATGACCGTCAGCGATCCGCAGAGCGGCGAGCCGCTGGGGGCGCTGACCATCGGGCTCGACGCGGAGCGGCTCCCATGAGGGTGCGTGCATTTTGGCGGCGCAAGCGAGGGAACAGGACAGGGGGAGAGACGCGGGCCGAGCCAAGGACTGGTGCGGGATTTCGGCGCTCCCTTGGGTCGGTCTTCGCGCAGGTGGCGGGGCTTGTGGTGCTGTCGAGCCTGGTCGTCGCCCTGGTGCTCGCGGTGCAGGTATGGCGTCTCAGCGACAAGGTGACCGGGAGCGGGATCGCCGCGCTGGCACGGCAATCGGTCGAAGCCACGGCAGCCAGCCTCCTGCCTTCGGTGCGGTTCCGCGACGATGCGCGGCTGGAACAAATCCTGCAGGAGAAAGCCAGGACTGCCGCAGGGGACCTCCTGGGCGGCCTGGTGCTGGGCGCGAATGGCGAGGTGCTCGCGCGGACGGGCGACCTGGGCGAGCGCGAGCCCGACCTTCTCGCATCGGCGCAGAAGGCCCTGGCGGAGGGAGGGGAGCACGGCAACTTGCGAAATTTCGTTGCGACCGAGTCGATCGCGCTGCGGGGAGAGGGCGCGCCGCTCGGTGCGCTGGTCATGGCCTGGACCGATGGCGCCATGCGCGCGTCGATCCTCCGCGACAAGCAGATCATGCTGGCCAGCGCGGCAGCCAGCCTGTGCATCATGCTGGGCGTGGCGCTGGTGCTCCTGCGTCGTATTGTGCTTGCACCGCTGAGCGCGCTGCGTCGGGGGATGTCGCGGGTTGCAGCGGGGGACTACGACGTCACCCTGCGCGCCGAGCGGCGCCGCGACGAGTTTGGTGAACTGGCGCGCAATTTGGCCGACCTCACCAAGACCCTGGCACGTGGCCGAGATGCGCAGGAGGCGCGCGGACGCGCCCATGAGGCGCAGAACCAGGTGGTGTGCCACCTGAGCGATGCGCTCGATGCGCTCGCAGGCGGATCGCTGCGCCATGTGATCGCCGAGGAGTTCCCCGATGAATACGAAGAGTTGCGCGGCAATTACCACCGCGCGGTCGAGAGCCTGCGCGCCACCATGACCGAGGTGAATTCCGGCGCGCTCAACATTCACAGCAGCGCCGAGGAAATCGCCCGCGCGTCCGACGACCTGTCGCGGCGCACCGAGACCCAGGCCGCCACGCTCGAACAGACAGCCGCCGCGCTCGAGGAGATGCTGTCCCGGGTCCGCGAGGCGGCGCAGTCGGCCCGGGAGGCCGAAGGCAGCGTGCAGACCGCTTCTAAACTCGCGGATCAGAACGGCGAGGTCATGCGCTCGGCGATCGAGGCCATGGGCGGCATCGAGCGCAGCTCGCAGCAGATCAACGAGATCATCGGGGTGATCGACGACATTGCCTTTCAGACCAATCTCCTGGCGCTCAACGCCGGGGTCGAGGCGGCGCGCGCCGGGGCTTCGGGGAAGGGGTTTGCCGTTGTGGCCTCCGAGGTGCGCGCGTTGGCGCAGCGCAGCTCTGACGCGGCGCAGCAGATCAAGACCCTGATCAGCGGCTCGGCCGACCGCGTCCGCGACGGGGTGGAACTGGTCGAGCGCTCGGGCGAGGCCCTGGGTGAGGTGGTCGCCCAGGTGAGCCAGATCGCGACCTTGGTCACAAACATCGCCGGGGTCGCGGCCGAACAGGCGCAGGGGCTCAACGAGATCAACGTCGGGGTCAGCAATCTCGACCGTGTCACGCAGCAGAATGCCGCCATGGTTGAACAGAGCACCGCGGCGGCGCACATGCTGCGGGGAGACGCGGGGCGGCTCTCGGACCTGATGCGCGGCTTCAACGTCGGCGATGCCCAGGCTGCGCAGCCGGCCGGCAGAAGCGCCGCCGTCTGACCCCGAGCGGCCCGGTGGATGCACGGTGCCAGGGCCCAGTGCAGGGCTTGGCATCGAGATCACAGCTCAACCGCCTGTTCAGGCCTTGGGGGGCGATGGCTGCTCTGCTTGTGCTGGGCCGCCGGGCCTCAGGCTCTGGCGTCGATGGCTGCGGCAACCACCGCGACGAAATCCGCCTCGTCACGTACCGTGGCCATGTCAGAGGCCTCGACCGTCACGCCCCAGTTGCGCGCCATCTCCTCGTAGCGTGGCTGCCGGTGGGCCAGCGCCTGGGCGTAGGTCCAGCGGATGAAGTCATCCGGATCGACCGCGGTCTCGGAGATGCCCTTTTCATCGAGATAGCGCGTCCAGGCCGCTTCGAGGAACTCGGGCTGGTAGGCCATGGGCTTTGGCGCACGGTCGAAGCGCCGGATCAGCTCTTCGGTGTGCGCCTCGCTGCCGCGGATCCAGACCATCAGCGCCTGGCGCGACAACTCGCCCAGGATCGGGTCGCGCGGATCGCCGGCGTTCACCCATTCGCAGATCGACCCACCGGTGTCGCAGACGAAATGCGGGTAGCCGTAGAGCTGTTGCGCGCGCTCGATGAAATATCCCGTATCCAGAAGCGCCTGTTCCTCGGCGCGGCGGAACTGGTCCTGGCGGATGCGGTAGCTGTCCATTGCCATGCCGCCCTTGGCCGGATCGCCGGGCTTGCCAAGGTAGGTGGAGACCGGGGTCAGATTCTCGAAGGTGATGTTGGAGCCGATATAGATCGAATCCGACAGCAGCAGTTCGCGCAGGAACGGGTTCTTCATCGCCTCTGCCTTGGCATTGTCGGCGATGTATTCGCCCATGTAGCGCGTGCCGATGCGGTAATCGATCGAGTAGTGGAACCAGTCGCCGGATTGCCGCAGCATTGACGAGACATGGGTCTTGCCGAGTCCCGACATGGCAAACAGCACCACGTGCCTGCGCGCGGCGTCGCGCCAGTCGGCGGCGGTTTCATACAGCATGGGTCGGCTCCTGGTTCGTCTGTCCCGACAGGTACTTGCGCCCGCGTCCGGCGTCAAACCCTGCTGTCATCCCTGCGGCCAGTCCCGGCGATGCCCGCGCGTCTCATCCTGCGGACGGCCGGGCCGCGCGGGTCTCGCGCAGGATGTTGGCGTAGTTGGCGGCAAAGATCAGCGCCGCGCCCAGCAGCACCCAGGGGTCCAGCGGCTCGGCGTAGAGCAGCATGCCGACGATGGCGATGACCGGCAGGCGGGTGAAGTCGATCGGCATGACCACCGAGGCCGGAGCGAGGCCGAGCGCGGTGGTCAGGCAGTAGTGCGCGCAGAGCCCGGCGACGCCGATGACGATCACTCCGGGCACCGCCTCGGCCGAGGGCAGCGCGATGTCGCCGTCGAAGCCGGCGCAGACCAGGCCCATGACCGCCTGCGTCAGCGTCAGCCAGAACAGGATGCACAAGGTGCTGTCGGTGCGGGTGAGCTTGCGGGTGAAGATCGCCGAGCCGGCAAAGCCGATCGCCGCGCCCGCGGCGGCGAAGAGGCCGGGCGAGAGCGTCTCGGGCGAGGGGCGGGTGACGATCAGGATGCCGAGGAAGCCGACCAGCGCGGCGAGGCTGCGCGGCCATGTCAGACGTTCTCCCAGTACCAGCGTCGCCAGCAGCATTGCCCAGATCGGGCCGGTGAACTCCAGCGCGAAGACCTGCGCCAGCGGGATCACCGTGATCGCGTAGAACCACAGGTTCTGACCGGTGAAATGGCTGATATTGCGGATGATATGGGTGCCGATATGGCGGGTTGCGACGGTCCGGCGCTTGCCCGTCAGCGTCACGATACTGCTGATGATCACCACCCCGAGCAGCGAGCGGTAGAGCATGATTTCAAAGGTGTCGAGCCCGGTGCTGACGTAGCGTCCGGCCACCGCCATTGCGCTGAACGAGACAATCGAGCCGACCATCCAGAGCGCGGCCCGCGGCACGGCGCCGGGGGCGGTTCCGGGGGCAAGCGGCGCGCTCACAGGTCGGCCACGTCGTAGTCGCGCGGCAGGTCGCCGGTGATGCGAAACCAGGCGCTGGCGCGGGTGCGGGTCTGATGCGCGTCGAAGGCGGCGCGGCTCTGGAACAGCTCCGAGACCTCGAAAACTCCGTCCTCGGTCTCGCGCAGCTCGAAGAAAAGGCAGCCGGCCTCGGCGCGGGTCAGGCGGATGTGTTCATCCATTGCGGCGCGCACCTCGTCGCAGCGCTCGGGCGGCGCGGTCATGCGGCCGGTCAGCTGCACGGCGCTCATGTCGCGCTCCCGGCCGATTGATGCCTGGAAAACCTGTACTTGGGGAAACGGTGCGGCTGCACGAAAACTCTGGTCGTCATGGGGGTCCTCTCCGCTGCGGACACTGGCTCGGTGATCCGGCAGGGGCAAGGGGCAATCGCCCGAGTGCGGCCCGAGGGGCGGCGCGATGTGCTCTGGATGTCCATACCCCGCACGGCAGCGTTGCGAGCGAATACAAAAGGGGCCGGGTTTCCCCGGCCCCGAATGTTACGGCGCGATCATTCCCACTCGATGGTGCCCGGGGGCTTCGAGGTGATGTCGTAGGTGCAGCGATTGATGCCCTTCACCTCGTTGATGATCCGCGTCGCGGTCTCGCCGAGGAACTCGTGGCTGAAGGGATAGTAATCCGCCGTCATGCCATCGACCGAGGTCACCGCGCGCAGGGCGCAGGCGTAGTCGTAGGTGCGGCCGTCGCCCATCACGCCCACGGTGCGCACCGGCAGGATCGCCACAAAGGCCTGCCAGATCTCGTCGTAGAGACCGTGCTTGCGGATCTGGTCGATGTAGACCGCATCCGCCTTGCGAAGGATGTCGAGCTTCTCGCGGGTGATCTCGCCGGGGCAACGGATTGCCAGACCCGGGCCGGGGAAGGGGTGGCGGCCGATGAAGCTGGCCGGCAGGCCAAGCTCGTGACCCAGCGCGCGCACCTCGTCCTTGAAGAGTTCGCGCAGCGGCTCGACAAGCTTGAGGCCCATCTTCTCCGGCAGGCCACCGACGTTGTGGTGCGACTTGATGGTGACCGAGGGGCCACCCGAGAAGCTGACGCTCTCGATCACGTCGGGGTAAAGCGTGCCCTGCGCGAGGAAGGTCGCGTCCTCGATCTGGTCGGCGTATTTCTGGAACACGTCGATGAACAGCTTGCCGATGATCTTGCGCTTGGTCTCGGGGTCGGAAACGCCCTCCAGCTCGCCAAGGAACAGGTCCTGCTCCTGCGCGTGGATCACCGAGAGGTTCATGTGGTCGCGGAACATCGCCACGACCTCGTCGGCCTCGTTCAGGCGCAGCAGGCCGTGATCGACGAAGACGCAGGTCAGCTGCTCGCCGATCGCCTCGTGCAGCAGGGCCGCGGTGACCGAGCTGTCGACGCCGCCCGAAAGCGCGCAGATGACCTTGGACTCGCCCACCTGTTCGCGGATCTTGCGCACCGCTTCCTCGCGGTAGGCGTCCATCGTCCAGTCGCCGGTGAAGCCGGCTTCCTTGACGAAGTTCTCGTACAGGGTCTTGCCGTTCGGGGTGTGATGCACCTCCGGGTGGAACTGCACGGCGTAGAACTTGCGGCTCACGTCGGCGGTGATCGCGAAGGGCGCGCCGGGGGAGGTCGCGTAGACCTCGAAGCCGGGGGCGATCTCCGAGACGTGGTCGCCGTGGCTCATCCACACCTGTTCGCGGCCGGTGCCGTCGAGGAACCAGCCTGCCAGCAGGTCGAGGCGGTCTTCCTTGGGCGTCACGTAGGCGCGGCCGAATTCGGCGGTGTGGCTTTGGCCGGCTTCGACCTTGCCGCCGAGGTCGTGCATCATGACCTGCTGGCCATAGCAGATGCCGAGGATCGGAACGCCGAGCTCGTAGGCGGATTTGGGCGGGCGAGGCGAGCCCTCGCGCGTCACGCTGTCGGGGCCACCGGAGAAGACGATGGCCTTGGGGGCGAAGTCCTTCAGGAACGCATCTGTGACGTTCTGATAGGGGTGGATCTCGCAGTAGACGTTCAGCTCACGCAGGCGCCGCGCGATGAGCTGCGTCACCTGGCTACCGAAGTCGATGATAAGGAGGCGATCATGCTGGGTCATGCGGCTGCTTTAGGCGGGCCGCGCCTCGCGCGCAAGAGGCTGGGTGCCGGGCGGACGCAATTGCCGCCCCCGGCTTGTGCCGTAGCGCGGGCTCAGTCGATCTGGCTGAGCAGGGACGGGGCGGTGACCAGCCGGCGCACGCCATGGCTGTGGCTTTCATCGAAGACATTGCCCATGGCGGCCCAGGCATCCAGCGACGAGATGTCGAGCCGGGCGCAGCGCGGACGCACCGACCACGTGACCTGCAGCGGCGAGCAGGTCTGCTGGTCGTAGCTGGGCCCGGTGGTCGAGCCGCGGAACACCACCGGCGCGCCGGTGCCGGTCGGCAGCGCACGGGCCTGATGGCGACCCTGGCGCATGGTGCCGAGGTAGATGAAATCCCGGAAGTCGAGTGCATTGGGGTCGTTGACCACCAGGAAGACCTGCGCCTCCACCCGCAATTCCGGGTTCGAGCAGCTGTCGGACAGGCAGGCGCCGAGCCCCGGGCCGGGCGTTACGTCGCAGGACGTATGGACCCAATGCACCTCGATCGTATCGCCGGGTTCCACGCCCTCGAACCGGGCGGGGCCTCCCTCAGGTCGCGACAGCTCGGCGGCGCTCAGCGAGGCCGAGCCGGCGCATTTGAAGCCGCCGTTCTCTTCGGGGCCGGCGTAGATGGAGAAGCCGGGTCCGAGGTGCTCGGCATTGGTATGGGTGTGGATGTTGCACAGGTTCAGCTCATCCGGCGGCGGGGCCAGCCCGAAAGAGACGGGGTTGCTGCCGAACGCATTGCCGATGTCGCGCGGCGTCTGCGGGCCGAAGCCCTGGCAGAGCGCGCCGGACTCCGGAGCCGGGGCATGGCTGTCGGCGCTCGCCTGGACGGCGGCTGCATGCCTGGTGTCGCCATGCGCGGGCGCCGCCGCGCCATGATCCGACGTGCCATGATCCGATGCGGCGGCGGGTTCCGCGGGGGGATAGGTCACCTTGCTCTCGGCCAGCGCCGGCAGCGCAAGATGGGGCGCGCAGGCCGCTGCGAGGAGGAGTGTGGTTGCGAGCGGTTTCAAGGGAACTCTCCTTCGTTCTGGAGCGGCTGGGTCGCCGCCTGTGCGGGGTGTCCTGAAGCCACTGTGCTTCCTGTGGCTCTCTCCATTAGGCCGGGTGACTGCTGCCTGCGATCTGGTGCCGGCGTGGCGATCCTGCAGCGCAGGTCTGAATCCACGATTAATGAGCTCCCGCAGAGCGCGGGTCAGTAGATCGCGTCGGGCAGCGAGAGCCCTTGTTCGCGCCGAGCCGTGCGGTCGACCGAGAGGGACCAGAGCGCCAGCGCGGCGAAACCACCGGCGTAGATCGCCCCGCCAAGCGCCATCGCCTCGCCAGGGATCGCACCGACCGCGGCACGCTGCATCGCCTGCTCGAAGCTCTGGACCGTGCTGGGATGCACGGTGATCTTTCCCACGAAAGCCAGCAGCTGGATCAGCATGATCCACAGGTAGCTGCGCCGGATGCGCCGCCCCATGGCGTGCAGGTAGGAGATGCCGAACTCGGGGTGCGCGTAGTCCTGTTGCAGCGCGATGGCCCAGTCCGGTTGCGCTGATGTCCGGTCTCCGAGGATCGGGCCGTAAAAATTCACCTCCATGCTGCGGAAACGCTCGCGCCAGAGGTCGCAATAGCGGTAGCGCCGTGCCTCGAGGGTGAGGAAGAACAGGTTCGAGATACCCACGAGCACCAGCGGAAGCGGCGAGGCATCCGGGGCGGCATAGGCGATGGAGAGCGCGACGCCCAGTGTCACCACAGCCCAGTTGGTTGTCGTGTCCAGGCGGGTGCGCCAGACGGTACAGCGGTGAACCTCGCTGCGGTAGAGATGCGCCAGCGCACCGATTTCGGCGCCGTCGAGCGGCCGGCCGCTGATTTCAAGCTGCGTGTCCTTCATCTGATCCCCCGGTCTGCCGAACGCGGCCACCCACCCGGAAAAAGATCTCTAGCCGATACATGTTAAGGGGACGTTTCCTCGTCCGCGGGGCGCGGCATGTCGCATTTGGCCGCGAGGGGGCGCAAACTCGTCTCTGGTCACCCGGGGGCTGGGCTACTACTGATCGGGCATGCGAAGGAACGGGAGAGGCGCCATGTCTGAGACGGAAACGCGGAAACGGACACGCAGCGGCGGCGGGGCAGCACGGCGCGCGGCACGCGGCTCGGCCCGGGTCGAGACGGCCCGTTTCATCGAGCGCAACATTCCCAACTTCGAGCTGTTGACCGAAGAGGCGCTGGAGATGATCGAGGCCGGTGCCGAGACGGTGCTGGAAGAGATCGGCGTCAACTTCGTCAACAATCCCGGTGCGTTGGCGCTGTGGAAGGAAGCAGGGGCCGAGATCGAGGGCGAGCGCGTGCGCATCCCGCGCGGTCTGGCGCGGCGGCTCTGCGGCCATGCGCCCTCGCGCATCACCCAGCACGCCCGCAACCCCGAGCGCAGCGTCGAGATTGGCGGTCGCTCGCTGGTGCTTGCGCCGGTCTACGGACCGCCCTTCGTGCATGACGCCGAGAACGGGCGGCGCTACGGCACGATCGAGGATTTCCGCAATTTCGTGAGGCTCGGCCAGATGTCACGCTGGCTGCACCATTCGGGGGGCACGGTCTGCGAGCCTACCGACCTGCCGGTGAACAAGCGCCACCTCGACATGCTGCACGCGCACATGACCCTGTCCGACAAGCCTTTCATGGGCTCGGTGACCGAGCCGAGCCGGGCGCAGGACAGCGTGGACATGTGCGGCATCCTCTTCGGCGAGGAGTTCGTGCAGCAGAACACCGTGATGACCTCGCTGATCAACATCAACTCGCCGTTGACCTTCGACGACACGATGATGGGCGCGCTCGAGGTCTATGCGCGCAACAATCAGGCCTGCATCGTCTCGCCCTTCATCGTCGGCGGCGCGATGGCGCCGGTCTCCGTGGCCGGCACGCTGACGCAGGTGCTGGCCGAGGCCATGGCGGGCATCGCTTACGCGCAGTTGGTGCGCAAGGGCGCGCCGGTGATCTTCGGGGCCTTCGTCACCTCGATCGACATGAACTCCGGCGCGCCCACCTTCGGCACGCCCGAGGCCTCGCAGATCAGCTACGGCGTCGGCCAACTGGCGCGGCGGCTGGCGCTGCCCTACCGCTCGGCGGGCGGTTTCTGCGGTTCGAAACTGCCGGATGCGCAGGCCGGCTACGAGAGCGCCAATTCGCTCAACATGGGGTTGCAGGCCGGGGTGAACTTCATGCTGCATGCCTGCGGCTGGCTCGAAGGCGGGCTGGTGGCCTCCTACGAGAAATTCGTGATGGATGCCGACCAGCTCGGCGCCCTGCACAAGATGGCGCAGGGGGTTACCGTCGACGAGGCGACGCAGGCGCTGGGCGCGATCCGCGAGGTGGGGCCGGGCGGGCATTTCCTCGGCTGCGCCCACACGCAGGAGAACTTCAAGACCGCCTTCTGGCGCTCCGAGCTGTTCGACTACAAGCCCTTCGAGACATGGTCCGAAGAGGGCGCGCGCGACACCATGCAGCTCGCATCGGCGCGGGTGAAGGCGCTGCTCGACAGCTACGAGCAGCCCGCGATGGACCCGGGCGTGGCCGAGGCGCTGGCCGACTACGTGGCGCGCAAGAAGGCCGCGGTGCCCGACGCTTTCCTCTGAACCGCCGCGCAGGTCGTCAGGCTGGCGCCTGAAGCGCGCGAGCCTCGCCGATGATCGCCGCCAGCACCTCCACGTGCCGCGCCGCCGAGTAGCCTGCTGCGCGGGCCAGTCGCCCCGCGTCGATCTCGGCTTCCAGTTCCATCAGGCGCAGCAGCGCAGCGCCGTGGCGCGTCGGACCGGGCGCGCCAAGCAGCCTCGGCAGATGCGCGTCGCGCTGGTACTCCACCGCGCCGTAGCGCGCTGCGCGGACCAGAAGGCGGGGGCGGCGCAGCGCGCCGAGAAGGCTCTGGATGTCCTGCATCGATCGTCTCCCATGCGATGAACAGGGACACAGACTGGCACAGGATCCGGGGATGTTGCCGCAGCGAAACCTGCTGCGCGCGCGGGCTTAACCGAAGTTTATAATTTGTGGATAACTCTCGTAAATTACGAAAAAGATTAACTTTTAGATAACTTCGAGGCGAGCAGTTTTCAGGTTCACTTTCGTAAATCCTGCGCAAGCAGGGGGTTAACCTAGGGGACTTGTTCAATGATCCGATGCCACGAACTTGCCAAGAAGCCCAGCCTTCCGACGTGGGTGCCAGAGATGGCCCGCCTCTATCTTGCGCACACAGAAGAGGGGCAGGGCATCCGCGCGCTGGCGCGGTCCGCGGGCTGCCATGCGTCGACCGTCCTGCGCCAGGTGCGGCGGATGGAGACGCTGCGCGACGATCCTCTGGTGGACGAGGCGCTGCGCAGGCTGGGGGCCGGACATCCGGCCACAGCCAAGCTTTCCGAGGAGGTCGTCAGGATGAAGCAGACGCAGCAAGCCCCCGGGGCGAAGGAGGCGACGCCGGATGCGGCCACGCTGGCGCGCGAGGCGCGCCGCGTGCTGCGGCGCCTGTGCGAAAGCGGCGCCGTGCTGGCTGTGGCGGCGGAAATGGACAAGGCGGTGGTGGTCCGTGACACCGGGGAGGGCGGCTCGGCCCGCACGGCCGTGGTCGAGGCGCCGGTGGCCGAGGCCATGGCGCTCAAGGGATGGATCCGCTGCGACGCGCCGGGCCGCATCTCGCGCTATCGCATCACCCCTGCGGGGCGCAGCGCACTGGGGTTGCTGCTGGCTGAACAGGAGAGCCGGCTGCGCGGCTTCGCCGAGGCGCAGGCCGGTTTCGACAGTGGCCGCGAGGCCGAAGTGGCATTGGCCGAGGAAGAGGCCGACCCGCGGGGCCGTCGCCGCTACGCGGTGTCGGAAAGCCCGCTGGCCGCGCTTGCCCGGCGGCGCGACCGGGATGGCCGGCGCTTTCTGGACGACGCCCTTGTACGCGCCGGCGAGCGGCTGCGCGAGGACTTCGAACTTGCGCAGATGGGCCAGCGCATGACGCAGAACTGGGATCATTTCCTGACCGCCGGTGTGAGGCCGGGAGCGGCGGACCTCTCGCCGCAGGGTGCCGAGGCGGCACGGGCGCGGTTCACCGGCGCGCTGCGCGACCTGGGTCCGGGGCTCGGCGACGTGGCACTGCGCTGCTGCTGCTACCTCGAGGGGCTGGAGGAGACCGAACGCAACATGGGCTGGGCGGCGCGCTCGGGCAAGGTGGTGCTGCGCATCGCGCTGCAACGTCTGCGGCGGCACTACCAGGAAATGGAAGCCTCGGGCGGCGGGCTGATCGGCTGAGACCCCGCGCGCCCCCGCCGATCACCGCGGGGGCGCTGTTGCGCGCGAGGCGCAGTCTCTATGCACTTCTGCAAGGGTGACGTTGTTTTTATGAAAACTCACTCCGACTTGCGACAATCTCTTTGGTTGTGAAGGGCTAAACCGGGGGTGCGTCGTGAGCCGCAGGGATATCGTTATCTGGGTGATCTTGCTGGATGCCCTCTGGCTGGGCGCCATGTTGCGGCCCGACTGGATTTCCTGGGTTGTCGCGCTGAATGCGTCGGTGACCTTCGGCGCCTGTACATTGGTGCGCTGCGTGATGGACAGGCGAGCGCGGTCTCGCGTCGCCGAGCCCCAAATCAGCGGCAATCCGTCCGGTCCACTCCGCTTCCCGGTTTCACGGCGGATCATGCGCAGCCTGGGCTGGGCCCTTTGGGGGATGGGCCTTGCCGGCTTCGTTCTGATCGGGATCGAGGGGGTGGCAAACACCGAACTCAAGGTCGTGCTTGCGACGTTTCTCTTGTGCCCGATGGGGCTGTTCCTTCTCAAGGGCGGCAGAAACGTGCGTGAGATCGAGGTCAATGGACAGGAAGTCCGCTTCCGTCCGGTGGGCGCCGCGGTGCCGCTGGGCGAGGTGGCGGCGCTCAGGCCCGCACAGGCGGGCAAAGCTGCAAGCCTAATAGAACTGGACATGAAATCCCCGCGCGGTCGCTACATTCCCGGCGCGATCCTGCAGTGGAAAACCGGCTGCAAGCTCAATGTCGTGGGCTGCGATGCCGCGGCGGTGCGCGCGGCCCTGGAGCAGCGGGTCTCCGGCCACTAGGCCGCCGCGAAGGAAAAAGGGGCGGAGCCAATGGCACCGCCCCCTCCGCATCGCGGTCCGTGAGTGGATTATTCGGCCGCACGCACCGGGGTGTCGCCCGTGACGGGAATCCCCGGGTAGTCGTCGATATTGCCGCTCTCGAGGTCGCTGGCGGCCTTCTTCACACCGGCGAGGTAGTCGGGGTGGACGCGCTCCAGAACCGCGTACCAGCGATCGCGCACGCTGTCCGACACCGGAGCCATGGCGCGGGCCATGTTGAGGTGCAGGCGCTTGCGCTCGTCATCGCCGAGCACCTCCTTGTAGAGCGCCCGCGGCTGGACATAGTCGGCGTCCTTGTCCTCCTGCGCATAGCGGTCGGCATCGCCCGAGATCTTCAGCGGCGGTTCCATCACCGAGGGGTCGGCCTTGGCCGATTCCTCGTATTGGTTCGGCTCGTAATAGGCGTCCGGATGGCCGGTCTGCTGCGGGAAGAAGCGCATCGAGCCGTCCTTGTGGTAGGTGTGGACCGGGCATTTCGGCGCGTTGGCGGGCAGCGCCTCGTAGTGTGTGCCGAGGCGGTAGCGGTGCGCGTCGGCATAGGCGAAGACCCGGCCCTGCAGCATCTTGTCCGGCGAGAAGCCGATGCCCGGCACCTTGTTCGACGGCGAGAAGGCGGCGTTCTCGATCATCTGGAAGTAATTGTCCGGGTTCTTGTTGAACTCGAGCATGCCCACCGGGATCAGCGGGAAATCCTTGTGCGACCAGACCTTGGTCAGATCGAAGGGATTGAAGTCGAGCTCGGCGGCCTGTTCCTCGGGCATCACCTGGATGTTCAGCTCCCACTTCGGGAAGTTGCCCTCGTCGATCGCGTTGTAGAGATCTTCCTGGTAGCTCTCGCGGGTCTCGCCGACGATCTTCTCGGCCTGCTCGTTGGTGTAGTTCTTGATCGGCTGCTGGCAGCGGAAGTGGAACTTCACCCAGAAGCGCTCGCCCTTGTCGTTCCACATCGAGAAGGTGTGCGAGCCGTAGCCGTGCATGTGCATCGGGTTCTGCGGAATGCCGCGGTCCGACATTAGGATGGTGACCTGGTGCACCGACTCGGGCTGGCCGGCCCAGAAGTCGAACATCGCCTCGGGCGAGCGCAGGTTGGTCTTGGGGTGGCGCTTCTGCGTGCGGATGAAGTCGGGGAACTTGTAGGCGTCGCGGATGAAGAAGATGGGGGTGTTGTTGCCCACCATGTCCCAGTTGCCTTCCTCGGTGTAGAACTTCACCGAGAAGCCGCGCACGTCGCGCTCGGCATCCGCGGCGCCCTGTTCGCCCGCCACGGTGGACCAGCGCGAGAGGATGTCGCAGCTGTTGCCGACCTTGGAGAAGAGCTTGGCGCAGGTGTACTGGCTGATGTCATGAGTCACTGTGAAGGTGCCCTGAGCGCCCCAGCCCTTGGCGTGCACGACGCGCTCGGGGATGCGCTCGCGGTTCTGGTGCGCCAGTTTCTCGATCAGCTGGTAGTCTTCCAGAAGCACCGGGCCGCGCGGGCCGGCGGTGGCCGAGGTCTCGTTCGTCGGGACCGGGGTGCCGGCGGATGTGGTCAGTCGCTTGCTCATGAGAACCTCCGTGGGTGTGGCGATAGTACCTTGCTGTCCGATCAACTAGAGGGGCCGAAATAAGTTCCCAATTGCGGATTCCTGTCAAAGTGATAGGAAAATCTTATGTCTTTGACCCTTCGCCAACTCAGCTACTTCCGCGCGCTTTCCGAGCAGCGCAACTTCCGCCGCGCGGCGGAGGCCTGCAATGTTTCGCAACCCGCGCTCTCGGTGCAGATCCGCGAGCTTGAGGCGGCACTGAACGGCCCGCTGGTGGAGCGACAGGCGCGGGACGTGGTGCTGACGCCCTTTGGCCGCGAGGTGCTGGAGAGCGCCGAACGCATCCTTGCCGAGGTTGCGGGACTGGAGCACGCGGCGCGGCGCAGGGGAGGGCTGACCGGCAAGCTGTCGCTCGGCGTGATCCCGACAATCGCTCCCTATTTCCTGCCCGAGGCGCTGGCTGCGCTGCGTGCCGAAGACATCTCGCTCGACGTCGAGGTGACCGAGAACAAGACCGAACGGTTGCTGACCCTTTTGGCCTCGGGGGCGCTCGACGCGGCGCTGGTGGCCCTGCCGATCGAGGAGCAGGGGATCGAAGTGCTGCCGCTCTTTGAGGACCGCTTCCTGCTCGCCGGCAGCGCTGCCCGGCTGGATCAGATCCGCCGCGTGTCGAGCCCCGAGGGCCTGGCGGAGAGCCAGTTGCTGCTTCTGGAGGACGGGCACTGCTTGACCGACCAGGCGCTGGCGGTCTGCGGCCGGGGCAGGGGCAACGCGCGGATCAACATGGGGGCGACCTCGCTCTCGACGCTCTCGCGGCTGGTGGCGGCAGGCTTCGGCCTGACGCTGATGCCCGAGGTGGCTGCGCTGACCGAGTTGCGGGCTTCGCCGGGCATGCGGCTGCGTCGCTTCGCCGACCCGGAGCCGGCGCGCATCGTCGCGCTGGCGCGGCGCGCCTCGAGCCATCGCGAAGGCTGGTTCACCGAACTGGCGGACGTGCTGCAGACCGTCGGCGAAGGGCTGGTCGCAGGCGTGCGGCAGAGCGGGGACATCGGCGGCGGTGCAGAATGAAGGAACGTCGCGCCGGTGTGCCTGACCTGACTGGGTGAGAAAGGCAGGGCGAAACACGTATGAAGCCGCGCAGAAAACTGCGCGGCTTCCTGGTCCCTGCGCGACTCCTCTGCCCCGGCCGAGATCGCTGGGGAAACGAGGATGCCATGGGCGGGCAGAGCCGTTTCAGGACTTAAGGATCGGAGCCTTGGGACGCGGCTCCCTTCCTGGGGAGACCCGGCGTTTCGGGAAATTCAACGCCGAGCCACAAAGACGCTTGGTCGACCTAGCGGGACTCGTAACAACAGATGATTCTAAATGACGTCAGACTGGTAACAGAGGCAGAATACAGGCTTTGTTCCGCGCGCCTATCCCGGAATTTTTCTGTTTCAGAGTGGTAACAGATCACCTTGCTGCGTTGCCGCAAGGTAATGTCCCGAAAACATGGGCTAAATCTTGCCGATAGGATGGCGGACCGTCGCTTGTTGCAAACGCAGTGTTTCCAAAAAGTGAACCAAGCATCACCATGGGGCGCCGATAATCGCAGAAGTCGACCAAATTCATCGCCATTGATGCGCCCGTCCGGAGGTCGATTCCGGTATTGGGCATGTCACGAAGGAAGCGTCATGATCCGCATTTCCAGCACCGTCCTCTTGATCGGATTGTCCGCCGCGCAGGCCCTGGCGCAGGAAAGTGCCGAGGTCAGCTTCGCGCCTGGCAGCTACGGCACCATGCTCAGCGGGACGATCACCGGCAATGACTACATGGACTACACTCTGGCCGCGAAAGGCGGGCAGGAATTGTTCTACGAGCTGGCGGTGTCCGCCACCGATGGCCATGGCTCGATCTACATCAACCTGCTGCCACCGGGCAGCAACGGCGAGGCGATCTACGTCGGCTCGATGGACGAGGACAGCAGCGAGACCGTTTCGCTGCCCGAGGACGGCACCTACACGATCCGCGTCTACCTCATGGGCAACGACCGCGATGCGGACAAGAGCGTCACCTATGATCTCGATCTGTCCATCCAGTGAGCAGCGCATCGCCCGCTTCACGGGAGTCCGGCGGAGCCTTGCCGTCCGATTGTGAAACTTCGGTGACCCGCAGAGAGGCGGTTGCTTTTTTTCGTGGGCAATTCAATACTTCGCGTTAAAGGCGAGTTTCCTCCGGAAGCTGCCTTCCTTTGATTGACACGTTCGTTCTCGCGCGCCGCCCGATCTGTTCGGGTCACATTTCTTGGCCGCGCGAAGCAGAGGGCCCGGTGCCGCCGGGCGGAGGGCAGAAGCCCGTGTGATTTTTAGCTGGTGCTGCTTTTGATCGGATTTTCTAGGGAGATTTTCATGAAACGGAAACTAATGACGACGCTCGTCGTCGGTTCCGCATTGGCCCTCGGGTCCGCGGCCTGGGCGCAGGATGACAGCGCGGCGAAGCCGAACATTCTTGTCATCTTTGGCGATGACATCGGGCAGACCAACCTGTCGACCTACAGCTTCGGCCTGATGGGCTACACCACGCCGAACATCGACCGGATCGCCAACGAGGGGGCCAAGTTCACCGACTACTATGCCGAGCAGAGCTGCACCGCCGGCCGTTCGACCTTCCTCACCGGCCAGTCGACGCTGCGCACCGGCCTCTCGAAGGTGGGTCTGCCGGGCGCCAACGCCGGACTGCAGGCCAAGGACGCGACGCTCGCCTCGGCGCTCAAGGACCTGGGCTATGCCACCGGCCAGTTCGGCAAGAACCACATGGGCGACCGTGACGAGTTCCTGCCCACCGCACATGGCTTCGACGAGTTCTTCGGCAACCTCTACCACCTCAACGCCGAGGAAGAGCCCGAGCAATTCAACTACCCGCAGGATCCGGAATTCCGCGAGCGCTTCGGCCCGCGCGGGGTGCTGCACTCCTACGCCGACGGCGAGATCGAGGACACCGGGCCGCTCACCCGCAAGCGGATGGAGACCGTGGACGAGGAGACCGCCGCCGGGGCCATCGACTTCATGACCCGCGCGGTGGAGGCGGGCACGCCTTTCTTCACCTGGTACAACACCACCCGGATGCACTACAAAACCCACGTGCGCGAGGAAAACCGCAGCGCGCCGGGGCTGACCGCGCCGACCGAATATGCCGATGGCATGGTCGAGAATGACGGGGTCGTGGGCACCGTGCTCGACGCGCTCGACGAGCTGGGCGTCGCCGACAACACCATCGTCATCTACACCACCGACAACGGCCCGCACCAGAACACCTGGCCGGATGCCGGCACCACGCCGTTCCGTTCCGAGAAGAACACCAACTGGGAAGGTGCCTACCGCGTGCCCGCGCTGATCCGCTGGCCCGGCGTCATCGAGCCCGGCACGGTCTACACCGACATCTTCTCGGGTCTCGACTGGTTCCCGACCCTGATGGCCGCAGTGGGTGACACCGACATCAAGCAGCGGCTGCTGGATGGCACCACGATCAACGGCAAGGAGTACAACAACTACCTCGATGGCTATAACCAGCTCGACTACCTCACCGGTGCCGCCGAAGAGGGCGCGCGCGACGAGTTCTTCTATCTCAACGACGACGGCGAGATCGTCGGCCTGCGCTACGAGAACTGGAAGGTGGTGTTCAAGGAGCAGCGCATGAAGGGCACCATGGCGGTCTGGGCCGAGCCCTTCACCAACCTGCGCGTGCCCAAGATGTTCGACCTGCGCGCCGATCCCTATGAGCGCGCCGACATCACCTCGAACACCTATTGGGACTGGCTGAGCGACCACGCCTACCTCGTCGCCCCGGCGGCGCAGGAGATCGCGAAGTTCTTCGCCACCTTCGAGGAGTTCCCGCCGTCGCAGCGTCCGGACAGCTTCTCGATCGACCAGATCCAGGAGGACCTGAACAACAGCCTCGCGAACATTGGCAGCAACTGATCTCGCTGCACCTGACCCGGGCCGGCGCGCGTCGCCGGCCCGGCCAGTCTTGAACTGATTGTCTTGCGGCGCCGCGATTTGAAGGCGCCCGCTCTTGAAGGGGATACCTATGCCCATTCCGCACGCGCCCTGCGCCGCTGCCCTCGCTGCGCTCATCGTCGCCGCCCCCGCTCTCGCTGACCCGCTGCCGTCGTGGAACGACACCGGTGCCAAGGAGGCGATCATCACGTTCGTCGAGAATGTGACCGATCCGGCTTCCGATGCCTACGTGCCCGAACAGGACCGCATCGCCGCGTTTGACAACGACGGCACGCTCTGGACCGAGCAGCCGGTCTATTTCCAGGCGCTCTACGCGCTCGACGTGCTGCAGGAGAAGGCCAAGGCCGATCCGGGCATCCTTACCACGCCGGCCCTCGAGGCTGGGGCCAAGGGCGACGTCGGCGGCATCCTCGCCACCGGCATGGAGGGGTTGCTCGAGGTGATCAACGTCTCGCACGCCGGGCTGACCGTGGACGAATTCCAGGCCGATGCGCTCGACTGGCTCACCAATTACACCCATCCGACGACGAAAAAGCCTTATGTCGAAATGGTCTACCAGCCGATGCTCGAGCTTCTGAGCTACCTGCGCGACGAGGGGTTCACCACCTATATCGTCTCGGGCGGAGGCATCGACTTCATCCGCGCTTTCTCGGAGGACGCTTACGGCATCCCGCCCTGGCAGGTGGTCGGCACCGAGGGCAACACCGCCTACGAGGTGGTCGACGGGCTGCCGATGCTGACCAAGAACGGCGGCGTCACCTTCATCGACGACAAGGAGGGCAAGCCCGTGGGCATCGCCCGCCATATCGGTCGCAAGCCGATCTTCGCGGCGGGCAATTCCGACGGCGATTTCGCCATGCTCGAATACACCACCTCGGGCGAGGGGCCGTCCTTTGGCCTGCTGGTGCATCACACCGATGCCGAGCGCGAGTTCGCCTATGACCGCGAGGGCCATATCGGCACGCTGAACCGGGGGCTCGACGAGGGGCCGGGCCTTGGCTGGACGATCGTCGACATGGCGCAGGACTGGGCCAAGGTGTTCCCCACCGAGTGATGTGGGTGGAAAGGTAAGGACGGTATGGAAGGCATGACCGAAAGCGGCACGCGGGCGCAGATCGAGACCCTGCGTGCCCGCATGGGCGAGGCGATCATCGGCCAGCGCGCGGTGATCGAGCGGCTGCTGATCGGCCTTCTGGCAAATGGCAACCTGCTGGTCGAGGGGCTGCCGGGCCTTGCCAAGACCCGCGCCATCAAGGCCTTGGCGCGCAACCTCGAATGCGATTTCTCCCGCATCCAGTTCACCCCCGACCTGCTGCCCTCGGATGTCACCGGCACAGAGGTCTACTATCAGGGCGAGGGCGGCGGCGAGTTCCGCTTCGAGGCCGGGCCGATCTTCGCCAACCTGGTTCTGGCCGACGAGATCAACCGCGCGCCCGCCAAGGTGCAAGCGGCGCTGCTCGAGGCGATGGAAGAGCGGCAGGTGACCGTGGCGGGCACCACCCACAAGATGGAGCCGCTCTTCATGGTCATGGCGACGCAGAATCCCATCGAGCAGGAGGGCACCTATCCGCTGCCCGAGGCGCAGATGGACCGGTTCCTCATGCATGTGAACATCACCTATCCGCCGGTCGAGGACGAGGTCGAGGTGATCCGCCTCGTGCGCGCCGAGGAAATCGCTGCGCAGCAGGGCGCCGGGGCCGGGGGTGCCGAGAGCCATGCGCCCATTCCGCAGCAGGCCGTTTTCGCCGCCCGCCGCGAGATTGCCGCGCTGCGCGTCGCGCCGGAGATGGAGCGCTACATCGCCGATCTGGTCAACGCCACCCGCGTGCCCGGCGAGTTCGGTGACGACCTGAAACGCTGGATCGAGGTCGGGGCCAGCCCGCGCGCCTCGCTGGCGCTCGACAAGTGCGGCCGCACCCATGCCTGGCTCGCAGGCCGCGACTACGTCGACCCCGAGGACATCCGTGCCGTGGTGGCCGACGTGCTGCGCCATCGCCTGGGCCTTTCGTACGAGGCGCAGGGCGAGGGCATCAGTCCCGACGCGGTGGTGGCCGAGATCGTCCGGCAGGTGGCGCTGCCCTGATCCGGGCCCGAGGAGGAGACCATGAAGGACCGCGCCGCCCGCATCCGCACTGGCACCCTGCCAAAGGCCCCGCAGGTCTCGGATGATCCGCGCATCCACACCGACCTGGCCTACCTGCGCAGCCTCGAGGGGCCGGCGCGCGGGCTCAGCTTCCTGCCGCGCCAGCCGGCGCAATCGGTGCTCAATGGCCGCCACGCCTCGCGCCTGCGCGGGCGTGGGCTCAACTTCGAGGAATTGCGCGACTACCTGCCCGGCGACGACATCCGCGCCATCGACTGGAAGGTCACCGCCCGCACCGGCAAGCCGCACGTGCGCGTGATGACCGAGGAGCGCGACCGCCCGGCGTTGATCGTCGTTGATCAGCGCATGTCGATGTTCTTCGGCACCCGCCGTGCGATGAAATCCGTCACCGCCGCCGAGGCCGCCGCGATGACCGCCTTCCGCATCCTCGACCAGGGCGACCGGGTGGGGGGTATCGTCTTCGGTGACGAGCTTCTGGCCGAGGTCCGCCCGCAGCGCAGCCGTGCGTCGCTCAACCGCTTTCTCACCGCGCTGGCCGAGGCCAATGGCCTGCTGCATGCCGAGGCGCCCAGTGTCGCCCCCATCGGCCTGACGCAGGTGCTGCGCGCGGTGGCGCGGATCGCCCGCCGCAATCATCTGGTCATTGTGCTGAGCGACTTCGACGGCATCGACGCCGAGACCGATCGCATCGTCTCGGGACTGGCGCGCCACAATGACCTGATCCTCGTGCCGGTGACCGACCCGAGCGCGGGCGAGATCCCGGCGGGGTTGAAGCTCATCGTCACCGATGGCGCGCTGCAGGCCGAGATCGACACCGGTGCACCCGGCACCCGCAAGGGTCTGATCGAGATGTCGAAGGGGCGGCTGGCCGATGTGCTCGACTGGCAGCGCCGCTTCGGCGTGGCGATCCTTCCGCTCTCGGCGGGAGAGGAAACCCTGCCGCAGATGCGCCGCCTGCTGGGGCTCGGACCGGGATGAACGAGGAGACCGAGAGCCTTGTCGGGCTGATCAACCAGCTGGTCGACCCGGTGCCGCCGGCGCCGGTGCCGCTGGTGCCGCAGACCTGGGGCTGGGTGGCGCTGGCGCTGCTCCTTCTGGCGCTTCTGATCTGGGGGCTCTGGCGCAGGCATCGTCGCCACCTGGCGAATGCGTACCGCCGCGCTGCATTGGCCGAACTGGGCCGGGCCGGGACCACCGCCGAGCTTGCCGCCGTGCTGCGCCGCGCCGCGCTTGCCGCCTATCCGCGTGTCGAGGTGGCTTCGCTCACCGGGGCCGACTGGACAGCCTTCCTCACCCGCACCGGCCGCCGCCGTTTTCCCGACACCGCGGGCGAAGAGCTGCGCCGCGCACCCTACCGCGCCCCGGGGGCGGCGCCCTCTCCGGAACTGCGCCGCGCCGCGGAGCACTGGCTGAAGACCCATCGCGCGGCGCCGTCGGCGCCAAGACGGGAGGCGCCGGCATGATCTCTCTCGGTGCGCCCTGGTTGCTGCTGCTGCTGCCTTTGCCGCTGCTCGTCTGGTGGCTGGTGCCGCCGCACCGCGAGCGCGAAAGCGCACTGCGCTTTCCCTTCTTCCGACGTATGGCCGAGGCCGCGGGGGCCGAGCCGCGCGCCGGGGCGGTGGTGCTGTCACGCCCGCTGATCTCGGTGATCACCGCGGCGCTCTGCTGGGCGCTGCTGGTGCTGGCGCTGGCCCGGCCCGAGCGGGTCGGCGCGCCGATCACCATCGAGACCGCCGCGCGCGACGTGGTGCTGGCGATCGACATTTCGGGCTCGATGGACGCCAAGGATTTCGCCACGCCCGAGGGAGAACGCCTCCAGCGCCTTGCCGGGGTGCGGCAGGTGGTGGGCGATTTCGTCTCTGGTCGCGAGGGCGACCGCATGGCGCTGATCGTCTTTGGCACCGCGGCCTACCTGCAGGCGCCGCTGACCGATGACCTGACGACGATCACCGAGCTTCTGGACACCACCGAGGTCGGCATGGCCGGGCCGCACACCGCGCTCGGCGACGCCATCGGCCTGTCGATCCGCACCTTCGAGGCCAGCGACATCGACCAGCGCCTGCTGATCCTTCTGTCGGACGGCTCGGACACCGCCAGCCGCATGAGCCCGGTGAACGCGGCGGAGATCGCCGCCGACCGGGGGGTGGAGATCTTCACCATCGGTGTCGGCGATCCCGACGCGACGGGGGAGAACCGCGTCGATCTCGCGACGCTTCAGGCCATCGCCGCGCGCACCGGCGGTCAGTATTTCTTTGCCGAGGACGCCGCGGCCTTGGAGGCGGTCTACGCCCGTATCGATGCGCTGGCCCCGCGTGAGACCGAGACGCTGTCGTTCCGCCCGCGCCAGTCTCTTTCGTGGATTGCCATGGGGTTGGCGGCCCTGCTGGGATTGGCGTCGGTACTGTGGCTGCAGCTGCGTGGGCGGCGGCGGGCGACTGTCGGCGCCGAGAGGGGCGCGGCGTGATGCGGAGGGTCCGTGCAAATATCCATTGCATTGCTGCGGCGGGACGTATCGCGATCTCGGCCAGCGCCAGAGCGAAGCCGCCGTGCGTTCGGATCGTCCAGCGGAGGTCGCGCGCATGACTGACCTGCCACTCTTCCTCGAAGCGTTCCACTTCCTGCGCCCGCTCTGGCTGCTGTTGGTCCCGCTGGTCCTGCTGGTCTGGTGGTGGGTGCGCCGCCCGTTGCAACGCGGGGCGATGCAGGCCGAGGGCATCGCCCCGCACCTGCGCGAGGCGCTGACCGTGGGGCGTGCGCAGCGCCGCCGCTTCACCCCGATCGACAGCACCGCGGCGATCCTCATCCTCGGTGCGCTGGGGGCGGCGGGGCCGACCTGGTCGCGCCAGCCCGATCCCTTCGCCGCGCAATCCGCTCCGGCGGTGATCGTTCTGGCGGTGACCCCGGGCATGGAGCAGACTGACCTGCCGCCGTCGCGGCTGGAGCGCGGCAAGCAGAAGATCCGCGATTTCCTGGAGCTGCGTGCCGGGGCGCGCACGGCGCTGGTGGCCTATGCGGGCACTGCCCACGTCGTCCTGCCGATGACCGAGGACGCGCAGGTCATGGTGCCCTACCTCCAGGGGCTCAGCCCCGAGGTCATGCCGCGTGAGGGCGCGGTGGCGGGCGAGGCACTGGTGCTGGCGCAGGGCTTGCTCGCCGAGGAGGAGGGCGCGCCGGGCGGCATTCTCTATGTCACCGACAGCCTCGATCCCGCCGACGTGGCGGTTCTCGACGCCAGCACGGTGCCGCTCGCGGTGCTGTCCATGCGCCCCGAGGGCAGCCGCGACCGGGGGCTCGATGCGCTCTCGGCGCCGGTGATCGCGGTGACGCCGGATACCTCGGACATCCGCCGTCTCGACGGGCTGCTCAACGCCGCCTACCGCCGCGCGCAGCTCGATGACGTAGCCCAGCCCTGGGAGGACCGGGCGGATTGGCTGGCCTGGCCCGCCGCGCTGATCCTGCTGCTCTGGTTCCGCCGCGGCTGGACCATGCGATGGGCGGCGCTCGCGGCGATGGCGCTGCTTGCCTCGCCGCAGGGCGCGCGGGCCGAGGGCCCCGCCGACTGGTTCCTGACGCCGGACCAGCAGGGCCGGATTGCGTTCGACAACAAGCACTATGCGCGCGCGGCAGAGCTGTTTGTCGACCCGCTCTGGCGCGGCTATGCGCTCTACCGGAGCGGACAATACGACGATGCCGTGCTGGTGCTGGACCGGGTCGAGACGGCGCAGGCGGCCTTCATCCAGGGCATGGCGCAGATCAAGGGGCGGCACTACCGCGACGGCGTGCGAGCCTTCGAGACGGCTCTGGCGCGCGATCCGGACTATCCCGGGGCGGCGGAGAACCTCGAAACCGCGCAGCGCATCGTCGCCTATGTGGAGGCGGCGCAGGCGGCCTCCGATACCGGCGAGGACCAGGGGATCGGCGCCGACGAGGAGGTCTACGACAACGAGAGCGGGCAGGGCGAGGAGACCGAGCGCGAGGCTGCGGACGCGGGCGGCGGTGGGCTGCTGACCGCCGAGCAATGGATGAACACCGTCGATACGCGCACCGGCGATTTCCTGCGGATGCGCTTTGCGCTCGAGGCGGCACAGCCGCCTAAAGATCCAAATGCGGCGGCACAGCCGCCTCAAGATCCAAATGAGGCGGCACGGCCATCCCAAGAGCCCGGTGAGGCGGGGGAGCCTGCGGTCCCGGCGACATCGGAGGACGACCAATGACCCGCGTCCTGCTGCTTCTCATCCTGCTATTGCCATCGCCTGTATGGGCGCAGGAGGCCGAAGCCCTGCCGCAGCTCGTCGTCGATTTCCCCGAGACCGAGGCGATCCCCGGCCAATCGCTGAGCCTGCGACTGACCGTCCTCGTGCCGAGTTTCATGCCAAAGCCGCCGGTCTGGCCAAGCCTCGAGGCGCCGAACCTGCTGGTGCGCCTGCCGTCGCGCTCCACCAACCCCGTGTCCGAGCGGGTGAACGGCGAGACGTGGGCGGGCATTTCACGGCACTACCGCATCTCGCCGATGGTGCCGGGGCAGGTGGTGCTGCCGCCGCAGGAGGTGCTGGTCACCTGGCAGGACCTCGAGGCGGGCGAGGCGCGACAGGCCACGCTCTCCACCGGTCCGATCGGTTTTGCCGGGGTCGTGCCGGAGGGTGCCGAGGAGCTCGATCCGTTCATCGCAGCGGCCGATCTGTCGATGATGCAGGAGATCGAAGGCGCGCCCGATGTGATGGTGCCCGGTGACAGCCTCAAGCGGCAGGTGACGGTCGAGGTGCAGGGCGTCTCGCCGATGTTCCTGCCGCAGCTGCTGGGAGCGGTTGATCTGCCGGGCGTCGCCGCCTACCCGGACGAGCCGCGACTTTCCGAAACCGACGACCGCGGCGCGCTCAGCGGATCGCGGATGGAGAGCGTGACCTATCTCGCGGAGGCGGGCGGCGGCGGTGCGCTGCCCGAGATCACGCTCGACTGGTACGACACCGACGACGGCGTGGTGAAGACTGCCTCGGCCCCCGGGTTTGATCTGCGCATCGACGGCCCGCCGCCGGGACGCAGCAAACCGCTCGATCCGCGGCGCATCACGCTGCTGGCGGGGGTGGGGCTGCTGTGCCTGGGGGGGCTCTGGCTCGTGCTGCGTCACCTGCTGCCGAGGCTTGCCAGTCGACGTGCGCGTCGACGGGAGGCCTACCTGGCCTCGGAACCTCATGCGTGGCGCGAGCTGATGCGGGCGATCTCTGGGAGGGAGCATGCCGCGCTGCGTCCGGCGCTCGATCTCTGGGCCGGACGGGTCGACGGAGCGGACCCGCGCCGCGAAGCGCCGGTCAGGGCGGCGCTGCTGGCACTGGGAGCGGAGCGCTACGGCGGCGGCGAGGGTGGCGACAGGGCTTGGTCGACCCTACGCGTGGCGCTTGAAGAGGTCCGGCCGCGCCATGGTGCCGAGCTGCGCGCGCCTTTGCCGCCGCTCAACCCGGGCGGGGCCACCCAGACGCCGGGAAACGTATCTCCGGCGTGAAAAACGCCCGCCCGTGCCATGGGCGCGAGTGGATTCAGCTGGGCCCAGTCCTGACCTCGCCCATCTTGTCGAGTTGCCTCGTGGAGGAGCGGACTACGGGCCATCGCTCTGGTGAACATGGGGTGATCCGCGAGCGGACAGACCAGCCACCATGGAACTACTCGATGCAGGTGCCCGGCGGGAGTGCGCTGGTGTCCAGCAAGAAGGCGACCCCGTGGGCGGATCTGCGCTGATCTGCAAGGAATTTTTGCCTCACGATACTCACCCAGGTTGGGTATGGTCATCGCCGTAGGTTTGCGAGGTTTGCAATATGTGACGGCTCGAAAGGGCCACCAGAACAGAGTTCAAGCTACACCTATAGGTGTGCTATACCTGCGTTTGCTACTTTTGAGATTTGCTTGACCCAATTCTGATAGAACCAAGAGGTCGGTTCATGAAGTCTGGATATTTCCAATCCCGCTCGACGCTTTGGCCATTTTCCTGGGCACTTGCAGCGACAGTGGCTGCGATGGGGCACACCGGTGCTCAAGCTCAGGAGTTCACGCTGAGCGAAGAAAGGCACGCCACGCCCGAAACCCCCTATTCGCCGTATGTTGACGATCATTTTCCTCAGAACGTCTATTTCGGCGACACGCACTTGCATACCTCATGGTCGGCGGACGCCGGAATGGCAGGGGCAACCTTGGGGCCGGACGCGGCCTACCGGGTGGCGCGCGGCGAGGAAGTGGAAAGCCAGAGCGGCCAGCGGTTCAAACTGATCCGGCCTCTCGACTTCGTGGTAGTCGCCGACCATGCGGAGAACCTCGGCATCGCGGATTACCTCAATCGTGGCGATCCCATATTGCTGGAAACGGAAGTCGGACGCCGATGGCACGAGTATTTTCAGGCCGGAACGGGTCTCGACGCCGCCTACGAATGGAGTGCGGCAAATGCTGCGGGGGAGGATCCGATCGACAGTCCGGAGATGCAGATCCGGGTCTGGGACAAGGTGATCGAGAACGCTGAGCGATATAACGAGCCCGGTGTGTTCACAGCGTTTATCGGCTATGAATGGACGTCGGGTCCCGGCAGCAACAACCTGCATCGCAACGTCATTTTCCGTGACAACGGAGATAGAACCCGGCAAGTCGTGCCGTTCTCGGCCTTCAACAGCGACGACCCGGAAGACCTGTGGACCTATCTGGGGGACTACGAGGCTCGGACCGGTGGTAGGGTGCTGGCCATTCCGCACAATGGTAATCTGTCAAACGGCATGATGTTCATGCTCGAAACCTTCGCCGGCGAGCCGTTTGACGCCGAGTATGCATCCACTCGGGCGCGATATGAGCCGCTGCTGGAGGTCACGCAGTCCAAGGGCACCGGCGAGGCACACCCGCTGCTGTCACCCGACGACGCTTTTGCAGATTTCGAACTGATGGATGCGTCGAACCTCACCGGGACTGTGGCCAAGGAACCGGACATGCTGAAAACGGAGTATGCGCGTGAGGCGCTGAAGCTCGGCATGGCGGAAGAAGCGCGGCTTGGCGTGAACCCTTTCAAGTTCGGCATGATCGGATCGACCGACAACCATAACGCCATCTCGTCCACGCGGGAGGAAAACTGGTTCGGCAAGATCTATTACGTTGAGCCTTCCACCCACCGAAAGGACGGCGTCTTCATCGAGAGCGCCGTCGACCCGCGGTTTTCCATCTACGACCGCGACATGGGCGCCTCCGGCCTTGCGGCAGTCTGGGCGACGGAAAACACCCGTGAAGCGATCTGGGACGCGATGAAACGCCGCGAGGTCTTTGCGACCACCGGGACCCGCCTGCGGGTCCGCATGTTTGCCGGGTGGGACTTCGAAGAAGACGAAGTGCAACTGCCGGATTTTGCCGCGCAGGGATATGCGCGGGGCGTGCCGATGGGCGGTGATCTGCAGGCCGGACCGGAAGGCACATCGCCGCGCTTCATGGTGCGTGCTCTGCGCGACCCTGATGGCGCGAACCTCGACCGTATCCAGATCATCAAGGGTTGGGTTGATGGCAATGGAGACCTGCATGAACAGATCTACGATGTTGCTTGTGCAGACCGAGAGATCGTGGAGAACGCGTGCGACGGAGACGTCGGCAACACCGTGGACCTCACGACTGCGACCTATACCAACGCCATAGGTCGCGCCGTCTTGGGCGGATGGTGGGAAGACCCGGAGTTCGATCCCTCGCAACGAGCATTCTACTATGCGCGGGTCATTCAAATCCCGTCACCGCGATGGACCGCCTACGACGCAGTATACTTCGGTGAGGAGATGCCAGAGGGCACGGCCATGACGGTGCAGGATCGCGCTTTCACATCGCCAATTTGGTATACGCCAAAAGGGTGAGGTGCCGAACCGACCTCCGGTCAGTCCCGGAGGGTGCGGGGAATATGCCGTTTGCCGCGCCTGTCGCCGCCGCCGCCTTTCCAAGATTGCGTCTGGCGCGGGACGTCGATCAAAGTAAGCTCTTTGATCGACAGCCTCTGGGCCTGAACCAAGCTAAGTCAAATCGAATAGTGGTCCGGCGGGGGACTGCGCCTGTTCGTTACCCTTCTTACAACCGACGTGTACAAAGCGCCTATTTCCGACACCCGCCGAGGGCTCTCAACTACAGGGAATGGCGGCTCTGCACCGCCGCTCCGCCGTCACAGAGCGGAAGACGGGCATCGGTTCGCCTACGGGCCGGTCTCCCGGAGCCCCCGGCGCTCTTGCTCACAGGCGACGTCGAGCAGGACCCTCAGGGCTTCATGCGCAAGTGCACGCCATTCAGTGGTGCTATCATCAAGGGCATTGAACAGCCCCGTGTATCGTGGACGCCTTCTTCGCTGATTTTGAGGCAAGGAGGCCATGACGCGCAGCAGCAAGTTCAGTGATGAGTTTAAGCGGGACGCGGTGGCGCAGCTCACCGAGCGGGGCTGCCGGGTCATGGAGGTGTCGGAGCGTTTGGGGGTCAGCGCGTCTTCGCTCTATGCCTGGAAGAAGAAGTTCGCGAAGGCGCCATCGGGAGCGGCGGCGTAGGACGCCGAGATCCGGCGCTTGAAGAAGGAGCTGGCACGGGTTTCGGAGCGACGCGCCGAGGCCAGTAGAATCCGGTGGAGCGGTGTTCGAGATGGGGTTGGGCGGTTGCCAAGTCTGGGCCTCCAGAGGTGGAGGCGCCACGCAGGCTCCGGGAGGCTTGTGTAACACAATGTGCAAAGCGAAACGCAAAACTCCCGGGCCTCTGTCGAGACCCGGGGGTTTCTGCCGAAACTTCAAGCTCTTGCGAGAAGTTTGGCTCCGGCGGTAGGGCGCGGAGCCAAAATGCACAGCCTTGAAGTTCAACAAGAAATCGAGGTCTCGGCGTTGCACAGCACCGCTTGTGCAACGGACTGTGCCATCGATTGTGACCTATAGCAACTTGTCCTGTGCCAACCGCGTGTCCTGGCGTGCCTAGGGTTGGGCACGCCAGATTTCCTCTTTCTAAGGCGCCCCGGTGCGAATGCACTGATCCACGCGAGGATGGCTCACAGCAGACTAAGGCTGGCCACGGAGTTTCTCCGCGAGCCGTTCGGCATCGAGGTGGCAGAGGACGTGATTCATCGCTTGGCCAACATCCGACAGCGCCAGGAAGGCAACCCTAAGCCGATGTCCCAGATCGGAGTAGATTTCTTGTTCGTAGCCGCCGCTCATACAGTACTCATCATGAACATAGATCGATTGCTTCTCCACCATCGCGAGCAGCTCGAACCGGTCACACCAGTTTCGGATTTCGTTCTCGCTGGAACTTTCGAAGAGCGCGTCACTTCCCAGCAACCGTTCAAGCCGGTAGGCGCCGCGGCGAACCTCCTGAGAAAGTTCACCACCGCTCGTAGCTGCGTAGACAGCCTGTTGTGCTTTGCGCGCTGCGAGCAATGCGGCATGAAGGCTGGCCTGAACAGGATCAGGAGCTTGGACCGAGGCCACCATCAGTAAATGCCTTTGCAGCTGTTGCCAAACTGGTGAGACCTGTCGAGGATCTTCGATCCAGTCCAGTTTGAAACCCAGATCTGCCGCGGCCTCGGCAAGGCCTTCGCTCAGAAGGCAAATCTCGGTGGTCGCCGGGTCTTCCGGATTGAGGCCTGCGAAGTAGGCGGCTTCCGGAGATTCCAGATCGTGCACGAACCGCAGCGTGAGAAGGCCGTAGAGTTTCTCAACTTCGGCCTGGGTGCGTCGTGCTACTGCACCGCCCTGACGCAAGTCGTCGAGAATACGCTGCGTTCGGCGGAGCCATGGCCGCCCGCCGAGAAGCAAGGCTGCGTTCTGAAGCGGTTCCGCGTTGGCTTGGAAAAACTCGTGGAGCTGGCTTGGTTGAATAGTCGTGTCGAACACTTCTGTTCTCCCGAACTCTGCCCGCGCAATTTTGCGTTGGGTGACAAGAAGGGTCTCTCCTTTCTTCGGCCCTTGTTGGTTTTCATAATTGTTGAGGAGCTGCCGGCGTTCAGCACACGCAGTTCTCACCCGGAAGAACTGCTTGACCTGAAGGTGGGTAGGCTCGTGTCGCTTGCAGGCTTCAAAGCCTTTGCGAGCCGCCCCGCATTTGCCGAAGGCAGGTTAAGCTTAGTTACGCAGCCATGCCGCAGACCGCCCGGACCACCGGACGGGCAGCGACCGACCCATTAGTGATCATAGAGTGCTTCCCGTGGTGCCGTACGCAGCTTTGCAGAGCCGGCCTCTCGCGCTTACGGAGTGATGTTGCATTCCGCGATCATGAAACCCGGCTCGACTTACGGCAAGACGTGTCTATTGAATGCAAATCGGAGCGAGCTGCACGTCCGTTTCCAGACGGATTGCGCTGCGCCAGAGTGGGGTCTTGAAGACGTGACAGACCCGGCTCCCGTGATCGCCTTCACGTATTTCGCTGATCAGGCCCGCCCATGCGAGCGGTCTCAGGACGCATGAGGAAAACGCGCCCATCTCTCGCCAGCCTGCGGTGTGCCAGTCGTGGGGCTCGCCATAGAAGGTTTCGAACAGAGCGGCTTCGGTCGTGCCGTGGGCCGCTTCCATGTTGATCACGTTCATCCAGATATCCCAAGTACCGACAGGGCGGTCGTCGAAGCGCGCGTAGGACGCATGATCGATCTGCAGCACGAAGTATGGGATCAACTCGGCAAACAGGCGGCCAGGGCTGTCTGCCAGCTCTGCTCCACGCTTGGTTGTCCGAAACTCACCTTTGTAGTGACGCCCCAGCCGCAGCGAAATCAGGAGAAAATGGAGGAGCTCGAGCGGAGGAAACTCATATTCGTTGATGACCTTTTGGAAACGGAACATCTCCTCGGGGGACTTTCCGGGCCAATCGAAATGCTCGACGGCCCAATGGACGAAGACACGCTTGAAAGCTTTGCTCTTGGTCAGGCCGATGGACCCATGCTCTCCCGCGAACTGAAGTGTCAGGAGCGCGCCTCGCAGAAGCGGCGAATGCCCGAGGTCAGGATGGTCATCGGCGAGCGTGCGAAATTCGATCATGGACGGATGCTGCCACAGAGCGCTAAGCGACACTATCCGTTCTGCGAGCAGGGGAACAATCGCGAACGGACACAAGGTCCTGACAGGCGTATCGCGCTGATGGATAGGTGCTCGGTCATTGTCCCGGCAGGCGGCAGATGGCAGGTCTGGTGGCGGGGATGGGGACCGACATGGAACGATCTGACGACATCCGCCCCAAGCTGGAGAAACTCGAACAGCTCTTTGCACGCGGAGCCACGCCAGGCGAACGCGCCGCAGCTGGCGCAGATCGGGGTCGACTGGCCCAAAAACTGGGGTCCTCGGCTGACGAGAAGCAGACCGCGCTGCAATAGTCGCTTCCTGACGCATGGGCGGTGCGCACCTTCGTGGCGCTGTGCCGCAAGCACGACGTGAAACCCTATCGGTATCCACGATAGCGAAGCACCACCGCAATGGTCCGTGTCCGACCGGAGGCCTTCGACAAGACCGTTGGTGCAGAGTTCCGCGCCCGGCACGCTGAACTGGTGGCGTATTTCAATGATACGGTCGATCACCTGATCGCTAACGCCATGAAGTCCGATGGCGAGGATGAGAACATTGAAACGGTGCCGATCGGTTGGTAGGCCCCCTGAGCTACACTGCCAGTATGATGCCGCAGTAGGGAATGAAGGGCATCATCATTTCCGGCCTGAGGCGACCTTGGACACCGGCTCAGGATGCTGTAGCGCGGCCATTCGAAGCCGCTGTTCGCTGCGACCGCGAGCTTCATCGGGGATCGGAGGTCAGCAGTGCGGACAAAGCGCCAATTCGCTGCGACTGCGCCGATGACGGCTTTGAAGAAGCAGACACGGTTCTACTTCACCGGAAAGAGCTTTTTGAACTCTTCTGCGCCATTTCGAGAGAAGGTCACCACCCGCGTTTTCTGGTCGCGTTTGGCCCAAGCCAACTCCTCGAGCCGGTTGAGCAATGCACGGCCCAAGCTGCCCGCCAGATGTGATCTGCGCTCACTCCAGTCGAGGCACTCCCGACAAACCGGAGCGCGCGCCTTGCACAGACTTTCTACGTCGATCTCAAATTCCGAGGCGAATGCTGCACCTGTATCAGTCAGCTTCAGTTCTTCACCATCCAGAACCAAATGGCCCTGTGCCATTAAGCTGTCGAACATTTGCGTGCCCATGTCCCCGGCTAAATGGTTGTAGCAAACTCGCGCCTGGCGCAGTTCCGCATCTCGGGGGCCAGTGCGCTTCCGCCTGTATCCCGAACCTGCCGCGAGCCCCATCAGACCCTCAAGGACATGTGCCACCTCGTCGCTAGCGAGCGAAAAATACTTATGCCGTCCCTGCTTTCGGGGTCGCAGCAAGCCGCCCTCGTCGAGCTTGGACAGGTGCGAGCTGGCCGTCTGGATCGTCACACCAGCTTCTTCGGCTAGTTCGCTTACTGTCAGGGCTTTTCCACTCATAAGCGCGGTCAGCATGTTGGCGCGGGCAGGGTCGCCAATCAGGGCAGCGATATGGGCAATGTCTGGACCTTCCCTCATAGTTCGACCTTAATCGAAGCATCTGCGGTTGGCAAAGGTCTAGGATCGGGAAAACACATGTAAAGGAACCCATCATGCTGACCTGTATCATCCGCTACCACATCGACCCCACGAAAAGGGCCGAGTTCGAGGAGTATTCCCGCAACTGGGGCCAAGCAATCCCGCGCTGCGGCGCTGATCTGATTGGTTACTATTCCCCGCATGAGGGGTCATCGACGCTTGCCTACGGCATCTACAACGTTGCGAGCCTGGCGGACTACGAAGCCTATCGCGCGCGCCTCGCCGCCGATCCGCTTGGCCGAGAGAACTATGAGTTCGCCCAGAAGGAGAGGTTTCTGCTCCGAGAAGATCGAACCTGGCTCAAGCTCGCCTCTGCACCGCACGGGGACAGCGCATGATTGCAGTGATCTTCGAAGTTGAGCCCGCAGAGGGCCGCAAGGATGATTATCTCGACATCGCTGCCGAGATGCGCCCGATGCTCGATAAGATCGACGGCTTCATTTCCGTCGAGCGGTTCCAGAGCCTCACCGACCCGCGCAAAATCCTGTCTCTGTCGTTCTTCGAGGATGAAGATGCGATTGCACGTTGGCGCAATCTCAATGCTCATCGAGGCGCGCAGGCGAAAGGACGCAGCGGTGTCTTCGATGACTACCGATTGCGGATCGCCAGCGTCATCCGCGACTACGGCATGTTCGACCGGGACGAAGCGCCCACAGACAGCCAAAAGGAACACGCATGATCTCTCTAATAGCAACCACTTGGCTGGCGCTGGCAACAGCGGCGATCTCGCCCGGCCATTCCTTCATCGTGCCGCATTTGCAGTGAAGGAAGGTTGGCAGTCGACACGAAGCGGCCTTAGGCAGCCCTAGCCCCCGCGTTCAGTGGCCGACGGCGCTTTGATCGCGCTAACCACATCCCGGTTCGCCGTGCCCCAATCGCACAGGGGGACCAGCGCCTTGACGAGGGTCTCGCCGAAGGGTGTCAACGCATAGTCGACCACGGGAGGGACGCAATGATGGTCGCGACGAAGCAGAACCTTCATCTCGACCAGATCGCGCAGCTGCTGGATCAGCACCTTTTCACTGATCCCGCCGACGCGCCGGCGAATTTCGGAGAAGCGGGTGGGCCCGCTCTGGACATGAAAGAGGATCAGCGGCTTCCATTTGCCGCCGATGACGGCCAGCGCCACATCCAGACCGCAGGGCGTATCCATTCGATCCATGTCGATTTCACCCTTACCTTTTGGTAGGTTCTATCATTCAGGTAACCCCGTGTCTACGTGGATGCCATGGTCACGGCCATTTGCGAAACACCATGCCCTGTTCGGGAAAGGCACCCAAGATGACGGATCACAAGAACACCATCGAGAAGCTCTACACGTCGGCCGAGGCGGCCTCCCTCGACATCGAGACCTTCGTGTCCTGTTTCGGACAGGACGGCTACGCCCGCGACATTCCCAGCCAGATCGAGTTTCGCGGCTCCGATATCGCGCTCGTCGCAAGCGGGATGGCCGAAGCCTTCCCTGACATCCACCGGGAGATCTTCAGCATCGATGTGTCAGGGGATGTGGTTGTCGTCGAGCTGGCCATCCGCGGTACGCATCGCGGCACGCTGATGACGCCAACGGGCCCGCTCGCCGCAACTGGAAAGGTCATCGACGTCCCCTGCTGCGATGTCTTCAGGATGAAGGACGGGAAGGTCGCGGCTTTCCACTGCTACAACGCGTCCTCGATCATGCAGCAGCAGCTGCACTGAGACATGGTACCAAGGCTGCCCAGGAGGCAGCTTTGGCTCCACACGGTCATTCGCCGCGGAACGCGAAAGCGACGGCGCAGCGGACCTTCCTGTCTTCGCCGCAGGTGCCTGCGCCACCCTGACCAGCGGCGGCAGCGGACATGCAGCCGTGTTGTCGCTGCTGGAACCGGGATGATCGAGACTGGGGGCGGAAGACGCAACTTCGAGGCAGTGGTACACGCATTCCCAACCGCGCCTCTGTCCATGGCCCGGCATACGACATCCGGCACAGGTGCCTGGGTCGAGTAAGCCGCCCACCGCTAGCCCGCTGCCTCATTCCCGCGGCGCTCCGACGAGCCTGTCATAGAGGCCCAGAAGAGCCCTCTGCGCCTTGTCGCGTTCCAGCATCGAGAGGCCGCGCAGGCTGACCATGCCGAAGGCCATCGCCAGCAACTGATCCGCGGCGTCTTCGATATCGAGTTCCCGCGGCACGTCGCCCTCGCGTTGGCCGTTGCGCAACTGATCGGTCATCATGCCGCGCCAGACGCTGAGGGACTCGACCAGAGCCTCGCGGACGCGGCTGTGCATGTGGGACGCGGCCAGCGCATCGCGCCAGAGCCGCTCGCTGATATCGTCCGCGGGGTGACCCTCGGCACCGAGCAACAGGGCGCATCTGTCCCGTGTCGACGTGGCGGGCATCCTGTCACGGAGCTCCTCGAACATCCGCGACCAGACCGCCCCGAGGGCTTCGGCCCGCAATGCATCGGCCGAGGAGAAGTGATGGTGGATCTGTCCCGGTGAGGCCCCCATCTCTCGCGCGACGGCCCGCACGGTGGCCGCCTCAAAGCCTTCTCGGGTGATCAGGGAGACCGCGGCCTGCACGATCGCGGCCCGGCGGTCGTCCTTGTTCAAATAGCTCATCTTCTGTGGCCTCCGCCCTCAAAAACACCCCTTGATCACGCGGTCTAGCGCAGTTATGGACGCACGTCCAATTTGGACATGCGTCCAAATACGAGAACCTGCCCAGGGCAGCTTCAACATCTGGTGAGATATGAAACGCGCAACGATCGCCGCGGCCCTTCTGCTGCCGCTCATGGGCCTTTCCGGCTGCAAGGAAGAAGAGAATGGCGCCGCTGCGGCACAGCCCGCACCGCCGCCACCGGAAGTGGGGGTGGTGACTCTGCAAGCCGAGGACCTGCCGGTCGCCTCCGACTTGCCGGGGCGCATCGCGGCAACCCGGATCGCCGAGGTCCGGGCGCGGGTCGACGGCATCGTGGAGAGCCGGGTCTTCACTCAGGGTGGCAGGGTCGAGGCGGGCGACGAGCTCTTCCACATTGACCCGGCCCCCTACCGGATCGCCGTTGAGGCGGCGCAGGCCGGTGTCGCGCGCGCCGAGGCGGCGCTTGACGAGGCGAGCCATGCGGCGACCCGGATCGAGACGCTCGCTGCGAGCAACGCAACCTCGCGCGCACAACTCGACAGCGCGCGCGCGGCGCAGCTGACCGCGGAAGCCGAGCTTGCCGTGGCGCGCTCCGAGCTGCACGCGGCCGAGCTGGACCTGAGCTACACCCGTGTCACCGCGCCGATTTCCGGCGTGATCGGGCGCGCCTTCGTGACCGAGGGCGCTCTGGTGCAGGCCAGCGGGACCGAGGTGCTGACGACCGTTCAGTCGCTCGATCCGGTCTATGCCGACATCGTCCAGCCGGTGTCGGAACTGATGCGCCTGCGCCGCGCCATGGCGGATGGAACCCTCAGCCAGATGGCGCCCGGCGTGGCCCGCGTGCGGCTGTTCCTCGACGACGGCACGGAATACGCCACCGCGGGTCAGCTGCTCTTCTCCGAGGCCTCGGTCGAAGAGACCTCCGGGCAGGTGACGCTTCGTGCCGAGTTCCCCAACCCGGATGGCGTGCTGCTGCCCGGCATGTTCGTCCGCGTGGCCGTCGACATGGCACTGGACGGGGATGCTGTCGCGGTGCCCTCTCAGGCCGTGACCCGTGACGCGGCGGGCGCGGCGCTGGTCTGGGTCGTCGACGGCGCGCAGAAGGCCGAGCAGCGCAAGGTCAAGATCGATCGCCCCGAGGGCAACCGGCTGGTGATCGACAGCGGCCTTGCGCCCGGCGAGACGGTCATCGTGGACGGCCTGCAGAAGGTGGCGCCGGGTGCGCCCGTGGCGCCCGTCCCATGGAGTGATCCCACGGCGGCCGCTTCCGGGGCGCGGGGCTGATCATGGCACGCTACTTCATCGACAATCCGGTCCTGGCCTGGGTCATCGCGATCTTCATCCTGCTGGCGGGGCTGCTGGCCCTGCCGAACCTGCCGGTATCGCAATATCCCAACGTCGCCCCGCCGCAGGTGACCATCACCACCACCTTCCCCGGCGCGGCCCCCGAGGACCTCTACGGACAAGTGACCCAGCCCATCGAGCAAGAGCTCAACGGCATCGCCGGGCTGATGTATTACGAGTCCACCTCCGAGGCGACCGGCAGCGTCACCATCAACGCCGTCTTTGAGTCCGGCACCGAGGTGTCGCAGGCGGTGGTCGACATCCAGAACCGCATCAAGCGGGTCGAGACGCGCCTGCCCGCGCAGGTCCGGCAACAGGGCATCCTGGTGGACGAGGCCGCGACCTCCTTTCTGATGATGGTCGCCCTGACCGCCGACGAGAAGGCCGGGATGGATGCCGTGGCGCTTGGCGACTTCATGTCGCGCAACGTGCTGAACGACCTGCGCCGGGTGGAAGGTGTCGGCAGCACGACGCTCTTTGCCTCCGAGCGCGCGCTGCGCATCTGGGTCGATCCCGACAAGCTGGTCGGGCTGAACCTGACCATGACCGATATCACCGCCGCCATCACGGCGCAGAACGCGCAGGTGGCCGCGGGCTCGGTCGGGGCCGACCCCAACCCCGCGGGCCAGCAGGTGCAGGCCTCGCTGCTGGTGACCGGCCAGCTGACCACGCCCGAGGCCTTCGGCAACATCGTGCTGCGGGCGCAGCAGGATGGGGCGCTGGTCCGGCTTTCCGACGTGGCGCGGGTCGAGATCGACGCGCAGAGCTATGCGCTGAGCACCTTCCTGAACGGCAATCCGACCGCCGCGGTCGGCATCCAGCTGTCCTCCACCGGCAATGCGCTGGCCACGGCCGAAGGCGTGCGCGCCGCGATGGAGGGCCTGAAGCCGCTCTTCCCGGAAGGCGTCGGTTACGCGATCCCCTATGACACCACCCCCTTCGTCGAGGCCTCCATCGAGAAGGTCGTCCACACGCTGATCGAGGCGGTGGTTCTGGTCTTCCTCGTGATGCTGTTGTTCCTGCAGAACCTGCGGGTGACTCTGATCCCGACCATCGTGGTGCCGATCGCGCTGGCGGGCACGCTGGCGGTGATGCTGGCGACGGGCTTCTCGGTCAACGTGCTGACCATGTTCGCCATGGTGCTGGCCATCGGCATCCTCGTCGACGACGCCATCGTGGTCGTCGAGAACGTCGAGCGCATCATGTCCGAAGAGGGGCTGTCCGCGCCGGAGGCCTCGAAGAAGGCGATGAAGCAGATCTCCGGCGCCATCATCGGCATCACGCTGGCGCTGATGGCGGTCTTCGTGCCGCTGGCCTTCTTCCCCGGCTCGATGGGGGTGATCTACCGCCAGTTCTCGGTCACCATGGTCGTGTCGATCGCCTTTTCCGCCTTCCTCGCGCTGTCGCTGACGCCGGCGCTCTGCGCCACTCTGCTGAAGTCGGTCCCGGCCGGGCATCACCACGAGAAGCGCGGCTTCTTCGGCTGGTTCAACCGCGCCTTCACGCGCACGTCGAACCGCTACGGGCGGATGGTGGGGGGCCTTACCCGCCGCGCGGGCGCGATGATGGTGCTCTACGCGGTGCTCGTCGCGGGGCTGGGATGGTCCTACACCAAGATCCCGACCAGTTTCCTGCCGCAGGAGGATCAGGGCTTCCTCTTCACCAACATCCAGGGGCCGGCCAATGCGACCTCGAACCGTCTGCGCGCCTCGGCCGCACAGGTCGAAGCCCTGACCGCTGCCGAGGACGCAGTGGACAGCACGATCGTGGTGCAGGGCTATTCCTTCTCGGGCCAGGGCGCCAATGCCGCCGTCGCCTTCATCACCCTCAAGGACTGGTCCGAGCGCGGGCCGGAGGACAGCGCCGATGCCATCGTGGGGCGAATGAACGGCGGGCTTGCGCAGATCCGCGACGCCAGTGCCTTTGCCCTGTCGCCGCCGCCGATCCTGGGCTTGGGCAATTCGGCGGGCTTCTCCTTCCGCCTGCAGGACCGCGCCAACCGCGGAGATGCCGTCCTGCGCGAGGCGGCGGGCCAACTCCTGGCGGGCGCCGCCGCCAGCCCGGTGATCGCCATGGCCTATCCCGAGGGCCTGCCGCCCGCACCGCAGCTGCGCCTCGATGTCGACCGCGAGAAGGCCAATGCCTTCGGGGTCAGCTTCGAGGATGTGAACACCACGATCTCGGCAGCGCTCGGCTCGGCCTATGTCAACGACTTCCCGAACATGGGGCGCATGCAGCAGGTCATCGTGCAGGCCGACCAACGCTCCCGCATGACGGTCGAGGAGGTGCTGAAGCTGAACGTCCGCAACAGCCTTGGTGGCATGGTGCCGCTGTCCTCCTTCGCCTCGGCGGAATGGACGATGGGCCCGACGCAGCTGGTCGGCTACAACGGCTATCCGTCGATGCGGATCTCGGGCGTTGCCGCGCCCGGATACTCCTCCGGGGACGCGATCGCCGAGATGGAACGCCTCGCCGATGCGCTGCCGCGCGGCTTCACCTACGAATGGACCGGGCAATCTCTGCAGGAGATCAAGTCGGGTTCGCTCGCACCGCTCCTCGTGGGGCTGGCCATCCTCTGCGTCTTCCTCTGTCTTGCCGGGCTCTACGGCAGTTGGTCGATCCCGCTGTCGGTGATGCTGATCGTGCCGATGGGCGTCATCGGCTCGGTCGCAGCGGTGACCCTGACGGGACTGGCGAACGACGTCTTCTTCCTTGTCGGGGTGATCACCATCGTGGGCCTCTCGGCCAAGAACGCGATCCTGATCGTCGAGGTGGCGAAGGACCTGATGAGCGACGGAATGAGCCTCAACGAGGCGACGATCACGGCCTGCCGCCTGCGGTTCCGCCCGATCCTGATGACGTCACTGGCCTTCACCATGGGGGTGGTGCCGATGGCGATCGCCAAGGGGGCCAGCGCCGCCAGTCAGAATGCCATCGGCATCAACGTGGTGGGCGGGATGCTGTCGGCGACGGTGCTGGGGGTGATCTTCGTCCCGGTGTTCTTCACCGTGGTCATGCGCCTCTTCCGGAAGCGCAAGGCGCCCGCCGTATCGGTCGCCCCTGCGGAATGAGCCACTTGGCCCCGACGCGCGTCGTCGGGGCTGGTTCATCGCGGCGACCGTTCCCCTGCGTGGGAATGCAGCGAGCAATTGTCGCTTCCGCTAAGGGCTCGAAGCGGGCTTGCGGCGGTGCAGCAGACGATCCTCTGCCAGAGTAGGGTGGATGTCAGCTTTTCATTGACTTGGCGGGACCAGGACGCACCTGCAGCGAAAGCCCGCAATCCGCCCTTTGTCCCGCGAGGAATGCCGAGCGCTGACATGTCATGAACCGGTTGCGATGTGGAGATGTCCTGCGTAGTTTGTGAAGCACAACAGGTTTCGCAGACAAAGCGCAGGGACTGGCAGGGAGACTGCTCGGGCATTCGACGCTCACCATGTCCTGTCAGCGCGTTTTGTCATCCTGTAGCATTCCCATCCGGTTACTGAATTGGGGCCGCTGCCAAAAGGAAACAATCGGTTCAAACCTGTTTTCACATGAGGCACGCAAGGTGAGCCGGTCGAATGCTCATGCGGTAAGTCCTGAAATGTTGAAACTCGTCGATCGGGTTTGA
The DNA here is from genome assembly GCF_900116195.1 of Alloyangia pacifica. Classification (GTDB taxonomy): domain Bacteria; phylum Pseudomonadota; class Alphaproteobacteria; order Rhodobacterales; family Rhodobacteraceae; genus Salipiger; species Salipiger pacificus. The sequence goes on from NZ_FOZW01000001.1 coordinate 303,116, forward strand.
GGGACTCCTCGGAAGTTTCGGCGAAGGACGGGTTTTGTTGTGAACGGTCTTGGTTCATCCCGTGGGGGGCTTTGTTGCGCAAAGGCTGAAGGGGATTCATCTCGCGAATCCAGCGTGGTATCTGGCTTGCATGAGCAGACCCATCCCGCCGGGCTACAAGACTAAGAACTGGCCGACCTACAACGAAGCGCTGAAGCAGCGCGGCTCCCTGACGATCTGGTTCGATCCGGACATGGTGTGGGTGCCGCCGCCAACCGGCAGGCGAGGTAGGCAGCCGCGGTATAGCGATGCCGCGATCCAGACGTGCCTGACGATGAAGGTGCTCTTCGGCATGGCCCTCAGGCAGACGACCGGGTTCGTGGAGAGTCTGCTCCGCCTGGTCGGCCTCCACTGGACGGTGCCGGACTTCAGCACCTTGAGCCGGCGCCAGAAAACCCTGTCCGTGTCCATCCCCTACAGAGGCTCGCACGGGTCGCTGAACCTGCTGATCGACAGCACAGGCATCAAGGCGGAAGGCGAAGGCGAGTGGCACGCGCGCAAGCATGGTGGCGCGAAACGCCGTCTATGGCGCAAGATCCACATCGGCGTCGACGAACAGACGCTGGAGATCAGAGCTATCGAGATCACCGGCAGCAACGTTGGTGACGCGCCGATGCTGCCCGAGCTGCTTGATCAGATCCCCGCCGAGGTGGAACTCGGCTCTGTCACCGCGGATGGTGCCTACGACACACGCAAGTGCCACGACGCTGTCGCCGACCGGGGCGCCTATGCAGTCATACCGCCACGCAGGAACGCGAAACCGTGGAAGCCTTCGACTGCAGGCGCCATCGCCCGGAACGAGGCACTGCGCGCATCGAAATACCTCGGCCGTGCAATCTGGAGAAAGTGGAGCGGATACCACCGCCGTAGCCGCGCCGAGACGAAGATGCATTGCGTGAAGTTACTGGGGCAGAGCCTCATGGCACGTGACTTCGAACGCCAGGTCGCCGAACTCCAGATCCGCGCTGCCGTCCTGAACGGCTACACCGCGCTCGGCATACCTGTCACCGAGCCCATGGGGTAAGTGTGTCTGGGGAAAGGGGAGGTCCGGGCTTCACCCTCTTTGCGCAACAAAGCCATGAGCAATCCAGAACCTGCCCGATGCCGTACGACCAACTGGAAATCCTATAACGACGCGCTGAAGCGGCGCGGATCGCTGCTCGTCTGGCTTGACCGCGACATGGACTGGCTTGCGCCGAAGGCAGGCAAGCCCGGACGCCACCATCGCTCCGCCGTCACCCCCAAAGCGTCGCGGGCGTCCTCCAAAGCATCACAACGGAGGCGCCGATCACCAGAGCCGTCGTCCGCTTCGCTGTCCAACGCTTGATGCTGTCGTCCATCGTCATACTCATTGCTACGTTCTCCCTTTTAGCATGAGCAGGTTTTCACTGGGTCGATACACGACCAAGTTTGGACAGCCGTAGTTAAGGATGAGCCGCGCTACTACGCCAGTCGGCTCTGTTGCACAAATCGTCTGAACACCGAGGTTCCCCTTTCCCCGGACGGACCTATCCCACAGCTTCCGTGACGGGTATGCGGAGCGCTGTGTAGCCGTTCAGTACGGCGATACGAACCTGCAACTCGGCGACCTGGCGGTCGAAGTCTCGGGCCATGAGGGATTGGCCGAGCAGCTTGATGCAGTTCATCTTGCTCTCGACCCGGCTCCGGCGGTGGTAGCCAGACCATCGTCGCCAGATGGCGCGACCCAAATATTTGGAAGCGCGCAGAGCCTCATTGCGGGCGATGGCTCCGGGGCTCTCGTCGGTTTCCACGGCTTGGCGTTCTTGCGGGGCGGGATGATCGCAGCGGCACAACGGGCAGCGATTGCCTCGTGGCACTTGCGGGTATCGTATGCGCCATCTGCCGTCACGGAACCGATCTCTTCGTCAGACGGGATCTGGTCGAGCAAGTCAGGCAAGACGGGCGCATCGCCTACATTGCTTCCCGTGACCTCGACGGCCCGAGCCTCCAGCGTTTCCTCGTCGATGCCGAGGTGTATCTTGCGCCAGATGCGGCGCTTTGGGCCCCCGTGCTTGCGGGCGTTCCACTCGCCTTCGGCCTTGATGCCTGTACTGTCGATCAGCAGGTTCAGCGGACCCGCACCACCGCGGTAGGGGATACTCACGTTCAGCGCTCTTTGGCGGCGACAGAGCGTGCTGAAGTCTGAAACATTCCAGTCCAGCGCGACCAGCCGCAGCAGGCTCTGCACGAAGCCGGTCGTCTGCCGCAGCGGCATGCCAAAGAGCACCTTCATCGTCAGGCAAGTCTGGATCGTGGCATCGCTGAAGCTCTGTTGGCGACCGCGTCTCCCGGTCGGCGGAGGGGTCCATTCCATGTCAGGATCAAACCAGATCGTCAGCGATCCGCGTTGCCGTAGCGCTTCATTGTAAGCCGACCAGTTCGTGGTCTTATACTTCGTAGGGGCCCAACTGCTCATGCTTAACAGCTATCATTTTGGATTCATGTAGTGAATCCCTTGCCCGATTTCTGCAACAACGGCATGATTACCCCCGCGCCAAGTATCGGCGAGAGCTTCCCCGAAACGCGCCCGCTGCGACAGACGGCGAGGGCAACTTGCGGGCCGAGGAGGCTCGCAGGCAACACAAGTTTCTGCCCGTTCAGGCAGGGAGGGCGGGAGGTCGCGACCATCGGCAAGAATCGCGGAAACCGCGCCCCGAGGGGGTTGCCTAAAGGTTGCCTAGGGCTTGGGGGTCACGTCGGCCAGTTTACTCTGGCCTCTGCCAACTTCCCGTATTTATTTAGGGAAGTTGGCTCCGGCGGTAGGGATCGAACCTACGACCAATTGATTAACAGTCAACTGCTCTACCGCTGAGCTACGCCGGAACGTGGGGGGTATTTAGCAATGGCGACTCCGGGCGTCCAGAGGCTTTTTGCAGTTTTTTCGCCGGAAGCCGTTTTTTCTTTCATGCCATTGAAAATACTGCATCTTTTTCAAGATGACCTAGCGAAATCACGGCATTACGCTGGGTCAGGTCGATCAGATGCGCCAGCACGTTTCGGACTGCGGCGGGCAGGAGGACAGGGTCTGTGTCCTTGTAGATGGCCGCAGCAAGGGTTGCGGCGTCCGCGGGCGCCTTGGCGAGCGCCTCGAGGATCGAGGCCTCGCGCGCGCGTCGATGGGCGAGGAGCGCGTCAAGGCGCGCCGCGGTGTCGGTGACGGGGGCGCCGTGCCCGGGGTGCATGCGGCTCCAGCGGCGGCAGCGCAGACGCTCGAGCGACTGCATGAAGGCGCCGAGGTCGCCGTCGGGCGGAGAGACCAGAGAACTGGCCCAGCCCATCACCAGATCGCCGGAGAACAGCACGTCGCCCCAGGCGAAACTCAGGTGATTGCCGAAATGACCGGGGGTATGAAGTGCTTCGAGGCGCCAGCCGTCGCCCTCGATCAGTGCGCCGTCGGCCAGGGTTTCATCCGGGACGAATCCCGCGTCGACACCCTCGCCGCCACCGGCCAGCCCGGTTTCGGCCAGCTGGCGCATCAGGGCGCTGCGCCCGGCCCGCGCATCTCCGAAAGCGAGCACCGGCGCGCCGGTGGCCTCGGAGAGCGGCCGGGCGAGGGGGGAGTGATCGAGGTGCGCGTGGGTCACCAGGATATGGCTGATGCTCTGCTGCGGGCCGACCGCCGAGAGGATCGCGGCGAGATGGGTGTCGGAGAGCGGGCCGGGGTCGATCACCGCGAGCGCGCGGTGTCCCAGAACGTAGGTATTGGTGCCGCGAAAGGTCATCGGCGAGGGATTCGGTGCCAGGATGCGGCGCAGCCCGGGGGCGAGCTGCTCGGCATGGCCCTGCACGGGCTGGAAGTCGGGCTGGGGATCGATCATCTTGGGTCTCGTTTGCGGATGGTGGCGCCGGGGCGCCAAGGCTAGGGTTAGCGCATGTTCTTCCAGTGGCTCAAACAATACATGCCCCGCGGCATCTACGCGCGCGCGGCGCTGATCCTGATCCTGCCGGTCTTCACCATACAGCTGGTGGTCTCGGTGGTCTTCGTGCAGCGGCATTTCGAAGGCGTCTCGCAGCAGATGTCCCGCGGGGTGGCACGGGATATCAGATACGCGTTGCACACGCCCGCGGCGGCGGCGCCGCTCGGTCTGCGGATGCGGCAGGTCGCCGAGTCGGCGCTGCCCGAGGCGAGCCAGCGGCGCTGGTATGACTTCTCGGGGCTCGTGGTGGCGGAGACGCTCACGGATTTCGTGCCCGGGGTGCAGCGCGTGATGCTGCCCGATGACAATCTGGTCGCGCTCTACCTGCGCGGCGCGCGCGGCACGCTCTACAAGATCGAGTTCTCGCGCCAGCGCGCCTCGGCGTCGAATCCGCACCAGCTCTTGGTGAACATGATGTTCTTCGGCATCCTGATGACGGTGATCGCCTTCTTCTACCTGCGCAACCAGCTGCGTCCGATCACCCGGCTGGCCGAGGCGGCCGAGGCCTTTGGTCGTGGACGCCACGTGCCCTACCAGCCGGGCGGTGCGGTCGAGGTGCGGGCAGCGGGCAATGCCTTCCTCGACATGCGCAGCCGCATCGAGCGGCAGATCGAACAGCGCACGATGATGCTGTCGGGGGTCAGTCACGACCTGCGGACGCCGATCACCCGGCTGCGGCTCGGCCTGTCGATGCTCGACGACGAGGATCGGGAGCCGCTGGAGCGTGACGTCGACGACATGCAGCGGCTGATCGACGCCTTTCTCGATTTTGCCCGCGGCAATTCGCAGGACGGGGTGGCAGAACCGGTCGACCCGGTGGCGCTGGCTGCCTCGGTGGTGGCCGACGCGCAGCGTGGCGGCAAAGCGGTTACGTTGGGCACGGTCGAGGGTAATGGCGAGGTCAGCGTGCGCCCCGTGGCTCTGCGCCGGGCGCTCGAGAATCTGGTGGGCAACGCCGTGCGCTACGGCACGCACTGCGAGGTCTCGGTGACGCTGACCGAGAAATCCCTGCGTCTGCGGGTCGAAGATGACGGGCCGGGGATTCCGCCGGAGCGGCGCGAGGAGGCGCTGAAGCCCTTTGCCCGGCTTGATCCGGCGCGCAACCAGGACCGGGGCACCGGCGTCGGGCTGGGTCTGGCGATCGCCGCCGATGTCGCGCGGGCCCATGGCGGGGTGCTGCGGCTCGGCGCGAGCGATACGCTCGGCGGGCTGCGCGCGGACATCGTCATCGCGCGATGAGCATGGGCTAAGCGCGCCGCCACGGCGGCGCGCGGGCCGGTTGTCAGGCTCAGCTCTCCTCGAGCACTTCCTTGCGGGCCTCCATCAGAAGCTCGGCGCGCTTGGCGGTGACCATTTCGACGCTGGCCTTTTCGCCGAGGTCGGCGGCGATGCTGGCGATGATGTCGTCATGGCTGGCCTCGTCGAGGTCGGCCTTGATGATCTGCTCCGCGTAAGCCGCAGCCTCCTCGGGGCTCTTGCCCAGCAGCGACGCGGCCCAGAGGCCCAGTTTCTTGTTGCAACGCACCTCGGCTTGGAAGTTCAGGTTGGCATCATGGGCGAACTTGTTTTCAAAGGCCTGTTCGCGGTCGTCGAAAGTGGTCATCGGGTACCCCTCCAATAGATGGCCCAAGTATAATGCGATCAGTTTGTAACGCACTTTGCGCTGGCTCAAGTGAAAGCAGGCCGCTTGCGGCAAGGGCAGCCTTGATTTATGAGGGCGAACGAGACGCAGCGGCCGATACGCGGCCCCGGGCGAAAGGATTCCCATGGCACGGCGCAAGAAGATCTACGAAGGCAAGGCAAAGATTCTGTACGAAGGCCCCGAACCGGGCACCATCGTCCAGTACTTCAAGGACGATGCCACCGCCTTCAACGCGCAGAAGAAGGACGTGATCGAGGGCAAGGGCGTGCTGAACAACCGCCTGTCCGAGTTCTTCATGACCGGCCTCAACAACATCGGCGTTCCCACGCACTTCCTGAAGCGGCTGAACATGCGCGAGCAGCTGGTCCGCGCCTGCGAGATCATCCCGCTGGAAGTGATCGTGCGCAATTACGCCGCCGGCTCGCTGGCAAAACGCCTCGGCCTCGAGGAGGGCACCGCACTGCCGCGCCCGATCGTCGAGTATTGCTACAAGGACGACAAGCTGGGCGACCCGCTGGTCACCGAAGAGCATATCGCCGCCTTCGGCTGGGCCGGGCAGCAGGACATGGATGACATCCTGAGCCTGTCGCTGCGCGTCAACGACTACCTGTCGGGCCTGATGTACGGCGTCGGCATCCGTCTCGTCGACTTCAAGATCGAGATCGGCCGCGTCTATGACGGTGATTTCCAGCGCCTGATCGTCGCCGACGAGATTTCGCCCGACTCGATGCGCCTTTGGGACATCGAGACCGGCCAGAAGCTCGACAAGGACGTGTTCCGCCGCGATCTCGGCTCGCTGACCGACGCCTACACCGAGGTGGCGCGCCGTCTGGGCGTGATGCCGAAGCAGGCGACCCACGTGGCGAAGCCGAAGCTGATCAATTGAAAGCGTGGCGCCGCGGGCGGCGCTACGATCTACCTGGTTTGGGAAAGATGAGGGGCAGCGCCCCTCTGCGATGAACGGAGAGATGGCCATGAAGGCACGTGTGCATGTGATGCTGAAAGAGGGCGTGCTCGACCCGCAGGGCGAGGCCGTGCGCCATGCGCTTGGCGGGCTCGGCTTCGAAGGCGTGGGCGCCGTGCGTCAGGGCAAGGTGATCGACCTCGAACTGGCCGAGGGCACCGGTGAGGAGACGGTCAAGGAGATGTGCGAGAAGCTGCTCGCCAACACCGTGATCGAGAGCTACCAGATCGAGATGCTCTGAGCCTCTCTACCGGCGGACCGGCCGCGAGGCCACCGCATAGAGACCACGAGACGTCCCCGGCCTGCGGCCGGGGACGTCTTGCGTTTTTTTGGGGGGGCGGGCGCCGGTGACAATGGGGCGCTGGTATGGCGTGGTGCGCGCGGGGTCCTCGACACGCGCGGATCATATCGAATTGATGCCATATTCCGTTGTTTGATTCGGAGGGTGTCTGCCCTCTGGCGCTGCGGTGCTTATCAATCCCGCACGACGGTCTGAATTGGTTCCCTCTACGAGACAGATGTTCCTGAAATCGGGCACGCATGGGGCAACTCCGAGGTGCCGACGCCCATCACGCGGCTGTTTCCGAACTGGCAACGAGTTCCGCGGCGTCCCGGCCGGCGTTCGCATGGAAATCGAGAAAATCGACGATTGTGCTGAACGTCATTTGAAGCGATTTGGAAACAAAATTACGCCACATTGACGTTCATTTCACGCTTGCGTGCCGCCTTGCGGCCCTGCTTTCGTCATCTTTTGCCACCTGATCGCCACTTTTGACTTTGTTAACGGCCCGCCGAGTTCTAAGTACTTCGTTAAGCCCGACTGGGGGGCGACGAAGGACAGGCCGGGGGGCGGCCGCCGATCTCAAGTCATCCGCGAGGATGTGACCGATGGCGTCGGGCAGATGTGCCCGGCACCAGCAGGACCGCTTTTGCCCGCTGCCACGCGGACCGGTCCACCGTCACGAAAACGCGGAAGGACGGAGACCGGGCAAGGCGGCGCAAAGCCGTCGCAGGCCGCAGGTGCGGCGCGGGCGCGTCCCGATCTGGTGTTGAAGGGTGTAACGATGGCTGACTTGTTTCTGAATTGGGCGTCGCTCGGTGCGTTCGGGACCACGCTGGGGGATACCGCCTCTGGCGGCACGGGGACGACCGTAGATACTGGCGGCGTCAATGTCGGCATCTCCTTCACGTCGCAGGACGCCGGTGCGGAAGCCTTCACCGTGAACTACGACGGCTACGTCCCCGAGGGCTCCTCGGTCGATCCGAACTCGCACCTGAAGCTCTTTGGCGAGGGCGGTGACGGCGGCACGCTGTCCTCCACCTCGACCACGGTCTTCGACTTCAGTTCCTCGAACGAGCTCTACACCGACAACGTTCAGAACCTGTCGTTCGTCCTCAATGACGTGGACGGTGGCGCGGGCTCCGACCTCGGCGACCTGAGCGGTGACAGCACCAGCACGGCAGGCGGCACCAGCTTCCAGGACAATGTCACCATCCTCGCCTATGACGCCGAGGGCAATCCTGTCGAGGTGACGCTGACCTCGCTCGGCAGCACCAGCACCAGCGACGGCACCGCCACCGGCGAGGAAGTCACCAGCTTTGCCGAAGAGAACGGCACTGTGCTCGTGTCGATCGCTGGCCCGGTCTCGCGCATCGAGGTGATCTACGAGAACGGCGGCGACTCGACCCAGGGTGTGCTGATCTCGGACATGAGCTTCTCGACCTGCGACGTCGATGACAGCGGCCCCGTGGCCGAGGATGACGCCGCCGAGACCGACGAGGACGTGGCCGTCACCATTGACGTGCTGGCCAACGACAGCGATCCCGATGGCGATGCGCTCACCGTCACCACCGCCACCGTCACCGGCGGCGACAGCATCGGCACCGTGGCGATCAACGAAGACGGCACGCTGACCTTCACCCCGGCCGCCGACTACAATGGCGATGCCGAGATCACTTACACGGTAGAGGATCCGGCCGGCAACTCGGCCACCGGTCATGTCGCGGTCACCGTCTACCCGGTGAACGACGATCCCGAAGCGGTCGACGATTACGTCACCACCGGCAGCGGCACGCCGGTCACCCTGGCGCCGATGGACAATGACACGGATGTCGACGGCGACACGCTGACCATCACCGGTGTCGGCGAGCCTGCCAACGGCACCGTGACGCTGAACGCCGACGGCACCGTGACCTATACGCCGAACGAGGGGCACACGGGCGAAGACAGCTTCACCTACACCATCGACGACGGCAACGGCGGCACCGACACCGGCACCGTCACGGTGAACACCGGCATCCCGACCGACCCGACCGGCGGCGAGAACACCCCGCCGGACGCGGTGAACGATCTCTATAACACCACCGGCACCTCGACGGCGACCTTCGACCCGACGGTCAACGACAGCGACGCCGATGGCGACGCGCTGACCATCACCGGCATCGGCGACCCGACCAACGGCACCGCCACGCTGAACGAGGACGGCACGGTCTCCTATACCGCCGAAGAGGGCTTCGAGGGCTTCGACTCCTTCAGCTACACCATCGACGACGGCAACGGCGGCACTGACACGGCCTACGTCACGGTCGAGGTCATGCCCTGCTTCACCCCCGGTACGCTGATCGCCACGCCGCAGGGCGAGCGCCTTGTTGAGGACCTGAAGGTTGGCGACCGGGTGATCACCCGCGACAACGGCATCCAGGAAATCCGCTGGGTCGGCCGCAAGGAGCTCACCGGCTTCGAACTGGCCCGTCAGCCGCACCTGCGACCGGTGCTGATCCAGAAGGGCGCGCTCGGCAAGAACCACCCCGAGCATGACCTGCTGGTCTCGCCGAACCACCGCGTGCTGGTCGCAAACGACCGCACCGCGCTCTACTTCGAAGAGCGCGAGGTGCTCGCCGCGGCCAAGCACCTGACCGGGCTCGAGGGCGTGGACGAGGTGGAGACCATGGGCGTGGCCTACATCCACTTCATGTTCGACCAGCACGAGGTGGTGCTCTCGAACGGCGCCTGGACCGAAAGCTTCCAGCCCGGTGATTACACGCTCAAGGGCATCGGCGACGCGCAGCGCGACGAGATCTTCGCGCTCTTCCCCGAGCTGGAACACGCCGAGGGCCTGCAGGCCTACGGCGCGGCCCGCCGCTCGCTGAAGCGCCACGAGGCGCAGCTGCTGGTCGGCTGAGCCGGCCTTCGGCATAGAATGCAGCGCGTCGCGGGACCGTCGGTGGGGCGGTGGTGCGACGCAGAAGGGCCCCGGGACGCACGGCGTTCCGGGGTTCTTTGTTTTGGGGTCATGGGGTGCGGGTATTGTGGCGTCCTGGTGGGCCAAAGCGAGGGCCAGCAATAGCCGCGCTGCAGTCGTAAGGCTGCCGGTCCGCGCGCCTTTGACCTGTCTGTGCGAATATCCGGGCGTTGCCGGATTCGGATACCGACGGACACGCGATGACACCGGGGACACAAATGCCAGAGGACCCGGGCAACTCAAGGCCGGAACGGAAGAGGCTGAAACCCTCCAAGCCTTCTGCGATGCAGACCCGGACGCTTCCACCCGGGGGGCGTGGCTGGCGCTCAGCAGGGATCGAGCGCCGCCTGGTTCCGTTCCCAGTCGCGCCAGGCTTCGGGCGTGTCGAGGTCGGTCAGCGCGCGGCGGCCCGGCAGGATCACCCTGCGCAGCCGGTTGCGGTTGGCGGCCAGCACGCTGCGTGCGCCCTCGTCGCCTCCCAGCATCTGGATCGCCGAGAAACAGTCGGCCGGGAACAGCACCGGGTGGCCCGGTGTGCCGTCCTCCGCGCATCCTTGCTGAAGCGTGGGCTGCGGCATGGCGCGAAAGCCCTGTACGAGCAGTGCGATATCCTCGGCGGTCAGCTCCGGCATATCGGCGGGCAGCACCACCATCGCGTCCGTGTCGCGCGGCAGCAGCGCGACGCCCCGGCGCAGCGAGGCGGACATGCCCAGCGAAGCGTCCGGGACGGCGACGAGTTGTACCGGCAGGCCGGCCAGTGCGGCGACGCGCGGATGGTCGTGATCGGGCAGTGTGACCGTCACGTGGTTGGCCGCGCGCAGCGCTTCCTCGGCCTGACGGCGCAAAAGCGCCCGGCCGCCGACCTGCATCAAGAGCTTGTCGGCTCCGCGCATCCGGCTGCTTGCACCGGCGGCGGGAATCAAGACTGCAATTCCTCCCATGGGACTCCTTATACAGCAAAGCCCGAAACCCCGAGGGAAATTCTGGGCGATCAATTCTGAGCGGTCATTCTCGGGCGGTCTTTCTCGGGCGGTCAATTCGGGGCCCCGAATTCAGGTTGGTCGTGGCGGGCGCGTCCGAGGCTCTCGGACAGCCGCCCGCTACCGCCTGAGCCGGACGGAGCTGTCGTGAATAGTCGCGGGACCGGACGACCTGCGTGCAAAGCAAATGCACCAAATTCGCAAAAAATGTGTAAACTCGACCTCAAAAGCGGCTTGTCGCCGGGGCGCCTGTCTTGGGCGCGCTTTCGCTCTTGGCGGAGCCGCCCATGTTGCTATGTCCAGATTGAATGCCTGCACTCATCGCGGCTCGCGCGGTGCGGGACCTGTTGAAGGGACAGTTTCAGAAGATGGTTCTGGCGCGGAAAACGGATGATGAACTCGAACGGCTTGCCGAGCTGCGGAGCTTCGGGGTGCTCGACAGCGCACCCGATCCCGCCTTTGACGAGGTGGTGGAACTGCTGGCCTCGCTGCTCGAAGTGCCGGTCGCGCTGATCAGCCTGGTCGACGAGCAGCGGCAATGGTTCAAGGCGCGCTTCGGCATGGAGCCGGGACAAACCCCGCTGGAGCAGTCGATCTGTGCCCATGCGATCCTGTCGGAAGACATCCTCGAGATCGAGGACACGATGCTCGACCTGCGCAGCGCCGACAATCCGCTGTGTTGCGGAACGATCTCCAAGATGCGCTTCTACGCGGGGGCGCCGCTGATCACCCGCAGCGGCCATTGCATCGGCACGCTCTGCGTGCTCGACGAAAAGCCGCGCAAGCTGACCGTGCAGCAGCGCAAGCTGCTCAAGGTCATGGCGGGGCAGGTGATGCGCCAGCTCGACCTGCAGCGCGCGCTGCACAACAAGGAGGTGCTGCGCGAGGAGATCGACCACCGGGTGAAGAACTCGCTGCAGACCGTCGCCTCGACGATCCGCCTCTACCGCGCTCGTTCGAACGAAGCCGAAACCCGCGACGCGCTGGATGCGATCGCGCGGCGGGTGGATTCGGTCTCGCAGCTGCATGCCGAGCTGAACCTGACGTCGAAGATGCATTTCGTGCGGCTCGACACCTATCTGTCGCGTGTCGCGACGCTGCTGCAGCGTCACGCCCCCGCCGAGGTCGACTTCGAGGTCGATGTGCCGCGCATCGAGGTGGAGTCCCGCGTGGCCGCATCGATCGGTGTCGTGGCCAACGAGTTTGCTGCGAACGCGATGAAATACGCGTTCCACGAGGGTGATCCGAAGCCGGTGATCCGCTTCGAGCTGCGCGAGACCGGGGTGAATCGCATTCAGTTCACCTGCCGCGACAACGGCAGCGGGCCGGAGCCGGGTTCGACGCTCGACGCGCTGGCCTCTTCGGCGCTTGGCGCGCGGCTTCTCGAAGCGGCGGTGAGCCAGGTCGGCGGCACCGTGGTCGAGCGGCGGGAGCCGGGTGGCTACGTGCTCGAGGCCGAGCTGCCGGTCGATCCCGCCGCCGACTCCGCGATTACTCCGGCAGAGCTTCCACGGGCCGCACCCGCAGCCGAGTGATGCGGTTGTTCTCGCGTTCCATGACCTCGAAGCGGAAGCCGTGGAAACTGAACCTCTGGCCGACGGTCGGGATCATCTGCGCCTCGTGAATAACGAGACCCGCGATGGTGTTGGCTTCGTCGTCGGGCAGCGACCAGTCGGCGGCGCGGTTGAGATCGCGGATGGTCATCGCACCGTCGAGCCAGTACCAGCCATCCTCGCCCGCGCTGACCTGATGCTCGGCGTCGGGATCGTGCTCGTCGGCGATCTCGCCAACGATCTCCTCGAGGATGTCCTCCAGCGTGATCAGCCCCTCGAGCGAGCCGTATTCGTCCACCACCAGCGCGAAGTGGGTCCGGCGACGCAGGAAGTTGCGCATTTGGTCGGCGAGCGTGGTGGTGTCGGGCACGAAGTAGGGCTTCATCATCACCTCGGTGATGCGGAAGTCGTCCAGCGCCGCAAAGCCGCGCTCGCCGGCCTTGGCCATGGTCTCGTACATGGCGCGCAGCAGGTCCTTGGCGTGGACCATGCCGATGATGTTCTCGGGCTCGCCGCGGTAGACCGGCAGGCGGGTGTGGTTGCTGTCGAGGCATTGCTGCAGGATCGCCCGCGGCTCGGCCTCGGCGTCGATGCTCTCGATGCCCGAGCGGTGCAGCATGATCTCCTCGACCGTGCGCTCCGCGAGGTCGAGCGCGCCGAGAATGCGGTCGCGGTCTTCCTTTTCGACCACGCCCTCGGAGTGGCCGAGCTGCAGCGCGCCGGCGATCTCTTCGCGCACGGCGAGGATCTGGCTGTCGGGGTCGGTCTGCACGCCGATGAGCTTGAGCAGCACCCGTACCAGCGCGCGGATCGCCGCCACGACGGGGGAAAAGATGAGGATCACCAGCCGGATCGGCGGAGCCACGGTGGCGGCGGCGGCCTCGGGGTTGGTGATGGCGTAGGTCTTGGGCAGCACCTCGGCGAAGATCAGCACGAGGAAGGTCATGATCAGCGTCGCCATGGCGACGCCGCCATCGCCGAGCAGCCGGGTGAAGAGCGCCGTGGCCAGCGAGGTGGCGAGGATGTTGACGAGGTTGTTGCCCAGCAGCACCGAGCCGATCAGCCTTTCGTTGTCCTCGGTGATCTGCAGAGCCATGGCAGCGCCGCGGGATCCGCGGTCCATGGCGGCGCGCAGCTTGCCGCGCGAGGCGGCGGTCAGCGCGGTCTCGGAGCCCGAGAAGAAGGCCGAGAAGAGAATGAGCAGCAGGATCGCGGCGGAGGTCATCCAGAAGGCCGCGTCGAGTGTTCCGGTGGCAGGGGCGTCCATACGTCCGTCTTTTCGTGTAAGAGTGTTCAGAGAGTTATGGGGCGCGGGGCTCTGGTCTTCAAGGCTCTGCCCGGGATCGGAGGCAAAACGGGCGCCCTTCGGGGGCGCCCGTGTCGTGGTCGGTGATGCCGGATTGCTCAGTTCTCGGTGCTGTCGGGTCCATCGGTCGCACGCATCGCCGCCATGGACAGCAGGAAGTAGGTCACGGTCAATGCCGCGGCGGTCAGGAAGAAGTCTCGCTGCATGACCACCAGTGCCTCGCCGTCCGGCGCGGTCACAACCAGTCGCACTGCGAAGGCGATCATGAACACCAGCACCATCCCGGCGCCGACCAGAAGCCATTTGGCGAGCCGTGCGGTATGTTCCAGCGAGGGGTCATCGTCGTCGTCCTCGCCGAATTCCTCGAGCCGTTTTCGTTCGAACTTCGCGAGTTGCTCCTCGCGGGCGGCCTGGCGGGCCTCGTCGGCGGGCCAGGTGTCGCGTGCGCCAAGGAGGCTCGCCGCAAGCGGGTAGACCGCAAGCGCAATCAGGTACTCGGGGATGAAGATGAAGTAGAAGCTGAGCGCACCTGTCATGAAGACGACGACGGCAAAGCCCAGCGACACGCCCCAGGTGATCAGCGCCGCCGTGTTCAGCGGCTGACCGAGGTAGCGCGACCAGTAGCGGGTCAGCCCGAGGCGCGGCAGCAGGTAGTGCTCGGCGATCACGATGGCACCGATCGGGCAGAGCAGGATCGCACCGTAGACGGTCAGCGGCATGATCGACTGCGCCACGAAAGGAAAGCAGGCCGCGACCACGATGAAGCCGCCGACGATGGCCGTCACCTTGCCGCGCGACATCGAGGGCATCAGCGTGCTGGCGGCCAGACCGGCGCGGTAGAGGCAGGCATTGGCCGTCGTCCAGCCGGCACAGATCACCGCGAGAATGCCCACGTAGCCGAGCACCGAGAATGCCACGTCGGCCGAATCGAGCGCCATCAGCGGCTTGCCCAGCAGCACTGCCGCGCCGGCCCCCATGAGGCCCGCAGCGATCCAGCCGATGTAGTGGCCGAGGAACATGCCGACGCCGGAAAAGACGCCGTACCACTTGCGATGCGCAAAGCGGAAGGTGGCCATGTCGATCAGTCCCAGGTGCACCATCGCGCCGTTCGCCCAGGCAAAGGCGGCGACCTCCCAGACGGTGATACCGTCCTCGCCCTCGGGGGTGGTGCCGGTCCAGATCGCCGCATGCGCCACGTCGAGGAAATTGCCGAAGCTGCCCATGGCGGTGTCGCCGGTCACCGAGAAGGCAAGCATCGGCAGAGCCGCGGCGCCACCGCAGATGAAGCAGGCCAGCATCCAAGGGGCGCAGATCGTCGCGAAGTTGGCCATCGCCTCGAAGCCGCGGGCAGCGACGACGATGACGACAGCGCCAAGCAGCAGCGTGATGAGAATGAAGGCGAACGAGGTGGGATAGGGCTCGAGCTGTACCGGCAGGCCGAAGGCGAAGCGTACCGCATAGGCCGAGACGGTGATCATTGCCGCCGCGAGCGCGCCGTAGAACAGCAGGATCGCGCTGTTGTAGATCTTGCTGAAGTAGGGGCCGGTGATCTGCTCGAGATAGGAAAACAGCGAGCGCCGGGTCTCCACCGCGATGGGCGTGGTCACCAGGGTCCAACTCGCCACGGCGAGCAGGTTGCCGATCAGCAGTCCGAGCAGCAACTCGACCGTTCCGACCCCCATGGTCACGAAGGTCACGCCGATCACGAACTCGGTGGCGGCGATATGCTCGCCGCCGAAGAGCCCGGCGAAGTAGCGCCAGCCGCGGACGTGGCGGGCGGCGGGCGGAATGGCGCTGCGGTGGGAGCGGAGTTTGCCCGCCTGCGGGCGGGCGGCGACGGGCGTGGCGGAGGCAGTATCAGGCGTGGCTGTAAGGCTCATCTATTCTTTGCTGTTGTTTCCGGGGCGACTGCGGACTCGTGATCACGCAGACATGATTGAACCGCGACTTTGCGGTCTGAGTTCCCCGGGGTCACGGAGCTGACGCCGGCCCGACCGATTTTACCTCAAAATGAAAGATCGAGATGTCTCGATGAGGTCTTCACCCGAGACACAAAAAAAGCCCGGCCTTCCGGCCGGGCGTCGACACGCTGTGCTGAGGGCTTTGCCTGCCGTCAGAACGGGATTTCGTCGTCGATGTCGCGCGACGGGCCGCGCGAGCCACCACCCGAGCCGCCACCATAGCCGCCGCCCGAACCGCCGCCATAGCCGCCGCCCGAGCCACCGCCGTAGCCGTCATCGTTGCCGCCGCCGTAGCCGCCGCCCGAACCGCCGCCGAAATCACCGCCGCCGCCGCCCTGGCGGCTGTCGAGCAGGGTCAGCTCGCCGCCGTAGGGGCGCAGCACGACCTCGGTGCTGTAGCGGTCCTGACCGGATTGGTCCTGCCACTTGCGGGTTTCCAACTTGCCCTCGATGTAGACCTTCGAGCCTTTGCGCAGGTACTGCTCGGCGATCCGCGCCAGCGGCTCCGAGAAGATTGCGACCGAGTGCCACTCGGTGCGCTCGCGGCGCTCGCCGGTGTTGCGGTCCTTCCAGTTCTCGGAAGTGGCGATGCGCAGGTTGCAGACCTTGCCGCCGTTCTGGAAGGTGCGCACCTCGGGGTCCGCACCGAGATTGCCTACCAGGATCACCTTGTTCACGGAGCCGGCCATGTCATCCCCTTATTCTGGTCGTTTGCCTGTTGCTCAGGCAGGTTGTTTGCCTGTGTCCGCACCCGGGGTTTTCGCATGACTGCGAATCCCCGCAAACGGAGTGTTTGCACAGGTCTACACCACCCATCCGGCGTGCCCAAGCGAACAATGTCACGCGGAAATCCGCCGGTTCCCGGTGACGGCACAAGCTGGCGTAGGGTCATTTTATCTGTATAGTCGGGCGCTGAGGGAACAGTGAAACGGAACAGGGACGTGATGCGCAATTTCGCAACGCGCGCGCTGGCCGGAGGTTTGTGCGCTCTGGTTGTGTCGGGAACGATGGTCTCGGCGGAAGTGCTTTCATCAAAGAGCCGCGTGCGGCTTTTTTCCAAGCAGACGAGCGTGCTCGATGGGCGCGCCTCGCAGCAGTACAATAATTCCGTGCGCCTGCAGCCGAGCCGTGTGGTGACCCCGACGAAATGGGGCCCGATGGGCGGCAACGAAGGCGCAGTGCCGAGCTATCGTGGCAGCTATCGCGGCCCTTATGCCGATCTTGCCCGCCAGGCGGCGCGGCGCAACGGCGTACCCGAGGACCTTTTCCTGCGTCTTGTTCAGCAGGAATCGGGCTTCAATCCCAAGGCACTGTCACACAAGGGCGCGATCGGCCTCGCGCAGCTCATGCCCTTCACCGCGCGCAAGCTTGGCGTCGATCCCCATGATCCTGCGCAGAACCTCGAGGGCGGCGCGCGCTACCTGATCCAGCAGTATCGCAAGTTCGGCTCCTGGAGATTGGCGCTGGCGGCCTACAACGCCGGTCCGGGCGCGGTGGAAAAGCACGGGGGCGTGCCGCCGTACCGCGAGACGATGAACTACGTTAAGGTGATCTGGGGCCAGTGAGCCCCGATCACCGCCGCCGCAGCGCGGCGCGGGCCTCCCTTGACGCAGGAGGCGCTTTGCTCGATATGCCCGACCTAAAGACTAGGGATTTGATCCCGATCAAGGCCGCACGACATTCGCGCGGTCATTCTGGTTGGGTCCGCACCGCCGGTCCCTGCCAGAGAGGTCACAGGAGAGCCCCATGCGTCATGCCGCCATCCTCGCGTCCGCCGCCGTCCTCGCGCTCTGTGCGGGCGGGTTCGGCGTGGCCCGGCTGACGGCTGCCCCGGAGAGCCTCGACAGCATGGATGCGCTCGGCGAGGCGCTGTTCTTCGATGCCAACCTTTCGAAGACCCGCTCGCAGAGCTGCGCGACCTGCCACGATCCGGCCTACGCCTTCGCCGACCCGCGCGGTGCCGCCTCGATCGGCGATGACGGTGCCTCGCTCGGCGACCGCAATGCCCCCACGGTGACCTATGCCGCGCATGTGCCCGAGCTGGCGCGCGACGAGGAGGGCCGGTGGCGCGGCGGGCTTTTTCACGACGGGCGGGCGCTGACGCTGGAGGAGCAGGCGGGCGGCCCGCCGCTCAACCCGGTAGAGATGGGCATGGGGGACAAGTCCGAGGTGGTCGCGCGCCTGCGCGAGAACCCCGAGTATGTCGCCGCCTTCGATGCGCTCTTCGGCCCCGGCACGCTGGACGATCCCGAGGCGGGGTACGCCGCCATGACCCGCGCCATCGCGGATTTCGAGCGGAGGCCGGAGTTCGCCTCCTTCGATTCCAAGTATGACCGCTTCCTGCGCGGCGAGGCGGAACTGACCAATCAGGAGGAACTGGGGCGGCTGCTGTTCTTCTCGCAGCAGTTCACCAACTGCAACCAGTGCCACCAGCTGCAGCGCAGCGCCGTGGACCCCGCCGAGACCTTCTCGGACTACCGCTTCCACAATCTCGGCGTGCCCGCGAATACCGATCTGCGCGCCTCGAACGGCTCGGTCGAAGGGTTCATCGACGGCGGGCTGCTGCAGAATGCGCATCTCACCGACGACGGCAGCCCGGAAGACGAGACCCTGCGGGGGACCTTCCGTACCCCGACCCTGCGCAACGTGGCGGTGACCGCGCCCTACATGCACAACGGTGCGTTCGAGGACCTGCGCACGGTGATCCTCTTCTACAACAGCTACAACACGCGCAACGATGCGCGGAAGATCAACCCCGAGACCGGCGCGCCCTTCGGCCCGCCCGAGGTGCCCGAGAACCTTGCCCCCGAGCTGACCGAGGGGCCGGCTCTGGACGACAAGCGGGTGGATGCACTTGTGGCCTTCCTCAGGACGCTGACCGACGCGCGTTACGAGGACCTGCTGGAGCAGTAACGCCTCAGCGCGTCATCTCCTCCTCGATGACCGAGGTCACCGCGGGGCGCGACAGGCAGCGGTCCACCCAGTCGCGGATTCGCGGATCGTCGGGGATCATCTCGCTGAACCAGCCGTAGGTCGAAGCCACCAGCAGGTCCGCCGCGCTGATCCGGTCGTCGACCAGCCAGTCCTTCTCGGCCAGCGCCTCCGACAGCCGCGCCACGGCCTCGGGCACGTCGCGGAAGGTCGCCTCGGTGACCGGATGCGAGAACCCCGCAACATGCAGCACGTAGACCGGCTCGAAGACGTTGCCGTACCACGCCAGCCACGACAGGTAGGCGCCGCGCGACGGGTGGCCGACGGGGCGGCCCATGGGGCTCTCGGGTGGGCTCTCGGGGTAGAGGTCGGTCAGGTAGAGCATCACCGCGTTGCTCTCGCGGACCTGCGCGCCGTCATGCACCAGCAGCGGCACCTTGCCCTCGGGATGTGGGTTCTGCGGATCGCGCCCGCCCGAACCGTCTCGGCGCGGGATTTGCGTGATGCGCAGGTCGAGGTCGTCCTCGATGCCCATCTCGCGGGCCAGCTGCAGGATGCGCGTCGAGCGTGAACGGGGCGCGTGGTAGAGCGTGAGCATATGGGGGTCTCCTCCGGGGCGGGCCGTTGCCGCGGCCCTTGCATTGCGGGCACTGTGCCGGAGACGGCGCGGCCTGTTATCGGCTGCCCGCGGGCACGGCGGGCGTCGGCCGAGCGGTGTCGGCGCGACCGGCGAGCAGGGGGGCGCTACGTCTCGAGCGCCAGCTTGTAGGGGTGGATCTCGAAGGAGGGGTGCATCTCTGCGCCTAGCACGCCCGGGCGGACGTGGCGGTAGAGCGAGCGCCAGAAGGGCTGCACGATCACCGCGTCCTCCTGTAGCTTGCGCTCGATCCGCGCCATGATGCCCTGCCGTTCCACCGCGTCGGCGATGGTCAGCGCCTCGGCCACGAGCGCGTCGAACTCGGGGTCGGCATAGCCGGTCTCGTTCCAGGCCTCGCCGGTGCGATAGGCGAGCGCCAGCACCTGGATGCCGAGCGGCCGGTGGTTCCACTCAGTGATCGACAGCGGGTAGTCCTTCCACTCCTGCCAGAAGGCCGAACCGGGCAGCACCTTGCGCTCCACGGAAAAACCCGCGTCGCGCAGCATGGCGGCGCAGGCGTCGCCGGTGCGGCGGGTGAAGCCGTCGTCGAGCGTCACGAGCTCATGGGTGACATCGGCGAGCCCGGCCTCTTCCGCCAGCGGCAGCGCCTTCGCCGGATCGTATTCTGTCGGCCCGACCTCGGCGTAATCGGGATGGATCGGGGCGACGTGGTGGTTCTCTGCAACCGTGCCGAGCCCGGCGTGGCCCAGCTCCAGCGCGATCTCGTTGGAGATGGCCAGCTGCAGCGCCTTGCGCATGCGCTTGTCGGCATAGACCGCGCGGCCATCGAGCAGCGCCCGCTGGTTGCCGCGCAGCACCACGGTTGCCCCGGTCACCACCTCGGAGCGCTCCCAGCCCAAGAGGTCCGCGGCTTCGATGAATGTCCCAACGTTCTCGTAGAGCATGTCGATCTCGCCGGCCTCGGCTGCGGCGAGCCAGGAGGCGGGGTCGGTGCCGTAGTCGAGGAACTCGATGCGTTCGAGCGTCGCGCCGCCCCAGCCATCGGCTTCGGTGCCCCACCATTGGTGCGCGTGGTTGCGCACCAGAACGGCGCGCTGGGTGGGCACCACCTCCTCGGGCATATAAGGGCCGGTGCCGATCGGATCGGTCAGCATGCTGTCCGGGTCGTGGCTGGCGTGGACGCAGGCGGCGGGGTAGTCCGACAGGCCCACCATGAGCGCCACGTCCGGGTAGGCGAGGGTGAGCCGCAAGGTGAGATCGTCGAGGATCTCGACAGCCCCTTCGGCCAGCCGCTCGGTCTCGGGATCGCCGAGCGCCGCCAGCCGCCCGGCCATGGAGTTGCCCTCGACGCTGCGGTCGCACCAGTACTTCATCAGCCGCGCCACGTCGGCGGAGGTGAAGGCATCGCCGTTGGTCCAGGTCACGCCGGGGCGCACGTGCAGCAGGTACTCGCTGGCGTCATCGCTGGCCTCCCAGCTTTCCAGCAGCATGCCGCGCAGGCTGCCATCGCGGTCGTACTCGACAAGGTATTCCAGCCACCCGCGCGAGACATTGGCGATCTCGGACCAGTCGTAAGTGCGCGGGTCCTTCAGCGGGCGCACCTCCATCTGGATGCGCAGGGTGTGACCCGGGGGCGCCTCGGAGGGCGATTCCTCGGCCTGCGCCATGCCGATCATGCCGCGGGCCAGAACCGCGGAGGTGCCAAGCGCGGTGGCGCGGGTGAGGAACTCGCGGCGCGAGACGCGGCCATTGCGGAAATCGCAAAGTTCCCGGCGCACGGCAGGATGGATCCACTGCGCGTGGCGACCTCGGCTCATCTGCGTTTCCCCTTCGGACAGTCAGCAGTCGTGTGCCAGACCATTGCGCCCCAATTAGCGCCGCGCGTCAATCAGGTAGCGCGTAGATTGTGAGGGGGAAATTTGTGGCAGGTCGGTCAGAAACGGCGCAGTGGCGGCCGCGCGGTCTGAAGCGGGCGGGCCGCGGATCCCGAGACCTGCCCGGCGGTGGTGCGCAATTCGCTCGGCGTCCGTCCCGTCTGCTTGCGGATGAACCGGGTGAAATAGGCGGGACTGGCAAAGCCGAGCCCCTCGGCGATGGTGGCCACCGGCAGATCGCGGGCCAGCAGCAGCCGGTGCGCCTCGTGCAGCTTGCGCTCGGACAGGATGCGCTGCGCCGAGCGCCCGCAGGCGGCACGGCAGGCGCGGGTGAGATGGGTGCCGGTCACCCCGAGCTCTGCGGCCATCTCGCCGGGCCCCGCGGGACTACGGTAGCGCGCCACCACCGAGGCCGCATAGGCCTCTGACAGCCGCTGCGCGGCACTTTCGCCGGGGCGGTCGGCGGTGCCTTCCTGCTGCTGGCGGCGCAGCCAGACGGCGGCGAGGCGGACATAGGCGTCGAGCGCGTCACCCAGATGCGGCCGGCCCCGGCTCAGCTCGCGCTGCATGGCCTCGAGCAGCGAGGTCAGCTCGGCCTGCGCCAGCGCGTCGCGCACCCGCAGGTGCAGGGGGCTTTCCGGGAAGGGGATGTCGCCGCCCGCCGGGGCATGCAGGATCAGCGCGAGGCTCTGCGGCCCGAGGTCGAGCGCAAAGAGCGTGCGGGCTGGAATGAAGACCGCGCTATGCGTGCCCAGTCCGCGCCGCAGCCCGCCGAGGGTGATCTTGCCCTGACCGCGGGTGAGCCAGAGCAGCGTCGTCTCCGGCCGGTCGTGCAGCAGCCCGTAGGTCCAGCCCGGCTGCTGGCCGGGCGAGAGCAGACGGATGCCGTCGCCCGGCTGATCCGACCGCCGCACCTGATCCGCCGGGGCGCTCACGCCAGTGCCTCCTCGGGGCAGTAGCGCGGCCAGTTCTTCATCCGGGCACGGAACCAGGTGCGCTGGCGCTTGGCGAATTGCCGGGTGAGGATCGCGCCGCGCTCGACCGCATCATCGAGGCTCAGATCGCCGCGCAGGTGTCCGATCAGCTCGGCGGCGCCGATCGCCTTGGCCGAGGGCAGGGCGGGGTGCCAGTCCTCGAGGTTGGCGCGCGCCTCGTCGAGCGCGCCGCCCTCGACCATCAGGCGGAAGCGTCGCGCGATGCGATCGTTGAGCCAGTCCTTCGGCACGTCAAAGAGGATCGGCTGCGCGCGCGCCAGCGGCAGCAGCGGCGGCGGGGTCTCGGCCTGCCAGGCGGCGATGCCGCGGCCGGTGGCTGTCAGCACCTCCCAGGCGCGCTGCACCCGCATCGGGTTGTGGCAGTCGATGCGCGCGCGGCTCTCGGGGTCGAGCTCGGCGACCATGGCCGAGAGCTCGCCCGCGTCCAGCCGCGCCATGGCGCGGGCGCGCACCTCTGCCGGGGTTTCGGGAATCGCCGCCAGCCCCCCGGTCAGCGCCGAGAAGTAAAGTCCCGTGCCGCCGACGATAATTGGCCGCTCTCCCGCCAAGAGAGGGCCCAAATCCCGCAGCCAGTCGCCCACGGAATAGGCGCGGCTGCCCGGCACATGACCATAGAGCAGGTGCGGCACCCGCGCCTCCTCTTCGCGCGAGGGCCGCGCGGTCAGCACGCGCCAGTCGTCGAAGACCTGAATGGCATCGGCGTTGATCACCACGCCCCCGGCAGATTCGGCGATTTCCAGTGCCAGCGCGGACTTGCCGCTGGCAGTAGGACCGGCAATCAGCACCGGAAGGGCCGGATCGGGCGCATATTGTTTCACCAGATCGGGCACCGGTGATCCTTTCTTGCGGGGGCGCTCAGCATTGCAGGCGACGGTATTTTCGGTCACATATAGCCGCAATTTGGATCGTGCACAGACGGAGCGCAACATGACCGAGCAGCCCCAAACCACCTTCAAGCGTGTGATGCTGAAAATCTCGGGTGAGGCGCTCATGGGCGACCAAGGCTACGGCCTGCATCCGCCGACCGTCGAGCGCATCGCCCGCGAAGTCAAATCGGTGCACGACATGGGTGTCGAGATCTGCATGGTGATCGGCGGCGGCAACATCTTCCGCGGCCTCGCCGGCTCGGCGCAGGGCATGGAGCGCACCACCGCCGACTACATGGGCATGCTGGCGACGGTGATGAACGCGCTGGCGATGCAATCGGCTCTGGAAGAGCTGGGCGTCTTCACCCGGGTGATCTCGGCGATCCGCATGGACGAGGTGGCCGAGCCCTACATCCGCCGCCGCGCCGTCCGCCACCTCGAGAAAAAGCGGGTCTGCATCTTCGCCGCGGGCACCGGCAACCCCTATTTCACCACCGACACCGCCTCGTCGCTGCGCGCCAACGAGATGGCCTGCGAGGCGATCTTCATGGGCAAGAACGTGGACGGCATCTACGACTGCGACCCCAAGACCAACCCGGATGCCAAGCGCTACGACCGCATCTCCTATGACGATGTGCTGCGCGACAACCTCAAGGTCATGGACGCCTCGGCCATCGCGCTGGCGCGCGACAACAAGATGCCGCTGATCGTCTTCTCGCTGAACGAGCCGGGCGGTTTCCGCGGCATCCTTGCGGGCGAGGGCACCTATACCGAGGTGCACGCCTGAGGGTGATCCGCGAGTGGGGGCTCTGCCGCCGCATGCAGGATGAAGCGGGGGCGCGGCCCCCGCACCCCCGGGATATTTCCATCTAGACGAAGGGGATGCCCGCTCGGCGATGTGCCGCGTGTCCGCCGGTCCCGGGGTCCGTCAATCGCGGGCCATCGGGTGGTGGTCGAGCACCAGTTCGCGCAGGCGCTCTTCGAGGACGTGGGTGTAGATCTCAGTGGTCGCGACGTCCGCGTGGCCGAGGAAGGTCTGGATCGCCCGCAGGTCCGCGCCATTGGCCAGAAGGTGCGTGGCGAAGGCATGGCGCAGCGTGTGCGGCGTGACCTTGCCCGGCGAAACCCCTGCCGCAACGGCGATGTCCTTGATCATGATGTAGAAAGCGTGGCGCGTCAGGTGTCCGGCCTTGCCCCGCGAGGGGAAGAGGAAGCTCGAGGCAGGCTTGCCCTCGGCGCGTTTCAGCGCCTCCTGTGCGTCGCGCCGGGCCAGCCACTCCGCCAGCGCCGCGCGCGCCGGGGCCGAGAGCGGCACCATGCGTTCCTTGCCGCCCTTGCCGCGGATCAGCAGCATGCGCGGATCGCCGCGCGCCGACGAGAGCGGCAGGGTGACCAGCTCGCTCACGCGCATGCCCGTGGCGTAGAGCAGCTGCATCAGGCAGACGTTGCGCAGCTTGTCGTCCTTGCTGCGGCCATGGCGCTCGGAGGCGTCGAGCAGCCGGTCCACCTCTTCGGTCGAAAGCGTCTTGGGCAGGCGTTTGGGCCGCCCGGGTCCGGAGATCTGAACCGCCGGATTGTCGGCGCGCAGCCCCTCCTCGAAGGCGAAGCGGTAGAGCTGCTTGATCGACGAGAGCCGTCGGGCGCGGGTCGAGACTGCGAGCCCTTCGGCCTCGCAGGAGATGAGGTAATCCTCGACGTCGCCGCGCTGCGCGTTTGCGAGATCGAGTTTGCGCGCGGCGAGCCAGGCGCTGAAGGCCGAGAGGTCACGGCCATAGGCCGCCTGGGTATTGTCCGCCGCGCCGCGCTCGGCGGCCTGCGCCTCGAGAAAGGCGGAGACCCAGTTCGCCGCGCTCACAGCGGCGCGCCTTCGTCCGACAGGATCATCTGCTGGATCGCGGCGCGGCGCGCCGTGTCCTCCAGCCCGACCCGGCGCAGCGTTGCCAGCGCGCCGGTGAGATCGTCGTGGTTGCCCTGCGCGCCGGATTTGAACAGGGCGATGGCGCGCAGGATGGCCTCGCCAAGCTTGCCCTCGCGCAGCAGCGCCTCCAGCTCGGCGGGCACCGCGGCGTCGGGGCGCCAAGCATCGGTCACCGCCTGCGCGGCGGGGGTGAGCGGGGTCTCGGCGGGCAGCTCGCCCTGGGCCACGGCGTTGACCGCGCGGATCAGCCCGGTGCGCGCGGGCAGGCGGCGGGCGGCGGCCTCGTAGTCGGGCGAGAGCAGCGCCGCGCGCTGCGCCAGCGCCGCGGCGCGGCGGTCGAGGTCGAGCCCCTGCAGGCGCGGCGCGTAAAGTTCGGAGAAGGGAACCAGCAGCCCGGCGCTGCGCATTTGCGGCCAGGCGGCGAGCAGCGCGGGGCCGATCAGGTCGCTGCGGCCCGCGTTCAGCGCGGCCTCCAGCGCCTGCACCGCCTCGACGCGATCCCAGACGCCCCCCGAGGCGGCGGGCTCACGGTCGGTATAGATGCCGAGCAGGCGGTTCTCGGACAGGGTGCCGCGCCGGGCCAGCCGTTCGGCAGCGAGGATCTGCGCCCGCCAGCCGCTGTTGCCGGAAAGATCGGCGGCAGCGAACATGCGCGGCAGCGGCTGCGTGGGCAGCGCCTCGCCAATGGCCTCGAAGAGGTGGAACTCGAGTGGTGTCGGCCGGGCCGGCGGGTTGAGCGGCTCGGAGGCGTCGATCAGCTCGGGGTCGAGGAAGCGGGCGAGCAGCTCGGCATCGCGCGGGCCGATCTGCCCGAGCGCCTGGGCCGAGCCGTAGACGGTGACCGCATGCTCCCAGTTTTCGGTTCGCGCGTCGCAGTAGATGCGGGTCGCAAGGTCTTGGGAAAGGTGGGGTTTCTGGGATAGGGCGCGGCAGGCGGCCTCGTCGTCTCCGGCGATCAGAGACAGGTCGAGCCAGCGCGAGAAGATCTCCGGCCCGCTGTCGCCGCCGGCCTGTTCGACCAGCGCCAGCGCGGCGTCCACAGCGCCTTCCTCCATCAACCGGTCGATCCGTGCCACCAGCAGCGACGCGCTGCCCTCGGGGGCGTCGGCCTCGGCCAGCAGCAGGGTCAGAAACTGCGCCGAAAGCGCCGGAACCGCGGGGTCGACACGGGCGATCAGCGCCGCGAGCTGCGCAGCGTCGGAGCCGGACCAGAGGGTGCGCGGCAGGCCGGTCAGCGCGCTCGACAGCAGGCCCGCCGCCTCGGCGTTCGGCGCATCCAGCGGAGCGCTCTGCACGTTCGGTGTCTCGCCGGATGTTGCCACCGGCGGTTCGTCATGCAGGGGGCGCTGGCTGCGCGGCGCGTCGGGATGGGGCGTCTGCGTGGCGCCCGAGGGCCGGGGGTCGGGCAGGGGCAGGGCGGCGTTCACGCCGGGACCGCGCTTGAGCCAGTCTATGGCAGCAAGCGGGGCCTCGGCAGCGAGCACCGTCGGTGTGCCCAGGGCAAGGGCGCAAAGGAGAAGCCTAGTTCGCATCAAGCTCCACGGGCTGCCGGATCTCCGTCTGGGGCGGCGAGAAGTCGGCGCCGAAATAGGGACCCACGTAGGCGTAGGCCACCAGCGCGATCGCTGCCAGAAGGAGAAGGATTAGAAGGGGTTTGAACAGTCGTCCCATATGCTCAGTCGTCCTGCCTCATGTTTTTTGTCACTTATACCTAGCCTTTTTGGCGGTGACAGGTCATTCACGGCCTCAGGAGGCAGAATTGGCGATGCATGGCCGAGAAACAAGGGGATTGAACCCGAAGTTGAAAAAGACAGTTGTGCTAGTGGGCATGATGGGAGCAGGAAAATCGGCCGTCGGCCGGGCGCTCGCCTCTGCCCTGGACGTGCCGTTCCGCGATTCGGATACCGAGATCGAAACGGCGGCGAACATGACCATCGCCGAGATCTTCGCCCGTGACGGCGAGGCGTTCTTCCGGCGCAAGGAAACCCAGGTGATCGAGCGTCTGCTCGATTCCCGCCCGGCGGTCCTGTCGACCGGCGGTGGCGCCTATATGGCCGAGGAAAACCGCAGGATGATCACCGAGAAGGGCGTCGCCGTCTGGCTCGATGCCGATCTCAGGGTGCTCTGGAGCCGGGTGCGCCACAGGGACTCGCGGCCGCTGCTGCAGACCTCCGATCCGCTGGCCACGCTCACCGAGATCTACGAGCGTCGCGTGCCGATCTACGCGCAGGCGGACCTTGCGGTGAAATCCGAGCAGGGGCTGTCGGTGGAAGGTATGGCCCGCAAGGTGATCGAGACATTGATGACACGACCCGACGTATTGGAGGAATGCGCCAGATGAGCGAAGCGGTGCAGGCAGAAACGGTGCATGTGGACCTTGGTGCGCGGGCCTATGACGTGCGCATCGGCGGCGGGCTGTTGGCCCGCGCAGGGGCGGAGATCGCGCCGCTCCTCGGCGGGCGCAAGCGGGTGGTGGTGGTCAGCGACGAGACTGTCGCGGCCGCGCATCTGCCGGCGCTGAAGGACGGGCTGGCGGCGGTAGGCATCTCCTGCGAGGCGCTGACGCTCACCCCCGGCGAGGCGACCAAGTGCTGGCGCGAACTGGAGCGGGTGACCGAATGGCTGCTGGCGCAACGGGTCGAGCGGCGCGACGTGGTGATCGCGCTCGGCGGCGGGGTGATCGGCGATCTTGTCGGCTTTGCCGCTGCCATCTTGCGTCGCGGCGTGCGCTTCGTGCAGATCCCGACATCGCTCTTGGCGCAGGTCGACAGCTCGGTCGGCGGCAAGACCGGGATCAACTCGCCCGCGGGCAAGAACCTCATCGGTGCCTTCCACCAGCCCTCGCTGGTGCTGGCCGACATTGACGTTTTGCAGACGCTGCAGCCGCGTGACTTCCTCGCGGGCTACGGCGAGGTGGTGAAATACGGGCTGCTCGGCGACGCGAAGTTCTTCACCTGGCTCGAGGTCGGTGCCGAGGACCTGCTGGCCCGCCGCCCGGCGGCGCTGGCCCATGCGGTCACCCGCTCGGTCGAGATGAAGGCCGAGATCGTGGTGCGCGACGAGACCGAGCAGGGCGATCGCGCCTTGCTCAACCTCGGCCACACCTTCTGCCACGCGCTGGAGGCGGCGACGGGCTATTCGGATCGGCTGCTGCACGGCGAGGGCGTGGCAATCGGTTGCGCTCTGGCCTTCGAGCTGTCGGCCCGGCTCGGGCTTTGCCCGCAGGAGGACCCGTCGCGGCTCCGCGCACATCTCGCCGAGATGGGGATGAAGCGCGACATTGCGGACATTCCCGGCGAGCTGCCCTCGGCCGAGGCGCTTTACGATCTGATGGGTCAGGACAAGAAGGTGCTCGACGGCGCCATCCGCTTCATCCTCGCCCATGGCATCGGTCGCGCTTTCGTCACCGCCGACGTGCCGCGCGAGGCGGTGCTCGGACTGCTGCGTGAGGGCCTGGCGGGCCGCTGAAAGGCGGTCCGAGCGGGGCGCTGCGCGTCGTTTGGCGGCATCCGGAGGCGGCTGTTCCTGCGAGGTGGTGCGCTTTGGGCCCTGCAGTGGCCCCAGCGCGACGCATGCGGCTGCCGTGCAAGCAGCCGGCGGTGGCGCTTGCGGTCCGTGTTTTCTGGGGGCGGGCACGTCACGAGGGGTCAGCGGATCGCCGATACGCTTCCCGCGGTTTCTCGCACCGCGCCGCTGGCGCTGATCGGCGCCGGAACATCAAGGACCCGGCGCTCAGTTTTCTCTGCCGCGCGCCGTGGTCCTCATTCACGAGGTCAGCCTCGCCCCCCTTCGCAACCAAGTGGCAGAGGTTGCGCCTCATCGACGGCAGGTGTCCCCTGAAGGCTCGGCTTACCCGCCGCAGCGCGCTCTGATCGGGAGCGACGCCTGCGCTGCGAACTCGTGTTATGCGCCCGCCTGCCGGAGCGTGCGGCTGAAGTGTTTCCATCCTGTGCCCGCATGGCCGCGTTGCCGCAGGTCGGCCCGCAATCGCACCCAAGGGGCGACGACATCCGGCTCTTCGAGAACCTAAATGCCAGCGCGCCATGGCGGTTGACCCGCGGGCGGTGTGTTTGGAGCGCTTGGCTGAGCAGGCTCCTGGATCGTCCCCAAGATCACCTCGTGCCCGCTCCGAAAAAAGGGGGGCGACGGGCCCCGCTCCGGTGTCTCGTGGCTTCGATGATGAATTTTAAGAAAGGGCGACACATTTCTACGCTTTGGGCGCAAGTTCGATGCCGCCAATCGATCAACAAGCACGTTGCAATACGATCACATATTTAGATTCCAATTCATAGCTTACGCAGCGGATGGCATTCATCCTCGCTTGTTAACTTCAGCGTTAGAGCGCATTCCTGCGGCGTGAGTATATGTCAGAGGTGGCGCAGTAATGGTGTTTGATTTGCAATCTGATATTCCGATAATTTCCGAAGAAAGCAGCGCGTCTGATTTGTTGGTGTACATTCGAATTCTCGAAGCGCGCCTCGAAATACACCTTGTGCCCGACGCAGGTTTATTGAGCGCGACCGGGATGCTGGCGGATGGTGCAGTGCGCTACGTTCCTGCTTCGCAAGCCGAGAGGGTCAGGAAGCTGCAATCGGGTATGGATGCGGTTTCTCTCAGGGAGGCCGAAATCGCGGCGCTCAGGGAGTTGGTGAACTCCTGAGAGGGCGCGTCCCGCCTTCGCTTGGTCGAGGTGCCTGGGCCCAATGCCCTCAGCTTTGAGGTATGCTCTCTAAGCTCTATGTATTGCCACAATATTTTGACCCTGAGGCGTGGCGGAAACCGCGTCGGGTCCGGGCTGCGGTCTGGCAGGCTGCGCAGCGCGTTGAATGGTCTGGTCCGGCGAACATTTGCCTTGGGCGTCGTTGAACGCCGCGTCGATCCGTCTTGCGCTTTCGGCTGGGTTCGGAGGCGATTTGTCACCGCCGCCACGAAAATATCTAATAAATGGACGCCGAAATTCCGAAGGTTTCTCCTCAATGAGAAATATCCGAAAGCATAGCTTACTCGACGTTATAGGCGTATGGGGTCTGGCGTTGCATGGACCAGGCCATTTCTTTGATATCTAGCTGCGCGCCGGGGTAGTTCATTCCCTGTTTTGTTTTGAGAAATCCACCACGGACAGATGAGCTATGCCCTTGCAGGACTGCATCATTCACAATAGAGAAAATCCGAAGTCCGTGGAATTGGCCGAGCGCTGCGAAGTCTCCCGTCGTGCGGTCGGGCAACCCGCAATGCGTGTGCAGGGTGTCGAAAAATCCACGGCGGCGCAAATGGCCGCGGCCGGTGGATTCTATTTCGGGTTCGATTGCGTGTAGAATCAGGCCGTGAGGTCGTTGCGGGAAAGCCAGATCGCTGTCTTTCTGGCGCATCGCGCGCTGTGGGAGACCTGTGACCAGCTGGATGAGCCAATCGTCATCTTCGAGCACGACGCGACGCTGCTTGCGCCGATCGGCCCGCCGCGCTTTCGCTACGTGCTGAACCTGCAACGGACCTCATGGGACGATCCCGGGTTTCGCTATCACACGAAGATGCAGGCACTTGTTGATGCCAAGCGCAGCTACGGCAGCGCCAAGTACATCTGCCTGCCCGGTGCGGCCGCTTACGCGATCACGCCCGAGGCGGCGCGGATATTGCTGCGAATCCGCTCGCTGCTCCCGGCGGACCTCTTTGTGAACAAGTATCTGCTGGAGATCGACGACGACCCGGCATTGCCCGCGACAGTCGGTCACGACTTCAGCCTGAACATATAGGCCGGGCGGCTGGGGCGCGTGGGGCCCGGCCACTCGACGCCTTCGCCGATTTATTGCCAAGGGCGAGCCGCAATCTGCTTTCACAAAGCTCGCAGACCCACTAGGCATCGCTAGCTTCGCGAGTGAGGGACCTGTCATGGCGCAAAAATCCACCATCTACAAAGTCGAGCTATCGGTGTCCGACATGGATCGGCACTACTACGAGACGCATAAGCTGACCGTCGCCAAGCATCCCTCGGAGACGGACGAGAGGTTGATGGTGCGGCTGCTGGCTTTTGCGCTGAACGCCGGCGAGCAGCTGGAGCTGACCAAGGGGCTCTCGACGGATGACGAGCCGGACATCTGGCAGAAGAGCCTCAGCGGCGAGCTGGAGCTTTGGGTGGCCCTGGGCTTGCCGAGCGACAAGGTGGTGCGTCAGTCCTGTGGCAAGGCGGGCAAGGTGGTGGTCTATGCCTATGGCGGGACGCCCGCCGAAGTCTGGTGGGACAAGATCAGGGGCAGCGCCGCTCGTTTCGACAATCTTCAGGTCTTCAATATCCCGGAGCAGGCGTCCAGCGATCTGGCGGGGTTGGCCAGCCGCTCGATGAAGCTGCAGGTGAATATCCAGGACGGCGACGTCATGGTCGGGGTGGACGATCGTATCGTCTACGTGACCCCGGTCACCTGGAAGGATGTTTCCTGAAGGATCGCGTCCCGTGGTCCTGGCGGCCGCGATGAGACCCGGTGGGCCTCGGTGGGCTCCGGTGGGGCCGGGCCGGACCCAGAAGATCGGCCCGCCAGCGTTTGCCTCTGGCGGGCTCCACCCGATCCGGCGGGGGCGGCGCGCCGGAATCTGAGCCACACCTGAATGCCGGCGGGCAAGCGGCGTCGAGCCCGGCCGGGCGAGGGGCGGGCTCCCTCGAAAGCGCGTGGTGCGTCGCAACGATGGAGGAGCGCAACAAGCCATGAGCTCTGCGCGACTCCCTTGTTTCTTCTCTTTCCAAATACGCCTGTCCGGCCCTTCCACCGGCGCGGCGCTGGCGCAGGCGCGCATGAAAAAAGGCGCGAGGGAATGCCTCGCGCCCAGTGGAAGAGGTCCTGTCAGGTCCGGGGATCAGCCCTGCCAGAACTTGCGGCGCGCCTCCCGCAGGGCGACGTGCCGTTCGAGCCCGACGTCACGCAGCAGGTGGTCGTCGAGGTCGGTCAGCGCACGGCGGGTGCGGCGACGCTCGGACCATTGCGCGGTCACCACCGCCACGCGGAGCGCCAGCGCGGCAAACGGCGGCAGCGGTTTCTGCGCGTCGAGATAGGCGAGGTACGGGGCGTGGGCGGCATGTGCCATCGGTGTGTCTCCAGGTTTGTATCGGTACAATTATCTTGATCTCATGTTGAGATTGATACATTGTGCCCCAATGACCGTCGAGCAAAACATTGTCACCGATACAATTTTCGACCTGTTCGAAAATCAGGCATCCGGACCGAAATATCGTGCCCTCGCAAGCGCTTTGCGTGATGGCATTACGCATGGGCAGCTTTCGGCGGGCACGCGATTGCCACCGGTGCGCGAGCTCGGATGGCGGCTTGGCATGACGCCGGGCACCGTGGCGCGGGCTTATACAATCCTGACAGACGAGGGCGTGCTGGTGGCTGAGGTCGGCCGCGGCACCTTCGTGCGCGGCGAGGTGGAGAAAGCCGCGCCGCTGCTCATCGAGAGCGGCCCGCGCGAGGTCACGGAGTCCGGCGATCGCATGGTCAGCCTGTTCACCGGTCGCATTCCGGATCTCGGGCAGGTTGCGCTGGTGCGCGAGGCGCTGGCGCGGATTTCTGCCCGCCCGGCTCCGGGGTTGATGGATTATCCCACCAGCCGCGCTTTCGCCCCGGCCCGGCAGGTGGCGCTGGAGTGGTTGTCGGACGTGCCATTGGGACAGGTGCACCACGAGGATTTGGTGCTCAGCCACGGCGCGCAGAACGGCATCTCTCTGGTGATGCAGGCGGTGCTGCGGGGGCGGCGGCCGGTGGTGCTGGTGGAGGAGCTCTGCTACCCGGGCTTCCGCCGCGCCGCCGAGCTGCTGCGCGCCGAGCCGGTGCCCGTGCCGATGGATGAGCAGGGCATCCGCCCCGACGCGCTGCGCGAGCTTGCCCGCAAGCACGAAGCGCAGCTGCTCTGCACCTCGCCGGCGCTGCACAATCCAACCACCATCGTCACCCCGCCAGAGCGGCGCCGCGAGATCGCCGAGGTGGCGCGCAACTGCGGGCTGCACATCCTCGAGGACGACAGCACCTTCCTCGGGCAGGCGCGCTGCGAGACCTATCGCGCGATGCTGCCCGAGCAGGGCTGGTTCGTCTCGTCGATCTCCAAGACCCTGACACCGGGGCTGCGGGTGGGCTTTGCCATTGCCCCGCGGGCGCGGCGGGGCGATCTGCGGCGCGCGGCGGAATACGGTTTCTTCGGATTGGCGTTGCCGCTGGCGGACCTGGTGGCCGACCTTCTGGCGCGGCAGGAGACGAAGCAGATCGTCCGGGCCGTGCGCGAACGCAACGCGCTCTACGTGCGCAGCACGGTGAATTTCCTCGGCGGGCACGAGCTGCGCTGGAGCGAGGAGGCGCCCTTCGTCTGGCTGCGGCTGCCGCCGGGTTGGCGGGCGGCGGCCTTCTGCATGGCGGCCGAGGCGCAGGGGGTGCAGGTGCGGGCGGCCGAGGAGTTCGCCCTGCGCGATGCCTTTGCCCCGCATGCGGTGCGCATCGGGATGAACGGGCATGTGCCGCTGCCCGAATTCGAGCAGGCGATTCTGAGGCTGCGGCGACTGCTGGACGATCCGCCGGAGCAGATCCTCGTCTGACCGAGGGTTTGCAGGCGTCCGGCGCTGGATTCTTTGAGGTATTTAGATACCGTTTTTGCAGCGCGTTGAAAACGCTACATAAATCGCAAACAAGGGCGCTTGACTGTGCTGCCGGCGTGCTTATAACCCGCCCATCGGAATTCGGACCCCCCAGGCGGGTCCTCTATGAACAGCTCAAGGGCACCCACGATGAAAACCTTCTCTGCGACTCCTGCAGACATCGAGAAGAAATGGATCGTGATCGACGCGGATGGCGTCGTTCTCGGCCGTCTCGCCTCGATCATCGCCATGCGTCTGCGCGGCAAGCACATGGCCACCTTCACCCCGCACATGGACATGGGCGACAATGTCATCGTCATCAACGCCGACAAGGTGCAGATGACCGGCAAGAAGCGTGAAGAAAACTTCTACTGGCACACCGGTCACCCGGGCGGCATCAAGTCCCGCACGAAGGCCCAGATCCTCGAGGGTGCACACCCCGAGCGCGTCGTGTTCCAGGCCGTCAAGCGCATGCTCCCGGGCAACCGCCTGTCGCGCAAGCAACTGACCAACCTGCGCATCTACGCAGGCGCGGCGCACCCGCACGAGGCACAGTCGCCTGAAGTGCTGGACGTCAAGTCGATGAACAAGAAAAACACCCGGGTGTAATCATGGCCGAACAGATCAACTCCCTGGAAGAGCTCGGCACCGCAGCCGGCATCGAGACCGCACCCGCAGTCGTTGAAACCCCGCGCGAGCCCGTCCGTGACGAGCTTGGCCGTTCCTACGCGACCGGCAAGCGGAAGGACGCGGTTGCCCGCGTCTGGATCAAGCCGGGCTCCGGCAAGGTCGTGGTGAACGGCAAGGAACAGGCGAAGTACTTCGCACGTCCCGTGCTGCAGATGATCCTGCGCCAGCCCTTCACCATCGCCGGCGTCGAAGACCAGTTCGACGTGTACGCCACCGTGAAAGGCGGCGGTCTCTCGGGTCAGGCCGGTGCGGTCAAGCACGGCATCTCGAAAGCCCTGCAGCTCTACGATCCGTCGCTGCGCAGTGCTCTGAAAGCCGCAGGCTTCCTGACCCGCGACAGCCGCGTCGTCGAGCGTAAGAAGTTCGGTAAGCGCAAGGCACGCCGTAGCTTCCAGTTCTCGAAGCGCTGATCCGCGTCTCGATACGATTTTGCGAAGGCCGCTCCCCGGAGCGGCCTTTTGCTTTTGCGAGGCAGACGCTAGGACTGACCCGGCACTGATGCGCAGAGCGGCAACCGCGGCGCATCGCAAAATGGTTTCGGGATGAGAGGGCTCGGCATGGCGCCATACACAATCGATCGCGTGGCCGATCTGGTGGAGAGCGTCTCGCGCCCGGTCGATCCCGGCAAGCTGACGATTTTCTCGACCTTCCGCAACGAGATGGCGCTCTGCCCGGCCTTCTTCGAGCACTACCGCAGCATCGGGGCCGAGCAGTTCCTGATCATGGACGACCGCTCGGACGACGGTTCGGAGGACTGGCTCGACGCGCAGCCGGATTGCTGCGTCGTGCGCACCCGTTTCCGCTTCGGCGAGGAGATCGAGATCCAGCTCGAGGGTGCCGAGCCGCGCATGCAGCGCGCCGGCACATTCTACAAGATCGCCCTGCCGCATCTTTGGTTCGATGGTGCCTACGTCACCTATGTCGATGCCGACGAGTTCCTCTTCCTGCCGCCGGGCGTCGGCTCGCTGCAGGAGATCGCGGCGCGGCTGAAGGCCGAGGGTGCCGAGGCGGCGCTCGCCTCGGTGGTGGAGTTCTTTCCCGCCTCGGTCGAGGGGCTTTCCGGCCCGCTGCCGCAGAGTTTCGAGGGGATGCTCGAGGCCTATCCGTATTTCCAGGCGGAACAGCTGGTCGCGCTGGCGCCCGGCGGCATGGAACTGGTGGGCGAGAGCAAGACCGCGCGACTCTTCGCGCACTACGACATCAGGCCGAGGGTCGAGCGGCGCGGTTGGCACCGGATCTACATGCCCTCGCGGGTGCGCAAGGCGCAGAGTTTCCAGAAGGCTGCCCGGCACAAGACGCCCATGGTGCTGCGCAGCGGCACCAGTGGCATGGTCGATACCCACAACGCCAGCGCTCCACCCTCGCAGTCGGTGCTGCTGACGCTGGCGCATTTCGTCTACACGGCGGAATTCGCGGACAAAATCGCGCGCGCGATCTCTTGGGGGGCGCATGCCAACGGTGCCGCCAAGTACCGCTATTACGCCGAGCTTCTGGAGAAGATGGGCGGGGTCGAGAACGGCTTTCTCGACGAGAATTCAGTGCGCTACGAGGGGCCGGAGCAGCTCGTCGCGCTCGGTCTCATGCGCTGGTGAGCGCGTAGGGCGCGGAGGGCCAGAGCGTTTGGACCTGCGGCAGCCGCGCCGCGGCGGCCTCGTAGGCCGGTCGGTAGTGCACGGCGATCTCGGCGAGCAGATCGTCGGGCAGGCTGCCTGAGCCCTTGGCCCGCGCGTTGACCGCCTGTCCGCCCTGCGACGGATCGCACGGGACCTGAGCGAACTCCGACAGCGCGGCGACCCCCTCGGGGGTGAAGAGGTCCTCGAAGAGGCACAGGAAGCGATCTCCGGGGGCAAAGACCTGTTCGATCGCCGCGATGGTGCGGTCGTAGCGGCTGCGCGCCTCGGCCTCTGCGCTCGCGTAGAAGGCGCGCAGCGGCGCAGCGTTGCTTTCCTCCGCCGCAAGCCGGTCCTTGGCCATTTCCATCCGCATGTGCGAACGCAGCCGGTCGACCGGGTCGCGCATCGAGAAGATTGCCTTCACCGCGATGCCGCGTTTGCCGAACCCCTCCCGGATGCGCGCCAGCGTGTCGGCGGGCAGCGCGGCATACGAGGGGGTGATGTCGCCGGTGCGGACAATGCCGGGGCGCTCCAGCAGGCCGGCGAAATAGTCGAAATAGGCCTCGGTGTCGGTTTGCAGCCGCCAGCGCAGGTGCTGGGCGGGCTCCTCCGCGCCGAGGCTGGTCTTCAGCCGCGCGCGCAGCCGCTCCTTCAGCGGCGGCATGGGCACCTGATAGCGGGCGAAAACGCCGCCGAGCCGGTGCTCCCAGACCTGGTATTCACCGAGGCGGCCGAAATCGCTGCCCTGCTGCCGGTTCAGGTAGGCCTGGATCCAGGTCGAGCCGCATTTCTGGCCACCAAGGCCGAGGTAGAAGGTCTTTTGGGTCATGTCGCGGTCCTAGAAGGGGGCATCGTGGGGCTCTGCCCCCGCCGCCAAGGGCGGCTTTCTTTTTTGGAGAAGCGGGGCTCCGCCCCCGCCGCGCAGGGCGCGGCTCCCCCGGGATATTTCTGACAAGTGGAAGCTCAGGTGTCGGGCGGGATGAGGCCGAGGCCGCGCAGGTAGATGCCGATGCCGGTCTCCAGCAGCTCGTCGGCGGGGAAGGGCGACTGGGTGCCGGGAGAATTGCGGGCGAAGAGTTCCACCACGCCGTGGCTCATCGCCCAGATGTGGGCCGAGAACATCGAGGCGGGCGGGCGCTTTTCGGGCGGGATGTGTTGCGACAGATCCGAGGCGGCCTTTTCCAGAACGCCGCGGGCGTGGCGCGAGGCGGCGGCGAGCTCGGGCGAATGGTTCACCGACACGCCGCTTTCGAACATCGCGATATAGTGGCCGGGGTGGCGACGGGCGAAGGCGAGGTAGGCGCGACCCGTGGCCTCGAAGGCCGCCAGTGCCGAGGGCTGGCCGCTGTCATAGGCGTATTGCATCAGGTCGCCGAAGATCTCGTAGCCCTGCCGGGCCGCCTCGGCGATGAGATCCTCGCGCCCTGAGAAATGCCGGTAGACCGCGGCAGGGGTGACCCCGGCGCGTTTCGCCGCCTCCGACAGCGTGAAGCCGGTGGGGCCTTTTTCCTCGATCAGTTCCAGCGCCGCCTCGACCAGCGCCTGGCGGAGATTTCCGTGGTGGTAGCCGCGTTTACCCATCCCAGACGTCGGGACCTCCGGCGATCTTGGGATCGGGCGCGCCGACGTTGCGCTCGTCCTTGCTGTCGTAGTCGAGATGGGTGAGCACGTGGCGGATCGCCTCGATCCGGGCGCGCTTCTTGTCGTCCGAGCGGATCACCGTCCAGGGCGCGGCGGCGGTATGGCTGCGCGACAGCGTCTCCTGGATCGCCGCGCCGTAGTCGTCCCAGAGCTTCAGCCCCTCGACGTCGATCGACGAGAGCTTCCACTGTTTCAGCGGATCCTTCTCGCGCTCGAGGAAGCGGCGCAGCTGCTCGGCGCGGCCGACGTTGAGCCAGAACTTGAAGAGCCTGATGCCTTCCTCGACCAGCATCTTCTCGAAATCCGGTACCTGCGCGAAGAAGTGCTCGCGCTGCGCCTCGGTACAGAAGCCGAAGACTTTCTCCACCACGCCGCGGTTGTACCAGCTGCGGTCGAAGAAGACGATCTCGCCGCCCGCCGGAAGGTGGTCGATGTAGCGCTGCAGGTACCATTGCGTCGCCTCGGTGTCCGAGGGTTTGGAAAGCGCCACGACGCGGGCGCCGCGCGGGTTGAGGTTCTCGCGGAAACGCTTGATCGTGCCGCCCTTGCCGGCGGCGTCGCGGCCCTCGAAGAGGATGGCGATGCGCTCGCCGCTTTCCTTGACGTGGCGCTGCAGCTTCATCAGCTCGATCTGCAGGGACTTCATCTGCTTGTCGTAGGCCTTGCCCTTCATCTCCTCGGAGTAGGGATAGCTCGACGAGAGGATGTCATCCTTGTCGGCGCGGCGGATCGCCTCGCGGATCTCCTTGGGGGCCTCGCGTTCGAAGTAGGCGCTGATCGCGCCGTCGAAGGGCCTGGACGACTTGGACGACTTGGACACGGGGGCTGGTCCTTCCATCAGGTTGCTTCCGCTCAATATGGGGCGAAGCGGCGGCTAGCGCAAACCCGCGCGGGCGGCGGCGCGGGCG
Organism: Alloyangia pacifica; assembly: GCF_900116195.1. GTDB lineage: Bacteria > Pseudomonadota > Alphaproteobacteria > Rhodobacterales > Rhodobacteraceae > Salipiger > Salipiger pacificus. The sequence continues at coordinate 341,383 of NZ_FOZW01000001.1, forward strand.
ATGGCGGCGTCCATTTGCGCGGGGGTGACGTGTTGCGGCATGTGGCCGGTGCCGGGCAGGGTGACGAGGTTGGCCCCGGGGATCTGCGCCGCCGTGGGCACCGAGTGGATCTGCAGCCCGACGGTGGTGTCGGCCTCGCCGTGGATGAGCTCCACCGGCAGGTCGAGCGCCGGGTAGCGCGGGGCGAGGCTGCGGATCTCGGCCTTGAGGCTGGCGCGCTGGCGGGCGTTGGCGTCGAGGCTCTCGCGGCGGAGTGTCAGCGGTGCACCGATATGAGCGGCATAGCCCGGCGGCACGGGGTTGGGGGCGAAGACCTCGGTGATCGCCTCCTGCACCCTGGCGTCGGGCGCAAAGGCGGCGATGGCGGGATTGGCCAGCGGTGCGAGCGGGCCGGCGGTCAGCTTGTAGAAGAACGGCAGCCCGCCCTCCCAGGGCTGCGAGGCGGCGCCCAGCAGCACCAACGCCGAGACCCGTTCGGGGTGGTTCGCCGCCCAGGCCAGCGCCACTGCGCCGCCGTAGGACTGGCCGAGCACGATGGGGCGCGTCGCGCCGAGCTGCGCGGCGGCAGCCGAGAGCAGCGCGGCCTGCTCGAAGATGCTGTCACCCTCCGCTTCGGCCTCGGTATAGCCGAGCCCCGGGCGGTCGAAGGCGATGACTCGGTAATCGGCGCTCAGCCGGGAGACGGCGTCGAAGGTCCAGTCCCGCAGGTTGCCGCTGGCGCCGTGGATCAGCACCAGCGCCGGGCCGGAGCCCTGCTCGACGTAATGCACCCGGCGGCCGTCCACCTGCAGGAAATCGCCCTCGGGCGGAAAGGCGGCTTCGGCGGCGGCTTCCTCTTTTGCCGCCTTGCTGCCGGCAAGACCGCAGCCCGCCAGCACCAGCGCGGCAACCGGCAGCAGCGCCTGCCACATGGCTCAGGCCCCGACCTTGGTCGCGGCGCGCCAGTCGGTGGACTCGGTGCCGATGCGCGAGAGGTCGAACGGCGTGGTCATGTAGATTTCCGAGATCCAGTTGGTGAAGAGCAGATGCGCGTGGCTGCGCCAACGGTTCTGCGGCTTTTTCGTCGGATCGTCGTTCGGGTAGTAGTTGGCCGGCACGTTGATCGGCTTGCCGGCCTCGACGTCGCGGTCGTACTCGTCCTTCAGCGTGGTGCTGTCGTACTCGAGGTGGTTGAATATGTAGAGCGCGCGATGCGCCTTGTCCTCGACCAGCGCCGGGCCGGTCTCGGGCGAGTCGATCAGCACCGGAAGGCCAGCGGCCTCGATCTCGGCGCGCTGCATCTCGGTCCAGCGCGACACCGGCATCACCATGTCGTCCGAGAACCCGCGCAGGAAGGGCGAGGCGGGGGCGAGGTTCTGGTGGCGCACGCATCCGAAGGCCTTGTGGTCGAGGATGTGCTTCTTCACCCCGTGGAAGTAGTTGATCATCGCCATGCCGCCCCAGCAGACGCCGAAGGTGGCGTGCACATGGGTCTGGCTCCAGTCGAAGACGCGTTTCAGCTCGTCCCAGTAGGTGACCTCGGCGAACTCCAGATGCTCGATCGGCGCGCCGGTGATGATCAGCCCGTCGAACTTCTCGCCCGAGGCCTCGACCTCTGAGAAGGGCCGGTAGAAGGCCTCCATGTGCTCGGCGGCGGTGTTCCGCGTCTGGTGCTCGGTCATGCGGATCAGGCTGAACTCGATCTGCAGCGGCGTCGCCCCGATGAGGCGCGCGAACTGGTTCTCGGTCTGGATCTTCTTGGGCATGAGGTTGAGCAGGGCGATGCGCAGGGGCCGGATGTCCTGCCGCGAGGCGCTGTCCTCGGACATGACCATCACGCCCTCGCGCGAGAGCACGTCGTAGGCGGGAAGGTCTTCGGGCAGCTTGATGGGCATGGATATCGTCCTCTGGTCAGTTGCGAAGATGTATCGCCGCAGGGGCAATTGCTCAAGGGCTGCGTGGGGATGGCGGGGGCGGAGCAGGAGAGGGGGCCCAATCCCAACGATATGTGCAGCGCCCCGAGGCGCAGCCCTGACCCGACCGCTCCACGCGAAAGCGAGGGCGACGTCGCCGAAAATCTAGAGGTATGAGGGGGCGCTGCCCCCTCGCCGCTGCGCGGCTCACCCCCGGCGTATTTCGAAAGAGAAGAAGGCAGGCAGGGGCGCGGTGCGGGGGCGGGCCGACGCGGCGCGCGCGGGATGTTGTCGACAGGCGCGGGCACAGGATCGGGAGGGCTTGCCTTTGCCGGGCAGCTGTCGTTCTGTGATCGCAGAATCTGGAGGAGATGTCCCATGCGCGCCGCGGTGCTGAGAGAGTATAACGCCGACCTGTCCATCGAAGACGTTCCGATGCCGGAGTGCCCGGCGGACGGCGTGGTGCTGAAGGTGCTGGCCTGCGGCGTCTGTCGCTCGGACTGGCACGGCTGGTCAGGGGAGCATCCCCGGGTGAAGCCCGGTCAGATCCAGGGACATGAGTATTGTGGTGAGGTGGTCGAGGCCGGGCCGGACTCGCAATGGCAGGTCGGTGACAAGCTGGTCGCGCCGTTCATCCTTGCCTGCGGCACCTGCCCGCAATGCCGCGAGGGGCAGCAGCACACCTGCTTCGATCAGCGCCTGCCGGGGTTCATCGAGCCCGGCGCCTTTGCCGAATACGTCGCCGTGCCGCGCGACTTCAACCTTGCCCGGCTGCCCGAGGGCATGTCGCCGACGCTTGCGGCGGGGCTCGGTTGCCGGGTGACCACCGCCTGGCACGCGCTGACCGGGCGCGCGGCGCTGCAGGGCGGCGAGTGGCTGGCGGTGCATGGCACCGGGGGCATCGGGCTTTCGGCGGCCATCCTGGGGCGCGCGCTCGGGGCGCATGTGGTGGTGGTGGACGTGGTGCAGGAGAAGCTCGACCACGCGCTCTCGCTTGGCATGGATGCGGCGGTGAACGCCGCCGAGGAGGACGCGGCGGCGAAGATCAGGGAGATCACCGGCGGCGGCGCGCATGTCAGCGTCGAGGCGCTGGGGATTCCGCAGACCGTCAACGCCTCGATCCGCTGCCTGCGGCCCTTGGGGCGGCACGTGCAGGTCGGCATGCCGGTGGGCCATCACGCGGTGCAGGAGGTGGACATGAATGCCGTCTACATGGCCAACCTGGCGCTTTATGGCACCCGCGGCATGCCCTCGCATCGCTATCCGTCGCTGCTTGGATTGATTACGCGCGGAAAGGTGGATATGAGCCCGCTTATCGCGCGCGAGATTCCCCTCAGCCAGGCCGGGGCGGAGCTGGCGGCGTTCAACGGGCCGACGCCTCCGGGCGTGGCCGTGATCACCGATTTCACCCGCTGACGCGGGGGGCGGCGCCGGAGCGCGCCGCGAGGCCGTTCAGGAGAGTGCCCATGAAAGCCGCCGTCATCGTCTTCCCCGGATCGAACTGCGATCGTGATCTGAAGATGGCCTTCGAACAGGCCGGGCTCGAGGTCGAGATGGTCTGGCACAAGGACACCTCGCTGCCCGCGGGCATCGACATTGTCGGCCTGCCGGGCGGTTTCTCCTACGGCGACTACCTGCGCTGCGGCGCCATCGCCGCCAACTCGCCGATCTGCCGGGACGTGAAGGCCCATGCCGAGCGCGGCGGCTACGTCTTCGGTGTCTGCAACGGCTTCCAGATCCTCACCGAGACCGGGCTGCTGCCGGGCGCGCTGCTGCGCAACGCCAACCTCAAGTACATCTGCCGCACCGTGGGGCTGGAAGTGGCCGAAAGCCAGTCCGTCTTCACCCGTGGCTACGAGACGGGCGAGAAGATCGGCATCCCGATCGCGCACCATGACGGCAATTACACCGCCGACGCGGCGACGCTGGACATGCTGGAAGGCGAGGGCCGCGTGGCCTTCCGCTACACCGACAACCCCAACGGCGCGGATCGCGACATCGCCGGGATTCTCTCGGAAAACCGACGCGTTCTGGGGATGATGCCGCACCCCGAGCGGGCCTGCGATCCGGCGCAGGGCAACGAGGACGGTGCGCGTCTTTTCGCCAATCTGACGGCGGCTCTCGCCGAGGCTTGACCGGCACCGCTTGAGCCGGCCCGGCGCGCAGCGTAAGTTGGGCGCCATGTCGGAGCTCGCGAGTGACAAGATTGACAGACGGCGTTCGGGCCCGCTGAGTTGGCGGGTGCGGTCGGCGCTCATCCTTTTGCTGGTGCTTGCGGTCAGCACGGTGTGGATCACCAACGTCCTGCTGACCGACCGCTCCACCGCCTCGACGCGCAACCGCGCCGAGCTGCGCCTGGCGCTCTATTCCGGAAACATCCTTTCAGAGCTGCGCCGCAACGCCATCGTGCCGCAGCTGCTGGCGCGGGACCCGGCGCTGATCGGCGCGCTGAACTCGGGCGACTTCAGCCAGTCGACGCAGCGGCTGATTTCCTATGTCGACGAGATCGGTGCGGCCTCGCTGATGCTGCTCGACCGCGACGGGCGCACCGTGGCGGCGACCGACCGCAACCGGCTCGGCTCGAACCATCGCTCCGAGGCCTATTACGTCGACGCGCTGCGCGCCAATACCACCGTCTTCACCGTGCAGGAGCGTGAGGCGGGGGGCTATTCCTTCACCTATTCGCGCCGCATGGAGAGCCAGAACTCGGCCATCGGCGTCATCATGGTCGAGGTCGACCTGGCCAAATTCGAACGTGCCTGGGCGGGGATCACCGATGCCGTGGCGGTGCTCGATTCCGAGGGCCGCATCATCCTGGCGACCGAGCCGCGCTGGCGCGGGCGCACCATGGAGGAGGCGCTGGCGCGCCAGCCCGCCGAGAACGCCATCGAGCGGGCCATCAAGGCCACAGCCGACTGGACCGCGCTGCCTGCCGACGCCTACCTGCGCGGCGAGGCGGTGATGCGCATCGACGGGCGCATCCCGTTCCGTGGCTGGACCATGGCGACCTTCACCACCTATGCCTCGGTGCGCGAGAAGGTGAATGCGGTGCTGGCGCTGGAGATCATGGCCTTTGCCCTGCTGGCGGCCTCGGCCTTCTATGCGCTGTCGCGCAAGACCGCGCTGCGCATGGCGCTGTTCCAGCGCGAGAGCGTCGAGCTGCGCGCGCTGAACGCGCGGCTGCAGCGCGAGATCGCCGAGCGCGAGAAGGTGCAGAAGGATCTCGCCAGTGCCGAGCAGACGCTGGAGCAGAGTTCCAAGCTGGCGGCCCTGGGGGAGATGTCCGCCGCCGTCAGCCACGAGCTGAACCAGCCGCTGGCGGCGATGAAGACCTATCTCGCCGGGGCGCGGCTGCTGCTCAAGCGCAACCGCCCCGAGGAGGCGATGACCGCCTTTTCCCGCATCGACGACCTGATCGAGCGGATGGGGGCGATCACCCGCCAGCTGAAGAGCTACGCGCGCAAGGGGCAGGCGAATTTCGTGCCTGTCGACATGGGGGATGCGCTGGCTTCCTCGCTGTCGATGATGGAGCCGCAGCTCAAGGCGCGGCGGGTGCGCATCTCGAAGATTCTGCCCGATCAGCCGGTGATGGTGATGGGCGACCGGATGCGCATCGAGCAGGTGCTGGTGAACCTGCTGCGCAATGCCATCGACGCGACCAAGTCGGTCGCCAACCCCGAGATCGAGATCATCCTCGCCAGCGGCGAGACCGCGACGCTGAGCGTGCGCGACAACGGCCACGGGATCGAGGATCTCGATGCGCTGTTCGAGCCCTTCTACACCACCAAGCAGCCCGGCGACGGCACCGGCCTCGGCCTCGCGATCTCTTCGGGGATCGTCAGCGACCTCGGCGGGCGGCTCACGGCGCGGAACGGAACCGAGGGAGGGGCTGTTTTTGAGATGCAACTGCCTATCTTGAACCAGAGCCCTGCGGCGGCCGAGTAACGGGCCGTCCTGACCAGTATGAGACCGCGTAAAAAGAACACAACAAAAGGCGACCAGACCGAATGACCAAAGCCATGAAGATCGCGATCGTCGACGACGAGAAGGACATGCGCCAGTCGATCAGCCAGTGGCTGGCTCTGTCCGGGTATGACACCGAAACCTATTCCAGCGCCGAAGAGGCGCTCGGCGCCGTTGGCGCGGATTATCCGGGCATCGTGATCTCGGACATCCGCATGCCCGGCATGGATGGCATCCAGTTCCTCCGCAAGCTGATGGGCAACGACAGCGCGCTGCCCGTCATCATGATCACCGGCCACGGCGACGTGCCGATGGCGGTCGAGGCGATGCGCATCGGGGCCTATGACTTCCTCGAGAAGCCGTTCAACCCCGACCGCATGTCCGAGCTGGCCAAGAAGGCGACCAACGCCCGCCGACTGACGCTCGACAACCGGGTGCTGCGCCGCGAGCTGTCGGACGGCGGCCAGCTGATGAGCAAGCTGATCGGTCAGAGCCCCGCCATGGAGCGCCTGCGCGAGGACGTGCTTGATCTTGGCCAGGCCGACGGCCACGTGCTGATCGACGGCGAGACCGGCACCGGCAAGACGCTGATCGCCCACGCGCTGCACGCCGTGGGGTCGCGCGCGGGCAAGAAGTTCGTGCTGATCTCCTGCGCGGCGATGGACGAGGACGCGCTGATGCGCCGCCTCTTCGGCCCGATGCAGCCCGAGGACACCCGCCTGCCGGCGATCGAAGAGGCGCGGGGCGGCACTCTGGTGCTGGAAGACATCGAGAGCCTGTCGGACGCCTCGCAGGCCCGTCTGCTGTCGGTGATCAACGATCAGGGAACCCCGCCCGAGACCCGCATCGTGGCGATCTGCAACCTGCAGGACGAGGGCCGCACCTGCGAGACCGCGCTGCGCCCCGATCTCTACTACCGCCTCGCGGCGCTGAAGATCACCGTGCCGCCGCTGCGCCAGCGCGGCGAGGACATCCTGACGCTGTTCACGCGCTTCTCCGAGCAGTTCTCGGACGAATACGGCTGCGACTCGCCGCAGGTCTCGGCACAGGAGGCGGCGCAGCTGCTGCAGGCCCCCTGGCCGGGCAACGTGCGCCAGCTCATCAACCTCGCCGAGCGTGCGGTGCTGCAGTCGCGCCGTGGCACGGGCACCATCGCCTCGTTGCTGATGAACGACCACGAGGACATGCAGCCGGTGATGACCACCGAGGGAAAGCCGCTCAAGGAATACGTGGAAGCTTTCGAGCGCATGCTGATCGACAACACCATGCGCCGGCACAAGGGCTCGATCTCCTCGGTGATGGATGAGCTGTGCCTGCCGCGCCGGACGCTGAACGAGAAAATGGCCAAATACGGCCTGCAGCGTTCGGACTACCTCTGATCGCCTGCCACGCGACATGCCAGACGCCGCCCCGATCGGGCGGCGTCTTTTTTCAGCTCGTCCTGCGTCGCCTTGTGCGGAAACCCTTGTGCGGAATGCAAGGTGTCTTCTCCATAGCGCCGGGAGCTGCGCCAGAAGCGGGCCCCCGAAAGGCCAGCGCTGCGAAAGGAGCCGGCGCGCATGATTGCCTATGTCACGGTCGGGGCGGATGACATTGCCCGCGCGAAGCGGTTCTACGCCTCGTTCCTGCCGCCTCTTGGCTACAGCGTGACGGAAGGGGCCGAGGGCCTGAGCTACGCGCTGCCCGCAAAGGCGGGCCAGTCGCACGCACTGCCAGACTTCTACGTCAAGCCGACCTTCGATGGTCTCCCGGCCTCGGCCGGCAACGGGGCCATGGTCGCTTTCGAGGCGCGCGATCAGGCGCAGGTGCGCGCCCTCCATGCCGCCGCGATTGCCGCAGGCGGGTCCGACGCGGGCGCGCCGGGGTTCCGTGCGGCCTATGGTCCGCGCTTCTACGTCGGCTATCTTCGCGATCCGCAGGGGAACAAGCTCGCAATCTTCTCCAGCAACCCGAACGACCCGGGCCGCGACGGATAGCGCGGCGGCGGCTATCCCGTGCGACCGCTGTGCGCGTGTCCTCCCGACGCGCCTCGGGGTCCGCGATGCCTCGGGCCGGATGGTCGATCACATTGGGGGCATTGCGGGTATATGCCGGGCAGCGCCGCTGGCCAGGCGACGGAAGTTAACAACTTCTTAACATTTCTCGTAAAATCTGAACGAACTGGCGGTGGTTTCAGCCGCCGGGAGGCACCGCTGACCGGCTTCTCGGTCGGGGGCTGCATGCATTTGGATTGACACATTCTCACGAGCCAGGGGGTATCATCGATGATGAACGGCCTGCCGGACACCGATGATTTTGCGCGCGGCAGCCTGCCGACGTCCGATCTTGACGCCTTGCTGGACCGGATCGGCGCGTCTGCGCTGCCGCTCAGCGGCGCGGCGGCCTGCCTGATCGATCTCGCGGCGGAGGTTGTCGGGCCTCGACCGGTCCGCATGGCCGCGCCGCTCGAGGGCGCACTGGCGGACAGCCTGCGCCAGCTTATCGGTGGGGAGGTGGATATCGCCAGCGGCCCGCGTTGCGCACGGCTTTGCGAGCACGATGTGGGCGGGCGCAGACACCGCTTCCTGTTCGCGAGCCTTGGCGGTCCCCGCGGCCCGAGGCTGGGCACGGTCGTGCTGGGGTATGCGGCGGAACGGGGCGGGCCGCTCGACGTCGAACGCAGGGCGCGGCCCTTCCTGACGATGCTCGAGGCGCTGCTCTCCGAGCGGCGGGCGAAACTGGCCATGACGCGGGACATGGCGGTTCTGGGACGCCACGCGGCGGAGCTGCAGCGGCAGGTACAGACCGATGCGCTGACCGGGCTCGCCAATGGGCGCAGTTTCAAGGAGCGGGCGCGGGACGTGCTGAACCGAGGGCGGGAGCCGCATGCACTGGTGTTGTTGGACGTGGACCACTTCAAGCAGATCAACGACCTGCACGGGCACCAGTTCGGCGACATCTACCTCAGCGCCATCGCAGGGGCCCTGCAGGGCAGCGTTGCTTCGGAGGCGCTGATAGGGCGCATCGGCGGCGACGAGTTCGCGCTCCTGCTGCGTCTGCCGGCGGAGGCCGAGCCCGCGCTGGTGCGTGTCATGGAGGTCTGCCGCAGGGCGGTGGCCCAGCTGAGCGAAACCATGGGCAAGCCGGAACTGGGCAGCATCAGCATGGGGGCGGCGCTGTTTCCGCGCCACGGCGAAGACTATGACGCCCTCTTCGAGCAGGCCGATACCGCGCTCTATGCCGGCAAGGAGGCGGGGCGTGGCAGCGAGGTCATCTTCGATCCGCACAGGCATCTGCGTTTCAGTCTGCGCGAGCTGGTGCGGAACTTCTCCGGCGCGCTGGCCGAGGGCGAAATCAGGCCGGTGTTCCATCCGGTGGTCGACCTCGCCACCGGGCATTGTTCCGGCTACGAGGTGCTGGCCCGCTGGCAGGGGGCGGGCGGCGGGGTGATGGGGCCGGAGCAGTTCTATCCGATATTTGAGAACGGCGTGCTGGCGCAGCAGTTGACCCGCAGCATCATCGCCCAGGCGACGCAGGTGCTGCGGGCGCTGCCGGTCCGCCGTTCGGTCGAGAATGCGCTGCTGCGCATCGGGATCAATGTCACCGGCTTCGACTTGCACAACCGCACGTTTGTCGAGGACCTCGGGCAGTTGCTTGCGGAACTGGATCTGCCCTGGACGGTGGTCGTTATCGAGGTGCCCGAGACGGTCATGCTGGGCGAGACAGGCGGGCGGGCCTTCGAGACGCTGCGCGATCTGCGCGGCCGTGGTGCGAAGATCGCGCTCGATGATTTCGGCACGGGCTACGGCAGCCTGCGCCACCTCGGGGCCTGGCCCATCGACATGCTGAAGATCGACCGCCAATTCGTGCAGGGGCTGAGCGCGCGTCCCCGCGACCGCGCCGTGGTGGAGGCGATCCTCAGCATGGCGCGACGCTTCGGCTTCCGCGTGGTGGCCGAGGGGATCGAGACCCCCGGCCAGCTGAGCTACCTGCGGGCCATGGGCTGCGATGCCGGGCAAGGACACCTGCTGTCGCCGCCGATCCCGGCCGATGCGCTCGCCGATGCGCCGCTGGTCTATCCCATCGGGGACAGGCTGGTACTAGGGGGTTAGTCGCGCAGGAAGCGGCGGCGGGCCTCCTCGGCCATGGACTGCTTCATCTGCAATTCCGCCAATCGTGCCATGGCGGCCTTTCGCGCGGCGGGATCGGTCAGGCCAGCCATCATCTGCTGCTGCGCCGCCACCTGCTTCTTGAGGGTGATCTCCTCGGGCAGGGCACCGGCCTCGGCCATGATGCGGAAGCCCATCGCCTCGCCCGGGTCGAGATGCGCCTCGCCGCTGCGCTCCGGCAGGGGTTTTCCCTCGCCCTCGAGTCCCTGCAAGCGGCCCTCGGCGAGAGATTTCAGGATTCGACGTTCGGTCAGACGGCTCAGCCACGACATGACAAGGCCCACCCTTTCATCGAAAGGATGGGCCCCGCAGCAATGTTCTGCAAGAGGCTGCGACGATCAGTAGCCGCGCCAGATCCAGCCGCCTCCGAAGATGCGGCTGCCCTCGGGGGCGTAGAACACGCAGGCCTGGCCCGGGCTGACGCCTTCCTCGGGGGTGAGCAATTCAACCTCGGCCTCGGTCTCCGAGATCGGCCGGATGATCGCGTCCCGCGGCGGGCGGGTCGAGCGGACCTTCACCTTCAGGTGCCATTCGTCACGGCTGGTGAAAGCCTCATCCCCGAGCCAGTTGATCTCGCGCACCGGAATCTTGCGGGTTGCGAGCATCTCTTTCGGGCCGACCACTACCTGCTTGGCGTCCACGTCGAGTTTCACCACGTAGAGCGGCTCGTCCAGCCCGCCAATGCCGAGACCGCGGCGCTGGCCGATGGTGTAGTGGATGACACCCTTGTGGGTCCCGAGCTTGCGCCCGTCCGCATGCACGATCTCGCCCGGCTCGGCGGCACCGGGGCGCAGCTTCTCGATCACCGAGGCATAGTTGCCGTCAGGCACGAAGCAGATGTCCTGGCTGTCGGGCTTGTCGGCGACCGACAGGCCGTATTTGGCGGCGAGCTCGCGGGTCTCGGCCTTGCTCTTCAGGTGGCCCAGCGGGAAGCGCAGGTACGAGAGCTGCTCGGGGGTGGTGGAGAACAGGAAGTAGCTCTGGTCACGGTTGGCATCCGCCGCCGAGTGCAGCTCGGGACCTTCGGCGCCGTTCATGCGCTGGATGTAGTGGCCCGTCGCCATGCAATCGGCGTCGAGGTCTTTGGCCGTCTCCAGCAGGTCCTTGAACTTTACCCGCTCGTTGCAGCGGATGCAGGGCACCGGGGTGGCCCCGCCAAGGTAGCTCTCGGCGAACTCGTCGATCACCGCGTCCTTGAAGATGTTCTCATAGTCCAGCACGTAGTGCGGGAAACCCATCTGCTCGGCCACGCGGCGGGCATCGTGGATGTCGATGCCGGCGCAGCAGGCGCCCTTTTTGGCCAGCGCCGCACCGTGGTCGTAGAGCTGCAGCGTCACGCCGACCACGTCGTAGCCTTCCTCGGCCAGCATGGCGGCAACGACGGAGCTGTCCACGCCGCCGGACATGGCAACCACCACCCGCGTGTCGGCGGGGGATTTCGCAAAGCCAAGCGAGTTCAGGGTCTGGGTATCGAGGGCCATCGTCAGTCTCCGGGAGTCCGGGGGAATATAGGAAAATGCGTCTTACTAACAAGGGCGCGTTTTAGACAGCGTTAAATCACGCAAGGCCAATATGCGTCACCCCCATAGCTGGGTCGGAGCGCTGAGCCCGGTCGCGCCTCGGGGCGCCGCAGGGCCGAGCGGTCCGCGAAGCCGCAAGTATGGCAACCCGGCGTCTCCGAGACAATGGCACGAAGCCAGCGTCCCGGCGCAGGGGCTCCTGACGGAGCCCGGCACAGGGGGAGGCCACACGGGACGACGACCATGTACCTGAAGAAGATCGATGGCCCGCGCGCGGTGACACTGCCTGACGGCTCGATCATGACACGGGCCGACCTGCCGCCGCCGGAGACCCGGCGCTGGGTCGCATCGCGAAAGGCAGCCGTGGTGCGTGCCGTCCGCCACGGGCTGCTCACCGAGACGCAGGCGATGGAGCGCTATGCCCTCAGCTCCGAGGAACTGGCGGAATGGCTCAATGCCGTCTCAAGCCATGGAGAGGAGGCACTGAAGGCCACGCTGGTGCAGAGGTTCCGGGAGGGGAGCGCCTAGCCCGAGCATAGTCGGGAACGCGGGCCGCCCTGGCTGAGGGGCGAGATGCGTCTCGGCCGCCTCCGAGAAAGGTCAAGGCGGCCCATAGGGTCCTTCGCGGCGCCGGCTTCCGAGAAATTTTGCGCGACCTATCCTTATGAGACTCTGTCGAAAGTTGATTGAAGTGCCGTCTTGCCTAGACTGCGCGGGGCTGGGGTAAAGAACCATTAACTAAATTGGGACAGGCTCGGCGCAGGGGTAGAGAAAAGCGGAGACGGCCATGCGCATCCTTCTGGTTGAAGACGATCCGACCACGTCGAAGAGCATCGAGCTGATGCTGAACCACGCGAACCTGAACGTCTATGCCACCGACCTCGGGGAGGAAGGCATCGATCTGGCGAAGCTCTATGATTACGACCTGATCCTGCTCGATCTGAACCTGCCGGACATTCACGGGCACGAGGTGCTGCGCCAGCTGCGCATGGCGCGCATCAATACGCCGATCCTGATCCTTTCCGGTGCGGATGACACCGACAATAAGATCAAGGGATTCGGTTTCGGGGCCGACGATTATCTGACCAAGCCGTTCCACCGCGACGAGCTGGTGGCGCGCATCCACGCGATCATCCGTCGCTCCAAGGGGCATTCGCAGTCGATCATCCGCACCGGCAAGGTCTCGGTGAACCTCGATGCCAAGACCGTCACCGTGGGCGAACGCGCCGTGCACCTGACCGGCAAGGAATACCAGATGCTCGAGCTGCTCTCGCTGCGCAAGGGCACCACGCTGACCAAGGAGATGTTCTTGAACCACCTCTACGGAGGGATGGATGAGCCCGAGCTGAAGATCATCGACGTCTTCATCTGCAAGCTGCGCAAGAAGCTGTCTGAAGCCACCGGGGACGAGAATTACATCGAGACCGTCTGGGGCCGCGGCTACGTGCTGCGCGACCCCGAGCCGCCGGTCGGCGCCATGGCGGTGAACGCCTGACTCTGGACGCGCCCCGCCGCGCGCCCTATCACGTCTGCCAAAAGGCGTGAGCAAGGAATGCGGCGATGGCCCAGAACGTGGCGGAGACACCGGTAAAGGCACTGACGGCAGCAGAGGCACGGGACGAGCTTGCCCGGCTTGCCGATGTTCTGGCGCAGGCCAATACCGCCTACCACACCGAGGATGCGCCCGAGATCTCGGACGCCGAGTATGATGCGCTGAAACGCCGGAACCTCGAGATCGAGGAGCGTTTCCCCGAGCTCAAGCGCGAGGACAGTCCCAGCGAGCAGGTCGGCGCACCGCTGGCTGAGGGCTTCTCCAAGGTCCGGCACGTGGTCTCGATGCTCTCGCTCGGCAATGCCTTCGAGCCCGAGGAGGTCGACGAGTTCGACGCCCGCATCCGGCGCTACCTCGGCATGGAGGGTGGCGCTGGGCTGGCCTATACCGCCGAGCCCAAGATCGACGGTCTCTCGCTGTCGCTGCGCTACGAAAACGGCGAGCTGGTGCAGGCCGCCACCCGCGGCGACGGCTCCGTGGGCGAGAATGTCACCGCCAACGCCCGCACCATCGCCGATATCCCGCAGACCCTCGATGGCGCGCCCGACGTGCTGGAGGTGCGTGGCGAGGTTTACATGAGCCACGAGGATTTCGCCGCGCTCAACGCGCGGCAGGAAGCCCGCGGCGGCAAGCTCTTCGCCAACCCGCGCAACGCCGCCGCCGGCTCGCTGCGCCAGCTCGACGCCGAGATCACCCGTGCCCGGCCGCTGCGTTTCTTTGCCTATGCCTGGGGTGAGCTTTCGGCCCCGCTGGCCGAGACGCAGATGGGCTCCATCGAACGGCTGCAGGCGCTGGGCTTCCAGACCAACCCGCTGACCCAGCTGTGCGACGGCCCGCGCGAGATGATTGCGCAGTACCGCAAGATCGAGGAACAGCGCGCCACGCTCGGCTATGATATCGACGGCGTGGTCTACAAGGTCAACGACCTTGGTCTGCAGGGACGGCTGGGCTTCCGCTCGACGACCCCGCGCTGGGCGATCGCGCATAAATTCCCCGCCGAACTGGCCTGGACCCGGCTCGAGGCGATCGACATCCAGGTCGGTCGCACCGGCGCGCTCAGCCCGGTGGCGCGGCTGACCCCGGTCACCGTGGGCGGCGTCGTGGTCTCCAACGCCACGCTGCACAACGAGGATTACATCGCCGGCCGCGACGCCAAGGGCGAGGTGATCCGCCCCGACCCCGAAGGCGGCGCCAAGGACATCCGCGTCGGCGACTGGGTACAGGTCTACCGTGCCGGGGACGTGATCCCGAAGGTGGCCGACGTGGATCTGTCGAAACGCCCCGAGGATGCGCAGCCCTACGTCTTTCCCGCGACCTGTCCGGAGTGCGCCTCGGAGGCGATCCGCGAGGAGGGCGATGCGGTGCGCCGCTGCACCGGTGGCCTCGTCTGCCCGGCGCAGGCGGTGGAAAAACTGAAGCACTTCGTCTCCCGCGCGGCCTTCGACATCGAGGGGCTCGGCGCCAAGCAGGTCGAGCAGTTCTACCGCGACGGCTGGATCAAGGAGCCGGCGGACATCTTCGAGCTGAAGGCGCGCTACGGTTCGGGCATGCAGCAGCTGAAGAACCGCGAGGGCTGGGGCGACAAGAGCGCGTCCAACCTCTTCGACGCGATCGATGAGAAGCGGAAGATCGAGCTCAATCGGGTGATCTTTGCCCTCGGCATGCGCCATGTCGGCGAGGTGGTCGCGAAGGATCTGGCGAAGCACTACCTCGGCTGGGCCGCGATGATCGCCGCCGTCGATCAGGCGGTTCCGGCGGTCGAGCGCTACCGCAGGGCCGAGGCCGCCGTCGAGGAAGAGCGCAAGGCCGCCGCCTCCGCCGGTCGCCGCGCCCGCATCAAGGAAACGCAGGATGCGGTCTGGGCCGAGGCGCCGAAGGTCGCGCCCGAGGCGCGCGCCGCCTGGGATGACCTCGTCGGCATCGACGGCATCGGCGCGATTGTCGCGGTTTCGCTGGTGACCTCGCTGCACCAGGAGGCCGAGCGCGCCTCGGTGGACCGGCTGGTGGCGCATCTCGACATCCAGGACGCCGAACGCCCGCCGACCGAGGGCAGCCCCGTCGCGGGCAAGACCGTGGTCTTCACCGGCTCGCTGGAAAAGATGACCCGCGCCGAGGCCAAGGCGCGCGCCGAGGCGCTGGGGGCCAAGGTCTCGGGCTCGGTGTCGAAGAAGACCGACATCGTTGTGGCGGGCCCCGGTGCCGGCAGCAAGGAGGCCAAGGCTAAGGAACTGGGAGTCGAGCTGATGGACGAGGATACATGGCTCGCCCTGATCGGCGGATGACCCGGAGATGAGTCAGCGCCCCGAGGCCCTCTGGCCGCTCTTTGCCGAGCTGAAGACGCTGGACGGCGTCGGCCCCAAGACCGCGCAGGCGATGGAGGGGCTTGACGTCATTGCGCCGCGCGACCTGCTGCTGACCCTGCCGCATTCGGTGATCGACCGCCGCCCGCGCCCTTCTGTGCAGGGCGCCGACCTGCCGGGCACGGTGACCGTCGAGGTGCAGGTGTTGCGGCACATGCCGCCCGCGGTGAAGGGGCGGCCTTATCGGATACAGGTCGAGGACGCAGAGACCACCTTTCAGCTGGTGTTCTTTCACGGCCGCGCCGACTACCTGAGCCGCGTGCTGCCCGAGGGATCGCGGCGGCTGGTCTCCGGCAAGGTCGAGCTCTTCGACGGTCTCGCCCAGATGGTCCACCCGGACCACATGCTGCCACCCGAAGAGGCGCACACGCTGCCGCTCTTCGAGCCGGTCTACCCGTTGACAGCTGGGGTCACGCAGAAGCTGATGGCCCGCGCCGTGGCCGGGGCGCTCACCCGCGCGCCGGAACTGGCGGAATGGATCGACGGCCCGCTCAAGGAGCGCGAAGGCTGGCCCGACTGGCACGACGCGCTCGAGGCCGCGCATGCCCCCGACGGCATGGCCGCGCTGACCCCCACGGCTCCGGCCCGCGCCCGGCTCGCCTACGACGAGCTGCTGGCGCATCAGCTGACGCTGGGGCTGGCACGAATCAACCGCCGCCGGGGCAAGGGCTACCCCACCATGGGCGACGGGCGCCTCCGCCGGCGTGTGCTCTCGGCGTTGCCCTACCGGCCCACCGGCGCGCAGCTGCGCGCGATGGACGAGATCGCCGAGGACATGGCCGCCGAGACCCGGATGAACCGTCTGCTGCAGGGCGACGTGGGCGCGGGCAAGACGCTGGTCGCCTTCATGGCGTTGCTGGTGGCGGTGGAGTCCGGCGGGCAGGGCGTGATGATGGCACCGACGGAAATCCTCGCCCGCCAGCATATGGAAGGGCTGCAGCCGCTGGCCGAAAGCGCCGGGGTGGTTGTGGAAATCCTCACCGGCCGGGACAAGGGCAGCGAGCGAAAGGCCAAGCTGGCGGCGCTGGCGGCGGGCAATATCCACATACTCGTCGGCACCCACGCGGTGTTCCAGGACGACGTCGTGTTCAAGGCCCTGCGTCTCGCCATCGTCGACGAGCAGCACCGCTTCGGCGTGCGTCAGCGGCTGGAACTGGGACGCAAGGGGCAGGGCGCTGACGTGCTGGTGATGACCGCGACGCCGATCCCGCGCAGCCTCGCACTGGCGCAATACGGCGACATGGACGTCTCGGTGCTCGACGAGAAGCCGCCGGGGCGGAAACCCGTGCAGACCGCGCTGGTCTCGACCGAGCGCATGGCCGAGGTGGTCGAGCACCTGCGCAAGGCCGTCGCCGAGGGGCGGCAGGCCTATTGGGTCTGCCCGCTGGTCGAGGAGAGCGAGGTCTCGGACCTCACCGCCGCCGAGGAACGGTTCAAGCGCCTGCGCGCCGAGCTGGGCGAGGGCGTGGTGGGGCTGGTGCACGGCCAGATGCCGCCCGCCGAGAAGGACGCCGCCATGGCGCGCTTCGTCGCCGGGGAGACCAAGGTGCTGGTCGCCACCACGGTGATCGAAGTCGGGGTGAACGTGCCCAATGCCTCGATCATGGTGATCGAGCGGGCCGAGATCTTTGGCCTCGCGCAGCTGCACCAGCTGCGCGGCCGCGTCGGGCGCGGCGAGGCGGCCTCGACCTGCCTGCTGATGTACCAGCCGCCGCTCGGCGAAAGCGGCTCGAAGCGGCTCACCACGCTGCGCGAGACCGAGGATGGCTTCCGCATCTCCGAGGTCGATCTGCAGATGCGCGGTGCGGGCGATCTGATCGGCACGGCGCAATCGGGTCTGCCGCGTTTCAAGGTGGCGGATCTCGAAAGCCAGGCCGGGCTCATGGCCATGGCGCAGAGCGACGCGCGGCGGCTTCTGGCCGAAGATCCGGAGCTGACCGGCGACCGGGGCAAGGCTGCGCGCATGCTGCTCTGGCTGATGCGGCAGGATGAGGCGATCAAG
Organism: Alloyangia pacifica; assembly: GCF_900116195.1. GTDB lineage: Bacteria > Pseudomonadota > Alphaproteobacteria > Rhodobacterales > Rhodobacteraceae > Salipiger > Salipiger pacificus. Next base: position 358,820 of record NZ_FOZW01000001.1, read on the forward strand.
CTGATCAGCGTTGGCTGACCGGCATGGAGCTCACATAAGCTTCTGAAAATAAACTTAAAACGTGATGCTCCGGAGCGCCGAGAGGCTCTCCGGGCTTCTACGTTCTCGCCTCACGTTCCCATGTGTTCACAAATGTTCTCAAAAAGTTCTTTACTCGAATCGGATCACATGAGAACAAAAGGGCAACAAGAGAACACGCACAGCACGCACAGAGGGAACGCCAAGATGATCGACACCATCCGCACCACCATGAGCCGCGCCGACAACACCTCGCTGGTGACCGATATGATCGGGGCCCTGTCGCTGATCGTGATCCTTGTAGGGGCGCTGCACCTGCCGCTGCTCTGAATTTCTGATTTCTGCCTGCGGTCTTGCTCCGGGTGCCGCCGCATCACTGTCCCGATGCGTCGCATTGTATCCCCAGCTCCGGGTCGCCTGATCCCCGGTCACGCAACGCGGCTCTTCCGGAGTCCACAAGACACGCCACTGCCGCCGCCTCCCATCCCGGAGCGCGGCGGTTTTTTTGTCTGGTATTCTGGCTGGTTCTGCTGATCTGGGGCCGGGTCAGTGGCTCTGACCGGGCGAGGTCGGCTTGCCGTCAGGCGCTGCGCGCTGCCGCGATTTCCTCGGCGGCCTCGGTGGCGGCATCGAGCGCCAGCATGATCGAGGCGTGCCGGTTCTTGTAGGCTGCCGCCGGACGCAGCACCTCCAGCCCGTCGAAGGGGGCAGGCGGGGTCGGCCCGTCTTCCTTGAGCATGGCGCGCAGCGCATCGCGCGCCTGTGCCAGCTGCTCGGGAGTGCAGCCGATGATCGCCGCGCCCACGACCGAGGCCGCCGCCTGGCCAAGCGCGCAGGCCTTGACGTCCTGTCCGAAGTCGCTGACCCGGCCATCCTGCAGCGCGAGGTCCACGGTCACCGTCGAGCCGCAGAGCGGCGAGCGCTTCTTCACCGTGGCGTCGGGATGCTCCAGACGCTCGGTCCGGGGGATATCCGCCGCCAGCGCAAGGATGCGCGAGGAGTAGAGCTTGATCAGATCGGTTTCGGCGGTGGTATTGGCGGACATGGGTTTCCCTTTCGGCTCGCCCCCCATAGATAGGGCGCGCGCCCGGCGCCTGCAAAAGGGAATTTCACCATGAGCTTCGATCCTGCGACCTTGGTCTATGACGCAAACGGCCTGATCCCCTGCATCGCGCAGGAGGAGGCAACGGGAGAGGTGCTGATGATGGCCTGGATGAACGCTGAATCCGTCGCCCGTACGCTCGAGACCGGCCGGGTCACCTACTGGTCGCGCTCGCGCCAGAGCTTCTGGGTCAAAGGGGAGAGCTCGGGCCACCTGCAAGAATTGGTCGAGCTGCGCGTCGACTGCGACAGCGATTGCCTGCTGGCCCTCGTGCGCCAGACCGGCCCGGCCTGCCACACCAACCGCCGCAGCTGCTTCTACACGGCCGTGCGGAATGGCGAAGAGGTCGAGATCATGGCGCCGATGGCGGAGGGCTGAGAGGCCGCCCCCTGCGTATTTGCGGAACAATGAAGGGCACGCGCCCTTCTTCTCTTTCCAAATACGCCGGGGTGAGGCGCGCAGCGCCGAGGGGCGGAGCCCCTCAACCGCCGAGCCCGACCATGCGCCGGATGTCCTCGGGGGTTGCGCCGCCCTCACGGTATGTCGCGATCGCCCGGGCGTCGTCGCGCTTGGCGAGCCGTTTCCCACGCTCGTCGCGGATCAGGGCGTGGTGGTGGTAGACCGGCGTCACGATGTTGAGGAGCCGCTGCAGGATCACATGGATCGCCGTCGCCTCGAAGAGATCGCGGCCCCGCACCACGTGGGTGATCGCCTGCGCCGCGTCGTCCAGAACCACCGACAGGTGATAGGAGCCGGGAAAGTCCCGGCGTGACAGCACGACATCGCCGACACGCGCCAGCAGCTGTGCGGGGGAAAGCGTGATGCGCCCGGTCTCGCCGTCCGGACCCGCACCGCTTTCCTCGAACCACATGCCAAAGCCGATCTGTTCGAGCGCCCGCGCCATGTCGAGCCGCAGCGCCGCGCCGTGGGGCCGCGGCGTGGCACCATAGCCAGGGGCGAGCCGGTCGCGGCAGGTGCCCGGATAGACCAGCCCGTCCGGGCCATAGGCGGGCTCCGCGCCCTCCTGCGGTGCCGCGGCGGCGGCCTGGATGTCGCGGCGTGTGCAATGGCAGGGGTAGATCAATTCGCGCGCCCAGAGGTTGTCCAGCGCCGCCTCGTAGGCCGGCAGCCGGTCCGACTGGCGCATCGGCGCCTCGTCCCACCGCAGGCCAAGCCAGTGCAGATCGTCGTAGATCTGCGCCTCCCAATGGGCGCGCGAACGCGTGCTGTCGATATCCTCGATGCGCAGCAGAAACGCGCCGCCCGACGCCCGCGCCATGCCTTCTGCCAGCAGCGCCGAATAGGCGTGGCCAAGGTGCAGCGGACCCGTGGGAGAGGGGGCAAAGCGCGTGCGCAAATCAGTCCTCGCGGCGATAGGCCTTCTCGATCCGGCGGGTCCGGCGTTCCTCGCCGGACTGGTAGATCAGCACCCAGGCCAGCAGGATGAACATCGGGTGCGTGAGCCCGCCCGAGAAGATGATCGCCGGCACCCAGATCACGAAGACCACGATGCCGAGGATCGGCCGCCCGGTCAGCAGGATCGACAGCGGCGGCAACAGCAGGGCGAGCACGTAGTTCACGCCGGCACCTCTTGCGCGGCCAGCCACTCCTGCCACACGGTCTTGGCGCGGTCGGTATAGCCCTTGTAGCGGTCCTTGCGGCCGCGCCGCCCGCCGCGCAGGCCCTCGAGCGGGCGGAACAGGCCGAAGTTCACGTTCATCGGCTGGAAGGTCTTGGCCTCGGCACCGCCGGTGATGTGGTGGATGAGCGCGCCATGGGCGCTGTCCTGCGGCACGGTCGGCAGCTCATGGCCAAGGATCTCGGCTGCCGCCATCCGGCCCGCCAGCAGCCCCATCGAGGCACTCTCGACGTAGCCCTCGACCCCGGTGATCTGCCCGGCAAAGCGCAGGTTGGGCCGCGAGCGCAGGCGCATCTGCGCATCGAGCAGCGTCGGCGAGTTGAGGAAGGTGTTGCGGTGAATGCCCCCGAGACGCGCGAAGCTGGCGTTCTCCAGCCCCGGGATGCGGCGGAAGACCTCGGTCTGCGCGCCATATTTCATCTTCGTCTGGAAGCCGACGATGTTGTAGAGCGTGCCAAGCGCGTTGTCGCGGCGCAGCTGCACCACCGCATAGGCCTTTTGCTCGGGGTTATGCGGGTTGGTCAGGCCGATGGGTTTCATCGGTCCGTGGCGCAGTGTTTCACGGCCGCGTTCTGCCATGACCTCGATCGGCAGGCAGCCGTCGAAATAGCCGGCGGTCTCGCCCTCGTGGAACTCGGTCTTCTCGGCGGCCAGAAGCGCGTCGATGAAGCCCTCGTACTGCTCCTTGGTCATCGGGCAGTTGATATAGGCTTTCTGCTCTTCTTCCGTTTCGCCCTTGTCGTAGCGGCTCTGCAGCCAGGCCGTGTCCATGTCGATCGTGTCGAAATAGACGATGGGGGCGATGGCGTCGAAGAAGGCCAGCGCCTCGGCTCCGGTCTCGGCCTGCAGGGCCTTGCCCAGGCTGGCCGAGGTCAGCGGGCCGGTGGCGAAGATCCAGTGCCCGTCCTCGGGCAACTCGCAAATCTCCTCGTCGCTCACCGACACGTTCGGCAGCGCGCGCAGCTTGGCGGTCACCGTTTCCGAGAACGGATCGCGGTCCACCGCCAGCGCGCCACCCGCCGGCAGCCGGTGTTCGGCGGCGGTGTGCATGATCAGCGAGCCCGCCTGGCGCATCTCCCAGTGCAGGAGACCCACGGCGTTCTGCTCGTGGTCGTCCGAGCGGAAGGAGTTGGAGCAGACCATCTCGGCCAGGTTGCCGGTGCGATGCGCGAAGGTTTCCACCTTCGGCCGCATCTCGTGGATCACCACGTCGACACCCAGCCGCGCCGCCTGCCAGGCAGCCTCGGACCCGGCCATGCCGCCGCCCACGATATGAAGAGTTTTGTCCATGCGGGGCAGATAGGCGATCCGGGCCCCGGTGTTAAGAGGGCACGGCGACGTTGGCGGCAAAAGGGGCTGCCGCCCCTCGGCGCTGCGCGCCTCACCCCGCGCGTATTTTGCAAGAGAAGAAGCCTCCGCTCGCTTCTTCTCTTTTCAAGTACGCAAATCCCGCCCGTACCGCGCGCGCAAGGCCGGGGCGGGGCGGGTCACTACATCCCGCCGCCTTCCGGCAGCGCCTTGACGTAGGCGGCGACGGCGGCGCGGTCCTCGGGGGGCAGCTGCGCGAAATTGTCGATTACCGCGACCATGTGACCGCCGGCGCTGTCGTAATCAGGGGTGAAGCCGGTCTCGAGGTAATAGGCGACGTCCTCGGCGCTCCAGCTCAGCTCGTCCGGGGTGAGGGCGGGGATGCGGCCCTTGCCGTCCGGGGCCGGGGCGCCGGTGAGCCAGGCCTCGCGCTGCAGCCCGCCGAAGTCGTCGCGCGGCGTGTGGCATTCGCCGCAATGGGCCAGGGCCTCGACGAGGTAGCGCCCGCGCTTCAGCTCCTCGCTCCCGGGAGTGCCCATGATCCAGCTCGGATCGAGGTAGAGCTGTTTCCAAAGGCCCAGCCCGCGCCGCAGGCTGAAGGGGAAGCCGACCTCATGCGGCTGGCTCGGCGCGTCCGAGGCGGGCAGGGTGCGGATGTAGCTCCAGAGGTCCGCCACGTCCTGCGGCTGCATGCGGATATATGAGGTGTAGGGGAAGGCCGGATAGTAGTGCCGCCCCTCGGGGGAGACGCCGCGCAGCAGGGCGTTGGCGAAATCGTGCAGCGACCAGGTGCCGATCCCCTGCTGCGGATCCTGCGAGATGTTCGGCGCGATGAACGTTCCGAAGTCGGATGCAAAGCGTTGTCCACCCGCCAGCACCAGCTTGTCCTCGCTGCCTGGCGCATGATGACAGGAGGCGCAGCCGGCGGCGGTGAAGACGGCCTGCCCGCGCGCCGGATCGCCGCCGGTGTCGTCCGCGAATTCGCCCGCCGGAAGCGTATCCGGCGCGCTGATCATCCAGGCGGCCCCGGCGGCAAGCAGCCCCAGCAGGATCAGGAAGCCGAGCAGGCGGCGCATGGATTACTCGGGGGCGCGGAAGCTGTCGTGGCAGGCCTTGCAGGCGCCGCCGAGCTGGCCGACGGCCGGGCCGAGCGCCTCCTGCCCGGTGGCAGCGACCTGTTGAAGGCCAGCGGCGGCCTCGCCGAGACCGGACCATTTCTCGGCGAACCCGTCCCAGTCGTCCCAGATCTCCGCCTTGGCGCGGGTGCCGTCGATCTCCATTTCCGAGGTGCCTTCGGGGAAGAGCGGCGCCTGGTTGATCATCGAGACGGCGACGAGCGTGTCCGCGGCGGCTTGCGCTGTGTCGGCGTCGTAATCGGTCTTGCCGCGGGCCATGTCACCGAGGATGCCGAGGTTGATCGCGAGGATGTTGAACTGGCCCTGCCGCGCCTTGACCGGGCCGGGAAGATCCTGCGCAAGGGTGCCGGTACCGAAGGTGGCAAGCGCGGCGACAAGGCTGAGGCTGGTGGCGGTGATCTTCATGAGAAACTCCCTTTCCTCCCGAATGCGGGGCGTTTTGAAAATCTTCGTTCATATGGGATCGGATCGTAGCCGAGGCCGGAATCCGATCAAGGGGGCGCGCGTGACGTAGCGGCTGGCCGCGGCGGCTGGACCGGCTGGCGCAAGTTGTCTGGTGAGCTCCAGAACGCTTTTCGATAGAAAGACTTACGTCCGGCTCCTGAGATCGCGTTCCACCCCGGATGTTTCAGGGGTTCACGGAAATCATCACGCTGTCTGACCAAATCGCGATACGCGGAGGGGTCGCCAGGCCGGATCGCCCGCCGTGATTGCGTTCCGGTTGGTGCAATGTGCCCGCGGGTTCGGGGTGAGCGCCGCGGGCAAGCCGTGGAGCTTCTCTTCAAGCATCAAGGGGAGTTACGAAAGTTATTTGAATCAGTGAGATGGGCGGAACTCTGAAAGTCATCAGCCGGCGCATCGGAGGCGCCGGCCGACGAGGGTCATCAAGGCTCATGCCTCCGGAAAACGCACCTTCCCGATGAACGGCAGGTTCCTGTTGCGCTGCGCGAAATCGATCCCGTAACCCACGACAAATTCGTCAGGAATTTCGAATCCGATCCAGTCGGCCTTGAGCGGAACCTCGCGCCGCGCCGGCTTGTCGAGCAGCGCGATGGTGCGCAGCTTGCGCGGCTTGCGGCTCTCCATCAGGTGGATGACGTGGCTGAGCGTGAAGCCGGTGTCGACGATGTCCTCGACCAGCAGCACGTCGCGCCCCTCGATCGGCGAGCGCAGGTCCTTGAGGATGCGCACCTCGCGGCTCGACTCCATGCCGTCTCCGTAGGAGGAGGCCTCGAGGAAATCCACCTCGACGGCAAGGTCGAGCTCTCGCACCAGGTCGGCGATGAAGACGAAGCTGCCGCGCAGCAGACCGACAACCACCAGCTTCTCGGTATCGGCGAATTCGCGCTCGATCTCGCGCGCGAGGTCCTCGATCTTGGCGGCGATCGCCTTTGCCGAAATCATCTGGTCTACGACATAAGGCTTTTCTGCCATGGTTCACCCCTTGAAAATCCGCGCGCAGCATAGGAAATGTGCCGGCATTGTCACGCGATAAAGGGGCGTCATGCCGACCCACTCCGAGACGAAGCGCCTGCCGTACACGGCGCAGCAGATGTATGACCTCGTGGCGGATGTCGCGAATTACCCGAAGTTCCTGCCGTGGACGGCAGCGGCGCGGATCCGTTCGCGCGACGAAATGGGCGATCACGAGGTGATGCTGGCCGATCTGGTGATCAGCTTCAAGGTGTTCCGCGAGCGCTTCGGCAGCCGCGTGACGCTCTGGCCCGAAGAAAAGAAGATCGACACCGAGTATCTCGACGGTCCGTTCAAACACATGATCTCGAAATGGCATTTCGAGGACGCGCCCGAGGGCGGCGTCGACGTGCACTTCTTCGTGGATTTCGAGTTCAAGAACCGCCTGTTGCAGAGCGCGGCGGGGATGTTCTTCTACGAGGCGATGCAGCGCATCGTGCGCGCCTTCGAGCGGCGGGCGGCAGAGCTCTACGGCTGAGCGGCGCGCTGTCCTAGGGCAGTGCGTCCAGCAGAAGTTGCAGCGCGTGGCGCGTCGCCGCCGCGCGGACCTTGCCACGCCCCAATGCGCCGAACTCGACGGTTTCGGTTCGGGTGCCCGATGCGCTGGCGAGGCCGAAGCAGACGCGGCCCTCGGGTTTGTGCTCCGAGCCGCCGGGCCCGGCGATGCCCGAGACCGAGACCGCCAGATCGGCACCGGCCCGCGCCCGTGCGCCTTCTGCCATTTCGGCGGCGACCTCTTCGGAGACCGCGCCATGCGCCTCGAGAGTGGCGGGCTGCACGCCCAGCAGCTCGACCTTGGCGGCGTTGGAATAGGTCACCACGCCGCGCTCGAAGATGTTCGACGATCCGGCGATGTCGGTGATTGCGGCGGCGACCATGCCGCCGGTGCAGCTCTCGGCAGTGGTGAGGGTGACGCCCGCGGACATGGCGCGGGTCAGAATGTCTTGGGCAAGCTCTTCGGTCATCTCGTCCCTCACATCAGGAAGCCATGCGCGATCCCGGCGAGGACAATGCTCACCAGCGCCGCGAAGATGCCCGCGATCACGTCGTCGAGCATCACCCCCATCGCGTCGCCGCGGCGGTCGGCCCAGCCCACCAGCCAGGGCTTCCAGATGTCGAACAGGCGGAACAGCACGAAGCCCGACACCCAGCCGGGCCAGAGCCGCCAGAAGTCCACGCCCATCATCATCGCGCCGTAGCCGACCGGGAAGAGCGCGATCCACATGCCGACCACCTCGTCGATGACGATCCACGACGGGTCCTCGTCCTCGCCGCCGGCGGTCAGCTCGCGCGTGGCGATATAGCCCAGCACGAAGGCGACCACCGTGGCCGCCAGCAGCAGCCAGAAGCCGCCCAGCACCAGCAGCAGGTAGGCGGCGGGCAGGGCGGCCAGAGAACCCCAGGTGCCCGGCGCAGGGCGCAGCAGCCCGGCGTAGAAGAAGGTCGCGATCAGTCTCATGGCTTCACCAGCGTTGCGGTTGCGATGGCGGCGATACCCTCTTCACGGCCGGTGAAGCCGAGCCGTTCGGAGGTGGTCGCCTTGACCGAGACGCGGTCCGCCTCGAGCCCCATGATCCGGCCCATCTCGGCCATCATGGCCGCTGCATGGGGGCCGATCTTGGGCTGCTCGCAGACCAGCGTAACGTCGATATTGGAGATGGTGTATCCCTTGGACTCGGCAAGCTCGACCGCATGGCGCAGGAAGATTTCCGACGCCGCGCCTTTCCACTGCGGATCGCTGGGCGGGAAGTGGCGGCCGATGTCGCCCTCGGCGAGGGCGCCGTAGAGCGCGTCGGTCACCGCATGCATGCCGACATCGGCGTCGGAATGGCCTTGCAGCGCGCGCCCGTGCGGCACCTTCACGCCGCAGAGCATCACGTGGTCTCCGGGGCCGAAGCGGTGCACGTCGTAGCCATTGCCGAGGCGGATATCCATGGCGGTCTCCTGCATGGGGGTCTTGAGGTAGCTGGCGGCCCGCTGGAAATCCTCGGGGCCGGTAATCTTGAGATTTCGCTCCTCGCCGGGAACGATGGTGACGGAGAGCCCGGCGGCGCGGGCGACCTCGACGTCATCTGCGGCGCCACCGGGGTGCACGGCATGGGCGGCGCGGATCTCCGCGTAGCGGAAGCCCTGCGGGGTCTGCGCGCGGAAAAGGCCGCTGCGATCCTGCGTGCCTGTCACCTCGGCCTCGCGGCCGGTCCAGAGCGCGTCGGTCACCGGCAGAGCGGGCGCAGCGCCGGGGGCATCGTCGAGCGCGGCCAGCACCGCCTCGATGGTGTGCCGCGAGACACAAGGGCGGGCGACATCGTGGATCAGCACCTTGGCGGGCGGATTTTCCGCCAGCGCGTCGAGCCCGGCACGGACCGAGCCGGCACGGTCACCGGCTCCGATCACCAGCGTCACCGGCAGACCCTCGGCAACCGACTCGGCGATCTCGTGGTCCTCGGGGTGAATCACCAGCACGATCGGGCAGAGCGGCGCGAAGGCCTCGAGCGTCCAGCGCGCGACAGGCTGCGCCGCGATGTCGCGCCATTGCTTCGGGAGCCCGCCACCGGCGCGGGTGCCGCGCCCCGCGGCGACGATGATTGCGGCTGTTTCCGCGGCTGTTTCCATGGTGTTGACCTCCGGCGTCCCTCTCTAGGCGCTGCTGATCAGCGGTGCAATCACCGGAGGTGCGCCGCACATTTTTTAATCACTCGCGTTTGGCGTGCGCACTTAACGCCCCCAAATGATTGAACAGGCGGCGCGTGCGCGTTAACTCCCAAGCATCTGCACAAGGAATAGGCGCTTGAATTTCTCGCTGGGTGACAGACTCATCGATCCCCCCGTCCTGCTGGCCCCGCTGGCAGGAATCACCGATCTGCCTTTTCGCACGCTGGTGTCGCGCTTCGGCGCGGGGCTCGTCGTGTCCGAGATGATTGCCAGCGGCGAGTTCCTCACCGCGCGTCCCGGCACGCGCGAGAAGGCGGAGCTGGGCGCGGGTATCGAGAACACCTCTGTGCAGCTGGCGGGCCGAGCGCCCGAGCCGATGGCCGAGACGGCACGACACGTCGCGGACATGGGCGCGAAGGTCATCGACATCAACATGGGCTGCCCGGCCAAGAAGGTCACGGGAGGCTGGTCGGGCTCGGCGCTGATGCGCGAGCCGGATCATGCGCTGCGGCTCATCGAAGCGGTCGTCGGGGCCGTCGATCTGCCGGTGACGCTGAAGACGCGGCTCGGCTGGGATGGCGATTGCCTGAACGCCGCGCAGATTGCGAGACGGGCAGAGGAGGCGGGTGTGCGGATGATCGTCATCCACGGGCGCACCCGGTGCCAATTCTACAAGGGCGCCGCCGACTGGGCGGCGATCAGGGAGGTGGTCGAGGCCGTGTCGATCCCGGTGGTTGCCAATGGCGACATCGTGGACGCGGCGACAGCGCGGGCGGCTCTAAAGGCCTCCGGCGCGGCGGGGATCATGGTCGGCAGAGGGGCGCAGGGCGCGCCCTGGAAGCTGGCGCAGATCTCTGCCGAGCTCTACGGAACACCGGCACCTGACGTGCCAAGGGGAAAGGCTTTTTATCAAATGGTCGCAGAGCATTACGAGGCAATGCTTGGGTTTTACGGCAAGGAGCTGGGCGGCCGCGTTTCGCGCAAGCACCTTGGCTGGTACATGGATCATGCGGCGCCGGACGCGCAGCTGCGCAAGCGCGTGCTGACCGCGCGCGAGCCGGCCGAGACGCTGCAGCTTCTGGACGAGGCGCTGGCCTGCGACCTGCAGGTCGCCGCATGAGCACCAACACCGAACTCCTGACGCAGCTCTGGTCATCGCTTCCGGTGCCTGCCGTGCTGCTCGACGCCGAGGAGCGCATCGCCGACATGAACCCGGCCGCCGAGGGCTTCATGAACAACTCGGCGAAATGGCTTGTAGGTCAGCCGATCTGGGACCGTCTCGCGGTGGATGCGCCACTGGAAGAAAGCCTCGCCCGGGCACGCGAGCACGGCACGCCGCTTTTCGTCAACGACGTGGACGTCGGCACCGGCAACCGCCCGCCGTTGGTGTGCAACCTGCAGCTCGCGCCTGTGCAGAATTACCCGGGCTGGTTTATCATGCTGATCAGCCCACGCGAACTGGCCGGACGCATGACCCAGAGCCATTCGGTGAAATCCGCCGCGAAATCCGCCATCGGCATGGCCGAGATGCTGGCGCATGAGATCAAGAACCCGCTGGCGGGGATCACCGGCGCGGCGCAGCTGCTGTCGATGAACCTCTCGAAGGATGATCTCGAGCTGACCGACCTGATCGTCGCTGAGACCCGCCGCATCGTGAAACTGTTGGAGCAGGTCGAGCAGTTCGGCAATCTCTCGGCCCCCGAGAAGAAGCCGGTGAACCTGCACGACGTGCTGGACCGTGCCCGTCGATCCACCCAGCTGGGTGTCGGCGCCCACATGAAGTTCATCGAGGATTACGACCCCTCGCTGCCGCTGGCCCACGGCGATCCCGACCAGCTGCTACAGGTGGTGCTGAACCTGCTGAAGAACGCCTCCGAGGCCGCCGATTCCAAGGAGGGCGGCACGATCCGCCTGCACACCTTCTTCGAGCACAGCTTCCGCATGCGCCGGCCGGACGGGTCGACCCAGAAGCTGCCGCTGCAGATCGAGGTCATCGACGACGGCCCCGGCCTGCCCGAGGACATCAAGGGCGACGTGTTCGACCCCTTCGTGTCGGGCCGCGAGAACGGCACCGGCCTCGGCCTCGCGCTGGTGTCTAAGATCATCTCCGACCACGACGGCTGGATCTCGGTGGATTCCGTCCCCGGCCGCACGGTCTTTCGCATTTCGTTGCCGCGCGCCCCGCGCGAGATTGAGGAGAACAGGTAAATGGACGGCACCGTACTTGTCGCAGACGACGACCGCACCATCCGCACCGTGCTGACCCAGGCCCTGACCCGTGCAGGGTGCAAGGTGCACGCCACCTCGTCGCTGACCACGCTGATGCGCTGGGTCGGCGAGGGCAAGGGCGACGTGGTGATCTCCGATGTCGTCATGCCCGATGGCAACGGGCTCGAGATGCTGCCGAAGATCCGCCAGGACCGGCCCGATCTGCCGGTCATCGTGATCTCGGCGCAGAACACCATCATGACCGCGATCCAGGCGGCCGAGGCCGAGGCCTACGACTACCTGCCCAAGCCCTTCGATCTGCCGGACCTGATGAAGCGCACGGCGAAGGCGCTGGACAACCGCAACCGCTCGGCCAAGCGCGAAGAGGTGGCGACCATCGGTGCCGACGGCCCGGACGAGCTGCCGCTGGTCGGCAAGACCCCGGCGATGCAGGCGCTCTACCGGCTCGTTGCCAAGGTGATGAATACCGATCTGCCGGTGCTGATCTCGGGCGAGAGCGGCACGGGAAAGTCGCTGATCGCGCGCGCCATCCATGATTTCTCGGACCGCCGCACGTTGCCGTTCATCACGGTCACCGGCGCCGACCTGTCGGACCTCGAAGGTCCGGCGCGGGTGCTGGCGCGGGTCAAGGGCGGCACGCTGCTGATCGACGAGATCACCGACATCCCCGACGAGATCCAGGCCCGCGTCGTGCGCATGATGGACATCCCTGGCGAGCACGTGCCGCGCTTCATGGCCACCAGCCAGGGTGATCTGGCGCAGGCGATGGAGGAGGGCGCTGTGCGCCAGGACCTCTACTACCGCCTTTCGGGCGCGACCATCAACGTGCCCAGCCTGCGCGAGCGGGTCGAGGATATCGCATTGCTGACCGAGCACTTCCTGCAGCGCGCCGAGCGTGAGGGTGCGTCCAAGCGCTGGCTGTCGAAAGATGCCGTCGAGCTCTTCCGCGCCTACAGCTGGCCGGGCAACGTGCGGCAGCTGGAGAACGCCGTGCGCCGCCTGAGCCTCACCTCGCGCGCCGAGGAGATCAGCCGCGCCGAGGTCGAGGCGGTGCTGGGCAATCAGCCCGACACCGGGCCGATCCTGCGCGGCGGCGACAGCGAGAAACTCAGCACCTCGGTGGCGCGTCACTTGCGCCGCTACTTCGACCTGCACGGCAACATGCTGCCGGCGCCGGGGCTCTACACCCGCATTCTCAAGGAAGTGGAAGCGCCGCTCATCGAGATCGCGCTGGAGGCGACGGGCGGAAATCAGGCGAAATGTGCAGATCTTCTTGGCATCAACCGCAATACCTTGCGTAAGAAGATCACCGATCTTGATATTCGCGTGACACGGCGTCGCAAACTGATGTAAAAGCGTCACACGCATGTGGCCGCAATGCGCCGCCTTCGGGGCGGCGCATTCATGAGAAGCCACAGCTTTTTGGCGATGCTGCCTCGAGCAGCTTATCAGTGTGAGGTGAATCTGTGGCCACCCGGGCACGGAGTTCGACTTGGGCGCGCATGAACAGGCTGCGCCGGCAGCGGCGCGTTCAGAACGTGGCGACTTTGGGGCTGGTCCTGCTGGGGCCGGTGCTCGCGGTGCTGACGTTCCTCGTGCTGGGTCCCCTTGGCAGCGGCGAGCGTGCGACGCAGCTGAGCCTTCGGCTCGTGCTGCTGGCCGACATGGTCTACGTGCTGCTGATCGCCACGCTGGTGATGGCGCGTCTGGTGCGGATGATCTCGGAGCGGCGGGCGCAATCCGCCGGCTCGCGCCTGCACCTGAGGCTGACCGGGCTTTTCGCACTCATGGCGCTGTTGCCCACGGTCACTGTCGCGGTCTTTGCCGTGCTGACCATCAACATCGGTCTTGAAACCTGGTTCTCCAGCCGTGTTCAGAACGTTGTCGGTGCCTCGATGGCCGCCGCCGAGGCCTACGAGGAAGAGCAGCGGATCGCGCTGATCGAGGACGTTGAGGCGCTGGCGCGGTTCATAGACGGCGCGCGGCGGGCGAATTTCGCCCTTGACGATGGCGACGTGCGGCAGGTGCTGGGGCAGGGGCAGGCGCAGATCCAGCGCGGCCTGCGCGAGGCTTACGTTGTTGACGGCGGCGGCGAGATCCGCGCCCGAGGCGAACGCTCCTATCTCTTCTACTACGAGCAGCCCTCGCGCGAGCAGTTCATCCGCGCCCGTGCCGAGGGTCTGGTGCTGATCCCCGACTGGGACAACCACGAGCTGCGCGCGCTGATGCCGCTTGCGGCGTTCCCTGATCGGTTCCTCTATGTCAGCCGCGTGGTCGACGGAAATCTGCTGAACCTTCTCGATGAAACGCAGGAAACCGCGCGCTTCTACCAGCAGCAGGAAACCGAGCGCGGACGGCGGCTCTTCGACTTCGCGCTGGTCTACCTTGGCTTCGCGCTGCTGCTGATCCTCGCGGCGGTCTGGCTGGGGCTCTGGTTCGCCGAGCGCATGGCGCAGCCGGTGGGACGCCTCACCGGCGCGGCGCAGCGGGTTGGCGCGGGCGATCTCGACGTGCAGGTGATCGAGGGCGAGGGCGACGACGAGATCGCCATGCTCGGTCGCTACTTCAACCAGATGACCCGGCAGCTGAAGGGCCAGCGCGAGACGTTGCTGGAGAACACCCGCCAGATCGAGCGTCGCCAGCGGCTGTTCGATTCCGTGCTCTCGTCGATCACCTCCGGCGTGGTCGGCCTCGATGCCGAGGGCAAGGTGACCTTCGTCAACCGTCCCGCCGAGCGGCTGCTCGGCTGGCGCGAGCCGCGCGCCGACGTGCCGCTGACAGTGGCGGTGCCCGAGTTCGGCCCGCTCTACGACCGGCTGCGCGACAGCGGGCTCGAGACCGCGCAGGAAGAGGTCAAGGTCAGCCGCGAAGGACGTCTCGAGCACCTGCTGGTGCGGCTCTCGGTCCGCCGGCGGCAGGATGGCGCGCTCGAGGGCTACGTGGTGGCCTTCGATGATGTGACCGACCTCGTCAGCGCGCAGCGCATGGCCGCATGGGGCGACGTGGCGCGGCGCATCGCGCATGAGATCAAGAACCCGCTGACGCCGATCCGGCTCTCGGCGGAACGCATCACCCGCAAGTTCTCGCGCCAGCTCGAAGCAGAGGATGCGGCCAAGCTCGACCAGATGACCGAGGTCATCGTGCGCCAGACCGAGGATCTGCGCCGCATCGTCGATGAATTCAGCAAGTTCGCCCGCATGCCCGAGCCCGAGCGCAAGCCCGAGGACGTGGTGGCGCTCCTGCGCGGTGCGGTGCTGCTGCAGGAAACCGGCCAGCCCGGCATCCGCTTCGTCAGCGACCTGCCGGCGCATGCGATGCCCGCGGAGCTCGACGCCACCATGGTGGGGCAGGCGCTGACCAACCTGATCAAGAACGCGGGAGAGGCGATCGAGAGCCTCGGCGAGCAGGGCGCTCCCGAGGGCCACGGCCCCGAGATCCGCGTCAGCCTGACCGAAGAGGACGGGCGCGCGGTGATCCGCATCATGGACAATGGCATCGGCCTGCCAGAGGACCGGGCGCGGCTTTTCGAGCCCTATGTCACCACACGCGACAAGGGCACGGGCCTCGGCCTGCCCATCGTCAAGAAGATCATCGAGGAGCACGGCGGAACGCTGGCGCTCGAGGACGCGCCGCTGTTTGGCGGTGCCGACCATGCCGGGGCGATGGCGGTCATCCGCCTGCCGCTCGGCACAACCGGCGATCTGCCGGATAATTCGGACACGAGCATTTCGGAACTGGAGAGGCAGACATGAGCGACATCCTGATTGTCGACGACGAGCGCGACATCCGCGAGCTGATCGGGGACATCCTTGAGGATGAGGGCTACACCACCCGATTGGCCGGCAACTCCACCGAGGCGATGAACGAGGTCAACTCCGAACCGCCGGCGCTGATGATCCTCGACATCTGGCTGAAGGACAGCAAGATGGACGGGATCGATATCCTCAAGACCGTCAAGCGCGACAACCCGGACATTCCGATCATCATCATCTCGGGCCATGGCAACATCGAGATCGCCGTCGCGGCGATCAAGCAGGGGGCCTATGACTTTATCGAGAAGCCGTTCAACATCGACCAGCTTCTGGTGGTGATCCGCCGCGCGATGGAGACCTCGCGCCTGCGTCGCGAGAACAGCCAGCTGCGCCGCCGCGAGACCGAGGTCGCGCAGATGATCGGCGAAAGCGCCATGTTCCGCGGCCTCGTCAGCCAGATCGACAAGGTGACCAAGTCCAATGGCCGGGTGATGCTCACCGGCCCCGCAGGCTGCGGCAAGGAGGTGGCGGCCCGCTACATCCACTCCAATTCCGGCCGCGCCTCGGCACCTTTCGTCACCGTCAATTGCGCCGGCGTCGCACCGGACAACATGGAGCAGATGCTCTTCGGACGCGAAAGCGCCGAGCGCGGCGTCGAGCCGGGACTGCTGGAGCAGGCGCACGGTGGGGTGATCTATTTCGACGAGGTGGCGGACATGCCGCTCGGCACCCAGTCGAAGATCCTGCGCGTGCTGGTCGACCAGAGCTTCACCCGGGTCGGCGGCGCAGACAAGGTGCGGGTCGATCTGCGGGTGATCTCCTCGACCAACCGCGACCTCGAGGCCGAGATCGCCGCCGGCACCTTCCGGCAGGAGCTCTACCATCGGCTCAACGTGGTGCCGATCGCGGTGCCTTCGCTGGAAGACCGGCGCGAGGACATCCCGCTTCTGGCGCAGCACTTCATCGAGAGCTTCAACCGCAGCCAGGGCCTGCCGCTGCGCGAGCTGTCGGAAGATGCCGTCGCGCTGCTGCAGACAATGATCTGGCCGGGCAACGTGCGCCAGCTGAAGAACCTGATCGAGCGGGTGCTGATCCTCGGCGACGGAACCGGTCCGATCGAGGCGCGCGAGCTGCCGCAGGACGGCCCGGCGGGCGAGGACGAGGAGGGCCGCGTGGTGCTCTCGGGCACGCTGGCGACCCTGCCGCTGCGCGAGGCGCGCGAGGCTTTCGAGCGTGAATACCTGCTCACCCAGATCAACCGCTTCGGCGGGAACATCTCGCGCACCGCGGCCTTCGTCGGCATGGAGCGCTCGGCGCTGCACCGCAAGCTCAAGTCGCTGGGCGTGGTCACCGGGGCGAAATCCGGCGGCCGCATCGCCTATGTCGAGGACGAGCAGGTGACCTCAGCGTCCTGACAGGCATGTCGCGTAACGGGTTAAAAACCGGGACAGTTCGGTCCTCGGGCCAGCCCCGGGGACCGGCGGGCGGCCTCCGTGCATTGACCGCTTGCATCCGGCATGTCATGCCGGACGCAAACCGGGCCCCGCCCGGGATCCTTTGCCAGCAGTTTGGACAGACGACATGAAGGTCATCATTTGCGGGGCGGGCCAGGTTGGCTGGCAGATTGCCCGCCACCTTTCGGGCGAGCGCAACGACGTCACCGTGGTCGACAGCAACCCCGACCTGGTGCGCCGCGCCACCGACACGCTCGACGTGCAGGGGATCGCGGGCTTCGCCTCCTATCCCGACGTGCTCGACAAGGCCGGCGCGCGCGACGCCGACATGATCATCGCCGCCACCTATTCGGACGAGGTCAACATGGTCACCTGCCAGGTGGCCCATTCGATCTTTGCCATTCCGCGCAAGATCGCCCGCCTGCGCTCGCAGAGCTACCTGACGGCGATCTACTCCGATCTGTATCGCCGCGACCACCTGCCGATCGACGTGGTGATCTCGCCCGAGAAGGAGGTTGCCGAGGCTGCGCTGCAGCGCCTTTCGGCCCCCGCGGCCTTTGATACCGAGCGTTTTCTCGAAGGTGGGGCGCAGCTTCTGGGCCTGACCATCGACGAACATTGCCCGATCATCAACACGCCGTTGCGGCAGCTGTCGGACCTCTTCTCGACGCTGCGCTCGGTGGTGGTGGGCATCCGCCGCGAAGGTACGCTCTTCGCCCCCGAGCCGCGTGACCAGATCTTTGCCGGCGATGCCTGCTACGTGCTGGTCCACGCCGAGGACATCCAGCGCACGCTGGAGATCTTCGGCAAGGCGCAGCGCAAGCAGGAGCGCATCGTGGTGCTGGGCGGCGGCAACGTCGGCCTTGCTGTGGCCCGCGCGCTTGAAAGCCGGGCCGAGCGTATCCGCGCCAAGGTCATCGAAAAGGATCGAGGCGCTGCCGAACGCGCCGCCGACGCGCTGGAGCGGACCATCGTGCTGCACGGCGACGCGCTCGACACGGCATTGCTGCGCGAGGCAGGGATCGCCCGCGCCGACGCGGTGCTCTGCGTGACAGACGACGAGAAGACCAACCTTCTGGCCGCCGTGCGCGCAAAGGCCGAGGGCTGCCCCATGGCCATCGCGCTGATCAACGATCCCACGCTGGTGCCGCTGATGGAGCCGATGGGCGTGGACGCCCACATCAACCCGCGCGCCACCACCGTCAGCTCGATCCTGCGCCACATCCGCCATGGCCGCGTGCGCTCGGTCTATTCCATCGGTGACGCAGAGGCCGAGGTGATCGAGGCCGAGGTGCTCTCGACCTCCTCCATCGCCGGGCGGATGATCCGCGAGATCGAATTCCCCGAGGGCGTGCTGGTCGGCGCGGTGATGAAGGACGGCGAGGTGGTCAAGATCACCGGCAACCTGCGCATCGAGGAGGGCGACCGCATCGTCATGTTCGCCCTCGCCAAGGACGTGCCGGAGGTCGAACGGCTCCTGCAGGTCTCGATCGATTTCTTCTGAGCCATGACCGCGCTCAGCCGTCTGCCCCTTCTGCTGCTGCTTGCGGGATTCGCCAGCGCCTCGATGATCGCCCCCGCCGCCGTGGCGCTGGCGCAAGAGGACTTCCACGACGCGCGCAGCTTCTTCTACGCCGCAATCGTCGGCATGGTGCTCACCACGCTGATCGGCATCGCCCAGGCCACGCGGACCCACCACCGCTCGGCCTCGCGGCAGCTGCTGTCGCTTCTGGCGGCCTTCCTGCTGCTGCCCGCGATGCTGGCCGTGCCCTTCCACGAGGCGGTGCGCACGACCACCTTCCTCAACGCTTATGTCGAGATGGTCTCGAGCCTGACGACCACCGGCGCGACACTCTTCGCCCCCGAGCGGCTTTCGGCCGCCGAGCATCTGTGGCGGGCGCAGGTGGGATGGATGGGCGGCCTGCTGATCTGGGTGAGCTCGGCGGCGCTGCTGGCGCCGCTCACGCTCGGCGGTTTCGAGGTCACCGCGTCGGGCGAGCCGGGGCAGAGCGTTGATGCGGGCGCGGCGCGGCGCGACGTGACGGATCCCGCGCTGCGGCTCGCCGCCTCGGCCCGGGTTCTGGCCCCGATCTACGTCGGGTTGACGGTGGCGCTCTGGGTGATGCTGTTGATGGCTGGCGATCAGCCGCTGGTGGCCCTGAGCCACGCCATGTCGACCCTCTCGACATCGGGAATTTCTCCCATCGGCGGGCCGCAGACCGCGCAGAGCGGCATGGCCGGCGAGATGATCATCTTCCTGTTCCTGTTCTTTGCCCTCTCCCGGCTGACCTTCTCCGGCGACACCAAGGGGCTCGCGGGCTCGAAGCTGCGCAACGATCCCGAGTTCCGCATCGGGCTGCTGATCGTGCTGGCGCTGCCGGCCGCCCTTTTCATGCGCCACTGGATCGCCGCCTTCGACATCGGCACCGAGACCGATCTGACCGCCGGTCTGCGCTCGCTCTGGGGCGGGCTGTTCACCGCGCTGTCCTTCCTGTCGACCACCGGCTTCCAGAGCGCCGACTGGGGCGCGGTGCGTGGTTGGTCGGGGCTCCAGACGCCTGGGGTGATTCTAATGGGGCTGGCGATCATGGGCGGCGGTGTCGCGACAACCGCGGGCGGGGTGAAGCTGCTGCGGATCTACGCGCTCTACCTCGCCGGCGTGCGCGAGATGGAACGGCTGGTGCATCCGCACTCGCTGGGACGCTCCGGCGTCATGGCGCGGCGCATCCGCCGGCAGGGGGCCTTTGTCGCCTGGGTGTTCTTCATGCTCTTCGCGATGACCATCGCGCTTTTCTCGCTGCTCTTCGCCCTCTCGGGGCTGGATTTCGAGAACGCCATGGTCACCACGGTCGCGGCCCTGACCAATTGCGGCCCGCTGATCCGTGCCGCCGCCGAGCAACCGATTCCATTGAGCGAGATGGGCGAGGGGGCCAAGGGTCTCTTTGTCGCGGCCATGGTGCTGGGCCGGCTCGAGGTGCTGGGCATCATCGTGCTACTGACCCCGGACATCTGGCGGGATTGATCTCGCGCTTTGCGCACCCATATGCGAAGCCTCGCTCAGGGCGTCGCGGAGGCGATATTTTTGCTCTGGAAGTTCCGCCACTTGCGATACATACTCGCCCGGAACGAGGGAGCGCCTGAGAACGGCAACAGCAAGAAAAAAAGGCTAATTTAATGGCTTCGGACAGACAAAATCTACAGGACGCATTTCTTAACCATGTGCGGAAAACCAAGGTTCCGGTTACGGTTTTCCTGATCAACGGTGTAAAATTGCAGGGTGTCATCACCTGGTTCGACAATTTTTGCGTTCTCCTCCGCCGCGACGGTCAGTCGCAGCTCGTGTACAAACACGCGATCTCGACCATCATGCCGTCGCAGCCGATCAACCTTTATGACGGCGACGATACCGCTTGAACGAACATGATCCGCATGTGACCCGCGCCTGGGTCCTGCACCCCGACATCAAGTCCGACCGTGATCGCCGCGATGCGGAGATGGCGCTCGAAGAAGGTGTGGCCCTGGCCGCCGCTCTCCCCGATCTCGAGGTCGTGGGGGGCGATGTCGTGCCTCTGCGCGACCCGCATCCCGGCACGCTCTTCGGCTCCGGCAAGATCGCCGAGCTGAAGGAGCGCATCAAGGAGGCCGAGATCGAGCTGGTGCTCGTTGACGGCCCGGTGACGCCGGTGCAGCAACGCAACCTTGAAAAAGAGTGGAAGGTGAAGCTGCTCGACCGGACCGGGCTGATCCTCGAGATCTTCTCGGACCGCGCCGCCACCCGCGAGGGTGTGCTGCAGGTCGAGATGGCTGCGCTGAGCTATCAGCGCACCCGCCTCGTGCGGGCCTGGACCCACCTCGAACGTCAGCGGGGCGGGCTCGGCTTCGTCGGCGGTCCCGGCGAGACGCAGATCGAAGCCGACCGCCGTGCCATCGACGAACAGCTGGTGCGCCTGCGCCGGCAGCTCGACAAGGTGGTCAAGACGCGCGCCCTGCACCGCAAGGCGCGTGCCAAGGTGCCTTATCCGATCGTGGCATTGGTGGGCTACACCAACGCCGGCAAGTCGACGATCTTCAACCGGCTGACCGGGGCCGAAGTGCTGGCCAAGGACATGCTCTTTGCCACGCTCGACCCGACCATGCGCGCGGTGAAACTGCCGACCGGCATGGACGTGATCCTGTCTGACACGGTGGGCTTCATCTCTGACCTGCCGACCGAGCTGGTCGCGGCCTTCCGCGCCACGCTCGAGGAGGTGCTGGCCGCCGATATCGTGCTGCACGTGCGGGACATCTCGCATCCGGGCACGATGGAGCAGGCCGAGGACGTCTATGCCATCCTGCGCTCGCTTGGCGTCAACGACGACGTGGCGCAGATCGAGGTCTGGAACAAGATCGACCGGCTCGAGCCCGAGGACCGCGAGGCGGCGTTGGCGCGTGCGTCGCGCGACGAGGGCATCTTCGCCGTCTCGGCGATCACCGGCGAGGGGCTCGACGGGCTGCTCGAGGCGGTGACCGAGCGCCTTCAGGGTGCCTCGGTGGACGAAGATATCCGGCTCGGCTTCGGCGAGGGCAAGCGCCGCGCCTGGCTGTTCCAGAAGGGCTTCGTGCAGTCCGAGGACCAGGACGACGAGGGCTACCTGCTGCACCTTCGCTGGACGCCGAAGGACCGCGCGCAGTTCGAGACGGTCTGAGGCAAATCTCTTCGAAGAGATTTGCAATTTCCTTCGGAGGAAATTGCTCTTTTCAGAACAACGGCCTGTCGGCGGCGAGGATCATCTTCGCCGCCTGCAGCCGTGCGCGCTGGCGCGTGGACGGCGCGGCCGGTGTGCGGGCCCAGGTGCCGAGCGCATAGGCGCGCTGCAGGAAGAGCCGCGCCTCGGGCGCGGTGATCTCGTCGCCGTACCCGCGTGCCAGTGCCGCGCCGAAGCCGGGGGCGTCAGGCTCGGGGCAGGTGGCCAGCGCGTCGATCAGCAGTCCCACGAGATCGCGGTAGGGGGCATCGAGCTCGCCGTTCTCGAAATCCAGTCCCCAGAGCGCGCCACCCGCGCTGACGAGGTTCGACAGGTGCAGGTCCTTGTGGGTGACGGCTCGGGTCGCCGGCTTGCCACGGGTCTCGGAAAACAGCGCCTCCAGTTCCGCGAGCCTGAGGGAGAAACTCTCCGATTCGGGAATTGCCGTTCCGGTTTCGTGCGCCTGAGCGAGCTGGGCTGCAAGCCATTCGAGCTGCCCGCGCGGGCGCAGCTTGCGGGTTTGCAGCGTCGGGCGGTGCAGCGCGGCGAGCCAGCTTCCCGATGCCTCCAGCGGCACCTCGCGCTTTGCGGCGGGCAGGCGGGGCCAGAGTTCGGCAAGGCTCGGCCCGGGCGCATAAACCATGCCAAGCACCAGCCGGGCGGGGTCGAAGAACAGCACCTCCGGCGCGCGCCAGGGGCCGTCCTGCATCTGCGCGGCCACGTCGCGCTGCCGGGCAGCCTGCGCCTGCGCCTTCTCGGCGAGTCCCGGCGCGAAGACCTTCACCACGAGGTGCTCGTCCGGATGCGCGGCGCAGAACACCTGCGCGCGCATCGGGCGGTCCTCGTTCTTCAGGCAGCCGAGGCCGTAGCTTCGGCCCGGGCGCTGCTCTGCCAGCGCTGCGCGCGCCAGCGCCTGCGCTTCGGCGCGGGTAATGCGGGAGTCCGTGCTCACGGTTTGACCAGGTGGGTCACGCCGACCGAGGCGGCCCGGGCGAGGTCTTCGTCGAGCGACATGGGCAGGTATTCGCCGCGCCGCCAGAGCGTGCCCATGTCGTCGTAGTGGCGTGACAGCAGGTGGCCCGACTCGCCGGTCGAGATGATGAACACCGAGCTGTCCGGATCGGCAAAGTCGTAGACGCCGCGGTAGGTCGCGCCGTGCACGTTGGCGAAGGGGTCATTGCCGGTGCCGGAAGTGACGCCGCGCTGCAGGGTGAAATCACCGCCCGAGGTCGTCTGGCGGATGTTCACGAAGTAATTCAGCAGCGGCACGTCGCCCAGCACAGAGTGCTTGTGCGTCGCCTGGTGGGCATCGCCCCAGCGCAGGCTTTCCAGCTGCGTGCCGTAGCGCTCGCCAAGCCGGACCAACGCATCGTCCAGCGCCATGCGGGCGATGTCGGTGCAGGTCTCCTTGGGGGCCGAGCGCAGCACGTCGCACCATTTGCCCGCGCCGTCGATGTTGCGGAAGACGCGCTCGATAAACAGCGGATCGACATGGGTGTATTCATCCGCCAGCGGGCCGATCTCGTCGCGGATCAGCCGGTCCTGAAGGGCGCGCAGCCAGGCGGCGTAGATCAGCGGCTCGGGCAGGTGCTCGTTCATCTCGCCGTTCCACTCGGCCAGAAGGTCGAGCGCGCGCTCGCGCTGCCGCAGCGGCGTGCCTTCGGGGGCGGCTTCGCCGGTGAACCACAGGTCGCGTCCGATCAGCGGCAGCAGGGTGCGGGCGGCGGGCGAGACGGTGTCGAGCTGCGCCTCGATGAAACTGTCGCGGGTGTGCACTTCGCGGCCCTGCATCAGCGCCTGCCAGCGCATGATCCGCTGGCTGTCCCCCCAGTCGAAGCTGACGTGTCGCGGGAAGGGGCGGTCGATAATCTTGTTGTTGGTATTGCCGAGGATGCCGCCCTTCGGGTCGCGGAACACCGGGTTGTCGCTGTCCGGGAGCGTGCCCTGCCAGCGGTTCGCCGCGATCCAGCCGGGGCTGGGCATGCGGCCCTGCGTCTGGCTCTGCGGATCGCGCGCGGGCATGGCACCGATGAGCTTCATCGCGATGTGCTGGTCGTCGATCAGCGTCAGCATCTGCGACGGCGCGACAAAGGCCTTGCTGGCCTCCAGCGCTGCGTCGACGGTCTGCGCCTTCATCAATCCGATGGCGGCGCTCATCGAGCTGTCCTTGTCGCCGAGCGCGGTCCAGGCCAGCGAGACCACGTCGCCCTGCGGGGTGATCCGGTCGAGATCGAAGGCCTTGCGCGGCAGCACCGGGCCGTTGTCGGTCCAGCGCAGGGTCAGGGTGACCGGCGGCGCGCCCTTGATGTCGACGATCGAACGGCGGGTGCGGAAGCTCTTGTAGCCGTCGGGGGTGCGGTAG
This sequence comes from Alloyangia pacifica, assembly GCF_900116195.1. Lineage (GTDB taxonomy): Bacteria > Pseudomonadota > Alphaproteobacteria > Rhodobacterales > Rhodobacteraceae > Salipiger > Salipiger pacificus. The sequence continues at coordinate 382,669 of NZ_FOZW01000001.1, forward strand.
CGCTCGGGGTTCTCCGGGTCCAGCTCCTCGATGTAGAGGTCCTGATCGTCGAGATACGACGAGGTCAGCCCCCAGGCGATGTGCTCGGAGCGGCCCAGCATCACCGCCGGCACGCCGGGAATGGTGCCGCCGATCACCCCGCCGGAGGAGAGCTGCAGCCGTGCGAGATACCAGGTCGAGGGCGCGGTGAACCCGAGGTGCGGATCGTTGGCCAGCAGCGTGCCGGCACCCGCAGAGCGCTCGGGTGCGGCGGCCCAGGCGTTGGAAGCCCCCGCCATCCCCGGTGGTGCCACCGGCATCAGGGCGGGGGCGGGGCGGCTGGCCTCGGCGAAGCGCGGCAGCGGCTTTTCGGGGAAGAGCGCCGCATATTCGGGCAGCTCGGCGATGCCGGGGCCGGGGATGTCGGGCAGGATGTCCTCGATCATCTCGGGGTCGGGCAGAGCGAGCGAGGTGCGGGCGCGCAGGATCTCGTCACGGAAGTTGCCCGAGAGCTGCAGCGCCATGAGTTTGATCACCGCCAGCGAATCCGCTGGCTGCCAGGGCGCGATCGGGGCGTTGAACAGGAAGAATTCAGGCGCGCCGCGGCCGAGGCTGTCTGAGTTGATCTCCTCGATGCGGGCGTTGACCCCGGCCGCATAGGCCTCGAGCGCGTCGCGGGTCTCGTCGTCCTGCGCCTCCACCGACATGCGGGCATGGGTGTAGAGGTCGAGACGGCGCATCAGCGTGTCGGTCTCGACCGTGCGGCGGCCGAAGAGTTCCGACAGGCGGCCCTGCGCGGTGCGGCGCAGCAGGGTCATCTGCCACAGCCGGTCCTGCGCGTGCACATAGCCAAGGCCGAAATAGACGTCGCGGTCAACCGGCGCGAAGATATGCGGCACGCCGGCGTTGTCGCGGACGATCTCGATGTCGCCCGCGGTGCCGGCGACCTCCAGCGTCTTGTCGTAGTCAGGCAGCGAGCGTGACGCCAGGTAGTAGGCCAGGCCCACGCCGAGGATGCCCAGCAGGATCGTCACGCTGACGAGCCTGAGAAGCCACCGGAAGAGTGTCGCCATGTTCTGCCCCGAGTTTGCCCGCTTTCGACGGGCTTACCCAAGACCCGCCCCCTTGCCAAGGGGCGGGCGAGCGGCGACAACTTCCCCAAGGACAGCGATAACGGGAGGTTGATCCATGGCAAAATGCGCATTCCTGGGGCTCGGCGTGATGGGCTACCCCATGGCGGGCCACATGACGAAGGCCGGACACGAGGTGACCGTCTACAACCGCACCGCGGCCAAGGCCGATTCCTGGGTGGGTGAGTTCGGTGGCAAAATGGCGGCCACCCCGCGCGAGGCGGCCGAGGGTGCAGAGTTCGTCATGGCCTGCGTCGGCAATGACGACGACCTGCGGGCGATCTGCCTCGGCGAGGACGGGGCCTTTGCCGGCATGGGCGAAGGCGCGGTCTTCGTCGATCACACCACAGTGTCGTCGATGGTGACGCGCGAGCTCTGGGAAGTTGCCAAGGACAACGGCTTCGGTTTTGTCGATGCGCCGGTCTCGGGCGGGCAGGCGGGGGCCGAGAACGGCCAGCTTGTCGTCATGTGCGGCGGCGACCAGGGCGATTACGACGCCGCCGAGCCGGTGATCGACGCCTATGCCAAGATGTGCAAGCGCCTCGGCGACAGTGGCGCGGGCCAGCTGTGCAAGATGGTCAACCAGATCTGTATCGCCGGGCTGGTGCAGGGCCTCTCCGAGGGGCTGGCCTTTGCCGAGAAGGCGGGCATCGACGGGCGCGCGGTGGTCGAGGTGATCGGCGGCGGTGCTGCGGGCTCCTGGCAGATGGTGAACCGCTACGAGACCATGCTCGACGACAAGTTCGAGCACGGGTTCGCGGTGGACTGGATGCGCAAGGACCTCGGCATCTGCCTTGCCACCGGCAACGAGATCGGTGCCTCGCTGCCGGTGACCGCTCTGGTCGATCAGTTCTACAAGGATGTTCAGAAAATGGGCGGGGGCCGCTGGGACACCTCCGCCCTGATCAAGCGCCTGAAGGCGTTTGGCTGAGGGTCAGTAACTCGTGGTCGGGGCGGCCTCGGCGGCCGCCTCACCCAGGGCCTCGGCAGCCTGCGCCTTTGCGGCGCGGGCGGCGCCACCCAGAAGATGCACGTCGTTCGGCCCGACGATGAAGCGATAGCCCGCCTCGCGCAGCTCGGCGTAGCCGCGGCCCGGCCCGGCGACACCGGTGATCGTGCCCAGAAGCAGCCCGCCCTCCAGCGCCGCCTTTTCCGCCTCGCCGATCTTGGCCCGCACCTGCGGGTGTTCGGTCTGTTCCAGCAGCCCCATGGAGGCGGCGAAGTCGTTGGGGCCGACGAAGGCCATGTCGATGCCCTCCACCGCGGCGATCTCGGCGACCTCGTCCACCGTATCGACATGTTCGACCTGTGCCATGAGCAGCAGCTCTTCATGTGCGGTGGCGCCGTAATCCGGCATGGTGCCCCAGTTGGTGGCGCGCACGATGGGTGCGGCATAGCCTCGCCGTCCGCGCGGCGCGTAGAGGCAGTAGGAAGCGATCTCCCGGGCCTGGGCGGCGGTATGCACCATCGGCACCATGATCGAGCGCGCCCCGCGGTCGAGCGCGCGCTTCAGAGTAGCCTCGGAGGCGTCAGGCACCCGGATCACCGCCTCGCCGCCCGCGCCCTCGACCGCGCGCAGCAGGTTCAGCCCGGCCTCCAGTCCCGCCGCGCCGTGCTCGCAATCGATCACCAGCACGTCCCAGCCGCTGTAGACCAGCAGCTCGGCCACCTCGGGCGAGCCGAGCTCGAACCATGCGGCCGCGACGGTTTCGCCGGCCCTGAGCCGCGCCTTGAGCTTGTTTCTTCCGGTCATGACGTCCTCCTCGTCTCTGCCCCGGTTCCGTTTCCGGGGGCGTCCCGGCGAGTTGAATACGGCTGGCGACGCAAGGTCAATACAAATGGTATACCAAAAATGGCGGTGCGAGACGGCGACGGCTGGAGGGGACGATGAATGCGTGCGCGCGGTGGCGGTCGTGGTACTTGGTGGAGGGCTCGGGACAGTGGCGCAGGGCGCGGTGGCATGGCCCTGTCGGTACTGGGGGCAGCCCTGTGGATGAATTCATGCACCCGTCACATTCCATATTGTCATTGGGGCGGCGATGCCCCTATGCTACCGGTTAGGCAAGTGCGTCTGGCGCCATTCGCGTCACGCAGTGCCAAAGAGTTTCGCTGTTTCGGAGCCGTCCGCCACAGGACCCCGGGCAGACCGATCTGGCCGCAAGGCCAAGCACATTGCCCGGACCGCCCAAGGCGACGGGCCGCAACAAGGCACCGCGGGGCGTTCAGCCGCGAAGGTGTCGGAGAAGAAACGCGATGCAGCGCGCGACGCAGATCAGGCACCCGGGCGAAGACAGATTGTCTTCCCGTGCTTGCGCGCCGCTCAACGCCCAGACAAGCCACGCCACCTCGTCCCGCAGCCCGGCTCCGCCCGGGCCCGGGGCGCATGTGCCGTGCACACGGAAAACATGGCAAAGAAAATGCTCATCGATGCCACCCACGCGGAAGAGACCCGCGTCGTGGTGGTCGACGGAAACAAGGTCGAGGAATTCGACTTTGAATCGGAAAACAAGCGCCAGCTAGCAGGCAATATCTACCTGGCGAAAGTCACACGGGTCGAGCCTTCGCTGCAGGCGGCCTTCGTGGATTACGGCGGAAACCGTCACGGCTTCCTGGCGTTCTCGGAAATTCACCCCGACTATTACCAGATCCCCGTCGCCGACCGTCAGGCGCTGATGGAGGAAGAGGCGGCTCTCGCCGCAGAGGACGACGAGGACGACAAGGAAAAGTCGCGCTCGAAGACGTCGCGCTCCCGTACGCGCCGCTCGCGCTCGCGCAGCAAGGCAGAGAAGGCCAGCACCGACGACAAGCTGGTGACCGGCGAGATTTCGGACGCCGCCTCGGGCGACGTGTCCGAGGGCATCACCGGCATGGAAACCATCGACCTCGGGGATGACGTCCTCGATGCGCGCGACGACGAAGGTCTGTCGCCGATGGAAACCGTGGCCGAAACCCCGGTCGAAGAGCCCGCCGAAGAGGCGACCGCGACCGAGCAGAAGGCCCCCGAGGAGGCGCCGGAGGCCGACGACCACGACGATCATTCCGACGAGCTCGACGCGGCCAAGTCCGACGACAGCATCGAGTCGGTTGCCGATGACGACACCGAGGAAGACATCCGCCCGGCGCGCAAGCCGCGGGCGCGGAAGTACAAGATCCAGGAAGTCATCAAGGTCCGCCAGATCCTGCTGGTGCAGGTCGTCAAGGAAGAGCGCGGCAACAAGGGCGCGGCGCTGACCACCTATCTCTCGCTCGCTGGCCGCTACTGCGTTCTGATGCCCAACACCGCCCGTGGCGGTGGCATCTCGCGCAAGATCACCAACGCCGCCGACCGCTCGAAGCTGAAGGAAATCGCGCAGACCATCGACGTGCCGAAGGGCGCCGGTCTGATCATCCGCACCGCGGGCGCCAAGCGCACCAAGACCGAGATCAAGCGCGACTATGAATACCTGCAGCGCCTCTGGGAGCAGATCCGCGAACTGACGCTGCAATCGGTGGCGCCGGCGAAGATCTACGAAGAGGGCGACCTCATCAAGCGCTCGATCCGCGACCTCTACAACCGCGAGATCGACGAGGTGCACGTCGAAGGTGAGCGCGGCTACCGCATCGCCAAGGACTTCATGAAGATGATCATGCCGTCCCACGCGAAGAACGTGAAACATTACCTCGACCCGATGCCGCTCTTCGCGCGCTACCAGGTCGAAAGCTACCTCGGCGGCATGTTCAACCCGACCGTGCAGCTGAAGTCCGGTGGCTACATCGTGATCGGTGTCACAGAGGCGCTGGTGGCGATCGACGTGAACTCCGGCCGGGCCACCAAGGAAGGCTCGATCGAGGAAACCGCGCTGAAGACCAACCTGGAGGCCGCTGAAGAGGTGGCACGCCAGCTGCGTCTGCGTGACCTCGCCGGTCTGATCGTCATCGACTTCATCGACATGGAAGAGCGCAAGAACAACGCTGCCGTCGAGAAGAAGATCAAGGACAAGCTGAAGACCGACCGCGCCCGTATCCAGGTCGGCCGCATCTCGGGCTTCGGCCTTCTCGAGATGTCGCGCCAGCGTCTGCGCCCGGGCATGATCGAGGCCACCACGCAGCCCTGCGCGGCCTGCCACGGCACCGGCCTGATCCGCTCGGATGACAACATGGCGCTGAACATCCTGCGCCAGATCGAGGAAGAGGGCGTGCGCCGCCGCTCCCGCGAGGTGCTGGTGAAATGCCCGGTGGGCATCGCCAACTACCTGATGAACCAGAAGCGCGAGCACGTCGCGCAGATCGAGGCGCGTTACGGCATGGCCGTGCGCATCGAGGGCGACCTGCACCTCGTCAGCCCGGACTTCTCGATGGAGAAGTTCAAGACCGCCACGCGCAACGTCCCCGAGGTCGTCGCGCCGGTGGTCTCGGCCACCGCTTCGCTGATGGATCAGGTGGACGAGGACTACGCCGGTGACGAGGATGAGGACGAAGAGCTGATCGCGGCAGAGGCCGAGGCCGACGCCAAGGCGCGCGCCGACGCCGAGACCGACACCGGGCCGAGCAATGGCTCGGGCGAAGAAGACGGCGAGGACAAGCCCAAGAAGCGTCGCCGCCGCCGCCGCCGTTCGCGGTCGAAGAACCGGGATGGCCAGAACGGTGAGAACGGTGACGAGAGCGGCTCCGATGGCGAGGGAAATGGCGAGGCTGAGGCTGAGGCCGGCGCCGAAACCGTGACCGAAGAGGCCCCCGCAGAAGCGTCCGAAGCCCCCGCGGAAGCCGCCGACGCCCCCGCAGCCGAGGAGACGCCCGCCGAGAAGCCCAAGCGCACCCGCCGCTCGCGCAGCCGCAAGAAGGCCGAGCCCGAGGTGACCGAAGAGGTCACGGCGGCCGCAGCCGAGGACGCTCCGGCAGCGGAGACGGCGGCAGAGGCACCGGTCGCGGCAGAGGCTCAGTCGGAAGCCGCCCCGGTGGAGACGCTGGTCGAGGCCGAAGCACCTGTTGAAGCGCCGATGGAAACGCCGGTCGCGGAAGACGCGGCTGCTCCGGCAGAGGTGGCAGAAGCCCCCGCCGAGGACCCGGTTGCCGAAGCCCCGGTTGCCGAAGCCCCGGCTGTGGTCGCGGAGGAAGCTCCGGCGGAAGCCCCGGTCGCGGAAGAGCCTGCTGCCGTGGAGCCCGTCGCGGAAACCCCGGAAGAGCCCGAACCCGCGCCGGAGCCCGTTCCCGCCGAGGCGGCGGACGAGGCCCCGAAGCCCAAGCGTCGCGGCTGGTGGAGCCGCTGAGGCCCCGCTGACATGACTTGAGACAACGCCCCGGCCAGAGCGCCGGGGCGTTTTCCGTTTCGGGATGGGGATCATCTGAGGCCGCGGGATCCGCTTCCGGGGCGTGGCGCGCGCACATCATTTCAGCCGGGGAACGCAGACGTGAGACGCTGCCGGGTGACGGGGCCCGTTCTATCGCCTATTCGAAAGGCATGTTCGGAATCGAGATCATTGACGCAAGCCTGCTCCCCGCCATGATCGTGGCGCTTTTCGGGGGTGTCATCTCGTTTCTCAGCCCTTGTGTGCTGCCCATCGTGCCGCCGTACCTGGCCTTCATGTCGGGTGTCTCGCTGCAGGAGATGCAGGCCGGCGGCAGTGCCCGCTGGCGCGCCTTTACCGCGGCGCTCTTTTTCGTGCTGGGACTCTCGACCGTCTTCATCCTGCTGGGGTTCACCGCCTCCTGGCTCGGTACGTTCTTCTTGCAGAACCAGATCCTGCTCGCGCGCATTTCAGGCGTCGTGGTGATCGTCTTCGGTCTGCATTTCCTGCATGTCTTCCGCATCCCCTTCCTCGACCGCGAGGCGCGGCTGGATGCGGGCGAGGCGGGCGGCTCGGCCTTCGGCGCCTACCTGCTGGGGTTGGCTTTCGCCTTCGGCTGGACGCCCTGCATCGGCCCGCAGCTTGGCGCGATCCTGTCACTCGCGGCGACCGAGGCCTCGGTCGCGCGGGGCACGCTGCTGCTCGGCGTCTACGCGCTGGGGCTGGGGCTGCCGTTCCTGCTCGCGGCCATTTTCCTGAGCCGGGCCATGGGGCTGATGAACCGCCTCAAGCGCCACATGAAGACCATCGAGCGGATCATGGGGGTGCTCTTGGTCGTGGTCGGCCTCGCGCTGCTCACCGGCGCCTTTTCGGCCTTCTCCTTCTGGCTGCTGGAGACATTTCCGGCGCTCGGTCAGCTCGGCTGAGCTTCTTCCTTCGTCCGTAAGGATGTCGCCCGCGCGCCTCTGGCGCCGGGTGGGTCTTGCGTACTTGAAGAACAATGAAAGGGCCGGAGCGCGCGCTCTTGCCCTCGGGGCCGGCGAGGGGCATCGTCCAGACAGGGGAACAGGGGCCTTGGTATGAGTGACAGCGACAGCGTGGCGCGCAGGCGGGTGTTCTACATCCCGGGCTACGATCCCATTCACCCGCGCCGCTACCGCGAGCTCTACCGCAAGGAGGGTGCCGCGCAGGCGGCGATTTCGGGCTACCGGCTGTCTCTGAGCCCGAAGACCTCCGGCGGTGCCTATGGCTGGCATGTCGAGGCCGAGATGGATGGAGCGCGGGTGGCGGCGGATGTCGAGGTGCTGGTCTGGTCCGACATCGTGCGCTCCAGCATGTCCAACTCGATCCCCGCGACCTACCTGCAACTCTGGCGGACGGCATGGGAATACATTGCCACCGGCGCGCTCTTTCGACTGATGAAGCTGCGCAAGGGGCCGGTGATCGCAGCGCTCTACCCGGTGGGCATGCTGCTGCTGCAGCTTGTACTGGCGGTGGGCGCAGGCTGGGCGATCTACGCGTTGACGAGCCTGTTGGTGCCGTGGCTGGGCCTTGCGGCACGAGCGGCGGGCGGGGCGCTGGGGCTCGCGGCTCTCTGGGGCCTGCTGCGCTGGTTCCAGCGCATCGACGGCAAGCTCTTCGCCTACTACCTGATGCACGACTACGCCTATTCGGCCCGCCACAGGGGCGCGAATCCGCCGGAGCTGGAAACGCGCATGGCGCAGTTCGGAGAGACCATCGCGGCGGCGCTGCGCGAGGAGGTGGACGAGGTGCTGGTGATCGGCCACAGCTCGGGGGCGCATCTGGCGGTCTCGATCCTCGCCGATCTCATCCGCTCGGGCAGGGTGCCGGACGAGGGGCCGAAGCTCGCCTTCCTCAGCCTCGGGCAGGTGGTGCCCATGGTCTCTTTCCTACGCGGCGCGTGGCGTCTGCGCGCCGATCTAGCGTATCTGTCGACCCAAGACGCGCTGACCTGGGTGGATGTAACCGCTCCCGGCGACGGCTGCGCCTTCGCGCTCTGCGATCCGGTGTCGGTCTCGGGCGTCGCGCCCGCGGGCAAGCGCTGGCCGCTGGTCTTCTCGGCGCAGTTCACCCGCTCGCTCAGCCCGGCGCGCTGGAAGGAGCTGCGCTGGCGCTTCTTCCGGCTGCACTTCCAGTACCTCTGCGCATTCGATGCGCCGCTGGACTACGACTATTTCCGCATCACCGCCGGGCCGCAGACGCTGGCGCAGCGCTACGCGCAGCGTCCGCCCTCGGCGAGCCGTCTCGAAGCGCCGGTGAACCGCTTCACCTCGACGTCGCCCGACATCCCGGTCCGCGCCGCATGATCCCGCCGAAACCGAGATCGCGGCCCGAGAGGGTGTCGCTGCTGCGCTACCTGAGGCTCTTCCGCGCGGACCTGCTTTCCGCCCAGCCGGCGCGGCTCTACCGCGCGTGGATGGCCGAGTTCCGTACGCCCTTCTTCCGATCCTACATGATCAACCAGCCGGAGCTGGTGAAGACGGTGCTGAAGGACCGCCCCATGGATTTTCCGAAGTCCGGGCGCATCGCCGAGGGGCTGCGGCCGCTGCTCGGCAATTCGGTCTTCGTGACCAACGGCGAGACCTGGCTGCGGCAAAGGCGGATCATCGACCCGGCCTTCGAGGGCGGGCGGCTGCGCGAGACCTATCCCGCCATGTGGGCGGCGGCGCAGGCGGCGCTGGCGCGGCTCAAGTCAGAGGCGGGGGCGGGTGCCGAGGTGGAGATCGAGGAACACACCAGTCACGCCGCCGCCGACGTGATCTTCCGCACGCTGTTCTCGTTGCCCATCGAGCACGCGGTGGCGCAGGCGGTGTTCCAGGAGTTTCGCGCCTACCAACGCACCCAGCCGATCCTGAACCTCGCGGCCTTCCTGCCGCTGCCGCGCTGGATGCCGCGGTTTCATCGGCGCGGAACGAAAGTGGCGGCGCGACGCATCCGGGCGCTGATCACCGAGCTGACCGCCACGCGGCAGGCCGACATCTTGGCGGGCAAGGCGCCGGATGACCTGGCGACCAAGATCATGACCACCGCCGACCCTGAGACCGGCGAGACTTTCTCCACCGGGGAGATGGTCGACCAGGTGGCGATCTTCTTCCTTGCAGGGCATGAGACCTCGGCCTCGGCGCTGGCCTGGGCGCTCTGGCTGGTGGCGGCCCATCCCGAGTGGCAGGACCGGCTCGCCGAGGAGGCGCAGGCGCTCGGCGACACGGCGGATTTCGCGGATGTCGCCAAGCTCCGCCTCTCGCGGGATGTCTTCCGCGAGGCGCTGCGGCTCTACCCGCCGGTGCCGATGATGGTGCGCGAGACCAGCTGTCCGGAGCGTTTCCGGGATCGCGACGTGCCGAAGGGCGCGCAGGTGGTGCTCAGCCCCTGGCACCAGCACCGGCATGAGCGGCTCTGGGACAATCCTGACGGCTTCGACCCGGCACGCTGGGGGACGGACAACGGAAAGGCCTGTGCCCGCGAGGCCTACATGCCCTTTTCCGCCGGACCCCGCGTTTGCACCGGGGCGGGCTTTGCCATGGTCGAAGGCGTTTTGCTGCTCTCGCTGATCCTGCGCGACCTGAAGCTGGAGGTGGTGCCCGGGAAGACCCCCGAGCCGCTGGCCTTCCTCACGGTGCGGGCGCGCGACGGAATATGGCTGCGCATCTCGCCCCGCTAGCGCTAAAGGTAGCGATAAACGCGCGCTTCACGCTACCCAATCCGCGTGGCTTGAGCTAAGTCTTTGGTAATCCAATTTTAACGATCTTACAGAGGATCTTCCATGGCACAGGACAAGGCCGTTTTTGCAAAGCAAAAAGACCAGATGGCAACGGGCAAGGGCTTCATCGCCGCGCTCGACCAGTCCGGCGGCTCGACTCCCAAGGCGCTGCTCCAGTACGGCGTCGAGGAAAGCGAATACAACGGCGAAGCTGAAATGTTCGGCGAGATCCACAAGATGCGCGCCCGCATCATCACCGCCCCCGATTTCACCAATGACAAGGTGCTCGGCGCGATCCTCTTCGAACGCACCATGCGCGGCGAGATCGAAGGCCTGCCCACCGCCCAGTACCTGTGGGAAAAGCGCGGCGTGGTGCCCTTCCTGAAGATCGACAAGGGTCTGGCGGATCAGGAGAACGGCGTGCAGGTGATGAAGCCGATGCCGGGCCTCGAAGACCTGCTCAACGACGCGGCGCAGAACTTCGGCATCTTCGGCACCAAGGAACGCTCGGTGATCCACGAGGCGAATGCCGAGGGAATCGAGGCCGTCGTGGCGCAGCAGTTCGAGGTTGGTCGCGCGGTCATCGCCGCCGGCATGGTGCCGATCCTCGAGCCGGAAGTGAACATCCACTCCGAGACCAAGGAAGAAGCCGAGGCGCTGCTCGAAGCATCGCTGGCCAAGCACCTCGACACGCTGGCCGAGGGTGAGGACGTGATGATCAAGCTGACCATCCCTTCGGTTCCGGGCCTCTACGACGGTCTCGCCGATCACCCGCGCGTGGTGCGCGTGGTGGCGCTTTCCGGTGGCTACTCGACCGACGAGGCCTGCGAGCGCCTGTCGAAGAACGCCAAGATGATCGCCTCCTTCAGCCGCGCGCTGGCCGAGGGCCTGTCGAAGAAGCAGTCGGACGACGATTTCAATGCTCTGCTCGGCAGCAACATCGACAAGATCTACCAGGCGTCGCTCTGAGCGTCATCTGACCTGATCCGGCCCGTTGCGGCCCGCACGCCCGGCCTCTCTCGCAGAGGCCGGGCGTTCGCGTTTCGTGATCCGCTGTGAGATGGGCACGCCACCGCCGGTGGAACGCCGGAGCACACCCTTGCGTTGTGGAGGCAGAAGAAAAGGAGGACCCTATGACGGACCGCAAGAGATCGCAGGATGGGCGAAGCGAGACGCAGGAACTTCTGAACGGAGAGCCCGTGGTGCCCGGCGCGACAGCGCAACAAGGTCGCAAGGCCGGCGAGATCGCCCGGAAGACCGGCACCCGCGACGAGGAAAAGCGTGTCGACGAGACCTCGGCCGGGGCGACCCGCCCACTGGCGCAGGATCAGGACGGCAGCGGCGATAAGGAAAAGGTCTGAGGAGGAAAAATCATGGCGATTCTCACCAATGGCACCTGGGTTCTGGTCGCGGACGGCGAAAAAGCGCTGTTCCTGCGCAACGATGTCGACGAGCAGGATCCCGACCTCAACGTCGTGCGTATCGAGACGCAGGAGAACCCCTCGGATCGGGAACAATCGGCCAATAGGCCGGGCAGAATGGCCGATGGCGGGCCGGGTCAGAAGTCGGCACTCGACGATACCGACTGGCATGAGCTGGCCAAGGAACGCTTTGCCGACGAGCTGGCAGAGATCCTTTACAAGCAGGCGCACAAGGGCAAGTTCGACCGCATCGTCCTGGTCGCGCCGCCCGCCACGCTGGGCGAGTTGCGCAGCAAGCTGCACAAGGAAGTCGCGGACAAGGTCGTGGCCGAATTGGACAAAACGCTGACCAATCACCCGCTCGACAAGATCGAGAAATTGCTGCGCGACGAATTCGCGCCGGCCTGAATTGATCTCCAGGTATCTGGGCAAACGCCGCTCTCATCGAGCGGCGTTTCCTTTTTATTCAGGGCCTTGAGAAAAAAACTTCGTGTTGAAGATCAGCCCAGCTCGCGGGTCAGGATCTCCATCACCCCCTCGGGGCTGTCGGCGCTCTGAACGAAGTCGAGCAGCGAGGCTTCGGCGAAGCCCTGCGCCACGATATGCTCGAGCATCGCCTTGAGCGGGGCCCAGAAGCCCTCGGTGTCGAGCAGCACGATCGGCTTGGCGTGCAGCCCGAGCTGGCGCCAGGTCAGCGCCTCGAAGAACTCGTCGAGACTGCCGGCGCCTCCGGGCATCAGCACCACCGCGTCGGCGTTCATAAGCATGACCTTCTTGCGCTCATGCATGGTCTCGGTGATTACGAAACGGGTGAGGTCGGTCTTGCCGACCTCACGTGCGAGCAGGTGGGTCGGGATGACGCCGAACGTCCCGCCGCCGGCCTCCTGCGCGGCCCGCGCAACCTCGCCCATCAGCCCGACATCGCCGGCCCCATAGACAAGACGCCATCCTTGTTGTGCAATGGAAGTGCCGAGCGATTTGGCATCGGTGGCGTAGCTGGATGCAGTACCGTGGCGCGAGCCGCAATAAATGCAGACAGATCTGGCGGTCATGTGGATAATCCAAAAAAATGCTGTTTTGACGGGTGATAACGGGATTGTTATAGGTTCTCAACCGCGCTCATGTGGACAGGTAGAGCGCCGTGTGTGGGATAATAAAGATGAACGATAAACTCTGGGTCTGGATCGGACTGGGTGCGGCGGCCGTGGTCGGTGCGCTCTACGTGAGCGGGGTGATCGGCCCGAAACCCACCGAAATGAGCATGCCCGCGGTGACGCAGGCGACCAAGGAGCCCGCCGGGGCCGTGGCCAAACTTGACGATAGCGGTGCAGACAGCGGCGCGCCAGCCGCTGCCGAAACCGCAGACATGGGCGATGTGTCCGGCGCGGACACCGAAACCGCCACGGCAGCAGAGGCGGAAGCGCCCGGACCGAGTGCCGAGGATCCGGCTCCCGAGACAGAAGAGATCGCGCTTGCCGTGCCCGCCGAGGGCGAGCCGCCTGCCTCCGCCGAGCTTGCCTCTGCATCACCTGACAAAAATGGCGAGACACCCGGTGACGCTGCTGCAGGCGCCGCCGTACCCGCGGCTGGTCCGGCAGTGCCGAGCTTCGATCTGGTGCGCGCCGAGCCGGGCGGGCTGGTGACCGTGGCCGGTCGCGCCGAGCCGGGCAGCGAGGTTGTGCTGTTGCTCGATGGCGAAGAGGAACTGACCAGCCGGGTCGGCGCGGACGGGCGCTTTGCCGCCTTCTTCGATCTTCCCGCTTCGACCGGGCCGCAGGTGCTGCGCCTGCGCATGAGCTTGAACGGCGAGCAGCTCGAGTCCGAGCAGGAAGTCATCCTGACACCGCCGGCGCCGCAGGTGGCCACGGGCGAGGACACAACCGGCGAGACAACCGAGTTGGCCGCCGCGGGCACCGCCGCGGGCGCGGCGCCGGAGCAGGCGGCACCGACCGTGCTTCTGTCGGACGCGGATGGCGTGGCGGTCATGCAGAGCGCCACGGCCGTTGCGCCGGGCGGCGTGGCCATCGACGCGATCACCTATGACGATCAGGGCGGCGTCGAACTGTCGGGCCGTGGCAGCGGCGAGTCCTTCCTGCGCGTCTATCTCGACAACAGCGAGGTGACGAGCCTGCAGGTCGCCGCTGATGGTCGCTGGCAGGTGGCCCTGCCGCAGATCGAAGCGGGCACCTACACGCTGCGCGTCGACCAGATCGATGCGGGCGGCAAAGTCAGCGCCCGCGCCGAGAGCCCGTTCCGCCGCGAGCCGCCGGAGAAGCTCGCCGCCGCCACCGCGGAGCTGCCGAACGCCGAGGAAGTGACCGCGGTCACCGTGCAGCCGGGCAACACGCTTTGGGCCATCGCCCGCGAACGCTATGGCGACGGCATGGCCTACGTGCGGCTCTTCGAGGCCAACAAGACGCAGATCCGCGACCCCGACCTGATCTACCCGGGGCAGATCTTCGACTTTCCCGAATGACCCCTGACTGTGCCTCCGCGACCCGTTCCAGCACGGGCCGCGGGGGCACAGTTCTGCGTGCACATGGGCCTGTGCGCTTGGGTCGTATGGTCTTTGCCCGGATGGCACGGTAAGGGCAGGACCCGCCAAGCCAAGAGAGCCGAGCCATGCCTCCCGAGACCGATCAGACCGCCATCGACGATGCCGAGCGCCGCTCCGGCCTGCGCACCATCCGCCGCGTCGCGCCGTACCTCTGGCCCGAGGGTGAGCCCTGGGTGAAGCGCCGGGTGGTGATCTCGCTGCTGATGCTGGTCGCCGCGAAGCTGATCGCCGTGGGCACGCCGATGCTTTACAAGCAGGCGGTGGACAGGCTGGGGGGCGAAGCCTCGACGCTGCTGCTCGGAGCGGTCGGGCTGACGCTGGCCTACGGCATGGCGCGGATCCTCAACTCCGGCTTCCAGCAGCTGCGCGACGGCGTCTTTGCCAAGGTCGGCCAACGCGCGTTGCGCAAGCTGGCGCTGGAGACCTTCACCCATATCCACAAGCTCTCGCTGCGTTACCACATCACCCGCAAGACCGGCGGGCTGAGCCGGATCATCGAGCGCGGGGTCAAGGGCGTCGAGTTCCTGCTGAGGTTCCTGCTCTTCTCCATCGGGCCGCTCATCCTCGAGTTGCTGCTGGTCGGCCTCGTGCTGTTCTGGCTCTTTGACATCTGGTACCTGGCGGTCGTCGCGGTCACCATTGCGCTCTACGTGTGGTTCACCTTCGCGGTTACCGAATGGCGCGTGCGCCTGCGCCGCAAGATGAATGCGCAGGACACCGACGCCAACCAGAAAGCCATCGACAGCCTGCTGAACTTCGAGACGGTGAAGTATTTCAACGCCGAAGGCCGCGAAGCGGCGCGCTACGACCATGCCATGCAGGGCTACGAGGAGGCGGCGGTGAAGACCGCGACCTCGCTGGCCATGCTGAACTTCGGTCAGGCGCTGATCATCAACCTAGGGCTGATCGCGGTCATGGTGATGGCGGCTGTCGGTGTGCAGAACGGCGCGCTGACCGTCGGCGACTTCGTCATGGTCAATGCCTATATGATCCAGATCACCATGCCGCTGAACTTCCTCGGCACGGTCTATCGCGAGATCCGCCAGAGCCTCGTTGACATGGGACAGATGTTCGATCTTCTGGACCAGCCCGCCGAGGTCTCGGACAAGCCCGGCGCGCCGGCGCTGGCCGTGGCTGGCGGCGCGGTGCAGTTCGACACCGTGCGCTTCGGCTACGATCGCGAGCGGGAGATCCTCAAGGGCATCTCGCTGACCGTTGGCGCGGGCGAAAGCGTGGCGCTGGTCGGGCCGTCGGGCTCGGGCAAGTCCACCATCGGGCGGCTGCTCTTCCGCTTCTACGATGTCTCGGGCGGGGCGATCCGCATCGACGGGCAGGACCTGCGCGACGTGGCGCAGAACAGCCTGCACGCCGCGATCGGCGTGGTGCCGCAGGATACCGTGCTGTTCAACGACACGATCCGCTACAACATCGCTTACGGCAAGGACGACGCCACCGAGGCCGAGGTCATCGCTGCGGCGAAATCCGCGCAGATCCACGAGTTCATCAGCTCGCTGCCCGAGGGCTATGACACGATGGTCGGCGAGCGCGGGCTGAAGCTGTCGGGCGGCGAGAAACAGCGCGTCGGAATCGCCCGCACGCTGCTCAAGGATCCGCCGATCCTGCTGCTTGACGAGGCGACCTCGGCGCTGGACACAGAGACCGAGGCCTCTATCCAGTCGGCGCTGCGCCGGGCGGGCGAGGGGCGCACGGTGCTCACCATCGCGCACCGTCTGTCGACCATCGCCGATGCCGACCGCATCGTCGTGCTTGAAAAGGGCGAGGTGGTCGAGGAGGGCACCCACGAGGCGCTGCTCGCGCGTGCCGGGCGCTACGCGCAGCTCTGGGCATTGCAGCAGGCCGAAGAGCGCGCGGCCTGAGCCGGCGGGTTTGAGTATTTGTGGAAAGATGAAAGCAGGGGCGTGCGCGGGAGGCGGGCGCCCCTGTTTCGTTCCGTAGCGATGCCATTCGGAGCCGGAACCCTTGGTGGCGACGGGCTGCCGGGTCTATCCTTGGGTTAGGGCACGGCAGGGGGCCGACTATCGGCCTGGGGAATAGTGGGTGGTGGATTTTGGTTAGTTTTTGTGACCACGCTTGTTGCCTATCGGAAACTTGTTTCCTAAACGTGACGTAATCAAGTTTCCGAAGGAGGTGTCCCCATGACTGCCAGCACGACCGCCCGCATCGATCGCCACGGCCTGCAGATCGACCCGGTGCTCTGCACATTCGTCGAGGAAAAGGCCCTGCCGGGGTCCGGCGTCGAGGCCGATGCCTTCTGGGCGGCGCTGTCGCAGCTGGCGCATGAGTTCGGCCCGCGCAACGCGGCGCTGCTGGCCAAGCGCGACGCACTGCAGGAGCAGATCGACGCCTGGCACAAGGCGAACCCGGGCGTGCCGGACCTGCCGAGCTACACCGCCTTCCTCGAGGAGATCGGCTACCTGCTGCCCGAGGGGCCGGACTTCGAGATCGAGACCCGGAACACCGACCCCGAGTTCGCCTCGGTGCCTGGCCCGCAGCTGGTGGTGCCGATCACCAATGCCCGTTACGCGCTGAACGCCGCAAACGCCCGCTGGGGCTCGCTCTACGATGCCTTCTACGGCACCGACGCCATGGGCTCGCTGCCGCCGAAGGGCGGCTTCGACGCGGCGCGCGGCAAGGAGGTCGTGGCGAAGGCCAAGGCATTCCTCGACGAGAACTTCCCGGTGGCGGGCGGCAGCCATACCGAGGCGGCGGGCTACGCCGTCGAGGGTGGCGCGCTGCTGGTGGGCGGCAAGCCGCTGGCCAAGCCGGAGCAATTCGCCGGCTATCGCGGCGACGCCGCCGCGCCCGAGGCGGTGCTGCTGGTCAACAACGCGCTGCACGTCGAGCTGGTCATCGACCGGACGCATTTCATCGGCAAGGACGATGCTTCGGGTCTCGCCGACGTCCTGATGGAATCTGCCGTCTCGGCGATCATGGACTGCGAGGACTCGGTCGCCTGCGTCGACGGCGAGGACAAGACGCTGGCCTATACCAACTGGCTCGGCCTGATGAAGGGCGATCTGGCCGATACCTTCGAGAAGGGCGGCAAGTCGGTCACCCGCACGCTCAATGCCGACCGCAGCTACACCGCGCCGGACGGATCGGAGCTGGTGCTGAAGGGCCGCGCGCTGATGCTGGTGCGCAACGTGGGCCATCTGATGACCAACCCGGCGATCCTGCTGAAGGACGGCTCGGAGATCTTCGAAGGCCTGATGGACGCGATGGTCACCACGCTCATCGCCAAGCACGATCTGGCGAAGGACGGCGGGCCGCGCAACTCGACCCAGGGCTCGGTCTACGTGGTGAAGCCGAAGATGCACGGGCCGGAAGAAGTGGGTTTCGCCGACGAGATTTTCAGCTTCGTCGAGAAGGCGCTCGGGCTGCCGCAATACACCGTGAAGCTCGGCATCATGGACGAGGAGCGCCGCACCTCGGCCAACCTCAAGGAATGCATCCGCGCCGCGAAGAATCGCGTCGCTTTCATCAACACCGGCTTCCTCGACCGCACCGGCGACGAGATGCATACGGCGATGGAAGCGGGCCCGATGCTGCGCAAGGGCGACATCAAGAACACCGCCTGGATCGCCTCCTACGAGGATCGCAACGTCGACATCGGGCTTGCCTGCGGGCTGCGCGGCAAGGCGCAGATCGGCAAGGGCATGTGGGCCATGCCCGACCTGATGGAGGCGATGCTCGCGGCGAAGATCGGTCACCCGAAGGCCGGGGCCAACTGCGCCTGGGTGCCGTCACCCACCGCCGCCACGCTGCACGCGCTGCACTACCACATGGTCGACGTGCTGGCGCGCCAGGCAGAGATCGCCGCAGGCGGGCCGCGCGGCACGCTCGAGGACCTGCTGACCATCCCGGTCTCCGCCGGCGCCAACTGGTCGGATGAGGAGATCCGCGAGGAGATCGAGAACAACGCGCAGGGCATCCTCGGCTACGTGGTGCGCTGGGTCGACCAGGGCGTCGGCTGCTCGAAGGTTCCGGACATCCATGACGTCGGCCTGATGGAAGACCGCGCGACCTGCCGTATCTCCTCGCAGCACCTGGCCAACTGGCTGCATCATGGCGTTGTCTCCGCCGAGGAAGTGCGCGGCGTGATGGAGAAGATGGCTGCCGTCGTGGACCGCCAGAACGCCGGCGATGCCGCCTATACGCCGATGGCGCCGGGCTTTGACACCGTGGCCTACAAGGCGGCCTGCGACCTGGTGTTCGAAGGCCGGGTGCAGCCCTCGGGCTACACAGAGCCGGTGCTGCACCGGCGCCGCCTGGAGCTCAAGTCGGGCTGAGGGAGGTGATCGGGGCGCGGCACCCTTGATGGGCGCCGGAGCGAGGGGGCTGTCTGCCCCCTCGCGCTCCCCCGAGGATATTTTCGTCTAGACGAAAGGGCGGGCGCGGTGCGTCTGCCACAGAAGGGAGAGAGAAGATGGCAGGAATTTCGCTGAGCCGGGCGCGGACGATCATTCGCAAGGCGCTTGAGGCCGGGAAAGAGGCAGGCATGGCTCCGCTCTCGGTGGTGGTGCTGGACGAGGGCGGCCACGTGCAGGCCTTCGAGCGGCAGGACGGCGCCTCGCCGGGCCGCTTCGAGATCGCCTTCGGCAAGGCCTATGGCGCCGTGATGCTGGGCATGCCGGGCTCGGCGCAGATGGCGCGGGCCGAGAGCCAGGCCTATTTCATCGCCGCGGCCAACGGCGCTTTCGGCGGCAAGCTGATCCCGGTGCCCGGCGGGGTTCTGGTCAAGGACGCCAAGGGCCGCACGCTGGGGGCGGTGGGCGTCACCGGCGACAGCTCGGACAATGATGCGGCTGCCGCAAAAGCGGGCATCGAGGCGGTGGGGCTGACGGCGGTCATCTGAGCCACCTTTCCGAAAGCCTTTCCCTGCCTTATGTTTGACCCAAACAGGCAAGGAGAGGCATGCAAATGACCCGTCCCGTCGTAGGCATCATCGGAAACCAGCATCTGCTCAACGAGCATTATCCCGCCCATGCGGGCGGGGTGATGAACACCGAGGCGATCGCCTGCGTCTCGCGCTGCCTGCCGCTGCTGATCGCCGCCGACCCGCGCTACGTCTCGGTCGAGGAACTGATGGAGACCTGCGACGGCTTCCTGCTCACCGGCGGGCGGCCCAACGTGCACCCCGAGGAATACGGCGAGGAAGCGACCGAGGCGCATGGCGCCTTCGACCGTGCCCGCGATGCCATCGTGTTGCCGCTGGTGCGGGCCTGCGTCGAACGGGGGCAGCCGTTCCTCGGCATCTGCCGTGGATTTCAGGAGGTAAACGTCGCCATGGGCGGCACGCTCTATCCCGAGATCCGCGACCTGCCGGGGCGGATGAATCACCGCATGCCCCCCGATGGTACGCTCGAGGAGCGCTTTGCTCTGCGCCACAAGGTGACGCTGAGCGAGGGCGGGCGGTTCCACAAGCTTTTCGGCGCCACCGAGGTGATGACCAACACGCTTCACGGTCAGGGCATCAAGCGCCCCGGCGCGCGCATCGAGATCGAGGGGCTGGCCCCCGACGGCACGCCCGAGGCGCTCTACGTCAGGGGCGCGCCGGGCTTCACCATGGCTGTGCAATGGCACCCGGAGTGGGACGCGGCCAATGATCCGGTCTCGCGGCCGCTGTTCACCGCCTTCGGCGATGCGGTGCGGGACTGGGCGGGTCGGTCCGAGGGGCATCACGCCCCCCGGGTGGCCTCTGCCTGAAGAGGCGGGCGAGTATCAGGTAACGCGCTTGCGGCGCTGGTACTTGGGCTGATCCCAGAGCGCGCCACGCAGGATGCGGGCGAGGATCTCCACCGCCTCGCGCACCTCGTCCTCGCCGATGTAGAGAGGGGTGATGCCGAAGCGCATGATGTCGGGTGCACGGAAATCGCCGATCACCCCGAGGTCGATCAGCGCCTGCATCGCCGCGTAGCCATGCTCGAAGCGGAAGCTGACCTGGCTGCCGCGCTTGTCGTTTTCGCGCGGGGTGGCGAGCTTGAGGCCCGGACAATGGGTCTCGACCTCTTCGATCATCAGCCCGGTCAGCGCCAGCGAGCGCTTGCGCACGTCCTCCATGTCGATCTTGTCCCAGACGTCGAGCGCGGCGTCGAGCGCCGCCATCTGGATCACCGGCGGCGTGCCGACGCGCATGCGCTCGATGCCCGGCGCCGGGCGGTAGCTGCGCTCGAAGGCGAAGGGTGTGTCGTGGCCGAGCCAGCCCGAGAGCGCGGGTTCGGCGTGCTCGGCGTGGCGCGGGGCGACGTAGATGAAGGCTGGGGCGCCGGGGCCGGCGTTGAGGTACTTGTAGGTGCAGCCGACGGCGAAATCGGCCTTGCCGCCTGCCACATCGACCGGCAGCGCGCCCGCCGAATGCGCAAGATCCCAGATCGCCAGTGCGCCCATCTCGTGGGCCTTGGAAGTCAGAGCCGCGACATCATGGCGGCGGCCGGTGCGGTAGTCGACCTCGGTCACCAGCAGCACGGCGACCTCCTCGGTGATCTCCTCTTCCAGCCGGTGCGGCTCGGCGAGCCGCAGCTCATAGTCATCGCCCAGCAGTTCGATCAACCCTTCGGCCATGTAGAGGTCCGAGGGGAAGTTGCCGGTGTCCGACAGGATCACCTTGCGACCCGGGTTCAACGCCACGGCGGCGGCCAGCGCCTGGAAGACCTTGATCGACAGCGTGTCGCCAACCACGGTGTGGCCCTTTTCCGCGCCGATCAGCCGGCCAATGCGGTCGCCGAGCCGGGTCGGCATCTCCATCCAGCTGCAGGCGTTCCAGCCGGTGATCAGGTGCTCGCCCCATTCTTCGGTCAGCATCTTCTCGATGCGCGCCGGGGTGGCCTTGGGCAGCGGGCCCAGCGAGTTGCCGTCGAGGTAGATCATCCCGAGCGGAAGGTGGAACTGGTCCTTGGTCCAGTCGAAGATGGAGCCTGTGGGGGTGGTCAAAATTCGCCTCCTGCGATTTCGATGGCCTGACCGTTCACGCTGCCCGAGCCGGGGCCGCAGAGCCAGAGGGCGGCGGCTGCGATTTCCTCGGGGGCGATCAGGCGGTTATGGGGATTGGCGGAGTGGACGAGGCGGCTGGCCTCTTCCTGCGTAAGGCCCTCGCGGGCCATGACGCGGGTGATGTTCTGCGCTGCGATGCCGGTCTCGACATAGGCCGGGCAGAGCGCGTTGAAGGTCAGCGGCGCGCCGGCGTGATCGGCGGCGAGCGCCCGGATCAGCCCGACGAGCCCGTGCTTGGCGGCGACATAGGGCGCGGCGCGGCGCATGCCCTTGATTCCGGCGACCGAGGAGATGGCGATGACCCGGCCCCAGCCGGCGGCCTGCATGGCGGGCAGGGTCTCGCGGATGGTCAGGAAGGCGCCGTCGAGGTTGACCGCCATGCTGCGGCGCCAATCGTCGAGGGAGAGGCCGGGCAGTTCGGCGGGCTCCGCAAGCCCGGCGTTGGCGATGCAGATCTGGATGGGGCCGCGCGCGGCGCTGGCGGCCTTGACGCCCGCGCGAACCGAGGCCTCGTCCGTCACGTCCATTGCCTGCGGATGAAGCCCGGCGCCTGCCGCAGCATCGAGCACCTCGGGGCGGCGCCCGGCGATGGTGACCTGCGCGCCCGCGGCCGCCAGCGCACGGGCGATGGCGAGGCCGATCCCGGTTCCTCCTCCGGTCACCAGCGCGTGGTTCCCTGTCAGCATTCTGCTCCCTCGTCCTGCGCGGGGGAAAGTGGCGGGGATTTGCGGCGGTGGCAAGCGCGCGCTGCGGCATATCGCCCGCGCGACGTCGCGGAAGTGCTACGCTAGAAAAGCCAAAAGTCCCATGGGAGCCGGGAGTTGGCCCCGCCCAAGGACAGGAGGTGTACCGCGATGCCGAAAACACTCGATCTGCCGCCGGTCTGGCTGCTGGGCTGCCTCGTGCTGGCCTGGCTGCAGAAGACCGCGCTGCCGCTGGGGCTGGGCTTCGGCCCGGTCTGGGCGGACCTGCTGGGCGGGCTGCTGGTGGGCGGCGGTGTGCTGCTCTTGGTGCTCGCGCTGCTGGAAATGCGCCGCCAGCGCACCACCTTCATGCCGCATGAGGAACCGGGCCGCCTCGTGACCTCGGGCGTCTTTCGCCTGTCGCGCAATCCCATCTACCTGGGAGACGTGATGATTCTGGCGGGCTTCATCCTGTTCTGGGATGCGGTGCCATCGCTCGCCTTGCTGCCGATCTACGTCTGGCTGCTGGAAAAGCGCTTTATCGAGCCGGAAGAGGGGCGTTTGCGACGAAAGTTTCTTGCGGAGTTCCGTAAGTATGAGAAACAAACCAGAAGGTGGCTTTGAATTTCCTTTGTCATGTGATTAACCGGGTCGTTCCGGTTGTGAGCATGTCACCGCGCGGGTAGACCATACGTCAACCGAACAGCAAACAAGAAACCATGAAGGGTCGGACACTCGGCCTAAAAGGGGGACGAATTAAGTGAAGATCGGAACGCCGACAGAGATTTTCGAGGGAGAGGCGCGCGTCGCCATGACCCCGGACTCGGCGCTGCAACTGCAGAAGCTGGGATATGATTGCCTGATCCAGTCAGGCGCCGGCGCGAAGGCAGGCTTTGCCGACGCGGCCTATGAGGCCGCTGGCGTGACCGTGGTGGCGGATGCCGCAGCGCTTTGGGCGCAGGCGGACATCGTCGCCAAGGTGCGCCCGCCGAGCGAAGAGGAAGTGGCGTATCTCACGCCCGAGAAACTGCTGATCTCCTTCTTCTACCCGGCCTCGAACGAGGCGCTGATGAAGCAGGCCGCCGACCTCGGTGCCAGCGTCATCGCGATGGACATGGTGCCGCGCATCAGCCGCGCGCAGAAGATGGACGCGCTGTCGTCGATGGCCAATATCGCCGGCTACCGCGCGGTGATCGAGGCGGGCAACAACTTCGGCCGCTTCTTCACCGGTCAGGTGACCGCCGCCGGCAAGGTGCCGCCCGCCAAGGTGCTGATCGTCGGCGCCGGCGTGGCAGGTCTTGCCGCCATCGGCACCTCGACCTCGCTGGGTGCGATCACCTATGCCTTCGACGTGCGCCCGGAAGTGGCCGAGCAGGTCGAATCCATGGGGGCCGAATTCGTCTACCTCGATTTCGAGGAAGAGCAGGCCGACGGCGCGTCTTCCGGCGGCTATGCTTCGGTCTCCAGCCCGGAGTTCCGTGAAGCCCAGCTCGCCAAGTTCCGTGAACTTGCCCCCGAGATGGACATCGTCATCACCACCGCCCTCATTCCGAACCGGGAAGCCCCCGAGCTCTGGACCGAGGACATGGTCAAGGCAATGAAGCCCGGCTCGGTGATCGTCGACCTCGCCGCCGAGCGCGGCGGCAACTGCAAGCTGACGGTGATGGACGAGAAGATCGTCACCGACAACGGCGTGACCATCGTCGGCTACACCGACTTCCCGAGCCGCATGGCGACGCAGAGCTCGACGCTCTACGCCACCAACATCCGGCACATGATGTCCGACCTGACGCCCGGCAAGACCGACGGCACGGTCGTGCACAACATGGAAGACGACGTGATCCGCGGCGCGACCATCGCGCACGCCAAGGACGTGACCTTCCCGCCGCCGCCGCCGAAAACCAAGGCGATCGCGGCCCAGAAGCCGAAGGAAAAGGCACCCGAGCTGACGCCGGAAGAGAAGCGCGCGCAGGAAGTGGCCGCCTTCAAGGCGCAGACGAAACAGCAGGTGACCCTGCTCACCGTCGGTGCCGTGCTGCTGCTCGGCGTGGGCCTCGTCGCGCCTGCCAGCTTCATGCAGCACTTCATCGTCTTCGTGCTGTCGGTCTTCGTCGGCTTCCAGGTGATCTGGAACGTCTCGCATTCCCTGCACACCCCGCTGATGGCCGTCACCAACGCCATCTCCTCGATCATCATCCTTGGCGCGCTGATGCAAATCGGCTCGGGCAACTGGCTGGTGATCATCCTTGCCGCGCTCTCGGTCTTCATGGCCGGGATCAACATCTTCGGCGGCTTCCTCGTGACACGGCGCATGCTCGCCATGTTCCAGAAATCGTAAGGAGAGGTGGGGACTATGGAATTCGGATTCACGACGGCGGCCTATGTGGTCGCGGCCGTTCTGTTCATCCTGTCGCTGGGTGGCCTCTCGGGGCAGGAAAGCGCCAAGCGCGCCGTGTGGTACGGCATTGTCGGCATGGGCCTCGCGGTCTTCGCCACGCTGATCGGCCCGGGCTCGGGCCTCTGGCTGCTGTCGGTCATCCTGATCGCGGCCGGCGGCATCATCGGCACCTACGTGGCCAAGAAGGTCGAGATGACCGAGATGCCGCAGCTGGTTGCCGCCATGCACTCGCTGGTGGGTCTCGCGGCGGTCTTCGTCGGCTTCAACGCGCACCTGACCATGCGCTCGGTCGAGAAAGCGCGTGCCGCCGGTGAGGCCGTGCATGGCACCTTCGCCGAGCTGGTCGCGCACAAGACCCCGGTCGAGCTGAGCATCCTGCAGGTCGAGCTTTTCCTGGGTATCTTCATCGGTGCGGTGACCTTCACCGGCTCGGTGATCGCCTATGGCAAGCTCGCCGGCAAGGTGACCTCCAAGGCCGAGAAACTGCCGGGCGGGCACATCCTGAACGCCTCCGCGGCGGCGCTCTCGGTGATCTGCCTGATCTGGTACATGAACACCGGCGGGCTCTTCCCCGTGCTGATCATGACGCTCTGCGCGCTCTTTATCGGCTACCACCTGATCATGGGCATCGGCGGCGCCGACATGCCTGTGGTGGTTTCGATGCTGAACAGCTACTCGGGCTGGGCCGCGGCGGCCATCGGCTTCTCGCTGTCGAACGATCTGCTGATCGTCGTCGGCGCGCTGGTGGGCTCCTCGGGTGCGATCCTGTCGTACATCATGTGCAAGGCGATGAACCGCTCGTTCGTCTCGGTGATCCTCGGCGGCTTCGGCGGCACTTCTGGTCCGGCCATGGAGGTCGAGGGCGAGCAGGTGGCGATCGACGTCGACGGCGTGGCCTCGGCGCTCGAGGAAGCCGACAGCGTCATCATCGTGCCGGGCTACGGCATGGCCGTGGCACAGGCGCAGCAGAACGTCGCGGAACTCACCCGCAAGCTGCGCGCCAAGGGCAAGGAGGTGCGTTTCGCCATCCACCCCGTGGCGGGCCGTCTGCCGGGCCACATGAACGTGCTGCTGGCCGAGGCGAAGGTACCCTACGACATCGTTCTGGAAATGGACGAGATCAACGAGGACTTCCCCGAGACCGACGTGGTCATCGTCATCGGCTCGAATGACATCGTGAACCCCGCCGCGCAGGAAGACCCCAACTCGCCCATCGCCGGCATGCCGGTGCTGGAAGTGTGGAAGGCCAAGCAGGTCTTCGTGTCGAAGCGCGGCCAGGGCACCGGCTACTCGGGCATCGAGAACCCGCTGTTCTACAAGGACAACACGCGGATGTACTACGGTGACGCGAAACAGTCGATCGGCGAGCTGCTGAACAAGATCGGCTGAGCCGGCTGATCCGGTCACAAAGAAGGGCCCCGCCAGGACTGGCGGGGCCCTTTGCTTTGCCGCCGCGCTGCTGTCCCGGCGCCGCGCAGGCGGCGAGCTTAGAGTGCGTATTTGGAAAGAGAAGAAGGGACAGAGGGACACCCAGGGGGCTTCTTCTCTTTCCAAATACGCATGGCGATGCGGTGCCGCCCGCGCGGCGTCGGGGCAGGGCGGCGGGCCTCGGCGCCTGCCTCTCCACAGAAATCGGCGGTTTGAGCCCGCAAAGGCGCGGGCCCAGCCATACAGGCGCGTTTCCGCCTTGCATGGACCCTCCGGGACGCATAGAAGACCGCAAATTCGAATTTCGCGGTGGGCCGGAGTCCGTGCCCCCGTATCACGACCACAAGGGAATTGGCATGCAGGTCAACGAGACGCTGAACGAAGGTCTGAAGCGCGCCTACGAACTCATCCTCACCGCGGAAGAGCTCGATGCGAAGGTGAACGAGAAGCTCGTCGAGGCGCAGCCGGAAATCGAGATGAAGGGCTTCCGCAAGGGCAAGGTCCCGATGCCGCTGCTCAAGAAGCAGTTCGGCCAGCGCGTGCTGGGCGAAAGCATGCAGGAAGCCATCGACGGTGCGATGAACGAGCACTTCGAGAAGACCGGCGACCGTCCGGCGCTCCAGCCGCAGGTCAAGATGACCAACGACGACTGGAAAGAGGGTGACGACGTCACCGTCGAGATGAGCTACGAGAAGCTGCCGGAAGTTCCGGAAATCGACGCGTCGAAAGTGACCCTCGAGAAGCTCGTGGTGAAGGCCGATGACGCCGCCGTCGACGAGGCGCTGGCGCAGCTCGCCGAGAACGCGCAGGACTTCAAGGACCGCCGCAAGGGCTCCAAGGCGAAAGACGGCGACCAGATCGTCATCGACTTCGTCGGCAAGGTCGACGGTGAGGCCTTCGAAGGCGGCTCCGCCGAGGACTACCCGCTGGTTCTGGGCTCCGGCTCCTTCATCCCCGGCTTCGAAGAGCAGCTGGTCGGCCTGAAGGTCGAGGAAGAGAAGGCCGTCGAGGTCAGCTTCCCGGAAGAGTACGGTGCCGAGCACCTCGCCGGCAAAGCCGCTGTCTTCGACGTGACCGTCAAGGCCGTGAAAGAGCCGGTTGCCGCGGAGATCGACGACGAGCTGGCCAAGAAGTTCGGTGCCGAGGACCTCGAAGCGCTGAAGGGCCAGATCCGTGAGCGCCTCGAAGCCGAATACGCCGGCGCGTCGCGCCAGGTGCTGAAGCGCGCCATGCTCGACGCCCTGGACGAGCAGGTTTCCTTCGACCTGCCGCCGAGCCTCGTTGAAGCCGAAGCCAAGCAGATCGCCCACCAGCTCTACCACGAAGAGCACCCGGACGATCACGGCCACGACCACGGCGAGATCGCGCCCACCGACGAGCACAACAAGCTCGCCGAGCGCCGCGTGCGCCTTGGCCTGCTGCTCGCCGAGATCGGCCAGAAAGCCGAGATCGAAGTGACCGATCAGGAAATGACCCAGGCGATCATGATGCAGGCGCGTCAGTACCCGGGCCAGGAACGTGCCTTCTTCGACTTCGTGCGCCAGAACGCCCAGATGCAGCAGCAGCTGCGTGCGCCGATCTTCGAAGACAAGGTCATCGACCACATCGCCGAAGGCGCGACCGTGACCGAGAAAGAGGTCTCCAAGGACGACCTCATGAAGGCTGTCGAAGCGCTCGACGAAGAGTAATTCCGCGCGTCATCGCCGGAACGAAGGGCCGCCCTCCGGGGCGGCCCTTTTTGCATCTGCGGCATGGCGCCGGCAGCACAGGCTGCATCTGCGGCGGGGAATTTCCTTGCCCGGCCGAGCGCTTGCATGTGATCCTGAGGGCAGGGAGGGCGCCCGATGGAGTCAACGCACGCAGGCGATGCGCGCCGGAAGGTGCTGGATGCGGCGGAGATCGGCGCGCTGGCGCATCTCTACCGCGGCGAGGTCTACCGCTCGACCATCTGGCGCACCCGGCTCGACACCACGACCAACTGGGCGGTTGTCACGCTCGGCATCGCGCTCTCGATTTCCTACAGCTCGCCCGCCGCCTCGCCGCTGCCGCTGATCCTCGTTGGCATCCTGATCCTGTTCTTCCTGATGCTCGAGGCGCGGCGCTACCGCTATTTCAACGTCTGGCGTGCGCGCTGCCGCTGGATGGAGACGCATTTCTTCGCGCCCATGCTGCACGACGGTGATCTGCACATGGAGGACGGCTGGCAGGAGGTTCTGGCGCAGGATTACTGGAAGCCGCGCTACCACGTCTCGGTCTGGGTGGCGATCGGCCGGCGGATCCGGCGCAACTACGTGTGGATCCTGCTGATCCAGACCGTCGCCTATATCGGCAAGCTGCTGGTCCACCCCGAGCCGCTGACCTCGGGCGCGGACTTCGTGGCGCGCGCCTCGGTGGGGCCGATCCACGGCGGCTTCGTTCTGGCGGCTGGGTTGCTCTATTGCCTTGTCTGGGGCGCGGCGGCGCTCTGGAGCTGGCGCGACGACCAGCGACGCGCCGGCATGCGCCGGGATCGCACCAGCATGGGCTAGTCGCTGGCAGGTACTTTGGAGACAAAGAAAAACCGCGCCGGAGTGCTCCGGCGCGGTTTCGACATTGCGGTGATCCGAAAGGGGATCAGGCGTTGTCTTCGGTCTCTTCGGCGGCTGCCGGAGCCTCGTCGTCGTCCGACGCGGCGCTGCCGATGTCGTCGAACAGTTCCGAGATCTCGAATTCGGCCTGGGCCTCTTCCTCGGCGGCGAGTTCCTGGATGGACTTGCCGGACGCCTGCAGCTCGGCCTCTTCGGGCGAACGTGCGACGTTGAGGTTGATCGTGACCATCACCTCGGGGTGCAGGTGCACCTCGACTTCGTGCACGCCGAGTTCCTTGATCGGCTGACGGATGATGACCTGCTTGCGGTCGATCGAGAAACCTTCCTCGGTGGCGACGTCTGCGGCGTCACGGGTGGTGACCGAACCGTAGAGGTTGCCGCCGTCGGAGGCCTGGCGAATCACGACGAACTGCTGGCCGCCGAGCTTCTCGCCGAGGGCTTCGGCTTCCTGCTTGGTCTCGAGGTTACGTGCCTCGAGCTGGGCTTTCTGCGCTTCGAAGGAGGCGATGTTCTCTTTCGAGGCGGTCAGAGCCTTGCCCTGCAGCAGCAGGTAGTTGCGTGCATAGCCGGGTTTGACGTCGACGACATCGCCCATCTGGCCGAGCTTGGCCACGCGCTCCAGAAGAATGACTTGCATGGGTCTCTCTCCTTATTTCACGACGTAGGGCAGCAGGGCGAGGAAGCGGGCGCGCTTGATGGCACGGGCCAGTTCACGCTGCTTCTTTGCCGACACTGCGGTGATGCGGGACGGGACGATCTTGCCGCGCTCGGAGATGTAGCGCTGGAGCAGACGGGTGTCCTTGTAGTCGATCTTGGGTGCATTGTCGCCCGAGAAGGGGCAGACCTTGCGGCGGCGGAAAAACGGTTTTGCAGCCATGGTTTTAGCTCCTCTCGTTCAGATCAGTTGCGGGGACGGCGTTCGCCGCGGCCCTCGCGCTCGTCGCGCTTCTGCATCTGCACCGAGGGGCCCTCGGCGTGCTCTTCGACCTTGATGGTCAGGACGCGCATGACGTCGTCATGCAGGCGCATCAGACGCTCCATTTCCTGCACGGCCGATGCGGGTGCATCGGTCTTCAGGAAGGCGTAGTGGCCCTTGCGGTTCTTGTTGATCTTGTAGGCCATGGTCTTCACGCCCCAGTACTCGGATTCGACGACCTTGCCGCCGTTGTCCGAGAGGACGGTGCCGAAATGTTCGACGAGACCTTCAGCCTGCGCGTTGGACAGGTCCTGACGCGCAATGAAAACATGCTCATAAAGCGGCATGTGTGCTCCATTTCTATCGGGGCGCATTTCATAGGACAGGCGATCCACTCCGCACCTGCCCACGAGAGTCTGCGCGGTTCACATGATCTCGCGGAGGGATGGGGCTCTATACACGCTCTGGCCGGGGATACAAGCCGGTTGGCAGGTTTTCCGGCGTGATTAACCCGATCTTAGGTCTTGCGGCCGATGACTTGGAGGAAGGGCCGAAAATGGCCCGGGGGCTTTCCCGGGTTTGCCGCATTTCCGTCGTGATTTCGCGTCAGATGAGCGGCCAGTATAGTAAGACGAGTTAAGACGAGTTCGAGAGGTAAGCGCGATGTCCATGGGCGATTGGTACGGACCCGGGAATGAGGTCACTGGATACCTGTTGCGGGTGTTCGGACAGCTGATCGGCTTCGCGCTTTCGGTTGCGGCTTTTGCGCTCTGGCTTCAGCCCGCAGCGGGCGAGGGGCTGTCGCTCGGCCGTCTCGGGCTGTCGCTGGCGATGCTGCTGGGCGGCATGGCCGCGGTGTTCGGGTGCGCGGGCCGGCGATAGCAGCGGGGTCTCAGTCCGGCAGTGCGCTTCTGAAAGGGGCCCGGGCATCCGCCTCGGGCCCTTCTGCTTTTGGCGCCGAAGTACTGGCGCGGACAAGGTGTCTGCGCACCTGTGCACGAGGGCAGCACCGCAAGTGTTCGATTTTCAACAGACCCTGTTGAGGCAGGCCGAATTGCCGCGACGCGGCGAATGACGACATGGTGCGGCATCGAAACGCAACCCACCGGAGATATCCGACATGAAATCCCTTGCTCTCGCCGGCGCTGTTGCGCTCGCTCCGATCGCAGCCTTTGCCGCGCCCGAATCCTATGTTTTCGACGCGAGCCACACGCAGATCGTGTTTTCCTACAACCACCTCGGCTTCTCGACCGGCTACGGCATGTTCGGCGGCTTCGAAGGTGAAATCCAGTACGACGCCGAAGATCCGGCCGCGTCCAGCGTCACCACCTCCTGGGACGTGACCACCATGCTCACCGGCTGGGAAGGCCGCTATGAGCACTTCATGAGCGACGACTTCTTCGGCGCGTCGGACGACAAGACCGTCTCCTTCACCTCGAAGTCCATCGAAGTGACCGGCGACGACACCGGCCTGATCACCGGCGACCTGACCCTGAACGGCGTCACCAAGGAAGTCGTGCTGGACGCAGTTCTGACCCAGGCCGGCGACCACCCGATGGAAGGCAAGCCCTGGCTCGGCTTCCACGCCACGACCACGCTGATCCGCTCGGACTACAACCTTGGCATGTTCGCGCCCTACGTCAGCGACGAGGTCGAGGTGGAGATCTCGATCGAGGCGATGAAGGCCGAGTGACCCGTTTCAGCCCTGCCTCCACGGGGGCAGGGCGCGTTTGGTAACGAGTGACGCGTCAAGAGCAATACCAGTGCCCCCCGGAGCCCATGGCTTCGGGGGTTGGTTTTTCTGCGGTCCCTTAGTTCGGAAAACACTTAGGAGATAGGCTAAGTTTTTGCTTCGGCATTCCTAGGTGTCGGTTTATACTTAGCTAGATGGCTAAGTTTGAGTCCCAGCTTGATCTGCATTTCGCCGCGCTGGCAGATCCGACCCGGCGCGCGATCCTCGCGCGGCTTGCGCGGGGCAGGGCGAGTGTGAGCGAGCTGGCCGCGCCGCACGAGATGGCGCTGCCGTCCTTCATGGGGCACCTGAGGAAGCTGGAAGCGGCCGGCCTCGTGGTGACCACGAAGGAAGGCCGCGTGCGCCACTGCGAGCTGTCGCCGGAGGCCTTTGCGCCTGCGCAGGACTGGCTCGCCGACCAGCGGGCGATATGGGAGGGCCGGCTCGACCGGCTCGACGATTACGTGACACGGCTCATGAAGGAGAGAAAGACATGATCCTCGATCCAGACACCGACCTGTCCTTCACACGCAGCATCGCCGCGCCGCCCGAGCTGCTGTTCGAGTGCTGGACCACGCCCGAGCATATCCGGCATTTCTTCGTTCCGAAGCCGCACAAGGTCACCGCGTGCGAGATTGACCTGCGGGTCGGCGGGCGGTTCAACACGACCTTCGAGGTCGAGGGCGCCGAGATGCAGAACAACGGCGTCTGGCTCGAGGTTGTGCCGAACCGGCGGCTGGTGTTCACCGACGGCTATTCCGAGGGATGGAAGCCCGCGCCCGATCCCTTCATGACCGCCATCGTCGAGTTCGAGGACGACGGCAAGGGCGGCACCACCTACACCGCCACTGCGCGCCACCGCAGCGCCGAGGCGAAGAAGTCGCATGAGGCCATGGGGTTCTACGACGGCTGGGGCACCGTGGTCACGCAGCTCGAGGATTACGCCAAGACGCTGCTCTGACGCACTACTCGGCGGCGCGGGCCGCGCCGCCTGCGCGAAACAATCGCCCGGGGCCCTGTGCCCGCGTGCCGGCCAGCCGCGCGAGGTGCCAGGCGAGCACCGTGTTGCTGGCCAGGACCGGCAGGCCGGTCGCGGCCTCCAGCGCCTCGATCACCGGCAAGGTGCGCAGGTTGGTGCAGGACAGGAAAAGCGCATCGACGGGCGTGGAGCTTTCGGCCACGAGCCGCTGCCCCGCGTCGAAGATCGAGCCCGGTGCGATGCGGACCACCCGCGCCTCCTCCTCGATCATAAAGCTGCCGAAGGTTGGTGTCTCGATCCCTTCCTCGGCCAGAACCGCGCGCAGGCGGTCGGAGACCGGCGCGCTGTAGGGCGAGAGCAGGGCGAGCCGGCGCAGGCCCATCTCGGCGCAGGCGGCGATCAGCGCGGAAACCGGCTCGGTCACCTGCGGCACGTGGATGCCCTTGCGGATGCGCGCCGCGACCGCCGCCGCGCCGATCTGCGCGGTGCCGGAGGTGCAGCCGTAGCCCACCGCCGAGAGCCGCGCACCGCCGGGAAAGAGCGCCGCCGAAGCGGTCATGTAGCCCTCCATCGCCGCCAGAGTGTCCGGCGTGACCTCGGCGCCCGAGGGGATGCGGCTGACAAGAAGCTCCAGATCGGGCGGGAGCAGGCGGTGCAAGTCGGGCTCGATGCTCTCATCGGACTGCAGGACGATCAGGCCAACCTGCGCCGGGCGCTGCGTATCCAGCCTGTGCGGGAAGTGCAGCCCGCGGTCCCGGTCACTCATAGCGGCAACTCCGGCAGGTGGGTGGCAGGCTTGGTCAGCCAGTCCGCGCCGGTCTCGCGGATCACGATGTCTTCCTCGTGCACCAGCATCCGGCCGGGCGCGAGCGCGATCCCCGGCTCCAGCGTCAGCACCATGCCGGGCTCCAGCAGCGTGTCGTCGGCGGCGATAAGCGAGGGCGGCTCGGTCAGCTGCATGCCGAGCCCATGGCCCAGCCGTCCGACCTCGGAACCGCCGCAGATCGCCGCCATGGCGTGAAAGACATCGGCGGCGCGGGCACCGGGCTTCGCGGCGGCAAAACCCGCTTGTACCGCCTCGAGCAGCCGGGTGTGGGCGTCGTGAACCGCGGGGCCGGCGGGGCCGAGCGAAAAGTTCCGGTCGAAATCGCAGAAGTAACCGTCGAGCATCAGCCCGGTGTCGAGCATCAGCACGTCACCTGCCTGCAGCGGCGCGTCTGTGGCCGGAGAGATCACGTCGCCATAGCCGCCGGCACCGGCAGCCCCGGCGAGATAGGGCACCCAGTCCGCGCCCTCGTCGAGCGCCAGCATCTGGAAGCGGCGGAAGACCTGCGCCAGCGGCACGCCGGGGCGGGCGATCTCGGGCAGGCGGGCGAAAGCGCGCGTTCCGACGTCGCAGGCGGCGCGGATGCGGTCGATCTCGCCTTCGGACTTCACCATGCGCAGGGTGCGCATGATGCCGCCGTCGGGACCGAAGAGTCGGTCGTGCAGCCGGTGCTTCAGCGCCTCCCAATCGGCCAGCGGCATGCGCAGGTGGGTCTCGCCGCCGCTCGGCACGCCAATCCATTCGCCCGGAGGCACGGCCTCGGCCAGCGCTTCCGCCAGCAGGGTGATGCCGTCATCCTCGTAGTCCGGAGAGCTCCAGCTGCGGATGTCGCGGATCCAGCTCTGCGCCATGAGATGCGCGCCGATCGAGGGGATCACCGCCACAGGATCGCCCTCGGCGGGCACCACGAGGAACCAGGGCCGCGTTGGGCTCTCCCAGAAGCGCGTGAGGAACCCGGTGAAATAGCGCACCTCTGGCTCGGTGGTCAGCAGCAGCGCCGAGATGCCGGACATGGCCATGCGCGCCTGCGCCCGGGCCAGCCGGGCGCGGTATTCCGAGGGGCCGAAGCCGCGGGAAGGCGCGCGCATGTCCATGGGGCAGCGTGGCTTTCCGCGAGGCATCCGGTCAAGCGCGAAGCGCGGTCAGCCTTTCGCGGCGCGGAAATCTGCGAGGCTCTTGCCCGGTTCGTCGACGAAGAGCCCGGGCAGGGGCGTGACGCCGGTCACTTGCTCGATGCGGATGGTCTCGAAGCCGCGCGCGGTCTCGTTCCAGGTGATGCAGGTCCAGATGCGGCCCCAGTAATCCATGTGCAGCGGCCGCAGGTCCTGCGGCGCGGCGCGGTCCTTCAGCGTCACCCGCAGCTTTTGCCGGGCGCGGATGGCGGCTCGGAAATCGGGCATGAAGCGGAATCCCTCGGCGACCTCGCGGAAGGGGTAGGTGGCAAAGCCGAAGGCGCCGCCCGTGGTGCCATCCTCGGGCAGCAGCGCGTCGATCCGGGCCGAGAGCGCCTCGGCGGCCTCCGCCAGATCGGCCATGCCGCCCTGTCCGACAGCGGCCAGCCCGAGGTGCAGCGCCTCCAGTTCCAGCTCGCTCAGGTTCAGCGGCGGAAGGGTGAAGGCGGCGCGCGCGGTGTAGCCGCGCCCGCGTTCGCCCTCGATCGGCACGCCCGAGGCCGCGAGCGTGTCCATGTCGCGATAGATGGTCCGCACCGAGACGCCCAGTTCCGACGCCATCGCTTCGGCGGTGTGCAGGCTGCCGTCCTTGAGGCGGAGCATGAGGTTGGCGAGCCGGTCGGATTTCTTCATCTGCGGGCCTTCCGTGCGGGCGATTCGGTGCACTTGGATGGTGAGTCGCTGCATCCAACTGCCGGAATTTTGTCACCTGACAGAATACTGTCACAAAGCGAAAAGAAAACCCCGTGCCGGAGGTCGCGCGTCCGGCTTTGCGCCTTCCGCAGGGCCGCGAGAGCGCCTAGAACCCGGGAACAGATTTCGACGTGCCGCTTCGGGGACACCTCACGAGGGGTTGGGGCGGCCAAAGGGAGACTAAGGACATGCTCAACAACATCGGCCTTCCGGGCCTTCTTCTGATCGCCGTCGTGGTGCTGGTTCTGTTCGGCCGCGGCAAGATTTCCAACCTCATGGGTGAGGTCGGCAAGGGCATCACCGCCTTCAAGAAGGGCGTGAACGACGGCGCCAAGGAACTCGAGGACGAAAAAGCTGCCGAGGCCAAGGACGTGACCCCGGAAAGCGACAAAGACAAGGTCTGATCCCATGTTCGATCTTGGCTGGTCGGAACTCATGGTCATCGGGATCGTGGCGCTCATTGTCGTGGGCCCCAAGGATCTGCCGGTGCTGTTCCGCAATGTGGGTCGCTTCATGGGCAAGGCGCGCGGCATGGCGCGCGAGTTCAGCCGCGCGATGAACGACGCGGCGGACGAGGCGGGCGTGCGCGACGTGGCCAAGACGCTCAAGACGGCGACCAACCCGGTGAACTCGGCCATGGACGGGGTGCGCGATGCCGCCAAGTCGATGACCGACCCCACGCCCCCGAAGAAGACCGAGGGGCTGAAGGAAGATCCCGGTGCGCTCGACGCCGAGCGCGCGGCGAACAAGCAGAAGATCGAGGCCGGTGCCGCCCGTGCCGCCGCCGAGCGCCAGAAGCGCGAGGCGGAGGCCGCTGCGAAAAAGGCCGAGGACGCCGCCAAGAAGGCCGAAGAGCTGGAAGCGGCGCTGAAGAAAGACGGTGAGGCATGAGCCCTACGGACCATGACGATATCGACGACAGCTCGGCGCCGCTGATCGAGCACCTGGCGGAGCTGCGTACGCGGCTCATCCGCGCCGTGGCAGCCTTCATCGTGGGCATTGTGCTGGCCTTCACCGTGGCCGAGCCGATCCTGCAGTTCCTGCTCGGCCCGATCGAGGAGACGCTGCGCGCGCTTGGCGATCCGTCGCCGACCATGCAGTACACCTCGCCGCAGGAATATCTGTTCACGCTGTTCCGCATCTCGATGGTCTTCGGCTTCGGCCTGGCCTTCCCGGTGATCTCTTTCCAGCTCTGGCGCTTCGTCGCGCCGGGGCTCTACAAGTCCGAGAAGAACGCCTTCCTGCCGTTCATGATCGCCTCGCCGATCATGTTCCTGCTGGGCGCCAGCTTTGCGCATTTCGTGGTGACACCGCTGGCGATGCAGTTCTTCCTCGGCTTTGCCGACGTCAGCTCGATCTTTGCGGACTTGCTGCAGCGGGCCACTGACGGCATGCCGTCGGACCTGCCGGTGGACACGGCGGTGGTGCCCGAAACCACCGAGGGCATGAAGATCACCTTCTTCGGCAAGGTAAACGAGAGCCTCGACATCACGCTCAAGTTCATCGTCGCCTTCGGACTGTGCTTCCAGCTGCCGGTGCTGCTGACCCTGATGGGCAAGGCCGGACTGGTCTCGGCCGAGGGCCTGTCGTCGGTGCGCAAATATGCGGTGGTGGCAATCCTGGTGCTGGCCGCGCTGGTCACGCCCCCGGATGTGACCACGCAGGCGATCCTCTTCGTGGTGGTCTACGGCCTCTACGAGGTCTCGATCTTCCTGGTGCGCATCGTCGAGCGCAAGCGCGAGAAAGAACTGCGCGCCCAGGGCCTTTGGTTCGAGGATGAAGACGATGACGAGGGTCAGGAGGACCGCACCCCGTGACGAGTAAAGCGTTGAAACGCATCGCGGAGGCGCTGGAGCGAATGGCTCCGGCGCCTCTTGCCGCCCCGGAGTTCGGCGCGGCGGATGCCTTTGTCTGGCACACCGAACCGGACCGGCTGGAGCCGGTGCCACAGGTGAACCGGATCGACCTGAAGCTGCTGGTGGGCATCGACCGCTCGCGCGATACGCTGCTGTCGAACACCCTGCAATTCGCCCGCGGGTTGCCCGCCAACAACGCCCTTCTCTGGGGCGCGCGCGGCATGGGGAAATCGAGCATCGTCAAGGCAGTGCACGCCGAGGTTCGCACGCAGGGGCAGGATCTCAAACTGGTCGAGCTGCAGCGCGAGGACCTGCCGTCGGTGGGCCGGCTGCTGAACCTGCTGCGCGGAGCGCCGCACCGCTTCGTGCTGTTCTGCGACGACCTTTCGTTCAGCCATGACGACCAGCACTACAAGAGCCTCAAGGCGGTGCTCGACGGCGGCATCGAGGGGCGGCCCGAGAACGTGCTTTTCTACGCCACCTCGAACCGCCGGCACCTGATGCCGCGCGACATGATCGAGAACGAACGAAGCACCTCGATCAACCCCTCCGAGGCGGTCGAGGAGAAGGTCTCATTGTCCGACCGTTTCGGGCTCTGGCTCGGCTTCCACCCGTGTTCGCAGGACGAGTACCTAGCGATGATCCGCGGCTATTGCACCGAGCATGGTGTCGAGATCGACGACGAGACACTGTGGGCCGAGGCGATCGAGTGGCAGGCCACGCGCGGTGCCCGCTCGGGCCGGGTGGCCTGGCAGTATTTCCTCGATCTCGCGGGCCGCAAGGGCGTGAAGGTCGGCTGAGGCCGGAATACGCGTATTTGTGGAACAATGAAGGGGCCGGTTCTGAAAGCCGGCCCTTTTCGCGTTTCTGGAGGGGACGCCGGCAGCCCGGTGCCTTCATTGTTCCTGCAAATACGCAAAGACCGGGGGTTGCAGCCGGGCGCAGCTTCGGGCGAGATGCGCCAGGACTGAGGGGGAGCAGGCATGACACAGCCGGTAGAGCTGGTGCTGTTCGATTTCGACGGCGTCGTTGTGGACAGCGAGATCATTTCGCTGCGCATGCTGGTGGCCGAACTGGCCGACAAGGGCGTTTCGGTCGACCTTCCCTATGTGGCCCGGCATTTCCTCGGGCGCAGCTATCCGACGGTGATCGCACAGGTGCGCGAAGAATTCGGCATCGCGCTGCCCGAGGGGTTCGAGGCCGACTACCGGGCCCGCCTGCTCGCAGCCTTCGAGTCCGAGGGGCTGAAGGTCATGCCGCACCTGCGCGAGGTGCTCGAGACCCTCGCGGTGCCCTATTGCCTTGCCACCAGTTCGAGCCCTGGACGGGTGGTCTCCAGCCTGGCGCTGACCGGGCTGACAGAGGCCTTCGAGGGGCGCATCACCACCGCTTCGGAGGTGAAACGCGGCAAACCCGCGCCGGACTTGCCGCTGCGTGCGGCGGAAAAGGCTGGAGTGGCTCCCGAACGCTGCCTGCTGATCGAGGATTCCCTCGCCGGCATCGGCGCGGGGCTGGCGGCGGGCATGTCGGTCTGGCAGTTCACCGGCGGCAGCCATCTGGCGGGGGGCGCCTTGCCGGAGGATCCGGAGGTGGTGCCGCACCGTCAATTTGCAAGTTTCGCGGAACTCCCGCATCTTGCCCCTGACCTTTTCATCACAGGCACGTGATCATGGCCCTGCGCACACTCGACGATGGCGACGCTTCTCCCCAGGACCTCGCGGCACGGGCCGCCTGGCTTTATTACGTCGGCGGCATGCGGCAGGACCAGATTGCCGAGGAACTCGGCATCTCGCGTCAGCGCGCGCAGCGGCTGGTGGCGCGGGCGGTGGCCGAGGGGCTGGTCAAGGTGCGCATCGACCACCCGATCGGCGAGTGTCTGGAACTCGAGCGCGGGCTGCGCCAGCGCTTCGGGCTGCTGCGCGCGCGGGTCGCGCCGCGGGCGGATTCGGGGCAGGACGCGCTGCGCGCCATCGCGCCCTTTGCCGCCGCCGAGATGGAGCGCATCTTCGCGCAGCAGACGCCGCAGCTGATCGCGCTCGGCACCGGGCGCACGCTGCGCGCGATGATCGACCAGATGCAGACGATCAACGCCGGCCATCACCGCATGGTCTCGCTAATCGGCAACGTGGCGCCCGATGGATCGGCGTCCTTCTACGAGGTGATCATGCGCATCGCCGACAAGACCGGCGCGCCGCACTACCCGATGTCCGTGCCGGTCATGGCGCGCGACGCCGAGGAATTCGCCACCTACCGCAGCCTGCCGCACGTGGTGAGCTCGCGCGCGCTGGCCAAGGAGGCGGATGTGACGGTGGTTGGAATCGGCCAGATGGCGGATGACGCGCCGCTCTACGTGGACGGGTTCATCACCGCCGAGGAGCTTTCAAGCCTGCGCGCGGCAGGGGCTGCGGGGGAGCTGGGCGGCCATGTCTTCGATTCCGAGGGGCGCTACCTGGAGCATCCTGTCAACGAATTCATGGTGGGCGTTCGAGTGCCGCAGAACGATAATCCGGTGATCTGCGTTGCCGGAGGTGTAAGCAAGATCAAAGCTTTGCGAGCCGCTCTTAAGGGCGGTTTGATCCAGGGGCTGATCACCGACGAGCTCACCGCCGCCGAAATCCTCAGCACTTCCTAAACATCTTGCGCTCAAAATGGGCTTGACTCGACTCGTGCCATTGGGTGAGCATTTGCCCATCACGCGGGCAGTTGCTCAGTCATAGGAGAGTGGCGGGTCTGTCCAGCGTCGGAATTCAGGGAGGATTTCTCATGTCAGTTACCATCCGCGCGCTCATGGGCGCGTGTGCGCTGGGTGCCCTTGGCACCGCGGCACTTGCAGAGACCACGATCACCGTTGCCACGGTGAACAACGGCGACATGATCCGCATGCAGGGTTTGATGGATGCCTTCAACGAGGCGCATCCCGACATCAAGGTCGAGTGGGTGACGCTGGAAGAGAACGTGTTGCGCCAGCGTGTGACCCAGGACGTGGCAACCAAGGGCGGCCAGTTCGACGTGATGACCATCGGCACCTACGAGGTTCCGATCTGGGGCGAGCGCGGCTGGCTGGTCAGCCTCGACGACCTGCCCGACAGCTATGACGCCGATGACATCCTGCCGGCGATCCGCGGCGGCCTGACGGTGGACGGCCACCTCTACGCCGCGCCGTTCTACGGCGAGAGCTCGATGGTCATGTACCGCAAGGACCTGATGGACGCCGCCGGGCTCGAGATGCCCGAGGCACCGACCTGGGACTTCATCAAGGAAGCCGCGGCGGCGATGACCGACAAGGACAACGAGGTCTACGGCATCTGTCTGCGCGGCAAGGCCGGCTGGGGCGAGAACATGGCCTTCCTGACCGCCATGTCCAACTCCTACGGCGCGCGCTGGTTCGACATGGATTGGAAGCCGCATTTCGACAGCGAGGCCTGGAAGGCGACGCTGACCGACTATCTTGACCTGATGAACAACTACGGCCCGCCGGGCGCCTCGTCGAACGGCTTCAACGAGAACCTCGCGCTGTTCCAGTCTGGCAAGTGCGGCATGTGGATCGACGCCACCGTCGCGGCCTCCTTCGTGACCAACGCCGAGGAATCCTCGGTCGCCGACCAGGTCGGTTTCGCGCTGGCGCCGGACAACGGGCTCGGCAAGCGCGGCAACTGGCTCTGGGCCTGGAACCTCGGCATCCCCGCCGGCACCCAGAAGGAAGACGCAGCCAAGGCCTTCGTCGAATGGGCGACCTCCAAGGAGTACCTCGCACTCGTGGCCGAGAAGGAGGGCTGGGCGAACGTGCCGCCGGGCACCCGCACCTCGCTCTACGAGAACCCCGAGTACCTCGAGGCCGCGCCCTTCGCGCAGATGACGCTCGACTCGATCAACGCGGCGGACCCGCAGAACCCGACGGTCGACGAGGTGCCCTACGTGGGTGTCCAGTTCGTCGCCATCCCGGAGTTCCAGGGGCTTGGCACGGCGGTCGGCCAGCAGTTCTCTGCCGCGCTTGCGGGGCAGGTGACGGCCGAACAGGCGCTGCAGTCGGCGCAGATGCTCACCGAGCGTGAGATGATGAAGGCCGGCTACATCAAGTAAGCCAGCCTCGGGCGCAAGCCACGGATCGTGCGGGCCCTCCGGGGATCGAAGGGGCCCGCCACCTCCAGGTCCGTTGGCGCACCCGGCCCGGCCGGCCCCGGCAGCGCGGCACAAGATCGCGAGCCGGGGCGGCGCGCCCCCCCGACCTCACCCGGGAGCGCCGGCCGGTCCGGGTTACCTGCTTCCGGGGCGAGGATCGCGGGCCCACCCTGCGAGACGCGTCCCGGAAGTGCTCATCCTGCGGAGGCCTCTACGTTTCGGCCGCGTCATGCCGCAGCTGCGCATCCCAGTTCCCGCCACGTTTCCAAGACACCTCAAGATCTTTCACGACCAGGGAGACCGGCCATGGCCACCAAAGCATCCCGTGCCGCCGCCCGGCTCATGATTTCGCCCGCGGTCCTGCTGCTGCTCGGCTGGATGATCGTGCCGCTGTCGATGACGCTCTACTTCTCGTTCCTGCGCTACAACCTGCTGATGCCGGGGATGGAAGAGTTCACCGGCTGGACCAACTACCGCTTCTTCCTGACCGATCCGGCCTTCACCGCCGCGCTGTGGAACACGCTTCTGCTGGTGGGCGGGGTGCTGCTGATCACCACCGTGGGCGGCACGCTGCTGGCGCTCTTGATGGACCAGCCGTTCTGGGGGCAGGGCATCGTGCGCATCCTGGTGATCGCGCCGTTCTTCGTCATGCCCACCGTCTCGGCGCTGGTCTGGAAGAACATGTTCATGAACCCGGTCAACGGGCTCTTTGCGCACCTGGCGAAGTTCTTCGGGCTGCAACCCTATGACTTTCTCGCGCAGGCGCCGCTCGGCTCGATCATCTTCATCGTCAGTTGGCAATGGCTACCCTTCGCCACGCTGATCCTGCTGACCGCGCTGCAATCGCTGGACCAGGAACAGCTCGAGGCCGCCGAGATGGACGGGGCCGGGCCGCTGTCGCGCTTCTTCTACATCATGGTGCCGCACCTGGCGCGCGCCATCACCGTGGTGATCCTGATCCAGACCATCTTCCTGCTGTCGGTCTTTGCCGAGATCCTGGTGACCACCAACGGCGGGCCGGGCGTGGCCTCGACCAACCTGACGTACCTCATCTACATGCAGTCGCTGCTGCAGTTCGACGTGGGTGGCGGCTCGGCCGGGGGCGTGGTGGCGATCATCCTCGCCAATATCGTGGCGATCTTCCTGATGCGGATGATCGGCAAGAACCTGGAGGCCTGAGCGATGTCTGCAAGTGCAAAGCGTGTCGCGGCCACTGTCGCCAAGGCCCCGCGAATTATCAACAAACTGTCTGGGAGGGGCTGACATGGCACGCAGAGTGACAAACCGGCGCAAGGCCGTGGTGACCGTGCTGGCCTGGCTCGTGGGACTGGCGATCTTCTTCCCGATCCTCTGGATCGTCATCCTGTCGTTCAAATCTGAGGGCGACGCGATCAAGACGCCCTTCGAGGTGCTGGGCTCGGCCTGGACCTTCGAGAGCTACGCCACGGTACAGGAGCGGTCGAACTACTTCCGGCACTTCTGGAACTCGGTGGTGATCTCGCTCGGCTCGACGCTGATCGGCCTCCTGATTGCCATCCCGGCGGCCTGGGCCATGGCCTTCGTGCCCGGCAAGCGGACCAAGGACGTGCTGATGTG
Source organism: Alloyangia pacifica (assembly GCF_900116195.1). Lineage (GTDB taxonomy): Bacteria > Pseudomonadota > Alphaproteobacteria > Rhodobacterales > Rhodobacteraceae > Salipiger > Salipiger pacificus. Next base: position 424,738 of record NZ_FOZW01000001.1, read on the forward strand.
GATGCTCAGCACCAAGATGCTGCCGCCGGTCGGTGTGCTGGTGCCGATCTATCTGATCTTCCGCAATCTCGGCCTGCTCGACACGCGGTTCGGTCTGGTCATCGTACTGACGCTAATCAACCTGCCGATCATCGTGTGGATGCTCTACACCTACTTCAAGGAGATCCCCGGCGAGATCCTCGAGGCCGCGCGCATGGACGGCGCCTCGCTGAAGAACGAGCTGATCCACGTGCTGACGCCCATGGCGGTGCCGGGGATCGCCTCGACCCTGCTGCTCAACATCATCCTGGCGTGGAACGAGGCCTTCTGGACGCTGAACCTGACGGCGGCCAAGGCGGCGCCTCTGACGGCCTTCATCGCCAGCTACTCGTCCCCCGAGGGCCTGTTCTACGCCAAGCTCTCGGCGGCCTCGACCATGGCCATCGCGCCGATCCTCATCATGGGCTGGTTCAGCCAGAAACAACTTGTCCGCGGCCTGACCTTCGGCGCGGTGAAATAAGATAGGAGCCAGACATGGGACGCATCACCCTCGACAAGGTGACCAAGAGCTTCGGCGAAGTGAACGTCATCCCGCCGCTGGATCTGACCATCAACGACGGCGAGTTCGTGGTCTTCGTCGGCCCCTCGGGCTGCGGCAAGTCCACGCTGTTGCGGCTGATTGCCGGCCTCGAGGACGTGACCTCGGGCCAGATCCGCATCGACGGCGAGGATGCCACCGACATGCCCCCGGCCAAGCGCGGGTTGGCCATGGTGTTCCAGAGCTACGCGCTCTACCCGCACATGTCGGTGCGCAAGAACATTGCCTTCCCGATGAAGATGGCGGGGATGCCGCAGGATGAGCAGAACCACCGCATCGAGGCGGCGGCGAAGTCGCTCAACCTGACCGACTACCTCGATCGGCGGCCCGGGCAGCTTTCGGGCGGCCAGCGCCAGCGGGTCGCGATCGGCCGCGCCATCGTGCGCGAGCCTTCGGCTTTCCTCTTTGACGAGCCGCTGTCGAACCTCGACGCGGCGCTGCGGGTGAACATGCGGCTGGAGATCTCCGAGCTGCACAACGCGCTGAAGACCACGATGATCTACGTCACGCACGATCAGGTCGAGGCGATGACCATGGCCGACAAGATCGTTGTGCTGCGCGCCGGAAACATCGAGCAGGTGGGCTCGCCGCTGGACCTCTACCACAGCCCGCAGAACGAGTTCGTCGCCGGGTTCATCGGCTCGCCGAAAATGAACCTCATTCGCGGGGCGGAGGCCGCCAAGCACGGCGTCGCGACCATCGGCATCCGGCCCGAACACCTTGCCGCCTCGACGGAGAGCGGGCTCTGGCAGGGCACCGTGGGCGTCGCCGAGCATCTCGGGTCCGACACCTTCCTGCACGTGCATGACCATGGGCTGGGCGAAGAGCCGCTGACCGTGCGGGTGGACGGCGAGATGCCGGTGCGCCACGGCGACCGCATCTTCCTGACCCCGGACGAGAGCAAGCTGCATCGCTTCGACAAGCAGGGGCTGCGGGCATGAGCGTGCGACCCAAGGGCAATTGCGGCCCGACCCGCGGGGCGATGCCTCGCGCGCATGGCCGCAGACGTCGCGGCGAGAATACTTCCGACCGCGCCAACGACCGTGCCAACGACCGGGCCCCGAAAGGGGCCGCATACATCGTCGCCCAAATCGGCGCCCAGCCGCCGAACGTCGGCGGCGGCCAGTAGATGACCTGATGGAGGCCCCCATGAAACTCCACACAGACGCGCTCGGCGCGCTCGAGTCCCGCATCGCCCGCCCGGGCTACGACCGCGCGTCCCTGACGCCGGGCATCGTGCACGTCGGCCTCGGCAACTTCCACCGCGCGCATCAGGCGGTCTACCTCGACGATCTCTTTGCCAAGGGGCTCGACCACGACTGGGCGATCTGCGGAGCGGGCGTGCGCGCGCCCGACGGCAGGATGCGCGAGGCGCTCGCGGCGCAGGACTACCTGTCGACGGTGATCGAGCTTGATCCCTCGGGCGCGCGGCCGCGCGTCATCGGCGCTATGGTGGATTTCGTCGAGGTCGATCCCGACAACGGCCCGCTGATCGCCCGCATGTCCGACGTGGCCACGCGGATCGTCTCGCTCACCGTGACCGAGGGCGGCTACTACGTCGATGCCACCACGGGCACCTTCGATCCGACCCACCCGGATATCGTCGCCGATGGGGCGTCGCCCGATACACCCAAGACTGTCTTCGGGGCCATCGTGGCCGCGCTCAAGACGCGCCGGGCCGCCGGGCTGCCTCCCTTTACCGTGATGAGCTGCGACAACATCCCCGGCAATGGCGCGGTCACGCGCGACGCGGTGGCGGGCACGGCGCGGCTGTCTGACCCTGACTTCGCGCAATGGATCGAGGCCAATGTCGCCTTTCCCAACTCGATGGTCGACCGCATCACCCCGGCGACGGGCGAGGGTGAGCGGGCGCTGGCCCGCGAGTTCGGTCTCGATGATCCGGTGCCGGTGACCTGCGAGCCGTTCCGGCAATGGGTGATGGAGGATAGCTTCCCGCAAGGCCGCCCGCGCCTCGAGGAGGTGGGGGTCACCTTCACCGATCACGTGCATGACTACGAGCGGATGAAGATCCGCATCCTCAACGGCGGCCATGCGATCATCGCCTACGCCGGTGCACTTCTTGGCTGCACTTTCGCCGATGACGCCATGGCGCATCCGCTGGTCAGCGCCTACCTGCGCAAGGTCGAGACCGAGGAAATCCTGCCCCACGTCCAGCCGGTGCCCGAGTTCACCCCGCCGGGATACCTGACGCTGATCGAGGGGCGTTTCGCCAATCCCGCGGTCAAAGACACCATTCGCCGGCTTTGCCTTGATGGCTCGAACCGCCAGCCGAAGTTCATCGTGCCTTCGATCGCCGACGGGCTGCGCAAGGGCACGTCGATCACCGGGCTGGCGCTGGAAAGCGCGCTCTGGTGCCGCTACTGCGCCGGCACCTTCGAGGACGGCACGGTGATCGAGCCGAACGATCCCAGCTGGGAGGCGCTCACCGCACTTGCGGCCGAGGCGCGCGAAACCCCTGCGGCCTGGCTCACCCAGCGCGCGGTCTACGGCGAGATCCAGGGCGATGCGCGCTTCGAAGAGAGTTTCGCGACATGGCTCGATATGATCTGGTCGCAGGGCGCGCAGCGCAGCATCGAAACCTATCTCAACGGCTGATCCCATGACCCACGGCGGCGCCTCCTACCTTGGCATCGATCTCGGAACCTCCGGGCTGCGGGCGCTGCTCTGCGACGAGGCTGGGGTGCCGGTCGCCAGCGCCGAGCGCCACTACGAGGCGCGCCACCCGCATCCCGGCTGGTCCGAGCAGGACCCGTCGGACTGGATCGCCGCGCTCGAAGGCGCGGTGGGCGAGCTGAAGGGGCATCCGGCCTGGTCGGGACTGCGCGGCATCGGCGTTGCCGGGCACATGCACGGCGCGGTGCTGCTCGGGGCGGATGACGCGGTGCTGCGGCCCTGCATCCTGTGGAACGACACCCGCTCGCACGCCGAGGCGGCGCGGCTCGACGCCATGCCGGAGTTCCGCGAGATCAGCGGCAATATCGTCTTTCCCGGCTTCACCGCGCCGAAGCTCGACTGGGTTCGCTCGCAGGAGCCCGAGGTTTTCGCGCAGGTTGCGAAAGTGCTGCTCCCGGCCGCCTATCTCAACCTCTACCTGACCGGCGATCACGTGGCCGATATGTCCGACAGTGCCGGCAGCGCTTGGTTCGACACCGGCGCGCGGGACTGGTCGGACGTGTTGCTGGAAGCGGGGCACATGTCGCGGGCGCAGATGCCGCGTCTGGTCGAGGGGTCGGAGGCCGCGGGTGTGCTGCGCGCCGGCCTCGCCGCGAACTGGGGGCTGTCGCAGGCGGTCACAGTGGCGGGCGGTGCCGGCGACAACGCCGCAGCGGCCTGCGGCACAGGCGCGCTGCACGAAGGCGAGGGCTTCGTCTCGCTCGGCACCTCTGGTGTACTGCTGGCAGCCCGCGACGGCTATCATCCGCTGCCCGGCAGCGCACTGCACACCTTCTGCCACGCGGTGCCGGGGCGTTGGTACCAGATGGGGGTGATGCTCTCCTGCACCGACAGCCTCAACTGGCTGGCACGCATCGCGGGGCTGCGCCCGGCCGAGTTGACCGCACCGCTCGGGGTCACTCTGCAGGAGCCTGGGCGGGTGCGCTTCCTGCCGTACCTGTCGGGTGAGCGCACGCCGCACAACGATGCCGCCATCCGCGGCGCCTTCACCGGCCTCGGAGCCGAGACCGGGCGCGACGACATGACTCGCGCTGTGCTCGAGGGCGTGGCTTTCGGTCTGCGCGACAGCGCCGAGGCGCTGCGCGGTGCCGGGGCGGAGCTCGGCCACCTCCTGGCGATCGGCGGCGGCAGCCGCTCGCGCTACTGGCTGCGGCTGATCGCGACGGTGCTGAACACACCGTTGCACCTGCCGGCCTCCGGCGAGTTCGGCGCGGCGCTCGGCGCGGCCCGGCTCGGCCTGCTCGCCGCCACCGGTGCGGCGCCCGAAGAGGTGATTACCGCGCCAGCCACCGCCGAGGTGATCGAGCCGGTGGCCGAAATGGTGGAGGCCTACGAGGCCGCCTACCAGCGCTTCGGTCCGGCCTACCGCGCGATCCGCGAGATCCAGTAGACGCTCGACGAAGCGGAAGCGCCCGTTCGTCGCGCGCTTCCACTTGTCAAAAATATCCCCGCCGGAGGCGCAGGAGGCCAGCCGGCGGGGCGGGGCATGAGACCGGCAGGCGCGCAGGCTCAGATGATGCGCACCTGCGTGCCGACCGGGCAGAGCTGGAACAGCTCGGCGATCTTTTCGTTGTAGAGCCCGATGCAGCCGTCGGACGAGGGGCGGCCGATCTTCCGCGTGTCGTGGGTGCCGTGGATGATGTAGGCAGGCCAGCTGAGGTACATGGCGTGGGTGCCGAGCGGGTTCTCGGGGCCGGGGCCGATAGGCTTCCAGTCCGGGTAGCGCTCCATCTGCGAGGCGGTCGGCGTCCAGGACGGACCGACCTTCTTGCGAACGATCGAGGTGTAGCCGCGCTTGGTCAGCTCCTCGGTGAGCGGCACCGAGGTGGGGTAGGCGCGGTAGTCGCTGCCATCGGAATTCCAGTAGTGCAGGGTGCGCGAGGCGGTGTCGGCGACGACAGTCGCCTTGCCGAGGGTGTCGAAATGGTCGCGCCAGTCCTGACGCACCCAGCTCGAGGCATTGCGGCGCGGCACCGACTGGGCGTGCAGCACGGCGGGGGTGGCCAGCAACGAGGTGGCGGCGAACGCGCCGCCAAGGGCGGCGCGGCGGGTGAGGGAAATGCTCATCAGGTCTCCTGTTCCGGCGGGGGTATGCCCCGTCCTTGCCCCCTGAGACCGCTCCGGGCTTAACCGGACCTTAAGCTTTCCCCTCACGCTACGTCGCCTCACGCGATTGCGATCTCGCGGCAGATCAGGCGTTTCCGCCGGTCTCCGCGGTCTCTGCGGTCTCCGCGGCGCTGGTCAGCGGCAGCGTTTCACCGGGCGCCATGGTGCCTTCGCCGCTGCGCGAGGCGGGCAGGACGATGACCTTGGTGCCCTTGGGCGTGGTGTCATAGAGGTAGAGCGAGTCCTGGTTGAACATGCGGATGCAGCCCGAGGAGGTCGCATGGCCGACGGTCCAGGGCGACGGGGTGCCGTGGATGCGGTAGAGCGTGTCGCGGCCGCCCTTGTAGAGATAGAGCGCGCGTGCGCCCAGCGGATTCTCGAGCCCGCCCGGCAGGCCGCTGGCGACCGGCCCGTAGGTCTCGGGGTCACGGCGGATCATGTTCGCGGTGGGGGTCCAATGCGGCCACTCGCGCTTCAGCGCGATATTGGCATTGCCGGAGAACGCCAGACCCTCGGCACCGACGGCGACCGAGTAACGCATGGCCTTGTTGCCTTCCTGCACCTGGTAGAGCCAGCGCGCGCCGGGATCGACGATGATCGTGCCGGGCTTCTGGTCGGACCAGTAGTCGACGACCTGGCGCTTCTTCTCCTCGGTCAGGTACTTGTCCTCGATCGCCGGGATCGTGATGTCGCCATCCTGCACCTCAGCGTACATCATCCGCGTTTCGTCGGTGATCGCGCCCGGGGTGTTCGTCGGCACGGCGGTGGTGGCGCAGGCCGAAAGCAGCCCGGCGAAGGTCAGCGAGAGGGCGGCGAGGGGCAGGCGTCCTGCAAGACGCGGTGCGCTGAGGCGGGCGAAGAATTCTGTCATCTGGCGGTTCCGTTGCTCTTGAATTTGGGGGCGCAGGCTCGCTGCGCGCCGGAGGGCATGTGGCGCAACGCAGGGGGATGCGTCACGTCGATGAGGCGGAAGTAGCGTGAATTCGGCGGTTGTCCGCTGCTCGGTGCCGGCCTGTGGCGGGCGGGCAACAGAAAAGGCGCCAATGCGCGCTGATCGGGGCGCGGGATAATTTCTGGGACACATCGGAGGCAACTAGGAATTGGTGCTTAAGTAGGCCTTAAGGTTGACCAGCGAGCCCGCCCGCGCAAGGAGGATTCATGCGCATCTTGATCGTCGAGGATGACCCTGTGCTTTCCGAGGGACTCTCCGTGGGCCTCGGCCTGTCGGGATTCACCGCCGATTCCGTCGCCACGCTGGAGGACGCGCGGGCGGCGCTGGCGGCCACGCGCTTCGCCGGCGTGGTGCTTGACGTGATGCTGTCCGACGGCTCGGGGCTGGAGCTTCTCGCCGAGATTCGCCGCGGCGGCTCGGACTTGCCGGTGCTGCTGCTCACCGCGCGCGATCAGGTGCGCGACCGGATCGAGGGGCTGGACGCGGGGGCCGACGACCATCTCGGCAAGCCTTTCGACCTGCACGAGCTTGCGGCGCGGCTGCGTGCCATCCTGCGCCGCGCCGAAGGCCGTGCCGCTTCGGTGCTGCGCTGGAACGGGCTGGAGCTTGACCCCTCACGGTTGCGCGGCGAGTACAACGGCGCACCGCTGGCCTTCTCCCGCCGCGAGTTCGCCGTGCTGCATGCGCTGATGGAGCGCCCCGGCCAGATCCTGTCGAAACCCGCGCTCGAGGAGCGGCTCTACGGCTGGCAGGAGGAGATCGAGAGCAACACCGTCGAGGTGCACGTTCACCACCTTCGCGCCAAGCTGGGCCGAGAGTTCATCGAGACGGTGCGGGGTCTTGGCTACCGCGTTGCGGCGGAGGGTTGAGCCCCGTGTCTCTGCGCCTGCGCCTCTTTCTCATCCTCGCGCTGGCCACCGGGGCGATCTGGTTCTCGGCGGTGATGTGGATCGAACATTCGACGCGCGCGCAGGTAACGAAGGTGCTCGACGCGCGCCTCGCCGAGGCGGCGCGCATGGTCTCCTCGCTGCTGTCGGACCGGCGCATCGCCATGGCCGGAGATGGATCGCCGGTAGCCATCCCGCTCGATCCGCACGGCGATTACGCGCACCAGCTGTCATGCCAGATCTGGTCGTTGCGGGGCACGCTGGTGGGCCAGTCCGAGGGGGCGCCGGCGGGGCAGCTCACCGGCGCGCATGGTACCGGGTATTCCGAGAGCACGGTGGGTGGCGAGACCTGGCGGGTTTACACGGTCGAAAACGCCGCGCTCGGGGTCCGCGTCATGGTGGGCGATAGCATCGGGGTGCGCGAGCGCCTGGTCTCGGGGGTGATCGAGGGGTTGCTGCTGCCCATGGCGCTGATCCTGCCGCTGCTGGCGGCGGCAATCTGGATCAGCCTCGGCAAGGGGCTGGCGCCGATGCACCGGCTGGCCGAGGCGCTGCGGCTGCGGAGCCCGTCGGACCTCGCACCCTTGCCGGTCGGTCCGGTCCCCGCCGAAATGCGCCCGATGCGCAGTGCGCTCGACGGGCTTTTCGCACGGCTGTCGAGGGCGCGCGAGGCCGAGCGCGATTTCACTGCCTTTGCCGCGCACGAACTGAAGACGCCACTGGCCGGGCTGCGCACCCAGGCGCAGATCGCCCGGATTGCCCCCGACGCGGCGACGCGGACCCGCGCGCTGCAGAACATCGAGCGCTCGGTTGACCGCACCGACCGGCTGGTGCGGCAATTGCTGGAACTCTCGGCAGTCGAGCGCGAGGGCGCGGCGCAGGATCAGCTGGACCTCGGGCAGCTCAGCGCCGAGATCTGCGCCGACCTCGCACCCCTGGCCGAGGCGCGGGATGTCATGCTGGTCTCCGATGTTCCGGAGGGCAGCGCGCAGCCGCTGGCCGCCAGCGGCTTCCTGCTTCATGCGGCCCTGCGAAACCTCGTGGAGAACGCCGTGCAGGCCTCTCCCGTGGGCGCCAAGGTGCGGATCAGTTGCGACGGCAAGGTGCTGGCGGTCGAAGACAGCGGCCCGGGCATTCCCGAAGCGCTCCGTGCCCGCGCCTGCGAGCGCTTCGTGCGCGGCACGCAGGGCGGGGATGGCAGCGGGCTTGGCCTTGCCATTGCCAGCGCAGCAATGGAACGGCTCGGCGGCGAATTGCGGCTGCCGCCAAGTGACGGGCAGGGACAGCGCGCCGAGTTGCACCTGCCTCGGGCGGGCTGATCCGCAGCCCCTGCACACCGCTTGTGCGGAGCAGGGGACTGTTGCGGCGCGCCCGCGCGTCCTAGGTTCCGGTCCAAGGCAAGGAGATTGCAATGGAACTCGGACTTTACACATTCGGTGACGTGGGCACCAATCCCGTCACCGGCGAGAAGGTGGACGCGGCCAAGCGGCTGCAGGACCTGATGGAAGAGATCGAGCTGGCCGATCAGGTCGGGCTCGATGTCTTCGGCCTCGGCGAGCATCACCGTCCGAACTATGCCATCTCGTCGCCCGCGACGGTGCTGGCGGGGGCATCGCGCACCACAAGGACCATCAAGCTCAGTTCGGCGGTTTCGGTGCTCAGCTCCGACGATCCGATCCGCGTCTACCAGCAGTTCGCGACGCTCGACAACCTGACCGGCGGGCGCGCAGAGATCATGGTGGGCCGCGGCAGTTTCATCGAGAGCTTCCCGCTCTTCGGCTACGCGCTCGACGATTACAACGAGCTCTTCGAGGAGAAGCTGCAGATGCTGCTCGCGATCAACGAGCAGGAGCGGCTGGCATGGCCAGGCACGACGCATACGCCCAAGGTCGAGGGGCTCGGCGTCTACCCACGCGCCGTGCAGGACAAGCTGCCGGTCTGGATCGCCGCGGGCGGCACGCCGCAGAGCATGGTGCGCGCCGGCGCTCTGGGGGCACCGCTGGCGCTGGCGATCATCGGCGGCCAGCCGCGCCGCTTTGCGCCGCTGGCAGATCTCTACCGCAAGGCCGCGGCGCAGACCGGACACGCCGAGCAGGCGCGGGTTTCTCTGAACGTGCATGGCTTTGTCGGCGAGGATGGCAAGACGGCCGCGGACCTGTTCTTCCCGGCGCAGAAGCAGGTGATGGACCAGCTGGGCCGCGAGCGGGGCTGGCCGCCGCAGAGCCGCGCGCAATACGACGAGAGCATGGGCCCCGAGGGTGCGATGTTCGTGGGCAGCCCGGCGCAGCTGGTCGACAAGATCCTCGGGCTGCGAGAGGATCTCGGCTTCGACCGGGTGACCATCCAGATGGGCATCGGGGTGATCGAGCACGCCGAGATGCTGAAAGCGATCGAGGTGCTGGGTACCCGGGTCGCCCCCGAGCTGCGCAAGGCCGGCTGACCCATGTTGTCCGGGGCCGGGGGCAGGGTGACTTGCTTCCGGCGCAAAGCGGCCTTGCCCACCGCCGTCTCCGGCGTGCTTGATTTGCCGCGCGGTAGCGGCTAGGTCTCCGCACCGAGAGGACGACCTCCCCCATGTCGGGACAGCAGACGGGACGGCCCGATGCCATGGAGAGTGTCATGCGCACCCGGTCCGATCGTATCCGTCACGCCCTCAGCTTCGAGCTGCTCGGCCTCGCCCTCATCACCCCGCTCGGCGCCTGGGCCTTCGATCGTGGAATGCACGAGATCGGCCTTGTCGCGCTGGTCTGCGCCACGGTGGCGACGGGGTGGAACTACCTCTACAACCTGCTCTTCGATCTGTGGATGTCGCGCCGCTACGGCCACACGCGCAAGAGCGTGCGGCTGCGGGTGGTCCATGCGGTGCTGTTCGAGCTCGGCCTGTTGCTGGCGCTGGCACCCTATATCGCCTGGGAACTGGGCGTGAGCCTTGGCCATGCGCTGGTGATGGACATGGGCTTTGCGGGCTTCTACCTGGTCTACGCCTTCGTTTTTAACTGGGCCTACGACCTGATCTTCCCGGTGCCGACCGCGCGTCCGGCACGCGGCTGACCCGCCACTTCTTCTCTTTCAAAATACGCCGGGGGAGTCGCGCATCGCGCGACGGGGGCAGAGCCCCCTCGTGTCCGTGACGTCTCGTCCCAACGCCCGAAAGGGATCAGAGCGCGCAGCCGCCCTCTGCCTCGGTACAGGCCGGTGCGGGTGTCGGGATCGGTTGCTGCGCCCTCGCGCCGTGATACGCGCCGAAGACGACAAGGGCGACAAGCGCCCCCAGCTGGATAAGGGTCGTGCGTTTCATCTGCTGCCTCGCCGGGGTCTTTGCCCCTGTGATGATCTGCCAGTGCCGATCTGCTCCCTTAGATGGAAGCTTGCGAACAGATTACAGCAGGAACCGGGCAGGGCGGTGTCTCGAAAGCGACGCAAGTGCAGAGTTTTGCTCAAAGACCGCTCATCTGCGCGGAAATCCGGCAATATGTGTCCTTGAGGTCACGGGTTTTCCTGTGACGTTGCGCCATGGGCACTTGAGGACAACGTGAAACCGCCCGGGGCGTGGGCCCCGGGCGGTTGATTTGCGTCAGGTGTCGCCATGCGGGCCGGCCGGTAAGGGCCGATGCGGCGGGCTCAGGACGCGGCGAGATTGCGCAGCACGTAGTGCAGCACGCCGCCGTGCTCGACGTATTCCTTCTCGATCGCCGTATCGATGCGGCACTTGAGCTGGATGGTCTTGGTCGAGCCGTCCTTGAAGGTGATGGTGCAGGGCACCTCGGCCAGCGGGGTGACGCTGTCGAGACCTTCGATGCTCACCGTTTCCTCGCCGGTCAGCCCCAGCGTCTTGCGGGTGTCGCCGCCGGTGAATTCGAAGGGAATGACCCCCATGCCGACGAGGTTGGAGCGGTGGATGCGCTCGAAACTCTCGGCGATCACCGCCTTGACGCCCAGCAGCGCCGTGCCCTTGGCCGCCCAGTCCCGCGAGGAACCGGCGCCGTAGAGTTCGCCGCCGAAGATCACCAGCGGCGTGCCCTGATCCTGATAGGCCATGGCGGCCTCGTAGATCGAGGTCTGCGCGCCGTCGGGGCCCTTGGTGTAGCCGCCTTCGACACCGTCGAGCATCTCGTTCTTGATGCGGATGTTGGCGAAGGTGCCGCGCATCATGACCTCGTGGTTGCCGCGGCGGCTGCCGTAGGAGTTGAACTCGCGCACGGGCACCTGATGCTCGACGAGGTACTGGCCGGCCGGTGTCGTCTCCTTGAAGGAGCCGGCGGGCGAGATGTGGTCGGTGGTGATCATGTCGCCGAGCACCGCAAGCACGCGGGCGCCGTCGATGTTGGTGATCACGCCCGGATCCTTGGACATGCCCTGGAAGTAGGGCGGGTTTTGCACGTAGGTCGAGGTCGGCGGCCAGCTGTAGGTTTCGCCGCCTTTGACTTCCACGCCCTGCCACTTCTCGTCGCCCTTGAAGACGTCGGCGTATTTCTCCTGGAAGGCCTTGCGGGTCACGGTCTTCTCGACCAGCTCGGCGATCTCGGCGTTCGACGGCCAGATGTCCTTGAGGTAGACGTCTTTGCCGTCCTTGTCCTGACCGATGACATCCGTAGCGATATTGACGTTCATGTCGCCGACCAGCGCATAGGCGACCACCAGCGGCGGCGAGGCGAGGTAGTTGGCGCGCACATCAGGCGAGATGCGGCCCTCGAAGTTGCGGTTGCCCGAGAGCACCGAGGTGGCGATCAGGTCATAGTCGTTGATCGCCTTGGAGATCGGCGCATCGAGCGGACCGGAGTTGCCGATGCAGGTGGTGCAGCCGTAGCCGACGAGGTTGAAGCCCACGGCGTCCAGGTCTTCCTGCAGCCCCGCGGCCTCGAGGTATTCCGACACGACCTGCGAGCCCGGCGCCAGCGAGGTCTTCACCCAGGGTTTGCGGTTCAGCCCCAGTTCGCGTGCCTTGCGGGCGACGAGACCGGCACCGATCATCACGTAGGGGTTCGAGGTGTTGGTGCAGGAGGTGATCGAGGCGATCACGATCGAGCCGTCGTGCAACTGGTAGGCGCCGTCGTCGGTCTTGTACCAGCCCTTGGCGTGGTGGCCGACATCGCCGGGGATGTCGGTCGGCTCGGGGGCACCGCCCTCGGCCTCCCAGCGGGCCTCGGCGCGCTCGGTGGTGTTGCCGTTCCGCTGGCCCTCGACGAACTTGGCGAAGGCGGGGGCGGCGGCGTCGAGTGCGATGTAGTCCTGCGGGCGCTTGGGTCCGGAGATGGCGGGCACGATGGTGCCCATGTCGAGCTCGAGCGTGTCGGTGTAGACGGGATCATACCCGGCGCCACGCCAGAAGCCGTTCTCCTTGGCGTAGGCCTCGACCAGCGCGATGCGGTCCTTGTCACGGCCGGTCTGCTCGAGGTAGCGCAGGGTCTCTGCGTCGATCGGGAAGAAGCCGCAGGTGGCGCCGTATTCGGGGGCCATGTTGGCGATGGTGGCGCGCTGCGCCAGCGGCAGGTTGTCGAGCCCGTCGCCGTAGAACTCCACGAACTTGCCGACCACGCCCTTGGCGCGCAGCATCTCGACCACCTTCAGCACGAGGTCGGTGCCGGTGGTGCCCTCGACCATCTCGCCAGTCAGCTTGAAGCCGACGACTTCGGGGATCAGCATCGAGATCGGCTGGCCGAGCATCGCGGCTTCGGCCTCGATGCCGCCGACGCCCCAGCCCAGAACGGCTGCGCCGTTGACCATGGTGGTGTGGCTGTCGGTGCCGACCAGCGTGTCGGGGTAAGCGACCTCGACACCGTCCTGATCCTCATCGGTCCAGACGGTCTGGGCGAGGTATTCGAGGTTCACCTGGTGGCAGATGCCGGTGCCCGGCGGCACGACGCGGAAGTTGTTGAAGGCCGATTGGCCCCATTTCAGGAACTCGTAGCGCTCGATGTTGCGCTCGTACTCGCGGTCCACGTTCATCTGGAAGGCGCGCGGGTTGCCGAACTCGTCGATCATCACCGAGTGGTCGATGACCAGATCCACGGGGTTCAGCGGGTTGATCTTCTGAGCGTCGCCGCCGAGCGCCTTGATCCCGTCGCGCATGGCGGCGAGGTCGACCACGGCCGGAACGCCGGTGAAGTCCTGCATCAGCACCCGGGCGGGACGGTACGCGATCTCGCGGGGGTTCTTGCCGCCCTGCTTGCCCCATTCCGAGAACGCCTTGATGTCGTCCACCGAGACGGTCTTGCCGTCTTCGAAGCGGAGCATGTTCTCCAGAACGACCTTGAGCGCGGCGGGGAGCTTCTCGAACTCCCCGAGGCCCGCGGCTTCGGCGGCGGGGATCGAGTAATAGGCGATGGACTTGCCATTCACCTCGAGCGTCTTGCGCGTCTTGGACGTGTCTTGACCAACAGTGATGGGCATGTGTGGCTCCCTCTTCTTGGGTGGAGAAAAACTGGGTCGCTACAGGGTAGATGGCGCAGGGAGGGGGTTGGATCAAGTCTCGTGATCCAGTTTTTGTATTCAATGGTATACAGTTGTTGAAAAACTTGTCTCACCCGCTCTCGCAAAACCTTGATTGGTTATTTCAGAGAGGGTTTTGTACCCCGATAAGGCAGAGCTACGGGGAAAACTGGCCAGATGTTCCGACTCACGACTTGGATGGCGCCCATCGTCATGGTGCTTGCGGGCAGCATGGCACATGCACAGCAGGACAATCCGATACTCGTCGAGCTCTTCACCTCGCAGGGCTGCGCTGCCTGTCCGCCCGCCGATGCGGTGCTCTCGGAGCTGAGTGCGCGCGATGACGTCATCCCCCTGGCGCTGCACGTGGACTATTGGGACTACATCGGCTGGAAGGACGAATTTGCCGATCCCGCCTTCACCAAGCGCCAGAAGGGCTATGCCCGCGCCGCGGGACGCCGGTCGCTCTACACGCCGCAGATGATCGTGGCGGGCCGCTATGACGTGGTCGGCTCACGCCCGATGAAGGTGGTGGATGCGATCCGCGCCGCTGCCGAGCATGCGTCTCCGGTGAAGCTGCTGCTGGCGCGCGATGGCGGCGACCTGGTGATCCGCGCCGAGCCGCTGTCCAAGATGCCGCCCGAGACCGTCGTGCACCTGGTGCGCTACGCCCCCGAGAAGATCGTGGATATCGAGGATGGCGAGAACGCCGGCCTTGAAATGACCTATACCAACATCGCGCATGGCTGGCAGGTGATCGGCAGCTGGGACGGGCAGGGTGCCTTTGAGACCTCGGTTCCGCTCGAGGGCGACGACCCCGCGGTGGTGCTGCTGCAGGAGCCGCCCTTCGGCCCGGTGCTCGCCGCTGCGCGCTGGCGCGACTGAGCCGCGCCAGCAGAGGCACTGTTGTTCCGGGCGAGACCGTCAGGCGGCGCCTTCATCTCCCATGAACATCAGCTCCGGTCCGCTGCCGTCCGGCGCGACGAGGCAGCGCCAGGGAGCGCCGTTTGCGCCGACCCGCATATAGATCGCGGTGGCGGCCTCGGAGGTTTCGCTGCCCACGACCGTGACGCCGCCCTCGGTCTGCGCTTCCAGCGCGGACTGGCATGACGACACCGCAGCGTTGCTCACCTCGGGGGCCATGGTCTCGATGAAGGGCGGCCCGCCCGGAGCGGCGGCCATCGGCGCGCTCGACGAAGAGCCGGCGGTATCGTCGCAGGCGGCGACGAGCGCAATCGCGGTAAGCACGGCGGCTGTCCTGATCAATGTCATGTGAGGGGTCCTCGAAATTTTCTGAACAATGGCAGTACCGCAGCCTAGGACCTGGCCTGTCCGCTGATCAAGGACCCTCTCCCTGGGCTCAGCCGCCGCTCCGCTGTCGAGCGCGCTTTTCCGCCTGCCTGCGCTGGCGCTTGGGTTTCCAGCGGCGGTGGATCCAGAACCACTGACCGGGGTCGGCCTCGACCCGTGCCTCGAGCCTGCGGGTGACCTCGCGCATCATCTCGACGGGATCGCCGTGCGCGATCGGTTCCTCGAAGACCGCCTCGAAGTTCACCCCGTCCGGTTTGCGGATGCCGAAGAAGGGCACGAAGAGCGCGCCGGTCTTTACAGCGATTTCGGCGGCGGAGGTCAGCGTCGGGGCGGGCTGGCCGAGAAAGTCGATGGGCACGCCGGCGCTGTCGTAGACGTCGAAGAGCAGCACGCCCATGCCGCCGCTACGGATATGCTTGAGCAGCCCCATGGTGCCGCGCCTTCCCTGTTCGAAGACCGGGTCGCTGAGCGCATGCATGTTGGCGGCGTAGTGTTCGTTGAAGAAGGGGTTGGCCATGGGCCGGTAGAGCCCACCGATGCGCCAGCCACGCGCGACCAGCGCGGCGCGCGGCGCCTCGAAGTTGCCGTAGTGCCCGGTGACGAAGAGGATGGGACGGCCCTCGGCGCGCGCTGCCTCGATCGCAGCGACGCCCGCGCCGGTGACCGGCGTGTCCTTCATCCGGGCGAGCAGCCCGGGCACGTCGTAATTTTCGATCATCGTGCGCCCGGCATTTTGTGCCACCTCGCGGGCGATGCGGCGGCGGTCTGACTCGGGCATGTCCGGCCAGACGTGGGCAAGGTTGGTCATCGCGCGCTCGTCGTAGCCGGCCAGCGGCGCGACGAGTTTCGAGATCAGAGTCGCCATCAGCCGGCCGCGCGCCGCAGGAGGCAGCATCAGCGACAGGCGGATCATCGCGCGCAGCGCCTTGTCAGACAGATAGTCCGCCCAGCCGCCGCGGGCCTTCACCGTTTCGGCAGGCGGCTTGGCGGCAGGCGTTCGCTTTCCTGCTGGTGTGGTGCCAGCCGGTACGTCGCGTGCCGCTGCCTGGCCTGCCGGTGCCATGTCCGTCCTGTCGGCGTCCGTTTGTGTATTGCCCTGGGTCAAATCCCGCTCCGCTGGTCTGCCCGGCAGATGTAAGCCGAGCCGCGGCGCGGCACAAGTTCGGGACTGGCGAGCCTTGGTGGCACTTTTGTTATTCGTCGTCGTCCTCGTCCGATTTCAACTCGATCTCTCCCACGCTGACCAACTCGCGGATGGCGCTGACCACGGCGTTCATCGCCGCCTCTCCCTTCTTGCCCTTGACGCTCATCCCCGCTGCATCCTCGCGCAGCGACGCGGCCATACGCTTCGACATGTTTT
This sequence comes from Alloyangia pacifica, assembly GCF_900116195.1. Classification (GTDB taxonomy): domain Bacteria; phylum Pseudomonadota; class Alphaproteobacteria; order Rhodobacterales; family Rhodobacteraceae; genus Salipiger; species Salipiger pacificus. The sequence goes on from NZ_FOZW01000001.1 coordinate 441,054, forward strand.
CCAGCAGGTATTCGGCGGCGGGCAGATCGACCTCGGAGCTGGCGGCGGCGATGGCGACGGTCAGCTGCTCGGGGGGGACATCGCGGGTGATCTTCGGCACGTCCTGCTTGCGCAGCCGCGCGGGAATGTCGGCAAAGGTGAAGATCGCCCGGCGCACCGCCTCTGCAAAGTCCCTGTCGGTTTCCTCGAGTCCTTCGAGGACCTCGTCGCGCTTGGCCGTGGCGGCGTAGTTGAGGATGGCGCCGACCCGTTCGTCGGCGCGCTTGGCAAAGGCCCTGGGCGGTTCGGCGTCGAGTTGTGCGGCAAGGCTGAGGCCGATACGGTCCACCGCTTCTGGCGAGATGCCGGAGGTCATTGATACCGCGTAGGTGATGCGCCGGGCCCGGTCACCAGGCAGCTGCGCCAGAACGGAGGCAGCCTTGGCGCTGTTGATCTTGGACAGCATGACCGCCGCTACCTCAATCGCCTCGGCGCTGGCGATGGCGGCGATGCGCTCCTCGGGCAGGGCGCCGATGCGTTCCCAGGGGTCGCCGCTCTGGCGCACCCCCGCCTCCTTGCGGAGGCGGGCGGCGGTGCGGGCGCTGATCTTGCCCTCGAGCGCCGAGAGCGCACCGGCCATATCGCCGGGAAAGGAGAGGCCGACGCCATCAAGTTCCTGCGAGAATTCCTCGACCACCGCGTTGAGCGTGGCCCGGTCGATATAGCGCATCCGCCCCAGCTGCAGGGTCAGCTCCGCCTGCAGGTCCTCGGGCAGGGAGGAGAGCGGCACGTCGGCGCCCTCGTTGAGCAGGAACTGCACGATGATCGCCGCCTTGGCGCGCCGGGACAGCGGCGGACGCCCCTCGGTGGGCGCGTGTTCGGAAAACGATGGCAGGTGCGACATGTCGGCGGGTCCGGGCTCTGGCACCTGCGAGAGCTAGCGCAGCGAGGTTAATGATCCCTCTTTTCCGGGGCGAATTTCCGGGGCGAAAGTCTGTTGTCGTGACCGCAAAACTGAAAGGGCAGCCGCGGCGGCTGCCCCTCTATTGCGCTGATCGCGGTGCGGTGTGCGGTCAGCCAGACACGACCTTGCATGTGCCCGATGCGGAATCATATTCCGAACCCTCGGCGCAGGTCATCTTGGCTTCGTTGTGGTAGCTGCAGTCCGCCCAGGCGACGAGCGGTGCGACCACGAGGGCCGCGGCGGTCAACAGGGTCTTGATCGTCATGCGTCGTCCTCCGTGTTGAATGGGAACAAGCGTAACACGGCTTTGCCGCGAGGCCAAAGCAAACGGTGCGCGGCGGGGTGTCGGGGCTGCGTGGCGCCCGCCGGCAGGGCGTCTGAGCGCGGCCAGGCTGACCCCGGATCGCGATGGTGCATGCCTCGAGGAAGGGCGGGCGAATCGATGACGGCAAGCTTGAACGCCTTAAGAAACTGGCAAAAATCAGGCACCACGCGACAGGCGCACGGCCACAAGATCTTGCGGACAGGGATTTGTTCGCATGCAACCAGTTGCACAGATCGCGCGTCGTCTGGACGGAAGCGAGAGTGTGGAGATGGGGCTCTACCTATGGTATAATATTCAGTTATTGATACTCTGAAGACTTTCAAGGAGTGACCTCCATGAAGTTTCTTATCGCAATTTTCCTGGTATCCACCCTGGCAGTTTTTGGCGCGCCCGTTTCGCAGGCGCAGCAAGGTCCGTGCAACCCGACGTTCGACAATTGCAACTGACCGTATCTCTGCCCGTTTTTCGTATGCCCGGAGGACCCGCTTCCTCCGGTGCATAACCGTGTCATGACTGTCGATTGGCTTTGCCATGGAAGGGATTTCCCCGCTCTCCAATTATAACGCGGCCCTTTTCTTCGGCGCGTTGACCATCGCATTTCACTCCTGGGCCAATTTCAACCGCCCCTCGGACGGGGCGTGGGACGGGCTTGGCGACCTGGTGAGCCTGCTCAACCCCTCGGACGTGCGGGCGCGGCAGGTGGTGAACCGGGCGTTCTTTCTCTACCTGTCGATCCTCCTGCTGATCTATTTCGTGCTCTGCTCCTATGCGCAGTTGCTGGCGCCTTTCCTCGGTGAGCAGTTTGCCTCGCTGGTGGAAGAGGCGAGCCGCACGGTCGGTGCCGAAGAAATTCCGAAGGCCGGGTTTGATCCCGAGTTCCTGACCCGGCCGGTCGTGGAGGAGGACAAGTCGCCAAGTGTCCCTTTGACGATCAGCCTTGCGATGGTCGGCCTGGCGCCGCAGGTTCGGGTGCTGCGCGAACTGGAGAGCCGCCTGAGGCTGGTGGCGCATTGGATGTCGGGCATTCCTACCCGGCTCATCCGCGGCGCCGACGCGCTGTCGCGTCAGAGCATGGACATTCACGATGCCGTCGAGGCGGCGCATGGCTCGGAACGCACTGATACCGCCGAAGACAACCGGTTCCTCATCGGCCCGCGCGACTGGAAACGCTACAACCACTACCTCGACTTCATGGCGAAACAGTCGATCCCGATCGATACCTACGATCTGAAGAACTACCTGGGGATCATCATCACCTTCAACAGCTGGCTGCTGAACGACCGGCTCGATGTGGTCCGCCGGGACAACTGGGCGGCGAAGGATGTCGAGACTGCGGTCCAGGCGGATGTGGACGGCTTCCTGGCGAGCATGGACCGGCTGATGCTGTTCGAAGGCGCGGGGGATGCGCGTCGGGCCTCGGTGGTCGACCTGAGCCCCGGGGCCTGGAAGGCGGCGGAGATCTCGGCGGCCAAGACCGCGCGCATGATCTCGATGCTGGCCTTCCTACTGGACGAGCACGGGGCGCTGGACACTGATGCCTATATCGACCCCAACACCTACAACAACACCCGGCGCTCGCACATGCGCAAGCAGATCGAGGTGCTGCGCGAACGCCTCGACAGCGCCCAGTCCTATGCCGACTGGTCCGAGCTGACCTTCGCACTTTGGGGGCGGTCGCTTGTGGTGATCATACTTGCGGCGGCCCTTTCCGGCGCGGTTGCGGCGCTGCTGAACCTGCAGGCGCAACAGGACACGATCGCGATCTGGCGATCGGTGTCCGCCTATACCCAGAACGCCATCGTCATCTACGCGCTGCCTCTGCTGGCGGCGCTGCTGATGCGGCAATCCTCGATGCGCAGCGGGCAATGGCAGAACGTCTTCGTGACCAGCTGGGTCAAGGGCACCTTCCAGCTGGGCGAGGTCTGGATCGCCACGGCGTTCATCGCGCTGTTCTGCGTGCTGGCGCAGGACTTCGCCATCGTCATGGCCAAGCACGGGGTCGAACTGGTCGCATCGCGAGCCGGGGACGTCGTGCTGAACTCGCTGTTCTACAACGGGCCGCCGGCGCTGGTCGGGCCGACGCTGGCGGTCGGGGTCCTGCTCTTGGTCGATGCCTGGGAATCCGGTCGGCGCGGCGCTGACGGGAGCGTTCCCTCGAACGGGGTCATCCGGTTCCGGATGTTCCGGGCGGTGCTCTACACGCTGATCAGTCTGGCGCTGGTGGCCTTCATCGGCAAGCTCAGCGGATCGCTCTACGTCCGGCCAGAAGGCCAGAAGATGTCGGACTTCCTGACCCGGCTGCTGATCCCGCTCGAGACCACAGAGACGGCGAGTGCCTGGGAAATCACCCGCGACTTCTTCTCTGACATCTGGGTCTTTGCGGCCTACGCCTCCGTCACCGCGACCTTCATCGGGCTGGCGGTCTCGGTCATCGTCTGGGCCTCGCTGCAGATCGACTACCACAACCTCGTGTACCGGGACAGCGATGAGCCCGATGCGCAGGGCGGGGACATGTTGGCAGAGGAAGGCGCCGGGCAGCATGGCGGCTCCGAGCCGGAGCAGGGGGCGGCGTGATGCTGCGCTGGCTCATCGCGCTTCTCGTCGTATCGGCTGCCCCCGCAATGGCACAGGATGCGCCGAGCCGGGGGACGATCATCATAGGGTTTCGGCAGGAGGCCCGGCCCTTCGTCTGGCAGGACAGGGACTCGGGTGCCTACCGGGGGTACCTTGCAGACCTGTGCTACGAGGCGGTGTTGAATGCCAACTACCTGCCGCAGGGCGTGACGATCACCGCCACGCAGCGGGCCGCCTTTCTGCAGGGCAAGCCCGAAGCCTCCGGTGGCACCACGCCGGAGATCGACCTGCTCTGCGATCCGACCACCATCTCGATGCGGCGGCTGAGCGGCTTCCTGCGGCTGAAGGAGCCGCCGGACCGGCGCTTCTCGCCGATCGTCTTCCTGGCCAACGGCACCTTCAGCCAACGCCCGCGGATCACCAAGGAGAGCCTCGACCGGTCAGATACAGATCTGACGGCTTGGACCTGCATGGGAGAGGGCGACGCAAGCAGCGCAACGCTGCTGGTCGGCTTCGTGATCGGAACCACGGCGGAGGACGAGATCAACGAGCTGATGCGCAGCCCGGCAAAGGTGCTGGGGTCAGGGGATGAGCCAAGGTGGCAACGGATCTGCTCCTACGAGTTCAAGAACCATGCGGAGGGGGTCGGCAGGCTCTGTGCCGGCGAGATAGACCTCTATTTCGGCGACAGCGATATCGTGAACGCCTATGCCGCGCTCAGCCCGTCATGCAATCCCGTGACCCGCCCGAAGCGCACGAGCTACGAGCCCTACGCCTTTGTCGTCACTGACCGCACGCCCGGGTTCTACGATCACTTCGTGAAGGGGCTTTACGCCAGCTTCGGCAACGACACCAAGGCGCAGAACCGGGTGCGCACCTATTTCCCCGATCAGGAAATCTCGACCTATCTGGAAATTCTCTACCGCATCTACCGACTGCCCTGAGACGCAGGGACACGCCGGGGCCGGGAGCTGGAGAAGGGGTAGGGCCGCAAAAAGAAGTTGCCGCGCACACTTTCGTGGCGCGGCAAGCGTCCTTCGGATCACGCCCTCTCGGGCAGGGGCGTTCAGCTCTCGCCGAAGACCCGGCGGAAGATCGTGTCCACGTGCTTGGTGTGGTAGCCCATGTCGAACTTCTCGTTGATCTGCTCGACGCCGAGCGCCTTGACCACCTCTTCGTCGGCCAACAGCAGCTCGCGGAAGTCGAGACGCTCTTCCCAGACCTTCAGCGCGTTGCGCTGGACCATGGCATAGGCGTCCTCGCGGCTCACGCCGGCCTGGGTCAGTGCCAGCAGAACGCGCTGCGACATCACGAGGCCCGGGAACTTGTTCATGTTGTCGAGCATGTTCTGCGGGTAGATGATCATCTTGTCGACGACGCCCGCGAGGCGGTTGAGCGCGAAGTCGAGGGTGATGGTCGCGTCCGGCCCGATGCCACGCTCGACCGAGCTGTGCGAGATGTCGCGCTCGTGCCAGAGCGCCACGTTTTCCATCGCCGGGATCACCGTCATCCGCACGAGGCGGGCGAGGCCGGTGAGGTTTTCGGTCAGCACCGGGTTCTTCTTGTGCGGCATGGCCGACGAACCCTTCTGGCCCATCGAGAAGAATTCCGCGCCTTCCAGCACCTCGGTGCGCTGCATGTGGCGGATCTCGATGGCGACGTTCTCGATCGAGCTGGCGATGACGCCGAGCGTGGCGAAGAACATCGCGTGGCGATCGCGCGGGATGACCTGCGTGCTGATCGGCTCGGGGCGCAGGCCCAGCTGCTCGCAGACATGCTCTTCAACCGCCGGGTCGATGTTGGCGAAGGTGCCGACGGCGCCCGAGATCGCGCCGGTGGCAATCTCCCACTTGGCCTTCTCGAGGCGGTTCTTGTTGCGATCCATCTCGGCGTAGAAGCGCGCGAAGGTCAGGCCCATGGTGGTGGGCTCGGCATGAACGCCGTGCGAGCGGCCGACGCGGACGGTCATCTTGTGCTCGAAGGCGCGCTTCTTCAGCGCGGCGAGCACCTTGTCCATGCCCTCGAGCAGGATGTCGGCGGCGCGCACCAGCTGCACGTTGAGGCAGGTGTCGAGCACGTCCGAGGAGGTCATGCCCTGGTGCACGAAGCGGGCTTCGTCGGAGCCCACGTGTTCGGCGAGGTGGGTCAGGAAGGCGATGACGTCATGCTTGGTGACAGCCTCGATTTCGTCGATGCGGGCAACATCGAATTCCACGTCCTTGGCCTTCCAGACGGCCTCGGCGTTTTCCTTGGGGATCACACCCAGTTCGGCCATGGCGTCGCAGGCATGCGCCTCGATCTCGTACCAGATGCGGAACTTGGTGGCAGGTTCCCAGATGGCGGTCATCTCGGGGCGGGCGTAGCGGGGGATCATCGGCTAACCTTCCGTCTCTTCCATGGGCAGACGCGGGCGTCATAGGGCGGAAGTTGCGCCGCGGCAAGGGCGCTGACGGGACAGGCGTGCGCATAGGGGGCGCTGCCCCCTCTTCGCCTGCGGCGAATTCACCCCCGGCGTATTTGGAAAGAGAAGAAGACGCGGCGCGCGGAGGTGGCGTCGATGGGGTCAATCGCGGGCGTCGAGCCGGGCGCGCAGGTGTTCGAGCACATGCACGCGGATCGCCGAGGCGAGGCCTGCTTCGACACCGCGGCGGGCGTCGATCTCGGTGGCCAGCGCGTTGAGCGTCTTGCCCTCGGCATCGGCGATACGGCGGAACTCCTCCCAGAAGGGGGCCTCCAGCGACACCGAAGTCCGGTGGCCGCGGATGGTCAGGGAGTGCTTGACCGGGCGGCCCGTCATGCGCCGGGCTTCGGATCGGTCGGCGTGTCCAGCTTGTGCCCCTCGAGATCGCGGGCGCTCTTGGCTGCCGCGTTCGTCTCGCGCTGCCTTTCGGCCTTGCTGCGACCATGACGCGCGGCGTTCTCGTCGGCCTGCGCGCGTTTCTCGGCACGGGCACGATCCTTGCGGAAGCGGTTGAGGTTTATGACGTTGCTCATGCTTGCGGAGAATAGCGTGGTGGGGGGCGTCGGCAATGGGTCGGCGGTGGAAATTGGCGGGCCGGAACGGCGGATCGGCGGCGCGGCGCTTTGGCGTGGATGCCGGGCCGGACCTTGGGGGACTTCGGGTGCGATGGGGATTTATCGCGGGCCTGGCACGGCATTCACCCCGGTTACACGGGGGGCCTCGGAATTCCCGTCGCGGGGAGTAAAAAAAAACGGGGCCGCGCGGGCCCCGTTTCCTGCTCGATGCGAGAGGGCTCAGCCTTTCGGGCCGATCATGTCCTCGGGGCGCACGATGCGGTCGAAGGTCTCCGCGTCGACGAAGCCGAGCGCGATCGCCTCTTCCTTCAGCGTGGTGCCGTTCTTGTGCGCGGTCTTGGCGACCTTGGTGGCGTTGTCGTAGCCGATGGTCGGCGCGAGTGCCGTCACCAGCATCAGCGATTCCTTCATCAGCTTGTCGATGCGCGCCACGTTCGCCTGGGTGCCGACCACCATGTTGTCGGTGAAGGCCGAGGCGCTGTCGCCGAGCAGCTGCATCGATTGCAGCACGTTGTAGCTCATCATCGGGTTGTAGACGTTGAGCTCGAAGTGGCCCTGGCTGCCTGCCATGCCGACGGCGGCGTCATTGCCCATGACGTGGGCGCAAACCATGGTCAGCGCCTCGGCCTGGGTCGGGTTGACCTTGCCGGGCATGATCGACGAGCCGGGCTCGTTCTCCGGCAGGATCAGCTCGCCGAGGCCCGAGCGCGGGCCGGAGCCCAAGAGGCGCATATCATTGGCGATCTTGAACAGCGAGGCTGCCACGGTCTTCAGCGCGCCGGAGAACATCACCATCGCGTCATGCGCGGCGAGCGCCTCGAACTTGTTGGGGGCGGTGACGAAGGGCAGGTCGGTGATTTCCGCCATGTTCTTCGCGACCATCTCGGCCCAGCCCTTCTGGGTGTTGAGACCGGTGCCGACGGCGGTGCCGCCCTGCGCCAGCTCGTAGATGTCACCGAGGCAGGCTTCGACCCGCTCGATGCCCTTTTTCACCTGATGCGCGTAGCCGCCGAATTCCTGGCCCAGCGTCAGCGGGGTGGCGTCCTGCGTGTGGGTGCGGCCGATCTTGATGATGTCCTTGAACTCTTCGGACTTCGCCTCGAGCGCCGCCTGCAGCTTGCGCAGGCCCGGCAGCAGCACGTCGCGCGCCTGCATGGCGATGCCCACGTGCATGGCGGTCGGGAAGGTGTCGTTGGACGACTGGCCCATGTTGCAGTGGTCGTTCGGGTGCACGGGCTTCTTCGAGCCCATCTCGCCGCCCAGCATCTCGATGGCGCGGTTCGAGATCACCTCGTTGGCGTTCATGTTCGACTGGGTGCCCGAGCCGGTCTGCCAGACCACCAGCGGGAAGTTGTCGTCGAACTTGCCCTCGATGACTTCGCCGGCGGCGGCGATGATCGCGTCGGCGACCTCGGCCTCCATCGTGCCCAGTTCCTTGTTGGCCATGGCGCAGGCCTTTTTCACCACGCCGAGCGCGCGGATGATCGGAACCGGCTGCTTCTCCCAGCCGATGGGGAAGTTCATGATCGAGCGCTGGGTCTGGGCGCCCCAGTACTTGTCAGCGGGAACCTCGAGCGGGCCGAAGCTGTCGGTCTCGGTGCGGGTGTTGGCCATCTGTGCCTCCTGCAAAGCATACCATTGTGTGCCGTTTAGCCCCGTCGCGGTCCGGGGGCAACGGGCAAGCGGCGGGCGGTGCGGGTGTTAGCGCCGCGAAATCGCGGGTTTCCGGTCGCGCGGGGCCGAATGTGCAAACGCGCCGGGGCCTGCGGGCACCGGCGCGTCGGAATTGGTCAGGCGGGGCTGCGTGCCCCGGCGCATCACTTGCGGAAGGAATCGAGCCGTACGACTTCGGCGTCGTGTTTGACGGGCTCGCGCGGACCTTCGTCCGGGCCACCCTCGGGCGGCGTGGGCTCGTCGTCGTCCTCGTCATCCTCTTCCTCGTGGGTCTCGAAGCGCAGGCCGAATTCCACCGAAGGATCGACGAAGGTCTTGATCGCGTCGTAGGGGATGTAGAGACGTTCGGGCGCATCGCCGAAGTTCAGCGTTACGGCAAACCCGTCCTCGGTCACCTCGAGGTCTTCGTACCAATGCTGCATGACCACGGTCATCTCGCCCGGGTAGCGGTCCGACAGCCAATCGGCCAATTCCACGTCGGGATGCTGCGTGTCGAAGGTGATGAAGAAATGATGATCGCCCGGCAGGCCGGTCTGCTGGACCCCCATGAGAACGTCATTGATCAGCCCGCGCATGGCGCGATGCATGAGATTGCCATAGTCGATGCCGCCGGACATTGGCTGCTCCTCGTCGCTTTAGTTTCACCATATTCGATTTGGCGGCGAGGAAAAGGGGACATGGCGGGAAAAATCCCGCGGTGCGCAGGTTTCCTTGAAAGTCTTTAATTAATAGAGGCTTACTGCGTATGATGTGGCTGCCGTCAGGGCAAGCGTCAGCGGCACCGATCGGCGCAACGGGCCGAGCAGAACCGCCGCGAGAAGCGTCAGTGCAAGCGCGAGGGGCCGCAGGCTGGTCGGCACGGGCAGTTCCGGCGCCAGCGGGCCGAGCGCCGGTTGCCACGTTTCGCCGAAGAGCACGTGCAGCGCGAACCACAGCGCAAGATTCGCGATCACCCCAAGGACCGCGGCGGTGATCGCCTCGAGCGCCGCCTGCAGCCGCGGCCGGGCCAGCAGCCGCTCGAGGTGCGGGGCAAAGGCAAAGATCCACAGGAAGCAGGGGATGAAGGTCACCCAAAGGACCATGGCCCCGGCGGCCACTGCCATCGGCCAGCCGCCGGCGGCGAAGCCGGTGATCATGCCGACGAACTGGGTGACCAGGATCAGCGGGCCGGGGGTGGTTTCGGCCAGTCCCAGCGCGTCGGCCATTTGCGCGGGCTCGAGCCAACCGCGCGCGCTCACCGCCTCCTGCGCGAGCCAGGCAAGCACCGCGTAGGCCCCGCCAAAAGAGAAGATCGCCAGCTTCGAGAAGAGCATGCCGATATCGTAGAGAAGTGTATGCCCGGCCAGCCCGGCCACCACCATCGGGGCGAACCAGAGGGTCACCCAGAGCGGCCAGACCCAGAGGCGTTCTGTCGCTGGCGCGGGGAGCGGCGCGACTTCTGGGGCCGGGGTGGCGGGGCGGCTGAGCCAGCCAAGCAGGGCCGCGCAGGCGATCACCAGCGGAAACGGCAGGTGCAGCACATAGAGCGCCGCAAAGGCGGTCAGCGCGATGATGAGCGCGCCGGGGCGGGTCAGGACCTTGCGGCCGAGCTTGAGCAGGGCCTGGGCCACCAGCGCAATCACAGTTGCCTTGACGCCGAGCATCAGTCCCGCGACCTCGGGGCGTGCGCCGTAGCTGGAATAGGCAAGCGCCAGCACCGCGATGACCAGCGCGCCCGGCAGGACGAAGAGCCCGCCGGCGATCAACCCGCCGGGCATGCCGCGCAGTCGCCAGCCGACCCAGGTGGCCAGTTGCATCGCCTCCGGGCCGGGCAGCAGCATGCAGAACGAGAGCGCCTGCAAATACTGCCGCTCGGTCAGCCAGCCGCGCTCCTCGACGATCTCGCGGTGCAGCAGGGCGATCTGCGCCGCCGGACCGCCGAAGCTCAGTAGCCCGATGCGCAGGAAGGTCAGGAAGAGTTGGGAAAATGACGCCATGGCGGGCATTTGCGCCGGGTCCCGTGACGATTTCATGACGCGTTCAGCCAAGCACGCGCGCGATCTCGCGCAGGATCTTGCGGCGCAGCGTTTCGGCGAAATCGCGGTGGCTGCGGGCGGTCATCACGAAGCCGTCGCGGGTGATCAGCACCTGTCGGTAATAGTTGCTGACCGGTAGACCGTGGCCCGGTCCCTCGATCGCCAGCCCGTTGACGGTCACGCCCGCGCGCTCGGCCCGAACCCGCGCCGCCGAGGCGGAGGGGCCGGAATTCGGCGTGCCGTCGCCCGACACGTCCACGACGCGGCGCTTGCAGGGGGGCGCCTTCTCCATGGCATTGAGGGCGGCCTGCAGTGCCGCGCCCGGCGCGGTATCCGACAGGACGAAGGCACGCTCCATTTGCGCGGCGGCCTCGGCAAAGGCGGTGAGGTCCGCCGGTTCGGAAATCTGCCTCCAGTCCAGGGTCACCGCCTGATGCGGCGGGCCGGACCATTGCAGCACGGCCAGCGCCACGCGGTCCTCGACCATGATCTCGGCGATCTCGGGGTCACGCAACGCCAACGCCAGCCCTTCGGCCTGAATGGCGTATTCCGCTGGGTCGATGGAGTTCGACACGTCCATGGCAAACAGCAGTGCGGTCTCGCAGGCGTGGAGTCTCGGCGCACAAAGCGCTGCAAGCAGGGCGAAACTGGCAAAGCGAACCGGAGCCATGCCGGCAATGCTGACAGGCGTCTGACGCTTGGTCAATCTTGCTGCGGGGCGGGCAGACGGTCGATGGCCGAATGTCGCGGAAGGGGGAAGTGCAGGTTTCTGTTGCCAGGTACCTGCGAACCCCGCCTCAAGCTGCTAGGCCAGAGGGCTTAGATTTCGGTTTTTCGGACTGCTTACGCAGCCAGAGCAACCGGAGCACGATTGTTGTTGGCAACTATGCTTTATGAACCGATAACGGTGGTATCTCACCGGGACAAAGCTACATCTTTACGCGTTCGTCGATCCTATTTCGGCCCCATGAACCCCCAACAAGGGTTTATTGGTGGAGCCGCCGGGTACCGCCCCCGGGTCCGATCCGTTTATTACATGCGCGTTTATGCCCATAGTCCCTTGCGGAACACCTCTCATATAGGACGGGGAAACGCCGCTTTCAATGGCTGATCTGCAGCAGCGGCGAGGCGGGGGCTCAGGCCGTTACGGCGAAGAGATCGGACAGGCGGGTTTCTTTCTGACCGAGCGCGGCGAGCGCCTGCGCTTCGTCGCGGAAGACCTTGATGTCGAGCGGCAGTCGCGCGGAGAGCACCTGCTGCGCCATGCGCGCGACCCCGAAGCCGAGGTCGGAGGGTGCATAATACGCGACCCGGATGGTGCGGCATGTGAAGGCAGCGGTCTCCTCGAGTTGCCCGCTCAGGTGCTGCAGCTCGGAAAAGTCGCCGTCGTAGGATGTAAGGCGGGAGTTGTCGACAAGCAGACCGTAATCAGCGCTCCAGTTGGGATCTGCGGCGAGCTTGCCGAGTGTCTCGAGGCATTGCGCGATGCGCGTGTCCTGGGAAAAGTTCAGATATACCAGGCCGCGCTCGGCGAAGATCCTGAATTCCCCCGACATATAAAATCCTCCCAACGGCAGCACCCAATCTGCGCCACCTACCGATTTGCTATCTCCTGATGCAGCTGTCAAACGATATGTCGCATTGGCGACATTTTCGGGACGGCGTGACTTTGGGGAAAGCAAATCAGTTCACGTTTTCCAGCAATTGCGCAAAGCTCTTTTCAGCCATGCCGAGCAGGGTCAGGCAGCCGGGTTCGCTCTGCTGGACAAGGGCGACCGGACCGTCGAGCCGATCCCATGACCGAAGCACAAGTTTGCTGAGTTCGAAACTGACGGCTGTCGGGGCATAATAGACCATCATCGTCTGAATGCCGGCTGCGACAAAGGCCTCGGCCTTCATCGCCTGAATTCTCATGAGTTCGAGGAAATCCCCATCCCATCCGGTCAGCCGCGAAAGATCGACCAGTTGTTTCTGCCCCGGAGCAAAATCGGGATGGGTGACGTAATTGCCGAACGCCTCTGTTGTCTCGGTGAGTTGCGCCACGCCTTCGTAGCGCACGTAGACAAGGCCGGATTTCCGAAGAATGCGAAAAGTGACGGACATGAGCACACATTTTGTCAATTTATTTCGGACCGTTGCCGTGTCCGTCGGGTGCGGTCAACGATGACTCTTGCATGCATCATTTCGCGGGCAATGAATCGCACACGAACGAAAAAGCCGCCCCGTTGAGTACGGGGCGGCCGAGATGAGCTTGATGGCGTGTCCGGGGCTGGGGACGGTCAGTCCATCGCCTTGAAATTGAACTCGCCGCCTTCCTTGATGCCCGAGAACCAGCGCGCGGTGACGGTCTTGGTCTTGGTGTAGAAGCGGAAGGCGTCGGGGCCGTACTGGTTGAGATCGCCGAAGGCGGATTTCTTCCAGCCGCCAAAGGTATGGTATGACAGCGGCACCGGGATCGGGAAATTGATGCCGACCATGCCCACGTTCACCCGGTGCGCGAAATCGCGCGCGGTGTCGCCGTCCGCGGTATAGATCGCCGTGCCGTTGCCGTAGGGGTTGTCGATCACCAGCTCCAGCGCCTCTTCGTAGGTGCCGGCGCGCACGGTGCTCAGGACCGGGCCGAAGATCTCTTCCTTGTAGATATCCATGTCCGGCGTGACGTTGTCGAACAGCGACGGGCCGACAAAGAAGCCCTCCTCGTAGCCTTGCAGCGAGAAGTCGCGCCCATCGACAACCAGCGTGGCGCCCTGATCGACACCCGAGTTCACGAGGCCCTCGATGCGGCTCTTGGCGGCGGCGGTGATGACGGGGCCGTAGTCCACGTCTTCGCCGGCGGTGTAGGGGCCGACCTTCAGCTTCTCGATGCGGGGCACCAGCTTCTCGATCAGCGCATCGGCGGTCTCCTCGCCGACCGGCACGGCCACCGAGATCGCCATGCAACGCTCGCCCGCGGCGCCGAAACCGGCCCCAACCAGCGCGTCGGCCGCCTTGTCGAGGTCGGCGTCGGGCATGATGATCATGTGGTTCTTGGCACCGCCGAAGCACTGCGCGCGCTTGCCGTTGCTGGCGGCGCGGCCGTAGATGTACTGCGCGATCGGGGTGGAGCCGACGAAGCCCACTGCCTGCACGGTCTCGTTGTCGAGGATCGCGTCCACCACTTCCTTGTCACCGTTGATCACCTGCAGGACGCCCGCGGGCAGACCGGCCTCGGTGATCAGCTCTGCGAGCCGCAGCGAGGTCGAGGGGCAGCGCTCGGAGGGCTTGAGGATCATCGCGTTGCCGGAGGCCAGTGCCGGGGCCATCTTCCACAGCGGGATCATCGCCGGGAAGTTGAACGGGGTGATACCGGCGACCACGCCGAGCGGCTGGCGCATGGAATAGAGGTCGATGCCCGGGCCGCCGTTGTCGGTGAACTCGCCCTTGAGCATGTGCGGCGCACCCATGCAGACCTCGACCACTTCAAGGCCACGTTGCACGTCGCCGCGCCCGTCGGGCAGGGTCTTGCCATGCTCGCGCGAGACCAGTTCGGCCAGTTCATCCATGTGCTCGTTGATGAGCTGGCCGAACTTCATCATCACGCGGGCCCGGCGCTGCGGGTTGGTCGCGCCCCACTTGATCTGGGCCTCGGCGGCCTTGGCCACCGCGTCGTTCAGCTCTTCTACGGTGGCCAGCGGCACGCGCGCCTGCACCTCGCCGGTGGCGGGGTTGAAGACATCGGTGAAGCGTCCCGAAGTGCCCTTCACATGGGCGCCGTTGATGAAATGGGTCAGTTCCTGCATTGCAGCCTCCTTCTGTTGGTCGAGACACTAGTCTTGCGGAAATGCAGAGAACAGGGGTAATTCAGCAAAGAGGTTTTGCAAAAATTCAGGTATGCGATGCGCGAGAATTGGGATGACCTGCGGATTTTCCTTGCCGTGGTCCGGGGGGAGAGCCTTTCGGCAGCAGGGCGCGTGCTGCGTATGGACCCGGCGACGGTGGGGCGGCGCGTGGCACGGCTGGAGCAGGCGCTGGGGCATCCGCTCTTTGCCAAGTCGCCGCAGGGCTACACGCTGACCGATGCGGGCGCGCGGCTGCTCGTGCATGCCGAGACCGCCGAGCAGGCGCTGGGGCAGGGTGTGCAGGCGCTGATGGGGTCGTCCGAGGGGTTTGCCGGGCAGATTCGCATCGGTGCCCCCGACGGCTGCGCCAACTTCCTGCTGCCGCAGGTCTGCGCGAAGATCGCCGAGGCCAACCCGGCGCTTGACCTGCAGATCGTCTCGCTGCCGCGGGTGGTGAACCTGTCACGGCGCGAGGCCGACATGGCAATCGCCGTCTCCGCACCCACGGCCGGGCGGCTGGTGGTGCAGAAGATCGCGGACTACCGGCTGCATCTCGCCGCCTCCGCGGACTACCTGGCGCAGCACCCGCCGATCCGCGCGCGCGAAGATCTGCAGGGACACCGCATCGTCGGCTACATCCCCGACATGATCTTCGACCGTGAACTCGACTATCTCGCCGATCTCGGACTCGATCGTGTCCGGCTGGCCTCGAACTCGGTGGCGGTGCAGTTCCACTGGCTCCGGCTCGGCGCGGGGCTGGGCATCGTGCACGATTTCGCGCTGCCCGCTGCGCCCGGCCTGCGCCGGGTGTTGCCCGAGGAGGTCTCGCTGACCCGCAGCTTCTACCTGGTACGACATGCGGACGACCGGCGGCACGCGCGGCTTAACGGATTCGCAGCGCTTCTGGCCGAGGCTGTGCGCAGCGAACTCGCCACGCTGGAGGCAGCGGCATAGTGCCGGCACACGCGCGGTGCCCTGCCGGGACGACCGGACGTATGTGTTGACAGAAGCCACATGCAGGCGGACGCTTGGAGGTCTCAGCAGCGCTCAGGAGGAAAGCCGCATGCAGGTTCAACAGATTCTCAAGGACAAGTCCGACGACGGCGTGGTCACCGTCACCCCCGGCAGCAGCGTCGGCGATGCCGCGCAGGTGCTGGCCGAACGCCGGATCGGCGGGGTGGTGATCTCGGACGACGGGCAGAAGCCGCTGGGGATCCTTTCGGAGCGCGACATCGTGCGTGCGCTGGCCGCGCAGGGCACAAACGTGCTGTCGCTGACCTGCGAGGATTTGATGACCCGCAAGCTGCAGGTCTGCACCCGCGACGAGGATACCAACGTAGTGCTCGCCCGGATGACCGAGGGCCGCTTCCGCCACATGCCCGTGGTCGAGGACGGGATGCTGGTCGGGATCATCTCGATCGGCGACGTGGTCAAGGCGCAGATTGCCGAGCTCGCGATGGAGAAGGACGCGCTTCAGGGCATGATTATGGGATTCTGAGGGCGGGTCTCTCAAAGGGCCGCTGACAGGGAACACCGGTTTCGGGGTTGCATTCCGGCACGCAATATCGTTGCGTGCGCCGGACCTGCCCCCGCTGGCGACCCTGGAGGACCTCATGCGCATCGGCCTTTATCCCGGCACCTTCGATCCGATCACATTGGGCCATATGGACATCATCCGCCGCGCGGCGGCGCTGGTGGACCGGCTGGTGATCGGGGTCGCGATCAACCGCGACAAGGGTCCGCTCTTCACCCTCGAAGAGCGCGTGGCGATGATTGAGACGGAATGCGCCGAACTGTCCAAGCAGACCGGCACAGAGATCATCCCGCATCCCTTCGAGAACCTGCTCATCGACTGTGCCCGGGACGTCGGCGCACAGATCATCATCCGCGGGCTGCGCGCCGTGGCGGATTTCGAGTATGAATTCCAGATGGTCGGGATGAACCGCGCGCTCGACACCAGCATCGAGACCGTCTTCCTGATGGCCGAGGCCCGGCATCAGGCGATCGCATCGAAGCTGGTGAAGGAGATCGCGCGGCTGGACGGCGACGTGAGCAAGTTCGTCACGCCCACCGTCAACGAAGCGCTGAAGGCGCGCTTCGCCAAGGGCTTATGACCGGCTGATCCGGGTGGCTCAGCGGCCGTAGACGGCGGCGCGGGCGGTTTCTTCTTCACGGCCGAGCAGGTCGCAGTCGATGCGGGTGCGCATCGGCAGGGACATCAGCGCGTGATGGGTGCGGCGATAGGCGAAGCGGCGGGCGAAGCTGTCACGGACGGCATTGATGGCTTTGGTCATGGCTCTGTTCCATTTCATCGGCTGCGCCTCCATCGGGAAGGCGCTGCATTTCGGTTTGGTCTGTGTGAAAAACTTGAGATCGTAAGCGCGGCGAACGTTACGTCGTCGTTGGCGCTAACTTAGGCTTTGCTGCGCCGCAGAACAATTGACGGTTTTCCAGAGCCGCTTTGCGTTTCCTGCATGGCGGGCAGGGCGCGCGCCGGAATGCCCGTCAAAGCTATGTAAACCTTTGCCGATTTACCCTGATGCCGGAGCTGCGGCACCCGCTGCGGGCTTTGACCGCGGCAAACGCGCGGTCCATGTCGTGCCAGAAGGGAGACATGCGATGGAAATTCCACGGGATCTGGGCGGTCATGCGCGGCCCAACCGGCCGCGCCCTGCCGCGCAGCGCAACACCGTCTCGACCTCGCCGAGCGGCGAGTCGTCGGGGCCGGGCATGCCGCCGCCGGTGCCGGTGACAGCGCAGAGCCTGCCGCTCTCGGTGCTGTCGCAGGTGACGCCGCGCGCGCGGCCACCCGGGCTGGTTGCCGAAGAAGGATATGGCGCGGCTCTGGGAATCGTGCGGGACTGAGGGGGGCGTCCACGCCGCGCCGATCTTTGACCGAAAAGCAAAAGGCGAGGCATGGTGCCCCGCCTTCCGATCCTGCACGGCTCCGTTTCCGGAGCCCGTGAGGCTCCACTCAGATCAGCTTGCCCATGGCCACGGCCGTGTCGGACATGCGGTTCGAGAAGCCCCATTCGTTGTCGTACCACGACAGGATGCGCACCATGGTGCCTTCCATGACCTTGGTCTGGTCGGTGTGGAAGATCGAGCTGTGCGAGTCGTGGTTGAAGTCGATCGAGACGTTCTTCTTGTCGGTATAGCCAAGAATGCCGTTCAGCTTGCCGTTGGCGGCGACGCGGATGGCGTCGTTGATCTCTTCGACGGTGGTCTCGCGCTCGGCCTCGAAGACCAGATCGACCACCGAGACATTCGGCGTGGGCACGCGGATGGCCACGCCGTCGAGACGGCCGTTGAGCTCGGGCAACACCAGGCCGACGGCCTTTGCGGCACCGGTCGAGGTCGGGATCATCGACATGGCCGCGGCGCGGGCGCGGTAGAGATCCTTGTGCATCGTGTCCAGCGTCGGCTGGTCGCCGGTGTAGCTGTGGATCGTTGTCATGAAGCCCTTCTTGATGCCGACGGTGTCGTTCAGCACCTTGGCGACGGGCGACAGGCAGTTGGTGGTGCACGACGCGTTGGACACCACGAGGTCATCCTTGGTCAGCGTGTCGTCGTTGACCCCGTAGACGATGGTCTTGTCGGCACCGGAGGAGGGCGCTGACACCAGCACGCGGCTCGCGCCGTTTGCCAGGTGCGCGGCGGCTTTCTCGCGATCGGTGAAGATGCCGGTGCATTCCATCACCACGTCCACATGGGCCCAGGGCAGATCGGCGGGGTTGCGCTCTGCGCTGACCTTGATCGGGCCGCGGCCGACGTCGATGGTGTCGCCGGACACGCTCACCGGGTGCGGGAAGCGGCCGTGCACGCTGTCGAATTGCAGCAGGTGGGCGTTGGTCTCCACCGGACCAAGGTCGTTGATCGCCACGACCTCGATGTCGGTACGGCCGGATTCGATGATTGCGCGCAGCACGTTGCGCCCGATGCGGCCGAAGCCGTTGATCGCTACCTTGACGGTCATGATGTCTCCTCGCTGTCCGAGAGTCTGGGGTTGTCCAGAGGTCAACAGGATACGCGGGGCAAGTCAATACTGGGACTGTTAGCGCTCACCGCCAAAATGCTACCCAATCGAGCAGATTGAAAATCTTACGCCCGAGAAACACGAGGTGGCGGGTGTCGTAGAGCAGCACATCCACCGCGAATGCGAGGATCAGCAGGGCTCCGAGCCAGAGGGCGATGCGATTGGTCATTTTCTCGTGATGCCAGAGCCTTGGTCGACTGTCACCTGTCTTGTGCGGCCGTCTCCGCGGCAGGGTACCGCAGGGCGTCCGGCGTTTTCGCGGTTTCCGGTCCGGCGTCGCTCATCAGCTCCTCGATGAACAGGCTCAGAAACGCGCCGCGCCCCGAGACGCCCGCCTTGCGGTAGATCGCATTAAGATGCGATTTCACCGTGCCCTCGGCCGAGCCGCGCAACCCGGCGATCTCGGCGATGGTCATGCCCTTTAGGGTGAACATCGCCACGTCCCGCTCCGATCCGGTCAGCCCCCAGGCCGAGAACTGCGCCTCGACTATCTCGTGAAACGCGCCTGTGGCGAGCGACACCTGCCGCTCGAGATGGGCATTGTGCCGCAGAAGCCGCAGCAGGAAGCGCATCTCGACCCAGACCGCAGTGGCGAGGCAGAGCACCATGCTGCCCTCGAGGAAGGCCTCGGGGTCGGTCACCGGGTTCCATCCGGCTTCGGTGGCGTCGAAAATCACGTCGACCACGAAGAAGGCCGTGCAGACAAGCTGCACGGCGATCAGCAGGGTGAGAATGAGGGGGCGTTGCGAGGTTTGCGGCGTCATGCCTCGATCTTTGCGTCATCCGGGACGCATTTGACACCCGTAACCATGGCTTTCGGCAGATTTACCCCGGTGCGACGGCTTTCCCAGAGCACCGCGCCGATATGCAGCACCACCGAGACCTCGGCCCAGCTCACCAGCGCCTCGTGCAACTCCTCGACCCAGGCGACACCCCAATAGGCATCGGTGGTCATCATCACGCCGCTGGCGATGATGCCGCAGAGCGTGAGCATCAGGTTGAAGATCATCAGCGCCCCCAGCGGCGTGTGCAGAAGATGTACCCGGCGCCGGCCGGTGGCCATGTCGGTGACTTGCTGGGTCAGCCCGGCGCGCGTTGGAACGAAACTGGCAAAACGGGCGGAGTAAGGTCCGACGAAGCCCCAGACCAGGCGCAGCGCGATGAGCCCGCCGATCGTATAGCCGATCCACCGGTGCAGCTTGGATTCGGGGTTGTCGAACAGGGCGTTGGCGGCGAAGAGCGTCACCAGGCTCCAATGGAAGATCCGCAGCAGCGGATCCCAGATGAAATGGCGGGACATGTGATCTTGCATCGGGACGATCCTCCGGCTGGGAACAAGCACGCGGCGGCCCCGCGCGAGGGCGGGGCCGGGCGGCCTCATTCGGACTTGCTGCGGACGATCTTCAGGCTGTCGTCGAGGTAGAGCTCGACCTTCTTGCCGTCCTTCATCGCGTAGACCTCGATCATCCCGTCCTCGCTGTCGATGCGGCGGACCTCGTAGCCTTCGGCGGTGAGCTTCTCGCGCACCTGGGCCTGGGTCTGTTCTGGGATCGCGGGAGAGGCAAAGGCGGCGCCGGAGGTCAGCAGGGCGGCGACAAGACCGGAGGTCAGAAGGCGGTAGGTCATCGATGGGTCTCCTGTATGGGAGGGCGGATCATCCGCGCCTCGAAGACCGATCTGGACCGGGGCCGGTGGCCCGGCCATCGACCGCAGGGGGCAGAACCGGCCCCCTGCAACTTTGGTTGAGAAGCGATTTGCGCGCGGGCCGGTTCAGGCCGTGCGCCGCCAGGCGGCGATCCAGATCAGCGCAAGTCCCAGCGAGATCAATGCGTTCCAGCTGGCCATCGACAGGCCAAGGAACTGCCAGGCGACCTCGTCGCAGCGCACCAGCGGCGCGCTCATGATCTGGTTCAGCAGATCTTCGGTGGACATGCCGCCGATCGGGCCGGAGGTGCAGGTGGTCGGTCCCTCCCACCAGCCGCGCTCGACGCCGGTGTGATAGACGCCAATGCCCGAGGTGGTCAGCGCCGCGATTGCGCCGAGCAGCGGCAGCAGTCGCGCCCGGAAGGCCAACGCCAGCGCGCCGATCAGAACCGCTGCGGCATGCGGCCAGCGCTGCAGGATGCACAGATGGCAGGGCGCGAGCCCGCCGATGTATTGCGAGCCGATGGCACCGAGCAGCACGGCTGCCGATCCGCCGGCGGCGATCAGGATGAGGAACTTGCGCAGGTCAGTCATGGTCTCAGAGGTATTTCACCAGGAAGAAGCCGCCGGCGAGCAGCAGCACGAAGACAGTAAACACCAGGCCGAGTCGATTTTCGATGAAATCCCGGATCGGTGCGCCGAAGGTGCGCAGCAGCGCCGCGACGATGAAGAAGCGGAAGGCGCGGGCGATCACGGCGGTGGTGATGAATATGCCGAGCGGCATGGCGGTCCATCCCGACATGATGGTGATCACCTTGAACGGGAAGGGGGTGATGCCGGCGATCAGCACCGCCCAGAAGCCGACGCCGTTGAAACGCGCGTTGAAGGCTTCCATCGCATCGGCCTTGCCGAGACTCTCAAGGATGGGCCGGCCGAGGCTGTCGAAGAAGAAATGCCCGATGCCGTAGCCGAAAAGCCCGCCCACCACCGAGGCGACGGTGGCCACCAGGGCGATCAGCCAAGCTCGGCGCGGCGCAGCGAGGATCATCGGGATCATCAGAACGTCGGGCGGAATCGGAAAGACCGAGGCTTCGATGAAGGAGACCGCTGCCAGCGCCCAGAGCGCTTTGGGGTGATCGGCAAGCGACATGGTCCAGTCGTAGAGGCGGCGCAGCATCGTCGGGCGGGTCTCCGGCGGTTGTCTCTCCCGCAGGAAGCACGCGGTGCGGCGGGGCGCAAGCCATTGACGGGGCTTTTGTCGTGACAGTTCCGTCAGTGTGACGCGATGCCGTGACGATTGCCGCTTTACGCGGCGCGGCGCGGCGGATAAATCGATGCCAGTGCCCAAGTGGCGGAATGGTAGACGCAGGGGATTCAAAATCCCCCGCCGCAAGGCGTGCCGGTTCGAGTCCGGCCTTGGGTACCACCGAAAAACGGAGACGCACCGGGTAGGGGTGTCGCCGATTTCGTCTTTCCGCAGCATTCGTGCAATGAGGTTGGCCTTCGGTAGCTCTAGTAGCGCGCGGCGGGCGTTGCCTTGGCCAAGCAAGCGTCGGTCCGGGGGTGTCCTGGCTCCAGGTTCGGGCGCGTTTCATCAGCGGGCAGAGCAAAAGCCCTGAGACAGCCTCTCTCAAAAGCGCCGGATCGTCGGTCGCGACGCCATCGCGGGCCACCGCGGTAAAGTCCCCTCTCGCCGCGTGAGCGCTGGTTGAAATCCCGTCTCGGCTCCAGGCGTTCGATCTCCTGAATTTGCCAAAGCCGAGGCCCGGAGATGGCGTGGTTGCCGCTCATTCGCCTATCAGAGGTCGGGCGGGCGCGAGGCGCAGGCCGAGGTCGGAGAATCCTCAGCGCGATGTTGCCGTGGGGGCGTCGAATAGCCCCCGGTCAGGGTCGACGTGCCCGAATGCCGGAGCGTGAAGGCTCTCGCGTCGGCCTCTCTGGCCATGATGTCGGCGCCGAGATCGAAAACTCCACGCGAGAGGGTGCAATGCCTGTTGTTGCATGTCTCATGAGAATTGGCGGAGTTGGCACTTCCCGCGATCGGATTCGGCGTCGGTCACTTCGCTTGCGGTTTCAAAGCGGAGGCTCAGATTCGCCAAAGCGATCCGAAGGGTCACGGGCTAGGGGTATGCCGAGCCTAGGCGGGTGCCCAGACGGGGACGGATACGACCATATTCCTGCGGAGAAGCCGGGCGGCCAGTTCGAGGGCCTCCGTTGTGACGTGACGGTCAGCTTCGCACAAGGCGGCGGGTCATCTGTTCGTTCTATGCCGCCACCGCGTCGCGTTCCGCGAGTTTCAGTCGCGACCTGCCGACGTTTGCAATGCGTGCGGCTTACACGCCTGGGGTGATTTGCGCCGGGGCTTGCACGCAGTGGGTGAGCCAAGGGGTTGATATGTCTGCAAAAATCCCCGGTGCCGCCGCGCTGACTCCTTAGGTGCGCCCCATTTTCTCCTTGTTTCAAAACCAGAACGGCCCGGTAGTGACTAGAAAGGTCTATCTAAATGTTAGGTTTGATTTCGGGCTCCAGTTCCGCAAGCTACCAAGGCATCTTCGGCAGCAGTAATTCGGGCGCGGCGCAGAACAGCTCCGTGACGGAAGACGAGGCTGTGCAGGCAGAAGAGGCGCAGGCTTCGGAAAATGAGGAGGCCTCGGCCAGTTCGGCCAGCAGCGCAGAGAGTAGCGAGCAGGTCGCAGCAAGCGGCCCGGCCTCCGAAACGCAGGGCGTCAGCGCCACGCCGGAGGCAGCGTCCGTTACCGAGACCGACGCCGGCGCGGGAGCTGGCTCGGCCGCGAGCTCTGCCGCTGCCGCTGAAGAGCCTGCCGCGGCGGACAAGTTGGCCGAGGCTCGGGCGCAGGCCATCTCCACGCAGGAAAGCTTCATGAAGTCGTTGGTGATCGCCCAGATGGGTGCCCAGTCCGACGAGGACGACTTGGCCTCGCGCCTGCGCCGGGGGGCCGAATCCTATGCCTCGACCCGGGCGGAGGCGGAAACTTCCAGCGAGACCCCGCGCACGGATGTTGCTGCATGAGAAGGGCTGCCTGAGAGTGGCTGCATGAGACAAGGGCCGACACTGTTCGGCGGATTGTCTCCGAAACGCGCGGCGCGGGTGAAAACCCTGCGCCGCGTCGTCGTTTCAGGAGCAAGAAACCGACGCAGGTCGACGGCACCTGCGATCCACCCAAGCGCGGTGATCCCGCACGGGTCAGCGGTCGCCATTTCGCGATGTCTGCTGCTACGAACTGGATGTTCCGGTACCCACCGGGGTGGGCACTTTCCCAACGCTGTCAGAGCGTTATAGGGAAAGTGGCGGAGAGACAGGGATTCGAACCCTGGGACCCCGTGAAGGGTCAACGGTTTTCGAGACCGCCCCGTTCGACCACTCCGGCACCTCTCCGCGGGGGTCGTGGGGGGCGTTTAACGATATGCCCGGGGGGGTGCAACAGGGAATTTTCAACTTTTTTCATTCCGGCGAATTTTTCGACGGCGGAGCTTCGCCAGTGGCGCATTTGGTCACCTTGGAATTGTCGGTGGCGGGCCCTAGGGTCTGGGGCTGACATACCCCGGAGTACCCTTGTCCCATGTTCCCGCGCTTTGCCGCCTGCACCGCCTTTGCTCTCCTTGTCTCCGCGGCTGCGCCCGCCGCTTTCGCGGAATCCGCGCCGGAGCTTCTCGATGCGCTGAAGGTGGACGAGATCGTCGAGGTCATGCGTGAAGAGGGGCGCGGCTACTCGGCCGAGATGGCGCAGGACCTGCTCCCCGCCGGGCAGACCGAAGGCTGGCGGCAGTCCGTCGATCGGCTCTACGCTCCCGAGGCCATGCAGGAGGTGGTTCGGGCGGGCTTCGTCGGGAGCTTCGGCGAGACCGACGCGGGGCCGCTTCTGGACTACCTCAACAGTGACGCGGGGCAAAAGGTCGTCGCTCTGGAGCTTGAGGCGCGGCGAGAGATGACCGATCCCGACGTCGAGGCGGCCGCGCGCGAGGCGTGGCGCGAGCGCCAGGGGGCAGGGGCGGATGACGCCCGGCTCGATCAGCTCGACCGCTTCGTTGCGGAAAACGACCTGCTGGAGACCAATGTGGTCGGTGCGCTCAACGCCAGTTTCCAGTTCTACCTCGGATTGGTCGACGGCGGCGGGCTGGAGATGACCGAGCCGGAGATCGTCCAGGAAGTCTGGATGCAGGAAGAGGCGACCCGCGCGGACACGCGCGAATGGCTCTACGCCTACCTGCTGTTCGCCTACCAACCGCTGTCGGACAGCGAACTGGAGGCCTATGTCGACATCTCGGCAAGTCCGGAGGGGAAGGCGATGAACCGCGCGCTGTTCGCCGGCTTCAATCACATGTATGACGAGATTTCCTACGGACTCGGTCTCGCCGCGGCGCGCGAGATGCTGGGGCAGGACCTCTAGCGCGAGACCCAGTCCGGAGAAGTGGTGCCCTTCGGCCGGTTTGGGTCTGCGGGGGCGTGAGTTACAGCCGCAAAACCCGGGCCGAACGGCCCGAAAATCGGTTTGCGCGGGTTGACACACCGGCAATTTGCCCCGATAAGCCGGGCTTCGAGACGGGGCCATTGCGCGCCCCGCTTTCGATTCTTACATCATGACTGCCCGAAAGGGCGCGCTGTTCGACGGCGGAGCGGGACCACCCGCACCACGAAGTCCCCGACAAAGTCCGATTGGGCCGGGGCGCCACAGAACGCGGTAGACAAAGGAAGACGCAGATGTTCGCGGTGATGAAAACCGGCGGCAAGCAATACAAGGTCCAGGCGGGCGACGTGCTCCGCGTGGAGAAGCTGGCTGCAGACGCGGGTGAAACCGTTCAGTTCAACGAAGTCCTGATCCTCGGCGGCGACAACGTCACCGTGGGCGCTCCGCTCGTGTCCGGCGCTGCCGTGCAGGCGACCGTGATCGACCAGATCAAGGGCGACAAGGTCATCAGCTTCGTGAAGCGCCGCCGCAAGCACAGCTCGCAGCGTACCCGTGGCCACCGCCAGCAGCTCACCCTGCTGCGCGTGACCGAGATCCTCGCATCCGGCGCCGAAGGCACCGGCGTGAAGGCCGCCACCGGCGCCGCCTCCGCACCGAAGGCCGCTCCGGCAGCCGCCGCTGCTCCGAAGGCAGCTGCAGCCGAAGGCGACGACCTGACCAAGATCACCGGTGTCGGCCCCGCCGCCGCCAAGAAGCTGAACGAAGCCGGCATCGCCACCTTCGCACAGCTCGCAGCCGTTGACCCCGAGAGCTTCGACGCCGTCAAGGTGAAGCCCGAGTGGGTTGAGCAGGCCAAGACCCTGGCCTGATAGACAGTTAAGGAGACCAACCCATGGCACATAAAAAAGCAGGCGGTAGCTCCCGTAACGGCCGCGACTCCGCTGGCCGCCGTCTCGGCGTGAAACTCTACGGTGGCCAGGCGGCCAACCCGGGCAACATCATCATCCGTCAGCGCGGCACCAAGTTCTGGCCGGGCGAAGGCGTGGATATGGGCAAGGATCACACGATCTTCGCCGTGGCCGAAGGCTCGGTCACGTTCCACAAGGGCCTGAAGGGCCGCACCTTCGTATCCGTCCTGCCGGTGGCGGAGGCTGCTGAGTAAGCCGATCCCGGATCGAAAAATTGGAGGGGATCGGCACGGGCCGGTCCCCTTCTCCGTTTCGGGGGGAGACGAAGCGGCCCGCGAGAATTCTCGCGACATGAGGAGTAAGACAATGAGTCTGGCCGAAGACGACCAGCTGACCGTGCAACCGGTCATCGAGACACCCCGCTTCCTGCTGCGGCCGCTGCGCCGCTCGGATGCCGGCATGATCGCCCATTACACGTCCGAGCTGCGCCTCGCGCGCATGACCACCTCGATTCCGCACCCGCTTCCGCCGGGCGCGACCGAGGCTTTCATCACCCGCTCGCTTGATCCCAAGCGGGTCGAGGATGTCTGGGCGATGGACGCCTCCGAGCAGGGCGGTGCCGAGGTGATGGGGCTGATCTCGCTGGAGCGCCTGACCGACGGCAACCAGGCGGAGATCGGCTACTGGGTCGCGCCGCCGTTTTGGAACACCGGCCATGCCTCGGAAGCGGTGCGCGCGATGGTGCAGGCCAACCCCTTCGGCAGCGCCACGATGTTCGCCTCGGTCTTCCAGGACAACGCCGCTTCGGCGCGGGTTCTGACCAACTGCGGGTTCGAGTACATCGGCGACGCCGAGGCCTTCTCGGTGGCGCGCAATTCCGCTGTGCCCACCTGGACCTACCTGCGCCGGATGGAGTAAGCGCGGACGCCCGCGCGCGCATCCCCGCGACAAAGTGATCCCGCCCGGCCCGCGATTTCCGTTGGCCGGGCGTTCTCTTGGTGCCTATAAGCAGGGCATGATCACCGAATTCGGACATTTTGCGCTCATCCTCGCCTTTGTCGTCGCCTGCGTGCAGGCGGTGGTGCCGATGATCGGGGCGCACAAGCGTTGGCCCGGCTGGATGGCCGTCGCCGAGCCCGCCGCCACGGCGCAATTCCTGCTTGTCGCGCTGTCTTTCGGCGCGCTCATGCACGCCTTCATCACCTCGGATTTCTCGCTGCGGCTGGTGGTGATGAACTCGCATTCCGCCAAGCCGCTGCTCTACAAGATCAGCGGCGTCTGGGGGAACCACGAGGGCTCGATGCTGCTCTGGGTGCTGATCCTGTCGCTCTTCGGCGCGATGGCGGCCTGGTTCGGGGGCAATCTGCCGCCGACGCTGCGCGCGCGGGTGCTGTCGGTGCAGGCCGCGGTGGGCGTGGCCTTCTTCGCGTTCATTCTCTTCACCTCGAACCCCTTCCTGCGTCTTGCGGTGCCGCCCTTCGACGGGCAGGATCTGAACCCGCTGCTGCAGGACCCGGGGCTCGCCTTCCACCCGCCGTTCCTCTACCTCGGCTACGTCGGCCTCTCGATCTGCTTCAGCTTTGCGGTCGCGGCGCTGATCGAGGGCCGGGTCGACGCCGCCTGGGGCCGCTGGGTGCGTCCGTGGACGCTGCTGAGCTGGGTTTTCCTGACCATCGGCATCGCCCTCGGCTCCTGGTGGGCCTATTACGAGCTCGGCTGGGGCGGCTTCTGGTTCTGGGATCCGGTCGAGAATGCCTCCTTCATGCCCTGGCTGCTGGCCGCGGCGCTGCTGCATTCCGCCATCGTGGTGGAAAAACGCGAAGCGCTGAAAAGCTGGACCATCCTGCTGGCGATCCTCGCCTTCGGCTTCTCGCTGATCGGCACCTTCATCGTGCGCTCGGGCGTGCTGACCTCGGTGCATGCCTTCGCCACCGATCCGCAGCGCGGCGTGTTCATCCTCGGCATTCTCGTCTTCTTCACCGGCGGCGCGCTGACGCTCTACGCGGCGCGCGCGGGGGTGATGCAGGCCAAGGGGGTCTTCGGTATCGTCAGCCGCGAGTCGGCGCTGGTGGTGAACAACATCCTGCTGGCGGTGGCCTGTTTCGTGGTCTTCACCGGCACGCTCTGGCCGCTGGTCGCCGAAATGCTCTTCGGCCGCAAGCTCTCGGTCGGCGCGCCTTTCTTCAACATGGCCTTCACGCCATTCATGGTGCTGCTGGGGCTGATCCTGCCGATCGGCGGGATGATCAGCTGGAAGCGGGGCAAACTCGGCCGGGTGATGCGTCAGCTGGTGCCGGCGCTGGTGCTGGCCGTGGCACTCGCCGGGCTGGTCTGGGCGATGCAGACCGGGCGCAGCCTGATGGGGCCGATCGGGGTTTTCCTCGGCACCTGGCTGGTGGCCGGATCGATCACCGACCTGCTGAGCCGCATCGGCCAGAGCCGCGACTGGCGCCGCCTCGCGCGCCTGCCGCGCGCCGACTGGGGCAAGGCGGTGGCCCATGCGGGGCTTGGCGTGACCATGCTGGGCATCGCCGGGCTGATGGCCTGGGAAGAGGAAGACATCCGCGTCGCACAAGTGAAGCAGCCCTTCACCGTGGGCGCCTTCGAGCTGGAACTGCTCGGCGTCGAGCGGGTGCAGGGACCGAACTACTTCTCGGACATGGGCGAGGTGTCGCTGCGCCGGGACGGGGCGGAGGTCGCGCATCTCTATCCTGAAAAGCGCAGCTACCCCGTGGCGGGCATGCCCACCACCGAAGCCGCCATCGACAACGGCTTCCTGCGGGATGTCTATGTTGTGCTTGGCGACGCGCAGGCGGGCGGCGGATGGACCATGCGGGTCTACGTGAAACCGCTGGCCAACTGGATCTGGGGCGGGGCGATCCTCATGGCAATCGGCGGCGCGCTGAGCCTCTCGGACCGGCGCTTCCGCGTCGCCGCGGGCGCGCGCAAGGCGGCACCGGCACAGGGAGTGCCGGCAGAATGACCTTTGCGAAGCCTTTCCGCACGCTGCTGCTGCTGGTTCTGCTGGCGCTGCCGGTGCTGCAGGCAGCGGTGGTCCATGCCGTTCAGCCCGACGAGATGCTCGCCGATCCCGCGCTCGAGGCGCGGGCGCGCGAGCTGTCCAAGCACCTGCGCTGCCTCGTCTGCCAGAACGAGAACATCGACGATTCCAATGCCGCGCTGGCCCGCGACCTGCGCCTGCTGGTGCGCGAACGGCTGGTGGCAGGCGACACGGATGACGAGGCGGTGGCCTATCTGGTCGATCGCTATGGCGAGTTCGTCCTGCTGCAGCCCACCACGCGCGGCTGGAACTGGCTGCTCTGGGCTGCCGGGCCGATCCTCTTCGTGCTCGCGCTGATCCTTGCGGCGGTCTACCTGCGGGGGCGCTCGCGGGCCGAGGCCAGCACCGAGGCCGGGCTCAGCCCAGAGGAAGAGGCGCGGCTGAAGCGCATTCTGGACGAGACCAGCTCCTCCTGATAGGACTGCCGGCAGGGTCGGCAGTTCACCCAGTCTCCGCCGCCCGGCTTGCCGGGCACGCTGAACCTGTCTCGATGATCGCAGAGCTCTCCGGACAGTCCGGCGGTGCCTGACGGACAAGGGCGGATCTCCAGCCTCGCGAGGGGTCGGGCAACAGCGCCGGAGGATCTGGAGGATCCGATGAGCCATTCCCCGAACCGGGAAACCATCCCGCTTGCCATCGATGACCTGTCGGGCTTTGCCCGCGCGCTCCGCGCCGGCCTCGAAGCGCCGCCTTCGCATCAGCAGATGCTCGGGCTGATCGCAAAGGCCGCGGGCTACCGCAATTTCCAGCACCTGCGCGCCGGGATCGTGCCTGCGCCGAAAGCCGACGTGAAAGCGGTGTCCCGCGCGCTGCGGCATTTCGACGGGCAGGGGCTCTTGCTGCGCTTCCCGGGGCGGACCGTGATGCAGGCGCTCTGTCTCTGGCCGCTCTGGGCCCGGATCCCGCCGCGCCAACCCTTCACCGAGCGCGAGATCAGCGCGAGGATCGACGCGCTCTGCACCTTCCGCGATGCCGCGCAGATCCGCCGCACCATGGTCGAGAACCGGATGCTGGACCGCACTCGCGACGGATCGGTCTATACGCGGGTGGAAAGGCGCCCGAGCGCCGAGGCGCTGGCCTTGATCGCGGCGCTCGGACGGCTCTGAGCGCGGGCGACGTCCCGGGGGCTTGCCTCCGGCTTGCGCGCGGGAGAGAGTTCCCGCGCGCGCCAGCGCCAGACCGGAGGAGCCCCATGAACTACGAAACCATCCGCTACGAAATCGAAGGCGACGTGGCGCAGATCACCCTTGCCCGGCCCGACGTGATGAACGCGCTCTCGGCGCCGATGCGTGCCGAGCTGACCCATGCCATCCAGGCGGGCGGCAAGGAGGCGCGGGTGGTGGTGCTCACCGGTGAGGGCCGGGCCTTCTGCTCGGGGCAGGATCTGGGTGACCGAGAGACCGCCGCGAGCATCGACCTCGAGCGGGTGCTGCGCGACGAATACATGCCGCTGCTGAGCGCGCTCACCGAGTGCCCGCGCCCGACCATCGCCGCGGTAAATGGCGCGGCGGCGGGGGCCGGGGCCAACCTCGCGCTGGCTGCCGACGTGGTGATCGCCGCCGAGAGCGCCTTTTTCATGCAGGCCTTCACCCGCATCGGCCTGATGCCCGACGCTGGCGGCACATGGATGCTGCCGCGACAGATGGGCATCGCCAAGGCGATGGGGGCGGCGCTCTTTGCCGACCGCATCAGCGCGGCGCAGGCCGAACGCTGGGGGATGATCTGGGAGGCTGTGCCCGACGCCGAGTTCGAGGCGATCTGGAAGTCCCGCGCCGCGCATCTGGCGCAGGGGCCGAGCGAGGCCTACGCCCGCATCAAGCGCGCCATTCGCGGTGCCTTCGAAAAGGACTTCGACAGCCAGATGCTGCTCGAGGCGCAGCTTCAGGGGGAATGCGGCATGACGCGGGACTTCAAGGAGGGTGTCGTGGCCTTCCACGAGAAGCGCCCTGCGAAATTCGAGGGGCGCTGATCGCTTAGACAGCGGCGCTCTGCGCCACGCTCCAGCGCGGGGCATCGACACGCAGCGGCCCCGCCGAAAGGTCCCAACGCGGCGGTTGGCCGTCGATGCAGACCGGGAAACGCAGCCTCCGTGCGGGGCCCCAGCCGGTCTGTTCGATCTCGGGCGCAAGGTCGCCCGGTGTTTCCTCGATAGGCGCGCCCGTCATCTCCCGCGGGCCCGCCGCGATGAGCAACGCCGCGGTGCGGGCCAGTGACAGCTGGGCCGAGAGCACGCGCCCCTCGGCGTTGCGCTGGCGCAGGGCCCGCAGCACGGCGGCGGCCATCAGGCAGCCCGTGGCATGGTCCAGCGCCTGAACCGGCAGCGGCACCGGGCGCGTGGCACCGGTCCGCCGCATGCCTTCGTCGGCGATGCCGCAACTCATCTGCACAAGGCTGTCGAAGCCGCGTCGCCCGGACCAGGGTCCGGTCCACCCATAGGCATTCAGGCTCACGTCGATCAGTCCGGGCGCGATCCGCCCGCGCGCCTCGGCCCCATAGCCCAGGGCCTCCAGCGCGCCGGGGCGGTAGCCATGCACCAGCACGTCGGCGCCCTTGAGCAGCTCCTTGAACGTAGCCCGATCGGCGGCCTGCTTGAGGTTCAGCCCGGTCCGGCGCTTGCCGAGGCTGACCTCCGGAACCACCCCTGGTTCGTCCCACCACGGCGGGTCGATGCGCAGCACCTCGGCACCGAAACCGGCAAGGAAGCGTGTCGCCACCGGCCCTGCGAGCACCCGGGTCAGGTCGAGCACCCGCAGGCCCGGCATCGCGACAGGGGAGGCGCCGGCCCCGGTTTCGCGGAACGCGATCAGCGGCTCGGCGGCGACGGCCTTGCCCTGGCGGTGCGCGGCCCAGTCCGCCAGCGCGTGCATTGCTGCCGCTGCTCCGCCAGCCGCCACGACCGCCGTCTCGAGATCGTCCTTGCCCCAGCTGGCGACAGCTTCGGAGACCGTGCTCCTGTCAGGAGGACTGCCGAGCACAGACAGCGCCGCATCGCGGTGATGGGGCGCATTGGTATGCAGCCGGATCCAGCCGTCCGCGGCGGCGTAGTCCCCGGCGATTGGGTCCCAGGCCGAGGGCAGCTCCCAGCCCTTTGGGCGCAGGGTCATGTCAAACCACATGGAGGCGAGCCGGCGGTCGACATCGACGCGGTTTGCGCCGAGCAGCGCCGCCATCTCGCGGGCGGCGGCCGTGGTGGCGGCGGCAGCGAGCTCCGAGACCCGGAAGCAGGAAGGGAGTTCGGCGCACCCTTGTTCGGCGGCGTGAACGCCGGGAGAGGACCCGGCTCCAAGCGCCTGAGCGATCTGCTGGTCGAAAAATCCGGTCATTGCGGCCTCCATTCTGGTTGGTCCGCATGTTTCGCCGCGATTGACCGACTGTAAATCTTGATCAATATAATCAATATGAAAAGCGATGACTGGATCGATGCGGGCACCGCCTGCGGCCTACTCGGAGTGAAGCCCCAGACGCTTTACGCCTATGTCAGCCGAGGCCAGCTCCGGGCTGAGGCCGACGCGGGGGATGCCCGTCGCAGCCTTTACGCGCGCGCCGACGTCGAGGCGCTGCTGCGCCAAAACCGCCGTCCGCGCGCGCGCGCCGAGGTGGCGGAGCAGGCGATCCGCTGGGGCGATCCGGTGCTTACGACCGGGATCTCCGAGGTGCGCGAGGGGATGCTCTGGTTGCGGGGACGGTCGGTGGAGGACTGCGCCGAGGGGATGACGCTCGAAGAGATGGCGGCGCATCTCTGCGGCCAGGACTGCGTGACGTGCCCGGAGGCTGGCGCGGCAGGAAACGGGGCAACGCCGGTCGCGCGTGCCGTTGCCTATCTGGCCGCCGAGACCGAGGCAGCGCGCGCCATCCAGAGCCTGACCGGGCTGGAAATTTCCGACGAGATCGGTCGCCTGATGTCGGGCGTGACCGGCGCGCTGCTCGGGCGCGAGGGAGGCGGAGCGATCCACGCGCGGCTGGCGCAGGCCTGGGGGCAGGAGGCACAGGGCGCGGACGATCTGCGTCGTGCACTGGTGCTGCTAAGCGATCACGAGCTGAACCCCTCGACCTTCGCGGTTCGGATCGCCGCCTCTACCGGGACGAGCCTGCCCGCGGCACTGCTCTGCGGCATGGCGACCCTGAGCGGCGCGCGGCACGGCGGGGCCTCGACGCTTGCGCGGGAGGCGCTTCGGGCGGTTCTTGATGGGCGGATGGAAGAGTTCCTCGCGGCGCAGGCCGGGGGGCTGGCCTATGGCTTCGGCTATGGACATCCGCTCTATCCCGAGGGCGATCCAAGGGCGCGGCTGCTGCTCGAGCGGCTCGCGCCGGAAGAGCCGGCCCTGCGCGCGCAGCGGCAGCTGTCCGAGCGGCTGGCTTTGCCGCCCAACGTCGACACCGGCCTCGCAGCGCTCGCCATGGCGCGGGACCTTCCCGAAGAGGCGCCTTTCACCATCTTCGCCGCGGGGCGGCTGGCGGGCTGGAGCGCCCATGCGGTCGAACAGGCGCGCAGCGGCGACCTGATCCGACCGCGCGCCCGCTACGTCGCGGCGCGGTGACAGGTTTCTCTGCCAATAGTCTGTATATAAACAAAAAAGCCCCGCAGAAGCGGGGCCTTTCCTTGTCCAAAAACCGGCTCAGCGGCTTTCGATGTCGGTGTAATCACGCAGGGTCGAGCCGAGGTACAGCTGACGCGGGCGGCCGATCTTGTGCTGCGGATCGGCGAGCTGCTCTTTCCACTGCGAGACCCAGCCCACGGTGCGCGACAGCGCGAAGATCGGGGTGAACATCGAGGTCGGGAAGCCCATCGCCTCGAGGATGATGCCCGAGTAGAGGTCGACGTTCGGGAACAGCTTCTTGTCGATGAAGTACTGATCTTCCAGCGCCTGCTTCTCGAGCTCTTTCGCCACTTGCAGGATCGGGTTGTTCTCGACGCCGAGCAGGTCGAGCACCTCGTCGGCGGATTGCTTCATCACCGTCGCGCGCGGGTCGCGGTTCTTGTAGACGCGGTGACCGAAGCCCATCAGGCGGAACGGGTCGTTCTTGTCCTTGGCGCGGGCGATGTATTCGGGGATCTTGTCGACCGAGCCGATCTCTTTCAGCATCTCGAGGCAGGCCTGGTTGGCGCCGCCGTGGGCCGGACCCCAGAGGCAGGCGATGCCGGCCGCGATGCAGGCAAACGGGTTCGCGCCCGACGAGGAGGCGAGACGCACGGTCGAGGTCGAAGCGTTCTGCTCGTGGTCGGCGTGCAGGGTGAAGATGCGGTCCATGGCGCGGGCCAGGATCGGGTTCACCTCGTATTTCTCGGCAGGAACCGAGAAGCACATGTGCAGGAAGTTCGCCGCGTAATCGAGATCGTTGCGCGGGTACACGAAGGGCTGGCCGATCGAGTACTTGTAGGCCATGGCCGCGATCGTCGGCATCTTGGCGATCAGGCGGTGCGAGGCGATCTCGCGCTGGCGCGGGTCCGAGATGTCGGTGCTGTCATGGTAGAAGGCCGACATGGCGCCGACCACACCCACCATGGTTGCCATGGGATGCGCATCGCGGCGGAAGCCGCGGAAGAAGTTGTGCATCTGCTCATGGATCATCGTGTGGCGGGTGATGGTGTTCTCGAAATCCTCGAGCTCTGCCGCGGTCGGCAGCTCGCCGTACATCAGCAGGTAGCACACTTCGAGGTAGTGCGATTTGCCCGCCAGCTGGTCGATCGGGTAGCCGCGGTGCAGAAGAATGCCTTCGTCGCCGTCGATGAAGGTGATCGTGCTGTCACAGCTCGCGGTCGAGGTGAAGCCCGGATCGTAGGTGAAAACCCCGGCCTGGCCGTAGAGTTTGCGGATGTCGAGCACATCGGGGCCCGCGGTCGGCGAATAGATCGGCAGGTCGTAGCTTTGCTCGCCGATGGTCAGTTTCGCGCTTTTCGCTGTGTCAGCCATGCTTGCTTGTCCCTTCATCTGGAAAAGGCCAGGCGCGTCGGGCGCGCCCGGTCGGTATTATCACACATGGCCCGGGGCGGGCTCGGGAACACCCATCACATGGGTCCCGTCACGGCGCCTCGGAAGCCGCTGCCTGCTCAAGCCGGAGGAGGCTTTCCTCCTTGCCGAGCACCAGCATCATGTCGAACACGCTAGGGGTCACGGACCGGCCTGCGAGAGCCGCACGAAGCGGCCCGGCCAGCTTTCCGAATTTGGTGTTCTGCTCTTCGGCGAATTGCGCCGTTACCCCCTCGAGCTCTTCTCGCGACCAGCTAGCACTTTGCAACTGCGGCGTCAACGAGGCCAGTATACCACGGGATACTGCATCGAGGTTCTTGGCGGCCTTCTCGTCGGGAACAATGGGGGTTTCCGTCAGGATGAAGTGAGCCTTTTCAAGAAGTTCCGGGAAAGTCTTGGCGCGGTCCTTCAGGCAGTACATACCCTGCGTCATCCCGGATTTTTGTGCCTCGGTGAAGGCCGGGAGACCGGCTGCGGCGAGATATGCCTCGATTTCATGCAGCAGTGCGGCATCGTCCCCGACCGCGATGTGCTGGCCGCAGATGTTCTCCAGTTTCTTGAAATCGAGCCGCGCCGGAGACTTCCCGATTCCCGAGAGGTCGAACCATTCTTTTGCCTGTGCATCGGTGAAGAATTCGTCATCGCCGTGGCTCCAGCCGAGCCGCGCGAGGTAGTTGCGCATGCCTGCCGCGGGGTAGCCGAGCTTCTGGTACTCGTCGACGCCGAGCGCGCCGTGTCGCTTGCTGAGCTTCTTGCCGTCCGGCCCGTGGATTAGCGGAATGTGGGCATAGACCGGCAGGGGCCAGCCCATGGCAGTGTAGATGCCCATCTGCCGCGCCGCGTTGTTGAGGTGATCGTCGCCGCGGATGACATGGGTGACGCCCATGTCGTGATCGTCGACCACCACCGCCAGCATGTAGACCGGCGTGCCATCCGAGCGCAGAAGGATCATGTCGTCGAGCTGATCGTTGCGGATGCGCACAGTGCCCTGCACCTCGTCCTCGATCACCGTCTCGCCGTCCTCGGGGGTGCGCAGGCGGATGACGTAGGGGGCATCGGGATGGGTTGCCGGATCGGCGTCGCGCCAGGGGCTGCGGAACAGCGTCGAGGTGCCGGCCTCGCGGGCCGCTTCGCGGAAGGCCTCGATCTCTTCCTGCGACGAGAAGCACTTGTAGGCTGCGCCCTTGGAAAGCAGCTCGTGCGCCACCTCGGCGTGGCGCGGCGCGCGCTCGAACTGGCTGATCACCTCGCCATCGTGGTCGAGCCCGAGCCAGTCGAGCCCCTTGAGCAGCGCCTCGGTCGCCTCGGGGGTCGACCGGGCGCGATCGGTATCCTCGATGCGCAGCAGGAACTTGCCGCCGCGGCCGCGGGCATAGAGCCAGTTGAACAGGGCGGTGCGGGCTCCGCCGATGTGCAGGTAGCCGGTGGGAGAAGGTGCGAAGCGGGTCACGACCGCCTGGGCGCTGGTGGCGGGGCTCGTGGAAGGGCTCGTCATGGGGAATTAACCTCGCGGTAACCGTGGTGGGCCTAGGGTTTTGCAGGTTCCTTAAACAGCGCGGCGGACGGGGGCAAGCATGGGCCGGCTGCTGACCTTGCTGCTGATCTCAAGGCTGGACTTGCTACTCAGTCTGTGTCCGAGCGTGTGGCCGAGCGTGCGGCCGTGCTTGTGGCTGGGCGGTGCGGTTCGGTGGGCCGGGGCGGCCCTGCACGCGCAACGGGGGCATCTCTTCCCATGGGCACCGGTATTCCTCGGGTTCGGCATCGGGGTCTATTTCTCCCTGCCGCTGGAGCCGCCGGTTCGGTGGCTGCTACTTTGCGGCGGCGGTGGCGCCGGCTTGCTGCTCGCCGCAGGGCGGTTGCCCGAGACGGCGGCGCCGCTGGCGCTGGCGGGCGGGCTTGTGCTGCTGGGACTGGCGCTTGCCGGCGCGCGTGCCCATGCGGTGGCCGCGCCGCAGTTGGGCTTTCGCTACTATGGCCCGATCGAGGGGCGGGTGATCGGCATCGACCGGTCGGCGTCCGACGTGCCGCGGCTGACGCTGGACCGGGTGGTGCTGTCGCGGGTCGCGCCGAAACGCGTTCCTGCGCGGGTCCGCGTCTCGCTGCACGGCGACCCGGCGCTGCAGGCGCGCGCGCTCCGCCTCGCGCCGGGGCAGAGGGTGGCGCTGACCGGGCACCTCGTCCCTCCGGGCGGGCCCGTGGAACCCGGCGGTTTCGATTTCCGGCGGCACGCCTGGTTCGAACGGATCGGCGCCGTGGGTTACAGCCGCACGCCGGTCGTGCTGCTCGAGCCGGCGGGCGGCTCGCGCCGCATCGACCGGGCGCGCATGGCGCTGTCGCGGCATGTTCAGGCGCGGCTGCCCGGCGAGACCGGGGCCTTTGCCGCTGCGCTGATGACCGGCGATCGCAGCGCCATGGGGCAGGGCACACTCGAGGCGCTGCGGCAGACCAACCTTGCGCATCTGCTGGCGATATCCGGCCTGCACATGGGGCTGCTGACCGGCTTCGTCTTCGGTGCGGTGCGGGTGCTGCTCCTGTTGCCGCGGCGCAGCCGGCACCTCTGGCCGGGCAAGAAGATCGCGGCCCTGACGGCCCTCGCCGCCGCCTCGGGCTACCTGGCGCTGTCGGGCGGCAATATCGCGACGCAGCGCGCCTTCATCATGGTGGCGGTCATGTTGGGCGCGGTGCTGGCCGACCTGCGGGCGCTGTCGCTGCGCTCGGTGGCGCTGGCGGCGCTGCTGCTGCTCTGCCTGCGACCCGAGGCGATGCTCGGGCCCGGCTTCCAGATGTCCTTTGCGGCCACCACCGCGCTGGTCTGCGTCTTCGGCGCCCTGCGCGGCGCGATGTCGCTGCCGCGATGGGCGCGGCCGCTCTTGGCGATGGTGCTGTCGTCGGCGGTGGCCTCGCTGGCAACCGCGCCCGTCTCAATGGCGCATTTCAATCTCGTCTCGCGCTACGGACTCCTGGCGAACCTGCTTGCAGTGCCGGCCATGGGGCTCTTGGCCATGCCGATGGCGGTGCTCTCGGCGCTGCTTCTGCCGCTGGGACTGGACCGCTGGTCGCTAGGGGTGATGGCACTGGGTCTTGATTGGATCCTCGGCGTGGCTCGGGCCGTCGCTGAACTCGAGGGAACGGTGGGGCTGGTCGTTGCCCCGGGGCCCTGGGTGTTGCCGCTGTTCGCGGCGGGCAGCCTGATCCTGATGCTCTGGCAAGGCGCGGGCCGCTGGAGCGGGCTGGTGCCGCTGCTGCTGGCGGGGGTGCTCTGGATCGGAACCGAGCGGCCGGCGATGCTGGTCGCGGAAAGCGGTGCGCTTGTCGGGGTGATGACGGCGCAGGGGCGTGCCTTGTCGCGCCCCGTCGGCGATGGGTTCACGGCGAAGGTCTGGCTCGAGAACGATGGCCAGGGCGGTGGGCAGGAGGTAGCCGCGGCGCTCTGGCCCGGGGGTGAGGGGCGGCTTCGCCGGATCACGCTCGGAAAGCTCGAGGTGGTGCATGCATCCGGCAGCCGCGCCGCGTCGGAGATCAAAGGCTGCGCCGGGGCGCAGATCGTCGTGAGCAACGCGCCTCTCCCGGTCTTCGGGGACTGCATGTTCCTCGACCCGCTGCGTCTGAAGGAAACGGGGGCCGTCGCAATTTTCCAGGATGCCGCCGGGGTCCGAATGAAGACGTCAAAGACCGAACCGCCCCGCCTCTGGGAGCGGGGCGGTTCAGACCCGGATCGGTCAGAGCGACCGACGACTCCGGATCAGTAGGACCGGATCAACCCGACCAGCCGACCCTGCACGGAAACCGAGCCGGAGGGCAGAACGCGCGGCTCATAGGCCGGGTTGGCGGCCTCGAGCACGATGCTGCTGCCCTTGCGGCGGAAGCGCTTCAGCGTGGATTCGTAACCTTCCACCTGGGCGACGACGATCTGCCCGTTCTCGGCCGAGCTGGTTTCGCGGATGATCACCACGTCGCCATCATTGATCCCGGCCTCGATCATCGAGTCGCCCTTGACCTCGAGCGCGTAATGCCGGCCGCTGTTGGAGAGCATGGCCGAGGGCACGGCGACATTCGGCGGAATGTCGGAGATCGATTCGATCGGCACACCGGCGGCGATACGGCCCATCAGGGGCAATTCCATCGCGCCGACGGTTTCGAGCGCATCGTTGGCCGAAGGCCTGGAGGCCGCACCGCGATCACCCTGGATCACCTGTGGGACAAAGCCAGTGGGACGCCCGGCAAGACTGTCGGGCAGCTTGACGATCTCGATCGCGCGGGCCCGATGGGCAAGGCGGCGGATGAAGCCACGCTCCTCGAGCGCGGTGATCAGCCGGTGGATGCCGGATTTCGACCGGAGGTCGAGCGCATCCTTCATCTCGTCGAAGCTGGGCGGGACGCCATCGCGCGCCATGCGCTTGTTGATGAAATCCAGCAGGTCGAGCTGTTTCTTGGTCAGCATATGGCGGGTCCGGGTTGTGACTTCATGAGATGTTCGACTTTGTTCTAGCCATGTTCCCGTTTTGTGTCAATCCCTGCAATCATTAACGCAAGATTAAAGCAACCTTAATTCTTGTGGCTGTCCAAGTGGTTCGACCGTGAAACCTTGCATTTCGGATGAACCCGAAACGGCCTCAAAGGCGGATCACGTCAATCTCTGCGCCGGCTTGCCGCGCAGGATCGTTCGGGGGGCGCACGGCTAGAACATCGGCAGCGCCTAGGACGCTCAGCAGGGCGCTGTCCTGACGGTCGAAGACCGCGACCCCTTCGGAGGTGATCCGTGCGCGCATATAGTGCTCGCGGGGACCGTTTGCGCCGATCGCAGCCGCGAGGCGAAGCGTTTCGCGAGCGGCCGGTGCGGCAGCAAGGCCGAGCATCGTGCGAATGACCGGGGCGAGGAAGACATGTCCGCAAACCATCGCCGAGACCGGGTTTCCCGGCAGGCCGACCATCATGGCTTCGGCCAGCCGACCGGACATCAGTGGCTTGCCGGGGCGCATGGCGACCTTGTGGAAAGCACGCTCGAGCCCCATGCCCTCGGCCACGCGCGCCACGAGGTCATGATCGCCGACAGAGGCACCGCCGATGGTCACCACCAGATCGGCGTCGCCGACCATGCCGAAGATCGTGCGCAGCGAGGCTTCGTTGTCGCGGGCGATGGGCAGCAGGCGTGGCTCCGCACCAAGCTGTTGCAGGAGCACGTAGAGGCCAAAGGTGTTCGAAGCGATGATCTGATCCGGACCGGGGGTCTCTCCGGGCATGACCAGCTCGTCGCCGGTCGAGATCAGCGCCACCCTGGGCCGCCGGGTGACCGGCACGCGGTCGATATTCATCGCGGCCAGCAGGGCGATGTCCTGCGGGCCGAGGAGACGCGGTGCCTCCACGGTCATACCGGCACGGAAGTCGTTGCCGTAGGGGCGGATATTGTCGCCGTCGCCGAGGCGGTCGGTGATCGTGATCCGGTCTCCGTCGCGGTCGACATCCTCCTGGATGACAACGGTTTTCACGCCTTCCGGCACCGGGGCACCGGTGAAGATGCGCACGGCCTCACCGGGGCCGACCCTGCCGGGGAACGCGCGCCCGGCGGCGGCCTCGCCGATCACCCTGAACGCCAGACCCGGTGCCGCTTCGGTCACGCCGTAGCCGTCCATCGCCGAGGCGGCAAAGGGCGGCTGGTCGCGGAGCGCCGCGAGCGGTCGGGCCAGAACGCGGCCGCCGGCCTCGCGCAGCGGGACATCCTCGACCTCCAGCGGACGGGCGAGAGCAAAGAGGTGGTCCAGCGCTTCGGAGACGGGGATCATTTGGCTTCGTAGCGCCCCGACTTGCCGCCATCCTTCAGCAGCACGCGCAGCCCGCCGATCTCCATGCCGCGATCCACCGCCTTGACCATGTCGTAGACGGTCAGCGCGGCGGTCGAGGCGGCGGTCAGCGCCTCCATCTCGACGCCGGTCTGGCCAGTGGTCTTGACCGTGGCTTCGATCTGCAGGCCGGGGAGAGAGGCATCAGGAGTGATCTCGACCGTGACCTTGGTGACCGGCAGCGGGTGACAGAGCGGGATCAGTTCGGGCGTCTTCTTTGCGCCCATGATGCCAGCGAGGCGTGCCACGCCGATGACGTCGCCCTTCT
This sequence comes from Alloyangia pacifica, assembly GCF_900116195.1. Lineage (GTDB taxonomy): Bacteria > Pseudomonadota > Alphaproteobacteria > Rhodobacterales > Rhodobacteraceae > Salipiger > Salipiger pacificus. The sequence goes on from NZ_FOZW01000001.1 coordinate 481,589, forward strand.
TGGCCTTGCCCTCGGTGACCAGGTCAAAGGTGGCTTGCTCCATGCGGATCCACGCGGCGGCGGTCGCGATGCGGGACGTTACGGGTTTGTCCGAAACGTCGACCATATGCGCGTCGCCCTTGGCATCGAAATGCGTCAGGCCGCTCATGCGGGCACCGGGTCTGCGAGCAGCGTGCGTGTGGCCGCTTCGACGTCCTCCTGCCGCATCAGGCTTTCGCCGATGAGGAAGGCGCGGGCGCCGTATTGCGCCATGTCGGCCAGATCGGCCGGGGTGTTGAGCCCGGACTCGGAGATCAGGAAACGTCCATCGGGTACGTTATTCGACAGCACGCGGGTGGTGTCGAGCGAGGTCTCGAAGGTCTTGAGGTTCCGGTTGTTCACCCCGATCAGCGGCGATTTGAGCTTGAGCGCACGCTCGAGCTCCTCTCCGTCATGCACTTCGATCAGCGCGTCCATGCCCCAGCCGAAGGCGGCGTCTTCGAGCTCGGCGGCCAGCGTGTCGGAGACCGACGCCATGATGATCAGGATGCAGTCGGCCCCCAGCGCGCGGGCCTCGGCGACCTGATAGGGGTCGTACATGAAATCCTTGCGCAGCGCGGGCATGTTCGTGGCCGAGCGGGCCTCGGTCAGGAAGGACTTGGCGCCCTGGAAGGAGGGGGTGTCGGTCAGCACCGACAGGCAGGTCGCGCCGCCGCGCTCGTAGGCCTGGGCCAGCGTCGCGGGATGGAAGTCTTCGCGGATCAGACCCTTGGAGGGCGAGGCCTTCTTCACTTCGGAGATGAGGCCATAGCCGGTCTTCGCGGCCTCGAAGAGCGCCTGCGCGAAGGGGCGCACCGGGCTTGCGGCGCGCGCCTCGGCCTCGACCTCGCTCATCGGTTTCGCGGCCTTGTCGGCGGCGACCTCTTCGAGCTTGTAGGCCTTGATCTTGTCGAGGATCGTCTGGGTCATGGCGGGCTCCGTATCGTTCTCGCGCCGGTCCGTCAGGCCGCGCCGGGCGTGGTCCAGTTGATCGGCGTCTCCCCTCTGGCTTTAAGCCAGTCGTTGACGCGGGAAAAGGGGCGCGATCCGAAAAAGCCGCGCCGCGCCGAGAGCGGCGAGGGGTGGGCCGAGGTGAGGATCAGGTGATCGTCCCCATGGATGTGCGGCGCGAATTTCTGCGCGTGGCCGCCCCAGAGGATGAAGGCGCGCGGCTGATCCGAGAGCGCCTCCAGCACCTGCGCGGTGAGCTTCGACCAGCCAAGCTTCGCGTGGGCGCCCGCGTTGCCGGCAGGGACCGAAAGCGCGGTGTTGAGCAGCAGCACGCCCTGACGGGCCCAGAAGCGCAGGTCGCCGTTCGGCGGCACGGCCCCGAACTCTTCCTGCAATTCCTTGTAGATATTGGTCAGCGAGCGCGGCAGGGGCCGTACTTCGGGTTCCACCGAAAAGGAGAGTCCATGGGCGTGGCCCGGAGTCGGGTAGGGATCCTGCCCGAGGATGACCACGCGCACGTCGCCCGGCGCACAGGCATCGAGCGCGGCGAAACGCTGCGGCTCGGGCGGCAGGATTTGCCGGGTTTCCTCCGCAAGCGCGGTGGCGATGCGGGGGAAATCCTCGGTGAAAAAGGGCAGGTGGCCCCAGCGTTCGGGCAGGCTCATGCGGCGGCTTGGCTGGCCTTGGCGAGCGCCTCGACCTTGGCCTTGGCCGCGCCGCTGTCGATGCTCTCGCGGGCCATGGCGACACCTTCCTGAAGGTCGGTGGCCGTGCCCGAAACCACCAGAGCGGCGGCGGAGTTCAGCAGCACCGCGTCGCGGTAGGCATTCTGCGCCCCGTCCAGCAGTGCGCGCATGGCGGCGGCATTCTCGGCGGGATCGCCGCCGATGATCTCTTCGAACGGATGTTCGGGAAGACCTGCATCCTCGGGGTGCAGCTCGACTTCGCGGATGCTGCCATCTTCCTCCAGCGCCGCGACCCAGCTGACGCCGCAGATCGCCAACTCGTCGGTGCCGTCCGAGCCGTGCACCAGCCAGGCGCGTTCGGATCCGAGCTGGCCCAGCGTCTCGGCCATCGGCCGGATGAGATCGCGCGAGAACGCCCCGGTCAGCTGGCGCTTGACGCCTGCCGGGTTGGTCATCGGCCCGAGGATGTTGAAGATCGTGCGGGTGCCGAGCTCCATGCGCGGCGGGCCGACGTGTTTCATCGCCGGGTGGTGCATGGTCGCCATCATGAAGCAGATGCCGACCTCGTTCAGGATGGGGGCGATCGCCGAGGCGGGCAGCATCACGTTGATGCCCATCTGGCCGAGCGCATCGGCCGAGCCGGACTTCGACGACAGGTTGCGGTTGCCGTGCTTGGCCACGGTGACGCCCGCGCCCGCGACGACAAAGGCGGTGGCGGTCGAGATGTTCAGCGTGCCCTTGCCGTCGCCGCCGGTGCCGACGATGTCGATAGCGCCCGCAGGGGCGATGACCTTGTTGCACTTGGCGCGCATGACAGCAGCGGCGGCTGCATATTCCTCGACGGTCTCGCCGCGGGTGCGCAGGCTCATCAGCAGCCCGCCGATCTGCGCCGGGGTGGCCTCGCCCTCGAAGAGGATCTCGAAGGCGGTCTCGGCCTCCTCCCGGCTCAGCGGACGGGTACAGGCGGCGCCGATCAGCGGCTTCAGTCGATCGCTCATGCAGGGACTTTCATGGTCTTCAGGAAATTCTCGATGAGGGCATGGCCGTGCTGCGAGGCGATGCTCTCGGGGTGGAACTGCACGCCGTGGATCGGCAGTTCGCGGTGGCGCAGCCCCATGATCGTGCCGTCCTCGAGCCAGGCGTTGGCGATCAGCTCCTCGGGCAGGTCGTCGCGCGCGACGACGAGGCTGTGATAGCGCGTCGCCTCGAAGGGCGAGGGCAGCCCGGCAAAGACGCCGGTGTCGTCGTGGTGCATCATCCCGACCTTGCCGTGCACGATCTCGTCGTGACGCTTGACCGTGCCGCCGAAGGCCTGGCCGATGGTCTGGTGGCCAAGGCAGACGCCGAAGAGCGGCGTGCGGGTCTCGGCTGCGGCCTCGGTGAGCGCCAGGCAGATGCCCGCTTCGGTGGGCGTGCAGGGGCCGGGCGAGAGCAGGATGCCGGCGGGCTTCATCGCCATCGCCGCCTGCACGTCGATCTGGTCGTTGCGTACGACCTTCGCCTCCACGCCCAGCTCGCCCACGTAATGCACGAGGTTCCAGGTGAAACTGTCGTAATTGTCGATGAGAAGCAGCATGGTAGACTCTTCAGGCTGGCGGGCGGACCCGCGGTGGGGGTATACATGCGCCCGCAGGTGGTGCAGCGTCAAGGCCATGTCCCGAACTCTGATCGGGACCGGCACATGCGCGGTAGCACGGCGACAAAGGGTCCGGCAACGGGGCCCGGGGGACAACAGAGGACGGGCAGGGACATGGCACGCGGATTCTTGGCAGGCGCGATCTGGGGAGTGGTGGTCTCGGCGGTCGGGGCCGGGGCGCTTTCGGTGGCCATGGGGCCGCCCGCCAACCGGCCCGCGCCGCCGCAGCTGCCCATCGCCACCGACCCCGTCGCAGAGGCGGTGGACAGCCTGGCCGAGCGCGCGGCCCCGGCCAGCGCAACTCCCGAGCCCGAAACGCCCGAGGACACGGCCCAGGCTGAAGCCCCGGAGGCGACGCCCGAGCCCATCGCTCCCGCAGAAGTGACCGAAGATGCGCCGAGCACGCGCGCCCCGGGTGCGGTGGAGACTGTTGAGCCCGCGCCGGAAGAACTCCCTGAAGTCGCCGTGGACGAGGCAGAGACCGCGCCGGAAGTTGTTTCGGAAGAACCCGAAACACCAGCTCCGCCGCCGGCCCGCCGTCCCAGTGAAGAGCAGGGCGTCGATACCGCCAGTGCCGGCCCGGCGCTCTCTGCACCCGCGCTCATCGAGGGCGGCGCGCCGGACACCCGCCCGACGCAGCGCCCCGAGGCCATCCCCGCGCCTGACGCTCCCGATGCCCCCGGTGCTTCCGAGTCCGCGCGTGTGGCCGTTGGCGGCGATGCCCCAGTTCAGCCCGGTCTTCCGGCGCTGCCGCCCGAAGCCCCGCTTGCCGAGGAAAAGCCGGCCCTCTCGACCGACCCGGCGCAGCCGCCGCAGCCCAGCGAGGACAGCGGCCTCGCAGCCGAGCCGGAGGCCATGGCGCAGGAGCCCCAGCAGGAGCCGGCAGACCCCGTCATTTCGGAAGAACCCGAAGCGGCGGCGGATATCGCGCCGGCAACAGAAGAGCCCGCCGCGCCGCGCGTCACGGCGCTGGTGCCCGATCGCCCGGCCGAGACGCCCCAGATCGAGGGGCCGGGGATCGGCAGGCCGGCGACCTCCTTGATCGACCGTGGTCCCGAGACCGGGGAAGAGCCGGAGACAGAAGCCCCGCCCGCCGTCACGACGCCCGACAGCCGCCTGCCGGTGATCACAGGCGACGCCCCTGACGCGCCGGTGGCCCGCGGCGAGACGCCTCTGCGTCTCTACGCGGCGGCCTCCGACGTCGCACCGGGCGAGCCTGCGATGTCCATCCTGCTGATCGACGATGGCGCCGGCCCGCTGGGACCAGATACGGTCGAGGCCTTCCCCTTCCCGGTGAGCTTTGCCATATCGCCGAGCCACCCCGATCCCGCCGCCGCAGCCGCCGGCTACCGGGCGCGCGGCTTCGAGGTTCTGGCGCTGGCCGACCTGCCCGAGAACGCCACGCCGGTGGATGCCGAGGTCGCGCTGCAAGGCGCGCTGAGCACCGTTCCCGAGGCGGTGGCGGTGCTCGAAAGCGAGGATCTCGCACTGCAGCACAACCGCGCGGTGTCCGAACAGGCGGCGGAATTCCTCGCCGCCTCCGGGCACGGGCTGGTGATGATGCCCAACGGGCTCAACACCGCGGAAGCGCTGGCGCGCCGGGCCGGGGTGCCGAGCCTGACGGTGTTCCGCGACTTCGACGGCAAGGGGCAGGACCCGCGGGTGATGCGGCGTTTCCTCGATCAGGCGGCCTTCAAGGCGCGTCAGGAAGAGAACGTGGTCATGCTGGGCCGGCTGCGCGCCGACACGGTGTCGGCGCTGCTGCTCTGGGGGCTTCAGGATCGGGCGAACAGCGTCGCACTTGTGCCGGTCTCGGCGCTGCTGCTGCGTCAGGATGCCGGCGACTGAGCCGCGCACTGTCCCGAGATCGGCGGGTTTCGGTTGTGTCCCGGCGTGCGGGGAGAGAGACCGCGCGCCGCCTGGCGAGCGCGGTTCAACCGCCTTTGCCGCAGTCCGCTGAGCGCTCAGTGCCGCGGTGCGCTCAGCGGTCGCTGCGCGCCCAGCCTTGCATCGCTGTGCCCAGATCGCCGTAGCCGGTCACCCGGCGTTCGAAGTCGAGGCCGAGCCGTTCGGCATGGCGCTTTGCCAGCTGCGCCGTGTCCGGATCGTCGATCTGCGCCAGATGCACGAGGTTTCGGTAATTCCCGAAATAGGCATCCCGCAGCTCCGGGTGGCGGTCCAGTCCAAGCGGCCGCCAGACGAAGGCGTCGAACTGCCGCACGAGGAAATCCGTCAGGTAGAAGCTGGTCATCTCGGCCCGCGCGGCAAACCGCTCCGTGCCGTCGAAGAAGGCGTAGCAATGCGGGCCGGGGAGCATCTCGATCCCCAGTTCCTCGCAGAGCGTCGCAAGCTGTCCGCCGGTGCCGCAATCGGCGTAGAGCAGCTTGATATGTGCATAGGTCCCGCGGTGCTGTTCGACGGCGGTGCGCACGGCGGCGGGGATGCGCTCGGGGTGGTTGTGAAGGTTGGCGGGCAGGCAGGTCAGGTGGAGGTGGGAGAGGCTGGGTTGCGCGCGCAACGCGAGCACCTCACGAGCCAGCGCGCCGCAAGCAATGAGCAGAATGCGGCCTCGCTCTGCGGCGTTCGGCTCGACCGTCCACGCCAGCGGCAGGCCGGCAGTTGTCAGCTCAATGTCAGATGGAAGCGAGGGGCCGGACGTAGCGAACCCGTCAGGCGTGCGTGTCATCCGCGGGCACCGAGGCCATGCCCCAGCGGATCAGAAGGGCGATGCCAAGCAGCAGCGGGATAACCTTGCTGGCCCCCCAGGCGAAGAGCGCCCAGATGGTGAAGCCCGCGGAGGCGAGCACCGCGATCAAGAGAGTTACAAGAGTGGTCACCGGCATCGGGGTCTCCTTTCCCTTCCTTTGAAGATAGGGACCAGACACCCAGAAAGCAAAGAAAATTCCGCATTTTTGGCGCCTTGCTGTTGGAATGGCCCGCGAATTCCCGCCGGTCGCGCAACCTGGCCGGGCACGTGCGGTTTCGGCTCACCCTGCGGCAAGGCTGTTGTGACGTCGCGCGATCAGCGCCTTGGCTGTCTCGACGGCGACCGCCGCATCGCGGCAATAGGCATCCGCCCCGATCGCCCGGCCGAACTCCTCGTTCAGCGGCGCGCCGCCGACCAGAACGATATAATCATCGCGCAGCCCCTCGGCGACCATCGTGTCGATCACCACCTTCATGTAGGGCATGGTGGTTGTCAGAAGTGCCGACATGCCGAGGATGTCCGGCTTCTCGCGCTCCATCGCCTCGAGATAACTCTCCACCGCGTTGTTGATGCCGAGATCGACCACTTCGAACCCTGCGCCCTCCATCATCATCGACACGAGGTTCTTGCCGATGTCGTGGATGTCGCCCTTGACCGTGCCGATCACCATCTTGCCGATGGTCGGCGCGCCGGTCTCGGCCAGCAGCGGCTTGAGGATCGCCATGCCGCCCTTCATCGCGTTGGCGGCAAGCAGCACCTCGGGGACGAAGAGGATGCCGTCGCGAAAATCCTCGCCGACGATCTTCATGCCACCGACCAGCGCCTCGGTGAGCACCCGGTAGGGGGCCCAGCCGCGGTCGAGCAGGATCCGCACGCCTTCCTCGATCTCCTCTCTCATGCCGTCGTAGAGGTCGTCGAACATCTGCTCGACCAGCTCCGTGTCATCGAGCTCGGAGAGGATGATCTCTTCTTCTGGGTCGTTCTCGGCCATGGGCACCTCCCTAGCGGCCTTTTCAGCCTGCGCCCGCACCGCCCGCCGAACATGGCCGATTGCGACATGGCCGGGCCCGGAGACGACGCCCTGCAACGAGGGCTTGCAAATGTTCGCTATATGTTCCACATCTCACCCATGTGCGCCGCATCCCGTTCCATCGACAAAGAGCGCCGCAGGGGGCGCGGCGCGGCCTCCCGCGACAGCGGGCGTTTCGAGAAGCACAGCTATGAGGACGCGCATGATGGCTGGGACATTCCCGAGGAGCTGCCACCACTGCGCACCGAGGTCAGCGAGGAGCGCCCGCGCAGCCTGATCAACTATGTCCGCTCGCCCGATCTGCCGTTTGACCGCACCATCAACCCCTACCGGGGCTGCGAGCACGGCTGCATCTACTGTTTCGCTCGCCCGAGCCATGCCTATCTCGGCCTCTCGCCGGGGCTGGACTTCGAGACCAAGCTGATTGCCCGCCCGGATGCGCCCAAGGTGCTGGCGCGCGAGCTGCGCGCGAAACGCTACGCGCCCGCGCCGCTGGCGATCGGCACGAATACCGACCCCTACCAGCCGATCGAGCGCGATCGCGGCATCATGCGCGCCTGTCTCGAGGTGCTGCGCGACTTCCGCCACCCGGTCGCGATCGTCACCAAGGGCACGCTGATCGAGCGCGACACCGACATCCTGTCGGAGATGGCGGCGCAGGGGCTGGCGCGGGTGGGCATATCGGTCACCACGCTCGACGCCGATCTGGCGCGGCGGATGGAGCCCCGGGTGCCGTCTCCGGCGCGGCGGCTGGCGACGATCCGCAGGCTCAGCGCGGCGGGGATTCCCGTGCGGGTCATGGCCTCGCCGATGGTGCCGGCGCTCACCGACCCCGAGCTTGAGCACATTCTGCAGGCGGGGGCAGAGGCCGGCGCGGTCTCGGCGAGCTGGATCATGCTGCGGCTGCCGCTGGAGGTGGCTCCGCTCTGGCGCGCCTGGCTGGAGGAGCATTACCCGGGCCGGGCCGCGCGGGTCATGGCGCGGCTGCGCGAGATGCACGGCGGGCAGGACTACTCGGCGCAGTGGCACCGGCGGATGCGGGGCGAGGGGACCTATGCTCAGCTCATCGCGCAGCGCTTCGACAAGGCGGTGCGGCGGCTCGGACTGGATGCGGAGCAGCCTCCCTTGCGCAGCGATCTCTTCCGCGTGCCGCCGCAGGCGGGGGACCAGCTGTCGCTCTTTTAAGGGCAAATCTCTTCGAAGAGATTTGCAACTTCCTTCGAAGGAAGTTGCTCAGCGCACAATCAGGACAGGGTCTCGATTGCAGAAAATGATGGTCTGCCCCGCGTTCTCAACTGCTCGGAACCCGCGCCGATCAAGTTCCGCAAGAAAACGGTCGCGTCCGACGATGCGTTCGATGTCGCGGGTTTTGCGCCGGACCACGCCGCCCTGCGCGGCGGCGCGGCTGAGAAAGACATGGCGCAGCCAGTCATCGGGTCGAATCGGAAGCGGCAGGTTGGTCATGCCGAAGCCTGCCGCTTCCTTGGTTAATGGCTGGTGAAGCGCTTCAGCCCCGCCGCCGCCCGCCGCGGCGCACCCGGGCCGGGCCGTCCTCGCCCAGCCCATCGCTCTCGGAGCTGAAGCCGCCGAGCGCCCCGGCGATGCGGTCGAGCGTGGGGCGCGGGCCGACCGGTTGCGTCTCCAGCGCGGCGCGCATGGCGCGCAGATGCTCGGGCGTCGTGCCGCAGCAGCCGCCGATGATCCGCGCCCCGGCATCGCGTGCCATGACCGCGTAGTCGGCCATCAGCTCGGGCGTGCCATCGTAGTGGATGTGCCCGGCCTCGTAGCGCGGGATGCCGGCGTTGCCCTTGGCGATGATCGGGCGCTCGGTGCCGCTGGCGGCAAAGCCGAGGACGGTGCGCAAGAGGTCGGACGCCCCGGTGCCGCAGTTGGCCCCGAAGGCGCGCGGCGGGTTGGGCAGCGTCTCGACCAGCCGGCCGAACTCCGCCGAGGTGACGCCCATCATCGTGCGCCCGGCGGTGTCGAAGCTCATCGTGCCGCACCAGGGCATGCCGACGTTGGCAAAGGCCTCGGCGGCGGCACGGAATTCCTCGGGGGCCGAAATGGTCTCGAGCCAGAGCACGTCGGCGCCGCCCTCCTTAAGGCCCGTCGCCGTCTCCTCGAACATCTCCACCGCAAGCGCGGGGCTGAGCGGGCCGATGGGGGCGAGGATTTCGCCGGTCGGGCCGACCGAGCCTGCGACGACCACCGGGCGTCCGGCGGCATCGGCCACCTCGCGCCCCAGCTCGGCGGCCAGGCGCGACAGCTCGCGGGCACGGGGGGCGGCGTCGTGCAGCTTCAGCCGCGCGGCATTGGCACCGAAAGAGTTGGTGAGAAAGATGTCGGAGCCCGCGTCCACCGCGCCCCGGTAGAGCGCGCGAATCCGATCCGGATGCGCCTCGTTCCAGAATTCCGGGGCGTCGCCCGCGGTCAGACCCATGTTGAACAAAGTGGTGCCCGTGGCCCCATCGGCGAGCAGCCAGTCCCGCTCTGCGAGCAGCTTGGAAAGCGCGTCGGTCATTCAATGCCTCTTGAAAAAGTCTCCCCCGCGGCGGGAATTCCACATTGCGCCGCGCGCCGCAATCCCTCGCGCTGCGGCAGCGACCCGCCGCTCATGGCATGCAGAGGTCAGCCGGCCATCGAGGGGCCGCGCAGCACCATCAGCTCACCGACGTTCTCGCGCGTCACGTAGCCCAGCACGCGGCTCTGCGCGTCGATCACCGCCACGGCGGGGGCTTCGGCAAGCGCATCGAGCACGGATTGCAGTGGCGCTGCCAGAGGCAGCTGCGGCACCTCGGTCATCACCTCCTCGACACGGCGGGTCGCGGCGCCCTCGGCCATGCCCCGGAACAGCGCATCGCGAGTGAGAAAGCCCGCGAGCTGGCCGCCCGGGGCGAGCACCGGGAACTCGTGCTGGGTGGTGCGGATCAGCGTCTGCCCGGCGGTGGACAGCAGGTCCTCGGGGCGCAGGGATTCGAAGCTGGTGATCATCGCGTCGCGTGCCAGCAGATCATGCGCCACGGCGCGGCTGGCGACGTCCTGGCTCTCGGCCTGGCCGGCGAAGAAAACGAAGATCGCGATCAGGATCAGGATGAAGTTCCCCGAGCTCAACCCCCAGAAGGCGAGGCCGAAGGCCAGCACCTGGCCGGTCACCGCCGCGGCGCGGGTGGCGCGCACGCGGTCCGTCCGCAGCGCCAGCACCGCGCGCAGCACCCGCCCGCCGTCCATCGGGAAGGCCGGGATCATGTTGAACAGCGCCAGTGCCAGGTTGATCGATGCCAGCTGGCTGAGAAACGCGCCGGTACCCGCGCCGAGCCGCGCCAGCGCGCCCATGTCGGAGGTCGCGCCAAGCAGCACCAGCACCAGCCAGATCGCCACGTTGACCAGAGGGCCTGCGATGGCGACGGCGATCTCCTGCTCGGGCTTCTCGGGCATCCGCTCGAGCCGGGCCAGACCGCCGATCGGCAGCAGCGTGATGTCGGGCGTCTTGATGCCGAAGCGCCGCGCGGTCAGAGCGTGGCCGAACTCATGCGCCACGACGCAGGCAAAGAGCGCGAGGACAAAGAGCACGTTCTGCACCGCGGCCGCCATGCCGCCCGCCGACCAGGCCGCGACACCGATCCAGAGCAGCAGCAGAAAGAAGGTCGCATGAACCCGCAGCTCCGATCCGAAGAGGCGGCCGATGGGAAAGGACCAGTGCATGAGGCGACTCCTTGCCGGCGAAAGCCTTCAGGCTGTTCAGGTTTCCCAGAAAGAATTAGACATTAAGGCGTCTCATGTAAGGGGGCATCTGCGCGGCGCTGCGCCGCAGGTGGGTCTTTTCTGCGTGAACGCGAAACCTCGCCCCGGACGCCGCGTTGGGACTGCAAGGCATGGCATGGGCGCAGAGGTGTCCGTCCCGCATGTCTCTCGTCACAGGAGGAATTCATGAAGACCATCGCTCTCGCCGCCACGCTGCTCGGACTCGCCGCCACGCAGGCCGGCGCCGCCACGATGACGGCCCAGCTCGCGGGCACCGACGGCAGCGACATCGGCACGGTTACCGTCACCGACACGCCCTCGGGCATGGCCCATGCCACGGTCGAGCTTCAGGGGCTGCCCGAAGGCGCGCACGGCATCCACATCCACGAGACCGGAGATTGCTCGGCGAGCGACTTTACCTCGGCGGGCGGGCACCTCGCCGCGGCCTCCGACCACGGCGTCATGGTCGACGGAGGGCCGCACCCGGGTGACTTGCCGAATGCCCATGTGCCCGCCGATGGCGCGGTGACCGTCGAGGCGTTCCTGCCGGCGTTTTCGGTCGAGGAGCTGATGATGGATGACGACGGCTCTGCCTTCATCGTGCACGCCGGCCCGGACGATTACGAAAGCCAGCCTTCGGGCGACGCGGGCAGCCGACTGGCTTGCGGCGTCTTCGAGGGAGAGTGATACGGCAGGCAGTGATACGGCAGGCGTGGGTCTAGGGCCCACGCCGCGCCCAGGCGATGGCGTCGTCGAGCCGATCATCGCCCCAGAACAGTTCGTGCCCGACCGCAAAGGTCGGCGAGCCGAAGATGCCCAGCGTCATTGCGTCGGCGGTCGAACTGGCGAGCGCGTGGACGATTTCCTCGGACCCCGCACGCTCGATCACCCGGTTCGGATCCTGCCCGATCTCGCGCAGGCTTTCCGACAGGTTCGGCTCCTCACCGGCAGGTTCGCCGAGTTCGAACCAGCGACGGTAGGTGGCGCGGGTGTAATCGATCCCCCAGCCTTCCTGCATGCCCAGAACCGCAACCTCGTTGGCGGTGACAAGGCCCGCCAGCGGATAGGGCGCAGGCAGGACCGGCGACAGCCCGTATCGCTCGGCCCGGCGCGCGATGTCGCGCCACATGTAGGCGGTCTTTTGCGGCTTGTCCCTGAAGGGGATGTTGTTCTGCGAGACCATCACGTGGCGCACGTTGAAGGGACGCCAGTTGAAGGTGAGCCCTTCGGCCGCTGCCACCTGCGGTAGCCGCATCACGGTCAGGTAGCTGTAGGTGCTGCCGATGGAGTACCAGAAGTCGATCGTGGTCATGCGCAATCCCCCTGGCGGGAGATTAGCAGGTTCAGCTGCGTAAATCGCCCCGGAGGTTCATCTGGGGGTCACGCGGGCAGATCGAAGCGCTTGCAGACAGAGCCCTCGGGCGCGCGCCACGTGCGAAAGCCTAAGGCCTCGTAATAGGCCTGGCCCTCGGAATTGCCCGCGCCGATATAGGCCTCGATGGCCGGCACCCCGGCAGCCTGCGCCGCCTCGAGAGTGGCTCGGAACAGCCCGGAGCCGACACCGCGCCGGGCGGCGTTCGGCGAAACGTGGGTGCCGATGAATCCCCAGCCGGCGGGCGTGCCGTAGGAATTGCCCTCGGCGGTGCGCTTCATCGATTGCAGGCCGAGCAGGGCGCCGCCGCTCTCCTCTGCGACGAAACAGCTGATCCCATCGGGGTTCGCGACATAGTGCGAGAGCACGAAGGCCTCATCCGTACGTGCGGTGCGTTTGCGCGCGGCAACCAATGCCTGCAGCAGTCGCGAGAGCGCGGGCACGTCCGCCGGGGTGGCCCGGCGGATCGTGATCGCCGGTGTGTCAGGCATTGCCCGAGCCGGTGAAGCGCGCCGCGTCCGCCGCCGCGCGACGGATGGCGTTCGACTTGTGGACGGTCTCCATGTACTCGGCCTCGGGGTCGCTGTCATAGACCACGCCGCCGCCCGCCTGGATATAGAGCTTTTCGTCCTTCACGATGGCGGTGCGCAGGGCGATGCACATGTCCATGTCGCCGCCGGCGCTGAAGTAGCCGACACCACCGGCGTAGACGCCGCGCTTCTCCGGCTCGAGCTCGTCGATGATCTCCATCGCGCGCACCTTGGGCGCGCCCGAGACGGTGCCCGCGGGCATCCCGGCAAAGAAGGCCGACAGCGCGTCCTGATCCTCGGCGAGCTCGCCGACCACGTTCGACACGATGTGCATCACGTGGCTGTAGCGCTCGATGGTGAACTGCTCGGTCGGGCGCACGGTGCCGATCTTCGAGACCTTGCCGGTGTCGTTGCGGCCCAGATCGAGCAGCATCAGGTGCTCGGCCAGTTCCTTCTTGTCTGCCAGCAGGTCGGCCTCGAGTGCGCGATCTTCCTCGGGGGTCGCGCCGCGCGGGCGGGTGCCGGCGATCGGACGGATGGTGACCTCGCGGCCGAAGACCCGCACGAGGATCTCGGGCGATGCGCCGATCACCTGGAAGCCGCCGAAGTTGAAATAAAACATGAAGGGCGACGGGTTGGTGCGCCGCAGGCTGCGGTAGAGCGAGAAGGGCGGCAGCGGGAAATCCTGCGTCCAGCGCTGCGCCGGCACCACCTGGAAGATGTCGCCTGCCCGGATGTAGTCCTTGGCCTTTTCGACCGCGGCCTTGTAGCTCTCGCGGGTGAAGTTCGACACCGGCTCGCCGATCTCGCGCGCCTCGCCCAGCTCTCGGCCCGCCTGCGGCAGTGCGCGTTCGAGATCGCGGACGGCATCCATCACCCGCTCGGCGGCCTGTGCATAGGCGGCGCGGGCGGACTGGCCCGACTGCACCCAGGCGGGGGCCACGACCGTCACCTCGCCCTTCACCCCGTCGAGCACCGCGACCACCGAGGGCCGCAGCATCACCGCGTCGGGCAGGCCGAGCGGATCGGGGTTCACGTTCGGCAGGCGCTCGACCAGCCGGATCATGTCATAGCCGAGGTAGCCGAAGAGACCGGCAGCGGCCTGAGGCAGATCCTCGGGCAGTTCGATCTTGCTCTCGGCGATCAGCGCGCGCAGCGAGGCGAGCGGGTCGAGCGTCTCTTCCTCGAAGGCCTCAGGATCGAAACGTGCCTGGCGGTTCAGCCGCGCCTGCTTGCCGTGGCATTTCCACACGAGGTCGGGCTTCATGCCGATGATCGAGTAGCGCCCGCGCACCTCGCCGCCGGTGACCGACTCCAGCATGAAGGCGTCCTTGGCCGCCCCCGTCAGCTTGAGCATCAGCGACACCGGTGTGTCGAGGTCGGCGGCGAGCCGCGTGTAGACCACCTGGTTCTCGCCCGCCTCGTAGGCGCGGGCGAAGTCGTCGTAGGAAGGTGTGAGAGATGCCATGGTCTTACCGGAAGTTGGTGTGAACGGCATTCACCGCCTGCTGGTCGATATTGACCCCGGCGCGCTCCTGAATGTCGGTGACATAGGCGCGGAAGAGATCCTGCGCCACGCTGCTTGCCGCGCGGTCCTTCAGCAGGCCCTCGAGCTGCTTGGACGCATCGCTCTCGCGGTCGACCGGGGTCACCGCATCGAGCTGCATGACCAGCGCGGCACCGTCGCCGGGTAGCGCGCGGGTGTCGCCCGGCTGCATCTCGAAGGCGGCCTCCAGCAGGCCCGCGGGCATGTCGGCGATTTGCGCGTCGCGGGTCAGGGTCTGCTCCTGCATCGGCTCGAGGCCGAGGTCGGCAAAGCTTGCACCGCCCGCGATCTGCTGCGTCAGGTCTTCGGCCTGCGTCAGCAGCAGCTCGGTGGTCTTGTCCTTGTCCCAGCCCGCGGCAACCTGATCGCGCACTTCCTCGAAGGGGCGCGGTGCCGGGGGGCGGATCTCGTCGAGACGCATGGCAAAGACGCCGCCGTCGCCAAGATCGCTGATCGACGGGTAATCGTCTTCGGTCACCGCGTCGGCGGCCTCGCGGAAGGCGTCGTAGCCGGCGATGGCCTCGTCGCTCTCGGCATTGTAAGCGATCTCACCCAGCTCCATCTCGGTGTCGCCCGCAAGCTCTTCGAGTGTTGCGCCACCGGCCAGTTCGTCGTCGAGGCTCTGCGCCATGCCCTCGATCACGCGGCGGGCCCGGTCCAGTGCCAGCTCGTCGCGCAGCATCGGCACGGCTTCTTCAAAGGGGGTCTCCTGCGCGTGCAGGATGGCGTTGACGCGATAGAGCGCCGGGCCGAAGGTCGAGGGCAGCGGGCCTGCGACCTCGCCGGTGTCGATCGCATAGACGCCGTCGCCAGCCTCGCCGAGCGCGTCCTTGGTCATGTCGCCAAGATCGGTGTCGGCCAGTTGCAGGCCGCGCTCCAGGACCAGACCTTCGAAGTCGATCTCGCCCGCGTCGATACGGTCCTTGGCGGCTTGCGCCTCGGCTTCGTTGCCGAACACCAGACGCTCGACGAGGCGGCGCTCGGGCAGGTTGAACTCGGCGCTGCGCTCGTCATAGGCGGCACGCAGGGTGTCTTCGTCCAGCTCGACGCTGTCGACGATCATGTCGGGTGTGATCCAGGCGTAGGTGATGACCTTGGTCTCGGGCAGGGTGAACTGCGCGACGTGGTCGTCATACCAGGCCTGCAGCTCCTCGTCGGAGGGCACGGGCAGGCCGGTTTCGAGCGCGTCCGAGCCGATGCGGGCCCAGGTGAAATCGCGGGTTTCGCCGGCCCAGCCGAGCAGCGTGTCGACATAGGTGTCGGGCAGGGTGGTGCCGGAATAGATCGCGGAGTTCAGCAGGTTGCGGGCGCTTTCGCTGCGCAGGCCGGCTTCGAACTCGGCCTCGGTGAGGCCGGCGTTGCGCAGCGCGTAGGAATAGCTCTCGCGGTTGAACTTGCCGTCCGGCCCCTGGAAGGCGGAGACCTGGCTCAGCGCCTCGGCCACCTGGTCGTCGCCGACCGACAGGCCGATGCGGGCGGCTTCGTCATCCAGCGCGGCATTGGTCACCACCTGCGCCAGCACCTGTCGGTCGATGCCGAACTGCTGCGCCTGTTCCAGCGTCATCGGCTGGCCGGTCTGCGCCTCGAAGGCGCGCATCTCGGTCTGCAGGGCGCGGGTATAGTCGTTCACCGAGATTTCGGTGTCGCCGACCGAGCCGATGCCCCGCAGCCCGCCGGTGAAGTTCACCGTGCCGAAGGCGCCGAAGCCCATCACCACGAGGATCAGAAGACCCCATACGAGAGTCTTGCCGATGCTGCTCTTGCCGCGTGCCATGCGCTGCCTCTTGATCATGTGTTTCTGGCGTCGGGGTTTACTGGGCCAAGCCCTTGCTCGCAAGGGCTGTTGCGCCCTCGGACTGCGCCGCGGGCTCCTCGGCACAGTCCCCGGTGCACGCGACGGGCCAGTCCAGCGCCTCGAGCCGTCCGAAGAGGTCGCCGATCTCGGCGCGGTTCACATTGGCAAAGGCGAAACGGAACTGCCGGGCGCCGCGCGGATCGGTTTCGGGCATGAACATCGTGCCCGGAAGGGTCAGTACGCCCGCCTCCTTCACCAGCTTCGGCGCGAGTTGTGCCGAGCTTTCCGCAAAGGGGTGCTCGAGATAGGCGAAATAGGCGCCGAGGCCGAGCAGTTTCCAACCCTTGGCTTCGAGCCGGGGCATGTTGTCGGCGATGGCGGCGCGGCGGTCGAGGATCTCGTCGCGTTCTCCGGCCACCCACTGGCCGAGGTTCTGCAGCCCCCAAAGCGCCGCGCGCTGCCCGAGCTGCGTCGCGCAAATGGTTACTGTATCGAGGAATTTTTCCACTTCTGGCAGCAGCGCCTCATCCGCGATGATGGCACCAACGCGGTGGCCGGTCAGGCGGTAGGCCTTGGAGAAGCTGTAGAGCTGAATCAGCGTGTCGCGGCCCTCGGGGGCATTCAGTAGGTCGTGCGGGGCACCGCTGCGGCTGTCGAAATCCTTGTAGGTCTCATCGACGATCAGCTTGATGCCATGCTCGCGTGCCAGGTCGAAGAAGGCCTTGAGGGTCTCTGCGGGGTATTCCTTGCCGCCAGGATTATTAGGAGAAACCAGAACGATGGCGCGGGTTCTTGATGTGATGAACGAGGCGGCTGTAGCGACCTGCGGCAGCAATTCGGCATCGGTCGGCAGCGGCACTGTGGTCACGCCTGACATGTCGAGCCACATCTTGTGATTGAAATACCAGGGCGTCGGCAGCAGGACCTCGTCACCCTCGCCGCAGAGTGCGCTAATGCAAGCTGCGAAAGCCTGGTTGCAACCGGATGTAATCGCAACGTTTTTCGCCGTCACATTTGCGCCATAATGTGCCGACCAATGGCGTGCCAGTTCTTCGCGCAGCTCGGGCATGCCAAGCACCGGGCCATAGAGGTGTGTGGCGGGATCGGCCAGCGCCTCGCCCATGGCAGCGATCAGCGGCGCGGGCGGCGGGTCGATGGGGGCGGCCTGGCTGACGTTGATCAGTGGGCGATCTGCCGGGAATTCGACCCCGTCGAGCCAGCGCCGCGCCTCCATCACCGGCGGGGCGAAGGTGGTTTGCGTGCGGCTCTTGCTGGTCATTTCCGTCTCTCCCTGAGTGTTGCGCGGACGCTATCAGCGGCCTTTGGGAGGGGGAAGAGGTCTCAGGCAACTTCCTCGGCGTCAAAGGCTGCGCGGGAGGCCCGGATCGCGCCGTGGTTGCTGTCGGCCCAGACCAGCAGCGCGCCAATGGGGGCGAGTGCTGAGCGGCCGAGACCCGTGAGCGCATATTCCACCGAGGGCGGCTTGGTCGGGAAAACCTGCCGCGACACCAGCCCGTCGCGTTCCAGCTGCCGCAGGGTCTGCGTCAGCATGCGTTTGGAAATGTCGCCAACCTGCCGCTGCAGCTGGGAAAATCGCTTTGGTGCCGGCTCCAGCGCGACGAGGATGAGCAGCGTCCACTTCTGGCCGACGCGGTCGAGCACGTCACGCACCGGGCATTGAGCCTCGTTCTCCGGCGCACCGGTCCAGGCGGCCATGCTGTCGAGCATGGCTCGCACGGGGTCTGGACTGTCCGAGAGGGGGTTCCCTGCGTGTAACCTTGTCATGTGAATGTGCCTCCTTACGAGGTCCGGATAGGTGGTCTATTTATGAGACCATATCTCGAATCGGAACCCTGCGCCAGTGCAGGGCCTCGGAAAGGAAAGACCATGTCCGACACACTCGACTATATGATTACCGGCGCAACCGGCCAGCTCGGCGCGCTTGTGCTGGAGCAGCTGAAAGCCGCCGCGCCGGACGCAACCATCGGTGCCCTGGTGCGCCGCCCCGATGCTGCAAGTGCGCTTGAGGCGCAGGGGTTCACCGTGCGCATGGCCTCATATGACGATCCGGCGGCGCTGGAAGCCGCCTTGGCAGGGGTGGCGAAACTGCTGCTCATCTCGTCGAGCGAGGTCGGCAAGCGCGCGGTGCAGCATCGCAACGTGATCGCCGCGGCGGAGAAGGCGGGCGTGAATTTCGTCGCCTATACCTCGATCCTCAACGCGGACAGCTCGCCGCTGACCGTGCTGCCGGGTGAGCACGTGGCGACCGAACAGGCGCTTGAAGCCTCCGGTCTCGACTACGCGCTGCTGCGCAACGGCTGGTACAGCGAGAACTACGTGATGGGCGCGGGTGCGGCGCTGGAGCACGGCGCGCTGATCGGCGCCGCGGGCGAGGGGCGCATCTCCTCGGCGGCGCGGGCCGATTACGCGGCGGCGGCAGTTGCTGTTCTGACCGGCGAGACCCCGGCGCGCGGCACGGTCTACGAGCTGGCAGGCGATCAGAGCTACACTCTGACGGAGTTTGCCGCGGCGCTGTCGGAGATCGCGGGCAAGCAGATCCCCTACGTGAACATGAGCGAGCCGGACTATGCGGCGGCGCTCGAGGGTGCTGGCCTGCCGACGCCGGTGGCGCAGATGCTGGCCGACAGCGACAACGGCGCGGCTCAGGGCGGACTCTTCAGCGACGACAAGACGCTCTCGGGGCTCATCGGCCGTCCGACGACGCCGTGGAAGGAGACTCTGGCGGCAGGCGTCGCAGTCGAAGCCTGATCCGGAACAGGTCACTCTGGAAATCGAAAAGGGGCGCGGCTTTCACAGCCGCGCCCCTCTTTCATATCGATCCGAAGGACGATCAGTCGTTGGTGCCGTGGAACGGCTTCACATATTGCAGCGCCATGTCCCAGGGGAAGAAGATCCAGGTGTCCTGGCTCACCTCGGTGATGAAGCTGTCGACCTGCGGGCGGCCCATCGGCTTGGCGTAGACCGTGGCCACATGCGCCTTGGGCAGGTGCTTGCGGACCACTTCGAGGGTGCGGCCGGTGTCGACGAGATCGTCGATGATCAGCACACCCTCGCCGTCACCCATGACGTCCATGTCCGGGAACTTGATGACCTTGGGTTCCGACTGCTCCTGGTGGTTGTAGCTCTTGACCGAGATCGTATCCACGATCCGGACGTTGAGCTCGCGCGCCACGATCATCGCAGGAGCCATGCCGCCGCGGGTGATCGCGACAACGGCACGCCACTCGCCACCGCCCTCGGGCTTGTGGCTCTGCAGGCGCCAGGCCAGCGCACGGCTGTCGCGGTGCAGCTGGTCCCAGCTGACGTGGAAGCCCTTTTCGTGGGGCAGGCGGTCGGTCATCTCGGGCATCGGGCTCTCCCTGTCGGATGTCTGTCGGTCGGAAGGGCAAGGCCCTTGAAGGTGAAGGGCTCAGCCCTTGGAAATGTCGGGCGCGTCGACGGCTTTCATGCCGACGACATGGTAGCCCGCGTCGACGTGATGCGTCTCGCCGGTCACGCCTGCGCCGAGCTCGGACAGCAGGTAAAGCGCCGATCCACCGACATCGTCAATGGTCACGTTGCGGCGCAGCGGCGAGTTGTACTCGTTCCACTTCATGATGTAGCGGAAATCGCCGATGCCCGAGGCGGCCAGCGTCTTGATCGGGCCGGCCGAGATGGCGTTGACCCGGATACCGTCCTTGCCGAGGTCCTCGGCCAGATAGCGCACGGAAGCCTCGAGCGCCGCCTTGGCCACGCCCATCACGTTGTAATGGGGCATGATGCGCTCGGCACCGTAGTAGGTGAGCGTCAGCGCGGAACCGCCGTTGTTCATCATCTTCTCGGCGCGCTGCATCACCGCGGTGAAGCTGTAGACCGAGATGTCCATGGTCAGGTTGAAGTTGGACCGGCTGGTATCGACGTAGCGGCCGCGCAGCTCGTTCTTGTCCGAAAACCCGATGGCGTGGACGACGAAATCGAGGTTGTCCCACCGTTCCTTCAGCCCGTCGAACAGTGCATCGATCGAGGCCTCGTCGGAGACGTCGCAGGGCAGCACGATATCCGAGCCCAGCTGTTCGGCCAACGGATCGACGCGTTTCTTCAGCGCATCGCCCTGATAGGAGAAGGCAAGCTCCGCCCCGGCCTCGTGCAACTTCTTCGCGATGCCCCAGGCAATCGACTTGTCGTTGGCGAGACCCATGATCAGGCCGCGCTTCCCGGCCATCAGAGTGTTTGACATACCTCACCTCTACCCGGCATTGATTTTGTTCGTGTCCTTTAGGCGATTGGCCCGGGGGCATCAAGAGTTTGGACACCTGTTCCGGGACGAGCCGGGCGGGAAAAGGAGACGGCGGATGAGCGATCGCGGTGGAATTTTTGCAGGCGACGATCCCTTCGCGATCGCGCAGAGCTGGCTGACCGAAGCCGAGGCCGTCGAACCGAACGACCCCAACGCCATCGCGCTTGCGACCGTCGACGCCAATGGAATGCCCAACGTCCGTATGGTTCTTCTCAAGGAAATCGAGGCGAATGCCTTTGTTTTCTACACAAACTACGAAAGTTCCAAGGCATTGGAAATTTTGGGCAGCAGTAAGGCAGCCTTTGTGTTACACTCGAAAACACTGCGGCGTCAGATTAGAGTTCGTGGCCTTGTCACGAAGGAGGATGGCCCGCAGGCCGACGCATATTACGCGTCGCGTTCGTTGAAGTCCCGACTTGGGGCTTGGGCATCCAAACAGTCCAGGCCTCTCGCGTCGCGGGCATCTTTGATGGCGGAGGTTGCCAAGATTACGGCGACCAAGGGGCCGAACCCGCCGCGGCCTGAATTTTGGGGGGGATTTCGGATCACTCCCGTAGAAATTGAATTTTGGGCCGATGGCGCGTTCCGGTTGCACGACCGGTTCGTATGGCGGCGTACAAGTGTTTCGGATGAGTGGACAGTGACCAGGCTAAATCCTTAAATTTCATGATGCATGAAATGCAAATTGGTAGAGAATACAGGTTTCAATGACTTGCATTTTAACGGCACCCTAACGCAAGAGGGTGGTGGGGATACGCAAGACGACCAGTGGAAACGCATTTGACACAAGACGAGAGTGAAACGCGGCGCGTGCTTGGCCGGGTGAAGTGGTTCGATCCCGTAAAGGGGTTCGGCTTCGTCATCTCGGACGAGGGAGGACCCGATATCTTGCTGCATGCCAATGTGCTGCGCAATTTCGGGCAGAGTTCCGTGGCCGACGCGGCCCGCATAGAAGTGAGCATCCAGAGCACCGAACGTGGCATTCAGGCCACCGAGGTCTTCAGGATAGAGCCCCCCGAAGCCCCGGCCGGTGTTCCGCTGGCGGATTTCGAGGAAATCGATCCCGAAATCATCAAGTCGGCGCCGCTTGAACCGGCGCGGGTGAAATGGTTCGACAAGGCCAAGGGCTTCGGCTTTGCCAATGTCTTCGGCCGTGATCAGGACGTGTTCATCCACATCGAGGTGCTGCGGCGCTCCGGGCTTGCGGACCTGCAACCCGGCGAGGCGCTGGCCATCCGGGTGATCCAGGGCAAGCGGGGTCAGATGGCCACGGAGGTCTGCGCATGGGAAACCGCGGTAGAGCACTGATCGCATCGGCAGGATTGCTTGTCTTCGGGCAGGCGGCCCAGGCGGCGTGCAGCGCGGAGGCTCTGCAGCTTCGCGGTGACTGGGGCACCGCGCGCTTCGCGGTTGCCGTGGCCGACTCCACCAAGGAGCGGGCGCGCGGGCTCATGTTCGTCGAGGAGATGCCTTCGACCGCGGGCATGCTCTTTGTCTATGACGAACCACATCCGGTGTCCTTCTGGATGAAGAACACCTTGATTCCGCTAGACATGATCTTTGCCGATGCGCAGGGCGTCGTGGTTTCGGTGCATGAAAACGCCGTTCCAGGGGACCTGACGGCCATCGAGAGCGGTGCGCCGGTGCAATACGTGCTGGAGATCAACGGCGGCATGGCCTCGCGTCTCGGCATCGCCGAGGGGAGCGAGATGCAGCACCCTGCGATCTCTGATGCAGCTTGGGCCTGCGAATAGGTTTTTTCGGCTTTTCAATCCCGGGCGAGCCTTGTATTGGCTGTCCCGTCGGGGCGTAGCGCAGCCTGGTAGCGCGACGGTTTTGGGTACCGTAGGTCGGAGGTTCGAATCCTCTCGCCCCGACCACAGCGCGAGGCGCATCCTTTCCCTTCAGAATGAGCGACGCCCGCATGTCGGTGCCCTCTGCACATGCGTCCGTGGGACCGTCCCCATGACCTGACGTCCTGCCGACCTATGCGCGATTGCGCGTGTTTTTTGTGCATCAGATCCCGGGTGCCAACGAAAGCCGCACTGTGGCTGTCCAAGATACAATCCGCTACATGTTGTGTCACCCTGACACAAATTGTGTCAGTTCCGTGCGGTTCGCTCAGTGAACATTGGGCTCCCGTCGGTTTGATCAAAGTCTTCCACCAAGACGGATTTCCTAGCTGTGGTGTTTCCAGCGCAGCGCGTCACCAAATATATGGGGCAACGCGGAATTTTTCGTTGACCGCTGACGCGGTTGTGAGCCAGTTTGTTGGCGACGGACCAAGAGCCACAATATGTAGTGGCCTACCGCAGGGACAGTTCAAATGGATGCGCCACGAATTAGGGGCGGGCACGCAGAGCGCGCGCCTGTCGGCGGGATCCCTGTGCCTTGCAGTCCGGATGTTATTTGGGCCAGCAGGCAAGGGCAGAGACCATGAAGATCGACAGGCGCTACACCACGGCGGGACAGGACGCTTACGCGGGCATCGATTTCGTCACCACCACCTCGGAGATCCGCAACCCCGACGGCAGTTCGGTCTTCAAGCTCGACAACATGGAGGTGCCTGCCGGCTGGAGCCAGGTCGCCTCTGACGTGATCGCCCAGAAATATTTCCGCAAGGCTGGCGTCCCCACGGCGCTCAAGAAGGTGAAAGAGGTGGGCGTGCCCGAGTTCCTCTGGCGCTCGGTCCCGGCGGACGCCGACGCGCCGCGCGGCGGCGAGACCTCGGCCAAGCAGGTCTTCGACCGGTTGGCGGGTGCCTGGACCTACTGGGGCTGGAAGGGGGGCTATTTCACCACCGAGGCCGACGCACAGGCCTATTACGACGAGATGCGCCACATGCTGGCGAGCCAGACCGCCGCGCCGAACTCGCCGCAATGGTTCAACACCGGCCTGCACTGGGCCTATGGCATCGACGGCCCGGGCCAGGGGCATTTCTACGTCGATCACAAGACCGGCAAGCTCACCAAGTCGAAGTCCGCCTACGAGCACCCGCAACCGCACGCCTGCTTCATCCAGTCGGTCAGCGATGACCTGGTGAACGAGGGCGGCATCATGGATCTCTGGGTGCGCGAGGCGCGCCTCTTCAAATACGGCTCGGGCACCGGCACCAACTTCTCGAGCCTGCGCGCCGAGAACGAGCCACTCTCGGGCGGTGGCAAATCCTCCGGCCTGATGGGGTTCCTCAAGATCGGCGACCGGGCGGCAGGGGCGATCAAGTCCGGCGGCACCACCCGCCGCGCCGCCAAGATGGTGATCGTCGATGCCGACCATCCGGACATCGAGGATTTCATCAACTGGAAGGTCAAGGAAGAGCAGAAGGTCGCCAGCATCGTCGCCGGTTCGAAGATGCACGAGAAGATGCTCAATGCCATCTTCGACGCGATCCGCAGCTGGGACGGGGCGGAGACAGATGCCTATGATCCGGCGGCCAACGCGGGGCTGAAGTCGGCCGTTCGTGAGGCTAAAAAGCTCGCGATCCCAGAGACCTACATCAAGCGGGTGCTGGACTACGCGAAGCAGGGCTATGCCAGCATCGAGTTCCCGACCTACAACACCGATTGGGACAGCGAGGCCTATGCCAGCGTTGCGGGGCAGAATTCCAACAACTCGATTCGCGTCACCGACGCCTTCCTGCAGGCGGTGCGCGAGGATGCCGATTGGGAGCTGATCCGGCGTACCGACGGAACGGTCGCCAAGACACTGAAAGCGCGTGATCTTTGGGAGCAGGTGGGTCACGCGGCCTGGGCCTGCGCCGATCCCGGCATCCAGTTCCACGACACGGTCAACGCCTGGCACACCTGTCCCGAGGATGGCGCGATCCGCGGCTCGAACCCGTGCTCGGAGTACATGTTCCTCGATGACACCGCCTGCAACCTGGCCTCGATGAACCTGCTGACCTTCCTCAAGGACGGCAAGTTCGACGCGGAAAGCTATGTGCACGCGACGCGGCTCTGGACCCTGACGCTGGAAATCTCGGTGCTGATGGCACAGTTCCCCAGCAAGGAGATCGCGCAACTTTCCTATGATTTCCGTACGCTTGGCCTTGGGTATGCGAATATCGGCGGCCTGCTGATGAACATGGGGCTGAGCTACGACAGCGGCGCGGGCCGGGCGCTTTGCGGCGCGCTGACCGCGGTCATGACCGGCACCGCTTATGCGACCTCGGCCGAAATCGCGAGCGAGCTTGGGACCTTCGACGGCTACGCGCGCAATCGCGACCACATGCTGCGGGTCATTCGCAACCACCGCACGGCGGCCCATGGCAAGACCGAGGGCTACGAGGCGCTGGCGGTGAAGCCGGTGCCGCTGGATCACGCGAACTGTCCTGACCAAGACCTTGTGGAATTGGCAAAATCTGCGTGGGATAAGGCGTTGGAACTGGGCGAGACGCACGGTTATCGCAACGCCCAGACCACGGTGATCGCACCGACCGGGACCATCGGTCTCGTGATGGATTGCGACACCACCGGTATCGAGCCGGACTTCGCGCTGGTGAAGTTCAAGAAGCTCGCGGGCGGCGGCTATTTCAAGATCATCAACCGCTCGGTGCCGGCGGCGCTGGCAGGCCTCGGGTACAGCCCGAGCCAGATCGAGGAGATCATCTCCTACGCGGTCGGCCACGGCTCGCTCGGCAATGCGCCGGGGGTGAACCACACGGCGCTGATCGGCCATGGCTTCGGCAAGGCTCAGCTCGAGAAGATCGAAGGCGCGCTGGCCACGGCCTTCGACATCCGCTTCGTGTTCAACCATTTCACGCTTGGCGAGGAGTTCTGCCGCGGCACGCTGGGCATCCCGGCCGAGAAGCTCTCGGATCCGAGCTTCGACCTGCTGCGCCACCTCGGCTTCAGCAAGGCGGAGATTGAGGCGGCGAACGACCATGTCTGCGGGACGATGACGCTTGAGGGCGCGCCCTTCCTCAAGGACGAGCACCTCGGCGTCTTCGATTGCGCCAACCCCTGCGGCAAGAAGGGCAAGCGCTACCTCTCGGTCGACAGCCATATCCACATGATGGCCGCGGCGCAGAGCTTCATCTCGGGCGCGATCTCCAAGACCATCAACATGCCCAACTCGGCCACCATCGAGGACTGTCAGCAGGCCTACGAGTTGAGCTGGTCGCTGGGCGTGAAGGCCAACGCGCTCTACCGCGACGGCTCCAAGCTCAGCCAGCCGCTCGCGGCGGCGCTGGTCGAGGATGACGAGGACGCGCAGGAGGTTCTGGAAACCGGCACGCCCGCCGCGAAAGCGCAGGTGCTGGCCGAGAAGGTCATCGAGAAGGTGGTGGTCAAGGAATTGGTCCGCTCGCACCGCGAGAAGATGCCCGACCGCCGCAAGGGCTACACCCAGAAGGCCGTGGTCGGCGGGCACAAGGTCTACCTGCGCACCGGCGAATATGGCGACGGCTCGCTTGGCGAGATCTTCATCGACATGCACAAGGAAGGCGCGGGCTTCCGGGCAATGATGAACAACTTCGCCATCGCCGTGTCGGTGGGCCTTCAGTACGGCGTGCCGCTGGAGGAGTTCGTCGACGCCTTCACCTTCACCAAGTTCGAACCGGCGGGCATGGTGCAGGGCAATGACAGCATCAAGAACGCGACCTCGATCCTCGACTACGTGTTCCGCGAGCTGGCGGTGTCCTACCTCGATCGCACCGATCTTGCGCATGTGAAACCCTCGGGGGCGACTTTCGACGATCTCGGACGTGGAGAGGAAGACGGGCTCGGCAACGTCGAGGAACTGAGCGAGAGCGCCGCGACCCGTTCGCTGGAGGTGCTCAAGCACATCTCCTCCTCGGGCTATCTGCGCAAGCGCCTGCCGCAGGAGCTCTCGGCGCTCGGTACGCTGATTTCCGAGGAGCGCCCGGCGGCGGTCTCGATGTCGGTGACCACCTCGGCGTTGGCGATGGATGCGCGGACCAAGGCACGGATGCAGGGCTACGAGGGCGAGGCCTGCGGCGAATGCGGCAACTACACGCTGGTGCGCAACGGCACCTGCATGAAGTGCAACACTTGCGGAGGTACCTCGGGCTGCAGCTGATCCAGAGCGGCGCAGCCAATCGCAAGGCCGGGCGTTTCGCCCGGCCTTCTTTGTTCTGTCAGTCGATCGCTTGATCCTGCAGAGCCTTCCGGCGCAGCTTGCCATTGGCGTTGCGCGGCAGGGCCTCGACACGCACCCAGGTGCGCGGCTGCTTGTAGCGGGCGAGCCTTTCGGCGGCGGCGGCTTGAAGCGCGTCCTCGTCGATTGGCGCGTCGGAGACGTAGAAGGCGGCGATGACACGCACATCCTCCTTGATCGCAAGATCGGTGACCGCCAGCTCGAGCACGCCGGGCAGGTCCGCGAGCGCCGCTTCGACCTCCAGCGGTGAGACCCGGTAGCCGCCCGCGTTCATCATGTCGTCGTCGCGGCCAAGATAGGTGATGGAGGCGCCTTCGCCCATGGTCACCTGGTCGCCGGTCAGGAACCAGTCTCCGGCAAAGCGCGCCTCGGTCTCGTCCGGGGCACCAATGTAGCCCAGCATCAGCCCCGGATCGCCGCGGTGAACGGCGAGGGTGCCTGGCTCGTTCAGGGCAACGGGGGTGTGGTCCGGCCCAAGCACGGCCACGCGCCGCCCGGCTTGCGGGCGGCCCAGCGTTCCGGGGAGGGCGGGGGTTTCGGGAGAGCCTGAAATGAAGGTCGAGCATTCGGACATGCCGAAGGCCTCGTAGATCTCGCTGCCCGTCGCCGCGCGCCAGCTGTCGCGGATCGTGTTGGAGAGTTTCTCCCCGGCCGAGAGTGCGTGGCGCAGTTTGGGCAGCGGCGGCACGGGGTATTTCAGGACTTGCCGAAACACGCCCGGAGCGGCGGCGAAGAGGCTGGCGTCGTTGCGCTTCATCAGCAGCGCCAGCTGCGCGGGGTCAGTGCCGGCCTTGGGGATCAGCGCGGTGGCGCCGCGGGTCCAGGGATCCATCAGCCCGGTGCCCAGCGTGTAGGTCCAGTTGAAGGCCCCGGCGTGCAGCAGCCGGTCCGAAGGAAGCAGCCCGTACCAGCCTTCCATCATCATCTGCCGTGCCCAGATCGCGCGGTGGGCATGGCCCACGGCGCGCGGCACACCCGAGGTGCCCGAGGTGTAGATGATGTAGGCGAGCCGCTCCGGGTCGCCCATCGCATAGTCGGCGGGGGGCAGATCGTGCCAGCTGGTGAAGGTTTCGGCGGTGTGGACCGGGATGTCTGCTGGCGGGCAGGCGATGCCCTCGGCGCGCAGCACAGCGGCGGGAGAAAGCTGCGCCAGGATGCGCGCCACCTCCGGCTCGGTCAGCTGCGAAGAGGTCGGCACCGGCACGATGCCCGCAGCGATTGCGCCGAGATAGGCGATGGGGAAATCGACCGTATTGCCGAGCCGCAGCAGCACGATCTGGCCCGGCTCGATACCGGCTTGCAGCAGCCCCGTGGCGGTGCCGCGTATGGCTGCGATCAGCCTGGCGTAGGACCAGCGCTCGGCCCCCGTGGGGCGCAGGATCGACAGGGCGATCTTGTCGGGCGTGGCTTCGCCCGCCGCGAGCACATGGGCGGCGAGATTGAATGGTGCGGGACAGGGGGCGAAGGTGCCCTCATCGAAAACGGACAGCATGGGAAAAGGCTTAGGCAGCGCGCAGGAGTCGCGCAAGCCCGCTGCAAGCGCCATTGCAAGCATCGCGGCGGAAGGCTATGGCAATCCCCATGTCGCGCGATCCCCGTACCCTCATCCGCATTGCCCGCGAGTCCGGCCAGGAACAGACCGCCGAGCCGCTCGATCTGGGCGCGCGCGTGCGCGAGTTGCGCAAGGAACGGGACTGGACGCTGGAGCAGGCTGCACGGCAGGCCGGGCTGGCGCGTTCGACGCTGTCGAAAATCGAGAACGGCCAGATGTCTCCGACGTACGAGGCGCTGAAGAAGCTGGCCGTCGGGCTCGACATCTCGGTGCCGCAACTCTTCACACCGCCGAAGCGCGAGCAGGTCTCTGGCCGGATGGTGCACGTCAAGGACGGCGAGGGGCTGCATCAGGTCACCACGACCTACGAGCATGAGCTGCTTGCCGAAACGCTGACCCGTAAGAAGATGCTGCCGTATCGTGCCCGGGTCCGGGCGCGGTCGATGGATGAATTTGATGGATGGGTGCGGCACGATGGCGAGGAATTCCTCTACGTGCTGACCGGGGTCGCGATGCTCTACACCGAGTTCTACGAGCCCATCGAGATGCGCCGCGGCGATTCAGCCTATTACGACGCCTCGATGGGGCACAATGTCGTGTCGGTCAGCGCAGAGGATGCGACCATCCTCTGGGTCACTTCGCTGACCTGAGCAGGTCCGGGGCGCGTGGCCCCGCATCTCCGGCAAGTCTGAAAGGCAGGATCAGCCTGCAAGACGATCCAGCTGCTGCGCGGCGCTCTGGGCGAAAAGCCAGTCATCGAGTTCGCGCTCTGCCTCGAGCAGGGTCAGGTCATGCCGATCGGCAATTTCCTGTGCGACAGCCCCGCGGTCGGGGCGTTGGCGGCGCAGCGACTCGGCTTCGAGCTGCGGGAAACGCTGGGCGAGGCGCTCTGCGGTGAGGCCCCAGTTGCGGGTGATGCTCTGCCAATTCATGTGTCTCATGACTCCTGAAGGTTTCAGTATCAGTCCGGTTCTTGCTGTGACCGGCTCAACCTGAGCGGCACGGTGCGAACCTGATGCGAACGAATGCGCCGGGAATAGTGTTCCCGACACGAACCGGGCCGGAGGTCCCTCGGGCGCGTCAATCAGGGAGATTGAACCGGCTGGGACACGGTCGTCGGCGGTGACGTTCACCTAAGATGAGACAGGGAAATTACCATAGCGTTAGACTGCGACATGCCGTCCATTCGGCCAAAGCCCGCGCAGGCGGGGCTGCTCTCGGCCAAAGGTTGCTGACCCCGCCGGGGCGGGATCAGCAGGGTCTCTCACTTCTCGGGGAGCAGGCCGCGCGGCGCAAAACGTAGCACCAGCAGCAGGATCACCCCCATGGTCAGCAGCCGCATGTGCTGCACGCTGTCCTGAAGATGCGCCTTGATCGCCGAGCCCTCGGCCATGCCGGAGGTGATGAGGTTCATCACGAACTGGCCCATCGGCTCGACCTGCACCCAGAGGAACCAGATCAGGAAACCGCCAAGCACGGCGCCGAGGTTGTTGCCCGAGCCGCCGACGATGACCATCACCCAGATCAGGAAGGTGTAGCGCAACGGCTGGTAGGTGCCCGGAGTGAGCTGACCGTCGAGCGTGGTCATCATCGCGCCGGCCATGCCGCAGAGCGCGCAGCCGAGCACGAAGATCTGCAGGTGGCGGCGGGTGACGTCCTTGCCCATCGCCTCGGCCGCGGTCTCGTTGTCGCGGATCGCACGCATCATCCGGCCCCAGGGCGACTTCAGCGCCAGCTGGGCGAGGACCAGCAGGACCACCAGCACCGCGGTGAAGAGCAGCGAATAGCCCAGCTTCACCGCCAGCGTCGAGGCGGTGGTGGCGTCGAGGCCGAGGCTGCTCGCGGTCTCGGCAAAGCCAGGGTCGGCCTGCAGGTCGATCTCGTAGGGCACCGGGCGGGGCAGGCCGATGACGTTCTTCACGCCGCGCGCCAGCCAGTCCTCGTTCTTCAGCACCGCGATGATGATCTCGGCGATGCCGAGCGTGGCGATGGCCAGGTAGTCCGACCGCAGCCCGAGGGCGGTCTTGCCGATCGCCCAGGCCACGCCCGCCGCCATCACCCCGCCGATCGGCCAGGCCAGCAGCACCGGCAGGCCCAGTCCGCCGAGATAGCCGGTGGCCGCCGGGTTCACCGCCTCGATGGCATCCACAGCCGGGTCGAGCAGCGCGCGGTAGGCAAAGAAGCCCGCCACGGTGATCGCCGCCACGGCCCAGCCGCGCAGGCCCTTGCCGAGCTTCTTCCATGCCAGCACCGCCGCGACCACGACGGCCACACCGAACGCCAGAGCGCCGATGACCCGCGGTCCGCCGGCGGCAAAGGCCTCGGGCACCGGGGCCATGGAGACCAGCACCACGGCCAGCCCGCCGACGGCGACAAAGCCCATGACGCCGACGTTGAACAGCCCGGCAAGGCCCCATTGCAGGTTGACCCCAAGCGCCATGATCGCGCTCACCAGGCCCATGTTGAGGATGATCAGCGCCGAGTTCCAGCTCTGCAGGAAGCCGGTGCCGAGGATCAGCGCTGCGACCAGCGCGAAGAGACCAATGGTGCGGGTCATATGGTCTGCCCCTTGAACAGTCCGGTCGGGCGGAACAGCAGGACGATCACCAGGATCACGAAGCTGACCGCGAATTTGTAGTCGGTGGAGAGCAGCTGCACGAGCCCGTCCGGCTCCAGGCTTTCGGGCATCATGTAGCCCAGCACCTTCTTCCAGGCGTAGGTGATGCCAACCTCGGAAAAGGCGATGACGAAGCCGCCGGCGATGGCGCCGAGCGGGTTGCCGATGCCGCCGACGATGGCCGCCGCGAAGATCGGCAGCAGCAGCTGGAAGTAGGTGAAGGGCTTGAAGCTCTTGTCGAGCCCGTAGAGCACGCCCGCGATGGTCGCCAGCGCCGCCACGATCAGCCAGGTCACCGTCACCACGCGCTCGGGGTTGATCCCCGAGAGCAGCGCCAGGTCCTCGTTGTCGGAATAGGCCCGCATGGACTTGCCGGTGCGCGTGCGGTTGAGGAACCAGAAGAGCAGCGCCACGGTGATCAGTGCCACCACCATGGTCAGCGCCTGGGTGGTCTTGATCGCCAGCCCCTCGTCGAGGCCGGTCATCACCTTGAAATCGCGCGCTGAAATCAGGAAGCGCTCGCCGTCGGCGAAGTTCTGGTCATCGGGGCCGATGATGAAGCGGGTGAGCCCGTTGTAGACGAACATGATGCCCATCGAGACGATCACCAGGATCACCGGCTTGGCCTTCTGCGCGCGGTAGAAGCGGTAGACCACCCGGTCGGTCGCCAGCACCAGCACGGCGGCCCCGGCGATGCCGACGGGGATGGCGAGCAGCGCGGTCGGCAGCGGCCCGAGGCTCACCCCGGCGGCTTGCAGACCCCAGGTGGCCAGCACGGCGCACATGGTGCCCCAGGCCATGGTGTCGCCATGGGCGAAGTTGGAGAAACGCAGGATTGCGTAGATGAGCGTCACGCCGAGCGCGCCGAGCGCCAGCTGGCTGCCGTAGGCGAGCGCCGGGACGATGACGAAATTGGCCAGGGCCACGAATGCGTTGAGGAAGTCCATCAGGGCAGGATCCTGCAGGTCAGAAAGTCAATTTCCGCCGAGGGCGGCGCATCGGTGCCGCTCCGGGTGGTCTGGCGCGTCCAGAGCGCCGTGGTTTCGCTGGTCAGGCTGAGCGCCATGCGCGTGCCCTCGGACGGCTGCCAGAGGAACGGCCCGGCGAAGCCGAGCGCCGCGGCGGGCAGGGCCTCGGCGCCGTCGACGCTCACCTCATAGTCGCCGGCGCCTGCCGCATCCGTCTCCAAGGGGGCGAGGGTGAAAGCGACGGGCCCTTCGCCCGCGGCGCAGATTCCCGCCTCGGAGCAGACGGTGACAAGGCTGCAGTCGAGGTTCAGCCGCGCGCCCTCGGCGAGAGCGCCGGAGCACAGCCCCGACAAGGCCGCCGTCGCGAGTGTCAGCCGCTTCATCGTTCCGAAATTACGCACCTCAGCCACCGAGGAAGCTCCGCCGTACGTCGGGATCGGCCAGCAACTCCTGGCCGGTGCCGGTGAAGGCATTGCCGCCCTGAACCAGCACGTAGCCCTTGTCGGCGATCTCCAGCGCCTGCCGGGCGTTCTGCTCGACCATCAGGATCGGGATGCCGGTGCGCGCCACCTCGAGGATGCGGTCGAACAGCTCGTCCATCACGATGGGCGAGACGCCCGCCGTCGGCTCGTCGAGCATCAGCACCTTCGGGCGGGTCATCAGCGCGCGGCCAACGGCCACCTGCTGACGCTGACCGCCCGAGAGCTCGCCCGCCGCCTGCCGGCGCTTGTCGCGCAGGATCGGGAACAGCGTGTAGACCTGTTCCATGGTGTCGCGGAAGTCATCCTTGCGGATGAAGGCGCCCATCTCGAGGTTCTCCTCGACGGTCATCGAGGGGAAGATGTTGCGCACCTGCGGCACGAAGCCCATGCCGCGCTTCACCCGGTCCTGCGGCGACAGCGCGGTGATGTCCTCGCCATCGAGCCGGACCGAGCCCGAGCGCAGATCGAGCATGCCGAAGACCGCCTTCATGGCGGTGGACTTGCCGGCGCCGTTCGGCCCGACGATGACGGCGATCTCGCCGCGCTCGACGGCGATAGTGCAGCCATGCAGGATGTCGGCGCCCTTGCCGTAGCCGCCGGTCATCGCGTCGCCGATGAGGAAGGGCCCGCCGGGGGCGGCATGGGCCGCGCCGCCGGGCTTGACGGGCCAGGCGTCGCCCATGCCCGCGGGATTGGTGATCGAGCGGTCCTTGTTGCCGCGATCTCCGTAGGTCTCGCCGCTCATGCTGCGCCCGCCTCTTCTTCTCTTGCAAAATACGCCGGGGGAGCCGCGCGCAGCGCGGTGGGGGCGGAGCCCCCTGCGTGACGAGCTGTACGCCTTTGGTCCGCGGGGGCCGAGCCGCCAACTCTCTCGAACAAGCAGATCATCCGCCGATCATCTCCTTGTTCTTCAGGCCGGTGCCGAGATAGGCCTCGATCACCGCCTCGTTGGACTTGATCTCCTCGACCGTACCCTCGGCGAGCACCTTGCCCTCGGCCATGACGATGACCGGATCGCAAAGGCGCCCGATGAAATCCATGTCGTGCTCGATCATGCAGAAGGTGTAGCCGCGCTCCTGGTTGAGCCGCAGGATGGCGTCGCCGATGGTGTTGAGCAGGGTGCGGTTGACGCCCGCGCCGACCTCGTCGAGGAAGACGATCTTGGCGTCGACCATCATCGTGCGGCCGAGTTCGAGCAGCTTCTTCTGGCCGCCCGACAGGTTGCCGGCTTTCTCGTCCTTGAGGTGCGAGATGGTCAGGAAGTCGAGCACCTCGTCGGCCTTCTTCAGCAAGGCCGCCTCTTCCTGGGCGATGCGGCCGCGGCCGAATATGGCGTTCCACAGGCTCTCGCCCGACTGGCTGCCGGGGACCATCATCAGGTTCTCGCGGCAGCTCATCGAGCTGAACTCATGGGCGATCTGGAAGGTGCGCAGCAGGCCCTTGTGGAAGAGCTCGTGCGGCGGCAGCCCGCTGACGTCCTCGCCATCCATGAGCACGCGGCCCGAGGTGGGCGCGAGCGCCCCGGCGACGACGTTGAACAGCGTGGTCTTGCCGGCGCCGTTGGGGCCGACGAGCCCGGTGATCGACCCTTTGGCGATCTCCAGGCTGGCCCCGTCAACGGCACGAAAACCGCCGAAGTGGCGGTGCAGGTTTTCGACGCGGATCAAATCTTGGTTCCCCAGCGGGCCCGTTTTCGCCCGCGCTCTTGGTTATTTACAGCGCGTGTTCTTCCGCGCCCTTGGGTTGGAATGCGCCCGGGGCAAACGCCCCGGGCACGGTGGTCATAGGTCGCTTACTTGAAGGAAACGGTCTCGAAGGCGCCGTCCTTGATCTCGTAGTAGCGGTAGGTGCCGGCAGCCTCGCCCGGGCCGATCAGCTCGACGTTGGTGGCGCCGACGTAGTCGATGTCACCGCCGTTCTTGAGGATCTCCAGCGCCTTGCCCAGCTCGCCCGGCAGGATCGGCTCACCCGGCGCGTTGGCGACGTCGAGGATGTTCGCGGCAACCGCGGCCGAGGAGGACTCGCCACCTTTGGCCATGGCCAGCGCGATCAGCGCGGCGGCGTCATAGCTTTCGCGGGTGTAGGTGCTTTCGGCGTTGACGCCGGCGGCCTCGGCCACCTCGGCGAATTTGTCGGCGCCTTCACCTTCCGCCCAGGGCACCGAGCCGAAGGAGCCGTCGATGTCGCTGCCGAGATCGGCGAGCAGCGCGTCGGAATACATGCCGTCGCCCATGGCGAAGAGGTCGAAGGCACCGGTGTCGAGCGAGGCCTGGATCATGCCCTTGCCGCCCTGGTCCGAATAGCCCAGCACCACCAGCGCGTCGCCGCCGGCCGAGGCCAGCGCGCCGACTTCGGCGGAGTAGTCGGCCTTGCCGTCTTCATGCGGGGCCGCGAGGGTGATCTCGCCGCCGGCCGCGGTGAAGGCCGCCTCGAAGGCGTCGGCAAAGCCCTTGCCGTAGTCGTTGTTGGTGTAGGTCACCGCCACCGAGGAGATGCCGCGCTCGCCGAGGATACCGGCCAGCACTTCGCCCTGGCGGGCGTCGGAGGGGGCGGTGCGGAAGAACAGGCCATTGTCCTCGACCGAGGAGAGCGCCGGCGAGGTCGCCGAGGGCGAGATCATCGGCACGCCGTTCGGCACGGCGACGTTGGAGAGCACCGCACCGGTCACGCCCGAGCAGTCGGCGCCCATGATCGCGACGATGCCGTCGGTGGTCACCAGGCGCTCGGCGGCGGCGGTGGCCGCGGCGCTGTCGATGCAGGTGGAGTCGGCGCGCACCGGAACCAGCGTCACGTTCTCGAGGAAGTTGCCGCTCTCGTTGACTTCCGCCAGCGCCAGCTCGGCGCTCCCCGCCATCGAGGGCGTCAGGGATTCGATCGGGCCGGTAAAGCCGAGGATGACGCCGATCTTGGCATCGTCCGCATAGGCGGCACCGGCGGTGGCAAGCGGAAGCGCAGAGGCCAGAAGCCACTTCTTCATGTGGTATCTCCCGAGTTGATTACTTGTTATTAAGCCGGGAGCCTATGCGGGCCTATTGCAAAAGAAAAGAGCGTTCAGCGCAGCAAAATTACGCTCCAGTAACGTCAATTTCCGCGTCGAAACGGAAAGTATGTGTGTGCGCCGCCGTGGGGTAGATACCATGCGCCGCCGACGTGGTTCCCGCGCCCGCGGGGCAGTGCACGGGGTTACTCCTCGATCCGCGTGCCGGAGGTGCCACGCTCGCGGTAGGGCGTGGTCTGGTAGTGCGCGCGGTAGCATTTCGAGAAATGCGACGGGCTGGCGAAGCCGCAGGCCAGCGCCACGTTGATCACGCTCATGTCGGTCTGCATCAGCAGGTTGCGCGCCTTCTGCAGGCGCAGCTCCATGTAGTAGCGTTTCGGCGAGCGGTTCAGGTAGCGGCGGAACAGCCGTTCGAGCTGGCGGGTGGACATGCCCACCTCCTTGGCCAGCACGGCGGGGCTGATCGGCTCCTCGATATTGGCCTCCATACGGTGGATGACCTGGCTGAGCTTGGGATGGCGCACGCCGATGCGGGTCGGCACTGAAAGACGCTGCGTGTCCTGGTCGGTGCGGATCGAGCTGTAGATCAGCTGGTCGGCCACGGCATTGGCCAGATCCGAGCCGTGGTCGTCGGCGATGATCTTCAGCATCAGGTCGATCGAGGCGGTGCCGCCCGCGGCGGTCATCCGGTTGCCGTCGATCACGTAGATCCGCTTCGACAGCTCGACCTCCTCGAATTCCTCGAAGAAACCGTCGTGGTTTTCCCAGTGGATCGTGGCGCGCTTGCCGTCCAGCAGCCCGGCCTTGGCCAGCGTCCAGGCCGCGGTGCAGAGCCCGCCGACCGCCTGGCAGCGCCGCGCCTCGCGCCGCAGCCAGCCCAGCAACTTGCGCGAGGTGGCCAGATGCACGTCGATGCCGCCGCAGACCATGATGGTGTCGTCGCGGCTCAGCTCCGGCAATTCGCAATCGAGCTTGAATTCGACCCCCGCCGAACAGCGCACGCTGTCCCCCTCGGCCCCGGTCAGCCGCCAGTCGTAGAGCGTCTGCCCGCTCATGCGGTTGGCGATGCGCAGCGTCTCTATCGCTGCGGAGAAACTCAAAAGGGTGAAATCGGTAAGCAAAACAAAGACAAAGCGACGCGGTTTCGCGGCTTTGGCTGGTGCGGGAGGCACTCGCTGGTCGGACATCGCGCGGATCCTTGCTCGAAACCTGCCGCGCGGGGCAGGCGAGGGTCACATGGGCAGGAAAGCCAATCACCGTCAAGAGATGTCGTTTTCATGACATTACCTGTATCGGCAGGATGCATTTTTGTTGCGCAGCCGAAGCCGGCTTCCGCGGCGGAAAATCGGACGTTTTTCCCTATGGCTTTGAGACCTGCTCTTCGGTATAGCCACAGGACGTTTTTACGGAGACGTTTACGCTAACGGAGTGTCGTCGGGAGAAAGCCATGACCGAGTGGAGCAAATCGAGCTGGAGAACAAAGCCGCGGATTCAGATGCCGGACTATCAGGACCAGGCAGAACTGAACGCAGTCGAGGCACAGCTTGCAAAGTATCCGCCGCTGGTTTTTGCCGGCGAGGCCCGGCGCCTGCGCGAGGAACTGGGCAAGGCGTCGCGCGGCGAAGCGTTCCTGCTGCAGGGTGGGGACTGCGCCGAGGCGTTTGATCAATTCTCGGCCAACTCGATCCGCGACACCTTCAAGGTGATGCTGCAGATGGCGATGGTGCTGACCTATGGCGCCAAGGTGCCGGTGGTGAAAGTCGGTCGCATGGCGGGCCAATTCGCCAAGCCGCGCTCCGCGCCCACGGAAACCGTGAACGGCGTCGAGCTGCCGAGCTTCCGCGGTGACATCATCAACGAGCTGGCCTTCACCCCCGAAGCGCGCAAGCCGAACCCGCAAAAGATGCTGCAGGCCTACACCCAGGCCGCGGCGACGCTGAACCTGATCCGCGCCTTTTCGACCGGTGGCTACGCCGACGTGCACCAGGTGCACCAGTGGACGCTGGGCTTCGTCGAAGGCGAGAAGGCGGTGCGCTACCGCGAGATGGCCAACCGCCTGTCGGACACGCTGGACTTCATCAAGGCAGCGGGCATCGACAGCACGCGTTCGGCGGCGCTGCATCAGGTGAACTTCTACACCAGCCATGAATCGCTGCTGCTGGAATATGAAGAGGCGCTGACCCGTGTCGACTCGACCTCGGGCAAGTGGCTCGCCGGCTCGGGCCACATGATCTGGATCGGTGACCGGACCCGTCAGCCCGATGGCGCGCATGTCGAGTTCGCCCGCGGCGTGATGAACCCGATCGGTCTGAAGTGCGGCCCCTCGATGACCACCGAGGATCTCAAGGTGCTGATCGAGAAGCTGAACCCCGAGAACGAGGCCGGCCGCCTGACGCTGATCGCGCGCTTCGGCGCGGGCAAGGTGGCAGAGCACCTGCCGAAGCTCATCAAGACCGTCAAGGAAATGGGCGCGAACGTGCTCTGGACCTGCGACCCGATGCACGGCAACACCGTCAAGTCGGCCTCTGGGTACAAGACACGCCCGTTCGAGTCGGTGCTGAGCGAGGTGCGCGAGTTCTTCGCGGTGCACCGCGACGAGGGCACCGTGCCCGGCGGCGTGCATTTCGAGATGACAGGTCAGGACGTGACCGAGTGCACCGGCGGCCTCTATGCCGTGTCCGACGAGAACCTCTCGGACCGGTACCACACCGCCTGCGACCCGCGCCTCAATGCATCGCAGTCGCTGGAACTGGCCTTCCTCGTGGCGCAGGAGCTGACCGCGCTGCGCCAGACCCCGGCGGATGTGGCCTCGGCCTGAGCCATCGGCAGAGCAATAGAGCAGGGGCGGTCCGGATCGGGCCGCCCTTTGCTTTTCCTGCCGGGTGTTTGCCGGCGTGGGGGGCTCGCGGCGTGAGGAGGGAGGGCGCTCAGCACCATTCCACGAGCACAGCGCCGTAGACCGCGCATTCTTGCGGCGACATGAAGGGCGGCTCGAAGGGGCTGAAGTCGGACCCGGTCAGCTGCCAGTGTCCGTTCTGCTTTTGGTAGAGCGCGTAGATTCCCGGATAGAGGTTCGGATCGTGCCCGTAGCGACGGCTGTGCGGCGTCGTGGCGAGGTCGATCCTGCCACCGCCGGGCCGCTGCGCGTCGAGCGCCGCGTAGCCAACGTCGCCTGCAACGCGGAGGTCGCGTACGACAAACTCGACCGGGGCTCCGAGAACGCTCTCGGCGAAGGGGCGCACCGCGGCCATCAGCTCTTTCCGTTCGGCCGATCCCCGGGCGGGTTCGTGGTAGCTTTGTGCCATGGCGGTGCCCGCGAGGCTGCAGGCGAGCGCGATCCGGGTGATCTGTGCGAGTGGGGAACGGGACGGGTGAGGCATGCTTTGCTCCTGTGCGGGACCAATCATTTTTTGGAAAAGACTTCTGGCATTGGCAGGCAGGCGGCCATGGAGCTGCGCTGACCCAACGTCAAATCCTGACAGCAAATGGCCTTCGGAACCAGTGGGACCCTGCACCGGCAATCCGTCGCCACCCGGGAATTCGCGCGTGAACCAAACCGCGGGCTGCCGCGTAGACCTTCTGACGCCCCATCTTAGTCCATAGGGAGACCGCAGATGCTTCGCCGCCCGACCCCGCTTACGGCTTTCGGCCTTGCTGCCGTTGCCACGCTTGCCAGCCCGGCGCTTGCCGCAGGCGATGAGGATATTTTCCGGCCCTTGCCCGCCATGCAGAAGGATCTCGGCGAGCTGCGCTGGAACAACAGACCGGTGCTGCTCTTCGCGCCCTCGGCTGGCGACGCGAACTACGAGACGCAAATGGAGTTGTTTCGCCGCTCGGAAGAGGCGCTGCGCGCCCGAGACATCGTGGTGCTGAGCGATCTTGAGCCGCGCGACCCCAGCCCTATCCGACAAGCGTTCTCGCCCGGTGGCTTCAAGCTGGTGCTGGTCGGCAAGGACGGCGGCGTCAAGCTCGAGGAAGACGCTGTGCTTGCGCCCGAGACGCTCTTCGAGGTGATCGACCGGATGCCGATGCGGCGGCGCGAATTGAGCGAGTGATGACACTGCGCTCGCCAGATGCAAAGCCCCACCATGGAGGACCATGGCGGGGCTTTTGTTTTGAACCGGATGGGCCGGATCAGGCCGCCTCGGTTTCCTCCTTGTTCGGCTTCTTGCCGAAGTCCTTGGGCGACAGCAGCGACAGCTGATCCGAAGCCCAGTGCCGGGTGTCGCGCTTCTCGACGGCGGCGCGCAGCAGGGCCATGCGGGCGCGGCGCTCTTCCTCGGGCATGTCGAGCGCGAGGTCGATCGCGAAGTCCATGGCGCGCGTCGACCAGGGGTTTGTGAGGACCGCAGCACCCAGTTCCACCGCCGCGCCAGCGAATTCCGAGAGCACCAGCACCCCGTCGCCGTCCTTGCGCGAGGCGACGTATTCCTTGCACACAAGGTTCATCCCATCGGCAAGCGGGGTGATCCAGGCAACGTCGGCGACCTGGTACCAGGCCACAAGTTCGACGAAGGGAATGGCACGCGAGATCAGCGCCACCGGCTGGAAGGTGAAGCTTCCGAAGCGCCCGTTGATCCGGCCGGCGATCTCCTCCAGCTCTTTCTGGATCGGCTCGTAGACCGTCATGTTGCGATTGGCGGGCACCGAGACGTGCAGCAGGCGCACCTGTCCGCGCAGATCGGGGCGGCGTTCCAACAGGCGTTCGAAGGCCAGAAGCTGGTCAGCGCCGCCCTTGGTATAATCGGTGCGCCCCACCGAGAGCAGCAGCTTGCCGTCGCCGATCTCGGAGCGGAAGCGGGCGGCGAGCTTGTCGGTATCCTCGGTGGCGGCGAGGCCCTTGATGTAGCCGACGTCCACGCCCACCGGGGTTACGCCAAGATGCACGATGTGCCCGTCGTCCATGTGAATCTCGGTCGGTACGGTGCGGTCCGACAGGGCCGAGCCCTCCGACATCATGTCCGCGGCCACTTTTGTGCGCGGCACCTGGCCGACGTCGCGGAGGCTTCGCACGCAGCTCAGGAAGTTCGAGGCATAGCGTGGAATGTGGAAGCCCACCACGTCGGCAGCCAGCAGCGAGTCGATGATCTCGCCGCGCCACGGCAGCACGTTGAACATGTCGGCGGGCGGGAAGGGCGTGTGGTGATAGAAGGAGATGCGCAGATCCGGGCGCATCTGGCGGAGATAGCCGGGCACCAGCCACAGGTTGTAGTCGTGCACCCAGACAGATGCGCCATGCGCCGCCTCGGCGGCGGCGGCCTCGGCAAACGCCCAGTTCACCTCGCGGAAGGTCGGCCAGTCGACGGGATCGTAGTTATACTTTTCCTTGAACCCGTGCAGGATCGGCCAGAAGGCCTCCTTCGAGGTGATGTGGTAAAAGCTGCGCACCTGCTCGGCGGTCAGCGGCAGGCGCGAGACGGTGTATTTGCCGAAGCTGTCCTCGATCTCGACCACGCGGTCGAACCCGGGGTTCGAAGGATCCGCCGCTTCTTTCCAAGCCACCCATGCGGCCTTTTCCACCGAGCCAAAGAAGCTCTTCAGCGTCGGGACGATGCCATTCGGGCTCTTGTTCTCGCGGTATTCGATCTTTCCATCCACCTCGACCTCTTCATAGGGTTGGCGGTGGTAGACGATGACCAGATCACTGGGCATGGGTCAGGCTCCTTTCGGGAGGTCGTGCATGTCGAAGGTCCGGATCGCCTCGAGAATGCCCGCGGCGCCGATGCGCTCCGCCTTGTGGACATGCGGCAGGTCCTTCACCTCATTGAGAAGCGCCGTTTCGGCGCCGCCGACGGCAACGGCGGGCAGGCCGCATTGCAGCATCGACAGATCGTTCAGCGTGTCGCCGGCGGCGAGCACGCGGCGTTCCTCGATGTTCAGGTGCGACACGAGGCGGCGCAGCGACGGCCCCTTGGAGACGCCGCGCGGCAGCACGTCGAAGTAGCGGTTGTCCGAGACCAGCGGGTCATGGCCCATCTCGCGGACCTTGTCATGAGCCGCGCCATCATAGGCCTCGGCATCGAGATCGTAGCTGACGCGATAGCGGAACTCGGTGGGCTGCAGCGTCAGTCCGGGGTGGCCCTCGAGCGTGCTGCGCACGGTGTCACCTGCGTTGCCCCAGGTCTCGGCGATCTCTTCCTCGAGCGGCTCGATGGGGTGGATCTCGCCATCCACCACCTCGGCGATGGTGGTGCCCACGTCGCCGACGACGAACTCCGGCCACGGAACGCCGCCATCGCAGAGCTCGCGGATGAAGCGCGGATCGCGCCCGGTGACGAAGATCAGCCCCACGGTGTCGCGGTTTGCTTCGATCCAATCATAGAGTGCCTTGCGATCCTCCTCCGAGCCGCCAAGGAAGGTGCCGTCGAGATCGGTGGCCAGCACGAAGCGGCAGGTGGCGATGTCTCGGGCCTTCGTGGTGTCGAGGCTCATGCGGGGTCTCCTTCGTGGGGATGCAGGAAGAGGTCGAGGGCGCGCGGCTCGCCCTCGATCGGGGCAGCCCAGAGCTGCTGGAAGGTGGCTGTGAGCGGCGCGCCCTCATGCAGAACGGCATGCACCGCCTCGCAGATCGGCATGCGAACGCCGAGGCGACGCGCCAGATCGACCACCGAGACGGCGTTGACCTCGCCCTCGACCACCACGGGCTTGCCGTCGAAGCATTCCTCGCGCGCCATGCCGCGGCCGAGCTGCGTGCCAAGCGCCATGTTGCGCGAGGTGGTGGACGAGCAGGTCAGGGTCAGATCGCCGGCACCGGCGAGGCCCGTGACGGTCTCGCGCCGTCCGCCGAGCGCCTCTGCGAGGAACTTCATCTCGTCCATGCCGCGGGTGATCAGAGCCGCGCGGGTGTTCTCGGCGAAGCCGGCACCGGTCATCATGCCGCAGGCGATGGCGATCACATTCTTCACCGCGCCGCCGACCTCTACGCCGACAAGATCATCAGACACGTAGGGCCGGAAGGCCTCGGTCTGCATGGTGAGCGCGAGCCGGGCGGCGGGGGCCTTCTCCGGTTCGATCCGGTCGTGGTGGCTGAAGTTGAACGCCACGGTGGCGGCGGTCGGGTGTCCCAGCGCGGTTTCCGTTGCGAAGGTCGGCCCCGAGAGCGCGCCGACCGGATGGCCCGGCAATTCCTCCTCGACCACGTGGCTGAGCAGGTAGCCGGTGCCCCGCTCGATGCCCTTGCAGCAAAGGGCGAGGGGAATGCCCTCGGGCAGGAACTCGCGCATCGAGC
Organism: Alloyangia pacifica; assembly: GCF_900116195.1. GTDB lineage: Bacteria > Pseudomonadota > Alphaproteobacteria > Rhodobacterales > Rhodobacteraceae > Salipiger > Salipiger pacificus. The sequence continues at coordinate 523,860 of NZ_FOZW01000001.1, forward strand.
GGGCGACGTCGCGCAGGGTGTGGGAGGGGGTGACCAGCAGGACCGCCTCGGTCCCCTCGAGCGCGGCGCGCAGGTCCGATGTGGCGCGAAGCGTCTCGGGCAGCTTGATGCCGGGGAGGTGGTCAGGGTTCTCGCCGGTCTCGGCAAAGGCGCGGGCGAGGCTCTCGCGACGGCCCCAGATGCGGGTGTCGCAGCCGGCGCGGGCGGCGGTGGCGGCAAGGGCGGTGCCCCAGCTCCCCATGCCGATGACCGTAAGGCGGGAGTAGGGTGTTGCGCGGCGGGGGCCGGGAGGCGGGCCGGGCTGCGCGGGCGGGGTATGCATGTTCTGTCCGTCCATGGCATATGTGGGGCCGCTGCCAAGCATGGCACCGTTGACGGCCCTGGGGGGCTCTCTCCGTCTTTGTTTGCGTGATAACGCTGACAATAAGCCATTGTTCCCCAATGACCACCGGGCCGCGCGAAATTTTTCTGCAGATGCGAGGTTGATTTCCCCCAAACCCCTGTGGGGCAAGGGATGTTTGGCCCTTTGAGGGGTGCTTAAAAATTAGGCATGGAACCCTTTCGGCGTGGTTTGCGTTTTTCGCACGCCAATAAAATAGGGAGTTGCGCGCTCTGCCGCTCAGATCAGACTGCCTCGGATTTGACCTGCAGGGAAATGGCCATACTCTCTTACCTATCCGCCGCACCGCAGCAGAGCCGCAACTTGGCACCACTGCAGACGGCGTCCGATCACTTGAGTCATTCGGCCTCGACGAGGCTGTCGAAAGGAGACCTAGACGTGAGCACGACCGACATGAAGACCAGCAAGTCCAAGGTTAGAACTGCGATCTTCCCCGTTGCCGGGCTCGGCACGCGTTTCCTGCCGGCCACCAAGGCGACGCCGAAGGAGCTCCTGCCGGTGCTCGACAAGCCGCTGTTGCAATTCGCCATCGATGAGGCGCGTGCGGCTGGGATCGAGCGGATGATCTTTGTCTCGCATCCCAGCAAGAGCGCCATCGAACGCTATGTCCACCAGGACCACGATCTCTGCGCCACGCTGCGCGAGCGCGGCAAGCACAAGATCGCTGACACACTCGACGAAGCGGCGATCAACCCCGACGAGGAGCAGGTGTTCTTCGTCATGCAGCCGGAGCCGCTCGGGCTTGGTCACGCGGTTCTCTGCGCCGCCGAGCATGCGCTGCCAGGGCCGGTCGCGGTGATCCTGCCGGACGATCTGATCGTCAGCGAGAAAGGCTGTCTTTCGGAAATGATCGAGGCCTACGAAGGGTCCGAGCCGGGCCACATGGTTGCAACCATGGAAGTGAAGCGCGACGAGGTTTCGGCCTATGGCGTTCTCGTCCCCGAGGGCGAGGCCGAGGGCCAGATGCTGCGCGCGTCGGGGATGGTCGAAAAGCCGGAGGCAGAGAAAGCGCCGTCGCTGCAGGCGGTGGTCGGGCGCTATGTGCTCGACGGTTCGATCTTCGAGGATCTCGAGGGTCTGCCCGCCGGTCTCGGCGGCGAGATCCAGCTGACCGATGCCATCGCGCTCGGGGCGGGCAAGGTGGGCCTTTGCGGCTTCCGCTTCTCGGGCGACCGCTTCGATTGCGGCTCCAAGGCCGGCATGCTGCGCGCCACGCTGGCCTACGCAGGTACGCAGAAGGAGTACCTCCCGGTGCTGCAGGACCTGCAACCGCTGCCGATCGCGGCGGAGTGAGCCTGCGCGTCCGGCTTTCAGGGTCGTGAAAACAAGACGCGGAGCCTTGGGCTCCGCGTTTTTGTATGGGATTCTTTGTATGGGACGTTGGCAACCCGGCAGGCGGGAAGGGCCGCCCTATCAGTCGTCGTTCGACACGATGAGCCGCAGGTAGGGGGGGCGCTTGCCGGTGTCTCCTGCAGGTCCATGCCGCTCCTTGGGGGCGGGCCGGAACGGGGTCCGATCTTCCGCGAGGCCACGCAGCGGCTTCTTAGCTAGATCATCCACGGTCATAGGCGCGGGCGACGCCGGCAGGGCGGCAGCCTCCTGCAAGGGCGCGCGCATCGATATGCTCTCGATGCGGAACCGACGCGGGGTGCGCCCGACGCGGCCATGTGTCACCAGAACGCCGATCATCCGGCTGGTGTCGCCGAGGTCGGAGCGCAGGGGCAGCAGCAGCATGTCGCCGGTCAGGTGACTCTTGCCGAAGCCTTCCTCGGCGAGCAGCCGCAGCCGCACCTCGAGGCCGTCGTTGAAGAGTTTCGCCATCGCGGCGCCGAGTTGTTCACGGTCCTCGGGGGAGATCAGGGTCGACAGGGGCATGCCCGCCATGTCCAGCCCCATCAGCTCGTTGAGATGGGTGCCGGACACCCGCAGCTTGGCCAGCATCGGCGCGATGCGCTCGCCGAGAAACGCGTATTCCAGCGCGTTTTCGATGCCGCGCGGATCGATCTGGCTGCGCAGCGGCACCTGACCGTCTGCGCCGAGCAGCCCGCGCCAATAGGCTTCGACCAGCCGCAGCGGGGCAAGGCGCCGCTCCTTCTCACGCTCCGTCATCGATACCACACCTTTGCCGCCGCCACCCAATCCGAACATCCGAGCTCTCCAATCGTAACATTTGCGCCGCCCGGCTGAACCCCCGAAACAGTCTGACCAGCATTGAAGTCGAAGTTACCTCAAATGCGTCCGGTTTTCGCCCCAATTGTGACTGAAAGGTTAACACTTGGCGCAGAGGGCCCGGTGCTGCCGGGTGGACAGGCGCGCGAGGGATCGGTAGGGCGTTGAAAAGCGGGCGTCTGGATTTTGCCCGGTCAGGACTTTGAAGGGAACAGGCATGCGGCAATCGATGACCGGCTTCGCATCGCGCAGTGGCGAGACGGCGGGTCTGCGCTGGGGCTGGGAGCTCCGCGGGGTCAATGGCAAGGGGCTGGAGCTGCGGCTGCGCCTGCCGGATTGGATCGAGGGTCTCGAGCCGCTGGTGCGCGCCGCCGCGCAGAAGGCGCTGGCGCGCGGCAACGTGCAGATCTCGCTGCGGGTGCAGGGCGGCAACGAGGACGGTGCCGCGGAGCTCGACGAGGCGGTGCTGACGCGCATCCTGTCGGCCATGGCGCGGATCGAGGGCGCGGCCGCCGGACAGGGGCTGGTGCTGTCGCCATCGAGCGCGGCGCAGATCGTCGCGCTGCGCGGCGTGCTGAGCAGCAATGCCACGCCCGCGGATGTCGCACCGCTCCGGGCCGAGCTGATGGCGGCCTTTGCCGAGGCGCTGACCGAATTCGGCGAGATGCGCCGCCACGAGGGCGCGGCGCTGGCGGAGATCCTGACCGCCCAGCTCAATGAGGTGGAGGCATTGATCGCCCAGGCCTCCGAGGCGGTCGAGGCGCGACGCGAGGAACAGGCCGAGCGGCTGCGCGGCCAGATCGCGCGGGTGCTGGAGCAGGCGCAGGGCGTGGACGAGTCGCGCGTGGCACAGGAACTGGCGCTGATCGCGGTGAAGTCCGACGTCACCGAGGAAATCGACCGGCTGACCGCCCACGTCGGCGCCGCGCGCGAGCTGCTGGCCGCCGAGGGGGCGGTGGGTCGCCGGCTGGACTTCCTGATGCAGGAATTCAACCGCGAGGCGAACACGCTCTGCTCGAAATCCGGCTCCGCCGCCTTGACGCAGATCGGCCTGACCCTCAAGACGGTCATCGACCAGATGCGCGAGCAAGTGCAGAACGTGGAGTAAGACCAACATGAACGGACGGCGCGGCCTCCTGATCATCCTTTCCTCGCCCTCGGGCGCGGGCAAATCGACCCTGGCAAAGCGGCTGCGCGCCTGGGACCCGTCGATCATCTTCTCGGTCTCGGCGACGACCCGCGACGCGCGGCCGGGCGAGGTGGATGGCGACGACTACCATTTCATGACCGAGAGCGAGTTCAAGAAAGCCGTGTCGCATGGCGACATGCTCGAACACGCCCATGTCTTTGGCAATTTCTACGGCTCGCCCAAGGGGCCGGTGCGCGACGCGATCATCGACGGGCAGGACGTGCTCTTCGACATCGACTGGCAGGGCGCGCAGCAGATCACCAACTCGGAACTGGGGTTGCACACGCTGTCGATCTTCCTGCTGCCGCCGTCGATCGCCGAGCTGAAGCGCCGACTCGAGGCGCGCGGCCAGGACGGCGCCGATGTCATCGACCGGCGCATGCAAAAGAGCTGGGACGAGATCTCGCACTGGGGATCCTATGACTTCGTGCTGGTGAACGAGGACCTCGACAAGACCGAGGCGCAACTCAAGAGCATCATCACCGCGACGCGCCTGCGCCGGACCCAGCAGCCCGGCCTGCTGAACCACGTCCGCGCGCTGCAGGCGGAATTCGAGGAGGGCGATGCGTGACACTCTACGCGTTGGATGGGATTGCGCCCGAACTGCACGACAGCGCCTGGGTCGCGCCCGACGCCAACCTGATCGGCAGGATCGTCATGGAGGAGGGCAGTTCGGTCTGGTTCGGCTGCACGCTGCGCGGTGACAACGAGGAGATCCGCGTCGGTGCGGGCTCCAACGTGCAGGAGAACGTCGTGTGCCACACCGACATGGGCTATCCGCTCACCATCGGCGCGGGCTGCACCATCGGCCATAAGGCGATGCTGCACGGCTGCACCATCGGCGAAAACAGCTTGATCGGCATGGGGGCAACGGTCCTCAACGGCGCGAAGATCGGTCGCAACTGCCTGATCGGCGCGGGTGCGCTGATCCCCGAGGGCAAGGAAATTCCCGACGGATCGCTGGTGATGGGCATGCCCGGCAAGGTGGTGCGTCAGCTCGACGAGGCGGCCATCGAGGGGCTGCGCAAGTCGGCGCTGAACTACCAGCAAAACGCCCGACGCTTTCGCGCCGGGCTTGTTGCGATCTGATCGATCGGGCGCTGGCCGTCAGGCGGTGGCCAGCGCGCGTTCCAGCTTGTTGCTGACTTCTTGCTGAAGCCGCCGCGTGAGCAGGGCGGTCGGAATGCCGCGCAAGGCGGGTTTCCGGTTCGGTGCGCGCTGCGTTTCTTGCAGGAAGCCGAGGATCTGCTCGGCGTGCTCGCGGTTGCGCGCCACCAGCTCGTGACCCTTCACGTTCAGCTTCCAGAAGGCATCTTCCGGCCAGGAAATCGTCGAGGCCTCGAAGGTCTTGCAGGCCTTGCACCAGACCATCCCGCGCTCGTTCAGCCGATAGCCCACCCCGGTCTCGCCGGGTTGCAGGAACTTCGGCTTGTCGCAGTCAGGCTGCTCCCAGCTGAATTGCTCGGGAAAGAGTTCTTCTACGACAACACGGCCCCAGACGTGGGAGTTCTCGGGCACTTCAGGCAGCCGTACGACACAGGTAAACCGGAAAGGCTCGAAGAACTGAGCTGCCTTGCCGCACTCACTACAGCGTACATCGAGAGGATCGTTTTGCATCTCTATCGACGCTCCTGTGGGTTGTAGGTGCCCCCACCTACACCCTTAAGATGTGTTAAGATTTGGGCAGAGTGCAACCTAAATTTTTGCAAACTTCTTCTTACACGAGTGTAAATCAGGCGACAGTAAACAGTAGCGCCGAAAGTGGGCTATTGTTGCTGTGTGCATTGAATTTCTCGTGAATTTGTAAGAGCTAGGCGTGAAATCCAAAGCGCTTGTTAACCTATCACCCTGAGCGAAAACTTGCCGAGATTCTCTCTCTTGTCCTGACGGGGGTGCTGTGCAAAGCCTGTGGCCGAAATATGGAGGCCCCATGGACACCCGCAAGACGCTTATCCGCCCAATTCCCGTTCCAGGCTCGGTCTCTTCGGCCGTCGTCACGCCGATCATGCCAGCGGTGGTCTACGCCTCCGACAGCCCGGATTCGCTCGACGACCAGTACAATGGCATCACCTCCGGCTACACCTATGCGCGTGAGGGCCACCCCAACGCCGACATGCTGGCGCAGCGCATCGACGCGCTGGAAGGGATGAGCGGCGGCATTGTCATGGGCTCGGGCATGGCCTCGGTCGCGGCAGTGCTGCTGGGGCTGCTGAGTTCCGGAGATCACGTGCTGGGGGCCGACCAGCTCTACGGCCGCTCGCTGCGGATGATGACCGAGGACCTGCCGCGCATGGGCATCGCCACCTCGCTGGCCGATCCAACCGACATCGAGGCTTTCGCCGCCGCCATTCGCCCCGAGACCAAGCTGGTGCTGATCGAGCTTGTGTCGAACCCGACGCTGCGCATCGCCGACCTCGACGGAATCGCCGCACTCTGCAAGGAGAAGGGCGTGCTGCTGGCGGTGGACAACACCTTCACCACCCCCGCCGCGATCAAGCCGGTCGAGCGCGGCGCGGACATCGTGATTCATTCGGTAACCAAGCTGCTCGCCGGCCATGCCGACGTGACGCTTGGTTGGGTCGCAGCCAAGGACCCCGAGGTCAACCAGCGCATCCGCGTCTTCGCGGTGACGACCGGGCTGACCGCCAGCCCGTTCGACTGCTGGCTGGCCGAGCGTGGACTGATGACCTTCCCCATGCGCTTCCGGCAGAGCCAGGAGACGGCGCAGCGCCTGTCGGACTTCCTGACCGGCAAGCCCGGCGTGAAGCGCGTGCTCTACCCGGGGCGAGCCGACCATCCCGATGCCGCCCGCGCGCAGTCGGTGCTGCGCGGCAACCCGGGCAACATGCTCAGCTTCGAGCTGGAGGGCGGGCGCGCCGCGGCCAATGCGTTCACCGAGGCCGCCGAGGGCATCGCCTTTGCCCCGACGCTGGGCGACGTAGGGACGACGCTGTCGCACCCGGCGTCTTCGTCGCACCGGGCCCTGACGCCCGAGGGGCGGGCGGCTCTGGGGATCTCCGAGGGTTTCTTCCGCGTGTCGGTCGGGCTCGAGGAACCCGAGGCGCTGCTCGAGGTTTTTGAGGCGGGCCTCAAGGCCGCGAGCGCGCTCTGATGCAGGCCGAGGCGCGCGATCTGGTCGCTGCCATGCCTCTCCCGGCGGTGTTGATCCGCTGGGACGAGCGGATCGACGCCGCCAATGCCGAGGCCGTCGCCCTGTTGGGCGAGGGCCTGGAGGAGCGTCATTTCATCACCGTGCTGCGCCAGCCGGTGCTGCTCGATGCGATCGAGGGGACGCTGCGCGACGGCGCGGCGCGAAAGACGCGTTACCTGACCAGCAACGGCCGGCAGGACGCGACCTTCGACGTCTCCTGCCGCTCGGTGGCGCTGAGAAGCGGCACGGGCGTTCTGCTGACCTTCACCGACGTCACGCAAATGGAGCAGGCGGGGCAGATGCGCCGCGACTTCGTCGCCAACGTCAGCCACGAGCTGCGCACGCCGCTGACCGCGCTGCTGGGGTTCATCGAGACCCTGCGCGGGCCTGCGCGCGAAGACGCTGCTGCCCGCGATCGCTTTCTCGAGATCATGGGCAACGAGGCCGGACGGATGGAGCGGCTGGTGGGAGACCTGCTGTCGCTCAGCCGGCTGGAGGCCGAGGAGCGCGTGCGGCCGACCGAGCCCGTCGAACTGCCCGAGCTTCTTGCCGGGGTGCTGAGCGGGCTTGCCCCGGTGGCCGAGGAGGCGGGGGTGACGCTGATCCCCGAGCTTCCCGAGCAGCCGCTGGAGATTGCCGGCGATCCGGACCAGCTGCGGCAGGTTTTCGTTAACCTCGTCGAGAATGCCGTGAAATACTCCGGCAAAGGGGCGCAGGTGACTCTACGCCTGTCTCCCCCCGCCTATCACCCTCGACTGCGCGCCGAGGGGGTCGAGGTTGAGGTGGTCGATACCGGGCCGGGCTTCGATCCGTTACATATTCCGCGTCTGACGGAACGCTTCTATCGCGTCGACAGCCACCGCTCGCGCGAGATGGGCGGCACCGGGCTGGGGCTCGCGATCGTCAAGCACATCATCAACCGCCACCGCGGCCGCCTGCGGATCGAGAGCACCCCCGGCAAGGGCAGCACTTTCCGGGTCATCCTGCCGCTGCGCGCCGCGCCGCCGCGCGGCGAGGACCGGTAGACGCGCGCCGGCTTCCAGCGCGGGCAGGGCGCGCAGCACGTCCTCGACCGAGGGACGGGTGCCCAGCGTTCGCGCGACCCAATCCGCGTGAGCGCCGACGATCTTCAGCGGGAACCTCGGCAGCCCGATTTCCTTGGCGATGCAGAAGCGGTGATTGCCGGAACCGGTCTTCACGATCTCGCCATGCGGGCCGATGATGGCGGTGCTTGCATAGCCTTCGGTCTCGGCTTCGGGGCGATAGCCCTCGCGTTCGAGGCTTTCGACCAGCGCGAGCACGTAGGACACGAAGAACTCGTCGATCTCCGCCGCGCTGTGCATCGCGATGTCCTTGTGCCGGGCGCAACCGGTTTCGCGCAGCTCTGCCATGAGGTCGCGGTGCCAGGCGCTGCGCGAGACGTCATCGCGGTTTGCCAGAAGGTCGGCGATCCGGCGGTATCGCGGGGTCAGGTCGATCGGCTCGGGGGTCGCGAAAGCCTCGGGGGGAATCACGAAGGGTTCGCGCCGCTTGATCCAGGGACGGAGCATTTTGACGACCCCGGAAGGCAGGTAGCGCGAAAGTTGGCGGACGCGCCGCTTGCCGACGGGCCATTTGCTGCCGACTGTCATCTGGACCTTGGCGGGATCGACCCAGATCACCGCCTGCTCGCCGAGAGAGTGCAAAAATGTGCGCTGTGTCAAAGGCATAGTAGAGATTCCTCCTCGGGTCCCTTGGGTGATCTGCGGTCGTTCGACATGTCTAGGGCGAGCATGAGAGGGCGTCATATTCTCTCAGATTGATCGGGATGAGTATGGAATAAGCCGCTTTTCGGGCGTTGTCATGAAACTGTTACGTGGATGTCACAAAAGGATTGCGCAGGACGCCTACGCACCGCCCTGAGGTTCCCGACCGGGGGACTGCAAATGACCAAACAGGAGCATTCCTATGCAATCCGTGAAACTCGCCGTTTCGGCACTCGCGCTCGCCGCCGCTTCGGCCACCGCAGCTGCCGCACGTGACAACGTTCAGGTTGCCGGCTCGTCGACCGTGCTGCCCTACGCCTCGATTGTCGCCGAAGCCTTCGGCGAGAACTTCGACTTCCCGACCCCCGTCGTGGAATCGGGCGGCTCCTCGGCTGGCCTGAAGCGCTTCTGCGAAGGCGTGGGCGAGAACACCATCGACATCGCGAACGCCTCGCGCGCCATCAAGGACAAAGAAATCCAAGCCTGTGCCGACGCCGGCGTGACCGACATCATCCAGGTTCGCATCGGCTATGACGGCATTGTCTTCGCCTCGCAGAAGGACGGCCCCGAGTTCACCGCATTCGAGCCGGCTGACTGGTACAACGCCCTGGCGCCGAAAGTCGTCGTGGATGGCGAGCTGGTCGACAACCCCTACACCAAGTGGTCCGAGTTCAACGCCGAGCTGCCCGACGTCGAGATCGCTGCCTTCATCCCGGGCACCAAGCACGGCACTCGCGAAGTCTTCGAAGAGAAGGTCCTGGCGGCTGGCTGTGAAGCCACCGGCGCGCTGGAAGCCATGATCGCCTCGGGCATGTCCGAAGATGACGCCGAAGATGCCTGCATCTCGGTCCGCACCGATGGCAAGTCGGTCGACATCGACGGCGACTACACCGAGACCCTCGCCCGTATCGACAGCAACTCGAACGGCGTCGGCGTCTTCGGCCTGGCGTTCTACGAGAACAACACCGACAAGCTCAAGGTCGCGACCATGTCCGGCGTCGAGCCCTCGACCGAGACCATCGCCGCTGGCGAGTACCCGGTGTCGCGTCCGCTCTACTTCTACATCAAGAAGGCCCACATCGGCGTCATCCCCGGCCTGAAGGAGTTCGCAGAATTCTTCGTCGCCGACGAGATCGCCGGTCCCGATGGCCCGCTGTCCAACTACGGCCTCGTGGCTGACCCGGAACTGGGCGCGACCCAGGAAATGGTCGCCAACGAAGAAACCATGTAATCGGACCAGCTTTCCGATGCTCGGAGGGCGGTGCGACACACCGCCCTCCGTTTTTGCTTTATGGTGAGTGATCACCAGACAAACCTGGGGGCCCGATGCCTGTTCTTTGGCTGATCCTGATCGTACTCGCGCTGGCCGTCGCGGGCTTCATCGCGGGGCGTGCGCGCGCCATCTCCGGTGCCGGAGATGATCGTCGCGCGCTGCATTCCCTGCCGAACTACTACGGCTGGAACGTTGCCATGAAGGCGATGGTGCCGGCCTTTCTCGCGTTGGTCATCTGGCTGATCGCGCAGCCCTTCATCGTCAACACCAAGGCCACCAGCCTGCTACCCGAGACCGCGATCCCCGAGGGCTCGACCCTTGGCCTCGTGATGTCCGACGTGCGGCGCGTGGCCGACGGTCTCGACCTCGCCGTCGAGCAGGGGCTGCTGGGCGCCAGTGAAGCCGCGGACCTCACCGTCACCGGCTCCGACATCCGGGCCACTCTCGGCTCGGCCGGGGTTGCCGTCGGCTCGGAAATCAGCCCCGAGATCCTGGCCGCGGCGCAGAGCTACCGCTCGAGCAACGCCACCGGCAACCTGTTGCGTTCGCTCGTGGTGATTGGTCTCGCACTGGTCGGCGGCGCGCTGGCGCTGGCACAGACCAAGCCCGATTTCCGCGCCCGCAACGCCGTCGAGCGCGGCATCCGCGCGATCCTTGTCGGCGCGGCCTCGCTCGCCATCCTGACCACCATCGGCATCGTGCTGTCGCTGGTCTTCAACACCATCGAGTTCTTCCGCATCTACCCGGCCTCGGAATTCTTCGGCTCCTTCACCTGGTCGCCGAGCTTCGGTGGCGGCTCCCAGCTCGGCATCTGGCCGCTGCTCTGGGGCACGCTCTACATCTCGCTGATCGCGCTGCTGGTATCGGTGCCGATCGGGCTCTTCGCCGCGGTCTACCTGTCGGAATACGCCGGACCCAAGTTCCGCTCGGTCGCCAAGCCCGCGCTGGAGCTGCTCGCCGGCATCCCGACCATCGTCTACGGCCTCTTCGCGCTGCTGACGGTCGGCCCGCTGCTGCTGTCGGTCTTCGGCCGCGACGGCCTGGGCTGGATGCAGGCGGGCACTGCGGTGATGACCGCGGGGCTGGTGATGGGCATCATGCTGATCCCCTTCGTCAGCTCGCTGTCGGATGACATCATCAACGCCGTGCCGCAGTCGCTGCGCGATGGCTCCTACGGTCTCGGAGCCACCAAGTCCGAGACCATCAAGCAGGTGATCCTGCCAGCGGCGCTGCCGGGCATCGTGGGGGCCATCCTGCTTGCCGCCTCGCGCGCCATCGGCGAGACGATGATCGTGGTTCTCGGGGCAGGGGCCGCGGCCCGGCTCTCGCTCAACCCCTTCGATGCCATGACCACCGTGACCGCCAAGATCGTCAGCCAGCTGACCGGCGACGCGGACTTCGCCTCGCCCGAGGCGCTGGTGGCCTTCGCCCTCGGCATGACGCTCTTCGTCATGACCCTCGGCCTCAACGTCTTCGCACTCTACATCGTGCGCAAATACCGGGAGCAGTACGACTGATGACCGACGCGACCTACACCGGCGGCAAGGAGCCCGCCAAGCACGGCCTGCTGACCGTCGATGCGCGCACCAAGAAGCGCAATGCCTCCGAGAAGCGCTTTCGTCTCTATGGCCTCGCGGCCATCGGCGCGGGTGTGTTCTTCCTCGTGGTGCTGCTGAGCGCCATCATCAGCAACGGCATCGGCGCCTTTCAGCAGACTTTCATCGAAGTGCCGGTCTACCTGGAGGAAGCCAAGCTCGACAAGACCGGCAACCGCGACCCGGCCGAAATGGCCAAGGTCTCGACCTTCGGCTACAGCCCGCTGATCCAGAACTCGCTGTGGAAGGTCGTCGTCGATAGCGGCGCAGAGACCCCGCTCGAGGATGGCGGTGACGTGAAGCAGATGATCTCTGCCTCGGCCGCCGCCAAGGTGCGCGACTGGGTGCTGGCCAACCCCGACCGCGTCGGCGAGACGGTGGACTTCCAGATCCTCGCCTCGAGCCGCGTCGACGGCTATCTCAAGGGACGCGTCAGCCGCGAGAGCATCGCCCAGGACAAGAACATCGACGCCGAGCATCTCGACCTCGTCGACGTGCTGCGCGAGCAGGGCGTGGTGCACAAGAGCTTCAACTGGGAGTTCATCACCGGCGCCGACGCCTCCGAGAGCCGCGCCGAGCAGGCCGGTCTGGGTGTGTCGATGCTGGGCTCGCTCTTCATGATGATCACCGTGCTGCTGCTGGCGCTGCCGATCGGCGTCGCCGCCTCGATCTACCTAGAGGAATTTGCGCCCACGAACCGTTTCACCGACTTCATCGAGGTGAACATCTCCAACCTCGCGGCGGTGCCCTCGATCGTCTTCGGCATCCTCGGCCTCGCGGCCTTCATCCAGTTCGCGCATCTGCCGCAGTCCGCACCGATCGTCGGTGGCCTGACGCTGACGCTGATGACCCTGCCGACCATCGTCATCTCGACCCGGGCCGCGCTGAAGGCGGTGCCGCCGTCGATCCGTGACGCCGCGCTGGGGGTGGGTGCCTCGAAGATGCAGGCCACCTTCCACCACGTGCTGCCGCTGGCCATGCCCGGCATCCTGACCGGCACGATCATCGGCCTTGCGCAGGCGCTCGGCGAGACCGCGCCGCTGCTGCTGATCGGCATGGTCGGCTATATCGCCACCAACTATCCCGAAGGGGTCTTCTCGGGCTTCCTGTCGCCGAACTCGGCGATGCCCGCACAGATCTACGAGTGGGCGAAGCGCGCCGACCCCGCCTATTACGAGCGGGCCTGGGGCGGGATCATCATCCTGCTGCTGTTCCTGCTCGCCATGAACCTGATTGCCATCGTGCTGCGCCGCAAGTTCGAGCGCCGCTGGTAAGGTATAAGGATACTTACGATGTACGACTCGCCATTGAGGAAGACCGAAGTGGACACCAACGAAAGCAAGATCTCCGCCCGTGACGTGCAGGTCTATTACGGCGACACCCACGCCATCAAGGACGTGAACGTCGAGATCCTCGACAAGACGGTGACCGCCTTCATCGGACCGTCGGGCTGCGGCAAGTCCACCTTCCTGCGTACGCTGAACCGGATGAACGACACCATCGACATCTGCCGCGTCGAAGGGCTCATCGAGCTCGACGGAGAGGACATCTACGACAAGCGCGTCGACCCGGTGCAGCTGCGCGCCAAGGTCGGCATGGTGTTCCAGAAGCCGAACCCGTTCCCCAAGTCGATCTACGACAACGTCGCCTATGGCCCGAAGATTCATGGGCTGGCAAAGAACAAGGCCGAGCTCGACGAGATCGTCGAGAAGGCACTGCGCCGCGGTGCCATCTGGGACGAGGTCAAGGACCGTCTCGACGCGCCGGGCACCGGCCTCTCAGGCGGCCAGCAGCAGCGTCTGTGCATCGCGCGCGCCGTGGCCACCGAGCCCGAGGTGCTGCTGATGGACGAGCCCTGCTCGGCGCTCGACCCCATCGCGACCAGCCAGGTCGAAGAGCTGATCGACGAGCTGCGTGCGAACTACTCGGTGGTGATCGTCACGCACTCGATGCAGCAGGCGGCCCGGGTCAGCCAGAAGACCGCCTTCTTCCACCTCGGCAACCTTGTGGAATACGGCGACACCAGCCAGATCTTCACCAACCCCGTGGACCCGCGCACGGAATCCTACATCACCGGACGGATCGGATAAGTCATGACCGACGAGCTGAAGAAACACATTGCCTCGGCCTTTGACCGCGATCTCGAGGCGATCCAGGCACAGATCCTGAAGATGGGCGGGCTGGTCGAGGTGGCGATCCGCGACGCGGCGCTCTCGCTCGAGACCCGCGACGAGGAGCTCGCCGAGAAAGTCGTCGCCGGTGACAAGGTCATCGACGAGATGGAAGAGCTGCTCAACGACGAAGCGGCCAAGGTGATCGCGCTGCGCGGCCCGACCGCGCGCGACCTGCGGGTGGTGCTCTCGGTGATGCGCATGGCCGCCAACCTCGAGCGCATCGGCGATCTGTCGAAGAACATGGCCAAGCGCACCTCGGTGATGTCGCAGCTGGCGCAGATCGAGGGCTCTGCCACCGCGCTGCGCCGCATGGCGCGCGACGTCGAGCACATGCTCAAGGATGCGCTCGACGCCTACATTCAGCGCGATGAGGCCCTGGCCTACGACGTGATCGAGCGCGACCGCGACGTCGACCAGATGTACAACACGCTGTTCCGCGAGTTCCTGACCTTCATGCTCGAGGACCCGCGTAACATCACCTCCTGCATGCACCTGCATTTCATGGCCAAGAACGTCGAGCGCATGGGCGACCATGTCACCGCCATCGCCGAGCAGGCGATTTTCCTCGCCACCGGCGAGATGCCCAAGGAAGACCGGGTCAAGGAAGACCGGACCTCCTCGGACCCGGCGCTCAGCTCCGGCGCGGATCTGGGGTAAGCCATGGCCGCCGATCAACCGACCGTTCTGGTGGTCGAGGATGAGCCGGCGCAGCGCGAAGTGCTGCGCTACAACCTCGAGGCCGAAGGCTTCCGCGTCGCCGCCGCCGGCAACGGCGAGGAGGCGCTGGTGCTGCTCGACGAGGAAAACCCCGATGTGGTGGTGCTTGACTGGATGCTGCCGAACCTTTCGGGCATCGAGGTCTGCCGCCAGATCAAGACCCGCTCGGAGACCCGCGCGCTGCCGGTCATCATGCTCTCGGCGCGCTCCGAGGAAGTCGACCGCATCCGCGGCCTCGACACCGGCGCGGATGATTACGTGGTGAAGCCCTATTCGCTGCGCGAGCTGATGGCCCGGGTGAAGGCGCAGCTGCGCCGCGCCCGACCCGCGGCTGCCGGTCTGCGGCTCGAGTTCGAGGACATCGTGCTCGACGCCGAGACCCACCGGGTGACCCGCGACGGCCAGGAGCTGAAGCTGGGGCCGACCGAGTTCCGCCTGCTTTCGACCTTCATGGAAAAGCCGGGCCGGGTCTGGTCGCGCGAGCAGCTGCTCGACCGGGTCTGGGGCCGCGACATCTACGTGGACACGCGCACCGTCGACGTGCACATCGGCCGGCTGCGCAAGGCGCTCGGCGCGCATGGCGGCGACGACCTGCTGCGCACCGTGCGCGGCGCGGGCTACGCGCTCGGCTGACAACACGGCAAGACAGCAAGCACCAGACATCGAAAGGGCGGCCCGATGGGGCCGCCCTTTGCCGTTCCGCGCTTCTTCTCTTCGACAAATACGCCCGGGGGAGACCGCCGAAGGCGGTCGGGGGCGGAGCCCCCGTAGCCGTCAGCCCCGGGCGCCGGTCTCCACCTCGACCTCGACCGAGAAGCCCGGCCGCAGCGCCGCGTTGTCCTGGCCGGGATCGATCGAAATCCGCACCGGCAGACGTTGCGCGATCTTGGTGAAGTTGCCGGTGGCATTGGAGCCGGCGAGCAGGCTGAACTCCGAGGCTGCGGCGGGCGAGAAGCCCTGCACGTGGCCGCGGAATTCCTTGCCGCCAAGCGCGTCGACGGTGAAGCGCACCGGCTGGTCGGCGCGGAGGCCGGCGAGGGCGGTTTCCTTGAGGTTGGCAATGACCCAGAGATCGGTGCCGACGTGGCTGACCAGCGTCGTGCCGGCGGTGACATATTGCCCGACATGGGCCGAGACCTGCCCGAGGCTGCCATCGGCGGGGGCGTGGATCTCGGTGTGGTCGAGGTCGATCTTGGCCAGTTCCACCGCCGCCTCGGCGCTGGTCACATCGGCCTTGCGCGCGGCGATCTGCAACCTTGCGCTGGCGGTCGCCTCGCGGCTGACCTGAAGCTGCGCCTCGGCCTGCCGCACCGCGGCCTGCGCCTGACGCAGCGCGAGGTCGGTCTGGTCGGCGCTCGATTGCGAGGTCACGCCGCGCTCGCGCAGCTTGGTCATCCGGCCCGCGTCGGTCTGCGCGGTCTCCAGTGTCGATTGCGCCGAAGCCAGCGCCGCCTCGGAGGCGTGCTCGGTGGCGACGGCCGAGCGTACGCTCTGCTCGGCCACGTCCACGGCCGCCCGGGCTGCATCGAGGCTGGCCTGTGCTTGTGACAGCTTTTGGCGATAGGTTGAGGGATCGATGCGGGCGATGAGATCACCCTGCTTGACGGTCTCGAAATCGCTCACCGCGACTTCCGACAGGTAGCCAGATAGTTGCGGGGCCAGCTGGGTGACCTTGCCGCGCAGGTAGGCGTTCTCGGTCGAGGGATGCGCCGCGGAGAACGGCGGCAGGTGCCAGGCGAAGAGCAGCAGCAGAACGCCGGCGATGCCGATGGCCGAGGCGATGAGGGTCGGGAGGGAGAGGAGTTTCTTCATGTGTCTTGCTCGAAAGGATCAGGAGGTCTGCGGCTCGGTCTCGGGGCGCAGCATGCGCGCCGCCAGCCAGTCGCGGAAAAGGTGGAGCCCCAGTGCGCAGAGCGCGGCCAGCGCGACGAGGGCGGTGAGGAAATAGGCGTCGTTATAGGCCATGACCGTGGCCTGCTGCGAGGCGGTGGAGGCCAGCTGAGCGACCGCCTGCGCCTTCAGCTGGGCGCTGTCCTGCAGCTGCGGTGCGAGCTGCTTCATCGTGGCTGCCAGGGTGGCACTCACCCCGGTGTCGCCGCTGGTCAGCTGCTCCGAGAGCACTTGCAGGTGAAAGGCCTGCCGGATGTTGATTACCGTGCGGAACAGCCCCGATCCGAGGATGCCGCCGGCGCTCTGCGTGACCAGGAAGACGATGACGAAGGACAGCAGGTACATCGGGCCCTTGCTCAGCGCCGCGATCAGCCCCTTCATCATCGCCGGGGCCATGAAGAGCATCGAGGCAAAGGCGATCAACGCCTGGCTGATGATCATCTGTTCGGGACGGGTGAGCAGCGTCGAGCTGCTGTCGAGGTAGGCGCCGAGCGCGATGAGCGCCAGCGCGGCGGCGTGATAGGCTGGCTCGCGCCCCGGTTTCATCCAGCCGACGCAGGCCAGAGCGCCGAAGACGGTCGCCACGCAGATCACACTGAAGAGGCCAGCCATCTGGGCGTTCCCCAGTCCCAGCGCCTGGAACATGCCCGGCGCGCCGCTGCTCTGCTCCGAGAGCAGCAAGCGGAACAGGAAGAGGGTGAAGGCGAGGTGCAGCATCGCCGGGGACATCAACCAGCGGATGTCGATGAGCGGCGCCTCGCGGTGCAGTTCGATCACCACCGCGGCGGTCAGCGCGGCCAGCGAGGCGGCGAGCAGCAGGCCGAGCCAGGGCAGCGCGGTCCACCAGTGTATCGGTCCCAGGATGAATCCGGTCACCAGCCCGCCAAGGCCAAGGGCGATCAGGCCGAAGCTGAGGAAGTCGATCTTCTGGATCACCTTGGAATGCGGCGTCGGGGTCAGCGGCAGCAGGTAGACCAGCATCAGGCAGATCATTGACAGCCCGAGCGTGGTCAGGTGGATGCCGACAAGCCCGCCATCGCCGATGAGTGCCGGAGAGATCACCCGCGCCAGCGACGGGCCCGTGGTCAGCAGCACCAGCGCGAGGGGCAGGCCAAGCCGGAGCTTCCACTGCTGCGCCAGCGGCTCGAGGATGTAGAGAAACGCCAGCGTCGAGAGCGGCGCCGCCGCGACCCCCGACAGGAACTGCAGCACCACCGCCGAGCGCAGGTCATTGATCCAGACCGAGGCGAAGGCCACCACCACGTAAACGGCGATGCCGATCTCGGCGAAGCGGCGCAGCCCGTATTGGGTCCGCAGCTTGATGAGCATGATGGTCAGCGAGGCGCGGGGGATCATGTAGGCCGCCAGAAGCCAGCTTGCCTGCGTTGTGGTGATCCCCAGATCCCCGGAGATCTGCGGCAGGTTGGCGGTGATGAACCCCTGTCCGAGCCCCTGCGTGATCCCCACCAGTGTTGCAGCAAGCAGGTAGGGCATCGCGCGCGCCAGCGGCATGCCGGGAGCGGGGGGCGGCGGCGCTGCGGGCGCGGGGTCCGCCGCCGGCGTGTTTGTGGCTGTAGCGTCGCTCATTGCGAGGTCAGTCCCGTTGCGTTGAGGGCGATGCGCTCCAGGGTGCGCTGCGCGGCGGCCTGGTCCTCGGGCGAGATGCCTTCCAGCAGCTCGGCGCGGACGCGCTCGAGGAACCCGGTGATCTTGCTCGAGCGGGCTTTCTGAGTCAGGTGCAGGGCGCGCTTGCGGGCATCGCCGTCGAGGGCGCGCCGTTCGATGAACCCGGCCGCTTCCAGCGCGTCGATCTGGCGCTTGAGGG
This sequence comes from Alloyangia pacifica, assembly GCF_900116195.1. Taxonomy (GTDB): domain Bacteria; phylum Pseudomonadota; class Alphaproteobacteria; order Rhodobacterales; family Rhodobacteraceae; genus Salipiger; species Salipiger pacificus. The sequence goes on from NZ_FOZW01000001.1 coordinate 541,988, forward strand.
CAGGGGCCTCGATGCGCAGCGCGCAGGCCAGTTCCGCCTGTGTCGCGCCCTCGCGCCGGGCGAGCTCAGAGACTACCCGCGCCCGGGAGAGGGTCAGTCCGACCTCCTGCGCGCTGGCGTCGTAATGGGTGCGGATCTCCCGCATGACCTCGAGCAGCGCTTCGAGAAGGCGGGTCTGGGTCTGGATATCGGACATGGCGGCATCTGCCTGGTTTGACTCGGTGCTTAACTGGGAAGGTACTTAACAGGGTAACTACTTTCTGCAAGGCAGCGTCACAGGGCCGTGACTATGGTTCTGCGCACAGCAGTTGTGCGGGCGGGGCGCTGCCGCCGCCGCCCGGGTACAGGCGCCTCTCTCGGAAGGAGCGTCGCCCCGCACGTGGGCGGGTGCCGCATCTTGGAGCCCCGTTTGAAAGCCCGCTTGAAGGCTCTGGCGCGCTCCTCTAGGCAGGCGCAGCGCGCCTTCATGGCCGGGCCGCCGAGAAAATCGGGCTGGCGGGCTTGCGTGTTCACGGGAACGGGAGTATAGGCGCGCCCACGAGAACGCCGCAGGCGGGGTCGGGCCTTTGGGGGAGACATCCTCAAGCGTCCACCGGTTGTCCGAGAGGATGAGCCCCCGCTGAGGATTTATGAAACCGGAAAGGATATACGGACATGGCTCTCCCCGAGTTCACCATGCGCCAGCTGCTTGAAGCAGGCGTGCACTTCGGCCACCAGACGCAGCGTTGGAACCCCCGCATGGGCGAGTTCATCTACGGTGCGCGCAACGGCATCCACATCATGGACCTGACGCAGACCGTCCCGATGCTGGACGCTGCTCTGAACGCCATCCGCGAAACCGTTGCCAAGGGTGGCTCGGTTCTCTTCGTCGGCACCAAGCGCCAGGCTCAGCAGCCGATCGCCGAAGCCGCAGAGAAGTGCGCACAGTTCTACATGAACCACCGCTGGCTGGGCGGCACGCTCACCAACTGGCAGACCGTTTCGCAGTCGATCCAGCGCCTGAAGACCATCGATGAGCGCATGGAAACCGGCGCCGAAGGTCTGACCAAGAAAGAGCGCCTCGGCATGGAGCGCGACCAGACCAAACTGCAGGCGTCGCTCGGCGGCATCCGCGAAATGGGCGGTCTTCCCGACATGCTGTTCGTCATCGACGTCAAGAAAGAAGCGCTGGCAGTTGCCGAAGCCAACAAGCTGGGCATCCCGGTCGTCGCCGTCGTCGACACCAACTGCTCGCCCGAAGGCGTCGACTACATCATCCCCGGCAACGATGACGCGGCCCGCGCCATCTCGCTCTACTGCGACCTCGTCTCGCGCGCAGCCCTGGACGGCATGACCGGCCAGATGGAAGCCGCTGGTGTCGACCTCGGCGCCCTCGAAGACGCGCCGGCAGAAGAGCTGCTCGCCGAAGCAAACGCCGGCAAGTAAGCCGGTCGCGCCCGCCGCGCATCGCGGGGCGGGCGTCGCGTGACCAACGCGCCGGGCCGGGACCGCCAGATCGGCGAGACGCCCACTGTCGCGAAAGCGTCACGAAATCATGACAGGAGCGGGTGGCCCGGGGCAGGGCCGCCCCACCGGATTTGAGATGAGGAGAGCCGAGATGGCGATCACTGCTGCACAGGTTAAAGAACTGCGCGAGATGACCGGCGCAGGCATGATGGATGCCAAGAAAGCGCTGACCGAGACCGACGGTGACATGGAAGCGGCCATCGACTGGCTGCGCACCAAGGGCCTCGCGAAAGCCGCCAAGAAGTCCGGCCGCACCGCGGCTGAAGGCCTCGTGGCCGTTGAAGTCAACGGTGGCGTTGGTGTCGCCGTCGAGGTGAACGCCGAGACCGACTTCGTTGCCAAGAACGCCGAGTTCCAGGCGATGGTCAGCGACATCGCGGGTGCTGCCCTGACCGTCGACAGCGTGGAAGCGCTGAACGACGCCGAGATCGGTGGCAAGAAGGTTGCGGACGTCATCACCGACAAGATCGCCAAGATCGGCGAGAACATGACCCTGCGCCGCATGGCGAAGATCGAAGGCGAGACCGTTGCAAGCTACGTGCACAACGCGGCAGGCGCTGGCCTCGGTCAGATCGGCGTGCTGGTTGCCCTGACCGGCGGCAGCGAAGAGTTCGGCAAGCAGGTCGCGATGCACATCGCAGCCACCAACCCGGCCTCGCTGAACGAAGCCGAGCTTGACCCGGCCATCGTCGAGAAAGAGCGCCAGGTCCAGATCGACATCGCGCGCGAGTCGGGCAAGCCCGACGCCGTGATCGAGAAGATGATCGTCGGCCGCATGAAGAAGTTCCTCGCCGAAGTCACCCTGCTGGGCCAGCCCTTCGTGGTGAACCCCGACCTGACCGTCGAGCAGGCTGCCAAAGAGGCAGGCGCCACGATCACCGGCTACGTCCGCCTGCAGGTTGGCGACGGCATCGAGAAGGTCGAAGAGGATTTCGCGGCAGAAGTGGCCAAGGCTGCTCAGGGCTGATCGCCCTTCCGCACTCCGAACCGAAAGGGGCGCCTTGTGGCGCCCCTTTTTCTGTGGGGAGCGTCCGAATTTCCGAAAGACAACCTCACGGGCCGCCGGTGCTGGGTATCGCGCGCTGGACCCGTGCGCCGGGCAGAGGTGAGCCGCAATCCCGCTGGTCCTGTCCGGGCCATCTGCGTTTCATAAGATCGATCGGTGCGCCGCATATCTTTCGGCCAATTTCCGGGACTAAGGTCCACTGATCTGGTGCTCGGGAAAATCCTGCCTGCAACGATCCTGAAACGACACGGAGCCGCCCCGAAGGACGGCTCCGATCACCTGATGTTTTCGGCACCCCAAAAACATTTGGGGATGAGGCCAGGGCGCCGATACAGGAGCGCCAAGCCGCACCCAGGCAAAAATTTCCCAGGTTCGACTCGGCTCCGGCGATGCCGGGAGGCTGGCAGGGCCCCGAAATCACGGGGAATAACAGTCTCGAGTTCCATGGCCAAAGCCACCACTCACGGAACAGTCTGAGTTTGCATCGTCGGGCGACGTAGGGGAAGGGGGCGTCGAGGCAGAGGTGTGATTTAGATCGAATTCTGGAAAGATTTCTGCCACAGTTTCACGAAAGTGAAAACTTTGAATAAGTAACTCTGAATCCGCCGCATTTTAGAGCAGCGAGGGTGCGAATTGTTTCGCCATTCGATTCGAGTTGTGAAAAAAGTTAACTCTTTTACTCTTATATACCTAGAGTGAACATTTGGTTAAGAAATGTCGCCTTTGCGACAGCTTGAGCCGTCGTTTCCACGTTGAGTGTGTCTCTTGCGCGACGCAGATGCTTTTCCACGGTGGCCTGTGTGAGCCCCATGATTTGCGCAATGTCCTGCATCGTCTTGCCGTCGCCGACCCATTCCAGGGCCTCGCGCTGGCGCGGGGTCAGCGACTGATCGGGTGGAATGTAGGGTAGGGTGAGTATGCGCAGGTGCAGGACGTTGTTGTGCAGCAGCAGCGTATCGCCATGCGCGGCCCAGATGCGGTCGACCTCGTCCTGTGACATGCCGGGGCGGGCGGTGAGCGCGATGGCGCCCTTGGCGCGATGCGAGAGCGACTTGAAGCCGATGGTATAGCCGGCGGTGACCTGCTGCGCGGCGTTGAAGGCAATCACGCGGCGTGCATCCTCGTTCAGCGCGCCGCGCGCAAGGGCCTCGGACGTGACTGCCCAGGACCGTGGGCCGTCGTTTTCCAGCGCCCAGCGAACCATCGGTGAATGGCGGTAGAGGCCGTTGCCGATGAATTCCCGCGTATAGGCGGGCCGGTGATTTGTGAGCACGAGAAAATCGTTCGGATCCCCGAGCGAGGTCGGCGTGCGGTAGCGGGTAAACCCGTAAAGAAGACGATCGAACCCGAAGTCGGCCATCCGTGCCACATGCATCGACCAGGCGGTCTCGATGCTGTCTGCATTGGTCAGCGCCAGCAGATGGGCCCGATCGTCCGGGGTCATCGCTAGCGGTCCAGGTGCGAGACCAGCGCGTCCATTGCCAGCGTGTAGCCGCGCGGCCCGAAGCCGCAGATCACGCCGAGCGCGACCTTGGCGATGTAGCTGACATGGCGAAACTCTTCGCGCGCGTGGACGTTCGACAGGTGCAGTTCGATGGTCGGCACCTCGGCGGAGCTGATCGCATCCATCAGGGCGACCGAGGTGTGGGTGTAGGCGCCGGCGTTGAGGATGATGCCGTCCTTGGTGCCGCGCGCGGCGTGGATCGCGTCGATCAGCGCGCCTTCGTGGTTGCTCTGCGCGAAGTCGAGCGAAACGCCGAGCGTCTCGGCGTGGGCGCGGCACATGGCCTCGACATCGGCGATGGTCGTACGTCCGTAGACCTCTGGCTGGCGCAGGCCAAGCAGGTTGAGGTTGGGGCCGTTGAGAATGAGCAGCGAATGCATGGAAAGTCTCCGGTAGTTCCTGCCCAGATAGCGCGCGCGTGATCGGCTTGTCCAGAAAACCCGCTCAGCGCGGTCCGTGTGGCCGGTGCTTGCGGAGCATGACGCCCGCAGCGAGGGCGACGGCGAGTGCCGCCAGCAAGGTGGTCACGTCGCTCGACAGTTCGGCGATCTGCGGGATGAACGGCGCGAAGCTTGCGCCGAGCGCCATGTAGCTGCTCGCCCATACGATTTCTCCGGCGAGGTCGGCCAGCGAGAAGCGCAGCCAGCTCAGGCCGCCGGCGCCGGCAACCACGTTCATCGCCGGTCCCAGCGGTGCGATCAGCCAGCGCGACAGGAACACGGCCATCGGGCCACGGGCGGCCAGAAGCGCAAGCGCGCGTTTCGTGGTCGTATCGCTCCGCTGCGCGACTCTGGGGCCCAGCAGCCGTCCCAGCCAGAAACCGAGCTGGTCGCCGAGCAGCGCTGCGCAGAGCGCCGTGAGCGCCGCGGCGACGACCGGCAGTTCACCGGCCGCGGCGAGCGTTCCTGCGACCAGCACCATCAGCGAGGCCGGAAGCATCGGAACCCCGAGCGAGGCAAGCATGACGGTGCCTCCAAGCACCGGCAGCCCAAGCTCCGGCAGCAGTGCCAGCACGGTGTCGCTGAAGCTGCCGCTGACCTCGGTCATTGCTTTTGCGCCTCGATGACCGCGGAGACCTCGATGAGAAGCTGCGCCAGCGGCTCTTCGCGCAACTCGGCGATTTCCTCGAGGCTGAGCGGCTCTCCGGGTTGCGGCGTGAGGCCGAGCGCCGGGCCGAGGCTGTGGTGCGGCAGGTGATGCGAGCGTTCGAGGTAGCCGAGCGTCATCCAACCCTCGGGCGCGACGTTGCGATGCGACGGATCGGCCCAGTAGAGCGCGTGACGCACGGTGCGCACGCCGACAAAGGTCGCGGCGATCAGCGCGAGGGCGAGAATGGCGATCAGGATACGGCGGGCGGGCGTTCTGCGCATGATCCGAGGATGCGAATGTTTTCGCGTTCAGTCAAAGAGATAAAGCGGTGCGTTCAGACATCCATCGATGGATTTAGAAACCATAATACCAATTATAAGATATCGATGTGCGGGGCTCCGGGGACCCCGCACCGATGTTTTGCGCGTTCAGACACGCACCAGTTGCTTGCCGAGGTTTGCACCGCTCATCATGCGCAGGAATGCCTCGGGCATCCGCTCGAACCCCTCCAGAACGTCCTCGCGGTAGCGGATATGCCCCTCGGCCTGCCATTGCTGCAGATGCCGGAACGCCTCGGCGCGCTTGTGCCACCAGTCAAAGACGATGAGACCTTCGATCCGCGCACGGGTCACGATGAGCCGCGCGCTGGCACGCAGGCCGATGTCCTCGCTCGCGGGCTTGTCCACCACGGCGATGCGGCCGCAGATGATCGCGCGCGCGCGTGTGGCGAGCTGCGAGAGCGCGACGTCGTGGATGTGCCCCCCGGTATTGTCCCAGAAGACATCGATCCCCTGCGGACAGGCCTCGGTGAGCTTTTCGGCCATCTGCGGGTCGCGGTGCGAGATAGCGACATCGAAGCCCAAATCCCTGCAGTAGTTCAGCTTTTCCTCGCTTCCCGCGATGGCGATCACGCGCGCGCCCATGAGCTTGGCGATCTGACCGACGATCTGTCCGACCGCGCCCGAGGCCGCCGAGACCACCACCGTTTCGCCCGGCAGCGGACGGCCGATCTCGGTAAGCCCGACGTAGGCCGTCAGGCCCGGCATCCCCAGCCAGGACAGCGCGGCCTGCGGCGGCACACCCTCGGGCACGCGGTTGGTGGCCTGTGATCCCGGCAGGTCTGGGCTCAGCACCGCGTGGGTCTGCCAACCCATCTCCATGCTCTCGGCCAGGTCTCCGACCTTCCAGCCCGGATGCGCCGAGGCGATCACCTCGCCGACGCCACCGCCCTGCATCACGCCGCCCGGCGCGACGCCCGCGGCATAATTGGCTCCTGGGCTGATCCGTCCGCGCATGTAAGGATCGAGCGAAAGCCATTGGGTTTTCACCAGAATCTGCCCCGGATGCAGCTCGGCGATCGGCGCTTCCTCGAGCCGCCAGACGTCTTCGGTCGCCGCGCCCTGCGGGTAGTGGTCGAGCACCCATTTGCGGTTCATCATCGCTTTCGCCCTTCTATGGTCCTGTATTTCGCGCTTTTTCGCCGATGGCCTAGCAGTGCCGGCAGCATGCATCAATCCTCTTGCCCCGGACCGGTGGCTCGGTCACAAGAACAGCATGAGCAGCACCCCCGATATCCTCTGCATCGGCTCCGTCCTGTGGGACGTGATCGGCCGGTCCGCCAGCCACATGCGCCAGGGATCCGACGTGCCCGGTCGCATCACCCGCCTGCCCGGCGGCGTGGCGATGAACATCGCGATGACCCTGACCCGCTTCGGCCTGACGCCGGGCCTGCTGAGCGCCGTTGGCCAGGATCCCAACGGGCACGAGCTCGTGGATGCCTGCGAGCGACTTGGGTGCATCACGGAATATCTCTATCGTTCCGAGGACTTGCCGACCGACATGTACATGGCGGTCGAAGGTGCGAACGGGCTGATCGCGGCGATTGCGGATGCCCATTCGCTGGAACAATCCGGCGCCCGCATCCTTGCGCCACTGATCGACGGTCCGCTCGGCTCCGCCGAGAACCCCTGGACCGGGCCCGTCGCGCTCGACGGCAATTTGACGCTTGGGCTGCTGGAAGAGATCGTCCGCCTGCCCGCCTTTGCCGCCGCCGACCTGCGCATCGCCCCGGCGAGCCCCGGCAAGGCCGAGCGGCTGACGCCCTTCCTGCGCGCCGGTCGCGGCGTGCTCTACGTGAACCTCGAGGAAGCCGGGCTGCTCTGCATGCAGAGCATCGACAATTCCAGCGATGCCGCGAGCGCCCTGGTGGCACGTGGCGCGTCACGGGCGCTGGTCACCGATGGCGGCAAACCCGCGTCGGATGCCACCTCCGAGGGGGTGATCTCGGAATGCCCGCCCGAGGTGCTTGTCACCCGCGTGACCGGCGCGGGCGACACTTTCATGGCGGCGCATATCGCCGCCGAACTGCGCGGTGCCGACCGTGCCAGCGCGCTGCATGAAGCGCTGGCCGCCGCCGCGACCTACGTATCCGGAGACGTGACTTCATGACCCTCGTGCATCTTTCCGCCCCCGTTGCCGACGCCCTTGCCAAAGGCGCGCCGGTGGTGGCGCTGGAATCGACCATCATCACCCATGGCATGCCCTGGCCGCAGAACCTCGAGATGGCGCGCAAGGTCGAACAGACCATCCGCGACGGTGGGGCCACCCCGGCGACCATCGCGGTGCTCGAGGGCAAGCTCTGTGTCGGGCTCGACGCCGCCCAGCTCGAGGCGCTGGCGCAGACCAAGCACGCGGCGAAACTGTCGCGCGCCGACATGGCGGTCTGCATGGCGCGCGGCGGCACCGGTGCGACCACCGTGGCGGCGACGATGATTGCGGCGCGCTTGGCGGGTATCGAGGTGTTTGCCACCGGTGGCATCGGCGGCGTACATCGCGGCGCCGAGGAGAGTTTCGACATCTCCGCCGACCTGCAGGAGCTGGCGCAGACCCCGGTCACCGTGATTGCCGCCGGGGCCAAGGCCATTCTCGATCTGTCGAAGACCATGGAAGTTCTTGAAACCCTTGGTGTTCCGGTGATCGCCTACGGTCAGGACCAGCTGCCCGCCTTCTGGTCCCGCGAGGCCGGGATCGCAGCACCCTTGCGGCTCGACACGGCCCGCCAGATCGCCGAGGCGCACCGCATGCGCGGCGCGCTCGGCCTTCCCGGCGGCCAACTCGTTGCCAACCCGATCCCCGAGGGGGCGGAGATCCCGCGCGAGACGATGATGCCGATCATCGCCCGCGCCATGGAAGATGCCAACGCTCACGGGATCCACGGCAAGGCCGTGACCCCCTACCTGCTGCAGCGCATCTTCGAGCTGACCGAGGGCCGCTCGCTGGAAAGCAATATCGAGCTGGTGCTGAACAACGCCCGCCTCGGCGCGGCCATCGCGACCGAAATGAGCGCCCTGCCCGTCAAGTAAGCCACGGCTTTGGTCACACGCTCGCGCGCCCATTGTGAAGCGGCGCGCGAGTGCCTAGGTTATTCCGGAAACCTCTTTCTCCGGAACAAGAATGAACACCCCCTTCGACGACAAGCCCCGCCGCCCCGGTATCTTTGCAAAGCTCCGGGCGAGCTTTCTGACCGGGCTGGTGGTCATCGCCCCGGTCGGCCTGACGATCTGGTTGATCTGGACCCTCTTCGGCTGGGTCGATGGCTTCGTGCTGCCGCTGGTGCCGCAGCGCTTCAATCCCGAGGAATACATCGGGATCAACCTGCGCGGCGTGGGCGTGATCTTCTTCCTCGTCTTCACCATTCTCGTCGGCTGGATCGCCAAGGGCCTGATCGGCCGCTCGATGATCCGCTTCGCCGAGACGCTGGTGGACCGCACCCCGGTGGTGCGCTCGATCTACTCGGGCATCAAGCAGATCGCCGAAACGGTCTTTGCCCAGTCCGAGCGCAGCTTCGAGAAGGCCTGCATGGTGCAATACCCGCGCAAGGGCATCTGGGCGATCGGCTTCATCTCGACGCAGGCCAAGGGCGAGATCCTCGCGCGCTCGGACGTGATGGGCGAGCTGATCTCGGTCTTCGTGCCGACGACGCCGAATCCGACTTCGGGCTTCCTGCTCTACTTTCCGGCCGAGGATGTGGTGGAGCTCGACATGAGCATCGAGGACGCGGCCAAGCTTGTGATCTCTGCAGGTCTCGTCTACCCGCCTGAAAAGCCGGGCGACGCGCCCAAGGTCGAAGCGGTGCGCCGCGCCGGGTGATGCCACGGCCCGGGATCACCCGGCTGGAGCATCCGCGCCCGGGCCTGCGTTGATCGCGCCCAGCATCTGCACGGCCCTGCGCAGGTCGCTTTCGAAGAGCGCTTCAGCCGCCGCCCGCTCGGTCTGCGGCAGGCGCAGCAGGTAGGACGGATGGAGGGTGATGAGCACCGGCGTGCCGTCTTGCGTCCGTTCGATCCCGCCGCGCCGCGCGGTAAGCCCGCGCCGGTCGCCGGTCAGGCTTTCCACGGCCGTCGCGCCCATGGCGAGGATCAGTTTCGGTTTCACCGCGCGGCGCTCGAGATCGAGCCACCAGCGGCAGTGTTGCACTTCACCCCGGTTCGGCGCCTGGTGGATCCGCCGCTTGCCGCGCGGGGCGAACTTGAAGTGCTTCACCGCGTTCGTGACATAGGCGGCGCGCCGGTCAAGCCCGGCGCGTGCCGCCACGGCGTCGAAAAGCTGCCCAGCCGGACCGACGAAGGGCCGCCCCTCGAGATCCTCGCGGTCACCGGGCTGTTCGCCGACGATCATCAGCGCCGCGTCCTGTGGGCCTTCGCCGGGGACCGGCTGCGTCGCGTCCTGCCAGAGCGGGCAGCGGCGGCAGCCGGAGAGCCCCGTGCTAAGGTCTGTCAGTTCGCCGCTTGCGGGGTGGCTTCGTTCGGCCGGACCATCGCGCAGCCGCGCGGTGATGCGTTCGGCCCGCTTGGGAGCCAGCGTCGGCGCCGCCTCTGCCATTTCGCGGGCCCGTGCCTGCGCGGTGGCGACCATTTCGGGGATCAGCCGCGTCTCGGGCATGTTGTGCCAGTACTTCTTCGGCATCTCGGCCTGCATCGCCTTCAACTTCACCCGCGCAGGGTTGAAGATATTGCGGAAATAGGTCCGCCAGAGTTCCTCGGTCGCGTCCTCGGGCAGGTCGGGACGGGTGGCACCCGTGGCAAAGCGCAGCGCGCCCCCTTCGAAATGCGCTGAAAGGTCGGGGGTGAAGATCGCCCAGTCCATGTCTCCGAAGCGCTTGACGAAAAACGGTGCGGTCAGCTCGAGGATGTGGTGGGTCGGCTCGAACCAGGCGGCGAAGCTGCGCCGGTTCGCGCCCGGCTGCCCGATCTCGCGGAAGCGGACGAAGGCGGTCATCTTGTGCCGGTCGCGGCTCACCTCCTTGGCCATGCGCGTCAGTTTCTCGACGCGCGGATCGCCGCGGTCTTCCAGCAGGCGCCTGTCCCGACGCAGCGCCCAAAGCATCGCGTAGAGGCGGGCGAAGCGTTCCGGGTCACGATGCCAGACGACCAGACGCGCAAGGTCGACAAAGCCGCGCGGCACCGACACCGCTGCGCCTCCGACGGGCGGCAGCGCCTCGGCAAAGAGGTCGCCATCGCCCTGCCCGCGCTGCCAGAGCAGCTCCTCGGGCGGCACCCCTGCCCCAAGCAGCGCCCGGGCCTCGTCGCGCCAGGCCTCGAAAGTCCCGATCTCAGGCAGTTCGACGCGGCGCATCAGAAGAGCGCGAGCTGCTCGGGCGGCGGCGCAAATCGGGCGCGCAGGTCGGCAACATCGCTCAACGCACGCGGGCGCCAGTCGAGCAGCGTGATGAAGGGCTTGGCCTGCTTGAGGTTCGCCCCCATGCGCCGCAGGTCCTCGTAGCGCAGCGTCCGGTGGCGACGGGTCGAGAGGATCCGGCCGACGGTCTTGGTACCGAGCCCCGGAACGCGCAGCAGCATCTCACGCTCGGCGCGGTTCACGTCGAGCGGAAAGAGATGCCGGTTGGCCAGCGCCCAGGCGAGCTTTGGGTCGACCTCGAGGTCGAGGTTTCCGCCGCTTGTCGCCGAGGCGATCTCGTCGACCTCGAAGCCGTAGAACCGCAGCAGCCAGTCGGCTTGGTAGAGCCGGTGTTCGCGCATCAACGGCGGTTTGATGAGCGGCAGCGCGGCCGAAGCATCGGGGATCGGCGAGAAGGCCGAGTAGTAGACCCGCCGCAGCTTGTAGCCCGAGTAGAGACGCGTGGAGGTACGCAGGATCGTGGTGTCGTCCGCCCCGTCGGCGCCGACGATCATCTGCGTCGATTGACCGGCAGGAGCGAAGCGCGGCGGGCGCTTTCCGGTGAAACTGCGCTCCTTGCCCGCTTCACGCTTGAGCCGGACATCGGCCATGGCGCGGCGGATTTGCGCGGGGTCCTTCTCGGGGGCGTAATCCTTCACCGCGCGGTCGGTGGGCAGTTCGACGTTGATCGACAGACGGTCGGCGTAGAGCCCCGCCTCCTCGATCAGCTCGGGCGCCGCGTCGGGGATGGTCTTGAGGTGGATGTAGCCGCGGAAATGATGTTCGGTGCGCAGCATCCGGGCGATGCGCACCATGTCGGCCATGGTCTCGTCGGGGCTGCGGATGATGCCCGAGGACAGGAACAGCCCCTCGATGTAGTTGCGGCGGTAGAACTCCAGTGTCAGCGTCACGACCTCTTCTGGCGAAAAGCGGGCGCGCGTCACGTTGCTGCTCACCCGGTTTACGCAATAGGCGCAGTCGTAGATGCAGAAATTCGTCATCAGGATCTTCAGCAGGCTGATGCAGCGCCCGTCCGGCGCATAGGCGTGGCAGATCCCAGAGCCGGTGGTCGAGCCGATCCCCTTGCCATCCCGGGAGTCGCGCCGCTGCCCCCCGCTCGAGGCGCAGGAGGCATCGTATTTTGCCGCGTCCGAAAGAACTGCGAGCTTCTGATCGAGAGTCATTCTTGCCATGTGTTCATGATATGTTCACGCGGCTTCCCGATCAATAGAGAGCATGGGCGGGAACACCCGGCTCACGCCGAAGTGTCCCCGCCGCCGGGTCATTTGCGGATCAAAGCGCGGTCCAGCCGCCGTCGACCGAGATCGTCGTGCCGGTGATCTGTGCCGCCGCGTCCGAGCACAGGAAGACCGCCGTGCCGCCGATCTGCTCGGTGGTGGCAAACTCCTTGGAGGGCTGGCGCTCGAGGATGACCTTCTCGATCACCTCTTCCTCGGACATGTTGTACTTGGCCGCGGTGTCGGGGATCTGCGCCTCGACCAGCGGGGTCTTCACGTAGCCGGGGCAGATCGCGTTGCAGGTGATCTGCTCCTTCGCCGTCTCCAGCGCCACGGTCTTGGTCATGCCGACGATGCCGTGCTTGGCAGCGACATAGGCCGACTTGAACGGCGAGGCGGTCAGCCCGTGCGCCGAGGCGACGTTGACCACCCGGCCCCAGCCCGCCTTGCGCATCATCGGCAGCGCCGCGGCGGTGGTGTGGAAGGCGGAATTGAGGTTGATCGCGATGATCGCGTCCCATTTCTCCACCGGGAACTCGTCGATTGGCGAGACGTGCTGGATACCGGCGTTGTTTACCAGGATATCGCAGGCGCCGGCCTTCTCGATCAGCGCGCGGCACTCGTCGCCCTTGGACATGTCGGCCTGGATGTACCGTACCTCCACGCCGAACTCCTTGGCCATGTCGGAGGCCAGCTGGTGATCTTCATCGCGGTCGGTGAAGGAATTGAGCACGACCGACGCCCCTGCCCGCGCCAGTTCGCGTGCGACGCCGAGCCCGATGCCCGAGTTCGATCCGGTGACGACGGCCGTCTTGCCCTTGAGTGACATGCGATAACTCCTCGATTCTTGCGGCACCGATATGGCAGGCCGCCTCCATGGGGAACGGGGCCACCATGCCTCCCGGTTCCCCTCCTGTGCCATTGCTCTGTCATCCCGCGCGAAGCTGCAAGCCCGTGTTCGCAACGTCATCACGGATTCGTAGGGGTCTACCCGGCCTGCCCCCCTAGGCAAGCGGCACGCTCCCCTGTATGGCTCGGCGCACCGTCGCACACTGGCGGAAACGCCTACATCTTCTGTCGCGCAGCGATGCAATTGCAGACGCAATTCGGGCGCGAAAACGTCTCACTTGGCTGGCCGGGATCTCGAATTTTGGCGGCGATGCGGGGCTGGATACCTCCGGAAGGCAGCGCAAAGCCAAAAAAAACGCCGGCACAAGGCCGGCGTTCAGTCATTGAGGCAGGTTTCATACAGGCAAGAAACCTATCGAGCAGTGAATTCTTTATACGCGCTTTGCTGCCGGAGTCCAACCTAAAAGTTTGAAAAGACGTAAAAGCCCCGGTAGGCTCGAAAACCAAGAAAACAAGGGCAGAGCAGGACGGTTTCACCAATGGCCGCGATTCATTTCAGATATTTTCCCGTACGGCCCGCGCTCACCGCGTTGGCGCTGTTTTCGGGATTCGCCGCGAGCGCCGAGCCGATGCACGGCATCGCCATGTACGGCGAGCCAGCCCTGCCCGCGGACTTCGATCACCTGCCCTATGTGAACCCGGATGCGCCCAAGGGGGGCCGCATTGTCACCGGTGAAGTCGGCAGTTTCGACAGCCTCAATCCGCATATCCTCAAGGGCACCGTGCCCTGGCAGCTGCGCTTTCTGGCTTATGAATCGCTCATGGGGCGGAGCTGGGACGAGCCCTTCACGCTCTATTGCCTGATCTGCGAAACCGTCGAGACCTCGCCAGAGCGCGACTGGGTCGAATACACGCTGCGCCCCGAGGCGAAATTCTCCGATGGCACCCCCGTCACGGTCGAGGACGTGATCTGGAGCTTCGAGACCCTCGGCACGGAGGGCCACCCGCGCTACCAGGGCAGTTACAGCCGCATCGAGAGCATCGAGAAGACCGGCGAGCACAGCCTGCGCTTCACCTTCAATGTGGCCGATCGCGAGCTGGCGTTGATCGTCGGCATGCGCCCGATCCTCAAGAAGGCGCAGTGGGAGGGCAAGGACTTCGGCTCATCCGGTCTCGACGTGATCCCGATCACCACCGCGCCCTACGTGGTCGACAGCTTCGAGGCCGGCCGGTACGTCTCGCTCAAGCGAAACCCCGACTACTGGGGCAAGGACGTGCCCTTCATGAAGGGCCAGGCCAACCTCGACGAGGTGCGCATGGAGTTCTTCGGTGACGGCACCGCGATGTTCGAGGCCTTCAAGGCGGGGCTTCTGAACTCCAACCGCGAGTTCAACTCCGAGAAGTGGGAAAGCCAGTACGACTTCCCCGCCATCGAGAGCGGCGAGGTGGTGAAATCGGTGATCCCGCACGGCCGCCCCTCGGGGATGACCGGCTTCGTGATGAACACCCGCCGCCCCGGTTTCGACGACTGGCGCGTGCGCGAGGCGATGATCCAGCTGTTCAATTTCGAGTACATCAACGAGACGTTGACCGGCGGACGACAGCCGCGCATCACCTCATATTTCTCCAACTCAGAGCTCGCCATGAAGCCCGGGCCGGCGGCGGGCCGCGTGGAGGAGCTGCTCGCGCCCTTCGCCGACAGCCTCCTTCCCGGCACGCTCGACGGCTACACCCTGCCCGAAGGCGACGGCTCGGCCCGCAACCGTTCGGGCCTGCGCAAGGCGATGGGGCTGATGGAAGAGGCCGGCTACACCGTCCAGGACGGGGTGATGATGACCCCAGAGGGCCAGCCCTTCCAGTTCGACATCGTGCTGCCGCAGGGCGAGACCGAGGCCGGCTCGATGATCGACATCTACGTGCAGGCGCTGGAGCGGCTCGGCATCAAGGTGCGCGTCGACACGGTGGATTCGGCGCAGTTCAATGCCCGCAGCGCGTCCTTCGATTTCGACATGACCTGGTTCCGCCGCGGCATCTCGCTGTCGCCGGGCAACGAGCAGCGTCTCTACTGGGGCAGCGCCGCCGCCGACCAGGAGGGCTCGCGCAACCTCATGGGAGTTAAGAGCCCAGCGGTCGATGCACTGATCGAGGAATTGCTGACCGCCACCAGCCGCGAAGACTTCCTTGCCGCGACCCATGCGCTTGACCGGGTGCTCACCGCTGGCCGATATGTCATCCCCACATACGAGTGGAATCAGAGCTGGATCGCCCACGCCAAGGAGCTAACTTTCGCCGAGCCGACGCCGGTCTACGGCGATTGGATCGACTGGCAGCCCAACGCCTGGTGGTGGGACGACAAGAACTGAGCCATCCGAAGATCAACAAGACCAACAAACGACGAGCAGACAGCATGAAACGCATTTTCCTTCTCGCCCTTCTGGCCGCCCCCCTCGCCGCCTGCGGCACCATCGACGGCTTCGGCCAGGACGTGTCGCGCGCCTCGCGCACGGTGGACAGCTGGTTCTGATCCCGAGCGCGGCCGTCCGAGCCGTCGCAACGGGCCCACGCTCTGAAGATATCCGGTGAACCCGGGACCTCGGGGCGGCTTCGCCATCCCGGGGCATCGCCTATTCGCGCTCGTTGCCCAGGACCGGATGCAGCCGCGTCAGCACCGCCAGCAGGAAGGCGGTGCTCACCCCGAAGGTCAGCAGACCGGTGATCGCGGCGAAGGTGCCGAAGATCCGCAGCCCCTCGTCCAGCGTGATATCGCCGTAGCCCAGCGTCGTGTAGCTCACCACGGCGAAATAGAAGGCCTCGGGCAAGGTCTCGAAGGCCCCGAGATTTCGAAAGCTCGCCGCCCAGAGCCAGATCTGGAGCGTGTGCGCCAGCACCATGGCGCCGAAAGCGCCGCAGATCAGTGCAAAGAGACGCAGCGGCCCGCTGTTGTCCTCGATCCGCGCGATGGCGCCGAGGAGCCGCGGTGCCACTCGGGCAATGATCCAGAGCTGGAGTCCCGCGCAAAGGAACAACAGTCCGGTCCCCAGCGTGATCTGTACCCACATTCCCATGCCGCGACGGCCTATCGGGCCTTGAACAGGCTGCCGAGGATGCCGCGCACCAGGCGTTTGCCGGTGGTGCCGGAGAGCTCCTTCAAGACCGCCTGCCCCAGCGCCTCGCCGATGCTGTCGGGCGCGCTGTAACGGGTGCTGCGGGACTTGCTCGTGCTGCTCTTTCGCGGCTGCGCGCGTGGCGTAGGGTCGTAGCGCCTGGCCTTGTTGTATTGACGGATCTCCTCGTCGAGCGCCGCCTGAACATCCTCCGCCTTCTCGGCCTCTTCTGCCGCCGTCGCCGCCGCTTCGGCCCGCGCTTGCAGCATCTCGTGAGCAGACTCGCGATCCACCGGCGTGTCGTATTTCCCCTTCAGCGGCGAGGCGTCCATCACCTCGGTGCGCTCGGCATCGGTGATCGGACCGAGCTGCGAGCTCGGCGGGCGCACCAGCGTGCGCTGCACGATCCCCGGTACGCCCTTCTTCTGCAGGAAGGAGGTCACCGCCTCGCCGGTCCCAACCTCGCGGATTGCCGTCTCGGTGTCGAAGGCGGGATTCTCGCGATAGGTCTCGGCGGCCTGTTTCAGCGCCTTGCGGTCGCGCGCGGTGAAGGCACGCAGCGCGTGCTGCACGCGGTTGCCGAGCTGGCCGAGGATGTCCTCTGGGATGTCATCGGGGTTCTGCGTGACGAAATACACCCCTACGCCCTTGGATCGAATCAAGCGCGCCACCTGCTCGACCTTGTCGACCAGTGCCTTGGGAGCATCGTCGAACAGCAGGTGTGCTTCGTCGAAGAAGAACACCAGCTTGGGCTTGTCGGGATCGCCGACCTCGGGCAACTCCTCGAATAGCTCCGACAGCAGCCAGAGCAGAAAGGTCGCGTAGAGACGCGGTGCGCCCATCAGCGCGTCGGCGGCGAGGATGTTCACATGGCCGCGCCCGTCCGGCGCGCAGCGCATCAGGTCCGAAAGCTCCAGCGCCGGCTCGCCGAAGAAGCGCGCGCCGCCTTGGTTCTCTAGCACCAGCAGCCGGCGCTGGATCGCCCCGACAGAGGCAGAGGAGATATTTCCGTAGCGCAGGCTCAGGTCCTTGGCGTTCTGCCCGACCCAGACCAGCAGCGCCTGCAAATCCTTGAGATCGAGCAGTGGCAAGCCCTGCTCGTCCGACAGGCGGAAAGCGATGTTGAGGATGCCCTCCTGCGCCTCGGTCAGCTCGAGCAGGCGCGCCAGCAGCAGCGGTCCCATCTCGGCGACGGTGGTGCGCACCGGATGGCCCTTTGTGCCGAAGAGATCCCAGAACACCGCAGGAAAGCCCGCGTAGGTGAAATCGTCGAAGCCGATCTTGCCATTGCGCTCCATAAACGGCGCATGCAATTCGGCGCTTTCCGATCCGGCGCGGGCGAGACCCGAGAGATCGCCCTTCACGTCCGACAGGAAGACCGGCACCCCCGCGGCGGAGAAACCCTCGGCGAGGATCTGCAGCGTTACGGTCTTGCCGGTGCCCGTGGCCCCCGCGACCAGACCGTGCCGGTTGCCGTACTTCAGGCCAAGATACTGTTTTTCGCCATAGCCTTCGCCACCGCCGCCTACAAAAACATCATCTGTCATGGCGTGCCTCCGCTGCCGTCCGGGATCGAGCATACTATCTTAACTCTTTGCTGCCAGTATCAAATTTGTCCGGAGCAACATGTCCTCTCCTGCTTCGGACTGACTTCCTCCCTGTCTGACTTGCCGCGTCCGTGCTTCGGGCGCGGCCTTTTGCACAAAAGTGTAGCCCTGCCGTTGCAAAGCCTGTTGACCGGTGGTGAAGAGTTTCGTAGCGTCTCGTCAATGACAAAGTCGGCCGGTCCGACAGGGAGCAAGGGAAAGGGGACCTTACGGTCCCTTTTCTCTTTCGTATGAATGACTTTCGCGCTTTTTTGCCATTCCCGTGAAGCATTTGAATTCCGGACTGACACCGCTTTACGTGCATGCTAAGCGGGCAGTGAGGCAAGAATGAATGTTCAGGGGGACCCATGACCAGACCTCTCCAAATCCTGCGCCTTTTGCCGCTCGCCGCCCTGCTGGGTGCGATGCCGGCCTATGCGCAGGACGCAGCGGACACGAGCGATGCGCCCGCCACCGAAGAAGCCACAGGCAGTGAGCAACCCGAAGGCAGCATCGCCGCGGGCGGCCTGTCGCTGGGCGAAGACGCAGACGGTGAAGCACCGGCCGCGCCCGGCCAGGAAAAGCCGGAAACCTATGTGAAGGCCACGCATGGCGCGTGGGAGCTTCAGTGCCTGCGCGCGCCCGAGGGCAGCGACGTCGAAGATCCGTGCCAGATGTACCAGCTTCTGCAGGACGGCGAAGGCAACAACGTCGCCGAGGTGAGCCTGTTCCGTGTCGCCAATGGTGGCCAGGTCGTGGCCGGGGGCACCTTCGTCGTGCCGCTCGAGACGCTGCTCACCCAGAAGCTGACCATCGCCGTCGATGGCGGCCAGGCGAAGCGCTACGATTTCTCCTTCTGCACGCCTGTTGGCTGCTACGCCCGCGTCGGCTTCACCGAGGAAGACGTGAACCGCTTCAAGGCCGGCAAGGGCGCGACGATCTCCATCGTGCCGGCGCTCGCGCCCGACCAGAAGGTCACGGTGGACATGTCGCTCTCGGGCTTCACCGCCGGATACGCAGAGGCCAGCGCGCTGCGCCAGTAAGGGCAGCAAAGCTCTCGCGAGACAAAGAGCCCCGGGCCGCAAGGCGCCGGGGCTTTTCTGTTCTAGGTCGACTTCCCCGACTGCTCCGCCCGATGCGGGGACGGCTCAGCTTTCGCGGATGCCCGCGAGCACTGCCTCGGCGGCGCGCATCCCGGGCGCGGCGCCGCCCTTGCCGAGACGCTCCATGGTCAGCTGCATGGCCTGGGTCTGTTCTTGCGGCGCGTCGAGCACCCGCAGGACCGCGTCGGCGATTGGGTCCGGGCGGCACTTGTCGCCGATATATTCGGGTACGGTGCGGCTCTCGGCCACGAGGTTCACCAGGTTCACCGAATCCACCAGCATCAGCCGACCGATGATCTGCCGCGACAGCCACCCCATGTCGTAGCCGATGACCATGGGCGTGTTCGCCGCGGCCAATTCCAGCGCCACTGTCCCGGAGGCGGCCAGCGCCACGTCGGCGGCGGCAAAGGCGGCGCGTTTCTCGGCCTTGCCCGCCTCGCCCTGGTCGCGCGGGTCGAGCAGGATCGGATCGATCGGCCAACCCGCCACGGTTTGCTTGACAAGGTCCGCCACGGGGGCCGCCATGGGAAGCACGTAGCGCAGATCGGGCCGGGCCTCCTGGATACGGGCCAGCGCCTCGCCGAAGACCGGTCCGAGCCGCGAGACCTCGGAGCGGCGCGAGCCGGGCAGGATCAGGCAGAGCGGCGCGTCTCCGATGCCGTGGCGCAGCCGGAAGCTCGCCTCCTCGGCCTGGCTTGCCTGCGGGTCCGTGACGACAGGGTGGCCGACGAAATCGCAGCGCATCCCGGCGGCTTCCATGTAGGGCGGCTCGAAGGGCAGCAGCGCCAGCACCTGGTCGATGTGTTTCGCCATCTTCGCCGCCCGGCCTGGACGCCAGGCCCAGACCGTTGGCGCGACGTAGTGAACGGTGCGGATGTCGGAGCTTTCCTTCACCAACTTCGCGACGCGCAGCGAGAACTCGGGCAGATCGACGGTGATCAGCACGTCCGGCTTTGCGGCCACCACCGCCTCGGCGGTCTGGCGGATGCGGGCCTTCAGCGCGCCGTAGTGGCGCAGGATCTCGGTGATGCCCATGATCGAGATCTCATCCATGGGAAAGAGGCTTTGCAGGCCCTCTTCGAGCATACGCTCGCCGCCGATGCCCTCGAAGCTCACGTCCGGCACCTGCGCCTTCAGCCCCTGCATGAGCGCGCCGCCCAGCTTGTCACCCGAAGGCTCGCCCGCGATGATGAAGACTTTCATGCGTCCCGCTCCCGTACCCACAGGAACAGCCCTGCGGCATCCAGCATTTCGACGACCGCCGCGCGGTCGATCACCATGACGCCCTGCGCCTCGATGACGATGCCCGCCAGCCCGGCGCGGATCGCGCCGACGGCGGTGTTGGGGCCGATCACCGGCAGGTCGGCGCGGCGCTCCTGACCCGGCTTCGGCGCCTTGTAGAAGATGCCGCCCGGTACAGGCGGCAGCTCGCCCAGCATGGCATCGGTGCCGCGCGCGTCTTCGCGCGCAACGACCTGATTGCCCGAGATCACGCAGCACTGGCCCAGATCCTCGAGACCCTGTCGGTGGCTCACCGCGTCGGCGAGGGTCGCCATATGCGCCGCCTCCTCGCCGGGACGGGCCTTGGTCAGCACACCTGTCTCCGGCAGCAGCGTCGGCGCGGCCTCATGCGCGCCGACCACCTCCAAGCCCGCGTCCTCGAGCAGCCCGATCACGATGCGCAGCGCGCCGTCATCGCCGCGCTTCAAGGCGCGCAGGATCTTCGGCATCAACTGCAGCGTCGGCAGGTCGAGCCGAGACAGCCTGAATTCGGGCCGTCCCACCGCGCCGCACATGCAGACCCGCGTCACCCCCTGCGCCTTGAGCCAGCGCAGGAAGGAGCCGAGCTTCTCGATCCGGAACAGGTGGTCCGCCGCCACCCGGTCCGGCGGCGAGCTTTCCATGGCGCAGATCAGCGCCGGTTCGGGAAGGGCCTCGATCACCGCCAGAGGCAGATCGCCCTGCCCTGCGATCAGCGCCAGCATGGGATCAGCCCGGCGTCAGGAAGTGACGGTCGCTGTCGCCGAGGATGAAGGCGACGATCTCGCGCACATACTCGCTTTCGGTCTCGTCCCCGAGACGCTTGGCGCGCTCGGCAAAGGCTCCCTCGCCCTGCGCCAGCATCTGGAAGGCGGCCCGAAGCGCGGTGATGTCGGAGCGGGCGACGCCGCGGCGCTTGAGGCCGACGAGGTTGAGCCCGTCGAGCTTTCCGCGCGGTGCCTGCACGAGGCCGTAGGGGATCACGTCGTTGGTCACCATGGTGACGGCGCCGATGATCGCGCCCCGGCCGATGCGCACCCATTGGTGCACGCCCGAGAGCCCCCCGACGATCACGTCGTCCTCGATCACGCAATGCCCGGCCAGCGCCGAGTTGTTCACCAGGATCACCCGGTCGCCGACCTGAGCGTCATGCGCAACGTGGCAGCCGGCCATGAAGAGGCCGTCGTCGCCGACCCGGGTCACGCCGCCACCACCGTCGGTGCCGGCGTTCATCGTCACGTGCTCGCGGATGCGGTTGCGCTTGCCGATGACCAGAGCGGTCTTTTCGCCGCGGAACTTGAGGTCCTGCGGGATTTCACCGATCACCGCAAAGGGGAAGATCACTGTGTCTTCGCCGATCTCGGTGCGCCCGGTGACCACCACGTGGCTCTTCAGCTCGACATTCGCCGCCAGCACCACCTCGGGGCCGACGTGGCAGAACGGGCCGATCTTGCAGCCTTCGCCGATCTGCGCGCCCGGCTCGACGTAGGCGCTGGGATGGATCACCGCCTCGGTCACGCCGGCAGGTCCATCATGGCGGTGAACTCGGCCTCGCAGGCCAGCTCGCCATCGACCTCGGCGATGCCCTCGAATTTCCAGACCTTGCCGCCCGGCTTCCCACGCAGGGTCCGGACCTTCATCTTGAGCACGTCGCCCGGAACCACCTTGCGGCGGAACTTGCACTTGTCGATGCCCATGAAATAGACCTTCAGGTCCTTGTCGGCGAGATCGAGTGCGACGCCCACCATGACGGCGGTGGTCTGCGCCATGGCCTCGACGATGGTCACGCCCGGCATGATCGGCAGGCCGGGGAAATGGCCCTGAAAATGCGGCTCGTTCATCGTGACGTTCTTGACGCCCACGGCCGAGCTGGTGCCGTCGATCTCCACGACCTTGTCGACGAGCAGGAACGGGTAGCGATGCGGCAGGATGCGCTGGATCAGCTGGATGTCAGCGCTGAGGAGCGTCTCGGTCATCGTGGGCCTTTCAAAAGGAAAAAGTCGCCCTTCCCCTAGCAATCCCGGCGCGTCGGGGCAAGCGGCGCGGTCGCGGCAACGTCACGCGATGCAACAGGCTGAAACAGCCGGAGTGCTCAGGGCTTGTCCGGCGTGCCGGTCTCGGTGCCATCGGTGAAGTCCGGCATCGGCCCGGGGTCGGGCAAAAGTTCGTTCATCCGGGAGATGGCCGTGTCGGTGATGTCGATTGCACTGGCGGACAGAAAGACCGTGCGCTGATCGAGGATGAGGCTCGCCCCGGCGTCCCGCATCAACTCGGCAAGCACGGGCTCGGCCTTGGCGATGAAGGCGCGCCGCCGCTCCTCGGAGAGATTGCCGAGCGTGCGCGCCTTGCTGTCCTGCTCTTCGCGCAGTTCCTGCACCTTGCTGTCGAAGGCATCCGCGAGCTTGCGGAAGGCGACCGGGTCCATGGTCTTGCGTTTCTCGGTGAGGGACTTCTCCTCGGCACAGAGTTCGGCCTCGATCCGCCGGTTCTCCGCCGCGATCTCGGTTCCGGTCTGTTCGAGCATCTCTGAGATCTGCTTGCCGAAGTCGCTCTCGGCATAGAGCCGGTCTATTTCGACGGTCAGAATCGGGCTTTGCACGATGCCCGGACGCACGGCGTCTTGGGCCACGGCCGGCGTGGCGGCAAGTCCGAGCAGCAGGGTGGCGGCGCGCAGCAGGCTGCGCGCCTTCCGCTCAGAACGTGCTGGACACCGAGAGGCTGAAGTTCTGCTCGTTGTCAT
Organism: Alloyangia pacifica; assembly: GCF_900116195.1. Lineage (GTDB taxonomy): Bacteria > Pseudomonadota > Alphaproteobacteria > Rhodobacterales > Rhodobacteraceae > Salipiger > Salipiger pacificus. Next base: position 564,649 of record NZ_FOZW01000001.1, read on the forward strand.
TGTCTTCCTTCGACACCGGGGTCGAGAAGTTGAGGCGCAGCGGTCCGAGGACGGAGTCCCAGAAGACCGACACACCGACCGACGACCGCGCGGTGAAATCGCTGTAGAGGATGTCGTTGTCACCGGCTTTCTCGATGGTGTCATCCGAGAGGCCCCAGACCGAGCCGATGTCGTAGAAGACACCGCCACTGATGCCGTACTCCTCGGGCAGACCCAGCGGGAACTCCGCGTCGAAGCGCAGCGCGGCGTAATAGTTGCCGCCCAGCGGGGAATCGATGTCTTCGGCGTCGTTGACTTCGCGCGGGCCGATGCCGGCGTACTCGAAACCGCGCATGATGTTCTCGGTCATCATGTAGCGGTCCGTCACCCGGCTGTCGCCGTCGATGTAGTTGATCGCCCCGGCCTGGAAGGTGGCCCGCAGGGTGATTTCCTCGTTCCAGACCAGCGTCTGGGCAATCGCGCGCACATCGGTCTGCACGAAGTTGTTGTCGCCACCGAGCCCGCCGAAGTCCTGGCCGAACTCCAGAAGGTAGCCACGATCGGGGTCGAGGCCTTCGCGGCGCGTGTCATAGCTGAGCGTGTAGCCCAGCATGTGGTCGTTGCGCGCCTCTTCCTCCGCCTCGGAAATCACCACGTTGCCGACTTCATCCTCGTCGAAGTCGGTGATGTCGGTGTAGCGGTAGGTGTAGCGCAGCCCGAGGCGACCGTTTTCGGAAATCGGGAAGGTCAGGCTGGGACGGAAGATGCCAGTCGCAGTGTCATAGTCGGCGCTGTCGTAGGAGGTCTCGCGGTAGCTCAGCGCAAGGCCGAAGGCCACGTCGCGACCAAGGAAGGCCGGCTCGACGAAGTTGAACGAGTAGGCCTGGTTCGTCGACGCGGTGTTGATGCCGAACGACAGTCGCTGGCCGCGGCCGAGGAAGTTCTGCTCGGCAAAGGAGATCGAGGCCCCGAGGCCGTCGGTGGTCGAGTACGAGCCGCCGAAGCCGATCGAGCCGGTGGGCTGCTCGGTGACGTTCACGTCGACGATCACCTGCTGCGGCGTCGAGCCTTCGCGGGCGTTGACCTGTGCGTCCGAGAAATAGCCGAGCGCACGGATGCGCTCTGCGGTCTCGCGGATCTCGCGCGGGTTGAACGGATCGCCCTCGGCGACATTGAATTCGCGGCGGACCACCTGGTCGAGGGTCGTGGTGTTGCCCTCGATGTCGATGCGCTCGACGAAAATGCGCGGGCCGCGGGTCAGGTTGAAGGTCACGTCCAGCGTCTGCGCGCGGTCGTTGCGGGTGACCTGCGGATCGATGCGGACGAAGTTCAGCCCTTCTCGCGTGGCGAGACGCTCGAGGCGGATGATCTCCTTGTCGACCTCGGCCGGCGAATAGGCCTTGCCCGACTTCAGGCTGATCGCATTGCGGAAGGCCGCGAGATCAACTTCAGGCAACTCGCTTGCGACGCCGATGCGGCCGAAGTTGAACTTCTGCCCTTCCTCGACGTTGAAGGTCAGCACGTAGCTGTCGCGCTCTTGCGAGAGCTCGGAGTTGATGCCGGTGACGCGGAAGTCGACGTAGCCGCGCGAGGCGTAGAAATCCTGCAGCAGCTGGCGGTCGAAGGCGACCCGGTCCTCGATGTAGGTGTCGCTGCGGATCACCGCGCGCAGCAGGCCGGCCTGCTTTGTCTCGATGACGCGGCGCAGGCGTCCGTCGGAGAAGGCCTGGTTGCCGACGAAGCCGATGCGCTCGATCTCGGTGACACCGCCCTCGAAGATTTCGAACACAAGGTCGACGCGGTTGTTCGAGCGGCGGATCAGCTTGGGGGTGACCTGCGCGGCGATGCGGCCCTGCTGCAGGTAGGCGTCGGCGATCGCCTGGGCATCTTGCTCGGCTTGGCGCGGGCTGTAGACGCGGCGGGGCTGGGTCTTGACCAGCGCGGTCAGGTCCTCGTCCTTCAGGCGGCGGTTGCCCTCCATGGCGATGCGGTTGACGGTCGGGAACTCAGTGACCTCGATCACCAGGGTGTTGCCCTGCGGGGTGATCTCGACGGTTTCGAACAGCCCGGATTCGACGATGCGTTGGTAGGCCGCGTTGAGCTCGCCAGCGCTCACCGTCTCGCCGCGGGTGATGCCCGCGTAGCTGAGAATGGTGCCGGATTCGATGCGCTCGTTGCCCTCGATCCTCACCTGGTTGAATGCGTAGGATTGCGCTTGAACCATCTCGGGCAGCGCCGTGAAGGCCATTGCTGCCGCGAGGGAAAGCGCCAGTGCCGAGACACCTGCGCGATGCGCGTAAGATTTGCCGCGGGGCCTGCCCGACTTCTGCCCGATGCTCATGCTCGCTGTCCACTCCGCCGTGTTTTTTTTACGTGAGTAGCGGGTGAAGCTCTTCTTGTCAAAAGACGAAACTGCGACGGGTCAAAGTGTTCCCAGGAAGGCGCCAAAATACAACGCGGCAAAAATCACTGCTCCGAAGAACAGCCGGTCCCAGTTGATCGCCAGCAGCAGCCCAAGGCCGCGATAGCCGTCATGAAAGGTCTGCATCGTATCCCCCGATAGAGACGTAACCAACTGCCGGGCTATTGCTTCATCATGGCGGATTTACGGCGAAAGGCCGGGGAAAATACGATTTCCACCCGGCCCTTGCATGGTTTGTCCCTGCCTTGCCCCGATCTCGGGGCGCGCTGTCGATCAGGGACAGAAGATGTCGTTGGTCAGCGCAAAGACCATCATCCCGAGGATCAGCACCAGCCCTGCCGACATCAGCGCACGCAGTGCCCGCTCCGACGGCGGCTTGCCGGCGACCGCCTCGTAGGCAAAGAACACCAGGTGCCCGCCGTCCAGTACCGGCACCGGGAAGAGGTTCAGAAGCCCCACCGCCGTCGACAGCACCGCGATGAAGGTCAGGAAGCTCTGCCCGCCCTGCGACGCCATGGCCCCCGAGGTCTCGGCGATGCCGATCGGCCCGGACAGGTTGCATGACGAGATATTGCCGGCGATCATGTGCCACAGGCCCGAAAGCGACCCGGCGGCGATGCTGTAGGTGCGGCTGACCGCGCCCTGCACCGCGTCCAGCGGGCCAACGGTGGATGTGGCCGGCTCGAAGAAGATGCCGCCGACAATGCCGATCCGGTAGACCGTCTGGTAACCACCGTCGGGCATCGGCTCGTCGGTGCGTTTCGGGGTCAGCGCAAGATCGAGGATCTCGCCGTCGCGCCAGACTTCCAGCCCAAGCGTCGCGCCGTCCGAGCTCTCGACCCGCTGCTTGAGCTGGTCGAAGGCGAAGATCGGCACACCGTCGATGGAGATGATCACGTCGTCCGGCTCCATCCCCGCCTCGTTGGCGGCAGAGCGCGGTACGACCTGCGAGACCAGCGGCGGATAGACGTAAGGCCCGGTCACGTCCTGACGGGTGCCGTCGCGCTCGACCGTGTAGGTCAGCGCGTTCTGCATCGGCAGGTTCTTGAGGAAGGTGTCGAAGCCCTCGGAATCATCGAAAGAGGGCGTCGGGGTGCCCTCGATCTCGAGCAGCACGTCGCCTTCCTGCAGCTCCTGCACGCTGGGTATCGGGCGCAGCTCACCGACGGTGAGCGGCTCGGAGACCTGTCCCTGTGCCATGAAGATGCCGGTGAAAAGCACGATGGTCAGCACGAAATTGAACACCGGTCCGGCGGCGACCGTAGCGGCGCGCGCCCAGAGCGGTGCGCCGGTCATGGTCTGGCGGCGCTCCTCTTCGCTCATCGCGTCGAGCGTGGCGGCATCGGAGGTGCCGCTGGCGGCGTTCTCGTCCCCCTTGAACTTCACGTATCCACCGAAGGGCAGCGCCGCGACCTGCCAGCGCGTGCCGCGCTTGTCGACCCGGCTGAACAGCACCGGCCCGAAGCCGAGCGAGAAGACGTCGGCATGGATGCCGGACCAGCGGCCGACGATGTAGTGTCCGTATTCGTGGATCGCGACGATCACCGACAGCGCGATGACAAATGCCAGCAACGTCCAGACAACGCTGCCGAATTGCGGAATCAGCTGGGTGATTTCCAAAGGCCCTGCCCTTTCAACTCGTTTCTTCTTGTCCCATGGCGGGCCGTTTGACCGGCGCGCGGGGCAGCCTCAGTGATGCTGCAGCCTAAGATCGCGCGCGGTCTCCCGTGCGAGATGGTCAGCCGCGAGCACGTTATCAAGGGTGATCTCCGCGCTTGTGACCGCGCTCTCGGCCGCGAGGCGCTCCAGCACCCGCTCGACGATCACCGCCATGTCCTGGAAACCGATGCGCTTGGCGATGAAATCGTCGAGCGCCTGCTCCTTGGCGGCGTTGAACACCGCGCCCGAAAGCCCGCCTGCCGCCATCACCTCGCGCGCCAGCCGCAGCGCCGGCCAACGGGTCTCGCAGGCCGGGCGGAAGGTCAGCTGCGACAGCTTCACCAGGTCGAGCCGTTCGACCGGCAGCGCGCCGCGTTGCGGATGGTGCAGCGCAAAGCCGATGGCGTGGCGCATGTCCGGCGGGCCGAGGTGCGCCATCAGCGCGCCGTCGCAGAAACCGACCAGCGCGTGCATCATGCTCTCGGGGTGGACAACCACTTCGATCTTCTCGGGGTCTAGGCCGAAAAATTCTTTTGTCTCGATGACTTCCAGTGCCTTGTTGAACATGGACGCGGAGTCGATGGTGATGCGCTGGCCCATGTCCCAATTGGGATGGGTGGCGGCCTGTTCCGGGGTCGCCCCGGCAAGCTTCTCGATCGGCCAGTCGCGGAAAGCCCCGCCCGAGGCGGTGATGATCACCCGCTCGACGCGGCTCATTTCCTCGCCGATGAGCGCCTGGAATACCGCGGAATGCTCGCTGTCCACCGGCAGCACGCGCCCGCCATGGGCCTGCGCCGTGTGCAGCACGAGCGGCCCCGCGCAGACCATGCTTTCCTTGTTCGCCAGCGCGAGCGTCGCACCCTTTTCCAGCGCGCGCAGGCCCGGGGCGAGCCCGGCGGAACCGACGATGGCCGACATGACCCAATCGGCCTGATGGCTTGCTGCCTCGATGATGGCCTCCGGCCCTGCAGCGGCCTCGACCGAGGAGCCGGCCAGTCGCGCGCGCAGTTCGGGCAGCAGCGCCGGATCGGCAGTCACGGCATACTCGGCGCCGAATTTCCGTGCGTCTTTGGCGAGTTGCGCGACGTTCTTGCCGCCGGTCAGGGCGACCACATGGTAGCTTTCCCGGTCACGGGAAATCAGGTCGAGCGTGCTCTGACCGATGGAGCCGGTCGCGCCGAAAATCGAAATGCGTCTCATCGGCCCCGTTCACTCCACGCCCGGCGGGAAGTCGACGATCTGCCCGGCGATGAGCAGGAAGAGCGCCGCGCCCAGCATACCGTCGAAGCGGTCGAGCAGCCCGCCGTGGCCCGGCAGCAGGTTCGAGCTGTCCTTGACGCCAGCCCGGCGCTTGATCGAGCTTTCGGCGATGTCGCCGATCTGGCTGGCCATGGAGATGGCGACCGATACGCCGATCAGTCCGAAGCCTGCCTCTCGCGACAGGATCGCAAAGAGCGCGCCGACGATGCCCGCCCCGATCCAGCCCGCCGAGGCACCGGACCATGTCTTTTTCGGGCTGACGCGTGGCCAGAGCTTGGGCCCGCCGATGGCGCGCCCGGCGAAGTAGCCGGCGACATCGGTCACCACGACCACGGTCACCATCCACAGCATCCATGTCAGCCCGAAATCCGAGCGCAGCGACATGATGCCGTAGCCGGCGAGCATGATCATCGCGGTGAAGACCGAGTAGGTCACCCCGCCCCGCTCCATCTGGCCAAAGCCCGCCATGGACGGCAGCAGCAGCAGGGGCAGCGCGAAGGCCGGTGGCAGGTAGACCGAGGCCAGCGCGCAGACCCCGGCGACGAGCGCGAGGATCTTCGCGGACTTGCCGCGGTTGGTGTCCACCATGTTGACCAGTTCCCAGACCATGCCGCCGCAGGCCAGCGAGATGGCGAACCGCCACCAGATGCCGCCCAGCCAGACGCAGACCAGCGCCACGACGATCAGTACCGCAGCCGACGCCATGCGCGGCCCGAGGTCGCTCCAACGTGCAGAGGTCATGCCTTCACACCGCCGTAGCGCCGCTCGCGCTGCCCGTAGCTGCCGACCAGGGAACAGAATTCTTCGGCCGAGAAATCCGGCCAAAGGGTATCGACGAACTCATATTCCGCATAGGCCGACTGCCACAGCAGGAAATTCGAGATGCGCGCCTCGCCCGAGGTGCGGATCACCAGATCCGGGTCGGGCAGCACGCAGGTATCAAGGTACTTGGGCAATGTCTCTTCGTTGACGTCGTCGGGGCTGAGCTTTCCGGCGGCGACATCCTGCGCCAGCCGCTGCGTCGCCCGGGCCACCTCGTCGCGGCCGCCGTAATTGATGGCGATGGTCAGGTTCACCCCGGTACAGCCCGAGGTCAGTGCCTCAAGCTCGTCCATCAGGATGATCAGCTTCTTGTCCAGCTTGACCCGGTCGCCGATGAAGCGCACCTGCACGTTCTCGGCATGCAGGGCGCGCGCCTCTTTCTGGATGTAGCGGCGGAACAGGCTCATCAGCCCCGCCACCTCGGTCTGGGTGCGCTTCCAGTTCTCCGTCGAGAAGGCAAAGATCGTGAGGTATTTGACCCCGGCATCGGGGCAGGCCTCGACGATCTCTCGAACCCGCTTGGCGCCTGCGTGGTGACCAAAAAGCCGCGGGCGCCCCCTCTGGGTCGCCCAACGGCCATTGCCGTCCATGATGATGGCCACGTGGCGCGGGCCTTTGCCGTCTCGGATCGGTTTGGGCATCGGCCCTCCTCGCTTGGGCGTCGTCGCCTCAGACCTGCATGATCTCTTCCTGCTTGGTCTCCAGCGCGGAGTCGACCTTCTTGATGTAGCCGTCGGTCATTTCCTGCACTTCGGATTCCCAGAGCTTCTGGTCGTCCTCGGACATGCCGTCGGCCTTGGCCTTCTTGATCTGGTCCATGCCGTCGCGGCGCACGTTGCGGATCGCGACGCGCGCGTGCTCCGCGTATTGGCCTGCGACCTTGGTCAGGTCGCGGCGGCGCTCCTCGTTCAGCTCGGGGATCGGCAGCATGATGATCGTGCCGTTGAGCTGCGGGTTGATGCCGAGGCCGGACTCGCGGATGGCCTTCTCGACCTTGCCGACGAGGCCCTTGTCCCAGACGTTGATGGTGACCATCCGCGGCTCGGGGACGTTGACCGTGCCGACCTGGTTGATCGGGGTCATCGAGCCGTAGGCATCGACCTGCACCGGCTCGAGCATCGAGGCGGAGGCGCGCCCGGTCCGCAGCGAGGCGAATTCGGTGCGCAGGTTGGCCATGGCACCATCCATGCGACGCTGCAGGTCGGCGGTGTCGAGTTCGAATTCTTCAGACATGTTGGTTCTGCCCGTTCAAGTCATTCCGGTTAAAAGGCGTTCTAAGCCAGAGGCGGGCGGATGTATAGCGCTTTGCATCCCGCGCGCAGCCGCCCGAAGGCTCACGCCGCAGCGGCAGCCTGTTCCTGGATCCGCTCTACCATGGCACGCAAGCCATTGGAACGCTGCGCGGAAAGATGCTCGTTCAGCCCCAGCCGGCCAAGCTCGGCGCGGGCGTCGATCGCGGCAACCTCGGCCGGGGCCAACCCGTCGTAAAGCCGGTGCAGCACGGCGATGAGGCCGCGCACGATCATCGCGTCGCTCTCGCCCTCGAAGTGCAGCTTGCCGCCCTCCCAAGTGAGGTGCAGCCAGACCTGGCTGGCGCAGCCCTCGACCTTGGTGGCGGGCACTTTCAGCGCCTCGGGCAGCGGCTCCATCGCCTTGCCCAGTTCGATCACCGTCCGGTAGCGGTCTTCCCAATCGTCGAGAAACTCGAAATCCTCGACCAGCTCTTCGAAACCTGCCTGTGCCATCTGCGCTCCTGCTTGCCGCTCCGCGCCGCATGGCTTCGGGCCGGGCGCGGGTCCTGTCGGCCTCGACTCGTAGGGGTGCCGCCGCCAAAGGTCCAGACCCGGCAATGCATGCTTTTCAAGGCGGGCCCGATACGCTAACCCGATGAGCAACACAGGCAGAGGCACGTCGTACAATGTTCAAACCCGCATCGGTCCTAATGATCTCGGCTCTCGTACTCGGCGGCTGCGTCGGCCAGGATGAAGGTGCGTCCGTGGGCACCGAAACCGGCGCGAACAACCCGCTGATCCCGCAACGCTCGGCGGTGAGCTTCTTTGCCAAGAAGGACGAGGTCTATCTCGGCCAGCCCGTCGGCATGATCACCGAATTGCTGCTCGAACGGCGTCCGGGTGGGTTCATCGTTCGCGTCAGCGGTGTCGCGGACTACCCTAGTCCCTTCGACGTGCGGCTGGTGCCGATTGCCGGCTCCGAGGACACCGGCACCCTGGCGTTCCGCCTGATGGCCCTGCAACTGGCCGGCCCGCGCCCCGAGGGCGATGCGGCGCGGACGGTCACCGCGGCGAAATGGATGACCGACAAGGAACTCGCCCCCTATCGCGCGCTGCGCGTCGAGGGACTGCGCAATTCGCAAAGCGTCGGCCGCTGAGGCAAAAGCCTTCGAAGGCTTTTGCAACTCTCTCCGAAGAGAGTTTCTCACATCCAGAAGCTCGGATCCAAAGCAAAGGGCGCCACGTTTCCGTGGCGCCCTTTTTTGCCAGCCCGATCAGGGGCGTCAGATCTCGATGACCGCGACCGCCTTGCCCTTGGCCGCCAGTGCGATCTTGCCGTCGCAGAGACGCAGCGCGTCGTCGCCGAAGACCTCGCGGCGCCAGCCGGTCAGAGCCTTCACGTCCCGCTGGCCGGCGGCGATGGCGTCGAGCTCGGCGGCCGGGGCGATCAGCTTCGAGGCGACGCCCGAGCTTTCGGTCTTGGCCTTGAGCAGCACGCGCAGCAGATCGGCGAGCGCCGGGTTCACCTGCAGCTGGTCGCGGCTGTCATCGACCTTCGGCAGGTTTTCCTTGGGGGTGTCCTGCCCTTCCTTCACCGCCGCGAGGATGCCATCGGCGATCGGACCCTTACGAGCCTCGCGCAGCAGCAGGCGCGAACGGCCGAGGTCTTCCATGGTCACCGGCTTGGTCGAGGCGAGCTCGGCCAGCGCGTCATCCTTGAACACCCGGTTGCGGGGGATGTTGCGCGACTGAGCGTAATCCTCGCGGAAGGCGGCCAGCGCCCGCACAATGGCCAGGAAGCGCGGGCTCGACGAACGGGTGCGCACGCGCAGCCAGGCCTCGTCGGGACGGGTGATGTAGGTCTCGGGATCGGTGAGCGTTGCCAGTTCTTCGCCCACCCAATGCGCGCGGCCGGATTCCTCGAGCTTGCCGGCAAGGAATTCGTAGATCACCCGCAGGTGCGTCACGTCGGCAAGCGCGTATTTCTTCTGCGCCTCGGTCAGCGGACGGCGCGACCAGTCGGTGAAGCGCGAGCTCTTGTCGAGCTGTTGCTTGGCGATGCGCTTGACCAGCGTCTCGTAGCCCACCTGCTCGCCGAAGCCGCAGACCATGGCGGCGACCTGGGTGTCGAAGAGCGGCTCGGGGATAACGCCGTGATCGACGAAGAAGATCTCGAGATCCTGACGCGCGGCGTGGAAGACCTTGACCACCGCGGTGTTGCGAAAGAGTTCCATCAGCGGCTCGAGCGACAGCCCGTCGACCAGCGGATCGACCAGTACGGCATTTTCTTCGCCGGTGCCCGGGATCGCCAGCTGGATCAGGCAGAGCTTGGAGTAATAAGTCCGCTCGCGCAGGAACTCGGTGTCAACGGTCACATAGGGCGCGGTCGCCGCCTGCGCACAGAACTCCGCAAGCTCTTCGGTCTTGGTCAATGTCTTCATGCGTGCACGGGCCCGTTCATGGATCTCTTGTTTCTCTTGGTTATCGCGCCTCCTACACCTTCGGCGCGTGAAGTTCAAAGCAGCAGAAGGCAAAAGCTGGCGCGCGCGGCATTTTCGCAGCCCTGCGCTTGCAAGGGTGTCACCTCGCAGAGCGCTGGACGGTCATTCCATCACGTCTCGTGATGATGGGGGTGACAATCATTCGTTTTTGCGAAGCGTCTAGCGCGGCTATGTTGGGGGCACTCCCAAGTCCCTCAGCAACGCTCCAAGGAGCCTCCCCCATGACCTCGCTCGACCTTGCCTACAGCTACACCCGCCGCCCCGCCGTTTCCGGCGGCTTCACCTCCATCATCGCTGCGCTGGCGCTCGTTGCGCTGCTCGGCTTGCCCGCGCTCACCGCGCCCGAAACGGACGCGGCGGCGCTCGACTGGCACGGCAATGCCGCCAGTCATCGCATCACGCGTTAAGGTAGAAGCACCGGCGTCTTGTCGCCCGCTGCAAAGCGGCGCAGCACCGCCGGGTAGAGCTTGTGCTCCATCTCCAGCACACGCGCGGCCAGGGTGTCGGGCGTGTCGTTCTCCAGCACCGGCACACGTGCCTGTCCCAGCAGCGGTCCATCATCGAGTTCCGGCGTGACTTCGTGCACGGTGCAGCCGTGCTCGGCATCGCCCGCTTCCAGCGCCCGCGCATGGGTATGCAGGCCGCGGTATTTCGGCAGCAGCGAGGGGTGGATGTTCAGCATCCGCCCCTTCCACGGCTCGACGAAGCCCGCGGTAAGCACGCGCATGAAACCCGCGAGGCAGAGGATGTCGGGCTGTGCCTTGTCCAGCTCGGCCTGCAGCGCCGCCTCGAAGCCGGGGCGGTCGCCTTTGAACGGGCGGTGATCGACCACGGCGGTGGGGATGCCCATCGCTTCGGCCTTCTTCAGCCCGCCGGCATCGGCGTTGTTCGAAAGTACCAGAACCGGACGGGCCGGGTGATCTCCGGTCATGCTCTCGGCCAGCGTCACCATGTTGGAGCCGCCGCCCGAGATGAAGATCGCGACGCGTTTCACTTCAGCGCGCCCTCGTAGGTCACGCCCTGCCCTTCGGTCACGGTGCCCAGGGTGTAGACGGTCTCGCCCTCTGCTTCGAGCAGCGCCTTCAGCGCTTCGGCGCGGTCCGCCGAGACCGACAGGATCATGCCGATGCCGCAGTTAAAGGTCTTGAGCATCTCGCGCTCCTCGATGCCACCGACCTCGGCCATCCACTTGAAGACCGGCGGAAGTGCCCAGGAGGTGAGGTCGATTGTCGCACCGCAGCCCTCGGGCAGCACGCGCGGCAGGTTCTCGGTGAGGCCGCCGCCGGTGATGTGGGCAAGCGCGTGCACGCCGCCCGAACGGACTGCTGCCAGCGCCTGCTTCACGTAAAGGCGCGTCGGCGTCAGCAGCACCTCGCCCAGCGAGCCCTCGGCCCAGGGGCAGTCGGCCTCCCAGCCAAGGCCCGAGACCTCGACCAGCTTGCGCACGAGGCTGTAGCCGTTCGAATGCACGCCGTCCGAGGCGAGGCCCAGCAGCACATCGCCCACGGCCACGTCTTTCGGCAGGTCGGTGCCGCGCTCCATTGCGCCGACGGCAAAGCCCGCGAGGTCGAAGTCGCCCGCAGGATACATGCCCGGCATCTCGGCGGTCTCGCCGCCGATGAGCGCGCAGCCCGAGCGCACGCAGCCCTCGGCGATGCCCTCGATCACCCGCGCAGCGCTATCGGTGTCGAGCTTGCCGGTGGCGAAATAATCAAGGAAAAACAGCGGCTCGGCGCCTTGGCACACGAGATCGTTGACGCACATGGCCACAAGGTCGATGCCGACGCCGTCGACGTGGCCGGTGTCGATCGCGATGCGCAGCTTGGTGCCCACGCCGTCGGTCGCCGCGACGAGGATCGGATCCTCGTAGCCCGCGCCCTTCAGGTCGAAGAGCGCGCCGAAGCCGCCCAGACCGGACATGGTCCCAGAGCGGCTGGTCCGCTTGGCCGCGGGCTTGATCCGCTCCACCAGCGCGTTGCCCGCATCGATATCCACGCCTGCATCCGCATAGGTGATGCCGTTCTTACCTTCGGTCATGCCAACCTCCGAGACCCCGTTTCGCGCGGGAATAGCGCAGGCGGGCGACGATGAAAAGCGCCCTTGCCAAGGGGATGGTGCACGGAGCGGTTTCGAGGTGAATATTTAAGGATAGATGGACGCCCAAGGTCCGCGCGAAGCAACGCCCTCCGGGGCTGTTTCTTCCGTAAGTGCCGCTGCGTCAGCAACAATCTTGCGAACCCCTACGCAGAACTGGGTATTCACAGCGCCGTGAGGCTTCGGTAGCGTCCGCTACAGGCATGAATTGCCAGCGGTACCCTTGGGAGGGGGTGCCGACACAGGGAGGAGTACCATGATCAACAAGACCTTCACGGCCATCTCGGCCGCCGCTTTCGCATTTGCAGGGGCCGCCTCGGCGCAGGAAATGTTCGAGATGACCTCGGGCTATTCCAAGAACCTGCCGATCCTCGGCACCGCCGCGGTCAACTTCGTCGAGAAGATCAACGCGATCTCGTCCGATGTCGAATTCGAGCATTTTGATCCGGGTGAGCTGGTGCCGTCGCTGGAGATGCTCGACGCGGTATCGAACGGCTCGGTGGACGCGGCCTATTCGACCTCGGGCTACTGGCAGGGCAAGATGCCCGCCGCGGGCCTCTTCGCCGCTGTGCCCTTCGGCCCCGAGCCCGGCGAGATGCTGGCCTGGATGCTCTACGACGACGGCATGACGCTGTTCCAGGAGATGTATGACACCAACGGCTACAACGTCCACGTGGTGCTCTGCGGCTCCTACGCCCCCGAGACCTCGGGCTGGTTCAAGAAAGAGATCAACTCGCTCGACGACCTCAAGGGCCTGAACATGCGCTTCTTCGGCCTCGGTGCCGAGGTAATGCAGAAAATGGGTGTCTCGACCTCGCTGCTCGGCGCGGGCGACATCTTCCCGGCGCTGGAGCGCGGCGCGATCGACGCGACCGAGTTCTCGATGCCGATCGTCGATGCCAACCTCGGCTTCTACAACATCGCCAAGTACAACTACTTCCCCGGCTGGCACCAGCCCGCCACCATGTTCGAGCTGCTGATCAACAAGGATCGCTGGGAAGACCTCGACGAGAGCAGCCAGAAGCAGATCGAGATCGCCTGCATGGCCAACCTGACCGACAACTTCGCCGAAGGCGAAGCCAAGAACTTCCCGGCTATGGTCGAGAACGTCGAGCAGCACGGCGTGACGATCAAGAACTGGACCCCCGAGCAGCTCAAGCAGTTCGAAGCGGCCTGGCTCGAAGTGGTGGAAGAGCTGAAAGCCGAGGACGAGATGTTCGCCAAGGCCTGGGCCGACCTCAGCGAGTTCCGCGAGGGCTACAAGACCTGGTTCAACAACATCTACCTGCCGCGTCCTTGGAACTGAGGCAGATCGGCTGATTGCCGGGCGTTCGCGCCCGGCCTCCTTCGGCGCGCCGGAACCTTCGGGGGCGCGCCGTTTTCGCGTCGCTGGGGCCCCTCGGGCGCGGCGCTGATCCCATGCAACCCCCGCAAGGCAAGCAATAAAGGACTAGGCCCGTGGAGGATTTCAAGGTCGCCATCTCCGACCCCGGAGAGATCGGACGCAAGGACCAGAACCGGGGCGACAGGTTCATCGTGCACCTGTCCAATCTCTTCGCCTGGTTGTTCCCGATCCTGATGGTCGCCATCTGCGCCCAGGTGGTGCTGCGCCAGATGGGCCACAACCAGGCCTGGCTCGATGACCTGCAATGGTGGCTCTATGGTGTCGCCGTGCTGATCGGTATCGCCTACGCGGTGACCACCGGCAGCCACGTGCGGGTCGACATCTTCTACGACAACTTCGAGAAGCGGAAGCGTCTGATCATCGACATCATCGCACTGGTCTGGCTGTTCTTCCCCTTCGTGCTGCTGTGCTGGGACGTGACGCTGGACTACGCGCTGACCTCGATCGCCGCCGACGAGGGCTCTTCCAGCCCCAACGGGCTCCACAATCTGTGGATCCTGAAGACGCTGATGAACCTCAGCTTCATCGTCATCATGGTGGCGATCTGGTCGGCCTACGTGCGGCACCTGTCGCAGCTGACCCGGCCGGCGCTGTGGAAGCAGCTGCTCTTCGCCCTGCCCTCCACCATCTTCGGCATCCAGCTGATCATCTGGTACGCCTGCGTCGGCTGGCTGATGGCGACCGACCCCGAGGTGGACAACATCCGCACCGCAACCCGCGCCGCGATCTTCGACGACCTCGAGTTCGGCCCCTGGGAAATGAAGAAGACCATCGCCCTGGCGCTTGTTGCCACGGTGATCGTGATTGTTGTGGCGCGTCTCTTCGCGCGTAAGGAGCGCTGAGATGCTGCACTTCCTCGGCCAATACCTGACGCTGAACGAGATCGCCGTCGCGGCCATGTTCCTGACCTTTATCTGGATGCTGTTCCGCGGCATTCCCGTGGCGATGGCGCTGGTCGGCGTGAGCCTGATCTTCGTCATCCTGTCGCAGATCCTGCTCGACCCGTTCCGCGCCGACTTCAAGGACGTGATCGAGTTCGACCGCATCGGGCTCGAGTACAATCGCCTGCTGGCGCTCTCGGGGCGGCTCTTCGGCAATATCGTCAATAACCCGGTGCTCGTGGCACTGCCGATGTTCATCTACATGGGGCTGATGCTCGACCAGTCGGGCGTGGCGCAGCGGATGATGCACGCGATGCAGAAGCTCTTCGGGAGCCTGCGTGGCGGCCTGTCGCTGACCGTGCTGCTGATCGGCATCATCCTCGCCGCCTCGACCGGGGTGATCGGGGCCTCGGTGACGCTGCTCGGGGTGATGGCGCTGCCCGCGATGATGGCGCAGAACTACTCGAAGCCGATCGCGACGGGCACAATCGCCAGCGCCGGCACGCTGGGTATCCTGATCCCGCCGTCGATCATGCTGGTGATCATGTCGGACCAGCTGGCGATCTCGCTCGGCGATCTGTTCATGGGCGCGCTGTTCCCGGGGCTCATCCTCGGCGCGCTCTACATCGTGTTCATCGTGGTCTACGGCTTCATCTCGCCCGCCTCCATGCCCGCGCCGGAGAAGTCCGGCAAGGTGGGCATGGAAGAGGTGAAGGAGGTGCTGCTCGCCGTGGTGCCGCCGATGTTCCTGATCCTGCTGGTGCTGGGCTCGATCTTCGTCGGGGTCGCGACGCCGACCGAAGCCTCCGGCCTCGGCGCGCTCGGTGCGACGCTGCTGGCGCTGGTCAACCGCAAGCTCGACTGGAAGGTGTTCCGCGAGGTGGCGCGCTCGACGCTCAACACCGCGGGCTACATCACCGGCATCTTCCTCGCGGCGAACTTCTTCGCCTTCGTGCTGCGCCGCTACGGCGGGGACGAGATCGTGCAGCACCTGGTGCTCTCGGCCTTCGACAACCCCTACCTGACGATCGCCTTCATCCTGTTCATCGTCTTCTGCCTCGGCTTCCTGCTCGACTGGATCGAGATCACCATCATCATCATGCCGCTGATGCTGCCGATCATCCAGGGACTGGAGCTGGCGGTGCCGGGCTTCGACCAGGTGCGCGACCCGCAGGTGGTCTGGTTCGCCATCCTCGTGGCGGTGACCTTGCAGACCTCGTTCCTGACACCACCGGTGGGCTTCGCGCTCTTCTACCTCAAGGGTGTCTGCCCGCCGGGCGTTAACCTCGGGCACATCTACAAGGGCATCATCCCCTTCGTGGTGCTGCAGCTGCTGGGCCTGTTCATCGTCTTCGAGTTCCCGGCCCTGACCACCTGGCTGCCGGCGATGGCCTACGGCGAATAGGTCTGATCCGACACCGGACCCCGCCGCCCTTGCGCGGCGGGGTCTTCACGGGCATGTAGGCGCGGCACCAAGACCCCGGGAGATCCCGCATGAGCCGCCAATTCAAGACCTGCATCGTCACCTCCGACTACCATGTGCCGGGCGAGACCTTCATCAACCGCCACATCGAGCACATTTTCGGCGGCGACACGGTGGTGCTCTGCGGCCGGTTCAACGGCAGCAATCCGTACGACAAGCCGCTCTTCGAGCGCCGCTCGAAACTCTCGCTGTCGGACAAGGTTCTGGCCCCCGTGGCGATGGGCTGGAATTCGCTGACCGAGGGCACCGGCCGCTTGCCCTTCGGCGCGAACCGCACCCGCCTGATGCAATGGCTCCACGATCAGAAGGTCGAGGTGATCCTCGCCGAATTCGGCACGCAGGCGCTGGTGGTGGCCAAGCTGGCGAACGAGATGAACCTGCCGGTGTTCAGCTATTTTCGCGGCACTGACGCCTCGCGCGCGCTGACCTCGCCGCAGAGGGTCAAGAGCTATCGCAAGATGATGCCGCGGCTCGACGGGATATTCTCGGTCTCGCAGTTCCTGCTCGACAACCTCGCCAAGCACGGTGTCTCCCATCCGAATGCGCATGTTGTGCCCTCGGGCGTCGACGTGCGCCGCTTCGTGCCGGGCGAAAAGGTGCCGGGCTCCTGTCTCGCTGTAGGTCGCATGGTCGACAAGAAGGCACCGCAGATCACGCTGCGGGCCTTTGCCGCCGCCGCCAAGGGGCGCGAGGCACATCTCACCTTCATCGGCGACGGCCCGCTGCTCGAGCCTTGCAAGGCACTCGCGGCCGAGCTTGGCGTCGCGGCGCAGGTCACCTTCACCGGCGCGCTGCCCCATGACGCGGTGCGCCAGCATCTGCTGACCACCGAGACCTTCCTGCAGCACTCGATCACCGACAGGAACGGCAACACCGAGGGCCTGCCCACCGCCATCCAGGAAGCGCTTGCCGCGGGCTGCATCACCGTCTCGACCCTGCACGCGGGGATCCCCGAGGCGGTGACCGAGGGCGAGACAGGTTTCATGGTGCCGGAATGGGACGAGGAGGGCTTTGCCGGGGCCATCGCGAAGGTGCTCGACCTGCCCGACCGCGCCGCCATGTCCCGCGCCGCCCGCGCCACCGCCGAGGCGAAGTTCGACAACGCCGTGCTGCTGAACAAAGTCGAGGACGAGATCCGGCGCTGCGTCGCGCTGCGCGATAGCGGGGTCTGAGGCTCTTCCCCGGACCCTTCATCGTTCCGAAAATACGCATGCAGCGCCGGGGCGTTGCCCGGCGTTCGGTGGGGGCGCAGCCCCCGAGGCGCTGTGCGCCTTTCCCCCGAGATATTTCAGTCTAGACGAAGTTGCGCGGCGTTTCCCCGCCGCGGGTGGCTTGCATCGGCCGGGAAATCCCGCCATGTTCTGAACGAACGTTCATTTCCGGGGTTGGGAGGCCGCGGAACCATCGGGAAAGGGAGGCCCCATGGAGTTTGCACCGAGCGAGGAGCAACAGGCGATCTTCGACATGGCGAGGGCGTTCGGACAGGAGCACATCGCGCCCTATGCCCGCGACTGGGAGGCGGCGGGCACGATCCCGCGCGAGCTCTGGCCGAGGCTGGCGGAACTGGGCTTCGGTGGGCTCTACGTCTCCGAGGAAAGCGGTGGCTCGGGGCTGACCCGGCTCGACGCCACGCTGGTCTTCGAGGCGCTCAGCATGGCCTGCCCCTCTGTGGCAGCCTTCCTGTCGATCCACAACATGTGCGCCAAGATGATCGACGCCTATGGATCCGACGCGCTCAAGGCGCGGGTTTTGCCCGGCGCGCTGACCATGGAAACGGTGCTCTCCTACTGCCTGACCGAGCCGGGCTCCGGCTCGGACGCCGCGGCGCTGCGCACGAAGGCCGAGAAGAGCAATGACAGCTACCGGCTCACCGGCACCAAGGCATTTATCTCCGGCGGCGGCTATTCGGATGCCTATCTCGTCATGTGCCGCACCGGCGAGGACGGGCCAAAGGGCATCTCGGCGATCCTCGTGGAAGATGGCACCGAGGGACTGAGCTTCGGCGGACTCGAGGACAAGATGGGCTGGAAGAGCCAGCCGACCCGACAGGTGCAGCTCGACGGCTGCGAGGTGCCGCTTGTCAACCTGCTCGGCGAAGAGGGCAAGGGCTTTCGCTATGCCATGGCCGGGCTCGACGGCGGGCGGCTCAATATCTCGGCTTGCTCGCTCGGCGCGGCCCAGGCGGCACTGGATGCGACGCTGGACTACATGGCCGAGCGCAAGGCTTTCGGCACCAGCATCGACCAGTTCCAGGCGCTGCAGTTCCGGCTGGCCGACATGGAGATCGAGCTGCAGGCGGCGCGGGTCTTCCTGCGGCAGGCGGCCTGGAAGCTCGACACCGGCGCGCCCGATGCCACGAAATTCTGCGCCATGGCCAAGAAGTTCGTCACCGAGGCAGGTTCCAAGGTCGTCGATCAGTGCCTGCAGCTGCACGGTGGATACGGCTACCTGGCGGACTACGGTATCGAAAAGCTGGTGCGCGACCTCCGGGTGCATCAGATCCTCGAGGGGACCAATGAAATCATGCGCATGATCACCGCGCGCAGCCTGATCGGAAACCGATGACCGAGATCCTGACCCGCAAGAGCGGCCGCGCCGGCCATATCACCCTCACCCGGCCCAAGGCGCTGAACGCGCTGAGCTGGGAGATGTGCCTCGAGGCGGAAAGAGCCCTCGACGCCTGGGCCGAGGACCCCGAGGTGGCGCTGGTGATCCTCGACGCTGAGGGCGAGCGCGCCTTCTGCGCCGGCGGTGACATCGCCGAGATGTACCGGCGCGGGCTGGACGGTGACGTGGATTTCGGCCGCCGCTTCTGGGCCGACGAATATCGGATGAATGCCAAGCTCGCCGCCTACCCCAAGCCCATCGTTGCCTTCATGCACGGCTTCATCATGGGGGGCGGTGTCGGGCTCGGCGGACATTGCTCGCACCGGGTGGTGGGCGAGAGCGCGCAGGTGGCCATGCCCGAATGCGGCATCGGCTTCGTGCCGGACGTGGGGGGCTCCCTCCTGTTGGCGCGGGCCCCCGGCAGGCTTGGCGCGCATCTGGCGCTGACCGCCGCGCGCATGGGGCCCGGAGATGCGATCCACGCGGGCTTCGCCGACGTCTTCGTGCCCGAGGTGGACTGGGAATTGCTCAAGGAACGGCTGATGGAGACCGGCGAGACCTCGGCGCTGGACGAGGCCGCGCGCCCTGCCCCGCAGAGTCCGATGGCGGCGGCACAGAGCGAGATCGACGCGCTTTATGGCTCGGGCGATCTGGGGGGAGTCGAGACGGCGCTTGCCGGCTCGGACAGCGAGTTGGCACAGGCTGCGCTGAAGCAGGTTCGGCGCAATTCGCCGCTGTCGATGGCCACCACGCTGGAGATGCTGGCGCGGCTTGGCCCTGCTCCGGACGACATCGAGGCGGCGCTGGCGCAGGAATATCGCGTCGCCTTCCGCATCATGCAGCAAGGCGATTTTCTTGAAGGGGTGCGCGCGCAGCTGATCGACAAGGACCGCAACCCGCATTGGAGCCTGCCGCTGGACGGCGTTCCGTCGGCGCGGGTTTCGGCGCTGCTGGCGCCGCTGGCAGAGGATGAACTGGCGCTCTGAGCCTTTGGCATCGGGCACCTGGGCTTGGGGAGGAGAGAGACATGAAAATCGGTTTCATCGGACTGGGCAACATGGGCGCGCCCATGGCGGCGAACCTGATCGCAGCAGGCCACGAGGTCATCGGCTTCGATGTGGCGGGCGTCATCGTAGAGGGCGCGGCGCAGGCGGGCACCGCGGCGGAGGCGACGGCGGGCGCCGAGGTGGTCATCACCATGCTGCCCAATGGCGCGATCCTGCGCAGCGTGGCGGCGGAGGTCATTCCTACCATGAACCCGGGCGCGGTGCTGCTCGATTGCTCGACGGTGGACGTGGAGAGCGCCCGCGCGGTGGCGGAGGACGCTCGGGCCGCCGGACTTGGTGCCCTCGACGCGCCGGTTTCGGGCGGCATCGGCGGTGCGGCGGCGGGCACGCTGACCTTTATGGTCGGCGGCTCGGAAGAGGCCTTTGCCACCGCCAAACCGCTTTTCGACATCATGGGGCAGAAGGCCGTGCACTGCGGTCCCTCGGGCAACGGCCAGGCGGCGAAGATCTGCAACAACATGATCCTTGGCGTCACCATGATCGCCACCTGCGAGGCCTTCGCGCTGGCCGACAAGCTGGGTCTCTCGCGCGCGGCGATGTTCGACGTGGTCTCGACCTCTTCGGGCTACAGCTGGTCGATGAACGCCTATTGCCCGGCGCCCGGCGTCGGCCCGAAATCGCCAGCCGACAACGGCTACACGCCGGGCTTCGCCGCCGAGCTGATGCTGAAGGACCTCGGCCTGTCGCAGCAGGCCGCCGAGGCCGCGGATGCCGACACGCCGATGGGGGCCCGGGCGCTTGAGCTCTACCGGGCCTTCGTCGAGGAGGAGGACGGGCGCGGTCGGGACTTCTCGGCCATGTTGCCACGCTTCGAGACACGCGGGCGCGGCTGAGACCCCCGGGAGGGGGCGCTGCCCCCTCTCCGCCCGCGGCGAACTCACCTCCAGCTTATTTGGTCTGGCTTGTCTGGAAAGAGAAGGATCACGTTCTCCGGCTTGGCTCGCGGGCGCGGAGCGGTCCGCCTCTATTTCGGGTAGACCCGAAATACTCTGCCTTCGGCGCGAGTGCTGTCGCCAAGGCGCGCCTGGCCTGCTATGAGGCGAGGAAAAGACGGACCTCTGATGACCACGATTGATATCTTCTCCGACCCGATCTGCCCCTGGTGCTACATTGGCAAGGGCCTGCTGGATCGGGCGATGACCGAGCAGCCGGATCACGGCCTGACCCTTCGTTGGCGCCCTTTCATGCTGAACCCGGAAATGCCGGCGGGCGGCATGGACCGCCGCACCTATCTCGAGGCGAAGTTCGGCGGCAAGGAAGGCGCGGTGCAGGCCTATATGCCGATCGCCGAAAAGGCCGCCGAGGCCGGGCTGGAGATCCATCTCGACCGGATCCGCACCACCCCTTCGACCGTCGACGCGCATCGGCTGATCCATTGGGCCGATGTCGAAGGCGTACAGACCGCCGTCGTCTCCTCGCTGTTCCGCGCCTATTTCGTTGACGGGCGCGATATCGGCGATGCCGAGGTGCTGGCCGACGTCGCCGACGGGTCGGGCATGGATGGTGCCATGGTCCAGCGCCTGCTTGCCACAGAGGCGGACCTGCCCGAGATCGCGCAGATGGACGCTTCGGCGCGGAGCATGGGTGTGAGCGCGGTGCCGACCTTCGTGGTTGCCGGCCAGCACGCGGTGCCCGGCGCACAGCCCACCGAGCTGTGGCTGCGGGTCATCGAGGAACTCCGCGCCCAGGCCTGACGCCGCGGTTCTTCGCGAGGCCTGGCGCGCGCGTACCCGCCGCATCCGCGCCGAGCCTGTGCATGGAGCGCGCCGCGTCTGTGCGGCGATGGACCGCCGGGCGGGTTCCGCTGCGTCGCTTTTCCAGCTAGCTCTAGGGCGACACCCCTGTCCCCTCCTCCTGCCTCGCGATCTGTCGATCCGCGGGGCTTTTCCTGCCGAGACCGAAATGACCATGACATCCTCCGATCCCAAGGACGCGGCCGGCGCGTCGAAGGGCCCCGGCCGCTTTGAATTCATCGCCCTGCTCGCCGCGATGTTCGCGACCATCGCCTTTTCCGTCGACGCGATGCTGCCTGCCCTGCCGCAAATCGGCACCGAGCTGACGCCGGACGACCTGAACCGCGCGCAGTTGGTGGTGACCAGCTTCGTCTTCGGCATGGGGATCGGTACCCTGTTCACCGGGCCGCTGTCGGACACCTTCGGACGCAAGCCGGTGATCCTCGGCGGTATCGCGATCTACATCGTCGCGGCGCTGCTCGCGGCGGGCGAGGACACGCTCGAGATGGTGCTCGCGGCGCGCATGCTGCAGGGGCTGGGCGCCGCAGGGCCGCGGGTGGTTGCCCTGGCCATCGTGCGCGACGTCTACGCCGGGCGGGGCATGGCGCAGATCATGTCCTTCGTGATGATGGTCTTCACCCTCTTCCCCGCGCTGGCACCCAGCATCGGGACGCTGATCATCGGCTTCGCCGGCTGGCGCGGCGTGTTCCTGGCCTTTGTCGCCTTCGCCTCGATCATCGCGATCTGGATGACCATCCGCCTGCCCGAAACCCTGCCGCGCGAGCGCCGGAGGCCGTTCCGTGCCGGCCCGCTCTGGGCGG
The DNA here is from genome assembly GCF_900116195.1 of Alloyangia pacifica. Classification (GTDB taxonomy): domain Bacteria; phylum Pseudomonadota; class Alphaproteobacteria; order Rhodobacterales; family Rhodobacteraceae; genus Salipiger; species Salipiger pacificus. The sequence continues at coordinate 586,615 of NZ_FOZW01000001.1, forward strand.
CCACCAAGGAGCTGCTCGGTCACCCGGTGGTGCAGGTCTCGATCGGGGTGCAGGCGCTGGTTGCTGCCTGCATGTTCTCGATGATTTCGTCGGTGCAGCAGATTTACGACATCAGCTACGGCCAGGGCACCTATTTCCCGCTGTGGTTCGGCGGCGCGGCGGTCTTCGCGGCATCTGCAAGCTTCGTTAACGCCAAGCTCGTGGGCCGGCTGGGAATGCGGCGGATCGTGACCGCGGTGCTGCTGATGCAGATCGTGCTTTCGGCCCTCGCCTGCGTGATCTTCGCCAGCGGGCTGACCGGAAACCTCGGCTTTGCCGTCTTCCTGATCTGGCAGGTTTCGGTCTTCTTCATGATGGGCCTGACCATGGGCAACGTGAACGCCATCGCCATGGAGCCGGTGGGGCATATCGCGGGCATCGCCTCTTCGCTGCTCGGCGCCCTGTCGACAGTGATCGCGGTGGTCCTGGCGGTACCGGTGGGGCTGATGTTCAACGGCACGCCGTTGCCGCTGTCCATCGGCGTCTTCGTGGAGGTCAGCCTCGCCTTTCTGCTGATGCTGCGACTGAAAAAGCTCGAAGCGGCCTCGGGGAGCTGAGCCGAACCGCCGCGGCCCGGCGATAGCCGGGCTACGAATACCATGCGCCCCGGATGCCTCTGCTCCGGGGCGCGGCATTTTCGAGGTGGTCGCCAAACCACAACCGCGCGCTGTCGAGGGTAAAGATTTACCGCGACCTATAGTCTGCCCCTGCTTGGGCACGCTGGCCCGATCGCAGAGGTGCGACGCTTGATGGGAAGCAGTTCCCACGCACAATGGCTCAGGACCCGCGGCGCAGCGGGTCCGGGTGCGGCGCAGGTGAAGCGAAGGTGGATCAAGCTTCCTGCGATCAGGCGCTGCGCGCGTTGTGGGCTTTTGCCGGTGTCGGGGGGGCGAGACGGAACACGGCCATGTCCCGCGCCAGGTCCCGCGCATGGCCGCGCAGGCGCAGCCCCATGGCAGCCATCTCCTCGCTCAGGGCAGCACTTTCCTGGGTCTGGCTGTCAAGCCGCGAGACCGCATCGGAGAGCGCCGACAGGCGTTCCGACTGCCCCTTCGCGTCGTCGCGGATCTCCGTGATCATGTTGCTCACCGTGCTGACCGCGGTGACAATGGCGGACAGGCGCCCGCCGGCTTCATTGACCAGCTTGGCGCCCTCGGACACCTGTTCCTCGCTGTCGAGGATGAGTTGTTTGACGCCGGCGGCGGCTTCGGAGGTGCGCTGCGCAAGTTGCCGCACCTCCGAGGCGACCACCGCAAAGCCCTTGCCCGACTCCCCGGCGCGCGCTGCCTCGACCCCGGCGTTCAGCGCCAGAAGATTGGTCTGGAAGGAAATGTCGTCGATCAGGTCGATGATCTTGCCGACCTCGGACGAACTCTGTTCGATGAGTTGCATGGCTGCGATTGCCCGGTCGGTCACCGCCCCCCCTCCCTCGGCGCTGTCGCGGGCCAGTCGCGCCTGTTCGGACAACTCACCCGCGCGTGTCGCAGTCCCGCGCAAGGCACCGGTAACCTCCGCCATGCCGCCGGCCGCCGTGCTGAGTTGCTGGGCCTGCCGTTCGCTGCGGGTGGAGAGGTCGCCGGTGACCTGCTCCAGCGCGCCAGCCTCTTCGTCGACGCCATCGGCGGTGCGCCGGGCGCTGTCCAGCGCATCCTGCAACTGCCCGAGGGCGCGGTTGAAGTCCTGACGCAGCGACTCGAAGACACCTTCCATCGGCTCATCGAGCGCGCAGTTGAGATCGCGCTCGGCGAGCGCGTGGAAGTGTTTCGAGAAGCGCGCGACAAGGTCCTGTGTCTGCTGAGCCGTTGCCTCGGCCCGGACCTGCGCCTCCGCGGCCCTGAGGCTTTCGTCGGCGAGCCTTTCGGCGCTTTCGGCGAGACGCTGGCGCGCGGCGTTGCGTTGCAGGATCGCGAGGGTCAGGATCAGCCCCTCCATGATGACGATACCGCCGTGCAGCACCACGCGCATGAGGTTCTCGATCAGGTCGGACGAGGGAAAGACCAGCGCCGGCATCAACAGAACGAGGCCGAGGTGCTGCAGCGCGACCAGAAGGCAGCCGAAGAGCAGCACATTCACCCGCCCCAGGATCGAAATGCCGGCGAGCATGACGAAATAGATCATGTGCGTGTCGAGCTGCCAGGGGTGCAGCCTGTAGGCAGCGGTGAGGATTGAGGCTTCGGCGACGACCACGGCACAGAGCACGTGGTCGGTGAGCCCGCTGCGCAGCCGCATCGCGAGCGCGCCGATCATGAGGAGCGCGGCAGCGGCCCCGGTGCTCGGCATCATCACCCGGCCGAGGTAGAGGTCGGTGACCACGAAGACCGGCAGCAACATGATCCCGAGCAGCAGCAGCATCCTGCGTTCGGAAAGGGTCCGGACCCGCTCCTGCAGGGCGCCGGAAAACGATCTCAGGGCCCTTCGGCTCATGGGCGGACTCCACAGATGGTGGCCAGCGCCCGGGCATCGCGGGTGGCCCAGGCCCCGAGGGCCCGCAGCCGCGCCACCGGCGCCGGTCCCTCGAAGGTGGCGAACGTTCCGAATGGGGCCGAGGCCGGGCCGATCTGCCGCCCTCCGGCCTCGATGACCAGCGCCGGGGCCCCAAGGCCCCATGGCGGCGCGATGACCAGGACGACGCCTGCAGCCGTTTCGCCCCCGGGGCCGCCGAAGATCGCAAAGACTCCGGCCCCGAGGCTGATGGTGAGCACGCAGGCCAGCAGAAGCGCGGTCATGAAATCCTCAGCTTTTTGTTTCATGACGCCTGCATAAGCGGCGAAGGTTTTCGATTTCGCTAATCGTCCCGGGAAAATGCGGCGAATTGAGCGACGTTGCGGTATACGGTTGCATACCGACCTTCCCTCGCCGTGGGAAACGCGCTACATGCGGCTCAGCCGACTCAAGCCATCGAAAGGGACACCCATGTCGAAGATCAAGGTCGAGAACCCCATCGTCGAAATGGACGGGGACGAGATGACCCGGATCATCTGGGACTTCATCAAGAAGAAACTGATCCTGCCCTACCTCGACGTCGATCTGCTCTACTATGATCTGGGGATCGAGGAGCGTGACCGCACCGAGGATCAGATCACCATCGACGCGGCCGAGAAGACCCGCGAGATCGGTGTCGCGGTGAAATGCGCCACGATCACCCCCGACGAGGCGCGGGTCGAGGAATTCGGCCTCAAGAAGATGTGGCGCTCGCCCAACGGCACGATCCGCAACATCCTCGGCGGTGTGGTGTTCCGCCAGCCGATCATCTGCCGCAACGTGCCGCGCCTGGTGCCCGGCTGGACCCGGCCCATCGTGATCGGCCGCCACGCCTTCGGCGATCAGTACAAAGCGACCGATTTCCACTTCCCCGGCGCCGGCACGCTGACGATGAAATTCGTCGGCGAGGACGGCACGGTGATCGAGAAGGAGGTCTACCAGGCCCCCTCCGCCGGCGTCTACCAGGCGATGTACAACCTCGACAGCTCGATCATCGACTTTGCCCGCGCCTCGTTCAACTACGGGCTGATGATGGGCTGGCCGGTGTATCTGTCGACCAAGAACACCATCCTCAAGGCCTATGACGGCCGCTTCAAGGACCTCTTCCAAAAGGTTTACGAGGAAGAGTTCGAGGCCGAGTTCAAGAAGAAGAAGATCTGGTACGAACACCGGCTGATCGACGACATGGTGGCCTGCGCCATGAAGTGGAACGGCGGCTTCGTCTGGGCCTGCAAGAACTACGATGGCGACGTGCAGTCGGACACCGTGGCGCAGGGCTTCGGCTCGCTCGGGCTGATGACCTCGCAGCTGATGACCCCCGATGGCAAAATCGTCGAGGCCGAGGCGGCGCATGGCACCGTCACCCGTCACTACCGCCAGCACCAGGCCGGCCAGGCGACCTCGACCAACTCCATCGCCTCGATCTTCGCCTGGACCGGTGGCCTCAAGCATCGCGCCAAGCTCGATGCCAACGCGCAGCTGATGAGTTTCGCCGAGGCGCTCGAGAAGGTGGTGGTGCAGACCGTGGAATCGGGCTGGATGACCAAGGACCTCGCGCTGCTCGTCGGGCCGGACCAGAAGTGGCTCACCACCATGGGCTTCCTCGAGAAGGTTGACGAGAACCTCAACAAGGCGCTCGGCGCGGCCTGATCCTGCCGGCAAGCCCTTGAAACAACGGCCGGTCCTTCGGGGCCGGCCGTCTTCGTTCCTGCCTCATTTGCAGGCAGTTCCGACGACTGACGCCGCGCCGCAGCGAATGCCCCCTTGACCTTGTGCATAAAGGTCAGCATTCCTGCCCCATGCTCCTCCTCGATAGCCCCCCTCCCGATCGCCATACGCTGTGGGAAGACGTCCACGGCATCCTCGTCGGCACCACGCTCGTGGCGCTGGGCATCCAGTTCCTGCGCGCCTCGGGCCTGTTCACCGGGCAGATCGCCGGCCTCGCGCTGGTGCTCGGCGAGCCCACGGGCCTGCGCTTCGGCCTGCTGTTCTTCCTGCTCAACGCGCCCTTCTACATCCTGGCCGTGAAGCAGCTCGGCTGGCGCTTCACCATCAAGAGCTTCATCTCGGTGGTGCTGATGTCGAGCATGGTGGACCTCATGCCCCTCGGCCTGCAGGTCGAGGTTTCGCCGCCGCTGGCCGCCGCGCTTTTCGGCGTCTGCGCCGGGATTGGGCTGCTGTCGCTCTTCCGCCACGGCGCGACGCTGGGCGGAGTGGGCATCGTGGCGCTCTGGCTGCAGGACACGCGCGGGATCAAGGCCGGCTGGATCCAGCTCGGCTTCGACCTTCTGGTCTTTGCGTCATCCTTTCTGTTCTTCGCGCCGATGCAGGTGCTCTGGTCGCTGCTGGGCGCGATCATCCTCAACGCGCTGATTGCCATCAACCACCGCCGCGACCGCTACATCGCCCGCTCCTGACCGGCGCTTTTCAGGCTGGAATCCCGAGGCGCGCGGTGGCACTCAGGGCCGAGTAACGAGCCCGAGGCCCCGAAATGCGCGCGCTTTCATTGTTCCCAAAATACGCAGGCGCGCCCTCGGGCCCCGCGAAACGCTCCGCACGAGGCGCGCCGTGCCCGCGCTGATGTTGCAGGGCACCGGCTCGAACGTCGGCAAGTCGATGCTGGTCGCCGGGCTCTGCCGCGCCGCGTTCCGGCGCGGCCTCAAGGTGGCGCCGTTCAAACCGCAGAACATGTCGAACAACGCCGCGGTGACCGCCGACGGCGGCGAGATCGGCCGGGCGCAGGCGCTGCAGGCGCGGGCCTGCCGGTTGGAGCCGGTGACCGATATGAACCCGGTGCTGCTCAAGCCTGAGACCGATATGGGCGCGCAGGTGATCCTGCAGGGCAAGCGTATCGCCACGACGCAGGCGCGCGACTACGGTGGGCTGCGACCGCGGCTGCTGGCCGGGGTGCTTGAGAGTTTCGAACGCCTCAAGGCGACCCATGACCTCGTGCTGGTCGAGGGCGCGGGCAGCCCGGCCGAGGTCAACCTGCGCGCCCGCGACATCGCCAATATGGGCTTTGCCCGGGCGGCGGAGGTGCCGGTGGTGCTGGCCGGGGACATCGACCGTGGCGGGGTGATCGCGCAGGTCGTGGGCACGCAGGCGGTTATCGATCCCGAGGATGCGGATCTGGTAAAAGGCTTCCTGATCAACAAGTTCCGCGGCGATCCTCGTCTTTTCTATGATGGCTATGCGTTGATCGAGCAGACCACCGGCTGGCGCGGTTTCGGCGTTCTTCCGTGGTTCCGCGACGCACATCTTCTCCCCGCCGAGGATGCGCTCGATCTGCCGCGCCGGTCTCGTGAGGCCGGGCTGAAGATCGTCTGCCTCGCGCTGTCGCGCATCGCCAATTTCGATGACCTCGATCCGCTGGCGCAGGAGCCGGGCGTTTCGCTCAGCATGCTCGGGCCGGGCGAGGCGATCCCCGGCGATACGGACCTCGTGATCCTCCCGGGCAGTAAATCGACGCGCGGCGATCTCGCCTTCCTGCGCGCGCAGGGATGGGACGTGGATCTCGCGGCACACGTGCGACGCGGCGGCCACGTGCTCGGCATCTGCGGTGGCTACCAGATGCTGGGCCGCAGCATCTCGGACCCCGAGGGCATCGAAGGTCCGGCGGGCAGCGACCCGGGCCTCGGCCTGCTGGACATCGAGACGGTGATGACCGCCGACAAGCGCCTCACCCGCGTCTCGGCGACCCACGCTGCGAGCGGCCTGCCGCTGGACGGTTACGAGATTCACATCGGCCGCACCGAGGGCCCCGACTGCGCCCGCCCCTTCGCGATGGTGGGTGGCGCTCCGGACGGTGCGATGTCACCGGACGGGCGGATCACCGGCAGCTACCTGCACGGGCTCTTCTCCGACGACGCCTTCCGCAGCGCCTGGCTCGAGGGGCTCGGGGTCTCCCGCAGCGATGTCCGCTACGAGGCGAAGGTCGACACGGTGCTCGACGCGCTGGCGGACCACATGGAAGAGCATCTCGACGTCGCGGGGCTGCTGGCCCTGGCGCGATAGCGCGGGACGGCACGCTCAAAAGACGACGCCCCCCGGGCTCCCGGAGGGCGTCTGAGCGTCTTGCCGGAGACGCGCAAGCGGTTACGCCTGCGCCACCGCCCGCTTGGTGAGCACGCCGATCAGATGCGCGCGATAGGCTGCCGAGCCGTGCAGGTCGGTCATCAGCCCGTCGGCCGGTACTGAAAGCCCGTCAAGTGCCGCCGCCGAGAAGTCGCCGGAAAGGGCCGCTTCGGCCTCGGTCCAGCGGAACACGCCCTCTTCCGAGGCGCCGGTCACCGCCACCCGCACGCCGTCCCCGAACTTGGCGACGAATACACCGACCAGCGCGAAGCGCGAGGCGGGCTGTTCGAACTTGATGTAGGCCGCCTTTTCCGGGATCGGGAAGCTGACCGCGGTGATGATCTCGCCCTCTTCCAGCGCCGTGGTGAACATGCCCTGGAAATAGTCGTCCGCCGCGATCTCGCGCGTGTTGGTCACGATGGTCGCGCCCGAGGCCAGCGCCGCCGCAGGGTAGCAGGCCGCCGGGTCGTTGTTGGCAAGGCTGCCGCCGACGGTGCCGCGGTTGCGCACTGCCGGATCGCCGATATTGCTCGCCATGGCCGCCAGCGCCGGGTAGCTCGAGGCCACCTCGCGTGCCACGGCTCCGTGGGTGGTACCGCCGCCGATCTTCACCGCGCCGCCCTCGCTCGAGACGCCCTTGATCTCGTCGATGGAGGCCAGGCTCACCAGCACCGAGGGCATGGCGAGCCGCTGCTTGAGCGAGGGGATCAGCGTCTGCCCGCCGCCGAGCGCCTGCGCCTCTTCTTCGCCGAGCGCCGCCACGGCATCCGCCACGCTCTTGGGTCTCACAACGTCAAAGCTGTACATCGTCGTCCTCCTGCGGAAGGGTCCGGTGCCGTCCGGGGCAGCGCAACCCTTTCATCTTTCTCCAAATACTCACCCTGCCCGGCGGAAGATGCAAGCATCTCCGCCGGGAAAGAGCTCAGCCCTGCATGGCCTGCCAGACCCGGTGCGGCGAGACGGGCATGTCGATATGCGCGACGTTGTGCCCGGCGTTGTTCAGCGCATCCAGCACCGCGTTCACCACCGCCGGAGGCGAGCCGATCGCCCCGGCCTCGCCGCAGCCCTTCACCCCCAGCGGGTTGTGGGTGCAGGGCGTGGCGCAGCTGTGGTCGACCTTGTAGAACGGCACGTCCCCGGCGCGTGGCATGGCGTAATCCATGTAGCTGGCCGAGAGCAGCTGGCCGTCGGCGTCGTAGACGCAGTTCTCCAGCAGCGCCTGGCCGATGCCCTGCGCCAGCCCTCCGTGCACCTGCCCCTCGACGATCATCGGGTTGACCACGTTGCCGAAATCATCGGCGGCGGCGAACCGTTCGATGGTCACCTTGCCGGTCTCGGGGTCGACCTCCACCTCGCAGGCATAGGCGCCGGCGGGATAGGTGAAGTTGGCCGGATCGTAGAAGGCCGTCTCCTCCAGCCCCGGCTCGATCTCGGTCAGCGGGTAGTTGTGCGGCACGTAGGCGGCGAGGGTGACATCGCCCCAGGCCACCGACTTGTCGGTGCCCGCGACGGTGAACATGCCGTCCTGCAGCTCGATGTCGCCCTCCGAGGCTTCCATCAGGTGGGCCGCGATCTTCTTGGCCTTGTTGATGATCTTCTCGGTGGCGCGGACCATGGCCGAGCCGCAGACCGCAAGGGAGCGCGAGCCGTAGGTGCCCATGCCGAAGGGGATTTTCGAAGTGTCGCCATGCACGATTTCGATCATGCTCTCGTCGATGCCCAGCATATCGGCCACCACCTGCGGGAAGGCGGTTTCATGCCCCTGCCCGTGGCTGTGCGCGCCGACCATGACCGAGATCGAGCCGGTGGCGTTCACCCGCACGGTCGCGGCATCGTAGAGCCCCGCCCGCGCGCCGAGCTGGCCGACGAGGTTCGACGGCGCGATGCCGCAGGCCTCGATGTAGCAGTTGACGCCGAGCCCGCGCAGCTTGCCCTTCGCCTCGCTCTCCGCGCGGCGGGCGGCAAAGCCGGGGATGTCGATCATCTCTTCGAGCTTGTCCATCGTCGCCACGTAGTCGCCGGTGTCATATTCCACCGCCACCGGGGTGGCATAGGGGAAGCTCTCGATGAAATTCTGACGCCGCAGCTTGATCGGATCGACACCGAGCTCCCGCGCCGCCTTGTCCACCAGCCGCTCGAGCTGGAAGGTCGCTTCGGGCCGGCCCGCGCCGCGGTAGGCATCCACCGGCACGGTGTTGGTGAACACCGCCTTGACGTTCACCTGGATCGCCGGGGTCTTGTAGTTGCCCGCCATCAGCGTGCCATGCAACCAGGTCGGCACCGAGCTGGCGAAGGTCGACAGGTACGCCCCCATGTTGGCCAAGGTGTCGGTGCGCAGCCCGATGAAGTTGTTCTCCGCATCCAGCGCCAGCTCGATCTTGGTCACGTGATCGCGGCCATGGGCGTCGGACATGAAGGCCTCGGATCGGGTCGAGGTCCATTTCACCGGGCGGTTGATCTGCCGTGCCGCGAAGGTGACGAAGGCCTCCTCGGCATAGTGGAAGATCTTGGTGCCGAAGCCGCCACCGACGTCAGGGGCCACCACGCGCAGCTTGTGCTCGGGGATGCCCAGCACGAAGGCCCCCATCAGCAGGCGGATCACATGCGGGTTCTGCGAGGTGGTGTAGAGCGTGCTCTCGTCATTGGCGCGGGCGTATTCCGCCACCGCGACGCGCGGCTCCATCGGGTTGGCGACGAGCCGGTTATTGACCAGCTCGAGCGTGGTGACATGCGCGGCCGAGGCAAAGGCCGCTTCCACCGCAGCAGTCTCCGAGCCGAACTGCCAGTCGTAGCAGAGGTTGTCCGAAAGATCGTCGTGCACCTTGGCTGCGCCGCCCTCGAGCGCCGCTTTCATGTCGACCACCGCCGGCAGTTCCTCGATCTCCAGCTCGATAGCCTCGGCGGCATCGCGGGCCTGCTCCAGCGTCTCGGCCACCACGGCACAGATCGGCTCGCCGACGTGGCGGACCTTGCCCTGTGCCAGCACCGGGTGCGGCGGCTCCTTCATCGGATCGCCGTTCTTGTCGGTCACCTGCCAGCCGCAGGGCAGCCCTCCGACGCCCTCGAAATCGGTGCCGGTGAAGATCCGCACCACGCCGGGCATCGCCGCGGCGGCACTGGTGTCGATCGAGGCAATCTTGCCATGCGCCACGTCCGAGCGCAGGAAGTGGCAGTAGGTCTGTCCGTAGACGTTGATGTCGTCGGTGTACTGACCGGCCCCGGTCAGGAAGCGCACGTCCTCGCGCCGCTTCTGGGCCGCTCCGATACCATGATCCTTCGGCATGGGGTCTCCTCCCTGATATGCCCGGCAGGCCCGCCCGGACTTCCGCGCCCGGCCCGCCTCGAACTCTCCTCCCGGCGGACTCCATTTCCGCCGGACCTCCCGTCACCGATGGCGGTCTCCCCTCCGCCGCCGGTCCGTCAAAGGCGCTGCACCGCGCCTTTCAATGTTCTGCAAATACGCAAGGGCGGACGCCTCCATGCGTCCGACCCGGCTTACTCCGCCGCGATGGAGCTCACATCCTGACCGCTGGCGGCCATGATCGCCTTGACGATGTTGTGGTAGCCCGTGCAGCGGCAGATGTTGCCCTCGAGGTAGTGGCGGATCTCGGCCTCGGTTGGCTTGGGGTTCTCCTTCAGCAGCGAGGCCGCCGACATCACCATGCCCGGGGTGCAGAAGCCGCACTGCAGGCCGTGGTGGTCCTGGAACGCCTGCTGGATCGCATTCAGCGAACCGTCGGCATTGGCCTGCCCCTCGATAGTGCCGACCTCGGCGCCGTCGCATTCGGCGGCGAAGATGGTGCAACCCTTCACGTTCTCGCCGTTGACGTGGATATTGCAGGCGCCGCATTGCGAGGTGTCGCAGCCGACGTGGGTGCCGGTGAGATGCAGCTCGTCGCGCAGGAACTCGGTCATGAGCATATTGCCCCGGACCTCCTTGCTGACGGATTTGCCGTTCACCGTCATCGTTACCTTGGTCATACGTACCCTCCCTGGGATGACTGTTCGGTTTTGGCTCGGTTGCACTCTGGCACGGGCGTCAGCCCGAGACCATCCGCTTGAACCAGCCTTTCTTCTTGCCCTCTTCGGCGGCCTCGCCCTCGGCCTCCGGCGCCTCGTCGGGGTCGCTCGGTCCCTCCACCGCGTCCTGCAGGTTGGTGAAGAACTGGTCGGCCATTTTCTTGGCAAAGCCGTCGATGATCCGGCTGCCGAGCTGGGCGAGCTTGCCGCCGACCTTGGCGTCGACCTCGTAGGTCAATTCGGTGCCCTCGGGCACCTCGGCAAAGCGCACGTCCGCACCGCCCTTGGCAAAGCCCGCAGCCCCGCCCTTGCCCTCGCCCGACAGCGTCACCGCCTCGGGCTCGGTCATGTTGGACAGCGATACCGTGCCCTTGAAGGTCGCCTTCACCGGGCCGACCTTCTGCACCACCGTGGCCTCGAAGCCGTCCTCGGGCGTGCCGGTCAGCTCGGTGCAGCCGGGCACGCAGGCCTTCAGCACCTCGGGGTTCAGGATCGCGGCCCAGACCACCTCGCGCGGGGCCTTGATCACGCGGGTATCGCTCATCTGCATGGCTCTTGTCCTCTCTTTCGGCGACCAGACTATCAGGAAGATGCGCCGCGCCTATTAGACCAAAGGCGCAGCCGGTCCTCCTCCCTGTCCGGGCGCGGCATGGCGTTTCATCGCGGAGGATTGCGCCGATTTGGCAACTTCGCAACCCCGTATCCGAAGCGCGGCGTATCGCAAAACCTGTGCCTGCGCGGATTTCGAAGGACCATCCCGGGATTTTGATTGACCGGGCGGAAGCCCTCGCCGACAAATCCCGCATGACCCAGACCTTCGACCGCACCGCGCTTTTCACCCTCGCCCGAGACCTGCTGACCGGCGGCGGCCTGCCGCCCGAGAAGGCCGAGACCGTGGCCGAGCTGCTGATCCAGACCGACGAGATCGGCGTGACCACCCATGGCATCTCTATGGTCTCCTATTACCTGCCCGAGCTGGCCAAGGACCTGATGACCAAGGAGGGCACGCACGCGGTGCTGGCCGACAACAAGGTTACGCTGCTTTGGGACGGCAACTACCTGCCCGGGCACTGGGTGATGACCCGGGCGCTCGACACCTGCATGGAGCGCGCCGCCGAATACGGCATGGCCGCCATGGCGATCCGCCGCAGCCATCACATCGGCTGCCTCTCGGCGCTGACCCGCATTGCCGCCGACAAGGGGTACGTGTGCTATATCGCCACCTCCGATCCCTCGGGGCAGTGGGTGGCTCCCTACGGCGGCTGCGAGCCGCTGCTGACCCCGAACCCTTGGGCAGTCGGCTATCCCGGCCGTGATCACCCGGTACTGATCGACACCTGCGCCTCGATCACCACGCTGTCGAAGGTGCGCGAACACATCAACTCCGGCACCGAGTTCGCGCATCCCTGGATGCTGGACGGCACGGGCCATGCCACCACCGACCCCACGGTCATCAACCAGACCCCCAAGGGGTCGATCCTCCCGGTCGGTGGCGCGGACCATGGTCACAAGGGCTTTGCCATGGGGCTGATGGTCGAGATGCTGACACAGGCGCTGGCCGGGCACGGGCGGGTCGAGGCGCCGACCCGCTGGGGGGCCAACGTCTTCCTACAGGTGATGGACCCCGAGGCCTTTGGCGGGCGCGAGGCCTTCGTCGCGCAGGTCGAGCACCTGAACGAGGCCTGCCGCAACAGCCGCCCGATCGACGCTGCCCGCCCGGTTCGGATCCCCGGTGACCGCGCCGCCTCGGCTGCCTCTCGCTCGACGTCCGGGGGAATCGCGCTGCCCGACGAGGTGCTCACCCGCATACGGACCTGCGCCGCCGAGGCCGGACTGGCCTTCCCCGACCCGCTTTGAGAAGACCTCAGCGCTTCGGCGGAATCGCGTAGGTCAGCGAGGCATGGGCCACCGGGTCGTCCGATTGCTCGGAGTAGAGCAGCACGTCGGTCACACTCAGGCTGCGCCCCATCTTCAGCACCCGCGCCTCGGCCAGCAGGTCGCGCCCGGCCTCGGGCTTGCGCATGAAGTCGATCGAGCAATGGGTGGTGACGGTCAACGCCTCGCGCCCGATGCGTGCCATGGTCGCCACATAGGCCGCCACGTCCGCCAGCGCAAACATCGACGGGCCCGAGACCGTGCCGCCGGGCCGCAGGTGCTGTTCGTCGACGATCAGCCGCATCACCAGCAGCTCCTCGTCCATCCGGTCAATGGCGAACATGCCCTCCACCTGCGGAAACACCTCTGAAAGGTAACTGGTCATCTCCGGAATGGTGAACTGCAGCGCCATGCGACCTCCCGCCTCTTTCGCCCCTCATCTCCGCTGGCTAGGCTGCCCGCGAGGATGGAGGAGGACAAGATGGCAATTCTGGAACGTCACGACACCGGGCCCGTCGCCCACCTGCGGCTGAACGCACCCGAGCGGCTGAACCCGCTGTCGGATGCCATGCTCGCCGCGTTGCAGGAGCAGATCGACGCGCTGTCGCAGGACCAGATGATCCGCGCGGTGGTGATCTCGGGCGCGGGCAAGGTGTTCTGCGCCGGGCACGACCTGCGCGAGATGCAGGCCGGGCGGCAGGCAGAGGACAAGGGAGCCGCCTATTTCGCCGATCTCTTCGAGCGCTGCGCGCGGGTGATGACCGGGCTGACCCGCCTGCCCCAGCCGGTGATCGCGCAGGTGCATGGCATTGCCGCCGCCGCCGGCTGCCAGCTGGTGGCGAGCTGCGACATGGCGGTGGCGACCGAGGATGCACGCTTTGCCGTCAACGGGGTGAACATCGGGCTCTTCTGCTCGACCCCAATGGTGGCGCTGACCCGCAATCTGCCGCGCAAGCAGGCCTTCGAGATGCTCACCACCGGGCGCTTCGTTCCGGCGGCGGAGGCGCAGGCCATGGGGCTGATCAATCGCGTCGTGCCCGAGGCGGAGCTGCCTGCCGCGGCAATGGCACTGGCGGAAAGCGTCGCCGCGAAGCTGCCGCAGGCGGTGAAGATCGGCAAGGAGGCCTTTTACGCGCAGGCCGAGCTTCCGCTTGATGCGGCCTATGCACTGGCCGGGGGGGTGATGGTCGAGAACATGCTGGAGCACGACACCGACGAGGGCATCTCGGCCTTTCTGGAGAAGCGCAAACCCGACTGGAGCGCCTGACCTCTGGCGGAAACCCGCTGATCTCTCCGAATTTTTTGGAACTCATGCGGCGGAGCCGCGCGTTCTCTGCGTATAACTCCGCACCACGTAAAGGAGAGCAGCATGTTGCGTACCCTCACCCTCGCGGCCGTTTCGGTCGCCGCCCTCGCCGCCCCCATGGCTGCCAGCGCCGGCCCCAAGGGCTGCCCGCCGGGCCTGGCCAAGAAAAACGAGGCCTGCATGCCGCCGGGCCAGTACAAGAAGATAGACAAGCGCCACTCCGATCGCGACCATGACCGCGACCATGACCGCGACCATTTTCACCGCTACGACCGCGGCGAGCGGATCCGTGACAACTACATCGTGATCCGTGACCCGGGCCGCTATCAGCTCGACCCTCGCCGGACCTATTACAACGTCGATGATTACGTTTACCAGATCGATCCGGACACGGGTGCCGTGCTCGACATCATCGGCGGCATCGCGCAACTGGCGAAGTGAATCCGCGCAGGGGGGCGCCGCTCCCCTGACCCCCCGGAATACTCCCGCCTAGACGAAGCAGGGACCGGCCCCCGGAAGGTGGCCGGTCCATTTTTCATCCAGACTTCTTCTCTTTCCAAATACGCACCTGCCCGACCTCGCCGCCGCGCCACGCGGCTATTCCGCGGCGACCTTTCCGGGCCGCAACATTGGCTTGAGATAGTGCCCGGTGTGCGAGCGCCCGACCTCGGCCACCTCCTCGGGGGTGCCGGTGGCGACGATCTGACCGCCGCCATCGCCGCCCTCGGGACCGATGTCGATGATGTGGTCGGCGGTCTTGATGACGTCGAGGTTGTGCTCGATGACGACCACCGTGTTGCCCTGCTCGACCAACTCGTGCAGCACTTCGAGCAGCTTGCGCACATCCTCGAAATGCAGACCGGTGGTCGGCTCGTCGAGGATGTAGAGCGTGCGCCCGGTCGAGCGTTTCGCCAGCTCCTTCGAGAGTTTCACGCGCTGCGCCTCGCCGCCCGAGAGCGTCGTGGCCTGCTGGCCGACCTTCACGTAGCTGAGGCCGACGCGCATCAGCGCATCCATCTTCTCGCGGATCGTGGGCACGGACTGGAAGAACTCCTGCGCCTCTTCCACTGTCATATCAAGCACATCGGCGATGCTCTTGCCCTTGAACTTGATCTCCAGCGTCTCGCGGTTGTAGCGCTGTCCCTTGCAGGTCTCGCATTCGACGTAGACGTCGGGCAGGAAGTGCATCTCGATCTTGATCAGCCCGTCGCCCTGGCATGCCTCGCAGCGCCCGCCCTTGACGTTGAAGCTGAAGCGCCCGGGCTTGTAGCCGCGGGCCTTGGCCTCGGGGAGCCCGGCGAACCAGTCGCGGATCGGGGTGAAGGCGCCGGTGTAGGTCGCGGGATTCGAGCGGGGTGTGCGGCCGATGGGGCGCTGATCGATGTCGATGACCTTGTCGAGATACTCGAAGCCCTTGATCGTCTCGCAGGGCGCCGGGGTCTCGCGCGCGCCATTGAGCCGCATGGCGGCGTTCTTGTAGAGCGTTTCGATGGTCAGCGTCGACTTGCCGCCCCCCGAGACGCCGGTGACGCAGACGAACTTGCCCAGCGGAAACTCGGCACTCACCTCCTTGAGGTTGTTGCCGGTCGCCTTGACCACCTTCAGCATCTTGCCATTGCCTTTGCGGCGCTCGGTCGGCACGGCAATCTCGCGCGTGCCGGCGAGGTACTGGCCGGTGAGGCTGGCAGGATCGTCCGAGATCATCTGCGGTGTGCCGTGGCTGACCACCTGGCCGCCGTGCACCCCGGCGCCCGGGCCGATGTCGAAGACGTAATCGGCCTGGCGGATCATGTCCTCGTCATGCTCGACGACGATCACGGTGTTGCCCTGGTCGCGCAGCGATTTCAGCGTGCCGATGAGCCGGTCGTTGTCGCGCTGGTGCAGGCCGATCGAGGGCTCGTCGAGCACGTAGAGCACGCCGGTGAGACCGGAGCCGATCTGGCTCGCCAGCCGGATGCGTTGGCTTTCCCCGCCAGAGAGCGTGCCGGCCGAACGCGACATGGTCAGATACTCGAGCCCGACGTTGTTGAGGAAGCCGAGCCGCTCGCGGATCTCCTTGAGGATGGCGCGGGCGATCTCGTTCTTCTGACCCGAGAGCGCCGCAGGCACGGTCTCGATCCAGTCATGCGCCTCGCGGATCGACATCTGCACCACCTGGCCGACGTGCAGCCGCGCTTTCTCGGGGCCGATCTTCACTGACAGGGCTTCGGGGCGCAGGCGGTAGCCGCCACAGGCGCCGCAGGGGCGGTTGTTCTGGTAGCGCTCGAACTCCTCGCGCACCCAGGCACTGTCGGTCTCGCGGTAACGGCGCTGCATGTTGGGGATAACCCCCTCGAAGGCGCGGGTCACCTGGTAGACCCGGCCGCCCTCGTCGTAGCGGAAGGGGATTTCTTCCTTGCCCGAGCCGTGCAAGAAAACGTCCTGCACCTTCTTCGGCAGATCCTTCCAGCGGGCGTTCTTGTTGAACTCGTAGTGCTTGGCGATCGACTCGATGGTCTGCAGGAAATACGGCGACTTGCCCTTGCGCCAGGGCGCGATGGCGCCGTCGGCGACTTTCAGCGTCACATCGGGCACCACCAGCTGCTCGTCGAAGAACAGCTCGACGCCGAGCCCGTCGCAGTCCGGGCAAGCGCCAACGGGGGCGTTGAAGGAGAACAGGCGCGGCTCGATCTCGGAGATGGTGAAGCCGCTGACCGGACAGGAGAAGTTCTCCGAGAAGGTGATCCGCTCCGGCTCGCCCTCGCCTTCGCGCGGCGCGGTTTCCAGAACGGCGATGCCCGACGCCAGATCGAGCGCCGTTCGGAAGCTGTCGGCGAGCCGCGTCTCGAGTCCCTCGCGCACGACGATGCGGTCGACGACCACGTCGATGTCATGGCGGAACTTCTTGTCGAGGGTCGGCGGCTCGTCCAGTTCGTAGAACTCGCCGTCCACCTTGACCCGCTGGAAGCCCTGCTTGCGCAGCTCGAGGAATTCCTTGCGATACTCGCCCTTGCGGTCGCGGATGATCGGCGCCAGCAGGTAGCCACGGGTGCCCTCCTCCAGCGCCATGACGCGGTCGACCATGTCCTGCACCTGCTGAGCCTCGATGGGCAGGCCGGTTGCGGGGCTGTAGGGTGTGCCGACGCGGGCGAAGAGCAGGCGCAGGTAATCGTAGATCTCGGTGACCGTGCCGACCGTCGAACGCGGGTTCTTCGAAGTGGTCTTCTGCTCGATGGAAATCGCCGGCGAGAGGCCCGCAATGTGATCGACATCGGGCTTTTCCATCATGTCGAGGAACTGCCGTGCGTAGGCCGAGAGCGACTCGACATAGCGCCGCTGGCCCTCGGCGTAGATCGTGTCGAAGGCGAGCGAGGACTTGCCCGAGCCCGACAGGCCGGTGATCACCACCAGCTCGTCGCGCGGGATGTCCACGTCGATGTTCTTGAGATTGTGCTCGCGCGCGCCGCGCACTTCGATCTGCTTGAGCTCTGGCATGAGACCCTCGGGAAAGGAACGCCCCTACACATAGGCGAAACGCCCCGGATCGCAATGGGCAAATGAGAACTTTTGCGGAACACGCAGGGCGGGAATGCGTGATTGCATCCTAGCGCATCGTCGCGCGGACGGGGAGCAACTCTCTTCGAAGAGAGTTGCAAAAGCCTTCGAAGGCTTTTGGCCTGCTCAACGGTAGCGCAGCGAGACGCCCCCGGTGAAAAGATGCACCTTCGACGGCTCGGCGTTCAGACCCACATCGGTGCCGCGCAAGCCCTTGTGGATGCCGGGAAGCTTGGCGATCACTGCCTCCTTGCAGCCGGCCTGCGGCTCGAAGTGCAGCAGCGTGACCTCGCCAAGCGCCTCGGTCAGCGCAACCTTGCCGGTGAACACCGCCGGGCCCGTCGCGACGGTGAAATCCTCGGGCCGGATGCCGACGTTGACCTGCAGCCCCATGTCCTTGTCCTGCGTCGGCACGTCCGACACGGCGGTGCCACCGGTCTGCAGCCTGACGGTGGTCTGCGCGCCGGTGGCGATCACCTCGCCCGCCAGCATGTTCATCGCCGGCGAGCCGATGAACTGCGCCACGAATTCGCTGTTGGGGGTCTCGTAGAGCTCCAGCGGCGAGCCGACCTGCGCGATGCCCTTGTTGGCGAGCACCACGATGCGGTCCGCGAGGGTCATCGCCTCGACCTGGTCGTGGGTGACGTAGATCATCGTCCGGTCGGGCAACGCCTCCTTGAGCTGGGCGATCTCGATCCGCGTGGCCACGCGCAGCGCCGCGTCGAGGTTCGAGAGCGGCTCGTCGAAGAGGAACACCTTGGGGTCGCGCACGATGGCGCGGCCGATGGCGACACGCTGCCGCTGCCCGCCCGAGAGCGCCTTGGGCAGGCGGTCGAGATAGGGTTCGAGCTGCAGCATCTTGGCGGCGCGCTCGACCGAGGCGGCGATCTCCTCCTTGCTCTTCTTGGCGATCTGCAGCGCGAAGGACATGTTGTCCCGCACGGTCATATGCGGATAGAGCGCATAGCTCTGGAACACCATGGCGATGCCGCGCTGCGCCGGGGGCACGTCGTTGACCACCTGCCCGTCGATCTCCAGCGTGCCGCCGGTGATGCGCTCCAGACCGGCGATCATCCGCAGCAGCGTGGACTTGCCGCAGCCCGAGGGGCCGACGAAGACGATGAGCTCGCCCGCCTTGATGTCGAGGTCGATCTCCTTGAGCACCTCCACGGTACCGCCGTAGACTTTTCCCACATCGGTGAGTTTCAGGTCTGCCATCGTCTTCGCTCCCCCTACCTATCGTGTCCGCCGATCACATCCGCAGCGCCAGCGCGGGCTGCCAGGGCCCGAGGTGGAATTTTCCGTCCGGCGCGGTGCCGGTCGAGCCGAGCTCTACGCCGACTTGCTGCCACTTGCCCGCGGGCGCGTCGATCGCCGCCGGCTCCGGGCCGATGTTGAAGGCGCAGAACAACTCTTCCGCCCCGTCCTTGCGCAGGAAGCTGAGCACGGTGCCGTCGGTCTTCAGATCGGTCATCTCGCCCTTGCGCAGCGCCGAATGGGCGTGGCGGAAGGCGATGGACCGGCGATAGTGGTGCAGGATCGCCGCAGGGTCCTTTTCCTGGTCCTCGACCGTCATGCGCAGATGCTCGTGGCTGACCGGCAGCCAGGGCTGGCCGATGGTGAAGCCGCCGTGATGCTCGTTCGGCTCCCACACCATCGGCGTGCGACAGCCGTCACGGCCCTTGAAGGCGGGCCAGAACATGATGCCGTAGGGGTCCTGAAGATCTTCGAAGGCCAGCACTGCCTCGGGCAGCGCCAGCTCCTCGCCCTGATAGATGCAGGCCGAGCCGCGCAGACACATCATCAGCGTGGTGTAGAGCCGCGCCCCGGCATCGCCGATGCCCCAGCGGCTGACGTGGCGCTCGACGTCGTGGTTGGAGAAGGCCCAGCAGGCCCAGCCGTCGCTCGCAACCTCGGCGACCTTGTCCATGACCTCTTTCACGTAGTCCGCCGAGGGCGCCTTGTTGGACAGCAGCTCGAAGGCATAGGACATCTGCAGGTGCTCGTTGCCCGAGGTGTATTCGCCCAGCACCTCGAGTCCGCGCAGATCCTCGCCGATCTCGCCGACGGCGGCGGCATTGTAGCGGTCCATCAGCTTGCGCAGCTTGGCGAGGAACTCGAGGTTCTCGGGCTGGGTCTTGTCGTAGAGGTGTTCCTGCCAGGTGTAGGGGTTCACCGCCGGCGCGGTGATCGGGTTGCGCCGCTCGGGTGCCAGCGCCGGGTTGTCGCGCAGCTGGGCGTCATGGGTGTAGAAGTTCACCGTGTCGAGGCGGAAGCCGTTCACCCCGCGATCGAGCCAGAACTGCGCCACGTCGAGCAGCGCCTGCTGCACCTGCGGCTCGTGAAAATTGAGGTCCGGCTGCGAGGTCAGGAAGTTGTGCAGGTAGTACTGGCAACGCGTGGTGTCCCATTGCCAGGCCGAGCCGCCGAAGATCGACAGCCAGTTGTTCGGCGGTGTCCCGTCGGGCTTGGCGTCGGCCCAGACGTACCAGTTGGCGCGGGCATTGTCCTTCGAGGCACGGCTCTCCTCGAACCACGGGTGCTGGTCCGAGCTGTGCGACATGACGAGGTCGATCAGCACCTTGATGCCCAGCATGTGCGCCGTTTCGATCAGCGTGTCGAAGTCGGCGAGGCTGCCGAACATCGGGTCGACATCGCAATAGTCGCTCACGTCATAGCCGAAATCCTTCATCGGCGAGCGGAAGAACGGCGAGATCCAGACCGCGTCGACGCCGAGCGAGGCAATGTGCGGCAGTCGGCGGGAGATGCCGAGAAGATCGCCGACGCCGTCGCCGTTGCTGTCTTGAAAACTGCGCGGGTAGACCTGGTAGATCACCGCGCCGCGCCACCAGTCACGGTCTTCGGTCGAGGGTACAGGGAGGGTGTTTTTGCTCATGATGTTGTTCTTTCGATCACTTCACGGAGCCTGCAAGCAGGCCGCGTACAAGGTATTTCTGCATGGCGAAGAAAACCACCAGCGGTACGACAATCGACACGAAGGCCGAGGTTGCAAGGATCTCCCATTGGCCGCCGCGCGAGCCCATGAGGTTCACCAGACGCGCGGTCAGCACCAGCCTGTCGTCGTCGGTGCCAAGGAAGACCAGCGCCACAAGAAGGTCGTTCCAGGTCCAGAGGAACTGGAAAATGGCGAAGCTCGCCAGAGCCGGGAAGGACAGCGGCAGCACGATCTTGGTGAAGATCTGGAAGTCCGAGGCGCCGTCGACGCGGGCGTTCTCGATGATGTCCTTGGGCAGGCCGACCATGTAGTTGCGCAAGAGGTAGATGGCGAGCGGCAGGCCGAAGCCGGTATGCGCCAGCCAGACCCCGAGGTACCCCTTGCCGATGCCGATCGTGTTGTGCAGCTGCAGCAGCGGGATGAGCGCCAGCTGTAAGGGCACCACCAGCAGCGCTACGACCGCCGCGATCAGCAGCGCCCGGCCGGGAAATTCCATCCAGGCCAGCGCGTAGGCGGCGAAGGCGGCGACAAGGATCGGGATCACCGTCGCCGGGATCGAGACCGTCAGCGTGTTGAGAAACGCCTGTCCGACCCCTGCCCCGGCGGTCGTGCCGAAGAGCACGTTGCCGTAGTTCTCCAGCGTGAACTCGGGTGGTGTGGTCGCGGTGGCGAAGACCCGTGGCAAACGCTCGCCCTCGAAGCTCTGCGGCGCGCTGAGGCGGAAGTCACCCGAGGACGCGACGCCCAGCACCCAACCGTCCTTGAGCTCGACCTCGGTGTCCGGCTCGTAGGCCTCGGGCTCTCGCGACGAGGTGCCCCAGGCCGAAAGAGTGGTCTCGGCGGTGCCGAAGAGATTGCCGTCGATGACGTAGAGCCCGTCTTCCTGCCGCTCGTCGCCGGAGATGCGGATCGCCGGAAGCTGGCCCTTCTGCGCAGAGAAGGCCGACCACCAGCCGGAATTGGAGATCTGCTCGGCGGTCCGGAAGGACGACACCAAGAGACCGACCGTGGGAAAGAGCCAGAGCGCCACCAGCAGCGCCACCGAGATGTGCACCGCCCAGGTGAGATGCGATTTCTGTCCTGCCATGCCTTCCATGTCCGGGCCTCCCTCAGCGCATCTCGCGGCGCGCGTTGATCACGTTCCACACCAGGATCGGTGAGACCAGCAGCATGATCACCATGGCCGCGGCCGAGCCGACGCCCCAGTCGAAGGCGCGGAAGAGCTTGTCGTACATGTAGTTGGCCAGCACCTGCGTCTGCCATTGGCCGTTGGTCATGGCGAGCACGATGTCGAAGATCTTCAGCACCACGAGCGTGATCGTCGTCCAGACCACCACGATCGTCGAACGGATCTGCGGCACCTTGATCTTGAAGAAGATCTGAAACGGATTGGCGCCGTCGACGATGGCGGCCTCGACCGTCTCTTCGGGGATGCCGCGCAGCGCGGCGCCGAGGATCACCATGGCGAAACCGGTCTGGATCCAGATCAGCACCACCATCAGCAGGAAGTTGTTCCACGGCGTGATCGTCAGCCAGGTCTGCGGCTCGCCGCCGAGCCAGACCCAGAAGGCGTTGAGGATGCCGATCTGCTCCTGCCCGATGGGGCGGAAATCATAGACCAGTTTCCAGATTACCGACGCCCCGACGAAGGAGATCGCCATCGGCATGAAGATCAGCGACTTGGCGATATTGCCCCAGCTGATGCGGTCGGTGAGCTGCGCCGCCAGCAGCCCGAAAGCGGTGGAGGCGGCGGGCACGACGACCAGCCAGAGCATGTTGTTGCGGATTGCCTCCCAGAACTTCGCCTCGCGCAGCATCTGCTGGTAGTTCGCCAGCCCGACGAAGGCGCCACCCTGATCCCGGTCGGTCAGCGAGAGCCAGAAGGTCGCCACTACCGGGTAGGCCAGGTAGAGCCCGAGTGCAAAGATTGCCGGAAAGAGGAAGAGCCACGGCCGGATCATCTCGGCCCGGCGGATGTTGCGCCCGATATTGGGGCCTCGCGCCGGGAAGAGCACCTTGTCGAACAGCTGGTTCGAAAACCAGAAATAGCCGATGCAGCCGCCGAGCCCGATCACGATGGTCAGTACAGCCTGAAGTGCCGGATGCATGACGTCCTCCCCTTCATCTCGTCCTGCCGGGGGCCGCAAATCTCTTCGGAGAGATTTGCAACTTCCTTTGAAGGAAGTTGCGGCGCGGCGCCCCGGAGTTCCCTTTTACACCGACTTACTTGTTGGCGTCCCAGCTTTTCTGGATCGCGCCGGCGACATCCTCGGCGGACTTGCCTCCGACGTAATCGACCATGCCGGTCCAGAAGCTTCCCGCGCCCACGGCACCGGGCATCAGGTCCGAGGCGTCGAAGCGGAAAGTGGTCGCATCGAGCAGGATCTCGCCCATCTTCTTCAGCGTCGGCGAGCCGTAAAGCTCGGCATCCGCGTCCTTGTAGGGGGTCAGGAAGCCCGATTGCGCCATCCAGATCTCATGCGCGATCGGTGTTTTCAGGAACTCGATGAAGGCGCGCGCGGCGTCGCTGTCCTTGGTGATGAACGCCAGCGTGCCGGCACCCAGCACCGGCTGGCCGAGATCCTTGCCCTCGTAGGCGGGCATGTAGAAGAAATCCGCGTCGATGCCCATCTCGGTGCCCTCCGGGAAGAAGGTCGGGATGAAGCTCGCCTGGTGGTGCATGTAGCACTGCGGCGGCGAGGCGAAGAGGCCGTCGGGGCTTTCGCGGAAGTCGGTGGTGGCGACGGCACCGGTGCCGCCGTTGACGAAGTCGTCGTTCTTGGCGAACCAGCCGAATTCGTCGATCGCCTCGATCACCTTGGGATCGTTGAAGGGGATCTCGTTCGTGACCCATTGGTCGTAGACTTCGGGCGGCTGCACGCGCAGCATCATGTCCTCGACCCAGTCGGTCGCCGGCCAGCCGGTCGCGCCGCCGGAGCCAAGGCCGATGCACCAGGGCGTTTCGCCCTCCTCGGCGATCTGTTCGGTCAGCGCCTTCAGCTCTTCCATGGTCTCGGGCACTTCGTAGCCCGCATCCTCGAAGTTCTCGGGCACGTAGAAGACCAGCGACTTCACGTCGATCTTGTAGGGGAAGGCATAAAGCGCTTCGGACCCGTCAGGCCCCTCGTAGGAGCCGAGGCTCACCCAGCTCTCGCCCGCGGCATAGTTCTCGCGCAGCCAGTCGGCGGTTTCTTCGCCGAGCGGCTCGACGAAGCCCTTGGACACGAGATCCTGGATTAGCCCCGGCTGCGGCAGGATCGCGATGTTCGGCGGGCTGCCCGCCTCTGTGTCGATGACGATCTGCTGCTCATAGGTCTCGGACGAGGCGTAGCTGACGTTCGCGCCGGTGGCTTCCTTGAAGTAGGCCAGCACCGTCTCGACCAGCGCCTGGTCGTCGCCACGCCAGGGTCCGAAGATGCTGAGCGTCTGACCCGACAGGTCATGCTCGGCGCCGAAGGCCTCGAGGCTGTCCCAGTTGAAGCCGCCCTCGCCGGGGGTGAACACCATCTGCGCCTGGGCCGCACCGGCGCAGAGCGCCAGCGCCGCGACCGAGCCGAGAATGGCGCGCGTGGGTGTGGTTCGCTTGGTCATGTCGTCAAAGTCCTCCCGTGTTGTCGCGGCTCTGCCGGCCGCAAGAGATATGCTGTTCCGGACGCGCAGGGGGTACTCCTCACCCCAAAGCGCTTTGAGACCCTTGCAGCCTCCCGCGTTTGCCCCCCGCTTGTCAATCGCGCAATCCAATGCTGCATTGGAAAAATCATGCTGCGCTGCAGCTAATCTAGGCGCGTCTGAAAAGGTCTTTCCGAATACCCCTTTTTGCCGCTAGTGTCGCGAGATACCGAAGCGCTTTGGAAGCTCCACAATGAACCTCAAGCAACTGGCCGCGCACCTCAATCTGTCGCAGACCACCGTGAGTCGTGCCCTCAACGGCTATCCGGAGGTCAACGAGCAGACCCGCAAGCGCGTGATGGAGGCGGCGCAGACGCTCAACTATGCTCCGAACGCCCGGGCAAAGGGGTTGGCGACGGGGCGCGCCATGGCCATCGGCCATGTCATCCCGATGTCGACCCACCACCAGATGATGAACCCGGTCTTCGGTGACTTCATAGCTGGCGCATCGGACGAATACGTCAAGGCCGGATACGACATGACCCTGTCGATGACCGGCGACCGCGACGAGGAAGAGAATTACCGGCGGCTCAAGGCAAAGGGCAACGTCGACGGGATCATCGTGCATGGCCCCTCGATGAAGGATGCCCGGATTCCCTTCCTGCGCCAGCTTGGCCTGCCCTTCGTGGTGCATGGCCGCGCCTCCGAGCTTGACTTGCCCTACAGCTGGGTCGACATGAACAACACCCATGCCTTCCAGCGCGCCACCGACTTCCTGCTGGACCTTGGCCACCGCCGCATCGCGCTGATCAACGGTCTGGAGTTCATGGATTTCGCCTACCGTCGCCGGGTCGGCTTCGAACAGGCGATGAGTGCGCGCGGGGTGGCCGTGGATCCCCGCTACCTGACCGCCGGTGAGATGACCGAGAGCTACGGCTTCGAAAGCGCGGCGCGCATGCTTGCCCTGCCCGACCGGCCCACGGCGCTGATCACCTCGTCGGTGATCGCCGCCATCGGCATCCGCCGCGCCATCCATGCCGCCGGGCTTGAGATGGGCCGCGACGTGTCGGTGATCACCCATGACGATGACCTGAGTTTCCTGCGCAACGGGCCGGACGTGCCGATCTTCACCGCGACACGCTCCTCGGTCTACGAGGCCGGACGCATCGCCGCCTCGATGCTGCTGGCGCATATCGCCGACCCGGACCTTCCGGCGCAGCCCCGACTTCTCGAGGCTCAGCTGATCATTGGCGGCTCCACCGGCCCCGCCCCACAGGACGCCCGATAAAGATCGACGGCCCACCCCCTCGCCTTTCCCTCGAATCGACAAGGACAAGCCATGCAGTTCACCCGCAAGGATTTTCCCGAGGATTTCCTCTTCGGCGTCGCCACCTCCAGCTACCAGATCGAAGGCCACGCCTTCGGCGGCGCGGGGCGCACCCATTGGGATGATTTCGCCGCCACCCCGGGCAACGTGGTGCGCGCCGAGAACGGCGACCGCGCCTGCGACCACTACCACCGCTTTGAGGCGGACCTCGACCTGGTGAAGGCGGCGGGGCTCGATGCCTACCGCTTCTCGACCAGCTGGGCGCGGGTGCTCCCCGAGGGGCGCGGCGCGGTGAACCAGGAGGGGCTCGACTTTTACGACCGGCTGACCGACGCCATGCTCGAGCGCGGGATCAAGCCTTGTGCCACGCTCTACCACTGGGAGCTGCCCTCGCCGCTCGCCGATCTCGGCGGCTGGCGCAACCGCGACGTGGCGCATTGGTTCGGCGATTTCACCGAGGTGCTGATGAAGCGGATCGGCGACCGGATGTATTCCGTGGCGCCAATCAACGAGCCCTGGTGCGTCGCCTGGCTGTCGCATTTCATGGGCTTTCACGCGCCCGGCCTGCGCGACATCCGCGCCACCGCCCGTGCCATGCATCACGTGCTGATTGCCCATGGCCGGGCCATCGAGGTCATGCGCGGGCTCGGGATGCAGAACCTCGGCGGCGTCTTCAACATGGAATGGGCCACGCCCGCAAACGACACGGACGACGCGCGCCATGCCGCCGAGCTCTACGACGGCATCTACAACCGTTGGTTTGCCGGCGGCGTGTTCAAGGGGGAATACCCGCAGATCGTGCTCGACGGGCTCGAGCCGCACATGCCGGCGAACTGGCAGGACGACTTCGGTCTCATCACGCAGAAGCTCGACTGGTGTGGTCTGAACTACTACACCCGCAAGGTGATCGCGCCGAC
Organism: Alloyangia pacifica; assembly: GCF_900116195.1. GTDB lineage: Bacteria > Pseudomonadota > Alphaproteobacteria > Rhodobacterales > Rhodobacteraceae > Salipiger > Salipiger pacificus. Next base: position 612,753 of record NZ_FOZW01000001.1, read on the forward strand.
CAAGGGGGCATGGCCCTCGCTGGAGGAGGTCGAGGGCCCGCTGCCCAAGACCTTCATGGACTGGGAGATCTACCCGCAGGGCCTGTCGCAGTTCCTGACGCGGCTCGCGACCGAATACACCGGCGACACTCCGCTCTACGTGACCGAGAACGGCATGGCCGCGCCCGACCCGCTGGTCGATGGCGGTGTGGACGATCAGGACCGCATCGCCTATCTCGATGATCACCTTGCAGAGGTGCGTCGTGCGATTGCGGGCGGCGCGCCGGTGAAAGGGTATTTCGCCTGGTCTCTGCTCGATAACTACGAATGGAGCCTCGGTTACGAAAAACGGTTCGGGCTCGTGCACGTGGACTTCGACACTCTTGAACGCACGCCCAAAGCCTCTTACCACGCGCTTATGAGAGCGCTAACGGAGTAAAGCATCATGAGCAGCGGCGGCACGGCAGTTCTGGCGGATATCGGCGGCACCAACACCCGGGTTGCGCTTTCCGAAGGCGGCAAGCTGATCGAGGGATCGGTGACGCGCTACCGCAACGCCGAGAACGATGGCATCGGCGCTGTTCTCAAGCACTACCTTGCCGAGAAGGGCACGAAGGTCGACGCGGCCTGCGTCGCCGTTGCCGGTCCGGTGCGCGACGGTGCGGGCCGGTTGACCAACATCGACTGGGAGATCGACCGACCGACGCTGGCGGAGGCCACCGGCGCCGAGACCATCTCGGTGCTCAACGACCTGCAGGCGCAGGGCCACGCGCTGGGTCATATCGCCGATGACTGCCTGACGGAGATCCTGCCGGGTCAGCCCGCCAGCCCGCAGGCGGCGCGGCTGGTCGTCGGCATCGGTACCGGAATGAACGCCGCCCCGGTGTTCAGGCTCGGCGATCGCACGCTGGTGCCGCCGTCCGAAGCCGGCCACGTGGCGATCCCGGTGCAGACCGACGACGAGATGCGCCTGCTGCGCTACATCGAACGCAAGCACCAGGGACCGAGCGTCGAGCACATCCTCTCGGGTCGCGGCTTCGAGAGGGTCTATGCCTGGCTCTGCGACGAGGACGGGACGGGTGAGCCGCTCGAGGCGCAGCAAATCATGGAAGCCGTTCAGGCCGGCACCGACGAGCGTGCCCTGCGGGCCATCGAGGTGTTCGTGCGGATGATGGGCCGGGTGTGCAGCAACCTCGCGCTGACCACCCTGCCCTTCGGCGGCATTTACCTGATCGGCGGCGTCGCCCGGCATTTCGGTCCCTACCTGACCACCGGTGCCTTCGAGCAGGCCTTCACCGACCGGGGTCGCTTTGCCGAGTTCATGACCCAGTTCCCGGTGAGCCTTGTGACCGACGATTATGCGGCGCTCACGGGTTGTGCCTGCCACTTGAGCGAATTGCCCTAAATCGCGGCGCAATGCGCAAGGCGGTTGCCTTTGCGTAACAAAAACTGTTCATCAATCGTGCAGACGCCCTAGGTCGACCGGCGCAACCCTTCGTCTTGTCCAAAGCGAGTGCCTTCCCATGACCCCTACCGCCTCCTTGCGCGAGTCCATCCTCCAGCACCTTCGCTATTCCTTCGGCAAGGATCCGGAACACGCAATCCTCGAAGATTGGCGCATGGCGCTGAGCTACGCCGTGCGCGACCGGATCACCGATGCCTGGATCGCCGCCACCGGCAAGACCTACGACTCGGGGGCGAAACGGGTCTACTACCTGTCGATGGAATTTCTCATCGGTCGGCTGCTCGAGGACGGTATCGTCAACCTCGAGCTGGTCGAGGAAGCCAAGGCCGTGCTGGAGGAATTCGGCAAGGATTACGGCACCGTGCTCTCCGACGAGCCCGACGCGGCGCTCGGCAACGGTGGTCTCGGTCGTCTCGCGGCCTGCTTCCTGGAAAGCCTGTCGACTATCGGCTGCCCGGCGCATGGCTACGGCATCCGCTACGAGCACGGGCTCTTCCGTCAGAGCTTCGTCGACGGGCGGCAGGTCGAGCAGCCCGAGCTCTGGCTCGAACAGCGCCACGCCTGGGAATTCGAACGGCCTGAGGTGCGCTATCGTATCGGCTTCGGCGGGCACGTCGACAAGCGCGGCGAAACCGTGCGCTGGTATCCCGGCGAGGTCGTGGAGGCCGAGGCCTTCGACACGCCGGTCGTCGGCTGGAAAGGACGCTGGGCCAATACGCTGCGGCTCTGGTCGGGCCGCGCGATTCACCCGTTCGATCTCGACCGCTTCAACCATGGCGACTTTGCAGGGGCCGCCCAGCCAGAGGCCTTGGCCCGCACGATCAGCCGCGTGCTCTACCCCGATGACACCACCGAACAGGGCAAGGAACTGCGGCTCAAGCAGGAATACTTCCTGACCGCCGCAGCCCTGCGCGACATCCTGCGCCGCTTCAACAACCAGTTCGGCGACCTGCGCAAGCTGCCGTCCAAAGTGGCGATCCAGCTCAACGACACCCACCCGGCCATCGCCGGGCCGGAGCTGATCCGCGTGCTGCACGACGAGCGAGGCCTCTCGTTCGAGGAGTCGATGGAGATCGCCCGAGGTTGCCTGAGCTACACCAACCACACGCTGCTGCCCGAGGCGCTGGAGACATGGGACGAAGCGCTCTTCGGCCGGCTCCTGCCGCGTCACATCGAGCTGATCGACCAGATCGACAGCACCCACGCCAAGCAGAACCCTTCGCGGCTGAACTCCATGCGCGCCGACCATCAGGTGAAGATGGGGCAGCTGAGTTTTGTCATGGCGCATCACGTCAACGGCGTCTCGGCGCTGCACACCGAGCTGATGAAGACCACCGTCTTCGAGGAATTGCACGGCTTGCACCCCGACCGCATCGTCAACGAGACCAACGGCGTCACCCCGCGTCGCTGGCTGCTCGGTTGCAACCCGCGCCTTGCCGGGCTGATCACCGAGTCGATCGGTGAGGATTGGGTGGATGACCTGGAACAGCTGACCAAGCTGGAGCCCTTCATCGAGGACACGGCCTGGCTCGACCGCTACGCGCAGGTCAAGCGCGACAACAAATCCGAGCTGTCGAACTGGATGGCACAGGCGCACGGGCTGCATGTCGATCCCGAGATGCTCTTCGATGTGCAGATCAAGCGATTGCACGAGTACAAGCGCCAGCACCTCAACATCCTCGAGACCATCGCCCACTGGGCCGAGATCCGCGACAACCCCAATGCCGACTGGACGCCGCGCCTGAAGCTCTTCGGGGGCAAGGCTGCGCCGGGCTATTTCTTCGCCAAGGACATCATCCGGCTGATCAACGACGCCGCCGCGGTGATCAATGCCGACCCGGTGACCGCGCCCTATCTCAAGATCGCTTTCCTGCCGAACTACAACGTCAGCCTCGCCGAGCGGATGATCCCCGCCGCGGATCTCTCGGAGCAGATCTCGACCGCGGGCAAGGAAGCCTCGGGCACCGGCAACATGAAGTTCGCGCTGAATGGCGCACCCACCGTCGGCACGCTCGACGGCGCCAACGTCGAGATCCGCGAGCATGTGGGGGCCGAGAACTTCTTCCTCTTCGGCATGACCGCCGAGGAGGTGATGGAGCGCCGCAAGATCGAGGGCCACGCCTGGAAGGCGGTGCAGGCCGACCCACGCCTCAAGCGGGCGCTCGACCTGATCCGCGACGGCAGGTTTTCGCCGGGCGAGCCGGACCGCTATCACGGCATCACCGGCAACCTCGAAGGCGCGGATTACTTCCTCGTCTGCTCGGATTTCACCGATTACTGGCGCGCGCAGCGCGAGGTGGACACGGCCTTCAAGGACACGCGGGCCTGGGCGAAGATGGCCGCCCTCAACACCGCCCGCTCGGGCTGGTTCTCGTCGGACAGGACCATCCGGGGCTACATGCACGACATCTGGGGTGCCGAAAGTCTTCTTTGATCTGCCAAGACTTTCAGGCACCTGAATGTCTCAGATCATTGCCAGAGGCGCGGAAGCAGCTACAGTCATTGCATGAGCCACGCGTCCCCCCCCTCTGAGTCTGCCCTGCTGCGGCTGCTGCGGGGCCAGCATGACGACCCGTTCGCGGTGCTGGGCCCGCATGAGCACGAGGGGCAGAGATACGTCACTGCCTATGATCCCGGCGCGGACCGGATGTGGGCGCGCGTCAAGGGCGTCCGCCATCCATTGGAAGCGACCAAAGTCCCCGGCTTCTTCCACGGCCCGGTGCCCGGAGACGTCGCTTACACGCTGGAGGGCGAGGATCACGGCGAGGATGGCGAGCCGCATCGCTTCGAGAAGGAAGACCCCTACCGCTTCGGCCCGGTGCTCGGCGAGATCGACGAATACCTGCTGGGCGAAGGCAGCCACCGGCGGCTCTGGGAGGCGCTCGGCGCGCATGTGATGGAGCACGAGGGCGCGCAGGGCACGCATTTCGCTGTCTGGGCACCCAATGCCAAGCGCGTTTCGGTGGTTGGCGACTTCAACTGGTGGGACGGGCTTCGGCATCCCATGCGGCGGCGCGGCAATACCGGTGTCTGGGAAATCTTCATTCCCGGCGTTGGCGACGGCGCCTTCTACCGCTACGAGATCGTCGGCCCCGACGGCACCGTGCAGCCGCGCAAGGCCGATCCCATGGGCTTCGGCTCGGAACATCCGCCCGCCAATGCTTCGATCGTGCGCGACATCTCGGGCTACGGATGGTCCGATCAGGACTGGATCGAGACCCGCGCCGAGGCACAGAGCCGCTCTGCCCCGATCTCGATCTACGAGGTGCACCTGCCCTCTTGGCGGCGCAAGGATTGGGGGCGTCCCATCTCCTACGTCGAGGCCGCCGAGGAGCTGATCGACTACGTGTGCGAGATGGGCTTCACCCATATCGAGCTGCTGCCGGTCAGCGAGTATCCGTTCGACGGCTCCTGGGGTTATCAGCCGATCGGCATGTTTGCCCCGACCATCCGCCACGGGCTGCCGCATGAGTTCCGCGACCTGGTAAACGCCGCGCATGAGGCCGGGATCGGGGTGATCCTCGACTGGGTGCCCGGCCATTTCCCCAGCGACGCGCACGGCCTCGGGCGCTTTGATGGCACCGCGCTCTACGAGCACGCCGATCCCAAGGAAGGCTTCCACCACGACTGGAACACGCTGATCTACAACTACGGCCGCGCCGAGGTGGCCAATTACCTGACCGCCAATGCGCTCTACTGGCTCGAGGAATACCATGCCGACGGGCTGCGGGTGGATGCGGTGGCCTCGATGCTCTACCGCGATTACTCGCGCCCAGAGGGCGAATGGGTGCCGAACAAGGACGGCGGGCGCGAGAACTACGAGGCGATCTCGATGCTGCGCCGGATGAACACCGAGTGCTACGGCCAGCATCCAGGTATCATGACCGTGGCCGAGGAAAGCACCGCCTACCCGGGTGTCTCCTCGCCGGTCGACCAGGGCGGGCTCGGCTTCGGGTTCAAGTGGAACATGGGCTGGATGAACGACACGCTCGAATACATCCGCAAGGATCCGATCTACCGCAGCTACCATCACCACCAGATGACCTTCGGGCTGGTCTACGCCTTCTCCGAGAATTTCATCCTGCCGATCAGCCATGACGAGGTGGTGCACGGCAAGGGCTCGATGCTGGGCAAGATGCCGGGCAACGAATGGGAGAAGTTCGCCAACCTGCGCGCCTACTACGGCTTCATGTGGGGCCACCCGGGCAAGAAGCTTCTGTTCATGGGACAGGAGTTCGCACAGGCCCACGAGTGGAACCACGACGCCGAGATCGACTGGGGCTGCCTCGATGATCCGAGCCACGCCGGGATGCAGCGGCTGATCCGCGATCTCAACACGCTCTACTTCGAGACGCCCGCGCTGCACCAGAAGGACGCCGAAGAAGGCGGTTTTGCATGGATCGCCGGAGGCGACACCGACAACTCGGTCTTCTCGTGGATCCGGCGCGGCCGCTTGGACGAACCCGAGGTCGCGGTGATCTGCAACTTCACGCCCTCGGAACAGCCGAGCTATCGCATCGGCCTGCCCGACACTGGCGTCTGGCGCGAGGCGCTGAACACCGACGCGGGCATCTATGGCGGTGGCAATCGCGGGAATTTCGGCCGTGTCATCGCCGACGACGAGTCCTGCCATGGCTACCCTGCCTCGGCCGAGCTCTTCCTGCCGCCGCTTTCGGCGATCTTCCTCGTCCGCGAGGAAAGCTGATCCATTCATACGCGTGTCACGGCTCTGCCCGACACATAAAAATTGATTAAAGGAGGAGACGAATGCCCCGACGTTCCCAGAGGCTCGCGAGCCGCAGCATGGCCTTCGTGCTTGCGGGAGGCCGTGGCTCGCGACTGCACGAGTTGACTAATTTCCGGGTGAAACCGGCCGTCTATTTCGGCGGCAAGGCGCGGATCATCGACTTTGCCCTGTCCAACGCGCTCAATTCCGGCATCCGCAAGATCGCGCTGGCGACCCAGTACAAGGCGCACAGCCTGATCCGTCATTGCCAGCGCGGCTGGAACTTCTTCCGTGCCGAGCGCAACGAGTTCCTCGACATCCTGCCCGCCTCGCAACGCTACAACGAGCAGACGTGGTATCGCGGCACGGTGGATGCGGTGGCGCAGAACATCGACATCATCGACAGCTACGACATCGACTACATCGTCATCCTCGCCGGCGACCATATCTACAAGATGGACTACGAGGAGATGCTGCAGCAGCACGTCGACAGCGGCGCTCAGGTGACCGTCGGCTGCCTGACGGTGGACCGCCACGAGGCCAGCGCCTTCGGCTGCATGGCGGTGAACGAGAGCGACCGGATCACCTCCTTCCTCGAAAAGCCCAAGGATCCGCCCGGCCTGCCCGACGATCCCGAGAAGACGCTGGTCAGCATGGGCATCTACGTCTTCGACTGGCAATACCTGCGCGGCAAGCTGATGGAGGATCTGGGCTCCGAAAGCTCCACGCATGATTTCGGCAACGACATGATCCCCGAAATCGTCGCCGCCGGCGGCGCGCAGGCGCACCGTTTCGAGGACAGCTGCGTGCGCGAGGCCGGCAAGCCGGCCTACTGGCGCGACGTCGGCACGGTGGACGCCTTCTGGCGGGCCAACATCGATCTGACCAACTTCGATCCCGAGCTCGATCTCTGGGACACCGACTGGCCGATCTGGACCTACGGCGAGGTTGTGCCCCCGGCGAAGTTCATCCACGACGAGGAAGACCGCCGCGGCTCGGCCGTCAGCTCGTTGATCGCCGGCGGCTGCATCATCTCCGGCACGGAGATCCGCGAGTCGCTGCTGTTCACCAAAGTTCACACGAATTCATATGCATCGCTCGAACGTGTGGTACTTCTGCCGAATGTCTATGTCTCCAGGCATGCACGTCTGACAAATGCGGTGGTCAATCGAGGGGTGCATATCCCCGAGGGGCTTGTGGTCGGCGAGGATCCGGAGGAAGACGCTAAGTGGTTCCGTGTCACGCCCGGCGGCGTGACGCTGATCACGCAAGGAATGCTCGACCGGAGGGAAGCCGCCAAATGACTCGTGTCCTGTCTGTCGCCTCGGAATGTGTGCCGCTGATCAAGACTGGAGGGCTTGCCGATGTGGTCGGCGCCCTGCCCGGCGCGCTGGCGGTGCACGGGGTCGACATGCGGGTTCTTCTGCCGGGCTATCGGCAGGTCATCGATAAGCTTGCCGCGCCGACGGTCGCGGCCGAATACGGCGATCTCTTCGGCGGCCCGGCGCGGGTGCTGAAGGCGCCGCTGGGTGACGCCAAGAGCAAGCAGGTGCTCTACGTGCTCGAGGCACCACATCTCTTCGATCGCGATGGCGGCCCCTACATGGACCCGAAGGGCAACGACTGGCGCGACAACCCCGAGCGCTTTGCCGCGCTCTCCTCGGTGGCCGCGATGATCGGTGCCGACGGGATCGAGGACTGGCACCCGCAAATCCTGCACTGCCACGACTGGCAGGCCGGTTTCGCGCCGCTCTACCTGCGCGAGCTCGGTGCGGCGGGACGGGTCTCGACGCTGATGACCATCCACAACATCGCCTTCCAGGGCATGGCCTCGGCCTCGCGCATCGGCACGCTCGGCCTGCCGCGCACGGGCTTCCACCAGCGCGGTTACGAGTTCTGGGACAGCGTCTCGGCGCTGAAAGCCGGTCTGGTCTATTCCGACAAGCTCTCGACCGTGTCGCCCACCTATGCCTCCGAGCTGATGACCAAGGAATTCGGCATGGGGCTCGACGGGGTGCTGCGCGAACGTCAGGAAGACATGGTCGGCATCCTCAACGGCATCGACGAGGCGCTCTGGACGCCGCCCTACAAGACCATCGCCGAGAAGGCCAAGCACAAGGCCGCGCTGCGCAAGGAACTGGACCTGCCGGACGACTGGCCCGGCCCGCTCTGCGTGGTGATCTCGCGGCTGACCGAACAGAAGGGCCTCGACATCCTGATGCAGGCGCTGCCGGCTCTGCTCGACCGTGGCGGCCAACTGGCGCTGCTCGGCTCGGGCAACCCGGGGCTCGAGGAGGCTTTTCAGCGCAAGGCGCAGAAACACCCCGGCGTCGCCGTGCGCATCGGCTACGACGAGGACCTCGCGCAGCGGCTGATGGCCGGGGGCGATGCGATTCTCGTGCCGTCGCGCTTCGAGCCCTGCGGTCTTACCCAGCTCTACGGCCTGCGCTACGGCACCCTGCCACTTGTGGCGCTCACGGGCGGCCTGGCGGACACGGTGATCAACGCATCGCCTGCAGGATTGGCAGCGGGCTGTGCAACCGGCCTGCAATTCCACCCTGTCAGCGCGCAGGCACTGGCCCAGGCGATGATGCGGCTTATAACTCTGTACCAGGACAAGGAAACCTGGACGCGCATGATGACCAATGCCATGGCCTCGCCGGTCAGCTGGACCCATTCGGCGGCGAAATACGCGGCGCTCTACCAGGATATGGTGAAGGCCAAACAGCCATGAGGCATAGATGAGCGAGCCGGTCATCCTCGCGGGATCCGCGACTCCGCTCGGCGCGACCTTCGACGGCGATGGCGTGAACTTCGCGGTGTTTTCCGCCCATGCCGAGGCCGTCACGCTCTGTCTCTTCGACGAGGATGGCACGGAAACCTATCGGCTCCCCCTGCCCGAACGCGACGGCGACGTCTGGCACGGGCGGGTGCCCGGGCTGACCCCGGGCCAGCACTACGGCTTCCGCGTCGACGGCCCTTTCCAGCCGAAGCAGGGCCACCGCTTCAATCCGCACAAGCTGCTGCTCGACCCCTACGCCCGGCGCATCACCGGCCATCCCGTGTGGAACGACGCGCTCTACGGCGGCCTCGAGACCCGCAACACCGCCGACAGCGCGCCCTACATGCCCAAGGCCGTGGTGGTCGACGCCAGCTTTGACTGGGGCGGCACGCAGCCCCCCGAAACCCGGCTGGCGAAGAGCGTCATCTACGAGGCGCATGTGAAGGGGCTGACCCAGCGCTTTCCCGGCGCCGAGCATCCGGGCAAGTTCCTCGGCATCGCCTCGGATCCGGTGCTGGACTACCTGACCGACCTCGGCATCACCGCCATCGAGCTGCTGCCGGTGCACGCCTTCCTCAACGACAGGTTCCTCGTCGACAAGGGGCTCAAGAACTACTGGGGTTACCAGACGCTGGGCTTCTTCGCCCCCGACCCGCGCTATCTCGACCAGGGCGCGCTCTGGGAATTCCAGCACATGGTCGCGCGGCTGCACGCAGCCGGGATCGAGGTGATCCTCGACGTGGTGTACAACCACAGCTGCGAGGGCGACGAGCACGGGCCGACGCTCAGCTTCCGGGGGCTCGACAACCTCAGCTACTATCGCCTGCCGGAAGACAAGCGCGGCTACATCAACGACACCGGCACCGGCAACACTCTCAACATCGACCACCCGATGGTGCTGCGCATGGTGATGGACAGCCTGCGCTACTGGGCCACCACCATGGGCGTCGACGGCTTCCGTTTCGACCTGTGCTCGACGCTCGGCCGTACGCCGCAGGGCTTCGACCGCAACTCCGCCTTCTTCAAGGCGCTGCGGCAGGACCCTGTGCTGGCCGCCAAGAAGCTGATCGCCGAGCCCTGGGATATCGGCCCGGGCGGCTACCAGCTTGGCGGCTATCCTCCGCCATTCAGCGAGTGGAACGACCAGTATCGCGACGGCGTACGGCGCTTCTGGCGCGGCGATCTGGGGCATGTGCCGGTGATGGCCGACCGGATCACCGGCTCGGCCGGGCTGTTCGATCACTCGGGCCGAAATGCCACCGCTTCGGTCAACCTGCTCACCGCCCATGACGGCTTCACCCTGATGGACGTGGTCTCCTACAACCATCGCCACAATGAGGCCAATGGCGAGAACAACCGAGACGGCCACGGCGAAAACCATTCGGATAACATGGGCGTCGAAGGCCCGACCGAAGATCAGGCGATACTCGAGGCCCGCGCCCTGCGCCGCCGCAACCTGATGGCGACGCTGCTGATGAGCCAGGGCACGCCGATGATCCTCGCGGGCGACGAGATCGGCAACTCCCAGAGTGGCAACAACAACGCCTACGCGCAGGACAACGAGACCGGCTGGATCGACTGGGACAGCCGCGACGCCGAGTTCCATGCCTTCACCCGAAAGCTGATCGCCTTCCGCAAGGCGCACCCTATCCTGCGCCAGCGCCGCTACCTGCACTCGCGCCCGCGCCGGGTCGACGGGGTGCCGGATCTCTTCTGGTGGCGGCCTGACGGCCAGCAGATGACCCGGGCCGACTGGACCAACGGCCATCTCAAAGTGCTCTGCGCCGAGTTCCGCATGGCCTCGGGCACGCCGCTCTACAAGCAGCGCGAAGAGGCGATCTACATCGCGCTGAACGCCGGCGATGAGGTCGAGCTGACCCTTCCCGAGCCCGGCGAGGGCTTTGGCTGGGTCCGCCACATCGACACCGCCGATCCCGGGGCCGAACCCCTGCGGCTTGGCGGCACGGTGACCCTGGCGGCGAACTCGGTGCTGCTGCTTGGAGAGGAGGCCTGATGAGCGATCTCGACACCCGCGCCGCACAGGCCGGCATTCTGGGCGACTACCGCGACCTCTACGGCCATTGGCACGCCACGCCGCCCGAGACCAAAGCCGCGCTGCTGTCGGCCATGGGGCTTGATGCGGCCGACACGCAGCCCGCGCGCCAGCTTCCGAAGTGGCACGTCTGCACCCACGCCGAGCCGCCCGGTCTGGGTGTGCCGGGCGAGTGGCAGATCACGCTCGAGGACGGGCGCGGGATCGAGGGCACCGGCCGCCTGCCCGCCCTGCCCATGGGACGGCACAGGCTCGAGGCGCAGGGCGAGACCTGCTGGCTGCTCAGCGCCCCACCGCGCCTGCCGCTGCCGGAGCGCGACTGGGGCCTTATGGTGCCGCTCGCTTGCCTGCGGCCAGAGGGCGTGGGCGGCATCGGCGCCTTTGACGACCTGGCGGTCATCGCAGAGGGCGCGGCGGCGCAGGGCGCCGGCTTTCTCGGGATCAACCCGATCCACGCGGGCTTCCACGTGGCCGACCCCGGCGGCTTCAGCCCCTATACCCCCTCGCACCGCCGCCGCCTGTCGCCGCTCTACCTGCCCACCGCCACTTCGGTCAAACCCGGCCCGCTGGTGGATTTCGCCGCCGAGACCCCGGCCCGGCTTGCCGCGCTGGAAGCCGAGTTCCACAACGCGCGCCCCGGCCCCGGCTTCGACAGCTGGCTGCGCACCGAGGGCGAGGAGCTGCGGCGCTTCGCGCTGCATCAGGCGCTGTCGGAAAAGCTCGGGGCCTATTGGGACAGCTGGGACCCCGCCTACCGTGACCCGGAAAGCCCGCAGGTGGCACAAGCGGCCCGCGATCTTGCCGACCGGCTGCGTTTTCACGCCTGGCTGCAATACGCCGCCGAGGGTGCGGTCGCCGCGACCCAGCGCCGGGCCTTGGATGCTGGCATGCGCCACGGGCTTTACCTCGACCTCGCCGTCGGCACCCATCCGCATGGCGCAGAGACCTGGACCGACCGCAGCAGTTTTGCCACCGGTGCCAGCCTTGGCGCGCCGCCCGATGCTTTCGCGCCGCAGGGGCAGAATTGGCACCTCGCCCCGTTCAACCCTGTGGCGCTGGAGGCGACGGGTTTCGAGGCCCTTGCCCTCACCCTGCGGCAGCAACTGCGGTTCTGCGGCATGCTGCGGATCGACCACATCATCGGCTTCGAGCGCGCCTACTGGGTGCCCGAGGGCGGCGAGCTTCCCGGCGCCTACGTGCAGATGCCGCGCGAGGCGATGTTCGCCGTGGCTCGGATCGAGGCCGCACGCTGCGGTGGGGTGATCATCGGCGAGGATCTCGGAGTGATCCCCGACGGCCTCCACGCGGCGATGGACGAGAGCGGCCTTCTCGGCTGCCGCCTCGCCTGCTTCGAGCACCGCGGCGATCCGCCCGAGTTCAAACGCCCCGAGGATTACGACGAGGCGGTGATCGCCAGCTTCACCACGCACGATCTGCCCACCTGGAAAGGCTGGCGCGCCGGGCGCGAGATCGACACCCGGGTCGAGATCGGCCTCACCCCGCCCGACCACGCCGAGGGGATGCGCGGATGGCGCGGGCGCGAGATCGCCGGCTTTGACTGGCTCAGCGGCCAGTTCCGCGGCGACCTTGCCCCGGAGGCGCCTGAGGCTATGTTCCACATGCTTGCCGCCACCCGTTCGCGGCTGGTCGCCGTGCAGGTCGAGGACCTGCTGGACAGCGACGTGCAGCCCAACCTTCCGGGCACTGTCTCGGAATATCCCAACTGGCGCCAGCGCCTGCCTATCGGTCCGCAAGAGATTGCAAACACACCCGTTCTTGCCAATGCCGCCCGGATCATGGAAGCATCCGGGCGAAGGAGACAGACATGACGCATATCCGTACCGTTCCCACCGAGCCGATCGAGGGCCAGAAACCGGGCACGTCCGGCCTGCGCAAGAAGACAACCGTCTTCCAGAGCCACCACTACCTCGAGAATTTCATTCAAAGCATCTGGAACGGCATCGGCGGCGTCGAGGGCAAGACCCTCGTGCTCGGCGGTGACGGACGTCATTTCAACTCCCAGGCCGCGCAGGTCGTGCTGCGCATGGCCGCGGCCAGCGGCGCGAAGAAGGTGATCGTCGGCGAGCGCGCCCTGCTCTCGACCCCCGCCGCGTCGAACCTGATCCGCAAGCGCGGTGCCGACGGCGGCATCATCCTGTCGGCCAGCCACAACCCGGGCGGCCCCGAGGGGGACTTCGGCGTGAAATACAACGCCGGCAACGGCGGCCCGGCTCCCGAAGGCATCACCGACAAGATCTTCGAGGCCACCAAGACGATCACCGAATTCCGCATCCTCGACAGTCAAGACGTGGGTCTTGCGGGCACCGGCACGGTGATGCTCGGCGACATGGAGATCGAGATCGTCGATCCGGTTGCCGATTACGCCGAGCTGATGAAGGAAATCTTCGACTTCGACGCCATCCATGCGCTGTTCCGCTCCGGCTTCACCATGCGCTTCGACGCCATGCACGCGGTGACCGGCCCCTACGCGCGGATGATCCTCGAAGAGGAACTGGGCGCCGGCCCCGGCACGGTGATCAACGCCATCCCGCTTCCCGACTTCGGCAAGGGCCATCCGGATCCCAACCCGATCTGGGCCAAGACGCTGATGGACGAGATGATGGGCGACCATGCGCCGGACTTCGGTGCGGCCTCGGATGGTGACGGCGACCGCAACATGATCGTCGGCAAGCATTGCTACGTGACCCCCTCGGACAGCCTCGCGGTTCTGGCCGCCAATGCCACGCTGGTCCCGGCCTATGCGGAGGGCCTGAAGGGCGTCGCGCGCTCCATGCCCACCTCGGGCGCGGTGGACCGGGTGGCAGAGGGCCTCGGCATCGACTGCTACGCCACGCCCACCGGCTGGAAGTTCTTCGGCAACCTGCTCGACGCGGGCCGCGCCACGCTCTGCGGCGAGGAAAGCGCCGGCACCGGCTCTGACCACGTGCGCGAGAAGGACGGGCTCTGGGCCGTGCTCTTCTGGCTCAACGTGCTGGCCAGGAAGCAGTGCTTGGTCGCCGAGCTGATGGACGCCCATTGGAAGGAATATGGCCGCAACTACTACTCGCGCCATGACTACGAGGGTGTCGACAGCGAGGCGGCAAACGGGCTGATGGACCACGTGCGCGAGCAGCTCGGCGTACTGCCGGGCAATGAGGTCGCGGGGATGAAGGTCACCTCGGCAGAAGAGTTCGCCTACGACGATCCGGTCGACGGCTCGCGCGCCGAGAAGCAGGGCCTGCAGATCGGCTTCGAGGGCGGCTCCCGCCTCGTGCTGCGCCTGTCGGGCACCGGCACCGAGGGCGCCACGCTGCGCGTCTACCTCGAGAAGGTCGAGACCGACCCCGCCAAGTTCGCGCTCGATCCGCAGGTCGCGCTGGCGCCGGTGATCGCCGCGGCCGAGGCCATTGCGGGCATCAAGACACGCACCGGACGCGACGCGCCCGACGTCATTACCTGATCGGAAGACAAGACAATGGATACCCTTCGCGCCATCGCCCTGATGGTGCTTGGCATGGCGTTGCTGGCTCTCAGCGACGCCTTCATCAAGCTGTCGACGCTGCAGGCGCCTTCCGGCCAGGTCATGATGGCCATCGGACTCGGCGGCTGCATCGTCTTCCTCATTCTCGCGAAGCTCAAGAAACTGCCGTTGCGCCGCGCCGACGCGCTGCATCCCCGGGTGCTCCTGCGCAACCTCTTCGAGATGGTCGGCGGGCTGGGCATGATCATCGGGCTGACCTACATCCCGCTCTCGGTCATGGCGGCAATCATGCAGACCGCGCCGCTGGCGGTGACGCTGGGCGCCGCACTCTTTCTGGGGGAAAGCGTCGGCTGGCGCCGCTGGTCGGCGATCGGCGTGGGCCTCGTCGGCATGCTGATGGTGATCCGCCCCTTCGGCACGGAATTCACCGGCTGGGAAATCTTTGCCGTGGTCGGTGTGATCGGTCTCGCCGCACGGGATCTGGTAACCCGCACCCTGCCCGCCGCGATCCCCTCGGTGGCGGTCTCGGCCTGGGGCATGGTTTCCATCGCGCCGGTCGGCCTTGCGCTGCTTCTCATGTCGGGCCGCGCGCCGGTCTTCACCGGCGCCGCAATCCTGCCCATGGCGGCGGCCGTTGCGGTGACCGCGGGTGGCTACCTCGCAGTGACCAACGCCATGCGCATGGCCGAGGTCGCGGCGGTCTCGCCCTTCCGCTACACCCGGCTGATCTTCACCGCGAGCCTCGGCATGTTGATCTTCGGCGAACGCCCCGACGGCTGGACCTATGCGGGGGCCACGCTGATCCTCGCCGCCGGTCTCTACACATTCGTCCGCGAGCACCGGCTGGCCCGGGCGCAGCAGCGGGACGTGAACCGGGGGCTCTGAGCCCCCGGTATCCGCCTTACCCGCCGACGACCTCGATCCCCGGCGCGGTGACGCTGTTCGCCGCATCCACCGAGACCGTCTCGCGGGTCCGTGGCAGCGCCTCGGGCATCTCGCGCTGGATCCAGGTAATCAGCTTCTCGCGGATTTCGCAGCGCAGGTCGTAGGTGCGCGGCGCATTGCGGGCCGAGGCGAGGATGCGGATCTCCATCACCCGCTCGCGGAAGTCGTTCACCTGCAGGTGGCAGACATTGCCGTCCCAGAGTTCGCTCTCGCGGCAGATCTCGTTCATCTTGTCACGGATGCGGCCGATGTCGGCGCAATGGTCGAGATAGAGCAGCACCCCGCCGATCAGCGAGGACCCATCGCGCGTCCAGTTCTGGAACGGCTGCTCGATGAAATAGCTCAAGGGCACGATCAGCCGCCGCCAGTCCCAGATCTTGATTACCACGTAAGTCCCTGTAATCTCTTCGATCCAGCCCCATTCGCCCTCGACGATCACCGCGTCGTCGATGCGGATCGGCTGGGTGATCGCCAGCTGGATGCCGGCGATCAGGTTCTTCAGCACTGGCTGGAAGGCAAAGCCGACAACGATGCCCGCAGCCCCCGCGGAAGCCAGAAGCGACACCCCCCATTGCCGCACGCCCGGGAAGGTCATCAGGATCGCCGAGATCGTGACGATGAGGATCAGCCAGCCTGTCAGCCGCACGAGGATCCGGCTCTGGGTCACGTGCTTGCGGGCAAGGAAATTGTCTTCGGCGTCGAGCGAGAACTTGCGCAGCCTCACCGTCGTCCAGATGTTCAGCGCCGTGTGCACCACCCAGGCCACGAGGATGATGAAGGCGATCAGCAGCGCGTGCTGCGCAAGATCGCGCCAGACCGCATCCAACGGCGCCACTGCCACGCCGATCGCCAGGAAGAACACCACCAGCCCCATGCGCAGCGGCCTTCGTGTGCGCGACACGAGGCTGCGCCAAAAGAGATCGCGCTTCGCCACCAGCCGGGTCAGGATCCCGAACACCAGCCGGAAGGCCAGCACCCCGATCAGAAAGGCCAATCCCAGCACCGCCGCGGGCATCACCCAGCCCGGCAGCACCGGGATTATCGCCTCCACCGTCTCGGAAAAATCCGCCACCTGTTGCTCGAGCTGGTCCAGCTCGGAAATCTCGGCCACCTGCTGGCCGATCTCGCTCAGTTCTTCTTCCATGCACCATGTCCGCGCGGTGCCGTCCTCCCCCCGGCACCCTTGCGCGGCCTTTCCTGCTGTCCATTGCCTGTGCGTCTGCAGAAAAAACCTAGGGGGCATTTCCGGCAGGGCAAAAAACTATGCTGCACGAACATGTGGTTGTTAGCGCAACCCCATGGGAACAGGCACTGTTAGCGTTACCGTGATTATTTACTTCTGCCCCGCCCCTGCTATAGCTCGTCGCGAACCCATTCCTTTGCGAGGGACCCATGAGCATCATCATCGACATTCACGCCCGCGAGATCCTCGACAGCCGCGGCAACCCCACCGTCGAAGTCGACGTCACGCTGGAAGACGGCACCATGGGCCGCGCCGCGGTGCCCTCGGGCGCCTCGACCGGCGTGCACGAGGCCGTCGAGAAGCGTGACGGCGACAAGTCGCGCTACATGGGCAAGGGCGTGCTCGAGGCCGTGGCGGCGGTGAACGGCGAGATCGCCGAGACCATCGTCGGCTTCGACGCCACCGAGCAGCAGGCCATCGACATGGCGATGATCGAGCTCGACGGCACCGACAACAAGGGCCGGCTCGGCGCCAATGCCATCCTCGGCGTGTCGCTGGCGGTGGCCAAGGCGGCGGCGGACTTCACCGGCCAGCCCCTCTATCGCTACGTCGGCGGCACCTCGGCCCGCGTCCTGCCGGTTCCGATGATGAACATCATCAACGGCGGCGAGCATGCCGACAACCCGATCGACATCCAGGAATTCATGATCATGCCGGTCTCGGCGGCAAACATCCGCGAAGCCGTGCGCATGGGCTCCGAGGTGTTCCACACGCTGAAGAAGGAGCTTTCGGCGGCGGGCATGTCCACCGGTCTCGGCGACGAGGGCGGCTTTGCCCCCGAGCTCGGCGGCACTCGCGAGGCGCTGGACTTCATCCTCAAGTCGATCGAGAAGGCCGGCTACAAGCCCGGTGAGGACATCTACCTCGCGCTCGACTGCGCCTCGACCGAATACTTCAAGGACGGCAAATACGAGATGAAGGGCGAAGGCCTCTCGCTCACCTCCGCCGAGAACGTCGACTACCTCGCCAAGCTCTGCGACGACTACCCGATCATCTCCATCGAGGACGGCTGCGCCGAGGATGACTGGGAAGGCTGGAAGCTGCTCACCGACAAGCTCGGCGCATCGGTGCAGCTGGTCGGCGACGATCTTTTCGTCACCAACCCCGAACGCCTCGCCATGGGCATCGAGCAGGGCGTGGCCAACTCGATGCTGGTGAAGGTCAACCAGATCGGCTCGCTGTCGGAAACGCTGAAGGCCGTCGATATGGCCCACCGCGCGCGCTACACCAACGTAATGTCGCACCGCTCGGGCGAAACCGAGGACGCCACCATCGCCGACCTCGCCGTCGCCACCAACTGCGGTCAGATCAAGACCGGCTCGCTGGCCCGCTCGGACCGGCTCGCCAAGTACAACCAGCTGATCCGCATCGAGGAGATGCTCGACGAAGCCGCGGAATACGCCGGCCGCTCGATCCTCAAGCGCTGAGCTTCGCACGTTGGAAGAAAGAAGGGCGGGGAATTCCCCGCCCTTTTTGCTTGTCCCGCTTTCCCGTTCGGAGCGACGCGCTCGCTCGCGCTTCTTCTCTTCCGAAATACGCACGGCGTGGCCGCGCCACGCGGGATACGCCCGAGAGGGGCGCAAGTCCCAACACCTGCGGAACGGGGGCTCTGCCCCCAGAGGCGCCACGCGCCTCTCCCCCGGGATAGTTTCGTCTCGACGAAGCTCAGGAGGTCGCCTTCTCCTCGACCGCCTCGGCGAGCGCTTCCGCACGGGCCGCAAGCTCGGCCATGGCCTCGGTGAGGCTGCGAGGGATCACCGGCACCTCGACCCGCTCGGCCTCGGGCGGCGGCGCGTCGCGCAGCGCGCGCAGCTCGGCGCCCATGGTGGCGATGCGCTCCTCGGCCTCGCGCAGCCGGTCCTCGGTCTCACGCAGCCGATCCTCGAGGCCAGCCGTCTTGTCGGCCAGCATGAGGCCCGACATCAGCAGCATCCGCGCCTCGGGCATGCGGCCGATCTGGCCGACCAGCACCTGCGCCTCGGTGTCCAGCATGCGGGCCGCGGCCTGCAGGTACTGTTCTTCGCCTTCCTGGCAGGCCACTTCGAAACTGCGGCCGCCGATGAGGATTTCAACTTCGATCTGCGACATCACAGGTCCTCCGCCTTGGTGGCCGCGGCAAGCACCGGCGTGAGCCCGGCCAGCAGCGCCTGCGCCTCTGCCTCCTCGACGCCGCGCGCGGCGCGCAGCGACTCGAGCTCGGCCAGCATGGCCTGGTTGATCAGATGCGGCTCGCCGAGCCCCGCCTCGAGGGCTTCGCGCATCTCGGCCTGCGAGCGCATCAGCGCCGCGTTGGCCTGGCGCAGCCTCTGCAATTCGCCGTCAAGGGCCGCCATCGCCCCGCGCTGCGCATCCAGTTGTCCGGCCAGGGCGACGCTCTCGGCGCTGGCCTCCGGCGTGCCCTCGATCTGCGCGTGCAGCTTGCGCACCCGCTCCTCGAGCTGGGCATTGGCCATGCGCTCTTCGTCCAGTGCGCCGCGCAGCGCGGCGATATCGCCGACCGCCGCGGCCTCGGTGTCCGCGTCCGGCTGCGGCGATCCCAGCGCCTCGACCCCTGTCGAGATGCGGTCGAGCGCGCGCGTGATCCTGGAGTGCAACTCGTCGATCTGGCTCATCCTGCGTCCCTTGTTCCTTGCCTCTTGCCGAGTGTCTTTGTTCCCAGCGTCTTTCGGAGCGACTTTGCGGCATGGCCCGCAGCCGCCCGCATCCGGGTGTCGCCGACCTATACCATCGTCTCCGGGAAGGCGAATCAAAGCGCCCCGGTTCGGCAAAAGGATAACAAGCGGATCGGGAAAATGCTCGCCATATGTTCCAAGGCCTTACGGCCCGTGCTTCATCCTTGGCGCACAGGCGGAAGGCCGCCGCGCTTGAACTTATCGGCAGCGCTGCTATTGAGCCGACTGAAAGGCTTCCGGCAAGAGGACAAAGCCCCGTGGACATTTCTGAACTTCGCGCCAAGAACCCCGACCACTGGACCCGCGCCTGCGCCATCCGCGCGCTGACGCTGGATGCGGTCACGGCTGCAAACTCCGGTCACTCCGGCATGCCCATCGGCATGGCCGACGTGGCCACCGTGCTTTACTCCAAGCACCTGAAATTCGACGCCAAGAACCCGAAGTGGGCGGACCGCGACCGGTTCATCCTCTCGGCTGGCCACGGCTCGATGCTGCTCTACTCGCTGCTCTATCTTGCAGGCGACGAGCAGATCACCCTCGATGAGGTGAAGAACTTCCGCCAGTGGGGCGCCCGCACCGCCGGCCACCCGGAGAACTTCCACGCGGACGCCATCGAGACCACCACAGGTCCGCTCGGCCAGGGCATCGCCACCGCGGTCGGCTTCGCCATGGGCGAAGAGATCCTGCGCGCGCGCTTCGGCAAGAAGGTCGTGGATCACCACACCTATGTCATCGCCGGCGACGGCTGCCTGATGGAAGGCGTGAGCCAGGAGGCGATCACCCTCGCCGGTCGCTACGGCCTCGGCAAGCTGATCGTTTTCTGGGACAACAACGGCATCACCATCGACGGCAAGGTCGAACTGTCCGACAAGACCGACCAGGTGACCCGCTTCCGCTCCGCAGGCTGGGAAGTCATCGAGATCGACGGTCACGACCCCGAGGCGATCGACGCGGCCATCACGGCAGCGAAGAAGAGCGCCGAGCCGACGATGATCGCCTGCAAGACGCATATCGCCCTCGGCCACGCCGCGCAGGACACCTCGAAGGGTCACGGCGCGCTGACCAACGCCGAGCAGAATGCTGAGGCCAAGCAGAACTGGGGCTGGACCACCGGTCCGTTTGAAGTGCCGGCAGATGTGAAAAGCTGGTGGGAAGAGGTCGGCAGCCGCGGTGCCGCCGATCGCGCTGAATGGGAAGAGCGCTTCGCCGCCCTTTCCGACAGCCGCCA
This sequence comes from Alloyangia pacifica, assembly GCF_900116195.1. Taxonomy (GTDB): domain Bacteria; phylum Pseudomonadota; class Alphaproteobacteria; order Rhodobacterales; family Rhodobacteraceae; genus Salipiger; species Salipiger pacificus. The sequence goes on from NZ_FOZW01000001.1 coordinate 633,327, forward strand.
GAAAGAATTCACCCGCCAGCAGGACGGCGATGCGCCGAAGAAGCTCTCGGCGGTGATCCGCGCGCTGAAGAAGCAGATCAGCGAAGAAGGCCCGAAGGTCGCCACGCGCAAGAGCTCGGAGATGGTCCTCGAGGTGGTCAACCCGATCATGCCCGAGACCGTCGGCGGCTCGGCCGACCTCACCGGCTCGAACAACACCAAGACCGGTGACCTCGGTGTCTTCGACGTGGACAGCCGCAAGGGCCGCTACGTCTATTGGGGCATCCGCGAGCACGGCATGGCCGCGGCGATGAACGGCATGGCGCTGCACGGCGGTCTGCGCCCCTACGGCGGCACCTTCATGGCCTTCACCGACTACGCCCGTCCGTCGATGCGCCTGGCCGCGCTGATGCAGATCCCGACGGTCTTCGTGATGACCCACGATTCCATCGGCCTCGGCGAGGACGGTCCGACGCACCAGCCGGTCGAGCATCTGGCGATCAGCCGCGCGACGCCGAACACGCTGGTGTTCCGCCCTGCCGACACCGTCGAGACTGCGGAAGCCTGGGAAGTCGCGCTGACGCAGAAGGGCACGCCGTCGGTGCTGTCGCTGACCCGTCAGAACCTGCCGACCGTGCGCCGTGAGCACAAGACGAACAACCTCACCTCGAAGGGCGCCTACGTGCTCGCCGAGGCCGAGGGCAAGCGTCAGGCGATCATCATCGCTACCGGCTCCGAGGTCGAGATCGCGCTGGCCGCACGCGACGCGCTACAGGCCGAGGGCATCGGCACCCGCGTCGTCTCCATGCCCTGCATGGAACTCTTCGCGCAGCAGGACGAAGCCTACCGCAAGCGCGTGCTGCCCGCCGGCCCCGTGCGCGTCGGTGTCGAGGCCGCAACCCGCCTCGGCGGCTGGGATCGCTGGCTGCTCGGTGAGCGTGGCCGCGAGGCCAAGCAGGCCTTCGTCGGCATGGACAGCTTCGGCGCCTCGGCCCCGGCGGAGGTGCTCTACGAGAAGTTCGGCATCACCGCGGAGAACGTGGTGGCCAAGGTCAAGGGCCTGCTCTGAGACACGGGCTGGCAGAGGGGGCGCTGCCCCCTCGCCCTTCGGGCTCACCCCCGGCGTATTTTCAAAGAGAAGAATGACGAAGGGCGCCTCTCGCGGGGCGCCCTTTTCGCGTCAGAAGGCGGCGAGGCAGATGGTCTCGTGGAGGCAGCGCAGCTCCAGCTGGGGCGTGATCCGGCGCGGCGCGATGTCGCCGTTCACGCAGCTGGCGGAGATTCCGAGCGGCGCGCTGCCGGGCAGCGGCGCGCCGGGGCCGAAGCTGAAGGACTGATCGAGCGCGGCGGAGCACCCCTCAGCCTCCGGCGCATTCCGACAGGCTTCGGGGAGGCTTTCGAACCAGTTTTGGCACTGGCCTATCGCCGCCGAGACGTCGAAGCTCAGCAGGCGTGCGACGCCATCGACATAGTGCCGGCCGACGGCGAAATCCTGGGCCGCCGTGCCGCCGGGGCCGGTGATGCGGATCTGCGCCATGCCCGCGTCGCAGCGGGCGGTCGCGGTCCAGTCCTGGGTGAGCGCCTCCTGCAGCGCCGCCGCATCGGGCTGACGCAAAGCCCCGTTCCCTTGCGCGTCCATCCCGATGCAGACCCAAGCCGAGGCTGCCTCTGCCGGGGGCACCAGCACCACGTAGCTGCGATCGGTAAGGAAGGATTCGTCGATCAGCGGGCCTTGTGCCGCAAGAGCGGTCGGGATCAGCGCAGCCATGAACAGCGCCGCAAGCGTCGGGAACGGGTGAAGGGCCATCGCGTGCTCCGGAAAGACCGCGGCGCGGCCCATGGGGCGGGCGACACCTCGTTCAGCCTAACACGCTCCGAGCGCCACGGGCAGCGCGGCGGCGGGCGGAGCGGCTCCGGTTTAATGCTGTGCCTGCTTTTTGCCCCCGAAGAGCGGCATCACCAGCTTGGTGACGATCGGCACGAGGATCATCCCCCAGATCACCCCGAGGATGCCGTCGCAGGCCGCCGTGACGATCCACAGGATGGCGGGTTGCAGCTCTTCGGACACCATGTGAGCGGCGGCCTCGGCGACGTGGTGGATCGCCTCTTCCGGCAGGTGCCAGCCCATCTGCGCCAGCGAATGCACGAGGATCGAGCCGCCGACCCAGAGCATGGCCACGGTGCCGACCGTCGACAGAAGCCACATGACAACCGGCATCGCCTTGACGATGCCGCGCCCCAGCGCTCGCGTGGCCCCCAGCTTGCCCACCTGCGTCAGCCACAGGCCGATGTCGTCCATCTTCACGATCAGCGCCACGGCGCCATAGACCAGCGCGGTGATGCCGACGCCCACGAGCCCCAGCGCAACCGCCTTGATCCAGATCTCCGTGACCTCGATGGCGGAGAGCGAGATGGTCATGATCTCGGCCGAGAGGATGAAGTCGGTCTTGATCGCCCCTTTCACCTTCTGTTCCTCGAGGTGCATGGGGTCGCCCTTTTCCACCTGCTTCTCCGGCGCTGTCTTCTCATGGCCGGGCCGCAGCACGTGCAGCACCTTCTCGGCGCCCTCGAAACACAGGAAAGAGCCGCCGGCGATCAGCAGCGGCGGCAGCATCCAGGGTGCGAAGGCCGAGAGCAGAAGCGCGAGAGGCAGCAGGATCACCACCTTGTTGAAGACCGAGCTGCGCGCGATCCGCCAGATGATCGGCAGTTCGCGCTTGGCCTCGAAGCCGTGCAGGTATTTCGGTGTGACCGCCGCGTCGTCGATGACCACGCCCGCGGCCTTCGAGCCGGCCTTGGCGGCGCTTGCCGAGATGTCGTCGACCGAGGCCGCCGCCACCTTGGCGATTCCCGCCACGTCGTCGAGAAGCGCGAGAAGTCCGCTCATGTCCGTCTCCGTCTGGTTCTGTCTTGTTTCGGCGCAAGGTAATCCGGCCGCCGCGTTGCGCAAGTCCGCAAGCTGCCGTCGGGGCATTGCACAAGGTTATACGCTATCAGGGAGTCATGTTAGCGCCCGCAGCATGGTTTATCGCTAACATATTGCAATTCCTCTACTTTTCGCGTTGCCGCTCTGGCACACCTATGTATACGGAAAGCCAAGTTCCCATCCCAACGACTTCATCCTGACCAGGAGACCGCTCCATGACCGTGACCGTCGGCATCAATGGATTCGGCCGCATTGGCCGCTGCACCCTCGCCCATATCGCCGAGAGCGCACGCAACGACGTGCAGGTGGTGAAGATCAACGCCACCGGCCCGCTCGAGACCGCCGCCCACCTGCTGCGCTATGACAGCGTGCATGGCCGTTTCGGCGGTGAGGTCCGCGTCAGCGGCTCCAGCATGGACATCGGCCGCGGCCCGATGGAAGTGATGTCGACCTACGACATGAAAGAGCTCGACTGGACCGGCTGCGACGTCGTGCTGGAATGCACCGGCAACTTCAACGACGGCGACAAGGCCGTGCAGCACATCCACCAGGGCGCCAAGTCCGTTCTGATCTCGGCCCCGGCCAAGAACGTGCAGAAAACCATCGTCTACGGCGTCAACCACCGCGAGCTGGAAAAGGGTCACACGATGATCTCCAACGGCTCGTGCACCACCAACGCGCTGGCCCCGCTGGCCAAGGTGCTCGACGAGGCCATCGGCATCGAGAGCGGCATCATGACCACGATCCACTCCTACACCGGTGACCAGCCAACGCTGGATCGCCGCCACAAGGACCTTTACCGCGCCCGCGCCGCCGCCATGGCGATGATCCCGACCTCCACCGGCGCTGCCAAGGCGCTCGGCGAGGTGCTGCCGAACCTGCGCGGCAAGCTCGACGGCTCGTCGATCCGCGTGCCGACGCCGAACGTTTCTGCCGTGGACCTGACCTTCCAGGCCGGCAAGGACGTGACCGTGGACGACGTCAACGAGATCATCCGCGAGGCCGCCGCTGGCCGCATGGGCTCGGTTCTGGCCTATGATCCCGAACCGAAGGTCTCGATCGACTTCAACCACACCACGCACAGCTCGATCTTCGCGCCGGACCAGACCAAGGTCATCGGCCGCACCGTGCGCGTGCTGGCCTGGTACGACAACGAGTGGGGCTTCTCCGCGCGCATGGCGGACGTGGCCGCCGAGCTGGGCCGTACCCTGCACTGATCGCAGCCGATCATCGGATAGGCAAAGGGCGGCCCGAGTGGCCGCCCTTTGTCGTTTTTGGTGTCTTTCGGAAACACCGTGCTCAGGCGTGTTTCTCGATGAGGCCGGCAAAGGCGCTCATGATGGTGCCAAGGAACTTCCTGGTATCCGCGTTGGTCACCTCGCCTGCCTCGGAGATCAGGGTCATCAGGTTGCCGATATAGGCCTCGGGCTGCTGCAGCGGCTGCATGTTCAGGAAGACCAGCGACTGGCGCAGCTGGTGGTTTGCACCGAAGCCGCCGGGACCGCCCGGCGAGCCGGTGACGACAGCCGCCGGCTTGCCGTCCCAGACGCTGTCGCCATAGGGGCGCGAGCCGACGTCGAGCGCGTTCTTCACGGCGGCAGGCAGGCCGCGGTTGTATTCCGGGGTGACGAAGAGCACCGCGTCGCTGGCCTTCACCTGCGCCCGGAAGCGGCTCCAGGCCTCGGGCGGCGTCCCCTCGTCGAGGTCCGGGTTGTAGAGCGGCAGGTCGCCAATCGCGACGAAGTCGAAATCCAGCCCCTCGGGCGCAACCTCGGTCAGCGCCCTGGCGAGCATGCGGTTGTAAGAACCCTCGCGCAGAGAGCCGACGATGACGGCAACTTTCGTGGACATGACAGTCTCCTTTCCTTGCCTTTGCCCCGGATATGGGGCTTTGCGGGAAGGAGAGCAGGCCGATTTGCGCACGCTGCCTGCGCAGGAGAGCGCGGAACGCCTGCGAGCAAGGGAGAGCGGCAGGGCACGTCGGCACCCTGCCCGTCTTCTGCGCGAGTTCAGACCTTGCGCAGCGCCAGCACCGCGTTCAGCCCGCCGAAGGCGAAGGCGTTCGACAGCACCACCGAGACATCCGCTTCGCGCGCTTCGTTGGGCACCACGTCGAGTGCGCATTCGGCGTCGAACTCCTCATGGCCTATCGTCGGCGCGATCACCCCGTCGCGCAGCGCCATGATGCAGGCCAGAAGCTCGACGGCGCCGGTGCCGCCGATGCAATGGCCGTGCATGGACTTGGTCGAGGAGATCATCAGCCGGTCCGCCTGCGGCCCCATCGCATCCGCTACGGCGGCGCATTCGGTCTTGTCGTTGGCGGCGGTGCCGGTGCCATGGGCGTTGATGTAGCCCACCTCGTCGCGGTCAATCTTCCCGTCGCGCAGCGCGCCCGAGATCGCCCGCGCCGCGCCCTGCTTGGACGGCATGACGATGTCGGCGGCGTCCGAGGTCATCGCGAAACCGACCACCTCGGCGAGGATGTCGGCGCCGCGCGCCTTCGCGTGGTCGTAGTCCTCGAAGACGTAGACCCCCGCGCCCTCGCCCTGCACCATGCCGTTACGGTTTGCCGAAAACGGCCGGCAGGCGTCCTTGGACATGACCCGCAACCCTTCCCAGGCCTTCACCCCGCCGAAGCAGAGCATCGACTCCGCCCCGCCGGTGATCATCGCCGGGCAGGCCCCCGAGCGAACCATCTGGAAGGCGAGCCCCATGGCATGGTTGGAACTGGCGCAAGCGGTGGCGACGGTGAAGGTCGGTCCGCGCAGGTTGAACTCCATGCTCACATGACTGGCAGCGGCATTGTTCATCAGCTTGGGAACGACGAAGGGGTGAACGCGGTTCTTGCCCTCCTCGTAGACCGAGCGGTAATTCTCGTCCTGCGTGGTCAGCCCGCCGCCCGAGGTGCCCAGCACCACGCCCGACCTGTCGGCCATGTCGCCGTGGAACTCCAGCCCCGATTGCGCGATGGCCTCGCGCGCCGCAATCAGCGCGAACTGCGTGAAGCGGTCGTAGAGCGCCAGTTGCTGGCGGTTGAAAGTCTCTTCCGGCTCGTAGCCCTTGACCTGCCCGCCGATGCGGATGGCCAGACGCTCGACGTCCCGGAAGTCCAGTTCCCCGATGCCACAGCGCCCCTCGCGCATGGCCTCGAATGTTGCAGGCACGCCGCGCCCCAGCGCGTTGATCGTGCCTGCACCCGTAATGACGACCCGTTTCACGCGGTCTGCTCGGCCACCAGCTTCTCGATCCCGGCGACGATGCTCGACACCGAGGAGATGTCGAAATCGCTCTGTTCGGGCTCGTTGGCGTTGAACGGAACCGAGATGTCGAAGGCTTCCTCGATGGCGAAGATGCTCTCGACGAGGCCAAGGCTGTCGATGCCCAGATCCTCGAGCGTGCTCTCCATCGTCACATCCGAGGGTTCGAGAACGGCCTGCTCGGCGATGATCTCGATGACCTTGTCTTTCACACTCATGGTGCTGCGCTCCCCATTATCGTCGCAGGGTCCGTGTCAGGGTCGGCTTACTCATTCCCCATGAGCTTGGAAACAGATTTCTTGAGTTCCGCGACTTCTTTGAAGAGCCGTGGCAATCTGCGCAAGCCCTTGTAAGTCTCGACGTGGCTTTCCATTTTCATCGCCGGGTAGCCAAGCATGACGCGCCCCGCCGGGATGTTCGACAGCACCGTGGTGCCGCCGCCGGTGATCACGTTGTCGCCTATGAAAATATTGTCCGACACGCCGGTCTGCCCGGCGAGCACGACGTTGTTGCCGATCTTCGTCGAGCCGGCGATGCCGCAGCAGCCGCAGATCAGCGTGTTGTCGCCGACCACGACGTTGTGGCCGATCATCACCAGGTTGTCGATCTTGGTGCCATTGCCGATCTTCGTGTCGCGCACCGAGCCGCGGTCGATTGTGGCATTGGCGCCGACCTCGCAGTCGTCACCGATGGTGACCGCGCCGAGCGAGTGGATGCGGGCCCATTGCTGCGCGACCTGCGTGCCTTCCTCGCCGAGGCTGGCACGGGCCTTCTCGACGCCCGAGACCTCTGGAGTCACGAAGCTGAAGCCGTCGCCGCCGATGCTGGCGTTGAACTGGCAGAAGACGCGGGCCCCGATGGTGCAGCGCGCACCGATGCGCACGCCGGAGTGGATCGTCGCATCCTCGCCGATGGTCGCGTCCTCACCGATGAAGACCTGCGGGCCGATGACCGAGCGCGCTCCGATCTTGGCGCGGGCGCCGATGACGGTGAAGGCCGCAACCGAGACGCCCTCGCCCAGTTCGGCGGTGGGGTCGATGCTGGCGGTGGGGTGGATCCCCTCGCCATAGCCGTTGCCGCGGTCCAGCATGGCGGAAAGGCCGGACAACGCATGGCGCGGGCGCGGCGCGAGGATCGCGGCCTCCAGCCCCATGGACTGCCAGTCGGCACCTTCCCAGAGCATGGCGGCGCGGGCGCTGCCCTCGCCGATCTGGGCGGCAAAGTCGGGTTTCATCGCCAGCGCAAGCTGATCCGGACCTGCCTGTGCCGGTTCGGCGACCGAAGTGATGCGGATGTCCGCGTCGCCTTCAGCCTTCAGGCCGAGCGACGCGGCGATCTCTGCAATGGAATGGCTGTGTAGGGTGCTGTCTAGGGACATGGGGTCCTCCGGGATGCTCTCCCGGAGGATTTAACTCGGCCCGCCTGCCAGTACCACCCCTGCGGCACTCAGCGCGTCCCAGATCCGTGCGTCACGCCCGTAGACGTCGGCACGATACTCCATCTCTCCCTTCACCGTGGTGAAGGCGGTTCGGTAGATCAGGTGCACCGGTACCGGTGTATCGAGGTTCACCCGTGTCTCGCGGCCGGTGTTCAGCTTCGACTGGAAGAAACCCACGGGGTCCGAAGTCTGACGCGCCAGCAACGTGTAGGCGAAATCATGCGGATCGCTGAGGCGCACACAGCCGTGCGAGAAGGTGCGCTGCGTGCGGTCGAACAGGGATTTCGACGGCGTATCATGCAGATAGATGTTGTACTTGTTGGGGAACATGAATTTCACGGTCCCCAGCGCGTTGCGCGGGCCCGGCGGCTGGCGCATGGCGAAGGGGAAGCTGGATGCGCTGTATTGCGCAAAGCCGCTGGCCCGGTTCACCACGCGGCCCTGCCGGTCGGTGATTTCCAGATGGCCCGCCGCACCCGGGTTCTGGCGCAGAAGAGGCAGGTATTCCTTCACCACGATCGAGCGCGGCACGTACCACGTGGGGTTGATCACCATGTGGTTCATCTCGTCCGAGAACTCGGGCGTGCGACGGTCGCTCTCCTGCGAGCCGACAACCGAGCGGGTCTCGAAGGTCACCTTGCCGTCGTCGACGATCTTGGCGTGGAAGTCGGTGAGGTTCACCGTGATGTGCCGCTTGCCGAGCCCTTCGGGCAGGTTCAGCCAGCGCTCGCGCTCCATGGCCACCTGCACCGATTTCAGACGGTCCTCGGCGGAGATGTTGAGCTGGCTCAGCGTGCCCGAGCCGGCGACCCCATCCACCGCCAAGCCGTGGCTTTCCTGAAAACGGATGACCGCGCTGCGCAGCTCGTCGTCATAGTCGGGCGAGAGCGTCGGCTTCATGTAGCCCATGGCGATCAGCCGGTCGCGCAGCACAACGACGTCGCCGCCGCTCTGACCCTTCTCGAGTTTGGCGGTGCGCACCGTCGGTCCCCAGCCGCCGCGGGCGACGGTCTTCTCCAGCTTGAGCTTTGCGCGCAGCAGCCGTGCGTATTCGTCGGACGATGGCGCAAGGTGCTGAAGCACTTGGTAGGGATCGCTCGCAGCCAGCACCTCGAGCAGGATCTTCGGGTCGCGCCGGGGCGCGTGCCGCTTGATGCCCTCGTCGGTCTGCGATGGCTCGAGGATGCCGCTCTGCAGATCGCGGGCATATTGCAGGAAAGTGCGGCTGATCTCGACTTCGAGCTCGCCACGGGCCCTTTCGCCGTCGACGTTGCGCATCTTGCGGATCAGCCCGTCGAGATCGTAGCGCTGTGTGGGAAGCCCATGCACAGACGCCGTCCCGAGCGCCTCGATCAGCGCGGCACGGCGAAGCGCGGCGGTGTCATCAGATCCGGTCCAGATCGGCGCGAAATCGCGCGTCCGGTAAAAGGCAGCGAGACCCTCGTTGTCCGAGAGATTCTCGGCGACGGCCTGCCGATAGGCAGTCATCGCGAGCGCTTTCGAGAGGTCCTGAGCCGCAACCTGCCCCATCGGGAGCGCGCTGAGCGCCCCCGCCAGGATCAAGGCCGCAAGGCCGCTTCCACGCCGGAGATTCCGCATTTTACCCATGACTACCCGTATTCTTCTGCTTTCAAGCCTTGCAGTGATTTTCCGGTGCAGCAGTGGGGCTTGTCCACACACAATCGCGCGCGGCGCGAGAGTTTTCTGCTCCTGATACGCCAATGCACCGACGCGGCGTAGGTTCCCGCCGGCTGCAACACAGCTTCTCGGTCGGTGCGCAAAATTTCGCCGATTTCCCTGCGGAACCCACTAGGGGTTGGAGAATATCCTTCATCGATAAATTTTCCTGTGCCATAAAAGCCGCACATCTGGGGGAAAGATGGTAGGTCCGCCCAACGAGGCGGAACAAACAGGCACAGCGACTAAACGGGACAGGCGCTTCACATGACTGACAATAAAGCTAGCGGCATCTCGCGGCGTGGCCTTCTTGGCGCGTTCGCGGCAACTCTCGTCACGGCAGCACCCACTTACGCAAGCGCGGCAGGTTTCCTGCGCGGCGCGGGCGACGTGCGCCGCCTGCGGATGTATTCCGCGCGCACCGGCGAGACGCTCAACATGATCTACTGGATCGAAGGGGAATACATCCCCGATGCGCTGAAGGAGATTTCCTACTTCATGCGCGACTGGCGCACCAACGATGTGAAGAACATCGATGCGCGCACCATCGACATCATGACGGCAGCCCACAACCTCATGGACGTGAGCGAGCCCTACATGCTGATCTCGGGCTACCGCAGCCCGAAAACCAACGCGATGCTCCGGGCCCGGTCCTCGGGCGTGGCAAAGAACTCTCGTCACCTCGTCGGCGAAGCAGCCGATCTGCGGCTGAACTCGCGCTCGGTCAACCAGATGGCGCGCGCTGCAGCCTCGTGCAATGCGGGCGGCGTCGGACGCTACTCCGGTTCGAACTTCGTGCACATGGATTGCGGCCCGGTGCGCAGCTGGGGCAGCTAAGTCGACGAGATCGGTTTTGTTGTGTGACAGGGGCGCCCAAGGGGCGCCCTTTGTCTTTCTGGACTTCCTTAACCGCCGACGCGCGGCGCTCACGCCCTGCGCTGATGCAGCGCGCGCCATTCCGCCAGCGCGGCGTTATCCTCCGGCCCGTCTGCCGCTGAATGCGCGTCTTCAGGCGCAGCCTTCGACCGCGGGCCCACTGCAAGGGCCGAGACGATCTCGCGCTGAAAATCCTGCCCCTTTGCCTGATGGCGCGCACCGAAATAGAAGCTGACCACCGCTCCGAGCAGCCACCAGAGCGGCTCCGGCACAAGCGCGAGACCCTGCATGCGCGCGGCGAACCACTCGGGGCTGGTCATCGCGCTGCCAAGCAGCCCCAGCGTGCCGAAAGCCATCGCCGGTCGCGGCAGCCGATTCAGCCCATCGATCACCCGGTCGAAAGTCGACGCCCCGCGGTGCGCGAACTCGCGCTCGAACTGCGCCAGCGCCGCGTCGCGCAGCCCTGCCTCTCGGACGGCGGCGGCCTCGGCGTTTTCGCGAAACACCTCGGCGGTGTCGCGGATCATGTTGCCGGAGCCGAAGAGCACTCCGAAAAGCCTGTCGATCATCCCCATGCCGCCACCCGCGCGTTGAACTGTGCCTTGGTCAGATGGAAGCGCGGCGAGATGAAACTCTCGGCCCGGCGGATCCAGCCGCCCTTGCCCCCGGCCCGGCTGCGCGCGAACTTGCGGCTGGCGGGCCGGCGGTCGGCCAGCGCGAAATAGTAGTTGCGCCGGGCGATGCCGTAGGCGTCGGCGATATGATCCGGGGCAGCCGCCGCCGCGCGCCCTGCGGCGGCGATGGTTTGCGGCCCGATCACCCCGTCGTCGGCAACCTGTTCGCCCATCTCGCGCAGCAGGCGCTGCAGCAGTTTCACCGCGCCGGCCCCGGCGTTCACATACATGTCGAAGACCGAGGGCTGCAGCGCCGCCGGCAAGGCATCGATCCGCGGCGCATGGAAGTAGTCGCGCAGGAAGATCTCTACCGCGTCGCTCTCGGCCAGCCGGCGCACGTCTGCCTTGTCCACATCCCCGTCGCCGTCCATGTCCCGCCCGAGACGGCGCATCGTGCCGAGGGTGACGCCGTGCTTGGTCGCACCGCCCGGATCGTCCGGGTCATCTACGTAACCGCCCTCGCGGACGACGATCTCCTGCGCCATGCGGCGCACTCCGGCCTCCTCGCTCATCTGGTGTCTCCTTCGTCCTGGATGGGTTCCGCGTCGCCCCATGCTCTGCCACAAGGGGTAAACGGAGGTTCATCGCGGCGTACGGAGGCGGAAGTGAAAAGCGACATGACGGCGGAAGAGATCATCGGGCTGCTCGGGCTGGCCCCGCATCCGGAAGGCGGCCACTACCGACAGACCTGGATCGCCGAAAGCACCGGCGATGCCCGCGCCGCCGGGACCTGTATATATTTCCTGCTCAAGGCCGGGGAGCGCAGCCACTGGCATCGGGTGGACGCAGCGGAGATATGGCACCATTACGCGGGTGCCCCGCTGGAGCTGTCGATTGCGGCCAGCGACGCGGGCCCACGCGAGGACCTCATCCTCGGGCCGGATCTTGCGTCAGGGGCACGGCCACAGCGCATCGTACCTCAAGGACACTGGCAGGCCGCGCGCAGCCTTGGCGATTGGACGCTGGTGGGCTGCACCGTGTCTCCGGCGTTCCGTTTCGAGGGCTTCGACCTGGCGGCACCGGACTTTGACATCCCCTGAAAGCGCAGGGCGCCGCGCATAGAAAAAGGCCGGGGCATGATGCCCCGGCCTTCGTTCTGAGACGGACAGTCCTTAGTTCATCGGGCTTTCGTCGATGTCTTCAAGTTCCATCAGCTGGTCCTTGGTCATGTTGGTCACGACCGAGTAGCTGCCGTCGTCGATCGGAACGAACTTGGCGCTGTCGAGCTCGAGAAGTACGTGTTTGTCACCGATGTCGAGGAAGCCGCCGACCTCGGCCACGATGCCGCGGAACGAACCGTCGGCGTTCAGGACGATGTCCTCGATCTCACCCACGTTGTCCCAGTCATCGGACACGGTGTCATAGGACATGCCGTCGTCCCATTCCATGGCCTCGCCATCGGCATCGACCGCGTAGACGGCGCCACCGGTGATGTCACGGGTGCGGATCAGGCCATCGGGCGAGCCGTTGAACATGCCGTCAACCGAGGCAGCCATCTCGCCGGCTTCCTGCTTCATTTCGGTGCCGGCCTCGGCCATTGCGTCGCCGGCTTCTTCGGCTTCCTGCTTCATCTCGTCGCCGGCTTCTGCCATGGCATCACCGGCTTCCTCCATGGCCTGCTCGCCTTCGGCAACGGCCTCGTCGGTTTCCTGGGCAATCGCGTCGCCGGTGTTTTCCATTGCCTGCTCGGCGTTCTGCACGGCGGCGTCGGCGTTGTCCTTCGCAGCGTCCATGTTGCTCTCCTGAGCGTAGACGGCGGTACCGGCGGTCAGGGCGATGATGGCGGCGGTTGTGGTCAGACGTTTCATGATGTCTCCTCCTTGGGAAGTCGTCGTCTTGTCTGCCCTCACAACACGCAGGGCGCGGTCGTGTTCCGACCGCGCCCTGAAATTAATCACTTTGAAAACTTGGAACTTTTTTACGTATTGCGCTGCGTGAATGCGACGAGTTGGCGGGTCGAGCCGTCCTTGCCCTCGGCGCTTTCCTTGCCCGAGACGATGGGACCTAGCGCCGTCGCCAGTTCCTTGCCGAGCTCGACGCCCCACTGGTCGTAGGAGTTGATGTCGAGGATCACCCCTTCGACGAACACCCGGTGCTCGTAGAGCGCGACGATCATTCCCAGCGTGCGCGGATCGAGCAGCGGGTAGACCAGCGTGGTCGACGGACGGTTGCCGGGGAAGACCCGGTGCTTGGCCTGCCGTTCCAGCTCAGCCCCCTCGAACTTGCCGGCCACCTTGCCGCGGGCCTCATCCAGATCGCGACCACGCATCAGCGCCTCGGACTGGGCAAAGCAATTGGCCAGCAGCAGCTCATGGTGGTGGCGCAGCTTCGGCTCGTGGCTGCGCGCGCCGACCATGAATTCGCAGGGGATCACCCGCGTGCCCTGGTGGATCAGCTGGTAGAAGGCGTGCTGGCCGTTGGTGCCGGGCTCGCCCCAGACCACCGGGCCGCTGTCAAATCCCAGCGTCTCGCCATCCATCGCCACCGACTTGCCGTTGCTTTCCATCTCCAGCTGCTGAAGATAGGCAGGCAGCCGGGCGAGACGGTTCTCGTAGGGCAGCACGGCGCGGGTCGCATGGCCCAATACCTGATTGTGCCACATCCCCACCAGCGCCAGAAGCACCGGCATATTGGCTTCGAGCGGGGCGCTGCGGAAATGAGCGTCCATCGCCTGACCGCCGGCGAGGAAGGCGCGGAAATTCTCCGCGCCCACGGCGATCATCATCGACAGACCGATCGGCCCCCACATGGAATAGCGCCCGCCGACCCAATCCTCGAAGCCGAAGACGCGGGAGGCCGGAATGCCCCATTCGCCCGCCTTCTCGGCATTGGAGGAAAGCGCGACGAACTTGCCGTCCGTCGAGACACCCTTCTCTTCGAGCCAGTCCCAGGCGGTGCGCGCGTTGGTCATCGTCTCGATGGTGGTGAAAGTCTTCGAGGCGATGATGAAGAGCGTCGTCTCGGGCGCGCATTGCGCCAGCGCATCGGCGATATCCGCGCCGTCGACGTTCGACACGAAGTGGCAGCGCGGACCGTCGTGATAGGGTGCCAGCGCAATGGTGCCCATCTTCGGCCCGAGGTCCGAACCGCCGATCCCGATGTTCACCACGTCGGTGATGCCCGATGCGCGCACCTCGGCCGCCAGCGCCTCCATGCGCGACAGCGTGTCGAGCACTTCTGGCATCACGTCGGTGCCGTCGACCTCGACCGGCGTGCCCGCGAGATTGCGCAGCGCGGTGTGCAGCACCGCCCTGCCCTCGGTCTCGTTGATCTTCGCGCCGCCGAACATGGCCTCGCGCTTGGCCTCGACCCCGGCGCCGCGCGCTACGGCCAGCAGAGCTTCCAGCACCTCTGCGTCGATCTGCGTCTTGGAGTAATCGAAGAGCATCCCCTCGGCCTCGACCGAGAAGGTCTGCGCGCGCGCGGCATCCTCGGCGAAGAGCGCGTCGATGCGGCGGCCCTCACGCGCGGCCGCGAGGCGTTTCAGGTCATCCCACATTGAGCTTCTTCCCCTGTTTGATCGGTTGCGACTGATACCGTCACTCGGCCCAGTGTACCACCGCCTGATCGAGCACCGCATTGATCGGCGCCTCCTCGGCAGGCAGCCCCTTGGCCTTCTCCAGCGCCGCGCGTTTCTCCGCGCCGTAGATCAGCACGTGCTTGCTCAGCGCCCCGTCGAGCACCGGCGCGGTGAGGGTGATGCGCGGCTCGGGCGCACCGGGCGCGCGCATCGGCAGCAGGATCGGCGCATCGGGCGCCAGAGCCTCGGCCAGCCGGTCGGCGCCGGGAAAGATCGAGGCCGTGTGCAGGTCGGCGCCCATGCCCAGCAGGACCACGCCGAGCGGCAGCGAGGGGCGGATCGCCTCGGCCAGCTCGTCGAGCTTTTCCTCGGGGGTGCCGGCCTCTGCGTAAAGCGGCAGAAGGCGCGCCGCCGCTGCCTTGCCGGTCAGCAGGCGCTCGCGCAGCAGCCGGGTGTTGGACCGCTCGGAGGTTTCGGGCACCCAGCGCTCGTCACCGAGCAGCACGTCTACCCGGTCCCAGTCGAGCGAGGTGGCGCTGAGGCTGTCGAAGATCGGTCCGGGAGAGGTGCCGCCGGGCACTGCCAGCGACACGCGCTTGCCCTGCTGGAGCTGCGCTCGCAGCTCTCCGGCGATCATGTTGGCGAGATCGATCGCCAGCATCTCGCGGTCGGGATAGTCCCGGAACTCGTAGCTCATGTCTTGATCCCCCGCCAACGGCGGCCGTCCTTGTTGATCAGGAAGGCGGCGTCATCCGGCCCGGTGCTGCCCGCATCGTAGGGCTTGGGGTGATCGCCGCGGCGCTCCCAACCCTCGATCAGCGGATCGGTCCAGGCCCAGGCCGCCTCGACCTCGTCGCCGCGCATGAAAAGCGTCTGGTTGCCGCGGATCACGTCCATGATCAGTCGCTCGTAGGCGTCGGGCGCATCCTCGGCGTCCGGCCCCAGCGCGTCGGCGAAGGACATGTCGAGCGGCACGTCGACGAGGCGCATGCCGCCCGGACCCGGCTCCTTGATGGTGACGCCCAGCGTCATGCCCTCGTTCGGCTGCAGTCGGATCGACAGCATGTTGCGGTGACGCCCGGCGTCCATGCCGAAGATCGAATGCGGCGCATCCTTGAACACCACGGCGATCTCGGAAGCCTGCGCCGAGAGCCTTTTACCCGTCCGCAGATAAAACGGGGTATTCGCCCATCGCCAGTTGGAGATGTAGCACTTCATCGCCACGAAGCTCTCGGTCTTCGAGGCGGGGTTCTCGACATCCTCGCGGTAGGAATTCAGCTCGCCGTCCGAGGTGTACTGGCCGCGCACGATGCTCTCGGGGTCCACCGGATCGAGCGCGCGGATCACCTTGAGCTTCTCGTCGCGCACCGCGTCGGGCTCGAAGCGCGCGGGCGGCTCCATGGCAATGAGGCACAGCAGCTGCATCAGGTGGTTCTGCACCATGTCCCGCATCGCGCCGGACTTGTCGTAGTAACTGCCGCGCCCGCCGACACCGACGGTCTCGGCCACGGTGATCTGGATATGATCGACGTATTGCGCGTTCCAAAGCGGCTCGAACAGCATGTTGCCGAAGCGCACCGCCATGAGGTTCTGCACCGTCTCCTTCCCGAGGTAGTGGTCGATCCGGTAGATCTGCGTCTCCTGGAAGTGCCGGGCCAGTTCGGCGTTCAGCGCCCGGGCCGACTCGAGGTCGTGACCGAAGGGTTTCTCGACGACGATCCGCACCTCGGGATTGGTCAGCCCATGGGTGCGCAGCTGTTCAGCCAGATCGCCAAAGAGGCTCGGCCCCACCGAGAAGTAGAAGGCGCGGACGATGTCGTCATCGTCGCGGAGCGCCTCCTTGAGCTCGCCCCAGCCGCTTTCGCCGCGGGCATCGACCGCAACATAGCCGAGCAGCGCGAGGAATTCCTCCAGCGCGGCCTCGTCGCATTTCGCCTTGCTGAATTCGTGAATCGCCTCACGAACGGTCTCGCGATACTCCTCCACGGTGATCTCCGAGCGCGCGGCACCGATGACCCGCGAGCCCGTGGGCATCTGCCCCGAGCAGTAGCGGCGGAACAGGCCGGGCAGGATCTTGCGGCGTGCGAGGTCGCCGGTGCCCCCAAAAATGACCAGGTCGAAAGGATCGACGGGAATGACGCGGGAAACCATCTCGGGCCTGTCTCCGATTCTTGTACGTGCAGCGGTTAGCGCTAACCGTGCTCTGCCTATCGCATTGTTGCGCCCGAGTCTAACATCCTGCGGCACCGCGGCAATGGCGCGCGTAGGATAATCCCCGCCGGTAACCATTTGCCGAAGCGCGACAGTCCGCTTGAACCGCCCGACCGCCCGTGCGACCCAAGGACAGGACAAAATCACGGCAACACGACCGCGCCCCGGCGCGGGACCATCGGGGCGGACCATGGCACGACGCATTATCATCGACACGGACCCCGGACAGGACGACGCGGTCGCCATCCTTCTGGCCCTCGCCTCGCCCGAGATCGAGCTGTTGGGGCTGACTGCCGTGGCAGGCAACGTGCCGCTCCACCTCACCTCGCGCAATGCGCGCATGGTCTGCGAGCTGGCGGGCCGCACCGATATCCCGGTCTTTGCCGGATGCGATGCACCGCTCGAGCGCAAATTGGTCACTGCCGAGCACGTGCACGGCAAGTCCGGCCTCGACGGGCCGGACCTGCCCGAGCCCACAATGGCGCTGCAGGACCGTCACGCGGTCGATTTCATCATCGACACGCTGCGCGCCGAACCCGCGGGCACCGTCACCCTCTGCCCGCTCGGCCCGCTGACCAATATCGCCAGCGCCTTCCGGCGCGCCCCGGACATCATCGACCGGGTGCAGGAAATCGTCCTGATGGGCGGGGCCTATTTCGAGGTCGGCAACTACACCCCCGCCGCCGAGTTCAACATCTACGTCGACCCGGAGGCGGCGGCCGAGGTCTTTGCCTCGGGCATTCCGCTGGTGGTCATGCCCCTCGACGTCACCCACAAGGCACTGGTCACCGGGCCGCGCAACGAGGCGATCCGCGCCCTCGGCACGCCCGTGGGCAAGGCGGTGGCAGAGATGACCGACTTCTTCGAGCGTTTCGATCTGGAGAAATACGGCTCCGCAGGTGCCCCGCTGCACGATCCCTGCGTCACCGCCTACCTGCTGAAGCCCGAGATCTTTTCGGGCCGTCACATCAACGTCGAGATCGAGACCGTCTCCGAGCTCACGCTCGGCATGACCGTCGCCGACTGGTGGGGGGTCTCGGGCCGAGCACCCAACGCGACCTTCATCGGCGATCTCGATTCAGACGCCTTCTTCACCCTGCTCACCGAAAGGCTGGCCAAGCTATGAAATCTCTGCATCTCGCCGGCCCCGACGACGCCGAACGCCTGCTTCCCATGGTGGCCAGTTTCCAGGCGGAACGCGGCCAGCAGCCCGATGAGGCCCTGCTCACCGCCGCGTTGAGCCCGCTGCTCGAAGGCGCGCCGCAGGGGGCCGTCTGGCTGGTCGGGCCGCGCAAGGCGCCTGTCGGCTACCTCGTCGTCAGCTTCGGCTGGTCGGTGGAAAGCGGCGGCATGACCGGCACGATCGATCAGATCTACATCCGCCCCGCCGTGCGCAGCCGTGGCATGGGCAGCGAGGCGCTGTTCCAGCTCACCCAGGCGCTGCGCCAGGGCGGCATCACCGCGCTGCAGATGGAGGTCGCGCAGGACGACGAGCACCTGCAGCGCTTCTGCCGCCGTGCCCGCCTGCAGGACCGCGGCGCCACGCTGATGCGCTGCGCCCTTTGACCGCAGTCGCGGGGGAAAGATCCCGTCAGCCCTGACGCGTTGACGCCCTTCGGCACGCACCCCTCAAAGTTTCGCGCTGCGCCCTCTTGCGGGCAAGCGGGTCCGGCGCTACCGCGACGGGGGCTTCCCCGGCGGAAGCCCTCCCTCGAAAGGTCTCCCGCGTGATTCTCCGCAAGCGCCCCTCCGTCCTCGGCCTCTTCCTCGTGGTGAAGGGCTCGGTCATCCAGGTGATCTGGAAGCAGCTGCTGCTGGTGGTGGCGGTCGCCTTTGGCGTTGTCTGGGCGCATGGCACGCTGCCGACGGTGGTAATCGCGCTGGATTTCGCGCCCTTCGGGCTGATTGGCATCGCGCTTTCGGTCTTTCTCAGTTTCCGCAACGGCGCCTGCTATGACCGCTGGTGGGAGGCGCGCAAGCTCTGGGGCATGATGATCCAGACGTCGCGCGACGTGCTGCGCCAGACCGCCGCGCTCGACGGCACGCCCGAGCGGCGGCAGATGCTCATGGCGCTGGTCCACTTCGGCCACCGCGCCGCGCATCAGCTTCGCGGCAGGCCGGGCCCTGAAAGCGCCGATGCGGCGCTGACCGAGGCGGAACGGCTCGTCTCGCGGCTCGAACGCGAGGACCGGCTGACCCTCACCGAAGCCATGGCCCTGCGCGAGAGCCTCGCGCGCATGGCCGGGGCGCTGCTCGGCTGCGAGCGTCTGGCGAACACGCCGGTGCCCTTTGCCTACACGCTGCTGCTGCACCGCACGGCCTATCTCTTCTGCGTCATGCTGCCCTTCGGCTTCGTCGATGAACTGGGCTGGGTGACGCCGCTCGCCGCCGGGCTCGTCGCCTATGCCTTCTTCGGTCTCGACGCGCTGGCGGACGAGCTGGAGATGCCGTTTTCGGACAACCAGAACGCCATGCCGCTGACCAGCTACGCCACGGCGATGGAAATCGCGCTGCGCGGCGGACTCGGGGATACGGACCTGCCCGAAATGCCGAAACCGGTGAACTTCCAGCTGACCTGAGCCTCGCGGCTCAGCGCTCCGGCAAGGGGATGAACTCGGCGTCATCGCCCGGCGGCAGGTGGAAGCGGCCGTTCTGCCAGTCGCCGCGGCGCCAGGCCTCCTTGGCCTCCTCGATGCGCTCCTTCGAGGAGGCAACGAAGTTCCACCAGATGTAGCGGGGCCCGTTCAGTGTCTCGCCGCCCAGCACCATGACGCGCGCGCCCTGCGGTCCGGCTTTCAGCGACACCCGGTCGCCGGGGCGAAAGACCATCATCCTCCCGGCCTCGTAGACGGTGCCCGCCTGCTCCACTGCGCCCTCGACCACGTAGACGCCGCGGTCCTCGTGGTCGTCGGGCATCGGCAGGCGCGCGCCCGCCTCCAGCACCGCGTCCGCGTAGAACATGTCCGAGAAGGTCTTCACCGGCGCAGCTTCCCCCCAGGCGCGGCCCAGTACCAGCCGCACGGTCTTGCCCTCGCCTTCCATCACCGGCAACTCTTCCGCCCCGGCGTGAACGAAATCGGCGGCGGCATCCTCGGCCTTCTCGGGCAGCGCAACCCAGGTCTGGATGCCGAGGAACGGCATGGGGTCGGTCTGGCTGGCATCGTCGGTGCGCTCGGAGTGGGTGATGCCGTGACCGGCCACCATGAGGTTCACCGCCCCCGGCTCGATCCAGGCGTCGGTGCCCAGAGAGTCGCGGTGGTGCATCCTCCCGCGGAACAGGTAGGAGATTGTCGCGAGGCCGATGTGCGGGTGCGGCCGCACGTCCATGCCGCGGCTCGGAAGGAACTCCACCGGCCCCATCTGGTCGAAGAAGATGAACGGCCCGACCATCTGGCGGCGCGGCGCGGGCAGCGCCCGGCGCACCTCGAAGCCGCCAAGGTCCCGCGCGCGCGGCACGATCAGCGTGTCGATGGCATCCACCTCGTTGCCGGTCGGGCAATGCGGCTCCAGTGCAGGGTTCCAGCTCATGGCATGTCTCCTTTGCTTTGCCCGAAGCTAGCGCGGAATGCCCGGTCTCCCTACGGCGATCTGCGCGCCGATGCTGTGCACCAGCGCAGCCCGGCTTCCCTTTCCCTGTGTTTCCCTTTCCCTCCCCGGTGCCTATGCTCGCGCCAACCAAGGAGCGCACAGGATGCACGATCTTCTCACCGCGCCGCACCGCGCACCCGCGCAATTTTCCGACTGGAAGGCGCTGCTGTCGCTGATCCTCGACAGCTTCGCCTACATGGAGGGACGCATCGATCCGCCCTCCTCGGCGCACCGGCTGACACCGGACGCCCTGAGCGCGCGGGCCGAGACCGAGCACCTCTATATCGCGGGGTCCCCGCTCACCGCCTGCGCCTTCTTCGCCGAACAGCCTGATGCGCTCTACATCGGCAAGCTCGCCATCGCCCCCGCCGCACAGGGAAAGGGCTTGGGGCGTGCCTTCCTGATCGAGGCAGAAAGCCTCGCGCGCAGCCTGGGCCTGCCCCGCCTGCGGCTCGAAACCCGCATCGAGCTGACCCAGAACCACGCAGCCTTTGCGCGCTTCGGCTTCACGCAAACCGCCGAAAAGGCGCATCCCGGCTTCAGCCGCCCGACCTCGATCACGATGGAAAAGCCGCTCTTTCCCTGAGAGCCCATCCTGCCTATCTGGTATGTCATGACCCTTTCGATCCCCTTCGACAACAGCTACGCCCGCCTGCCCGACAGCTTCTACGCGCGGCTGACCCCCGCCCGCGTCGCAGCGCCCGAGCTCATCGCCTTCAACATGCCCCTTGCCGAGGAGCTTGGCATCAGCGGCACGGACGATCCGCTGCTCGCGGCGATCTTCGGCGGCAACACGCTGCCCGAGGGGGCCGACGCGCTGGCGCAGATCTACGCCGGGCACCAGTTCGGCGGGTTTTCCCCTCAGCTCGGCGACGGAAGGGCGCTGTTGCTCGGCGAAGTGATCGACCGCAGCGGCACCCGGCGCGACATCCAGCTCAAGGGCTCCGGCCCCACGCCCTTCTCCCGCCGCGGCGACGGGCGGGCGGCACTTGGCCCGGTCTTGCGCGAATACCTGCTGTCCGAGGCGATGCATGCGCTCGGCGTGCCGACCACCCGTGCGCTCGCTGCCGTCCGCACCGGCGAGGATGTCTACCGCGAGACCATCCTGCCCGGCGCGGTCTTCACCCGCGTCGCCTCCAGCCACATCCGCGTCGGCACTTTCCAGCTCTTCGCCTCGCGGCAGCAGTACCCCGAGCTTCAGCAGCTCTTCGAGTACACCCGAGACCGGCACTACCCCGAGACGAAGACACCCGGCGAGTTGCTGGCCGCCGTCTGCCAGAGGCAGGCCGCGCTGGTGGCGCAGTGGATGTCCCTCGGCTTCATCCACGGGGTGATGAACACCGACAATTGCACCCTCTCGGGCGAGACCATCGACTACGGTCCCTGCGCCTTCATGGACCAGTATCACCCCGACACGGTCTATTCCTCGATCGACCAGCACGGGCGCTACGCCTACCAGGCGCAAGCCGACATCATCGTGTGGAACATGGCGCAGCTCGCCACCGCCATGGTGCCGCTGGTGCAGGATCAGGACGCGGCTGTCAGCGAGTTCACCGAGATCATCAATGCCATGCCGAACCTCATCCGGGGAGAATGGCTGAACCGCTTCGGCGCCAAGCTCGGCCTCGCCGCACCGCAGCCCGAGGATGCCCGGCTTATCGCCGACCTGCTGCACATGATGCAGGCGGGCGGTTCGGACTTCACCAACACCTTCCGCGCCCTCGCCAGCGGCTCGGCCCGCGACGAGATCACCGACCGCGAGAGCTATGATGCCTGGCACGCCCGCTGGCAGGAGCGCATCGCCTCCGAGGCCGCGCCCGAGGCGCGCATGCACGCCGTGAACCCCGCCTTCATCGCCCGCAACCACCGCGTCGAGCAGATGATCTCCGCGGCGCTGGAGGGCGACGACAGCCTCTTCCACCACCTGTGTGCGGTGCTCTCCCGCCCCTACGAGGACCAGCCCGACGCCGAGGAGCTGCGCCGCCCGCCTCTGCCCTCCGAGGTGGTGCAGGCGACGTTCTGCGGCACCTGAGGACCGCAGGCATAACCTTCGAAAGCTCCCGAAAAGGCGCGCAAATCCGCCCATCTGAGGAAATCCCTTCCCCAGCGTCATCGCTTCCGGCAAGCTGTCGGCGATTTCAACGCACGACATGCACGCAGAAGGGAGCGCAACGATGAGTCTCATGGGCACTCTGGCGAAGGTCGCCATCGGATATGCCGCCGCCCGCGGCGTCGACCGTCTCTCGGGCGAACAGGGTCTTGGAACGCTGATCGGCGGCAAGGCGCAGATCCCCGGCTCCGAGCCCGGCACCTCGATGCAGGCGCAGATGGGCAAGATGTTCGGCGGCAGCGGCAACCCGCTGAGCGCCATCATGGAGCAGCTGCAGAAGAGCGGCCTCGGCACGCTGCCGGGCATGGATCAGGCCGGACAGGCGGCCAGCACGGGCATCGCGGGCATGCTCGCGGCGGCGGCGAAGGCGGCTAACATGGGCGGCAAGAACCTCGGCGACATGCTCGACAAGATGAGCGCGTCGCAGGCCGCCCCCGAGGTCGAGAGCGCCGCCGGGCTGATGCTGCGCGCGATGATCCAGGCCGCCAAGGCCGACGGCGACATCGACGCCGCCGAGAAAGCTAAGCTCACCGAGACGCTGGGCCCGGATGCCTCGGCCGAGGACATCGCCTTTCTGAAATCCCAGCTCGCCGCCAAGCTCGACCCCGAGGCGCTGGCCAAGGATACGCCCGACGCGCAGAAGACGCAGGTCTATGCCGCCTCGCTGATGGCGATCACGGTGGACACGCCGAAAGAGGCCGAATACCTTGACCGTCTCGCCAAGGCGATGGGGCTGCCCGAAACCGCCGTCAACGCATTGCACATGCAGATGGGGCTCCAGCCGCTCTACGCCTGACACCCGCCGGGTCTCCCGGCACGATTTCCGAAGGCCCGCATGCAGAAACATCCCTACTACGGCCTGGGGCTCGCCGCCCTGGGCGCCATGGTCCTGACGCCCGACACGCTGCTCATGCGCCTTTCCGGGATGGAAGGCCTGTCGATGCTGGTCTGGCGCGCGCTGGCGCTGGGGGCGATGTTCTGGGCGATCTTCCTCGCCACCGCGCGCGGACCGCGCAACCTTCAGCTGCTGCTGACCCGTCCGGGCCTCACGGTGATTGCCTGCCAGAGCGCCAATGCCGCGCTCTTCTCGCTCGGCATCGCTGTCGCCCCGGTGGCGGTGGTGCTGCTGGCGGTGGCGACCATGCCGGTCTGCGCCGCGGTGCTGTCACGGCTGCTCTATGGCGAGCCCACCAGCCGCGCCACCTGGATCACCATGGCCGCGGTGCTGTTCGGCATCGGTCTGGCGGTGAGCGGCAAGGGCGACCTCGCGGCCAGCCCCGGCGCCATCGCGGGCGCGCTCTGCGGCTTCGGCGTGGCGCTCACCCTCGGGCTCAGCTTCGTCACCCTGCGCCATGCCCCGGCCCTGCCGCTGATGCCGGCCATGGGCACCGGGGCGCTGATCGCGGGGGTCTGCGGGCTGGCCCTGGTCCCGGCGGGCGCGCTGACCGAAGGCCACGTGCTGCCGATCCTCGCCACCGGCGTGGTGATCCTGCCGGTGTCCTTCTTCTGCCTTAGCTCGGCCTCGCGCCATACGGCGGCGGCCAATGTCAGCCTGCTGATGCTGCTGGAAACGGTGCTCGGCCCGGTCTGGGTCTGGGCCTTCCTCGACGAAGCTCCGACCCCGCGCATGCTGCTCGGCGGTGGCCTCGTGGTCGCCAGCCTCGCGCTTTACATCCTCAGCACACGCCGCCGCGCCGCCCGCACGCCCGCGGCTTCTTCTCTTTCCAAATACGCTGGGGGTGAGGCGCGCAGCGCCGAGGGGGCAAAGCCCCCTCTCTCCTGATCCTCCGCCCGCGCCAGCCTTTGCCGTGCGGGCGTGACGCCGGGGTCAGCCGACCAGAAGGTTGACCCGCCGGTTCTGCTTGCCCTTGTTCTCGATCTTGCCGAGCCGCAGCTCGCCGATCTCGCCGGTGCGCGCCACATGGGTGCCACCGCAGGGCTGCAAGTCGATCTGGGCCCCGCCTTCGCCGATCCGCACCAGCCGGATCCGCCCGGCTCCGCGCGGCGGCTGCACGCTCATGGTCTTCACCAGCTCGGGGTTGGCATCGAGCTCGGCCTCGGTGATCCAGCTCTCCGACACCGGCAGGTCCTGCGCGACGAAATCGTTCAGCATCGCCTCCAGCGCCTCGCGGTCCTCGGGCGATTCGGGCATGAGGAAATCCAGCCTGCCCTTGGCGGCGCTGATCTGCCCGCCGGTAACCGGCAACGGCAGGGCGACCGACAGCAGGTGCAGCGCCGTGTGCACGCGCATGTGCTTGTGGCGGCGCTCCCAGTCGATCAGCTGCGTGACCTTGGCACCGACATAGGGCAGCGGCTTGGGCTCGGCCGGGACCAGCACGATCGTCTCGCCCTCGCCCTTCACCGCCGTCGCGATCTCGATCTCGCCGCCGGGCCAGCGCAGCCGGCCGCTGTCACCGGGCTGGCCGCCGCTGGTGGCATAAAAGAGCGAGGCATCGAGCACGATGCCACCCTCTTCGGTGAGGGCCAGGACCTCGCCCGGCGCCTCGCGGCGATAGGCATCCTCAAGGAACAGGCGTTCCGTCAACTCACTCTCCTACTCGTCTTCCGGACCGACGGTCGGAAAGGCCTCGCCTCCGCCATCGGTTGTCTTGTTCTGCGCGCCGGACGCCTTGAATTCTTGGTCGGAGCCCCGCTCCGCATCGCTGTCCTGCCGCTTCTGCTGAGGCGGATACAGGCTTTCGGGGTTGCGCAGCCAGATGTCACGCTGCGCAAAGGGCACCTCGATCCCTTCGGCCACGAAGCGCGCGTTGATCTCGTGGTTGAAGTCCGACAGGATTTTCACCTTCTGGTTCACGTCCCGGACGATGGCACGGATCTCGAATTCCAGCGAGTCCGCCCCGAAGCGGGCAAAGACAACCGAAGGTTCGGGGTTGAGCAGCACCATGTCATGCTCGCGCACGATCCGCAGAAGGATCTCCTCGACCTTGCGCGTGTCCGAGCCGTAGGCGACGCCGACGGTGGTGAAGACCCGGCCGATGACATTGCCCCGGGTGAAGTTGGTCACCGTCCCCGAGATGAAATCGGAGTTCGGCACGATCACGTCGGTGCGGTCGAAGGTCTCGATCCGCGTTGCACGCACCGAGATGTCCTTGACGATGCCCATGTTCGGGCCGACCTCGATCCAGTCGCCCTGGCTGATCGGCCGTTCGATCAGCAGGATGATCCCCGACACGAAGTTCTGCACGATGTTCTGCAGGCCGAAACCGATCCCGACCGAGAGCGCCGAGATGACGTAGCCGAGCGCGGTGAGGTTGATCCCCGCAGCGGTGATCGCCATGACCGCCGCCAGCATGACCCCGGCGTAGCCGAGGCCCGAGATCACCGCGTTCTGTCCGCCGATGTCGAGCTTGGTCTTGGGCAGAATCGAGCTGCGCAGCCCGCTCTGCAACAATCGCGTGACGCCGTAGCCGACGGCGAAGACCACCAGCATGGTCAGGAAACTGGTCGGCGAGATCCGCGCATCGCCCAGCAGGAAGCCTTCCTGGAAGCGCGCCCAGAGTTCAGTCAGGTCGGCAACCCGCGCGCCCCAGATCAACGCCAGCATCGGCAGCGCCAGAAGGATCAGCACGACCCCGGCCAGCACGGTGATCAGGCTGTCGTCGGGGTCCTTGCGGGTGATCAGCGCGTAGAGATCCTTGATGAAGCGCTGCAGCACCAGCACCAGCGCCAGCAGCGACAGGGACTGCACCGCCGGGAACACCATGCCCTGTCCGACGCGGTGGTAGCCCACCGCCGCCATGATCGGACCAAAGAGCGCCAGCAGCATGGCCAGCCGCCCGATCATCCGCGCCAGTTGCATGCGGAAGGTCGAGCCCTCGAGCAGCGTGCCCTCTCCCTCCTCGGGCTCCTCGTGGCTCAGCCCCGACAGGATATAGCCGAGACGGAACAGCATCAGCGCCGAAAGCACGATCAGCGGGAAGTCGAGAACCGCGTTGGTCTCGTCCGAGAACTCGAAGATCTGCGACAGCGTCTGCCCCATGCCGCGCAGCACGAAGAGCAGCGCCAGCACCGACGAATAGAGCCAGGCCTCGGTGCGCTGCCAGTTCGGCAGCGGCATGGTGGCAATGTCATCGTCGCTGTTGAAGCTCTCGCCGGCAAGCCAGCGGATGTAGAGCAGCACCAGCCCCCAGATCGGCACCGAGTACATCACCACCGTGAGGTTGGTGCCCGGCAGGCCGGAGATGGTCGCCGCCACCACCAGCAGGATGAGGCCGCCAAGCGGCACGACGATCGAGCCCAGCGAGGCCAGGAACCGCCAAACGCCGGTGCCGCGACGGGTCCGGCGGCGCAGCCATTCCTCGATCCGCCGCACCCAGCTTGGCCCCCGGATCACCAGGAGCGCCGAGAGCCCGACGAGAAGGATAATGATCGGCAGGTTCTCGCGCGCAGCGGCACGCTGGTTTTCGGAGGCCACGTTGTCGCGGACCTCCTGAACCAGCGACTCGCCGGCAGCAGCCACGTCATTCGCCGCGGGCCCCCAGAGCTGCCAGTTCAGCGGCGAAGGTCCCAGCGTGAGCAGACGGCTGGTCTGCATCTCGCGGATCTTCGTGTCGATTTCGCCGATCAGCCCGTTGGCCTGGGTAAAGGCCTCCTGTGCACGGCGCACCGGGGCCTGGGCATTCGAGAGCTGTTCGGTGAGGTCGGCGCGGCGCTGCGCGATATCCTCGGCCTCGGACTCGCCTTCGGCAGGCGCCGGACCGAGCGTATCGAGCTGCTGCTGCAGCGTTTCGATCCGCGACGCGTTGGTGCTTTCGGCCCGCAGGAAGCTGTCGCGCCACCCTGCGATGTCGCTGCGCAGGTCCTCGTATTGCTTGACGGTAACGTCTTCGCCGTCGAGCAGCCCGTCGGCCTGCTTCGCGAGCGTCCCCCAGGTCTCATAGTCGATGTCCTGGGCCTGCGCGACCGCAAGGGTCGCGCAGAGGATCGTCACTGCGCAGGCGGCAAGAAGGCGCCGGATCAGGGCAATCATACGTCCTCGAAGACGCCGGGGATCGAAGCGGGCGAGCGGTCGAGCCAGTTCGGCACCGGCAGGTCACGCGAGCGCAGGAAACTCGGGTTGAACAGCTTGGACTGGTAGCGCGTGCCGTAGTCGCAGAGCACGGTGACGATGGTGTGACCCGGGCCCATCTCCTTGGCCATGCGGATCGCGCCCGCCACGTTGATGCCCGACGAGCCGCCGACGCAGAGACCTTCCTCGGAGAGCAGGTCGAAGACCACCGGCAGCGCCTCGGCATCGGGCACCTGGTAGGCGAAATCGGGGGTGAAACCCTCGAGGTTGGCGGTGATCCGCCCCTGGCCGATCCCCTCGGTGATCGAGTCGCCCTCGGACTTCAGCTCGCCGTGCTTGTAGTAGTTGTAAAGCGCCGCGCCCATCGGATCGGCGAGGCCGATCTTCACACCCTTCGGCTGCAGCGCGCCCGCAACACCGGCCAGCGTGCCGCCCGAGCCCACCGCGCAGATGAAGCCATCGACCTTGCCGCCGGTCTGTTCCCAGATCTCGGGGCCGGTGGTTTCCACGTGGGCCTGCCGGTTGGCGACGTTGTCGAACTGGTTGGCCCAGATCGCGCCGTGCTTCTCGGTTTTCGCCAGCTGCTCGGCCAGACGGCCCGAGTAGCGCACGTAGTTGTTGGGGTTGCGGTAGGGCGCCGCCGGGACCTGCACCAGCTCGGCACCGGCGAGACGGATCATGTCCTTCTTTTCCTGAGACTGGGTCTCGGGAATCACGATCACCGTGCGGAAGCCCATGGATGCGCCGACCAGCGCGAGACCGATGCCGGTGTTGCCCGCGGTGCCCTCGACGATGGTGCCGCCGGGTTCCAGCAGACCCTTCTCCATCGCGTCCTTGATGATGAACAGCGCCGCGCGGTCCTTCACCGACTGGCCCGGGTTCATGAACTCGGCCTTGGCGAGGATCTCGCACCCCGTCATCTCGCTGGCCTTCTTCAGCCGGATCATCGGGGTATGCCCGACGGCCTGCGCCAGATCCTGTGCCACGCGCATGGGTCTCTCCACTTCGTTCCTTCGTTGGAGGTCAGGTGTAGGGCGGACGCCGGGTGAACTCAAGCCGCCGAACGGAGCCGCTCACGCGCACGTGCCAGCCACAGCAGCATCATCGCCAGCGGCCCGGCATTCACCTCACCGCTTTCGACCAGCGCCATGGCCTCGTCGAAGGGCAGCACGTGGCTGCGGATGTCCTCGTCCTCGCTGTCGAGCCCGCCCAGCCCGCCGCCGTGATCGCCAAGATCGCAGAGCCCCAGGAAGCAGTGGAAGAACTCGCTGGTGTAGCCGGGCGAGGCATAGACCTTCACCATGGGCTCGAGGGTGGTCAGGTGCAGCCCGGCCTCCTCGACCGCCTCCCGGCGGGCACAGGCCTCGGGGCTCTCGCCCGCATCTACCAGCCCGGCCACCGGCTCGAGCACCCAAGGGTGGCGGTCCTCGCGCAGGATGGGGCCGTAGCGCATCTGTTCGATGAGCAGCACAAGGTCGCGCTCGGGGTCATAGGGCAATACCAGGGCCGCGTCGTAGGCGCAGAAGCCCTCACGCTTGATCACCTCTGACATGGTGCCATCGAAACGTTCGTGCTGCAGCGTGAAATCGCGCATCCGGAAGAACCCATCGTGCGCCGGGCGTTCCTCGAGAATCCGCACCGCCTCCTGGCGCGTGCGGTCCGAGCGCAGCGCGCAAGGCGTCTCACGGGCCGCGAGCTGCCGCGACCAGGCCCGCGCCGCCAGATAGGGCCGAATCTGCCGAACCACCTCGGCGGGACGCCGGCCATGGCCACGCATGATTTCCCGGGCGATCTCGCAGCCCAACTCCGCGCCTTCGGCCATCCACGCAGAGGCATCCCAGCGCGCGCCTTCGGCGGCGGCGTCGATCCGGGCCCGCACCGGCGCAGCCTCTCCCGGCAGCGCAACCTGCGAGAACTCCTCGGGCCGCCATCCGGCGAAATAGCACAGTCGCTCGACATCGGACTCGCTGGCCTCGAGGAGCAGGCCCATCGCCTCTTCCGATGGCGCCGGGCGCAATGCGGTCAGCCGGTCCGCCCCGCCTTCGGGATCGAGTACCACATGCCCCGGTAGACGCGCCGGCACCGCGCTGACCCGGTGGCCCAGCACCACCTCCAGCAGCGCGGAATGCGACAGCGTGCCGGACAGGAAAACCTTCATGGGACTCATCTCCAGTTGCGCGACACCACCTCCGCCAACATGCCGGACAGCACCGCTCCGACCACCATCAGGCCGATGAACCCTCCGTCGAGCAGATGCGCGCCGAAATCAAGGAAGAGTTGGAAAACTGCGATCACCGCCTCCATCGGGCTGCCGTAGCGGTGACGGAGCGCCAGACGAAGCATCTCGTTGATCGCCTGAGCCGTCACCCCCCAGAACACCAGCGCGGCCGTGGCGGTGATCCCGGCGGAGATGCCATTCGCCATGCCGCGGCCGACCCGCGAGCCGAGGATTCGCCATCCGGCCACCAGTCCGAGAACAATGTTTACCCACAGGAAATAGCCGAACACCGTGGTGTCCGGCATGATCGACGTCATGATGTACCGCGACCCGATCAGGGCAAGTCCGGCGAGGCAGAGGGCAGCCACGAGGCGCGCAGCGGTGGTCATCAGGTTCCTCCCCGAACACTAACCAACTGTTAACCGCCAGCTAACGTCGCCCGCGAACCGGATGCAAGGTGCCGAAGACACAAGCGGCGGCAACGTCATTGCGATGCATCAGTCTGGCCAGAAAGCGCCGCGCAAGGCGGCGTTACGCTGCCCGCGGCTCAGAAATCCCGGTCCTCATAGGCGGCAAGCGCAGCCTCGCGCCCCTCCTTGGCCGAAACAACCGGCTCCGGGTAGGGCTCCGAGCGCACCAATCCCCAGCTGCGCGGCACCGCGTCGAAATAGTCGAGCGCCGTCTGCGGCGGCCGCGCCTGCCCCTCGGCGATCCACTTGCGCCGGTAGGCCCCCTTGGGGTCGAACTTCTCGGCCTGGGTCTCGGGGTTGAAGACGCGGAAATAGGGCGCGGCATCGGGGCCGCAGCCGGCCACCCACTGCCAACCCATGGCATTGGCCGCCGGGTCCCAGTCCACGAGGCAATCGTCGAACCAGGCCTGCCCGATGCGCCAATGCACCATCAGGTGCTTGGTCAGGTAGCTCGCGACGATCATCCGGGCGCGGTTGTGCATGTAGCCCGTGACATACATCTCGCGCAGCGCCGCATCGACGACCTCCATACCGGTCCGCGCCTGCTCCCAGAGCCGCACCTCGCGCAGGCGGCGGTCCTCCTTCCAGGGAAAAGCGCGCCATTCCTCGCGCCAGTTGTCCTCGAGGATATGCGGTGTGTGCCACATGAGGTGATAGGCAAACTCGCGCCACGCCAGCTCGGCAAGGAACTTCCCGGCGCCCTTCTTGCCCTCGGCCTGCGCCCGCAGCCCGGCGTGCCAACAGCGCGCCGGGCTGATCTCGCCGAGGCTGAGGTATTCCGACATCCGAGATGTCCCCGCCACGTCGAGCCGGTCGCGCATCTCGCCGTAATCCGCCACGCCATCGCGCATGAAGGTGCCGAGCCGCGCCTGCGCCGCCGCCTCGCCCGCCGAGACGTGCCTTGCCAGGACCTCCGCGCCGCGGTTCATCGCCGCGCCGAGCGCCCAGTCCTCGAGTGCCGCGCTCTCCGGCCACTGCCCTGGCGCCCGGATATCCGACGGGGCGGCGACCGGCTCGGGCACCTCGCGGTCCTTCACCGCGCGCCAGAACGGGCTGTAGACCTTGTAGTAGGCGCCCTGCTTGGTCTCCACGCTCCAGGGCTCGAACAGCAGGTGCCCGGCGAAGCTCTCCGCCTCGATCCCCGCCTGCTTCAGGCGTGACTTCACCTCGGTGTCCCGTTCGACCGAGGCCGGATCGTAGGCGCGCTGCCAGTAGACAGCGCCGGCACCGGTCTGCCGCACCAGCTCGGGGATCACCTCCTGAGCCGGGCCTGCCCGCAGGATCAGCCGTGCGCCCTTCTCCTCCAGCGCCTCGATGAAGGTCGCCAGCCCGCGCTCCAGTCGCCATTTCGGCGCCGCCCCCAGTGCGTCCACCGTGTGATCGCGCAGGAACACCGGGATCACCGGGCCGCCCCGCGCCACCGCCGCCGTGAGCGCCGCGTGGTCCGACAGCCGCAGGTCACGCCGGACCCAGACGATGGTGGGGGTTTGATCACTCATAAGGCATCTCCTGTCTGCCACACCGATCTGATGCACGACTCGCCCGGATCAAGCAGCTTCTTCTTTCCAAAAATACGCGCGCGCCGCGCCCCACGCGGAGCACGGCGCGGGCAGAGGCGCACCCCTGCCCTTCATCGTTCCTGAAATACGCAGCCCAACGCCCAGCGGATCACACACATCAGATCCCGCCTGAGGCTCACAAGCCGGTTCCCGCGCGGTCAGAGGACCGCGTCGAGCGCTTCCAGCAGCCGGTTTACCTCGGCCTCGGATGTGTAATGGGTGAACGACAGCCGCAGCACGCCCTTCTTCGGATCGACGCCCTGCGCCTGCAACGCCCGCACCGCGTAGAAATCGCCGCCGCCCGCCATGATCCCATGCTCGGCCAGCGCAACCGCCAGCTCGAGCCCGGGCCGGGCGTGTTCGACCGCGATGGTCGGCGCACGTCGCTCGGCATCGGCGGTGCCCAGCAACCGCACCGAGTTGCGCGCGGCGAGATAGTCCAGAAGCGGCTTGGTCAGCGCCACCTCCTGCGCCCGCATCAGCGCCGCGACGCCGCGCGCGTCCACCCCGTGGTGCGCTGCCTGCGCGTCGATGTAGTCGGCCATGCCGGCGCAGGCAGCGACCTGCGCATGGTCCGGCCCTGCCGGGGTGAAGCGCTTGTAGAGCGTCTCGCCGTTGAAGTAGTGCCCCTGGTTCGGCAGCGTCTCACCGAGCGCGCGGCGAATGACCATCAGCCCCTGGTGCGGCCCGTAGGTCTTGTAGGCGGAGAAGAGGTAGATGTCGGCCCCCAGCGCCTCCACGTCCGGAAACCCGTGCGGCGCGTAGCTCACCCCGTCGACGCAGGCAAAGGCACCCGCGGCGTGGATCATGGCGCAGATCTCCGCCACCGGGTTGATCTCGCCCACCACGTTCGAGCAATGCGGGAAGCACACCAGCCGCACCTTCTCGTCGAGCAGTTCTGCCAGCGCGGCGGTGTCGAGATGCCCGGTCTCGGGGTCCATGCGCCATTCGCGCACCTCGATCCCCTCGTCCGCCAGCCGCCGCCAGGGGCCGGAGTTGGCCTCGTGGTCCTGGTCGGTGACGACGATGGCGTCTCCGGGCTTCAGGACCTGCCGGAAGGCATTGGCCAGCACGAAGGTATTGGCACTGGTCGAGGGGCCAAAGCTGAGTTCGTCGGTCTCCACCCCCAGCAGCGCCGCCATGCGTGACCGCGCCTCGTCCATCTCGGCACCGCCGTCACGGGCGGGCGCATAGGGACCGTAGGGTTGCATCTTGCGCGCGTGGTAGAAACGCGTCAGCCGGTCGATCACCGGCCCGCAGGTGTAGGACCCCCCGGCGTTTTCGAAAAAGGCCAACCCTTGCAGCGAGGGCTCGGCGAAGGCGGGAAACTGGCTGCGGGTGTACTCGATATCCAGCATTGAAGGCTCCTTGAAGTTCCGGCGCAGAAAAGCGCCGCCGCAAGGTGGGGTCAAGGCCAGCCGGCTTGCGCGAACGCGCAGCCCGTCCTAGACCTGAACCAGCACCGCGGGCGTTCTGCGGAAGCTATGGAGCGTGGATGTCAGAGCTTGTCTGATCAGGTTCCAGCACCGGTCTGCATGACCGGGTGCCGGAACCGCTGAAAACCCCGATGAACCGGCCTCCAAGAGGGGGCCGTTCTGGCGTGCTCGTCACGCCTGTGTTTTCACATCAGGCAATATCCATGAACATATCGAAACCCGAACACCGGGTTCTGCACGTGCTCGCACAGGGCGGGCGCATCTCGCACCTGCGCGAGGGCGGCAGGATCACCGAGGTGACCTGCATCACCCGGGATGGCATGATCCTCGTGAACTGCTCGCTCGAGCTGTTCCTGCGCCTCAGGCGCAAGCGGCTGATCGCCTCGAGCGCCGGCAGCGCCTATCGTATCTCCGAGCGCGGGCGGCGACTGGTCGCGGCCCGCCCCGACAACCGCATGTGAGGAGGAGCCCATGCACATCAGAACCGAAGGACCCGAGGAAGCCGCGGCGATCTCGGCGCTGACCACCCGCGCCTTCGACAGCGCCGAACATGCCGATGGCACCGAGGCCCAGATCGTCGAGCGACTTCGCGCTGCGGGCGCGCTGACCGTCTCACTGGTCGCCGAGGAGGACGGGCAGTTGCTCGGCCACGTGGCGGTCTCGCCGGTCGAGATTGGCGGTCATCACGGCTGGCATGGTCTCGGGCCGATCTCGGTCGCGCCCGAGCGGCAGCGGGCGGGCATCGGCACCGCGCTTATGCGCGCGGCGCTGACCGAGCTGCGCGCCGCCCATTGCAACGGCGTGGTGCTCGTCGGCAACCCGGCGTTCTACGGGCATTTCGGCTTCCGCCAGGCGCCGAAACTGCTGCTCGACGGCATCCCGCCCGAGGTGATCCTCGCCCTGCCCTTCGGCACCGATCTGCCCGAGGGCGCGCTGCGGTTCCACCCGGCCTTCGGGCTGGAAGAGGTGTGACCCTTCGGACCATACAAAAAGCGCGGGCCCCGAGGGGCCCGCGCCTTGATCACGCAGTGCGCCGTTTCAGAGCCGGCGCTCGGCCTGCAGGCCGCGCCAGATGGCGATGCACATCACCAGAAGCACCAGCGTGAACGGCAGGCCGGTCGAAATCACCATCGACTGCAGCGACGACAGGCCGCCCGCCGAAAGCAGCAGCACGATCGCCACCGCGCCCTCGAAACAGGCCCAGAATACGCGCTGCGGCACCGGGGCGTCGACCTTGCCGCCGGCGGTGATCGTGTCGATCACGAGGCTGCCGGAGTCCGACGAGGTGACGAAGAACACGATGACCAGCACCACCGCCAGCACCGAGGTGATCGACGACATCGGCAGACCCTCGAGCATCGCGAAGAGCGACAGCGGCGGGTTGTAGCTGTCGATGACGTTGGCCTTCACCTGGCTTGTTGCCGGATCGCTCAGCACCTGGTCGATGGCAACGCCGCCGAAGACCGCCATCCACAGCACGCAGACGAGGCTGGGGATGATCAGCACGCAGATGACGAACTCGCGCACCGTGCGGCCGCGGCTGACGCGGGCGATGAACATGCCCACGAACGGCGACCAGCTGATCCACCACGCCCAGTAGAACGAGGTCCAGCCCTGCACGAAGTCGGTGTCCTCGCGGCCCACCGGGTTCGACAGCGGCACGAGGTCTACGAGGTAGTTCCAGAGACCGCTGGCGAAGTCGCTGAAGATCATCAGCGTCGGGCCGACAAGCAGCACGAAAATCAGCAGAGCCGCGGCCAGAACCATGTTGATCTCGGACAGCACCTTCACGCCGCCGTCGAGGCCGCGCACCACCGAGACCAGAGCGATCGCGGTAATGAAGGTGATGATCAGCACCTGCATGGTCGCGCCGATCGGCAGACCGAAGACGTGGTTGAGACCGGCGTTCACCTGCTGCGCGCCGAAGCCGAGCGATGTCGCGAGCCCGAAGAGCGTCGCGAAGACCGCCAGAATGTCGATGATATGGCCCCACCAGCCCCAGACGCGCTCGCCGAGCAGCGGATAGAAGGCCGAGCGCACGGTCAGCGGCAGGCCCTTGTTGTAGGAGAAGAGCGCCAGCGCCAGCGCCATCACCGCGTAGATCGCCCAGGGGTGAAGCCCCCAGTGGAAGATCGTCGCCGCAAGCCCCATGGCCTTGGCAGCGTCCACGTTCTCGGGGATCAGGTTGCCGTCCGCATCAAAGGGCGACGGCACGCCGAGCGGCGAGCTGACCGCCATGTGGTAGACCGGCTCGAGCACGCCGAAGAACATCAGGCCGATGCCCATGCCCGCGGCAAAGAGCATGGCGAACCAGCCCGCGTATCCGTAATCCGGCGTCGCCTCGGCACCGCCAAGCCGCACCGAGCCGACCGGGGTGACGATCAGCAGCAGGCAGAAGATGACGAAGATGTTCGCCGCGCCGAGGAAGAACCAGTCGAAGGTCTTCGTGGCGAAGGAGAACAGCCAGCTGAAGATCGAGCCCGCCTGCTCAGGCAGTGCCAGCGTGTAGAACACGAAGGCGATGACCACGGCCCCGGAGATCGCGAAGACCGGGTTGTGGACGTCGAGGCCGAAGGGGCCGATCTGCGCCTCGAAGTTGTCCTGACCGATCTCGTAATCGGTTTCGATGATGTCAGCCGCGCCCTCCGGCGCGGGGATCCCCTGGTCGGTGGACTCTGGTGTGTCGCTCACGCGTGGACCCTCCTTTGTCTTATTTCAGTACTTGTTCTTGTCTTGTGTCACCGGGCCTTGCGACCGCCGGATCAGCGTACAACCATGACCGAGACCGCCGCGCGCGAGGCGATGGTGCCGCCGTTGGAGGGCCAGAAGTGGTCCGCGAGTCCGGGGATGTGGCTCGCCATGACGACCAGATCCGCATCCACCTCGGACACCGCCTTGACCAGCGCCGGATCGAGATCCACGGCCGGATCATGGCTGATGACCGGATGCGACTCGGCCTCTACCCCAGCCGCCAGCCCCTGCGCCTTGGCAAAGGCGGCGAGCTTCTCGCCATATTCGTGCGGCGTATGCGCGATCGAGGACGGCGTCGACGCCGTGACCCCCACATAGATCAACCGCGCACCGTAGTGCGCGGCAAGATCGCCCGCCACGTTCAGCGCCTTCGCAAGCCGATCCGCATGTGTCAGATCGACCGGCACCATGATGCGTTTGAACATGGGTCCCTCCGTCTTTTGCGGCCCGGGCTGACCGGGCCTGTATGATTGCTTTTTCGGGAATGAACCCTGGCCGTCGCCAGAGGAACTTCCCTTGTTCGCAGACGCCATCTACGCGGATGCCTCCGCGCACTTCAGCCTCGACTGCACTGCGTCAGCCGCCGCGCGAGGGCCGCCGGAAGACGATGACACGCGATGAGCTAGCGCACGTTCCCGTGAGGTAAAGGTGACAAACCGCAGAAAATGCAAAAAACTTGCAACGCCTGCGGGGAGAGCGAGGCGAGCGCGTCGCACATGGTCTCGTTCTGCCAACGATTGTAGCGCGCGAGGCGCATCACGTCTCCCGGGCTCATCGCCAGCTCCCCTCCGATCAGGCACACGCCCTGCGGGCCCTCCACCCGCACTCCCTCCACCCGCACAAAAGTCTGATAAGACACATCGGGCAAGTGCCGCTCCGGCCCTGCTGCACGGGCCAAGCTGGAGCGCCGCCTTGCGCAAGACTTCGAAGACACGCCCCGCTTCGGGAGCCACGGCAGGCCACGAGGCCACTTGACCGCCCCAACCGGGATGCTACTCAGGCGGAACGGTGGGCCTGTAGCTCAATTGGTTAGAGCAGGGCGCTCATAACGCCTTGGTTGCGGGTTCAAGTCCTGCCGGGCCTACCAGAACAATCCTCATAACATATTGATATTAAATAAAATTATAGCCCATTGGGTGGACACGGTAAGGGCTTCCGTGTCCAGCTTTTGCGAAATCCGCCACGG
Source organism: Alloyangia pacifica (assembly GCF_900116195.1). Classification (GTDB taxonomy): domain Bacteria; phylum Pseudomonadota; class Alphaproteobacteria; order Rhodobacterales; family Rhodobacteraceae; genus Salipiger; species Salipiger pacificus. The sequence goes on from NZ_FOZW01000001.1 coordinate 670,232, forward strand.
TGGCGGGTTTCAAAATGCCCGATCAGGCGCGAGCGAGCGCGTCGGCGATCAGGTCGGGATAGGGCAGGAACCACATCGCCACGATCTGGCGCTTCGTCATGAGCAAGGTCCGCACGTCCCCGGTGCTCGCAAAGGCCTGCGCCCGCATCTCGGCGAGCTTGAGCCGTTCGCGGGTGAAGGCTTCGTGATCGACGGGATGATCAATCGAGTGTAAGGTCATGGTCAGACCCTTTCTTAGCGGTTGGGTTCCATTGCACGGGCGGGGTGTCACGAGCCCCGCCCGATCTCGTTCAGCCTGATCTGCGCAGGCCGTAGTTCGCGCGCATGGTGCGGTCGAGGGCACCGCTGCCGAGCAATGATTTCATCTTCCCCTCGATGTAGAGATCGACCGTCTTACCGTCGCCGCTCTTCTCTTCCCGGACACTGACGTCGGCGTTGTTGTAGACGTTCACGGTGGTGCCGCTGCCCTGCCCCATCGAGGACGCCATGGGGATGGAGCGCTGCGGCATCACGCGAGCTAGGCCGAGCCGCTGCGGCACCGCCGGGGCAGACCTGAAAGTCGCAATGGGGGAGTCAGACAGCGTGGTGGTCGGCGTGAGCGTCGGTGTGGCGCTGAAGCCAGCGCTGGCCCCGGCGGTGGCCATCTGCAGGAGTACCTGCATGAATTGCTGCACCGCTTGGGAGATCAGGAAGTCGGCCATCTCCTTCAGGAGCCGATCCAGCATGTCGGAGAAGGCATCCCCGGCGGTCTTGCTGCCGTCGGCGATGGCGCTGAACATATCGGTAAACGCCCCGGCGATCATGTCTCCCACCGGCCCGAGTTCCTGCATCTCGGTTTCCAGCTCGATCAGCTTGGCGTTCAGTTGATCGAGACCACGATAGTAAAGCTCCTCTGCCCGTTGTGCGTCTTCGACGCTGTCGCCGTAACGCTGCCAGTCGGCAATGAGCTGGTCGATCTGGCGATGGATCGCCTCCGCCGGGGTCTCGTAGGCCGTAAGGCTCTGGACGAAGCTATCGACCTGCTGCTGGAACTCGCTGACCCCCACGGCACCCACCAGCTTCGGATTGACCTTCACCGGCACTTCCACCTCTACCTCCGGCTGCGGGGGTAGCCAGTCCTCGATGTCGAACAGGGGGCTGGAAAAGTCGGGCAGCCTGAAGTCCGCCGCTGCCGTATTCATCCGGTTGACCGCATTGGTAGCTTCATCGACCTTCGGTGCGACAGCGAGGGCAGTGAGACCGAATTTGTTCAGTTCACTGATGATCTCGCGCAGATCGCGGGGCAAGTCCTCCATCGGGACGCCCAAGTCATGGAACGTCTCCAGCAGCCGCGTATTCGCCGTCGCGGCACGATCAATGTCCCCACTGCGCAGATCGGCGATCCACTCTGTCATCGCAGTCCGGACAGCCTGCGCTTCGCTGGCCGTGAGGCTGAAGTCACTCGCCAGCCGCTGCAGGATCGGTCGCAGGTTGCGACCCGCTGCCCCTGCCTGAACGTAGGCGCTCGCGAGGTCGTCGATCTGGTCTGCGTTGTCGGCGATGAAGTCCTGCAGTCGAATGCGCTGGAGGTCCACCTGCGACAGCAGGAGGAGCTGGGCGGCATCCGCCATGTCACCATACTTCTCGGTCAGCTCATCCGCCGACAGTGAGGCTGCGGAGAGTGCGGATTCCAGATCGGAAAGGGCGGAGGCGAGCCCGTCGGTGATCTCTTCGGCGGTCTTGGTTTCCTTGAAGTAGTCCCGGATCGCCGGAATGAGCGTGGCGCCGATGGCGGCGGCGGTCACCCCGACCGCAACCCATGGGTTTCTGAACAGTCCGGCGAGCTGGGCTGCCTGCTGACCGAAAGCCCGCAGCGGGTCGATCCCGCCCGTCACCTGACTGACGAAGTCACCGATCTGAAGCCCGGTCTGGCTGGCTTGGTAACCCAGCTTGCTGAGGCTGCTGTTCGTGTTCGCCGCAGCCCTGCTGAAGGTAGAGGTCTGACCGTTGATCTGCCTGATGGAGGCGCCCATCTTGTCGGCGGCTTTCTGGAAGTCGAGCAGTTCCTGCTCGCCGATGACTTCAACTCGAATTTGGTAGCGGCTCTGGGCTTGATCGACCATGGTTACCTCCTCTTGGCTCGACCTCTGGGCTTCTTCCAGTCCCCCGGACGGGCGTCTCTGATCGCACCGAAGGCACCTCGGGGTGCAAACTCCAGCACCGGTGCCGTCCCACCCCGTCTTCCTGCCCGGATGCCCAAGGCGATGTAGCTGAACCTGATGTCAACGCTCCGACTGAAGCGACTCCTTGCCGCGTGCAGCAATGGGTAGACGATGCCGTTCCTGAGCCGTCCCCGGTAAGGCGACTCGTCGTATTTCCCCTCGGCAAAGCCTGCCTCGATGATCGCGGCGTAGCTGGTGTCGGGGATCGTCACCCATAGCTCGTCATCGGGACCGACGTTGTCGGGGGAGAGCGAGGATGCGTCCACGACGCGGCCATTCAACATCAGTGCGACGTGATCGCGGTAGTAGCCAGTATCTTCCGGTGCCCGGCGCCATAGCTGCTCCAGCGCCCAGCGCGCGGCCTTGATCACCTCCGCCACGTCGGCTCGCTCGCCCTCGACGATGATCTCGTAGGGGATGTTGAGGCGATTGAGACGGACATTGCCCAGAGTGAGGCGGGACTCGCGACCACGGGACCGAAGGGTCATGCTAAGGTCGGAACTGTCCTTCGGCAGGTCGCCCCGGTCCTGCGCCTCGTTCACCCTCGCGCGGGTATACTCCAGCGAGTAACGGCGTGCGTCGTTGATCTGCTCGCTGATCTGGAAGACTTTACTCGTATCCGGGAACGTCGCCACGATCTGCGGCATCATGGACCTCCTGTAAGAGCTGTGGCCATGGCGCCTCCGTCCATGGCCATGATGTTGCCGGACTGGCCGTCAGCCTGACGGGCCTGCCTCTCCCAGAAGGCGGCGAAGCCCAGCATCTCGCGCCACGTGATCGACTGGGCGAGCTGCCGGGGGAGCATCCCGATTTCTCCGGCCAAGCGCAGGATGCACACCTCCACCTCCGTCAGCCCGTCTTGCTCTCTGGGTGCGGAGGGGCGTTTCCCACCTCCGGCTCCTCGTTTGCGGACATGCCATTTGCCACGAGGGCGGCGCGCAGCAGCGGCTGGAAGATCGCGGCTTTCCACTCTCTCGGATCACCCAAATCCACGCCCTCCATGGAGACGGACGCTTGCACGATGGCATAGCCCCGTTCGTTCGGATCGAGGGTGCTGATATGAGCCATATCGCTCGCCATCAGTTCGCGGATAAGGAATTTGTGTCCTTGGACGGTTTCGGTTCTGTGGCTCGGCAAGAGAAAGCTCGGGGTGCTCATTGGTTCGCTCCTATGATGGGGGCAGCCGCTAGGCGGGCGGCTGCGTTGAATTGGTCTAGGGTCTTCAGAACTTTCTGCGCGTCGGCGTGGTAGCGCTCGACCATGTGGAGGGCCGCGGCCAGCTCGTAGGCCGGGAGCTGATTGAGGGGGACGATCATGCCGACAACCTTGCCAGTCATTGCATCCTCCTGCCTGAAGCCCATTCGGAGGCAACTTCCTCCGCCAGCCCTTTAAGCTCCTCCGCGATCTCCCGCAGTCGCACCTCCTGACGACTGCCCGGCGGCACGCGCTCGACAATCGCACCGCAAGCATCGCTGAGAGCTTCGCAGGCCTCTATGAAGGCATCCCCGCGCCGGATCATTGGACAGCCTCCTGTCGGTCTAGGTAATCCTCGGCCACCTGCCGGGCGATCACGAAGCCATCCTCGTCCAGCAGCTCCACCAGCGGCGTGCGGTCTCTCGCCAGCTTCAGCTTGATCTTGTAGGGCACGCTCGGCTGGAGTGCGTCGATCCGGCGCTGAAGGTCAGAGATGATCACTGTGGCCTCCTGCGCGCCACTGCGAGGGCCTTCAGGCCGTCCTTATCGAGGCCGATCCTCTGCCCTAGTTTCACGATCATCAGTAGGGTCGCATGGGCCTGAGATTCTAGGATCAATTGCTCCTTCGATCCGGGATCGACCCTATCGACGGCACGCCACAACGCGCCGAGCTGGTCGAAACCGATCAAGATGCTCTCTAGGAGCGCTGCTTCTCTGGTCATCCGCGTACCCTCCGTTCGTGCTCTGTCTTCTGCTTGATCCGGTCGATGGCACTCGGCCCCTCGACGAGCTTGGTGACGATCCTGTCGCCCTCGGAGAGGGCCTGCTGCATCGCCCGTATGGGGGCGAAGGTCTCCAGCTTCATCGGTCCTAGGTGGGTGACGTCCCAGTCCCTGCAGGCCTTTGTGAGGCGCTGCCAGCCACCGGCGCCGAGACGTTTACGTACCGCCTGTACCCCGGCAATGATCCTCGCGGACCTGATCGAGATGTCTGGCATGTTAGAGGAGCGAAGGAGGGCGACGTCCTGCTCCGAAAGATCACCAGCCTCGATCAGCGCAGGCCAGTCGCCCTTGTGCAGGAGCTGCAGCGCCTCGGGGTGCTGGGCGACGGGGCCAATGGCCGACAGACTCGCCACCTTCTGCGAGAGCCGCAGATCGTCGCGGTTCTCCTCCGGCTGGCCGATCTCGATCATGCTCGATCCCTCGCCCTCGCTGACGTGGATCGTGATCAGCGCATCGGGGTAGCGCGAGGGCTCCAGCATGGCGAGCGCGAGAGAACCGGCGATACCGTGGCCGCACTCGTGGCTGTAAAGGGTCCGGGTCATAGACGCATCTCCCCAAGCCAGTCCGGCGCGGTGCCAGAGAGGCATTTCGCCTTGCGCTCGATGCAGGCAGAGGTGGCTTCGTGAAGGGCCTTCACATTAGCATCGAGGATCATCCTCGCGGCGCCGGTGATCACGTTCTGCGCGTCAATCTGGCGCTGGACCTTGTCGAGCAGTTCGTCGGTGTGTCGGCGCTCCCGCTTGAAGACTTCGGTCACCGCGCCCATGAGCACATTGCCCTGCGCCTCCAGCTCCTTCTTCGTCACGTAGCTCATGCCCAGATAGACTCCTTCAGCTCGCGTGTGAGATGGTCACGCTCGGTCTGGCGCCGCCGTTCCTTCGCCGCGTCGATGCTGGCCTGCTGATCGGCGAGATAAGCCTTGGCCGCGTCCGGCTGCTGATACTGGGGAACGCCCTGCACCAGCTCTCGCAGCGCGGCGGGATGCGGATAGGCGAGGATCGACGCGATGGGGGCCTTGGCCTTGCGGCTGTTGCGCCGGGTGTCGGAGCGGGACGCCGCCACGGCGGTACACTGGCGCGCCGCCTCATCGAGCTTCCCGTCGAGCCGCCCGCGAGCGACATCGAGGTCATCGGCCAGCGCGGCGGCAAGTGCCCGCACCTGCTCACCCAAGGCATCGAGGTCTGGCAGGTCGATGTCGGGCGCGAGGGCACGCAGGCAGGTGGACTGACAGAAAATGGTCTCGGCGCTGGTCAACATGGTGCTGGGGGCGCCCTCGTGGATGCCACGGCTCAGGAGCTGGTCCACCGCTAGGAGTTCGTCCCTGATGGTGGCGGTCTGGTCGATCACGCTGCCGACTGATGCGAGGATGCCATGGGCCTCATCGAGGGTTGCCAGCACCACGCCCACCTCGCAGGTGCGAAGATCACTGGCGAGGCGCTGTGTGGCGCCGATGGCATGGAAAGCAACTTGAGAGGCGAGGCGGCGACTGAGCCTGATCTCGGCATCGCCGATCCTGATCGTGGGTGGGCTGATGATACGTGAAAACACCCTGCGCGCCTCCTCTGGCCTTCGCGGTCTCGCCGCGTGGGGGCAGAGTACCATCCGGAGGGCCGGTGAGTCACTAAGTCATTGTTGTCATTATAGATTATGACGGGTGCCCTCTCGCGGTGTCCGCGCTTTTCGGCCCTGAAACGCCGCACGTTGCCAGAATTTTGGCAACGTGCTCCGGAATATCGGCAAAAAGTCCGGACACGAGGATGCCGGGGGCGAGGACCGCTTGAGCTTGGCCATGTATGGCGCCCTGCCGGTGCTACCGCGTTTATGGGGGATAGTATCCCCCATTTCTTGCCTGTCTTTCTTCGGGCGCCCCGGACTTGGCCGACCACTGGCAGGTAGGAACTCGGCTTCCACGCGTCCCTGCCAAGCATGGACCTTCTTCCGGCCAGAGGCGGCGATCTCTGGAAGACAGAGTCTCGGCGATCTACAGATGGCGCGCCTCATGCGGCGGATGTCTTTGGCGTCGTGGTGGTTGCTAATGGTGCTATTCGCACCATTAGCAGATTGCTTCGGCTTGGAGTGCTGATTGCCGCCGGGGGCACCTTTCGGCTTGCCGGGTCCGGGGTCAGACAGAACGACGCGCTCGCGGGGACGTCGTTACGGCCAGCTTCAGACAGGCAGCCGCGACTTCGACCTCGTCGGGAACGTCGGGGAAGAACTCGCTGAGCCACGCACGGGCGTTGGGTACGTCGGGTGGCCGGGGTCCGTCCTTCCTCATATGCGCGAGCGCGGCGCTGCGGAGGAGATTCAGGATCGCGGCGGGACGGGTGATGTGGGGATCATCACGTTCGGCGCAGCGGGCCTGAAGAACTACGGCCACGTCGTCCAAAAGCTGATCGTTCCAGAAAACAAGTTCTTCCGGGGTGGTGAGGATGATTTCGATCAAGGTGTCAGTGGTCGCCTTCGGATGCATCCTCGCGCCTCTTGATCTCCTGCTGGACGCGCCTGAGGGCTTCCCGCTCCCGATCCTCTCGCTGGGCCTCATCGAGCCTCCGGACGCTCTGAGGAGGACGCTTGCGGGTCATACGTCGTCCCATTCTTCTTCGCCAGAGATGACTCCCGCGACCGCGTTGACCTTCTGAGCCCGGACGGCGCCGAACTCCGCACCCTTCAGCCCCAAGGCCTCGATGGCACTGCGGTAGTTGCGCCCGGCTGCCTCCGCCCGGCTCGATGCCGTCGAGAGCGACTTGATGTCCGGTGGGGTGTTCTTCGCGTTCCCCTCCTGAATGATCTTCTGCGAGATCGCGAACCACTGACTTTGCGTCTGGGCAGCCATGGCGGCGGCATCCGCTAGGCCGATGTCGGCGACGATGGTTCCCCGTGAGACGTGCGCCGCAGTGAGCAGATCGTCGCGAAGTCGTTTGAACTCTGGCCGGAGCTGCGAACAGGCCGAACTGGTCGGCCAGCTCGGACGGTCACCCCGCAGGGCCGGTGTCTTGGCCAGCGACGGGGACTCCCCCTTCGTTCGGGTGGCGGATGCAGGCGGTTTGCGTGGGGTGCGTGGCATTGATCTCTCCAGATAGGGGATCGGGGCGAGGTCATCTTAGGACAAACGGCAAGTTCCGGGCAAGATCGCAGGTCGTTTGGACTTCCGGAAGTGCGGAAATTGGTCAGAAGTGCTGACCGTTTTGGCCGGTATTAGGTCTGCGCCGAGCCCCCAGATGCGGTACCGAGATACCCCAACTGCCCGGAATCCCCACCCCCCGCCATGCGCGAACGACGGACCGCCCGCAGCCTCGGCGCTGGCAGAGCCACGGAGCGGGGCGAGATCGCATCGCTCGTCCATGGGGTGGTGGTGGGGTGGCCCGGACAGGAGGGGCTTATGAGCGCGGCTGATATGGGGCTGTCTGGCCGTGTGGCTCCCCGTTCCCCTGTTGCTGATGCAGGGGACAGGGAACCCGAGCGGGGCGCCGATGGATCGGGCAGCGAGGTGGACGCCGGGGGGATGGCGTCGGGCTGCCCGGTACGCCCCCGCTGCGCCGGGGGATACCGGGAGTCCCCCGCTCCGGAGCTGGTTGGTCAGCACTTGCCGAAGTCGATGTAGTAGCCGTCCTCTGCCATACCGTGCCAGCGGATACGCAAGCCGCGCTTGCCGAGCTGGTAGTCGGTCAGCGCCAGCAGAGGGCGCAGAAGCCGTAGATCATCAGGATGAATGTCCGGCCTGCCGTAGCCGATGTAGAGCACGTGGTGGTCAGTGAGGCCGGTGCCGATAGCCATGGCTGCCGGGCCGGTGGCGTGCTTCAGCAGCGAGACGTAGGTGTTGGCCTCGTGTCCGCAGAGAGGGGCATAGAAGCTGGAGTCATCATCCGGACGTCGGATGGGGCGTGGCACGTCGTTCAGCAGGATGACCTTCCCGTACTCGGGCACCGACACTTCCAGCGACAGATGCCCGTCGTAGAGCTGCAGCATCGAGAAGGACGTGAACCTGCCGATGGTGCAGTCAAAGGTTCGGGTGTCGGGTCCGAAGGAAAACCCGGACCCGCGCGGACGGTAGTCCTGCAGGGATGCCGGAGCGTCAGGGTAGCCGACGTAGCGCCCATCCCGAACGTCGGCGATGTCAGGCTCCATCTCTTCGGCGGTGGTGCTGTAGTGATCTTCCATCGTTCTCTCCTTTTGATCGCCGTCGCTCACGGTCTGAGGTGTGCCGTGCTCGGTCGGTGGTAATCGTCCGGATGCCGGGTGTCTTTCATGCCTTCCTCCTGTCGTTACGCCGTCCGATTTCCTCGATTTTGGGGGTCTGACGGGCCTCCTTACCCTCATTACGCAAGATTTCCCGTATCCCCCTATATATGTATGTGTGTTTAGCGCTAACGGTACGATTTCGGTGGGTAATGTGGGTAATCGTGGTAACGGGTAGGAAACCCCAGAGGTAAGAGAGGGAAGGTAGTAATAAATAACGTATATATATCATATACATACTATACCTACTTACCTACCTACCCGGCTCTCAGACCGTTACCCACTATTGGGAAATTTCCGAAAAGTGGCGGTAAACCTGCTCATACGCCTCGTCCGGTATCATCGCGAGCACGGCGTCACCGTGCCCAAAGACGCCATCCGGGGCGGGCATGAGCACTCCTTGGGCCATCCAGTAGTCCAAAGCGGCCCGAATTTCGCGCCCAGCGCACCGCCTGCGTAACAGCCGCCCCAATACCCACGGGGCGATGAACCCTCGCTCCGCGAGAGGTCGGATGCGCTGATCACTGGTGGCACTCGGGTCATGCGCGAGCTTCAGGATGATCTCCGCGACAGCCTCCCGCGCCGCCAGCTCAGACCTTGCGGCGGCGCTCGTGGCACCTCGGGTAATGTGGGCGCGCCGGGCGACGAAGTCCCGCATGAGGGAGTCCACCAGCCGCATCGCATAGGTGACGTGAGCCTCGGTGATCTGCAGCGGGGCGCCCAGAGGTTGTTCCGTGATCGACGCGAGCGCGAGCAGTCCGGCGATCTTCGTTACCTGCAGCGCGTAGCGTGCGGCGAGGTCTTGCAGGTTCTCGTCCCGCGACAGTTCCTGCTCTTTGGCTTCCACCATTACCCGCAGCTCGTGGGGAAACTCGATCCGCCGGGCTGACCGGGCAAGACCGATGACGCCGATCTCGGTGAACTGGCTTTGCACCTCTCCGCTCGACATTCCCAGATTAGTCATGCGGTGCTGCGCCCGTGTGCAGCCTGAGGTCGCGATTTTATCCAGCCCTTCCGCAAGCTCGATGCCGGGGCTTCCGACGTAGTCATGCCCGGCGGGCTGGAACGGCAAGCGGTCCTTGTCGTCCTCGAACATGAACAGGTGCCGCGTAACGAAACCGTTGGTAACCATGGTTGGTGTCAGCGCCAGTTCCTCCGGCGTCGTCATACCCAGCACATTGAGATAGGGGCAGTGAACCGGCGGCTTGCTCTTCTTGGAGTCCGACCGCCCGCCGAACCTGTAGCTGCCGCAGGCTTCCGGCCAGACCTGCATGACATAGGACAGGCTGTCCTTGATCCTTCGGTCTGGTCTATCGCTGCACACGTTCTGCAGAAGGAGGCCATATTCATCGAGATCGAGCAGAAGCGCCGGAGCCGGGTTATCCATCGAGAACGGACGTCCGGGGCGTACCTGCGGACTGAGCGAGTTCAGCAAATCCTGATGAATACCCTGAGGGGACTCCAATGTGCCGCTCCCCGGCGTCTCGGAGATCACCCCGGCGGTCTTTGCCAGCCCCAGAAGGTGCGACTTCCCCGCGCCGCTGACCGCCACCACGACAATCGCCATATTGAGCGGCGTCGGACGGTTACCCGACATGACCACATACTGGTTACGCGCCGCGATGGACAACGCCGACAGAGCCGTCATGAGCGCGCCCCCCGGCGTCACACGCTTCATCCCCGACAGTGCGAACTCGGCGAGCTTTCGGGTAAACGGACTCGGCGCCTCCTCGATTGCCCATGTGTAATCTGTCATCGCCGGGACTTCGTCGGTGTCGGGCAGTTCCAACATCCTCAAGGCGGCAACGCGGTCCCGTTCCAAGGACTTGATGACCTCCTCGTTGGCCTCCTCGCGTTTGGCTTGGGCCTCTTTGGCCTTCGCCTTCATCCGCAGAACAGCCTGCCTGATCTGGTGTATCGCCTCGTCCTGATCGAGGCTGTTGTCCTGCTTCTGGTAATCGTTACCGAATTTTTTGACCGCGTTCGCGGTCCAGCGCGGCACCTGCTTCATCCGGTCTGTCACCCTGGACTCCTCGGCCTGCGAGTTGTGCAGCAGCACCATCAGCTCCTGCTCGATCTCATCGGGAAGCATGTTGGTAGTGCGTGCCCAGTGGGCCGACAAAAACATGGCAGGTTCGTGCAATGCCAGTCCTGAGAGGATGTGCTCCTTGGCGATCTCGACGTCTTTGGCACCTCCGTAGCCCAGCAGGTGACCTGCAACACCGCTGGAGGCCGCGTGCTCCCGCATCCGCTCGGCGCCACGGTCGATGATCCCCTGCGCCTCTACAATGTCCAGCGGCCCGCCGTAGTGGTGCCCCGTGAGCGTCACGAACTTCGTCTGCGAGTAGTAGAAGCCGACCGATCCGACCTCGTTGCCGGAACCAATGTCCTGCGGGATGGTCCCGAGCAGCAGCCCCCGGATGCCGATGCCGGACGGGGATCGTTCGAGGTAGCAGTCCGGGGCGCCGACGATCAGGCTGAGACTTTCCCGCATCACGCCCCTGAGTGACAGCGCCTCGTCGAGGTCCATCGCCACGACGCCAGCACGACCGGGCACGATACCGATCCCCACCCCAAGGCGCTGGGCAGCCTCTATGGCCTCCTCCAGCGTCAGCCTGCCCTGTTGAGAGGCCGAATTGCCCGTGGTGGGGATAGACCCATCGACGGGGCTGCAGGGCATCTTGTCGAGCCTGCCGCCTCGCTGGACGGCGCGCCAGCAGAGGAACGCCCTGCAGTTCGCGATGCTGGTCAGCACCTTCCGCAACACGGCGGCGTCGAAATCCGTGGGCGCCGGGGTGAAGCGATTGCTGGTATCTAGCGACATCAGTGTCTCCTCTCTTGAGAAAGAGGACGTCTCGGCCTACCATCAAAGTGTTGTAGGGGCGACTGGGGCGTCCTCGAAATGAAGAAAGGGCGGGCTGAGCAGAGCCCGCCCTTTGCCTTTCAGTCCTCTTCCGCCTGAAGTGCGAGTGCGTGCGCGATAGCCTCTTCCATGCTCACGATACGCGCGCTCGTGTAGTACCCATCAGAGGTTACTATGGTGACCCACCCGTCAGTGAAGACGAAGAGGTCGCGGCCATGCGCCGCATAGCCCATCACGATCAGGCGCTCGTCAGCCGATGCTTCGCCGCCAACCATGACTTGGGACGCGTGGAATACTCTTGGTTTCATTTCTGCATATCCTTCGGTTCTGGAGTTGGTGATCAGAGTTCGGCCAGAGTCTTCCATTCGTCGTCGCCCTGCCTGTAGACGCGGGAGATGGTGAGCGCTTCGATGAAGTCGGCGCCACTGAGTACCAAGTTCGAGAAGGTGGTCAGATCGAAGCGGGCATACTCCTCGCCAATGGCCTCGGCGAGGACAGGCAGGAACCAAGGCAGCTTCGCGAAGGCCGTTATTCGGATGGACGATTGCGCCGGGTCGACTCCACGTATCGAGTTCTCCTCGCAGAGGTCACGGTTCGTGGAGAAATAGCCTCGGCAGATCGTGGGGCGGTTCGCATAAACGCGACACGTCAAGGTCTCAGGATCAAGAGCCGGGCAGGCTTGAGGGTGCCAGTCCGCGCCGTTACGCGCGCCGCGCAGCGCCACAAGGTCGTGGTACATCCTTCGAGCTTCAAAGAAGGTGAGAATGATCTTCCCTACCCTGATGATGCAGCAGAACGCGCAACCTGCGTGACAGGACTTCCTGAATGTGAGGTCCATATCTTCCTGCGTCAGATGGAGAGTTTCTTCCGCCGTCTTGACAAGGAACTCGCCTGACACGACGACTCTCTTCAGGCGCTTGATATCGCCGTCAAATTCCGACTTCAGGAAAGAAAGCCCCTCCACCGCAGCTCGGACCAAGCGCTTGGGGATGGAATCGTAATCGTCACCATCAACGGCGTAGATCATACGCGAGCAGAGGTCGTCCCACGGGTCGAGCCGGTGTCGTTTTGCCTGACGCCGCGCCTGAGCGCGCCGTTGCTGTCTGGTCATATTGTCGAGTTGTCTATCCATCGCCACGGCTTTCTGTTGCCGTGCCCGCCGCTACGATGCTAAGAAAGACGTGCTGACACACGTCTTTCGTGCATCGCTGCCACGAGCACGAGATTACTTGGGTAGAGCCGTCCTTAGGGGCGGCTCTTCTCGTTCAGTCCTGCCCGGTGGCTAAACCGGGCGCCGTCGTGGCAGCGGCCCAACCACCCTACAGTCTCGACTTGTGATCGCGCAATGAGCTATCGTTTGTGTGCCAGCGGTGAACTTCCCCAAGCCTCACCCATGGCGGCGCCCGGTGTTTGTAGCGGTACTTGGCCGGGCGCTTCACGGAGCGAAACCGGCAGCGGCGTCCTAGATGATGTTTCTGGTGTTCCTGACGATCCTGTCGTTCAGCGCGATACGCCAGTCCATCTGCTTGCCGCTGAGCTTTCGCTTGCGGCAGGTATCGAGCAGGAAGTCCCGCTCACGGGTGCCGATCCAGCCGTGCCGGAAGGCGTAGTGGATCAACGCCTCGTTCGGCGCGCTCGTGCTGTCGAACTCGATGCGCTTGTAACCGGCCAGAAGCGTGCTCGTGTCGATCCCCAAGAACTCGTTGACACAGACATTTCCGACGACAGTCATCCTGCCGTTCAGGCGGTTCTCGATGACGCACTGGTCAGTGATCGGATGGTAGGTGCAGAGGCAGGTGCCGTTCTCCTCGCGTATGATGTATAGGAGGCGCCACTCGCGCTTCGCCTCCTCCCAGATGTCGGCCACGGAGAGCGCGGTGATCTCTCTCATGAGGATGTCCTTGTAGTGGCTCATATCGCTTTCCTCTCGGCGGTCATGTCGGTCTCCTTGAAATACGATGGGCAGCAGCCCTGCAGCGCGGACTGCAGAACTTGGCATCTGACCTGATGGGGCAGAAAATGAGGCCACACTGGATGCAGGGTTTGCAGGATCGTGGCTTGGCACGGCTCTTGCGCTTGCCGTAGGCCCACTCTGCCTTCGAGTACCGTCGGCGCGCCTCCCGGCACCTCGTCGAGCAGAACTTGCTGCCGGATGTAACCCTCAGGGCCATGTCGGTGCTGCACCACCTGCAGGTGCCGGTGCGGAACAGGCAGAGCAATTGGGACTGTAGCTGCTCAAGGCCCAGCTTCTCGACGATAGGGGTCCAGAGGCTGATGTCGGTCGCGATGTAGCCGGTGCCGTAGTCGCTATCGGTCAGCAAGGTGATCCCTGACCTGCTCACTATCGGTGCAGCCAGTAGAAGCAACTCCCCCCAGTGCATCCTCAGGACCACGTCATCAGGTTCGACTACGTGCATTGCATTCTACCCCGCATCCGTACTGTTGAAGAACGGATGCGGGGTAGACCAACTACGTGGAGTACCATGTCTACCTCGCAGCCGTTCATGTCAGTCTTCTCCAAGATGGGCGTCGAACATCAGGGGCCAGCGCGCCTCTGCGGCGCAGATGCCCTGATCGAGAGCGAGCTGGCGATAGGCCGTCTGATCGTCGTCAAGCTCCTGCCAGCCAAGGAAGGTGCGGGCAGTCAGCGCCGGGATCGTGCCACTGTCGCCCCGGCGCGGCGCTCCTGAGGTCGAGACGATCCAGAGGCCTTCCGGGTGCGGAATACCGAAGGTGTGCCTGTCCGGGTCCGGACACCCCCGAGCGTTGGCGTGAGCATCGAGGACTTCGCGATCTGCAAGCAACCTGTAGGCTTCCTCGTCCAGCTTGCCGAGCAGGTTGATGCGGGGATCACCGGCACCACCCCGCTCGATCCAGCGCTGAACGGCGTGGCGCTGGAAGAACACGCCGTCCTCGCGGGTGCACTCTCCGAACTGGTCACGGCAGGACAGGAAGTAGAACAGCGTATCGACCACATACTCGCGTCCGGTGTCAGAGATGGTGACCACGTTCGTCCGGTCCGCCTGCCGCCAGAGGCACATGACGTAGGGCGCCTTGCGGGTGCCGATCACCTTGGCCTGCACCACACCGTCGGAGCGCCGCAGACGCCCCACGATGCGGCTCAGAGCCTTGAGCGAGGCGCCGGTGCGGTGGGTGTAGGCCGGGACGATCCGGCGCACCACGGAGGCCTCGTTGATCGCCCGGAGCGCGAGCCCTCGGGCGAGAGTGGCACGGGCAGTCTGAGCTGACATCTCCATGTCAGTCCTCGCCTCCGTAGGTGATCAGCGCCATGTGGATGCTCTCGCGATCCTCGTCTTCCATCTCGATCAGCTCGGCCTGCGCTTCGCTCAGCGCGTCGATGGCGTTCGCCAGACCGTGAAGCGCATTCGCCATGAGCGTGAGCGCCCGTGCCGCCTTGCGGTCGTCGGCCTCTTCAGCGCGTGTGGCTGCCTGCTCATAGGGATAGGCACGGTCCCGCAGCTCGGACGTCTCCGCCTCCTTTTCCTTGAAATGCTGGATGATCTCCCAAGCCTCGGTGGCGTTCATGGTCAGCTCCCCGTGATCTTCCGCGCGTCCAATTCGTCGCGCAGGACGTAGAAGCAGGCCTTGCCGACGGCTTGGAGCTGATGGAGCGTCAACGACGTGAAGCCGCTCATGACCTTGAGCCGTTGAAGGTCGTCGAGATCGGCAGTCTCGGGAAGCAGCGTGCTTTCCCAGACGACATGCAGATATCCGTATGCCGGGTGGCGATGGCGCAGGATACGCGCCGCCTTGAGCAAAGATGCCCAAAGCTCGGCCTTGTCTCTCGGCGCCACGTCGAACGAGCGGCCCAAATGGTCGTATGCGATCTTGCGTTCTTTGTTGGTAATCATGGATCAGTCCTCGCGGTTGGTGCCGCGCACGGGGAAGCCGGTCCCGTGCTGCGGCGCGCACGGGTCGGCTGAGGGGCGGTGTGGAAGTGGGCTAGGTCGGCGTGGCTGGCGCCGATACTGCCCGGCTAGACGCCGGTCAGTTTCATGATGCCGATGATCGCGGCCACCAGAGCGGCGCCAGCGCCGACACAGGCGCCGATCACCTGTACCGGCAGCCAGCGGCTACGGGCGAGACTATGGACCGCGTCCGCATAAGCCTGTGCAGCCTCTGCGGCCAATTTGGCTTCCTCGCGCTCGGTCATGCCAGCACCTCGATCAGATCAGCATCAGAAAGGAAAAGACCTAGATCGTCGCCCATGGCGTTGATCCGGTCCCCTAAGACTTGGGCGTAACGGTCGAGGGCATCCCGAGACTTGGGATCAACGCAACGTGCAAGCGCCGCCTGTACTCTCTCGTATTGCCGCTCATAGCTGCCGAGCAGTCCGACGATGGAAAGGTTGATCTCCTCGTGCCCCTCCATCAACGTCATCGGGTTGAACGGATTGTCGATTTCGACCTTGGCCGGACCCTTGAGCTTATCGAAACCCTTGAGGTCGAACGCGCCATTGATGCCATGCAGGCTCGTTACATTGCCGGTCATGCCAGCGCCTTCCAATCCTCGCCGAGCAGGTATGCCCGGACCTGCTGCGCGTTGACCTCGTGGCGCCCGAAGAACTTCCGCGTCTTCGGCGCCCGGCCAGATTTCGCATAGCGCAGGTAAGTATCCGTCTTGCACGGCAGGAGACCTTCCGAACCATCCTTGGTCCGGCAAACAAGTCCAAGCCTGACCCAACCCTGTTCGGGAAGTTCGTCAATCGTGGTGATCCGCTTTTCCATCTTCCGTCCTTTCGTTGTGTAGGACAGAACATGGATAAGCTCGGATGATTCCTCAATCCAACTAATTGAAATAACTAAATAAATAGGAGCTACTGCCCCTAGAGCACAACTGTGATCCCCCGATCCTAGGACGGCTGGAATCGTCCGATGTTCCAGCCGCTTGAGATACATTCCGTCGGTACTATGCGACCTGACGTGACGTTGCGTCACTTTCGCGCAGCCGGTCGAGATAATCGGCCCATGCGCTCAGCATCTCCCGGCGCTGCGGCAGAAATGCGCTGCGGTCGTAGGCCCGGCCAAGGCTCTCCGGACTGCCGTGGCTGAGCTGCGCTTCGATCACCCTCTCCGGGTATCCCAAGACCTCGGCAAGCATCGTCCGGCCCGTGGCGCGCGAGCCGTGGGCGCTATGGCGCCCCTTCCAGCCAGCCTTGGCCAGCACCTTCGAGGGCAGCACGTCGGAGACGTAACCGCTCTTTCCGGTCGAGGCGAAGACGTAGACGTTCTGCCGGTGGCCGGGGTCCAGCGTCCGCAGGATCGCCACGGCCTGCTTGGGCAGCGGGGTGATCAGCTCGGCGCTGACTTTCGTGATCGGCACCCGCCAGAGCCCGGCGTCGAGGTCCACGTCGGCCCACTTCATCGCTCGGACCTCGCCGGGGCGCTGGAGGGTCAACAAGCAGAGCCGAATGATCTCCCGGCCCGCGCTCGGTCCCTCGTCCTCGATATCGCGCAGCAGCTCACCCAGATCGTCCGGGGTCGTGACCGCCGGGCGGTGCGCTGTCTTCGGCGCCTCGGGCAGTGCGGCGATAACGTCTGCGGAGACGTCACGGTCGCAGAGCTGGAGCGCCAGTGCGTAGCGCAGGACTTGGCTGATCATCCCCCGGACCCGGTGCGAGGTATCAATCGCCCCACGGCGCTCGATAGGCGCCAGCGCCCGGAGGATGTCCCTCGGGGTGATGTCGCGCGGGTGGGTCGAGCCAAGGATCGGCAGGACATCCTTTTCCATGCGGTTCCGGAAACGCTCGACGTGGGCCTCCACCTTCCGGCCTTCCATCTTCGCGGCGATGAACTTCTCGGTGATCGCCCGGAAGCTCTCCTCGTCCCCGCTGGTGGGCCTGTCGGCGTGGAAGGCTGCCGCCGGGTCGATACCCCGCGCCTTGCCCTCCTGCAGCTCTGCAGCGGCTCTCCGGGCCTGTACGGGGGACATCGCCGGATAGTCGCCCAGAACGAGCTGCGCGTCCTTGCCATCACGCCGGAAGCGCAGCCGCCAGAGCTTCCGCCCGCTCGGTTTGATGACGAGATACAAGCCGCTGCCATCCGCGATCCTGAACTCCGATTTCTTGGGCTTCAGTGCCTTGATCTGTTGCGCCGTGAGCATGTCCAACCGTGTCCAATCCGTGTCCAACTTTTGACCGGAACTGTGTCCAACGTCGCTCTCGGTCGAAACCGATATAGGAGCTTATAGTCCTATTTTACAAGGGTTTCATGCGAGTTTGTCCGAGGTTGAAAATATGGATCAGGTAGTTGCCGGGCCTACCAACTCCCGCCGACACTCCCCCATCTCATGCCGGCCGAGCGGTGCTTACCTGCACCCTGCCCGGCTCCCGCCAATTCGGCACCTTCTGCCGCTCTTGTTGTCGCCCTGACGACAGTTGCGCCATCGAAGTGTCGCCTTGCCGACATTACAACACATTCGCTCAACAATCATTTACCTCAAAGGCGCATTTGACCCAATTCCGCCACAGTTCAATCACAGTTTTTCCCCGCCTCACTCCTAACAATTCATTAACCAAGATCGCGTGCCTGGCGACCCGCCTCCGGACCCGCCGACGCTTCGCGACTTGGGGTAGAAGTTGAAAGTGGAAAGGGTCACCAATGCCGGATCGTCTTGATCGTCACCCGAGGATGAACACCTCCTTTCTCGGCGTTCTTGGCTTTGTCCTTGTCGCCGCCACCGCCGCCGCGATCTTCGGTGTTCGCTGGCAGGCGCAGGAATACCAGGTGAGCCTGCAGCGCGAGCTCGGCCTGCGCGGCGCACAGGCACTGGCGCAGACCTTCAACAAGGCGATCAGCCGGGAATGGGACTCGCTGCGCGCCGTCGCCGCCCGCACCGCCTACGCCGAGCCCGCCGAGATGCAGGACTTCGCCAATGCCGTGGTGCGCGCCGGTGGCCAGATTGCCTGGGCCGGCTTCGCCTCGCCCGACGGGGTGATCATCGCGGGCTCGCGCAACGAACGCATCGGCCAGGACGTCTCGCACCGGAACTGGTTCCGCGCCGGCTTCAGCGGCGAGACCGTCGGCACCGCCTATACCAAGAACGAGGGCACGGACGAGGAACTCAGCCTGATCAACCTGTCGATGCCGGTGAAGGACAGCTTCGGCAACACCCAGGCCGTTGCGGTCTACAGCGTGCGCATCTCCTGGGTCGCCGAGTACATGGCCGAGGCGGCGCACGAGTTGGACCTCAGCGCGATGATCCGTGACCGCAAGGGGCAGACGCTTGTCGACACACGCCCCGAGGCAGGCACCGACCTGCCCGCGCGGGTCGAGGGGATGATCCTCGCCGGTCGCCCCGACGCCGACCGTACCCGGTTGCACCGCAGCGATGCCGGCCACCTCTACGCCGTGCTGCCCAACTTCACCCTCAACTCCATGCCGGGCTTCGGCTGGACACTGATCGTCGATGTCCGCGCGGACACGTTTGGCGCCGCCTTTCCGCAGTTCGTGAAGACCATCAACATGATCCTCGTCGCCATCGGCGTCAGCGTGCTGGTCGCCACCGTGCTGCTCTTCCGCTACCTCACCCGCCCGTTCCAGCGTCTCATCCGGACCGCGACGGCGCTGGCGGATGGCCAGATGGTCTACCCGCGCGAAGAGCAGAGCACCCGCGAGAGCATGCTCCTGTCGGCGGTGCTGGCGCGGCTGCAGACACAGATCCAGTCGCTGCGCGCCAAGCCCTAGGCCAGGCGCACAGCAAGGGCCTCAGATCAGGCGCAGCGTTCGGTCGCTGCGCCTTTTTCCTGTCCGAGCACCTCGGCGGCGATCTCGAAGCTGCGCAGCCGTGCCGCGTGGTCGTGGATCATCCCCGTCAGGATCAACTCGTCCGGCTGGTAGCGCGCGATCAGCGCCTCAAGCTCTTCGCCCACCTTGTCGCGATCCCCCGCCGCAGAGATGCGCAGCGCCGAGTTGGCCGAGGCCAGGAAACGTGGATCGGTCTGCGCCGAAATGTCGACCACCGGACGCGGCAGCCGGCCCGGACGCCCGGTGCGCAGGTTGATGAAGGCCTGCTGCTGCGAGGATTTCAGGCGGATTGCCTCTTCGGTGCTGTCCGCCGCCCAGACGTTCGCCGCCAGCATGAAACGCGGCGCGCGGGTGATGCCCGGCTGGAAGCGCGTGCGGTAGACGTCGATCGCCTGCTCCAGCGCGTCAGGGGCGAAATGCGAAGCGAAGGCATAGGGCAGCCCCAGGTGCGCCGCGAGCTGCGCACCGTAGAGCGAGGAGCCCAGCATCCAGACCGGAACATGGGTGCCCTCGCCCGGCACGGCGATCACCGACTGGTTTTCGTCGGCCTCCTGGAAATAGCCGAGCAGCTCGATCACATCCTCGGGGAAGCGGTCGGCGGCGGTATTGAGGTTGCGGCGCAGCGCCATGGCGGTCACCTGATCGGAGCCCGGCGCGCGTCCGAGACCGAGGTCGATGCGCCCCGGGAACAGCGTCTCCAGCGTGCCAAACTGCTCGGCGATCACCAGCGGCGCGTGGTTGGGCAGCATGATGCCACCGGCGCCGACGCGGATGGTCTTCGTGGCCGCTGCCACCTGGCCGATGACCAGCGAGGTCGCCGCCGAGGCGATGCCGCGCATGTTGTGGTGCTCGGCCAGCCAGTAGCGCTGGTAGCCCCAATCCTCGGCGTGACGTGCCAGGTCGAGCGTATTGGCAAGCGCCTGCGCCGGGGTGCTGCCCTCGGGCACCGGCGAAAGGTCGAGCAGGCTGAAGGGAATGCGGGTCATGCGGGCACCTCTAAGTCGTGTTGGTGCCAGATATAGGTGCCGCCCGCCCGCACCGTCACCCTGCGCAGGCGCACAAAGGATCAATATCCCTGTGCGCCTGCACAAATCCGATCAGCGCGCCGCCATGCGGATCGCGCCGTCGAGGCGGATCACCTCGCCGTTCAGCATCGGGTTCTCGACGATGTGCTGCACCAGCGCGGCGTATTCCGCCGGATTGCCGAGCCGCGCCGGGAAGGGCACCTGCTGACCGAGACTGTCCTGCACCTCCTGCGGCAGCCCCTGCATCATCGGCGTCAGGAATAGCCCCGGCGCTATGGCGCAGACACGGATCCCCAGCGAGGCCAGATCCCGCGCCATGGGCAGGGTCATGCCCACCACGCCGCCCTTCGAGGCCGCATAGGCCACCTGCCCCACCTGCCCCTCGTAAGCCGCCACAGACGCGGTGTTGACGATCACCCCGCGGTTGCCGTCGGCGTCCAGCGGCGCGTTCTTCGCCATCAGCGCCGCCGCCTGCGAGGCGACGTTGAAGGTGCCCGTGAGGTTGATCGCGATGGTCTTCGCAAAGACCGCCGCATCGTGCGGCTCTCCGCGCGAGACGGTCTTGGCCCCGGGCGCAATGCCCGCGCAGCTCACCGCCACGTGCAGCGCGCCCTCGGCCTCAGCGACTTTAGCCAGTGCCGCAGCGACGCTCTCCGGGTCGGTCACGTCGGTCTCGATGAACCGCCCGCCGATCTCCTGCGCCGTGCCCGGGCCGCGTTCGGCGTCCTTGTCGAGCAACGTGACCCTTGCTCCGAGCCCCGCCAGCCGTGTCGCGGTCGCCGCGCCAAGTCCCGAGGCGCCGCCGGACACCACGGCCACGGTTCTGTCGTCGATCTGCATGAAATCCTCCACTTTCTCCTCGGGCGCGAGATGACCGCAGCCGGGGCGCCGCGTCCAGCGCGGCAGCGAAGGGACGTTGCGTCAGAGGGTCGGTTCACGCTCTGCCGCGTCGAGCACCGGGGTGGCCAGCGCGCCATAGAGGATCATCACCACCGCCCGGCTCGGCGCCTCGCGGAGCGCCTCGGCCAGTTCGGCCACGGTCGAGGAAACCATGCGTTGCCCCTCCTTGCTGACATTCTCGGCCATCAGGGCCGGCGTCTCGGGTGGCATACCGGCGGCGATCAGCCGCTCGGCCAGCTTCGAAAAGGTCCGCCGCCCCATGTAGAGGCAGGTCACCGCCTCGGGGTCCGCCAACGCGGCCATGTTCATCTCTTCGGGCAGCGCCCCCGTCACGTCGTGGCCGGTGACGAACTGCAGCCGCCGCGCGGTCAAGCGGCGGGTCAACGGCATGGCAGCAGCAGCAGCAGCAGCAGAGGCCGAGGTCACCCCCGGCACCACCTCGAAGGGCACGCCCGCCTCGGTCACCGCCGCGATCTCTTCCTCCAGCCGGCCGAAGATCCCCGCATCGCCGGACTTCAGCCGCACCACGTGCTGCCCGGCCAGCGCATGCTGCACCAGCAGAGCGCTGACAAACTCCTGCTTCGGTGAGGGACACCCCGCGCGCTTGCCCACGGCGACCATCTCGGTGCCTTCCCCGCAAAGCTCGAGGATCGGACCGGAGGCGAGATCGTCGTAGAGCACCGCATCAGCCCTCTGCAGGCATTTCAGCGCCCGCACGGTCAACAGATCGGGGTCGCCGGGACCGGAGGAGACAAAACTGACAAAACCGGACATGGGGCCTCCGCGATCAAGAAGGGTGCGCCCCGTGCTACGCCGCACGCCGGTTCAGCGCAAGCGCGGCCTGCCGCTATCTCACCGGAATCGCGGCAGACCTGCCGCCAAGGCAAACGCCCCGCACCTTGCGGCACGGGGCGTGGAACTCTCAACCAGAGGTCAGGAAATCACAGGCGCGAGGCCACGTTTTCCCAGTTCACCAGGTTGTCGAGGAAGTTCGCCAGGTAGGCCGGGCGCTTGTTGCGGAAGTCGATGTAGTAGGAGTGCTCCCACACGTCGCAGCCGAGCAGCGCGGTCTGGCCGAAGCACAGCGGGTTCACGCCGTTCTCGGTCTTGGTGATCTTCAGGCCACCGTCGGTGTCCTTCACCAGCCAGGCCCAGCCCGAGCCGAACTGGCCGGCGCCTGCGGCGGCGAAGTCTTCCTTGAACTTGTCGAAGGAGCCGAAGGACTCGGCGATCGCCTTCTCCAGCTCACCCGGCAGCGCGTTCTCGCCCGGGCCCATCATTTCCCAGAACTGGGTGTGGTTCCAGTGCTGCGAGGCGTTGTTGAAGATGCCGTTCTGGGCAACCGCGCCGGCCTGGTAGGTGCCCTTGACGATGTCTTCCAGCGACTTGCCGGCCCACTCGGTGCCCTCGACCAGCTTGTTCAGCATGGTGACATAGGCGTTGTGGTGCAGGTCGTGGTGATACTCCAGCGTTTCCTTGGACATGCCCTTGGATGCGAGTGCATCGTGAGCATAGGGAAGATCGGGAAGTTCAAAGGACATATGCGTTTCCTTTCGCCTGTCGGTGAGTTTGCCAGTATTCCTAGACCTGCCACACGCGAGGTCAAGCGAAGTCTGGTGTACCATTGCACTCAGGGCTGTGCGGAGTTGCCCTCAATCGGCTGCGCCTCGCAGCGGCCATCTGCCTGAAAGATCGTGTCTAATCCGGCCGGGATCGCGGTGACGATCACCCTGCCGGTCTCCTTGTCGATCCCGGCGCGATAGAGCATCGGGCGGGCCTGCCGCGCGATCGTGCCCACCGGGTATTCCCAGGTAAAACTGATCCTCCGCGTGGTCTCCGACGCAACCTTGCCCGACACCGGCAGCCCGCCGTTCAGGTAGAGCGTGAGCGGATCCGAAATCACCACCCGGCCGCTTTCCGGGTCATGTGCGATGAAGAGGATCGGCGGCACCCACCGCTGGCTGTAGGCCACGCGCAGCTGGCACAGGTATCCCACCGCCCGGTCCGAGAGCGTCTGCCCCGCGGTCGACTCGCCGACCACCAGCCGCAACGCCTCTGGCGCGGTGTCCGCGGCCATGGCAGCCCGCGGGACCATCGGCAGAGCGACGGCCAGCGTGAGAGCTACGGACAGTCCAAGACCTTTCATCGAACCACCCTTTCCGTAGCATTTACCGATATCGACGCTACGGGGGCCAGCGCCCGGGTGCAATGAGAAGCAGCTCAGAAATATCCGAAATCGGGCGCATTTCTGGCCGCGCCGCCGAGCAGCCGAAAGGCATAGTCGGCCACCGAACGGAAGCAGAAAACCTCCGCCTCCTCTTCCGAGACGAGCCGGATCGCCGCAGCAGCCTGGGCAATGCGCGTGCGCCGCAGGCTCCCCGGCCGGAAAGCGCCCGGCGACACGTCCGCCGGGCTCAGCCGCGCCAGCGCTTCGCGCATATGCGGGCCCTGCAGCTGCAACCGCACCCGCATGTCCGACACGTCCTGCACCAGCGCATGCAGGCCCTGCCCGTCGAGCTCGGCCTGAAGCCTTGGCGCGGCCTCCCGCGCCTCGCCGTAGGGCAGCAGCATCAGCAGCTCGTCCGGCGACATCCACAGCAGGGCGCGCGCGCCCGTGCCGCTCACTGTCCAGGTGTCTGGCATCGGGCAACCAGCCAGCGCGGTCACCGGTCCGGCGAACGCGGGGTCGGACAACTCGCCCCGCAGCGAGATCATGCCCGTCGGCCCCAGCTCTCGCACCGTCAGCGCGCCCTCGGCCACGGCCCCCATCAGCGGGCTGACCGGTTCTTGAATGGTCTCAGACATCGTTCCTGGCCCCCTCGGGATCGTAGAACACCGGGCTCACGATCTTCGCCGTGAGCGTGGTTTTCGCCTCGTCGGCGGGATCGTAATCGTCGGTGGTGAAGGTCAGCTCCTCGCCCATGCGCTGCGGGCCGTCGAGCACCAGCGCCATGGCGATGCCGCGCCCCAGCGTCGGCGAGAAATAGGAGGAGGTGACCCGCCCCTGCGTGTTGCGCTGGCCGTTGGCGTTCTTGCCCGGCGCAACGGCGAGCGCGCCGGTGGGAAGCACGCCACCGTCGGACGTCTCCAGCCCTACCAGCTTCCAGCGCCTGGGATCGGCCATGTGCAGCCGTTCCTGCGCGCGCTTGCCGAGGAAGTCTTCCTTCTTCTTCGAGATCGCCCAGCCGAGATTGAGGTCCTGCGGGATCACCGTGCCGTCGGTCTCGTCGCCGATCATGATGAAGCCCTTCTCGGCGCGCATCACGTGCAGCGCCTCGGTGCCATAGGGCGTGACGTCCCACTCGGCCCCGAGTTCCAGCAGCTTGCCCCAGAACGCCCGGCCCATATGCGCCGGAACCGCCACCTCGTAACTCAGCTCGCCCGAGAAGGAGATGCGGTGGACCCTCGCCGGGAAGCCGCCAAGCGTGCCCTCGGCAAAGGTCATGAAGGGCAGCGCCTCCTTCGAGACGTCCATGCCGCCGAGCTTTTCCAGCAGCTTGCGGGCCTCAGGGCCGACCACCGCCACCTGTGCGTATTGCTCGGTTACGTTGGCGGTGTAGACTCGCCAGTCAAACCATTCACATTGAAGCCAATCTTCCATGTGGGCATGGATGTGATCGGCGCCCCCGGTGGTGGTGTGGCAAAGCCAGGTATCCGCGGCCAGCCGGACCACCACGCCATCGTCGATCAGGAACCCGTTCTCGCTGCACATCAGCCCGTAGCGGCATTTCCCGATCGGCAGCGTGCTCATCATGTTGGTGTAGAGCATGTCGAGGAACTTGCCCGCATCGGGCCCCTTCACCACGATCTTGCCCAGCGTCGAGGCGTCGAGCAGCCCGAGGCTCTGGCGGGTGGCGAGGATCTCTCGGTTCACCGCCATCTCGGTGGTCTCGCCGGGACGGCGGTAGCAATAAGGCCTGCGCCAATGCCCCACCGGCTCCCACTGCGCGCCATTGGCGTCGTGCCAGGCGTCCATCGGCGTGCGGCGCAGCGGCTGGAACAGCTCTCCCCGCGCCTCGCCGGTAATCGCGCCGAAGGAGACCGGCGTGTAAGGCGGACGGAAGGTGGTGGTGCCGACCTGCGGAATGGCCTCATCCAGCGCATCAGATAGAACGGCAAGACCGTTGATATTGCTCAGCTTACCCTGATCTGTCGCCATGCCGAGCGTGGTGTAGCGCTTGGCATGTTCGACGCTCTCGTAGCCCTCGCGGGCGGCAAGTTGCAGGTCCGAGACCTTGACGTCGTTCTGGTAGTCGAGGAAGGCCTTCATGCGCAGATCCGGTGTCGCCTTGGTGGGCACGATCCACAGCGGCATGAGCGCGGCCTCCGCGGCCTCCTCACCGAGAGGCGCCACAATCCGGACAACTTCACGCCCAACTTTAAGAGCCGCATTTTCTCCTGACTTTACGGCATCTTCCAGAACATTCCTCAACGTCATATCACCGTTCGCCGCGCCTGCCGGAATAACCATTGGCTGCCCGTCGAAGCCAGTTGGTGCGCGTTCGGGATCGGGGCGGAAGAAAGCCGCGCCATCGTCCCAGCGCAGCTTGCCGCCGCAGTGCGACCATAGGTGCACCACCGGCGACCAGCCCCCAGACATGGCCACCGTGTCGCAGGGAATGTCCTCGAGCACGTTACCCTCGCCATCCGCAAGACAGCTGTGCACCGTGGCGACGCGTTTTCCGCCGCTGACCTTGGCAATGGCGCGGCCCGGGTCGACCCGGATCCCCTTTTCACGCACCATTTCCATGAGCTTGCCGCCCCCCATGGGGCGCGCATCGAGAACGCGCACCACCTCGACTCCCGCCTCGTGCAGCACCAGCGCCGTGCGATAGGCATCGTCATTGTTGGTGACCAGCACAGCGCGCTGGCCCGGTGTCACGCCATAGTTGACCACGTAATCGCGCATGGCCGAGGCCAGCATCACCCCGGGCACATCGTTGCCGGCAAAGCTCAGCGGACGCTCGATGGCGCCGGTGGCGGTGATGATCTGCTTCGCGCGGATGCGCCAGAGCCGGTGGCGCGGGCCGATGCTGCCCGGCGCGTGGTCGGTCAGCCGCTCGTAGCCCAGCACGTAGCCGTGGTCCTGCACCGCCGCGCCCATGCAGCGCGCGACGCGGCGCAGGTTGGGCAGCGCGTCGAGTTCGGACAGGGTTTGCGCGACCCAGGCCTCCGGTGCCAGACCGTCGATCGTGCCCCCGTCCACGGGCGCACGGCCACCCCAGTGGGCCGTCTGCTCGATCAGCAGCACCTGGGCGCCACTTGCCGCCGCGACCTTGGCGGCCATCAGCCCGGCAACTCCGCCGCCGACCACCAGAACGTCCACATGCGCGTGGAAATGCTCATAGGTGTCGGAATCCCGGCTTTCCGGATGCGGCGCCTTGCCGAGGCCCGCGGCGCGGCGGATGAACGGCTCGTAGAGATGCTTCCAGAAGGCGCGCGGCCAGAGGAAGGTCTTGTAGTAGAAGCCCGCCGGCAGGAAGCGCGAGAGCGCCGCATTCACCGCGCCGAGGTCCCGATCGAGGCTCGGCCAGCGGTTCTGGCTCTCGGCGGTGAGCCCGTCGAAAAGCTCGGTGGTGGTGGCGCGCTGGTTCGGCTCGAAGCGCGGGCCGGTACCAAGCCCGACCAGCGCGTTCGGCTCCTCAGCCCCCGAGGCGACGACGCCGCGCGGGCGGTGGTACTTGAAGCTCCGCCCCACCAGCAGCCGGTCGTTGGCGAGCAGCGCCGAAGCGAGCGTGTCGCCAGGATGGGCGCTCATCGAGACGCCATCGAAGGTGAAGCGGATCTTGTTGGAGCGGTCGAGAAAACGGCCGCCGCTGGCCAGTCGCGTGCTCATCTGCTGGACCTCGTGTTCGGGCGCCCGGCGGTGCCGGTGGCAGAGACTTGCGCGGGCGTATTTGCAAAGAGAAGAAGGCTCATGCGGGCACCTCCCAGCCCGGATGGCGGGCACGGATGCGGGCGAGCACATCCTCGGGCGGTTCGGGCAGGCGCGCGCTGTAGGTGCCGTAGACCTCCATGGTCACGCTGTCGCGCGCCGCGAGGAACCACTTGCCGCAGCCATAGGCATGGCGCCAGCGCTCCAGCACCGGGCCCTTCGCGGCGTGCCGGTTGAACAGGTAGTTCTCGAACTCGGCGTCGCCGCTGCCCGGACCGAAGCGTTTCAGATGGGCCTCGCCACCCGGGGCAAGCTCGATCTCTGCGGCGTCGATGCCGCAGCAGGGACAGGTGAGGATCAGCATGGGACCTCTCCGTTTCGAATGGGGGAAATTGAGTGCATGGCAATGCGGCACGCAAAAGGCCCGGCCGCCAGAGCGGGGCCGGGCCTTGCAAGAGGCTGGAGTGCGCCGGGGCGCGGATCAGTTGCCGCCGGTCGTCTCGCCAGTGGTCTCGCCGGTTGCTGCGCCATCAGCCGGGGCTGCCTCGGGAGCGGCTTCCGGAGCGGTCTCGGCAGGAGCGGCCTGCTCTGCCGGTGCGGTGTCGGCGGGGGCGGTCGCTTCAGGGGCGGTCGCGGCAGGGGCGCTTCCGTCCTGGATCGTGACGTTGACGTCATCGGCCGCCGGAGCGGTCTCGGTGTCGCCGCCGCCAAAGACGGCCCAGGCCAGCACGGCAAGCACGACAACGACGATGCCGAGGATGAAGGCCATGCCGGCACCGGCACCGCTCTTCGTGGTGGTCGTGGTTGTCGTCGTGTGGGCGCGCACGGGTTGGGGGTCGCGAAGCGGCTCGCGCGGCGGTCGGGTGTCGGTGGTGTAATCGGACATGAGTCTCCTCCAGTACATTTCGGAACTGGGAAGAGAACGCGTCCTGCCGTCCCGGCGTTCCGCGACGGCGTTACAATGCTCCATTTTCCGCCCATGGATAGGGCAGGATCCCGCGCAAGGCGCCTCATTTCGCGGCATGGGTGACGATTACACGGGAAATTCACCCCTCGCCGGACGCAGGTCAATGGATGCCCCCGTTCCGGACCTATCTTTGCCGAACCGCCGAGAAACCCCGGCCCAAACCCCGGTCCCACGACTCCCGACAGGACCCGGCATAAAAAGGAGGCCCCATGAGCAGACTTCTGACCCTGACCCTGACCAGCCATCGCGGACGACGCTACCCGGTGGAGCTGTTCACCTCCGACACCGAGCTTGCGGAGGAAGGGGCCGTCTACATGCTGCTGCGCCTGCCCGAAGGGCGCGCCGTGCAGGCCCAGATCCTCTATGTCGGCGCGACCTGCGCGCTCGGTGCGCAGCTGGAGCGCGACAAGCTGCCCGGAGGCGCATGGGCCCGCGCCGAGGCGCTCGGCTTCGACACCATCGGCGCCGTGGCCCTGTCGCGCCCCGAGGACCGGCAGGCGGTCGCGCAGGAGTTCATCCAGAGCTGGCGCCCGCCCTGCAACGACGGCCATGGCGCGCACGCCGGGCTCATGGAGCTGGCCGGCCCGCTGCCGGTGACCCTGCCCCGCGGCACCACCCGACACTGAGTGGCCGGATCGGGGGGGCCGCGCGGTCAATGCGCCACCCCCGCCGCGACGCTCTCGTCGATGAAGCGGCCCTCGCGGAACCGCTCGAGGCCGAACTCGGCGGTGAGCGGCGAATGGCCCTTGGCCATCAGCTCGGCAAAGCCCCAGCCCGAACCGGGGATCGCCTTGAAGCCGCCGGTACCCCAGCCGCAGTTGACGAAGCAGTTCTCCAGCGGCGTTTTCGAGAGGATCGGCGAGCGGTCGCCGGTCACATCGACAATGCCCCCCCATTGCCGCAGCATCTTGAGCCGCGAGATCATCGGGAAGGTCTCGGTCAGCGCCCGCACGGTCTCCTCGATGTGCTGGAAGGAGCCGCGCTGGGTGTAGTTGACGAAACCGTCGGTGCCGCCGCCGATCACCATCTCGCCCTTGTCGGACTGGCTCATGTAGCCGTGCACCGTGTTGGCCATGACAACCACGTCCATGCAGGGTTTGATCGGCTCGGACACCAGCGCCTGCAGCGCGACGGATTCGATCGGCAGCCGGAAGCCCGCCTTCTCGGCCAGCACGCCCGAATGGCCGGCCACGACAACACCGAGCTTGTCGCAATCGATCTCGCCCTTCGTGGTGCTGACCCCGGTCACCCTGCCGCCCTCGGAACGGATGCCGGTGACCTCGCAGGTCTGGATGATGTCCATGCCCATGTCCGAACAGGCCCGGGCGTAGCCCCAGGCCACGGCGTCGTGCCGCGCCGTGCCGCCGCGCGCCTGCCAGAGCGCCCCCAGCACCGGGTAGCGCGGCCCGTCGATGTTCATGATCGGGCAGAGCCGCTTGACCTCGCGCGGGCCGATCATCTCGGTCTCGATGCCCTGCAGGCGGTTGGCGTGCACCGTGCGCTGGTAGCCGCGCAGCTCGTGCTCGGTCTGCGCCAGCATCAGCACGCCGCGGGGAGAGAACATGACGTTGTAGTTCAGGTCCTGGCTCAGGCCCTCATAGAGAGAGCGCGCCTTCTCGTAGATCGCCGCAGACGGGTCCTGCAGGTAGTTCGAGCGGATGATCGTGGTGTTGCGCCCGGTGTTGCCGCCGCCGAGCCAGCCCTTCTCGAGGATCGCCACATCGGTGATGCCGAAATTCTTGCCGAGGTAATAGGCGGTGGCAAGCCCGTGGCCGCCCGCGCCGATGATCACCACCTGATAGCGCCGCTTGGGCTCGGGTTTGCGCCAGGCACGCGCCCAGCCGGTGTGATAGCGTGCCGCCTCGCGGGCGATGGCAAAAACCGAATAGCGTTTCATGGTGTTCGAATCCGCTGTTGTGATCCCCTAGGGTAACCCGATACCTGCACGAGCCGAAGCGGGCTGCAACCATCCCCCCGCCAACATCCTGCCTGATCGGCAGAAATCCCGCCGGGGCGGCGGCCCTACGACGGATCACGGCCCTGCGAGGGGGCCAAATGCCGCGCCGCTTCACCCTTTTGTCCCGCGCCCCTCCCGGATACACAATGGCGAGAACGGGAGAGTTTTAATGACAACATTCTGGATCGTGACCGTGCTGGCCGTGCTGGCCGTCTCCGCGCCGCTGCTTTTGGCGCTGCTGCGGGGCCGTGCCGAGATTGCCGGCGCCGAGTCCTCGGACCTCAAGGTTTATCGCGACCAGCTCTCCGAGATCGACCGCGACCGTGCCCGCGGCACCATCGGCGCGGCCGAGGCCGAGCGGTTGCGGACCGAGGTTTCGCGCCGCATCCTTGCCGCCGACAGCCGCGCGCATCAGGGCGGCACCACCGCCTCGGGCAAGGGACCGCGCCGCGCCGCCGCAGCGCTGGTTCTGCTGGTGCTGCTCGGCGGCAGCTACGCGCTCTACCTGCAGCTCGGCGCGCCGGGCTACGGCGATCTGTCGCTCGGCACCCGTATCGAGGCCGCAGAGGAGCTGCGCAGCACCCGCCCCGCCCAGGCCGAGGCCGAGGCCGCCATCCCCGAGACACCGTCGGCGGACGCGCCCGAGGAATACACCCAGCTCGTCACCAAGCTGCGCGCTGCCGTGGAAACCCGCCCGGACGATCTGCAGGGACAGGCGCTGCTGGCACGCTCCGAGGCGGCGCTCGGCAACTTCCGAGCCGCCTATGCGGCGCAGCGCCGGGTGATCGAACTGCGCGGCGCCGAGGCCACCGCCTCAGACTACGCCGATCTCGCCGACATGCTGGTGCTCGCCGCCGGTGGCTACGTCTCGCCCGAGGCCGAGACGGTGCTCGACGAGGTGATGCAGCGCGACCCGCACAATGGTGTCGCGCGCTACTACGGCGGATTGATGATGGCGCAGACCGGCCGGCCCGACTCCGCCTTCCGCATCTGGGACACCCTGCTGCGTGACAGCGCGGCCGGCGACCCTTGGATTCCCGCCATCGCCGACCAGCTGCCCGAGCTTGCGCGCCGCGCCGGGGTGAACGACTACACCCTGCCGCAGATCGCCAGCGCCGCGCCTGCGGGCGACGGGCAGATGGCCCTGCCGGGTCCGAGCAGCGCCGATGTCGAGGCCGCCTCCGAGATGTCCGAAGAGGACCGCCAGGCGATGATCCAGGGCATGGTCGACAACCTCTCCGAACGGCTCGCGAGCCAGGGTGGCAGCCCCGACGAATGGGCCCGGTTGCTGACCGCGCTCGGAGTCCTGGGCCAGACCGACCGCGCCGCGGCGATCTGGACCGAGGCGCAGCAGGTCTTCGCCACCCGTCCCGAGGCGCTGGCCACCGTCCGCGAAGGGGCCGCGCGCGCCGGGCTGGCCACCGACTGAAGCGCCGCCGGGCGGTGCGCGCCTTGCGGTCGCCCGGCCCTTCTTCTCTTTCCAAATACGCAGGGGGTGAGCTGGCCGAAGCGTCGCCATGGATGCACCATCGGTACAAGCCGCGCTGGCGGCGCAGCGCCACGCCCTTCCCTCGCGCCCGCGCCTGCGCTAGGGACGGCGCAGCAGCCCAGAGGACCAATCCGATGATCCACGAAGACATCACCGATTTCGCCGCCGCCCTGCCGCCAATGCGCGCCATCGCCGGGCTCGACCTCGGCACCAAGACCATCGGCGTGGCGCTCTCGGACCGGCTGCTCTCCGTGGCGACGCCGATCGAGACCATCAAGCGCAAGAAATTCACCCTCGATGCCGAGGCATTGCTGAAGATCGTCAAAGATCGCGAGGTCGGCGGGATCATTCTCGGATTGCCGCGCAACATGGACGGCTCAGAGGGGCCGCGCGCGCAATCCACCCGCGCCTTCGCCCGCAACCTTTCGAACCTCTGGGACGGGCCGATCGGTTTCTGGGACGAGCGCCTGTCGACCGTTGCCGCCGAGCGCGCGCTGCTCGAGGCCGATACTTCGCGCAAGAAGCGCGCGGAACTGATCGACCACGTGGCCGCGAGCTTCATCCTTCAGGGCGCGCTCGACCGGCTGCGGCACCTGCGGGCCGGTTGATGAGCGCCCCGATTGAGACCCCCTGCGTGAACATCTGCGTGGTGCACCGCGAGAGCGGGCTCTGCACCGGCTGCCTGCGCACGTTGGACGAGATCGCCGGATGGTCCGGCTACACGCCCGAAGAGCGGCGGACCATCATAGACGCCCTGCCCGAGCGCAAGGCGCTGCTGCGCCAGCGCCGCGGCGGGCGCGCAGGGCGGATCAACCGCGGCGGCTGAGACGCGCTCAGGCCGCCTCGCGCATCCGCCCCAGCGCCTCGTCCAGCACCTCGGTCCCCGCCCCGTCGCGCGAGGCTTTCTCCGACAGCACCTGCCGCCATTTCCGCGCGCCCGGACGGCCCGCGAAGAGCCCCAGCATGTGGCGGGTCACCTGGTGCAGACGGCCGCCTTCGGCGATGTGGCGTTCGATGTAGGGCACCATCGCGGCAACCGCCTCATCGGGTGACACCGTCTCGCGGTCGCTGCCGTAGATCCGCGCATCCGCCTCGGCCAGCACATCCCACGGAGTGTGATAGGCCGAACGCCCGATCATCACCCCGTCGAGCCCGCGCGCCAGATGCGCCTCGGCCTCGTCGAGGCTCTGCACCCCGCCGTTGATCGACACATGCAGCTGCGGAAAGGCCGCCTTCATCTCGTGCACCAGCTCGTAGTCGAGCGGCGGGATGTCACGGTTTTCCTTGGGGCTGAGCCCCTGCAGCCAGGCCTTGCGGGCGTGGATGGTCACCCGCTCGCACCCCGCCGCTGCGACCTTGTCGAGGAACTCCGGCAGCACCTCGCGCGGCTCCTGCTCGTCGACACCGATGCGGCATTTCACCGTCACCTCGACATCCACGGACTCGCGCATGGCGGCCACGCAGTCTGCAACCAGCTGCGGATGCTTCATCAGCACCGCCCCGAAGGTGCCCGATTGCACCCGGTCCGAGGGGCATCCACAGTTGAGGTTGATCTCGTCATAACCCGCCTCGGCCCCGAGCTTCGCGGCCTGCGCCAGCTCCACCGGGTCCGACCCGCCAAGCTGAAGCGCGACCGGATGTTCCGAAGGATCGTGCTTCAGAAGATGCAGCGCGCCGCCGCGCACCAGCGCCGGAGAGGTCACCATCTCTGTATAGAGCAGCGTCTGCCGCGACAGGACACGATGCAGGTAGCGGCAATGCCGGTCGGTCCAGTCCATCATCGGAGCCACGGACAGGCGGGCGGCCTTCGAAACATCGGAAGACCCTGATTTCAAGTGGCTTTCCATCTCAACTCCGCGTCTCGTGTCGCAATCTTCGGGCAAATTCTGAAGTGATTTGCACATAGATTGCACAGACATTGTATAAACCCTAGATATTCTTTGACAGTAGCGAGCACAGGAACTGCACACCATGGCGACGATCTCCAAGCTGCCCTCCGGCAAGTACCGGGCACAGGTTCGGAAGCAGGGTATATACAAGGCCCGCAGCTTCGACCGCAAGGCCGATGCGAAGGCATGGGCTGCGGACATCGAGCGGGCCATCGGTCAGGGTGGACAAGCGGGCACCATCTCCAGCGCTGGGCTGACCTTCGGCGACCTGATGGGCGCATACCTCGAACAGGTCGAGACGGGCCGGACGACCAAGGCGACGCTGAACCGGATCAAGGGCGGCGCGTTGGGCAAGGTTAAGCTGAAGCACCTCGACGCCGTGCACCTCGCCGAGTTCGTCGAGAAGCGCCGCAAGGACGGTATCACAGGCGCGACGCTGGCAGGCGACCTCAGCGCCCTGTCAGCGGTGCTGAAGTGGGGCCGCAGGGTCAAGAAGCTGGACATCAATGAGAAGCTGGCAGCGGAGGCCCGTGGCGACCTGACGGCGGCGCGCATCGACACCCGCAGCGCCGAGCGCGACCGCATCCCGACCGATGACGAATTGGCGGCATTGGTGGCCTACTTCGACGGCAACCCGCGTCAAGGAATTCCGATGGGCGACATCACCAAGTTCGGCGCGGCAAGCGCCATGCGCCTGTCGGAGATTTGCCGCATCCGCATCGAAGACTTCGACCGCGAGGCGCGAACCGTCATCATCCGCGAGCGCAAAGACCCCAAGCGCAAGGCGCGCAACGACCAGACTGTTCCGCTGGTCGGGGCTGCGTTCGATCTGGCGGTCAAGCACGCGGGCGACCGCGAGAAAGGGCGCATCTTTCCCTATGAAAGCCGCAGCGCCAGCGCCGCCTTCACCCGTGCCGTCGCGAAGCTGGGCATTGCGGATCTGCACTTCCACGACCTGCGGCACCTCGCCGTCACCTCGCTGTTCCGCGCCGGTCTCGGGATTGAACTTGTCGCCGTGGTGAGCGGGCATAGGGACTGGAAACATTTGAAGCGTTATACGCAGCTTGGGGCTGCGGACGTTCATGCCGCCCTCGCGGAGCGCGCCTGATGGATCGCAAGGACCGCGAGGCGCTGCGGCGAAATGCCGAGCAGGCGCAGGAAGCACACTTAGACCCGTTCGACGTCGCCGAAGACATCCACGCGTTCGTTGAACTCTGGTGGGGTAGCATCCCACAGGAGGACGGTCGGACGGACGATTGGATCGAAGCGAACGCCGCCCTGTGCGTCCTCAACGCCAAGCGGGAGGAGCATCACGCCCGTGCCGTCAAATACGGCGAAGGCTCGGGAGGCCCGAACGCCAAAGCAGCGAAGGTCCGCCGCGAATACGCCCTATTGCTGGCCCGCAAGCACTGCGCGGACGAGACCAACGTCAGTCGCGCCGCTCGGAGGGTTCACACCCAGTGGGCCAAGGCCGGTTTGACCCCGCCAGCGGTGGACACGATACGAAACTACCTGAAGACCAACAGAGAAAGTTGGGCAGCAGCATTCTCTGCCCAAAATGATCCTGCCAACCTGAGTCCACGAACGGAAACAGGAGGCAGCGATGCAAGAACTCAAGGAAGGCACGATCCGTCTTCCCGCCCACGTGGAAGCGCAACTTGAGAAGTTGATCCAAGCTATCCCGCGCCCGCGCCACAGCGCGACCGTCGCGAAGATGCTGACCGACGCTGGACTGCTGACCGAGCAGGAGGTCGCCGAACTGCTCGGCTGGGACATTGGCACGGCGCAGACGAAGCGCGCCCGTGGCGACCTGCCGCCCTTCTACAAGGTCGGGAGCGCGATCTTCTACAAGAGCGACGACATCGTCGAAATGATCACGGCTGAGCGCATAGAGAATGCCGCCCACCGCCGCCGCAGGGCGACCGCGCGCGCCCTGCTCTAAGACCCCCTACCCCAACATTGCCGGACCTCTGAGCCGCCCTCGGGCGCGCGGTACCGGCTTGCCTGACGAAAGGATGACGACATGCGACAGCACATGTTTGACCGCGCCCTTGAGCCGCTGAACGAGCGCCTGCGGGCCAAGTACGACGGGCGGGCCTCCGTCATCTACCACCGCAACTGGTTGTGGCTCCTACTCGATGAGGGGCGCAAGGGGCGGCTGCGGGTCGCCGACGTCTCGGACATCGCCGGAGGGTCCGTCCGGGAACTGCAGAAGGCGCTCGCCGAGCGCGAGGCGGACATCCTGGAACGCGCCGAGGGGCTGGCATGACGGAGGTGTCGGCACAGGCCGCCTGCGCTCACTTGAGCGCAGGGCTGGCGCTACGGGCGATCCAGCAGGCGCGGGCGCTGGCGCAGAACCCGCCGAGTATGGAGTGCCTGCGCGGCAAGGGCGGGAACAGCATCGTCGCCATGGGGAGGCGCGTGAAGCGCCTCCGCCGCGACAAGGCGATCGTACACGCACTGGTCGCGGGCAGCATGAAGTCGCCCCGCATCGAAATCGTCCGGCGGGCCGCCTGCCGTGACGCGGAGGTCGAGCACCGAGGCAGGGCCTTCGCGGTCGATGCCTTGCACTACGACGCGACCGTCCTGTACCCGCGGGAGCGGCGCGAGGCGGAGTTCGTCCTGAGCCTCACGAGGCACGCCGTCGAGCGGTTCATCGAGCGCGGCGGCGCGGGCGACCCTCGCGACGACCTGCTCGGGAAACTCGACGCGGAGGTGCTGCGGGTGCTGCTCGGCGACCCGTTCGTCCGGTCGCTCCGGCTCGACGATTGCGACCTGTCGTTCGGCGTGCCCGCGCCGCACGGTCTGTGGATCGCAGGCGGCGCGGTCACCGTCCTCCGCGAGAAGGTCATCGCGGGAGCGACCTTCGCGACGTTCCTAGGCGAGCGCGAGATGGGCGACGACCAGCGCGCCTATGTCGCGGTCGCCGAGGCCGAGGGCATCGCCGCCGCCGAGGCGCGGTTCCCGAGCCTGTTCTGAGATGATCGGCTCTTGCCGACGGCCTCGGCCGCGCGCTACGCTGAAGGCATCAACACCGCACCCACCATAGGGGCTCAGCCGCCCTGTCTTGAATGAGCCCTAGACAGGGCGGTCCCGAATGGTGGTTCGCTGGGGTGTTGGGTTTTCCACATCCTGAAACGAATGAGGGCCGAGGCGCGAACCTCGACCCTCGAATCTAGTCGCGGGACCATCGCGACGTAGAAGTGCCTTGCACAAGCACTCTACGTTTCCGGGTTCCGTGACGCAACACCCTGTATCCGCAGGGTCTGGAGCCTGAAATGAAGTTCGAACTCACCAAGGACGGATTGACCACGTTCACGCTGTTGGCGCGCTGCCGTGGCCTCGTCACCAGCGACGACCCGAACGAAACCGTCGAGATGGACCTGTTCGCCGAGTACATCCGCGACAACGTGTATACCGAGGATCGTGACGCTCTGGCGCTCGCGCAGTTCAAGATGCTCGAACTCGCGCTCTGGCGGTTCCGCATCGACCTGACCGCCTCCGGCAGCAATGAGGTCGCCATCGACATCACGCGCCCCAGCGACAAGGCTGGTCACCTGAAGGGCGTAGGGCTCGCTCGCCTGCTCGATGGCGGCACTATGCGCCTAGGTACGTTCGACTTCACGGAGGACGGCAGCATTCCGAGGTTCCCGCCCCGTGACGGCATCGACAGGAACAAGCCGACAGCCATGCCGGAACTCTGGGAGCAACTGTCGCGCGGCAAGGAGATCATGGGCACCGTGCACCGGTTCGACCTGCCGGTTCCGATTGCCCGCCTATCCGGCGTCGGGGCCGTCCTGAACACGGTAGACGTTCCCGATTGGGTGCTGATGACCGGAGTTCGCCGCGAGGAGGATCCAGAGTTCGAGTGCAGTGACGACGACGCCACGCTGTTCGAGGCTTACCTAGAGGCGCTCATCCCCGACGACACTGACCGCGAGTATGTCGTCAAGTGGATCGGCTGGAAGCTGAAACGCCCCAAGGCAATCCTGCCGATGGTCCTGTTCTGCTCGCCGGAGGAAGGCACAGGCCGAGGAACCCTGTTCGGGTTTCTCACCGCACTGTTCGGGGCTGGCAACGTCACCGGACTCGGGGCTGAAGTCTTCGACCCGAACCACGCCGACAGCCGGTTCAATCTCTGGCGCACCGAGAACATGGTCGGGTTCGTGCACGAGATCAGCCCGAGCGACGGAGGCGAGGGCATCAGCAAGCGTCAAGTGAGCGCGAGGCAGCAGCGGCAGGGCCTGATGCGCGACATCGTCGATCCCGGCGAGGACAAGATCATCCGCGCGGCCGACAAGAACGCCCGCGCGGTCAAGGCCCCTGCGACCTGTACCATCATGGCGGCAACCAACTTCCCGCACGCCCTCGAACTGCCGCCGACCGACCGCCGTGTGCTGGTCATCGACAACACGCAAGTTCCCGACACGCTGCGCAAGAGCCTGCGCGAGGCCGGAGGAAACTGGGAGTTCCTCGCAGCGACAGCGGAGTTTTGCATGAGGCGGACGTGGGAAACCGCCGAGGAGGCATACGCCGAGCCGCACCGGAACGACGCGACGCTGCGGATGATGACCAGCGGGATTTCCCAGATCGGCAGCGTCGAGGAACTGTTCCAACGCGCCGTGATGCCGAAGGAAGGCGAACCCGTGTACCTTCCGGGTGCGGTCTATGTGCTGCCGCAGCTTTACGCCGCTGCGGAGCTGGTGCTGCGAGGCTTGAAGCTGGACGGGCTTGACGCCTCCACGAAGAACGCGCTGCGACGGCTCGCTGTCCACCATGCGCCGGACCACGAAAAGCGGGAGAAGCGGCACAGGGATTCCCCGTTGCTGCGCGATGGCTTCCTCGCCGACAAGCTGCCGGACGGAGGTACACGGAGCATGTTCGAGATGTGGATGAGCCCGCACGCCGACCTCAAGATCTGGGGTCGGATCATCGGCAATGGTCGGGGTCGCCGCTCGAAAGAGGACGAGCAGCGGCTGAACGAAGCCCTCAAGATGAACGACGCCGCGCTGCTGGAGCAGAGCCGCCCGCGCATGAAGGGTGACGGCAAGGTCATCCCGCTGCACGACGAGTAAGGCCCCACGCGGGAGCGGACCCGAGCCGCTCCTGCGTCCCGCCCGCATGGGCCGTCAGCACCCCCATACATCCCGCCCGTGAGCACCGCAAAGATTGTCGGTAGCGCCTACCGACAATCCCTGCCCCAACCGACAATCCTGCGCTTGGAATCCCTTCCGAACTTCCAAACTTGACAGATCGAACTTCCGAACTTGACAGAATACCCGGATTGTCGGCCGACAATCTTTTACCCAACCGACAATCTTTTCACGAAATTATGAAAGAGTATCAGAGTGTTATTAAAGATTGTCGATTGTCGGTTCAAATTGAGAAGTTATTTGTAGGGAAAAAAGTACTTGTACTGTGCTTGCACTATTAGTGTCTGTACGCTCAGTAGGTGAATTCCAACCGACAATCGACAATCATGGTTTGTTCTCCTCCAGCGGGCTGGCATGCAGGCGGTGCTGGCGGGACGGGAAGCACCAGCGTCAGCACGGCACAGGAACCACGAGCGCGCACCGCGCCAGTGTCACACGCTACAGTCAGCACCGCCCCGACGCCGAGGCTGTCGGCACGGCACGGGAACCACGAGCCAGCCCTGCCAGCACCGCCCGCCTGCTGCGCCAGCAGCGCCGCACCAGCGCCCCTACACCCCACCCCCTGCCACCCCCTCGACCCGCCTCGACCTTGCGTCTCCTCGCGCTCCTCTGCGCCTCTGCGCACGCCTGCGGGACGGGTGGGCCGTAACCCCCGACCATGGGGGGGCCTCGTCAGAATTTGGGGGGTTGGGGGGTCCGCACCGCACGGGGGTCTCGAAAATTTCGTAAACGCTTGAACTAAAATCCGAGCGTGTCCAGGCACTTGCATTACCCAGCAATATCAAAGGCTTACAGTCAAATGCTGACGACATTTAGCTGGCGTATCCGCCGGTTTCTTGGGTACCATCGCGGGACAACAGACGGGATACCCTGCCGATGAGCCCCAACCGCCTACAACCCCAGTTCGCAGACGACGACAAGCGCGACTGGCCCAGCCTGCCGCCCGGATACAGTCATGAGATCGTCCCTGATGACGTCTGGCGACTGTTCCGCCAGCTTGCGCGGTCCGTTGACCTGACACGGGGCCTATTGCCGACCGACCTAGGCACCTGCATGGCTGCAGCGCAGAGCTTCGTCGAAGCGGCGACATGGCGGGAAACGATGGTCGCCCTGCGCGCGCTTGAGGTGAAACCCGGCGACAATATCGGCGACCTGATCCGGGCGTCACGGGCGGCGCGGCAGGCAGAGGGCGCATACGTCGCCAACTGTCTGGCGCTCGGGCTGCGCGGCGACCTGTTCGGCAAGGGCAAGAGCAAGGCCATCCGCGCGGCCGCAGGCTTCGGTCCCGACAATTCGAAGTGGAACGGCAGCGGGGCGCTGCTGGCATGACCGACGCCGAGATCCTCGAACTCCTCCGCCGCGAGAAGGAGCGCCGCACATGCGATCCATCGAAAACCAAATCCGCGAGCTGACCACGGACGGGCTGCTCGGGATGATCCGCGCGGCGGGTCGGGACGCGCCGAGCCTGCTGCGCCGACTGCCCGACGATGTCCTCGCCGACCTGACGGTCTGCATCGAGGCCCGCGAGCGACCCGTCTACATTGACGACCTGCTGATCATGATCGCCGCCGCCATCGCCAGATGCTTAAAGGAAGACGACGCACAGACGGCCCGCGAGTGGGCCGAACTGTTCGGCGTGCCCGCGCGATCGCTGCCCGAACGGGTGGCGCGCGGATTCATCACGGCAGCCCTGCACCGCAACCAGCGCGCCGCCTGACCCGCCTTCAGGCGCATCAGCTAGCAGAGTGCTATCACTGTGCAAGTACTTTATTTTACTGGATAATTTCGCCAACAGCGGGCAGAGTGGAGGCATGACCTACCACGAAGCCAAACGCGCCCTGGAACGCCTCCGCACGCCCTATCAGTTCCGCCTCTTCGACACGCCCCTCGGACTGCAGGTCGAGGTGTGGAACGGGCCGTTCCGCGTGCGCTCGGCGTCTCCGGCGGCACAGTACCTCGCCGAGCAGGAGCAGGCGAACCGATGACCGCACCGCTCACCGAGGCCGAGATCGACCGCATGGCGCTGGAGACGCTCCAGAGGGGCCTGCAGGCGCTCCGAGCCATCGCCCGCAAGGGTGCAGAGGTCGAGCGCCTCAAGGGCGCTGACAGCGCGGAGAACAAACGCCTCGCGCAGGCGGGGAACGAACTGCTCGACGATCTCCGCGACCTCGCCGCGTGCGAGGACATCGACAACGTGACGTTCCAGGCGATGTGGGAAGCCACCGGCGCGCGGAGGCTTAGCTGATGATCACGGGCAACCTCCACGAGGCTCCGGGCGACATCGACCGCTGGATCCGCATTGCCTTGGTGGCACGCATAAGGCTCACTCTCGGAGGTAGACGACGATCATCCTGATACGCACTTTGCACCTTTCGCTGCGATCAGTTCATGCCCTGCTGAATTGCAAGTTCCAACTCTTGAACTTTTTCGCTGAACTCTCCGCCCCTCATTTCCTTAAGCCTGTCGCAGGTCTTGTCCCAATCTAAGAAATGGCTGACTTCCTCTTCATGAAGAGGGTAATATATCTTGTCGCTTATCGACCATCCTCGAAGATGCTCCAGAACATGTAGAAAACCTTCATCAGTTCCACAGAAATTTCGAACCCATGCAATGGCTGGAGCGTCACCGGAGAAGTTCATCCAGGCAAAGAGGAAACTTGACATTTCCGGCATATATGGAATGAGGTCAATTGTATTTTTCTCTTCTAATCTACCCCTTATAACACCGATAACTTCATCAAGGAGTTCATCCGATATTTCCCACTGCTCTGGCGTATCGGCATCGCCTCCAAATCTACCGTGACGGAAAAGTTGACTCCTGAAGAATCGTCCAATCAACCAGTTAAGAGCCCGCCCTTCGGCAGCCATACTCAAGACAGCTTCGGACTGGAGTCTCCGATCAAGGGAAGCCAACGCCCGAAGGCAACTCTTAGCGAGTTTTTCAGCCTTTCGGTCTAACCCAATAGAGAACACAAAATACTCGCCATCCTCCTTCAACGCGACATCCATCATATTTGAAAGCGCGACGAGGATTCCTGATAACTGCTTTTTGTCTAGCTTAGATATAACGGCATCGTCCAACCTGTCCAGAATGTGCTCAAACCAAGTTCTTCCGGAGTTTTGACGCCTATCGACTGCAGCGCTGAAACGCTCACCCAACAATTGAGAGTTATCACGAGCGAGATCGAGAAGTTCGCTAAATTCCTCATCTGGCATCACTGTCTTCGGCCCTGTGAGCGCGAAATAAAACCTGTGATGGAGGGGGCTGCCAAGCCTCTTCAGCTCGATCATCTTTGAAATTTCGGCCGAACTTGTCGAATTAAAGACGCATTTTCTGGGGGTATCTACGTCTTGCAATCCAGGAATGAAGCGCCTAAGCCTCCATATTGAGCGTGATGACCCTATCCCTTGTGATGGCAGGATGTCTTTCAGCTCTTCACCAAGACGCGTTTTCTCGTCAACGGGGACTGCAGCACCGTCATTGATCAAGCCCGCCCTCACGGAAAGATACTCTTCTAGCCACCGATATAGGGGGTAATTTGTGGTCTTGATGAGGTGAAGGCGGCAAAAATCCGGAAAATACACTTCATCGCTGATCTGCGGAAATACAAACCTAACACTGTTAAGCGCAAGTTTAACTTCTCTTGGCGTCGTCAAGCTGAATCCCTCTCGCTCTACAGCTCCCTTGAGATCGCTCAGAAGTTCTCTATCAGCATCCTCATTCGTCGCCTCCTTGTATATCTTTTTCGCTTCGGTCAAAAACTGATTACGGAGATCAAACGGCTCAGGAAGTGGTATCTTAAATGTCAATTGCACGATCTTCTGGAGAAAGAGATCGCCATCCTCAACTTTCAAGCCGGTCTTCAAAGCCTGCGCTAAGACCTCACGATCATAGCACATCAAATATGCGACACGTGGAAAGTCAGCCACCGAGCGAACCAACCTGACAACTTCGACCGCCTGCTTCGGCTCCAGTCGATCAAGGTCGTCCAATATTACAATAAAGGAAACATCAAGCTCTTGAATCTTCTCTGATATCTTTCGCTTCATTTCCGATGGGGTTGGGCCTTCTGGAAGGAAGTTTTCGGCAGCGTCTACACCAGCATTCAAGATATCGCCTGCGACCTTAGCGCCCGGCACCACATACCCCGCAAAACTAGCGACTGAAGCAATTCTTCGCGCAGTCTTGGGGCCGTACTGTCGAAGCATTTGTCCGACCTCAGACATCTTGCCCGCCACCTCTTGACTGTGCTTGCCTTTGCGCTCTACGAGCTTCTTTTCCTCTCTTTCCAGAATTTCCGACATTGGCCCGAGTAAAGAGGCGACCATTGACGAGGTATCACCGTTCAGCCACGGCGCAATTGTAATAGTATGGATTCCGTTTACCTCAGAACCAACAAGCTCCGTGCGAAGGAAATTCAGCAGAGATGTCTTGCCAGACCCCCATCGCCCCTCCAACCCAATGACCAGTCCGTCACCCTTCGACGCTTCGATCACCGATGGCGCAAGACGTTTCGCCATTCCCACGAAGCCAAACTGATCCGCTTTTTCATCGTCGAGAGCTCGATCGGAGTCCAATACAGTTGTCATTACGCCTACCAATTGAAAGTGCAGTACGGACGCTGTTCTAGGTGTTTTGTTCGCAGTTTGCCAACTGGCGTTGATCGTTCTGGGCGCAATACTTTGCTCTAGTACTGTGCTGCTAAGGAACGTCCTTCTGGCGGCGACGTCGGGCAGCACAAGGTCGACACTTTCATGGAGAAGCGGGTCATGGCGCTGATCAGGAACGGCAGCCTCGACCGCTCCATGAGGGCGAACTACACCATCCACAGAACGACATGACCGACGACCCCATTGATTTCGAGAGCCGCAGACGCGCCGCCACCGAGCAGCCCGAGGCGGGCGACGGCGTCGAGCGCTCGCTGATCCAGATCATGCTGCCCGAGCCTCAGGAGCCGCGCATCGAAATCGACATGCGCCACGCCGATCTGCTGCTGGCGCTCGGCCTAGGTATGGTCGGCGGCATCCTCGGAGGCGGGCTGATGGTCGCGCTCCTGAACTGATAGTACCGCGCTAGCACTCTGCCAGTAACGTACTGGCACTAAATGACTTTTCGTATCCTGGACGCGGGTTTTCTCTTGCCTGCCGGGGACCGGCCGCGCAGGCTCTAGGGGCGCGGCGGATCGGCCCTCGCGCGCAGCAGCGTAAGGAGACGCCATGTTCGCAATCGTCCTGAGGCCCGCCGAAATCCAACTCGGAGGCGCGCTGATACGCTGCTCCCGCCGGATCACCTCAGAGCTGGCCGACAAGGCGCGTGACGCT
Organism: Alloyangia pacifica; assembly: GCF_900116195.1. Classification (GTDB taxonomy): domain Bacteria; phylum Pseudomonadota; class Alphaproteobacteria; order Rhodobacterales; family Rhodobacteraceae; genus Salipiger; species Salipiger pacificus. The sequence goes on from NZ_FOZW01000001.1 coordinate 713,850, forward strand.
GCCCGCGCCCGCCTCGAAACCCTCCGAACCTGCGCCCCGTCCGCCATCGCCGGACACCTCGCCGAACTGCACGAGATGCAGCAGCAGGTCACCAGCGTCATCCGCCAGACCTCCAACATCGCCCGCGAACTCCGCGAAGCCTCCGCCATCCTGAGCAAGAGCGAAGCGCCTCGCGGGAACAGCCCGCTGTTGCACGCCTGCCTTCAGGCGCACGCCGCTTACGCCTCGGTCAAAGCCGCCGTTCCGGACGGCGATTTCCGCGAACTCGATGAGGCGGTCGAGCAGTTGAACGACACCGCCGCCGAACTGGAGAAAGACGCCCAGACCGCCAAGGGCCGCGCCGAGAAGCTGGCGGGCCTGCTGCAGGAAGCTTCCGTCATCGGCCTGTCTCGCGCGCCTGTGAAGCAGCGCGCTACCGTCGCTGCCTACGACTTGCCGCCAGACCTCGCCGACCTCTGCGAGGGCCAGCCGCTCGCGGGGAAAGCAGCCGCTGCTGCGGCTTGGCTCGACGACAAGACCGCATCCCGCGAGCGGCAGAAGATGGCCCGTCGCGACCGCCAGCGGCAGGAGCTGAAATCCACCATCTCGGAGGTATGGGCATGACCGCATCGAAGGAAGCGGAGCGCGATGCGCGCTACGAGAAGGCCATGAAGGAAATCAGGGCCAAGCGACGGGCCGACCCAAAGAAATGGGCCGATAGAAAGTTACCTGCCCTGCGGGAAGACGTCACCGCCGCACAGGACGCCTTTCTCTACGTGTTGTCGAAAGCTCTATACAAAGAACGCGACCTCGCCGACGAGCGCCTCGACGCCCGCCTCGCCGCTATCGACGGAAAAGGCGCGCTCTTGGGCGCGGGCCGCACCGTCGCACGAGCGAACATCGACAGCGTCGTCCGCGCCGTCGAGCCCGTCACCCAGCGCCGCGCAGTCATCAGCGAAGGCCGCGCCCCGCAGTGGGCCGAACCGCTATTCACCGGAGGCACAACATGAGCAACGTCCGACAGCTTCAACCGAAGACCCGCGGAAAAGAGACTTTGACCCGTGAGGACATGGAGAGAAACGACAGCGCGTTCATGTACGCGATTGCCGAAGTCCTGAAGGACGAACGCGAGCTGACCGAAAAGCGCCTCCGCGAACTGGACGGCGCGCACCTGCTGCTCGGCAGCGCCCGCAAGGTCGCCGCCGCCAACCTCACGGCCGTCACCAAGGCCATCGCGCCGACGACCCAGCGCCGCGCAACCATCATCGAGGGCGTCGCCCCGCAGTGGGCGGCGGGGGTGTTCAAATGAGCCGCGCAATCAGTGAACACGAAGCACGACACATTTTGGCCGCTGCCGTCGCGGTCGAGCGCATCGCGCCCGCGAGGTACAAAGACGCCGAAGTAAGCATCAAGATCAGCGCAACCGAGGGCGAGGTCATCGTCGAGGTCGGTGACGTCATCGCAGATCCTCGGAACCTCGAACTGAGCCAGCAGGTCGCGGCGTTGGCCGCTGTCGGGCCTGCGGCGCGCGCCGACGATGCGCTCGACCTGTTGCAGGCCAAGCAATGGGACGCAATCGTCGAGGCGGGCGACCTGTCACGCGCAGATGTCGAGTTGATCGCGCGGAGCGCGCTGCCTGACCCCAGCCTCGCCGCCGCGCACGCGGTCGCAGGCGTTCAGGCGCTGCAGGCGCGCCTCGGCCTCGCCGGTTTCCTAAAATTCGCCAAGACCTTGCGAGATAGCTGCAACCAAGCGTTCAACACGTGGCGGCTCGACGAACTGGTGCCGCAATCCGCCGCCCGGAGCGCCGTCCGGGAAGCCGCGGAGCGCCTCGACGACCTGCTGCATCCCAACACCGCGCTGAAGCGCATCAAGGCACGCACAGAGGCCGAGCGCCTCGTCCAGGAGGGCAAGCAATGATCGAACTCGCAAAGGAGTTCCCGCGTACCACGTTTGCCTCTGAGGAGATGGCGGTCGAGATGCTCGCGGCTTATCACACCGTGCACGACCTGAGGTCATTCGCCATCTACGACGACGAGGTGACTTACCAAGACGGGTACCGGCTGGAGAACCGGCCACGCGTCGCGCACTATGCTCGGATCGCTCACCGCCGTCTTCAGGCGGGCGACACCATCGACACGCTCCTCCAGCTCGGGGGTGCCTACGACGCGAGTGACACACGCGAGCGCATCCCGACAGAGGACGATATCCTCGCGCGCAAGGCTGCCTGTATCGTCTATGGTTGCAGCTTTTTCATCGAACTGTTCGCCATTATTCTCGAAAAGCTGCACGGAGCTGCCACGGCGCACGGGCAGGACACGACCAAGGTACCGGTGACAATCCGCCTCGGGGCCATCCCGCCCCACATGGGGCCGCCGTTCGAATTGCAGCACTGCGAGGACGCGAGGATGTTTCAGGACACGAAGCTCCGCGAAGGCGTCGCACTTTTCATGCGCGCGCAGGGCGGGACGGCAGTACAGAACTACAGGGACGGACAGGCCAAGCCATGAACAAGATGCTCAAGGCCGCCGACGCGGCAATCGCCAAGGGCCGCGCGCGCAGCTCGGAGGACTGGGCACGCGTTACCGCCAAGGCGAACCATATCACGCGGCTGGAGGACGCTGCGGCACGCATCGAGGCGCAACTGAACAAGCGAACCGAGCCCGCTGGCGTGACGATGCGGCTGCTCGCGCTGATCGAAACCGGTGATGTCGAGATCTGGGCCGTCAGGCGCGGCACGCGGGCGAAGCTGGCGGGGCACCTGTGCACCGGCGTCGTGCGCGCCGATCACCGAGGGGTCGTTGTCGGCACCGGCGCGCCTTACGTGTTCCTGCGCCAGCGCAACGCGATCATCGACGCGCTCGCGCAGGCCCTATCGGCGCATATCAGCGCCGTCATCACTCAGGCGGTCGCGCGCCTTCCCTGAGGGCGTGTCATCACAATGCGCTCGACCTTGGCAAGCAGGATCGCGAGATGAGGTGTTTCGGGATGTGTCATGGTGGCTCCGGTGTTGTTGCCGGTCGCGAACGTGCTTGGGTGGTCTCGACCGATTGCTCATGCTCGGCAGCGTACCGCCCCGCACCGGCCACAGGCAAGCGATTGACCCTAGCGTGCGCCCCTCGCAGGGCGTAGGCTCAAGGCGCACCGCAGCGGATGCGTGCACGGGCAGGAGAGGCCCACTCGGGCGGGGGCGCTTGTCCTGCCCGCTCTGCTTCAGGGGTGAGAAGACCAAGAGGCCCGCGCGGGCCTCTGCCATCTTCAGCGAGCGCCGGTCTTGCGCCTCTCGTGCGACTTGCGCTCTGACATCTCCAGCAGCTTGGGCGTCACCTTGATCGGCCCTTTCCGGCGAAGGTCCGCGAGCATCTCAAGTTCCTGAATGTCTTCCTCCGGAAACGAGACCTCGACCCCAAAGTCGCGTCGCAGCGCCGCCTGCGCGTCACGGGCCCAGTCGAGGATTTCCTGCGCCACGTTGCCCTTTAACGATCTTTCGTACCTATCAACGAAAGAGCGCTTGATCGCGTTCACTTGTTCGGTGCGTTTCCGATGCCCCTCGACGTCCTCCACCGCTGAACCGAACTCCTTTTGGATCAAGTCGCTGGCCTCCTGAACTCCCTGCGCAATCTGCCGATGCAGCGGGTCGTAGGGATAGCTCGTCAGATCGAACAGGAACACGGCGTCAATGTCTGCTTTTAGGTCTGAGAAGTCGATGTCCTGCCCGAGGTCTTCGTGTTCCGCGACGAGCCGGTCAAATAGTCGCCAATTGTCTTCCCATGAAGATGCACTACCCAAGCGCCCGCCCATGATGTTTTGTCGAACGATCTGCTCGGTATAGATCGCGTCCTTCGCTTTCAGGCGGTCGATCAGCGCGGCTGCTTCCTTCTGCTTGTCTTCCCAAAGTTCGGCCTCGAACCCGAGGCCCTTGAACCGTTTGAAGCGCGAGAGGTTGGCGTAGATGAAGCAAAGGAAGGCCATGCCGAAGGTCGCAGAGCCGCCCGCCACATCTTCCTGCCAGAGGCGGCAGAAACTGAAGCCAAGGAGGACCAACCCGACGGCACCGAAGAAGACCCCCTGCCAATTCTCCCTCCAGAACTTACCCATACGTCACCTGATACCCGTCTGCCGATGCTGCGCACACTCTGGTCGAATTCCGCCTCGATGCAACCCGAGCATCACGCGGGCCGCCTTCGTTTCGTGCAGGCAGGATCAGATTAAAATGGCTTCCTCTGACGCTTCTAGGTACTCCTCAAGCCGAACCCTATAGACGAGCTTGTAGCGCGTCATGTCTGCGCTGGTGCACCGAATTTCGATCCTGTCCGGCATTTCGTCTCCATACTCTTTAAAAAAGAGATCCAGACCTTCATCGCGAGAAGCGTCCAGCAATGTGACCTTGCTGCGAATGAATTTGTAGGGTTCGGGCTGAACCAAAACTTCTAAATCCGAAAGCTTTTCGCCCGCGTTCAGAATATGGACTTGGAACCGCAATCTCCAGTTGGAAGTCCCGTCTGAGTGATAGCGAACAGGCCCACTTTTGCCAAGTTCCAGAAGCCTGACACGCAAGTTTGGCTTGTATTTCTTCCTTATCGCCTCTTGCTCCGCGAGCACTGTCTGCCGAGCATGTTCAAGGCTTTCGCGGGTGACGCCGACCATTTCTTTTTGCTGAACGACCGAGTTCGCCATCTCGGCGACCTGGAGGCGCAGTTCGCTGCCCTGTTGGAGGAACCCGAGGACAACCCAGATGATGGCAAGCGGACCGAGTATACCAGCAAAGAAATCGCCAATCTCGTTTGGCTTCACCACCCCCCAAGTGATCCAGCCCTTTGCCGTCCCGAGCCAAATGCCAGCGATCAGGATCGCGATATAGATCGCTGTTCCCCATAGACCCCAGAACGTAAGCCTGCTGCTCGCCCGTTTCTCAGAGCTTCCAGATTGATCGTCCGACAACTCGTTACCCTCAACTACGCCTGCCTGTGCCCGCAACTCGCGCGGGTGCGCGCACTCTGGTCGATTTCCTCCTCGATGCAACCCTGAGATGGTACCGAGAATGGGTGTCAAACCCTCTTGATGCGGCTGACCGCGCGAGGTCATGTGTGCCACATCGAACTACTCAGGCTGGAAGATGATTAATCCCGACGACATTCCCAATTCGACGATTGAGCAGCTAGCGATGATGGAGGGGATTCTGATTACTGCCGCAACCGGAGGCTCCGACGACAATCGCACTTATGAGCATCTGCGTCGTAAATTCATGGCGGAACCGATGATCAGGGAACTGCTTCCGGCGTTTGTTCGAGCCTATCGAAACCTTGATGCCTTCTGGCCTTATATCAAACACGAGGCAGGAAGTTACGCCGAGAGGCGACAGATAATCAGCCAAGCCTTCACGCCCCTGATGGATCAGCTTGAGGGCTACCATAGGTCACCCGGAGACAAGGCTGCATCTGATGCGTTGGAGACGTTCGACGCTGAGGGAGTGCACTCGGTGTGGAGCAAGGCCATCGACCGCCGAAATTCTGATCCCGAGGGCGCTATTACCATGGCGCGCACCCTGCTGGAAACCGTGACGAAGCGCATCTTGGACGAATGCGACGAGCCGTATTCCGACAAGGATGAACTGCCCAAGCTTTACGCCAATGCGGCGAAGGCGTTGAACCTCGCGCCAAACCAGCACACCGAGGAGCCGATCAAGGCAATCTTGGGCGGCGCTATGAACCTCGTGAACGGCATCGGCACCCTTCGGAACCGGCTGTCGGACTCCCACGGTCGCGGCGGGCGGTTGCCAGTTCGACCGTCGCCTCGACACGCCAGCCTCGCAGTCAACACGGCGGGCGCAGTCGCGACTTTCCTTGTCGAGACCTACCAAGAGAGACAGGGCAAGCCTTAGCCACGCAGCAGGCAGCATCATCCAATCAAGAAGGGCGGCCCCTGCTGACCGCCCTGCCCTCGCGTGCACACGTCTGAAACCGAATTGCACACGTGGTGCACACGCCGACGCCAGATTCGCATGAAATAAATGGAAATCAGCCCAAGTCGAGACAATCCATCATCGGCGCGACGGACAGGCGGGCGGCCTTCGAAACATCGGAAGACCCTGATTTCAAGTGGCTTTCCATCTCAACTCCGCGTCTCGTGTCGCAATCTTCGGGCAAATCTGACTGGCATGGGGCCTTGGCGCAAGGCAGCGCAGCGCCAGAAGTGGCGCCCATAGCACTTTTGCGCGCAGGAACACCAGTCCTGCGCGCCCACAGGCGATTGCCCGGGATCAGGAGCCGGGCGTCATGCGCCAGCGGCAGGCCGCCCCGGGGACGCCCGCCGAGAGCGCAGGCGCGGCCCACTCACTTCTTGCGGGGTTTTCTGGTCTGGGAGCCCAATGTTCCATCATCCGTGTCCGCGGCGGCGCGTCGAAGATCGCCGCCGCGAATGCCGCCGCCCCCGGTGCCACCGCCGCGAAGCCCGCCGATGTCCACGTCCGGCCCTGTCTCCAGCGCCTTCAGCTCCGCCTCGTAGCCGGCGATCTCCTTGTCGAAGCGGGCGGTCACCTCCTCGCGCCGCTTGCGCAGGTCGGCGATGGCCTTGCGGAGGGTGCCGGCCCGGGCGCGCCGCATCTCGGCGGGCAGCTTGGCGTCCGCGGCGCTGGCCTTGCGGGTGAGAATGTCGCGCTCCAGCCCGTTGATCCGGTCAATCTGCCGGGCGATTTCTTTGTCGAGGTCCATGTCTGCTCTCCCGCTTTAGAGTAGGAAGTTGAGGTCCCCGTCCGGAGCCGGCGGGACGGGGTTGTAGGACAGCGCGGTGCCGCTCGTCACATTGCCCACGAAGGGGCCCCGCATGCCGTTGAAGTCGAAGGAGAAGTAGCCGGGCACGGTGGCCTTCACATGGTTGCCCATGACGCTGCAGGCGCGCCCGACGAGCACCACCGTGGCGTGGGTGTCGTCGCGCGGGCCCGAGGCGTGCATGCAGTAGTTGTTGCTGAAGAAGACCCGCTCGAACCGCAGGCTGATATTGTCCTGCACGGCAAGCTGGCGCAGTTCCACCAGCGCGCTCGCCCCGGTGCCGATGAACTTGTTGTCGAGGATTTGCGCCGGGAAGCCCAGCACGACCTCTTGCGCGCCAAGCGCGATCCGGAATTCCAGCAGGCCGCGCATCAGCAGCGCCCGGTCCTCGCGCGCGGCGTCACGGCCGAGCGCGTTGGAATAGGTGACGAGGTTGCTCTGCACCCGCGCCTCGAGGATCAAGTCGCCGAAGATGCCCCAGGCCGCCGCAGAGGTGCCCGCGCCATCCAGGGGCTCGCCGGTGTCGGTGATCTCGTTGTCGTCGACGACCCATTCGCCCAGCACCAGGTAGCCGCCCAGCCCCAGCGACAGCGCCTGCGCGGAGCCGGCGTTGGTGATCCGGTTGCGGCTGAAGGTGCTGCGCCCGAGCAGTTGCAGCCCGACGGCCCCGCCGCCCCGGCAGGCCGCAAGCCGGTTGCCGCAAGCGCTGACCCGGCTGTCTTCGGCGACCATCAGCCCGAGCACCCCGCCGATCACGTCATTGCCGTCGATGCGGCTGTCGCGCCCGCCGCTGCTGGCGAGGCCGGCGAAGGCCCCGGCGATGCGGTTATCCTCGATCCGTTGTGCCGGGGACTGCAGCGAGAGCACCCCGAAGGTCGGAATGGCGTCGTCGGTGACAACCTGGTTGCCGGCCACCGTGGCCCCGCCGGTGCGGGTCAGCAGGATGCCGGTCAGCAGCCCCGCGATCTGGTTGCCGCGTGCGGTGATGCCGCTGCTCGGCAGCGCGTCCTCGCCCTCGTAGCCAATCTGCAGGCCGATGGCGGGCTGCTCGCCACGGGCGAGCGCGGTGATCTTGTTGTCGGTGACCGTGCTGCCGGTGCCGCTGGCGCGGATGCCCTGCCCCATGGGTGCCGCCACCGCGACCATGTTGCCGCGGATGGTGGTGAACTCCGAGGCGGCGTCGATGCCGCGCGCCCGGTTGTCGCCCTCGCCCGCGCGGATGCCGGTAAGGATCGCATTGTCGTGGATCATCGAGGCCGAGGAGGCGGATCGCGGCGTGTCGAAGGGCTGGTCGTTGATCACGATGCCCTGATGCGCACCGAGGATGACATTGTCCCGGACGTGCGCGCCCGATGGGTTGCTCGCGATCCACACGCCCGTGGCCGCCGGAACCTCCTGCAGGCCGAGGCCAAAGACCATGGCGTTGCCGTCGATTTCGGGCAGGCTCGACAGGCCGAGCACCGTCACCCCGAAGTCGGTGTTGAAGATGGCATTGCCGCTGATCCGCGCCCGGTCGGTGCGGACCAGCTGGATGGCCACGCCGCCGGAGGTGCCCGGGAAGGGCGCGATGCGGCAATTGCTGATGCTGATGTCGTCCGAGCCGCCGCTCGCGATGATCGGCACCGCGCCCTGCTCCGGAACCCGCGCGAAGAAGTCCAGCATCTCGATGCGCACCCCCTGCGCCGAGGTCCCCATCCGCAGCAGCGGTGCCGCGCCCTGCAGGATCGCGCCCGGGCTTTCGCCATGCATGTGCACATTCGCCCGGTTCAGCTCCAGCGTGGCGGGCACCGGGTGGACCCCAGCCTTGATGCAGATGCAGCCACCCTCCAGGGGCAGCGCGTCGATCGCCGCCTGGATGCTCTCGCCCGGACGCACGACGAAGGTGCAGCACCCCTCGCCCGCCGGATCGGGCTGCGGGCGGCAATCGGTAAGCACCGCATTGGGCCCGCCCAGCCCGCTGGCCGCCGCAAGCTGCACGTAATGCCGTTCGATGCCGCGCGGAGGGGCGTCGGTCAGTTCTTCGATGCTGGCGGTCGCGGTGCGCGCCCAGAAACACCAGTAATCACCTCGGCGGAAGTCGCCGCCCGCAGGATCGGTCGAGAAGGACAGCTCGATCCCGTCGCCGAGCGGCACCGGCCCGGCCTGCGTGTCGATCAGCCCGTCGCCGTCGATGGCGTTGCTCGCGGCGGTCTGGTCCCATTTCTGGATCCGCGTATGCCGCTCGGCGAGCTGCTCACCGGTGTTGCCGAAGGCGCGACCGCCGCCGGTCGGCAGCACCCGGTCCAGCGTCACGGTGCCATTGGCCTCGTTGATGTCGATCACCTGAGCCATCTCTCCGGGCTCGTCCATCCATTCGCGGTGATCGTCGGTCACCGTCACCCAGTCGCCGGCCACGAAGCGCAACACCGGATCGCGGCCGATACGCAGCACCTCGAGCACCGTGTCGGCCGCACCGGGGGCGATCGAGAGCACCGGCGAGACGATCGATCCGTTGTCCCGCGACCACTTGAAGCGCGCGGTGCCGAGCGGGCCACCTTCGTGCACCTCGACGCGGTAGAGCCGGTTCTCCAGCCCGCGATAGCCCGAGGTGGGCGGCAGCAAGCAGGGATCGTCCGGCGCGGGCGGGGCGACGGCGCGGGTGGTAAGCCTGCCCGCCGAAGGCGGCGGCCCTACATCGAGCCCGCATTCGGCCTGCTCGACGGCATCGACGTGCAGTTGAAAGACAGTGCGCCGGCGGGTGGTCGTGTCGACGCCGCCGAGCGCCGGGTCGAGCAGCGGCGCCTCGACCCAGGTCAGTTCCTCCTCGTAGACCTCGAGGTAGATCGCCGCCTCTCCAGCCACCAGCGCCGGCGGGTCGGGCAGGAAGGGTTGGCCAAGATAGGTCACCGTCTCGCCCTCGAAGATCTCGGCCATCAGCGCATCGACGTAGATCCGTCCCGGGGTCAGCGACAGGTCCTCGGGCGGGCCCGCCACGTGGGTCACCAGAAAGGCATCGGGGTTGGTCAGCAGCGGCAGCCCGGGGTTGCCGAGCGCGTCGATGGAGAGCTTGCCGATCCGCTCCGAAAGGATGTCGACCAGCTCGTTCCAGTCGGCATCGAGCAGCACCCGGCCCTGCTGCATCAGCACCGCCGAATAGCGGCGCAGCTCGTCGTGGGTAAATCGCGAATAGTCTCCGCTCATGGTCGCCTCCTTTCACCGCAGGCGGACGCGGCGCGTCAGTTTGCGTAGATCACTCCGGGGTCAAGCCCGAAGGGCAGATATTCCTCCAGCCGGCGGCGCAGGTTGGCCTCGCGTTGCGGCTGCTTGAGATGACACCAGGCGCCCATTTCCGAGCCGTCCTCGGCACCGGTGGCGATCTCGTCGGGGCCGTTCAGCGACAGCTGCAGCCAGGCCGGGGTGCCGTAAGTTTCGCTGGTGTATTCGGGACGCAGGCGCAGCCTGACCCGCGCGCGCAGGCCGTCACGCTCGGCCTCGGTCAGCGGGACACCGGTGGCGGCTTCGATGCGCGCGATCTCGGCCCGCTCGGCAAGGCCGGGCTGGCAGCGGTAGCGGCGCGGGGTCTGCGAGCCCGGCGCGACGTAGGAGAACCGCACGCAACCGGTCTGCACCCGTTCGGCGATCACCTCGCCGTCGAAGATCACCTCGGTCGCCATGTCGATCTGGCGCACGAAGACCGGGCCGCGCAGTGTCGTACGTTCCAGATGCACCGCCGGCCCCGGGCTGGTCGGCCCCGCGCCAAGCCCGCGGATCGCCGCAACTCCGAGCCCGTCGATCGCACAGTCCAGCGCGAAGATTCCTTCCGAGGTTTCCGGCACGCGGATCTGGCCGGTGATCGAGAAGGCCATCTCGATCCGCAGCTCGGTGTTCGCGGGCTCTCCGCCCGACTGCGCCGCGGCGCGGATCGACGGCGGTACCGGCGCGGGCGGCGGCAGCGCCTCGTCCGGATCGGGCAGCGCGATGCTGCCGCCGGGGACCAGCGTGCTGTGCACCAGCGCCAGCCTCCCGAGCGAGCCGGGGATCTCCACCCTGCCCTCGATCAGCAGCCCGCCAAAGGTGACCGAGAAGTCGGGATTGACCCCCTGCACCCGGATCGGGGCGTCGGGCCTGAGGTGCGGGCGGAAGCCATCCTCGGCCTCGAGCGTCAGGAACCGCCCGGCGGCGCCCGCGATGTTCAGCGTGATGTTCTCGGCATAGGTGTCGTTGGTGGCGATGCGGATCACCGTGTCGGCGCGCCCCCCGGCCGTCCAGGCGGCCAGCGCCGCGCCGAGGGTCCCAAAGCTGCCCGGATCGCCGCTGTTGTCCACCGTCAGCCGTGCCGCGGGCACGGTCTCTCCGGTGAGCCACGCGGTGCGCGCGTAGGTGCCGCCGCCGGTCTCGCCGGGCCAGCCCTGGTGGTACCAGGCCTGCACCTGCCCGGCGGGCAGCCGACCGGCACCAAGTGTCAGCCGCCCGCTGCGCACGTCCACGGCGACCTGGTTCGGCCCCGGCTGGCTCCAGCCGTCGAGGTTGCGACAGCGGATGTCGTCGGGTGGCACCTCGACCCCGTCGACGGTGATGAACAGGCTCGCCTCGGGCGCGGGCGGCAGCGCGCCCATGCCGGCGGGCGCGCCATAGAAGGCGGCGAACCCCGGGCGGGGTGCGCTGAGCGACAGGTATGCCGAGAGGTCGCCAAAGAACTTCGCCGGGCGGATCGCCTGCGGCACGTGCAGCTCGGTCGCCAGCCCCGCCTCGTCGCCCTCTCGGCGCAGGCGGGAGAAGAGCGGCGCGTCATTGCCGAGCGGCGAGATGTGATAGCGGAAATCCCCGGCCCCGCCGAGACGCCGCGCGGTGATCCCCGGCAGCTCCAGCGCCCGCAGCCGCCACAGGAAGAAACCGATGTTGGGGATGTTCTCCCAGCCCTCGAACTGGCCCGGGGGCCGTACATCGACGCTGCGGCAGGTCGCATCGAAGGCACCGCCGATGCGGTCCATCGCTTCGGGCGACCGGAGGTCCGGCGTGGCCACCGCGTGCATCCGCAGGCGGTTCCGGACCCATTGCGACCACACCAGCAGCTCGAAGAATTCCACCGCATGCGCCGCCCATCCCGTCACGTCGCGGGCCAGTTCCTCGAGCATAGGCAGCACCGACTTGCGCCGCCGGTAGTAGACGGTCTTGAGCGTGTCGCTGCGGCTCCGGAGCCCCACCGGCGGCACGAAGGACGGGCCCTCGAGCTCGGGAAACAGCGCCTCGGCGCTCGCAGCGTCCTGCACGCGGCTGTCGCCTGCCAGCAGCGTCGTGCCGACCAGAGCGCCGATGTAGGGAATGGCCCAGGGCTCGCAGGTCTCGACAAAGGCGTTTCGGCCCAGCTGCTCGATGTCCGCCTCCAGCGCGTCAGCCTGAACCTCCATGATGTCGAGCAGCGCGCGCAACGGGTAGCCCTCGGCGGCGTCGCGTTCACGCAGGATCGCCGGGAGCAGGTTGAAGAGCTTGTGCTCGGGAGCAGTGGAAAAGGCCTCCATCACAGCGCCTCCACGACGTTCAGGGTCAAGTCGGTGGCCAGATCGGCAAGATAGGCCTGCTCGGCGGGCAGCACCGGCGGCGGCGGTCCGGGCAGGTAGGCGGCGCTCTGGTAGCGGTCGATCTGCGCCGGGTCGTCCGGCCTCGGGCGCGCCGGGTAGAGCCGGATGTGCACCTGCACCGGATCGGCGCTGACAGACCGCACGGCGCGCTCGGCGGCAGTCAATTCGGCATGGTCCTTGAGGTGCAGCAGGTCGATATCGACAGCGCTCACCCCCGCCACCGCCTGGAGCACCGCGTAGGCGTCCGACAGGTGCACGGGCCGTCCGATGCCCACCACGTCGAAGCCGAAGGCGGCAACGATCGCGGCGCGTGCCGCCTCGGCCACGCTGTCCGCGTCAAAGGCAGGATCTCGCAGCAGCTTGGCGCGCAGCACAATGGGCACCCGCACCATGTTAGCCAGAATCAGGGGGCGGTTGGGGTCGCGGCTGGCGGTCAGCTGGTCGTGCAGCAGGGTCAGGCTCTCGGGCGCGAGCGCGACGCCTCCGGGGCCTGCGACGGTGAGGTGCGCAGTGCGCTGCATGCGGTTCCAGACCCAGGTGACATAGGCGCGCGCTGCCAGCCCCGAGGCCGTGGCCAGCGCCGCAAAATCCTGCAGCGAGACGATCCGCCCGAAGGTTCGCACCCCGTCGGGTGCCGCGTGGCGGGCGTCATCCGCTGTCTCGCCCGGCGCCCCGCCCGAGGTCGCGAGCGGGTTCTGAACCGCCTTCATCCCCACCGGTTTCTCGAGCGGGATCGCCAACTGACCGGGCCGGAGGTTGCCCGAAAGCCCGGCCCCGAGCCGCCGGGTCAGCCGCAGGTTCAGCGCGCCCGTCGGGAAGCGCGCGCCGGCGCGGAGGCCGTCGCCGCCCGAGAGCACCGGCGGGTTCTCGTCGGCAAGGCGCAGGGTGAAGGCGCGCTCCTTCGGGTCGCGTCCGTAAAGGCTCGGCACCTCCTGCCATTCCACGCCATCGACCCGCAGCGTCACCTGCGGCTCGGGCCGCGTGCCGGTGGCCGTCGGCAGGTGAGTGATCTGGCCCGGCGGCACGCTGAAGTGCTGGAAGGGCAGCGCGGCATCGCCGTTGCCCAGGGCGTCCTCGCGCTGGGTCTCGCCATGGCTCGCGTCGGCGACATTGCCGTGCAGCCTGAGCGCGCCAGAGACCCGCGGCAACGGCGGGTCGATCCCGACCGCAAGGTGATCGACCCGCCCACCGGGCTGCGACGGCACCGCGAAGGTGGCTGTCACGCGCGCCCGGTGCACAAGCTCGGGCCCCGCGACGATGATCTTGCGCCCCTTGCCGAGCGCCCCCAGCGCCTCGGGGTCGGCAGAGTCCTCCCCGGGCTCCAGCGGCAGCGCCAGCCAGGCGCCCTCGGCCCTCTCCGGGTAGTCGTAGTTGCGAAAGCCGATGTCCGTGCCGCCGATCTCGAAGAGCCGCGTCTCGCGCCGGTCGGGGATGAAGCCGAAGTTGCCGCCATGGCGCACCCAGGCGGGCTGGGTGAAGGAGAGCCGGGTGGTGACCACCGTGTCATCGGTGTGCCGCGCCGCCACATAGGCGCCGCCGGGGACCAGCACCGCCGAGGGATCAGAGGCCAACGTGCCGCCCTGCCCGATCCAGTTCCCCCACGTCTCGCCAATCCGGGTCAGGAAGCCGAGCGTGCCATCCCGCTGCCGCACGATGACCGCCGCCCAGTCCGGCGCCCCGCCGAGTGCGGCGGGATCACCCACCGCATCGCCGCCGAGATCGCGTAGCGGCTCCCAGCCGCCGGGGCCCTGGCGGAAGTGCTGGAGGCCGCCGCTCAGGCCCCGCGCGAAGACATCGAGCCGCCCCGCGCCGCTTGCCGAAACCGCCGGCGTCCCGTCGATCTGCCCGCCGAGGCTCTGCCAGTCGTGCCACGCCAGCCCGTCAAACCGCCGCCACCAGAGCGCATCGTCGATGCCCCGGGCAAAGACCGCGATGCCGATCCCGTCCGGCGAGATCGCGGCAGGCGGCGAGGCAAGGATGCCACCAAGCGGCTGCGGCGGCTGCGGCGCGCCGGTGGCGTCGAACACCCAGAGGCCCGTCGCGGGACCGCGCACGAAAACCCGCACATCGCCTCCGGCCGTCGCCACTGGCACCGGGCTGGACGTCAACGCGCCTCCGAGGTCGAGCCAGGCGCCCCAGCCGCCGCCGGTCCAGCTGCGCTGGCGCAGCCGCATGGCAGCATCACGCACGAACATGTCAAAGCGCCCGGCGGTACTGACAGCGGTCACCTCCGAGGAAACGAAGAGCGGCGGCGACCCCTGCACGTAAAGCGGCTGACCCGGCGTGTCCGGATCGTCAAAGCCCGCAGGGTGGCCGCCCCCGGTACGCACCAGCACCGCCGGATCGCCCCCGGGCAGCGCGACCATGGTCGGTCGCCCCTGCACCGTCTCGCGCACCGCCACGTGGGTCACGCTGTCGCTGAGGGGCCCGAGGCTCGCCGCGCGATCCTCGGTCGCGGTGACGCGCGCGGTGCGCAGGCGTGGCTCGGCACCCGGGCCGGCATCCAGCAGAAGGTGCGCCCCGACGTCCAGATCGCCAATCCGGCTGTCCAGCGGGTAGTCCGCCACGCTTGATGCGATGGCCCCGTCGATGGTCTCGCTGTGCCAGCGGTTCTGCGGCAGCGCGGCGGGATCGTAGACATTGTGCGTCGCCGGGGCGTTGTGCCCGAAGAGCCGGAGCCGCCGCAGCGCCGGCGCAGCGCGGATGTGCCCCTCGTTCAAATCCGGGGCCTGCACCGCCGGCGTCCAGCTGAGCCGGGTGCCGCCTGCATCCGAAGCAAGGGCGCGCACCGTCTTCTCCTCGATCAGGTTGCGCCCGAAGAGCACGAAGCGGCCACCCGCGATCAATCCCGCCGCGTCGGTCACCGGGGCAGTCGTCCGACCCTCCGCCAACGGGTTGATCCGCAGGAATGGCGCAAAGACCGGGACGGCGTTCAACCGCCCGTTGGCCCGTATCTCCTCCAGCGTCTCGAAGACCTGCGCGGTCTCGTCGGGTCCGGGGATGCTCATCACCTTGAGGCCGGCCCGGAGCCGGGTGCTCTTGCCCTCCTCGATCTCGAAACTCAGCGCTCCCATCGCCGAGAGCGCCGGGCGCGGCACGTAGCCGACCAGCCCGACGAGGTGCTCGACCGAGGCTTTATGCACCGCCTGCACCAGGTACATCTCGTTGGCGATGCGCTCGTTGTAGAAGGTCAGCACATCGCCGAGCGCGGCGAAAAGCTCGATCAGCGTGACCGCGTGGTCGTCGCTTTCGCGGGTGGCAAGACCGGAGAGCTCGGCGTGCCTGTGGATCTCGCCCAGCATTGCCTGCCGGAAGCTGCCGAAGGTGCCCAGCCTATAGGCGATCTGCGCCAGTCCCGGTCGGTTGCGGATGTCGGCAGGGGCCGGGGCAACACCCGGTGTGCAGCAGTTGCAGAAGCGCGGATCACCGAGGGGGGACAGCGGTGCCATGGCTCAGGCCCCTCCCACGGCAGCGAGGCGCAGCACGCCGTTCTCGGGAAAGTTGGGATCGTTGTCGAGCCGCGCAATCTCGAAGTCGCCGAGCGCGATGCGCCCACGCTCGAGCTCGTCGCCCGCGACGTCCCAGTAGCGTTTGAACAGCGTCACCTCGGCGCTTTCGACCCCGCCCACGGCCTCGACCGCGGCGTAGAGGCGCGACAGGTGGATGTCCTGCCCGAAATCCAGATCGGGCAGGTAGAAGAAGCCCTTCTTGCCCCCAGGCAGCTCGCGGCTCGACAGCGCCTCCGCCACCGCCTGCAGCACCTGACCGCGATAGTGACCGGGCGCGATGCAGAGGCGGATGTCGATCTCGAGCGGGACGTATTGCGCGGCGCGCAGCGCGAGATCGCTGCCCGCCAGCTTGAAGCGTTGCAGGTAGGCACCCATCGTCGCGGCGTAGTCATCCCCCAGCCGCACGCCGCCGCCGGGCAGCCTTATGAGGTTGCCCGGGTCGCGCGGATGCAGCGCGACGAAGACGCAATGCCAGCTGCCGACCCAGCGGAAGCGCGCTTTCGCGGCGGCCACGCTGGGATCGCGCAGTGCCATGACCTGCCAGTCCTCCGGCGTAACGGCTCGGAACTGGATCGCCTTGATTTCCTCGGCGGCGAGCGCCCGCACCGCCGCGATGGTCTCGGGGTCGGTTCCGCCCTCAGCCGGCAATGGCTGGCGCACGCGGGCAATCTCGGCGAAGGCGACATCCGCGTCGGGATCGCCGGGATCGAGCGACACCGGCCCCACGGGCGCGTCGGGATCGGCCCAGAACGACAGGTCGGGCGCCACCGCGTGCACCAGCGCCCCGGCCGAGAGATTGCCCCGCCGCCCGCTGCCCACCCGGTAGAAGGCGCTGACCTCCTCGACATTGCGCGGCGCGCGGCCATGCACGTCATCGCCGAAGCGCAGCGCGGTCAGACCGTCGTTGTCGGTTTCGGCAACGAAGTGGCGGTCGTAGGCACCGCTGTCGCCGAGGTGCGGCACCGCGGTCCAGAACCGCCGCGCCCCGCCGCTCTGCACGCTGCGCAGGTGGATTGCGGGCACCGCCTCGCGTGGACCCGCCGCCAGATCGTGCCGGTCGCTCGACGGGCGGCCATCGGCTGAAAGGCGCGGATCGGGGACGCCCGCCTGCCGCGTCAGCCCGGGCTCGGAGAGCGCCAGTTCCGCCAGCGGCCAGCGCCCGGTGCCCGCGGTGATCTGCAGCCCGTCGCGGCGCAGCATCCGCCCATGATCGGCGGGGGCGACATTTCCGCGCATGATGCTCACCGGAGAGATATTGCCGGCGAGGGGGCTCTCGCTCGACAGGCAGAAGCTGCGATCGAGCGCATCCTCGACCCGCCAGATCACGCGCTGCAGTGGCAGCGGGTCCTCGGCCCCCGGCGCGTGGCGCGGGGTCAGCGCGCCGCCCGTCAGCTGGTCGGTGAACACCGGGTCTTCTGCGTCGTCCACCGCCTCCAGCCGGACCACGGCGCGCTGGGTCGGATCGGCATCGGCCACCGCCCCGGTCACCGGGCTGCGCAGCTCTTCGAGCAACAGGTAGTCGCCTGCCGAAAACGCGGGCCGGTAGAGCTGGTCGCCGGCAATGCCGTAGAGAAAAGCCTGCCGCGTCCCACGGGCAAGGCAGCAATCGGCGTCGCCGAAAGTATGCACCCGCAGCGCATTGTGCGCCGCATCCGCGCCGATCAGCGCGGTGGTCTCGAAGACCGTCGCACCCTCGAGCGCCGGGTCAGTGTCGAAATCCGCCTCCGCCGGCAGCACCGGCCCGGGCGGCGCCATCGCATCAACGAGCGGTCGGGCGATGCGGGTGCAGAGCCGCGTTCCGGCGGGCACCACCCGCCGTGCCGGGTCGGGGGCCGGGTCCAGGTCGAACTGCACGAAGGTCGCGGCGTTGCGCCCGTCGTGCATCGGGTAGTCGACCAGCCGCGCGTGGCGCTGCATCGACACCCGGTGCAGGCAGGTCTCGAAGAAGCTCTCGGTGCCCGGCCCGGCGTCCTGCAGGTAGGACAGGTAGTCGCCCACGTAGGCCAGCATTTCGACGAGCGCGATGCCGAAATCCGCCGGAAGCCGCTCCTGCCAGTCCGGGTTGCGCACGGCCACGAGGTCGAGAAACAGCCGCCGGAAGCTCTGGTAGTCCTTGGCGAGATAATCGAGATCGGGCTCGTCGGGTGCGCGCGGCACGCAGGGATCGACCATGCGGCAATCGAAATCCGACGGGCAGCCCGCCTTGAAGCTGAACCGCGCCTGCGCCCGCTCGGGATCGAGGTCGGGATGCGAGAGCGCCAGCACGTAGGTCGAGAAATCGCCCTCGCGGTCGAGGAAAAGGTCCAGCTGCAACGGGTCGCCCCCTGTCGGCTCCACGTCGAGCACGCGCAGGCCGACGATGCGCACGCCGCCCAGCACCTCGGCCTCGCCGGCGGTCAGTGCCGGCGGCGGCTTCAGGAAATGCGCCTCGAGCCGGAACTGCTGCCCGGCGGGGGCCGAGAGATCGCGGCGGAACTCGACGTAATCCAGCCCGTTCAGCGGATGCGCCGCGTCGAGCAGCACGCCGGAGCGGCGGTCGTCCTCGCACCACATCTCTCCGCCCGGCGACAGCACCATGACCTAGCCCTCCATCACCCGTTCAAAGACGTCTTCGCGCCGCTCGCTGCGCCCGCGCAGGGCATAGACCACGGTGACCGTCAGCGTGCTCTCCACCGCCTCGACCTGCACCGCCTCGACCGAGATCAGGCTGTCGAGCCAGCGGATCAGCGCGCCGTGGACCATCTGCTCGGTGGTCACCACCAGCGTGTCCGACAGCCCCTCGAACACGAGATCGCGGATCGGCGTGCCGAACTCGGGGCGGTTCACCCGCTCGCCGGGCGCGGTGAACAGCACCTGTTCGATCAGGTCCCGCACGTGGTCCCCCGCCCCGGTCAGCCGCGAGCGGCCGCGCGGATCGAAACCGAAGGGATAGTCGAGCTGGTCGGCAAGCGCGGTCATCAGATCTGCTCCGTGTCGATGGCGACGGTGCGGGTGTCGCCGTCATGGGTGACCGTCAGCGCGTCGTGCCGCTCGGCGAGATGCCGAACCACGCCGCGCGCGATGGCGATCATGAAACGGCGCCGGTCGCGCACCTCGCGGTCGCTTTCGTCCTTCGAGACCGGTGGCAGACCGTCCAGCCCCAGCAGCGCGTCGAGCTCCTCTTCCATGGCCTCGGCCATCGAGTCGGCGAAGCCGGTGAAATCCACGGGGTTGGTGGTGAGATCGCCGGGGCGAAGTCCGTGAGGCATGGCGCTACTCCACAAATACCTTGGTCGAGATCAGCGAGGGCGACGGTGGCGGCATCGGCGCCACCGGCGGCGCCGGCGTCACCGGCAGCACGCCGATGGCCAGCTCGCCCGGGTGAACATGCGCGTTGAAGATGGCGACCAGCTGGTTGAGATAGATCAGCAGGTCGTCGCCGAAGGCCGCCGGGTGACGCGCCCCCGCGCTGCCCACCTGCACCATCTGCCCGTCATGCACGACGCGCGCGAGCCCCTTGACCGTCACCGTGCCGGTGGCGACCGAGATCTCGACCTTGTTCTGTCCGGTGGCGTCGGACATCGTCATGGTCTGGCTCGCATCGTCCAGCACCGCCGTCAGCCCCAGCTCCGAGCGCCAGATCTTCGTCGTCGGCTCGCCGGGCGGCCCGGCGGGCGGCGGCATCGGCGTCTCGCCCGAGGCCCAGTAGCAGCCGGTCCAGATCGGGCGCGAGACGTCGCCCCCCTCGAATTCGATCCAGACACCCGCCCCCGGCATCGGCATCGACAAAAAGCCCGCGCCCACCCCGGCGTGCGGCACGCAGGCCTCGGCCCAGCCGGTGGGGATCGCGCCCAGCACCTCTGGCACCAGCGCGGTGAGCCGGCCACGGCGCTCGGGGTCCATCGGGTTGACCACCGTCCCGCGATGCTTGCCGTAGACCCTTTCGGTCACCTCGCTCTGCAGTCCGTCGGCCATCAGCTTCCCTTCCTCGTCTTCTAGTGCGTGCACAGCGGCGGCGTCAGGCCACCGCCAGCGGGTCCACGAACACCTCGGCGCCGGTCAGCCCGACGGCATTGCGCCAGAGGCCGACCGACTGCGTGTAGTCGTCGCGCGAGATCCGATGCGTCACCCGGTCAACCATGTAGAGGCCGCTGTGCTGCCGCCCGGCGCCACGCACCAGCACCGGGACCCCGACAAACAGCGGCCGCGCGAATTTCAGACCGTCGACCTCGGCCGAGGCCTGGATCGCCCGCGCGCTCTCGGTGGCGCGCTGGCTGGCGTGCCAGACCGCCTCGGCCGGGCTGGCGGCGGTGTCGCCGAAGCGGGTCTCGACCGGAGGCGGCACCACGCGGGTCAGCGCCGGCTCCAGCCCCATGGGCATCTCGGCGGCCACCGGTGCGATCACCGGGATCGGCGCGCGAGTCCGGGGATCGGTCTTTACCCCGACCACGCCCGTGGGCTTCAGCATGTCGGTGCCCACCGAGAAGGAGTCGAGGTTGGTCTGCGCGCCGAAGTCGATCGACAGCACCCCCTGCGGCGGCAGCGGCGGCACCAGCGGCGGGTGGAAATGCCCCATGTCCCGCCCCGAGAGCGGCTCGGGCTGGATGTAGAGGCTGACGCTGTTGCGCCGCGCCAGAACCTGCAGGAAGGCGGCGTCGGTGCCGCGCTGCGTGGTGGTCGTGTCGAGCATGGTGCGGAAGGGCGGCACCGGCATGACCACCGGGATCATCCCGTAGCGTCCGAAGATCGTGGTCGCGATCAGGTCGTCTGACATGTTGGGCCAGCTGAAGGGCAGGTCCACATGCGCCATGAGCGTCCCGAGAGCATCCATGCCGACGACCTCGTAGGTCGAGGCTCCGGGCGTGTTGCTCGCCTGCAGCTGTCCGTCGGCGACGAACCCGTTGATCACCGTCAGCGGCACGCCCGGCCCTGCCGAGATGCGGATGGTGATCGGCACCAGCGGTCGGAAAAGATCGACCGCCAGCGCGTCGAAATCCCCCCAGGCGTTGCGCGACAGCTCGAAGTGCAGCCGGAAGATCGACGCCTGCCCCACCGCAGTCTCGATCTCGATCTCGCGCAGCGCGTCGAACCACGGCGGCGGCAACGGCGCGAAACCCACCTGGATCGAGAAGAAACTGGGGGGAAAGATCGCCATCTCAGCGCCCCAGCGCGTCCGGACCGGGCACGCCGATAATCCGGCCGGGCGATGCGGTCAGCCGCGCGGGCCGTCGCTCGCGGTTCGCGTCGCAAAGCAGCCAGAAGAGCTCGGGATCACCAAGGGCGCGGTAGGCCACGAGGTCGGGGCGGTCACCGGGGCGGGTCTCGGTGCCAAGCGGCGCACGCAGCTCCGGAATCACCCGCCGCCGCTTGTAGCGCAGCACGCGACCATCGGGCGTGGTCAGCTCAGCCTCGGGAATGGCCTCGTATCGCGAGCCGCGAAAGAACATGCGTTTCCTCCTTCTCCGGACCGCGCCATGCGGACCTGTCTCTTCCTCGCGATGCCACGGCCCTGCGAACCGGACACAATGGGTCAGATCGGCAGCAGGCCCCGGATGCCGGTGCTGTTGCCGAAGGTGTTCAGCGTGGCCATCACCTCCTTCATGGTGAAGGAGGACATGTAGACCCAGTAGCCGGGGTTGGTGATGTCGAGATCCCGGTAGGACTGGACCTGTGCCGAGATCTCCACCTCCACCCGGATCGGGTTGAGATTGGCGTCAAACGCCTGTTCGCGCACCGACAGGCTATCGATCTGCACCGGCAGCACCCGTTTCGGCCCCCAGACCAGCAGGACCAGCGGCGCCTGTTCGCCCTGGATGAAAGCCGAGCCGGCCAGCGCCATCGCCTCGTTCGCGATGACCAGCGGATAGGAGGGGTAGAGCAGCCCCTCGAGCGCCGCGATCACCGGGTGCAGCCCGTTGTCGAGGGTGATGGCGTTCTGCGCCGGGAACTCCAACTGGTCGGCCGCGTCGATCTCGACGGTGAAGCTGATCTGCTCCTCCGGCGGGCCGTTCACCCGGTTGGAATCACCGCGCCCCCCGCCGCCGCCGCGCAGGCGGATTTGGCGCTGCATCTCGTCAGGGTTGTACTGGTAGACGATGATCGTCGGCGCGAGCTCGGGCAACTGGTAGGCGACGAGCCCACCTTTCATGATCCTCGGGGAACCGGGAAATTCCGATGTCATTCGGCCTCCTGACGGTGCGCTACACCGGATAGGATGCTGCAGAAATCACTTCTCTCAATTGCTTGGGATGATATCACAGCTCGCCCTCCTGCCCTAGTCCGGTCTCGACGTGGCGCGGAAAACAATTCATCGGGCCGCTCTACCCCGGGTTGACGCCATCCCGTTGCAACCCGGGGCGTGAAGGCGGGATCAGAGCAGGTCATCTTCGGGCGCCCCGGGGGCTGAGCGCAGGGCCTGCGGAATGTCGAACTTCGCATCGAGGCCGATGCTCGAGATGCGCATGTACTTGCCCGCGAGATTGCCGAAGATGGCGCGGTAGGCGCGGATCTGCGCGCGGTGCAGCGCCCCGGCGCTCATGTTGGCGCGGCGGTCGAGGGTCCATAGGTTGGCAAAGCTGTCCTCGCCGCCGAATTGCAGCTCGCGGATATGGTCCACCTGCACCCCGCTCACGTCATGCCCGAGCCCGCGCAGCAACTCGCGGTACGTGGCGGATTCGGTGCGCGAGCTGGTGGCGGGCTGCACGTATTGGAAACAGCGCGACCAGTCACCGGTTTCGGGCCAGTTCTCGTCGGTCACGCCAATCGGGGTCGGGCCGGTGATGGCGGCGCCGCGCCGCGGGATGACCCGGTCGTGCGACACCAGCCTCGGCCCCTCCAGCCGTCCGACCTCGGTGGGCGCGACGCCGGGATTGACCAGCGGATCGAAAACCACCTGATCCTCGTAGAGGAACCCCGGCTTGAGCCAGCTGAGCGGCAGCGCCTTCTCGCAGGAACTGCCGTCGATCGCCAGCTGTCCCTGCCCGACCCCCAGCGCCGCCTCGATCAGCGCGCGCATCGGGATCCCGCGACCCCGGCGGCGGCGGCGGGCGCTGATCGGGCCGCTCTGCGGCGCGGCCTGAAGTTGCGCCGCGGTCGCGGGCTGCACCGAGGCGAGATCCACGTCCGGTGCAAAGGCATCGCCGAAGGTCAGCCCCCCGGTCCAGGCAAAGGGACGGCGCAGGTCCACGAGCTTCGGCCATTCGGTGGAGATCAGCTCGACCCCGAGCACGGTCAGCCCCGCGTTGGCCGAAAGATGCAGCGCCAACTGGCTCGCCGCCGCGAGCTGGATGTTGGTGCCGAGCCGGAAGCCCCGGTTTCGCTCGCTGCTGTCCCAGGCGATCTCGCTCAGGGTGTTGATGCGTCCGGCGACCTCGGCAATGCCCTCCAGCTTCAGCCCGCCGCCCACGTCGACCAGATCGATGATGCCCCCGACCTCGAGACTGGCGTGCAGATCGGCGGTGAGAACCACCTGCAGCTTCGCGCCGCCCTCGACATCGAAGGTCGCACGCCCTCCATAGCCACCACCCCCGTCCGCCGACGACAGGCAGATGTCCCGCAGCATGCCATCGCCGTGGTGCCAGTCGACAAAGGCTTCGACACCGGCTTCCAGCTCGATCTCGATGGCTCCTATGCCGAATTCGGCAATGTCCCATTTTGCCGAGACCGTCTTCTCCGGCAGGCGGTCCAACAGGTCGATGCGGCCCTCGTTCGCCGAAAGCACCTGCCGCGGGTCCATGGTGACAAGGCATTCCCGCCTCCGCCGACCGCCAGGCATCGGGACCTCTGTGCCATAGTCGACGAGCACGCTGTCCTGCTCCTCGAAGAGATCGACCGGGTCGATCTGCCCCCGGCGGACCGCCCAGCGGAAGGTCGCGTCATAGGCCTCATCGTTTCCGCCCTCCGGCTCCGGCCCGCCCGCCTGCGGGCGCAGCGAGAAGACGATACTGTTCTCTTCGCGGTTCCGCATGACCTCGGCCACATAGGTCGCGCTGGGGATGCGGCGGTTGCAGGTCAGCAGGCGGTAGATGTAGGTCGCCGAGTTGGTGACGAAGGCGATGCGCCTCTGCTCGCAGGACACCAGAATGCGATCCACCCGGTCATGCACCATGGTGACGTCCGGCGCGGGGCTCTCCGTCCCGGGCGCGCCTGTCTCCGAACCGGTGGTGTCGTTTGCGGAGGAAGGAGCGGGATCGGCAGGCGCCGCGGCCTCGGGCCGGCGGTGGATGCGCGTGGGGCCGCTGGCGTGAAAGGCGGCATGGGTCAGCTCGTGCGCCAGCAGCCGCTGGCCCTCCGGGATGGCGGGCGCATAGCTGCCCGGCGCAAATCCGATGTGCTGCCCGAGCGTATAGGCGCGCGCATGGATCCCCTGCGCCGCGCGTTCCGTGGCCCCGTCGGTGTGCAGGCGCACCCCTGAAAGATCGGCACCGATGCGGGGCTCGAAATAGGCGCGCGTCGCTTCGGGCAAGGGCCGCCCGGCCCCGCCGAGCGCCGTCGCAGCCCGCGCGGCGCCCGCGCCATCGACCGCACCTGCGGCGGGTGCAGCCTTGAGCATCAGCAGCTCGGTCTCCTCCGCAGCGCAGGCCGCACAGGGCGCGCCGCCTGCCGCACAATCGGCGCACTGTCGGTAGATCGCAGGGGGGCCTGACGGCGGTGCGGGCGGCGTGGCTGCCGCGCCGCGCATCACCGCCTCGGAAATCCGGTCCGCTTCGCGCTCCTCGGCGCTGTCGGGCTCGGCAACGCGGACCGGCGCGGCCCCGTTGGCGGGTTGCGGCGGTGCCTGCGACTGGGCAGCGCCAGCCATCTCAGAACCGCGCGCCGAGCATCAGCCCGACGTCGAGCCAGTAGAGCGCGTCGGGATGCGAGCCCAGCTCGCCGCCCGCGCCGAGCACCAGATCGGCGGTGAGCCCGCCGCTGCCCAAGTGCGTCGTCAGCCCGATCCCGGCCTGCGCCTCGCCGAAGGCGCTGGTGCGGGCGTCGAAATGCTCGGCTCCGCCGAGCCGGCCCTCGGGGTATTGCTCCGACGACAGTTCCCGCGAGACCCCGGCCCTTGCCCCGCCGTAGAACCGCCCGCTGACCACGCCACCGTGGACCTGGTATTCAAGCCCCGCCCGCAGCCCCACCAGTACCAGCTCGCGCTGATACGGAAGGACCTGCCCTAGGTAATTGGCCTGCGCCCCGAGGATCAGCGACGCCTCGCGCCCACGCGTCAGCGGCACTCCGATGTCGAACCCTCCCCCGGCCATCAGCGCTCCATGTCCGCCCAGCGACCCGCCGCCGCCGCGCAAATAGAGCCGGAAGTCGAGGATCACGTCGCCGACCGAGCGCAACTCGGCGTCGCAGTCGGGCATCGCGGCGCGCATGAAGGTCTGCACATGGCGGAAGTCCCGTTCGTGAAACACGGCGAAGCGGCCGAAGGCCGAGCGGCTCCCCATGACATTGAAATCGCGCCGCACCCGTTCCGGGCGGCCCCACTCCGGCCTGCGGGCAAGAACGCTGGCATCCCGCTCCGGGTACTCGTCGCCACGGCCAAGGATCTGGTGGCCCGCCTCGTGCACCGGAAAGCCCTCGTCCACGCTCCCCGCGCAGAGCGTGGCGGCATCGCCCCGGCCCCCTCGAGGCACCACCGAGATCCGCTTGTCCGGGTCTATGTCGTCGCGGCTCGCGCGGATCCGGATCGGAATGTCGCGCCCGGCGCAATCGTGCGGGCAATCGCTCAGGCGGATCACGAACTGATCGTTCATCGCCGCGTTCACCGCGTCGATGTAATCCCGCGCGATCTGGTCGACATCCACGTCCGCACGGTCCACCGGGCTGCCCTGACAGGAATGGCCGCGCGGATCGTTGGCCTCGAACCTGAAGCCGAAGCGGAAGGGAATGGTGATCTCGCAGCTTGATGCATTGAAGTCGACGAAGGCTTCCATCCCAGGTGCCGCGTTATAGGCCCCGGCCACGTCTTCCTCGGCGTCGGTGTCGCTGGCGGGCGCGATCTCGCGCCGTCGAACGGTGCCCTGGATATGATCGCCCGCGACGCTCGGCGCGGTGTCCACGGTCTCGACGAAACGGGTCGATCCGCCGCCGCTGCTGTCCTCGAAAGTGTCGGTGCGGGTGGTCGGCGCAGAGGGCGCCTGGATGACCTCGGCCTCGCCCTCGACCGGGGTCTCGTCTTCCTCCTCGCGGTGGATCTGGCCGTCGCCTTGCAGAACATGCGCAAGTTCGTGCGCGATAAGCCGTTGCCCCTCACGCGAGCCCGGCGCGAAGTTGCCGGGGGCAAAGGCGATGTCCCGCCCAAGCGTGTAGGCACGCGCGTTGATGCCGCGCGCGGCGGGTTCATCGCGGTGCAGGCGAACGCCCGAGAGGTCCGCCCCGAGGCGCGGCTCGAAATAGCTGCGCAGCCCCTCGGACATCGGCGCACCGCCCGAGGCCACCGCCTCTGCAGCCCGCGCAGCGCCCGCCGGCGAGCCGCCCGAGCCAGGGCCCGCCATCCGCCCCGGGGCCGGAGAGAGGTGCAGCATCTCCTCCTCTTCGGCAGCACAGGCCGCACAGGGAGGTCCGCCCGCCGCGCAGGAGGCGCACTTGCGATGGATCACCTGCCCCGCGCCCGGGCCCGGTCCGCCGCCCAATGGCTGGCCGCTGCGCAGGCGCCCGGCGACCACGTCGTCGGCAATGCGCTCGGCCTGCCGTTCGGTCTCGGACCCTGGCGGCGAGATGCGCGGTGTGCGGCGCGCAGCGGCGGGGGATGTCATGGCATGGGAATGGATCATGGAGTGTTTCCTTTTCCGGAGGACGCACCACCGAGAGAGGGCGTAGCCCCGGACCCCACGCCATCGCCGACCGTCGCGACAGGGTGGCCAGGGGCACCCCCGCCCTGAGCACCAATGGCTCCGACCAGCGCGCGCCGGAGCGCCGCGCGCAGGTCCCTCGCGTCGGCTCCCGCCGGCACCCTCACTGACAGTCGTCTAAGGTTCCCCTGCACCTCGACCGGCAGCTCCCTCGCGACATCGTCGAGGGCCCGCCGCAGCGCGCGGCGGGTCTCGTTCTCGCGCCTGTCACGGGGAATGCTCATCCGCCACCTCCTGCCCAGGAGACACGGAAGGTGCGGTCGTGCTTGCGGTACTCGCCGCGCGCCGCCCGCGCGATATGGGCCATGCCCACCGGGCATCCTTCGGCGGCGGCCATGAAGGCGGCGTTCACCGCGATCACCGTGATCGACCCACCGCTGATGTCGAGCCGCGCCAGCGCCGCGAGGTCCAGCCCCTCGGTCGGCGTCCCCGCCGGGAACGCCCCCTGCCAGATGCGGTAACGGTCGCCCTGATCGGGGAACGGAATATCGATGACGAAACGCAGCCGCCGCAGGAAGGCGCTGTCGAGGTTGTTCTTCAGGTTGGTCGCCATCAGGCAAAGTCCCGAGTAGCTCTCCATCCGCTGCAGCAGGTAGCTGACCTCGATATTGGCGTGGCGGTCGTGGCTGTCCTTGACCTCCGACCGCTTGCCGAGACAGGCATCGGCCTCGTCGAGGAACAGGCAGGCACCGGTCTCCTCGGCGGCATCGAAGACCCGGCGCAGGTTCTTCTCGGTCTCGCCGATGTATTTCGACACGAGGCGCGACAGATCGACCTTGAAGAGATCGAGCCCGAGATCGCCCGCGATGACCTCGGCCGCCATGGTCTTGCCCACGCCGGACGGCCCGGCAAAGAGCGCGGTGACCCCGCGCCCGCCGGAGAGTCGCTTGCCGAAGCCCCAGCTGTCGTAGACCGTGGCGCGGTGGCGCATCTGGTCGGCAATGGCGCGCAGCTCGCCCTGCACCGCCGCGGGAAGGATCAGATCGTCCCAGCCGAACCGAGGCGCGATGCGCGCCGCAAGCGCCTCCAGCCCACGACCGCCGCGCTCGCGGCAGGCGCGCCAGAGCGCACCGGGCGGGCCATCGGGAGGCAGCGTCGCGGCGATCCCGGAGATGTCGCCGGGCGGGAGCGGGAAATGCCGGGCGACGGCATTGCGCTCGGCTTCGGGCCAGTCGGGAAGCGCGCCGGCCCAGACCTGCGCGCGCTCTGCGCCGCTCAGCAAGGGCAGGCGTTCACGCCGCATCTTCGGTGGCAGGCCGGTGCCATCGCGGGCCAGCAGGACCAGCCGCCCGCCCAGCCTTCGCGCCGCGCGCGCCGTCCAGTCGCGGGCCTCGGCACCCTGGCGCGCAGACAGCTCGGCCTCCTCGGCGGCGGGACGCTGCCGCTGCGCGTCTTCGGGATCGGCATCCGCGACGACGAGCAGCCCGTCGAGCCAGGCATCCCTCGCCAGCCCGGCAAGCGCGGTGTCACTGTCAAAGTCACGCGCATCCACACGCACCGCCGTCTGGCCGGTGACCGCGGCGATCTGCGCCGCCAATGCCCGGCGCCCGCTGCCGCCCGGACCGATCAGCGCCAGCCCGCCGCCGGGAACGAATTGCCACGCGAGGGCCTCCGCCCGGTCGCGCAGCCGTGCCAACCCAGGCGGCTCGATCAGCGCCTCCGCCGCCGCGGGCAGGCCCGGGGCCGCCCCCGAGGCGAGCCGCAGGGCCACCGCCTCGGAAAGCGAAACGGCGGCCAGCGGATGGGTTTCGCGCATCTCCACCAGTGCCCGACGTCGCAGCGGGGCCCCCGGCGCGAGATGCCCAAAGAGAGCCGCGGCAAAGGCCACCTGCCCGCCGCCGATCAGACCGGTCAGCAAATGCGCCGTCACGTAGCCCTGCCGCGGATCGCCGCTCGCCGCCGCGCAGAGCGCCGCCACCTCGCCATCCACCCGATGCGCCAACGCGAAGAGCAGCAGGTCCTCCTCGACCGGCGCGAGACCGAAGACATGCGAGATGTGTCCGAGCGCCGAGCCGGGACGCAGCGCCTCGAGCCGCGCCCGCGTGGCGCCCGCATCGCTTCCTGTCAGCACCGCGCGCACCCAGTCGATGGCGGCGATCACGAAGGGGTCGGCCAGCGGCGCTGGCTCGGTGAGCGGAGAAAGGCGCGAGACGGTCATGGCTCAGGGATCCAGTCGGAAGGTCAGCCCCGACGTCCGGCTGCGCGCGCCATCGACGATGGCCGCCACCGGGTAGGGTTGCGGTCGCGGGACGAGCCCGGCCTCTGCCACCGGCACCTCGACCGCCGTGGGGGTCGGCACGGCCCATGCCCCGGCAACCTCGGGCGCGCGGATCGCCACCGCGCCGTCGCCGATGACGATCTGCGCCTCGGTCGCGCCGGGGTGCCAGAGCCGCTCTCCGGTGACCCGCAGGATGCTGCCGACAGGCCCGTTCGCAGGCGTCACCGTGGCGACCCGCGGCACCAGCTGCATCAGCGCCACGTTGGACTGGAAGGCACGCGGCTCCTCGACCCGCACGCCCGGCTCCTGCCCGCCCGCCACGCCCTCGGTCGCCACCTCCGAGACCAGCCGGATCGGCAGCGTGCCCGGTTGCAGCAGGTCCGCCGCCGCAATCGGCAGGTTGACCGCCGGATCGAAATCCACCGCAAGCACCGCGTCGGGCACGATCACGCGAAACCGCCCGCCGCGATCCGCCGGGATCCGCATGGGCGGCAGGGCTCCGAAGCGCACAAACAGCCGGTCGGCGGCAATGTCCCGAGCGACGATGGTGATCTCCTCGCCGACCGACACCCGCATCTCGCGCTCCGGCGCCCCGGGCGCGGGCGTCACGAACACCCGCTCGATGGTCGGCCGCCGCGCGAGGCTGGCAAACACCCGGCGTTCCTCGACCGGCGGGGCGACCCGCGGCGCCTCGCTCGGGAAAATCTGCACCACTGTCACCTCGTAGACCACCGAGCGGCGGAAGTTCTCGGCCGAGAGCGCCGACCAGATCTTCGTGACATCCTCGATGGTCACCGGGTGCAGAGTGACTTTGATCCGCTCGAATTCCTCGGTCAGCACCGCATCGAGGATCGGCTCGTTGAGCGCGGGCGGCGCAAGGGTGATCTGGGTTAGCGTGTCGATCCGGTTGCCGAACTCGTGCAGTACCTGCATGGCGTCGCCGAGGATCTCCTGAGCGGTGAGATCGGAATCGGGCTGGGTCTCGGCGTCCGAATGGCTGGTCAGCATGTAGCGCAGGTTCAGCGACAGCGGCGGGCGGCCATAGCTGCCGGGATGGCCCCGCAGCGCGCCCTGATCGTTCTTCAGCGCCGCATTCTCCAACACCTGGATCAGGTAGAGATTGACCCGCGCCCCGTCGAAGCCGCTGACCGTCTGGTCGGGCGGCGCGATGGTCACCGCCGCGCCGCTCTGCATGCGGTCCTGCAGCAGCGTGCGGAGGCTGCGCGAGACGGCGGCGATGGCGGTGAAATCGGCCATGCCCGCCCCCTAGCGCCTGAGGCCCAGACGGCGCGCGGCGAACCCATCGAAGCCCCGGCTGCGCGGCGGCTGCGGGCGGGATCGCGGCGGGATGGGCTGCGGCGCGGGTTTGGGAGCCTCGAAGATCACGTCGATCTGGCCGATGCTGAGGCGCGGGGCCGAGGGCCGCTCGGGCGTCGGCGGGTCGCGGAACGGGCGTCCCGTTTCTGACAGCCCCGACATTGGCGCTGCGCTTGCGCCATCCGCGAGGCGTGCATCGCTCTGAGACATGGCCGCTGCGCCGGATGGTTCGGCGGCATCGGCCAAGCTCACCGGCGACCCGCTGACAGCACCCGCCCGACCGTCGCCTGCGGGTCCGGCGAGAGGCTCCGGAGCGGCCGGATCCGGCGCGATCCCAGACAGAGGCAGGCCCTCAGCTGAGCGCGGCGACGGCTCTGCGCCGAGCTGCGCGCCGGTCCCACCCGAGATTGAGAGTGGCAGGGTGTCCGGCACGGCGCCCCGCGCAACAGGCACGCCGATCTCATTGTCGGAAGCAGATGTCTCCGGGCCCGGTGCAAACCGCCTGCTCAGCGCATGTGCCGGACCCGCTGAGCGGTGCGACGCAGCGAAAGGTTCCTGATCCGGCGGCCCAACCGCGCCGGGCGCACCATCCCGGGTCGCGGCCCGATCCATGCCGCCTGCCCGCTCGGAGCGCGCGGCTCCAGGGGGGCGGGCCTCCTCTCGTGGCTTGGACAGAGGGGCGCTCTCCTCCGGACGCTCGGCCGCCCTGTCGGACGCAAATAGCGAAAGGCGCGGAGGCGCGGTCATCGGCACGGCAGGGTCCGATGCCGCGAGATTGGTACCGCCCACCGCCCCGCGCGCGGCGAGCCTTTGCAGCAGCCCGCTCATGAAAGCGCCCGCGCCGCCTCGGACGGTGCGGCCTCGGCCAGGTGGGTCAAGTAAAGTCGACGCCGCCAGGCGGGCAGCGCAAGAAGCTCGGCTTCGGACCAGCGGTAGACCCGGGCGAGACGGTCGATCTCGGCCAGCACCCCGCCGCCGCGGTCGATCTCGGTCAGCAGCAGCGCCAGCGGATCGAGGCGCCCGGTGACCGCGGCGCCGCAGCCGACGCAGGCGAGCGCGACACGGACCTCGGCCAGCGGGTCGCGCGCGGCGATCTCGGCCTCGAGCACCTCAGCCGCGCCTTCACCGGCCCCTGGTGCGCAGCGGGACAGCAGCGTCCCGGCGCCCCCCGCGGTCGCGGCGCAAAGATCGTCTCCGGTCGGCAGGCGAATTTGCATGGTCTCCTCTTCAACGCTGAAACTCTTGCCTGCGGGACCCGCAGGCACCCGCACCAACAAGGAGGCCAGGTCCAGCGGCACCTCGTGGATCTCGCCGCAGTCCGGGCAGCGCAGCCAGAGCTCCTCGGGCGCGCCGTAACCGGCACAAAGCACCGCCAGCAGCAGGCGGTTGCGGTCGCCGACGAGCCAGGCACCGGGGGTATCTCCGCCGCCGCGCAGCATCCCCGCGCTCAGGATCATCGTCTCGAGCGCCGCCGCCGAAAGCAGCCCGCCGCGGCGCGCGGCCAGCCACATTTCCTGCGCCCCGGTGATCGGGGTCACGGTCACGCACCCGAAGGGCGCCGCCAGCTCCAGTGTCAGCGTCTCGCCCGGGCCGCCCTGTGGGTCAGGCCGGGACATCGAAGGTCGGCTCGGCCGGCTCCACCACCGACACGTCGCGCTGCCAGCCCTCGCATTCCAGCTTCAGCGACTGGATCGAGACAGCATTGGCGTTGGCGTCGAGCTCGGGCATCGCGGTATATTCCGACACCCAGCAGCGGAACAGCTGGTAGGACAGGACGATCTGCCCGGCCTCGTTGAACAGGTCGAGGATGACATCCTTGCGGAAATCGGCCAGCGAGACCTGCGCGCCATCCCCGGCGTTGATGTTCCAGACCTTGTTGGCCCACCGCTCGAACTCGAGATCATGGGTCACGCCGCGTTCCAGTGTCACCGCCTCGTAGCTGGTGCGCCCGGGCGACTTGCGGCTGGTCGAGGGATCGCCGCCCTCACGGTGCTCGACCACCTCGGTGGAGCGCGACAGGGCCGAGACCTTGCTGATGCCGGCGACGTAACGGCCATCCCATTTCACCTTGAAACGGAAGTTCTTGTAGGGGTCCGCGCGGCGGGGATTGACGACGAATTCGGCCATGACGAGCCCTCCCTAGCTTTCCGCCCTGCGGGCGATCTGTTGGATCTTCAGGATCACGAACTCGGCGGGCTTGAGCGGAGCAAAGCCCACCTCGACGTTGACGATGCCATTGTCGATGTCCGACTGCGTCGTTGTCTCGGCATCGCATTTCACCAGGTAGGCGTCGCTCGGCATCGCGCCCTGGAAGGCCCCCTTGCGGAAGAGATCGTGCATGAACGCCCCGACGTTGAGCCGTATCTGCGCCCACAGCGGCTCGTCATTGGGCTCGAAGACCACCCATTGCGTGCCGCGGTAGAGGCTTTCTTCGATGAACAGCGTCGTGCGCCGCACCGGCACGTACTTCCAATCCGAGGCGATCTGGTCGGCCCCGTCCATCGTGCGGGCTCCCCAGCAGACGCTGCCGTAGATCGGGAACTGCCGCATGCAGTTGGCTCCAAGCGGATTGAGCACGCCGTTCTCGGCGTCGGTCATCACATAGGCCAGGTCCTGCACCGCGCGCAGCCGCGCTTCGGTGCCCGCGGGGGCCTTCCACACGCCGCGTGCCGCGTCGGTGCGCGCCCAGAGACCGGCAACCGTGCCCGAGGATGCGAGAGACCGCAGGCGGTTGCGGTTGAGCCGGTCGGCGATGAAGGTGCGCGGGAAATAGACGGCGGTGTTGGGCGCTCTCAGCCCCGCGTTCTCGACGAGCCAGGTCTCCATACGGTCGATGCGGTTCAGCCCCAGCGGGATGTCGACGATCATCATCGCGCGCCGCTCGGTCACGTAGTTCAGCGCCTCGCTGTAGACCGCGAGCGGTGCCCCGGCATCGGTCAGCCGCGGCACGTCGGGCATGCACAGGATGTTGAAGAGGTCGACGTCCTCGAGCGCGTAGATCCCCGAACGCGCCCCGGCGTTGCCGGCAAAGGCCGCCGCTGGCACCAGGTAGGCGCCGCTGGCGGCATCCACCACCGCGCCGTCGTTGCCCCCCGACAGGGCGATCTGCTGCGGCCCGAGGTGCAGCACGCTGCCCCCATCGAGCCCATAGTGATCGGCATTGGCGCCCGCAAAAACCAACCGCACGTCGGGATCGAAGGGCTGCGCGCCCTGCCCCGCGCGGACATGGAAGCGCCAGGGCTCGGCCGCCGAGCCATCGCCGAGCAGCGTCACCACCGCCCCCGCGAGATAGGCCCGCATGTTGACCGGCACCGTCGCATCGGTGGCCGCGCGACGCAGCCGCTCCTGGAACAGCCCCGCCCAGGCGGCAAAGGAGACCGGATCGTCCGCTGGCGAGGCAAGGTCGCTGAAGTCGAGCGCGATCGGCCCGATGTCGTCCGCCGTCGCCGCCGGTCCGAACTGCACCGTGACGTCGATCCCCGAGATCTCGGCCACGGTGGGCGTCGAGGTGGCAAGGCCACCGGCGAAATCGGCCGCCGGGTCGAGATCGCCGCCGAGGGTGCCGGTGGTATGCGGCAGGTCGGTGTCTGTCACCGGTGCCGCATCCGGGCTCAGGTAGATCAGCGTCGAGGCGGCGTTCACCACATCAATGGCGGTATTGGCCTCGTTCGGCTGCATGGTGAGATTGCGGTAGACCTCCTCGCGGACCACCGTGGTCCGATCGCCCGATACCTGCACCTCCTTGATCGACAGGCTGAAGGTCGTGTCGTTGGCGCTGGTGGAATGGCTGACCTCGAGCCGCAGGTTGTTGCCCCAGGTTCCGGGGTTATCCGCCGGCTCGTCGCGGATCACCCGCCCGGCGGTCACCGCGAGCAGGTCAGGCGCCCCGCCACCGACCACCGCGTTCAGCCCTGCCGTGGCGGGCGAGAGCGCCGCGAGCACCGGTGGGCCGGCGTCCCCGGGGTGGCCGATGCGGATGATCCAGGCCTCCGAGCCGCCGTTGAGAAAGAACTGCTGGACCGCATAGCTCGCCTCGCTGTCGCGGTTGAGGCCGCCGTATTCGCGTTCGAAGTCCGACAGGCTCTGGACCCGGACCGCCTCGTTGTGGAGCCCGCGCGAGAAGGTGCCGATGAAGGCGGCGATGGAGGTCGCCACGCCGCGTATCGGACGCACGCCCGATGCGATTTCCTCGATGTAGACGCCGGGATAGGTGGGATTAACGGGCATGGTGCGCCTCCCAGGATGCAAAAGGGATTCTTCGTCGAAACCGCCCGAAAAAATGGTCATCCGAATGGAAGGCGGGCGCAGGCCTAAGCCGCAACCACGAAGAAAGTCGCTCTTTCAATAATCAACTGAAAGGTATCACTTTCGCGGAGTCTGGACAACAGCGTTGCGCAGCCGGGGCGCGCGCCGACGCGCCTACCCGCGCCAGCCGCGCCGCGAAAGTCGCCTTCGGCCAGAGGCATGGCGCGACAAGGTGCGGAAGCGCGCCGCCGGCGGACGGGCCAGTGCCATATCCCAGTTCCGCGCTGCCGGCCCGCCTTTCAGCTGCCGATCTCGGAGAGGTCCAGCGCGTCGCTGTCCTTGAGGGTCTTCAGGACGAAATCCGAGCGCACCTGACCGATGTCGGGCCGCTGGAGCAACCGCTCATGCAGGAAATTCGAGAAGCTCTCGAGATCGCGCGACCGGACGTGCAGCACATAGTCGGCATCTCCCGAGACGGAGAAGGCGGCGAGGATCTCCGGCTGGCGCTCGATCCAGGCGGAGAAATCCATGTCGGCAGTCTTGGCGTGGGTACGCAGGTTGACCCGCACCACCACCCGGATCCCCAGCCCCAGCTTTCCGGCGTTGAGCCGGGCGCGGTAGCCCTCGATCACCCCCGCCGCTTCCAGCGCGGCGCGGCGGCGTGAGCATTGCGAAGCCGAGAGGTTCACCCGCTCGGAGAGCTGGGCATTGGTCAGCGCCCCGTCCTTCTGGAGCGCGTCGAGGATCAGACGGTCATAGCGGTCGAGCGGCATCGGGCGCACCTCATGCGGGATTCGAAGCATCGGCGCACGATATGCGCACCATTTCCCAAATGATGCACAAAATGGCGCAAACCTCCACCCAGCATCGCATGCAATTGCACACCTTGTGCGGCACTCCCGCGGTATCCTTGCGCAAAGTCCAACGGGAGAGAGAAGATGTTCGACGCAGGCCCCATCCACGTGCACCAGGCCATCGCGCAGGCAGTGCGCGACCACGGGATCGACACGATGTTCGGTCTGATGGGGGATGCCAACCTCTTTATCGCCGATCATTTCGCCCGTGGCTGCGGCGGACGTTTCGTGCCCGCGGCGCATGAGGGCAGCTCGGTGCTCATGGCGCTGGCCTACGCGCATGTGGCCGGCAAGGTGGGCGTGGCAACGGTCACCCATGGACCGGCCCTGACCAATTGCGTCACCGCGCTGACCGAGGGCGCGCGCGGACAGATCCCGATGGTGCTGCTAGCGGGCGACACACCGGTGGCCAATCCGCGCCACCTGCAGGGCATCGACCAGCGCGCCGTCGTGCTGTCGACCGGCGCCGGTTTCGAACAGATGCGTTCGCCCGAGCTGGCGGTGCGCGATGTCGCCCGCGCCTTCTACCGCGCCAAGGTCGAACGCCGCCCCATCGTGCTCAACATGCCCGCCGAATTCATGTGGCAGGAGGCCCCCTACGCGCCCTACGTGCTCAGCGTTTTCGAGACCCGCAGCTTCGTCCCCGAGGGCGAGGCGCTCGACGAGGCCATCGGCATGATCGCCAGCGCGCGGCGGCCCATGATCCTTGCAGGTGCCGGGGCCTACGAAGCGCGCGAGCAGATCATTCGCCTTGCCGACCGGCTGGAGGCGCCGCTGGCGACCACGCTCAAGGCCAAGGGGCTGTTCCGCGGCCACCCGCATGACATCGACATCTTCGGCACGCTGAGCACCCCCGGAGCCTACGAGGTGATCGGCCAGTCCGACTGCGTGATCAGCTTCGGCGCGGCGCTGCACGAATTCACCACCGACCGCGGCAAGCTGCTGGCGGGCAAGCGGCTGGTGCAGATCGACAGCGACCGCAGCGCCATCGGTCGCACCGTGCATCCCGATGCCGCGCTGGTCGCCGACGCAGGGCTCACCGCCGACAATTTCGTGCACTGGCTGGACGAGGCCGAGATCCCCGGCAGCCGCTTCACCGCCGAGCTGGACGGCGAGAAGCTGCGCCGCCACCCGCCCGCACGCACCAACAAGACCCCCGACAGCAGCGTCAACTACGTGGCGGCGCTGGAGCGGCTGGAGAAGGCCCTGCCAGAGGACCGTATCCTCGTCACCGATGGCGGGCGCTTCATGACCGAAGTCTGGTGCCGTATCTCCGCGCCGGACCCGCGCAGTTTCGTGGTGACCGCCAACTTCGGCTCCATCGGGCTGGGCCTGCAGGAGGCAATCGGCGCATCGGTGGCTGCGCCCGACCGGCCGGTGGTGCTCTTTTCCGGCGATGGCGGTTTCATGATGGGCGGGCTCGGCGAGTTCAACACGGCGGTCCGGCTCAAGCAGGACATGGTGGTGATCCTCTGCAACGACAGCGCCTATGGCGCCGAGCACATCCAGTTCATCGACCGCAAGATGGATCCGGGGCTGACGCAGTTCGACTGGCCCTGCTTTGCCGAGGTGGCAACATCGCTCGGCGGCAAAGGCATCCTCGTGCGCTCGGACGACGAGCTGCAGACCGCGCTCGACGCCATCGAGACCCGCGACCGGCCGCTGCTGATCGAGCTGCGGCTCGACCCGAACGACGTGCCCCGCATGCGGATCTGATCCGGAGCGCCCGGCGCGGCACGCGCGCGCCGGGCCGCGCGGCTGCCTCCATGCATGCCACCGGCGCAGCGCCACCAAGCAGGCCGGGCCGTTCTCGCCCGGCGCTTCGGTGCTGCAGATGCAGCCAGCGCCCTGCACCGGCAACACCCCGCGACCACTGGGAAACGATTCAATTCTGCCGCAAATTCATGCAGCCACTGCTGCATTGCAGAAACCACCCCCCGGGGAATTGAACCGCAAGTCTGTTTCGAAACCCACCATGTCGCATCCAGCCCTCAGAATCGCTCCGCGCGCGGTATTTCTTGCGCTAGATTGTCGGTGTCGGCCCGGCTTTCCGTTTGCATTTGGCGCAAGCGGGCGGGTCTGACCGGCAGCTCGCACCACCGCGGAGGACATGTCGCAAACCGACCTGCGCCGCCGCAAGAGACCCGCACGGGCCCCGCGCCCGGCCTACGGAGTTCGGCCATGACAGCTGACGCCACGACCCTTGACCTGCTGAGCCGCCGCAAGTCCGGCCATTCCCTGCAGCAGGCGTTCTACACCGATCCGACGATCTACGCGCAGGATCTCGAGAATATCTGGTACCGCGAGTGGCTCTTCGCCACGCCGCTGGCTGCGCTGCCGAAAACCGGCAGCTACGTGACGCAGAAGGTCGGCCCCTACCGCGTGGTCATCGTGCGCGGACCGGACGGCTCGGTGCGCGCCTTCCACAACACCTGCCGTCACCGCGGGTCGGTGATCTGCAAGGCCGCCTCGGGCACTGTCGCCAAGCTGGTCTGCCCCTACCACCAGTGGACCTACGAGCTCGACGGCCGCCTGCTCTGGGCGCGTGACATGGGCAGCGATTTCGATCCCTCCGCGCATGGTCTGAAGCCGGTGCACTGCCGCGAGGTCTCGGGCCTGATCTACATCTGCCTCGCCGACGAAGCCCCGGATTTCGACGCCTTCGCCAAGATGGCCGAGCCCTATCTGGCGGTGCACGACCTGCGCGACTCGAAGATCGCGCACCAGTCGACGATCATCGAGAACGGCAACTGGAAGCTGGTCTGGGAAAACAACCGCGAGTGCTACCACTGCGCCGGCAACCACCCCTCGCTCTGCCGCACCTACCCCGA
This sequence comes from Alloyangia pacifica, assembly GCF_900116195.1. GTDB lineage: Bacteria > Pseudomonadota > Alphaproteobacteria > Rhodobacterales > Rhodobacteraceae > Salipiger > Salipiger pacificus. The sequence continues at coordinate 751,945 of NZ_FOZW01000001.1, forward strand.
GGATCCGACGATCACCGGCGTGTCGCAGGACGGCACCTTCCCGCCGACCGTCGAGGCCCACTTCGCCCGCCTCGAGGGCGCCGGCGCGCCGTCGCGCTTCCAGATGTCGGATGACGGCCAGTACCGGCTTGCGCGCATGCCGCTGCTCGACGGTGCCGAGAGCTACACGATGAACGGCAAGATCGCGGTGCAAAAGCGCCTCGGACGGATCCCCTTCCTCGACGCCGGCACGCTGCTGAAGTTCCACTACCCGACCACCTGGAACCACTTCCTGTCGGATCACTCGATCACCTTCCGCGTGACACCGATCAGCCCGACCGAGACCGAGGTGCAGACCACCTGGCTCGTGCACAAGGACGCGGTCGAGGGCGTGGACTACGATCTGGAAAACCTCACCACCGTCTGGGAACACACCAACGACGAGGACCGCCAGGTCGTCGAGGACAACCAGCAGGGCATCAACTCGCCCGCCTACGAGCCCGGCCCGTATTCGGCCAGCCACGAGGACGGCGTGAACCAGTTCGTCGACTGGTACTGCGCCACCATGTCCAAGCGTCTCGCACCGACACGGATGGCAGCGGAATAATGGCGGCAGAGACTTCCCTGCCCTCCGCTGCGGTACGCTACTGGAACGATGCCGAGATGCTGGAATGCGTCTCGGTGATCCCCGAGGCGCCGAACGTCTGTACTTTCTGCTTCGTGGCGCCCTCGGGCGCGCTGTTCTCCTACCTGCCCGGCCAGTTCGTCACGCTCGAACTGCCGGTGCCGGGCGGGCCACTCTACCGGACCTACACCATCTCGTCGTCGCCCTCGCGGCCGCTGTCGATCACCGTCACGGTGAAGGCACAGCCGAATTCGATCGGCACGCGCTGGATGCTCGACAACCTGCGTCCGGGCATGCGGATCAAGGCGCTTGGCCCGGCGGGGCATTTCACCTCGCATCACCACCCGGCCGAGAAGTTCCTGTTCATCTCGGCGGGCTCGGGGATCACCCCGATGATGTCGATGGTCACCTACATGTACGACCTCGGCCGCATCCCGGACGTGGTGTTCGTGAACTGCGCCAAGCGCCCGTCGGACATCGTCTTCCGTGAGCGTCTGGAGCATATCGCCAGCCGCATCGACGGCATCGAGCTGCGCTGGGTGGTGGAGGAAGGCGACCGCTTCCAGCCCTGGACCGGCTACAAGGGCATGTTCAACCAGCTGATGCTGGGTCTGACCGCGCCCGATTACCTCGAACGCGAGGTCTTCTGCTGCGGCCCCGAGCCCTTCATGCAGGCGGTGCGCGACGCGCTGGCCGGCCTCGGGTTCGACATGGACCACTACCATCAGGAGAGCTTCCAGCCCTCCGTGGAGGAAGAAGATCGCGATGCCACCGAGGGCGATGTGGTGCCCGAGGATGCGAAGGCCGAGGTCAGCTTCCTCGACTCCGGCATCGTCCAGACCTGCAAGGAAACCGACACCATTCTCGCCACTGCGCGGGCGGCCGGTCTCAACATCCCCTCGGGCTGTACCTTCGGCGTTTGCGGCACCTGCAAGATCAAGAAGAAGTCGGGCCAGGTGCACATGGTGCACAACGGCGGCATCACCGACGATGACATCGAGGACGGCTACGTGCTGGCCTGCTGCTCGCACCCGATCGGCAAGGTCGAAGTCGAGGCCTGACGGGCGTCTATTCACACAAACAGAAAAGGCCGTCGCGAGAGATCGCGGCGGCCTTTTTCATATCGATGTGTATGCAAAGCGCCGAGCAAGCGTTGGCCCGTGCGATGGCGCATCCACGAGTGTCGTCTGCGCTTTATCCCCGCCACATCCGGGCGAAAATCGAGCGTTGCACGAAGGTGACAAAGCGCCAGCCCGTGAGGACGGGCCAGCGCTTGCCCGGTGAGCTACGCGCTTGCTCCGGGCTTGCTTGCCTTACTCCGCTGCCACCGTCTTCACGCCGCCCGGCACGTAGTTGAGGATCGGCGCGAGCCAGCGCTCGACCTCCTCGACCGACATGCCCTTGCGCGCCGCGTAATCCTCGACCTGATCGCGCTCGACCTTGGCGACGCCGAAGTAATAGCTCTCCGGGTGGCCGAGGTAGAGTCCCGACACCGACGAGCCGGGCCACATGGCATAGCTCTCGGTCAGCTCGACGCCGGTGGCATTGGTCGCGTCCAGCAGCTCGAACAGCGTGGTCTTCTCGGTGTGGTCGGGCTGCGCCGGATAGCCCGGCGCGGGGCGGATGCCGGCGTATTTCTCGGCGATCAGCTCCTCGGGGGTGCAGGCCTCGTCAGGCGCGTAGCCCCAGAGCTCGCGGCGCACCACCTCGTGCATCCGCTCGGCGAAGGCCTCGGCAAAACGGTCGGCCAGCGCTTTGACGAGGATCGACGAATAGTCGTCGTTCTTCGCCTCGAACTCCTTGGCGATGCGCTCTTCCTCGATGCCCGCCGTCACCACGAAGCCGCCGACGTAGTCGGGCGTGCCCTCGGGCGCGACGAAATCCGACATCGCCACGTTAGGACGATCACCGCGCTTGGCGGTCTGCTGGCGCAGCGTGAAGAAGGTCGCCAGCTCCTCGGCGCGGCTCTCGTCCTTGTAGAGGCGGATGTCATCACCAATGGCGTTTGCGGGCCAGAAACCGACCACGGCGCGCGGGTGGAACCACTTCTCGTCGATGATCTTCTTCAGCATGGCCTGCGCGTCGGCAAAGAGCGCGCGGGCCGCCTCGCCCTGCTTCTCGTCGTCGAGGATCTTCGGGTAGACGCCCTTCATCTCCCAGGTCTGGAAGAACGGCGTCCAGTCGATGTAGCGCGCCAGCTCGGCAAGGTCCCAGGTGTCATAGGCCTTGGTGCCGAGGAAGCTCGGCGGATGCTTCGGCTTGAACTCCAGCTTCAGCGCGTTGGCGCGGGCGTTCTCCAGCGGCAGGCGCTTCTTGGCCAGCTCGGCCCGGGCGTGCTTCTCGGCGACGTCGGCGTATTCGGTCTGCACGTTGGCGACATACTCGGGCTTCTGCACCGGCGAGAGCAGCGAGGACACCACGCCCACGGCGCGCGAGGCGTCGTTGACGTGCACCGCCTGCCCGGCGCCGTAGCGCGGGTGGATCTTCACCGCCGTGTGCACGCGGCTGGTGGTCGCACCGCCGATCAGCAGCGGAATGTCGAAGCCCTGACGCTCCATCTCGGAGGCCACATGCACCATCTCGTCGAGCGAGGGGGTGATCAGGCCCGAGAGGCCAATCACGTCAACGTTCCGCTCGCGCGCAGTGGCGAGGATCTTCTCGGCCGGGACCATGACGCCAAGGTCGATGATCTCGTAGTTGTTGCAGGCAAGCACGACGCCGACGATGTTCTTGCCGATGTCGTGCACGTCGCCCTTCACCGTGGCCATGAGCACCTTGCCGGCGCTCTCGCGGCCATCGCCGCCGTTCAGGCGCTTTTCCTCTTCCATGTAGGGCAGCAGCACGGCCACGGCCTGCTTCATCACACGGGCGGATTTCACCACCTGCGGCAGGAACATCTTGCCTGCTCCAAAGAGGTCGCCGACCACGTTCATCCCGGCCATCAGCGGCCCCTCGATGACATGCAACGGGCGCTCGGCGGCCTGCCGGGCCTCTTCGGTGTCGGCGTCGATGAATTCGGTGATGCCGTTGACCAGCGCGTGCTCGAGCCGCTTCTCGACCGGCAGCTCGCGCCAGCTCATGTCTTTCTCGCGGCCTTTGGCGCCGCCCTGACCACGGTATTCCTCGGCCAGTTCCAGCATGTTCTCGGTGGCCGAGCCGCCGTTCGCGGGCTTGCGGTTCAGCACCACATCCTCGCAGGCCTCGCGCAGCTTGGCGTCGATCTGGTCATAGACTGCCAGCTGCCCGGCGTTGACGATGCCCATGTCCATGCCGTTCTGAATGGCGTGATAGAGGAACACCGCGTGCATCGCCTCGCGCACCGGCTCGTTGCCACGGAAGGAGAACGACAGGTTCGACACGCCGCCCGAGATATGGACATGCGGGCAGGTTTCGGTGATGCGCTTGGTGGCCTCGATGAAATCGACGCCGTAGTTGTCGTGCTCCTCGATGCCGGTGGCGACGGCAAAGACGTTGGGATCGAAGATGATGTCCTCGGGCGGGAAGCCCACCTGCTCGGTCAGGATCTTGTAGGCGCGCTGGCAGATCTCGACCTTGCGGTCCTCGGTGTCCGCCTGCCCGGTCTCGTCGAAGGCCATGACCACGACGGCGGCGCCATAGGCCCGGCACAGACGCGCCTGATGCAGGAAGCTCTCCTCGCCTTCCTTCAGCGAGATCGAGTTGACGATGGACTTGCCTTGCACGCATTGCAGGCCCGCCTCGATCACCTCCCACTTGGAGCTGTCGATCATGATCGGCACGCGGGCGATGTCGGGCTCGGCGGCGATGAGGTTGAGGAACTCGATCATCGCCTGCTTGGAGTCGATGAGCCCCTCGTCCATGTTGATGTCGATCACCTGCGCGCCGTTCTCGACCTGGTTGAGCGCAACCTCGAGCGCGGTGGCATAATCGCCATTGGTGATCAGCTTGCGGAACTTGGCGGAGCCGGTGACGTTGGTGCGCTCGCCGACGTTGACGAAGGGGATTGCCTCGGTGAGCGTGAAGGGCTCGAGCCCCGACAGGCGCATCTGCGGGATGTGCTCGGGGATCTCGCGCGGCTTGTACTCGGCCACGGCCTTGGCAATGGCGCGGATGTGGTCGAAGGTCGAGCCGCAGCAGCCGCCGACGATGTTCACAAGGCCATCGCGGGCAAAGCCTGCGACCTGCTCGGCCATCTGCTCGGGCGTCTCGTCGTATTCGCCCATCTCGTTGGGCAGGCCGGCGTTGGGATAGGCGCAGATCAGCGTGTCGGCCACCGACGAAAGCTCTGCAAGGTGCGGACGCATGGCATTGGCCCCAAGCGCGCAGTTCAGGCCGATGGTCAGCGGTTCGGCATGGCGCACCGAATGCCAGAAGGCGGTCGGCGTCTGGCCCGAAAGCGTCCGGCCCGAGAGGTCGGTGATCGTGCCCGAGATCATCACCGGCAGACGCTCGCCGCGCTCGGCGAAGACCTCTTCGCAGGCGAAGATCGCGGCCTTGGCGTTCAGCGTGTCGAAGATCGTCTCGATCAGCAGGATGTCGACGCCGCCGTCAATGAGCGCCTGCGCCTGCTGCGCATAGGCCTCGCGCAGCTGGTCGAAGGTCACCGCGCGGTAGCCGGGGTTGTTCACGTCGGGGCTGATCGAGGCGGTACGGTTGGTCGGCCCGAGCGCACCTGCGACGAAGCGCGCGCGCCCGTCCTCGGCCTCGGCCCGGTCCATGGCCTTGCGCGCCAGCCGCGCGCCCTCGTAGTTCAGATCATAGACCGCCGCCTGCATGTCGTAATCGGCCTGCGCGATGGTGGTCGACGAGAAGGTGTTTGTCTCGGCGATATCCGCGCCCGCCATGGCGTATTGATAGTGGATCTCCTCGATCGCCTCGGGGCGCGTCAGGTTGAGGATATCGTTGTTGCCCTGCTGCGGCTTGTCGCTGGAATGCGGCAGGTGGCAGGTGCAGGCCCCGCCACCGCAGCCCTGAAAGTCACCCTCGGACAGGCCCAGCTTCTGAATTTGTGTGCCCATCGCCCCGTCGAGGATCAGGATGCGCTCGCGCGCGGCGGCCTCGAGACGGGCGAAGACGGGAGAGCGGGTCGGGATAGCGGCGGACATGACGGACTCCGGGCCAGAGGGGGCAAGCATTGGTTGCGCCGTCTCTACCGATCCACACCGCTGAAGGCCATCTCATAATAATCATCGTTTTCATGAACCGCGCTCAAGCGACGGCCAAAAGCCTTCGAAGGCTTTTGCAAATCTCTTCGAAGAGATTTGCCTTTCCGCAACGCAAAGGGGCGGACCTTTCAGCCCGCCCCCTTCTCTCTCATGCCAGTCCGATCAGTTCGGGATCAGGTCCGGCACGATGGTCACGATGCCCGGTGCGAACCACAGCAGTGCAAGGCCCGCCACCTGGATCAGCACGAAGGGGATCACCCCGCGGTAGATATGGCCCGTGGTCACCGACGAGGGTGCCACGCCGCGCAGGTAGAACAGCGCGAAGCCGAAGGGCGGCGTGAGGAACGAGGTCTGCAGGTTGACCGCGATCATGATGGTCACCCACTTCGGATCGAAGCTGCCGCCGTAGATCACCGGGCCCACGATCGGCACCACGATGTAGATGATCTCGAGGAAGTCGAGCACGAAGCCGAGGATGAACAGCACCAGCATGACGATCAGGAAGACCTTGTGCTCGTCATCGAAGCTCTGGAGGAAGCTCTGGATGTAGTGCTCGCCGCCGAAGGAGATCACCACCAGGTTCAGCAGCTGCGAGGCCACGAGGATGGTGAAGACCATCGAGGTCACCTTTGCCGTCTCGCGCACCGCCGGGGTCAGCACCCCTGCCTTGTAGAGCACATAGCAGGCAAAGAGCAGCCCGAAGAGCGCGTAGAGATAGGCCGCCTGTGCCACCATGAAGGCAATCCAGGTGTCCGCTCCGGCCCCTTGCGTGCCGACGCGCAGGTCGAAGTTCATGCCGATGAGCAGCATGATCGCCACGGCGAAGGTCGACATCAGGATGATCTTCGGCGAGCGGCCCTCCTCGTTCAGCTTGCGGTAGGCCGCGAGCATGATGGCACCGGCCGCACCGAGCGCCGCGGCGGGCGTCGGGTTGGTGATGCCGCCGAGGATCGAGCCCAGCACCGCGACGATCAGCACCAGCGGCGGGAAGACCACGCGGATGAGATCGTTCTGCGCCAGACGCGTCGAGGCCTTGCCGGCCGCCCAGAACGAGATCGCCCAGGGGATCAGCATCATCAGCACGGTGGCCATCGGCGAGGTGTTGGCCTTGATGAACAGCACGTCCACCAGCAGCCCAAGGGCGATGCCCCCCGCACCGATATAGAGCGGCTTGGGATCGGAGGACGGCGAGACCGCCCGCGCCCAGGCCAGCACGATGCCGAGGATCACCGCGATCACCGCGATGCCGGTACCGATCGGCGCTGCATTCGCGATCTTGGCAGCGCGCGCCTCCTCGATCTCCTCGGGGCTGAGACGGTGCGATTGCTCGACGCCGCCGGCCTCGTCGATCGCCTTCTGCTCGGCAACCGCCGTGTCCCAGGCGTCCTGGCCGTGCAGGTCAATCATCGCCGCCTGGCACTCGGGGCCGACGTTGGTGCGCAGCGAGGCCATCTGGCCGCTGTCGGAGTAGCTGTCGATCTGCGTCGACTGCGAGCCAACCAGCCCGACCTGCCCCAGCACGATGGTGCCGACGATCAGCAGCGCCGGAACGCCGAGATACCAGGTGAAGGCCTCACCGCGGGTCACCGGCTCGCCGCCGCCGCCTTCGAGCTGCACCGGGGGTGCGGACTGCGGGCGGAACATGGCAAAGCCGAAGGCATAGAGCGCGTAAAGCACCGCCAGCAGGATGCCGGGCAGCAGCGCCGCCTGGAAGAGCGTGCCCACGGAAACCACCGCCGGCTCGCCCAGCAGGGTCAGCGCGTCGGAGCAGCCCGCGAGCTGCGCACGGTCTTCCTGTGCCGTGGCATAGAGATCGCCGGCCAGCGTGCCCAGCAGAACGATCACGATCGACGGCGGGATGATCTGCCCCAGCGTGCCCGACGCGGCGATGACGCCGGTCGCCAGCTCGGGCGAGTAGTTGTTGCGCAGCATGGTCGGCAGGGCCAGCAGGCCCATTGTCACCACGGTCGCGCCGACGATGCCGGTCGAGGCCGCGAGGAACGCGCCCACGACCACGATCGACACTGCCAGACCGCCCGGCAGCGGCCCGAAGACCCGCGCCATGGTGGTCAGCAGATCATTGGCGATCTTCGAGCGTTCCAGCACGATGCCCATCATCACGAACATCAGCACCGCGAGCAGCGTCTCGATGCTGGCGCCCGCGATCACCCGTTCGTTGATGCGGTTGACGATGAACGACACGTTGCGGTCCAGCGCCACTTCCCAGCCGCGTTCGAAGACCGGCATCGCGTAGCGCGGCAGGTCCGGGTAGCGGAAGATGGATATGGCATCCTCGCGCACGCCGCTGGCAACCAGAGTGCGATACGCCTCCGAGCCGGTGTCGATGGCCTGGTGTATCAGCAGGCCGGCGCTGTCCAGCGCCGCGATGATGAAGAAGGAGATCACCCCCGCCCCGCCGATGGCAAAGGCCACCGGGAAGCCGGAAAGGATCGCCGAGAAGAGCGTGAGAAAGACGATGATCAGGCCGATCTCGACGCCATCGAGTCCGAATAGCATTTACCTATGTCCCTCTCAGAATTCCGCGTGGTCGTAGGCTTCTTCGCCTGCTTCGACCTTGTCGTGATCGTGATACTTGCCTTCGCTCTCCGGGCCTTCCTTCCACTCGAGATAGGAGCGCCAGAAGAACACGACCCCCTGCAGGAAGATGAAGCCGCACATCAGCACGATCAGGATCTTGAACAGGAAGTAGGCGGAAAAGCCGTTGGGGCTGAAGGCGATGGTCTCGACGTTCCAGCGCAGCGCGCGGGCCTTCATGACAAGCCGCTCGAGGCCTTCCGAGGCCGAGGGCTTGGGCACGATCAGGTGGCGCCACAGGAAGAACCACGAATAGAGCCACATCAGCGTGGCCATGGGCATCATGAAGAACAGGCTGCCGAACATGTCGATGACCTTCTTCGTGCGGTAGCTGACCGGCGAATAGACCAGGTCGACGCGCACATGGCCGCCCTGCACGAAGGTATAGGCCAGGCAGAGCGCGACGACGATGGCGTTGTAGAGCTTCAGCTCCTCCGACCACCAGCTGACGTCGAAGCTCACCGGCACGCCGAAGCCGAAGGCGAGGTCGGGCCGGGCAAAGACGCGCTGCACGAGGATGATGATCACCTGCTGCAGCACCATGATCAGGCCCGCCCAGGCCGCGATCCGGCCCACGGAGTTGTGGAAGGCCTCGAGGCCGCGCACCATGCCCCACATAAAATTGTGGCGCCACATACCGATGATGGTGAGCACCAGGAAGGTGGTCAGCACCACGAAGAACAGTTCCATCGACGCGCCGTAGTAGACGAAGCGCATCACCGCCTCGTTGTCCGTCCAGTTCAGCCAGCTCGACGGATGCGTCACAGCGTAGCCGAGGTTCCAGAAGGACATGGCGATATTGCCGAAGAACCAGGTCAGGCCGTCCAGTATCGCACCGAACGCCCCACCCGAGGCTGTCTCTTCCATGACCTGTGCCCCCTTTTGTCTGTTGTTGATCTTCTTGGGTGCTCTGCCCGCGCCGCGTTTCCTGCGCGCGTCGGCAGAGCCGTGTCTTCAAAGCAGGTGCGCCCCCGCGCAAGGCGGGGGCGTCAGATGCGCGCTGTGCCGGATCAGAGACCCATGACGCGGTTACGCTGTGCCGAGAAGGCGCCTTCCGAGCGGGAGATCCACTGTGCCGAGGACCGCATCGAGGTGTTGAAGCTCTCGAAGCACTTGGCGTAGAGCTCGTCGCCCATGGGCTCTTCCATGACTTCCTTCGCCGCCGCGCCGAAGGCATCCCAGACGCTGTCGGGGAATTCGACAAGCTTCACGCCGCCGGACTGCAGACGCTGCAGCGCCGCCGAGTTGTTGGCCATGAACAGCGACATGGTCCAGATGTTGGACGCGCGCGCCACCTGCTCGACGATCTTCTGCTGCGCGGGCGTCAGGCTCTCGAAGACCTCGAGGTTCATCGTCAGGTTCAGGTTCGGACCCGGCTCGTGGAAGCCCGCGGTGTAGTAGGTCTTGGTGATTTCCTGGAAGCCGGCCTTCTCGTCCGCCCAGGGACCGATCCACTCGGTGCCGTCGATCGCACCCGAGGACAGTGCCTGGTACACTTCCGCACCCGGAAGGTTCTGCACCGATGCGCCGAGCTTGCCGAGCACCTGGCCACCCTGGCCGGGCATCCGGAACTTCAGGCCCTGGAAGTCTTCCGGCGAGTTGATCTCTTTCTTGAACCAGCCACCCGACTGCGGGCCGGTGTTGCCCGCCGGGAAGGCCTTCAGGCCGAAGATCGAGTAGAGCTCGTCCGACAGTTCCGCACCGCCCTCATGGTAGATCCAGTTGGCGTATTCCATGAAGTTCATGCCGAAGGGCACCTGGCTGAAGAACGACAGCGCCGGGTGCTGGCCGAGGAAGTAGTAGTCCACGCCATGGTACATGTCGGCCTGGCCGGCGGAGACGGCATCGAACACCTCGAAGGCGCCGACAAGCTCGCCCGCGGCCTTCAGCTCGACGGTCAGCTCGCCATCGGTGGCGGCGGTGATCTGGTCGGCACAGTACTGCGCGCTGTCATGCACACCGGCGAGGCCGCGGCCCCAGGTGGTGACCAGCGTGAGGGTGCGGCGGCCCTGCGCGACGGCCGGTGCGGCAAGCGCGGTGGCAGCAGCAGCGGCACCACCTGCGGTGGAAGCCCTCAGAAAAGAACGACGATCCATTAAAATCCTCCCATAGATTATTCTGCGCGGGGACGTCTCCTCCGTCCCGGCGCGGATCGTTACGGTTCGGGCACCCTAGGACATCTTATTGCGCAAGCGAAATACCCAGCACTGCGTAGAATTGGACATAATCTTGCCCATGACGTCACGAAATCGCAGCTTCCCCTTGTGTTCCGTTACGGAAATTCCATGGAAATAGCGGCTCCGGCTTCCCAAGACGTCGAATCGTGACGTAATCCGAAGGAGATGGGCACGATCATTCAGAACCTCCGGCAGTCTCTCAGGCTCAGCTACGGACAGAAGCTATTCCTTCTGGCCTCGGTGCCGCTCATCCTCGCCTGCGCCGCCATCGCGATCCTCGTCGCCTATCAGTCAAGGATGCTGGCCGAGCGAGAGATCCGCCAGCTCGAGAACGAGCTGCTGGAGGCCAAGAAGCAGGAATTGCGCAACTACGTCACCCAGGCGCGCAATGGCTTTTACTTCATCTACGGCGCCGCCGCCCCCGACGACGAGGCCGCCAAGACCCAGGTGGCGCAGATCCTCGCGGCGATGATCTACGGCGAGGACGGCTCCTTCTTCGTCTACGATTACGACGGCACCAACCTGGTCTCGCCGCGCCGCACCGATATGATCGGCCGCAACTGGTCGGGGCTGACCGACAGCCAGGGCACCCCCATCGTCGATCCGTTGATCGAGATCGCCCGGCAGGGCTCGGGTTACCACTCCTTCCTCTGGCCGAAACCCTCCACCGGCGAAGAGGCCGAGATGATTGCCTTCGTGCTCGGCTTCCAGGACTGGCAATGGGCGGTGGGCACCGGGGTGTGGATCGATGACGTGCTGGCCACGGTCAACGCCAGCCGCGCCGAGGTGCAGGCCCGCATCCGCCGCACCTTCCTCTATATCGGCGGCATCACCCTCGGAGCGCTGCTGGTGGTCTTCTTCTCCGGCCTCGCGATGAACCTGCGCGAGCGGCGGCTGGCCGACGCCAAGCTCAAGGAACTGACACAGCGGGTATTCGACGCGCAGGAGGACGAGCGCCGCCGCGTCGCGCGCGAGCTGCACGACGGCATCAGCCAGATCCTCGTCGGGGTGAAATACGCGCTCGACATCACCAAGCGCCGCCTCGCCCAGAGCGATCCGCGCGCCATGGACACGCTCGACCGCGGCCATGAAGCGCTCTCGGGGGCCATCCAGGAGGTGCGCCGGATCAGCCGCGACCTGCGCCCCGGCGTGCTCGACGACCTCGGCCTCGGCCCGGCGCTCAAGGCGCTGATCGACGATTTCGAGGCCCGCACCGGCATCGAGAGCACGCTGGAGACCGTGGTCTTCCGCAACCGCGTCGACCAGGAAGGCCGCATCGCCCTCTACCGCATCGCCCAGGAGGCGCTGACCAATATCGAGCGCCACTCGGGCGCCACCGAGGTCATCGTCGACCTACGTGGCCACCGCCGCGGCGCCACGCTGCGGATCGAGGACAACGGCCGGGGCATCGATCCCGAGCGCGTCCGCGGCCAGCGCGGCATCGGCCTGCGGAACATGCAGGAACGCATGGATCAGCTCGGCGGCAGCCTGCGGATCTTGTCCTCGAAATCGGGCACGGTTATCGAAGCACAGATCCCGCTCTCGCACCTTCTGCCGCCCGAAGAGGCCGCGCCCACATCGAAAGCCAAGGCAAGCGCATGACCGATCCCACGAAAGTCGTCATCGTCGACGATCACCCGCTGGTCGCCGAGGGCATCGAGGCGCTGCTGGAAAGCTACGAGGACATCACCGTGCTCGCCACGGTCTCGGACGGGCAGCAGATGATCGACCGGCTCGACGAGCTCGCCCCCGACGTGATCCTGATGGACCTCAACATGCCCGGGCTGGGCGGGCTCTCGGCCACCGAGATGATCCTCGAACGGCGCCCCGAAACCCGGGTTCTGGTGCTGTCGATGCACGACACGCCGCAATATATCACCACCGCGCTCGGCCACGGCGCCTCCGGCTACCTGCTCAAGGACGTGCCCACCGAGGAGATCAAGACCGCCATCGACACGGTGATGCAGGGCGAGCGCTACCTCTGCACCGGCGCAGAGGGCGCGTTGGCCCCGGTGATGACCGGCGGCCGCGAGCAGCTCACCAACCGCGAGCAGACCATTCTGCTGCAACTGGCGCAGGGCAAGTCGAACAAGGAAGTGGCGCAGGTGCTGGATATCTCGGTGCGCACGGTCGAAACCCATCGCAAGAACATCAAGCGCAAGCTCGGCATCAGCTCCACCGCCGGTCTCACCCGCTACGCGCTGGAACACGGCGTGCTGCAAGGCACCGGCGTCAATAGCTGAGGTGCTGCCCGTCAACTGACAGGCGCGCCTCTCGTCCAGTCTTCGTCTAGACACAAATATCCCGGGGGGAGTCCGCGTCAGCGGACGGGGGCAGAGCCCCCGTGCCCCGGCGCCCGGATCGCAGCGTCAGATCATCTTGCCGACGCGGACCACCAGCTCCTCGGCAGCGTGGAATTCCGCCGGCATGACCTGCGGGATCTGTACCCCGTCAAAGGCCGCTTCCTCGGCGTCGTGATGTCGCTGCACGGTGGCCAGCGCCTGGGTGAGCAACAGCAGCCCCACCAGCGCCGCAGCCTTCAGCGCGCTGAAATCCCGGGCGTGACGATAGAACCTCTGATAACGTGCCATACGACCCTCCTGCGCAAAGTGAACCCTCGGGTTCAGTATCGCAGCGGATTCAACCCACCGCAATTCACGACTTCACGCAAGAGCGTGTGACCTCCGAAACATTGCGCGAAACATGGCCCAGCCTCGGCCATTTTTCGCGAAACTGCGCAACGGACCCCACCAAACGCAATAAACGGAAAAATTTCTAGCGAGCAGGGTATCTTTTTCGTCCCGATAGGTGTTGACCCTCCCGCCCCCTCCGCCTATGGTCCGCCCCACGCACGAAGGGAGTCCGCCAGATGGGCCTACTTGTAATCATCGTAGAGACATGGCGCATGGGCCGGTAACCGGAACCATATTGGACCCCCATGCGCCCCCGAAATCCTCGGGGGCTTTTTTGTGCGCAAACGAGAAGTAAAAACCGAAATGACGTCTGGAACGGAGACCGCGATGACACGTCAGATGACCGGAGCGAAGATGGTGGTTCAAGCCCTGAAGGATCAGGGTGTGGACACGGTATTCGGCTACCCCGGTGGCGCGGTGCTACCGATCTACGACGAGATTTTCCAGCAGAACGACATCCGGCACATTCTCGTCCGGCACGAGCAGGCGGCGATCCACGCCGCCGAGGGCTATGCCCGCTCGACCGGCAAGCCGGGTGTTGCGCTGGTGACCTCGGGCCCCGGCGCAACCAACGCCGTGACCGGCCTGACCGATGCGCTGCTGGACTCGATCCCGATCATCGTGCTCTCGGGTCAGGTGCCGACCTTCATGATCGGCTCGGACGCCTTCCAGGAGGCGGACACCGTCGGCATCACCCGCCCCTGCACCAAGCACAACTGGCTGGTGAAGGAGACCGACAAGCTGTCGAGCATCCTGCACCAGGCCTTCCACGTGGCGACCTCGGGCCGCCCGGGGCCGGTGCTGGTCGACATCCCCAAGGACGTGCAGTTCGCCACCGGCGGCTACACCGCCAAGCCGCAGGCGCCGATCGGCCACTACCAGCCGCAGGTCAAGGGCGACATCGAGACCATCACCCAGCTTGTCGAGGCCATTGAAAAGGCCGAGCGCCCGGTGTTCTACACCGGCGGCGGCGTGATCAACTCGGGCCCCGGCGCGAGCCAGCTGCTGCGCGAGATCGTCGAAGCCACGGGCTTCCCGATCACCTCGACGCTGATGGGTCTCGGCGCCTACCCCGCCTCGGGCAAATCCTGGCTGGGGATGCTCGGCATGCACGGTCTCTACGAGGCCAACCTGGCGATGCACGGCTGCGATCTGATGATCAACATCGGCGCGCGCTTCGATGACCGCATCACCGGCCGGCTCGACGCCTTCTCGCCGCGCTCGAAGAAGGCGCATATCGACATCGACCCCTCCTCGATCAACAAGGTGATCAAGGCGGACATGCCGATCGTCGGCGACGTCGGACACGTGCTCGAGGACGTGCTGAAGATCTGGAAGGCGCGCGGACGCAAGGTGAACCGCGAGGCGATCGCAAAGTGGTGGCAGCAGATCGAGGAGTGGAAGAAGGTCAAGTGCCTGACCTACAAGCAATCCGAGACCGTCATCAAGCCGCAGTACGCGCTGGAACGGCTCGAGGCGCTGACCAAGGGCCGCGACCGCTACATCACCACCGAGGTCGGCCAGCACCAGATGTGGGCCGCGCAATACCTCGGCTTCGAGGATCCGAACCGCTGGATGACCTCCGGCGGGCTCGGCACCATGGGCTACGGCTTCCCGGCCTCGGTCGGCGTGCAGGTCGCCCACCCCGAGGCGCTGGTGATCAACGTCGCGGGCGAGGCCTCTTGGCTGATGAACATGCAGGAAATGGGCACCGCGGTGCAGTTCAACCTGCCGGTGAAGCAGTTCATCCTCAACAACGAGCGACTGGGCATGGTGCGCCAGTGGCAGCAGCTGCTGCACGGCGAGCGCTACTCGCAGAGCTGGTCTGAGGCCCTGCCCGATTTCGTCAAGCTGGCCGAGGCCTTCGGCGCCAAGGGCATCATCTGCAAGGATCCCAAGGATCTCGACGATGCGATCATGGAGATGCTCGATCATGACGGGCCGGTGATCTTCGACTGCCTCGTCGAGAAGCACGAGAACTGCTTCCCGATGATCCCGTCGGGCGAGCCGCACAACAAGATGCTGCTCGGCGACGCGCAGGCCACCAACGCCATCGCCGGCAAGGGCGCGGTGCTGGTCTGAGGACGGCGCGGAGGGGCTTGCCCCTCCGTCCCCCGCAGATCGCCATCCCCAGAAGAGTTTACAGGAGCTGCAATCCATGTCCGCGCTACAGATCAAGAAAGGCTCGTCCAAGCATTCGGCCTACAACCTACGGCCCACCTTTTCGGACGTTCAGGAAACCCACACCATCACCGTGCTGGTGGAAAACGAGCCCGGCGTTCTGGCCCGGGTCATCGGCCTGTTCTCGGGCCGGGGCTACAACATCGACAGCCTCACCGTGGCCGAGGTGGACCACGAGGGGCACCTGTCGCGCATCACAATCGTCACCACCGGCACGCCGCAGGTGATCGAGCAGATCAAGGCGCAGCTCGGCCGGATCGTCTCGGTGCGCGACGTGCATGACCTCACCGCCGAGGGCAGCTCGGTCGAGCGCGAGCTGGCGCTGCTGAAGGTGGCAGGTGCCGGTGAGAAGCGGGTCGAGGCACTGCGCCTTGCGGATATCTTCCGCGCACAGGTGGTCGACAGCACGCTCGAGAGCTTCGTCTTCCAGCTGACCGGCACGCCCGACAAGATCGACGCATTCGCGGACCTCATGCGTCCGCTTGGACTGGTACAGGTGGCGCGCACCGGCGTCGCCGCCCTCGCCCGCGGCGCGGTCTGACACCGGGAGCCATCCCGGCGCGCGCGCAACAAAGCCAATGTCACAGGACATTCAGCGGGCCCCACGATGGGGCCCGTTTTTTCGTGCCGAATCTCGCCTTGAAACCCCGCCCGAAACGGGCCGTCAGGCCACGTTTCTTTCGCGACCCGGCTGTTTCGGGAACGCGATGATCCGCGAGTCCCCGGCCCGCTCGACCACCGCGGAAACCGGTGCATCTCCTGCCTCTTTCAGGCTTTCCACCAGCCCGAAAAATTGCGTTTGCTCCAGCCGTTGCGGGTTTCTTGCGAGCCGCAGCTGAGCCCCCTCCGACATCTCGAAATGCACGAGGTCACCAACGTCCAGCACGACACCGTCATGCAGGCCCGAACCGGGCTCGTGCCAGAAAGCGAGTTCACCGTGATCCTCGCACCAGATCACCGCCTTCTGTTCCGTCAAGTCTGCCCAGAGCACAACGCCCATCATCTTCTGTGACATGCACTTCCCCGCATCTCATCACATTCAAGAGTGACGCAGATGCGCCACGGCTCACATGCGACGAAACGTGACGTGCGCTTGCTTTTTGTGACAATTTGGATCACCCTTGTCTCCATATAGCGTCTGGCGTGACGCTATACAGCAACAACAAGAAGTTCACGGGAGGGCGAAGCCATGGACGGGGTCACCTTGGAAAGAACTGTCGCGAAACGGAAAGAAAACGGAATGGTCACAGCGCCCAGGGACGCAGGTACCCAGCCCAGTCCGGCGGAGCTCCGCAGCGTGTTCGGAGCGAATCTTCGCAAGCTCGGCAGCAGTGCTGCCTCCATTTCCGCCCTGTGCCGCGATCTTGGAATAAATCGCACCCAGTTCAACAGATACCTTGCCGGAGAGTCTTTCCCGCGCCCGGATGTGCTGCACCGGATTTGCACCTTCTTCGACGTCGATGCCCGCATCCTGCTGGAGCCGGTCGAGGACATCCAGGACACCCCCGTCAGCCTGCTGAGTCACCCGTTCATCTCCGACTTCGTGGGCGCCGGAGTACTGGGGCTGACCGAAGAGGACTTCCCTTCGGGCTTCTACCGCTTCTCTCGCGCCGCATTCTCCGATGACTCGCGCTTCGTCGTCGGCGTGGTGAAGATCTTCCGCAAGGACGGCATGACCTTCCTGCGGGGTTTCGAGCCGAAGGAAGCGTTGACGATGTTCGACCTGCCGACCGATGCCGCCTCGCGCGAGTATCGCGGATTGGTCCTGCAACAGGCCGAGGGCATCGCCGCGCTGGTCAGCCGCAAGGGCGCGGTGACCACCTCGTTCAACTACTTGTCGAAGGCCGGCGGGCTGGCGAACAATTTCTGGACCGGCTACGCCGTGCGCACCACGCCCGAGAACCACTCGGGCCGGCGTGCCGCGCGACTGGTCTACGAATACCTGGGCTATGACACCCACAAGGTGCTCGCCGCGGCCCGTGGCGGCGGCTACCGTACCGCGAAGGACCTGGTGCCCTTCCACCGCCAGCAGCTCCGCATCGAAGACGCCTTCCGGTGACCAAAAACCACCGGCACCGCCCCGCGGTGCCGGTGGCTGTCATCCGTCCTCGGGCACCCGCAACTGATCGTAGAGGTGCCACGTCGCGTGACCCAGCACCGGCAGCGCGACAAACAGCCCGAGAAAGAGCGGCAGCATCGCCACGAAAGTCGCGAGCGCCAGGAACACCCCCCAGGACAACATCACCACCGGGTGGCGCTGCACGTAGCCGAACGAGGTGATCATCGCGGTGACGAAATCCACGTCCCGGTCCAGCAGCAGCGGCAGCGCCAGCACGGTGATCATGTAGAGCAGCGTTGCGAACCCTGCTCCGACCGCCGTGCCCACCGCCAGCATGGTCAGCCCGTTCGCCGTCAGGAACACCTCGAGGCTCGAGCTGACATTGGTCATCGGCGAAAGCCCGAGGAACAGGGCAAAGATCATGTGCCCGAGGAAGAACCAGAACAGGAAGACGATGACGATCACCGCGCAGAGCGAGGGCAGCTGCCGCTTCGACTGCCGCAGGATGACGCTGAAGATCTGCATCCAGTCGAGCGGCTGTCCCCGTTCGAGCCGGCGCGACACCTCGTAGAAGCCCACCGCCGCGAAAGGGCTGAACAGCGGAAAGCCGATCGCCGCCAGCACCAGCCAGTAACTGGTGCCGGTGGCCAGCGTCAGCCATGTCAGGAAGAACCCCGCCAGCACGTAGACGCCGCCGAAGACCAGTGCGAAGCCCGGCGCGAAGATCAGGTCACTCAGCCCGAGCCGCAGCGCTTTCTTGAGCGTGGCAAAGGTGACCTCGGAAAACTCCGGTACCCCTTGTTGCGGCCCGTCTTCGTTGACGACGCTCTCCATGACGCCTCCCCCCTCAAATCCCCTCTTGGCAGGGATTTAAGCCGGGAAGCAGGTCATCTGGCAAGGGTCGGGAGGATTGTGCCCGCCCCGGGCGCTCAGTCTTCGCGGGCGTCGGCGCGCGACTTGCCGGAGACCTGCTGTGCGAGGGTCGCGCCCATGAACGGATCGAGATCGCCATCAAGCACGCCCTGCGTGTCCGAGGTCTCGTGGTTGGTGCGCAGGTCCTTGACCATCTGGTAGGGCTGCAGGACGTAGGAGCGGATCTGGTTGCCCCAGCCTGCCGAGCCCTTGTTCTCATGCGCCTCGTTGATCGCCGCGTTCCGGCGATCCAGCTCCATCTGGTAGAGCCGCGACTTCAGGGCCTTCATGGCGATGTCACGGTTCTGGTGCTGCGACTTCTCGGAGGAGGTCACCACGATCCCCGTGGGGTGGTGGGTGATCCGCACCGCGGAGTCGGTGGTGTTCACGTGCTGACCGCCGGC
Source organism: Alloyangia pacifica (assembly GCF_900116195.1). Lineage (GTDB taxonomy): Bacteria > Pseudomonadota > Alphaproteobacteria > Rhodobacterales > Rhodobacteraceae > Salipiger > Salipiger pacificus. Next base: position 770,714 of record NZ_FOZW01000001.1, read on the forward strand.
ACCGGACGAACGATAGGTGTCGATGCGGATATCGGCGGGGTTCACCTCGATCTCGATGTTGTCGTCGACCACCGGGTAGACCCAGACCGACGCGAAGGAGGTCTCGCGCGTGCCCTTGCCGAAGGGCGAGATGCGGACCAGCCGGTGCACGCCGCTTTCCGACTTCAGCCAGCCATAGGCGTTCTGGCCGGAAATCTTGTAGGCGCAGGACTTGATGCCCGCCTCGGCGCCCGCTTCTTCCGACTGCAGTTCGACCTCGTAGCCGCGCTTCTCGGCCCAGCGGACGTACATGCGCTGCAGCATCGCGGCCCAGTCGCAGGCCTCGGTGCCACCGGCACCGGCATTGATCTCGAGGAAGGTGTCGTTGCCGTCGGCCTCGCCGTCGAGCAGCGCTTCAAGCTCCTTCTGACCGGCGGTCTCGGCCAGCGCCTTGAGCGCCGTCTCGGCCTCGGAAACCACTTCGTCGTCCTCTTCCATCTCGCCCAGTTCGATCAGCTCGATCTGGTCGGCCAGCTCCTGCTTGATCGACTTGTAGGTCTCCATCGCGTCGACCAGCTGCTGGCGCTCGCGCATCAGCTTCTGCGCGGCGGCGGGATCGTCCCAGAGGTTCGGATCCTCGACGCGGGCGTTGAATTCCTCGAGCCGGAATTCCGCCGTCTCCCAGTCGAGCCGCTGTTCCAGCAGTCCCAGGGACTTGCGGATTTTCTCGACGGTGTTCTGGGTCTCGGCGCGCATGCGGATGTTCCTGCGAATGGGACGGCTTGGTTCTGGGGGGACATAAACCAGCGCAGGGGTGCCTTCAAGCGCCGAGGCGGGTGCAGCGCCTGCCAGTGACCCGCATCCAAGTACGAAGCGTCCGGCGACACGGGCCGCCAGGCGTCATGTGGGCATGAAGGGGCGCTTGAAGAACGTCCGCCTTACCCCGAGGCGCCGCCCGCGTAGACCGTCAGCGTCGGCAGATCGGTCAGCGGCGCGCCGATCAGGCGCATGGCGGCAAGCGAAATGCGACTGCCGCCCGAAGCCGGCCCCTCGATCGGGCGCAGCTCGACCTGCGCCGACTTGCCGGTGGCGGGATAAACCACCCTGCCCTTGGTCACGCTGCTGACCATCGGCGTTTCCAGCCAGAAACCCGGCTCCGCCGGATCGCCCAGCGAGGCCACCGTGCTGCCCAGCTGCCGCTCGGAGCTTGCCGGGGCAGAGGCTGCCGCGGCGCGTTCCTCGGCGCTGGTGGTGTCGAACTGCTCCTCGGTCCGCGCATTGGCGGGCGGGCGCAAGGTCGTGCCCCCGGAGGCAGAGGTCGGCGCCGGTTGCGGCGTGGCAACTCCGGTCGATTGCTGCGCGCAGGCCGCCAGCAAGGCCGGCAGCGCGAGGGCGGGAAGGGATGCGATCACTCTCATGTGTGCAAAGCTAGGCCGCAGACCCCGGTCTGACAATCGCGCAGATGCTTGTCCCGGCAGGGTTTCGCGCATACATTCGGCGCATGACTTCGCCCATCACACCCCTCGTCGATCCGTTCCTGCGGCCGATCTCCTACCTGCGCGTCTCGGTGACGGACCGCTGCGATTTCCGCTGCGTTTACTGCATGTCCGAGAACATGAGCTTCCTGCCCAAGAAGGAGCTCCTGACGCTCGAGGAACTCGATCGCCTTTGCTCAGCCTTCGTCGGGCTCGGGGTCGAGAAGCTGCGCATCACCGGCGGCGAGCCGCTGGTACGGCGGGACATCATGACCTTCTTTGGCGCGATGACCCGGCATCTCGACTCGGGCGCGCTGAAGGAACTGACGCTGACCACCAACGGCTCGCAGCTCGAACGCTTCGCGCAGCCGCTCTGGGACGCGGGCGTGCGCCGGGTGAACATCTCGCTCGACACGCTGGACGAACAGAAATTCGCCGACATCACCCGCTGGGGCCGCCTGCCCCAAGTGCTGCGCGGCATCGACGCGGCGCAGGCCGTGGGCATGCGGGTGAAGCTGAACGCCGTGGCGCTGAAGGGTTTCAACGAGGATGAGCTCTTCTCGATGACCGAATGGTGCGCCAAGCGCGGCATCGACCTGACGTGGATCGAGGTCATGCCGATGGGCGACATCGGCAATGAGGACCGGCTGGGCCAATACTGGAAGCTCTCGGATGTGCGCGCCAAGCTCGCCGAGCAATACACGCTCACCGACCTGCCCGAGAGCACCGGCGGTCCGGCCCGCTACGTGCGACTGGAAGAGACCGGCCAGAAGATCGGTTTCATCACCCCGCTGACCCACAATTTCTGCGAAAGCTGCAACCGCGTTCGGCTGACCTGCACCGGCGAGCTCTTCATGTGCCTCGGGCAGGAGGACAACGCCGACCTGCGTGCGCCTCTGCGCAATCACCCCGGCACGGATGCCCCGCTGGAAGAGGCGATCCGCGCGGCCATCCTGCGCAAGCCCAAGGGACATGATTTCGATTACTCGCGGCAGTCGGTGGACGGGCGCGTCTCGCGCCATATGAGCCATACCGGCGGCTGAACCGACGTGAACCTGAGGGGCGCTGCCCCTCTTGGCCTGCGGCCAATTCACCCCGGCATATTTTCAAAGAGAAGAAGCGCCCGGACCGTCGCGCCGACGGCGGCCAGAAATAGCGAACGCCCGCCCGGCAGGACCGGGCGGGCGCTTTTGCTTTCAGAATTTCCGCGAGCCGTTCACTTGGTCTGCAGCAGCGTGGTGATGCGGCGCACGGCGGCGCGGCGGTTTTCACGCTCATCGGCCTGGGTCTGCACCGCGAGATCGCTCTCGCCGTAGCCCTGCAGCACCATGTTCTCGGGCGGCACGTCGAAATACTCGGTGAGTGCCAGAGCCACCGATTCCGCACGGCGGTCCGAGAGGGCGAGGTTGTAGCTCGCCGGGCCCGTGGCGTCGGTGTGGCCCTCGATCAGGAAGACCTCGCCGGGGTTCTGCTCGATCATCCGCTTCATCGCGTTGCCGAGCGCGGCAAGCTCCTCGGCCTCGCCCGGACGGATCGCCGCCGAGTTGGTCTGGAAGGTCACCGTATCCACCGAGATCTCGGGCACCAGGTGCCGCACGCGGTCGATGTTGCGGATCTGGTTGAGCGAGAAGGCGCGGTTGACGCCCTGTGCCTCGCGCTCCGCCAGCGCCGCGGCGAGGTCGTCGCCCTGCAACTCGCGGAAGTTCAGACGCTGGGTGCGGGCCTGCGGCAGCTCGCTGACCACCACCTGCTGGGCGCTCTGCGTGTCGTCGAAGAGCACCACACGCTGCCCGTCCGGCAGGATGCGCGTGCGGCGCAGCACCCGGCCATCCGCGGTCTTGACCGTCTCCACAGTGTTGCCGTCGTCATAGGCGACAACCGTGCGGGTCGAGCCGTCATTGTAGCGGTAGGTCTTCACCTCCGAGCCGGGCTGGCGCAGCAGCACGTCATCGTTGCGCAGCACGCGGTACTGGCCGTCCTGCTCGACCACGACGCGGTCGCCGGTGTTCTGCACCACCTGCGCGCCATCGTCGAGAATCTGGCTCAGGGCAAAGGTGCCGAGACCGACCAGCGCAGCCTTCTCGAAGTTGCTGAGGCCGTCCTCGTCGTCGTCGTCATCCTTGTCCTTCGCCTTGGCAGCCGTGGTGGTCGCCGCGGCCTGCTCTTCGGCGGTGGCCTGCGAGCGCAGGTCGGTCGCGAAGTCCTCGTCCGAGCTGCGCACATCGGCCTCGGTCAGGGTTTCCTCGACCACTTCCGCGCCATCGGATTCTTCCTCGGAGGATGCGGCGGCGGCAGCAGCCTGCTGCTTCTCGTCCTCGCGGGCCACGGCTTCGGCCTGTTCTTCGGCGCTCGGGGCCTCGGGCTCCGCCTGCGCGGCCTGCTCGTCGCCCGCCGCGCCGTCCTGCTGCGCTTCGGTCTCTGCTTCGGCCTCGGTGGTCACCTCGGCGTCCGCTTCGGCGGCGGAGTCGGCCTGAGCTTCCCCCTGCGCTTCTTCAGTCACCTCGGCGTCAGCGGTGCCGTCGGCTTCGGCGGCCTGCTGCGCTTCCAGGGCCTGCTTCAGCTCGTCGGAGCTTTCGGCATCATCGGACGCCGTCTCGGTGCCCGCCTGCTCCCCGGTCGCGGTCTCTTCCGCGGTTGCGGCGGGCGCAGCCTCGCCCTCGGGCGCGGCGGTCTCCTCCGCCTGCTGTTCCTCGAGTTGCTGTTCGAGGTCCTCGGCCTGAACGGCCTCCTCTTCGGCGGGCGCATCCGCCTGGGTCTCTTCGGCAGCGGTCACCTCGGCCTGCGCCTCCGGGGCGGTTTCAGCCGCGGTCGGGGCCTCTGCCTCGGACTCGGAGGTGACCTCAGCCTGCGTCTCATCCTCATTGGCTTCGGGGGCTTCGGGCGCGGCGTCCGCGGTCGACTCTCCGGTCACCTCGGGCTCGGCTGCGTCCTCCTCCGACGCGGCCTCCGTCCCAGCAGCCTCGCTCTGCGCCGCTTCGGCGGGAGCCTCCTCGGCCGTGGTCATCTCTGCATCCGCGTTATCGGCAGGGGCCTCGAGGGCACCATCGGCCTCGGCTTCCACGGCCGCATCCTCGGACACCTCCGCCTCCGCGCCGGTTTCGGCAGCGGCCTCACCAGTCTTCTCGTCCGTGGCCTGCGGGGCCTGTTCCTGGCACTGCTCGGCATCCGGCGTCTCGGCGCAACCGGCTTTCACCTCTTGTGCACGAACGGCAACGGGCATGGCGAGGCTGGCAGCCAGGGCGAGCATCGTCGTCGATTTCAGAAGACCTCTGGTCATTCGTTACGTCCTTCTCCTGTTCCGCGAAGTGCGGCGTGGGAGGGCAACGTCGCGAGGCCGGTAAAGGTTCATTCAAAATGCGTAATAAATGGGCGGAAAAATGCTGGCAGCGCCCTAAGACGCGCGCATGAGCGCCATGAGACGGGACTTGTCGCCGCTGTCCCGGGCGCTGGAGATCACCGTCGCAAGCTCCTCGAGAGAAGCGATGTTGTGCCCGGCACGGAAGCTGTCGACGTGGGGCAGCATGGCGCGGATCCCGGCGGCCTTCGGTGCGAAGCCATCCCAGCGCAGCAGGGGATTGAGCCAGATCAGCCGGCGCGAGGACAGGTGCAGGCGCTGCATCTCCCGCTCCAGCAGCCCCGCGTCGTCGCGGTCGAGCCCGTCGGTGATCAACAGCACCATGGCGCCCTGCCCCATGACCCTGCGGGACCAGTCGCGGTTGAAGGCGTGCAGGCATTGCCCGATGCGCGTGCCGCCCTCCCAGTCCTGCGCCTCGGCCCCGGCGGCTCTCAGCGCCGCATCGACGTCCCGGGTCGCGAGGTGGCGGGTGATGTTGGTGAGCCGCGTGCCGAAGGTGAAAGCATGCACCCTCGCCCAGCCCGCACCGCGGCGGTTGGCCACCGCGTGCAGGAAATGCAGCACCATCCGCGAGTACTGGCTCATCGAGCCGGAGATGTCGCAGAGCACGACGAGGTTGGGCCATTTCTCCCGCGGCTGCAGATGCGCAAGAGCGCGGATCTCGCCGCCCTGCCGCATGGCGCCGCGCATCGTGCGCCGCCAATCGAGCCTGCGGCCCTGCGCAGAGGGTTTGCCGCGCCGCGTTGGCAGGGGGGGCACCGGCAGCTCGAGCCGCGCCAGCATGCGCTTGGCCTCGGCGATCTCCTCCAGCGACATCTGCTCGAAATCGAGTGTCTTCAGCCGCTCCTCGCGCGAGACGGTGAAGGAGGCATCGACCTCGATCTTCGTGGCTTCTTCCTCCTGCTCAGAGGCCGGAAGGTCGGGCATCCGATCGCCGAGCAACGCCTGCGCGGCACGCCTCTCGGCCGATTGCGCCAGTTTTTCCTCCTGCACGCCGCGGATCGCCGGCAGCATCATCGACATCATGTGCTCGAGGTAGCGCGGGTCGCGCCAGTAAAGCCGGAACACCTGCGCAAAGACCACGCGCTGCTCGGGGCGCGAGACGAAACAGGCGTGCAGGGTCCAGTAGAAGTCCATGCGGTCGGTGAAACCCGCCGCCTCGACCGCACGCACCGCATCGACCACCCGCCCCGGCCCGACTGGCAGCCCGGCGCGGCGCAGAGCACGGGCGAAATGCAGGATATTCTGCGCCAGCCGGGGCTGCTCGGGGAGCGTGAGGGGGATGTGCTCGGCCATCTAGCGCAGGTTTCGGGCGTTGGAGTTTCGGTCACGCCGGTCCCAGACGCAGGAAAACCGGGGACTCCGCCCCCGGACCCACGGGATATTTTCGTCCAGAAGAAGCCTCATGCGGTTTCGAGGGAGGATTTGGCCTCATCGAGCAGGCGTTTGGCTTCGGAACCCTGGATTTTCATGATGTCGTCCTGATACTTGAGGATCGCACCGAGGGTGTCCGAGATCACCTCTGGCGAGAGGTCGATCACATCGAGCGCCAGAAGGCATTTCGCCCAGTCGATGGTTTCCGCGACCCCGGGCTTCTTGAACAGATCCTCGGTACGCAGCGCCTGCACGAAGGCGACGATCTGGCGCGACAGCGTCTCGGCCACCTCGGGTGCGCGGGCGTGCAGGATTTCGAGCTCGCGGGCGAAGTCGGGATAATCGACCCAGTGATAGAGGCAGCGGCGCTTCAGCGCGTCATGCACCTCGCGCGTGCGGTTCGAGGTCAGGATCACCGTCGGCGGCTCGGGCGCGGTGATCGTGCCAAGCTCGGGGATGGTCACCTGGAAGTCGCTCAGCGCTTCGAGCAGGAAGGCCTCGAAGGGCTCGTCGGTGCGGTCCAGCTCGTCGATCAACAGGATCGGCGCGCCCTGCTCGTCCGGGCGCATGGCCTGCAGCAGCGGGCGTTCGATGAGGAAATCGGGTCCGAAGAGGTCGTGCTGCAACTGGCCACGATCGGCCTCGCCCGCCGCCTCGGCGGCGCGGATGGCGATCATCTGGGCGGGGAAGTTCCACTCGTAGACCGCCGCTCCAGCGTCCAGCCCCTCGTAGCACTGCAGGCGAATGAGCCGGCGGCCAGTAGCGAGGCTCAGCGCCTTGGCGATCTCGGTCTTGCCGACACCCGCCTCGCCCTCGAGGAACAGCGGTCTGCCGAGGCGCAGCGCCAGGAACAGCACCGTGGCGAGCGGGCGCGGGCAGACGTAGCCGGTGCCCGCCAGAAGCTCCTGCACCGCGTCGATCGAGCTGGGGTCTTGCATGTGATGTCTCCTCCTCCTGCGAATTGCTGCCCGTGCGGGCCGCGCCGGTCAAGGGAGATGCAGCGCATGGCCCTGCCCGCGTTGACGCGCGGAAGGCGAAATGCGATGGTTTTCCGGCAGAATAACCGGGGCACAGCCCGGATGGCGACGGGCAGCGGTATGGTGACGATCAAGGCGAGCAGGCTGCGCATCTGCGCGGTCACCTGCGTGAAGAACGAGGGCCCCTTCGTGCTCGAATGGGTGGCCTACAACCGCCTGCTGGGTGTCACGGATTTCCTTTTCTATTCCAACGATTGCGACGACGGCACCGATGCGCTGCTGGACGCGCTGGCGCCCGCGGGGGTCGTGCATCTGCCGAACCCGGCGCAGGGGCGCAACTACCAGATGGAGGCGCTGAAGGACGCTGCCCGGCAGGAGATCGTCAGCCGCGCCGACTGGGTCTGGGTGGCGGACGTGGACGAGTTCCTGAACGTGCAGACAGGCGATCACACCCTGCCGGCGCTGATCGAGGCCTGCGGCGATCCGCAGGCGATTTCCGTCAGCTTCCAGTTCTTCGCAAACGGCGGGGTGACGACTTTCGAGGATAGGCCGGTGATCGGCCAGTTCACCCGCTCGCACAATCCCGATCTGTGGTGCGACCAGAGCGCCATCGAGGTGAAGACACTCGTCCGGCGCGATTTTCCGCTGCAATACTACGGCGCGCACAGGCCATTCTTCCGCAAGTCCCTGCCCGCGGCAAAACATCCCCGCTGGACCGACGGCAGCGGCCGCCCGGTGCCCGGTGCCTTTCTCGCCGCCGACCGCCCGCGCCGGATGCGCAAGTTCCCCGCCGCCGGGGCCCGGAACTTTGCCACGCTCAACCATTACGCCCTGCGCTCGCTCGACAGCTATCTGGTGAAGACCGAGCGTGGCGACGTGAACCGCGAGGGACGCATCTTCGACGAGAGCTACTGGCAGGAGCGCAACGATGCGGCCTGGGAGGATCGCTCGATCCTGCGCATGCTGCCATCGCTCGAGGAAGGCATCGCCGAGCTGCGCGCCCTGCCCGGGGTCGCCCGGCTGCACGATCTGTCGGTGCAGGCGCACCGGGCCAAGATCGGCATGCTGCGCGCGCAGCCCCAGGTCGCCGAGCGCGCCGCGCATCTCGCCGCCCTTCCCGCACTGCCCCCCGGCGAGCTGGAGCTGATGGCACAACTCGGGTTTGCGTCGACACCGGCGGAGGGCGCGCGATGATCGTCATCAACCTCGGTCTGCCGAAGAGCGGCACTACCACGCTCGGGCTGGCGCTGGAACGGGCCGGGCTCCGGGTTGCCGACTTCCGCCTGCGGCGCGGCAAGTCCCCCGACCCCGCGCTCGCCGGCAGCTACGTGGCGCGGCAGCTCTACGACGGCTATTTCCGCTCGGGCGATCCGCTGGAGCGGCTCGACGGGTTGGATGCGCTGACCGAGATCAGCGTGCTCAACGCCCGCCTCAATCTCTGGCCGCAGACCGATTTCGGGCTGATCGAGGCGCTGCGGACCCGCCACCCGGAGCTGAAGTTTCTCGCTTCGATGCGCGACCCGCAGGCCATGGCGCATTCGATGCTCCGTTGGTCAGACCTCGGCAGCGACCGGCTGCCGCGGGGCGCGGTGCCCGGCCTGCCCGCGGGCTACGGCGAGACCCGGCTGGAGCGGGCGCAATGGATCGCCGGGCACCAGCAATTCCTGCGCCGCATCTTTGCCGATGATCCACGTTTTCTGGCCTATGACATCGACGACCCCGAGGCCCCGGCGCAGATCTCGCGTCACCTCGGGGTGAGCCTGCCGTGGTGGGGCAAGGCGAACGAGAACCGCAGCGGAAGGGACGACGGATGAGAATTTTTCTCCATATCGGTCCCGACGTGCAGACCACCGAGCGGCTGCAGCGGGTGATGGACGCCAAGCGGCGGCAGATGGCCAAGCGCGGCGTGCTCTACGCCCGCAGCCCCGGCGCGCGCAACCACACCCGACTCTACATGGCGGTGAGCGATCCTCGGTCCGTGGACGCCCTGCGCTGGGGCCGCGGCTTTGCCGATCCGGCCCAGCAGGCCGCGTTGCGCGCCGAGGTGGCCGCGCAACTGCAGGCCGAGGTGCAATCGGCGCAGCCAGAGGTGCTGATCCTCTCGGCGCACCAGCTGGGCAACGCTCTCACCCGGCAGGACGAGCTTGCGCGCTTGCGGGCGCTGCTGTCCCCGCTGTCAGAGGACATCACTGTCGTCGCCCATCTCGATGCACCGTCACGGATGCTTGCGCGGCATTACGCGGCGCAGCTGATGGATGGGCGGCGCAGCGGGCCAGAGGTCGAGCTGGCCCTCTGCACCGCGCCTGACTGGTGGCAGGCGGCGCTGGCCGCACGGCCCGCGACCGATCCGCGCGCGGGGCTCTTTGCCGAGGCGCAGGGCCCCGTCCACTGGCTCGACTTCGCCCGGCTGCAGCGCGGCTGGGAGGCGGTCTTCGGGGCCGGCGCCATCCGGCTGCGCAGCCTCGATCCCGCGCAGCTCTACGACCCGGCGGTGGTGGAGGAACTGCGCGCCGCATTCGACATCGAGCAGAGCATCGGCAAGGTCGAGGCGGCTCCGCCCCCGTCCGCGCCCTCCGCCGCCTGGCTCAGCCGCTGCCGCCAGATGAACGACGCTTTGCTGCGCTACCTCGGCAGCGACCCCGGCCTTCAGATCCCGCGCCCGCTCTGGCGGCGTCTGCTCTCCGAGATCAAGGTGCCCGGTGCGCCGCTCGATCCGGGCATGTTTGCCGCCCTCGACCGGCGCTTCGCGGCGGACCTCGAGGGCCTCGCCGCACAGCATCCCGCGCTGCGTCCGGAGCATTTGCGCAACGACGCGCCGGAAGCCCCGTGGCAGGAGGCCGACCCGCTTTTCGGCTTCCGGGCAACGCAGTACCTCATGGCATTCCGCTGGCGCATCGCGCAGGCCTCGAAGGAGGCGCAGGACACCCCCACGCCGACAGAGCCGCCCCAAGCGGCCCCGCAAATGCCCGCGGCGGCCCGCCGCAAGCTGGCGGCGCTGCAGAACACGCCCTGGCTGCCGCACAACCGGCTCGGAGCCCTGGACGAGACCCAGGTGCGCTCCGACTTCACTTCGTTGCCTCCCCGGCCACGCCGGGACAGCGGTGCCCGCGTCATCCTCGGCTGCATGAAGAACGAGGCGCCCTATGTGGTCGAATGGGTGGCCTACCACCGCGCCATCGGCTTTGACGATTTCCTCATCTACTCCAATGGCTGCGAGGACGGCACAGAGCAGATCCTCGAACGGCTGCAACAGATGGGCGTGATGCAGCATCGCGACAATGATGGCTGGTCCGGAAACTCTCCGCAGCAGCACGCGCTCGACGCGGCGCTGGAGGAAGAGGTGATCCGGAAGGCCGATTGGGTGCTGCATTCCGACGTCGATGAATTCGTCAACATCCGCTGCGGCAACGGCACGCTCGACGACCTCTTCGCCGCCGCGCCGGAGGCCACGCATTTCGCGCTGACCTGGCGGCTCTTCGGCCACGGCGGGGTGCAGGCGCTGGAGGACGCGCCGGTGATCGGCCAGTTCTCCGACTGCGCCCCGCGCTACTGCCCCAAGCCGCACACAACATGGGGGTTCAAGACCTTGATGCGCGGCGTCGGAAGCTACGGGAAACTCTCGTGCCATCGCCCGAACAAGCTATCTCAAGACGCTGATAAAACGGTGAAATGGGTCAACGGATCGGGCCGCGACATGACCGACGAGGCGCTGCACAACGGCTGGCGCAACTCACGCCGGTCAATCGGATACGACCTCGTGCAGCTCAATCACTATCCCCTGCGCTCGGCCGAAAGCTACCTGATCAAGCGCCAGCGCGGGAGGGCGCTGCACGTCGATCGGCAGATCGGGCTGAACTACTGGATCCGCATGGACTGGTCCGGCGCGCGCGACGTGACCATCCAGCGCAACCTGCCGCGTCTGCGGGCCGAGATGGACCGGCTGCTGGCCGATCCGGAACTCGCCCGCCTGCACGCCGAGGGCGTCGCCTGGCACAAGGCCAAAGCTGCTGAGCTGCGCGCGGATCCCGAATTCGGGAAATTGTTCCGTGAAGCGACGGCGCTCAGCCTCACCCCCGAGGAACGTGTCGCCTGGGCGCTCACGCTTGACATGGAGAGCTGACGCATGGCCGCCCCGAGCATCACCGCCGTGATCTGCGTCCGCAACGAGGGGGCCTTCCTGCTCGACTGGCTGGCGCATCACCTTGCTGCCGGGGTGAGCCACGTGGTGGCGCTCAGCAACGACTGCCAGGATGGCACCAACGCGCTGCTCGACCGGCTGGCCGAGGTGGCGCCGCTCACTCACATCCGCAACGACGGGCCCTACGACAAGGGCGGTATCCAGTTCACCGGGCTGAAACTTGCGGACCGCTGCGCCGCCGTGCAGCAGGCCGACTGGCTGTTGGCGCTGGACGTGGACGAGTTCGTCAACGTGCACACCGGCGATCACACCCTCCCGGCGCTGATCGCCGCCCTGCCCGAGGCAGATGCGATCACCCTGACATGGCGGCTCTTCGGCAACGCCGGCGTGGTCAGCTACGCCGACATCCCCGTGCCGCAGCAGTTCACCCGCGCCGCTCCCGTGACGATGTTCTGGCCCTGGCGCTCGGCGATGTTCAAGACGCTCTATCGCAACGACGGGACCTACCGGAAGCTCGGTGTGCACCGTCCGCGCAGCCCCGAGCCGGAAAAGATCGATGCCGTCCGCTGGTTCGACGGCGAGGGGCGCGCGCTCGACGCGCAGTTCCGCACACGGCGCATCTTTTCCAACTACGGGCGCTCAAATTACGCGCTGGCGCAGCTCAACCACTACCCGCTGGGCGCGATGGAGAGCTATGTGCTCAAGGCCGACCGTGGCCGTGCGGTGCACAGCGATCACCTTCTGGGGCTCGACTACTGGGTCGAGCGGAATTTCAACACCGACGAGGACCGCAGCATCGCGGCCTTGGCCACGCCCACCCACGCGCTGCGCGAGGGCTTCGCCGCCGATCCCCGGCTCGCGGAGCTGCATGGCGCCGCCGTGCGCTGGCGCAAGATGCGCTTCGCCGAGCTGATGGCGCAGGAGCCCTACCGGGCGCTCATGGGGCGGTTGATGATGACGCCGCCATCGCGCCCGCTGCCCCCGGAACTCGCCCGTCCGCTGATCGCCGCCGCGACCCGCGCCCGGCGGGCCGGCGACAGCTAGAAACGGCCTGCAAGCGCTTCCGTTGCGGCAATTTTCCTTGCCGCCGCACCACCGCCGTATTACCCCTAAACCCACATATTTCCGCCTCAATCCCTGCGCAGGCTCGGACCTATACGAGACGTTCGGGAATGGAGAGCGGGCACGACCCGCGGAGACCCGATCGGAAGCGACAAGACTATGGCAGGTACGATGAAGGACAGCGCAGATCAGATCAGGCCCGAGAACGTCTTCGACGACGAGCTCGACCTCACCGGCGTTGACCTCAGCATGCATTCCGGCCGCGCCTGGATCGACGCCATCTCCGGCATCGGCGACGCGCATGGCTTTGCCGAACCGCTCGGAAAACGTCACCACGCGGTCTTCGTCGAGGATGGCGACACCTTGCTGGTGACCTTCGAATCGATGCCCGGGATCTCTTCCTACAGCCAGACCGCGACGCCGCTCGGCTGGGAGATGCAGGCCATCGAGGGCTGGTCCAACCTGTCGGTGATCTGCACCGCCGACACTTGGTTCCGCGACCGCGAGGTGGTGGATTTCTTCGACCAACTGCTCGACGACGGATTTTTCGACGAGTTCGAGAAGGTGATCTTCTACGGCGCCGGACCCTGCGGCTATGCCGCTGCCGCCTATTCCGTCACCGCCCCCGGCGCACGGGTCGTGCTGCTGCAGCCGCAGGCAACGCTCGATCCGCGCATCGCCGAATGGGACGATCGCTTCCCGGAAATGCGCCGCGTGGATTTCACCTCGCGCTTCGGCTACGCGCCGGACATGCTCGACGCGGCGCAGGCCGCCTACGTGCTCTACGACCCGCAGGAGCGGATGGACGCAATGCACGCCGCGCTCTTCGCCCGGCCCAACGTGACGCGTTTCCGCCTGCCCTACATGGGCGACGCGCTGCAGGGCGACCTGCTGGAGATGGACCTCGTGCACCCGATCCTCGACGCCGCGGCCGACGACCGCCTCGATGTGGCCGAGATGTCGCGGCTGATGCGTGCGCGGCGCAACCACCCGCCCTACCTGCGCCGCCTGCTGTCGCGGATCGACGCCGAAGACCGGCCCCTGCTGGCCGAGTGGGTGTGCTCGAATGTCACCGCGCGGCTCAACGCCCCGCGCTTCCGCCGACGCCTCGACGCGCTGCGGGCCGAAGCCGAAGGGCGCGACGGCTGAGCAAGACCCTACCCGGGCTCGAAGCGAACCTGACTTAAGGCGAGATCGCCGGGCGAAGGCGCTTCCGCATCACACCACCAGCGAGCCGACCCGCGACACCTGCCCGCCGCCCACCGGCGCGGCAACGCCCGTGGTCGAGGGGGCGGAGGTCGGCCAGCCCTGCGCCACGCGGACGGCGAGGAACCCGAAGGCCTGCGCCTCCAGCATGTCGCCGTCGAGGCCGGCCTCCTCGACCGGCACCACCGGGCAGTCGAGCCCGGCCTGCAGCATCGCCATCATCACCGGGTTGTGCCGCCCGCCGCCGGTCACCAGCAGCTTCTCGGGCGGGATCGGGCAGTGCTCCATGCCCTGCATCACCGAGGCCGCCGCCATCGCCGTCATCGTCGCGGCTGCATCGGCGTCCGACAGCTCTCGAACGAGATCGAGCATCAGCGAGAAATCATCCCGATCCAGGGATTTCGGCGGCATGCGGCGGAAGAAGGCCTCTTCGAGGAAGAGCTCCAGCGCGCCGTCGACCACCTCGCCCTGCGCGGCAAGCTGGCCGTCGCGGTCGCAGTCAAGGCCGAGACGCTCGCCCACCAGATCGTTGATCGGCGCATTCGCCGGGCCGGTGTCGAAGGCCAGAAGCGCGCCGGGCGCCTCGGGCGAGGGTTTGCGCGGATCGACCCAGGTCAGGTTGCCGACGCCGCCGAGGTTGAGAAAGGCCACCGGGCGTTCCGCCCCCATCTTCCGGGCGCAGGCGAAATGGTAGAAGGGCGCCAACGGCGCACCCTCGCCCCCCAGCGCGACGTCTGCGGAGCGGAAATCCCAGACCACGTCGCGGTTCAGCGCCTCGGCCAGCGCCGCGCCGTCGCCCAGCTGGTGCGTGCCGCGGCCCTGCGGCTCATGCGCCAGCGTCTGGCCGTGAAAGCCCACCAGCTCGGCCTCGGGGAACTCTGCCAGCAGCTCGGCGTGGGCGCGCTGGACCACTTCCAGCGCCGCTTCCAGCTCCTCGCCCGGCCAGCGCCCCAGCGCGGCCTTCAGAACCCGGCGCTCGGCCTCGGAATAGGGCCGGTAGCCGGAGCGCCCGAACTCGTGGATTTCCGCCCCGTCGGTGCGGATCAGCGCCGCGTCCACCCCGTCGAGAGAGGTCCCCGACATACACCCGAGAGCCCAAACGGACCGTGCACCCAACTTGCCCTTCACCTTCGCCTTCCCCGCGCTTATAGGAACGGTCGAACTATAAGAGGGATCCGCGATGACCTACCATCCCAAATCGGACTTCATGCGCGTCATGATCGAGCGTGGCTATCTTGCCGATTGCACCGATTATCAGGGCCTTGACGAGGCGTTGAGCACGGGCGTGGTCACCGCCTATATCGGCTACGACGCGACGGCAAAGTCGCTGCACGTGGGTCACCTGCTCAACATCATGATGCTGCGCTGGCTGCAGAAGACCGGCCACAAGCCGATCACCCTGATGGGCGGCGGCACCACCAAGGTGGGCGATCCCTCGTTCCGCTCGGACGAGCGCCCGCTGCTCGGACCGGAGCAGATCGACGCCAACATCGAGGGCATGAAGCAGGTCTTCGCCAAGTACCTGCAGTACGGCGGCGGCGAGACCGACGCGCTGATGCTCAACAACGCCGAATGGCTGGACAACCTCAACTACCTAGAGTTCCTGCGCGACATCGGCCGGCACTTCTCGGTGAACCGGATGCTCAGCTTCGAGAGCGTGAAGTCGCGCCTCGACCGCGAGCAGTCGCTGTCGTTCCTCGAGTTCAACTACATGATCCTGCAGGCCTACGACTTCCTCGAGCTGAACCGCCGCTACGGCTGCGTTCTGCAGATGGGCGGCTCGGACCAGTGGGGCAACATCGTCAACGGCATCGACCTGACGCGTCGGGTGCTCGACAACGAAATCTACGGCCTGACCTCGCCGCTGCTGACCACCTCGGACGGCCGCAAGATGGGCAAGAGCCAGGGCGGGGCCATGTGGCTCAACGCCGACATGCTTTCGCCCTACGAGTTCTGGCAGTTCTGGCGCAACACCACCGACGCCGACACCGGCCGGTTCCTCAAGCTCTACACCGAGCTGCCGGTCGAGGAGTGCGAGCGTCTCGGTGCGCTGCAGGGCTCGGAGATCAACGAGGCGAAGATCATCCTCGCCAACGAGGTCACCACGCTCTGCCACGGCGCCGAGGCCGCCAAGGCGGCGGAGGCCACGGCGCGCGAGGTCTTCGAAAAGGGTGGCGTCGGCGACGACCTACCGACGCTCGAGCTGAGTGCCGACGAGATCGGTGATGGCATCTCGATCGTGCAGGTGATCGTCCGCGCCGGGCTCGCCAAGTCCGGCAAGGAGGCCAAGCGCCTGATCACCGAGAACGGCGCGCGGATCGACGATCAGCCGCTGACCGATGCCGGGCTGATGCTCGACGCCGCCGCGCTCTCGGCACCGGTGAAGCTCTCGGCAGGCAAGAAGCGTCACGCACTGGTGAAGCTGGGCTGAGGCTTTCAGAGCTGAATTTCGAAGGGGCGGTGCCGCGTGGCGCCGCCCCTTTTTGCATCCGCCACACGGCGCCACACAGAGCCACGCGCGCCGGGCGGGCGCCTGCCCGTGGGGTGGCGCTGCTACGCCTGCGCTCAGCGCTTTATGCCCGCCAAGCCCGGACGGTGTTTGAGCGCCGTGCCAGAGTGGCAAAGCGCCAGCCCGCCGGGACGGGCAGGCGCTCGCCCGGCGGCCTTCGGCCTTGATTCCGGGCAGGCGGGGACCCTGCACGACGCCCCCACCCCACATCCTGCCGCTTTCGGACATGTCGCACACGTCCCCTGCGCCCATGCTACCCTCATGACCGAGCCCAACAGCCCCCTCGTCGTCTTCACCCCCTCCGGCAAGCGCGGCCGCGTGCCCGCCGGTACCACGGTGCTCGAGGCCGCCCGGCGGCTCGGCGTCGATCTCGACTCGGTCTGCGGCGGGCGCGGCATCTGCTCGCGCTGCCAGGTCGCCCCGGCCTTCGGACAATTCGCCAAGCATGGCATCACCTCGACCGAGGCCGCCCTCTCCGACTGGAACAGGGTCGAAGCCCGCTACGCCGAGAAACGCGGCCTCGCGCCGGGACGCAGGCTCGGCTGCCAGGCGCAGATCCTCGCCGACGTGGTGATCGACGTGCCCGCCGAGAGCCAGCTGCACCGGCAGGTCATCCGCAAGGCCGCCGACGCCCGCCCGGTCGAGATGGACCCGGCTCTCCGCCTCTGTCTCGTCGAGGTCACCCCGCCCGACATGCACGCGCCTTCCGGTGACCTGGAACGCCTTACAGAGGCGCTGCGCGCGCAATGGGGCATCGAGGGCGTCACGATCTCCCTCCCCGTGCTGGCCGACCTGCAAACCACCCTGCGCGCCGGCAACTGGACCGTCACCGCCGCGCTGCACCGGACCTCGGCGGACGCGCCCCCGCGCATTACCGCGCTCTGGCCCGGGCTGCTCGAGGGCGATCTCTATGGTCTGGCCATCGACCTCGGATCGACCACCATCGCCGCGCATCTCGTCTCGCTCCGCAGCGGCGAGGTCGTGGCTTCCTCGGGCATCATGAACCCGCAGATCCGTTTCGGCGAGGATCTGATGTCGCGCGTCTCCTATGCAATGATGAACCCCGGCGGCGCGGCGGAGATGACGGGGGCCGTGCGCGAGGCGCTCACCCACCTGGCGCAGAAGATCGCCGCGACCGCCGGCATCGACATGGACCGCATTCTCGACCTGACCATCGTCGGCAACCCGGTGATGCACCACCTGCTGCTCGGGCTCGACCCGGTCGAGCTCGGACAGGCGCCCTTCGCGCTCGCCACCTCCGAGGCGCTCAATCTGCCTGCGCGCAATCTTGGCATTTCTGCCCTTCCCGAAGGAGCGCAGATCTACCTGCTGCCGCTGATCGCCGGTCACGTGGGGGCGGACGCCGCCGCCGTTGCCCTATCGGAAGCACCGGACCACTCGGACGAGTTGGCGCTCATCGTCGACGTGGGCACCAATGCCGAGATCCTGCTCGGCAACCGCCATCGCGTGCTCGCCTGCTCCTCGCCCACCGGCCCGGCCTTCGAGGGGGCGCAGATCAGCTCCGGCCAGCGCGCCGCCCCCGGCGCCATCGAGGCGATCCGCATCGACCCCACCACCAAGGAGCCGCGCTTCCGGGTCATCGGTTCCGATCTTTGGTCCGACGATCCGGGCTTTGCCGAGGCCACCGCTCAGACCGGCGTCACCGGCCTCTGCGGCTCCGGCATCATCGAGGCGGTTGCCGAAATGCGCATGGCGGGGCTGCTGGACTCGGCCGGGCTGATCGGCTCGGCGGCACAGACCGGCAGCGCGCGGATGATCCCCGAGGGCCGAACGCACGCCTACCTGATCCACGACGGCAGCGCCTCGGGCGGGCCGGTGATTACCGTCACACAGGGCGACATCCGCGCCATCCAGCTGGCAAAATCGGCGCTCTACGCGGGCGCACGGCTGCTGATGGACGAGATGGAGGTGGATGCGGTGGACCGGGTGGTGCTGGCCGGGGCCTTCGGCGCGCATATCTCGCCGCTGCACGCGCTGGTTCTGGGCATGATCCCGGACGTGCCCGTCGAAGATGTAACCTCTGCGGGCAATGCCGCGGGCACCGGCGCGCGCATCGCGCTCTGCAGCCTCGCCGCCCGGCGCCGGGTCGAAGCACTGGTGCGCCGGATCACCAAGGTCGAGACCGCCATCGAACCGCGCTTCCAGGAGCATTTCGTCGCCGCCAGCGCCATTCCCCACGCCACGGCCCCCTTCACGCAGCTGCGCCGTGTTGCGCCGCTGCCGGATGCGATGTTCAACGCCGAGGGCGGGCGGCGCAGGCGGCGCTAGGCCTCCGCCACGATCCCGTCCACGAGGTTTCGGAGGTCTCCGAAATAGCCCCCAGACCGCGCCGGCTGCATGGGGTCCGAGGTGATCGCAATCACCATCTCGCGTTCGGGCACCACCACCAGCATCTGCCCGCCATAGCCCCTTGCATAGGCCGCCTGAGCGCCGTCAAACCGCGTGAGGAACCAGCCATAGCCGTATTGGTCCCCCGAAAAAGGCGAGCGCGCACGCGGCTGCCACGAGGTCTGGAGCCAGCGCTCCGGCACCACCTGCCGCCCGTCCCACGTGCCGCCCCGGCGGACCATCTCGCCGATCCGCAGCAGCCCGCGCGGCGTCACCGCCATGTCGTTGCCACCGAGATAGCGCCCCTGCGGATCGCGCACCCAGGGGGCGAACTCGATGCCGAGCGGATCGCCGAGGCCTCGCCGCGCAAGGCTCAGCAGGCTGTCTCCGGTGGCTTCCGACAGCGCCGCGCCCAGCACGTGCCATCCGCCGGTGGAGTAGATGAACCGGCCCCCGGGCTCGGACTGCGGGTCTGGCCGCAAGGCGCTGTCCACCCAGTCGGAACTTGCAACCCAGGCGCCGTAGGAGCCGCCCGACGTGCGCACCAGACCGCCGCGCATGGACAGCAGATCGCCGACGGTCAGATCATCGCGGCTGTCGCCCGTCGCGCCGCGCCCGAGCATGGGAAGGATGCGCGCGTCCACACCAGGGATGTGCCCCGCGTCGATGGCGATGCCCGTGAGCAGCGCAACCAGCGTCTTGGAGACCGATTTGACGTTCGCCACCCGGTCGAGCCCCGGCCCGCCGAAGGCCTCTTCGACCACCGGTGCCCCGTCCTTCCAGACCAGCAGCGCGTGCAACTGGTCGAGCGCCTCTGCGCGGGCCGCCCAGGGACGGGACTGCGCCAGCGCGGGCGTGGCAAGAAGGGCGGCGGTGCTGCCCAGGAAGAGGCGGCGGGAGAGGAACGGACCTTGGCTCATAGGAATGAAAATCGACCCCGAGGACCGCCACGGCAAGCCAACGGAGTATCACGCCCGCGTGTGCGGGAAATCTGCGCAGCGCCCGCTTGACGCGCCCGCGCGCCCCGCGTAGATCAGCTTTCAGAGCGCGGGTATGATGTAATGGTAGCCTGTCAGCTTCCCAAGCTGAACGCGCGGGTTCGATTCCCGCTACCCGCTCCACTCCCACCAGAAAATCACCCCCACCGGAAATCCCGAGAAACCGTGCATCGGTTTTCCGCCGCAACGCCGCGGGGGGTTAATGTTCCGCCCGCAGCCGCTGGCGCAGCAGGCGCACGCCCTGCCGTACCTCGTCCCGCACCCCCCCCTCGCGCGGGGCGTCGCGCAGGGTGGTGAGCAACGGCTCCGAAGGCTGCCCGCGGCGCGCCCAGGACTGACGCGCCAGCACCGCACGTGCCGGCTCCGGCAGACGCTCCGGCACCTCGCGCCCCGAGAGCGTCGCCCAGACCAGCGACCAGCAGCGCGGCGCGCTCCACGGGTTGTAGCCGCCGCCGCCCGAGACGATCATCGCCGGGGCCAGGGCGCGCAGCGCCGCCGCGGCGCGGGCGTGCGAATTGTTCGACAGGGAAAGCCGCGCCAGCGGATCCTCCAGCACCGCGTCCGCCCCGCATTGCAGGAAGATCGCGTCCGGGCGGAAAGCCGCCACGGCGGGCAGGATCATCTGCTCGAGCACATGGGAGAACTCGGTGTCGTTGAAGTCGCGCGGCACCGGCAGGTTGAAGGCGGCGCCCCCCGCGCGATCCGTCACCTCGCCGGTGAAGGGCCAGCGCTTTGCCTCATGTACCGAGATCACCCGCACCTGCTCGGAGCCGTCGAAGGCGATCTCCACCCCGTCGCCATGATGTGCGTCGATGTCGACATAGGCGACCCGCCGCATGCCAAGCCGCAGCAGGTGCCGGATGGTCAGCACCGGCTCGTTGAGAAAGCAGAAACCACTGGCCCGGTCGGCCAGCGCGTGATGGGTGCCGCCGCCGGGGTTGAACACCACGCCGGGGCTGGCGGCGACCATCTCGGCCGCGAGCAGCCCGCCGCCCACCGCCGTCGCGGGACGGCGGTACATCTCCGGAAAGACCGGGTTCGACAGCGTGCCCAGGCCGTGTCGCAGGCGTACCTCCTCGCTGACCGAGCCCGCAGCCTCCGCCGCCCTCAGCGCGGCAATATAGCGCGGCGCGTGAAAGCCGGTCAGCGCCGCCGGTTTGGCCCGGGGCGAGACGCGCCATTCGTCCTGCGACAGCCAGCCGAGCGCCCGGCACAGGTCGATCACCGCCGGCACCCGCTCGATCGACAGCGGGTGCAGCCGGCCGTAGCGCGAGCCGCGGTAGATTTCCGAGCCGATGAAGATCGCCATTGCGCGCGATGCCCCCGCTTCCTGCCTTCTTCTCTTTCAAAATACGCCGGGGGTGAGCCGCGCAGCGGCGAGGGGGCAGCGCCCCCTTGTGCGCACCGCCGCTATCCGGCGATCGCCCGCAGCGCCCGGCTGCGGGCCGGCGGTATCGCGGCGGTTTCCACCCCGGTGAAGACGTGCAGCGTGTTCATCTGCCGGTCCACCACCGCATGATCGCTGACCCAGCCGCCCATGCCGAGATAGGTCCGCAGCAGCGGCGGGATGAGCTTCAGCGCGCCGCGCGCCTCGCCGGTGCCGGGATCGAAGCGCACCACCTCCGCTGCCTTGACGCCGATCTTCCAACGCTCCGGCGCGGCGTGACGGGCGCGCAGCATGCCGAAGGCGGCTCCGTAGCGCGCCGGCTCGGTGCCGGAAAAACTGGCACAGCCGAAGAGCAAGCGCGCCCCGCCGCGGTCGACGAGCGCCGCGATCGATCCCCAGGCCAGCCGCAGAACGTCCGGATCGATCTGTCCCGGACGGGTGCAGAACCGCCCCAGTTCCAGCAGCGGGCCGCCGAAAGTTTCGAGCCGGGTGAGATCGTAGTATTGCGCGGAATAGCTGGTGCCGACCGCGGCGCTGCTTTCGAGCCAGAGATAGCGAAAGCAGCACAGCAGCCGTCCGGCGTCGTCCTCGATCAGAACATGGCGGCAACCTGCGTCGAGCGGATCGCTGTCGGCGGGGCCGCCCGGGCCGAAGAAGGCAAGGCCGCGCAGCGCCTGCGCCGCCGCGAGGTCTGCATCGCCGCGCGCCATCCGCGCGTGGAACCGGCCGCGAGACAGGAGCACCTCGCCCTCCCCCGTACCAAGATCCTGCGGTCGGGAGGACATGCTCAGCGCTCCACGCTTATTCCAGGTCGCCGAGCGCCAGGCTGCCGATGTTCCCGAAGAGCCTGCGGATGAAGCCCAGTTCGCCATCGCTGGTCCGGGTGATCCGGCGCGTGAGCGGCACGACGTTGCCGTCCTCGAGACCGTAGCGGGTGATGTTGCTGACAACGCCCTGGCCGTCGAAGGTGATCGCCAGCACCTTGCGGTCGACGATCTCGGGCTCCTGCCAGGCGAAGCTGCGGACCTGCGACTCGATGTAGTAGTAGCCGCCCTGATCGGTCACCCCCGAGGCAGAGGGCACGCCGATCACGTCTTCCACCGTGGCGCGCGTGTCGATGCCGGGCACGATCTGCAGAAGATCATCCTCGCGCGGCACGTAGCCATGCGTCCGGTACTGCGCCGAGCAGGCAGCCAGTCCCAGCGCTGCAGTTCCAGCCAGAAGCGCAAATCTCAACCGTGATACCATGGACGCAGTCCTGCCCCTTGCCTTGCCCCTGAGGGCCTTCTATCCCGCATTACACAACCGAGCCAAGCGCTTCAAGCAAAGGAAAGGCGAGCTCATGGACAGAGGCGGAAACTCCGCGCGGCTTCGGGTCTCGACGATGCGCCGCGACGTGCCCACGGAATTCGACCTGCGCCCCGACGCCGACGATCGCGCCGCGATCGCCGGACAGCTCGGCCTGCTGGGTCTGCGCAAGGCCCGGCTGGCCGGAAAGCTCACCCCCGAGGCGGGCGGTGCCTACCGGCTCACCGCGGAACTCGGCGCCACGGTGGTCCAGCCCTGCGTCGTCACGCTCGACCCGGTAACCACCCGGATCGACGAGCAGGTTTCGCTGCTCTTCCGCCCGGCGCAGCAGATCGCGGAGCCCGATCCCGGCTCCGAGGTCGAGGTGCCCGAGGACGAGGAAGAGCCGCTGCCCGACGTCATCGACCTCCGCACGATTCTCACCGAGGCCCTGTCGCTGGCCCTGCCGCCCTACCCGCGCAGCGAGGCGGCGGAGAAAATGGCCGAGGCCGCCCCCGAGGCGCCCGAAGAGGACCTCTCCGAATCTCGTCCGAACCCGTTTGCCGGGCTCTCGGAACTGCGCGATCGACTCTCGAAGGGTGAAAAAGACGAGGACTGAGGCCTCTGAGCGCGAAATCTCTCTTGCGTCTTTGCAGGAATTACCTATTTTCGCGCCTTCATCGGAATTCCGGGTTGCCAGCCACCATGGGTTAAGACTATGAGGCCGGGCACGCCCGAACGTTATCGGGCACCCGTATAGCCCCCACACGCGAACAATCGAGGTTGAGACATGGCCGTCCAACAGAACAAAGTATCGAAATCGCGCCGCAACAACCGTCGCGCCCATGACGCGCTGGTCGCGGCCAACCCCAACGAGTGCAGCAACTGCGGCGAACTCAAGCGCCCGCACCACGTCTGCCCGTCCTGCGGCCACTATGCCGACCGTGAGGTCGTCGCCATGGCTGACGAGATCGACCTGGACGAAGACGCGGCATAAGCTGCTGAAAGGCCCGGTCGTCGCATGACATCCGCAATGGATAACCGTCAGGCGCACGGGCCTCTGGTCCTCTCCATCGACGCTATGGGAAGCGATCGCGGGCCGGCAACCATCGTTGCCGGTCTTTCCGCCTTTGCGCGGAAGCATCGCGATGTCCGCTTCCTGCTGCACGGACCCGAGGCCGAGTTGCGCCCCCTGGTGGACAAGCACAAAGGCTTGCCCGCCCAGGTCGAGATTCGCGATGCCTCCGGCGTCGTGTCGATGGAAGACAAGCCGAGCCACGTGATGCGCAACGGCCAGGACACCTCGATGTGGTCCACGGTCGATGCGGTGCGCAACCGCGAGGCCACCGTGGCGGTCTCCTGCGGCAACACCGGCGCGCTGATGCTGCTGTCGATGGTGCGGCTGCGCAAGCTGCCCGGGGTCAACCGCCCCGCCATCGCGGTGCTCTGGCCCTCGCGCAACCCGCAGGGCTACAACGTCATGCTCGACGTCGGCGCGGACATCCGCGCCGATGCGGATGACCTGCTGAAATACGCCATGATGGGGGCATCCTACGCCCGCAACGGCCTCAACCTCGAGCGTCCGCGCATCGGCCTGCTGAACGTCGGCACCGAAGAGCACAAGGGCCGCGCCGAGCTGAAGGCCGCGCATGAGCTGATCGCCGCAAACGCCGAGGCCGGCAGCTTCGACTACGTCGGCTTCGTCGAGGGGGGCGACATCCCCGGCAAGCGCTGCGACGTGATCGTCACCGACGGCTTCACCGGCAACATCGCGCTGAAGACCGGCGAAGGCACCGCCTCGCTCATCAATTCACTTCTGCGCGAGGCCTTCACCTACTCGCCGCTGTCGCGCCTTGCTGCGCTGCTTGCCCTGAGTTCGCTCAAGCGCCTGCAGGCACGCGTGGATCCGCGCCGCAAGAACGGTGGTGTCTTCCTCGGACTCAACGGCACCGTGGTGAAATCCCACGGCGCCGCGGATGCCACCGGGGTGGCCGCAGCGGTGGAACTGGCCTATGACCTCGCGCAGTCCGGCTTCGGCGACAGGCTGGCCGCCCGCGTTGCGAGCGCCGCCGCCAGCGCCGACACCGAGGCCACCGCCGACCCGGCGGAGGCCACAGATACAAAGAAAAACGGAACAGGCATATGAGCATCAGGGCGAAGGTCGCGGGCATCGGGCATTACCTGCCCCAGCGTGTGGTCCCCAACGCGGAATTCGAGACCACTCTCGACACCTCCGACGAATGGATCCGCTCGCGCTCGGGCATCGAACGCCGCCACTTCGCCGCCGAGGGGGAAACCACCTCGATGCTCGCCGCCAACGCGGCCGAGGCGGCGCTGAAGGATGCCGGGCTCGAGGCCTCTGATCTCGACGCACTGATCGTTGCCACCTCGACGCCCGACCTGACCTTCCCCTCTGCTGCCACCATGGTGCAGGCGCGCATCGGCATGTCCGGCGGCTTTGCCTTCGACGTACAGGCGGTCTGCGCCGGCTTCGTCTATGCCCTGTCGACCGCAAACGCGATGATCGTCTCGGGACAGGCCAAGCGCGTCATGGTGATCGGGGCCGAGACCTTCTCGCGCATCATGGACTGGACCGACCGCGCCACCTGCGTGCTCTTCGGTGACGGCGCGGGCGCGTTGATCCTCGAGGCCTCCGAGGGCGCGGGCACCTCCGCCGACCGCGGCATTCTTTCCGTCGACCTGCATTCGGACGGCCAGTTCCGTGACTTGCTCTATGTCGACGGCGGCGTCTCGACGCAATCCACCGGCCACCTGCGGATGGAGGGGAAGGAAGTCTTCCGCCACGCGGTGGAGAAACTCGCCAAGACCGCGACCGCGGCCATGGAGAAGGCCGGCGTGACCTCGGAAGAGGTCGATTGGGTCGTGCCGCACCAGGCCAACATCCGCATCATCAACGGCACCGCCAAGAAGCTGGGCCTGCCGATGGAGCGCGTCGTTGTCACCGTTCAGGACCACGGCAACACCTCCGCCGCCTCGATTCCGCTGGCGCTGTCGGTCGGCAAGGCCGAGGGCAAGATCAAGCAGGGCGACATCGTCGTCACCGAGGCGATCGGCGGCGGTTTGGCCTGGGGCGCTGTCGTCCTGCGCTGGTAAGCGCAAAAATCCGGCAAAATCCGGCCCTTGCAGGCTCCGAGCCGGCAAGGGCTGCTTGACTCGGAATCCGCCTCCCCCCTATGCTGTGGCGCAACCTTGGGAGGCTGCCAAATGAGTGACAAGACTTTGACGCGCATGGATCTCAGCGAAGCGGTGTTTCGCGAGGTCGGGCTGTCGCGCAACGAAAGCGCCGAACTCGTCGAGTCGGTGCTGCAGCACATGTCCGATGCCCTGGTCCGTGGCGAACAGGTGAAGATCTCGTCTTTCGGCACCTTCTCGGTGCGGGACAAGGCGGCGCGCATCGGTCGCAACCCCAAGACCGGGGAAGAAGTGCCGATCCAGCCGCGCCGCGTCCTGACCTTCCGCCCGTCCCACCTGATGAAGGAACGGGTTGCCGAGGGGAACAAGTCGTAGTCCGGCGCAGCGCCTCCGCATCTCCGGCCCTGCGCCCCGATCGATCCAAGACCATCTGAAACCTGCGCGCCCGCCCGTGCGCAGGAGGGGGTAAGACCGCATGAGCAAGTCGCGCGACGCATTCCGCACCATCTCCGAGGTGGCGGAGCTTCTCGACACGCCGGCACACGTGCTGCGCTTCTGGGAAACCAAGTTCAGCCAGGTGAAGCCCGTCAAACGCGCCGGGGGACGGCGGTACTACCGCCCGGGCGACGTTGCGCTGCTCGCCGGCATCCGCCAGCTGCTGCATGACGACGGGCTGACCATCAAGGGCGTGCAGAAGGTCCTGCGCGAACAGGGCGTGAAACACGTCGCGGGCATCGCCCCGCCGTCGGAACTTCTGGAAGAGGACACGGCCAGCGCTCCGCCCCCGCAGGAGGCCGCGTTCGAGGCCTCTGCAACCGAAGGTGCGGCGGGCGAAATGGCCGAGGTGGACCGGTCTGTGGCGGTCGCGTCCGGGGCCGGAGATGCCGCTGTCGAAGAGCCTATGCCACTAGACGAGCCTGCGGCGCCTCAGGAAAGCGCCACGGTGCTCCCCTTTGCGCAGCTTGCCAGCGCCCAGGACCCCGAGCCCGAGCCCGAGGCCCCCGTCTCCGAGAAGAGCGACGAGGACCCCGCTCAGGACGAAATGCCCGTGCTCGCCGCGACCACACCGCTCTTTCCCGAAAGCGAAGACCCTGCGCCACATGCGCCGCAGCAGACCGCGCTCTGGGACGAGGACCCCGAGGCCGTCACCGCCTTGGAGACCAAAGGATCAGCTCCCGACGCCCTGCCCGGCTTTCTCACCGACTCGCTTGAGGAACGTGGCGCAGCCCCGCTCCCGGAAGCTGTCCTGCCCGAACTTCCCGATCTCGACGCCCTGCCTTTGCCCGCTCCGGGCCCGCTGGCGCTTCTCGCGGATGTCCGCCACGTGGCTCCGGAACGGGCCGCTGAACTGTCTGCGCAGCTGGTCGCATTGCAGGCCTTCGTGGCCGCGCGGCAGGGCGCTGAACCGACCTGACGAGATTGGTGAAAAAACTTGCACGAGGGGGGTTGTGCGTCCGGTGAAAACCAGTATGAAACGGCCTCACAAGTCGGGCTATAGCGCAGCCTGGTAGCGCGTCCGTCTGGGGGACGGAAGGTCGCAGGTTCGAGTCCTGCTAGCCCGACCAAATTCTCCCCTACGCCGTTTCTGACTTGTCCGCCCCGGCATCGGGACGAGGAAACGGCACCGCCAAGCCGCTGGCGAAAAAGCGGAAATCCATGCGCCTTCGACCCTGCCCCGCGATCCGGGTTTTACCCGAGCCTTTCTGCACGCTGGCCCATCTCTGCGCGGCTTCCGCGTCGCACCGCCGGCCCTGCAGCGCTTGCACATGCGCATTCCTCGTTCCCTTCGTGCAGCGCGCTTGCTAAGCACGATCAACGCAATACAGGGGAACGTGACGATGACAGGGGTGCTCGCCAGCCAGCAGATTTCGGCGCTCGTGGAGAGCGGGGCGATCCGCATCGAGACCCCGCTGGTCGACGGGCAGATCCAGCCCGCCAGCCTCGACCTGAGGCTCGGTCGCGAGGCGATCCGCGTGCGCGCCTCCTTCCTCGCCGGAGAGGGCCGCTCGCTGGCGACGCGGCTCGAGGAATTCGAGATGCACCGGGTCGATCTGACCGAGGGCGCGGTTCTCGAAAAAGGCTGCGTCTACGTGGTGCCGCTGCTTGAAAGCCTCGATCTGCCCGATGACCTGACCGCCGTGGCGAACGCCAAGAGCTCGACCGGCCGGCTCGATCTGCTGACCCGCACGATCACCGACGGCGGCACCGAGTTCGACCGGATCGCAGCGGGCTACAAGGGGCCGCTCTATGCCGAGATCTGCCCCCGCTCCTTCTCCGTGCTGGCGCGCACCGGCATGCGGCTCAACCAGATCCGATTCCGCCGCGGCCAGTCGATCCTGAGCGATGCCGAGCTGAAGGACCTGCATGCCGCCGAAACGCTGGTCACCGGCGGCCCCGCGGTGATCGGCGACGGGCTTGGCTTCTCGGTGGATCTGCGCCCCGAGGACAGCGATCTCGTGGGCTGGCGCGCCAAGCCGCACACCGGGGTGATCGACCTCGACCGCATCGGCCATTACGACCCGGCGGACTTCTGGGACCCGCTGCACGCCTCGCGTGGGCAGTTGATCCTCGACCCTGACGCATTCTATATCCTGGTCAGCCGAGAGGCGGTGCACATCCCGCCGCGCTTTGCCGCGGAAATGGCCCCTTATCTCGCCATGGTCGGCGAGTTCCGCGTGCATTACGCGGGCTTTTTCGATCCCGGCTTCGGCCATTCCGCCGCCGGGGGCACCGGCTCGCGCGGCGTGCTTGAGGTGCGCTGCCACGAGGCACCCTTCGTCCTCGAGCATGGGCAGATCGTTGGCCGTCTGGTCTACGAGCGGATGGATGAGCCCCCCGCGCAGCTCTATGGCGCGGGCATTGCATCGAACTACCAGGGACAGGGCCTCAAGCTGTCCAAACACTTCCGCAGCTGATCCGCGCGCAGACTGCGGCGGGTCCACGGTCTGCTCAGGCCGCCTCGCACAGAACGACGCGCGGGCTGCCTCCGGACCGCGACTGGCGCAAAGCCGCCCGCGCCCGCCGAATCGCCGGTCCCAGTTCGCCATCGCCACGCCGCGCCATCACCGCCGCAGCGGAGAGATCGATCCGCATCATCTCGCGCTCGGGGTCGCGCAGATCCGCCGCGAGCGCGCAGAGTTCCTCGGCGCGGGCGCCCAGCGTCCCGATCGTACAATTGCGGCACATGAGCAGCAGGCCCAGTTCCTCCTCCCGGCAGAGCAGCTCCTCGGGGCTGAGGTCGCGCTGCAGCCGCGCTGCGACCAGGCGCAGCACCCGCTCGGCGCTTGCCGGGCCGAAGCGCTGGCTCAGCGCCCCAAGATCGTCAATCTCGATCAGGATTAGCCCATGGCTGGTGATCGGCCCGAAGGTGGCACTGTAGAGCTCCGCCGAGGCCCGCCCGCGCATGCCGGTCGCAGGATCGCGGAGCGCCGCGTTGTAGAGCCGCCATTCGGTCAGCCGCAGCCGTGTGGCATTGGCATCGTATTTCATACCCAGGAAGAGGATCACCGCGAGCATCGCCAGCGCATCGACCACCATCACCGCGACCCCTGAGGTCGGCAGCAACGGCGCGGGTACGAAGCGCACACTCACCGCCTGCGATGCGACCAGCGCGAGCCAGGCCAGCAGGATGCCGCGCACCGCGCGCCCCGACTTCGAGCCGCTGACCAGCGGCCGCAGCACCGCCTTGCGGGCGTGGCGTGCCACGTTGGCCACGCCAAGGGCCAGCAGCAGCGCCGAGGTCGAGAGCGACATCTGTCCGAACAGCAGCGGCGCGTTGTTGAGATAGCCGATCGCCGCGACGAACGGCAGGCCGAGGGCCATGATCGAAAGGCCGAAAGACGACATCGGCAGCCGCCGGTAGCACAGCTGCCCGCCAGCGAGAAGCACGTAGGAGATCGCCGTATTGAGCCCCATGCGCCCCGCCCCGAACTCGATGCCCGCGCGGTAGCCGAGCCCGGTGATCAGGCAGACGGCGATCACCAGGGCCCAGACCAGCGTCTCGCGCTGGCTCGAGCGGCGCAGCGGACGTTGCAGCATCGTCGCCGCCACGGCGCCGGTGCCGGCCAGTAGCGTCGGCAGCGAGAGTGCGCTCTCGCCAGCGGGCGCGTAGAGACGCGAGATACCGTAGATATGTCCCTCGGCGGCGACCAGCAGCACCGCGCCCGCCAGCACCAGGCAAACCTTGCGCGTCCAGGCCAGTGGCCGAAGGCTGGGGTGAGAAGGGCTCAGAAAGACCCCGTCGCGGGCCTTGAGAGCGTGGAACCGGGCGCCGTAGTCCATCGTCCTGAACCTCCTGAGAACCGTAAGCGAGGAAGCGATGCTCATACGGCGCCCCTTAACAGAGCGCTAAGCAAGGGTGGGCTCGCGGCGGATCACCGGGATCAGTCGGCGCGAGTTACGTCAAACACTCTTCAAATGTTCAAGGTTGACCAAAGAGGGGCGTACTAACTCCCACCCAGATGTGTCGGTTCCACGCGTGGGCGGCCCTGCGGGGAAACTCGCTCAAAACACCGAAATTCAATCACTTCCGACCAATTTTTCACCTGAAACCGGAACAAGATCACCCGGGCGGTGTTGGAAGGGTCACAAGGCGGCACCAAAGGGTCGACCGCCAGAGACCTGAAAGGACTTGATCATGAACACCAAGAAAACGCTCCTGCTCTCGCTTCCGCTCGTTGGCCTTGCCGCCGCCCCCGTTGCCGCCGCGATGAGCGCTTCGGCGACCACCGATCTGAACCTGCGTTCGGGCCCCGGCCCGCAGTATGCCATCGAAAGCGTCATCCCCTCGACCGCCGAAGTCGACGTCGAAGGCTGCCTCGCAGACGCCGAATGGTGCGAAGTGAGCTATCAGGGCACCTCGGGCTGGGCCTATTCGGCCTACCTGACGACCCCGATCGAAGAGGAGCCGGTGGTGCTTTATGAGAACCGCGACCGCGTCGAGGTTAAGACCGTCACCTATGACGACACCAGCAACGCTGCCGCCGGTGCTGGCGTGGGCGGTGCCTGGGGTGCCGCTGTGGGCTCGCTGATCGTCGGTGGCCCGGCCGCCGTGGCTGCAGGTGCCGTGATCGGTGCCGTTGCCGGTGCCTCCAGCAATGTCGAGGAAAAGTCCATCACCTACGTCGAGTCGAACCCGGTTGAGCCGGTTTACCTCGACGGTGAAGTTGCCGTCGGTGCGGGCATCCCGCAGGAGATCACCGTCTATGAGGTTCCGGAGAGCGACTACTCCTACCTGAACGTCAACCAGCAGCAGGTGCTGATCGACCCCGAGACCCGCCGCATCGTGAAGGTCGTTCGCTAACGACCTGAGATAAATACGAAAAGGCCCCGCGCTTCGCGGGGCCTTTTTTTTCGTAGAGCTGCCGGGATCAGTCCTCGAAAAGCTCGGACTGGCCCGGGGCCTCCTCGTCTTCGTCGTCCGCGTCTCGCTCGCCGAGTGGCACCACGCCCGGCGGCGGCCGGTTGTCCAGCAGCCCCGCGGCCCGCAGCTCTTTCAGCCCCGGAAGGTCGCGCGCGCTCTCGAGACCAAAGTGGTCGAGGAACTCCTCGGTCACCACGAAGGTCACCGGCCGGCCCGGGGTCATCTTGCGGCGACCGAAGCGGATCCATTCCATCTCGAGCAGCTGGTCGACGGTCCCGCGCGAGACGCTGACGCCGCGGATTTCCTCGATCTCGGCACGGGTGACCGGCTGGTGGTAGGCGATGATTGCCAGCGTCTCGATCGCCGCACGCGACAGCTTGCGCGTCTCCACCGTCTCCTTCTGCATCAGGAAGCCGAGGTCGGGCGCGGTGCGGATCGCCCAGGCATCGCCGACGCGCACCACATGCACGCCCCGGCCCTCGTAACGCTTGCGCAGGTAGGCCAGCGCCTCTGCCGGATCGCAGCCATGTGGCATGCGCTCTTCCAGCTCGCGCACGCTCACCGGCTCGGCGGAGGCAAAGAGGATGGCCTCGACCATGCGCTCCTGATCGCCCATGGGCGGCGCTGCGAAGAGGCTTTCGGTGTCGTCCTGCGCCGCACGCCGCTCGGCGCGGGTCATCTCGATGTCGTCACTCACGCGGGGTCTCTCTCTTGCGCAGCTCGATGGGCGCGAATGTGTCGTTCTGGCGTATCTCGGCGTGGCCTTCCTTCACCAACTCCAGCGAGGCGGCGAAGGTGGCTGCCGTGGCCGAACGCCAGCGCTGCGGGTCTTCGGACCAGCCGTCGGGCAGCCAGCGGCAGATGTCGGTCCAGTCACCGGCAAAGCCGATCATCCCGCGCATACGGTCGAGCGCCTGCTCCATGGTGAAGACATCGTGGCGGTCCATCACGAAGGGGCGAAAATCGTCGCGGGTGCGGGTGCGGGCATAACCCTGCATCAGATCGAGCAACGAGGCACTGTATTTCACCCGCCGGATCCGCTGCATGTCCTCGGGCACACCGCGGGCAAAGAAATCCCGGCCCAGACGGTCGCGCGCCATCAACCGCGCAGCAACGTCGCGCATCGCCTGCAGCCGCTGCAGCTGGAACGCCAGATGTGCCGCGAGTTCCTCGCCCGAAGGCCCTTCTTCGGTCGGGTCAGGCGGCAGCAGCAGGCGCGATTTCAGGAAGGCGAGCCAGGCGGCCATGACCAGATAGTCGGCAGCCAGCTCGATGCGCAGCGCCTTGGCCTTCTCGACGAAACCCAGGTACTGGCGGGCCAACTCGAGGATCGAAACCTTGCGCAGATCGACCTTCTGCGTGCGCGACAGCGACAGCAGGAGGTCGAGCGGCCCCTCGTAGCCCTCGACGTCGACGATCAGCGCCTCGGCCGCAATGCGGTCGGCGACGCTGAGCGTCTCGAACTCCAGTTGCGCATCGTCCTGCATCGGTGATCAGCGGTGCCCGGCCAGCAAGGCCTCATGCTCCGCCCTGAGCGCCGTGATGTCAATCTCGGCAGGGATGGTGCGGGTGGCGAGCGCCGCCTCGGCCCGTGCCTGCGCCGCCTCGCTCATCACGCCCGCGGCCTCGACCACCGGCACCATGTCTTCCATCTTGCCGTTGCAATGCAGCGCCACGTCGCAACCGGCGGCGATGGTCGCCCCGGCGCGCTCTCCGATGCTGCCCGAAAGCGCCTCCATCGACAGGTCGTCGCTCATCAGCAGGCCCATGAAGCCGATATTGTCGCGGATCAGCGCGACCATCTCGGGATCGACGGTGGCGGGGCGCGTGTTGAGGCCCTCGTAGACAAGATGCGCGGTCATCGCGAGCGGCAGATCGGCAAAGGGCCGGAAGGCCGCGAAATCAATCGCTTCCAGCTCATCGCGCGGCGCGGAGACCCGCGGCAGATCCTTGTGGCTGTCGAGCTGTGCGAGGCCATGTCCCGGCAGGTGCTTCATCACCGGCAGCACGCCGCCCTCGGTCAGCCCCTTCACCACCGCCTTGCCCATGGCGACCACGGTCTCGACACTCTCGCCGTAGCAGCGATTGCGCAGGAAGGCATGGGTGCCCGGGCGCGCGACGTCGAGCATCGGTGCGCAGTCACCGTCGATGCCCACCGCAAGCAATTCGGCGGCGATGATGCGGAAGCGCAGCTCCATGGCGCGGGCAGCATCGGGGCCGGCCAGCGCCACCTCGTCGAGCGGCGGCAGGAACTCGGTGGCCAGCGGCGCACGCAGGCGCTGTACCCGGCCGCCCTCCTGATCGACGAAGACCGGCGCGTGCCAGCCGACGGCGGCCCGCAGGTCAGAGGTCAGCGCCCGAAGTTGCTCGGCGCTCTCGACGTTGCGCGCAAAGAGGATGAAGCCGAAGGGATTTGCCTCGGCGAAAAAGCGTTTCTCCTCGGCACTCAAGGTCAGACCGAGCGGCGCGAGGATCGTGGCTCCGAAGCGGCTCATCGCGTGGTCACCGGGATGCAGTCGGCGTTCTCGGCGACGAAGGCGGCGCAGAAGCGGCGCGCGTCGGCGAGATCGTCGAAGCCCGCGGCACGCAGACGGTAGAAGGTGCGCCCGCCGGAGCTGGCGCGTTCGATCACCCGGTCCTTGCCATCCATGAACTCGCCGAAGCGGGCGCTGAAACGCTCCCACTCCTGCCGCGCCACGTCTTCGCTGGCATAGGCCCCGAGCTGCGCGAGCCGGGTGCCGGCGGGCAGCGAGGTGGGGTCGACCTCGGCGGGTCCTGCGGCTTCGGGCGCGGCCGGAGCAAGCGCCACGGGCTGGTTCAGCAGATCGCCGGGACGGGTCTCCGGGCGGCGCGAACGGATCAGCGCACCGGCCGGGGCGGCACCGGTGACACTGGCCACCAGCTCGCCCTCGCCATCCGCGCCATCGAGGTCGGTGAGCGGGCGGGCGTTGGCCGCGATCTGGTCGGCAAGTGCCTGAATGGGGTCGATTTCTTCTCCCTCAGCGTCGATCTCGGCAAGCGGATCGCCCTCTTCGAGCGCGGCCTGCGCAACCTGCGCCTGTCGCTCCCGCTGCGCGGTCAGCTTGTTCTGCGGGATGTCCTCGTCCGACAGACCGATCCCCTGGGGCGCCAGCAGCAGGCGGTCGGCACCGGGCTCGGCGAGGCCGGTGCCCGCCACGGCATTTACCGCGAGGCCGATGTGATCGGCGGTGGAGCCTCCCGGATCCTCGGGAGCGACCCGCATCGGGCCTTCCATCGCCTGCACCACGGGGATGCCGTTCACGTCCCGCATGAGAAGCTCGTAGCCCCACATCCCGACGCCAACGACCAGCGCCAGCGATACCGCCGCGCCGGCCCAGTTCGCCAGGGAAGCTGCCTTCCGCCCGGTCGGGGCCGGTGCTTCCGGCCCGTCGTAGGGGTAATCCGCCATGTTTGCCTCGGTCTGCCTGTCGGGCCGGCACAGGGACTCCCCGCCGGCCATCTTGCTCTGCTCAATCGCCCCGAGGCGCCTTTGGATCAGCGCATCTCTTCTGCCGGGGTCACGCCCAAGATACCAAGACCCGCCGAAATGACAACCGCGACGGCCCGTGCCAGCGCGATTTTGCTTTGGCTGACAGTCGCATCGTCCTGCAGGAAGCGCAGGTCCGGCTCGTCGTGGCCGCGGTTCCACAGACCGTGCAGGTCGGAAGCCAGCTCGTTGAGCCAGATGGCGACCTTATGCGGCTCGTGGCCCTTCGCTGCGATCTCGACGATGCGCGGCCATTCGGCGACCTTCTTGGCCAGCGAAAGCTCGGCCTCATGCGTCATGCCAGAGAGATCAACACCGGCAAGCGCCTCGTCCGACACGTCAATTCCGGCCTCGACGGCCTTGCGCAGCACCGAGCAGACGCGGGCGTGGGCATATTGCACGTAGAACACCGGGTTCTCGCGGCTCTGCTCGACGGCCTTGGCGAAGTCGAAGTCGAGCGAGGCGTCGTTCTTGCGGGTCAGCATGACGAAGCGGGTGACATCCGGGCCCACCTCTTCGACCACGTCGCGCAGGGTCACGAAGGTCCCTGCCCGCTTGGACATCTTGAATTCCTCGCCGTTCTTGAACAGCTTGACCAGCTGGATCAGCTTGATGTCGAGCGGCACCTTGCCATCCGACAGCGCCGAGACCGCAGCCTTCATCCGCTTGACGTAGCCGCCGTGGTCGGCGCCGAAGACGTCGATCAGCATGTCGAAGCCGCGGCTCACCTTGTCGTAGTGATAGGCGATGTCGGGCGCGAAATAGGTCCAGCTGCCGTCCGACTTCATGATCGGGCGGTCGACGTCATCGCCGTGTTCGGTGGATTTGAACAGCGTCTGCTCGCGCGGCTCCCAATCCTCGGGCTTCTTGCCCTTCGGCGGCTCGAGCACGCCGCGGTAGATCAGGCCCTTCTCGGTCAGCGACTCGATGGCCGCCTCGATCTTGCCGGTGCCGTAGAGCGATTTTTCCGAGAAGAAGTGGTCCATTTTCACGCCGAGCAGCGCCAGATCCTCGCGGATCATGCCCATCATCTCGTCAGTGGCGAACTCGCGCACCTCTGCGAGCCATTCGGACTCGGGCTGGTCGACATACTTGTCGCCGACCTGCGCCTTCAGCTTCGCGCCGACCTCGATCAGGTATTCGCCCGGATAGGTGCCAGCCTCGAACTCGACCGTGCGGCCATGCGCTTCGAGGTAGCGCAGGTATACCGACCGCGCCAGCACGTCGACCTGCGCGCCACCGTCGTTGATGTAGTACTCGCGGGTGACGTCATAGCCGGCATAGGCCAGCAGCGAGGCCAGCGCATCGCCGAAGACAGCGCCGCGGGTGTGACCGACGTGCATCGGGCCGGTGGGGTTGGCCGAGACGTATTCGACGTTGACCTTGAGCCCCTGCCCCATGCCCGAGCGGCCGTAATCGGTGCCCGACTTCAGCACGGCCGCCGGCAGCGCCTGCCAGACCGAGGGGTCGAGGCGCAGGTTGAGAAAGCCCGGGCCGGCCACTTCGGCGAGGGCGATGCGGCTGTCGGCGCCCAGCTTGGCAGCCAGCGCCTCGGCGATGTCGCGCGGCTTCTGCTTGGCGGGCTTGGCGAGCACCATCGCGGCGTTGGTCGCCATGTCGCCATGCGAGGCATCTCGCGGCGGCTCCACCGTCACGGCGGCGGTGGCGAGGCCCTCGGGCAGCGCGCCTTCGGCCTGCAGCGCTTCGATCGCCTGAATCACAAGCGCGCGAATGTCGGTGAAGAGGTTCATCTGTCTGTCTCCATACGGTCGGATGCTCCTCTACCATCTTGGCCCGCGGGGTCAAATGCCGAGATTGCGGGGACATGGCGGAAAGCCGGTGCGCCTCGCGGACCGGGGCCGGATGGAGGGTCGCCCTACTCCGCCTTCGCCCCCTTCAGCGTGTCGTTGCCATTCTCGTCCCGCCGCGCCTCCGAGCGTTCCTCGCGCTTGGGCGCCAGCACCACCAGCCGCACGCCGTCGGCTTCCTTGGGCGTGTCGTCCGGGCCGAGCAGCCGAAAGGTGCCGTTCGGCCCGAGGTCCGCCACGATCTCGGCGCGCGGGTTCTTCTCGCGCCAATCCTTCATGGTGAACTCCTCGGTGAGCCGCGAGACGCGGAATTCCCAGCCCTCGGAGATGCGCGCGTTGGCCTCCCAGTAGCTCTCGTCCGGGCCGAGCCGCCGCCCACCGAGCGTCGCAGGAAGCGCGTGCCGTGTCGACGTGTCGCGCGCGCGCTTGAGCTGGAAGATGTGCTCGCGGCCAAAGTCGGTGGCAAGGTCGGTGGCCACCAGCGTGTTGTAGGCGTCGTTGTCGGTGGCGGCGATCAGGCTCTCGTAGCTGACCAGGTCGAGCCGGTGCTCGGCCGCTTCGGACAGGATGTCGCCGAAGAACGTGTCGAGCCCGGCCTCGCGCGCGTCCCGAAGGTGCGCGCGGTTGGGGTCGGCGATCAACACCGGCAGCTCGAGCTTCTTCAACGCCAGCCCCAGCGCCACCGACCAGCGCGAGCCGCCGGTGATCACCACGCCGGGCGTCTCGGTGGCGGTCTGCCCCAGGGCGCGGGCCAGCGGCGCGAGGGTGAAGCCGTGCAGCACCACCGTCGCCGCCACCAGCGCGAAGGCGAGCGCTGGGATCCGCCCCGCATCCTCGAATCCGAGCGCCACCAGCCGCTGCGCAAACAGCCCCGCCACCGCCACCAGGACCACGCCGCGCGGCCCGGTGAAGGCGACCATAAGACGCTCCTGCCACGGGACATTGGTGCCGATCAGCGAGATCAGCACCGGCAAAGGCCGCGCCAGCAGGATCACCGAGGCCACGAAGGCCAGCGCCCGCCAGTCCAGCGAGCCCAGCATCTCGCGGCTCATGTTGGCGGCGAGCAGGATGAACACCCCCGAGACCAGCAGGATCGTCGCGTGTTCCTTGAAACGGCGCATCTCCTCGTAGCTCGGCAGGCCGGCGTTGGCGATCCACACGCCCATCAGCGTCACCGCCAGCAGCCCGCTTTCATGCAGCACCGAGTCGGCCAGCGCGAAAACCACCAGCATCGACACGAAGAGCACCGGCACCTTCATGTACTCCGGCACCTTGCCGCGCTTGAA
Source organism: Alloyangia pacifica (assembly GCF_900116195.1). GTDB lineage: Bacteria > Pseudomonadota > Alphaproteobacteria > Rhodobacterales > Rhodobacteraceae > Salipiger > Salipiger pacificus. Next base: position 807,927 of record NZ_FOZW01000001.1, read on the forward strand.
CGCCTGCGCCAGCCCCCAGCCGCCCAGCAGTCCGAGCGCCGAGGCCGCGAGGATACCGACGATCATGTCGACCATCGCCTCGCCCAGCGAGGCCGCGTCGGCAAGCACAGAGACCACCTCGAAAGCCAGAACAGCGGCCAGCGCGCCGACGGGATCGTTGACGATCGCCTCCCATTGCAGCAACGCGGCGGGACGGTGTTTCAGCCGCGCCTGGCGCAACAGCGGCGCGATCACCGTCGGGCCGGTGACGATCATGATGCCGCCGAAGACCGCCGCGCTCTCCCAGCTCAGCCCCGCCACCCAGTGCAGCGCCGCCGCCGAGGCGATCCAGCCGAGCGGCGCGCCGACGAAGATCAGCCGCCGCACACCCAGCCGGGCATCGCGCAACCCCTGGAAGTTCAGCGTCAGCCCGCCCTCGAAGAGGATGATCGCCACGGCGATCGCCAGCATCGGCTCCATCAGGTCGCCGAAATCGCCGCGCGGATCGAGGACGCCAAGCCCCGGCCCGATGGCCAGACCCGCCACCAGCATCACCACGATTGCCGGCAATTTCATCCGCCAGGCCAGCCATTGCGAGCCGACGCCGAGCGCGCCAACGAGGGCAAAGCCCAGCAGCGGGTCGATGCCGCCTGTTTCAGGTCCCGTCATTCAGCGCCCTTTCGCCTGGCTGCGTCCTCCCGCCGCCATGATCTGGCGCGCGGGTGCGATCTGTCCAGTGCGATGAGGACCCATGGGAGTCCGGTCCGCCGAACAGCGCCTCAGCGCGCGTCGTGCAGGATGTCGGTGCCAGTCAGCTTGGCGTGCTGCAGCAGCGCGAAACGGTCGGTCATCCCGGCGACGTAATCGGCCACCATCCGCGCCAGCTCGGTCTCGCCGGTGGGATCGGTCGCGCGCCAGCGGGCCGGCAGCAGCAGCGGGTTGTCCATGTAGATCGGGAAAAGCTCCATCAGCGCCTGGGTCACCTTCTCACGGATCACCACCACCGAAGGCGCGCGGTACATGCGCGTGAAAAGGAAGTGCCGCACCTGCTTCAGTTCCTGGAACATCTCGTCCGAGAAGGCCACCACCGGCCGCCCGAGACGGCGGATGTCGTCGCAGCTCTCAGGGTTTGCGGCCTGAAGCCGCGCGCGGCTGGTGTCGATCACGTCGCTGACCATGTAGCCGAACACACGGCGCAGCGCCTCGTGGCGGCGGCGGTAGGCGTCAAGCTGCGGGTAAAGCCGGTCGACCTCGGCATAGGCGGGCTTTATCAGCGGCAGCTCGGCGATCTCTTCCTCGGTGAAGAGCCCGGCGCGCAGCCCGTCCTGCAGGTCGTGGTTGTTGTAGGCCACGTCGTCGGCGATGGCGGCAACCTGCGCCTCTCCGCTGGCATGGGTGTCCAGCTCGAGATCGTGCTCGGCGTTGTACTCGGCCAGCGCCAGTGGCAGCGTCTCGCCCGCCTTCAGCGGCAGAAGCGGGCCATTGTGCTTGGCGATGCCCTCGAGCGTGTCCCAGGTGAGGTTGAGCCCGTCGAACTCGGCGTAGTGGCATTCGAGACGGGTGACGATGCGCAGGGTCTGGGCGTTGTGATCAAAGCCGCCGTAGGGCGCCATGAGCGCGTGCATCGCGTCCTCGCCGGTGTGGCCGAAGGGCGTGTGACCAAGGTCATGCGCCAGCGCCACCGCCTCGGTGAGGTCGGTGTTCAACCCCAGCGCGCCGGCCATGGTACGCGCCACCTGCGCCACCTCGATGCTGTGGGTCAGCCGCGTGCGGTAGAAATCGCCCTCGTGCTCGACGAAGACCTGGGTCTTGTGCTTCAGCCTGCGGAAGGCGGAGCTGTGGATGATCCGGTCGCGGTCGCGCTGGAAACAGGAGCGGAAGGTGCTCTCCTCCTCCGCCACGCGGCGCGGCCGTGCCCCCTCGGGATCGCAGGAATAGATCGCCATCTGCCTCATGCCTTTCACGTGCCTCGTCTTGCGGCCCGGCCCGATGCATGTCAGGCGGTTGCCGCTGCTCTTGCGGATCCCTATATTATGGACCGACCGGGAGATAAACCTTTGAGGCACCCCATGAACCTGCCCCCGAAAGTGACTGACCGCGCCTATGAGCGTCTCGCCGAGATCGGCGCCGGCGCGCAGGGCAAGGCCCTGCGTGTGGCCGTCGAGGGCGGCGGCTGCTCGGGCTTCCAGTACGACATCAAGCTCGACGAGGCCGCCGAGGACGATCTCGTGCTCGAACGTGCCGGCGAGCGCGTGGTGGTCGACAGCGTTTCGCTGCCCTTCCTCGCCGATGCGGTGATCGACTTCTCCGAGGAGCTGATCGGCGCGCGCTTCACCATCGAGAACCCGAACGCCACGAGTTCCTGCGGCTGCGGCACCAGCTTCTCGATGTAACCCGCCGCACGACGGCTCAGTCCAATGCGCCAAAAGGCCGCGGCACCCGCCGCGGCCCTTTTCGTTGGCCTATCAAGACCCCCCGCGACATACCTGAAGTCGACCGCGACACGAGGGCCTTTCCCCCGCACGGTCAATGACAAGCTCACCCCGAGCCTCAACATCATCCAGCAAACCCCTGCGAAAAAACAAAAAAGCGCGCCACAACCGGACGCGCCCTTCTTCTCTTTCAAAATACGCCGGGGTGAATTGGCCGCAGGCCAAGAGGGGCCGCGCCCCTCCCGCCCCGAGCGATCAATCCTCGGTCACGTCCCCGTCTTCCTCGGACATGTGGAAATCCAGCCCATGCGCCGCGCGGATCTTGTCCTCGATCTCATTGGCGATCTGACTGTTTTCCTTGAGGAAGGTCTTGGCGTTCTCGCGGCCCTGGCCGATACGCTCGTCGCCGTAGGAATACCAGGCACCGGACTTGTCGACCACGCCGGCCTTCACTCCGAGGTCCAGCAGTTCGCCGGTCTTGGAGATGCCCTCGCCATACATGATGTCGAACTCGACCTGCTTGAACGGCGGCGCGACCTTGTTCTTCACCACCTTCACGCGGGTCTGGTTGCCGACCACCTCGTCGCGGTCCTTGATCGCGCCAATGCGGCGGATGTCGAGGCGCACAGAGCTGTAAAACTTCAGCGCGTTGCCGCCGGTGGTGGTTTCGGGCGAGCCGAACATCACGCCGATCTTCATGCGGATCTGGTTGATGAAGATCACCATGCAGTTCGAGCGGCTGATCGAGGCGGTGAGCTTGCGCATCGCCTGGCTCATCAGGCGCGCGTGCACGCCGACCGAGCTGTCGCCCATGTCGCCCTCGAGCTCGCTCTTGGGGGTCAGCGCGGCGACGGAGTCGACCACCACCAAGCTGACCGCGCCGGAGCGCACCAGCGTGTCGGTGATTTCCAGCGCCTGTTCGCCGGTGTCCGGCTGCGAGATCAGCAGCTCGTCGAGGTCGACGCCCAGCTTCTTGGCGTATTGCGGATCGAGCGCATGTTCGGCGTCGACGAAGGCGCAGACGCCGCCCTTCTTCTGTTCCTCGGCCACGGCATGCAGCGTCAGCGTGGTCTTGCCCGAGCTTTCCGGGCCGTAGATCTCGATGATCCGGCCCTTGGGCAGGCCTCCGATGCCGAGGGCGATGTCGAGCCCGAGCGAGCCGGTCGAGGTCGCCTCGATGTCGCGCAGGGCGTTGTCGCCGCCCAGCTTCATGATCGAGCCTTTGCCGAACTGCCGCTCGATCTGGGCCAGCGCCGAGTCGAGTGCCTTTTGCCGGTCCGCGTTTCGCTTGCTGTCCATAGTCAGAAGATCTGCCGTTGCCATGATTTCCGATCCTTATTTCATACCGCGTCCGGGGCGGCAATCGCTGCTTTTGTTCGCCTCTTGTTCTTATTGGGGTTATGAGACCAAAAGGAGAACATTTCAAGCACCATCTGTTCTCACTGTTGCGAAACAGGGTTAAAGAGTGGTTTATCGACAAAAAGACCACGGTGTGAGGCAGGGGTATGCTGGTTTTCTGGAAGGCGCGGCTTGTGCTGCTCGCGGTCCCCAAGACGGGGACATCGGCCTATGAGACAGCACTTGGGCCGCACGCCTCGATAAGCGTGCTCGACCCGCCCGAGCTGAAGCACGCGCCGGTTTACCGATACAACCGTTTCTTCCGCCCGATGTTCGAGAAAATGGGCGTCGAGCACATGGAGCTGATGGCGGTGGTGCGCGAGCCCGTGTCCTGGCTCGGCTCGTGGTACCGCTATCGCCAGCGCGACTTTCTCGACGGCAAGCCCACCTCGACCCGCGGCCTCAGCTTCGATCAGTTCGTCGAGGCCTACACCCGCGGCGAGCGCCCGCCCTACGCCAATGTCGGCAGCCAGGCGAAATTCGTCGAGCCGCGCCCCAACGGCACCGAGGTCAGCCATCTTTTCAAATACGAGAACCAGGCGGCGATCACCGCCTTTCTCGAAGAGCGCCTCGGGCTGAGCCTCGACCTGCCGCGCGAGAACGTCTCGCCCCGCGCCGATCTCGCGCTCTCCGCGGAACTCGAGGCGCGGCTGCGGCGCAAATGCGCGGCGGATTTCGAGCTCTGGGAGCGCGCCCGCTAGACCGTCAGGCCGGCTCAGCCCAGCTGCTGCCGCACCGTCTCGGTCAACTCGCTCAGCGAGAAGGGCTTGGGCAGGAAGACCGAGTTGGGCACTGCCACGCGGCTCTTGTCGAGCGACTCCTCGGCGTAGCCTGACACGAAGACCACCCGCGTGCCGGGCCGTTTTTCTAGTGCGCGGCGCACCCAGCTTGGCCCGTCGAGGCCGGGCATCACCACGTCCGTGACAAAGACATCGACCTTCAGCGTCTCGTCTTCGAGGACCTCGAGCGCCTGTTCCGCGGTCTCGGCTTCGATCACCGTGAAGCCGCGCAGGCGCAGTGCGCGGGTTGCAAAGGCGCGCACCGGTGCCTCGTCCTCGACCACCAGCACCACGCTGCCGTCCCGCGCCGCCGCCGCCGGTGCGGCCTCGGCGGGGGCCAGCTCGGGCTCCGCGATTTCTTCGTAGGCCGGGAACAGCAGGGTGAAGCAGCTGCCCTCGCCCGGAACGCTGTCGATGAAGATGAAGCCCCCCGTCTGCTTTACGATGCCGTAGACGGTGGACAGACCGAGCCCGGTGCCCTCGCCGGTGCGCTTGGTGGTGAAGAAGGGCTCGAAGACCTTCTGCAGCTTGTCCTGCGGGATGCCTGATCCCTGATCGATCACCTTGACGCAGGCATAGGCCCCTGGCTCCACCTTCGCGCGATCGCGCAGCAGCGGCTCGTGCACCACGCAGCGCTCGCTCTCGATGACGATCTCACCGCCCTCGGGCATCGCATCGCGCGCGTTCACCACGAGGTTCATCATCACCTGTTCGAGCTGCCTACGGTCGCCGCGGATCGGCGGCAGCACCGGATCGTGGCGCAGGGTCAGATGGACTCTCTCGCCGACCAGACGGTTCAGAAGGTGCGTCAAATCGGACAGCGTGTCGCGCAGGTCGAGCATCTCGACACTCAACGTCTGTTTGCGCGAGAAGGCCAGCAGCTGGCCGACCAGCGAGGCGGCGCGGTTGGCGTTCTGGTTGATCTGCATGAGATCGGCATAATCCGCGTCGCCCTGATCATGCCGCAGCAGCAGCAGATCGCAATGGCCGGAAATGGCGGTCAGTAGATTGTTGAAATCATGCGCCACGCCGCCGGCGAGCTGGCCGATGGCCTGCATCTTCTGGCTTTGCACGAACTGCGCCTCGAGCGATTTCAGCTCGGTCGCGTCGTTGAGCACCGCCACCAGCTCGGCCTGCCCGGCCTGAATGACGCAGTTGAGCGTGACCTGCACGAAGACCTCGCGTTCGGGACGCACGAGGCGCAGGAATTCCGACCGATGCAAGCCGCGCCCGACCGCGGCATCGGCGAGCCAGTCGGTGATCGAACGTCCCAGCCCCTCCATGTGTTCGTCGACGGTGCTGCCGTCGGCGCTCTGGACCTCGAGCATGCGGCAGGCCTCGGCATTGGCGCGCAGGATGCGGCCGTCCGGCGCGAGGCGCAGCAAGGGAACCGGCAGTTCATCGACGCCGTCACGCACCCCTGCCGGCTGCGGGTCTTGCTCCGGCATCGGGTGGAGCACGACCTCCTGCCGGCCGACGCCGGCGTCGGAGCAGCGAATCTGCACGTTGCGGACCCCCGAGGGGGTGACGATCTGCTGCACCTTTCCCGAGCGCGGCGGCGTCTCCAGCACCTCGTCGAGCCGTTTGACCCGCCGTCCCAGAAGGGTCCGCGCCGCGGCGTTCATGTAGAGCACCGCGCCACTGCGCCCGACGGTGAGCACCGGGGCATCGCCCGCCGCGTTCTGCGCCTCTGCCACGGCAACGGTCTCGGCGGTCGGACCGGTGCTGCCCGTCGGCAGGCGTTCTATCCGCCAGCAGCTCAGCTCGCCTGCGGAAATCACGGTGACCCGGTGGCGGCCAGCCGGGGTCGCCACGTCCTCGCTCGCGCCACGCGCGCCCGCCAGCAGCCGCAGCCGCTGCATCATCATATCGGCATCCGGCAGCACCACGCCGAGCCGATCGGCCAGGGTTTCCCCGGTTCCGAAAGCCGCGAGCGCGGCATCATTGGCAAACAGCAGGCGGCCATCGGCCGCCTCGATCAGCGCCGGGGCCGGATCGGCCTCTGCGAGGCGGCGCAGCGTTGCAAAGGCCCGCCCGGCGCGGCGCACCGCCAGCAGCCGCCGCAACCCCATCAGCACGCCTAGCGCAAGGAATGCCCCCGCCGCCGCAAAAAGCGCGGGGGCGGCGGAATGCCCAGGCAGAAGCACGCCAATTGTCAGGCAGGCGCCCCCCGCCCCGACCAGGGCCAGCCCCGGCAGTACCTGCCGCAGCCGCGCGGGCCCGTCCTGTTCCTCGTAAGACGCGGTTGGCGTCACGCGGTCATCCCTTTCGATCCGTATCCCCGCGCATCATGTCGCATGACCTGGCTTAACCAAAAGTGAATCACCCCATGACCAAGCGTCAGGGCAACCGCCGGCGCTGCGACTGTGCTGCGACTGTGCTGCGCCCGTGCTCAGGCCGGGCGTCGCAGCTGCGCGCAGAAGAACCCGTCGCCGCCGTCGCCCGGCAGGAACTGCCGCTTCATCTCCAGCGTCCAGCCGGGGTGGCGCGTCAGGAATCCGTCGATCTGCGCGCCGTTCTCCACCGCCAGCATCGAGCAGGTGGCATAGGCCAGAACGCCACCGGGCCGCACAAGCGCCTGCGCGATATCGAGGATCTCGCCCTGCACCACCTGCAGCTCCGCGAGCCGCTCCGGGGTCAGCCGCCATTTGCCCTCTGGCGAGCGCCGCCAGGCGCCACTGCCGGAACAGGGCACGTCGCAAAGCACGAGGTCATAGGGCCCCTTGGGGCGCGCAACGGTCCGCAGGCGAGCCCCCGCCCGCTCGGCCCGTGCCGGAAGGTCCGACATGCGGCGAGGATCGGCGTCATGCGCCTCGACCTCGCCGCCGGTGCGCGCGGCCATGGCCAGGGCCTTGCCGCCGCCGCCGGCGCAATAGTCCAGCACCCGCAATCCCTTGGTCAGCGGCAGCGCCTCGACCACCGCTTGGCTCGCCACGTCCTGCAGCTCGACCAGACCCGAACCGAAGGCCCGGCTCTGCGCCACGCGGCGGGCGCCTTCGGTGACCTCGAGCGCCCCTGCGGCGAGCGGGTGCGGTCGGGTCTCGATACCGTCTTCGGCCAGCATGGCCTGCGCTGCGGCGAGGTCTCCTTGCAGGGTATTCACCCGCAGGAAGACCGCGGCCCGGTCGCGCAGCGCCTCCGCTGCGGCGGCGGCTTCGTCGCCGAGACCGTCCTGCAACAGGTTGTCGATCCAGTCCGGCAGGTCGCGCGCCTCGGCCCCTTCGGGAGACCGCCCCGCCGCCTCTTCCTCGGCGCTGAGCGCCGCCGGTGCGTGACCGTCCCCGGTGAACAGGCTCTCCGGCGCGATGCCCTGCTGGCGCAGAAGGCCGATCAGCCGCGCCCGGCCACTCTCGCCGCCGCCCTGCACGGCGGTGGAACGCCAGCGACGTAGCGTGTCGAAGACGTGATCGCGCACCGCGGCGCGGTCCTTGGAGCCGGCGTAACGCGCGCCGCGCGACCAGCCGAGCAAAGCCTGCTCCGCCGGTGTTCCGGCGGCGATGCGGTCGAGCACCTCGGCGGCGGCCTGCAGCCGCGCGCCGGGGGTCATGCCGCGCCCCGCAGGTAACCGCGGCCCTGCCGCGAAACGCGCAGGATCGGGCTCGGGCTGGCGGCAGTCGCGGTGATATGGCTGCCGCTGAACGGCACGCCGCTCTCCGCAAGCCAATCCAGCGCCTGCACGCGGACCCGGGTGGCCTGCACGCTGTCGATGTCGAACTTGGTGTGCACCGAAGGGTCGGGCAGTTGCAGCGGCAGCGAATGCAGCAAGTCGCCGACCAGCGCGAAACCGCCGGCGAAATGCAGCCCCATGTGACCGGGCGTATGGCCCGGCAGGAGCCAGCTGCGCAGCCCGTGGCCGAGATCCTCGCCGCTCTGCACCGCGCGGAAGCGCTCGCCGCAGGCCTCCAGCAGACGCCCGCCGTGGCTGTCCTTGCCGTGCCAGTGGGCGATGTCGGTCTCATGCGCGAGATAGGCGGCGTTCGGGAAGGCCGCCTCGCCTGCCTCGGTCAGCGCGCCGCCGACGTGATCCCCGTGCAGGTGAGTGAAGATGACCCGGTCGATGTCGCCGGGCTCAACGCCCTGCGCGGCGAGCAATGCCACGAGCCGGCCACCCGCCTCGCCATAAAGCGAACCGCAGCCGGTATCGACAAGATCGAGGCTGCCATCAGCATGGCGCAGCAGGAACACGTTCACGTCAACAGCAACGCCGCCGCGATGGGCGGCGGCGATGCGCTCGGCCGAGACCTCGGGGAAGACATCCGCCCCGAGGCCCAGCGTCCCGTCGCGCAGGCAAAGGAGCGTCGTGCCGCCCCCCTGCCAGCGCGGGGTCTGGTCAACGCCCTGGGTCATCCGATCCGGTAGTTCGGCGACTCGCGGGTGATCTGCACGTCGTGCACGTGGCTCTCCGACAGGCCGGCGTTGGTGATGCGCACGAAATTGCAGTTCTTGCGCATTTCCTCGACGGTGGCGTTGCCGGTGTAACCCATGGCGGCACGCAGCCCCCCGACCAGCTGGTGGATCACCGCGCCGGCCGAGCCCTTGTACGGCACCTGCCCCTCGATGCCCTCGGGCACCAGCTTGTCGCTCGCCGCGTCCTTCTGGAAGTAACGGTCGGCAGAGCCGCGCGCCATGGCGCCGAGGCTGCCCATGCCGCGGTAGGCCTTGAACGAACGGCCCTGGTACAGGATCACCTCGCCCGGGCTTTCATCCGTACCGGCGATCATGCTGCCCACCATGGCGCACGAAGCGCCCGCGGCGATGGCCTTGGCGAAATCACCCGAGAACTTGATGCCGCCATCGGCGATCACCGGCACGTCACCGGCCGCCTTGGCGCAATCCATGATGGCGGTGAGCTGCGGCACGCCGACGCCGGCGACCATGCGCGTGGTGCAGATCGAGCCCGGCCCGATGCCGACCTTGACCGCATCCGCGCCCGCGTCGATCAGCGCGCGGGTGGCATCCGCCGTCGCCACGTTGCCGGCGATGACCTGCACCTGGTTCGACAGCGCCTTGGCCCGCGCCACGGCGTCGATCACCCCGGCGCTGTGACCGTGGGCGGTGTCGATCACCACGATGTCGACGCCCGCATCGATCAGCGCCTCGGTGCGCTCGAAACCCGAGTCGCCGACGCCGGTGGCTGCAGCGACCCGCAGGCGGCCCAGCTCGTCCTTGCAGGCAGTGGGGTTGAGCACGGCCTTCTCGGTGTCCTTCAGCGTCAGCAGGCCGGTGAGCTTGCCGTTCGCATCGGTGACCAGCAGCTTCTCGATCCGGCGGCCCTTCATCAGGCTGATCGCCTCGTCACGATCGGCGGGCTCGCGCAGGATGGCGAGGTTCTCCGAGGTCATCATTACCCGCACCGGCGTATCCGGCTTTTGAGCAAAGCGCATGTCGCGATTGGTGACGATGCCGACCACGCGGTGCTGCTCGTCGACGACCGGGAAGCCGGTGAAGCCGTAGCGGTCGGTCAGCGCCTGCGCATCCGCCAGCGTCTGATCGGGGGTGAGCGTCACCGGGTTGTAGACGATGCCGCTCTCGAAGCGTTTCACCCGGCGCACTTCCTGCGCCTGCTTCTCGACGTCGAGGTTCTTGTGGATCACCCCGATGCCGCCGGCCTGCGCCATGGTGATCGCCATGCGCGCCTCGGTCACCGTGTCCATCGCGGAGGAGAGCAGCGGGATGTTGAGCGCGATGCTCTTGGTGACGCGGGTGCGCGTGTCGGCCGTGGACGGCAGAACGCTGGATGCTGCGGGAAGCAGCAGGACATCGTCGAAGGTGAAGGCCTCGCGAATCTCCATGGGGGCGGCTCCTTGGGAGGGTATCGGTTGGCACGTCCCTATTGCACGGATGTTCGGCGGGGGAAAGACCCAACGGAAATTCAACGCGCCAGGCTGTGTCCGGCCCGTCGCGGGCGCTTTCCGGCCTTGTCGGACGCGGGGTGACGCGCGGTTCGCAAAGGGGGGCTCCGCCCCCGCCCTGCGGGCTCCCCCGGGATATTTTCACCATGTGGACGCGATCACCGGAGCGCCTCGACCACGGCGATCGCCGCGAAGGGAACCGACAGCACAAATGCCGCCAACAGCGCCGCGGCGCGGGTGAGGCGCGGGCGCGGGATCTGCGGACGGCGGCGGCGACGCGCGCCGGGAGGGCGAGGATTGGTCATGGGGCGATTAACCACACGGTCACTTTCGGCGCGGTTAATGGCGGGCATGGCCCCGCCTTCCCGCCCGCCTTCGCCCGCGCAGCCAGCGCCGTCAACGCCCCTACCTCCACCGGCGCAGTCTTCCTCGATGCTGCACTCACCGCCGCTGTTCTCACGACCGACGCCGACCGTTTCCCGGAGGGCGTCCTCGCCCCTGCTGCCCCTGCCCCAATCTCCGCACTACGCGCGCGCCTGCTCCCTGATCGGCGTGGACTGCCGCGCGGGTCAGCAGGCGCTACCCGGCGGCGAAGTGCTGCACTGGCAAACCCAGTCGCGCAGGATGCCGCTCCTCGGCACCGTCTCGCTGCTCTCGCGCGGGCCAGTCGCCAGCAGCCCGGTTGAGGCCGAGGGCTGGCTGCGCGAACGGCGCGGCACCGGACCACTGCTGCTCAACGCCGACGGTCTAAGCGCGGATGCCCTGCGGCGCGCCGGCTTCTGGCCGTTGCTGACGCCGGCAACACTCGGCCTGCTGGCCATCGGGCCCGAGGCGCAGATGCGCGGGGCGCTGCGGCAGAAATGGCGCAACAGGCTCGCCCGCGCCGAGGACGCCGGGCTGACCCTGCGCCGGATGCCGCTGCTGGCAAAGCACTGGCTGCTGGCCGCCGAGGCCGCGCAGGCCCGCGCCCGGCGCTACCGCAATCTGCCCCCCGGGATGCTCGTTGCCTTCGCCCGGGCCAATCCCGGCTGCGCGCTGATCTGGGAGGCGCAGCAGGGCCGCCTGCCCGTCGCCGCCATCGCAGTGCTGCGGCATGGGCGCATGGCGAGCTGGACCACCGGCGTGTCGACGCCGCGGGGCCGCGCAGTCAACGCGATGAACCTGCTGGTCTGGGAGGCGATGCGCTGGCTGGCGGCGCAGGGCCACGAGCTGCTCGATCTCGGCATCCTGAACGACGCCGACGCACCGGGTGTCACCCAATTCAAGCTGGGCACGGGGGCGCGGTCGCACAGGCTCGGCGGCACTTGGCTGCGCACCCGCTCCCTCGCGCCGCTCGCCCGCCACCTGCCAAAAGGGCTGGCCACCTGACGGTGCCCAGCCCTTCTTCTCTTTCCAAGTACGCAGGCCCGATCGGCTGGCCGGATAGGCCGGGGCGCGGCACGCAGGGCCGAGGGGCAGCGCCAATCGGTCGCGGCCCGCATCCCTGGGCGACTCTCACTCGGTCGGCGTGACCTTGACCATCACGTCGGGCTGACCGATCACCGCGCCATTGCGGCCCTCGCCGCGCTTGATCGCGTCGATCACCTCCATGCCCGAGGTCACCTCGCCGACGACCGTATACTGGCCGTTGAGATGCGGTGCCGGGGCAAAGGTGATGAAGAACTGCGAGTTCGCCGAATCCGGGTTCTGCGAGCGGGCCATGCCGACCACGCCGCGCCCGAAGTCCTTGTCCGAGAACTCCGCCGGCAGATCGGGCATGTCCGACCCGCCGGTGCCGGCCATGCGCAGGTCATCGCCCAGCTTGCCGTATTGCACGTCGCCGGTCTGCGCCATGAAGCCGTCGATCACCCGGTGAAACACCACGCCGTCATAGGCACCGGATTTCGCCAGAGCGGTGAGCCGCGCGGCGTGCTGCGGGGCGACATCGTCGAAGAGCTCGATGTGGAAGGTGCCGTTGGCCCCCTCTCCCTCGACCTGCACGTCGAGCCCCGCCGCCAGCGCAGGCGAGGCCAGCACCGAAAGCAGCAGCGCCAGCTTACGCATCGGCTGCGACCTTGACCGAGATCATCCGGTCGGGCTCGGCAGGCGGCTCGCCGCGGGTGATCGCATCGACATGCTCCATGCCGTCGATGACCCGGCCGTAGACGGTGTACTGGCCGTTGAGGAAGTGGTTGTCCTTGAAGTTGATGAAGAACTGCGAGTTTGCCGAGTTCGGGTTCATCGAGCGGGCGGCACCGAGCGTGCCACGGTCGTGCGGCAGCTTGGAGAATTCCGCCGGCAGGTCGGGCAGCTGCGAGCCGCCGGTGCCGGCGCGGCGCAGGTTGAAGCCGTCTTCCATGTCACCATGCTCGACGTCGCCGGTCTGCGCCATGAAACCATCGATAACGCGGTGGAAACAGACGTTGTCATATTCGCCCGCGCGCGCCAGTTCCTTCATGCGCTCGGCGTGCTTCGGCGCCACGTCGGGCAGCAGCTCGATGGTGACGGTGCCGCCCTTCAGCTCGATGAGGATGGTGTTTTCGGGGTCCTTGATCTCGGCCATGTCGATACTCCCTATGGCGTTCGTTGCGCGAGATTTAGTCCGCCTGCGCCCGAATGCCAAGATGTGCCGCCCCACCGGCCGCTGCGCCCGGCGGCTGCCGCATTGACCTTGCGCGCCGCACGGGGCAGACCTTTGACCAAGCAAGACATCAGGAGGACCGACATGGCCTGGAAGACCCTCGACGACATGGAGCTCGGCGGCAAACGCGTGCTCACCCGCGTGGACATCAACGTGCCGGTGGACGGCGGCGTGGTCACCGACGCGACCCGGATCGAGCGCGTGGCCCCCACCGTGCAGGACATCCTGTCGCGCGGCGGCACCCCGGTATTACTCGCCCACTTCGGTCGCCCCAAGGGCCAGGTCGTGCCCGAGATGTCGCTGAAGATGCTGGTGCCGGCGCTCGAGGCCGCCTTCGGCACGACGGTCAATTTCGCCACGCTGGACGAGGCCACCGCGGTGATCGCCGCCTGCGCCGAGGGCCAGGTCGTGCTGCTCGAGAACACCCGTTTCGAGCCCGGCGAAGAGAAAAACGACGCCGAGCTCGCCAAGCGCTACGCCGCGCTCGGCGATGTCTACTGCAACGATGCCTTCTCGGCGGCGCACCGCGCCCATGCCTCCACCGCGGCGCTGGCCCACCTGCTGCCCTCCTGCGCCGGTCGTCTGATGCAGGCCGAGCTCGAGGCATTGGAAGCCGCGCTCGGCGCGCCGAAACGCCCGGTGCTGGCGGTGGTCGGCGGCGCCAAGGTCTCGACCAAGCTCGACCTGCTCGGCAACCTCGTGGAAAAGGTCGACATGCTGGTGATCGGCGGCGGCATGGCCAATACCTTCCTCGCCGCACAGGGCGTGGACGTGGGCAAATCGCTCTGCGAGCACGAGATGACCGGCACCGCCCGCGAGATTGCCGAGAAGGCCGCCGCGGCAGGCTGTGAGATCCTGCTGCCGCGCGACGTGGTGGTGGCGCGGGAATTCCGCGAGAACGCACCGTCGGAAGTGGTGCCCGCCGAATCCTGCCCCGCCGACGCGATGATCCTCGACGCCGGCCCCGACAGCGTGGCGCATGTGGAGCAGGCCATCGCCCGCGCCGAGACGCTGATCTGGAACGGCCCGCTCGGGGCCTTCGAGATCGCCCCCTTCGACGCGGCCACCAACGCGGCGGCGAAATTCGCCGCCAAGCGCACCGCGCGCGGCGAGCTGGTCTCGGTGGCCGGCGGCGGCGACACGGTGGCGGCGCTGAACAAGGCCGGCGCGGCGGACGACTTCACCTATATCTCCACCGCCGGCGGTGCCTTCCTCGAGTGGATGGAAGGCAAGACCCTGCCCGGCGTCGCCGCGCTCGGCTGACCAGATAGAGCCGATCGGCCCGCGAGGCGGGCCGATCGGCCACAATCGGCGCGCAATCGCACCGAAACTCCAGGAACCGGCGCCACGGGGGATTTTCATGCCGCCTTGGCTGTGTCAGGGTTTCCCCCACGTCGGACGCATCCCCGCGCAATGAGGGATCGCGGCGCAGAGCAGACCAACCGGTAGACAGGCATCAGGAACCACGCACATGACAGGCAGACGCAAACCGGCTTTCGGCGGCCTTGTTTTCGCGGTGATCACCCTGAGCCTCTCGGGCTATTTCACCTTTGCCGCCGTTCAGGGCGATTACGGCCTGTTCCGCCGCGCCGAGATCGAGGTCGAGGCCGACCGGCTCACCGCCGAGCTTGACGGGATCAACGCCGAGGTGGCGCATATGGAAAACGTCACCCAGCGCCTGTCGGACGACTATCTCGACCTTGACCTTCTCGACCAGCAGGCCCGCGACGTGCTCGGCATGATCCGCTCGGACGAGATCGTCGTGCGCTGAGCGCACGCAGGTATGGCCTGCGCTAAGCGCGGATAGACCTACCTTTCACCGACCATAGGCCGCGCGCCCCGCCACGCCCCGACGGGCGCCGTCCTCGTCAATCGTCTTCGCAATCGAGCGCCCGTGCCGGGCGCTTTCGGGGCTCCGCCCCCGCACGCCGCTCCGCGCCGCGCTCCCCCGCGTATTTTCAAAGAGAAGAAGGCACGGACGCTTCGAGGCTTCTTCTCTTTCCAAATACGCATGGCGAGGCAGCCCACAGGCGCGCCCTCGCCGGGACGCCGCGGGCGGCGGGGTTTTGCCACCTGCTTGCCGCAAGGTCCGTCAGCGCCACTTTTTGTCGAAACAGCCCGCTCCGCCCTTTGACACTCTGGCGCCAGCGTTTTACTGTGGGAGAAAGTTTAACACTAAACTAGTTGGGAGGAGTCCCCATGGCCGCCCGGAAACCATCCGCCAAGCCGAACGTCTCGCCCGAGGAGCTCAAGCAATACTATCATGACATGCTGCTCATCCGCCGCTTCGAAGAGAAGGCGGGTCAGCTGTATGGCATGGGGCTCATCGGCGGGTTCTGCCACCTCTACATCGGCCAGGAAGCCGTCGTCGTCGGCCTCGAGGCCGCTGCGAGCGAGGGTGACAAGCGCATCACTTCCTACCGCGACCACGGGCACATGCTCGCCTGTGGCATGGACCCGAACGGGGTGATGGCCGAGCTCACCGGCCGCGAGGGCGGCTACTCCAAGGGCAAGGGCGGCTCGATGCACATGTTCAGCCGCGAGAAGCACTTCTACGGCGGCCACGGCATCGTTGGCGCGCAGGTGCCGCTCGGCGCCGGACTCGCCTTCGCCGACGCCTATCTCGGCAACGACCGCGTCACCTTCGCCTACTTCGGCGACGGCGCGGCCAACCAGGGCCAGATCTACGAGACCTTCAACATGGCCTCGATCTGGAAGCTGCCGGTGATCTTCGTCATCGAGAACAACCAGTACGCCATGGGCACCGCCCAGAAGCGCTCGACCTCGACCGAGGAAATCTACACCCGCGGCGCGCCCTTCGGCATTCCCGGCCAGCTGGTCGACGGCATGGACGTGCTGGCGGTCAAGGAAGCCGGCGAGAAGGCCGTGGCGCACTGCCGCGCGGGCAATGGCCCCTACATCCTCGAGGTGAAGACCTACCGCTACCGCGGCCACTCGATGTCGGACCCGGCGAAGTACCGGACCCGCGAGGAAGTGCAGAAGATGCGCGACGAGCGTGACCCGATCCAGAGCGTGCGCGACCTGCTGCTGCAGGGCAAGCACGCCACCGAGGACGATCTCAAGGCGATCGACAAGAACATCAAGGACATCGTGAACGCCTCGGCGGAGTTCTCGAAGGAGAGCCCGGAGCCGGCGCTCGAGGAACTCTGGACCGACATCTACGCCGACGAAGTGCCGCAAGGCGACGCGGTAGAGGCCTGAGGCAGAAGGACTAGACGGATATGGCAACCGAAATTCTCATGCCCGCGCTCTCGCCGACCATGGAAGAGGGCACGCTGGCCAAATGGCTGGTCAAAGAGGGTGACACCGTAAGCTCGGGCGACATTCTCGCCGAGATCGAGACCGACAAGGCCACCATGGAGTTCGAGGCGGTCGACGAGGGCATCGTCGGCAAGCTGCTGATCGCCGAGGGCACCGAGGGCGTGAAGGTCAACACCCCGATCGCCGTGCTGGTCGAGGAAGGCGAGGATGCCTCGTCGATCGAGACCTCCTCGGGCGGCGACGCCGCCCCCGCGCCTGCCGAGGAAGAAGCCCCGGCAGCGCCGGTCGAGGCGGCCCCCGCCTCTGCCCCGGCAACCCCCAAGGCCAAGGCGGTCGAGCCCGACTGGCCCGAGGGCACCGAGATGAAGACCCAGACCGTGCGCGAAGCGCTCCGCGACGCCATGGCCGAGGAAATGCGCTCGGACGCCAACGTCTTCGTCATGGGCGAGGAAGTGGCCGAGTACCAGGGTGCCTACAAGGTGACCCAGGGCCTGCTCGACGAGTTCGGCTCCAAGCGCGTGATCGACACGCCGATCACCGAGCACGGCTTCGCCGGTATCGGCGTCGGCGCGGCCTTCGGCGGGCTGAAGCCGATTGTCGAATTCATGACCTTCAACTTCGCCATGCAGGCGATCGACCAGATCATCAACTCGGCAGCCAAGACGCTCTACATGTCCGGTGGCCAGATGGGCGCGCCCATGGTGTTCCGCGGTCCGAACGGTGCCGCCGCCCGCGTCGGCGCTCAGCACTCCCAGGACTACGCCGCATGGTACGCCATGGTGCCCGGCCTCAAGGTGGCGATGCCCTATTCGGCCGCCGACGCCAAGGGCCTGCTGAAGAGCGCCATCCGTGACCCGAACCCGGTGATCTTCCTCGAGAACGAAATCCTCTACGGCCGCTCCTTCGAGGTGCCGGTGATGGACGACTTCACCGTGCCCTTCGGCAAGGCGAAGATCTGGCGTGAAGGCACCGATGTCACCATCGTCTCCTTCGGCATCGGCATGACCTACGCCCTCGAGGCGGCGGACAAGCTGGCCGAGGATGGCATCTCGGCCGAGGTCATCGACCTGCGTACCCTGCGCCCGATCGACTACGGCACCGTCATCGAGTCGGTGAAGAAGACCAACCGCTGCGTGACCGTGGAAGAGGGCTGGCCGGTGGGCTCCATCGGCAACCACCTGTCGGCCTACATCATGCAGAACGCCTTCGACTGGCTGGACGCCCCGGTGATCAACTGCACCGGCAAGGACGTGCCCATGCCCTACGCGGCGAACCTCGAGAAGCACGCGCTGATCACCACCGCAGAGGTGATCGACGCCGTGAAGCAAGTCACCTACCGGTAAGGAGAGCGTCATGCCCACGGAAATCCTGATGCCCGCGCTGTCCCCCACCATGGAGGAAGGCACGCTGGCCAAGTGGCTGGTGAAAGAGGGCGATACCGTCAGCTCGGGCGACATCATCGCCGAGATCGAGACCGACAAGGCGACGATGGAATTCGAAGCCGTCGACGAAGGCACCATCGGCAAGATCCTCATCGAGGAAGGCAGCGAAGGGGTGAAGGTGAACACCCCCATCGCGGTCCTGCTCGAAGAGGGTGAAAGCGCCGACGACATCGAAACCTCCGCGCCCAAGGCCGAGGCGAAAGCCGAAGCACCCAAGGCGGAAGAAGCCAAGGCAGCGGCAGCCACCCCGGCAGCCGGCTCCGCAACCCCTGCCCCGGCAGCGCCTGCCGCTGCCGATGGCAGCCGCATCTTCGCCTCGCCGCTGGCCCGCCGCATCGCGGCGGACAAGGGGCTTGATCTCTCGCAGGTCAAGGGCACCGGCCCGCACGGCCGCATCGTGAAGGCTGACGTCGAGGCCGCCAAGCCCGGCGCGGCAGCCGCCCCGGCGGCAGCGTCCGAGACCAAGGCTGCCGAGGCTCCGAAGGCCGCGGCCATGCCCGCCGGTCCCGGCGCCGACGCGGTGCGCAAGATGTACGACGGGCGCGAGTTCGAAGAGGTCAAGCTCGACGGCATGCGCAAGACGGTGGCCAGCCGCCTCACCGAGGCCAAGCAGACCATCCCGCACTTCTACCTGCGCAAGGACATCAAGCTCGACGCGCTGCTCAAGTTCCGCAGCCAGCTCAACAAGCAGCTCGAGGCGCGCGGCGTGAAGCTCTCGGTCAACGACTTCGTCATCAAGGCCTGTGCCCTGGCGCTGCAGTCCGTGCCCGACGCAAATGCCGTCTGGGCGGGCGACCGCATCTTCAAGCTCAAGCCGTCCGACGTGGCAGTGGCCGTGGCGATCGAGGGTGGTCTCTTCACCCCGGTGCTCAAGGATGCCGAGATGAAGTCGCTCTCGGCGCTTTCGGCAGAGATGAAGGACCTCGCGGGCCGGGCCCGGAACAAGAAGCTGGCACCGCATGAGTACATCGGCGGCAGCTTCGCGATCTCCAACCTCGGCATGTATGGCATCGACAACTTCGACGCGGTGATCAACCCGCCGCATGGCGCGATCCTCGCCGTGGGCGCGGGCGTCAAGAAGCCGATCGTCGGCGCCGATGGCGAGCTGGCCGTGGCGACGGTGATGTCGGTGACGCTCTCGGTCGACCACCGGGTCATTGACGGCGCGCTGGGGGCCGAGCTTCTGCAGGCGATCGCCGACAATCTCGAGAACCCGATGGTGATGCTCGCCTGATCCGGGCGCATCGCTGGAATAAAGAACGGCCCCACTGCAACGTGGGGCCGTTTTGCTTTGCCCGGCCCCATGGCACCGCTTTCGGCATTGAAACGCAAAGGGCGCGGACCCGCCGGCCCGCGCCCCTTTTCAGTCAGGTGGATGCGTTTATTGCATCGCGCTGTCGAGGAAATCCGCCACGACGTTCGACATGTCGAAGGACGCCCCGCCCTGCACCGGCGGGTATTCTGCCAGCGTCTGCAGGTGTTGGCCCATGAGCACGCTCATCGGCTGCATCAGCCAGGACACCTTCTGCATCAGGTGCCCGTAGGCGTCGGTGCTGCTGTAGCTCTCGAAGGGGTCCATGCGGATGTTGAACACCAGCGGCGCGGTGCGCGCCTGCAGGCTGTCGTAATAGTCCTCCTTGGTGGAGAAGTGGAACTTCCACGGACCCATGCGGACAGCGGTCAGCTTGCTCTCGTAGTAGTGGAAGATGTGCGTACGGCGCGAGGCGTCCTCCTCGCCCATCCAGTACGGCAGGTTGTTCACCCCGTCGATGTACTGCTGCTTCTCTTCCATGACCTCGGCGGCCACGTCCTCGATCCCGGCGGCAGCGGCCAGCGAGGTGAACATGTCCTGGTGGCCCTGGATGCCGTTGAGGATTGTCCCGGCCTCGAGATGGCCCGGCCAGCGCACCATCGACGGCACGCGCACACCGCCCTCGTAGGTGGTCATCTTCTCACCGCGGAACGGCGAGGTGCCACCATGTGGCCAGGAGTTGTGCTCGGGTCCGTTGTCGGTCGAGTACCAGACGATGGTGTTGTCGGAGAGCCCCTGCTCGTCGAGCCAATCGAGGACCATGCCGATGTCGTGGTCATGTTGCAGCATCCCCGAGCCGTAGAGATCGGCTTCCGAGGTGTACTCCTCGGCAGCGTAGCGCCATTCGTCGTTGAGCCGCGTGTAAAGGTGCATGCGGCTGGTGTTGAGCCAGACGAAGAAGGGCTCGCCCGCCTCCTTGGCCGCGGACATGAAGTCGATCGCCAGCGGCAGCACCTCTTCCTCGTCGAACATCTTCATCCGCTCCTGGGTGAGCGGGCCCGTGTCCTCGATGGTCTGCATGCCGACCTTGCCGAAGCGCGGCTGCTCGGTGGGGTCGTCTGTCTCGGAGGCGAAGGAGTGGATCACCCCGCGCGTGCCGAACTGCTCCTCATAGGCCTCGAGCGAGCCCGAGAAGGCCTCGCCGAAGCGCTGGTAGTCGCGCTGCTCGGCCTCTTCTTGGGTGTTGAGGTGGTAGAGGTTGCCGAAGAACTCGTCGAAGCCGTGCACGGTCGGCAGGTGCTCGTTGCGGTCGCCGAGGTGGTTCTTGCCGAAATGGCCGGTGCGGTAGCCGACTTGCTTCAGCTCCTCCGCCAGCGTCGGCGAGGCCGCCTGAAGCCCGAGCGCAGAGCCCGGCTGGCCCACCGTCGTCATGCCCGAGCGGATCGGGTACTGCCCGGTGATGAAGGCGGCGCGGCCGGCGGTGCAGCTTGGCTGCGCGTAATGGTCGGTGAAGCGCACACCTTCCATCGCGATGCGGTCGATGTTGGGCGTCGTGTAGCCCATGGTCCCCATTCCGTAGGATGAGAGGTTGGACCAGCCGATGTCGTCGCCCCAGATCACGAGGATGTTCGGCTTCTCGGCCTGCTCCTGCGCGACGGCGGGTGCCGCGAGCCCCAGAACGGCGAGCGGAACCGCCAGAATATGTGTCCTCGACATTACTTTTCTCCAAAATTCCAGACGTTTGGGTAATGTTCCCCAAAGTAAATTTACACACGCTCTGCGCGTGTTGTCAGGCGAATCCCGGGTCGCAAGAATTTCGTGACGTAACGTAATTTTGATCATGCCGGCGCTGCCGAGGCAGCTGGACACCGTCCCATGCCCAGACGTCATGCGCTGTCTGCATGGCGAGGTTGCGCAAGCGTCGCTTGCGAAGATGCACCTGCAGCATACCATTGGGCCGTGCTGCATGGCGGCGGACGTCCCATGTCCTCCGCGGTCCGGCGCTCCCTAAATCCGACCTCCGCCCACATCCGCCTCCCGGAGCTGAGACATGGCTATCCAAGACCGTCAGGGCCTGCTGACGATCCTCTCGCTGGCGCTCGGCGCCTTTGCAATCGGCGTCTCCGAGTTCGCCGCCATGGGGCTGCTGCCCTATTACGCCGCCGATCTCGCGGTGAGCGAGCCCGACGCCGGCCACGCGGTGAGCGCCTATGCGCTCGGTGTCGTCGTCGGCGCGCCGGTGCTGGCGGTGCTCGGCTCGATGATCCCGCGCAAGCTGCTGCTGATTCTGCTGATCTGCTTCTTCGGCTTCGGCAACCTGCTCTCGGCCATGGCACCGGACCTGCCCCTGCTGATCGCCGGACGCTTCCTCGCCGGCCTGCCGCATGGCGCCTTCCTCGGCATCTCGATGCTGTTCGCCGCCGAGTTCTCGCCCGAGGGCCGCAAGGCGCGCGGCGTGGCGCAGGTGCTGATGGGGCTGACGCTCGCCAATGTGATCGGCGTGCCGCTGGCGGGTGCCGCGGGTCAGGTCTTTGGCTGGCGGCTCTGCTTCGTGGTCACCACCGGCATCGCCGCGGCCTCGGCGCTGATGATCGCGCGCTTTGCCCCCAGCGTTCAGTCCGGCCCCATGCCGAGCCCCCTGCGCGAGCTTTCGGCGTTGGCCAACCGCGCGGTCTGGGGCACGCTGCTCATCGGCGCAATCGGCTTCGGCGGGGTCTTCGCGGTCTATTCCTATTTCTCGGCGGCCATGCTCGATGCCACCACCGCGCCCGGCTGGGCGATCCCGCTGGCGCTGTCCGGCTTCGGCCTTGGTGGCATCCTCGGCAACCTGATCGCCGGGCGGCTCGCGGACTGGTCGCGGCTCGGCGGCGCGCTTGTGCTGCTCTCGGGGATGACGCTCATGTCGCTGCTCTACGCCGCAGTGATCGGCGACTGGGTCATGATGAGCCTCGCGATCTTCCTGCTCGGCAGCACCGCCAGCCTCGCCATCCCGCTGCAGATGCGGCTGATGGACGTGGCGGGCGAGGCGCAGACCCTTGCCGCGGCGCTCAACCACGCCGCCTTCAATGCCGCCAACGCGCTGGGGCCGTTCCTCGCCGGACGCGCGCTGGCCGCGGGCCACGGCTGGGACGCCACGGGACAGGTCGGTGCGGCGCTGGCGGCGGGCGGCATCGTCATGCTGGGCCTCGCATGGATGGAGAGCCGCAGCCGCGCGCGCCGGGTCATGCCGGCGGTGGCGGCAGGAGCCTGAGCCGGGCTCGCCCGGCGGCTTCGTCTTGCGTCCGGGCGGATCGGCGCCCCCCCTTCAAAGCAAAAGGCGCGGTCCTACCGGGCCGCGCCTTTCTCAATTCCCCGTGGCCGCGCCTCAGTCGCTGCAGTTGCAGCCGGTCAGCTTCTGGTCCATCGAGCGCGAGGGCTGGTCGCAGCCTGCCTCGCCGACGATCTTCGCGGGCACCCCGGCAACGGTCTTGCAGGGCGGCACCTCGGCCAGCACCACCGAGCCCGCCGCGATGCGCGAGCGGTCGCCCACCTTGATGTTGCCCAGCACCTTCGCCCCGGCACCGATCAGCACGCCGTTGCCGATCTTCGGATGACGGTCTTCGTCCTCCTTGCCGGTGCCGCCAAGCGTCACCGAGTGCAGGATCGACACGTCATCGCCGACCACCGCCGTCTCGCCGATGACGATCGAGTGGGCGTGGTCGATCATGATGCCCTTGCCGATCTTCGCCGCGGGGTGGATGTCAACGCCGAAGACCTCGGACGAGCGCATCTGGAAGAAATACGACAGGTCACGCCGCCCCTCGCGCCACAGCCAGTTCGCCACGCGTTGGCTCTGCACCGCCTGGAAGCCCTTGAAGTAGAGCAGCGGCTGCAGGTAGCGGTGGCAGGCCGGGTCACGCTCGTAGGTGGCCTGGATGTCGGCCCGCGCCTTCAGCGCCAGCGAGGGGTCGGAACTGTAGGCCTCGTCGCAGATCTCGCGCAGGATCTGCTCGGACATCTCGCCGTTCGCCAACTTGAGAGAAATGCGATACGCCAGCGCCCGCTCGATGGTCGGATGGTGCAGGATCGAGTAGTGCACCGACCCCCCAAGCAGCGGCTCTGCGGCGACGACCTCCTCGGCCTCATGGACGATGCGGGCCCAGACAGGGTCCAGTTCGGCGATCTTGGCACGGGTCTTGGCCATTGGAATCCTCCGTCAGTTGCCGGCCACTCTAGCAGATAGCCGTCACGGGTCGAAATGCAAAACCGTGATCTAGGGGATCGCGGACGGAGATGAAAGAGCCGATCAGGCCGAGAGTGCCAATCGCGCAAAGGGGCCCGGCCCGTAGCGCGCCGAGACCTGCGCCACCTGCACCTCGTAGCCGCCCGTCAGCCCGTCCTGCGCCGGGTCATAAGTCCATGACGGAGCCGTGCAGAATGCCTCGCGGATCACCGCGCCGCCCTGCGTCACGCGCGCGAGGTAGCTCTCGCTTTCCTCGCCGAGCGGCACCTCGGGCAACTCCCAGTCGTCGCCGTCTATGCGCGTGCGCCGGATCCAGCTGAGCGCCAGTGCCGAGCCGCCAAACGCCTCGGCCCGCAGATGCGCCGGCCGGTAGGGCCGCAGCCCATTGCCGTCGAAGGCCAGCAACTGGTGCACATAGGATGGATCGTCGTAGCCGCGCCGCGCCGGGCCGATGCGGAAGTGCCGGGCCTGGCGCCGCTGCGCCGGGGCGAGCGCGATCTGCTGCGCCGAGCCGTCGATCAGCACCACCCAGGAGCCCGCTGGCCAGGCACCGGGCATCAATCCGTCGCTGCCCGCCTGGCCGCGCAGCCGGTGCGACAGCAGCCAGCGCCCCGGCTCGAGCAACTGCGCGTCGCGAAACTGGAAGAGCTCCCAGTTGCCCGGCGTGCCATCGCCGATCGCCATCACGTTCGCGCCGCCCAGCAGCGCCTCTTCCGAGACCGACTGCAGAGCGCCCGAGCGCATCTGCACCTGCAGCGCCTCGCCCCGGTCCACCCGCCCGGTCGGCGCAGCGAAAAGCGGCGTCTCGGTCACCCCAACCGTGGCACGCGCGGCGATGATCTCGTTCAGCACGTAGTCGGCGTCCGACACGGAGTCGTAGACCGCAACGCTGCCCGGCCAGGGGCTGGCAGTCACCGCGAGATGCGGCGCGTGCGGCACCTCCTCGCCGCTCATCAGCGGCAGGTCCAGGAACAGCGGCTGCACCGGAACCGGTGCCGTAAACGGCCGCAGAAGGGGATCGCCGTCGCCCATGTCGGCGGGCAGGTAGGTGTCGGGCTCGATGCGCACCGCCTCGATTTTCTGGTGGCTGCCAATTTCGACCTGATCGATGCGGGCACGTAGCGGCCCCGAGTTTCCCGGCAGTTCGATGATGTCGCCGGCACCCAGCGGCAGCTGCGAGGGCGGCAGGGCAAAGCGCAGGTTCTCGCGGGCGATGCGCGCCTCGGCCAGCCAGCGTTCGAGCACCATGCGGCCTTCGGCCCGGGTCAGCGCCATGGTCAGCTCGGTCTCTGCAACGGCATGGGTCTGCGCGTCGGGCAGAACCACCTCCTCACCGCAGATCGCGTGATCTCCGTCCGCTTCGACGAAGCGCAAGCGCAACCGCCCGGCCATCTCGGCATCGGCCGCGCGGGTCAGCAGAAGGTCGCTCTCCTCGCCCGCGTCATGCACCAGCGCAGCCGGGTCGAGCGCCACGGCCCGCCGTCCGCGCCGCGGCAGGAAGACCAGCGCGCCGTCACGCTCGATCGCGTCCACGCCATGCGCCAGCAGGAGCGGCTGCAGCGCCGCGCGCGCGTCCGACAGCCGGTCCAGGTGATAGCCCCGCACCCAGCCCCACAGCCGGCTCACGTCGACCTCCCGCGCCCCCGCCCGCGCGCAGACCTCGGCCACCACCGAGGCCAGCGTCCGCGCCGAGCAGCGCCCGTTCAGCCAGTGCCCACGCCGGTAATTGCTTCCATCGTTCCACAGCGCGCCAAGCCCCGGAAACCAGGGGTAAGGCCGTGCGTCCCAGGCCCAGACCAGCGCGCGCGACATGTCGATCATCGGCGCGCCGTAGAGCTCGGACACCGGGTTGTGCGCCGGCTCGTTCCAGTAGGCATGGACCGCGCGCAGGTATTGGCGCTGCATAAGCTCATCGCGCAGACCATTGGAATACCTAGGAAGATCGCTTTCGGAGCTTTTCGGATCGAGGAACTTGTTGGGCTGGTTCGCGCCCTTGTCCACGGCGGCACAACCAAGCTCGGTGAACCAGATCGGCTTGCTCTGCGGCTCCCAGCCGGTCGGCAGAGCCTGCCGCACCCCGTCGATGCGCTCGTGGTGCCGGCTCGACCACCAGCTGCGCAGGTCCTTGTAACGGTAAACCCAAGGCTCGCCATGCGCCCCGTCTGTGATCGGCTCGCGGCGCTGCGCCGCGCGGGCCTCGGAGGAAGGGTAGTACCAGTCATACCCTTCGCCGCCCGCGACATTGGCCATCAGGTAGTCGGGATTGTAGATCGCACCCCAGGCGGCATCGGCGTGGTCGTCACCTTCGCGCCAGTCGGCGATCGGCATGTAGTTGTCGATGCCGATGAAATCGATCTGCGGGTCGCTCCAGAGCGGATCGAGGTGGAAGTAGACATCGCCCGAACCGTCCTGCGGATGGTAGCCGAAATACTCGCTCCAATCCGCCGCGTAACCGATCTCCACCCCCGGTCCCAGCAAGGCGCGGCATTCGCCGGCCAGCGCGCGCAGCGCCTCGACCGCCGGGAAGCCCCCTGTGCCGCGGATCTGTGTCAGCGCCCGCATTTCCGAGCCGATGCAGAAGGCCGAGACCCCGCCAGCCGCCGCGCAGAGCGCCGCCTGATGCAGGATGAACCGGCGGAAGGACCATTCGTCGGGACCGGAATAGCTGACCTCGTCCGCGGTGACCGAGAAGTCCGCCGCTGCGGCGGTGCCGAAAAAGCCCGCCACCTCGGCTTCCGCAGCGGCGGTGCCGTCGGGCGAGCCCTCCCGTCCCGGCGCGCGGCTCAGGGTGATCCGCCCGCGCCACGGCAGCTCCGGCTGTTCCTCGGCCCCGGTCCAGGGATCGGTCAGCCCGTTGCCCGCCATCTGGTCCATCAGGATGAAGGGATAGAAGACCACCTCCAGCCCGCGCGCCGCCATCTCCCGAAGCGCCTCGATCACCGAGCCATCGGCCGGCGTTCCGCCGTAGACCGGGCGTCCATCCAGATGCGGCACCTGCTCCGCGGCACCGCGCCCGAGCCCCGACACGCTCCAGGGCATCTGCGCCGAATCCCACTCGGCCTGTTCGACCTTCGGACGGATGGAGCACTCGCCGCAGCGCAGGTCGTCCCCGAACCAGCTCACCACCAGCGAGGCGGCACGGCAGGCGGGCAGCTCGTCCCGCAACTGGTTCAGCGAGACAAGGAAGTCCGGGCTCTCGGCGGGCGTGTTGAGGTTCACCGCCCCCTGCGCGCCGCCGCCGTAGTCCAGGTAGACAGGCCGCGTTGCCAAGGCGTATTCGCCGGTTCCGGGGATCATCGCCACGCCGCGGATCGCGCCGGGCACGTCCGCCGTATCCGCCAGTTCGGGCCGCGTCACCTCGAAGCTGAACTGCGGCACGCGGTTCCCGAAGCGTTCGAGCATAAGGTCCTCGATCACCACGTAGGCCGTGCCACGGTAGGCAGGCACCCTGCCCGCGCCCTCCACCGCCTCCATCTTGGGATCGGGCGTCTGGTCGCGGCTGCCGGAATAGACGCGCATGTCGAGGTCACGCACGGCGATCTCGACCCCGTCGGCCCAGACCCGGTTCACCCCGGTGATCTCGCCTTCGCAGAGCGCCAGCGCGAGGCTGACCGAATAGCTGTAGCTCTTCACCGTCGTCTCGCTGCGCGGGCTGCCCTTGCCGCCACCACCGCCGCTGATCTTCTGCTTGCGCACGTGCTCGCTGAATTCGGTCGCCCAGATCACCTGCGCGCCGACCCGCATCCTGCCCCAGACCTGCGGCACCGCCGCGCCCTCACCCGCACCGGCAAGGCGGAACCGCTCTATGCGCCCGGTCTCGACCGTCTCGGAGCCAGCCCCCATGAGCCGCTGGTCCAGCGCGCGGCCCAGCCCCGCGCCGATGAAACGCCCGACCGCGGTCATCGACAGGCCGAGGAACGACCCGCCGACGGCGCTACCAAGCGCCGCACCGGCAACGGAAAGGAGGATCGTGGCCATCAGTCTTGCTCCCTCGGAAAGGCAAATCGCGCCGCCAGCCGGCGGCGCCAAGGCAGGGTCAGCGCGCTCTCGATCACGCCATGACCGCTATAGGCATGCACGAAGCTGGCGCCCGCACCGGTCCGCGCCTGCAGCCCGAGATGCTTGGCGACCGCCCCCTCGCGCATGCGGAACAGCAGCACGTCGCCGGGGGCCTCGTCGCCGGCACACTTTGTCCGCAGGTGGCGCAGCGCCGCACGCAGCAACGCCTCGTCGCCCTGCGGCTCGGACCAGTCGCGGCTGTAGGCGGGCACCTGCTCTGGCTCGGGCCCGATCACCTCGCGCCAGATCCCCCGCAGCAGACCGAGGCAGTCGCAGCCCGCCCCCTTGACCGAGGCCTGATGCAGGTAGGGTGTGCCGATCCAGTCCCTCGCGCTGACAACGATGCGTGCCCCACTCATCGCCGCGACCCCCCACCGGTCGCCGCCGAACGGCTGGTGTGCAACAGCATCCAGTCGTCCTCCGGAATATCCGGAAACCCCTGGAAGTTGACGAGGTTGTCGAACTTCAGGCGGCAGGTTTCCATGCGCCTATCGCAGCCTGCGGTGACCCGGCACAGATCGCCCGGCGAAAGCCTTGCGCGCAATGGCTCCCAGAGTTCGATGATCCGCACGCCTTCCTGCAGCCGGTCGCGCTTGACCGCCGCGCCGAGCCCCGCACCGGCACCGTCCAGCATCTCCAGTCGGCCGCGTACAAACCAACCCGCTTCGAAGCCCGGCAGGCTGCCCAGTTCGAACCGCCGCTGGTCCTCGACCGTCAGCACCGCCCCCTCGTAGGTATAGCCGGGCGCGCCGAGACCGAACCGGCAGTCGGCATCCCCCAGCACCGCCGAACACGGCTTCTGGTACACTCGGCCAAGCGGCACGTTCAGCGCCTCGGTGAGCCCGCGCAGTTCCGCGTGAAAGGCGCCGTCGCCGCGGCGGATTTCCCCGATCGTGCCGCGAAAGGTCACCCGGCGTTGCGAGACATCGGCCCAGTTGACCAGCCAGGCCAGCAGTTCAGCCCCGTCGAAGCGCCCGGCCTCGATGTCGGCCTCGGACAGCGATGCCCCCGAAAGCGCGCCCATCGCCTCACTGTTGTCCACCGACAGGCCGGTCGACTGTTGCAGCGCCAGCGCCGTCAGCCCCGAGCCGGCGCGGAAGATCAGCCCATCGAACGCAAGATCGCGGTCATGGTCGGTGAACCCGTAGCGCTGGCCGTCGGACCGCGTCAGCGCCCAGCAGCGCGCCACGGTGGTCGGCCCCTCCGCAAGGTGCGCGTGAAGCTCCGCCGCCCCCATCAGACCCGAACCTCAACCACCGGTACGTCGGGCACCTGCCCGGCCTGGAAGCTCGCCACCGAGACCGCGATGCGATCGGTATCGAAGCGCACCGGCACGTCGAACTCGAAGCCCGCGCTGACCTCGACCCCGGCAAGCGGTGGCTCGACGAAGGTGATCCGGCCGGAGGCGGTATCGATCTCGAAATGGGCGCCCTCCTGCATCTCCACGTCCTGTACCGCCGCCAGCACCGTGCCGGCCACCGGCTTGGTGATGGGCCGCGCGTAACTGGCGGCGCCCGAACGATAGGTCTTGATCAGCTGGAACACCCGTGTCGCGCCATCGCCCCGGGCAATCACCTGGTCCGTCGCCGAGACGGTCTCCGAAGGCAGGCAGGACTTGTAATCAGACCAGTCCTTCCAGCGAAACCCGTAGAGCTGCCCGCGCCGCGCCTCGAAAAAGGCCAGCAACTGCGCAATGTCATCCAGCGAGCGCAGCCCCAGCCCGGCGTCGAAACGCCGGCGCGAGTTTGCCCACGGCGTGTTGCGCTCCTCGAAGCCCGAGCTCAGCTCGACCACGTCAGTGCGCCGTTCTGGCCCGCCCATGGCCCCGAAACTCAGGTCGGCGGGAAAACGTGATTCATGAAAGCTCATGGCCCCTCCTCAGCGGTTGCGCGCGCCCTGCGAGAGCACCCGGCTCATCTGCGCGGCGATCTGCGAGCGGCTGCGCCGGAAGCCCTGCACGTCGGGCGTCTGGATGTTCATCACCACGGAGACCGCGCCGCGTCCGCCCTCGGCGCGGACACCGAGCCGGCCGTCAGCCCCGCGCTGCAGCGGCAGGATCGCCTCCGGCCCCGCCTCGCCCATGAGCCCTGTGCCGCCCCGCATCGGAAAATGCACCGGCCCGCTGACCACGCCGCCGCTGGCAAAGGGCATGACCCGCCCCTGGGTGAAGGCCCCGCCCTGCGCAAACGGCGAGAAGGCCCCGAAAAGCTGTGTCATCCCCGCCGAAAGCGCGCCGCCAAGGTGGTCGGTCACCGGGCGCACCGCGGCGCGATAGGCGCTGTCGACCACGCTGCGCGCGACCCGCTCCAACGCCTCCGATGCGCGCATCCCGTCAAACACCACCCCGTCGAAGGCCCGCGCCAGCCCGCGGCTGAGCGTCCCCTCGAGCTTCGAGGCGCCCTTGCCGGTGGCCGAGAAAGTCTCATGGATGCGTTTCAGTTCGGCATCGAACCCCGCGGCCATGGCCGCCGCGCCGCCCAGTCCGGATTCCAGCCCGGCCAGAGCCGTGTCGAGATCGTCGAAACCGTCGAGATCGGTCATGTGCTGTCTCCCTCAGCCGCGTCCGGAAAGGCCGCGATCAGCTCCTCCAACCGCGCCCGTCCCATCGCGCGCGCTCCGCGTTCCTCTCCCAGCATCAGCCGCAGTTCCGCCGGCGTCAGAGCCCAGAACTCAGCCGGGCGGAGGCCAAGGCCCCGCAGCCCCGCGCGCAGCAGTGCCGGCCAGTCCAACGCACTCACTCGGCGTCCTCCGGCAACGTGAAGGCCCGCGCCAACAGCTCCGCTGCCGCCCGCGCCGCCGCCATGGGTCCGCCGCCGATCTCGGCGCTTACGAGATCGCCCGCCGTGCCCTGCCAGCCACCTCCGCGCAGACCCGCGACGATCAGTGCCAGCACGTCCCGGCTCGAACAGGCCCCGGCCTCGAAGCGGCGCACCAGGTCGACCAGCGTGCCTTCCACCAGCGCCGCCTCCAGCTCGGCCAGCGCGCCGAGCGTCAGGCGCATGACCCGCCGCTCGCCGTCGAGGACCAGTTCCACCTCGCCGCGCCAGGGGTTCGCCACTTAAGCCCCCACCATCGCCACGAAGCTCAGCGCCCCGGCCGAGGCGAGCGCGATCTCGTAGGTCGCCTCGCCGTCGTGGCTGCCGGCATATTCGATCGAGGTAAGCTGAAACGGTCCTTCGACGGTGCCGAAATCGGGGATGATCACCTGGAAATCCGGGGTCTCGCCGTCAAAGAAGATCTGCCGCGCCCGCTCATCCGTGCCCGCGTCTCGAAACACGCCCGAGCCCGAGAGGTTGGCCGATTTCACCCCCGCCCCGGCGAGCAGCTCTCGCCAGCCGCCGGTGCTCCCGAGCGAGGTGACGTCGACGCTCTCGGCGTTGAAACTGACCCGCGTCGCGCGCAGCCCCGCCATGGTTTCGAACTGACCGTCGCCGGTCAGGTCGAGCTTGATCAGAAGGTCTTTGCCGTTCTGCGCAGCCATAGTCGCAACTCCTTGCTGTGGCGCGTCACGCGTCTTCGACGCGCGCGCGGAATGTCATCTCGATGCGGCGCAGACCGCCGCTTTCACGCCGAGCCCGCGCGCGGCGAAAGCGCAGGCTCACCAGCCGGCCCCGCGCCAGCGACAGATCGGCCTCGTGCAGGAGATCAGAAACCGCTCCGGCCACCGCCTTCGCTGCCGAGAACCCCGCGGCCCCGCTGATCACCGCCACCGTCAGATCGTGCCAAGCCCCAGCCGCCGAGCGGTCCGAGGCATCGCGCACGCGCTCGGCCCCGAGCGTCACGTAGAGCCCCGGCAGCGTGCCCGAGGGAGGCGCGTCATAGATCGCCTCGCCGACCAGGCCCGAGAGCGCCCCATCGGCCCGCAGCGCATCGTAGAGCGCCGCCTGAAGCGCGGCGGACATCGCGTAGCTCATGAAGCCACCTCCTCCTGCGCCTCGCAGGCGAGATAGCGCCCCGCGTGGTCGCGCTCGCTGACCGAAAGGATGTCAAAGACCCGCTCGCCAAGCCGGAACCGCTGCCCGGGCAGCGGGCGGCCCGATCCCCCCTCCGGCGCGCCGCGCACGGTGATGCGGTAGCGTCCGCGCGCCACCGGCCCCGCCTCGCCCTGCACCTCGCGCCCCGATCTCGGGGAAAGCTCGGCCCAGAGCGTGCCCAGCACCTGCCAGCCCGCGGTGAAGCCGCCGGTGCCGTCGGGCACCTCGGTCGGCGCCTCGAGCACCAGGTTGTGCGACAGACGCAGCGGCCTCATGCCGAGAACCCCATGCGCAGCGGTCGGTAGCGCGCGATGAGCGCGGTCACGCCGAAGGGCATGCAGCCCTGGCTCAGCGCGGTCTCGTCCCGGTACTCGTAGTAATGCGCCGCCAGCAGCAGCACTGCCTGCCCGAGGTCTGCCGGCAGGTCGTCGAAATTCTCGGCGTAGCCGGCGGTGAAGCGCACCTCCGCGGAGCCCCCCGTGGGAATGTCGGGCAGCGCCGCGCTCTGCGGCCGCAGAATGGGCGCGGCGGCGTCGATCTCCAGCCGGTAGCGCTCGGCCCCGACATCCTGCGCCACCCCGTAGCGGTCCACCAGCGTCAGCTGCGAGACCGCGCTCACC
Source organism: Alloyangia pacifica (assembly GCF_900116195.1). GTDB lineage: Bacteria > Pseudomonadota > Alphaproteobacteria > Rhodobacterales > Rhodobacteraceae > Salipiger > Salipiger pacificus. Next base: position 839,838 of record NZ_FOZW01000001.1, read on the forward strand.
GGCGCCAGCGGAAAGACCGCCCCCTGCGCGTCGCGCCATCCGTGCAGCGTCCAGAGGAAGCCTCGTGACAGCAGCGCCTTGCCCGTACGGGCCTCGATTGCCGCCAGTGCCGCGCGCAGGAACGAATGAAGAACATCGTCTTGCAGCCCGTCCTCGGCAAAGCCACTGCCCATGCGCAGCTGCCGTCTCAGCGCGGCGATGGGCAGCGCCGCGTCAGGCACCTGGGTTTCTTCGATCACCATCATCAGCTTTCTCCGCACATCCCCGCGCGTGCCCGGCGGCGGGCCCACCGCCCGCCGCCCTCACCGTTCCGATCAGCTGGTGGCGCAGCGCAGCAGCTTGATCGCCGCAAAATCGCTTACGTCGCCGCCCACGCGCTTGGTCGCGTAGAACAGCACGTTCGGCTTGGCGCTGAACGGATCGCGCAGCACCCGCAGGTCGGGACGCTCGACGATGGTGTAGCCCGCACCGAAGTCGCCGAAGGCGATAGGATAGGCATCCGCCGCAATGTCCGGCATGTCCTCGGCGATGAGCACCGGGTAGCCCAGCAGCCGCGCCGGCTGCCCCGCCGCAAGCCCGTCCGACCACAGGTGCCGGCCATCGGCGTCCTTGAGCTTGCGCAGCGACCCGGCGGTCTTGGAGTTCATCACAAAACAGCCCTTCGCCCGGTACTCGGCGCCCAGCGCATAGACCAGATCGATGATCGCATCGCCATCGCCGATGCCCGCCGCGGCGCCCGAAGGCACGTAGCCGAGGTTGCCCCACTCCCAGATCTCGTTGTCGATCATGTCGTGCGACAGGATGCCCATCGGCTTGTCGACGCCGTCCCCGGTGATGAAGGCCGAAGCCTCGGCGCGCGCAAACCGGTCGGCGATGCGCCCGGCCAGCCAGGCCTCGAGATCGAACGCGGTATCATCCAGCAGACGCTGCGAGGCCTTGGGCATGGCCGAAAGCTCGTGCAGCTTGATCTGGATGCGGTCGATGGTCGGCGTCTCGCTCTCGCCGGTCTCGGCCACCTCGTCGGCCCAGCCCGCGCCGGTGTCGCCCTGGTCGACAAGCACGTCAAAGGACGAGGCCTCGACGGTGACGACGGCGGCAATGGCCCGGATCGAGGCGGCGCTCTCCAGCACCGCTTTCACCGTTTCCGAGGTCACCGGATCGACGAGATACCCACCGTCGGCGGCCACCGCGGTGGACAGTGCCTTGCCCTCGAGCACAAGCCCGCGCAGGCCGTCGTCGTCGCCGGTGCGCAGGTAGGCATTGAACGCCTTGCGGTGCGGCAGCTCCGGCTCTCCCATGGTGCCCAGCGCCGGGCGCGCCGCAGCAAGCGAAGTCTTTGTGTCCAGCATGGTCAGTCGCTCTTCGTATGTGTCCAGTTTCGCGTGAATGTCGGCACGCATGGCCCTTATGTCCGCGGTCAGCCCCGCCATCGCGGCGCCCACCCGGGCGACCGGGGACAGATTTTCCCCGGTCCGAGAATGGCTCTCGGTTGTGCTCATCAGCTCGGTCCCGTGTTGAAGGCGCGCGTCAGCCGCCCGCCAGGTCGAGGCGCGCGGCATCGATGGCCAGCGCCAGCTCGCGCAGCATGTCCGGCTCGGGGCTGTCCCCCTTGGCCGCCACCCGCGCACTGGGCAGCATCGGGAAGGTGACAAGCGACACCTCCCAGAGCTCCAGTTCCTTGAGGAGCCTGCGCCCCTCGCAATCCTTCACCGCCGTGACGGTGCGATAGCCGATGGACAGCCCGTCGATGGCCCCAGCGGCGATCAGCGCTGCGGCTTCGCGCCCCTTCTCGACGGTCTCCAGCAAGCGTCCCGTCACGTGCAGCCCCCGCTCGTCCTCGCGGACCTCGTTCCAGATACCGATGGGCTGTGCCGGATCGTGCTGCCAGAGCATCCGCACCGCGCGCCCCTCGGCGGCGAGCCGTTTGAGCGACGCGGCATAGGCCCCCCGCACCACGATATCCCCGCCCTGGTCGGCGCTGCCGAACAGCGAGGCATAGCCTTCGATCCTTGTCCCATCCGAGACGCTGACAGCCGCGGTGATCTCACCGCCGAGACGGCAGAACTTGTGCTCCAGTTCCATGAAACGCTCCCTTGCGTGTGCGACCCCTCAGGGCGTCATGCTGATCAACCCCTGCAGCGCCTGTGCCATCAGCCCCGCGGCAACCCCGTAGACCGCCAGCCAAAGCCGCTTCTCCAGCCGCTCCAGCAGCGCCTCCAGTCGCGCCAACCGATCCTCCAGCGCCGCGATCTGCACCGCGCTGAGCCGCTCGTGTGCCTCCAGTCGAAGCGCGGGGGCGCAGGCGAAGGGCTCGTAAGGCAGCCCGCGCTCATTCACCTTCGCCCTCCTCGGCCAGCGGCGGCAGCCCCAGCATGCGCCGCTTCTCGGGCACCGTGAGAAAGGCCGCCTCGGACACCCGCCGCCAATGCGTCTCGCGCTCGACCGACAGGGCCGGCACCTGGTCGAGATCGGGCTTCAGCTCGATCTGCTCGCCAGTGAACCCGGAGAGCCACCTGCCCAGCGCCGTGCTCACCCGCTGTGCGAGCGGCAGCACGGTCAGCCGGTAGAAGGCGCGGTTGGCCTCCTGGTAGTTGGCATAAGTGGCATCCCCTGGGATCCCCAGCAGCATCGGCGGCACCCCGAAGGCGACGGCAATCTCGCGCGCGGCAGCTTCCTTGGTCTGCCGGAACTCCATATCCGAGGGTGAGAAGCCCATCGGCTTCCAGTCGAGCCCGCCCTCCAGCAGCATCGGCCGTCCGGCATTGCGCGCGCCCTGGTGCTGGCTCTCCATCTCCGAGACCAGCCGTTCGTACTGGTCCTGCGCCATGGAGCCCTGCCCGTCACCGCCACTCCAGACAATAGCCCCCGAGGGTCGCGCTGCATTGTCCAGCAGCCCCTTGGACCAGCGCGAAGCACTGTTGTGCACATCCAGCGCCTGCGCGGCGGGTTGCAGCGGTGACAGCCCGTAGTGGTCGTCCTGCGGATGGAAGCACTTCACGTGGCAGATCGGCGCCGGATCGCTGCGCACATCGAAGCGATGCGCCCGGCCGTCCACCTGGTATTCATAGGCGACAGGCCAGCCATCGGGACCAGGCACCAGCCGCATCCGCTCCGAGCGGAGCACGTGCAGTTCCGCGGGCAGTCCTCCACCGCTTCCCACCGCCTCGAGATACCCATCCCCCGACAGCAGCAACTGCCCATAGAGCGCCTCCAGCAGTTCGGCCCGTCCCTGCGCCGGGTTCGGGGCTCCAATGCGCTGCAGGATGGGATGGGCGCTGTAGCGCATTTCGGCGTCCTGCAGGACCAGAGGCAGCGCCGCGGCGGCCTCGGCGATCAGCTTCACCGCCCGGAAGCCGACCGGGTTCCCAGTGAACCCCTGCCGTGTGAGCGAGCCGGTATCGCGCGGCGACCAGGCCACGCGACCGGACGCCTGGACAGCGATCAGCCTGCCCGCGGCAGATGCCTTGGTCTCGCGGCGTTCTTCCGCCCCGCTTCCCCGCCGCAGAAAGTCGAACACCATGTCCCGCTCCTTGCTGGTCTCCGGTCCGAGGCCCGCACGGCCCCGGTTCGCGTTGAGAAAGAAATTAGACGCGTCCTGTTAACCATTCGCTCCCAAGCCGCGCGCCGGTCCCGCAACACGCGTCCGGAGCTCCCGCCTCAACCTGCGCACCACAACAGGCGGACACATAGCGGCGAGATCGCGCCATGCGTATTTTCAAAGAGAAGAAGCAGGGGGAGCCTGCAGAGCCTTCTTCTCTTTGCAAATACGCCCAGGGGGTGAGGCCGCAGGCCGAGGGGGGCGGCGCCCCCCTCCTTCGCCGCCCTCACAGCACCCGCAGCCGAGGCCGGCGCCAGCTCTCCGACGGTCCGGTGACAAGCTCGGTCAGTGCCCAGACCAGCGCATCCACACGGTCGGGCGAGCCCTGCCCCTGGAACCCGGCCCCGGTCATCAGCCCCATCTGCTCCTCCAGCAGGTCGAACCTCCGGGCGTGGCCGATGCGCCCCTGTTCGTAAAGCGCCGCCACCGGCTCGGCGCGCAACGTCTTGCCGCGCGTCGCGGTGACCTTGCGCAGCGGCACCGAAGGCGCCACCTGCCGCAGCACCGCCTCGACCATGGCGCCCCCCTGGTTCACCTCGGCGACGATCCGGTCCGCCTGCCAGCGCTCATAAGCCTCGACCGTCGCACGTGCCCAGCCCGTGGGGCCCATCCCCTGCACCGAGGCATCCTGCAGCACGAAGGCCTCCCAGCCCTGCGGCGGGCCGTCACACAACACCCCGCAGACCACGATGCCGCAGGCGTCCGATCCGGCGCCATCCCCCGCAGGCGGGTCCACAGCCACGACGATACGATCGAACCGCCCCGGCACCTTGCGCAGCCGCGCGCGCTCAAGGACCTCCTGCGTCCAGAGCGTGCCGTCCACGTCCGAGACCATCTCGCCATCGAGCTCCTGTCGCGCAAGCCGGGTCGCCCCGTAGCGCGCCCGGACCTCGTCGAGGAAGCTGGCTGCGAGGTTGGCCCTGTTTGCCTCGGTCGGGGCCCGCGTCACCACGGTACTCTGTAACTCCAGCAGCTCCTTCAGCACGCCGATGTTGCGCGGGGTGGTGGTCACGCAGGCGCGCGGCTGGTCTCCCAGCCGCAACGCGAACTGCAGCATGTCCCAGGTTTCCCGTGCCTTGCGCCACTTGCCCAGCTCGTCCGCCCAGGCCGCGTCGAATTGCGGCCCGCGGAGCGCCTCTGGGTCATGGGCGGAGAAGACCATCGCCTCGGCCCCGTTCGGCCAGCTGAGGCAGCGCCGCGTGGCGCTCCAGACCGGCCTCCGGTCGGGTGGCGAGCAGGCCAGGATGCCGCTGTCGCCAAAAACCATCACCTCGCGCGCCTGATCGAGCGTCTCCCCCACCAGCGCCACGCGCTTGCAACGGCCCTGCGAGAGCGGCAGCGCGCCCTCCACCATGGCACGCACCCATTCCGCGCCGGCCCGGGTCTTGCCCGCCCCGCGCCCGCCCATGATCACCCAGGAGCGCCAGTCCCCTTCGGGCGGCAGCTGATGCTCCAGCGCCCAGAACTCGAACAGAAAGGGGAGCGCCAGGCGCTCCCCCTCCGACAGCTCATTCAGGAAGCTCTCCTGCACCGCAGCACCGGCGGAGGCGAGCCATGCGGCAGCCGACCTCAACCCGTGCGCGTTCGAGATCGAGCGCCCAGTCCCCGGCAATTCCCTTCTGCTTGCGTCTGACATGTCTGATCTGTGCCTCCGTTTCATGGGCGACCTTCAGCCAGTAGCGCAGGTCCGCCGCTGCCTTGGAGGTCTCGGGTTTGTCCAGGGTTCCGTCTTCGTCGAAGCGGTCGCGCAGGCGCCGCATGTCGTTGCCGAGATGCCGCAGCATGTCAGCCAGCTGCTCCCGCTCGTCTTCGAGACGGCTCAGCTCTTCTTCGAGATGGATGAGGATCATCGCTCGATACCTTTCTTGCCTGTATGGTATTGCCTGTAGAGAGTGCCTCGCAGGCGGCCGCGGCGATCTGAATGCCGACGTCGGGGCGCATGCGTGCGGAACGAAAAAGCGGCCGCCGGGGTCACCCCCGGGGCCGCCTGCCCATTTCGTCCAGCATCCGGAAAATCTACCCGGGACCGTCCGCAAAGTCAAGATTACGCCCCCGAACGCCAAATTGTAAACTTCTGTTTATAATGAACAATAATCCATTGCCGCACCGCACAACGACGCACCTGCACCCACACACTTGCCGCCCCTCCGGAGCTCTGGCACAAGGTTTTCAATACAGTTCTCGCGGAGCCCGCCATGCCGATCCTGTCCACCCGCATCACGTCCCTCAACGCCGGTGGCGGCGACGGCTGGGAGATTTTCTACAAGGCCCGCGCCCTGCGCACCGCCGGCGTGCCGGTGACCGAGCTGACCATCGGCGAGCCCGACGAGCGCACCGATCCGGCGATCCTCACCGAGATGCACCGCGCCGCCACGGCGGGCCACACCGGCTATGCCATCGTGCCCGGCATTCCGGCGCTGCGCGACGCCATCGCCGCGCGCGTGACCGAGCGCACCGGCGTTCCCACCACGCGCGACAACGTGCTGGTCACCCCCGGCGGGCAATCTGCGCTCTTTGCCGCCCATATGGCCGCCTGCAACCCCGGCGATGCCGCACTGATGATCGAGCCGCACTATGTCACCTACCCCGGCACCATCCGCGCCGCCGGAGCGATCCCGCACAGCATCGAGACCCGCCCCGAGCACAGCTTCTTCCCCGACCCCGCCGAGGTCCGCCGCAAGGCGCGCCAGACCGGCGCCTCGGCGCTGCTGGTCAACTCGCCCAACAACCCGACCGGCGCGATCTACCCCCGCGCCACGCTGGAGGGCCTCGCCGAGGTCGCCTGCGACGGGGATTTCTGGCTGATCTCCGACGAGGTCTACGACACGCAGATCTGGGAGGGCGAACACCTCAGCCCACGCGCGCTGCCCGGTATGGCCGAGCGCACCATGGTAATTGGCTCGCTGTCGAAAAGCCACGCGATGACCGGCAGCCGCATCGGGTGGCTGATCGCACCCGAAGCCGCCATCGCAGCGCTGATCGATCTGGCCACCAACACCACCTACGGCGTGCCGGGCTACATCCAGGACGCGGCGCTCTACGCGCTCACCTCGGACGACGCGCTGGAGCCGCGCGTCGCCGAGCCCTTCCGCCGCCGCCGCGCGCAGGCGCAGGAGATCCTCGCCCGGCAGAACATCGTCGGCCTCGTGCCCTCGGGCGGGGCGATGTACCTCTTCCTCGACATCCGCGCGACCGGCCTTTCGGGCATCGAGTTCGCGGACGCGCTGCTCGACACCCATCGTATCGCGGTGATGCCGGGCGAGAGCTTCGGCCCCTCCGCCGCAGGCTTCCTGCGCGTTGCGTTGACCATCCCGGACGATCGCTTCGCCGAGGCCCTCACCACGCTTACCGGCTTTGCCGCCACGCTCGCCAAGGCCGCCTGAGCATATGTCCGGCACGCCGATCTCCAGCATCCGCAATCTCGGACCCGCGGTGGAATCGGCCTGCAAGCGCGCGGGGATCGAGGACGCTGAAACCCTGCGCGCGCTCGGCGCGGACGAGACCTACCGCCGCCTTCTGGCCCATGGCACCAAGCCGCATTTCATCGGCTTCTACGTGCTGCACATGGCGCTGCAGGGCCGCCCGTGGAACGACGCACGGGGCAAGGAGAAAGAAGAACTCCGGGCCCGGTTCGACGCGCTGGTCGCCGAGGGGAAAAGCGATGCGCCGCTGGCGGGGATCGAGGCCATCCTCGACGAGATCGGCGTGATCGACCCGCTGCGACGCCCGCGCGAATAGAGCGATATTTCTTATCCATAGCAGCGCATTGCACGCCACGCTTTAAACCGCGAGGGAACTCCGGACCCGGTCTCCGTGTTGGTTCGCCAACGCATCATTCATCCTGACAAGGAGACCGACATGGACCTGATCCGCATCATCCTCGCCATCCTCCTGCCGCCGCTCGGCGTGTTCCTGCAGGTGGGTCTGGGCAAGCACTTCTGGATCAACATCCTGCTGACCATCCTCGGCTACATTCCGGGCATCGTGCACGCGGTCTGGGTGATCGCCCGCACCGGTCCGAGCCGCCAGCACGCGTGATCGCCATGAGCGCGCATGACCACACCCTACACCCGGACTTCCAGCGTCTCGAAAGGATCGACCGCTGGGCACGCCGCATGGACCGCGCCTACCGCATCCCCCTGACGCCGATCCGCTTCGGCTGGGACGCGGTGTTCGGGCTCGTCCCGGGCATTGGCGATACTCTGGCTCTCGCCCCGGCGCTGTGGATCGTGAAGGAAGCACACGACATGGGCGCGCCCAAGGTGTTGCTGGGCCAGATGGGCGCAAACCTCGCGACGGACTGGGTCGTGGGCCTCATCCCGCTGGTCGGCGACATCTTCGATATCGGCTACCGCGCCAATACCCGCAATGCCGCACTGCTGCGCCGCTGGCTGGAAAGCCGCCACGCTGCACCGGGAAGCGGCCCCGCAAGGACGGTCGATATCGCGGCCTGAGCGATCCCGCATTTGCAACGAAAAGGGCGCCCCGCAGGGCGCCCTTAAATCTGTCGGGGGTGAGCGTCAGGCTCAGCCGACGAGCTCGAGGCCCGAGAAGAAGTAGGCGATCTCTTCTGCGGCGGTTTCCGGCGCGTCCGAACCGTGCACCGAGTTCTCGCCGACCGACTCGGCGAACTCTGCGCGGATGGTGCCCTCTGCGGCGTCTGCCGGGTTGGTTGCGCCCATCACTTCGCGGTTCTTGGCAATCGCGCCTTCACCTTCGAGCACCTGCACGACGACCGGCTCGGACGCCATGAACTCGCACAGTTCGCCGTAGAACGGACGCTCGGCGTGCACCTTGTAGAACTCGCCGGCCTGCGCCGGGGTCAGCTGGATGCGCTTCTGCGCGACGATGCGCAGGCCAGCTTCTTCGAACTTGGCGTTGATCTTGCCGGTCAGGTTGCGGCGGGTTGCGTCGGGCTTGATGATCGACAGGGTGCGTTCGACGGCCATTTTGGTCTCTCCAATGTCATAAAGCCGGGCAACGGCCCGGCCAGTATTCTCTGGCAGGGGCGTTATCATGGGGTTGAGGAATTGGGAAGACCCCGCGGCCCGCCGCTGCCTCTTCCATAGGCAAAAAAGGGGCGCTGCCCCTCTTGGCCTGCGGCCAATTCACCCCGGCGTATTTTGAAAGAGAAGAAGGCCAACCATATCCGGCTTATTCTCTTTCCAAATACGCACATCACGACTTCGGAGCCGGAAGACGCGCCGGGCAAGGGCGATATGCGCGAAGGGGGATGTTGCCCGCCCGAAGGCTCTGCTATGGGCGAGCCATGCTGAGTATTCGAGACATCTCCTATTCCGTCGAAGGCCGCCCTCTGCTCGAGGAGGCTTCCGCCGTGATTCCCGCAGGCCACAAGGTTGGCCTCGTCGGTCCCAATGGCGCGGGCAAGACCACGCTCTTCCGGCTCATCCGCGGCGAGCTGACGCTCGACGGCGGCGAGATCGAGCTGCCCGCCCGCGCCAAGATCGGCGGCGTGGCGCAGGAGGCCCCGGCCTCGGATGTCTCGCTGATCGAGACGGTGCTGGCCTGCGATCTCGAGCGCGCGTCGCTCATGGCCGAGGCCGAGACCGCCACCGACCCGCACCGCATCGCCGACATCCAGACGAGGCTCGCCGACATCGACGCCTGGTCCGCCGAGGCGCGCGCCGCGACCATCCTCAAGGGCCTCGGCTTCGACGAGGCGGCGCAGCAGCGCCCCTGCTCGGATTTCTCCGGCGGCTGGCGGATGCGCGTGGCGCTGGCGGGCGTGCTTTTTGCCCAGCCTGACCTGCTGTTGCTCGACGAGCCGACGAACTACCTCGACCTCGAAGGCGCGCTCTGGCTGGAGAGCTACCTGCAGAGCTACCCGCACACGGTGATCGTCATCTCCCACGACCGCGGCCTGCTGAACCGCGCGGTCGGGGCGATCCTGCATCTCGAGGACCGCAAGCTGGTGCTCTACCAGGGCAATTACGACACCTTCGCGCGCACCCGTGCCGAGCGCCGTGCCGTGCTCGCGGCGGCGGCGAAGAAGCAGGACGAGCGCCGCGCCCACCTGCAGAGCTTCGTCGACCGTTTCCGCGCCAAGGCCTCAAAGGCCCGGCAGGCGCAGGCGCGCGTCAAGATGCTGGAGAAGATGGAGCGGATCACCCCGCCCGAGGAGGCCGCCAAGCGCGTCTTCAGCTTCCCGCAGCCCGACGAGCTGTCGCCGCCGATCCTCGCGCTGGAGAATGCCTCCACCGGCTATGGTGACAAGGTGGTGCTGCGCAAGCTTTCGCTGCGCATCGACCAGGACGACCGCATCGCGCTCCTGGGCCGCAACGGCCAGGGCAAGTCGACGCTGTCCAAGCTCTTTGCCGGACGGCTGGCGCTGATGGACGGCAAGATGACCTCCAGTTCGAAATTGCGCATCGGCTATTTCGCCCAGCACCAGGTCGACGAGCTGCACCTTGACGAGACGCCGCTGCAGCACCTGCAGCGCGAGCGCCCGGACACCGCCCCCTCCAAGCTGCGCGCGCAGCTGGCTGGTTTCGGGCTGGGCGCAAACCAAGCCGAAACCGAGGTCGGCCGGCTCTCGGGCGGCCAGAAGGCGCGCCTGTCGCTGCTGCTCGCGACACTCGATGCGCCGCACATGCTGATCCTCGACGAGCCGACCAACCACCTCGATATCGAGAGCCGCGAGGCGCTGGTCGAGGCGCTGACCGCCTATTCCGGCGCGGTGATCCTGGTGTCGCACGACATGCACCTGCTGGGGCTGGTCGCCGACCGGCTGTGGCTGGTCAAGGACGGCACGGTGACGCCCTACGAGGACGACCTCGAGGCTTACCGCAAGATGCTGCTGACGCAGGACAAGCCGGAAAAGCCCGCCAAGGCGGAGAAAGCGGCGCCCAAGCCCAAGCGCGCCAGCCGCGACGAAATCCTCACGCTGCGCTCGGAGGCTCGCAAGTGCGAGGCGCGGGTGGCGAAGATCGAGGAAATGCGCGAGAAGCTGGCCACCAAGCTGGCCAACCCGGATCTTTACGAAGACGGGCGCGCCGGCGAGCTGGAGACCTGGAACAAGAAATACGCCGAGGTCATGGACGGGCTGCACCGCGCCGAGGCGCTTTGGGAAACGGCGATGGAGAAGCTTGAGGCAGCGGAAAGCGGCGTCGCGGGCTGAGCCCGCCGCCGCCGCGCGGCTCAGATCACGTCGAAGGTGCCGGTCATCTCGTGGGCGATGGCGATCAGCTCGCGACCCTCGGCACTGACATAGGCGTAGATGTAGAGGTCGTCTCCAACCACCTCCTGATCGATGCCGTAGAAGCCGCTGACGTCGAGGAACTCTCCATCGACCGCGCCATAGATGTGATCGGTCTCGATCGCCGTCTCGCGGGTGAAGACGAATGTGTCGATGCCGGCGCCGCCGTAAATGGTATCCGCTCCCTCGCCGCCGATGATCGTGTCACGACCGGTGCCGCCGAGGATCAGGTCATCCCCCTCGCCGCCATCAATGAGGTCGGCGCCACCGCCGCCGAAGACGGTATCGTTCCCCTCGCCGGCATCTACGATGTCGGAGCCGCCCCGCGCGTGCACGCGGTCATTGCCTTCGTAGGTCTTGATGTCTTCCGGGTCCGCGCTGGCGTCGAACACGTCAGGGCCCGACGTTCCCTCAATCGGGGTGATGATGGGCAATACGATTTCCGAGGACACGTTCCGAACTCCTCTCTCGAAAAATGGCTGGTGAAAATCCGATAATCCTGCCGCTCCGAGCGTAGCAGAACGCAGGCGACAGCACACGCGACGCCATGCCGCGCCTGTCCGCTTGCGCCGTACCGCAGGCGCTGGCACAGTGAAGTGGGCCAGAGTGGCGGTCCGCTGCACGATTGGACAGGATGGACGTCGCATTTCTTATCAGCGCCTTCGCCACGCTCTTCGTGGTGATCGACCCGATCGGCCTGACGCCGGTCTTCATCGCGCTGACCCAGGGTGCCGATGCGGAGCATCGCCGTGCCGTCGGCATGCGGGCCTGCGTCACCGCGCTGGCGATTCTCATGCTCTTCGCCTTTTTCGGCGAGGCTGTGCTGGGGTTCATCGGTATCTCGATGTCCGCCTTCCGCATTTCCGGCGGGCTCTTGCTGTTCATCACCGCGCTCGACATGCTCTTCGAACGGCGCACCAAGCGGCGCGAGGACAAGGTCGAGGACGAGGTGATGCCCGACCCGTCGATCTTTCCCATCGCCATCCCGCTGATTGCCGGGCCAGGTGCCATCGCCTCGATCATCCTGCTGGTCGGCCATTCCGCCGGTCCGCTGGAGACGGCGATGATCCTCGGCGTGCTGGTGATCGTGCTGCTGATGACCCTCGCCTGCTTCTTTGTCGCCGGCCCCATCGAGCGCGCTCTGGGACACGTCGGCATCGTTGTGGTCACCCGGCTCTTCGGCATGCTGCTGGCGGCGCTGGCGGTTCAATTCGTCATCGACGGCATCCGCGGCATCGACTGGTCCGGCGTCTTCGGCTGAGAGTGGCGGGACGCGGGCAAAGCCCCTACATTGCAGTCGTAGCAAGGGGAGCGCGCATTTGTCTGAAATTGAAATTGGCCGCCTGGGCTATCTCGGCCTGCTGCTCACGGCGCTGGTGCTATGGATGTTCGTGCAGCACCGGGGCCGACTGGTGCAGAAGCTCCAGCACCTTACGGCCTGGGGGCTGATCTTCCTCGCGGCAATCGCCGCCATCGGCCTCTGGGACGACATCCGCCATACGGTCAGCCCGCAACAGTCGGTCTTTGCTGATCAGGGCCGGATTGAGCTGCCCCGCGCGCCGGACGGGCATTACTACCTGACGCTGCAGATCAACGGCAGCCCCATCCGCTTCGTGGTCGATACCGGGGCCAGCGGCATGGTGCTGACCCGCCAGGACGCTGAGCGCGTCGGGATCGCCCTCGACGATCTGGCCTTCCACTCCAGCGCCCGCACCGCAAACGGCGCGGTCCAGACCGCGCCGGTCCGGCTGGCCAACGTTGCGCTGGGACCGTTCGAGGACCGCAACCTCGCTGCCTTCGTCAATGGCGGCGAGATGGACAACTCGCTGCTCGGCATGAGCTACCTGCAACGCTTCGACCGGCTGGAAATCTCCGGCGGAAAGATGGTGCTGGAGCGCGGCTGAGCCTCAGACCTCGATTTTCAGCCGCTCGCGGTCAATCACAGCGATCGCGCCGCGCCGCAGCTCGATCACCCCGTCGCGCCGAAGATCGCCGAGCAGCTTGTTGATCGTCTGCCGCGAGCACCCAACCATCGAGGCGAGGTAGGACTGGCTGAGCCGCGCCTCCGGGTGCTGTTCGTTGGTGAACTGGTACAGATACATCCGCAACCGCTCCTCGACCGAGAAGAACTGCGCGATCGCCCGCAGCTCGTTGTCGCGGGTCAGCCGCGTCTGCATGATCGCGGCGGAATTGCGCAGCAACTGCGCCGGTGGGATGTGCTTGAGCAGCAGGTCGAAGGAGACCGCCAGCACGACCGCATCCGGCAGAGTACGACAGGAGGACGAGCAGGTCGTGCCCGAAAGCCCCTCGACCTCGCCGAGCACCTCGCCCGGTCCGGCGACGTGCAGCACGGCGGCATTGCCCTGCTTGTCGAGGTAGATCACCTCCACACGGCCCTGCGCGATCAGGTACATGACGGGCGTGGTCTCGCCCTGGCGCAGGATGTCGGTGGGCGCCTCGTAGCGCTGCACGGTGCAATCCGCGAAGAAGGCTTCCTTCTGCGCGTTGGTCAGCCCGTCGAGAAGAGGGCAGGCAAGCAGCGGTGCGAAATTGATGGGAGTTGTCATGAAATCAGTCCGATAGCCGCTTGGTCGGCTGACGCAAGGGCAAAACACGTAAATCCGCAACCGGCACTTGAGAGCACAGCTCCGCGGGACGGCAACATTCGTGGCATTTTCGGGGAAACCCGCGGCATCAAGGATGGGCGGGAAAAGGCCATTTCGGCATCGCGCCCACGTCGCACGGCGTCGGAAGACTCCGGCGCCTGGCGTGTGACGAAGGACGATGCCGAAACGACCGCTACTCGTACAAACGCGCACTCTTGCAGGGAAACCCGCTCGAGGCGAGCCAGGCTCCTGCGACGCAAGTCGATGATGCCGGGCTTGTGCCGCTCATGTAAGAGATTCTTCGTCGATCTGTGTAAGGGTAGCGACAGTACTCTCATTTTTATCAAATTTTTTTCTATTTTTTTTCCGCTTTTCCGGGACCTGGCAAGCCGTCCCGTTCAATTCACGATGGGCGAAATGTCGCGCATCTGTCAAATATGATTGCCTATTACACAGGCAGGGTGACGCTGAACAGCAACAGAGTGTGGCGGAAGTAAGACAGGTTAAATACTCAGGATTCGGCCTTTTTCTCCCAGCGACCGCTTTCTTCGGACCAATATTGCGCGGTAACCCCAGCTCCGGTCAGCGCCCGCCATTGTCCCCGCGCCACGTCGAGCGCCTGCGGGTCCATCCCGTCGAAGAGGATGCAGACCCGTTCCATCGCGCCCACCTCCTCAGCGGAGACCGCCGCGCCGTCCACCGACATCAGGCAAGAGGCACCGTTGGGCATCTCCGTCCGCTCGGTCAGCAGAACCGGCTGCTGCGCGTCATGCGGCCCGCCGGCGCGGCCATGCGGCAGGAAGCCGTCATCGGCCCCCAGCCACAGCCGCTCGTCCAGCCAATCCAGCCGGCGCGGATCGCCGCCGCGCACCGCCACGCGCCAGCCCGCGGCGAGCGACTTTTCCAGCAGCATCGACAGGGTCTCTTCGACAGGTCTCTGGGTCAGGTGGTAGAACATCGCGACACCCATGCGCGTCAGCCTCCGGTCTTCTCGTCATGACGGCCGTCGTGGTCGCCCTCGGGGTGATAATCGCCAAAGGTCCAGATCTGCCCCTCGGGGTCCCGCAGCGTGTAGCTCTGCCCGCCCTGCGGCTGTTCCTCCAGCGCCAGGACGATATCGCCACCGGCCGCCACCACGCGGGCGAAATGCCCCGCAACATTGGAGACCACCACGTAGATCGACCCGGTGACCCCGCCCGCGGCCTCGGGCGAGACCACGAGCTTGCCGTAGGCATTGTCACGCGACGCCGGGCCGAACATGATCATGCCGCTGCCGAGCTTCAACTCGGCATGCGCTATCCCGCCCTCCGCGTCGCGATAGACCGCGTGTTCCTCGAACCCGAGGGGGCCGGTCAGGAAGGCGAGCATCGCCTCGGGGTCGCGATAGCGCAGGGCGGGAATGATCACGACTCAGTCGCCCTTGGTCTCGAAGCGGTCGCGGATCATCCGGTCGAGCGACAGCACGCCCCAGCCGGTGGCCCCGGCGGGAGCCAGCAACGAGGCGGACTTCAGCTTCGCCACGCCCGCGATGTCGAGGTGGATCCACGGCATGTCGTCCTTGACGAAACGCTTCAGGAACTGCGCTGCGGTGATCGAACCGGCAGGCCGTCCGCCGATGTTCTTCATGTCCGCGAGCGGCGATTTCAGCATGTCGTCATAGGCCTGGCCCAGGGGCATGCGCCAGGCGCCCTCGCCCTCGGTCTTCGCGGCCTTGAGGAAGTCCTCGGCGAAGCCATCCTCGTTGGAGAAGACCGCCGCGTTCTCGTGGCCAAGCGCCACGATGCAGGCCCCGGTCAGAGTCGCGAGATCGACCATGGCGATCGGCTTCACGTGTTCCTGCGCGTACCAGAGCACGTCGCAGAGCACGAGCCGGCCCTCGGCGTCGGTGTTGAGGATCTCGATCGTGTCGCCCTTCATTGATTTCACGATGTCGCCGGGGCGCATGGCCGTGCCCGAGGGCATGTTCTCGACCAGCCCGACAAGGCCCACCACGTGCGCCGGCGCCTTGCGCAGCGCCAGCGCCTTCATCACGCCCGCCACAGTGCCTGCGCCGCCCATGTCCATGGTCATGTCTTCCATGCCCGGCCCCGGTTTCAGCGAGATGCCCCCGGTGTCGAAGACGACGCCCTTGCCGACCAGCGCCAGCGGATCGCCCTCGGCCCCTTTCCAGCGCATCACCACCATCTTCGAGGGCGCGGCGGAGCCCTGCCCCACGGCGAGCAGCGCGTTCATGCCGAGCTCGGTCATGCGCGCCTCGTCCAGCACCTCGACCTCGACCCCGAGTTCGGTCAGCGCCTCGAGCCGGGCAGCGAACTCCTCGGTGGTCAGGACGTTGGCCGGCTCGCTGACCAGATCGCGGGTGAAGGCCACGCCTTCGGCCACCGCCAACAGCGAGGATGCGGCCGCGCCGGTCTCCTCGGGCTTGGTGCACATGATGGTCGCGGCGGCAGGTGTCTCCGAACTCTCGGACTTGTGATGAACCGAGGCATAGCCCTTCAGCGCCAGTCCAAGCGCCAGGTTCGGCAGCCGGGCGGTGCCCTCGCCGATCACCGTCAGCGCCTTGCTGCCGGCCAGCGAGGCCAGCGCCGCACCCGCCTTGCGGGCCTCTGCAACGGAGGGCCGCCGCTCGAGCTTCACCACGTCCAGCGCCTCGGCCTCGAGCCCGGCGGGATAGGCCAGGGCAATCACGTCGCCCGATTTGGCCTTTTCCCAACGTTCTGCGGCCAGAAGACGCGCCACCGCGCCCTTGGTCAGCCGGTTCAGACGCCGCGCGGCGGGACTCATGCGGCCCTCGGCGTTGATCAGCAGCGCGATCCTGCCCTGTCGCTGCGCCAGCCCGTCGAGGTCCACTGCCGAAAATTCGAAACTGCGCAGCTCGGTCATCCGCCCGCCTTCCGTGTTGCCATGTGTTGCTATGTCTGGTGCAAGAGTCCTAGAGCGCCGCAATCGGCTTGACCAGAGGCACCTTTTCCCGCGAAGAGCGATCGTCTAGGGTCGTAACCAAAGGAAAGCCGGGGGATAAAAAGTGCAGAGATTCGACAGATACATGCTGTCGCAGCTCATGGTCCTGTTCGGGTTTTTCTCGCTGGTACTGGTGATGGTCTACTGGGTGAACCGCGCGGTGAGCCTGTTCGGCGACCTCATCGCTGATGGCCATTCGGGCGGCATCTTCATCGAGTTTATGCTGCTGAGCCTGCCGCCGGTGGTCTCCATCGTGCTGCCCATCGCGGCGTTTGCCGCCTCGGTCTACGTGGTCAACCGCTCCAGCAACGATTCGGAACTGACCGTGGTGCAGGCCACCGGCTATTCGCCCTGGCGGCTGGCCCGTCCGGTGCTGGTGTTCGGGCTGATCATCGGCGCAATGATGGCGGTGCTCGCGCATGTTCTGGTGCCGCTGGCCCACGGACAGCTGCGCGAACGCGAGGCTGAGATCTCGGGCTCGATCTCTGCGCGGCTGCTGCACGAGGGCACCTTCCTGCATCCGGCGCGCGGCGTGACCTTCTACATCCGCGAGATCTCGCCCGAGGGCGAGCTGCGCAACGTCTTCCTCTCGGACCGTCGCCAAGCCGACCGCGAAGTGACCTACACCGCCGTCACCGCCTATATCACGCGGTCCGAAAGCGACGCGACCATGCTGACCATGGTCGAAGGCACCGCCCAGACCCTGCGCCGGTCGGACAAGGCGCTCTCGATCACGACCTTCAACGATCTGACCTACGACATCTCGAGCCTCATCGCACCGGATCGCCGCCCGGGCCGGCGCGCCCGGCAGATCGGCACCCTGGAGCTGCTGACCGACACCGAAGCCGTCGCCACCGAGGTGAACGATTCCGTCGGCGAGGTTCTGGAAGAGGCGCATATGCGCTTCGAGCAACCGCTCCTCTGCGTCGTCGCCGCACTGATCGGCTACGCGGCGCTGATGACCGGCAGTTTCTCGCGCTTCGGCGTCACCCGCCAGATTATCGGTGCCATCTTCCTGCTGGTGCTGATCAAGGTCATCGAGAGTACGGTGTCGACGCCGGTCCGTGGCAACGGCGCGCTCTGGCCGCTCATCTACGTGCCAAGCCTCGTCGGTTTCGCAGTCACCGGCCTGATGCTCTGGCAAGCCTCCCGCACACGCCGCCCCCGACGGCGCAGGCGCACCACCTCCCTTCCCGGAACCGCGGCATGACTCTTCACTTCTACTTCGCGCGGCGCTTTCTGAAGTTCTTCCTCGCCATCGCTCTGGTCTTCGCGCTGTTCTTCTTCCTCGTCGACCTGGTCGAGCAGTTGCGCAAGTTCGGCGAGCAGGTGAGCTTCGGGCAGGTCCTCCACATGACGCTGCTGAACCTTCCCGGCGGCACCTATACCATCCTGCCGCTGGTCACGATTCTCGCGGCCATCTCGCTGTGCATCTCGCTGGCGCGCAGCTCCGAGCTGGTGGTGAGCCGCGCCGCTGGTCGCTCGGGCCTCGCCGCGCTGATGGGTCCGGTAGGTGTGGCACTGGTGATCTCTGGCCTGGCGGTCGGCATGTTCAACCCGATCGTCGCCGCCACCTCGAAACGAGCCGCCGATCTCGAACAGGAATGGGACAGCAATGGCGACTCGGTGCTGTCGATTGGCTCCGAGGGGCTCTGGCTGCGCCAGGGCGCCGAAGGCGCCCAGACGGTGATCCGCGCCAGCCGGACCAACCCCGACGCCAGCGTGCTCTACGACGTGAGCTTTGTCGCCTATGCGCCCGATGGTACGCCTAAACGGCGGATCATCGCCGCGCGCGCGCAACTCGACGCTGGTGACTGGGTCCTGAGCAATGCCAAGGCCTGGCCTCTGGGTGACACCGCAAACCCCGAGCAGACCGCCGAAACCTACACCGAGCTCCGACTGCCCTCCAACCTCACGCAGGATGGCATCCGCGACCGCTTCGGCCAGCCTTCGGCGATTCCCATCTGGGAGCTGCCGTCCTTCATCCATGGCCTCGAGGAGGCTGGGTTCTCGGCCCGCCGCCACATCGTCTGGCTGCAATCGGAGCTGGCGCAGCCGGTCTTCCTGGTGGCCATGGTGCTTGTCGCCGCCGGCTTCACCATGCGCCCGGCGCGGCTCGCAAATACCGGCCTGTCGGTGCTCGCGGCAGTGATGCTGGGCTTCGGACTTTACTACGTCAGGAACTTCGCGCAGATCCTCGGCGAAAACGGGCAGCTCAATCCGCTGCTCGCCGCATGGGTGCCCCCTGTCGCCGCCTTGCTGCTGGCGCTCGGACTGGTGCTTCAAATGGAGGAAGGATGACTCCCAAGACCCGCCTGCTCGCGACGGCGCTGGCCCTGAGCCTGCCGCTCGCCGCCGCGCTGCCCCTGCCTCTGCGCGCCCAGAGCACTGCACAGACAGCCCCTACCGAGGCCGAAAGCCCGGCGATTCTCGTGGCCGACGAGGTCTACGTCGAGGACGGCAACCGACTGATAGCCCAAGGCAACGTCGAGGCGCTGCAGGACGGCACCCGGCTCACCGCAAGGCGCATCGTCTTTGACCAAGAGGCGGGAACCCTCGATATCGAGGGGCCCGTTCGCATCACCGACTCCTCCGGCGACCTGCTGCTGGCCGACAGCGCCCAGCTCGAAGAAGGCCTGCGCAACGGCATCCTGCTCGGAGCCCGCATGGTCATGGATGAACAGCTCCAGCTCGCTGCGGTCGAGGCGCGCCGGGCCGAGGGCCGCTTCACCCAGCTCAGCCGCGTCGCAATCAGCTCCTGCCAGGTCTGTGGCCCCGACGAAGTGCCGCTCTGGTCGATCCGTGCCAAGCGAGTGGTCCATGATCAGGAGTCCCGCCAAATCTACCTTGAGGGCGCGCAGCTTCTGGTGCTCGACGTACCGCTTTTGTGGCTCCCCAACGTGCGCTTGCCCGACCCCACCCTGAAGCGGACCCGGGGTTTTCTGGTCCCGTCCTACCGCACGACATCGCGGCTCGGCTTTGGCGTCAAGGTGCCCTATTTCATTCCAATCGGCGATCATCAGGACGTCACTCTGACGCCCTATGTCTCGTCGGTCACCAAGACACTCGAGGCCCGCTACCGCCGCGCCTTCAGGACAGGCGACCTGAAGGTCAACGGAGCGCTCACCCGCGACACGCTGACCAGCGACGAGACCCGGGGCTATCTCTTTGCTAAGGGCAACTTCGGTCTGCGCAACGAGTTCGCGCTCGATTTCGATCTCAAGATGGTCAGCGACGAGGCCTATCTCAACGACTACGACTACGAGGACCTCGACCGTCTCGACAGTAAGATCGAGCTGTCACGGGCACGGTCAAACGACCTGCTGCGGCTCGGATTGTGGCACTACCAGTCCCTGCGCGCCTCGGAGAAAGATGCGCTGCTGCCGTCGTGGATCGTCGACAGTTCCTACGAAAAGCGCTTCTTCCCCAGCCGTATCGGCGGCGAGCTGCGACTCGGCACCGAAGTGCACGGACACTACCGCACTTCGTCGGATGACATTGAGGGGCGTGATGTCGCGCGGCTGACCGCCGAGGCGAGCTGGCGCCGACGCTGGACGCTGGATGGCGGTATCCGGCTCGGCCTGACCACCGAACTGTGGTTCGACCGCTACGCCTACCGGCAGGACAGCAGTTCCGAAAGCGACGTCTCGCGCGCCATGGCGGGCACCGCTGTCGAGCTGCGCTGGCCGCTGGTCCGGCACGGCGCGGACGGCTCTCACACCCTGCTCGAGCCCGTGATGCAATACGGTCTGGTGGGTGGCACCCGCGTCAATATCGTCGCCGACGAAAGCACCCGGGTGGAATTCGACGAGGCCAACCTTCTGGCACTCTCGCGCTTTCCGGCTGCCGACCGCCGTGAGCACGGTCAGACCCTAGCCGCCGGCCTGCGCTGGCTGCACGAAGGCTCCGAGGGCTGGCGCGCCGGGATGACCTTGGGCCGGGTCTGGCAGGACGAGGTGGACGAGGACTTCAGCCGTTCCTCGGGCCTCGACAGCCGCATGTCGGACTGGCTCGTCGCCGCCGGCTTTAGCAACGACACCGGGCTGACCATCTCCGCCCGCGGTCTGATGGCGGGCCTCAGCGATCTCAGCAAGGCCGAGGCAAGGGTCGGCTGGTATAACGCGCGCTTCGGCCTGGACGCCTCCTACCTGCTGCTGGTGGAAGATCCGCAGGAAGAGCGCGACGAGACCCAGTCGGAATGGACGCTCGGAGGCAGCTATCGCTTCGCCACCAACTGGACCAGTTCGGCGGAATGGCGCTACGACCTTGCCGATCAACGGCTTGACCGCACGGGACTTGGCCTGCAATACCGCAATGAATGCGTTCAGGTCGACTTCTCGGTGACGCGCAAATACGCGTCCTCGACCAACCTGGAACCGTCCACAGATTACGGCCTCACCGTCGCGCTGACTGGCTTCGGCACCGCGGATAGCGCCAAGGAGTACCGACGCCAATGCAAGTGATCCCCGCACGTTTTTTCCGCTCCATCATCTGCGCGGCGGGCGTGGCACTCGCCCCCGTCGCGCTGGCGGCGCAGGGGCTCTTCTCGCCTGCGATCCTCGTCGACGAGATGGTGATCACCAACTACGAGATCCAGCAGCGCGCGCGGATGATCGAGGCGCTGAACTCCGGCACAGACCCGATGAATCTCGCGCGTGAGCAGTTGGTCGACGACCGGCTGCGCCTGCAGGCGGCACGGGATGCAGGCATCGAGCCCACCGAGGAAGAGGTCCGCGACGGCATGGCGGAGTTCGCGCAGCGCGGCAATCTCAGCCTCGAGCAATTCGTCGAGGTGCTGGGACAGAACGGCGTCGAGGAACAGACTTTCCATGATTTCGTCCGGGCGGGCTTTGCCTGGCGGCAGCTGGTGCAGCAGCGCTTCCAGGCCCGCACCACCGTCACCGACGAAGAAATCGACCGCGCGCTCTCCGGCACCGGCACCGGCTCGAACGTGCGCGTGCTGCTCTCGGAGATCATCATTCCGATCCGCCCGGGCACCGAGGCGCAGGTCCAGAACCTCGCCGAGCGCATTTCGGGCTATCGCTCGACCGCCGAGTTTTCCTCCGCTGCCCGCGAATATTCTGCGACCGCCACCCGTGGCGAGGGCGGCCGCCTGCCCTGGCAGGACCTGAGCGATCTGCCGCCGGTGCTGCGGCCGCTGGTCATCGGACTCACCCCGGGCGAGGTCACCGCACCGATCCCGATCCAGGGCGCCGTCGCGCTGTTCCAGATGCGCCAGATCGAGGAAACCGGCTACGCCGCACCCGAAGTCGCCTCGGTCGATTACGCCGCCTACTACATGGCTGGCGGCCGCAGCGCCGAAACCCTCGCACAGGCCCGCGTGCTGGCCAGCAAGGTCGACCGCTGCGATGATCTCTATGCTTTTGCCAAGGGTCAGCCCGCCGAGGTCCTGCAGCGCGAGTCCCTGCCGCCCTCGGAGCTGCCGACCGATGTTGCCTACGAGCTGTCGAAGC
The DNA here is from genome assembly GCF_900116195.1 of Alloyangia pacifica. Lineage (GTDB taxonomy): Bacteria > Pseudomonadota > Alphaproteobacteria > Rhodobacterales > Rhodobacteraceae > Salipiger > Salipiger pacificus. The sequence continues at coordinate 861,693 of NZ_FOZW01000001.1, forward strand.
TTGACGCAGGCGAAGTGTCGACGGCGCTCACCCGCGCGAACGGCCAGACGCTGATGTTCCTCATGCTGTGCAGCCGCACCCCCGAGGTCACCGCGGACGCCGACCGCCAGCAGGTGAGCATCGGGCTGCGTAACCAGCGGCTCAACCAGATGGCCGAAGCCTATCTCGCGCAGCTGCGCGCCAACGCCCACATCGTGGAGAAGTGAGCGCCCCCCGGCCCATCGCGCTCTCCTGCGGCGAGCCCTCGGGCATCGGTCCCGAACTCGCCGAGGCCTGCTGGTCCGAGCTGGGCGCCGCGCTGCCCTTCTTCTGGATCGGCGAGCCCCGGCACCTGCCGGGCAGCGTGCCCCATGTGGAGATCGACAGCCCCGCCGGGGCCACCCGGGCGGCCACCCGCGGCCTGCCCGTGCTGGTGCAGGAGATGCCCGGCCCACGCGTGCCCGGCGTGCCGCAAGCCGCACAGGCGGCGGGCGTGGTGGCGGCGATCGAGCGTGGTGTCGCGCTTTGCCAGTCCGGCGAAGCGGCGGCGCTCTGCACGCTGCCGATCTCGAAGCAGGCCCTCGCCGAGGGCTGCGGCTTCGGCTTCCCGGGCCACACCGAGTTCCTCGCCCATCTCGGCGGCGTGCCCGAGGTGGTGATGATGCTCGCCTGCCCCGAGCTGAAGGTGGTGCCCGCCACCATCCACATCGCGCTCGAGGACGTGCCGCAGGCGCTGACTTCTGAGCTGCTGGAGGCGCGGCTCAGGATCACCCATGACGCCATGGCCGGATTCGGCATTCCCCGCCCGCGCATCGCGGTCGCGGGGCTCAATCCGCACGCCGGCGAAGGCGGGCGCATGGGGCGACAGGAGATCGAGATGATCTCGCCCCTGCTGGACCGGCTGCGCGGCGAGGGCATGGAGCTCGCGGGCCCGCTGCCCGCCGACACGATGTTCCACGCCGCCGCCCGCGCCCGCTATGACGTGGCGGTCTGCATGTACCACGACCAGGCGCTGATCCCGGTGAAGACGCTGGGCTTCGACGAGGGCGTCAACGTCACCCTCGGCCTGCCCTTCGTGCGCACCTCGCCCGACCATGGCACCGCCTTCGACATCGCGGGCAAGGGGCTGGCAAACCCCTCCTCGACGCTGGCGGCACTGCGCATGGCCGCCGAGCTTTCGGCTGGCGCGGCGCCGAGGTAAGGGTATAGAGGGGCTCTGCCCCCATCCACCTAGAGGGGACTTGCCCCGTCCCCCCAGAGGGGGGCTCCGCCCCCAAGCCCGTTCCGGGCTTTCCCCCGGCGTATTTGGAGAACAATGAAGACATGAGCGGGATCGACGGCCTTCCTCCGCTGCGCGAGGTGATCGCGACGCATCAGCTCAGCGCAAAGAAGTCGCTGGGCCAGAACTTCCTGTTGGATCTCAACCTGACCGCGAAGATCGCGCGGGCAGCGGGGGATCTGTCGAACATGGACGTGCTGGAGGTCGGCCCCGGTCCCGGTGGCCTCACCCGCGGCCTGCTCGCCGAGGGCGCGCGCCGGGTGCTGGCGGTGGAAAAGGACGAGCGCTGCCTGCCTGCACTCGACGAGATCGCGCGGCACTACGAGGGCCGGCTCGAGGTGATCAACGGCGACGCGCTGCAGGTCGACCCGCTGGCAAAGCTGACGCCGCCGATCGCGATCTGCGCCAACCTGCCTTACAACGTCGGCACCGAGCTGCTGGTGCGCTGGCTGACGCCCACCGACTGGCCGCCCTTCTGGTCGACGCTGACGCTGATGTTCCAGCGCGAGGTCGCCGAGCGCATCGTCGCGCAGCCGGGATCCAAGGCCTACGGGCGGCTCGCCCTGCTGGCGCAATGGCGCTGCGAGGCCCGGATCGTGATCAGCCTGCCGCCCTCGGCATTCACGCCGCCGCCCAAGGTGTCGTCCGCCGTCGTGCACCTCAAGGCCCTGCCCGAACCGCGCTACCCGGCCGATGCCAAGACGCTGGAGCGGGTGGTCGCCATGTCCTTCAACCAGCGCCGCAAGATGCTGCGCGCCGCACTCAAGGGGCTGGCGCCGGACATCGAAGACAAGCTGCTGGCCGCGGGCATCGAGCCCACCGAACGCGCCGAGCAGGTCTCGCTCGAGCAGTTCTGCGCGCTGGCACGGGTGCTGAAGTCCTAGAACCGTTGCCGGGACGGCATCGTCCATCGGGCTCGAACCATCGTCTTTTGGTCTCACACCAATGGCGCTTCAATGGACGAGCGCCGCTCAGCACGACTGCGCGACCGGCGGCTTCGTCTCGCGTCCGGGCGAATGGGCGCGTTGACCAGACCAGCCGAAACGAAAAAGGCCGGGCATTGCGCCCGGCCTTTTCCTTGTTCGTGTCGAAGGGCCCTCAGTTGCCCTGCGCCCGTTCCGCTTCGATCTTGCGCCAGTTGGCGACGTTGCGGTTGTGCTCGTCGAGCGTTTCCGCAAAGGCGTGACCGCCCGATCCGTCCGCCACGAAGTAGAGATACTCCGATTGCGCCGGGTTCAGCGCCGCCTCGATGCTGGCGCGACCCGGGTTGGCGATCGGGGTCGGCGGCAAGCCATCGATGACATAGGTGTTGTAGGGCGTCTCGCGGCGCAGCTCGGACTGGCGCAGTCCGCGGCCCAGAACGCCTTCGCCATTGGTCAGACCGTAGATCACCGTCGGGTCCGTCTGCAGGCGCATGCCGCGCTCCAGACGGTTGACGAAGACCGAGGCCACCATCGGACGCTCGTCCGCGACGCCGGTTTCCTTCTCAACGATCGACGCCATGATCAGCGCCTCTTCTGCGCTGTCGTAGGGCACGTCCTCGGCACGGTTCGCCCAGGCCTGCGCCAGGATCGCTTCCTGCGCCTCGGTCATCCGGGCCACCAGGTCCGCGCGGCTGTCGCCGGGGCTGATCTCGTAGCTGTCCGGCGCCAGAGAGCCCTCTGCGGGTCGCTCGGCGACCTCGCCGTCGAGCACGTCGATCTGGCCCAGTTCCTCGATCACCTTCCAGCTGGTCACCCCTTCGGCCAGCGCCACGCGGAAGCGCGTGCCGACCTCGGACTTGATCGCCTCGTAGCCCTCGGGACGCGGCTCGTCGCTGGCCGGATCAAACTCGATCCGCTCGACGTAACGTCCGGTCTCCGGGTCAAGCTCGCGCACCTGCACCTCGGCGCTGTTCACGCCGATGCGGTAGACCACCTCGGTGCCACAGGTCGAGGCGCCCCCCTGGGTGACGATCTCGGTGATCTGCGACATCGACGCGCGCTCGGGCACCAGGTAGGAGCCCGCCTTCAGCGCGCCGGACTTGTCGGTGTAATCGGCGCCGAGGCGGAACAGCATGTCCGAGCTGACCGCCCCCTGCGCGGCGAGGTCACGCGAGACGCGGCCGAAGTTCGAGCCGCGCTGGACCTGCAGGCACATGGGCTGCGTCAGCGGCCCCTCTGCGCTGTACTCGTTCTGAGCCCAGAGCAGCAGGCCGCCGGCGAGGAACACCAGCACCACGAGGAAGGTCATCGCGTTGGAGGCGATGTTGCGCCACATATCAGCTGACCTTTCCGAAGATCACGCTCGCATTGGTGCCACCGAAGCCGAAGCTGTTCGACAGGGCGTAGGTCACCTTGCGCTCGCGCTTGGCGTTGGGGGCCAGGTCGATGGGGGTTTCCACCGCCGGGTTGTCGAGGTTGATCGTCGGCGGCGCGACCTGGTCGCGGATCGCAAGGATCGAGAAGATCGCCTCGATCGCCCCGGCCGCACCGAGCAGGTGGCCGGTGGCCGACTTGGTCGACGACATGGTGACGTTCTTGGCGTGATCGCCGAGCAGACGCTCCACCGCGCCGAGCTCGATGGTGTCAGCCATGGTCGACGTGCCGTGGGCGTTGATGTAGTCGATGTCCGAGGGCTCGAGGCCGGCGGACTTCAGCGCCGCGCGCATCGAGCGCTCGCCGCCTTCGCCATCCTCGGAGGGGGCGGTGATGTGGTAAGCGTCGCCCGACAGGCCGTAACCGATCACCTCGGCGTAGATCTTCGCGCCGCGCGCCTTGGCGTGCTCGTATTCCTCGAGCACCACGATGCCCGCGCCCTCGCCCATGACAAAGCCGTCACGGTCGGCATCATAGGGGCGGCTGGCCTTGGTCGGATCATCGGCGCGCTTGGTCGAGAGCGCCTTGCAGGCGTTGAAGCCGGCGATGCCGATCTTGCAGATCGCCGCCTCTGCGCCACCCGCGACCATCACGTCGGCGTCGCCATACTTGATGAGACGCATCGCGTCGCCGATGGCATGCGCGCCGGTCGAGCAGGCGGTGACCACCGAGTGGTTCGGGCCCTGGAAGCCGTATTTGATCGAGACCTGGCCGGAGATCAGGTTGATCAGCGCGCCGGGCACGAAGAAGGGCGACACGCGGCGCGGGCCCTTCTGCTCCATCATGACCGCGGTGTTGGCGATCGAGTTGAGGCCGCCGATCCCCGAGCCGATCAGGACGCCGGTGCGCTCCAGATCGGCCTTCTCGGTCGGCATCCAGCCGGAATCCTCGACAGCCTGCTGCGCGGCGGCCATGCCGAAGAGAATGAAGGTATCGACCTTGCGCTGCTCTTTCGGCTCCATGTAGGCGTCGGCATTGAAGGTGCCGTCAGAGCCGTCGCCGAGCGGCACTTCGCAGGCGTAGGTGGTGGTCAGACCCTCGGTGTCGAAGCCCTTGATAGGCCCGGCGCCCGATTGCCCGTCCAGAATACGTTCCCAGCTTTTCTCGACTCCATCCGCCAGCGGCGTGACAAGCCCCAGCCCGGTAACCACAACGCGACGCATTGCTCTGCCTCTCTTTCAAGTTCCCAATGTTGACGCCGCTCATACCGCGCGGGCGGTCTGCTCGGCAAGCATAACGGTTAATTTGTGTGTCGGATCAGGCGTCGGACGCGGCCTCAGGCCCAGTCTGAGCCGAGATCCGCCTGCGCCCGGTCGATCCAGTGCTCGCGCAGCCAGTCGCAGGGCTTGGAATGGCGGATGAAGCTGCCGTTGTAGCCTTCCAGAGCCTCGGACATCTTCGGGTGGCCGTGGAAGCAGACGACGCGGGCGTCCTCTGGCAGCCGCGGTGCATGCAGCCAGTTGCCCGGGAACGGGTTGCAGTCATACTTGAAAGACACAACCCAAGGGTCCGGAATGTATGTGAAAACATCTCGATCCATCGCCTTGTGCGAGGTGTAGCGTTGCTCCGATCCGCGGGCCTTCTCGACCTCGGCATAGGCGTCCTTGGCAAGGTCCTCGTAGAGGAACCCGTGCTGTGCCGGATCGAAACGGAAGACCGAGCCGTGGCCGGTGGGCCGGCCCTTGCGCTTCTCGGTCCAGTCGTGGCGCATGGCAATGGTGCCCGGCGCGAGGTCGTGGATCTCGCCCAGCGGGCCGGTGATCACGACGTCGAGATCGAAGCCCAGCACCGGGCCTTCGAGGTCCGGAACCAGCCCGGGGCGGAACAGCGAGACCTTGCGCATCGCCCCCTGCCGGTTGGCGACGGCGAGCGCCGCGGCCATGGGCTCGGCGAATGGCTCAACCGGCAGGTCGATGATCTCGATGTCCGGGTGCAGCCCCTCGGCCTGCTCGGTCATGCAGAAGAACCGCACCGGCCGGTCCATGTGGCGGCGCGCGCCGGAGTACAGCCGGTTCACGTATTCCGGGCCGAAGGCGGTGCCCCATTTGATGCAGAAGATATTGGCGCGCATGGTGCTCTCCGGATCGCTGTTGCCCGCGCTTTAGCCCAAAGCGCGGGCAAAGGCCAACCTCTCACGGAAAAACCGCGACCCTCGGCTAGTGCACCGAGTGGCGGATGCGCCGGATGCCGAACCAGACCAGCAGCGCCACGGGGATCACCGCCAGCGCGGTGAGCGTTCCCTTGGACACGCCGACCGCCTCGGCCACCGGGTAGAGCAGGTAGCCCACCAGCGACACCGCGTAATAGGAGATCGCCACCACCGACAGCCCCTCGACCGTGGTCTGCAACTGCAGCTGCTGGTCGGCGCGCTTGTCGAGGCTGGCGAGGATCTCCTGGTTCTGTGCCGAGCGCTTGACCTCGACGCTGGTGCGCAGAAGCTCGCCCGCCCGCATCGCGCGCGCCGACATGTCCGCAAGCCGCTTTTCGCTGCTCTTGACGGTGCGCATCGCCGGCTCGAAACGCCGCGCCATGAACTCGCGGAAGGTCTGCCGCCCCTCGAACCGCTCTTCGCGGAGCACCGCGATGCGCTGGTTCACCAGCGCCTCGTAGGCCGCCGTGGCCGAGAGCCGGAACGCGCTCTGCGCCTGCACCGTCTCGAGCTCGGCAGAGACCCCGAGCAGCGCCTTCAGCACCTCCTCCTCGGGGGCATCTCCATGGGTCATCTCTGTCGAGAGCCGCGTCAGGTTCTCGTCAATCCGGGTGAGGTCGGCGCGGATCGCGCTGACCCGGGTGAAGCCGAGCATGGCCATGGTCTTGTAGACCTCGATCTCGCAGATGCGCTGCACCACGCGCCCGACCCGCTGCGCGCCGACCTCGGGGTTCACGAAGACCGCGAACCTCTGGTGCCCGGCCGGATCGATGCGGAAGTCCCCCGCCGCCACCAGCCCGCCATCGAGCATGCTGCTCACCGCGATGCTGTCGGTGACGAACCACTCGCCGAGCTCGGACCTGACCTGCGCCGGATCGGCGGGCCGCTCGACGATGCGGATCAACGCCGAGGTCATGCGCACGCCCGGCATGGCCTCCAGCCAGTCCTCCGGGAAGACCGCGAAGTCGCGCGGATCGAAGGCCGTCTGGCCGAGCCCCGGGATGAAGGCGGTGTAGGTAACGAACTCGGTGTGCAGTTCCCACTTGATCTCGGCCTTGCCGATGCGCCCCGCGTAGTGCCGCGCATCCGGCTTCGGATGCTGGGCCCCGTGCCGGTCGAGCAGGTCGATCAGATGCGCCATGTCCTCGCCGCGATCGCGCGAGGCCGCGTCGCTCTGCCGCTTGATCGCCAGGTAGATGGCCCGGCAAGGCACTTCGAGCGAGGGAAACGGACGGGCGTGCAGTTCGTTGGCAAGGTCGTAGCGCAGCGGGTGGTCTTTGATGGGCGGCATGGGCAGGCTCCGGAAGGTTGCCGAGACACTAGCGGCGACCTCTGCGTTGTAAAGAAAATAGTTGTGTTATTTCATGGCATTATCGGAATACCTTCGTATACCGCGCGAAGTCACTCGACTGCGCCGCCTTGCTAGCGCTCACGTCATCCCATCCAGCGGCGCCAGCAGGTCGGCGATCTGTCCCCGCAGCCAGGCGAGATCGGCCCGCGCGTCTTCGCGCCGGTGCCAGATCATCTCGATCTCGGGCACCGGCAAGGACATCGGCGCGGCATAGATCTCCAGCCCTGCACCGCCGGCCACCCGCCGCGCCAACTGCACCGGCAGCAGCGCCACGAGGTCCGAGCCCGCCACCGCGCGGTAGACGCCAGAGAACACCGGCAGGGTCATCACCACCCGCCGCTGCCGCCCCAGCCGTGCCAGCGCCGCATCCCCCATCGCCCCGGTCCGCCCCTCCGGAGAGAACAACACGTGTCCGAGGTCACAGTAGAGATCGAGCGGTACCATCGCTCCGGGGGCCACCCCCGCGCGCACCAGGCGCGGGTGCCCCCTGCGCGCCACCACCACGAAGGGCGAGGCAAAGACCCGCTCGCTGCGCACCCAGTCCGGCAAAGTGCCCTCGCGCGGGATGAGCGCGAGATCGACCTCGTAGCGCTCCAGCGTGCCCGCGTAGCTGTCGGGCATGAGATCGACCAGATGCACCAGCATCCGCGGCGCGCAGCGGGCCAGCCGTTCGGCCAGCGCCGGCATCAGCATCTCGGCGAAGAAATCCGCGCCGGAGATCCGAAAGCGCGCCTCTGACCGCTCCGGTCGGAACGGCTCTGGGCGGGCCAGCATGCGTTCCACCCCCTCCAGCACCTCGCGCAGCGGCGGTTCGAGGCTGAGCGCGTATTGCGTCGCCTCCAGCCCCTGCCCGCGCCGGAAGAAGAGTTCGTCGCCGAGCGCCGCCCGCAGTCGCCCCAACGCCGCCGAGACCGCCGGCTGCGACAGGCCGAGCCGCCGCCCGGCGCGCACCGTGGAGCGTTCGCGCAGCAGCGCGTCGAGCACACGCAGGAGGTTGAGATCGAAACTCGCCAAATTCGCCATGCGAATAACGTTAATATAAACTATCGATTTCTCATATGCCGCTCACGGGCCTAAGCTGCCCCTCACCGAAAGCGCTTTCGTTTCCAACCACCCCGAGGAGGAGGAAACGATGACCCTCGAGACCATGGACGCCCCCACCGCCGAGACCCTGAACTGGCTCGGCACCAGCTACCGCACGGTGCTGACCGCCGCCGCCGCCGGCGGGGCGCTGTCGGTCACCGACAGCGTCTCGCCGCCGCTCTCCGGCCCGCCACGCCATATCCACCACGACGCGGACGAGGCCTTCGTCGTGCTCTCCGGCGACATCGAGTTCTGGCTCGAGGGCACCCGCTTCAGCCGCGGTCCCGGCGAGACGGCCTTCATCCCGCGCGGCAAGGAACACACGTTCCGCGTGGTGAGCGACATCCCCTCACGCCATCTCGTCATCCTGACGCCCGGCGGCTTCGAGAGTTTCTTCGCCGAGATGGCCCGCGGCCAATACGCCATCCCCGGCGAAATGGAAGAGGTCAACAGGATCGCCGCCGCGCATCACCTCAGCTTCACCGGCCCGCCACTCGGCGACGACGGGTAGTCCCGTCAGGTCCCCGCGCCACGCTTTCACTTGCACCAAAGGCCGGGCGCGGCGATCCTTTGCATCACGGACACGGGAGACGAGGAGGACGTTCGATGCAAACGCTGTTGAGAGGCGCCGCCCTGCTGGCGCTGCTCGCCGCCACCGCCTGCGATGACGCTGGTGGAACCGTCGCCGCGCCGCCCGACGCGCCCGAGGCCCTGACCCTCTTCGGTGACGGTTATCCCGCCCCGGGCGATCCCTGCCGCCGCGCCGGGGAAAGCGCGGCAACGGCCGATTACCTCGACGATGCCGCCGACCTCGTGGCCTGTCCGCCCGGCACCGATGTCGCGCTCTTTGCCGCCAGCACCGGCGGTACGCAGGTGGCGACGGTCGAGGGTTGGTCGCTCTTCTCGATCCCGGTGCGCTGATCCCCGGAGGCGCCGGAGGTCAGCCTCCCCGCGCCCGCAGCACCTCGGGGACCGAGATCAGCAGCAGCACCGCCGCGCAGAGGGTGAAGAGCCAGGCGCCAATGCTGCCGAAGAGCACCGCCCCCAGCACCCCGCCCGCGGCGAAACAGACAAGCGTCAGGCTGTGCAGCCGCAGCTTCGGCAGCGTGTCCGCGCGCGCGCCGGGGTTCGTAACCAGCAGCGCCAGCCCTACGCCGATGTCGGTCGCCATGCCCGACACATGGGTGGTGCGCACCCGCGAGCGGGAAATCATCGAGGTCACGGCGTTCTGCAACCCCATGACGAAGCTCAGCACGATGACCAGCAGCGCCTGAGGAACTTCCGGAAACAGCCCGAGCAGCACCCCGAGACAGAGCACGATGACACCCTCGGCGGCGATCGCCAGCGCATAGACCGAGCGTAGCCCGCGCAGCTCGCCCGCGGCGATCGCCAGCCCGGCGGCACCGGCACCGCATACGAAGGCCAGCACCAGCCCAAGGAAAGACAGCGCCAGAAGCCCCGCGCCCGCCGCGAGATGATCGGCAAATGCCGAGATATTGCCCGTCATGTTGGCGGTGAACGAGCCGGCGATCAGGAACCCCACGGCGTTCAGCGCGCCGGAAACCGACGACAGCAGCCCGGCCAGAAAGAGGTCGATGACCCCGGTTCGATCGTCCCCAACCCGGATCAGCATCGCGGCTCCTTCGCTGTCGTGACCGCAGGAGCCTAGGACGGCTCCCCGGCAGGCGCAAAGGGATTGCACCGGCCTACGGCAAAAGGGCGCAGCCCCCGGCCACGCCCCTTTCATCTCTTGGAAAGTTCTCGAAACCCGGCGTCGCCGTCCGGCTCACCCGTTGGCGAGCTTGGCCTCGCGTGCGGCGCGGAGACGGGCGAAGTCATCACCGGCGTGATAGCTCGAGCGGGTCAGCGGCGTTGCCGAGACCATCAGGAAGCCCTTGCCGAAGGCGGCTTTTTCATAGGAGGCAAACTCATCCGGCGTGACGAAGCGGTCGACCCGGTGGTGCTTCGGCGTCGGCTGCAGGTACTGGCCGATGGTCAGGAAGTCGATGTCGGCGGCGCGCATGTCGTCCATCACCTGCACGACCTGCTGGCGCTCTTCGCCGAGGCCGACCATGATGCCGGACTTGGTGAAGATATGCGGGTCCATTTCCTTCACCCGCTGCAGCAGGCGCAGCGAGTGGAAATAGCGCGCGCCGGGGCGTACCTCGGGATAGAGCCCGGGCACCGTTTCGAGGTTGTGGTTGAACACGTCGGGGCGCGCCTCGACCACGGTCTCCAGCGCGCCGGGCTTGGACTTGAGGAAGTCCGGCGTCAGGATCTCGATGGTGGTCTCGGGCGAGCGGTGACGGATCGCGCGGATGGTCTGCGCGAAATGCTCGGCGCCGCCATCGTCGAGGTCGTCGCGGTCCACCGAGGTGATCACCACGTGTTTCAGCCCGAGCTTCTGAACCGAGTCGGCGACGCGGCCGGGCTCGAAGACATCGAGAGTGTCAGGACGCCCGGTGGCGATGTTGCAGAAGGTGCAGCCGCGGGTACAGATGTCGCCCATGATCATCATGGTGGCATGCCCCTGGCTCCAGCACTCGCCCACGTTGGGGCAGCCGGCCTCTTCGCAAACGGTGACCAGCTTGTGCTCGCGCATGATGCGGCGGGTCTCGTTGTAGCCGGCGCCGCCGGGCGCCTTGACGCGGATCCAGTCCGGCTTCTTGGGCTGGGCGTTGTCGGGACGATGCGCCTTCTCCGGATGGCGCTGCGCCGGGATCTTCAGGTCTCGCAAAGCGTTTCCCCCGCGATGTGGGTCAGGTTGCCCCGGAGGATAGTCCTCTTCCGGGCGAGGTTCCAGCCCTGCCCCCGGATCGGCCTCCGCCGGGACGGAAGGTGTCGGGTTTCCCCCTACGCCCATCGCGCGCAAAGCGCAATTCCCGAGCAGCCCGGGTCACAAATCGCCGGCCGCCTGCCGTTGCGTCGCTCTTCTGCTTGCGCCCGCCGCGCCGCGCTCCTATCCCCGCGTCAGGGGAGGAGACCGAAATTGCAAAGTCTCGAAAGGACATCAGAATGAGAACCGGCGTCGCGCTTCCCAATGTCACCTTCCGTACCCGCGTCCGCGACGAGTCGATCGAAGGCCCGAACCCCTTCCGTTGGCAGGACATGACCACGGCGGATTACTTCAAGGGCAAGCGCGTGATCCTCTTCTCGCTGCCCGGCGCCTTCACCCCGACCTGCTCGACCTACCAGCTGCCGGGCTTCGAGAAGAACGCCGAGACCTTCCGCGAAAACGGCATCGACGCGATCTACTGCATGTCGGTCAACGACAGCTTCGTGATGAACCAGTGGGCCAAATCGCAGAACCTCGAGAACGTCTCGGTCATCCCCGACGGCTCGGGCGAGTTCACCCGCCGCATCGGCATGCTGGTGAACAAGGACAACCTCGGCTTCGGCATGCGCTCCTGGCGCTACGCGGCGATCATCAACGACGGCGTGGTCGAGGCATGGTTCGAGGAGCCGGGCCTGTGCGACAACCACGGCGAAGACCCCTACGGCGTGTCGAGCCCGGAGAACCTGCTCGAGTACCTCGCCAACGCGAAGGCCGAAGCAGCAGCCTGAGGCTTGCGCTGACCTGATGCACAAAGCGGGCCCAAGCGGGCCCGCTTTTTTCGTATGCGATGCGCGCTATCGCCCGGAAGCGAGGCAAAGCCGCCGGGCTCGGACCTACCCCGCGATGCGTATCAGGTGGTTGTCCCAGGCCAGCTCAGCCCGGCGCAGCGGCTTGGGGGTTTCGCCGTTCACCAGGATCAGCCCGCCGAGCCCGTCGCTGGCCATGTAGCCGCCCTCGTGGCTGGCCAGTCCACAGACATCCGTCCGGGATACCGCCCCGAGAAACTCTCCCGTGTCCGAGAAGCGGTGCATGCGCCCGCCGCGCGGCGAGGTGATGGCGATCTCGCGCCCCTCGCCGGCAAAGGCGACGCTGCCCGCGTAGCCCTTCATTACCAGCTCGTCGCCGAGCGGTGCCTCGCAGAGCACCGGAGCCTCGCCGCGGCGATGCAGGCCCAGCAGCGGGGTCGCAGCGCCCTCCTCGCCCTGCCACTGCATACAAAAGCCAACCAAGCCGTCGGGCCGCAGCGCGAGATGGCGGATCGAATTCTGGTGCAGATCCGGCTCAAGCTCGATTTTCTCCAGCAGCGTGCCGTCGAAGCCGACGTAGGAAAGGTTCGGCTGCATGGTGTCGATGTTGAGCTGGTTGCGGTCGAAGGCATCGGTCTGGATGCCACCGTTGGCGATGACGAGGCTCTGCCCGTCCGGCATCAGCCGCAGCTCGTGCGGGCCGAGTCCATGCGTCGGGAAATCCGACACGCGCGCATACCCTGCCTCCACATCCCAGATGCCAACGCGCCCCGCGCTGCCCTCTGCCACCTGCTCGGAGGTGAAGAGCACCGTGCCATCGGCGGAAAAGGCGCCGTGGCCGTTGAAGCTGTGGCCCTCGGGGGCGCTCAACTCGTGCAGCACCTCGCCGGAGATGCAGTCGATGACCAGCGCGTAGGTGCCGGGGCGGCGGGCAAAGCCCACGGCCTCGGCGCGGGTGGGATGGGCACAGGCGGCGTGGCCGCGCGCCGGCAGCGGAACGCGGAACGCCTCCTCGCCGCCCTCGCGCAGGCCGACGAGCACGAAGCTGCCGTCGGCTTTCTTTGCAGCGGCGAGGTAGCTGGGATCGCCGACCGCGGCCCAGCCGGTCGCGGGCGCGGCAGAGGCGGCCAGCAGGCTGGCCAGGAAGGTGCGTCTGGTGGTCATGATCTCTTTCCTCAGTCGCCATCGCCCGAGTTGAAGCCCGGCTGGATGCCGAGCCGCAGACCGATCTCCAGCTCCAGCGCGTCGCTCAGCGCGCGCACCTGCTGTTGCAGGATCTCGACGTGCAGCCGCTCGGAAGGATCGTCGACGGTCTGAAAGCTCGGGTCCTCGACGCGCTCGGCCAGCTCGAAGAGCCGGTCCAGCGCCTCCTTGCTCTTGGGCAGCTCCCAGTCGGCCAGTGCCGCGGCCATGTCGTAGGCGCCCTTGGAATCGAGCAGAACGTTGCGCAGGCTGCGGCCCGAACGCCAGGCCTCGGCGCGGGTCGGGCGCGGGCGCTCGAAAGTGCCGAGCGGGCGACCAAGGCGGGTGTCGGCGGTGAACTCGAGACCCGTGAGGATCTGCGTGTAAAGCGCCCGCACCGCCTCGTCTTCGCCCATGTAAGTGGCGTTGCCCTCCTGGCCGGCGGTGCGCAGCACATTGGCGAACTGCCCCTCCCAGCCGGCATCCAACGCTGCTGCCTGCCGTGCCAGGTCGCGGGTCATGGTCTGCACCAGCGTGCAGGAATAGCTGCCCTTCTCGTAGCCCGCGAACTCCGGGTCATAGAGCATGAATTCAAGTGGATAGAGACCGCGCGCGGCGATCGAGACGTCGCCATAGGCCACCGGATCGAGGCCGATCTCCTCCTCGCCCGAGATCATCCGCTGGAGCGTCTTGGGGGTGAACCCGCGGCTGTCGGGCCAGAAGGCCACGGGCAGCGCGCCGGTCTCCGAGGGACCGATGTGGATGTCCGCCACCGCGTTCCACTGGTCGAAGGCGTGCATCCAGGCGTCCTGCAGCGAGCCGGCGGTACAATCGGCCTGCGCCGCGCCCGCAAGCGTCTCGGCGGCCTGCGCGAAGCCCGCAAAGCCGGGCAGGATGTGCGCGCTGAGCGCCTCGGGCACGCCGGCCTGCAGCGGGGCAGCGAGGGGCGCGCAAAGCAGCGCGGCGCAAAAGGTGAGGCTTTTCTTCATTCACAAACTCTCCAGATACCGGATCAGCGCCGCGCGGTCCGCCGGCACCATCGAAACCACCCTGTCGCGCTGCGTTTCGGCCTCGCCGCCATGCCAGAGGATCGCCTCCAGCAGGCTGCGGGCCCGTCCGTCGTGCAAGAAGGTGGTGTGGCCGCTCACCCGCTGGGTGAGGCCGATGCCCCAGAGCGGCGCGGTGCGCCATTCGCGCCCGGTGGCGCGTCCCTCGGGGCGGTGGTCCGCCAATCCCTCGCCCATGTCATGCAGCAGCATGTCAGTATAGGGCCAGATCAGCTGGAAGCTCTGTTCCGGCTGGGCATCCAGCCGGTGGGTGACGAATTTCGGGGTGTGGCAGGCGGGGCAGCCGGTCTCGTAGAAGACGCGCTTGCCCTGCAGCACCTGCGGATCGTCCACGTCGCGCCGCGCCGGAACGCCGAGGTTGCGGCTGTAGAAAGTGACAAGCTCGAGCGCCGCCATGTCCGCCTCGAAGCCGCCGCGCTCCGGATCGTCGCCGCCGGGCGCTTCGCGGCAGGCCACCTGCGCGACGGTGCAGTCGCCCCAGACATCCGGGTGCAGCGGAGTCGATATGCCGATATCGCTGGCAAAGGCCGCCGAGGACTGCTCGCGGATCGTCGCCATGCCCGCCTTGTGGCCGAACCGGCCGAGCATCGCCGCGTCATGCTCCAGCGACCAGGCCACGGCGGCGCGGCCCGAGATGCCGTCGCCATTCGCGTCGTCCGGATCGGCATGGGCGAGGATGTCACGCACGGGGATCGCCTCGAGCAGCCCGAGGCCGATCATCTGCGGTGCGACGCGCGGGCTGAGCATGGCACCCTCGGCCAGCGGACCATAGGCGAGATCGGCGGCCGCATAGGTCGGGACGCGCAGCGAGGCGCTTTCGCCTCCGGAGAGCGGCATTTCGATCTCCTCGTAGCTGACCTCGAAACGGGCCTCGCCGCCCTGCCCGACCGTGGCGAAATCCTGAATCTGTTGGCCGTAGACCGGGTCCGGCGCGGTGGCGATCCAATCGGTGATCGGCGGCACGAGCGCGCCCGGATCGGCGGGCACGGAGACCCGCAGGAAGATCGACACCGCCCCGTCGTTCGGCCCCTCGGGCGGATGCCCGCGCCCGTCCTTGAGGTGGCAGTTCTGGCAGCCGCGCGCATTATAGAGCGGACCGAGCCCGTCCGAGGCGCGCGTTGACGAGGGCGAGGAAACCCAGAGCTTGCGGAACAGCCCGTTGCCCACCTTGAAGTCGAGCTCGCGGTCGAACTCCATGTTGCCCGACGGCTGGGAGAAGGCATCTGCATTGCGGCGCGGCCGCACCGTGGCGGCTCCGGCGGACAGCTCCTCGAACTGTTCGGGAGCCGAAAAATCCTGCGTCCAGGCGGTCACGGCGGCGATGCGCGCGGCCTCGTCCTCGGTGCGGGGAATGACATTGAGGTGCTGGTCGTGCAGCCCGGGCCCTGTCCCCTTCTCCGGGGAGCCCTCGGCCGCAAGGGAAGCGCCGCCCAGGAGGGCGGCGCAAAGCGCGAGTCTACTCGGCTTCATCCATCGGCATGGCATTGATGACCGCATAGCGTTCGGCACCGACCCGCTCGTAGAGTTCCAATTGCGTCTCGAGGAAGTCGATATGGCCCTCTTCGTCGGCCATCAACTCCTCGAACAGGTTCTTGCTCACATAGTCGCCCACGGATTCGCAATGCTCCCGGGCTTCCTTGTAGAGCGCGCGCGCCTCGAGTTCGGCGGCGAGGTCGGCCTCGAGCGTTTCCTTCGGGCCCTCGCCGATGCGCAGCGGGTCGAGCTTCTGCAGGTTGGGATGACCGCCGAGAAAGATGATCCGGGTGATCAGCTTGTCCGCGTGATGCATCTCCTCGATGCTTTCCTCGCGGCTTTTCTTGGCCATGTGACCAAGGCCCCAGTCTTCCTGCAGACGGTAATGCAGCCAGTACTGGCTGACCGCAGTGAGTTCAGAACGAAGTGCCTTGTTGAGGTACTCGATGACTTTCGCGTCGCCCTTCATGTCCGCCTTCCTGTGTTGTTCTGCGACCGCGCAGGTTGCGCAGGTGCATGGGTACCTCCAGATTGTCGTTACGTCGCATGGTTTGCAAGAACAGCGGCATGCAACCTCCGCAATCGGCGGCTTTACCCAAGGCGTGGTATATTTTTCCGGGCGTGATGATCGTCTGCGGGTCAGCTTGCCGCATCCAGTCGATCGCGGCGTGAATGTCGCGATCCGAGATACCCATGCAATGGCAGACGATCATCTTGTCGGTCCCTCTTACTGGAAGACGGCGTTCGGGTTGTCGAGGCTGTCGGAGCCTTCGAACTCGAGGTTGTCGAGCTCGAGGGTGGTGACGATGCGCTCGATGGTGCGGGTCTGGTCGATGAGACCGTTCACGCCGCCCATGATCAGCGCCTCGCCCTTCTCGTTGCCCGCCTCGAGCATCTGGTCGTAGGCGAAGCCCTCTTCCTCGGCGGCGGTCTTGATCGCGCCGAGCGCGGTCATCGTCGCGTCGAGCTTGCCCTTCATCTCGGCGTCAAGCTCGGGCGAGGTTTCCGACACCAGATCGCTCAGCGACGGCCCCTCGACGGTGCTGCCGTCCACGCGGGTGTAGCTGCCGAGATAGACGTTCTGGATGCCCTTGCCGTCGTAGAAGTGCGAGTTGTGGGTGTTGTCCGAGAAGCAGTCATGCTCTTCCTCGGGGTCGTTCAACATCAGCCCGAGACGCATGCGCTCGCCGGCCTGCTCGCCGTAGGAGAGCGAGCCCATGCCGGTCAGCATGGCGACGATGCCGGCGTCGGCATTGGCGCTGACCTCTTCGCGTGCCGCACCGTCCTCGGCCCAGTTCGCGGCCATTTCCTCGAGATCCGAGACCAGCAGCTGCGTGACGGAGGTCAGATAGGCCGCGCGGCGGTCGCAATTGCCGCCGGTGCACTCATCGCCGACCACGTAATCGGTATAGGGACGCTCGCCCGCACCCGGCTCGGTGCCGTTGAGGTCCTGGCCCCAGAGCAGGAACTCGATGGCATGGTAGCCGCGCGCCACGTTGGTCTCGATGCCGTCGGCCTCGTTCAGCGTGTCGGCGATCAGCTCGGGGGTGATCAGCGTGGCGTCCACTTCCTGACCCGCCAGCTCCAGCGTCGGGTTGGCGATCACGTTGGAGGCCGCGAAGGGGTTCTCGTCCGAGGCGCCGCCGTAGCTTTCGTCCACGTAGTCGATCAGCCCCTCGTCCAGCGGCCAGGCGTTCACCTTACCTTCCCACTCGTCGACGATCGGGTTGCCGAAGCGGAAAACCTCGGTCTGCTGGTAGGGGTTGCGCGCAGCGAGCCAAGCCTCGCGGGCCCCGGCCAGCGTGTCTTCGGACGGCGCGGCGATCAGCGCGGCAACGGCATCCTTCAGCGCCTTGGCGGTGCTCAGGCTGTCTTCGTAGCCGGCCTGCGCGATGTTGGCGTAGGTCTCGACGACGGCGGCCTTGTCGGTGCCGGCGAGCGCCGGGGCGGCAATGCAGAGCGCGAGCGCGGAAGTGGTCAGGAATTTCATCTAGGTTTGTCCCCTCGTGGCTTTATTATTGGTGTTGAGGCTGGCGGCGACGTCTTACTTGGTCAGGATCAGCTTGCCCGCCTTGGTAATGCGGAGCGTGTAGACCTGCCCGTCGAGTTCGATCTCGGCAAGGTTGCCGCTGTCGGTCAGCAGGCGCGCATCGTGGCGCGGAATTGCGGCTTGCGCGGCGTCGGCTTGGAACCGGTCAATCATCATTGTCTCACTCCTCGTGCGGAACGCGCCTGCGGCACGTCGCGCGAATTTTCCACGCGGTCGAGAAGCGCCTCGAGCGCCCCCTCCGCCGGCCAGAAGGCACCGAAGACCATGGAAAGAAGGTCGGCCCGCGTTCCGCAGGCCTCGGCCGCGGTCGAATACCCGATCTCGTGCTTCACGACGGCCCCCTCTCTTCCAGTGCCTTCGACTGTCGGCTCCCCCGGGCACCGGATCGAAATCGGCACGAGGTGGCTTGCTTGCCGACAAAACTGAGCAAATAGATCGGATTTGTCAATCCGACAAATTTCGTCGGACTTCACAAGCTCAACAGGAACCCGCGAAATTCCGCCCTGTTCGCGTTGCGTTCGCCGATGAGATGCGCAATCACTTGCGCAAAGGGGACACAATGGCAGACTTCCGCTTCATCCACGCCTCCGACCTCCACCTGGGCCGGCGCTTCGCCGCCATGCCCGAAGAGATCCGTCCGCATCTCGCCGAGGCCCGCCATGGCGCGATCGCCCGGCTGGCCGCCGCCGCCCGCGAGGCCGCCGCGGCGCATGTGCTGATTGCCGGCGATCTCTTCGACACCCCCACCCCCAGCCCGCGCGTGCTGGTGCAGGCGCTGAATGCCTTCGGGGCCGAACAGGACCTGACGTGGTGGGTGCTGCCGGGCAACCATGACAGCCTCGGGGCCGAGGCGCTCTGGACCGAGGTCGCGGCCCGCGCCCCCGGCAACCTGCGCCTGCTGGACACCCCCGAGCCGGTCGAGATGGCCCCCGGCGCCTGGCTGCTGCCCGCGCCGCTGCCGCGCAAGTTTCCCGGCTACGATCTCACGGCCTGGATGCCCACCGCAGAGACCCCCGAAGGCGCGCTGCGCATCGGTCTCGCCCATGGTGCCGTGCGCAGTTTCGACGAGGAGGACGCCCGCGCCTCCGAGGTGATTCCGCCGGACCGTGCCGAAACTGCGCGGCTCGACTACCTGGCGCTCGGCGACTGGCACGGGCAGATGGCGCTCGGACCCCGCACCCGCTACTCCGGCACGCCGGAACGCGACGGCTTCCGCCACACGGGGCGCGGCGCTTGTCTTGCGGTCACCCTGCCTGGCCCCGGTGACATGCCGCGGATCGAGAGCATCGAGACCGGGCTCTACCACTGGCAGGACGTCGCCCTGCCGCTGCTGCCCGGACAGGATGCGGCACAGACCCTGCACGACGCCCTGCCCGAGGACCGCGCCGCGCGTCGCGACCATTTGCTGCGCCTGCGCGCCGAAGGCCGCACGACCCTCGCAGGTCGTGCCGCGCTGGAGGCCGCCGCGCAGGAGGTCGGTCCCGATTTCGGCTATTTCGAGCTCGACACCTCGGCGCTCGGCACCGAGCACGAGCTGTCGGACCTCGACGCCATCGACCGCGCCGGCGCGCTGCGCATCGCCGCAGAGCGGCTGGCCGAGGCGGCCGATGACGGTGACGCTGCCGCGCGCGAGCGCGCCGTGGCCTCCGCCGCGCTCAACCGGCTCTACGGGCTGCTGCAGGAGGGCGACGCATGAAGCTGCTTTCGGTCACCCTCTCGGATGTCCGCCGCTTTGCCCGCCCGGTGACGGTGCAGGGCTTCGGCCCCGGGCTCAACGTGCTCTCGGCCCCCAACGAGGACGGCAAGTCGACGCTCTTCGACGCGCTGCAGGCGCTGTTCTTCATCCCCCATCGCAGCCGCGCCAAGGAGATTGCCGCGCTGCGCCCCCATGCCGGCGGCGCGCCCATGGTTTCGGCCGAGATCGAGGACGCCGGGCATCGCTACCGGCTCACCAAGCGCTGGCTCTCGCGCCCCATGGCAGAGGTGTACGAGGGCACCCGGCTCGTCGCCAAGGGCGAGGCCGCCGAGGAATGGATCTCCGCCCTCAGCCAGTCGCCCGAGGAAGGCGGCCCCGCCGGCCTCCTGTGGGTGCGGCAGGGGCTGGTGGCGCTCGATCAGGGCGAGAAGCGCGAGCAGGACCACGCCCACCGCGCCCGGCGCGACCTGCTGTCCTCCGTCGCGGGCGAGGTCGAGGCGCTGACCGGTGGTCGCCGCATGGACCGCGCGCTGGCGCAGACCGAGGCGGCGCTCGCCGAGCTGGTCACCGCCTCCGGCAAGCCCAAGGCCGGCGGGCCGCTGAAGGCCGCCGAAGACGAGGTCGCCGAACTGGCGGCCCGGCGCGAGACGCTGACCACCACCGCGCAGGCGCTGGAGCAGGCGATTGCCGACCGCCGCCGTGTGCGCAGCGAGCTATCCGAATTGCAGGACCCCGAGGCGCAGGCCGCCCGCGAATCGCGGCTGACCGAGGCCCGCTCCGCCGCCGAGACCGCCCGCGCCTTTGCCGAGCGGCAGCGCCGCGCCGCCGAGCAGGTCGCCGCGCTTGAGGCGCGCCGCGATTCTGCCACCGAGAAGGCCGAGGCCCTGAGCCGGGCCCGCGCCGCCGTCGCCGAAGCCGAGACCCGGCTTGCCGCGTTGCGCGAGGCCGAGGCTCAGGCCAGCGAGACCGCCGCGGGCGCCAAGGCGAAACTGGCCGCGGCCACCACCTCCCGCGAGGCCGCCCGCGCAACGCAGCGCGCCGCGCAGAAGGATCAGGCCGCCGCGCAGGAGGCCGCGCAACAGGCACGGGTGAAAGCCGACCGCGCGGCGCTGGAAAAGCGGCTGACCGAGGCGCAGGCGCTCGCGAAGGCGGAGCAGCTGGCAAACACCGCCGCTCAGCGTGGCCCGGACGAGACGGCGATGGAGGCCCTCGACCGCGCCTCAGGCGAGCTGCGCGTGCAGGAGGAACTGCACGCCCGCACCGCCCCGAAACTGCGACTCGACTACGCGCCCGGTGCCACCGAACTTCTGCTCGACGGCGCCCCCCTGCGGGACGCCACCGAGCGTCCACTGAACGGCCCCGCGACGCTGGACCTGCCCGGCATCGGCCGCCTGTCGCTCGACCCCGGCGCCGCCGCGCAGACCGGCGCGCTGGACGCCGCCCGCGCGGCCTTCGGCGTCGCGCTCGCCGCCACCGGCTGCGACAGTCCCGAAGCCGCGCGCGAGGCCGCCCGCGCCCGCCGCAAGGCCGCGGCCGAGCTGCAGGAAACCCGCGCCGCCCTGCGCGGCGTGGCGCCCGAGGGGCTGCGCGCGCTGGAGAACGCCCTCGCTGCCCTGCCCGCCCCGCGCGAGATCGCCCAGGCGCCCGACCCCGGCGTCGCCGCCGACGCGCTGCGCAAGGCCGAGGACGCGCTGGCCGCGGCCGAGACCGCCTTCGAGACCGCCCGCAGTCGCGACGAACAGGCGCGGCTGGCCGAGATTCGCGCCCTCACCACACGAGAAGCCGCCGGGACGCGCCTCGCCGAGTTGCGCGAGACCCTTCCGGAGGATCCGGACACGACCGCCGCGGCGCTCACCGAGGCACGTGCCGAGGCTGAGACCGCCCTCGCCGCCGCCCGCGAAGCTCTGGCGGAGCTGCAGGGCGAAGCGCCCGATCTCGCCAGTGCCGAGGCCACGCTGACCCGTGCGCAGGACGTGCTGGAACAATCCGCGAAACGCCAGCGCGAGCTGTCGGAGCGCAAGGCCGCGCTCGACACCGAGATCAGCCTGCGCGCCGGCGAAGGCGTGGAGGAGGAACTCGCCGCCACCGAGGAGGCGCTGGCCAAGGCCCGCGAGCGCGCCGAGCGCTACGGCTTCGAACGCGACACGCTGGCGCTGCTGAAGGACACACTGGAGACCGCCCGTTCGGAGGCACGAGAACACTACTTCGAGCCGGTCACCCGCGAGCTGGCGCCGCTCCTGCGGCTGCTCTGGCCCGAGGCCGAGCTGGTCTTCGACGAGGACAGCGCCCTGCCGCGCGCGCTTTCCCGCAATGGCCAGGAAGAGCCGATGGACGTGCTCTCGGGCGGCACCCGCGAGCAGATCGCGCTGCTGGTCCGGCTGGCCTTTGCCCGGCTGCTGGCGCGTGGCGGGCGGCATGCGCCGGTGATCCTCGACGACGCGCTGGTCTATACCGACGACGCCCGCATCGAGCGCATGTTCGACGCGCTGCACCGGCAGGCGGGGGATCTGCAGATCCTCGTGCTCACCTGCCGGCAGCGCGCCTTCCGCGATCTTGGCGGGCAGATGCTGAGCTACGAGAGCGGAGAGCTTCCGGAGGAGGCGCGCTAGGTCTCGGCCAGGTTTGGACCCTCAGTCTTAGCCTCTCAGGCGGCGGCGCGTTGCAGCGCCTCGCGCAGGAAGTCGAACTGATCTTGCCCGTAGTAGCGCTTGCCGCGCAGCACGTAGGTGGGCGAGCCGAAGATACCCAGACCAATGGCCTCCTCGGTGACCGCATCGGCCTCGTCGCGCATGTCTTCGCTCTGCGCCACCGCGAGGATGCGCGCCGCGGGCAGGTCGATGGATTCGAAAGCCTCCTGCAGATCGCCCGGATCGGCGAGGTTGCGGTGCTCGGCCCAGACGCCGCGTAGGCAGGCAAAGCTCACCGCGTCCTGATCCAGCCCCAGCCGCCCGGCGGCGAGGATGCAGCGGCAGGCCAGACGCGGATCGGTCGGCCAGCTCGGCGGCATCGCCGCCATCCGCAGGCCGCGGATCGCCGCCCAGCGGGCCTGATCCTCGATCCGGTAGCTCTGACGCGGGTCGGTGTGATCGTAGGGCGGCGTGACTCCCGCCGCCTCGTAGACGCGCGCCACCTCCATCGGAAGGAAGCGCACCTTCGCCCCGCTCCGCCGCGCCAACCCCATGAGCTCCTGATGGCCGAGATAGGCATAGCCCGACATTGGCGCAAAGAAGTAGTCGATCACGGCGGGCAGGCTCATTCGGGTCTCCGGTCAGCGCTGTGCAATGGCGCCCGGCGGGGCTCCGCAGAAGACAGGAACACGCGGGCCCGACGCATGATTCAATGAGGTCAAACCTCGGCGAAACGGTCAACGTCGCTGACGCATGACAGGTGGGTGACGGTGCTATGACACCTCCGCCCGGCACCGCGCTTGGCAGGATCCCGCCGAGCCGGATCTGCCAAAGCCCGCAATCTCCGCAGTTTTGAAATGCTTTGCGTTGGGGCCGGATGGCCCAGTCGGGACCTCAGTCGGCACCGTCCATCGGCAAAGAGGCAAGCGCCGCGCGCAGGTCGGAGATGCGCTCGGCCACTTCGGGGCTGTGCTGCCCGGCGCGGTCGGACCAGGCGCTGAACCGGTCGAGCAGCGGCAGGAAGAGCGCGATCTCCTCGGCGCTCCAATCCTTGAGGAAGCTGCCCAGCACGAGGAACTTGTAAGCGCGCACCGCCGAGACGATCTCGCCCCCGGCGGGTGTCAGTTCGAGCACCGTGCGGCGGGCGTCCTGCTGGCTCACAGCGCGTCGGATGAGCCCCATGCGGATCAGCTCCGACGCGATCCGGCTCGCCCGAGACGGGTCGATGCGCAGCCGCGCCGCCACGGTGGAGACCATCGTCTCGGCATCCTCGCCGCAGGGACCGGCATCGTCGAACTCGCCTTCGGGCGCGCGCACGGCCAGCAGCACGTCGAGTTGCGCAAGATCGATCGACAGGCCGAGGTCCGCCAGCGCCCGCTGGCCCAGCTCGCGCTTCATCACCCGACGCCGCCACTTCTGCAGCGCCACGTCGATCTCGATCGCCGCCTGCGCCGAGGCATCGTCGATCCCCGCCCGCCGCAGGTGATCCCGGATTCTCGCGTCCTTGTCCGGCATGGTGCCGCGCTCCAAATTACGTGCCGTTGACATGTATATGCCTTCAGCACATATATGCCCCTAGCAATCTATTTCTGCAAGTTGCCCCGCGACTCGCCCCTGACCCGGCGTTCGCGCCGCATCTGCGTCGCGGTGCCGCCGCGCCTGCCAGCATCCAAGGAGCCCTGCGCATGAGTGACCGCGCCGATCCCGTCGACCTGTCCGCCCCGATCCCCGCAGCCCCGGCCGCACCGGGCGAGCACGATCCGGCAGTGGTACGGCTTGCGCTGATCGCGGTCTCGGCGACGCTGCTTTTCGCCTCGCTGGGGCAGACCATCGTGTCGACCGCCATGCCGATCATGGTCGCCGATCTTGGCGGAATGGAGCATATCACCTGGGTGATCACCGCCTACCTGATGGCCTCGACCATCGGCGCGCCCATCGCCGGAAAGCTTTCGGATCTCTATGGTCGCAAGGCGGTGCTGCAGAGCGCCATCGGCGTCTTCCTTGCCGGCGCGATTCTCTGCGGCTTTGCCTGGAGCATGGGGATGATCATCGCCGGGCGGCTGATCCAGGGTGCTGGCGCGGGCGCGCTGATCGTCACCTCGATGGCAGTGGTCGGCGATCTGCTGCCCGCCCGCCAGCGCGGTCAGGCGCAGGGCCTGATGGGCGCGGCCTTCGGCGTGTCGACCGTGGTCGGCCCGCTGCTAGGCGGCTTTATCGTGCAGCACTGGTCCTGGCACTGGATCTTCTTCGTCAACTTCCCCGTCGGCGCGCTGGCCTTCGTGGTGCTGGGCATGGCCCTGCCCTCACGCAGCGACCGCAGCCGCAAGTCGGTGGATTACGCCGGCGCGGTGCTGCTGGCGACCATCCTCGCCTCGGCGGTGCTGATCTCCAACATGGGCGGCACGGTGCTGCCCTGGAGCCACCCCGGCGTGCTGGCACTGGCGGCGCTCGGCCTCGCCGCGCTGGTCGGCTTCGTGCTGGTCGAGCGCCGCGCGCCCGAGCCGATCCTGCCGCTCTCGCTGTTCCGCAACAACGCCTTCCTGACGGTCAACTCCATGGGCTTTCTGATCGGCATGGCGATGTTCGGCACGATCACCTTCCTGCCGCTGTTCCTGCAGGTCGCCAAGGGCGTCTCCCCGACGCAGTCCGGCCTGTTCCTCGTGCCGATGATGGGCGGGCTGCTGGGCGGCTCGATCGGCGCCGGGCGGATCATGTCGAAGCGCGGCACCTACAAGATCATGCCGATCCTCTCGACCGCGTTGCTCTGCCTGTCGATGCTGGCGCTCACCCGGCTGTCCGGCGACACGCCGCTGTGGCTGCTGGCGCTCAACATGGTGGGAGTCGGGCTCGGCCTCGGCCCGGTGTTCAGCGTCGGCGTGACGGCGATCCAGAACTCGGTGCCGCGCAGCATGATCGGCGTCGGCACCGCCAGCGCCAACATGTTCCGGTTGATCGGCGGCTCCATCGGGACCGCCGGCTTCGGCGCGATCTTCGGCATGGGGCTCGCGCGCAACCTCGAGGGGCACCTGCCCGAGGGCATGGGCGGCGGCATCCGCAGCATGAGCGCCGAGATGGTCCACGCCCTGCCCGCCGAGCAGCAGCAGGCGATCATCGACGGCTTCAGCGCCGCGCTGCATCCGGTGTTCTTCATCGCCTCGGCCGGCGCTGCGCTGGCCTGCGGCATCGGCTTCCTGCTGCATGAGCGTCCGCTCGAGGACTGATCCCAAGGATCAGCCGAACCAAGCTCAGGAGGCGATGCCCGCCGCCTGATCTGTCGCGACCTGCTGCGTCCCCGCCTCGTCCGCTGCCGCGTCGGGCACCGTGCTCTCGAGCCGCGACCGCAGGTAGTCCACCGCCCGCACGGGCGGATAGACCGGGATCCCGGTGCCCGGCAGGGCAGCGATCACGCTCTCGGGATTCGGGTCGAGGAAGAAGGCCACGGAATGCCGCGTGCGCGCCGGCGGCAGCACGCGGTGGGTGGTCGAGACGTAGATGTCGTTGGTCCAGCGCATCAGGCAATCGCCGATATTGACGATCAGCGCTCCCGGCAGTTGCGGCACGTCCATCCAGTGGCCGCCGCGCGGGCGCACCTGCAGCCCCGGCTCGCCATCGGTCGCCAGCAGCGTCAGCGCGCCGTAATCGGTGTGCGCCGAGGCCCCACGCTCGTCCGCCGCGCCGGTGCCCGGCGGGTAGCGCAGCAGCCGCAGCGTCGCCATCGGCTCGGTGAAATGCGGCGCGAAGAAATCCGGCGGCACCCCGAGGTCCGTCGCCACCGCCTCGTGGAGCTTCACCCCGAGGGCGAGCATCTCGGCGTAATAGGTCTGCATCGCCTCGCGAAAATCCGGCACATCGGGCCAGAGATTCGGGCCGCGGAACGGCTCGCCCGCCACCACGCGGGGATCATTGGCCGCAAGCTCGAGACCGATGTTGAAGGCTTCCTTGTGGTCCGGGTGATCGGCGCCGTCCTGCTGTTCGGATCCGACGTGCGCCCAGCCCCGGTTCCGCGCATTGCCCGAGATCGCCAGCGGCGCCTTTGCCGCCTCCGGCAGAGCGAAGAAGGCGGTCGAGGCGGCGAATACCCGGGCCATGAGCGACTCGGGCACCGGATGATTGGTCAGCATGAAGAACCCGTCTTCACGGCAGGCCTGTCCCAGCGCAAAGGCAAAGCCCTCGGGGTCGTCGTCGAGATCTTCGAAATCGAGCACGGGGATCATCGCCGCTCTCCTTCCGTGGACCGGGCCACCCGGAGGCCTTGCGGCACGGTCCGGGCAGGTCCGGACAATTCTCCACCTTCCGAAGGGCTTCGCAAGCGGTTTGGTTCGCGCGATTGCGCGGATTTGTGCCAATTCGCCCGTGTGAAGGCAAAAAGCGCGGCATCCAGCTGCGACTGTCCCGGGCCCGGCCCGGAGGGCGTCAGCGGTCGCTGCGGCGGAAGAGCTGGGCCAGCAGCCCGTTCGGCGCCGGCAGGAAGCAGCAGGACAGCACGAAACGGAATGGATCGATGACCATCATGGCAGGAGTCCCCGGGTTGCAGCACGCCGGGACGTCCCCTTGTCCCGACGCTCGCAGGATGACGCCGGCGCGTCACGGATTCGTGACATGCCGGTGACGTTGCCATGACGCCGCAACCCGCTGGAACAAAAGCCTTCGAAGGCTTTTGCAAGGTCCTTCGAAGGACCTTGTCAGACCCCCTTGATGAGCACCGCGCGGAAGTCGTTCACGTTGGTCCCGGTCGGACCCGGCGCAAAGAGGTCGCCGATCGCATCGAAGGCGCCCCAGGCGTCGTTGCGCGACAGCGCCGCCATGGCATCGCCGCCCGCCGCTCGCAGTCGCGCCGCGCTGGAGCCATCGGCAAAGGCGCCGGCGTTGTCCTCGGTGCCGTCGATCCCGTCGGTGTCGGCGGCCAGCGCGTGAATACCCTCGACTCCGTCGATTGCATGGGCGAAGGCCAGCAGGAACTCGGTGTTGCGCCCGCCGCGCCCCCCCTTGCCGCGCAGCGTCACCGTGGTCTCGCCGCCCGAGAGCATCACCACCGGCGCCGTGAAGGGCCGGCCGCGCGCGACGACCTCGCGCGCCATGGCAGCATGCACCCGGCCAACGTCGCGCGCCTCGCCCTCCATCGCGTCCGACAGGATCACTGCCGGAATGCCCGCCGCCTCGGCCTTCGCCGCAGCCGCCTCCAGCGACAGCCGGGCCGAGGCGATCACATGCACCTCGTTGCGGGCGAAACAGGGATCATCGGGCGCGGGTGCCGCGGCCGCCGCGCTGCGCATATGCGCAAGGATGTTCTCCGGCAGGGCGATGTTCCACGCCTCGACCATGGCCAGCGCCGCGCCGGCGTCCACCGCGTCGGGCACGGTCGGCCCGGAGGCCACCTGCGCCGGATCGTCCCCCGGCACGTCCGAGACGACGAGGCTGACCACCTTCGCCGGGCCGCAGGCCGCCGCCAGCCGCCCGCCCTTGATCCGGCTGGCGTGCTTGCGGATGGCATTCATCACCCCGATCGGCGCGCCGGAGGCCAGCAGCGCCTCGTTCAACGCCTGCTCATCCGCCAGAGTCAGCCCCTCGGGCGGGGCCGGCAGCAGCGCCGAGCCGCCGCCGCAGACCAGCGCGACCACGAGATCCTTTTCCGTCAGCCCCGAGACCGCCTCGAACAGCGCCGCGCTGGCCTCGAGCCCCGCGGCGTCGGGCACCGGGTGCGCCGCCTCCATGACCCGGAGCTGAGCGCAGGGCACCGCGTAGCCGTAGCGGGTGACCACCACGCCCTCCAACGGACCGTCCCAGAGCGTCTCGAAGGCCCGGGCAAGCTGCGCCGCGCCCTTGCCAAGGCCGATCACCACCGTGCGCCCCTCGGGCCTGTCCGGCAGCGCCGCACGCAGCGCCTGCTCGGGATCGGCGGCGGCCACCGCGGTTTCGAAAAGCCCGGTCAGGAAGGTCGTTGCATCGCTCATTCGGGGGTCCTCGTGTTCAGCTCTCAGGCACTGCGCCAGCTGCGAAGCTCGATGCTTCGGGCGCACGCAGACAAGTTGTCGCGCAATTCCAGCACGATCTCCAGCCCCGCGACCGCACCTTCAGACGCCGCGACGTGATCCTGCACCGCCTTGAGCACCGACACCAGCGCCGCCTCGCTCCCAGCGCCGCCCGCCTCCCGCGCCATGTCCCGACAGGCCCGGGGCGTGAGCGGCAGCAGGGCCGAGACGCGCGGCGCCGCCGGCCGGATCAGCTCGACCAGATAGCCGAAAGCAGGCGACGAACTCAGCAGCAGCCGAAGCCCCCCACCCCGCCGCTGCGCCGCGCACAGCGCGATCCCCAGCGCTTCTCCCGCCTCCGCCCCGCTGTGGTGCACCAGTTCGGCGGCCGCGTCCGCCGGCATCAGCAGCGCGCCGCCGCCGGGTGCCTGCGAGCCGATCTCGATGGTCGCACGCAGCGCCTCGAGCGCCGGCTTCAACCCCGCGAGCGGGATCACCCCGGCCGCGAGCAGGGCCTGCGAGCGCGCCTCTGACATCTCCGCGCGGTTCGGCGCCAGCAGCGCCAACGGCATGCCGACCCGCGCCCGCGCCGCCGCCGCCGCCTGCCGCGCGCGTCCCCAGCCGGCGTCTCCGGCATTGCGGATCACCCCCAGCGACAGCACCGCGGCGCCTGCCATCATCTCCGCGAGCACCCGTGCAAGCCGCTGCTCGCGATCCTCGAGCAGCCCGCTGGCGTCGAGCGGGTTGTCCGGCACGCGTCCCTGCGGCACCTCCCGTCGCAGCGCCTCCTCCTGCAACCGGCTGAGCGGCGCGAGCTGCAGCCCGTAGCGCGCGGCCAGACCGCCCGCCCGCTCTGCCAGCCCCGGTCCGAAGGCGGTGACCGACAGGGCATTGGCCGGCGGCAGACCGATCAGGTGCAGGATCCACAGCGCCTCGACCAGCGCCGCGGGACGCGTCACATGCGACACCCCCGCCCGCCGCAACAGAGCGGCGGGCCCCGGGCCGAGGTTCGGCATCCAGAAGACCAGCGCCTTGCCGTGCTTCTGCGCCAGCCGCCCAAGCTCGAGAACTTCCGCCGGTGGCGCCAACCGGTCCGCCTGTATCGCCAGCGCCGTGACCCGCTCGTCGGCCAGCATCTCCGCCGCGAGTGCCGCGACACCGGCCCCGCTCCAACCCGCGACCGGCAGCACGAAGGACAGCGGCAGCCCGTGGCGCAGCGACAGGAACCCTCCGAGGCGCTGCGGCGCCGACAGCAGCACCGCCGCACCGCGCGGCACCGGCTCCAGTGGCGCCACCCCCGGCCAGAAAGGCAGGCGCCCCGCCGGCGACAGCAGCCCTCCCGCGAAGACCGGCAGCAGCGGCGGAGGGCTGATTTCTCTCAGCCCGGCGACGGCGGGGCAGACCGCTGCGCCCGCCCCGCGTGCGGCCAGCGCCCTCAGGGCGGCGTGCAGCGCCGCGCCGTGCAGCGCGACATAGGCCAGATCCGGCGCCTCCGGCAGCTCCGCGATCGCGGGCGCCGCGGCAATGCCCGCGACCTCCCGTGCCTCATGCGTGACCGGCCAAATCTCCCAGGGGTAGCCGCTGTCACGCAGCCTGCCGATCACCGCCGAAAGATCGGCGACGCCGCCGATCAGGGCGATCGTGCGCGGTGCAAGGCTTCGGGTCAGTGCCGTGGACATGGAAAGACCCCGGTTTCTGCGCGATCAATGACACCTGAACGCCCCGTGCATTGCGAGGAAAACCAGACTCCCGCATCGCCGAGACGTCGCGATCGCCCGACAATGTCGCAGCCCCGCGCAAGCTGGCGCTCAAGCGCCCCGCAGCCGGGACAGATCGTAGCCGTACCAGTCGAGGATCTCATGCGCAGCGGCGCGTCGCTCGCCCGGATTGCCCCGGCGATCCATGATCCAGACCCGCCCGCCGCCGGGCGCGCCGATCACGGCGGTCCGGTTGTCGGCATCGATCCAATGCACCCAGAGGCTTTCGCCGCCGACCCGCAGCCGACCGGGCGTTTCCTCCTGCAGCGGCAGTGCCACGCCGGCGACGCGCATCTCGGCGGCGCTGATCTCGATGCGGGCGCCCGGCGTCATGCCGGCACCCTCGGTGACGATCCAGCCGCCCTGCAACCGCGCCAGCCCGGCATCGGCCTGCGAGCCGACAGGCGCGGTCGGGTTGCGCAGCGGAAGGGTTTCGGGCGCGGGCGGTGCCTTGGCCGAACAGGCAGAGAGCAGCGCCGCGCCGAGCAGCACGGTGAGCCGCGGTCGAGGTCGAAAAAGGGACATGGTGACAGGCTCCGGAACCACTTTGGGATCGCATTGCGCGCAGCCTGTCGCAGCGCGGCGCGGCCCGCAAGCGGCCCGCCGCGCCCCGGCAAGGATCAGCCGCGGAACCCGGTGGCCACGACGAATTTCTCGGAGGAATCCGATCGGCTCGCCGGCGGCTTCACGTTAGCCACCTTGTCGAAGCGCTGTTTGAGAATCTGCTGCAGCGACCCCTCGGCGCCGCCCGCCAGAACCTTGGCGACGAAGGTGCCGCCCTCCTCCAGCACGTCGAAGGCGAGATAGGCCGCCGCCTCGCAGAGCGCGATGATCCGCAGGTGGTCGGTCTGCTTGTGCCCCGAGGAGGCCGCCGCCATGTCGGACATGACCACGTCGGCCTTGCCGCCGAGCCATTCCTTGACCTTGTCGTCGGCGCCATCCTCCATGAAGTCGAGCTGGTGGATCTCGGCGCCGGCGATCGGCGTCACCTCCTGCAGGTCCACCCCGAGCACGGTGCCAACCGCCTTGCCCGCCCGCTCGCCGAGCGCATTGACCCGAGGCACCGCTACCTGGCACCAACCGCCGGGGGCACAGCCCAGGTCGACAACCCGCGCACCGGGCACGAGGAAGCGGAACTTCTCGTCCAGCTCGAGGATCTTGAAGGCCGCGCGGCCGCGATACCCCTCGGCCTGGGCGCGTTTCACATAAGGGTCGTTGAGCTGGCGCTGCAGCCAGCGGGTCGAGCTGAGCTTGCGGCCACGCGCCGACTTCACCTTGACCTTGAGGTCGCGCTGGCCACGTCCCGATGTGTTCTTGCCGTCAGGTTTCTTCGCCATCGTCCCGCTCTTCGTCTAGATGAAAATATCCCGGGGGAGTCCGCATCAGCGGACGGGGGCAGCGCCCCCTGCCGGAGTTTCAACCGCTCCTATAGCGGCCCGTCTTCCAGAACGCCATCCACCGACATCTGCGCGTAGAGCAGCCCCTCGCGCAGGCCGCGATCGGCCACCGACAGCCGGTCGGTCGGCCAGATGCGCAAGAGCGCCTGCAGGATCGCCGCACCGGACATGATCAGCGCCTGCCGATCCTGGCCGATGCGCGGATCGCGCCGACGTCCCGCCGGGCCCATCTCGAGGTACTTGCCGATCACCGCCTCGATCTGGTCCGAGGACATGCGCAGCCCGTCGACCTTGGTGCGGTCGTAGCGACGCAGCCCGAGGTGCGAGGCCGCCACGGTGGTCACCGTGCCCGAGGTGCCGATGATCTGGAACCCCTCGCGGCTCTGCGCGTCCTTGTAGGGCGCGAACTCCGAGAGGTTCTCCTCGAAGAACCAGCTCATCAGCGCGTAGCGCGCAGCATCGTCCTGCACGTCGTTGAACTGGTCGCGCAGCGTCGCCACGCCCAGCGGCACCGAGATCCAATCGACCACCTTGGCCGCCGGAAACGGGCTCTCGGGCGGGTGGAAGCCGGAATGCAGCCGCATGATCGCCCGCGGCCGGTCGCGGTGCGGCACCGACGAGAGGTCGATCCACACCAGCTCGGTCGAGCCGCCGCCGATGTCCACCACCAAGAGCTGCTCGGTGCGCGTCGAGACCAGCGGCGCGCAGGAGATCACCGCCAGGCGGGCTTCCTCCTCGGGCTGGATGATCTCCATCTCGAGGCCGGTCTCGCGCTTGATCTGGCGGATGAAGTCGCGGGAGTTCTTCGCCCTCCGGCAGGCTTCGGTCGCCACCAGCCGCATCCGCGTCACCTCGTGGCGGCGGATCTTCTGCTGGCAGACGCGCAGCGCGGCGACCGTGCGCGCCATGGAGGCACGCGAAAGCCGCCCGCTCCGCTCGAGCCCATGGCCCAGCTGGACGGATTTGGAAAACGAGTCGACCACATGGAACTGGCTGCCCTTCGGCTGGGCAATCAGCATGCGACAACTGTTGGTCCCCAGATCCAGCGCCGCATAGAGCGCATTCGGATCGGGTTTGTTCGGCGCGGGGCTCTCTACCGGCTTCGGGAAAGCGCCCGCACCTCTGGGACGCCTTGGCGCCATGTTCTGCGCCTTTCCGTATATCTTGTTGCGATCAGGATACGCGGCGCATCATCGGGAGGCAAGGGACTCTGCTGCATCGACAGCCCCGCCGCTTGATAATTTGAGCGCGGCGTGACTAGGCTCCGCCGGGCCTCGCCCGCCCTGCCAATGTCCCCAGTCCCGGTTCCGTCTGATGAGTGATCTGCCCCCCGGCTTCTACCTGCACCTCGGTCTGCACAGGACCGGCACCGGTGCGTTCCAGCAGTTCCTTGCAGCCAATCTCGAACAGCTCGAAGAGGCCGGCCTAACCCCCGCTTTCTCCAACCGCGACGGCGCGGGCACCGAGACGCTGCGCCTGCGCCTGCCGCCGCCCCGCCACTTCGGCACCGACGAGATGAAGCGCCATGGCCGGCAGCTTGCCCGCACCCTCCGCCGCCACGGGCTGAACCGCCGCCCCGCCGTGCTGATCTCCGAGGAGAACCTGATCGGCGCGCTCAACGCGGTGATCGCCAAGGCCCCCTACGCCGCCGCCGGGCCGCGACTTGACTTCCTGCGCCAGCATCTCGCCGCGCCGGTGCGCCGGGTCGTGCTGGTGCTGCGCAGCTACGAGGCGCAGGCGATCTCGGTCTACCGCAAGCGGCTGGAGTTCCGGGCGCTGCAGCCTTTCGAGCATTATGCCCGCGAGATCTGGCCCGCGACGCGCGGCTGGCCCGAACTGGTGGCCGACCTCCGCCGGGCGCTGGACCCTGATGAGATCGTGCTCTTCACCCACGAGGACCGCCCCAGCCGCAGCGCGATCCTGCGCGCGCTCTGCCCTGAACTGCCCGAGGCGGGCTGGGACGAGTCCGCCGCCCCGGTCAACGCCAGCGCCGGGGATGCCGCCTGCTTTGCCCTGCTCGAGGCGCATGGCGCCGGGCGCAAGCTCTCCCCCGACGAGGTGGCCGCGATCATCCGAGACCACGCCGGGGCCGCCGCCCCGCGCCCGCTGATCGACCTGCCCGACGCCGTGCTGGAGGCGCAGCGGGACCGGTATCGCGCCGACCTGCAGCGGCTGGCGGACATGCCGGGCGTCACGCTGCGCCGCCCGGGCTGACCCGCCGGCGTCGCTCACGGACGCCATGCCGTCGAAAACCGACCCCGCGCCGGCCGCGGCCACGTCTAGACTGGACAAGACAGGCAAAGCGGACCCGGGCGGCATGACCGAGATCACCATCCTCTACTGGCGGGACATCCCCGCGCAGGTGATCGCCGGAACCGGGCGCAAGGCTGCCAAGCGCGTGCTCCCCGCCCGCTTCGAGGCCGCCATCGACCGTGCTGCCATGCGCAGCGGCGCGCGCGAGAGCGACGCCTATCTCGACGCCTGGCGCCGCGCCCCGGATGCGCCGCGCGATGGCGCCCCGCAGGAGATCGCCGAGGCGCTGGCCGCCCGGCTCGACGAGGACTACGGACCGGAGCGGCTTGCCGCGCTGGTGGAACAGGACGGCTGGGCGGAGCGCCCGGACCACGCGAAAGGACCCCGATGAAGCTGCTGAACTTCCGCCGCCCGCGCCCGGCCCTGCCGCACCTGCCCCCGTCCGCTCTCGAGGGGTACTCGATCGAGGTCATGCCGCGCACCGCCGCGCAGGTCGGCGACTTCCGCGCCCTTCTGCCCGAAGGCACCCGCGTCTACATCGCCCATATCGACGGCACCCCGATCGAGGAAATGGTGGCCACCGCCGCCCGCCTCGCCGCCGATGGCTACAGCGTCATGCCGCATTTCCCGGCGCGCTCGATCCCCGATGCCGCCACCCTCGCCGACTGGATCGCCCGCTACCAGGGCGAGGCCGGTGTCACCGAAGGGCTGATCCTCGCCGGCGGAATTCCCGCACCGCGCGGCGCCTTCCATTCGTCGATGCAGTTGCTGGAAACCGGTCTGTTCGACCGCGCCGGCTTCACCCGGCTGCATGTGGCCGGCCACCCCGAGGGAAGCCGCGACATCGACCCCGACGGCTCTGACCGCGCGGTGATGCAGGCGCTGCGCTGGAAGCAGGCCTTCGCGGAGCGGAGCGACGCGCAGATGGGATTGGTCACGCAATTCGCCTTCGACGCCACGCCGGTGCTGGCATGGGCGCGCCGCCTGCGCGCCGAGGGCATTGCCCTGCCCGTCCACCTCGGCGTCGCCGGCCCTGCCAAGCTGCAGACGCTGATCCGCTTTGCCGTCACCTGCGGCGTCGGCCCCTCGCTCAAGGTGTTGCAGAAACGCGCCCGCGACGTCAGCAAGCTGATGCTGCCCTACGAGCCCACCGAGTTTGTTGCCGAGATCGCCCGCGCCTGCGCCGCCGAGCCCGATCTGCCCATCGCGCAGTTGCATCTCTTCCCGCTCGGGGGCATCCCTGCGGCGACGGACTGGGCCGCCCGCCATGGCGGTGCCGCCGCGCA
The DNA here is from genome assembly GCF_900116195.1 of Alloyangia pacifica. Taxonomy (GTDB): domain Bacteria; phylum Pseudomonadota; class Alphaproteobacteria; order Rhodobacterales; family Rhodobacteraceae; genus Salipiger; species Salipiger pacificus. The sequence continues at coordinate 896,230 of NZ_FOZW01000001.1, forward strand.
GCCGGCCGCACGGGCCGTCTGAGGGCGCGGTCCGTCGGGCAACACACGCGCAAGGGACCGGCATGATCAAGGCACTCCTCTTCGACCTCGACGGCACACTTCTCCACTCAGACCCGCTGCACTTCGAGGTCTTCCGGGACCTCTATGCAGAGCGCGGCCGCGAGCTGACCGAGGCGGGGTACCTCTCGGACATCCACGGCCGCCACAACCTCGACAGCTTTCCAGAGCTCTTTCCCGGCGAAGACGCCCACGCGCTCTCGGACCTCAAGGAGACGCGTTTCCGCGACCGGCTGGTCGAAGGGCACGCCCCCATGCCCGGCGCAGAGGCGCTGATGGATCACGCCGAGGCGCGCGGCTGGCGCATCGCGGTGGTCACCAACGCGCCGCGGGTCAACGCCGAGGCCATGCTCGGGGCGATCGGACTGCGCCAGCGGATCGAACTTCTGGTGATCGGCGACGAATGCACCCGCGCCAAGCCCGATCCCGAGCCCTATCTCGCGGCCATGCGGGCCTTCGATCTGGCACCGGAAGCCTGCATCGCCTTCGAGGACAGCCCCTCGGGCATGCGCGCGGCAGCCGCCTCGGGCGCACACACGGTGGGCATCCGCTCGTCGGGCCTCAGCGTGGCGCAATTGCAGGCCTCCGGGGCGCAGACCGTGATCACCGATTACACCGACCCCGCGCTCGCGGCGCTGCTGAACAGACTGGAATAGACCAGAGCCTCAAGACCACATCCCAGGGAGGAGAGCCCATGACCCGCACCGTTCTCGAGTCCAAGAGCCGCACCGTGATCATGGGCTTCGACCAGCCCTTCTGCGTGATCGGCGAGCGGATCAATCCCACCGGTCGCAAGAAGCTGGCGGCGGAGCTCGAGGCCGGGGATTTCTCCACCGTCGTCGCCGATGCGCTGGCGCAGGTGGCGGCGGGGGCCGCGGTGCTCGATGTGAACGCCGGCGTGGTCTACAACTCCAACCCCGACCCGAACCTGACCGAACCGCCGCTGATGCGGCAGATGATCGAGCTGGTGCAGGCCACCGTGGACGTGCCGCTCTGCATCGACAGTTCGGTGCCGGGTGCGCTGGAGGCCGGGCTCGAGGCCGCCGCGGGCCGCCCGCTCCTGAACTCGGTTACCGGAGAGGAAGAGCGGCTGGAGCGCGTGCTGCCGCTGGTTAAGAAATACAACGTGCCGGTGGTGGCGATCTCCAACGACGACACCGGCATTTCCGAGGACCCCGACGTGCGCTTCGCCGTGGCGCGCAAGATCGTCGAGCGCGCGGCGGATTTCGGCATTCCCGCGCAGGACATCGTGGTCGACCCGCTGGTCATGCCGGTGGGCGCCATGGCCAGCGCCGGGCAGCAGGTCTTTGCACTGGTGCGACGGCTGCGCGAAGAGCTGGGGGTGAACACCACCTGCGGCGCGTCGAACATCTCCTTCGGCCTGCCCAACCGCCATGGGATCAACACCGCCTTCCTTCCCATGGCGATCGGCGCGGGGATGACCTCGGCGATCATGAACCCGGTGGCGATGCCCGTGACGCAGACGAAGATCGCCGCCAAGAAGGCAGAGCTGGAGGCCGCCGGGGTGATGCTGCCGCCGATGGAGGACGCCGACTTCGTGCGGCTCTTCGGGCTGGGGTCGATGACCGCTGGTCCCGGCGCAGAGATGACGGCGATCCGCGCCGCGAACTTCCTGGTGAACCAGGACCCGCATGGCAGCGCCTGGATCGCGATGAACAAGGGCGAGGACGCCGGCGGCGAGGCCCGTGGCGGTCGCCGCGGCGGACGGCGGCGGCGGGCCTGACCCCTCCTCCAGAGCGGAGGGACGCGCCCGAACCTGGGTGGGCCGTATGTGAGAGGCGCTTTATCCCTCCGGCCCGGACGAGGCGCGCGCTGAAACGGGCATCGCAAATGCGCCCTCCCGGGGGGAGGGTCGGGCGCGGCCCGGGGCTGGTCGGCCCGCGCCCTCCCAGATCAAACCCAGCGCCTCACGGCCACGCCGCATAGGAGGTCGACGGCGCACTGCGCTTGGCCATCCGCCGCCGGAACCGGCTCGGAGGAACACCCTCCATCCTTTTGAAAAAACGGTTGAAATAGGCCGGGTCCGAGAACCCAAGCCGGAACCCTACCTGCGCCACCTGCAGCCCCGAGTTGGTCAGCAGCTCCGCCGCCTCGCGGTGCAGCGCCTCGTGCAGCCAGGTCTGCGGCGAGCGCCCGGTGGCGCGGCGCACGGCCCCCGAGAGCCGATCGCGCGACACGCCCAGAGCGGCCGCGTAGTCGCCGACCTCCCAGTGCTCGCGCAGGTGCAGACCGGCCAGTTGCACGAAGCCCTGCACCAGCCCGCCCGTCGCCACGTCGGGGCGCGCGCGTCCTTCCTTCACACCACGCCAGAGTTGGATCAGCAGCATCGACAGCATGTGACCGGCCATGATCTCCACCCCCGGCGCGCTCTCGCCCAACTCCTCGCGCAACTCGGTCAGCCGCCGCACCACGCGCTCGCGCTGATCGCCTAGCGGCACCGACAGGTCGGCGGCAAGCACCTGGCTCAGCTCGTCGCCGAAAGCCGAGCCCGGCAGCACCCGAGACAGCGCGCCCTTGGTCAGCGTCACCAACTCGCCACGGCTGCCCGGCGACAGTCGCAGTGCCCCCTCGCGCCCCGGCGCGAGCCAGACGAAGCGCGGCGCCTCCAGCGCCATGTCGTGCGCGCCGCTCAGCACCCGCCCCCGACCCGATTGCAGCACCAGCAAACAGGCGTTCTCGGTGCGCAGCCCGTAGGTCGTCTCGGCCAGCGGGCTGCGGATTTCATGCGCGGTGATGCCGTGGTGCGCCGAGGGCCGAAGCGGGAAAGTTTTCATCATGCTCATGAAATGTGCGCGCTTTGGGACGTATATGTACAATTCATCCACTCATACGTGCATTTTATCAACGAATTTTTCAGATACCTTTTCCGTCACCCGCCACAGGACGCCTCGGGGAGAGGGACGCATGTGGCGCAACGCGATGCTGCCAAGGCATCAAACGGGAGGACAACATGTCACAGAACACGAGGCGCGCCGTGCTGCGCGCCCTGCCGCTTGCTATGGTCTCGGCGCTGGCGCTGAGCGCGCCGCTCGCCGCGCAGGAAGACCCAGTCACCATCGGCTACGCGGTCTCCAAGTCCGGCCCCAACGCCACCGGCGCGGGCATCACCACCATCCCCAACTACGAGCTCTGGGTGAAGGAAGTGAATGAGGCCGGCGGGCTAGAAATGCCCGACGGGTCGCGCCGCCCGATCGAGGTGGTGGAATACGACGACCGCTCCAGCGCCGAGGACCTCGTGCGCGCCATCGAGCGGCTCGCGACGCAGGACAAGGTCGACCTGATCCTGCCGCCCTGGGGCACCGGCGGCAACCTCGCCATCGCGCCGCTGATGGACCGCTTCGGCTACCCGCAGCTGGCGGTGACCTCGGTGACCGACATGGCCCCGGAGTTCGCCAAGCGCTGGGATCGTTCGTTCTGGATGCTCGGCGGCGGGCATGACTACGCCACCGCGCTGGTCGAGACGCTGGCCGCCGCCAAGGAGGCCGGCACGATCAACGACAAGGTGGCAATGATCTCGGTCGCCGACGGCTTCGGCATCGACCTCGTGAAGGCCGCCCGCCCCGCCTTCGAGGAGGCCGGTTTCGAGCTGGTCTATGACGAGAGCTACCCGCTCGGCACCTCCGACTTCGCCGCCATCCTCAACGAGGTGCAGGGCTCGGGCGCCGACAGCTTCGTCGCCTTCTCCTATCCGCCGGGCAGCTTCGGCGTGACCAAGCAGGCGATGACCGCCGGCTTCAACCCGAAGGTCTTCTACATCGGTGTCGGCGGCGCCTTCCCGGTCTACGGCAAGATCACCGAGGGCAAGCAGGAGGGCGTCATGTCCATCGGCGGCGTCGACGCGATGAGCCCGGCGATCGAGGAATATTTCGCCAAGCACACCTCGGTCATCGGCAATCCGCCGGACAGCTGGGCGAGCGCGATCACCTACGCCTCTCTGGAGATGCTCGAAGAGGCGGTGAAGCGCGTCGGCCTCGACCACGAGGCGCTGGCGGGCGAGCTTTCGACCGGCAGCTTCGACACGGTGATCGGCGAGGTCAAACTCGAGGACAACCAGCTGCGCAAGCTCTGGTGGGTCGGCCAGTGGCAGGGCGAGCACTTCGTTGCCGTAAGCCCCGCCGACCGCGAGGGCGCGGCCGCCCCGGTCATCCCGAAACCCGAATGGTAATCCGCGGTGGCGGGCCCTGTGCCCGCCCCGCCCGTTTCCTCCTGCAGGAACCCTAAATGTTTCTCTCTACACTCTTTCTCGGGCTCGTGCTCGGCGGCACCTACGCGCTTCTGGCGCTGGGTCTGTCGCTGCAGTACGGCATCGCCCGGATCATGAACCTCGCCTATGGCGAATTCATGCTGCTCGCCTGTTTCGCGGTGACCATGATGTTCACCAGCTGGGGCCTCGGCCCGCTCTGGGGGCTGCTCATCGTCGTGCCGCTGGGCTACGCGCTCGGCTGGATCATCCACACCGTCATGATGCGCCCGCTGATCAAGCGTTCGGGCGGCGGAGGCCGGCTCGAGGTCGACACGATCCTCGCCACCTTCGGCCTGCTCTTCGTGGTGCAGGGGCTGATGCTGGTCACCTTCGGCAGCGACTTCACCTCCTACAGCTATCTCAACCAGGGCATCGGCATCCTCGGCACCACCATCGCCGCCAACCGGCTGATCGCCTTCGTGGTCTCGCTGGTCATCGGCTTCGGGCTCTACGCCATGCTGATCCGCACCCGCTGGGGCCGCGCGCTGCGCGCAGTGTCGCTGGCCCCGGACTCGGCCTACCTCGTCGGCATCGACGTCGGCAAGCTGGGCCGTCAGGGCTTTGCCCTTGGCGGGGCGCTGGCCGCCGCCGGAGGCGCGCTGGTCTCGATGTTCCAGACCTTCTCGGCCACGGACGGCGTGGTCTTCACCATGAAGGCGCTGATCGTGGTGATCATGGGCGGCGTCGGCAACATCCTCGGCGCGCTGATCGCCGGGCTGCTGCTGGGGCTCGCCGAGACCTTCGTTGCCGCCTTCATCGACCCCGGCCTGACCATGGCCGCCACCTACACGATGTTCCTTGCCGTGCTGCTCTGGCGGCCGACGGGGCTCTTCGGCAAGGCGGGGGGCTGATCCGATGCGCTATCTTCTTGCGGTTCTCGCGCTGGCGGCGCTTGCCACCCTGCCGATGGTCTTCGGCGACTACGGCACCGGCATGCTGGTGGGCCTCGCGGGCTACGTGACGCTGGCCACCTCCTGGGCGATGTTCTCGGGACCGACGCGCTACATCTCGCTGGCCACGGTCGCCTTCTTCGGCGTCGGCGCCTACACGGTTGCAGTGCTGAACGAGGTGCTGCCCTACCCGCTGGTGCTGCTTGCCGCCGCCGGGATCGGCGCCACGATGGCGCTGCTGGTGGGGCTCTCCACCTTGCGGCTCGCGGGCATCTACTTCGTGATCTTCAGCTTCGGACTGGCGGAACTGGTGCGCCAGCTGATCACCTGGTTCGAGGTCAACGTGACCGGAACGCTCGGCCGCTACATCTTCCTCGATCTGGAGGCCAAGCACATCTTCTGGCAGCTGCTGGCGCTCGGCGCGGCGACGCTGGCGCTCTCTGCCTGGATCCGGCGCTCGCGCCTCGGCCTCGCTCTTCGGGTGATCGGCGACGACGAGACCGTCGCGGCGCACTCGGGCATCAACCTCGCCCGCACCAAGCTCGTACTCTTCGTCGCCTCGGCCACGATCATCACGCTGGTCGGCGCGATCCAGGCACCGCGCTGGGTCTACGTCGAGCCCTCGATCGTCTTCAACCCGACGGTCAGCTTCCTGACGGTGATCATGGCGCTGCTGGGCGGCGCGACGAGGCTCTGGGGTCCGCTCTGCGGCGCGGTGCCGCTGTTCCTGCTCTTCGAATGGCTCTCGGCGCGCTTCCCCGATCACTTCTCGATCCTGCTGGGGCTGATGTTCATGGCGGTGGTTTACGCCCTGCCCGATGGCGTGCTGGCAGCGCTGGAGAAGTTCCGCAGCAAGGGCAACGGAAACTCGGCGACCAAACCGGCAAAGGAGGCAAACGCATGAGCGTGCTTCTGGAAACCCAAGGGCTGACCAAGCGCTTCGGCGGGCTGACGGCGGTGAATGGCGTGTCGCTCACCGTCAGGCGCGGCGAGGTGCTGGGGCTGCTGGGGCCGAACGGCTCGGGCAAGACCACCCTGATGAACCTCATCTCCGGGGCGCTGAAGTCTTCGGAGGGCGCCCTGCTGATCAATGGCAAGGACATGACCGGCGCCCCGCCCCATCGCATCGCCAAGTCGGGCGTGGCACGGACCTTCCAGCTGGTGAAGATCCTGCCCTCGCTGACGCTGGAAGAGAACGTCATGGTGCCCGCCGCCTTCGGCCCGGACCGGCTCTGGGGCCGCGCGCTGAAGGCGCAGGTGGCCGAATGCCTCGACATGGTGGGGCTGCACGCCCGCGCCGGGCAGCAGGCCTCGGAGCTGACCTATATCGACCAGAAGCGGCTGGAGCTTGCGCGCGCGCTCGCCTCGGCGCCGAAGCTCTTGCTGCTCGACGAGTGGCTCGCCGGGCTCAACCCGACCGAGCTGCACGAGGGCATCCGGCTGATCCGCGAGCTCGAGCAGACCGGCATCACCATCATCATGGTCGAGCACATCATGGATGCCGTGCGCGCGCTCTGCCCGCGCTGCGCGGTGATGAACTCCGGCACGCTGATCGCCGACGGCCCCACGGATCAGGTCCTGTCGGACCCGCATGTGGTCGCCGCCTACCTGGGAGAAGAGGATGCTTGAGATCGACAACCTGCGCATCACCTACGGCAAGCACACGGCGCTTGGCGGGGTGGGCATGGCGGTGGACAAGGGCGAATGCGTGGTGATCCTCGGCGCCAATGGCGCGGGGAAATCCTCGCTGCTGAAGGCTGTGGGCGGCGTGGTCCGCCCGGCCTCCGGCGTGATCAGCCACGAGGGGCAGGATCTGGCGCAGGTGCCCGCGCATGAGATCGTCGAGCGCGGGATCGCGCTGGTGCCCGAGGGGCGCGGCATCTTTGCCCGCATGAGCGTCGCCGACAACCTCGCGCTCGGCTGTCACCCGGCCCGCGCGCGCGGCGGTGCCGAGGCGCGCCGCCGCGAGGTGCTGGAGCTCTTCCCGCGCCTTGCCGAACGGCAGAAGCAGCTGGTCGGCACCATGTCGGGCGGCGAGCAGCAGATGGTCGCCATCGCCCGCGCGCTGATGTCGAACCCCGACCTGCTGCTGCTCGACGAGCCGAGCCTCGGGCTCGCCCCCATCGTGACCAAGGAGGTGTTTGCCGCCCTTGGCCGCATCCGCGAGACCGGGCTCACGCTGCTCATCGTGGAACAGAACGTGCGCGCCAGCCTCGCGCTCGCCAGCCGCGGCTACCTGCTGGAAGCCGGGCGCGTGGTGGGCAGCGGCAGCGCCGAGCAATTGCAGAGCGATCCCGCGGTGCAGCGCGCCTTCCTGGGCGGCACAAGCGAACCGCTCGAAAACGAATTGAACTGACCCTAGGAGACCGACAGGCATGGATAGCCTCAACCTCTTTATCGACGGCGAACACGTCCCCGCAGAGGACAGCCGCGAATTCGAACGCGCCAACCCGGTCAGCGGCGAGGTGGCGACCCGCGCCGCCGCCGCCAGCAAGGCCGACGCGATCCGCGCGGTGGATGCCGCCGCCGCGGCCTTCCCTGAGTGGGCCGCCGTCGCCCCCGGCCAGCGCCGCAAACTGCTGATCAAGGCCTCCGAGGCGCTCGCCGCACGCGGCGACGACATCGTTGCGGCGATGAAGGCCGAAATCGGCGCGACCGAGGCCTGGGCCCGGTTCAACGTCATGCTCGCCGCGGACATGCTGCTTGAAGCGGCCAGCCTGACGACGCAGATCAAGGGCGAGATCGTGCCCTCGAACCGCCCCGGCTCGACTGCCTACGCGGTGCGCCAGCCCGCGGGCGTGGTGCTGGCCATGGCCCCCTGGAACGCGCCGGTGATCCTCGGCGTGCGCTCGATCGCCACGCCGCTGGCCTGTGGCAACACCGTGGTGATGAAGACCTCGGAGCTGTGCCCGCGTACCCACGCGCTGATCCTCGAGGCGGTCTCGGAGGCGGGCCTGCCCAAGGGCGTGGTCAACGCCATCTCCAACGCGCCCGAGGATGCGCCGGAGCTGGTCGAGACGCTGATCGCCCACCCCGCCGTGCGCCGGGTGAATTTCACCGGCTCGACCCGCGTCGGCCGCATCGTCGCCGAGCTGTCGGCGCGGCACCTCAAGCCTTCGCTGCTGGAACTGGGCGGCAAGGCCCCCTTCATTGTTCTCGATGACGCCGACATTCCCGCCGCCGTCGCGGCGGCCGGTTTCGGCGCCTACATGAACCAGGGCCAGATCTGCATGTCGACCGAGCGTATCATCGTCATGGACGAGATCGCCGACGCCTTCGTCGCGGCCTTTGCCGAGAAGGTCGAAAGCCTCACCGCGGGCGATCCGCGCGAGGGCAAGGCGCCGCTCGGCAGCCTCGTGAACATGGGCGCTGCCGACCGCATCCGGGACCTCATCGAGGACGCCGTGCAGAAGGGCGCGCGGCTGATCGGCGGCGGCGGCTCGGGCACCATCCTCAACGCCGCGGCGCTCGACGGGGTGACCCCGCAGATGCGGCTTTACTCCGAGGAAAGTTTCGGCCCGGTGTCCTCGATCATCCGCGTGGGCAGCGTCGACGAGGCGGTGCGCGTGGCCAACGAAAGCGAATTCGGCCTGTCGGCGGCGGTCTTTGGCCGCGACCAGGCCCGAGCCATGGCGGTCGCCCGGCGCATCGAGAGTGGTATTTGCCACGTCAACGGTCCAACCGTGCATGACGAGGCGCAAATGCCCTTCGGCGGCGTGAAGGATTCAGGCTACGGTCGCTTTGGCGGCACGTGGGGAGTCGCCGAGTTCACCGAATTGCGCTGGATGACGACGCAGGACGGAGACTTGCACTACCCGATCTGACCGGAGGAGCGGTCGTATCGGTTGAAAACGGGAGGAGAAAAACATGAAACTGAAACTCGCCAAGACCGCGGTTGCGGCCCTGGCCCTGAGCGTCGCCGCCGGCGGCGCCTGGGCCCAGGAACATGTCTTCAAGCTGCACCACCTGCTCGGCGCCAAGTCGCCCGCGCAGACAGACATGATCGAGCCCTGGGTCAAGGCCGTCGAGGAGAACTCCGGCGGCAAGGTGAAGATCGAGATCTACCCCTCGATGACCCTTGGCGGGCGTCCGCCCGAGCTGGTCAACCAGGTGCGTGACGGGGTCGTCGACCTGATCTGGACGGTCAACGGCTACACGCCGGGGCTCTTCCCGCGCACCGAGGTGATGGAACTGCCCTTCGTCTTCACAAACGATCCGGTGGCGGCGAACCTGGCGCTCTATGACATGTACGACGAGTACCTCAAGGACGACTACAAGGGCATGGAGCCGATGTTCCTGCACGTACACGCAGGACAGGGCATGCAGACCGTCGACCGCGAGGTCCACAAACCCTCCGATCTCGAGGGGCTGAAACTGCGCGTGCCGACCCGTACCGGGGCCTGGGTGATCGAGGCGCTGGGGGCTTCGCCGGTCTCGATGCCGGTGCCGGACCTGCCGCAGGCCCTGTCGAAGAAGGTCGTCGACGGCGCCTTCATCCCCTGGGAAATCATCCCGGCGCTGAAGCTGCAGGATCAGACCAAGTACCAGATCGAGGGCTACGAGAAGGCGCGCTTCGGCACCACGACCTTCCAGATCTCGATGAACAAGGCACGCTGGGATAGCCTGCCCGAAGACATCCAGAAGGCCTTCCGCGATGCCTCGGATCGTGACTGGGTGGCCGAGGTCGGCCGTATCTGGCGCAACATCGACGAGCGCGGCATCAAGGTCGCGACCGATGCCGGCAACACCCACATCACCCTCACCGAAGAAGAGACCGCCGCGTTCCAGGCCGCGCTCGAGCCGGTGGTGGACCGCTGGGTCGAGGACGTCTCGTCCAAGGGCATCGACGGCGCCGCCATGGTCGCCAAGGCCCGCGAGCTGATCGAGGCCAATGCCGACGCGAGCATGAGCAACTGATGTTCGCCACGGAAGTTGGAGGCCGCAGCGGAGTTTCCGCTGCGGTCGCACGTCTTGTCACCCTCTGGGCGCTGCTCGGCGGCGCCCTCCTGCTGGTGATCGTCTTGATCAACGTCGCCTCGGTCATCGGTGCCGTGGTGGCCAAGCCCCTGCCCGGCGATTTCGAGCTGACCGAGATGGGCGTCGCGGTGGCGGTCTTCGCCTTCCTGCCCTACTGCCAGCTCACCGACGCCAATGTCACCGCCGATATCTTCACCGCGAACGCCCCCCGCCCGGTGCTGGCGGTGCTGCGCGCGCTCGCCTCGCTGATCGCCTTCGGTTTTGCCGGCATACTTGTCTGGCGCATGTACCTCGGGATGCTCGACCAGAAGGCCTACAACTACACGACGACGATCCTGCAGGTGCCCATCTGGTGGGCCTTCGTGCCGATCCTCGTCTCGCTGGTGCTGCTGATCGCCGCCGCCGCCGTCACCTTCCGCGAGAGCCTGACGGAGGCCCGGACATGAGCGATCCCATCACCCTCGGCGTCATCGCTCTGGTCGTCCTCATCGTTCTCATCGCCATCCGCATTCCCATAGCCTACGCGATGATCCTCGTCGGCGGCGGCGGCATCATGCTGGTCAACGGGCCGATGCTGCTGCTGAGCCAGCTGAAGACCCTCGCCTACGGGCAATTCTCGATCTACGACCTCTCGGTCGTGCCGATGTTTGTGCTGATGGGCGAGCTGGCCACGGTCGCGGGGCTGAGCCACGCGCTGTTCCGCGGTGCCAACGCCTGGCTCGGCTGGATGCGGGGCGGCACCGCCATGGCGGCCATCGCCGGATGCGCCGGCTTCGGCGCGGTCTGCGGCTCGTCGCTGGCCACCGCCTCGACCATGGGCAAGGTCGCCCTGCCCGAGCTCAAGCGCTACAACTACTCCGGCGCGCTGGCCACCGGCTCACTCGCCGCGGGCGGCGTTCTGGGCATCCTCATTCCGCCCTCGGTGGTGCTGATCGTCTACGCGGTGATCGTCGAGGCCAATATCGTGACGATGTTCGCCGCGGCCATGCTGCCCGGCATCCTCGCGGTGCTCTTCTTCATCCTGACCATCGCCATCTACGTCCGCATCCGCCCCTCGGCGGGTCCCGCGGGCGGCGCGGCGGGGCGCTCCGAGTTCATCTCGGCGACGCTCGGCCTGCTGCCGGTCATGGTGATCTTCGGGCTGGTGCTGGGCGGCATCTACGGCGGCTTCTTCAACCCGACCCCGGCCGCCGCAGTCGGCGTCTTCCTCGTCTGGATCTACGGCATTGGCAAGCGCCGGGTCGGGCTGTCCGAGATGGTCACCGCGCTGAAGTCCACCGCCCGCACGTCGGGGATGATCTACGTCATCCTGCTGGGCGCGGAGCTGATGAAGATCTTCATGTCCCGCATCGGCCTGCCGCAACAGGCGGCGCTCTGGATCGCCGAGAGCGGCATGGCCCCGATGATGGTCATGGTTCTGATCCTGATCGCTCTGATCCTGCTCGGCTGCCTGATGGACAGCATGTCGATGATCCTGCTGGTGATCCCTTTCTTCTGGCCGATGCTGGTGGAGCTGAACGGCGGGCTCTACGCCACCGCCGACACCGCCGGCTTCGGCATGGGCACCGAGGATCTCAAGGTCTGGTTCGGCATCCTCGCGCTGATCGTCGCCGAGCTGGGGCTGATCACGCCGCCGGTGGGGATGAACGTCTTCATCATTTCGGCGCTGGCCCGCGACACGCCGATGATCGAAACCTTCAAGGGCGTCGTGCCCTTCTTCTGCGCCGAGCTGGTGCGGGTCGCACTGGTCCTCGCCTTCCCCGTGCTCACGCTCTGGCTGCCAACCCTGCTGAGAGGCTGACAATGACAGACCAATCCACCGTCACCGCCGGGGGGGCGATCTTCCCCCGGCTGAAGGCGCTCGGCGTGGACTATGTCTTCGCCAATTCCGGCACCGACTTCCCGCCGATCATCGAGGGGCTGGCGCAGGCCGCCGCCGAGGGCATCGAGCTGCCGCAGGCGCTGACCATGCCGCATGAGCACGCGGCACTGGGCATGGCGCATGGCTACTACCTGATGACCGGCAAGGCGCAGGCGGTGATGCTGCACACCAACGTCGGGCTGGCCAATGGTGCCATCGGCGCGATCAACGCCGCCTGCGAGCACGTGCCGATGATCCTCATGTCGGGCCGCACCCCGGTCACCGAGGCGGGCCGCTTCGGCGCCCGCACCGTGCCGATCGGCTGGGGACAGGAGATGCGCGACCAGGCGGCGCTGGTGCGCGAGGCCGCGAAGTGGGAGTACGAGCTGAAATTTCCTGAGCAGGTGCCCGGCCTGCTGGACCGCGCCCATGCCATCGCCAATTCCACCCCCAAGGGGCCGGTTTATCTGTCGATCCCGCGCGAGGTGCTCTGCGAGCCCGTGCCCACCGACGGACTGGATGCCGCCCCCTCCATGGCCGCCTCCGAGGCCGCGCCGAACCCCGAGGCCATCGCCACGCTCGCCCGCTGGCTGGCAGGCGCCGAATTCCCGCTGATCATCGCGCAGCGCGGCTCGGGCGACGCCGAGAGCTTCGCGGCCTTCTCGAAGTGGGCCGAGGAGTGGGGCATCGCGGTCTGCTCGTGGTGGGCGACGCATCTCGCCATCCCCACCGACCACCCCTGCCACGTCGGCGCCGATCCCGGACCCTGGCTGGACGAGGCCGACGTAGTGCTGATCCTCGACTGCCTCGCCCCCTGGATGCCCGACGCCCACGCACCCCGCGCCGGAGCGAAGGTGACCAACATGGGGCCGGACCCGATCTTCTCGCGCTTCCCGGTGCGCAACTTCCGCTCGGACCTGTCGATCACCGGCGAGAACGCCCGGACCATCCCGGCGCTGATCGCGGCCATGGCGGATCTGCCGAAGGGCGCGCACATCGCGCCCCGCCGCGCCCGGCTCGCCGAGTCCACGGCGCGCGCCCGGCAGGTGCAGACAGAGGCGGCACAGCCGCAGGGCGATCTGCTGACCAAGCCCGCCGTCAGCCGCATCCTCGGCGAGGCCCTCGACGCGCAAGAGGCCCCCTCCTCGGTCTTTTCCGAGCTCGGCACCATGCTGGGCCCGCTGCCGCGCCGCGCGCATCGCTCGTGGTTCCAGGAGCCGCATTCTGGCGGGCTCGGCTGGTCCTTCCCCGCGGCGCTCGGCGCGCAACTCGCCGATCCGGAGCGGATCTGCGTCGCGACGCTCGGCGATGGCAGCTACATGTTCGCCAACCCCGTGGCCTGCCACCAGATCGCCGAGGCGCTGGCGCTGCCGATCCTCATCGTGATCCTCAACAACGCCGAATGGGGCGCGGTGCGCGCCTCGGTGACCGGACTCTACCCCGATGGCGCGGCGGGCCGCGCCAATGTCATGCCGCTCACCGGCCTCGCGCCGAGCCCGGACTTCTGCAAGGTTGCAGAGGCCAGCAATGCCTGGGCCCGCGCCGTAGAGACGCCGGACACGCTGCGCCCGGCCCTCGACGCCGCTCTCAAAGTAATCCGAGAGGAGCGGCGCTGCGCGCTGCTCAACGTGCGCATCGCCGGCTGAGGCGGGGCGCTCTCTGCCCGGCGGCATTTCTGTCGGTGCCGCCGGGCTTGCGTATTTTCAAAGAGAAGAAGCGGCTGGGCCGCGCCCGGGAGCCCAGCCTCGCATGTCGGCTGCGCCGCGGTACGGAGCCCCGTCGCAGGGCCGGGTGCCGCCGGTGCCGGCCAACGCAAGGGCTGCGCGCGGCGGTGAAGCCAGGTCCCGCCGTTCCTGAGCGCGCTGTCGCCCGGCAAGCGGGGCGTCGACGCCCGGTCAAGGCGCGTGCGATCCGACAAAGACAGAACGACCGTCTGCCGCCCCCCGTGCCTGATGTCAGAAGGGCTGACGACGCGCAGTTCTGAACCTCCTGCCGCGGGAGCGGCGAGGGTCTCGCAGGCACTGCGAGTGCACGCGGAGCACGCCGGGCCGGCATCGGCGTCACAGCTGCCGAACGCCCCTTCACCGGTGACGATCGGGGCGCGGGCCGCCTGCTGGACCACGCGGGATCGATGCGGCGCAGGCCAATCTGCGCCGCATGATCGTCGGGGCACCCTCCTCTCCCGGTGGGTGCCCGGCGCGCCAATTAGGGCGGCGGCCAAGGGCGGCTCCGGAGGCCCCGCGATCGTGGGCACCAAGGGCGGACCTCCGGCGCGACCCGGCAGGCGAAGGTCTTCTGCCCGAGACATCCCGGACGCCCGTCGCAGAGCGCTCGGGCCCCGCGTTTTCCGGGCACCGCCACGGCAGGTGGCGCAGCGCGCGGGCGGCCTCTTTTGCCCAGACCCGCGCAGCCCTGCCTTGCGATCTCAGGACGCGGCCGCGGCCAGCCCCTGATCGAGATCGGCGATGATGTCGGCCACGTCCTCGATGCCGATCGAGATGCGCACCACGTTGGGCGCCGCCCCCGCCTGCACCTGCTGCTCCGGTTCGAGCTGGCGGTGGGTCGTGGAGGCGGGATGGATGATCAGGCTGCGCGTATCGCCGAGGTTGGCCACGTGGCTGAAGAGCTGCAGGCTGTCCACCAGCTTCACGCAGGCATCATAGCCGCCCTTGATCGCAACGGTGAAAAGCGCCCCGGCGCCCTTGGGAACGACGCGCTGCGCCCGCTCGTGCCAGGGCGAGGACGGCAGGCCGGCATAGGTCACCGCCTCGACGCGCGGGTCTTTTTCCAGCCATTCGGCCACCGCCTGGGCGTTGCGCACATGG
>NZ_FOZW01000011.1 GCF_900116195.1 Alloyangia pacifica
CGCGGCGGTTTTCGGCCTCGGCGGCATCGGGCTCAACGTCATCCAGGGCCTGCGCATGGCGGGGGCCGACATGATCATCGGCGTGGATCTCAACGACTCCAAGGCCGAGATGGCCAAGAAGTTCGGCATGACCCACTTCGTGAACCCCTCGAAGATCGAGGGCTCCGTCGTGCAGGAGATCGTCAACCTCACCAAGCGCGGCGCGGACCAGATCGGCGGCGTGGACTACACCTTCGACGCCACCGGCAACGTCAAGGTGATGCGCGACGCGCTGGAATGCTCGCACCGCGGCTGGGGCGTGTCGGTGATCATCGGCGTGGCGCCGGCGGGGGCCGAAATCAGCACCCGTCCGTTCCAGCTGGTCACCGGCCGGGTCTGGAAGGGCACGGCGTTTGGTGGCGCCAAGGGCCGCACCGATGTGCCGAAATTCGTCGACTGGTACATGGACGGCAAGATCGAGATCGACCCGATGATCACCCACAAGCTGAGCCTCGACGAGATCAACCACGGCTTCGATCTCATGCACGAGGGCAAGTCGATCCGCGCGGTGGTCGAGTTCTGAGCATGGAGGTGGTGGCGCAAAATCGCAGCTTCGATGGTCGGCAGACCGTCTACCGGCACGGCTCGGAGGCCTGCGGCTGCGACATGACCTTCGCGGTCTACCTGCCGCCGCAGGCGGAATCCGGGCCAGTCCCGGTGCTCTGGTATCTCTCGGGGCTGACCTGCACCCATGAGAACGCGATGACCAAGGGCGGCTTCCAGGAGCATGCCGCGATGCACGGGCTGGCGCTGGTGTTCCCCGACACCAGCCCGCGCGGGCCCGAAGTAGCCGACGACGAGGCCTATGATCTCGGCCAGGGCGCCGGGTTCTACGTGAATGCCAAGCGCGATCCGTGGAAGCCGCATTACCGGATGTACGACTACATCACCGAGGAGCTGCGCGGGCTGGTTGCCGGGCTCGACGGCATCGGCGAGCGCCATGGCATCACCGGCCATTCGATGGGCGGTCACGGCGCGCTGACGCTGGCGATGCGCAACCCGCATCTCTACGACAGCCTCTCGGCCTTCGCGCCGATCGCGCATCCGACCCGCTCGGACTGGGGGCGCAAGCAGCTCTCGGCCTATCTCGGCGACGATGAGGGCTGCTGGGCGCTGCACGACTCGACGCTGCTGATGGAGGAGCGCGGCTGGAAGGAGGACATCCTCGTCGACCAGGGCGCGAGCGACCAGTTCCTCGAGCTGCTGCAGCCAGAGGCGCTTGCCGAGGCGATGACGAGACGGCGCCAGTCAGGAGTGCTTCGGATGCAGCATGGCTATGACCATTCGTATTTCTTCGTGAATTCTTTTGCCGGCGACCATGTCGCCTGGCATGCAGCCCGGCTTGCCTGAGCGCGGGTCCAGCAAGAGGAGACAAGGCATGTATCAAGGAACGCTCGCAGCCGGAATGATCCTGGCACTCACGGCGGGGATGGCCCTCGCCGAGGGGGATGCGGCGAAGGGCGAGAAGGTGTTTCGCAAGTGCAAGGCCTGCCACATGGTTGGCGACGGGGCGGAGAACCGCGTCGGCCCGGTGCTGACCGGCGTTGTCGGGCGTGAGATCGCCGCGGTCGAGGGCTTCGACTATTCCGATGCGCTGAAAGAGCTTGCCGCGGCCGACGGGACATGGACGCCCGAGGAGCTGGCGGCCTTTCTCGAGAAACCCAAGGATTTCGCAAAGGGGACCAAGATGTCCTTTGCCGGCCTGCGCAAGGAGGACGAGCGCGCCGACGTGATCGCCTATCTCGCGACCTTCGGGGGAGAGGGCTCATAACACGGATTCAGATTTCCGGATGCGGCGGGAGGAGAAGGAGCGTCGCACCCGGATGACCCGACACGGTCTTCAGTTGATGCCGAGAGGCGGCCGGGACGGGACCACGCGGCGGGAACGCCGTTCTATCCAAGGGAGAAGGAAGATGAAGAGACGGCTGCTTCTATCGTCGGGTGCGCTGCTTTGCGCCGCATCCATGGCGATGGCAAACGACGACCTGATGTCCCAGATGGACAACCCGAGCCAATGGGCCATCCAGACCGGCGACTATGCCAACCAGCGCTATTCCGAGCTGGACAAGATCAACAAGGAGAACGTCGGTGACCTGCAGGTTGCCTGGACCTTCTCGACCGGCGTGCTGCGCGGCCACGAGGGCTCGCCGCTGGTGGTCGGGGACACGATGTTCGTGCACACACCGTTCCCGAACATCGTCTATGCGCTCGACCTCAAAGAAGACGGCAAGATCAAATGGCGCTACGAGCCCAAGCAGGATCCCGACGTGATCCCGGTGATGTGCTGCGACACGGTGAACCGCGGCGTGGCCTATGCCGACGGCAAGATCTTCCTGCACCAGGCCGACACCAAGGTCGTGGCGCTCGACGCCGAGACCGGCGAGGTGAAGTGGGAGGTGATGAACGGCGACGCCTCGAAGGGCGAGACCAACACCGCCACGGTGCTGCCGGTCAAAGACAAGGTGATCGTCGGCATCTCGGGCGGCGAGTTCGGCGTGCGCGGCCATGTCACCGCCTACAACATGGAGACCGGCGAGCAGGAGTGGCGCGCCTATTCCATGGGGCCGGACAGCGACATCCTGATGGATCCGGAAACCACCACCCACCTGGGCGAGCCGGTGGGCGCGGACTCGGGCACCAACACCTGGGAAGGCGATCAGTGGATGATCGGCGGCGGCACCACCTGGGGCTGGTATTCCTATGACCCCGAGGCCGACCTGATCTATTACGGCACCGGCAACCCCTCGACCTGGAACCCGGCGCAGCGCCCGGGCGACAACCGCTGGTCGATGACCGTGATGGCGCGTGACCCCGACGATGGCATGGCCAAATGGGTCTATCAGATGACCCCGCATGACGAGTGGGATTATGACGGCGTCAACGAGATGATCCTCACGGATCAGGAGATGGACGGCGAGGCGCGCAAGCTGCTCACCCACTTCGACCGCAACGGTCTGGCCTACACCATGGACCGGATCAGCGGCGAGCTTCTGGTGGCCGAGAAATACGACCCGGCGGTGAACTGGACCACCGGCGTCGACATGGATCCGGCCTCGGAGACCTATGGCCGACCGGCAGTGGTCGCCGAGTATTCGACCGAGCAGAACGGCGAGGACGTGAACTCGACCGGCATCTGCCCGGCGGCGCTCGGTTCCAAGGACCAGCAGCCGGCGTCCTTCTCGCCCAAGACCGGTCTGTTCTACGTGCCGACCAACCACGTCTGCATGGACTACGAGCCGTTCCGGGTGAGCTATACCGCGGGTCAGCCCTATGTCGGTGCGACGCTCGCCATGTACCCGGCGCCCGACAGCCACGGCGGCATGGGCAACTTCATCGCCTGGGACAATGTCGCGGGCGAGATCAAGTGGTCGATCCCTGAGCAGTTCTCGGTCTGGTCGGGCGCTCTGGCCACCGCGGGGGACATTGTCTTCTACGGCACGCTGGAAGGCTACCTGAAGGCGGTGGACTCCGAGACGGGCGACGAACTCTATCGCTTCAAGACCCCCTCGGGGATCATCGGCAACGTGATGACCTACGAGCATGACGGCAAGCAGTATGTCGGCATCCTTTCGGGCGTCGGTGGCTGGGCCGGCATCGGTCTCGCAGCCGGTCTGACCAACCCGAACGACGGTCTCGGTGCGGTGGGCGGCTACTCGGCCCTGTCCGACTATACCGCGCTCGGCGGTCAGCTGACGGTCTTTGCACTCCCGGACTGATCCGCAGCGACCGACAGGCCGGCGGGAGACTGTTCCCGCCGGCCCCTTGCACAAGACATTTCGACGTGAACCTCGATCCCATGCCCAGGACCCTTTTGCCATGACCCGAAAGCTCACCCTCCTGACCGCCGCCGGCATCCTCGCGAGCCTCCCGATGGCGGGCGCGCTGAGCGCCGCCGATGTCTCGATGGACGATCCGAACATCGCGGTGGCCTACGAGGAAGGCGGTCGCTATTACACCGACGACGGCATCCCCACCTTCAACATCAACGACGAGGGCGCGGTTGACTGGCCGACATTCTCGGGGTTCCGCCGCTACCATGCCGAGTGCCACGTTTGCCACGGGCCCGACGGCGAGGGATCGACCTATGCCCCGGCCCTCAAGAATTCCGCCATCGAAATGGACTATTACGACTTCGTCGACACGGTGGTGAACGGGCGCAAGAAGGTCGGCGCGGCCGAGAACTCGGTGATGCCCGCCTTCGGCACCAACCCCAACGTGATGTGCTACCTCGATGACATTTACACCTATCTCAAGGCCCATGGCTCCGGCGCGATCGAGCGCGGTCGCCCGGCCAAGAAAGAGGCCAAGAGTGAAACCTTCACCGAGATGGAAAATGCCTGCATGGGCTGAGGCCGTTCGCGGCGCGGCGCTGGCCCTGTTGCTGGCCGGCACCGCGGGTGCGGTTCAGGCGCAGACCTCGGATCTCGTCTCGAAGACGCAATTCCGGGTCTGTGCGGATCCCGCTGCGGATCCCATGTCGATGCAGGACGGCTCGGGCTACGAGAACAAGCTGGCCGAACTCTTTGCCGCGAAGCTCGAACGCCCGGTCAGCTACACCTGGTTTCCCATGGCGACCGGGTTCATCCGCCAGACGCTGAAGGCCGGGAAATGCGACGTGGTGATGGGCTATGCGCAGGGCCACGAGCTGGTGCTGAACACCAACCACTACATGACCTCGGCCTACGCACTGGTGGTGCCCTCGGATGGCCCGCTCGCGGGAGTGAACGAGCTGTCGGACCCGGCGCTGCAGGGGCTGACACTGGGGGTGATCGCCGGCTCGCCGCCGGCCACCCACATGGCGCGGCACGGGCTGATCGGCAAGGCGCGGGCCTATGCACTGGTGGTTGATCGCCGGGTCGAGAGCCCGGCCAGCGACATGCTGGACGACCTCGCGGCGGGCGAGATCGACGCGGCGGTGCTCTGGGGACCGATTGCCGGGCCGCTGGTGGAGCGCGACCACCCCGGGCTGAAGGTGGTACCGCTGATCCGCGAGGCCGGTGCGCCGAAGCTCTTCTACCGCATCACCATGGGTGTGCGCCGGGGCGAGAAGGTCTGGCAGCGCCAGCTCAACTCGCTGATCCGCCGCAACAAGCCCGAGATCGACGCGCTGCTGGCGGAAGCCGGGGTGCCTTTGCTTGACGATATGGGGGAGCGTCCGCTCGACGTCGGGCAATGAGGTGGTTGCTGCTGGCGCTGTGTCTGATCCCCGCGCTGGCGCAGGGGCAGGTGCCCGAGCCAGAGGCCTACCGCATGGAGGTCTATCGCGCGCCGGTTCCCGGCACGCTGGAGGGGGGAACGGTGGTGGACGTGGCACGGGCACACGCGCTCTGGCAGGCGGGGGAGGCGGCCTTCATCGACGTGCTGCCACGCCCGCCGAAGCCCGATGATCTGCCCGAGGGAACAGTCTGGCGCGACAAACCGCGCGACAGCATCCCCGGGGCGATCTGGCTCCCCAATACCGGCTACGGCGCGCTCGCCGCGCCCGAAGAGGACTATTTCCGGTCCGGCCTCGAGGCAGTGAGCGGCGGCGATCCCACGCACCCGCTGCTGTTTTTCTGCCTTGCCGATTGCTGGATGAGCTGGAACGCGGCGAAGCGGGCGCTGAGCTACGGCTACACGAAGGTTTACTGGCTGCCCGTGGGGACAGACGGGTGGGCCGCGGCGGGGCACCCGCTCGAGCGGGTCACGCCGCGGCAGTGATCAGGGGACCGCGGTCCCGGCCGCGGTCCCCGCAAGATCCCCCATGCGCGAGATCCGTTTGCGGGGCACCGAGCTGGTTCAGGGACTGCGTCCCGACCGTGACCATCGCCCGACCGGGGCGCGAGGCTCGGTACTCGGTGATCGTGCTTTCAACGCGCAGAACGTCGTCCGCCCGCGTCGGCTTCTGGGAGGGGGGCGAAGAGCTTCAGGGGGATCGCCGCTTTGTGCCAGCCGCTCGCCGCCGGGCCGCCGGGCCGCCGGGCTGCCGGGCTGCCGGGCTGCCGGGCTGCCGGGCTGCCGAATAGATTGGTCTGCCCTGCCGTCTTGTCGAGATGAAAGGGCTGCGGGTCCTCGCCGACTGCAGAAGCTTGGGTCCGTGCAGCCTTGAGTCGAGGAGCCACTGTAGAGGCGGTTTCAGACGGCGATCTCTTCGAGGCAGCGCACGCGGGACTGGTTGTGCCCGACATCGGCAGGGCGCCCTGTGTCGCCGACTTGAGACGCAAGGCCCCGTCCGGGGCCCGGCCCGGCTCTAGCGCGGATCCTGCAGGATGAAGGCCCCGAAGGCGCGCGGCCCGTCGGCTGTGGCGATGTCCGCAACCACCTCCAGCGAGCGCGCGTCGATCAGGCTGAGCGTGTTGTCGAACCAGTTGGCCACCGCGATCCGCCCGTCAGACGTGGCGGCGATGCCCTCGGGATACTCGCCGACCGCAAGCTCGGTCACGGTCGAGAGATCCTCCAGCGCGATCACGCTGACCGTCCCGGCGTACTGGTTGGTGACAAAGGCGCGCCCGGCGGCGAAGGCCAGGCCATAGGGGCGGTCGCCCACGGGCAGCGTGGCCAGCACCTCGCCCGATCCGGGGTCGATCACCGTCACGTCGTTGCTGCCGACATTGCCCACGAAAAGCCTCCCGTCGGGGGCAAAGCCGAGCCCGAAAGGCCGCGTGCCAACGGGGATGGTGCGGGCGAGCGTCAGCGTTTCGGCGTCGTAGAGGCTGATCCGGTCCGCGTCGCGCTCGGCTGCGGCGAGCAGCCTGCCATCGAGCGAGAGGGCCATCCCGGCGGGGGCGGCCCCGGTCGGCAGTTCGGCAATGCCTTCGAGTGTCTCGGCGTCCAGCACCCAGAGCCGGGCGTTGTACCAATCCGAGACGAAGAGGTGCGACCGGGCCACGTCCAGGGCAACCCCGATCGGACCACCCTCCAGCATCGTCTCGGCGTACACCGAGCCATCGGCGCCGTGCCTGCGCACCGTCTTGGCATCCGGCGCGACGGTGTAGACCGTCCCGTCCGGCGCCACGGCGACGCCCGCCGGCTTGCCCGGAACCGACCAGCGGGCGGTTTCCTCGCCGGTCTCCAGATCGAGCACCGAAAGCGCGTCGCCGTTCTGGCAGGTCACGAAAGCGAGGTCCGCCGCCGCGGGACCCGCGACGACGGCCAGCAACGCGACCAATGCGAGATCAGGACCCCGGCGCACCGAACCGCTCGACCAGCGCATTCAGCCCGGCCTCGTAGACCCCGGAGACGGCGGCAATCGCGGCCTCGTCGTTCAGCTCGGCGGGCGGGTCATTGTTGGGATACCCCCGGTAGAAGGCCCCGCGCCATTCGACCGTCGATCCGCCGCCCTCGCGCGGGAGCACCGTCAGGTGCGACGAATAGTTGGTCACCGGCAGCACCTCGACCGCCACATCCGTGATCCGGTAACTGTAGGACATCTCCTCGGCGCTGTACTTGTAGAGTACCTCCGAGATCATCGGTCCCGAGGCGCCCTGATCCGACAGGTAGAGCTCGCGGGTGGCGTCGATCTCGTTGCCGCCCTCGCCGGAGTTCGCGACGATCGCCGGGTGCCAGGTCATGTCCTGGAAATCGCCGATCGCGGCCCAGACCTCGGCGGGTTCGGCGGCAACGTCGGTGGTCAGCGTCACCTTCTGCCGGGTCGGCCCGTGCGCCATCGCCACGGCGGGCATCAGCGCCAGCGCCGCCCCAAAGGCCAGCAGGTTGCGTCTCTTCATTTGCTCTCCTCCCTAAAGATTCCGGTGCGCAGGATGTAGTCCATCCCCCGACGCCAGCTTTCATCCGTGTTCGAGCGGATATCGACGACCCGTCCCTTGACCGTCTGACCGCTCTGCACATCGCGCAGCTGCAGGTTCATCGACAGGATGAGGTTCGAGACCTTCTGAACCTCTCCCACCAGCGCGTAATCGGCCCCCAGCTTGGCGGCCATGCGGGTGTCGCAGCCGTAGCACTTGGCCGGGTTGACGATGCGGTCGCGCTCCTCGGCGATGGGGCCGAGGTCCAGAAGCTCGTATCCCTCGTCGGTAAACCGGTCGCGCACCATGTCTTCGAGCATGGTGATCCGCGCCAGTTCGGCCGGGTCCTGGCCCAGCTCGGCGGTCTGCAGCGAGCTGTCGAGAAAGGTGATCCCCAGAAAGGCGACCTTCTCGCCCGCGAGCGCGGGCGTGCAGAGCAGCAGGGCAAGGGGGAGGGCGCGGATAAGCATCGCTGCCTTCTTAGAAATTAAGAGTCGCCGACAATCGTGCCGCCGTTACCCTGTGTCTCGCAACCGAACCGAAAGTATCGGTTCACCGCTTCGCCTTGGAAGGGGCAGAGTGGGTCAGGGCCCCGGGGAAACTGCGCGGGCATGGAGGAGAAAGTGCCGAAGAATCTTGTCCCGCTGCTGGCCGCGGCCGCGCTTGGCATTGCGGCCTGTCTGGCAGCACCGTCGGCTCGGGCGGTGGAGGTCCGCGCCGGGGTGCTGCGGGTGGACTACCCCACGCTGCTGCCGATCTCGCGCTACGACGCCCGGCCCGAGGACCTCGATTTCGCCGGGGCGGTGCTTGCTGACGAGGACAATGCGACCACCGGGTCGTTCCTCGGCCATACCTACAAGACCGAAAACGCGGCCGTCCCGCCCGAGGGCGCTCTGGAGGCGCTCGACACGATGCTGGCGGACGGCATCCGCTACGTGGTGGTCGACGCGCAGGCCGTGGAGCTTCTGGCGCTCGCGGATCGGGCCGCGGAGGCGGGCGCGCTGGTGCTCAACGCCTCGGCCCCCGACGTGGCGCTGCGCGGGGCCGAATGCCGGGCGAACCTGTTGCACGTTGCGCCCTCCTTCGCGATGAAGGCCGACGCGGTCGCCCAGTTTGCGATCTGGAAAAAATGGCCGCGCTGGCTGCTGGTGAGCGGATCAAACCCCGAGGACCGCGCGCTGGCCGAGGCCTACCGACGCGCCGCGAAGAAATTCGGCGCGAAGATCGTCGAGGAGCGCGAGTTCGAGGACACGGGGGGCGCGCGGCGCACCGATACCGGCCACGCGCTGGTGCAGCGCCAGCTGCCGACCTTCCTGCAACGCGCCAAGGATCACGACGTGCTGATCGCCGCCGACGCCACCGACTATTTCGCCGCCTACCTGCCCTATCATCTCTGGACGCCGCGCCCGGTCATGGGCAGCGCCGGGCTGCGCCCGGTCACGATGCACGGTGCGCATGAGGCCTGGGGCGCGACGCAGTTCCAGACCCGGTTCGAGAAGCTCGCCCGCCGCCATGTGACCGAAGCAGATTACAACACCTGGCTGGCCCTGCGCGTGCTCGGCGAGGCGGTGACGCGCACCGGCAGCGACGATCCTGCCGAGATCGAGTCATACATTCTTTCGGACGCTTTCGAACTGGCGGCCTTCAAGGGACAGAAGGTGACCTTCCGCGACTGGAACGGCCAGCTGCGCCAGCCGATCCTCCTATATGACGACCGCATCACCGTCAGCGTGAGCCCGCAGGAGGGGTTCCTGCACCAGGTCTCGCCGCTCGACACGCTGGGGCTCGACCGCCCCGAATCCGATTGCACGGCCTTCCAATGAGGACACCGATGAAAACGCTCATGCTCTCCGCCGCGCTCTGCCTTGCCGCATCCGGCGCACTGGCCGGCAAGGCCTTCGTCTCGAACGAACGGGGCAATACGATCACCGTGCTCGATACCGAAACCTGGGAAGTGATCACCGAGTTCGCGGGCGGCAACCGGCCGCGCGGCATCACCCTCTCGCCGGATGGCACGCTGCTCTATGTCTGCGCCTCGGATGACGACACGGTGCGGGTCTTCGATACCGAGACATATGAAGAGCTCTACACGCTGCCCTCCGGGCCCGATCCCGAGCTCTTCGTGCTCGATCGCAGCGGCAGCCCGCTCTACATCGCCAACGAGGATGACAACCTCGTCACGGTGACCGACACGCAGACCCACACGATCCTCGCGGAGGTGCCGGTGGGGGTGGAGCCCGAGGGCATGGCGATCTCGCCCGACCATCGCTGGGTGGTGAACACCTCGGAAACCACCAACATGGCGCATTTCATCTCGACCGTGGACTACCAGATCAAGCACAATATCCTCGTCGACCAGCGGCCGCGCTACGCCGAGTATCTCGACGACGGCACCCGGCTCTTCGTCAGCTCCGAGATCGGCGGCACGGTCAGCGTGATCGACATCGCCGAGGATGGCACACCGACGCTGACGCAGAAGATTGGCTTCGAGGTGCCGGGTGTGCTGCCCGAATGGCTGCAGCCGGTGGGGGTGAAGGCCACTTCCGACGGCAGCCGCATTTTCGTGGCGCTCGGGCCGGCCAACCGCGTGGCGGTGATCGACGGGACAAGCCTCGAGGTGATCGACTACATCATGGTCGGGCAGCGGGTCTGGCAGATGGCCTTCACCCCGGGAGAAGAGTACCTGTTGACCACCAACGGAAACTCGAACGACGTCACGATCATCGACGTGACCGCGGAAAAAGCGATCAAGTCGGTGCAGGTGGGGCAGCAACCCTGGGGCGTGGCGATCACGCCGAACTGAAGCAGCGCTCCGGGCGGAAGGGACGAAGATGAAGAGATTTCTCACTGCATTGGCACTGGGCTGCGTCACCGCCATGTCGGCCGCCGCGCAGGATCTGCCGGTGGTGCGGGCCGCCGTGCTGAAGATCGGCACGGTGAACTGGGAGCTGTCGACGATCGTCGAGAACGGTCTCGACGAGAAGCACGGCTTCACGCTCGAAATGGTGCCCTATGCCGACAACGGTGCCACCCGCATCGCGGTCGAGGGCGGCGAGGCCGACATGGCTGTCGCTGATTGGATCTGGGTCGCGCGGCAGCGCGCCGAGGGCAAGGATTACGTTGTCGTGCCCTATTCCCGTGCAGTGGGCGGGCTGCTGGTGCCGGAGGGCTCGGACGTCGAGACGTTGGCCGACCTCAAGGGCGGCAAGATCGGCATCGCCGGAGGGCCGCTCGACAAGTCGTGGCTGATCCTGCGCGCCTTTGCGCAACAGGAGTACGGCATGGACCTCAAGGCCGACACCGAGCAGGTCTTCGGTGCGCCGCCACTGATCTTCAAGTCGGGCCTGTCGGGGGATTACGCGGGGGCGATCAACTTCTGGCACTTCCTCGCCAAGATGAAGGCGGCCGGGATGCGCGAGCTGATCTCGGTGGAAACGGCGGCAGAAGCGCTGGGGCTCGACCCCGATGTGCCGCTGCTGGGCTATTATTTCAAGGGCGACTTCCTCTCCGACCACGCGGGGTTGGCGCAGTCCTTCTTCGAGGCCAGCCGCGACGCCAAGGACCTGCTCGCGCAAGACCCGGCGGCCTGGGAGGCGCTGCGCCCGCAGATGAACGCCGGGGATGACGCCCAGTTCGAGCAGCTGCGCGACGATTGGCTGGCCGGCGTTCCGGCCCGCGGCCCGGTGGATGCCGAGGCGGCGGGCAAGCTCCTGTCGCTGATGGCCGAACTGGGCGGAGCGGAGCTGGTGGGGCAGGCGAGCCGGGTGCCCGACGGCCTCTTCGCCGACGTTCAATGAGCGCTCCGCAATGACTCCACGAACCAACCCAGAGGACCCGCGGGTCGTGCCGCTGCACCCCGAACTGGCGGACCCCGGCGCGGTGCGCGTCGAGATCCGCTCGAAACGCTTCGGTGGGACCGAGGTGCTGCGCAACGTGCATTTCACCATCTCGCGCGGCGAGACCGTGGCGTTGCTCGGCCCGTCGGGCATCGGCAAATCGACCGTCCTGCGGATCGTGGCGGGGCTGGATGCGGCCTTCGACGGTGAGGTGACGCGCCCGGCGCATATGGCCATGGTGTTCCAAGAGCCGACCCTGATGCCTTGGCGCACGGCGTTGCAGAACCTCATGCTGGTGCACCCCGAACTGAGCGAGCGCGACGCACGGGTGACGCTCGACCGGGTCGGGCTGCAAGGGCGGCACGATGCCTTTCCGCGCAGCCTCTCGCTCGGGCAACAGCGCCGGCTGGCGCTGGCCCGGGCATTTGCCGGGCGGCTCGACCTTCTGGTGATGGACGAGCCCTTCGTGTCGCTCGACCCTGAACTTGCCGAGGCGATGCTCTCGCTCACCGAAGAGCTGATCGCCGAATTGCGCCCCGCCGTGCTCTTTGTCACCCACGCGCGCGGCGAGGCCGAAAGATTGGCCAGCCGGATCCTGCAGTTGCAGGGTCAGCCCGCCACGTTGACCCCGCATCTGGTCTGAAGGAGGAGCCAAGACCATGAAAACGACCCTGATCGCCGCCGCGCTTGCCGCGCTGGCGCTGCCCGCTGCCGCGCATGAATACGGTTTTGCCGGCATTCTTTCGAACACCAACTCCGAGGAAATGCCCGAAATTACCCTGTCGGTAGGCAAGCCGCTGGCCGAGGGGCCGATCACCCTGAAGTCGGGCATGATGTACGAGCTCGAAATCGAGGCCGACGGGACCGGCGAACTGGGGCTGGAGGGGCCGGGCTTCTTCAGGGCGATCTGGGTGAACGAGGTGGTGATCAACGGACTGGAAATCCGCCCCTACGGGCTGGAGAGCGTCGAGTTCGACGAGGCCGGCGAGATGGAGATCGAGTTCCTCGCGATCAAGCCGGGCCAGTACTACCTGAAAATCCCAGGATCGACCGGCGAGAGCCAGCGAGTGGAGATCGTCATCCAGTAGCGGACGAGGCGCGTGCATTGGTCCGGAGCCGCCAGAGAGGGCAGGTTTCGGACCCATTGCTCAGGGGCCGGGACCGCTTGTGTTGCGATGCCGCCGGGAGGCCTGCGCCCGAAGCCGCTCGCGCGTCGCTTGAGCAACAATCGCGGCTCCATGGTCCGAAAGGCGCCGGGGCTGGCGGGCTGTGACCTTCCAGCCTCTTCGGCACCTCACCCGACCATTCGCATCGGTTGTGCGCAACCGGGTGATCCGAGCGTTTTGCCTATGCGATCGCGCCGGTGGGCCTCTTCACGTTGCCCCAGGGTCCTCGGGGAGCTGGCCGAACGCATTTCCAAGGGCCGATGGCGGCCCCGAATCCAGAGTTCGGCCGATCATGCGAGATGGCCTCCCAAGGCGTGGTGAGACTTTCGGCTTCGGCGATTGTTTCGACCGAGGCAAACCCATCCGGAAACTGGAAATGTCAGCCGATAGAATGGAGGCAGGACCTTTTCAGGTGTTGGTGTCTGTGCCTTTCGCAATCCCTCTCTGAGACGGAAGATCTGCGACCTACGGCTGTGTTTCGGCTCTCTTCTCGCACCAGTAGAATGGCGGGACTGACACCTTGACCACAAGAAAGACCGAGAGTTTCCAGACCAGCCATGCCGAAGGAATTTGCAATGAGCCCTTCCATGCACGTGCCCGGCGCCAGTCTGACTGCTTCGGAACTGGGCGTGCTACGCCACACGGCGCAGGAGCATTCCGACGTTTGGGAGGCGCAGGATTGGCCGGGCGCGGTGCTGGTCGCCGATTTCCGTCCCTCCATGCTCAGGGGGCAGCTGCGCGCCTTCCGTTCGGTCGCGGCCGCCGAGGCGCTGGCCCTGATCGGATGGCGCGTGGCGCTCGACGGCGGCTGGGTCGCGCTGCTTGCGCTAGGGGCGAGCGCCCCCGTTGTGGTCCCGGCGACGCGCGGGGAGGCCGGCATGCAAAAGGTGATCGCCGGGCTCGTCGGTGCTCATGAGATGGCTGAGGCGATGGCGCTGGCCGGGCGTTTCGACGATCCGCCGTTGGCGCTCGGGCTGCAGAAGGTCGACGAACTTGCGCTGCCGGGGGCGTTGCTGGTGATCGCCTCTAGCTTCCAGGTGCCGGGACCGGGACTCGCGGCGCGGGTCGAGGCTTTGGCGCGGGCGCATCTGCTGCGGCTGCTGCATGTGACTGATGGCGAAGGCATGGAGACCGGCAAGGGCTGCGGGCTTGTTTCACTGGATGCGAACCTACCACCGGAACAGGCGGCGCCCTTTCTTGGCCGGGCGCTGCGCTGAGCGGTTCCGGCTGTTCGCGCGGCTGGAAATCGCGGCAGGAGCGCCGGCAAAGAGACGCCGAGCCGATACGAATGGTTGCATTGCCACATCCCGAGCGAGGTCTCACCCTTGCTCCATGGTGCCGCAGGGAGGCGGGGCCGCATGGGAGGAGCAAGAGGAAATGGGAATTCTCGACAAGTTGTTCGGCGGGGATGAGAACCCCTCCACGGCACCGCAGTTCAGCCACGTGAAGATTCACCCGCAGGTGGACAATGGCGTCACCCCGGCCCAGCCGGGATTTGCCGGCGGCACGCTCAGGTGCAAATGCGCCAGCGCGCCGGTGGTGGTGAAGGTCGGTGCGCAGACCGCGCATAACCACGTCTGCGGATGCACCAAGTGCTGGAAACCCGATGGTGCGATCTTCAGCCAGGTCGCCGTCGTCGCCCGCGACCAGCTCTCAGTGACCGAGAACGCGGACAAGCTGGAGATCGTGGATGCTTCGGCAGCGATCCAGCGGCACGCGTGCAAGGGCTGCGGGGTGCACATGTACGGTCGCATCGAGAATACCGGCCACCCGTTCCACGGGCTCGATTTCGTGCATACGGAACTGTCGTCCGACGGCGGCTGGTCGCCGGCGGAATTTGCCGCCTTCGTCTCATCGATCATTGAATCGGGGGTCGCTCCGGCGCGCATGGACGATATCCGCGGCCGACTGCGAGAACTCGGCCTTGAACCCTACGATTGCCTGTCGCCGCCTCTGATGGATGCCATCGCGACGCATGTCGCGCAGCAGAGTGGAGCGCTGACATAGCCTGAAAAGGGGCGCGTGCCGGGCGAGGAATGGCTCGCCCGCGCGCGCTGTATTGCCGTTGCGGAACAATACCATTGCGTGAGCGGAAATTCCTGCGTTAACCTTTTCGCGGGAGGAGAGTTCAATGAAAGACCTGCAAGATGCTGCGGCATCGGGCACTATGGGATCTGTCCTGATTGTCGACGACCATCCGCTGTATAGCGATGCGCTCGCTGCGGCGCTGAGGATGGCTTTCCCGGAGTGCCAGTCGGCCAAGGCCCAGTCCCTCGGCGCGGCGCTCGACCTGCTCGCCTCCGGGTGCCGGCCTGACCTCGTAATTTTCGATCTGAAGCTTCCGGATGTCTGCGGCATCTCGGGATTTCAAAGGTTGCGCGAGGCGCTGCCCGATGTTCCGGTGCTGGTGGTCTCGTCACTGACCTCGGCGCAGGTGGTGCAGGCGTTGATGGCCGAGGGAGCTGCGGGCTTCCTGCCCAAGGACGCGCCGGCACCGCTGCTGCGAGAGGCGCTCGAGAGTATTGTCGCAGGGCGCTGCTACGTGCATCCGGGCTATCTCGGCGCGGCGGTTTCCGAGCCGGAGGAGGTGCCCTTCGAGAAGGCGCATCCCAAGCTGGCCGAGCTGACGCCGCAGCAGAAGCGCATCATGAAGCTGATCTGCGCGGGCAAGCCGAACAAGCAGATCGCCTACGAACTGGACTTGGCTGAGGCCACGGTGAAGGCGCATATCACCGCGCTGCTGCGGCGGCTCGGAGTGCAGAACAGGACGCAGGCGGCGGTGCTCGTGGAAAACTCGCAGCCCGCCACGAACATCGGTACCGCTGACGCCGATGTGCAGGCCTTTCTGAGTAGCTGACCCGAATGGCGACAGAGGGCCCGCTGCCCCGTTTCGTCCGCATCGCGGTCTCGCATGAACGCGAGGCCGCCGCAGCTGTCACCGAGGCGCTGGCGATGCTCGACCTCGCCGAAACCTGTTTCATCATGGCCTTCATGCCCGAGGGACTGAAGCTGGACGTGGTGGCCGAGGCGCTGGAGGCGGGCGCGGGCGGCGTACCGGTCTTCGGATGCACCACCGCAGGAACCATCACCCCCGCGGGCTACGAGACCGGAGCACTGCTGCTGCTGGCCTTTCCGCGTGAGCATTTCCGCTGCGCCTCGATGCTGATCTCGCCGCTGAAGCCGCTGTTGATGAAATCGATCGCCGCCGACGTGCAGAACCATGCGGCCCGCTTCCGGCATACCGCGGGCTGGAACCGACTGGCATTCATCCTCGCCGACGGCCTGTCGAAACAGGAGGAGATGCTGGTTGCCACGCTCGAGGCGGCGCTTGGACAGGTCCCGGTCTTCGGTGGCTCGGCAGGCGACAACCTGGCTTTCGACGAGACCTTCGTCCTGCATGAGGGGCGGTTTTGCAGCAATGCGGCTCTTCTACTTCTGGTCGAAACGGACCTCGAGTTCCGCGGGCTCTGCTTTGATCACTTCTTGCCCACGGAGCAGCAGATGGTTGTCACCCATGCCTTGCCCGAGGAGCGGCTGGTCTTCGAGATCAACGGCGCTCCGGCGGCGCTGGAATACGCACGCATCGTCGGCTGCCCGGTCGAGCGGCTGTCACCGCAGGTCTTCGCCGAGAACCCGATGCTGGTTCGGCAGAACATGAACTACCACGTGCGGGCGGTCCATGGCGCGCCGAGCACCCACGCTCTGTCCTTTCTGGGGGCGATCGACGACGGGCTGATCCTGACGCTTGGTCGGGGCAAGGAGATCCTCGAGACGCTGGAGCACGAGTTGGACGTCACCGGCTCACAGGACACGGCTCCGGATTTCGTGCTTGGTTTCGACTGCGTGCTGCGCAAGCTGGAGATCGAGCAGAAGCAGCTCGCCCCGTCGGTGAGCGAGATTTTCCGGCGCCGCCGGGTGGTGGGGTTCAACACCTACGGCGAGCAGCATTGCGGTGTGCACGTGAACCAGACCTTCGTCGGTGTCGCCTTCTTCGAACCGGGGAGGCGCGATTTCGCATGATCGACCCCGAGGAGCCGCTCGAAGTGCAGGTCGCCCGGCAGGCTCGGATCATCGATGCGCTGGTACGCCGTGCCAACCGGCAGCATGAGGTCGGCGGCACCGCCTACGGGGCGTTCCAGTCGGCCATCGCGCTGCAGGCTCAGGTCTGGGCCAAGACCCGCGATCTCGAGCGCACCACGGACGCGCTGCGCCACGCCCGCGACGACTCGGAGCGGATGCGCAAGAACCTTGCCGATGCGCTGGCAGCGCTCGACGGCGGGGTGGCGCTGTTCACCGGTGGCCTGCTCGAGGTCTGCAACGACATCTTCCAGCGGCTGCTTCCGGACATCTCGGAGCGGTTGCGGCCAGGATTGGAGGTCGGGGCATGCCTGGCGGCCATGGCCGAGAGCGACCACCTGGTGACGGTGGAGGGCAGTTTCGACGCTGCGCTGGCGCAGGCTAGGCGAGGCAGGGCAGGAGCGTCGGTGGTCTCGCTGGTGATCGAGCTGACAGGCGACCGCTGGTACCAGATCAACCTGCAGCGCACGAGCGACGAGAACCTCGTGCTGCTGCTCACCGAGATGACCGGCATCGTGCGCCGCAACCGCTCGGAGAAGGAGAGCCTGATCGACCGCCAGGCCGACTACCTTCAGGCGGTCTTCGAAAACATGACCTCGGGGGTCTGCACCTTCTCGCCGGTGGGCGAGGTGATGATGTACAACCAGCAGTTCCGTCAATTGCTGGGGCTGCCTTATACCATCCTGCAGAAAGGCGTCGAGCTGGAGCGGATGCTCGATTACGTCGCCCAGCACGGGCTGATCACCGAGGCTGCCGAGCACGACATCGCCCATTGGCTTGACCGGCTGGAGCGACAGGGGCGGCTGCGGCGGCGGCTGCGGCATGCCTCGGGACGGATGCTCGACCTGCACGCGCACCGGTTGCCCGACGGAGGGGTACTGCTGGAACTGAAGGACGTGACGCTGGAATCCCGCGCCACGGTGATGCTGGAAAACCGGGTGATCGAGCGCACCGCCGAGCTGACCCGTGCCAACGCGCAGCTCCGCCTCCAATTCGAGGAAAAGGCGCGGGTCGAGGAGGAACTGCGTCTGGCCAAGGAGCGGGCCGAGGCGGCGGTTTCGTCCAAGACGCGTTTTCTTGCCGCTGCCAGCCACGACCTGCTGCAGCCGATCAACGCCGCCAAGCTGCTGATCGCCACGCTGCTCGACGCGGTGACGGACACGCGGTTTGCACCGACGGTAGAGCGGCTCGAGGGCTCGTTCACCTCGATCGAGCAATTGCTTCACTCGCTGCTCGATATCTCGCGGCTGGAGAGCACCGACAGCGCGCTCACCGCCTCGGAGCTCTGCCTTGGCACGCTGATGCGCAGCGTCTGGGAGGACCAGACCCCGCTGGCGCAGCGCAAGGGGGTGCGGCTCGAGGTGGTGCCCAGCATGGTCTTCGTGCGATCCGACCCGATCTACCTGCTGCGCTCGATCCAGAACCTCGTGGTCAACGCGCTGCAATACACGCCCGAAGGCGGGCGGGTGCTGGTCGGTTGCCGGCGGCGGGGAGGGCGCGTCGAGCTGCAGGTCTGGGACACCGGCATCGGCATCGGGCGCAAGGACCAGAAGCGCATCTTCGAGGAATTCGCCCGCGCCGACAATGTCCCGCTTGGCTCGGGCATGGGGCTGGGACTGTCGATCGTCGACCGCACCTGCCGCCAGCTCGGTCACCAAGTGCGGGTGCGCTCGAAGCCCGGGTCCGGCTCGGTGTTCAGCATAGAGATGGAGATGGTCGAGGGCCGACTCGCCGAGCCCGAGGAGCGCTGCGAGCGCAGCCCGCCTGCGGCCTACGAAATGGAGCACATCGTCCTGCTGGTCGAGAATGACGTCGACGTGCTCTACGCGTTTTCCCAGAAGCTCGAGCAATGGGGGGCAAGTGTGCTGGCCGCGCGTTCCATCGACGAGGCGCTGGAGCACGTGCGCGACATTGGTATGCCGCCGGACATCATCCTCGCCGACTACCAACTCGACGGCGGCGAGACCGGGGATGTGGCGATCGCGGAGATCCGCCGGGCCTGCAGCGCGCATGTGCCTGCGATCATGATCACCGCCAATCGCGGTGACCGGCTGATGAAGCAGGGCGCGGCGGAGGGGTTCTCGGTTCTGGCCAAACCGGTGCAGCTGGCGCGGCTGCGGTCGCTGATCGAATGGAAGGTGCGCTGGCAAGCGCCGGCAGATTAAGGGGCCAGCTACCGGTTGCCCGGGCGGGGGCGGAAGGCCGGGCCGGCACCGACAAAAGTCGGCAATGACAGACGGGGCAGGGCGCGTAGGCTGCCCATTGGAAGAACTCGCGGGAGGAGACGGAGCATGCGCAAGACATTGGCCCTGATCGCCATGCTGGGCGCGCTGGCGCTGCCGGCAGTGGCGGCGACCACCGAGGCGGAAGAAACCTACGGGCTGCTGTTCCGGCAAGGCACGCTCGACACGGTAAGCCGCGACGCGGTGCTGCGCTACACGCGCGCGGTGCACAACAGCGCCGATCCCGAGGCGGCGGAGCGTGGCAGCGGTGATATCTCACTCTCCTTCGACGCGCAGCCCGAAGCGGTTCTCGCGAACCTGCAGTTCCTGCAGGACGGCAAGCACCGCAACCTTGGCAGCTTTCCGGCCAGCGTCGGCAACCCGATGATCATGTATTTCTACGAGACGGTGATCCGTGACATGGCGGAAACCGCCGGGGGCTCACCGTTCTACATTCGCAACCGGGTGAAGGAATCGCTGGTGCGCCCGGCGCAGATCGAGACCGGCGAGGCGGACTACCAGGGCCGCCGGATCGAGACCAGCACTGTGACCCTGCGCCCCTTCGCCGAGGACCCAAACCGCGCGAGAATGGCAGGGTTCGGCGATCTGGAACTGCGGGTAACCATGTCGGAGGAAGTGCCGGGCTGGTACCTCAGCCTCGTGGCCAAAGCCCCGGATGCCGAGGGCGCGGCCGAGGGCTACCTGTCGGAGCTGCGCTTTGAGCGGGTGGCGGCGCAATGATCCGGGCGGCGGGCTTGGCCCTGGCCCTGGGGCTGGCAACGCCCGGGGCGCTTGCCGCGCAGAGCCTGGCGGAACGGCTCAACGACTACCCGACGGAGGTGCGCGCGGATTACGTCTTTGGCTGCATGGCTTCGAACGGGCAGAGCCGCGAGAGCCTGCGCAAATGCGCCTGCTCGATAGACGAGATCGCCGCCATCCTGCCCTATGACAAATACGTCGAGGCCGAGACCGTGCTGTCGCTGCGGCTGACCGGCGGCGAGCGCATGGCAATCTTCAACAGCTCGGCGATGACCGACGGCATCGTGGCTGAGCTGCGCCGGGCGCAGGCCGAGGCCGAAGTGGTGTGCTTCTTCTGAGCTGGTACGCGGCAGACGGCGAGAGGCAGAAGAACCCGGGATGACATGAGCCCCGCTGAGCCAGGTGAACCGCCCAAAGTTTTCCGGAGGCTGCTTACCGTTAGTTGCGCGGCCACGTATTCAGTTTCCAGAGCGGCGTCGAAGTTCGCCTCCGCCTCGGCTGGCGGTATGTTCCCGATCTGCTCAAGGAGGCGGCGGTTGCTGAACCAGTCGACTCATTCCAGCGCCGAGTATTCGACGGCGCGAAGCTGCGCCATGGGACGCGGCCGTGGATGACCTCCGCTTTGAGCAGGCCGTTGTTGGTTCCGGCCGAGGCATTGTCATAGGTGTCGCCAACGGCCGCGAAGGAACGCCGTCGGTCCGAGTGACGATGGCGGCGACCGAAGGCTCGAAGCCAGCCTCACCCAGCCTCTCGGTGTAGCGAATGGGCAGATATTGCGAGCCGCGATCGCTGTGATGCACCAGCCCCATGGCCTTTGTCGGCCTTCGGTCATGGACCGCCTGCTCCAGTGCACCCAGCACGCACCCTGCTAGGGCTGACGTGCTGGCGCCCCAGCCGACAATCTTGCGGGCATAGGCATCGATGACGAAGGCGACATAGGCGAACCCCTTCCAGATTGCGACGAAGGTGAAATCGTCTTGCATCGGTCTCGGACCGATGGCGCCTCGATGGACGACCCCAACGCATGTCCGGCGCCAGCCCGCGAGACTCGCGGTTCAGCTTGTCCGGCGAGCATGGGACCTTCTTGTCCGGGAACGGAGTACTGTCCGGCGTGCCGCGGAGCGAGGCATTATCCGCCACTGGCCCGAGGACAGTGGCGAGCGCTTTGGATGCCCATGTCCTTCATCAGCCTTGCCTCCGTGCGCCGGGCGACATCGAAGCCTTCCCGGGCGAGTTGCCGCCAGACCTTGCGGTCACCACGGCGGGCGGTGTGGTGCTCGGGCAGGTACCACTCGAACTCCTGCGCCATGCCTTCCTTCGAGTAGAAGAAGCGGTAGATCGTCGCCTGGCAGACCCG
The DNA here is from genome assembly GCF_900116195.1 of Alloyangia pacifica. Classification (GTDB taxonomy): domain Bacteria; phylum Pseudomonadota; class Alphaproteobacteria; order Rhodobacterales; family Rhodobacteraceae; genus Salipiger; species Salipiger pacificus. The sequence goes on from NZ_FOZW01000011.1 coordinate 21,181, forward strand.
GAGCTTCGCACCTTCTGATTTCGTAGCTGCGGATGGCAGATCAGCTTGCGCTGGCGGGCGCGTCGATTGATGGCTTTCTTATGCGCGGCAGCGCCATGGTAGCCTTCATCTCCCGGCGGGCCTTCATCGCTGAACCAGTTCCGCTTGAGCTCGCGGCAAATGGTGGCTTTCGAGCGCTGCAGCACGCGCGCCATCTCCAAGACAGATACCTTCGCAAGCTTCCCGCGTTCGATCTGAACATGTGCCCTGACGCTCAGTTGGGCGTATACTGCTCCCATGGCAGACTCTCTCCATTAGATAACCATCTGTTTCCTAATGGGGGTCGCACTTGAAGGTAGCGCGCACGGCTAAACGCGTACATCTCTCATAAGGATAGTTATGTTAATACGAGGAATTCTCAATTCGGCGCTGGCAGGTGTGCATGCATCCTAGCTGAACTGCAGTTCGTGTACCAAGTCACGCCGGCTGGGTCCCCGTGCTGGGATGGGAACATCGGCGTGCAGCGCGTCAGGGAGCCTGCAGGAACCCCAAGAATTCCCCGACGGCTGGCATGAGCACCGGCGTCGCGGCGTCGCAACCAAGCAACCGGTTGGTCATCCTCTCTTCGAGCCTGAGGCGCTCTCCCAGCATCGCCTCACCGCCGGCCAGATCGCCCGTGGCACAGCGCTGGCGCGCCTGCGCGAAGACCACCCAGCGCATGCGCCACGCGTGCTGCAGCAGATCGACCGTCATGTCGACGTCGATCACGTCGAAAATCCCCTCCCGAACGCCCTCTTCCACGAGCGTGCGCATCAACGGGGTCGCACGCCGACGCGCTTCTTGCTCGAGCTTGAGGAAGATCGCCTCATTGCCCGCCATCATGGCGATCCGGATGACGCCCATGATCTTGTCGGCGTGCTCCAACTCCCAGCGGGTGGTGCCGCCGAGATAGGCCGTGAACCGCGCGGCGGCGCCGCCTTCGCTGCGCTCGTAAACCGCCTGACCGGCAGAATTGCTGGCCTCGGTGAGCCGCAGCAGCACCGCGGCGAGAACGTCGTCCTTCGATGTGAAGTGATGATAAAATCCGCCCTTGGAGATGCCCGCCGCATCGAGCAGCAGCGCCACGGTCACCTCCTCCCACGGGTGGGTGGACAGAAGGTCGGTGGCAACGTCGAGGATCGCGGTGCGGCGATCTTCGGCGGACATTCTGGAACGTTTGGTGTTCACGATTACGTTCTCCGTCAGCTCTGGCCTTGATTACCGACCGACCGTCGGTATGTAAAGCGGCTCAGACGTCATTTCGATCACGCCTTGATGAGCGAGAGTAGCAGCATGACCGAACACCCCGCCGCCGAGGCGACGCCCGAAGCTCTGCGGTTCGAGACCGACCGCGGCTCGTCGCGCCCGTTCTGGATCGCGATTTCCCTGGTCGCCGCCATCATTCTTTGGATGGGCAGCGGTTTCTTCCTGCCCGGCTCCGAGCCCGCGGCGGAAGCCGCCGCCGACGATCCGCTGCCGCCGTCGGTCATGGTCCTGCAGTCCAAGGCCGAGCCGGTCACCCTCAGCTACCGCGCCGAAGGTCAGGCGCTGCCCGACCGCGATACCGACGTCATCGCCGAAACCGCAGGCACGGTGATCGAAATGCCCTTTGCCAAGGGCGACCGGGTGCAGCGCGGCGACGTGCTGGCTCGGCTCAATTCCGCCCGCGCCGAGGCGGCGCTCACCCAAGCCGAAGAGCAGCGGGCCAATGCGCAGCGCGAGTTCGACAACGCCGCGCAGCTGTTCGAACGCGGGGTCGCCACCAACGACCGGCTGTCCGAGGCCCGCGCGGCGCTCGCCGCCGCCGAGGCCGATGTCGCCAGCGCCGAAGAGGCCATCGAAAATCTCGTCGTCGAGGCCCCCTTTGCCGGGCGCATCGAAGGGCTTCCCGCAAGCGAGGGGGAGTATGTGCAGGCCGGGGCCACGATCTCGCGCGTGGTCGACAATGATCCGCTGACCGTCGCCATTCAGGTGCCGCAACAGGCGTTGAGCCGGATCCGCGAGGGGCAGAGCGCTGAAGTGAACTTCATCACCGGCCAGACGCGCGAGGGCCGGGTCAGCTTTGTCGGTGCCGCAGCCGCCTCGGAGACCCGCACCTTCCTGACCGAGATCGAGGTCGAAAATCCCGGCGGCGAGGTGCCCGCCGGTGTGTCGGCGCAGGTGACAATCCCCACCGGCGAGACCACGGCCCATCGCGTCGCCCCGTCGATCATCTCGCTGGACGAGGCCGGGCAGATCGGCCTCAAGACGGTCGAGGACGGGCGCGTCGCCTTCCATCCGATCCAGATCGTGAAGACAGAGATCGACAGCGTCTGGGTCACCGGGCTCGAGGACGACGTCACGATCATCACCGTGGGCCAGGGCTTTGTGCGCGACGGCGAAGAGGTCCGCGCCGAGCCTCAGGAAGGAACCGAACAGGTCTCGGATGCGGCCGCAGGTGTTCCGCTCGAGATCGCGGAGGACAAGCCGTGAACAGCCTGATCGACGCCGCCTTCTCCCGTGGCCGGGCGATGATGATCCTGCTGGGGATGATCCTCGCCTTCGGCGCCGTGGCCTATATCTCGATCCCCAAGGAAGCGAACCCCGAGGTCCCGCTGCCGCTGGTCTATGTCAGCACCACGCTCGACGGCATCAGCCCGTCCGACGCCGAACGCCTGCTGATCGAGCCGATGGAGGCCGAGTTCGGCGCCATCGAAGGGCTCGAGAAAATGTCCGCCGAGGCCACCGAAGGCTTTGCCAGCGTGCAGCTCGAGTTCGCCGCCGGCGGCGATATCGACGAGGCGCTCGACAAGGTGCGCGAGGCTGCCGACACCGTGCAGAGCGACCTGCCCGAAGATGCCACCACGCTCAACGTTACCGAGATCAACACTGCGCTCTTCCCGATCATCACCGCCGTGCTCTCCGGCCCCCTCCCCGAGCGAACCCTCAATGACGTCGCCGAGGCGGTTCAGGACAAGCTCGAGGCGCTGCCCGGCGTGCTGGAAGTGGACATCGGCGGCGCGCGCGAGGAATTTCTCGAGGTGCTGATCGACCCGACCGTCTTCCAGACCTACAACCTCAGTTTCGAGACGCTGACCAGCCAGCTGCAGCGCAACAACCAGCTGATCGCCGCGGGTGCCATCGAGACCGGCGGCGGGCGCATCGTGCTGAAGGTGCCCGGCCTGATCGAAGACCTCGAAGACGTCATGGCCATGCCGGTAAAAGTCGACGGCACCACCGTCGTCACCTTTGGCGATGTCGCCACCGTGCGCCGCACCTTCGAAGATCCCACCGGCTATGCGCGCATCGACGGCCAGCCCTCGCTGGCGCTGGAGGTCACCAAACGCTCGGGCGCCAATATCATCGACACCGTCGCCGCCACCAAAGCGGTCATCGACGAGATGAGCTCCGACTGGCCAGAGAGCCTGCGCGTCACCTACCTGCAGGACCAGTCCGAGCAGGTGAAGACCTTGCTTTCCGACCTCGAGGCCAACGTCATGGCCGCCGTCATGCTGGTGATGATCGTCATCGTATTCGCGCTCGGACTTCGCTCGGCAATCCTCGTCGGCCTGTCCATTCCGGGCGCCTTCCTCGCCGGCGTCGCCATCATCTGGGCGATGGGGTTCACCATGAACATCGTGGTGCTTTTCGCGCTGATCCTCGTTGTGGGCATGCTGGTCGATGGCGCCATTGTCACCGTCGAGCTTGCCGACCGTCGCCTGCAGGAGGGCGACAGCCCCAAGGCCGCCTATGCCCATGCCGCGAAACGCATGGCATGGCCGATCATCGCCTCCACCGCGACCACGCTATCGGTGTTCTTCCCGCTGCTGTTCTGGACCGGGCTGATCGGGCAGTTCATGAAATACCTGCCGATCACCGTGATCCTGACGCTGGGCGCCTCGCTCTTCATGGCGCTGATCTTCATCCCCGTGCTCGGGGGTATGATCGGGCGCAACCAGCCGCAAACCGCCAAGGCAAAGGCCACGCTGCACGCCGCCGAGCGCGGCGATCCGCGCCGCATCCCCGGCTTTACCGGCGCCTACGTGCGGCTCTTGGAGCGCGCGATCCTGCGGCCATGGACCACCGTCGTTCTGGCGCTGGCGCTGCTGCTCGGCGGGTTTGCCCTCTATGGCCAGTTCGGCCGCGGCATCTCGTTCTTTCCCTCGGTCGAGCCGGAATTCATGCAGGTGCAGGTGCGTGCCCGCGACAACCTGTCGATCTACGAGCGTGACGATCTCGTCCGCAAGGTCGAGGACAGGCTCACTGGCACCGAGGGCATAGAGAGCGTCTACGCCCGCTCGACCATGAGCGCGGGTGGCGGCGAGGAAGACGTGATCGGCACTCTGCAGCTCGACCTTGTTGACTGGCAGGCGCGTCGCACCGCCGCCGAGATCGGCGAGGACATCCGTGCCAAGATGGCCGACATCGCCGGCATCGACGTGCAGGTCGAGACCGAAAGCGGCGGCCCGTCCAGCGGCAAGCCGGTGAACCTGCGCGTCTCGGCCGAAGATTTCACCGAGCAGAGCGCGGCGGTCGATAAGGTGCTGGCGGCGATGGAGCGTGTCGGCGGGTTCACCGATGTGACCGACACCCGCCCGCTGCCCGGCGTCGAGGTGGCGATCAACGTCGACCGCGCCGAGGCCGCGCGCTTTGGCGCCGATGTCAGCCTGCTGGGACAGGCGGTGCAATTGCTCACCCAAGGCATCACAGTCACCGACTATCGCCCGCCGGACGCTGACGGCGAGCTCGACGTGCGGGTGCGCTTCCCGAACGACTCGCGCTCGCTGTCGGAACTGACCAACCTGCGTGTGCCCACTTCGGCGGGGCTCGTACCGATCTCCAACTTCGTGACCTTCGAGCCGGTGGAGCGCGTCGGCGTCATCCGCCGCATCGACGAGCAGCGCGTCACCACCATCGAGGCCAATGTCGCGCCGGGGCTGCTGGTCAATGATCAGGTCACCGCCCTGCGCGCCGCGCTTGTAGAGGCCGATCTGCCCGACAGCGCGAGCTATGAGTTCGCGGGCGAGGCCGAGGACCAGCAGGAGTCGATGACCTTCCTGGCGCTCGCCTTCGTCGCCGCCATCGTGCTGATGTTCCTGATCCTCGTCGTTCAGTTCAACAGCTTCTACCAGTCCTTCGTGGTGATGAGCGCCATTGTCTTCTCGATCGGGGGCGTGCTGCTGGGGCTGATCGTCACCGGACGCCCCTTCGGCATCGTCATGGGAGGCGTCGGCGTGATTGCCCTTGCGGGCATCGTTGTGAACAACAACATCGTGCTGATCGACGCCTATAACGACCTCCGCAAAGGCGGGCTCTCGCCGCTCGAGGCTGCGCTGCGTACCGGCGCGCAGCGTCTGCGCCCGGTGGTGCTCACCTCAATCACCACGGCACTGGGGCTGATGCCTATGGTCTTGGGGATGAACATCAATTTCATCTCGCGCGAAATCGTCTTTGGCGCCCCCTCGACGCAATATTGGACCGAGCTTTCGAGCGCGATTGCAGGTGGGCTGGTGATCGCCACCGTGCTCACCCTCGTGGTGACCCCGGCCATGCTGATGTTGCGGGAAAAACGCGAGACAAGAGCAACTCCGGGCAGCCGTCGAGGGGCCATCGAGGGGACCGCGAGCTTACCTCATTGACGACGTGACACGCCTCCTTGGCTTGGTGGCAAAGTCTGATCACCCAAAGCACATCTGACAAATTGCAGATGCACGAGAGAAATCAGGCTAGTCCCTCGAGAAGATCAGTCTTAGGCCATTCGCAGTCGATCCCGAAGGTCCGAACCACCCGCGCCATCTCGGCCTCGCTGAGCCTGATCGATCTCATTCCACGCGTCGATATTGCCCTGCGCGAAGCTTCCTAGAGTTTCTCGGTGCCCTAGACTCCCGCTTCAACTCCCTTGCCCGCGACCACAGGGGCCTGATTGGCTGGGGTCTCGCGCGCGGTCCGCGCACTAGATGAGAAGCGTTTCCTCTCGCGGGTCGCCAGCCCGGACGACCGGCGCAGCGAACGGTTGACACTGCACCCGGCCGGGCAGGAGGTCTTTTGGCATCTGGCACGGGCAGCGCAGAACCACGCGACCGCACTCGAAGAGCGGCTCGGGAAACGCGACGCGGGCAAGCGGCGCGCGCAGCCAAGGGGCTGGGCCAAGCGTGATCCAAGAAACGGCGGCGGACCTATGCCCAAAACCTGCGGCGCGGGACGCCTAGCCCATATTCTCATATCGAATTCTGGCTGCTCGAGCGCCGGGAAGGATGCGCCGCCACGCTGCATCCACAGGATCGCCAACCTTGATCAGCCACGGGCTAGCGGTTTCGAGGCGATATGATTCCGCCCAGAAGTCGCCCCCGGCTCGGCGAGTAGGTGCCGCCGGTGGTGATCCTCGCGGACCGAGAGCCGTCGCGACTGGAAACGCGGGGCCTCGGAAAATCCCGGCCTTTTCATTTATCCAGATTCTTCAGCATCTTCCGCATGACGCGCAGGTAGGTCTCGAGGTCCTCGGGCGGGATGTCCGCCAGCATCCGTGCCTCGCAGTCAAGCGCGATGGCGAGGATGTCCGAATGCACTTCCTGCCCCGCCCCCGTCAGCCACCAGCTGCGCCGCCGCGGATCGCTGTTCGAGGCAGCGTAGGTCGCAAGCCCCTGCGCCTCCAGAATTTTCAGCGACCGGCTCGCCGCGGCCTTGTCGACGCGGATCACCTCGCAGATGCGATTGGCGGTGATCTCGGGCTCGATGTTGAGCATCGCCATCACCCGCCAGTCGACGATCCCGAGGTCGAAATCGCGCCGGTAGATCGCCGAGGTCTGCCGTTGCCATGCGCTGCTGACGGCGTTGAGCAGGAAGGGCGCGTAATGGTCGATGTCGAGGATGCGAATCCCGGCGCGCATGCGGGTCGGGCTCGAGATGCGGTCCATCGGCTGATCTGTCACGGTGCGGCAGCCCTTCTTGTTGCTTATGCGGCTGTCAGGTCATAATTCCTTTGCAGCAGAGTGTCACGGGCAGGCACCGCGTCGCCGCCCAAAAGGCGCCGCGCTTTCATGTGGATCTTGGCATTGTTGATCGTTTCGACCGCGGTCAGTCGATCGCCGCGGAAGCGCAGCACAGCGCCGTCGTCGAGCGCCACGCTCTCGTCGGACGGTGCCGCGAGCCCGGCGATCTGCAGCTTGAAATCATGTTGATCGGACCAGAACCACGGCACGGCGGCATAGGGTGCCACGTCTCCCTTCACGATGGTCTTCGCAATGGATCGGGCGTGATCGGTCGCCGCCTGCACCGATTCCAGCCGTACCCTTCTGCCGCTCACCGCTTCGGGGAAGGCCGCGCAATCGCCAAGCGCGAAGATCTGTGGATCGGCGGTGCGCAACATGGCATCGACAACGACTCCATTGTCGACTTCGAGACCGGCCTGCTGCGCCAGCTCGACGTTTGGGCGCACTCCGGCGGCGAGAAGCACGAGGTCGGCGTGCACCTCCACGCTATCGGCGAGGAGAAGTCCGCGCTCGGTAACCTCGGTGACGCCATTGCCGAGGTGCAGCTCCGTTCCGAGCCCCTCGTGCAGCGCGCGGAACCGCTCGGACATCGCGGGCGAGACGGCGCGAGCCATGAGCCGGGGCGCGGCCTCGGCGATGCTCACGTGGTGGCCGAGCCCGGCGGCGACGGCAGCAAACTCGAGCCCGATGAAGCCGCCGCCGATCACCGCGATGCGGCGCGGCTGATCGAGCGCGGCCCGCAGCGTGCGGGCGTCCTCGAGCGTGCGCAGGTCGAGCGCGCGCTCGACGCCCGGGATCGGCGGGCGCAGGTTGCGCGTGCCGGTGGCAAGGATCAGCGTGTCGTAGTCCAGCGTCTCGGAGCCGATGCGGAGTTGCTGCGCCGCGCGGTCGATGGCATCCACCCAAGTGCCCGGGCGCAGCGTGATCGCCTTGGTCTCAAAGAAGCTCTCGGGACGCAGCGCCAGCTTCTCGGCCTCGCCGGTCTTGAGATAGGCCTTCGACAGCGGCGGGCGCTGGTAGGGCAGCCCCGGCTCACCGCCGACGAGCGTGATGGGGCCTTCGTGCCCTTCCTGCCGCAGCGACATGGCCGCCTGTAGACCGCCCTGCCCCGCGCCGACGATGACGACGTGGCCGCTGCTCATACCTGTTCCTCCGGCAGGTGCACCACCAGCCCATCCAGCGCCTCGGTCAGCTTGATCTGGCACGACAGACGCGAGCGCTCCGTGACCTCGCAGGCGGCGCTTTCGAGCATGTCTTCCTCGCCGTCCATCCGCGGGCCCGCGGTCTCGGCCCAGTCCTCATCGACATAGCAGTGGCAGGTGGCACACATCATCGAGCCGCCGCATTCACCGACGATGCCGTCGATCCCCTGTGCGATGGCGAGACTCATGACGCTGTCGCCCGGATCGCCGTCGAGCTCGGTGCGTGTGCCATCGTGGGCGACGTAGGTTACCTTGACCATGGGAGGGTCTCCTCAGTTCGGAATGAGCGTGATGGGCAGGCGGTCGAGCGCCCGAATGGCGTTGCCCGGTCGCCAGACGGCCTCGCCGGCCGGCTCGATGCGGTCGACCTTCTCGATCAGCGCGCCCAGCACTGCCTCAAGCTCGCCGCGCGCGATGTTCTGGCCGACGCAGCCATGAATGCCCGCGCCGAAGGCGACATGGCCGACGGGCTTGCGGTCGATGCGGAAGACTTCGGGATCGCCCCATTTGTCGGGATCCATATTGGCCGCCCCCAGAACACAGAGCACCTTGGTCCCCTCTTCGACGGGGAAGCCCGCGATCTCGGTCGCGCCGCCAGCGGTGCGACCAAAGGTGTGCACCGGCGATGTGTAGCGCAGCACCTCTTCGAAGGCCGGGCGGATCAGCGACGGATCGCGCTTCAGCGCCTGCCATTGCTCGGGGTTCTGCGACAGGCACCAGAGCGCGTTGCCGATGCCGGTCACCGTGGTGTCGACGCCCGCGGACAGGAAGGAACGCACCAGCATCCCCGCCTCGGCCTCGGTCAGCGTGCCGTCCTCAGCCGAGGCGTAGACCATCGCACCGAGTCCGTCTTCGGTCAGCCGGTCGCGTGTGCAGGCGGCGTTGATCCAGGGCACGATCTCTCCGGCGTGGCTCATCGCCTCGCGGCGCAGCGCATTGTCGGGGCCAACCGCGTTGAACACCATCGCTCCGTAGTCGACGAGGTGGCGCGGATTCACGTCTTTCATCCCAACCGCCTTCGGGAAGACGGTGGTCGGGAAGGCCTCGGCCAGATCGGTGACCGCCTCGATGGTGCCCTTCGCGAGGAGCTGATCGACCAGCGTATCGGCCGTCTCGCGGAAGAGATCGGCAAAGCCCTTCACCACCTTGGGCGAAAGCGCGCGGGACATGACCTTGCGCGTGCGGGTGTGCTCGGGCTGGTCCACCTCGAGGATGATCGACGGCGGCCGCCAGGGGTCCTCGAGCTTGAAATCGTTGAGGCCGACACCGCGCGATGAGAGGAAGTTCTCGTGATCGCTGAACACCTTGCGGGTAATCTCGTAGCGGCCCACCGCCAGAACGCTGTAGCGCGGGATGTAGACCACCTCGCCCAGTTCGCGCAGCTTGGCGTAATAGGCCGAAGGATCGCGCAGCAGCTCGACATCATAGGGATCAATGTCCCAGACCGGGATGCCGCTGGCGGGCGTGATCGGTTTGTGCCCTTCGATGAGGGCCATGGTGGACGTCGTCGGGGAAGTTGTCATGGAGGTCTCCTCGGATCAGGCGCTCATCGCGACGCCGACGTGGCGGTGCAGAAGCTCCGCATCCCGTCGCAGCGCCTCGGCGGGCCCTTCGTGTACAATTGCGCCATTGGCCATCAGCGCGGCACGGGTGGCGAAGGCGAGCGCGGCCTCGGCATGCTGTTCGACCAGCACCACGGCACGGCTGCCGTCCTTGGCCAGTTCCTCGAAGACCGCCATGAGCTGCTCGCAGATCACCGGGGCAAGCCCCTCGAGCGGCTCGTCGAGCAGCAGCACGTCGGGGCGGGTCATCAGCGTGCGGGCGATCGAGAGCATCTGCTGCTCGCCGCCCGAAAGCTGCGTGCCGCCGTTCTTCCGGCGTTCCTTGAGGCGCGGAAACAGCGCGTAGGCCTCTTCGAGCGAGGCATCGCCGCGCAGGCAGGAGAGCAGGTTTTCCTCGACGGTGAGCGAGGGAAAGATGTCGCGCGTCTGCGGCACGAGCCCCAGCCCCAGCGCATTGCGACGGTAGGGCGCGAGCCGGTCGATCTCTCGCCCGCCGTAGTGAACGCTGCCGCCATGCATCCGGGTCAGCCCCATGATCGTGCTCAGCAGCGTCGTCTTGCCCGCGCCGTTGCGCCCTATCACCGCCAGCCGTTCGCCCGGCGCAACGGACAGCGTGATCCCACGCAACACGTGTGTGGGCCCGTAGCCCGCGGTGACGTTCTTGAGCTCCAGCACCTTGTCAGCCATGTGCCCCTCCGAGATACAGCTCGCGCACCTGCGCGTTGTTGGCGATCTCCTCCGGCGTGCCCTCGGTAAGGATGCGCCCCTGCACCAACACGACAATCGAGCGGGCGACGCGGAACACGAGGTCCATGTCATGTTCGATCACCAGCACGGCGAGGTCGTCGGGCAGGCGTTCGATCGCCTCGATGATCAGATGTGTCTCGCTCGACGGCACCCCGGCTGCAGGCTCGTCGAGGATCAGCAGCCGCGGCTTCAGTGCGAGGCTGAGCGCCATCTCGACGAGCCGCTGTTGGCCATAGGCCAGATCGAGCACCGGCCTGTCTGCCAGCGGGCCGAGGTCGAACTGGTCGATCAGCGCCGTCACCTCGGCCTCGATCTCCGCATTGCCGCTGGCGCGACGGAACATGCGTGTCCCCTGCCCCTCGCGCTCCAGCACCGGCAGGCGCAGGTTCTCGCGCACCGTGAGGCGCGGGAAGAGCGTGGTGATCTGGAAGGTCTTGGCGATGCCCCGCTTGACCCGTTGCGCCTCGTTCAGACCCGCGACGTCCTGCCCGTCGAAGCGGATCGTTCCGCCCGAGGGAGACAGAATGCCGGTCACGAGGTTGGCGAAAGTACTCTTCCCTGCGCCGTTGGGACCGATCAGGGCCTTGCGCGCGCCGGGCGGCAGGTCGAAGTCGATGTTCTCCGACACCACCAGCCCGCCGAAGCGCTTGGACAGGCCGCGAACCTCAAGACCCTGCATGGCGGCCTCCCTTGCTCAGACGTTTCAGGCTGGTCGGTAGATGCGCGATCCCCGCCGGCAGGAAAAAGACCACTGCCAGCACCAGTGCGCCAATGACGAAAAGCCAGTTGAATGGATCGTTCGCGGCGGCGACGTGATGCACCGCCATGAAGATCACCGTGCCCAGCACAGCGCCGTAGAGCCGCCCGGTTCCGCCGAGGATCAGCATGATCAGCGCCTCGGCCGAGAGCGAGAAGGAGAAGGTCTCGAGGCTGACGAGCTGGGTGATCTGCGCGGTCAGAGCCCCGGCGATCCCGGCAATGCCGCCGCCCAGCGTGTAGGCCGCGAGCCTGCGGCGGTAGACCGAGACGCCAATGGCCTCCATTCGCGCGGGGCTCTCGTGGATGCCGCGCAGCGACAGACCAAAAGGCGAGCGCCCGAGGATCGCCAGCACGGCGAAGACCAGCAGCATGACCGCCAGCGCATACCAGTAGCCAGTGATACCGATGAAGTCGAACTCCCAGACCCCCAGCACCTTGCCGGGCCGGATGCCGCGAAGGCCATCGGCGCCGCCGGTCACGCCGCGTGCCCGGTTGGCGATCTCCGCGCAGATCTGCGCCACGGCGATGGTCAGCATGATCAGCGTCAGCCCCTGCGTGCGCATCAGCACCGCGCCTGAAAGCGCCGCCAGCACAGCCCCCGCGAGCGCGCCCGCCACCAGCCCCGCCACGGGGTCGGCCCAGACGTGGATCGCGAAGAGCCCCGCCGCATAGGCCCCCGCTCCGTACATGGCGGCCTGCCCCAGCGTGGCGATACCGGCAAAGCCGAGCACCAGGTCGAGCGACAGCACCAGCACGACCATGATCACGATGCGGGTCAGGAAGGCGAGGTTGTAGGGAAACAGGAAATAGGCCGCGACGGCTGCGAGCAGCATCAGCAGCGGCGGAAGGAAACGTACCGCCATGCTCACGCCCTCCCCATCAGGCCGCGCGGGCGCAGCGCCAGAAAGAGAATGACGATACCGAAGAAGGTGATCGTCGCCATGTCGGGCACAAGGTAGCGGCTGGCGGTTTCGATCAGGCCGATGGCCAGCGCCGCGACGAAGGAGCCGAGGATAGAGCCCAGCCCGCCGATCGCCACGACGATCAAGAAGAGCACCATGTAGCGCAGCGGATAATAGGCATCGATGGGCAGCAGTTCCGCCCCAAGGATGCCCCCGAGCGCCGCCAGCCCCGCGCCGAGCGCGAAGGTCAGCATGTAGATGCGACCGGTGTCGATCCCCAGCGCAGAGGCGGTGTCGCGATTGTCGACGGCGGCACGCAGCCGGATGCCGAAACGGGTGCGGTCGAGCAGCGCCCAGAGGCCGAGGATCACCAACGCCCCCACAGCGATCACCGCTGCGCGGTGCGCGGTCAGCTGACGGAAGCCAAGATCGACCGAACGGCTCAGCGCCTCGGGCAGCGGGATCGCCAGCAGCGACGACCCCAGCAGCAGGTTCACCGAGGCGATCATCAGGAAGGTGAGGCCAATGGTGGCCAGCACCTGCTGCAGTTCGCCGAAGCCGTAGATGCGGCGGTAGACGAGCCGCTCGAGCGGCATGGCGATGACGATGGTTCCCGCGACGGCGAGCAGCAGCGCGAGGCCGAAGGGCAGCCCCAGCCCGGCGCCCAACCAATGCGCCAGCGCGCCGCCGATCAGCGCAAAGCCGCCATGGGCGAGGTTCACCACCCGCATCAGCCCCATGGTCACCGACAGGCCGACAGCGATCATGAAAAGGATCATGCCATAGGCGATGCCGTCGACCGCAATATTGAGAAGTAGGTTCATGGTGTGTCCCGTGTTTGGGTGGGACGGGTCGGCGCCTGCCGGCCCGTCCTGCCAGTCACTGGTCGGTCACTTGGTCCAGCCGAGGTCACCGACGGTGGCGATGACGCCAGTCTCGACGTTCTCCAGCAAGCCGCTCTCGGCGTTGCGCGCCACTTCTCGGATGTAGACGTTCTGGATCACGGTGCGGGTCTCCGGGTCCAGCTCGAGCGGGCCGCGCGGGCTTTCCCACTTGAGGCCGAGCGCCGCCTCGACCGCCGCCGGCCCGTCAGAGCCCGCCGCGCCCACCATCTCGTAGATCAGGTGCACGCCGTCATAGGCCCCAACCGAGGCCCAGTTGGCCACCGCATCCGGATGCAGCTCGGTCAGTGCCGCGAGGAAGGCGCGGTTCGCGTCGCTGTCATGCGCGGGCGAGTAGTGGTAGGCGGTCTGTAGCCCCACCGCCATGTCGCCCAATCCCTGTAGGTTGGTCTCCTCCGTCTCGGCGGTGCCGAGGAAGGTGATCCCGGCCTCACGCAAACCGTTCTCGTTGTAGGTCTTGGTGTAGGAGAAGGTCGGCGGGCCACCCGGCAGGAAGGTGAAGACCGCATCCGGCGCCTCGTCCTTCACCCGCTGCAGGATCGGGGTGAAATCGGTGGTCGACAGCGGCATGCGGACGCTGTCCGTGACCGTGCCGCCCTTGGCCTCGAAGGCCTGCTTGAACGAAGTCTCGGCATCGATGCCGGGGCCGTAGTCGCTGACCGTGGTGACCACGGTGCGGATCCCCTGGTCATAGGCCCATTCCGCGGCGGGAATGGAGACCTGCGGCAGCGTGTAGCTGGTGCGCAGGTAAAAGGGGCTTTCGCGGTTGATCGCCGAAGTCGCGGCGTTGAAGATCACCGTTGGCGTCTCCGACTGGGTGATCACCGGGCCGACCGCCAGTGCGTTCGGCGTAAAGGTGAACCCCGCGAGATAGTCGACACGGTCGCGGATCAGCAGCTCCTGCGCCAGAGCGCGCGACTGATCGGGGTTCACCCCGCCAACGTCTTTGTAGATGAAGCTGATCTCGTGCTCTCCGGCAGCGGTGCCATGCTGCGCCTGGTAGGCCTCGATCGCCTGCTGGTACTGCACGCCATATTGCGCGAAGGGACCGGAGAAGGGCGCGATGACCCCCACCTTGATCTCGTCCGCCGAGGCGCAGGTCGCACCAAGGACGCCGACCGCCGCGATGGCGGTCAGGATATTGCGTTTGGTCATGGTTTCCTCCCGTTTGCGCGACCCGTTGGGGACCGCCGCTGTCGCCTCTCCTCCAGAGGCGGGTTCTTTGCCCGTCGGCAGCCGCCGCCGGACGCAGCAGGGGATGTGTCGCCGACACGCATGTGTCGGGGTCACTCTTCCCGAAGATTGATTGCCCTCCCGGCGCCGCGCTCTCCTCAGTGCGCGAGTTGATTAATCAACTTAAGAACCAACCTGCCCGCTTCGAGTTGATATGTCAACAGTGTATGTTTTCGCTGCTTCGCCCAAAGCAGCTCAACATGGTGAAGCATCCCACTGAGAGAAATTTCGTTCGTGGGCGCCGCGATCTAATTCTTCCGTATGTCGAACACCCGCCTGTTCCCGCCGCCGCAGGCGAACCAGGTCGGTCGGCAATGCTCTGTCAAGGCGCCGCGGCAATCTCCCAGTCGGGCTTGAGGCAAAGACGTGGCACTTCGCCCGAATGAGGACTGAAGATTGTCGTTGTTGGGCAATAACCTTCTCGGCGGAAGGACCCTGTGTTCCGGGCTTCTTTTTCATCGCCACTCCCTGGTGTCTACGATGAGCCAGAGACCCTCCTTTCCGAAATCAATTCAGATGTCCCATGGGCGCCGACACCGGACACGTCGATGCCGTCAGCTCAAAGCCGTTCGCGAAAAGCGCTGGAAGCTCCTCCGTGATAAGCTGCAAATCGGCACGGCCGTCCTCATGCTGCGCCTCGGTCCGGGCCAGCGCTGCGATGGTCGCCGGACTAGCGGGTTCTGAGAAGTAATCGTAGAGCTCCGCCTTCTCGTTCGGCCCCAGATCAAAGGCCGCGACCTGCTCCCGGGCGCGACCGTGCACGTCGCGATCCTTGTCTGGGTCGAAGCCGCTCTCGCGCGCCGATTTTGGAGGCCCGAGGGGTTCGGGCTCGGTGCCCGAGGTCTTCTGCGCCTGCCAGTCTGCACAGGCCCTATGCGCCAGCCCGCCGACGGCTGCGAGCCCGGCGTACGTGATCGCCTTGCCGCCGAGCTTGCGACCCTTTCGCCCACCGATTTGCCCATTTCGCCAGGATTTACGAACTTGCGTCCTGACCTCGCATCAAGGCATCCGACAAAGGATTGCTCAAAAGAGGAAATCACCCTCCGAAAGCGCGATGACATCAACGTTCAGCAGCAGGATGCTCATCTCGGCGGGGTGGTCTCCGGCAAGGGCACCGTCGGTGTCGACATAGAGCAGCGTGTCTGCGCCCTGCTGTTCGGCCCAAACGCTGTAGGTGGCCGGCCCTGCCGCGAAAGCGACAACGCTGCCGATCCCGCTGAAATCCACAAGATCGGTACCGGGCTTGAAGTCGGTGATCGTTTCCAGACCACCGCCAGCATGATCGTCTCCGGCATCCTTCCCCTCGTGATCTTCGTCTTCGTCGCTACCGTGGGCTGGAGCCTCGCTGGCGGAGCGGTAGACGAAGGCATCGCGCCCTGCGCCCCCGGTCAGCGTATCCGCTGCGGCCCCGCCGATGATCGTGTCGTCTCCGCGACCGCCGTCGAGCGCATCCGGCCCGCCGCCGCCGTCGATGAGGTCGTCGCCATTCCCGCCCCATACGGAATCCGGCCCGCCTTCCGCAAAGACCGCGTCGTCGCCATTTCCTGCCTCGACGAGGTCAGGCCCGCCACCCGTCCGGATGCTGTCATCGCCGTTGCCGGCAAGGATGTGCTGAGGCCCGCCACCGGTGACGATCTCGTCGGGGCGGTTAGACCCGAACACGCGGACGGGTTCGTGGTCGTCGCCATCCTCATGCGCGAACGGCAGAATGTCCTGTCGGAATTTCATAGATGTTCCCTCCCTCTCGGAGGCCGCAGGCCAAGCGGCGGCGCCGACATCCGGCACCGCCGCGGACCCGGGCCCGCATGGCCTAGATCAGGGTCGCGTCGTATTCATGCATGAAGAAGATGACCGCCCGCGCGTCGTCCGCAGCCTGGGCAAAATCGTTCGCACCGGAGCCGGTTGCATCTTCTTCTTCGAGAGTCTCCCCGTCCGCCTGCAGGACGATGTAGTTGTCGCTCCAGTCCTGCTTGTTGAAGACAAGATCGTAGATATCTCCCGTTCCGTATTCCAGGTCGGGATCGTCATCCATGTTCATGTAGTATTCGACCATCACGCCTTCGTAGCGGTCGCTTCGGACATAATCGTAGGATTCCGACGTCCCGTTGTTGAACTCGAAGTAGTCGATTTCCACGCCCGAGCCGGTTTGCGACACCGCGTTCACCCCGAGCACGCTGTTCTCGTAGAGCATGCCGTCGAGCGTGACTTCGCCTTCCTTGGCGAAGGCCGCGCCGAGCAGGCTGGCGGGATCCCAGGCCGGGGACTCGGTGGTCCCGGGGTTGTCCGGATCGTCGCCCACCACGAGGTCCTGCAGCGCCTGGGGCCAGCTGTCGATCAGGTCGTCGGACCAGCCACCGGCATCGGTGCCCTCCGCGTCGCGGGTCATCAGGTACTTGTAGAGCGCCAGGTTCTCGACCGGGGAGTCGATCGTCGACTCGATGCCGTTGACCGTGTAGGTGATGCGCCCCGCAGCGTCGGTCCCGACGCTGTCGGCCGTCTCGATCTTCAGCAGCGCGGCGTCGAGCGCCTTCTCCATGACCTTGTCCGGCGCGCGCGCGACGTTGGCGCGCTCCAGCTCGACCTCCTGGACGAAGCTCTCCCTGTCCGGGTCGAGGATCCAGTCGGGGTTGTCGGGGTCTTCCGACAAGGGATCGGCAACGTAGAAGATCGGGTCGCCGTCCGAGCCCACCAGGATCGGGTTTCCATTCGCGTCGAGGACCGGCTCACCGTTCCCGCCGTCGCCGTCTGTGGGGTCGAGATCCCTCAGCAGGACATACATGTCCCCGAAGAGTTCCCCCTTCTTGATGCCGGAGCCGGTTGGTTGTCCGCCGCCGTTGCCGCCTCCGACGCCAGCGCCGTTCCCACTGCCGTTTCCGTTTCCACCTCTTGCCATGGCCCTATCCTCCTTGGAGACGAAAGTTTAACACCTACAAACATATCATTTCTGGAATTTGACGCCTTGACGCCGATCAACGATCGCTTGGAATAGCGCCCTTGACCCGTGCGGAAATGGCAGGCGCATGCCATTGCGACGTCAGCTCGCGCGGGTGGCGGGCATCGTTTCCGGACGATCCGGCCGCGCCGGGCGCAGCGCCTCGGTTCTGTGGCGACCTCGCGTGCCGCGCCGGTTTTCGGGCCTAGAGGATGCTGCGTGTGAGGCGCCTGATCACCGTCCTGGGGGACGTTTCATTGCCGAGGGTGCAAAGATCCACTTGGAACCTGCTGCGGCCGCCGTCCGGGGCGAGAACCGTGAGATCGTCGACATCAGCGGCGGCTTCCATCCGATGCCGAGCAAACTCCGCGCCATATCCTCTTGGCGGCAGCGTGCCGCTGATGAACGCTTCGATCTGGTCCGCACCTTCGATCTCGCCGAAGGCCGAGGCAGTCGACCAGACGCCCTCCGGGTGGAACAGCTGCGCGGCCGCCGCCCCGTCACGCCGGTCCACGCAGTCGAGAAACCGCATCAGCAGCAAGCGCCGGGAATGCCGCGGCGCGTAGCAGGTGTGCAGCAAGCGGTGCGCCGCCGGGGAATTCGGGGACTGGAGCTCCGAGGCATAGAGCGCCTGCACGTCGCCGTTCTCGTAGGACCTGCGGCGCGGTGCGTCCGCATCGACGGCATAGATGGCCGCAGCGCGTTTGCGCAGGATATGCGGGTCCATCGACTTCGGCTCACCGCCGCCGCCGAGACAGCCCCCGACGCAGGCCATGACCTCGACGGCCACGTATGCGCTCCGCCAGCCCTCTCCCTCGAGCATGTGTTGCGCGGAGGCGATGCCGTTGCACACCGCGACCGTACCGACACCCGGAATGGTCGCGGTCTTGATGCCCTGCCCGACTCCGCGCAACGCCTCCCACTCCAAGGGAAGGTCATGGTCCGCGCCTTTGAGATGCGCAGCGGTGCGCACCATGGCTTCCATGACCCCGCCCGAGGCGCCGAATATCTGCGCCGCGCCCGTGCTCTCCCCCAGCGGGCTGTCGAACTGCCCGTCGTCGGAAAGCGCCGCAAAGGGAATGCCCCGCGAGCGGATCATCCGGGCCAGCTCCCGTGTCGTGAGCACATGGTCCACGTCGCCGGACTGGCCGGGACGGCGGGCCTCGTCCTTTTTGGCGGTGCAGGGCATCACGCTGACGACATAGGGTTCCGCCCGGCCCTCGGCGAAATCCGCGCCGAGGGAGCGCACGAAGCCGCTGCGCTTGGCAATCGCCCCATGCATCTGCTGCGGCGACTTGGTCGTGCTCAGATGCGGCAGAAGATCGGGGCGGTTGAGCTCAACCCAATTGACCCAGCCGGGACAGCAGGAGGTGAACAGCGGCAGCCCCGTCCCGGCCTCGAGCCGCGCCAGAAGCTCGGAGCCTTCCTCCATGATCGTCAGGTCGGCGGCGAAATTCGTGTCGAAAACGTAGTCGAACCCGAGCTGCCGCAGCGCGTTGATCAGGCGGCGGGTGCTCACGGTGCCCGGCGTCAGACCGAACTCCTCGCTGATTGCGACCCGCGTCGCCGGGGCGACCTGCACCACGGAGACGCGGCGGTGCGCACCGAGCGTCTGCAGCACCTCGTGCCAGTGCGGGGCTTCGATCAGGGCACCGACCGGGCAGACAAGCGTACACTGGCCACAGGAAATACAGCTCGTCTCCCTGAGAGGCGCGTCGAAGACGGTGACGGGTCGGCGATCAAATCCTCGCCCGGCAAAACCGATGACGAACTGCTCCTGCACGGACTCGCCGCAGACATCCGCACAGAGCCCGCATTCGATGCATTTCGACAGGTCTCTCCAGATGCTCGGCGACGTATGATCCTTCGAGAGCACATCCTCCGCGTCCACCGTACCGGCGGGAATCTTGGGCCAGAGATCCTCCCACTGGTTTTCCCGCACGAGGGTCTGGAGCTGGCAGGCCCCATCGATTTCGCAGCGCATGCAATCGTTCGGATGGCGCGCGAGCAGCCATTGCGCGTCCGCCCGCCGGAAGGCCTGCAGGGCGTCGGTGTCGGTTTCGACCCGGGCGCCGTCCCTGGCTTGGGTGCGGCAGGCCGGCTGCGGGTCGTGCTCGCCCGAGACCTCGACAAGGCACATGCGGCAGGCGGCATGGGCCGGAAGGCCGGGGTGATGACACAGCGTCGGGATGTGCACTCCCGCCGCCCGCGCCGCGTCGAGCAGGGTCGCGCCCTCCTCGACCGTGACGTGCCGTCCGTTCACCCGAACCGCGATCATCCGCCCATGCCTCCCGCGCTCTCCCGACGCTGCGATCATCCTTGCCCCGAGGCTCCTGCCGCCTGCAGGTAGGGAACCGCCAGGGCCAGCGTGGCGATCTGCGGGTAGTCGGCCTCGGGGATGTCGATCCCGAGCCGGTCGTGCAGCGACGCCACCAGGTTCAGCACGTCCATCGAGTCGAGCCCGAGATCGCGCTGGATGTGTTCGTCCTCGCCGAGGCTTCCCGGGTCGATGTCGGGCGCCACGCCGACCAGCGCGTCGATGAAGGCGCGGCGCATGTCTGTCTCTGTCATAGGCCCTCCGGCGTTGCGATCTGCTGTTCGAAGGTCGCGAGAAAGCGCGCCGCCTGCCGGCCGTCGCTGACCCGGTGATCGGCCGAGACGGTTACCGTCACGACCTGGCGCGGAACGATCTCTCCGGCTACCACCCAGGGCCGGAGCTGCGGCGCACCGATGCCGACCAACGCCACCTGCGGCGGAAAGATGACCCCGGCCATCGCCTCTGCCCCGGTCTCGCCGAGGCTCGAGACGGTCATCGTGCCCTCGCTCATTTCCGAGCCCCGCAGTCGTCCGGCGCGGGCGCGCATCACGAGGTCCCGCATCCCGGCCATCGTGCCGGCAAGATCCAGCCTGTCCGCAGCGATCAGCGCCGGGGCAACCAGACCGCCACCGCGCAGCGCGACCGCCACGCCGACGTTCACACCGGAGGCCGGGTGAAAGGCATCGTCGCGATAGTGCCCGTTCATCACCGGAACCTTCTGCGCCGCAAGCACCACCGCGCGGACAAAGAGCGCACCGAGCAGAAGCCGCCCGTCCGGTGGCCGCCCCGCGTTGCGGGCATCCAGCCAGTCCCGCGCAGGCTGCACGTCCATGGTGGCGGAGAGATAGAAATGCGGAATCTCGCGCTTGGCCCGAGTCATCGCCGCGGCGATTGCCCGGCGCATCTCGGTCTGGGCGGTGGCCCGCGGTCCCGGTGTCGCCGCGACAGGGCCGGGCGGGACGATCGGAGCGGGCGGGGCGACATCCGCGAGAAGGATCGCGCCGCCCGGTCCGCTGCCCGACAGCCCCGCAAGCTCGATGCCAAGCTCGCGGGCCCGCACCCGCGCCGCCGGCGAGGCGGCAATGCTGCCCGATCCCTGCGGCGGCGGGGGGGACACGGGCCGCGAGGCCAGGCGATGTGGCGTCGGCAACTCGGGGGCGCTTTCGACGGGGCGCTCTTCGCCCGGGGCAAGTATCAGCGCGAGCGGCGCTCCGACCGGCACCTCTGCTCCGACCTCGGCGCGCAGCTCGTCGACGATTCCCGCCTCGAAGCACTCGATTTCGATCGCGCCCTTCTGGGTTTCGACCACCGCCACGACGTCGCCGCGGGACACGTGGTCGCCCGGCTTAACCAGCCATTCGGCCAACGTGCCGGCCTCCATGTCGGAGCCGAGCGACGGCATGGTGAAGAGCCCCATCAGCCACCCCCCACCATCAGCCGCCCCCCAGCAGCGCACGGGCCGCCGCGACAATCGCGGGCACCTGCGGGATCGCCGCCTGCTCGAGATGCCGGGCATAGGGGATCGGCACCTCTGCCGAGCAGACCCGCCCGACCGGCGCGTCGAGCGACCAGAACGCCTGCTCCATGATCCGCGCAGAGACCTCCGCCGCCAGCCCGCCGCTGCGCCAGCCCTCGTCGATCACCAGCGCCCGGCGGGTCCTGGCAACCGAGGCGATGATCGTCGCCTCATCGAGCGGCCGCAGGCTGCGCAGGTCGATGACCTCGGCCGAGATGCCCTCCGCCGCCAGCACCTCGGCGGCCTCCAGCACCTTGAACAGCGAGCCGCCGTAGGTGATCAGGCTGAGATCCGTCCCGGCGCGGCGGATGGCGGCCGAGGCGATCTCCACCGCGCCGGCGGCGCTGTCGATCTTGCCGCTGCGGTTGTAGAGCATGACGTTCTCGAAGATCAGCACCGGGTCCGGGTCCTGCAAAGCGCTCCAGAGCATCCCGCGCGCGTCCTCCAGCGTTGCCGGTGCGAGCACCTTCAGCCCCGGGATATGCGCGTACCAGCCCTCGAGGCTGTGCGAATGCTGCGCGGCAAGCTGCTTGCCCGCGCCGGTGGCCATGCGGATCACCAGCGGCACGCCGAACTGGCCGCCCGACATGTGGCGCAGCGTGGCGGCCGAGTTGAGGATCTGGTCGAGCGCCAGCAGCGAGAAGTTCACCGTCATCAGCTCGACGATGGGCCGCATCCCGGCGGCAGCGGCCCCGATCCCCGCGCCGGTAAATCCGCTCTCGCTCAAAGGGGTATCGCGGATGCGGGCCTCGCCGAATTCGTCCAGCAGCCCCTTGGAAACGGCATAGCAACCGCCGTAGGCCCCCACATCTTCGCCCATCAGAAAGACCCGTTCGTCGCGCTCAAGAGCGTCGCGCAGACCGAGCCGGAGCGCCTCGCGGTAGGTCATCTCGACCAGTTCTCCGGATGGCGCTGGAGCGGGCGGCGGCGCGGCGGGCGGACCCAGCACATGGGCGGTCAGACTCTCGAGCGGCACCCAGCCTCCCGCCTCGGCATAGGCCACGGCATCGGCGATCTCGGCATCGACCTGCTGCTCGATCTCGGCCACCTCCGCCTCGTGGATCAGCCCGTTCTCCAGCAGCCAGCCGCGGAACTTCACGATCGGGCCCTGCTGGCGCCAGCGCTCCACCTCCGCCTTGTCACGGTAAAGCTGGGGGTCGAACATGGAATGCGCCCGGAAGCGGTATGTCAGGCATTCGAGGAACTGCGGGGCGCCGGTTTCGCGGACCTTCGCAATGGCGCTGCGTGCCGCGACCTCGACCGCGACCACATCCATGCCGTCGGCCTGCCGCGCCTCGATTCCGTAACACGCCGGCTTGCGCGAGATGTCGGTCAGCGCCTCGGTCCGGGCCAGCGCAGAACCCATGGCGTAGCCGTTGTTCTCGCAGACAAAGAGCACCGGCAGCTGCCAGAGCGCCGCGAGGTTCATCGCCTCGTGGAACTCGCCCTCGGCCACCGCGCCTTCGCCGAAGAAGCAGGCGGTGACGCAACCGCTGTCCGGCATCCGGTCGGCCAGCGCCAGCCCGGTGGCGAGCGGCAGCCCGCCACCGACGATGGCATTGCCGCCGTAGAACTTCCGCGCAGCGTCGAAGAGGTGCATCGAGCCACCCCGCCCGCCCGAGCAGCCCTCGGCCTTGCCGTACATCTCGGCCATGACAGCGGTCATAGGCACGCCGCGCACCAGCGCGTGGCCATGCTCGCGGTAGGTCGCCACGATCCGGTCGCGCGGCTCCAGCGCCGGGATGACACCGGCGGCAACGGCCTCCTCGCCATCATAGAGATGCAGGAACCCGCGTATCTTTTCCTGCGTGTAGAGCTCGGCGCAGGTGTCCTCGAACCTGCGGATCCGGATCATCTGCCGAAGCAGCGCAAGCACATGCGCCCGGTCGAGCCTTGGTTTCGTCGCGCTGGTGTCCGAGGGGCTCATGACTCGTCCGTCTCCAGCGTGGAAATATCGCCCTCGGGCAGGCCCAGCTCGCGCGCCTTCAGGAGGCGGCGCATGATCTTCCCCGAGCGGGTCTTGGGCAGGGTCGTACGGAAGATCACCTCGCGCGGGGCCACCGCCGGCCCGAGCCGCGACCGGGCGTGGCCGCGCAGCGCGCGCTCCAGGTCCTCCGAGGCCGAGTAGCCGGGGTTGAGCGTCACATAGGCCTTCACCACCTCGCCCGCCGTCTCGTCGGGAATGCCAATAACGCCAGCCTCGGCGACGGCGGGGTGTTCGATCAGCGCGCTTTCCACCTCGAAGGGCCCGATCAGATGACCGGAGCTCTTGATCAGGTCGTCGGCGCGGCCGACGAACCAGAAATACCCGTCTGCATCGCGCATCGCGAGATCGCCGCTGAGATACCAGCCATCCGCGAAGCACTTGTCGTAGCGCGTCTGCTCGCCGAGGTAGGTGCGCATCATCGACGGCCAACCGGGGCGCAGGGCGAGCTCGCCGACCTCGCCGTCGCCGAGCTCGTGCAGCCCATCACCGTCGCGCTCTACGATGCCCGCCGCGATGCCCGGCAGCGGCGTGCCCATGGAGCCGGGCCGCACCCTCATCCCCGGCCGGTTGGCGATCATGATGCCGCCGGTCTCGGTCTGCCACCAATTGTCGTGGAACGGCTGACCGAAGACAGCCTCGGACCAGATCACCGCCTCGGGGTTCAGCGGCTCACCGACGCTGGCCAGAAAGCGCAGCGAAGAAAAGTCGTAGGGTGCCGCCGCCTTCTGGCCGGAGCGCATCATCATGCGGATCGCGGTGGGGGCAGTATACCAGACCTCGACCCTCTCGCGCTGGACGGTTTCATACCAGCGCTGCAGGTCGAACTCCGCCTCGTCGACGATCATCATCGCCCGGTTCACCAAGGGGGCGATGATGCCGTAGGAGGTGCCGGTGACCCAGCCGGGATCCGCCGTGCACCAATAGATCGTGCCTGGCTTCAGATCGAGCGCAACGCGCCCAGAGAAGGCGTGGTAGAGCACCGCGCCGTGCACGTGGACCGCGCCCTTGGGGCGGCCCGTGGTGCCCGAGGTGAAGTGGATCAGCGCCGGGTCTTCGGGCCTCGTCGGAACCGGCTCGAACGTGGACACCGCCGCAGCCAGTCCGGGACCGAGCGCAACACAGCCTTCGGGCGCATCGTCGCCGAGGATCAACACCAGCCGCAACGAGGCCACCTGGTCCCGCCAGGGCGCAATCTTGCGCCGGTAAAGCGCCTCGGTCGTCACCAGCACCGTTGCGCCGCCGATTTCCATGCGCGTGCGGATCGGCTCGGGGCCGAAGGCGGAAAACAGCGGCGTGAACACCAGCCCCGCCTTCAGCGTGCCGAGCGCGGTGACGTAGAGCTCCGGCACCCGGCCCATCAAGGCGTAGACGCTGTCGCCGCGGTCCAGCCCATGCGCGCGGAGGACGTTCGCGAAACGCGCCGTCTGCTCCGCAAGCTCGGCAAAGGACAGTGCGCGCCGAGCGCCCTCAGCTCCGAACCAGAGCAGGGCGGTGTCCGCGCCGTGCCCATGCCGGACGTGGCGATCCACCGCCTCGTAGGCGATGTTCACGCTGCCACCCGGGGCATCGATCAGCCCGGGCACCTCGGACCAGGGCGCATTTGCGTCCTGTGCGGGACCCGACCGGGCTTCGAGTTTTTCGCGCTGAGACATGGCCTCCTCCCGAAGCCGTCTTCTCCTCGACACCCTAGCTCTACCCGCTTTTGCCGGAGCGCCGGTTGACGTGCATCAATGCGCGCGGCTTCGGTCGGGCATGCGCGGCTCCGGCGGAGGTGCACAAGTCGCCAGGCGAAGGCGCCACCGGCACCGCCGAGGACCGCCGCGTTCGGGTCGGGGCTTCAAGTGCGTCCATGCGGCGATGGCGGCGCTCGGCACCCGCCCGGAAGTGACCGCGGGGCTAGGGATCGACGCGGTTTGGGCGGAGCTTATCCCGACGAAAAGGTCGCGCTGGTTCTGGCCGAACGCGAGGGCGGGCCCACCATGATGGTCGGCGAGGGCGTTACCGACGCCCCTGCCCTCGCCGCCGCGGCTATCGGCATCGCCATGGGTGCCCGGGGCCGCTGCCTCGGCCGAGGCGGCAGATGGGGTCCACTTGGTGGGTAGGACCGACCCGCTGGTGGCCGGCATCGCGATCGCCCGCGACGCGCGAAGCATCGCTCTGCAGAGCGGCGCGGCGGGCATCGACCCGTCGGTGATCGGCATGAACGCCGCGGCGCTGGGATACCTCAAGCCGGTCGAGGGCGCCTTGCTGGAGGAGGTGATCGACGTCGCAGTGATCCTCAATGCGCTCCGCGCGCTGCGCATCGTGCCCCGAGGGGCCCCGGTTGACGCGGTTGTCTCAGCGGCGGCTCCGCCCAACCCCTAGACCGCGGCAGATGTGCCTTTCGCAGAGGCATCGGGGATCAGCTGTCTGGCGGCGAGACCGAGGAAACATCTAGGAGCTGATCGATATATTACTATTGCGCGTCTTGGTTGAAGTGTTTTCCCTTACCCATACGGCATTTAGCAGGCCCCGGGTTTCTGGTATCCTGTTACCTCAGCATGGGGTGCGCGCATGGGAACCGTTACGATCCTTGTTGTCGACGATGACCGGAGCGTGCGCGAGACTTTGCGCTCGGCCTTCGAGGCCGAGAACTGGAACGTGCGCGAGGCCTGTGATCGCGCCACAGTGTTCGACGCCCTCGACGACCACCGGGTCGATCTGGTAACCCTCGACCTCAGCCTCGACGGCGAGGATGGGCTCGCCATTGCGCACAGCCTGCGCGAGACATCGAACATTCCGATCCTGATGATCTCCGGCAAGTCCTCGCCCGAGGATCGCATCCGCGGGCTCGAATTCGGCGCGGACGACTATATCGTCAAACCGTTCCACATACGCGAGGTCGTTCTGCGCGTTCGCAAGACACTCGAACTTTATCGGCGCGAGATCCCGGACGAGGTCAATATCCTGTTCGACCATGCCATCTACGAGGCCAAGCGCGGTGTGCTGACCCATCTCGACGGAACCCCGGTGAACCTGACCGGCTTCGAGCAGAAGCTGCTCGCGCTTTTCGTGCAGCATCCGGGCCGCATCCTGACCCGGGACGAAATCTGCCAGGCCCTGCACGGGCGGAACTGGTCCCCCGAGGACCGCACGATCGACGGGCACGTGGCTCGGCTCCGGCGCAAGATCGAACCTACGGCCAGCGGCACGGACAAGCTGATCCGCTCGGTGCGCGGCGTCGGCTATGTCTTTGCAGGCCCGGTCAGGATCGCACGTGAACACGCGCTGCACGCCCAGAAGCGCACGGGTGACCGGCACTGACGGAGCCGCGCGCGGCGCGCGCTTCCGTCCCCTGGGACCAGCCGCCATCCTAGCGCCGTTCAAATGATCTGCGCCGCTGGCCCGATCAATTGCGCCACGACAATGCGTTCCCCTCCGAGGTAGGACAGGCTGAGTGCATTGGCCGGAGGCCCGCCCATGATCTCGAAATCGATACAGAACCGAATGCTCGCGGATGCCCTGTACCGGCTGGGGCGCCTCGACGAGCTGCGGCAGCTGGCCTTCGGGCTCGGCCAGCCTCTGACCTGGGAGCCGCCGCTGGATCTGATCGAGACCGCGACCGAACTGGTGGCCTACGTGGTGCTGCCCGGTGTCGATCCCGCGTCGGTCGAGATCGAGGTCGCCGGTGGCGCCCTGACCCTGCGCGGACTCCGGACGCGCCCTCCGGAGCTGACATCCTCCTCGATCCTGCGTCTGGAACTGCCATGGGGCCGGTTCGAGCGCCGGGTCACTATCCCAGACGTGCCCTACCGGGTGACCCGCGAAACGGCGCCGGGCTGTCTCGTTGTCCGGCTCGCCAAGTTGCCGGAGGACGTATCATGACCGTGGACACCACGGCCGGAGTGGCAGGTTTCGCGGTCCCCGAGGATGCGCTGATCCTACTGCCCATGCGCGATTTCGTTGGCTTCCCGGGGACCGTCTTCCCGCTCGCCATCGGCCAGCCGTCCTCGGTCGTCGCCATCGAGCGGGCGCTCCGCGACGAGTTGCCGATCGGTATAATCCTGCAGCGCGGGCCGGAAGAGGATGCACCCGATGCCGCGGGACTCCACCCCATGGGCTGCGTCGCCGAGATCCTGCGCTACGTGACGACCCCCGACGACGCCCGCCACCTGATCTGCCGTGGCACCGCACGCTTCCGCCTGCTGGAGCTGCTACCGGACACGCCCTACCCGGTCGCACGGATCGAGCGGGTCGAAGACGTCCCAGACCCTCGTCCCGAGACCGAGGCCCACTTCCTCCATTTGCGCGAGCTGGCCGTACAGCTGTTGCACATGCTGCCCGAGGCGCCCGAGGGCCTTGCCGAGTCGGTGGCCCAGATTGACGACCCCGGCTACCTCGCCGATCTCGCCGCGAACTACACCGACATGTCCACCGCGGAGCGCCAGGATCTGCTCGAAACGCCGGAAATCTCCGCCCGCATCGAGGCGATGACCCAGAAGCTGAGCCGCCGGGTGGAAGTGCTGCGCATCACCCGCGAGATCAGTGAACAGGCCCGCGAGGAGCTCGAGGGCCGCCACCGCGAGGTGATCCTGCGCGAGCAGCTTGCCGCCATCCGCCGCGAACTCGGAGAGGCCGACACGGGTGGCGGAGAGGAGGTGGCGGGCCTCTCGAGCGCCATCATGGCGGCAGGCATGCCGGAAGCAACCGAGCGGCACGTGCTTGCCGAGCTTGGCCGCTACGAGAGCATGGCACCGGGAAGCGCCGAGGCGGCGATGCTGCGCAGCTGGCTCGATACGATCCTCGACCTGCCATGGCGGCTTCCCGAAGAGACCACGACCGACCTCGCCGCGGCGCGCCGGACGCTGGATGCCGATCACTACGGGCTCGAGAAAATCAAGGCGCGCATCATCGAGTATCTCGCGGTGCGCCGCCTCGCGCCGGCGGGTAAGGCGCCGATCCTGTGTTTCGTGGGGCCGCCGGGCGTGGGCAAGACCTCGCTGGGCCAGAGCATCGCGCGGGCGCTGAACCGGCCCTTCGCGCGGCTCAGCCTTGGCGGGGTGCACGACGAGGCGGAAATTCGCGGCCATCGCCGCACCTATGTCGGCGCGATGCCCGGCATGGTGATTCAGCAGATCCGCCGCGCCGGGGCGCGCAACTGCGTGCTGATGCTCGACGAGATCGACAAACTCGGTCAGGGGCTGGGCGGGGATCCCTCGGCGGCGCTACTGGAAGTGCTGGACCCGACGCAGAATGCCAGTTTCCACGACAACTATCTGGGCACCGATTTCGACCTCTCGCACGTGGTCTTCCTGTGTACCGCAAACACCCTCGAGACCGTCCCCGCGCCGCTGCGCGACCGGATGGAGATCATCGCGCTTGCCGGCTATCTCGAGGACGAGAAGCTGGAGATCGCGCGACGGTACCTGCTGCCGGCGCAACTTGCCGCGACCGGGCTGACGCCCGCGCAGGCACGGATCGACGAGGCCGCGCTTCATGCACTCATCCGTGGTTACACCCGCGAGGCGGGGGTGCGCGGCCTGGAACAGAAAATCGGGGCGCTGCTGCGCCACGTCGCAGTCAGTTTCGCGGAGGGCCGGACCGAGGCCCGGACCATCTCCGAGAGCGATCTGGCGGGGGTCCTCGGCCCGCCGCGCTTCGAGAACGAGATCGCCCTGCGGACCAGCCTCACGGGTGTCGCCACCGGGCTCGCCTGGACGCCGGTCGGCGGCGACATCCTGTTCATCGAGGCCAGCCGGGTGCCGGGCAAGGGGCGTCTGACCCTCACCGGGCAACTCGGCGAGGTGATGCGTGAAAGCGCGCAGGCCGCGGTGACGCTCGTCAAGGCGCGGGCCACGGGTCTCGGCATCGACCCGCAGCTGTTCGAGACCTCGGACATCCACGTCCACGTCCCCGCCGGCGCCACCCCCAAGGACGGGCCGAGCGCCGGTACCGCGATCTTCGCGGCCCTGGCCTCGCTGCTGCTCGACCGCAAGCTGCGCAGCGATACGGCGATGACCGGGGAAATCTCGTTGCGGGGACTGGTCCTGCCGGTGGGCGGAATCCGTGAGAAGGTCGTCGCGGCCGCCGCCGCCGGGATCACGCAGGTGCTGCTGCCCGAGCGCAATCGTCCCGACATCGAGGACATTCCCGAGGCGGCGCGGCGCCGGGTGACCTTCGTTTGGCTAAGGACAGTGGACGACGTGCTGATCCATGCGCTGGAGCCCGCGGCGGACCGGGCGGAAGAGCCCGCGGTCTGACTGCTGCTCGACCGCGGCAACGCCCCCACTGTGCACTCTCCGGGGCCTCTCCGGGACTTCCGCTCAGGCCGCGCCAAGGGCCCGCAGCGTCCTGCACATTTCTACTCAATTCTCCTGATGATTTCATATTCCAGTTTCTGAAATCATGAGTCCCGAAGGAGTTTGCGTGGGGGAGGATATGCAGACTGGCCTGACATCACGACAGGCGGAGGCGTGCCGCTGCCGCCATTGCGCCGCAAGGAATTTCGGATTCTGCGGCACGCTCGACGCCCATGCGCTCCGCGAAGTCTCGAGCAGGAGCAGCCTCGCGTTCTATCCCCGAGGCACCGAAATCGTGTTGCAGGGCGAGCCACTCGAGAAGATCGGGATCATCGCCGGTGGCGTGATCAAGGTCGGCACCGTCACCGAGGGCGGAGACGAGCACCTGCTTCAGATCATGCGGCGCGGTCAGCTGATTCACGTCCCCGAAAACACGGGCAGCCTCTTCACCTGGGAGACGGCAACCGACGCAGAGGTCTGCTGGATGCCCCGCAAAGCATGGGACGGCTTCCTGGAAGAACAGCCCTCACACTTCCTGTCTTACATGGTGACCATGCACTACCAGCTCGAACAGATGCAGCGCGCGGCGATGAACATGCGCGGACGCAATACGCTGCAGCGCCTGTCCTTCTGGCTGCTGGAAGAGCTTGCCAACTCCGAGACCGGCGCCCCGGGCAGCCTGCACATCTGCCTCAGCCGCCGCGATCTGGCCTCGCTTCTGGACATGACGGCCGAGACGCTCTGCCGCTCCCT
This sequence comes from Alloyangia pacifica, assembly GCF_900116195.1. Classification (GTDB taxonomy): domain Bacteria; phylum Pseudomonadota; class Alphaproteobacteria; order Rhodobacterales; family Rhodobacteraceae; genus Salipiger; species Salipiger pacificus. The sequence goes on from NZ_FOZW01000011.1 coordinate 51,257, forward strand.
CCGGCAGCTGCACGACAAGCGGGCCATCAGGCTGCTCGCGCCTGACCATCTCGAGGTGACCGACTTGACCAAACTGCGGCTCATCGCCCGCTGCCACGAGGATTGTCTCGGCGAGGCGCTTGCCCGGCCCTTCCCTTCCCCGCGTCGCAATGGCTGGCACACATGGAGCGAGACCGCAGCGCCGCCCGGCGAGAGCCGCGGCCACTCACAGCAGGACGCCGCCGTCCGATCCGGGGATGCGCTGCGACCGCCCAGATCGTGACCGGGTCACCGGGTCTTCCGAAAAGGAGTGCCGACGTTCCCGGCTGCGGGGCCCACGGTTGCCCAAGCGCCGATCTGCACAAACCCGTCCGCGCATTTGATTTCGAACAACGACAGGTCCCGCGCGCCGTGCCAGCTTCGGGACGGAGCGTTCAGAGGATCGAGAGGCCGCATGTCGGACCGAGCACGCGAGACACCGAGGGGCGGACCCCACGGCTTCCCCGCGAGGCCTCGTACAGGCACCGCACCCCCGCATCGGCGCGGGCTGGTTGCACAATCTCTCCTCCCAGCAACGGCGCGATTCCGGCAAAATTTTCCCGCGGCAGACGCCCGGAGCCGGCCATCGCCCAAGGGCACGACGCTGCAGCGAGCCGGGGCGACAGGCCTGCCGCACGGACTGCTCCAACGTCGTCCTGTCGACCGGTTCTGGCGGCTCCTGCCGCCGCACGCGTGAAAGCACCGAACATGTCCGAACTCACCACATCACCTTTCGCATCGGAAAGCGCCGGGACGACGCTCCCCGTACCCCTGCCCGCCTGCACCCCTGCCACGCCGCCCGACGCATGGGTACACGACGGGTTCCACGAGAGCCTCGACAGGGCCCTTGCCTCGACGCGGGCCCGTCTGACCATGGGTGTCTCGCCCTATGCCGCCGCCACGGCCTGGCAGGCCTGGGCCACGACACTGCTCAAGGCACCCGGCCGCCAGACCGACCTCGCAGAACGCTTCTGGCGCAACCAGTGGCAGGCGTTCACAGGCATATGGGACACCGCACGCGGCTTCTCCCCCGCGCCGGATGATCATCGCTTCGACGGCGACGGCTGGGCCAACCCGGTCTCGCGGTTCTGGATGCAGAGCTTCCTTGCCGCCGAGGACTGGTGGGACAGCGCCACGCGCCCGCAACGCGGCATGAACCCCCGCGAAAACGCGCGGGTTTCGTTCATGGCCCGCCAGGCGCTTGACGCGATGTCGCCCTCGAACGTGCCGTGGTTCAATCCAGAGGTGCTCAACGCCACGGCCCGCAGCGGCGGGCGCTGCCTGCTCGACGGCGCGGCGCTCATGGTCGAGGACTGGCTGCGGGACGGGGTGCTGCATTCGGAGCCGCCCGAGACCTTCGTGCCCGGGCAGGATGTCGCCTGCACGCCCGGCAGCGTGGTCTACCGCAATCACCTCTTCGAGCTGATCCAATACGCGCCGACGACCGGGACAGTCCAGGCCGAGCCGATCCTCATCGTGCCTGCATGGATCATGAAATATTACATCCTCGACCTCAGCGAGCATAACTCGCTGATCCGCTACCTGGTGGCGCAGGGCTTCACCGTCTTCTGCATCTCCTGGCTCAACCCCCGTGCCGAGGATCGCGACCTGTCGCTCGACGAATACCGGCGCGACGGGGTGCTGACGGCGCTGGACGCGATCACCCGCATCTGCCCGGACAGCAAGGTGCATGCCTGCGGTTACTGTCTCGGCGGCACGATCCTCGCCATCGCCGCCGCGACCATGGCGCGCGAGGGCGACGACCGGCTCGGCTCGATCACCCTGCTTGCGGCACAGACCGACTTTTCCGAGGCGGGCGAGTTGATGCTCTTCGTCGACGAGACGCAGATCGCCTACCTTGAGGACCTGATGTGGGCGCAGGGCTATCTGGATCAGCGGCAGATGGCCGGCACCTTCCGGGTGCTGCGCGACCGCGATCTCATCTGGTCGCGGCTGGTCCGACGCTATCTCATGGGCGAGGAGGAGCAGGAGTTCGACATCGGCGCCTGGAGCAAGGACACCACGCGGATGCCCTATCGCATGCATTCCGAGTACCTGCGCGGGTTGTTCCTGGAAAATCGCCTGACCGCCGGGCGTTTCGCCGTCGAAGGCCGCGTCATCGCGCTGAAGGACATCTCGGCACCGCTCTTCGTCCTCGCCACCGAGAAGGACCACATCGCGCCCTGGCGCTCGGTCTACAAGACGGCGCTCTTCACCGACCACGACCTGACCTTCGCGCTGGTCAGCGGCGGCCACAATGGCGGGATACTGAGCCCTCCGGGGCAGCCCCGGCGCAGCTTCCGCCTCGGCCACCGACCCGCGGGCGCGCGCTACGTCGGGCCCGACGACTGGCATTCTCAGAACGTCCCGCAGCAGGGATCGTGGTGGCCGCAGTGGGTGGACTGGCTGCGGCAGAAGAGTTCGAACGAGAAGGTGCCGCCGCCCGGGACAGGCCTGCCCGGCACAGAGTTCGCGCCGCTATGCCCGGCGCCGGGCCTCTATGTCCTGCAGCGCTGACCATCGCCCGAGCGCACTGCGACCAGGCGCGGAACAGCCGCTCTACCAGCCGTTCGGGATCGGTACCGCCCCAGCGGCATCCGGTCCGGCCCCGGTCACCGAGAGCACCCTTCACGCCACGCCCTTCTATACGCTCAGGGCATTCGATCTTGTCGGACAGCCTGCAGCGCCGCGCACGCTGCTGGTGCCGCCGCTGTCCGGCCACTTGCCGGTACTTCTGCGCGACACGGTGCTCGGGCTTCTGGGCGTCGGGCTGAACGTCACGGTGATCGACTGGGCGAACGTGCGTCACGTGGGGATCGAGCACGGCAGTTTCGGCTTCGACGACAACATCGGCGCCATCGTCGAGGCGATCCTGCACATCGGCCCCGGGGCGCATGTGCTGGCGCTGTGTCAGGGCGGGGTCCCTGCGCTCGCGGCGACCGCCGATCTCGCGGCACAGCTCCCCGGATCCGAGCCTGCCGCGCTGGTGCTGCTCGCCGCCCCGGTCGATCCGATGGCCCGCCCGACACCGCTCGTCCACCTGCTGCGGGCCAATCCCCCATCTTGGTACCGCACCGTGCCGCTGGCGCGGGTCGGGGCCGCGCACGAGGGACACCGCCGCTGGGTCTACCCCGCCGAAACGCAGCTCGCGGCGCTGACACGTTACCGCAACAAGGCCCTCGCCGCCGAAACCGAGCTGGCGCGCAAGATGCAGGAGGACGACGGCACGGACCCGGAAAGCTTCCCCTTCCCGATCCTCTACAGCGCCGTCATGGACCTCGACGCGCGGCTCTTCGCGGAGAACATCGACCGCGTATTCCTGTCACGCGCCATCGCCAGCGGCACGCTGGACTTCCGCGGCAGACGCGTCACCCCGGCTGCGCTTGGGCCGACCCGGCTGATTACGGTCGAAGGCGCTGAGGACGAGATCGCTGCGCCCGGTCAGACAAGCGCAGCCCATGTGCTGTGTTGCGGCCTTGCCGAGAGCGATCACCATGCGATGGTCCTGCCCGGCTGCGGCCATTTCGGTCTCTTCCACGGCCGCATCTGGCGCGAGAAGATCTGCCCTGCCCTCGCCGAACTTCTGTCCCGGCAATGACCCTTGGCTCACGCCAGCGGAACCGCCTGATTTTCATATTTTACCGCCAGACTCGGGCGGTAAGCCGTTCCTTGGAATGTTGATTTCCACTCAGAACTGACCGGGGTGCTCCATCGAGAATTGACCAACCTTGGGCTTTGCTGAGCGGGTCGTGTTTGGGTCAAGACATGGCTGAGCTCCCTCTTTTCCGGGAGGCTGCGGTCGCGCCGTCCTTGAAGCGGAAGCCGGCGTTTCCGGTTTCGAGGAAATGGCCGCTATGGGTTCGCCGATTGAAGAGCGCGGTGGTCACCGACAGCCGCACCACAACCCGGGACGTCACCCTCTACTGAGAAGTCTTCACGACCGCACCAGCGTAATCTCCGCCGCAACGTCCTTGCGCAGGGCCGCTCGGGACCGTCGTTCCATGGAGAGCCCGAGCAGGGTTAGCCAAGGTTTCCCAACATGATGCGCATAGCACGCAGGCTGATTTCGAGCTCCTCAGATGTCAGGCCCGCAACCATTTAGGTCTCTGCCGTCAACGCGAGCGCCATCATCTCGTCGTGCCGGGCAAAGCCTGCTTTTGAGAGCCACCACCGCCGCTTGCGACTGTCTGATGGAGAACTCTTGAAAATCAAGAGTTTCTCGTCCGCGAGTTGGCTCATGGTGCCTGGCGATCATCACTCAGACAAACTCGGCGGAGCGCTACAAGATCGGTCCCCGTCAGCGGCCATGCCGCATAGTCGAGATGCGGCCATTCAGGCGATTGAACGGAGAGACCATCGAGCTTCTCGAAAAGCTTTGCCCGTGTGCACTCCCGCTCACAGCGCGCCAACGCCTCGACCAACACCTCGGCCGCAGCGCGTCCGTAGCGTTCCAGCGGCGGCGCCCCAGAACGATCCGGTGCCGGGCGCGGGTCTGCCACGGTGAAGCAGCCAGCAATGCGCCCAAGGTGGTGCAGATCATCCGCGACTATCAAGACCGGGCCCGCGTCTGGATCGACCTGCCCTGCGGCTGATCCAAGGGCGATCACCGGTACGTCGCCCGGAGGCCTGGCTACGACGGACCAGCCGGCGGGCACATCGGGCTCACGTCCCTCCGGATCGAGGATCACCCCTCTCTCTGCGGTGCGCGCGAGCGCGGCGATCTGATCGTTCAGGCTTGCGAACCCGCCGCGCACCCGCCGCACGTCCTCATCTCCGCGCAGCATGTAGAGTGGAAACAGATGCGGCGCCGTTGCCCTACCCTCGGGCCGGGTCGCTGCCAAGATGACGACGCCCCCGGCCTCCTGCCGAACGAGACTGCGCCCGAAAACGCCGCGCGGCGCGATTTGCGCGACGCGTCCGAAGAAGGCTTTTGCAAAGCGCTCTGCTGCAGCCCCCTGACCGAATACCAGCACGATCTCGCGCGTGCCGAACCCGCTGCGCTGCAACGCATCGATTTCCTCGATGTACCCCGCCAGATTTGCCGCGTCGCCAGGTGCGTCGAAGACGAACCGAGGCATGGCGGGCGACAGCGTCCGACCGTCCTCTCCGATCCCGTCGCGCACGGCACGCAGAATATCCTGAGCCCTCAGTCCCAGCAAAGGGGGCCCCGATCCAGCCTCGCGCCCGCCCGCGCCGTCGTGGCCATGGCACCCCGCGCAGGAGATTCCCACCGCCGGCAGAACCGCCTCGCCCATCTGCACGGAAATCGGGGCGCGCCCCTCGTAGAGCGCCTCTCCGATTTCTTCAGCGTAGAGCCCCTGCCCCCAGAGCACGGCTATAAGCGCAAGCGCCCTCACCCGGCGTTGACCAGAAGGTCGACAATGCGGTCAATGTCGATGGACCGCCCCTCGATCCGCGTCGCCGTGCCGCTCGCCGCATTCCCCACGATCAGCACAAGGCTGTGCTCGTCAATGGGGCCGCCATCCCACACTCCGTTGCGCGACAGAAGCGGGATGACCACCGACGGCGCGCCCGTCAGCCGCAGCCAGCCGTCCGGGGCACCGAAGGCCTCGTGCCGCTTCAGCAGCTCCGCTGGGCTGTCCCGCGCCGGGTCAAGCGTCAGCGTCAGTATCCGCAGAGTGTCGGGCCGGGCCGGGTGGCTCAGAAGCGCGCCGAGGACCATATCCGCGAGCCCGCAAAGAGACTCGCAGTTGGTATAGGTGAAGCTCAGCACCACCAGGCCGTCGCCGAGCGCATCCGTCAGCGTCGTCGCGCGCCCGAACTGATCCAGCAGCGGCGCATCGGACCGCACCAGTTCCGCCTCCACAACCGTGGTCTCGAGCTCTTCTCCATCCGCCACCGGAGCATGGGTCTTGCCGTCATGGGCGCTCACCGAACCAGTCCAAAGGCAAAGGCTGAGGAAAATGTGGAGACATCTCATCGGCGGACCTCGAGTGTTGCCGGCGCCACGCTCACTCCCGCCGGGAGGACAACGTCCAGCGCGATACTGACCTGCCCGCCGGGCAGATCATCTGCATCGACGCTGTGGAGCGTCGCGCCCCGGGGCTTGGTGACCGCACTTCCCCGCCATCCGTTTTCCAGCGCCAGCATCCTCACCGGCAAAGCCCCTGGCCAGCGCTGCGTCTGACCGTCTTCGTCCTCGATGCTCAGTAAGACAGCGCCATCGCGCATGATGGCGCGCAGCCTCAGCGCCAAAGTGCTTTGTGTCTCTCCTTCCACCTCGAACTGCGCGCAGGAGGTGAAATTCCCCGGTCCACCGGACACGATCACCTCATAGCGCCCGCCGCGCGGCAGCACGGTCGCCGCGCTGTGCAGACCCGGGGCCGTTTCCTTGAGAGCGGCATTCAGCTCCGCCAGACCCAATGGTCGCGCACCGCGGATGCGAAAGCCATTCATCGGCGCAGTCGTGTTGCCGCTGTCCTGACTGACTGGGAAGGCTGTCATCAGGTCGGGATGCAATGCCAGGACGGCGCCCGCATCATGGCCGCGCTGCGAGGCGACAAGGAACGGGCCGGCACCGGCGGGCAGGTCTTCCACCGCCGGCCCCAGCCTTACGGGCCGCACCGCAGCCACGGCGCCCCGGCGCGCCTGTTCAAGATCGACCACCATGACGAAATCCAGCTTCTCAAGCAGAAGAAACGCCGCCGTCCCGGCGAAGGCCACCTCGCGCAGCGGCTGATCGACCGGCGCCCGGTTCAATGCGATGCCCTGGACAACAGAGGCTGTCGAGATCTCGACGATCGAAACGACCGGCGAACCGGGCGACCAGGCAATCGCGAATTGCCCCTCTGGATCGACGGAAATCCGCTTGGCCGCCGCAGCCAATGGCGCCGCGATGGAAACGCCCCCCTCAAAGACCAAGGTCAGAGTTGCACTGCCATCAGTGAAAATCGCGGCTCGCGCTGCGTCGGAATAGCCGACATCCGATGCGGCGCTCGGCGCCACGAAAGCCTGCGGCGCAGCATCTGGCCGGTAAAGCATCGCCCGATCTGCGCCGAGCGCGAGCACCCCCCTATCCCGGCCGTCGTCCGGATCCGGTAAGGTCGGGCGCAGCAGCTTCACGCCGTCTGGCAGACCAAAGTCATCGCCCGCCGGAGAAACGAGAGCATCGCGGCGCCGGAGCCAGCCATTAGACGTTACCTCGGTCACCTCGGAAGGAAGGCGTTCCGCCTCCGTCCCCTCTGCCGCCGCGACCCGCCAGATCGCGCCGTCCGCCGCGCGCACCGCGAACGAATAACCTTCGGTCAGGGCCACAATGTCCCGGGCGCCCTTGGGCAGCCCGGTGATGGCTCGGATGTTTGCACTGGCCAGGGCGTGCTCCCAATCGACGACTGCCAGACGGTCGTCGTCGTGCAGCACGCCATAGAGAGAGCGCGACAGATCCGTCGATCCGCGCGGCAATGCGCCCTGATTGACGAAATAGCTTCTGGCAGCGTCTGCACAACTTACGTTGCCCTCGTCGACCGGGCGTATCCATCCGGCCAGGTGCGCGTTCTCCACCGGCAGGCCCGTCGCCGGATCAGACAGTCGCGCGGTCACGCGAAAAACCCGTCCCGCTTCCAGCCCCGCGCCATCGCTTCCGACGCTCAGAGCAACGTCAAGCGCTCCGCCGAAACCTTGAGCGCCTGCAGGCAAAGCCGGAAGGGCCAAAACAAAGACCGCTGCAAGCAGCCAGGCCCGGCTGACCCCGCCAATCATTCGAGGAAAGGACATGAGGCCATCCCCTGGTTGTCGAGCACATCGAAAAGTCCCCAGACGCCGCCCGCAAAGATCTGCCGCGGTCCGTCAGCCCACATCGAGCAGCCTGGCTGCACCGGCGCCGACAGTGCTGCCGAGATCGCCTTGCCCGGCGCCAGCAGCGCCGCATGGGGAAAGCCAAAGCCCGGGAACAGATCATCGTAATCATGGCCCACCGTCACAAAGGCCCGTTGCCGAGCCCGTCCGCCGGGATGGATCACGCGGAATACGACCTCTTCGCCGGGCTTCGCCCAAAGCCGGATCGAGTTCGACCAGAGGCTGTCCTTGTGGTGAAAGAAGTCATTTTCGAACAACTGCGCATTCAGGTCGCCATGCTGTTCGAGGACCTCCAGCCCCTGCGCCTGCCGCAATCTCAGATGGAAAGCCGCAGATCGGTAGCTGACAGCCTTTTCACCAAGATCATAGGAGTCGTCGCAGATCGCGCAGTTATCGACGATGGGCAGCCGGCTGCCATCCTTTGCCTCCCAGAGATTGCCGCTTTCGGTGTCCCACAGGTTCAGCCCGTCCTGATAGAACAGCACGACTTCGCGAAAGGCACCCTTCGGACTTTGCTCGAATGGCCAGCTCTCCGGGGCCTCGAAGTGGATGACCGTGTTCCCTGCCCGCCCGCGATGGGCGCCGCGCACACGCACCAGCGGAGACTGTGGCTCATAGACGCCCTGCGCACCGTCCAATAGCGCCCGACCCGCATAGGTCGCGCCCTGCGGTTCCACGATCACCGCGCCGAAGAGCCCATGCGATCCTTGGTTGAAGATGTCAGATATGGGCTTAAGCGGCACCGCCCCAAATGCATAAGGTTGAGCATGCAGGGGCGTGTCTTCAGGGTAGCTGGACTCTTCGGCGGCACCCAGCTGCATGCCAAGCCCGCGGATTGTCATGAGATCCCGGAAACAGGCCGCGCTGCGCTGTGCCACTAGCTCCAGGACACCCGCCCGCAGGGGACGGGCCTCCGCCTCATCGCCCTCGGTGTTCACCGAATCCAGCCAGCCCTGATAGAGGTTACCCAGTAAATTTATCTCGAAAGTTAGGTCCGAGACCTCAGCAGGCAGCTCACTTCTGAGCCGCACGACGAACTGGTCATCCGTGCCCTCAAAGATCGAGTTCGCCCGGGCACGGACCTCCGGAGGGTACTCGGGTGCATGGTCGCCGTCATCCGCGTGACCAAGGTCACGTTGGCCGCAGACCCGCATGGCGTTGAGATTCTGAAATCCCGTCTGCGGCGCCACCGGCCCGCCGGGTTGCATCAGCGCTTCGATCAAAGGCCAGTCCACGCGCAGAAACCCGAGATAATACTCCGCCTCATGCACTTCGCCAGGCTTCACACCAACAGTCACATTTGCTCCGAAAGGCAGATGCGCCCTCTCCGCCCGCGTCAGCATCGACATGGGCGCCGTCAAGGCAAGCCGGTCGGAGGGTCGTACGTTGACCAGGTTTTTTTGTTCCATGTGACGCGCCCCGGGGCGATTGTCGCCATCGCCCTCCTCCCAGTCAGGCTCCACATTCAGCTTGACGATTTTCGGCATCAGCGCGTCGCCCAGACAGTCGCGCGGACCGTCCGCCGGAGACCCACAAGAGCCAGCAGCCTGATCTTCGATCCGACCCAGCGCGTTGATCACCCTGAGCGAAAGGCAGTCGCCAGCGTTGCCTCGGATCACCATTGGCTCGTCGCGAAAATAAGGCTGCGCGGCGTGGCGCAGGTCTTGCAGCATCGCGCTGAGCTGGCCCCCATGGGCGGCCTCGTCTGCTTCATTGAGCCTGTCAGCTTCGGCTTGCGTCAGCTCCCCGTTTTCCACATCGGCGCGCCTGGCTTCCAGGTTTCGCGCGAGTTCCGTCGCGGCGCCCTCCAGTCCCCCGATCCACTGCAGGGCCAGGCTGCGCGGCAGGTGCACCAGAGCAAGCCCGTCCGGATCGCGCTGTTTGCGGCCCCAGGAGGCATAGGACATGCCATCTTCGAGCGGCATCGCCACCGCATAGGATTCGATCCGCGGCGCATTGGCGGGACAGGCGGCAAGGTCAGAGCTTACGCGCTCGGCCGAGGTCCGGTTCCTCGCGGCGAAATCCGGCCTCCCTTCGCCGAGCTGCCTCAGAGACGACGAGATCGTGCAGTCCTCACCCTCCGGGCAGCCTCTTTCGATCATCTTCGTCACGTCCGGCGAGCCTTCCGTAAGCCGCTCGAAGACCCGCATCAGACCCCATGCACCGTTCCAAACCGCGTCGTGTGACCCGAAATGATAGAGGTAATCCAGCGACGGCACATCGTCCCCCGCGCCGGAAACCTCGTCGAGGACGCGCACCTCGGGTTGGTATTTACTGGGCGCTGTGGGAATCTCGAAATGCTCGGAAATGCCCACCTCCTGCGCGGTGGTGAACCCTTCCAGGTTGTCGCAGACCGCCGCCATCTCGGAATGCTGCTGCCAGAACGCGGTGTCGTCATCGTCCTTCAGCGTCCCTTTGCGCCAACGGTCATGCTGCCCCGCGATCCCTTGCCGGCCCCAATCCCGGCACGCCTGCCAGAAGGTCTGCCCGGGCAGAGCGGAATCGAGCTCCGGCGCTTCCGAGGGAAATTTCTGGTCGATATTGCGCCGCCACATCAAACCTTCGATGTTGAAGGTGTGCTGCACTTCCTGGGCACCTTGGATCAGGCGGATCTGCACCCGCTCGCCGGTATAGGTCTCAAGCAATGGGGTGACCGGATCGCCATGCGGACGCAACGCCAGCGGAACATCGCTTCCCGAGGCCTGCCCGCCCTGTTCCACCAGCTTCTCAGCATCGAAGGTCGAACGGTAGACATTCGCCAGATCACCGCGTTCGGCATCGCTTTGCCCGTCGATCGAACAGCTGTCCATGTGCCCGGCCTCTCCGACCGTTTGCCAGAACGCGTCGTCGGGTTCTACACCCGGAAGCGGCATGCTTTCGTCCCGTGGCCCGACCCCCGCCGCGTCCCGACGCCCAAACTGTCCCAGAATAGCGCCAGCCCCATCACCACCTTCGAAGCATTCGAACGCGGTCTTTGCGCTGTCTTCCGCCTCTGAGGCAGCCTCTTCATGGCTTGCCGCCTTCCAGAGGCGCGACCGTGTTCCGGGCAGAAACAGGCTCGCATCCTCTTCCGTCTCTTCCAGCTCGGGGTCCTCTTCAGGCCCGGCTTCGGCCGCATCGCCCTCGCCCGAGGTATCGCCGATCCGCAGCGGCACAGGCTCGCCGCGGTAGTTCACCAGGTAGGGATCGTGGTGATCGACCGAAATCGATTCCGGCCGTTCCGGCGGATTGACCGGGCGCGCGAAACCTGCGCCAAACCCAGCCCGCAGACGCACCAGCCCGAGGTGCCGCCGCAGGTCGATCACGTCTGCCTCCTCGATCAGGCCGGCCGCCACCACCGCAGGGGGCACAGGATTGGTTTCGAGCAACGAGCCAGAAGCCAGCCATTCCAGTTCGGAGGCGCAGAACTGCACGATTGCGCCCTCTGCATCCATGCTCCCCAGGTCGTTTCGGAATTGAGCCTCGCAGACCAGCTTGGCCAATCCCTTCGGCCCGAAGACTTCTTCGCCCGACGGTGGGGCGCCGAGCAGGGTCAGGCCGTTTCCGATGGATCCCGCCGCAGCGGCAAGATCGCTGTCGCTGTCACTCGGATCGTAGAGCAGCGCAAAATCCGCCACAGCCAGCGCGAACTCGCGATAGTCGGGATGAAGTTCGTTCTCTTCGCCGGCGGTCTGCACGATCTTGTGCACGCCCACACCGGTTTCGTCGCCCGTTGCAAGCGACATATCCTCCACCGGTTGCATGCAGCCGTCCTGACTTTTGAGACCGGGACAAATCTCCATGTCGCGCGGTTCGATCACCAGAGCGGAGTAGAAGCCATGCTGCTGGATCGACGACGGCCCGAAATGGTCATGGGTGAAGACCGTCCGCATCGTGCGGTCACTCTTGTCGTTGCCGCCTGGCTGCCCGTCGACAAGTTCCTCAATGGACAGGATCGGATCGGCAAACCAGCGCTGCACTGTGGTCTGGAACCGCGCGCGATTGTCTGTCAGCTTCGTCGACCAATAGTCTTTCTTGCGCGGCACCCAATGGTCTTCCTCGTGTTCGCACAAGGCGCCCCAGTCTTCCATCAGACCCTGATCTTTCGCTGCCTGCGCCGCCGTCTCGGCATCGGTTTCTGCCCCGTCCAACATGGCACACAGACGCAAGGCGATCTCATCGGCGGCGAAAGTGCCATCTTCGTAGTTGAACCCGTTCCCGGATCCATCCGCCGAGGTCACGTCGAACTTTACCAGATGGATGTGCTGGCCGATGGTGTCGGTCGGCGTCTTCACCTGGAAGTCGTCAAGCTCCAGCTCCTTGGGCAGTTCGTTTGTGTGGCGGAACTCGATGCAGTCGCCGGAGTAGGCGCGGAAGAAGAACGGCTCTTCCCGAGCACTGGGGCCCCGGTTCTTGTAGGCGTCCGATATCCCAGTCAGCACATTGATGCGTCCCTGTGGATCGTGCCAGCCGGCCTTGTTCGTCACGATATCCACCTGGACGGCTGAAACGTCATATCGCCTGAAGCCGGTCACCGCCGGATCGGGCACGAAATCGGCGTAACCCTCCCCGTGGTTCTCGCCGAAAGGATCCTTGATCAGCGCCATCGGCGCCGTCGGATGACTGGCGTCGGGATCGTTGGGGTCGATGGTGGCATAGCCTTTGGGCGCACCGCAGGGATCGGCGAAGGGCGCACCGGGTTTGGGCGGCGCACCGTTCACGGCGAAGTAACCTTTGGCACCCGGATTTTCGGGCGGTCCACTGAGATAGCCGCCGCGGTCCGACACGAACTCTGTCGCCCTGCCCTCAGCATCTGCAAGCGCCAGCGATCCGCCATCGTGGTGAAACGCCATCGCGCCCTTCTCCAGGGGCTCGCCGTCATTCTCCAGAACATCGATCACGGCATGCGTCAGCTTGCCCGAAAAGTCCCCAAGCGCCAGCATCTTCGCCGTCGCCCGATAGAGGTCGTCCTCGCGCCTGGTCATGTTCGTCCTGTTCGGGCCTGGCAGCGCCTCTGCAAAATCCGCAGGCTCGAGCGGTGTATGGGCCTCGACCCCCAGCTTGCGCTTGGAGTTGCCCTCCACGACGTGACGCGGCAAGCCGCCGTCATGCCAGTCCGTGCCATCGTCAGTCCGCGCGATGTCCAGTGGCGGCTGCGGTGCGCGATGCCCCGGCTTGCCCGCGATGAAGAAGGGATACCCCGGCACGGCGTTGCCCTCAGCAACCTCAACCGAGCCACCATCTTGCGTTTCGACGCTGCCGCCGGTGTAGGTTGGTAGAAGCGGCGCCGGCAGCCCTGGCAGCGGCACCAGCGCGGGCACCGGCGTGCCCTCTGCCTCCCCGTCCCATCTCCCGTCACCGCCGACACTACCAGGGCGCGATACGCGCTCTTCGGGTTTCAGAAGGCTGACCGAAAGACCCGGCTCCGCCTGGCCATCCGGCAGCAGGCGGCTGCCGTCCTCGAGTACGTCATGGACCCGCCAGAGCGACCACATGCCCTGCGCGAAATGCGGGTATAGATGGCAGTGAAAGATTGAATCCCCCACCGTCCGATTGCGGTTGCCCGACCCCTGCGCCGCCCACCAGCCATCACCGGGGGCCCGCGGCTCGTTGGCGTAATCATTCAACCCGCCATCATAGATATTGTAGGTGAACCCCTGCCGCGGTGCGACCGTCTGGCTGTCCAGATAGGTCCCCCGCCCCGGATCGTTGCCGGTGAACCATTGATGTGCATGCAAGTGGAAGACATGGGTCTCCTTCGGGCCCGCATGATAGTTCCGGAAAACAATCGGATCGTTGAGGTAGGAATGATGCACATTCGAGGGATCGCTGTCATAGACCTCGAGCAAGGCCGGATCGCCATTCGCCCAGCTTTCAAGGAAGAACTCCTCGTAAAGGCACTCCATGCAATCGGCTGCCGGCCCGATCCCTTTCCGGTTGGCAAGGATCATCGCCCCAAGGCCACTTGCGCCGTAGTTGATGGCAAAGCCATCACTCACGCCGGCAAGTTGTTCGAAGCGAGCCAATTCTTCGAAATTGCGCGTATAAAAGGTCTTGAGCTCGTCGTGAAATACCACCGTGAATTCACGAAACGCCGGCGCGTCGGCGGGTCGAATGATCGCGTTCAGCTCGTTGTGAACCAGTTCGAATTGGTCTTCGCCAAGCGCCTGCAAAAGATTTAGGACAGGCAGCCCGTTATCGCCCTGCGCCTCGAAGTTGAGCGCGCCATCGCGGGCGTGCTGAACCGCGGACTCGGCCGGTGCCCAGGCTGCATCGAAAGCCGCGCGCGTCACCTGGCTACGATACCACGCCGTTGCCGCTAGGCCTTCAGTCTGCGGCTCCACCGCCAGCGAACCGAAAAGCCCGTGCGTCAGCGAACCGCCATCACCCTCTCCCCCTGACGGGGCGGCGACCGAGTTGATGAAAAACGGCCCCTCGCGCTCGGCGTGCCAGTAGCAATCGACATAGGCCTCACCCGGCTCGAGCACGCCGAGCCCCACGCAGGCGCCATGGACCTCGCCACTTTGCGGATCGGCCAGCGGACGCATCCCGTCGATCACGAAAGAAACGCCCCGAGTGCGCGGCCAGTCGGCATCCGCTGCCCCGTCACCCGGCTCGCCCTGCGCAAGCACCGCAAGCTCGGCGCTGCTCGCTGCGCTGTCAGTCGGGCACAGAGCGTCGACGAAGCGGTCCTGTCCGCCGGGCCGAGCGGTTCCGCCCGCTTCAGCGCTGCCAGTGCTGACCTCCGCTCGTACCAGCTTGCGCCACTGCGTATCCCCTTCGCCCGCCTGTCGGCAGAACGTCCGTGAATAATCGACGACCTCAGCATCGGACTCGGATTTTCTCAGGTAGTTATGAAGACGGACATGAACCACGTCGCCCACATTGGCACGCAGGGTCAGCGGCCTCGCACGCTTGCAGTCGCGCAGGCGCACGTTGCCCGGCGATAGTCCCTCGGGCTTCATATGGAGCCCGATATCATCCTCGCACGTCGGGTCCGGCGCATCCCCAACGGTCTCTTCAGTCCCCAGCGGCACGAGATCGCGCGTCAGGGCAAAGATCATGCCGAACGGGTTGTACGATCCGAAGCGGTTGTAGACCAACACCTGATCGAGGGCTGCGACCTCGGCACAGACAACGCGCCGGAACTCTCCATGGCCTGCAACGTCCGCGAAATCACTTTTGGCCGCAGTGCAGAAATCGGTTTCGGCCCGCGCCGAACCTATCCAGAAAACTGCAATGATTCCAGCGAGCAATGCAGAAATCATAATCCGCGAAGAGGCGGAAATATCCCATGAAAATCGCATTGGGGACCTCAATAAATTTTTCTGAAATACAACTATTAATAAAACATGGATCACTCGATTCGCTCAACCCTACCGATACCTCATTGAACTCAAGACGCGACAAGGGAGAAAAGATTTTTGACTCGATGCAAAGTTTGAAGGCACAATACTCGGGTTTTCAGAATTTCATTTGAGGCTTATTGCTCATGCCCCAAAATGCATTTCCCAGCTCCGATCTTCCGATTTTGACGACCCTGAAAGAAATCGAGGCGCTTTTCGACCGCGCGGCAAGTTTCGTGGAAACTGCCCCGGACCGGGTACATCTTCTGGCGATCGACATGCCCCACGAGATGGGCAGTTTCTCTGAGCTCGTGCGCTACGCAGGCGCCGAAGGCGCGATACGCGAACTCGTGGCAAAGCTTTGGTCTCTGCTCTCCGGCTCCGTCCCGGTTCACGCGCTGGTGCTGCCTGATGGCCGTGTTGTGTTGACTGCCCATCCGGACAAGCGCTCAGACGAGCTTTTCCGCCTGGCCCTCGTTTCATCGGAGGCCGAAGCCTCGGAGACCGAGCTGGACGCCGTCGTTCAGATCCTGATCGGAATCAATGCGCTGCACGGCACCGTCCGCACTGCACCCCCACTCGCCTCCTCCGAGGATTGGGATACAACCGTCCGAAAGATGCTCACCCGCAAACGGATCGAGGCCAAATTCGCCAAAGTCCTCGCCCAGTCCCGGAACCAGCCGCCGGCCCCGCGCCGGACCAGCGTGGTAGACGATCACCTGCGCTGGCTCGCCCGCGAAATGCTGCGGACACCCTCTGCGGCCCGGAATATCCCCCAAGCCGCTGCGCCCGATTTCCGCCCGGTCGATCCGCGCAACCACATCGTCAACATGCGCTTCGGCAAGCTGTCGCCGCGCGGGCTGGTCTCGACGACGCAGGCCGACCTACGGGAGATCTGCCGCAGCGCCGCATCCTTCGTCGCGGAGACTGGCGGCGATATCATGGTTTATGCGCATGGCGGCCTCACTTCCGAGGCGCACGCTTTGGCTTATGTCGAAGACACCGTCGATTGGTGGATGAAAAACAAGGTTTTCCCGATCTTCTGCGTCTGGGAGACCGATGCGCTCTCTTCGATCTTCTTTGCCCTGCGCGGGACCCTCGGAAGCCCGTCGCGCGGCTTTGCATCTGATCTGCGCGACGGCGCCACGGAAGCATTGGTGCGCACCGGTGGCCAGCCGGTCTGGCAGGCGATGAAGACTTCGGCCTTGCTGGCAAGCCAGCCCGACGGCGGACTGGCGCTACTCGCACAGGAACTCAACAAGGCCTTCGGTTCCGAAGACCTGCCATTGCATTTGGTCGGGCACAGTGCGGGTGCTGTCCTTCACCTGCACTGGCTACCGGTTCTCCAAAGAGCCAAGCGTCCACCCCTGACATTCCAGACCCTCGCCCCGGCGGCAACGACGGAACTGGCGCGGCAGGCACTCGACACGGGCCCAGATGTCGCCACGATCCGATGCCGCGTCTACAACCTGACCGATACAGCCGAGCGTGACGACACCGTCGGTGCTTTCTACGGAAAATCGCTCCTCTACCTCGTCTCCCGCGCATTCGAGCCCGACGGGCCGATCCCTCTCCTGGGCATGCAGCGCCACCTGATGGCCGACACTGCCCTGCTGAAGCGCCTCGCCGCGGGCAATGGCGGCAACTTGCGCGAAACCATCGTGCATGCCAGCGCGCGCGTCTTTCCCGGCACAGACCGGCTTGCGAGCACGGCAAAGACCCACGGCGACTTCGACAACGATGCGACAACGATGCAGTCCGCGCTGCTCTTTATCCGCCCGGGTCTGGACCCCGCGATCGTGCCGCCATTCCCGGCCACTCCGCGCGCACGCGGCGCGGACGTGTTGTTCCCGTCCCTGCCCCAGGAAGCGCAGTTCTACCTCTCGGTCGCCGCCTCCGCCGCGCCTCAAACCACGCCTCAAACCACGCCCCGGCCACGTCCCCATCCACCTGCAGCGCCGCGTGGCGGCGCCTACCGCCTGCTGACCATCGGCATTGATGCCTATCCCGATCAGCCGCTCCAGGGCTGCGTCAACGACTCCAACCTCTGGGCGGACTGGTTCCGCACCCGGGATTTCGACTGCCGCCAGTACACCAGTCCCCAGGACACAACCCGCGACCGCATCGCCGAGCACCTGCGCGACTTCGTCACCTCCGCGCGTCCGGACGACGTGCTCGTGTGGCATTTCTCCGGGCACGGCATCGACATTGCCGACACCGACGAGGACCTTGGCGACGAGACCTCGAACCGAGATCAGGCGATCGTCGGGTACTACGCAACCGTTCCCAGCTCGCTGATCGAACACGCGTTGATCGACGATGAAATTCACAACATCCTGCAGCAGCTGACTCCCGGGGCCGAGCTTCTGGTCTTCCTCGATAGCTGCTTTTCGGGCTCCGCGACCCGGCTCGCGGGAGGTGACCGCACGCGGTCTCTGGGTCGCGTCGTGCGGCCCGGGCACCGCGCGCGCGGCCACTCGCTGACCGGCTCCGGTGCAAGCCGCTCCGGCAACCCATACACCGGCACCAACCACATTCTGTTTTCCGCCGCGGGTGCCAGCCAACTGGCGAAGGAGCTGACCGTGGCCGGTGTCAGCTATGGCCGCTTCTCACACGCCGTGCACCAGCTTCTCCCGGGCCTTGCTCAGGGAATGACCAACAGCAGTGCCGTGCGGGATTTCGACACCGCGGTGAACCTCATGACCCAGAACCCGCAGCTCTTTTGCGACCCGTCACGCGCCGAACTGCCCTTTGCCCTGGCCGGGCTCTGAGGCATGACACGCGTCCCGGCCTGCCAAGTTTCTCCGGACATCCAGCGTTATGCCGGTGTCGCCAACGCGATCTATCAGCTCAGCGGAAACCAACCCGAGCGCACCCGCCGCGGCTGCATCTACACCGTCGACCCCTCGCTCAGGCGCTGCGAGAACGCCCTGTCGCATGTCTCGATCCCCTACGAACCTCTGCGGGACGGCATATCCGGCGCCTTTTTCGCCGTGGACCCCACCGACGCAACGACCGGGATCCCCGCCTGCCGCCCTTGCCTTCCCGACAACGCCGATGACGACTTCCTCGATCAGGGCCTCCCGCAATCACATTGCCGAAACGCCTATTTCGTGGCGATGCATGTCTACGAAATGTTTCGCCGCGCGCTTGGTCGACCGATTGCCTGGAGCTTCTGGACCGCCGACAGCACGCCACCGATAAGGCTCGTCCCCTTTGGCATCGAAGAGCTCAATGCGTGGTACGATCCCGCTCTACAGGAGGTGCGCTTCGGCTTCGGAGCCGCCCCCAGCCGATCGGATGGCTCCGATCCGGATGACGCCCTCTATCGGCATACCGCCCTGTCCTCAGACGTGGTCGCGCATGAGATCACACACGCGCTTCTCGACGGTCTCAGGCCCGGCTACGATCTGCCCGTCAACTTGGACGTGGCCGCCTTTCACGAGGCCATCGCCGATATCGTCGCGCTGATGTCGCGCTTCGAACGCCCGGCCTACCTGCAAAGCCTGCTGCGCCAATCCGGTGACGAGCTGATGCGCCACGAGTCGCTTGTTGGCCTCGCCCCCGAGCTCGGGAAAACCCTGCGCCGCTCGGGTCTGCGCACCCTCGACATCTCCTGGACCGACGCGGATCCGAAGGATGGCACCGCCCAGTTGCCGCGGTACGGGCCCGAACCGACAGAGCCGCATAAACGCGGCGGCCTGCTCGCGTCTGCGGTGCTTGAGGCCTTTCTGCACTCCGTCGCCCGCCGCGTGGATCCTCTCATGAGGATGACCCGGCAGGCGAACGGCGCCACCCACGCCTTCCTGCTGGAGGAAATCGCCAAAGCCGCGGCGCGCACCGCCTCGCATTTCCTGACGATCTGCATCCGCGCCCTCGACTACATGCCGCCGGCCGCGCTGATCTTCCCGGACTATCTGCGCGCGATGGTCACGGCGGACCGCCTGTTTTCCCCCCGGGATCTCGATGGCTACCGCGAAGAGCTGATCGGTGCCTTTCGGCGCCGGGGCATCTTCCCCGAAGGCATGACGGTCCTCTCTGACTCGACGCTCGCATGGCAGCCCCCGGACATCGGCGTCTACCCCATTCCCGGCCTCGCGCTAGGTGAAATGCGCTTCGGCGCTACGCCTACCCTGCCCCATTCTGCGGAAGAGTTGGACCGGCAGGCCATGGCGCTTGCACACGCCATCGACGCAGACCCAGCCCTCTGCGCCGCCTTGGGTCTGCGCGACCCGGGCATTTCCGGTTCGCACGAAACCATATCGCCCCCCACCATCACAGCCATCCGGCCCGCGCTCAGGACCGGGCCCAGCGGAATCGTCGATTTTTCAACCATCGCGGAAATCACTCAGGTCCGGAACGTTCACCTGCCCGAAACTGGCACAACCCTGCCGCTCAAGGGCGGCGCCACGCTGGTCTGCGACTTCACGGGCAAGCCGACGTACATCGTCCGCCAGCGCGTCGACAATGCCGACCGCATCGCGCAGGAGCTGGATTTCGCCCGCAGCGCAATTTCGCGTGGCTGGCTCGTTTCGGAGGGTGGCAAGTATGTGGTCTCTAAGAAGTTCCACCGCCGGCTTTGCGACGCAGCCTACGATTTTGCTTGAAGTTAGATGCCATTTGCAACGGCCCGAGAATGAAGCCGCGTTAGATCCATTGCCAAGCAAGCGCCTCGCGCGAGCTCCCTCACCCCGGCAGCCTTTGATTGGTTTCCAGCATCCCGCCAGATATCTCCATCCGCGAAATCAGCGCCCGCAGGCCGATGTCGCGATGCAACTCCCGCTTCAGGAGACCTTGTTGCGCAAAGAAATTGAAGGTCGCAGCTCCCTTTTCCCCGCACGCACTTGTCCTGCGGGCTCCGCAATCGAGATGCCGAGCCCGTTGCAGCCGTCCAGCACGACGGCGCGAACCCGGAGTTCTGCGCCTTGGCGTTCAACCTCGCGCGCCTAAGCACCTGCCCTCACAGCTTCTCGCAACGAATTTTCGTCTCGGCGCGGCTTCGGCGGTGGTATCCGGTGCGTTTGCACACCCGTTCCAGTGTCGCGACCACGTCCTCGCCGCGATAGGTAAAGCGTGCATCGAGCACCCGCACGTAGCGCGAGAAGGTGTCCACCACCGTGAGCACGCGAAGCTTGCGCCCCGTCGCGAGCTGATCGTGGACGAAGTCCCTTCCGGCCTTCATGTGTTTCCGCTCCTCCCCCAGCCAAGGACGGCGTCCGGAGACCTCTGAGCTGGAGCGGGGACATTTTCGGGGATCACATCAATGAGCCGAGTGCACAGGTTGCAAAGGCATCAGGCCTTTGTCGAGGTAGAGCAGATCCGTGCTTTTGAGCCCTGGTGAAATGCGCCGTGCGGGCAGCCCAAGAATTGCTCTCGGGGTGCTCGTGACCATTGCCAGCGCCGCCGGGAGCGACAGTCCCACGTGGTGAACCAGATTGCGCAGGTTTCCCAGTTGATCGATATGCGCACCAGCCAGCGCGCCCTCGCGATTGATCAGCCTCCCGTCATGCACCGCGATCTGCTGATCATAGAGCGTGAAGCTCTCGGGCCCGCCGACCGTTGCCATCGCGTCCGAGACGGCGAAGCTGAGCGCCCCCTTGGGTCGCGCTGCGAGCGCAATTCTCAGCATGTCCCACGAAACGTGGATGCCGTCGCAGATGAGGCCACAGGCGACAGGCGACAGGATCGCCGCACCAAGCAGCCCCGGCGCGCGAGAACTCATCTGGTCCATGGCATTGAACAAATGGGTGACGCAGCGCACGCCCTGCGCAAAGGCTTGGCGCGCCTCCAGCTCGGTGGCGCCGCTGTGACCGGCGCTGACGACCGCGCCAGACGCCACCAGCCGCCGCAGCAGCGAGGCCTCGGCCAACTCCGGCGCAAGCGTGATCATCACCGGCATTCCCGCCTGCCGCAGGCGCTCGACCAAAGTCACGGTGCGCAGGTCCAGCGGCCGGATCAGCCCTTCTTCGTGCGTGCCCTTCCGCGCGCGCGCAATATGCGGCCCTTCGATGTGCAGACCGAGAATGCCGCTCTCAGACCAGCAGGACAGGGCCGCTTCGGCAGCCGCTTCGGTTATCTCAGGATGATCGGTGATAACGGTCGGCAGAATATCGGCGGTCCCCAGCCTGCGGTGCGCGTCTCGCATCGCCGACAGCCCTCGTGGCGTGGGATCGCTGTTGAACATCACCCCTCCGCCGCCGTTCACCTGAAGGTCTGTCAGCCCGGGAGACAGCAGATGTACATCAGCTGTCACGCCGGGCCCGACCGGGGTGATCTGGCGCAGCACGCTGCCCTCGAAGTGCAGGGCCTGCCACTGAAGCAGGCTCTCGCCGCTCCAGACGTAACGGGCGATGATCTGGTCAGGGGATCGCCGTGTCACAACGGGCCCCCGAAACTTGGGTCCCTGCCACCGGGGTGCACCGTTTCGTAGTAGTCGCGCAGGCGCAGCGCGGCAGCGGCGTCTTCATCGCAAAGCACGGTTGCCTTTGGGTGCAATTGCAGCGCCGAGGCCGGAGAGGCAGCGGCAAGAGGGCCCTCGATGGCGGCGGCAAGCGCCTCTGCCTTGGCAGCGCCCGTTGCAAGCAGCAGGACCTCGCGGGCGTCGAGAATTGTCGCAATCCCCATCGTGATCGCCCTCGTCGGAACGTCTTCGGGACGGTCGAAGTAGCGGGCATTGGCCGCGACCGTCGATCGGGTCAGAGTCTTGATCCGCGTGCGGGACCTCAGCGAAGAGGTCGGCTCGTTGAAGCCGATGTGACCGTTCTGCCCGATGCCCAGAAGTTGCAGGTCAATGCCCCCGGCCTCGGCAATGGCGGCTTCGTAGCGGGCGGCTTCGGCGGCGGGATCGGGCGCATCGCCGCAAGGGAGAGCCATCCGAGCCAGGTCCACGCCGAGCGGTACGCCGAACCGGGTGGCCATGTAGTGCCGATAGCTCTGCGGATGATCGCCGCTCAGTCCGACATATTCGTCGAGGTTGAAGCTGCGCATCTGCTCGATCTGTGCGCCTTCCTCCGCCACCATCGCCGGAAGCGCCGCGTAGAGGCGGTCCATCGTGCCGCCGGTGGCCAGACCAAGCACGCTGTGTGGCTTGCGCTTGAGCTGACGCGCCAGCCGCCGCGCCGCGTGTTTCGTGACCGCCTCGACGGTGGGCAAGATCAAGATCTTCATTTTGCGCGGCTCCGATCTGCGCTGCGGGCGAGATCGGCGATCCCGATCACCCCAGCCTCGGCGCCAAGCCCCGCGCGCGCCAGCGCGGGGCGCAGCAGGTCCGGAGCCTCGGGTAGATGGGCGTCTACAGTTTCGACAAAATTCTCGGACAGCCCGATGCCGCCACCGATCACGATAATCTCGGGATCGAACATAGCCTGAATGTCGGCGCAAAGCCGGGCCACACGCTCGGCGCAGCAGGTCCGCAGGTCTTCGGCCCATGTCTCGCCGGCACGGGCGGCGGCGAAGATCTCGGGCGCCTCAAGCGCCCGGCCCTGCGCCCGCGCGGCACGAGCCAGCCAGCGCCCCGCGACCTCGTCTTCGAACCGCCCCGAGGTTCCCGCCCCGCCTGTCTGGCCGAAATGCCCGGCCAGACCGCAGCGCCCCGATAGCAGACGCCCTCCCGAGACGATGCCCCCGCCCAGTCCGGTCGAGATGGTCAGAAAGACCGTATCTCTGCCCTGCCCGGCTCCGAAACGGTGCTCGGCCCAGGCCGCCGCCTGTGCATCGTTGCGCGCCAGCGCGGGCAGTCCGAAGCGCGCCTCTGCCAGCTCGGTCAGCGGTGTGCGCGGCGGGATGTTGAGGGTTTCGGGGTTGAGCGCAGACCAGAGGCCGCGCGCATCCACGGCGCCGGTCACGGCGAGGCCGAGCGCGCTGTACCGGCCTTTCCAGCCGGCGCACAGCGCCTGTGCCGCATCCAGCCACGCAGCCGGGCCGGCGGCACGGTCGGTGGCGATGCGGCGCACGTCGATGACCTGAGCGCCGTCAACCAAAGCCGCCATCAGCTTCGTGCCGCCGATGTCCAGCGCCAGGCAAGTCACCGTGCCACCCCATTCAGCGCATCGGCAAACCAGCCGGTAACGACCTCAAGCCGGGTCAGCGCCGAGCCGACGGTGACACAGCCCGCCCCGGCACGCAGCGCTTCGGCAGCGGCCTGCGGCGTGTTGTAACGCCCCTCGGCCACCACCATCGGACCAAGGCGCGCCATCTCGCGCACAAGCGCCAGATCTGGGGCTTCGGGCACCGGGCCACCAGTGTAACCAGAGAGTGTCGAAGCGATCAGATCAAATCCCATATCTGCTGCGGTCCGGGCCTCTTCCAGCGAGCTGCAATCGGCCATCGCCAGCGCGCCACCATCGTGGATCGTCTGCAAAAGCTCCGCCACCGGTTGGGGCCGGGGTCTAGCGGTGGCATCCACCGCGATGATGTCCGCCCCTGCCGCGATCAGATCAGTCACATCGGAAAGGAAGGGCGTGATGCGCACCGGGCTGTCCGGGAGGTCCCGCTTGAGGATCCCGACGATCGGGGCATCGGTGCGGGCCCGGGCTGCGCGCAGGTTGGCCAGCCCTTCGATGCGCAGCCCGCGTGCGCCGCCGTCGACAGCCGCCCGCGCCATCGCGGCAACGATGGACGCATCGTCCATCGCGCCGCCATCGACCGGTTGGCAGGAGGCGATCAGCCCCCCGCGCAAATATTTGGGCAATGCCGTCGTCATTCCGGCGCCTTATAGCCGATGCAATCGACCTCGACCTTGCAGTCGACGACCATGCGGCTTTCGACGCAGCAACGGGCGGGCGGGTTCTCGCCAAAATACTGCTCGAAGACGCCGTTGAAGCTCCAGAAGTCGCGCGGGTCATCGAGCCAGACGCCGACGCGCATGATGTGCTCGGGGCCATAGCCCGCGTCCTTGGCGATCTCGAGCATGTTCTGGATGGCTATATGGGCCTGTTCCACGATGCCATGGCCTTGGATCTCGCCGTCTTTCATCGGGGTCTGGCCCGAGACGTAGAGCCAGCCGCCCGCTTCCGTCGCCTTGGCGAAGGGAAGCTTGCGTCCCGCCGAACCTTTGCCGTCGCCAACACCGTGCCGGATGATAGTCATGAGAGAGTCCTTTCGTTCAGAGTGTGCCGATGTCCGCCAGAGCCTCGTCGAAGCGATCCAGCGTTTCATCGGAATGGAAGAGTTGTGCCGAGAGCCGCAGACGGCCATGGTCATACCAGACACGGACGCCCCTGCTTTCGAGCGCTTCGGCGAGCGCCTCAGCGTGAGGCGCGAAGAGTGTGATATTCTGCGAGCGCGCCTGCCCGGCGCGCGGCAGCGGGGCGTGACCATGCCGGGTGAGCGCGTCGGCAAGGCCGTCGGCAACGCCGAGAAGATGTGCCTCGCGGGCCGCATCCGTCAGCCGCAGCAGCCGCTCAAGCATGGCCCCGAGGATCGCCACGTCGAGGTGCGGCACGTTGCCGAACTCGTGACGTTGCGCTGTCGACGGAGCTGCATCAGAGTACCAGCCTGCGCCCGCCGGGCGCAGCGCCCGACCGGCCTTGCTGCCGCAGATCAGCAGCCCCATGAAGGACGCGCCGAGAAACTTGTACGTGCTGCTGACAGTCACGTCGGCGTCCTCCGCCCGCACGCTCAGCGCGCCTGTCGCATGGGTTGCGTCGTTGAGCACGATGACGCCGCGAGGCCGCAGCGCCGCCGAAAGCGCTGCGATGTCCAGCCGCTGGCCGGAGCGAGGGTTCACCTGACTGACGTAAAGCAGCCGGGTTCTCGGCCCGCAGGCATCGATCAGCGCTTGCTCCGGACAGTGCTCGTCAGGCGCGGGCACCTGCAGCAGCTGAACGTCGGGCGCCAGCGCCTGCAGGGCCGCGCGCCCGCTGGCGTAGTCATTGGCGGCCATGACAGCGCTGTCTCCGGGCCGCCAGTCGATTGCCGAAACGACACGGGTGATGGCCTCGGAGGCATTGCCAAGAAGCGCCACATCCTCGACCCGGGCCTGCGTCAAGCGCGCGACCTGTGCACGTACCTGTGCCGCCACGTCCCAATGCGCTACATACCCGCGCTGCCCGTCAGCCTTGCGCGCGAGAAAGGCCTCGATCGCCGCTGCGGCCGAGCCATGCAGCGGGCTCTGCCCGCCACCGGCAAGGTGAACCCATGCGGGATCGAGCTGCGGAAACTCCGACGGCGGGATGAGCGGAGCGAGGCGCATCAGCGGCGCACGTCGAAGGTGATGGTCTTGAGGTCGCACATCTCGCGGATGGTGTGCATGCCGCCAGTGCGACCAAGACCGCTGTCGGTGCCCGCAGCGCCGCCAGCGGGTATACAGGGCTCCCAGTAACACGACATCTCGTTGATGTTGACGATCCCCGCGCGCAGCGCCTCGGCGTAGGCAAAGGCATTCTTCGTCGTCGAGGTGAATACCGCCGCGGACAGCCCGTAGTTGCTGGAGGCCGCGAGCGACAGTGCTTCTTCCATGGTTTCGAAGGTCAGGATCGGCGCGACCGGACCAAAGCTTTCCTCGACGTTCAGAAGCGCTTCCACGCCAAGTCCGGTGACCACGGTGGGCTGGTAGAAAAGATTGGTCGCCTGCCCTTCGGCCACACCGCCGCCGGTCAGAACTTCGGCACCGAGCTTGCGGGCGTCGCTCATGTGCTGCTCCATCTTCTCCAGGGCTGCCGCGTTGTTCAGAGGTCCCATGTTGGTCGCGGGATCGAAGGGATCGCCCATCCTGCGTGATGCAGCCACCTTGAGCACGCCCTCGACAAATCGGTCGTGCACCGAACGGTGCACGAGCACGCGTTCGGTGGCGGTGCAGATCTGTCCGGCGTTGGCGAAGCAGCCTGCGCCGACCTGTGCTGCTGCGACCTCGACGTCGGCATCGTCCAGCACCAGCGTCGGGCCGTTGCCGCCAAGCTCGAACATCAGGTGCTTGCCCGGTGCGCGGCTCGCGATCGTGCGGCCCGTGGCGCTCGACCCGGTGAACCCGATGCTGTGCACCTTACGGTGTGTGGCCACGGCATCGCCGACCACCGGCCCCTCACCCATGACAAGATTCAGTGCGCCTTCGGGCAGATCGGCATCGGCGATGACGTCCATGAATGCGGCGGCAATAAGCGAGGTCGTAGGTGCGGGCACCCAGACCACCGGCGTTCCGGTCGCCAGCGCCGGCCCGAGATAGTACATGCAGGGCAGGCCCAGCGGGAAGTTCCACGGGGTGATCGCACCAAGAACCCCCTTGGGCTG
Organism: Alloyangia pacifica; assembly: GCF_900116195.1. Classification (GTDB taxonomy): domain Bacteria; phylum Pseudomonadota; class Alphaproteobacteria; order Rhodobacterales; family Rhodobacteraceae; genus Salipiger; species Salipiger pacificus. The sequence continues at coordinate 77,641 of NZ_FOZW01000011.1, forward strand.
CAGCATCGAGAAGACCCGCTTGTTCGGGTCGGAGACCTGCAGCACGTCGCTGGTGATCCATTTCACCTGCTCGGCGGCATTGCGGAAGCCAAGTGCTGCGCTGGCGACCTCGTCCCTGGCATCGCCCAAGGGCTTGCCCTGTTCAAGCGAGAGCAGGCGCGCGAGCCGGTCTTGCGCGCCGACAATCAAGTCCGCGATCCGCTGGCAGAGCGCCGCGCGGGCGTAGGTGCCCATCTTGGCCAGCGGCGCAAGCGCGGCTTCGGCCGCGGCGACCGCCCGATCGACATCACCTCGCCCTGCCATCGAAACATGGCCCACCGGCTGGCCTGTGGCGGGCGAGACGATCTCCAGGTAGCGCCCGGTCTCACCCTCGACGGTCTGGCCACCGATGGTGTTGAACGCAACCAGACCGTCCGCGGGCCTGCTGTCCGTGATCGGAATACCGCGCAGGTTGGGGCCGTCCTGAGTGGTGCGGAACATATAGGTCATCGAGTCATCCGTAGGTTTTTGAAATTTGGGTCAAAAGGCCGGCGACGCGGGTCGCGGCGGCCTCGAAGAGCGTGGCCCCTGCCGCAGCGCTGGCCTCGGATGGGGTGCCGATCACCCCGTCCGGAGAAATCGCATCGAAGGAGCGCCAGATGGTCGGGGACGGCCCCGCGTAGAGGTGTGGGTCGGGCCAGCCTTCGGGGGTGCTGCCGGGTTTGATCTTGTCGGGACGAACGGCGGCTCCGTGCAGGTGCATCATCACCGAGGTCTCGAGCGCACCGGCGTGGCCCGTGCCGTGAGCAGCGTCCGGCAGGGTCGCCTCGGCCACATCGCGCACATGTTCGAACCAGGTGATTGCCGCCGCCCCGGCCCCGGCCGCGCCGAGTGTCGAGACCGCAACCCCAAGCGCGGGCCGGTTCCCGCCATGGGCGTTCAGGAACACCGGAAGGAAACCGTCATCCCAGAGGTTCTGGCCAATCTCCGTGAGCAGCGAGACAAATGTCGCGGCGCTCAGGGACAAGGTGCCGGTGAAGGCCCGGTGATGCGGTGACACTCCATAGGGCACCGCGGGCAACAGCAGAGTCCCCTCGGCCCGAGCGACGGCGGCTTCGGCCACCGCCGAGGCGATCAGGTGATCTGTCCCGACACCGAGATGCGGTCCGTGCTGCTCGACCGCGCCGCAGGGGATCACCGCGAGCGGGCGCCGCGCGCCGGCACCGACCGCCTGCAGCTCCGGCGAGGTCATCTGTTCGAAGCGCATCAATGTCGTGCCTTGTCGATCGCACGGGCGCGCAGGCGATTGATCACGGTATCTCCAGCCAGCGCCGCGATGATGATGGCCCCTTTCCAAAGCTCGATCGACGACGGGTCGGTGCCGAAGATCCGCAGCGCCGTGGTTACCAGAGATACGATCAGCGCCCCGGCGATGACCCCGACGACCGAACCGCGCCCACCGAAAACAGAGGTGCCGCCAAGCACTGCCGCCGCGATGGCGTCGAGCAAAAGGGTGATTCCGCCGACGTTTGGTGTCACCACCGGCACACGGGAAATCATGATCACCGCGGTCAGGAAAACAAAGACGCCAGAGGTCGCATAAACCAGAAGCAACTGACGTTTTATCGGAATGCCAGCCAGTTCCGCCGCATCCATATCCGATCCGACGGCGTAGGTGCGTAGGCCGAAACGCGTGCGGCGCATCAAAAGCCACGACAGGGCCAGAAGCACAGCTGCAACTCCGATCACATTGGGAATGCCTCCCGTGCGGGCGATGCCGATCCAACGCAGCACCGGCTCTTCGAGGATCAGAACGCCCTTCTGAGCCACAGCAAGCGTCGCCCCCTGCAGCGCGATCATCGTGGCCAGCGTGGCGACGAAGGGCGGCACCTTCGCCCTCGCCACGAGCAGACCGTTCACCAGACCGATCCCGCCCATCGCCAAAAGTCCGATCAGCAGCGACAGCAGAAGCCCGTCGCCGGCGTCTAGGCGGCTGGCGATCAGGGTCGAGCAAAAGGCAACCCCATAGGCTGCCGAAAGGTCGATGCCCCCCGAGATCAGCACGACCATCGCGCCGATCGCCAGCACTGCGATTGGCGTCGCCTGCGCGACGATGTTCAGCATGTTCGCCCAGGACAGGACCTTGGGGTCAATGACGAAGAAGAGGGCCGCCAGGAGAACCAGCAGGATCACCGGGGCGTAGTTGAGCAGGCGGACCATCCGGGCACCGCTCGGGCTCTTGCGGATCATAGCGGATTCCTTGGCGAAGGATGAGGTTGTGTCAAACTGTGTCATATCTCTGGCCCCGCTCATTCGGCTGCGATGTCGGCGGAGGGATGCGCGAACGCGAGGCGCATGATGTCCTGCTCGGTCGCACCGCGGCCCAATTCACCGACCGACCGCCCCTCGGCCATCACCACGATGCGGTCGGCCACACCCAGCACCTCGGGAAGCTCGGAAGAGACCATGAGTATCGCGACGCCCTGTGCCTTGAGGTCCGCGATGAGGCGATGCAGTTCGGACTTCGCCCCGACATCGACGCCGCGGGTCGGCTCGTCGAGCAGCACAACGCGCGGTTTCGTCACGAGCCACTTCCCGATGACCACTTTTTGCTGGTTGCCGCCCGAGAGTTGACCGACGAGCTTGTCGGGCTGCGGCGGGCGCACGCCAAGCTGTGCAATCTGTTCCTTGGCCAGCGCGTCCAGCTTAGAGGGGTTCAGCAGCCCCCAGCGGCTGTGGGCCCTAATCCAAGCCAGAGACAGGTTGTCGCGGATGCTCATCGGCCCGACGAAGCCTTCAAGGTGCCGGTCCTCGGGAATGTAGACCACACCTTCCGGGGCGCCTTGGCCAAGCGGCTGGCCGAAAAGGCGCATCTCGCCCGATGCCGGCGTGCTCAGCCCGGCGATGCAGCGGAGCACCTCCGAACGGCCCGATCCCATCAGCCCTGCAAGGGCCACGATCTCGCCCTCACGCAGCGTCAGGCTCGCGGATTTCAGGCGTTTTCCGTCGGACAAGTCGGTGACTTCGACCGCCATCGCGCCCGCGGTGACCTCCCGGTGTGCGAAGACGTCGTCGATCTCTCGCCCGACCATCATCGAGATGATCTCGGCCTCATCGGTCTTGGCGACCTCGCGTTCACCGACGAACACCCCGTCGCGCAACACCAGCACGCGGTCGCACTGTGTAAAGATCTCTTCCATCTTGTGCGAGATGTAGAGGATGCCGGCGCCGCGGGTGCGCAGCATGGCCATGATCTCGTAGAGCTTGTCGCGTTCGCGGTTCGACAGCGCCGAGGTCGGCTCATCCATGATGAACATCCAGGCGTTCGACAGCACCGCGCGGGCGATTTCTACCATCTGCTGCTCGCCCACGGTCAGCAGGCCCAGCGGCGCGGTCGGGTCGATGCGAAGTTGCAGCTCATCGAGGATGCGGCGGGTCTCCGACAGCATCTTGCTGCGGTCAAGCATTCCGAGGGCATTCACCGGCTCGCGTCCGAGGAACATATTCTCAACGACGGTCAGGTCGGGCGACAGGCTGAAGTGCTGGTGAATGACACTGATGCCCGCACGCTCAAAGGCTGCTGCAGTCTCAAGCGCCCGCCCATCGAGCCGGATATGCCCTTCGTCTGGCCTGTAGATGCCCGACAGGCACTTCACCAGCGTCGACTTTCCGGCGCCGTTCTCGCCTGCCAGCGCCACGACCTCGCCCGAACGCAGGCGGAAGGTCACACCGTCCAGCGCCTTGACGCCCGGGAAGATCTTGCCGAGTCCGTTCAGCTCGATCTCGTGGTGCGAGCCCGCCGCGATCTCCTGCGGCGCGGCCTGCGCCGACGGCTCGACACGCTTGCGGCGACGGACGACCAGTTGCTTCAGGCTCTCGGGCTGCGAGATCAGGACCGCCAGAAGGATCAGGGCAGCGGTGACGAAGTAGATCAGCGTCTGCGGCACCTGCATGAATGACAATCCGGTATTGATCACTCCCAGCAGGATTGCGCCGAGCGCGGTTCCCACCATCGAGCCCCAGCCGCCGGAAAGACGGGTGCCACCGATGATGGCCGCTGTGATCGCGGTGAATTCGAGGCCGGTGCCAGCGAGCGGCTGCGCCGAGCCGAGCCGCCCGATGGCGACGATCGTGCCAAGCGCCGCGAAAACGCCGGATAGTGCGTAGACGGAAATTTGCACGCGGCGCACCGGAATGCCGGTCGCGGCGGCGGCGGTGGGATTGCCGCCGACCGCAAACAGCCAGCGCCCATAGACCGTCCGGTTCAGCACGAACCACCAAACGGCAAAACAGACCGCAGCGAAAACCACCGAAACGGGGACAGCCCCGAGCCGCGCCGAGCCAAGGAACAGCAAGACCGGGTCCTGCACCATGATCGATGAGCTGTTCGACAGCGACAACGCCAGCCCACGTGCAAGGGCCATCGTCGCAAGCGTGGTGATGAATGGAGACACGCCCGCCAGGCCGACAAGGACGCCGTTGATCGCGCCAAGCGCCGCGCCGGTCAGCAGCGCCGATACGATCGCCACCAGTGCCGAGCCGGTCGTGGCCAGCATCAACCCGGCGACGATCCCCGAGGCCGCGAGCATCGAGCCGACCGAGATGTCGATCCCGCGCGAGATGATGACCGCTGTCATGGCGAAGGCGATGATCGCGATGATCGCCGATTGCTGAGCGATCGAGACGAGGTTGGTCGGGGCGAGAAAACGCGGATCAATCAGGCCGAACACGGCGACCGCCAGTGCAAGCAGCAGGAATAGCACGGTCTCGTTGCGTTTCAGCAAGGCGGGAATGGGCATCGGGGGGCTCCGGTAGGTGGGCACGGCCGGGCAAGCGGCCGAAGGGCCCGCGCACCCGGCTTTGGCGCGCGGACCTGTCTTCGGGGGTAGACTTACTGCACCGACATCGCGGCGGTGGGCAGTTGCGGCCCAAGCTGCTCAGTGTAGTTCTCGGCTTCAACGGCAGCCTGTTCGGGGGTGATGTATTCGAACTCCATCCCCGCGTCCTTCAGCATGGCTGCGGTATCGTCGGAGGTGACGAAGAAGGTCGGCATGAAGAGGTCGCGATCCATCTCCTCGCCCGCCGCCAGACGCGCAGCAACCGCGATGTTCCAGTAACCGACGCGGTAGGCGCCGGTCAGCACGTCCATCACCATCGAGCCGTCTTCCAGCATCGAATGCATTTCACCGTCGCCGTCATAGCCCGCGAAGAGCACGTCCGAGCCCATCGCATCGGTGACCGCCGAGGCGGCAAGGCACATGCTGTCCGAGATGCAGCCGATGCCGTCGAGCTCGGGGTAGGTCGCAAGCCAGGTCTGCGCGGCATTGGTGGCGCGGGCGCTGTCCCAGGCGGTGGGCTCGATACCGACGATTTCGATGTCCGGGAACTTCTCGGCCATGGTGTCTACGAAACCCTGCTCGCGGGTGTCCGACACGAAGTTGCCGCGGGTTCCGACCAAAAGGCCGATCTGCCCGCTTCCGCCAAGCGCGTGGCCCATCGCTTCGGCCACGACCGAGATATTCTCGTAGTCAGGGTAGAGCGTCGAGTAATTGTCTCCGGCTTCCACCTTGTTGCCCATGGTGATCACGGGAATGCCCGCCTCAGTGGCGGATTGAATCACAGGAACCAGTGCATTCTTGTCGAGCGGATCCACGAGGATCGCGCCAACGCCCTGGTTGACGAAGTTCTCGATGATCGCGACCTGCTTCTCGAGGCTGCCTTCGGCCGACTGCCAGCTTGCGTTGACACCATAGTCGGAGGCGGCCACGTCCCCCGCTTCCTTCATGCGCACGAAGAAGGAGTTCTGGAGGTCGATCGCCGCGAGACCAAGCGTGGTCTCCTGCGCATGGGCCGGAGCGGTAAGCGCGGTGGCAAGCAGGGCCGCACTCGCAAGGGAAATCTTAAGAGTCATCTGTGTCTTCTCTCTGTTGTGGTCTGGAAATTCGGGCGCTAGGGACGCCTCTTGCTTTGCGGAAGTCTGGTTGACGGATGTCAGCCGGGCTGACCGGGCTCGGCGAGCACGACACAGCAATTGCCATGGCTCACCAGCGCGGGATGGCGGAGGGCGTAAACCGTGCCGTCGAAGGCTGCGCGGATCTCCAGCGGCTCCTCCAGCGGCGCGAAACGGTCGTGGACCCGCCCAAGGAGCGCGCCACTTTCGACTTCGGCGCCGAGCGGCACGCAGCGTTCGAAAATTCCGTCCATTGTGGTCAGGTGATAGGCGTCCGGTCGCGCGACGCTGAGCACGGTCGGATCGGCCAGCGCCTGCTGCGCCCCTTCCAGCATGCCGAGGTGGACCAGCACGTTACGCACGCCGGTCTTGCAGACCTGCAGCGCGTGGGGGTCGACGAAGCCGCCGCCCATCATCTCGGTGCCGATGGTCAGAACGCCCTGCGCCGAGGCGGCGGCGGTGGCCGTGCGCGGCTCGCCGAGGTTGTTGACAAAGACCGCGTGGCTGGCGCCGAAGGCACGGGCCCCGGTCAGGTTCGCTTCGGTCTGACGCGGGTCGGCGGCAACCTCAACGGTGTTCGACACCATGATTTCGAGCGAGCTGCCGCCCGAATGCAGGTCAAGGAACACGTCGGCTCGCGGCAGCAGCACGTCATTCACGAATGCCGCGATCTGCTGACTGATGCTGCCGCGATGCGCCCCGGGAAAGCAGCGGTTGAAGTTCAGCCCGTCCACCGGTGAGCAGCGCTTGCCTGCCCGGGCAGCTGGGGCATTGATCGCGGGCAGCAGGATAAGCTGTCCGTGCAATTGTGCCGGATCGATGCTGCGCGCCAGCTCGGTGAGGGTCAGCGCACCCTCGTACTCGTCACCGTGGTTCCCGGCCTCGGCCAGAACAACCGGCCCGTCAGTTCCCTTGATCGAGACGATGGGCACCATTACCGCGCCCCAGGCATCATCGTCCGGCGAGTGCGGAAAGCGGACAAAGCCCGACTGGGTCCCACTTTCGTCGAGATCGATGTCGAGCCGCACCGAGCCTGGCGCCGCCGCGCTTTGCGCCGGACGCAGCTCTTTCAGCGTGGCGAGCTGGTGCAACAGGGGCGCATCGACGGGGCATTCCATGGTCATCGGGCAGGTCCTCAGTATCTGATGCGACAACCCAAGTTCGTTTCACATATGGAGTCAACATTAAATATGAAACTTGCATAGAATTCTCCGATCGCGCATTGTCGGCCTGCGTAGCAAAGAGGCACCATGAGCAAATACGTGACCCCCGCCCTTGCGAAGGGACTGGATATCCTTGAGCTGCTGACCTCGGTCGGGCGTCCGATGAAACATGCCGAGATCGCAGACGCGCTCGGTCGCTCAAAATCCGAGCTGTTTCGTATGCTCGTGACGTTGCAGGAGCGCGGCTACCTTGATCGCGAGGCGGAGAGCGATGCCTTCATGGTAACGGACAAGCTTTTCAGGCTTGGTCTGCGCGTGCCTCACGTCCGTACGCTCGTCGATTGCGCACTGCCGGCGCTCGAAAGGCTAACGGAAGAGATCGAGCAATCGGCGCACCTCGTGGTGCAGCGCGCCGGGCGCACCGTGGTGATCGCCAGCTTCTCGGGCGGGTCCGACATGGCCTTCTCGCTGAAGCTGGGATTCGGCCGGGTGGCAGCAGATTCCACCTCCGGTCAGGTCATCATGGCCTTTCAGGACGTGGCGGGCCGAGAGCGCATGTTGGAGGAAAGCCTCGCGCTACTCGACGCGCCACCGGAGCGCGCCACGGTCATGGCGAAGCTCGAACGTATTCGCGCCCAGGGCTACGAGATGCACGAAAGCCGCGATTTTCACGGCATCAGCGACCTTTCCGCTCCGATCCTCGACGACACCGGGCGCGCGGCGGCCTCGGTGGTCGTGGCCTTCGTCAACCGCTATGGCGTCGAGAACCAGCAGCAGGCTGCCTTGCGCGCCCTGCGACAGAGCTGCATGGCGATCTCGGGCGAACTGGGCTCGCCCGAGGGGATCCTGCCGCCCATCTAGGCCCGGCGCAGACGATCGGCGATGTTCTCGGCGATCATAATGGTCGGCAGATTGGTGTTCGCACAGGGGATCGTCGGCATCAACGAAGCGTCGCAGACATGCAACCCCGGCACGCCGCGCACCGCACCGTCTTCGCCGGTCACCGCCATGTGGTCTCCAGGCACACCCATTCGGCAGGTTCCGGACGGGTGCCAGACTCCTCCGACGGTGGACTTGATGTATGTTTCCAGTGCGTCGCGGTCCGACACCAGCCTCTGAGGGTCGTCGAAATGCGCGAGCATGTAAGGCAGAACCTTTTCCCGCAAACTGCCGATGGCGTCGAGGCCGATGGCCCCGAGGCTGGTCACCGCCTTGCCGACGCCCGACGGCTTCGAGAAGAGCTTGCCGATCTCCGACATGCCCCCCGCATAGATACCATGGGTAACATCCCCAAGACGCGGGTCGCTGGCGATGGCGACAGCACGCACAAACCCACCCATGAGCCGGTCGAGATCGCGGCGATCCGAGAGCATGCGGAAGTCGATCCGGGGCTGACCCCGCGGTGCGCGGGGGTCCAACATCAGCTGCCCGCGCGAATAACTCTTGTTGACCCAGAAGAAGATCGACCCGAGCTGCCGTCCGATCGGATGCCACGCCGCGCGCGTGACGAAATTCATGTGCATGTCGCCCTGAGGACAGCCCTCAAGACCCGAGCTGAAGCGATATCCGATGGGGATGTGATAGTCCGGTCTGCCGCGACGCCGCGCAGAGGGCTTCAGGAAGGGAACCAACCCCGCCGAGGGATGTTCCATCAGGTTCTGTCCCACGCCGGGCAGGTTTTGGCGTACCGCGATGCCGCAGTCGGCAAGATGCGCCCCTGGCCCGATCCCCGCCCGCATCAGCATCGCCGGCGTCGCCAGAGCACCCGCCGAGAGAATAACCCGGCCCGCCTCGATAGCGTCCCGCACACCGCCGCGCTCGGCGATCACGCCGCGGACCCGACCCTCTTCGAACAGCAGGTCAGCCACGGTGGTCATCGTCCGGATCTCGAGGTTCGGCCGCTGCCGCACCTCCGGCCGGAGATAGCCCCACGCCACCGAGACACGCCGTTTGCGCTCGTCCATGTTCACGGCCATTTCGAACATGCCGTCTTCCCACTCGCCGTTCTGGTCGGGGTGGAAGGGCACGCCAAGAGCCTTGTTCGCAGCCACCATCGCGTCGACGAACGGGGAGGAAATCTCGGACCCGCGCCGCTGGATCGGGATCGGCCCCTCCTTACCGTGCAGCGGCCCGTCGCAATCCAGGTCGCGTTCGAGCTTGCGGAAGTAGGGCAAGCAATCCTCCCAGCCCCAGCCCACCAGACCCATGTCGGCCCACTCGTTATAGTCGGAGGGCGCACCTCGGTTGGCGCCGATGCCGTTGATCGCCGAGCCCCCGCCCAGCACCCGCGCCTGTTCGTAACGGGCTGACTTGGTCTCGGGCGCGTTGGAGCCGCTGTGGCCATAGCTCGCCTTCATGCCCGGCCACGTATAGATCGGGTTCGAATAGGCAACCCCGGGATAGGGATTGGCAAGATCAGGGTATTTTTCGGGATCTGCGGCATCCATGCCGGCCTCGAGCAGCAAAACTCTAAGTGAGGGATCTTCAGACAAGCGGCTTGCAAGGACGCAGCCCGCCGAGCCTCCGCCCACGATCACCACATCCACTTTGGATTTGATCTCTTCGGCCATGTCCGTGCTCCAGTTTATCCGATGCTGGAGCAACGCCACAGGCTGCAGCAAAGGTCAATCATATATGAAATAGATTTCAAATATGATTTCAACTACGCCAACCTTTGCTGAATAATTGATCTCCTTTCGGTCCGAACGGCACGCTGCTGGCGGCAATCCCGCAATGCTGGGGTCTGGCGCAGGGGCGTCGTCTGATCTCGCTCAGGAAACCACGCGCGCGTTCGCCCGAGCCTGCAATTTTCCCTATCGCCACTTCAAGAGGCGGCCAAGCGCGGGGCGAACGCCAACTCAGGTTTCCCGCCTTCGCTGGCGCACAGGTCATGCACGAAAGCGGACAGGAACGATGCAGCTGCAAATGAAGGCCATGAGACGCAGCCGATCACTCCGAATGGCCAAATCATGTAGACTTGACCTCATTCCTTCGGATGGTCAGCGTCCGCGCAGACTGGGCAGGAAGAGAACTTGGCGCGTCGTCTCGACCCGCACAGGCCCATGACTCCCGGCACCATAGGCACCGAGATCAAGAACCCCGTGTAAACAAGTGCTTTTCGAGCTGACCCCAGTTTCTGCGGTTGCCTGAGGCGATCAAGATGGTAAGAGCAGAAATGGTCCAGCCATCGGGCCTCTCGAGGTATCCGCATGTCAGAAAAACTCGCCCCCGTAAGCGTCCGGCGTCTGTACCGTATCATCGCCGACCAGATCATCGAGCGCATTCGCAGCGGCCAATATCCCGAAGGCGAACGGATCCCCGCCGAGCGTGATCTGGCCGAGCAACTGGAGGTCAGCCGCACCAGCGTCCGCGAAGCCCTGATCGCCCTCGAGGTCGAGGGCTACGTCGAGGTGCGGATCGGCTCCGGCGTCTACGTTACCGGCAAGCATGCGCGGCAGGTCCCGGTGGACAACCTGCTGCTGCGCGGCGAGGACATCAGCGCCTCGGGCACCCATCCCGACTACGCACCGGTTGGCGCTTTCGAGTTGCTCAACGTGCAGATGCTGATCGAGCCGGAGGCTGCGGCGATGGCGGCGCGCAACGGCACCGATGACGAAAAGCAGGCCATTCTCGATGCGGCGATGCGGATGGAGAACTCGCGCATGCCGCGACTGCACAACCGCCTCTACCACCTGGCGATCGGCGAGGCGACGGGCAATGCCGCCATGGCGATCACCATCCGCACGCTCTGGGACATCCACGACGAGAGCGTCATGTTCAACACGCTCGAGCAGCACGTCGTCGGGCGCCCCGCCTGGATCAAGGCAGAGGCCGAGCACCGGGCGATCACCGATGCCATCCTGCGCGGCGACGAGGATGCCGCGCGCCGCGCGATGATCGCCCATACCGAGCTGACGAGCCTGCGCCTGGGTCGCGACTTCGGCAGCAAGCTGCCGCGCTGACCCAGCCGCCGCTCAGGCCTCGAGCAACTCCCTCACGTGCCGTTCTATGAAGGCGCGGTCATCGGGCTGATTGGCGGGATGGCCCGCCCGGTGGCCCCAGATCGAGGGGATTTCGACGAGGCTGGCGGAGCCGAGATGGCGCAACTCGTTCTGGTTGTCAGCGACGCGGAAGTAGAGATCCCGATCCCCCGGCATCAGCAGCACCCGAGCCCGGATGGCGGTGAGCGCGGCCGCGAAATCCCCGTCGAACTGCTCGTTCGCGCTGATATCGCCATGTTTCCAGGTCCAGAACTGCGCCAGAAGATCAGACGCATCGCGGCGGCTGAAATGGCCTTCCCAGAAAGTAATCACGTAGTCTTCGAGCGACGTGGCGCCGAGCTTGCGCCATTCCTCGGCGCGGTAGAAGTCCTGCGACAGGGCCCAACCGGCATAGATCCGGCCCATGGCGCGCAGGCCACGCCGCGGCACCTCGCGAAACGCGCCGTCGATCCAGGCCGGATCGGCCTTCAGCGCGGCCTCGATGCCTTCGATGAACACCCGGTTGTGCGGCGCGCAGCGCGCCGCCCCGCAAAGGATCGCCGCCTTAGGGACGGCCTCGGGAAAGAGTGCGGCCCAATGGTAGGCCTGCATTGCCCCCATCGACCAGCCATAGACCAGCGCGATCCGCTCGATCCCCCAGAGTTCGCGCAACATCCGGCGCTGCACGTGGACCGCATCAAAGACCGTGACATGCGGATAGCGATCCCCCGTGTCCGGCCAGGGCGTGTTCGACGGCGAACTTGAAAGGCCGTTGCCGAAGAGATCGACGATGATCACGAAATACCTGTCGGTGTCGAGTGCTGCGCCGGGGCCGACCATGAACTCGACTTCCTGGTGCTGCGCGCCATAGGAGGTCGGGTAGAGGATGACGTTGTCCCGCGCTGCATTCAGCGTGCCGTAGGTGGCATAGCTGAGCTTCATGTTGCGGAAGGTGCGGCCCGATTGCAGCCGCACGTTGCCCGCGTCGAACAAGCCTTGGGTCCGAGTCATAGTGTGCCTTTCTTTGGATTTGGGTGCGCTGCGACAGCCTGGTCGAGCGGCGGTGCCATCCGGTGCCAGCTGCTGGCACCCTGAAACGCGGCACCGACCCGGCACAGCCTTGCCTCGCACCACGGCGGCGCGATGAGCTGGCCCGAGAAGGGTGTGCCGCTCCGCGACATGCCGATGGGCAGCGAGAGCGCCGGAAGCCCGAGATAGTTGGCCGGTCGGGTGAGGCGTGTCAGACCGTCGAGAACCTTCATCATTGCAGAGCCGCCGGACACGTCGACCTCGCTCAGCAGTGGGGTCGGGCCGGGCACGGTCGGGCAGAGCAGCACGTCGCACCGCGAGAACACGCGCGCGCAGAAGTCTCGCACCGCGCTTCCCCGCCCTCTCTGCGCATCCAGATAGTCGCGCGCTCCGAGTGCCAGTGACATCTCCAGCCGGCCGCGGGTTTGCGGCGAGAGCGCCGAGCCCTCCGCCATATCGGCGGCGTGCAGGGCAAACGCCTCGCCCCAGACAAGGATGTTGCCGGCGGAGTTCCACAACGGCAATTGTTCCGGCATCGGAACGCTGAGGATCGTGGCGCCCAGTGAGGCCAGGAGCTCCGCCGTCTGGTCGAGCAGGGCCGCCTCATGCGCGGGGACGTCTTCGTCGAAGTAGCCCAGCGGCCTTCCGATCCTGAGCCCGGCGAGCGGGGCGTCCGAGCGGCCCGGGGCGGTGCCCTCGGCGAAGGGATCCTCGAAGGCCCCCGGTGCCGTCAGCGTCGCGGGATCGCGCCTGTCGGGCCCGGCGAGGATCGACAGCAGCAGCGCGCTGTCGGCGACGTCCCGGGTCAGCGGACCGATGGTGTCGAGCGAGAAAGACAAGGGCATGGCACCGGCGCGCGACACGCGGCCATGCGTTGGCTTGAGCCCGGTGAGCCCGCACAGCGCGGCTGGCGTGCGGACCGATCCCGCCGTGTCGGAGCCGAGCGCCGCGAAGGAGGCCCGCGCCGCGACCGCCGCTGCCGAGCCGGAGGAAGAGCCACCCGAGATGCAGGCTGGATCCCAGGGGTTGCGGACATCACCGGTGATCGCATTCTGCCCGGTCGGGCCATAGGCGAACTCGGTCATGTTGGTGGTGCCGAGGACGACGGCGCCCGCAGCATCGATACGCTGGCGCACGGTGGAAGTGAGGGGCGGAACGCGTCCCGCGCGGAGCACCGAGCCGCAGCCGGCACTTTCCCCATCACCATGGAACATGTCCTTCATCGCGATGGGCACTCCGTGCAGGCGTCCGGTCGCCGTGCCGGAAGCGCGCTCACGGTCACACTTGTCGGCGGCCGCCAGCGCTTCGGCGGCGTGGACCTCGCGGAACGCATTGAGGACGGGTTGAAACTGCTCGATACGGGTGAGGCATGCCTCGACGAGCTGGCGCGACGTGGTCTGGCCCTCCGCGAGATCGGCAAGCGTCTCGCGCAGTGACCGGGCGAGCGGATCGGAGGAGGGGCTCATTCTTGGTCTCCGTGGGTTTCGCCCATGTCCAGCAGGGCCCCGATGAAATCTGGCGCCGCCTCGACGTCGAGACTGGCCCGTAGGGTCTCCAACCGGTCGAGATGCGGCAGGGCAGCTGCTGCGATTTCGGCGGCACGTGTCGGCGCGAGCGGGACCTTGGCGCGCGCGGCATGAGCCGCGATGAAGGCCGCCAGATCGGCGAGACGCGCGCCGCCGTCACGTGAGTCATCAAGCTGCGGCAAGGTTCGGCCTCCCCGTTGTGGGCGCAGGGCGATCGAGGATCAGATCCGCGGCTTTCTCGGCGATCATGATCGTGGCGGCCATGGTGTTCGCCGAGGGCGGTGTCGGCATCACCGAGGCGTCGGCGATGCGCAGGCCCTGCAGCCCGTGCAGCCTCAGGTCAGGACCCACGACGGCGTCGGGGTCGCCGGCGGGTCCCATGCGCGCCGTGCCGCTGAGATGCTGCGCCGACATCCCGTATCGCGCCGCGAAGTCGAGGATCTCGTTGTCGCTGCGGACGTCGGGCGTGGGCATCACCTCGCTGTCGAAAAACTGCGCCAGCGCGGGTGCCGCCAGCAGGGCCCGAGCCTGACGGATGCCCGAGACCAGCACCCGCCGGTCCTCGGCATCGGCCAGGTAGTTGGCCTCGACGCGCGGCGCGCTTGCCGGGTCGAGATCGCGGGCATGGGTCTGGCCGCGGCTGCTTGGGCGGTGGCCCCAGACACCCGCCGTCATGCCGGGAAAGGTGTCGAGCCGCCCGATGGCGCCTTCCCGGTAGCTGGCGGGTGTGAACACGCCCTGGAAGTCGGGGCGCGAGACGGCCGGATCCGAGAAGCCGAACCAATGCACGATAGACGGGCTTACGGCCAAGAGGCTCGGGCGGCCGAGCAGCCACATAGCCATCTCCCGCAGCAGGCGCGGGCCGCGGGTCATCTCGTTGATGGTGAGGCTGTTGCGGACGCGGGCGACTGTGCGGACCGAATAGTGATCGCTCAGGTTCTCGCCGACACCCGGCAGGGCAAGCGCGACGGGCCGGCCGAGCGCCGCGATGTGCTCGGGGGAGCCGATGCCCGAGAGCTCCAGCAGCTTCGGAGTATTCAGTGCCCCGGCCGAGAGAATGACCTCGCGCCGGGCGCGCAGGACTTGCGTCTCGCCGCCCCTGCCCCGGCGGTAGAAGACGCCGCGCACCCGCCCCTCGGCAATGTCAAGCGAGCCGACCAGCGCGTCCGTGCGGATCTCGAGGTTCGGCCGTTGCCGTGCCGGTGAGAGAAACGCGCGCGCCGTGCTGGAGCGCCAGCGCGTCGCGATTGTGCGCTGAAAATAGCCCGCGCCGGCCTGGCTGGTGCCGTTGTAGTCGGGGTTCTTCGGCAGGCCGGCGTCGGACGCCGCCTGGATGAAGGCGTCGCAGATCGGGTGCCTCCAGGTCGGGCCAGTGACCGTCAGCGGGCCCTCGGTGCCGTGAAACTCCGGGTCCATCTCGGCCTGCATGGCCTCGCTCTTGCGGAAATATGGGAGGACGTCCTCATAGCTCCAGCCAGGATTGCCGCGCTGCGCCCAAATGTCGAAATCCTCGGCCTGCCCGCGGGCGTAGATCATGCCGTTGATCGCGGTGGTGCCACCCAGGGTGCGGCCTTGCGGCAGGCCGATCCGGCGCCCGTTGGTGTGCGCCGACGGCTCGGAGTCGAATTGCCAGGTCACTTTCGGATCGCTGATGGCCTTCAGGAAGCCGGCCGGCAACTGCAGCCACAGCGAGCGAGACCTCGGCCCCGCTTCGAGAAGGCACACTTTCACCGCGGGGTCTTCGCTGAGCCGGTTGGCCAGCACCGCGCCGGCGGCACCGGCACCGACGATCACATAGTCGAATTCTTCAAAGGGCGCCTGCGCCATGGTGTTCTTTCTTGCTTCGCCCGTCTGTCGGGCACAGAGATTCCGGCCGGCGCCTCGCGCGGCGCCGGTCCTTGTCGCATGACGGTCGGCCCGGTCCCGGAGACGCGGGCCGGCGCGGTTCAGTGAGGCTGCGCCCGACCGGGGATCGCCGCGATCAGTCGGCGGGTGTACTCCTGTGACGGGTTCACAAGGATCTCTGCCGGCGGGCCGTATTCGACCAGTCTGCCCTGGTGCATCACGCCGATGTTGTGACAGATCTGCGCGGCCACCCTCAGGTCATGGGTGATGAAGATCATCGACACCCCGGTGCTACGCTGGATGTGGTCCAGAAGCTCGAGCACCTGCGCCTGCACCGAGACGTCGAGCGCCGAGACGGACTCGTCGGCAACGATCAACTCGGGGTCCAGCGCGAGCGCGCGGGCGATACCGATCCTCTGGCGCTGCCCCCCCGAGAACTCGTTGGGGTAGCGCTCGAGCGCCGATCGGTCGAGCTGCACCAGATCCATGAGCTCGCGCGCCCGGTCCATCGCCCTGGACTGCGGCACGCCATGCGCCACCGGGCCTTCGGTCAGGATCCGCGCGATCGAGTGCCGCGGGTTCAGCGAGGCGAAGGGGTCCTGGAAGATCATCTGGATCCGTCGCCGCATCGGCCGGAAGGCCGAGGGGCTAAGGGGCGCGATGTCGGACCCGTCGAACAGGATGCGCCCGCCATCGATGTCCTGCAGCTTCAGCAGGCACTTGCCGATCGAGCTCTTGCCCGAGCCGCTTTCGCCGACGATGCCGAGCGTCTCGCCCCGCGCCAGCGAGAAGCTGACGTCCTGCACCGCGTGCACGACCCGCCGCGCCCGGCCGAAGCCGCCAGCTGTGACATAGGTCTTGGTCAGGTTCTCGACCTTCAGGATCGGCGCGCCCTTGGGCACCGGGTCGGTGCGCGGGCGGCCGTGCGGCACGGCGGCCAGCAGGCGCCGCGTGTAGGGGTGCTGCGGATTGTCCAGCACCTCGTCGCGGGTGCCCATCTCCACGAGCCGGCCCTTTTCCATGACCGCGACGCGATCGGCGATGTCCGCCACCACCCCGAAGTCATGGGTGATGAACAGAACGGCCATGCCCATGCTGGCCTGGATGTCGCGGATCAGCTGGAGGATCTGCGCCTGCGTCGTCACGTCCAGCGCCGTCGTCGGCTCATCCGCGATCAGGATCGACGGCTCGAGGGCCAGCGCCATGGCAATGACGATACGCTGCCTCTGACCGCCGGAGAGCCGGAAGGGATAGACGTGCTGCAGGCTTTCCGGATCTGGCAGGCCGACCACTCCGAGCAGCTCGAGCATGCGCTTTTGGCGTGCCGTGGCATCTGCCGGCCGGTTGTGCTCTTCCATGACCTCCATGATCTGCTGACCGACCTTCATGGTCGGGTTCAGCGCCGACATCGGCTCCTGGAAGATCAT
This sequence comes from Alloyangia pacifica, assembly GCF_900116195.1. Taxonomy (GTDB): domain Bacteria; phylum Pseudomonadota; class Alphaproteobacteria; order Rhodobacterales; family Rhodobacteraceae; genus Salipiger; species Salipiger pacificus. The sequence continues at coordinate 94,540 of NZ_FOZW01000011.1, forward strand.
CGAGATATCGGCGCCGCGAAGCGCCTCCATCTCGCGCTCGCCGAGACCCAGAACCGAGCGGCCCTTGAAGGTCACGCTGCCTGCATCCGGAGACATGCCGGGCGGCAGAAGCCCCATCACGGTGTTGGCGCTGATCGACTTGCCCGAGCCGGACTCGCCGACCACGCAGAGGATTTCGCCGCGCTTCAGCGTGAGCGAGACATCCGTGATTGCATGGCTGCGGTCGCCGACCGAGGGAAGCGGAACGCCGAGGCCCGAGATCTCCAGGATGGTGTCTGTCTGGGTCATGTCAGTGCCCGCCCTTCTTGCGCAGTTGCGGGTTCAGGGCGTCGTTCAGCCCCTCGCCGATCAGGTTGATGGACAGCACCGTCAGCAGGATCGCGCAGCCGGGCAGGATGCTCATCAGCGGCGCTTCGCGCAGCATCGTCCGCGCGGCCCCGATCATGAAGCCCCAACTCATCATGTTCCGGTCGCCGAGACCGAGGAAGGACAGCGCCGACTCGGTGAGGATCGCGGTCGCCACCATCAGCGAGGCCGTCACGATGATCGGCGACATGGCGTTGGGCAGGATCTGCCCGAAGATGATCCGCAGCGGCTTCAGGCCGATCACCGTGGCGGCTTGGATGAACTCCCGTTCCCGTAGCGACAGGAATTCGCCGCGCACGAGGCGGGCCACCGGCGGCCAGGAGACGATCGAGATCGCGATGACGATGGAGTAGATGTTGGGCGTGAAGATCGCCACCAGCACCACCGCCATGGCCAGCTGCGGCACCGTTTGGAAGATCTCGGTGACGCGCATGAGGAAATCGTCGACGACACCGCCGTAGTAGCCGGCCACCGCGCCGATGCCGACGCCAATCACCACGGCAACGACGGTCGAGGTCAGCGAGATCAGGATCGACACCCGCGCGCCGTAAGCCAGCCCGGCACCGATGTCGCGGCCGAGCATGTCGGTACCGAACGGAAACTGCCCGTCGGAGAAGGGCACCAGCAAGGGCCGTCCGACCATCATCCAGGGCGAGGTGGGATAGAGCAGCGGCGCGAAGATCGCGACCACCACCACGAGCATGAGGATCCCGAAACCGGCGACGGCGCCGCGGTTGCGGAGGAACCTGCGCAGAAATGCACTCATTTCTGACCTCCTGCGCCGATGCGAGGATCGACGAAGCTGTAGATGATATCGGTGAGGATGTTGAACACGACGACCATCGTCGAGGTGACGAGGAACACGCCCAGAAGCAGCATGTAGTCCCGCTGCAAGAGCGCATCGAACATCAGCCGTCCGATGCCCGGCCATCCGAAGACGGTCTCGGTCAGCACCGCGCCCCCTGCCATCTGCCCGAGCTGGATGCCCGAGAAGGTGATGACCGGAAGCATCGCGTTGCGCAGCACGTGACGCCGCAGGACACGGGCCCAGGGCACCCCCTTGGCGCGAGCCGTCTTGATGTAATCCATGCCAATCACCTCGAGCACCGAGGCCCGGGCAAGGCGCACGTACATGGCCATGTAGAACGAGCCGAGCGAGATTGTCGGCAGCACGAGGTGCAGGGCGATGTCCTTCGCCCGCTCGAGACCGGCATAGTCTGTCCCCGGGGTCTCCATTCCGTAGGCCGGGAGCCAGCCGAGCTGGACCGAGAACAGCAGGATCGCCAGCAGCGACAGCCAGAACAGCGGCGTGGCATAAAGCAGCAGCGAGATTCCGACGATCACGCTGTCGAGCCAGCCACGCCCGGGCCGGTGCCGGGCGGATGCGGCCAGCACGCCGAACAGGATGCCGAGCAGGATCGAGAAGATGAAGGCCGCCCCCATCAGGAGCAGCGTCGCCGGGATGCGCTCGGCGATCAGGTGAAGCACATCGACCTGCATGCGGTAGGAATAGCCCCAGTCGAACTGGACCACGCCTTTGAGATAGAGCCAGAGCTGGGTCAGAAGCGGCTCGTTCAGGCCGAACTGTTCGCGCAGCCTGTCGACGTATTCGGGATCGCTCGCTCCGGCCTCGCCTGCCATGATTGCCGCGGGATCACCCGGGGCAAGACGGATCAGGAAGAAGTTGGCGATGACCACGCTCAGGATGACGGTCAGAGCCTTGATCAGGCGCAGGACCGCGTGTCTTAGAAATGTCATGGGGCTTCCAGTGAAGGGGGCCAACGGTCGGCAGGCGACCGTTGGCCCTTGGAGTTACTTCGCGTCGTCGATGTAGACGGTCTCGAAGTTCGAGTTGGTGCCGACCCCCGAGGTGATCAGGTTGTGCACGCTGTCCTTGTAGAGCGTGACGTTCTGGTTCTCGAAGAGGTAGATGTTGGCCGCGTCGTCAACGAGGATCTTCTGCGCCTCGGTGTAGAGTTCCTGACGATCCTCGCGCGAGGTCGAGGAGGCCGCCTTGGCGAAGATCTCATCGACTTCCGGATTGCTGTAACCAGCGTTGTTAGCGAAGGGCGAGCCCTTCACGATGTTCGAAGTCACGAACAGGCGCGACACGCCGATCGCCGGATCCCCGAACTGGTCCGAGAAGTGGAAGGTCGTGTCGAAGTCGAAGTTGCCGACACGCTGCGCCCAACCGCCCGCATCGGTGGCCTCGATATCCACGGTAAAGCCGATCTGCTTGAGCTGCTGGCTGACGTATTCCGCCAGGCGCGCCCAGGTCGACCCATAGGGGTAGTCGAGGATTTTCACCGGATGAGCCGAGAGATCGACGCCGGATTCCTTGATCAGCTCCCGCGCCTTGTCGAGGTCGTAGTCGTACTTCGGCACATCGCCGTCGTAGAAGGGCAGCGTCGACGAGATCGGTCCGGTGGCGGGCTTGCCGATGCCGAAGAAAATCGTCTGAACCATGAAGTCGCGGTCCAGTGCGTAGGAGATGGCCTGGCGCACCTGCTTGTTGCTGAACGGAAGCTCGCGCTCGTTCATGATCATCGAGGTGATGGTCGAATACATCTCGGTGCCCTTGGTGGTCTCCTCGACGCCGTCGAGGTTCTCGAGCCGCGAGACATCCACCGGATCCACATCCGTGCCGCGCAGCACGTCGATCTGACCTTGCTCGAAGGCAACCGCACGCGAGGCGGAGTCGGGGATGATGCTGAAGACGATCTTGTCGAGATAGGGAAGGCCGTCCTTCCAGTAGTTCGGGTTCTTGACCAGCGTGATCGCCGAGCCGCGCTCCCAGCTTTCGAACATGAACGGGCCGGTGCCGATCGGGTGCTGGTTCTGCGGGTTCGTGGCGAATTCCGTGCCTTCGTAGATGTGCGCTGGCACAATCGTCATGTTGTCGGTGCCGAAGAGCTGGATGAAGGGTGCGAAGGGGCTCTTGAGCTTGAAGACGACGGTCTGATCGTCAGGCGCGGTCACGCTCTCGAGGTAGGTATTGAGGATCGGGCGGACGCGCGGGTGCACCTGCCGCAGATATTTATCGACGCTGAAGACCACGTCCGCGGACGAGAATTTCTCACCATCGTGCCAAGTGACGCCGTCCTGCAGAGTGAAAGTATAGGTCAGCCCGTCCTCGGACGTTTCCCAGGACTTGGCCAGACCGGGCTGGGGTGCGAGGTCGGGATCATAGGTCAGCAGGCCCTCGTAGATCTTCGAGGCAACATATTGGGTCGGCGATTGCTGGTTAAGGCCAAGCACCAGCAGCGGGGGTTCGGGTTGGACGATGGTGTTCAGCGTACCGCCCTTGGTCTGCGCCATGGCGCCCGTTGCGCCGAGCGAGATTGCAAGCGCCGCTGCAGTCAGGCGCAAGGCACCGCGTCTTGTCTGAAAAATCTTCATTCCCTGTTCTCTCTTTCTGTCCCGCAGCCCGAACCTCCGCGCTGCTTGCCCCGCCGTAACAGCGCAAGGGTCGGCACCCGTCAAGTGGCTGGACCAATTTTTGCACATTGGTCCAGCCAAAAATATTTCCCCGCTGCCACATATGGTCAAAAATTGGGCGTGAGGACCGATCCTCTTCTGCGTTCAGCCGGGAGCGACGGTGCCCGCCGCGGCCCAACCCGAACCGCCCGCCGCGACGATTCCCCGGCAGTGAACAGCAGCATTCGTGGCCGCTACCCTGCGTTGCGCTTCACGACGAGGCCCGCGTTTCGGAACATTTCGACTGCGCCCCTTCGCGAAGGAAACCTCAAAGCGGGTTCGCATTTTATTATTTCATTGCAGCGCATTGAAACGCCCCGAGCGCCCTCTCTGGTCCCTGCCGGGCGCCGATCGCGATGCCGAGGCCACGTGCGCAACCCGCTCAGTCCGAGGCCGCCGAGCAGGCGGAGATCGGACAGGCCCACGATGCCCCCGGCGTCTCAACAAGCTCTGACCACGGAAGGGTCAGGATTGCCTGGACACGCGAGGCTTTGCGCAACAGCCGGGGCAAGACCGACCCGATGGATGCATAAGTCATCCTGCACTTTCTGGTGGTCGGAGCGGTGCAGCTCTTCCGCGCTCCTTCGGTGGTAGGGACGACGGAGCATCTTGCCGATCGTCGTGGCGGCATCGACCTGTCCGATCGCGAACGCAATCCGCGCGTCGGCTTGGCTCTTCTTGCGCATCAAGGCCCCTTCTGGCGCCGGGATTCTGCCGAAACCCCGCAATCCCGTTAATCAGATCTCGACGTCCGAAACCCAGGCGCGACGGCAGATCCGCACAACGAATAAGCAGATGGTGCAGGAAGTCGCATCGGGGCCGACATCTGCAGTCAACGGCTCGTGAGTCGCTTGACGACCCGTCCGTCAGTTGTTGCATTAGTCATACTGCTATTCCACTCAATAGAACTATAAAACAACAACAGGGACTCTTATGCACTCTATTCGCAAGATAAGCCTTTGCCTGTGCCTCTCGCTCACGCCAGCGTCGCTGCTCGCACAGGAAAAGATCACCGCGGCCTCTGACGTCGGCTTTGCGCCCTATTCGATGAAGAGCATGTCCGGGGAATTCGAAGGCATCGACATCGACATCGCCAAGCGGCTTTCGGAAATTTCGGGCATCGACATCGAGGTGATCCAGCAACCCTGGTCGACCACCTTTGCCGGCCTTGCAGCGGGAAAGTTCGATGCCATGTGGTCCGCCGCGACAATGACGCCGGAACGCCAGGAAATGATGGCATTCATCGAAGGATACGGCGAAGCGCTCGACGGGCTGCTAATGCGCGCCTCGGACGACGATATCGCCGGCGCCGAGGACCTGCAGGGCAAGACGATCGCCATCAACAAGGGCTCGAGCGCCGACGCCTGGCTCACCGAACGGCAGGACGAGTTCGGCATCACCATCGCGCGGTTCGAGACCTCGCCTGACGCGGTTCAGGCCGTGATCTCGGGTCAGGCCGACGGCTACATGATGTACAAGACCGCCGCCGGGTTCGCCGCGAAGAAGCAGCCCATGCTCAAGGTCTCCAGCTTCGCCATCCGCAAGGGAGCGCCCTACGGCTACGCCGTCCGTCCCGAAGATCTTGAGCTGCGCAACAAGCTCGATGCCGCGATGGAATGCCTGAAGGCCTCGGGTGAGCTGGACGAGATCTACGTGAAATGGACCGGCCTGCAGCCCGAGCCGGGCGGCATCACGAACACGCCGCAACCCGGCTTCGGCCAGCCCGGAACCAAATTCTACGAGGAAACTGATCACGAAATGGCCTGCGACTGACGCAGCTGCCGGGGCCGGATGGCAGAACCGTCCGGCCCAATCCTTTCTTCAGCCGACTGCCGGACCCAATGGACGCCTTTATTCACCAGTTCTTCAACAGCTCGATCTTCTGGCAGGCACTGCCACTCATTCTTTCCGGCTTCCTCAAGACGCTCTGGCTCAGCCTTCTGGTGATTGTCAGCGGCACCTTGCTGGGGCTCATCCTCGCGATCGCGCGCGCCATGCGCCTGCGACTGCTTGGCGGCGCCGTGCGCGCCTATGCCGATGTCATCCGCTCGCTGCCGCCTCTCGTGGTCATCATCCTCTTCTTCTTCGGCCTGCCCTACTTCGGCATCCGGATGTCCGGTTTCGCCGTCTCCTGGCTGGTGCTCGCGCTCGTGCTCTCGGCTTTTGCCGAGGAGATCTTCTGGTCCGGCATCAAGTCCATCCCGCCAGGGCAGATGGAAGCGGCGAGATCGACAGGATTGGGCTTCCTGCAGGCGATGCGCTACGTGATCCTGCCCCAGGCGATCCGCCTGACCGTGCCACCACTGACCTCGCGACTGATTGCCACAATCAAGAACACCGCTCTCGCGGCAACCGTCGCCACACCCGACCTGCTGGGGCTCGCGCTCAAGGTGCAGGGTGAACTGGCCAACACCACGCCACTGATGATGGCCGCCATCGCCTACCTTCTGATGATCTACCCGCTGGTGATTGCCAGCCGCCGGCTCGAACACCAGCCGGCCATGCGCGCCTGAGGAGCCATACAATGGACATGTTCCTACAGACTTTCCTCAACCTCGAGATCCTCAAGATGAGCTTTCCCTTCCTTCTGAAAGGGCTGGGGGTGACGCTTCTGCTCTCTGCCGTCGTCGTGCCGGTGGGCGTGGGAACAGGGGTGCTCATGGCCGTGCTTGCAAAGCTGGGATCCCCCGCGCTGCGCCGCCTTCTGACGATCTGGGTGGACTTCTTCCGCGCCTTCCCTTCGCTCGTGCTGCTGATCCTGATCTACTACGGCCTGCCCTTCTTCGAGCTCAACATGGGCGTCATGGGCTCCGTCGTGCTCGCGATGGTGCTGAATGTCTCGGCCTATTTCGCCGAGATCTTTCGCGCTGGCATCTCATCGGTCCCGCATGGCCAAATCGAGGCTGCCCGCGCCACCGGCCTGCGCGCGCTTCAGGTCATGGCCCATGTCCAGCTGCCCCAGGCGACCCGCAACATGATGCCCGACATCGTTACGAATATCGTCGAGACCATCAAGATGACCTCGCTGGCCTCGATCGTCACCCTTCCTGAGTTGCTCCAGATGGCCCGCATGGCGCAGGGCAGCACCTACAGTCCGACGCCGCTGGTGTTGGCCGCAGGCATGTACTTCGCCCTGCTCTTCCCGATGGTGCAAATTCTCAACTACCTCGAAAACCGAAAGGCCGGCGCCTGAACGTCCGGAACCCCCATGCATGACACGTTGACCCCGCCGCTGCGCGGCACCGCCCTGCCACCGCAGGGAGACACAGCGCGACTGGCCCGCTGGGCCGCCAATCTGCGCTACGAGGACATTCCCGAGGATGTCCTCTCGCGCGTGAAGATCACGCTTCTGGATACGCTTGGAGTCTCCATCGCCGCACTCGACAGCCCCGATGCCGCCGCCCTTCTGTCGTTCGTCCAGGCCTTTCCCTCGGGCGATGCCTGCACGCTGCCGGGCAGCGGCGAGCGCTGCGGCCCGCTGCCCGCAGCGCTGGTCTGGAGCACCCTCTCGGACGTCTATGAAATTCAGGACGGCTGGCGCTTCGGTGGCATTCACGCCAGCTTGGTGATCGGTGCCGCGCTCGCGGTGGCCGAGTGGAAGGGCGCAACCGGGCGCGACCTTCTTACCGCGATTGTCGTCGGCTACGAGGTCGCGCATCGCGTCGCCTGGGCGGTTCACCCTGAACATATGGGACGCGGTCACATGCCGAACGGAACAGCCGGAACCGTCGGCTCGGCCGCTGCGGCGGCCTGGCTTCTGGGCCTCGAGGAACAGAGCTTCGCCGGGGCCCTCGGCGCCGCCGGTTTCCTGTTGCCATATGCCACTGCCGAAACGCTCTGGGCCGGCTATTCGGCCAAGCCCCTGCATACCGGCTGGGCCGCGCGCACTGGCATCGAGGCTGCACTCATGGCTGAACGTGGTTTCTACGGCTGCCCGCTCGAAGGCTCGGAGACCAAGGGGCGAGGCTGGCTCGAGCTTGCGGCAAGCGCGCCGCGGGTCGACCGGCTGTGCGAAGGGCTCGGCACGCTCTGGACGATCCGGGACACCTACTTCAAGTTCTACCCGATCTGCCGCCAAGCCCAATCCGCGGCGGAGGCGGCGCTGACGCTGGCCCGCGAAGAGCGCCTCGATCCCACCGCCATCTCGCGGGTGACGGTCAAGACCTGGGCGTTGTCGGCCGAGATGCTCGGCCGCCCCATCGAGCCCGGCGCGGGCCGCGTCGCGGCTCAGTTCAGTTTGCCCTGGATCATCGCCGTCACCCTGACCGATGCCGCGATCGGCACGGCGCAGCTCAGCCCAGAGCGGCTAAACGATACAACCGTGCACGCGTTGGCCAAACGGGTCGAAGTGATCGCCGATCCAGAACTCGACGCGCTCTATCCAGGTCAGACGATCGCGCGGGTCAGCGTCGAGATGGCCGACGGCACCGCACTTGTCCGCGAGGTTGATATGGCGAAGGGGGACCCTCGTATTGGCACAAGCGATGCCGAGCTTCTGGAGAAGTTCGAAGACCTGACGGCCGGCGTACTGCCTGCCGAGATGCAGGCAAAAATCAAGAATATCATTCTATCTATCGAAACGTCTAAATCTCTATCTCCGATCATGTCGGTCGTGCCACTGGCTCTTCCGCTCTGAGGAGCGCTAGGCAGCTGCGAATTCCACGGCATCGCTCAAACAAGACGGCCCGGCAGGAAACTGCCGGGCCGTTTTGTTCCTGTTCATATGGAAGAGGCTTCCGCGACGAGCGGGGCAGTTCACCCCCATGATAGATGCGCCGTTTTGGTGAAAGTCAGCCGCGGCATGTGCTGAATGCAGCGGCGGAGAGGCAGCTTTGCCCCTCCGTACCACCTTAGCTTAGCTTGGCGTGGCTCAGCTCAGCTTGAGACGATGCGCCAGCCGCCAGACCGGCTCGATCAGGAAATTCGCCACGACGACCCGGACCAGGTGAAAGCCAAGCACCAGCGGCACCGATGCGCCGAGAGCATGGGCGGTAACCGCCATTTCCGGCATGCCACCCGGCGCCATCCCGAGCAGCAGCGCGCCGAGCGGAAGGTCGGTGAGCGCGTAGACCGCGAAAGCAAGGGCGATCAGCACCGCACTGATCAGTAGAGAGGAGGTTACCGATGCCACGAAAAGCGGCCCCGCCTGGCGCAGGAATTGCGGCGTCACCTGCACCCCGAGCGACAGGCCCAGCACGATCTGCCCCGCGATGATCATCGGCTGCGGTATCTGCGTGGGCAGCACTCCCAGTGACGAGGCCGCTATGGCCAGCAAGGTCGGCGCCAGCATCCAGGGGTTCGGCGTTCCGAGTTGCCGACCGATGAGCGCCGCTAGGTATCCGGCAAAGAGCCACAGGGGCAGCAGCCAGCTCCAGCTTGAGATCGAGGCGCCAACACTCAGGATATCCGCAGGCTCGTGCGGCACCAGAAGCTTGATCAATGGCGGATAGAGCAGCACGACCACCAGTAGGCGCACGGTCTGCGCCAGCGTGATCTCATGCTCGGGAAGCCCTGCCCGTTCGGCGTGGATGGCCATGAGCACGACGCCGCCGGGAACTCCGCAGAAGAAAGCGGTCTTGGGATCCAGCCCCGCCTGGCGCCGGTAGATTCCCGCCCCGAGAGCGCCGCTTGCGATCGTCAGCACCGCGCAGATCAGGATCAGCGGAAACAGCCCGACGAGGGACGCGAGGATCGGCGCGGTGAAACTCTGGCCAAGCCCGAGCCCAAGCACGATGAGCGCGTAGCGTCTCGCACCCCGCACGTCGACCGCGAGCCCCGCAGAGGCCAGCAGGATGGCCGCGATCAGCGCTCCCAGAAGCCAGGCAAGCGGCAGGCCGGCAAGATGCGCGAGCCACCCCCCGAAAGTTCCGAACCCGAGTGCAAGCACGAGCTTGCCGGCCCCGCGCCAGAGCCCTGGCGCGAGAAGATGTGAAAGCTGGCGGGGCATGCGCCCTTCCTTGTCCTAGAGGGGTATGAAGGTGATCAGGTCCAGACGTCCGAGGTCTCGGGATCGATCAACCGCAGCGCGGCGGTCCACGCCATGTCCACGTAGGAAGGGATCTCATCGTGCCGGAACTGCGAGGAGGTGTGCGCACGCACCTCTTCGTCGGGCAGCATGACAAGCTCCGCGCCGCCGGATTGCGCGGCGATCTGGGCCTCGCAGGCACGCTCGAGGAAGTAGATGTGGTCGAAGGCCTCGGGCACGGTGCGCCCCCCGACAAGGAGTCCGTGATTGCGCAGGATCATCGCGCGGTGCGACGTCCCGAGGTCCGCCACCAGTCGTTCGCGCTCGTCGAGATCGAGCGCGATGCCCTCGTAGTTGTGGTAGGCGAGGTGGTTGTAGAACTTCAGCGCGTGCTGACTCATCGGCAGCAGGCCATCGCGCTGCGAGGCGATCGCGATGCCGGCCTTGGTGTGCGTGTGCACGATGCAGGTCAGATCCTCGCGCGCGGTGTGCAGCGCCGAGTGGATAACGAAGCCGGCGCGGTTGACCACCTGCTCGGGGCGGCTGCCCTCGTCGAGCTTCTTGCCCTCGAGATCGATCTTGACAAGATCCGAGGCGCGCATCTCGTGGAACATGCGCCGGTAGTCATTGATCAGGAAGTGGTGCTCCTTGCCCGGCAGCCGGGCGGAGATATGCGTGTAGATGAGATCGGTCCAGCCATAGTGCGCGACCAGGCGGTAGAGCGCGGCGAGATCGCAGCGGATGTCCCATTCTTCCGGCGAGATATCGGCGGGGCGGTTCTTCTGCTTGTCCATGGTCATGCGATTTCCTTGGCGACGGCGTCGAGAGTGTCGCGGTAACGTGTGAACATCTCTTCGACCTCGGCGGCCGTGATGATCTGCGGCGGCGACAGCGCGATGCGGTTGCCGATATTGCGGGTGATCAGACCTCGCTCGAGCGCGGCGGCCTCGAAGCGGGCAGTGATTTGCACCTCGGGCGCGTGTTTTGCCTTTGTCTGCTTGTCGGCCACAAGTTCGGTGCAGCCGATGAGGCCGACCGCGTTCACGTCGCCGACGAGCGGGTGATCGCGCAGGCTTTCGAAGCCCTGCACGAAGGCTGGCTCGATCGACTTCACATGGCCAATAAGGTCCATCTCTTCGTAGATCGTCAGCACCTCGGCCGCCACGGCGCAGCTCACCGGGTGTCCGCCATAGGTGTAGCCATGGGCGAAGCTGCCGTACTTGTCCGACTGGTTCAGCATCGCCTCGAAGACCCGCTCGCCGATCAGCACCGCCGAGAGCGGCAACATCGCCGCCGAAAGCGACTTGGCGCAGCAGATCATGTCGGGGCGGATCCCGTAGGTCTGGCAGCCCCACATCTCGCCGGTGCGGCCGAAACCGCAGATGACCTCGTCGGCGACGAAGAGAATGCCGTATTTGTCGAGCACCGCCTGAATTTTCGGGAAGTACCCCTCCGGCGGGGTGAAGACCCCACCCGAGCCGATAACCGGCTCGGCCCAGAAGGCGGCGATGGTTTCGGGACCTTCGGCCTGGATCATCTCGTCGAGTTCCTGCGCGAGCCGCGAGGAGAACTGGGCCTCGGTCTCTCCCTCAAGCGCCTTGCGGTAGTAATAGGGCTCGGTCACATAGCGGAACCGGTCGAAGCCGGGGCCGAAACCGACGTGGAAATTGGCCTTGCCGGTCAGCTGGGAGGTCAGCGCGCCAGTACCATGATAGCTGTTGTGGCGCGAGATGATCTTGACCCGCGAAGGCTCGCCCTGGGCTTCCCAGAACGACCAGACCAGCTTCATTGCCGTATCGTTGGCCTCCGAGCCCGAAGTCTGCAGCAGCACCTTGTCGAGCCCCTTGGGCGCGATGGCGCCAAGCTTGGCGGAAAGGTCCGAGACCCAGGGCGTCGAGGCGCCGCGGAAGGTGTGGTAGTAACCGATCTCGGTCATCACCTGCTTGGCGACCTCGCCCAGCCTTTCCGAGCCGAAGCCGAGCGCCGCGCACCAGAGGCCTGCAGCGCCTTCGATGTAGCGCTTGCCCTGGGCGTCGATCACCTCGATGCCATCGCCCTTGACGATCATGTTGGGTCCGGACTGCAGGTGGCGCCGCAGGTTGGTATGCGGGTGCACCGCATGCGCCGCGTCAAGTGCGGCCTTGTCGGAGATGCGTTCGTTCATCGCGTTTTCCTCTGGAAGTCCGATGGGTCAGGCGTAGTCGCGCGCGGCGCACAGCTCGGTGACGAACCCGTCGGCAATGTCATTTTCGATGGCGGCGGGGTCGCGGTCGCCGGCCGGGCCAAAGCCGCCGGCACCGGCCAGTTGCAGGCGCAGGATATCGCCGGCCTGCAGGTCCACCATCTGTTTCGAAATCAGTGCGATCTCCTCGCCGCCCCGCAGCAGGGTCGAGCTGGCGAGCGTTCCGGCTTCACCGCCGAAGAGCCCGTGCGGCGGCTTGACATGGCGATCTCCCAGAAGGGTCAGCGAAGCCTTGGAGGCCAGCAGCTCGACCTCCTTCACGATGCCGCAGCCGCCGCGATACTGCCCGGCACCGCCGGTATCGGCCTGCAACGCAAGCCGGTGAATGATGACGGGGTTGTGGGTCTCATGAACTTCGACGGGGATGTTGGCGCAGTTAATCACGGGCGCCGTGCCCTCGAGGCCATCGGCCCCGTGACGTGCACCGTAGCCGCCAAAGATCAGGTCGTAGTAGATGAAACGCTCGCCGGTGTCGTCATCGGTGCCCGACAAGATCGGGTTCGACCAATGCGAGTAGGCGGCCATCACCCGATCCGGCAGCGCCTGAGCCATGGCGCCGTTGATCAGCTCGAAGATGCGGATTTGGATCGCGGCCCGGCCGCCGGAAGGTGCCGGGAACTTGGGATTGAAGAAGCAGCCTTCGCGCGCGCGCACTTCGATGGCCCGCAAGCCACCCTCGTTCTGCGGCAGCTCGGGGTCGGTGAAGACCTTCACCGCGAAGAACCCATGCGCCCGCGTGTAGTTGAAATAAGCATTGATCGCCGCGGCGACCTGATCGCCGGACCGCGAGAAATCGATGACCATCCCGTCGCCCGAGACGGTGACATCCACCGCCACCGGGATCAGACCCGTCTCGCCTTCGCCGATCCCATCGAGCCAGTCGTCGAAGGAGTAGGTGCCGTCGGGGATCTCCGAAATGGCCTCGCGCATCCGCTTCTCGGAGGCGTCCAGGATCGCATCGACCGCCGCATCCAGCGTTTCGCGACCGACCGAGCGCAGCAGTTCGGCGAAGCGGTCCACGCCTACTTCGTTGGCATTGCGCTGCGCCGCGAGATCACCCTCGACCGCGGCCGGGATGCGTACGTTTGCGGTGATCATCCGAAGCAGCTCGGCGTCGAACGCACCCTCGCGCACCAGTTTGATCGGCAGAATGCGAAGGCCCTCCTGATAGGCCTCCGTGACGCCGATCACCTTCTGCGAGCCGGGAGCGGCCCCGCCGACATCAACGTGGTGAGCGATATTGACCACCCAGCCCGAGAAGTCCCCGTCGACGAAGGCCGGGGTCACCATGTAGAAGTCCGGGAAATGCCCCGAGCCAAGGCCACTATCGTTCAAAACGATAGCATCGCCCGGCTTGAGACTCTCACCGGGATACATCGAGGAGACGGTCTCGACCACGGCGGGCATCGAGCCGAGGTGGCCGGGCGTGAAATTGCCCTGGCTCAGCAGGCGCCCATGGCGGTCGAAGACGCCGGTCGAGAAGTCGTCCGCCTCGCGCACGGCTTCCGAAAAGGCGGTCCGGCGCAGGGTCGATCCCATTTCCTCGGCAATCGATACCAGTGTGTTCCAGACCAGCGATTGCGTGATCGGCGTGATGGTCATGCTGCTGCACCTTCCATGCTCTGTGCTGCGGTGTCCGCTTCGGCGTCTATGGTGATGACGAGGTTGCCGCAGGAGCTGATCTCGGCGCGGTCCCCGGGCAGAAGCAGGATGGTGGTCTCCGCTTCCTCGATGACGCAGGGGCCTATGACAGGTGTTCCCGGCACCATGCGGTAGCGGTCATGGATGGCGGTCTCGACGGGGCCGGTGGTTTCGAACCAGCCCTTGCGGGTTCCGATGCGGCTGTCACCCTCGCCCAGGCGATCCGGCGCATTGAGCCCCGCACCGATCGGCATGACCGCTTCGAAGCTCCAGTCGATCGCTTCGATCGGACGGGCCGGGTCATGGTAGCCGTAGGTCTTGGCATAAGCGGCGCCGAAGCGCGCGCAGGCGGCCTCGAGGAACTCGGCCTCGGGCAGATCGGGATCGGGCATCTCGACCGAGATCTCGTAACCCTGGCCGACATAGCGCAGCGAGGCCATGAGCCGGTGCCTGCGCGCACCATTCGCGGCGAGCCGGTCGAGATCGGCGTCCGCCTTGGCGCGCAGATCGTCGCGCAGGGCCTTGACGGTTGCGCCGGCCCCTTCTGCGAGACGAACCGGGCAGGTCATCGCATAGTCGACCTTGGGGTCCGCCGCCAGCAAGCCCACCGCCGAGCCGACCCCGGCCCCGCGCGGAAGGATCAGCTGGGGCACATGCAGGGCCCGCGCCAGGCGCGCCGCGTGCACCGGGCCGGCCCCGCCAAAGCCGACCAGCGTATAGTCGCGCGGATCCCGGCCGCGTTCGACCGAGACGATCCGCAGGGCACGTTCCATGTTCGCGGTCGCCATGAGGTGGATCCCCAGAGCGGCTTCCTCAATGCTGAGGCCGAGCGGTTCGGCCAGGTGCAGCCGAATTGCCTCGCGGGCGGCCTCCAGATCGAGGCTCATATTGCCGCCGTTGAAGGTGCCTGGGTTGAGATAACCCAGCACGAGGTTGGCATCGGTCACGGTGGGCTTGGTACCGCCATTGCCATAGCAGGCCGGGCCCGGCTCGGAGCCGGCGCTTTCCGGGCCGATGCGGATGCCGCCAAGATGGGGCGTCGCGATCGAGCCGCCGCCCGCTCCGATCTCGAGGAGTTCGATGGCCGAGATGTTGAGAGGCAGGCCCGACCCCTTGGTGTACTGCACCTGATCGACTTCGAAAGTCGGCAAGATCGCCGGCTCGCCATTGTCGATGGCGCCGAGCTTGGCCGTGGTGCCACCCATATCGAAGGTCAGAAGGTCCTTGATCCCCTCCTCGGCGCCCACCGCGCGGCACATCAGCACGCCTGCTGCCGGACCGCTTTCGACGATGCGCACCGGGAAGTCTGCGGCCAGCTCCGGCGAGACCAGCCCACCATTGGATTGCATGATGTAGAGATCAGCGGTCAGCCCTTCGGCCTTCAGTGCTTTCTCGAGCCGATCCACATAGCGGGCCACAATCGGTTTTACGTAGGCATTCGCCGTAACTGTCGATGAGCGCTCGTATTCGCGGTACCGCGGCGAGACATCCGAGCTGAGCGACAGCACGAGCTCGAGACCCAGCGCCTCGGCGCGGGTGCGGATCAGGCGCTCGTGCGACGGATCGGCGTAGGAATGCAGCAGGCAGACCGCGACCGCCTCGTAGCCCGCCTCTGCGATCCTGGTCAGCAGGGCATCGATCTTGGCTTGCTCCGGCGCGCGGGCCTCGTGGCCGCGCAGGTAGACGCGCTCGGAGAGCTCGAAGATGTCCCGGCGCTTGATGAGCGGATCCGGTTTGGCGAGGTGCATATTGTAGGTGGAGTAGCGCTTCTGCCGCCCCAGCAGCAGCACGTCGCGGAAGCCTTCGGTGGTGATCATCGCGGTCTTCGAGCCCTTGCGCTCGAGGATGGCGTTCGTAGCCACGGTGGTCGCATGCAGCACCATGCCGACATCAGCCGGGTTCACCCCTTCGGCTGCCAGCAGTTCTTTGACGCCGCGCACCACGGCCTTTTCGGGCGCATGCGGCGTGGAGAGCGTCTTCCAGAAGCGGATGCGACCGCGTTCAGGATCCTGGAGCACGAAATCGGTAAAGGTTCCCCCGATGTCGAAGGAAAGGCGGATCTGACTCATCTTGGTTCCTTTTGTCCGGTCTCAGTGCCCGTCGAGCGAAGACAGGAATTCACGGGTGCGCGCGACTTGCGGCGCACCAAAGATCTGTTCGGGCGGGCCCATTTCCTGGATCACGCCGTCGGCCATGAAGACGACGCGATCGGCCGCATCGCGCGCGAACCGCATCTCATGGCTGACGACGACCATGGTCATGCCTTCCTCGCGCAGCTGCCGCATGACCTGCAGCACGCCACCGACAAGCTCGGGGTCGAGCGCCGAGGTGGGCTCGTCGAAAAGCACGATTTTCGGGCCGAGCGCGAGCGTGCGTGCGATGGCGACGCGCTGCTGCTGACCACCCGAAAGTTGCGAGGGAAAGTGATCGACGCGCTCTGCGAGACCGACGCGGGTCAGCATCTCGATGGCGGTCTGCTCGGCCTCTTCCTTGGACTTCTTCTGCACTTTGCGCAGGGCCAGCATCACGTTCTGCTTCGCCGTCATATGCGCGTAGAGATTGAAGGACTGGAACACCATCCCGATCTTCTGGCGCAGCTTGTTGAGGTCGTTCTTCGGATCGCAGATGTCCTTGCCATCTACATAAATGCGCCCACCGCTGGGTTCTTCGAGGCGGTTGCAACAGCGCAGAAGCGTCGACTTGCCCGAGCCCGACGGACCGATGATGAAGACCATCTCGCCCTGCTCCACATCGAGATCGACGGCCTTGAGGATTTCTGTTTCCCCGAAGGATTTGGTCAGCCCTCGCAGTTCGAGAATGGGCCGGGTCGTCTGGTCATCGAGCAAGGGAGCCTCCATGGTTGCGCTGTGCGAAACGTGATGCTCATGAATAGAACGACCACTTCTCACAACGTCAAGCTCGAGCTTCTGGATTTCCGAGGCCGCCCACTTGGCCGCATATTTTTTGTGCAATCCCCTCCGCGACCGCGCAGGAAGAGATGATCAAATACTCCGAAGTGTTCCACTCGGCGAAATGATGTTCTAAAATAATGCGATCAAGGCAGGCATCACGCAGTACGCATTCAGGCATTTTGGAGGAGCCATGACAGAAATCCAGATCGAACGAAAAACCAAATCCGTTGAGGCCGTGATTCGCGCCCTGCAAGTGCTCAAGCTCTTCGACAAGAGCACGCAGGAACTGTCGCTTGCAGAAATCAGCCGCCGCACGGGCATGGTGAAAAGTACCGCGCTGCGGATGCTGGTGTCGCTTGCGGAAGAGCAGATGGTCACCGTCACGGCGGACAGGAAATATGCGCTCGGCCCCGAGATCTACCGACTCGGCAAGGCCTATACATCAGGGTTTAACCTCGAATCGCACGTACGCCCCGCGATGCAGCAGCTGGTGCTCGACGCCAACGAATGCGTCTCTTTCTTTCAGAGAATCGGCAATCGCCGCATGTGCCTCTTCCGCGAAGACAGCGATCACCTGCTGCGGGAGCATGTGGCCGAAGGCGATACGGTCAGCCTTGACCGCGGAGCAGCGGGCCGGGTTCTCACCACCTTCCCCAAGCAGGACCCTAACCTGACCGCACCGCTGCGGACTCTCGAGCAACTGCCGCTCGTCTCCATTGGCGAACGCGATGCCGAAATCAACGGCCTTGCCGCGCCAGTGTTTTCCGCCGCGCAGGGGCTCGTCGGGGCGCTAACGATCTCGGGGCCAAAGTCGCGCCTCACCGAAAGCTACATTGAAGAACTCAAGCCGAAGGTGCTGCGGACCGCAGCCAACCTCTCAGCACGCCTGGGCGCGCGCTTCTACGGGTGAGTGATTAATTTAGAGGCATCAAGGGAGGAGCAAGGAGGGGTTTTGAGGGAAATCACCGAGACTCGGCTTGACCCCAGGGGAGCTAGTATTCCAATTGGTGAACATGCGTTTCATCAGACAGAACGCTAGGATTAACAAGACCCGAACTGCTCGGGCGCCGATCCCAACAGGAGACTTCCAGATGAAAACCCCCTCCCCTCTCCGTCTCACCCTCTGCGCCCTGGGCGTTGCCGCACTCTCCGCCGGCACCGCCCAGGCCGAGATCGTCGCGGCTGCCGACGTCGGCTACGCACCCTTCGCGATGGTTGCCCCGGATGGCAGCTACGAGGGCATCGACATAGACATCGCCAAGGCCCTGTCCGAACAGCTCGGTGAAGAGATCAAGGTTATCGACCAGCCTTGGTCCGCGACCATTCCCGGACTTATGGCCGGCAAGTTCGACATGATCCTCGCCCCGGCGACGATCACCGAGGAGCGCGCGCAGAGCATCCTCTTCGCAGAGGGCTATGGCGACGCGACCTTCGGCCTGCTGCTGAATGCCCGCAACGACGACGTCAGCTCGCTGGAAGACCTGCGCGGCAAGACCGTGGCGACGAACAAGGGCAACCTCTTTGATCGCTGGATTTCCGGTGAGGCCGAACAGTACGACATCACCGTCGCCCGCTTCGACAAGCACTCCGACTCGGCGCAGGCGGTGGCGACCGGCCAGGCGGATGCCGCGGTGATGTACAGCGCCTCGGCCGGTCAGCTCTCGAAGGAGCAGCCGATCTTCAAACCGTCGAGCTTCTACGTCGATAAGCAGCAATACTTCGGCTACGCCTTCAACAAGGATGACGCCGAACTGCGCAACCGCGTGGATGCCGCGCTCGAATGCCTCAAGTCCAAAGGCGAGATCGCCAAGATCTTTGAGAAATGGACGGGCATCGCCCCGATCGAGAACAGCATGACCGGCACGGCTGTCGCGGGCTACGGCCCCGAGGGTCTGACCGGCTACGAAGCCGGCGACCACGAGATGGCCTGCAAGTAAGGGCGTGCCGGCAAGACCGGCATCCCCCCGGCGGCCGGGCCCCCTCCCGGGGATCTCCCTCCCGGCCGCCACCTCTTCACCTCCCTGACGACCCGGAGCTCCCATGAACGATCTGCTTCAGGCCTTCTTCAACCTGAATGTCATCCTGACCTACCTCCCAGACCTGTGGAAAGGCCTCGTCGTCACGGTCGAGCTCTCGGTGCTCGTGGTGATCACCGGTTTTGCCATCGGCATCGGGCTGGCGCTGCTGCGCACGCTCGAGAACCGGGTCATCAACACCTTCATCGTGCTCTATGCCGACATCCTGCGCGCCCTGCCGCCGCTCATGCTGATCGTCGTGGGCTTCTTCGGCCTGCCCTACCTGGGGCTGAAACCCAGCGGTTTCGGCACGGCATGGACGGTGCTTGCAATGGTACTCTCGGCCTTTACCGAAGAACTTGTCTTCGCCGGGATCAACGCGCTTCCCAAGGGTCAGAGCGAGGCTGCGCGCGCCTCCGGCCTGACGCGCTGGCAGGTGCTGATCTACGTGGTTCTGCCGCAGGCCATACGGCTCGTCATCGCGCCGCTCACATCACGCACCATCGCCACCGTGAAGAACACCTCGCTGGCCTCGGTGGTGGCGGTGCCGGACCTACTGGCAGAGGCATCGGCAGCGCTCGGCTATTCCTCCAACGCCTCGCCACTCTTTGCCGCTGCGCTCGGCTACCTGCTGATACTCTTCCCCCTCGTCATCTTCAGTCGTCGGCTCGAGAGCCGCCTGCGCTGGACCCACTGAGGAAAGCCCGATGGAAAACTTCCTGTTCCAATTCCTCAACGTCGAAATCGCCAAGACGGTGCTGCCACAGCTGCTGATCGGACTGAAGACCACGCTGATCTTGTCGTTCATCGTAGTGCCGCTCGGGGTACTCGGCGGCATCGTGATCTCGGTCCTGCAGGATCTGCGTATCCGCCCACTTAATATGTTGCTGGTCACCTACATCGACTTCTTCCGCGCCTTCCCGCCGCTGGTGCTGCTGATCTTCATCTACTACGGCCTGCCCTTCCTCGGCTTCGAGACCTCCTCGATGCAGGCGGTGGTCCTGGCGCTGGTGTTCAACACTTCGGCCTACTTCGCCGAGGTCGTCCGCGCCGGTATCGAGAGCGTGCCGCGCGGACAAGTCGAGGCGGCGCGCGCCACCGGGCTCGGCACCGCGCAGACCATGCGCTGGGTGGTGCTGCCGCAGGCGGTCCGCAACGTACTTCCCGACCTGATGTCGAACGTCCTGGAGTCGATCAAGCTGACCTCGATCGCTTCGGTGGTCACCATGCCCGAACTGCTGCGCATGGCGCGGGTGGCGCAGGGCAACATGTTCAACACCACGCCGTTGATCCTGGCCGCTCTGATGTATCTGGCGCTGCTCTGGCCGCTGGTCCGGCTCATCACCACCATCGAACGCCGCTCGCTAAAAGCCCGCGGCTGAGGAAGACCCATGCAAGACTATACGAATTTCATCGACGGCGCCCGGCTTGCGCCGACCACCGGGCAATACCTGGAAACCGAGAACCCCTATACAACCAAGACCTGGGCGCGGATCGCGCGCTCGGGCCCCGAGGATGTCGACCGCGCCGTCGCCGCAGCCAAGGCTGCCTTCACCACCGGCGCGTGGTCCCGCCTGACAGCACCGCAACGCGGCGCCCTGCTCCGGCGCTTTGCCGAGCTCATCGTCGAGAACGCCGAAGAGCTCGCCCGGATCGAGGTCACCGACAATGGCAAACCGCTTTCGGAAATGCTGCCGCAGGTCAAGAAGATCGCCGACTGGCTCATCTATTACGCCGGTCTCGCCGACAAGATCGCGGGCGCGACGCTGGCCACCGACAAGCCCGGTTTCATGGCGCATACGCTGAAAGAGCCGCTCGGCATCATCGCGATGATCACACCCTGGAACTCGCCGCTGATGCTGCTGACCTGGAAGCTCGCTCCGGCGCTGGCGGCGGGCAACGTGGCGGTGGTCAAACCGTCGGAATACACCTCGGTCTCGGCCTTGCGCTACGCCGAGCTGGCCAGCGAGGCCGGTTTCCCGCCGGGGGTGATCAACGTGGTCACCGGGCTCGGACAGGAAGTGGGCACCGCGCTGACCGCCCACCCCGACGTCGCCAAGGTTGCCTTCACCGGCGGCGGAGCAGGTGGTCGGGCGGTCTACCGTGCCGCGTCGGACCGGCTGGTTCCGGTCACGCTGGAGCTCGGCGGCAAGTCCCCGAACATCGTATTCGAGGACGCCGACATCGACATGGCGATCAAGGGTATCGTCTCGGGCATCTTCGCCTCGGGCGGGCAGAGCTGCGTGGCGGGCTCCCGCGCGCTGATCCAACGCCCGCTGCTGGACAAGATGCTGCCGCGCATGGCCCAGCTCGCCGGCAAGATCCGCCTTGGCGATCCGATGTCCCCTGAGACCGATATCGGTCCGGTCGCGACCCGTCCGCAGTTCGAGCGCATCCAGCAATGCATCGCCTGGGCCAAGGAGGATGGCGCGACGTTGCTCTGTGGCGGCGCCCCCGTGCCCGATCCTGCCGGCGGTCCTGCGCTTTTTGTCGCCCCGACCATATTTACCGACGTGCGCAGCAACATGCGCATCGCCCAGGAAGAGGTTTTCGGCCCAGTGCTCTCGGTCATCCCCTTCGATACCGAGGAGGAGGCGCTGGAGATCGCCAATGACACGCCCTTCGGGCTTGGCGCAGGAATCTGGACCCGCGATCTCCGCCGCGCCATGGTGCTCTCGCGCGGGATCAAGGCGGGCACGGTCTGGGTCAACGCCTACAAGGGTGTCTCGCAGACCGCCCCCTTTGGCGGTTTCAAGGAGTCGGGCATCGGGCGCGAAGGCGGCGCCGCGATGATCGACGCCTATCTGCAGACCAAGACCGTCTGGCTCAACCTCACCGACTCCGTGCCCTACGCCTTTCCGCAATGACCCTGCGCATCGTCAACCACCTGGGGCCAGAGGTGGGCGCGCAGCTCGCCGCGCACCCCGCCGCGCCCGAGGTGATCACCCCCGGCGCGGATCACCCTGCCTGGCAACTGCCCGAGGGCACCGAAGCGCTGGTCACCGCGCCGCGGTTCTGGAAAGGTGCCCCCACAACTCTCGATCTTCCGGGTAGCCTGCGCTGGGTCCAGAGCCTCTCGGCAGGGATCGAGGCCTATCCGCCGGAGCTGCTCAGCGGCCGGGTCGTCACCTGCGGTCGCGGCCTTACCACCCAAGCGATCGCCGAATACGTGCTCGCGGCGATCCTGCAGCACCGCAAGCCCCTCGCCTCCCGCGCCGTGCGGGATGGGAACTGGAGCAAAGCCGACGGCGCCTTCGGCCTCCCGGCGCTGGCGGGTCAGACGGTGGGGCTTGTCGGCTTCGGCGCGATCAGCCAGGCGGTTGCGCTGCGCGCCCGTGCCTTCGGCGTCAAGATTGTCGCCACCCGCCGCGGCCCCTGGACCTCGATCCCCGAGGGCATCGACACCCGCCAAGATCCGGCCGCGGTCGCCGCCGTGGCAGACCATCTGGTGATCGCCGCGCCCGCAACGCCGGAGACCCGGGGCATGATCGGCAAAGAGGTCTTTGCCGCCGCCAAGCCGGGCCTGCACCTGATCAATGTCGCGCGCGGCGCGATTGTCGATCAGGACGCCCTGCTCCAAGCGCTTGCGTCGGGCCAGGTCGGTGCCGCGACGCTCGACGTCACCGACCCCGAGCCCCTGCCCGACGGTCACCCGCTCTACGCCGATCCGCGTGTGACCATCACCCCGCATATCTCGTGGGTCGGCGGCAACGACCATGAGCTGTTTTCCGAGCAGCTCATGACCAATCTCGATCGCTGGCTGTCAGGCGGTCAGGACATGCTCAACCGCGTCGATCCCGAACGCGGCTACTGACCGGAGGCTCCGATGCGCTACACCATGTCTCACTGGGGCACCTATGAAATCCACGACGGGGCCCGTGGACCCCGCCTCAAGCCCCTGACCGGCGACCCTGATCCGAGCCCGATCGGATTGCACCAGCTCTCGCCCGAGGTCTCCGCCACCCGCGTCCGCCGCCCTGCCGTGCGCAAGAGCTGGCTGGAAAAGGGCGCGGGCGCACATCCCGAGTTGCGTGGCCGGGAACCCTTTGTCGAGGTCGACTGGGAGACCGCCTTCCGCCTCGTCGGCGACGAGTTGGACAGGGTCCGCCGGGACTATGGCAACGAAGCCATCTTCGGTGGCTCTTACGGCTGGGCCTCGGCCGGACGCTTCCATCACGCTCAGAGCCAGGTCCACCGCTTCCTCAATGTGATCGGCGGCTATGTCGCACATCGCGACAGCTACTCTCTCGCGGCGGCGCGGGTGTTGCTCCCGCATATCGTGGCCCCGATGAACTGGCTGATGGCCAATCACAACAGCTGGGACGACCTGGCGCAGCATTGCGACCTCTTTCTGACCTTCGGCGGCGTACCGGCAAAGAATGCGCAGATTTCGCAGGCCGGGGTCGGGCGGCACCGGGTGCGCGAGGGGCTGCGCCAGATGGCGGCGGCCGGGGTCGACTTCGTGAACGTCTCGCCAATCTCGACCAACCTTGAGACCGGCGCCCCGGTCGACTGGATCCCGGTCCGGCCTGGTGGTGACACCGCCCTAATGCTCGCACTGGCGCACGAGCTGCATCGCCAGCGGGCGCATGACCCGAAATTCCTTTCCCGCTACTGCACGGGCTGGGAGAAATTCGAGGCCTATCTGACCGGCGCAACCGATGGCACCCCCAAGGACGCCACCTGGGCCGCGCCGCTCTGCGACGTGCCCGCGGAGCGGATCCTCGCCCTCGCGTCGCGGATGATCGGCAAGCGCGTGATGATCAACATCGCCTGGGCCCTGCAGCGTGCACAGCACGGCGAGCAGCCGTTCTGGATGGTCGTGACCCTCGCCGCCATGCTTGGCCAGATTGGCCTGCCCGGCGGCGGCTTCGGCGTCGGCTACGGCGCCGAGAACATGCTGGGCAGCCCCCATGCGGCCCTCAAGGGGCCGAGCTTCCCGCAGGGCCGCAACCCGGTGAAGGCCTTCATTCCGGTCGCGCGCATCTCGGACATGCTGCTCAACCCCGGCGCAGCGTTCCGCTACAACGGCGGCAACTACAACTATCCCGACATCCGCCTAATCTACTGGGCCGGCGGCAACCCCTTCCACCACCACCAGGACCTCGCCCGGCTGGAGCAGGCCTGGCAAAAGCCCGAGACGATCATCGTGCACGAGCAGGCCTGGACAGCCACCGCGCGCCGAGCCGACATCGTGCTGCCCGCCTCGATGAGCCATGAAAAGGACGACATCGGCTATGCCACGCTCGAGGGCCTTCTGCTCGCAACCCGCGCCGCCTGCCCGCCGGAAGCCGAGGCAAAGAGTGATTACGACATCTTCGCTGGGATTTCGGAGCACATGGGGCTGGGCGAAGCCTTTACCGAAGGACGCAGTGCCGAGGATTGGTTGCGTCACCTCTATGCCGAACTGCGCCCTCGCTGGGCAGCGGAGGGCGTCGACCTGCCCGGATATGACGCATTCGTCGCCCTCGGGATGATCGACCTTGCCGACCGCGATCCGCAGACGCGGATCATGCTGTCGGATTTCCGCGCCGATCCAGAGACCCATGCGCTCTCGACCCCCTCGGGCCGCATCGAGATATTCTCCGAAACCATCCATGCGATGGACCTTCCTGACTGCCACGGCCACGCGACCTGGCTGGCCCCCAAGGAATGGCTTGGCAGCGCGGGCCCAGAGACGCCCCTCCACTTGATATCCGATCAGCCCGAACGGCGGCTCCACAGCCAGCTGGATGCCTCGCCGCACAGCCGGGGCGGCAAGATCAAGGATCGCGAGGCGGCCGCGATGCATCCCGAAGAAGCGGCGCGGCGCGGACTCTCGCATGGGCAGATCGTCGAGATCCACAACAGCCGCGGTCGGTGTCTCGCCGGGCTGTGCATCGATCCGACGGTGGCCCCGCGTTGTGTGCGCCTATCGACCGGCGCCTGGTTCGATCCCGATCCGGAGACCGGCGTGGAACGCCATGGCAATCCGAACGTGCTCACGGCCGATGTGCCCGCCTCGGAGCTGAGCCAGGGCTGCACGGCGCACAGCTGTCTCGTCGAGGTCCGCGCAGCGACCTATCAACCCGAGGTCCGTGCCTTCCACTTGCCGGAGTTCACGAAAATTGTTGAAAACATATCCGCGGAATAACTCGCGTTTGGCATACGTGCCATACCCAGCGCTGTGGGGCCCACCTGCCTGGGAGCCAACGCGGTCTGCTGGTCAACGAAGGTTTTCGATGGGGGCCGAGTACACATCTTCTCCCTGTACGTTTGCTCCCAGCACGATGCCCGCAATGTCGCGATGCGCCCGAGCTAGGGTCAGGAGCCATGGCCTTGTTGCACATATCGGTGAAAGGGATTCAGTTCCGGAACCCTTAGGGTTAGATCGCTCGGATGCCCAAGTTCGATGCCGCCCCGATACGGTACGACGAACCGGTCTGGCTGCAACGCTTCGCTGCGGCGACGTGGGTCGCTGCCGGTCTGGCTCGATCCGGAGATGATCTGCTACGCGGAGAGACGCGGTAAGCTTGGGCACCCGGAGATCTTCTCCGGCAGTGCAATCAGACCTTTCTCACCTTGAAAGTTCGCTTCGGCCTTCCGCTCCGCCAAATCGTCGACCTGATCGCAAGCCTGCTCGAGATGGCCGGGCTCGACTGGCCTGTGCCGGATTATTCGAAGCTGAGGCGGCGCCAGGCGGTAGCAATGTGCAGATCCTCACCGCCGCTCCGGCCAGCCGCTGAACTTGCTGGTCCCCTCTTGGGACACTTGGTGACGTCCCAAGCCGCGGTGTAGCTCTCGACGACCAATTTCTCTAAGCATCGAAAATCATTACATTTAATCTAGTCCCAGCATATGTATCAAGATCGGTGAAGGGCCATTCCCGCCGACACATTAAGCTATCACGGCAGCCCACGAAGCTGTGATCTAGAGGAGGAAAACCGCTTGTTGCGGGGTCGAACACGGAGGAGTTGCGGGGCTGTTTAGAGAGGCGCGAGTGGTCGTCCAAGCTAGGGCAAACATTGAATTCCTTCGTACGTCCAAGCGCCTCTCGCGATCGACGAACGGCAAAAGCATCGCTTTTAGGAATGTTTTGATAAAAATTATATTCTCTTTTTTTAAAGAAAAACGCGCCTTAGTTTTTCCTTCACACTCGATCGCAAAGACAAACACAAACTTCAGGGAAAAATCATGCTCTACCGCAGCCTCATGCTCGCGACTCTGGCAGCCGCCCCCGCGGCAGCCGAAAACTGGGACCTTCCGCTTGCATGGCCGGCCGAGAACTACATCTCGGTAGCCGCCGGAACCTTCGCCGACGACGTGAAGGATGCCACCGAAGGGCGGGTCGAGATCACGCTGCACCCCGGTGGTGCCCTCGGCTTCAAGGGCCCGGAGATGCTGGGCGCGGTCCGTGACGGTCTCGTGCCGATCGGTGACATGCTGCTCAACCAGCAGGTCGGCGACGAGCCGCTGCTCGGCCTGACATCGCTTCCTTACTTCATCTCCTCCTTCGAGGAACTCGCGGAATTCGAGGACTTCTTCCACGAAAAGCTCGAAGCTATCATGGAAGCCAACAACCAGAAGCTGCTCTACACGATGCCCTGGCCGCAGCAGCAGATCTGGACCAAGACCGAGGTCACCGATCTGGCCTCGCTCGAAGGGATCAAGATCCGCTCGTATGACCGTTCCTCGACCGATGTCTTCGCCTCTGCCGGGATGACCCCGGTGCAGCTGCCCTGGGGCGAGGTGATCCCCTCGCTGGCGGCCGGCGCCATCGACTCGGTGGCGACCTCCTCGCCCTCCGCGGTCGACGGCTCCTTCTGGGAATTCCTTGAGTACGGCTACCCGACCCGGCAGACCTGGAACCTGAACGCGGTGACGGTCAACCTCGACAGCTGGAACGCGCTGGACGAAGCCGATCAGACTGCGATCACCGAGATCGCCGACAAGCTCCAGCCCGAATTCTGGCAGGCCGCCCAGGACGAGGATGCCCGCAACATGGACATCCTGGCCGAGAACGGCATGACCCTCGCGCCGATCTCGGACGAACTGCGTGCCGAGCTGGCTGATCTGGCAGCACCGCTGCGCGCGGCGGTGCTCGAAGAACTGGGTGACGAGGCCACGGCCGTTGTCGACGGCTTCAAGGCCCGCTGACCCCTTCTGACACGACCCTGTCGCGGGCCCTCCCGGCCCGCGACGATCCGACAACCGAGAGAACCCCCACCATGATCAAGACCGTCGACCGCCTGTCCTACGCTCTTTCACTGCTGTCGGGTCTGGCGATATGCTGCATCGTCGTCTTGATCGTTGCAGAGATTTTTCTGCGCAAGTTCGCCGGGATCAGCCTGCATTTCGTGTGGGAATACTCCGTATTCATCCATATCTCGGCAGTTTTCCTCGGCGCCGGGTGGACGTTGCGTACTGGCGGCCACATCCGGGTGACGCTGCTGCGCGGCCTCATCCCGCGGGCCTTCGAATGGATCAGTGGCCTCATCGGCCTCGCCATCGCCCTTTTCCTCACCAGCGCCATGACGCAGCTTGCGCTCGGCTACCTCTGGTCAGGTCGGACCACCGGCACCACCACCGACACGCCGCTCATCATCCCGGCCGCCTTCGTGGTCTTCGGCTGCGGGGTGCTGACACTGCAGATCGCGCTGCGGCTGCTCGCCCTGCTTCTCGGCAAGGAGCTCGAGCTCGACACGACCGGCGAGGACGACCCCGCCCCGATCATGGATTGACCCGAAATGACCGCATCTGTTCTTGTCCCCTTCGTCATTCTTCTCGCCATCCTGGGCTCGGGAGTCTGGGTCGGGCTCGGTCTGTCCGGCATCGGCATTCTCAGCCTCGAAATCTTCCGCAACATGCCGGTCGAAAAGCTGCTGGCGCAATCCGTCTGGAACGGCCTCTCCTCGCCCGAGCTGCTCGCCCTGCCGCTGTTCATCCTGATGGCGGAACTGCTGTTCCGCACGAAGTTCATCAACGGCGTGTTCAGCGCACTGGAGCCCTGGCTGCGTGATCTTCCGGGAGGGCTGCTGCACACAAACATCTTCGGCTGCGCGCTCTTTGCGCTGATCTCGGGCTCCTCGGCCGCGACCACCACTTCCATTGGGCGCATCACCATCCCCGAGCTGCAAAAGCGCGGCTATGATGAGCGCCTTGTCATCGGCACTCTCGCTGGGGCCGGGACGCTGGGCTTCCTGATCCCGCCGTCGATCATCATGATCGTCTACGGCGTGCTGTCCCAGACCTCTGTGCTGAAGCTCTTTGCCGCGGGCATCCTGCCCGGCCTCCTGCTCGCGCTCAGCTTCGTCGGCTACGTCATGTTGCGCGCGAAACTGACCCCCGGCATCGTTGGCCGGACCGACAGCATCGACCGCAAAGCCCTGTGGAAGCTGCGCTTCGGCGGCCTACCCCGGCTCCTGCCGTTCCTCGTGCTGATCCTGGCTGTACTTGGGTCGATGTATGGCGGCCTGGCGAGTCCGACCGAAGCCGCCGCCTTCGCGGTCTTCGCCACCGTCGTGATCATGGCCTTCGAAGGCTCGCTGTCGCTGCGGGCACTGCGCGACGCTGCGATAGGTACCTCCCGCACCGTCTCGATGCTCGGACTCATTATCGCCTCGGCCTCCTTCCTTTCGATGGCCATGGGCTTCCTAGGGATGCCGCGTGCGGTGTCCGACTTCGTCAACGGGCTCAACCTGTCGCCGCTGATGCTGATCGTCCTGCTGATCGTCATCTACATCGTCCTTGGCAGCTTCCTTGAGGGCATGTCGATCATCGTGATGACCATTCCGATCGTCCTGCCGCTGGTCACCGCCGCCGGCTACGACAGCCTGTGGTTCGGGATCTTCTTGATCCTGATGGTGGAGCTCGCGCAGATCTCGCCGCCCGTGGGGATGAACCTCTTCGTGCTGCAGGGGCTGACCCGCAAGCCGCTCGGAGAGATCGTCCGCGCTGCCCTGCCTTTCTTCACCATCATGCTCGTTTTCGTGCTGGTGCTCGCAATCTTCCCCGGCATCGTCTCGGTCGTTCCCGACCTGGTGACCGGCGGCTGATCCACTCTCGCGTCGTCCCGCCTCCCCCCGTGCCTTCGGGCACGGGACTGGCCAGCCTTGCCCTAAGGCACGGGGCGAACGCTGCCGGACCCTTGCACCCGGCGGCCCCTGAACGTCGCTCCTCCGACTGCCTCGGAGAGCCCCCGACCGACTGAAACCAAAGAGGTTCTTCAATGCCGATCCCCATTTCCGCCAAGGTGCAGAAGTTGCGCCCCTCGCCCAGCATGGCGGCCAAGCAGCGCGTGCTTGAGCTCGAGGCGGCCGGGCGGACCATTCTCGACTTCTGCCTCGGAGAACCCGATTTCGACACGCCCGAGCACATCATCGCCGCAGCGGAAAAGGCGATGCGCTCCGGCGATACGCACTACACCGCGGCACAGGGCAAGCTCGCGCTACGCCAGGCCGTGTCGCGCAAGCTCGAGGTCGAGAACGGCGTGACCTATGATCCCTCGGAGATCGTGATCGGCAACGGCGCCAAGCAGCTCATCTTCGAAGTGCTCGCGGCGACCCTGTCCGAGGGCGACGAGGTTATCGTTCCCACGCCCTACTGGGTGAGCTACCCGGACATCGTCTCGCTGAACGGTGGCGTGCCGGTGATCGCCACCTGTGGGCCGGAGGTGAACTTCAAGCTGACCCCCGAGATCCTCGAAGCAGCAATCACCGAGCGCACCCGCTGGCTGATCGTCAACTCGCCGTCGAACCCGACCGGCGCGGTCTACACGAAGGGCGAATGGCTGGCGCTGGTGGAGGTGCTGGAGCGGCATCCGCAAGTCGCGGTGCTGACCGACGAGATCTACGAGAAGATCTTCTACGAGTGCAACCGGACCATCACTCCGACCGCCATCGCCCCTGCGCTGAAGGACCGCTGCGTCGTCGTCAACGGCATGTCGAAGGCCTATGCCATGACCGGCTGGCGCGTCGGCTATGCCGCCGGTCCGGTCGAGGTGATCAAGGCGGTGACCAAGCTTCTGAGCCAATCGACGAGCTGCCCCTGCGCCTTCGCCCAGACCGCGGCAACCGTCGCGCTGGAGACCGAGCATCCCGCGGTGGACGAGATGCTGGCCGCCTACACCGAGCGCCGCAAGCTGATCGTCGATGGGCTTAACGCCGCGCCCGGGATCACCTGCGCGCTGCCTGATGCCGCCTTCTACGTCTTCGCCGACGTTCGCGACCTGCTCGGCACGGTGACGCCCGCGGGACGCAGCATCGCCACCGACATCGAGCTTGTCGACTACCTGCTCGACGAGGCCTCGGTCGCGGTCATGGACGGAACCTCCTACGGCACGCCGGGTTTCCTGCGACTGTCCTTCGCCGCGTCCAACGAAAACATCCGCGCTGGCGTCGCGGCCATCGCCGCGGCGGTGGCGCAGCTGACGCCCGCGCCCCAGACCCTCGAGAAGGCAGACCAGGCATGACCCCGACATCCTTCGCCGCCGCGCAGCCGGCCGACCTAGAGCTGATCGCGGAATTCGGCAAATGCGCCGTCGCCAACGTCAGCGACAACCTTGACCGCCTGCGCGGCGCGATCGGCCTGCGGCCGTTCCACGGGGCTGCGCCGATGGCCGGCCGCGCGCTGACGGTCAAGACGGCACCGGGCGACAACGCCTACATCCACCGCGCCCTCGATCTGGTGCAGCCGGGCGACGTCATCGTCGTCGACGGTGCGGGCTACGAGGATCGCGCACTGATCGGCGGCATCATGGTGGCCATCGCCCGCAAGCGCGGCGCGGCCGGCTTCGTGCTCGACGGCGCGATCCGCGACATCGACGAGATCGCCGGAGGCGACTTCCCGGTCTTCGCACGCAATGTCATTCACCTCGGACCCTACAAGAACGGCCCGGGCGCGATCAACGTGCCGGTGACGGTCGGCGGGATGCTGGTCCACCCCGGCGACATCATCCTCGGCGACTCCGACGGAATCGTCGCGATCCGGCCCGACGAGGCCCCTGCAACACTGGCCGCGACGCAGGCCCAGGCCCGCAAGGAGGCCGAGATCCTCGCCTCGATCGAGGCGGGAACTTATACCGGGGCCTACGCGAAGTAATATGGCGCACCGGAATGTTCCCCTGACCCTGTCCGAGTACGAGGACCTGCTGCGCCTCGGCAGGGCCCATGGGCTCGATGCCGTCCGGATCCAGCGCGGCGACTGGAGCCTCGACGTCAACTTCGCGCCGGGTCCGGCTGCCTCGACCCCGGCAGGTGACACTCTTCGGACAGAAGGCGCCGAGCCGCCCGCCCCCGTGCAGGCGACACCGGCAGACACCGCGACGCATGCCGTCGTCGCCCCGGTGGCCGGGATCGTGCATCTGACCGCGGCACCGGGCGAGCCTGCCCTCGTCGCCGTCGGCGACAAGATCGCCGCGGGGACCACGGTCGCGGTGATCGAAGCGATGAAGATGATGACCAACATTGACAGCGAACGCGACGGCATGATCGCGGAGGTGCTGGTCGCCGCCGGAGACATGGTGGCCCCCGGGCAACCGCTGTTCCTGATCCGGGAGGTCGCGGCATGATCAAGCGCCTTCTCATCGCCAACCGCGGCGAGATCGCCCTGCGCATCCAGCGCGCCGCGCGCGCGCTCGGGATCGAGACCGTTCAGATCCACAGCACCGCCGATGCCGGGGCTTCCTTCGTGCGCGCCGCCGACCTCGCGGTCTGCGTCGGACCGGCCGCCACCGCGGACAGCTACCTGAACATGCCGCGCATCATCGCCGCTGCCCTGGCAAGCGATTGCGACGCGGTCCATCCCGGCTATGGCCTGCTGTCGGAAAACCCCGAGTTCGCTGCGCTCTGCGTGGAATCCGGGCTTGCCTTCGTCGGTCCGCAGGCGGAGTGCATCGCGAAGATGGGCGACAAGATCGCCGCCCGCAACGTCATGACCGACGCGGGCGTGCCCTGCGTGCCCGGCACCAACGATCCGCTGCCGGAAGATATCGACACCTGCCGCACGTTGGCGGCGGGGATCGGCTATCCGGTGATCGTCAAGGCCGCCCACGGCGGCGGCGGGCGCGGCATGCGCGTAGTGCGCCAGCCGGACGATCTTGCGGCGGCGCTGAAGACGACGCGCGCCGAGGCGCGCAGCGCCTTCGGTGACGACACGCTGTTCATGGAGCGCTTTCTCGACCGGCCGCGCCACGTCGAGATCCAGGTCCTCGCGGACACCCATGGCAACGCCGTGCACCTCGGGGAACGTGACTGCTCGATGCAGCGTCGTCACCAGAAGGTCATCGAGGAAGCTCCGGCCATGGGCGTCTCCCGCGCCCTGATCGACGCCACCGCCGAAGCCTGCCTGCGCGCCTGCCGCGATCTCGGTTATGCCGGGGCCGGGACTTTCGAATTCCTTTACCAGGATGGCGAGATGTTCTTCATCGAGATGAACACCCGCCTGCAGGTCGAGCATTGCGTGACCGAGGCGATCACCGGGATCGACATCGTGCAATGGCAGCTGCGCATCGCGGCGGGGGAAACGCTGACCCTCCGCCAGGAAGACATCGCCCTGCACGGGCACGCCGTCGAGTGCCGGATCAACGCCGAGGACCCCGAGACCTTTGCGCCGACGCCGGGCCGGGTCCGCGACTTCATTCCTCCGGCAGGAAACGGCATCCGGGTCGAAACCCATCTCGAGCCCGGAGCCGAGGTGCCACCCTACTACGACGGCATGGTGGCCAAGCTCGTCACCTCTGGCCGCGACCGAACAGAGGCCATCGACCGGATGATGGATGCCCTCGCGGCGCTGCGCATCGACGGCATCCAGAGCAATGCGCCCCTGCACCGCCGCTTGCTGAGCCATCCCGCGTTCCGGGAGGGTCCGCAGACGATCCACTTCATCGAACATCTTGATGCTCCGGATGCCTGACATGACGACCCCCGCAGCGCATGTCTCCGAGATGGGCGAGAGCGCCCTGCTGATCCAGAGCGGCGGGCCGATGTCGCTCGACGTCCAGCGGCTGTACTGGGCGCTGGACCGCAGCTGCCGCGATCTTCCCGGCGTGACCGAAACCGTGCTCGGCGTGCATTCGCTGCTTCTGCGTTTCGATCCGCGGGCGGAGGTGGCGGAAACCGCCGCGCGCCTGCCGGAACTCTGGAGCGAGACCCGGCCCGCCGAGGGAGAGGGCCGGCTCGTCGAGATCCCCGTGCACTACGGCGGCGCGGGCGGCGAGGACCTGGCGGAGCTCGCGGCGTGCCATGATCTTGGCATCGACGAGGTCGTCGCCCTGCACAGCGCCCCCACCTACACCGTCTTTGCGCTCGGCTCGCAGCCTGGATTTCCCTACCTGGGCGGGCTCGACCCGCGGCTCGCCACGCCGCGCAGATCCTCACCGCGGCAACGTGTCGAGGAAGGCAGCGTGGTGATCGGCGGCGAACAGGCGGGCGTGATCGCCCGCACCTCGCCCTCGGGCTGGCACATCATCGGCGCGACGCGGGTCAGCCTCTTCGACCATGCCCGCGACGAGCCCGCGCTGCTGCAACCCGGCGACCAGTTGCGTTTCAGCGTCGAGGAGGTCTCCGCATGATCCGCATTCTAACACCCGGCCTCGGTGCGACGGTCCAGGACCTCGGACGAAGCGGCCTTGCGAACATCGGTGTCGGGCGCTCCGGTGCCATGGATCGCCGCGCCCTGAGGGTGGCCAACGCGCTGCTCGGCAACGCCGAGGAGGCCGCCGGCCTCGAGATCACGCTCGGCGGTTTCTCCTTCGAGGCGCTGGAGCCCGTCGCCATCGCGCTTGCCGGGGCAGATACTGGCGCAACGCTCGACGGCCGCCCCCTGCCCCGCTGGTGGGCGAGGACCCTCCTGCCGGGACAGGTGCTGAGGATGGGTCACAGCCGCACCGGGATGCGCGGCTACATCGCCGTCTCGGGGGGCCTCGACGTGCCCGAGGTGCTCGGGTCGCGCGCCACCGATGCCAAGGGCGGTTTCGGAGGCCACGACGGCCGCGCACTGAAGACCGGGGACATCCTGACCACGGCGGCGGAGGTCACGGGCTCGCGGGCCCTGGACTTCGGGCTCAGCCCCCGCGCCTGGCCCGATCTCTGGGCCGACGGCTCGGGTGAGACCGAGGTCCGCTTCGTGCCCGCCATGGAGTGGGCCGACCACGACGACGAAACCCGTGCCCTGTTCTGCGCGACCGGCTGGACGATCGAGCCGGCCAGCAACCGGATCGGCTATCGCCTCGACGGGCCGGAGATGGTGCCGACGATCCGCCGCGAGCTGCTGTCTCACGGCATCCTGCCCGGAACGATCCAACTCCCGCCCTCGGGACGGCCGGTCATCCAGATGCTGGACGCCAACACCGTCGGGGGCTATCCGAAGCTAGGGGTCGTCATCGACGCGGACCTGCCACTGCTTGCGCAGGCGACGCTGGGCAGCACATTGCGCTTTCGTGAGATTTCCGCCGCGGAGGCACGCGCAGCGCGCCGCGGGGAAGATGATCTCATCTCGGCAGTCCGCCGCGCAACCTCACATCAACGAAAGGGATAAGCCGCATGGAAATGACAGCCGACCTCTGCACCCTCGAGGACATCCTGGCCGTGTCCCGGCGCTTCGGCGTCACCGCGCTGGCCTTCGGCCTGCCGGATGACCGTATCGAGCTTCGCTTCGGCGAGGCGGCCTGCGCCAATGCCGAGGACTTGCCGGCAGGGCCCTCCGACGACGCGGCGGTTCTCGCCACGGCGGAGACGCCGGGACTGTTCCAGCCGCAGATCGCCGGGCTGCCGCAGCCCGTGTCCAAGGGCGACATTCTTGCCTTCCTGACAGCCGGCCCGGTTCGCAACACCCTGACCGCCCCCTGCGACGGCACGGTCACCGAGCAGCTTGCCGAGGCCGACAGCCTCCTTGGCTGGGGCAGCCCCGCGTTCAAGATCACGACCGGAGCCTGAGACACATGCGACAGATCGACGTGAACTCGGACCTCGGCGAAGGTTTCGGCCCCTACCGCATCGCCCCCGACGCCGAGCTGATGCCGCTCATCACCTCTGCCAACATCGCCTGCGGCGGCCATGCTGGAGACCCGGAGGTCATGTGCGAGACCATTGACCTCGCGGCGGAAAATTCCGTGCGTATCGGCGCCCATATCGGGTTTCCCGACCGCGCGGGGTTCGGGCGGCGTCCGATGCCGATGACGCACCGCGAGCTCGAGCTGATGACCGTCACGCAGCTCGGTGCCCTGCAGGGCGTGGCGCATCTGCGAGGCAGGACGCTAACCCACTTCAACTTCCATGGCGCACTGGGAAACCTCTCCTTCGCCGACGCGGATGTCGCGAAGACCCTCCTGCGGGCGGTCAAGGCCGTGGACCCTGCGCTGACCTTCATCGGCCTGCCCGACACCGAAGCAACCCGCGCCGCCGAGGCGCTCGGCCTGCCGGTCGTCCGCTCCTTCCTCGCCGATCGAGGCTACAGCGCCCCGGGCCGGCTGGCACCGCGCGGCATCGAAGGCGCGTTGATCCATGATCCCGAGGCGGTCCGCGAACGGGTCGCGGAGACGCTTGCAACCGGCATGCTGCGCCTCACCACCGGGGAAATGGTCCCGATCGAGGTCGACTCGGTGCTCGTGCACAGCGACACGCCGAGCGCGCTGGAGCTGGCCCATGCGATCCGCGCGGGCATTGCCGACAGCGGCTGCGGTATCGCCCCCTACGCAGCGTAGAGGCGCCGCGCCTCTCCGACTGGTCTCTTTAACTCATGTGGGCACGCGGCTTCTCATGCGCTATGAGAATGTATTCCACGGCAGACCTACCCGGACAGGCGCGGCATGATCACCTTCAAGCAACTCGAAGCCATCTACTGGATCGCCAATCTCGGCAGCTTCGCTGCCGCCGCCGACAAGCTCTGTACCACCCAGTCAGCGGTGTCGAAACGCGTGCAGGAGCTGGAGGCCCAGTTCCAGATCGAGATTTTCGACCGCTCGAGGCGCACCGCACGTCTGACCGACAAAGGCAATGAGATCCTTTCCTTCGCCAAGAAGCTGCTGAGTGATCGCGACCAGATGATCGAACGCGCCAGCTCGAATGAGGTCATGTTTCGCCGCCTTCGTCTGGGTGTCACCGAGCTCACCGCGATGACCTGGTTGCCCAAGCTGGTCAGTGTCATCCGATCGGAATTCCCGCGGGTCAGCATCGAGCCCGAAGTGGAACTGAGCGCCACCTTGTTCGAACGGTTGATCGAGGATTCCATCGACCTGATCATCGTGCCGGACGTCTTCGATGACAGCCGCTGCGTGCGCTTGCCGATCGCCCCGGTCGAGAATGCCTGGATGGTTGCCCCCAGCCTCTATCCGGGGGACATCCCTCTCAGGCAGGAGCAGATGGCAGATTTTACCCTACTCGTTCAGGGGAACCGGTCCGGCACTGGCATTATCTACAACCGCTGGCTCGAAGAGCAGAATTTTCATTCAAACAGAACGATGCAATGTGAAAGCCTCGTCGCGCAGATCGGCTTCACCGTGTCGGGGCTCGGAATTAGCTATCTGCCGGTTCCGGTGACGCAACCGCTGATAGATGCTGGCCATCTCAGACGCCTTCCCACCGAGGGCAGGCTTCCGCATGTGAAATATTCCGTCCTCTACAAGAGCGATAGAACCTCGGAGTTCCGGAAACACATTGCGGACCTTGCAAAGAAGAACTGCTACTACAGCAGCTTCTTTTCCCCGAAGCTGTAATCACGCCGCGTTGGCTTCACTTGGCACGACCGTTTCCGTCAAGCGCCTTGAACAAGGTGACCGCAACGCGTGGTCCGAGCCAAATGCGAATGCGTGGCGGGCCTTCGATCTACTGGTAAGAGGGTCTTCGCCGCCGGGATCTGATATCCTAGAGCGCCATCTTTCGTTGAGCATTTGCGCCTTTCTCAGTGAGCAGGCCACCTCGACCTTCTGAAGCTCGACCCGAACACCCGCATTGAGGCTCTCGCAATAGCCGTTTCCCAGGGTGCCCCCGGCTCGATGCAGGCGGTTTTCGCCCCCACCTGCTCGATCCGGTCGCGGCCCTTCCGTGCGATGAATTCCGGGCAGTAGCACGTCTGCAACAAGCGCAACCGACAGGTGATGGCCAGCCCGAGCTGCGCCGAGAGGATCGCCGTACAATGCTCGATCGCCCAACCAGGCGTTCCACAGGGTGCGTTTCGCGCGACCTCCCAGCCATCCGGACGGCCACCTTCGGGACTGCAAAAAGTGTTGCGCGACTCAAATTGGTCTGACCTATTACCAATATGAACGACACTCCTCCCTCTCCAGACGCCCCCGATGACGCGCTTTCCGCTCTTCCTCCCCTTGGGCGGAGCCGCCAGATCATGGACGCCTTGGCGCGCTACATCGCCCAGCAGAACCTCCAGCCCGGCGACCGGCTGCCGCCCGAGCGCGAGCTGACTGCCGCGCTAAAGGTCGGACGATCGAGCCTCCGCGAAGCGGTCAGCCAGCTCTCGGCGCTCGGCATTGTCGAGGCGCGGATCGGCTCGGGCACCTACCTGCTGCGGCAAATCTCGGCGGAGACGGTCTACATGCCGCTCAGCCTTTCGGCAGACGGGCTGGCCGAGGCGCTGCTGATGACGCTGGAGGTGCGGCGCGGCATCGAGATCGAGGCCTCCGTCGCCGCGGCGCGCCGCCGCACCGACGAGGACATCCAGCGCATGGAGGCGGCGCTCGACGAGATGGAGCGCACGCACCACCGAGAAGGCGGCAGCGGCAAGGCCGATTTCGCCTTTCACATGACGATCTACGACGCCGCGCACAATCCACTGTTCCGGCAGCTGCTGGAGCAGATGCACGACATCCTCGAACGGTTCTGGGACCGCCCCTTCGACCGACCCGATTTCGCCGCCCGCTCCTTCCCGTATCACCGCACCCTCTTCGACGCGATCTGCGCCGGAGACACCGCGGCGGCGGCGGAAGAAACACGCAAGATCCTCGACGTTGTCGAGGAGGACATCAGGAACATGCGCCCATGAACGACCATTACGAGGCCTCCCGGCTGATCGCCGCCCATGACAGCGACAGCATCCTCGACGCCGTCGTGCCGCCGATCGTGCAGACCTCACTCTTCACCTTCGACAGCTACGACGAGATGATCGCCGCCTACCGCGGCGAGATCACCCGGCCGATCTACAGCCGCGGCCTCAACCCCACCGTCCGCGCCTTCGAGGAAAAGCTGGCGCAGCTGGAGAAAGCCGAGGACGCGCTGGCCTTCGCCTCGGGCATGGCAGCGATCTCGGCCTCGGTTCTGAGCAATGTCGCCCCCGGCGACCGGGTGGTCGCGGTCCGCAACGTCTACCCCGATGCCTTCCGCCTGTTCGGCACCTACCTGCCGCGCATGGGCATCACCGTCGACTACGTCGACGGCACCGACCCACAGGCGGTCGAGGCGGCGCTGCCCGGGGCGAAGCTGCTCTACCTCGAAAGCCCGACGAGCTGGGTGATGGAGCCGCTCGACGTGGGCGTGCTGGCCGCCGCCGCGAAGCGCCACGGCGTCTTCTCGGTGATCGACAACAGCTGGGCGACGCCGGTCTTCCAGAACCCGATTGAGCTGGGCGTCGACCTGGTGGTGCACTCGGCGTCGAAATACATCGGCGGGCACAGCGACGTGGTGGCGGGCGTGATTGCCGGCTCCAAGGAAAATGTCGACCGGGTGCGGAGCGAGATCTACCCCTATCTCGGCGGGCGCATCGCCCCGATGGACGCCTGGCTGCTGCTGCGCGGGCTGCGCACGCTGCCGCTGCGCGTCGCGGCGCATCAGGACAGCGCGCTGGAGATCGCCCGACGCCTGGCTGCGCTCGACGTGGTCGAAACCGTCATGCACCCCGGCCTCGCGCCGCTGCCAGCGGGGCTACGCGGCACCACCGGGCTGTTCTCATTCATCTTCCGCGAAGGGATCGACCTGCGCCGCTTCTGCGATGCGCTCGAGCTGTTCAAGCTCGGCGTGAGCTGGGGCGGGCACGAGAGCCTCGTGGTCCCCGGAGACGTCGTTCTCGAACAGAAGGCCAGACCCAACTCGGCCCATGAATTCGGCATCTCCTCGCGCTCGGTCCGGCTGCATATCGGGCTCGAAGGCACCGAGGCGCTCTGGGGCGATCTGACAGCGGCGATTGCCGCCGCAGGGCAGCCGTCGGAGGTCAAGGCCGCGCAATAACCTGCGGCGGCGGCCCGGCCGGGCCGCGCCAATCCAACAAACCACCAACAGAAAATCAACAGGGAGACGACCATGAAGAAACTGCTCAGTGCCAGCGCCCTCGCGCTGCTGGCGGCAAGTGGTGCGGCGAGCGCCGAGACCACGCTGCGCCTCGTCGAGGTGATCACCAGCCCGGCCCGCACCGAGACGCTCAAGCAGATCGTCGCAGGCTTCGAGGAAGCGCACCCCGACACCAAGGTCGAGATCATCTCGCTGCCCTGGGGCGAAGCCTTCCAGAAGTTCGCCACCATGGTCTCGGCTGGCGATCTGCCCGACGTGGTCGAGATGCCCGACACCTGGCTGTCGCTCTACGCCAACAACGGCCTCCTGGAGAGCCTTGAGCCCTATCTCGCCGACTGGGACACCACCGCGGATCTGACCGACCGCGCGCTGGAACTCGGCCGCGACATCGACGACACCGCCTACATGCTGCCCTACGGCTTCTACCTGCGGGCGCTGTTCTACAACAAGGACCTGCTCAAGGAGGCAGGTGTCGAGGCACCGCCCACCACGCTCGAGGAATTCCGCGCTGCCTCCGAGGCGATTTCGGCGCTTCCCGGCAAGTCGGGCTACTGCATGCGGGGCGGTCCGGGCGGGCTGAACGGCTGGATGATGGCCGGTGCGACCATGGCGGGCGACAACGCCTTCTTCAACGAGGACGGCACCTCGACCATGGACAGTGAGGGCTGGGTCAAGGGCATCGAGTGGTACGTCGATCTCTACAAGGACGGCCTGGCACCGAAGGACAGCGTGAACTGGGGCTTCAACGAGATCGTCGCGGGCTTCTACTCCGGCACCTGCGCCTTCCTCGATCAGGACCCCGACGCGCTCATCGCCATCGCCGAACGTATGTCCGAGGACCAGTACGGCGTGATCCCGATGCCCAAGGGCCCGGACGGCAAGGCCTTCCCGACGATCGGCTACGCGGGCTGGTCGATGATGTCCGCCTCCGAAAACAAGGACCTCGCCTGGGAGCTGATCGCCCAGCTCGAGGGCCCCGAGGGCAACATCGCCTGGAACAAGAAGATCGGCGCGCTGCCGGTGCTGAAGTCCGCCGAGGAAGACGAGTTCTACGCCGCGCCCGCCTTCAAGGGCTGGTTTGACGCGCTGGCCGACGAGAACGTCGTGCCGACGGTCATGCCGACCTACCTGGAGGAGTTCGCCTACTTCAAGGACTCCATGGCGATCGCGTCCGGCCAGAAGGCCCTCCTGGGTGAGATCACCCCGCAGGAACTGGCCTCCGAGTGGGCTGCCTACCTGACCAAGGCGCAGCAAAAGCATCTCGCAAAGTAATGGGCCAAGTGACCTGAAAACGCGGGCCGGACGTGCGCGTCCGGCTCACCCCTTCCCCCGGAGGACCGATGACCGCCACGCCCATCCCTGCCACCTACCGGCGTCCGCTGCGCCAGCGCCTCGCCGTGACGCTCGAGCCCTGGCTCTACTGCGCGCCGGTGCTGATCCTGATCACCGCCGTGATGCTGGTGCCGCTGATCCTCGGCATCTCCTACGCTTTCCGGGACATCCAGCTTCTCAATCCCTTCTCCGGCGGCTTCGTCGGCCTCGAGCACTTCAAGACGCTCGGCCAGGACGATGCCTTCCTGCGTGCGCTGCGCAACACCCTGTGGTGGACCGGCGCCAGCGTCTTCTTCCAGCTCGCCTTTGGCTTGATCCTCGCACTGCTGCTCAACGTGCCGTTCGCCGGGCGCGGGTTGGCGCAATCGCTGGTGTTCCTGCCCTGGGCCGTGCCGACCTTCCTTGCGGGCCTCAACTGGGCCTGGCTCTTCAACCCGGTGATCGGGCCGATCCCGCACTGGCTGTTCGCGCTGGGGCTGATGGACGAGCCCTCGAACATCCTCGCCGATCCGAGCATCGCCATGTGGGGCCCGATCCTTGCCGCAACATGGTGGGGCATTCCGTTCTTCGCCATCACGCTGCTGGCCGCGCTGCAGTCGATTCCCAAGGATCTCTACGAGGCCGCCTCGATCGACGGTGCCTCGCCGATCCAGCGCTTCTTCTCGATCACCCTGCCTTACCTTGCACCGGTGATCGCCATCACCGTGCTGCTGCGCACGGTCTGGGTCGCCAACTTCGCCGACCTGATCATCGTGATGACCAACGGCGGCCCCGCCGACCGCACCCAGACCGTGGCCAGCTACATCTTCACCCAGGCCTTCAAGCGGCTCGACTTCGGCTATGCCTCGGCGGTCGCACTGGTGCTGCTGGCGCTTCTTCTGGCCTATTCCATGGTCATTCTCGTCTTCCGCCAGAAGCTCTCGAACAGGGACAAGTGACATGACCGCGACCCGTCTTTTCGGCACGCTGGCGCATCGCGCGGCCATCCTGTGCTTCATCGCCTTCGCGCTCTTCCCGCTCTACTGGCTGCTCAAGGTCTCGGTGACCCCGAACGACCTGCTCTACTCCGAAGGCGTGCGCATGTGGCCTTCGCGCACAACGCTGGATCACTTCCGCTTCGTGCTGGCCAACAGCGAGTTCCCGCGCTTCTTCGCCAACAGCCTGATCGTCTCGGGCTCCACCGCGCTCGTCTCGACCGTGCTCGCAGCGCTGATGGGCTATGCGCTGTCGCGCTTTCAGTTCCGCGGCAAGCTCTGGCTGGCAGCTCTGCTGCTGATCACCCAGATGTTCCCGCTGGTCATGCTGGTGGCGCCGATCTTCAAGATCCTCTCGCCGCTCGGGCTGACCAACAGCCTGACCGGGCTTGTCATCGTCTACACCGCCTTCAACGTGCCCTTCGCCTCCTTCCTGATGCAGGGCTTCTTCGACGGCATCCCCTCGGACCTCGAGCAGGCCGCGATGATCGACGGTGCCGACCGCTTTACCGCCTTCCGCCACATCATCCTGCCGCTGGCGCTGCCGGGGGTCGCGGCGACACTGGGCTTCGTCTTCACCGCCGCCTGGTCCGAGATGATCTTTGCGCTGATGCTGATCTCGGGCAGCGAAAAGGCCACATTCCCCGTCGGACTGCTGACCTTCGTGTCGAAGTTCTCGGTCGACTACGGGCAGATGATGGCCGCCGGCGTGCTGGCGCTGATCCCCGCCTGCCTCTTCTTCCTGCTCATCCAACGCTACCTGGTGCAAGGCATGACCGCCGGCGCCGTGAAAGGATAACCCCATGGCCACGATGGAAATCCGCTCCGCGAGCAAGAACTACGGCACGATCCGCGTGCTCGACGACATCAACCTCGAGATCGGCGACGGCGAGTTCATCGTGCTGGTCGGCCCCTCCGGCTGCGGCAAGTCCACGCTCCTGCGGATGATCGCCGGGCTCGAGGAGATCACCGGCGGCGAGATCCGTATCGACGACAAAGTGATGAACGCCCTGCCCCCCAAGGCCCGCGACATCGCCATGGTGTTCCAGAGCTACGCGCTCTACCCGCACATGAGCGTCGCCGACAACATGAGCTACTCTCTGCGACTGCGGAAGACCGACAAGCCGACGATCGCCGAGAAGGTTCGCGCCGCCTCGTCCAAGCTCGGACTCGACGCGCTGCTCGAACGCAAGCCCAAGGCGCTCTCGGGCGGCCAACGCCAGCGCGTCGCCATGGGCCGGGCAATCGTGCGCCAGCCCAAGGCGTTCCTGTTCGACGAGCCGCTGTCGAACCTCGACGCCCGCCTGCGCGAGCAGATGCGCGCCGAGATCCGCAAGCTGCACCGCGAGCTGGGCGCCACCTCGATCTACGTCACCCACGACCAGGTCGAGGCTATGACGCTAGCCGACCGCATCGTCGCCATGCACGGCGGCCACATCCAGCAGGTCGGCACCCCGCTAGACCTCTACGACCGCCCCGCCAACCTCTTCGTCGCGGGGTTCATCGGCTCGCCCGGAATGAACTTCCTCAAGGGCAATATCGCCGACCGCCAGCTGCACCTGCACGACGGCCGCAGCGTCGCCCTGCCCGAGACGATGCCCGCGACCATGGGGGATGCGACGCTTGGCATCCGGCCCGAGCACGTGGTGCTGTCGCCCGCGGGCTCCGACGGCCTCGAAGCTGCGGTGGAGCTGGTCGAGCCGACGGGCCACGGTATCATTCTGCACCTGACGCTGGCGGGGGAGGTGTTCAAGGTCCTCACCCATGACCGTGTCTGGCTCGAACCCGGACCGACGGTCTGTGTCTCCTTCCCCGAAGAGGCACTGCATCTGTTCAACGCCGAGGGTGTCCGGGTCTGATGCCGGACACAGCGGTGCGACCAGAGGGCTGGATGCACCGCGCAGTCTGGGGGTTCGGACGTCGGTGAGCGGCTCTTGACCCACCTTGGTCCTCCCCCTCCCGGGGCAGAAAGCCGCCCGGCGCTCGAGCCAACGAAAGTCTGACCTCTCCCGCAACGCGCCCCGTGCTACTCTCGGCACCGAGGAGAGGGGGAGCGATGCGCGACCATAAACATGTCGAGGAGATCGAGCAGGTCTTGGGAGGCTCTCAGACCGGGCGGGACGGGTTCGTTTCAGCCTCTTGGCGGAGGTGCGTCGAGCTTTACGGCATGGATCCCATGCGCCGCGACCCCGCTTACATCGTGACCGAGAGCGAACTTCGCGACCATCGCAAGCAGGCGGAATGGATGATCGGGGCCGCGCGGTCCAGCCTGCAGAGCCTGTTCCGGCAGGTCGCGGGGCAGAACTACGTGCTGCTGCTCACCGATGCCAAGGGCGTCTGCGTCGATTTCTTCGGCGATGATCTCTTCGTCGACGATCTGCGGGCAGCCGGGCTCTACCTTGGCTCGAACTGGTCCGAAAGCCTTGCCGGCACCTGTGGTGTCGGCGCCTGCATCGTCACGCAAGAACCGGTGACGGTCCATCAGGACGACCATTTCGGCAATGCCCACACCACGCTCAGCTGCACCGCCGCGCCGATCTTCGACAGTCTCGGCGGGCTCGCGGCGGTGCTTGACATCTCCTTGCTACGCTCGCCGACCCCCAAGCGCAGCCAGAACCTTGCCATGAGCCTCGTGACCAATGCCGCGCGGCGCGTGGAGATGGCGAATCTGATGGCCGAAAGTCGCCGCGATTGGGTGCTGCGCCTGTCGGCCAGCCCGGAATTCCTCGACGTCGATCCCGAGGCTGCCGTTCGCCTTGATGGCGGCGGTCGCGTACTCGGTTACACGCGGGCCGCTCGGCGACTGTTCCCAGACGGCGGCGAGGTGATCGGGCGGCGCATCGACGAGGTGCTGGGGCTGAGCGTCGACGATCTGCCCGACCTGATGCGCGACCGTCCCACAGAAGAGCGGATCATCGAGATGCGTGACGGCGGTGCGCTCTTCGGCCATGCCATCGCGCCGCAGGCGCCGCGCACCGCACCGCGCAGCAGCCGCCGCGGCGGCCCTCTCGCGGGGCTTGCCGGAGAAGACCCGGCGATGGCGCAACTGCTGGCGCAGGCGGCAAAGCTGGCCCGCACCTCGGTGCCCTTGCTGATCACCGGTGCCACCGGCACCGGCAAGACCAAGCTGGCCCATGCGATCCACATGGTCGGCACTGCCAATGGCTTCCTGTCTCTCGACTGCGCCGGACTGTCGCCCGACGTACTGCGAGAGGCCACCGCAGCGCTGCCCGGCCCCACCACCCTCGTGCTGCGCCGCATCGAGGACTTGCCCGGAGGCACTGCGCCGACGCTGACCGCCGTTCTGGATGGTGGCCCGTGCCTGCG
Organism: Alloyangia pacifica; assembly: GCF_900116195.1. Classification (GTDB taxonomy): domain Bacteria; phylum Pseudomonadota; class Alphaproteobacteria; order Rhodobacterales; family Rhodobacteraceae; genus Salipiger; species Salipiger pacificus. The sequence goes on from NZ_FOZW01000011.1 coordinate 138,998, forward strand.
CCCGATCGTGACAACCTGCGCCGACCCCGCCGCTCTTGCGTTGCCCGGCCCGCTGTTCCACCGGCTGGCCGGCGCGACCCTGCGGCTGCCGTCGCTGCGCCAGCGCCGCGATCTCGGCTGGCTGCTCGACCGCGTGTTGCATCGGCGCGCGCCCGAGGACATGCGGCTGTCGCCCTCCGCTCGTGCGGCGCTGCTCGGTCGCTCGTGGCCCGGCAACCTGCGAGAACTGGAGCAGGTGCTCGACGTGGCCATTGCGCTCTGTGACGGGCGGGTGATTGACCTGCCCGACCTGCCCGCGCCGGTCGACAGCACGCCCGAACCTCCGGATGCCGAGGAGCAGCTTGAGCAGGTGATGGAAGCCTGCGGCTGGAATATGGCCCGCGCCGCGCGCCGCCTCGGCGTCAATCGCTCTACGGTCCTGCGGCGCCTGCGCAAAGCCGGTCTCCAGGCGCCAAGCTGAGCTGTTGCGCGCCGTTGCGCACGCAACATGCCGCAGCGCGGCGCCCGGTTTTCGCGCAGTCCGAGGCAACCTGCCGTAGAACGCGGCGCCAGCCTCCCGCGATACTCCTCGCAGAACAACGCGCAGAGGAGGAGACGCGATGCTCGATTCAACCACCGTGAGCCGCACGCAGGAGGTGCTCGACCGGCTCAACGCCGCCCTGGAGGAGGGCGACGTCGCCGCGGCAGCGGCCCTGTTTGCTACCGACAGCTACTGGCGCGATCTGATCTCGGTCAGCTGGAACCTCAAGACGGTGGAGGGCCCGGCGGGGGTCGCCGACATGCTCGGCCAGCAGCTCACGCAGACCCGTCCCGGCAATTTCCAAATTCAGCCGGGCGAGGTGCCTTCCGAGGACGGCGGCGTGATCACCGCGTGGATCACCTTCGAGACGGCTGCCGGACGCGGCTGGGGCTTGATGAGATTGAAGGATGACCGGATCTGGACGTTTCTCACCGCGCTGCAGGAACTCAAAGGCTTCGAGGAGAACCGCGGCACGCGCCGCCCGATGGGCGCCGAGCATGGCGCGCAGAAGAACCGCACCAGTTGGAAGGAGCGGCGCGAGGCGGAGGAGGCCTCGCTCGGCTACGACACACAGCCCTATACGGTGATCGTCGGCGGCGGTCAGGGCGGCATCGCGCTTGGCGCGCGGCTGCGGCAACTCGGCGTGCCGACCATCGTTCTCGACAAGCACGACCGTCCGGGCGACCAGTGGCGCAGCCGGTACAAGTCGCTCTGCCTGCACGATCCGATCTGGTACGACCACCTGCCCTACATCAAGTTCCCCGACAACTGGCCGGTGTTCACCCCCAAGGACAAGGTCGGCGACTGGCTAGAGATGTACACCAAGGTCATGGAGATCCCCTACTGGACCCGCACCACGGTCGAGAGGGCAAGCTTCGACGAGGCCTCGGGGACCTGGACAGTGGAGGTCAATCGCGACGGCGAGAAAGTGGTGCTGAAGCCGACGCAACTGGTGCTCGCCACCGGCATGTCGGGCAAGCCGAACCTGCCACAGTTTCCCGGGATGGACAGCTTCAAAGGTACGATTCAGCACTCTTCGCAGCATGACGGTCCGGATGCCTGGAGCGGCAAGAAGGTGGTCGTGGTGGGCTCGAACAACTCCGCCCATGACATCTGCGCGGCGCTCTGGGAAGCGGATGCCGATGTGACGATGGTTCAGCGTTCGTCGACGCATATCGTGCGCTCGGACACGCTAATGGAGATCGGGCTCGGCGCGCTCTACTCAGAGGAGGCACTGGCGAACGGCGTGACCACCGAAAAGGCCGACATGATCTTCGCCTCGCTGCCCTACAAGATCATGCACGAGTTCCAGATCCCGCTCTACGACCAGATGCGCGAACGGGACGCCGAGTTCTACGCCGGGCTGGAGAAGGCCGGCTTCGATCTCGACTGGGGCGACGACGGCTCGGGGCTGTTCATGAAGTACCTGCGTCGCGGCTCGGGTTACTACATCGACGTCGGTGCCAGCCAGTTGATCATCGACGGTGAGGTGAAGCTGGTGAAGGGCCAGGTCGACCACTTCGACGAGACCGCGGTTGTGCTGTCGGATGGCACGCGGCTTGATGCCGATCTGGTGGTCATGGCCACCGGGTACGGCTCGATGAACGGCTGGGCGGCGGACCTCATCAGCCAGGAGGTCGCCGACAAAGTGGGCAAAGTCTGGGGCCTTGGGTCCGACACCACCAAGGATCCCGGCCCCTGGGAGGGCGAGCAGCGCAACATGTGGAAGCCGACGCAACAGCAGAACCTTTGGTTCCACGGCGGCAACCTGCACCAGTCGCGTCACTACTCTCTCTATCTCGCGCTGCAGCTGAAGGCCCGGATGGAGGGCTTGGACACCCCCGTCTACGGCCTGCAGGAAGTGCATCACCTGGCGTGATGCATTTCGCGCCCGGCTCCCTCCCGGGCCGGGCGCATACTCTTTTCAAGACTTGGAGAAAGACACATGAAAGCAGCACGTTGGTACGGCGTGAAGGATATCCGCGTCGAGGATGTGGCTGAGCCCGCCCCGGGCCCCGGCGAGGTGAAGGTCAAGGTCGCCTGGACCGGCATCTGCGGCAGTGACCTGCACGAGTACCTCGCCGGCCCGATCTTCGTACCGGTGGGTGAGGACCATCCGCTCAGCCACGATCAGGCGCCGATCACCATGGGCCATGAGTTTTGCGGCGTGGTGACCGAACTGGGCGATGGCGTGACCGGGCTGGCTCCGGGTGATCGTGTCGCCATCGAGCCGATCTTTGCCTGTGGTAGTTGCCCGGCGTGCCTAGAGGGGAAGTACAATCTGTGCGACCAGTTGGGCTTCGTCGGCCTCTCCGGTGGGCATGGCGGGTTCGCCGCCCATTCGGTTGTCCCCGCGCGCATGGTGCACAAGATGCCCGACGCGCTGTCGATGGAGCAGGGCGCGCTGGTTGAGCCCGCCGCCGTGGCGCTGCACGCGGTGCGGCTGTCGAAGATCAAGGCGGGTGACATGGCAGCGGTCTTTGGCGCCGGACCGATCGGCCTGCTGGTGGTCGAGGCGCTGCGCGTTGCCGGGGCCGCGCAGATTCACGTGGTGGAACCCTCCGAGGTGCGTCGGCAGAAGGCGCTGGAGCTTGGCGCGACCAGTGCGATCGACCCGATGTCCGAAGACGCGGTCGCGGCGATCCGCGCGGCCACCGGCGGCGTGCACGTCGCCTTTGAGGTCACCGGCGTGCCGCAGGTGCTGCCGCAATGTATCGATGCCACACGACACGAGGGACAGACGCTGATCGTGTCGATCTGGGAGGGCGAGGCGTCGTTCCATCCCAACACGGCGGTGCTAAAGGAGCGCCAACTGCAGGGCACCATCGCCTATCGCAACGTCTATCCCGCGGTGATGGAGCTGATGACACAGGGCTATTTCAGCGCCGACAAGCTGGTGACAAAGCGTATCTCCATAGACGCCATCGTCGCCGAAGGGTTCGAGGCACTCGTCGCCGAGAAATCGCACGTCAAGATTCTCGTCGAAGCGCCGGACTGACCCTTGGCGCAGGTCATGCGGTTTGGTCACGAGCTGCGTCCTCCGCGGCACCCGAAGACCCTGCGCGGATGGCGGGAAAGGATGCCGAACTCAGTGGCAGTTTTGCTGACCGGCACCTTTCCGTTCTGAATGCTTTTGGTGGAAGCGGGCGCGACGTGCGCGAGGGCCCTGAGCTCAGGCACGGCACCTCGCGGCCCCGATGCTTGCGATGACGAAATCCGGAACGATGCCCGACCGCCGGATCGCCTCTGCCGGGTCGAGCCCGAGGAGCGCACCGTGCCCTGTGACCAGCGACGTCGCAAAACCCATCTGGCGACCGCCGAGAATGTCGGTGTGCAGGGTGTCCCCGACCATCAGCACTCGCCCGGGCGCAATCTGCGGCGCGATTTGACTTAGGGCGAGCGTGTATATCTCCGCGAAAGGCTTGCCGAGAAAGACCGGCGCAATCCCGACCGCATCGGCGAGGCGATGTGCGAAATGCCCGGGCTCGAGCGACAGGCCGGTCTCGCGCGGGGCGACGATGTCGGGATTCCCGACCACGACCGGGCGCGGATGCGCGCGCAGCGCGGCCTCCAGCATGCTCTGGCGCGTCTCGGTCCATCCATCCGTGCCGATCAGCAGGAAACCCTGTGCCTCCGCGTAGGCCGCGGGATCGTCACCGAGGAAGATCAGGTCGATATTTTCGAATTCCTCCATGCCATTATCCGGGCTCAGCATCGCCCCCCATCGCAGGCGCGGCGCGCGCGCCAGATGCGCCAGGAGCGCTTCGCGGCTGGTCACCACCTCTTCGGGCGCGAAGTCAAAGCCGAGCCGCGCGTAGCGCTGCATCATCACCCGCTTGGGATAGGCGGCCGAATTGGACACCACAGCCACCGCCTTGCCCGCCGCCCGGAGCGCAGCGATGGCCTCCGCCGCGCCCGGGATCGGGGATTCACCCACGTTCAGCACCCCGTATGCATCGAGCAGAACGAGATCGAAGGGCCCGGCGATCTCGGCCAGGCTCTCCGCCGATTGCCAACCTGCCTCGAATTCCGCCGCCGGAAGGCGGGACCGCACGCCGAGATAGGCCTCGAAGGCGGTCGCCGCCGCCCTGTCGCGCGCCCCGCTCACAGGATGCGGCGACGCAGGAAGGCCGAGACGATCTCGCCCAAAACGACGAGCGCCAGGATGGCGAGCAGGACGGTCGCGGCCTCGGGCCAGTTGAACGTGTCGATGGCGCCTTGCAGGATGATCCCGATGCCGCCCGCACCGACAAGTCCCAGCACCGTCGACTCGCGCAGGTTGATGTCCCAGCGCAGGATCGCCACGGCCCAGAAAGTCGGCATGACCTGCGGCACGATGGCATAGGCGATGACCTTGAAGCGCGAGGCGCCCGTCGCTTCCAGCGCCTCGACCGGACGGGTGTCGATTTCTTCGATCGCCTCGCCCAGCAGCTTGCCGATGAAACCGATGGACCTGAACATGATCGCCACGACGCCGGCGACGATGCCGGGGCCGAAGATCGCCACGAAGAGCAGCGCCCAGATGATCGTGTTGACTGACCGCGAGCTGACGAGGATCAGCCTCCCGAGCCAGAGCGTGCCACGGTTGGGCGTGGTGTTCTGTGCCGCGATATAGGCAACCGGCAGCGAGACGATCACCGCCAGCGCGGTGGCGAAGGTGGCAATGTTCACGGTCTCCCACAGCACGCGAAGGATGCTGCCGAGATTGCTGGCGTCGGGCGGATACATGCGCCCGAAGAGGTCGGCCATCTGGCTCGGTGAATCCCAGACCCAGGCCCAGATGATCTCGATCGAGCCAAGCGCCCAGAAGACCGCCAGGGCGCAGACCGCGAAGACACCGAAGCGCCGGGCCTTCTCCTTCGGCGTATGGCGCGACCAGTCCTCGCGCCCGAACTGCTCGGAGATGCTGCTCATGCGATGCGCTTCCTGATCTGGCCGCTGATCGCCTCGGAGACGAGGATCACGCCGACGATGACGATGGTGATGGCGAGCGCGAAATCATAGTCGTAGCGCCCGAAGGCATTGGCCAGCGTCGCGCCGATGCCGCCCGCGCCGACGATGCCGACCACCGCCGAGGCCCGCAGGTTGGAGTCGAGTTGATAGATGGTCAGCCCGATTTGCCGGGGCATGATCTGGGGAAAGATCGCGTAGACCAGCGTCGAGAGGTAGGGCGCTCCGGCGGCGCGCATCGCCTCCACCTGGCCGAAGTCGATCTCCTCGATCCGTTCGGCCAGCATCTTGGCGACGAAGCCGATGGAATAGACCACCAGCGTCAGCACGCCGGCGAAGGGTCCGAAGCCGACCGCCTTGACGAAGATGATCGCGACGATGACCGGATGGAAGCTGCGGGCGATGATGATGATCGCCCGGCCGAGGTAAAAGATTGGCAGCGGCGCGACATTGCGCGCGGCCATGAAGGCGATGGGGATCGACAGGGCGACGCCGCCGACGGTGGCGAGGATGGCGATCTTCAGGCTCTCCAGGAAGCCGTCTATCAGCAGGCCGCTGCGCTCGAAGCTCGGAGGAAAGGCCCCGCCGAAGATGCGCCCGGCCCGCTCGATCCCCTGCGCGACCCGCGCCCAGTCAATCGGCATGGTCGCTGCGACCCAGCCGAAATAGGCCAGAGCACCAAGATACACGGCCCAGCGAAGCAGCGGGTTGGCGATGACGGGCGGCTTGCGCCAGGTGTCGGGGTGCTGGCTCATGACGCCTCCCGCAGGTCGCCACCGCGGTCGGCATGGGGGCTGCCGGAATAGATCCGTTCCATCGCCTCCTCGTCGAGAGCGCCAGGCAGGTCGTCGAAGATGATCCGTCCGAAGCGCATGCCGACGATGCGGTCGGTGTATTTCTTGGCCTCGGTCACGTTGTGGATATTGATGAGCACCGGCAGCTTCAGCTCACCGGCGAGATCGCGCAGCAGCCCCATGATCTGCTCGGAAGTCTTGGGATCGAGCGAGGCGGTGGGCTCGTCGGCGAGCAGAATCTCTGGGTCCTGCATCAGCGCCCGGACCACGCCGACCCTCTGGCGCTCGCCGCCCGACAGCTGGTCGGCGCGGGTGTTGGCGTATTGCGCGATGCCGACGCGCTCCATCAGCTCGTAGGCGCGGCGGATGTCTTCCTTGGGGTAGCGTCGCATGATCGCGGCCCAGGTCGAGATGTATCCCAGCCGCCCGGACTGCACGTTCTCCATCACGGTCAGCCGGTCGACGAGGTTGAACCCCTGGAAGACCATGCCGATCTTGCGCCGCGCGGCGCGCAGCTGGCGGCCCCTTAGGTTGGTGAGCTCGGTGCCGTTCAGCACGATGCTGCCCGAGGTCGGCTCGACCAGGCGGTTGATGCAGCGCAGCAGGGTGGATTTCCCGGCCCCCGAGGAGCCGATGATCGACACCACGCTTTCCCCCTCGATGGTCAGGTCGAGGTTCTTCAGCACCGGTGCGCCGCTGCCGTAGCTTTTGACCAGGTCGGTGATCTTCAACATGTGGAGACTCCATGCCGGAGCCGGGCACGAGACCCCGGCTCCGGTCTTGTAAGGTCACTCTGCAGCAAGGCCGGCCGGTGTGTACTCGACGCCGTTCGCCTTTTGGATCTGGCGGATGACCTTCCACTGATCCTTGTAGGTGATCGGAATGAACTTGCTGACCCCGCTGAACTCCTCGCCAAGCGCGGTGCCGGCAAAGTCGAAGCTGAAGAAGGCCTGCTCGATCTTCTCCTTCAGCTCGGGCGTCAGATCATGGGCATAGGCATAGGAGGTCGTCGGGAAGGGATCGCTCTCCCAGACGATGCGCACCTCGGCGGGATCGTAGAGCCCGCGCTCGGCCATGCGATCGACCACTTCCGAGGCGACGGGCGCGGCGTCGTAGTCGCCAGCGACAACCCCAAGCATTGATTGGTCATGGCTGCCCGAATAGACCACCTCGTAATCCGTGTCGGGCACCACGCCCAGGTCGGGGAACAGCGCGCGCGGCGCCAGATTGCCCGAATTCGAGGTCGGCGAGGTATGCGCGATGCGCTTGCCGGCAAGATCGGGCACCTCCTTGATGTCGCTGTCGGCCTGAGTGTAGATCTGCAGCTTGTAGCCGAACTGCCCGTCGTCGGCTCCCATGATGGCGAAGGGCACCGCCCCAGCAAGGTTCACCGCGAAAGGCGTCGGCCCGGTCGAGAAGCCGGCAATGTGCAGGCGACCCGAACGCATCGCCTCGACCTCGGCCGAGTTGGACTGCACCGCGAAGAATTGCACGTCCTTGCCGGTGACCTCTTCGAGATGGGCGATGAACGGCTCCCAGATGTCCTCGTAGATGGCCGGATCCTCGACCGGCGTATAGGCAAAGACCAGGGTGCCGGGATCCTTCAGATCGCCCGCATCCGCGGGCGCGTCGGCGACCAGGTCACCGTCGGAGTCGGTGTACTGGCTGTCGAGCGCCGCGGTTTCTTCCTGAGCAAATGCCGCACCGGCCGACAGGGCCAGCGACACGAGCAGACTCGTGGTGTGCCTAAGCATGGTGATGTCCTCCTCCCAAAGGGCATTATGTGCGTCTGGCCCCTGTGTCCTCCGGCCAGTCCAGCGGGATCACATCACCTTTATGTTGGAAGTGCAATAAATCTGTCGTATTTATCTGCGATATTCAAACTTCCGGATACAACAGGCGGAGCGCGATCAGGGGTGGAGCAGCCGAGCACACAACATCGCATGAAGAAGCGCGAGCGGCACGAGCAGATCCTGCTCCAGCTCAAGCTCCGGCCCCATGTCCGGGTTGCCGAGCTCGCGACGCTGTTCGGCGTGACCACCGAAACCGTGCGCCGTGACATGGGCGATCTGGAACGCCAGGGCTTGCTGGAGCGCGCCCATGGCGGAGCCTCTGCCACCCATCCCGGCGCGCATCGCGATCTGGACGAACGCCGACAGGAACGTGTCGTGGAGCGCGAACGCCTGGCCGGTCTCGCCGCGTCGCTGGTGCGCGACGGCGACACGGTCATGATCGACGCGGGCTCGACGACCATGGTCTTCGCCCGGCTGCTTGCCTTTGCAGAGACCCGCGTCACCGCGATCACCAACAGCCTGCAGATCGGCATGATCCTCGGCCAGAGCGCCAGCGCGCGCGTGATCCTTGCGCCGGGAAACTACCTGCCGCAGGAAGCCGCCGTCGTCGGCATCGACACCTGTGACTACCTTGCCCGCTACCAGGTGGACGCCTGTTTCCTCGGCGCGGCGGGCCTCAGCGAGGCTGGGGTGACCGAGGCCGTCGAAGGTTTTGCCGCCGTCAAACGCGCGATGATGCGGCAGTCGGCAGCCTGCCGTTTCCTCATCGACGCGAGCAAGTTCGGGCTCACGCAGCTGGACGTCGTGGCGCAATTTGAAGAGATGGATACGCTGGTCAGCGACCGGGCTCCGGACCCCGCGCTTGCGGCGTGTCTTGCCGAGAGCGGGGTCCGTACTTTCGCGCCCTAGGCGCGATGTCCTGCCTTGAACCTCCGGCTTCACTTGCCCCGGCGCACCAATCCAAGATGGGAGGTTCAGCAGGGGGCAGGACGGGTTCCCTCAAAGAGGACATGATAAAACCGAGATAGCGGGACCTGTCGCGCGAGCGCCCATTTGCCCATCGGTAGCGACCTCCCTCAGCGCAACCTCGAATGGTGCAACTTGGACCGCTTGGGGTGGCTCACGCGCTCACCTCACCCCTCAAGCCGCGAAGGAGCCTCCCTCCAAGGAGGCACCATTGCGGAGCCTGTGCTACGACGCAGCGACCGCGAACATCGGTCCACCTTTCCAACGTGGAAATCCGTACCCGTGGACCTCCACGAGGTCGATGTCCTGCGGCGCCTGCGCGATGCCCTCGTCGAGGATCGCCTGGCCTTCCGCCGCCATTGCGCCGACAAGCCGCTCGGCGATCTCGCTACGCGGGAGGTCGAGCGATCCGGAGATGCGCTCGCCGAGCAACTCCGAAACCGCGGCGGAGGGCTGCGGTGTCCGATCACCCTCGGCGTAGTCGTACCAGCCGCCTGCCGTCTTCTGACCCTTGCGCCCGGCCCGCACGAGGACGTCACCCAGCGTCTCGGCCACCTCCCGCCCCGCCGCCCGCGCGCCTTCGCGCTGCAGGAAGGCAATGTCCAGACCGCCCAGATCCTGCGCCTCGAAGGGCCCCATGCGGAAACCGTAGTCACGCATCGCCGCGTCGATCTCGGAGATCGCCACGCCCTGCAAGACCAGCCCCTCGGCCTCGGCGCGGTAGCGCTTGAGGATGCGGTTGCCGATGAAGCCCTCGCAGATGCCCGCCTGCACCGGCATCTTGTTCAACGCGCGCCCGAGCGCGAAGCCAGTGGCCAGCACGTCCGGCGCAGTGTCCGGTGTCGGCACGATCTCGAGCAGCTTCATGATATGTGCAGGGCTGAAGAAGTGCAGCCCGATGAAACGCTCGGGGTTCGGCAGACCCTCGGCGATGGCACGTGGATCGAGGTACGACGTATTGGTCGCCAGCAACGCATCACTCCGGCAGACGCGGCCCAGTTCGGCGAAGACCGCGCGCTTCACGCCGATCTCCTCGAACACCGCCTCGATCACCAGGTCGACCTGCGCCAATTCGGCATAGTCGCTGCTGCCGCGCACGCCTGCCATGCGCTCGGCGCGGCCCTCTTCGGAGATCTTGCCACGCTTGACCGCGCCGTCGAAGATCTTGCCGACGTTGTCGAGACCCCGCGCCACCGCCTCGGCATCGCGCTCGATGAGGATGATCTCCATGCCGGCCTCGCGGCAGGCACCGGCGATGCCCGCGCCCATGGTGCCGCCGCCAATGACGCCGACGCTCTTGAAGGGACGCGGCTCGATGCCCTTGAGCGCCGCCGGTTTCGGCGCGGCGCGCTCGGCGAAGAACACATGGCGCAACGCCGCGGCCTCGTCCGAGCCGCGCAGGTCCAGGAAGGTCTCGCGCTCATGCGCCATGGCCTCGGAGAAACCGTGCTCTGTGGCAAAGCAGATGCTGTCCAGCGCGCGCAGCGGGGCTTGATGTCCGGCCTTGGAGGCGGTCTTGCGGGCCCCCTGCCAGAACTCTTCGGGCATCTGCTCCAGCGGGCGTTTTGACACCGGCATCGGCAGATCCGCCCCCAGCGCCTTGCGGGCAAAGGCAACGGCACCGCTCTCGAGATCGCCGCTGACCACGGCATCCAAGAGTCCCGCCTTCTGCGCCTTGGCGGCGGAGAGGGGCCGGCCGCTGGTCACCAGCTCGACCGCTGCCTCGACACCCGCAAGCCGCGGCGTGCGCACCGTGCCGGAGGCGCCGGGGATGACGCCAAGCGTGACTTCCGGCAGGCCGACCCGGGCGCTCTCCACCGCGACGCGGAAGCGGCATCCCATGGCGATCTCGAAGCCACCACCGAGCGCCGCGCCATGGATCGCCGCGACCCATGGCTTTTCCGCCGCCTCGATCCGGTCCACCACGTCGGGCAAGTGCGGCTCGACCGGCGGCTTGCCGAACTCGCGCACGTCCGCCCCGGCGAGGAAGGTCCGCCCGGCGCAGATCAGCACCGCGGCCCGCAGCCCGGGGTCGGCGTCGATCTGCCCCACCATCTCGAAGAGCTCCTTTCGGACAGCCTCGGAGATCGCGTTCACCGGCGGGTTGTCGAGGGTGACGACGGCGATCTCGCCGTCGCGGCGGACAGTCAGGAGTGTCATGGTTCAGAGTCCCAGATAGGCTTCACGGATGCGCGGGTCGGCGATGAGATCGGGCGCGGCACCGGTCATGGTGATCCGCCCGGTTTCCATCACGTAGCCGCGGTCGGCGATCTTGAGCGCACCATAGGCGTTCTGCTCGACCAGCAGCACCGTCACGTCGCGCTCCTTGAGCGATTTCACCACCTCGAAGATCTGCGCCACCAGCAGCGGCGCCAGACCCATCGAGGGCTCGTCGAGCAGCAGGCAATGCGGCCGGCCCATCAGCGCGCGGGCGATGGCCAGCATCTGCTGCTGCCCGCCCGAGAGCCCGCCCGCCGCGAGATTGCGCTTTTCCTTGAGGATCGGGAACATGGCGAAGGCGTCGGCCATGTCGCGATCCACCCGTTCATCGGTGAACAGGAAGGCTCCGAGGCGCAGGTTCTCCTCGACCGTGAGATTGGTGAAGATCTGCCGCCCCTCGGGCGATTGCGCCAGCCCCCGCTTCAGCCGCTTGTGGGCGGGCACGGTGGCGAAGCTCTCGCCGCGGAAGACGATGCTGCCGTCGCTCACCGGCTGGGTGCCCGAAAGGCACTTCAGCAGCGTCGTCTTGCCGGCGCCATTGGCGCCCACAACGGTCACGATCTCGCCCGAGCTGACCTCGAGGTCGAGCCCGTGCAGCACCTCGATGCGCCCGTAGCGCGAGCGCAGCCCCTCAACCGTCAGCATGGGCAGGCTCCTCCTCTTCGGTGCCGAGATAGGCGGCGATCACCGCCGGGTCGCGCGAGACGGTGGCAGGATCGCCCTCGGCAATCTTCTCGCCATGGTCCAGCACGACGATGTGGTTCGAGATCCGCATCACCAGCTTCATGTCGTGCTCGACCAGCAGGATGGCGATGCCCGAGGCGGCAAGCTCGGCGATCAGGTGGTCGATCTCCTCGGTCTCGACGGCGTTGCAGCCTGCCGCCGGCTCATCCAGCAGCAGGATCTTGGGGTTCAGCGCCAGCGCGCGGGCGATTTCCAGCCGCTTCAGCGCGCCGTAGCTGAGGTTGCCCGCCACCTGCTCGGCGGCCTTGTCGAGCCGCACGCGCTCCAGCAGCCTGCGCGCCCCTTCTCGAGCCTCCGCAGCCCGGCGGCGCATCCCCGGCAGCGACAGCAGGTCGGCCCAGACCGAGCCGCGCTCTGAGAGATGATAGCCCGCCAGCACGTTGTCGAGCACCGTCATCTCCTGAAAGATCTGCAGGTTCTGGAAGGTGCGCGACAGACCCATCTCGGCCAGCCGGTTGGGGGCCACCCCCGTCACCTCGGTGCCGCTCAGCGAGACCGAGCCGCGCCCGGGTTGGTAGACGCCCGAGATCATGTTGAAGAGCGTGGTCTTGCCGGCGCCATTCGGCCCGATGACCGAGACGATCTCGCCCGGCGAGACCTTGAAGCTCACGTCGTTGACCGCCTTCAGCCCGCCGAAGCTGATGCCGAGGCCCTGTACGTCCAGAAGGCTCATTCGTCCCTCCCCTTCAGGCGCCGCGCGATCGAGGGCAAGAGCCCCTGCGGCAGGAAGATCATCACCAGCACCATCACGAGACCCAGCACCAGCTGCTCGTATTCGGCGAAGACCGTCAGCACCTGCGGCAGCAGCGTCAGGATTGCCGCGCCGAAGGTCGCGCCCAGCACCGAACCGACACCGCCAAGCACCGCCATGGTGACCATCTCGACCGAATGCATGAAGCCCGCCACATCCGGCGTGATATAGCCGTTCTGCAAGGCCAGCAGCGAGCCCGCGACCGAGGCGTAGACCGCCGAGATCACGAAGGCGCGCAGCTTCTGGCGCGGCACGTCGACGCCGACGGTGGAGGCCGCGACTTCCGAGCCGTGCAGCGCCCGCATGGCGCGCCCCGAAGGGCTGTCGAAGAGGTTGAGCGCCAGCCAGGCCCCGACCAGCAGCACCACGCCGCAGATCATGTACCAGAACTCGCCGCCCGAAAGCCGCCAGCCCATGTCGCGCAGCAACCCGCGCAGGCCGAGGTCGGCGACGTTCATCCCGTCGGGCCCCCCAGTCAGCGCGCGCTCGTTGGTCAGCACCATCGACACGAGGATGCCGAAGCCCAGAGTCGCCACTGCAAGGTAGTAGCCCTTGAGCCGCAGGATCGGCTTGCCGATCAGCGCCGCCATGACGCCCGAGACCACGGCGCCGAGCAGCACCGCCAGCGCCGGGTGCAGCCCGAGGTGCTCGGGCGCCAGCGCGCAGGCATAGGCGCCGATCCCGGCAAAGCCCGCGTGCCCGAGGCTGATCTGCCCGGCATAGCCGATCAGGATCACCAGTCCGACCACCGACAGCGCGTTGACGAAGATCAGCGCGCCGACGCGGTAGTAGTAGCCCGAGGGGAAGAACAGCGGCAGCAGCGCGATGAGCAGCGCCAGCACGCCGAGCGAAATCCATTTGTTGCGTCCGGTCATCACACGCGCTCCGTCGATTTGCTGCCGAAGAGGCCCTGCGGCATGACGAAGAGCACGGCGAGGATGACGATGAAGGCCACCGCCTCCTTGTATTGCGAGCTGAGATAGCCCGCGGTCAGCGCCTCGAAGCAGCCAAGCAGCAGCCCGCCCACCAGCGCGCCCTTGGGGTTGCCCATGCCGCCGAGCATGGCGGCGGCAAAGCCCTTCAGCGCCAGCGCGACGCCGACGTCATAGCCGACCAGCGTGATCGGGGTGACCAGCACGCCGGCGAAGGCGCCGATGGCCGCCGAAAGCCCGAACGACAGGGTCATAACCCAGCCGGTATTGATCCCGACCAGCTGCGCCGCGACGCGGTTGTTGGCCGTGGCAAGCACCGCCTTGCCGGTCAGGGTGCGGGTGAAGAAGATCCAGAGGCCCACGAAGACCGCCAGCGCGCCGCCGATCACCCACAGGCTCTGCGGCAGGATCGTCGCGCCCAGCACGTGGATCGGATCGTCGCCCGAGAAGGACGGGAAGCGGTGCAGCTGCTTGTCGAAGATCAGCTGCGTCGCGCCGCGGATCACGATCGAGGCGCCGATGGTGATGATGATCAGCGAGACCACGGGCGCGCCGCGCGCCGGCTCGATGGCCAGCTTGTTCAGCGCCACGCCGATGGCCGATGTCACGAGGATCGCGACAACGGCGGCGAGCGGCAGCGGCAGCCCGGCCTGATAGGTGAAGACGGTGATCATCCCGCCCAGCATGACGAATTCGCCCTGGGCGAAGTTCACCACGTCGGAGGCGTTGTAGATGATGGTGAATCCCAGCGCCACGAGCGCGTAGACGGCGCCCACGGTCAGACCGGAGAACAGGAATTGCAGCAGGGCGTCCATTGGGGCTCCCAGAGCTTAGCGGTTTGGGGATGCGGCTCCGGGCACGGGGCCCGGAGCCGGAGGGGGTTACTCGACGGGCAGCCAGTCGCCGTCCTTGATCTCCAGCATCCGGAAGGCGCTGAGATCGAGGCCGAGGTGATCCTCGGGCGAGAAGCTGTAGGTGCCGGTGGTGCCGACCAGGCCGCTGGTCTCTTCCAGTGCGTCGCGGATCGCCTGCGGATCCTCGCTGTCACCGGCGCGGGTGATGGCGTCGACGATCAGCGCGAAGGCGTCATGCGCGTAGCCGCCGAAGGTCGAGACGTCCTGATCGTACTTGGCCTTGTAGGCCTCGGTGTAGGAGGTCACCACCTCGTATTGTGCGTCGTCCTCGGCCAGCTTGTCGGCGATCAAAAGGGCAGTGCCCGGCAGGCGCAGCCCCTCGGCGGCCTCGGCCCCGGCGAGATCGATGAAGGCGTCCGAGGCGACCCCGTGGCTCTGGTAGAGCGGGATCTCGAAGCCGAGCTGCGCGACGTTGCGGGTGACGATCGCCGGGCCCTGGCCGAAGCCCGGGTTCAGCACCGCCTGCACACCGTCGGTGTTGCGGATGCGGGTCAGCTGCGGGGTCATGTCGGCGTCCTGCGGGCCGTAGGTCTCGTCGGCGAGGATCTCGATGCCGTGATCGCCCGCGACCTCCTTGCACTGCGCCTGCATCGAGGCGCCAAACCCGTCGGTACCCGAGATCATGCCGATCTTGGTGATGCCCTGCGCCTGCATGTCGGTGAAGATCTTCTCGCAGGCCATGCGGTCGGTGTGCGGGGTCTTGAAGACGAACTCGCGCACCGGGTCAATGATCGAGATCGCGCCGGCCAGCGAGATGAAGGGAATGCCCTCGTCCTCTGCCACCGACAGGATCGACATGGTGGTGCCCGTGGTCGAGCCGCCGAGGATCGCCACGACCTCGTCATCCTCGACGAGGCGGGTGGCGAAGGTGCGCGCCTTGTTGGGATCGCCGCCGTCGTCGTAGAGCGTCAGCGCGATCTCCTCGCCGTTGATGCCGCCCTCTTCGTTCAGCTGCTCGACCAGCATCTCGATGGTCTTGGCCTCGGGGTCGCCGAGGAAGGCCGCCGGGCCGGTGGCCGAAACGCTGACGCCGAGGCGGATCTCGGCCTGCGCGGCGCCGGTCAGGGCGCCGAGCGCGGCCAGGGTGGCAAGCGCGGTGGTGGTCTTGGACATCATGGTAACTCCTCCCAGATTGGTGTCCGTCTTGTATCGGGTGCCGGGCGCCGTCAGGCCGCTTTTGGCCAGCGGATCATCACGCGCCGGAAGCGGGGCGCGACGAAGGCGGCGTCGGTCAGGCTGGCATTGCCCGCCGGGTTCGCCCCGGTGACGTGGAAGTCGGAGAAGGCCGCCGACTGGTTCACGTAGATATTGCCGGTGAGATTCACCGAAAGGTTCACCCCCGCCTGCGCAAAGGCCTTGGCGGCACGTCTGATGAGTGCCTCGTCGGTCGCGTAGAGCGCGGCGGTGATTGCGCCCTTGCTGCGGGCGACGCAGGCGGCGCGGGCGATGGCGTCCTCGGCACTGTCACAGGGCACGAGGAACGAGACCGGGCCGAAGCATTCGTCGTTTTGCGGGCCGTCGGCACCCTCGACCACCACCATGAGCGGCGTGGCACTGCGTCCGTGGCCGGTCTCGGCGCTGTCGCGGATCACCCGGCCCGCGCCACGCGCGGAAGCGATACGTTCAAGCGTAGCGGGATTGACGATGGTGCCGCAGACCCCGGCGGCGCGCGCCGGATCCGAGAGCAGCGCGTCGATCGCCTGCTTGATCCCCTCGGCCACCGCATCGAAGGTCTTTTCGCCTTCATCCGTGTCGATCCCGCCGCGCGGGATGTAGAGGTTCTGCGGCGAGGTGCACATCTGCCCCGAGTAGAGCGACAGCGAGAAGGCGAGGTTGGCGCACATGCCGGCGAAGTCGTCGGTGCCGGTGATGGTGACAGAGTTCACCCCGGCCTCCTCGGTGAAGACCTGCGCGCGGCTGTTGGCACGGATCCAGTCGGCAAACGCTGTGGAACCGGTGTAGTCGATCAGTGCCACCTTCTCATGTGCCGCAAGCTCCTTGGTGATCTGGGCATCCGGCGTATCGACGGCGAGCAGCACCGCGTCCTGCGGCAGGCCAGCTTCGACGAACACCTCGCGCAGCACCCGCACGGTCAGCGCCAGCGGCAGGATGGCGCGCGGGTGCGGCTTGACGATCACCGGGTTGCCAGTGGCGAGGCTGGCAAAGATCCCCGGATAGCCATTCCAGGTCGGGAAGGTGTTGCAGCCCACGGTCAGCGCGATGCCGCGCGGCACCAGTTCCCAGTGCTTCTCGATCACCAGCGGCGCGTGCTTGCCCTGCGGCTTTTCCCAAACCGCATCACGGGCGCTGCGGGTCAGCTCGGAATAGGCCATGGCAAGCGCTTCCAGACCGCGATCCTGCGCGTGCGGACCGCCTGCCTGAAAGGCCATGGCAAAGGCCTGGCCGGTGGTGTGCATGGTGGCGTGGCCGAGCAGGAAGCTCATCTTGTTGAGCCGCACCAGCGCCTCGAGCAGCGCGCCGGTCCGGACCTCGACCGAAGAATCGGCAAAGGCGGGCGCGGCCTGCTCGGAGGCGGCGACCAGCGTTTCGGGCGCCGCAGCGGGATAGGTGATGCCAAGCTCGGCCCCCCAGGGCGAGACCTCGGAGCCAACGCGCCCCTCCTCGGGGTGGCCGGGTAGATCGAAGGCGCTGCCAAGCAGGGCAGCATAGGACGATTCGCCTTCTTCCTTCGCGGTCTCGCCATAGATCTTCCCGCTCGGGACCTCGGGGAACGGAGTCCAGAATTCGCGCGTTTCCAGCGCCTTCAGGGCACTTTCCAGCAGCGGTTTATGGCGGGTGAACAGGTCTGTCATGGCTCCTCCCAAAGCTTAACCAGTATCATTGACCGTCCGGTCGGTTTATGCAACGGTAAATGTCACAGGCCCCGTGGAGGGGGGCTGGGAGGATTACATGACGACATCGCAAACCGTATTGGCGGAGCTGGATTCCGGCGTTCTGAAGCTGACGCTCAACCGTCCGGTAAAGCTGAACTCCTTCAACGAGGAGATGCATCTTGCCCTGCGCGCTCAAATCCAGCGTGCGCACGATGACGACTCGATTCGCGCCGTGCTGCTGACCGGTGCCGGGCGCGGCTTCTGCGCCGGGCAGGACCTCGGCGACCGCGATCCGCGAAAGGGCGGGCCGAAGCCCGACCTCGGCCACACGATCGAGACCTTCTACAATCCCACGCTCCGCCTGATCCGCTCACTGGAAAAGCCGGTGATCTGCGCCGTGAACGGCGTGGCGGCGGGCGCCGGGGCCAACATCGCCTTTGCCTGCGACATCGTCCTAGCGGCGAAGTCGGCGAAGTTCATCCAGGCCTTCTCGAAAATCGGCCTGATCCCCGATGCGGGCGGCAGCTGGTCGCTGACCCGCATCCTCGGCGAGCCGCGCGCCAAGGCGCTGACCATGACCGCCGAGCCGCTGATGGCCGAGACCGCCGCCGACTGGGGGCTGATCTGGAAGGCACTGGCTGACGAGGCGCTGATCCCCGAAGCCGAAGCGCTGGCCGCAAAGCTCGCCGCCGGGCCGACGCTGGGGCTGGGGCTGACCAAGCGGCTGATCCACGAGGCCGCGACGAACGATCTCGACACGCATCTCGACCGCGAGCGAGACTGCCAGCGCGAGGCGGGCCGCTCCGACGACTACGCCGAGGGGGTGACCGCCTTTCTCGAGAAACGTCCCGCCAGCTTCCGGGGGAAGTGAGCCATGAAGGACAGTCAGACCATGACCGCCCAGGATCTCGCCGAGGCCTGCGCCAAGGAAATGTGGAACGCCGACAGCGCCTCGCAGCGGCTCGGCATGAAGCTGACCCACATCGCGCCCGGCCATGCGACGCTCGAGATGGAGCTGAGCGATCAGATGACCAACGGCCACGGCAATGCCCATGGCGGCTATCTCTTCACGCTCGCCGACAGCGCCTTCGCCTTTGCCTGCAACACCTACAACGAGATGACCGTCGCGCAGCATTGCTCGGTCACCTACATCACCCCGGGCGCGCTCGGGGATCGGCTGACGGCCACCGCGCGCGAGGTGTCGCGCAAGGGCCGCTCCGGCATCTATGACGTGACGATCACCCGGGAGGACGGGACCGTCATCGCAGAATTCCGCGGCCATTCGCGGACGCTCAACCGGCCACTGCTGCCCGAAACGCGGGCGGAGGGCTGACCTTTGAAGGGAGGAGAGACCATGACTGACATGACCCCCATGAAGGAGATCCTCGATCCGATCGAGATCGCCAGCCGTGACGAGATTTCCGCGCTTCAGCAGAAGCGCATGGCCTGGTCGCTGCGCCACGCCTACGAGAATTCTCCCTTCTATCGCAAACGCTTCGACGAGCACGGCGCGCATCCGGATGACTTCAAGACGCTCGCCGATCTCGCCAAGTTCCCCTTCACCATGAAGCAGG
The DNA here is from genome assembly GCF_900116195.1 of Alloyangia pacifica. GTDB lineage: Bacteria > Pseudomonadota > Alphaproteobacteria > Rhodobacterales > Rhodobacteraceae > Salipiger > Salipiger pacificus. Next base: position 157,990 of record NZ_FOZW01000011.1, read on the forward strand.
ACCTGCGCGACACCTACCCGTTTGGCATGTTCGCCGTCCCGCGTGAGCAGCTGGTGCGCATCCATGGCTCGTCCGGCACCACCGGCAAGCCCACCGTGGTCGGCTACACCCAGAAGGACATCGACACCTGGGCCGACTGCATGGCGCGCTCGATCCGCGCCTCGGGCGGCCGCAAGGGGGACATCTGCCACGTCGCCTACGGCTATGGCCTGTTCACCGGCGGCCTTGGTGCCCACTACGGCGCCGAACGTCTCGGCTGCACCGTGGTGCCGATCTCCGGCGGCATGACCGAGCGCCAGGTCACGCTGATGCAGGACTTCCGTCCGCAGATCATCATGGTCACGCCCTCCTACATGCTCTCGATCCTCGACGAATTCCGCCGCCAGGGCCTCGACCCGCGCCAGAGCTCGCTGAAGGTCGGCATCTTCGGCGCGGAGCCCTGGACCAACGCCATGCGCGAGGAGATCGAGCAGGCCTTCGACATGCACGCGGTCGACATCTACGGCCTGTCCGAGATCATGGGCCCCGGCGTCGCCAACGAATGCGTCGAGACCAAGGACGGGCTGCACGTCTGGGAAGACCACTTCTACCCCGAGATCATCGATCCCACGACGGGCGAGGTGCTGCCTGACGGCGAGATGGGCGAACTGGTGTTCACCACGCTCACCAAGGAAGGTCTGCCGATGGTGCGCTACCGGACCCGCGACCTCACCCGCATTCTTCCGGGAACCGCCCGCTCGATGCGCCGGATCGAGAAGATCACCGGCCGCAGCGACGACATGATCATCCTGCGCGGCGTCAACGTCTTCCCGACGCAGATCGAGGAGCAAATCCTGAAATGCGAGGGCCTCGCGCCGCACTTCCAGATCGAGCTCGGCCGCAAGGACCGCATGGACATCATGACCGTGCACGTCGAATGCACCCCGGCCCGCTGCGATGCCGACGCCCGCGCCGCCTCGGCAAAGGAGCTGTCGCATCACATCAAGTCGGTGGTCGGCGTCTCGACAAAGATCGAGGTGCATGATCCCGAGGGCGTTGCCCGTTCCGAAGGCAAAGCCAAGCGCGTCGTCGACAACCGCCCGAAGTAACCTCCGGGCAGACTAGAAAATACCCCGTCCGGCGGCTAAGGACTGGCGCGCCGCCATTCCCCCGCCGGACCAAGAGGAGCATTCGCGCATATGGCAAGAACGCGCGCCAGCGACTTCGAGGAAAAGCAGCACCAGCTGCTTCTGACCGCCGCCAACGTCTTCGCGACGCAGGGCATGGAAAAGGCGTCGATGTCCCAGATCGCCTCCGAGGCCGGGGTCTCCAAGTCGCTGCTCTACCACTATTACCCATCGAAGGACGCGCTGATATTCGCGATCATCGAGGGACATCTCGACGAACTCGACGCGGCGCTGGAAGAGGCGGACGACCCCGCCCTGCCCCCGCGCGAGCGTCTCGAGAAGCTGGTGATGACCGTGCTCGACGCCTACAAGGGCGCCGACGACCAGCACAAGGTCCAGCTCAACGCCGGCCCTGCGCTGTCGGACGAGCAGAAAGCCGGCATCACCAAGATCGAGCGCCGCATCGTCAAGCACTTCTCGAACGTTCTGAACGAGATACACCCGCAGCTCGACACGCCCGAGCGGCCCCTTCTGATGCCGGTCACCATGTCGCTCTTCGGCATGATGAACTGGGTCTACATGTGGTTCCGCGACGGCGGCAAGATCAGCCGCGAGGACTATGCCCGCGTGGCGACGACCCTGATCCTAGAGGGGGTCAAGGCCGTCCGCTGAGCGCCGCGCGTTCGACCACAAGCGGGTCGTACTCGGGCGCCGTCACGCGGCGGCGCCCCTTCTCCACCTCGGTCAGAGGCTGCGCCGGGGCAAGCTTGGTCTTGGCGTCCACCGCAAGCTGCCGGTAGACATCCGTGCCGCGCGACTTCCAGTCGATCTCCTGTTCGGTCAGCTCGCGCAGCACCTTGGCGGGCGAGCCAACGGCCATCACATTGGCTGGGATCTCCGTCCCCGCCCGCACGAAGGCCATGGCGCCGAGGATGCTGTTCTCGCCGATCAGCGCCTCATCCATCACCACCGCGTTCATCCCCACCAGCGCGTTGCGCCCGATGTGACAGCCGTGCAGCACCGCGCCGTGTCCGACGTGGCCGCGCTCCTCGACCACGACATCCTTGCCGGGAAAGGCATGGGCGACGCAGGTCTCCTGCACGTTGGACCCCGGGTGCAGCGTGATCCGCCCGAAATCACCGCGCAGCACCGCGCCGGGGCCGACATAGCAGCCGGCCCCCACGATCACGTCGCCGATCAGAACCGCCTCGGGATGGACGAAGGCCGAGGGGGCCACCACCGGCACCACCCCGTCCCAGGACCAGATCGCCATGTTCAACCCTCCTGCGGCAGCGGCCAGCTCTTGGCCACCATGGTCAGCACGTCATATTCGGCCACCACCTCGTCGTTCTGGTTGGTGACGCGGCAATCCCAGCGCACCTCGCCGTAGATCGTGCCCTCGCGCGGGTTGATCTGCTTGCAGGTCAGCTGCACCTGCAGGCTGTCGCCGAAGTAGACCGGCGTCAGGAAGCGCAGGTTGTCGACGCCGTAGTTGGCCAGCACCGGGCCGGGATCGGGCTGCACGAAGAGACCCGCCGCGAAGGAGGCGATGAGGTAGCCATGCGCCACGCGGTCGTCGAAAAACGGGTTCGCCTTGGCCGCGTCGCTGTCCATGTGGGCATAGAAGGTGTCGCCGGTGAAGTTGGCGAAGTGCTCCACGTCCTCCTCGGTGATCACCCGGCGCTCGGTGACCAGCTGGTCGCCGATGCTCAGCTCGGCCAGCGACTTGCGGAACGGGTGGGTGCCCTGCTCGGCAGGTGCGCCCGCGACCCATTCGCCGGTGACCGCCGAGAGCAGCCTCGGTGTGCCCTGCACGGCGGTGCGCATCATGAAATGCTTCACCCCGCGCATGCCGCCCATCTCCTCGCCACCGCCGGCGCGGCCCGGCCCGCCATGCACCAGCGGCGCCAGCGGCGCGCCGTGGCCGGTCGAGCTCTTGGCGCTGTCGCGGTTGCCCAGCATCACCCGCCCGTGGAAGGGCGCGACGCCGATCACCAGTTCCGCCGCCACGTCGGGATCATTGGTGAAGACCGACGAGACCAGCGAGCCCTTGCCCATCATCGCCATCTCGATCGCCTGATCCAGCCCCTCGTAGGCCATCACCGTCGCCACCGGGCCGAAGGCTTCGATGTCATGCGGGGCGGAGGCGTTCATCGGGTCGGCACAGCGCAGCAGAACCGGGTTCAGGAAAGCGCCCTTCTCGGCGTCGCCCGAGACCAGCGCGACCTTGGCCGGATCGCCGAAGACGATCTCCGCCTCGCGGGCGATCTCGGCGATCTTCTCGCGCACGCCATCACGGTCACCCAGAGAGGCCAGCGCGCTCATGCGGGCGTTGGCATCGTCCGGCAGACCCAGCGGCGTCTTGCCGAGCCGCTCGGACAGCGCCTCGATCACCGCCTGCTCATGCGCCTTGGGAACGAGAACGCGGCGGATCGCGGTGCATTTCTGCCCCGCTTTGGCGGTCATCTCTCGATGCACTTCCTTGATGAAGAGATCGAATTCCGGCGTGCCGGGGGCCGCGTCCGGGCCGAGGATCGCGGCATTGAGGCTGTCCGCCTCCATGGTGAAACGCACCGAGTTTTCAACGATCGCCGGATGCGATTTCAGCTTGCGCCCGGTCGTGGCCGAGCCGGTGAAGGTGACGATGTCCTGCCCGGTCACGTGGTCCAGAAGATCGCCGACGCCGCCACAAATGATCTGCAGCGCGCCGTCGGGCAGGATGCCCATCTCGAGGATGCGCCGCACCACCAGCTCGCTCAGGTAGGCGGTGGCCGAGGCGGGTTTGACGAGGCACGGCATGCCGGCGATCAGCGCAGGGGCGATCTTTTCCAGCATCCCCCAGACCGGGAAGTTGAAAGCGTTGATGTGGATCGCCACGCCCTGCATCGGCACGAGGATGTGCTGACCGACGAAGCTGCCGTCGCGCGACAGCCCCTCGACCGCGCCCTCGGGGATGACCTTGGCGTTCGGCAGCTCGCGCCGCGCCTTCGAGGCGAAGGTGAGCATGGTCCCGATGCCGCCGTCGATATCCGGCCAGGCGTCACGGGCGGTGGCGCCGGTGGCGAGGCTCTCGGCGTGGAACTCGTCCTTCATCTCCATGAGCTTGAGGCCGATCTCTTTGAGCATCAGCGCCCGCTCGTGGATGGTGTACTGGCGCAGCGCCTTGCCGCCGACCTCGCGGCCCCAGTCCAGTGCTCCGGCGAAATCGAGCCCGTCGGAACCGATATAGGCGTGCACCTCCCCGGTCGCGGCATTGGCAAGCGGTTTGCCCTCGCCCTGCCCGGCGCGCCATGCGCCCTGCACGTAGCTCTCGAGGCGGCGCGCGGTGCGTCCCGTGTCCAGCATTTGCTCGTCCTTCCTGTTCAGTTCAGGCCAAGGCCGGAAAGCGTGCTTTCCGCCTCGGCGCGCCACGCAGCGCGCAGCGTCTCGTTGTCCGTGTGGCGCAGGCCCATGGCCTTGAGCTTCTCGAAGCGCTCGGACACGGCCGGGCCGAAGGTCTCGGCCACGCGCGGCATCCAGTAGGCGACCGAGGCCCGCGCCTCGTCCGTCGCCCCGATCCGCTCGAGCCCCTCGATCCCCAGCTCCATGTGCCGCTTCTCGCGCGGGAGAATGTCCCGCAGAACCTCGGCCAGCGGTTGGTACGAACAGCGCGCCAGCTCGCCCACGGCGTGCTGCGTCGCGAGCCCCATGAGCACGTTCATCACCACCGCGTCGGTCCAGCCCGTCAGCGGGTAGTGGAAGACCGAGAGCCGCATGTCGCCGCCGTAGCGCTTTGCCTCGAGCGTGCTGTCGCGGCTCTCTCGCGCGGCCCAGTCGTGCGCCCGCTCGTAGAGCGCCTTGTCGGTGCCGAAGCCCTCCATCAGATCGAGCACGCGCTCGGCATGGTCGGCCTTTTCCAGCGTGATCCGGCTGGCGGCGATGCGCGCCTTGATCCCCGGCGCCCAGTTGATCGCCTCGGCAAAGCCGGCCGAACCCGCCAGCTCGCTGTCGACAAAGGAGGACATCAGCCGCAACAGCTCGCCGCGGTAGCGCGGCGGCACGTTCTCGGGCGAGGTCAGCTTGCCGCCCTGCGCGAGATAGTCGGCGATGGGCATGGTGTCGGTGTCATTCGTCATAGCTGAGCACCACCTTGTCGGAGAGCGGAATGCACTGGCACGACAGCACGTAGCCGGCGCGAACCTCGTAGTCCTCGAGCGCGTGGTTGATCTCCATCTCGACCTCGCCTTCGAGCACCTTGGCGCGGCACGTCGAGCAGACGCCCGCCTTGCACGAATAGGGCGCGTCCATGTTGTTCTCGATGGCGGCATCGAGCACGGCGGTTCCGTCCTTCGGCATCTGGAAGGTCCGCGTCGCGCCGTCGAGCGTGACCGAAACCTCGCAGGTGTTGCCCGCGGCAGCGGCCTGCTGCGAGACCGCCCGCTTCTTGGCGCGGCCCGGCTGCGACGAGGCGAAGAGTTCGAACTTGATCTGCGCATCGGTCAGCCCGGCCTGGCGCAGGCTTTCCGCGATGGTCAGCATCATCGGCTCGGGGCCGCAGATGAAGGCGGTGTCGACACTCTCGGCATCGATCCAGAGGCGGAACAGCATGTCCATCTTCTCGGCGTCGATGCGCCCGGTGAAGAGGTCGATCTCCTGTCCCTCGCTTTCGAGGATGTGGATCACCGAGAAACGGCCGAGATAGGTGTTCTTAAGATCCTCCAGTTCCTCGCGGAACATGATCGAGCCGACCTGGCGGTTGGCGTAGACCAGCGTGAAGGTGGCATTCGGCTCGCGCGACAGCACGGTCTTGATGATCGACAGCACCGGCGTGATGCCGGAGCCGCCGGCGAAGCCGAGGTAGCTCTTGGCGCTCGACGGGTCGAGCACGCTGAAGAACCGCCCCTGCGGCACCATAGCGTCAAGCGTGTCGCCGGGTTTCAGATCCTCATTGGCCCAAGTCGAGAAGGCGCCGCCATCAACACGCTTGATGCCGACCTTGAGGCAACCCTCGTCGAGCCCGGCGCAGATCGAGTAGGAGCGGCGCAGCTCCTCACCGTCGAAATCGCGGCGGAAGGTCAGGTACTGGCCCTGAGTGAAACCGAAATTCTCCGCGTCCTCGTCGCGCGGCTTGAGCGTGACCACCACGGCGTCGCGGGTCTCGCGGCGGACGTCGGTCACTTCGAGGGGATGGAAACGGGGCATGTCAGACCTCCTCCTGTCTGGACAGGGACGTAGCTAGGGGATGCCCCGCCGGGGCACCGGAATGGCTCAGTGGCACTTGAAGTAGTCGAAAGGCTCGAGGCAGTCGCGGCAGCGGTAGCTGGCCTTGCAGGGGGTCGAGCCATACTGGCTGACCCGCTCGGTGTGGGAAGAGCCGCAGCGCGGGCAGGCAATCACCAGGTTCGACCGGCCCGAGAGCCGCGCCGCGCGGCCCGCCATCAGACCGTCTGATGCGGTGCCGTCCACCGGCGGGGCGATGCCGTAGGCGCGCAGCTTGTCACGCGCGGCCTCGGTCACCCAGTCGGTGGTCCAGGGCGGCGACAACCGGCGTTCCAGCCGCAGGTCGGTAATGCCCTTCTCGCGCAGCTGGGTCTCGATCATCAGGTCGATCACCGAGGTGGCGGGACAGCCGGAATAGGTCGGCGTCACCGCCACCACCAGCGTCTCGCCTTCCCAGCGGACCTCGCGCACGATCCCGAGCTCGGTAACCGAGACCACGGGGATCTCGGGATCGGGCACCTCGCCCAGCCAGTCCCAGACCTGCTCGGTGGATGGCAGAACCGCGGTCATCGGCCTTACCAGCTTGCGCCCGGGTAGGCGCGCTGCAGGAACTGCATCTCGGCAAGGATGTAGCCCAAGTGCTCGGTGTGCCGCCCCTGCTTGCCGCCGGTCTGCGCGTCGAAACGCTGCTCGGGCTGGCTGAGCGTCGCCTCGTCCAGCACCTCGGCCACGGTGCGCTGCCAGAGCGGGAGTAGGTCCGCGAGCGCGGGCGCGATGCCGGCCTCGGCCACAGCGTCATCCACCGCGTCGGCGGCGAACATCTCTCCGGTGTAACCCCAGACCTTGTTCAGCGCCGCCTGCATCCGGGCGTGGCTTTCCTCGGTGCCATCGCCCAGCCGGACCACCAGATCCGACGACCGCTCGAGGTGGTAGGACACCTCCTTGAGCGCCTTGGCGGCGATCTCGGCCACGCGCGGGCTCGACGATTTGGTCAGCGCGGTCAGCAGTTCGTAATGGAAGGCATCGAACAGGAATTCGCGCATCAGCGTCACCGCCATGTCACCGTTCGGCAGCTCGACCAGCTTGAGGTTGCGGAACTTCATCGCGTCGCGCAGGAACGCGAGGTCATCGGCGCTACGCCCTGACCCTTCGACCTCGGCGGCAAGGCCGAGCCACATCTGGGTATGGCCGATCAGGTCGAGCGCGGTGTTGGCCAGCGCAATGTCCTCCTCCAGCACCGGGCCATGGCCGCACCATTCCGAAATGCGATGGCCGAGGATCAGCGAATTGTCCCCCATCCGGCACAGCCAGTCGAAGAAGGCGGGTTTCAGCGCCACGTCCGCGATATGCGGATCATGCGACTGCGCGGCTGCGGCGCGCTCGGCGAGCCGGGCGACATCCGGCGTTGCGGCATCGGGAAGCGAGGGCATCACATGTGCCCCACTTCGTCGGGGATGTCGAAGAAGGTCGGGTGCCGATAGACCTTGCTTTCCGCCGGATCGAAGAGCGGGCCCTTCTCGGAGGGCGCCGAGGCGGTGATCGCCGCCGAGGGCACCACCCAGATCGACACGCCTTCCTTGCGGCGGGTGTAGACGTCGCGGGCGTTCTTGATCGCCATCTCGGCATCCGGTGCGTGCAGGCTGCCGACGTGGCGGTGGTTCAGCCCGTGCTGGCCCCGGATGAAGATCTCCCAGAGCGGCCATTCTTTCTTGGTCATGTCACATCCTCCTCGATGCGCTTATTCGGCGGCGACGTTCGAAGCCGCGCGACGGGCGGCGGCCTTCTCGGCATAGGCGGTTAGCCCGTCACGGAACCACGCGCCCTTGTCCCAGGCCTCGCGCCGCGCGCCGAGTCGCTCTTCATTGCAGGGGCCGTTGCCCTTGATCACCTCAAAGAACTCGGCCCAGTCGGGCTCGGCGAAATCGTAGTGACCGCGCTCCTCGTTCCACTTGAGCGTCTCGTCGGGCACGGTGAGACCGAGGTACTCGGCCTGCGGCACCGTCTCGTCGACGAATTTCTGGCGCAGCTCGTCGTTGGTGTTCATCTTGATCTTCCACGCCATCGACTGCGCGGAGTGCACCGAGTCCTTGTCGGACGGGCCGAACATCATCAGCGAGGGGTACCAGAAGCGGTTCAGCGCATCCTGCGCCATTTCCTTCTGCTCGGGCGTGCCCTGCGCCATCTTCATCATGATCGCGTAGCCCTGCCGCTGGTGGAAGCTCTCTTCCTTGCAGATGCGGATCATCGCACGGCTGTAGGGACCGTAGGAGGTGCGCTGCAGCGGCACCTGGTTCATGATCGCCGCGCCGTCGACCAGCCAGCCCACCGCACCCATGTCGGCCCAGGTCAGCGTCGGGTAGTTGAAGATCGAGCTGTACTTCATCGCGCCCGAGTGCAGTTTCTCGAACAGCTCGTCGCGCGACACGCCCAGCGTCTCGGCGGCGGAATAGAGGTAGAGCCCATGCCCAGCCTCGTCCTGAACCTTGGCGAGCAGGATCGCCTTGCGCTCCAGCGTCGGCGCGCGGGTGATCCAGTTGCCCTCGGGCAGCTGGCCGACGATCTCCGAGTGCGCGTGCTGGCCGATCTGGCGGATCAGCGTCTTGCGGTAGCCCTCGGGCATCCATTCCTTGGGCTCGATCTTCTCGCCGCGGTCGACCCGCTCCTGAAAGGCGCGCTCCTCGGGGCTCATCTCCTCGAGCGACTTCATGCCTTCCGATTTCACCATCTGTGCATACATGGTCGTGCCTCCTTGCTGAGGGGTCAGATACGTTCGAGGATCATCGCGATCCCCTGCCCCACGCCCACGCACATGGTGCAGAGGGCGTAGCGGCCGCCGGTGCGGTGCAGCTGCCGGGTCGCGGTCAGGACGAGCCGCGCGCCGGACATGCCAAGCGGGTGGCCCATGGCGATGGCACCGCCATTGGCGTTTACATGGGCTGCGTCGTCGGGCAGGCCGAGCTCTCGCAGCACCGCGAGCCCCTGCGCCGCGAAGGCCTCGTTGAGCTCGATGACGTCCATCTGGTCCAGCGTCATCCCGGCACGGGCGAGGACCCGGCGGGTCGCCGGAACCGGACCGATGCCCATGACGCGGGGCGCGACGCCCGCCGCCGCCATGGCAACGACGCGCGCCTGCGGGCTGAGGCCGTTCTTCGCCGCCGCTGCTTCGGAGGCGACGATCACCCCCGCCGCGCCATCGTTGACGCCCGAGGCATTGCCCGCGGTGACGCTGAGATCGGGACCGTTGACGCCGCGCAGCCGCGCCAGGTTCTCGACCGTGGTGCCGGGACGCGGGTGCTCGTCGGTATCAACCACAAGCGGCTCGCCCTTGCGCTGCGGGATTGTCACCGGAACGATCTCCTCGGCGAAGACGCCGGCCTTGTGCGCGGCCTCCCAGCGGTCCTGCGAGCGCACGGCAAAAGCATCCTGATCGGCGCGGCTGACGCCGTAATCCTCGGCCACGTTGTCTGCGGTCTCGGGCATCGAATGGGTGCCGAACACCTTGTCGAGCTTGGGGTTCTTGAAGCGCCAGCCGATGGTGGTGTCATACATCTCGGCATTGCGCGAAAAGGCCGAGGTCGCCTTGGCCACCACGAAGGGCGCGCGGCTCATGCTCTCGACACCGCCGGCGAGCAACAGGTCGCCATCACCGGCACGGATGGTGCGCGCGGCCAGGCCAATGGCATCCATGCCCGAGCCGCAGAGGCGATTGACCGTGGTGCCGGGCACCTCGATCGGAAGACCCGCCAGCAGGCCCGCCATGCGGGCCACGTTGCGGTTGTCTTCCCCTGCCTGGTTTGCGCAGCCGAGGATGATGTCATCCACGCTGGCCCAATCCACCGACGCATTGCGCGCCATCAGGGCAGAAAGCGGCACGGCAGCCAGATCATCGGCACGGACGCCGGAAAGTGCCCCGCCATATCGGCCGACGGGGGTGCGTACCGCGTCACAGATGAATGCCTCAGACATCCGTATCTCCTCCCTCGAGAATCGATGTCGACCTTTAATGACCGACCGTTCGGTCAGTTATCTAGCACGGAATACAGCACGTGTTAATAGCCGTCTTGGCCACTGGCGTGATGTTTATGGGCGCCCTTCCCGCGAACCTCTAGGCCGCTGCCTCCCGTTTGAGCTGGAACAGCCGCCGATCCGTCTCCTCGTTACGCGCCATCAACATCCCGTCATTATTGACAAATTCGGCACCAACATAGGCATCCGCCCGATCCGACAAACCGACATAGGCGGCGACAAAAAGCTTTCGAGCACGCTCGGCGGGCCAATCCTGCGGCCAGGCAGCGCGCGGCAGACGCGGATCGATGAGCGCCGCATGCCGGTAGTCGTGAACAAGGCGAAGCCGCAAGGCGAGCGACTCCGCCGCGCTCAAATGCGCCCCGCCGTCGATCCGCTCAAGCAGCCCGCTATGCCGCTTCACGAAACTTTCGTAGGCAGTCGCCACGTCATCGAGCGCCCATCTTTCGCGCGAAAGGGATCGCAGATCGCCGTGCCCGTCGAGATGCTTCGCCCGCATCAGGATGCCGTCAAGCGGCGCCACGTCTTCGCGGTTGGGGGCGATGGCGACGTTCGGCGAGAGGCGCGCCCATGCGCCGGGCAAATCAGCCTCCCGCAGGCCGTCGGACAGGCACAGAAGCCAGTCGTCCGGTGCAGGAACAGGTGAAAACAACAGGCGTGCGGCGTCCCGGAACTCGTCCCTCGCCGCATCGGACAAGCGATAGTAGCTCCGTCGCCCGATACGGACACCCTCGAGGCGGCCAGCCCCGACCAGGCGCGAGACCGCAGTGCGCACGAGGCTTTCGTTGAGGCCATGAACTGCGCAGCACTCGATCAAGGTGCCCATCCAGAGCATGCCGCCGCGCGGCTCGACCACGTCGCCATAGAGCGTGACGATGAACGCTGGCGCCCGCGGGGCCTCGGTCAACGCCGGTTCCCAGTCCGCCGAAAACTGTCCAGCAACCTCATTCATCGCAGCGCTCCCCAAGTCGGCCCGGCGCGCCGCCGGACTATGCCATTCTAAGGGACACCGAGCGATATGTCACATCAATTTCATTCTGATGAACTTATGCGTGCTTCTTTTGAGCGCGATGACGCGCCCTCCCCGGCCGACCGTCATGTCTCCAAGGGAAAGAAGATCCCGCTTCCCAGCATGTTTTGCGGGTCGACAGAGGCCTTGATGGCCCGCATCAATGCGAATTGCGATGGCTCTTTGCGCTTCGCCAGCGTCGCGGCTTTCGAGCGGCCGATGCCGTGCTCGGCGCTGAACGAGCCCCCCAAGTCCTCGAGAAGGTCATAGACCTGCGAGGAAAAGGCGGCGACGCGCTGCGGATCCCAGTCGTGCCCCTCGGCCGCGACGACCGAATAGTGGAGGTTGCCGTCTCCGAGATGGCCGATGGGAAGCACGCGCAATCGTGCCGCCTCGGCGAGCGGGTCCGCGCGCGACAGGAATTCCGGCACTCGGGACAGCGGCAAGGAGGCATCCAGCGCCACGAAGGGGCCGAGCTTGACCAGCGCTTCGAGCGTCGCCTCGCGCAGGTGCCAGAGGTCCCGGCGCTGCTGCTCGGAAGTCGCGAAGAACCCGTCGATGACGCCCCCCTCTTCCATCAACCCCTCGATTGCCGAGAGCAGCGTCGTCTGCAGCGCCACCTCGCCGCTCTCGTCCATCGCCGCATCCGAGGCCCGGGTCGAGGCGAGCTCGACCAGAATCCCGGTCTCCGCGGTTTGCTCCAGAGGCGCCCGCAGCTCGGGCATGACGGACCGGATGGCCTCTACCGTCACGCCGGGCATCCATTCGAACGCCTCGACCTGTCCGCCGGAGGCATCCTGCAAGCAATTGAGGACGTGCAGAGCCTGATCGATGCCATCCAGCGCGAGGAACGCCGTCGCACGGACCTTGGGCGTCGGCACGAGGCGCAGCACGGCCCCGGTGATGATCCCCAGTGTCCCTTCGGCGCCGATCAGCAGGTTGCGGAAATCATATCCGCGGTTGTCCTTGATCAGACCTCCGAGCGCGTGGATGACCTCGCCCGAGGGGAGTACGGCTTCGATCCCGAGGCAGAGCTCTCGGGCGTTGCCGTAGCGCAGCACGTTAGAGCCCCCCGCGTTGGTAGACAGCGCACCGCCGATCATCGCGGAGCCGCGGGCCCCGAACATCAACGGAAAATCGAGGCCGTCCTCGGCGACGCGGGTCTGCAGGGTCTCGATCACCACGCCGGCATCGACGGTCGCGGTGCGGGCGGCGGCATCGACACTGCGGATACTGTTGAGGCGCCGCAGCGACAGGATGATCTCGTCCGGGTTGCCCCGCGGCACGCTGCCGCCGCAGAGTGACGTATTGCCGGACTGAACCGTGACCTTGAGCGCCCGCTTGGACGCCAGCCTGACCACGGCGGCAACTTCCTCGGTCGAGCCGGGGCAGATCACGGCGGCGGCCGATCCTTTCAAAGCGCCCGTTGCATCATGCAGGTAGGGGATCATGTCGGCGTCCGCCGTGATCACGTTGTCGGTCCCGACGATGGCTTCAAAGTCTTCCATGGTCTCCCCTCGGGTCTTCGGGTCTGTCACTTCTGATCAATGCGCAAGCAGCACCGGCATCTCGGTGTTGCGCAGGATCGTGTTCGTGGTGCCGCCCAGCAGTTCCTCACGGAAGACGCTGTGCTCATATGCGCCCATGACCAGCAGTCCGGCGCCGAGCTCGGAACACTGCGCGAGGATCTCCTGCCCGACATCCTGCCCGTCGCGCGGCGTGACCGTGCGGCTGTCGACCGCGATGCCGTGGCGGGTCAGCGCGGTCTCTACCGTTATGCCCTGCAGAGGCTGCCCGAGAGAGTCGCATCGGACCCTCAGCACTGTCACCAGCGCCTTGGCGCTGAGCATCGGCATGGCCTCGGACAGGGCGCGCGTCACCGCCCTGTGCCCGTCCCAGGCGATCACCGCATGTTCCGGGATGTGCTCTGCCTGCCAGGTCCGCGGGACGACCAGCACCCCGCGACCGGATTTTAGCGCGATCCGGTCCGGGTGCAGCGCCAGCTCGCCACTGTGCAGGGTGTCGTGGCGACCGACCACAGTCAGATCGAACATCCGCGCATAGTCGGCGATCATCGCGTCGGGCTGACCTTGCTGGCTGATCCAATGGCACATCTCGGGCGGGATCCGGTCTGCTACGGCGGCAAGAAAGCTGTCCTTCAGGCGGCCCTCGCCATCCTTGACCTGCGTGGCGATGAGCCGGCGCATGCTTTCGGGAACCCATTCCTGCCCGCGCAGCTTCTCGAACTGGTTGGAGTAGGCGTGCACGCCGGTCACATGGCAGCCCCACCTTTCATGCATCAGCATGGCGCATCGCAGCGCAGAGGCGGAACTCTCGGTGTCGTTGAACGCGACGAGGATGTTCTTGTAGCTCATCAGGCGGACCTTTCCACGTCTTCCCGAACCTCTTCGGAGGCCTGCGCCCCCTTGCGGCGGGTCAGCACCACGACCACCAGCACCGCGGCCACGAGAAAGCCGATCGACAGCGGGCTGCTGAACAGGAAGAAAGGATCGCCGCCGGAAACCGAGAAGGCCTGCCGGATCGCCGACTCGAAGTTCCCGGCGAGGATCATCGAGATCACGAAGGGCAGCGTCGGAATGAGTAGCTTGCGCATCACATAGCCCAGCACCGCCAGCGCGAAGGCAAAGTAGAAGGCGTCGAAGCTGGTTTCCTGCACGTAGATCGCGGTCAGTGTCAGCAAGAGCACCATCGGCAGCAGCACGTGCTTGGGCACCTTCGCCATGATGCCGCAGGCGCGCATCAGGTGGCCGCCGACGATCCAGTTCAGGATGTTGGCGAACATCATCGCGGTGAAGAGGCCAAAGGCGATGACGGCCTGCTGGTTGACCTCTCCCTCGCTGAAACGGAACACCGCGGGGCCGGGGGTGAAACCGCCAATCGACTCCGCCGCGAGGATGAGGAACACCGCCCCGACGTTGCCCGGGATGCCCAGCGACAGCACGGGAATGAGGTTGGCGCCGGAGACCGAGCTATTCGCCGCCTCGGTCGCGGCCAGCCCCTCGGGCGCGCCCTGTCCGAACGGCACCTTGCCCTTGTGCATCTTGTGCCCGGTGACGTAGCCGAGCGTAGCGGCAAGGGTCGAGCCGATCCCCGGCAGCGCGCCGACAATGGTGCCGATCACGGCCGAGACGCTGATGTAGGGCATCAGCCGCCAGCGGTCGCGCAGGGTGAAGCTGTTGTCGCCGCCTTGCACCGGTTCGGGCGCGATCTCGGAGGTGCTGCGGCGCCGGCGGAAGAGCTCCTCGAGCGAGACCAGCACTTCGCCAAGGATCAGCACGCCGAGCAGCGCGGTGGTCAGCGGCACACCGTCGCGCAGAAAGCCCGTGTCGAGGGTCAGCCGGGGATAGCTGTCCTGCCCGGTGGCGATCGAGGCCACGAAGAGCCCGAGCGCCGCCGAGAAGAGCCCCTTGAGCGGGCTGTCCCCGACGACCGCCGCGACGAAGCTGAGCGACAGGATGATGAGCGCCGCCTTCTCCGGGAAGCCAAGGTAGGACTCCACCAGGATGGCAAGGAAGGGCGCGCAGGTGAAGAGCACGAGGTCGGAGAAGGTATCCCCGGTCACTGAGGAGAAATGCGCGACGCGCAGCGCCTTCTTGGCCTGCCCCTTCTTCGCCATCGGGTAGCCATCCAGCGTGGTCAGCATGGCGTCCGGCGTCCCCGGCGTGTTGAACAGGATCGCCGGCACGGCGCCGCCCACGGTAGACCCTTTCATGACGCCGACCAGGAAGCCCATGACCGGCAACAGCGCGTCGGGCGTGAAGCCGAAGACCGAGAGCAGGATCGGCAGCGACACCGCCATGATGAAGGGTCCTGCCAGCCCCGGGGTCGCGCCTCCGACGATGCCGACGAAGAAACCGAAGGCCACCATGATCACGGCGATGGGGATCGCCACCCCGAGCAGCGAGAAGGCTTCCGGTCCCTGGAAGAACGCGAGCACACCTGCCCAGACATAGTCGAGAGGCTGCATCACCAATCTCCGTTGGGTGGCAGCATGAGCGTGTCGAAGGGAACGCCAAAAAGCAGGATCAGCAAGACGGTAAAGATCACCGAGACGATCAGCCTGCGCAGCGTGAAGCGGCCCTCGACGATCGCGATGATCCCCCAGAGCATCACGGTGCCCCCGACAAGGAAGCCGATGTATTTCCAGGGTGCTTCACCCCGCACGGTGCGGTACGTGCCCGAGCCGTCCCCGAAGAGCGCCCAGACTGCCGGGCCAGACCAGAACATCAGGACCAGCGAGGCTGCAAGCACCGCGCCGAGCATCGCGAAGAAGGCCAGCGTACCGCCATCCATCGGCGGGTTCGCCGACTGGTACCGCGCGCGGCGCCACGTCACGAAGAGCTGCAGCGCACCGAAGAGCGCCATGCCGCAGGCCGCGAGCATCGGCAGGAACGCGTCTCCCAGCAGGGTCTGACGCCGGAAGGTGTAGATGGCAGGGGTCTGGGTGTCCGCTGGGATCCAGATCAGCGCCGACACGAGCCCGAAGAGCATCATGCCTAAGGCGATCCAGAGCTCAACCTTGCGTTCGAGCATGGCGTTCTACCTGAAGTCTGAGAAGATTTACCCGCCGCGACCCTCAGGTCGCGGCGGGACGAGGATGCGGGGGGAGGAGGTTACTGTCCCGCGTCCTCGATCAGCGCCGCCGCTTCGGCGTAGCGCGCATCGATGTCGGCGCGCAAAGCATCACCCTGCACGAGATCCGGTCCCGAAAAACCCTTGACCGTGAGCTGCGCCAGCTGGCTCTCGGGGTCGTTGAGGAGCTCGGAAATCGCGGTCATGTAGGTGGTCTTGACGTCTTCGGGCAACCCCGCGGGCGCGATCACCATGAACTTGACGCCGAAGGTGTAGGGCACGTCGTACTCGGTCAGCAGAGGCGCATCCGGCGAGACCTGGAGCGCGGCCTCTTCGCCCGACGCGATGTTCACCACGTCGCCCGAGAGCACAGAGCTCGCCTGCGCGCCACCGACCCAGGCGATATCGACGTCATCCGCCATCACCGCGTTGAGGCCGCCACGCCCACCCTCGGCATTCACCGAAGTGAACTCGACGCCATTGCGCTTGCCGATGACATAGGTCCCGTCCGAGAACTTCTGGGTGATCGAGGCGAAGGTGATGTCCTCGCCCGATTTTGCCGCTTCGATGACATCGCCCAGCGTGGACCAGCCGCGATCGGCCCGCGCCACGATGCCAACCTGCGAGCCGGTCAGGCTCGAAAGGTAGTCGAAATCGTCGAGTTCGAAGGTCGGGGTCATCGCAACCTGCGGGTCGTAGGTCAGCGATTGTGACACGGTCACACCGATCGCCAGACCGTCCGCGGGCTCATCCTTGAGTGCCTCGTTCATCGCCGCCCCGCCACGGCCCGGCACATTCTCGGGCACCACGTTCCAGCCGAAGCGGCTGTTCAGACCTTCAGCGAGCATGCGCGCCAGCGAGTCGGCCCCGCCACCGGCGTTGAACCCGATCATCATCGTGACCTGACCACTGGGCTCCCAAGGCAGATCATTGTCTGCGGCAAGGCTCAATTGCGGTGTACAAGTCAGCACGAAAGCCGCGACAGTGGCGCCAATCTTGAATTTAGCCATGGTCTCCTCCCAATTGGCAGTTCACTTACTTTCTCGGGCTGGCACCGGCGAGGCGCCTTTCGGCCCGATGTCCAGCGCCGCGTCGACCCCACCGAAGCGCGCAACGAGAGCATTCTGGTCGGCCTTCGCCGCGCGATCCGTTTCCTCCGGATCGCAGATCTTCCGCAATCCCCGGCGCATCTGCGCAAGAACCTCGGCGTGCCCCGGATCGTCGGCAAGGTTGCGGGTCTCGCCCGGGTCCGCGTCGAGATCGAACAACTCGGGCGGATAGCCGACATATTCGTGGTATTTCCACCGCGCGTTCGCCAGCATGAAGCCAGCAGAAGGCGAGGCGACGGCGTGATACTCGGAGAAGACGCAACGCTCGGGATCTTCGCCCTTGGCAATGAGATCGAGAAGCGAGGTACCCACCCAGGCCCGTTCCGGCTCGACCCCCATTGCCTGAGCAATGGTGGGCACCGCGTCCAGAAGACTGACCGGCGTTTTCGAAACATGGCCCTCGGGCACTCCGGGTCCGGCAAGGATCATCGGGATCCGCGTTGACTCGCCATAGAGCGTGCTCTTGCCCCAACGCCCACGCTCGCCCAGCATTTCGCCATGATCCGATGTAAAGATGACCATCGTGTTTCCGGTCTGCCCGCTTTTTTCAAGCGCAGAGAGAAGCTTGCCGATCAACTCGTCAACGAAGGTGCACAGCGCATAGTAGCAGGCAATCGCCAGGCGGCGCTCCGCGTCATCTCTGAGGACCTGATCGGGGTCGTGGTAGGCGCTCATGCGCGCGAGCCAGGGATGGAGCGTGCAGCTCTCGCCCGGCCTCAGGCTCGGCAGCGGCATATCTGCTGCAGGGTAGAGATCAAGATACCGCTGCGGCACGATCAGCGGAAAATGCGGTGCCACGAAACTGGCGAACATCATCCATGGCGTCTTGGGATCGGCCCCGGAAATCCGGGCAGCGCAGCGCTCGGCGACCTCTTCGTCGTAGGAATTGTACTTCGATTGCCCGGGGCCGATGCCGCCGAGCATGTTGGGAGAGCGCGGCTCCTCCGGGAGCGGGTCACGTACCGAGCCCCAGACCTGCCCGACGCCATCAAGGATGTGCAAAGGCGCGATCTGCGCGGCGAAGCCCGTGTCATCCTCGGCATTGCGGTAGTGCAACTTGCCGACGCTGACCGGTGCGACACCGGCACTCTGCAGGCTGTGCCCCCAGGAGCGCGGCAGGCCATCATAGGCCAGCGCGTTGTCCCAGAACCCGATATCGTGGACGTACTGGCCGGTGGCGAAGGCTGCGCGCGCCGGAACACAGATCGGGCTGGGCGTGTAGGCGTTCGAGAAACGCACTCCCCGTTCTGCAAGACGGTCCAAATTCGGCGTCTTTACAAGCGGATGACCGGCGCAGGAAAGCGCTGCCGCCTGCTGCTCGTCCGTCATGATGACGAGGACGTTCGTGTGCTCTGACAACGCCCGATCTCCTCCCCGAAGATACTGCCTAGCCAACTTCCTAAGCCTTATCCTATTATACATGATAGATCTACATAAATGATGACATATCCGCATTGTGATGGGAGACCGATGTGCAGACGAAGAAGCAAGAGCTCGAAGGAAAGCTGCAGAAAATCCGAGAGCTAGAGCAGCGCCTGACGTTCCGTCTGCATATTCTGAGCAAGCAGATCGACCAGCAGGCTGCCGAGATGTTGCGCGATACGCCGATCAACCTGTCGGCCTACCGGTTCATGACCACCCTAGAGAGCCTCGGCGAGAGCTCGATTGCCGACATGGCCCGATTCATCGCCATGGATCGCGCCCTTGCCAGCCGCACCGCGGTCGAGCTCGAGCGCAAGAGATATGTCGAGTTCCGCAAGGACCCCTCGAACCGCCGCAAGAAGCTCGTCGCCCTGACGAAGGACGGAGAGGAATTCCTGTCCCACATCATGCCGCGCTTCGAGGCGCGGCGCACCAAGCTGCGGGCCCACCTCGGCGAGGACATGTTCGCCTCGCTGCACGACTGCCTCGACAGGCTGGAAGACGCGATCAAGGACTGACCGCCGGGCCCGAACGAAATGCCGAGCCGGCGTTGATGGATTTCTCCCGCAAAAAAGGGCGCCCACCGAACGGTGGGCGCCCTCTTCTTCGACCAATGCATGGGAGGGGTGGCAAACCGTCCTAGAACTCGGACGCCTCCAGCGCCGCCTTGGTTTCGGCGCGGACCTTCTCGGCGGCCTGCTCCTTCACCGGCCCGTAGCCCCGGACACCCATCACCAGCCCGGCGATGCGCGCCGCTTCCTCGCGGTTTCCGGCGGTCAGACCCGCCGCGAGCCGGTCAAGGAGCGCCCGGTAGTCGGCGATCATCTCCCGCTCCATCTTGCGCTCGGCGGTGTGGCCGAAGGGATCGAGCGGCGTGCCCCGCAGCGCTTTCAGTTTCGCCAGCGTCTTGAGTCCGCCCTGCATCCAGCTTCCGAACTCGCGCTTGTAGGGGCGGCCGCGCGCATCCAGCTTCGCCGGGAAGAACGGCGGTGCCATGTGATGCTTGACGGTGAAGTCGCCCTCGAACCGCGCGCCGAGGGTCTCGTAGAAGCCAGTCTGGGTGTGCAGCCGCGCGACCTCGTACTCATCCTTGTAGGACATGACCTTGAAGAGACCTTTCACGGCGGCTTCGGTCAATGCGCCCGGCGCACCTGTGGCCGCCGTTTCCGCCAAGCGGATCTTCTCGACCGCATCCGAGTAGCGCTTGGCCCAGCCCTTGTTCTGGTAGTCGGTCAGGAATGCCGCCCGGCGGCTGATCTGCTCGTCGAGCGTCTGCACCTCGGTCACCGGCATGGCCGCGATACGCTCGACCGCGGCGCGGTCGTTCACCACCACGCGGCCCCAGGTGAAGGCCGCCTTGTTGAGCTCGGGCTTCACGCCGTTGAGCTCGATCGCGCGCATGAGGCTGTCTTCGCCGAGCGGCACGAGGCCCGCCTGCCAGGCCGCACCGAGGATCATCACGTTGGCGTAGACGCTGTCGCCGAGCAGCGCCTCGGAGAGCAGGTTGGCATCCAGCGTCTGCAGGCTCGCCGCATCGACGGTGCCGCGGATTGCCTCGAGGCGGGCACCCGCGTTGAGGTCGGCATCCCGGTTCTGCACCAGATCGCCGGTGGGCATCACCGCGGTGTTCATCACGGCGCGAGTCTCGCCCTTGCGATAGGTCATCGAGGCCTTGGGCGAGGAACTGACCACCAGATCACAGCCGATCAGCGCATGCGCAGAACTCGGCTCGATCTTCACCTGATTCACCTCGGCCTCGGTCCGGGCCATGCGGATGTAGCTGAGCACCGGGCCGAACTTCTGCGCAAAGCCCATGAAATCGAGCACGGACGCGCCCTTCTGCTCGAGGTTCGCGGCCATGACGATGAGCTGACCCACGGTGACCACACCCGTGCCACCGACGCCAGTCACGAGGATATCCCAGGGTGCCGAGAGGTCCGGCCGCTGCGGCAGCGGCAGCTTCGCGGCAAGTTTCTCGAGCTGCCTCGGGTCGGCCCCTGCCCCGGCCTTCTTCAGGGTCGCGCCCTCCACCGTGACGAAACTCGGACAGAAGCCATTCACGCAGGTGAAGTCCTTGTTGCAGTTGTTGAGGTTGATCTTCCGCTTGCGCCCGAACTCGGTCTCCACCGGCTCGACGCTGAGGCAGTTCGATTCAACCGAGCAATCGCCGCAGCCCTCGCAGACCAGCGGGTTGATGACCGCGAATTTCTTCGGGTCTTCCATCTTGCCGCGCTTGCGCAGGCGGCGTTTCTCGGTGGCGCAGGTCTGCTGGTAAATAAGCACGGTCGTGCCGGGGACCTCGCGCAACTCGCGCTGCACGCGGTCGAGCTCCCGGCGATGCTCGATCTCGACGCCAGCCGGGAAGTCCGACTTCCGGAACGCTTCCGGCTTGTCCGAGACGATCACCACCTTCTTCGCGCCTTCGGCAGCCACTGACTGGGCGATCGCGGGCACGGAAATCGGCCCGTCCACGTCCTGCCCGCCGGTCATCGCGACCGCGTCGTTGAACAGGATCTTGTAGGTGATGTTGGTGCCGGCGGCGATCGCCTGACGCAGCGCGAGCGAGCCCGAGTGGTAATAGGTCCCGTCCCCGAGGTTCTGGAAGATGTGCTTGTTGCCGTTGTACTTCGAGCGCGACACCCAATTCACGCCCTCGCCGCCCATCTGGATCAGCGAGGTGGTGTTGCGGTTCATCCAGCTGGCCATGAAGTGACAGCCGATGCCCGCCAGGGCCTGGCTGCCCTCGGGAACCTTGGTCGAGCTGTTGTGCGGGCAGCCCGAGCAGAAGTAGGGCGTGCGGGTTGCGCCCGGCACGTTGATCGGCGCGGCGGCGGGCACGACGGATGCGGCCTTGGCCACCAAATCCAGCTCCGGGAAGTTGCGCTCGAGCCGGCCAGCGATGTGCTTTGCCAGCATCACCGCGCCGAGCTCCTGCGTCCAGGGGATCAGCCGGTCGCCGTTCTCGTCGCGCTTGCCGACCATGCGCTCGGGTTTGCGGCCCGGATAGTCGTAGAAGTATTCCTTCAGCTGGCTCTCGATGATGCCGCGCTTCTCCTCGACGACCAGCAGCTCCTGCTTGCCCTGCGCGAAGTGCAGCGCGCCATCGTGCTCGAGCGGCCAGACCATGCCGACCTTGTAGAGGTCGATTCCGATCTCGGCGGCACGGGCCTTGTCGATGCCCAGCAGGCGCAGCGCCTCGAGCACGTCGAGATGCGACTTGCCGGTGGTCACGATGCCGAAGCGGGCATTTGCGTGCCCCCACTCGGTGCGATCGATGGGATTGGCGCGGGCAAAAGCCAGCACTGCCGCCTTCTTGTGTTCGAGCCGCGCCTCGATCTGCGGCCCGGGCAGGTCCGGCCAGCGGTAGTGCAGGCCATCTTCCGGCGCCTCGAACTCGGGCGTGACGAAAACGCGGTCCTTCGGCAGCTCGAAGGACATGCCCGACTCGACCGTCTCGGAGATCGCCTTGAAGCCGACCCACATGCCGGAGAAGCGCGACAGCGCGTAGCCCCATTCGGCAAAGGTCAGGAATTCCGAGACGTTGGCCGGGTTGATGGTCGGCATGAAGAAGCTCATGAACGCCACGTCCGACTGGTGCGACATCGACGAGGAGACGCAGCCGTGGTCGTCGCCCGCCACCACCAGAACGCCGCCATGCGGCGACGAGCCGTAGGCGTTGCCGTGCTTGAGCGCGTCCCCGGCCCGGTCGACACCCGGCCCCTTGCCGTACCAGAGCCCGAAGACGCCATCGACGGTGCGCTCCGGGTCGGTCTCGACCTGCTGGGTGCCGATGATCTGCGTGGCGCCAAGCTCTTCGTTCACGGCGGGCACGAAGTCGACCCCGGCCTCGGCCACCAGCTTGCGGTTCTTCGAGACCTCGAGATCGATCCCGCCCACCGGCGAGCCACGGTATCCGGAAATGAAGCCGCGCGTGTTGAGGCCGTTCTTGCGGTCGCGGCGGGCCTGATCGAGCGCAATGCGCACGATCGCCTGGGTGCCGGTCAGAAAGACCCGTCCCTCGGTGCGCGTGTAGCGGTCGAGCAGTTCGTAGTCGCGAAGAATGGGTGTCTGGTCAGTCATAGTCTCCCCCCAGAGCTACATACTAGAATGTAGACATGTCATCATTCATGAATGATACATGTTCGACCTGAATTTTGATTCCCAATCCATCCAGAATTGCCGGATAATTGACCTGACAAATTCACTTGGAGCGAAATCGTGAAACAGGCATTCAAGATCGGCCCTCTAGAAGCGAAGATTGCGTCTGAGCTGCAAAAGGACGCCTCGATCAGCGTCGGCGAGCTCGCCGAGCGCACCAACAGCTCGACCGCCACCTGCTGGCGCCGCATCCGCGCGATGGAGGAGGCCGGCGTGCTGAGCCCCCCTGTCCGCCTCGTCGATCCGGCGAAAGTCGGTCGGGGCATGGACGCCTTTTGCCAGGTGCGGATGAAATCACAGGACGCAAGAGCACGGGCTCTTTTCCAGAAAGCCATGGAGGCTGAGCCCGCAATCATAGAGGTGTACTCGATCTCGGGCGACTGGGACTACCTGCTGCATCTCGTGGTTCACGACATCGCCGATCTCGAACAAGTGCTGATGGGACGGGTGCACGAACTCGACTGCGTTGCCAGCGCATCCACGCTTTTCGTTCTGCGCCGGGTCAAGCACACGACGGTCATCCCCGTCGAACATGGATGAAGACTTATCCGCATTATTGTTGATCGGGTCCCGGTTTTGGTGCATTGCCGCGCCAAGCCGTGGAGGAGAGCATGTTTGATCGCGTTCCAGGCAGGCGCCTCGCGCAACTGTCACCGCTTCGCCCCTGGTTCAGGACCGTCGGCCGGCAAACGCTCGGGCGCGATGTCGTCGCCGGGCTGACAAACGCGGCCTTTGCGCTGCCGCAGGGTGTCGCTTTCGCCATCATCGCGGGCCTGCCACCGGAATTCGGTCTCTTCTCCGGCATCATCATCACCGCGATTGCCGCCTTCTACGGCTCGTCAGGCCTCATGGTGTCGGGGCCGACAACGGCGATGTCGGCCCTTCTCTTTGCGACGCTGTCGGAAATGGCGATGCCCGGGACAGAGCATTACATCGCCCTGGCGATCACCTTGACGCTCATCGTCGGCATCCTGCAGTTGCTCGCAGGGCTGACTGGGCTCGGCGCATTGATCGCCTTCGTGTCGCATTCGGTGATCGTCGGCTTCACGGCGGCCGCCGCAATCATCATCGCGATCTCGCAGCTCCCCGGTGCGCTGGGACTAAGCGGCGTGCCGCAGGGCGACACACCGAGCCAGCTGCTGCACGTGATCGAAATGATCGGCGAGGTCCACTGGCCCTCGCTGCTGGTGGCCGCGGTAACCCTTGGCCTCCTCATGGGACTTCTGCACATCAGCAAAAAGATCCCGGCCTACATCCTCGCTCTTGGCGCAGGCTCCGGTTTGGCGCTGCTGCTGGGGGCGGAAACGGCCGGCATCGCGATGTTCAAGCCGCTCACGTCGGTCGTCCCCGGGCTTACCCTGCCCAGCGTCTCGCCGGGGATTTGGAGCGACCTGCTGCCGGGCGCATCTGCCCTGTCGTTTGTCGGCCTGCTCGGCGCCATCTCGATCGGGCGATCCTTTGCCTATCGCCGGGGCGAGCGCTACGACGCCAATCAGGAAATCGTCGGACAGGGGCTGTCCAACGTCGTGGGCAGCTTCCTGCAATGCTACACAGGATCGGGCTCCTTCACCCGTTCCGGTCTCAACATCGAAAGCGGTGCCGCAACGGCGATGTCATCGATCTTTGCCGCCGGCTTCCTGTTTGCCGGCCTGCTGATCCTTGCACCCCTCGCGCAGTACATCCCGATCCCCGCGATGTCGGCGGTGGTGCTCTTTGTGGCATGGAAGCTGATCGACAAGCCGATGATCCGGCACATCTTCGACAGCGAGCGCAGCGAGATCTTCATCCTCGCCGCCAGCTTTCTTTCGGGCCTTCTCGTCGGCCTCGACTTCTCGATCTACGTCGGCGTGGTGATTTCACTGGCGGTCTTCCTCAGGCACAGCGCGCACCCGGTGGTCGCAAGCGGAGCCCCGACCATGCGCAACGGGCGCAAGGTCTTCGTGAACACCGAGCTCCATGCCGTGCCCGAATGCCCGCAGATCCGCACCGTCCGGATTGGCGGCCCGCTCTTCTTCGGTGCGATCGAAGCGGTGGAGGACGAGCTTTCGCGGATCATGGCGCGCGCGCCTGCAGCGACTGATGTTCTGCTCAGCCTGAAGGGGGTCGGCAAGATTGACCTCTCGGGCGCCGATTTCCTGATCAAGCTGGCCCGCAAGATCGAAGGCTCCGGCCACAAGCTGCACCTCATCGTCGCCAACCCGGCGATGTTGCACGATCTCGCGCGTCTTCAGGTCACGCAGATCGTCGGCGCGGACTATATGCACACCCACAAGACCGATGCCGTCGCCGCGGCCGTCCATGAGGCAGATGAAGACATCTGCGCCCGTTGCAGCGCCCGGATCTTTCACGAGTGTCAGCTCAAGAAGGGTGCCGACACAATGCATGTCACCGGGCCGGAAAGCAGCCCCATCTAGGCGCCGCGCCGGGTGCGGCCCCCGCGCAAGCGCCTTTCAGGTCTCGAGACTGTCGGCGGCGATGCGGAGGCCACCATTGGGCACCGAGTTTTCAGGGCCGCTCGGAATGCGGGAATGCGCTTGGTAGCGGCCGCAAAAGCTCACATCGCAAAGGAATGAACCACCCCTCTGGCCCTAGTGGCTGCCTGGCGCTGGCCCCTCCGGATCCCGCGCCGGGCGATGGCGCGACGGCTTGACCATGCCGCCCATGGCGACCTGATGCAGAAGATCTCCGACCCCAAGCCCAATCCGCCGGGCCGACCGCTGATGTGCCAAGGGGTGTCGGATCGCTTTGTCGCCGCCCCGCAGAACGTGTCTCTGCCCTCCGAGGAGGACGGCATCGACATCGAGAGCGAATTCGGCGTGATCTGCGACCACGCGCCGATGGGCCGCACCTCGGCCGACGCCGCCGCGCGCATCCGCTTCGTGGCGCAGATCCACACCTGGTCACGGCGCGCCAGCGCCCGTCGAGATGAAGGCCGGGTTCGCCCGCATCGGCGCCTGGTACCATCGCTCTGGTCAACACCCGCGCCGGCGCGTTCTAGGGCCGACCCGGCTAGGCCGCCGCGAGGCGACGCCCTGACTTGCGGAACGCAACATGAAGGTCTGCCGCACCGACTTCTGGAGCAGGGACGCGCCGCTTCAGGCGGTGGCGGAAAAGGCCAAGGCGATCGGGCAATGGGATCTGTTCTGGGGAGGCCGCAAGGCCGGGGACGAAACCGTCCATTGCCACATGGAGAGGCTCGCCAACCTCGATCAAAGGAAACCTGGCTGAGGCTCGTGGTGATGACCGCGCTGGTGCGCTCGTAGAGCGTGCTCAGCAGGTGGAAGATCAAGGGCCCCCTACGCGCTGAACGGCAGCTTTCCGAGCTCGTCTATTGCCCGGCAGGTGATTGCGCCGCAATCTGCCGGGAGGGCAGGATCACCAGATCGAGGCGGATGAGGGTCTCCGCGATGTGTCCGTCTGTTCACTTGGCCTCCTCCTGCTCGAGAGCATTGAAGAGTTAGATGGTCGAGAAGCCGCGCACCCTCCGGCGACGATGCGCGATGGCATGGATGCCGAGCGCGGTCGAGATGTGGGTCTGCTGGGTTCCGGGCCGCCCCTCTCGGGACATTGCTGCACAAGAGCCTGCCGCACGCGTGTCTCGCAGATCACCCTGCTCCTCATCCCGACAGCAGCCTGATCCGTGCGCTGGGACTTGTAGTGTTAGCTGGACGTAGCGACACGAATGGCCCCACGAACCCTCCGTATCAACACACCCCAGGCAACGCGCATCCCGGTGACGAGGTTGCGAAAACGGCCAAGCTGCAGGGCTTTCGCCGGATCACGTCCTGCAACATTTCGTGGTCAAACGTCAGGTCCGCGGCGATCTTTAGCCGGCTGTTCGCATCCTCCAGCGCCTTCGCCCGGCGCGTCTCATCCAGCAGCAGGCGCCGCACCTTTCTGCAAGGTGAAGTTTGCCGCCTCGCTAGTCCCGGTTTTCCGCCAAGTCTTCGCGACCGGCGTGCCTTGCTCGGCCTGCTTCAGGATGAACGCCTTCTGCGCCGCCGTGAACCTCGATGCCTTCATGAGTTCCCGCGCCTTTCCCAGCCAGGAAAGACCAGCTGAAAACTCCAGCTTCAAACGGTCCAGTTCTCAGGGGCAGAGCACGCAGCCCGGCCGAAAAGCGCGCTCGGATAGCCGCCATCGACACCGGGGCCCTTCCCTGCGGTGTCGACGGCCAACCTTGCACTGGCTTTTGGCCTGGGCCGCTCGCTGGCACGCGCTCACCAAAATCGCCGTTTCAGAACCGCGTGATGACCGTCGCCCCGACGGATCGGAACTTGTCCATGTTCATCAGCGCCTCGGGCGCGTCGGCAAGGCTGATCCGGTCTCCCACAAGTCGCGCCGGGTCCAGCTTGCCGCTGGCGACCATGTCGAGCATCGCGCCATAGCGATGCGCTTGCATCCCGTGGGACCCGAGCAGCTCGATCTCCTGGCCGACGATCTTGGGCATTGGCACCGCGGGAGCGGCGTGCTCGCCGAGCATCAGCCCAACCTGAATGTGTTTGCCGCGCGGGCGCAGGCAGAGGATCGAATTGGTCATGGTCACCGGATGGCCAAGCGCATCGAGCGAGACATGCGCGCCGCCGCGCGTGATCTCGCGGATCGCCTCGGGCACATCCGCCTCGCCACCGTTGATGACGGCGACTGCGCCAAGTTCCCTGGCCAGCGCCAACTTGGCCGGATCGAGATCGACACCAATGACGTTTGCGCCCGCAGCCGCTGCGATCATCACCGCTGACAGGCCGACACCGCCGCAACCATGCACGGCCACCCATTGCCCGGCGCTGACCTTGCCCTGGTCGATCACCGCGCGGAAGGAGGTGGCGAAGCGGCACCCGAGGCTCGCCGCAGTGGCGAAATCCATGCTTTCGGGCAGCGCCACGAGGTTCAGGTCAGCCTGGTGAATGCCGACATATTCGGCGAAGGATCCCCAGTGGGTGAAGCCCGGCTGCTCCTGATGCAGGCACACTTGCTGCTGCCCTGCATGGCACTCCGAGCAACTGCCGCAGCCGCAGATGAACGGCACGGTCACCTTGTCGCCCACCTTCCAGTTGACGACGTCCTTGCCCACGGCCTCGACTACACCCGCCAGTTCGTGCCCCGGAACATGCGGCAGCTCGATGTCGCTGTCGTGGCCCATCCAGCCATGCCAGTCGCTGCGGCAGACCCCGGTGGCCCTGACCCGGAGCACGACGCCATGCGCCTCCGGCGAAGGGTCTTCCACGGTGACCAGCTTCGGGGCTTCCTGGAATTTCTCGAACAAAACGGCTTTCATCGCAGGGTCTTTCGGCTGTTCACGTTCATTTTTCGGGAGCACGTCGGCATCGGGGAAACCCTGCCTGCCGATCTTCCTCCCGCTCGGATGTCTTGCAGCAGATCCGCCGCGACGACCAGTGCTCGCGGGATACCCGCCACCTCTCCGGCGGCGGACACTCGATTGTCTCCGGGGCGCGATTGCAACGACCGGAGATCACTGCCCCCAGGTGCGCTCCAGCGTCGCGATCCAGTTGCGGTGGGCGATTTTCGCGAGGTCTTCCTCGCCGTAACCGGCCGCGCGCAGGGCCTCCAGAAGGCGCTGCACGCCAGCCACATCCCCCATCTGACGCGACATGAAGGTGCCGTCGAAATCCGAGCCGAGCGCAACGTGGTCGATACCGACGCGCTCGACGAGGTAGTCGATGTGGCGGACCATGACGTCAAAGCCCATCTCGGGATCGCGGATCCCCTCGGGGTGGAGGAAGCGCACGCCGAAGTTCAGCCCGATCAGGCCGCCGGTCTCTCGGATCGCATCCAGTTGCTTGTCCGTGGCATTGCGGCTGTGCGGGCAGATCGCGAAGGCGTTCGAATGCGAGGCCACAAGCGGCGCATCCGAGATCCGCGCGACATCCCAGAAGCCGGCGTCGTTGAGGTGCGACAGATCTACGAGGATCCCCAGCTCGTTGCAGAGCCGGACCAGATCCTGCCCGGCCGCGGTCAGCCCGCCACCGATGTCGGGCTCACGCCCCATGACGAAAGGCACGCCATGGGCGAAGATGTTCGGGCGGCTCCAGACCGGACCCATCGTGCGCAAGCCGGCGGCATGCAGCACGTGCAGCAGGTCGAGGTCTTCGGTCGCGGCCTCGATGCCCTCTATGTGGAACACGGCGGCAAAGCTGCCCTCTGCCATGGCCGCGCGGATATCGGCGGCACTGCGGCAGAGCGTGACCGCCCCGTCAGACTGGCGCACGATGCGATGAAGCAGCGCGGCTTGCGCAATCGTCTGCTTAAGGGCAGAGGCCTGCGGCACGCGCGGCAGGTCGCCGTTCTCGTCCAGCGTCTGATCGTCGGTGCTCACCCAGACCGCGCAGAGCCCGCCAGCGAACTTCGAGGCCTGCGCCCGTGGCAGGTCGATCTGCATGCCCGGCGCGCCGGTCAGGAAGCGGGTCTCGGCGCCGTCACGAGCGCTCAGCAGTTTCGAGAGCACATCGTTGTGGCCGTCGAAGACGGGGATCATCTCGCTCACAGCTGCACCTCGTGGATGTCCTCGTGGGTCGCGACGAAGGCCCGGCCTTCGGGGGTGACCCAGCCGCGGAACATGCCTGCGGTGTTGAAGGGCGCGCTGACCTGACCCGAGGCGTCCAGCGCCACCAGCCCCGCACCGACGATCCCGGTGGTCTGCGACGAGGCCGAGAGATCCACGTGCACCACATGCTCGGCCGCCGTACGGACGTCTTCCTTCAGATAGGCAATCCGCGCCGCGATCTCGTGCCCGACCACGTGCCGGATGAAGAACTCGCCCTTGCCGGTGCCCGACACGGCGCAGACCCCGTCGCGCGCGTAGGTGCCGGCACCGATCACCGGGCTGTCGCCGACGCGGCCGGCGGGCTTGTTGGTGTAGCCCCCGGTCGAGGTGGCCGCCGCGAGGTGCCCAGCCCCATCGAGCGCCACCGCGCCGACGGTTCCGTGCTTCTCGTTCTCGGTCGCCTCGGTTCCGGCAGCCGCATGCGCCTTCATCGCCGCGAGGGCCTCGACGCGTTTCTGCGTGGTGAAATAGTCCTGCGGCATGACCTCGAGGCCCGCCCCGGCAGCGAAGTCATCCGCCGCGCCGCCGGTCAGGAACACCGCGCGGCCATCGTCCATCAGCGCACGGGCCGCGCGCACCGGATTGCGGATGCCGCGCGCCGCGCTGACTGCGCCCGCCTCGAGCGTGGCACCGTCCATGATCGAGGCATCAAGTTCGTGGAAGCCGTCCTCGTTCAGCGCGGCACCGTGCCCGGCGTTGAAATGCGGACTGTCTTCCATGACGACGACGGCGGCCTCCACTGCGGCGACGGCAGAGCCGCCTTCCGTCAGTTCCGCCCAGCCCGCGGCGAGCGCGCGCGCCAGGTCCTGCCGAGCCTCGGCCCAGTCTTCCGCGCTCATGCTGTCGAGGGGCAGCACGCCGCAGCCCCCGTGAATGGCCAGTGCAATCGTCGTCATAGTCGTCTTCCTGTCTTCATGCAGAGCCGCCCTGGCATCATCGCCGGGGCGGCTCAGTCCTCAGCCTAGGCGTCAGCCAAAGGAGATATCACCGATCACCCGCACCCGCACGCGGCGCGCGCCGCCGGGCAGGTAGGCGATGGGGATGTCCTCGATCTCGAGAACCTGCAGGCTCTCGGCATCGGCACCCGCGGCGACCGCGGCGGCCCGCGCCTCGGTCTCCGCCGCCGCCAGCGCCTGCTCGCGGCTCATGTCCGAGAACACCTGGTCGACCTCGCCCGAGACCTGCGCCATGGCCGCGCCGAGCGCATTGGCCACGCCGGCATTCTCGACCCGCAGCACCTCGGAGGCGCCCGGCACCTCGTCGGGGATCAGGAAGGCGCCGCCGCCGACCGCGATCAGCGGCACGTCCTCGGCAGAGGTCTTCATCTGGTCGAAGTTCTCGGCCACCATGGCGCGCATCCGGGCAAGCGTGTCCTGCACGAAGGTCGGGTCGAGATCGCGGACCAGCGACGGATCGCCCATCTCGATCATGCCCGCGGCGACCGCGATGTCAGAGGTGGTCAGCGTTTGGCCGCCGAAGACCCGGGCTTCTTGCAGGATGCGGTAGCCCACCGAGCGTGGCCCGATGGCACCGGTCTCGGGATCGACCACCGTGCCGCCGCCGAGCGCGATGGGCAGCAGGTCGGGCATCCGGAACAGTGTTCGCACGCCGCCGATATGGACGATGTTGTTGGCCTCGCGCGGGAAGCCCCCGATAAGACAGCCGATGTCCGAGGTCGTGCCGCCGACGTCGACCACCATCGCGTCATTCAGCCCGGTCAGGAAGGCCGCTCCGCGCATCGAGTTGGTCGGGCCCGAGGCAAAGCTGAACACCGGGTTCGCCGCCGCCACGTCGGCCAGCGCCACGGTGCCGTCGTTCTGCGTCAGGAAGAACGGCGCATCGAGGCCGATCTCGGCGAGCGCCGTCTTGAAGGCCTGCACCGTGGTCTTGCCGAGCGATTGCAGCGAAGCGTTCAGCAGCGCGACGTTCTCGCGTTCCAGCAGACCGATCCGGCCGAGGCTGTTCGACAGGGTGATCCGTGCCTCGGGGATGATCGAGCGCACGATCTCCGCCGCGCGGTCCTCGCATTCCGTGGTCAGCGGCGAGAAGGTCGCCGAGATCGCCACCGAGGTCACCCCGGCGTCGCGGATCTTCATCGCTGCCTCGCGGATCTCGTCCTCGCGCAGCGGTACCAGCGGGCTGCCATCGTATTCGTGCCCGCCATGCACCATGAAGATCATCGGATCGACCGCGCGATAGAGGTCCTCTGGCCAGTCGCACATCGGCGGCAGCGACGCGCCGGTCGGCAATGCAATGCGGATCGCCGCCACGCGTTCGAGCCGGGCGCGTTCGACCACGGCATTGGTGAAATGGGTCGTGCCGATCATCACCGCGTCGAGCGGACGCGGGGTGTCGCCGATATGCGCAGCGACATGCGCGAGCGCGGATTTCACGCCCGACATCACGTCCTGCGTGGTGGGAACCTTGATCGAGGCGGTGATCTTGTCGCCGTCGATCAGCACGGCATCCGTATTGGTGCCGCCAACGTCAATGCCAATCCGCTTCATTTGAATACCGATTTGAAGTCAATGTCATAGCCGAAGGCACGCGGGCCGACCGCCGCCACGCCCGCGGGCGTCGTGAGGATCTCCGGCGCCGGAAGCGCCACCACGCTCACGCGCTGTCCGTAGCGCACGGATTCGGTGCCGATTGCGCTTCCCGACACGCTGTCGAGAAGGCACAGCAGGTCCGGCGTCATCGCCACTGGCTCACCATTGCGGAAGGCCACGGCCCATTCGTTCTGGAAGGCCAGTTCGAGCGTCGCGCCGCGATCCGCGTCGATGCCCTCGATCACGGTCTTGCCGCGCAGGAAGCCGCCCGTGGTGGTGCGATCCACGTCGACGATCTTGCCGCGGAAGATCTGCTTGCCCTTGGCGTGGTCCAGCACGGCAGCCACCGGGTCGTCATGACGGGCACGGGCCTCGAGCACCACGCGGCCGAGATCGGTCGCCTGGGTGATCGTGTCGTGGATGCCCCAGTCCTTGACCTCACGGCCCGTACGGGGCGCCTTGCAGGTCGCCGCGGTCGAGCCCACGGCGGTGCAGACCGCGCGGGAGACCTTCTCCATCCATTTCCAGCTTTCTGCGCGCGTGACGATCACCTCATTGTCGCGCACGTCCACCAGCGACAGCGGGAACATCGACAGCCCGCCGATCGCGAAGGAGGTCATCTGCGCTTCGGGGTAGGCGCGGCCCATGCAGTCGGCGTTGACCACCGGCCGCCCCAGCAGCGCCGCGGCGAGGAAGGGCGAGAGCGCGTTGGCCCCGCCGATCTCCAGCGCCATGATCGCGCGGAACGGACGGCCGAGGTAATCTTCCATCAGCTCGACGGCGCGGGCCATGTGCCGAGGGTCCTTCAGCCGTTCCTGGCCGACCAGCGGTGCGCCCATGCCGGAGACCACCGCGACCATGTCGTCGTCCGCCAGCTCACTTGGCTGCAGGACCTGGACCCGCGCGCCCTCGGCGTAAAGGCGGCGGAGGTTCAGCGTTGAAAGATAAGGGTTGCCGCCGCCGCCCGTACCCAGAATCCACGCGCCGGTGGCGAGGGATTCAATATTCTCTTCCGGAAATTCCTGGAGCATCTGTCCACCTTGGGCCTTACTTGTGCCGGCCCCGCTCGCTGCGGGACCGGCCTGTTTCAATGGGGATCGCGACCGATCAGTTCGACGGGCATTCCCAGGTGAAGTGCCAGAAGTTCAGGTCCCAGCTCTGCATGGGTCGGAACTCGTAGCCTTGCAGGCAGGCGTTGGCCGCATAGCGGCGCATCGGCGCCACGGCCCAGACGGCGGGCTGCAGGTCATAGATCGATTGCTGCAGCTCCTTGTAAGTCGCGTTGATCTCGGCCGGATCGGTCTGGGCGCGCGACTGGTCGATCAGCGCGTCGATCTCCGGGTCCTGCAGCCATTCCATCGACCACCAGGTGCCCGACGCCTTGGAGTGGTACTGGTTGAAGAACATTGCGTCCGGCGAGGGGTAGCTCGGGCTCACGTTGACCTGCGTCGAGGCCGGGGTGGTGTCGGGATTCGACGCCAGCTCGACGATGCGGTTCCACGGCTCGGGACGGATGTCGAGCGTGATGCCGATCTGTGCGAGGTTGGCCTGCATCAGCAGCGCCACTTCCTGCTCGAAGGCCAGCGAGGCGACGTAGCTGTTGACCAGCGTGATGTCCTCGCCCGCGTATTTGGACAGTGCCAGCTCTTCCTTGGCCTTCTCCAGGTCGTAGACGCCGGTCGGGATCTCGGTGTTGAACGCGGTCTCGAAGGTGTCCGAGAGCGGGCCGTGCATCGGAACGCCCGGGTAGATGATCTCCTGGATCGTCTCGTAGTCGGTCGCATAGGCGATGGCGCGACGCACGTGCACGTCGTCGGTCGGGTAGACCTTGGTGTTCAGCTTGATCTGGAAACCGCCGGCCGTACGGGTCTGCAGCAGCTTGTAGCCGGGCATGTTGCCGATGGATTCAAAGGTGTCATTGCCGAGACCGTGCGAGGAGAGGCCCAGCTCGCCCTTCTCCGCAAGCGCGCGCACGGTGGCGTCGTCCGAGGTCTGCACGAAGCGCACTTCGTCGATCGGCGTGCCCTTGTCCCAGCCGAGGAAGTAGTCGGGGTTGCGCTCGATCACCATGTCCGCCGAACGGTTGTAGCTGACCAGCGAGTACGGGCCCGAACCGACCGAGTTGTCGCCGACGTAGGCTTCGCCGAGCGCGTCATCCGCCGTCGCGTTCGCCTCGACCAGCTTCTGGTTCAGCACCAGCAGGATCGGGGTGGAGGCAAGGAAGGGAGAGAACGGGCGATTCAGCTTGATCTCGACCGTCGTCGCGTCGGGCGCGGTGACGTTGGCCGGGTCGATCAGGTCGACGAGCAGGTTCGACGGACCCTTGTTGATCTTCAGCAGGCGCTGGATCGACCAGACCGCGTCGGAGGCGCTCAGCGCCGAGCCGTCCTGGAAGGTCACGTCATCACGCAGGTGGAAGGTGTAGGTCAGCCCGTCCTCGGAAATGTCCCAGGATTTCGCCAGGTGCGGCACGATCTCGCCCGAAGGTGCGACGGTGGTCAGACCGTCGTACATGTTCACCACCGCCATGTAGCCGGTGTAGTCGGTGACCTTCGCCGGATCGAGCGAGCTGAAGATCTGCATGGTGTTGACCACGGTCGACACCTTTTCCTGCGCCATTGCGGCGGGTGCGGCACCGAGGCCGAGCACTGCTGCAAGCGCGAGGGCCGACAGCCCGCGTTTATTTGCCAGAATAGACACTGTTGTACTCCTGTTGGGTTTTCTTCTTGGGCTCAGGCGGCTTGCCCCAGCGGGGCAAGCGGCGCGAAGGGGATCTCGGGATAGCCGAAGGCGGCGGGGCCGACGACGTCGAGCGCGCGCGCGGAGCGCAGCAGGTCGTGGCAGGGCACGGCGAGCACCGCGATGCGCTGGCCGTAGCGCAGCATCTCGGTGGTGATCGGGTAGCCAGTGTCCACATCCAGCACGATGATCAGGTCCGGCACGGTCACCTCGACCTCGCCTTCGCGGCGGAAGATCAGGAACTCGTTCTGGATCGCGATGCTGGCGGTCTGGCCCTGGAAGCCGTCGAAGCCGCCGAGTTCCAGATCGCCAACGGCGAAGCCGCCGCGCAGGTGGCGCTTCAGGTCGGTGATCTTGCCGGTGAACACGTGCCGCCCACCTTCCAGGGCACAGACCGTCGCGACCGGATCGTCGCCGTTGCGGCGCGCATCCAGCACAGCCCGTCCGAGGCGGATCGCCTTCGTGTAGCTCTGGGGAATTGCGTTCTGGCGCACGAAGCTCGCCGGCATCGGGGCCGTGGCGAGCATCGCCGCCCCGCCCTGCGCCACCACGCAGGCCCGCGCCATGCGCTCGTGGAACACCTCGGTCACCGCGTGCTGGAACACCACGCGGTTGCCGTGCAGGTCGCACATTACCGAGGGGGTCGAGCTGTGGCCGTAGATCGAGAAGGTGGTCATCTGCATCTCGGGGAAGGCCCGGCCCATGCCGTCGCAATCCAGCACCGGCAGGCCGCCGAGCGCCGCGGCAACCAGCGGGTTCATCGAATTGGCGCCGCCGATTTCCTCGCAGACGATGGCGTCCATCTTGCGACCGGTCAGCTCTTCCATGCCCTGCAGGCAGCGCAGCCCCTCGCGGCCTTCGCGGATCCGTTCGGTGCCCACCACCGGTGCGCCGATGCCGCCGATCGACATGCACAGCGCGTCATCGGCGATCTTGTCCGTGGCGAGGATGGTCATCTTGTGACCCGCCTTCATCGCCTCGCGGGTCAGCAGCTTGCCCTGGTAGGGGTTACCGCCGCCACCGGTGCCGAGAATCCCGGCGCCGACTTCCAGCGCCTCGAGATCTTCGAGTGTCAGCTCCCACAGGTCGGCGGGATCGTAGGTCAGCTCACGGGTATCAGGCATTTTCGACTTCCATTTCTGCGAGGGCACCCATCTCACCCACGACCTTCACGTGGATGCGGGTGGCATTGCCGGGCAGGTAGGCGAGGGGCATGTCCTCGCGCTCGATCACCTCGATGGTCTCGGCGACGGCCCCGGCGGCGATGGCCTGGGCGCGGGCTTCCGCCTCGGCCTCGGCCAGCGCGCTGTCGCGGGTGACGCCATCGGTCAGGCTGAAGATCCGGTCGGTCTCGCCCGAGATCTGCGCGATCGCCGCGCCCACCGCGTTGGCCACGGCGAAGTTCTCGGGGCGGATCACCTGCAGATCGCCGATCTGGTCGGGCATCAGCACCGAGCCGCCGCCGACCGCGATCACCGGCACCGGCTCGGCAGAGATACGTGCCCGCTCGACACAGGTCTCGAACATCTCGGTCATTTGCTTTGCTGCCGCGGTGACCAGCTCGGCATCGACGCTCGCCAGCAGCGCCGCATCGCCGATCTCGGCCTTGCCGGTGGCCACGGCGATGTCGGTCGCGGTCAGGGTCTGACCGCCGAAGACCAACGCCTCTTGGCGCACACGGTATCCGACGGACTGCGGGCCGATCACCACGTTCTCCGGGGTGCCCTTCACCAGCGAGCCGCCACCGAGGCCGATCGAGAAGACGTCGGGCATGCGGAAGTTCGTCCGGACCCCGCCGATGTCCACCGAGGTGGAGGCCTGCCGCGGGAAGCCATGCGACAGCGCGCCGACGTCCGAGGTGGTGCCGCCCACGTCGACCACGATCGCCTCCTTGAGGCCGGTGAGGAAGGCCGCACCGCGCATCGAGTTGGTGGGACCCGAGGCAAAGGTCAGCACCGGGAAGGCGCGGACGGTGTCGGCTGCCATCAGCGTGCCGTCGTTCTGGGTGATGAAGAAGGGCGCCTTCACGCCCGCCTGTTCCAGCGCGTGGCCGAAAGCCTGCACCGTCTTGTCCGCAAGTCGCAGAAGCGAGGCGTTCATGATCGCCGCGCTCTCACGCGCCAGCAGGCCGTGCCGTCCAATATCGCGCGACAGCACGACGCTGAGGCCAGAGCATTCTTCCAGCAGGATCTCGCGGGTGCGCAGCTCCATCGCGTCGTTCACACCGGAGAAGACGCCGGTGACCGAGGCCGCCCGGATGCCCTTCTCACGAATTTCGCCCGC
The DNA here is from genome assembly GCF_900116195.1 of Alloyangia pacifica. GTDB lineage: Bacteria > Pseudomonadota > Alphaproteobacteria > Rhodobacterales > Rhodobacteraceae > Salipiger > Salipiger pacificus. Next base: position 194,745 of record NZ_FOZW01000011.1, read on the forward strand.
GATCCTGCGGATCTCACCCTCGTCCAGCGGCGACAGGACGCGGCCGTCGAACTCGTAGCCGCCCTTCACCTGGTAGCCGTGGTCGCCGACCATTTCGCGGATGTCCTCGGGCCAGTCGACCATTGGCGGCAGACCCGCGCCCGAAGGCAGACCGAGGCGGATGGCAGCCACCGGATCGAGGTGCCGGCGCTCGATCACCGCATTGGTGAAATGGGTGGTGCCGATCATCACCGCGCCGATGCGGGCACGGTCGATCCCCGAGGCGGCGATCACCTGTTCCAGCGCCTCGAACACGCCCGAGGTCACGTCCTCGGTGGTCGAAGCCTTGATCCCGGCGAGCACCTCATTGCCCTTCAGCACGACGGCATCGGTATTCGTGCCGCCTACGTCAATTCCTACGCGATACACCAAAGGCTCCTTCATCAATCAGTGGTTTTGACCAGGAAGGCTGCGCGCTCTTCCGGGCTGACCGCGGGCTTGTGGCGTTCCTCATCGTCGGTAACGACCGGGATCGCCGCGATCAGCGCGCGGGTATAGGGGTGTTTCGGGTCGGCGAAGATCTCGGGCGTGGCGCCTTCCTCGACGATCTCGCCGCGCAGCATGATCGCGAGGCGCGAGCAGAAATTGCGCATCAGCGACAGGTCGTGCGAGATCATGAAGTAGGTCAGCCCCAGCTCCTCGCGCAGTTGCAGCAGCAGCTCGATCACCGTCTTCTGCACCGACACGTCGAGCGCCGCAGTCGGCTCGTCGAGGATCAGCACCTTCGGATCGGCGGCCAGCGCGCGCGCGATGGCGACGCGCTGTTTCTGCCCGCCCGACAGCTCATGCGGATACTTCGCCAGGTAGGACACCGGCAGGCGCACCAGCTCCATCAGCTCGGCCATGCGTGCGTCGCGCGCCGCGCCGGTCAGCCCGGCGTATTTCAGCGGCAGGCCGAGGCTCTGCTTCACCGTCCGCTTGGGGTTCAGCGAGGTACCGGGGTTCTGGTAGACGATCTGCGCCAGCGGGCGGCCGGGGTTCGGCGTGCCATCCACAGAAACGCTGCCGAAGGTGGGGCGCGACAGCCCCATCATCATCCGCGCCACGGTGGTCTTGCCCGAGCCCGACTCCCCGGCAAGACCGAAGATCTCGCCCTCGCGCAGGGTGATCGACACGTCCTTCACCGCGGTGAAGCGCTTGCCGTGCCGGCCGAATTCCTTGCCGAGCCCAGTTGCGCTGACAATGGGTGCCTGCGCGCTGATCTGCTGGGTCTGCACCCGCGGCCCGTAAAGCGGCGGCACCGCGTCCAGCAGGCCGATGGTGTACTCATGCTCGGGGGCCGCGAGGATCTTCTCGCAAGGGCCGGCTTCGACGATATCGCCGTGCCGCATCACCACCACGCGGTCCGCGACCTTGCGCACCACCCCGAGGTTGTGGGTGATCATCAGCAGCGCCATGCCTTCTTCGGCCACGAGCGTATTGATCAGGTTGAGGATCTCGTCCTGCGTGGTCACGTCGAGCGCGGTGCCCGGCTCGTCGGCGATCAGCAGCTTCGGTTGGTGCAGCAGCGCCAGACCGATCAGCACACGCTGGCGCATGCCGCCCGACAGCTCCGACGGGTAGGCATTCATCACCCGGTCCGGGTCAGCGAGCTGCACGCGGCGCAGCACGGCGGCGATGCGCGCGCGCCGGTCGGCGCGGCTCGATTTCACCCCCTCGCGGCTGTCGGCGAAGCGCAGCACGTCATCGAGGTGGGTGCCGATCTTGAACACCGGGTTAAAGGACGACAGCGGGTCCTGCATGATCAGCGAGAAGGCCGAGCCCTTCAGGGCATCGCGCTCGCCGCGCGGCAGTTCCAGCACGTTGCGCCCCTCGACCTCGATGCGGCCGGCGCTGACCGTGGCATTGCGTGGCAGCGTGCCGAGGATCGCCTTGGCGGTGACGGATTTGCCCGAGCCGGTCTCGCCGATCAGCGCCACGCGCTCGCCCGCACCGACGGTGAAGGAGATGTCGCGGAGCACCTGCCGGGTCTGGCCGTAGGAGGTGAACAGGACGTCGAGTCCCTCGACTTTCAGTAGTGCGTCGCTCATCTCAGCCCTCCATATCGAACATGTCGCGCAGACCGTCGCCCAGAAGGTTGAAGCCGAGCGTGACGTAGAGAATGACCGCCCCCGGGCACAGCACCTCCCACCAGAAATCGGGCATGAACTGCCGCCCGTCCGCCACCATCGAGCCGAGATCCGGGGTCGGGGGTTTCACGCCGAAGCCGAGGAAACTCAGCGTTGCGCCGAAGAGGATCACGAAGGCCGCGTCCAACGTCGTCTTGACCGAGATCACCGAGACGCAGTTGGGCAGAATCTCGCGGAAGAGGATGTGCATCGGGCCAGCCCCGGCGATGCGTGCCGCCTCGATGAAGTCCTCGGACGCCACCGATTTCGACACCGCGTAGATCAGCCGTGCGTGCCAGGTCCACCACAGCAGGGTGATCGCGATCATCGCGTTCATCAGTGTCGGCTCCAGCAGGTTCGACACGGCCAGCGCCATCACCAGCGGCGGCATCGCCAGCATGACGTTGGTCAGCCCGGTGATGATCCGCTCGGTCCAGCCGCCGAAGTAGCCCGCGGCGAGGCCGAGCACGGTGCCAATCGGTACCGAGATCCCGAGCACGCCGATGACCAGCAGCAGCGAGATGCGCAGGCCGAAGACAGCGCGAGAGAAGATGTCGCGCCCGACCTTGTCGGTGCCGAACCAGTGCGTCGCATCCGGCGGCAGGTGGCGCGCGCGAAAGTTCACCACGGCCCCCACGTCCTCCGGCTTCGGGGTGATGTAGGGTGCGAGGATCGCGAAGATCACCGCCGAGAGCACGATCAGGGTGCCGATCACCGCCGCGGGATTGCGGCTGAAGCGGTACCACATCATGTAGCTTGCGCTCAGGTCCTTGTTCGCTCCGTCCAGAGCCATCTTAACCTCGGCCATCAGCGGGCCTCCTTTCGGCGCATGCGGGGATCGATGATGGCGATCAGCACATCGACGATCAGGTTGGCGACGATGAAGAACAGGCCCGACACAAGCACCACGGCGGTGACCGCGTTCAGGTCCTTCTGCAGGATCGCGTTGAGCCCGTAGGAGGCGAAACCGCCCCAGGAGAAGACCATCTCGATGACGAAGGCGTTGCCAATCAGCGAGGCGAACTCGAGCCCCATGATGGTCAGCGGCGCGATCGACGAGAGCTTCAGCAGGTAGCGGAAGATGATCACCCGCTCCGGCACGCCGAAGCTCTGCAGCGTGAGCACGTGATCCTTGCGGCGGTTCTCCAGCATAGCCGAGCGGGTGATGCGGGTGATCTGACCGATCCCGGCCATCGACAGGGCGACGGCAGGCAGCGCAAGATGCTGCAGCGCCGAGACGAAGACGTCGATCCGGCCGGCAAGCAGCGAGTCCACCAGCATCAGCCCGGTCGGCCCGCCGGCAAAGCCGAGGCCGTGATCCATGCGCCCGATGATCGGCCAGTCGCCGAAGTAGCGCGCGGCCAGCAGCTGCAGCGAGATGGCGAAGAGGAAGCTCGGGATGGTCACCCCGACGAGCGAGAACAGCCGCCCGACGTGATCGACCCAGCGATCGCGGAAGTGGGCGGTCATGACGCCGAGCGGGATGGCCACGGCGAACATGATGATCACCGCCACCAGCACCAGCTCGACCGTCGCCGGCACCGTCTGGCCAAGGTCCGCCGTCACCGGGCGCTGCGACAGCAGCGACATGCCAAGATCGCCCTGCAGGGCACGCCCCATGTAGGAAACGTATTGCACCGGCAGGGAGTCATCGAGCCCCATCTCGGTACGCAGCGCGCTGACCTGCTCAGGAGTGGCGGTGGGCCCCAGCGCCATGCGGGCAGGGTCGCCAGGCACCACGCGGGCCAGCACGAAAATCATGATCGAGAGCACGACCATCACCAGCACGAAGGTGCCGAGTCGAGTCAGGATCGCTAAGAACGGGTTTTGCTGCATCAGCCGGAAACCTCCCGGTTGGTCTCTTTCGGCGGACTATTCTGCAGCGCCGGGGACTCGACAATTTGGGGATGGTATGGGTTTTCATAAAAATGGTATAGGTTTTGGAATGTCCCCCGATGCCCCGCCACCCGAAAGAATATTGCGCAAACCGCTGGTTGATCGCATCCTGAGCGACCAGACCGGCACGGTTTTCCTGCGCGCCCCCGCCGGCGCCGGGAAATCGACCCTGATGCGCGACGCGGCGGACCGGCTCGGCACATCGGTTTGCGCTTTGCATACCCCGCGCGAAAGCGACGTGCAGAACGGCTGGCTGTTCTGGGATGTTCCGGGCTCGGCCCGCACCGCCCGCCTCTCGGCGCAGGTGGCGGAAACCGTCGAGCATCTGGTGATCGCCCACCGCCCCAGCCAGAAGATCACCGGCCTTGCCCGGCGGCTGCTGCACGGGGGCACGCAGACGCTCGACGCGCGCGCGCTGAGTTTCAGCGCCGACGAGATCGGCACCCGCCTTCCCGCCCCCGCGATGCGCCGCTTGCTCGACGACTACGCCGGCTGGCCGGCGTTTCTGCCGCTGACGGCCGCTCCGGACCCCGCACTCATCGCCGACTATGTCGGCGAGACCTTTCTCAGCCAGCTCTCTCCCGCACCCACGATCCGTTTGTCGATCTGGCTCGAGGCCCCTACCCCGGACCCCGACGACGACTGGTGCGATGCGCTGCCGCCCTTCCTCCTGAGCGCACCCGACACGCAATCCGCCCTGATCGGCGCATTGCGCACGGCGGTGGCGGCGCGGCTCGAAGCCTTCTCCAATTCCAGCGCGGTGACCGAGGTCGCCACTGCGCTGGAAGCCGCACACCGCCCGCTCGCCGCCATGGCGCTGCTGCTCGACCATGGGCACGAGGCCCATGCGGCGCAGATCCTCGCGCATTCGCGCGGGCTGGAGCTGATCTACGATTCCAACCTCGACGAGTTCAGCCGGATCGTGCTGCGGTTCTCGCCGGAGGTCGTGGCGACGAACGAGACAGTGCTCTTCGCGATCACCCGCACGCTGATGAAGCAGGGCGAGTTCCAGCGCGTCCGCCAGCTTGTGGCGAAGCACCTGGGCTCGGACTATCTCGATCCGCTCAAGGTTCTGTCACGCGGGACGCGGTTCTCCTTCGCGGCGCGCCGCTTTCGCCTCAACATGATGATCAGCGAGGACATGACGCCCTCCGACGCGATGCTGCAGCGGCTTGGCGAGTTCATGGCCGACTACCCGGTAGGCGACGATCAGAAATGGGCCGCCTTCTACAACGCGCTGCTGGAATTCGAGATTCGGCGCAGGAACTTCCGCGAGGCCGAGGCCGCCGCCGCACGCGCACTGATCTACTTCCGCAAGATCGGGGGGCACCCGCTGCTCGAGTTCTTTATCCATCTTCACCTGATCGTTCTGCACCTGACGAACGGAGATGTCCGGCTCGCCCGGCCCGCCGCGCGCATCGCCCGCGAAAAGCTGCAATCCGTCACGCATCCCGTCGAGCAGGAATTCCGGATGCTGCACCTTGCCGAAGCCGCGCTGGCCTACGAGGACGGCCAGCCGCAGAAACTCGTCGCCTTTGTCGAGCAGGAGTTCGACGCCTTCGCGCGTGCCGAGATCTGGCCGAGCCTGTTCCATTTCGCGATCCAATATGCGTCACAGGCGGTGATGGACCATTACCCGGCCAGCATCCGGCCCGGCTTCCTCGACGGCCTCTGGCTCCACCTTGCCGAGCGGATGGACCTGCTGCAGGCCGTACAGATCCGCACCGCCACTGCCTATCAGAACGAGGGCCGCATCGGCGAAGCGACCGCAACGCTGCAGAGCCTGCGCGCCGCGCAGAGTGTCCCGCCGGAGGCGATGACCCCCGATTGGCTGGCGCAGCTCAACGACCGCAACACCATCACACTGGCCATGGCGCGCCTGCGCTGCCTCGTCGAGAGCCCCGCGCCCGGACCGGATATCGACCGTCAACTCGCCGCGCTCGAGAGCAGTCCAAAAGCGACCTTACGGGAAACCGTCTCACTGAAGATCTGGCGCGCCCATCTCGCCCACAAGCGCCGCGACACCGCCGCCGCCCGCAGCCAGCTGCAGGCCGCGCTGCTCTCGGCCTCCCGGCTGGGCTGTTTCGGCGTGCTCTCCGAGCAGCGAATCTTCCTTGCTCCGCTCCTGCGAGAGACGCGCATTCGCCAGCACCTCGACACCGCACCAGACATCCGCGCAACCCTCTCGAAATACGCGGAATCAATTTCGACGCCCAAGGCAAAGGCGCGCTCCGGGGGGCTGACAGAGCGCGAAGCCCAGCTCTTGCAACTGATCGCCGGAGGCTATCCCAACAAGCGCATCTCGCAAGCTTTGAATATCGCGCAGCCGACGGTGAAGTTTCACCTGTCCCGGCTCTACGCGAAGCTCGGCGTGAAGAAACGAAGCGAAGCCATTCAGTCCGCCCGTGCTCTGGGCTGGCTGTAGCCGGGGAGGCAGGAGCCGCTGACGCGCGCCGCTCGCAGCCCCTCAACCGCAAAGAGCCAGACAACAGACGGCGGCCCGGTCGGCGAACGCAATCGCCCATGAAGCCAAAACATACGCGAGCGATGAGAGGGGAATGGGTGGCGACGACCCTAGGGAGGAGGAGAAGGGCCGTCGCCGATTTCTGAGGCTCAGGGAGGAGGAGGAGAGCCTCTAGAAAATTCCTCGGCACTGCGTGGCGCCGATGGACCATTGATGCCATTTGCTGCGCTGCAGCACCACTGCCGATAGGGAAGACCCGCCTTGCACTCTGCGCATGGCTCTGCGCAGGCGGGGCCGGCCGGGTGAACCCCTTGCCCCGACACGATTAACTTTGACGCCCTACTTCACGAGAGGCCGAAACGAGACCTGCCCCAGCAACCAGTCGGAGAAAGCCGCGGCCTTGTCCCCCCGGCCCTCCGGCGTGACAATGTACCAGGCGAGCTCGGTGCTTTGCGGCGCGTCCAGCATGACGCAGAGCTCCCCCCGCGCCAGTTCGGCCTCGATCAGGTAGCGCGGCAGGAGCGCCACGCCGAGCCCGGCCTTCACGGCCTCGATGCTCAGCGCGAACTCATCGAACCAGTGGCCCCCCTGCGGGTCGGCCAGCTCCAGTTCCTGGCTGGCGAACCAGTCTCCCCACATGGTCGCGCGGCTGGTCACATGCAGCCGGGGCAGCGCCAGAAGGTCTCCGGCGCGGGTTATGGATGCCGCGCGCAGATCTCCCCCTGCCACCGGTACGACGACCTCGCTGCACAGGTAGGTGCAGCTGCCGCCCGGCCAGAGCGGCTGGCCGAAATGCAGCGCCAGGTCGCATTGCCGCGTGTCGAGGTCGAAGACCCCCGTGGTCGTGCCGACATCGACACGCAGCTCGGGATGCTGCGCAAGGAAATCGGGCAGACGCGGCATCAGCCAGCGCGTGGCAAAGGTTGGTGGGGCGTTCAGCGCCAGCAGGCTTTGGCCCTGCGCCCCGGCGGTGGCATGGCGCATGGTACTCTCGGCCATGCGCAATAGGCGCTGCACCTCGGGCAACAAATCGGCCCCGGCCCGGGTCAGCACCACCCTGCCCCGCAGCCGCTCGAACAGCGGTTTGCCGATCTGCTCCTCCAGCTCGCGAACGTGTCGGCTCACCGCGCTCTGGGTCAGCGCCAACTCCTCGCCCGCACGGGTGAAATTGCCGTGCCGGGCGGCCAGTTCGAAGGTCTGCAGCACCTTCATGTCGGGAAGCAGGCGTCTTTGCAGGGGCACGTGGGTCCTCGGGTTGTTGCGCCGGCCACGATAGGCCGCAGGCGCGCCGGGAACCATGCCAAACCTGCATGGGGGCAGCCAGACTTGACGTTATGCGCGCCGGTCGCGCGCTTGGTAACCTGATGCAAACGCAAGATACACGGAGGCCCCGATGCTGAGCAAACCCCTGTCCGCCCTGACCGCCGAAACCCTCGAATGCTGCGGCGTCACCGCAGCGCTGGACGTCGAAGGCGGGATGCAGGTCGTCTCGCCAGTCACCGGCGAGGTCGTGGCCGCGCTCGCGACGCACAGCACGGCGGATGCCGCGCGGGCCATCGATACCGCAGCAAAGGCCTTCCGCGACTGGCGCCTCGTGCCTGCGCCGCGCCGCGGTGAGCTTGTACGCCTCTATGCCGAGGAGTTGCGCAAATCCAAGGACGAGCTTGGCCGCATGGTCTCGATCGAGGCGGGCAAGTCGCCCTCCGAAGGACTCGGCGAGGTGCAGGAGATGATCGACATCTGCGACTTCGCCGTCGGCCTGTCGCGGCAGCTCTATGGCCTCACCATCGCCACCGAGCGCCCCGGCCATCGGATGATGGAAACCTGGCATCCGCTCGGCGTGGTGGGCATCATCACCGCCTTCAACTTCCCTTGCGCCCCGTGGTGCTGGAACGCGGCGCTGGCGCTGGTCTGCGGCGATCCGGTGATCTGGAAGCCCTCGGAAAAGACCCCGCTGACCGCATTGGCCTGCCAGGCCGTCTTCGAGCGCGCCATCGCCCGTTTCGGCGACGCACCGGACGGGCTGAGCCAAGTTCTGGTCGGCGGACCCGAGCTGGGCGAGGCGCTGGTGGACAGCCCGAAGGTAGCACTGATCTCGGCCACCGGCTCGACCCGCATGGGTCGGATCGTCGGACCCAAGGTGGCGGCGCGTTTCGGCAAATGTATCCTCGAGCTCGGCGGCAACAACGCGGGCATCGTCTGCCCCTCGGCCGACATGGACATGGCGCTGCGCGCCATCGCCTTCGGTGCCATGGGTACGGCGGGCCAGCGCTGCACCACCATGCGCCGACTCTTCGTGCATGAGAGCATTTACGACCAGCTCGTGCCCGCTCTCAAGAAGGCCTACGCCAGCGTCACCGTGGGCAATCCGCTGGAGAGCAGCGCGCTGGTCGGACCGTTGATCGACAAGGCCGCCTTCGATGGCATGCAGACGGCATTGAAAGAAGCCGCGGAACTGGGTGGCTCCGTGCACGGCGGTCAGCGCGAAGCGGTCGAAGGCGAGGCGGCCTATTACGTCAAGCCCGCGCTGGTCGAAATGCCCGAACAGACCGGCCCGGTGCTGCGCGAGACCTTCGCGCCGATCCTCTACGTGATGAAATACAGCGACTTCGACCCGGTACTGGAACTGCACAATGACGTCGGCGGCGGACTGAGCTCGTCTATCTTCACCACCGATCTGCGCGAGATGGAGACCTTCCTTTCGGCGCGCGGCTCCGATTGCGGCATCGCAAACGTCAACATCGGCACCTCCGGGGCCGAGATCGGCGGGGCCTTCGGCGGCGAGAAGGAGACCGGCGGCGGGCGCGAGAGCGGCTCGGACGCCTGGCGCGCCTACATGCGGCGGGCGACAAACACGATCAACTACTCTTCGGAGCTGCCGCTGGCGCAGGGTGTGGTCTTCGATATCGACTGAAGAAAGAGGGCCGGGCGATACAAAGCCCGGCCCTCCCCTTCCCTCAAGCCGCCGAAAAGAGCCTAGCCCAGCACTCCGGGCTTCAGCGCATGGGTGAGCGTTGCGCCGAATTCGTAGTAACCGCTGCGCACCCCGGTAAAGCGCTCGGAATAGCTGTCGATCGGCGCGACTGGGAGCGCCTGCTCGCGCCCTTCCAGAAGCGCCTCCGCCGCCGCCGTGCCGAAAACCGTGCCCGGCGCGATGCCACGCCCGGAATAGCCAAAGACCGCCAGCGCCGAGGGGCCGAAACGCACGGCCTTAGGCACGTGATCCGAGGTCATCGCGATGCGGCCCTGCCAGGCGTGTTCGAACGGCACGTCGGCCAGCTCGGGGTAGACCCTCGCCAGTTTGCGCCGCGCCCAGTCCGCGTGCACCCGCCCACCGAGCCCCTCGGCATCGCCCATAGCGCCGAGGATAAGCCGCCCGGCCTGATCGGTGCGGAAAGAGGACATGACCAGCGCGGTGTCCCAGCAGCCCTCGCCGCCATGCAGAATGCGGGCACGCTGCGCCTCGGTCAGCGGCCTTGTGGCGAACTGGCTGTAGTGCACCGCCACGTAGGACGGGCGGAACGGGTCGGAGAAGCCCCCATGATAGGCATTGGTCGCCATGAGAACGGCCCCTGCCCGCACGCGCTGCCCGCAGGCGCGGATCTCCCATCCCTCGCCCGACCGCGACAGACCGGTGACCTGCGAGCGCGCGTGCAATCGCGCGCCTGCTCCGGCGGCGGCGCGCGCCAGCCCCCGGCAGTAGGCCAGCGGCTGCACCGTGCCCGCGCGCGGATCAAGCAGCGCCCCATGAAAGGCCTCAGAGCCCGTGCGCCGCGCGGTCTCGGTCGCGTCCAGCAGCTGCACCGGCGCGCCGACGCGGTTGCCCTGCCGGTGGCGCGACGCAAGGTCCGCTGCCCCGGAGGGCGCATGCGCAAGATGCAACGTGCCATTGCGCGTCGCCTCGCAGGCGATGCCCTCGCGCTCGATCAGCCCGAAGACCTGCGATGGCGCTTCGCCGAGCACGGCGATCAGCCGGCGCCCGGCCTCCTCGCCCATCTGCGCGATTATCTCGTCGGGCGGCAGCCAGAGTCCGGCATTGACCAGCCCGACGTTGCGTCCCGAACCGCCGTGGCCGATCTCCTGCGCCTCGAGCAGAACCACGCTTGCGCCGCGCCGTGCCGCCGCCAGTGCCGCCGCGCAGCCGGTGAAACCGCCACCGATGATCGCCAGGTCGACGTCGAGGTCCTGCGCCAGCGGCGGCGCGACGAAGCTTTCGGCGGCGCTGGCCTGCCAGAGATTGCTGCGCGGGAATTCTGCCATGATTTCAGTCCGGTCTTCACGGCCCAGCTGGCCGCGCAAGCAGTCTTGTCCGCCGCGGGCGGCAAGGTCCAGTGCCGTTTGCGCATGGATCGACACGCGGCGCGCATGACTGCCGCAGCAGGGTCCCTTGGCAGCGCTGAGTGCAGTCAGAACCCGACAAGCCCGGCGAGCGGCAGCAGCGCGAGGATCATGCCGATCTCGGCCCAGCCCCCCTCAGCGCCTCCTCCCTCGTCGCCGTCATCCTCGTCGCCCGAGGGCTCCGCCTCCGCGGCCTCGACCACCGGCAAAAGTGCCTCCAGCCCGACACCCTCTTCCGCGACCGGCCCCCCTGTTTCACCGGAGCCGTCAATGGACGCCAGAACCGGGGCGAAGCTCTCGCTCGGCTCGACATCGCGGATCACCACCTGCAAGACCTCGTGCGGTCCGAGGTCAACCTCCAGCATCCCGTCTGCGTAGATCTCGCCCGCGTCCAGCGTCTCAAGGACCGGCGTGGACCCGGTATCCCCCGCCGCCTGACCCTCGGCCACGCCAAGACGGGTGATCTCCATGCCGCCGAATCCCGTCAGCAGGCCCGAGAGATCGAGGTCGGTGACACTGGCCGCGGCACTCTGCGAGGTCACGTAGAGCACGAGCCCGCCCTGCCCTGCGAACCCATGCACATCGGTCTCGCCGCTCTCCGCCTCGGTGCCACTGTCGGTGCCGGGGGTGAAGTCGAGCATGGTCTTGCCCGGCAGCGCTTGCGCCATCATCGCGAACATCTCGCCGGGCACCGTGCTGGCTTCATAGGTGAAGCCGGTGGAGAGCGCGTTGGCGGTGTTCTGGATCAGCGGCCAGACATGCGCCTGATCGACCCCGGCCTCGAGAAACTCCTCGACGATCTCCAGCATCTCCTGTGCCTGCAGCAGGCCGTAGTCCGCTTCCCGATCGAGGTTCTCCGAGGATTTCATGTTCCACTCGGTGACGTGGACCTCGAGCTCGGAAAATCCTTCCTGCTCGAGCCACGTATTGTGGATCGTGTCGAGGTCGTAGGAGCGGCTGCTCTCGGTGCCGCGGGCATAGACATGGGCGATGATCCCGTCGAGAGACTCCTGCTGCGCCTCGGTCTCGAAGCCCATGCGGACCAGCGCGTTGGAAACCTCGGACCAGTTCACCTCGCCATTGCCCCGGATGTTCGCGGTACTCAGCTCCGCATCCGGGTAGGTGGCGGCCAGATCGGCAATGATGTCCTCGGAACTCCAGCCCGCGTAGTCGTCGGAGATCTTCGAGAACCCGTAGTTCTGGCCCATCTGCGCGAGCACCCGGATCTCGCTGGTATCGACGCCCTGCACCTCGGCCACCAGCGCCAGTTCGTCAGCGACGATCTCCGCCATCTCCGCAGCGAGCCGACCGTACTCGACCGCGTTCATCTCGCCCGAGCCCCAGTACTCGTTGCCGATCTCCAGCGCGGCGATCTCGGCGTCTCCGTAGACCCCCGAGACGAGGTCGTGGACGAAATCGCGCAGCTCCTCTTCTTCAATCTGCGGTAGGCGGTCACCGTTCTCGTCACGCCGATCCGACAGCTGGTCCCGGGTCGGCAGCACGAGTGTCACCGCGTGTCCCGCATTGCCCGCGTAGGTCATGAACTCCGACAGTGGAATGAAGGAGATCTCGGCCCCGGTCATCTTGTGGGTGGCGGTTGCGGCATCGGGATCGGCAAGGTCGAAGTAGTATTCGGTCAGCGACCCACCCGGGTAGCGCAGCCCGGTCACGTTGAGCGCCGAGATCGCCTCGGCGTAGGAGCCATCGCCAGTCATCGCAGTGCGCGGAGCAAGGATGTTGCCGCCAAAGAGCGCTGCCCCGGCGGGCACGCCAGAGACCGTGACGGCCGTGGGCAGGGCAAAGGGCATGCCATCCTCCGGTTGGCGGCGGGCAAATCAGGGGAAACCGGGGAAACTCGCGACGCTCCGGGAAAGTCCCGGGCACGGGCAAAGCGGAGTACTGGTCGATCAGGAGACAGCGATACAGGGACGGGCCCAACCTTCGGGCCGTCACGAGGCACTCGTTCAACGTGTCGAATATCCTGATGCCGCGAAAACCGCGGCGTGGTCGTGATCGAAAGGCATGAGACAAATGTACGAGGCGCGAAATCCCACCGGCGCCACGCAATCAAGGGTAGATTGCCGCCTCCGTTCAGGCAAGCGTGATCACGGCGCACCGATCCCATGCGCGGGGCTCTGCCGGAGCGGCTCTCCGCAAAAAAGAAGCGCGGCGACAATCGCTTGCCGCCGCGCTTGCTGTCCGGGATGCCGGGAGGGCCCGGCGCGCACTCAGAGAATGCGCTCGCCGGTATCGGGCTTGAAGTAGGACACCTTGCCGAGGTCGAAGGCGAAGGTATGCGCCGCCCCCGGCGCCGCTTCGGTCTCGGAATGCAGGCGCGCGGTGATCTGCTTGCCGCCCAGCGTGGTCATCACGTAGGTGTCCGCACCGGCGGGCTCGACGATCTCGACCTGACACTGCGCTTCCTGCACGGTCTCGCCAGAGCGGAAGCCCGGCTCCGAGATGTCTTCGGGGCGCAGGCCAAGGATCACGTCCTCGGGCAGGTTGGTAGCGCGGGTGTCGGTCAGCACGATCGGCGCGCCACCCTCACGGGCGATCTCGAGCTTGGTGCCGGTGCCGTTGGCGCGTGCCTTGGCCGGGATCAGGTTCATCGCCGGCGAGCCCATGAAGTCCGCCACGAAGAGGTTGGCGGGCTTGTTGTAGATCTCGGCAGGGGTGCCGATCTGCTGGATCACGCCGCCCTTCATCACGACGATCTTGGTGGCCAGCGTCATCGCCTCGATCTGGTCGTGGGTCACGTAGACCATCGACGCGCCGAGCCGCTGGTGCAGCGACTTGATCTCGGTGCGCATCTCGACCCGCAGCTTGGCGTCGAGGTTCGACAGCGGTTCGTCGAAGAGGAAGAGCTTGGGATCGCGTACCAATGCCCGGCCCATGGCCACACGCTGCCGCTGGCCGCCCGAGAGCTGGCCCGGACGGCGCTTGAGCAGCGGCTCGATCTGCAGTTGGCGGGCCACTTCTGCGAGCTTGCGCTCCTGCGTTGCCTGATCGACGCCGCGCACCTTCATGCCGAAGGTGATGTTCTTGGCGACGCTCATCGTCGGGTAGAGCGCGTAGGACTGGAACACCATGGCGATGTCACGGTCCTTGGGCGAGACATGGGTCATGTCCTCGCCGCCAATCTTCAGCGTGCCGCCGGTGATCGGCTCGAGCCCGGCGATGCAGTTGAGCAGCGTGGACTTGCCGCAGCCCGAAGGGCCGACGAGCACGAGGAAATCGCCCTGTTCGATCGAGACGTTGATGTCCTTGAGGATCTCGGTCGCGCCGTAGTTCTTGTAGAGGTGCTGGATATCGAGGATCGGAGCCATGGGGATCATCCTTTGACGGATCCGGCGGTCAGACCGCGGATGAAGTATTTGCCGGCGACGACGTAGACGAGGAGGGTCGGCAGCGCGGCGATGATCGCGGCGGCCATGTCGACGTTGTATTCCTTCACGCCCGTCGTCGAGTTGACGATGTTGTTCAGCGCCACGGTCACCGGCTGGGTGCCGGCCGAGCTGAAGGAGACACCGAAGAGGAAGTCGTTCCAGATCTGGGTGAACTGCCAGATCACGCTGACCACGATGATCGGAATGCTGAGTGGCAGGAAGATCGACCAGAAGATGCGCAGGAAGCCCGCGCCATCGACCTTGGCCGCCTTCACCAGCTCCTGCGGGATCGTGACGTAGTAGTTGCGGAAGAACAGCGTGGTGAAGCCGAGGCCGTAGATCACGTGCACGAAGACCAGCCCCGGGATCGTCCCGGCGATGCCCATCAGCCCGAGCAGGCGCGCCATCGGCAGCAGCACCACCTGGAACGGGATGAAGCAACCGAAGAGCATCAGCGCGAAGATGATGTTGGCGCCCTTGAAGCGCCATTGCGCGATCACGTAGCCGTTCACCGCCCCGAGGAGGGTCGAGATCAGCACGCCGGGCACGGCGATCAGCACCGAGTTCCAGAAGTACGGGCGCACGCCCTCGCACTGGATGCCGGTACAGGCGCCGGACCAGGCCTTGGCCCAGGCGTCAAATGTGACCTCGCGCGGCAGCGCGACGAGATCGCCGGTGCGGATTTCCTCGAGGCTCTTCAGAGATGTGGTGAGCATCACGAAGAGCGGCATCAGGTAGTAGATCGCGAAGAGGCCGAGGATCAGGTAGAGCCCCCAGCGCAGCGCGGTCTTCATGCCCGCGCCTTGCGAACGGGAGGCCGCCGCTGCGGCGGGCGTTGCAGAGACATCAGTCATTTTTCGCCCTCAGTTCGGAGTAGAGATAGGGCACCACGATGATGAAGATCACCAGCATCATGATCATTGCCGAGCTCGCCGCCTGGCCGACGTCGCCGCGCGAGAAGGCCATCGCGTACATGTAGGTGGCCGGAAGGTCGGTGGCATAGCCGGGGCCGCCGCCGGTCAGCGCGATGACGAGGTCGAAGCTCTTGATGGCGAGGTGTGCCAGCACGATGAAGGCCGACAGGAAAATCGGGGCCATCGAGGGGATGATGATCGCGGTGTAGACGCGCCACGTGGGGATGCCGTCGATCTGCGCGGCGCGGATGATCTCGGTGTCGACGGAGCGCAGGCCGGCAAGGAACAGCGCCATGACGAAGCCCGAGCTCTGCCAGATCGCCGCCATCACCACCGTGTAGATGGCCATGTCCGGGTTCACCAGCCAGTCGAACTTGAAATTCTCGAAGCCCCAGCCCTGCACCATGGCCTGCACGCCGAGGCCCGGGTTGAGGATCCACTTCCATGCGGTGCCGGTGACGATCATCGACAGCGCCATGGGGTAGAGGTAGATCGTGCGGATCGCGCCCTCGACGCGGATCTGCTGATCGAGCAGGATGGCGAGGATCAGCCCCAGCACCAGCGAGATGACGATGAACATCCCCCCGAAGATGTAGAGGTTGTTCATTGCCGTGTCCCAGCGCGGGGAGGCAAAGAGCCGGTCGTATTGGATGAAGCCGTCGATCTCGTAGCGCGGCATCAGCTTGGAGCGGGTGAGAGACACCCAGGCGGTCCAGCCGATGAAGCCGTAGACGAAGATCAGGACCGCGATGAAGCTGGGCGCCAGCACGATCTTCGGCAAATGGGTTTCGAACCATTTGGCCATGGTGTTCTCCTATGACGGGCCCGCCCCATGAGACGGGCCCGCTTGGGTTTGGTCAGAGACGAAAAGCTCAGAGACCGGGAACGGTGATTACATCGAGTTCGCGACAGCGTCCGCGAGCATCTTCACCGCATCCTCGGAGCTCATGTCCGAGTTGAAGTGCGCCGTCACCACGTCAGTGATCGCGCCGGACTGCGCGCCGCGCAGCGCCATGCCGTGGGCGTAGGAGGGCAGCAGCGAGCCGTTCTCGGCGCTGGCCTTCATGTCCTCGGAGGACTTCACCGCACATTCATCGAACTCGTCGAGCGAAACGTCGGTGCGGACCGGGATCGAGCCCTTGTTGAGGTTGAACACCTTCTGGAAGTTCGGGCCGACGATCAGCTTGGCAAGCAGGTCCTGCCCGGCTTTCTTGTCGTCGCCGTCAACTTCGAACATGGCGAAGCTGTCGACGTTGTAAAGGTAGCCCTCACCCGGGGTCGAAGCGCAGAGGAAGTCCTCACCGGGCACCTTGCCGGCGGCAAGGAACTCGCCCTTGGCCCAGTCGCCCATGATCTGGAAGGCGGCTTCGCCGTTCATCACCATGGCGGTGGCAAGGTTCCAGTCACGGCCCGAGAAGTTGTCGTCGACGTAACCGCGCAGGGTGCGCATCTGGTCGAAGACCTGCACCATCGTGTCCGAGGTCAGCGCCTCCTGGTCGAGATCCACCAGTGCCTTCTGGAAGAATTCGGGGCCGCCGAGGCCAAGCACCACGGTCTCGAAGACGGTGGCGTCCTGCCAGGACTGGCCACCGTGGGCCAGCGGAATGACGCCCGCCGCCTGCAGCTTCTCGGCCGCGGCGTTAAACTCGTCCCAGGTGGTCGGCATCTCGATGCCATTGGCGTCGAGCACGGATTTGTTCGCCCAGATCCAGTCGACCCGGTGCACGTTGACCGGCGCGGCGCACCAGTCGCCCTCGCACTTCATGTGCTCGGCGATCTGCGCGGGCAGCACGTCGGCCCAGCCCTCGGCTTCGGCGACCGAGGAGATGTCGGCCAGCACGCCCTCTTCGTACCACTCCTGGATCGCCGGACCCTTGAGCTGAACGGCAGTCGGCGCATTGCCCGAAAGCACGCGGGCGCGCAGCGCGGTCATCGCGGCGTCGCCGCCGCCACCGGCCACCGGCATGTCGGTCCAGGTGCCGCCGTTCTCCGAGAATTCCTGCTGCAGCACGGCGACCGCCTTGGCCTCGCCACCGGCGGTCCACCAGTGCAGAACCTCGGCTTGCGGCTCGGCATGGGCTGCACCCGCAACCGTCAGGGCAATGGCGGAGATAGCCGCCTTAGCGGTGTATTTCATGTCGGTAATCCTCCCATAGTTGCTGCCCCCGCGGGCAGCGATGACAGAAATCCTGCGCTCTGGCAGTTTGTGTTCGCAAGATCTTACATGGCGCGAACTCCGGGCATTTCCGCAGAAATGCAGGCGTTCTGTTACAGCCCGTTACATCGCTGCACCGCAGCTTCCGACTTGGCGACAACGACGGTGCCGGGCCGCGCAGGCGGCGCTGCCAGCAGGCACAGCGCAATTGCAAGGAAGCAGGAGTGTGTTAGCGTCACCCCAGGGAGGAGCCTGCAGTTGCTGGAATTCAGTCACAATCCGTGGATGGTTGCGGCCTCTTTTGCCGTAGCGCTCTTTGCCGGGTTCAGCGGCCTGTCCCTTCTGCGCGGGGCCTCGGCACTCGCCACCAACCGGCGCAAGCTTCTGGTGGTCATCGCCGCCGTTGTTCTGGGCGGCGGCATCTGGTCCATGCACTTCGTTGCGATGCTGGGCCTGCAATTGCCGGTGATCTTCTTCTACGACGGGCTGAACACGCTGATCTCGGCGCTGGTTGCGATCCTGATGGTGGGGCTGGCGCTGCTGCTGCTGCACTTCGGGCGTCGGACGCGCGCGAGGATCGCGCTCGCGGGCGCGGTGCTGGGCTGCGGTATCGCGGCGATGCACTATATCGGGATGCTCGGCATGCAACTCTGCGGGCCGGTCTTCGGCCTGCCAGGCATTGCCGTCTCGCTGCTGACGGCGCTCGGCCTGTCCAACCTCGCGATCT
The DNA here is from genome assembly GCF_900116195.1 of Alloyangia pacifica. Lineage (GTDB taxonomy): Bacteria > Pseudomonadota > Alphaproteobacteria > Rhodobacterales > Rhodobacteraceae > Salipiger > Salipiger pacificus. The sequence continues at coordinate 212,772 of NZ_FOZW01000011.1, forward strand.
GGGCCGCCTATGGGTCGCGCAGCAAGGCGCACATCCTGCTCGGCACCCTGTGTTTCGCCGTCGCGGTGGTGACCATGCATTTCGTCGCCATGGCGGGCACCGAGTTCTACCGGAGCGAGGCCGCGGGCACTGCCGGGCCGGTGCTGAGCAATGCGCTGCTCGCGATGCTGGTCACCCTGTCGTCCTTCGTCATCAGCGGTGTCGCGCTGCTCAGCGGCGTGTCCTTTTTCACCCCGCCGGAACCTCAGGCGACAAGCTTCGCATCCGATACGAACCCCACGGTCCCGGCCCCGTTCGCCCGGCACGACGCCGACCCCGAACCTGCTCCGGACGTGGCCGAAGCGGTCGCACCGGCAATCTCGTTGCCGGTCCCTTTCGAGCGCGACGGCAAGACCCATTTCGCCGAGTCCACGACCATTGCCGCGATCCGGGCCGAGGGGCACTATACGGTGATCTACACTGGCAAGCACAAGCATCTCTGCCCTTGGTCGATCTCCGAGGCCTGCGCGCGGCTCGAACCTTACCGCTTTCTCCGGGTACATCGCTCCTACCTGATCAACCCTTTGCACGTCAGCCATTTCCAGCGCACCAAGGACACCGGGGTCTGCTTCTTCAAGGAGGTCGAGACGCTTGCCCAGGCCCCCGTAAGCCGCTCGCGGCTGGCCGATGTGAAGACCGCGCTAGGGGTCTGAATTCGCATTTCGTGCGGCCATTTCGCATTTCGTGCACGAAACACCGGCATTCGCGACATCGCATTTTGTGCCCTGCGCGTCTTGATCAAAGCTCCCGCCAAAGGCGTCGCCACGTATGCCGAAGGGAGGAGTCCTCATGATACCAGCCGGGTTCGAATACCATCGGCCCGCCGACCTCGCGTCGGCGGTCGGCCTTCTGCAGGAGCACGGCGAAGAGGCGCGCGTGGTGGCGGGCGGTCACAGCCTTATCCCGATGATGAAGCTGCGCATGGCCGAGCTCGGCCACCTCGTGGATCTCCAGGCAATCGGCGAGCTGAAAGGCATCGAGATCGCAGACGGCACCGCCATCCTCGGCGCGATGACCACCCAGCACGAGCTGATCGAACATGCGGACCTTGCGACCGCGATCCCCCTGCTGCGCGAGGCAGCATTGCAGATCGCCGACCCGCAGGTGCGCTATCTCGGCACGGTCGGCGGCAATGTGGCCAACGGTGATCCCGGCAATGACATGCCCGGGCTGATGCAATGCCTCGGTGCGCGCTTCGAGCTCTACGGTCCAGCGGGCACGCGGCAGGTCGCCGCCCGCGACTTCTACGAGTCCGCGTATTTCACCGCCCGGGCCGACGACGAGATCCTGACGAAGGTCACGATCCCGGTTCCCGCCGCGGGCACCGGCTATGCCTATGCCAAGCAGAAGCGCAAGATCGGGGATTATGCCACCGCTGCCGCCGCGGTTCTGGTGGGCACAGCCAGCGCCTCTGTCGCGATGACCAACCTGTCCGACACACCGGTCTGGTCCGAAGAGGCGGGCATGGCGCTGGCAAACGGCGACATCGAGGGCTGCGTCGCGGCCATGCTGGCGGCGATCGATCCGCAGGAGGACATGCGCGGGCCCATCGCCTTCAAGAAGCACGTGGCGGCGGTAATCCTGCGCCGCGCCATCGACAGCGCGCTGTCACGCCGGGCCTGAGGGGGAAGCCATGAGCAAGATGCACATCAAGTTCCATCTGAACGGCCAGGAGGTCGAGGGGCTCGCAGAGCCGCGGATGCTGCTGATCCACTTCCTGCGCGAAAACCTCAAGGTCACCGGCCCGCATATCGGCTGCGAGACCAGCCATTGCGGCGCCTGCACCGTCGACCTGAACGGCAAGTCGGTCAAATCCTGCACCCTCTTTGCCTGCCAGGCGGACGGGGCCGCGATCACCACGGTCGAGGGGCTGACAAACCCCGACGGCACGCTCGGCGTGCTGCAGGAGATGTTCCGCGAGCACCACGGGCTGCAATGCGGCTTCTGCACGCCGGGGATGATCACCCGCGCGCACCGGCTCTTGCAGGAGAACCCGACGCCCACCGAGGAGGAGGTGCGCTTCGGCATCTCGGGCAACCTGTGCCGCTGCACCGGCTACCAGAACATCGTCAAGGCGATCCTCGCAGCGGCGGAGCAGCTGAACGCTCACAAGGCGCCCTCAAGCAGCGAAGCGGTAGGGCAAAATGTGGAGGCCGCGGAATGAAGGACGAGGTTCAATCCCCCGAAGAGCGTAGCGCCGGCCTCAAGGGCCTCGGCTGCTCGCGCAAGCGGGTCGAGGACGTGCGCTTCACCCAAGGACGCGGCAACTACGTAGACGATATCAAGCTCGACGGCATGCTGACCGGCGACTTCGTCCGCTCGCCCTATGCCCATGCGCGCATCCTGTCGATCAACACCGAGGCGGCGCTGGCGGTGCCGGGCGTGCTGGCGGTACTGACTGCCAAGGATCTGGAACCGCTCGGCCTGCACTGGATGCCGACGCTGGCGGGCGACAAGCAGATGGTGCTGGCCGACGGCAAGGTGCTGTTTCAGGGCCAGGAGGTTGCCTATGTCGTCGCCACCGACCGCTATGCCGCCGCCGATGGCGTGGCGGCGGTCGAGGTCGATTACGAGGACCTGCCCGTCGTCACCGACCCGTTCAAGGCGATGGACCCCGATGCCCCGGTGCTGCGCGAGGATCTCGCCGGCCAGACCGAGGGCGCGCACGGGCCCCGCCGCCATCACAACCACATCTTCACCTGGGAGCAGGGCGACAAGGCCGCGACCGAGGCGGTTCTGGCCGAAGCCGACGTGGTGGCCGAGGAGATGGTCTACTACCACCGCACCCACCCGATGCCGCTGGAGACCTGCGGCTGCGTGGCCTCGATGGACAAGGTGACCGGAAAGCTGACGCTCTGGGGCACCTTCCAGGCGCCGCACGCGGTGCGCACCGTGGCCTCGCTGATCTCGGGCATCGCCGAGCACAATATCCGCGTCATCAGCCCCGACATCGGCGGCGGCTTCGGCAACAAGGTGGGAGTTTATCCCGGCTACGTCTGCTCGATCGTCGCCTCGATTGTCACCGGCAAGCCGGTGAAATGGGTCGAGAGCCGGATGGACAACCTGATGTCCACCGCCTTTGCCCGCGACTACTGGATGCAGGGCAAGATCGCCGCCACCAAGGAGGGGAAGATCACCGGCCTCTGGTGCCACACCACCGCCGATCACGGCGGCTTCGACGCCTGCGCCGATCCCACCAAGTTCCCGGCGGGTTTCATGAACATCTGCACCGGGTCGTACGACATCCCTGTGGCCTATCTCGCAGTGGATGGCGTCTACACCAACAAGGCACCGGGCGGCGTGGCCTACCGCTGCTCGTTCCGGGTCACCGAGGCTGCCTATTTCATCGAACGGATGATCGAGGTGCTCGCCATCAGGCTGAACATGGACGCCGCCGAGCTGCGGCGGATCAACTTCATCCGCAAGGACCAGTTCCCCTACCAGTCGGCGCTTGGCTGGGAGTACGACAGCGGCGACTATCACACCGCGTGGGAGAAGGCGCTGAATGCCGTCGGCTACGACGTGCTGCGCCGCGAACAGGCCGAGCGGCTGGAGGCGTTCAAGCGCGGCGAGACCCGCAAGCTGATCGGCATCGGGCTGACGCATTTCACCGAGATCGTCGGGGCCGGCCCGGTGAAGAACTGCGACATCCTTGGGCTCGGCATGTTCGACAGCTGCGAGATCCGCATCCACCCCACCGGCTCTGCCATCGCCCGGCTCGGCACGATCAGCCAGGGGCAGGGCCATGCCACGACCTTCGCGCAGATCATCGCCTCGGAGATCGGCATTCCGGCGGACGACATCACCCTTGAGGAGGGCGACACCGACACCGCGCCCTACGGGCTCGGCACCTACGGCTCGCGATCGACACCCGTCGCGGGGGCGGCCACGGCCATGGCGGCCCGCAAGATCCGCGCCAAAGCGCAGATGATCGCCGCCTACCTGCTGGAGGTGCATGACGACGACGTCGAGTTCGAGGTCGACCGCTTCGTGGTCAAGGGCGCGCCCGAGCGCTTCAAGACGATGAAGGAGATCGCCTTTGCCTCCTACAATCAGGCCATTCCCGGCGTCGAGCCAGGGCTCGAGGCGGTCAGCTACTACGACCCGCCCAACATGACCTATCCCTTCGGCGCCTACATCTGCGTCATGGAGATCGACGTCGACACCGGCGAGCACGAGGTGCGCAGCTTCTACGCGCTCGACGATTGCGGCACCCGGATCAACCCGATGATCATCGAGGGGCAAGTGCACGGCGGCGCGACCGAGGGCTACGCCATCGCGATGGGGCAGGAGATTGCCTACGACGAGATGGGCAACCACAAGACGGCGACGCTGATGGATTTCTTCGTGCCGACGGCCTGGGAGACGCCGCATTACACCACCGATTTCACCGTGACGCCGAGCCCCCATCACCCGATCGGAGCCAAGGGCGTGGGCGAAAGTCCCAACGTCGGCTCGGTGCCCTGTTTTTCCAACGCGGTGCATGATGCCTTCCGGCCCTTCGGGCTGGTGCAGAGCCACATGCCGCACGATCACTGGCGCATCTGGAAGATCGCCGAGGACCTCGGGCTGCACGTCTGAGCAAGCATTTGCGGCGCCGGGACGGTCCCGGCGCCGCGACCATGGAAGTCGAGACGCGCTCTGATGGTCCGGTGGGGGACCTTGCGCGATCTTGCCCATGCCGCGAGGGCGAGGGGTCTGGGGAGCACCCGAGCCTGGCATGGTTGGCCCGGAGCGTGCCGTGTGAAGGGGACATCACGCGGCACGTTTCGGGTCCCTGAACGAGGAGCCGGGATGACCACCGCACCGCAAGCCGAGCTGATGCGCGCCCTCGCCGGGGCCGGCTACGTGGCCGACGACACGCTGTCCATGGCGCTGCACCTGGCGATCTCGCTGGGCCGGCCGTTGCTGCTCGAGGGCCCGGCCGGCGTCGGCAAGACCGAGATCGCCAAGGCGCTGGCAGAGGTGCGCAGGGCCCGGCTAATCCGCCTGCAATGTTACGAGGGGCTGGATGCGGCCCACGCCATCTACGAATGGAACTACCAGCGCCAGCTGCTGGCGATCCGGGCTGACGGGGCCAGCGAGGAGAGCCTGTTTTCCGACCGTTTCCTGCTCAGGCGCCCCTTGCTCGAGGCGATCACGCAGGACGACCCCCCGGTGCTGCTGATCGACGAAATCGACCGTGCCGACGAGGAGTTCGAGGCCTACCTGCTGGAGATCCTCTCGGACTTCCAGATCACCATCCCCGAGATCGGCACCATCCCCGCCAGGACGCGACCGCTGGTGGTCCTCACCGCCAACGGCACGCGGGACCTGTCGGACGCGCTGCGGCGGCGCTGCCTCTACACCTACGTCGACTACCCGGACCGCGACACCGAACTGGCCATCCTCGCCCGGCGCGGGCCGCAGATCGAGGCCCGGCTGGCGCGGCAGATCGTCGGCGTGGTGCAGGCGCTGCGCCGCGAGGAACTGGAGAAAAAGCCGGGAATTGCCGAGATGCTGGACTGGGCGGCGGCGCTGGCGGGTCTGGGGATCAACGACCTGACCGAGGACCGGGCAGCGCTGCAGGCCACGCTGGTCTGCCTACTGAAGACCGCCGCCGACCGCGATGCCGCGCCGCCCGAGGTGCTCGACCGCATCATCGGCAAGGTGGCATGATGCAGGTGACGCGCTTTCCTTCGCGGGCCGAGGGGCTGGCCGACCGAATGACCGGCTTCGTCGCGCACCTGCGGATGAACGGGCTGCCGCTCGGCCCGCAGGAGACCGCGGACGCGCTGGCGGTGCTTGCGGAGGTGGACGCCACCGATGCCGATCAGGCACGGCGCGCGCTGAAGGTGCTGCTGGTGCCGGATGCCGAGGGTTGGCTGACCTTCGACGCGCTTTTCGACGCCTATTGGTTCAACGCAGGCCGGACCCGGCAACGCACCGCCAGCCTCACCGCCAGCCCCCATGTGCGCAGCCAGTCGGCACGGTCGACGCTCTGGCAGGCGCATCTGGAGGCCGACGGCGGCACCGACACCGACGGCTCCGAGAGCACCCCGGGCCATGGCGCGGGGGACGCCGAGGGCATCGAGGGCCGCCTGATCGCCACCCGCACCGACAACCTTCGCAAGCGCGACCTGCGCGAGCTGATGGACGAGGAGAGCCTGCGTGCCGCCGAGCGCGCCGCCCGCGATCTGGCCCAGGCGATCCGCGACCGCCGCTCGCGGCGTCGCCAGCAGGCCCGCCGCGGGGCCGAGCTCGACCTGCGCCGCGTCCTGCGCGCCTCGCTTGCGCGCGGCGGCGAACCGCTGGACCTGTACCGCAAAACCCGGCCCGACCGCCCCATGCGCATTGTCGCGCTCTGTGACGTCTCCGGGTCGATGACGGTCTACGCGCGGGTCTTCCTGGCTTTTATCAAGGGGCTGGTTGCCGCCGACACCAGCGCCGATGCCTATCTGTTCCACACCCGGCTGATGCGCATCACCCCGGCACTGCGCGATAGCGACACGCTGCGCGCCGCCGCACGGCTCAGCCTGATGGCCGAGGGCTTCGGCGGCGGCACCGACATCGGCGGATCGCTCGCCGCCTTTGCCGAGGGCCCCGGCGCGCGGGCGCTGACCCGGCGCACTGTCGTGATCGTGCTCTCGGACGGCTATTGCACCGGCAAGCCCGAACGGCTGGCCGATGCCCTCACGCGCATTCGCCGCCGCGCAGGGCGCATCGTCTGGTTGAATCCGCTTCTGGGCTGGCAAGGCTACGCGCCGGTGGCGGCTGCCATGGCCGCCGCCCTGCCCCATCTCGACGCACATCTGCCGGCCAACACCATCGAGGCGCTGGCCGCGCTGGAACCGCAATTCGCAAGGCTCTGAGCAAAGGGAACCGCGCATGGCCGACTTCGACATCTTCGACATGATCGACCGGCAGCGGCGAACGGGCCGGCCGTTTTGCGTCGCCACCGTGGTGCGCACCGCCGACGTGACCTCGGCCAAGGCCGGGGCCAAGGCGGTGGTGACCGAGACCGGAGAGATCCTCGGCCATCTCGGCGGCGCCTGCGTCCGGCGCGCGGTGCTCACCGCCGGGCAGGAGGCGCTCGGCAGTGGCCAGACCCGGCTGATCCGCGTCAAACCCTCGGAAAAGGTTGTCGCGCTCACCGACGAGGATGGCGCGCAGGTGTTCCGCAGCGGCTGCCCGTCGGGTGGCACCGTGGACCTGCTGATCGAGCCCTACGAGCTGCCGCCGATGCTGGTGATCTTCGGCGACACCCCGATCAGCCACGCCCTCGCTGCCCATGCGGCGCTGGCGGGCTATCGGCTCGCCCTGCCCGAGACGTCGGATGGACCGGAGACCGCCGCCCGCTTTGCCGACACCGACCTTGCGCCTCTTGCGCTTGGCCCGCGCGATTTCGTCGTGGTGGCGAGCCAGGGCACGCAGGACCTCGCCTGCCTGCGTGCCGCGCTCGAAAGCCCGGCGGAACGGGTCGCCATGGTGGCCTCGCGGCGCAAGGCGGACACGCTCTGCGCCAAGCTCGCCGCCGCCGGTCTGCCGCAGGCCCAGATTGCGCGGCTTAAGTCCCCGGCCGGGCTCGACATCCACGCCATCGACCCGCAGGAGATCGCGCTCTCGGCGCTGGCGGAGATCATCCTCTGGCGCAATACCGACCGCGCCCGGAGCGGAAAGCCCCATGAAAACCATGCGTAGCTTGTGGCGCCGCTTTCGCAGCAGGCCCGCACCGCTGAGCGCGGAACAGCGGGAACAGCTGCTGCTCCACGGCCACCCGAGGTGCTGCTGAACGACAACTGACCAGACCTCGCCACCCACGCAACAGGCCTCTGTCCACGGCACGATTGCCAAGACGGGCGCCGCGGGGGATAACGCCCTGCCCGACCCCGCCCGAGGAGAGCAGCGTGAGCATCCCAAGACTGCTCGTCGTCGACGATGACTTCGAGATGCGCAGCATGATGACCCAGTTTCTGCACAAGCAGGGCTTCATCGCCCATGGCGCGCAGAACATGGCAGAGATCACCGCCGCCATGGAGGCCGGGCGCATTGACCTGATCCTGCTCGACGTGATGCTCGGCGACGAGAGCGGACTCGAGATTTGCGCCCGGCTGCGGCGCGAGCAGGAGGTGCCGATCATCATGGTCTCGGCGCTCTCGGCGGACCACCAGCGCATGGCCGGCTACGAGGTCGGGGCGGATGACTACATTGCCAAGCCCTTCAATCCCGAGCTGATGGTGGCGCAGGTCCGTGCCGTCCTCGCCCGCACCCGCCGCACCGCCTCGCTGGCGCACCGCCGCCGCACTCGCAGCTTCCGTTTCGCCGGCTGGCTCTATGATGCCAAGCGCGACGAGGTGACCTCTCCCGAGGGCTTCCAGGTGGCTCTGTCGCGGCGCGAGACCATGCTGCTGCAAGCGCTGCTCGCCAATCCCTTCATCCCGCTGACCCGCGAGGAGATCGCCGCGGCGCTCGACGTCACCGGCGAGGGCGGCACCGAGGATGCGCAGGGCCGGGCCATCGACGTGCTGGTCGGTCGACTGCGCTCGAAGATCGAAAAGACCCCGAAGGACCCGCAGATGCTGCGCACCGAGCGCGGCGTCGGCTACGTCTTCGCGGTGGACGTGACTACCGAGGAGACATGAGCGAAGAGCTGCGCCACGACGGCCCGAGCTTGCGTGTCTCGGGTAGCCTGCTGATCTTTGCGGCGGCGCTGGCCGGTGTGGTGATCACCGCAATGTGGAGCCTGTCGCAAACCCGCTGGACGGCGCATCTCGACCGCGCCGAGCGGGCCGGCATCCTGCTCTACGACACGCTGACCCGCGGTCTCGGCGCGCCCGAGGGCGTGACCCTCACCGAGGTGGACCCCGCCGATGCCGCCCGCGCCGAACGCGGTGCGTTCACTTCGCTCACCGGGCTGCCCAGTCCGGCCTATGTCACCATCGCGCCGATCCTGCCTGACGGCGCCGGTGGCCCCGGTCTGCACCTCGCGGTGATCTCTGACGGGCTCCAGTATCGCGTCGCCGAGCTGCCTTCGCGTCCGGGCCAGCGCCCCGAGGAAACGCTTGGCCAGCTCACCCGGCTGATGGCCCGCTACTGCAGCCATCCGCTGATCGTCGCCCGCCCGGACAATGGCGCGTGGCAGCGTGTCGAGGGCCCGGAGGTCTGGGGCTGCGAGGCCGCCCCCGCCGACCTGCGCCTGCCCGCCATCGCCCTGTCGCTGCTGGCGCTGGCGGTGATCTTCACGCTGGTCACCGGCACCGCCGCCCGCTTCACCGACTTTGCCACCGCCCTCGCTGCGCGCCGCCGCCTCGGTGGACCCGAGAGCTACGAGGCCAAGGGGCCCGCCGAGCTGCGTGCCATCGTCGGCGCGGTGAACACCTATCTCGAGGCCGAGCGCGAGCAGCTGGCCAAGCGCGCGGTGGTCCTGTCGGGGGTCAGCCACGACCTCGGCACGCCGGCCACCCGTCTGCGCCTGCGCTCAGCGCTGATCGAGGACGCGGCCCTGCGCGGCAAGTTCGAGGCCGACATCGACCGGATGACCGCGATCATCGAAAGCGCGCTGACCTACACCCGCGCCGAGCTCAACGTCGAGGAGCCGCGCGAACTCTCGCTCTCGGCGCTGGTCGAGGCGCTGGTGGACGACTACCGCGACATGGGTCAGCCGGTCAGCCTCGCCAGCGTCGAGCCGATGGTGCTGCATGGCGGTCAATCGCTGTTCAGCGCGCGGCGCGGCGCGCAGGTGATCGAGGGCGCGCACCGGGTGCTCGTCACGGCCCGCCCGGTGTCGATCCAGCGGGCGGTCTCGAACCTTGTGGACAACGCACTGAAATACGGCCGCCGCGCCGAGGTCCGGCTGGAGGCCACCGCCGACATGGCGACGATCATGGTCGAGGACGAAAGCGGCATGCGCTCGACCGAGGAGATCGAAGCGCTGATGGCCCCGTTCCGGCGCGGCGCCAATGCCCGCTCCAGCGACGGCATCGGACTGGGGCTGAGCATCGTGTCGACCATCGCCATGATGCACGGCGGCGAGCTGCGCTTCGAAACCGCGCCGCACGGGCTTCGCGCGGTCTTCACCCTGCGCCGGGGCTGATCACCGCCCGGCGCGGAAACACTGCGTCCCTCACTCGCAACACACGAAAATTTGCCTGACCGCTCTCGCGCCCTACTCCTTGAAGGGACGCGGTCGCGCACCTAACGCAGCACGGCCCGCCGTGAAACTGAACGGGTATCTCTCATGTCCTATCGATCCGGCCTGACCCTGATGATGGTCTCGGCGCTGGTCGCGCTTGGCTGCGGCCTCTACGCCTATTTCGCCCCGCTCACCGGCGTCACCGGTGTCTGGGGCCCCCTCGCCGCCGCCTTCGGCGCGCTCTGCCTGCTGATCGGCGCGGCGCTGATGGTGCGCGCCCGCGCGCGCGCTGCACGCGTCGTTCTGATGCTGCTGCTGGCCATCGGCCTGCTGCTCACCGCCCTTGCGACCTTCCTGATGCACCAATGGGTGATGCTGGCGGCGCTGGCCGTCTGCGCGATCGGCTGGATCGCGGCGCTCTCCGGCCCGGAAGGAGAGTACGCATGACCCATCTTCTGCGCAGCACCGCCCTGATCGCCCTTCTTGCCGCGCCCGCCCTCGCGCAACAGGAGGACACCCCCACCCCGCCGGCCCAGCCCGAAAGCGCCGCGCCGCAGACCGAGACCCCGGAAACGCCGCCCCCCGGCGCGACCGCGACCGACGAAGCCGGCGACGCGGAGGTCCCGGCCGACGAAGACCCCGCCCGAGACGCGGTAAGCCCCGAAGCGGAGAGCGCCGACAGCCCCGCCGCGGACGCCCCGGCCGCCGAAGCGCAGGACGACAGTGAGCCCGAACCCGACGCCGAGACGATCACCGTCGAAGTGCCCTCCGCGCGCCCCTCGTCCGATGCCAAGGTACCCACTCCCGGCCCCGGCTGGCCCAGCTTCCACGGTCAGGTCTCGGGCGCGAAATACTCACCGCTCGACCAGATCACCCCCGAGAACGTCGGCGATCTAGAGCTCGCCTGGCGGGTCGAGACCGGCGACGTGTCGGACGGCTCGGGGGACCTGCCCGCGACCGTCTGGTCGGCAACGCCGATCTACGCCAACGACATGCTCTACATTGGCACGCCCTTCTACCGCGTGCTGGCGCTCGATCCGGCCACCGGCGAAGAGGTTTGGTCCTATGATACCCAATCCACGCTCGAGGCGCTGACCCAGCCCGCCCTGAAGAACCGCGGCGTCGCCTACTGGCAGGCCGAGGATCCTGCCGACGGCGCGGCCTGCCAGAAGATCGTCTACCTCGGCACGATGGACGCGCGGCTGTTTGCGATGGATGCCGACACCGGCGCGCTCTGCGAGGACTTCGCGGATGGCGGCGTGCTCGACGTCAACCAGTGGAACACCGTCAACGACCGTTGGCCGCTGTCGCTGCTGCAGCCGCCGACCATCGTCGGGGATCACGTGATCATCGGCTGGGCCGGCAACGACTGGGACTGGGCCGAGGCGCCTCCGGGTTCGGTCTTCTCGGTCAACGCGCGGACCGGCGAACTGGAGTGGACCTTTGACACCATCCCCGAGAGCATCCGCGAGAAGACCGGCACCGCCAATGTCTGGACCGCGATGAGCGCCGACGAAGAGCGCGGCATCGTCTATTTGCCCGTGGCCTCGCCCTCGCCCAACTACTGGGGCGGCAACCGGACCGAGGATATCCCCTATGCCACCTCAACCACCGCGCTCGACGTGGACACCGGCGAGGTGATCTGGTCGCGGCAATGGGTGCACCACGACATCTGGGATTATGACATCAACTCCGCCCCCACCCTGATGGACATCACGGTGAACGGCGAAGAAATCCCGGCGCTGATGCAGGCCACCAAGATGGGCTTTCTCTTCGTGGTGAACCGAGAAACCGGCGAGGACATCTGGCCGATCGAGGAACGCCCCGTCCCCGCGGGGGCAATCGAGGGCGAGCGCTACGCGCCCACGCAGCCCTTCCCGACCACGCCCGCGCCCCTGCTCGACCAGTCGCGCCTGCCGGACGTGTGGGAGATCGCCGATCTCGCCTCCGGCGGCGAGTGCTCGGAGCTGTGGAGCAAGCTGACCTACGACGGCATGTACACGGCGCCGACCACAGAGGGTGAAGGCGCTGGCGCCTACCCGAACTCGGCGGGCGTGGTGCAATGGGGCGGCGTCGGCTTCGATCCCGAGCGGCAGATCGCCGTGGTGAACCTCAGCCACGTGGTGCAGTACATCCAGCTCTACCCGCGCGAGGAATACGACGAGATCAACGGCGAAGCCGGGGTTGGCGAGAGTGGCTTCCATCCGCAGACCGGTGCCCCCTACGGCATGTCGCTGAAGACCGCGATGAACCGCTGGGGCATGCCCTGCTGGGAGCCGCCCTTTGGCGAGCTGATGGCGATCGACATGAGCACCGGCGAGCAGATCTGGCGCAAACCCTTCGGCATGTCGCAGAAATACGGCTTCTACATGCCCGAGGCCTGGGGCTCGCCGACCATTGGCGGCCCGGCGGTCACCGCCGGCGGGCTGATCTTCATCGGCGCGACGATGGACGGCATGGTGCGCGCTTATGACATGCAGAGTGGCGAGGAACTCTGGCGCGACCTGACCGAGGCGCCCTCGGTCTCCAACCCGGCGATCTACGAGCATGACGGCCAAGAATACGTGGCCTTCATCTCGGGCGGCAATTCGATCCTGAAGCCCTCGGTGGGCGACATGATCTCGGTCTACCGCCTGCCGCTCTGATCCAAGCCCCGCCCGGAGCCACATCCGGGCGGGACGAATGCCGCGACGGCGCCCCTACGGACGCGAGCCCCCATGCCCCAGCCCCATGCGATCACCTGCCATTGCGGCCGCTTCCGCGCCGAGGTGCATGCCGAGCCCGGGGATCTTCTCGAGTGCAACTGCTCGACCTGCGCCCGCACCGGCTTCTTGCGCTGGCTCCTGCCCCTCGAGGCGGTGGTGCTGAAGACCGAAAGCATACGCCTGAGCACCTACCTCTGGCGCGATGCCCATGGCGGCTACCATTTCTGCCCCGACTGCGGCGTCGCCGTGCTGCGCACCGGCTGGGGCGACCGGATCGCGGTCAACGCCCGCTGCATCGAGGGGATCGATGTGTTCACCCTGCAGACACGACGATACGACGGGCGCTGCGACATGCCACCCGGCCCTGCCCGCTGAGCCTTCGGCATGGTGCCGCCGACCACCGGATCCGCCCGCTGGATGCGAATCCCCCGCCGCGTTACGCTGCACCGCAGAATTTCTCCCTTCCCCGGAGGCTTTTTGCATTTCCATGACCAATTCAAAAACTGGCAAGACCGACAAGATCGTGCTTGATGTCGCGCTGCAGGGCGGCGGTGCCCATGGCGCCTTCACCTGGGGCGTGCTGGACGCATTGCTCGAAGACGGGCGCCTCGAGATCGGCGCGCTCTCCGGCGCAAGCGCGGGGGCGATGAACGCCATCGTGGTCGCCTCCGGCCTCGCCACCGGCGGCAACGAGGGCGGCCGCGCGGCGCTGCGGCGCTTCTGGACCTCGGTGAACGCCGCCGCGCGGGAGGCCACCCCGGTGTTCCACATGCTGGAGAGTTTTCCCGGCTTCTTCGCCGCCTCCGCGGCCTGGTGGCAAATGGTCAGTGGCGGGCAGGTCACCGTCTCGTCGCGCCCCTGGCAGGGGCGCGCGGCACAGATGGCGCTGCGCGAGCTGATCGCCGAGCAGGTGGATTTCGACGCGCTGAAACGCGAGGACGCGCCCCGCCTCTTCGTCTCGGCGACCAATGCCCGCAACGGTGCGGCCCATATCTTCCGCAATCACGAGATCAGCCCCGACGTGGCAATCGCCTCGGCCTGCTTGCCGATGAGCTTTCCGCCGGTGACCATCGACGGGGTGGATTACTGGGACGGCGGCTATGCCGCGAACCCGCCCATCGCCGCGCTGGTCCGTTTCACGCCGCAGGCCGACCTGCTGCTGGTGACCATCAACCCGGCACAACGTGCCTTCACCCCGCGCTCGCCCGAGGAGATCACCGAGCGGGTCAGCGAAATGGGCTTCAACCAGGCGCTGCTGACCGAGCTGCGCGGCATTGCCATTATTCAGGAAGCCCTGGTCGAACACATGAAGACGCACGAGGGCGAGAGCGGCTCGGACCTGCTGCGCGACCTGCACGACCTGCGCATCCACGAAATCCATGACGAGGAGACCCTGTCGGCGCTCGACGCCCATACCAAGATGTATCCCGCGCTCGAAATGCTGCTCGAGCTGCACGGGTCGGGGCGCGCGGCGGCGCAACGCTGGCTCGCAGAGAACTTCGAGCATCTCGGCAAGCGCGGCACGGCGAAGCTGAAGGAGCGCTATCTTTCGGAGGTGCTGCAAGGCGATCCGCCCGGCTGATCGGCAGAAGTTCTCGACGCGGACGCCGCCTTCACGCTAGGCTTTCACCCAAGCGGCAGCAAAGACCCGCGACGGAAGGGAGGACGGCGGCGCCCCAGACCGACGACGGAGCGGTCGGCGGGAGATGCGCGGCGGGTGATCTCACCGGACGGGTCGGAAGATGTGGGTGTGTCCGATGCGTTTTCTCGAAGTCCTTCTCGTACTCGTGCTTGTCCTCGTGACCTTCGTCTTCGGGATGAAGCTGGCCTTTCCCCTGCCCGACCGGAATTTCGCCGAAGAGCAACTGCACCTGCCGCCTGACACCGAGGGCGCGCTCGGGCAGATCATCGCGCCGATCCTCGCCGCGCATGAAGGGCAGAGCGGCGTGCTGCCGCTGGCCGACGGGCGCGACGCCTTTGCCGCACGGGTGCTGCTGGCGCGGGCCGCGCAGGTCTCGATCGACGCGCAGTATTACATCTGGCAGGACGACACGACCGGGATGATCCTGCTCGACGAGCTGCGGGCCGCCGCCGCGCGCGGCGTGCAGGTGCGGTTGCTGGTGGACGACAACGGCATACCGGGCCTCGATGCGCTGCTGGCAGAGCTCGACGCCATGCCGGGCTCCGATGTGCGGATCTTCAACCCCTTCTCCCTGCGCGACCCCAAGCTGGTCTCCTATCTCTTCGATTTCTCCCGACTGAACCGGCGCATGCACAACAAGTCGATGACCGTGGACGGCATGGCGACGGTGGTCGGCGGGCGCAACATCGGCGACATCTACTTCGAATACGGCGAGGGCACGCATTACTTCGACGTCGACGCGCTGGCGATGGGTCCCATCGTCGGCGAGGTCTCGGCCTCTTTCGACCGCTACTGGAACAGCGCCTCGGCCTATGACGCCGACCTGCTTCTCGACCCGGTGGACACCCCTGCGCTCGCCGAGGTCGGCAAGGCGGCGCGCTCCTCTTCGATGGGCAACGGCTACCAGAAGGTGGTCGCGGAAAGTCACCTGATCTCGAGACTGAAGAGCGGCGCGCTGGACCTCGAATGGGGCAATGCGGAACTGATCGTCGACGACCCCGCCAAGGGTCTCGGCAACGTCGCGGCGGAGAACAAGATCGTCGAACGTCTGTTCGAGCTGATCGCCGAGGTCGACAGCGACCTCGACCTCGTATCCGCCTATTTCATCCCCGGCAATCGCGGCACGGAGGCGCTGACCGCGCTGGCCGGGAACGGCGTCCGCGTCCGGGTACTGACCAATGCGCTGGAGGCCACCGACGTTATGCCGGTGCATGCCGCCTACATGGGCTACCGCAAGCCGCTGCTCGAAGGCGGGGTGACGCTCTACGAGCTGCGGGGCACGCGCGAAGAGCAGGTAAAGCGCTCGCTCCCCGAGGTTCTGGCGGGCTCGGCCTCGGGCCTCCATGCCAAGGTCTTCGGAATTGACGGGAAACGCGCTTTCATCGGCTCGTTCAACCTCGATCCGCGCTCGGCGCAGATCAATACCGAGATGGGGATCCTGATCGACAGCCCGTCGATCGCCGCGAGGCTCTCAGAGCAGCTCGACTCCCCCAGATACGCCTATCACGTCAAGCTCGATGACACCGGCAGCCTTGTCTGGACCAACACGCCGCAGGTCGGGCCGCCGCTGGTCTATCACAGCGAGCCGAACACCGGGCTGCTGATGCGCGCTCTGATCCATGTCATCGGCTGGCTGCCTGTCGAGTGGATGCTCTGAGCGGGCGGTTGCGGCGGGCGTGACCTTGCGACATCTTCGCAGTCAGGCGCTGTCGCGGCGCCGCAACGAACTCACGGAGCCCCCGCCATGACCCAACCCTGCATCATCTGCGTTGCCATCACCGGCTCGCTGCCCACCAAGGCCGACAACCCCGCCGTGCCGATCACCGTGGCCGAGCAGGTCGAGTCGACGCAGGAAGCCTTCGAGGCCGGGGCCACCATCGCCCATTGCCACGTGCGCGACGACGAGGGCAAACCGACCTCGGACCCCGAGCGTTTCGCCGCGCTGAAGGAGGGGATCGAAACGCACTGTCCCGGGATGATCGTGCAGCTCTCGACCGGGGGCCGATCCGGCGCGGGCAAGACCCGCGGCGGCATGCTGCCTTTGAAGCCGGACATGGCCTCACTCTCCGTGGGGTCGAACAACTTTCCCACCCGCGTCTACGAGAACCCGCCGGATCTGGTGGAATGGCTGGCCTCGGAGATGAAGACCTACGGCGTGAAGCCCGAGATCGAGGCCTTTGACCTGTCGCACATCTATCAGGCCAAGGCGATGGCCGAACGCGGCGAGCTGGTCGGCACGCCCTATGTGCAGTTCGTCATGGGGGTGAAGAACTCGATGCCTGCGGTGAAGCGGGTGTTCGACTACTACGTCGAGACGGTGAAGGTGCTCTTCGGCGAGGATGCGCCGTGGTGCGCTGCCGGGATCGGGCGGCACCAGATCGAGCTGAACGAGTGGGCGGCCGCCGCGGGCGGGCACCTGCGCACCGGGCTCGAGGACAACATCCGTCTCGACCGCCACACGCTCGCGCCGTCGAACGCCGCGCTGGTGCAGCGTGCCGCCGAGGTGGCGCAGAAACATGGCCGCTCCATCGCCACCCCGGCCGAGGCCCGCGCGCTGCTGGGGCTGCGCGCGGCCTGATCGCTCATTCCGCCGGGCTGCCCTCCGGGCGCAGCCCGCCGGAGGTGCTTTCCTCGCTGGCCGGACCGTGGCCGAACTCCTCGAGGTCCGGCCGCGTGCCGATGGAGATATGCTCGATGTCCTCGGCGGCGAAACCGCGGATGATCGACGGGATCATCATGCTGACCAGCACGAAGATCGGCAGGCCGACCACGGTGATCACCTGCTGCAGCGCGGTCAGACCCGCCTCGCCCGCCAGCACGATCAGCATCGCGGCCACCACGCCCTCGGCCGCGCCCCAGAACACCCGCTGGTGCACCGGGCCGGGCGTGGCGCTGCCGGTGCAGAGCATGTCCACCACCAGCGAGGCCGAGTCCGACGAGGTGGCGAAGAAGATCGCCACGATCACCACTGCGAACCCCTGGATGAAAGTGGTGAAGGGGAAATGCTCGAAGAAGGCGAACATCGCCAGCGGCACGCTGTCGGCCACCGCGCGGCTGATCTCTCCGGCGCTGTCTCCCATGGCTTCGCGCGCGGCAAGGCCGAGCCCGTCGAAATCCATCGCCTGCCAGCCGAAGATGGCGAACCAGATGAGCGTGAAGAGCGACGGCGCCAGCAGCACGCCGAACACGAACTCGCGCACCGTACGACCCCGCGAGATGCGCGCCACGAAAAGACCGATGAAAGGCGACCAGGTGACGGTCCAGGCCCAGTAGAACACCGTCCAGGACCCTTGCCAGCCCCAGCCGTCGGTGGTCGGGTTCTCGTTCGCCAGCATGTCGTTCCAGAACGCCAGACGCGGCAGGTTCGAGAAGTAGAGGCCGAATGTTTCGACGATGCCGCGCAGCAGGAACAGCGTCGAGCCACAGACCAGCACGAAGATCATCAGCGCCACTGCCATGCCGATGTTGAGGTTCGAGAGCATCTTCACGCCCTTGTCGAGTCCGGCGACGATCGAGCCCACGGCCACGATGGTCAGAACGGTCAGGATCATCACCTTCACGAAGGCCCCGTCGCCGGTGCCGAACAGCGCGTCGAGCCCGGCGGCGATCTGACTCGAGCCCAGACCGAGCGAGACTGCCACGCCAAAGAGCGTTCCGAGGATCGAGGCAATGTCGATGGCCTTGCCGACGGGCCCGTGGATGCCCTCTCCCAGCAATGGGTAGAAGACCGAGCTCACCCGCACCGGCAGGTCATAGCGGTTGATGAAATAGGCAAAGGCGAGACCCGGCAGGGTGAAGATCGTCCAGGTGTGCAGGCCGAGATGATAGATGGCGATGGAGATCGCATCCTTGGCGGCTTCTTCGGTGTAGGGTTCGACCCCCGGCAGCGGCGGCTGCGAGAAATGGCTGATCGGCTCGGCCACGCCCCAGAACATCAGCACCGTGCCGATGCCGCCGGCGAAGAGCATGGTGAACCACGACAGGTTGGAATAGACCGGCCGCTCGCCCTTGCGCCCCAGGCGGATGTGCCCGTGGCGTGACATGGCCGCCCAGATCAGAAAGCCCAGCCAGACGTTCACCCCCAGCACGAAGAACCAACCGAGGTTCGTCACGATCCAGCTTCTCCCGGCGGCGAAGGCGTCGCCGATGGCCTCGGGGAAGATCACGAGGGCCAGCACGAAGAGGATCGTGAAGGCGGCGGAAACGAAGAAGATCGTCGGATCGGTGCGCAGTCCGAGGCGGCGGGCAAGCTGTTCCAAGGGCTCAAACCTATGTGTTTTTCCGTGTAACTCCTTTCGCAACGGATCACACCGGCGATGGTTCCGCCTCAAGTTGCAAACCCGGACATTCGGCCAGCTTGAATGGCCCGTCCATGAAAACGCCGGCCCCTTGGGGACCGGCGCAACACTTGGACCGCGATCTCTCTTTTTGGCTCAGAGGTCGATCAGAACCGACTTGGTGCGGCGGTTGGCGAGGTAGGCCTCGCGACCGAGGTCCTTGCCAAGACCGCTGGCCTTCCAGCCGCCGGTCGGAAGGATGTGGTCGCGGGTGCGCCCGTAGCGGTTGACCCAGACCGTGCCCGCCTCGAGATCGCGGGTCAGGCGCAGCGCCCGGGAAAGGTCGCGGGTGAAGAGGCCCGCCGCCAGCCCGTAGGTCGGATGGCTGGCCAGCTTCATCGCCTGCTCCTCGGTCTCGAAGGTCTGGAAGGTGGCGACCGGGCCGAAGATCTCTTCGCGCACCGCCGGGCTCGTCTCGTCGACACCGCCGATCAGCGTCGGGCGGTAGAAGGCCCCCTCGTGGTCGAAACGCCCGCCGCCGCAGATCAGCTCCGCCCCTTGCTCGGCGGCCGACTGCACGATGCTGTCGATGCGTTGCAGCTGCTTTTCAGAGATGATCGGCGAGAAACCGGCCTCGGCGCTGTGGGTCGCGGAGGGGGTGATCTTGGCAAACCGCTCCGCGAGCTTGGCCGCCAACTCATCTGCCACGCTGGCCTCGACGATCATCCGAGAGCCGGCGACGCAGAACTGCCCGGCATTGGGGATGATCCCGGTGGTCAGCGCGTCGGCAGCCACGTCGAGGTCGGCGTCGGCGAAGACCACCATCGGGCTCTTGCCGCCCAGCTCCAGCGTCATCGGCTTGATGCCGCAGCGCGCGATGTTCTCCATGATCGCGGCCCCGGCGCGGGTCGATCCGGTGAAGGACACCTTGTCGATGCCCGGGTGGCCGGTGATCGCGTTGCCCGTGGTCGGCCCGTCGCCCAGCACGACGTTGACGAGGCCCGCGGGAATACCCGCCTTCACCGACAGTTCCGCCAGGTAAAGCGTGGTGTATGGGGTCATCTCCGAGGGTTTCAGCACGACGGCATTGCCCGCCGAAAGCGCCGGGCCGAGCTTCCAGGCAGCCATGGAGATCGGGAAGTTCCAGGGGGTGATCGCGCCGATCACGCCGTAGGGGTGGTCCGAGATGAAGCCGAAGTGGCTGTCCGACGTGGGCACCAGCGTGCCGGCCTCCTTGTCGGCGAACTCGGCGAAGAAGCGGATCTGCTCGGCGGTGACCATCACGTCGCCGACCAGCGCCGCCGCATAGGGGCGCGAGGAGCAGATCGCCTCGAGCTTGGCCAGCGTTTCGGCCTCCTTCTCGATCAGGTCCGCCCAGGCGTGCAGGGCGCGCAGGCGCGCGCGCGGCTGCATCCCCGCCCAGCCCGAGGTCTCCAGCGCGTTGCGGGCGCTCTGCACGGCGCGATCAACCAGCGCCGCGTCGGCGCAGGGGATGGCGCCGAGCAGCTTGCCGGTGGAGGGAGAGGTCAGCTCCATCGCGTCCTCACCCGAGACGTACTCGCCACCGATGAAATGCTGCTTGGGCAGCGAGAGACTGGCGGGATCGAAAGCGAACGTCATGGGATACCTCGTGCTGGTCTTGCGTGGTTCGTGTCGCCAAGCCCCCCTTCCGCGCGACATGTCCGTCGCCGCAAGGCACCTTCGCGACCGAAATTTCTGCGCAAGTCTTAGCGAGGAGAATTTTCGCTGGCCAGTGCCGGCGTTCACGCCTCGTCGCAGGTCGCCTGCCGCACGCTACGTAAGGCGCGATTTCCGGGCAGTTCGTCCGACACTTCCGCGCACCAGATCGCGCCCCGCGGCGGACATGCTGCCCAACTCGTAGACACGGACGAAGGTGCGGATATTGTCGAGGTAGGACATTCTCTGGGAAATCTTGAAACTGCTTGGTTTACCCCGGAGATAGCAGAATAATCGGTCCCGGCCTAGGGTGCCGCAAAAGACCACATCAGGGAGAGACGGGCATGTATGATCTTGCCATCATCTGGGATTGGCTCGGCTTCGCCGTGCGCTGGCTGCACGTGATCACCGCGATCGCCTGGATCGGCTCGTCCTTCTATTTCATCGCGCTCGACCTCGGACTGCGCAAGGTGCCGCACCTGCCCCCCGGTGCCAGCGGCGAGGAATGGCAGGTCCACGGCGGCGGCTTCTACCACATCCAGAAGTACCTCGTGGCGCCCGAGACCATGCCCGACCACCTGACCTGGTTCAAATGGGAGAGCTACGCGACCTGGCTGTCGGGCGCGGCGCTGCTGATGATCGTCTACTGGGCCGGCGGCGAGCTCTTCCTGCTCGATCCGACCAAGGCCGACATCTCGCTCTTCGTCGGCATCGTGATCTCTGCGCTGTCGCTGACCATCGGCTGGCTGATCTACGACCGGCTGTGCAAGTCCAAGCTCGGCGAGACACCGACGCTGCTGATGCTGCTGCTCTTCGGGATGCTGGTGGTGATGTCCTGGGGCTACAACCAGATCTTCACCGGCCGCGCCGCGCTGCTGCACCTCGGCGCCTTCACCGCCACCATCATGACCGCCAACGTCTTCTTCATCATCATGCCGAACCAGCGCATCGTGGTGGACGACCTGAAGAACGGCCGCACGCCCGATCCCAAGTACGGCAAGATCGCCAAGCTGCGCTCGACGCACAACAACTACCTGACGCTGCCCGTCGTCTTCCTGATGCTGTCGAACCACTACCCGCTGGCCTTTGCCACCGCCAACGCCTGGATCATCCCCTGCCTGGTGTTCCTGATGGGCGTGACGATCCGGCACTTCTTCAACTCGATGCACGCCCGCAAGGGCACGCCCTACTGGACCTGGGCGGTCACCGCGCTGCTGTTCATCGCCATCGCCTGGCTCTCGACCGCGCCGATGATGGACAGCTACGAGGAGGCCGAGGCCCGGCCCCTCACCGCGACCGAGCAGAAGTTCGCGGCGGCGACCGGCTTCGAGGACGCCTATTACGCGGTGATCGGCAATTGCTCGATGTGCCATGCGCGCGAGCCCTCGTGGGACGGGCTGCACCACCCGCCCAAGGGCGTGGTGCTGGAGACCGAATCCGACGTCGCGCGCCACGCGAAGTTGATCTTCCTGCAGGCCGGGGCCAGCCACGCCATGCCGCCGCCCAACGCCATCCAGATGGACGACGCCGCGCGCCGCGAAATCGTGCAATGGTACCGCGCCGCGAC
>NZ_FOZW01000021.1 GCF_900116195.1 Alloyangia pacifica
CCCACGCGCTCGGTCCGGCGTTACCCCCCTACTCGCCCCGACGGCATCGCCATGCCATGGTGGGATCGTCGCCTGCTGATCGGATCGATGCCGCGGATGGTCGTTGGCGCCTTTCCTGGCCGCCTACCTAGCACGCAAGAGATCCTGAACGACCGAGGACTGCCTGGCTACCCGCCTGCGCGGGCAACCCGGCGGCCTCAGGCAAGCTAGTGACCCGCGCCCATCGTAGACATCGACATGGCATCAGAACCTGCGCAACATACCAACGAGCGCGGCTCGGAGCATGATCTCAAGGCGATCTTTGCACCCGTTGCCCGAGAAGAGGGGCCCCATACCTCATATGCCCGCGTCGCGCTCACCCTCGGATGCCAGCCGATGCCTGCCCCCGAGGCGAAGAGCTCTCCGTCGTTGCACGGCCCGGTGCGCTCGCACGCCCCAGGCATCGCCCCGCCACCAATTTTCAGATGTCCGGCGACCGAAAGGGTGCGGGGCATAGGGGAACGTCCTCAGCTCTTGCGCGCCATCCGCACCAGATCGGCGCGCTCAAGCTGGCCAAGAAGCCGCTGCCGCAGCGCGACTACGCCATCCTCTTGTAGGTCCGGAAACGCATGTTTTCGGCGGAACAGAGTGGGAGAGGGCGAAGCCCGACCCACGGGCCGGACACGGACAGTCAAAGGATCGAAGACGGGAGTGGTGCGGCCCGCAGCGCGCAGCGCGAGGACACGGCCCCGGCGCAGACGACGCCAAGGGCGGCGCTTGTCTTTTGACTTTCCGGGGCCGGTCTGATGGAGCGGATGCCCCCAACCGGGGGCCGATGTTACCTTGTGCCGGAGGCACTCAATCGGGAGGACATAAAAGTGGACGAACTACACATCGTTGGTATCGATTTGGCAAAACAGACATTCCACCTGCATGGCGCGAAGCAGGATGGAACCGTTCTGTTCCGCAAGAAACTGCCACGCGCTCAAATGACAAAATTTTTCGACCAGCTCGAACCATGCACGATTGCGATGGAAGCTTGTGCAACGGCTCATTTCTGGGGGAGGGAGATGGAGGAACTCGGACACGTAGTTCGATTGATCCCACCCCGCTATGTGAAACCATTTGTCAAACGGCAAAAGAATGATTCAAATGATGCAGAAGCAATCGTTGAGGCCGCCCTCCGCCCGACGATGCGATTTGTATCTGTAAAATCGCCAGATCAGCAATCCCTAGCCGTCGTCTACCGGAGCCGGGACCTTTTGGTTCGACAGAGGACTCAGCTTGTCAATGCGCTTCGTGCACATCTGGCAGAATTTGGCGTCGTGACGGGGAAGGGAATTATTCAAGTAAAAAAACTCGCTGCAATTATTGAAGGCGAGGATTGTCCGCTTCCCGATACTGTCCGGGGTGTAGGAGTGATCTATTTGGAGCAGATCGGTCAATTGACTGATCAAATTCAAGGGCTGGAGGTCACTATCCGAAAAAGCGCCAGACTAGATGCGGTTTCCGTTCAACTTCAAAAGATCCCGGGCGTCGGCCCCATCGGTGTCATGGCCTTAGAAGCCTTTGCTCCCCCAATGCAGTGCTTCCAATCTGGACGAAGTTTTGCAGCTTGGCTCGGGCTCGTCCCCCAACAACACTCTACTGGCGGCAAAGCAAAGTACGGAAGGGCTTCGAAAATGGGACAGGCGGATATACGTAGACATCTTGTGGCGGGCGCCATGTCCGTGATCCATTGGGCAAAGAGCAGGGGCTTTGCGGGAAACACCTGGCTTGAGCGGTTGGTTGGCCGAAAGCCTACCATGGTCGCCGCGATTGCTTTGGCCAACAAAATGGCAAGGACCATCTGGGCCATGCTGTCAACCGGAGAGGAATATCGGATGGGAGGGGTGGCGGCAGCCTAAGCTGCATTCAACACAATCATCCGATATGCAAGGAATGTTGCAGTAGAGTAAGGACAGCGATCAGAGATTGATCAGGGAAACCAGTGCCCAACAGCGAACAATCAAGTTCGAAGGTCTGATTTGGCCCCTGAAGCGTATCTCCATACCGGCCCGCGGACATGAACATAGCCGCATCAACGAGGCCTTACACATGACCGCAACAGATCCAGTTCCTGACCCTACCAAAACAGACCTTGCACCACAGGGGGCATCCACACATGTTGGGCGGACAAACGAACAGAATGATACCAGGGCGGGGGTGAGCGGGCGCCAGCCCGTCGAGCCCCTGCCCTGCCCTTCGGCCCCATGCGAGCCGCGCGCCCCGCGCGGCTCTCCTCAGATCAATCCGCCAGAGCTTTCCAGCCCGCCCCCGGCCGAGGGGACGGGGCGGGCCTTGCAGGCGGCGAGCGGGACGCGCACCCATATCGCGAAGGATGGCGAGCCGGCTTGTGGGAAGGTCTGGCTTGATGCCCGGCCGATGGCGGGGCGGGAGCGGTCAGGGGGCCTCAGGGCGGCGGTGCCATAGAGGCCGCAGAGCGCCGCCCAAGATCAATGCCTGATTTTTGGGCAGGTTAGGCCAGCGCCAATGCTGGAAGGGCCGAGGGAGCTTTTATCCACAGGGCTGCCCACTGCCGCTGCGGATGAAAACCCTGGCACGCCGCGCAACCTTGCCGATTGCGCTTTGATGACGTTCGCCGCGCCCTCGACGAAGGGGTAAAATGCGGACTTTTCCTGCCTTTCGCCGCGCTGCGGCGAATCTTTGTGACGGACCCGTTACATTCTGGCCGAGAATCCCGCGCCGACCAGAGTCGGCGCGGGAGCTATCATCACTGCTGCTCCATCTCGGTGACGGTGAGTTTGCCGTTGACCCGGTCAGCGGTGAACCGGACTTCACTGCCTTCCGCCAGCCCTTCCAACATCGCGGCATCCGCAACCACGAAGACCATCTTCATCGCGGGCATGTCGAGATTTTCCAGGGGACCGTGATCGATGGTCACCTTGCTCCACTTGGTGTCGACCTTGGTCACCGTGCCGGTGCTCATGCCATCGTCGCTCTGGGCGAACGCTGTGGTCGCCGAAAGGACGAGTGCAGCTGCAATCGAAAGAAGTTTCATGGGATGTCTCCGCTTGGATCAGTTGACTGTGAGGGGGCCATGCATGCCGGCTTCGTAATGGCCGGGCAGAAGGCATGCGAATTCGAAGGTGCCGGGTTCGCCGAAGGTCCAGAGGATCTCGGCCTCCTGGCCCGGCTCAAGGCGGACGGAGTTAGGATCGTCGTGCTCCATCTCCGGGAACTTCGCCATAAGTTCCTTGTGCTCAGCATTGGCTGCGGCGGTGTCCATGACGAACTCATGGACTTCTTCGCCGGCGTTGATGATGTGCAGACGCACGGTCTCGCCAGCGGCAAAGTCGAGTTCCTTCTTGTCGAAGACGTAGACGGAGTCCGCGTCGTAGTCCTCGTTCATCACGATCTCGACCGTGCGCGTGGGCTCGCCTTCGGCGGTCGAGCCAAGCGCCATGGCGTGGCCCTTCATCGGGCCATGATCGTCGTCGTGACCACCGGCGTGCTGCCCGGCAGCCGATACGAAGGTGGGCGCGAGCAGGGTCGCGAGTGTGAGTAGTGCTTTCTTCATGAGCTTTGGTCCTCCTGTGCTCGAATAAGTCAGCCCAGCCTCACGCCGCCGCGCGGCGTGAGAAGGGTTTTGGGGCTGGTGTTGGATGCGTGGTCCGGAAGTTCGCCGGTCCATTCGTAGGCCTGCGTGCCGGGGGGATTCTCGTACCAGCCGGGATCGCTGTAGTCGCCTGCCTCGATCCCCTCGCGCACCTTCATCACGGTGAACATGCCGCCCATCTCGAGCGGCCCGTGAGGCCCCCAACCGGTCATCATGGGGATGGTGTTTTCGGGAATTTCCATGGACATCTCGCCCATGTCCGCCATGCCCGCGGTGCCCATCGGCATGTAGCCGGGCTGCTGGCGGCGCACCATTTCCGTCAGCCGTCGCTTGTCGGCGCCGATGACGGTCGGAAGCTCATGGCCCATCGCATTCATAGTGTGGTGCGACTTGTGGCAATGCAGCGCCCAATCGCCCTCATGCACGGCGTCGAACTCATAGGCGCGCATGGCGCCGACGGGGATGTCGATGGTCACCTCGGGCCAGCGGGCTTCGGGGCGTACCCAACCGCCATCCGTACAGGTGACTTCGAAATCGTAGCCGTGCATGTGGACCGGGTGATTGGTCATCGTGAGGTTCCCCACGCGCACGCGCACCCGGTCGCCTTTCGCCGCGACCAGCGGGTCGATGTCGGGGAATATCCGGCTGTTGAAAGTCCAGAGATTGAAATCCGTCATCTCGGCCACGCGCGGGATATAGGTCCCGGGATCGATGTCGTAGGCCGCCAGAAGGAAGGCAAAATCCCTGTCGACAGGCATGAACTCGGGATCGCGCGGGTGGACGATGAAAAGCCCCATCATCCCCATCGCCATCTGCACCATCTCGTCGGCGTGAGGGTGGTACATGAAGGTGCCGGATTTCGTGAGATCGAACTCGTAGACGAAGGTCTTGCCCGGTGGAATCCCCGGGTGGCTGAGGCCGCCCACGCCATCCATGCCGGATGGCAGGATAAGCCCGTGCCAGTGGACCGAGGTGTGCTCGGGCAACCGGTTGGTCACGTAGATGCGGACACGCTCGCCCTCCACCGCCTCGATCGTTGGACCAGTGGACTGACCGTTATAGCCCCAGAGACGCGCGATCATCCCGTCGGCCATGATGCGTTCGACCGGTTCGGCAACCAGATGGAATTCCTTGACGTTGCCATTCATGCGGAAAGGCAGGGACCAGCCATTTAGGGTCACAACCGGATTGTAGTCCGGTCCGACACCCGGACGCTCTGGCACCTGCGTATAGGGGCTCTCGGTGCTCGCCGCCTCGGGCAGATCGCGAAAGCGGGTTTGGGCCATAGCTGCCGAGGCGAGGGTCGCCCCCGCGCCGATCCCGGCACCCAGAAGTTGTCTGCGGTTCATCATTCTTCGTCCTCCTCTTCGGAGGATGCGCCGACGTCGCCCCCCCAGATCGCGGCGGTGACATCAGTTTCGGCGAGCCAGTAGTCGCGCTTGGCCTCTGCGGTGGAAAGACGCGCATCGAGCCCCTCACGCGCGTCTTCGAGCAGCTCGAAGGTCGAGGTCAGCATCCCGTTATAGGACAGCAGAGCCTCTTCATCGATCTGCCTGCGGAGCGGCATGACCTCGTCCCGCCAATGGCGCGCGACGGCGTGGCGTCCGGTGACCGAGCGGTAGGCCATTCGTGCCTCGGCACGCGCATCGACAGCGGTCTGCGCAAGCATGCTGGCAGCCTGCAGGTAAGCCATCTGGCCGCGCTTCGAGACAAGACCGCCGGTGTCGTAGAGTGGGATCTCGAAGTCCACTTCCAGCACTGGGCTTCTTTCGGTCTCGTCGTCCGCGCGTTCGAGCTCGAGCCCGGCCGCAAGCGCGACATCGGAAATCATCCGCGTCTCGCCGGTCAGCTTGTAGTCGAGCGCAACGGCCTGCAGTTCGAGCTTGCCCGCCGCCAGATCAACGCGGTTCGCCAAGGCCATGCGTTCGATATCCGCCGAAGCACGGGGCCGGCCCGGCAGGGACGGCAGGGCGTCAGGCACATAGAAACTCGTGCCGCTGCCCCAGAGCCCCATAAGCCGCATGAGACGGTCCTTGGCGAGTTGTGCCTCGAGCCTGGCGGCGCTGCGCTCGCCCGCGAGTTCGGCGGTAAAGGCATGTTCGCGTGCCTGATCCGCCTTGCTCATCGCGCCAGTCCGGCCGAGTTGCGCGGCCAGCTCCGACCCGGCATCTGCGGTACCTTGCGCCTGACCGATCAGAGCGGCGGCTTCGAAAGCCCCCACAGCTTCGATCCAGGCACGCCGGGTCTCAATGGCGAGCGCGATGGTTTCGGAAAGCGCCGCGAGCTCTGCCTGTCGGAAACGGATCGCAGCGATCTCGGTCCGGGAGCGTGTGGTTGCGAGGTCGAGCAACGAGTTGATCAGCGTCGCTTCGAGAGACCGGGACACATCGCCGGCCAGCCCTGACACCGACACGCCCACCGAGGGGACCGGGCCCATCGCCGCTTCCCAGAGCTCGGCGGATGAAAGACCAAGGTCAGCGAAGTTGGCCTGCAGTGCCCGGTTGTTGATGAGTGCGACCTGTACTGCGGTGTCCGCGCTGATCGTCTTGCCGTTGATCAGCGCATGGACGCGCGACGCGTTTGCCTCGATCTCGGCGGCAGAGAGGTGCCATGCGGGAGCCGAGCCCAGAGCCTTGCGGCTCCCTGCCTCTACAGAGGCAAAGCCTGCACGGGGCGCGCTGGAGCTTTGTCTCAGGGCTGCGTCACCGCATGCCGCGAGAAGCAGGAGAGCTCCAAGAGCCGGAAGTGTCGCGCGCCTCATCGGCTTTCCTCCGACTGGGCGTCATTCAGGGCGCGCCAGTCGCCGGGCTCTTCGATGGCATGACGTGTGTAGGTGACAGTCGGACCCGCCTCGGCGAGTGCGGTCATGCCGGAATTGGTCGCCGCGACAAGCGTCGGCGAGGCATCAAGCTCGGCCACGGACGCGCAGCCCGCAGCGAGCAGCGGCAAGAAGGCCGCATGCAGAATTTTCATGGGATAGGTCCCGCGTTCAGAACATCTTCATTGCGCGGCCCAAGAGAGCCGCGGTGTCAGAAAGGATGTTCAGGCACGCGGAGGTCGGCGCAGTCCTTCGGGGCTGGCGAGGGGCACAAGCGAGGATGCAAAGGGGGCTCTGGCCAAGCGCTTCTCGACCAAGCCTTCCGACGGGGCGTAAGAACTTTCCGAGATCCCGAAGATGCACGCATGGCTCGAACAGTGCTCGGCCTGGTGACCCGTCGAAGACTCCGCCTCGTCGTGGACCTCGTGAGGCAACTGAGCATGCTGCTCTGCGTGAGGCTGCGAATGGTCTGACGCCGATGGAGTCTCCGCCTCACATGAGATCATCGCCGCCGCATTTGCCGGACCGAGAGTCATCCCGACCATGACGAGCGTCACGGCACAGAAGATGAAAATGACTCGAATCTTCTCCAGCATGGGCGAGAGTTACGCATCGCAGTACTCTCATAGCAAGTGCCGCGCGCTGTCAGCCTGAAACACTTTTCCGTCAGGCAATATTCTGCCGTCCGGTCGCCGGTTCGAGCTCTACGTTCCTGCGGACATATGAAAAGTGTGGGTGACCCCCACGCGATAGGAACCACCCCTTTGTCCTGCGGATGCTCCAGCTTACCAGTCCGATTAGGGAGCACCGCGATGGAAGGCGTGGCAACGAGACCTTAGCCGCTGCAGGACCAGAATCCGCGGTAGATCGCCTCCGGGCCAGGGGAGAGCCGGAAGGTCAGTTGGCTGTCCGAGCGCTGCGCATCGACCGGCTCGACCGCCATCTCGATCCCCTCGGTGCCGTAGGAGCGCTCGGCGTCGCCTGCATTCAACGAAAGGATGATGCCGTTGAGCTTGGTGACGGCTGCGCTGCCATCGGCGGCCGCGATCAGCACTGGGTCTTCGGTGCGGGTGCGGCGGAAGGCGCAGGTCTCGCCCTCGGGCATCGCGTCACCGGCCTCTTCGGGGGTCAGCGGTGCCGGATCGAGCGTCGACAGGAGCGTGTTGCTGAGCGCATCCTGCAGCGTGCCTTGCTGCGCGGGCGGGTCCTCGTAAACCTCGCGCACCACGTTGCCGGCGGCGACATCGGCGATCAGCGCGCGCATCTCGGCGATCTCCTTCTTCTGGGCTGTGGCAATGCCGTCGGCGAGTTTGCGCACTCTTGCGTCCTCGATTCCGGCCCGCTCGGAGGTCATGATGGCGATCGAATGGTGCGGGATCATCGCCCGCATGTAGCTTGCGCCATTCACTGTCACCTGGCTGCGCACCAGCCAGAGCGCGCCGGCGAAGACGACGATGCTGCCCGCGAAGATGGCGATATTGACTGCCCGACTGGGATACATTGCGGCCATGAAGGCGAGCATCACGAAGGCCATGGTCGCTCCCATGACGATCGCCATATAGACGCGGGTCTCGCTGAAGAAGACATGCTCGAAAGCGTAGGTGTTGAGATACATCAGCCCGAACATGATCACCGTCGAGGCGAGGATCATGAGGGCGAAACGGGAATAGGTCATCGGCACCTCCATGCTTGTCGCTTTCAGGCTCAACGGCCTTCCAGCGCTGGAGGGTTCCCGAAAAAGTGAACCTGCATGCGGGGGGTGCAGGAGTGGGCAGCCAATTTACGGCACACGCAGGCAACGCCGGCACGGAAGGCCTTCTGAAATTGATGCCATCAGTGTTCTTCGAGAAGGCCGCGAGCAGCCTGCTCGAATGTTCCGCCGTTCGCCGCGGCGGGCAGACGCGCATTTCGCCGGCGCCCGCCCGTCTTCGCACTGTACCAGCAACGGACCCATAAACTCCCCGAAATGCGAGAACCTGTCGCCTCCCGCGTCAACGTCAGCCAGCCCACCCACCTATCTGGGCCAGCAGCTTTTCAGGGGCAAAACAGCCTGAAGTCAGTTGTCTTGGCTCCCGCCCCAGAACCGGCGCATGCGCTCCATCATATGGCCGGGCGCGGCCATCTCGTCCGTGCTCAACGAACCACTCCCGTCTTCGTCGAGAGCCTGAAATCTGTCACTAAGAACGGGCCGGACCATGATGAGGTGGAGCTGTTCGAACTCTTCTGCTGAAAGCACGCCATCGCCGTCGGCGTCTGCGTCCGCAAAATTGCTCTCCATGCTTTGGAACATCTGTCCCAAGTCCATGTAGCCCTGCCCATCCCGAAATTGGCCGGGGTGCATCATCTCGCTCATCATGTCGCGGTCCATGTGGCTTGAACCGGGAAACATCGGGGGCTGGCCATTCATCATCCCGGGTCCGAAATTTCCATAATTCTGGTGAGGTGAGCGCTGCGGATACATGGGACGTTGTCCGCTCATCATGTCAGCCGGGCTGCCTTGCCCCTGCATCATGCCCTGTCCATAGCCGCCCTGTGGCATCTGCCCCTGCATCATGCCCTGGCCGTGACCATAGCCACCTCCGCCATACCCTCCGGAAGGGTTGCCCATCATGCCCTGGCCACCCCATCCCTGACCCGCTTCGTGAGCCCAAACAGCACCCGCAAGGGCGACGGTAGATGCCATTAGGAGCGCCGGAAATGTGCTGAGTTTCATTTTCATTCTCCTCGGCGGCGCAGTGAAGGCCGCTCTGATGTCATGTCTCCCGGGGCATTGATCCGCCGGGAGGCCAAGCATGCAGGATTCCAGCGCTGGAAGGTCCATGATCTGGATCAATCGGGCACCGCCGTGTTTGGTTCGGAAAAGGAGGGTCGTGAGCGCGACGTTTTGCGGGGTCAGGGCAACCAAGGCCCGACAAGGGTCGGTTCTGGCAGAAGGCTATGGCGCCGCAACACTGGCCGAAGATTAGCAGGGATGCGCGGAAGCACATGAGCCATCCGGGGAAGCGACATCGGCACGTGAGCTGTTTGACATTCGGCTACGGGTGCCGAACGCCGCCTTGGCTTAGGCACCAGCTACGACTGAGCGGGGACTGCAGAGGGGAGATACCTGCTCAGGCGGCCGGGTACCTGGTGAAGACCTCTGTGCTCCCATCCTTTCTGATCAGGATGACGTCATAGGCTTCGCGCTCGGTTTCGGGGCCCATGCCGGGCGATCCGTAAGGCATGCCGGGCACGGTGAGACCGATGGCCTCGGGGCGCTGCGCGATGAGCTTGCGGATGTCGGCCGCGGGCACGTGCCCTTCGATTATGTAGCCTTCGATCTCGCCGGTGTGGCAGGAGGTCATGTCCTGCGGGATGCCCTTGTCGAGCTTGTGGCGCATCAAAAGCGTGCCAAGGCTGTCCTCGGTGGTAACGGTGAACCCCTCACGGCGCAGGATTTCGATCCAACCCGTGCAACACCCGCAATTCGGGTCCTTGAGGACATGGATCGCCGGTGCGGCCTGCGCCCGAACTCCAAGCGGGACTGAAACCGTGAAGCTCGCGAGGGCGCTCATCATGCTGCGTCGTGTCAGGGTCATCGGTGGCTCCTTTCTGGTCCTTGCAGAGGCGTGCTTGCTGCCCTTGGCAAGGAGGGCTCGGTCTTTCTCGCTCAAGATGCCAGAGGCGGTTGAGCGACGGAAGGCCAACAGGCGCAACGCGTTCAGCGAACCGGCTGGGCGAATGCTGCCGCTACAGCTCAGCGTCCCTGGAACTCTCTGTTGGGCACAATGCAGCAGGCGCAGCGCCGGCCGGCCGGAAGGCGCAGCTTCAAGAACATAGCTGCGGCACAGAAACGTTTTGGCGTTTAGCGCAATATATCCGGCCCGGTCTCAACCGCGCACTCCCCGATGGACTGCGGAAAGGTAGGTCCGAACTGACCACCTTTGACCCCGTAAGCCATCGCCAATGGAGGCTGACCACCGGAGTACCCCACGGGTGCGCCTACCGATGCCCGACCCAGCCGCGATCATCGGTGAAGGCGCGGGCATCCGAGAGTTGGGTGTATTGGTAATCTTCCGGCAGACTGTCGAGTGCGGTCAGCGGTGTGCGCGACGCTGCGAGAAGGATGTTGCCACGCCCTCGGTCGCTGATCGGGCCGCGGATCGCCTCCACATGCGGGTAGAGCTCCCGCAGGATCGCATTGACGCCGCGCGCAAGCGGGCCGTCAGGCTTGTCGATCAGGTTCACATAGATCGGCCCATCCACGATGCCGCGCAGACGTTCGAAGGTCTCGAGCGTCACGAGGTGGGCCGGTACCGAGCCCGAGGAGAAGGCATCCATCACCGCGGCATCGAACCGACGGTCCGTTTCGTTCAGGTAAACCCGCCCATCCGCATGCACGAGGCCAAGCCGCCCGGCGGCGGCCTCGCTGGCTTCGTCGTACCCCGTGCGTGCAATCATCTGTCCAGCCCGCGGCAGGTTGTCCTGCACGACATGGGTCACGAGCGGGTCGATCTCGACGGCTGTCGCTCGGGCCTCGGGGCGCGAAGCGATAAGCTCGGTCGGCAGGGTGTAGCCGCCGCCACCGACAAAGAGCACCGACGGCGCCGGGCCCAAGTCATGATCGAGGCGGTTCCAGAGCCACTGCGTATAGGGCAGGACCAACTCACCCGCAGCCGCCTTCGGCTCAGCGGCAGACGCCCACTCGGCGGCCTGTATGGTTCCATCCGAGACGAGCAGGACCTCGGGACCGCTCTTCGCGACATGGAGGCACGAGAGGCCAGACTCGTACTCGCAGGCCGGCGCGCCAGCCAGACCCGCGAAGGCCACGAAGCCGCCCGCTGCCACAGACACGACTCTGTTCTGCTCCCCTCGGTCAGCGGGCCCGCTCCGCAGGAATGGCAAGCACAGTAGCGCCGCCGCGCCGCAGGCAGCGAAGGTCGCCGTCGATCCGATCAGCGGCAGCGTCACGAACCCGGCGAGGATGGCACCGAAGATCGCGCCCACTGACCCGGCGGCCAGCACGATCCCCAGCGACGAGCCCTCGCGGCCCGGTCGCGCTTCGATTGCCAGCTTGGCCAGCAGAGGCGACGGCAGTGTCACGAAGACCGAAGCCGGAAAGAAGACGAGGATCACGGTCAGCAGCATGCCGCCGGTGCCACGCGCGCCCCAGGCATGGAACAGCCCGAGCAATGTCGGCGAGACCGCCATGAGTACCGCCGTCGCCACCAGCGCGTTTCGGACGTTGCCGAGCGCCACCGCGCGCGGGCGTTCGGCGATGAAGCCCCCCAGCGCACTGCCGAGCGAAAACCCCCCAAGGACGGTTGCGATCACGCTGGTCCAGGTCAGCAGCGAGGTGCCAAAGAAGGGCGCGAGCACGCGGCCTGCCGCGATCTCGTAGGTCAGCCCCACCGCCGAGAGCAGCAGGATGAGGGCAATGGTGATGGAGAACCGAATGGTGCGTTCCTTTGCGTTAGCGGATCATACCCAGCTCACAGCCCTATCACCGGATTGCTTGTTACACACGTAGGGGAAAGCTGTCGGTGAAGTTGGCGTCGACCACGCTGCCTTCCGATCCAGCCGACCAGCGAGTAGAGCGCGAGCCCGTAGACCATGGTAGCGAGCGCCAGGGCCGTTCGCAGGTCCCGCCCAGCGTAGATGCGGACGTCCGTCGTGACTGCGAAGGCGATCAGCAAGGCTCCCTCGATGACGAAGGCCAGGGCAAAGCCCCGCGCCGCCGCATTGATCTGCGTGAAATAGGCCCAGTGATACGCCGCCCCGCAGACAATCCACATCAGCCCGAGCAGCGCCAGCATGACCCGGGGCGCGCGCACCGTGCCGCGCAGGAAGAGGACGATCATCATGAGCCCACGGGATAGGCGAGCGTCCAGTAGGGCCATGCCGCTGCGTTCCAGGCGGCGAAGATCGCGAAGAACTCTTCCCTCGAAAACGGCATCGCCCTTCTCCCCGGCGAGGCTGCTGCGCCCTCCGAAGAGGCGCCAATGCGGGAGGATCTCGGTCAATGCTGCATGCGCAAAACGAATTTCGATTTTCTACGACCTGAATGGCGTGAAAGGGCTCGGAGCGGCTATGCCGCGGCGCAGAACGATCCTCGATCTCGGTCCGCTCCGAATGTCGGCTTCCACCTTGTTGGGCGATCGGATCGTCGCCGCAGCAAATTTCGGCTCCCCGCCTTTCCTCCCCCTTGGCTTCGCAGTTGCAGCGCAAACTCAGCAGGTGCGGCGATCGGCAGAAAGATCCGACCTACCAACCTTCATCCTCCGAAAATGCTGCGTGATGGACGAATGGCCGGTCTGGTGAAGATGCACCGCGGCGATCCGCCAGGGCCTTAACGGCGGGTGAGGGCCGGGTCCGTCGACCGGTAGGGGCATAGTTCCTCAGCAAGTGTTGTCTGCTTCTTGCGCCTTGCCGCCGCCCGAGCCGAACACCGCATGCGACCGGCACCTTCTCTAAACCAACGCTCGCCAGGTTTCAGAACCCCGGCCGAACGAAGCTATTGGCGACCGCCCTACCCTGCCCTGGATTCGAATAAGCGCCAATCTGTACGAGACTTCGGTGCCCGGAGAAGCCCTTACCCGTATATGGCGTCAGCAGAAGCGCGACCCCCGCAGAAGGAGAAAAGAAGAGAAACCTCGCGAGACTTGAAAAGAGCAAACTTGGCGAAGGGGATGCTCACGCCCTCGACAGCTCATCGATTGCATCAGATCGGATCGAAGTAATGTGCTTGCTAAGCACCTCGTCCACCTGCTTCCAGTCGCCATTTCGCAAGCCTTCGACAATCGCGACGTGCTGGTCGAAGCTGTCCTCGCGCCGCTGCTTGAACCGCGCGTTGAGAGCCGTGCGGATGGTCGCGATGCGCGCCTCGACCAGATCGAAGGCGTTCTGCACGAGGCTGTTGCCGCAGAAGTCGAAAAACAGGTTGTGGAACTCGGTATCGATACGCACGTAGCCGATCTCGTCACCGGCCTGCATCCTTTCGCGCATCCTTTCCACCGCACCCGACAGCGCCGCGAGGAAGCCTTCGCGATCCGCGGCCATCGACAGCCGGAGAGCTTCGCGCTCCAGCATGAGACGATAGTCGCAAATCTCGGCCACATCGGCCGCCGTGGGCTGAAAGACGAAGCTGCCACGCTTCGGCTTGATCGAGACGAGACCGGTGAACTGCAGCGCGTTGAGCGCGTCGCGCACCGGCGAGCGGCTGACCCCGAAGGCGGTGGCCAGCTTGTCTTCCGAGATGTTCTCGCCGAACTTGTAGTGGCCATCGATGATCGCTTCGCGCAACCGTTCGACGACAATCTCGGTCAGCGTCTTTGGTTGTTCGATCTGCATCTTCCGGTTCACGCTCATTCGGGCCGCCTTGCTCTCGGGCGCCCCTCGGCGCGACCCCGACGTCTTAGCACGCGGGGCAATGTCTGGAAAACCGACCTTACGCGAGGTTCGCAAGCTGCGCATCGCGCGCCGCTGCGGCATCATGCGCCGCGCCAATGAGGAAGGACACGTCGTTGACGCCGGCCACGAGGGTGAACCCCCGCGCGCGGAGATCGGCCCAGTCCCGACCACCTCCACAGACGGTTGCCAGCAGCCCGCCGGCCTCGATCACAGCGCGTTCGACCTCGGCAAAGGCCGCCTGCGGGGTTGCATGCTCCATCTGCTCCATGTGGCCGAGGGTCGCTGCGAGGTCGTTGGGGCCGAGGAAGATCCCGTCCACCCCGTCCACCGCGCAGATGCCCGGCAGCGCGTCGATGCTCTCGCGGGTCTCGCATTGCACGAGGAGGAGCACGTCCTCGTTCGCCGTGCGCACCGCATAGTCAGGCCGAGTGCCGTAGTCCGAGCCGCGCACGATCGGTGCCGCATAGCCGCGGCCCACGCCGCCGATGCCCCGCACCGGGTAGCGGCAGGAGGCGGCAATGCAGCGCGCCTGCTCGACGCTGTTCACCATGGGCACGACGATCGAGCGGAAACCGCGGTCGAGCACCTTCTTGAGCGTGGTGTCGGACCCGTCTGGAACGCGCAGGATCACCTCGCCGCCCGCGGCCTCGACAGCGCGGGCCACAGCAACCCATGTCTCGAGGTCACCGATGCCATGCTCGCCGTCGATCAGCACCACCGGCCAGCCGTGGCGCACGAAGATCTCGGCGATGTCCGGGTGGCCCAGCTCGGCCCAGGCGGCGGCGACGAACTCGCCCTTCTGCAGGCGGGATTTCAGAGCGTTCATGTGTCGGTCTTTCCGGTTGCGGGCGCGTCGATGACCTTGCCCGGGTTGAGCAGCCCCTGCGGGTCGAGCGCGGCCTTGATGCGGGCCATCAGCGCAAGTTCCTTCTCGGAGCGGGTGTAGGAGAGATAGGGTTTCTTCAGCAGGCCGATCCCGTGCTCGGCCGAGATCGTGCCCCCGAAGTCGCGCACCGTGTCGTAGACGATCGCGCTGATGCGCTTCATCGGCGGCTGCGCCTGCGCGCGGTCCAGCGCCACGATGTGCAGGTTGCCGTCGCCGATATGGCCGTAGTAGACCGACAGCGCCTCGGGCATGTCCTCTTTCAGCCGCGCCCGGCAGGCATCTGCGAAATCGTTCATCCTCGTCTGCGGCAGGCCGATGTCGAAGGCGCAATGCGGGCCCAGCACGGTCTGGAACTCGGCGCAGGCGTCCCTCACGTCCCAGAAGGACTGCACGTCGCCGAGGCTCTGCGAAATGGCGGCATCGGCGATGATCCCCGCCTCGAACACCCCCTCGATCCACGACATGAATCGCGGCCCGTCGATATCCTCGTCGAGCCCCTGCGCTTCGAGCAGAACGTAGACCGCATGTGTGCCTACGAGCGGGCTGCGCGCGCCAACCTCCTCGGTGACCACCTGCCAGTAATCGGGCCACATCACCTCGAAGGCCGAAAGCATCGGGCCGAGACCTCGCCGGGCCGCCGCCAGCAGCTTCAGCACATCCTCGTAAGAGGACAGACCGCAGAGCGCCGCGTTCACGCAGCCCGGTTTCGGGTGCATCCGCAGCACCGCGCGGGTCACGATCCCCAGCGTGCCCTCGGAGCCGATGAACAGCTGCTTGAGATCATAACCGGCGTTGTTCTTCAGCATCTTGTTGAGGCCGTCGATCAGCGTGCCGTCCGGCAGCGCATATTCGAGGCCCAGAACCATCTCGCGGGTCATGCCATAGCGGATCACGCGGTTGCCGCCGGCGTTGGTGCCGATGTTGCCGCCAATCTGGCACGATCCGCGCGCGCCGAGGTCGAGCGGAATGAAGAAACCCGCCTCATCCGCCGCCTTCTGGATCACCTCGAGCGGCGTGCCGGCGCGCACCGTCATGGTCGCCGCCGCAGGGTCGATCTCTTCGATCCCGTTCAGCCTTTCGAGCGAGATGGCGACGCAGCCCGCCACCGGGTGCGCGCCACCGGCAAGACCCGTCAGCCCGCCCTGCGCCACCATCGGCACGCCGTGTCCGGCGCAGATCCTGACCGCTTCGGCGACGCCCTCGGGACTGTCGGGACGCACCACCGCCAGCGGCGAGACATCCGGCAGGAAACTGGTGTCATGCAGGTTCCGCGCAGGCACGTCCTCCCCGGTGAGCAGCGCGGCGCCGGGAAAGCCCTCGGCCAGGGCGGCAAGGCAGGAAGCTGTGTCGAGAGGCATGGTCGCTCCGGTCGATGGGATGGGGAAAGGGATCTTGGGAAACCGGCGCGCGCGCGGGAGGACGGCGCGCCGGTTTCATGTCCGGCCCGAAGGCCGGGCATATTCAGGAGCCGCCACGAACCTTGTCGAGTTCTGCCAGCAGTCGGTCGAGGTTTTCCTGTCCGACGGACTCGGCTGCCGCGTCATAGACGGGGCCGACCAGTTCCCGCAGCTTGTCCAGCTCGGCCGCGGGCATCTCGTTGATCTCCATACCCTCGGAGGTCAGCAGCTCCGCGGCCTCACCAACGGCAGCGCGCGAGCGGGCGATCTGGGTCTCCCGCGCCTCGGCAGCGCAGGAGGACACCAGCGCCTGCTCGTCGGCATTGAGCCCTTCCCAGACCTGAAGCGACATCAGCACCGGCGTCGGCGAATAGGCGTGGCGGGTCAGCGTAAGGTACTTCTGCACTTCGTAGAACTTGGTCGCCTCGATCAGCGGCAGCGGGTTCTCCTGGCCATCGACGGCGCCGGTCTCGAGCGCGGTGAAGACCTCGCCGAAGGCCATCGGCACCGGGTTCGCGCCGAGGCGCCGGAAGGTGTCGAGGAAGATCGGATTCTGCATCACGCGGAAGTTCAGGCCCTCGAAATCCGCGACGGAATTCAGCGGGCGCTTGGAGTTGGTGGCATTGCGGAAGCCGTTCTCCCAGATCGACAGCAGGACGAGGTCATGCGCGGGCATCTTCTCGGCGAGGTAATCGAAGTAGGGCCCGGTCATGATGGCATCCACTTCCTCGTCGTTGGCAAAGACAAAGGGCAGCGAGAAGGCCCCCATGGCGGGCTCGATGCCGGCGATCGCCGCGGCACCGGTCACCACCATCTCGATCGAGCCGGAGCGCACCGACTGCGTGGCCTCGGCGTCATCGCCGAGCTGGCCGGAATAAAAGCCGCGCAGCTTCATCGATCCGTCCGAGCCATCGGCGAGGCATTCGGACATGGCATCAACACCGGCTGCCACGGGGTGATCCTTGGACGCGCCGTTGGACACCTTGAAGGTGTGGCGTCCGTAGTCTGCCGCCAGCGCGGGGCTGGTCAGCGCCGTCGCCGTGAGAATGACGGCCGCGAGGGTCTTGAACTTGAGCTTCATGGTAGGTCTCCTCCTGGGTGAAACGGGGTCGGTCAGCGCAGCCAGTTCAGCGGCGTCAGCACGAGTTGCGGGAACAGCACGAGTAGGATCAGCACGGTGATCTGCGCGACGAGGAAGGGCGCGGCACCCTTGGCCACCTTGTGCAGGGGCACGCCGGACACGCCCGCAGAGACGCTCAGCACGATGCCAACGGGTGGCGTGACGAGGCCGATGGCGCAATTGATGACGAAGAGCACGCCGAAGTAGATCGGGTCGATGCCAGCCTCCTCGACCACCGGCAGGAGCACCGGGGCGAGGATCAGGATGGTCGGCCCCATGTCCAGCATCGTGCCGATCATCAGCACCAGCGCCATGATCACGATCAGCAGCAGCGTCGGGCTGTCCACCAGCGGGCCGACGAGGTCCAGCACGATGCCCGACAGGTCGGCAATGGTGATGAACCACGCGGTCGCCAGCGCCGCGGCCGCCAGCATCATGACCACGGCGGTGGTCAGCGCGGCATCGCGGAAGACCCCGAAGAGATCACTTGGCTTGAGCTCGCGATGCACGACCATGCCAACGAAGATCGCGTACATCGCGGCGATCACCGCGGCCTCGGTCGGGGTGACCACGCCGAAGCGGATGCCGCCGAGGATGATCACCGGCATGCCCAGCGACCACAGCGCCTTGCGCGTTTCCTTCAGGCGCACGTCCCAGCCCTGCCGCGGCTGCGGCTGAACGTTATCCCGGCGCGCCACGATCAGCCAGGCGACGATGGCACCGATCCCCATCATCACGCCGGGCACGATGCCGGCCATGAAAAGCTGGGTGATCGACAGGTTGGTCGCCACCGCGAAGATGATGTAGGCGATTGACGGCGGGATGATCGGGGCAATCACGCCGCCCGAGGCCATGAGCCCGACCGAGCGCGCCTCGTCGTGGCCCGACTGCTTCATCATCGGCAGCATGATCGCGATCAACGCCGCGCTGTCCGCCGCCGCCGAGCCCGACAGCGAGGCGAGGATGATCGCCGCGAAGATCGCCACCACGCCGAGCCCGCCGCGCACGTGACCGACAA
Organism: Alloyangia pacifica; assembly: GCF_900116195.1. Classification (GTDB taxonomy): domain Bacteria; phylum Pseudomonadota; class Alphaproteobacteria; order Rhodobacterales; family Rhodobacteraceae; genus Salipiger; species Salipiger pacificus. The sequence goes on from NZ_FOZW01000021.1 coordinate 18,227, forward strand.
AGGCCATGGCAAAGCCGATGATCCGTCGGGACATGCCGCCCGCGTTCATCAACTCGCCCGCGAGCAGGAAGAACGGGATCGCCAGAAGCGAGAAGTTGTTGGCCCCCACAACCATCCGCTGCGAGATCACCTGCGGGTCGAAGAGGTCCATCTGCAACCCCATGGCCGCCGCGCAGATGATCAGCGCGAAGGCGACGGGCACGCCGATGACAAGGCTGACGCCGAGCGTCACGATGAACAGGACAAGGGTCATTTGTGCACCTCGATCTCGCTGTCGGCGACTGTCGGTTGACCCGGCGCTTCCGTCAGGCGGCCGGTGGCGTAGCCCAGCATCCTCAGCCCGGCCATCAGCCCCACCAGCAAGGACATCGGGATCAGCACGCCGAAGACCCAGATCATCGGCATGCGGGTGACGGGAGCGATGTTCGTCGCATTGACGTGGAATTGCTGGATGGTGCCCAAGAGGATCAGCACGCAGACCCCCATCACCGCGCCATTGGCAAGCGTCAGAAGCACCCGTCGCACCGGCGGGCTGACGGTGGCCACCACCAGGTCGAAGCCCATGTGCATGTTGCGCCGCATCGCCACGATCGCACCGAGGAAGATCAGCCAGACGAAGAAGAAGCGCGACAGCTCCTCGCTGACGTCGATGCCCGAGCCGAAGCCGTAGCGCAGCACGACATTGGCGAAGACCATCAGCGTCATGCCCGCCAGCAGGAACACCAGCACCCATTCGAGCGCCCGGAAGAAACAGTCGATCAGTCTCACCGCCGGCCTCCTGCAATCCGGATGATTTCACCCGTGGTGTAGGCCGCGTCGAAAAGCAGCCACTCCGTCGCCGCAGCCACTTCGTCCGGACTGCCCATGCGTTGCATCGGAATGCCTTCGGCGGCCCTGGCGCGCGCCGCAGCGTCGGTCATCACCGCGTCCTGGATTGGCGTGTCGATGATGCCGGGCGCCAATGCGTTCACACGCACCTCCGGCGCGAAATCCCGAGCCATGGCACGGGTCAGCGCTATGATCGCCCCCTTCGAGGCCCCGTAGCTGGCGAAGCCCGGCGCACCGCCGTTCTCTCCGGCGATCGAGGCCATGTTGACGATGGCGGCCGTGGAATGGGGGCGGCGCGCCTTAATGAAGCACGAGGCCACCTGCATGAACCCGGTGACGTTGATTGACAGCACCCGCGCAATCTCGGCCGGGTCGAGCGCGCGCCAATCCATCTGCTGCCCGAGAATGCCCGCGTTGTTGACGAGATGGGTGACCCCCTCGAGCGACGCCGCCGCCCCGGTCACCGCCTGCACGTCGGAAACATCCACCTGCCGGACCTCGGCGCTGTCGCCAAGCTCGGCCTGCGCGGCTTCCAGCGCCGCGGCCGAGATGTCCCACAGGATTGCCCGCATGCCGCGGGCCACCACCCGCCTTGCCACGGCGAGGCCGATGCCCGAGCCTGCACCGGTGATGAGCACTTTTGCAGTCATGTCGCCTCTTTCATTCGCCGTGGCGGTGGGCAAAGGCCTGATGCGCCTGCAGGTCCACCACGTCGCAGAACCCCGCGTAGCTGAGCGCCGCGCCGCCGCCGGGCCGACCGTCGGACTTCAGCCGTGCCATCGCGTCCGCCGTCGCCCGCGCTGCGGCAAACAGGCCGGTCACTGCATACATGACCACGGAAAAGCCCATCTCGCGCACCTCGTCGACGGTCAGCTCCGCCGCATCGGTGCCATCCACGAGGCTCAGAACCTTCGGCCCCTCGACGCGGGCGGCGATCTGCTCGACCTCGGCGCGGGTCTTGACCCCGTCGACGAAGACGAGATCGACACCCGCGTCACGGTAGCGCGCGGCGCGGCGCACCGCCTCGTCCATCCCCTGCCCCGGCAGCGCGTCGGTGCGCCCGATCAGGACGATATCCTCCGAACCGCGTGCCTCGACGGCGGCACTGAGCCGGGCCGCGGCCTCCTCGGCCGGCACGAGCCGGATGCCAGACAGCTGGCCGCAGCGTTTCGGGCTGACCTGATCCTCGATGTGCATGGCCGCGACGCCACCCTGCAGGTATTCGCGCACCGTGCGGGCCACGTTGAGCGCCCCGCCGTAGCCGGTGTCGGCATCGGCGATCACCGGGATGTCGACCGCCCGCACCATGGCGCGTGCATGGTCGGCCATCTCGGTCTGCGTCATCAGCCCAAGATCGGGCTTGCCAAGCCGCATCGCCGTTGCCCCGAGCCCGGTCATGTAGACCGCGTCGAACCCATGGGCCTGGACGATACGGGCCGTAAGGGCGTCGGCGGCGCCGGGCGCCACGGTGAAGAGGCCCTGCTCAAGGCGGGCACGCAACGGGTTTTCGCGGGTCATCTTTCCTCCTCGGGCTCAGGCTCTGCCTCCTCAGGCGCCTGACCGTCTCCGACTGATGTGTAACATGTTACATGTAAGATTTGTCAAGCAGGCAGACTGTGTCGAGCGCTTCCAAGTTTTCGCACCCAGCTTTAGGGGCATAAATTTGGCAGAAGTTGACGCATTCGCTGCGCATCGCCATGGCCGAAACCACCGGCGCGCTTGTCCTGGAAAGGTTGCTGAGTCTTGGAGGTATCCTGACGACATGAGCCGTCTCCCACCGGTGCCGGTTCGGTGTGCGTGTTCATCCGGCCCCCATGGTGCGGCCCATGCGCTTCGTTCCGATCCCACGTCAGTTACGGGTGAAAATCAACGGATAGAGCTCTCTACACCCACGCTATAACATTGATTTTCATACGTTTTTTGTGAATCTACCTTTCATACTATCATTAGATTTGATTCATCGTATTATAACTTTTATGACTGATTCATGTTGGACCGGGGCTGGAGGCGCTACGGTCGGCCGACCACTGGTCGGTATGGAGGAGACAGCGTGAGCGAATTCGAACTGCCAGAAAGCCTGGGAACCGACGGCGCCGCCGCGCGTCCGGCGAAAGCATCCGAAGCGCTCGACACCCTCGGGCGCCGCATCGTCACCGGCGAATACACCGTCGGGGAAACCCTGCCGGTCGAAGCGAGCCTCATGGACGATCTGGGGGTCAGCCGCACCACCCTGCGCGAGTCGATCCGCACCCTGGTCGCGCTCGGGCTGGTCGAGGTTCGGACCCGGATCGGAACGCGGGTGCTGCCGAGGAAGCACTGGAACCTGCTGAACCGCGACGTGCTGCGCTGGATGATGCCGCTGGACGGCTTCAACGTCGAGCTGATGGGCTCCATTGACGAGGCCCGGGAGGTCTTCGAGCCCGCGGCAGCGGCCTTTGCAGCCGAGCGCGCAAGTCGCAGCGCCGTGACCTCGATCCGTGTCGCCTACGACAAGATGGCGGCGGCAGCCGAAAGCGGCGACGTCGTGGCGGCGATCCGCGCCGACCGCGAATTTCACCTCGCCATTCTCTCCTCGACCGGCAATCCGATCATCGAGGCCTTCGACACCGCTCTCGACGCGGTCCTGGGACAGTTGTTCCGGGTCGCCATCGAGATGCACATGGAAAATTTTCGCAACAACCTGATCAACCACCGCAACGTCCTTGACGCCATCGAGCGCAAGGACGCGGCGGCTGCCCGACAGGCGATGCTCGATACCATCTGGTTCACGCGTCGCCATCTCGAAAGGCACAATCTAACCAAGCCATTCAGCTAACCGGAGGAGACCCCATGCTGAAGAAAATGACGTTCGCGAGCCTTGCACTGCTCGCGGCGGCCGGCACCGCCCTGGCCGAATATCCCGACAAGCCGATCACCATGATCGTGCCGTGGAACGCCGGCGGCGGCACCGATGCCGTGGCACGCATGCTCGCCAAGGGCCTCGAGGCCGAACTCGGCACCAATGTCGCCGTGGTCAACCGTTCGGGCGGCGCCGGCGTCGTCGGCCACAATGCCATGGTGACCGCGCCGACCGATGGCTACACCATCGGCTTCGCCACCGCCGAGATGGTCACCTACTACTGGACCGGCAACGCCGAGTTCACCGACGAGGACTTCACCCCCATCGGGCTGGTGAACTTCGACAGCGGCGCCTTCCATGTGGCCGCGGGCAGCGACTGGGAGACCGTCGGCGACGCCGTCGAGGCGATCAGGACCGAGCCCGCCGGCACCTTCAAGATGTCCGGCACCGCCGTCGGTGCGGCCTACCACCTGGCCTTCGCCGGCTTCCTGCAGCAGCAGGGCGTCGACCCGCTGAAGGTCACCATGGTGCCGTCGCAGGGCGCGGCGCCGGGCTTCCAGGAACTGGCCGCCGGCGGCGTGCAGATCATCCCGTCGTCGCTGCCCGAGGGCAAGACGATGATGGACGCGGGCCGTTCCAACGCGCTTGCCGTCTTCGCAGAAGAGCGCAACCCGGCCTTCCCCGACGTGCCGACCGCCGCCGAGCAGACCGGCACGCCCTACTCGGGCGGCACCTGGCGCGGCGTCGTCGGCCCAAAGGACATGGACCCCGAGGCCGCCGCCAAGCTCGAGGCCGCAGTGAAGACCGTCTTCGACAGCGAGGAGTTCCAGTCCTTCATGGCGCAGCAGGGCTTCGGCGCCCGCTACCTAGACGCCGCCGAGTTCACTGATTTCCTCGACGAGACGCAGAAGAGCGTCGGCGAGGTGATGAACGCCATCGGCCTCGCGCAGCGCGGCAGCTGAGGAGAATAGGGATGCGGCTTCCGGATATCTGGACCGGGCTCGGCTTCGCGCTGCTGGGGATCTTCGTGATCCTGCAGGCGCAAGGCTTTCCCGAACCTGCGGGGGCCGCATCTCCGCGGCTCTTCCCGCGGATCATCGGCTGCGGCTTCGTGCTCTTCGGCCTGATGATCGCGGGGCGCAGCCTCGCGGCGCGGATGCAGGGCGCCGAGGTGCGGCTCCTGCCTCCCGTCGAGGACTGGATGCGCAGCTCCAAACGGCTGACGCGGATCGTCTTCGTGCCGCTGTCGATCGTGCTCTACGGCCTGCTGGCGCCGGTGCTCGGCTCGCTGCCGGTCTCGGTGGTGCTGGTCTTCGTCAGCGCGCTGCTCTGGGACGAACGCCCGGTCGCGGCGGCCATCGTCGCCGTCTGCGTCTGCCTCGTCGTCACGCTGTTCTTCATGGAAGTGATGCGCGTGCCCCTGCCCACCGGGCCCTTCCCCGGCTCCCTGTTCTGAGGCGCCCCGCATGGATGTCCTGATTTCAGCCTTTCACATGGTCTTCAGCCTAGACGTGCTGGGGGTGATCCTGCTCGGCTCGGCCTTCGGCCTCTTCGTCGGCGCGACCCCGGGCCTCAGCGCGACCATGGCGGTGGCGCTCCTGGTGCCGGTGACCTTCTTCCTCTCGCCGGTGGCGGCCATCGGCGCCATCGTCTCGTGCTCGGCCATGTCAATCTTTGCCGGCGACATTCCGGGCGCGCTGCTGCGCATCCCCGGCACCCCGGCCTCGGCGGCCTACATGCGTGAGCTCGATGCGCTCAATCGCATGGGCCGGCTCGACCTCGCGCTCGGCACCTCAATGATGGTGGCGGTGATCGGCGGGCTGATCGGCACGGCGATCCTCGTGCTGGCCGCGCCGCAGCTGGCCGAGGTGGCGCTGCTCTTCTCGACCTACGAGTATTTCTGGCTGGCCCTGCTTGGCCTCTCCTGCGCCACGCTGGTGGCCGGGCGTGACCGGCTCAAGGGCACGGTGTCGCTGCTGCTGGGGCTGTTTCTGACGATGATCGGCCTCGACGTGACCACCGGCCTGCCACGCTACACCTTCGGGAGCATCGACCTGCAGGCCGGGGTGTCGCTGATCGCGGTGATGATCGGGGCCTTCGCGGTCGCCGAGATCCTGCGCTCGGCGCAATATCCGCTCATCACGCCGCAGAAGCCCGCCAGGGCCGGTCTGTCGATCCTGCGCGGTCAGGGCCGCAACATCTGGACCCACAAGGGTGCCGTGGTGCGCGGCAGCCTGATCGGCACGCTCATCGGCGCACTGCCGGGCGCCGGGGCCGACATTGCCGCCTGGATCGCCTACGCGATCAGCCAGAAGTTCTCGAAAAAGGCCGACAACTACGGCAAGGGCGAGCCAGAGGCGATCGCCGGCGCGGCTTCCGCCAACAACGCGGCGCTCTCGGGCAGCTACGTCCCGGCGCTGGTCTTCGGCATCCCCGGCGACTCGATCACCGCCATCGTGGTCGGCGTGCTGGTGCTCAAGGGCATCCAGCCCGGACCGATGGTGTTCATCACCTCGCCCGATCTGGTCAACGCGATCTACATCGTCTTCGTGCTGGCGAACCTGCTCATCATCCCGCTTGGCCTGCTGGCCATCATCGGCGGGCGGCAGCTGCTGGGCATGCGCATGGGCAAGCTCTACCCGTCGATCCTGCTGCTGTGCATCCTTGGCACCTTCGCCACCAACAACGCGCTTTTCGATCTGTGGACGCTCGCCGCCGTCGGCGTGCTGGTGTGGATCCTCGAAGCGAACGACTATCCCGCCGCGCCGCTGGTGCTGGGCCTCGTCCTGGGCCGCGTCGTGGAGGAGAACTTCATGTCCAGCATGATCAAGGCGGACGGCAATCTGCTCGCCTTCTTCGAGCGCCCCATCGCCGGGGTGCTGGGCGTGATTACCCTGCTGGTCTGGCTCGCGCCGCCGGCGCTGGTGCTGCTGCGCCGCCTCTCCGGGCGCGGCAGCGCCAATCCAAACACTATCGCAAACGAAGGGAAATCCTGATGTACGACTCCATGAAAGGATCGACCCATTCGCTCGCCCCGCCCGAGATCGCCGAAATGGCGATCCCCGAGGACGAGCGGGTCTGGGTCCCGCAGGCACCGGGCGTATGGTTCCGCCCGCTGCTACTCAACACGATGGCCGGGCAATGGTGCAACCTGCTGCGCGTGCGCAAGTCCGGCGTGCTCAGCAAGCACCTGCACCCCGCCCCCGTGGTCGGCTACGTAATCAAGGGCCGCTGGCACTACCTCGAGCATGACTGGGTTGCCGAGACCGGCTCCTTCGTCTTCGAACCGCCGGGCGAGATCCACACGCTGACCGTCCCCGAGGATTGCGAAGAGATGATCACCTTCTTCAACATCCAGGGCTGCATGTACTACGTCGACGAGGACAACAAGCACACCGGTTTCGAGGATGTGTTCACCAAGATCGACATGTGCCGGCGCCACTACGAGGAAGTCGGGCTGGGCGCGAGCTACCTCGACCAATTCATCAGATGAGCATCATGGAAAGAAGCGACATCACCGCCGCAACCGGCGGATGGGCCGCGCCTTTCCTCGAAGGCCGCTCGGTCCTAGTGACCGGCGGCACCTCGGGGATCGGCTTCGGCATCGCGCTCGGCTTCGCCCGGGCCGGGGCCAGGGTCACCGCGACGGGCCTCACCGAAGCCGAAGCCGCGACCGCCACGGCAAAGGCGCAAGAGCTGGGGCTGGACAAGCTGCTTGGCTTCGATGTGCTCGACGTGCGCGACGCCGCGGCGGTGGACAGGGTGATCGGCGGGCAGAGCGATCTCTATACGCTGGTCAACTGCGCCGGGCTGATCCGCCGCGGCGCCGAGCTCGAGCCGGCGGTCTTTGAACAGGTCGTCGACGTCAATCTTAACGGCTCGATGCGCTGCGCCCATGCCGCGCATGACGCGCTGGCCCGCAGTGGCGGCAGCGTGATCAACACTGCCTCGATGCTGTCGTTCTTCGGCGGCGGACTTGTGCCGGGCTATTCGGCCTCGAAGGGCGGGATCGCGCAGCTGACCAAGTCGCTTGCCATCGCCTGGGCCAAGGACGGCATCCGGGTGAACGCAATCGCGCCGGGCTGGATCCGCACGCCGCTGACTGCCGATCTGCAGGGCGACGAGGCGCGCGCGGCCACCATTCTCGGACGCACGCCCATGGGCCGCTGGGGCGAGCCGGGCGATCTGGCGGGCCCCGCCATGTTCCTCGCCACACCGCTGGCGGGCTTCATGACCGGCACCGTCATCCCCATCGACGGCGGCTACGCGATCGCCTGATCGCGATCAAGAAACTGAGCAGGAGGAAGACATGAAAGCGTTGGTCTACGAAGGGCCGCGGACAGTCGCCGTGCGCGATGTGCCCACCCCCCAAGGCGAGGGCGTCCGCCTGCGGCTGCACTATTGCGGCGTCTGCGGCACGGACATCGGCATCTACGCGGGCAGCCATCCGCGCGCGCAGGCGCCGTTGATCCTCGGTCACGAGTTCATCGGCGAGGTGATCGAGGATGCTGCCGGGTTCACCGCTGGGCAGCGGGTCACCGCCTTTCCGCTGCTGTCCTGCGGTAGCTGCCATCCCTGCCGCGACGGCAACCCGCATATCTGCGCCAGCCTGCGCCTCCTTGGCATCGACACCGATGGCGGCATGGCCGAGGAAATGACCGTCGCGCCCGAACTGCTGGTTCCGGTTCCGGACCACGTTTCGGACGAGCTTGCTGCGCTGATCGAGCCGGTGGCGGTCTGCCTGCGGGTGGCGGATCGCGCCGGGGTCACAATGGGCGACACCTGCGTGGTCACCGGGGCGGGGCCGATCGGGCTGATCACCGCGCTGATGCTGCGCCACGCCGGGGCGGGGCGCATCCTCGTGTCGGACATCGCGCCGGGCCGTCTGAAACTTGCACGCGATCTTGGGTTTGAGACGGTGAACGTCAGCAGCGAGAGCCTCGCCGATGCGGTGGCCGAGGCCACTGGCGGCGATGGTGCGGATGCGCTGGTGGAATGCTCGGGCGCGGCGCCTGTGGCGCTCGAGATGACCCGGCTCGTCCGCACCGGGGGCACACTGTGCCTGGCGTCGCTCTATAAGGCGCCTGTGCCAGTGCCGCTGCTCGACATGAGTTTCAAGGAACTGCGGCTGATCGGCTCGCGCGTTTACACCCGCGAAGAGTTCCGCCGCGCGGTCGATCTGGTCGCCAAGCTCGAAGAGCCGCTGCTGCGGCTGGTGACGCAGGTAGTGCCGCTGAGCGGGGCCGGAGATGTGTTCGATCTGGTCACCGACCCGACCTCCGACGCAGTGAAAGTGCTGGTCGACTGTCAGGGCTGACGAATATTGAGGCCGAATGGCGAACGGAAAGGGTTCTGCTCCGTTTCGCTGAGTATTGCATTCATTGAGACAGGGGTAGGCAACTGCGTTTTCACTGAGGCTTGGGAGGGTGGTCGGCTCCGAGGCGCGAAATCGGCGACCCTCAAAGTTTCCTTCCGAATTTGCCGTGGGCACAGTCTTCCGATTTGCGGAATTTCCTTGGCGGTTCTACCCGCCAAGGAAGATCATGCTTAAATGCAAGGCGGCACCACCACTCACGGAAGAAGCCGAGATGATGCTATCATTGGAACGTGGCAAAACCACGACTTTATCATTTTGATAGTCTTAGACCCTCTCTCCCGGAGAAGTGTCGCGTGTTTTGGAAGCCTTGAAGGGCATTGAACGGCTCTGAACTCCAAGCCAGGACCGATAGGCGTTTGAAAACGCCCGAACACAGCCTGCAAGGGTTTGAAGCGCGGTCAGGAGAAAGTCTCAACAGTAGCATTCCAACGTGCATAGACTGGAAGATTATCGCTTTTTGCCAGTACGTTCCGAGATGTGTTGCGCGGCTAGCCGGCAAAAAATTATCGTGAATCTTGAACGTGTCTTCTCCACTCACAGAACGTTCGGCACCCGCAGCAGTATTTGCGGCCAGCTAAATTCTGTCCGCCACGGCGGCGCCCTGCGCATGGCAGGAATCGAGCTGGATCAGTCTCCCCTCTCGCGCCGCCAGCCCTGGCGGCAATCGACGAAAGCGGCCCATTGGCCGGCGGCTACTGCGAGCTTCTGGAGTTTCAGATGATGCTCAGGCGACTGCCCTACCCTGCGCTGGATTCGCATAAGCGCCATTCCGTCGCCGCACAAACTCTGCAGGTGCGGCGAACGGCGGAAGGGTCCCGCGCTGCTGACCTCCATGCCGTGCGCGGCGAACGGCAGTCCGGAGCCCTTTTGCGACGTTCAGCGCGTCTTGGTTCGGCCAGTCTTTTCGCGACTGCGGCGCTTCGCGGGAGCCCGTGGACAGGATGTCGCGGCTTTGGAGCGTGTCATCGCTGGCGGCAGTCCCTCTTATCCGGAAACACCTGCGGACCGGACATCATCTCCCTTCCGCGCGCCGCCGCCGATCAGTGCCACGACGTCCGCCGCGATGCTCAGAAGATTGGCCCGCGGCGGCACCGCGACGTAGATCGGGCGCCAGTCGGGACCGAATTTCTCCTTGAACGCGCGCAGGCCTTCGAAGTTGTAGAACTGTTGGCCATGACGATAGACCAGCGCTCCGAGCCGGGTCGAAAGCGCTGCACCACGGCGGGCCTCAAGCCCGGAGAGGGGCGCATTGCCCAGCGAGAACTCATCATAGCCCTCGGCAGCGAAGTGCAGCAGCAGCTCGGTGAAAAGGAACTCCATCAGCCCGCCCGGGGCATTCTCGACATGGCGCATCAGGTCGATGGTGGCGGAGGTCTTCGTCTCGGTCAGCCAAAGGTTCGCAAAGGCCACGGTCCGCCCCTCGTGGCGCACGACGGCGATCGGGGCCTGCGACAGGACATCGGGATCAAAAGCGCCGACTGAGAAGCCTTTCTCCGCCCCCGCCTTGGTGGCGAGCCAGCTGTCCGAGATCGCGCGAAGCTCCTCCATGAAACCCGGAGCGAAGGGCGGCTTCAGCACCTCAAAGGACAGCCCGTCGCGCAGCGCCCGGTTGTGCGCGGTGCGCAGGCGCTTGCGCTCTGGACCCTGCAACGAAAAGCCCGGCAGAGGCACCACCGCCTCTTCACCCAATTTCACCAACCCCAGCCCCATCTCGAGCCAGAGCGGGATCAGGTCGGCGCCCACGGAATAGAAGACCGGGCGCGCATTGGCGGCGTAGGCGGCATCGTGGAAATCCCAGGCGAGAGGGGCAAGCTCCGAAGGCTCTCCGAAGGGCTCGTGCAGGGCAATCCAGCTGCGCCCCCGGATGCGGTACATGAGCGCGGCGCGGCCGCTTTCCGAGACCATCAGGCACTTGTCGCCGGTCAGCGCGATATTCGCCTCGGGGTCCGGTTGGGCGGCGACGATGGCCCGCACCTGCGCAAGCTCCTCGGCCGTCGGCAGGGCGTGGGTCAGCCGCCCCGGTCGCAGGGCGAAGACGAGGAGCGACAGGACCAGCACGACCATGCCGACAAGCGCGGCGCGCAGGGCGCGCGGCGCACTCGCATCGGTGGCGAACTGCCACCACAGCTCATGCGCGTAGGGCGTCGCCTTGTGGGCGAAGAACAGCACCGCGACGACCGAGGCGCCAAGCGCCGTGATCAGCAGCAGCCAGCGCAGGCCGAAGGCCTGGCGGGTCAAGCGGGTGGTGCGGAAGAACTCACGCCGCGTCGGCCAGAGGATGAGCAGCGCGGCGCCAAGAAACACCGCGCGCTCTATGTCCAGCGCATTGGCGACGCTGGCGACGATGCCGCCCGCAAGCGCCAGCACCGCCAGCCACCACGCCCCCTGCACCCGGCGCAGCAGGCCGTGCGCGATCACCAGCATCATCGCCCCGAAGATGCTGGCCAGCAACGCGCCACCTTCGGCGATGGCCAGCGGCGTCAGCACCTCCAACTCCTCGGCGAGATCGGAGGTCGGCGGCAGCAGGCTCGAGACCATGAGCAGCAGACCCGAGCCGAGCATCATCGCGGCCATCGCCAGCGGCACCAAAGCGCTGACCGAGCGGGCCAGCGGCGCAAGGCTCTGCACCAGCGGCCCGGCGGCGCGGCTCGAGGCCATGCGCGCCTCGGTAAGGGCCAGCAGCACCAACGCGACGGCGAAGGGCAGGAGGTAGTAGATAATCCGGTAAAGCAGCAGCCCGGTGGCGGCCTGTTCGACCGGGACCGAGGCGGGCAGCGCGGCGATGACCACCGTCTCGAGCACGCCGACGCCGCCGGGCACGTGGCTGAGAACGCCGGCCATCACCGCTGCGGCATAGACGGCGAGGAACGTCGCGAAGCCGAGCTCGGAGGGCGGCAGCAACAGGTAGAGCGTCGTGGCCGCCAGCAGCATGTCGACCGCGGTGAAGACGAACTGCGCCGCCATGAGACCTGGCGTCGGCGCGCGCAGCGTAACGCCCCGCACGGTGATCTCGGTCCTGCGAAAGGCGATCCAGAACAGCAGGCCGGTGACGACGATCACGACGGCCAGTGAAACATTGCGGATCGGCCCCGACCCGAACGGCAGCAGGTGTCCAAGCGCCAGCGGATGAATGGCCAGCGCGCCGAAGCCGATGATCGTCGCCCCGAAGCCGAAGGCCACCGAGGCGAATGCGGCAATCGCGGCGATGTCCTGTGTGGAAAGTCCAAGCGCGGAATACACCCGGTAGCGCACCGCCCCGCCGGTGATCGGCCCCGCGCCGATGGTGTTGCCGAAGGCATAGCCAAGGAAGCTGCCGAGGGCGACCACCGGGCCCGGCAGGTCCTTTCCGATGTAGCGCAGCGCCGAGCGATCGTAGCCGATGAGCGCGGCGTAGCTGGCAAAAGTCGTGAGCACCGCCAGCGCGAGGATATGCCACGGCGTCGCCCTTGCCTGCGTCAGCACGCTGCGCAGGTCGACCGGGGCCAGCAGGCGGTAGAGGGCAAAGGCACCCGCCCCGAAGAGCGCCGCCGTCACGATGTAGGGCAGCAGCGGTTTCACCCGCTGCCAAGGTGTGAGGTGGGCGGTGCTGGCGTCTGTCATGGTCTGTCCCCGATGTCTTTCTGCTGGGAATGGCCAAGGCGGCTTTTCGCAAGCTGTCCGAAAGATTGGAATTTCGCAATCTTCAGTCCGGCCGGCAAAGATTACCGATACCCAATGCGAGCATCATGCGCGCGCAAGCTCCCATGCCCAGATTTCAGGAAACCCGGAAGCAAAGGAGACTTCGGTATGGAACGGATGAAGGCATTGATCGCGCAGGCGCTGGTCGCAGTTGTGGTCGCTGTGGGTATGGGGCTTGGGCTTGTGGTCATGGGCGTTGCCATGATCGTCGGCCTTGTCATCACGCTTGCCGTTCGGCTCGCAGGCCCGCAGATCCTCGCTGAGGCCGAGCGCCGCGCCACCGACCTGAGAGCCGAGGCCGCGCATCCCGTCAATGCCGAAGCCGCGCCCGTCTGAAACTGCCAGGACGCCGCGCGTACCGTCCCCCTTGTTTCGGCGTCCCAACTGGGCCCGGTGGTGTCCCTCCCGCCGGGCCTTTCTGGTCAGCCCGGGAAGGTGACGGTGACCAACAGCCCCGGCTGCGCGTCGCCAAGTGTCAGCTCTGCGCCATGGAGGTCGGCGATGGCCTTGACCAGCGCCAGCCCCAACCCTGAGCCCGGCGTTGACCGGCTGGCCTCCAGCCGCGCGAGGCGGCGCAGCACATAATCGCGCTGGCCTGCGGGAATGCCGGGACCGCCGTCTCTGACGGTGAGCATCCGACCGGTGAGCGAGAGCGCGATCTCGGTGCCCGGCGCGTGGCGCAGGGCGTTCTCGATGAGGTTCGCGACCAGGCGCGACAGCAGATGACGATCGCCGCTCACCGGGAACGGCCCCGACACCGAGCAGGTCAGCGTAGCGCCCGCATCTTCGGCAGAGGGGCCATAAATCTCTGCCATGTCTTCAAGCAATGCACCAAGGTCCACGCTGGTGAACGCCTCGCGCCCCTGGCCGCCCTCGAGTTGCGCGATCTGCAGCAGCGACTGGAAGGTCGCGATGATCTGCGCGGTCTCGGTGCTGGCCTGATCGAGGTGCTGCCGTGCCGGCTCCGGCAGGTCACTCTCGCCAAGCCGCTCGAGCCGCACAGCGACGCGCTGGATCGGAGTCTTGAGATCATGGGCAATGTCTGCGCCGATCTGGCGCAAGGCCCCAACCGCGGCTTCCTGCGCCTCGGCCATGCGGTCGAGGTCACGCGAGATGTCGCCAAAGTCCGTGTCCGGATGCGGTGCCCCGACCCGTGCCGCGAGGGTCCCCTCGCTCAGTTCGTGCAGCGTACTGCGGATCGCCTCCACGCGCGCCGTCGTCCGGCGTACCACGACGATGCCGATGGCCGAGGTCAGCATGAGCGCCGGGAGAAGGGCAAAGCCAAGGATGGCGACGAAGGTTTCTTGCAACTCGGAGACGCTGTCGCGCCCAACCGCCACCGTCAGCCTGCCAGGCTCGAGGTCCGTGTGCCGCACCAGGTAGCTGTCGGCAACCGGCTCGGGCAGGTCGATGTCGTCGTCCCCGACGATCCCTTCGGGCAAGTCTCCGCCAATGTTGGCAATTGTCTCGCCGTCCAGCTCGAGCCGGATCAGCAGAGCGCGCGTATCGGCTGCGGCAGCGATTTCGCCAGCCCGTTCGAGACGCTCTTCGGTCTCGGGGATCGCCCGGATCTCCTCGATGGTCTGGTCGGCGCGCAAAGCGATCTCGGCGCCGAGCGCCTGATGCATGATCACATAGGCAATGCCGAGCCCGACCGAGATGAAGACGGTGAACACCGCGATGAGCACCACCGAGAGCCGCAGCGGCGTCGACCGGAACCGTGTCATTCCGCGATCCGGTAGCCCGAGCCGCGCACGGTTTCGATCAACGTCACCTCAAAGGGCTTGTCGACCTTGCTCCGGAGCCGGCTCATGTGGCTTTCGACGACGTTGGTCTGCGGATCGAAATGGATGTCCCAGACACCCTCGAGCAGCATGGTCCGCGTCTGCACCCGGCCCTTGCGGCGCAGCAGGTGTTCGAGCAGCGCAAACTCGCGCGGCTGCAGGTCGATCGGCTGGCCGCCCCGGGTGACCTTGCGGGTCAGCAGGTTCATCTCAAGATCGCGCGCCCGCAGCACCGTCGGTTCGTCCGAGGGCGGCGGTCGGCGCGCCAGCGCGGCAAGGCGGGCGGAAAGCTCGCCGAAGGCGAAGGGCTTGGTCAGGTAGTCGTCGGCCCCGGCATTCAGCCCGTCGATACGATCCTCGATGCCACCAAGCGCGGTCAGCAACAGCACCGGCACCGGGTTCCTCGACGCGCGCAGAGTGCGCAGGATCGACATGCCGTCGACATCCGGCACCATCCGGTCGAGCACCATCACGTCGTAGCTGCCCGTCATCGCCTGCATCAGCCCGTCGCGGCCATTGTCCAGCAGGTCAACCACATGGCCCTCGGCGCGCAGGCCGGTGGCGACATAGTCTCCGGTCGTGGGATCGTCTTCGATGACGAGGATATGCATTGGGTCTCCCAAAGATAGGGGCGGCAGGGAAACCTGCCGCCCAAGCGGTTGTAGCGGACTGGAATGCGGCTGTCAGTCGTTGTCCTCGCCGTCCTCGCCCTGCTCGTGATCATCATCGTCATGGGTTTCCGTCACCTTGGTCACCGCGCCACTGGAGGGATCGACGAACCAGGTCTGCATCGCGCTGGAGGCGTCGGCGATCTCGACCTCGTAACCCCAGCTGCCCTGGTCGTTGTCCTCCCAGCCCGCCGAGACCGCGATGCCGCCGGTCTCATTCTGCGCGGCATCGACCGCCTGCGTCAGGGTCATGCCGCTCGCCTGGACCGCCTGGATTTCCTCGGCATCCGTCATCTCCGCGGTCGTCTCGGTGCCCGCCCATGCGGCACCGGCTACGCCGGCGGCGAGGGTCACGGGGATCAGGGGGATCAGGCTCTGGGGGATGATGCGTTTCATGGGTCTTTCTCCTCTGCGGGCCCGGCGGCGTGCCGTGACCTCGTGACAGAGAGATGGACGGCGGCCTGTGGCGGCGCATGACGATGGGATTGATAATCCGTAATGCCGAACCCCGTCACATTACGGTTTCCCAACCTTCCGGTCAGACGGGCGCAGACCCCGGGCCCCAGAACGACCTCATCGACCATTTCGGTGAGGATTTCGCCATGAAACAACTCCTGCTCGCCACGGCGCTGATTGCCTTTCCCGTGGCGGTCTTCTCCGGCGTGGAGCATTTCGTCATCGGCGCCGCGGCGGCTCCGGCGCAGCAGAGCGCCGTACCGTCGCTTGGCGATCTGTCGAAATTCGCGGCGATCGTGAGCGACACGCAGAAGATCGCGGCGACCGGCGATCTCGTCGCTGCCGAGACGCGGATCACCGACCTCGAAACCGCCTGGGATGACGCTGAGGAGGAGCTGCGCGCAAAGGCTCCGGAGGCCTGGGGCACTGTCGATGCCAGCGCCGACGCGGCATTTTCGGCGCTGCGCACAAACTCCCCGGATCCGGCACGAGTCGAAACCGCGCTGAGCGATCTTCAGGCCACGCTGGCCGATCCGACCCCGCCCGACGCGGCGGGGGGTTCAGCACAGACCCTGAACGGCATCGCCGTGACCGACGCCTCGGGGCATCCGCTGCCCTGCGAGGTAATGCTGTCCGATCTTCGCGACGCGCTGTCCGCCGGGCGCGCATCCGACACGGCCAGACCGCAGATCACCGATCTTCAGTCGAAAGCCACCGAGCGCTGCAACGCCGACGATGACCGCCGGGCGGATGCCTTCTCTGCCCAGGCTCTTGCCCTTCTCATCCCCGCGCAGGTGACGAAATGACCTCTCTCGACACAGGCATCGAGCTTCTCGACGGCCACCAGACCAACCCCCGCAACAAGGTGCCCGACGTGACCGCCGCTTTCTGGCTCATCAAGCTGATGGCGGTCACCATGGGCGAGACCGCGGCGGATTATCTCAGCGTCAATCTCGGGATGGGGCTGACCACCACCTCGCTGATGATGACGGCGCTGCTGGTCGGAACGCTGGCCCTGCAGTTCTCGCGCGACCGCTACGTGCCCTGGACCTACTGGCTGAACGTGGTGTTGATTTCCGTCGTCGGCACGCTGATCACCGACAACCTCGTGGACAATCTCGGCATCAGCCTCGTGACCTGTACTGCGGTCTTCAGCGTCGCGCTCGCCGCCTGTTTCGCGCTCTGGTACGGCGAGGAAGGCACGCTGTCGATCCATGACGTCGACAACCCGGTGCGCGAGGCCTTCTACTGGGTCGCGATCCTCTTCACCTTCGCGCTCGGCACCGCCGCGGGAGACCTCGTCGCCGAGCAGTTCGGGCTTGGCTATCTCGCCTCGGGCATCCTCTTCGGATCGGTCATCGCGAGCCTTGCCTTCGGCTACTTGGCACTTGGCCTCGACGGCATCCTCGCCTTCTGGCTGGTCTACATCCTGACCCGGCCGCTCGGCGCGTCTTTCGGAGACCTGCTGTCACAGCCGGTGGACTATGGCGGGCTCGGCTTTGGCACCGTGACCACCAGCCTCGGCTTCCTTGCAGTCATCATCGCCACCGTCGCGGCCATGAGCCTCGGCCTGCGGCGGCGCTGACCCCTCCTTCTAAAACTGCCGGGGGCGGTCCCGAGAGACCGCCCACCATGCTGCTGATCTTTAAGGACCCCCATGAGTTCGCTGACCTCGCAAATACTGCCGACCCTCGATGCCTTCGGCTTCTGGTCCTACTGGATCATCGGCCTCTCCAGCCTGCTCGAGGGATGGTGGCTCACCTCGGTCATCGTGCCTGGCACACTGGTGGTCGACGCGGGCGGCGCCCTGGTGCGTCTCGGGCATATGGATTTCATCGACCTTGCGTGGTTCGTCGGCATCGGTGCCATCCTTGGCGGCGAGCTGAGCTGGCACAGCGGCCGCTGGCTGGGCGAGCGGGTGCGGCTGCCCCAATCAGCCGCCTTCCGCCGGGCGCAGGAGCTCATCCGCAGCCGCGGCGGGCTGGCATTGGTGATCGGCAGGTTCTTCGGCCCTGTCGCCGGTTTCGTGCCCCTCGCCGCCGCCCTGGCCGGCATGGAGCGCAAACGGTTCCATGCCTGGAACATCGCCAGCGGCATCGCCTACGCCTTGGGCCATGTCACCATCGGTTACGCCGCGGGCGACATCATGGCCCGCCTCGGACCCTACCTTCCGCGCCTCCTCCTGCCGCTGGCTCTGGTGGCGGTCCTCGCGCTGGTGACATGGGCCGTCACCCACCACCTGCGCCGCGGCCTTCCGGCGCTGCGGGTCTGGGGCCGCGCGATCCGCGGGCGACTGGAAACCTGGCCGCCGCTTCTGCGCTTCACCGCCCGCCACCCGCGCGCCGTGAAGGTCATCGCGCGGCGCCTCGACCCGGAGCGCGGCCTGCTGACCACGGCGGTGACCGCCCTGCTGCTCTATCTCTGCGCCGTGTTCATCGACGGCGCTTTCGACCTTGCCTTCGTGCCGGGCACAGACGCGCTCGACCAGCGCATCGCCAATCTCGCGCATGCCTTCTGGACGCCCGGTGGGCTGAGCCTCGCGGCTTGGGTAACGCAGGCGGGGCATGTGCCGGTCGCGGCGCTGGTCGCGCTCGGCGCGGTGCTCGGACTCGCCTTCTGGGGACGCAGGGCCGCCGCCCTTGGGCTCGCCACCGCCGTCGCGGGAAACGCGCTGACGGTGACCCTGCTGAAGCTCGCCTTCGGCCGGGCGCGGCCCTCGCTGGCGTATTTCCTCGAAAGCTCGAACAGTTTCCCCTCGGGGCATGCGGCGATTTCGGTGGCGCTCTACGGCACGCTGGCCATGATGCTCTGGCGCGAAAAGCTCATCGGCCCGACCCTCGCCATCACGGCGGGGGTGACAATGGCGGCGGCGCTGGGGCTCACGCGGATCTATCTCGTCGAGCACTTCCTGTCGGACGTTCTGAACGGCTGGGTGGTCGGTGCGATCTGGATGGTGATCGGCTTTGCCGTGAGCGAAATGGCCCGGCGGAGGTCCCGCGATCCGGGCAGGCGCCGCCCGGCACTGAGCCTTTCCGCCACCTGCGCCTGTTGCGCGGCAGCGCTGGTCATCGCGATCCAAGACAATCCGACAGTGGCGCCAAGGGTCCCAAGCACAGTGACCGTGTTCGACAACCTGCCCGACGCCATCACCGGCGATGGGTTCCCGCTCGACGTGGTGACGCTGTCGGGCGAGACGCTGCCGCCAGTGAGCGTCGCGTCCACCGGGCTTTCGGTCGGCGAGATCGTGGGGCGCCTCGCCAAAGGCGGCTGGACAGAGGCGGCACGACCCGACGTGCGTTCCGGCATTGCTGCGCTCCGGCAGGACATCACCGACCACCCACAAGACAGAGCCATGGTTCTCCCCGCCTTCCTTGATGCCCGCCCGGCCACTGCGACGCTGCACAGCCCCGCGCAGGACGCCGTGCTTCGGCTTTGGGGCGTGGGGCACGAGCGAACCGGCGCGCCGGTGGTCGGCTGGGCGCTCGATGCGGCGGAGGGCGCCGCCGCGGCGGCACTTCTTCCAGCGGAAGCCGCGGCGCTCTCGCTGGTCGGGGCGCAGGGCAGTCGCACCCTCGCGACCGAAGCACGCGGCACCGCCGTCCGGCTGACCGAGCTGTCGCCCAACCCACTCACCAAATGAGCCGCACTTCGCCAAGAAAGACATGAGGCACGAACACATGAGAAAAACAGCAATCCTTGCGGCGATCCTCGCGCCGCTCCTCGTCATCGCAGCAGTTGAAACACAGTGGCCCGCCTATGCCGCCTACGAACTTACCGGCATGGGCAACGCCAGCGAGACGAGAAGTGCTGCAGCACCGCAGAAGGTGATCGATGCGGTCGGAGACGCCGAAGGCGATCCCCTGACTTTGCTTGCGGTGGGCGACATCGCCAACTGCCCCGAAGCGCCGGGCCTTGCCAGCGCCTTTCCCGTCAGCGCCGATTTGATCGGCCTCGCCTCCGCCTTCGATCCGGCGACGGCCCCAGCGGTGCCAACCGTGCAGCTCACGGCGCAATGGCCGAACGCGCCGATCCTCGCGCTTGGCGATCTGGTCTACAGTTCGGGCAAGCCGGTGGAATTCTCCGACTGTTTTGACCCGCTCTGGAAGGACAATCGCGCACGCACGCTCCCCACGCCGGGCAACCACGAGTACAATACGCCCGATGCCTTTGGGTACTACCAGTACTGGGGCGAGCGCGCGGGCCCGGATGATCTGGGCTACTACGCCACGCATCACGGCAACTGGCTGATCCTCTCGCTGAACAGCGAAACCGACGCCAGCCCAGGATCGCCGCAGGCGCTCTGGCTGAACAAGACCTTGGCTGCGTCTCCCGAGGCCTGTGTTCTCGCCTTCTATCACCGGCCTGCTTATTCGTTGAAAGAGCGGGGCGGACGCGACAACGCCGTGGCGCTGTTCAAGCAACTGGAGCAGGCCGGGGCGAGCGTCGTTCTCAACGGGCACAACCATTTCTACGAGCGCACCCTGCCGCTCGGCGCAGACGGTACGCCGGATACCACGAACGGGACGGTGTCCTTTACCGTTGGCACGGGCGGCGATAAATCGCGCGAGTTACCCACGCTGGATACCACCGCCAAGGCCATCTTCGGTCATCTGGGTGTCCTGCGCCTCGAACTCGGACAACATGAGTTCCAGTGGGGGTTCGTGGATGCGGAAAGCGGCGAAACGCTGGATGCCGGGCAGGCTCCATGCAATCTCCGCCCGTCATGACCGGGAGGGCTGCGAGCACCCTCAACCTTCTCCCCTCGTTGATGGAGACTTCGCTCTTGCAGCGGATGGCAGAAATGTCCGCAGTTGGTGAGTGCAGCCTCGGCTTGGCGAACGGCCAGGTTTCTCGAACTGGGCGTCGGTGCTGACCGGAGCGATCGGCTTCGCCGAACCCTTCGTCACGCTGTGCGTGGCCCGAAAAGGATCACTGCTGCGCCGATCAAGCTCAGGCAAGCACCGGCGGCATCCCAGATGTCTGGGCGCTGGCCTTCAGCGCCCCACATCCAGAACAGCGACGCGGCGATATAGACGCCGCCATAGGCGGCATAGGCTCGACCGGCGAAACCTGCTTCGACCTGTGCCAGAAGCCAGCCGAAAAGCACAAGGCTCGCGATCCCTGGCAGCAGCCAGAAAATCGACGCGCCCCGCCACCAGGCCCAGATTGCAAAGCAGCCGGCGATCTCGGCCAGGGCCGCGAGCGGATAGATCAACACGGTCGGCATCAGGAACCGGGCCGGTCGTGATCAGAGAGGCACTCTTCGTGGTCGCGTAGCACCTCAAGGATGCGGCAGTTCGCAACCCGATCGGCCCTGCACTCGCCGATCATCCTTTTCAGTTCGACGCGGAGCGCTTCAAGACGGGCGATGCGCGCCTCAACCTCATGGAGGTGCTTCTGAGCAACCGCATCGACCTGCGCACAGGACCTTTCTGGGCTGTCCGAGAGGTCCAGGAGTTCCCGTATGGACTCGAGCGAAAAGCCGAGTTGTCGAGAGTGCCGGATAAACGCGAGCCGGTCGAGTTCCAGCGGCCCGTATCGGCGCTGCCCCCCCTCGCTGCGCCCGGGCTCGGGCATCAAACCGATCTGTTCGTAATAGCGGATCGTCTGCACCTTGGTGCCCGTCCGCTTTGCCAGTGTTCCGATAGCCAGCATAAGCGTCTCCTTCCCTCGTTAGCGCGTCGTGTCCCCCGCAGCCAAAGATACGGAAAACCTTCCTCGCGAGGCTTGAACCTACAGTGGCTGTAGCTCGTATAGCTAAGTTCAACCGAGAATCACAACGGAGGTTCGATATGGCCGATGGCAGCACACGACAACGCGAATGGCGCGTTACAGGCATGGATTGCGGTTCATGCGCCGCCAAGGTGCGCGGCGCAGTCGAGCGCCTGCCTGGCGTCGAGCGTGTTGATGTCGCCCTGATGGCCGAGCGGTTGCGACTGACGCTCGATGAGACACAGACCCCGCCAGAGCACATCGAGAAGGCAGTGCGCGGAGTCGGCTTCGGGATCGCGCCAAAGGGCGCGCGGCCAGAGAAGCCCAAGGGCGGCTTTGTCCTGCCGGATGGCGCCTTTCCGGATGCGGCGGAGGCCGTGGAAATCGACAGCGAACTGGAGGAGATCACTGGGCCCACCGATGACGCGCCGACCTCCTGGTTAAAGACATCCAAGGGTCGCCTCGTGCTCGGCACCGGCGTATTGCTCGCGGCGGCTTGGGCGTCAAGGCTCGTCCTGCCGGCTGAGATCGCGCATTGGGCGTTCGTGCTGGCGACACTGGTTGGGATTTTGCCCGTGGCGCAGCGCGCCTTGGCCATGACGCGGGCCGGCATGCCCTTCACCATCGAGATGTTGATGACCATCGCCGCTGGTGGCGCGCTGATCATCGGTGAGCCGGAAGAGGCGGCGCTCGTCGTTTTCCTCTTCGCCGTGGGCGAACTCCTGGAAGGAGTCTCTGCGAGCAAGGCGCGCGACAGTATTCGCGCCCTCTCGAAGCTCGTGCCGAAGACGGCACGTCTCGAAGTGGGAGGCAAGACACGAGAGATCGCGGCCGAGAAGCTCCAGTTAGGTCAGCTCGTGCAAGTCCGGCCCGGTGACCGCGTGCCCTGCGACGGCGAGGTGATCGAGGGCACGTCGGGTGTCGACGAGAGCCCAGTGACCGGCGAGAGCGTCCCGAGCCTCAAGGAGCCGGGCGCGGAGGTCTTCGCGGGGTCGATCAACACCGAAGCTCTGCTGCGCGTGCGGGTGCTGAGGTCGGCCGAGGACAACACCATCTCCCGCATTGTCCGCCTCGTGGAAGAGGCCGAGAGCGCCCGCGCACCCACCGAGCGCTTCATCGACATGTTCAGCCGGGTCTACATGCCCGCTGTGGTCGGAGTCGCTGTTCTCGTCGCTATCGTTCCGCCGCTGGCCTTCGGGCTGGCTTGGGGTGACTGGATCTACCGGGCGCTTGCGCTGCTGCTGATCGGCTGCCCCTGTGCGCTGGTGATCTCGGTGCCAGCCTCGATTGCCTCGGCCCTGTCCACGGGAGCGCGCAATGGCCTGCTGATGAAGGGCGGCTCGGTGATCGAGGCGGCGGCCCGCACGACCCATGTCGCCTTCGACAAGACCGGGACGCTCACACATGGCAGGCCCCGCGTGACAGATGTCTCTGTGTTGATTGGAAGCGACGACGACCTCATGGCGCTTGCCGCCGGGGTCGAGAGCGGGGCGAGCCACCCGCTCGGACAGGCGATCTGCGCTGAAGCCGAGCGGCGAGGCGTGGGCGCGGCGACGGCCACCGGCTGCCGCGCGCTTCCCGGCAAGGGGGCGGAAGCCTCCCTCGACGGCGTGACCGTCAGCGTGGGCTCCCCACGGCTGGCGAACGAGCGCGGTGCCCTCACGGACGACCTGCGGACCCGCGTGGCGGCGCTGGAAGCTGAGGGCAAGACGGTGGTCATCGTGTTGCGCGAAGACGTGCCTCAGGGCCTCATCGCGCTCAGGGACGAGCCGCGCGCCGACGCGGCGAACGCTATCGCGCAACTGCGCGGGCTCGGCATATCTTCGGTCATGCTGACGGGGGACAACCCGCGCACGGCCCAAGCCATCGCTGAAGGGCTCGGGATCGAACATCGTTCGGAACTGATGCCGGAGGACAAGGTGACGGCGATCCGCGACCTGAGGGCGGAGGCCCGCGTGATGATGATCGGCGACGGGATCAACGATGCGCCGGCGCTCGCCGCCGCGCATGTTGGCGTTGCCATGGGCTCGGGCACCGACGTGGCGCTCGAAACGGCCGACGCGGCGATCCTGCGCAACCGCGTGACCGATGTGCCGGGCAAGATCCGCCTCTCCCGGGCCACCATGTCGAACATCCGCCAGAACATCGCGATTGCGCTCGGCCTCAAGGCGATATTCCTCGTGACTACCGTGCTCGGGATCACCGGCCTTTGGATCGCAATCCTCGCGGATACCGGTGCCACCGTGCTGGTGACGATGAACGCCCTGCGGCTGCTGTTCTTCCGTCCCACCCGCACGCCTGAACCTGCGGGGCACGTCGGTCTGACCGCTGAGACACGCCCCGATCACGCAACCGCAACGACCTGAAAGGGAGACACCGATGATCCTCACCCGCCGCGCCATGATGGCTTCCGCCGCGTGCTTCGCCGCGACAGGGCCGACCGCCGGTCTGTCCCAAAGCTCTCCGGCAATCCACGTCCTGAAAGATCCCAATTGTGGCTGCTGCACCGCTTGGATCGAGATCCTGAAGGATGACGGCTTCGCGGTCACCACCGAGCGCAGCTTCGGCACCCTCCTGATCCGGCACAAGCTCGAGAACGGCATCCCCCAGAACATGACCTCCTGCCACACCGGCGAAATCGAGGGCTACATGATCGAAGGACACGTGCCGACGGCCGACATTCGACGACTGCTATCCGAGCGCCCCGATGCCGTCGGTCTCGCCGTGCCCGGGATGCCTTACGGATCACCGGGCATGGGGCCAGAGGATGAGCGGGAAGCCTACGATGTGTTCCTGATCCTCGGAGATGGCAGGACGGAAATCTTCTCCAGCTATGAGGCTGCCTGACGGCACCGATCTCAGGATCGCCGTGGGGCCACTGCACAAATCTCACACCGCGCAGTCACAGCGAAAGTCAGGAAAGTCCGCGAAGCCGCGGCTCTCTCTGCGCCGTCGCACGACGGCTCAGCGCCCTTTCGCGAAGTTCAGGCGATCAGGGAGTTCGCGTATGCTGCAAGAGTAGACCTTCTGGGCCGAAGCTTTCTTGATTGCCTCAGCTCGGCAATCCCGTGAGGCAGTGAATTCCTCAACGAGCTGACTTCCCGGCCCTTGAAGGCCATCACATGCATCGCCACTTGCATCCGCGATGCGCCGGCTGATCGGCGTCGGAGTTCAACATGTTCGAGACTTGGCTGCCGCTTATCGCGGGGTTTGTGTTGCTGGTTGCTGGCGGTGAGTTGCTGGTGCGAGGCGCGGTGCAGGCCGCGGAGCGGCTGGGTGTCTCACCTCTGGTCATCGGCCTCACGCTCGTCGGCTTTGGAACCTCGATGCCGGAGCTTGTGACCTCGGTGCAGGCCGGGCTCAGCGGCTCGCCCGGCATTGCCTATGGCAATATCGTCGGCTCCAACATTGCCAACATCCTGCTGATCGGCGGCATCTCGGCGTTGATCTGCCCGGTGATCGTCGCCGAGGCCGCGCTCCGGCGTGATGCGGCGCTGATGCTCGGGGTGGCGGCGCTCTTCGCGGCGCTGGCGCTCGCGCTGCCCATGGGCCGCCTTCTGGGCGCGGGTTTTGTCGCGGGTCTCGTCGCCTATATCGTCATGGTCATCCGGCAGGAGCGCACAACGGGCGAGCATGGCGCGATCCACGATAAGAGCGCTGCGCTGCTACAGGCCGATCCGGGCCTTGGCGCCCCCTCACGTCGCCGGGGGCTGATCCTGCCGCTGCTGCTTGCTCTTGCTGGGCTTGGCCTCGTGGTGCTCGGCGGCGCGTTGCTGGTCGATGGGGCCGTCGCGCTGGCGCGTGCCTTTGGCATCGGCGAGACGGTGATCGGCCTGACCATCGTTGCGGTCGGCACGTCGATGCCAGAGCTTGTGACCTCGGTGATCGCCGCGCTGAAGCGGCAGGGGGATGTGGCCTTCGGCAATATCGTCGGCTCCAACATGTACAACATCCTCGGCATCGGGGGCACCACGGCGCTGATCGCGCCGGGAGCGGTGCCGTCCGAGATCACCGCCTTCGATGCGCCGCTGATGGTGGGCGTAAGCGCCTTGCTCGTGGTCTTCGCAGCGACCGCGCGCCGCATCGACCGCTGGGAAGGGCTGGCGCTGCTCGCCGGCTACGGCGCCTATCTCTACCTGCTCTGGCCCTGAGCCCCTACGGCTGCAGCGGCCAGAACACCGGGGCCAGCAGCACCGTCACCACGCCGGCCATGATGTTCATCGGCAGGCCCAGACGCAGGAAGTCGGTGAAGCGGTAGCCGCCGGCGTTGTAGACCATCGTGTTGGTCTGATAGCCGATCGGGGTCGCGAAGCTGGCGCTGGCGCCGAACATGACGACCACGACGAAGGCCCGCGGGTCGAGGCCGAGCGCCTGTGCCACACCGACGGCAATCGGGGTCATGATCACCGCGACAGCGTTGTTGGTCACCACCTCGGTCAGCGCCGAGGTCACCGCGTAGATCAGTGCGAGCGCGAGGATTGGGCTGAGCTGCGCCAGCGGCCCCGACAGCCCGCTCACGATCAGCGTCATGGCCCCGCTGCGCTCCATCGCGGTGCCCAGCACCAGCATGCTGACGATCAGCAGCAGCAGGCGGCCGTCGATGGCTCCGATGCCCTCGTCCGGCTCGACGCAGCGGGTCAGCAGTACGATGGCCGCGCCGATGATCGCCAGCGGCAATATCGGCGCAAGCTCCAGCGCCGCGCCCAGCACGACCATGGCCAGCACCGCCAGCGCGATAGGCGCCTTGCTGCGCCGGAACGCGCGGGCCTGCAGCGGCGCCAGCAGGATCAGATCCTCGTCCCGCGCGAGCCGCGCGATGTCCTCGGCGGGCCCATCCAGAAGCACCGTATCGCCCGGGTTCAGCTGCAGCCGGTCCTCCATCAGGTCTCGCGCGCTGCCCTTGCGGTGCAGGGCGATGGGGTAAACGCCGTGGCTGCGCCGCCAGCCAAGTTCCGCGACCGCGCCCTTGCGGTCCTTCACCAATGCTTCGACCACTTGATGACGCCGTGCGTTTGCCCGCTCGAGACCGGGAATGGCAAGGCTGCGCGAGCTCTCGCCCCGGTAGCCCGCAACCTCCGCGTCGGAGGTATGCAGCACCACCCGGTCGCCGGGGTGCAGCACCTCCGCCTGAAGGTTGTGCCGCAGCGAGACATCTTCGCGGATCAGGTCCACCAGCCGGGTGGCGCTGCGCCGGAAATCGGAAATGTCACTCACCTTCCGGCCGATCAGCGGCGAGGTCGCGGGCACGAAAAGCTCGACCCGCCATGACCTTCCGCTACGCGGCGCTTGCATCTCGGCCAGCGCCAACCGCTCGGGCAGCAGGCGCGGCGCGGCCACGGCGAGAAAGAGGCTGCCCAGCAAAGCCAGCGCGATGCCGAGGGGGGCAATCTCGAACAGCGAGAAAGGCGCGAGATCGAGATCGCGCGCGACCCCGTCCACAAGGATGTTTGTCGAGGTGCCGATGAGCGTGCAGGTGCCTCCCATGATCACCACGAAGCTGAGCGGCATGAGGAACCGCGAGGCGCTGGTGCCAAGCTGGCGGGCCAGTCCGAAGACCACCGGGATCAGGATCATCACCACCGGCGTGTTGTTCATGAAAGCCGAGGCAATCGCCGCCAGCGCAAAGAAGAGCAGGATCGTGCGCCGCGGATGCCGTAGCATGCCGCGCCCCAGCCATTCGGCCACCGCCTCGAGCACCCCGGTGCGCACCAGCGCGGCGCTCAGCACGAACATCGCGCCGATGGTGGCCGGGGCGGAGTTGCTCAACGCCTTGACCACATCGTCGGTGCTCACGAGGCCGAGCAGCAGCGCCACGGCCACACCGCCAAGGGCGGTGACTTCGGCAGCGAAGCGCTCGGTCAGGAACAGGGCAAAGACGGCAGCCACCAGAAGAAGGGCGCCCTGAGGCGCGTAGGAGCCGAGATCGAAAAGCATGGGAGGCACCCGGATAAACGCCGCGCTGGAAAGGCGCCGTCGGCAAGGCGCAGGTGGCGCGGGCTCTCGGCCCGCCGCACCCTCTCAGTGACGATCGAGCATGCCATCGAATGAGGTGCGCGAGAATAGGGATTCTCAGCGCGCGCTGCCGGATCGCAAGCCTCCCTTTTGCGGGAGTATATGCCCTTTGCAACGCGAGGGCTTGGAGCGATAGGGCACAAGGCCTACGATGGCATTTTCAGCGATACGGAGGGGGGCAGAATCCGCCCACCCGGTCCCCCATTTCACTCCAGTCGAAGGCCTGGGAATGAACGAGAGTTGACAGGGCTTTCCGCCAAAGCCGAGATCACCAGACAAAGTCCTATCGCGGCCAGAAGCGTGGCGCCCAGGATCACTTCCCGGGCCATACCTTGCTCCAATCCTGTGCCATGTCGACGATCAGCCAACCGCGGTCTTCTCCCTCGTCGAGGCCGCGCGCGAGTTGGCCGACATGGCTGTCCCGGTCATAAGCAAACTCCCGATCCGCGTCGGTGTGATGGACCAGCATTCCGAACCGGGCACCATCGCCTGCCGTGGTGTATTCGAGCATCTGGAAGTCGCCATCCGAGTTGCCCGCCGCGAAGATCGGGCGCTGCCCGATGTGGCGCACAATCCCGACCGGCTTGCCTTCCTTGTCATCGAGGAACGTGATGCCGCCGTTCTTGATCAGTGTCGGCGCGTCGCCGTCGGCCGCGTAAGTGGTGTCGCCCTCGGTCCCGACCACCTGCCACGGCGGGATGCCGTAGGTGTCCTCGGCAAAGGCTCGGATGAAGTCGATGCCGCCGCCCGAGACGATGTAGGTCGCAAAACCCTCGTCGCGCAGGTAGGCCAGCAGCTCGAGCATTGGTTGGTAGATCATCTCGCCGAAGGGCATTTCCGTCGATGGGTGTACGGCGCTTTCCAGCCACGCGCCTGCGCTGGACTGGAAGTCTTCGACGGTGACGCCCGAGTGAGAGACGTTGATCACCTCGAGAAGCCCCTCCATGCCGCCCGCAAGGATGCCTTCGAGGTCGCCCTCTGCGCCTGCCTTCAGGGCATCCGAGGTCAGGATCGAAGGGTCGCTCCCGGCCTTCTCCTTCAGCACGTCGATGGCGTAGAGGAGTTGGAAGTAGACCGGCTGTTCAGCCCAGAGGCAGCCGTCGTTGTCGAAAGTGGCAATGCGGTCTGCTTGAGGAACGAAGTCCTCTGAGGCCGGGTCGGTGACCGTCTCCACAAACTCAATGATCGCCGACTTCGCCTCGGTATCATTCCAGGACGGTAGTGGGTCGGCGTACGCAGCAACGGCCAGAAGCGTTAGGCAGGTGGTAGCGGTCAACAGGCGCATGAGAAACGACCTTTCGGAATAATTCGGGGTGGTGGAATTGGGGGCCGGCCCTGCGCTTGCGGTACAGGGCCGACGTTCTCAAACATCACGAGCCAGCGGTCATTGCGTGCCGCCTGCTTGCGAGAGCTTCTCCATAACCTTGTCGAGGCTGAAGGAGGCCGCTTCTTGACGCGGCGGGAATTCCTGGAAGGTTTCGAGGAAGTTCGCCACGTAGGACTGTGCCGGCACCAGCATGTAGGCGCGGTCGAGCATCCAGTCGTAGTAGGTGTTCGAGGTCCGGTAGCCACGCTCGTAGGGATCGCGGCGCAGGTTGAAGATCAGCGGCGTGCGCAGGGGCGTCAGCGGCTCGATCCAGGCGCGGAACGTGCTCCAAGCCTTTTGCTCCAGGAAGGTGATCTTCCAATCGGCATAGCGCAGAGCCATCAGATCGCCATCGTCGGAGAAATAGAAGATCTCCTTTCGCGGGCTCTCCTCAGTTTCACCGGTCAGCAATGGCAGGATGTTGTAGCCATCAAGGTGCACCTTGTAGTCGCGACCCTCGCCCACTTCAGCGACAGTGATGCCGTCGAGCAGGTCATCCTTGATCGTCTCGTTCCCGGCAGCGGCCAGGAAGTGTCCGTCATCAAATAATTTGGGACCGGGAATGCTCTGCCGGTCAGGAGGGTCTGGCTCGTTCAGTTCGAGGTTATGCCGCCTGGGTTCGGTTGAGCAAGCGGCGCTGGCGGATGGTGTCGGACTTGATCCTCCTTCGTTCGGCTAAGATGGCTTTGGCGCGACCGAAGTAGACGTCGGCTGGGGTGACGTTTCCGAGGCTCTCATGGACGCGTTGATGGTTGTAGTGGTCGACGAAGGTCTCGATCGCGGCCTCGAGTGCGCCGGGGAGGTAGTGGTTCTCCAGCAGGATGCGGTTCTTCAGGGTCTGGTGCCAGCGTTCGATCTTGCCCTGCGTCTGCGGATGGTTGGGGGCCCCGCGCACATGCTCCATCTGCTTGTCCTCCAGCCAGATTGCGAGATCACCTGCGATGTAGGACGAGCCGTTGTCGCTGAGAAGTCGTGGTCGGTGTAGCACGGTCGGCTGGTCGCAACCGGACGCCTCCAGCGCGAGCTGGAGTGTGTCACTCGACCATTGTTCTTGAACCAATGGCGAACAAGGTCTCGTCATCTTCGGCCCGCATGGTCGTGCAGAGCTTCCAGGCGATTACATATCGGCTGAAGTCATCCAGGATGGTGCTCAGATAGTACCAACCCCAACCGATCACCTTCAGGTACGTGAAGTCGGTCTGCCATAGCTGGTTTGGCCGGCTCGTCTTATCGCGGAACTCGTCCGCAGCCTTGACCACGATGAAGGCAGGGCTCGGGATCAGGTCGTGCGCCTTGAGGATGCGATACCCGTTCGGCAGGACAACCATCCACTGGATCGTTCTCTGGTCTGCCTCACCCTCTGAGACAAAGTACTTCTTCGTATCTGTGAAGCGCACCGCAAGCTCCCGTGGAGAGAGTTCGGGCTCCTCCAGCGCCAAGCCGACCACATCCTGCCGGACATCATCAGGGATGCGGTTCCAGACCCGACCCGGATGGGGTCGGCGATCCTCGAGACCTGCCTCGCCAAGGGATCGGTATCGGTCGTACCAACGATAGAAGGTTGTCTTCGGAATACCGAACATCTCCAGCGTGCGCGCCGCCGGCAGATGTGATCTCTCGACGAGCCGGATAATCTCGAGCTTTTCGGATGCAGGGTACCTCATTCGTGGTCTCCCCCATCCCCGATCATACTTTTTTTGAGCAGCCGGTTCTCAAGGGTGGCCTCTGCCAAGGCCTCCTTCAGCGCGCTGGCCTCAGCCCGCAGGACCTTCACTTCCGGGCTGCTCGCCTGGCGCGCCGTGTCACCAGCAAGCCGCTTCTTGCCAGCCTCGAGAAACTCTTTGGACTAACTGTAGTACAGGCTCGTCGCAATCCCCTCGCGCCGGCAAAGCTCGGCTATGCTCTCCTCGCCGCGAAGCCCCTCAAGCACGATGCGGATCTTTTCCTCCGCCGAATGCTGTTTGCGGGTGCGTCGGCGGATGACCGTGCCCGTGCCACGCCCCGTCGACGTGCATGCGCTGCCCGCCATGCTCACTGCGCTGCGCCTCCCCAGCATCCAGCGGCACTGGCCCGCGCTGGCCGGGCGTGCCGATGCCGAGGGTTGGCCCGCGTCCCGCTTCCTTGCTGCCTTGGCCGAAATCGAGCTCGCCGACCGTGACGCACGGCGCATCCAGCGCCACCTGCGCGAGTCCGGGCTGCCCGGGGGAAAGACGCTCGCAACCTTCGACTTCAAGGCCTTGGCAGGCGTCCCAAGGGCACGCATCGAGGCGCTCGCCGCCGGAGACTGGGTCGAGACCGGCGCCAACCTGATCGCCATCGGCAATTCCGGCGCCGGGAAGACCCATGTCCTCTGCGCCATCGGACATGCCCTGGTCGAAGCCGGGCGGCGGGTCCTCTACACCCGCACCACTGATATGGTGCAGCGGCTCCAGGCCGCCCGACGCGACCTCGCCCTCGAGGCTGCTCTGGCAAAGCTCGACAAGTTCGACCTGATCATTCTCGACGACATCACCTACGCGCAGAAGGATCAGGCCGAGAGCTCCGTGCTCTTCGAACTCATCGCCCGGCGCTACGAGACCAAGAGCCTCGCGATCGCCGCCAATCAGCCCTTCAGTGCCTGGGGCAGCGTCTTTCCTGATCAGGCTGTCACTGTTGCCGCGATCGACAGGCTGGTCCACCACGCGACCATCCTGGAGATGAATGGGGACAGCTACCGCCGGCGAGCTGCAGTCACCCGACAATCACCCGAGACTGTCGCTCCGCCGACAGCCTCCAGCGACAACATCAGCGACAAGCTCGAGGAGGAAACCGCACAGTAACATCAACGAAGAACGCAGCGGTCAAAACCGGCCAATTTGGTTGTCGGTAGCGGCCAAGGAGGTTGACGCTCTACAATCAAGCGCTCCACGGGCTGAAGAACGGCCTGTGCGGCGCGTTAGCTCTAAAATATCAGCAACTCGGGATCGTGCAGCGCCGCGCGAGACAGCAGGTAACGCGCGAAGGTAC
>NZ_FOZW01000012.1 GCF_900116195.1 Alloyangia pacifica
CTTTTTCTCGCCGTGCCCGGCAGCCAGTCCCGCCATCATCCTCGCGAAGATGCCCTTGTCGCTCCAACGCTTCCAGCGGTTGTAGAGCGTCTTGTGGGGGCCGTATTCCCTTGGCGCGTCTCTCCAGCGCAACCCATTGCGATTGATGAAGATAATCCCGCTGAGAACGCGCCGATCATCAACGCGCGGTTTGCCGTGGGACTTCGGGAAATAGGGCTCCAGACGCGCCATCTGCGCATCGCTCAGCCAGAAGAGATCAGACATATCACCGCTCTGTTTTCGCACGGTGAATCATGCCCCTCTGGCACAATCAATGGGTCCTGAGCCTACTCCGCCCGCAGCAGAGCTATCCTGCCGCCGTGGTCTGATTTTTCGCCGCCGTTTTCATCCGACGAGGATAATGTCCCGCGAGATGATGTAGCTCACCGCGGGCCTCGCGCTTTCAAGCGGGTCGAGCTGGTCAGTCGCGCTGCGCTGCAGGCAGTTCTGAAAAGATCATCGCACGAGAAGAATATCATTTACGCTGGAGGCCTGCGAAGGTGCTCCAAGGTATCGCGTGCCACAGAGCACCATCGCAGGATAGCATCACTCTGGATAATGTCCTTCAACAACTTTCATGATGAGAGAGTGGCGCCAGCGGCTCGATCGACCTTGCTTCTGCGGTTTGGGAAACGTTCCGTCTTTAATGTCGCGGTAGATGCTTGCCCTGGAGCGGGCCACGATCTCACAGACCGCCGCGATGGGCAGCAGAACGTCGTGGGGGATGCCTTCATGGTTCATTTCTTAACTCCGGTCGCTGAACTGGAGAGGAAATGATGTTGATCTGGTTTCGCCGGAAACTTCGATGTGCCATTAGTTGAGATTGATGCAAATGATCAACGGAGGGAAGTCTGTCGTCCCGATGTCGTCCCGGAACTGCATAAGTCCACGTCCGCTTGCACGGAGTCGAGGTAACCACATTGCATATCAAGGGTATTTGTGGTGCCCGGGGGCGGAATCGAACCACCGACACGAGGATTTTCAATCCACTGCTCTACCCCTGAGCTACCCGGGCACTGGGTGAAGGGCGCTGCCCCTCGGGTGAGGCGGGGTTTAGTCGAGCTATTCGGCAGTGTCCAGAGGGTTTTGACGAAAAAATTCTCATGCCCTAGCGTCGCTCCAGATCGCGCTTTCTTCGCCGTCCATGGCGGGGTACCAAATGCGCCATGCCACGCAAGATGACACTGCTTTCCGACTTCCTCCGCCATGGCTGCGACACCGTCATCGACGTGCGCAGCCCGGCCGAATTCGCCGAGGACCACGTCCCCGGCGCGATCAACCTGCCGGTGCTCGACAATGAGGAGCGGGCGCGGGTCGGTACCATCTACAAGCAGCAGTCGCCCTTCCTCGCGCGCAAGCTCGGGGCGGCGCTGGTGTTCCGCAATGCCGCCGCCCATATCGAGGGGCCGCTGGCGCATCACGAGGGCGGATGGAAGCCGCTGGTCTACTGCTGGCGCGGCGGCCAGAGGTCGGGATCCTTTGCCTGGATGCTGCAGCAGATCGGCTGGCGTTCCGAAGCGGTGGAGGGCGGTTACCGCACGTATCGGCGACTGGTGACCGAGGCGCTCTATGATACTGCGCTGCCGTTCAAGCTGATCCAACTCGGCGGGCACACGGGCACAGCCAAGACCGCGCTCCTGCCGAAACTGGCGGCGCGCGGCGTGCAGGTGATCGACCTCGAAGGGCTGGCACGGCACCGCGGCTCTCTGCTCGGCGACATGCCGGGCGGGCAGCCGAGCCAGAAGGCGTTCGAGACCGCGCTGGTACAGGCACTGGATGCGCTGGATCCGGCGCGGCCGGTGCTGGTCGAGGCCGAGAGCAGCAAGATCGGCCAGCTGCTGATCCCGCCTGCCATCTGGGAGGCGATGAAGCTTGCGCTCTGGGTCGAGGTCACCGCGCCGCTCGAGGCGCGTGCCGTCTATCTGAACGCGGCCTATGATGACATTCTGTCGAATGGGCCAGTGCTGAAGGATAAGCTTCAGCCGCTGCGCTACCATCGTGGGCACGACCTGATTGACCGCTGGGAGGCGCTGATCGACTCAGGGCAGCGACTGGAACTCTGCGCGTCGCTGACTGCGGATCACTACGATCCGGCCTACGACAAGTCGATGCGGGCCATGTCTCCGGATGTGATCGAGCGTTTTGACACCCCGGCGCTGGACGAGGCGGCTCTGGATGCGCTGGCGGACCGGATGGCGGCGCGGCTTCAGACCATCTCGATCTGACCGCGCTTGTCGGTGATCTCGCCGACCTCCACCGCCGGGAAGCCCGCCGCGCGCAGCTGCGCGAGTGTCGCCGCCACATCGCCGGAAACCGCCGCGAGCAACCCGCCAGCCGTCTGCGGGTCGAACATGAGGTCTTCTTTCGCGCCCATGGGCTGGAATGGCAACGCCGCGCGGTTCTTGGGATAGAGCGTCGAGGCATGGCCGGCGGCGGAAAGCGCCTCGGCCCCCGGAAGCAGCGGCACCCGCGCGACGTCCAGCTGCGCACCGACACCGGATGCTGTGCAGATGTTCAGCAAATGCCCGGCGAGGCCGAAGCCGGTGACGTCAGTCATCGCGGCGGCATGGCTCAGCAGGCGTGCGGCCACGCCCTGTGCCGTGGTCATGTGCTTGAGGGCTTCCGTGACCCATTCGCCCTTTGCTGCGCCGGCCATCTCGGCGGCCATCACGACGCCGGTACCGATCGGCTTGGTCAGGATCAGCCGGTCGCCGGGGCGGGCACCGCCCAGCGTGATCGGGGCGCGTTCGCAAAGTCCGGTGATCGTCAGGCCGATGCTCAGCTCATCTCCCATGGCAGAATGGCCGCCGACTAGCTCGGCCCCCTCGGCGCGAAGGATCTCGGTGATCGCGCCGAGGCATTCGGTCAAGGTGCGCTCGGCCAGCGGCTCTGACATGCGCGGCAGGGTAAGGCTGGCGACCGCCGCCTGCGGTGCCGCGCCCATCGCCCAGACGTCGCCGAGCGCATGGATGCAGGTGATCCGCGCCATGACCTCGGGGTCTTCCACGAAGGCGCGCAGGTGGTCGACCGTCATAACCTGCCGCGCGCCGCCCGTGAGCAGCAACGCCGCATCGTCGCCGGGCAGGGCGGTGACATCGGCGCGCGCGGGGGCGGGCAGGGTCGAGAGCGCCGAGGCCAGCGCGTCCCGCCCGACCTTGGCGCCGCAGCCCCCGCACATGGGCTTGGTGCCGAGCGCCTCTTCCATCCCCGCCGCGTGATGCCGCGGCAGCGTCGGCGGTGTCATCTGCGGCAGTTCCTGGAACTTGTGCATGAACTTGCGGTCGATGTGGTCTTTCCAGCGCCACATGAGCGGGCCGGAGAGGGCCAGTCCGGCCTTGTCGGCCAGCGCCGACTTGCGGCCGAGCGAGATCAGCTTGAGATAGTCGCGCTGGGGACGGTAGGGACGCAGATCGTCGCGGCCCTCGAGCACGGCGCGCAGGTTGTGCAGCAGGATCGGCGCTTCGCGCACGGCGAAGACGCCCGCCTTGGGGCGCGGGCTCTCGACAAGATGGGCGCAGTCGCCGGCGGCGAAGATGGCGGGGTCCGAACTTTGCAGCGTCGGGGCGACCTTGATGAAGCCGTCTTGCAGCTCGAGCCCGCTCTCCTGCAGCCAGCCCTGCGCCCGCGCGCCCGCGGTTCCGGCGATGAACTCGGCGGCGATCTCGCGACCGTCGGCGAGAGTCAGGCCCCGGGGGGTGATCTCGGTGATCTCGCTGTTTTCCATCAGCGTCACGCCCTGCGCGGCGAGCGCGGTGCGCAGCTTGGCCGCGGCGGGGGCATGCAGGGCGGTGAGCGCCGTGGCGCGCTCGACGAGAAGCACCTGCGCGGGGCGTTTCCGTTGTTGCAGCGCGAAGGCCATGGCGCAGGCCAGTTCCGCGCCCGCGACACCGCCACCGATCACTGCCGCCGAGGCCGGGCCGTCGCCGGCGCGGTAGGCGTCCCAGGCAGACGCGAAGGGGCCGAGCGGTTTCGCGGGCAGGGCGTGTTCCGAGAAGCCTGGAAGGTCCGGCATGGCCGAGGTCACCCCGATGTTCACCGAGGCCACGTCGAAACCGATGGGTGCGCGCCCGGCAACCTCGACCTGCCGCGCTGCGCGGTCGATGCCGGTGACCGCGCCGAGGATTACCCGCGCCCCGGCGAAACGCGCCAGCTTCACCAGGTCGATGTCCAGATCGTCACGGCCGTAGTGACCAGCCACGAAGCCGGGCAGCATGCCGGAATAGGGCGCGGTCGGGCCGGGGTTGATCACCGTCACTCGCACGCCGGGCAGTGGTTTCATCCCCCACATGCGCAGCAGCAGCGCGTGGGAATGGCCGCCACCGATAAGAACGAGGTCACGGGTGAGGGGCAGGTTGGGCGCGCGCATTGGGGTCTCCGGCTGGTCGGAAGCGGGTGTAGCACGGCTTTCGCGGGGAGGTGGAGCGCTTCTCGCAGAGGAGGCTCCGAAAGCAGACGGGCCCGGGCCGAGGGGTGCTCGGCCCGGGCCCGCCGGGGTCACCGGCAGCGTGATGGCCGCCGGTGATCAGTTGGTGTCTGCGTTGCCGCGATCAGAAGTGGACCGAGCGTGCGGTCGCCGGAGCGGCGAGCGGCGGCGCAAACTTGGTCAGGTCGATGCCCTTGACTGCCGACTTGTATTCCTCGGCGCTCGGGGTGCGGCCAAGGATTGCCGAGAGCACAACTACCGGGGTCGAGGCAAGCAGCGACTCGCCCTTCTTCTCGGCGCTGTCCTCGACCACGCGGCCCTGGAAGAGACGGGTCGAAGTGGCCAGGACGGTGTCGCCCTTGGCAGCCTTTTCCTGGTTGCCCATGCAAAGGTTACAGCCCGGACGCTCGAGATAGAGAATGTTCTCGTACTCGGTGCGGTTCTGGGTCTTCGGGAAGAGGTCATCGAACTCGAAGCCCGAGTACTTCTGCAGGATTTCCCAGTCGCCCTCGGCCTTCAGCTCGTCGATGATGTTGTAGGTCGGCGCGGCCACCACCAGCGGCGCCTTGAACTCGACCTTGCCTTCGGCCTGCTCGATGTTCTTCAGCATCTGCGCGACGATCTTCATGTCGCCCTTGTGCACCATGCACGAGCCGACGAAGCCGAGGTCCACCTTCTTCTCGCCACCGTAGTAGGAGACGGGGCGGATGGTGTCGTGGGTGTAGCGGCGCGACGGGTCGGCGTTGTTGACGTCCGGGTCGGCGATCATCGGCTCGACGATCTGGTCGAGGTCAACCACCACTTCGGCGAAGTACTTGGCGTTCGCATCCGGGGTCAGCGCGGGTTTCTCGCCCGACGTGATCTCGGCGATGCGCTTGTCCGCCTTGTCGATCAGACCCTGCAGAGTGCCGGCGTCGTTCTCCATGCCCTTGTCGATCATCACCTGGATGCGCGACTTGGCCAGCTCGAGCGAGCCGATCAGCGTCTCGTCGTTGGAGATGCAGATCGAGGCCTTGGCCTTCATCTCGGCCGTCCAGTCGGTGAAGGTGAAGGCCTGGTCGGCCAGCAGGGTGCCGATGTGCACTTCGATGATGCGGCCCTGGAAGACGTTGTCACCGTGCTGCTGGAGCATCTGCGCCTGGGTGGCGTGCACCACGTCGCGGAAGTCCATGTGGTCGGCCATCTTGCCCTTGAAGGTGACCTTCACCGACTCGGGGATCGGCATGGTCGCTTCGCCGGTCGCCAGTGCCAGCGCCACGGTGCCGGAGTCGGCACCGAAGGCCACGCCCTTGGACATGCGGGTGTGGCTGTCGCCGCCGATGATGATGTCCCAGTCATCCACGGTGATGTCGTTCAGCACCTTGTGGATCACGTCGGTCATCGAGTGATAGACGCCCTTCGGGTCACGCGCGGTGATCAGGCCGAAGTTGTTCATGAAGGACATCAGCTTGGGAATGTTCGCCTGTGCCTTCTTGTCCCAGACCGAGGCGGTGTGGCAGCCGGACTGGTAGGCGCCGTCCACGGACGGCGAGATCACCGTCGCGGCCATTGCCTCGAGTTCCTGGCAGGTCATCAGACCGGTGGTGTCCTGACTGCCCACGATGTTGACGTTGACGCGCACGTCGGAGCCGGCGTGCAGGGTCTTGCCCGGCGTGGTGCCGCGGGCGTTGCGGTTGAAGATCTTCTCGACCGCGGTCAGGCCCTGGCCCTCGTGAGAGACTTCCTTGTTCGGCGCAAACACGGGGGTCGGCTTCACGCCCAGCGTTTCGGCGGCGAAGGTCTGCAGCTTCTTGCCGAACACGATGGCGTAGGACGAGCCTGCCTTCATGAACTCGACCTTCTGCGGCGTGAAGGCGGAGGAGACGTCGACCAGCTCCTTGCCGTCTTCATCGGTGAGCTTCATCGCCTTGGTGTCGATCTTCAGCACGGTGCCGGTCGCGACAGAGTATTTCTGCTCGAGAACCGGGTTGCCGTCGTTGTTGAGGATCGGCTTGCCGTCCGCGTCAAGCTTCTTGACCCAGTTCTTCAGGTCGAGGCCGATGCCACCGGTGACGCCGACGGTGGTCAGGAAGATCGGCGAGATGCCGTTGGTGCCGGCCACGACCGGC
This sequence comes from Alloyangia pacifica, assembly GCF_900116195.1. Taxonomy (GTDB): domain Bacteria; phylum Pseudomonadota; class Alphaproteobacteria; order Rhodobacterales; family Rhodobacteraceae; genus Salipiger; species Salipiger pacificus. The sequence goes on from NZ_FOZW01000012.1 coordinate 6,571, forward strand.
GCGATGTTGACGAAGGGCACGTAGGGGCTGGCCTGCTTGCCGGTCCAGAGCGCCACGTTGTTCACGCCGGACATCCGCGAGGAGCCAACGCCCATCGTGCCTTTCTCGGCGATCAGCATCACGCGCTTGCCGGGGTGTTGCAGCTTCAGCGCCTCGATTTCCTTCTGCGCGGTTTCCGAGATCATGCACTTGCCGTGCAGTTCGCGGTCCGAGCGCGAGTGGGCCTGGTTGCCCGGCGACAGGAGGTCGGTCGAGATATCGCCTTCGGCGGCGATATAGGTGACGATCTCGATCTCTTCGTCGATGTCGGGAAGCTTGGTGAAGAATTCCGCCTTGGCGTAGCTTTCCAGCAGCTCCTTCGCGACAGGGTTGCCAGATTTGTAGGCCGACTCGAGGCGCCCCATGTCGGCTTCGTAGAGGAAGACCTGAGTCTTCAGAACTTCTGCAGCCTGCGAGGCGATTCCCGCGTCTTCGCCGAGGGCGAGGTCGAGCAGCACCGAGATCGACGGGCCGCCCTTCATGTGCGACAGCAGCTCGAAGGCGAAGGCCGGGGTGATTTCCGACACGGTGGCCTCGCCGAGGATGATCTCCTTCAGGAAGGCGGCCTTGACGCCGGCCGCACTGGTGGTGCCCGGCAAGGTGTTGTAGATGAAGAACTTGAGCGCGTCGTCGCGGTGGACGCTGTCGGCATCCTTGATCTGCGCGATGAGGTCTTCGACAAGCGCCCCGTCTTCGATGGGCTTGGGGTTCAGGCCCTGCGCTTTGCGCGTGCCGATCTCATCAAGGTAGTCTGTGTACAAGCTCATGTTTGACCCGCCGTTTAGGTGTCGGTTTCCGCTTGAACACCGAAACTCAGAGATATCTGGCGTGCCGGGTCAAGCGAGCTGTATGCGGCAGTATACAAACTGCCCGGGGTTTTCAATACACATGACGATGCATCTTGCCACAGTCTGGCATCCAGACCCATCGTCATCACGCCGGGGCGGCGGCAGGCCATTCGCGTGCCGGAAGATCGGGCTGTTTTGAATCGCGATGGCCCGGGGCTGGGTGCCCCGGACCGCGAGTGACCTTGCTTGCGTGGGTCAGAGCGCCGCTTGGGCCCGGTCGATTTCGGCGGCCAGAGCGGCTGGGCCGGCGGGGATGATGCGCGGCGGGTTGAGCGTCTTGATCCCGTAGTAGCCCGCTTTGATGTGATCGAGGTTCACCGTCTCGGCGATCCCGCCGGTGTTCAGCATCCGCAGCATGTGGGTGTGCATGTACGGGTGGTCCTCCAGCCGCTTGATGTTGCACTTGAACAGGCCGTGGTAGACAGCGTCGAAGCGGATCGAGGTGACGAAGATCCGGATGTCGGTCTCGGTCAGCCTGTCGCCGAAATAGAAGGGGCGGCCATCCGACAGGCGCTCCTCGATGCGCGCCATCTCCTCGAAGAGCTGGGACACCGCCTCGTCATAGGCGTCCTGCGAGCTGGCAAAGCCGGCCTTGTAGACGCCATTGTTGTAGAGCTGGTAGATCTGCGCGCTTTCGCGGTCGATCTCCTCCACCAGCTCGTCGGGCGCGAGGCGTATGTCGGAGGGGGCGATGTCCTCGAAGGCGGTGTCGAACATGCGCACGATGTCGGCGCTCTCGTTGTTGACCATCACGCCCAGCTTCTCGTCCCAGAGCACCGGCACCGTGGCGCGGCCCGACACATGCGGGTCGGCGCGGGTGTAGAGCTCGTGCAGGTGCTGCGCACCGAAGAGCGGGTCGTCATCCGCGCCGGGGAAGCCGCCAAAGCTCCAACCCTGGTCGTCGAGGCGCGGGTTCACCACGGTGACCGGGATGATCTCTTCGAGGCCCTTGAGCTTGCGGGCGATCAGCGTGCGCGAGGCCCAGGGGCAGATCAGCGCCACATAGAGCCGGTAGCGTCCGGCTTCCGCCTTGAAGCCGCCGGTCCCGGTGGGGCCGGCGCTGCCGTCGGGGGTGATCCAGTTGCGGAAACTCGACTCCTGCCGCACGAAGCGGCCCTTTTCGTCGGCCTTCTGCACCGGCTGCCAGTTGGCGGTCCATTTCCCGTCGATCAGCATGGTCTCAGTCCTTCCGGGTCAGGGTGAAGGTGGTGCCCCACGGATCGACCAGCGGGGTTTCCGCCGGAGTGCGGCTGCGGATGGCCTCGATCTCCTGCGCGGTGCCGCGCAGCTCGATCTCGGTCAGCCCTGTCGTCGGGCCGTTCTTCGGCCCGGCACCGCGGCTGTTCCAGATGTTCGAGGCGAGGTGGTGGTGATAGCCGCCCGAGCCGTAGAAGGTCGCGCCCGGGTAGTGGTTGGTCACCGCCATGCCGAGGGTTTCGGAATAGAAGGCTTCCGCCGGGTCGAGCCGTCCGACCTGCAGGTGGACGTGACCCACCACGGTGCCCTCTGGTGCGCCCTGCCACTTGGTGGTCGCGCTGTTCGCGACGTCCTGCAGATCCAAATGGTTCGTGGCCATCTCGATCTCGTCGCCCTTGTATGTCCACTGATCCCGCGGGCGGTCGATGTAGATTTCGATGCCGTTGCCCTCGGGGTCGGCAAGGTAGAGCGCCTCGCTCACGAGGTGGTCCGAAGCGCCCTGCAGCGGGATGCGGGTCTCGGCCGCGTGGTGCAGCCAGGCGCCGAGATCGGCGCGCGAGGGCAGCAGGAAAGCAGTGTGGAAGAGCCCGGCCTCGCGCGGGGAGTGGTGCTGGGCGCTCTTGTCCTGACGCAGCGCGATGAGGCTGCGGCCATACGCACCGAAGCGGGCTTCGGTGCCGTCATCCGACAGCTTCTCGAGGCCGAGGGCGGTTTGGTAGAAGTTGCCGACCTTGGAGAGGTCGTTGACGGTCAGGCTTACCTGGCCGATTTCGAGGGGGGCGTCGCTGGTTGCCATGATCTCTCTCCGAATGCGTGTCCCGGTGTGCGGGCAAGGGGGGCAGCACTTGCTGCCGTTGCGGAGAATATGCGGGCTGGCCTTTCGGAAAGAAATGGCGAGTATGTGGTAATACTATCCATACAGCGTTCGGAATTTACGATGGACATCGTTGACCAGATCCGCGCCTTCGTCGCCACCGCGCAGACCGGCTCCTTCACCGCCGCCGCCGAGCGCATGGGGGTGTCGAACCGGCTCACCTCAAAATACGTGGCGGAACTTGAGGCGCGTCTGGGCACGCGATTGTTGCAGCGCACCACGCGGCGGGTTGGTTTGACGCCGGCGGGCGAGAAACTTCTCGCCCGCGCCCCCGCTTGGCTCGAGGAGCTGGAGGATCTGCTTGGATCGGTCGAGCACGAGGCACGCGGGTTTTCCGGCGTGCTGCGGGTGGCGGCGCCGCTGACCTTCGGGGAGATTTATGCCGCTGACCTGCTCAGCCGTTTCGCGGCGCCGCATCCCGAGTTGTCGGTGGAACTGCGGCTGTCGGATGCCTACACGGATCTCGCGTTGGAGGGGATCGACCTGGCGTTCCGTATCGGGCGGCTCTCGGACAACACCCTGAAGGCGCGCAGGCTGTGCCGCTTCGGCATGAAGGTGGTGGCCGCGCCAGCCTATGTCGCCGAGCACGGCGCGCCGGACTCCGCCGAGGCGCTGGGCGGTCATGCCTGCATCCATGACAGCAACCAGCGCAGCCCGCGCTGGCGTTTCGGCTCGGAGGGGGCCGTGCGCGAGGTGCAGATTGCCAGCCGCTTCGCGGTCAACAGCGCTCGTGTGGCGCGGGACATGGCACTGGCGGGGCAGGGGGTCGCCTACTGCCCCGAGTTCGTGGTGACGGCCGACATCGAGGCAGGCCGGCTTGTCGAGGTGCTGGCCGAGGTGGAAAAGCCTATGCACGACCTGCATGCGGTCTATCTCGAGGGCGCGATGCTGCCGCGCAAGGTGCGCGCGCTGGTCGACTTTGCCGCGGAGGACGTGAAGACCCACCTGCTGGCGGGCTAGGTCAGCGGTCTTCAGGCTCGTCGCCGAAGGTCTCGTCGAAGCTGCGGCGCAGGGCGACATCCAGATCGTCCATAGTCACCGGCAAGCCAAGGTCGACCAGCGAGGTCACGCCGAATTCGGAGATGCCGCAGGGCACGATGCCGTCGAAGTGGCTCAGCTCCGGCTCGACGTTGATCGAGATGCCGTGAAAGCTCACCCATTTGCGCAGGCGGATGCCGATGGCGGCGATCTTGTCCTCGGTCACCCGACCGTCGGCCAGCAGCGGCTTGTCGGGGCGTTCGACCCAAACGCCGACGCGACCCTCGCGGATGTGGCCGGTGATGTTGAACTCGGCGAGCGCGGCGATCACCCAACTCTCGAGCTGCTGCACGAAGCGGCGCACGTCGCGACCGCGCCGGCCCACGTCGAGCATGACGTAGATCACGCGTTGGCCGGGCCCGTGGTAGGTGTACTGACCGCCGCGCTTGGTACCGAAGACCGGGAAGCGGTCTGGGTCGCGCAGGTCCTCGATCTTCGCCGAGGTGCCCGCGGTATAGAGTGGCGGATGCTCGACCAGCCAGATCAACTCATCGGCCTCGCCCGCGGCAATCGCCGCGGCGCGCTTCTCCATGAAGGCAACGGCTTCGTCGTAGCCGGTCAGCCCGTCTTTCGTGATCCACTCAACCATGTCAGAGCGCTTATGGTTAATCTCTTGACTCGTCAATGCGCGAGGGGGGACAGTATTTTCAGGATTCACTAACAATTTTTTATCTATTTCCAAAGTCTAATTTACGGGCTCGATGGCCCCTGAAAATGAAGAAGAATTTGGAGGAATCTCAATATGAAGCGTCATTCACTGATCGGGATGGTTTGTGCCAGTCTCGCCCTGACGCCGATTCCCGCACTCGCCGACAACGCGTTTGTTGGTGGTCTCGTTGGCGGTATCATCGGCAGTGCCATTGCAAATCAGCCCAGGCAAAAAGTCGTTAAACGCACGTATGTTGCGCCCCGTGCAAGCTCGCCAAGTGTCTCGTCTGCGGCACGCGAGGCCAATCGCACCACGCAGACGGCCCTGAATTACTTCGGGTTCAATTCCGGTACGCCTGATGGAATAATGGGCAGCAAGTCTCGGGCAGCGATTTCTTCTTTCCAGGCGCACATGGGATATGCGCCCACGGGGCAGTTGACCGAATATGAACGCGATTTCCTGGTGGGCTCCTATCGCCGCGCTCAGGCAGGCGGCCCGGCGACATCGCAGCAGATCGCACAGAATCCGCAGGGCGTGCGCGGGCTGCTGATCGCGTACCGCGATGAGCAGATGAACGGCACGGGCTATGGGGCCACCTCGGCGATCGCTGGCAGCTACGGCCTGCCCGCAGTGGTCGCGGCGGCGGTGAACGAGATCGCCAAGAGCTCGGATCCCTCGGCGGAGCAACTGGTGCAGCGCTCGGGATTCATCCAGCTTTCGGATATCAACGGCGATGGCCAGACGGACTACATCCTCGACACCTCGGTGACCGGATCGGCCTTCTGGTGCAACGCCCAGAGCTGCGCGGTGCGAGTCTTCGCCTCGACCCCCGAGGGATATGAGCGCAACGATTTCCAGGCCTTCAATGTGACGCCTGCAATGTTCACCTGCCAGCGGGGGACCTGCTCGAAGACCGGCCCGGCTCAGCCTCAGATGGCGCTGCAGCCGGTGCAGCCCGCGCCGGTTCAGCCTCAGGCACCGCAAACGCAGATGGCCTCGGCCGCAACCCCGGTGCCCTCGGCACAACCTGTCGTCCAGGGCGGGGCGCTGGCCGAGGCGCCGGCGATTCCCAATTTCTTCGGCGAAGCTCCGGTGCAGGCCTCGCTGCAGTCCCAGTGCAACACGCTCAGCCTGATGACCACCACCAACGGTGGCTACATCACCGAGGCGACGATGACCGATGCGTCGGCCGCGCTCGCCGAACAGCTGTGCCTTGCTCGCAGCTATGCCATCGCGCAGGGCGAGGCGCTGATCGCCAAGGTTCCGGGCGCCACGCCGGCGCAGATCGCGGCGCAATGCGCGGGCTTCGGCGATGTTCTGCACGCGCAGGTCGCCGCCGTGTCGGTGAAGGCGCGGGATGAGGTCCTGTCGGACGCAAAGGCCTTTATCCTGAGTTCGGGAATGTCGCCGGCTCAGCTCGAGAAGACTGCGCAGATCTGTCTCGCGGCGGGCTACAAGGGAGATGACCTCGATGCGGCCGTGGGCTCGGCCCTGCTGCTGGTTGCGCTGGGGCAGGCGCCCTACGCCGAACTGGTTGGCCACCATTTGAGCCAGGGCTTCGGCGCAGCGCGGCGTGCCGATCTTTCGCTCGCCTGGTACGCGCAGGCTCTCGACGCGCTCGACGCCGGGGCGACGCCGGTATTCTCACCGGGCCTTCCGGAGAGAGCCGGGCTGCTCCGCAAGGCCTCGGTGATGCTGGGAGGTGGGCGACCGGAGTCCGATGCGCCCTCCGTCGTCACCCAGGCCGGTGCCACGATCCCGACCTTCAACGTTAGTGAATGAGGCGGAAAAGAGCCTGACTCAACGTGGGCCGGCGCGCTGCGCGCCGGCCCAACTCATGGTTGCCGTAAGGTCGCGCAAACTTTTCGCAGAAAGGTTCGATTTTCCTCTTCACATCCCCCGCGGGCTTCGTTAGAGACCGCTTCACCAAGCCTAGACAGTGCGGTCGTGGCGGAATTGGTAGACGCGCAGCGTTGAGGTCGCTGTGGGGTAACTCCCGTGGAAGTTCGAGTCTTCTCGACCGCACCATCTAAGCCTAGCAAGGTTTTGACATTGCTAGGCTTACGCCGAGATGAGCGGCAGTCTTCCGATACCATCAAGTGGCAAGACTGGCATTGTCAGAGCTTCATTAGATGCGCGTGATCATCTTTCTGAAGCGCCTGTTCGGCCTTCTCAAATTCAGCCGGCGTCTCCCCGATCTTGACCTGTTTGTCGGCGGTATCGCCAAGGTTGCGGCATTGGCGCAGGCGAAGCTGAAAAAAGTCCCTGAATTTGAAGTGTTGCGTTCACGGGCCTCCATGGATCAGCAGCGCTGACCCGCTTGCGAACTCCTCGTCGAGCCCGAGAAGGCAATGATCTCTTATAGGTAGCCTCTACACCCTCTCGGGCACAGAGCTGCAAAACGCAGCTTGCTGGCATGTGCCCTGACCGGCTGCGCCGACCACGTGGGCCGCACAGGGTGTTGAGTAGGGCCGGTTGGCTGGCTCGCCCGATCACGCAGAATCCCTTGATCGCCCGCGCGGGCGACGGTCGGTGCGCCCACGCGGTCTGATCGTATCCACCTGCCCGGCGCGGTGACCGTGATCCGCAACGGACGCCGTATCGTTGATCGTCCGGGAATGCAGTCAGCTTAGTCGTCCGGTCTCGGGCTGAAGTCCGGAGAAGTGTACCGACCCGCTCTTCTCCATGCGCCGCAATTGCTCCGCAGCGCGTTGGTCGAAGGCAACATTCCGATCCGCTGCAAGGGTGTCGCTGGGAATCCTGTGCGTGTCACCATGTCTGACCGTGGCCAGCAGCTCGCGATGGCTGGGGAGGTCGGGCTGCAGAGCTCCCGCGCCGGTTTGGGGCCGATGTTCCAATGCGTTTGCGGTAGCATCACCGGCGTGGGTCTGCAGACTGCGCGCGGCAATCAGTGCGGCCTCCGTGCGGTTCTTGGCCCCGAGCTTGCGCATCACCTGCCGTACATGAAGCTTCACCGTCGCCTCGGTGGTGTCCAAGACGCGGGCAATCTCCTTGTTCGACCGAGCTTGAGAGAGGTGATCCAGCACGGCCATCTGCCGCGGAGTCAATTCGGCGAGGTCGGGTTCTTCGCTGTCACCCCCGGCGTCGCGGCGCTCTTGCGAGAGCCTCTTGTCGAGGCGGGGTGGCTCCAGGGCCTCCGCCGATCGGGAAGCTGCGCCTTGACTGCCGGACGATCCTCCGGAGAGGTCGGGCAGTTGCTCCGGCCTGCCGGGCGGCGGGTCGTCCGGATCCTGGGACGAGTCCGACGACCTCATCTGGTCCAGAACCGATGGCGGGACGAAGATCCCGCCATGCAGCGTGAGATCCAGCGACTTCAGCGCAACCGCTGGATCGGTCGCCGCCGGGACCACGCCCCGCGCGCCAGCCTCCAGGGCGCCGCGCACGAACTCGGCGCTGGCGATCTCGCAAAATACGACAACCGGCCCGAGGCGCGTCGTTTGGCTTAGTTTCTGGACGATGCTGAACCAGATGGACTGGCTGCTGCTGGCGCCAGTATTGATGACGCACATCCCCCCTTGAGCCTGGGGGAAGATATCGTCGCTGTCGCTGGCCGCCACCTCTTCGATCCGCAGCCTGTGAAGGCGTGCAAAGCCTGAGAGAAATTGCGATAACTGCGCTCGGGTCAGCGGCATTTCATCGACGATGTACAGAGTCGGTTCCTGTGAGTTCGACATGCTCATCTCACCGACCTGTCGAAATGGATTTCAACCATTTTCTGAATGTCATTTAATATGCCCCCCCGAGAACTTCTTTATGAATGTTTCATTCCAAATATAGAATTTTATCCCTGACCATAAGTATAGCATCTGGGTAATACAGAATGCTTTGCAATATACCTTAAGGTGTGCGCTTGGCGGATTGCCGCTGAAAACAGCGCTTTTATACCTCACGCATGGCGTTCTGCAGCAGATCCCGGATCGGCTCGAGCAGGTAGCTCCCCATCGATCTTTCGCGGGTCACGATCAGGACGCTGACCAGCATGCCCGAGCGCAGGTCGATCCCCAGCTCGCTGATTTCGCCGGCGTCCACTTCGACACGTATGGGATAGTACGCGGTGCCGCCTGGTTCCCTGATGCTGGTGTCTGCAGAAACCATCGTGACCTGCCCTTCGATCCTTGGAAGGGTCCGGCCGGAATAGGCCGAGATGCGCAATTGCGCAGTCATGCCGGGCGCAACCGCATCGATATCGTTCGGCGCAACCTGGGCGTCGATCAGCAGCCCTTCTCTGACGGGAACCACGTCGAGCACCGGCTGCCCGGGCTGCAGGATCTCTCCGGCATTTCTCACCCTGAGATTGGAGATCGTGCCATCAACCGGGGCGACCAGTCGCTCGCGATCCAAAATGGCCTGCAGGGCGGAAAGCCGCTGCGCGATCTCGGCCAGTTCCTTGCGGGCTTCCGAGGCGCGGATGGCGAGCTTTTCGGACTCCTCCGCATCGCGTGCCTTGAGGTTCAACTCGATCTCGCCGATTTCCTGGCGGGCTTCGGCCATCTTGGTGAGGTAGCTCCCACGGAGCCCTCGGAGTTCGGCAATGGCGCGCCGCAGCCGGAGCACCTCGGCCTTGGCCGCCAGCCCCTTCTCCAAGAGCGAGGTCTTGTCAGCGAGTTCCTCGCGCATCAGGGCAAGTTGTTCGGCGGCGCTCTCCGCCTGGAGCCTGTGTCCGCTGAGCGTTTCTGAAAGCTGCGAGATGCGCTGTTCGAAGACCCGCTGCTGCGCCACGCGCAAGGCCCGCCGCGCGGCGAAGGTCTGCTGCTCCCCTGCAAGGACCGAGGAGAGGCCCGGAGTATCGCTGCTCAGGTCCTCGGGCAAGTCGAGGGCGTCGCTGCCTGCCAGTTCAGCGACGAGCCTGGCCTGCTCGGCCAACAGCGACAGCCGGCGGTCGGCAAGCACCGCCGCCTCCGCCCGGGTCGCTGTCACGTCGACCGTCAGCAGGATGTCGCCGGCGCGCACACGGTCACCGTCACGCACGCGGATGTTGCTGACCAGTCCGCCTTCGAGGTGTTCGATCGAACGTACGCCGCTGTCGGGACTGATCCGCCCCGGGGCGATTGCGCCGCCCGCAAGAGGGGCCATCGACCCCCACCAGCCCAATCCGCCGAGAAAGACCGCCATGACCAACAGGCCCGCGCGGCGCGGGGCGCGGATCGCCTCGGAGAGGCTGCGGTTGTCTTCTGTGACGCCGTGATCGGGCGCGTTTTCAGACGCTCGAACCCTCTGGCCGCTTGGCGGATACGCGTGTGCGATGGTCATCGGGATGGCTCCCTGGTCTCGAGTTCGCGTCCGGCTTCGCCACGCCGCCCGATCGCGGATGCCTCTGCCGAAACCGCGGGCGGAGTGCCACCGGCAACCTTTTCCGCCTCTTTGGCATCCCGCATACGGGCGAGCACCTCCTGGCGTGGGCCGAAGGCCTGGACCTTGCCGCCCTGAAGCAGCAGGACCTTGTCGCTCTGCGCCAGTGTCGAGGGGCGATGGCCCACGATCAGCAGCGACGCACCTGCCTTCTTAAGGTCGAGGATCGCGGCCGAGAGCGCCGCCTCACCAGACTGATCAAGGTTGGCATTCGGCTCGTCGAGCACGATCAGCGCCGGGTTGCCGAAAACGGCTCTGGCCAGCCCGATGCGCTGGCGCTGGCCGCCGGAAAGCCCGGCACCTCGTTCGCCGAGTTCGGTGTCATAGCCGTGCGGAAGCTGCGCGATCATCTCGTGGGCGCGCGCCTTCTCCGCCGCCGCGACCACCCTTGCGGCTGGACCGTCGGTCATCCGGGCGATGTTCTGCTGAACGGTGCCGACGAACAGCCCGACCTCTTGCGGCAGGTAACCGATGTGCGGCCCGAGGTCCTCCGGCTCCCAATGGTCGATGCGGACACCATCCAGGGAGACCGTGCCCGAGGCCGGCTTGGCGAGGCCGACGATGGCGCGGCAGAGCGTGCTTTTTCCCGCGGCGGACGGGCCGATGACCGCGACGACCTCGCCGGGAGCGATGTCGAAATTGACCCGTGCCAGAAGCGGGCCGTTCGGGCCGACGACCGTCAATTTCTTCACCTGAAGCCCGCCTTTGGGCGCTGGAAGCGGCATGCGTTTCGGTTCGCGCGGGAAGTCGTCCACGAGGTCCCGCAGGCGGCCATAGGCCAGCCGGGCGCCGGAAAAGTTCTTCCAGACAGACATGGCCATGTCCACCGGGGCCAGTGCCCGGCTCAAGAGGATCGAGCCCGCGATCATTGACCCCGGGGTGGACTCTCCGCGGATCACCAGCCATGCACCGGCTCCCAGCATTGCGCTCTGTGCAAAGTAGCGCAGGAATTTTGCCCCACCGGTGAAATAGCCGCCGCGTTCGCTGGCGCGCAGAAGGTTCTTCTGGGTGATCCTGTTCCGCCCTTTCCACTGGGCCATCAGCGCGCCGGTCATACCCATCGTCCGCACGACTTCGGCATTTCCGATGGTGGCCTCTGCGAGGGATGTTCCGGCAATCTGGCTGCTGTTCGCAGCCTTGAGCAGGCCCCGAGTGGCGATCTCGTTGCCATAGCTCAGGGCGAGCAGGAGCAGCGCGGCCGCAAGGGAAATCATCCCCAGAAGGGGGTGGAGCAGCCAGATAATGGCGATGAAGAAGGGCGTCCAGGGAAAGTCGAAGAATGCGGTCATACCCTGTGTCGCCATGAACGCCTGGACCTGCGAGAGATCGCGGAACGCCTGACCGCCGCCCGGGCGCCCGGCAAGCTTCGCCTGCAGGCTGATACCGAGGAACTCGGGGCCCAGCGTCTCGTTGAGCCAGGCCCCCATGCGCAGCGCCAATGCGCTGCGCAGCGTGTCCAGCATCGCCATGGTCAGGAGCGCCAGAGCAAGGATCAGAGTCAGCATCAAGAGGGTCTCGGTGCTGCCGCTGCTGAGCACGCGGTCGTAGACCTGCAGCATGTAAAGCGGCGAGGCGAGCATCAGCAGGTTGATTGCCATGCTGAAGAGCCCGAGGCACAGGAAGGCGCCTCGGCATTTGCGCAGCGTCTCGCTCAGGAGCGGATCGGAGGCGGCGCGTGTTTTGGAGGACCGGGCCATGTCACTCAGATCCCGTGCTCAGAGCAGGAAGTCTGAGGGATCGGTGAATACATAGACGTCCATGGCATCCGCCCGTGCGCTCGCGGTGGTTACGCTCGTTGTCCCGAGCGAGACATATGCCGTCTGCTCGGAGCTTTGGAAGCGCGCCCCGATGAGACCGCTCGCGTTGAGATAGACAAGATCCTGGGTGGAGCCCACCGGCACGAAGAGCGCGTCGAGGGCGACGTATTGCCCGCCGGAAATGCCGAACTTGTAGTCGAGCACGAAATTGGTCCCCGACAGGCTGGCAAAGAAGTCGTAGCCCGAAACGCTCGTCTGTGACGGCTGGTTGTCACCGTAAAGCGTATTGGTGCCACCATTGCCGACGACGAGGTCACCGCCGGCGCCGCCGACGAGCAGGTCGTCACCGGTGCCGCTGACCAGAATATCGTCCCCGTTGCCCCCCGACAGCACGTCGGCACCGTCGCCGCCGTCGAGGGAATCGTCCCCGTCGCCGCCGACCAGCGTGTCATTCCCGGCAAGGCCGTAGAAGCTCTGGTTGCCGGCGGCGCCGACAAGCGAGTCGCTGAAGGCGCTGCCGATCGCGCCGTCGATCTCGTAGTAGATGTCCCCAGTCGCAGCACCGCTGCCGCTGGTCTGTCCCTCGCTGGAAAGCTGCACGCCCACCGCGCTGGAGGCGCTTTCGTAGGTGACCACGTCAAATCCGCTGTAAACGCTTGAATTGGCGACTCCTCCGATCAACGCGTCGGCACCGACTCCTCCGTTGAGCAGGTCATCGCCCGTGCCGCCGAAGATGATGTCGTCGCCTGAACCGCCGAGCAGTTCGTCGTCGCCGGCATCGCCGCGAAGTTCGTCGTTGCCGTCGGAGCCATCGATCGAGTCATTGCCGCTGCCGCCTTCGGCATAATCATCGCCGGTGCCGAGAAGAATGTCGTCTGCGCCGTCTCCGCCGAAGGCAATGTCATTGCCGCTTCCGAGGATCAGCTGGTCATCGCCGCTGCCGCCATCGGCAGAATCCGCGCCGTTGGAAGCCTGCAGGAAGTCGTTGCCGCTACCTCCCAACAAGAGGTTGTTGCCACTGCCGGCAATCAGTGAGTCGTTCCCGGCGGCGCCAACCAGGGTGTCGTTGCCGGCATCACCGGTCAGCGTGTCCGAGCCGGAGCCCCCCAGCAACTGGTCGTTGCCGCGTCCGCCCAGCAGCAGGTCGTCACCGCCGCCCCCGTCGATGCTGTCGTCTCCGTAGCCGCCGTCAAGAGTGTCGCTGCCGTCGCCCGTTGTCTCGGTGGGCGTCCCCAAGAAATTGTCACGGCCACTATCCCCATAAAGAAGGTCGTTGCCGTCGTCTCCGCGAACCAGGTCCGCACCGGCGCCGCCGATGGCGGTGTCATCGGTGCCGGCCGCCATGATCGTGTCGTTGCCATCGCCGGCATCGAAGTAATCCGGGGCATCGCTGGCGCTGTTCCGGCGTGAGACATAGACCCTGAGCAGGTCGTTGCCGCCAAGGCCGTAGATGTTGTACGCGCCGGCAGTGCGGATATAGAGCGTGTCGTTTCCCTCTTCCCCATACTCGTCCATGGTAATCTCCCTGTTTGAATGGCCTGCCATGGGGCTGCGCTTCCCGCTCGCGTTTGCGCCGGCAGGGTCTCATCGAATGACTTTGGGTTCAGGGCAATCCAAGTCGGCTCCGCGCCGCACGATTGATCCCGGGTCGCCTGAGAAATAAATTTCGCGAATGTCCGCGCCGCGAGAAATGCGGGCGGCCCTTGCGAGCCGCCCGCCCAGGCGTAGGCGTCAGCCCACGACCGAGGTGAACGAGCCGGAAATGGACGACATTTCACCCTCGAGGGTCAGCACGGCGATGTCCATCGAGGTATAGGTGTCGGTACCGATGGCTTCGACGTCGACGACCGCCTCTGCGCTGTTTCCTTGGACATGGGTGTGGACGTCGAAGTCTGCGTTCACATCAACGTCTTCATCGACTTCAACATCGTAGTCGATATCGATATCCACATCGATATCTACGTCGATTTCCTTATCGAGATCCACGTCTGCCTTGTCGTATTTTTTAAAGTTGAATCCCATTTCTCTTCTCCTCATAGAAATTTTGTCAAAAAAAGCGCCGATTATTGTCGACGTGTCCCATGATTATATCGAGATGGATTTCTTTCAACGCCGCATAAGATACATCTTCAAAAGATAGCCTGAAATGTTTCCTGGGTCTGATGTCTTGGATTTGTGACTTGTGATTCATCTAAAGACATCATTGATATTCAGATATACGAAAATGAAATCCCAAGCCGCGCTTGGGTTAGGAGAAATCAAAAACCCAGGAGATCGTATATTGTCCGGGTCCGGTGGACTCGTCGTTCTCACCGGTCGCGCCAGAGGCCGTCGTCAAGCTGAAGTGGCTGGAAAAGAAACGTTCGCCCGGCTCGGTGCCGACCTCCACCGAAGAACGCATCACGACCTCGGGGCCGTCTTCTCCATCGGTGTTCAGTTCGAGATCGGACTGCCAGCTCCGTTCTTCGGGATCGGCGACAACCGAGTAGCTGCCTTCGACCGGGTAGTCTTCGTTTCGCTCCGAAAGATCGATGACCGTACGAGCGGTCAGGATGCCCGGCGCAAAATCGAAAGTGTCTTCGTACTCGAGGCGGTCGGGCGCGTCTTCGCCGGGCCACTCGATGACGCTGGTTTCCGTGACCGAAGTGTCCTCGCTCACAAGTGTGTCTGTCTTATCAATTGGGTGTGCCATTTGTCCCTCCCTGGAATGACGTCAGGATACACTGGATGGAACAGCGCAACGCGCGCACGAAAGGGGTATGCACTTCTGATCCCTTTCATCCAATTGCGAGCGTCGCGTCGATCGATGAGCCGGAGTAGATGTCTTCGATCGCCAGTGCCCCGGCTTGCACTTCTGCGTTGGTGTGTTCGCCGCTGACATTCACATCGAAATCGACGCTCGCCACATTGCCGTCGGCAACGTTCTTGTAGCTGCCGACCCGGTAGCTGCACTCGGGAGTGATCACCAGCGGGTTGCGCATATCGAGATAGGCGAAGTCCACGGCGAACACTCTGGTGGTGGTCGTTTCCCAGTTCTTGCCGGTGACCGTTTTCGTTGACGCAAAGACGAAATCGGCGCCGTCCACGTCGCAAAATGCATCGGTTGTCGCATATTGGGCGCCGCCCTCTGCTGCTGCCGAAAACGTTCCACTGCCAATTGCGAAAGACGCATGTTCGGTGTCGGTAATTTCCGCCTGAAGTTCCGCAGACGCCAGAGTGTGCTCTCCCAACGCCTCGGCCGTGCCACCGATTTCCATTTCGATCGAGGTTTCGTGCTGATCTCCCTGGTCGTCGTTTCGGTAGCTATCGCGATCGCCCCAGTGCCCTTTTGGATGAGAGTTGCGGCCGCCATCTGCAACCCGTTCAACAAATTTTTCCAGAAAATCCAAAGCCCGTTCAAATGCTCTGTCGGACCAGTTCCCCCTATCGAGTATCTTGCCGACACGAGCTAAAGCTGAGAAATACAAATTGTGTCCCTCCTATATGACTTGTGGCTTTCCAAGGTATCAAAAAATTAATTTCGAGTGCCCCCATATTGCGCGCAGGTCTCCAGAAAATACATACGCCTTAAGATATGGCCCTTGCGTGGTCGACCCGCGCTGTTGCGCTCCAGCAGGGATGGAAATATTTCGCCTAGTTTCCGGAGTTTCGCGGTGCCGGGCTCGGTTGATTGGTGGTGGAATATGCGCAGGGCCTATCAAAAGGGATATGCTGATCTTTTGATAGTTTGTTGAGATCATCTTTGGGCACGGTGTCACCAGAAGATGTAGCCCCATTTCGCACGGGGCCCACTCCCGGTCAGCCGCCGACAGGACGGGTCGGGCGCGATCCGGCTCGTCTAGGCGTATGCGGCGCGCTTGGGTCTTCTGATCTGATGTGCGGGTTTCCGACGCCTATGCGCAGGGCGCATTGTGGCCGCTTTGCGTGACCTTCGGAAGGGAGACGACCGAGCTGTTCTCGCGCTGGCTGGCGGCAGTTTCGGGCCGGCGACGGGTCAGGTCTTCGCCAGTCGGTAGATCGCCGGGATCACCAGCACCGTCAGCGCGGTCGAGGTCAGCAGCCCGAAGAGCAGCGATATCGCGAGGCCCTGGAAGATCGGGTCCATCAGGATCACCGCCGCGCCAATCATCGCCGCCAAAGCGGTCAGCAGGATCGGTTTGAAGCGCGTCGCGCCCGCCTCGATCAGCGTCTCGACATCGATCGGTTTCTCGGGGTTCGCATGACGGATGAAATCCACCAGGAGGATGGAGTTTCGTACGATGATCCCCGCCAGCGCGATAAAGCCGATCATCGAGGGGGCCGAGAAGGGCGCGCTAAAGAGCCAGTGCCCGAACATGATGCCAAGGAAGGTCAGCGGCACCGGCGTCAGGATCACCAGCGGCAGGCGGAAGCTGCCGAACTGCGCCACGACGAGGATGTAGATCCCCAAAAGCGCCACCGCGAAGGCCGCGCCCATGTCGCGGAAGGTGACCCAGGTGACCTCCCATTCGCCATCCCAGAGAATGCTCGGGGCGCTGGTGTCCTTTGGCTGGCCATGCAACGAGATCGTTGGCGTCTCGCCCTCGGGCCAGTCGAGCCCATCCAAGATATCCGCCGAGGCGAGCATGCCGTAGAGCGGCGACTCAAACTCGCCCGCCATCTCGCCCATCACCATGATCGTCTCGATGCCGTTATGGCGGAAGATCGGGTAGGAGGTGAGCTCATCCCGCACGCGGACCACGTCGCCCAGTTCCACCACGCCGCGCCCGCCGGGCAGGGCGTCTGCCGGAACGGGGGTCGAGAGGGCGGTCGCGTCCATCACCCGGTCGGACCGATCGCGTGACAGCACGATCGGAATGGGTCGCCGCTCGCCGCCGCGGTGCGAATACCCCACTGTCCCCTCACCGTAGAGCAGCGAGAGCGTGTCGAGTGCGTCGGCTTCCTGCACCTTGTAGAAATCCAGTGCCGAGGGGTCGAGCACCACCCGTCGGCGCGGGGCCTGCACGCCGTAATTGTCGTCGACATCGACCACATAGGGGATCTCGTCGAAGGCGGCGCGCACGCGCTCGGCGACCATCCGGCGCGTCTCGGCGTCGGGGCCATAGACCTCTGCCATCAGGGTCGAGATGACAGGCGGCCCGGGGGGCGGCTCGACGGTCTTGAGCACGGTGCCCTCGGGCACGTCAAGCGCGGTCAGTTTCGCGCGCAGGTCGAGCGCGATCTCATGGCTGGTGCGGTCCCGCTCGGCCTTGGGCGCGAGGTTGATCTGCACGTCGCCCATCTCGGGCATCTGCCGCAGGTAGTAATGGCGGACCAGCCCGTTGAAGTTAAAGGCCGAGGCGGTGCCCGCGTGGGTCTGGGCAGAGATCGCCTCGGGCAACGAGAGCGCCACGCGCGCCACCTGCTGCGCCACGGCGGCGGTGGATTCCAGCGCGCTGCCCTCGGGCAGGTCGATGACCACCGAAAGCTCGGATTTATTGTCGAAGGGCAGCAGCTTGACCGTCACGTCGCGGGTGTAGAGCGCGGCGAGCGAGCCGAAGGAAAGCACTGCCACCACCAGCAGAAAGAGCGCCGAGACGGATTTGCGCGCCAGCAACGGGCGAGCGACGGCGGCATAGACCCGCCCCAGTGCCCCGCCTGTCGCGCCGTGCTCGGCGGTATGGTGCAGCGGCGCGCGCCCGGCGATCTTCAGCATCAGCCACGGCGTGATGATGACCGCGACGAAGAAGGAAAAGATCATGGCCGCCGAAGCATTGGCCGGGATCGGGCTCATGTAGGGGCCCATGAGTCCCGACACGAAGAGCATCGGCAGCAGCGCCACCACCACCGTGAGGGTCGCCACGATGGTCGGGTTTCCGACCTCCGCCACCGCGGCGACGGTGGCGCCGAAGCGGCTCTGGCCCTCGCGTTTCATCGCCCAGTGGCGCGCGATGTTCTCGATCACCACGATGGCGTCGTCGACGAGGATGCCGATTGAGAAGATCAGCGCGAAGAGCGACACGCGGTTCAGGGTATAACCCATGATCCATGCCGCGAAGAGCGTCAGAAGGATGGTCACCGGGATCACGATGGCGACCACGATGGCCTCGCGCCAGCCGATGGCGAAGAGCACGAGGATCACGATCGAAATGGTGGCCAGCCCGAGATGGAAGAGCAGCTCGTTGGCTTTTTCGTCGGCGGTCTCTCCGTAGTCGCGGGTGATCTCGACCTCGATGGAGGAGGGGATGATCTCGCCTTCCATCGCCTCGACCCGGTGCAGGATTTCCTCGGCCACGACGACGGCATTGGCCCCGGCGCGCTTCGCCAGTGCCAGCGTCACGGCAGGGCGGCTCTCTAGGCCCTCCGGTCCGTGAGCGACGGTGCTGACGTAGTTCGATCCGGTGTCGGTCTCGAGCGTCACCTCGGCCACGTCGCGCAGGTAGACGGTGCGCCCGTCACGTGCGGTGAGCTCGAGGTTGCCGATCTCTGCGGCGGTGGTCAGGGTCTCTCCCACAACGAGCCCGACCTGCCTGCCGCCCTCGCGCAGGGTGCCGAGCGGCAGCGACGTGTTCGCCCCCTCGATCTTGCCCCAGAGCTGCTGCAGGGTGATCCCGTAGAGCGCCAGCCGCGCCGGATCGGGGTTCACCCGCAGCTGCGGCTCGGTGCCGCCGATGACATAGGTGAGGCCCACGTCCTCGATCGCCGCCAGCCGTGCCTCGACCTCGCGCGCGACGCGGGTCAGGTCGGCGGGGGTGACATCGGTCTGCCCCTCGGCCGGCGAGAGGGTGAGCGCAACGATGGCCACGTCGTTGATACCGCGCCCGACGATCAGCGGCTCTGGGATGCCCACCGGAATGCGGTCCATATTGGCGAGAATGCGGTCGCGCACGCGCAGGATCGCCGTGTCCGAGGAGACACCGACGTTGAAGCGCGCGGTGACCATGACCGCATCGTCGCGGGTCTCGGAGTAGACGTGCTCGACGTCGTCGATGCCCTTGACGATGGTCTCGAGCGGTTCGGTCACCAGTTTCACGGCGTCCCCGGCGCGAAGTCCGTTGGCCTGCACGTGGATATCGACGAGCGGCACCGAGATCTGCGGTTCCTCCTCGCGGGGCAGGGCGGCAAGGGCGATGAGGCCCACCGCCAGCGAGGCGATCAGGAACAGCGGGGTGAGCGGCGAGTTGAGAAAGCCACGGGTGAGGTGCCCGGCCAGCCCGAGGGCCCCGACAGGCCCGGTTCCTTGATCACTCATCGGCAATCACCACCACCTCGCCGGCCCCGAGCCCGGACAGGATTTCGCGCCATGTCGCGCCATCCCGGGTCACCTTGCGGCCCGGCACGACGATGCGCTGCACCGGCCCCTCGGCGGTTTCCACGATCACCATGTCAAGACCGCCACCGCGGCCGAGCGCCGCCTCGGGAACGAGGATCGAGTCCTGCTCGCCAACCGGCAGGCGCACCGGCAAGCGCAGTCCGACGTAGCGCTCCTCCAGCCCCTCGACCTCGACGTCTGCCTGCAGGCGACCGCCCGCGATCTGCGGGTAGAGCTTGGCGATCTTGCCCTCGCCGGTCTCCATCTCGATGCGGTCGCCCTCGGCCAGGGTCTGTGCGAAGCGCTCGGGGATCGACAGGCGCAGGAAGGCCCCGCCGCTGCCGATCACCGCGACAGACTCGCCCTGTGCCACGAAGGAACCGCGCGAGACCGGCACAGACAGCACGATGCCCGCTTCCGGAGCGATGACGCCGCCTTCCTCGATCTGCCGCAGGATCACCCGACGCTGCGCCTCGGTGGCGGCGATCTGGTTGGTCAGCACATCGACCGAGGTCTGCAGCGCGTCGAGCCGCTGCGCCGAGATCGTGCCGCTCTGCTGCAGGGTCTGGCCGCGGTCGAGATCTGCCTGGGCATTGGTAAGCTGGGCACGCAGCGCCTCGGCCTGCGCGTCAAGCGCGTCGATCTGTACGGAGAGCTTTTCATCCTCGACCGTGCCGACGACCTGGCCCGCCTCGACCCGATCTCCTTCGGTGACGGACAGCTCGACCAGGGTGCCGGCGATGCGGGCGCGGGCGGGAAGCGCGTTGCGGGTCTCTACCTCGCCGTAAACCGGTTTCCAGTCCGTGATCGGCTCGGAGGTGACCGTGTAGGTATCGGCGGAGGCGCTGCCGGCCGCCGCCAAGAGGCAATAGGCTAGGATGAAAGATCGCATGGTGGTGCCTCATGCTCGGGACATTCATATTGTATAAAGTGAATATGAAGGCGGTTCCAGAGGATTTTGCGAACAATGTCTTGGGGGTGAGCATGAAGACCTGGTCGCGCAGGTCAAGTGAGCAATCGGTCGCTGGCGTCACCGGGTGCGGCCGGGGAGAGGCTGGGAGGAGGCCGGCAGGAGGCTGGGCGCCGGTGCGCAAACGAAGGTTGGCGCCGCGCTGCGCGTGCGGAGCGCGGGGGGCGAAGTATTGGCGGGCTTTGCAAGCCGAGCTGCTGCTCGGGTTTCGGGGTATGCGCCGACACCGCGAACGCGCGACCCGGCGCTCTCTCGGAGCCCTGAGTTGACAGGCCAATCGGCCGCTGGACAGCATTTAGGCGCATTCATAATTTGCAGCGCGGCAATCATTCTGGTGGGAGGCGCATGCTCTATTCTCCAGAGTCGAAGGCTTCCGTGTTTCCGGCAGCAGGTTCTTGCGGAGCGACGAATAAGTCGCCTATCACAATGGGATAGTGGGGATGAAATTCTATCAGGGTGCCGGTGCCATAGAGCACCCAGGTGCCTCGCGACGACAGTAGGGCCGGTTTTCGCCTCGCCTACGAGGGCGCCGGGCTCGATGTGTTTCATGAGCGGTCGATGCCGCATTCTCCGGGCCATGGCATCACGCTTCTCTGAGGCGCAGATTTCGGAGGAGTCTTCGGCAATGAGGCACGCCTCGCCGAGTTCGAACGGCCGAGGGTCCAGCCTGTTTAGCCGAGGTCTACGCCGGTTTGACGATCTACGAGGTCCCGGCACGGAGCGGCGGCGGCTTCAGTCCGCCGACGCTCTATTTCAACGAGGAACCTCTGGAAGGCAGCACGCAGCTATCCGGAACGCAATCCGCCGATGCGTTGCGCGGAAATGCCGGCGACAATCCATAGGCTTGCTGGCCTGCTCGGGTTTTTGACACGCTCTCGGCGGCGACGACGGCGTCCAGGTTGGCACGAAGGATGATACGCTTCTCGGCGCCCGGTGAAGCGACGTACTCATCAGGGGTGAGGAGCGGTATGCTTCAGAGGAGACCTGCGTGTTCGGCTCCCGTATTTTTCAGCGCCAAGTGAATGGAATGCTGGACACGCAGGGATACCGAGACTGGATCGCGCGGCGCGGAGACGACGCTTAGGGTGATCACCGGAAGTGGCGAGTCCAACAGGTTCCAAAACAACTGCGGTGCGCTCAGCGACCAGAGACCTATCCCCCTGCTGTCCCGCAACGTGCTGGCGCACGCGTCCGACCCTCTGAGCCTGGAAAGCTGTACCGCACATCCTGCTGCAGGCAGCACACGCGACGAAGAGGTCGTCGGGTTCTCGCGGAGCCGGGAGTTCAGCCACGGCACCGCGATGGCTTTCCACAGCTTCATGGCCACGGTCGAGGGCGATTGGCTCGACGGCAGTCAGGAGGATGCTCTGCTCCTGGGCGGCGTGGCGCGGGAAACCCTCGTTTTCGATCGTGATACGGCGGGCCGCGACGTGTTTCCGGGCCTCGACGCCTGGGATGTTCTGGAGTTCACCGGGACAAAATACCTTAACTGTGCCGGCGCAATGGCCGCACATGGCGCAGGGCGGCCGGGAGGTGGTCCTCTCGCACCAGGCGTGACGGTCAAGTTCCTCGGGGCGGACTTGGTGACGGTCGACAAGATGGTGACTGAGGTCTGACGCGGGCGATCCGCACCTTTTCCCCGGCGGACCCAGGCTAGGCCCGGGCCGTGCTGCTTTTCGCGCATCACGTAGACCGGCACACTGCGCTCATCCCCATATCCGATAGAAAGCGGGCGCCTTCCTCGAAGTTCGGCACGAAGGGCACCGCGAGCCTGACATTGCCGGGCCGGACGATCTCGGGCTGGCGGCCTCGGTCGCCGGCGCAGTCGCGGCAGAGAGCAGGTGGCTGATCGTCTGGGCTTGCTCGTCAGATGCGAGAAGGCACAGATGAGCACCCGTGGTTTGGGCTCAAGGTTGTTCATCAGGTCCTGCAGGTGCTTCCGCATGGCGCGGGCCGTGGCGGCAGAGCGAGCAGCGCGAAAAGGAGGGGCGCAGGTAGAACGCCCCGCGGGATGCCAACTCCGGCACGACCTCGGACATCACCACGTTGCAGATGGCGCGCACCAATTCGCAAAGGAGCTCTCCGGTCAGCCGGTGCGCGCGCTGGCCCCGTTGCAACCGGACCTGCTGTGCGGCCCCGGCGATCCTGCCTCCCTCGATAGCCTGTCGGGCAGCATTCGCCGCGCGAGGACCGCGCCGCGCATAGGCTCGACGATGACAGTCTATTGGTCGTTCGGCTGGTGCAGGATCGGTCGGATGCGCGTCTTGCTGACCCCGATGACCTTGCCCAGTTCGTCCTGTCCCAGCTTGTTACCGGGCGCGAGCCGGCCCTTGGCGGTGGCGTCGGCGATATCGCGATGGATCGCGCCGTTGGTCAGGGGGCCGGGTCGTGGAAGTCATCGGTTCGCTCTTATCGTAGACGAACATGGTGCAAGAGTTCTCCATGTGGCTGCGACGCCCTCTCGTGCTTGACTGGTGCGCAACGGCTGTTTGAGGCAAAACTTTCGATAAATTACACGTTCCTTTTGGGTTTCCCCTGTGAATTCCCCCTGTGTTCGTTCGCCTTCTGTCGGGCGATCGGGCGACCAATTGTCAGGCGGTTCGGCCCCTGTGGCACCTTCCTGTGGCACCTTGATGTCGTGGACGACTGATCTTGAACTGGTGTCCCGCCTGTCCTGATCTGCACACATGCGCCTGCGCCGCGGGTCGCAATGAAAACAGTCAGACGCGGACAACACCTATATCTGCAATGCGGACCACAACGACGTTCTCCGCCGCGGCCACGCTTGCCGCCACAGCCGTGGCCACCTTGGCCGAGACTGCTGGACCGAAAGCAGTTTCGGGACCCGGAACATCCTGCAGTTCATCGCACCATGATGGGCGACTGGCAGACCAGCACTTCGCCCGAGGCAATCGCGGTGCTCGAGGCCTCCAAGGGGGGCTATGAGGCATTTCATGATGAGAGTCCCGTCGCCGGCTCGCCGGCGGCGGGCAATTTTCTTTTAACTTCAGGACCCATGCGATGCGCAGGAGCCTCGAACCGCTTTGTCGGCTGAGCATTGGCGTGGTCGCCTTCTGCCTTGTCATGATCGCGGTGATGTCCGTTGGGCAGAGCATAGGGCGCGTGGTCGGGATCACCATGAATTCTACCGAAAGCGTCGGTTCATTCTGGCCGGCAGCGGCTTTGTCGCCCCTGCCTGCACGCTGAGGACCGGCGGCCATATCCGCGTCTCGCGGCTGCTGGCGCGGTCGTCCTATCGGTGGGCATGGCCTTGCTGGACATGACGGAAGCGCTGGCGGGCAGGGTGGCTTGGCGGGGCCTTGCGCCGGCAATGCTGCTGGCGCTGCTGAAACTGATCTGCGTTGTTCCGAGCCGCTCACTCGAGGGCGCGTCGATGATCGTCCCGAACACCCCGGTGGCGCTGCCGAGGGTGGCGCAGGCGCGCTTCGATCCGGTCGGGTTCGGCCTCTCCATGGTCGTTGTGGTCGAGATGGCGCGGCTGACGCCCTCGGTGGGGTCTGTTTCTTCGTGCCTCAGGGGATGAGCGGGCGCGACATGTGGATGGTGACCAAGGCCGCGGTGCCCTTGCTCGTGTTGCTGACCCTGCTGGCGCTCGTGCCCGGGCTTGCGAGCGTCCTGCCCGAGCTGATGCGGTCGCGCCGAGAGGCGCCTCATTCGCAGCCGCTTGGTCAGCGAGTCCGTGATCCGTGTCAATGTGATCTGCGCCGTGCGACCTAGAGTCGGCGCGACTGAGGAGACATTGCCATGCGTCCCACTGCCATGCGTCCCACTTCGCCGAAGCGCCGCGGCCTGCCACCGCTCGTCCTTGCGGTTTGCTATGCCGCGCTGGTTGCGCTGCCGATGCTGCCGTCCCTGATTTCGGGGACGGGGCACTGGCAGGGGGCGATGCGCCTCGCGTCGGGCGCGGGCATCGCAGCGGCGGTCATGCTGCTCTTGCAGATGGTGACCAGCGGCCGCTTCGAGGCGATCTCCGGCCGCATCGGGATCGACCTCACCATGGCCTTTCACAAGTGGGCGGCACCGATCGCGCTGCTTCTGGTGGTGGTGCACCTACTGGCGCTCATCGGGCTGCCCGACCCCGAGCGCCCGGGCCGGCTCGCGCGGCGGGTCGATTTCCTGCTCACTGCGCCCGGCTTCTGGGAGGCACGTCTTGCGCTGGTACTCCTTGTGATCCTCGTCATCCTCGCGCTCCTGCGCGAACGGCTGTCGATGCGCTATCAGTTCTGGCGCGCGGGCCACGCCGTCGCAGCGGTGGCGCTTGTCGGCGCGGTGGTCTGGCACGCTGTGACGGCGGGCAGCGGTGGCGCCGCCGAGCGCTGGATCTGGATCGCGCTTGCTCTGGCGGTCACCGTTCCAGCGGCCTCGGTCTACGCCGCTCGCTTCCTGCGCCCGGCCTCGCACTGCTGGCGTCTCGAGAAGATCCGGCGGGTGGCCGAGCGGCTCTGGCTGCTTGAAATCGTCCCGGCCGGGGAGGGCCGGCTGTCGTTCGAGCCGGGGCAGTTTGCGTGGATCGCCTTCGGTCGCAAGCGGCTGCCGCTGCACGATCATCCGTTCTCGATGGCCTCGGCACCGGACGAGCCGGGGCTGCGCTTCCTTGTGCAGGAGGCCGGGGATTTCACCGGCAGGATCGGCGCACTTGAGCGGGGCATCCGTGTTTCGGTCGATGCCCCGCATGGCAGCTTCGTGCCGCGCGGCCAGGGGCCGCTGATCCTCGTGGCGGGGGGCGTGGGGATCGCGCCGATCCTGGCGATCCTGTCGCATCTCGCGCGGTCCGGCAGCGACCGCACGCTGCGGTTCCTCTATGCCGCGCGGAGCACGGCGGCGATGGTGCCGCCGGCCCTCTACCAGCCGGCCTGTGACGCTCTCGGCGTGGTGCCGGTGCTTGTCTCCGACCGGCCAGAGGACCAGCAGGGCCCCTACGGGCCGCTCGAACGCGGACCGGTCAGCGCCGCGCTGCTAGAGCGTGCCTTCGCGGGGCTCGATCCGGCGGCCTGTGAGGTGATGATCTGCGGCCCGGGTCCGATGATGACCTTCGTGGCCGACAGTGCGCTGCAGATGGGCGTCCCGCTGCACCAGATCTCCTACGAGCGGTTCAGCTACGCGGCGGGCCATGCCTCGACCAAGGACCGGCGCGTCCTGCGGCGCTTCGCGGCGCTCTGGGGCGCGGTGTTGGGGCTGGTGTTGCTCTACTGGCGGGTCTGAGACACGAGCCACTCGACAAGCGCCGCGCGCAGTTTCGGGTCCGTCGCGTGGTGCTTGGTCAGAAAGGCGTCCAGCCGGGCCTTGCCGGCGTCATCCGACGCGGCCGGCAGCGACGCGGCAATACGGGCCGGATCGCGGTGGCACTTCGCGCATTGCGCCGACCAGACAGCCGATCCCGACACCGTCTCTGCCGCGACGCCCGGCGCGGCGAGGCTGACAGTGGCGGCGGTGAGCATCGGGATGAGCCCGAAACGGCGTGGAGAAATCGAAGGCATGCAGAAGCTCCCGGAAACCGGATGCCCTGCATGATGCCGGGAGGCGGCTTCGACGGCAAGCCGTGCAACCGCAGCCACCCGGGGCGCCTGGGCGATGACGCGCGCGCTGCCGGCCCTGCCAGCGCAGGCCACATCGGACGAGGGGCAACCCATGCACAGCGCATATTGCCATGCTGGAGGGAAGGTGCGGCGGCGCACCCGTCTGCCGCTTCTGGCCCGTGCCGCTTCGGAGCCTTGGTCAGAAGGGGGAGAGGACGTGCGGGCTTGAAAGTGACCGCCGGTCACAATATCCGTTGGTGGAGATATGTCGGCATGCAAGAGCCGCTCGGGTCGAATATGGGGTGCAGAAATGGTTCAATACGCGACGGCCGCCGAAGACAAGCAGGCGCGCCGCGAAGTGATCCTCGAAGCGGCACTGGCGCTCTTTCTCGAGGATACCCGCCGCCTGCCCACCGTCGCCGCGGTTGCGATCCGCTCCGGTCTCGCGAAAGGCACGGTCTATCTCTACTTCGATAGCAAGGAGCAAATCTTCGCCTCGCTTCTCGTCCGCGACTGGCTGCAGTTCATCGGGCTGATCGCAGAGTTCTTCGAGCATTCGGTCGGGACGGAGGAGGAAAGACTGGCTGCGTTCATCGAGTTCTACGTCGCCCATATCCTCGATCGTCCGGAGCTGATGAGACTCGACTCGATCGGCTACGCGATGCTCGAGCCGGCGCTCTCCGACGCGGCCTTGCTCGACCTGAAGATTCAGTTCTCGGGGGCGCTCGACGGGGCGGGCCGCGCCATGGAGGGGGCGCTGAATTTGCGTGCCGGGGAAGGTGTCACGCTGCTCTTCCGGCATTTCGCGATGACCAGAGGCCTGTGGCAGGTGGCCGATCTGCCGCAGGCGGTCCGGGCGCATCCGGGTTTCGCCGGGCATCCCTTCGCGAGGGTGGATTTCGGCGACGACCTGTCCCATGCGCTCGCTGACTACTGGCGCGGTGCCTTGGCAAAGCCCCGGTGATCTTGCGCCCGATGCACCGCAAGCCGTCCTGCCGGGTGGATCCTGCTCATCCAGCGCATTGGCCCGATGTGATAGATGATCCGTGTCTTGGGAGGCCGCGATTTGCGGGCCGCTGGCCGGGTCCAGCAGATGCGCCTTGCGATAGCCGGGATGCTGTCCGCCGCTCGCCTCGAGCGCCCGCGGTCGCGCCATGCCGACGACCAGCGCCGCCGAGGTGCAGTTGAAGGCCGCCTTCTAGGGCGCGTAGCCGGAGAAGAGCACCTAGAGCAGCCCGCCGATCAGCGGCAGGATATTGGTGCAGCTGTCGTCTCAGGGTGCATTGGCCTCGGCAGCGCGTCCTTGGGCATGCCTTCGAGGTCGAGCTTGCGCGCCATCAGGTGCACCACGCTAAAGACGCCGATGCAATGCGGCAGGGTGGGCAGGGTCGCGGCGATGACGATGGTGGATTGGGGAAACTCAAGGAAGTCGGCCATGATGAAGGCGGCCGCCCTCACGTTCGGTGGGGTGATCCGTCCGCCTACCAAATGCTGGAATAGCCACGCCGCTCCATGTTGGGGTGGTCAGCTGGCCCGTGGTGACGCTGTCTGGCCTCCGACGGGCCCGAGATCGTGCCGAAGAAGGTCGAGAAGGCTACCGGGACCTTGGCTGCCCCGCCGCGGTAGCGACCAGCAAGGTAGTGGCATTGCCGATGAGCTGTGCGCCGAGCCCGGTGCGCTGCGCTACCACGGCGAACAGCACGAAGAGACCGGCGAGGTGCCAGCCCATGTGCCGGTGATCCGCCGGAAGGCCGAGACCCGCGGTGAGGAAATGGTAGAGCGCGAGGCGCCCGGGGATGGCGCATTGGGCAGCCCGGCTTCCCCGATGTTGCCGCGGGCAATGCCCCAGCCTTCGAGCGTCGACAGCGCGGCGACTTACGCCCGAGCCCGCCTGCGCGACGTGCCTGCCCTTGAGGTCGGAGAAGTTCTAGATCGCGGTGCCCGCGGGCATCACCATGTGCAGGTCTTCAGAGAAGAGGGTCGCGATCATAGTGCGCCGCGCTGCTTCTGTGCCGTCGGTCATTCGCAAGAGGCGACCGAGACAGGTTCGCAGGTGCAAGAATGCAGTCAGCCCGCGGGCCAACCGGGCGTCAGAGCAGCCCGAGGTTTTCCTTGATGTAGATCTCGATGCGGATGCGTTCCTGCGAGGCGAGCGGCTCGCGGCCGTCGGTGCGCGCCTTGAGAACGCGGATGGCGCTGCGCACGAGGTGGCCGGGGTTCTGCGCGATCACCGCGTCGAGCGCGCCGCTGCGCAGTTTCTCCTCGGAGTAGCCGGTGCGCTCATGGGCGATGATGACCTGCCGCATCGGATCGGAGGCGCGGCAGAGGGCGTCGAGCGGCTGGCGGACCTCTGAGCTCATCAGGTAGGCGCCGACGATGTCGGGGTGGTTGGCGTAGGAGTTGGCGATCACCGTCCGTGTCCGCGCCGGATCGCCGTAGGTCTCGAGCGAGGGCAGGGCGGAGAGGTTGGGGAAATCGGCGGTCAGCACGGTGTCGAACCCCAGCCGCCGCTCGACGCTGTCGAGCGAGTTCATCGTCTCCGAGACCACGAGGATCTTGCCCCGCCTCTCTCCGAGAAACCGCCCCAGGAGCCGCCCGGCGGTGGCGCCCGCCGAGTTGTTGTCGACGCCGACGAAATCCAGAGGCCGCAGCCCCGGCTGGCCGGTGATGAACTGCACCACCTCGACGCCGCGCTCCATCAGGCGCGTTGTGGCGTCGCGCACCTGCGGGCTCTCGGGGGCCATGATCGCCACGCCGTCGACCTGCGCGGGCGAGACTCGCGAAAGCGCCTGCGCCGTAACGTGTGGATCGTTGGACAGCACCCGCCGCATCGAGATCTCCAGCGACTCGGCGAGAAAGGCGGCGCGTGACTCCTCGATCCGCTCGACCAGCGTGGCGAGGAAGTCGTCCCCGGCCTGCGGCAGCAGGAACTGGAAGCGATAGCGGCGCCCCCGGGCAAGGTTGGCAGCCGACTGGTTGCGGACAAAGCCTATCCGCTCAATCGCTTCGTTGACCGCCTTCACCGTCTTTTCGCGCACGCCCGGACGCCCGTTCAGTACGCGATCCACGGTCGCGAGGCTGACGCCAGCGGCTTTGGCGAGGTCTTTCGTGGTCGGGCGCATGGGGGACTCGTGCGGCTGATATTCTCCCGAGTCTTGTTTGTTTTCATATGGAAAGCAACCATCATGAGGTGCGTACCTCAGAAATCGTTTGATCTGAGGCACGTACCTCACTTACCCTTGCGTCAGATAATCGAGTCGGGAAGAGGAGCCCGGCCTTATCTCTGGGAGGATGCACCAATGACCATTCGTTACACCGCTCCGGCGGTCGCGACCGCCTTGCTGGCCGTCGCGGGCGCGGCGCAGGCCGACGATCTCACGCTCTGCTGGGCGGCCTGGGACCCGGCCAACGCGCTGATCGAGCTGTCGAAGGACTTCGAAGAGAAATCCGGCCACTCCATGTCGTTCGAATTCGTGCCCTGGCCGAACTTCGCGGACCGGATGCTGAACGAGCTGAACTCGGGCGGGCAGCTCTGCGACCTGATGATCGGTGACAGCCAGTGGATCGGCCTTGGCGCAGAGGCGGGCCATTACGTGAAGCTGAACGACTTCTTTGACGCCAATGGCATCACCATGGATGATTTCATCCCGGCGACGGTCACCGGCTATTCCGAATGGCCCAAGGGCACGCCGAACTACTGGGCGCTGCCCGCCTTCGGCGACGTGGTCGGCTGGACCTATCGCAAGGACTGGTTCGAGCGCCCCGAGCTGCAGGCCGAGTTCCAGGAGAAATACGGCCGCGAGCTGAAGGCCCCCGAGACGCTGGACGAGCTGAAGGACATCGCCGAGTTCTTCCAGAACCGCGACATCGACGGCACCACGGTCTACGGCGCGGCGATCTACACCGAGCGCGGCTCGGAAGGCATCACCATGGGCGTGACAAACGCGCTCTACAATTACGGTTTCAGCTACGGCACGCCCGAGGAACCCTACAAGCTCGAGGGGGTGGTGAACTCTCCCGAGGCCGCCAAGGGGCTCGAGTACTACAAGGCCCTCTACGACTGCTGCACCCCGCCGGGCTCGTCGGACTGGTACATGTCCGAGGACATCGACGCCTACAAGTCGGGGCAGGTGGCGCTGCAGATGAACTTCGCCTTCATCTGGCCGGGGGTCGAGGCCGATCCCAACGTCGGCGGCGGCAAGTCCGGCTATTTCCCAAACCCCGCCGGTCCGGACGGGCACTTCGCGCAGCTCGGCGGGCAGGGGATCTCGGTGGTCTCCTATTCCGACAGCCAGGACGCGGCGCTCGAGTACATCAAGTGGTTTGCCCAGCCCGAGGTCCAGTCGAAATGGTGGGAACTCGGCGGCTACTCGGCGCTGAAGGCGGTGGTCGAGGATCCCGGCTTCGCCACCAGCCAGCCCTACGCGCAGACCTTCCTCGACTCCATGGCGATCGTGAAGGACTTCTGGGCCGAGCCGTCCTACGCCTCGCTGCTGCTCTCGATGCAGGACCGCGTGCACAGCTACGTGGTCGCGGGTGAGGGCACCGCGCAGGAGGCGCTCGACAAGCTGGTCGAGGACTGGACCGAGGTCTTCGAAGACGAAGGCAAGATGTGACCACACGCCGGCCGCAACGTCCCCGGACGGGCGGTCCCCCGCGCGGAGCCCGCCGTACGGAAGGCTCCGCGCCTCCCGCCGAACGCAGCGAAGAGACCAGGCCCATGTCCCAATCCGTCATCGCGCGCGCCGCCGAAGCGACGCCGCCCGGCGTCGCACGCAGGTTTCGAGGCCTGTCCGACCGGGCCATCGCCTGGATCTTCGTCGCGCCCACGATCTTCCTGTTGCTGGCGGTGAACATCTTCCCGCTGATCTGGACGATCCGCCTGAGCTTCACCAACTTTCGCGCCAACCGCCCCAATGCCGAGGTCGAGTGGATCGGGCTGCGCAACTACGACCGCATCCTCACCGACAGCGACATATGGGAGACGATGCAGGCCACCGCGCATTTCCTGTGCTGGACCATCGTGTTGCAGGTGCTGATCGGCTTCAGTCTCGCCTGGCTGATCAACCGAAAGTTCAAGGGCAACGATCTCTGGACCACGATCATCGTGCTGCCGATGATGCTCTCGCCTGCCGTGGTCGGAAATTTCTGGACCTTCCTCTACCAGCCGCAGATCGGCCTGTTCAATTACGTGGTCGCCTTCTTCACCGGCGCGGATCCCACCAGCTTCTCGATGATCGGCAGCGTCTCGTTGGCCCCTTGGGCGATCATCATCGTCGACACATGGATGTGGACGCCCTTCGTCATGCTGATCTGCCTCGCCGGCCTGCGGTCGATCCCGGACTCGATCTACGAGGCGGCGGAATGCGACCGGGCGTCGAAGTGGCGGCAATTCTGGACCATCACCCTGCCGATGACGCTGCCCTTCCTGATGCTGGCGGTGCTGTTCCGGGGGATCGAGAACTTCAAGATGTTCGACCTGGTGGTGCAACTGACCGGCGGCGGCCCCGGCAACACCACCACGCTGACCTCCATCGACCTCAAGCGCGAGGCCTTCGAGAAGTGGCGCACGGGCTATGCCTCGGCCTATGCGATCATCCTCTTCGTCACGGTCTTCGGCCTCGCCTCGATCTACGTGAAGGCGCTGAACAAGGTGAAGGAAAGATGAGCGGCTATTCAATCACCGAACCCTCGCCGCGGCAGAAATGGGTCGCCGGCGCGCTGGTGGCACTCTACGCCATCATTACCATCCTGCCGCTGGTCTGGATCATCGCCACCGGCTTCAAGTCCTCGGCCGATGCCATCGCCTACCCGCCGAAGGTGGTCTTCGCCCCCTCGCTCGAGGGCTACGTGAACCTTTTCACCACCCAGACCCGCCAGACCGCTGAATACTTCGCGGCCAACCCGCCCGAGACCTGGTATGAGCGCATCGTGCAGTCCAAGGGGCTGACCATTGCCGGCCCGTCGCGCTTCGGCGAGCGATTCATGAACTCGGTGATCATCGGCTTCGGCTCGACTTTCCTCAGCGTCTTTCTCGGCACGCTCGCCGCCTATGCCTTCTCGCGCTTCAAGGTGCCGCTGAAGGACGACCTGATGTTCTTCATCCTCTCGACGCGAATGATGCCGCCCATTGCCGTGGCGATCCCGATCTTCCTGATGTTCCGCTCGCTCGGCCTGTCGGACACCCACGCCGGGATGATCCTGCTCTACACCGCGGTGAACCTTTCGCTCTCGGTCTGGCTGCTGAAGGGCTTCATCGACGAAATCCCGCATGAGTACGAGGAGGCGGCGCTGATCGACGGCTACACGCGCTTTCAGGCCTTCACCAAGGTCGTGCTGCCGCAGGCCGCCACGGGCATCGCCTCGACCGCGATCTTCTGCCTGATCTTTGCCTGGAACGAATACGCCTTCGCGGTGCTGCTGACCTCGGGCACGGCGCAGACCGCGCCGCCCTTCATTCCCACGATCATCGGCAACGCCGGGCAGGACTGGCCCGCGGTGGCGGCGGGGGCGACGCTTTTTCTGCTGCCGGTCATGGTCTTCACCATCCTGCTGCGCAAGCACCTGCTGCGCGGGATCACCTTCGGAGCGGTCAGGAAATGAGCATGTCCAGCCAGACCCCCGAGAGCCCCACGCCCGCCGAGAGTGTCCCCAGTGGACGCCGCATCTTCCGGCGCGGCCCCTGGGAGATGGCCGCCTCGATCCTCATCGGTATCGGCGTGGTGATGCTGATGCAGCCTTTTGTCCTCTGGGCCTACTCGTGGTCCTTTCCCGTCACGCTGATCGGCACGGTGATGTTCATCGTCGTCAGCCATTTCCCCGACTGACCCGGAGGTCCCCATGGCCCAGATCCGCATCGACAGCCTGCGCAAGGACTTCGGCGCCTTCACCGCCGTGCAATCCTCGAGCTTCACCATCGAGGACGGCGAGTTCTTCATGCTGCTCGGTCCCTCGGGCTGCGGCAAGACC
This sequence comes from Alloyangia pacifica, assembly GCF_900116195.1. Lineage (GTDB taxonomy): Bacteria > Pseudomonadota > Alphaproteobacteria > Rhodobacterales > Rhodobacteraceae > Salipiger > Salipiger pacificus. The sequence continues at coordinate 39,089 of NZ_FOZW01000012.1, forward strand.
ACGACGCTGCGGATGATGGCAGGGCTGGAGATGCCGAGCGCCGGGCAGATCTACATCGACGGCGAGGAGGTGGGCCGCAAGCCTGCCAGCCAGCGTGACATCGCCTTCGTCTTCCAGATGTTCGCGCTCTACCCGCATATGAACGTGCGCAAGAACATCTCCTACCCGCTGATCAGCCAGGGCATGGGGCGCAAGGCGGCACGGGCCAAGGTCGAGGAGGTCTCGCGCATCCTCGGCATCGAGGACATCCTCGACAGGCCCGTCGGCGGGCTCTCGGGCGGCGACCGGCAGCGGGTGGCGCTGGGGCGAGCGATCGTGCGTGAGCCCAAGGCGTTCTTCATGGACGAGCCGCTCGGCGCGCTGGATGCCGAATTCCGCGAGCACATGGCCGAGGAGTTGCGCGCCCTGCACGACCGCATGGGGGCGACCACGGTCTATGTCACCCACGACCAGCTCGAGGCGATGCAGATGGGCGACAAGATCGTGGTGATGAACCACGGCGTGGTCGAGCAGTTCGGCGTACCCCAGGAGATCTACGACTGGCCCGCGACGCTTTTCGTTGCCAAATTCATCGGCTCGCCGCCGATGAATTTCCTGAGCTTCGAAGGCCGCGTCGCGCCGGGGGATGCCTTGGTCACGCTCGGTTCTGTCGAGATGGCCATACCGCAGCTTCGCGAGGGCTTTGCCGGGGAAATGGTGCTGGGCGTGCGCCCCGAGCATGTGCGGCTCGACGATGGTTCGGACTACCGCGCCGTGGTGCGGGCGGTGGAATACCTCGGCACCACGCAGATCATCACGCTCGAGGCCGAGCATGGCGAGGTGAAGGCGCGGATCTCCAGCCGCGATCCGGTGCGGGTGGACCAGACGACGGGGCTGGCCTTCAACGAGCGCACCCTGACCCTTTTCGATGCGGGCACGGGGCGCGCATTGCGCTCGGCGGTCAACGAGGAGGTGCTGCGCCATGGCTGAGATCACGCTGTCGAACCTCACCAAGCGCTTCGGCGACACCCTTGCGCTGGACAATGTGTCGATGACGGTGCCGAACGGCGCCTTCGTGGTGCTGCTGGGACCGACCGGCGCGGGCAAGACCACGACGCTGCGGCTGGTCTCGGGGCTGGATCAGCCCGACGCGGGCGGGGTCTCCATTGGGGGCGTCGATGTCACCCGCATGACCCCGGCGCAACGCAATGTCGCGATGGTCTTCCAGCAATACTCGCTCTACCCGCATATGACCGTCCGCGAGAACCTTGCCTTTCCGCTTAAATCGCCGCTACTGCGCTACGACGACGCGCAGATCGCCCGCAAGGTCGGGGAGGTGGCCGAGATGCTGCAGATCGCCCACAAGCTGGACAACAAGGCCACGGCACTCTCGGGCGGGGAGATGCAGCGGGTCTCGATCGGCCGGGCGCTGGTGCGCCGCCCGGAGGTTTACCTCATGGACGAGCCGCTCAGCTCGCTCGACGCCAAGCTGCGCGCCGACCTGCGGGTTGAACTGAAGAACATTCAGGCGCAGTCCGGCGTGCCCTTTCTCTACGTGACCCACGACCAGATCGAGGCGATGACCATGGCCAGCCACGTGGGCGTTCTGGACCACGGCAGGCTGGTGCAGTTCGGCACCCCGCGCGAGATCTACGAGGATCCGGTCAGCGTCTATGCCGCCAGCCGCCTCGGCCTTCCGCGCATCAATATCCTGCCCGCCGATCTCTTTGCCGGGGCCCCATCGGGGGCACGTTTCATCGGCCTGCGACCCGAGCAGATCCGTCAGGGCGACGGGGACGAGAGCCGGGTCACCCGGGTCGAGCACCTTGGCGACCAGACCCGCCTGCACCTGAAATTCCGCAACCACGACCTGATCACCGTCACCGACGCCCACAGCGGGCTGCGCTCGGGCGACATCGTGCAGATCACCCCCGACGCCCCGTTCTATTTCGACGCCTCCGGCGCGCGCGTCCACTGAGGAGACCCCCATGACCCAGTTCATCAACTTGAAGGAAGACATCGTTGCCGAGGCGGTGGATGGCGTGGTCGCGGCCTCGGGCGGGCGGCTTGCGCGGCTCGACGGCTACCCGCATATCCGCGTGGTGCTCCGCTCGGGCTGGGACAAGTCGAAGGTCGCGCTGGTCTCGGGCGGCGGCTCGGGGCACGAGCCCGCGCATGCGGGCTTCGTCGGCGAGGGGATGCTGACCGCGGCGATCTGCGGCGATGTCTTCGCCTCGCCCTCGGTCGATGCGGTGCTGGCGGGGATTCTCGCGGTGACCGGACCGGCGGGCTGCCTGCTGATCGTGAAGAACTACACCGGTGACCGGCTGAACTTCGGTCTCGCCGCCGAGCGGGCGCGGGCCTTCGGGCTGAACGTCGCCATGGTGATCGTCGACGACGACATCGCTTTGCCCAACCTGCCGCAGGCGCGCGGCGTGGCGGGCACGCTGCTGGTGCACAAGATCGCCGGGGCGCTGGCCGAGAACGGTGCGGATCTGGCGTGCGTCAGGGCGGCGGCGGAGCGGGTCATCGCGGGCACGCGCACCATCGGCATGTCGCTCGACACCTGCACCGTGCCGGGGGCGCCCAAGGAGGTGCGCATCCAGCCGGGCAAGGCCGAGCTCGGCCTCGGCATCCACGGCGAGGCGGGGGCGCAGCAGGTCGATTACATCCACGCGCGCGGCGCGATGGAGATGGTCGCTGAACGGCTCGCCGAGCACATGGATACGGGCAAGCCGCATGTGGCGCTGCTCAACAACCTCGGCGGCGCCTCGGTGCTGGAGATGCAGATCCTCGCCTACGAGCTGCGCAACTCGGCCATCGGCAAGTCGCTGCATCACGTCATCGGCCCGGCACCGATGATGACCTCTCTGGAGATGCGAGGGTTCTCGGTCTCGGTCTACCCGGCGGGCACCGAGGACCTCATGGCGCTCAAGGCACCGGTGCCGCTCTCGGCCTGGCCCGGCCTGTCCGCGCTGGGGCCGGTGGAGGTGATCGACCTGCCCGATGGGCTGCGCCCGATCCGGCCGCTGGCCTCGGACCACCCGCAGACGCGTGCCTTCCTGAAGCGCTGTTGCGAGGTCTTCATCGAGGCCGAGGACGATCTCAACGCACTCGACGCGCGGGCCGGGGATGGCGACACCGGCTCGACACTGGCCGGGGCAGCGCGGGCGCTGCTCGGCGCGATGGACCGGCTGCCGCTGGCCGATCACACCCAGCTTTACCGCGCCATCGGGCTGGAGCTGAGCCAGACCATGGGGGGCTCGTCCGGTGTGCTGCTGGCGATCTTCTTCGCCGCGGCCGGGGACGCGGCCTCGAGCGGGCAATCGCTGCGCGAGGCGCTCAACGCGGGTCTCGAGCGGATGCAGGAGATCGGCGGGGCCCGCCCCGGAGACCGCACGATGATCGACGCGCTGCAGCCAGCGCTGGAGCATCTTGCCGAGGGCATGGACAAGGCCGCGGCGGCGGCGCGGGAGGGGGCGAACCGGACAGCGCAGATGGACACCGCGCGGGCCGGGCGCTCGGCCTATATCAACGCCGACCAGCTCAAGGGGCAGGTGGATCCGGGAGCGGAGGCCGTTGCGCGTCTTTTCGAGAGGCTGTCGGCCTAAGCTGTCCGGGCGGGGCGGCGGCGCGACCTCAGACGGTCAGCCAGCGCCGCCCGGCGGCACGCCCGACCGCGCCGCAGAGCGCGATCGCCAGCCCGTACCACAGCAGGAAAAAGGCGGCGCTGTCCTCGTCGCAATGCACCGCATAGACCGCCGCCGCCGCGCCGCCGGCAAAGAGCCCGGCGAGCATGCCGCTGCGGGCGGGCCGCGGTTCGACCCGGTGCCGCATGCCGACAAACAGCGCCAGCGCGATGGGCAGCGCGAGCGCCGGGATCGACAGCAGGCAGGGCAGCAGCGTCTTGCCGAGAATGTCGCCGCCCGAGAGTGCCGAGAGGATCCATCCCGCGGCGCTGCCCGCTGCCAGCAGCCAGAGCGGCCAGAGCGGCGCCTGCGAGTCCGGATCGCTCCGCCGCAGCAGCGGCCAGGCGGCGAGCGCCACGAGAATCGGCAGGCTCTGCTTGACCAGCAGCGGCGCCATCAGCAGCACGTCGGGCCAGCCCGGGCGCATGCCCCAGAACACCAGCATCAGCACGATGGAGACCGCCACGCCGAAGGCGATGCGCCAGAGCAGGCGCGGACGCTTGGCGGGTACGTCATCGGCGGCCAGCGCGGCGATCAGCTCATCGGTGTCCATTCTTCCTCCTTCCTGGCCGCTTCGGCCAGTCGTCTCAGGGCCCTGTGAAGTGCGACGCGCAGCGCGCCGGGGCTGAGATCGAAATCCTTCGAAAGCGTCTCGGGGTCGGCGCCCCCGATCGCGTGTTCCCTTACCAGCGCGGCGTCCCGGGCCGAAAGCCGCGCCAGCGCCTGCTCGATATGCAGGCCCGCCAGCGGATCCACCGCAGGCGCATCCAGCCCCACGTGATCCTCGACCGGATCGTGCGGCGCATTCGGGGTCTTGCGCAGCGCGTCGATCGCCTTGTGCTTCACGATCACCCGCACCCAGGGCAGCAGCGGGCGCTCGGGATCCCAGCTGCCGCGCTTGAGGTGGATCGAGAGCAGCGCCTCCTGCACCACGTCCTCGGCCAGATGCGCGTGCTGCGCGGGCAGGTCGCGGCTGGCCATGGCGCGCATGCGCGGCACCAGAAGCTGCAGGCAGGCGGCATAGGCCCGGCGATCGCCCTCCAGCGCCTTGCGCATCAGCGCCTCGATGTCTTGGTCGCGTCCGGTCATCTGGGTTCGGCCATGGGTGTGGTCACGTCCACCTGCGGGGAATGTACCTGCGCATACGGGCGCGCCGGGCCCGGCGTTACAGCGGCGGGCGAATATTTCGTCTTTATCACACAAGCGCGAGCCGCGTAACAAACCCGGCCCCGCCGCCGAATACCCCGGTGCAGACGCGTTGAGCTGCTTGTCACACTGGAGAGACTGACATGACCATCCACAGCAAACACCTCGCCCTTGCCGGTGCCGTCGCCGCGGGCCTCGCGCAATTCGCCGGGGCCGCCCACGCCCAGGAGCAGGAGAAGTGCTACGGCGTCGCCATGGCCGGCGAGAACGGCTGCGCGGCGGGCCCCGGCACCACCTGTGCCGGCACTGCCTCGGTCGACTATCAGGGCAACGCCTGGACGCTAGTCCCCGCCGGCACCTGCGCCGAGATCGACCTGCCCGCCATGGCCGATGGCGCGCCGCGCATGGGCTCGCTCGAGCCGCTGATGCGCGATCTGCCGAAGGGCTGACGCCACCGCCGTTCCCGCGCGCGGCGGCTGCCTTGCCGCCGTGCGCGCCCCATCCCGCCCGCCCGAGCACCAGGAGACGCCCCATGCAGAGTAGCTCGCTCCCCAGCACCGCCGGCATCGGCTTCAAGTCGCAGCATTTCGACGATCTTGCGCATCCCGGCGCTGTCAGCTGGCTCGAGATCCACGCCGAGAACTACATGGTCGAGGGCGGCCCGCGCCTGGCGATGCTGGACGAGCTGCGGGCGCGCTTTCCGATCTCGGTGCATGGCGTGGGCCTGTCGATCGGTGGCGAGGGCCCACTTGATCCGGCGCATCTCGGTCGGCTGAAACGGCTGATCGAGCGGGTTCGCCCGGCGCAATTTTCCGAGCACCTCGCCTGGTCCACCCATGAGGGTGCCTATTTCAGCGACCTGCTGCCGCTGCCCTACACACCGGACACGCTCGAGCGCGTCGCCGCCCATGTCGACGAGGTGCAGCAGCGCCTCGGTCTGTGCATGCTGCTGGAGAACCCGTCGAGCTACCTCGTTTTCGAGGAAAGCACCCTGTCCGAGACCGAGTTTCTCGCAGAGGTGGCCCGCCGCACCGGCTGCAGGCTGCTGCTCGACATCAACAACGTGTTCATCTCGGCCAGCAATCTCGGCACCTCGGCGCAGGCCTATCTCGCCGACTACCCGGTCGACCTCGTGGGGGAGATCCACCTCGCGGGCTACGCCGAGGAGGACGACGGGCAGGGTGGCCCGCTGCTCATCGACACCCATGGCGCGCCGGTGGCCGATCCTGTCTGGGCGCTCTATGCCGATGTCATCGCCCGCATCGGGCCGCGCCCGACGTTGATCGAATGGGACAACGAGGTGCCCGATTTCCCGACCCTCGAAGCCGAGGCCGCGCGCGCCGCGCAGCTGATGGCGCGCCGGAGGGCGGCATGAGCGGGCAGGGCGCCTTTGCCGGCGCGCTCCTGACGCCCGAGGCGCCGCGCCCTGCGCATCTGAGCGATCCGTCGGGCACCCGCGCCACGCGCCGCTTCGACGTCTACCGCAACAATGTCACCGTCGCGCTGACCGAGGCGCTGGCCGCGGCCTTCCCTGTCGTCCAGCGGCTGGTGGGCGAGGCGTATTTCGCCGCCATGGCGCGCGAGTTTGCCCAGGCCCACCCGCCCCGCAGCCCGGTCATGGCCACCTACGGCGCCGACTTGCCGGACTGGATCGAGCGGTTTCCCCCGCTTGCCGCGCTGCCCTACATGCCCGAGGTCGCGCGCATCGAACAAGCGCGGCGCGAAGCCAGCCAGGCCGCCGATGCCGCGCCTCTCGACCCGCGCGCGCTGGCGGGGCTGCCGCCCGAGGCACTCGCCGCGGCGCACCTGCATCCGCATCCTGCCGTGCGCGTCCTGCGGAGCCACCACCCGGCGCTCGCCATATGGGGGCGCAACGCGGACCGCCCCGATCTGGCGCAGAGCCCGCCCGGCGAGGTGCTCGTGACCCGCCCCGGCCTCGCCGTGAAGATCTGTGCCGCCCCGACCGGCACCGCAAAGACCCTGCAGGCACTGGCGCAGGGCGCAAGCCTCGGCGCCGCCTTGCCCGCGGGGGCGGACCCTTCCGCGATCTTCGCTTGCCTCTTCGGGGCGGGCGCCTTCGCGCAGCCAGGAGACCCTGAGACATGACCGACATCCCCCATACCGCGCCTCTCGGCGCTCCACGGCTCGCCAGCATGCTCACCCGCGCCGACGCCGTGGCCAAGCGGCTCGCCGCGCCGGTGCTCGGACTTGCCGGACGGCTGGTCTTCGCCGCCACGCTCGCAGGCTTCTTCTGGTCCTCGGCGCTCACCAAGATCGACGGCTTCGGCCTTTCGCTGAACGCCTATGCGCAGGTCTTTCCCCGCGCCATGGAGGCGGTGGGCTACGATGCCAGCCAGCTTGGCGCGCTTGCCCATCTGATCGTCGCCGCCGGCACCGCCGCCGAGTTCGTGCTGCCGCTGCTGCTGATCCTCGGTCTGTTCACCCGGCTGGCGGCGCTCGGATCGATCGGGTTTCTCCTGGTCATGAGCCTCACCGACGTCATCGGCCACGGCGTCGACGCCTCGGCCATCGGCGCGCTCTTCGACCGCGCGCCGGACGCGCCGATCCTCGATCAGCGTCTGCTCTGGGGATTCCTGATGCTGGTGCTGGTCTTCACCGGGGGCGGGGCGCTGTCGCTCGACCGCTGGCTCCGGCGCCGGTTCCCGCTCGGCTGACCGGTCTCAGCCCCGCACGGCGGTCCAGCGCGCCTCGAGCTGTTCCAGAGCCGCGATCCGGTCGGCGGTCTTGGGGTGCGACAGCAGCCAGGCGGGCATATTGCGCCCGCCGCCGCCGCTCAGCTTCTCGAGCTTGGCGAACAGCGACTTCTGAGGCGCGACACCGATGCCTGCCTTGTGCAGCAGCGCCGCGGCATAGGCATCCGCCTCGTATTCGTCGCCTCGCGACAGCCGCGCCGCGAGCAGCGAGGTCAGGGCATTGGCGATGAACGGTCCGAGGCCGGGGATAAATCGGGCAAAGACCATCACCAGCGCGGTGCGGATCGCGTTCTGCCCGGAAAAGTCGATCATTCGCCGCCGCGAATGCCCCAGCGCCACGTGGCCGAGCTCGTGGGCGATGACCGAGGACAGCTCCTCGGCGCTGACCTCGCCGGACTTGTAGCGGTTGTAGAAACCCCTGGTGATGAAGATCCGCCCATCGGGCGCCGCAAGGCCGTTCACTGGCTCGATCTCGTAGATGTTCACCCGGATGCGCGGCAGGTCGAGTGCCGCCGCCATGCGGTCGGTCAGCGCCTTGAGCCTGGGATCAGCCAGCTCGGTCGAGCGCCCGTCCAGCTCACGCGCGGTGCGCCAAGCCGAGAAATGGTAGGCGACGACCGCGTAGGCGATGGCGAGAAGGATCGGGGTGAACTTCAGCATGAGGGGAATATGGGGCCACGCAGGCGGCGTGCCAAGCCTTCCATGCCCATGCCCATGCCCATACCCAAGCCGACGGCACGACCATCTCCACGCTCCGGTCTTCTTCTCTTTCCAAATACGCAAAAGAAAACGCCCGCCCCTCGCGGGGCGGGCGCCGAAGTCAGCCGGAAGCCGGGATCACTCCTCGGCGGAGCCTTCGCCGGCACCATCCTCGGCAATGTCGCCAGCGTCCTCATCGTCCTGATCGGCGATCCAGGCCACCGAGACCACGGTCTCGTCCTTGCGGGTGTTGAAGACCTTCACCCCCCCGGCGCTGCGCGAGCGGAAGGAGATGCCCTCGACCGGCACGCGGATCGACTGGCCGGTGGAGGTGGCGAGCATGATCTGGTCGCCCATCTCGACCGGGAAGGAGGCCACGATCTCGCCGCCGCGCATGGATTTCTCCCAGGCGGTGACCCCCATGCCACCACGTCCGCGGATCGGGTAGTCATGGCTCGACGAGAGCTTGCCGAGGCCGCGCGCCGTCACCGTCAGGATCAGGTTCTCGACCGCCGACATCTCGGCGTAGCGCTCGGCCGGCAGCAGGCTGTCGGCGTTGCCCTCTTCCTCGTCCGAGGCGGTGGCTTCGGCGTCATCTGCGATGCCCGCCATGGCGCGGCGCATCTTGAGGTAGGAGGCGCGCTCGTCCGAATCTGCCTCGAAGTGGCGGATCACCGACATCGACACGACCTCGTCGCCGTTCAGCAGCTTGACGCCGCGCACGCCGGTGGAATTGCGCGAGTTGAACACCCGCACGTCGGTCACCGGGAAGCGGATGGCCCGACCGGAGTCGGTGACCAGCATGACGTCGTCGTCTTCGGAGCAGATGCGGGCGTTGATCAGGCGGGTGTTCTCGTCCTCGCCCTCGAACTTCATCGCGATCTTGCCGTTGCGCATGACGTTGGTGAAGTCCGACAGGCGGTTGCGGCGCACCGAGCCCTTGGAAGTGGCGAAGACGATCTGCAAGTCGTCCCAGTCGCTCTCGTCCCGGTCCACCGGCATGATCGCCGCCACCGACACGCCCGCCGGGATCGGCAGGATGTTGACGATGGCCTTGCCCTTGGAGGTGCGGCCGCCCTGCGGCAGGCGCCAGCACTTGAGCTTGTAGGCCATACCCTCAGTGGTGAAGAACAGCAGCTGGGTGTGGGTGTTGGCCACGAAAAGCTGGGTGACCACGTCGTCCTCTTTGAGGCCGCCGCCCGACAGCCCCTTGCCGCCGCGCTTCTGGGCGCGGAAATCGGCGAGCGGCGTGCGCTTGATCCAGCCGGACTGGGTGACCGTGACCACCATGTCCTCGCGCTCGATCAGGTCCTCGTCGTCCATATCGCCGGCCCAGTCGACGATCTCGGTGCGGCGCGGCACGGCGAATTGCTCCTTCACCGCGATCATCTCGTTCGAGATGATCTCGAGGATGCGCTCGCGCGAGCCCAGAATTTCGAGGTATTCCTTGATCTTGCCGGCCAGCTCCTCAAGCTCGTCGGTGACCTCTTTGACGCCGAGCTGGGTCAGGCGCTGCAGGCGCAGCTCGAGGATCGCGCGGGCCTGCGTTTCCGACAGGTTGTAGGTCCCGTCGTCGTTCATCTTGTGGGTCGGATCGTCGATCAGCCGGATGAAGGGCGCGATCTCCTCGGCCGGCCAGCGCCGGGTCATCAGCTTCTCGCGCGCCTCGGAGGCATCGGCCGAGCTGCGGATCGTCGCCACGACTTCGTCGACGTTGGCCACCGCCACCGCAAGGCCGCAGAGCACATGGCTGCGCTCGCGCGCCTTGTTCAGCAGGTAGGCGGTACGCCGCGCGATCACGTCCTCACGGAAGTCGAGGAAGGCGGTCAGGAAGGTGCGCAGGGTCAGCTGCTCGGGCTTGCCGCCGTTCAGCGCCAGCATGTTGCAGCCGAAGCTGACCTGCATGGGCGTGAAGCGATAGAGCTGGTTGAGCACCACCTCGGCGGTGGCGTCGCGCTTCAGCTCGATCACCACGCGCACGCCCGAACGGTCGGATTCGTCCTGCACGTGGGCGATGCCCTCGATCTTCTTCTCCCGCACGCATTCGGCGATGCGCTCGATCATCGTCGCCTTGTTCACCTGATAGGGGATCTCGTCGATGACGATGGCATAGCGATCGCGCCGCAGCTCCTCGATGCGGGTCTTGGCGCGGATGATCACCGAGCCGCGGCCTTCGAGGTAGGCCTTGCGCGCGCCGGAGCGGCCGAGGATGACGCCGCCCGTCGGGAAGTCGGGGGCCGGGATATATTCGATCAGCTGCTCAGAGCTGAGGTCCGGGTTCTCGATCAGCGCCAGCGTCGCGTCGATCACCTCGCCGAGGTTGTGCGGCGGAATGCGTGTCGCCATGCCGACCGCGATGCCCTCGGCGCCGTTGACCAGCACGTTGGGATAGCGCGCCGGCAGCACCACCGGCTCGTTGCGCTCGTTGGCGTAGTTCGGCACGAAATCCACCGTGCCCTTCTCGATGTCCTCGAGCAGCGCTTCGGCGGTGCGGTCGAGCCGCGCCTCGGTGTAACGGTAGGCGGCGGGCGGATCGCCGTCCATCGAGCCGAAGTTGCCCTGACCGTCGATCAGCGGCAGCGACATCGAGAAGTCCTGCGCCATGCGGACCAGCGCGTCATAGACCGCCGAGTCGCCGTGCGGGTGGTAGCGGCCCATCACGTCGCCGACGGCGGTGGCGCACTTGCGGTAGTTCTTGGACTTGGTCTGCCCGTTCTCCCACAGCGTGTAGAGAATGCGCCGATGCACAGGTTTTAGGCCGTCGCGCAGATCGGGAATCGCGCGGCTGACGATGACGCTCATGGCGTAGTCGAGGTAGCTCGACTTCATCTCGTCGATGATCGAGATCACCGGGCCACCATGACCGCTCCGCTCGGGACGCGGAGTTTCTTCTTCGTTTTCGGGGGTTTCCGGCGTGTCGGTCACGTTGCTCGCCTGTCCGTGCTGTCTCTATATGTAGTTGGGTAAACGTATATCAGAGGCTAGGTGTTGGGCGCAATGCCAGCGCGCAGCTCATTGCTGGCAGCCGCCGTGGGTGGTGGCTAACATGCTGTTTTATTTGAAAACTAACCGCGCTTTCGGCACGCTTGCTACATGGTTGTCATGCGAGGTAAAGCGATGGACGAAACCCCCACCGAACTCATGCTCAAGGGCTACGGGCTGACCACGGCGGAATTCTTCTACCGCATGCCCGACTACCGCAACGTGTTGAACACCTTCGTCTGGCAGGAGTACGACCTCGCGCCCGACCACCCGCGGCTCTTCAAGTTCATCGAGTTCTGGCAGGACGAGATCGAGGGGCCGCTGCACTCGGTGCGCTTCACCCATCGAAAGATGATCTCGGCGGGGGAGTGGCGGCAGGTGGTGGGCGAGTTCCGCTACCATTGAGGTCGCGCGCAGGGCGTCAACTCGGCATGCGTATTTGGAAAGAGAAGAAGCGAAAAAGAAGAAGGGCCGCGCCGGGTTGCGGGGCCCTTCTTCTCTTTGAAAATACGCCGGGGGTGAGCCGCGCAGCGGCGAGGGGGCCGCGCCCCCTCATGCGCGGGTCTCGGATCAGGGAATGATCCGGGTGTATTTCACGCCCTCCAGCGTCGCGCCCATGTGCAGGCCCGACTTTCCGAAGATCACCGCGATGATCGGGGCCAGCGAGGTGGTGGTCTCCGCTGCCAGCGTCTCGCCGCCTTCCGGGATCGCGTATTCGATGTTGGCGCCGGCGGCCCAGCCCGGCGAGCGGCGGAAGTTGCCGAGCGCGTCCTGGGTCATGAAGAACAGCACGTGGGCGTATTGCTGCGCGCCGATCTGCAGCCCGCCCGAGCCCTTGAACACCGAGTAGTAGTCGACCGTGGCATTGTTCACCCGCAGCGCGCCGCGGCCGTAGCCGCCGCCGAAGCCGAGGCCGGCCTCGGTGATCAGCGGCATGACCAGCATGCCGGCGGACTTCGCGGCGAGATCCCGGGTGCCCGGGTACTGCGCGTACATCTGGTTCACGGTGGCGTTCACCCGCGCGTCGATGGTCTGCGCGCCGCTGCTGCCGACGCCGTTGCCGCAGGCGGCCAGGGCGCCCGTCGCGCCAACCGCGCCAAGGGTCAGGAGGAGTCCCCGTCGATTGTAGGTCATTCTGCTCAATCCTCGTCGATGGCCGGCCGTTTCGGGCCGGTGCAAGCCTCTTTCCCGGCTGTTCCGCCGGTTGTCCGCAGGCACTATAGGCAGGCCGACCCGCGCTGTCACTAGATCATGCGCGGGCCGCAGCGGCAGCTGCTAGCCATTGAGAAGACGCGCGGCCGCGGGCGCGAAATAGGTCAGCACCCCGTCGCAGCCCGCGCGCTTGAAGGCGGTGAGGCTTTCCAGCATGACCTTGTCGCGGTCGAGCCAGCCGTTGTCGAAGGCGCCGGCCAGCATCGCGTATTCGCCGGATACCTGATAGGCGAAGGTCGGCGCGCCGAACATCTCCTTGGCGCGGCGGCAGATGTCGAGATAGGGCATGCCGGGTTTGACCATGATCATATCGGCGCCCTCCTGCAGGTCGCGCTCGATCAGCCGCATGGCCTCGTCGGAATTGCCCGGCTGCATCTGGTAGGTCTGCTTGTCGCCCTTCAGCGCGCCGCTGGCGCCGACCGCGTCGCGGAAGGGGCCGTAGAAGCCGCTGGCGTATTTCGCCGCGTAGCTGAGCAGCAGCACGTTGTGAAAGCCCTCTGCCTCCAGCGCCGCGCGCATGGCGCCGATGCGCCCGTCCATCATGTCCGACGGGCCGATGATGTCCGCACCCGCGCGGGCCTGGCTCAGCGCCTGCTTGACCAGCGCCTCGACGGTGCGGTCGTTGACGATCTCGCCATTCTCGATGAACCCGTCATGGCCGGTGATGTTGTAGGGATCGAGCGCAACGTCGGTCATCACCGCGATGTCGGGCACCGCCTCCTTGATGGCGCGGGTGGCGCGGTTGCTGAGGTTCTCGGGATTCCAGGCCTCGGCACAATCCTCGGTCTTCAGTGACGGGTCGGTATAAGGAAACAGGCAGATCGCCGGGATGCCGAGCGCATGCGCCTCGCGCGCGGCCTCGACCACCTTGTCCACCGACAGCCGGTTCACCCCGGGCATCGAGGCGATGGGCTCGACCACTCCCTCTCCGTCGCGCACGAAGACCGGCCAGATGAAATCGCCCGGCGTCAGCAGCGTCTGCTGGGTCAGCGCGCGGATCGCGGGGGATTTGCGCAGCCGGCGCAGACGTGTGGCAGGAAAGGCGGCAATCACGGGTTTCATCGGGCGTGTCCTTCGTATCCCTTGTAAAGGTACCCCTTGGGTGGCATGGAAAGACGCCTGTCACAAGGCCCGCCGGAGGCGCTGCCGCCGGGGTGCCGGAGATGTGTCCGGCGCATCGCCGCAGGGACGAGGGGTCGGGCAGGGCCGGGAGTGAGGGGTCGCCGAGGCCCCGCAGGAAAGAGTTGGAACGCCGTGGACTGGACCGGGCTCGTCTTCGAAACAATCGACATGCGGTCGTTCTCGAACCTGTGGTTCTGGATCGTCCTCGCCGTGTTCTGGTCGACCACCAGCCACTGGGTCCTGGGCGTGCCTTTCGACATGGTGGGCCGCGCGCGCAAGCAGGGCGGTCAGGCGGCGCAGGACCTCGAGGACATGGTGCGCATCCAGGTGAACCGGCGGCTCTTCATCGTCGAGCAGGCCGGGCTCTGGCTCGTGGCACTTGTGGCGGCCGTGCTGGCGATGCTCGCCAGCCTCGGGTTCTGGTACGACATCGAGCTGGCGCAGGCGCTCTTCCTGCTGGGCTTTCCCATGTCGCTCGTGGGGCTGTTGAGCATTGCCACCGCCGAGCGCATCCGCGAGCGCGGGCTGTCCGGCGAGACGCTCTGGCGCAAGCTCACGGTGCATCGTTTCTGGGTGCAGGTGATCGGCATGGTCTCGATCTTCGTCACCGCGCTCTGGGGCATGTACCAGAACCTCGCGCACGGCGTTCTCGGTTGACGAAGTCCCGGCGGCAAGCCATTTGATCGGCATGTCCCAGTCGCTTACCAGAACAGCCCGTATTTCCATGGGCGGCGCGCCCGAGGGGTTCGACGCCAGGCTCCTGCTCGCCGAGGTCGAAAAGACCAGCGGGCCGGTGATTCATATCGCCCGTGACGACAAGCGGCTTGCCGCGCTGCGCGAGGCTCTGGCCTTTTTCGATCCCGGCATGCCGGTGGTCACCTTCCCGGGCTGGGACTGCCTGCCTTACGACCGGGTCTCGCCCAACCCCGACATCTCGGCCACGCGTATGTCGACGCTTGCGGGGCTCGTGCATGGCATGCCGCAGCGCTTCGTGCTGCTCACCACGCTTTCGGCCGCCATGCAGCGCATCCCCGCGCGCGAGGTGCTGCGCGAGGCGGCCTTTGCCGCGCGTGTCGGCGATCGGGTTGACGAGGCGGCGTTGCGCAATTTCCTCGTGCGCATGGGCTTTTCCAACGCCCCCACCGTACACGAGCCCGGCGACTACGCGATCCGCGGCGGCATCATCGACATCTTCCCGCCGGGCGAGGGCGGGCCGGTGCGGCTCGACCTCTTCGGCGACGTGCTCGACGGGGCGCGGCGCTTCGATGCGGTGTCGCAGCGCACCACGGAAAAGCTCGAGGTGGTCGAACTGGCCCCGGTCTCGGAGGTGATCCTAGACGAGGCGGCGATCACCCGCTTCCGGCAGAATTACCGCATCGAGTTCGGCACGGCGGGCTCGGACGATCCGCTCTACGAGGCGGTCAGCGCGGGCCGCAAGACGCAGGGCATGGAGCACTGGCTGCCGTTCTTCCACGAGAAGCTCGAGACGCTCTTCGACTACATGCCCGGCGCGCCGGTGCTGCTGGACGACCAGATCACCCCGGCGCGGATCGCCCGCTGGGAGAGCATCGAGGACCAGTACCAGACCCGCCGCCACGCGATGACCCAGAAGGGACGGCTCGACTCGGTCTACAAACCGGTGCCGCCGAAGCTGCTGTATCTCGACGAGACGCATTGGGACGAGGCCGTGGGCACCCGCCGCGTCGTGCAGTTCTCGCCGTTGCCGCAGGCCAGCGGGCCGGGCGTGGTGGACGCGGGCGGACGCATCGGGCGCAGCTTCGCGCCGGAGCGCCAGCAGGAGAACATCAGCCTCTTCGCCGCGCTTGCCGACCACGTGAAGAAGCAGATGGCCGAGGGGCCGGTGCTGATCGCCTCCTGGTCGGAGGGTGCGCGCGAGCGCCTCACCGGCCTCATTGAGGACGAGGGGCTGGCCGAGGCGATCCCGGTCATGGACGGCACGCGCATCGGCAAGCGTGGGCTGCATCTGGCGGTCTGGGGGCTGGAGCAGGGTTTTGTCGCGCCATGGGGCGATCCGAAGTCCGGGCAGAAGATCACCGTGATCTCCGAGCAGGACGTGCTGGGCGACCGGCTGATCCGCGCCCCGAAGAAGCGCCGCAAGGCTGAGAATTTCCTCACCGAGGCGCAGTCGCTCTCGCCGGGTGATCTGGTGGTGCACGTGGATTTCGGCATCGGCCGCTACCAGGGGCTTGAGGTGATCACCGCCGCTGGCGCGGCGCATGAATGCCTGCTGTTGGAATATGCCGAGAGCGCGCGGCTCTACCTGCCGGTGGAGAACATCGAGCTGCTGTCGCGCTACGGCCATGACGAGGGGCTGCTCGACAAGCTCGGCGGCGGTGCTTGGCAGGCCAAGAAGGCACGGCTCAAGGAGCGCATCCGCGAGATGGCGGACAAGCTCATCCGCGTCGCGGCCGAGCGCGCGCTGCGCAAGGCGCCGATCATCGACCCGCCGCCGGGGGCCTGGGAGAGTTTCTGCGCACGCTTCCCCTACACCGAGACCGACGACCAGCTCAGCGCCATCGAGGACGTGCTCGGCGACATGACCAGCGGCCAGCCGATGGACCGGCTGATCTGCGGCGACGTCGGCTTCGGCAAGACCGAGGTGGCGATGCGTGCCGCCTTCGTCGCCGCCATGTCCGGGGTGCAGGTGGCAGTGATCGCCCCGACCACGCTGCTCGCCCGCCAGCACTACAAGAGCTTCGCCGAGCGGTTCCGCGGCTTCCCGCTGAACGTCGCGCCGCTGTCGCGCTTCGTCTCCTCGGGCGATGCCGCCAAGACCCGCGACGGCATCTCCAAGGGCACGGTGGACATCGCCGTCGGCACCCATGCGCTGCTCGCCAAGGGCATACGCTTCAACAACCTTGGCCTATTGATCATCGACGAGGAGCAGCACTTCGGGGTGGGGCACAAGGAACGGCTGAAGCAGCTGCGCTCGGACATCCACGTGCTGACGCTGACCGCGACGCCGATCCCGCGGACCCTGCAATTGTCGCTGTCCGGCGTGCGGGACCTGTCGATCATCGGCACGCCCCCCGTGGACCGCCTGTCGATCCGTACTTACGTTTCGGAGTTCGACGCGATCACCGTCCGCGAGGCGCTCTTGCGCGAGCACTACCGCGGCGGCCAGAGCTTCTATGTGGTGCCGCGCCTGTCGGACCTGCCCGAGATCGAGCAGTTCCTGCGCGAGCAGGTGCCCGAGGTCTCCTTCGTGGTGGCGCATGGCCAGATGGCGGCGGGCGAGCTCGACGACCGGATGAACGCCTTCTACGACGGCAAGTACGACGTGCTGCTGGCGACCACCATCGTCGAGTCCGGCCTCGACATCCCCACCGCCAACACGATGATCGTGCATCGTGCCGACATGTTCGGCCTTGCCCAGCTCTACCAGATCCGCGGCAGGGTCGGGCGTTCGAAAACCCGCGCCTACGCCTATCTCACCACCAAGCCGCGCACCAAGCTGACCGACACCGCCGAGAAGCGGTTGCGGGTGCTGGGTTCGCTCGACACGCTGGGGGCGGGCTTCACGCTGGCCTCGCAGGACCTCGACATTCGCGGCGCCGGCAACCTGCTGGGCGAGGAACAGTCCGGCCAGATGCGCGACGTGGGCTACGAACTTTATCAGTCGATGCTCGAGGAGGCGATCGCCAAGATCAAGTCGGGCGAGCTGGAAGGGCTGACCGACGACGACGGCCAATGGGCGCCGCAAATCAACCTTGGTGTGCCGGTGCTGATCCCCGAGGACTACGTGCCCGACCTCGACGTGCGTCTCGGCCTCTATCGCAGGCTCTCGGATCTGACCACCAAGGTCGAGCTCGAGGGCTTCGCCGCCGAGCTGATTGACCGCTTCGGCAAGTTGCCGAAGGAGGTCAACACGTTGATGCTGGTGGTGCGGATCAAGGCCATGTGCAAGCGCGCCGGGATCGCCAAGCTCGACGGCGGGCCGAAGGGCGCGACGGTGCAGTTCCACAACGATAAATTCGCCAAGCCCGAGGGGCTGGTGCAATTCATCCAGGACCAGAACGGGTTGGCGAAGATCAAGGACAACAAGATCGTCATTCGCCGTGACTGGAGCAGCGACGCCGACAAGATCAAGGGGGCCTTCGCGATCGCTCGCGACCTCGCCGAGAAGGCGGGCACGGTCAAGCCGCGCAAACCGAAGGGCTGACGCGGCTGCCGGGCGGCCCTCAGAGGTTTTCGAGCGTGCTCAGCAGTTCGGCCTCGGAGATCGGTTTCGACAGTCGCGGCACGCCGGTGCGCACCTCGCCATCGTAGCCCGAGATGATCACCACCGGCACGCCCTTGGCGAGCAGGTGGTCGAGCAGGCGCGTGGATTTCTCGCCGCCGAGGTTCTCGTCGAGAAGCGCGAGATCGGGCAGGGCCGCTTCGGTGCCGGCGAGCGCCGCCGAGACCGAGCCGAACTGGCCGAAGATCGCGTAGCCGGCATGCTCCATCATGCCCACAAGATCGAGCGCGATGATCGGCTCGTCCTCGACGATCATCACCGAGCGGCGCTCGGTTTCCTCGGCAGGATGTGCCGGGGTCTCAGGGTGCGCGCCCGATTGCGTTGCCCAATCGCCGCGGCGCAGGACGATGCGGTAGCGCAGGTGATTGGCGCCGATATCACGCTCTATGCTGCCGCCGAAATGGTCCTGCGTGATCCGCGCCAGCAGTTGCGTGCCAAAGCCGTGGCCGGCCTCCGGGATATCCGGGCGTCCGCCTGCGGGGAAGCTTTCGTCCCAGAGGAGCGAAAGCGCGCCGTCGGGCGACAGGCTCCAGTGCAGGCGCAGCGCGCCTTCGCTCTCGCGCAGCGCGCCGTGCTTCACCGCGTTGGTGGTCAGCTCGTGCATCAGCATGGCGGCCATCTGCGCGTCGTTGGGCTCGAGCCGGATGCAGGGGCCCTCCAGGGTGACCCTTTCCTGAATGCTGCCGCCGTAGGGGGAAAACTCTTCGTCGATCACCTCGCGAAAGGTCACATCCACCCATTTCTTGCGCGACAGCAAGCCATGGGTGCGTGACAGCGAGGTGATCCGCTCGTCGAGCTTCTCGCGGAACTCGGCGACCGTGTCGGCCTTGATCAGCCGCGAGGTCGAGCGCAGGATCGCCAGCATGTTGCGGGCGCGGTGGTCGATCTCCTGCGCCATCACCGCTTCGCGGGCGTGGGTTTTCTCTCGGGCCATCCATCCCATGACGAGGTCGAGCACCCGCTCCACCAGCGACATGTCGAGCATGCTTTGGGCGCGGGGTCGGCACCAGTGCAGGTAGAAGGCATGCTCCAGCCGTCCGCCCTCGATCCAGGGCACGAAGATCGCGTTCGAGATGCGCCGGGCCTCAAGGTAGGCGCGGCTCTGCGGGTCGAGGTCGGTGGCGCGGCGGGTCAGGAACAGGTCCTTGCCGTCGCGCAGCATTGCCTCCGCCTCGGCGCTGATCCACGGCAGGTCCTGCGCGGAGAGCGCCGGTGCCTGTGGTGCACGCCATTCGCTGTGACCGGTGAACGGCACGCCCGGCCCGGCCGGAACTGCAAGTCCGGCCCCGGCGGCGGACAGATGCACGCCAAGCCGCTCGATCGCGATGCGCAGGCCATCCTGCGCCGACCCCGCACCGCGCAGTGCCTCGTTCAACTTGACCAGGAACTCGGCGTTGCGGCGCTGGATGACGTTGCCGGTGGTCTCGCTGCCGGTGTTCCAGACGCCGACGATGTTGCCCTGCTCGCCGCGCAGCGGGGTGAAGCTGTAGCTCCAGTAGGTTTCCTCCTCGAAGCCATAGCGCTGCATCGGCAGCATGTGGTCCTGCAGGAACAGGCCCTTGCCGCTACGGATCACCTCGGAGAACTGCGGCTCGATGATCGACCAGATGTCGCTCCAGACCTCCTTGGCGGGCGCTCCGAGCGCCGCCGGATGGCGCGGGCCGGGAATAGGCGCCCAGGCGTCGTTGTAGAGCAGGCGCAGGTCCGATCCCCAGTAGATCGCCGTCGGGAAGGCCGAGTTCAGGCAGATGGCCAGCGCCGAACGCAGCGATTGCGGCCAGTCGTCGGAGGGTCCGAAGGGGTGCGCGCTCCAATCCCTTTCGCGGATCAGGGTGGCCATCTCGCCGTCACCGGCAAGAAAATCCATGGGCCCATAGGTCGGGCTCTGTTGACGAAGCATGCGCGCCTTCCAGCAAGAGGATAAGCGGGGAGGATAGCACTGAATGTCGCCTTGGCGACTAGGCGAAAGTGTAGTTCTCAAAATATCTTAAAGTTGTTTGCAGTTTTGCAGCCGTGGCTCCGCGGAAGGCCGTGCCGGTTGTGAACGACAGTTGCGCTGCCGGGCGGGATTCCAGGCGACGCAGAGACGCCGGGCGGCCCGCTTCGGGGCGGGTCCGAGGCGGCGCAAAAAGTTCATGTGCGCGTGGACGATCCCTGTCGGGCCGGCAAGGGCGGGGCCCCCGCGGCGGCGGTACGTCGCTATTGCGCGGGCAGCGGGTCGGTCTCGGTGCGGCACCTGTCGGGCTGTCCCGAGAGTTTCCAGACCATCCCGCCGATCAGCCCGCCAAGCACTGCCGGAACCAGCCAGGCGAAACCCGCGGAGGCGAGGGGGATCGCGTCGTGCATCGCCTGCAGCGAGGCGGGCAGCGCAACGCCGAACTTGCCCGCGAGGCTTGCAGCCAGATCGTAGACGCCCATCAGGATCGCCACGAGTGTCGCGCCCTTCCAGACCCCATCGTTCAGCCAGCGGCGCGGCAGCAGCCCGAGGATCACGATGGCAATGCCCACCGGGTAGAGCAGCAGGAAGATCGGCTCGGCCAGCGCCACGATGTAATCAACGCCGCCGAAGGCCTGCACCAGCGAGGTGAGCGAGACCGCAAGCACACCGGCACGGTAGCTCACCCGGCCGCGCGTCCATTTCTGGATGTATTCGCCCAGCACCGCAGTCGCGCCGACCGCCGTGGTCAGGCAGGCCAGCAGCACCGCCACCGCCAGCGTGTTCGCCCCGATGCCGCCCGCCAGCTTGCCGACCAGCGCGGTCAGCAACCCGGCCTGCGGAACATCCGAACTGAGCACACCGCTGCCGGTGGCGCCGAGGAACTCCAGCCCGCCGTAGACGAAGAACAGGCCGAGAAAGGTCACCAGCGCCATGCCCCAGAGCGCCGCGGTATAGCGCGGGCCGGGGGTGTAGCCTCGGTCCCGGAACGCCTCGATGAAGATGATGCCGAACATGATGCCGCCAAAGACATCGCCGGTCTGGTAGCCGGTCAGCAGCCCAAGGCGGAAGGGCGCGGCCGCGCCGGTGTCGGCGGGCACCCCGAGCGGCGCGACGATAGACCAGATCACGATGATCCCAAGCAGGCCCAGCAGCAGCGGCGTCAGCACCCGACCGATGCGGTCGATGACCCGCGAGCGGTCGAGCGCGGAATAGGTCGAGACCACGAAGAACAGCGGCACGAAGAGCCAGATGCCGACCTCGGGGTCGAGCGCCGGGGCGAGGGTGCGAAAGCCGGTCTCGAAGGCGACGCTGGCGGTGCGCGGCACGGCGATCAGCCAGGCCAGACCGAGCATGGTGACCCCCAGCAGCGCCGAGCCGAACCAGGGCGCGATCGGGGCGCAGAGCCGCTCGACCGTGCCGCCGCGCAGTCCCAGCGCAACCACCGAAAGCACCGGCAGCAGCATGCCGGTGATCAGCAGGCCGAGCAGTGCCGCGTTCCAACCGGTTCCTGCAAGGAAGCCGATCTGCGGCGGGAAGATCAGGTTGCCCGCGCCGAAGAAGACGGCGAACATCGCCAGCCCCACGATCACGGAATCCCGGATCACCCGGTGTTGTCCGGTCTGCGTCATTGCGACCTCTTTCATTGCTCATTTTTCAGATTGGCACCCGGTGCTGCCTTCCGGCGTGCACCCGAACTGGTCAAGACAAGCGGCCGCTATGGGCCATGAGACGTCTGGCGGGCTACGGCTCGTCCCAGGTTTCATGGGGAGCTTTCGCCTGCGCTCTGGGCCGCGACTTTGTCGGGGCCGGACGGGTCCGTGCGCATATAAAGAAGGCGGCCCAAGAAATGAACCCCGGTCAACTTCCGGGTGGATGTGACCTAACGTCTCTCCGGCGCGCCGCCTGAGTGGCTTCGAAGGCGTCACAAGCTGCCCTTACCGGTCACCAAGCGGGCTTGCCAGCGGCCCCCGGATGCAGGCATATTAAGTCTATACAAAACGCGCGAGGGATCATGACTCAACAGGTTTTTGCCGAAACGGCGCTGCTGCCCACCGGATGGGCGCGTGACGTGGTGATCGGCGTCGGTCCGGACGGCACGATCACCGGCGTGCAGCCGGGCGCGGCCCGTGCACCCGGGATGCCGCTGGTCGAGATCATGGTGCCCGCGCTGACCAACCTGCACTCGCACGCATTCCAGCGGGCCATGGCGGGACTGGCCGAGGTGGCGGGACCCAGTGCCGACAGCTTCTGGACCTGGCGCGACCGCATGTACCGCTGTGTCGGCAGCATGACCCCAGACGACATCGAGACCGTCGCGCTCTACCTGCAGATCGAGCTGCTGAAGGGCGGCTTCGGACACCTGGTGGAGTTCCACTACCAGCACCACAGTGGCACCGGCGCACCCTATGCCAACCCTGCGGAGACCTCGCTGCGGCAGTTCGAGGCGGCGCGGCAGAGCGGGATCGGCCTGACCCACCTGCCGGTGTTCTATGCGCAGTCAGATTTTGGCGGCGTGCCGCCGGTGGCGGGCCAGAGGCCCTTCTTGCACGACGTCGATGGCTACCTGCGGCTGATGGAGACGGTGCGCGCCCGCGCCGCCGAGGACGGGCAGCTCGCAGGCTGCGCCATCCATTCGCTGCGTGCCGCGACGCCCGAGCAGATGCGCGCCGTGCTCGCCGAGCTGCCGCAGGAGGCGCCGATCCATATCCACGTCGCCGAGCAGATGCGCGAGGTCGAGGCCTCGATCGCCTGGTCGGGCCGTCGTCCGGTCGAATGGCTGCTGGACGAGATGCCGGTGGACGCGCGCTGGTGCCTCATTCACGCGACCCACCTGACCGCGACCGAGGTCTCCCGCATGGCGCAGAGCGGTGCGGTGGCGGGCCTCTGCCCGGCGACCGAGGCCAATCTCGGCGACGGCATCTTCGAGGCGCGTGACTTCCTCGCGCAAGGCGGGCGCTTCGGCGTCGGCACCGACAGCCACGTGGCGACCTCGGTGGCCGAGGAACTGCGCCTGCTCGAATACAGCCAGCGCCTGCGCGACCGAGCGCGCAACTGTCTTGCAGCGGGCCAGGGCAGCTCGACGGGTCGCCGGCTGCTCGATGGGGCGCTGGAGGGGGGACATCAGGCCGCGGGCATCGCCAAGGCGGGGATTCAGGTCGGAGCCCCGGCAAGCTGGCTGGCGCTGGACGCGGAAAACCCCTTCCTGGCCACGGCGGGCGACGACGCGCTGATCGACCGCTGGATCTTCGCCATGGGCGACACCGCCATCCGCGATGTGACGGTGCGCGGCAAGACGGTGATCGAGAATGGTCGCCACGCGCTCGACGAGGAAATTGCGCCGCGCTTTGCCGAGGTTCTGCGGAAGATCCAATCATGAGTCTTTTTGCGCAGGTCTATCGCCGGGCGGGTCGCCGCTTTGCGCCGTGGAAGAACGGCGGCGGCGAGACGGCGGAAATCCTCTGCGTGCCGGAGGGCGCCGGTTTCGACGCCTTCGATTGGCGCATCAGCACCGCCAAGGTTGCACAGTCGGGGCCGTTCTCGAGCTTTCCCGGCGTGCAGCGCAACCTGACGGTGATCGAGGGCGGTCCGATGGTGCTGGGCTTTCCCGATGGCACGCAGCAGGAGCTGGGTCCGCTGGATCCGCCCTTCGCCTTCAGTGGTGAGGTTGCCTGCGACTGCGAGCTGCTGGGACCGGAGCTTCTGGATCTCAACGTCATGGTGCGCGCGCCTTACCGGACAGGGGTCTTCCGAGGCGCGCCACGGGCCGGGAGCGGAAACGGCGTGACCGCGCTGGTCTTTGCCCTCGCGGACCTGCCGGAGATCGGCCTTGAACGACATGACGTCGCGGTTCTGCGGGAGGACGCAGAGTTCACCATACTGGCACCGCATGCGGCGCAGCTGATCACCGTCGAGGTGAGCGCGGGCTAGAGCCGTCGCGTCAGGCCGCCAGTCTTGCGCGCAGCCGCTCGACCATCAGCTTGGTGGCCGGGTGGCGCTCCCAGTTCGGGCGCAGGGCGATCTGGAAGCGCGCCTTGTAGGAAAAGAGGTCGGGCCGGATCGCCCGCAGCCGCACGGTGTGCGACAGGTTTTCCGCCATATGGTCGGGCAGGTAGCCGAGGTAGCGCGCCGAGAGGATCAGATGAGCCTCGGCCTCCATGTCGACCACCGTGGCATGTGGTGCGCTGATTGCGAAGATGCGGGTGTCGCGCGAGCCCCAGTAGCCGCGCGAGATGATACGGTGATCGCGGATGGTCTCGATGCCGATCTCGGCGTCGGACACGTCGAAAAGCGGATGCCCTTCGGCGCAATAGAAGTTGTGCTGCTCGTCGTAGAGGTCGATGTAGTCGAGCCCCAGCGCCACCTTCGGAAAGCTGCCCACCACCATGTCGACGCGGCGCGCGAGCACCTCGCTCAGCAACTCCGAGGGGTTCAGCGTGACCAGCTTGAGATGCACCTCGGGCGCGCGGTCGGCGAAATCGGCGATCGCCCCCGAGACGCCGTTGTTGGGGTAGGAGATCATGTTGTCCACCAGCCCGAGCGTGAAGTTGCGCGGCATGCGAGAGCCGAGCGCCATGGTGCGCTGGCCGAATTGGTCGAGCGCCGAGACAAGGCGCTCGCATTCCTGGTAGAACTGCTCGCCCGCCTCGGTGAGGGCAAAGCCGGTGCGGCCTCGGCGGCAGAGCCGCACGCCGAAGCGCTTTTCCAGCGAGGAGATCTTCTCGGAGACGGTCGAGAGGGCAAGGTTCAGCTCACCTTGCGCGGCGGTCATGCCGCCGGCTTCGACCACGGTCATGAAGATCCGGATCAGCCGGATGTCGATGCTCTCGACGGAGAAGTTGACGCGCCGCCCGAGCGCGGCATTCGGGGTCTCGCGTTTCACCATGGATCCGGCCTTGGATTGGGTCGGGCGATTTTGGCGCTTTCGACTGGAAAGGCCAAGGGGTGACGGGCCGGCACTCCCGGCCCGTCGTAGCGGTCAGAGCGCCGCGTCCTCGTGGGTGATCCGCCCGTCGCAGACGGTCAGCAGGGCGCGGACTTCGGCCATCTCTTCAGCCGCGGTCGCGGACAGGTCGCGGTCGAGCAGCACCACGTCGGCCAAGTACCCTTCGCGCAGCATGCCCTTGCTGCCTTCGGCGAACTCGGCGTAGGCGGCAGTGGTCGTGTAGGCCTGAAGAGCCTCATCCAGCGTCTGGCGGTTGTCGGGCTGGCTTTCGTGCCAGGGCTGCCGGGTCATCGCCGAGTGGATCGAGGCCCAGGGATCGACCGAGGACACCGGCCAGTCCGACGAGAGGATCAGCGGAATGCCCTCGTCGCGCATGCGCCGCCAGGCATAGGCCCGGGGCCAGTTCGCCTTGCCGATACGGGTGATCGTCGGCTCGAAGGGCAGGCCGCATTGCCCCGGCGGGTGCGGCGGCTGCATCGAGGCGGTGACGCCGAGCTCCTTCAACCGGGCGAAATCCTCCTCGCGCACCACCTCGAGGTGTTCGATGCGGTGGCGGCTGTCGCGCGCGCCGTTCTGCGCGCGGGCCTCGGCGAAGGCATCGAGCACGATCTGCGTCGCGCGGTCGCCGATGGAATGCACGGCGATCTGCAGGCCCCGGGCGTCGGCCTGCGCGCAGACGGACTTGAAGAACTCGGGCTCGAAGCGCGGCGCGCCGGACCAGTCGGGGCGGCCCTCGTAGGGCGCGCTCATCACCGCGGTGTAGCTGTCGAGCACGCCGTCGATGAAGAACTTCACCGCGCCGGAGGTCAGCATGGGCGTGTCGCAGGCATCGCGCATCTCCTCGGCCCGGTCGAGCGCCTCCTCGACGCGGCCCGAGATGTATCGGGCAGGGACCCGGCCCCGGCAGAGCAGGCGGCCTTCGCGCTCAAGCTCGGCCAGCAGCTCGAGCGTGTAGCGGTTGCCGTCCATGTTCTGGAAACTGGTGATGCCGTAGGAGGCGAGGTGCCGCAGCCCGCGCTCCAGCACGTCTTTGTCGGCGGCGCGTTCTTCGGGCGAGGGCGGGGTCGCAGGGTCGAGGCCCGAGACCATGCCCAGCTTGTCGCGCCCGCCGCTGGCGGTCAGCTCGTAGATCGGGCCAAAGGCCTCGGCCTCCTGCAACTCGCCGGTGGCGAGACCGTCGTCGCCCATGACCACCGCGTTGCCCGCCGAGAGCGCGCGCCCGTGCAGCAGCCCGGCCTTGTCGAGCGCGGCGGTGTTGGCCCAGACCGTGTGGTGGTCGGGGGACATGAGGGCCAGCGGGCGATCCGGCAGGATTTCATCGAGGACATGGCGGTCGAGGCTGCGACCTTCGCCGAGGATTGTGTAATCGGCACTGCCGCAGAGCACGATGGGCAGGTCCGGTTTCTCGGCGGCATAGGTGTGGATCAGCCCCTTGATGGTCTCGAAGCCGGACTGCTCGAAGAGCGAGAGCTGCGAGAGCTCCACCGCGCCGACGAAAAGGTGGATGTGGCTCTCGTTGAGGCCGGGCATCACCGTACGGCCCTTGGCGTCTATCAGCTTGGTGGAGGGGCCCTTCAGGGCCAGGACCTCATCATCCGTCCCGACGGACACGATCTTTCCGCCCTCGATCGCCAGAGCCGTCGCGCTGGGACGCGCGGGGTCCATGGTGATCAGGGCGGCGTTGAACAGGATGGTGTCGGCTGTCGGGGTCATGAAGTCTCTCCTCCGGTCTTTGGCGTCGCGATCAGGCGGCGACGAAGTAGAACTTGCGCAGCGTCTCGGTGACTTCGAAGGTGCCGGTGAAGCCCTTCTCCATCAGGTAGGTGTCGCCCGGGCCGAAGCTCTGCGCCTCGCCGCCCGCGGGGGTGATGACGACGCGGCCCGAGATCACATGGGCCATCTCGTGGAACGGGTAGTTGTCGAAGCTCTCGGCGTAGGGCGTGGCTTCCCAGATGCCGCCGGTCGTCTCGCCGTCCGACAGTTCAATGGCGCCGCGCTCGACGGGTTGGGCCGAGCCGGGCAGCAGTGCTTCGGCGGGCACAACGGCGCAGGGCTCGAGGCCCTTGCTGCCCTCGGGGACAAGGCGGATGAGTTTGGTCATAGCGGTGGTCCTTTGAGGTCCGGCTTACGCCGGGGTGGTGATGTGCTTGAGCGCGGCGTAGCCCTGCAGCCCGCCGAAACCGAGCTCGCGGCCTATGCCGCTGGCCTTGAAGCCGCCCCAGGAAGTCTCGGGGAAGATGATCTGCATGGTGTTCACCCAGACGTGGCCCGCGTCGATGCGGTCCGCCACGGCATTGGCACGGACCGGATCGCCGCCCACCACGGTCGCCGCCAGCCCGTAATCGGTGGCATTGGCGAGCGCGATGGCGGCCTCGTCGCCCTTGACGCGGCGGACCGAAAGTACCGGGCCGAAGATCTCCTCGCGCCACAGCGCGCTGGTCTCGGGCACGTCGAGATAGACCGTGGGCTCGATGAAGAAGCCCGGGCCCATCGCACCGGTCCCGCCGCAGAGGCAGTCGAGCCCCTCGGAGCGCGCGGTGAGCAGGTAGCCCAGCACCTTGTCGCGCTGCGCCATGGTGGTGAGCGGGCCCATGTCAATTGCGCCGCGCGGATCGCCGACGGCCATCTTGCGGATGCGCGTGCGCAGGGCGGCGATGAGATCGTCGGCCACGGCCTCGTCGACGATCAGCCGTGAGGTGGCCGAGCAGATTTGCCCCGCGTTGAAGAAGACCCCGCCGCAGACCAGTTCTGCCGCCGCGTCGATGTCGGCATCCGACAGGACGACGATGGGAGACTTGCCGCCCAGTTCCAGCGAGACCGGCAGCAGGCGCTTCGCCGCTGCACCCATGATCCGGGTGCCGGTGGCGTTGGAGCCGGTGAACGAGACCTTGCGGATCTGCGGCGCGTCCAGCATCGCGGCACCGATGGCACCTTCGCCGGGCAGGATCGACAGCACGCCCTCGGGCAGGCCGATCTCCTGCGCGATCTCGCCGTAGGCGAGTTCGGCGAGCGTGGTGAACTCGGACGGTTTCAGCAGCGCGGTGCAGCCCGCGGCCAGTGCCGGGGCGAGTTTCCAGGCGGTGGTGACCAGCGGGAAGTTCCACGGCACGATCAGCGCGGCGGGGCCATAGGGTTCGAGCACCTGCCGCCCGCTGAAGCCGTCATCGGGCAGCACCACGCGGCCCCGGTCGAGGGCGCCGCCCTCGACCAGGTCGGCGTAGTAGCGGAAGCAGGCGACGGCATCGCCGAGGTCGATCTCGGCCTCCATGCGCGGTTTGCCGTTGTTGCGCATCTGGAGAGCGATGAGCGCCTCCTGCCGCGCCTCCAGCCCCGAGGCGAAGCCGCGCAGGAAGCGCGCGCGCTCGGAAACAGGCAGGCGGCGCCACGTACCGAAGGCTCTTTCGGCGCTCTCGGCAGCGGTTGTCACATCGTCGGGCGTCGCGGTGGCGAAGCGGGCGAAAGCCTCGCCCGTCGCCGGGTTTACCGCCTCGCGCGGTGCGCCCTTGCCGGGGTGGAACCGGCCGTTGAGGAAGACGGCATCGGTGCGGGTCTCGATCATCTCGGCAACGCTCACAGCGGGAAACCCATTGCATGCACCATCTTCACCCAGGCGCGGCGCCAGCCGCCCTTGTCGTCCACCTCGTCGAGGGCGCGCATGGTGATCGCGGCGCCCGGCCAGCGGAACGGCTCGCGCGGGATCGGGCGGGGCAGGGAGTTGGCAAGGCCGAGGTCCAGCTCGGGCACGCCGGTGTCATCCAGCATCTCGATCCCCAGCCGCGCGCCGAAACGCGAGGCGGTGACGCCGAAGCCTGAGTAGCCGCCCGCGTAGACGCCCTTGCCGCCGTAATAGGGCTGGAAGTGCACCGCGAGCCGGGTGGTCAGGTCGATCGGGCCGGACCAGGCGTGCGAGAACTTCACGTCCTCGAGCTGCGGGAAAGTCTTGAAGAAGTAACCGGCGAGCCGGTCGTAGACCTCGATCTTGCGATCGCCCTCGGGGTCGGTCTTGTCGCCGTAGTAGTAGCCGATGCGTCCGCCGTAGACGATGCGGTTGTCCTTCGTGAGACGCATGTAGTTGAGCTGCGTACGGGTGTCGTAGATGCCCTGCCGGTGGGTCCAGCCGATGCGCGAAAGCTGTTCGTCGCTGAGCGGCTCGGTGGCGATCACCCGGTCGCGCATGGCGACGACGTAGTTCTTGATCTTCTTGTGCCCGGCGCACCAGGCGTTGGTGGCAAAGAGCACCTTCGGCGCGGTGATCACCCCGTCATGGGTGCGGATGCGCAGCTTCGAGCCGAGGTCCTCGACCTCTTCCATCGGCGTGTGCTCGTAGATCGTGACGCCCAGCGACAGCGCGGCGGCCTTGAGGCCCCAGGCCAGTTTGGCGGGCTGCACGGTGCCGGTGCGCTCCTTCGACCAGATGCCCGCCTCAAAGAGCGGCGAGGCGACCTCGGCCTGCACCTGCGCCTTGTCGAGCCAAGCGACGTCATGGCCGTGACCCATGTGCAACTGGTGCTCGCGGCGCAGCTCGGGCAGGTCGTCCTTGCGCACGGCGACGGTCATCTCGCCGCCCCACTCGAGGTCGGCGTCGATGCCGAAGCTCTCGATGGTCTCGCGCCAGCTGTCGAGGTTGTCGATGCCGAGTTTTTCCAGCATCTCGATGTCCTTGGGGAACACCCGCTCGGCGTTGACCAGCCCGTGCATGACCGAGGTCGAGACGATGCCGCCGGGGCGGCCCGAGGCGCCATGCGCCACCTTGCCGGCCTCGATGATCACCACCTCGCGCTGCGGGTCCCGCTGCTTGGCGATGATCGCCGCCCAGAGGCCGGTGAAGCCGCCGCCGACGATCAAGAGGTCGGCTTCGCGCGCGCCCACGAGATGCGGGCAGGTTTCCGGCGCGGCGGGGTTGTCGAGCCACAGCGGGTAGAGCGTGGCGTGGGCGAGTGCCTTTTGGGTCAGGGTCATTTGCTTCTGGCTCCAAGCAGTTTCGGCAGGTCGCTGAAGGCCGCGACGAGGGAGAAGATCAGCACGGTGCTGGCCACGAACACCACCGAGGCGGCGGCCATGACCGGCGTGTAGCCGTAGCGCAGGGCGTTGAAGATCTTCATCGGCAGGGTTTCAAACACCGCGCCCACGGTCATTACCGCGATGATGTACTCGTTGAGCGAGATCACGAAGACGAAGCAGAAGCCGGAGATCACGTAGGGGCGGATCATCGGCAGCACCACGGTGCGCAGCACGGTCGTCTCAGAGGCGCCCATCGAGCGCGAGGCTTCGACGAGGCTTGTGTCGATGTCCTCGAAGCCGAGCGAGAGCGAGACCAGCGGCAGGGTGACGAGAAAGATCGCATGCGCCACGACCACGGTCCAGAACTCGCCGTAGTAGCCGAGGATGATGAAGAAGGTCAGGAAGCCCATCGCGGTGATCACCGGCGGCAGCAGGAAGGGCATGGCGCCGAGGCCTGCCACCAGCTTGCCGAAGCCGGTGCGGTAGCGCCAGTTGAACCAGGCCACCGGGAAGGCGATCAGCACCGCCAGCAGAGAGGCGCAGATCGCGATGGTCAGCGAGGTCATCAGCGGCTCGCGCCATTCGGCGTCGAGGAAGAGATCGCCGTACCAGCCGAGATTGAACCCCTCGGGCGGGAAGGTCAGCGACTTGCGCTCGTTGACCGAGACCCCGGCGATCACCACGAAGGGGGCGATGGTGACGATGCCGACGATCCAGAAGAAGAGGGTGGAGAGGATCTTGCCGAGTTTCATGCCTTGGCGCCTTTCCGGTTGATCAGGGTGACCAGCAGCACCAGCAGGATGGTCACGGTCATCAGGAAGATCGACAGCGCCGCGGCGAAGGGCATGTTGGACTGCAACAGCGCCTGGTCCGAGATCACCACCGAGAGCGTCCAGTTGGTCGGCCGCCCGAGGATCTGCGGCAGCAGGTAGGAGCCCAGCGTGAAGACGAAGATCATCACGAAGCTGACGACGATGGGCGTGCGGTGCATCGGCACGATCACGTTGAAAAAGGCCCGCAGCGGCGAGGCGCCCAAGGTGCGCGAGGCCTGCTCGATGTCGGGCTCGATGCGGCTCAGGATCGGGTAGAGCAGCAGCACGGCGTAGGGCATGGCGATGTAGGTGACACCGGCCAGCACCGCGCCGAGCGAGGGGGCGTAGCTCTGCGCTTTCTCGGTCAGGCCGAGCGCTTCGAACAGAACGCCGATCCCGGCGGTGCGCGACAGCAGCGTCGACCAGGCGAAACCGATGATCGCCTCCGACAGCGACAGCACCGAGAGCATGACGATCAGCCAGAACACCTGCGTGCCGCGGCGCGCGTTGACCAGCAGGTAGGTGAAGGGAAAGCCGATCACGATGGCGAAGAGCGCGACGAGGAAGGCGACCTCGAAGGAGGTGCCGAGCACGCTGAGGAAGAAGGGCGAGACCAGCCGCGCGTAGTTCTCGAGCGTGAAGACCTCCTCGTAGGCACCGCCGCCGAGATTGTGGAAGAAGGACATGCCGACCATCGAGCCGAATGGCACGATGTAGAAGGCGATGAGCGCGAAGGCCGGCAGCAGGATGGGCAGGTAGCCCAGCGGGGTGCGGGGACGGGACTGGATCATGGCTCAGCCCAGAACGACCACAGCCGCGGGATCGACCGACAGATGCGCCGTGTCACCGACCTCGAGCGGGCAATGGGTGCGGCCCGGCAGGCTGACGGTCAGGTCCTTTTCATCGGCGTTGCCGGTGTCGACGCTGATCTCGGTGGTGGCGCCGAGGTGACGCACGAAGGTCACCGTGCCGGTCAGGGTATCGGGTCCGGCCTGCGGGGCCAGCGCGATGTCCTCGGGGCGGATCGACAGGGTGGCATTGCCGGGTTTCGCCCCCGGCAGGGTCAGCGCGCCGCCCGGCCCCTCGAAGCGGCCGCCGTCGATGCGGCCCTGGATGAGGTTGGTGATACCGATGAAATCCGCGACGAAGGCATTGGCGGGGTTGCGGTAGATCTCGATCGGCGGGGCGACCTGCTGGATCTTGCCCTCGGACATCACCACCACGAGATCGGCGGTGGTCATCGCCTCGCGCTGGTCGTGCGTCACCAGCAGCGAGGTCACGCCAAGGCTGCGCTGCAGGCGCTTCACCTCGACCTGCATGGTCTCGCGCAGCTTGGCGTCGAGCGCCGACATCGGCTCGTCGAGCAGGAAGAGCTTGGGTTGCATGATCAGCGCGCGGGCGATGGCGACGCGCTGGCGCTGGCCGCCGGAAAGCTGGGTGATGGCGCGGTCGGCCTTGCCGGGCAGGTGCACCAGCTCGAGCAGCCGCTCGACCTCGGCGCGGCGCTTCTCCTTGGGCACGCCGCGGATGGCGAGCGGGTAGGCGATATTGTCGCCCACGCTAAGGTGCGGGAAGAGCGCAAGCGACTGGAACACCATGCCGAAATCGCGCTTGTGCGCAGGTTTCGAGGTGATGTCCGCGCCGTCAAGGACGATCCGCCCGGCGCTGGGATCCTCCAGCCCCGCGACGATGCGCAGAAGGCTGGTCTTGCCGCAGCCCGAGGGGCCAAGCAGACAGACGAACTGGCCGTTGTCCACGGTGAGCGAGATGTCCCCGAGCGCCTGGACGTTCCCGTAAAACTTGTCGACGTTTTCGACGATGAGACCTGACATGCGTGCGTCTTCCCTGCGGCCGGGCGCAAGCGCCCCCGGCCGTCTCCTGTTTGGTTGAAATTTGGTGAGGCGATCAGGCCTGGAGCATCTCGGCCCAGATCTGGTTCAGCCAGTCGGTGCGTTCGAAGTGCAGGTCGTAGCGCGGGATCACCGGCTCGATGTCAGAGGACACGGCGGCGAATTCCTCATCGGTGAGATCCATGCTCTCGCGTGCGACGTTCGGCGCGGTGCCGAGGTTGCGCGCCAGCATCGCCTGAACCGACGGCTGCGACATGTAGTCGATGAAGATTTGCGCCTCGTCGATCTTGTCCGACACGCGCGCCACGCCCCAGTTGCCGCTCTCGCGCAGGCCGCCCTCTTTCGGGAAGTTCGAACGCACCGGGAAGCCGTCGGCGGCGGCAAGGCCGGTGACGTCATGGTAGTATTGTCCGATCGGGATCTCGCCCGACTTCAGCGCCTGCTCGAACTGCGCCTCGTCGCGGTACCACAGGCGCGTGTTGGGCTTCAGCTCGGCGACCTTGGCCAGCACTTCGCGGATGGTCTCTTCGCTCGACAGGTAGTCGGTGCCGCCGAAGAAGGTCTTGGCGGTGATTTCCAGCAGGTAGGAGTTCGACACCAGCGCGAGCAGGCCGAGGCTGTCCTCGTATTTCGGCTCCCAGAGCTCCGCCCAGCTCTCGATCGGTTCGGGGAAGACATCGGTGTTGGTGGCCACGGTCACGTACCAGGACACCGCGCCGACCGCTGCGAGGCCGCCATCGTCGTAGCGATTGATCAGCGTCGGCAGAATGTTCGAGACGTTGGGCATCGCCGCCTCGTCGAGCGGGGCCCAGAGGCCGGTGCGCATGCCGCGCATGATGCTGACGGTGGCCATCATCGACACGTCCGCCGGCGCGCGCTTGGCGCGGGCTGCCTGCTGTAGCTGGATCAGCCAGGCCTCGCCGGTGGGCACGGCGATGCTTTCGATCTCTATCCCCGTGGCCTTGGTGAATTCGGGGTAGACGAAGCTGTCGAAGCTGTCCTGGAAGTAGCCGCCGTAGACGCCGACCTTCAGCGGCTCGCCACCGGCGCGCAGCACGGCGGGCGCGGCGAGTGCCAGCGGCAGGGCGCTTGCGGTCTTGAGAAGCGTGCGGCGCGAGAGCGCGGAGGATTTCATCATGTCTCGGTCCCTGTTTTCGCGTTTTTGATGAGTTCAGGGCAGAAGACTGCAAGCCCGCTTCCGGAAACATCACGAAAGAACGGATTTCACTTCGGGAAAATCCGAATGAATGGGGTGGTCGGCATGGCATCTCGCGCACTATGAATAAGTATATTTATAACAAATGCTTAAATCGAACCCTCCGCGCCTTCCCCAGCGGAAGGGTGCTTGCCCCCAGCCTGAGTGGCAGGGAGCTGCCGCCAGGCGAGGCCCCATGTACATTTACTTCGGCCTTTCCCGAAACGATTTTCGGAATTTCCTTATTTCCTCGAAGCATGCCAGTGCAGGAGACTGACGGAGAACAGGAATTTCGAGGCTCGAATGTCAGAACTGAACCAACCCCTTGGTGGAAACGTCATGCCGCGTACCGGCGGCCCGGGAACCATGATGCGGCTGCCGTCGCAGCCCACGGCCGAAGGGCTCGATGCCTGCTTCGTCGGGATCCCGATGGACATCGGCACCTCGAACCGTCCCGGCACCCGCCTTGGCCCGCGCCAGATTCGCGACGAGAGCCGGATGATCCGCCCCTACAACATGGCGACCCGCGCCGCGCCCTTCGACAGCCTGCAGGTGGCGGACATCGGTGACGTGCCGATCAACCTCTATGACCTTAAGAAGTCGGTCGACATCATCACCGAGCATTACAAGGGCATCCTCGCGCATGGCGCGACGCCGCTGACGCTCGGTGGCGATCACACGCTGACCTGGCCGATCCTGCGCGCGGTGGCGGAAAAGCACGGCCCGGTGGCGCTGATCCATGTGGACGCGCATTCCGACACCAACGAGGAGATGTTCGGCGAGACCGTCGCCCATGGCTGCCCCTTCCGGCGTGCTTTTGAGGACGGGCTGCTGCTCAACGACAAGGTGTTCCAGATCGGGCTGCGCGGCTCGGGCTACGCACCCGAGGACTTCGACTGGGGCCGTGAGAAGGGCTGGACGGTGATCCCGGCCGAGGAGTGCTGGCACAAGTCGCTCGCTCCCTTGATGGAAGATATCCGAGCCAAGATCGGCGATGCGCCGGTCTACCTCAGCTACGACATCGACAGCCTCGATCCGGCCTTCGCGCCCGGCACCGGCACCGTCGAGGTCGGCGGTCTCACGACCATCCAGGGCCTCGAGATCATCCGTGGCTGCGCCGGTCTGAACCTGGTCGGCTGCGATCTCGTAGAGGTTTCGCCACCCTATGATCCCGCCGGCAACACGGCGGTCATCGCGGCGAACTATCTCTTCGAGATGCTCTGCGCGCTGCCGGGCGTGAAGCGCGGCTGAGGGCGGGCCGACCGGCCAAGATTGCTATTCCGGGTAATGTCGAAATGAAAAAAAGGAGGCCTTTCGGCCTCCTTTTGTCGTTTCTGGCTGCCGGCTCAGCTCAACCCGCCGAAGCAGAGGTTCTTGATCTCGAGGTAGTCGTCGCAGCCGTATTTCGAGCCTTCGCGGCCCATGCCCGACTGCTTCACCCCGCCAAAGGGGGCCAGCTCGGTCGAGATCACCCCGGTGTTGATCCCCACCATGCCGGTCTCGAGGGCCTCGCCGACCCGCCAGGCGCGCGCGAGGTCACGGGTGTAGAAGTAGCCGGCGAGGCCGAACTCGCTGTCATTGGCCCAATCGATGGCTTCCTCTTCGCTCTCGAAGCGCACAAGCGGGGCGAGCGGGCCGAAGGTTTCCTCGCGGGCGACCTTCATCTCCTGCGTTACGCCGGTGAGC
Source organism: Alloyangia pacifica (assembly GCF_900116195.1). GTDB lineage: Bacteria > Pseudomonadota > Alphaproteobacteria > Rhodobacterales > Rhodobacteraceae > Salipiger > Salipiger pacificus. The sequence continues at coordinate 74,318 of NZ_FOZW01000012.1, forward strand.
AGCGTCGGCGCGAAGAAGGTGCGGCCCAGATCGGAGCGGGCACCGCCCTTGATCACGTTGGCACCTTTTGCCACCGCGTCGGCGATGTGGTCCTCGACCTTTGCCAGCGCCGCGGTGTTGATCAGCGGGCCGGTGTTCACCCCTTTCGCAAAGCCGTCGCCCAGCACCAGCTTGTCCAGCGCCGCGCCCAGCTTTTCGGCGAAGGCGTCATAGACCCCCGCCTGCACGTAGATGCGGTTGGCGCAGACGCAGGTCTGGCCGTTGTTGCGGAACTTCGCCAGCATCGCGCCCTCGACCGCCGCATCCAGATCGGCGTCGTCGAAGACGATGAAGGGCGCGTTGCCGCCAAGCTCCAGAGAAAGCTTCTTTACCGTGTCCGCGCCTTGCTTCATCAGCAGCTTGCCGACGCGGGTGGAGCCGGTGAAGGTCAGCTTGGCGACCTTGGTGCTGGCGCACAATTCCTGGCCCATGCCGGCGGCATCAAGGCCGGGCAGCACGTTGAAGACGCCCGCGGGCACACCCGCGCGCTCGGCCAGCACTGCCAGCGCGAGTGCAGAAAGCGGTGTGAACTCCGAGGGTCGCGCCACCATCGTACAGCCCACGGCCAGCGCGGGCGCCATCTTGCGCGCCAGCATGGCATTGGGGAAGTTCCATGGGGTGATCGCGCCCACCACGCCCACCGGCTGCTTGACGATGACCATGCGGGTGCTCGACTGCGCCCCTGGGATCATGTCGCCGTAGACGCGCTTGGCTTCCTCGGCGAACCACTCGACGTAGGAGGCGCCGTAAAGGATCTCACCGCGCGCTTCCGCCCAGGGCTTGCCCATCTCGGCGGTGAGGATGGTGGCGAGGTCGTCGGCGTTTTCCACCAGCAGGTCGAAGAGTTTGCGCAGGACCGCGCCGCGCTCCTTGCCCGACTTTGATGCCCAAGCCTTCTTCGCGGCATGGGCCGCGTCGATTGCGGCGGTCACGTCGGTGGCCGACAGATCCGCCACATGCGCGATGATCTCGCCGGTCGAGGGGTTCTCCACCGGGAAGGTCTTCTCGCCCTCGATCCAGGCGCCGTCCACATAGGCGCGGGTCTCGAACAGGCTCTCGTCCTTGAGAGAGAGCGATGCGATGTTCAGGTCTTTCATATCAGAGTCCTTTCGCGGCCTTGGCGGCGGTTTCGAGGGTCGCCATGGCCTCGTCGAAGACCTCGTCCTGAATGGTGATCGGGGCGAGGAAGCGGATCACGTTGCCATGCACGCCGCAGGTGAGCAGCAGAAGGCCACGATTCAGCGCCTCGAGACGGATGGCATTGGCGAGCTCGGGCAGCGGGGTGCCGTCCGCGTCGATGAACTCGGCGGCGACCATGAAGCCCGGGCCGCGGATCTCGGCGATCTCGGGCACGTCGGCGCGCAAGGCTTCGAGCCTTGCCTTCAGCTTGCCGCCGAGGGCATTGGCGCGCTCGCAGAGCTTCTCCTCGTCGATCACGTCGAGCACGGCATTCGCCGCCGCGATGCCCAGCGGGTTGCCGCCATAAGTGCCGCCGAGCCCGCCGGGGGCCGCCGCGTCCATAATCTCGGCGCGACCGACCACGCCCGAGATCGGAAGGCCGCCGCCGAGGCCCTTGGCCATCGTCGTCAGGTCCGCAGCGACGCCGTAGGCCTCCATGGCAAAGAGCGTGCCGGTACGGGCGAAGCCGGTCTGCACCTCGTCGGCGATCATCACGATGCCCTTGTCGTCGCACAGCTTGCGGAGGCGCTCGACGAACGCCTTCGGCGCGGGGTTGAAGCCGCCTTCGCCCTGCACCGGCTCGAAGATGATCGCGGCGACGCGGGCCGGGTCGATATCGGCCTTGAACAGCATGTCGAGCGCCTTGAAACTGTCGTCCACGCTGATGCCGTGAAGCTCATTGGGGAAGGGCGCGTGGAAGACATCGCCCATCATCGGGCCGAAGCCGGTCTTGTAGGGTGCGACCTTGCCGGTCAGCGTCATCCCCATGAACGTGCGGCCGTGGAAGGCACCGCTGAAGGCGATGACCGCCTGACGACCGGTGTGGGCACGGGCGATCTTCACCGCGTTCTCGACAGCCTCGGCACCCGTGGTGACGAACATGGCTTTCTTGGCGAAATCCCCCGGCGCACGCGCGTTCAGCCGCTCGGCAAGGCGCACGTAGTTCTCGTAGGGCACGACTTGGTGGCAGGTGTGGGTGAAGGCGTTCAGCTGCTCGGCGACGGCGGCCATGACCTTGGGGTGGCGGTGGCCGGTGTTGACCACGGCGATGCCCGCCGCGAAGTCGATGAGACGGGTGCCGTCGGCATCCCAGATCTCGGAGTTCTCGGCCTTCACCGCGTAGTGGTCGGTGAGCACGCCGACGCCGCGCGCCAGCGCGGCCTTGCGGCGGGTTTCGATCTCGGCGTTGGCGGTTTGCTTGAGCATGGTCGGTCCTCCGGTCGGGCGCTTTGCTGCCCGTGTGTTTCTCTGACCGGCAAGCTATAGGTTCCAGTATTCCGAAAAAGTCTGTTTCTTGATGCCCGTAACTCGTTGTAGATAAAGGCGTGCTGAACAGGGTTTTGCAGATAATGAACACATCGAACACGACTCAGGACGACCTTGCCCTAGGTCACCGTCTGCGGGTGCTGCGCGAGCGGGCGGGGTTGTCGCAGCGTAGCCTTGCCAAGAAGGTGGGGGTGCCGAACTCGACGATTTCCCTCATCGAGTCCGGCAAGTCGAACCCCTCGGTGGGCGCTCTGCGCAAGATCCTCGACGGCATCCCGGTGAGCCTGTCGGAGTTCTTCGCCTTCGAGCCCGCGCCCGAGCGGCAGATTTTCTACGCCGCCGAGGACCTGGTCGAGATCGGCAAGAAGAACGTCTCGCTGAAGCAGGTCGGGGCGACGCTGTTCGGGCGCGCGATGATGCTGCTCAAGGAGACCTACGCGCCGGGTGGGGATACCGGGCGGGTGATGTACGGCCACGAGGGCGAGGAGGGCGGCATCGTCATCTCGGGACGGATTGAGATCACCGTCGGCGAGGAGCGCAAGATCCTCGGGCCCGGCGATGCCTACTACTTCGACAGCCGCGTGCCGCACCGCTTCCGGCAGGTGGGGGCGGAGCCCTGCGTGCTGTTCTCTGCCTGCACGCCGCCGACGTTCTAGACGTCAGCCGCTCAGTCAGCCCTGTGCTGCTCGAGGATGTCGAGGGCGACGACTTCCAGCGCCTTCGCATGGGTCGACTCAAGCTGCACCTTGGGCGCGCAGCCCTCGTCATGGGCCTGCAGGAAGCGCAGCGCGCAGAGGCACCATTGATCGCCGGGCTTCAGCCCCGGAAAGCGCAGTCCGGGGCGCGGCGTCGAAAGGTCATTGCCGACATACTTGGAGTAGGCGAGGAATTCTGCGGTCATCACCGCGCAAACCGTGTGGCTGCCTGCATCCTCGGGGCAGGTGTTACAGTGTCCGTCGCGGAAATAACCGGTGATCGGGTCGACCGAGCAGGGGTGAAGCTGGCCGCCCAAGACGTTGATTGCACGATCTTTCTGCATGCGTGTCTCCGATGTCTTCCCCCCGTCCCAGCCTAGAGAGCCGGCGCGGCTGCGGCAAGGCGCGGGGATGCAAGCCCGGGTTCGGTCAGCGGAACTTGTCGGCGAGCTTCTGCAGCGGGCTGCGATTGTCCTCGGTCTGGGCTTCGGTTTGTGCCTCGGCCTGCGCTCCGGCGGCGGGTGTCGATCCGGTTTTCGACGTAGTGTCGGCCTTCGCGGTGGATTTGGACGAGCGCGGCGGCGCGACACGCAGTGCCACGGCATTCTGGAAGCCGGGCTTGTCGCCCTCTGCCAGCGCCTTCGCCCCGTCGGAGATGCCGCGCATCAAATCGTCCAGCCAGTCTTCCTCGGCCTTGGCGAAGTCATGCAGCACGTAGCCCGCGACCGCTTCCTTGCGGCCCGGGTGACCGATGCCGAGACGGATGCGGTGGTAGGCCTCGCCAATGTGCTGGTGGATCGAGCGCAGCCCGTTGTGCCCGGCGTGGCCGCCGCCGGTTTTCACGCGGCACTTGCCCGGCGCGAGGTCGAGCTCGTCGTGGAACACCGTCACGTCGCCCGGTTCGAGCTTGAAGAAGCGCATTGCTTCGCCAACCGACTGGCCCGAGAGGTTCATGAAGGTCTGCGGTTTCAGCAGCAGCACCTTCTCGCTGCCCAGGCGGCCCTCGGCGACCTCGCCCTGGAAGCGGGCGCGCCATGGGCTGAAACCGTGATCCTCGGCGATCCGGTCGACGGCCATGAAGCCGATATTGTGCCGCGTCTTCGCGTATTTGCCGCCGGGATTGCCCAGACCCACGAAAATCTGCACCGCGTCTCTCCGATTTGTCTCTGTTTGGCCCTAGATAGGACGGGAACGCCGATAGCACAGACAGGAAGGAGAGACCATGTATCTCACGATGAACCGCTTCAAGGTGATCCCCGAGAAGGCGGCGGAGTTCGAGGAGGTCTGGGCGCAGCGCGACAGCCAGCTCAAGTCGGTTCCGGGCTTCCGCAGCTTCGCCCTTCTCAAGGGGCCGGAGGGCGAGGATCACATCCTCTATGCCTCGCACACCATCTGGGAAGACGAGGAGAGCTTCATCGGCTGGACCAAGAGCGAGGCCTTCCGGATCGCCCACAAGGGGGCCAAGGGGCGCGCCGAGATGTACCGTGGCGGGCCGGAGCTGGAAATCTTCGAGTCGGTGATCGAGCTGGTCTGAGGCCGGAGTGGTCTGAGGCCGGAGTGGTCTGGGGCCGGAGTGCGGGGCCACAGCTCGATGCCCCCGGAGATGGGGCTGAAACGCAAACGGCCCCGCCAGATTGGCGGGGCCGTCCGTCAGTCCGAGGGCGCGAGGATTACTCCTCTGCAGCGGCCTCTTCAGCTTCTTCGGCTTCGTCGGAAACCAGACCGCGCGGCGCCGAGATGTTGGCGATCACGAAGTTGCGGTCGATGGTCGGCTTCACGCCTTCCGGCAGGACGACGTCGTTGATGTGGATCACGTCGCCGATCTGCTTGCCGGCCAGGTCCACGGTGATGTGGTCCGGGATGTCGCCGGCGAGAACGTTCAGCTCGACTTCCTGACGCACGATGGTCAGAACGCCGCCGCGCTTGAGGCCCGGTGCCTGCTCGTCGTTGATGAAATCAACGTGGATGAACAGGTTGATCCGCGAGGTGCGACGCAGGCGCATCAGGTCGAAGTGCGTCGGCAGGTCCTTCACGACGTCGCGCTGGACGTCACGGCAGATCACGCGCACGTCTTCGTGGCCGTCGACCTTGAGGTTGAAGAGGGTCGACTTGAAGCGACCGGCCTTCAGGGTCTTCAGCAGCGAGTTGAACGGGATCTGGATCGGAAGCGGATCTGCTTCACCACCAAAGACGATCCCCGGAACCATGCCGTCGCGACGAGCTTGCCGAGCGGCGCCCTTGCCCGTCCCCGACCGTTCCAGAGCTACGAGATCAGGAATCTCACCAGCCATTTTGTATCTCCAATGTATCTAGGGCGGGGTGCCTCCAAGGCTGTCACCCCGCGATGAACGCAGCCCCATAGACCGGATCGCCCTTTTCGGCAAGGGCTGAATCACACGAAACCCCGCGCAGGGCGCTATGGGCGCGTCTGGACCTTCCCTGCGGGCCGTGTCACGGCTTGCGCCATGAGCATCCTGTCCGACATCCGCCTGATCCGCCGCCCGCTGGCCGGCTTTGCTGCCATCGGCATCTGCTGGGGCGTTTTCGCAGGCTGCGTGCCCGCGATCAAGGCCCAGGTGGGCCTGACCGACGGCGGACTGGGCACTGCCATGCTGGTCTCGACCTGCGGCGCGATCCTCGCCATGTGGCTGGCCCCCTGGGCCGAGGAGCGGCTGAAGGCGCTGGCCATCCCGCTCTTCACCGGGCTGCTGGGGCTCGGCTTCCTGATGCCGGGCATCGCCGGCTCCTGGGGGCAGTTCGCCGCGGCGATGCTGTTCTGCGCGGCGGCGGCGGGCACGGTTGACGTGGCGATGAACGCGCAGCTCTCGCAGCTCGAGGCGCGCTCGGGGCGGCCGCTTATGAACCTCGCCCACGGTGGCTACTCGCTGATCTACGCCTGCGCCGCGCTGGCGGCGGGCATCGCGCGGGGCGGGGGGCTGCCGCTCTGGAGCATCTTCCTGGGCGCGACCTGCCTGACGCTGGTGGCGGCCGTTGTCGCGCGCGGCGGCGAGGTGGTTCTGCCCGAGGAAACGACCGAGCAGACCGGACGCGCGCCGCTGCCCTGGGGGATCGTGGCGCTTGCAGGGGTGGTGATCTGCATCGGCTTCATGGCCGAGCAGGCGACCGAGGCCTGGTCGGCGCTGCATCTCGAGCGCAACCTCGGTGCCGGGGCCGTCGGCGGCGCGCTGGCGCCGACGCTGCTGGGTCTGACCATGGGCGCGGGACGGCTCTCGGGTCAGGGGCTGATCCGGCGCCTCAACGGCGCGGGCGTTCTGGGGGCCGGGGCGGGGCTTGCCGCACTCGGCTCGGTGACGGCGGCGCTTGCGCCGACTGCAGTCGTCGGCTGGATCGGCTTTGCTGTGCTGGGCTTCGGGGTCTCGGTGTTGGCGCCCATGGCCTATGCCTGGCTCGGCGCGCGGCTGACTCCGCAGGCGCGGGCGCGGGCGATCAGCCGGGCGACGGTGATCGGCTACACCGGGTTCTTCATGGGGCCGCCGATGATGGGCGGGCTGTCCGAGGTCTTCGGGCTGCGCGCCTCCTTCGGAGCGGTGGCGCTGCTGCTCCTGCTAGTGCCGCTGGTGCTGCTGCCGATGATGCTGCGGCGCTAAAGCCTCAGCGGGTGCGGCGGAATTCCGTCCAGATGAACAGGCCCCATGCGGCAATAACCAACAGCGCGAGTCCGGCCCAGGTCAGCGCGTAGCTCAGGTGCGCGTTGCGGAAGCTGACCACGGTCTGCCCGCCGCGCGGCCAGCCCTTGGGATCGGCGCCCATGTCCTGATCGATGAAGTAGGGCGCTGCGTTCTCGAAGCCCTTGGCCGCGGTGATCGAGCCGATGTCGCGGCGATACCAGTTGCCGTTCTCGGGATCGTTGTCGCGCGAGAACAGCCAGCCGCGGTCCTCGGAGATGCGCAGCAGGCCGGTGACGGTCTGCGGGCCCTCGGGTGCCTCGCGGGTGGCGGGATCCTTGAGGTTTTCGGGCACCTGTCCGCGGTTGACCATCACCACCGTGCCGTCGTCGCGGCGCAGCGGGGTCAGGACCCAGTAGGCAGGGCCGAAATCCGCGGGGGTGTAAATCTGCACTTCCTCGTCGTTGAGGAAGGTGCCGCTGAGAGTGACATGCCGGTACTCGGCGCTCTCGGCGGTGATCCCGGCCCAGTCATCCGGGCCGGGGGCGGGGACGGGCGCGGCATGGACGCGCGCCTCGACCCTCTCGATCAGGGCCACTTTCCAGTGCAGCCGGTTCACCTGCCAGATCGCCAGCGAGGTGAAGCCGACCAGACCGGCCAGGGCGATGAGCGTGACCACCACGATGAGTGGCCAACGGCGGCGCTGCACGCCGGGCTTATGCGCCGCCGCGCCCATCAGTTGTGGCCTTCGTGGGTGCCGGACATGCTGGCGCCCGGGGTGGCCTCGGGGTCCATGATCATGTTGCCTTCGCTCATCGGCATCATGTTGGCGTTCATGTTGTGCATGACCCAGAGCGAGCCAGCCAGAACGATCGCCACGATGACCACCGCCAGAACGGTCGCCGCGAGGGTCCAGCCCTCTTCGGTGCTGCTCTTGAGGTGCAGGAAGTACACGAGGTGAACGACGATCTGGACGGCGCCCAGACCCATGATGATCGCCACCAGCGTGGTCGGGGCGATGTCGGTTTCCATCATGACCAGCGCGAAGGGGATGATGCTCAGGATCGCCGCGAGGGCGAAACCGATCATCAGCTGGCCCATGGTGCCGTGCGATGCTTCGGAATGTGCGCTCATCAGATCAGCCTCACGAGGTAGACGAAGGAGAACACCCCGATCCAGACGAGATCGAGGAAGTGCCAGAACATGCTGAGCGTCGCGAGACGCTGCATGTTCGCCGGGATCATGCCCTTCATGCGGATCTGCGCGATCATCACGCAGAGCCACACCAGGCCGAAGGTCACGTGCAGACCGTGGGTGCCGACCAGCAGGAAGAAGGCCGACAGGAAGCCCGAACGGTCGGGGCCCGCGCCGATGTGGATCAGGTGGTTGAACTCGTAGAGTTCCATCCCGATGAAGCCCGCGCCGAAGAGGCCGGTGATCACCAGCCACATCGTGGTGGCATCCATGTCGTGCTTGTCGGCCTTCAGCATGGCGACGCCGAAGGTGACCGAGGAGATCAGCAGCAGCGCGGTTTCAGCCAGCACGAAGCCCGGCTCGAACAGGTCCTTCGGACCCGGCCCGCCGGCGAAGTTGTTGCCCAGCACGGCATAGGCGGCGAAGAGCGATGCAAAGATGATGCAGTCGCTCATCAGGTAGATCCAGAACCCGATGGGGGTGGGGCTGGCGTGGTGATGATCGGGGTGGTGGTCGGGGCCCTGGGGCCCCTCCACGCGTCCGGTCAGCGGAGTGTCGAGCATGGTCATGCGACCTCTCCCTTCGCTTCCGTTTCAGCGACTTTCGCCGCCGGGATCCAGTGATCCTGATTGTAGTTGAAGGTATGCGCGATCACCGTCGCGATCATGCCGATGAACGAGATCGCGGCGAGCCACCAGATGTACCAGATCATCGCGAAACCGAAGACCAGGGCCATGGCGGCGACGATGACGCCGGTGGCCGTGTTGTTCGGCATGTGGATGTCCGAGTAGTTGGTCGACCACTTGAACCCGTCCTGCTTCATCTTCCAGAAGTAATCACGGCCGGAGACCACGATGTCCTGCGGGAAGTTGTAGTTGGCGGGCGGCGACTGGGTTGCCCAGTCGAGGGTGCGCGCGTTCCACGGATCGTTGCCGCAGGCCAGTTCCTTGCGCCGCAGGATCGACACGGCGAAGTTGATGAAGCCGCAGGCGATGCCACAGGCGATCAGCACCGCGCCGAAGGCGGCGATGATGAAGTAGATCTGCCAGGCCTGGTCCATGTAGCTCTGCAGGCGGCGCGTCACGCCCATCAGGCCGAGCGCGTAGAGCGGCATGAAGGCGAAGTAGAAGCCCACACACCAGAACCAGAAGGTGCGGCGTCCCCATTTGTCGTCCAGCTTGAAGCCGAAGGCCTTGGGCCACCAGAAGGTGACGGCGGCATAGACCCCGAACACCACGCCGCCGATGATGACGTTGTGGAAGTGGGCGATGAGGAACAGCGTGTTGTGCAGCTGGAAGTCAACCGGCGGAACCGCCAGCAGAACACCGGTCATGCCGCCGATGGCGAAGGTCACGATGAAACCGGTGGTCCAGAGCATCGGCACTTCGAACTGCACGCGTCCCTTGTACATGGTGAACAGCCAGTTGAAGACCTTCACGCCGGTGGGCACCGCGATGATCATCGTGGTGATGCCGAAGAAGGTGTTCACGTTGGCGCCGGAGCCCATGGTGAAGAAGTGGTGCAGCCACACGACGAAGGACAGCACCATGATGCAGGCGGTCGCCCAGACCATGGTCTTGTAGCCGAAGAGCGGCTTGCCCGAGAAGGTCTGCACGATTTCCGAGAACACGCCGAAGATCGGCAGGATCAGGATGTAGACCTCGGGGTGACCCCAGATCCAGATCAGGTTCACGTACATCATGGCGTTGCCGCCGAGATCGTTGGTGAAGAAGTGGAAATCGAGGTAGCGGTCGAGCGTCAGCATGGTCAGCGTGGCGGTCAGCACCGGGAAGGCCGCGACGATCAGCACGTTGGTGCAGAGCGTGGTCCAGGTGAAGACCGGCATGTCGAACAGCTTCATGCCCTTGGCGCGCATCTTGAAGATGGTCGCGAGCAGGTTCACGCCCGAAAGCGTCGTACCCACACCGGCGATCTGCAGCGCCCAGAGGTAGTAGTCCACGCCTGGTCCGCTCGAGAAAGCCGAGCCCGACAAGGGCGGGAAGGCCAGCCAGCCGACACGGGCGAATTCCCCGATGAAAAGCGAGATGTTCACCAGCAGCGCGCCGGCCACCGTCATCCAGAACGAGAAGTTGTTCAGGAAGGGGAAGGCCACGTCGCGGGCACCGATCTGCGTCGGCATGACGAAGTTCATGATGCCGGTGATGAAGGCCATCGCCACGAAGAAGATCATGATCACGCCGTGGGCGGTGAAGACCTGGTCGTAGTGGTGCGGGGGCAGGTAGCCCTCGGCGCCGCCGGCCGCCATGGCCTGCTGGGCGCGCATCATCAGCGCGTCGGCAAAGCCGCGGATGAACATGATGAAGCCGAGCACCATGTACATGATGCCGATCTTCTTGTGGTCGACGCTGGTGATCCAGTCACGCCAGAGCGGACCCCAGAGCTTGAAGTAGGTCATCAGCAGGACGGCGGCGATGCCGCCCAGAACGATGGCCGAGAAGGTGCCGACGAGGATCGGCTCGTGGTAGGGAATCCAGTCGAGGGTCAGGCGGCCGAAGATCGGCGACCAGGTCTCGGGGGCTTGGACATGGGCTTCAGTGGCCATCGTGCGCTGCTCCCTCATGCGAGTTCATGGAAAGGGTTTCGCCATCCGCGTGACCGCCATGGGCCGGGGCGGAGGGCGTTGCCGGCACGCCGATCGGATTGCCGAAGCCGTCGATCGCGCGCTGGTCGTCGTATTGGTACTTGTGCTTGTCGGCGATGCCTTCGAGGCCGCCGCCACCCATCTCGTCCTGCATCATCATCTGATCCATGCAGATCTTGCCTTCGTCGACGCAGAGACCGCGGATGCGGTCGAACAGCCCGTCATCGACGCCGCTGTAGTACTGCACCTCGTTGGCCATCGTGGGCACTTCGAGCTCGAGGTAAGCTTCGCGCGACAGCTCGTCGTTCGAGGCGCGGGCCTTTTCGACCCATTGGTCGAAGTCGGCATCGCTCATCGCCAGCGTGTCGAAGTGCATCTCCGAGAAGCCGGGGCCCGAGTAGTGTGCGGCCTGACCGAAGTAGGTGCCTTCCTCGTCAGCGATGAGGTGCAGCTTCGTTTCCATGCCGGCCATGGTGTAGATCATGCCGCCGAGCGCCGGGACCGAGAAGGTGGTCATCACGGTCGAGGAGGTCAGGCGCAGGTTGATCGGACGGCCCGCGGGAACCGCCAGCTCGTTGACCGAGGCCACGCCCTGTTCGGGATAGATGAACAGCCATTTCCAGTCGAGCGAGACCACGTCCACCTCGATCGGCTCGCCGATCTCGGTGCCGATCTCAGCCGCGTCGAGCGGGCGGTAGGGGTCGAGCCGGTGCGTGTAGATGTAGGTGTACACACCAAGGATCGCGACGATGATGATCGGCACGCCCCAGAGTACGTATTCCAGCCGGGTCGAATGTGCCCAGGTGGGGGCGTAGTCCGAGAGGTCCGGGCGGTCGGCGCGGTAACGCAGCGGGAACCAGATGGCCATGAAGATGACCGGGATGATCACGATCAGCATGAGCAGGGTCGAGATGACCAGCAGGTCACGCTGCTCGGCGGCAACCCAGCCCGACGGTGCAAGCACGTCGTACTGGCATGCCGACAGGCTCGCGACCGCTCCCAGCAGGATCGGAATTTTGAACGATAGTCTCAAGTCAGCCTCGCAGGTCTTTCCGGATCGGCGGATGAGAGGAGGAGGCCGCTCCGGGAGAACAATTCGGGCGCACTCAGCACGGGCGCGTCCGTTACAGGTGGGTCGCGCGTAGAATGCTGCAGGCGCGAACCGAATAGGTCATTCCGTCGCACATCATTGCCGATCAGCTTTGCGTGACGGAACGTGCGGCGCTGCGACTCGCTCGCCGCGCGGGCCGGAAATAGACCGGAGACCTCCGGAGATTCTAGGGAAATCATGCGGAAGTCCGCATCATTTTCGCGAAGCCGGGCTGCGGCTTTCGGCGGCGCACCGCCACGTTTCGGGGGTGATGCTGACGCGGCGTACGTCGCGGCCACACAAAAAGTTGAACTTTATCTCCGGGGACTTGCGCAACAGCGAGCAGGCATTGGGCTTCTGGGCATTGCGGGAAGCCGCAGACACGGCGCCTCGGGCGGCGGGGATTCGCCGGTGCTTGGCGTCGTCTTGGCCTTGCTCTAAGCCTGAATGCGCGGACCATCCACGGTCACGCCACGCCCCTGTTGCCGGAGACCTCCATGACCGAACCTGCCGACCTGTCCGCCTTTGTCGCCGCATTGCAGAATGCCCATGAGACTGGGGTCCGTTTCGCGCCCTCCGGCTCTGGGGTCGAACTGCCGGCAGATCGCGATGCGTGCCTCGCGGTGCAGCGGGCGGTGGCAGCCGCGCGCGGCGGTATCGCGGGCTTCAAGGTGGCTGCGGGTGCCGGCGCGGTGGCACCGGTGGTGGCGCCGATCGCCGCTGTCGATGTCGTCGAGGACGGCGGGAGCGCCGCTGTGCGCGACGTGCTGGGTGTCGAGCTGGAGATCGGCTTCGAGCTGCTCAAGCCGCTGCCGGGGCCGGGCCTTCCCGAGCCGGTGGCCGAGTATTTCGTGCCGCGGCCGGTGATCGAGCTGGTGGATACCCGGCTGGAGAGCGAAGGGGCCGACACGCCGCTGCTCAAGCTCGCGGACATGCAGATCAACGCGGGGATGGTTGCTGGCGCGCCCCTGACGGATTGGGATGGCAACGACTTCGGCTCGGTGAAGGCGCGGATGACCGCCGGCAAGACGGTGGTTGTGGATGGTGCGGCAACCGTGCCGGGCGGCTCGGCGCTGGCCAACCTGGCGCTGCTCTGCGAGGTGCTCGGCGATCATTGCGGCGGGCTGCAGCCGGGACAGGTGGTGATCACCGGATCGCTCTGCGGGCTGCCTTATTTCCCCGCGGGCACTGAGGTGTCCGGCGAGATCGCGGGGCTTGGCACGGTGGCGGTGTCACTGGTCTGAGCGAACCGCTCAGGGCCGCGCAACGAAAAACCCCGCGCTCTTGGCGCGGGGTTTCCTGTTTCTGGCGGCCGCTCGAAGTTCAGCGCAGGTAGCCCATGGGATCGACGCTCTCGAAGCCCTTGCGGACCTCGAAGTGCAGGAAGGCCGGATCTGCGGCGCGTACCGAGCCGATGGTCTGGCCGCGGCTCACCGCGTCGCCCTTCTTGACCTGCAGCCCGTCGAGATGGGTGTAGATCGACAGCAGCTCGTCCGGGTGGCGGATGACGACGATCTGCACGTTCTCGGTGTTGCGGGTGATCGCCGCGACAGTGCCGCTGGCGGCGGCCTTGACCGCGCTGCCGGCGGGGGCGGAGATGTCGATCCCCTCGTTCTTGCCCTTGGAGTACTCGCGCACGATCGAGCCGTTCACCGGCATCGCCATAAGCGCGTTGGACGAGGCCTGGCCGATGTCTGCCACCGGCTTCGCGGCGGCGGTGGTGGTCTGTGCGGCCTTCGACGGTTCGTCCTGCGGCAGCGGCTGAACCGAGGAGGGCGGCTGCGGGGTTGGCGAGCCGGACCCGGGCGAGACAGTCACCGTCTCGGCGCGGGTGGCGCGTTGCTCGACCACCGGGATCATCAGGTACTGGCCTTCGCGCAGGGTGAAATTGCTATCGAGACCATTCCACTCGGCAAGCGACTTCGGCGTCACGCCGTAAAGCCGCGCTACCGTGTAGGCGGTCTCGCCACGCTGGACCTTGTGACGGATCGGCTCGACGCCGCCGGTCTGCGCAGCCGAGCTGGTTTGCGCCGGCGCGAGCGTGCTGCTGGTCACCTCGGACGGGCGGGCCGTCGCGGGGGCATTGTTGATCGCGTTTCCGGCCAGCGTGGTGATGTCGACCGAGCTGCTCGGCACGGCCACGCCGACACGGCTGGGCAGGGCGAGAATCTCGCCTGCGCGCATCGGGTCGTTGGCCTGCATTCCGTTGTATCGGGCGACCTCGCCAGCGGCGAGGCCGACACGGTTCGCCACGGTCGCCACGGTGTCGCCGTTGCGGGCGACCGCCACCTGGTAGGTCGGGTAGGACAGCACACCGCGCGCATCCGGCACCGGCTTGTCGGCGGTGCTGGCGGAAAGCGCCGCCTGCGAGGTGTCGAGCGTCCCGCCCATGCGGCCTCGCATGTCGTAATCCAGTGGGCCGGAGCAGGCCGCCAGCAGGGCAGCCGCTGCCAGAGACCCGGCAATGCGGGTGGCGGATTTGCGGAAAGCGTCGTCCATCTGTCTCGATCCTCGCCTGCGCCCCTTGTCCCGGGACGTCATGTCAATAGCCGCCCGCGGCGGTCAGCTCTCCTTGGCCAGACCTTCCACAAGCGGCACGAAGCGCACGGGGCGCAGCTCATCGTAGTCGAAGCCCTGCTCCGTGCGGGTCACCCGGATGAGGTGCTGCACGGCATCGGACTGCCCAACGGGCAGCACCATGATACCGCCAATCCGCAGCTGGGCCAAGAGCGGCCCGGGCGGGTCCTCGGCGGCGGCGGTCACCAGGATGCGATCGAAGGGGGCCTGCTCCTGCAGACCGAAGCTGCCATCGGCGGTGAAGGCAGTGATATTCGAAAGATCCAGCGCGTCGAAGACCTTGCGCGCTTCGACCACGAGCCGGCGATGGCGGTCGACGGTATAGACCCGCCGCGCCAGCTGACTCAGGATCGCGGCCTGGTACCCCGAGCCTGTGCCGACCTCCAGCACCTTGTCACGGTTGGACACGTTCAGCGCCTGGGTCATCAGCCCCACCACCGAGGGCTGCGAAATGGTCTGCCCGCAGGGGATGGGCAGCGGCATGTCCTCGTAGGCGCGGTCGGTGAAGTAACCCTTCACGAAGAGCCCTCGGTCGATCTTTTCCATCGCCTCGAGCACGAGGCTGTCGGTCACCCCGCGCGAGCGCAGGGCGAAGAGAAGCTGCATCTTGGCTTCCGCGTCGAAACTCATGCAAAGGCCCCTTCCAGGGCCGCCAGCGCGGCATGATCGGTCAGATCGGCGCGCATCGGGGTGACCGAGATGTAGCTGTCGAGGTTCACCGCGGCATCGGTTCCGGCGGGCGCGGGTTGGCGCTGGTCGCCGCCGCGGATCCACAGGAAGCGCCGGCCCGAGGGCGACAGGTGCGGCTCGACGGAATAGTTGGTGCCCTCGCGGCGGCCTTGCGGCACGACGCGGGTGCCCTTGACCTCATCCGCCGGGCAGGGCGGGAAATTGACGTTCCAGAACAGCCGGTAGTCGCCATCTGTCTCGGTGCCCGCGGCGAGGATGCGGCGGATCACCTCGGCGCCATGGGTGGCCGCGGTCTCGAAGGGATTTTCCAGATCGCGGGTGCGCGGGCCGAGGTACTGCGACAGGGCGATCGACGGCAGCCCCTGCAGCGCGCCTTCCATGGCACCGCCGAGCGTGCCGGAATAGAGTGCGTTCTCGGCCGAGTTGTTGCCGCGGTTCACGCCAGAGAGCACGAGGTCCGGAGGGCAGTCCTTCATCACGTCGTGCAGGCCGGCGAGCACGCAGTCGGCCGGGCTGCCCTCTGCCGCCCAGCGGCGGGGGCCCATCTCTGCGATCATCATCGGGTGGGTGTAGCTGATGCAATGGGCCACCCCCGATTGCTCGAAGGCTGGGGCCACGGTCCAGACTTCGCCCTCGGGTCCGGCGAGCTCTTCGGCGATGGCCTGCAGCACCGTCAGCCCCGGGGCGTTGATGCCGTCGTCGTTGGTGATGAGAATGCGCATTGTGGGTTCCCTGTTATGGACCTTCCATAGGCAATGGCCCGCGGTGGAGCAAGGCGCAGCAGGGCGGCAGCGCCCGGCTGATGCGATCTGGTCTCAGGTGTGACTCTGAAGTAGCGGAGATAGAGCCGGGACCAAGTGTTGCTGACCACGATCAAGCGACGTGCCAGAGGCTTCGCCCCGCCGCGGAACATGCTATCGTCCGCCGAAGTCGAACATTTTCAAGGCCGCCAGCATGACCTCCCATGAACTTGTCATTCTCGTCCCGCTCGCGATCAAGGCGGTGGTCGCTTCGCTGCGCGCGCGCATGGAGGCGGCCACCGGCGTTCAGTTGCGGACGGTGCACGATCTCAACCCGGCGATCGCCGAGCGGGTTTTCCAGGGGCGGCGCGGTGACATCGGTCTCAGCAACCCGACGTATGTGCGCCAGCTGATCGATGCGAGGCTTGTGGACCCGGCGGCACATCGAGCCTTCGGTCGGGTCCGGCTTGCCGTCGCCCGTAAGGCGGGCAGCGGAGGGCCGGTGCTGACAGAGGTCGAGGAGATCATCGCGCTGCTCGGGTCCGGGCAGAGCATCGGCTACACCGGTGCGGGCACCAGCGGGCGCACCTTTCTCGGCGTGCTCGGCCGGCTGGGCGTGGTCGGGGCGGTGGGGCCGTTCTGCCGGCCAATGGGGGGCGGCGCGCCGGTGACGGCGGTGGCCGGGGGCGAGATCGGGCTGGCGGTCGCACCGCTGACGACGATCCTCGCGAGCCCCGGCGTCGAGCCCGCGGCGATCTTTCCGGACGCGCTGGATACCCACATCGACATGTCGGTCTTCGTCACCCGCAGCGCGCCGGCCGAAGCCATGGCGGTGCTGGAGTTCCTCGCCGCGCCGGAGCTCGACGAGGTGCTGTCCGGGGCCGGGGTGTCGCGGTTCGAGCTGCCCTAGGTCCCCGGGGCCGCCCGGGCGTGGCAGCCGGTCAGATGAGGTTCAGTTCACCCAGCAGGCGCGCGGCTTCGGCGTAGGGCGAAGCGAGGGCGGTCTTGTCCTCGCCCGGGTGAAAGACCACCCGGGTGGTGGTGTGCATCGGCTTCGGCGCGACGATCTCCACCTTTGGGCCGGTTTTGCCGGTCTCGGCCTGCCAGCTGCGGGCGAGGGCGATCTGCGCGCCCTTGGTGGTGCCGTAATGGCCGTAGAAGCGCTCGCCCGCGTGGTCGTCCTCGAAGAACACCGCGCGACCGTCCTCACCCAGCAGCGGGGTGATGTAGGGGATCAGCACGCCGGTTGCGGTCAGGTTGGTCGCGATCGACTTCTGCCAGTCCTTCTGATCGAGATGGTTCGCGGGTGCGAGAGGGCCGGCGTGCACGGCGGTGTGCAGCCACAGATTGATGCCGCCCCAGCGATCCCAGACCGAGCGGCAGAGCTGCGCCATGGCCTCCGGCTTGGTGATGTCCATGGGAGCAAGCGTCGCCGCCCCGCCCTTGGCCTTGATGCGGTCGTCGAGATCCTCGAGCCCGCCGGTGGTGCGACCGACGGCGACGATGTGGTACTCCGGCGCAAGCGCTTCGGCGAGGGCAAAGCCCAGCCCGCGCGAGGCTCCGGTGACAAGGGCGATCTTTTCACTCATGGCAGTCGTCTCGCCCGCGCGTCGGAAAATGTCAATTCGCGCCAGATGCTGCGAGACGCGGCGCGTTGTCGCCGTGGCGGGGCTGCGTCAGCCGCGGCTCAGGGCAGCTCGATCCACTCGGCCGACCCGCCTTTCGACAGGGCGATGCGGTCCTGGTCGATCGCGATGATCTTCTGCCGTCCGAGCTGGCTGCCGACGCCGACCGCCACCACCCGGCCATCGGGCAGGCGCACCAGCGCGCGCGGGTCGCGGTCCGAGCCGCGCACACCCAGCAGGGCAATGCCGCTTGGCAGCGGGGCGCGGGTGGTGGCGCTGGCCGCGACTTTTGGGGGGGTGTTTCCTGCCATGGCCTGCTCTCCTGAATGTGGTTGCAGCGGATTGCAGCCAGATAAACAGGGGCTCTCGGCATAAAAAGGGGGACGCGTCGTCACGTCCCCGTGCGCGCCGCAACGGAAGTTCTCCAGCGGCGGAAAGTGGCGCGCGCCTCGGCGAGGAGGCGCGCAGACCTTGCGTTATTCTGCCGCAGTCTTGAGCTTGAAGCCCTTCTCGATCATGTCCGCCGGCTCGACCGGGTATTCGCCCGAGAAGCAGGCGTCGCAATACTGCGGGCACTTGTTGTTCCGGCCTTCCTCGCTCGCGCCGACGGCGCGGTAGAGACCGTCGAGCGAGATGAACTTGAGGCTGTCGACGCCGAGGTGCTCGCGCATCTCTTCTTCCGACATGGTGGCGGCCAGCAGCTTCTCGCGCTGCGGCGTGTCCACGCCGTAGAAGCACGGCCAGGCGGTGGGCGGCGATGCGATGCGGAAGTGCACCTCGGCGGCGCCGGCGTCGAGGATCATCTCCTTGATCTTGCGCGAGGTGGTGCCGCGCACCACCGAGTCGTCGACCAGGATCACCCGCTTGCCGCGGATCAGCGCACGGTTGACGTTGAGCTTGAGGCGCACGCCCATGTTGCGGATCTGCTCGGTCGGCTCGATGAAGGTCCGGCCCATGTACTGGTTGCGGATGATCCCCATGCCGTAGGGAATACCG
This sequence comes from Alloyangia pacifica, assembly GCF_900116195.1. Taxonomy (GTDB): domain Bacteria; phylum Pseudomonadota; class Alphaproteobacteria; order Rhodobacterales; family Rhodobacteraceae; genus Salipiger; species Salipiger pacificus. Next base: position 92,637 of record NZ_FOZW01000012.1, read on the forward strand.
CTCTCATGCGCGAAACCGATTGCCGCCGGGGTGCCGCTGTCGGGCACGGGGCAGACGAGGTCCGCTTCCACCGGCGCTTCGCGGGCCAGCTCGACGCCGATCTGGCGGCGGGTCTCGTAGACCGAGCGGCCGCCGATGATCGAGTCGGGACGCGAGAAGTAGACGTGCTCGAAGATGCAGAACTTCGAGGCCTGCGCACGGAAGGGGCGGCGGCTCTCGACCTTGCCGCCCGAGATGACGACCATCTCGCCGGGCTCGATCTCACGCACGAACTCGGCGCCGATGATGTCGAGCGCGCAGGTTTCCGAGCTCAGCACGTAGCCGTCGTCGGCCAGCTTGCCGAGCACCAGCGGGCGCACACCCAATGGGTCGCGCACGCCGATCAGCTTGGTGCGGGTCATGGCAACCACCGAGAAGGCGCCTTCGACGCGGCGCAGCGCGTCTTCCATGCGGGCCGGGATGTCACGCTGCAGCGAGCGGGCCATCAGGTGGATGATGCATTCGCTGTCCGAGGAGCTCTGGAAGATCGAGCCACGCTCGATCAGCTCGCGGCGCAGCGCGTCGGCATTGGTGATGTTGCCGTTGTGGGCGATGGCGGCACCACCCATCGAGAACTCGCCGAAGAACGGCTGCACGTCGCGGATCGCCGCGCCTTTCGAGCCGGCGGTCGAGTAGCGCACGTGGCCGATGGCAAGCTCGCCGGGCAGGGTTTCCATGAGCGAGGCGCGGGTGAAGTTGTCGCGCACGTAGCCGAAGCGGCGGGCAGAGTTGAACCCGTGCTCGGGATGATAAGAGACGATCCCGCCGGCTTCCTGTCCCCGGTGCTGCAGCGCGTGCAGGCCGAGGGCGACGAAATTCGCCGCGTCGGTAACCCCGTTGACCCCGAACACGCCGCACTCTTCGTGCAGCTTGTCGGCATCGACGGCGTCGAAATCAAAGGGATGGGCGGGGGGCATCTGGCGATCGGACAAGGGCGGCTCCGAATCCATAGGGCTGGGGACAGCCCCCTCATACTGATATGAAGGGCGCGTGTCACGGAAGCTTCGCATATGGACGCCGCAGCGCGGCGTGGCAAGACGTACGCTAACACGACTGTGCGATTACGTGATCTTTGTGTCGCCCCGGGGGCTGGCCCTTGCGGCGCTGCACGAAAGAAAAAAGCCGCGCCCGGAAGCGCGGCCCGCATTTTCTGACCTTTGGGCGATGAGCCCGCCGAATCCTCAGGCGTCGTTGGCACCGGGCGCGGCGCAGACGCCCACCAGCTGCTCGTATTGCGCGGTGATCCAGCCGAGCGCGGCCTCGGGGTTCTGGTCCTCGATCTTGCCGGTGAACTGCGCGAAGACCGCGGCCGAGCGCGAATCATCCACCATCGGGATGTCCTGCGCGGTGATCACCGTCTCGTAGACGAAGAAGGCGATGGCCACGAGCAGCACGCCGCGTGCCACGCCGAAGAGGAAGCCGAGCCCCTGATCGAGCCCGCCGAGCGCCGAGCGCTGAACGAGGCTGGAGAAGACCGGGGTGAAGAGCGACACGACGACCAGCGCCAGCGCGAAGACCGCGGCGAAGGCGGCGATGATCGACAACTCGCAGCTGTCGGCGAGGAAGTCGCCGAGCACCGGGATTTCCTTTACCAGCGGCTGCACCTGCGGGGCGAAGACGAAGGCGAGGATCGCGGCGACGATCCAGCCCAGGATGGCCAGCGCCTCGCGCACCAGCCCGCGCGAATAGGCGAGCAGTGCCGACAGCACGATGACGAGCGCGACCACCCCGTCGATGATAGTGAATCCGTCCATGCGCCTCGCGCCTCTCGTCTGATCCGAATGATTGGTGCGGCGCCCTATCCGGCGCCGAACACCTCTCCCACCAGCGTGACCAGGTCGGGCATCTGGCTGAGCGACATGCCGCTCTTGCCCGTGGCCTTTCCGCCCTTTGGCAGGATCGCGTTGGAAAAACCAAGTTTTTGCGCCTCTTTCAACCTGTTTTCGGTCTGGCCGACAGGTCTCAGGGCCCCGGAGAGGCTGATTTCCCCGAAAACAACGGTTTCCGGCGGCACCGCAATATCCTCGCGGGCGGAAAGAAGCGCAGCCGCAACGGCAAGATCCGCCGCCGGCTCGTTGATTTTCATGCCGCCGGCGACGTTGAGGTAGACGTCGAGTCCCGCGAAGGGGATGCCGCAGCGTGCCTCGAGCACGGCAAGGATCATCGCCAGCCGCCCGCCATCCCAGCCGACCACCGAGCGGCGGGGCTGCGACTGCGGGGTGGGGGCAACCAGCGCCTGGAACTCCACGAGCACCGGCCGGGTGCCCTCGATTCCGGAGAAGACCACCGAGCCGGGGGCAGGGGTGCCACGCTCCGACAGGAACAGCGCCGAGGGGTTCAGGACTTCCGCAAGCCCGCCACCGGTCATCTCGAAGACGCCGATCTCGTCGGCCGGGCCGAAGCGGTTCTTCACCGAGCGCAGGATGCGGAACTGGTGGCCACGCTCGCCCTCGAAGTAGAGCACCGTGTCGACCATGTGCTCGACGACCCGCGGCCCGGCGATCTGCCCGTCCTTGGTGACATGGCCGACCATGATCACCGAGGTGCCGTGGCGCTTGGCGAAGGTGGTCAGCTCATGCGCCGCGGCGCGCACCTGCGCCACCGATCCGGGCGCCGAGGCCACGTTGTCCACCCACATGGTCTGGATCGAATCGACGATCACCAGCCCGGGCTTCTCGGCCTCGAGCGTGGTGAGGATGTCGCGCAGGTTGGTTTCTGCGGCAAGCTGCACCGGTGCCTCGCCGAGCCCCAGCCGTTGCGCGCGCATGCGCACCTGCGCGCGGGCCTCCTCGCCCGAGGCGTAGATCACCTTCTGCCCGGCGCGGGCAAAGGCCGCGGCGGCCTGCAGCAGCAGGGTCGACTTGCCGATGCCGGGATCGCCGCCGACGAGAATGGCCGAGCCGGGCACCAGCCCGCCACCGAGAACCCTGTCGAGTTCGTCGATCCTCGAGGCGGTGCGCGGCGGCGCGGCCTCGGTGGTTGCGAGATCGGAGAGCGCCACCTTGCGCCCGCGCGTGGCGCCCAGCGTCTTGCCGCCGGGGCCCTGCGACAGCGGCACCTCTTCGGTGATGGTGTTCCATTCCCCGCAGGCATCGCAGCGCCCCGACCATTTCGAGGTGGCGTTGCCGCAGGATTGACAGACGAAGTTCGCGGAAGCTTTGGCCATGCGGGACTTCTGCCCGCTCGCGCGGCGGCGCGCAAGCGCGCCTCTTCTTCTCTTTCGAAATACGTCGGGGGTGAATGCGGCGAAGCCGCAGAGGGGGCAGCGCCCCCTCGCGACGCCTCAGCGTGCGGGTCTCACCGCGGGTCTCACTCGGCGGCGCGGGGCATCGGCACCACCCGCTCGGGTCTCGGCTCTTCGGGGACCTCGGGGGCGGGGGCATCCATGCTGACCGTGGCCTCCGGCAAGATCTCGGGCAAGATCTCGGGAAGGATGTCTTCGAGTTCGTCCACAAGCCTTGCAAGCTGTGCTTGCGCAATCGCCTCGTCGAGTTCCAGCCGCTCGTGCCAGCGCCGGATCTCGACCGCCGCGGCCTTGGCCTTGTCGATGCGGATGTTGAAGTCCTCGACCTCCTGTTGGCGGGCTACGAGAAAATCCTGCGCTCTCTGTACGTTACGATCTGAATAGGTGCGTGCAAGGTCCCGCGACACGTGGCTCATCTGGGCGGCAACCTCGAGCACAGAGGGCTCCAGTTCGGCAAGATCGGGGTGGTCACGCAGGTAGGCAAGGCGTTCGCGTACCGAATCGAATTCCGATTGCAGCTTGAAGACCCCCTCGCGATCCGCGCGATGCGACATGGCGTAGGCGCGGGCGATGTCGCGCATGCCGATCTGAAACGAGCGATGCGAACGTTCCAGCGCCATGACATGCGCGGCATTGGGCAGGTAGGAAAGCAGAACAAGAGCAAGGCCGGCAAGGCTGCACTGGACCCAAAGTCCCGCATTCTCAAGTGGTTGTCCGCCAAGACTGATGTCGAGTTCAAGCCAGGGCGCAAGTCCGGCAGCGGCGGCGGCGGTCCAGATCAGCAGGGCCAGCCCGGCGGCGCCGACGACAATGAATGCCAGCCTCTGGAAGACATAGTGCAGGGCCAGACCTGCGTCACGAAGTTGGGACACCATGGGGGACTCCCAAGAAAAAGCCAAAGAAAGAACAGTAAAGAAATAGAATAGGTCGAGTGTACCGAAAGGAGAGGAAAATGTTAACTTTAATGACCGGCGCTAAGTCCGTGTGAACAATCACAGTGGCAGAATTGCAATTGTGCCGGGAATGGACTCAGTGCTGATCGCCTTTGCCGCGGCTTTCCAGCAAGCCGACAATCAGTGATGCGAGGACGCAGAAGGTAAAGAGATAAAGACCCCAGCCGGTCTCGATCCGGCCTATGCCCATGCCCTTGACCAATGTGACATAGACCGCGACGAGAAAGATGTCGGCCATGGCCAGCTTGCCCAAACCGTTGATCAGTGGAAGCGCGCGCCGCGGCAGGCGGCCGAACTGGATCAAGGCCAACCCTCCGAGTTTCACCATCGGCGCCACCAGCGCGAAAAGCGCCACCACCAGCGCCAGAAACACGTCGCTGTGCCAGAGCGTCACGATGCCGGAAATGACGCTGATTTCCGACAGGCCGAAGAGCGGCAGGAGACCGGCGCGCATCAGCGGGGCGAACCAGGCAATCGGATAAAGCACGAAGAGCGCGAGGTTGGCGTATTTCAGCATGCGTCTGCCTTATCTTCGGAAGCTGCCTGCGGGAAGGGTCTTCGGATAGGGTCTTCGGATAGGGGCGCTGCCCCTCTCCGCCTGACGGCGAATTCACCCCGGCGTATTTGGAAAGAGAAGAAGACCGGACTCAGAGAAAGCCTGCCGCCAGCCACAGACCGATGAGCGCAGCGACGAGCAGGATATGCAGGACGTCGATCAGGCGAAAGCGCCGGCCTGGCAGGGCGGCGCTGAGCGCGAGCGGCAGGGAGGCAAGGAGTAGGGCAGGGAGGCCCTGCTGCCAGGCCAGCAGGCGGGACAGGGCAGGCAGCGACGCCGCATGGACGTAGGCCGGCGCGATGCTTTCATAGATGCCGAGCACGGCCATGATCAGGGAAAGCATCGCCGCCATGCGCGACGGACCGCGGCCGAAGAGGCTCCGGACAAGCGCGAGGATCGCCAGCACTTCGAAGTAGACGAAGCTCTTGAAGACGATCAGCGCGAGCAGAAGCGGGCTGGGTTCGAACAGGCTCACCGCAGTGCCTCGATCGGGCCGTCTGCCTTACCACGAATGAACTGCTGCACGTAAGGATCGGTGGTCGCGTCCATTTCGCCTACCGACCCTTCCCAGCGAACCTTGCCGTCGTGCAGCATCGCAACGCGGTCGGCGATGGCGCGCACCGAGCTCATGTCGTGGGTGATGGTCAGCGCGGTGGCGCCCATCTCGGTGACGATCTCGCGGATCAGGTCGTTGATCACCCCGGCCATGATCGGATCGAGGCCCGTGGTTGGTTCGTCGAAGAAGATGATCTCGGGCTCGGCGGCGATGGCGCGGGCGAGCCCGACACGTTTCTGCATGCCGCCCGAGAGCTCTGCGGGCAGGCGACCCGCGACCTCGGGGCCGAGCCCGACGCGGCGCAGCTTTTCGATGGCGATCTCGCGCGCTTCGCGGCGCGGGCGCTTGAGCGGGCCGCGCAGCAGGCGGAAGGCGACGTTCTGCCAGACCGGCAGGGAGTCGAAGAGGGCGGCGCCCTGGAACAGCATGCCGAAACGCGCGAGGAAGGCCTCGCGGTCGCCGCGCGTGGCGTCCTGCCCGTCGATCTCGATCCGGCCGCTGTCGGGGGTGACGAGCCCGAGGATGCATTTCAGCAGCACCGACTTGCCGGTGCCCGAGCCGCCGATGATCACCATCGAGCTGCCTTTCGGCACATGCAGCGAGGCGCCGCGCAGCACCGGCGCGCCGTCGAAACTCTTGTGCAGGTCCGAAAGGGTGATCATGCCGAGAAGAACACCCCTGTCAGCAGGAAGTTGGCGGCAAGGATCAGGATTGCCGCAGCCTCGACCGAGGACTTGGTCGCGCGGCCCACCCCCTGCGCGCCGCGGCCCGAGTGCATGCCGTAGTAGCAGCCCATGAGCGCCGCGATGCCGCCGAAGGCACAGCCCTTGGCGAGCGACGAGAGCACGTCGAGCGGCTCGAGGAAGTCGAGCGTGTTCTTCAGGTAGCCCACCGGGTTGAAACCAAGCGAGCTGGTGGCCACGGCGTAACCACCGGCGATGCCGATCACGTCGCCCACCGCCACCAGCAGCGGCACGGTGATGAGCGCCGCCAGCAGGCGCGGCGCGACGAGGTATTTCATCGGCTCCGTGGAGAGGGTGACCAGCGCGTCGATCTGCTCGGTCACCTTCATCGTGGCGATCTCGGCTGCGATCGAGGAGGTGACGCGTGCCGCGATCATCAGCCCGACCAGCACCGGGCCGAGTTCACGCACCATGCCGATGGCGACGATCTGCGGCACCACGGCCTCGGCGTTGAAGCGGGCGCCGCCGGAATAGATCTGCAGCGCCAGCGCGCCGCCGGTGAAGATCGCGGTCATGCCTACCACCGGAAGCGACAGCCAGCCGATGTTGAGCAGTGCCAGCGCGAACTCGCGCGGATAGAGCGGTGGGCGGGCAATATGGCTCATTGCGGTCAGCGCGAAGAGTGTCACGCGCCCCGTCGCTGCCAGTGCCCGTATCACGGTTCGGCCGAGCGTCCCAAGCGCCGCGACCAGCGGCGCTGCGAGGGCTCCGCCGAAGCTCATTCGCCCCGGTAGACCCGCGCGTAGCGGTTGCCGAGCGAGGTGAGGATCTCGTAGCCGATCGTGTCGATGTGGTTGGCCAGGTGATCGACGGTCTGGTGCGGTCCGAGCAGTTCGAGCGTGTCGGGCATCGTGTCGACCGCGGTGACGTCGACGGTGATGAGATCCATCGAGATGCGGCCCAGCAGCTTGCAGCGGGTCTCACCGGCCCAGAGGTAGGTCTTGGGGGCGAGGGCACGCTGCAGCCCGTCGGCGTAGCCGGCCGAGATCGTCGCGACCTTCATCGGCGAGCGGGCGACGAAGGCGTTGCCGTAACCCACCGACTCGCCGGTCTTCACCTCGCGGGTCTGGATCACCGGGATGTGCAGCGAGACGACCCGTTTCGCCTCGCGGAAGGGCATGCCGCCATAAAGGCCGATGCCGGGGCGGGTGACGTCGAAGTGGTAGTTCTTGCCCAGCAGGATGCCGCCGGTGGCCGAGAGCGAGCGGGGCGCGTCGATGCCGTCGGTCATCTCGCGGAAGTTTCGCAACTGGTGGGCGTTCATGCCGTGGTTTGGCTCGTCGGCGCAGGCCAGGTGCGACATGATCAGCCGCGGCTTCTGCTTCAGCGCCAGCTCGCGCAGGGCGGCCCATTCCTCGGCCTCCATGCCGAGGCGGTTCATGCCGCTGTCGAGCTGGATGCCAAAGGGATGCCCTGGCAGCGCCTCAACGTGGCGCAGCATCTGGTCGATGGAGTTCAGCATCGGCGTCAACCCGGCCGATTTGATCAGCGCCGCATCGCCCGCCATATGGCCGCCGAAGACGTTGATCTCCGGGCCATCGCCGAGCGCCTTGCGGACCGCCGCGCCCTCTTCGACCGTGGCGGTGAAGAAGCGGCGCACGCCTTCGCGCGCCAGCATCGGCGCAACCCTGTCGGCGCCGAGGCCGTAGGAATCTGCCTTTACGACGGCGCCGCTCTCGCAATCGGAGAGGGCGTCGAGAGCGCGCCAGTTGGCGCGGATCGCATCGAGATCGATGGTAAGCTGTGCCTGTGCCATGGCGCGTTGATTGCCGGGCGGGCAGGGGGCGTCAAGAGGGAAAGCGCCGCAGACGGGGGGCGATCGCCCTGCTGTGGGCGCAGGGCCTCTGGAGGGGGCAGGAGCGGGGGTTTCACACCCCCGCGCCCCCGTGGGATATTTGGACCATGTGGAAGTCGGACGAGGGCGGCGTGGCCGCCGGGCGTCAGAAGTTGTCGCCTTCGCCGTTCTGCCAGGGGCGTACGAGGTTGCCGAAACGCGTGAAGCGACCCTCGAAGCTGAGCTCCACCGTGCCGATCGGTCCGTGACGCTGCTTGCCGATGATCACTTCGGCCTTGCCGTGCAGGCGTTCCATGCGCTCCTGCCAGGCGGCCATCTCGTCGAGGCGGTCGTCCGAGGGCTTCTCGCGCTCGACGTAATATTCCTCGCGGAACACGAACATCACCACGTCGGCGTCCTGTTCGATCGAGCCCGATTCCCGCAGGTCCGACAGCTGCGGGCGCTTGTCCTCGCGGCTTTCCACCTGGCGCGAGAGCTGCGACAGGGCGATCACCGGGATGTTCAGTTCCTTGGCGATGGCCTTGAGGCCCATCGAGATCTCGGCGATCTCGTTGACCCGGTTCTCGGCGGTGCCGCGCACCAGCTGCAGGTAGTCGACCATCAGCACGTCGAGCCCATGCGTCCGCTTCAGCCGCCGTGCGCGCGCCGCGAGCTGGGCGATCGGGATCGCGGGGGTATCGTCGATGAACAGCGGGCAGGCCTCGAGGCTCTTCGCGGCATCGACGAAGCGGCGGAACTCGGCCTCGGTCATGTCGCCGCGGCGGATCTGCTCCGAGGGCACCTCGGCGGCTTCCGACAGGATACGCGCGGCCAGCTGCTCTGCGCTCATCTCGAGCGAGTAGAAGCCGACGACGCCGCCCTCGATCGCGCCCTCGGTGCCGTCGTGGCGGGTGCCCTTCTTGTAGGCCTTGGCGATGTTGAAGGCGATGTTGGTGGCCAGCGAGGTCTTGCCCATCGAGGGACGTCCGGCGAGGATCAGAAGGTCCGAGGGGTGCAGCCCGCCCAGTTTCTTGTCCATGTCGATGAGGCCGGTGGATACGCCCGCGAGTCCGCCCTCGCGCTGGTAGGCGGCGTTGGCGACGTTCACCGCATCGGTCACGGCGCGCAGGAAGGACTGGAATCCGCCCTCGGTCTGGCCCTGCTCGGCAAGCTTGTAGAGGGCCTGCTCGGCCTGCACGATCTGTTCGCGCGGCTCGGATTTCACATCGACCTTGGTGGCGCGGTCCGAGATGTCGCGACCGAGCCGGATGAGATCGCGGCGCACCGCCAGGTCGTAGATCATCTGCGCGTAGTCGCGCACGGCAAAGCTGGAGACTGCCGCGCCGGCGAGGCGGGCGAGATAGGCCGGCCCGCCCAGTTCCTTGAGCCCCTCGTCATCCTCCATGAACGCCTTGAGCGTCACCGGCGAGGCGAGGTTGTTCTTGGCGATGCGGGCGGCGGCGATCTCGAAGATACGGCGATGGACGGGATCGTAGAAATGCTGCGGTCCGAGGATGGCCGCGACCCGGTCGTAGACGTCGTTGTTGGTCAGGATCGCGCCCAGCAGCTGCTGCTCGGCTTCGATCGAATGCGGCATCGTGTCGGCCTGTTCGACCTCGACGCCGGTGGCGTTGAATACGCTTTGATCGTTCATGCCTGTCCCCTTGGCCCGGTCCCCAAGGCTCGATGCTGGGGCCCGACGTCTTCTTGTGTCCCTAAGATATCCCCACCGGCTCCCCCGAGTCCCGCAGGTGCAAGCGTCTTAACGCGCCCGGGATCGCGGACCAATCTGGAAATCTCTGTGGACGATTTCGGGATAACCGGAAATGGCACCGGCTCCTGCGCCTGCTCTTGGAGATATCGTAGCAGGATCGCGATTTTTCGCAACATTTGGTAGAGGTCTCGGGGCGGAGGGAAAAAGCCTCCGCCCCCCGAAAATCAGCTCATGCGCCGTTTTCCGCCTGCCATTTGCGCGGGTCCGCGAGGAAGGCCTCGACCGCCGCCAGCGTTGCGGGCTCGAAGCCGCCGCGCGCCTTGGCCTCGGCCAGGACGTCATGCCAGGTGCACAGGTAGTGCAGCTCGACGCCGTGATCGCCGAGGGTCTTCGTGGTCTCGGGGAAGATGCCGTAGTAGAAGATCACCGCGGTGTGGGCACAGGTGGCGCCGGTCTCGCGGATGGCATCGACGAAGCTGAGCTTCGAGCCGCCATCGGTGGTCAGATCCTCGACGAGCAGCACGCGCTGGCCCTCGGTCATCTTGCCCTCGATGCGGGCGTTGCGGCCGTAGCCCTTGGGCTTCTTGCGCACGTAGGTCATCGGCAGCGCCATGCGCTCGGCCACCAGCGCAGCGAAGGGAATGCCCGCGGTCTCGCCGCCGGCGATATTGTCGAAGGCCTCGAAGCCGGCATTGCGCATGACGGTGACGGTCAGGAAGTCCATCAGCGTCGAGCGGATGCGCGGGTGCGAGATCGGCGTGCGGCAGTCGATGTAGACCGGCGAGGGCAGGCCGGAGGCGAGCTTGAAGGGCTCGTCGCCCATGAAGTGAACCGCGCCGATCTCCCAGAGCATCCGCGCCGTCAGCCGGGCCATTTCTTCTTGCGAGGGATAGGACGAGGGGATCATGGGGCAGCTCCTTTGAAAAACCGCGCCCGCCTTAGCGCGAAACCGCGGGGGCGGGAAGGGCGCATCGTGCGCCGCCGCCCTGCTTCATTGTTCGGCAAATACGCCGGGGGTGCGGGGGCAGCGCCCCCGCGCCGGTCAGCCCTCGACCCGCCAGTGCAGCGGCATGCCCGGATCGAAGACGGTCACCGGTCCGGCGCCGGTCTCGATCTTGGCGGGGTAGGTGACGGGATCACCCTTCACCAGCGTCACCGTCTCCTCGCTCACCGGCAGGCGATAGAAGGCCGGGCCGTTGCGCGAGGCGAAAGCCTCGAGCTTGTCCAGCGCGCCGTCCTGCTCGAAGACCTCGGCAAGAATCGACAGCGTATTGGTGGCGGTGAAACAGCCGGCGCAGCCGCAGGCGCTTTCCTTGGCGGGATCGGCGTGCGGGGCGCTGTCGGTGCCGAGGAAGAAGCTGGCATCGCCGGAGGTCGCGGCCTCGCGCAGCGCCAGCCGGTGCTCCTCACGCTTGGCGACGGGCAGGCAGTAGTAGTGCGGCTTGATGCCGCCGACGAGGATGTGGTTGCGGTTGATCACCAGGTGGTGCGTGGTGATCGTCGCGCCCAGATCGTCGCCACCGGCGCGGGCATAGTCGACACCCTGCTTCGTGGTGATGTGCTCCATGACCACGCGCAGGCCCGGGGTGGCGCGGCGGATCGGATCGAGCACCCGGTCGATGAACACGGCCTCGCGGTCGAAGATGTCGATGTCGCTGTCCACGACCTCGCCATGCACGCAGAGCGGGATGCCCTTCTCGGCCATCAGTTCGAGCACCGGGCGCACCTTGTCGAAATCGCGCACGCCGGAGGCGGAGTTGGTCGTCGCGCCCGCCGGGTAGAGTTTAAGCGCTGTGATGATGCCGGCATCAAAGGCCGCGGCCACGTCCGAAGGATCGGTGGTCTCGGTCAGGTAGAGCGTCATAAGCGGGGCAAAACCGCTGCCCTCGGGCAGCGCGCCGAGGATCCGGTCGCGGTAGGCGGCGGCCTGGTCGCCGGTCACCACCGGGGGCACGAGGTTGGGCATGATGATCGCCCGGCCGAAGTGGCGGGCGGATTCGGGTGCGATGCCGGCCAGCATCTCGCCATCGCGGAGGTGCAGGTGCCAGTCGTCGGGGCGGCGGAGCGTGATCTGGGTCATGGGCAGGGCGTTAGCACGCGCGCGGGCGCCGGGCCAGATGCTTGCGCGGAGTGGGGGCACGAAACATCGGATTTACCGTTCTGCACGTCCGCGAGGGGCCCCACGGCTGAAACATCGCTGAAACAACGGCCACCGCCGCTGAAACCCTTGCAACCCGATCCTGCGCGCTCGCCCTGCCGGTTTGGGGTAAGGTGCCTTTACGGAAACACTGCCAGGGAGAGACATCATGGACGCCTCGACGCCCACCGAAACCATCGGCCGCGGCCGCCTCTACGACAGCATCGTCGACACCGTGGGCAACACGCCCGTGGTGCGGATCAACCACCTCGCGCCCGAGGGGGTGGAGATCTACGTGAAGACCGAATTCTTCAATCCCGCCGCCTCGGTCAAGGACCGGCTGGCGATGAGCATCATCGAGACCGCCGAGAAGAATGGCACGCTGAAGCCGGGCCAGACCGTGGTCGAGGCGACCTCGGGCAACACCGGCATCGGGCTGGCCATGGTCTGTGCCGCCAAGGGGTATCCGCTGGTGGTCACCATGGCCGACAGCTTCTCGATCGAGCGCCGCAAGCTGATGCGTATGCTCGGCGCCAAGGTGGTGCTGACGCCGCGCGCCGAGAAGGGCTTCGGCATGTACCGCAAGGCGGTGGAGCTGGCCGAGAAGAACGGCTGGTTCCTCGCTCGCCAGTTCGAGACCGAGGCCAATGCCGCCGTCCACGAGGCGACCACCGGGCGTGAGATCGTCAATGATTTCGACGGCAAGCGGCTCGACTATTTCGTCACCGGCTACGGCACCGGCGGCACGGTTACCGGCGTCGCTAGGGTGCTGCGCAAGGAGCGGCCCGATACGAAGATCGTCCTGTCGGAGCCGGCGAATGCGCAGCTGGTCGGCAGCGGCATCGCGCAGGGCCGCGCCGCCGATGGATCGCCCACTGGGAGCCACAGCGCCTTTGAGCCTCATCCCATACAGGGCTGGACGCCGGATTTCATTCCCGCGGTGCTTCAGGACGGTCTCGATGCCGGGGCCTATGACGAGCTGATCCCCGTGGCGGGCCCGGACGGCATCGCCTGGGCCAGGAAGCTGGCGATGAAGGAAGGCATCCTGACCGGCGTCTCCGGCGGCTCGACATTTGCCATCGCCATGCAACTGGCCGAAAAGGCCGCGCCCGGCACGGTGATCCTTGCCATGCTGCCCGACACCGGTGAGCGCTACATGACCACGCCGCTCTTCGAGGGGATCGAGGAAGACATGGACGACGCCGAAAAGGCGCTCTCGCTTTCCACCCCATCGAGCCAGATGGGCTGACCCAGAGACCCGACGGCAAGAAGGGCGCGAGACATCCCGCGCCCTTCTTCTCTTTCCAAATACGCACGGTGCGGCGGTTCAGCCGGGAGGACCGTCCCAGTTTCGCGTGCTCAGTTCCGGGTGGCGGTCAGCGCCACGTTCACCTGAACCTCGAAGCTGAGTTGCCCCGGATCCGCCATGCTGTCGCCGATCGCGTAGTCGCGGCGGTCGAGGGTGGTCGCGCCCTGCATGGTGGCCGTATCGCCGTCGAGGGTCAGCTCGAAGGGCAGGGTGACCGGAACCTCGGTGCCCTTGAGGGCCAGCGTGCCCTGCGCCTCGTAGCCGGCTTCGGTGCGCACGATCTCGGCGGCGAAGGTGGCGGTGGGATGCTCTTCGGCATTGAAGAAATCCGCCCCCAGGGCCTGCTTGCTCACCGAGCCGAGAGTCAGCGTCGGGATGGCGATCTGCACCGTGACGTCGCCCGCCTTGCCCGGGGTCTCGCGCGGCTCGAAGGCGATCTCGGCGGTCCAGTCGGCGAAGCTGCCCTCGATCTGCTTGCCCATCTGCACGAGGCTGATGCCGAGCGTGCCCTCGGTCACCTGCCAGTCGGACTGCGCTGCCTCGAGTTTCGGTGTCTCCGGGGTGCTTTCGCTGGTGAACATGCCCGCTGCGGCACCGCCGCCGATGAGCGCGGCCCATGCAGCCACGGCGAGCACCAGCGGGCGGAACGCCCTGTGCCCGGCGGCCGGCGTTCCTGCCGATGCGCCTTTCAGCATCCGCGCCAGCGTGCCGTCGCGGTCGATCACCGCGTGCTTCAGCGCGCCGGCCACGTGCAGCATCAGCGAGGCGACCAGCAGCCATTGCGACAGGAAGTGCACCGAGGCGGCGGTTTCCGCCACGCTGTCGGAATTCGGCACGAAGGGCAGGTCCTGCCCGAAAGGCCAGAGGATCGGCGCGAAGCCCTCGGTGGCGGCGTGTTCGACCCAGCCCGAGAGCGGCACGATCACCAGCGTCGAGTAGAGCAGCCAATGCACGGTCTCGGCGGCAAAATTCTCCGCCCTGCGCTCGGGGTGAAGCGGCGCGGGCTTCGGCTGGGTCAGCGCCCAGAGGATGCGGGCGAGGGCGAGGACGAACAGCGCCACGCCGATCGTCTTGTGCACCGAGAAGAGCTGCGCCTTGGTGGTCAGCTCGGCCTCTGTACTCCAGGGCGCGAGGTGGGCGATCCAGCCGAGCGGGATCATGATCAGGATGCCGAGCGCGGTCAGCCAGTGCAGGCTCCGGGTGACGGCACCGTAGGCGGTCTTGGTGTTGGCGAGGGACATCGGAGGTCTCCGGGCTCGGAATGGGGTTTTGCCGAAGATCGGGGATGCCGCGGCGCAGCGCAATTTGCGCGGATGCACAGACCCCGTGCGCGCCGCGGGCCGCCGGGGCTCAGTAGCTGTAACCGAGTGCCGCTTCGAGGCCCAAGTCGAGGCGGCTGCACAGGAAATCTATGTCTTCGCGGGACAATTGCGCGGGTGGTGTGGGCCGAGGCTCCTCGATGGCGGGTTTGAACCGGCTGCCGAGCCGCTTGTGAACCGGCTGGAAGTCGCCGGTTTCGGGCAGGCCGAACCTTCCGCACAGCTCCGAGAGGAAGCCCTCGGGGGCGGCCTGAACCGCCTCCAGCCGGCAGAAAAGCAACGCGCAACCACGGTTGAAGAAGCTGGTGAGGCCCATCAGTTTGGCGCGGCGCAGGGTAAAGAGGTCGGGGAAGGGCAGGCCGGTGAGCGGGTGCCGGTCGTGTTGCAACGGCTGGCCCGCACCGCCGAGCGCGGCGACCTGCGGAAAATAGCGCGGGCGGTCGGCGATTGTGGCCCATTCGGCGCGGATGAAATCGGAAAAGGCCAGACGCTGCATCTCGGGTGGGCAGTGCCAGGGCTTGGCATGCATCGAGCGCGCCCAGTCGACGGCATTGCGGATGACGCAGACGATGAGCGTATCCTGCGGGATGGCAGTCATCTGCGGAAACCCGTGCTTCCAACCAAGCTCCTCGGTCGGCGCGAGCGGCGTGTTGCGGCCGATCAGCCGCTTGACGAAATTGGTTCCCGAGCTGCGCTCGCCGAACACCTGGTAGTGGGTGATGCCAGCGGCGGGTCGGTGGACCTGCCAGCCGGTGCTGCTGAACTCCTGCGCGATCATCGCGGCCTCATGCTTTTTTGGCACGATAACGAGACCGTGTGCGATTGGCGATTCTCATTTGATGGCAAGGCGCTATGCTGCGATCGGGGTGGGACCATTTCGAGTTCGCCATACGAGTTGGAGTGAGCAGATGCAGACCGTGGCCGCCGCCGTCACCATGGTGCGCGACGATGCGTTTTTCCTGAAGGCCTGGCTGCGCCACTACGGGCGGCTGTTCGGCCGCGAGAACTGCTACATCATCAACCACGGGCGTGGACCCGAGGTGGCCGAGTTGGCCCAGGGGTGCAATGTCATCGGTATCCCGGGCGATCCGCATCCCAATTTCGACATGAAGCGCTGGCGGCTGCTGAACGGGCAGGTGAACGGGCTGCGCAGCTACTACCGGCACGTGATCGTCGGCGACGTGGATGAGCTGGTGGTGCTCGACCCGGCCGAGGGCAACCTGCTGGACTTCCTTGCGCAGCAGCCGATGCGGCGGGTGCTGACACCGGTCGGGCTGGAGGTGATCCACCGCCCGGAGCTCGAGGCGCTGGGCGCGGAGGACAGCATCCTCGGGCCGCGGAGGCACCTGCGCCTTGCGCCGCATTATTCCAAGCCTTGCGTGGTGTCGCTGGGAACGAAAATCGCACGCGGCGGGCATTTCACCCAGGCATCAAAGCTTTTCACGCCCGAGGGGCTCTACCTGTTTCACCTGAAATATTGCGACTTTCCACAGTATGTCGCGGCCATGGATCGCCGCAACCGGGTGACAGAGGAGGTCGGCGTGGGGGTGAAACAAGCGGCGATCGGTCGTCACTGGTTCGGGGAGGCGCGCGGCGAGGACCGGGCGCTGTTCGAGGCCTTCGCGGAGGTTCCGATCGAAGAGGGGTTCGATTTCTCGCGGGTGCGGCGGCGCATGCATCGTAGTTGGAAGCCGCGAGGCGAAACCGGCTACTGGCAGTTCGACCGGCCGGACGTTCAGAAGCAGTACCTGCTGCCGGAGAGGTTCTTCGGGCTTTTCTGAGCACCGACCCGCGTGGGCCGGTGGTCTGGATGGGGCTTTTCCGCTCGGAAGGGGCTCAGTTGCCGAGGGCGCTGACGAAAGTCGCGCCACGGATGTCGAGGCCGCCTGAGCCGCGCACCGAGTTGCTGGCCGTCTCGATCAGGCCGCGCGAGTTCTCGTTCAGCAGGCCGAGTCCGGCCTCGTAGGTTTGCGCGGGGACCATGCTCATCATGGCGGCGGCGGCGATCCCGACAAGAATGCCGGCGGAATTGCTGCGGGCGGTGCCGCGGCGGCTGACCACGCGGAGCAGGTGCATGATGACCATGACACCCGAGACCGCGAGCAGCGCAGCGAGCGTGCCGAAGATGTAGACATGGTATTCCTGCGGCAGGCTGCCTTTCAGGAGGCTGGTCTCGATGGCGGCCTGGTTGCGTGCGACTGCGATCACCATCCCGGCCCAGAGGAAGCCGAATATTCCCGAGATGATCGGACGCTTGGAGGGGCGTGCGATGGCACCTGCGTCGCGGGCACCGAGTCGGGAGAACTGCGGATCGATGCGCCGGACCCGGGCTTCGAAATCTGCGTGTGTCACTTTCCGGACTGCGTAGGCTCTCATGGTCCTAGCTCCTTCTGCCAGATGCCGCCGGCTTTCTGCCAGCAGGGGGCGGTTCAAGCTCCCGTTGGAATCGACGCTAGGAAGGGATTATGGCGAAATATGGCGGCGAATGTGGCTGGCGGCGGATATCTTCTTGGCGAAGTTTGTCATCCGTTCGGGCCGCACCCCTATCCCTTCGGATTGGTCGGGCGGAGGGCTATAAGAATAAGGGTTTTGCGATCTGTCGCCCTTGCGACAGGCGGTCATGAATTTGTTTCAAATGCAGTAGGTTGGCGGGGCGAAAATTTGTGCGCCCCGCCCAGAAATCGGCTCAGATCTTACGCTGCGTTGGCCATGGCGTTAATGATTCGGGCCCAGCTGCGAATCCCCTTGTGGAAGGATTCGAGGTCGTACTTCTCGTTCGGCGAATGCAGCTGGTCGTCGTCCTTGCCCCAGCCCACCAGCATCGCGTCCATGTCCAGAATGTTCTGGAAATAGCCGGCGATCGGGATCGAGCCGCCGCAGCCCGCGTAGGCCGCCGGATCGTCCCACTCGTCGCCGAGCGCCTTGCGCGCGGCTTCGAAGCCAGGGTGGGTGGTGTTCATCTCGGACGCGGGCGAGCAGCTGTGGTCTTTCCACTCCACCGAGCAGTCGGACGGCACCTGCGCCTCGACCCAGGCGCGGAAGTTCTTGCGGATGGCCTTGGGATCCTGCGTGCCGACGAGGCGGAAGCTGATCTTCGCAGACGCTTCGGCGGGCAGCACGGTCTTGAAACCCGCGCCGGTGTAGCCACCCCAGATGCCGTTGATCTCGGCGGTGGGGCGCGACCAGATCATCTCGATCGGCAGGTGGTCTTTCTCGCCCGCGGGCTGCGACAGGCCGACGCCGCCGAGGAACGCTTTGTCGTCGAAGTTCAGCGATTTCCACTGGTCGAGGATTTCCGCCGGCAGCTCCGGCACGCCTTCGTAGATCTCGGGGACCTGAATGGTGCCGTTCTCGTCGAAGAGCCCGCCGAGGATCTTGGTCAGCACGCGGATCGGGTTCATCGCGACGCCGCCGTACATGCCCGAGTGCAGATCCTTGTCCGCCGCCTTGATGGTCAACTCTTCGCCGAGCAGGCCGCGCAGGCGGGTGATGATCGCCGGGGTCTTGGACTGGAAGAGGCCGGTGTCGCAGATCAGCGCGATCTCGGCTTTCAGCTCCTCGGCGTTCTCCTTCATGAAGGGAATCAGCGACGGCGAGCCGCTCTCTTCCTCGCCCTCGAAGAAGAAGGTGATCTTGCAGGGCAGCGAGCCATGCACGGCCTTCCAGGCGCGGCAGGCCTCGATAAAGGTCATCAGCTGGCCCTTGTCGTCCGACGAGCCACGGCCGCGGATCACCTTGCCTTTGGCGGTCTCCTCGATCGCCGGGTCGAAGGGGTCGCGGTTCCACAGGTTCAGAGGATCGACCGGCTGCACATCATAGTGTCCGTAGAACAGCACGTGCGGGCCGGGGCCATCGACACGGCCTACGACCATCGGGTGGCCGGGGGTGGGGCGCTTGCTGGCCTCGACGCCGATGCTGGCGAGATCGGCCACCAGCCAGTCCGCCGCCTTGTCGCAGGCCTCCTTGTACTCGGGGTCGGTCGAGATCGAAGGGATTCGCAGCAGCTCGAGCAGCCGGTCGATCGCGACCGGAAGATCGGCATCGATCTTGGTGAGGACGGTGTCCAAAGACACGTTTTCTTGAGCCATGGGGGGTTCCTTCTTTCGAGTTGCGCGGAGGGTACCACCCGGCCCGGCGCTGTCCAGAGGACAAGCCCGGTCGCGCGGATCAGGCGCTGACCGCCCACAGGCCGAGCAGGACCATGGCTGCGCCCAGCAGCTGTCTCGGGCTCAGCCCCTCGCCGATGCAGACCGCGTAGAGCAGCACCAGAGCGGACTCGGCGACGATGATCACGATGTAGAGGTAGGACAGATCGAAGCGCTGCATCAGAAGGATTTCAGAGAGAAAAGCGACGGTAAAACCAATAGTTGCGAGAAATACACCGAAGGTCACTGCGCCCGAGGATGCCAATTTCATTCCGACGGTGGCGACGGCATAGCCAAGCGCGGTCACCAGGGTCAGGAGCAGGGCAGGCGGGCTGACGGGCAGGGACATGGGCATGGGAAATCCGCGAAATCGCTCACGCATAGAGGGGCGGAGAGGGGCTGGATGGCTTGGGAAAATCGGTTCGCGCAGACTGCGCCTATGGGCGTCAGGCGACCAGTATGGGAAACCCTACCTTGAAACCTTAATCCAAAAGTCTTGATTCAAATCAAGGGCGCGACGGTTAGTCTCATTCTAAAGCGTGGACACGGGGCTGCCTGAACGGTATCCACTCATGAACAATGAATGCGGCCCCTTAGACCGCATATGTGCCGTGCCGAACGCGGCCTCTACAAGATGAAGGAAGGAGATACCGGTGGACTACACCGCGAAGCTCGACGAAGCCCTTGACCGTCTTCACGCCGAGGGGCGCTATCGCACCTTCATCGACATCGAACGCAAGAACGGCCGCTTTCCGCACGCAACGTGGCGCAAACCGGACGGCAGCGAGATGCCGATCACGGTGTGGTGCGGGAACGATTACCTGGGCATGGGCCAGCATCCGGTGGTTCTCGCCGCGATGCACGAGGCCATCGACGCCACCGGCGCGGGCTCGGGTGGTACGCGCAACATCTCTGGCACCACGGTGTACCACAAGCGGCTCGAGGCCGAACTGGCCGACCTGCACCAGAAGGAGGCGGCGCTGGTCTTCTCCTCGGCCTATATCGCCAATGATGCCACGCTCTCGACCCTTCCGAAGCTGTTCCCCGGCCTGATCATCTATTCGGACGAGCTGAACCACGCCTCGATGATCGAGGGCATCAAGCGCAACGGTGGTGCCAAGCGCATCTTCCGCCACAACGACGTGGCGCATCTGCGCGAGCTGATGGCGGCCGACGATCCCGCCGCGCCGAAGCTCATCGCCTTTGAGTCGGTCTATTCGATGGACGGCGATTTCGGCCCGATCGAGGCGATCTGCGACCTCGCCGACGAATTTGGCGCGCTGACCTATCTCGACGAGGTGCACGCGGTGGGCATGTACGGCCCGCGCGGCGGCGGCGTCGCCGAACGCGACAACCTGCTGCCCCGCATCGACATCGTCAACGGCACGCTGGGCAAGGCCTTCGGCGTGTTCGGCGGCTATATCGCGGCGTCCGCGAAGATGTGCGACGCTGTGCGCTCCTACGCGCCGGGCTTCATCTTCACGACCTCGATCCCGCCGGCGGTGGCCGCAGGGGCGGCAGCCTCGATCGCGCACCTCAAGCAGGACCAGGCGCTGCGCGAGCGGCACCAGACCCAGGCAAAGATCCTCAAGCTGCGGCTCAAGGGGCTGGGCATGCCGATCATCGACCACGGCTCGCACATCGTGCCGGTGATTGTCGGCAACCCGGTGCACACCAAGAAGCTGTCGGACATGCTGCTTGAGGGCTACGGCATCTACGTGCAGCCGATCAACTTCCCGACCGTTCCGCGCGGCACCGAGCGGCTGCGCTTCACGCCGTCGCCGGTTCATGGGCCGAACGAGATGGACAAACTGGTCCAGGCGATGGACGCGCTTTGGTCGCATTGCGCGCTCAATCGTCAGGAGCTGAGCGCCTGATCGGACTCTGGAAATATTCACAGCCGCAGATGTAATTGCGACGGCTGACTCGTCGGTATTGTGGCCCCGCGGTTTCCAAAATCGCGGGGTCTTGCTTTGTTCCGGAAACTGCCGCTGGGGAATGGGGAAAAGCCACGCACCCTGCGCAGAAGCGCGCCGATGACCCCCTGATTTTGTGTAATTTCAGTTGTTCTGTGCTAACGTAGGTTCAATAAAGGCCGCGACCCGAATCGCGAGCCCGTGATTTGGCAGGCGCAGGCTGAACGGTGGAGCACAAGGCGGAACGCATGATTGGGCGTAATTCCCCTCGTATGTCTGAAGACAATCAGGACGCGGATACCTCTCCGCGAAGCTTCGACGATTTCACGCTGGAGCTTGGTGACGTCATGCGCGGTGAACGCGCTACCATGGGCAAGTCGCTCCTGGACGTTCAGCGAGAACTGCGGATCAAGGCCAGCTACATCGCCGCGATCGAGAACTGCGATCCCTCGGCCTTCGACACGCCCGGCTTCATCGCCGGCTACGTGCGCTCCTACGCCCGCTACCTCGGCATGGATCCCGACGAATGCTATCGGCTCTTCTGCGAGGAGAGCGGGTTCGCCGTGGCGCATGGCATGTCCGAGAAAGCCTCGACGATCCGCAAGGGGCAGGGGCATCTGCCCGCGCCGGCGGCCCGCGATATCTTTGAGCAACCCCGCATGCCCTTCGTTCCGGCGGGCGAGTCGTTCTTCTCGCGCATCGAGCCGGGTGCCATCGGCTCGCTGCTGGTGCTGATCGCGCTGATGAGCGGCATCGGCTACGGCGGCTACGCGGTGCTTCGCGAGGTGCAGCGCGTGCAGGTTGCGCCGGTGGACCAGACCCCGCTTGTGCTGAGCGATCTTGACCCGGTTCAGCCGACCGCCGCGCCGTCGCAGAACGGCGAGGAGCAGGTGGCAAGCGCCGAGGGCGCGGGCCCGTTCTCGCCGCCGTCGAACGAGGCGCTGGATCGGCTGTATCGCCCCAAGGCGCTGGACGTGCCTGTGCTGGTGGCGCGTGACGCGCCGATTTCCTCGCTGGACCCGTCGACTGTCGGTGCCTTTGCTCAGGCGGAGCGCAACCAGCTGCCGCAGGTGGACACGGCGTCGGCCGAGGCCGCGATGCAGGTGGCCGGGCTTCCTGCTCCGCTTCCGGGGGCCGCGCAGTCTCAAACCGTGCTTGACAGGGCCGCAGTCACCCTCGTCGCGGTGCGCGCCGCCTGGGTGCGTGTACGCGGCGCCGCTGGCAACGTTCTCTATGAGCGGGTGATGGAGCCGGGCGACACCTGGACCGTGCCCGAGGGGCAGGCCGAGGCGAGCCTCACAGTCGGCGAGTCGGGTGCGCTCTACCTCGCGACCAATGGCCAGACCCTCGGCCCGCTTGGCCCCAAGGGGCAGGTGACACGCGACGTGGCGCTGGTGCCTGAGGTGGTGACCGCCGCCTATCAGCCCGCGGTGCCGCAGAACGACGCCGATCTACAACGCGTCTTGGCCAAGCTCTCCGAAACCGCCGTGCCGGCCGCAGCGCAGACCCAGGTCGCGCAGGCTGCCCCCGCGGTGACCCAGCCCGGCGCGCCGAAGGTGCTGCAGGACAGCGCCCCCGGCGTGACGATGATCGCTGTCCGCCCTGCATGGGTGCGCGTGCGCTCGGCTGATGGCTCGGTGATCTTCGAGAAAACCATGCGCGCCGGCGACACTTGGACCGCACCCGCCACGCAGGATCCGGCCAATCTGCGCGTCGGCGAATCCGGCGCGGTCTACTTCGCGGTGAACGGTCAGACCTACGGGCCGGTCGGTGCTTCGGGCACGGTGACCAAGAACCTGCCGCTCTCGGTCGAGCACCTGACCTCGGCCTTCAAGGTCGCCGATCTCAGCCGAGACGCCGACCTGTCGCGTGTGGTTGCCGAACTCTCCGGCGATTTCGCCCGGGCCGACTGAGCGCGTCCCTCACGTCTTTTCGTCTCGCCCATCGCGGGCTGATACGGCTGCGCTCTGGTTTCACCGGCGCGCGGGCGCTATGTTGAGGCCAAATACCAACGCATGCCCTCAGGAGGCCTCCAGTCCATGAGCCACAACCCGATCCGCCCCTGGCGCAGCATCGAGCGCCGCAAGTCCCGGCAGATCATGGTGGGCAACGTGCCGGTGGGCGGGGATGCACCGATCTCGGTGCAGACCATGACCAACACCGTCACGACCGACGTCAAGGCGACCATCGAACAGGTCCAACGCGCCGCCGAGGCGGGCGCCGACATCGTGCGGGTCTCGGTGCCCGACGAGGCCAGTTCGAAGGCGCTGAAGGAGATCGTGCGCGAAAGCCCGGTGCCGATCGTTGCGGACATCCATTTCCACTACAAACGCGGCATTGAGAGCGCCCTCGCCGGTGCTGCCTGCCTGCGCATCAACCCCGGCAACATCGGCAGCCCAGAGCGCGTGCGCGAAGTGATCGCCGCGGCCCGCGACAACGGCTGCTCGATGCGCATCGGGGTGAACGGCGGCTCGCTGGAAAAGCACCTGCTGGAAAAGTACGGTGAGCCCTGTCCCGAAGCGATGGTCGAGAGCGCACTCGATCATATCCGGATCCTCGAGGACAACGACTTCCACGAGTTCAAGATCAGCGTGAAGGCCTCGGATGTCTTCCTGTCGGCGGCGGCCTACATGGGGCTGGCCGAAGCGACGGACAAGCCCATCCACCTTGGCATCACCGAGGCTGGCGGTCTGACCTCTGGCACCATCAAGAGCGCCATCGGCCTCGGCCAGCTGCTGTGGATGGGGATCGGCGACACGCTGCGTGTCTCGCTGTCGGCCGATCCGGTCGAAGAGGTGAAGGTCGGCTACGAGATCCTGAAATCGCTCGGCCTGCGCCACCGCGGCGTCAACATCATCTCCTGCCCGTCCTGCGCGCGTCAGGGCTTTGACGTGATCAAGACCGTCGAGGCGCTGGAGCAAAGGCTCGAACACATCAAGACACCGATGTCGCTGTCGATCATCGGCTGCGTGGTGAACGGCCCGGGCGAGGCGCTGATGACCGACGTCGGCTTCACCGGCGGCGGCGCGGGGTCGGGCATGGTCTATCTGGCGGGCAAGGCCAGCCACAAGATGTCCAACGACCAGATGATCGACCACATCGTCGAAGAGGTCGAGAAGAAGGCCGCCCAAATCGAGGCCGAGGACGCTTCGAAAGCGCAGGCCGCGGAGTAGAATGGTGACGCGAGCGCGCGCTTTGGTCGGGGTTCTCCCGCCCGCTGGCCAGCGGCTCGATTTTACCGAACTGCGCAGCCTCGAGGGCATGCGCCGCTCTCAGGGGCTGATCAGCATCGGCCTGGTCGCCGCCGCCGCACTGGGGATCTGGGCTTTCATGGGGGTGCCGATGCTGCTGCCCTGGCTCGGCGTCATGCTGGCGTCAGTCGGCCTGCACTCCCTTGCCGTGAGGTCGCTTCCTGACACGGGCGACCGGCGCAGGCTGCTGCTGCCGGTTTTCACGCTGCTGCTCTCGGGGCTCGTCTATATCGCCGGGGGCATGATCCTCTGGGTGCAGGGCGATCCGGGGCTGACGGTGCTGTCGCTGCTCTTCATCTTCGTGGCGCTGCTCAACACGCTGACCTACCGCGCGCAGATGCGGATGTTGCTGGTGCTCGACCTGTCATTGATGGGCACCGGCATCCTGGCGCGGGCCGGCTGGCTTTGGTACGACGCGCCCGGCACGGCCGACACTGTGCTGGTGAGCGCGGCTCTGGTGATCTGCTACCTGTTCTTCTGCCGTGTCGCCTGGGGCGTGCTGCGCACGCGCGAGGCGCTTGAAGCCGCCACCGGCGACGCGCTTGTTGCGGCGCGCGGGCGCGCCATGGAGCAGCTCACCGGGGGCGTAGCGCATGATTTTAACAACCTGCTGACGGCGGTGCTGGGCAACATGGAGCTTGCCCGGCTGTCGCCGACGCCGAGCGAGCGCGACGAGTTGCTTGACGAAGCCGAGCGTGCGGCGCGGCGCGGCGCCGAGCTGACCGGCCAGCTTCTGGCCATGGCGAGCTGCGCGCGCCTCAAGCCGGTGTCCATGTACCCGGATGAGTTGGCCGAGGGGCTGGTCAGGCGTGCTGCCGACCTGCTGGGGCCGGGGCACGAGCTGGGGGTGAAGGTCGCGCCGAACCTGCCGCAGATCTGCGTCGACGGCCCGAAGCTGCAGGGCTGCCTGATCGAACTTGTCTCAAACGCCCGCGATGCGATGCCGGAGGGCGGCACGATCGAACTGCGCGTGCACTCCGAAGTGCGCGGCGGATCGCCATCGGTCTGTTTTGATGTGCGTGACCACGGCACCGGCATTCCGCCGGACCTGATGCCGCTGGTCTGCGAGCCCTATTTCACCACCAAGCCGGTGGGCGAGGGCTCGGGTCTCGGGCTGGCCATGCTGCGCGGATTTGCCGAACAGTCGGGCGGCACCTTCGAGCTTTCGGCACCCGCCTTCGGGTCGGGGACGCTGGCGCGACTGTCTCTGCCCCTGTCCACCGAGCAGCGCAACGTGGCGGCCGGACCGGCGGCAGAGATCGCCTCTGCCGCCGAATAGCGCTCAGCTCTCCTCGCGCACCTGGCGCAGGATCTGCCGCATGCCGTCGATCGGCACGTAGCCACGGAGCATCTGGTCGCCGAAGACGAACGTCGGAGTGCCGCTGATCTGCATCCGCTGCGCGAGTTCATGGGTCTCCTTGATGCGACGATCGACCTCGGGGTCGCTCATCTTGGCGAGGATCTCGTCGGCATCCAGCCCCAGCGTGGTCGCCAATTTCGACAGGACCGGCTGCGAGGGCTCCTGCTTCAGCGAGATCAGCGCATCATGCATCTGCTTGTAGGCGTCCGGACCGGCGACCAGCATGGTGGCCAGCGCAAAGCGCGACGAGGTCACCGAGTCCTGCCCGAGGATCGGGAATTCCTTGATGATGATGCGGATGTTGCCGTCGCTCTCCACCAGTTGTTCGACCTCGGGGAAGGCCTTGCGGCAATAGCCGCAGCGGTAGTCGGAGAACTCCACGATGGTCACGTCGCCGTCGGGGTTGCCACCGACCCAGCTGTAGCCGTCGTCGAAGAGCGCGCCGGCGTTGTTCTCCACCAGATCGACATCGGCCATGGCCTGCTGCTCGGCCTGCTTGGTCTCGAGCGCGTTGACCGCCTCCATGATGACCTCGGGGTTGTCGAGCAGATACTCGCGCACCTCGGCACGGAAGGCCTCACGCTGTTCCGGCGTCAGCTTCTGGAGGTCGAAGTCCTGCGCGAGGGCAGGGGGCGCCATGAGGCCCGTGGCCACGGCCAGCGAGGCGGCGGCGCGGCGAAAGGCGGTGCGTCGGGTCGTTGGGGTTTGCATCTTGTCTCCGTCGGTCAGGGCGCCCGCTCGGGCGGTATCTCAGCGTTTCCTTGCGGCGCGCTCTGATGCGTCTAGCACATCCTGCGCGCGGTTCCACGGGGCGGATCCGCGTGGCAGCAGATCTACCGCGCGCTTGGCGTGAATTCCGGCATCCTCCATCCGGCCCTCTAGCGCGTAGCGCTGCGCTGTGGCCTCCGAGGCCATGCCGTTGTTGTTCGCGCGGGCGTAGGCGACCGAAAGGTCGCGCAGGATGCGCGGGTCGGCCCAGTCGCGGCCGCGCGCCTCTTCCAGCGTCGAGAGCGCGGATTTGAACTGGCCCGACGCGAGTTGCGCGCGCCCCAGTCCGCCCAGGATCTGCGCGTTGCGCGGCGCGAAGGCGCGGGCCTGCGCATAGACGCGGGCGGAGTCGGCCGGGCGGCGACCCTCCAGCAGGATCTGGCCCTTGAGATCGTAGTAGAAGGGATCCTTGGGCCGCAGCGCGATGGCACCGTCGATGGCCCTCAGCGCCCCGGGCAGATCCGACTGCCGGTGCCGCGCCACCGCCTCGCGCATCAGAGCGATGTCGCGGCTGCCGCTGTCGTCGAGCCGCCCCAGCGTCCAGCCGGGCGCGCGCAGAAATGCCGAGAGCTTGCCGCGGGCGCGCAGGAACCAGTAGTCGGCAGCGGGATCGTTGTGTTCGGCCACCTTCGCTGCGGCGACCAGCCCCTGCGTCGTGCGGAAGCGGTCGCGGGTCAGCGGGTGGCTGCGCATGTAGGGATCCTGCCGGCCGACGTTCAGCGCCTCCTGCCCGAGAAACAGCTCCTGCACCGTGAGGGCACCGCTCGGGTCGATACCCGCCTGCACCAACGTCCGGATCGAGGCGATATCCGCAGAGCTTTCCTCGGCGCGGGTATGGCTGAGGAAATTGCGCAATGCAGAGCCCTGCGTTCCGAGCATGATCCCCGCCGCCGCTTCGCCGCTGCCGGTCGCCGCCCCGGCCGCGGCGGCCAGCACCATGCCGAGGCCCGCTGCATTGCGCGCCGCGCGCATGTTTGCCATCCGGCGGGACAGGTGGCCGCCAGTGATATGCGCCGCTTCATGTGCGATCACTGCCTGCAGCGACTTTGCGTCGGGCAGCTTCATGATCAGCCCGGAATGCACGAAGATGCGGGTCGTGTCGGCGACGAAGGCGTTGAGCCGGTCGTCCTTGATCACCAGCACATCGACCTGCGCCGGGCTGAGGCCGGCGGCGCGGAGCACCGGAGCCGAGATTTGCGCAAGGGCGTGTTCGAGGTCCGCGTCGCGCAGCAGCGTCGCGGCACGGGCCGAAGGCGCCGCGAGCAGAACCGCGAGCGCGCAGAGCGTGGCGATGAGGCGCAGCGCGGCGCGCGGTCCCGGCATTGACCCTCCCCCGGAAGCTTCGTACTTCGCCCGAAGACGATTTGCCGAGCCACCATGGGAGAGAGACATGCGAAACTCAAGCCGGGGGGCGGTCGATCCCTTCATCGTGATGGACGTGATGGAGCAGGCGCGCGCCGCCGAGGCCGCAGGCCGCCACATCATCCACATGGAGGTCGGCCAGCCCAGCTCTCCCGCGCCTGAGGGCGCCCGCAAGGCGCTGGCCCAGGCGATGGAAAGCGATGCGCTCGGCTACACGGTGGCGCTCGGCATCCCCGAACTGCGCGCGCGCATCGCGCGGCTCTATGGCGAGTGGTACGATGTTGACCTGAACCCCAACCGCGTGGTGGTCACGCCGGGCTCCTCGGGCGGCTTCATCCTTGCCTTCTCGGCACTTTTTGATGCCGGTGACCGCGTGGCGCTCGGCGCGCCGGGCTACCCCTCCTATCGGCAGATCCTCAAGGCGCTCGACCTGCGCCCGGTGGAGATCCAGACCGCCGCCGAGAACCGCTACCAGCTGACCCCCGAGGACCTAGCAGGCGTCGACTACGAGGGCGCCATGGTCGCCTCGCCGAGCAATCCCACCGGCACCATGCTCGGCAAACCCGAGCTCGCGGCTCTGGTCGAGGCGGTGCAGGCGCGCGGCGCGGCTTTCCTGTCGGACGAGATCTACCACGGCATCGATTACGACAAGAAACCGGTCACCGCGCTGCAGGTCTCGGACGACGTCTGCGTGATCAACTCCTTCTCAAAGTATTTCTCGATGACCGGCTGGCGCGCCGGCTGGCTGGTGGTGCCCGAAGCGCAGGTCCGGCAGGTCGAGCGGCTGGCACAGAACCTCTTCATCTGCGCGCCGCATGCCTCACAGGTCGCCGCGCTTGCAGCCATGGACGCAACCGAGGAGCTGCAGGCCAACCTCGCGGTTTATGCGAAGAACCGCACCCTGATGATGGAGGGGCTGCCGAAAGCCGGCTTCGATCGCATCGCGCCGCCGGACGGCGCCTTCTACGTCTATGCCGACGTCAGCCACCTGACCGACGACAGCCGCACTTTCGCCGCCGAGATCCTCGACAAGGCGGGCGTCGCGGTGACCCCGGGGCTCGACTTCGACCCTGCCCGTGGGGCAGGGACGCTGCGGTTCTCCTATGCGCGGGGCACGGCGGAGATCGAGGAGGGCCTGACACGGCTCAAGGCCTTCATGGACTCGCGTGCCTGAGCGGCACGGCGGGGCGAGCTTGGTCCGCGCCTGGCTTTTGCCTGCTTCGCGCCACGCCAAGCCACGTGCGAATCCTGCCCGGCGCTGCTAGGCTCGCGCCAAGCAACAAGAAGACAGACAGAACCAAAGTCGGGCGGATGGGCAGTTTTTTCCGGATCATCTTGGCGGGCGCGCTCTGTGCCCTGCTGGTCAGCGGCGCGCGGGCGCAGGACATTGCGCAGGAGCGGGCGCTCGGCGGGCAGGCGCGTTTCATCGCCGGCACCGTCAGCGACGCCGACTGGGGGAAGGGAACCGAGCTGACGCTCTCGCTCAGCCAGGGCGTGCCCTGGCGCGCCTTCACCCTGACCGAGCCGCCCCGGCTGGTTGTGGACTTCCGCGAGGTCGATTGGACCGGTGCCGAGGCCGCCGAGATGGACCGTTCCGACGAGGTGGCCGGGCTGCGCATGGGGCCGTTCCGCTCCGGCTGGTCGCGGCTTGTGGCCGAGTTGACCGGGCCGATGGTCCTCGACCGCGCCGGGATGCGCATCTCCGAGGAGACCGGACAGGCCGAGCTTTCGCTGCGCCTCGCCTCGTCGAGCGCCGCTGAGATGGCGGCGCGCTCCGGCCTGCCGCGCGACCCGCGCTGGGACCTGCCCGCCGCCAAGGGCAAAGCCGCGCCGCGCCGCGCCGAAGGCGCGCCGCTGCGCATCGTGCTAGACCCCGGACACGGCGGCATCGATCCCGGCGCACAGCGCGACGGGCACAATGAGGCCGACCTCATGCTCACCTTCGCCCGGGACCTGCGCGACGTGCTGCGCCGAACCGGCTTCGAGGTGCTGATGACCCGCGACGCCGACGTCTTCGTCTCGCTCGAGGCGCGCGTGGCGCAGGCGCATGACGCCCGCGCCGATCTTTTCATCTCGCTGCACGCCGATGCGATCGAACAGGGCATCGCCCATGGCGCGACGGTCTACACGCTCTCCGACGATGCCTCCGATGCCGCCTCCGCGGCCCTGGCCGAGCGCCACGACCGCGACGACATCCTCGCGGGCCTGGACCTTTCGGGCTCCGACGACCGGGTCGCGAACGTGCTCCTCGACTTGGCCCGGCTCGACAACGCGCCGCGGGGCAGGGCGCTTGCCGGTCACCTGGTGGCGGGCATCCGCAACGCGGTCGGGCAGGTGCACAAGCGGCCACAGCGGCAGGCGGGCTTCTCGGTGCTCAAGGCGGCGGACATCCCCTCGGTGCTGATCGAGGTCGGGTTCCTGTCCACCGAGGAGGACCTGCGCCACCTTCAGGACCGCGCCTGGCGCGCTGGCATGGCGGCGGGGATCCGTGACGGAATTCTGGCCTGGGCCCTGGAGGACGAGGCGCTGGCGCGGCTGCGGCGCCGATAGCGAGGGGGCGGGGCTGCCGACACAGGCCAGTCATTGGACCCATTGGCGGGACAGGGCTGGGTCGGGGGCGAACACGTATCCGAACATGCGCGCTGCGAACACGCACCCCTGCGCCAGCGACGGGCTCGCGATCGTTCGCGTGCCCTGACCCAAGGATGCCGGCTAAGCGGCGGAAAACACGTCGGGACAGCGGCTGCTACAGCCTGGCGGCCCGATGCCGAGGAAGACGGGCGAAGGAGAGGATTTGCGATTGCGGAGCGATCCGCTTTGCCGTAAGACCCCGCGCAGGCACCCGTAGCTCAGCTGGATAGAGCGCTGCCCTCCGAAGGCAGAGGCCATAGGTTCGAATCCTATCGGGTGCGCCATATTCCATCTATCTATCTGAAAGACTTCCAAGGCCTTCATGGGTAAGGCTTGGTGGAGGGTTGACGCAGTTCCTCAAGCGGGTATGCGGCTCGCTCCAAATTCGCTTACCGGAGCGCTGCTCTCCCGAGAAAGAGCCATTTTAATCCCCTATTGTTCACTGGCGCGATGGTAGGGCGGGCCCAGAGCTTCTCAGACGCGGTATTTGGCCTCATCTTGTTGGCCCTGCGCCCAGCGAAGGTCCGGGACGCCTGCCGCACTTCTCGCAGAGCGAATGAGGTTATGCGCGTCCTCCTGCGCGTCGCGGACCTTGGGCGCAGCTTCGATGGGGGCTGACATGGCAACGGGTGAGAGACGTGCCGACTTCGAGGCCGGGAGGCTTTGCCTCGCCCCGGTTGCGAGGAGCTTGTTTTGCCCCGAGGTCAGGGGCTTGCGCGCCGGATTGACGAAAATCCCCGGACCGGCTATCGCCCGTTTTGATGCACCCGAAGGCGGTGCAGCGTGTCGCCCGCCGCGTGGCCATTTCCGGAAAATGAGCGGGCCCCTTGGACAGATGAATGATGCTGGGAACGTCTTTTCCCTGTGGTGACCCGATGGCCGAGCGCCGCGCCGGCTTTGCCGAGACGCTGGCCCACCTGGGGGATTTCGGCGGCGCGATAGAGGCGCTGCGCGGCGCGATGGAGCTTGTGCCGGGCTGGGCGGCGGGCTGGTTCCGCCTTGGCGAGTATTTAGAGGCGGTGGGCGAGGTGGGTGCTGCGGCCGAGGCCTGGGACAAGGCGGTGGTCGCCGATCCACGCGACCCACTGGGCGCCGGGTTGCGCCGCGACCTGCTGCGCGGCGTGCCGGTGGCGGAGAGCATGCCGCCGGCCTTTGTGGAACTGCTCTTCGACCAATACGCGCCGCGCTTCGAGCGATCTCTGGTGGGCAAGCTGAATTACCGCGGTCCCGAGCTGCTGCTCGCGGCGCTGCACGCGCAAGGGTTCGAACGGGCGCGGCATGCGCTGGACCTCGGCTGCGGCACCGGCCTGATGGGAGAGCTGCTGCGTCCGCAGTGCGGCTGTCTCGATGGTTTCGACATTTCCTCGGGCATGCTGGCCGAAGCCGCGTCGAAAGGTGCCTACGATCTGCTCGAAAAGCGCGACATCGCCGAGATGGCCGCGATCCTGCCGCGCTACGACCTGATCGTGGCGGCGGATGTTTTCATCTATCTCGGCGCGCTCGAGCGGGTGATTGGCTGGTGCGCCGGAGCACTGGCGCCGGGCGGGCACTTCGCGTTCACGCTGGAGCTGGGCGATGCGCCGGTTCAGCTGCGCGAAAGCCGCCGGTTCGCCCATTCCCGTGACTACGTGACGGGGCTGCTGGCGGAGGCGGGCTTCACCGGGGTCGCGCTGACCGATTGCGTGCTGCGCCAGGACCGCGGCCAGGACGTTGCGGCGCTGCTGGTTGCCGCGCGCGCTCCCGCGCGCGTCTTTGACCGCGAGGGGGATGGCGAGGCGGAGGCGCTGGTCTAGGCCGGCGCCCCTGCGTCGCGGCGATCAGAAGTTGAAGCTGAGGTTGAGGCGCAGGGCGCTGTCGCCGTCGAAGTTCGACGCCGCTTCGAGCCGGCCGCCCAGCCCGTGCCCACCTTCTGCGCCGTAATCGAGGCCCAGAGACAGCTGGTCCTGGCTCAGCAACTCGCTGGCCTCGAAGCTGCGGCTGCCGGCCTCGGTGACATAGGTCAGATCGTCCTGATCGCCGCCGAAGACCGTGTAGGCCGCATAGGGCCGCAGCGTGCCGCCGACGGCGCGCATCGGCGCGCCGAGCTCGGCGCGGAAGGCCGAGGCAAAACTCACACGGCTCTCGACCTCGCCGCCCTTGCGCACCAGATCGTAATCGCCAGTGGCGTGGCGCAGCAGGTCGCCGGTGACCACGAGGTCGAACCCGGTGCCCGGGGTTGCGCCCTCGCGCAGCATGGTCTCGCCGCGCAGGCTGAGGCCGAGGATGCGGCCGTCGTGATCGCT
This sequence comes from Alloyangia pacifica, assembly GCF_900116195.1. Classification (GTDB taxonomy): domain Bacteria; phylum Pseudomonadota; class Alphaproteobacteria; order Rhodobacterales; family Rhodobacteraceae; genus Salipiger; species Salipiger pacificus. The sequence goes on from NZ_FOZW01000012.1 coordinate 124,696, forward strand.
GCTGCCGCTGGCCGAGGCGGGGCTGGAGAGCTTGTTGTGGGTACGGCCCATGTAGAGCGCGCCGCCGTAGCTGACGCCATTCGACTCGCCCGCGTAGCCGGTGCCGAGGAAATACGAGCGGATGCGCGCCTCATGGGTGTCGTCGTCGAGGTAGGACACGCCCTGACCGTAGCCGGCGAAGGCCGAGAGCCCGTTGCCGAAGCCCCAGCCCAGCACCAGCCCGCGGCTGTTGTAGCCGGCGTCCTGCGCGTGATCCGGTGCGCTGGTGCCGCCTGCCGCGTAGCCGCCGAGGAAGAAGCCGTCTTGCCGGCTGGTCACGGCGGTGCGGCCGATGCCGAATCCGATCTCCCGCGAAAGCAGGTCGGTCTGCGTCAGCGGCGCCGGGTCGAGCGTGGGCACCGAGGCCGCCTGCGCCTGAGCGGCGAAAGGCGCGAGCGTGGCAAGAAGGGCGAGGCGGAGGAGAGCGGATGCGCGGGTCATATTTCCGGCTTTAGCCCCAAGGCATGGCGCTGCCCAGAGACGAAGGGTCACAGCCGCGTGACCCCCGGGGCACTACAGTTTGCGCCGAGCGTTGAGCGCCGCGGTGATCGTGCCGTCGTCGAGGTAGTCGAGCTCGCCGCCGATGGGCACGCCCTGCGCCAGCGAGCTCATCGCCACGCGGGTCTCGAGCTGGTCGGCGATGTAATGCGCGGTGGTCTGACCGTCGACCGTGGCGTTGAGCGCGAGGATCACCTCGGTGATCCCCTCGCTCTCGACCCGCGCCACGAGCTGCGGGATGCGCAGTTCTTCGGGGCCGATGCGGTCGAGCGCCGAGAGCGTGCCGCCGAGCACGTGGTAGCGGCCCTTGAAGCTGCCGCCGCGCTCCATCGCCCAGAGATCGCCCACGTCCTCGACTACGCAGATCTGCCCGTTGCCGCGCCGTTCGTCGGCGCAGATCGGGCAGATCTCGGAGGTTCCCACATTGCCGCAGTTCAGGCATTCGCGCGCCGTGGCGGCGACCCGCGTCATCAGATCGGCCAGCGGCGTGAGCTGCAACTCACGCTTACGGATGAGATGCAGCACGGTGCGCCGCGCCGAGCGCGGGCCGAGGCCCGGCAGGCGGGCCATCATCTCGATCAGCGCGTCGATGTCGCTGCGGTCGGGCATTCGGGGATGACCTTCTGGGGCGCAGGCCCGGGCTGCCGGTGGCCGCAGAGCGCCTGCGGCGCTCCGCTCCGTTCGGCCAGATGCCGTGCCTGCGGCGGGCGTCTTAGAACGGCATCTTCATGTCGGCGGGCAGGCCAAGCTCTTCGGTGAGCTTGCGCATCTCCTGCTCGGCGCGGTCCTGCGCCTTGGTCTGCGCGTCCTTGATCGCCGCAAGGATTAGGTCCTCGACCACTTCCTTGTCATCGCTGTTGAAGATCGACGGGTCGATGTCGAGGCCTTTCAGCTCGCCCTTGGCGGTGGCCGTCGCCTTGACCAGACCCGCGCCGGACTCGCCGGTCACCAGCGTGCTGTGCAGGTCTTCCTGCAGCGCGGCCATCTTGCCCTGCATCTCCTGCGCGGCTTTCATCATCTTGGTCATGTCGCCAAGACCGCCCAATCCTTTGAACATCTGATCTCTCCTGTGTGAGCTTGCACCCTAGATACGGATCACGCCGCCGGGCGACAAGGGAGGCGCCGGCGTATTTGGAGAACAATGAAACGGACGGCGCGGGCGGGTGGCGGCGCGCCGCGCGTATTTTCGGAAAGATGAAAGGGGCCTTATGTGCCCGGCGGGGCAGGTGGCCCGATCACCTTTCCGTCTCACTTTCCGTCGCGGCCGGCAGCCTCGTCGAGCAGGCGCGTCAGGAGCAGCGCGGCGCCGCCGATCATCAGCGAACGACCGAGCGAGTCGGTGACATTGGTGGGCGCGAAGGTGGCGACCTGATCGCGCGATGCGAGCGCCGCGCGCCGCGCCTTTGAGCGGCGCGGCAGATCTCCGAACTGGCGCGGCTCGGGCACGTGGCCGAAACGCGGCTTGGCCTTCAGCAGGATGGCACCAATCGCCAGCAGCCCGCCGGCGAAGAGCATCGGCGAGAGGCGCTCGCGGCGGCTGGCGGGAAGCGCGTCGCCAATGCGGTCGCGCAGCGCGGGGAGAGTGGCCTTGTGGACGGCTTTTGCGGGATCGAAGCTCATGGCGGGTCCTCCGGGATATGACCAGAGCCAAACCCCGAAGGTCCGCCAGATGTTCCCCCGTCGGGTGCGGGTTACTCTTCCTCGAAGGGATCCCACTCGTCCTCGACCTCGGGAAGCGCCTCGACCGCGGCCTGCTGCTGCTCGGCTTCGGGGGTGCGGATCGCGACGATCTTCGCCTTGGGGAAGGCGGCGAGCGTGGCCTGCACCAGCGGGTGCTGCTCGGCCTCGGCGCGCAGCTCCAGCTCGGCGGCGTCACGCTTTTCGACGATGGTCGGTGTCTCGCAGCCGTTGACCAGCGACACGCCCCAGCGCGCGCCGGTGAACCGCTGCAGGGCGGTGCCGAGCCGCTGCGCCAGATCGCCCGCGGCATTGCGCGCCGGGGTGAACTCGATGCGGCCGGGCTGATAGGCGGCAAGACGCACGCCGCTTTCCACCTCGACCAGAAGCTTCACGTCGCGGTTGGCGCGGATCAGCTCGAGCACATGCTCGAAAGTCGGGTAGCGGGCAAGCGCGTTGTTCTGCGCCACCGCGGGCACAGCATTGCCGTAGATCGCGCTGGGGCCCGAGGGGCCGGGGTGGGTGGGCTGTACTTGGGAGCCGTAGGCCTGCGTGCTGCCTGCCTGCGCCGGGGCGCCTGCGGGCGCGTGGGCATAGCCTCCACCGCCGGGGCCATTGGGGCCGGGAGCGGGCGGGGGCGGCGTGTCCTGCAGTTTGCGCAGCAGCTCCTCGGGCGAGGGCAGCTCGGCCACATGGGTCAGCCGGATCACCGCCATCTCGGCGGCCATCATCGCGTTGGGCGCCTGCGCCACCTCGTCCAGCGCCTTGAGCAGCATCTGCCACATGCGGGTCAGCGCCCGCATGCCGAGATTGGCCGCCAGCGCCGAACCGCGGGCGCGCTCGTCGGGGCCGACGGTGGGATCCTCGGCCGCCTCGGGGGTGATCTTCACCACCGAGATCCAATGGGTCAGCTCCGCCAGATCGCGCAGCACCGCCAGCGGGTCGGCGCCCTCGGCGTATTGCTCGGAAAGTTCGGTCAGCGCGCCCGGGGCATCGCCGTGCATGATCTTCTCGAAGAGGTCCATGACCCGGCCGCGGTCGGCGAGGCCGAGCATGGCGCGGACCTGGTCGGCGGTTGTTTCCCCGGCGCCATGCGAGATCGCCTGGTCGAGCAGCGAGGTGGCGTCGCGGGCCGAGCCCTCGGCGGCGCGGGTGATCAGCGCCAGCGCGTCATCGGTGATCTCGGCGCTTTCCTTGCCGGCGATCTTGCGCAGCAGGTCGATCATCACCTCGGGCTCGATGCGGCGCAGGTCGAACCGCTGGCAGCGCGACAGCACCGTCACCGGCACCTTGCGGATCTCGGTGGTGGCGAAGATGAACTTCACGTGGGCGGGCGGCTCTTCCAGCGTCTTGAGCAGCGCGTTGAAGGCGCTGTTCGAGAGCATGTGCACCTCGTCGATGATGTAGATCTTGTAGCGTGCCGAGGCCGCCCGGTAGTGCACGCTGTCGATGATCTCGCGGATGTCGCCGACACCGGTGTTGGAGGCGGCGTCCATCTCCAGCACGTCGACGTGCCGGCCTTCCATGATCGCCTTGCAATGCTCGCACTGGCCGCAGGGTTCGGTGGTTGGCCCGCCGGTCCCATCGGGGCCGATGCAGTTCATCCCCTTGGCGATGATCCGGGCGGTGGTGGTCTTCCCGGTGCCGCGGATGCCGGTCATGATGAAGGCCTGCGCGATCCGGTCGGCCTTGAAGGCGTTCTTCAGGGTGCGCACCATGGCATCCTGCCCGACGAGATCGGCAAAGGTCTCGGGGCGGTACTTGCGCGCGAGTACCTGGTACTTGGGGCTGTCGTCAGTCATGGAATCCGTGGCGCTCCTTCGGTTGCGGCCAAGGTAAGGTGGGGGAGGGGCGAGGTAAAGCCGGGCGTCGGGGCGGCGGCGATCCCTCCGCATGTGTTGCGCGGGGACTTCCCCATGCGCCGCCGCTCTGGTATTACGCCTTCAGGCCCGATCGCAGGGGGCCGCCCCGTCCGCGGAAAGCGCGCGCACCTGCCTTTGAGAGCCGATCCCATATCTTCGGTTTCACTCCTGCCCAGACCAGCGGACACTCGGGCAATGACGGAGGATACCGGCATGCTCTTTGCTGAGCCCTTATCGGGGGCGACCCCATCCATCGAGGACTTGCGCCGCGAGGCGCGCCGACTTCACAAATCCTACGAGGCCGGCGAGCGCACCGCGCGCGAGCGCCTGCGCGAGTTGCCGCCGCGCGGTGACGGACGTGAGCTCAAGCGTGCCGACTTCCTGCAGGTCGTGGCGCGCGAGCGCGGTTTCGAGAGCTGGCCCAAGCTCAAGCTTGCTGCCGAGACGCAGGGCCTTGACCGGGCGGCGAAAATCCAGCGGCTGAAGATCGCGCTGTTCCGCGGGCAGATGCCGGTGGTGCAGGCGCTGCTGACCGAGACGCCCGACCTCGCCGAGGGGCTCTTTGGCCTGCAATGCGCGCTGGCGGATTTGCCGGGCGTGCGCGCGGCGCTGGCGAAGACGCCGCAGCTCGCCAGCGAGCGGCTGGGGCCACGCAGTCCGATCCTGCACCTCGCCTTTTCGCGCTGGCATCAGGTCCATCCCGAGCTGCGCCCGGTGACGCTGGAGATCGCCGAGCTGCTGGTCGCGCAGGGGGCGGATGTGAACGACGCGCAGGACGGGGCAGGGGGAGAGAAGCTCTCGGCGCTCTATGGTGCGCTCTGCGTCTCCCGCAACCTCGATCTGGCGCGTTGGCTGCTGGAGCACGGGGCCTCTCCCGACGACGGCGAGTCGCTCTACCATGCGGTGGAGATGGGCACGCAGGACGGTCTGAAGCTGCTGCTCGAACATGGCGCAAAGCCGCAGGGCACAAATGCGCTGCTGCGGGCGCTGGATTTCAACGACCACGGCGCGGTGGAGCTTCTGCTCGCCCATGGCGCGACATTGGACGAAGACGCGCAGACCATACCCGCGCTACACCAGGCTGTGCGGCGCGGCTGCGACCGGCGGATGGTGGAGCTGCTGCTCGAGGCCGGGGCCGATCCGGTGCGCGAGTGGCGCTGGGTCTCGCCCTACGCCTACGCCAAGGCGCTTGGCAGCCGTCCGCTGGTCGAGGTGCTCGAGGCCCGGGGCATCACCGCCACGCTGTCGCGGGAGGAAGCGCTCATGGCCGAGGCCGCAGAGGGGCGCATCACCAAGGACGCCTACATCGACCCGGAGGCGCTGCCGCCTGCCTACGATGGGCTGCTGCGCGGCCTCGCAGGGCGTCCGGACCGGCTGGAACAGATCGCGGCGCTGGTTGCGCTGGGGATGCCCTATGACGCACCGGATGCGTCCGATGGCGTGACCCCGGTGCAGGCCGCTGCCTGGGAAGGCTATCCAGAGGTGATGGGGTATTTCCTCAAGCTGCGCCCCGACATGAGCCACGTGAACGCCCATGGCGGTACATTGCTCGGCACGCTGCTCCACGGGGCCGAGAATGCGCCCGAGACCGGGGAGCGTGATCATCTCGCTTGCCTGTCGCTGCTGCTCGCGCATGGGGTTGCACTGCCGCGCAAGGCCATGGCGATGGTCGGGAGGCCGGACATCGCAAGCGTCCTGCGGGACTGGGCAGAGGCGCACCCGGGGCAGGTCGTCTGATCCGGGCCCGGGCTTTGGGTGGTTCGCCCTAACCGGGAAATTCTGTTTCACAAAATCGCGGCAGCCCCTACAATCAGGGCTGCCGCACGGATTTTCAAAAAAGGAATTTTATCATGCGTCTCAGAGGAGTGCGCCGAAGCAGCAATGTCGAGGACCGCCGCCGCTCCGGCGGGCGTGTCGCCATGGGGGGCGGGCTTGGCGGCATCGCGCTGCTGATCGTTCTGGCCATCGGCTATTTCGCCGGCGTCGACGTCACGCCGCTGCTGAACGACAGCACCATGCAGACCTCGAGCGAGCCGCGCGAACTGACGCCGCAGGAAAAGCTCGCCGGTGAGTTCGCCTCGCAGGTGCTGGCCACCACCGAGGAGGTCTGGAGCCAGCTGCTGCCCGAACAGGCGGGCCGTGACTACGTGCCGCCGGTACTGGTGCTGTTCTCCGGTCAGACCGCTTCGCCCTGCGGCGGTGCCAGCGGCGCAACGGGGCCGTTCTACTGCCCGCTCGACCAGCAGGCTTATCTCGACACCGAGTTCTTCGCGACGCTCGAGCAGCAGCTCGGCGCCGAGGGCGATTTCGCCGCCGCCTACGTGATCGCCCATGAGGTCGCTCACCACGTTCAGAACTTGCTCGGCATCCTTCCGCAGGTCGAGGAAATCCGCCAGCAAGCTAACGAGACGCAGGCCAATGCGCTGACCGTGCGGCTGGAGCTGCAGGCCGACTGCCTGTCGGGCGTATGGGCGACCCACGTCGACGGAATCCTCGAACCCGGTGACGTCGAGGAGGCGCTGAACGCGGCCCGGATGATCGGTGACGATCTGCTGCAGAAGCGGGCAGGACGGGTGCCGCAGCCGCACACATTTACCCATGGCACCAGTGCGCAGCGCTCGGGATGGTTTGCGCGCGGCTACGAGGCGGGCAATATCGCCGCATGTGACACCTTCTCGGGGGACATCTGATCCGATGATGATCTACGCGCTCTCGGTGCTCGACGGCATCCTCGCGATCTCGCCCCTGCCGGGGGCGGGCGGGGATTTCGCCGGTGACATGGCGCATGTGACCGAGTGGCGCCCGGCGCTGGTGATCACCCTCGTCACCCGCTCTGAGATGGAGGCGGCCGGCGCGGCGCTGCTCGGGGCGCAGGCGCAGGATCACGGCTCGCGCTGGGTGCACTTGCCGATCCCGGATTTCGGCACCCCGCCGGAGGAGGTGCTGCGCCTCTGGCCCGAGGTGAGCCGTCACGCGCAGCAGGCGCTTGCCGGCGGCGGTCGGGTGCTTGTGCATTGCCGGGGCGGCTGCGGGCGCTCGGGAATGGTGGCGCTGCGGCTGATGATCGAGGCTGGCGAAGCCCCCGACGATGCGTTGGCCCGGTTGCGGCATGTCCGCCCCTGCGCCATCGAGACCGGGCCGCAGATGCGCTGGGCCCTGCAGGCGCAGCGCGGCGCGGCGCAGTTCCTGCGCCACGCGGACTGAGCGCGCCGACCGTCACGAGCGCCGCCGCAGCCGATTGCCACGCCCGCGCCGCTCGGCTAGACCCTGCCTTGCAGAGCCAGCCTTTCGCCAGCCCCTGATTTTTCAAGGAGATGGTGAATGATCCTCCCCCGCAGACGCTTCCTGACCATGTTTGCCGCCGTCGCATCCTGCGCCGCCGTCCCGGCGCTGGCGCAGAGGCGGCAGCTCCCTGCGACCTTCCCGCTGTTCGACGCGCCGCCTGCCAGTCACAGGCTGACGCATTTCGACGTGACGGCGGAGGGTCTGACCTATCGGCTCTTCCTCGCTCGCCCGCGCGCAGAAGCCCCGGCGGCGGGCTGGCCCTCGCTCTGGATGCTCGACGGCAACGCCGCCTTCAGCCGCCTCGACGCCGCGCGGCTCGAGGCGCATCCCGGCCTTGCGGTGATCGGCATCGGCTACCCCATCGAGGAAGCCTTCGACGGCGCCTCCCGCGCCCGCGACTATACGCCCGTGCCGCTGGAGACTCCGACGCACGGGCGCGGGCGTGACTGGCAGTTCGGCGGGCAGGAGGCGTTCCGCGCAAGGCTGCTCGGACCGCTGTCGGCAGCACTTGCGGAGCGGGTGCCGCTCGACCCGGCGCGCCGCAGCCTCTGGGGGCATTCCTACGGCGGGGTCTTTACGCTGGCCACATTGTTGCAGGATCCGGGGGCATTTCGCGCCTACATGCCGATCAGTCCCACCGCCGGTTTTGGCGGCGGGGCGCTGCAGGCAATGGCGTCGGAGGCCCCGAGGCTGCAAGACGGCAGCGCCGAGGTGCTGATGATGCTCGGCGACAGCGAACACCGCTCGGGCACACCCGAACCGGCGGAGCCGCGACCCAGCCCCGACACCATGGAGCTGGGCGCGCGACTGGCGCGGCGCGGCGACCTGAACGTGCAGGTGAAGGTGCTGGAAGGGCTCGGCCACGGCGCGACCTTCGCCGCCTCCTTCCCGCGCAGCTTCGTGCTGGCGGAGGCGTGAACGACGCCGCTCAGGGAAAGACCAGGTAACCGCCGCGCCCGCCGTCGAGGGTGAAGCTGGCGCTGCTGCCGGTGCCTTCCTCGGGCGTGGCGAAGAGCGCGTTGCCCTGCGCCCCGTCGGTGCAGGCCAGTGCCGAGCCCATGCTCGGGAAGAGCGCGGGCGGCCCGTCGAGCTGGCCGAGGCAGGTGACACGGGTCTCTGGCAGGGTCAGCAGCAGGACGTAGTTCTCGCCGTCCGAGCTGAGCACCTGCGCCAGAGCGGTGCCACCGCCGTTCATCTCGCCCACGCCCTGCAGCGCCTGTCCGGGCGCGGTGAGCGGGGTCGTCGCGGGGGCGCGCTCGACCATGGGTGGCTGCGCAACGCGGGCGGCGGAGGCGGGCGGCGCGCTGACCACCGGCGCACCGGGCGAGTTGCGGATCTGCTTGGTGCGGGCGGGGCTGTCGCGCTCGATGGTCATGACCGGCTCGCGCACCGACCCGTCGGCTCCGGGTATGCGGCTACCGAGATCTATGGACAGGCCCAACCCTCCCAGCCCGCCGTAGCCGCCGCCCCAGTCGTCAGGCCAGTCGCCAGCCCAGTCGCCGTTGCCGCCCCAACCGCCACCCCAGCCGGGCCGGTGCGGGCGGTCGGGACGTGAGGGCCAGCCGGGACGGTCTGGCCAGCGGAAGAACGGCCGGTCGCGGTCGGGCCTGTCGAGATCGACCACCGTGCCCTGCGCCCAGAGCGGTGTGGCAAGGCTGATGAGCAGCGGGACGAAACGGGCGATCCTGAACATCGGGGCGAGCTCCGGGTGGAAAAAGTGTCGGTCCCAGAATGACATGCGAGTCGCGGTCCGGGCGCAAGCCCGAACTTCGCGGGGCAAACCGGCATAAGTGTGGCGCCGCGCGGATGTGACCGGCCCGGCGCGTCCCCGCACGCCGGGCCCAGGAGCGTCAGACGTAGCGGTTCCAGAGGTTCTCGAGCCGTTCCTGCCGCCCGGAGCGCGGTTCGGGATTGATCCCCTCGTCCCGCACCCGCGCCTCGATGCTCGCAAGATCGGACGTCAGCAGCGCCTTGCTCTCGGGCCTGTCCCAACCGGCGTAGCGCTCGGCGCGCAGCGTCTCCAGCGTGCCGTCCTCGAGCAGCTTTGCCGCTGCCTTCAGCCCGCGTGCGCAGACATCCATCGCCCCGGCGTGGCCAAGGATCAGGTCCTCCGGATCGAGCGACTGGCGGCGCAGCTTGCTGTCGAAATTGGTGCCGCCGGTGGTGAAGCCGCCCGCCTTCAGCACCTCGTAATAGGCGCGGGCGACCTCTGGCACGCTGTCGGGGAATTGGTCGGTGTCCCAGCCGGACTGGTAGTCGTTGCGGTTCATGTCGATCGAGCCCAGCAGCCCCAGCGAGGCGGCCAGCGCCAGCTCGTGCTCGAAACTGTGCCCGGCGAGGATGGCGTGGCCCTGCTCGATGTTGAGCTTCACCTCATTCTCCAGCCCGAAACGCTTGAGGAAGCCGTAGACCGTGGCGACGTCGTAGTCGTACTGGTGCTTCGACGGCTCCTGCGGCTTCGGCTCGATCAGGATGGTGCCCGGAAAGCCGATCTTGTGCTTGTAGTCGACTACCATGGACAGGAAGGCTCCGGCCTGCTCGGCTTCGCGCTTGAGGTCGGTGTTGAGCAAGGTCTCGTAGCCCTCGCGCCCGCCCCAGAGCACGTAGTTCGCGCCGCCCAAGCGGTGGGTGGCATCCATGCAGGTCTTCACCGTCGCGGCGGACCAGGCAAAGACCTCGGGATCGGGGTTGGTGGCCGCGCCGGACATGAAACGGCGGTGGGTGAAGAGGTTCGCCGTGCCCCAGAGCAGGCGGGTCTGGGAACCCTCCATCTTCTGGCCGAAGTAGTCGACGATTTCCTCGAGATTGCGCGTGGTCTCGGCGAAGCTTGTTCCCTCAGGCCTTACGTCCGCATCGTGGAAGCAGAAGAAGGGCACGTTCAGCAGGTCGAACATCTCGAAGGCCACGTCTGCCTTCAGTTTCGCTTTCTCCATTTCCGAGCCGAACCAAGGTCGGTCGAAGGTGCGTCCGCCGAAGGGGTCGCCGCCTTCCCATGCAAAGCTGTGCCAGTAGGCGACGGCAAAGCGCAGGTGGTCCTCCAGCCGCTTGCCCATGACGATCTCGTCGGGGTTGTAGTGGCGGAAGGCGAACTCGCTGTCCCCGTCCGGCTGGTAGGTGAGTTTCGGGATGTCTCCGAAAAAGCCCGTCATGAGTGCCTCTTGATATGCTGGGGTGTCCGCGATGCGCGGGTCAGTGATGCGGGTGCTTGCCGAGGATGATCATCCCGAGGATGTCCTCGTCGGTGACCTCCTTCACGTTGACCGTGCCGACGAGCTGGCCGTTCTTCATCACCGAGGCGCGGTCGCAGAGTTTCATCACGTTGTGGATGTCGTGCTCGATGAGGAAGATCCCGATGCCCTGCGCCTTCAGCTGCTCGATCAGCTCGGCGACCATCTGCGTCTCCTGCGGGCCGAGCGCGGCAGTGGGCTCGTCCATGATCAGGATCCGGGCGTTGAAATAGACCGCCCGCGCGATGGCCACCGACTGCCGCTGCCCGCCCGAGAGCGCCTTCACCGGGTCCTGGAACTTGCGGAAGTTGGGGTTGAGCCGGCCCATGATCTTGCGAGTCTCGGCCTCCATCTGCGCATCGTCCACCAGCCCCGTGGGCGAGACCAGCTCGCGCCCCAGAAAGAGGTTCGAGGCGGCGTCGAGATTGTCCGCCAGCGCCAGCGTCTGGTAGATCGTCTCGATGTTGTAGCGTCGCGCGTCGCGCGGGTTGTTGATCTCGACCTTCTCGCCGTCGATGAGGATCTCGCCGCTGTCCATGCGGTAGGCGCCAGACAGGCACTTGATCAGCGTCGACTTGCCCGCGCCGTTGTGGCCGAGCAGGCCAACCACCTCGCCGGGGTAGAGGTCGACCGTGACGTGGTCGACCGCCTTGATGCCGCCGAACGAGACCGAGACGTCGCGCATCTCGACCAGCGGGGCTCCGGTTCTGTCAGCCATCACGCGTCTCCCGTGCGTTTGCGGTAGAGGATGTCGATGAGCACGGCGAGCACCAGAACGACGCCCACGACGATGTTCTGGAACGGCGCGTCGACGCCGACCATGGCCATGCCCGATTGCAGCGACTGCATGATCAGCGCGCCGAGGATGGCGCCGTAGATCGTGCCGATGCCGCCCGCCAGCGCGGTGCCGCCGATCACCGCCGCAGCGATCACCCGCAACTCGTCAAGCGTGCCGATGTCGTTGGAATGGAACGACAGGCGTGCCGAGGCGACCATGCCGGCGAGCGCGCAGAGCACGCCCATGATGGCAAAGACCTTCACCGTCAGCAGCCGGGTGTTGATGCCCGACAGCTCGGCCGCCTCGGGATTGCCGCCGGTGGCGAAGATGTAGCGCCCGAGCCTGGTGCGGAGGGCGACCACGGTCATCACCACGGCCACGGCGATCAGCAGCAGCACAGAGTAGGGGATGCCATAGCCTGCCGTGAAGCCCTCGGGCATGGTCTCGCCGCGCGCCTCGAAGGCGCGGCGCAGCACCCGGGACGGCACCTCGTAGGCATTGAGGATGGCGACGAAGCCGAGGATCGCCACCGCCGTGAGCGCCATGAGCAGCCCTTCGGCCCAGAGCGGCTTGACCGGGAACTCGTGGTTGATCCGCGCCTTGCGGGCCTGGGCGATGGCGGCGCAGGCGACCACCGTGGCGAGAACGCCGAAGATCCAGCTGCCGGTCACGCCGAGCGTGCCACCGATGCCGCCGAGGGTCTGGAAGCTGTCGTCGAGCGGGCCTATGGTCTGGCCGCTGGTCAGGTACCAGGCGACGTTGCGCCAGACCAGAAGCCCGCCCAGCGAGACGATGAAGGCGGGCACCGCGAGATAGCCGACGATCCAGCCCTGGAAGGCGCCGATGAGACCGCCGGTGACCAGCCCGACGACGATGGCGGCGGGGGCGATCACCGGATTGCCGTAGTCGAGCCCGAGCCCGGGCAGCAGCTGGGTCTGGGTGATCGCCATCATCGCCGAGCAGGTGGCGAGCAGCGAGCCGACGCTCAGGTCGATGTTGCGGGTGACGATGACGAAGACCATGCCGGTGGCCATGATCGCCACGCTGACCGTCTGGATCGTCAGGTTGAAGATGTTGCGCGGGGTCAGGAAACGGCCGTCCGTCAGGACGTTGAACACGATGCAGACCAGGATGAACGCGCCGACCATGCCCAGAAGGCGGGTGTCGAATTCGAGGGTCTTGAAGATGTTCCTGCGGCCGGCCCCTGCGCCGGAGGCGTTCGCCTCTGCCATGGTGACCTCTGGGGGTTGGATCCGTTGCTTGGAGCGGTGTCTGGGGTGCGCTGCCCCCGCCGCGACGTGCAGGGCGGGGGCAATTCCGTCAGCCTCAGGCTGCCGGGATCAGTTGCAGGGGGCCGGGCCGTCCGTGACGCCCTGGCACAGTGCGTCCTTGCCGATCCAGCCAGCGTCGACCACGGTGCTCAGGTTGTCCTTGGTGATCGGCACCGGCTCGAGGAACTTCGCCCAGAGCGTCGTGCCTGCCGGAGAGGTCCATTCTGCCGCGCCGTCGATGTCGCTGGCCATCGTGTCGGCGGCCAGTTCTACGGCGATCTCGCCCGCCGCCTTGCCCAGCTCGCGCGCGTCCTTCCAGACCGAGACCGTCTGCGTGCCGCGCGCCACGCGGTTCAGCGCGGCATGGTCGCCGTCCTGTCCCGATACGGGGATACCGTCGAGCCCCTGCGCGGTCAGTGCCGCCACGGCGCCGCCGGCGGTGCCGTCGTTCGAGGCGACCACCGCGTCAACAGCATTGTCATTGGCGGTCAGGATCTGTTCCATGTTGCGCTGTGCGTTGGCAGGCAGCCAGCCATCCGTATAGGCCTCGCCGACAATGGTGATCGCGCCGCTGTCGATCGCCGCCTGCAGCACCTCCTGCTGGCCGCCGCGCAGGAAGTCTGCGTTGGGATCGGTGGGTGAGCCCTTGATCATCACGTAGTTGCCTTCGGGGGCCGCCTCGAGCACAGCGCGGGCCTGCATCCGGCCAACCTCGACGTTGTCGAAGGTCAGGTAGAAGGCGCGGCTGTCCTCGATCAGCCGGTCATAGGCGATCACGGGCACGCCCTCGTTGGCGGCGGCCTCGACGGCGGGGATGATGGCCTGGGTGTCTTGCGCGAGAATGATCAGCGCGTCCACGCCCTGCGCCATCAGCGACTCGACGTCCGATAGCTGCTTCGAGGACGAGGATTGCGCGTCGGCCGAGATGTAAGTCGCGCCCGCCGCCTCCAGCGCAGACTTGATCGCCGCCTCGTCGGTTTTCCAGCGCTCCTCCTGGAAGTTGGACCAGGACACGCCGACGGTCTGGGCGGATGCCGTTACGGCAAGCCCGAGTGTGATGGCCGCAGAGGCCAGCAAAGTCTTGTACATGTTTTCCTCCCTAGGTGCCCCGGTGGGGCTGCGCCGTTCTCCCTCGACGCAGCGTCAGCCTGAGCCTCTTAAATTCAGTTGTCAAAGTAAATTTGGCCGCGCATAGTGCTGTGCAGAGCAAAATTTGGTCGATATGCGCCGATAGATGCCGTTTGGGTGACCGGTCTGCGAATTTTAAGATGAATTTTGTTCGCGACTTAAATGAATTCTGGGCGCACGAAGGTATGAATGACGACGCGGAACTCCTTGGCTGCGGCCCCCTTCTTCAGTCCGCGGACTCGGCGCAGCGCCCGCTGCGCCAGCAGGTCTTCGAGCACGTGCGGGCGCTCGGCCGCGTACCGCGGGTGCAGGTTGCCAAGGACCTGCGGGTTAGCCCGGCTTCTGTCACCACGATCACCTCTGAGTTGATCGAGACGGGTTTCCTCGAAGAAGTGCAGGCGCCGCGACCGGGCGAGACCAGCCGGGGCCGCCCTGCCGTCGCGCTGCAAGTACGTCCGGGGGTGCACCATGTCATGGGGGTGAAGCTCTCGGACATCCATCACACGGCCGTTCTGGCCGATCTTTCAGGCCAGGTGATCGCCACCGCCGCGATGCCGCGCACGCCCGGGCAGCTGTCGGTCGACATGGTGGCCGAGGTGACCGGGGCGCTGATGCGCCAACTTTGTGCCGAGGCGGGGGTGGAGGCGGCATCGCTGCGCGCGCTCGGCCTTGGCGTGCCGGGCTTTGTCGATACCGACAGCGGCCTGGTGCGCTGGTCGCCGATCCTCGACATGCGCGACAGCGACCTCAGCACCGCGCTGGCGCAGCACTTCGATCTGCCCGTGCATATCGACAATGACGCGAACCTCGTCACGTTGGCCGAGCTCTGGTTCGGGGCCGGGCGGAGCCTGTCGAACTTTGCGGTGGTGACCATCGAGCACGGGGTCGGCATGGGGTTCGTCATGAACCACCGGCTCTACCGTGGCGCGCATGGCATGGGGATGGAACTGGGGCACATGAAGGTGCATCTCGACGGCGCGCTCTGCCGCTGCGGCCAGCGCGGCTGCCTCGAGGCCTATGTCGCCGATTACGCGCTGGTGCGCGAGGCGCGCACGGCGCTGAACCTGCCTGATCTCGAAACCCGCTCGGTGCGGGCGTTGCTGGAGAGCCTGTTCAGTCAGGCGCGGGCGGGTAACCCGGCGGCGCATTCGATCTTCCGCCGCGCCGGGCGCTACCTGTCGCTGGCGCTAGCCAATGTGACCAACCTCTTCGATCCGCAGCTGATCATCCTGTCGGGGGAGCGGATGCGCTACGACTACCTCTACGCCGGCGATACGCTGGCCGAGATGAAGTCGATGATGATCGAGACCGGGCGCGCGGCGCCGAAGGTCGAGATCCACGCCTGGGGCGACATGGTGTGGGCGCGGGGCGCGGCGGCGCTGGCGCTGGAGACGCTGACCGAACAGATGCTCGGCGCGAGCCGCGAGATGGCGGCGCAATGATCCGGGCGGCGCTCTGTTTCGCGCTTGTTCCGTCGCTGGCGTCGGCGGAGCCAAGGTTCGAGGATGACAGCGCGGGTCTTCCGCTTCAGCACGTCTATTCCGGTGGCTGGGAGCATTTCGTCGGCGGGGGTGTCGCGGCCTTCGACTGCAACGGCGACGACCTGCCCGAGCTCTTCGCCGCCGGGGGCACCGCCCCGGCCCGGCTTTTGGTCAACCGCTCAGACAAGGGCGGGGGACTGCGCTTCGAGGCGGGGGAGGTGGCCGAGATCACCGGTGTCACCGGGGCCTATCCGCTCGACCTGGACAGTGACGGGCATCTCGATCTTTTCGTACTGCGGGTCGGGCCGAATGTCGTGCTGCGCGGCCTCGGCGAGTGCCGCTTCGAGGAGGCGACCGAGGCGTGGCATCTGCCGCAGCGCGATGCCTGGACCACGGCTTTCGCCGCCACCTGGGAAGCGGGTCAGGGCTGGCCCACCGTCTTCACCGGAAATTACGTTGATCGGTCCGACCCTGAGGGCCCCTTCGAGGCCTGCGATGGCAGCGAGCTGATCCGCCCCGGCGCGCAGGGTTTCGGACTGGTGGAAAGCATCAAGCCCGGCTGGTGCACCCTCTCGGCGTTGATCTCCGATTGGCAGCGCAGCGGCACGCCAGAGCTGCGGCTGTCGAACGACCGGCACTACTACGTGAAGGGCGGCTACGAGCAGATGTTCCGGCTTGCGACGCTTGAGGAGCGGACGGACTGGACGAAGGTCTCGCTCTGGGGCATGGGCATCGCCTCGCGCGATCTCACCGGCGACGGGCTGCCCGAAGTGATGATGACCTCGATGGGCGACCAGCTGCTGCAGTTCAACCGCGGCGGGGGCTTCGAGGATGCGCCCTATGCGCAGGGCACCACGGCGCACCGACCCTACACCGGGGGCGATGGGCGGCCCTCGACCGGCTGGCATGCCGAGTTCGGCGACGTAGACAACGACGGGCGGGCCGATCTCTTCATCTCCAAGGGCAACGTCGACCAGATGCCGGGCATGGCGATGGACGACCCCAATTCGCTGCTGATGCAGGGGAAGGACGGGCGCTTTGCCGAGGCCGGGCTCGCGGCGGGGATCGCCAGCCTGCACCGATCGCGCGGCGCGGCGCTGGCCGATCTTAACGGCGACGGTCTGCTTGATCTGGCGGTGGTCAACCGCCGTGCGCCGATGGAACTCTGGCGCAACGTGACTGAAGGGACCGGAGCCTGGGTCGGTGTCGCGCCCGCGCAGTCCGGCAGAAATCGCCAGGCGGTGGGGGCCTGGGTCGAACTGCGCGGTGCTGCGGGGGAGCAGGCGCAGGAGGTCACCGTGGGCGGCGGTCATGCCGGCGGCAGTGCGCTGCCGCTGCATTTCGGGCTCGGCGCGGGCACGGACGCCGAAGTGCGGGTGGTCTGGCCGGACGGCAAGGCTGGCGCCTGGCAGCCGGTGCGCCCCGGCGAGGTGATGCGGATCGAGCGGCGCTAAGCCTCAGCGATCGACTGGCAAGCCCGAGGGCACGCTGTCCGGCACGCCAAGCCGCCCCGACAGAGCCACCGGATCGGTTAAGGTGTCGAGAAACGCCATGAGCGCCGCGATCTCTTCGCCCGTCAGCGTCTTGCCCGGACCCGCCGCCGCCGCCAGCGCCTGCACTTCCTGCGGGGTGTCCATCACCGCCCAGTCGGGCTTTGTTTCCGGCAACTCGGGCAGGACGACATGGCGGGTGTAACGGCTCAGCCCATCGGCCCGCGCGGCGTGATCGGCGAGAAAGGCGCGCAGGTCGTCATGCCCGCCCGCGTGGCCCCATGGGCCGGTCTTCGTGACATTGCGCAGCGAGGGTGTGCGGAAGGCAAAGCGGTCCTCCTCGCGCCCGGTCACCCGCATCCGCCCGTCGTCGCGCGCGTGATGCTCGAAGCGCTCGGCCTTGCCCGGCCCGAGCTGCGGCGCGCCCATGGCGTGGAAATCATGGTCGGTGAGGAACGGCCCCGCGTGACACTCCGCGCAGCCCGCGTTTCCGTAAAACAGCGCCGCCCCGTCGGCCGCAGCCCCGCTCAGCGGCGCCTCGCCGCGCAGGGCCGCATCGAACGGGCTCTCGTCCGACCGCCATTCGAAGGCAACGAAAGCTGCGATGGCGTTGGAGATGTCGGTGAAATGCACCGGCGTGCCGCCCGCCACATGCGGGTAGACCGCCTTGAACCGCGCGGCATAGTCGGGGATCGCAGCGACCCGCTTCGAGATGATGTCCCAGGCACCGCCCTCGCCGGTGATCCGCCCCGAGCGCACCGCCTTCGACACGTCGCTTTCCGAGTAATGCCCGGCCATCTCGTCGGGCGAGAGCACCGGGAACATGGTCTGCGCCGAGAGCACGCCCGAAAAGCCCCGCTCCATGTCCTCGGCCATCGGCGTGCGGAGGCCGCCGGGGCGTGACGGGTCGGCCTCGATCCGGCCGTCGTGGAACAGCACGGTGAATTCCTGCGCGCCGAGGTTGAAGAGCGCGGTGGCGTTGCGCGGGATGCGCTGTTCGGGTGTGTCCTCGGCGGTCACGTGGCGATCCGGCCCGAGCCCGACGCCGCCCTCGCCGAGCCCGAGGCTCAGCCCGTCCGAGGTGGCAAAGCGCGGGTGGTGGCAGGTGGCGCAGGCGATGTTGCGGTTGCCCGACAGGATGCGATCATAGAACAGCAGCTGACCGAGCGCGACTTCCGAGGCGTCCGTCTCGACGTAATCAGCATCGCTCACAGTGCGCGGCAGATGCGTGTCCGCCATGGCTGCGGACCCGGTCAGCAAGGTCAGCCCCACAAGGGCCATGCCCGTCCTGCGCATCGCCATCTCCTCCCCCTCTGTGGGTCATTGATGGCACGTGGGCGGCGTCTGCGGCAAGCGGTGTGGAGCGGGGGCTCTGCCCCGGTCCGCTGACCCGGTCCGCTGACGCGGCCTCCCCGGGATATTTGCGCCGAGGCGAAGAGGCTCAGCGGAGCGCCAGCCCCTCGACGCCAAAGGCATGGATCTGCGTGGGCTCGAAGGCCAGGCCGCAGGATGCACCGGGGGTCAGCCCGGTGTCGCCAAGCGCGCGCACCGTGAGCTTGCCCGCGGCGCCGCAGTCGACGATCACGTAGGTGTCGGCCCCGAGGTACTCGAGCACGTCGACCGTGCCGTCGAGCTGGCCGTCGCCCGGCGCGGTGAGCGTGATGTGCTCGGGGCGGATCCCGACGTGACGGGCCTCGGGCGGCATGGGATCGGCGAGGCGAAGCCCGTCCACGTCTGCCGGCATCACGTTCATCTTCGGCGATCCGATGAACTGTGCGACGAACAGGTTGCCGGGCCGCTCATAGAGCTCGCGCGGGCTGCCGACCTGGCTGATCCTGCCGGCCTCGAGCACCACGATGCGGTCGGCCAGGGTCATCGCCTCGACCTGGTCGTGGGTCACGTAGATCATCGTCGAGCCGAGCGCCTGGTGCAGCTTGGCGATCTCGTAACGCATCTCCACCCGCAGCGCCGCGTCGAGGTTCGACAGCGGCTCGTCGAAGAGAAAGGCGGTGGGATCGCGCACGATCGAGCGGCCGATGGCCACCCGTTGGCGCTGCCCGCCAGAGAGGTCCTTGGGCCGCCGCTCGAGCAGCGGCTCGAGCTTCAGCACCCTTGCTGCCTCATCGACCTTGGCGGCGATCTCTTCCTTCGGCGCGCCCGCCGACTTCAGCGAGAAGCCCATGTTCTCGCGCACCGACATATGCGGATAGAGCGCGTAGCTCTGGAACACCATCGCAAGGCCCCGCTCGGCCGGGGGCTCGGCGGTGGCGTCGCGCCCGCCGATGACGATCTGCCCGCGCGATGTTTCCTCCAGCCCGGCGATCATTCGCAGCAGGGTGGATTTGCCGCAGCCCGAGGGGCCGACGAAGATGACAAACTCGCCTTCCTCGACGGCGAGGTCCACGCCCTTGATCACCTGCGCGTCGCCGTACCATTTCTCGACGGATTTGAGCTCGATGCCAGCCATGTCAGTCTTTCCTCATCAGTCTTGCGGAAGGCGCTGCGGCGCCTCTCATCCTTTCACCGAGCCGGCGGTCAGCCCCTTGGTCATGAACCGCTCCAGCCCCAGGAACAGCACCATGATCGGCACCGTGGCGATCACCGAGCCGGCCATCAGGTGCTGGCGCGGCACCTCGGAAGAGTTCAGCGAGGCAATGCCGCGGGTCAGGGTGAACTTGTTCGGGTCATCCAGAAGCATGAAGGCCAGCAGGAACTCGTTCCACGCGATCATGAAGACGTAGAGCGAGACCGAGGCCAGCGCCGGCAGCGACAGCGGCAGGGTGATCTTCCAGATCACTTTCAGCCGCGACAGCCCGTCCATCAGCCCGGCCTCCTCGACCTCGGACGGCAGGCCGCGGAAGTAGCCCTGCAGCATGTAGAGCGCCACGGGGATGGTGGTGACCGGGTAGATCAGCACGATGCCGAAGATGGTGTTGCGCAGCCCGGTCATCGAGAAGGCGATGTAGATCGGCAGCGCCAGCACGATCATCGGCACCATGTAGATCAGCAGGATCGAGCGCGAGAACACCTTCTGCCCGCGGAAGCGCAGCCGCGCCACGGCATAGGCGCCGGGGATGGCGAAGGCGAGGGTGATCAGCACGGTCAGCACCGAGACGTAGAAGGACGTCCAGAGATAGCTGCCGAAATTGTAGTCCCGCATCAGCTCGACGTAGGAGCGGAAGAGCCCGAGCCCCTGATCTAGGTCGAGCGAGAAATCCAGCGGGTTCTGCACCAGCGCCGCCTGGTTCTTCAGCGAGGTCATCACCATCACGTAGAAGGGGATGACCACGATGGCGGTGAAGAAGATGTAGCCGAAGCCGGTCAGGAAGCGGATCACCGCCGCCTCGAAGACATGGCGGGTGAGCGCGCCGGGCACCACCTTGTCGAGGATCTTCCAGAGCCCGACCCCGGTGAAGAGCACGGTGGCGAGGATGCCGGTCCAGCGGGCCAGCGGCGCGGCCTCGGGGTCGATGGCGATGGGCGAGAGACCCGCGAGCCCTGCGGCGAGCAGCATGATCGCGCCGAGGCCGAGCGGCAGCGCGGGCCTGCCGCCGCCACCCCGCAGGCAGGCGAGGCCCATCAGCGCACCCCAGGGCAGCGCCAGCCACGCGGGCCGGAAGCCGGCGCCGGTGGCAAAGCTCATGGCGACCGCCACGGTGGTGGCGACGACGAAGCACCAGAGCGCTCCCAGCAGCGGCGCAGTGACATATCCGAAACGCAGCGGTCTCATGGCGTCCCCCTGCTTCCATATGTGCCAAATATCCCGGGGGTCCGGGGGCTGGCCCCCGGTCCGGCACAGCTCAAGGTCGGCACGGTTCGGAAAATGCGCATCACAGCCCCTCCTCCCGGCTCATCACGCGGAAGAAGAACAGCGAGAAGAGGATCAGCGACAGGAAGATCACCACCGCCACCGCCGCCCCCGCGCCGATGTTCGACAGGGCGAAGGCCTGCTCGTAGACGTTGACCGTCAGCACGCGGGTGCCGGCGTTGCCGCCGGTGAGCAGGAAGATGTCGTCGAACTTGTTGAAGGTCCAGATGAAGCGCAACAGGAACAGCACCGAGAGGATCCCCAGCAGCTGCGGCAGCGACAGGTAGCGGAACTTCTGGAAGGGCGAGGCGCCGTCCATGTCCGCGGCCTCGTACATGTCGGTGTCGATCGACTGCATCCGCGCGAGGATGAAGAGGAACGACAGCGGGAAATAGCGCCAGATCTCGAAAAGGGTCACCATGATCAGCGCCAGAGGCCGCTCGCCGAAGAAGTTGATCGCCTGGCTGGTCACGCCCATCTGCATCAGCAGGGCGTTGGCCGAGCCGGAGTAGGGATCGAAAAGCAGGATCCAGGCAAAGGCCACGGCGATCACCGGGGCAACATAGGGAAAGAGGTACAGCCCGCGCAGGATGCCTTGTCCGGTGAAGCTCTTGTCGAGCAGCATCGCGGCGAAGAGCCCGAGGATCAGCGCGCCGGCGGTGCCGAAGACGGTGTAGAACAGCGTCACGCCGAGCACCGACCAGAACTCGGCGCCATTGAAGATGCGCGCAAAGTTCTCAAGCGTGAAGCCCGAGAAGGAGGTCAGGACGTTGTTGGCGCGACCGCTGATGACCGGCTCGCTCGCTTCGACGTCGGGCCCCTCGAAATAGGACGGGTCCGCCGCGACAGGGATGCGGATCTGATCGCGGAAGCCGCCCTCCCAGTCGCCGAGGTCGCAGGTGAGCGTGGCGTCGTCGAGCGTGCAGCGCGGGTCCATCTCGGTGGCACTCAGCCCTTCGGGCCATGTGTCGGTCAGCGTGACGCCGGTGATCGCCTGGTCCTGCGAGGAGTTGCGCAGGCGGTAGCGCAGGTAGGCGTCCGGATCGCCTTCTTCGAGGTCGCCGCGGATGTCCTCGCGCACCACCGGCGCGGGCGGGCGCAGCTCGGCGAGGCCGATCGGCTTGAAGGCGATCCAGAACACCGCCAGCAGCGGCAGGATCACCACCAGCGCCACGGCGGCGAGGGTGGGGAAGAGCAGGCCCCAGGCCAGCCGCGCCTCGCGGCGGGCGAGCGGGCCCATGCCCTTCGGTGGAACGGGTTCCATCATGGACACCCTCCGGTCTTGCACGTCAACAGATGCGGGGCGCCGGAAAAGCGCCCCGCCGTATCAATCGCTTACTGGATCGCGCTCAGCTCTTCGTTGAGCTGGCTGACTGCCTCGGCGGCGTCGATCTCGTCGTCGATGAAGGCACGCACGACGCGGTTCACCGCCTGGCTGTTGACCATCTTCGAGGCCAGCGCCATCTGGCCGACGTCGGCACCCCAGCGCTGCGCCACGTCGAGGCCGGCGACAAGCTCGTTCACCGTGTCCTCGCCGTAGAGATCGCCAAGCGCCGCCTGGCGATCGACGCCGACCGGCAGTTTCGACCACTCGGTGACGAACATCTCGGGGTCCTCGTCGGTGCCGCGGCGGACCGGGAACTTGCCCTCTGGGGCGATTGCCAGCGTGTCGAGATAGCCCTCGTCCATCGAGAACTTGACGAATTCCTCGGCGACGTCGGTATTGGCGTCGCCGGTAATGCCGAGGAAGTTCAACTCGGCAAAGGCGGCGCCGTCGGGGTTGGACGGGCCCGAGAAATTGGTGACGATGCCGGTCTTCCCGGCCAGCTCGGCCGAGGTCGGATCATCGGTGATCGTGGGCGGCGCGCTGTCGCGCAGGCCGGCCAGCTCGTCGAGGATGAAGGGCGACCAGATGGTCATCGCGGTATTGCCCGAGAAGTAGATCGTCCGCGCCTGGTCCCAGTAGAGATCGCCCGGCGGCGAGGCCTTGGCGATGGTCTTGTAGAACTCCAGCACCTCGGTGGTCGCGGCCTCGTCGAGCTCGGCAAAGCCGTCCGCGCCGACGGGTGAGACGCCGTTGGCGAGGAAGACGTGCTCGAGAACCTGGCTCATGAAGGCCTCATCGACCTTGGTGGCGGCGACGAAACCGTACATCTCGGGTGGATTGTGCAGCTTCTCGATCGCGGCTTCGACCGCGGCGTAGCTGGTCGGCGGCTCCAGCCCGGCCTCGTCGAAGAGGTCCTTGCGGTAGATGATCATCTGCGTCCAGCCGTCGGCGGGCACCGAGGCGAAGCCGTCGTCGAACTCGGCCATCTTCAGCGCGCCGGGGGCAAAGGTGGCGCCGCCCAGCTCCTCGATCACATCGGTGGCGGCATCGGGGTCGAGAATGCCGGCCTCGGCCCAGGGCAGGGCATATGAAAGCGGGTGGTAAATGACATCGGGCATGTCGCCCGCGGCATAGGCGGCGGTGGCGCGGGTGCCCATCTCGCTCTCGGTGACCGGGATCACCTCGACCTCATGGCCGCTGGCCTCGGTGAAGGCCGCGGCCATGGCCTCCTGCTTGGCCAGCCGCTCGGGCTGCTCCTCGATGGTCCAGAACCGGATGGTGTCGGCCTGGGCCATCCCGGCGGTCAGCGCCAATAGCATGGCGGTGCCGCCGAGAGCGCGGCGTTTGATGGGTGTCATCGTCTTCCTCCTGTTGCCTTTTTTGGTCAATCCAGCGGGCGGAAGGGGAGGCATGCACCAACCGTGCAGCAAGCGGGGGAGGGCGCGCGTGCGCGCGCGGGGCTGCCGAAATGCAGCAAGACCTCCTCCCTGGAAAACCCCTTCACAAGCGTAAACATTCGAACAATCTCCTGGGGGGAGACTTGGGGCTCAAAGCGCTTTAGGCAAGGAAAAAAGACGCTGCAGCGCGGCAACTTACGAGGTTTTCAGGTCAGATGGAGACTTTTTCGAGCAGCGCCTCGCGATCGATCTGCCCGGCCTGTCCGGAAAGCGACACAGCCCCCCGGGTCACGGCATAGAAACTGTCGGCCAGACCCCAGGTGAAATCGAAGTATTGCTCGACCAGCACCACCGCCATGTCGCCTTGGTCGCGCAGCTGCGCGATGACCCGGCCGATCTGCTGGATGATGTTGGGCTGGATGCCCTCGGTCGGCTCGTCGAGGAGCAATACGCGCGGTCGACTGATGAGCGCGCGGGCGATGGCAAGCTGCTGCTGCTGCCCGCCCGACAGATCGCCGCCGCGGCGGTGAAGGAAGTCCTTGAGAATTGGGAAAAGCTCGAAGATATGCGCCGGCACGCCGCGCTCGGAGCGCGGCAGGCAGGCAAAGCCGGACTCGAGGTTTTCCTGCACCGTCATCAGCGGGAAGATCTCGCGCCCCTGCGGCACGTAGGCAATACCGGCGCGGGCCGCCTGATAGGCGTTGAGGTGCTCGAGCGGCGTGCCGTCGAGACTGATCGTCCCGCTGGAGTAGGGGTGGCGCCCGGCGATGGCCTTGAGCAGCGAGGTCTTTCCCACGCCGTTCGTGCCCATCACCGCGGTGACCTTGCCGGGCTCCGCCGCGAGGCTGATCCCGTGCAGGATCTGGCTCTGCCCGTAGTGCAGGGTGAGGTTGTCGACCTTCAGCATGGCGTCTCGCTCCGTCCGCAAATCTCTTCGAAGAGATTTGCAACGTCCTTCGAAGGACGTTGCAGTGTCGCGTGTGTCTTCATCGTCCGAGGTAGACGTCGATGACGTCCTGGTTGGCGGTCACGTGATCGAGCGAGCCCTCGGCAAGCACCGAGCCCTCGCAGAGCACCGTCACCTTGCAATCGAGCCGCCGCACGAATTCCATGTCGTGCTCGACCACCACCACCGCGTGTTTCTGCGCCGCGCGGCGCAAGAGGTCGGTGGTGTGCTCGCGTTCCGCCGGGGTCATGCCCGCCGCGGGCTCGTCCACGAGCAGCAGCCGCGGGTCCTGCGCCAGCAGCATGCCGATCTCGAGCCACTGCTTCTGGCCGTGGCTTAGCTCGCCCGAAACCCGGCCAAGCTGGTCCGAGAGGCCGATCTCGGCGGCGATCTCCTCGATACGCTCCGCCCCGGCCCTGGTCTTGTTGTAGAACAGCACGTCGAACGGCCCGCGCTTGTTCTTCAGCGCCATGGCGAGGTTTTCGCGCACGGTCTGGGCCTCGAAGACCGTGGGTTTCTGGAACTTGCGCCCGACGCCGGAGCGGGCGATCTGGCTTTCCGACATCTTCAGCAGCGACACGGACTTCTCGCCCCAGAGCACGCGGCCTTCGTCGGGGCGGGTCTTGCCGGTGATGATGTCCATGAAGGTGGTCTTGCCGGCGCCATTGGGGCCGATGATGGCGCGCAGCTCCGGCTCGCCGATGCGGAAGGAAAGGTTGTTGATCGCCTTGAAGCCGTCGAAGCTGACGGAGACGCCGGACATCTCGAGCAGGGTCTTCATTTCTCTTCCTCCCCCTCGACGGTGCGATGCGCGCCCATGTCCGGGCCGAAGTCGCCGACGCGCTCGGGCACAGGATGGCGGCGGGTGAACAGGTCGAAGATGCCGCCGATTCCTTTGGGCGCGAGCAGGGTCACGGCGACGAAGCTGAGGCCGAGCAGCACCAGCCACCAGTCGGTCCAGTTGATCGTGTAGACCCCGAGGTTGACGTTCGGTGCGCCGCCACCGGTGAACCAGCTCGACAGCAGCGAGACCACGGCCGCGCCGAGCGCCGCGCCGTAGAGCCGCCCGCGGCCGCCGATGGCGACCCAGACCGCGAGGTAGATCGAGGCGATGGGGGCGATCTCGGCCGGGTTGATGATCCCCGCCTGCGGGTAGTAGAGCGCCCCGGCGAGCCCCGAGACGATACCGGTGAGTGTGAAGATGAAGAGCTTGTAGCTTTCCACGTGGTAGCCGAGGAAGCGCACCCGGTTCTCGTTGTCGCGGATGCCGCGGATCACCGAGCCCATCTTGCCCGAGACCACCCAGGCAAAGAGCAGGTAGCCGAGGCCGAGCGCCGCCGCCGAGCCCCAGAAGAACCAGATCGAAATGGTCGATTGCGGCACCGCGTCGAGTCCCGGCAGGTTCTGCAGGCCCGACAGCCCGTTGTTGCCGCGCAGCCCGGCCTCGTTTTGGAAGAGGTAGAGCGAGAGCGCCAGGGTCATCGCCTGCGTCAGGATCGACAGGTACACCCCGGTGACCCGGCTGCGGAAGGCGAGCCAGCCGAAGACCAGCGCGAGGATCCCCGGCACCAGCACCACCATCGCAAGCTGCAGCGGGAAGCTGTGGGCAAAACCCCAGAGCCAGGGGAAGTCGGCGCTGCCGACCACGCCGAAGATCTGCTGGCCGATGGCGTCGTGGATTTCCTCGGGGGTGGGCGGGATCGGCGCGGCGCGCAGGCTCTCGGCGATGATGAGCTCGGTACGGGCGTACATCAGCCACATGCCGATCATGTAGCCGCCGAGCCCGAAGAAGGCCATGTGGCCGAGGCTGAGGATGCCTGTGTAGCCCCAGACCACATCCATCGCCACGGCGACCAGCATCAGGCAGAGCGTCTTGCCCAGCGTCTTGACGAAGGAGGTCGAGAGGAACCCGGTGCCGGTGGCGGGCGCGAGCACGGTGACCAGCAGCACGAAGAGCGCCAGCGCCAGCAGGAACCAGGCGACCGATTTGTTTTGGGCGAAGAAGCTGCTCATGCGGTGGCTCCCTGGGTCAGTGCCCTCGCCGCGCGGGCGCGTTGCCCGCGGGTCGGTCGCCCTCCGGCCGGAAGAAGGGGGCGCTGCCCCCGAGCCGCTGCGCGGCTCTCCCCCGGGATATTTGCAACATGTGGACGTGCAGGGGGCGGCGCGGATTTCATCTTTCCGAAAATACTCCCGCCGGAGGCGTCCGCGAGCGCAGCGATGCGGGCACGGCTGGTCATCAGGGTCATGGTCAATCTCCTGCCGCGCGGCCCTTGAGGGCGACAATGCCCTTGGGTCGGAACTGGATGAACAGGATGATGAAGAGGATCATGTAGGTCTGCGCCGCCAGCGTGTTGCTGGGGTTCATCCACTCGATGCCCTTCTGCAGGATGCCGATCAGCGCGGCGCCCGCGAGGGTTCCCCAGACGTTGCCGACACCGCCGACGACCACGGTCATGAAGCTCTGCACGATGTAGTTGGCGCCCATCTCGGAGGTGACCTGCGCGTAGAGGCCGATGGCGATGCCAGCGATGCCCGCGATGCCCGAGCCGAGTCCGAAGGTCAGCATGTTGATCTTGTCGGGGTTGATGCCCATCGAGGCGGCCATGCCGGGGTTCTGGGTGACGGCGCGGACCTCGAGGCCGATGCGGGTCTTATTGAGGATGAAGAGGATCAGGCACAGGAAGACCAGCGCCAGCACGAAGATCGCGATGCGGATATTGGCGATGCCGGCGACGTCGTTGATGATCCAGGCACCGTCGAGCCAATGCGGCGAGGTCAGCGGGCGGGCCTGGGTGCCGAAGATGTTCTTCGCCAGCTGCTGCAGCGCGATCGAGATGCCGAAGGTGGCGAGCAATGTTTCCAGCGGGCGGTGGTAGAGCCAGCGGATCACCAGCCGCTCCATGGCAACGCCGGCGGCGAAGGTGATCGCGAAGGCCAGCGGCAGGGCGACGATCAGCGACAGCGTGTAATCGGGGATGATCTGTTGCACCACGTAGCCGGTATAGGCGCCCATCATGATGAACTCGCCATGCGCCATGTTGATCACCCCCATGACGCCGAAGGTGATGGCAAGGCCGATGGCGGCGAGGAAGTAGATCGAGGCCAGCGACAGCGAGTCGAGCCCGAAGTCCACCGCCTGCCAAAGGCCGACGCGGGTGCGCACCGAGCCGAGCGCCGCTTCGGCGGCTCCGGTGATCGCGGCATCGGGCTCGGTGTATTCCTCGTAAAAGACATGGGAGGCGAGGGCGGCGGCGCGGTCGTCCTCGGTGACGCGGGCGGGCACGAGACCTTCGGCGGCGAGGGCGGCATAGGCGCGGTCGCGGCCCGCTTCCGAGACGAGCTGGCCGAGCGGCACGCCGCCGACGGCACCATCCACGAGGTTGGCGGTGAGCGCGGCCTTAATCTGCTCGCGGCTCTGCACCGGCTGGGCGAGCTCGGCGCTGACCAGGCGGGCATAGGCCTCGGTCTCGGTCAGCTCCTTGCCGGGGGTCAGCTCGCGGGCGATGTTGGCGCCCTCGGGCAGGGTTTCGGCAACACCGGAGCGGGTGGTGAGGATCTGGTTGAGGACCGCGCGCACGTCGACGCTGAGCTCGGAGGACAGGGCCTCGATGGCGGCGATACGCACCTCGGGCGTGGCGCCGAAGCTGGCGGTGAGCATGCCGTCGAGGCGCTTCTTGCGGGCCAGAACGCCGGGGTCTTCCTCGGTCTCGATCGAGGCGCGCAGCGGCTCTATCTGGTCTGCCGAGGGGCTGCGGGCGATGGCGTCGAGCGCGGCGATGCGGTTGTTGATGTTCGGATCGGACAGCTGGAACTGCACCAGCGCGGTGCCGATCACCCGGCGCACACCGCCGTTGGGGCGAATCTGGTCGATCTCGGCACCGGGGGCGGTGCCTGCGGGGTCTCCGGTGACGATGTCGGTCAGCGCGTAGTCGCCGCCATCCTTCTTGGCGTAGAAGAACTGCCCGTCGGAGGTGCGCTGGTAGACCTCGCGGTCGGCCCAGTTCTGCAGGAAGGCGGGTACGGCGGGATCGCCGGAGGTGACGAGCGCCTCTATCAGCGTGTCCACGGTCTGGCGTCCGGGCTTGGCCACCTCGTCCGCATATTGCTGGAGGATCGCCTTGAGGCCCGTGTCCTGCGCAACGGCTGCGAGCGGCGCGAGTGTCAGGCAAAGCAGGAGCGCAAGGGCGGAGAGTAGCGCGCGCGGCATGGGCGGCCCCCGGGAACAGAGTTCGGAAATCGGAACGATGGGGCGGCGGGCGCGCGGCTGATGCACGCGCCCGCCGGAGGGTGGGTCAGATCAGTAGTTGGACTGGATCTGCACGCAGCTCTCGGTCTCGGTGTTGTACATGCCGCACTCGAGGTCCTTCCAGTCGGACTTCAGGACGGCCGAGTCCGGCAGGAAGTCGGTCCAGGCATCGCCCGGAACCGGATCGGTTTCCGAGATGATGTCGAACTGGCCGTCGGCGCGGATCTCGCCGATCAGCACCGGCTTGGACAGGTGGTGGTTCACGCCCATCACGGCGGTGCCGCCGGTCAGGTTCGGGTACTCCTGGCCCCACATGGCTTCGCGCACGGCGTCGACATCGGTGGTCTCGGCGGCGGTCACCGCGTTCACCCACATGTTGAAGCCGATGTAGTGGGCTTCCATCGGGTCGTTGGTAACGCGGGCTTCATCGCCGATGAAGGCATGCCATTCCTTGATGAACTCGGCGTTCTCGGGGGTGTCGGCGGTCATGAAGTAGTTCCAGGCCGCGAGGTGGCCCACGAGGTTCGAGGTGTCGAGGCCGGAAAGCTCTTCTTCACCCACGGAGAAGGCCACCACGGGGATGTCGTCGGCCGAGACGCCCTGTGCCGCCAGTTCCTTGTAGAAGCCGATGTTGGCATCGCCGTTGATCGTCGAGATCACGCCGACCTGCTTGCCGTCGGCACCGAGCGCGACCACGTCGGAGACGATGGTCGACCAGTCGGAATGGCCGAAGGGGGTGTAGTTGATGAAGATGTCTTCCTCGGCGATGCCCTTGTCCTTGAGATAGGCCTCGAGGATGCGGTTCGTGGTGCGCGGGTAGACGTAGTCGGTGCCGAGCAGGGCGAATTTCTCGACGCCAAGCTCGTCGAGGAAGTAATCGGTGGCCGGGATCGCCTGCTGGTTCGGCGCGGCGCCGGTGTAGAAGACGTTCTTCGAGCTTTCCTCGCCTTCATACTGCACCGGGTAGAAGTAGAGCGCGTTCAGCTCTTCGATGACCGGCAGTACGGCCTTGCGCGAGGCGGATGTCCAGGAGCCGAAGATCACGTCGACCTCGTCGTTGGAGATCAGCTCGCGGGCCTTTTCCGCAAACAGCGGCCAGTCGGAGGCCGGGTCCTTCACCACAGCTTCGAGCTGGCAGCCCAGAAGCCCACCAGCGGCGTTCTGCTTCTCGATGAGCATCAGCATGGTGTCTTTCAAGGTGGTCTCGGAAATTGCCATGGTGCCGGAGAGCGAGTGCAGCACGCCCACCTTGATCGGGCAGTCAGCGGATTGCGCCGAAACCGCACCCGCGGAAATCATGGCCAGCGCGGCCACGGTGGAAAATTTCATTGCTTTGATCATGTTCAACATCCCTAGAGAGCGGGGTCTTCGCTCCGCGCAGCGCGGCTCTTCCGGCCGGCGATCTGGGCGGGACCTCCTCCGCTTCGATTATCGTTGTGCCACAGGCGGCTGCCCTGTTGAGCTTGGTCCGCCTAGGCTCCCCGTTGACGCACCGACACGCGGCGCTCTCTTCGGATAACGGAGGCGGGACGACCCGCCACGTGCTTTCCGTATCGGAGCCTTGCGCCGGGATGGTGTGCTTATTTGGCGGGCATCACACGGCGTAATCGCTCAACATTTAGTCAAAAAATATGAAGAATGAGGCCCTTGTCGGGCTAAACTCAGTTGAATGCTTAGGAGATCAGATTCGTGACGGCTGAGTTGCCGGTTTTTTGGGCAGCGAAATCGGGGCGTGGAGCGTTTTTCTGCGCGGGGGGCTTTCCCTCCGCCTGCGAAACAGAGAACGTGAGCCTCAGAGCAAAGGGATTATCATGAGCGCCACGAAGCCAGCGATTTTCAATGAGATGTTGAACGGCGAGCAGGTTCGCCCGCCCTATCAAAACCTCGAGAAATGGTACCGGTCGATGCCGGCGGAACTGCGAAGCCTCAAGCAGAGTGAGGCGGAGGCGCTGTTCCGAAGGGTCGGCATCACCTTCGCGGTCTACGGCGAGGGCGGCGATCCGGAGCGGCTCATTCCCTTCGACATGTTCCCGCGGGTGATGACCGCCGAGGAGTGGCGCAAGCTCGATCGCGGCGTGCGGCAGCGGGCGGCGGCGCTGAACGCCTTCCTCGCCGATGTCTACGACCGCCGGGAGATCATCCGTGCCGGCAAGATCCCCGAGCATCTGGTCACCAACAACGAGGCCTTCGAAAAGGCCGCCATCGGCTTCCGCCCGCCGCGCGGTGTGTTCAGCCATATCGTCGGGGTCGACCTGGTGCGCACCGGACCCGACCAGTTCTACGTGCTGGAAGACAACTGCCGCACGCCCTCGGGTGTCAGCTACATGCTGCAGAACCGCGAGATTATGATGCGCATGTTCCCGCAGCTCTTCATGGAAAGCCGCATCCGCCCCGTCGATGGCTACGCCGGCCTGCTGAAGAAGACCCTCGCGTCTGTGGCGCCGCAGAAATGCCAGGGCGAGCCGAACATCGTCATCCTCACGCCGGGCCATTTCAACTCGGCCTACTACGAACACAGCTTCCTTGCCGACCTGATGGGCGTGGAGCTGGTCGAGGGGCAGGACCTCTTCGTCGAGGGTGATTTCGTCTGGATGAAGACCACCGAGGGTCCCAAGAAGGTCGACGTGATCTACCGACGGATCGACGACGCCTTCATCGACCCGCTGTGCTTCCGGCCGGATTCGATGCTGGGCGTGCCTGGCCTGATGAGCGTCTACCGCTCGGGCGGGGTGACCATCTGCTCGGCTCCCGGCGCGGGCGTCGCCGACGACAAGGCGATCTACACCTTCGTGCCCGAGATGATCCGCTTCTACCTCGGCGAGGAGCCGATCCTCGAGAACGTGCCCACCTGGCAATGCGCGAAACAGGACGACTGCAAGTACGTGCTGGAGAACCTCTCGGAGCTCGTGGTCAAGGAAGTGCACGGCTCGGGCGGCTACGGCATGCTCGTGGGGCCCAAGTCCGACAAGTCGACCATCGAGTCTTTTGCCGCGAAGATCCGCAAGAACCCCGACAACTACATCGCCCAGCCGACGCTGGCGCTCTCGGCCTGTCCCACATTTGTCGAGGAGGGGATCGCGCCACGCCACGTCGATTTGCGACCCTATTGCCTCGTGGGGGAAACCATCGAGTTGGTGCCGGGCGGGCTAACCCGCGTGGCGCTGACCGAGGGGTCGCTCGTGGTGAACTCGTCGCAGGGCGGCGGGGTCAAGGACACCTGGGTATTGGCGGAGTGACGACATGCTGAGCCGGACTGCAGAACACCTTTACTGGATGGCGCGCTACATCGAGCGCACCGAAACCACCGCCCGCCTGCTCGAGGTCGGCGCCCGCAACGCGCTGCTGCCCAATGCCACAGGCGGCTACCGCAACGACTGGGAGGCCGTGCTCCAGGCAAAGGGCACGCTCGAACCCTTCATCGAGAAATACAAGGACACCAACCAGCGCAATATCGAGACCTGGCTGTTCTTCGACTCGGACAACCCGTCGTCGGTCTATTCGTGCCTGTCGGCGGCGCGGGAGAACGCGCGCGTGGTGCGCACGGCGCTGACCGCCCCGGCCTGGGACGCGATCAACACCTCGTTCCAGGAGCTTCAGCAGCTCCACCGCACCGAGCGCAGCAAGCTGATGGTGACCGATTTGTGCGAATGGACGCTGCGCTCCTGCCAGCTGATCCGCGGTGCCATCATGTCGACCCAGCTGCGCAACGACGGATACGACTTCATGGGCATCGGAACCACCGTGGAGCGCGCCGACAACACCGCGCGGCTGATCGACGTGAAATACTACGTGCTGCTGCCCTCGGTGAACTATGTCGGCTCGGGGCTCGACCAGAGCCAATGGGCCCTTCTGCTGCAGTCGATGACCGCGCAGAGGGCCTTCAACTGGAGCTACCAGGGCGAGATCACCGCCGCCAAGATCGCGCATCTGCTGATCCTCAACCGCCGCTTCCCGCGCTCGCTGCGCGCCTGCGCGCAATGGTATTGCGAACATCTCGACAATCTCGCCGAGAGCTACCAGACTGCAACGGCGGCGCAGGAGGTGGCGCACAAGTTGCTCGACGATCTGCGTGCGGCGACCGTCGAGGACATTTTCGAGGAGGGGCTGCACGAATTCCTCGCGCGATTCATGTCGCGCAACGCCGAGGTCGCGACCACGGTGCAAGAGGTCTACCTGAGCGGACTGCCGGCATGAGACTTTCGATCCGACATATCACCCGCTACCGGTTCGACGAGCCGGTGCGCGGCATCGTGCAATCCCAGAAGCTCTGGCCGGCCGAATGCGCCAACCAGCGCATCCTGTCGTGGGAGGTAACCTCGCACGGCGGCCAGACCGGGGCGGAATTCGTCGACGGTGCCGGCGACATGATCCGCCTCGCCACCTGGCGAGGCCCGCTGACCGAACTGACCGTCGAGGTGGCGGGCGAGGTCGAGACCTCGGACCTCTACGGCGTGTTGCGCGACCACCGCGAGCGCGTCCCGGCCTCGGCCTATCTGCGGCCGACCCGGCAGGTCGAGGCCGATGCCGAGCTGAAGGCGCTCTCGGCGGTGGCGCTCAAGGGCATGGAGGAGGCCAGCGCGCTCGACCGCGCCCATGCGCTCAGCCGTGCCGTCTCGGAGGCGATCGCCTACAAGCCCGGCGAGACCAAGCCGCACACCACCGCCGCGGAGGCGCTCTCGGGCGGGGTCGGCGTGTGCCAGGACCACGCCCATGCGCTGATCTCCATCGCCCATGTGGCCGAGATGCCGGCGCGCTATGTCACCGGCTACCTGCAGGCCAGCGAAGATGGCTCGCCGCATGAGGCCAGCCACGCCTGGGCCGAGATCTGGGTGCCCGAGCTTGGCTGGGTGGGCTTCGACGCGGCGAACAAATGCTGCCCCGACGAGCGCTACGTTCGGCTCGGATCGGGCTATGACGCGCTCGACGCCGCACCGATCCGCGGGCTGGTGCAGGGCGCGACGCCGGAAGAACACCTCGAGGTCGAGGTCATGGTGAACGCCGTCCAATCCGGGCAACAACAGCAGCAGTGAACGGATCGGGCGGAGGAGGGGCCGCCCGGAAATGAGCCGCCGCTCACCAAGCCGTAACCCTATCCCTTCGAGCAGGATTGCCGGGGCGGTGGCGCGGCGGTATATCGGTGCGTTGCCTATCGGAAGGACTCGGGGACAGATGACCTATTGCGTGGGATTGCTGCTGGATGCGGGCGTTGTTCTGCTGTCCGACACGCGCACCAATGCCGGGCTCGACAATATTGCGACCTATCGCAAGATGTTCCTTTTCGAACAACCGGGTGACCGCGCCATCGGCATCATGACCGCGGGCTCGCTGTCGATCACCCAGACGGTGATCGCGCGGCTGACCGAGGCCAACGAGGATGCCGACTCGCCCCGCTCGATCCTGCGCGCGCCGGGCATGCTGCAGGTCGCCGAGATCGTCGGCGCCACTCTGTCCGATGTCACCTCCGAGGTGTCGGGCAAGATGGAGCGGATGAATCAGAGCGCCACCGCCTCGATGATCGTCGCGGGCCAGCGCAAGGGCGGGCCGATGCGCATGTTCCTCGTCTACCCCGAGGGCAATTTCATCGAGGCCACCCCCGACACGCCCTTCCTGCAGATCGGTGAGCACAAGTACGGCAAGCCGATCCTCGACCGGGTGATCGCGGCCGAGACCACGCTGGCGGATGCCGAGAAGGCGGTTCTCCTGTCGATGGATTCGACCCTGCGTTCGAATCTCAGCGTCGGCATGCCGCTCGATTTTGCGGTGATCGAGCGTGACGCGCTGGCAGTCACCCGGCGGCGGCGCATCGAGCCGACGGATGAGGCCTTCCAGAAGATGAGCCACGACTGGTCCGAGGCGCTGCGCAACGCCTTTGCCGAGATCGACCCGATCTGAAATCCGGCGCAGCTGACGCCTGAGAACACAGGCGCGCCGGGCGCTCCGTCTGTCCCCAAGATCTGCCCCAAGACACGCAGTAGGCATGGCGCCTGTCGGCGCAAGGTGCGCTTTCGCTTTGCCCGTTGTCTTCTGGAGTTTCCTGCATCCCGGGGCCTCATTCGTCGGGCTGTGAAAGGCGATGGGTCTTCGAAGATGGCATGCCCGCCTGCTTGGCCCCGCAACCGGCGCCCTCAGAACAGCGTGATCTCGGACGTCGGCGGTTTCGGAGGCTTTATGGGCGCCACGGCCTCGATCTCTCCGGGCACGATGAACTGCCGCACCCGTCCATCCGCAGGCCAGAAGCGGATGCGTCGCGCCGAGGTGCCGCCGGTGCTTTCCGAGGCGAGCGGGATCGCCTCGTTCTGTAGGAATTCCTTGGCAAAGGTGACATTTGAGCCGCCGATGTCGCGCAGCTGGCTGAGCATATTGGCCCCGCCGAAAAGCTTGGCAACCAGCCGGTTCTTGCGCGCGCCGCTTTTCAGCAGCCCGTTGATCAGCAGCTCCATCGAATAGGCGCCATAGCGCACGTTCTCACCCTCCTTGCCGGCGCGTTGCGGCAGCAGGAAGTGGTTCATCCCGCCGACCCCGGCCTCGACATCGGTCAGGCAGACCGCCACGCAGGAGCCGAGCACGGTGGACAGTACCTCAACGCGAGACACGGAGATCCGGTATTCGCCCTGGATCACGTTCACCAGCTTTTCTGCGCCATCGGTCATCTTGCGGGGATCCTTCCATTTGCCGCCGGGGCAGGCGCCGGCGCTGGAGACGCGCAGGCGTTCAGGAGGGCGGGGCCGATCTGTGGGAGCGGCAGGCTGGTTTGCACCGCACCGAGATCGCGGGCGGCCCGGGGCATGCCGTAGACAATGCAGGTGTCCTCGTCCTGGGCGAAGGTCGTGGCTCCGGCGTCACGCAGCGCCTTGAGTCCCTGCGCGCCGTCGCGCCCCATGCCGGTCAGCAGGGCCGCGACCGCGCGGGGCGCGCCGGGCAGGGCCGAGGTGAAAAGCGCGTCGACGGACGGCATGTGGCCCGAGATCGGCTCGCCGCTTCGAAGCGCGATCTTCATTGGCGCGCCCCCCGCCAGGTGCAGATGCGCGCGGTTCCCGGCGGCCACGACGATCTGGCCATCCGCCACCCGCTCGCCGTCACGGGCGGGGCGGACTTGCGCCGCGCATTGCCGATCGAGCAGCCGCGTCAGGCTCTCTCCAAAGCCGCCGCCCGTATGCTGGACGATAAAGGTGGGCGGGCAATTGGCCGGGAAGGACGAGAGCACGGTGAGCAGCGCATCGACGCCGCCTGTCGAGGCACCGAGCAGGATGAAACGATTGCTGCGGTTGTCTGCCGGGCCGCTTGGCCCCCGCGCTGGCGGCTCCGGTTGCAGGCCCCGCCGTCGTGCGGTTCGGGTCAACGAGCGCAGGGTGGCGACCAGGTCCTCGGGCGGGATCTCCGGATCGATGGCGAAGAGGTCCGAGCGCTTGTCCCAGGGACTCGCGGGCAGGCCGGCCCCCGTGATGCTGCGGGTCTTGATCACCAGCCAGCGCACGTCCAGCGCGGCGAAGAGCGCACGCATGACCTCGAACTCAGGCAGCATGGCGAGCCTCTCGGCGATCAGCACCGCCATCGGCTCCAGCTCTTCGACCGCGGTGTAGGTGGTCATGAGATCATGGGTCTCGGCGGTCAACTCGATGAAGGCGGAGCCCCGCAGCCCCGCGGCCAGCTGCCGTCGCAGGCTAAGATCCGGATGGGCCAGGATCAGGGATATC
This sequence comes from Alloyangia pacifica, assembly GCF_900116195.1. GTDB lineage: Bacteria > Pseudomonadota > Alphaproteobacteria > Rhodobacterales > Rhodobacteraceae > Salipiger > Salipiger pacificus. The sequence goes on from NZ_FOZW01000012.1 coordinate 160,850, forward strand.
TTCGACATCGGTCTTTTCCTTCGAGGCCTGTGGCGCCGAATGCCGGGCCAGCTACGGGTTTCCATTCAGCCTGGGCTCCGGTCTCGGGTCCGCGCCAGAACTCTTGATCCGCCCAGGCCGCCCCGGGTCGGCCAACTCGCGCAGAGCGCCAAGGCCGCCGCGTCCGTTTTCCGGGACAGGACGTCGGTCCGGATCGTTGCGCCGGCCGCTCGGGGCCGGTGCGTGCCCTGCGATGCGACCGAGCCGCGCCGCTGAAGTTCCGCGCTTTCGCGCGGGCGTAGTCACGACAAGCCGAGTCACGCTCTGCCCCCGCCATCGGACGCTTTTGGCTCGCCCATGTCGAACCGCGACGGCCCTCTCTGGGATCGCAAGGGATCGCGGCTGCGATGCCCGGGCGAGAGACGTTGCATACCCCACCAACGCTCCGCGACCGCCCCCGGTCAGAACAGTTCTGGTGCATTTGGCTCGAGCGGGTCGCCCCGTGCCCCGCCAAGCCGATGGCGAAGGTCGCGCAAGGGGATTACCGCCAGCGCATCGCGCAGATCCAGGGCAGCTTCGCCGTCCAGGAGCCGAGCCAGCCGCTCGACGTAGCCAGCAAGCGCATCGGTCGATTGCGCCAGCATGTCGAGTTCCTGGAAGGCGGAGATCGCCACCGAGCCGAGACGCGAATCCGCGTTGCCGGAATAGATGTGCTCCATGCCATGTTCGAGTCGCTCCAACCTCTCTTGCAGGTGCCGTATCTCGCGGGACAGCAGCCAGGTCGCTTCATTGGCGGTGATCGGGACAGTCATGGGCTCAGAGCTTTCCGACGACGCTTTCGATGCATTGTTTCATTGCGAGAGAAGTGAAGGGCTTCTTGATCATGTTATTGAGACCCAGCTGCTTGGCCTGTGTCACCATGTCCGGCGTCGGTTTGCCGGTCACCAGGATGAAGCCGATCTTCTGGGTGGCGCGGTTCTGGCGCACCGCTTTCAGCAGCGCCAGGCCGTCCATGTTCGGCATGTTGAAATCCGATAGAACCAGGTGCACCGGGCTGCTTGCCATCCGGGTCAATGCCTTGCTGCCGTCATTCTCGGTCAGGTAGTTCTTGATCCCGATCTCGTCGAGCGCCTGGGTGATCAGCCCGCGGCTCGTGGCCATGTCATCGACCACCATGATGCGCAGCGAATCCTTCAAACTCATCTTTTTCTCCTAGGTCGGCCGGGACGGACCGGGGGTGGCGCGTTTGCGATAGGTGGTCACGCCTGCCGTGGTGAAATCTGCCAGGGCGGGGCCGGACAGGCGTTCGGAATGCCCGATGAAGAGAAACCCGCCGGCGCGCAGCTTCGCGCTGAAACGGTCCCAAAGCCGCTGCTGCGTCTCCTGGTCGAAGTAGATCGCGACATTGCGGCAGAAGATTGCGTCGAAGGGGCCGTTGAACGGCCAGTCGCAGATCAGGTTGAGCTCGGCGAAACTGATCATGGCACTCAGCTCGGGGTTGGTCTCGACCATCTCTGCCTCGCCGGGGACGGGGCGCAGCCAGCGAGCGCGAAATTCGGCGGGGACCGTTTCGCAATCCTCCGCCGGGTAGCGCCCGAGCCTTGCCTTGCGCAGAATCGCCGGGTCGATGTCCGTCGCGAGGATGCGCGTGTCGCGCGTGCCGGGCGGCAGCGCGTCGAGCAGGGTCATGGCAATCGAAAATGCCTCCTGCCCGGAGGAGCAGCCAGCGGACCAGATGCGCACGCGCTTTTGTCCCGAAAGCTCTGGAACCAGCGCGCTACGCAGCGTTTCGAAATGGTGCTTTTCACGAAAGAAACTGGTGACATTGGTGGTGAGAGCCGAGACGAGTTCGAGCCGCTCCGCCGCTTCGCCGTCCCTGTCGAGAAGCGCCATGTAATCGCGAAACGAGGCGAGGCCCCGTGCCCGCAGCCGCCTGGCAAGACGGGAATACACCAGAGGCTTTTTGCTGACCGCAAGGCTGAGGCCGAATTCGCTCCGCGCCAGACGGGCCAAGGCCTCGAAGTCCGCGTCGGTGAAGGCAAACTCCCCGGGCAGGGCGTCGGCAGCGGCCAGGGTCATGCGGCTACTCCCCCCTCCTGGTCGAGCACGGCATCGAGGTTGACGACGCGCACCATGGATTCACCGACGGAGATCACGCCTACTATGGCCTGTCGCGCAGCATCGGACTTCATGTCCGGGGTTTCCTGGATCGAGGATTTGGCGACCGAGAGGATCTCGGAAACGGATTCCACCAGCAGACCGATGGTCGTGCCGCCGGCGGCGGCGACGATCACCACGTTGCGTTCGTTGTCCGGCGTCTCGCCCAGGCCGAAGCGGGCGGACAAATCGAAAATCGGGATCACAGCGCCGCGCAGGTTCATAACGCCGAGCACGTCATCCGGCGTGTGGGGCAGCTTGGTGACCGGTGTCCAGCGCCGGATCTCGCGGATCTGCATGATCTCGAGGCAGAAACTCTGGTTGCCAGCCGAGAATGTGATGAACTCGAACTGCGCCTCGGTGGGGCCCTCGTTGGCGTCAAGCATGGTGAAGCTCCAGTTTCGGGGGGGTTATCGCGGGGAAATAGGGCGCAGCGGGTTGCAGCTTGACCACTTCCTCGGGATCGAGGATCAGCGCGATCTTGCCGTCGCCGAGGATGGTCGCGGCCGAGACGCCGGGAATGGCGACATAGTTGCTTTCGAGGCTCTTGATCACCACCTGACGCTGGTCGTGGATCGCCTCGACCCGCAGGGCGGTCAGCCCCTGGCTTTCGGTGCTGACCAGCAGCAGCACGCCCTCGCCGGCTTCCTTTCGCCCTGGGGCGAGGCCGAGGTTGAAGGCGACATCCACCACCGGCACGTAGGCGCCGCGAACGAGGATCACCATGCCCTTGGTCCCCACCGCGTGCAGGTCACGCTGGCCGGGGCGGATGGTCTCGATGATCGAGGCGATGGGGATCACCATGGTCTGGTCGGCCACCGAGATGACGAAGCCGTCCATCACCGCGAGGGTCAGCGGCAGCACGATGGTGAAGGTGGTGCCGGACCCGGGGGTCGAGGTGATCGAGACCCTCCCACCGAGCGCCGCGACGGCGTTCTTTACCACGTCCATGCCGACCCCGCGCCCCGAGAGGTTCGACACCTCGCTGGCCGTCGAGAAGCCGGGCAGGAACAGCAGGTTGTCGATTTCGGATTCCGAAAGTTCCGCCTCGGGCAGGACGAGACCCTTCTCGATTGCCTTCTCGAGGATGCGCGCGCGATTGAGCCCGGCGCCGTCGTCGGCGATCTCGATGAAGACGCTGCCCGAGCGGTGCGACGCCGATAGGCGGATGGTGCCGATCGCCTCCTTTCCGGCCGCGGCGCGGGCGTCGGACTTTTCCAGGCCGTGGTCGACCGCGTTGCGCACCATGTGGGTCAGCGGGTCGGCCAGCCGCTCGATGACCGTCTTGTCGACCTCTGTGGAGTCGCCGACGGTGACCAGCCGCGCCTTTTTTCCTGTCGCTTCCGCGGCCTCGCGGACGATGCGCGACATGCGCTGGAAGAGCGGCTTGACCGGCTGGGCCCGGATCGCCATGACCCCTTCCTGGATGTCGCGGGCGAGAAGCTTGTAGGCCTCCAACTCGTTGGTGAGATGGGCCACCGCGGGCAACTCCAGCTCTTCGATGCGCTGCGAGATCATCGCCTGGTTGATGATCAGCTCGCCTACCGTGTTGATCAGGCGGTCAACCCGTTCGAGATCAACGCGCAGCGTCGGCCGCGGGCCGCGCGCCTCGCCGCCGCGGGCGTCGCTGCGGGCCTCGGCGGCCTCCGCCGCGGCGGAGGGGCTCCCCGTTTCGCGCGGGGCTAGAGGCGCAAGCCCCGGCAGGTCCGGCGGGTCATCCGAGAGCGCTGGTGGCGCGGCGCCATCCTCTTCGCGGATGTCCAGCTCGCAGAGGGACTCCACGAATTCGAAGATCTCGTGCAGCACCGTTTCAGGCTCGGAGGTCTCGAGCTGGAGTGTCCAGGACATTACCGCGCCATTTGGATCGAAGGCGTCGAATTCCGGAAGCTCCGAAAGGTCCGCGACCGCCCGCAACTCACCGAGTTCGGCGAGTGCATCGAAGAGCAGCAGCGGCTCGTGGCCGTTGGCGTAGAGCGCGGCGCTGGGTTTGAAATGGATGCGGAAGCGCCGGAGCGCGGCGTCTTCTTCGGAGCTGTCTTCGGGCGCGTCGACCTCGGCCGGGGCGGCGTCGAAGTCCAGCGTGACCGCGTCGAAGCTGAAGCTGTCGTCCTTGTCTGCCTCGCCGAGGTAGCTGTCGAGCTCCTTGAGGATCGCGGCCTCGGACTCGGCGTTAGGCTCGCGCTCGTCCCGCGCCGCCTCCACGAGGTCGGCAAGCTGGTCCCCCGACCGGTGGAAGAGGTGCATCAGCTCCTCGGTGACCTTGAGGTCCTGGCTGCGGACCTTGTCCATCACGGTCTCGAAGGTGTGGGCGAAGCTGACCAGACGGTCGAGCGCGAAGGCGCCGGCGCCGCCCTTGATCGAATGCACGGCCCGGAACACGGCGTTGACGACGTTCATGTCATCGGGGTCCTGCTCCATCGAGGACAATCCCTCGACCAGTGCCTCGAGCAATTCTTCGCACTCTTCGAAAAACGTATCGCGGATCGAATTTCTCGACATGTCTACACCATGTGTCCAGTGAGGCGGCGCAGCACCGAGACCAGCGATGCGTCGTCGAAAGGTTTCACGATCCAGCCGGTGGCCCCGGCCGAGCGGGCGCGGGCCTTGAGATCGGCGCCGCTTTCGGTGGTCAGCACGATGATCGGCACGGTGGTCCGGTTGGGGCCGTTGCGCAGGGTCTCGATGACGCCGAAGCCGTCCATGTTTGGCATGTTGATGTCGGTGATCACCACGTCGGGCTCGACCTCCGAGAACTGCTCGACGCCTTCGACGCCGTCGCAGGCCGAATGAAACTCGAACCCGGCCCCTTCGAGCGAGATGCGCAGCAGGTTGCGGATCGTGCGGGAATCGTCGATCGCCAGAACCTTCGTCGTCATTGCAGCGCCTCCTTGCCGTTTTCGGGGCCGCTTGCGGGGCCGGGCTCGGCGTTTTCGCGGTCGAACTGGGTGGCAGGCAGGCCGAGCCGTTCCAACCCTGCGCGGAAGGACTCGGTGATGTCGGACAGGGTGAAGGGCAGTTCCTCGGCCTGCCATTGTCGTTGCGCCACGAGCAGGATCTGCAGCCGGTGCGCATCGAGCCGCAGCACGTCCCGGGCCGAGATCGCCACCGGCATGTGGCGCGCGCCGAGCAGGAAGGGCACGAGGGGGTCTTCGCCGTTTCGGTTGCGCCCCGGATCGAGCACATGGCTGTGAATCTCAGTCATCGCGAATTCAATCCTTTGCCACAGGAAAGCGGAGGCAACCTGCCGCCAGCTTGCTGCCGGTCACCGTGGAGTCGTCTAGAGCCTTCGGCCCCGAGCGGGGACGGGCGGCTGCAGAGGACGCCTGTCGCCCCCGCAGGTTGCCGGTGCCTTCGGCGCGGTGCCGGGTCGGGACCGAGAACTACAGAGGGGGTCTTAACAAAGCGTTCTGGGTCACGGGATTTCTGTATCCGACCCGGCAGGCGTCTCGGAGCTGGATGGCGCGCTTGCATCCCCCCGGTTCAGCGCGCACAAATCGCCAAAAGCGATCTGTGAGGGAGTGGCGGAAGATGCGCAACGGTGGGCAATTGGTCGTCGAAAGCCTGATGGCGCTGGGGGCGACGCGGGCGTTCGGCGTGCCGGGAGAAAGCTATCTGGCGGTGCTCGACGCGCTGCATGACACCGGCGGCAAGCTCGATTTCGTGCTCTGCCGGCAGGAGGGCGGCGCGGCTTTCATGGCGGCGGCGCATGGCAAGCTGACCGGCAGTCCGGGGATCTGCATGGTGACGCGCGGTCCGGGCGCGACCAATGCGGCGATCGGCGTGCATACCGCGATGCAGGACAGTGTGCCGATGATCCTGCTGGTCGGGCAGGTGGCCACCGACATGAAGGAGCGCGAGGCCTTCCAGGAAGTCGACTACCGCGCGGTCTTCGGCACCATGGCCAAATGGGCGACAGAGATCGAGCACGTGGAGCGTATCCCCGAGATCCTCTCGCGCGCCTGGATCACCGCCACCACCGGCCGGCCCGGCCCGGTGGTCGTGGCGCTGCCCGAGGATGTGCTCATGGCACAGACCGGAGTGCCGCCGCTCACCGGCCCGGCGAAGGTCTACGAGGCCGAGCCCGCCGCCGATGCGGTGTCCGAGGCCGTGGCGCTGCTGCAGCATGCCGAGCGTCCGCTGATCGTGGTTGGCGGCGCCGAATGGACCGGCCCGGCGCGCGCGGCGCTGCAGGGCTTTGCCGAGGCGTCCGACATCCCGATCATCACCTCGTTCCGCTACCAGGATCAGGTCGACAGTGCCTGCGCCTGTTTCTGTGGCGATGCCGGGGTGGGTATGACCGAGGGGGTCAAGGGTCTGCTGCGCGACGCCGATGTGGTGCTGGCACTGGGCACGCGCTTCGGCGAGAACATGACCGACGGCTACACGCTGCTCGAGGTGCCGCAGCCGAAACAGAAAATCATCCATGTGCATGCCTCGGACCGCGAGATCGGCAAGGTCTACCAGCCCACTCTGGGCGTGCATGCCGATCCGGGCCGCTTCGTGCAGGCGCTGCCGGTGCAGGTCACCGGCAACTGGAAGGCCTGGCGGTCCGAGGCGCGGGCCGCCTACCTCGGGTTCATCGACAAGGCCCCTGCGCAGCCCGGCCCGGTCGACATGGTGGCGGTCTGCAAGCACATGCGCGAAGTGCTGGGCACCGACGTGGTGCTGACCAATGGCGCGGGAAACTTCACTGTCTGGCCAACGCGCTTCTTCCGCTTCCGGCCCGGAATGCGCCTTCTGGCGCCGCAGTCGGGGGCGATGGGCTACGGCGTGCCCGCCGCCATCGCTGCCAAGCTGGCGCGGCCCAAGTCGACGGTGATCTGCTTCGCCGGCGACGGCGATTTCCAGATGAACGGGCAGGAGCTGTCCTCCGCGCGGCAGGCCGGGGCGGCGGTGATCGTGCTGGTGCTCAACAACGGCACCTATGGCACCATCCGCGCCCACCAGGAGCGCGAGTTCCCCGAGCGGGTCAGCGGCACCTCCATCTTGAACCCCGATTTCGCCGCGCTGGGTCGGGCCTACGGGATGCACGGCGAGCATGTGGCGCGGACAGAGGATTTCGCCGCGGCCTTCGCGCGCGCGCTTGCCGCGCCGCACGGCGCGGTTCTGGAGCTCGACATCGCCGCAGAGGCGCTGACACCCTATCGCACCCTTTCGCAGATCCGTGCCGGAGGCCTGGCCGCGAAGCGATGAACAAGCGCCCCCAGGCACGTCGCGCCGGGGGGATCTCAGGAAGTGGAGTGCGGATGCCAAATGCGCTCAGCGGGATTCACCTCATGGTGATAGGCGCTTAGGTGCCGACTCTCACGTCACGTGTTGCTGATATGTTCCGCCCGGGATAGGACGGGAGGAAACACCGTACCGAGGCGGCAGCACATGAGAAAAGAGTACGAAACGATCCTGGGCGCGGTGACCTTTCTGGCCCTGCTTTGCACCGGCTACGCCTATTATGCGCTGGACGCCTCGGTGGCCACGACACAGGCGCTCCCGCTGATCGTCATGGGCTATTTCACCGTGCTGGTGATCGTCTTCAAGGCGCTCGGTCTCTCGCTCACCCGCTCGAAGCGTCAGGAGCTGACACGTCACATCGAGGCGCATGCCCCGGCGCTATCGCGCAACCTGCGACTCGCAATCAAGAAGAACGACTACAATTGCGTCGTGGCGGATGAGCGGCAGGAGACGGTAATTGAATTCCTCGACAGCATCGATCTGTCCTTCGATTACCATCGCATCGAACCGGCGGTCATCGACTATGTGCTGGCCGAGATGGAGCGGGTCGAGAGCGCGGCCCGCGACGGTGGCTTCGACGCCGAGGCCTACCCCAGCGATCCCACCGAGTTCGAGCATTGGTGCGCCGCGCAGCTTCGCCGCTTCGGCTGGGATGCGGATGTCACCAAGCGCGGCTACGACCAGGGCATCGACATCGTCGCCCGCAAGGGTGCGCTGGTGATCGGCCTGCAGGTAAAGCGCTACAATTCGCCGGTCGGCAACAAGGCCATCCAGGAGGCTTTTACCGGCAAGAACTATTACGGTCTGGCCGGGGCGGGGGTGCTGGCGACCGCTGGCTTCACGCCGAGCGCCCGGCGGCTGGCGGCGACGACGGGCGTGCTGCTGCTCAGCCCGCACGACCTGCCGAGCCTCGACCGCGAATTCGGCGTCGAGGGTTTTACCGAAGCCTGGGCCATGTGAGGCCATGTGAGGCGATGTGAGGGGCCGCAGACCGGCTCTCGCCGCGTCTCGCCCCGAGGACGGCCACGGCGATTGACATGCGCGCAAAGGGCCGCAAGCTGAGCGAGGGTTCCGGCGCTTTCGGCACGATATGCGCGATCCGCGGGACCCACGGCACCGACGCAAGGGAGGGATGACATGATCGCACCGCGGCTGTCGTTGGGGGTGTTCGCCCTTGCTGCCCTTACCGGATGCACGTCAGCGCCCGGCACAGCTACCCTCGTTGCACAGGGCAGGCCGATCGAGGTGATCTACCCCATGAAGTCGGGCGCGACGCCGGGGCTGATGGAGCGCGATCTTGTCGCTTGCGAGATGGAGGCGGCCCAGAGCGTGCCGCAGCGGATCGCGCCGATGCTGCCCCCGGCCCTCCCGGGGCAGTCGCTGAACCCCTGCACCGAGATGGGCTATTCGGTGAGCTGCAGGGCGCCTGGCGGGCAGATTTTCGGCAGCGAGCGTTATTCGGCCTATTCCTACGATGCGACCGCGAGTGTCATGGCCGAGGTCGAAGCGCGCTGCATCCTGCGCTCCGGCTACCGGCTGGCGACGCTCCCAAGGTGCCCCGAGGGCGTGCAGACCAGACCGGTGGCGTCCCGGATGTATCCTCTCTCGGAGCGCACCTGCTATCTTCCCGACGCCGTGGCAATTTATGCGGTGACCGAGACCCTGCGCTGACCACCGGCGTCGCCCTCCAGACCGGTTCAGCGGAATTTGCGCATCGCTGGGGCGTGGGAAACCCTCTCCGCCGCAATGCCTGCCGTCCGGGGGGGCACGCGAGCGCGGGCTCCGACCCGGGGTCCGTCCGTCGGTCGGGGGACTCGCCGAGGGTGCGCTGCTCGCCCCGGGCGGCGTGGCGCCCGGGGAATTGTCCGGCAGGTCCGCTGCGTCAGGCGACCGCAGCACCCACCGTCAGGTTGGTGACCGCCCGCGCGAGGCTTTCCCGGTCCAGCCCGAAGTGCCGGTAGAGATCGCCGATGGTGCCGGTCTGGCCGAAATGCTCCACGCCGTGCGGGATCACCCGGTGTCCGGCCACCGCGCCAAGCCACGAGAGCGTTGCCGGGTGGCCGTCGATGGCAGTGACCAGTGTGCAATGGCGGGGCAGCTCGCCGAGCAGCGTCTCGACGTGCGAGCGCGCCGCGGGATTGCCGCGCGCCCGGTCGCGCTGCGCCGCGGTCCAGCCGGCGTTGAGCCGGTCCGCCGAGGTCACCGCCAGCACGCCAACGTCGCGGCGATGCTCGCCGATCATCCCCGCCGCGGCGATGGCCTCGTCGGCCACCGCGCCCTGGTAGGCGATGACCACCGAGCAGTTCGGCCCCGGCTTGCGCAGCCAGTAGGCACCGTCGATGGCGCCCTGCACGAAGGCATCATCATGCCGCTTGCCCGGCTGCTCGAGCGGCTTGGTGGTCAGCCGCAGGTAGACCGAGCCGCCGGTCTCGTCGCGCAGCCATGTCCGCTCGTCGGGATCGCCGCCACCATCCTTTTGCCCGTCGCGCTGCATGTAGTCGAAGGCCCATTCCATGATCACCGCCAGTTCGTCGGCAAAGGCGGGCTCGAAGGCCGCCAGCCCGTCCTGGCTCATGCCGATGAGCGGCGTGCCGATCGACTGGTGCGCGCCGCCCTCGGGGGCCAGCGTGACGCCCGAGGGCGTGCCGACGATCATGAAGCGCGCGTCCTGGTAGCAGGCGTAGTTCAGCGCATCGAGGCCGCGTGCCACGAAGGGATCGTAGACCGTGCCGATGGGGATCACCCGCTTGCCGAAGAGGCTGTGCGACAGTCCCGCCGCGCCGAGCAGCAGGAAGAGGTTCATCTCGGCGATGCCGAGTTCCAGGTGCTGCCCCTCGGGGGCGAAGTTCCACTTGGCGGTCGAGGGGATGCGGTGCTCGATGAAGGCGTCGCTCTGCGCTTCGCGGGCAAAGAGCTTGCGCCGGTTCACCCACGGGCCGAGCCCGGTGGTGCCCGTGACGTCGGGCGAGGTGGTCATGATCCGCGCCGCCAGATCGCTGTCCCCGCGCGCCAGCTCGTCGAGGATCTTGCCAAAGGCCATCTGCGTCGAGATCTCGCGGCTCGTATCCACCGCCACGGCGGGAACAGACAGTCGGACATCGGAATAGCGCCGCGCGCCCTTGGCAAAGAACGGCACGCGGGCGAGGAACTGCTGGAGCGCCTCGGCGTCCTTCACCGTGGCGAAGGGCTCCCATTCGTCACCCTCGGCGACACCCATATGCGCCTGCCATTCGGCCATCTGCGCCTTGGTCATCAGCCCGCCGTGGTTGTCCTTGTGCCCGGCGATCGGCGTGCCCCAGCCCTTGATCGTATAGGCGAGGAAGCAGACGGGGCGGTCATGATCCACCGCGGCAAAGGCCTCGGCCATGGTCGCCACGCAGTTGCCGCCGAGGTTCTCCATCAGTGCCGCCAGCTCGGCATCGCTGCGCCGCTCGATCAGCGCGGTGACCTCGCCCTGATCGCCCAGGTCCTCCATCAGTCGCTCGCGCCAGACCGCGCCGCCGCGATAGGTCAGCGCCGAGTATTCCGCGTTGGGGCAGGCGTCGATCCAGTCGCGCAGCCGCGCGCCGCCGGGCTCGTTGAACGCCGCGCGTTGCAGCGCGCCGTATTTCACCCGCACCACGTCCCAGCCGAAAGCCTCGAAGATTTTCTCGACCCGCTCGAACAGACCCTCGCGCACGATGCCATCGAGCGACTGGCGGTTGTAGTCGATCACCCACCAGCAGTTGCGCAGGTCGTTCTTCCAGCCCTCCTGCAGCACCTCGTAGATATTGCCCTCGTCAAGCTCGGCATCGCCGACCAGCGCGACCATGCGGCCCGCGTCGACCTCGGCCCCCCAGTCCTTGGCGCGAATGAAGTCCTGCACCATCGAGGCCAGCGCGGTGATGCCGACGCCGAGCCCGACCGAGCCGGTGGAGAAGTCGACGTCATCGATGTCTTTTGTGCGGCTCGGGTAGCTCTGCACGCCGCCGTAGCCGCGGAAGTTTTCCATCTTCTCGCGCGTCTGGTTGCCCATCAGGTACTGCATCGCGTGGAAGATCGGTGAGGCGTGCGGCTTCACCGCCACCCGGTCCTCGGGGCGCAGCGCCGAGAAGTAGAGCGCCGTCATGATCGACACCATCGAGGCGGAGGAGGCCTGATGCCCGCCGATCTTGATGCCATCCTCCTTGGGGCGGAGATGATTGGCGTTGTGGATCATCCAGTGCGACAGCCAAAGCAGTCGCTGCTCGATCACCCTGAGGTGCTGCGCGTCGTTGGTCATGAAATGCCTCCCTTTGCGCGCGAGGATACACGAGCCGGGGAAGCGGAAGCCGCTTTTCGCGTTGCCAGGAGTGCGGAACTGTAGTGGAAATGGGCGTCAAACCAGAAACCGGCGGCGGAAATCTGCGCAGATGAGCGAAGACCTCGATGAGATTGATCGAAAGCTCCTGCGGGAGCTCCAGAAAAATGCGCGGGCGAGTCACCAGGAGCTGAGCGAGCGGGTGGGGCTCTCGGCCTCGCCCTGCGCGCGGCGAATCCGCAGGCTGGAAGCCGAGGGCTACATCACCGGGTACAGCGCCCGCATCGACGAGGAAAAGCTCGGCTTCGGCTTCAGCGTGTTCATTTCTGTGCGGCTCGACCGGCAGATCGACGACCGGCTCGGGGCCTTCGAGACCGAGGTCAGGCGCTTTCCGGAGATCGTCGACTGCTGGCTGATGACCGGCAGCTTCGACTACCTGCTGCGCATCTCGGTGCGGGACCTTGCCGAATACGAGCGGTTTCTGACCGGCCGCCTGACCAAGCTGCCCGGGGTCGCCTCGCTGGAATCCTCGATCCCGATCCGCCGGGTCAAGTATCAGCCGGCGCGACTCGACTGAGTCATGCCGCCGCGGCCATGGCCGTCGACTGGGGTCAGGTGGGCGGCCACATGCGACTGAAGACGCCGTCCCGCTTGACCAGACCGTGGAGCGCCGCCGCGCCCACGTGCGCGGCGATCACGAAGATCAGGACCGACTTCAGCAAGTCGTGGAGCCCGCTTGCGGATTTTGCAAGCGCCTCGTCCTTGCCGAACATGCCGCCGAACAGCGGGTCCCAGACCTCCATCGGAAAGCCGCCGGCCTGCACCCGTAGGGTGCCCGAAATCACCAAGGCCACCAGCAACAGGTAGAGCAGCCAGTGCACCGTGCGCGCGATCATGGCCTGCAGTGCGGGCAGACTTTCCGGAAGCGGCGGTGGCGGCGAGATCAGCCGCACCGCGAGCCGCAGCACGACTAGCAGCAGGATGATCGGGCCGATGTTCTTGTGATAGAGAAACAGCCCGTCCTGCAGCGCCCGCGGCAGCCCCTCCTGCACCATCACGAGACCGGCGGGGATCGTGGTGAACACCAGCAGGACCGTGAGCCAGTGCAGCAGCCGTGCCGCCCGGCAATAGCGCGTCGGATTGTATGGCGAGGATGCGCTGACCATGCGCGGATCTCCCTGAGGTGCCCTCACAGGCTAGTGAGTGCTTTCCTCAACGTAAAGAGCAACGCTTGACAGCCGAGGGCAGGGCGGCACTTCTTTTCTTATGAGCCTGCCGTCCGATCCTTTGCCGCATGCCGTGGCCCTGACCCGCGCAAGGACACCCCTTGCGTCTCTGGTGATGCTGTCGGTCGGCCTGTCTTTGGCGCTTTTCGCGCTGTCGTCGTGGCTGGCCGGCTCCGCGGTGTTGCTGCCGGTGCTGGGCTTCGGGATGGGCGCGACCGTATCGTGCCTGTTCCTGATCCGTCACTGGCCGGCGCGGCGGCTCGGCTATGCCAATGCGCTCACCCTCGGTCGGCTGGCCCTGGCCGCGTTGATGCTTGTGCCGCTGGCCGAGCCGGGGTTGACCGAAGGCAGCAGCGGGTGGGTCTTTTTCTGTCTCGCGCTGGTAACGCTGTCGCTCGATGGCGTGGACGGCCCGCTGGCCCGGCGAAGCGGGCTGGCTGGCCCTTGGGGGGCGCGCTTCGACATGGAGGTGGACAGCGCCTTTGCCTTCGTTCTGGCGGCGGTGGCCTGGCGCAGCGAGGCGGCGGGCGGCTGGGTCCTGATGCTGGGCGGGCTGCGCTACCTGTTCGTCATGGCGGGCTGGTTGCTGCCCTGGCTCGATGCGCCGCTGCCGCAGCGCTTCCGCCGCAAGCTTGTCTGCGTCGTGCAGATCGCGGTTCTGGCCGGGCTCCTGGCGCCGATCGCGGTGCCGCCTTGGTCCGAGTTCGCGGCGCTGCTCGCACTGGCGGCGCTGGCGTGGTCCTTCGCGCTCGACGTTGTCTGGCTAGCGAGGCGCCGATGAGCGGGGTGGCGCGCCGCTGGCTGGCGCTGCTGCTTTCGGCGGTGCTTGTCTATCTGCTGCTCATCCTGCCGAACCACCCGGGCGCGATGCGCTGGCGGGCACTGGCCGTGGTGCCGCTGGAATTGCCGGTGCTGCTGCTCGGCATGCTGGCGCTGGGAGCGCGTGCCCGCCCCCTGGCATTCGCGGCGACAGCGGCGCTCACGTTGATGACCGTGCTGAAACTGGCGGACTTTTCGGCCTATGCCGCGTTCGGACGCAGTTTCGATCCGCTGGCCGACATGCACCTTCTACCCGCGGCCTCGCATCTGCTGCGCGGAAGCGCCGGTCTGGCGGGCACTCTGGCGGTCGGTGCCGCGCTGGTGCTGCTGCTGGGTGGCGCGATGGTCCTGCTCTACCGTGCATTGCGGTGTTGGGCGCGCAGCGGCAGCCGCCTGCCGCGCGGCGCGCGCGTGCTGGCGGGAGGTACCGCGCTGGTCTTCGCGGGGCTTTGCGCCGCCGAGATCCGCACCGCGCTCGACGGTTGGCAAGGCTGGCGCCCCCCGGGCAGTGCCTTCACCGCGCGGCTCGGGGCCGAGCACATCAGGGACTTCGCGCGCTCGCGGGTGGCGCTGGCCGACTTCGAGCGCGCCGCCGCAGCTGATCCCTGGGGATCTCGCGATGGTCTGCTGTCGGAGCTGGATGGCCGTGAGGTCGTGATCGTCTTCGTCGAGAGCTACGGTCGTGCCGGTTTCGACAATCCGCTCTACGCGCCGCAACATCTCGCGACGCTGGCCGAGGGCGAGGCGGCGCTTTCCGAGGCCGGGCTGGCGGCGCGCTCGGGCTGGCTGACCTCGCCGGTTCAGGGCGGGCAAAGCTGGCTGGCGCATGCGACGCTGGCGGCCGGGGTCGAGGTCAGCGACCAGCGCCGCTATCGCGCGCTTCTGGCAAGCAAGCGGCAGACGCTGTTCACCCTCGCCGCGGGCGCTGGCTACCGGACCATGGCGGTTGCCCCGGCGATCGTCATGGCCTGGCCCGAGGGGCCGGCCATTGGCTTTCAGGAGATACGTGCCGCCGCGGATCTCGGATACGCCGGGCTGCCGTTCAACTGGGTGACCATGCCGGACCAGTACACGCTCGCCGCCTTCGACCGGGAGGTGCTGGCGCGGCAGATGCAGGACGGGGCGGGGCCGGACGGGGAGGGGCCGGACGGGGCGCCGCTCATGGCCGAGATCGCGCTGATCTCCAGCCACGCCCCCTGGACGCCGGTGCCGCGGATGGTGCCCTGGGACGCGGTCGGGGACGGCAGCATCTTCGATGCCGAGGCTACCTCTGGCCCGAGCCCGAAGGAGGTCTGGGCCGATCCCGATCGCATCCGGGATCACTATGGCCGTTCGCTCGACTACGCGCTGCGCACGGTTCTCTCCTGGGCGGCGCTGCCACGCGGGGAGCCGCCGTTGATCATCATCCTGGGTGACCATCAACCCGCCGAGTTCGTCGCGCAGGCCGGGGGCAGGGACGTGCCGGTGCACCTCATCGGTCCGCCGCAGGTGCTGAGGCTCTTCGACGGCTGGGACTGGACCGAGGGGCTCCGGCCCGCCGGCGCGCTGCGCGCCTGGCCGATGCGCGATTTCCGCGACCGGTTCCTGGCCGCGACAAGCTCTGCGAACACCGATCTGCGGGCGGACGGGTCATGAGGGCGCTGCGCCTGATCCTGCCGCTGGCGCTGATCGGGATCTGCCTCGCGCTTGCAGGTGGGCGGGAGACGCTTCTGCGCCTCTCGGCGCTGTCGCCGGGCTGGGTTGTCATCACACTGGCCCTGCTCAACGGGGTCACCCTGCTCTCGGCGCTGCGCTGGCGACGAACCGCTGAGGCCTTGGATCTCAAGATGCCACGTGGCGAGGCGGTGCGGGAATATTACATGGCGCAATTCGTCAATCAGACGCTGCCCGGAGGCGTTCTCGGTGATGCGGCGCGGGCCGTGCGCAGCCGGCAGGGAGGCCCGATGAGCCGTGCCGCACAGGCGGTGGTGCTGGAGCGCGCGGCGGGGCAGGCGGGTATGGCGGCGATTTGCCTTTTGGGACTGGCTGCAGGCTTCGCCGAAGGCGGTACGGCGGCCCCGGGCCGCTCTTTGGGCATCTGGCTGGCCGGCGCTGCACTGGTGGCTCTGCTGGTCGCGCTTGTCTTGCGCGCCGGCCACGGCGGGCGTGCGGATGGCTGGCGCGCGGCGGCCCGCAAGGCGCTGTGGGAGCAGCTGCCAGCTCAGGCCGCGCTGTCCCTGCTGATCGCGGCGCTGACCGTTGCGGCCTTCGTCACCGCCGCCCGTGCCAGCGGCAGCGCGCTCACCTCTGGCATGGCCGCCCTCATCGTGCCGCTGATCCTGACCGCGATGTTGCTGCCAGCCTCGGTCGCCGGCTGGGGCTGGCGCGAGGGTGCGGCGGCGGCGCTGTTCCCGCTCGCGGGGCTGGGTCCCGAGGCCGGGCTGGCGGCCAGCATCGCCTTCGGCATCGCCGGGCTGATCTCTGCCCTGCCGGGGGCATTCTTCCTGCGGCGGACGGCGCCAGGGGCCGCCCGCGCCGCCACGCGCATTGCCTCACACCGCGAATAGCCTAGTCTCATTTTCAAACCGGGAGGGTTCCATGCATTTCCAGACACCCACACGCCGCCTGTTTCTTGGAGGCGCCCTGACCACCGCCGGGGCGGCGTTCATCGCCCCGCATCGGGCGAGGGCGCAGGACGCCGTTGCCCTGCAACTGTCTTGGCTGCACTCGGTGCAGTTTGGCGGCAGCTACATCGCGCAGAAGAACGGCTATTGGAGCGACGCGGGGCTCGAGGTCTCGCTGCTGCCGGGCGGACCCAACGCGCCGGTCGAGCCGCCGGTGGTGGCGGGCACGGCGCTGGTCGGCATCTCGGCGGCGGATTACACCGCCGCTGCGGTGAACCAAGGCGCGCCCTTCAAGATCATCGGCGTCGCCATGCAGAAGAACCCCTTTGCCATCGCCTCGCTGGCCGAGAACCCGGTGAACAGTCCCGCCGATCTGGTTGGCAAGAAGATCGGCATGGCGCTGGCCAATACCCCGGTGCTGGAGGCGCTCTGCACGATCAACGGCGTGGATATCGCCGGGATCGAGGTTGTGCCGACGCAATATGACGCCGCGCCGCTGGTGCAGGGGCAGGTGGATTGCCTGCTGTGCTGGGCCACGGACCTGCCCGTGGCGATGGAGATGCAGGGCGTCGAAAGCGTCACCATGCTGCTCGCCGATCACGGCTACGCGGTGCATTCGCAGACTTATATCGCCACAGAGGACAGTATCGCCAACCGCCGCGACCAGCTTGTGGCGCTGATGAAAGGCGAGGTCATGGGCTGGCAGGACTACCTCGCCGATCCCGAGGCCGCGGCGGAACTGACCGTCGAGATGTTCCCCGATGCGGGGCTCGATCTTGCGACGCAGAAGCTGCAGGCCGAGCGGCAGGTGCCGCTGATGTTCTCGGAGCTGACCGAGGCCGAGGGCTTTGGCTGGTTCACCGATGAGACCGTCGCCGCCAACGTCGAAACGTTGGCGCTTCTGGGCAAACCGGTCTCGCCCGACCTCTGGGACCGCTCGATCCTGGAAGAGGTCCATGGCTAGGCGGCGCCGCGTCATCTTGCGGGCCTCTGAGGGGGGATGACCGCGCGCCCGGATATCGTGCTCGCCGGCGTGGCCAAGAGCTTTGCCACGGCAGGCCGCCCGGTGGAGGCGGTGGCGCCGGTCGATCTCACCCTCGCGGGCGGGCAGATGACCGCGCTTGTGGGCCCCTCGGGCTGCGGGAAGTCGACGCTGCTGCGGCTGATCGCCGGGCTCGAGCTGCCCAGCGAGGGCCGGATCACCATCGGCAGCGAAAGCCCCGACGATCTGCGCCGGCGCGCCGGGGTCGCCATGGCGTTTCAGGACGCGGCGTTGCTGCCGTGGCGCACGGTCGAGGGCAATATCGCGCTGGGACGGGGGTTGGCGCGCAAGCCGCGCGACCCTGAAATGATCCGCGAGCTGATCTCGCTGGTCGGCCTCTCGGGCTTCGAGGGTCGCCGACCGGCGGAACTGTCGGGGGGCATGCGGCAGCGTGCCGCCATCGCCCGCGCGCTGGCCGGTGAGCCCGAGCTTCTGCTGCTCGACGAGCCGTTCGCCGCCGTCGATGCGCTGACCCGCGACCGGCTCAACACCGAGCTGCCGCCGCTCTGGGAGGCACGCGGCGCGACCTTGGTTCTGGTGACCCATTCGGTGGCCGAGGCTGTGCGCCTGTCGGACCGCATCCTCGTGCTGACCCCGCGCCCGGCGCGTGTCGCCGCCGACATCCCGGTGCCGCTGCCGCGCCCGCGCGGGCCGGAGGTGCTCGCCTCGGAGGCGTTCCGCGCGCTTTGCGCAGAGGTCACGGGCGCGCTGCGTGACCACCAGTATCCCGAGAGCGTCGCGGCGCAATGAGCGCAGGCCCCGCCGTATTGCGTCTGTCCCGCCCGCTGCCGCGCGGCCTCGGGCTTTTTCTGGGCCTGCTGATCTGGGAGGTGGCCGCCCGCGCCACCGCGGGCAGTTTCATCATCGCCGCTCCGAGCCAGATCGCCGGGTACATGGTCAGCCATTCCGGCCTGCTCTGGCGGGCGTTCGGCGCCACGCTGGCCTCGGCGGTGCAGGGGTTCGTCTGGGGCAACCTCGCCGGGGTGCTGCTGGCGCTGCTGGCGGTGCTGCTGCCGCGCAGCGAGCGTCTGCTGTTGACGCTGGCGCTGCTGGTCTTCTGCCTGCCGCTGGTGGCCACCGGGCCGATCCTGCGGGTGCTCTACGGGCCGGGCTGCGGACCGCAGGTGACGCTGGCGGCGCTGGCGGTCTATTACACCACCTTCCTGCCGGTGCTGGTGGGGCTGCGCGCCGCGCCGCAAGGCTGGTTCGATCTGCTGCGCAGCTACGGGCGCGGGCGGATGACCGCTCTGCGCGAGGTACGGCTGCCAGCGGCGCTGCCTTATCTGGTTGCCGGTCTGCAGATCGCCGCCCCGGCGGCCTTCCTCGGGGCGATGGTCGGCGAGTTCACCGGCGCCGAGCGCGGGCTTGGCGTGCTGACCGTGCGCGCGCTGCGGGCGCTCGATCTGCCCGCCACATGGGCGATCGCGGTGATCGCCGCCGGGGTCTCGATACTGGCCTTCGCGGCGGTGGGTGCGCTTGGCCGCAAGTTCGACCTTGCCCCGCCCGAAGTGCTGATGGCCGCGCCCGTCGCGCGCAGCCGCCGGCTGTGGGACGCGCCCGCGCAGGCGCTGCTGGCGCTTGGCGTGACGCTGCTGATCTGGAAGGGCAGCATGGAGATCTTCGGCCTGCCGCGCTTCTTTGCCAAACGCCCCGAGGACGTCTGGGGCTATTTGGTCACCAGCCCCGGCGCAGAGGCACAGCGTGCCCGGCTCTTCGGCGCACTTGGTGAGACCTTGGCGCTGGCCGGGCCGGGCTATCTTGCGGGGCTGGGGCTGGGCGCGGGGCTCGCGCTGCTGCTGGTGCTGCTGCCGCGCCTCGCCGGGGCGGTGATCCCGCTGTCGATCGCCCTGCGCTCTATCCCGATCATCGCCACGGCGCCGCTGATCGTCTGGGCGCTCGGGCGCGGCGCGGCGGGCACCATCACCGTGGTCGCGGTGATGATCTTTTTCCCGACGCTGATCGCCTGCCAGCACGGGCTGGCACGCACGCCGCGCGCGGTGCTTGATCTCTTCGAGGTCTATGCCGCCAGCCCGCTGCGCCGTCTCATCGGCGCGCAACTGCCCGCCATGCTGCCCGCCTTCTTCGCCTCGGCGCGCATGGCCATCCCCGCGGCCATCCTTGCCGTCACCACCGCCGAATGGCTGGCGACCGGGCGCGGCATCGGCGCGCTCATGGCGACGGTGGCCTCGACCTCGGATTACGGCATGCTGTGGAGCGCCATCGCGCTCGTCGGGCTGGCGGCGGTGCTCGCCCATGCGCTGGTGGCCGCGCTCGAGCGTGCGGTGCTGGCCCGCACCAGCGCGGAGCAGCTCGCCCGATGAGAGCCTGCGCCTTTGCCATCCCCGGCGATCATCGGCAGAAGACCGGCGGCTTCATCTATGAACGCCGCCTGCTCGAAGAGCTGCAGGCGGCGGGCCGTGAGGTGACGCATGTCGCGCTGCCCGCCGAGGCGGCCGCGGCAGAGCAGGAGGAGGCGCTGCGCCGCGAGGTGTCGGAGGTGCTGGAGGCCCTGCCGCCGGACCGGCCGCTGATCCTCGACGGGTTGGTCTTCGCCGCAATGCGCACCGGGGCGATGGCCCGGCTGTCCTGCCCGGTGGTTGCCATGCTGCATCATCCGATGGGTCTCGAACAGGGGCTGACGCCGGAGCTGTCGCGGGAACTTCTGGCGCAGGAGGCGGCCAATCTCGGCCATGCGGCGCAGGTCGTGGTCACCAGTCCGCACACCCGACAGACCTACATCGACCTCGGTGCCGACCCGGTGAAGATCACCGTGGCGCTGCCGGGCCATGACGGGCCACGGGATCTGCGGCGCGTCGAGGCGGGGCCCCACATCCTCTCGGTCGGCCTGCTTGCGCGCCGCAAGGGGCATGATGTGTTGATCCGGGCGTTGTCGCGGGTCTCCGATCTCGATTGGAGCGCGCAGATCGTCGGCAAGACCCACGACCCGGCGGTCGCCACGGAGTTGCAGGGGCTGATCGACGAGCTCGGCCTTGCGGGCCGGATTGCGCTGGCCGGCGAACTGTCCGACGAGGCGCTGGCAGAGGCCTACCGCAGCGCGCGCATCTTCGCGCTCGCGACCCGCTATGAAGGCTATGGCATGGCGCTCGCCGAGGCGCTCTGCCACGGGCTGCCGATCGTCAGCTGCGCCACCGGCGCCGTCCCCGGCACGGTCGGCGACGCCGCGCTCCTGGCACCGCCGGACGATCCTGCCAACTTCGCCGGGCACCTGCGGAGGCTGCTGCAATCGGGCGCAGCGCGGCAAAGGCTGTCGGCACGCGCGCGCGCACTGGGAAGGGCGCTGCCCCGCTGGCGCGAGACGGCGGCGGTCATGGGGGCGGTGTTGGACGGTCTGTGAGACAGAACGCCTTATATTTCAGATAGGGCGCATCAGGTGGTGTCCGGACCGCGACCGGAAAGCCGGGGCTGGCTGCGCGCGGGATATCATTGCTGCGCGGCGTGCTCGCGTGGCTCGGCGGACTCGTCGCCGGTCGCCCCGATGACCGAGGCCCGCTGAAGTTCCCGCAGCCGCGCCTCGGAATAGCCGAGCTTTTCGCGCAGCACCTGCGCCGTGTCCGCCCCGAGCCGCGAGGGTGGGGCAGCAGCCGACGGCCCCTCGCCATCGAAGAGGATCGGCCCGCGCACCAGCCGCATCGGGCCAAGCTCCGGGTGGTCCACGGTCTCGACCAGCCGGTGCGCCGCCACGTGCTCCTGCTCCAGCGCCTCGCCCACCGACAGGATCGGTGCGTTGGGCACGTCAAACTCGGACAGTCGCTCGAGCCAGTACGCCGTGCCCTCGCGGCCCATCGCGCCAAGGATGATCGGTTCCAGCTCGGCGCGGTTCTGCAGCCGTGTCTCATAGGCCGCGAAGCGGGGGTCCTCGATCAGCTCGGGGCGGCCGATGCAGCGGGCGAAGTTGTGCCAGAAGCGCTCGGTCAGGCAGGCGACGATGACGTGCCCGTCGGCGGTCGCAAAGGACCCGTAGGGCACGATACTCGGGTGCTGGGTGCCGACCGGCTGTGGCGTCTGGCCGGTGACGAAGTAAATCTGCGAAAGATAGCCCTGCATGGCGATCAGGCTGTCGAGCATCGCCACTTCGACGTGCCGCCCGTGGCCGGTGACATGCCGCTCGTGCAGCGCCGCCAGCACGCCGAAGAGCGAAAAGATGCTGCCCGCCATGTCGCCGAGCGGCAGGCCGAGCTTGTTCGGCGCCTGCCCAGGCTCGCGGTTCACGCTCATCACCCCGGAAAGCGCCTGCGCCACGATGTCGAAGGCGGGCTTGTTGCCATGCGGGCTGTCCTTGCCGAAGCCGGTGATCGAGCAATAGACCAGCTTGGGGTTCTCGGCCTTCAGCGCGGGATAGCCGAGGCCCAGCCGGTCCATCACCCCGGGGCGAAAGTTCTCGATCACGATGTCGCTCTGCGCCGCCAATTCCTTGGCGATGCGGATGCCCTCGGGCGATTTCAGGTCCAGCGTGACGCTTTTCTTGCTGCGGTTGAGGGCGATGTAATAGTGGCTCATGTCGCCGATGAAGGGTGGAAAGGCGCGGGTCTCGTCGCCGCGCTCCAGCGGTTCGATCTTGATCACCTCGGCGCCGAGATCGGCCAGCACCATGCTGGCATAGGGCCCCGAGAGGATGCGTGAGAAGTCGAGCACGCGAATGCCGGCGAGCGGGCCGCTGCGGGTGTCGGTCTGGGGGCTGCTCATGTCTCGGCTCCGGGTCTGGCGGATGGGGTGGCGGAAATCTTCATGACGGCGGTCGCGGTGGCCACCGGAGTGTCGCCGCGCAGTACCTCGCCGTCGACGAAAATCAGCGAGCGTGTCTGGTGGCGGACCTCGGCGCGGGCCTCGAGGAAATCGCCGGCCCTTGCCGAGCCCAGGAACCGCGTGTCCATCTGCACGGTGACCGTGGGCAGGCGGTCTGCCGCGTTCCAGGCGGCGATGGCGATCACCTGGTCGAGCAGCGTGGTCATCACGCCGCCGTGGATCAGACCGATCGGATTGCCGTGCATCTCGTTGGTCTGCAAACCGAAGCGGCTGCGTGCATCGCGCTCCACAGGGCGCAGCAGCGGGCCGACGAGGCTGGCGAAGCCCTTGATCTTCGCGATCTCCCAGCCGTCGAGAGAAATGGAGGTGTCATTCATGGTTCAACCTCCCACCGCGATCTGAGTGTCCTCGAGTTCGTCGCGGATGGCCTGCATCGCGCGCACGAGGCGGGGGATCTCGCCGTCCTTCAGACGCTCGGAAATGCCGATGGCGACCAGCGAGCGGATCATTCGCCCGTCAGGGCCGAACACCGGCACGGCGACGACCGTGACCCCCGAAATGTAGACGCCCTGGTCCACGGCGTATGCCTGTTCCTTTGCCTCGGCGACCTGTGCCTGCCAGTCCTCGAAGCTTGGCGGGTGGTCCCAGACGAGGCGCGTGAACTTCTCCCGAAGCCGGTTCTCGGACATGTCGCTGTAGGCGGCGAAGAGGCGACCGGTCGCGCTGATCAGTGCAGGGAAGCGGCTGCCGAGATCGACTTGCAGGCGGAAGGGCATGCTCGACTGCGACAGCGCGACCACCACCATCTGCGATGGCTCGGAGAGCTGCGTGGCGATGCCTGTGACGCCGAATTCCTGCGACAGGGCCGAGAGCCGGGGCTGCACCAGCGCCGAGAAACTGTTGCGCTGAAGCGCCGCGCGGGCGAGCGGGAGGATGCCGATTCCGATCGAGTAGCGCTTCGTCGCCGAATCGAAATCCA
The DNA here is from genome assembly GCF_900116195.1 of Alloyangia pacifica. Lineage (GTDB taxonomy): Bacteria > Pseudomonadota > Alphaproteobacteria > Rhodobacterales > Rhodobacteraceae > Salipiger > Salipiger pacificus. The sequence goes on from NZ_FOZW01000012.1 coordinate 183,927, forward strand.
CCAGCCCCTCGTCCTGCAACACGCGCAGGATGTGCAGGCAGGTGGAGGGGATCAGGCCCAGCTCGCGGGCGATGGGATTGACCCCGATGGGGTCGGGCGAGCGGCCAAGAAACCTCAATATTGCAACGGCCCGGGTGACCGCGGGCACCTGTCTCTTGCTGCTCGATTTGCTGTCTTCGGCGGCCATCTATCCCTCCCGATCCGGCGGCATTTTGTTGTCGTGAGACAATAATAATAGCGTGTTGACAATAATTCGCCTCGATCCCTACCCTTGTCAACGAGCCGGACGCAAAAGCCGCGACCGGCTCGAGGGAGAGGCTGGGAGGCAGGATCGGATGACCCGACTGACGGATTTCACGTCCTACGCGGAGGCTCAGGCGCAGTACTCGAAGGCGGGTCTGTGGGAGCTGTTCGACGGCACGCGGGAGCGGTTCAACATCGCGCATGAATGCATCGACCGGCACGCCGGCGGCGATGCGGTGGCGCTGCGGATTGCCCATGCGGATGGCGGGGACGAGATCATCAGCTTCGGGGAACTCTCGCGCCGCTCGTCGCAGATCGCGCATTTCCTGACGGCGCGCGGCGTGCAGAAGGGCGACCGGGTCGCGGTGATGATCGAACCCTCGCTCTCCTTCTACTGCACGCTCTTCGGCGCGATGAAGGCCGGGGCGGTGGCGGTGCCGATGTTTACCCTCTTCGGCCCCGACGGCATCAAGCTGCGGGTCGCGGATTGCGAGCCGACGGTGTTCTTCACCAATGCCGAGAAGGCACCCGAGGCCGTGGAGGGCGGGGCGCAAGATGTCATCGTCGCCGACCGCGATTTCCTCGACAGCCTGAACGCGCTGCCCGAAAGCTTCGACTGGGACACGGCGGGCGACGATCTGGCGGTGCTGCAATACACCTCGGGCACGACCCGGTTGCTGCCGGCGGCGGTGCACCACTCGCACCGCTCCATCGTCACGCTGATGGTCGCCGCGCTCTATGCCACCGGCATCCGCCCCGGCGACCGCTTCTTCTGCCCGTCCTCCCCGGCATGGGGCCACGGGCTCTGGCACGGTACGCTGGCTCCGTTGGCCATGGGGGTGTCGACCGGCACTTTCTCGGGCAAGTTCGACCCGGTGCGGCTGCTGAAGGCTTTGCACGACTTCGGGATCACCAATCTCACCGCCGCCGCGACGCATTACCGGATGATGCGTAACTCCGGCGAGGCGGAGCGCTTCACCTACGCCTTCGACAAGCTGTCGTTCACCGGCGAGCCGATCGACAGCGAAACCGCCGCCTACGTTGAACGCGTCTTCGGCACCAAGGTGTGCTCGATGTACGGCACCACCGAGATCGGCGTGATCATCGCCAACTATCCGGGTGCCGAGGACCTCGAGGTCCGCGACGGTGCCATGGGCAAGGCGGTGCCGGGGGTTGAGGTCGAGGTGCAGCGCGAGGACGGCGCGCGCTGCGCGCCGGGCGAGACCGGCGAGCTGATGGTCAAGAAGGGCGGCAAGTGGTTCCCGACCAAGGACTTGGGCCGGGTCGACGAGGATGGATATTTCTACCACGGCGGCCGAGCCGACGACGTGATCATCTCGGCAGGCTGGACCATCGGCGCAATCGAGGTCGAGGACGCCATCCTCAGCCATCCGGCGGTGGCCGAATGCGGGGTGATCGGCGCGCCCGACAGCCTGCGCGGGCAGGTGGTCAAGGCCTATATCATTCTCAAGGGCGCGCCCGAGGAAGGGCTCGACAAGGACATCCAGGAGCACGTCCGCGCCCGGCTCGCCCGCCACGAATACCCCCGTCAGATCGAATTCGTCACCGACCTGCCGAAAACCCCGGCCGGCAAGGTGAACCGCAAGATCCTGCGTGATTTGCAGGCAGAAACACTCGCGGCCGCGGGCTGAACGCCCCGCCGCACCGACATTCGAGGAGGAACAAGATGAACGACATGACCCGCAAGTTTCCGAAGATCACCGAGGAGGGGCTCGACGATCTGCGCCAGCGCATCGGCGTGAAGATCGAGAAGACCGTCGAGCCCTGGTGCTACGAGGCGACCCGCGACAACATCCGCCACTACGCCCACGGCATCGGCGACGACAACCCGCTGTGGTGCGATCCCGAGTATGCCAAGACCACCAAATATGGCGACGTGATCGCCCTGCCGAGCTTCTTGTTCTCCACCAGCCGGATCATCTCGGGCTACGTCGGCGGCCTTCCGGGGGTTCACGCCATGTGGTCGGGTGCCAACTGGACCTGGCACAAGGTCATCCCGCGCAACACCGAGTTCCGGACCGAGGCCTACCTCAAGGACCTCGTCGAGCATGACACGCGCTTTGCCGGCAAGGCGGTGCAGCAGATCTACCACGTCGACTTCTACGACGCGAAGACCGGCGACATGCTGGCCGAGGCCGACAGCTGGTGCTTCCGCACCGACCGCGACGCCGCGCGCGAGAACGGTACCAAGTACACCGAGGCCAAGGCCAAGGGCCGCCGCGTCTACACCGACGAAGAGCTGCAGCAGTTCTACAAGTACTACGAGCAGGAAGAGATCCGCGGCGCCGAGACCCGCTACTGGGACGACGTGAACGAGGGCGACGAACTGCCCACCATGGTCAAGGGCCCGATGACCGCCACCGGCTTCATCGCCTACGCGCAGGGCTGGGGCGGGCTCTATATCCGCGCCAACAAGCTGGCCTGGCAGTTGCAGCAGAAGCACCCTTCGGCCGGGATCAAGAACCGCTTCGGCATTCCCGATTGCCCCGAGCGCGTGCATTGGGAAGAAGAGTTTGCGCTCGAGGTCGGCGCGCCGGGTGCCTATGACTACGGCCCCGAGCGGACCTCGTGGCTGACGCATCAGGTGACCAACTGGATGGGCGATGACGGCTTCCTGCGGCAGGCGAAATGCCAGGTCCGCCGGCACAACCCCGAGGGCGACATCATCCTGATCCACGGCTCGGTGGTGCGCAAATACGAGGAGGACGGGCGCTACCTGCTGGAGATCCAGCAGCGCGCCGAACAGCAGGACGGCGAGATGTCGGCGATCGGCTCGGCCATCGTCGAGCTGCCGAAACGCTGAGGGCCGCGCGCCCGCGCCGGGACAGCCCGAGCGTCAACCAACTGGGAGGTAAGGTTGAACGTCATTGGCACCATCCTGAGAAAACTCGAGGACGCCCTGCATCTGCTGGGGTGCCTCGGCCTGCTGGTCGTGGTCGTATTGATCAACGCGGACATCCTCATGCGGCTGGTCCTGCACGTGCCCGTGCAGTTCCAGTTCGAGCTCACCGAGCTTTACCTGATGCCCGCGCTTGCCACGCTCTCGCTGTCGCGGGTGTTCCGCGACGGCGGGCACCTGGCGCTCGACTTCGTGCCTGAACACCTGCCCGGGGTGCCGGGGGTGGTCGTCGACAAGCTGCGCCTGCTGCTGCCGGCGCTGTTCTTCGGCCTCGTCGTCTGGATGTCCGGGAAATTCGCGCTGCATGCCTTCCAGAGAGGCGAGGTCGAATACGGGGTGGTCGATTGGCCCCTCGGCTGGGCCTACGCAATCGTGCCGCTGGGATGCGGCGTTCTGGTGCTGCGGCTGATCTACGACGCGCTGACGCGGGAGGCGCCAGCGCAGGTCTGAGGAAGATCTGATTTTGTCTATAGGGAGGAGGACAAGATGAAGATGACGAACAAGGTGGTCGCTGCCCTTGCAGGGGCGCTTGCGCTCGGAGGCAGCCATGTGAGCGCCGAAACGCTGCGGCTCGGGGATTTCCAGTCCACCAGCCACATCGTCTCGGTCGAGGGAACGACGAAATGGATCGCCGCGGTCGAGGAGGCGACCGGCGGCGAACTGTCGTTCCAGCACTTCCCGTCCGAGCAGGCGGCGAAATCCAAGGCGCAGCTCGACGCGGTGAAGAGCGGCATTCTCGACGCCGCCCTGCTGGGCACGATCTACCACACCGACGCGCTGCCGCTGAACTCGGTGGTCGGCCTGCCGGGCTACTACGGCTCGGCCGAAGAGGGCACCATGGCGCTGCAGGCGATGCTGGCCGAGGGGCCGATGCGCGACGAGCTGCTGGCCTCGGGGGTGACCCCGGTCTTCGGCTTCGTGCTGCCGCCTTACCAGGTGCTGGCCAAGCAGCGGCTCGGCATGCCCTCCGACTGGGAGGCGCTGGACGTGCGGACCTCGGGCGCGACGCAGGCGATGACCGCGCGCGGCCTTGGCGCTGTGGGTATCTCGATCCCCGGCCCGGAGGTCTATACCGCCGTCGAGCGCGGTCGGCTCGATGCGGTGCTGTTCCCGCTCGCCTCGGTGCCGGGCTACAAGCTCAACGAGGTGGTCAGCCACATTTCGACCAACGGCTCCTTCGGTGGCTACAGCTTCGTCATGGTCGTGCGCAGCGACCTCTATGACAGCCTCGCCCCCGGGATCCGGGACGCGATGAAGGCCGCCGGGGACGAGATCGCCCTGCACGTCGCCAAGGCGCAGGACGAAAGCGTCGGCGAACTGGTGGCCGGCTGGAAGGCCGATGGCATCGACACCTATGAGTTCACCGACGACGAACTGGCGGCGCTGCGCGCCGGCATGGAACTTGTGACCGAGGACTGGGTGGGCCGCATGGGCGGCGAGAAGGCGCAGCAGGTGCTGGACCGCTACATCGAGCTGACCAGCCAGTAACCTCTTCGCAAGTCCCGGACATAAAAGGGCGGTCAGCCGCGCGGCTGGCTGCCCTTCTCAGGAGCCCGTGCCCGCTTCATGCTGACCTTCTTTGCAATACTCGTGCTTCTGGCCCTGTTCATGGCCATGCGCATGCCGATCGCCTTTGCCATGGGGCTGACCGGCTTCTTCGGTCTCGCGCTGGAGCTGGGCCTGCGCCCGGCGCTGGCGGTGCTGGAACGCACCTTCTTCGACAGCTCGTCCTCGTTCATTCTCGTGGCGATCCCGCTGTTCATCCTGATGGCCGAGCTGCTGACCGCCGGCGACGTGACGCGCCGGGCTATCATCGCCTGCCAGGGCTGGATCGGCCACGTGAAGGGCGGGCTCGCGATGGCCACGGTTGGTGCCTCGGTGATCCTCGCCGCGCTGGTCGGCAGCTCCACCGCCTCGACCGCTGCCATGTCCGCCTCGGCCTTTCCAGAGATGCGCAACCACAACTACTCGCAGCGGCTTGCCGCCGCCGTCGTGTCGGTCGGTGGCACGCTCGCGGTCGTAGTGCCGCCTTCGATCGTGCTGGTGGTCTATGGCGTGCTGACCGAGACCTCGATCGGCAAGCTCTTCATCGCCGGGATCATCCCCGGGCTGCTCACCGCAACCGGCCTCGCGGTGGTGATCAAGCTCATCGCCCATACCACCGACCAGGCGCCGAAGGGCGCGCCTTTCGAGCTCGGCAAGGCGGTGAAGGCCAGCCGCCACGTGCTGCCGATGATCCTGCTGATGGTGCTGGTGATCGGGGCGATCTACGGCGGCATTGCCTCGCCCTCGGAAGCCGCGGCGCTCGGGGTCATGGGCTCGCTGATCATCGTGATCTTTCAGCGCACCCTGTCCTTTGCCAACTTCAACCGCTCGGTCTCCGGGGCAATCCGCGCGACGGTGATGATCGTCGCCATCGTCGCCTGCTCGGCGATCTTCTCGAACTACCTCGCCTTCACCCGCATCACCCATGCGTTGCTGGAGTTCGTCGCCACCACCAGCCTGCCGCCCGCGGTCATCATGGGGTTCATCGTGGTGCTGCTGCTGGTCATGGGGATGTTCATGGACCAGCTGGCGATCCTGTCTCTGGCGATGCCGCTGGCCTTTCCCACGGCGATGGCGCTGGATTTCGACCCGGTGTGGTTCGGCATCGTGGTGACCAAGACCGTCGAGATCGGCCTGCTCACCCCACCTCTGGGGCTCAACGCCTATGTCGCCGCGGCGCAGACCGGGGTGCCGCTGGGCAAGATCTTCCGCGGCATCCTGCCGTTCCTGGCGATGGAGATCCTGATCCTGGTGCTGCTGCTCTGCTTCCCGCAGATCACCCTCTGGTTGCCGGGACTCATGCTGCGCTGACGCTGGCGCCGGGGCAGTCGTGCCATAGGGCCTCCGGTGTGCGAGGTGAGCAGGGGCGGGCCTGCCCTAGGCTCCGGGCCGTCGGGTCCGGGGCTGGCGGTCAGCCGGTGCTGCCCCGGCGCAGCAGGTAGGTGTCCATGATCCAGCCATGCCGCGCCCGTGCTTCCGCGCGTGCGGCGATGATCTCGTCCGCCACTTCGGCAAGCGGTCCGGCAAGCAGCCTCTGCGCCGGGCTGCCGAGATAGGCACCCCACCAGATGTGCACGCCCTCGGGGTCGAGCCCGGCGAAGCTGCAGGCACCGTCCAGCATCACCACCAATGTGTCTTCGCCCTCGGGCCAGCCGTGGTCGCGCAGCCGCCGTCCGGTGGTGATCTTCACTGCCCCGTTCACCTCGTTTAGCGGGATGGCGTGGGCGGCGGTCAGCGCCTGTATCGCAGTGATGCCGGGGATGACCCGCAGGGCCGGGCGCGGCGTCAGCCGCCCGGCGATGCGGAGCGTGCTGTCATAGAGCGCCGGATCGCCCCAGACCAGCAGCGCGACCGGCCCGTCCGGCGCGGCATGCAGCGCGGCACTCCAGCGCCGCGCGATCTCGTCGTGCCAGGCGGCGACGCGCGCGGCATAAGGGAGCGCCGGGTCGCGCTCGGGATAGTCGAAGCTGCGGATCTCGGCCCGCGTGCCCGCGGCCTCGAGGATCACTTGGCGCAGCGCCAGCAGGTTTTCCTTGGCCTCGCCCTTGCGCGGCAGCAGGATGACCGCGGCGTCCCGCAGGGCCTGCATCCCGTCGAGCGTCACGTGCCCGGGGCTGCCCGTGCCGATGCCGACAAGCCAGAGGTCCTTGATCATGCGGCTCTGTCCTTCCGTGGTGCCCGGCCCCGGAGCGGGGGCCGGGCGCGTGTATCAGGCGGTGTAGAGCCGCGGCGCGAAAAGGCGGGCGAGGCCGGTGTCACGCAGCGACTTCGCCGCGGCGAGGGCGGCGAGATCGGCCAGCGGTTCGATCAGCAGCACCAGCATGTAGGCCCCGCCGAAGGTCAGCACCGCGCCGAAGGTCTCGGCCGAGACGCCCTGACCGTAGAACACCCAGAAAGCGACCCAGGCCACGACCCCGGCCTGGAAGACCCCCGAAAGCTTCAGCACGTCGGCGTAGCGCAGATCGACATAGGCCGTGCCCTCGGGGACCACCCGTCGCGCCAAGGCGGCGGTGGCAAAGAGCGGCACCAGCAACGTGGTGACGTTGACGAAGTACATCGGCAGGTCGGTGGGCGCGAAGAACAGACCCTGCACCAGCAGCCCCAGCGCCAGCCCCAGCGCGGCAGGCGCGGCGCCGAGCAGCAGGAAGAGCGTCGAGCCGAGAATGAAGTGCACTTCCGAGACGCCGACCGGGAAGTGCGGCAGCACCTCGAAGAAGACGAAGGTGCCGACGGCGGCCATCAGCGTGCGTGCGGCGAGGGAGATCAGGTTGCTGCGCGCCACGTCCTGTGCAGCGAGTTTTGCGGTATAGCCCGCGGCGCCTGCCGCGGTGACGGCGGCGAAGGCCATCTTGGCGCCGTCCACGACGCCGGGTTCGATATGCATGGTTTTTCCTTCTCGTGAAGCTGCCCCTCCGGCAGCGGATGTGCCCCTGAGGGCGGGAAAGTCGGTCGCATGGCAGGTCTCCTGACTCGCAGATCCTCGCGCCTCGGCCCTTCCCGGCATGCCTGCCAGTGGCTCTTCCTCGGCGCTCCTCGCTTACAGTTGCGGGGGCAGTCCGGGCCTCTCACCCGGTTCCCTTGCGTCCCCTTCGGGACACCATGCGGGGTGGCTCAGGGCCGGTTGGCTGTCTGGGTCGGCACCTCCTTTATCGACGTGTCGCGGCAGGCGGCGGATTCCTCTGCCGAGATCAGGTGAAAGAAGGTCCCCGTCACCCGGCCCCGGCAGGAGCCGGTCTCGGGCACCGGTGCGCCATCGGCGTCGGCGACCTCGGCCAGCGGCGGGTCGGGCTGTTCGAGGATGGTGGAATAGTGGAACTCGTGGCCGCGCAGCGCCGCCCCGGGCCCGAAGCCGGGCATCGGCGCGCGCAGCAGGGCGCGGCGATAGCCGAGGTGGAACTTGCGCTTCTCATAACTGGTGACGAGGCCGAGGAGGCCGGCCATGCGGTGGCGTGTGCCCTGCTTGTCGATCAGCCCCTCGCCAAGCGCCATGTAGCCGCCGCACTCGCCGTGGATGGGCTTCGTCTCGGCATGGCGGAGGAGCCCGGAGCGGAAGGTTTCGGCGGCGGCGAGGCGGCCGGCGTGCAGTTCGGGATAGCCGCCGGGAAGCCAGACGAGATCGGCGTCGGGCGCCGGGGCCTCGTCGGCCAGCGGCGAGAAGGGCTGGATCTCGGCCCCCGCCGCGCGCCAGCCTTCCAGCAGGTGCGGATAGGTAAAAGAGAAGGCCGCGTCCCGCGCCAGCGCGATGCGCTGCGCCGGGGGGGCGGGCAGGGGCGGCGCATCCTCGGGCAGCGGATGGCCCGCGGCGGCGGCTCGGAGCGCAGCAAGGTCGACGTGCTCGCGCAGGAAATCTGCATATCCGGCGATGGCGGCTTCGAGATCGGGATGCTCCAGCGCCTGGATGAGACCGAGGTGCCGCTCGGGCAGCGTCAGGTCGCCGCGCCGAGGCAGCACGCCCAGCACCGGCAGGCCGGCGCGCTCCATGCCCAGCCGGGTGAGCCGCTCGTGCCGGGGCGAGGCGACCCGGTTGAGGATCACCCCGGCGAAGGGCAGGTCGGGCATGTATTGCCGGAACCCCAGCGCCGTGGCGGCAGCGGATTGTGCCTGGCCGCTCACGTCCAGCACCAGCACGACCGGCCAACCCATTGCCCGCGCCGTCTCGGCGCTGCTGCCAAATCCCTGCTGGCCGCACGTCGCGACCCCGTCGTAGAGCCCCATGGAGCCCTCCGCGACGCAGATCTCTGCCCCCGCCGCCTGCGCCGCGATGCCCTGCCATAGCCGTGGCCCCATGGCCCAGCCGTCAAGGTTGAAGCTCGGCCGCCCGCAGGCGGCAAGGTGAAAGGCCGGATCGATGTAATCGGGGCCGGACTTGAACGGCTGCACTGCAAGCCCGTCCTCGGCCAGCGCCCGCAGCAGGCCCAGCATCACCGTGGTCTTGCCGGTGCCCGAGGAGGGCGCCGAGACCAAGAGGCCGGGAACCTCAGCCATCGGTTTGCACCTCCGCGTCGGGAGTCCAGTCGCTCCACGGGCTCTCGGCGCTTTGCGGGCGGTAGCGGCGGTCGTAGTCCACCGCGTAGAGGCAGCTCTCGTCGAAGCCTTCGCCCGCCAGCGCCGGTCCGACGAGGATCAGCGCCGTGCGGGTGATGCCCGCGCCGAGCTTGCTTTCGATGTCCGAGAGCGTGCCGCGCAGGATCACCTCGTCGGGCCAGCTGGCGCGGTAGACCACGGCCACGGGGCAATCGGGGCCATAGGCGGGGGAGAGGTCGGCGACCACGCGCGCGATGTTCTGGATCGACAGGTGAATGGCCAGCGTCGCGCCGGTGGCGGCGAAATTGGCCAGCGTCTCGCCCTCGGGCATCGACGAAGCGCGGCCCGGGGTGCGGGTCAGAACCACCGACTGCGCGAGGCCGGGCAGGGTCAGCTCGGCCCCGAGCGCGGCGGCGGCGGCGGCGAAGGCGGGCACGCCGGGTGTGACCGAGACGGGGATGCCGAGCGCTTTCAGCCGGCGCATCTGCTCGCCCATCGCCGACCAGACCGACAGGTCCCCCGAATGCAGCCGCGCCACGTCCTGACCCGCCTCATGCGCCCTTTGGATCACGGCGATGATCTGATCGAGGTCCAGTGGCGCGGTATTCACGACCCGCGCGCCAGGCGGGCAATGGGCAAGGATCGCCTTGGGCACAAGCGATCCGGCGTAGAGGCAGACCGGGCAGCTGGCGATGATGTCGCGGCCGCGCAGGGTCAGCAGGTCGGGCGCGCCGGGTCCGGCGCCAATGAAGTGAACGGTCATGGGTCTTGTCCTTCTGCCAGCGCGCAGCTGGCCATGCGGTCGGAGGAGATCGCCCGGGGGCCGAGCAGCCGCGCGCCTGAACCTCCGGCGGCAAGGGCGGCGGCCTCGGCGACGGAGCCGGTGGCGCGTTCGGCCAGCACGCGCGCGGATCGGGTCAGGGTGGCTTGCGCGGAAAGTTGAGCGGCAGGAACACCACGGGTCGGCAGGCCGAGCTCGCTGGCCAGCGCGTCGAGCGCTGGGGCGTCGGCCTTGTCGGCGGCGGTGGCGAGGGCGTCCGCCCGACGCCCTGCGCGTGCGCGGTCGTAGGCGTCGCGCAGGCTGCCCGCGTCCGCGCCTTGCCTGAATCCGAAGCCCGCGACGATCATGTGACGTGGCTCCACTGGACAATGGGGTAGGCCGCCTTCCAGCCGCGGCGCGCGCCGAGAGGCTGGGTGGAGGAAAGCTCGATCCGCAGCAGCTCGCCGCCGAGCCGGGCCTGCACCTCGGCGAGCAGCGCCTCGGACTCCAGCGTCACGGCGTTGGCGACAACGCGTGTGCCGGAGGGCAGATGCGCCTCCAGCCAGTCGAGCAGCGCGCGCGACAGGCCGCCGCCGATGAACACCGCGTCGGGGCGCTCTAGCTCTGCCAGCGCCTCGGGAGCGCGGCCCTCGATCACCCGCAGCCGCTCGGCGCCGAGCCGCGCGGCATTTGCGGCGATCCTCGCGGCGCGGTCCGCGCGGGGCTCGATGGTGCTGGCGCTGAGCGTGGGGTCGCAGAGCAGCCACTCGATGCCGATCGAGCCGGAGCCGCCGCCGATGTCCCAGAGGTGTTCGAAGGGGCGGGGGGTGAGGGCCGAGAGGGTGAGCGCGCGCACCGGGCGCTTGGTGATCTGGCCGTCGCTTTCGAACCAATCGTCGGGGCGACCGGTGGCGAGGGGCAGCACCGGGCCGTCGCCCCTGACCGTGAGCGCGACGCAGACCGGATGCGCAAAGGCAAGGACTGGGAGTGTATCCGCGCGTGTCTGCGTCAGGCGCTCGCGCGGGCCGCCGAGCGCTTCCATCACGGTGATCTCGGAGGCGCCGAAACCTTCTTCGGCTAGGTAGTTTGCCAGCGCCGCGACCGCCGCACCATCGCGCAGGAGCACGATCATCTGCCGCCCCGGCGCAAGCTGCGGACGCAGGCGCGCAAGCGGTACGGCGTGCAGGCCGAAACAGGAGGTGCCTTCGAGCGGCCAGCTCATGCGCGCGGCGGCAAGCGAGAAGGTCGAGCGCCCCGGGAAGGCCTGCCAATCGCCGCGGTCCAGATGCCGCGCCAGCACCGACCCGGCGCCGAACCAGAAGGGATCGCCCGAGGCCAGCACCGCCACCTGCCGCCCGCGCAGGGAGAGAAGCTGGGGAATGCCCTCGACGAAGGGCACCGGCCAGGTGATCTGCCTTGCCTCCCCGTCAGGAAGCAGCGACAGATGCCGCGCGGGGCCAATGACGATTTCCGCCGCCGCGAGGGCGGCACGGCTTGCGGCGCAGAGCCCGTCCGGGCCATCTTCGCCGAGGCCGATGATCGACAGCCAGGGAGCCTTGGACGTGATAGCCTCAGACATGGAGCCGAACCTTCTGGTGCTGGGCGGCACGCTCGAGGCGACGCGGCTCTGCCGGGCGCTCGCCGGGGCCGGGCTGCGGGGCACGGTATCCATGGCCGGGCGCGTGGCGCGCCCGGCGGATCAGGCACTGCCGCTGCGGATAGGCGGCTTTGGCGGGGCCGAGGGACTGGCAACCTACCTGCGGGCGCAGCGCATCACCCATGTGATCGACGCCACCCATCCTTTCGCCGCGCAGATGAGCGCCAATGCCGTCGCCGCCTGCCGCGCGGTGGACGTGCCCCTCATCGCGCTCACCCGCGCACCGTGGGGGGAGACCGCCGACGACCACTGGACCCGCGTGCCGGGTATGGCGGGTGCGGTTGCAGCGCTCGGTGGTGCGCCGCGCCGGGTCATGCTGGCGGTGGGCCGGATGCATCTGCCTGACTTCGCCGTGCAGCCGCAGCACTTCTACCTGCTGCGGCTTGTCGATCCGCCCGAGGCGCGACTGGATTTCCCCGATCATCACGTGGTGGTCGATCGCGGCCCCTTCGGTCTCGAAGGTGATCTTGCGCTGCTGCGGGACCATGCGATCGACCTCGTGGTCTCGAAGAACTCCGGAGGTACCGGGGCCTTCGCCAAGATCGCAGCGGCGCGGGAGCTGGGCCTGCCGGTGATCATGATCGACCGGCCGTCCATCCCGGCGCGGCACGAAACTCATGAGGTCGAGGAGGTTCTGCGCTGGCTGGATCATGCGGGGACCGACCTCGGGGTGTAGACAAAGGGCGCGCCCTCGCGCGGGATCACCCGCGTCGTCGAGGCCCCGACGATCACCATGGTCCGCATGTCGGCCATTTCCGGCGTGCAGCGATCCAGCGGCACGACGCGGATCTCCTCCTCTGGGGTCGAGACAGCGCGGGCGAAGATCACCGGGCGGGCATCCCTGCACGTCTCTTGCAGGATGTTCAGGGTCTTCGCGAATCCCTCGGGCCGGGCCTTGGAGCGCGGATTGTAGAAGGCCATGGCGAAATCTGCCTCGGCGGCGAGGCGCAGGCGCTTTTCGATCAGGGGCCAGGGCTTGAGGTTGTCGCTGAGGTTTATGGCGCAGAAATCATGCCCCAGCGGCGCGCCCGCGCGGGCGGCGGCGGCGAGCATGGCGGTGATGCCGGGCAGCACCCGGATGTCGAGCGCGCGCCATGCGGCCGGCCCTGCCTCGGCGGCCTCGAAGACCGCGGCGGCCATGGCAAACACCCCGGGATCGCCCGAGGAGACCACCACCACCGAGCGCCCGGCGCAGGCCATCTCGAGCGCGTGGCGGGCGCGGTCGAGTTCCACCCGGTTGTCGGAGGCGTGCAGCGTCAGACCGGGGCGCGGCGCCACGCGGGCGACATAGGGGATGTAGCCGACCACGTCCGTCGCCTCGGACAGCGCGGCGCTGACCTCGGGCGTGACGAGGGCCCCGGCGCCGGGGCCGAGCCCGGCGATCACCAGCCGGCCGCTCATGGCCGCCGCCCCTGTCCGTGCACCAGCACGATGGAGAAATAGGGGGTCACCCGACCCTCGGCCTCCGACAGGCGCTGCACGGATTGGCCGGGCATGGCGGCATGTTCCACCAGCCAGGCATCTTCAAAGCGCCCGGCGGCGCGCAGGGCGCGGCGGACCTTGTCGATGTTGCGGCCGATTTTCATGATCACCAGCGCATCCGCATTCCGCATCTGCCGGACCAGCTCGTCCTCGGGCAGCGTGCCCATGAGCGTGCTCATCACGTCGTCGCCCCAGGTGATCGGCAGGCCGGTGGCACACCAGGCGGCGGCCATGCCGGGGATCGCCGGCACCACTTGCAGGGGCGCATGACCTTTGAGGCGCGTGAACAGATGCATGAACGATCCGTAGAAGAACGGATCGCCCTCGGCGAGCACCAGAACCTCGTGGCCCGCATCCGAAAGCGCGCGCAGCTTTGCCGTGCAATCCTCGTAAAAGGCCGAGAGCAGCGCGTTGTAGCGCGGGTCGGTGAGCGGGATCTCGGTGGTCACCGGGTATTCCATGGCGATCTCGATCACGTCGGCGCGCAGCATCCCCTCGACGATGCGCCGTGCCTGCCCGGGCCGTCCGGCCTTGCGGAAATAGGCGACGTGGCGGGCATTGCGCAGCAGCCGGTCGGCGCGCACCGACATGAGCTCGGGATCGCCCGGCCCGAGGCCGACGCCCCAGATGGTGCCTCGCGTTTTCGCCTCCAGCGGTGTCTCCACCGGCGCAGCCGCCTGCGCGCTGATCTCTCCCTGCACGTTCATTCGGCGCGGCTCGCAATGGCGTTGACGGCGGCGACGGTGATCGCGCTGCCGCCGAGCCGCCCCTCGACGATGCAGCAGGGCACCGGCTGCGCCTGCCAGAGCGCGTCCTTGCTCTCCATCGCGCCGACGAAGCCGACCGGGCAGCCGATGATCGCCGCCGGGCGCGGGCAGGTCGGGTCCTCGAGCATGTTCAGCAGGTGAAAGAGCGCCGTGGGGGCATTGCCGATCGCCACCAGCGCGCCCGCGAGATGGGGGCGCCAGAGCTCCAGCGCAGCGGCCGAGCGGGTGTTGCCCACCGCGCGGGCCATCTCGGGCACGGCGGGATCGTGCAGCGTGCAGATCACCGGGTTGTCCGCGGGCAGGCGGGGGCGGGTGACCCCTTCCGACACCATGCGCGCGTCGCAGAGGATCGTCGCGCCCTGCGCCAGCGCGCGACGGGCCGCTGTGGCGAACTGCTCGGAGAAGCGGATGTGCCGCTCCAGTCCGACCATGCCCGCGGCATGGATCATCCGCACGGCGATGGGCTCCTCGTCGGGCGAGAAGCGCGCGAGATCGGCCTCGGCACGGATCGTCGCGAAGCTCTGCCGGTAGATGGCCGCGCCATCCTTTTCGTAGTCATAGGGCATCAGGGCATCCCCGTTAGAAGGGTGGCGGGATCGTCGAATAGAAGGGGCGAGAGGCCGGTGCGTCTGGGCGGGTCCCAGGGCGCGCCGTCCCGCACGAGATCGAAGGCACCGTCCGTTCCCACCAGCGTGAGACGCGCCGCGCGCGGCAGGGCGCAGCCCTTGGCGCAGCCCGAGACGTGCAGCGTGCCATCGACCTCCGGGGCAAGCCGGGTCGCGAGCGCGCGGGTGGCCACCGTGGCCTGCGGGCAGAACGGTGCGCCGGGGCAGGCGTGGGCGGCCAGCAGCGGGCTGCCGGGGGTGGTGACAAAACCGGGCGCGGGCACCTCGCTGTCCCCGTCGAGCAGGCAGAGGAGCCGTCCGGTCATCAGCCGCAGTGCCCGCGCGCCGCTGCGCTCCATGACTTCGGCGAGGGCTCCGGCGTCCACGCTGCCGAAGGGAACGCCGAGCAGGCGTCCGTTCGCCGTGTCTCCGGGCTCGAGGGTGGGGCGGGGCGCGCGTGGCAGCGCTCTTTGCCATTCATCGGGGAGCGAGATCTGCCTAAGGTGGCGTGCCATGCGACCGGACGCGGCCCCGCCGCTGTCGACGAACCAATTGGCCAACTGGGCAAGGGCCGCCATGGCGTCCTTCTCCACGACCGGCCGGCCCGTTGCCGCCCCGTCCGCCCGCAGCAGCAGCCCGCCCGCAGGGTCCAGTTCGAAGCGGATATCGGCGGACTCCGACGCAAGGTGCCCCTGCGGCCCCGTGTCGAGGGCAAAACCGATCTTTGCGGGCATCGGTGGCAGTGTGGGCAGTGTCTCCAGCAGCGCAGCGTGCAGCCGGTCGGTCAGGTCGCCGTCCCGCCAGCCGGCGGGCATGAGGATGTTGCGCCGGGCCTCGACCGCCGGGTCGGCATCGATCAGGCCAAGCGCGTCCAGCTCCTCCAGAAGCCCGGGAAAGGCGGCCTCGGACACGCCCCGGATCTGCAGGTTGGCGCGGGAGGTCAGCTCAAGCGTGCCATTGCCATGGGCCCGCGCGAGCTCACAGAGCGCCAGCACCCGCGCCGCACGCAGCTCGGCGCGGAACGGGCGCACACGCACGACCAGCCCGTCGCCCGACAGCATCGGGCGATGCGCGCCGGGGCACCAGCCCTTGATCTGCGGCGCGCTCATGGCTGTTGCTCCAGCGCGGCGATCACCGAATTTCTCCGGCTCTCCCAGAGCCCCGCATCGCGCAGCGCGCGGAAGCGCCCCAGCATGGCCGCATGGGCGCCGGGGTTGGCGTCGCGTAGGAAGGCGTCGGTTTCGGGATCGCCCAGCGTCGCTGCGTGGTAGAGGTCGAACAGATGCCCGCCGACCGCCCCGGCCAGATGTGCGAAGGCGGCCATGTGCTCGAGCGTCGCGGCGATCTCGGCGGCGCCGCGGAAGCCATGGGCGCGCATCCCGGCAATCCAGCGCGGGTTGGTGGCCCGGGCCTGGACCACGCGGGCGATCTCCTCTGGGAGCGCCCGCGCCCGCGGGTGCGCCGGGTCGGTGCTGTCGAGATGGTAGAGCGCGGCTTGCCCGCCGACCGTCGCCTGCGCGGCGGCAAACCCTGCCTCATGCGCAGCATAATCAGCGGCGAGCAGCAGGTCGGTTTCGGGCAGGTCCTGCAGGTGCACGAAAGCCTCGGCCTGCGCCACGCGGGCGCGGATTCCGGCCTCGTCATGCGTGGCGCCCGCGCCGTCCAGCGCCCAGGCGGAGGCGGCGAGCCAGGCCTCGCCAGCGGCGCGGCGGGCCTGCTCGTCGTAGCTGTCCAGCGCCGCCCCCATGCCAAGCCCGAAGCTGCCCGGTGCCGGCCCGTACACCCGCGCGCCCGGAGCGTCGCCGGCATAGGGGTTCCATTCCGGGGCCTCGTCGCGCGCTGCCAGCGCGGCAACGGCCTGCGCAAAGAGTCCCGAAAGCGTGGGGAAGACATCGCGGAACAGGCCCGAGACCCGCAGCGTGACGTCGATGCGCGGCCGCTCAAGCTCGGCGATCGGCAGGATCTCGAAGCCGGAGACCCGCCCCGAGCCGTCGACCCAGACCGGCCGCACCCCAAGCAGGTGCAGCGCCATGGCGAACTCCTCGCCGGCGGTGCGCATGGTGGCGGAACCCCAGAGGTCCACGACCAGTCCACGCGGCCAGTCGCCGTGGTCCTGCAGGTGCCGGTGCATGAGGTCCTCGGCCAGCTTCACACCTTGGGCAAAGGCGGCACGGCTCGGCACCGCGCGCGGGTCGGTGGTGTATAGATTGCGCCCGCTCGGCAGCACGTCGCGCCGCCCGCGCCAGGGCGAGCCGGAAGGGCCCGCCTCGATCCGCCGCCCATCTAGCGCGGCGACGAGCGCGGTGCGTTCAGCCCGCACCGAGGTGGCGATCTCGGGCGCGCATGTGCCCGGCGGTGGGCGGCCCCAGATGTGGAGCCCTTCGCCGAAACGGCTCTCCTTGATGTCGCAGACGAAGCGGTCGATGCGGGGGATCGCCTCTGAGGTGGAGGCGGCACCGTCCAGGCCGAGATCGGCCTCGACTCCCTGCGCCTGCGCCTCGGCGCGAATATCGGCCTGCAGCCGGTCGCGGCGGCGCGGGTCGAGCCCGTCGGCGGTGGAGAACTCGTCGAGCAGCGCTTCGAGAAGGACCAGCCTGTCCGGGGTTTCGCTGTCGGTCAGCGGCGGTGGAAGGTGGCCGAGGGTCAGCGCGCCGATCCGCCGCTTGGCCTGCGCCGCCTCACCCGGATCGTTGACGATGAAGGGGTAGAGCACCGGCAGCGCGCCGGTCAGGACCTGCGGCCAGCAGGTCTCGGACAGGGCCACCGATTTGCCGGGCAGCCATTCCAGCGTGCCATGCGCGCCGATGTGCACCAACGCGTCGGCGCGGCGCTGCAGCCAGAGATAGAAGGCGACATAGGAATGGCGGGGCACCCGCGCGAGATCGTGATACGCTTCCTCGCGCTCTACCGGAGTGCCGCGTTCGGGCTGCAGGGCGATCAGGCAGGGGCCGAGCTCCAGCGCCGCCATGCGGAAGGCGTCGCCGTCGACCAGGTCATCCAGCTCCGGCGCGCCCCAGGCGGCGGCGATCTGCTGCCGGAGCGCCTCGGGCAGGCAGGCCAGCGCCGCGCGGTATTCCGCGAGCGGCAGCCGCAGGCTGCGCTGCTGCAGGGTCACCTCGAGATCAGGGGGCGCGTCCGGCAGGGCGTAGCCGGCGGCGCGCAGGTCCCCGAGGATGGCGCGCGCCGACGCAGGGGCGTCGAGACCGACCGCGTGGCCGAGGTTCCAGTCCTTGCCGGGGTAGGTCGAGAGGATCAGCGCGACGCGACGCTCCGCCGGCGGCCTGGCGGCCAGCCGCAGCCAGCCAGTGACCCGCGCCACGACGGCGGCAATCCCCGGCACATAGGGGCGGTGCAGGGTCCGGGAAAATTGCAGCTCCGGGTCGCGCACGCCGGGCTCCTTGAAGGAAATCACGCCGGCCAGAAGCCGTCCATCCACCTCCGGAAGCACCACGTGCATGGCAAGATCGGCGGGCGACAGCCCCCGCTCCGCCTCGGCCCAGGCCGCTTCGGTCGAGGTTGCCAGCGCCACCTGGAAGACCGGAACCCCGGCCCCATCGAGCGGCGAGCCCGAGGCGCCGCGTCCGCTGAAGGCGGTGGCATTGACGATGGCATCGGGCGCGAGGCGGGTGACCGCCGCAGCCAGCGCCTCCGCCGCGGCAGGAACCTTGAGCGAGGGAGCAAACAGCCCGACCACCTCGCAGCCTTCCCGCCGAAAGGCGGCGCAGAGCGCCGTGATCGGCGCCATGTCCGCCGCCACCAGGTAGGCGCGATAGAACACGAGGAGGACCCGCCGCCGCTTCTTCTCTTTCCAAATACGCCGGGGAGCGCGAGGGGCAGCGCCCCTCGCATCATCGCTGGCCACGCCTCCGGCACCCTGCTCAGCGCCCCCTGCATGCATGTACGCTTTCGTTTCGGCATGGACGCCGGTGTCCGGGATCGCCTCCAGCGTCCCGGCCTCCAGCACCCCGGTCTCCGGGGTCCAGAGACCGACCTGGGGCAGGGGCCGCGCCCCGCCGCGCACCGGCGGTGCGCTCAGGCCCGAGGCCAGCGCCAGTTGCGCAAGGGCGGCCTGCGCCGCAGCCGCGCCCCCCGTGTCGCAGAGCTGGGCAAGGCGGCGCAGGGTCGAGAGCGGCAGGCTGGAGGCCTCGTCCAGCCGCGGATCGGGCCGTCCGTCGCCGGGCAGCACGGCCAGCGCGATCCGCCGCCGCTGCGCGAGCGCCTGCAGTTGCGAAAGCCCGTAGTCCCAGTAGGATCGGCCGCCGATCAACCGGACGAGGATGCCCTTCGCGCCCTCCAGCGTCCGCTCGACATAGGTGTCGACCGACAGCGGGTGGCGCAGCTGCGCAAGGTTGGCCAGCCGCAGCGATGGCAGCCCGCCAGCCTGTCCCCCACCCATGTGCCATGCCTCCGCGAAGGCGCCGAGGTCGCTGTCGGAAAAGGACAGAACCACGAGATCCGCCGGATCCTGCATCAGGTCCGTCGGGGTCTCGACCTCCTCGAGGCCGTGGCTTTCGCGGAAGACGACGTGCATGACCTAGAGGGCCGCGTCGAGCACGGCACGGTGCAGCGCGGCGCGGATCTCGTCTTCGCGGATGTCGTCATGTTCGGCAATGACCACCAGCCGGCCACTGCGCGCCTCGCCCGGCTGCCACGGGCGGTCAAACTGGTGGCGCACCCGCGCGCCCACCGCTTGCACCAGCAGGCGCATCGGCTTGCCGGCAACCGCCGCGTAGCCCTTGACCCGCAGGATGTTGTGGCTGCGCGCGAGCGCTTTGATCGCATGCACCAGCTGCGCGGGGTCGCCCAGTTCGGGCAGCTCCACGGTGAGCGACTCGAAGTCCTCGTGGTCGTGGTCATGCGGCGTGTCGTGATGGCTCGGGCGGGCGTCGAGGTCGTCCTCGGCGGCGGCGCCGAGACCGAGGATCACCCGCGGGTCGACGACACCTTCGGCCACTTCGATCACCGGCAGCGGGCGCGGCGCCTCGGCGGCGATGATCTCCTTGGCGCGCGCGACGCCTTGGGGCCCGGCGAGGTCGGGCTTGGTCAGCAGCACGATGTCGGCACAGGCGATCTGGTCCTCGAAAACCTCCGAGAGCGGGGTCTCGTGGTCGAGGCTGTCATCGGCGGCGCGCTGTGCGTCCACCGCCGCCACGTCGGGGGCGAAGCGGCCCGCGGCCACGGCCTCGGCGTCGGCCAGCGCGATCACCCCGTCGACGGTGATCCGTGCGCGGATCTGCGGCCAGTCGAAGGCCTTCAGCAGCGGCTTCGGCAGGGCCAGCCCCGAGGTCTCGATGAGGATGTGGTCGGGACGCGGTTCCAGCGCCAGCAGTGCCTCGATGGTGGGGATGAAGTCGTCGGCCACGGTGCAGCAGATACAGCCGTTGGCCAGCTCGACGATGTTCTCGGCAGGGCAGTCCGGGATCGCACAGCTGCGCAGGATGTCTCCATCGACGCCGACATCGCCGAACTCGTTGACAACCACGGCCAGCCGCCGACCGCCGGGATTGCGCATCAGGTGGCTGACGAGCGTTGTCTTGCCCGAGCCGAGGAAGCCGGTGATGACGGTCACGGGGAGTTTCGAAAGGTCGGCCATGTCAGCTGTCCTGTTGCTTTTGAGAGGCTTGGGGAGAGGTTTGGGAGGTGTCCTGCGACGCATCCTTGGGCGCGGGGGAGAGCGGCGGGATGCGGGCCACGCAGTTGCGCTTGAAGTGTTCGGGGCGCTGGCGCCAGGGGATCACCCCGTCGGGTGCCGCGTGGAATTGCGCGGCGCCTGCGAGGATCATCTCGGGGTGCGCTGCCTCGTCGACATTGGCGAAGACGTAGGTCCATTTCTCCGCCCCGCCGCGCAGCGCGACGGTGCAGCCGAAATCGCAGTTCTGCAGGCAGTCGGTGGGCGTGACGCGCACCCCCCGGGGCCGCTCCAACGCGGTGATCTGGTCGTAGAGCGCCCGGCCGGGGCGCCGTTCATCCTGCGGGGTCACCCCCTCACGGCGGCAGGTCACGCAGACCAGCAGCTCGGTGTCGCTCTCCTGTCGCGTGTCCGCGCAGTCCATCATTCGTGTCGCCTCATCGGTTGGGCGCACAGGGGTAACGGCGGAATGGATCCCGGGCATGGGAACACCCCGACACCGGCACACCCCGTCCGGTCTCAAAAGTCTTGGCTGGCAGGTCTCCCGGCTCACGGAATTCAGGGCTGCAGATCCAGTCTGTGGCCCGACGGACGCTCTGCCTTCCCAGCCTGTCGGCCAGTGGCTTTCCGAGCGCCCTTTTCCGTTCACGGTCGCGGGGGCGGCTGTGCCTGACCGCGATCTCTCGCGGCTGCACATTCCCTTTTCACCCGTTTACACGGGCACCAGCGTGATGCCAGATCGCCCGGAAATTCGCCCCCTGTCAATACCGGAGAGAGCAGCATGAGCGACGAGGCAAACACCCGCCACGCCGAAAAGATGAAGAAAATCAAGGCGGCGCGCGACAGGATGATGAAGGAAAAGACCGAAGAGAAGGGTCTCATCATCGTCCACACTGGTCCCGGGAAGGGCAAGTCCTCCTCGGGTTTCGGGATGATCCTGCGCTGCATCGCCCATGGCATGCCCTGCGCCGTGGTGCAGTTCATCAAGGGCAACTGGGTCACCGGCGAGGCCAGGATGATCCGCGAGAAATTTGCAGGGGAGTGCCGATTCTTCGTCTCGGGCGAGGGCTTCACCTGGGAGACGCAGGACCGCGAGCGCGACATAGCGGCGGCGCAGCGCGGATGGCAGATCGCGCAGGAGCAGATTCTCGATCCCGAAATTCGCTTCGTGCTGCTCGACGAGATCAACATCGCGCTGCGCTACGGCTACCTGGAGATCGACGAGGTGGTGGGTTTCCTGCTGGAGCGGAAGCCCACGATGACCCATGTCTGCCTGACCGGGCGCAACGCGCAGCCGGAACTGATCGAGGCGGCCGATCTGGTGACCGAGATGACGCTGGTCAAGCACCCGTTTCGCGACGGGATCAAGGCGCAGCAGGGGGTGGAGTTCTGAGCTCTCAGAGCATGGCGAAGGCGGTTTCGAGTTGCTCCCAGCGGTCCGAGGGCGGCAGGCCAAGGCGGATCCAGCTGCCCGAATAGGGGAAGATCCGGCTCCAGATGTGCCGATGGGAGAGGCGTTCCTGCGCTGCCTGCGCATCGGTGCAGGCATATGTCCGGAACAGCGGCGAGCCGCCCACGAGGTGCCAGCCCGCGGCCAGCGCCAACGCGTCGAGCCTTGCGGCGTCTTCGGTCAGCCGGGCTATGGTCTTTGCCTGCCACCGGCTGTCGGCCAGCGCCTGCGAGCCGATCTCTATTGCCGGACCCGACACCGGCCAGGGTCCGGCCAGCTCGGCCAGTCGCGCGCCGAGGGCCCCATGCGCCAGTGCGAACCCCAGACGCAGCCCGGCGAGGCCATAGAACTTGCCGAAGGAGCGCAGCACCACGACGTTCGGCAGGCCCGCGTCGAGGTCGGGCGCGATGGAGAGATCGGGCTCGGGGTCGGCAAAGCTCTCATCGACCACCAGCAACCCCACCTGCGCGGCCAGCGCGGAGAGCGCCTCGGGCGAGCTGCGCTGCCCGTCGGGGTTGTTGGGATTTACGACCACTGCGAGGTCCGCACCGTGCAGCGCGTCGAGGTCGCCCGCCTCGTGAACCTCCCAGCCGGCCGCATGCAGTGCGGCGGCGTGTTCGTTATAGGTCGGCCCCAGAACCGCCGCCCTTCCGGGCGCGCGCAGCGATGGGGCCATCTGGATCGCTCCCTGCGCGCCGTTGACCGGCACGATGCGTGCGGGCGTCCGATAGGCCGCGCGGGCGGCGCCGATCAGCCGGTCCATGTCGGGGCGGCGCGGCAGCACGGCCCAGGCCTCGGCCGGGATCTGGGGCACCGGGTAGGGATCGGGGTTGATGCCGGTCGACAAATCAAGCCAGTCGGCACGGCTGCCCCCGAAGCGCGCCATCGCGGCATCGAGGTTGCCTCCGTGATCTCTCGCGGGCGGGGCGGGCGGTATCCGGGGCGGGCTGTCCATGCGGCTCACCCGAACAGGATCAGCGCGGCGAGCGCAAGGGCGCAGAGCGCCATGCTGCGGCGGTAGAGCCGCAGCGCGCGGATCAGATCGGTCGGCGCAGGGTCGGGCGCGCCCGCGTTGAGCCAGGGCTCCTCGGCCACCCGGTCGCCGTAGGCCCGCGGCCCCGAGAGCCGGACATTCAGCGCCGCCGCCATGGCGCCCTCGGGCCAGCCAGCATTGGGTGAGCGGTGCTTCGGGGCATCGCGCCGCATCACCCGCAGCGCCTCGGGCAGACGGCGGCCGCCGGCCAGCGCGAAGAGCAGCCCGGTGATCCGCGCCGGGAGCCAGTTCACCACGTCATCGAGCCGGGCCGCGCATTTACCAAAGGCCTCGTAGCGGTCGTTGCGGTGGCCGATCATCGAGTCGAGCGTGTTCACCGCTTTGTAGGCGGCGATCCCGGGCAGCCCGGCGACGATACCCCAGAAGAGCGGCGCGATGATCCCGTCGGAACTGTTCTCGGCGAGGCTCTCGGTGGCGGCGCGCGCAACGCCGGCCGCGTCGAGCCGCGCGGGATCGCGCCCGACGATCATCGACACGGCATGGCGGGCGGCGTCGAGGTCGCCTTGCGCCAGCGGCGTGGCAACGGCGGCGACATGGTCGTGCATCGAGCGCATGGCGATCAGCGGCCAGGCCAGCGCTGCTCCGATCAGGCTGCCCGCGAGCCCGGCGGGCAGCAGCATCTGCAGGGCGAGGGCGGGCAGGGCGGCGAGGCCGACGATCGCCGTGGTGGTCAGGGTGCCGAGCCACAGGCGTCGGCGCCGGCTGCCGCGGTTGAACCGCGTCTCGAGCGCAGCGATCGCGCGGCCTAGCCATGTCACGGGGTGGCCGATCCGCGCGTAGAGCGTCGCGGGCCAGCCAAAGACCAGGTCGAGCGCCATCCCGCCGAGCATCATCAGCGCGAAGCTCATGCCGCGCCCGTCCCGAAGCTGAGCACGCCGGTGAGCCCGGCCTCGATCAGGGCTGCCTTGCCGTGTTTGGGCGTCTCGCCGGGGGCAAAGACCAAGCCGCGCGCGGATCCGGTATGGGCGCGCAGCCAGCCGAGTGCGCCGAGGTCGCGCGCAAGCTCCGGTGTGGGGTCGGGCATCGGGCCGCGCCGGTCGCTGCAGCGCTGCGCCGAGGTGCTGGCGATTGTGGCGCAGCGCTGAAGGTTCTCCAGAACGACCGCCTCGGCCCATGCGTCGATCAAATCGGTGATGTCGTCGAAATCCTTGTCGCCGGGGGTCGTGCGTTGCGGTGTTCCCCAGAACCCCCCGAGGATGTGGCAGGCGGGGGGCGGGGGCAGGTGGCGCAGGATACGCCCCTCGCGCGAGGCCCAGAGCAGGGCATCGGGCTGCGGGAACATCAGCGGATCGCTTGCGCCCTCGGTTGCGATGCAAGCCGCGGCAAGGTCGGCGGCGCTATTGGAGGCCCCCGCGCTCCGGGCCAGCGCGACCAACGTGGCGGTGGAGGCCCCGGCACCACCGCCGAGCGGGGCATCCCGCGTCACGCCGGGAAAATGCCCTGCGATCCCGAGCCGGGCGGCGAAGACTGCGAGCTGGTCGCGGGAGAAGGGCAAGTCGTCCGCGCCGGGGGCGCAGACGCGCAGCGCCGGGCAGCGGACCGTGACCAGCGCAACCGGGCCGTCCGCACCCATGCGCCCCTGCACCCATTCGCCGAAATGGCCCTCGACGCTCACCGGGGAGAAACTCATGTCCGGCCCGCCTCGATCACCGAGAAGGGCCCCTCGGCGCCGCAGCGCAGACGGGTCACCGAGAGGGTCGCGATCTCGAAGGCGAGCCCGGCGTGCAGGGCGGTGGTCACCTGCGACAGCGCGGCGCGGATCACCCCGGCGTGGACCACCAGCACCACCGGCACGCGCTCTTGCGCCGCCCTTTGCCCATAGCGGAGCAGCGCGGGCCGGACGCGGGCACAGAGGTCCGCGAAACTCTCGCCGCCGGGTGGCGTCCATTGTGCCAACTCGGGACTGTCCAGCGGGCCGAGGTCGGGCAGATCGGCGTAGGGCAGCCCGTCGTGGGCGCCGAAGTCCTGCTCCCAGAGCAGGGCGTCGGGCGCGGCGGAGCGCCCGGGCCAGAGGGCGTCGGCGGTCTGCCGGCAGCGCAGCGCCGGACTGCTCACCAGAAAGCCCGGAGCGGGCAGGGCGGCGCGCAGGGAGGCAATTCGCGCGGGCTCGATCCGCGCCGGAAAATCGGTGCGGCCACAGAGCCTGCCGGGCTCTGCGATCGGGGCGTGACGGATCAGGATCAGCTCTCCGGAGCCGGGTGTTTCGTGCTGCAACGGCCTGCTTGCCTCTTCCCTTTTGGCGACATTGATGCTTTCCCATGCGGAAATGACAAGGTCGATACTCATCACGGGCGGGGCACGGTCAGGCAAGTCGACGCTTGCCGAACGCAGGGCGCTCGCCCCCTGTGGTCGGGCGATTTATATCGCCACCGCAGAGATTTACGAGGGCGATGAGGAAATGGCCGCGCGCATTTCCGAGCACCGGGCTCGGCGCGGAACCTGCTGGCAGGACCTGCATGCGCCGCGCGATCTCTGCGCCGCGCTGCGCGCCAGCGACGGCGATCTGCCGCGGCTGGTGGATTGCCTGACGCTCTGGCTGACCAACCTGCTTCTGGCCGAGGCGGACTGGCGCGGCGAGGTGCAGGCACTGGTTGAGGAGATCGCGCGGCAGCGCGCCCCCATGATTTTCGTGACCAATGAAGTCGGGGCGGGAATCGTCCCGGAGAACCGGCTCGCCCGCAGCTTCCGCGACGCCGCGGGCTGGATGAACCAGGCGGTGGCCGAGGCCTCCGACGAGGTCTGGCTGGCGGTGGCGGGCTACCCAGTGAAGGTGAAACCGAATGAGCATTCTTTCTGACATCCCCACGCTCGCGGCGGTCGCGGATCTGGCGCGGTCGCTGCCGGTGGCCGACGCGGCGGCAGCGCAGGCGGCGCGCGCGCGGCAGGCGAGCCTGACCAAGCCGCCGGGCTCGCTGGGTCGGCTCGAGGAATTGGCGGTCTTCATGGCGGGCTGGCAGAGGCTGGAGCGCCCGCGGATCGACAAGGCGAAGGCACTGGTCTTCGCCGGCAACCACGGGGTCTGCGCGCAGGGGGTGAATCCCTTCCCGCAGGAGGTGACCGCGCAGATGGTCGCCAATTTCGAGGCCGGGGGCGCGGCAATCAACCAGCTCTGCCGCGCATCGGGGGCGGATCTGACGGTGGTGGCGCTCGATCTGGACCGGCCCACGGCGGATATCACCCAAGCGCCGGCGATGAGTGAGCCGGAGACGCTGGCCGAGATGCGGCGCGGTGCCGAAGCGGTCTCTGCCGAGGCACAGGTGCTGATCCTCGGCGAGATGGGCATCGGCAATTCCACCATCGCCGCGGCGCTGGCCTGCGCCGGTTTCGGCGGCGATGTTCAGGGGTGGATCGGGCGCGGCACCGGCTCGGACGCGGCCGGACTTGCGCGCAAGGCCGATGCCGTGCGCCGCGCCTGTGCGCGGCACGCCGGCGTGCAGGGTCTGGGCATCCTCGCGGCGCTCGGCGGACGCGAGCAGGCGGCGATTTGCGGCGCGGTGCTCGAGGCGCGGTCGCGGCGCATTCCGGTGCTCCTCGACGGCTTCATCTGTACCGCGGCCACCGCGCCGCTCCATGCCGCCGACCCAAAGCTGCTCGACCATTGCCTCGTAGGCCACGTCAGCCGCGAGCCCGGTCACGCCCGGCTGCTCGAAGCCATGGGCAAAACCCCGGTGCTGTCCCTCGACATGGCGCTCGGCGAGGGCTCGGGGGCGGCGCTGGCGCTCGGCGTGCTGCGCGCGGCACTTGAATGCCACAACGGCATGGCGACCTTTGCGCAGGCCGGGGTCGCGGGCGGATGACCGGGCCAAGGGGCCGGCTGCGCGAGCTGCAGGTGGCGGTCATGCTGCTGACCCGCCTGCCCGCGGGGCGGATCCCGGGGCAGGCGCCGTCGCTGAGCGCGGCCCGCTGGGCCTTTCCGCTGGTCGGCGCGCTGGTCGGGCTGATCGGCTGGGCGGCGTATGCCGGCATGATGGCAGCCGGAGCCGGCCCGCTTCTGGCTGCGGTGGCTGCGGTTGCCGCCCAGGTTCTGGTGACCGGCGCGTTGCATGTCGACGGCTTGGCGGATTTCGCCGACGGCATGGGCGGCGGCCGCGACCAGGCGCACTGCCTGGAGATCATGCGCGACAGCCGGATCGGCAGCTACGGAGTCATGGCGCTGCTCCTTGCGGCGGCGTTCTGGATAGCGGCGCTGGCGCAGCTCGGGCCGCAGCTCGTGTCGTTGGGCGGGGCAGGGTGGTTCGTGCTGGTCGGCATGTTCAGCCGCGCCGCCATGGTGGGCCTGCAGGAACTGCTGCCCCCCGCGCGTGCGGACGGCATGGGCAGGCTGGCGGCGGGCCGCAGCACGGCCGCGCGCGTCATGCTGCTGTGCCTCGGGCTGCTTGGCGCGGTGCTGGCGGGCACGACGGGGCTCCTTCTGGCCCTGCTTTGTGCCACGGTGGCGACGGCGCTGGGGCGCATGGCGCGTCGGCGCCTCGGCGGGGTGACCGGCGATGTCCTCGGCGCGGTGCAGCTCGTCTCGGAGGCGGCAAGCTGGGTGGCGCTTGCGCTGATGCTCGCGCCGTGGGGGGGCTAGCGAACGGGCCGCGGGTCTGGTGGCGCGGATCGACGAATCCACGTCGGCTGCTGGCCTCCCGAGACATCGCGGCGCGATGCACCGGCTTGCAAAGAGGGCTGCCGGTCTTGAGGGCCACCGCTCGACGTTGGGCCTTCAGGTCGCAATGGCAGAAGACACCCGGGCGATGCATCGTAGGTGGCAGGACCGGGAAGCCGCACACCACCATCGACGCAGTGGGGGAAGCGGCAATACTCTCGGGGCCGGACCGGGGCAAGCTGTTGGAAAAGAAACCACACCTCATCGGATAGGCGCGGGGCACGGTTGCCCGGCTCTCAGCGAAGCCTGAACTGATAGAACGGGCGACGAAGATGCGCGTTGCGCCGAGGGTCGCGCATGATCAGATTTTCGCCCATGTTCAGGCTTGGATCAACATTGCCAGTGCGAGTGGCGGGTAATTTTCGGACAAAGTTGGAAAAACTGGCGACCCCTGAAGGACTCGAACCCTCAACCTGCTGATTAGAAGTCAGCTGCTCTATCCAGTTGAGCTAAGGGGCCGCGCGCGACAGCGATAGCGCATGTGTTCGGTATTGCCCAGAGGGTTGCGGCCCGGGAGCGGTTCGAAATTCCTGACGTTGCGGCCCTGCTGGCAGGTAGGGGGCTGCGGCGCAAATGCCGCGCTCGGCGTTCCATGTGGTGCGCTACGCTTGCCCAAAGGTCAGGGCTCGGCGAGCCTGATCGCCTGAGGCAAGGATGCGAGGCCCACATGTTCCGGTCACTTTGTGCATTTCTCACCTGTTTGCTGCTGGCCAGTTGCGCCAGTCAGGCCCCGGAAGGGCCCCGGCCAACGAGCGTTGCGCTGACCGCGCCGGGCACGGCGCCGCTGTCGGGCATCACCCGTAAATGGCAGGGCCGGGCCGACGGCACCTCGGGGGTGCATATCGTCGGCAATGGCATCGACGCGCTGGCGTTGCGGCTCGCGCTGTCCGACCTCTCGGTGACCAGCATCGATGCCCAGTACTACCTGCTGCACAACGACGACGCGGGCCGGCTCTTTGCCGACGCGCTGCTGCGCGCGGCGGACCGCGGCGTGCGGGTCCGGCTGCTGCTCGACGACATGGACACCCGCGGCTACGACCAGACCACCCGCGCGCTCGAGACGCACCCCAACATCGAGGTCCGGCTGTTCAACCCCTTCGCGCGCTCGCGGAGCAAGGCGCTTTCGGCCCTGCTGGAATTCCGCCGCATCAACCGGCGCATGCACAACAAGTCGATGACCTTCGACGGGCGGGTGACCGTTGTCGGCGGGCGCAACATCGGTGACGAGTATTTCTCGGCGCGGGAGGATTCCAATTACGACGACCTGGACCTTCTGGCTGCGGGGCCGGTGGTGGGCGAGGTCGGCGACACATTCGACAGCTACTGGAACAGCCGTTACGCGATTCCGGCAGCCTTGATCATCGAGCCGGAAGACGGCGGGCCGGATCTTGCCGCGGTGCGCCAGCGGCTGTCCCAGATGCGTGAACAGATCGCCCAGACGCCCTATGGCCAAGCGCTTGCGGGCCGTGTGGAGACGCTGAAACGCCAGCCTCCGGCGCTGACGGCGGCCCGGGCCCGGCTGCTTTCGGATCCGCCCGAGAAGGCCGCCGGAGACCTGCCCGCCGGCGAGACCTTCGCCGCCTCGATGCTGCCCTATGTGAACGCGCTCGAAAAAGAATTCCTCGTGGTCTCGGCCTACTTCGTGCCCCGCGACAGCGGCACGGCGCTGCTGTCCTCGCTCGAGGAGCGCGGGGTGGAGGTGACTGTGCTTACCAATTCGCTCGACGCCACCGACGTTCCCGCGGTCTACGCGCATTATTCGCATTCGCGCCGCGAGCTGCTCGAGGCCGGGGTGGACCTGTGGGAGCTGCGCGCCGAGAAGGACCGGCCGGACCGCACGCTCTCCGGCCTGGGCTTGTCGCGCTCGGCGCTTCACGCCAAGGCCTTCGTGCTGGACGAAAAGCTGCTCTTCATCGGTTCGTTCAACTGGGACCCGCGGTCGGTGCGGATCAACTCGGAGATGGGCATTCTGGTCGAGTCCCCCGAACTCGCGGCCAAGGCCGCCGCGAATTTCAACCGGCTGCTGCCAGAGGCGGCCTTTCACCTTCAGCTCGACGAGGATGGCCGGATGCAGTGGCTCGAGCACGACGCGGGCAACCGCTGGCGCCTCTATCGCGCCGAACCGATCCTGTCGAAGATGCGCGCCACCACCGCCTGGCTGACCGGACTGCTGCCGATCGGCGGCCAGCTCTGAGCCCATCGCGTTGACATCCCCGCCCGCATCGGTCCCACTCGGTCCGATGCGGGCCGGAGGATGAACGACTGCTGATGAAGGATACCCCGTTCCAGACTCTCGTGCTGTCCACGGTGTTCGTGCTGGCGGTTGGAACCTTGCTGGTGCTCGGCCGGACGATCCTGATGCCAATCGTCACGGCGACGATCCTTGTCTACCTGCTGGAGTCGGTCGCGGCCGGCCTGCGCCGCCTGCCGGTGCTCCGGCATCTGCCGCTCGGTGTGCTGCGCCTGCTGCTTCTGGTCTGCGCCGCGGCTGTGGTCTTCGTGCTGGCGGCGGTCTTTTCGGCCACGGTGCGCGAGATCATGGCGGTGGCACCGACCTACGAGGAGAACCTGCGCACCATGGTCGACGGGATCGCGGGCTATTTCCATTTCGAGGATGACGTCCTGTGGGACCGGGTGACCGCGGAAACCATCGGGCGGATCGATCTGCGGCGCTTCTCGCTGGCGGTTCTGGGCGGCTTTACCAACCTCGGCTCGGTGGTGCTGATGGTGATTATCTATGCCGCCTTCATCACCGTCGAGCGCCGGTCCTTCCAGCGCCGGCTAACCGCCGGGCTGCGCTCGCCGGACCAAAGCGCTCGCGTGCTGGCGGTGGTCGGGGCGATCAACGAGAAGATCAGCCGCTACCTGGCCTTCAAGACGCTGATCAACATCGTCCTTGGCACGATCTCCTATGCGATCCTCTGGGCCTTCGGGGTGGATTTCGCGCTGTTCTGGGCGGTGGTGATCGGCGTGCTGAACTACATCCCCTACGTCGGCTCGCTGCTCGCCGTGGCGTTTCCGGTGGCGCTGTCGCTGGCGCAGTTCGGCTCCATCGGGCTCACCGTGGGGCTGGGAGCGGCGCTGACGGCGGTGCAGGTCACGCTCGGCAATATCATCGAGCCGCGGCTGATCGGGCGGCAGCTCAACCTCAGCCCCTTCGTGGTGCTGCTGGCGCTGGCGCTCTGGACGACGCTCTGGGGCATCCCCGGCGCGATTCTCGCGGTGCCGCTGACCTCGATCCTTGCGATCGTCCTTGCCAGCTTCGACAAGACACGATGGCTGGCGCTACTGCTGGCCGAACGGGTCGACGGACCCGAGCGCCCCGGCAGCGACACCGGTTCTTCGCAAGCGTTAACAGACAGTTGACAGAAGCGGGGAAGCGGGAGCACGGTCGGGGTGCCGGCAGCGTGTCGGGAATTATTGAAGGAATTTTGAAATGCAGCATTGGCTCACGTGGATACTCCTCGGCGCCGCGAGCGTCATCGGAGGGGTGATCGCGCTCTTCAACCCGTTCGCCGCCTCGGTGGCCGCGCAGACCATCGTCGCCTGGTTCTTCCTGATCATCGGCGTGATCCAGGCGATCAGCATCTTCCGCGTCACGCGCATGAAGGAACGCCTGCTGGCGATCCTGATGACCATCATCTACCTCTGGCTCGGCATCAGCTTCCTGGCCAATCCGCTCGAAGGGCTGATCTCGCTGACGTTGGTCGCGGCGATCCTCTTCCTGGTCAGCGGCATCGCCAAGGTGGTCTATGCCTTCTCGGTCTCCGAGAGCCGGTACAAGATGATGATGTTGATCAGCGGCGCGATCTCGGTGGTGCTGGCGATCATGATCTTCACCCAGTTCCCGTCTTCGGCGACCTGGGTGCTCGGCGTGCTGCTCTCTGTCGAGCTTCTGTCGACGGGTGTCGCGATGGTGATCTTCGGTCTGGTGCTGAAGCAGCACCCCGAGCTGCGCAAGGCCGCCAGCTGATGCGAACCGTTGCCCGTCAGCCCTCGGTCGAGGTCGCGGGTGTCGCCGCCTCGACCTCGGCGGGGTAGCGCTGGCGGCACTCGGCCTGGCCGGCCGCCGCGTCGCGCCGCAACTGCGGCAGCTGCGCCTCGAGGTCCGCATCCCTGCGGTGCAGCTCCTCGGCGTTGATCGGCACGCGGCGGGTGACCGTGTCGGTGTGGTCGCGCCAGCAATAATGCGGGCGCCCGCTGTAGGCCCCGCACAGCTGCCAGCTGGTCCGGGTTTCGAATCCGGTCTCATAGGTGAAGCCCCGCGCGAGATCCTTTGCGATCTCCGTGCGCTCGCGCATCGCCTTGCTGTAAAGGTTCGCCGCATCGCGGTTGCAGCGCTCGTAGGGCGTGCCGCAGGCCGCTAGGCCGAGAAGTGGGATGAGGAGCAACTGGCGCATGCGAAGAGGCTACTCCCGAAGCGCGCATGGGTCGAGCGCGAGATTCATGGACGTCTTCTGTTGAGACGCACGTTCGCGTGACCTATCTCACTGACATATCGAGCGAAGGAGACAGAAAATGATGGGACGGATCGCGATGCTGCTGGGGCTCTGCGCGGGCATTGCCGGCTGCAGCGAGGCGGAGACCAAGGCCGAAGACGACACCTGCGGCGCTGCAGCCTACCAGACCCGCATCGGCCAGCCGGTCGATGAACTGGGGCTCACCGCCGGGGACAAGCTGCGCATTCTCGGGCCGGGGCAGCCGATGACCATGGATTTCCGCCCCGACCGCATGAACATCGAGACCGACAGCGCCGGGCAGATCCTTCGGGTGTTCTGCGGCTGACCGCTGCCGCGGCCAGTGAACGCGCAACGTAACGCATTGGTTCCGGAGAATATTTCCGGAACCTTCAAGCCGGTCTCACGGTTCCTTTACCGAGCATCACGGCGCCGCAAGCGCCGATGCAAACAAACGGAAGGGAATTGAACATGCGTACCGGATCCATTGTTGCCCTTGTTGCTGCCGCCGCCGTCGTGATCGGCGTGGGTGCCTACATGATCGACTTCGACGTCACGAAAGAGGGCAGCTTGCCCGATGTGGATGTCTCGGTCGAAGGGGGCGAAATGCCCGAGGTCGATGCCGAGGTTGGCTCGGTCGAGGTCGGGACCAAGACCGAGGAGGTCACCGTGCCGGATGTCGACGTCGAGGTCGACACCAAGGAGGCCGAGGTCACGCTGCCCGACATCGAGGTGACCCCGCCGGACGAGAAGAACGACAGCTGATCGCCCGCGACAAATGAGCGAAGCCCCTCTCCAAGCATTGTGGAGAGGGGCTTTTTCTTGTCCGGGTATCCTGCTTCAGCGCTTGCGCCGTTTTACGTTGCCGCCGCGCTGGCCGGGGCGCCCGGCGGTCGAGCGACCGCGCGATTTCACCGCCTGCTCCGAGGCCGCCTCGACCGCCGACTGCCGCGCCAGCGGGTCGTCGTGGATTGCCAGATCGACCGCCTCGAGCCGCTTGACCTCGTCGCGCAGCCGCGCCGCTTCCTCGAACTCGAGGTTCTCGGCGGCCTTGCGCATGTCGGCGCGCAGCCCGTCCAGCACCGCCTCGAGGTTCGAGCCCTGCTGCTTGGGGTCGATGGTGGCGGTGACGCGGTTCATGTCGACATCGCCCTGGTAAAGCCCGGCGAGGATGTCGTCGACGTTCTTCTTCACCGTCGCCGGGGTGATACCGTGCTCTTCGTTGTAGGCGATCTGCTTCTCGCGGCGGCGCTCGGTCTCGGCCAGTGCCCGCTCCATCGAGCCGGTGACCCGGTCGGCATACATGATGACCCGGCCGTCGGCGTTCCGCGCCGCGCGGCCGATGGTCTGGATCAGCGAGGTCTCGGAGCGCAGGAAGCCCTCTTTGTCGGCATCTAGGATCGCCACCAGTCCGCATTCGGGGATGTCGAGACCCTCGCGCAGCAGGTTGATGCCGATCAGCACGTCGAAGGCACCGAGCCGCAGGTCGCGCAGGATCTCGATCCGCTCGATGGTGTCGATGTCCGAGTGCATGTAGCGCACCTTGATGCCCTGCTCGTGCAGGTACTCGGTGAGATCCTCGGCCATGCGCTTGGTGAGCACGGTGCAAAGCGTGCGATAGCCGTCTGCGGTCACCTTGCGGATCTCGTCGAGCAGATCGTCCACCTGCATCTTCACCGGACGGATTTCGACCTGCGGATCGAGAAGGCCGGTGGGGCGGATCACCTGCTCGGCAAACACGCCGCCAGCCTGTTCCAGCTCCCAGTTCGCCGGGGTCGCCGAAACGAACACCGACTGCGGGCGCATGGCGTCCCATTCCTCGAACTTGAGCGGGCGGTTGTCCATGCAGGAGGGCAGGCGGAAGCCGTGCTCGGCGAGGGTGAACTTGCGCCGGTAGTCGCCCTTGTACATCGCGCCGATCTGCGGGACCGAGACGTGGCTTTCGTCGGCGAAGACGATGGCGTGATCGGGGATGAATTCAAAGAGGGTAGGGGGCGGCTCGCCCGGCGCGCGGCCGGTCAGGTAGCGCGAATAGTTCTCGATGCCGTTGCAGACCCCGGTGGCCTCCAGCATCTCGATGTCGAAGTTGGTGCGCTGCTCGAGCCGCTGCGCTTCCAGCAGCTTGCCCTCGGCAACCAGCTGGTCGAGCCGCTGGCGCAGCTCCTTCTTTATCTGGATGACCGCCTGCTGCATCGTCGGCTTCGGCGTCACGTAGTGCGAGTTTGCGTAGACCCGGATGCGCTCGAAGCTGCCGGTCTTCTCGCCGGTGAGCGGGTCGAACTCGGTGATGCTCTCCAGCTCCTCGCCGAAGAACGACAGTTTCCACGCCCGGTCTTCAAGGTGGGCGGGCCAGATCTCGAGGCTGTCGCCACGCACCCGGAAGGCCCCGCGCGAGAAACCTGCGTCGTTGCGGCGGTACTGCTGCGCCACGAGATCGGCGATGATCTTTCGCTGGTCGTATTCGCTGCCGGCATGCAGGTCCTGGGTCATCGCGCCATAAGTCTCGACCGAGCCGATGCCGTAGATGCAGGAGACCGAGGCGACGATGATCACGTCATCCCGCTCGAGCAGCGCCCGGGTGGCCGAGTGGCGCATCCGGTCGATCTGCTCGTTGATCTGGCTTTCCTTCTCGATGTAGGTGTCCGAGCGCGGCACGTAGGCCTCGGGCTGGTAGTAGTCGTAGTAGGACACGAAGTATTCCACCGCGTTGTCCGGGAAGAACCCCTTGAACTCGCCGTAGAGCTGCGCCGCCAGCGTCTTGTTGGGCGCGAGGATGATCGCAGGGCGCTGGGTCTCTTCGATGATCTTGGCCATGGTGAAGGTCTTGCCGGTGCCGGTGGCGCCGAGCAGCACCTGGCTGCGCTCGCCGTCGTTGACACCCCGCGCCAGCTCGGCGATCGCCGTCGGCTGGTCGCCGGCCGGGGCGAACTCGGTCTGCATGCGGAAGCTGATGCCGCCCTCGAGCTTTTCCCGCGTCCGGACGTCCGGCGCGGGCGCGTGCATCATCGGGTCGGACTTGTCGGAATGGGCATAGGGCATCGGGCATCTCCTGGCGCCTGCAAGACGTGTCGCGCCGCGCGGCGTTTTCAAGGGGCCGTTCTGGCAGGTCCGGGGACGGGCCGCCGGGGAATGGCCGGGGAATGGGACGGGAGCGCGGATTCGCGGAGCAGGGCGTTTTCACGGAATGTTCCTCTTCTCCGGGCAAGACGCAAGGGTTCGGGAAGATTTGCGGCACTGCCGCGCCGCGATCTCTTGCCCCCGCAGTATAAATTCCCGATAACGCCAGAGAACGTCAGGAGGGATTCCATGCGCGCACGGATTTACCAGCCGGCCAAGACGGCCATGTCTTCGGGACAAGCGAAGACGAAACAGTGGATTCTCGAATTTTTCCCGGCCTCGCCGCGCGAAGTTGACCCGCTGATGGGCTGGACCTCCTCGTCCGACACCCAGAGCCAGGTGCGCCTGACCTTCGACAGCAAGGAGGCCGCGCTCGCCTATGCCGCCGAGCACGGCATCGAGGCGCAGGTGAACGAGCCCAACAAGCGCAAGCCAAACATTCGCGCCCGCGGCTACGCCGAAAATTTCGCCGTAGACCGTCGCGCGGTCTGGACGCACTGAAGTTTGTAAGAGACACCTGAGTTTTTCCCATGGAAGGCTAAGTTTTTCCTGGGAGCTACATGTAGGGCGCCCATTGGGCGCCCTTTCCATATCTAGCGCATGCTTGCAAAGCGCGCGGCTGGGCGCATGATCCGGCGCAAGGCAATTGCATACGAGGAGGATCCCGATGGCGGCAGGCAAGGCTCTGAACAAGAAGAACCTCCTTGAGCTGGGTGCCGACACGCTGGCCGACCTGCTGCTCGAGGCGGTGAAGGGCGACGCGGCACGCCAGAGGCGGGTCCGCATGGCGCTTTCCGCCGATCTGGGCCCCGAGGCGATCACCGCCGACGTGCGCAAGCGCTTCGCCTCGATCCACCGCGGTCGCAGCTTCATCTCCCGCAAGGCGCAGAAGAAGCTTGCGCAGGAACTGGCGGAACTGACGACGCTCATCGAGACCCGCATCGCGCCTGATGCACCGGACGCGGCCTTCGATCTTCTCTGGGCGCAGCTGCAGCTTGCTGCCGGCATTCATGAACGTACCGACGACAGCTGGGGCACCATCGGCGATGTCATGCGCGAGACGATGGCGGCGATCAGTGAAGTTGCTCCCAAGCTCAGCAAAGACCCCGAAGCTCTGGCCGACAGCGTCTTTGAGGCGATCTCGGACGATGGCTACGGTGCCTTTGACCATGCCGTACCGGCGCTGGCCGACGCGCTCGGGAGCGCCGGCCTATCCCGCCTCAAGGCGCTGGCCGAAGCGGCCTGCGAAGCGCCGCTGACCGATGCCGACCTCGCCCGCTACGATTTCATCTCGGACCGCGATGCCCGCGCCGAGCGCGCCCTTGCCGGGCGCAACCGTACGGCGGAGATGATTCTGCAGGACGTGGCCGATGCCGAGGGCGACGTGGACAGCTGGCTCGCGCAATACACCCCCGAGCAGTTGACCTACTCCACCATCGCTCCCTCCGCCGTGACCCGGCTGCTAGCGGCGGGCCGGGCCGAAGACGCTCTGCGGCTGATTGAGGCCGCCTTGCCCGGCGACAGCGGTGATCCATGGTTCGACACGCCCGAACTGGACGAAGCGCATTTCGCCTGCCTTGAGGCACTCGGCCGCAAGGACGACCTACGCGCCGCGCTCTGGAACCGCTTCGAGCGGCGGCTCTGCCCCAACGCGCTGCGCCGTCACCTCAAACTGCTTCCCGACTTCGAGGATATCGAGGCCGAGGACGCCGCGCGCCGCATCGTCCTCACCTACAAACCGGTCGAGAAGGCGCTGGCCTACTGCCTGCAGGCCCCTGACCTGCCGCTGGCGGCAGAATTGATCGAAGCCCGCAGCGAGGAGATCGACGGCGACGCCTATGAGATCCTCACCCCGCTCGCCGAGGCCCTCGCCCCGTCTCGCCCGCTCGCCGCCGCGCTGCTGTGGCGCGCGATGATCGACTTCGCGCTGGATAGGGCCCGCTCCGGGCGCTATGGCCACGCCGCTCGGCACCTGACGGACTGTGCTGCCGCGGACGCCGAGATCCTCGACTATGGCATGCATCTGTCGCACGCGGACTATCTTGAAGCGCTGCGCAAAGCCCATGTAAGGAAATCGGCCTTCTGGGAGCGTCTACGGTAAGGGTAACTCCCGCGGGTCATCACGTGGTCGACAGCAGCCCCTGGTCATCCCTGCGCATTCGATCTGCGCGCAGAGAGCTGCCATTTCGAGCGCTCCTGGCTAGGATCGACGGTCCGCGGCTTCAAGGCTCGCCGGGCATCCAGCGCTATCGCCGCGACGATGCGCGACGGCACTGAGTTCAAGACTGCTAGTTGCTCGAGGCCGACACCCCACTGAGCACTGCCGCGTGCGACCCTAAAGAAGTATTCCTAGAATGACACCTTTGCGCAGTTAGCAGCTGATCGTGGCGCTGCCCTAGACGAACAAGGCAGCGCAGAATTTGCGATCATTGCGGAGCTGGTAATAGAGGTTCATCCTAGCGAAGCTCACCCCTAAAGGGTGCCGTCGCTAATCACATGCAGCACCACGCGCCTCGGGTGACCGTTGCGAGATTTTGGCCATTCTGCACATTCATACCTTGCAAACAGCCTTGGCGCTCGACTTGCATCGGATATGCGACCGTACCTGTAAGATCAGTTACACTCGCATGAACCTCCACATCTGAAACCCAGCCCCACGCACACTGCTCTATTCCCTTTTCGTAAGCGCTGGTCAACTCATTCAATGTGCAGAGGCGAGCGCCACGAGCGGCACAAGAAGCAGAGGCGGCTCCATAGTTAAGAGTATACTTCCCCTCCGGAAGAATCTGGAAAATACACATCTCGGTTTTTTCGGTAAATCTTTTGTCGAAACAACTCTTGATCAGTGCAGAATTTATGGCCGCGGCGTTGAGTTCTGCCGTATCGCGCAGCGTCGAGATCTCTGAAGCGGCAGCTTTCGCTACGCCTAACTGAACTTCGTCAAGAGCGCGCCCATAAAGATCATATATGCCAAGCGCAGTCCCTGCTCCTAGGAAAGCGATAATCGCAAGAATGGAGGTCCTCCAGCCTTTGAATTTATCTTCGATGGATTGCGTCTTCAGCTCGAGGCTATGAATTCTGTCAAGTTCGCTCAATTCTAGATTCCTTGAAATAATTTTATATATGTCTATTCGGCAATCAATGATAGTGATTAAAAGATCATTTTTCCATTGCAAATAATCATTTCAACTTATAGTTGTTTGTGAGGTGCGAAATGCACCGATAAGGAAAAATGTTTAAGTTGCTGCAGAGAAATCGGCTACTTGATCCAGGAAGAATGTCTGCAGGAATAATGTGAGGTTTTATACTTGTATATTCAGGTGATATGAAAGGGGCGCGGATATCGTATCGATATAGCATATCAGAATCTATGTGATTTGCAAAGTGAAAGAACAAGGGGACTATCTCCCGCAAGGCGTCTTGAAGGTTGACCCTTGCAGAGAAACTGCTTGCAGGAAAAGCAGCGAGAGTGCGTTGTGCTTCGTTCGAGCGTGACACATCCAGAGCACCACTACTGGAACGAATGTCGCAATTGGGCTGCAAGCAGCCGAACGGCCTTGTCCAGAAAACCCGCAGGGGCCGCTCAGCGCAGTTTGCGGACCTAGCGCCGCTGCCTTCACCTCCCGAAATCTTCAGTTCAGGCGGAGTGCAGCGATCGGCTCCAACGGGCCCAAACTACTGTATGTTGCGACTTGCACGAATGTCCGGGTTTTAATGTACCTAACCTTGGGTCGCTGGGGGCTCGAATTTTCGGTTTGTGTACTGCCCCAACAGAACAAGAGTTGGACAGCAGGAAAACGGCTCTTCCCAAGTCTGCGGACGGAGAGTACAATAATTACTGCTCTACA
This sequence comes from Alloyangia pacifica, assembly GCF_900116195.1. Lineage (GTDB taxonomy): Bacteria > Pseudomonadota > Alphaproteobacteria > Rhodobacterales > Rhodobacteraceae > Salipiger > Salipiger pacificus. The sequence continues at coordinate 222,633 of NZ_FOZW01000012.1, forward strand.
TTCCTCGCTAGAGCTTTGTTCTTGAAGGTATATGAGATTTTTCCGGAGTCGCCTAAGAAAATCCAATTTTTCGAGGCTTACGCCCAGAAATGAAATTCATACACAAAACCGCAGTAGCCGCACTGAGCACATTGATCTTGATGTCGTGCGAGACACGCGAAGAGCTTGATACATCCATTAGCGTTCTGATCTCGTCAATTGATCAGGCAGAAGAAGATGCGATGGTTCATAGCGAAAGCGTCAAATCACTCTATGAAAAAATAGAAAGAAGTAAGGCACAAAACTGGTGGTCACTAGTTTCGGGATGTCGCGGCTGCGAATACTCTAGCTCTGATTCCCTTCAGGCGAGAAACATTTTGCGCCTCGACTTGGAACAAGATTTGAGAAATGAGGAGCGTGAACTCGCTGACGCTCAGGCGAAGCTTAGAGAAGTGTGTCAACAACTGATCGATAAAACCGAGGAGCTGGAACGGAGGCTTGGTGAACAAACGTCCATACCTAAGGCATGTGAGTTATGAGCACCGAAAGTGAACCAGCTGACGATGACAACGCTTTCAGATTGTTTGGGTTTCGCATAAAGCGGGAACTCGACCTCCTCGCATTTTTGGCGTTCATCGGATCCTTGAGCGCTCTTGGATGGCAAGCCTGGAATGCGCTGCGTGGACCGGAAGTATCATTCGCGCCCATAACGCAAACCGTGTTCTATTTCAAGGAAGTTGGAAACTCTTTCGGTGAGAGAGGAGACGTTCTTTACTTAGCAGCTGTGAATACACTCTATAACCTCGGGGCCCCCGGCTACGGTGATTTTGTTTCCGTGCAAACCGCGACTCTTTCACTTGGAACATGCAACGTGGTTTTCGACGCTCAGAATGTTGTGCAGCTGGGAAAGAGCGGAACAGACCCTGAGTTGCCGACATATCGTGACGACTGGGGCGGCGTGGCTCTTGAGCACGGTAAGGCCTCGACACGAAGCATCGAATATTCAGCTCTCTTCAAGCTGAGAGAACAGGAGCTGGACTGCGTCAAAGCTGAACGGCTCTTGGGGTACTTGGTGGATGTAAAAGAGGCAAGTGTCCTCTTTGAAGCAAAAACAACAAATGGCACAGATCTGCATTATGCTTGCCACATAAAAGACCTTGGCGGGCTAGCTCATGAATTAAAGACACACCGTATTGGTGCGCTGGCTTGTGGCTAGGGCTTCAGGCCATTTTCCGACACTATCAAATAGTACAAACGTTCAAAGGGCCCGATCTTCAGTAGCCATTCTTCTTGTTCAAACGGCTTCATGTACGCATGATATATCTCTTAGCTTTGCCCAGCGTCAGTCTCTTTCCAATCGAAGTTCGACACGTCTTCTTATCCGAGCTTAGAACGGAACGGGAGCTATTCCAACTCTACCGACGAAGGGGCCTTCGCCTTTCGGAGTTCAAAATGCGGTCATCGGGGCGAGCTTAACGAGCGGTTGCAAAGTACGCTCCTCGCTCCTCCCTCCTCCGATGGTCTTGGGATGAAGGTCCGCCTCACTGTGCGGGGCAACTCGAGAGGAATGTCGAGTTTGGGCTGACACCGGCCATGCCGAGCGCCTCACCTAGCCGGCGGCTAGGCGAAGCAAGCTGCCGGTTGCGCTGGTGACTAGGACAGCCGCTAGGCACAGGAAGCGGACACTCAAATTCGTGGCCCCGGCGATTACTCAGCGCACGAAGCGGACGCGGCTCAGCTGAGTTCATTTCTTGAAAGCCGCCCGCCAGGCTGAGCGCAGAGATAGACCCTTGTGAGCCTCCAACAGACCGTAGACGGACGTGCCGCCATGTATTGCACGAGCTGTGTTAGCAGAAACATGTTGGTCAACGCTTTTGATGCGGCGGTTTAATCCCGCAGATTTCTCTAAGCTCGTCGCTAAAAGTAACTCGCATTTTTCCACTTTCTTCAAAAAAATCGTAGGTGCAGAGCCGCACACCACATTCCTCTACAGCCTTCACCAAGGCTTGCTGGGGAAGTTTTGGCAGGAGCAAGACCAACTGATGGTGACCAAGCTGCGGCAAGAGCTTAGGATAAAGCTGCAGCTGCCCCATACCTGTATATACGTCCGCAGCGGTTGCTCCTGACTTAATCTCCAGTAAAATAGTTTCAATAGGTCCTGCAATAACCGCGTCAACTTCGTATCCATTGGCATGCTTGGGCTTGCTGATAGCAATACCTGCTTCACGCAACGTGACCACTAAGCGCTGCCAAACTTCTCCTTGCTGCTTCAGAATTTGCTTTGCATCCTGAGCATCACGAGCACCAACGGTATAGGTTCCGCCAGTTTCGTCGTTACCGAGGCCCACAGCCGGCGTTGTGTCAGGAAGCAGACCTTCCCCAGCTGCCTCCTTTCCTCGAGCCTTCGCGCAAATATCGACGAAACGACCAGTAGCAGACCGAATTTCGTCCGGACTGACATCAAGCGGAGTTACGATATACCATTCTCGCTTCTTACCTGGAGTATCTCCATTTTCGACATCTTCGGGCGAGAGCCCGGTGAGCGCACGAAACTCAGCTTCTAGAATGTGTTTATCGCCCACTTTTTGGCGTGCTAGCCGCCCTTGCCGAAGCAAAAATGGCCGGTTCTTCTCGTCGAGGGCGATAGCGGAAGTGACGTTGGGATCACCCGGTTTTCTTGCCTCGTTGATCTGAACTGCCCAGTAGACACCAGTGGGATCTGTGCCAAGCGCGGTTCCGGGGCCTAGCGTATCGCTTTTAGCGTCAGTCTGATTGCGGAAAACAATGCATTGTTCAGGTAAACGCCAGAGATTCCCGTCGCGGATGCCCTCTTCAAGAAGAGCCGAACGCCATGTGTCGAATTGCCTTTCGACTAAATTGGTGTCAGAACTGATTGTCAGCATGTAAGTGGCTCTCCTACTAATATTCTAGGTTTGGTTCTCTATAGCGTTAGCGGGCTGGACTGTAGTTGCAATGTCTATTGCACATATTTACTTCGGAGCGGCGGGTCACTTGCGAAGAATTCGCAAGACTGGTCACTGGCCTTCACACAAGTGATCTCTGTCCGAGGCTCGCTGCGACTGCCATGCTGCGGCGGCGGTATTTGACTTCCCGCCCTTCGGACCGATTTTGATGGTGACAAAGAGTTTCACGCCGCGGTTGTTGCGAACGGCAGCTTGGTTCGCTCGTTAGTCGACTCAAGCTCCCTGGGCGAAGGACCGCTTCTTCCAGAGTCACCTCAAGGCGAACGGCATGTTCGGGCTGCCCCCGGTCGTGCGTGACATCAAAGTCAGTCCGCAGCAATGCGCAGAAGCAATGCGCAGGAAGCCGACATAGCGAAGGGACGACCAGTGGTCGACCTTCATGACGCAGCCGGCCCGTTACTGCCATTCCCAGGCAGGCAATCGCTTCGGTGCGGCGTCACCAGACCGGCCATTCGAGGCATCTCGCAGCATGGCCTTGCAGGCGAGTTCGGCAGTGCGGACAAAATCGCCGTTCACGGCGCCTGCACCAACCGCGGCTCTGAATGAATAGAGCGGCTTACGAACGGTCGTTTTCGACGCTGACAGAAATTTATGGGTTTTGACACGTTGGCCTGTTCTCCTCAAACTCGCCTGATTAAAGTTAAGGAGTGATAGACCAACTTGGCGACCACTCCGCAGAAAGCTCTTTTCGGCAGGCATGAGCGAGTGACAACGATTTGCCCTGCATGCTGGATAGATGAGAGCTTAGATCCTTTGAACCTTCTTCGGCGGACGGTATGGCCTCAAGGCTTTTGCCAAACTCTACCATAGCGGAGGTTATTGAGGCTTTCTCTATTAGCCCCATCACACCCCAGTACATCTGCCAAAATCGATCGATATCGTCTTGCGATGCCTCCGCCGAAGTGGCTATTCGCGAAGTTGTCTCAACTACTTGCTCACACCAAGCCAGCTTTCTTTCAAGGTACGGCCTTTCTGCGTCAACAGCCATAACCTCTAAGAACTTGACGACACCGAACACGAAACCAGCAAGTCCTACAAGGGCCGTGAATCCTTTGATGGCATTTTCAATGGTCATCGCTTTGGGTCCTTTCGCCAGCACCATAGAAAAATCCTTTGTCATAAACCTCTATCAAAATTGGCTATAATTCAGCACGTTTTGACAAATTCTGAATAATTGATATTGATGCATGGAGCTACATCGGTCACTCAGAGGTCGAAACGACCGCAGCCCCACCACGAGGGCCGCGCCACTGTATCAACTTGTTCGGCCCATACCAGATCTTCGATGCGACCATCAGCGCCGCACGGCGGCATCACCCAAGCGGCCATTCACCACGCAGAAAATTTCTGTTAGGTGTGGGGCACATTTGATCTCAATTCGCGTGGCGCAACAATCAAAATACCCTGAAAGGAAAACTGTGACACAATATTATTGGTATTGGTACAGACAAACTACACCAAGACCCGCGGGTTCTTGGGTGATATCAGGCCCATACGAAACCCGCGATCAGGCATTCTCCAACCGCGAGTTTGACAAACGAGATGGAAATGTAGGGGTGCCGTTCATTGCTGCGACAAAAGAAGAGGCTGAAACCAGGACATCTTTCCAATGATGATGGCCATGGCTTTCGGCCCTCTCCAGATGGGGTGGATGGCTCCCGCTCCCGGCGTCGCAATGCGCCATACTGCAGGTGTCAGAAACTGCAATTGGGAGGAGCCACCCCATGCAAGTTACCACTGTCGGCCTCGACCTGGCCAAGAACATCTTCCATATCCACGGAGTCACCGAGACCGGAGAGGTTGCCTTCAATCGGCCTTTGCGCCGGGCGCAGGTGCTGGCGTTCTTCGAGCGACTGTCGCCCTGCCTCATCGGCATCGAGGCCTGCGCATCGAGCCACCACTGGGGCCGCGAGCTTACGAAGCTCGGTCATACTGTCCGGCTGATGCCGCCGATGTACGTCAAACCTTACGTGAAACGGGGTAAGTCCGACGCGGTCGATGCAGAAGCCATTTGCGAGGCCGTGACGCGACCGACGATGCGCTTTGTCGAGATCAAGTCCGAGGACCAGCAGGCGCTTCTCTCCTTGCACCGCGCACGGGACTTCGTGGTTCGACAGCGCACCCAGTTGATCAACATGCTCCGAAGCTTGGCCGCGGAGTTCGGGGTCGCCATCGCCCGGGGCGTCACGCGGGCTATCGATTTTGCGAAAGGGATCATCGAGGGCAAGCAGTCCGGGTTCCCCGAGCTCTCCCAGGACGTTCTGCGGGTTCTCAGCCGTCAGCTGGTCGAACTGCACAACCGCCTTCGCTGGTACGAGATCACCATGCGTATCCAGGCTCGTCTCAGCCGCCAGGCGCAACTCCTGCAGACCATTCCCGGCGTCGGACCAGTGACCGCCTCGGCCGTGGCCGCCACGATCGGGTCGGGTCACCAGTTCAAGAGTGGTCGGGAATTTGCGGCGTGGCTTGGTCTGACACCGCGCAACCACTCCAGCGGTGGCAAAGAGCGGCTGGGAAAGATCACGAAGATGGGCGATCGGTACCTGCGCCAGCTTATCGTCGTCGGGATGACATCGCGTGTGCGGCAGGTCACCAATCATCCCGAGCGTGCCGATCCCTGGCTGACGAAGCTGTTGCAGAGAAAACCGGCCCGGCTCGCGACTGTTGCCATGGCGAACAAGACGGCGCGGATCATGTGGGCGGTGCTGACCAGAAACGAACCCTACCGCCCTCACACAGCCTGAGACATACCGAAACAGCGAGATAGCAAGACCGACGATGTGATGGTGTACCCTTCAGCCGCAACGATCAGGACGCTCCGCCGAATGTCCAGGGCGCAATTGCCCGCAATCCAGATAGGAACCTGATCTGCGGATCCCATCAGGGCCAGCGGTGTGAACCGCGCAAACAGGCCGGACACAAGACCGCTTCTGAAAAGGTTCACGAGATCATTTACGACTTGCTATGCGGGAGCCATCCACACAGGACATTCGAGCCAGGCGCAGCTGGTGGTCGATCCGAACCATTAGCTGCCGTTCATCGTATTGCCCTATGCTTCGACGCACCTTGCGTAAACCTAACTTTGGTTGACCATTAGATTTGCCCTCCTTAGGATGTCCTCGCGTTTGTAGCTTAAGGTTAAAGCTCCTGCCTTTATGAAGCCTTGGCTTGCTTAGAGCAGGTGATGTACGTGCGAACCGTACCAAGCGCGCCATCCGGAAAGAAGATATGTATCTAAACAAGAGTTTTGGACGTAAGCGTTTTAAAGCAAGTCTTGGCAACGCCAACCATCTTATAATCACCTCACTCGTTGGACTCGATGCGATAGAACGCGGAATCGTCGACAAAATACCAAAGGAGATGAGAACCACCTGGTCGCCAAAATCACCACAGAACTCGGCGCGACGCGCACGTAGACTGGTGCTGGACATGGCATTGATAAGAGCGGTCGATGCTGTTGATGTTTATATTCGCGACTCAATGCGTCAACCCACATTAATTCAAGACGCAATTCTTCGAGGGCATATTGATCGAGCGGGTCGAAGCGTTTTCAAAAAGCTAGCGGCATTGGAAGGCAATCTGCACGGTCTTGATCCACTATTATGCGCACTGATCGCAGTTCTGGTTAGTTGGCGAAACGAAGGCGCACATATGGAAGCTGACGACACTCTCTCGGCCAAGCAACGGGCTACTATTGACGCAAATCGAGAGATTGTCGCAGCTAGGTTTAGTGGGTTGGATGCCGATATCCTTCTTAGTGACTATGACTCTGAGAATCCACCAACTTTCAAGGAAGTAGCCTCGCTCATTAATGCATCTCACCATTTCGTTGAGGATCTAGAAGGCCAATTGTTCAAAAAAATTGACCCCGAAACCTACCTTAGACAACTGGTTAAAGAAGCGATCCGCCCCAAGATCCGTGATCGCTCCGCCTCCACTAAGAAAGGAAGTGAGATCGCAGCTATTTGGGGGAGAAGCCCTACTGATCGCCCTCGCTACGTTCGATCTCTATTGCAACATCAAGGTTTGTCAGAGAAGAGGGCCAAGAGCGGTCCTTCACTGGAGTTTAATCAAGAAGCTATTGAAAGGCTGACCGCATTGGATCCAAAGGGTCTCAACCGTTGGCTTTCGGAGTGATGAACGCTTCTACCTGAGCTTTTCGGTCCGGATCGGTTATTCGCAGCGCGGGGAAAAAGGTCAGCAAAGGCACGCCTACTGATCAGGTTCTTCGTCAACATCCGCAGCTCTGTAAAGGCCAGTAACACGGGCGAATATCTCCTCCACGTCACCCCATCGCCTCGCCATTGGAAGTATTGCCAAATGGATAATGAGCCAGGTGGCGTAGACAAAATCATGATTCCAAAAACCGCCTGCTGGAACTTTTCCGTGAGCCACCTGATTTCGGATTGACGGCCCGCCCGGAAAGTTAAACAGCAAGTCAATCTCATGAATGTAGCGCGGTGGAATGACTTGTTCCAGCAGGGTGCGCCAAGGCCGGTCTGCGTTCAACAAAATAGACAACGAAGCTTCTGTTTGCACCCCATCCGCATCCGCGGTTGTCGTGTCGTGCCCATTGAGCGCAAGGATGTGGCGCAGCGAGTTCTCGAGTTGTGGCGTTAAAAGTGAAGCCGCCTCGATGTCTTCGCCAGCGAGAAAGTGACAGATTGCACGGGCGAAGATGTATTCGTGCCCCCTCGGAATGAAAGGGCTGTTACGCAGAAGTTCTAAGACCGTATCGTTGGATACTAGGTGTTCAGACGCTATCGTTTGTCTGATCGGGTTAATCCCACCGGCCACAGTCATTTGTCGAGAATGCCCGCGATGGAAAGCCATCAGGTACCGTAAATGCTCTTCTTGTGCCGCGTCATCGCCGCCCATGCCCGGTGCGCGGAAAACAACCCGGCCCTGAAAGTCGTGGACTTGCATCGGCATAATGCCCTGCAATGGAAACTCCTGCGCGTGTTCGTTCGCAGTATGCCTGATTTCCTCCGGAGTTGGAGGCTGGTCGCAGAGCACCAGCGACAACAATGCGATAGGCCAGGAATGGCCACGAACGACTGCGACCGAGTGCTCAACGATTTTGGTCAAGTCTATCTCAGTCGAAAAATGTCCCATCTCGTCTCGGATGCCGGGTTGGACATCGCGGAGTCGTGCAGTTAGTTCCTCACGACGTTCTCGTGTGTTTGGGTAGTTACGAAGGGCTTGGATCGCTTCTTGAAGAAATGCCGCTTCGAGCATCGGTGAGCCTGCGAGGTCGGCCTTCTGAACGTGACATTCCGCGGAGGCCACCATGCATCGGTTGGCATTCTCGTCGTCTCGGGCACGTCGGTAGCCGCGCGCAGCGAGTTGCCACAAACTGAGTCGGGCATCGGGATTGTCTGTCAATCGCTCGCCGTCGACGAGGGCTTCTGCCATAGTGGCCACTTCCGTGGGCGGCGTGATCCCGTGGTCTAGGTCTACTTCCGCGATGCGCCAAAAATCATCATCACGTCCATCATGATACGCAGTAGCGACCAGCTCAGCTAATAGGTCACGGAGGCGTTGAGAAATAGGTAACTCCCAGCGTGTAGCGTGCGAAATGCGCGCTGCTCGTACCAAGGCATTTTTTGCTCCAATGCCCCAAGCCGAGATTTTCTCAAAAGAGAAGGTCGCTTTACCTGCGCGCACCGCCTCGACCAGATCGCAATAAGCGGCAATTGCGAGTTCTGCCATCTCGCGGCGCCTTCTCTGCATGAACCACGAAACATCGCATAGTCGTGCACGCAACCCCAAGTGGGCAACAGTTGGCGCGAACTCCGCGATTACGTCGATCTGCTCTTGCAGGAGGTCTGTTGGCACAAGCGAGCGGCGATCGCCCGTTGTCCACATTGGCTTGAATGGTTCAGTCGGATGGTCCGGGACGAAATGATAGCTGGTCAAACCAGACAACAATCTGATGGCAGCCAAATGTTCTTCTGGGCGCTCACCATCAAGGGCAACCAAGCACCGATTAACATCACGACACTCGACGCTAGTAACCGCTGCAAGCGTCCGGTTCACGTCCACAAGGTCAAGCTGCTCCCGCGTGATGACGTAGTCGATGCCGGGTGTAGGCTGTCGCTCCTCGCTTTCCGCTTCTTGTGCGCACATGCCTTGGGCCTCCGTTCTATCGCGGACTGGAATATAGTCGCCGATTCTCAGGACATACAGGCTAAAGCGCCTCGCCTACCACCTGCATGACGGTCAATCGCTGCACTCCTGTTTACTCCACCACGAGCGGCAGCTTACTTCAGTCGGTATCCGCCTTCTCGCATTCGCAGCGAATTTCCGGTTTCCGCCCATCGTATCGGAGGTTGGCGCTATGCCGCGCTGGCCACGACCGGCAGCTAGGGGCTGGGACCAGCCGAATGCACTCGCAGCGGGGCCGTGGCCCAGCACCTACGAATCGGCCTCGGCGCCGCCGTGCAGCATCGCAGTGCTGGACCTCCATGGTAGCATTCCGCCGCCGGCAACGGGTCGGAGATGGGGCTGGGCGCGGTGGAGGGAAACCTTCACCATGGGAAATGAGAACCTACCCGCCGTTCGCCCCACCAAACCCGCCTGGAACCGTGGCCGCATTATCGGTCAAAAGCGGCCCCTATTACCTCGACACGTCTGGGCCATCCGTGTCCGTTTGGAAATCGCAGCGAAGATCCGCGACCTCGCCCTCTTCAACCTAGCGATCGACAGCAAGTTACGCGGCTGCGACCTCGTGTGCCTGAAAGTGGCGGACGTGCTTTCTGCCGGTTCGATCAAGGAGCGCGTATCGGTCGTGCAGCAGAAGACTCGACAGCCAGTGCGCTTCGAGATCACCGAGGGCACGAGGCGGTCATTGATGGCCTGGCTCG
>NZ_FOZW01000016.1 GCF_900116195.1 Alloyangia pacifica
GCATCGCTCAGCCAGAAGAGATCAGACATATCACCGCTCTGTTTTCGCACGGTGAATCATGCCCCTCTGGCACAATCAATGGGTCCTGAGCCTAATGCATGGTCGGGCTTCGATCCATGGGGATGAAGACCTCTGGCGCGGGCGCCCGATATCCAAGAGCGCTATGTGGCCGGTCCATGTTGTAGTGTTTTCGCCATCTTTCGATGAGGATTTGCGCCTCCCTCAACGAGTAGTAAATCTCGCCATTTAGTAGCTCATCCCGGAAGCGCGCATTGAAGCTTTCGCAATAGCCGTTCTCCCAAGGTGACCCTGGCTCGATGTAGGCGGTCTTTGACCCCACCAGCTCGATCCAGTCGCGGACCTTCTGCGCTATGAACTCGGGACCATTGTCAGACCGGATAAACCGCGGCGGGCCGCGCTGGATGAACAGGTCCGTCAGGGCGTCCAGGACATCGGTGGAGTTCAGTCGCCTGTCGACACGGATCATCAGCGCCTCCCGCGTATATTCATCGAGGATGTTGAGCGTCCGGTAAGCCCGGCCGTCGCTGGTCCGGTCCTGAACGAAGTCGTAGGACCAGACGTGGTTGGGATGTTCAGGCTTCAGCCGCACGCAGGAGCCGTCGTTCAGCCAGAGCCGACCGCGTTTCTTCTGCTTGTGTGGGACCTTGAGCCCTTCGCGCCGCCAAATGCGCGCCACCCGCTTGTGGTTCACCTGCCAGCCGGCCCGGCGCAGCAGCACGGCGATCCGGCGGTAGCCGTAGCGGCCATACTCCCGGGCCAACTCGATGACGTCGGCGGTCAGCCGCGCCTCATCTTCCCGGCCCTGGGGCGGCTTGCGCTGTGTGGAGCGGTGCTGGCCGAGCACCCGGCAGGCGCGGCGTTCGGACATGCCGAGTGTCTCGCGCACATGCTCCACGCACTTGCGGCGGCGCGAAGGGCTTAGAAGTTTCCCCGTGCAGCCTCGGTCAGGATCAGCTTCTCGAGCGTCAGGTCGGACACCGCCCGCCGCAGCCTCAGGTTCTCTTTCTCGAGCTCCTTGAGCCGCGACAGTTGCGCCCGGTTCATCCCGCCATACTGCTTCCGCCACCGGTAGAACGTATGCTGCGATATCCCGATCTGCCGCACCGCATCGGCCATCGACAGGCCCTGGCCGTGCAGCACCTCGACCTGACGCAGCTTGGTGACAATGTCTTCCGGCTTCTCTCGCTTTCCAGCCATTCCGTAGTCCTCCTGTTCGCCGAAATCCTATCGGATTTCCGGCTTCGTGGGTGGACCACTTCAAAGGGGCTGGCTCACCCACACTCAGCCCCACACGGTAAAGCCGGGTAAATTTCGCTTGCGGATCAAACGTATCCTGATGCATGTAGAAACATATGGAGAACACTTGCGAAGGTCGTGAGTTTTCCATCCAAATAATCCGTAGCTGCTGGTGCAGGATGTTGCCGAGCTACCCTTTGACAAGGGTGGTCGTGTGACCTCTGAGAAAGCAAACCAGCTCGATCTGTTTCCGTACGATGATGCGTGTGAGGGCAAGGTCAGGCATCAAGGCTCAACCGACGAAGTGATTTCCGTGACGGCAGCTCCGGGCGGCAGTCCGTGCTCTGTGAGCGGGCCGCGGCAGGGTGCCAGCGACTGCGTGTCGCCCAACACGCATGCGGTTCCGTAGAATTCGCGCGGAAACCGCTTCCTGTCCGACAAGCAGGTCGCGGAGCGCTTCTCGATCTCCGCCCGCCCGGCCTGGCACTAGGGAGAGTCAGTGGATGGTTTTCCTGCGCCGATACAGCTTGGTGGCAATGTCTTCCGGCTACTCGCGCTTTCCAGCCATTCCGTAGTCCTCCTGTTCGCCGAAATCCTATCGGATTTCAGGCTTCGCGCGTGGACCACTTCAATGGGCTGGCTCAGGCCCTCCAGTGTCCAGCTTCTGGTAATCAAGAATGGCGCGTTCCGCGCCGACACGCTTGGCCTCGGTACACGCAGATAAGGGATCGTCCCTTGCTGGTATCGGGAAGAATTCGGGGCTCTCCGAGGATGCTCCGATCTCGGCTAGCGAGCGCCTGAGCCATGACTGATGTCCTGACGTACCAGGGCAAGATGAGTGACGAAGAGACAACTTGTAAGCCGGCGAAGACGAAGTGTGCTCGACCGCTGATGAGATTGAACTGATGCTTGCGTGCTTTGAACACCGACGCGCGCCCGGCACGCCCGAATGCGAGCGCGCCGAAGAGATGCTCCGTGTACAGGAGAGAGGCTTCCGGAAGGCGATCAGCTAGGAATGCCAAGAGAGCGCAGGTGGTCTTTTGTTGATCTGACTGCCGGTGCCGAGCGTGTTGCGCGACGCGATGGCGATCCCGTTTGCGCAATTCCTCCGGACAGATTCAGAAAAACGGCATTGCTGTCCCTTCTACGTTCCGAGGTGCGCGCGCGGCGCATCCATTTGCTCGGGGAGGTCACTGGCGATCTGTCCCGATCCTGCTGGCTGCAGAGGCATGGAGCTGAAAGCCGAGACGGTCGCCGTCCGGTCGCCCCATCATCTCGGAGCCGATTGGCGCCAAGGATGTGCTAGACTGGGGAAGAGATTTCGCACGGCGTCGCATTTTCAGCAGAGGAATTCCCCATGCCCACCTCCGGCAGTCAGATCATTTATTTCGGTGACAGTCTCACAGATGTCGGTGTCGTATTCGAAGCGCTGGTGCAGTCATTGGTGGCGCAGATACTCCCGGGGCTCATCGCCGCGCTGGGTCCCGACCCTTCGCCGGAGGAAATAGCCCAGGCCGAGCTGCAGGCGCGGCAACTGGCCACGCAGCAGGCACTGGTCGAAACGCAGGCCCTCGGGTTCGGACCCGAACAGGCCGTCACGAATGAATTCACCCACGCCATCTATACCGGTGACGTGAGCGGCGACACGATCCTGAATTTCGCAAATGCCGGCGCGCGAGCGCTGGGGACGCAAGAGCCCTTTGGACCGGGCACGGGCTATGACTCCAATCTCGGCGCGCAGCTGGCACGCTTTGCCGCTCTGCCGGCAGGGACGTTGGCGCCCGATGCCAGTGCCGTGCTCTTCATCGGTGCGAATGATTTTTCCGATGCCGTCGGAGAGGCCCTGGATCAGCCAGGCAGCGGCGCGCTGGACGTGATCGTCGCGACGGGCGAGGTCATAGGAGAGCTGCTCGACATGCTGGAAGCGGCTGCGCGTGGCCTGCATTCTGCGGGTGTCACGACGGTCTATTTCGGAACGCTTCCGGTCGGCTCGTTCTTTCCGGGCAGCGACGCGCTCGACGATCTGACGTCTGATCTGTCTGACCTGGCGGTCGGCCTCTACAACGAGCTTCTGGCTGCGCGCGCCGTGCAGTTGCGCGGGGAGGGGATCGCGGTCGAGGTGATCGACTATGCCGCCGTGGCCAGCGCCATCACCGAAGACCCCGGCGGGTTCGGCATTGTCGCCGACCGCTCCGAGTTCCTCATCGACGGTGCGCCCTTCGACAGCGATCAGGTGGGATTCTGGGACCCGATCCATCCCGCCGAAGCCGTGCACCAGGCCTGGGGGGCCTATGCCGCCTTCGTGATGGCGGGTGGCAGCACGTCCGCGCTGAGCGACTTCGGTACGCTCAACTTCCAGACCAGCGGTGACAATGCCGTCTTTGCGATGGGCGGCAATGACACGGTTCTCGCGCTGGCGGGCGATGACGTGGTCTTCGGAGGTTCGGGGGATGACCGGGTCTTCGCAGGTCCCGGCGATGACATCGTGTCCGGCGGATCGGGCGACGACCTTCTGCGCGGCGAGAGGGGCGCAGACATTCTCGACGGCGGCAGTGGCGACGATACGGTTCTGGGCGGCTCGGGAGACGATGTCCTGATCGATGGGCTGGGGGATGATCTTGTCAGGGGCGGGGCCGGGGATGACGTCTTCATTTTTGTCCAGAACACGCTCGAGGGGGAGGCGAGCCTGTCGCAGGACGTCTTGCAGGGCGGATCGGGCACGGACACGCTCTACGTGGTTCTCGATGAGACCACGTTCGACGCCTTTGAGACGCTTGGAGCGACGTCGGTCCTTTCGAGCCTGGGCATATCCATCTCGAGCATTGAATCCGTGGTTGCTATTGATGGGCGCGGTCAGGTTGAAGCTGCGCTGAGCGCGTTCGCGTGGTTCCAGGACGGCGACTATTGGGGGCTCATTCCGGCACCTTCGTCCGCCGATCTTCTGGTGTGATCCCGCACGACAGCGGACCCTGCTAGGGCACGCAAGATGGGTTGCAGTCGTCCCCTTTTGGGCGCCGACAATCGGAACCATCTAGGTGATCGAGACGCCGCTTGAGCAATATCTTGACCAAATGTGCCAGCGAGCTGCAACATCTCGGCATCCAAGTCGCAACCCCGAGGGACTGATGGCCAAGATCGAGCGCGTCGAGATATTCATGGCGAACCTGCTTCCCAAGGTGAAGCGCACCGACGCGATCCAGAGCTTCATGAGCCAGGAAACGCCCTTCGTCCGGATCACGGATGCCGACGGCGCAACTGGGCTCGGCTATTCCTACACGATCGGGCAGGGCGGTCCCGCCATCATGTCGCTCCTGCGCGAGACACTGGTACCCCGGCTGATCGGGCAGGAGGCCGAGGCGATCGAGCGCATCTGGCGCGACCTGCTGTTTTCAACCCATGCGACCAGCGTCGGGGCGATCACGTCGCTTGCGCTGGCGGCCGTGGACACGGCGCTTTGGGACCTGCGCTGCAAGCGGGCGGGGCTGCCGCTTTGGCGCATGCTGGGAGGGGCGAAAGACAGCGTTCCGATGTACACGACCGAAGGCGGCTGGCTGCATATCGAGACCGGCGATCTTGTCGCCGATGCGCTTTCGGCGCAGGCCGCCGGGTTTGCGGGCAGCAAGGTCAAGATCGGGCGCCCGCACCTGAGCGAGGACCGGGAGCGGCTCGCGGCGGTCCGCGAGGCGGTGGGCCCCGCGTTCGAGATCATGGTGGATGCCAACCAGTCCTTCAATCTCGCCGAGGCGACCCGGCGCGCGAAGGTGCTGGAGCCGCTCGACATCGCCTGGTTCGAAGAGCCGATGCCGGCAGACGACGTCGCCTCCCACGCGGTCCTGTCGGCGCGCACATCCGTGCCGGTCGCCGTGGGCGAGAGCATGTATTCGCTCAGCCAGTTCAAGGACTACCTCGTCGGAAACGCGGCAAGCGTCGTGCAAGTGGACGTCGCTCGCATCGGAGGGATCACGCCTTGGATGAAGGTGGCCCACATGGCCGAGGCGCACAATGTGCCGGTCTGTCCGCACTTCCTGATGGAGCTGCACGTAAGCCTCGTCTGCGCGATCACGAATGCCCCGTGGCTGGAATACATCCCGCAGCTGGATGACCTGACCAAGGCGCCCATGCGGATGGAGAACGGCCGGGCCTACCCGAGCGACAGCCCCGGTCTCGGGATCGATTGGGACGAGGACAGGCTTGCGGCCTCCCGGATCGAGGGGCTGGGCTTCACCGCCGGTTAGGCACGGGTCAGGGGCCTTCGCGGCGATCGGGTCGCTTGCCCGCGTCGATCTGGTGGTGGGCGACGTCTTGTGCAAGGGGCCGCATCGCTACTGACGTCGTGATGCCCGGGAGGGTCCAGAAAGACCGCAGGCGCTGCAGGTTGCATGACCGGAAAATTCGCGACGTCCCCGTGCGCGCCGAAACCGGCATGGGCGGCAGGCCCGATCGGACCCCGGTCGCAAGCGGCGCCCGGCACCACCGCCAGCAAGGTGCGGATGGCTGCCCTCGATGCGCCCTTTTGCGTCGATTGAATCGCGTCGGCGCCAGACCTTCGCTTGCGCGCCTCTTTCGCGACAGCGAAACGACGCCCGGTGGTCCGGGGGAGTCTTCAGAGAATTTCACGCACCGGAGGCCTTTCCTGCAGGCCGGATGTGCTGCAATGGCGACCGCAGGGCACTGTCCCCTTCGCGCATGACCCCCGGTGCTCGCTTGTTTCGCCTCGGGGCGGAGATATCTTCTCAGGCAGGGAGGACATCATGAACACACTTCGAATCGCAAGCCTCGCGGCGGCGGGGCTTATGACAGCGCCTTTCGCCGCGGCCCAGGACAGCGCCGCCGGGGAGTCCGTGTACCAGTCAGTGTGCAAGAACTGCCACGGGCCGACCGCCAAGGGCATGGCGAGCTTTCCCAAGCTCATCGGCCAGGGGCCCGAGTATCTCTCCGAGCGCCTCACGGCCTACCGCGCCAAGCAACCCGTGGGCCCGAACTCTGCATTGATGTATCCGATTGCAGGCAAGTTGAGCGACGCGGACATCGAGAATGTCGTGGCCTATATCACCACCGAGCTGGAGTAGCGCCGAGCGCTCTCGGCGGCTGGGGGACGATCCTCTCAAAGGGCGGCATGCCACGCGACCGGACGCCTTTGCAGTGGCGATTTGCGCAGCACTCCTCGGTCAGGCCGGTGGCGTGCTGGCCGACAGTGACGGGGCGGGCACCCTTGCATCGGAGCGGCTGAACGAGGCGGTTGCGCGGGCGCGGCGGAATGAATTCGATGACGCCGGAGCCGTGCTCTGCGCCCAGGATATCGGTCAGCCCCTGGAAGCGTGCGACGCCCGGGTCGCCCGCAGCGGCGCGGGAACAGCCGCGGTTCGGGTCGATTTTCCCAATGGCTTTTCGCGGATTCTGAAGTTCTCGGATGGGGGCTTCGTTTCTGCCAATGCCACCATGTCGGGTGTCGGGACCGATATCGATTGGCAGCGGGACGGAGACCGGCTCATCCTCCGTGTGGATGATCAGCGCTACGAGCTTGACGGCGCGTTTGTTTTCGGCCCGATGTACGATCGCTGACGCGGCCCTTGCTGCGGGCGCCGGGGATCGGGGCCACGCCCCGGGAGGGGGCGTGACCGGAGCCGGGTCAGGTTACATGCCGGGCGTGAGCTTGTGGATCGTGCCCTCGTCAACCGCGGCGTAGAGGCTGCCGTCCGGCCCCTGCACCAGCGAGCGGAAACGTCCGGCCTCCATCGGCAGGGTCATCTCCGTCACGTCCAGCACCGAGATGCCGTCGCTGTTGTCGAGCTGGATCACATCGATGCGCTGGCCGATCGGGGTGCCGCCGAAGCCGATGCCCATGATGCCGACCACCAGCGCGCCGTCCCAGTCTCCCCATTGCTCGCCGGTCAGGAAGGCGGCCGAGGAGGTGCCCTGCGACCAGCCGTTGTTGTTCCAGATCGGCGGCATGGCGTCGGGATAGGTCTCGAAGTCGGTCATCGGCATGAAGGCCGCCCGCTCGAAACGGTTCATGCCCTCGTTCTGGTTCGGCATGTAGCCGCAGTAGTTCCCGGGGCAATCGCTGCGCCCGGCCATGTTGGGGCGCGGGTCCCAGCCGCCGTTGCCGCCATTCTCCAGCACGGTGATTTCGTCCGAATGCCACGGTCCGTGCTCCGCCACGATCGGCGTATTGGTCTCGGGGTGGAAGGCGAGGCCCTGCACGTTGCGGTGCCCGTAGGTGTAGGTTCGCATGTCGAACCCTTCGGGCGGGGCATTGTCCGGGGCCGCGTTGCCATCGGTGTCCATGCGCAGCACCTTGCTGCCCATGATCGTCGGACTCTGCGGGATTTCCGAGTTGTGGTTGTCGCCGGTGGTCAGGAACAGCAGGCCGCTTTCGGGATGGAAGCGGACGCGCCCGCCGTTGTGCGCGCCCGGCCCGCCGAAGGGGTGGTCACTCGCCGCCATCTTGTAGGGTACATCCTCGACGATGTCGGTCCGGTCCGAGACCGAGGTGAAGTCATCGCCGACGACCAGACGCATGAGCCGATTGGTGTGCGGGTCCGACATGTTCGACGTCGAGTAGACGTAGATGCGCCGGTTCTCGGCGAAGGCGGGATCGATGGCGACGCCCATCATCCCGGCCTGACCTTCGCAGAACAGGTCGTCCTCGGTCGACGGGTAGCCCTCGCTGCCGCCCATGCCGAGCAGGGCGTTCACCTCTCCCGAAGGCATGAGCACCGACAGGCCTTTGCATTTCTCGGTGAAGAACATGGTGCCATCGTCGAGGAACGCCATGTCCCAGGGGTTTTCCAACCCGTCGAGGACGACTTCGTGTTGCAGGCTGGTGGTGTTGGTGCCGGTTTGCGCCAGCGCCGGCTGCGCGAATATGAATGAGCCGACCACAAGCGGAACAACTGTGCCCGCAAGGGCACCGGATGGACGATGAGTCATTGTCTCCTCCCTGAGTTCGTGACTCTCTGACCTGCATCGAGTTCTCGGAGGGGCTCGCGAAAACCTTCCGCAGCGTAAGTAAGATAGCGCAACTTTTCCGCGTATCAAATTCCTGCCTGGATTCCCTGAGTTGTTCAATCCGCGATGATCCCCCCGACCAGACCCGCCGAGACAGGAAGGCAGCCGACGGAGTCGCAGCCCGCAGTGATGAACCCGCACGTGCAGCACCGAGCCGAAGCCGTACGGTTGAGACACCTGTCCTGGCGGTTCCGCAGTGCGGCGCGAGTGTCCGAAATGGTCATACCGCCGGCCCGGGCGAGCGCCCTCGGGGGAGGGACGCCCTGCGCCAGAATTGCGTCAGCGCTTGATCCGCATCGCGGCGATGCTTGCCGACGTCGGACGGTTGGCGCGTCTGATCAGCAGCACCAGCACCCCGAAGACCAGCAACAGCAGGGCGATGCCGGGAAGCCCGTAGCCGGGCTCGAAGAAGGACAGGATGACGAGGGCCAGAAGGGAAACGCAGAAGGTCGAGACGACAATGAGGTCCAGTGGTTTCATCTATTTTCATTCGGTTGGTGACGTGACGCTGCTCGAGGCGGCACCGGCGAGGCCGGCGCGCCGACTTGCACCAAGGCAGCGGTATCGAAGAAGCGCCACCACTGCGAGCGGCCCGCCGGTGATCAGCGCCCTATCGCCGATCGCAGCCGCGACGCCAGCCGGGCGGCCTGCGGCAGGCCGGTATCGGTGGGCATCGCACCTGTCCTGACAGCTTGGCATCGCGCCGAGCCAGCCTTTTGACCGGGCCCTGCAGCGCCGAGCCATTTCGGCAATTCGCTGTCGTTTCGGCACCGAGGCAGGTGATTTCGGGAAAGCCCTCTCTACCTTCTTGTTTCGGGGCTGATCCTTTCGGCCCCGCTGCAGTTCTCGTCCGCGCCGTTCGGGCGATCTGGAAATTGTCAGAGGAGGCGGGCGGTCTTCATCATGCCGCATCACGCCGAAGGAGGTCACCATTCGGTTTTCGGTCACGATCGTTCTGATCCTCGTTCTGTCCGCGGTCGGGCTGACATACGAGATCGCCGCGGGCCGCGTGCTTGCGCCCTTTTTCGGCACCTCGCTGCTGACCTGGACCAGCGTCATCGCAACGGTTCTCGGGGGATTTTCACTCGGCAGCGCCCTCGGGGGCTTTGTCGCCGAACGCCCACGCATGGTCGCGCTCGGCAATGTCCGGAGCGCGCTGGTGGCGACGGCGGTGCTCATGGCGGTCTCGCCGACCCTGCTCGGGCTTTTTCATTCCTGGGGGGCGCGCGGCACCGGCGGGATGATGATCACCGTGATCCTCGTCTTCTTCCCGGCCTCGGTCTTCGTCACGCTGCCCTCGCCGCTGCTGGCAAAGCTTGCAATCGAGGCGCGGCCGGGGCGCGAAGGCTCGTCTCTGGGGATCGTTCTGGCAGCGGGGTCGGTGGGGGCGATTTTCGGCGCCGTGCTTGCCGGTTTCGTGACGCTTCCGCTCATCGGCTCGACGGCCACCTTCGCGGCCTGCGCCGCCGCGGCGCTGCTGTGCCTGCCCTTCGCGCGGGGTCGCCCCTCGGGGGCAGTCGGGCCCAACACCGCCGTCTGCATCTCGGCTATCGGCTTCGTCGCGCTCGCGGGGCTGGCGGGGGCCCCGGCCTGCCGCTACGAGTCCGGATTGTCCTGCCTCGATGTCGTGAAACGCGGGCCCGAGGTCATGCTGGTCTCGGATGGCACCATTCAGGCCGCCGAACGGCTGTCGTCGACCGCAGAGCCGGGCGAGCTGGCGCTTCCCTATACGCAGTGGCTCTGGGACCGGCTGGATCGCGATCTCGGCCCGGCACCTTCGGTGCTCTTTGTCGGGGGCGGGGGCTACACACTGCCGACGGAGCTTCTGGCGTCACGGCCGAAGGCGCGGGCCGTGGCGGTGGAGATCGATCCCCTTGTCACGCAGGTCGTACGCGATCACCTGCCGCGGGCCGGCGAAGCAATCAGGCGGACCGGATATGACGCAGCCATCAGCGCGGAAAGCGGGTCTCATCGCCTCGGCCTCGTTCACGCAGATGGCCGTGTCTATCTGAACGAGACGGAACACCGCTTCGATGCCGCGGTGATGGATGCCTTCTCCTCGGGGTCGGTCCCGGCCCACCTGGTGACCCGCGAGACCTTTGAACGCCTGCGCAGCATCGTGGACGGGCCGGTCTACGTGAACCTGATCGACCGGCCCGACGGACCACTCTCGCGCGGGGTTCATGCCATCCTGCGCGGGCTCTACCCTCATGTGGAGGCGGTACGTGGCCCGACAAGCGCGCGGGGACGCGGCAACGTGCTGCTTGCGGCTGCCCCGGCTCCGCTTGACGCCCTCGACGGCCTGCCCGAGGATTACACCCAAACCCGCGTCTCTGAAGGCCGCGCCTTTACGGACGACCGCGGCTCGGTTGGTCATAGGTAGATGTGTTGGACAGATACCCCGGCTTGAGCGGGCAAATCCCGGGGGCGGTCTGGCTCCACGTCTCGCCGTGGGCTGGATCGATAGCCGAGCCGCTTGTATCGCGACGAACCTTTCCGACGGGCGCATGGCGCCTAGATGACTGAAGTTGAGACCCTTATTTCGGACCGCCATGTCGATATGCGCAGCGAGCAGAGAAGGAGCCAGGTGATGATCCCCACC
Organism: Alloyangia pacifica; assembly: GCF_900116195.1. GTDB lineage: Bacteria > Pseudomonadota > Alphaproteobacteria > Rhodobacterales > Rhodobacteraceae > Salipiger > Salipiger pacificus. The sequence continues at coordinate 10,871 of NZ_FOZW01000016.1, forward strand.
CTTGCGTTTTTCACCTTCGGCATGGCCTACGCGGTGTTCTCTTTTCTGCTGGCCGTTGGGTTTCGCGACCGGGTTGTCGCCGACGTGCTCGACACAGTGACGGGGGACCTCGATGTTTCCCTATGGTATGTTGGCGTCGTCGCGGCTCTGATCTCGATCTGGGCGATGCGCGCCGAGATGCGCCGCGGGCACAGCAGCAAAAGGGCCTGCGCCAATGTCGCGCTGGTCTTTGCGGCCGTTCTTGCGCTGCATCTGGGTTTCACGCTTTTCAAGACGACGATGCCTGCCATCGTTCCTTACTACGCCGACCCCTATCTGGCGCGCATCGACGCATGGTTGCACGGCAATTCGGACCCCTGGGCGGTGATCAATCGCATCTTTGGCCCGGACGTCATGCTGATCCTTACGCCCCTCTATCACGGGCCCTGGCTCATCGCGGCATTCCTGTTTCCGGTCATCCTCGTGGCCCTCGACGAGGACCAGACGCGGGTGAAGCGCTACCTCGTCCTCTATTGTGCAAGCTGGATCGTCATAGGCAATCTCGTGGCGCTGGGCGGGATGTCGGTGGGGCCAGTGTTCTATGACCGTCTCTACGACAGCAATCGCTTTGCAATGCTGACCTGGACGCTGCGCTTTGCCGGCGTCGAGACCTCCACAATGGGCGCGCTGCAGGACTACCTGTGGGAGGCGTATTCCGCAGGCCGGCAGAGCTTCGGAACCGGAATTTCCGCCTTCGCTTCGGTACATGTTTCGGTCGCCACGGTTGTCGCGATTTACTGCGGTGAGCGCTCCGCGATCCTCGCCTTGCCGGCAGCGCTTTTCTGCGGGGCAATTTTGCTGCTGTCGATCTGGAGCGGCTACCACTACGCCGTGGATGGCTATTTCTCGATCGCCGCCATGTCGATGATGTGGGTTTATCTGCGCAAGCGGGTCCAGCCGCTGGACGTCGGCGTCGCGGTCACCACTCGAACTCCCCAGAAATCCTTCGCTGCGCCCAAGGAATGACACCTTGCAATAGACGCGGTGTCCCCGTTGGGCTGTGGCACAGCGCCCCCGGGGAGGCCGGCCCTGATCGCCCCGCGGAGCGCCCAGTTCTTGCGCGCCGAACGCTTCAGCGGGCGCACGGCCGGGCTCGGGGCGGGACACGCCCGCCAAGAAAGTCCCCACCGTGTCCCGGGCGCATCGGGCGCGCCGATGTCGGGCCGGCGCTGTCCAGAGGTCAGGCCGGCCCTTCTGCACGCTGCGTCAGCCCAGAACGGCCGCGACCGCATCCTTGGTGACCGAGACGATCTTGTCCGCTTCCTCCGTGGTCAGGCAGAGCGGCGGCGCGAAGCCGAGGATATCGCCCTGCGGCATGGCGCGCGCGATCACGCCGCGCTCGAGCATCGCGGCGACGACCTTAGCGCCCTTGCCCTCGGAGGCGTCGAAGAATTCGCGCCCGTCGCGCTCGGCGACCAGTTCCACCGCGCAGAGCATGCCTTCACCGCGCACTTCGCCGACGTTCGGGTGATCTCCCAGCGCCTCGCGCATGGTGTTCACCAGGTAGGCGCCGGTGCTTGCCGCGTTCTCGACCAGCCCCAGCTTGTCGATCAGCTCGAGGTTGGCGATGCCCGCCGCCGCGCCGATGGGGTGGGCGGAATAGGTCCAGCCATGGCCCAGCACACCGTATTCGTCGGTGCCCTGGCACAGCACGTCCCACATGCGCTGGCCGACGATCGAGGCCGACAGCGGTGCGTAGGCCGAGGTCAGCCCCTTGGCCGAGGTGATGAGGTCGGGCTTCACGCCGTAGTGGTCCGAGCCGAACATCGAGCCAAGCCGCCCGAAGCCGGTCACCACCTCGTCGACGACGAGCAGGATGTCGTGCTTGTCGAGCACCTTCTGGATCGCCGGCCAGTAACCCTCGGGCGGGGGCACGATGCCGCCGGTGCCCAGAACGGGTTCGCCGATGAAGGCGGCGATGGTGTCAGCGCCCTCGCGCTCGATCAGCGCCTCCAGCTCGGCAACGCAATGCGCGGTGAACTGGGCCTCGGACATGTTCAGGTCGGGGCGGCGGAAGTAATAGGGCGCCTCGGTGTGGATCACCTGCGCAAGCGGCAGGTCGAACTTCTTGTGGAACAGCTCCAGCCCGGTCAGCGAGCCGGTCATCAGGCCCGAGCCGTGGTAGCCGCGCCAGCGCGAGATGATCTTCTTCTTCTCGGGGCGGCCGAGGATGTTGTTGTAGTACCAGATGAGCTTGATGTTGGTCTCGTTGGCGTCCGAGCCGCCGAGGCCGAAGTAGACCCGCGCCATGTTCTTCGGCGCGCGATCCATGACCATCTTCGACAGGGTGATCGAGGCTTCCGACCCATGCCCCGCGTAGGCGTGGTAATAGGCCAGTTCATGTGCCTGCTTGGCGATGGCCTCGGAGATCTCGGTGCGGCCGTAGCCGACGTTGACGCAGTAGAGCCCTGCGAAGCCGTCGAGCAGTCGGTTGCCGTCACGGTCGGTGATGTGCACGCCACTGCCGCCGGTGACGATGCGCTGCGCGCCCTCGCCGCGGGCGAACTGGCCGAGGTTGGTCGAGGGGTGGAAAAAGTTCTCGCGGTCCCACTTGGCGAGTTGGTCGTTGGTCAGCATGTCGTCTCCTTTGGTGTCCTGTCTGGTCTGCGCGCGGGTCTCAGCCCCAGTCGCGGCAGACGTATTTGATGTCGGTGAAGGCCTCGAGGCCCTGACGGGCGCCCTCGCGGCCGAGCCCGGATTGCTTGGTGCCGCCGAAGGGGATCGGCGCGCCGGTGACCTTGGTGCGGTTGACCGCGACCATGCCGAATTGCAGCGCCCGGGTGAGCCGGTAGATGCGCCGCGGATCGAGGCTGTGGACATAGGCGACCAGCCCGTACTCGGTGGCATTGGCGCGGGCGATCACCTCCTCCTCATCGTCGAAGACGGTCAGCGGTGCGACCGGCCCGAAGGTCTCTTCGGACATGATGGCGGCCTCGTCGGGCACATCGGCCAGCACCGTGGGCCTGTAGAAGAGCTTGCCGAGCCCGGCGTCGACCGAGCCGCCGGTGAGCAGCCTGGCGCCCTTGGCCACCGCATCGTCCACATGCGCCTGCTGCTTATCGATGGCGCGCTCGTGGATCAGCGGGCCGATGTCCGGGTCGTCCATGCCGTGGCCAAGGCTCAGCACCTCGACGGCCTTGGCGAACTTGGCGCAGAACTCCTCATAGACGGGCCGCTGGATGTAGAAGCGGTTGGCGCCAAGGCAGTCCTGACCCGAGGTGGCGAACTTGGCCTTGATCGCCTCGGTCACCGCCCGGTCGATGTCGGCGCCCTTGAAGACGATGAAGGGGGCATGGCCGCCGAGCTCCATCACGAGGCGCTTCACAGAGTCGGCCGACTGGCGGTAGAGCAGGCGGCCCACTTCGGTCGAGCCGGTGAACGACAGCGCGCGGACGCGCTTGTCCGAGGTCCATTCGCCGACGATGGCGGCGGCATCGCCGACCACGGTGTTGACCACGCCCTGCGGGAAGCCGGCGCGCTGCGCGAGCACGGCCAGCGCCAGCGCCGACAGCGGGGTCTCGGCCGAGGGGTGGATCACCACGGTGCAGCCGGCAGCGAGCGCGGCGGCGGCCTTGCGGGTGATCATCGCCGAGGGGAAGTTCCACGGGGTGATCAGCGCCGCAACACCCACCGGCTCGCGCCAGAGCTCCATCTCGGCGTCGGGCAGGTGGCTGGTAACGCCCTCGATGTTCGGGCGCAGTGCCTCTTCGGCGTAGAACTGCACGAAGCTGGCGGCGTAGTCGATCTCGCCGCGGGCCTCGCTGATCGGCTTGCCCTGCTCGGCGACCATGATGCGCGCCAGATCTTCCTTGGCGTCCACGATCAGCGCGTGCCAGCGGTGCAGGATCGCGGCGCGGTCCTGCGGCAGGGTGGTGGCCCAGCCTTCGAAGGCCGTATCCGCGGCATCGACCGCGGCCCGCGCGCCATGGGCATCGCTGATCGCGACCTGCGCGATCAGCGCGCCGCTGGCCGGGTCGCGCACCGCGAGACGGCCGTCCCCGGCAAAATCACCCCCACCCGGCAGCAGCTCCGGGTCGGACAGTCCAAACGTCGGTTTGTTCGAAAGATCGCTCATGCCTGCGCACCTCCTTGGATGCCCCAAGCATGAGGGAATGCGGGCAGAGAGATCTCCGGGACTTCGGGCCGACGGCAGAAAATTCCTCTGCCGGGGCGGCGCGGCGGAGAGGAACTCTCTGCCCGGCCGCAAGTGCCGCTAACCGCGCAGCAGCCCCAGCGCCGGCGGGTCGCTCTTGACCGGCTTGGTGACGATGTAGCTGTAGTAGCGGCGCACTCCGGCGCGGCTTTCCAGAAGCCCGTCCATCAGCTCCTGGAAAGCGGCGACGTCGGTCGTGACCACCTGCATCAGGTAGTCATAGCCGCCACCGATCGCCCAGCACCCGGTGATCTCGTCCATGCGGGCGACGGTGCGCTCGAAGATCTGGAAGCTTTCGGCGCGGTGGCTGTCGAGTTCGAGCGTGACGAAGACCTGCACGTGCGGACCCAGAGCGGCGAGGTCGATCTCGGCGCGATAGCCGGTGATGAGCCCGGCCTTCTCGAGCCGCTTCATCCGCTCCCAGCAGGGGGTCGGCGAAAGGTTCACGCGCGCAGCGAGCTCGGTCTTGGCAATGCGCCCCTCACGGCTCAGCGTGGCGAGGATCGCAATGTCCCTGGTATCGAGGCGGGTGGAGTCCATGTCCTGCTTGTTCCGGCGAAAAACCCGAGTTGTCAATCTGGACAAGCCGCCGATCGTGCTCGACCCTGCCAGGCATGTCGCATTGGCCGCTCATTCCCGAGGATATCACCCGTCCCGCCTACCGCAGCGTCGCGCAGGGGATCGTTGCCGCCATCGGGGACGGGGCGCTGCGCCCCGGCGACCGCCTGCCGGCGCATCGTGAACTGGCCTGGCAACTCGGCATCTCGGTGCAGACGGTGAGCCGGGCCTACGAGGAACTGATCCGCGCCGACATGGTGTCGGGGGAGGTCGGGCGTGGCACCTTCGTCAAGTCCGGCCCGCGCGAAACCGTCGAGATCCCCTGGCATCGCAAAAGGGAAAGCCGTCCGCGGCTGGACCTGTCGCTGATGAGCCCGGTGCAGCTGCCGCAGATCGCCGATGCCTGGCGCTGCTCGATGCAGCGCATTGCTCAGAAACTGCCGCATGAGACCATGTTCGGACTGCGGCCCGGGGAGACGCTGGCGCGCTACGGGGCTGCGGCTTCGGACTGGCTTGCCCGGTGCGGGCTGATCGCGCGACCCGCTCGCGTGCTGGTGGCGAACGGGGTAACACCGGCGATGTTCGTCGCGCTGATGACCGTGGCCCGGCACGGTGACGTCATCGCCACGGAAGCCGCGACCAGTCATACGCTGAAGCCCGCCGCCCGACAGCTCGGGCTGCGCCTGCAAGGGATCGCCCACGACGCGCGGGGCATGCTGCCCGAGGCGCTGGCCGAGGCCGCCGCTGCTGCGTCCGGGCAGATGAAAGCGGTCTACCTGCTGCCCTCCGGTGCCGGCCCCTACGCGCAGGTGATGGACAGCGACCGCCGTGCGGCGCTGGCTCAGGTCGCCGAGGCGGCCGGGCTCTTCGTGCTCGAATGCGATCCGCTCGGGCCCTTGGTGACGCGTCGCCCGCCGCCGGTTGCGAGTTTCGCCCCGAACCGGAGCTTCTATTTCACCGGGCTGACGAAATGTCTCTCCCCGGGACTGCGCTTCGGCATCCTCGCAATGCCCGATCATCTCGCGGAGCGCACGGTTAACAGGCATCTGTCCGTCTCCTGGATGGCCACGCCAATTATCGCCGAGATCGCTGCCGACTGGATGGAGAGCGGCGTCGCCGACACGATCCTGCAGGCCCACCGCAAGGAACTGGCCGCGCGGAACAGGATGGCGCAGCGCCTTCTGGGGCCGGGCAGCGCGGGCTTTGCCCACGGACTGCATCGATGGCTTCCATTGCCCGAAGGCATTGCAGAACGGGCATTTCAGCGGCAGGCGCTGCGCAATGGCGTTGCCGTGGCTGCGGGGGCGAACTTCGCGGTGACCGACCGCCGTCCCGCGATCCGGGTGTGTCTCGGAGGGCTCGGTCGGGGTGAGCTGGAGCAGGCGCTGGGCATTCTCGCGTCGCTGCTTCCCGCCCCCGGACAACCCACGGGTTGACAGGCAGATCGCGATTCGCCCCGAATTGTCATGATTTAATATAGACATTGACTTGAGTTTTTTCGGCTTTGAGGCTGGGCGCATCCGCGCGGGCCGTGACCCGCAACCTGAAACCAGGCCCTGCCGCCCTTGGCGCCGGGGCCCCACGACAGGGGGTACGACATGACCTACAAGACACTCCTAGCCACCAGCGCCGCGGCGCTTCTCCTCGGTTCGGGCGCCGCTCTGGCCGATACTTGGCGCTATGCCTTCGAAGAGGCGATGGACGAGGTGCAGGGCAAGTTCGCCCAGAAATTCAAGGAGGAGGTCGAGGCCAATTCCGACCACGAGATCCAGCTCTTTCCCTTCGGCACGCTCGGCGAATCTGCCGACACGATGGAGCAGGCGCAATCGGGCATCCTGCAGTTCGTCGACCAGTCGCCGGGCTTCACCGGCGCGCTGATCCCCGAGGCACAGGTGTTCTTTGTGCCCTACCTGCTGCCGCAGGATGAGGCGCAGCTTGCGAGCTTCTTCAAGAATTCCAAGGCGATCAACGAGATGTTCCCGCCGCTCTATGCCGATCAGGGTCTCGAGCTGCTGACCATGTTCCCCGAGGGCGAGGTGATGATGACCACCACCGCGCCGGTGGAGTCGCCCGCCGATCTCGACGAGGTGAAGTTTCGGGTGATGACCAACCCGCTGCTGGTCGAGAGCTACCAGGCCTTCGGCGCGACGCCGACGCCGCTGCCCTGGGGCGAGGTTTACGGCTCGCTGCAGACCGGCATCATCCAGGGTCAGGAGAACCCGGCCTTCTTCATCGAGTCGACCAAGATGTACGAGGTGACCGACTACATCACCCGCACCGGCCACAACAATTTCACCACCGCGGTGATGGCCAACAAGGAGTTCTACGACGGGCTCTCGGAAGAGGAGCAGACGGTGATCGACAACGCGATCAGCGCCGCCTTCGACTACATCATCGACTACCAGAAGGGTCTGACCGAGGAGTCGCTGGAGAAGATCATGGAGGCCAAACCCTCGATGACCATCACCGATCTCTCCGAGGAGCAGCGCCAGCCCTTCATGGAGACGGCGGACTCGGTTGAGCAGGAGTTCCTCGAGATCGGCGGCGACCAGGCGCAGGCGATCCTCGAGCAGCTGAAGGCCGATCTCGCGGCGGCGGCCGAGGGCTGAGCGCCCGCACCCCCTGCGATTGACAAGGTCCGACACGGAGCCGGACCGGCCGCCCGCGCAAGGGCGGCCGGTGCCGATCCCGGATCTCACCCGACAGCCTCAAGGACAGCGGCATGAAGACTGACCGACAGAACCCGCCCGCGATCGATCCCGACATGCTCGCCGAAGTGCAGACCTCGGCGGTGGACGACGACATCGACGATTCCGGCTATGTCTCTGGACTGCCGGGCATTCTGGGCGTCATCGACGTGGCTATCGCGCGTATCGAGGCGGTGCTGCTGGCGCTCGGCGTGCTGCTCATGGCGCTCAACACGATCGCCAATGTGGTCGGCCGCTACCTGCTGTCGCAGAGCCTGTTCTTTTCGGAAGAGCTGAACCAGGCACTGATCATCCTGATCACCTTCGCCGGCATCTCCTATGCCGCGCGCCATGGCCGCCACATCCGCATGTCGGCCTTCTTCGACGCCACGCCGCCGAAGCTGCGCAAGGCGCTGATGGTGCTGATCGCGGCGGTGACCGCGGCGGCGATGTTCCTGCTGGCTTGGTATGCGCTCGACTACGTGATGGCACAGGCCTCGCGCGGGCGATTGCTGCCGGCGCTGCAAATCCCGGTCTGGTGGATCATCGTCTGGGCGCCGCTGGGATTCTTCCTGACCGGTCTGCAATACACGCTGACCGCCATCAAGAACCTGTTGCACAAGGACATCTGGCTCTCGACCAGCACGCTCGAAGGCTATGACGACACCGGCGAAGAGGAGGTCTGAGACATGTCCCTTGCCATCTTCGGCACGATGATCGTGCTGCTCCTGCTGGGCTTTCCGATGATGATCCCGCTGATTGCCGGATCGCTGATCGGCTTTGTCGCGCTTTTCGGCGGGGTCAGCCAGCTCGACACGATGGTGCAGCAGATCCTCGGCGGCATCCGCCCCGCGAGCCTGATCGCAGTGCCGATGTTCATCTTTGCCGCCGACATCATGACCCGCGGCCAGTCCGCCAACCGGCTGATCGATCTGGTGATGGCCTTCGTCGGCCACCTCAAGGGCGGGCTGGCGGTCTCGACCGCCGCGGCCTGCACGCTCTTCGGCGCGGTCTCGGGCTCGACGCAGGCGACGGTGGTCGCGGTTGGCGGGCCGCTGCGCCCGCGCATGCTCAAGGCCGGCTACAAGGACAGCTTCGCGCTGGCGCTGATCGTCAACGCCTCGGACATCGCCTTCCTGATCCCGCCCTCCATCGGCATGATCATCTACGGCGTGGTCTCGGGCACCTCGATCTCGGAGCTGTTCATCGCCGGCATCGGTCCGGGGCTGCTGATCCTCGTGCTCTTTTCGATCTATTCCTACTTCTACGCGGTGCGGCACAACGTGCCCACCGAGCCCAAGACCAGCTGGTCCGAGCGCGGAAGGGCGATCCGGCGGGCACTCTGGCCGCTGGGCTTTCCGTTGATCATCGTCGGCGGCATCTACGGCGGGATCTTCTCGCCCACCGAGGCGGCGGCGGCCTGCGTGCTCTACGCGCTGATCCTCGAGATGGGCGTCTTTCGCGAGATGAGCGTCAAGCAGCTCTACGCCACGGCCAAGTCGACGGGGCTGATCACCGCCGTGGTCTTCATCCTCGTCGGGGCAGGGGCGGCGTTTTCCTACGTGATCAGCTTCGCGCAGATCCCGCAGCAGGTGCTGGGCAGCATCGGCATCGACGAGATGGGGCAATACGGCGTGCTCTTCACCATCTCCATCGCCTTTTTCGTCGGCTGCATGTTCGTCGATCCGATCGTGGTGATCCTGATCCTCGTGCCGATCTTCGCGCCGGTGGTCGAGAGCGTCGGGCTTGATCCGGTGCTGGTGGGCACGATCATCACGCTGCAGGTGGCCATCGGCAGTGCCACGCCACCCTTCGGCTGCGACATCTTCACCGCCATCGCGGTGTTCAAGCGCCCCTATGCCGAGGTGGTCAAGGGCACGCCGCCCTTCATCTTCATGCTGCTGACGGTGGCGGTGATGCTGATCTTCTTCCCGCAGATCGCGCTTTTCCTGCGCGACCTTGCCTTCGGAAAGTGAGGAGGCCGGCATGTTCAAGCGCATACTCGTCGCCTACGACGGCTCGAACGGCGCCTGGGAGGCGATCGGCAAGGCCGCCGAACTGGCGAAGATCACCGGTGCGGAGATCCTCGTTCTGACGGTCTACCGGCACCACTCGATGCTGGAGGCCTCGCTCTCCATGGTGCGCGGCAGCGACCGGGAGGGAGGCAGCCTCGACGACACCATGCGCGCCGTCGCGCGTGAAGCCGCCGAGGAGGCCAAGGCGCAGGCCAGGGAGTTGGGTGCGGAGAAGGTGCAGGCCTTCATCAAGGGCGGCAACTACGCCCGCACCATCGTCAGCTTTGCGCGGGAGAAGGGCTGCGATCTGATCGTCGTCGGCTCGCGCGGGCTCGGCTCGTCAGAGGGCTACATGCTCGGCTCGGTCAGCCACAAGGTGACCAGCCTGACCGACACGCCGGTGCTGGTGATCTGAGCCATGCCCGATGAAGAGCTGCGCCGCGATGCGCTGCGGCGCTTCGGACTGATCGCCCTGGCAACCGACCTGACCATCGAGGGGGACGCCGTGCGGCTGATGCCGCCGGGCACGCGGCTGCACGTCACGCGCATCGCCTTCGAGAACCCCACAACCCCCGAGAGCCTGCGCTGCACCGGCCCGCGCCTGCGCGACGCCGCAGACTTGATCCTGCCCGGCGTGGCGCTCGATGGCATCCTCTTCGGCTGCACCTCGGCCAGCGCGGTGCTCGGCGCGGGCGTGGTCACGCTGGTGGGGCCGCGCGCGCCCGTCACCACGCCGCTCAGCGGCGCGCTGCGCGCGCTCGAGGCGCTGCGGATCGGGCGCGTGTCGCTGGTGACACCCTATATGGCGGAAACGACGGGGCTCGTGGCCGAGCATCTGCGCCAGCATGGGGTCGAGGTGGTGGCACGGCATTCGATGAATTATGCGGACGATCGCGATATGGGGATGCTCGCGCCCGAGGCGGTGATCGCGGCGGCGCGTGCCGCCGACCACCCGCGCGCCGAGGCGCTGTTCCTGTCGTGCACCGCGCTGCCGGCCGTGCCACTGATCGACCGCCTTGAAATGATGCTCGGAAAGCCGGTCCTCAGTTCAAACCAGGTTTCGTTCTGGTCGATGCTGGACTCGGCTGGGCTCTCGGGCGACGGTCCGGGCAAGTTGTTCAAGGTGCGAAGATGGTGACCCGGGAGGACATCGAGGCAGCAGCGGCGCGGATCGACGGCATGATCCGCCGCACGCCGATGAAGCCGTCGCCCAGCCTGTCGGGTCTGGCTGGCGGGCCGGTCTGGCTGAAGTGCGAGCATCATCAGGAAACCGGCGCCTTCAAGTTGCGCGGTGCCTCGAACGCCGCTGCGCGCCTCGGTAAGGTCGCGGGGGTCACCACCGCCTCGACCGGCAACCACGGGCGCGCGCTGGCCCACGCGGCGCGGCAGCTTGGCCTGCCCGCGGTGATCTGCGTTTCCCGGCTGGTGCCGCAGAACAAGCTCGATGCCATCGACGCATTGGGAGCCGAGGCGCGGGTGATCGGGGCCAGCCAGGACGAGGCCTTCGAGGAGGCGCGGCGTCTGGAGCGCGAGGAAGGTTTCGCGTTGGTGCCGCCCTTCGACCATCCCGACGTGATCGCGGGGCAGGGGACGCTGGGGCTGGAGAGCCTCTCGCAACTCCCGGACGCCGCCGCGCTGGCGATCCCGCTCTCGGGTGGCGGGCTTCTGGCGGGGGTGGCGGCCGCCGCCAAGGCGCTGCGCCCCGACATCCGCATCGTCGGCATCTCGATGGAGCGCGGGGCCGCCATGGCCGCCAGCCTTGCCGCCGGACACCCGGTGGAGGTCGAAGAACTGGAGACGCTGGCCGACTCGCTCGGCGGCGGCATCGGACTCGACAACCGCCTGACCTTTGCCATGTGCCGCGACCTGATGGACGATTTGATCCTGCTCACCGAAGCGGAGATCGCGTCCGGGCTGCGGCATCTGGCGCGAAAGGACGGCGAGGTGGTCGAGGGCGCCGCGGCGGTCGGCGCGGGGGCGATCCTCGCGGGCAAGCTGCGCGCCGAGAACGGCCCCTTGGTTTTGCTGCTTTCCGGCGGCAACATCGATCCGGCGCGTCACGCCGCCATTCTGGGGGAGGAGACATGAGCGACATACGCATCCTGCACGAGGCGGACCTGCGCGCCCGCGTCTCGCTCGACCTGCAAGCGATCGAGGTGGTCGAGAGCGCCTTTGCCACGCTCGCACAGGGCGGGGTGGAAATGCCCCCGATCCTGTCCATGCACATGCCCGACGTGAACGGCGAGCTCGATGTGAAGACCGCCTACGTGCCCGGCCTGCCGGGCTTTGCGGTGAAGCTCTCGCCGGGGTTCTTCGACAACCCGTCGAAAGGGCTGCCCTCGACCTCCGGCCTGATGGTGGTGCTCTCCTCCGAGACCGGTCGCGTGCAGGCGGTGCTGCTCGACAACGGCTATCTCACCGACGTGCGCACCGCCGCCGCGGGCGGCGTGGCGGCGCGACATCTCGCGCGCGAGAATGCCAGCCGTGCCGCGATCTTCGGCGCGGGGCTGCAGGCGCGGAAGCAGCTGCAGGCGCTCTGCCTCGTCCGTCCCATCTCCGAAGCGGTGATCTGGGCTCGTGATCCGGACAAGGCGCAGGCCCTAGCAGCAGAGCTGAGCACGGCGGAGCTGACGGTTCGCGCCAGCGCCGATCCAGCCGAGGCCGCCGCGTTTGCCGATGTCATCGTGACGACCACCCCCGCCACCGACCCCATCCTGCGCGCCGACTGGCTGCGCCCGGGCCAGCACGTCACCGCCATGGGCAGCGACCAGTCCGGCAAGTCCGAGCTGGAGCCGCGTTGCCTTGCGCGCGCCGACCTCTACGTCGCCGACAGGGTGAGCCAGACGCGCCTGATGGGAGAGCTGCGCGCCGCGCTAAACGCGGGATGCGCGCCCGATCCCGAGACCATCCCCGAGCTGGGGGATATCATCCTCGGCCGTCATCCCGGCCGCACGGACCCGGGTCAGATCACCATCGCCGATCTGACCGGCACCGGTGTGCAGGACACCGCAATTGCAACCCATGCGCTTGCCGCATTTTCAACAGAGGTCTGAATGCCCGAACTCCAAAGAACGCCCGAGCGCTACACGACCGAGGAATACGAGGCGCGCCTCGAGAAGATCCGCGCCCGCATGGAGCGCGAGGGGCTCGACCTGCTGATCCTCAGCGATCCGTCCAACATGGCCTGGGTCGCGGGCTACGGCGGCTGGTCCTTCTACGTACACCAATGCGTGCTGGTCGGCCCCGACGGCCCGCCGGTCTGGTACGGGCGCGGTCAGGACGCCAACGGCGCCTATCGCACGGTCTGGATGGAGCCGGAGTATGTCATCGGCTACCCGGACCACTACGTGCAGTCGACCGAGCGCCACCCGATGGACTACCTCTGCGCCAAGCTCGCCGAGCGCGGCTGGGACAAGGGCACCATCGGCGTCGAGATGGACAATTACTGGTTCTCCGCCCGCGCCTACGAGCGGCTGCAGAGCGGGCTGCCCGACGCCAAGTTCAAGGACACCACCGGCTTCATCAACTGGCAGCGCGCGGTGAAGTCCGAGAAAGAGCTCGAGTACATGCGGCAGGCCGCGCGCATCGTCGAGCGGATGCACCACCGCATTGCCGACAAGGTCGAGGTCGGCATCCGCAAGTGTGACCTGGTGGCCGAGATCTACGATGCCGGGCTGCGCTACGACGAGTGGTACGGCCATGGCGGCGACTACCCGGCGATCGTGCCGCTGCTGCCTTCGGGCCCCGACGCCGCCGCGCCGCACCTCACCTGGGACGACCTGCCGATGAAGCCGGACGAGGGCACCTTCTTCGAGATCGCCGGTTGCTATCAGCGCTATCACGTGCCGCTGTCGCGCACGATCTACCTCGGCACGCCGCCGCAGGAGATCCTCGACGCCGAGAAGGCGGTGCTCGAGGGCATGGACGCGGGGCTAGAGGCGGCGCGCGCGGGCAACCTCTGCGAGGACATCGCCAAGGCCTTCTTCGGCACACTCGAGAAATACGGCATCGAGAAGGACAACCGCGCAGGCTATTCCATCGGACTGAGCTACCCGCCGGACTGGGGCGAGCGCACCATGTCGATCCGCCGCGGCGACAAGACCGTGCTGCAACCGGGGATGACCTTCCACTTCATGACCGGCCTGTGGATGGAGAACTGGGGCTACGAGACCACGGAATCCATCGCGATCACCGCCGATGGCGCGCCCGAGGTCTTCTGCGACATCCCGCGCAAGATGCTGATCAAGGCCTGAGACCGTCTAGGGGCGGCACAGGTTGCGGATCGCGGCCACGGACGCCCGTCGCTTCTGACCCCCTTGCCGCGCGCCGCGGAGACCCTTGGGCGCTCCCGGTCTCGCGGAACGGCGAGCCGGGACACCGCTTGCGTCCCGAGCCTCACGCCGAAGAAGCGTTGCGACAGCGCCACGGCAACCGCGCGAGGCATCCGGGGCGAGGGCTGGCCCTCGCGTCCCGGTTGCCAGCGGCTCGTCAGGCCGTGTGGGTCACGGCTTGCCGCGCAGCATCTCCTCGACCAGCCGCTGCACGTCCAGCGCTTCCTGCGGTGTCGCGAGGCGATGCGGCTCGCCAGCCACGCAGAGCAGCAGCTGGTCAAGTTGGGCGCGCAGCGCGACCGCACGGGGGTCTGCGGGCGCTTGCCCCACGGCGACGAACTCTCCGCCTCGCGAGACAGCCTCGTCCGAGAAGTTCGAGACCCGGTGGCTGGCCCTGCTGCCCTTGACGGTGAATTCCTGACGGTCAGCCTGGGCACCGCCGACGCTGGCGAGGATCGATACCGGCACGCCCGCCGGGGTTTCCAGCCGGGCGAGCAGCGCGGTTTCACAAAGTGCCGGATCGGCCGGGTAGGAGGGGCGCGCCCAGGTCACCGAGAGCGGCCCGAGGATGCGCTGGCTGAAGAACAGGAAGTGCGAGATCACCTCGCGGGTCATGCCGCCCTCGTCACGGAACCGCAGCCAGTCGGCGGCCTGCTGCCACGCCCGGGGCCAGGCGGCGTAGGTGACCACCATGTCGACGCCCGACAGCTCGCCCATGACGCCCGAGGCCGCCGCCTGCGAGATGTTGTGCAGGGCCTCGCCCGCCGCCTGGGTGAAGTTCACCGCCGCCGGCACGCCGCTCTGCGCGAGTTTTGCCACCAACTCCTCGCTGGCGGCCAGATCGACCCCCAGCGGCTTTTCGAGAAAGACCGCCTTGCCGGCCTCGGCGGCGGCGAGCGCATAGGCCATGCGCGGCACCGGCGGGCAGGCGAGGTAGACCAGATCGGCACCGGCCATGGCCGCCTCGGCCGATCCGGCGAGCGGCGTTTCGGGCGCCAGCGCCTGCGCGGCAGCGCAGCCCTCGGGCGAGGGGTCCCACATCGCGGTGACGGTGTAGCCCTCGTGCAGCCGCATGTGTTCGAGCATCCGCCGTCCCATGATGCCCAGACCGATGATCGCCGTCTTCACTGCCATGTTCTTTCCTGTCCCTGCTGGTCGTCCCGGGTCATCCGGTACTTCCTGTGGCGCCCATCGCTGGTGCCGCCGCGCGACCTTGTGGCACGGCGCATCGCCGGGGTGTAGGGCAAGGGGCTGACTTCCCTTGCGTCTTGCAGTGCGAATGTGTCTGCAATGAGCGCCGCGCGCGGTTGCCGCCGGGCGGGGTTCAGGTCTCGCCGTCCGCCGCCTCGTCGTCGTGCCGGTACTTGCGGCCGATCGCGGTGAGCGCGCCGCGCAGGCCGCGCCCGGCGCGGCCCGCCTCCTTCAGCACGCCGCCGGTCCGGGCCTCGATGCGCAGCCGGTTGCGCTGTGTATCGAGCGCCGGTCCGATGAGGCTGTCGATGCGGGCGCGCAGTCGGTCGATGTTCCAGTCGGGCTCGGTCAGAACCACGGGGATCGTATTGGCGGTTACGCGCGGGTCGGCGATGTCCTGCTGCACTGTCGCGACCACCTCGGTGACGCGCTCCATCGCCTCGCCGCTCAAGTGGCCTTCGGGATAGGGCCAGACGGGCAGCAACTCGTCGATGCAGGAGACGGCGACCACCACCGGCGGCATGCGCCGCCGCGGATCGTTCGACACCAGGTCACGCAGCATCGCAATCGTGGCACGGTCGATCTCGCGCGCGGGACGGTTGGCGCGGACGGTCCAGACGATGAGGTCGGCGCGGGCAAGCTCCTCGGCGACCGTGCGCGCCAGCCGAGCGGAGCCGTCGAGGCCCGGCATGTCGAGCAGCATCGTTTCCACCCCGTCGAAGTCGGTGGGGTAGGTCTTGGGCGCATCGGTGGTGGGGATCACGTCGACCTCGGCCAGATCGGCCCCGAGCAGCGCGTTCACCAGGCTCGACTTGCCGGCGCTGATCTGCCCGGCGACCGCGATGCGCAGCGGCATGTCGCTGGCCGCCAGCCGCGCCCGGTCGAGATCGCTGGCCGCCAGCCCGAGATCGAGCAATTCGGTATCGGAGAAGCGCAGCCGCCCCGAGTAGAGCTCGACCGCGGCGGCGGCCACCTCCTCGAGCAGCAGCGCCTGCAAGATCGCCGTGCCCTCGCTGGTGACAAAGGAGGAATGGCCCTCGGCGATCACCCCCTCGATCTCGCGCAGCACTGCAACGGGCAGCGACTTGACCGCGCGGATCACCCGCCAGGCGTTCCAGCCGTGTTTCTTGACCTTCCAGGCGACGTCGCGACGCTGCCAGAGCCAGAGCAGCGTGCCGACCGAGATGCTGTCGGAGAAGGGCACCTTGTCGCGGATGTCCGCGCGCAGCCGCACCGCGACGCGGTCGATCAGCAGCAGCGCCTCTGGCACGGTGAAGTCGAGTATCCCCTTGTCGCCCTTGCCCGAGGCCGCGGCGACCCGCTGCACCACCTCCTGCGCGATCGGCTGCAGCTCTTCCCAGGGCAGGGCGCTGGCGGTTTTTTCCGCGATGAAGTCCTGGGCGGCCTCGAAGGCACCGATCTCGCGTTCACCCCACGAGGGATCGATACGGGCGTGGAGCTGATCGGCCCGGGTCTCCTGCGCTCCGGGCTCGCGGCCGCGCATCCAGAGCCGCGCCAGCCGGATCAGCGCGACCAGCCCGCCGAGCGAGATCGAGCCGACGATGAATTCGATCAGCCAGCCGTGTTCGATCATCCAGGCGAAGCCGGCGAGCATGGCCGCCACGAAGGGCAAGGCCAGCGCGGCGATCGCCAAGAGCCGGTCCCAGCGCAGCAAAGCCGGGCGGAGGCGCTCAGTCAGCTTCATCCGAGGACCTCCGGAAGGCACGCTGGTAGACCGCGCGCAGCTCCTCTTCGCTGGGCGCGCTGCCCTGCGCGCTGCGGTAGAGGAAATAGGCGGCGGCGCGGCCAAGCGCATAGGTGGTGGCAAAGCTGATCGCGCCGGCGGTGGCGGCGCCCACGGTCTGGCCATAGACCGGGATCAGCTTGGCCAGTTCGCGCAGGCCGAAATTGGTGGCATAGCGTGCCCCTACGCTCAGCCCCATGGTGCTGAGAAAGGCGGCGGCGACCTTGCGATCCCATTTCACCCCGTAGCGCAGGCCCAGTTCGTGCAGCATCTTGAGCTGTGTCGCGGGCACGGCGACCAGGCCCACCACCGGCGCGAGATCGCTGGTCAGCGCGACCCCGGCATAGGACAGCACGCAGCGCTTGTGCTTCTGGAATTCGCGCTGCTCGGCATCGCCGGCGCGGGATTTCTCCAGCAGCAGGCCAGCCGCGGGCAGGGCGTCCAGCAGGTGCTGGCGCAGCGTGTCGAGCCCCTCGGTGTCGCTGGCCTCGCCGGGGGCCAGCGACAGGGCGACCCTCGGCAATTCGCGCCCCGCGGCGCGCTCCACCCGTGCGGCAAGCGTGCGCTCGGCGCGCTCAAGAGCTTCCGGATCGGGCACGAGGTCCTTGCCGGTCAGCACCAGGATCGCCCGCATCCGGCTGTCCGAACGCGCGATGTCCGAAACCGCATCGGCGACCATGCCCTGTACCGGATCGTCGAGCCGGCAGACGACCAGCAGAACATGGCTGCGGTCGCGGCAGGCCTCGAGGTCCTCTGCCGGGTCATAGCCCGCCTCGCCGAGGCCGCGGGTGTCCAGGAAGCGTACGAGCGGCTGATCGGGCGGGAAGTCGTAGCTGTGGGCCGAGCGCGTGCAGGGCCGGAACCCGTCGCCGATCGCGGCGCCGGATTGCTCGGTGAGGGCGCAGACCAGCGAGGACTTCCCCGCGCCGGTTTTGCCGAGCAACCAGACGACCGGCAGCACGCGCTCTTCCGCCCCGGTGGCGGGGGTGCTCCTGGAACGTCTGAATATCCTGTTCAGCATCTTCCGTCCGATCTGCGGCGTGCATCGACCGCTATGCCGCAAGGTTCCGTCAAAAATCCAACCAGTTCAACATGCCGCGCTGGAACCGTCCCGGACGCAGATCGCTGCGGGTCCGCGCGCGATGCCGTGCCTGCCAGATTCCGGCATGTGTGGCACAGCTACCTCCTAAAATGGGGTATTTTCCCGGAAGGGCCAGTCCCGGGCCGTCGAGACGCAGGGCGACCGGGCACGTCGCTGTGGGCGGTCGACGGCAAGGTGCCCCTGTAGCGCAATGCCCACGCGCCGACGACAGGGCAGGGCGGAAGGGCGGGCCGGAGGGGCAGCCGCAGGGAAGCCGCGGGCATAGCGGCGGGCGGGGTATCCGCCGATATGCCGCTGAGCCGGACGCAGGCTCCGCCGCGGGGTCGGGGGCCTGCCGATGGGATCCTCGGCCACCTCCCGCGCAGGCGCACGGCAGCGGCAGCGCCGGGACGCTGGTCCGGCACCGACTGGCACCTATGTGTTTTGACCTGAGAGCGCGCGCAGTATAATGGGACTGCAATCCAAAGAGGCATTGCTTGTGACCAGGTTCATCTTCTCCTTCTTCGGGGCCATATTCAGCGTCATCACCCTCGGCGTGATGGCGGTGGCGCTGTCCATCGGCGCGATCTTCTGGATCTATGGCCGCGATCTGCCGAGCCACGAGAGCCTGGCGCAATACACCCCGCCGACGATCAGCCGGATCTACTCGCAGGAAGGCCAGATCATCGACGAGTTCGCCCAGGAGCGGCGCCTCTTCACCCCGGCCGACCAGATCCCCGACATGGTGAAGCAGGCCTTCATCTCGGCCGAGGACAAGAATTTCTACGAGCACCACGGCTATGACGTGCGTGGCATCGCCGCCGCCGTCATCGACGCCGTGCGCACCCGCGGCCGGGACGTGCGCGGCGCCTCGACCATCACCCAGCAGGTGATGAAGAACTTCCTGCTCTCCGGCGACCGCAAGATCGAGCGCAAGATCAAGGAGATCATCCTTGCCTCGCGCCTCGAGGAGACGCTGAGCAAGGACAAGATTCTCGAGCTTTACCTCAACGAGATCTTCCTTGGTCAGAACTCCTACGGTGTCACCGCCGCGGCGCAGACCTATTTCAACAAGAGCCTTTCCGAGCTGGCCCCGCACGAGGCGGCGATGCTGGCCTCGATGCCCAAGGCGCCGTCGGACTTCCACCCGGTGCGCAACAAGGAGCGCCTGCTCGACCGCCGCAACTACGTGCTGCGCGAAATGCGCGAGAACGGCTACATCGACGAGGCGACCTTCGAGTCCGAGGTGGCGCAGCCGCTGCGCTCGGTGCAGAACGGGGACTTCGAACCCTACCAGAACTCGCTGCCGCCGCGTGACTATTTCACCGACGAGATCCGCCGCCAGCTGACCACCGAGTTCGGCGAGGGCGAGTTCTTCTCCGGCGGCCTCTCGGTCCGCGCCACCCTGGACCCCGAGATGCAGGTGGAAGCGGCGAAATCGCTGCGCATCGCGCTCGAGGACTACGACCGCAGCCTCGGCCGCTGGCGCGGCACGGGCAAGACCATCCCCGAGGAGAAGCTGGGCTCGGAAGCGGACTGGCGCGCGGCGCTCGCCTCCGTGGCCGTGGCGCGCGACGTCGATCTCGACAGCCAATGGTATCCGGCCGTCGTGCTCGAGGTCGGCGACCAGCAGATGCGGCTCGGCATCGAGAATGTCGAGGACACCGCCGAGCGCCCGACCGTGGTGCCACGCAACGACATCAGCTGGGCCAAGGGCAGCTTCCAGGATAACTTCGAGCGCGGCGACGTGGTGCATGTCCGCGCCATGACCGACGACAAGACCGGCGAGTTCATCCGCTGGACGCTGCGGCAGGTGCCGCGCGTGCAGGGGGCCTTCATGGCGATGGACGTGAACACCGGCCGGGTGATCGCCATGCAGGGCGGCTTCAGCTACCAGGACTCGGTGTTCAACCGCGCCACCCAGGCGCTGCGCCAGCCCGGTTCGAGCTTCAAGCCCTTCGTCTACGCCTCGGCGCTGGACTCCGGTTTCTCGCCCTCGACGATCATCATCGACGCGCCGATCGAGATCAACACGCCGCAGGGCGTGTGGCGCCCGAAGAACGCGTCCAACACCTATTACGGTCCGACTCCGCTGCGTACCGGCATCGAGCAGTCGCGCAACCTGATGACCATTCGCCTGGCGCAGGAAATCGGCATGGACACCGTAGCGAGCTATGCCGAGAAATTCGGCGTCTACGATCACATGGGACGGGTTCTGGCCAATGCGCTCGGCGCGGACGAGACCACGCTCTACAAGATGATCTCGGCCTACGCGATGTTCGCCAACGGCGGCGAGCGGGTCTCTCCGACGCTGGTCGACCGGGTGCAGGACCGCTACGGCCGTACCGTCTACAACCACGAGTACGAAAAGGGCAACGAGCGCACCTGCCTCGATTGCGCCGATCCCAACCTACCGCCGGGCCGCGGCCCCGACATCCGCAACAACCGCGACCGGATCATGGATGCGGTCACCGCCTACCAGCTGACCTCGATGATGCGCGGCGTGGTCGAACGCGGCACCGCCTCGCGCACGGTGAACCTGCCGGTGCCCACCGCGGGCAAGACCGGCACCACCAACGACGCCAAGGACGTCTGGATGCTCGGTTTCACCTCGAACATCGTCGCCGGCTGCTACATCGGTTACGACACGCCGCGGCCGCTGGGTCGGGGGGCCTCCGGCGGCGGCATGTGCGGGCCGGTGTTCAACCGCTTCATGCTCAAGGCGGTCGAGAAGTATGGCGGCGGCCAGTTCAAGGTGCCACCGGCCTGTACCTTCCTCAACATGGACCGCTTCACCGGCGCGCGGCTGGGGCCGGACGCGACCGGGCCGAACGTGGTGGCCGAATGTTTCCGTTCGGGCGAGGAGCCGCTCTTCGGCATCCAGCTCGACGGTGGCTGGGCGATGACCGGCAACTTCGACATGATCCAGCCCGATGGCTCGACCCGCCCGCGCGAGGTCACCACCTCGACCGGACGCAAGGCCACGGTGGGCCCGAAGGCTTCCTTCGGCACGCTCAGCTCGGGCGGCCTCTACTGAGAGCAGCGCCGCCGCAGCGTGCTGCGCGCGAGGGCGGAGGGACCAGTCCATCCGCCCTTTCTCTTGCCGGCTGAAAGGCCGCGGAGGGGCGCTGCCCCTCTTGGCCTTCGGCCAATTCACCCCGGCGTATTTTCAAAGAGAAGAAGCGCCGGCGGTCGCCGGACGACTTCCTCCGGCTTCTTCTCTTTCCAAATACGCATGACCAGTTCGCCGCCCGTGCGGCGCCGGGGGCAGGGCCCGCCGGGGCAGGCCGCGGCGGGGACGGGTGAGGTAGGAATCTGGTGCGCGTTATGGTCTCGAGGCGGAAGCGGGCGGCGCGCAGGCAAGACTTGGCGGTGGCGACGCGGGCATAGGTCAAACGCGCAGGCCACCAGCCAAAAGAAAAGGGCGGGAGTTGCCTCCCGCCCTGCGTCCTGGTCGCCGCGATGCGCCGCTCAGCGGCCGCGGATTCGCGGGTCGAGCGCGTCGCGCAGACCGTCGCCGAGGTAGTTCACCCCGAGCACGGTCAGCGAGATGGCGATGCCGGGCAGGATCACCCGCTCGGGGAAGTCCTCCATCCGCGCCACGGCGTCGGCCAGCATCTTGCCCCAGGTCGGGAAGTCCGAAGGGAAGCCCACGCCGAGGAACGACAGGGCGCTCTCGGTGATGATCGCCGTGGCAAGGCCCAGCGTCGCCGAGACCATGATCGGCGAGAGCACGTTGGGCAGCAGGTGGCGCTTGATGATCTGGAACGGCTTGGTGCCGATCGAGCGCGCCGCCAGCACGAACTCGCGTTCCTTGAGGGCCAGCACGTCGCCACGCACGATGCGTGCCGTGGGCATCCAGGAGGTGATGCCGACCACGGTGACGATGAGGATGAACATGCCGCCCTCGGGGCCGAAGTTGGCGCGCAGCGGCTGGCGGAACAGCGTCACGGCAACCAGCAGCAGCGGCAGGATCGGCAGCGATAGGAAGAGGTCCGTCAGGCGCATCAGCGGCCCGTCGAGCTTTTTGAAATAGCCCGCCAGAACGCCGATCCCGGCACCGATGACCAGCGACAGGATCATCGCCGCCCAGCCCACTGCCATCGAGGCGCGCCCGCCGGCGATCAGCTGCGAGAGGTTGTCACGCCCCAGCTGGTCAGACCCCAGCGGATGCGCCCAGCTCACCTTGGCCGTGCTGTCCCAGAGCGCGGTGTAGATGGGGCGCATGTCCTTGGCGCGGATGTCCAGAGCCTGGGGATCGAGCGTCCAGAGGTAGGGACCGACCAGCACGCCGAGGGTGATGAAGATCAGGAAGAAGGCCCCGATCATCGCGCCCTTGTGCTTGCGGAACTGTGCCCAGACGTCCTTCCACTTCGAGCGCGGCGGCTTGTCCGGGCCCTTGTCGCGCAGGGCCTCGATCGGGGCGGGGGATGCGGGAACGGGCTCAGTCATAGCGGATCCTCGGGTCGAGAAGGCCGTAGAGGATGTCGGCGATCAGGTTGAACATCACGATCAGCACGGCAAAGATGAAGGTCAGCGTCATCACCATCGGCAGGTCGTTGGCGAAGAGCGCGGTGATCAGCAGCTGGCCGATGCCGTTCACCTTGAAGACGTTCTCGGTGATGATCGCGCCGCCAAAGATCGCCGGCACGCCGAGCGCGATCACGGTGATCACCGGGATCATCGAGTTGCGCAGCACGTGGATCATCACCACGACGGCTTCCGACAGGCCCTTTGCACGGGCAGTGCGCACGTAGTCCTGGTTGAGGTTGTCGAGCATCGAGGCGCGCATGTAGCGCGACAGCTGCGCGGTGGTCTGCAGCGCCAGCACCATCACCGGCATGATCATCTGCATGAGCTGGAACTTGAAGCTTTCCCAGTCATTCACCACGTGGGTGGTGTCGTAGATCGACGGGAACCAGCCGAGGTAGACCGAGAAGATCACGATCAGCAGCGGTCCGGTGAAGAACGGCGGGATCGAGAAGCCGACCATGGTGATGAACGTCCCGGCCTGGTCAAAGACCGAATACTGCCGGTAGGCCGAGTAGATGCCGATGGGCAGGGCGATCAGCACGCCCACCACGTAGCTCAGGCCAACGACCCAGAGCGTCTGCGGGATGCGCTGCAGCACGATGTCCATCACCGGCGAGCGGGTCTGCCAGGAGATCACCCGCAGCTCGCCCTGGTAGAGATGCGTGTCGGGCAGCCAGCCGAGCAGGAAGCTGTCGCGGGTCAGCCAGTCGATGAAGATCTTGGGTTCGGTCCAGAAGACCTGCACCAGCCATTTCCAGTATTGCACCAGCGCCGGCTCGCCGACGCCGAGCGCCTCGCGCATCTTCTGCTTCACCTCGGGCGGCACGGTCAGCGGCACCTGGGCCATGGGATCGCCCGGCGCGAGCTGCAGCAGCATGAAGATCACGAAGCTGATGAACAGCAGCGTCGGGATCGAAAGGACGAGGCGGCGGATCGCATAGGTCAGCATGGGCGGACCTCGCGGGCGGGGGCGCTGGCGCGGCGGCGCTGCGAAAGCGGCGGCAGCGTCCGGCACCGGTCATGGATGCGGGCTGTGTGCGTCATGAATTCCGTGTCTTTGTTGTTGGGCCCGTGCGGCGGCAGCGGCTGACACCATGTGGCGGCAGCGGCCGGGAAGGGGGACCGGCCGCGCGGGCCAAGGTCGGAGTTCCGGAGAGGTGAGGTCACGGGCAGACCTTCCGAAATGGGGCACGCCCCCGCGCGGGGCGGGGGCGTGCGTGTCACAGGATCAGCCTTCGGTGCGGTACCAGTCGGCCGCGTTCCACAGCTCGCTGTCCCAGGTGTTCAGGATCACACCGCCGAGCGTGTTGGAATGCGCCGACACACGGCCACGGTCGACCAGCGGAACGATGGTCATCGTTTCCTTGGTGATGATGTCGTTGAGCTTCTTGGCGATCTCGCCGCGCTTGCTCAGCTCGCCGGTCTTGGCCAGCTCGTCGAGGAGGGCATCATACTCTTCGTTGCAGAAGCGGTTGATGTTCTCACCCTGCCACTGCGAGGACGGCTTCGGCTCGTTGCCGCAGCGGTACATCTGCAGGTAGGACTGCGGGTCGGTGCCGTCGAAGTTGTTCGCGTACATCTCGACGTCCGCGTAGAACTTCTGGAAGGTGTCGGGCGAGCCCGGGTCACCGCCGAAGAACACCGAGGCGTCGACGTTGCGCAGTTCGGTCTCGACGCCGATCTGGCGCCACCAATCCTTGATCAGCGCCTGGAAGTCCTGACGCACGGCGTTGGTCGAGCTCTGGTAGAGAAGGCTCAGCTTCACGCCGTCTTTCTCACGCACACCGTCACCATCGCTGTCGGTCCAGCCGGCTTCTTCGAGCAGCGCCTTGGCGCCTTCGAGATCCTGGGTCAGACACTCGGTGTTGTCCGAGGCGTAGAGCTCGGGCGCGGGCACGAGGTTGCAGGTGGCGCGGCCGGCCTGGCCGTAGCCGATCTCGGTCAGCAGCTCGCGGTCGATGGCCATCGACAGCGCCTTGCGGACGTTGAAGTCGGACAGGATCGGGTGCGGATGCGCCACGGTCGAACGCTCACCCTCGGGCAGGTTCGGCGAGGGGTCGGTCATGTTCATCTCGAGGCGCTCGACCAGGGTGCCGAAGGCCGAGACCGGGGTGCCCTGACCGCCTTCTGCCATGGAGGCGAGGACGTCGGGGGCCAGCTGCAGGTTCCAAGCGTAGTCGAACTCGCCGGTCTGCAGAACCGCGCGGGCCGCGGATTCCGCATCGCCGCCGCCTTTCAGCGTGGCGGTCGCGAAGGCGGGCTTCGCCGGGTCACGGTAGTTGGGGTTCGCCGAGAGCGAGATCACGTCGTTCGGCTTGAACTCGTCGACCACGAAGGGGCCGGTGCCGATCGGGTTGAAGTTGGCCTCGGTGCAGGTCGAGGCCGCGGCGCCCATGCAGTTCTCGAACTGCGCCTTCTGCAGGATCGGGGACTGGCCGCCCATGAAGGGGCCGTAGGGGTTCGGCATGGCCTCGTCGAAGTTCACCACGACGGTCAGATCGTCAGGGGTGTCGATCGAGGCGATGTGGTCGAACTTGGCCAGCTGCGCGCAGCCGCCTTCGGGGTTCATGCAGTAGTCGGCGGTGAATTTCACGTCGGCCGAGGTCACCGGGCTGCCGTCGGACCAGAGCAGGCCGGACTTCAGTTTCCAGGTGATCGACTTCAGGTCCTCGGACACGCCGCCGTTCTCGACGGTGGGGATCTCTTCGGCGAGGAAGGGCACCAGTGCGCCGGTCTCGGTGTAGCGGCCCAGCGGCTCAAGCACGAGCGACGAGGCTTCGATGTCCTTGGTGCCGCTCGACAGGTAGGGCGTCATGATCGACGGCGCCTGCCAGTAGATGATGTTCACGTGCCCGTCCGAGCCGCGCTCCGCCATGGCGGCGGCGGGGGCCAGCACGAAGCTGGCGGCGGCCCCGAGAAGAAGGGTCTTCGTTTTCATAGGTCACTCCCTGTTATCGACCTAAGACCGGTTGGTCTCTTCTTGTTGCAGCGGGAAAATGGTGGCGGCTCCGGGCTTTTCCGCCCGACCTTCACACTCGTCTCACCCCGCTTGCCGGCCATCGAAGCAGAACACGCGCAAAATGCAAGCATTGCCTTTGGGTCACTCCGCGCTTGGGTTTGACAGTTTGAGCAAGCTGCCTTTAGCGTTTGCATCAACACAGACGGAGAGCCCCAATGCTGGACAACCCCATCGCGCGGATCGAGCGCCTGCGCGTCGAATTCGAGACAAAAGACGGTCCGGTTGCGGGTGTCGAAGACGTCAGTTTCGATATCGGGCCGGGCGAAACCGTCTGCGTCGTGGGGGAATCCGGCTCTGGCAAATCGGTGAGTTCGCTCTCGCTGATGCGGCTGATCGAATTTGGCGGCGGCGAGATTGCCAAGGGCCGCCTAATTTTTGATCGCAAGGAGGGCGGCGAGACTGATCTCGCGCAGGCCTCCCAGGACGTGATGCGCGATATCCGCGGCAACGAGATCGGGATGATCTTCCAGGAGCCGATGACCGCGCTCAATCCGGTCTTCACCGTCGAACGCCAGCTCACCGAAGGTCTGCGGGTGCACCGCGACATGACCAAGGAGCAGGCGCAGGCGCGGGCGCTCGAGCTGATGCAGCAGGTGCGCATCCCCGAGCCCGAGCGGCGGCTAAAGCAATACCCGCACGAGCTGTCGGGCGGCATGCGGCAGCGCGTGGTGATCGCCATGGCCATGGCCTGCAAGCCGCGCCTGCTGATCGCCGACGAGCCGACCACCGCGCTCGACGTGACGATCCAGGCCGAGATCCTCGCACTGATGGATCGGCTGAAGCGCGAGACCGGCACCTCGGTGATGTTCATCACCCACGACATGGCCGTCGTTGCGCAGATGGCCGACCGCGTGGTGGTGATGTTCCGCGGCAAGAAGGTCGAGGAGGGCACCGTCGAGGAGATCTTCGAGCGCCCGCAGCACCCCTATACCCAGGCGCTGCTCGCCGCGGTGCCGAAGCTCGGCGAGATGCGCGGCAAGGCGCTGCCCGAACCCATGCGCCTGCTGGGCCGCGAGCAGGACGAGATCAAGCCGATCCCCGGCACCGACCAGCCGCTGCTGACTGTCGAGGGGCTGACCACCCGTTTCGCGGTCAAGGGCGGCTTCTTCCGCAGGACCGTGGCGAATGTGCACGCGGTCGAGGATGTCAGCTTCACCGTCAACAAGGGCCAGACGCTCAGCCTCGTCGGCGAATCCGGCTGCGGCAAGTCCACCTGCGGGCGCTCGATCCTGCGCCTTGTCGAGCCGCAGAAGGGCAGGGTGGTTCTTGACGGCGTCGACGTGATGGGGCTTGGCCCGAACATGCTGCGCGATGAACGCCGCGAGATGCAGATGATCTTCCAGGATCCCTTTGCCTCGCTGAACCCGCAGATGAACCTCGCCGATCAGGTGGCGGAACCGATGCGGAATTTCGGTTCGCACAAGGGCAAGGAGATGATGGACCGCGTCGCCATGCTCTTCGACCGGGTCGAGCTGCCGCGCAGCTTCATGCGCCGCTTCCCGCACGAGCTCTCGGGCGGTCAGCGCCAGCGCATCGCCATCGCCCGCGCGCTTGCGCTCAACCCCAAGCTGATCGTCGCGGACGAGGCGGTTTCGGCGCTCGACGTGTCGGTGCAGGCGCAGGTGGTCAACCTGATGATGGAACTGCAGGCCGAGCTGGGACTGTCCTATCTTTTCATCAGCCACGACATGGCGGTGGTCGAGCGCGTCAGCCACAAAGTGGGGGTGATGTACCTTGGCCGGATCGTCGAGATCGGCCCGCGTGCGGCGGTCTTCGAGAACCCGCAGCACCCCTATACCAAGGCGCTGATGTCGGCTGTTCCGATCGCCGATCCGCGCCGCCGCAAGTCCGAGAAGGACCTCAATTTCAAGCCCATCCCGTCGCCAATTCACCCGGTCGGATACGAACCGGAGCCGAACGTGTACCAGGAGGTCGGCCCGGATCATTTCGTGCTTACTTCGGCGTCCGGCTACTAAGGGTTGTGGTCCCGTCACGGCATTTCTCTGCCGATGACGAGAAAATTAGGGCTTGGAGGTGGATCCCCGGACGTGGGATGATTATGCACGATGCAACGAAGCACAGACACGAATCTGTGCCAGGCCCGAGAGCAGAAGGCTAAGAACAAGCGTGCAGACAGACGTCGCCAGCGGCAACATCGATGGTGTCGGGACGACACTGAAACCCTTCCAGTTCCGGGGGCGGTTCCTGACCGCTCTGGCCCTGCGCCTGAGCACGGCGCCGGACGCCCGGTTCTACGAGATGCTGGCCGACCGGCTGGAGAAGACACCGAACTTCTTCACCGACGCGCCGGTGATCATCGATCTCGAACAATCCCAGGCCGAGGTGACCCCCGAGGCGCTGACCGAGCTGGTCGCCGACCTGCGCAGGCGCGAACTCGCGGTCTTCGGTGTGCAGGGCGGGGACGAGGCGCTGCGCGCCGCCGCCGCCGGACTGGGGCTGATCTCGGTGACCGGCGGGCGCGATGCGCCGCTGCGCGGGGCGCTGCCCAGTTCCGAGCAGAAACGCCCGAGCCGGGTGTTCCAGGAACGCCCTCCGATGCCCGAGGCGCAGCCCGCGCCTGCGCCGGAGCCGGAACCCGCGCCGATCCCGCAGCGCGTCGCGCCGGAGAACAAGATCGTCACCATGCCGGTCCGCTCGGGCCAGACGGTGATCGCCGACAAGGGCGATCTGACCGTGGTCGGCCCGGTAAGCTCGGGCGCCGAGCTTTTCGCCGCCGGCAACATCCACGTCTACGGGCGCATGCGCGGTAGGGCCTTTGCCGGCATCGACGGTGACGAGAACGCCCGCATCTTCTGCCAGTCGCTCGACGCCGAGCTGCTGGCCATCGCCGGTCTCTACCGGACCTCGGACAGCCTCGGCGCCGATGTCCGCCACAAGATGGTGCAGATTTACCTCGAGGACGAGCGGCTGATCGTCGCGCCGTTCGGATAACCTCGGCATTCAACAGGAGCCGCCAGTGAGCAAAGTAATCGTTGTGACCTCGGGCAAGGGTGGCGTGGGCAAGACCACGTCCTCGGCCGCCATCAGCGCCGGTCTCGCCTCGCGCGGGCACCGCACCGTCGTGATCGACTTCGACGTGGGTCTGCGCAACCTCGACATGATCATGGGCTGCGAGCGCCGCGTGGTCTTCGACTTCATCAACGTGATCCAGGGCGACGCCAAGCTGAACCAGGCGCTGATCCGCGACCGCCGGCTCGACAACCTCTACGTGCTGCCGACCTCGCAGACCCGTGACAAGGACGCGCTGACCCAGGAAGGCGTCGAGAAGGTGCTGAACGAGCTCCGCGAGGAGTTCGACTACATCATCTGCGACAGCCCGGCGGGCATCGAGCGCGGCGCGCAGCTGGCCATGTACTACGCCGACGAGGCCGTGGTGGTGACCAACCCCGAGGTGTCCTCGGTGCGCGACAGTGACCGCATGCTCGGGCTGCTCAGCTCGAAGACCGCCCGCGCCGAGCGCGGCGAGGAAGACCAGATCAAGAGCCACCTGCTGCTCACCCGCTTCGACCCGAAACGCTCGGGCGACGGCGAGATGATGTCGGTGGAGGACGTGCTGGAAATCCTCGCGATCCCGCTGCTCGGTGTGATCCCGGAAAGCCCGGCGGTCCTGCGCGCCTCCAACGTCGGCGTGCCGGTGATCCTCAACGAGAAGTCCCGCGCCGCCACCGCCTACGAGGAAGCCGTCGCGCGCCTCGACGGCGAGGACCTCCCGATGAAGATCGAAGGCGAGAAGGTCCCCGGGCTGATGTCACGTCTCTTCGGGAGGAGCGCATGAATCTTTTCGGGTTCACCTTCAACCGCAAGCCCAAGTCCTCGACCCAGGCCAAGGAGCGGCTGCAGATCCTGCTCGCGCATGAGCGCGGGTCGGGTCCCAGCGCCGACTTCCTGCCGATGCTCCAGCGCGACATCGTCGAAGCGATCAAGCGCTACGTGCAGGTGAGCGACGATGCCGTTGGAATCCGGATGGATTCCATCGGCGACGTCTCCAGCCTCGAGATCAACATCGAGCTGCCGGCGGACCAGAAGGACGCGGCAAAGGCTGACAAGAAAGCCGCGGCGAAGGGCTGATCCCCTCGCCGCACGGCCACCCGGAGGCGCCTCGGCCTCCGGTTTTTGCGGAGCGAGATCCGTCCGGCATGAGAGGGCGCTGCCCCCGGCTGCGCGACACGCATGTGAGACGACGATCGGGCGCTCCGCCCCCGTCCGCTGGTGCGGACTCCCTCGGCATATTTCCGTCTAGACGAAGGGGCAGGCGTTTCGCTCTTGCCCCCGGTTGGGGTTTTCGGTAGCCGGGCGGCTTTCCATCTTCGGGGAGCATGTCATGGCTGATGCGGGCTTTGCGGGCGGCGACTGCCTGGCGATCGATTTCGGGACCTCCAACTCGGCGGCGGGGATCGTCGAGGACGGCGCGGTGCGCCTGCTGGAGATCGAGGCCGGGGCCGAGACCCTGCCCACCGCCGTGTTCTTTCCCGAGGAGGGCGGCATGCGCATCGGCGCGGCGGCCTCGGAGGCGCTGATCGCCGGGGAGGAGGGGCGCTACATGCGCGCGCTGAAAAGCGTGCTCGGGACCGCGCTCTTTCACGAGAAGCGGCTGATCGGCGGCAAGCGCCGGACGCTGGCCGAGATCGTCACCGCCTTTCTCGTGGAGATGAAGACACGGGCGGAAGCGCAGAGCGGCCGGCGGTTCACCCGGGCGCTGTCGGGCCGGCCGGTGCATTTCCACTCCGGTGACGCCGAGCGCGACGCGAAGGCCGAGGAAGACCTGCGAGGGTGCTACCTCGCGGCGGGTTTCGAGGGCGTCGAGATGATGTTCGAGCCGGAGGCGGCGGCGCTGGCGAGCCGCATTGCCGAGGGCACGGGCGGCACCGGGCTGATCGTCGACATCGGCGGCGGCACCTCGGATTTCACCGTCTTCCGCAGCGAGGGAAGCGGCATCGCGATCACCGCCAGCCATGGCATCCGGCTCGGCGGCACGGATTTCGACCACGCGGTCTCCATGCGCCACGCCATGCCGCTGCTGGGGCTGGGCGGCCAGCTGCGCCGCGATTTCGGCGAGGGGCTGCTGCCGGTGCCGAATGCGCTCTACGTGGACCTGTCGACCTGGGCCAAGATCCCCTTCCTCTACACCCGCGACACCGAGCGGGCGGTGGAGGACATGCGGCGCCATGCGGTGGAGCCGGAGGGCATGGAGCGGCTGCAGACGGTGATCGTCGACGAGCTGGGCCACGAGTTGGCTTTTGCGGTGGAGCGCGGCAAGATCGCCGCCAACTCCGGTGCGGCGGGGGCCGAGATCGCCATGGGGATGATCGCGCCGGGGCTGGGCGCGCGAGTGACGGCGGGGACGCTCAACGCGGCGCTCTCCGAGGCCCGCGAGGCGCTGCGCATGGCGATCTACGAGACGCTGATGCTGGCGCAGGTCTCGCCCATGCAGGTCGACAGCGTGGTGCTGGTCGGCGGCTCGAGCCTGATGGCGCTGGTCGAAGACGAGGCGCGCGCGGTCTGCCCCGGTGCGGCGCTGCGCCGCTCCGAGGCGTTCACCGCGGTGGTCGACGGGCTGGCCTGGGCGGCCTCGGGCCGGGGCGTGGCGCGGGCCTGACGACTGGACCTGAAGATCGGGCCTGAAGATCGGGCCTGAAGATCGGGCAGGTGAGGCTTAGCACGCCGGGCGTGCCGGGGGCGGGGCAGGTGGACCCCTTGTGGTCGGAGGCAAGGCAGGCTTAGGTCTGCCCTGAAGACAGACCAAGGACTCCCCATGACCCCCCGGCTTACCCCGCGCGCGCTTCTGGAAAAGCTCGTCTCCTTTCCCACCGTCAGCACCGGCAGCAACCTCGACTTGATCGGCTGGACCGAGGCGTACCTCGCAAGCCACGGCATCGAGAGCCATCGCCATGCGAAGCCCTCCGAACCCGAGCTGAAGGCGGCGCTCTTCGCCCATGTCGGCCCCGAGGTCGCAGGCGGTGTGGTGCTGTCGGGCCACACGGACGTGGTGCCGGTCGAAGGGCAGGACTGGTCGACGGACCCCTGGGTTCTCACCGAGCGCGAGGGGCGGCTCTACGGGCGCGGCTCCACGGACATGAAGGCCTTTGATGCGCTGGCGATCTGGGCGCTGGTCGAGGCACGCTACCGGGGCGTGACACGGCCCTTGCAGCTCGCGTTCAGCTACGACGAGGAGACCGGCTGCGAGGGGGCGATCGACTTGGTGGCGGCGATGCAGGGCGTGGTGCCCAAGGCCGATGCGGTGATCGTCGGTGAGCCGACCATGCTGAAGCCGGTCACCGGTCACAAGGGCGGCATGAGTTTCGAGGTTCACGTGCACGGGGTCGAGGTGCACAGCTCGATCCTCGAAACCGGGGTTTCGGCGATCATGTGGGGTGTCAAGCTGATCGACTGGTGCAACGAGGTCAACGCCGCGAACGCGGCGGCCGAGCCGGGGCCGGTGGCTGCGCTGTTCGAGCCGCCCCATACCAATGTCCACGTCGGCCAGATCCGCGGCGGCACGGCGCAGAACATCACCGCCAAGGACTGCTGGTTCCCGCTCGGCTTCCGCATCGTGCCCGGCGAGGACCCGGCGGATTGGAAGGCGAAGCTGATGGCCAAGGTCGCCGAGCTCAATGCGCAGATGCAGGCGGTGCGGCCGGAGGCGTGGATCGAAGTGCGGGACGCCTTCCACCTGCCGCCCTTCGCGCCGACCGAAGGCAACCGCGCCGAGGAGCTGGTGCGGCAGATCACCGGCGACAACGGCATGCGCCACGTCAGCTACGGCACCGAGGCCAGCCATTTCCAGAACGGCGGCTATGACGTCGTGGTCTGCGGGCCGGGCGACATCGGCATCGCACACCAGCCAAACGAGTCGATTGCCGTCTCGCAGCTGCAGGCGGGGCAGGAGTTCATGGAGAAGCTCCTGGAGCGGCTGGCATGAGCGCGGTGTTTCCCTTCCGGGAGGTGATCCCGGCCGAACATGGCGGCGATCTGCCCGAGGCCGTCGATCTCGTGGTCATCGGCGGCGGGGTTATCGGCACCTGCACCGCGCTCTTTGCCAATCGCGCCGGGCTGAAGGTGCTGTTGCTGGAAAAGGGTCGCATTGCCGCCGAGCAAAGCTCGCGCAACTGGGGCTGGATCCGGGTACAGGGCCGCGACATGGCCGAGATCCCGATCGCCCTTGAGGCGCAGGCGCTGTGGCAGGAGCTGGATGCGCTCTGCGAGGGGCGGCTCGGCACGCGCACCGTGGGCGTCGGCTATCTCGCCAAGAGCCACGCCGAGATGGAGAGTTTCGCCGGCTGGCTTGAAGAGGCGAAGCCGCTGGGGGTCAGCTCGGAGCTGCTGGATGCCGCGCAGGCCAAGGCGCTGACTGGGGCCAGCGACAGCC
This sequence comes from Alloyangia pacifica, assembly GCF_900116195.1. GTDB lineage: Bacteria > Pseudomonadota > Alphaproteobacteria > Rhodobacterales > Rhodobacteraceae > Salipiger > Salipiger pacificus. The sequence continues at coordinate 43,609 of NZ_FOZW01000016.1, forward strand.
CCTGGGTCGGCATGTTGCACACCCCCACCGACATGAAGGGTGAGCCCTGGGTTGCGGTGCCGGAACTTGCGCGGCTGGCGGCCGCGGAAGGGGTCCTCGTGCGCGAGCGCTGCGCGGTGCGCGGGCTCGAACGCAGCGGCGGCCGGGTGACCGGCGTGGTGACCGAAGCGGGCACCGTGCGCTGCGAACAGGCGGTGCTCGCGGGCGGCGCCTGGTCGGGGCTGTTCCTCAAGCGTCACGGCGTGACGCTCCCGCAGCTTTCGGTGCGCTCGACGGCCATGGCCACCGCGCCGCTGCCGCAACTGGTCAACAAGGCCGCCGTGGACGATGTTCTGGCCTTCCGCCCGCGGGCCGACGGCGGCTACACGTTGGCGCCCTCGGCCTTTTCCGAGCTGTTCCTCGGCCCCGACGCAGTGCGTCACGCACGGCCCTACCTGACGTTGGCGCGACAGGGCAGTTTCGACGTGCACTTCCGGGCGAAGGCTCCGGCGGGCTATCCCGACGCCTGGGGCACGGCGCGCAGCTGGCGCGATGACGAGGAGAGCCCCTTCGAGCGGATGCGCATCCTCTCGCCGGATCCCAACGCCGGCAAGGTGGCGTCGACCCGCGCGCAGTTCGCGCAGCATTTCCCGCAGATGGGCGAGGTGCCGCTGCAGGCGAGCTGGGCGGGGATGATCGACGTGATGCCCGACGTGGTGCCGGTGGTGGATCACGTGGCGCAGATCCCCGGGCTGATCGTGGCGACGGGCATGTGCGGGCATGGCTTCGGCATCGGGCCGGGCTTCGGCCGGGTGGTGGCTGACATGGTGCATGGCAGGGACACGGGCCATGACCTGACGCGATTCCGCCTTGCGCGGTTCTCTGATGGCAGCAAGCTGGTGCCGGGGCCGAACCTCTGACTGGCGCGGCGGGGCGCTGAGCTGCGCGGTGGCGCGCCCAGTCTTCCCTCGGGTCACTCCGCGCCGCCGCTTGCCACGCCCATGCGCCGGTGGCAGGCTCTCCGCGAAATATGATCAAACAACAGGGACGCCCTTCCATGCCCGTCAAGAACCGCTTTGCCGAGCTCCAGTCCGAGATCACCGACTGGCGCCGCGATCTCCACGAGAACCCCGAGATCCTCTTCGAGACCCACCGCACCTCGGCGCTGGTGGCGGAAAAGCTGCGGGAGTTCGGCTGCGACGAGGTGGTGACCGGCATCGGCCGCACCGGCGTCGTCGGCGTGATCAAGGGCAAGACGGACGGCTCGGGCAAGGTCATCGGGCTGCGCGCCGACATGGACGCGCTGCCGATCCTCGAGGACACCGGCCTCGACTATGCCTCGAAGACCCCGGGCGCGATGCACGCCTGCGGCCATGACGGCCATACCGCGATGCTGCTGGGCGCTGCAAAGTACCTCGCAGAGACGCGCAACTTCGACGGCACCGCCGTGGTGATCTTCCAGCCCGCAGAGGAAGGCGGCGGCGGCGGCAAGGAAATGTGCGACGACGGCATGATGGCGCGCTGGAACATCCAGGAGGTCTACGGCATGCACAACTGGCCGGGGCTGCCCACCGGCAGCTTCTCGATCCGGCCCGGCGCCTTCTTTGCCGCCACCGATGTCTTCGAGGTCACCATCGAGGGCAAGGGTGGACATGCCGCCAAGCCGCATGAGACCATCGACCCGACCGTGGCCTCGGCGCAGATCGTCACCGGGCTGCAGACCATCGCCGCGCGCAACGCCAACCCGGTGACCGAGATCGTCGTGTCGGTGACGAGCTTCGAGACCTCGTCGAAAGCGTTCAACGTGATCCCGCAGCGGGTCACGCTGCGCGGCACCGTGCGCACGCTGGCACCGGAGAACCGCGACCTCGCCGAGACCCGGATCACCGAGATCTGCACCGGCATGGCAACGGCGCTCGGCTGCGTGGCCACCATCGACTACACCCGCAACTACCCGGTGATGGTCAACTCTGAGGAGCAGACCGAGTTCGCCGCCGAGGTCGCCCGCGCCGTCTCCGGCGATTGCGCCGAGGCGCCGCTGGTCATGGGCGGCGAGGATTTCGCCTTCATGCTCGAGGAGCGCCCGGGTGCCTACATCCTCGTCGGCAATGGCGACACGGCGGCGGTGCATCACCCGCAGTACAACTTCAACGACGAAGCGATCCCGGCAGGCTGCTCATGGTGGGCGGAGATCGTCGAGCGGCGGATGCCGGCGGCCTGATCCGCTGCGCGGGGCGGTCCCGGTCGCCCCGCGTCACTCTTGGCGCGACGACGCGGCGTTCGCCTACATTGGGGTTATGTAGGTCAGGAAGAAGGGGGCTCTGCCCCCGCCCGCTGCGCGGGCTCCCCCGGGATATTTCCACCATGTGGAAGTTCTGAGCTGAACATCTGCCCGAGAGGGTGCGGTGCCGGAAACCCGGCGGGGCAGCGGTTCAGAGCGGCGCGCCGGTGACCGACATTCCGCGCGCGAGATAGCCGCAGGCCTCGTTGATGCCCGCCGAGCAGGCCACGGTCAGGACCTCGGCCTCTGTCGGTTGCTTCGCGGCGCAGGCTGCCAGCCCCAACATCGCGGCACCAAGGATGGCGTGTCGCATCATGGCTCCGCACATCATCGCCCCGTGGATCATCGACCTGTCCTCGTGTCCTTGATGCAGCCCGACGCCGGGCTGCGGTGCAGACGCCCTTGATAGCTCATCCAGCGTCGGCGGAAAAGGCCTCGTCCCAGAGCCGGAACAGCCGCTCGCGGGTGCTGCGGTCGAGCGCCAGCAAGAGTGGCGGCGACAGCGAGATGAGCCGCCGGGCGCTTGGAAGCAGGCTTGTCTCGGCCGGGTCGCTGGCGGCGATCAGCCCGAGCTCGCGCAGCATTTCCTGCGCCGGGGGCGACAGCAGGAAGTCCAGCAGCCGCTGCGCCGCCTCCGGGTGCGGGGCATTGCGCGGGATCACGAAGCTGCGGGTCATCATCAGCGTGTAATCCTCGGGCAGGATGATCCCGACATTCTCGGCGGCGCGGGCCTCGGCATAGGAGCCGAGCACGTTGTAGGCGATGTAGTAGCGTCCCTCGGACACGCCCTCGATGATCGACAGCGAGCAGCAGGTGGCGATCGCCCCGATCCGCGAAAAGGCCTCGAGCATGGCGCCGAAGGTGGTCGCCTCGAGGCTGTCGGCATGGGCAAAGAGATAGCCCAGCCCCGAGTCCTCGATGTCGTAGGTGGCGATGCGGCTGCGCAGCAGCTCGGGCTTCTTGCGCATCAGGTCGAGCAGGGCGAAGCGGGTGCGCGGCACGTCCTCTGCATCCAGCGCCTCGGTGTTGTAGATGATCACCGCCGGCTCCTCGGTGATTCCCCAGAGCTCGTCGCGCCAGCGCCGCTGCTCGGGCAGGGCCTCGGTGGCGGGTGAGCGGTAGGGCCGGGCGCAGGCGGCATTCACCAGCCAGAGCATCTGGTGCGCGCCCGAGGAGAGCAGGGCGTCGGCGGGTTCGGCGCGGCCGTCGCAGGCGGCGCGGCTGTTGGTGAAGAGATTGTTCGAGCCCCATTGTTCATAGTGCACCGACAGGTCGGGATTGGTCGCCGTGAAACGCTCGATAAGCGGGCGGATGATGGCGATGTCGGTGGTCGAGCGCAGGGTGATCTCGGTGTCGCCCTCGCCGAAGCTGGCGACCCCTTCCTGCGCGGCGGCGGCGAGGGGACAAAGCAGCGCCAGCAGCAGCGCGGGCAGGTGGCGGATCATGATGTGGCTCATGGTTTTTGGCCCCTTGTCTGGCCCCTTGTCTGGCCGTTTGATTGGCCTGTCGCGCGGGGCGTCTGGTCTGGGGCTGCAGGGCAGGGATCGGTCGGCGCGCTCGGTCATGATACCTCCGCGTCGTCGGGGGCGGCGGGCAGCAGCAGGGCGATGCGGAATCCCTGACCGGGGTATTCCAGCGCGACCCGTCCGCCGAAGGCGGTGGCCACAGAGGCGACGATGGCGAGGCCGAGCCCGGCGCTGTCCTCGCGCGAGGTGGCGCTGCGCTCGAAGCGCTGGCCGAGGCGGGCGGCGATCTCGGGGGCGGGGCCGGGACCCGCGTCCATCACCCAGAGCGCCGCTTCGGAGCCGCGCCGCTCGGCCCCGATGGCGATGGGCGTCTGCCCGTGCTTGAGCGCGTTGACCAGTAGGTTCTTGGCTGCCTCGCCGACCGAGAAGGCGTCGGCGCGGACCATCACCGGGTCCTCGCCGATCTCCAGCCGCAGCTCGGCTGCGGGGGCGAGAAGCTCGTGGTCACCGCGCTCGACCACCTCCAGCGCCACCTCGCGCAGGTCGAGCGGGGCGCGGGGGGCGCTTTCCGTGCGGTGGCTGACGAGGGCGCGGGACAGCAGCTGGTCGAGCAGGGTGCCGAGCGAGCGGGTGCGGGCAAGCAGCCGGGTCAGCGCGCGCTCACGCAATCCGGCGTCGGGCTGGTCCTGCATCGCCTCGGCCTGCACGCGGATGGCCGCGACCGGGGTGCGCAGCTGGTGGGCGGCATCCGAGATCAGGTGGCGCATGCCCTCCATCTGGCGGTCGAGCCGGCCCATGAAACGGTTCATCGCCTCGAGCATCACCGTCAGCTCGCGCGGCAGTCCCTCGGTGGGCACCGGCGTCAGGTCGTAGGGATCGCGCCCGGCAAGGTCTTCGGACAAGGCCTCGAGCGGGCGCAGGGCTGAGCGGATGACGATCCAGGACATGACCAGCAGCGCCAGACCGGCGAGCAGCATCGGCAGCACCGTGTCGAGGGTCAGGCCGACGGCCATGGCCTGGCGCGCGCGCAGGGTCTGGCCGACGGTGACCGAGATGCCGCCCGAGAAGTCACGCTCGGCGAAGCGGCGGGTCACCCGTACGAAGCGTGCGGGCTCGCCGTTCAGCCGGGCATCGAAGAACTCCGGCGCGACGCCACCGCTGCGTCGCGCGGGCGGGGCGATGTCGGTCTCGTCGAGCCCGGTGATCAGCCTGCCCCTCGGGCCGCGCACCGAATAGTGGATGCGGTCGTCGGGTGCCTGCGCCAGCAACTCGAAGGCCGAAACCGGCAGGTCGACGAGGGGCCGCCCGTTCTGGATGCGGATCGAGCCGGCGATGTCCTGCGCCGCGCCCAGCAGGATGCGGTCATAGGATTGCCGCGCCGCGAGCCGTCCGTTGTAGAGCGTCGAGCCGGCCACCAGCAGCCCGCCTGCGAGCAGGATCAGCAGCACCGCCTTGAGCACCCGCGCCGCGAGGCTCGAGGGCAGGCGGGTCGGTCGGCGGGGCGGCAGCGGCGGGCTGTCAGTCATCGAGGCCGATCCGGTAGCCGATGCCACGCTGGGTGGCGATGCTCACGCCACTGCCGGCGAGCTTCTTGCGCAGCCGGGCGACGTAGAGCTCGATGGCGTTCACCCCCACGTCGGCGTCGCCGAACCCGTACAGGGAATCGTAGAGCCGGGTCTTGCTCAGGAAGTTCCCCTGATGGCGCAGCAGGACGCCGAGCAGCGCCGCCTCGCGCGCGGTGAGGTCGAGCCGCGTGCCGTTCAGTGTGGCGCTCTGCCCGGCGGGGGAGAAGGCGAGCGGGCCGAGCACGGTCTCGGCCCCCTTCTGCTCGGCCTCGCGGCGGATCAGGGCGCGCAGCCGTGCCTCGAGTTCGCGCTGGTCGAAGGGCTTGCCGAGATAGTCGTCGGCGCCGAGGTCGAGCGCGCTTACCCGGTCATCGACCGAGATCAGCGCGGTAAGCATCAGCACCGGGGTACGCGCCCCCGAGGCGCGCAGCTCGCGCAGGAAGCGCAGGCCGGAGCCGTCGGGCAAGTTGATGTCGAGTACTATGGCGTCATAGCCCTGCACCGCGAGGAAATCCCGGGCGGCCTCGAGGCAGTCCGCGACGTCGCAGACGATGCCGGTTTGCGCCAGCCGCGCGGCGACACCCTCGGCCAGATCGCTGGCATCCTCCACCATCAGGACACGCATGGCACTCGTACCTTTCTCTGGCTTACGAAGCGTCCGCTTGCGCTAACAGGACTCTGACAGGTTCGCGACAGCTTCGTGGCTTAGAGACACGTCTTAACCCGCAACCGGGGAGGCTGCAAAGCGCAGTCGGGTTTCGCGGGGAGACGACGGCGCCGGCGCGTATCGGTTCGGTGGCCGAGCATGAGGAGGATACCATGTTTATCAATGCAACCCGCGGCCTGATCGCCGCGACCGTTCTTGGCGTCTCGGCCGTTGCCGCGCAGGCCCAGGACTTCACTCCCGAGAACCCCGAGTGCATCGCGCCTGCCAACCCCGGCGGCGGCTGGGACTTCACCTGCCGCCAGGTCGGCAAGGAGCTGCAGGACCTTGGTCTGATCGACAAGACCATGCAGGTCGTCAACGTGGCCGGCGGCGGCGGCGGCGTGGCCTTTGCCGAGGTGGTCAACAAGCGCGCGGACGACAACGATCTGATCGTCGCCGCGAGCTCGGCCACCGCAACCCGGCTTGCGCAGGGCGCCTACCCGGGCAACACCACCGACCAGGTGCGCTGGGTTGCCTCGATCGGGGCCGACTATGGCGTGATCGCGGTGTCGGCCGACAGCGAGATCGAGACGCTGCCGCAGCTGCTTGACATGATCAAGGCGGACCCGCGCTCGGTCTCCGTGGCCGGCGGCTCGGCCGTGGGCGGCTGGGACCACCTGAAGGTGCTGATCGCGGCTTCGGCCTACGGCGTCGAGGACGTGCGCAAGGTCAAATACGTCGCCTTCGATGGCGGCGGCGAGGCTGTGACGCAGCTGCTCGCGGGCTCGGTGCAGGCCTTCACCGGCGACGCATCGGAAGCCAAGGGCTTCGTCGACTCGGGCGACATCAAGGTGATCGCGGTGCTCGCACCCGAGCGTCTGGAAGGCGATTTCGCCGACTTCCCGACCGCCAAGGAACAGGGCGTCGACGCCATCGGCGCCAACTGGCGCGGCTTCTACGCCCCCGCCGGCATGAGCGACGCGGCCTATGACGCATGGGCGGCGAAGATCGGCGAACTCTACGCCTCGGACGAGTGGCAGGAAATCATGGCCAACAACGGCCTTGCCCCGCTTGATCTGCAAGGCGCCGAGTTCGAGCAGTTCGTCACCGACAGCGTGAGCGAGATCCAGAACATCTCGCGCGAGATCGGCATCATCAAGTGACCTGATCCCACGCAATGCTCGGCGGGCCCCTGTCACTCCGGGGGCCCGCCGTCCAATTCTACCTTTCCACTCAAATTCCGGGGGACACCATGAGTGACCGCATCTTCGGCCTCTTCGGCCTGGCGCTCGCCATCTTCTTCGCCTGGGCGGCCCTGCAGATCGAGGAAAGCTTCCTCTCTGACGAGGTCGGTCCCAAGGCCTTCCCGCTGATCATCGCCACCATTCTCGGCATTTCGTCGATCTTCATCGCGCTCAAGCCCGATGCCGAGCCGGTGTGGCCCTCGCTGGGCCGGCTGGTCGAGATCCTCGCCGCGATCGTGGTGATGATCCTCTACGCGCAATTCCTGCCCGTCGCGGGCTTCGTGATCGCCACCGCCGTGGCGGCGAGCTACCTCACCTGGCGGCTCGGCAGCCCGGCGCTCTCGTCGCTGCTGATCGGCGTGCTGACCTCGGTCGGCATCTACGTGATCTTCCATCTTGTGCTGGGGCTGTCGCTGGCCCGTGGCCCGCTGGGTTTCTGAGGAGGAGGCCACCATGGACGTTCTTGCCAACCTCGGAGACGGTTTCGCCGTCGCCTTCACACTGCAGAACCTCGGCCTCGCGCTGCTGGGCTGCTTTCTCGGCACCATCATGGGCGCGCTGCCGGGCCTCGGCCCGTCCAACGGCGTCGCCATCCTGATCCCGCTGGCCTTCACGCTGGGCCTCGGGCCGACGCCGTCGCTGATCCTGCTGACCTCGGTCTACTATGGCGCGATGTACGGCGGCCGGATCAGCTCGATCCTGCTCGGCATTCCCGGTGACGAGCCGGCGATGATGACCGTGCTCGACGGCCACCCGATGGCCAAGAAGGGCATGGCCGGCGAGGCGCTCTCGCTCTCGGGCATCGCCTCGTTCGTCGGTGCCTTCATCGCCACCTGGGGCCTGATCCTGCTGGCACCGCAGCTGGTGAAGATCGCGCTGCTGTTCGGCCCGGCGGAATATTTCGCGCTCTTCGCGCTGGCCTTCGCGACGCTGGGCGGGGTCTCCTCGACCAACCAGGCGAAATCGGCCTTTGCCGCGATGCTCGGCCTCGGCCTCGCGATGATCGGCGTCGACACCCAGACCGGCGTGCCGCGCTTCACCTTCGGCGAGGTGCACCTCTACGATGGTCTCGACTTCCTCGTCGCCATCGTCGGCCTCTTCGCGCTGTCGGAAGTCTTCATCTTCCTCGAGCACCGTCACGGCGGCTCGGACGCCAACTCGGGCCAGCTCAAGCTCGGCCGGCTGACCCCGCCGCTGTCGATGATCAAGCAGTGCACGCCGACCATGCTGCGCACCTCGATCCTCGGCTTCATCGCCGGTGTGCTGCCGGGCGCGGGCGCCTCGCTGGGCTCGTTCATCTCCTACTCGATGGAGAAGCGCCTGGTGGACAAGGAAGGCACCTTCGGCAAGGGCGATCCGCGCGGTGTCGCGGCCCCCGAGGCGGGCAACAACGCTGCTGCCGGCGGCGCACTGGTGCCGATGCTGGCGCTCGGCGTTCCCGGCTCGGGCACCACGGCGGTGCTGCTGGCGGTGCTGCTGTCGCTCAACATCACCCCCGGCCCGCTGCTTTTTGCCCAGAACCCCGACGTGGTCTGGGGCCTGATCGCCGCGCTCTTCATCGCCAACTTCATGCTGCTGGCGCTGAACATCCCGATGGTCGGCATCTTCACCCGCGTGCTGATGGTGCCGCCGCGCATCCTCATGCCGATCGTGGCAATGGTCAGCTTTGTCGGCATCTACGGCATCTCGGGCTCGAGCTTCGACCTGCTGGTGATGATCGGCTTCGGCGTGATGGGCTGGGCGCTGCGCAAGCTCGACGTGCCGCTGGTGCCGATCATCCTCGGCACGCTGCTCGGCAACACCATGGAGAACAACCTGCGCCGCGCGATCACCATCGACAACGGCGACTGGTTCACCCTCGTCGATAGCCCGCTGGCGCTGACGCTCTGGGCGATCGCCATCATCGGCTTCGTCATGCCGCTGATCGTCGGCCGCCTGGTGCGCAGCAAGATGCATGAGCGCGGCGACGAGGAAGGCTCGATCACCGACTGATCCAGCCTGTACCAAGAAGCTTGCCAGCACAGCGCCGGCCCGTTGCCACGGGCCGGCGCTTTCCGTTTCGGCACCGGCACCGGGAATGCCGCGGCGCAGCGTCAAATGCTGCTGCTGCGAAGGCGGTGTCGAAAATTAAAATGCGGCATTGTGTCGCCACGGATCCGTGATAGCGTTGATTCCTAGGGAGGAACTATCATGCATCTTTTTCTGGTTGGCTTGGGCATTGGCCTTCTCATCATGTCTCCGGTGATCGCGCTGATCCTGTTCGCGGGAATTGTCACCCGCAAGGAGGAGCGCCGCACGCCGCCCTCAGGCGGAGCCCGGGCGCGGGTGAACCTGCCGGGATTCGCGGCGCGCTACGCCAAGCCCTGATCCCTGAACCTCAGACACACAAAGGCCGGGCGCATGGTGCTGCCCGGCCTTTCATTGTTTTCACGGAGGGTGGGGACGCTCAGTCCAGAGCCTTGTCGCTGCTGCCCGCGTCGCCCTTCACCCAGTAGCCGGCCGCCTTCAGCCAATGCGCGGGATGGCCGCGATCGTTCAGGAAATGCAGCTTCAGCGCGCGGGCGACCTGCGCCTCGGCGGCAATCCAGACAAAGCCATTGCCCTCGGGCAGGGTGAGCGCGCGGGCGGCCTCGAGCAGGGTCTCCGCCTCATGCGCCTGCGACACCGGGCGGTGCAGCCAGTGCGTTTTCTGGGTGGCGGCGCTGTCGAAACGCTGCTCGTCCTCGGGTCCCGGCACCGCGGCGAGGGTGATCGCGGTGACGCCCTCGGGGAGCTCCTCGATGCGGCGGCCGATGGCGGGCAGGGCGGTCTCGTCGCCGATCAGCAGGTACCAGTCGAACACCGGCGCAATCACCGCCGAGCCGCGCGGCCCGCCGATGTTGAGCGTGTCACCGGGCGCGGCGGTTTCCGCCCAGGCAGTGGCGGGGCCGGCCTGGTGGATGGCGAAGTCGAGCACCAGCGTGCGCGCCTCGAGGTCGAAGGCGCGGGGCGTGTACTCGCGGGCCACCGGCGCCTCGGCCCCGGTGTCGAGGAAGAGCTTGATGTGGTCATCCGCGCCGAGGCTGGCGAAATCGGCCAGCGACTCGTCCTCGAGGGTGATGCGGATCATGTTCGGGGTGAGCCGTTCGGTCTCGCGCACCGTCAGGGTACGGCGCTTCAGCTCGTGCTTGTGTCGTGTGATGACGCTTTCCATGGGAAGTCCTTGCAATCAGCTGTCTTCGGAGGGCGCATCGGGCGTGTCGCCTGCGATGTCCCGGGCGGTGTCTCGTAGCTGCGCGGCAAGCGTGGCGATGAGGGTCTCGTCAGCGCCCTCCGCCGCCATCCGGCGGCGCAGGGCCAGTTTGATCTCGTCCATGGCGGCAACGATCTCCTTCGGCGCGTTGCCCCGGTGCCAGACCGGGGGCTTGCGGGTCAGAAGATCGTCGGCGGCAGCGCGGTTGGCTTGCAGAAAGGCAGCCCCCTCGGGGGTGAGCCGGGCGCGCTTGCGGCCGCTGTCGTCGGGCTCGACACGCGCGTAGCCCATGTCTTCCAGCCAGGACAGCGTAGGGTAGATCACGCCGGGGCTGGGGGTATAGGCGCCCTCGAAGCGTTCCTCGATGGCCTTGATCAACTCGTAGCCGTGGCGCGGCTGCTCGGCGATCATCGACAGGATGAGCAGGCGCAGCTCGCCGTATTCGAAGAGGCGCTTGTGCCGCTTGCCGCCGCCATGCCCGTCCTTGCCGTGTCGCATGCCCATCCTTCGGGGAAATTTTCGATATATCGTAAGATAAGATATATCGGGAAATGTGCAAGAGGCCCTGGCGTCACGTCGCGGTGATCAGCCCCGCGCGCCCCGCGTCGAGCCCTGTCATGAAACTGTCACTTCCGGATTGGCGATAATTCAAATATTCATGAAATATGGAAAAAGAGATTCCCGACCGCCTCATGACCCTCGGCCACCCGCAGCGGCTGGCGCTGTTCCGGCTGCTAATGCGCCGCTATCCCGACCGCCTGCCGGCCGGCGAGATCGCCGAGGTGCTGGAGGTGAAGGCCAGCACGCTCTCGACATATCTCGCCGCACTGATGCGCGCCGGGCTGGTCACGCAGGACCGCGCGGGCACCTCGCTGCTTTACGCGGTCGACATGAAACAGGTGCAGGAGACCTTCGACTACCTGCTGCGCGACTGCTGTCGCGGGCGCCCCGAGATCTGCTCTCCCAGTCCGTTCTTCGCAACAGAAGGAACAGCCCAGATGATCACCGCCAGCCAAGACCGCACATACAACGTCCTGTTCATCTGCACCGGCAACTCCGCCCGGTCGATCTTTGCCGAAACGCTGCTCCGCGAGATCGCCGGCGAGCGGTTCAATGTCTATTCGGCGGGGACCAAGCCCAGCTCCGAGCTGAATCCGATCGCGGTCGAGCTGCTGCGCCAGAAGGGCCATGACATCGCGCCCCTGCGCGCCAAGAACGTCTCTGAATTCTCCGGCGCAGGCGCGCCCGATCTCGATTTCGTCTTCACCGTCTGCAATCAGGCGGCCAACGAGGAGTGCCCGGCCTGGGACGGTCAGCCGATCTCCGGCCATTGGGGCATGCCGGACCCGGTGAAGGCCACCGGCACCGAGGCCGAGAAGATGCTCGCCTTCCAGCAGGCCTATGGCGCACTCAAGCACCGGATCGAGGCCTTCGCCGCGCTGCCCATCGCGCAACTCGATCGCATTTCGCTGCAGGCGGCGGTGGATGAGATCGCGCAATTCGATACCCCCGAGACCTCTCTGATCAAGACTTCCCCGAAAGAGACCACATGACCACCTATGCCCTGAACGGCCTCGGCCGCATCGGAAAGCTCGCCCTGAAGCCGCTGCTGGAGAAGGGGGCCGAGATTGCCTGGATCAACGACGCCGTGGGCGATCCGGGAATGCACGCGCACCTGCTGGAGTTCGACACGGTGCACGGGCGCTGGGACGCGGAGTTCTCGCATGATGCGCAGAGCGTCACCGTGGACGGCACCCGGCTGCCCTTCATCGGCACCCGCGATCTTTCGGCACTGCCGCTCGACGGGGTGGACGTGGTGATCGACTGCACCGGCGTCTTCAAGTCCGAGGCGGCGCTCGCCCCCTATTTCGCGGCGGGGGTGAAGAAGGTGGTCGTTTCGGCCCCGGTGAAGGACGGGCGTACCGCCAACATCGTCTACGGCGTCAACGATGGCACCTACGATCCGGCCCGGCATGACATAGTCACGGCGGCCTCCTGTACCACCAACTGCCTCGCGCCGGTGGTCAAGGTGATCCATGAGAACCTTGGCATAAGGCACGGGTCGATCACGACAATCCACGATGTGACCAACACGCAGACCATCGTCGACCGGCCCGCCAAGGATCTCCGCCGCGCCCGCTCGGCACTGAACTCGCTGATCCCCACCACCACCGGCTCGGCCACCGCGATCACGCTGATCTACCCCGAGCTGAAGGGGCGGCTGAACGGCCATGCCGTGCGCGTGCCGCTGCTCAACGCCTCGCTGACCGATTGTGTCTTCGAGCTCGAGCGGGCGACCAGCGCCGAGGAGGTCAACGCGCTCTTCGAGGCGGCCTCAAAGGGCGCGCTGAAGGGCATTCTCGGCTACGAGGAGCGCCCGCTGGTGTCTTGCGATTACACCAACGACACGCGCAGCGCGATCATCGACGCGCCCTCGACCATGGTGGTGAACGGCACGCAGCTGAAGGTCTACGCCTGGTACGACAACGAGATGGGCTACGCGCACCGGCTGGTGGACGTGGCGCTGATGGTCGGGGGGCGGCTGTGAGCGCGCAGGCCCCGGACCGGCCCGAGGGACTCTCGGCCTATGTCGCGGTAACGGCGGCCTATTGGGCCTTCATGCTCACCGACGGCGCGCTGCGCATGCTGGTGCTGCTGCATTTCCACAGCCTCGGCTTCTCGCCGGTACAACTGGCGTATCTCTTCGTGCTCTACGAGATCGCGGGGATGGTCACCAACCTCTCGGCAGGCTGGATCGCGGCGCGCTTCGGGCTGACCTCGACGCTTTACGCGGGGCTGTCGCTGCAGGTGGTGGCGCTGCTGGCGCTGACGCAGCTCGATCCGGCGTGGAGCATTGCCGCCTCGGTCGCCTTTGTGATGTGCGTGCAGGGGGCCTCGGGCGTGGCCAAGGATCTCGCGAAGATGTCCTCCAAGTCAGCCGTCAAGTTGCTGGCGCCCTCCGAGGGCGGCGGGCTGTTTCGCTGGGTGGCGCTGCTGACCGGTTCGAAGAACGCGGTGAAGGGGCTCGGCTTCCTGCTCGGCGCGGCATTGCTGGCAACGCTCGGGTTTACTTGGGCGGTGTTGGCCATGGCGCTGGTGCTGCTGCTTATCCTGATCGCCGTGGCGCTCTTCATGCCTTCTGGGCTGCCGAAGGGGCGCAAGGGGGCGAAATTCTCCGAGGTCTTCTCGAAGTCGGCCAATGTGAACTGGCTGTCGGCGGCGCGGGTGTTCCTCTTCGGCGCGCGTGACGTGTGGTTCGTGGTGGGCATCCCGATCTATTTCTACGCGGTGCTCTCGGACGGGAGCGAGGCGGGCAACCGCGCGGCCTTCTTCATGATCGGCACCTTCATGGCGGTCTGGATGATCCTCTACGGTGCGGTGCAGGCGGCGGCGCCGCGTATCCTGCGCGCCAAGGCGCGTCCCGAGGGCGAGTTGATCCATGCCGCGCGCGGCTGGGCCGCGGCGCTCTTCGTGGTGCCGGCGGTGCTGACCGTGGCGGTGCTGCTCTCGCCGACACCGGAGGCGTGGTTGACGGGGGTTCTGGTGATCGGGCTTCTGGTTTTCGGCGCGATCTTCGCGGTGAATTCCTCGCTGCATTCCTACCTGATTCTCGCTTTCACCAAGTCCGAGCGTGTGACCATGGATGTCGGCTTCTACTACATGGCGAACGCGGCAGGTCGGCTGATCGGCACGCTGCTGTCGGGGCTGACCTACCAGATCGGAGGCCTCCCGCTGGTGCTGGGCACGGCGGCGGCGATGGTGGCGCTGGCGGCGCTGCTCTCGGGACGCTTGAGTGCCGAGGTGCAGGACGCGAGTGAGCTTGGCGCGTAGGGGCACGCCCGACCCGGGGCTGGTCGCCCCGCGCCATCGGTCGCAGATACAAGCGCTCCGACAAGAAAGGCCCGGGCACATCGCCCGGGCCTTCTGCAGTTCATGGCAACGTCTCACACCACCGGCGGCGTCCGTCCCCGGTGGATCTTCTCGCGCAGGCCCTGGATGATCTTGAAGAACACCGGCCCGAAGATGGCGCCCAGCACGGCCGAGGCGATGGCCCCGCCGAAGACCGCCAGCCCCAGCGAAACCCGGCTCGCCGAGCCCGCACCCGAGGCGATGACCAGCGGGTAGACCCCGACTGCGAAGGCCAGCACCGTCATCATCACCGGGCGGAAGCGCAGCCTGGCCGATTGCATCGCCGCCTCGTGCAGCTCCAGCTCCGCCGCCTCGCGCTGCTGCTTGCCGAACTCGACGATCAGGATCGCCGTCTTCGCCGCCAGCGCGATCAGCATCAAGAGGCCGATCTGCCCGTAGAGACTGAGCGGCTCGCCCGCGATCCGCAGTGACACCAAGGCTCCCAGCACCGCGAAGGGCACCGTGAGCAGCACCGCCACCGGTGTCAGGAAACTCTCGTAGAGCGCCGCGAGGAAGAGGAAGGTGAACACCAGGCTCAGCCCCAGCGCGATCGGCACCGCGTTGCCCGAGGCGCGTTCCTCGCGCGACGATCCGGTCCATTCGTAGCGGAAGCCCTCGGGCAGGGCGGTTCCGGCGACCGTTTCGAAACTGTCCATCGCGTTGCCCGTGCTGAAGCCGCCGGCGCTGTTGGGAATGCCGGTGACCGTGGCCGAATTGTAGGTGTTGTAGCGATATAGCACGTCCGGCCCGGTGGTGGGCACCGGGGTCACCACGGTCGAGAGCGGCACCATGCCGCCCTCGCGGTTGCGCACGTAGAGCGTGTCGAAGGCGCGCTCGTTCTGGCGGTATTGCGCGTCGGCCTGGATCATCACCCGGTAGGATTGGCCGAAGACGTTGAAGTCGTTGATGTAGAGTGCGCCAAGCTGGGCCTGCAGCGTCAGGAAGATGTCCGAGACCTGCACCCCCAGCGTCTTGGCCCGCACCCGGTCGATATCCAGGAAGAGCTGCGGCGCGTCGGCCTTGAAGGTAGAATAGGCCAGTGCGATCTCATCCGCGCCATTGGCCGAGACGAGGAAGCTCTGCAGCGCGGCTGTCATCTCCTGCGGCCCGCGGCCCTGCGTGTCCTCGAGCACGAACGACAGCCCTTCGACCGCGCCAATGCCCGGCAGGGCGGGCGCGCCGAAGATGATCGTCTTGGCCTCCGGCATGTCGGCGAACTGCTGCGTGAACTTGCGCTGCAGGAACGCCTGGCTGCTTTCCTCCGTCGTGCGTTCCTTCCATTCCTTGAGCTTGACGATGATCATCCCGGCGTTTGACTGCAGCGCCGAGTTGAGGATCGAGTAGCCGTTCACCGACAGCACGTTCTCCACCGCCTCATCCTCGCCGAGCGCATCGGTGAGCCGGTCCATGATCACCTCGGTCCGGTTCAGCGAGGCGCCGGACGGCAGCTGCACGTCGACCATGAAGAAGCCCTTGTCCTCGGTCGGGATGAAGCTGGTCGGCGTGGTGGTGAAGAGCGTGTACATGGCAAAGAACAGCGCCGCGACGATGGCGATGGCGATGATCGCGTGTTTCGCGAGGAAATCGACAATGGCGGAATAGACCCGCGTCACCCAGTCGAAGCCCTTGTTGAAGCCGCGGATGACGAAATTCGGATGCATCCCCGGCTTCATCAGCACCGAGGCGAGCGCCGGGCTGAGCGTCAGCGCGTTGACCATCGAGATCAGCACCGAGACGGTGAGCGTCGCGCCGAACTGGCTGAACATGCGCCCGGTGATGCCGGGCAGGAGCAGCGTCGGCCCGAAAACCGCCGCCAGCACGAGCGAGGTGGCGACGATGGGGCCCGTCACCTCGGCCATGGCGCGTTTCGTTGCCTCGACCGAGCCGATCTCGGGGTTCTCGTGCAGGATGCGCTCGACGTTCTCCACCACGATGATCGCATCGTCCACCACCAGCGCGATGGCGAGGATCAGGGCGAACAGCGTGACCGTGTTGATGGTCATGCCGAAGGCGTAGAGCACCGCCAATGTGCCGATGATCGACACCGGCACGGCGATGGTCGGGATCAGCGTCGCGCGCACCGAGCCGAGGAAGATGTAGGTCACCGCCACCACCAGCAGGATGGTGAAGATCATGGTGATCACCGTCTCCTCGAGCGAGGCCTCGATGAACAGCGTGGTGTCATGGCCGATGACGTAATCGACGCCTTCGGGGAAGTATTCCTTCAGCTCCTCCATCTTCTCGCGCACCGCCTCGGCCACGTCGAGCGAGTTCGCCTCGCTCAGCTTGTAGACCGCCAGCAGCACGCCGGGCTTGTTGTTGAACTCGCCGTAGCCCTTGTAGGCAAAGGCCCCGAGCTCGATCCGCGCCACGTCGCGCAGGCGGACCACCGAACCCGCGTCATTGGCCGACAGGATGATGTCGCCGAATTCCTCCTCGGTCTCGAGCCGGCCCTTGGTGGTCAGCACGTATTGGAACTGCGTGTCGTCGGCGGCGGGGGCAGCGCCGAGCGAGCCGACGGCGGCCTGCACGTTCTGCTCCTTTACCGCCAGCACGATGTCGTTGACCGTGAGGTTGTGGTTGGCCATCTGCACCGGGTCGAGCCAGGCGCGCATGCCGTAGTCCAGCGCGCCGATGTTCTCGGCGGCGCCGACGCCGGCGATGCGCGCCAGCTCGCCCTCGATGTTGATCGAGGCATAGTTGGACAGGAAGAGCCCGTCGAACCGCCCGTCGGGCGAGATGATGTCGACCACCATCAGGATGTCGGGGTTGCGCTTGCGCACCCGGATGCCGCGTTGGCGCACCTCGGCGGGCAGCCCCGGCTCGGCCAGCGCCACGCGGTTCTGCACGTCGACCTGCGCCAGATCGGCATCAACGCCGGTCTCGAAGGTCACGGTCAGCGTGTAGGAGCCGTCCGAGGCGGCCTTGGATTCCATATAGGCCATACCCTCGGCGCCGTTCACCTCGTCTTCGATGGGCGCGGCAACGGCCTGCAGCAGGGTCTCGGCGTCGGCGCCGGGGTAATTGGCGCGTACCACGACTTTCGGCGAGGTGATGTCGGGGTATTGGTCGATGGGCATCACGGTCAGCGTCAGTAGGCCGAACAGCGTGATGAGCATGGAAATGACGAAGGCGAACTTGGGCCGCCGGATGAAAAATAAAGGTCCCATGAAATTCTCCGCTGCCGGGGCTCAGCTGTCGTAGGGTTTCGGCGAGACTGTGATGCCGGGCCGCATGCTCTGCAGCCCCTCGACGACCACCTGTTCGCCGTCTTCGAGACCTTCGGTAATGGTCCAGTTCGCGTCGCTGCGGACGCCGACGGTGATGTTGCGGCGTTCGACGGTGTTGTCCGCGCCGACCACCCAGACGAAATGGCCCTGCTGGTCGAGGCTCACGGCCCGCTGCGGCACCAGAGGGGCCTGGATCGGCTCGATCACCTGGCCGCGGATGGTCACGTTCTGGCCTGGTAGCAGCAGGCCGTCGGGGTTGGCAAAGAGCACCCGGGCGGCGATGGTGCCGGTGCTGGCGGCACCGGTGTTGTCCCAGTTCTCGAAGGTGCCTTTCTCGGGGTAGACCTGCCCGCCGGGAAGGATCGCTTCGAGCTCCAGCGGCGGGATAGACCCCCCGGCCTCTTCGATTTCCAACCGCTTGGCGAGGAAACCGAAGTAGTTCGACTGGTCGACCAGTCCGACCGCGTAGATCGGATCGAGCGAGACGAGCGTCGCGATGAAGCCGGGCTGGGTCGGGTCGCCGGGGGCGAAGAGGTCACCGACCGCGAACTGCGGCGCCGAAATACGGCCGCTGAACGGGGCGTAGACCTTGGTGTCGGCGAGGTTTTCCTCTGCCTGGGCAATCTGTGCACTGGCCACGTCGACCTGCGCCTGCGCCACGTCGGCCTGGGCCTGGGCGTATTCCACTTCGCGTTGCGAGACGGTGTTGCTGCGCGACAGCTGCGTGGCCCGGTCGAGGTCGAGGTCGGCCTTGATTGCCGAGGCCTCCGCCTGCTTCAGCGCCGCGTGCGCCTGGGCGAGGGCAATGCGGAAGTCGGTTTCGTCCATCTCCACCAGCAGGTCACCCTCTTCGACGTAGCTGCCGGCGGTGATGTGCATCGCGGTGATCTGCGCCTGGATCGGCGGGCGGATCGATGCGGTGTTCAGTGCCTCGATGCGGGCCGGGTGGGTAAAGGAGGGACGGATGCTCTGGGTCTCGACGGTCTGCACCAGAACCGTGGGGCCGGCGGCCGCGGCATCGTCCTGCGCCAGGGCCGGCGCCATAGGGGTGGAGGCGATGAAAAATGCGCACAGAGATACAGCCGAGAACGACTCAATAAGTCTAATGAACATATCAATGGTCCTTCCAAGGACGGATCTATGCGCCTGAGTTTACACGAGATGAATGAAATAGCGACCGCGTCTGCACCCTTAGCGCGAGCTTTCGCGCATCGCAGAAGAAGCAGCTTGAAAATTCACAAGCAGCGTGGGTCGCCGCGATCCTCTGGCCTCACAAACAGCTCTCGAATTTCTGTCATACGAAATGATTGACAGTTATCATACAAGTCATCCATAAACGCCGCGTAACGTCATATACATCTACAGGGAGGAGATGATGATGTACTTTGCGAAGGCCAAGACGGCGCTGATCGCCGCCACCGCGCTGAGCGGTCTGCTGGCAGGGGCGGCTCAGGCAGAGACCTGGCGCGCCTGGGCAATTCACCCCGAGGACTATCCGAACGTCGTCGCCATGCAGCAGTTCGCCGACGAGGTGACCGAGAAGACCGAAGGCCGGATCGAGCCGACCGTCTATGCCAACGGCGTGCTGGGCGCGCAGCCCGACGCCATCGAGCAGGTCCGCGCCGGTGCCATCGCGGTGGGCAACTTCAACATGGGGCCGATGGGCGAGATCGTTCCGGCGACCAACGTGCTTTCGCTGCCCTTCATCTTCCGAGACGTCGATCACATGCACAAGGTGATGGACGGCGAGATCGGCCAGCGCTTCTCGGACGCCCTGTCCGAAGAGGGGCTCGTCGCCCTGTCGTGGATGGATAGCGGCTCGCGTTCCTTCTACAACACCAAGCACGCCATCGAGACGCCCGCCGACATGGACGGCATGAAGTTCCGCGTTATGAACAACGATCTCTACGTGCAGATGGTCGACCAGCTCGGCGGCAACGCAACGCCCATGGCCTACGGCGAGGTCTACCAGTCGCTGAAGACCGGCGTGATCGACGGGGCCGAGAACAACTACCCGTCCTTCGAGAGTTCGAACCACTACGAGGTGGCGAAGTACTATTCGATCACCAACCACCTGATCATCCCCGAGTGCATCTGCGTCTCGACCAAGGTCTGGGACGGCGTCTCGGATGAGGACAAGGCGCTCGTGACGGCGGCGGCGGTCTCGGCGGCGGAAACCCAGCGCGAGCTCTGGGCCGAGCGCGAGATGGCATCCAAGCAGAAGGTGGAAGAGAGCGGCGTGGCGGTGAACGAGGTCTCCGACCCCGCGGCGTTCCAGTCGGCCATGGAGCCGGTCTACACCAAGTTCATCGAGAGCAACCCGGATCTGGAAAGCCTGATCCGCGACATCCAGTCGGTCGAGTGATCTGACGCGCGGCGTGTCCCCGCGGGGACACGCCTTTTCCGGGAGGCACAATGGCACAGAGCCAAGAGGCCGGGGCAGGGGCCGTCTATCGCCTGCTCGATCTGCTCTCGCGGATCTGCGTTCTGGTGGCCGGCACCGGCCTCGTCGTCCTGATTGCCATCTTCGGCTGGCTGGTCTGGGGCCGCTATATCATGAACGACACCCCGACTTGGGTCGAGCAGCTGGCGCTGATCCTCGTGGTCTGGATCACCTTTCTGGGTGCCGCCGCCGGTGTCTGGGGCCGCACCCACCTGTCGGTGGATTTCCTGCGCGACGCCTTTCCGGGTCCGATCGCCCTGGCGATGAAATGGCTGGCTCTGATCGGCGTGCTGATCTTCGCGATCTGCCTCGGCTGGCAGGGATACATCCTTGCCGAGAACACATGGGGTCGCACCGTGCCGATGCTCGGCATCTCCGAGGGCATGCGCGCCGTGCCCATGGCGATCTGCGGCGCGCTGAGCGCGCTCTTCACCCTCTATCAAATGACCGAACTGGCGAAGGGCCGCGGGTACTGACATGGGTCTGATCATTCTTTTCGGGCTGTTCGCGGGCGGCCTCATCTGCGGCATGCCCGTGGCCTTCGCCATCGGCCTCGCGGCGGTCGGCGGCTTCGTCTACGAGGGGCTGCCGCTCTTCATCGGCTTCCAGCGCGTGCTCTCGGGCATCTCGGTGTTCTCGCTGCTGGCCATCCCCTTCTTCATCTTCGCCGGCGAGCTGATGATGCACGGCGGCATCGCCGGGCGGCTGGTGCGGCTGGCCTCCTCGGCGGTGGGCGCGATGAAGGGCGGGCTCGGCGTGGTCAACGTCGCCTCCTCGATGCTCTTCGGCGGCATCTCGGGCTCGGCGGTGGCGGACACCTCGGCGCTTGGTTCGATCCTCATCCCGGTGATGAAGGAAAAGGGCTATGACCCCGATTACGCGGTGAACGTCACGGTGACCTCCTCGGTCGCGGGCGTTGTGATCCCGCCCTCGCACAACATGATCCTCTTTGCCGTGGCGGCGGGCGGCGTGTCGGTGTCGAAGCTGTTCATCGCGGGCGTGATCCCCGGCATCCTCATGTGCCTCTGCCTCGGCATCGTGGCCTATGCGGTCGCCGTGCGCCGCGGTTACCCGGCCGAAACCTTTCCCGGATGGAAGGCGCTCGGCGTCTCGTTCATCGTCGCCCTGCCGGGGCTGATGACCGCGATCATCGTGGTGGGCGGCGTGCTCTCTGGCGTGATGACGGTCACCGAGTCCGGCGCTTTCGGGGCGATCTGGGCCATCCTGGTGACCACCTTCGTCTACCGCGAGCTGACCTGGGAGGGCTTCAAGACCGCCGTCGTCAGCTCGGTGCGCACCACGGCGCTGGTGATGCTGCTGGTGGCGACGGCCTCGGCCTTTTCCTACCTGCTGACGCTCTACCGGGTGCCGGACCTGCTGGCCAACGCAGTGACCGGCATCTCGGACAACCCGATCGTGATCCTGCTGCTGCTCAACCTGATCCTGCTGGTGCTTGGGATGATCATGGACATGGCGGCGCTGATCCTGATCTGCACGCCGATCTTCCTGCCAGTTGCGGTGGGGCTCGGGATGGACCCGGTGCAATTCGGCGTGGTGATGATGATGAACCTCGGCCTCGGCCTCTGCACCCCGCCAGTGGGCGCCTGCCTCTTTGTGGGCTGCGTCGTCGGCGGCGTTCGGATCGAACATGCGGTGAAGACGATCCTGCCGTTCTACGCGGCGATCCTCGTCGCGCTGCTGCTGGTGACATACGTGCCCGCCTTCTCCATGTTCCTGCCGAGCCTGATGGAGTGAGAGACATGAAGATGAAACGTATCCTGATCACCGGCGCGGCGGGCCAGCTTGGCACCATCCTGCGCGAGACGCTGAAGCCCCACGCCGAGGAGCTGCGCCTGTCGGACATCACCGAGATCACCGACCTCGGCCCGAACGAGAGCTTCGTGGCCTGCGACATCGCCGACGGAGAGGCGGTGAAGGCGCTGGTCGAGGGCTGCGACGGGGTGGTGCATCTCGGCGGCATCTCGGTCGAGAAGAATTTCGACCTGATCGAGGCGGCCAACCTGCGGGGCGTCTACAACCTCTACGAGGCGGCGCGGCTGCACGGCATGCCCCGGATCATCTTTGCCAGCTCCAACCACACCATCGGCTACTACCGGCAGGAACAGCGCCTTAAACCTACCGACCCGTTCAAGCCCGACGGGCTTTACGGCGTGTCGAAGATCTTCGGCGAGGCGGTGGCGAGCCTCTACCATGACAAGTTCGGGCAGGAGAGCGCGCTTGTGCGCATCGGCTCCTGCACCCCCAAGCCCGAGAACTGGCGGATGCTGTCCACATGGATCAGCCCGCGCGACTTCACCGCGCTGATCATGGCCGCCTTCACCGCGCCGCGGCTCGGCTGCACCGTGGTCTGGGGGCAATCGGCCAACGACATGGGCTGGTGGGACAACTCCCACGCCGCCTTCCTTGGCTGGGTGCCGCAGGACAATTCCCAAGACTACGCCGAGGAAATCCGCCGCACCGTGCCGCGCCCCGGCCCCGAGGACTCGGTGGCGAAATACCAGGGTGGCGTCTTCACCGACGAACCCATTCACCAGAGCTGACACGTCATTCCCATTCCCCAAGGCCCGCACGCGCGCGCCCAGAAGCTCCAAGCAAGAGGACCCACGCATGGACCCGCAACAGATCAAAGAAGCGCTCGGCTCCGGCCTGCTGTCGTTCCCCGTCACGCCGTTCGACGCCGACAACAAGTTCGCCGCCGATCCCTACCAGAAGCACGTCGAATGGCTGTCGGGCTTTGATGCCCCGGTGCTCTTCGCCGCCGGCGGCACAGGCGAGTTCTTCTCGCTGACCCCGGAGGAGATCCCGGCCATCGTCAGGGCCGCCAAGGAAAGCGCCGGCAAGACCGCGATCGTCTCGGGCTGCGGCTATGGCACCGAGATCGCCAAGGGCATCGCGCGCTCGGTCGAGGCGGCGGGCGGCGACGGTATCCTGCTGCTGCCGCACTACCTGATCGACGCGCCGCAGGAAGGGCTCTACGAGCACGTCAAGGCGGTCTGCGACGCCACCGGCATGGGTGTGATGGTCTACAACCGCGACAACGCCGTGCTGCAGGCCGACACGCTGGCGCGGCTCTGCGACGCCTGCCCGAACCTCGTCGGCTTCAAGGACGGCACCGGCGATATCGGCCTCGTGCGGCAGATCACCGCCAAGATGGGTGACCGGCTGACCTACCTCGGCGGCATGCCGACGGCGGAGCTTTTTGCCGAGGCCTACCTCGGCGCGGGCTTCACCACCTACAGCTCGGCGGTGTTCAACTTCGTCCCGGCGCTGGCCAACAAGTTCTACGCCGCGCTGCGGGCAGGGGACCGGACCACCTGCGAAGATATCCTCAAGAGCTTCTTCTACCCGTTCATGGAGCTGCGCTCGCGCCGCAAGGGCTACGCGGTCTCGGCGATCAAGGCGGGCGTGCGGCTGGTCGGCTTCGATGCGGGCCCTGTCCGGGCACCGCTGTCGGACCTCACGGGCGAGGAGGAAGAGATCCTCAAGGCCCTGATCGACGCGCACCAGTAAGGCAGGAAGGCTAGACCGATGAAGATCACCGAGATCCGCACCCATCTTCTGGAACACCGGCTCGAGACCGCCTTCGAGAGCGCGTCGATGCGCTTCGACAAGCGGGTGCATCTGCTGGTCGAGGTGATCTGCGACGACGGCACCACGGGCTGGGGCGAATGCCTCGGCCCGGCGGGCCCGAACCGCGCCATGGTCGAGGCCTACACCCCCTGGCTCATCGGCAAGGACCCGCTGGAGACCGAGAAGCACTGGGCGGTGCTCTACAACGCGCTGCGCGATCAGGGGCAGCGGGGGGTTTCCGTCTGTGCCCTTTCCGGCATCGACATCGCGCTCTGGGATATCAAGGGCAAGCACTTCGGCGTGCCGGTCTCGACGCTGCTCGGCGGGCGTTTCCGCGAGCGCATCCGCGCCTACGCAACCGGCTCGTTCAAGCGCGACGGCGTGGACCGGGTGGCCGACAATGCCGAGGAGACCGGGCGGCATGCCGCGGATGGCTTCCACGCGGTGAAGATCAAGATCGGCTTCGATCCTTCGGAGGATCTGCAGGTGATCAGGGCGGTGCGCGAGGCCATCGGGCCGGACACCCGCCTGATGATCGACGGCAACCACGGCTACGATGTGATCGAGGCGGTGCGCGTCGGCAATGCCGCAGCGGAATACGATATCGACTGGTTCGAGGAACCGGTGATCCCCGAGCAGCTGGATGCCTATGCCGAGGTCCGCGCGCGCCAGCCCATCCCGGTGGCGGGGGGCGAGACCTGGCATACCCGCTGGGGCTTTGCCGAGCCGCTGCGGCGCCGGGCGATCGACATCGCCCAGCCCGACCTCTGCGGCGTGGGTGGCTTCACCGAGGCCAAGCGCGTGGCCGACCTCGCGACCCTGCACGGGGTGCGCGTGGTGCCCCACGTCTGGGGCACCGCGGTGCAGATCGCCGCGGCGCTGCAGTTCATGGCGGCGATGGTGCCGGACCCGGTGCGCCGCGGCCCGATCGAGCCGATCATGGAGTTCGACCGCACCCACAACCCTTTCCGACAGGCGGTGGTGACCCGGCCCATCGAGCACGAGAACGGCTGGGTCAGCATCCCCGACGGCCCGGGGCTGGGGATCGAGATCGACCGGGACGCGCTGAAGGAATTCGCGCCGAAGGGGTGACGCGCGGAGTCGGGCGAGCGCCTGCCCGTGGGGTGGCGCTGCGACGATTGATGTCTGCGCTTTATGCCTGTCACATCCGCACGAAATCCGAGCGCCGCGCAACATGACCAAAGCGCCAGCCCGCCGGGACGGGCTGGTGCTCGCCCGGCGGCTTCGCCTTGATTCCGGGCGGATCAGCGCGGGAGACAAGCCGCCCGCATTCAGGAGGATTCCCATGATCGACCGCAAGCTTTCCGGCCCCAAGCCGAAGACGCCGATGCCCAAGGGCGCCTGCGATACGCAGATGCACATGTACCTGCCCGGCTACACGTGGCGCGAGGACGGCAAGGGTGTGCCCGCCGAGCCTCTGCCGACGCCCGCGATGTACCGCAAGACGATGGACTGGCTCGGCATCGAGCGGGTGGTGATCACCCAGGGCAACGGGCACCATATGGACAATTCCAGCCTGCTCGCCTGCGTTGCCGAGATGGGCGATTGCGCGCGGGGGGTGGCGGTGATCACCGGCGAGACCTCTGAGGCCGAAATGCTCCGGCTCTCCGAGGGCGGCATCGTGGGTGCGCGGATCATGGACCTGCCTGGCGGGGCGGTGGGGCTCGATCAGCTCGAGGCAGTGGACGCGCGCGCGGCGCAGGCGGGCTGGATGATGGCGGTGCAGTTCGACGGCACCGCGCTGCCGGAGCTGGAGCCACGGCTTGCCAAGCTCAAATCCAGATGGGTGCTCGATCACCACGGCAAGATTTTTGGCGGCATAACTGCCGAGCATATCGCCACCATCAAGCGCCTCATGGACGGCGGCAAGTGCTGGTTCAAGTTTGCCGGCTGCTACGAGGCGACCACCACCTCCGGCCCCGACTATCCCGACATTGCCGCGCTCAGCCGCGAGATCGGCGCGCATGCCCCCGAGCGCATCGTCTGGGGCACGAACTGGCCGCACAATGCCGCCAGCCGCACCGAGGACTATCCCGACGACGCGCATCTTCTGGATCTGGCGATGAGCTGGCTGCCGGACGAGGCGGCGCAGCGGCAGGTGCTGGCCGCCAACCCGCAGGCTCTCTATGGTTTTCCCAAGATGACCTGAGGAGGAGCAGAGACATCATGGCAGACCATTCGGCGCGCATCCTGTGTTACGGCGACAGCCTCACCTGGGGGCATGACCCCGCCAACGGCGGTTTGCGGCACGCGATTTCCGACCTCTGGCCCTCGGTGTTGGCAGAGGCGATCCCCGAGGCAACCGTGCTGGCCGACGGGGTGAACGGGCGCAGCACCTCCTTCGACGACCACG
Organism: Alloyangia pacifica; assembly: GCF_900116195.1. Taxonomy (GTDB): domain Bacteria; phylum Pseudomonadota; class Alphaproteobacteria; order Rhodobacterales; family Rhodobacteraceae; genus Salipiger; species Salipiger pacificus. Next base: position 69,569 of record NZ_FOZW01000016.1, read on the forward strand.
CCGCGCCCTGCGACCGCAACGCCACGCGCACGCTGCCGGTGGCGCTGGCGGCGCATATGCCGCTCGACCTGGTGGTGATCATGCTGGGCACCAACGACCTCAAGCCCAAGCATGGGGCGGTGGCGAGCGGCGCGCAGGCAGGGATGCGGCGGCTGATCCAGCTGGTGCGCGGCTTTCCTTTCAAGCCCGCCTCGGCGCAGCCGCAGATCCTGATCGTCGCGCCGCCCTATTGCATCGCGCCCGCCAAGGGCGCGCCCGACGGCCCGGCGCGGGTGGGGGAGTCGCATCTCTTCGCGCCGCTCTATGCCGAGTTGGCGGAAGAGGAGGGCGTGGCCTTCTTCGATGCGGGCCGCGTGGCGCAGCCCTCGCCGCTCGACGGGGTGCATCTCGATGCCGCCAACACGCGGGCCATCGGCGCGGCGCTGGCCGAGCCGGTGCGCGCGCTGCTGGCTCTCTGACTACTCGGCGGGAGTGCGGGCGGTGAGCCGCTGCGCTGCCGCCATCATCAGCGGACCGACGCCCTTTGCGTCATCCTCGACGATGTCCTCGCTGAGATAATACTCGCGCGAGCCGTCGCGCATCTTGCCGTCGAAACCGCCGAGGCCGGCCACGTGGCAGATGCGGGTGAGGCGGGTCACACCGCCTTGGGTTTCCAGCCGGGTCTCGATCAGCGCGTCATGGGCGCGCTGGCCGGCGTCGAACCACTCGCCCAGGCCCAGCTCGGTGCCGCGCATCAGCGCGTAGGCGAACATCGCCGAGGCCGAGCTTTCCTCGTAGTTGCCCGGCAGGTCCGGCGCGTCGAGCACCTGCGGCCAGAGTCCCGAGGGTGCTTGCTGGCGAGCCACGGCATTCAGCAGCTCGGCGGTCTGGCGCTTCGGTGCGCGCTCGGGGACCAGCGCGCAGATGTCGACCAGCGCCATCGCCAGCCAGCCCACCGCGCGGGCCCAGACCGCGGCGGAGCGGCCGGTTTCCGGATCGGCCCAGCCCTGCGCCTTGGCCGCATCATAGCCGTGGACGTAGAGGCCCGCCGGGCCGCGGGTCAGCTCGAGCGCGCGGGAAAGCTGCGCCAGCGCATCGTCGATCAACGCAGTCTGCTGACTGCGCAGCCCGTATTCGATCTGGAAGGGCAGCCCCATGTAGAGCCCGTCGAGCCAGACCTGGCTCGGGTAGCGCTGCTTGTGCCAGTAATTGCCCGCCGCCGTGCGCGGGTGGCGCGAGAGCTGCTCCGCCAGATGTCCGGCCGCGGCCATGTAGCGCGGATCGGCGGTCTCGTCGGCGAGGTGGAAGAGGCAGCGCCCGGCGAGGATGTGATCGATGTTGAACTCGTCGATCCGGTAGCCCGAGAGCGTGCCGTCGGGGGCGATCTGCGCATCGGTCAGGCGCTTGAGATGATCCCACCAGCGCGCCTCGCCGGTGGCCTCGTGCAACAGGGCGAGGCCGCGGTAGATGCAGCCGTCCTCGTAGCACCAGCTGCCGTCCTTGTAGTGGCTGTAGCGGCCCGCGAAGGCATCGAAATACTCCAGAACATCGGGAAGGGTCATGGCTGGGCAGGGCTCCGGTTGAGAAAGGCGTCGGTGCTGAGCGGGGCGGCTTCGGGGGCGGGGTGGCCCTCGATCGTCGCGTGTTCGGCAAGCACGCCGGCGTGGCGCAGGGCGCGCACCCCATCGGCCATGAGTGGCGGCTCGGCACGCGCGGCGGGATCGTGCGAATGAAGCGTGATACCTGACAGGCGGATCGGGCCGATGGGGGCCTCGGGGAGGCCGAGGAAGGCGCCGAGGGCATGGGCGAGGTTGCGGACCTCCACGTCCTCGACGGTGATCTCGCCGATGTGCGGGGTCAGGTGGCCGATCGCGGCGGGGGTGCGGGACTGCACCCAGTCGGCGTGGCCGTCGTGGTCGCAGAAGTAATGCGCGTTGGCCGAGAAGGCGGTGAGCACCCCGTCCATGGTCACGTTGCGCATGGCGATGCGGGCGATCTCGCCGCCGCGTCCGCGCCGCGTCTTCAGCCGCAGGCCGCGGTCGGTACCGAGCATCTCGCAGTCGCGCACGGTGACGTCGGTGACGCCGCCGGACATCTCCGAGCCGATGACGCAGCCGCCGTGGCCGCGCTCCATCAGGCAATGCTGCACGGTGACGCGGCGGGTGGGGCGCAGGTGGTCGTCCTCGCCCTTGTCGCCGCGCTTGCCGGCCTTGATCGCGATGCAGTCGTCGCCGACCGAGAAATGCGTGCCGAGGATGGTGACGTCCTCGCACATGTCGGGATCGAAGCCGTCGGTGTTGGGGCTGTCGTGCGGGGCCTGAATGCTGAGGCAGGCGGCAAAGAGATCGCGGCAGCCCTGTGGGTGGATGGTCCAGCTCGGCGCGTTGCGGATGGTGAAGCCGATGAGCCGGGTCGCCTCGGCGTCGATCAGGTGCAGGCCGCGCGGGCGGCGGGCGCCCTCGCGCGTTTGCTTCGGCCAGCTCCACCAGTCGCCGCGGTCGCCGCCGCCGTCGAGCGTACCGAAACCCTCGATTGTGAGGTTGCGCGTGTTGATGGCGTGCAGCGGGGCGCGGAAACAGGCGGCGGGCAGCCCCTCCCACGAACCGAGCATGGTGCCGCCCGGGCTGCGGGCAGGCAGGATCGACCAGCCGGTTCGGTCCGAGGGGGCGGCGAGGGTGGCGCCGTGGGAAAGGTGCAGGATCATGTCCGAGCGCAGCTCGACCGGGGCGCAGAGCCAGATGCCGGGCGGGACGATCAGCGTGCCACCTTGCGGCAGCCTTGCGATGGCCTCGGCGAAGGCGGCGGCGTTTCCGGCTGCGGCCAGCGGAGTGTCGGGCAGGCCTGCCCGGGCACCGAAATCGGTCACATCGAGCGCGCCGGGACAGGGGGCGGTGGTGAAGTTCAGGCTCTCGCCGCCGCAGCGGAATTGGTAGTCGCTGCCCGGCACCAACGGGCCGAGCGGCAGCACCACGCGGCAGGCCGTGCCCTCGGCCACGGTCACGCCGGCGCGGCTCAGCCGCCAAGGGCGGGCCGGTTCGAGCGTGAAGCGGGCGGGGGGCGGTGCGAGGCACAGCACGGCCATGCGCGGGGTCACCGCGGCGCAACGGAGGGTCATGGGCAGGACTTTCGTCTGGGGATGCGGGGCGGCCCGGAGTGGTGGGGCCGCCCCTGAGGGGAGGTCTCAGTCGTCGCGGGTCAGTCGAACTGGCTCAACACGTCGTTGGCGCCCTCGATGATGTACCCGGCGGCCTCCTCGGCGCTGACCATGCCGTAGGCGAACTCCTCGAGCGTATCGACGAAGGTCGCGCGCAGCTCGGGGTGCTCGTTGAACGGCGACACGGCCGGACCCTCGGAGGCCATCATGATCTCATGCGCCTTGAGCAGCTCGGGCTTGATCGCGCCCGCCGCCTCGAGCCGGTCCAGCGCCACCTTCGAGGCCGGCAGGCCGCGGGTGTCGCCGAGCGCGTCGATGCCCTCGGGCTCATTGACGAGGCAGTTGAGGACCTCGGCCGCCGCATCGGGGTTACTGGAGTTTTTCGACACGGCAAAGAGCATCGAAGGCTTGCGGTAGACGCCCTGCGTCACCGCGTCCTCGAAGGTGACCATGGGCACCGGGGTCAGCACCTCGCCTTCGGCCAGCGGGTCGGAGAACTTGAAATAGGTGCTGTCCCACTCGTAGGAGCCGGCGATCTTGCCCTCGGCCCAGGCGGTCTTCTCATAGAGCTTCACGTTGCCCTCGGCGGCCTCGTCCTGACGAGACTGGATGGCACCGGTGTCGACCATGCGCTGGTAGAAGGTGATGCCTTCGACCAGTTCTTCCGGGGTCCATGCGACGCGGTTGGTTTCCGGGTCCACGAGGTCCTTACCGGTCTTCTGGGTGACCGCGAGCGAGACCAGCAGCTGGGCGCTTTCCGAGACGGCGTTGAACAGGCGGTAGTCCTCGCCTTCCTTGTCGCGCAGCGCCTCGGCGGCGCCGAAGAATTCTTCCCAGGTGGTCGGCGGGGTCAGCCCGGCCTCTTCGAGCGTGGTGGTGTTGAAGAAGAACACCCGCCCCGTGGTCGAGACCGGGATGCCCTGCACGTGGCCCTTCACCGTCACGCCGTCGAGATCGGCCTGCGGGTACTGCGACAGGTCCACCGCACCCAGATCCTGCAGGTCGGCAAAGCCGGTGCCATCGCGCGAAAAGAGCGGTAGCCACGGCCAGTTCACCTGGATGAGGTCGGCTTCGGTGCCGCCCGCCATCTGGGTGGTGAGTTTCTCGAGGTAGCCGGCGAAGCCGGTGAACTCGGGGGCAATGGTATGGCCGTATTTCTCGCCACAGACCTTCAGCGCCTCCTGCGTGGCGACATGGCGCGAGTCGCCGCCCCACCAGCTCATCCGCAGGTCGGCGGCATGGGCCATGCTGGTCGCCGACGACAGCGCGCAAGGTACCAGGGCGCTGGCGAGCAGCGCCTTCTTGATGGTCGATTTCATTTTGAAAACCTCCTCCTAGTTTTCGGTTCAGCCCGCGAGGGGCAGGGATACATTCGCGCCGCTCGCGCGGTCGAAGATATGCGCATGGGCAAGGTCGGGCGTCAGGCGGATGCGCTCGTCCGAGCGGTCGAGCGCGTCGTATTCTGCAGCGCCCGCGACGGTGGTGATCTCCTTGCCCTCGAGCATGGCGTGCAGGTAGACCTCGTGCCCCATGAACTCGGCCGAGCGCAGCCGCGCGGTCAGCCCGTTGCCCGCCGAGAGCTTCATGTGCTGCGGGCGGATGCCGAGAGCCGCCTCCTGCGGCTTGGCGTGCATCCGGTTCAGCACTGCCTCGTCGAGCGAGATCACCTGCCCGCCAAGGCGGAAGTCGGTGCCCTCGATCTCGCCGTCGATCACGTTCATCTCGGGCGAGCCGATGAAGCCCGCGACGAAAAGATTGGCGGGGCGGTCGTAAAGTTCCTTGGGGGTGGCAACCTGCATGATGTGGCCGTCCTTCATCACGCAGATGCGGTCGCCCATGGTCATCGCCTCGGTCTGGTCGTGGGTTACATAGACCACCGTCGAGGGGCGGCCCTCGGCCTTCAGACGCTTGTGCAGGTCGGTGATCCGCACCCGCATCGAGGCGCGCAGCTTGGCGTCGAGGTTCGAGAGCGGCTCGTCGAAGAGGAAAACCTCGGGCTTCTTGATCAGCGCCCGGCCCAAAGCGACGCGCTGCGCCTGACCTCCCGAGAGTTGTTTCGGCAGCCGGTCGAGCAGCGGCTCGATCTCGAGGATGCGGGCGACCTCCCTTACGGCGGCCTCGCGCTCCGCCTTCGGCACATGCGCGAGGCGCAGGCCGAAGGCGAGGTTCGAGCGCACCTTCATGTGCGGGTAGAGCGCGTAGTTCTGGAACACCATGGCGATGCGGCGCTTGCCGGGGGGCAGGGCGTTGACGATGCGGTCGCCGATGCGGATCTCGCCGCTGGTGACTTCCTCGAGCCCGGCGATCATCCGCAGCGTGGTCGACTTGGCGCAGCCCGAGGGGCCGACCAGCACCATGAACTCGCCTTCCTGGACATCGAGGTCGATCCCGTGCACCGCCTTGAAAGCACCGCCATAGACCTTTTCAAGCTTGCTGAGTTGCAGACGTGCCATTGCGATTATCCTTTCACCCCACCGGCCGAGAGGCCCTCGATGAAGTATTTCTGAGCCATGAAGAACACGATGAGCGCGGGCGTGATGGTGAGCACGGACATCGCCAGGATGCGGTTCCATTCGAACGCCTCGGTCGTGTCGATCGAGAGTTTCAGCGCGAGGCTGACCGGGTACTTGTCGACCGAGCTGATGTAGATCAGCGGGCCGAGGAAGTCGTTCATCGTCCACATGAACTGGAACAGGCAGACCGAGATGAGGGCCGGGGCCAGCATCGGCACCACGATGAACACCAGCGTCTGCCATGAGTTCGCGCCGTCGACCCGCGCCGCCTCTTCCATGTCGCCCGGGATGGCGCGCAGGAACTGCACCAGCATGAAGACGAAGAAGGCGTCACCGGCAAAGGCAGAGGGCACCCAGAGCGGCAGGAAACTGTCGAGCCAGCCAAGGTCGCGGAACAGCAGGTACTGCGGGATGCGGGTCACGACGTTGGGCAGCAGCAGGATCGCGATGACCGAGCCGAAGAGCAGTTTCTTCAGCGGGAAGTCAAAACGGGCGAAGCCATAGGCCACCATGGTGCAGCTGATCGCCGTGCCGATCACCTTGGGGATGATGATCAGGAAGGAGTTCAGGAAGAACCGCCCGAAGGTGTAGGGGGTCGAGGTCTCCCAGCCTTTCACGTAGCCCTCGGTGGTGGGCTCCTGCGGGACGAAGCCGGGGTTGGCGAAGATCTCGGCGTTGGTCTTGAAGGACGCGCCCACCAGCCAGATCAGCGGGTAGAGCATCATCAGCCCCACCCCGAAGAGGATGATGTAGCGCACCGCGGCCGAGATCTTGGCGTTGCGGATCTGCCGGGCGTTGGCGGCGCGGGCCTCGGCGAGGCCGTCGGCGCCGGCAGTGATGACATCGGAGGCGTGTGAGATATCGGTCATGTTCAGCTCCGCTTGTCGCCGGCGTAGTAGACCCACTTCTTCGAGGACCAGAAGGCCGCGAGGGTGAGCACCATGATGATCACGAAGAGCACCCAGGCGATGGCCGAGGCATAGCCCATGTCGAAGCGGCGGAAGGCCTCGTCGTAGATGTACATTGGGAGCAGGTAGGTGGACTTCAGCGGGCCGCCCTGGGTGATGATGTAGGGGCCGTTGAACTCCTGGAACGCCTGAACCATCTGCATGATCAGGTTGAAGAAAATCACCGGGGTGATCAGCGGGATGGTAATGAAGATGAAGCAATGCGCCTTGCTCGCGCCGTCGATTTCGGCGGCCTCGTAGAGCGACTTGTCGATCGACTGCAGCGCGGCGAGGAAGATCACCATGGCCGAGCCGAACTGCCAGCAGCGCAGCAGGGTGATGGTGAAGAGCGCGTTCTGCGGATCGCCGAACCAGTTCACCGCCTCGAAGCCGAGGCTCGTGAGCAGCATGTTCACCAGCCCCTCGGAGGCGAAGATGTAGCGCCAGAGCACCGCGATGGCGATCGACCCGCCGAGGATCGAGGGCACGTAGAAGGCGGTGCGGAAGAAGTTGATGAATTTCAGCTTGTAGTTGAGGATGTAGGCAATGAAGAGCGCGAAGGCGAGCTTCAGCGGCACCGTGGTGAAGACGTAGATCAGCGTCACCGTGAGCGAGCGCCGGAACGTCCGATCCTTGGTGAAGAGCTGGGTATAGTTCTCCAGTCCCGTCCATCTTGGTGCCGACATCAGGTTGTAATCGGTGAAGCTGAGATAGAGCGATGCCCCGAAGGGGATCATCGTGAAGACCAGAAGTCCGATGATGTAGGGCGTCAGGTAGCCAAGCCCGAGAGCGCGCTTGCGCGTCATGGCCTGCCTCCCGTGCCGCGACCTGCCGGAACGGCGGCCGACTTCGGCGAAATAAGCATATGTCCTCCCGAACTGTGCGGAGTTTGCCCATCCCGTAGCGTCAGCTCGCCCCCTCCTCGGGGCTGGCGGGTGACAGGCGGTCCTGTACAGTTGTATGATGAATTCATGACAGATGACGAGCGTGGATTGAATTCACCAGGATGGCGAAAAAGATGGACGAAATCGGAGGTTCAATTCTCGACCGCGTGCCCGCCTCGGCGCTGACCCTGACGCTGACCCGCTCGGCCATCCGCATGCAGCACTCCGCGCTCTGGCGGATCGAGAAGGAGAACCCGGTCGAGGACCTGGTGATCGCGCTCGAGGGACGGGGAGAGTACCTTGTCGGCGACGAACGCCTCTCGCTCGAGCCGGGCGAGGCGATGCTGCTGCGCCGGGGCGAGACCTTCACCGGCTGGAACGAAGGCGCGGGGCTCTACACCGGGCTGGCGCAGCATTTCACGCTGGGGATCTACGGCGACACCGATCTCGTGGCGCAGATGGACCTGCGCCGGAAGGTGCGGCTGTCGCGCTGGGACGAGCTGGCGCTGCTGGTGCGCAGCTACCGCGAGAGCGCGCCGCCCAATTCGGTGACGCTGATGCAGCATCACCTGTTCATGGTGTTCCTGATCGCCTTCGTTGACGATGCCTTCCTTGGCTGGCGGCAAGGCGGGGCGGTGCCCATGGACGGGGCGGCGGCGATCGATCTGGCGGTGATGAAGGCGGCGGCGCAGATATCGACCGCGCCGCTCGATCCGGAGGTGGCAGCGCTGGCGGTCGAGGCGGCGCCTTACAATGCCGACTATTTCCACCGCGCCTTCCGCGACCGGCTGGGGCGCACGCCGCGCCAATACCAGGAATATTGCCGGATGGAACGCGCCATGTCGCTGCTCGAACGGGGTATGAGCCCCTCGCAGGTGGCCGGAGAGATCGGCTACGGCGATCCCTATTATTTCAGCCGCGCATTCAAACGGCAGATGGGCATCAGCCCGCGCGGCCACCAGCAACGGGTGAAGCGCGCGCAGGACGGGCAGGTGATGGGCATGGACGAGGCCGATCAGGCGCGGGCGCTGGGACAGGGGTAGAGGTGGCTGTAGGGCTGGCCCGGCTCACGGCGCGCTGTTGGCGAGGTTAAAGGAAATCATCCCGCCGCGGGGTGAAACAGTCGATCAGTCGCCCGGCATCAAGGCACTCGCAGCCGTGCTTGGCGCCCGAGGGGATCACGAAGCTGTCGCCCGGCTTCACGTCGAAGCTCTCGTCCCCGAGAAAGAAGGTGAAGCGCCCGCTCTCGCAATAGGTCGACTGCACGTGCGGGTGGTGGTGCATCGCCCCCTTGGCGCCGGTCTCGAAGCGGAATGAGACGACCATCAGTTCGGGGCTGTCGGCCAGCACCTGGCGGGCGACGCCGGTGTCGGGAAAGACGACGGGAAAGCTGCTCATGGCAATCTCCTTGGGTACGGGACTCACTGCCCGCTTTTGCGCAACAGGTTGCGGTAGCGCGATTGCGCGCCCTTGAGGTGCAGGCGCATGGCAAGCCGCGCCGCGTCTTCGTCGCCGTCGATGATCGCGGTGACGATGGCCTCGTGTTCGGCGTCAATGGCCTGCAGATAGGGGGCGGTGGCGGCGTCCTTGGTGTCGTTCAGCGCGTGGCGCGGGATCAGACTGGCGCCGATCATCGACAGGAAGTCGCGGAAACGCGGATTGTTCGTGGCGTCGGCAATGGCGAGGTGCAGCTCGAAATCGGCCAGCGATGTGGGCTCTCCGGCGGCGGCATGGGCGCGCAGCGCCGACAGCGCCTGCAGGATCAACTCTTCCTGCGCCGGAGAGCGGCGCAGCGCGGCCAGCCCCGCCGCCTCGACCTCGACGGCGGTCCGCAACTCCAGCATTTCGATCATCGAGGAGATGCGCACGAAATCGATGTTCTGGAAGGGCAGTTCCAGCTCGGGGCGCTGGTCGAGCACGAAGACCCCGGCACCCTGCCGCGGTTCCACCAGCCCGTCGTAGCGCAGCGAGGCCACGGCCTCGCGGACCACGGTGCGGCTGACCTCGAACTCTTCGGTCATCTTCGCCTCGCTCGGCAGGCGGCTGCCGGGCGCATACTGGCCGCTTTCGATCTGTGCCCGAAGGCGGTCGCGCACCTGTTCGACAAGGGTCTTTCCGCTGCCGCGGGAAGGGCGGGCCGTCGTGAGTTTCTGCTCGGTCACGTCTGTCGTCTTCTCGTTCCTGGCTGGATGCGACCCATATTACAGGTTTCCGGGGGGCTGTCCACGTCGGGCTCAGCGGAGGTCGCTTGCGGTGGTTGGCCCCAGATGTAGCAAAGGGTGCCACTCCCGAGGCTCCAAGGGCATTCTTTCGAGGTTTCGCGCCGTGTTGCGCCCTGGTCTGGTCTGCAGCCGTCGCTCGGTATAGAGGTCAGATGGCTTTGCTATGTTGTATGATAACATCTTGAAGGCGAGGCGCATCCGTGGTTCCTTGGCCGCGACAGCCGCGGCGGAGTCGATCCGGCTGCGCAGCCTTCCTGGGAGAGAGAACATGCTGACCGTCGAGACCCGACACGCCATCCACCCGAGCCACGCCCGCGACATGTGGACCGAGGAGCTGCGTGAGCATTTCCTTGCGCAAGGCATGTTCCGCGAAGGAGAAATCCGCCTCGTCTACACCCATTACGACCGCTTCGTGATGGGCGGCGCGGTGCCCGGCAGCGGCAGGCTGACGCTGGATGTGGTGGAAGAGACGAAGACCCCGAGCTTCCTCGACCGCCGCGAGATGGGCATCGTCAACATCGGCGAGCCGGGCACCGTGGAAGCGGGCGGCGAGACCTACGAGATGGGGCGCGGCGATGTGCTCTACCTTGGCATGGGCAGCGGCGCGGTGAGTTTCTCGGGGGCCGGGCGCTTCTACATCACCTCCTGCCCGGCGCATAAGGCCTACCCGTCGAAGCTGGTCACCCTTGCGGATTGCAAGGAGGTCACCATGGGCGCGCCGGAGACCTCCAACAAGCGCACCATCAAGCAGTTCATCCACCCGCAGGTGATGGAGAGCTGCCAGCTGATCCTCGGCTACACTTCGCTCGAGGAAGGTTCGGTCTGGAACACCATTCCCAGCCACATCCACGACCGCCGGATGGAGGCTTATCTCTACTGGGGCATGGACGAGGAGAGCCGCGTGCTGCACCTGATGGGCGAGCCCGACGAGACGCGCCACCTCTTCGTTGCCAACGAGGAGGGCGTGGTCAGCCCCAGCTGGTCGATCCACTCGGGCGCCGGCATCGGCAAGTACACCTTCATCTGGGCCATGGCCGGCGACAACGTCGACTACACCGACATGGATTTCATCCAGCCCAAGGATCTGCGCTGATGCCGGGGCTGTTTTCTCTCGATGGCAAGCGCGCGCTGGTCACCGGTGCCAACACCGGCATCGGCCAGGCCATCGCCGTGGCACTCGCCGAGCAGGGGGCCTCGGTCACCTGCGTCGGGCGGCGCGCCTGTGACGAGACGGTGGCGATCATCGAGGCGGCGGGCGGCGCGGCGGACTCGCTGCTGCTCGATTTTTCTGACCCGATGGCGGGGCGGGACGTGTTCAAGGGCGCGGGCTATTCGCTTCTGGTCAACAATGCCGGGATCATCCGCCGCGCCGACAGCGTGGACTATTCCGAAGAAGACTGGGATGCGGTGGTCGACGTCAACATGAAGGCGGTGTTCTTCACCTGCCAGGCCTTCGGCCGCGAGCTGATCGCGACGGGGCAGGAGGGTGCGGTGGTCAACATCGCCTCGCTGCTGTCCTTCCAGGGCGGCATCCGCGTGCCGGCCTACACGGCGGCCAAGCACGGGGTGGCCGGGATCACCAAGATCCTCGCCAACGAATGGGCGCCGCACGGGATCACCGTCAACGCCATCGCGCCGGGCTATATCGCCACCAACAATACCGCGGCGCTGCGCGAGGACCCGGAGCGCGCGAAGGCCATCCTCGACCGTATTCCCGCCGGGCGCTGGGGCGATCCCGAGGACATTGGCGGCACGGCGGCCTACCTCTGCTCGCGCGCGGCGCGCTACGTGACCGGTGCGGTGCTGAATGTCGACGGCGGCTGGCTGGCGCGCTGAACGCTTGCCGCGCGTGCGGCGCGGGCGGGACCGCCTCCGGCGGGCGTATTTTGAAAGAGAAGAAGCGGCGGGGCGCGATCCGGGGTGGGTCGCGCCCCTTCTCTTGAGAACTGCGGTTCGGGGGCCATCTGAAGGAGAGCAAACGGAAAGGCTTCTCCCATGTCCCGCATCCTTCTCATCGGCGCCACCGGCGGCGTCGGCCATCGTCTTCTGCCGCTGCTGGTCGAGGCCGGCCACGCGGTCACCGCGCTGCACCGTACGCCCGCGCAGGGGCAGGTGCTGCGCGCAGCGGGGGCCACGCCGTTGCAGGGCGATCTCATGGAGATGGACGCCGCCGCGATGACCGAGGCTGCCAAGGGTCAGGACGTCATCGTTTTCTCGGCCGGTGCGGCGGGCAGCGGGCTCGACCGGACCGCCGAGATCGACGGCCAGGGGCCGGTGAAGATGATCGCCGCAGCAAGCGCCAATGGCATTTCGCGGGTCTATCTCGTCTCGGCCATGCCCGAGGCCGGGCGCGGCAGGGAGGTGAAGCCCAATTTCGAGGTCTACATGCAGACCAAGAAGCAGGCCGATGCGGCGCTCGTTGCGAGCGATCTCGACTGGGTGATCCTGCGCCCCGGCACCTTGCTGCACGAGGACGGGGATGACGCGGTGCGCCTCTCGCCCGCCATTCCCTACGGAGCCGTCAAGCGTGGCAACGTGGCGGCGGTGCTGGCGCGGCTGATCGACACGCCGGCGATCCGGCGCGAGATCTTCGAGCTGACCGATGGCGACACCCCGGTGGCCGAGGCGGTGGCCGGCCTAATCCGCTGACGGCGGCGGCAGCAGGTCCATGTCCGCGCCGGTCAGCTCGCGGCGCATCATCTGCAGCGTCACGTTGCCGGGGTTCCTTGCCAGCGCGGCATCGAGAAGCGCGCGGCCCTGGGTCTCGTCGCCGGTGGCAAGGGCGATGCGGACCTGCATGATCCAGGCGTCGCTCAGTTGCGGGTCGAGCCGGGTTGCCTCGGCGAAGGCATTCATGGCGGCAGGCATATTGCGCATCACCAGCGCCATGCCGCCCATCTGCAGGTGGGTTTCCGGGAAATCGAGGCGGCTGGCCATGGAGGCCTGCCATTCGCCGAAGGCGGTGCGCAGGGCCGTCTCGTAGCGCGGCGGCATGCGGGCGATCTGCGCGTCGAGCAAGGATTGCGCCGCCGCCATGCGCACCGAGCGCGAGGGATCGCTGAGCGAGGCCATGATGCGCGGGGCGCGCTCCATGGCGGGGGCGGCGCGCTGCAGGCGGACGGCGGCGCTGCGCACCAGCGGATCGGGATCCTGCAAGAGCGCCTCCAGCGCCGCGGCCTCGGCCGGATCGCCCGCCTGTTCCAGCAGGTAGATCGCCGTGGCGCGTACGATGCCGGCCATATCCGTGTCCTGCGACAGGCTGCGCAGCTCGGGCGCGGCGCGGGCGGGATCGCGGCGGCCATGGGCGAGCACCTCGCCGTAATGCGGGCCGCGATGGGTGCTTTCGGGGAACCACTCCTCGAGCTTGGCCGCAGCCCATTCGGGGCTCTGGTCCTCGTGGCAGGTGGTGCAGGCGTCGGGGGCACCGATCTCGGCATCGAGGTCCGGGCGCGGGATGCGGAAGGAGTGGTCCGCCCGCCAGTCGTTGCCCATGTAGACGCGCTCGGTCATATGGCAGGTCTTGCACTGCGCGCCCGCCGAGCCTTCGGGGTGATGCGTGTGCTCGGGCCCGTCGAAGACCTGAAGCGGCAGCGAGGGAAATTCGGGGTTGCCCGCCGGGCTGTGGCACTGGGTGCAGACGGCGTTGCCCTCGGCGATCAGCTCGGCCTCGTGTGGCAGGTGGCAATTCGAGCAGCTCACCCCTTCGGCGTACATCTTCGATTGCAGGAAGGAGCCGTAGACGTAGACCTCGTCGAGGATCTGCCCGTCCGCCTCGTAGGCGCCCTCGCGCAACAGCGAGAGGTTGTATGTGTCGTGATAGGGCGTGCCGGGGATCGGGTTGCCGTCGGTGTAGGGTTCGCGCCGCGAGTGGCAGGTGGCGCATTGCTCGATCATCTGCGCGGGCTCGGACATGTCGACGGTGAAGCCATGGGCAGGGGGCGGGGCCTCCTGCGTGGTCTCGTAGGTCTCGGCCCAGTCGGCATGCGCCGATCCGGGACCGTGACAGGCCTCGCAGCCGACGCCGATCTCGACCTGCGTCGAGGCGAAGCTGCGCGCCTGCGGGTCGTAATTGGCCTCGAAGCCGGTTGCATGGCAGGCGGCGCAGCGGCTGTTCCAGGTCTTGTAGGGGCCTGTCCAGTGCAGCCCGTCGTCGGGGGTGTAATTCTGCTGCGGATAGAGGTGGAACCAGCCACCTTTTTCCGTGTCCCAGACCACGTCGAAGCTCTGCAGGCGGCCCGGGGCGGTCTCGAGGATGTATTGCTGCAGCGGCTCGACGCCGATCACCGAATGCACGTCGTACTCGGTGGTGAAACCGTCGCGCTCGGTGACGCTGACATGGGCCTTGCCCTCGGGCGTGAGGCTGAAGCGCGCCTGCATGTCGCCGAGGATGAACTCGGTGCCGTCGAAATCTGCGGTGATGTTCTGCGCTGTCGCCTCGGTCCAGGCGAGGGCGTGGTGCGAGCCCTCCCAGGCCTCCCCGGCGGCCTCGTGGCACGCGATGCAGCGCTCGGAGCCGAGGTAGTCCTGCGCGACGGCGGCGGAGGCGAAAAGGACCGTCGCGAGGGGCAGCAGGAGGCGGGCGAGGCGGTGCAGCATGAAATGGGGTCCGGAACGAAAATCATCGGCAGAAAAACGACTTGCGGCGCAGGGCGCATCAGGAGTGATCCTTTCCGAGCGATGCAGTTGCGTCAACCCTCGGTAGAGGGTTTGCGCGTCGCAAACGTCACTCGAGCGAGATCATGAGCTGCCAGTCGCCACCTGCGCCGCTGCGGTCGGCGAGGCGGATCAGCAGCTCACCGCCCTCGGGCAGGATGAGCGTGAGCGGGGCACCGGCGTCACCACGGGCGAGCAGGGTGGCGGGGCGCACGAAGGCGGCGATGCCGATGTTGCCGGGGGCCGCGAGGCTCAGCGTCACCGCCTCATCCGCCGGGGCTGTGGTGATCAGGTCATGGATGCCGCCGGGCGCCAGCGTGCCGTAGACCAGACCGCCGCGCAGCTCGAGCTCTTGCGTTTCGCTGGCGGGAACGGCGGGGCTGCGCAGCGCCGCCGGATCGGCCCCGGCATAGGGGGCAAGATAGCCTGCCGCCACCCATCCCGCGCGCGCGCCGTCGAGGCTCTGGATCTGGCACCAGGGCTGCGGGTCCTCGACACAGCCGAGGTTGCGCAGCAGCGCGCCGGGGTCGAGCTCGGTGACCACCGGGGCCCCGGTCGAGGGTGCGCCGCGCATCCGCAGGCTGCCTTCGCTGGTGACATAGACGAATTCGCTCTGCGGCAGCTGCGCGACGGGCTGCGCCTGCAGCGGGGCAGCCAGTGTCTGTGTCAACGCCAGTGCAAGGGCAGTGAACAGGGCGCGCAGGGGGCTGGCCGGGCGCAGCGTGAGGATCATGGCCGGGGCGCCTCCTCGGGTTCGGCAGAGCGCAGCAAGCCGCTTTGCATGATGACAAACCCCTGCTCCGAGCGGCGGTCGGGGGTGGCGGCGATGTCGGAGATCACCAGCGTCAGCCCGGGGTGGGCGAAGCCGAGCAGCCGCTCACGGGTGACGGAGGTCAGGATCAGCCGGTCGAGGATACTGGTCTCCGGCTGCAGCGGGCGCTGCGGGTCAGGCTGGTGGGTGACGCCCAGCCAGCGCAGGCGGCCCTGCTCGGCGGCGCTCAGAACCAGCACATGCTCGCCGAGCGGGCGGTCATCGTCGAGCAGGAAGCTCTCGGTCAGCACCTCGCGCCCGTCGCGCAGCAGGGTGATGCGGCGATCGGGCGAGGTCACCAGCGCGGTGGTGATCGGGAAGGGATCGGCCTCGTCCCATTCGTCGGGCCAGTCGGAAGGACGGCGGCGCACCTCCAGCTCGCGCACCGCGCCGTCCAGTTCCGCCTCGCTCAGCCGCGCCAGCACGAAGCCGGGGTGGATCAGCTCCCAGGGATCGCTGCTGTGGCCCGAGACGATCACCGGCGTGCCGAGGTGGGTGACCTCGAAGAGCAGTTCCGAAAAGGCGGTGGGCAGGCGCACGCAGCCATGCGAGGCGGGATAGCCCGGCAGGTTGCCCGCGTGCAGCGCGATTCCGTCCCAGGTCAGCCGCTGCATGTTGGGCATGGGGGCGTTGTTGTAGAGCGAGGAATGGTGATCGACGTCCTTTTGCAGGATGGTGAAGACGCCGGTGGGGGTCTCGTGGCCTTCCATGCCGCTGGTGCAGGTCGAGACGGCGATGCGCACGCCGTTGCGGTAGACATGCACGCGCTGCTCGGGCAGCGAGACGATCACCGCCACCGGCCCGCGCGGTGCCCGCTCGGGGTGCCAGGTGAACTCGCCAGGGACCATGCGGTCGATCTCCAGCGGCAATTCCTGCGCCCGGAGCGCGGAGCCGAGCGCCAGCGTGGCGCCTCCAGCGCGCAGCAGGGCACGGCGGGTCAGCATGGGCACACGCGGGCGGCGGCATCGGGGCGGGGCAGCGAGGCGGTCGTGCGGAGAGGGGGGCAAAGCATGGATCAGCGGTGGTTTTCTGTGTTTGCGGAAGAGACCCCGCGACGCAACAGCGCCACGAGCAGAATATTGAGGAGCGGGGCCAGGGCCGCGAGCCAGGGCCATGCCGCCTCGGGGAAGGCATCGATCATCCGGTTCCACGGCAGGCCGAGCGGCACGAGAAACACTCCCGCGAGCGGATCCCTCGGCGTGCCGAAGAGGCCGAACTGGCCAAGCACGAAAAGGCCGAGCGCGGCCATATAGGCCAGGATCAGCCCCCAGAGCAGGACGCTCAGGCCCGCCCGCATCGTCGCGCCTCCTTCGCAGCGCCAGTGCCCGGTAAATGTCGCATCAGTCCCCGGTCACTTGCGGCCCGTCGATGCGTCTGGCGGTGGTGCCGCTGGCAGCGGCCGCGCCCTCCCGGTGGCTGCGCTCCGCGCTGACGCGGGGCTTCTCCACCTTGCCGCGCGTGGTGGCGTGCGCGCCGATTTGAGCGATGTCTGCCGCTTCCGTGGCCGTGCGATGGCACACCGCCAGGGCAAGCCCGTCTCGGCCGACGGGCAAATGTCGGCGGTGGACGCCTGTGGGGAACTGGCGGTGCCGGGCGCTGCAAGCGGGGCTGCACTGAAAGTGGCACCGGGAAATCCGCCGCGGGTGGTCCTGTCGCGGTGTTTCCCCGGGTGCCACCCCGTGCGGTTCCGCGCCCTCCGGCGGGAAAGTTTGCCCGCCGCAAGGCAACGGCTTCAGCGCGCCGCGCCGCGCAGCAGGCGGACGACGAGAATGAGGATGATGGCACCGATCACCGCGGCGATGATCGACGGGATCAGCCCGGCCCCGAAGGACACGCCGATCAGCGGGAAGAGCCAGCCCGCGACCAGCGCGCCGCCGATCCCGAGGATGATGTCCATGACGAGGCCCGAGCCGCCGCCCTTCATGATGACGCTCGCAAGCCAGCCGACGATGGCGCCGATGATCAGCGTGACGATCAGCCCGACCAGCGCGTTGCCGCCCGTGGCCACGGCGTCTTCGGTCGCTTCCTGCGCGAGGGCAGGTGGTGCGAGCAATGCCGCTGCGATGAGGATATGGAGCTGTCTCATGATGTCGTCTCCTTGGGTGAAGTCGCCGCGCGGGCTGCGCTGGGGCATGCCCCGGGGGCGGTCGTGATGCGGTGCCGGGATGGCGGCGCGGGAGCCCTGTCGGGGCGGAAGGTGTGGAGAGGCGCAGGAAGACGGGGGAGGACGCGGCGGTCTTCCCGGCTGGCGTGGCGCTGGGGCGTTCAGAACAGGCAGCCGTCAAGGTGATCCACCCTCGAAGCAGTTCCGTCTTGGCGCGCACAGAATGGATCTCGAGCGGTGCCCGGAAGGGCGGCGCTGCGACAACGGGCAACTGCGTAAAATGTTCGATTCGAAAGAAATTCAGACTGGATAACGCGAGTAGGTTACCGGAAATGCCCGGATAAATATCATACATTCCACAATCATCTTATTCCGGCGGAACTCTGCTTTGCGCGTGCCTGTGGAACCCGTGCCGCTGCCCCCATGTTGAAGGGGCAGCCACGCAGAACGGAGAGCCAGATGAGCACGAGCCCGAAGAGCCGCCCCCGGAAAACCGCAGAGCCCGAGACCGCTCAAGAGGGCGCAGAGCCCGGCTCGGGCGCGGCGGAACCTGTCGGCGAGATGCGCCGGCGCACCGAGGAGTATGCCCGGCTCGCCCGTCGTGCCGACGATGAGGCGCTGGTGTTTCGACCTCGAGATCTGACGGGGCAGGCGCGGCGCCTGCACGTGCGAAGCACCATCATCGAAGACCATCAGGTGCGCATCGACCAGAAGGCGGCAGGGGCCGAGGAGAAGTTCAGCGTTCTGTCGGACTCGTTCTTCTCGTTCTTCCGTGGCACCTCGCTGCTGTTTCACCGGGACATGGCAGGGGAGGACGCACGCATGCCCACGGTGCTTTGCCTCGGCGACGTGCACCCGGGCAATTTCGGCGTCATGCCCAATGCCGACAACGTGCCGATCTTCGGGGTGAACGACTTCGACGACGTGATCTATGGCCCCTTCGTCTGGGACCTGAAGCGCGGCGCGGTGGGCTTCATGATCGCGGCGGAGGAAGAGGGCGGCTATGGCCGCAAGAAACAGCGCAAGATCGCCCGAAAGTTCCTGCATGGCTACCGCGACGGGATGGCGTTCTTCGCGGAGCACAACACCGAGCTCAACGTCGAGATGCGCGAGGACAATTGTCCGAAGATTATCCGCCCGCTGTTCAAGAAGGTGCGCCGATCACGCGAGGATTGGCTGAAGGGCCGCTATCTCGAAGAGACCGGGCGGGGCTTTCGGGCCAATGACGAGCTCACCCCGGTGAGCAGCCGGGTCGAGGAGTTCCAGAAGCTGGTAAAGGCGCTGGCCGGGCAGAACGGCATCAAGGCGGGTGGCCGCCACGGGCCGCTGAAGGTCAAGGACGTGGCGATGCGCCACGGGCAGGGTACGGCTTCGCTGGGATTGCCGCGCTACTACGTGCTGCTCGAGGGCCCGTCGGAAAACGCAACGGACGACATCATCATCGAGTTCAAGAAGGCGCGGCGCTCGGCGCTCGAGGGGCTGGTGCCGGCGCATGACTTCGACGCAGGAGATCAGGGCGACCGCATCGCCCACGGCCAGTCGGTGCATCTGGCGCAGGGGGATGTCTTCTACGGCAACGTCGAGATCGAAGGCGAGAGCTTCATGTCGCGTGAACGCGCGCCGTTCCGCAACGATGCCGACCTTGATGATTTCTCCAAGAAGGAGTGGAAGCGCTACGCCTTTGCCTGCGGACGGGCGCTGGCGCAGGCGCATGCGCGCTCCGACGATCTGGGGCAGCTCGACTACGATATCGAGCCGGCGATCCTGCAGGCGATGGAGCCGGCGGAGCTGTTCTTCGACGATATCCTGTGTTTCGCGGAGGAAGCGGTGCTGCGGCTCCGCGAGGACCACGCGATGTTCCGCCGCGATCTCGAACTGGGGGCTTTCGAGGTGACCGAGAAGCGCTACCGCTGAGACGGCGAAGGCCGGTGGCGCTCAGACCAACGACACCAGCGCCGCGCAGGCGAGCCGCCGATCGTAGCGTTCGGGCTCATCGCTGACCAGCGGTAGCCGGTGGCAGGGAATGCCGTGGCGCTCGGTGACTTCGGCGCAGGCGGCCGGATCCTCCGAGCTGTCGCAGAGCACATGGGTCATCAGCCGCGTCGCGGGCACCTCCATCCCGGCATCGGCACGCAGCGGCGCGAGGATCGCAGCGACCCGGTCGGCCAGCGTCAGCCCAAGAGCCTCGGGGTCGGTGCCGAGGCTGGGCAGGTAGACCTTGGGCACCTCGCAACGGGCAATGGTGCGGCCGACCCCGGCGGGCAGCAGGTTGGCGACCACCGAGGAGAAGAGGCTCCCTGGCGGGTAGCAGATCAGGTCGGCCCGTCGGATCAGCTTGCGATTGCGTTTTGGCAGGGGCACCGAACCGGGGTCGATCTCCTTGCCGTGCTCGCTGAGGAAGAGCCGGGCGATGGGCGTGTCGATCGGCGGCGCCTCCTTGCCGCTGATCTGCCGCTGGCCATGGATCCGCCGCCCGTCGGTCAGCTCGACACCCAGTTGCAGGTTGCAATCCACAACGCCGCGCACCGTGCCGCGCACATCCACCATCTTGGACATCAGGAAGAGCACCGGTTCCAGCAGCCGCCCGTGGGCGAGGTAGCCACCGGCGAGGATCAGGTTGCCGATGCTGGCCCCCCGGAAATCGAAATCCATCGGCGCGGCCACGAGGAATTCGCGCAGGAAATCGCAAATCAGCTGGCCCATGGGGGTCGAGACCGCCCTGATCAGCGGATGCTTTCCGGCAACCAATTCTTCGACCTCGGTACGCAGGGCGGTCGGCTCGCCGTCCTTCGGCAGGCGGTGGCTGAACAGCGCGTAGATGTCGGGCTGGCCGAGATCGCTTTCGTCGGCGAGCGCCATGAGGCGGCTGCGCAGATCGCCCACCGCGGGCATGTCGAAGGCCTCGCGCAGCACCTGGCTGCTGCCGCCGCTGTCGAAGGGGGTGATCAGGTGGGCGGAATTGTAGGTGTAGCTCTTCAGCGCGCGCGAGATCTTGTTGAGCGCGCTGCCGCCGCTGAAGAACAGCAGGCGCGGCCCGAGGTGCGGTGCGCTGAGCGAGCGTGCGACGCGCAGGGCGTCGGGCAGCTCGGCGCTGCGCTGAAGCATGATCCTGGTCATTCGGGCACCCGCTTATGTCTCCGCCCTGCCGCTCGTTGGCGATGATTGTGCCAGAGCTGGCGGGTCCTGCGAAGCCCCGGCGCGCGGAGCGGCGGATTTTTTCCTGTCTACATCGGGGTTTGCGAGGGGGTTTGCGAGCGAAGCTCTACAGTATGACTGCTCCGGCATCGGCCGGGTCAGCTTGCCGGGTCGTACATGAACTCTCGCAGTTCCTGCGGGCAGCGGCAGGCGATGGCGATCTTCTGTGCCCAGTGCACCGCCGCCGCGCGGTTCGGCAGTTCCAGCACGGTGAAGCCGCCGGTCAGGTGGCTGCCGCGATAGATCTCGGCCTCGATCTCTCCGTCGGCGGTGACCAGCACCGGCTCGACCGCCTCGTCGATGCCGCCGCCGAATACGTAGACGCCCGCCGCCTTGGCTTCTTCGATCACCGCATGGGCGGCGTCGGCGACCTGCGGGAAATCTTCCTCGGTGACCACCATGGCTTCGCTGGGAAAGGAGATCAGGTACTTGGTCATGAGGCAGGATGGCGCGCGGGCCGGCTTCGGGCAAGATGCCGGCGCAGCGCGCGCCGTTTTCCGCCGTTCGCAGGGCGACGCAAAAAGGCCGCCCTAGTGGGCGGCCCTTTCGGATCAGTCCTGTCCGGCGCTCAGCCGCGCTCGGCGATGGCGTTCAGCGTCGGGCGCATGCCGTCGAGCGAGTAGCCTGCCTTGGCGGTCGCCAGAAGGATGTCGTCGGTCGGCATCTTGCCCGCCTGGCCCATCGCCCAGACCGTCGCGCAGCGCGTGCCCGAGCGGCAGTAGGCAAAGACCGGACCGGGAGCGGTCTCGATCAGCGCCGCCTGCTCGGCCACCAGATCGAGCGTCAGCCCGTCGTGGGTCACCGGCAGAACCGCGAACTCCATGCCCGCGGCGCGCACCGCGGCGCCGATGGTCTCGGCCTGCAGCTCGGGCGGCACTTCGCCGTCGGGCCGGTTGCAAATCACCAGCTTGAAGCCGGCTTCTGCCAGGGCGGGGACATCCTCCACCGCGATCTGCGGCGAGACGGTGTAGCGGGGGGTGATGCGGTTCATATCCATGGCAGACGGGTTATTCCGCCGGTACCGGCTTGTCGAGTCTCCTGCGCAGGGCAGGGGCCACGAACATGCCGGTGAGCATTGCCGCGACGAAGACGTAGAGCCCGGCGCCGCCGTAGCTGAGCGAGGCGATGGACGGTCCCGGGCAGAGCCCGGCGAGGCCCCAGCCGATGCCGAAGAGCACCGAGCCGATCACCAGCTTGCGGTCGATCTGCGTGCCGGGCTGCGGCGGCAGCGGGGTACCGAGCGCGGCACGGGTCTTGCCGCGGGCAAAGAGCCAGGCCAGCGCCATGGGGATCATCGCGCCGCCCATGACGAAGGCGAGCGTCGGGTCCCAGGCCCCGAAGACGTCGAGCCAGCCCTGCACCTTGGCAGTGTCGGTCATGCCGGAGATGAAGAGGCCCGCGCCGAAGAAACCGCCGGCGACAAGGGCGAAGAAGAGGCGGGCCGGAGAGGAATTGCCCATGTCAGATCACTCCCAACAGGTGGCGGAAGATCACCACGCCGACACCGCCAGCGAGGATGTAGCAGCAGGTGGCGACGAAGCCGCGCAGCGACAGGCGCGACATGCCGCAGACGCCGTGGCCCGAGGTGCAGCCGTTGGCCAGCCGCGTGCCGATGCCGACCAGCAGGCCGGCGGCAACCAGCACGGGGATGTTGTCGGTGATGTGGGTGTCGACCGCGCCGCCGTAGAGCGGCAACAGCAGGACCGGCAGCAGGATGACCCCGGCGAGGAAGGCGATACGTTCCCACTTCGAGTCGCCCGCCGATCCGTCGACCAGCGCGCCGATGATCCCCGAGGCGCCCATGATCCGCCCGTTTACGAGCAGATAGACGGCGCCCCCGGTGCCAATCAGCAAGCCGCCGATCAGGCCCCAAATCCAGTCAATTGGCATATGCGCGATTCCTTTGCCGAGCGGCCGCCCCCAAATGCGCCCGCTGTTCGTGGTGAGAGGAGCGCGCCCCGCCCGGAAGCGGAGCGCGCCAGAGGTCGTGAGTGGTGGCCTTATGCGGTCAGAGCTTGTTGACCGGCACCTTCAGGAAGACGTCGCCCTTTTCATCGGCGGGCGGCATCTGGCCGGCGCGCATGTTGACCTGCAGCGACGGGATGATCAGCTTCGGCATGGCAAGGGTCGCGTCGCGCGCATCGCGCATCGCGACGAATTCCTCGGCGGATTTGCCGCTGCCGATATGGATGTTGAGCGCCTTCTGCTCGCCCACGGTGGTCTCCCAGGCGTAATCGTCGCGGCCCGGGGCCTTGTAATCGTGGCCGACGAAGATGCGGGTCTCGTCCGGCAGCGCCAGGATCTTTTGGATCGAGGCGTAGAGCGTTTCCGAGGAGCCGCCGGGGAAGTCGCAGCGGGCGGTGCCGAAGTCGGGCATGAACAGCGTGTCGCCGACGAAGGCGGCATCACCGATCACATAGGTCAGGCAGGCCGGGGTGTGACCCGGCGTATGCAGCACGTCGCCGCGCAACTGGCCGATGTGGAAGCTGTCGCCCTCCTGGAAGAGCTTGTCGAACTGCGAGCCGTCGCGCTGGAACTCGGTGCCCTCGTTGAACACCTTGCCGAAGGTGTCCTGCACCACGGTGATGCGTTCGCCGATGCCGATCTTGCCGCCCAGCTCGCGCTGGATGTAGGGCGCGGCCGACAGGTGGTCAGCGTGCACATGGCTCTCGAGCAGCCAGTCGACCTTGTAGCCCTTCTCCTTGACGAAGGAGATGATGGCATCGGCCGAGCGGGTGTCGGTGCGGCCCGAGGCGTAGTCGAAATCGAGCACGCTGTCGACGATTGCGCAGGCGCTGCCCTCGGGATCGCGGACGACATAGGAGATCGTGTTGGTGGCCTCGTCGAAGAAGGCGGTGACTTCAGGTGTCATCATGGAATGATCCTCCGTTTGGCAGTCATATAGGCAAAGCTGAATGTGTGTTCAAGGATTCGTTGCGATTGACCCATATCATGGCCATCATCGGTGTGTTGGTGCACGATTCCCGCTGAGGGTTCCTCAAGACCGGAACCGGAAAGCGGGGCCTTCCATCGCGCTGACGGGGACGACCACGTGAAAGCAGTAATGCACCTCTATCGAGCCGGGGCAGGGTCCCGACTCGCCGGGGGTGGTCGCGCGCCGCGGTTCTGTGCCGTGCGGCTCAAGTTAAGGCAGTCCGAAACGGCACGGTAAGGCCTCTGGGCCCGTGCCACAGACGGCAGGGCGGAAGAGTCCGACCCGCTGCACCGATATGGAGGAGACCAAGCATGGACGACAGGCTGAAACGACGTATCGATACCGTCGAGCGCGCCCTGTGCGATGCGCAGGGCGCGGAACACGCCGCCCTCGTGGCAGAGCTGGAGCGGCTGGCGGTCGAGGCCCGGGTGCGCGGCATCGCGCTTCCGGCGCATGTGCGCGACCGTTTGCGCAGCGAGGTCGATGCCGAGCTGGAAGCCCGCTTCGACAACATGCCGATCTGATCGGCAGCGCTTTGCCTGCCGGGCCTTCGGGTCCGAATGCCGCGCGGCCCGAACGGGCGGCGCGGCAGATTCTCGTCTTGCCGCGCCTTTCGGAACCCTCTAGCTCGCAGTGATGCCGGACAGGCATGGGGACGATGACAGGCCTCGGGGCGCGGAAGCGGCGCCCGCAGGCAACCGGAAGGGCGGCGAATGGCGCAGACGACAGGCGCGGTGGACGTGCGGATCGGCGAGGGGATCGCCTGGCTGGTCATGACGGGAGAAGCGGACAACCGGCTCACGCCGGCAATGCGCTCCGGGCTGCTCGCGGCGCTCACCCGTGTCGAGGCGGATCCCGAGATCGCCTGCATCATCCTGACCGGCGGCAAGGCTGGATTCTCCGGTGGCGATGACCCGGCAGAGCTCGACGCCGCGCATGGCGATCCGGGCCCCGCCGAGCTGTGTCGCCGGATCGAGCTGTGTCGCAAGCCGGTGATCGCCGCGCTGCACGGGCGCGCGCTTGGCATCGGGGCAGAACTGGCGCTGGCCGCGCACTACCGGCTGGCGGCCCGCGGCACGCTCTTCGGGCTTCCCAATGTGGCGCTTGGGCTTCCTCCCGCCGCCGGGGCAACGCAGCGCCTGCCGCGGTTGCTCGGCGCCGGGCCCGCGCTCGAGATGATGCTCTCGGGCGAGGCGATTCGCCTTGATGAGACCGCGCCTGCGGGTTTGCTGGACCGGCTGGCCGAGGGGCCGCTCGACGAGGAAGCGCGGGCGTTCTGCGCCGAGTTGCGGGCCGAGGGGCTGGGGCCGCGTCCGGCGGCGCAGCGCCGCGAGGGCTTTGCCGACCCGATCGGCTACCAGCAGGCGGTTGCCGGCCACCGCGCCGAGGTGACGGCCAGCGCCAATCCCGCGCGCCGCGAGATCGTCGCTGCCGTCGAGGCGGCGCAGTTGCTGCCCTTTGCGGGCGGGCTCGATTTCGAGGCGGACGCCTATGAGAGTTGCCGCGAGTCCGAGGCCGGCACGGCGCTGCGTGCCATGGCCGCCGCCGAGCGGATCGCCGCCGCCGAGATGACGCCGGCCGGGGCCGCGCCGCGGCGCATCTGCGTGCTGGGCGACGGCCCGCTGGCGGTGCCGATGCTGCTGGCGCTCCTGCCGATTGCCGCCGAGGTCGACTGGGGCTGCGGCGCGCCCGAGGCGCTGCACGCCGGGGTGATCTCCCTGCGCGACCGGCTGGACGAGAGCCGGCGCGTCGGCGTGCTTTCCGCCGAAGAGGCCGAGGAGCGCCTGTCGCGCCTGCGCGTCGGCCCGGCCGCCGAGATGGCGCGCGCGGCGGAGTTGATCCTCGTCGCCGGGCCGGGGCAGTCCGAGGTCGCGGCACCGCCCGGCGTCAGCCGTCTGCCGGTCTATCCCGGCCGGGTCGCCGAGGTCGGGCTGCGGTTCGCGCCCTCGCCGGTAACGGCACGGCTGGTCGAGGTGGTCGTGGGGCCGCGGGCGCGCGACGGCCAGCTGGCCGACGCCGAGGCGCTGGCCGCGCAGATGGGCTGCCTCGCGCTGCGCGTGCGCTCCGGCGGAGAAAGCCTCGGCGGCCGTATCTTCGACGCTTGCTGCCGCGCCGCCGATGCGCTGGTCGACATGGGACAGAGCCCGTTCGACATCGATGCGGCCTGTCGCGACTGGGGGTGGCGCCGCGGGCCCTTCCTGCGCCGGGACCAGATGGGGCTGGCGCGGCTCGGGGCGCAGGCTCGGGCCGAAGGGGCGGCGAATTGGGCCACCGAGCTGGTGCGCGCCGGGCGGAGCGGGCGCGAGGCGGGACGGGGCTTCTACGACTGGCCGGATAGTGGCCTGCCGGTGGCCTCTTCCGAGGTCGAGGCGCTGCTCGCGGCGCGCCGCCCGGCCGCCCCGGCGCTGCCGGCGGCCGAGCTGCGGGGCCTTCTGGTCGGGGCGATGGCCAACGAGGGCGCGCGCATGCTGGGCACGGGCATGCTGCGCCGCGCCTCGGACCTTGATCTGGTCGCCTTGCAGGTTCTGGAACTGCCGCGCTGGCGCGGCGGGCCGATGCATGCGGCGTTGCGCATGGGCGCGCGCGGCCTGCGCGAGGCGCTGGCGCGTGTCACCCACCCGGACCGGGCCTTCTGGCAGCCGCATCCGCTGTGGGACGACCTCGTGACAACCCGCGCCGCCAGCTGGCCCGGCGGCGCCTGAGCCGCCTGCCGGTTTCCGGCTCAGCCGAGCAGGATGCCGACCATCACCATGGCCAGCCCGAAGACCGACAAGAGCAGTGTCGCCATGTTGAGCGGCACGATCTTGCGCATCACCTCGCGCAGGCCTTCGTCATCGAGTCCCGCCCGTTTCGCGCGCCAGACCTTGATGATGCACCCGAAAAGCCCCAGGAGCCCCGCCAGCGACACCGCCGCGCCCAGCCAGATCAGCCATTCCATGCCGCACTTCCCTCCGTTGGCGCCGCCCGTCGGCGCTTTCGGGGCGGGTACTGCATCGCCGCCCGGCTCGCAACCCTCGGCGGCAACCGCCCGTCGCGGCGCATCGGCTCTTGATGGAGGCCGCGCCGGGGGGTAGTCAAACCGGCGATACCGGCAGGAAATCTGGCAGGAGATGATGTGATGCAGGACAATGATTCCGGCGCCTATGGCGTCGCCGCGGGCGAGCTGAAGCAGTTCATCGAGCGGTTCGAGCGGCTCGAGATGGAGAAGAAGGAAATCGCCGACCAGCAGAAAGAGGTCATGGCCGAGGCAAAGGGCCGCGGCTACGACACCAAGGTGATGCGCAAGGTCATCGCGCTGCGCAAGCGTGACAAGGACGACATCGCCGAGGAAGAGGCGGTGCTCGAGATGTACAAGGCCGCGCTCGGCATGGACTGACCGGTCCGATTGGACCTGCGCCGGGGCGCGACGCCCCGGCCACTACCCCGAAGAGGCCCGTCTCAGGACCTCCCGTGCTCCCGGAAACCCTAATTCCACATGGGAAAAATATCCCGGGGGAGGCGCCGTAGGCGCCGGGGGCAGCGCCCCCGGACAGGCCGCCGCCCGCGCTGCGTCAGGGCGTCAGCACCCGCACCCCATCGATTTGCTGCATCTGCCAGACGTCCTCGTCGTAGAGCCCGGTAAGCATGTCGACATAGGCACCATCCCAGTCCGGCATGTCGAGCTCTTCCTCCATCGCGCCAGGCAGGGCGTATTTCTCCATGAAGGCCATCATCACCCGGCGCTTCTGCGCCTCGCTGACCTGCGGGTTCTCGCGCAGGAAGCCGCGGAAGCGCTGCATGGCCTCGGGGCTGACGATCTCGGAGAAAACATCGAAGCTGCCGATGATCTTGCGCTCCAGGTCGATCCCCGCCGCCTCGCGCAGGATCTGCCCCCAGAGCAGCGGCGTGTCCTCGTTGCACCAGAGCGTGATCGGCACCTCGGGCAGGGCGCGGCGCAACCGCAGCACAAGATCGGACCAGCGCAGCTGCATCGGGTCGGCGCCTGACAGGAAGCTCGCAAGATCGAGGTGCGGCGTGGCGCGCAGCATGGCGGGCAGCCAGGTGGCGAAATCGCGCAGCCCGAGGAAGATCTGCAGATCGTCCCCTTCGAAGAGCCGCGCCAAAGCCTGAAGCCGCCGTTCGGCCTTGCGGTAGAGCACGCCCCCTTCGAGTGCGAGCTTCGGGACTGAAAACAGTGTCTCATGGCTGAGAATGAGCCGGTTAACCTGATCCTCGTCCTCGCTGAGAATGGCGTCGAGAAGCACCTCGCGCGCCTCGGGCGCAGGATCGTTCGCGCCGAGCGTGCCGATCGCTTCGGAAAGCAGCATCCGGTAGCGGGACGGGCCGGGGATGGCGATCCCCTCGCGGTGGAATTCGCCGGCGTTGCGCAGCAGCCCCTTGAGCAGGCGGTCCTCGTCCGTGCATTGCGCGCCGATATGGAGAATGACCTGCATAGCCTGTACTTTCGGTTACCAACGGCAGGCAGTATAAGCCTATCGCAGCCGAGGAAAACCGCGCTCCGCCCGGCGGGGCACACGAAGGAGCCGCCATGAGCCTTGCCGACAACAGCGCGCCGCGCCGCGCGCGCCTCTCCCTGGCGCGTTTGTTGCCGAACCCCTGGTCGCTGGGCGCCGCGCTGATCGCCGCCGTGGTGATTGCGCCGATCCTCGCGGTGCTGTGGATCGCGCTGTTTCCCTCCGAGAACATCTGGCCGCATCTGATCTCGACGACCCTGCCGCGCTACTTCGGCAATACGCTCAAGCTGATGGCCGGGGTCGGGCTGCTCGCCGGGGCGGCGGGCTCCGGGGCGGCCTGGCTGGTGGCACGCTACGACTTCCCGGGGCGGCGCTGGCTGGAGTGGCTCTTGCTGCTGCCGCTGGCGATCCCGGCCTACGTCGGGGCCTACGCACTGGTCGACTTCCTCGAATACGCCGGGCCGGTGCAGACTGGGTTGCGCGAGCTCTTCGGCTGGCAGACCTCGCGCGACTACTGGTTCCCCGAGATCCGTTCCATGGGCGCCGCGATCATCGTGCTCTCGGCGGCGCTTTACCCTTATGTCTACCTGCTGGCGCGCAACGCCTTCCGCGAGCAGCCGGGCAGCGCCGACGAGGTGGCGCGCTCGCTGGGGCAGGGTGCCTTTGCCCGCTTCTGGCGCGTTGGCCTGCCGCTGGCGCGGCCCGCCATCGCCGCCGGCGTGGCGATCGCCATGATGGAGGCGGTGAACGATTTCGGCACGGTGGACTATTTCTCGGTGCAGACGCTGACCACCGGAATCTTCAGCGTCTGGCTGCAGAGCAACAACGCCGGCGGCGCGGCGCAGATCGCCGGCACGGTGCTGGCGCTGGTGATCGTGCTGGTGCTGCTCGAAAAGGGATCGCGCCGCCGCATGCGCTTTTTCAACCTCTCCTCGCGGCACCGGCCGGTGGCGCGCGCCGCGCTGCGCGGCGCCACCGGCTGGGGCGCGACGCTGGCCTGCGCCATCCCCTTCGGCATGGGCTTCGTGCTGCCGGCCTGGGTGATCCTCGGCCACGCCATCGACAATGCCGGGGCCTGGACCGACCCGAAGCTCTGGCGAGCGGGGGTGCATACGCTGAGCGTCGGCGGCATCGCGGCGGTGCTGACGGTGATTGGCGGGGTCTTCCTCGTCTATGGCGTGCGCCTGTCGGGGAGACAGCTGCCGCGGCTGCTCTTGCCGGTCTCGACCATCGGCTACGCAGCGCCCGGGGCGGTGCTGGGCGTCGGCATCCTGATCCCGCTGGCCGCGGTCGACCATGTGCTCGCCGACACGGTCGAGGCGGCGACGGGCATCGACATGGGGCTGGTGCTGACCGGCTCGGCCTTCGCGCTGGTGCTCTCCTACTTCGTGCGCTTCTTTGCCATTGCGCAGGGCGCGGCGGATGCGGCGATGGGGCGGATCTCGCCCAACCTCGCGCGCGCCGCGCGCTCGCTGGGGCGCACCCAGGGCCAGACCCTGCGCGAGGTCTACTACCCGCTGATGCGCGGCTCGGTCGCCTCGGCTCTGCTGCTGGTCTTTGTCGACTGCGTCAAGGAGCTGCCGGCGACGCTGCTCTTGCGCCCGTTCAACTACGAGACGCTGGCGACCCGGGTGCACGACCAGGCCTCGCTCGAGAACCTCGGAGGCGCCGCTCCGGCGGCGGTTCTGGTGATCGGTGTGGGCCTGGCCGCGGTGGCGCTTCTGGCGCGGGCAAATCGTTGAATCGCTCTTGCACTCGGGGGCAGAGCTGGCATATGCCTCTGCCCACGGTGCCCCTATAGCTCAGCTGGTAGAGCAACTGATTTGTAATCAGTAGGTCCGCGGTTCGAGTCCGTGTGGGGGCACCATTTTTCCCTTTTCTGTCAGTGCCTTGCTCCTTCCTTGCGGTGGGTATTTTGTTTAGTGGGTACATACGTGGGCCAAATTCTCGGCTAGGCGGAATTTCAGATGCCCATTCAGCATCTCCCTCGCCCGCTCCACCACCTCACGCTTTGCGAACTTCGCATACTTCTGGGTTTGGGTGACGGACGTATGTCCGAGGAGGTGCGAACCTCTTCCAGCCGCATCCCCTTATTCAGCATCCGCGTTGCGTAGGTGTCGCGGCAGGAGCGGATCGTGGCCTTGCCCTTCTCCGCCCGAACACTTGCGGTGGAGGTGCAGGAGGCTTTGATTGCAGCCCGAAGGTTCTTCAGCGCCTTATTCCTGGACTGGAAGGGCTTCGGCTGATCGTGGCGGCGCGACAGCTCCTCATGGAGCTGATCGCTGATGGTGACGTAGACGGACTTCCGGGTCTTCAGATTTCAGTTGTCGATCACTGCTCTGCCCCCTGAAAACTGGCCCGTTTGAAGCTGGAGTTTTCGGCTAATCTTTTCTTGCTGGGAGAGGAGCGGAAACGCATGAAAGCATCGAAGTTCACGGAAGCGTGGAGGGCGTTCATCCTAAAGGAGGGCGAACAAGGCCTCGTCCCGGACCTTGCCTGGAGCCTCCAAGTCAAACTGCCGATCCAAGGTGTTGTCGACCAGGACGAGGGTTTGCCACCATACTTCGGTGGAGGCGATTGTAGACGATATGTGCCGTGATCCCGGCCGGCCTGATCAGGCGGGCAGCGGGGTTCAGGCAGACGCTTTCGCCCTGCTCGAGAAGATCCTCGTGACGCTTGCCGAGCCCATAGATCTCGCCGCTTTCGACCCAGGCCTTCTTGCCTCAAAATTAGCGAAGAAAGCGTCCAGGATACACGGGGCTATTCATGTCGGCAGCCGTCGTGCTGACCACGGGCAGAAGCATGTTCCCGAAGGGCTTCGAAGAAGAGCCGCAAGACGGCTGTCGGCTCGACCGCGCCGAAGTCGCGGGTCAGCGGGATTGAACAGTGCGGAAAAAGTTCCTTGTCGAGAGCTGGCCCGCCACCGAAGCCCTGAGCTCGATGGTAAATAAGTACCCCTGACCCATTCGTCCCTAGGGAGATTGATTTGGCATGGCAATCGTAATAATTGTACCAGTGTCGTGTAAAGGACAGTGGGTATTCCTCGGCGAAAGGTCCCGTCTGCGATTCCTGCGTGCGCCGACATGAAAGTTAATTTCGATTTTTGGGCGCGGGACAACCTTCGGTCGCGTGGCGACAACGAAAGACCTGACCACAGGATTCAGGTGTGCGCCGCCAATGAAGTCCATCTGGCATTGTATTGAATAGAATAAAATATCCGGGTTGCTTGGCCGGTCCGGCAGCGCATGTGATGGTCTCTGCTCCTGCTCGCGCTGAGCCGCTCGATGTCCAGGTGCGAAAAAAATCTTGCCAGATTCTGATAGCGTGTTAACAATTTGGTACGCATGACGCTCATATTTTGGGCGGTGAGAGAACCCTCACCTTGCGGCCTGTGCTGTGCGATTTTCAGTGTTTTCAATTATTCGGATAATTTTGGAACCAGTGTAGCGGCCCCAGGATTCATCGTGCCGCCTCCTAAATCATCCTTCATATCGGCGCCTTTCAAACTTTCGGTGCGCCCTTGCCTTGTCCGGACTCCCGATATCGGGAAAGGCAGTCCGCTTATTTCTGGTGGCTTCTTGGCTGACCAGTAACATCGCGCGCTTTGCTTTATTGCGGCGGGGCGGCTCTTTTTTTGCGCATTTGCGCAAGTTTAATTTTCGTCGTGGGCAAGGCTCGCGCGTCGTGCATTGGGGGGAGTGATCATGCCGATTGATACCATCTATATTCAAGGTGAAGATTTCGTTCTCGATTTGGTGGGGGAAACCGGTGGTGCCAACCTCATTCGGACGCGCACCGAGAACCAGGAAGCCGATGGGGTCAACAATCCCGACGACCCGACGACCGGCGCGAACCTCGGGCTGCCCGAGCATGATATTTACGGGCTGCGGCCCGACTACACCGGCAGCGGCGACGAGGACGGCTGGGGCTATCTCGACATCAACGGCGGTGATACCGGGGCGCAGGCCTCGACCAGCTTCAACGCGGTCGCTGGCACCTACGAGATTACGCTGCGAGTGGCGAACGGAAGCGGGGCCCGGCCGATCTCGCTGACGGTGGACGGCATCACCTACACGATCGCCAACACCAATACCGGCGCCTTCTACTACTGGGAGACCCGCACGGTCACGGTGACGCTCGATACCGACGGCGATCACACGCTGATCGTCAACCAGGACGGAACCGTCGGGGCGCCGAACATCGACGCGATCGCGATTCACGATGTCGGCGAAATTCCCAACTTCTCGCTGCCGAGCTTCGTGGGCGAAACCAGCCTCGTTGTCGCCGACGGTTCGACGGAGGCTGGCTCGGTGCTGGCCACGGACATCGCCAACGACACCTCGACCGATGCGGCCGCCCGCGACGGCATGAGCTACGCGATCGTCGGCGGCGCGGATGAGCTGGCCTTCACGATCGACGCGGGGACCGGTGCGCTGACCCTTCTGTCGCCCGCAGCTGCGGGCACGCAATCGAGCTACGAGCTGCTGGTGGCAGCCACCGATGCCGAGGGCGGTACCACGCAGCAGGCGGTGACCGTCACCGTCATCGCGCCGTTCGAGGCGGTTTATCTGGGCGTCGAGGATATCGACATCATCGATGCGGCTGGAACCGGTACGGTGAAACGCACCGTGGACGGCAACCCTGAAAGTGGTGCCGATTTCACCGATCCGGGTGACAATACCGGCCCCGAGTCGGGCGGCAACGAGTTCGACGATTTCGGCTTGCGCCACAATTACAGCGGCACCGGCTATATCGACCTCAACGGCGGTGTCGGCGACAAGGTCTCTTTTGCCTTCGAGGCGCCGGCCGGCAGCTATGACATCACCCTGCGATACGCCAATGGGGGCACGACGGCGCGGCCGATTTCGCTGAACGTCGATGGCGTGGTCGTCGAGACGCTCGCCGACACCCAGACCGGCGGCTGGAGCACATGGGCGACCGCCACCTTCACCGTGGAGGTTGCAGACGGCACCCACACGGTGATCATCGCGCAGGCCGATGGGGCGGGGGCCCCCAACATCGACGCGGTGGCGATCGCGCTGCCCGGGCAGGCGGTCAGCTTCGCGGCGCCCGAGGTCCTCAGTGCGGCGCAATACGAGGTGCCCGAGAACACCACCGAGATCGGTCAGGTCCTCGTCGATGATCAGGAGCTGACCGACCTCGATCCCGACCTGCTGAGCTATGCGCTGAGCGGGCCGGATTCCGACAAGGTCTCGATCGACGCCGCGGGTGTGCTGACGCTCAACGATCCGGCGGATTTCGAGACGGCGAGCGATGCCAACCTTGACGGCATCTTCGAAGTGACGGTCGAGGTCTCGGACGGGGTGCGCAGCGTGACGCAGGACCTGTCGATCACCGTTACGGACGTCGAGCCCGAGCTGCCGTCTCCGACCATTGCGCCGATCGTCCTGCAGGCCGAGACGGGCACGATCCCCGAGGGCGCGGACACCTTCCACCGGGTGCAGAACGACCCGACCACCGGCGAGGGCTCCGGCAACCTGCCGCAGGACGAATATGCCCTGCGCGTGGGCTACAGCGGCTTTGGCTACACCGACTTCGGTGGCTCCGGAGACGATGGTGACGAGACCATCACCTGGACGGTCAACGTCGCGGAAACCGGGCTCTACGAGCTGCACATCCGCTACGCCTCGGTCGAGGCAGGCCAGACCGACCGCCCGGTGTCGGTTCTGGTGGGAGGCGCCGATGCGCTTGGCGGTCCCATCGGTTTCCCCGAACGCGACGGTTTTGACACCTGGGTGGTGCGCGCGCCGGTGCAGATCGCCTTGCAGGCGGGGGACAACAGCCTGACTCTCGCGATCCCGGCGGGCTACAGCAACGGCCCCAACATTGACGCGATCGCGATCACCAGCGTCGGCGACACGCCGAGCTTCCCGCCGGTCAACAGCGCGCCGGAGTTCGACGCGACCGCGGGCGCGGTCGAGATCGCAGAGAACACCACCGAGGTCGCGGTGGGCCTCACCGCCACCGATGGCGAAGGCGATGCGCTGAGCTATGAGCTGACCGGCGATGATGCCGCGGCTTTCGAGTTCGACGAGGGCACTGGGACGCTCAGCTTCGTCTCGGCACCCGACTTCGAGGCGCCCGGGGATGCGGATGGCGACAACATCTACGAGGTGACGCTGACCACCAGCGACGGGGTGCTCACCACCCCGCAGCAGATTTCGGTCACCGTCACCGATGTGGTCGAGGCGACGCAGCCCAATTCCATTGCGCTCAGCGCCAGCGCCGTCGCCGAGAATGCGGCGGGCGCGGTGATCGGTACGCTCTCGGCGGTCGATCCCGACGGCGAGGACAGCGCGATCACCTTCAGCGTCGATCCTGCCTCGGACTTCGAGGTTGTGGGCGGCCAGCTCAAGCTCAAGGACGGCGTGGCGCTGGACTTCGAGACGACGCCTACGGTCGATGTCGAGATCACCGCCACCGATACGGCGAACGAGACCACCACCACCACGCTCACGATCACCGTGGGGGATGTGGACGAGGCACCCTCCGTGCCGCAGATCACCAGCCAGAGCGTCGACTCCGGCGTGCCGGGGGCGATCATCGGGACGGTCTCCGCGATCGATCCAGAGGGGACGGCGGTGTCCTTCACCGTCGATGACGCGCGCTTCCAGATCGACGGCGACGACCAGCTGACGTTGCTGCCGAACCAGAGTCTCGACTTCGGTACCGAGCCCACGGTCTCCGTCGTGGTCACCGCAGAGGATGAGACCGGGCAGCAGAGCACCCAGACCTTCGTCATCACGGTGAACGATCCCGGTTCCGTTTTTGAACCGATTGTCATCGAGGCCGAGGACGACACGCTTGCGGCGCTGACCATCCTCGACGTCGATGCCAATACCAACGACACGCAGATCCGCGATCCCGAGAACCCGGAATCGAACCAGAACCTGCCCAACGGGCTGCGCCCCGGTTTCAGCGGTGACGGCTATCTCGACTTCGGTGACACGCCGGGCGACGCGATCACATTCACCGTCAATGTCGCCACTGCCGGCGACTACGACCTCAACGTGCGCTACGCCTCGAACGGGGCTCGCCCGCTCGATCTGTCGGTGAACGGCGGCGCGGCGCTCTCGCTGCCCTTCGTAACGACCGATCCCGATGGCACAGGCCCGGAAGAAGGCTTCGACCACTGGCTGTTCCAGACCGTCACCGTGACGCTTGGCGCCGGTGACAATGCCATCTCGCTGGCGATCCCGGCCGGCGCGAACTCCGGCCCGAACGTCGACCGCATCGAGATCACCGAGGCCGGCACCGGCCCGATTCCCGAGCCCGACACCACCGCCGACGAGGGCAATGACCTCGCGGCGGCTCCAGAGGCACCGACCGTCGATCCCTCGGCGCTCGGCGCGGTCGCGTTCTTGCTGGCGGGGGTCGACCCGGATATCACGCTCTTCGAGGTTTCCACCGATGGTGGCGGCAGCTTCACGCCGGTGTTCCCGTCGGGCGATGTCGTCACGCTCGACCTTTCGGCCTTCTCCGCAGAGACGTCGCTGAACCTGATCTTCCGGGTGACCGACGGGGCAGGGAACACGGCGCAGACCTCGGCCTCCATCGCCATCGGTGATGCGCCCGAGGCTTTCTCGACCACCATCCAGCTCGAAAACCGCGACGGCTCGATCCTCATTCTCGACGACACCGGCACCGGCGAGGGCGACCCCGACTCCACCCAATTCCGTGACGCGAGCAACATCGAAGGGGTGACCGTCGACCGCCCCGAAGGCATCTGGTCGAATTACACCGGCACCGGCTATCTCGACATGGGGGGGCAGATCGGTGACGCGGTGCAGTTCGACGTGACCGTGCCGGAGGCGGGCACCTACACGATGAGCTTCCGCTACGCCAATGCCTCGACCACCATGCCTGACCGCCCGATGGAACTGCAGGTCAATGGGCAGACGGTGATCGTGCCCTTCGGCATGACGCCCGACTGGGATGTTTGGGAGGACATCGAGGTCGAGGTAACCCTGGCCGCCGGAGCCAATACGGTGACGCTGGCCAACACCGTTCTGAACGGGCCGAACATCGATAGCGTGACGATCTTCAACGACGTGACGCCGCCGCCGCCGCCCTCGGAGCCGGGAGAGCGCGAGACCATCCGCATCAACTTCCAGGATGGCAGCACGCCGGTCGACCCGGACTACCTCGTCGGCAATTTCACCGACTTCGGGCTGCAGTCCAATGGGCTGACCTACGGCTTCGTCACCGAGGACTCGGCGCTCGATGCCGATGGCACGACCAACACGCCGACCGGCTCGAGCTTCCCCGATATCGCGATCAACGAACGCTCGGGCAACGGCACGCTTCCCGATGACGGATCGCTGCCCACCGAGAAGCTGTCGGTCAACTTCGACAGCATGGATCCGCGTCTCACCGGCTACGCGCATTTCGACCTCGGCTCCTTCCCGACGCGCACCGCCTGGGAAATCGAACTAGAGAACGGCTGGTACGAGGTCACGGTCTCGGTCGGCGACACCGGCGGCCCCAACGACAGCAACAACCGGCTCTTCGTCGAGGGGGCGCTGGCGACGGAATGGACCAGCACCTCGGCCTTCAAGTCCGAACTGCTGACCACGCTGGCGCATGTGCAGGACGGCCACCTGACGCTTTCGGCACAGGGCGGCAACATCACCGAGATGCAGTATCTCGAGATCCGCGCGCTGCCCGACCTCACCCCCGAGGACGGCAACGAGGCTCCGGACGACTACGCCTTCTTCATCAACCCGCGCGCGGTCTCGACCGAGGGCGAGGTGGAGCTGGGCATTGAGGCGGGCGCGCTGCCCACCGACATCAACCCGACCTCGGATATCGTGCTGGGCGTCAGCGTGGTGGACGGTCGCGGCGGCGTGCTGCTGGAAAGCCTCGGCGACGGATCGATCCGTCTCTACGAGACGCTGACCGGCGAGGAGGTCGCCTATAACGCCAACACCACCGGCGGCTTCGACTCGGTGACCATCGCCCCGGTCAGCGATCTCAAGCCGTACACCAGCTATACCGTCGTCATCGACGGTTTCCGCGACCGCGGCGACAATGATGACAGCAGCGCGCTCACCCGCGAATTCCAGAAGTTCACCACCACCTTCACCACCGGCGCGGCGCCGCTGGTCGAGGCACGCGAGGTGGCCTTCAACGACACGGTCGAGCTGAACTCCAACCCGATGCTGGGCGAGAGCTACACTTCGATCGAGATGTCGCCGGACAAGCAGTTCCTCTATGTCACCTCGATCACCGGTTCGATTACGCGCTGGGCGGTGAATGCCGACGGCTCGCTCGATCAGGCGACCAAGGAAGTCTACACCCCGCTCGGCGATTTTGTGGTCGGCGAAGAGCGGCGCGGGATCATCGGCATCGCCTTCGATCCCGAGGACGAGAACACCATATGGATCACCGACAACTACCCGATCCCGCTGAATGGTCGCTCCAACTCGGTGCCCGACTTTTCAGGGCGCATCTCGAAGGTCACGCTCGGTGACGGTGGCTCGCTCGAGGACGCCACGATCGAGACCTACATCACCGGCCTGCCGCGCTCGAACGGCGACCACGTGACCAACAGCCTCGAGTTCCGGCTGAACCCCGACTACGTGCCTGGCGGCGACGCGCCGCAGTACCTGCTCTATCTGACGCAGGGGTCGAACTCGGCCATGGGCGAGCCGGACAGCGCCTGGGGCTTCCGCCCCGAGCGGCTGCTCAATGCGGCGATCCTCGAGATCGACCCGACGCGGGAGGCGCCCGAAGGAGGTTTCGACGTCTCCACCGAGCCGCTGCCGGCGGACGGGCAGAACCGCCGCTTCGCCGATGACGACAACGACCTCAAGAACGGCGGCATCGCGATCACCAGCGGCGAATACGTCGGCAACTTCCTGCACTTCGACGCCGATGGCGTGGCGGAGGTGCGCACCGGCGAGGATGCCTCCTCCGATCTGGTCGTGCGCTATTACGATCCTTTTGCCGACGGCGCGGTGCTGAGCATCTTCGCCGAGGGCAATCGCAACGCCTATGACCTTGTGTGGCACAGCAACGGCTTCCTCTACGTGCCGACCAACGGCTCGGCGGCGGGCGGCAACGTGCCCGACGATCCCTCGACCCCCGAGGACGAGGGCATCAACGGCGTCGGTTTGCAGGCCGACTACCTCTTCCGCATGGTCGAGGACGGCTATTATGGCCACCCGAACCCGCTGCGCGACAAGTTCATCCTGAACGGCGCCAATCCGACCAGCGGCACCGACCCCAACCAGGTGGGCAACTATCCCGTCGGCACGGACCCGGACCCGGACTACGATCTGGAGGGGGCCTACAACCTCGGCAACAACCGCTCGCCCAATGGTGCCATCGAGTACATGAGCGCGGCCTTCGGCAGCTCGCTGCAGAACGCGGTGATCTTCACCCAGTACTCCTCGGGCGACAACCTGCGCGCAGTGCTGTTCAACGAGGACGGCACCCCGGCGCAGGACTTCATCCTGACCGACCTCGACGGCAACGAGATCAACTACGTCGATCCTCTCGACGTGATCGAGGGTGCTGACGGGCGGCTTTACATGCTCACGCTCAATCGCTCCAACGGCATCAGCCAGATCATCCGGCTCGACGCGGCGCCGGGGGGCGAGATCGAGGACACTACCGCCGACGAGGGCGGGAATCTCGCGCTGCTGGTGGTCAGCGCCGCCGATCCCGCCAACGTGCTGTTCCAGGTGATCGGGCTCGATCCCGACATCCAGAGCCTGACCATCAGCCTCGACGGCGGCCCCGAGCAGGTGGTGACGCTCGACGCGCAGAACCGTTTCAGCCTCGACTTCAGCGGCCAGACCGAGCAGGTCTCGGCGGTGCTGACGGTCAATGACGACGACGGTAACAGCGCCTCGACCAGCACTGCCTTTACCCCGGGCGACAGCGCCAGCGGCAACCTGATCGACGCCAGCGCCTTCACCGTGCTCGACACCGATGACGGCACGCTGATCCGCCTGCTGAGCGATCCCAGCACCCATGAGAATCCGGGCGGCACCTACGACACCAACGGCGACGGGATGAACGACGGGTACACCGGGGCCGGCTATCTCGACATGAACGGCGGCGCCGAGGACAAGGCTTCCTTCGTCTACGACGCGCCGAGCGCGGGCTCTTACACGCTAACCTTCCGCATGGCGAACGGCTCGGGAACCCCGCGGCCGGTGGCCATCCAGGCCGGTGTCCAAACGGTGCAGATTGCCACGACCGACACCGGTAGCTTCGCCACGTGGCAGGACTTCGAGATCACCCTCGACCTCGTCG
Organism: Alloyangia pacifica; assembly: GCF_900116195.1. GTDB lineage: Bacteria > Pseudomonadota > Alphaproteobacteria > Rhodobacterales > Rhodobacteraceae > Salipiger > Salipiger pacificus. Next base: position 108,706 of record NZ_FOZW01000016.1, read on the forward strand.
AGGGGCCGAATACGGTGATCATCGAACAGCTGGCCAGCAATGGCGGGCCCAACATCGACAGCGTGGCGGTGGTCGCCAACGTGCCCACCGCGCCAAATGACGGCAGCGAGACCGTGGGCGGCGTCACCTACACCAAATACGAGGCCGAACACGCTGTGCTCGACGGCGCGGTGATCATCTCGGACACCAACGACGAGCGCAATCAGAGCGGCGGCGAATTCGTCGACTTCGACGGCACCGGCACGCAGAGCATCACCTGGACGGTCTCGGTCACCGAGGCGGGCATCTACGGCATGGACATCCTCTATGCGCTCGCCACCACCAAGGCGGCGCGTCCGGCCTCGCTCTTTGTCAACGGCGTCGATCAGGGCATCCTGCCCTTCGAGCCCAACAGCTCGGCCGCCGAGGATGTCTGGGGGCCGCAGAGCGCGCAGATCTCGCTCAACGCGGGGCTCAACACCATCTCGATGAGTGTGCCGGAGGCCAATGGTGCCAACATCGACTACCTGCGCGTCTCGGAGGCGCCGGTGGACACCTTCGTGCCGGCCTATGCCGCGATCGACGGCGAGGGGCGGATCGAACTGGAGGCGACCGACGACACCACCCGCACTTTGGGGGCCACGCAGGTGGAGTTCTACTTCACCGTCACGTCGGATGACACCTACGCGCTGGACCTCGCGGCCAACGCGGGGGCACCGGACGGCGCGGGGCTGACCGTCTACCTCAGCGCCGACGGGGCACAGCCGGTCGAGATCGGTGACATCGGCTTCCCGGGCGAGGGCGATGCGGGCGAAACCTCTGCCTATGTCGAGCTGACCGCCGGTGTGCAGTACAAGCTGACGGTGATCTCGGACCAGTCCGGGGCCAGCGCGCTCGACTATCTCGACGTGCGTCCTGCACCGGGCAACGACAATGCCGACATCGAGGTCCAGAGCAACGACCCGGCCTATTTCGACAACCGGCTGCACTTCTCCTGGATCGACAACCCGACCGCAGTGGTCGCCGACTCACCGCGCGACTACAAGGAGAGCGCGACGGTCACCATCTCGAACTCCGGCAGCGAGACGCTGGAGGTCCTCGAGGCGACGATCACCGGCCCGTTCGAGCTGGCCGATCCCGACATCTTCGAGGGGCTGACGCTGGCCGCGGGGCAGTCGATCAACGTCCAGGTGCTGTTCGACCGCGACGCCTATACCGCCGGCAGCGGCAGCGTCAGCGGCGTCTACAAGGGCGCGCTCGACATTCGCACCAATGATGCCGACACGCCGGTCGCAAGGGTCGACCTTGCGGGCTTCTGGCAGGCGCGCGACGAGGGCGGGCAGGAACCGAACATCAACGAGGTCTGGGACGTCTTCGGCTTCGGCAACGAGATCGAGGGTCTGACCTACGTCGGCGGTGGCGAGAGCGACGAGCTGGATTTCTACGACATCTACCTTCCGGTGGACGAGACCGAGATCCTCTCGCCCTACTGGCGGCTCGCCGACGGGGTGACCGAGGCGCGCATCACCCAGATCGCCGCCTTCCACAGCCCCTCGGGGGCCAGCATGGGGATCCATGCGCCGGGCGACAAGGGGGCCGACGTCGGCCTCATCAGCCACATCAGCAGCAACAACCAGACGCTGCTGCCCATGTCCAACAGCACCTCCTTCGCGACGCGGGTGTTCAGCGCGGCGGACATTCCCGACGGCTGGGCCGGCAACGATCTCTTCGGCATCGAGGTCGCGGGCCTGTCCACCGATCCGCGCCTGAACCCAACCGGGTCGGGCTCGCCGTCGCAGGCCGAACTTGACGCGCGCTATCCGGGAGGGGGCTATACCGTCAGCGACGGGCAGGTCTTCGACGCGGATGGAAACGAGGTGTCCGACGGCTACACCGTGCGTGTCTTCCAGGCGGTCGACGAGGATGGCATCGCCATCGAAAACGTCTTCCTCGGGGTGATGGACTACACGGGCATCAACTACGACTACAACGACAACATGTTCATCATCGAGGGGGTCGCGCCGGTCTACTACGGCGCGGTCGCCACCATCGAGGGGCTCGACGATGCCGCCGCAGACGACCGGCTGGTGTTCTCGCGGATCGACAACCCGGCCAACGGCAACCAGGCCTTCCGCGACAGCGCGGTGATCACCATCACCAACGATGGCATCAGTGATCTGAGCATCGATGATCTCGAGATCACCGGCGCCTTCACGCTGAGCGGGCTGACCGAGGGGCAGGTGATCGCGCCGGGAGCCTCGGCGCAGGTCACGGTCACCTTCATCGGGGTAGACCCGAATGACGACAACCAGGCGACCTCCTACGAGGGCACGCTGACCATCGGCAGCAGTGCCGGGGTCCGCGAGATCGCCCTGGCCGGCCTCGCGCAGATCCAGTCCGAAGGCGGCGAGGAGCCAAGCGTGGCGCAGATCGTGCAGGCTTTCGGCTACTCGACCGACGTGGCGCAGGGTCTGTTGTCCAACGGCGGCGTGGTCGAGACGGTGGGCGACGAGGTGCTGCTGCCCTACCTGCAGCGGCTCGACGACAGCAAGCCGGTGGAGGTGATCCAGATCGCCGCCTATCTCAGCGCGGGGGTCAGCCGGCTCAGCCTGCACGATGTCTCGAGCAGCGCGCTGACCGAGCTCTACGCGCAGGACGACAACCAGTACCAGACTCTGCTGCCGGACGGGCTGATTTCCGGCCCGGGCGCGCAGCCCGGCGTGGCGCGGGCGAGCATCGACCGCGACGATCCCTTCGGTCTGCGGGTGACGGTGGACGGCCAGCCGACCTTCTCGGCCTGGAGCGATCCCGATGCCAACGTGGCGGATGACACCTACAACATCACGCCGCCGAACGAGGGCCACTACATCCGCTTCTTCCAGGCCAAGGACGCGGGCGGCAACGTCATCGATGGCACCTATATCGGTATCCAGGATTACCCGGGCGGGTCGAACTTCGACTACAACGACCACATGTTCATCGTCACCAACGTGCAGGGCTACGAGCTCTCCGCCGAGGAGGACGCGAATGGCGACGGGGTGAACGACGCGCTGGTAAGCGACAGCGACCTCGATGGCACGCCGGACTTCTTCGATCCCGACAACAGCCCGACACCGGTGCAGGAGGCCTATCCCGGCCCGGCCCCGGTGCTGGACGAGAGCCTCACCGTGCTTGCCGCCAACTTCGACAGCGGCGGACAGGGGATCTCCTGGAACGACGATCCTGGACGTGATGGCAGCCACCCGCTGCGCGCGGACACCGACGTGGAACTGGTCGGTGCGACCAATGACATCGGCTACATCCAGTCCGGCGAATGGGTCGAATACACCATCGACGTGTCCGAGGCCGGCACCTACGCGCTGAGTATCAACGCCAAGACGCCGATCGGCGGCAATACCGTCACCGTGACGCTCGAGGACGGCACGCCGCTGGCTACCTTCGCGCTGCCAGACAGCAACGGCACCTCGACCTCGTTCACAGGCACGGTCTTCGCGGCAACGCCGGCGACCAATGTCGTGCTCGGGGCCGGCCAGCAGACCCTGCGCTTCACCTTCGACGGGGCACCTGCGTCCAACGGCTACATCCTCGACTTCCGGTCCTTCTCGCTGGAGCAGGTCTCGGTTGCGCCCGAGGACACGGTGAACCCGGTGGTCGACGCGGTGATCGCGGCGGACATCACGGTTGCCGGGGCGGCGACGGC
>NZ_FOZW01000013.1 GCF_900116195.1 Alloyangia pacifica
ATGTGGGCCTTTCTCGGTTTGGTGGTCATAGCGCAAGCAAAACACCCGGCTCCATTCCGAACCCGGCCGTTAAGTGCTGCCGCGCCAATGGTACTGCGTCTCAAGACGTGGGAGAGTAGGTCACCGCCAAACCTAGTAAGACCCACAAACGTATCTCTTAAACGATCTCCCCCTGTCGCGGGATGGAGCAGCCCGGTAGCTCGTCAGGCTCATAACCTGAAGGTCGCAGGTTCAAATCCTGCTCCCGCAACCACTTCCACCGAACACGCATCGACACCGCACAGCGCACCTGGCTGCGCCTGATCGATCATCGCCGTGATCGCCCCTTCCAGTTCCAGAACAAGATTGCCTCTCTCGTGGCGCACGGTCACGCGCTCGGTCAGGCCGCGCAGCACGTCCAGCGCCGGCGTCCGGATTGCCGCGTCGCGCAGCGTCTCCGACAGCTCAGCGACCTTCTTGCGGTAAGCTCGGCCAGCCCGGGATGGAAGCGCACCGGGGCAGGGGGCGCCTGCAACTCGGTCTCCAGTTCAGCCGTCCTCGTTTTCAGTTCTTCGAGCTGCTGTGAGCCATCCTCTCTGAAGTGGTCTACCCGAGCGCAATACGCGTCGACGATGGCAGCGAATTTATTTCACGCGACTTGGAACTCTGGGCCTACGCCAATGCCGTCACCTTGGACTTCTCGCGCCTCGGAAAATCGACTGAAACCAGGTTCATCGAGGCGTTCAACAGCAAGTTTCGGTCCGAGTGCCTCAACGCGCACTGGTTCCTGAGCCTTGCCGACGCCCGCGAGAAGCTGGAAGATTGGCGTAGACACGACAACGAAGACAGGCCCCACAGCGCGATCGGATACAACGTCCCGATCGCTCTGCACTATCCCGATGACGCCACCAGCCCGTCATCGTGAAACTGCCGGAAAATTCCAGCTTCCGATGGTCCAGCGTCGGGGAGAAGAGCACAAGCGCGGAAACTCCAAGGACGGCCGAGGGCGCGTCGAGTTCGCTCATCAAAGTCCATGAGCCATGGGAGAGGTCCTCCCAGGCTACTCGCGCTGCGTCAGGGGGCCAGCAGCGGGCGGCTTTGCGGCAGTCGCCAGACGTCCGCGCAGCGGCAGCAGTCCCAAGGCAGAGATGGCGGCGAAGGCGGCTCCTGCCAGGAAGGTGGCGGCCGGGCCCCGGATCTCCCAGAGCGCGCCTGCAAGAAGGCTCGCCAGCAGCAGGGCCACGCCCGTGACGAGATTGAACATCCCGAAAGCCGTGCCCCGGAGTTCCGCGGGTACGGTCTCGGCAACCATTGCCGCCAGCAGTCCCTGGGTAAACCCCATGTGCAGCCCCCAGATCAGCACACCGGCCGCGAGTCCGGCCAGACCGGGCGACAGTGCCAGCACGACATCGGCCACGATCAGCAGGCCGAGCCCGCAAAGCAGAAGACCCGTCCTGCCGATCCGGTCGGAGAGCACGCCGACCGGCCAGGCCGAGAGTGCGTAGACGAGGTTCATCCCGACCAGCACCAGTGGCACCAGCATCGGCGGCGTGCCTGCCACCTGTGCCCGTAGGATCAGGAAGGCCTCGCTGAAGCGCGCGAGGGTGAACAGCGTGGCGACCACCACGACCCACCAGTAGACCCCGCCGAGTAATTTCAGTTCTGCAAGCGCCAGCGGATTGCGGACCTTGCGTTGCGTGGCGGGGCGCTCGGGTTCCCGAACCACCCATAACAGCAGCCCGACCGACAGGAAGGCCGGGAGCACCGCGATCCAGAACACGCTGCGGAAATCGTCGGAGAAGAGCCACATCAGTCCGATCGCCGCGAGCGGACCGAGAAAAGCCCCCACGGTGTCGAGCGACTGACGCAGCCCGAAAGCGGCACCGCGCATGCCGGGAGGCGCGAGATCGGCGACCAGCGCATCGCGCGGCGCGCCGCGGATGCCCTTGCCGATCCGGTCGATGAAACGCGCCGCGATCACCCAGCCGAGCGCGCCTGCCAGCGGGAACACGGGCTTGGTCACCGCCGCCAGCCCGTAGCCTAGGGCCGCCAGTTCCTTGCGCCGCCCGATGCGGTCGGACAGTGCGCCGGAGAAGACCTTGGTGATTGCCGCGGTGGCCTCCGCGATGCCTTCGATCACGCCGAGGGCCAGGGCCGAGGCGCCGAGCCCGACCGTCAGGTAGACCGGCAGCAGCGCGTGGATCATCTCGGAGGAGACATCCATCAGCAGCGATACGAAGCCGAGCGCCCAGATGCCCACGGGAAGGCGCGCAGAAGTCGTCTTGTCCGGCATGAGATGCGACCGCATGCGCCCCTTCGCCCTGTATCACCTCCCGACCAGACACTCCGGACGGTGGCAGAGGCAAGCGGTTTCAGTATGCGAGGCCGAATTCCGTGGCGCAGCTCTTGGATGTGGGCCGCCGGCTGTGCGCCGACGACCCCGCGGCTCAGCCAAGCACATCTTTCGCCGGCAGGATGGTCGTGAGGAAGCGGTAGCCGTTGTTCGCCTTATAGCGCGGGTCGCGCTTCACCTCGGTCATGAACTCCTCGTGGCCCTTCTTCGTTCGCCCCACGAGGCAGCCGGCACTGGTCCTGCCGATGTTGTCCTCGGGCCTGTCATAGCCCCAGTGTTGGTTGATGAAGAAGATGCCGGTCTCGACACGGTCGCCCTGGCGCTCGTGGTCTTTGTTGAGGTCGCGGTACACGCTGACATCCGCGGTCTGGCGCAGCGCCTCGTGCTCGCCCGGTTTTCCCGGGTGGTGCTTTCCGACACTCCAGGCCGCGTATTGGCCGAACTTGATCCGCGCGGCCCCGAGCGGGTTGAGGGGGCGGTCGGTGAAGAACTTGCCCGGCTCGGTCGTCGCCTGCCAGGCCCGGGTCTGCAACTGCCCGGTCTGTCCGTCGACCCAGAACAGCAGGCGAAGGTCGTTGAACACGTTGACCCGGTCATCGTTCAGCGTGCCGTCCATGTTCGCGCCTTCCAGGTAGACAATGTTCCGGCATTCGGGCACGCGGCAAATCCAGAAGCCCTTCGCGGTCATGTAGTCAGCGACCCGGTTGACCCAGGACAGGGTCTGATGGCGCGGAATATCCGGAAGCCCGTTCGTGGGTATGGTCAGCGCGCTTGCCGTGTCGCGGTCGAAGATGTCCTGCTCTGCAAGGCCGCGGGTCTTGCAGAAGGCCTTCATCGACCACCTGGTGATCGGGCCGAAATCGCCGTCCGCAGGCGGATCGAGGTATCCGAAGGCGCTCAACCGTTGCTGGATCTCGGTGACCAGCCCGGTCTGCTCCACGAGGGCATCATACCCGAAACTGTCCTGGAAGCTTTCCAGCAGCGGCGCCGGCCGCATCAGCATCGCGGCAGGATCCGGTATGGCGGGGGCGGCTGCTGCGGCAATCATCGCGGCGGTGCTTCCGGCCGGCATCCCGGCAACCGCGGCGGCAAAGCTCGGGGCTCCGGTTGTCGCGCCCCAGCGGTCATCGCGGCTGACCGCCATTGCGTCGCCGAACCAGGAGAGGAAGCGATCGATGTGCTCGCCGGTTTTCGACGGGTAGCAGATCAGCAGCCAGCGGTTCTGCGCAGCATTCTCGCGCCGCAGGGACCCGGCGTTATAGGCGGCGGCAACGAGCGGCGGGTCGAAATGCGTGCTCTTGCGCTGCCGGGCAATATAGCTCGTCCCGGCCTCGATGGAGAGCGAGGGCTCCAGCAGGTCGTCGCCCGTGAGGCTGGCGCGTCCCAGGGTTTCGCGCGCGGTGGTCACCAGCGTCTGCATGAGGCCGACGCTCTCGTCGCGGATCTGTGGCTCTGGCCGCCGAGCGGCGCGGTTGCCGCTGCTCTCGGTGGCGATGGTCGCGATGATCAACTCCACCGGGACCTGGAAGTGTTTCGACCAGCGTGCGCAGAGGTCGCCGTACTCCTGCCAGATCCTGCGGATCGTCTTGGGATCACCGGGCGTACGCTCCGGCGGTCCGCCATCGATCCGGATGCCGCCGTCGGCTAGCGCCCAGGACACCGCATCTTCGAAATGCCGGTGCGGCGTGCAGAGATGCGGCAGCATCTCTCCGAGCAGTTCCGACCCGGCCGGCATCGTCGGTTCGCTGACGCGCAGCTCCGCCCCCATGGGTGCCTCCGCCGCGAGCACGGGTGGGGCGGCTGGGGCCGGGGACGGGCCTGGGGCGGTCGCGCCGGGTGGCGCCGGAGGCGGGGTCGCGGCGGCGTTGGCCTTGGCCGCCCGGCCGAGATCCTCGCTGAATTTCTGTATCGAGCGGTCCATCGCCGCGGACTTTTCCTTCGAGCCCTGGCTGCTGCCCCAATAGAAGGTGACCACGGCGCCGGCAATGCCGTTGACGAACCCAACGGCGGTGCCGATCAGTCCGAAAGCCGCAGTGGCGAAGCTGTCGTTCCCGATGGGTATTTTTCCGATTGCCACCAGCAGAAGCAATACAACCACCACCAGCAAGCCGCCCATCGCGATCCAGACCAGCCGCATGCCGTAGCGGAAGGCGAGGTCCCCTAGCTGGTTTGCTGTCTGAAAATCCGAAGCGCGTTTGCGATCTTCCAGTTCGAGCTCGGCAAAGCGCACGCCGGCTTCGAGCTCATATTGCTGAAGCGCGGTCTCCGCCTGTTGGAGCGCGACGAAAATCTCGGGGTCGCCCGCATTCTCCTTGATCGACTCGACGACCTGTTGCGGCGTCATCGCCGCGCGCGTCGCGGCACCGGAGGAGGCGGTTGCCGCGGGCTTCGCGCCGGGGAGCCGTTCGAGAGCATGGCTGACCACCGAGGCCGCGATCGCGTTGACCGGCGGCGGGAGGGCGAGGGCGGTGAGCAGCGTTGGAGCGGAGGATCTCAGCAGACCACTGACAAGAGGCGGAATTCGCATGGTCATTCATCCAAAAGGTGTAAAAGAATACCTTGTTATACCACAAGTAGGCGCAATGGTTTGGATGAATCCATCTATCTGGATTGCTGAATTGTGTCAGGTTCGTAATTATGACTTAACTATTAGTATTGAAGAAATGCTTCGGTGTTTTAGAGATTTATGGTCAAAACTGCGCTGCATCCGTCACATCTCTCTGTTGGGTGAAGCGGCATCTCCTGATGCATCTTTTGGTCCGTATGGCGACCATCCTGATTGGATGTGATGTGCGATTTGCAATAAACTGATGTCTCATTGATAGGTAATAACCCCGAAGGACAGGGAAATGCCTGCATGGCGGATTGTCACGCGGCGGATTTTGAAAAAGCCACAAATTGCTTTGTCACTGTCCTGCCGTCGAGATGCCCAGTGACCTCGTGTCGGCATCGATCGCTTCGGTGCCGTGTTGCGCGGCTGCCCGAGATTGGCGGTGATCGCATTGATCCCGAGCGGCGAGCCAATGGTGACCTAGCTGGCGAACCTCATCTGCGGCGCCTTGGCGACGAGCAGGTTGCAGCCCACGAAGTTGCCCGGCGGATGGCCCACTTCACTGGTCGACTCATCGGTCAACGCCTCTTGCAAGATCTTGTTGAGGGCCTTTCGCAGAACGGACTTGTCGAGGTAGCGGTACACCTCCGTCAGGCATTTCTCGACCTCCGAGCCCGAGAGCCCGCACCACTGCTGGTCGATAGCCTTGACGATAGCCTGCAGCCAATCCTGGTTCTGCGTGCCCAATTTCTGCAACTCGGCGTCGGCCTTTCCTTCCGGATTTAGACCTCGGAGATCTTGCCGGCGGCTGCGATCTCCTGCGGCACGGATCGCGTGAAAAGCTCGTATTCCACGGCCTTCCCGGGACCTACGGCAATGATCTGCGCGCTGGTGGGCCGCTTTGCCCGCGCGACGAATTCGTCGAGCGTGTCGCCATCGGACGGAAGGTCGTATTTGATGTCAGGTGGCAGGTCCACGCCGATTTCCGCCAGCCCTCTGTGCAGCGACGCGGGCCAAACCGCAGCTGCTCTGCCGAGGTCTTGCCGCGCTCGTCGCGGCCGCGGATGACATAGCGCGGATCTCAACTCTCCTGTCTGAATGGCCTTGAAGAGGGCATCACCCGATCCGGCCGAAAATGTTGTGCTCAGGATGTCGAGCAGCTACGGGCGCAATGCCTCAAGCAGCATGGAACTCGAGCGCCGGGTCGATGGCCTTGCCTGTACGGATGGCGCTCGCCAGCGCATCGGGATTTCGCGGATCGCCGATCGCGACCCTGCGCTTCTCGAAGGCCAGCGTCGTGGCGGCGCGCAGCTTGTCCAGTTCGGCGCGGCAACCCTGCGTCTCGTTGCCGCGAGAGGATGTAGTCGGCGGGGGCGTGGGAGAGCGGGGCCATGCCCTCGGCCTCGATCCGGATACGACCGACATACCCCTTGAAGCCAGACACCAGCAGACAGCGGCTGTCGCCGAACTCTATGGCGACCTGACCGAAGGGGCCGTCGGGATAGAGGCGGACCACGCTCTGGTCGGGGCCGCAGGACTTTTCCGGCGCAAGTGCCTACATGGCCCGCGGCCGCCCGACCTGCTTGATTTCCTCCCGGGCGATCCGCGCGCCGGACAGGCTCTGGCCGGACGCGGTTTCGGAGCGTGTCGCGTTGTCTATGGCATGCGCTCCCGCATCCTGCGGACGAGCTGGCCGATGTCGACAGAGCGCCCGACGCGCGGCGCCAGCGACGCGTCCAGCCCCGGGAACATTTGCTGGCGTCCCGCCTGTAGGGACACGAGCCCCTTCTGCAGGTCCGAGGGCGTCTAGGCCCGCCAGACCCATTTCTCGGTCCGGGCCCGGCGGACGGCGTCGGTGTACGGCGGTTCGAGCCGGGCAATTTCGGTGTCGCCCCAGAGCGCGATCTCGGAGCAGGTCCGGACGCCGAAGGGTTAAAGCATCTGGGCCGTCTGCGCGTCGATCCCAATGATGGGGAGAAGGTCGTCTGCCGCCGCCACGGCCGGTTAGGCCGGAGGGGCATGGATCGACGGGTGCGATGAAGACCCCCGTCCGCCGAGGGGATATTCGCCTTGATGTGCCGGGTCTTGGGGAAATTGACCTGGCCCAGCGTCCCGTCGCTCTTGTCTTGGAGGAACCGCTCTAGCTTCCGGGCCGGCACCACTTCGATCTGCCGCCCGTCGTACGTGACCTTCAGCCGCATTCTGGCGCGCGGCGTTTGGTACGCGCGCCGCAGGGCATGGGGCGGAAAGGACTGGCGCATCCCGCCGATCTCGCCCTCGAAGGCGGGGGGCCCCTTTGCGGTGGCATCGAAGATCAGCTTGCGCGTCATCGGCTCCCTGGCATCTGTGAGCATGGTGAGGCCATTGCCGGGATCGAAATTGCGGTGATCAGGCAGGCCAGTCATGTGCAGATCGCCTCGGCGCTGGGGGTGGCGGAGGTCAGGGCTGTCAGCCCTGCCGAGCGTCCGACCCCGATCACCATGGTCGCGGGGCAGGGGCTCGGTGGTCACGGCCTTCGGGCCGCCTATGGCCGGGTCTGGAGTTCCGCGATCAAAGCGCGGTGGAACAGCACGGCCAGGGCCACCGCGAAGATCGCGTCGAAGGCAGCGAAGCGCCAGAAGTCGAGCCCGAGGCTCAGGTAGACCAGCACCATCCAGACGCGGATCCCGATGGCAATCGCCACGTGGAACCGCTGCCGGATCGGATCACGCCACGCCAGCACCTGCAGCGCCGAAACCACGACGACCATGGCGCCCCAGACCTGCAGCAATGGTCGCGCCTGCGACGGCTCGATCCCCGTGCTCCATGCGCCCAGCCCCGGCGCGAAGAGGCAAATCAGCGCCACCAACGACTGCAACAGCAGGTTGGCCGCGAAGAGGCGCCGGAAGCGTTTCAGGGCGCTTTTCGCCTGTGCCTGGCTCCAACCGAGCGAAAGGGTGTTCATGGCAGCCTCCTCAGAACGTCAACAGATAGGCCAGAAGGTCGGATGTCTGTGCCTCGGGCAGCGCGGTCCCCCAGAGATGCCCGGTGTTCGAATTGCCTGGCAGTGAGGTGTCGTAACAGCCGGGGCCCTCCGTGCAGGCGGGCGACACGAAGCCCCCGTCGGGATCGATCACGTCCCTGCCCCGGCGGAAGCTTGCCGGGCGCTCGTCCGGGGGACGCAGCAGATCGCGCAGCGTCGGCACCGAGCCGTTGTGCAGGTACGGGCCACGCAGCCAGAGCCCGTCGAGCGGCGCGTTGGCATAGCCATTGGTTTTCCTGAACTGGCGGAACGCATAGGGTGTTCCCGCGAAAAGCTCGCGCAGCTGTGCCTGCTGGAAGGTCGGTGTGTAGCTGTTCAGCCGCGCGGGGTCGGTGCCGACGCTTGCCAGCGGCTCCACCGTGCCCAGCCGTGCGCCCTCGAAGACGTAGCCTTGGTCTCCCCGGTAGCCATGGCAGGCGGCGCAGGTCTCCATGTAGACAGCCTTTCCGCGGTCTGCCGCCGCCGCGTCGGGACGGTGCGGGCTTGCGGGCGGTGTCAAATCGCCGAGCCAGCGGGCCACGCGCTCGATGGCGGCATGGTCGGCGGTCTGCGGCGTGACCCCGGCTCCGAGTGCCGCCGAGAGGTTGCGCTCGGCGAGGCTGGTGTTGTTGCCGTCCCAGTGCAGCTGCATGCCCTCGCGCGGGCGCTGCTGGAAGATCGAGGGGAAATCCGAGGCACCCACCACCTCCTGATCGCTGAGCGCGCGGGCGTCGTCGTCGAAGGCAAGCACCTTGTAGGGGTTGAACGTATCGACCCGACCCGGGCCCCAGTCCGGTTGCCGGTCTAGCAGTGGGGACAGCCGGGCGGCGCGGTCGATCATGCCTTCCCGCAGGCGCGGGAAGACGGCGACCTTCCACAAAAGCGCCTCGACGGGGTCGAGCCCGACGCCGCTGTCACGCATCGCCGCGCTCAGAGGGGCGGGTGCCATGCGCGGATCGCGCGAGGCGGCCAGCACGAAGCGGGTGAAAAGGTGTAGGTCAAGCTGCTGCGCGGGCATCCCGGAGATGGTCAGCGGCGGGTCTTCCGTGCTGTTACGGACGGTGCCGGTGTGGCAGACGGCGCAGTTGAACCAGACCAGTTCCACCCCCGACACCGTTCGGCGCGAGATGCCGATGGGAAGGTCGTCGTCTTCATCGTAGAGAAAGCCGAACGCCCGGTAGTCCCCGGTCGTGCCGAAGGCTTCTGGGAAGAGCGTCGGCAAGGCTTTCCAGACCTTGTAGGGAATGCCCGAAGCCGTTTCCGCCCCGATCGAGCCATGCCGGAAATGCGTCTCTTCGTCGGGGTAATAGGGCGTGCCCGATTGCAGCACGCGGACGAGCAGCAGGACCGCAACGAGGACTGCTCCGGCGAGCGCCAGCACCGCGAGCCAAAGGAGCGGTCGCCACCTGCGGCGGCGGCGGTCCAGCTCGGCTTCGACGGCGGTGGGAAAGCTCATGACGCCTCCGGAATGCGCAGCTCGGGTTTGGTGTCGTAGACCTCCATCAGCTGGTCGATCATTGCCTCGCGGGACGAGAAGCGCGACAGCTCGTGGCAGCCCATCGGCAGTTTCGGCGCTCCGACGAGGCACTTGTTGCAATAGGTGCAGGGGGCGGGCGGCAGGTCGCGGCCTTCGGCCCAGTGGCGCAGCAGGTCCGGGTTGGCCACCAGCGAGCGGGCGATCGACACCCCGTCCACGTGTTCCAGCGCAGCGCGGATCGCGCCCGCGTCCTGCCAGCCGCCGGTCGAGATTACCGGGATGCCCACCTTCTCGCGGATCAGCCGCGCCTCTTCGAAACCCACGCCCTCGACGGGGCGGCCTTTCTTCATGCGAAACCAGAGCCAGTGAAAGATCGGCCGCAGCGCCGGGTAGCGGAACAGCAGGAAGTTCCGGAAGCCGTGCACCCCGCTGGAGATCATCGCGTCGTAGGTGACCGCCAGCACCTCCAATGGCAGATCGCCCGGCGGGTTCAGCGGATGCGGGAAGAGCGAGCCGGTGGAGACGTGCAGTGCGTCGGCCCCCATGGCCTCGCACCATTGCGCCACCTGCACGGTGTCGCCGACCGTATTGCCGCGCCCCTCCCAGGGAATGACATTGTTGTGGTCTGTGGCCGAGAGCTTCACCTGCAGGTGGAAGTTTCGCCCGACCGTGTCGCGGATCGCCGCAATGACCTCGAGCAGGAAACGGGCACGGTTTCTCAGCCCGCCGCCATATGCGTCGGTACGGTCATTGATCGCCGAGCTGAGGAATTGGGTGAAAAGATAGCCGTTGGCGGCGTGCAGCTCGATCCCGTCCAGCCCGGCCTCGCGCGCCCGCCAGGCAGCGCGGGCGAAGTCGCGTACCAAGCGGCGCACCTCGCCGGTGGGCATCGCCTGTGTCAGGAAGCCGTGGAGGGTCTCCGGTGCCGACGTCGGCGAAGGAGAGGCCCGGTGCATATTGTGCACCCCCGGAATGTCCATCTGCCGCCCCGAGTGGCTGAGCTGCAGGATGAACTTCGCGCCGTGTGCGTGCACCGCCTCGCCGAGCCGCGTCCAGGCCGGGATGAAATCGTCGCGGTGGATCGTCGCGTAGCCTGCGATGATCCTCCCGTCCATCCGCACCGGCACGTAGGACGAGATGATTGCCCCCACGCCGCCCCGCGCAAAGCGGCACTCCCAGTTGATCCGCGTCTGGGTGAGCGAGCCGTCCTCATTGTCGAACCGCCCCGAGATGTTCGAGCGGAAGATGCGGTTCTTCACTGTCAGGTTCCGGAATGCGAGCGGCCGGAAGATGGGGTCCTCCTCTGTGCCTTCGGTCATGGGGCACCTGTCGCTTCGGTCCAGACACGCCGAAGGACGGCGGGGACGAACGCATGTGCCGGGCAGCCGCTCCAGGCCTCGCTCAGGAAGGCCACGCGCGGGTCGAGCGTGCGTCGCGCAGCCTCGCCGACCGGCAGGATCACCAGCGTTCCGGTCCGGATGGAGCCGCCCAGCAATTCTGCAGGCACAGTCGCTTGCCGCAGCACCCGTCGCGGCGCGATCAGCGCGTGCGCCAGGGCCGCCTCGGCAGAGGCGGTCCGCGGCATCTCCCGCAGCGCCTCGAGGCTCGCCGCCATGTTCTGCGCAGCGATGCCGAGGGCATGGATCGCTGTCAGGTTGCCATGGGTCAGCCCGTGCAGCGCCGCGCGCGCGAGGCGGGAGCGGCCTGTGATCCGGTCGAGCAGCCGCTGCGCGAAGGTACCATTCAGCCCCCGACCGATGGTCTCTGCCGCAGCGACGCTTTCGGGCGTGGGGGCGAAGCCGGTGATCACCACCGGTCCGATCAGCGCCTGGGACAGTTCAAGCGCCTCGCCGGGTCCGCCGCCCACGAAGGCCGCCGCCCGCGCCACCGGCCCTGCGAGGGCCGCGTCCAGATCGCCGGATCCGAGCCGTGTACTCAGCGCGGCACGCATGTCCTGGCGCCGGTAATCGGCCTTCGGCAGGGCGCTGGGCAGATGTTGGCGGTGCGCGCTCAGCGTGTCCCGGGCCGCCCGCGCGATCAGCCGGTTCAGCAGCGGCCCATGGCCGGGGGCGGGCCGGTCAAGGCGCGCATCCTGCGCTGCCGCGCGCAATGCCTCCGGGTCCCGCAGAGTGACCACATCTATCACCCCGGGGATCCTCATGACGACCGCTCCCAGGGAAAGAACATGTTCCGCGCGTCGCCATAGGCATGGGCCAGCTCGGGGCAATGCCGCGCCACCACCGTCCGCAGGGAGTTCTGCTTCACCCAGTCGAAGCCGGCCTCGGTATAAATCTCGGGCCGGAAGTCGTCGGTGAAGAACCGGTCCGATTTCAGTCGGCGCGAGGCCATGAGGATAAAGATGCGGAAGGCGGTGTCCGAGAAGCCAAAGCGCGGCGGCTGGCCGCGGTCGGATTGCGCCTCGGCCAGCGTGCCGACCAGCAGGTCGACTTTGTCGACCGTGCCGTAGAGGTCCTCGAGCTCGGCGGCCCAGGTGCTGTTGGAGGTGATGTCGCTGAAGGTCTTGGGCACCGACATGCCGGTTTGCCGTCGGAACTCGGCAAACCGCGGCACCCCGCGTTCGCGGTCGCGCAAGATGTCGATCGCGGCCAAGTCGATCGTGTGACCGTTCTCGCGCTTCAGGTGTCGCAGCCCCTCGGGATAGTTGTGCAGGACAAGCGCCCCAGGGTGCTCGGTGCAGAGAGAATAGAGCACATCGTCGAAGGACAGGTCCCTGTAGAGGCCGCTGGCCGCACCCGCGCTGACCCCCGCGAGGTCGGCTGTCTGAACGTGGCTGTCGTCGCGCGCGCGGCGGAAATCGAAGCTGTCGGGGAGCAGCGAGTGCAGGCGATAGACCGCAGTGAACTCCTCGGTCATCGCGTAGGGCGCGCCATGATGGTCTGCGGGCGAGCCGGGAATGCCGTTGATGATCTCGCTCATCGACATGCGGCCGAAGGCGCCGGTCTCGCGCTCGCCGACGATGCCCCACTGGTTCCCGCGCATGGCCATCCGTCCGACCGGGCTGTCCATCAGGGCCGGGGTCCATTCAACCGTGTGGATCTTGGCAAGCAGCGCCGAGACCACGAGCCGCGCCTTGCCGAACAGCCAGTCGCCGGAGGCGGCGGGGTGCTCTGCCTTCAGCCGGTCCACCACGGCGTTGTGCTCGCGGACGAAAAGCGTGTGCAGAACCGAAAGACCGATCCACCAGTTGCCGTTGACGCCGCTGAGTTCCAGCCCGGGCACGCACGAAGGGCTATCGAGGGGCAGCAGTCCACGGTCGTCGAGCGCGAGTTTTCCGTCAGGAAGGGCCTCTGGCCCCGTTCCGCGCCGCACCGCTGCGATCCGCGCCTCTGACGAGCCGTAAATCTGGCTACCATCCCACCAGTGGGTCTCGACGTTTGTGAAGGCCCCGGGCCGGCCGGCGTCGGCATCGCCCGCCGCCGAGAGGGTGGTCGCGGGCACGGTCATCGGGCCCTCCCAATCGTCATCCCCGGCGAGCGGGATCTCGTGTAGATGGTCGCTGTTGTTCTTGCCGTGCGACAGCCAGTCGTGGACCATGAACTGGATCCAGGCGGCCGCGAGCACGTTGAGATGCGGAACCGGGGTGAATTCCCTGCGCGCCAATAGCCGCCGCGACACCTCGCGCGGCGACGGGGTCATCAGGTCGTCCCCCGTCTCGCCGAAGGCCGCCTCGAGCGCCACGTTGCGGGCAAAGCGGCTGCCGGCCATGCCCATCCACGGCTTGCCCAGATCGTTGTAGCTGCCGTCGGCGGTGCGGAAGTTCACCGGGTCCTCCGCGGGCTCGGGCTTCGGCGGTGCCGTCTCGGTGTCGATCAGGTTGGCGCTGCGCAGGTTTTCGCGGTGCCCCAGGATGATCAGGACCGCCGTGACGAAATTCCACTGAAACCAGACGCGGCGCGGTTCGGTAATTCTCGCGATGTAAGCCAAGATAGACATGGTTTGCCCTCTGCAATGACGTCGAGGTGCGGTCTCAATGACTTGAAATAATCTTATCATCATAACACGGAATTGGGGGCGGGAGAAGTTTTCCGGGGTTTGGTCGCGTATTTCCGATTTTGGACCGAGGGTCGGAAAATTGGGCAGGGGGGTGATTGCGGAGTTATTTTCGGGGTCGGCAGGAAGGGCAAGCCCCTGTCGCGGAGGGAGAGCCCCTATCCCGGTCCCCGATAGTTTCCGGGCCGAGACGGAGCCGGGTCCTTGGCGTTCTCGGCTTTGGGGGATGCTCGCCCGCGCTACAAAGAGGCACCGCATCGGGCCATGTCGTAAAGCGCCGAACAGATGCCGCGCGTGCGGCAGCGGCACGGCGCGGTACAGGTCAGGAGTGGCTAGGGGGATTCTGCCCGAGCTACGAGAGACGTCGTCATGATCAAGGTTTTGTCGGGGGTCTGGGTGCTCCTTCTGGGCATCGTGCTCATCATGCTCGGCAACGGCATGCATTTCACCCTGATCGGCCTGCGGGGCGGGATCGAAGGATTCTCCTCGACCGCACTGGCGGTGATCACCTCGGGCTACTTCATCGGCTTCCTGTCCGGTGCACGGGTCACGCCGCAGCTGATCCGCAAGGTTGGCCACGTGCGCGTCTTTGCCGCCTTGGGCAGCTTCATGTCCGCAGGGCTTATCGCCTTTCCGCTGGTCACCGAGCCCTGGGCATGGACGCTGCTGCGGCTGATCGTCGGCTTTTGCATGTCGGGGGTCTACGTTACCGCCGAAAGCTGGCTGAACCACGCGGCGAGCAACGAGACGCGGGGCAAGGTGCTCTCTGCCTACATGATCGCGCAGACCCTGGGGATCATCGGTGCGCAGGGCCTGCTGACGCTGGGCGATGCCGGGACCTCGACGCTGTTCATCGGCGCCTCGATCCTCGTGTCGATCTCCTTTGCTCCGATCCTGCTGTCGGCGACACCGGTACCCGCGGTCGAGGTTGCGCGACCGATGTCGCTGCGCACCCTGTTCGGCAACGCGCCGCTGTCGACGGTCGGGATCTTCCTGTTGGGCAGCGTCTATGCGACGCAGTCGGGCATGGGGCCGGTGTTCGGCTCGCAGATTGGTCTGACGGCGCCGCAGATCTCGCTGTTCATCGCCATGCTTTTTGCCGGGGCGCTGGTGCTGCAATACCCGATTGGTTGGCTGTCGGACCAGATGGACCGGCGCAGGCTGATTTTCGGGGCGGCGGTGATTGGCGCAGCGGCCTGCGCGATGGGATGGTTGATGGGCGGGGGCGTCGGCGCATTGCTGGGGGCGGCCTTTGTTGCGGGCGGGGTGACCACGCCGCTCTATGCGCTGTTTCTTGCCTTCACCAATGACTCGCTTTCCGCCGAGGACATGCCCGCCGCCTCGGGTGGCCTCGTCTTCACCTTCGGTCTCGGCGCCATCGCCGGTCCGCTGGTCACCGGCTGGGCGATGCAGCGCATCGGACCGCACGGCTTCTGGCTCGTGCTCGCCGCGACTTTCGGGGTCATCGCGCTCTACGCGCTCTATCGCATGACCCAGCGCGAGGCCTTGCCGCCGGAAGAGACGGAAAGCTATCTCAACGTGCTGCCGACGAGCTCCCCGGTTGCCGTTGAGGCGGCGGGGACCTGGGCCGCGGAGCATGCGGAGGCGGAACGCGAGAGCAGCGCGCAGCCCTGACCAAGGTCTTGCGAGCCGCTGAGCGTGCGGTGCTGCGCCTGGTGAGCGCGGAGGGCCTTCCCGCATCGGTGGACCGGGCTTGCCGGCCGCCGATGTCGTTGACCGAAAAGGTTCATCCGCTCCGCCGCCCAGTTGCGCCGACCGGCAATTGCGGTCCTGCGGAGGTTGAGATGGCGATGACTTGCCGCAGGAACGAACTCGCGCGTGGCGGTCAGGCGGCTGCGGATGGATATGCCGGGCCTCGCTGTGGGCGAGGGGGCGTCGGCCCTCGAGCGTGGTGGGTGCGCCCTCCAGCTTCTGCGCCTTGTCTTCGTCGGCGAGCGTCCAAGGGCTGCGCAGCGGCGTCCGCGCGGGAGCTTGGGGCAGGGGCCAAGGACAGGGGGCCAAGGACAGCGGGGCATCGGCGTTTCTCGGAGGGAGATGCCTGCGAAGTGTTGCCCTTGCCGCGTTCAGGGGTGAGCGTCACCTTCCAGCCCTCGGCATCGGGAGTTCCGTCCGGGGTCGCCCGGTAGAGCAGGAGCGGGTCATCTGTCCCGCCGGGGGCCGCCCCTTGCTACAGGGGCGTTAAGCGCCCGCAGCGCCGTCGGCGCGCGACCCTGCGCGCCGAGGAGGCCTGCGGCGGTGCCGAACCCGGCGCGCACCGCCGTCCTCCGCGTTTATCCGACGGGCCTGGCCGCCTTGTTGTCCGCTCAAAGGGGCGCGTCAGAGTCCTGGCCTGCCGAGAAACCCGGCAGGCGGAGACCGAGGCGCGCGATACATGAGGTTCACCAATCGGTAGGCATGGCATTCGCGTGCTGCGCTCTTATTTATGGTTCTCGTTCATGACGTTAATCGTGAATTCCCACGGGACAGCCCGGCTGTGGTGGCTTAGCGTTCGGCGCTCGCCCGGTCAGGATCAAAGAGCAGGAGAGCCAGAACATGTTTGCCACCGTCATGGGGATCATCGGCGCATACGTCGCGCTACGCGTCGTCGGACCGCTGGGTATCCCGCTCTGGAGCAAACTGCTGCTCGGGCTCGCGATCCTGCTGCTGGCCGAGAACCACCTGCTGACCAAATGGGCCTATGGCAACATGTTCTCGCTGGAACTGCCGCGTGGCATCGTCATCGCGGTGAACCTCGGTTTCGGCGCGATCCTGATCACCGCGGCGCTGCACGTTCTGCTCGACGTGTTCATGCTGCTGCGCTCGCTCGTGCTCTGGCAATGGCGCCCGCTTGGTCCGGGCTGGAGCATGGGCGCGGTGGCGCTGGGAGTGGCGCTTGCGGGGCTCGGCGTGGCCAACGCGGTGCGCCAGCCGGCGCAGAAGGACCTCGCCTTCGAGATCGAGAACCTGCCCGCCGGATTCGATGGCTACTCGGTGATCCACCTGACAGACATACACCTCAGCCGCCTGTTTCATCGGCCCTTCGCCGAGGCGCTGGTGGCACGGGTCAACGCGCTCGAGCCCGATCTCATCCTGATCAGCGGCGATCTGATCGACGGCTATCTCGACGCCCGGCGCGAGGACGTGGCGCCGCTGGCCGGTCTTTCGGCGCGGGATGGTGTCTATGTCAGCCCGGGCAACCATGAGTATTACTTCGGCTACGAGAGCTGGTGGGCGACCTACCAGGAGCTGGGCATGCGTCCCCTCGCCAATGCCCATGCCCGGATCAAGCGCGGGGAGGATGCGCTGGTGGTGGCGGGGCTGACCGATCTCGCGGCCGGACGCTTCGGACTGCCGGTGCCGGACATCGATCGGGCGCTGGCGGGGGCTCCGGAGGATGCGCCGATCCTGCTGCTCAACCACCAGCCGCAGCAGGCACGGATCATGGCCGCGCGCGGCGTCGACGTGCACCTGTCGGGCCACACGCATGGCGGCATGGTCGTTGGGCTGGCCTCGCTGGTTGCCCGCTACAACGAGGGGTTCATCTCGGGCTATTACGCGGTCGCGGGCATGCATCTCTACGTCAGCAATGGCACCGCGCTCTGGCCCGGCTTCGCGCTGCGCCTCGGCGTACCGTCAGAGCTGACCCGCATCACCCTGCGTCCGCGCGGGTCCGGTGCAGGGCAGGGGACGGGCGCAGACGGTCCCTTGGGAAGCTGACCCCGCATACCGGCTGGCCCGGCGCATGAAGGGCGCGCCGCAGCACGGATGGAATCCGGCGTGCGTCCTCGGGAGGCGATCATGCCAACTTGTCGTGTCGGCAGCGCCGGGTTTCGACTGACCCTTTCGGGGCAAGACCGTGCGTGACGGCGCCCGAGGGGCTACGGATCGCTCCACCACCGGTATGAGCAACACGGGCCATCAGGCTTTTGTCCCGCTGACGGCTGCAAGCTCCGACAGGGCGTGTGCGGGTGAGGCGCAAGCGCGGCGCCGGTCCGCAGGGAGGGCGGGCCATTGGGTCGTGTCCGCAGGTGCCCTGTGCGCGTCATCGCGCATCCCCGTGGTGTCGGCGCGCAACCGAGGAACAAGCGCGCGGGATGTGGCGTTGGGGACTCACGCGGCTCCGGAGACGGGCGCGACACCGCGCTTCGCCGTGCAAACCCGCTGAGCACATTCACGAGGAGGACCGATAACTGCGTGCGCTCTCGCGGCATGGTCCCGGTCTCCTCTCCACATACGTCTTAACGCATCGTCAGGACCGAACCAGCCGCCCGGCACCGGGCAGGCCAGACCAACAGGAATTGATCATGTCTTCACCCTCCAAAGCGTTCGAACCGCGCCGCCGCACCTTGCTCGCCGGCAATACGGACCTCGAACCGGGCGCCGCGCAGCGCACCGCAGCCCCGGTCGGCCCCGAGACCACGACCATCACTGTCACCGTGAACGGCACCGAGCAGGAGCTGACCGTCGACAACCGGACCACGCTGCTCGACGCGCTGCGTGAGCATCTGCAGCTCACCGGGACGAAGAAGGGCTGCGACCACGGCCAGTGCGGCGCCTGCACCTGCACGGTGAACGGCGCGCGCATCAATTCGTGCCTGTCGCTTGCGGTGATGCATGATGGCGACGCGGTGCAGACCATCGAGGGCATCGGCATGCCGGAGGCGCTCGATCCGATGCAGGCCGCTTTCGTCGAGCATGACGGCTTCCAATGCGGCTATTGCACGCCGGGGCAAATCTGCTCGGCCAAGGCGGTGCTCGAGGAGATCGCGGCGGGCGTCCCCAGTCATGTGACCGGCGATCTGACCACCCGCATCGAGGCCACCGAGGCCGAGATCCGCGAACGCATGTCCGGCAATATCTGCCGCTGCGGGGCCTATTCCAACATCCTCGCCGCCATCACCGAGGTCGCGGAGCAGCAGGCTCAAGGAGATCGGGCATGAGACAGTTTTCCTATGAGCGCGCCATCGATCCGGCGCAGGCCGCGGCACGGGCCGCCGAGGTCGAGGGTGCCAAGTTCATCGCAGGTGGCACCAACCTTCTCGACCTCATGAAGCTCGAGATTGAAACGCCGGTGCACCTCATCGACGTGAACGGGCTTGGCCTCGACGAGATCACCGAAACCGACGAGGGCGGGCTGCGCATCGGCGCGCTGGTGCGCAACACCGCTTTGGCCGCAGATGAGCGCATCCGCCGGGACTACCCTGTGCTGACGCGCGCGTTGGTGGCCGGTGCCTCGGGCCAGTTGCGCAACAAGGCGACCACGGCTGGGAACCTGTTGCAGCGCACCCGCTGCCCGTATTTCTACGACACCGCCCAGCCCTGCAACAAACGCGCGCCCGGATCCGGCTGCGCGGCGCTGAGCAAGGGGGCGTTCTCGCGCCAGCTCGGCATCATCGGCACTTCGGAGGCCTGCATCGCGACGCATCCGTCGGACATGGCGGTAGGGATGCGCGCGCTTGATGCGGTCGTCGAGACCATCACCCCGACCGGCCTCACCCGGAGCGTCCCGCTCGAGGAATTCCACCTGCTGCCCGGCGATACGCCGGAGCGGGAAAACGTGCTCATGCCGGGCGAGATGATCACAGCCGTGGCGCTGCCCGCGCCGGTGGGCGGGGTTCACAAGTACCACAAGGTGCGCGATCGGGCGTCCTATGCCTTCGCGCTGGTCTCGGTGGCGCTGATCCGCCAGCCGGATGGCACCGGCAGCGTGGCGCTTGGCGGCGTCGCGCCGAAGCCCTGGCGATCGGTCGAGGCGGATGCGGAGCTGCCGAACGGAGCCGAGGCCGTCATGGCCCGCCTCCTGAACGGGGCCCGCCCGACCGAGGAGAACGCCTTCAAGATCACCCTGGCGACGCGCACGCTCGCGGCCATGCTGGCAGAGGAGTGAGACCATGCAGTTCAATCAACCCGCCGGAGACAACCTCTTCGACAACGCCCGGCTGATCGGACGCCCGACGCCGCGCATCGATGGCCCGCTCAAGGTCTCGGGGCAGGCGCCCTATGCCTACGAACGCCACGACGCGGCCGAGGGCCAGCTTGTCGGCTACCCGGTGGTCTCGACCATCGCGCAAGGCCGCATCACCGGCATGGATACCTCTGCTGCCGAGGCTGCACCGGGCGTCATCGGCGTCGTCACCACGCTGGAGGTGGGCGAGATGCCGACACCTTCGGGAATGCACACGGCGCCGCTCTTCGGGGGTGCCGAGGTCTGGCACTATCACCAGGCCATCGCCGTTGTCGTCGCCGAGAGCTTCGAGCAGGCGCGTGCCGCCGCCGCATTGGTAAAGGTCGACTATGACGTCACCAAGGGCAGCTTCGATCTCGAAGCGGTCTGGCAGCAGAAGAAGGACGACAACTCGGAGCCGGTGGCCCGCGTCGGTGATTTCGAAACCGCCTATCAGGCGGCCGAGGTGACGCTCGATCAGGAATACCGCACGCCGAGCCACAGCCACGCGATGATGGAGCCGCATGCCTCCATCGCCGAATGGCAGGACGGCAAGCTGACGGTCTGGACCTCGAACCAGATGATCGAATGGGGCCGGCAGTCGCTTGCGACCACGCTGGAGATGGATGCGGACGACATCCGTGTCGACAGCCCCTATATCGGCGGCGGCTTCGGTGCCAAGCTGTTCCTGCGCGCCGACGCAGTGATGGCGGCGCTGGCGGCGCGCAAGCTGCAGCGCGCGGTGAAGGTGATGCTGCCGCGGCCCATGGTGATGAACAACACCACGCACCGCGCCTCGACCATCCAGCGCATCCGCATCGGCGCGCAGGCGGACGGCAAGATCACTGCCATCGCCCATGAGGCGATCTCGCACACGCTGCCCGGCGGCTCTGGCGAAGATGCGGTGGACCAGACGCGCAAGTTCTACGCCGGGGACAATCGGCTGATCGTGAAACATCTGGCCGAGATGCATCTGCCCGAGGCCAACGCCATGCGCGCCCCGGGAGAGGCCTCGGGACTCATGGCGCTCGAGATCGCGATGGATGAGATGGCCGAGAAGCTCGGCATGGATCCCGTCGAGTTCCGCACGGTGAACGACACGCAGGTCGATCCCGAGAACCCGGACCGGACGTTCTCGGACCGGCACTTCGTCGAATGCCTGCGTCAGGGGGCCGAAGCCTTCGGCTGGGTGTCTCGCAACACCACGCCGGGGGGCATGCGCGACGGGCAATGGCTTATCGGCCATGGCGTTGCAGGGGCCTATCGCGGCGGCCCGGCGACCACCTCCGGCGCGCGCGTCCGGCTGCAGGATACCGGGCGGATCATCGTCGAGACCGACATGACCGACATCGGCACGGGCTCTTACACCATCCTCGCGCAGACCGTGGCCGAGACCATGGGCGTGGACCTAGACGCGGTCGAGGTGCGCCTTGGCGACAGCGACTTCCCGGTCTCCGCGGGCTCAGGCGGCCAGTGGGGGGCGGCAAGCTCCACCGCCGGCGCCTATGCCGCCTGCATCGCGCTGCGTGAACAGATTGCCGAGCGGCTAAGGGTCAATGACCCCGAAACGCTGAGCTTCGCCAACGGCGCGGTGAACGCCGGAGAGAAGCAGGTGACGCTCGCTTCGCTGGCGGCGGATGGAGAGCTGGTGGCCGAGGACAGCATCAGCTTCGGCGACTTCCGGGACGAGCAGGTGGTCTCGACCTTCGCCGCGCATTTCGTCGAGTTGGGCGTGCATGTGGGTACCGGGGAAATCCGGCTGCGGCGCATGCTGGCGGCTTGTGACGCCGGGCGCATCCTCAACCCGGTCACCGCGCGCAGCCAGGTGATCGGTGGCATGGTGATGGGCGTCGGTGCGGCGATGATGGAGGAAATGGCGATCGACACGGGGCGCGGCTACTTCCCGGCGCATGACCTCGCCGGCTACGAGGTGCCCGTGCACATGGACATCCCCTCACAGGAGGTGATCTTCCTCGATACGGTGGATCCGGCCTCCTCGCCGCTCAAGGCCAAGGGCGTGGGCGAGTTGGGCCTCTGCGGCGTCGCCGCGGCTGTTGCCAACGCGGTCTACAATGCTACCGGCGTCCGGGTGCGCAGCTACCCGATGACGTTGGACAAGTACCTCGACCAGCTTCCGGCGGTGTGAGGGCCGGGCCGGGCGCAGAGGAACGCGCCCGGCCTTTTCATATCCGCAGAGCTGGGCTCAATAGGCGGCTCGGTTCGGAGGCATGGACTAGGGCGCTTCACTTCCTGCCCGGTCTTACAGGGCACACGCCCGGGGTGGCCCGCCACCCTTGCCAATTTGAGGGCCCCGGGTGACGCTGGGTCGGGCGGCTGTCTCGCGCCCCCTTTTTCGGCGGCACCAGAGGGCGCGATCATGACCGACTACCTGATGCTCGTCTTCATTCTGCTTTTCGCAGGGGTCGTCGTGGTCCCCATCGCGACCCGGTTCGGGCTCGGCTCTGTGCTGGGCTACCTGCTGGCGGGTGTCGCGCTGAGCCCGCTGCTCGAGACGCTCGGGGTGGACGTGGAGTCGGTGCAGCACCTTGCCGAGTTCGGCGTGGTGATGATGCTGTTCCTGATCGGGCTTGAGCTGCGCCCGGTGCTGCTCTGGCGCATGAGGGGGCGGTTGCTGGGGCTGGGCGGCTCGCAGTTCGCGCTGACGGCGCTGGTCGTCGGGGCGATCCTCTGGGCGTTCGGACAGACGTGGCAGGTCGGGCTTGCCGTCGGACTGGTGCTGGCGCTCTCCTCCACCGCCATCGTGCTGCAGACGCTCAACGAGAAGGGGCTTATGCAAAGCGACGGCGGGCAGGCCAGCTTCTCGGTGCTGCTATTCCAGGACATCGCGGTCATCCCGACGCTGGCGCTGATGCCCTTTCTGTCCAGCCCCGAGCTCTTGCGAGGCGTGCATGGCGGCGAGGATCATGACGCTGGCTTCAGTCTCGTTGCCGGGCTTGCCGGCTGGCAGGCGGCGCTGGTCACACTGGCGGCGGTCGCCGTGCTGATCCTCTTCGGACGCTGGGTGGTCACCGCGGTGCTGCGCTACATCGCGCAGACGAGGATGCGCGAGCTCTTCACCGCCGCGGCGCTGATGATCGTGCTTGGAGTGGCGCTCTTGATGTCCATGGTCGGCCTCTCGCCGGCGCTTGGCACCTTCCTGGCCGGCGTGCTGCTCTCGGGTAGCGAATACCGGCACGAGCTGGAAGCGGACCTCAACCCGTTCCGCGGCCTGCTGCTCGGCGTCTTCTTCATGACCGTAGGGGCCGGAATCGACTTCGCGCTTCTCTTCGATGAAATCGGCCTGATCCTTGTCGCAACGCTGGGGCTGATCGCCCTGAAGGCGGCGGTGCTGTGGAGGCTGGGGCAGGTCTTTGGCATCCGCGGCGGGGACCGCTGGATGTTCGCTCTCGGCCTCGCGCAGGCGGGCGAGTTCGGCTTCGTGCTGCTGGCCTTCGCCGTGGCGCAGGGGGTGCTGCCCGAGGCGCTGGAAGCACGGCTGTTGCTGGTCGTCGCGCTGTCGATGCTCCTGACGCCGGGGCTCTTTATCCTTTACGAGCGGGGGATCGCGCCGCGCTTCGATGCGCAGCAGAAGCGCGAGGCGGACGAGATCGAGGCAGAGGCCGACGTCATCATCGCCGGGCACGGGCGGGTCGGCGGCATCGTCAACCGGATGCTGCGCGGGCTCGGCTACAAGACCACCGTGATCGACTACAGTGCCGAGCAGCTCGAGTTCCTCTCGGCCTTCGGCATCCGGGTCTATTTTGGCGATGCCACACGGCCCGATTTGCTGGACGCGGCGGGGATTGCCAAGGCCCGGCTGCTGGTCATCGCCATCGACGACAAGGCGCAAACCACCGAGCTGGTGAGCTACGTCACCCGCACCTATCCCGAGGTGCATGTGATCGCCCGGGCCTTCGATCGCTTCCACACCTATGAGCTCTGGGCCGCAGGCTGCCGGGACGTGATCCGCGAGACCTACGACAGCTCGCTGCGCACGGGGCGCTCGGCGCTTGAAGCGCTGGGGATGAGCCCAGAGATGGCCGAGCGGCGCACCCGCGCCTTCGAGACGCTGGACCGCAAATCGATGCTGGAACTGGCGCAGCTCCACCGGCTGGGCGAGCCGAACCATGAGAACCCCGAGTACACGGCCAAGGCGCGCGAGATGCAGGAGATGATCGAACGCCAGCTGCGCGGTGTCGAGGAGTAGGGGACGCCGGACGGGAGGCGCAGGAAATTGCGCACGGAAAAGGTCGGCCCGGACCACCCGAACCGGCCTCTCCCTCTCGGAGATTGTTCAGATCGGGCCGATCTATACCCGCAGCAGCGTCCTGATCGCGCGTCGTTCGTCCATCACGTTGCAGCTTTCGGCGATTTCACCCGGAGAGCGTCGCGGGCGCGGTGCGGGTGCCACTTTTCCAGGACATCAGGGCGAGTGCCGCAAGGGTCGCCGAAATAGCCATCATCGCGATCGTCATCCCCGGGAATTCGGCCGGAACGAGGACGACGAGCAACGCGCCACCCAGCCTCGCGCAGACGATGTCGAAGCTGGCGCTCAGCCCGAACGCGCCCCTGCGCGCATTTGCCAGGATGATCTCTGTGGTGGGCATGTTGGCAAGCGCCATGGCGGCGCCGACGAAGAGGGCGCACCAGGGCGTGACGAAGAACAGGGCGGTTCCCGCCACCAGAAGCGCAGCGCTCAACAGAAGGTATCCGTGCAGCATGGACAGGTGCACGCTTCGCGCCATGGCAAGGCAGGTCAGTGAGAATGTGAGCCACAGAAGAGTCGAGAATGTCGCGGATCCGATGTCGTCGAGGCCGTAGAGCACGGCGGCACGCAGAGGAATGTTGTAAATGAACCAGGAGGTGACACCGTAGGAGAGGAAGACATAGGCGAACATGTAGTAGGCGGGCGCGCCGGTGGCTGGAGGGCCGGATGATCCGGAGATCTTCGCATCGGCTCGCAGATTCAGGCCGATGGCGATGGCGATCAGCGAGGTCGTCGGCACGACCAACCAGGCGAGCCGCCAGTCCGCTCCGGCGTGCGACGTGGCGAGGACGATGGCGAGCGGCGAGAGCGCCGCGAAAATCCCTGACCAGACGCCCCACATCGTAAGGCCTCTCGCGGAGCCGTGACGGGCGCAGGCAGCGATGATCAGCGGCACGCAGGGTGAGAAAATCCCCGCGCCAACTCCCTGCGCCGCCCGCAAAAGCAGGACCAACTCGAATGTCGGCGCCACCGCGATCAGCGCCGCTGCCGCCGTGTAGATGCTCAGACCAGCTAGGAATATTAGCTTCAAAGAAGACCGGTCGATCAGAAGGCCGCCGAGCAGGAGCGTTGCAGAGAGACTGGCACCATAGGCCGCAAACAGCAGCAGCGCCTGGTCGGCACCGATGTTCAGCGATGCGGCGATGCCCGGGAGAATGATCGCAAAGGCCGCGATGTCGAGGATGTAGGAAAAATTCGCCAGCAATGCCGGGAGCTGGGACGACCCGCGCGGGGGCGTGGCAGAAGACAAGGACGGCGAAAACGGCGGCAATGGCCCGGAGGACGATCTCGACATGGGGTGCCTTTCAGCTGGAGGCCTGCGCGCGCCGTGTCTTGCGTGCGTAGGCGCCGCGGGCGTTGCCCGACTTCAGCATGACTTCGGAGAACTTCGACCAGTCCGGGTCGCGGAACGCCTCGATGCCGGTCTCGATCGTCATGTTGGCGTGGATGTCTCTGGACAGGTCTTCGCTGCGGATGAGCTGCACGAAGAACACCGGCATGTTCCGCCGAAGCGAAACGACGGTGTCAGTACGGAGGATGCGGATATTGGTGAGCAGTGGGCCGAGCCAGGTATCGGCCCTTATTATCCCCTCGTAACCGATCATATTCTCCGTGATCGGCAGATTTGGGGGGTTTCGCACGATTGCGCTATATCCCGGAGGCGCTTCCATGAGGTAACCGCTCCAAAGTTGAAATACGCCGGGTTCTATCGTTGATCCAATTGTCACCGGGGCAAGCCCATGAAGCGAGTCCGGGCACGTCATTTCGAATTCATCTCGAAATCTTGTGTCTTTGAGATTTGTGAGTTTCTCGAATCTGTCGCCGCCTGCAGGGCGCCATGAAATCGAAACGCCGTCGAAAATTAGGTCGATATCTATGGGGGAAAACATGTACCACCCTGTGCCGCTCGCGAGCCGCATCGGTTCGCAATAGCGGTAGGCGCGGGTGAACATCGTGCCCATCGCTGATTTGTCGGCGATGGCGGGATCCGGAGCGGCTCTCAGGAGCTTGAGAAAGCGTGTCATTGGGTCACCATGCACGGCGCCACGGAGCGAGAGCCGCCTGATGATGGGCGTCGCGGGGGGCCGTGCCTGTTCTGGGGCGCTGTTCTGAGCGGATGGCTCGTCGCGCGGTGGAATTTTGGTAAGGGGTGGTCTCGCGCCGTAGCCCCGAGGGGGCATGGGACCCTGGCACGCGCAATGAAAGTCTCCCTGCAGCCGTATCCCCCGACCCCCAAAAGGCGGTCGGGAGAGCACGCTAGCTTTTCAGCGCAACGAGGGTTTGATCTCCAGTCCGTCGCGAGGTCCCTTATGAAGAAGCCGGGGCAAGTACGTGCTTTCAGAGAGCGTTGCGGAGTTTACCCCGAGAGTCCCGCCGACCGGTCGAAGGCCGAAATCCGATCAGGCGGCGCTGCGCAGGTCGTCTACGGTGAACTCCGCGGAGCGATTTGCGACGGGGGCGTCCTCGACGGTGAACTCCGCGGAGCGGTTTGCGACGGGGGCGTCCTCGACGGTGAACTCCGCGGAGCGGTTTGCGACGGGGGCGTCCTCGACGGTGAACTCCGCGGATCGGTTTGCGACGGGAGCGTCCTCGACGGTGAACTCCGCGGAGCGATTTGCGACAGGGGCATCCTCGACAATATACGCCGTGGTGAGCTGGGCGGGGTGCTGGGTGGATTCTTTATTCGCGGAATTGCCTCCGCGATCCGCAAATTGGCGCGAATGAACGTGCATATCTGAATTCCTTTGATTATATATATGGGTGATTCCCGATTTCAATTTATCACTGCGCTTCGTGTGTGTCAGTAATTTTATCTCCAATATATCCATACTCAATTAGCAAGTATCGGTATGAAGAATTTCCAAAATATCTTTGATTCAATTTTTTGATGCCTTGCAATTTATTCGGCTTTGAGTTGGCTGCTTTTTGGAAGTTTTTGCTGAAAAATAACTATTCATCCATTCTCCTTATTTCTCGGGGTCGCCCGGTCTCGCGCAGGTTTCAGGCGCCCGGCGCCCGGTCCCCGGGCTCTCGCCGCGGCGTCTCCCGTTTTCGTTTCAGGAGGCAGGTCATGGTGTCGCCGCTGGACGTACCGCAGGACGGACGTCGGGCCGCGACTTACGTGCGTGGAGAGAGCAGGCCGGGACTTCAGTCGCCCCAGCGGTAGCCTCCCCATGCGATAGGCTCGCCGGCCAGCCATTGAGTCCCGGTTGCGTAGAGCTCGTCGACCCTGCGGCCCATCAGCCCGGGCATGTCCGTCTTGACCGGATAGCCGATGGAGGACTGCAGGTAGGCAAGATGGCGATAGCCCGCCGGGTAGCGCGCCAGCACTTCCGGGTCGAGCTCGAGCCGCGCCGCGGGATCGACCGTGTCCATCCGGTCCTTCTCGTAGATCGGCTGGCGCAGGCAGAGGCCCCAGCGTCCCGTGCGGCGTTCCCAGAAGTCGTGGAAACGTCCGGTGCAGACCACATCCACAAGGACGCCATGCACCTCGGCGCGCTGCGAGATGGTCATCTTGGTTTGGGTGATGGCCCGGTCGTCGGAGACCTCGACAGTGCTGCCGCCAAGGAAATGCAGGATGCTCACGCCCTTGTCCCAGCCGGCGCGGTTCATCGCGATGAATTCGTCTGCTGTGCCCTGGGTCCAGGTCGCCATCATGCGCCCGTCGTCGTGCCAGACGGTGCGGAACTTCTCCCAGAGGCCGGCGTCGCGCCAGAGGACCCAGTTCTCGACAAGGTCCCTGAGTGCCAGCTTGTCCTCGCGCAGGCGCGATGTGTCGGGAAAAGCGGTGGTCATGGCAGTGCCTCCTCTGGTGATTGGTCTATGGGCGGCGCGGTCATGTCAGCCCGGCCCGGTGTTTGAGCGAGGTCACCGCCTTGTCGATGGCGGCGAGAGCGGTCTCGCGCAGCGCCGGGGTCATCCGCTCGGCGGGAACCGTGACGCTGAGCGATGCCAGCGGTTGCCCCTGCGCCGAGAGGATCGGTCGGGCGATGCCGCCGATGCCGGGGGTGAATTCCTCTTCCACCGTCGCGTAGCCGACGCTAGCGATGACATCGAGCTTCTGGCGGACGGCCTCGGCGTTCATCAGGGAATTCCTGGCGAAGCGCTGGTAGTGAGCCCGGTCCAGGTATTCGTCCCGCATCGCCGGGGGCAGATGCGCCAGGATCGCCTGCCCACCGGACGTCGCATGCAGCGGCGCGTGGTCGCCGAGCCGAAGGTGCGCGACGATCCGGTGCGGGCTGATCACCGTGGCGGCGACCCGGTGATCGTCGCCCTCTCGCAGGTTCAAGGCCGAGCTCTCCCCGGTCTGCTGGGTCAGCCATTCGAGCACCGGTGCCGCTGCCTCCTCGAGCTCGCGCTTGCTGCGCAAGCGGCCGGCAAGCTCGGTGACTGCGGGCCCGAGAAGGTAGCCGCGCCGCTCTGCATCGAACGCCAGGTAGTCGTGGCGCAAAAGGGTCTTGAGCACCTGCGTCAGGCTGCTCTTGGGGATGTTCAGCTCTTCGGCGATCTGCACGTGGGTGCGGGGGCTGCCCCATTGGCCCAGCAGATTGAGAAGCTGGATCACACGCAGCGCCGACTTCACATCGCCCGAGGCTGCCGGACGCCGGAAGTCCGGCTCTGCATCGATGTCCCGTTCCGCGCCACTCATGCGCGGGGTCCGGATGTCGGCGGGATTGTCACCTCCGGCCTCATGCGCGACCTCCGATCTCTGCCGTGAAGGCGGCCAGCTGCGCGCGGATCATCTCGCGCGTGGTCTCGTCGGCGATGCGTGTGCCGCTGTCGTCGACCTTGGACTTGGCAAAGCTGACAAAGACCTCGGGCTTGGTGAAGACCTTCGCCTCGAGAAACACCATGATCTGTCGGAGGTGGTACTGCATCCGTGCCCCTCCGAGCATCCCCCCCGCGGCCGACTGCAACGCCACCTGCTTGCCCTTGAACGGCTGGTCGGGCAGGCGCGAGATCCAGTCGATGGTGTTCTTGAGGCCACCAGGCACCGAGAAATTGTACTCGGGGCTCACGATCACCACGCCGTCCGCGACGGCGATCATCTGCGCAAGTTTCTCGACCTGCTCGGGAAAGCCCTCCGTCGCGTGGTGGTCCGCATTGTAGATCGGGATACCGCCGAAATCCGGTGCCTGGACGATCTCGCAGCCGTCGGGCGCGAGGTCGGGCAGCGTGTTGCAGATCGCGCGGTTGAATGAGCCGGTTCTCAGGCTTCCACAGATCGCGAGGAGTTGCATGGCGGTGTGTTCCTTGGTTTGGGCGCCGGCCCGAAGACCGGCCGGCGCGCTTGATGGGTCTCGCTTGGCGTCAGTTCTGTTCGATCCCCGCGTCTTCGCGGACCTTCTGCCAGACGCCGATGGCGTCGCGGAATTTCTGGGTGAAGGCCTCGGGCGAGGAGGGCGAGAGGATGAAGCCGCGTTCCCCGAGCGAGGTGGCAAAAGTCTCGGAGCCGACAGCCTCGGCGACGGCGGCGCTGGCTGCGCTCAGAATCGCCTCGTCGGTGCCCGCGGGGGCCGCGACGCCATACCAGGTGGATACATCGAGGTCGTAGCCCGCGCTTGCGAATGTGCCGACCTCGGGGATCGCCGGATGCGGCTCGGGCGAGGTGACGCCGATGCCCTTGAGGTCGCCCGACCCGATCTGCCCAATCACGGTGGAGGCCACCTCGACCATGAAATCGACCTCGCCCGACATCACCGCAGCCAGCCCCTCGGGGGTCTTGGCGTAGGGGATTTCCAGCAGCTCGATGCCGAGCTCGGAGGCAATCAGCGCCGCGGTGAGATGCTGCGTCGACCCGATGCCGACCGAGGCGATGGTCAGCCCGCCCGGATCGGCCTTGGCGGTCGTCACCAGCTCCTCGATGTTGTCGATCTCGGCGTCGGGCCGGGCGATCAGCACCAGCGGCATCGTTGCGATCCCCGAGACGCCGACGAAATCCTCGCCGGGGTCGTAGGGCAGCTCCTTGTACATGGCGGCGGCGACAGTGTGTCCGGCCGCCATCATGTAGAGCGTGTAGCCATCCGGATCGGCCCCCGCAGCCGCCGCCGCTCCGATGGTGCCCCCCGCGCCGGCGAGATTCTTCACCACGACAGGCTGGCCGAGGATGTCCGAAAGTGGCTCGGCAAGCTGTCGGGCGATGGTGTCGGTGCCGCCCCCGGCACCATAGGCGACGATCATGTCGACGGCCCGGTCCGGCCAGTCCTCTGCCCAAACAGCCCCGGCGCTTGTCAGGGCCAGGCCAAGAGCCGCGGCTGTGTTGCGAAGTGTCATCGATCGTTCTCCTCCCAGTGAACTCTCTCGAGTTTGATAGCCACATGACTGAAAGGCTGTAAACAGATATATGAATAGTTTACATATGTGAACAAGAAAGCATTTGACAGAATGCCGCCCAGCCTCGAGCATCGCTCTCAAAGGGAGGAAACGTGTTCAGGAAGCTCGCAGCCATCAATCGGCGCGACGCTTGGACGGCGGTCGCCGTGGTGGCGCTCGGCTCGGCCGGGGCCTTCATGGCGCTGGACTACCGGCTGGGCGAGTTGCGCAATATCGGTCCCGGGGCCTTCCCGCTGATCGTCAGCCTGCTCGTCGTGCTCGCGGGCGTGCTCATCGCGCTGGAGGGGCTCGCGCCGCAACGGGAGGAGGTCATCGACGACGGCCCGCCGCCCTATCGCGTGCTGATCTTCGTCACCGCGGGGCTGCTGGCCTTCGCCGTCGTCACGCCGATGGCGGGCGCGGTGCCGGGCATCCTTGCCTGCGTGGTCCTTGCCTCACTGGCGGACGGAAGCCTGCGGGTCTGGCAGGTTGGGGCGCTGGCCGCGCTGGTGGCTGGCTTCTGTGCGCTGGTCTTCGTCGTCCTTCTCAAGCTGCCGCTCGAGCTGGTGACCTGGTAGAGCGATGGCCTTTGCAGAGAATATCGCGCTCGGCCTGTCGGTTGTCCTTAGCCTGTCGACGCTCGGCTACTGCGCGCTTGGCGTCACGGTGGGCATGTTCATCGGCGTCCTGCCGGGGCTGGGGCCGCTGGCGACGGTGGGGATGCTGCTGCCGCTGACCTTCTACGTGCCGCAGACCGACGCCATCGTGATGCTCGCGGGGATCTACTACGGCTCGATGTACGGCGGCTCCACCGCCGCGATCCTGCTGAACCTGCCGGGGACGGCGGGCGCTGCGGTCACCTGTCTCGACGGCAATCCGCTGGCGAAGTCGGGCAGGGCGGGTGTCGCGCTGTTCACCGCCACCATGTCATCCTTCTTCGGCGGCATCTTCGGACTGGTGATCGTCGCCTCCTTCACGCCGTTTCTCGCGCGGGTGGCCCTGAGCTTCGGGTCACCGGAATACGCCGCGCTCATCGTGCTGGGGCTGCTGGCCGCGGCGATGGTCGGCAATGCCTCCAAGGGACGGTCGCTGGCCATGGCGCTGCTTGGCCTGCTGATCGCCATGGTGGGCACCGATCCCAATTCCGGGGTCAACCGCATGACCTTCGGCATGCTGTCGCTGGCCGACGGGGTGAACCTCGTGGTGGTGACAACCGGGCTTTTCGGGATCGCCGAGGTGCTGGCGAACGTCGGGCGGATCGGCAGGCGCGAGGCCCGGGTCGGGCGGATCCGGATGCGTGACATGCTGCCCACCGCGCGTGAGGCGCGCAGCTCTTTGGGGCCGGCGCTGCGCGGCAGTTCGATCGGGGCGATCCTCGGCATCCTGCCCGGCACCGGTGCGGCGCTGTCGACCTTCGTCGCCTACGCGGTGGAGAAGCGGACCTCGCCGACGCCCGAGCGCTTCGGCAAGGGCGCGATCGAGGGCATCGTGGCGCCGGAGTCGGCCAACAATTCCGCCGCGCAGACTGCCTTTGTGCCGACGCTGAGCCTCGGCATTCCGGGCGATGCCATCGTCGCGATCATGCTCGGTGCGTTGATCATCCATGGGATCGTGCCGGGGCCGCAGTTGATCCGCGACCACCCGGACCTGTTCTGGGGGCTGATCGCGAGCTTCCTCATCGGCAACATCCTCCTGCTGTTTCTCAACCTGCCACTCATCGGGGTCTGGGTCCGTATCCTGCGCATTCCCTATGCGGTGCTCTATCCGGCGATCCTCGTCTTCATCTGCGTCGGGGTCTTCTCGATCCGAAACTCGGTCTTCGACGTAGTGGTCTCGACGCTCTTTGGTCTCGGCGGCTACGTGATGCGGCGCTTCGGATTTCCGACCGCGCCGCTGCTGCTCGGCCTCGTCCTCGGCCCGCTGCTGGAGCAGAACTTCCGGCGCTCACTCATGCTGTCCCGGGGCGATCTGATGACCTTCGTCGAGCGCCCGATCAGCGGCGGGATCCTCGCGCTGACGGTGGCGATCGTCGTGCTCCTGTTGTGGGCGGAGTTCCGGCCGCGCCGAGCCCGGAGCCCGATCGAGAAGGAGGCGAAGGAATGAGGAAGGCTTGGGATGCGCAGATCGGGTCGCGCGGCTCCGCGCGGATGGTGGCGGAACAGGGAGGCACCAGATGATGGACAGAGGCTTGCCGGGCTATTTCTCGGAAGAGGGCTCGGCCGAGACGGTCAATGCCCGGATCGGCCCGGGGGCCGACGCGCGGCTTGCCGAGGTGATGGCGGCGCTGGTGCGCCACCTGCACGCTTTCATCAAGGACGTGGAACTCACTCAGGCGGAATGGGAACAGGCGATCGGATTTCTGACCCGTACCGGCCAGATCTGCGACGACACGCGGCAGGAATACATCCTACTATCCGACGTGCTGGGGGCCTCGATGCTCGTTGATGCGATCAACAATCGGCGCCCGCCGGGCGCGACCGAGAACACGGTGCTGGGGCCGTTCCACGTCGACGGGGCACCACGCTACGAGATGGGGGCGGACATCTCTCTGGCTGGCGGTGGGGAGCGGTGCCTCTTCGAAGGCAGGGTGCTGGATCTCGACGGCAATCCGGTTGCCGGGGCGACGCTCGATGTCTGGTGCGATAACGAGGACGGCTTCTACGACGTCCAGCAGCCCGGCGTTCAGCCCGCGTTCAACAATCGCGGCGTCTTCACCACCGGCGCGGACGGGCGCTACTGGTTTCATGGCATCCGTCCGGTGTCCTATCCGATCCCGGACGACGGCCCGGTGGGCCAGCTGCTTGGCCAGCTCGGGCGCCACCCATACCGCCCGGCGCACATGCACTTCATCGTCGCCGCCGAGGGCTTCGAGACCGTGGTGACGCACACGTTTGTTGCCCGAGATGCGTATTTGTTGTCGGATGCGGTCTTCGGCGTGAAGCAATCGCTGATTGCGAATTTCGTCGCAGCGGAGGGCGGCGAGGCGCAATGGCGGTCCGAGTTCGACTTCGTGCTCGTCCGGGAGGGTAGTCCCTGACGTCGCGCGAAAAGGCATTGCCGTGAGGCGGCGCGCCATGTCGCGCGCCTCGGCGGTTCGGAAGCGGAACAGGAGGAAACGGAACACGCAATAGCACAGGAAAGACGCGGCACTGCCCCCATGGTCCACTCTTGAGGAGGAGGATGGACCAGGAGGACCGGAGGCGGTGGCGGCGAGCGGCGGGCGTCCGATCATGACGCCCAAGTCGCGCGGTCAGGGGCAGGGCCCCGCGCCGCGAACCTGATCAAGACATGTCATCTAGGGAGGAATGACGATGACGGATTCCACGAAGATCGGCCGCAGATCCTTTTTGAAGAGATCGGCGCTGGCCGGAGGCACGCTCGCAGGCGGCACGCTGGCCGCACCGGCCGTGCTTGCACAGGCCCCGCTTGTACTGAAGATGCAGACCTCCTGGTCCGCCTCGAACATCTGGCAGGAGTTCGCACAGGATTACGTCGACCGGGTCGAGGCGATGTCGGGCGGCCGGCTGAAGATCGACCTACTGCCCGCGGGCGCCGTGGTTGCCGCCTTCCAGGTGCTCGACGCGGTCAACGACGGGCTGCTCGACGCGGCGCATTCGGTGCCGGTCTACTGGTACGGCAAGAACAAGGCCGCCTCGCTCTTCGGCACCGGCCCGGTGTTCGGCGGCTCGGCCACGACCATGCTCAGCTGGTTCTACGAGGGCGGCGGCGCGGAGCTCTACCGCGAGCTGACGCAGGACATCATGGGGCTCGATGTCGAGGGCTATCTCGGCTTCCCGATGTTCGCCCAGCCCTTTGGCTGGTTCAAGGGTGAGGTGAATACCGCCGCTGACCTGAACGGCTTCAAGTACCGGACCGTGGGCCTTGCCGCCGACCTGCTGCAATCCATGGGCATGTCCGTGGCGCAGCTGCCGGGCGGCGAGATCGTGCCGGCGATGGAGCGCGGCGTGATCGACGCCTTCGAGTTCAACAACCCCTCGTCGGACAAGGACTTCGGCGCGCAGGACGTGGCCAAGAACTACTACCTGTCGTCCTATCACCAGGCGTCGGAAAGCTTCGAGTTCCTTTTCAACAAGCTGACGATGGAGGACCTCGAACCCGACCTGCGGGCGATCCTGGTGCATTCGGTCGAAGCCGTGTCCACCGCCAACACCGCAAAGGCGATGCGGCGCTACTCGGCGGACCTCAAGTGGCTGCAGGACGAGGCCGGGGTTACGGTGCACCGCACCTCGAAGGACATCCTGGACGCGCAGATTAAAGCGTGGGACGGGCTGATCCCCGAGCTCGAGCAGGACCCCTTCATGAAGAAATGCCTCGACAGCCAGCGCGCCTGGGTCGAGCAGGTCACCTTCTACGAGCTGATGAACGCGCCTGACTACGCGCTTGCCTACGAACACTATTTCCCGGGCAAGCTTAAGCTCTGATCGGCAGCGAAGCGCAAGGTGGCGGCCCCGGCAAAGCATGGCGGGGCCGCCAAGAACCGTGAAGGGGGCCACATGATCGGGTTCATCCGTTTTGCCGACAACCTGTCGGCCTGGTTCGGCAAGGCGTTCGCCTGGCTGATCATTCTCATGTCCGTGGGCACCGGCTACGAGGTCTTCGTACGCTACGTGCTGAACAGCCCGACGGCTTGGGCTCTGGACGTATCGTTCATCATGTACGGCACGCTGTTCATGATGGGCGGCGCCTACACGCTCTCGCGCGGCGGGCACGTCCGGGGCGACTTTCTCTACCGGCTCTGGTCGCCGCGCACGCAGGGAGCGGTGGACTTGGTGCTTTACGTGCTCTTCTTCTTTCCCGGCGTGCTGGCACTGATCTTCGCCGGTTGGAAATACGCCGCGCGCTCCTGGCAATACGGCGAGGTCTCGGTGAACAGCCCGGCGGGCGTGCCGATCTACCAGTTCAAGACGGTCATCGTCGTCGCCGGCATCCTGCTCTTCGTCCAGGGAATCGCGCAGGTCCTGCGCTGCATCATCGCCATCCGCACCAACGCATGGATCGAGGCCGAGGAGGACGTGCAGGAGACCGAGGATCTGCTGATGCAACAGGCCAGCGCGGCCGAGAAGGACAACCACATATGACCGACCCGCAAATCGCCCTGATGATGCTGGGGCTGTTCATCTGCTTCGTGTTCCTCGGCTTTCCCATCGCCTTCACCCTGATGGCCATGGGCATCGGCTTTGGATACTACGCCTACTTCGATGCGCGCCGGATGTGGCGGGCCTTCGACCGGCTCGACGAGACCGCGGGCAGTTGGGACCAGTGGAGCACCTGGTTCGAAGGCTTCTTCAACAACCGAATATTCGACCTTTTCGTCAATCAGACCTTCACCGTGATGTCGAACGAGGTGCTGACAGCGGTGCCGCTGTTCCTGTTCATGGGCTACATCGTCGAGCGGGCCAATATCGTTGACCGGCTGTTCTCCACGCTGAACATCGCCTCCAAGAACATCCCCGGCTCGATGGGGGTCGCGGCGCTGATCACCTGCGCGCTGTTTGCCACGGCCACCGGCATCGTCGGCGCGGTGGTCACGCTGATGGGTCTGCTGGCGCTGCCGGCCATGCTTAAGGCACGCTACAACCCGTCCTTCGCCAGCGGCATCATCTGTGCGGGCGGCACGCTCGGTATCCTGATCCCGCCGTCGATCATGCTGATCGTCTATGCCGCGGCCTCGAACGTCTCGATCGTGCGGCTCTACGCCGGGGCGCTCTTGCCGGGGCTGACGCTGGTCGGGCTCTACCTGGTCTACGTCATGGGACGCTCGATCCTGCAGCCCTCTGCCGCGCCGCGGCCTACCGCCGACGAGGTGCCCGATGTACCGGCGGGACGGCTGCTCTGGATGATCATCACGTCGTTCCTGCCACTGGCCTTCCTGATCCTCGCGGTGCTCGGCTCGATCCTCTTCGGGCTGGCCACGCCGACCGAGGCGGCCTCGATCGGCGCCTTGGGAGGCATCTTCCTGGCGGTGATCTACCGGGCGATGACCTGGCAGCGATTGCGCGAAAGCGTCTACCTGACGGTGCGCACCACGGCGATGGTGTGCTGGCTCTTCGTCGGCTCCTACACTTTTTCGGCGGTCTTCTCCTATCTCGGTGGCGAGCACGTGATCTCGGAGTTCGTGCAGGGCATGAACCTCACGCCGATCCAGTTCCTGATCATGGCGCAGGTGATCATCTTCCTGCTTGGCTGGCCGCTGGAATGGTCAGAGATCATCATCATCTTCGTGCCGATCTTCCTGCCGCTGCTGCAGTTCTTCGAGATCGACCCGCTGTTCTTCGGCATTCTCGTGGCGCTCAACCTGCAGACCAGCTTCCTGACGCCACCGATGGCCATGTCGGCCTATTATCTCAAGGGGATTGCGCCCCCGGAGGTGCGGCTGACGCAGATCTTTGCGGGGGTGATGCCCTTCCTCGCCTGTGTCATCATCTCGATGATCCTGATGTATCTGTTCCCGCAGATCGTCTTCTACCTACCGGAGATGTTCTATGGCAGTTGACCTTGCAAGACAGGCGCTCGGCGCGCTGGGCCCCGTGGTGGAACTCGGCGCGGTGGAGTTGCGCGACCGGCTTGCCTCGGGTGCGCTTTCGGCGCTTGCACTGGCGGAAGCCTGCATCGCGCGGATCGAGGCGCGGGATGCAGAGATCCGGGCCTGGGCCTGGTTCGACGCAGACTTCGTGCGGGCACAGGCGCGGCATCTCGATGCGCATCGCGCGTCGGGCAAGCCGATCGGCCCGCTGCACGGGCTGCCGGTCGGCGTGAAGGACATCATCGACACCGCGCGCATCCCGACCGAGAACGGCAGCGCGGTGGATGCGGGGCGCGTGCCGCTGCAGGATGCCTTCGTCGTCGAGCGCCTGCGGCAGGCCGGGGCGGTGGTTATGGGCAAGACGGTGACCACCGAGCTTGCCTTCATGGACCCCGCGGTGACGCGCAATCCGCACAACCCGGGCCATACGCCGGGTGGGTCGTCCTCCGGCTCGGCCGCGGCGGTGGCAGACGGTATGGTGCCGCTGGCGATCGGCACCCAGACCGGCGGTTCGGTGATCCGGCCGGCGTCCTTCTGCGGGGTGACCGGTTTCAAGCCGAGCTTCGGCGCGATTCCGCGGCGCGGGGTGCTGAGGCAATCGCAATCGCTCGACACGGTCGGCGTCTTTGCGCGTGATCCCGCGGGCGCGGCGATGCTGGCAGAGACGCTCTACGGCTTCGATCCGTCCGACCCCGCGACAGCCCTGGCGCCGCCGCCGCGGCTGCTGGAGACGGCCCTTTCGACGCCGCCCTTTGCCCCGGTCTTCGCACTGGTCAAGCCGCCGGGCTGGGATCAGGCGGACCCGCAGCTGCATGCGGGGTTCGCGGAGCTTGCCGCTGCGCTTGGCGATCAGGTCTTCGAGGTCAGCCTCCCCGAGGCCTTCGAGGTGGCCGCGGCGCAGCGCAAATGTGTCAACCTTGCCGAGATGTCGCGCAACCTGCATCGCTACGGGCGTGACGGGGCTGAGCTGCTGGGCGCGCGGACGCGCGAGGCGCTGGCCGAGGGTGATGAGATCCGCGCCCGCGACTACCTTGCGGCGCTGGACTGGAGGGGCGTTCTGACCGCCGGACTCGCGGCGGTCTTCGAGCGCTGCGACGCGATCCTTTGCCCCGCCGCGCCGGGTCCGGCACCGGAGGGGCTGAGCTCGACGGGCGATCCGGTTTTCAATGGGCTCTGGACCTTCTGCGGAACGCCTGCCGTGACGGTTCCGTTGCTGACCGCCGAGAACGGCATGCCCATGGGGGTGCAACTGGTCGCAGCGCCCGGCAACGACGCCCGCCTGATGCGCTCCGCCTGCTGGCTCTATGCCTGGGCCGATCGGTGACACCCGACACAGGAGACTGACATGAACCGACTTCTCGCGCTCATCGCCTTCCTTGCCTTCAGCGGCTTCGTGCTGATCCTGATCGTCAAGGTCCCCAGCCCCGACCTGATCGTGGTGGCGATCCTGACCATAGGCCTTGTCGCTTGGGATCTGTTGACCTCGAGCGGCGGACGACGCGGTTGAGCCGGCATCGGGCCTGCGACCGACCGACTGCGCTGCGTAGGTGGAGCCTTGCTAGGCCAGTGGGCGCCAAGCTTTCGGCTACCGCGGCCCGCTAGGCGTGAGAGGATCACGCCGGCCCACGGCACTTGCTCGATCCTGCACGGGGACATGCGGTGCCGAACCGATTGTGCGGGTGCGCCTCGATGCGTCGCCTCCAAGGGTATTTCACATCGTCTGCTAATGGCTGGCCATCTGTGGCGTAAGCGAGCAGGTGTTGGATGGACGGGGCTGGGCCGCGGTCGTCACGAGGCAGAGGCGGCGACGAGAACGATCTCGCCGCGCCAGGTTTCCGCGATCCGTTCCGCCGCGCGCCAGGCGCGCAGGCCGGTGGCGCAGCACAGCGCGAGCCGGGTGCCAGAGGCGGGCAGGTGGGTCGCGACCTCGGCTGCTGACGCCCGCCGTATTGCCTGCGGATGCAGCAACGCACCGTCCGGGCGCAGGTCGACGATGTGATCTTCGCTGCAAAGCTGTGCCGCTGCGAGAAAGCGGAAGCCACCTTCGGGCTCCGCCGCACCGTCGAAGCGGAAGCTCGTCGCCCGCAGCCAGAGCCCGTCGTAGCGCACCAGCAGACCAAGGGGGGAGGGCGTAAGCCCCAGCAGAAGGTTCAGCGCCATCTGCGCCTGCATGGCGCCGACCGTGCCGACGACCGGGCCCAGCACCCCCGCGGTCGCGCAGCTGGCACCGTTTTCGGGCGCATCGGGAAATACCGCCCGCAGCGAGGGCGCCCCGCCGCAGACGCCAGCGACATAGCCGCCGAGACCGAGCGCCGAGGCGGTGATCAGTGGCACGCCTGCGGCGAGGCACAGGTCGCTCAGCATGTAGCTGACCGCGTAGCTATCGGCGCAGTCGAGGACGAGATCGGCGCTGCTGACGGGCCCCGGCGCCGTTGCAGGGGTGAGGCGGTCCGGCACAGCGTCCACGTCGATCCCGGGGTTGATCGCGCGGCAGCGCTCCGCGGCGACCTGCGCCTTGGGCTGGTCGCAGTCGGCCTGGGTGAACAGGGTCTGGCGGTGCAGGTTGGACAGGCTCACCACGTCGCCGTCG
The DNA here is from genome assembly GCF_900116195.1 of Alloyangia pacifica. Classification (GTDB taxonomy): domain Bacteria; phylum Pseudomonadota; class Alphaproteobacteria; order Rhodobacterales; family Rhodobacteraceae; genus Salipiger; species Salipiger pacificus. The sequence continues at coordinate 39,030 of NZ_FOZW01000013.1, forward strand.
ACGATGGTGATCCGGCCCACGCCAGCCCCGGCCAGCAGCGGCAGCACGGGGGCGCCGAGACCGCCGGCGCCGACCACGAGAACGCGGGCTGCCGCAAGGCGCCGCTGGCCTCTCTCGCCGACCTCGGGCAGGGCGGTCTGGCGGGCATAGCGGTTCATCGCGTCACCCTGAGCCATTGGCGCAGCCGCGCTTCGGGGTCCGCGTTCAGCGTGATGTCGGTGACCGCCGAGACGATGTCGGCCCCGGCTGCAAACACTGCCGCTGCGCGCTCGATCGACATGCCGCCGATGGCAACCAGCGGCGTTGCCCCGACGCGCGCCTTCCATTCGGTGACGCGCGGCAGACCCTGCTGATGCCATTTCATCTTCTTCAGGATCGTCGGGTAGACCGGGCCGAGCGCGACATAATCCGGGTCCATCGCCAGCACGCGCTCCAACTCGTCATCGTCATGGGTCGAGACGCCCAGTTTGATCCCGGCCCGTCGGATGGCCCCGAGATCGGCGCTGTCGAGATCTTCCTGACCAAGGTGCAGCCAGGGGCAGCCGAGCTCGATGGCTTCCTGCCAGTAGTCGTTGACCACCAGCACCGCGCCATGCGCGCGGCAGAGGTCGCGCGAGAGGGCGATCTGTTCACGGACGGCCTCGGGTGGCTGGTCCTTGATGCGCAGCTGCACCAGCCGGACACCGAGCGGCAGCATGCGCCGCAGCCAGTCCGAATGGTCGAAGATCGGGTAGAACCGGTCGAGGCTCATGACAGGAACGCCTTTCCGATCACCGGGGTCGAGGCCTCGGCCATGTCGCGCGCCTCTATCGGGTCGGCCTGATAGGCCAGCCGGCCCGCCTCGATCGCGCGCATCATGGCGCGGGCCATGGCAACCGGATCGCCGGCGCGGGCGACGGCGGTGTTGAGCAGCACGGCGTCATAGCCCAGCTCCATTGCCTGCGCCGCATGGCTCGGCAGCCCGATTCCGGCATCGATCACCAGCGGCACCTCGGGGAACTCGGCCCGCATCGCCCGCAGCGCATAGGTGTTGCTCAGCCCGCGGCCCGATCCGATCGGTGCCCCCCAGGGCATCAGCACCTCGCAGCCCGCGGCCAGAAGACGCTCCGCAACGATCAAATCGTCGGTGGTGTAGGGAAATACCTGGAAGCCGTCATCGGTGAGGATCTTCGCGGCCTCGACCAGTTGGAAGACATCCGGCTGCAGGCTGTCGGTGTGGCCGATCAGCTCGAGCTTGATCCAGCGCGTGCCGAAGACCTCGCGCGCCATATGCGCGGTGGTGACCGCTTCTTTCACCGTGTGGCAGCCGGCGGTATTGGGCAGGACGAGGACGCCGAGGTCCTGGATCATCTTCCAGAAGGCGGCGCCCGCGCCCTCGGCCCCCTCGCGGCGCAGCGACACCGTCGCCACCCCGGCACCGCTTGTCCGGAAGGCTTGTTCGAGGATGGCAGGGCTGGGGTATTGCGCGGTGCCCAGCATCAGCGGGTTGGGCAGCGCGGTGCCGTAGAAGAGCTTCATGGTCATCCTCCCTGCATCGGGGCGAGAATTTCGACACGATCGCCGTCGCGCAGGACGTGCGAGGCGCGAAGCGTGGCAGGGACAAAGCCCTCGTTCACGGCCGTCGCGACGCGTCCGGGCAGTCCGCGCTCCTCCAGCAGGCCGGCAAGGGTTGTCGCGGTCACCTCGCGGGGCTCGCCGTTAATCACGATCTTCATCGACCATCTCCGTACGAATGTTGTGCAGGGCAAGATCGGCCACGCCGCGCGCCAGCGCCGGGGCCAGCAGGTAGCCGTACCGGTAAAGCCCGTTGGCATAGATGCGGCCGCCGATCCGGCGGATGCGGGGCAGGTTGTTGGGGAAGGCCGGGCGCAGGTCGACGCCGACTTCCAGTATCTCGGCCTCGCCGAAGGCGGGGCTCAGGGCATAGGCGGCGCTGAGCAGCTCCAGCATCGAGCGCGCGGTGATCCGGCGGCGGTCTTCGCTTTCGATCATCGTCGCGCCCAGCATGTAGACGCCGTTCCCGCGCGGCACGATGTAGAGCGGGATGCGCGGGTGCAGCAGGCGCACCGGGCGGGTGAGCGTGACATCCGGGCAGCGGATCACCAGCATTTCGCCCTTCACCCCGCGCAGATCGCGCAGGGTGTCGCGCGCGCCGAGGCCACGGCAGTCGATGACATTGGGCAGATTGGCGGGCGCCTCGGTGTGGTGAAAGCGGACGCCGCGCGCGACCAGTCCGGCATGAAGATCCGCCAGAGCCTTGCGGGGGTCCAGATGCGCCTCGTCCTCGAAGAAGAGGCCGCGTGAGAAGCCGTGCAGGTCTGGCTCGAGCGAGGCCAGTTCCGCCCCGACTTCGCGAAAACCCTCGGTGCGCCGCGCAAAACGGCGCAGGTCGGGCAGGTCGCGCCGTGCGGCGACGACAAGCGTGCCGCGGCGCTCGACCGCGGTGCGCTCCTGCCACCATGCGGCGGCCTGCTGGCCAAGCCGCAAGACCGGCTCTTCGGCATTCTCATACTCGCACCACGGCGCCAGCATGCCACCGGCCCACCACGAACACCCGTGCGGGCCGGGAGGACCGGCTGGGTCGAAAACCTGGAGCTCGGCCCCCCGGGAGGCGAGTTCGCTGGCGACCGCAAGTCCCGCAACGCCGGAGCCGACAATCGAAAACACCGCGTTCAGCCCCAGAAATGGTGGAAGTGGTGAAGCGGACCGCGCCCCTGTCCGATGTCCAGCGTATCGGCTGCCGCGATGGCCTTCTGGACGTAGCGATGCGCCTCGGCGGCAGCCTCTTCGAGGCGCATCCCTTTGGCGAGGCCCGCGGCGAGGGCCGAGGACAAGGTGCAACCGGTGCCATGGGTGTTGCGCGTGTACTGGCGGTGGGCAGAGAAGCGGGCCCGAACCTCGCCTCCCGAGATGAGCAGATCCTCGCAGAGATCGCTCTCTGCATGGCCGCCCTTCATCAGAACCGCCTTGGCGCCGGCGGCGCAGAGGGCCTTGCCTTGATCGATCATCTCCTCGGAGGTTTTCGCCTCGGGCGCTGCCAGCAGTGCGGCGGCCTCGGGCAGGTTCGGCGTGACGAGGGTTGCGCGGGGAAGGAGTGTTTCCCGCAGTGCCGAAATGGCATCGGGGGCGAGCAGCGCATCGCCGGACTTCGCAATCATCACCGGATCGAGGACGATGGCACCGGAGAACCCCGCGATCGCGCGGGTGACGCAGTCGATGATTTCCCGTGTCGCCAGCATGCCGATCTTGATGGCGCGCACGTCGAGGTCGCTCAGGACGGCGCCGATCTGCGCTGCAATGACGTAATGCGGGATGGCATGAACGGCGGAAACGGCCCGGGTATTCTGCGCGGTCACGGCGGTGATGACACTGGCGCCGTAGACCCCGAGTGCGGACATTGTCTTGAGATCCGCCTGGATGCCGGCCCCGCCGCCACTGTCGGATCCGGCTATGGTCAATGCGATATGTGCCAACGGCTGCTCCTCCAAAGACAAGGGCACCGGGCATGGAAAACGTTCCGAAACTGAAGACCGTTCCCTACGCCGGAATTGCCCGGATCAGGTTCGATGGGTTAGCGCGATCACGCCTCTCAGCCTCCACGAGGCACCCCAACGGTTGTTCGTCTGATAGCAACCAGGTGGGCTGCGGTCAAACCCACTGACAGGGTCAAGCGGACAGCTGCGGGCGGGCAACGGGAGGGGGCACAGGTGCCGCGGTTTGTGGGGAAACGTTGCGCGACCAAAGCGCGTTGGCTGAGCCTGCCGGGCTGTGCTGGCGACGTTCCACGTCAGGACGCGGGGTGAGCCGCTGAACCGGCGCTTCCTCAGTGTCTGTCCGGGCGCTTGGGGAGAAGGCCGATGCGAAGTCGTGCAACTGGCAGGGGCGGCGGGTCATCCGTGCTCCCAGGATAGCTTGCGGTCTCTTGAATGCAGGAAGGCACCGGAAAAACGTCGGTCTGCGCATCGTGACCGGCGTGCTTCAGCCGCCTCGATGACGGGCATCCTCGGGTGGATAATCCTGTGTCTGATAGACCTGAAGGGCCTGATTTCCGTTCTTGATAAATCAGCGCCTAGTGGCGGAGACGAAGGGATTCGAACCCTCGAGACGGTTTCCCGCCTACTCCCTTAGCAGGGGAGCGCCTTCGACCACTCGGCCACGTCTCCGCCGACGCGTATAGCCAAGGAAACATGGGGGCCACAAGGCGAAACTGGCCTTGTCGGAAAAAAATTTTTCACCCCCAAGAACATGCATGAAATGCGGCCAATGGCGCTGAATGCCGTCGGTTTCGGGGGAGTCCTGAGGTACGACCCTTGCGGCAAGAGTAGCTTTGAGCAGGTGGAGAAAACCGCCTGCGCCCCAGCTCGCGCTTCCGGTGGAGAGAAGTGGGTCATGATTGCCGAGGCCGGCGCGTAGGCCTCTCTCTGCGCCCAGGCTCGCAGACAGGGATTGCCGACATGCGTGCTGGAGTGTGCAGAGCCGAAGGGTCTGCCAAGTGCCAAGATGGCTCGGTGGGCCGCAAGATTACGCGAAGCGCCGGAGAGTGGGCACACCGGCGATCAGGAGTCCCGGTGTTTCGTTCGGGTTCACTTCGGCCTTGATCGCAGAGCGAGTCGCGATGCGCGACGGCGCTTTTCAGAAGTCGGGGGGCTTGGGTGCCGCGCCACACAGGACCGCCCGCAGCGAAAACGCGGATGACTCTCTGATCGCCATGATTTGTGCCCATCGTGTCATCGCTTGTCATCACGAACCATCCGGACTTTCCGTTTCCCTGCGGTGCACGCGCAGAGGGTCCACGAAATGGGCCCTCGGCCATATACCGAGGCTTGCCCGCGATCTCCGGGGCCGAAAGCGCGGAGACTCCCGGCGACCCAACAGTGCGCCGTAGGCACGGGTGTGCCGGGCGCAGCCCGTGGGCCGTGGGAGCGCCTGCCGGGGGCGCAAGACTGGCTTTCCGGTGCCGCCTCCATTCCCGGTATCGAGATACGCGGAGATGCACGAGACCGCGATGCGACGGCTTCGGAGATCCCGGCCGGGACGGCGCGGAGGAGACATATTCACTTCAGCGCATGAACGCGAAACATGCTAGGCTGTGGCATGTCGGGTTTTTGGTGCGGCATTTTCACGCCAACCTTTGGGGAGAGAGGTCCAATGCCGATATTCTTGAATTCAGGAAATACTTTATTCATTCGCGCTGCCGTGACGTTCGGCGCCTGCGGTCTTGCGTTTTGTCTGCAGCCTGCCACGGCGCAGGAATATTCCACCGAACAGCAGGACACCGAGGTCGTGCTGGCTCCCGACGGCTTCTCGCCCTACGCGGGCCGGAATTTTCCTCAGGTGCCGCTCTGGGGAGACTCGCATCTGCACACGATGGTCTCGGTCGACGCCGGCACGATGACACGCTTGTCGCAGGAGGACGCCTACCGCTTTGCCCGTGGCGAAGAGGTCACCACCACCCACGGGCTGCGCGCGAAGCTGTCGCGTCCGCTCGACTGGCTGGTGATTTCGGACCATGCCGAGATGTACGGGCTGATGCCGCAATTGCTGTCCGGGGATGCGCAGGTCCTTGCCACCGAACAGGGGCGGATCTGGTACGAGGCGCTGACCGCCGGAGACGCGCAGCGGGCCTTTGATACCGCCATGGAGATCGTCGCCTCGCTGTCCGGAGAAACGCCGCCGATCGACAACCCAAAGGCGATCAAGCACGCCTGGGAGGCCTACACGGCGCTGGCCGAGCGCTACAATGAGCCGGGGGTTTTCTCGGCGATCATCGGCTACGAATACACCACCGAGGGCGCCAACAACCTGCATCGCAACGTGCTGTTCCGCGATGATGCCACGCGGGCGAACCAGACCCGGCCGTTCTCGCAATACGACAGCAAGAACCCGGAGGACCTCTGGACATATCTCGACGACTACGAGGCGCGCAGCGGCGCCGAGGTTCTGGCCATTCCGCACAACGGCAACCTGTCGAACGGGCGGATGTTCTCGCTGAATGCCTATGATGGCTCGGCGCTCACCGAGGAGATCGCGCAGATGCGCGCGCGCTTCGAGCCGCTCTACGAGCCGACCCAGATCAAGGGCGACGGCGAGGCGCACCCCTTCCTCAGCCCGGATGACGAGTTTGCCGATCACGACACCTGGGACGCGGCGAACCTCAACGGCACGGAGGTGAAGACACCCGACATGCTGGCCGGGGAATACGCGCGCGAGGCGCTGAAGCGGGGGCTGGCCATCGAGCGCGAGATTGGGGTGAATCCCTTCAAGTTCGGCATGGTCGGGGCCACGGACTCGCACACCGGCATGGCCACGGCACAGGAGGACAACTTCTTCGGCAAGCACTCGGGCGTCGAGCCGGAACCGCACCGCTGGGAGCACCTGGTGATCGAGGCGCCGGACCCGGCGCTCAACATCTACGGATGGAAACAGGCGGCCGGCGGCCTCGGCGCGGTCTGGGCCAGCGAGAACACCCGCGCCGCGATCTTCGACGCGATGATGCGCAAGGAGACCTATGCCACCACCGGCTCGCGCATGACCGTGCGGTTTTTCGGCGGCTATGATTTCACCGAGGCCGACACCATCAGCCGGCTGCCGGCGGACGCAGGCTACGCCAAGGGGGTGCCGATGGGAGGGGACCTGGCGGCCGCGCCCGAGGGCACCGCGCCAAGCTTCCTCGTCGCCGCGCTGAAGGACCCGATCTCGGGAAACCTCGATCGCATCCAGATCGTGAAGGGCTGGCTCGACGCCGAGGGCGAAACCCACGAGAAGGTCTTCGATGTGGCCTGGTCGGGCGATCGGTCGCCCGACGACAGCGGCAAGCTGCCGGACGTGGGCAATACCGTCGACGTGGCAAACGCAAGCTGGACCAACACCATCGGTGCGCCCGAGCTGATCGCCGCGTGGCAGGACCCGGAGTTCGACGCCACTCAGCCCGCCTTCTACTACGCGCGGGTGATCGAGATCCCGACGCCGCGCTGGACCGCCTACGAGGCCAAGCGTTTCGGCGTCGAGATGCCCGAGGAGGTGCCGATGATCACCACCGAGCGCGCGTATACCTCGCCGATCTGGTACACCCCGGGGTGAAGAACCGGGCTTCGCCCGTGGGCTGCGAGAGGCCCGGGGCGGGGCGCCGCCAAGGCGGGTGCGCTTCTTTGAAGGCCCGGCTTCCCTTGGCGGGCGTCGGATCGGCTCAGTCGCCCAGCAGCTCCATCAGCCGGCCCGTGTCCATCGCCCGGCAGGTGCCGACGGCGGGCCGCGCCATGGGCACGTCCTCGGCGGCGCAGAGCGCGTTGAGTACGGCCTCGTCCACCGCCTCGACGGCGGCCATGTAGACCGGATCGAGAAGCTCGTCGTTCAGGCAGATCATCTGCCGCCACGGGCCCGAGAGCTGCGGCAGCGGCATCTCGTTGGCAGTGGAGAAGGCCAGGAAGATGTCGCCAGAGTTGTTGCCGCCCGGGCTGCCGGCGCGGCCGATGCCGATGGCGGCGCGGCGCGACAGGCGCTCGAGCTGGCTCGAGGACAGCGGCAGGTCGGTGGCGAGGATCACGATGATCGAGCCGCGCTCGGTCATCATGTCGAGGATCCGGTGCTCGGTCATCTGCTCGCCGACGCGGCGTCCGGCCACGGTAAGCCATGGCCGCAGCCCGTGGTTCGCCTGAACCAGCGCGCCGAGGGTGAAGGTCTCGCCCTCCACCTCGATCTGCCGCGAGGCGGTGCCGGTGCCGCCCTTGAACTCGTAGCAGATCATCCCCGCGCCCCCGCCGGAATTGCCCTCGGTCACCGGGCCGGGCCTTGCGGCATCCAGTGCCCGACGCGCCAGCGCCTCGGTCACATGCAGCCCGTTGATGTCGTTGAGCACGCCGTCATAGGTCTCGGCCACCACCGGCATCGCCCAGAGGTGGTTGTCCTCCCACGTGCTGCCATAGGTCTCGACCATCCAGCGCACCGCCGCGGTGTGACAGGGGCCGATGGCATGCGAGTTGGAGATCATGATCGGCCCCGCGAGCCAGCCACCGTCGCGCACCCAGTGGGCGCCGGTCATCTCGCCGTTGCCGTTGAGGCTGAACTGCCCGGCCCAGACAGGTTTCGGCTCGGGGTCGCGGCCGCGCGGCAGGATCGCGGTGACGCCGGTCTGCACCTGGATGCCGCGGGTCGCGAGCGACGGATCGCGCGACGACAGCAGCTCGGTGGTGCCGACCTCGAGGCCCGGTACATCGGTGATGGCATTCAGGGGGCCGGGTTTGCCGGGCAGGGGGATCCCCAGCGCGCGGGCGCGGGGTTTGGTCGTCTTGGTCATTTCTGTCGTCTCGATCTGAAGTAGAGGCCGGCGGCGGCGATCACCAGGGTGAACAGCAGCATCAGCGTGGCGATGGCGTTGATCTCCGGCTTGATGCCGCGGCGGAGCAGCCCCCAGATGTGGATGGGCAGCGTGGTGTTGCCGGTCCCGGCGATGAAATAGGTGATCACCAGGTCGTCCATCGAGATGATGAACGCCAGCAGCCAGCCGCCGAGAATACCCGGAGCGATGCCCGGCAGCGTCACCTTGCGGAAAGTCTGCGCGGGGGTGGCACCAAGATCGGCCGAGGCCTCTTCGACCGAGGTGTCGACCTCGGCAAGCCGGGCAGAGACGGTCACGAAGACATAGGAGATCAGGAAGGTCGACTGGCCAATGATGATCGTCATCATCGACAGGTTCATGCCGATTGTGATGAAGAAGATCAGCAGCGCGATCCCCAGCACGATGTCGGGCATGATCATCGGCAGCATCATCAGCGTGCGGTAGAAGCGTGCCAGCCGGAAGCGGTAGCGTGCCACGGCCAGCGCCAGCGCGGTGCCGCAGACAGTCGAGAAGACCGAGGTCGAGAGCGCAACGATCAGGCTGGTGCGCACCGCGCCCCAGAGCTGGTCGGTGCTGTCGACGAAGGTGGCGCTCTGGGTCAGCGAGGTCTCCATGCCGAAGAGCTGGCGGTACCAGTCGAGCGTGAAGCCGTCCCAGATCATCATGTTCAGCGTGTTGGCGTTGAACGAGTAGATCACCACCAGCAGGATCGGCGCGTAGACGAAGACGAAGAACAGCAGCCCGTAGAGGCTCAGCAGGCGGCGCAGGATCATGCTTGCGCCTCCTTCTTCGAGAGGCGGAATTGTGCGATCAGCAGGATCAGCACCGCGCTCATCACCAGCATCGCCAGCGCCGAGCCGAAGGGCCAGTTGCGCGCCGAGAGGAACTGCTGCTCGATCAGGTTGCCGATCATCAGCACCTTTGCTCCGCCCAACACCGAGGGCACGATGAAGTTGCCCAAGGCCGGGATGAAGGTGATCACCGAGCCGCCGACGATGCCGGGCAGGGTGGCGGGCAGGATCACTTTGCGGAAGGTCTGGAAACGGGTGGCTCCAAGGTCAGAGGAGGCCTCGATCTGCGCCATGTCCAGCTTTTCGATCGAGCCGTAGAGCGGCAGGAACATGAAGGGGATGAAGACGTAGGTCATCCCGAGGATCACCGCGAAATCGGTATAGAGGAACTCGATCGGCGCGCCGGTCAGACCCAGCCCCATGAGCCCCTGGTTAAGGAACCCCGTGGGTCGCAGGATCAGCACCCAGGCAAACAGCCGCACGATCAGGCTGACGAAGAACGGCAGTGTGACGAGGAAGATGGCAAAGTCGCGCATCCCTGGCCGCATCCGGCTGATCCAGAAGGCGGCGGGGTAGCAGACCAGCAGGCTTGCCAGAACGGTCAGCGCGGCCAGCCTCAGCGAGCGCAGGAAGATGGCGATGAACACCGGGTCGAACTTCTCGTAGCGCGTGTCGGCCCAGCCGAGGATGCGCCCGTAGTTGAGGTGCGAGAAGATCCAGTCGACGCCGCCGTAGAGCCCCGGCGTCAGGAAGCTGTAGACCAGCATGATCAGCAGCGGGCCGAAGAAGAAGACCAGCAGGAAGACCGTCGGCGCACCGAGCAGGCCAACGAGTTGCAGCAGCTTGCGTCGGGCGAGGGTCATGGCGCGGCCTCGTCGATCAGGTGCAGCCCCTGCGCCGGCGCGTGCAGGGTCATCTCCGCCCCGAGGCCGGGCAGCGCGGCGCCGCTGCGGAGCAGCGCGTGCAGCGTGCCATGGGCGGGCGTCTCCAGCGCGATCTGGTGATCGGTGCCGGTGTAGTAGGTCTCGCGGATGGTGCCGGTGAAGCTGAGCGCATGGCCCTCGGGAGGCGTGATCGACAGTGCCTCGGGGCGCAGCAGCAACGTCGCCTCTCCGGCCCGATGCTCGGTGGCAAAGCTCTGCCCGTCGCGCAGGCTCGCCCGGCCGCCCGCGACCTTGACCGGCAGCAGGTTGCTCTCGCCGAGGAAGTCGGCGGTGAAGAGGTTGGCGGGCGTCCGGTAAAGTTCGGTCGGCGCGCCGATCTGCTGGATCTGCCCATGCGCCAGCACGGCGATCCGGTCGGACATGGTCAGCGCTTCCTCCTGGTCGTGGGTGACGAAGATGAAGCCGATCCCGAGCTCGCGCTGCAGCGCCTTCAGCTCCTGCTGCATCTTCTGGCGCAGGTTCTTGTCGAGCGCCGAGAGCGGCTCGTCGAGCAGCAGCAGCTTGGGTTTCGCGGCAAGCGCCCGCGCAAGCGCGACGCGCTGCTGCTGGCCACCCGAAAGCTGCTGGATCGAGCGCTTCTCCATTCCCGCGAGGCCCACCAGCTCCAGCATCTCACCGACGCGGGTGCGGATCTCGCGCTTGTCGCGGCCCGCGATCTCGAGCGCGTAGCCGACGTTGCGCGCCACGCTCATGTGGCCAAAGAGGGCGTAGCGCTGGAACACGGTGTTCACCGGGCGGCGGTGCGCCGGCATCTGGGTGACGGCGCTGCCGTCGATCAGCACCTCGCCCGCGTCGAGCGTCTCGAAGCCGCTGATGGTGCGCAGAAGCGTGGTCTTGCCGCAGCCCGAGGGGCCGAGCAGCGTGACGAACTCGGCGCTGGCGAGTTTCAACGAGATGCCGTCGAGCGCGGTCATGGTGCCGCCCTCCGGGGTCCGGAAGGATTTGCGGGCGTCGATAATTTCAAGCGGGGAGGGCATGGGCGTGCGGTCCTGCGAGCCGGCGGGGAGGAGCCCCGCCGGATGGGTGTCAAAGGGCGTCATTGCGCGGTCTTGATGCGTGTCCACTCGGAGTTGTAGAGCTGCAGGTCGCGGCCCAGGTCCTCGAAGATCTGCAGCTTGTCCATGACCTCCTGCGGCGGGTAGATCGTCGCGTTCCCGGCAATCGCCTCGGGGATCAGTTTCTGCGCGGGCACGTTCGGCGTGCCGTTCATCTGCTGCTCGACGTTCAGCGCCGCGATCTCGGGGCGCAGGTAGAACTCGAGGAACTTCTTGGCCGCATCCTTGTTCGGCGCGGACTCCAGCACGCAGATGTCTTCCTGGTACATGGTCGCGCCTTCCTCGGGGATCATGTAGCCGATGGTCTCGGGGTTCTCCGAGACATAGAGGTTGGCGCCCACGTACCAATGCGCCGCCGCCACATCGCCCGAGATCACCTGCGGCACGGAGTCGTAGGTGAAGGCTGTGACGCCGGAGATGTGGTCGATGATGTAATCCGCTGCCGCCTCGACCTCGGCGGGATCGGTGGAGTTCACCGAGTTGCCGTTGACGATCAGCCCGATGCCGATGGTCTCGCGCAGGTCGTCGAGCAGGGTGATTTTCTTGCCCGCCGCGCCAAGCGCGAAGAAGTCGTCCCAGCTCTTGATGTCGCCGGCCAGTTCCTTGTTGTAGACGATGCCGACGTTGCCCCAGGCGTAGGGCAGGCAATATTCGGCGTCGGGGTCGGTCTGGGCGCGGACGAACTGCGGGTCGATGTTCTCGAAGCCCGGCGCCTGACCGATGTCGGTCTTCGCCAGCAGGCCGAGCTGGAACATGATGTCGTGCATGTGGACGGACGGGAAGACGATGTCATAGCCCGTGGCGCCGGCCTGGATCTTCGCCAGCATCTCCTCGTTCGAGCCGTAGCTGTCGAGCGTGATCTCGATGCCGGTTTCCTCGGTGAAGGCCTCGAGCACGGCGGGGTTGATGTAGTCGCCCCAGTTGTAGAGCGACAGCGTCTCGGCGGAGGCGGCGAGCGGCGCAAGGCTCAGCGCCGTGGTTGCGGCAAGATGCATCTTCTTCATGGTTTCGGTGACTCCCTGTCAGGCTGTTTTTCGGTTTTGCCTTGAGTCGCCAAAATGGTTCGATACTGTCTTTTTCGTCAAATGTTAGTTTTCTGTCATTGGGAGATCTGCCATGTCACACGGGTTTGCATCCTATGCCGAGGCGCCGATCGATGATTTTGTGAGCAGAGTCGAGGAAGGCATGGCCGCACTGCCCAAGCAGGAGGCAAAGGTCGCGCAGTACTTCCTGCTCAACCTCAACTCGATTTCCTTCGAGACCGGCAAGTCCATCGCGCAGAAAGCGGGGGTGGCCGAAATCACCGTCGGCCGGATGCTGCGCCGCTTCGGCTGCGCCGGGATGAAGGAATTCAAGGCGATGATGCGGCACCGCTATTCGGTCACCGGCGAGAGCCTTGCCGATGACAGCGCCGAGCTGCCGAGCGACTGGCAGGAGCAGATGACCGCCGAGCTGCGCGCGGTCAGCACCGTCTATGCCAAGATCAACACCCCCGCCTTCCAGGCCGCCGAACGCTATCTCGGTGAGGCCGAGGAGGTCTACGTCACCGGCTTCCAGACCGTGCGCGGACTGGCCGAGGACACGGCGCGGCGGCTGGCGCTGGCGCGCCCGCGCGTGCGCTTTCTGTCGGGGCATGACAGCATGCTGTCGGAATGGCTCGATCCGCCGGCAGCAGGGGGCAGCTGCCTGCTGATCATCGACGTCATCCCCTATGCCGCCGAATGCGAGACGCTGGCGCGCATGGCGCGCGAGCAGGGGCGCGACGTGGTGGTGATCACCGACGAATATTGCCATTGGGCGCATGAGGTGACCGACGCGGTGATCAACACGCCGTCGAAGACCGGTCTGTTCCTCGAGTCCTTGCTGGGGCTCACCGCAGCGACAAGCCTGCTGATCCATGCCACGGCGAACGCCACCGGGCGGGACATGGATGCGCGGATGCGTGACTGGAAGCGGCTGGCGCAGCGCATCGGGATATTCTGAGGGATTTCGGACCCGCCTCGGCTTAGTCGCGCCAGCGCCTGTCCCCGTCCTGCGCGCCGACGGATTGCGGCGCGCTGCGCAGCTCGGGCGGCGTCTCCGAGAGCGTGAACCCGGCCAGCGGAACCCGTAGCCGCTGACCCTGCGTCCCCCAGCCTTCATGCGTGCCGAGCACGCCGCGCGCCGCGATCTGCGGGTCGGCCAGCGCCTCTTCCAGCCGCCGCACCCGCGCGGCGGGGATGCGAGCGGCGAGCAGGGTCTCCTCCCACGCGGCGGCGGGGCGGGTGGCAAAGATCTCGGCCAGCAAGGACTTTTCTGCAGCATGCGCCGCGATCCGGGCGTTGTTCGCGCTCTGGATCATCTCGGGGTGGCCGAGCAGACGCCACAGCCGCTCCTGCTGCGCAAGGTTCGAGGCGGCGATCATCAGCGGCTCGTCCGCCGTGTCGTAGCAGCCGAGCGTGGCGAAGAAGAAGTCGTTGCCCATAGGCTGCGGATGCGCGCCGTTCCACAGGTAGCCGGTGAGCGGCGCGCTCATCAGCATCAGCGCCACGTCGAGCATCGAGACGTCCACGTGCTGGCCGCGCCCGGTTCGCGCGCGGTGCAGAAGCGCGGCGGATATGGCGAAGGCGGCGGTGGTGCCCGTGGCATAGTCGATTACCGGCGCGCCGCATTTGAGCGGGCCGCTGTCCCCGGTGCCGGTCATCGCCATCATGCCGCAGAAGGCCTGGATGACGTTGTCGTAGCCGGTTTGCGCGCGGCGCGGCCCGGTGGCGCCGAAGGCCGAGATCGAGCAGTAGACCAGCCCCGGATTGCGCGCGGAGAGTGCGTCATATCCGAGCCCCAGCGCCTCGAAGGCGCCGGGGCGGTAGTTCTCGACAAAGACGTCGGCCGCCTCGACGAGCGCCAGAAGTGCGTCGCGTCCTTCCGGTGTTTTCAGGTCCAGCGCCATGCAGCGCTTGTTGGACCCCTGCGCCAGAAAGGCCGTGCCCATACCGGCATCGGTCAGTGCCGGGTCGCTTCCCTGCATGCGGGCCTGATCGGGATCGTTCGGATCCTCGATCTTGATGACATCCGCGCCCAGAACGCCAAGCTGGTAGGCCGCGAAGGGGCCCGCCAGCACATGGGTGGTGTCGATCACCCGCAGCCGTTCGAGCGCACCTCCCATCAGTCGCAGCGCACCGACATGCCACCGTCGACGACGATCTCGGTGCCGGTGATGAAGCGCGCTTCGTCCGACGCGAGAAAGAGCGCCGCGTTTGCCGTGTCGCGCCCGTCTCCCATCCAGCCCATAGGGATCCGCGCCAGCCGCTGCGCCAGCAGCGCATCGACGTCGCCGCCGGCGCGCTGGCCCGCCAGCCGCGCCTCGACCATCGGCGTGTGCAGCTGCCCCGGCACCACGGTGTTCACCCGCACGCCCTTGGCCGCGTATTCGACCGCCGTGACCTTGCCGAACTGGATCACGGCTGCCTTCGACGAGGCATAGGCCACCTGCGCCGCGCCGGTCCAGCGGGTGCCCGAGGTCGAGGAGGTGTTGACGATCGCGCCCGAGCCCTGCGCCTCCATGTGGGGCAGCACCGACTTGCAGGTCAGGAAGACGGACTTCAGGTTGAAGTCCATCTGCCGGTCCCAGTCTTCCTCGGAAAGCTGCGCCGCGCCCCCCTTGAACGAGCCGCCGACGTTGTTGACCAGAATGTCGACCCTGCCGAAGCGGGCGATGCAGGCCGCCACCATGGCCTCGACGCTGGCGCGGTCGGTCACGTCACAGAGGTAGGGTTCCACCTCGCCGCCCGCCTCGCGGGTGCGGGTCAGGGTCTCTTCCATCGTGTCGGCGCGCAGGTCGACCGCGAAGATCTTGGCGCCTTCTTCTGCGAAGCGCACACAGGCGGCGCGGCCGTTGCCCCAGCCCGGCCCGACGCAGCCTGCGCCGGTGACGATGGCGACCTTGCTTTCGAGACGCCGGGTCATGCGACGTCTCCGAAATCGTAGAGCCGCGCGGGGTTGTCCACGAGCAGGCGTTTGAGCGCGTCTTCGGTGGGGGCGATCACCTTCAGCGTGTCGACCAGCACGCCATCGTCCGGCGGCGCGGCGCGGAAGTTCGGATGCGGCCAGTCGGTGCCCCAGATCGTGCGCTCGGGGTAAAGCGCGACCAGCTTAGCGGCAAAGGGCGTGGCGTCGGCATAGGGCGGCTCCTCGACCGAGCAGCGCTCGGATCCCGAGACCTTGAGCCAGATGTGCGCCTTCTCGCCCAGCCGGATGAGATCCTGAAACGGTGCCTGATCCATCCCGAGGCTGGCATCGATCCGGCCCATGTGGTCGATCACCACCGGGCACGGCAGGTCGGCCAGCACCGGCGCGAGCTCGGCGATGAGCTTGGCCTCCATGTGGATCAGCAGCTGCCAGCCGTGCCGTGCCAGCCGCGGCGCGAGCGCGCGCAGCTGGTCGTGGGTGGCTCCGGGTGCGAGGTGGGACATGTAGTTGAAGCGTACTCCGCGGAAGCCCTGCACGTGCAGCTCGGTGATCTGCGCTTCCGAGATCTCGGGCGAGGCCAGCGCGATGCCGAGGTAGCGCCCCGGACGCGCCGCCATGGCGTCGGCCACCACCGAGTTGTCATGGCCGTGGCAGCCGGACTGGACGATCACGCAGCGGTCGATGCCCAGCATGTCATGCAGCGCGAAAAGCTCTTCCTTGGGCGCATCGCCGGGCTTGAAGCCGCTCTCGGGCGCGTAGGGGAAGCGCGAGGTCGGACCGAAGACATGCACGTGACAGTCGGTGGCACCCTTGGGCAGGGCCAGCGTGGGCGCGCTGCGGTCAGGGTTCCATGTGATGGGGGCGTCGTTCATGTCAGCTCCTTCGGCGCGTCCTGAGGCGGGGAGATGCGGAACACGTTGAGTGTGGCGGAGATCAGCGTGTAGTAGCCGATGACCCCCACCAGATCGACGAGCCGCTGGGTGCCCAGCACCGCTTCGGCCTCGGCATAAAGCGCATCGGGCACGGTGTTGGTGGTCAGCACGGAGATGGCGACGAAGTGGGTTACGCGCTCTTCGGCATCGGCGTAGGGCGGTTCGGCCCCGGTGCGCAGAGCCTCGACCAACTCCGGGGAGAGACCAGCCTTCAGTGCCGGCGGCTTATGCGCGAACCACTCGTATTCGGCGCTCCAGTGTCGGGCCATGGTGAGGATCGCCAGCTCGCTCAGCCGCGGCTCGAGCGCGCTGTCATAGCGGCAGTAGCGCCCCAGCTCCTGCGCCTTGGCGGCAAGTTCCGGGCGGTGCAGCCACACGGCGAGCGGTCCGCGCACCCCGCCGCGCGGGCCAGAGGCGATGGCCTCGTGGATCTCGCGCTGGCGGTCGGTATAGGTCTCGGGGTCCGGGGCGGCGAGGCGCTGCTTCGGCCAGTCGGTCATGTCGGGGCCTCCGTGGCCTTGAATGCGGGTTCGACGGTGCTGAAGCGGTCGAGCCAGGTCACGAGCTCCGGCCAGCGGTCACGCCAGGTGACGGGCGCGCGCCAGTCGAGATAGCCGAGTGTGCAGGCCAGCGAGATCGCCGCCGCGTCGGTGCGGGCAGGGTCCGGGGGCTGGGCGGCGAGCGCCGAAAGCCCCCGCTCGACCTTGCCGCGCTGGTGGGCCAGCCACTCCTCCGAGATCTTCTCGGCTCCGCGGAAACGGCCCTCGTAGACCATCAACAGCGCCGCATCGGTCACCCCGTCCGCGAGGCAGGCCTGCGTCAGGCAGTGAAACCGTTCGCGACCGTCACGCGGGAGGATGCCGCGCCCCTCGGCGAGGCTGTCGAGGAACTCGAGGATCACCCTGCTGTCGTAGAGCGTCTCGCCGTCGGTCATCAGGCAGGGCATCTTGCCCAGCGGGTTCTGCTCGCGCAGGTCGTCCGAGGGATCGCGGGTGTCGGCGGGGATCAGTTCGATCCGGTCCGAAAGCCCCAGCACCTGCGCCGCCATGCGCACCTTGCGGCCGTAGGGGGAGGTCAGCGTCGTGCGCAGGATCGCGCGGCCGCCGTCCCCCGCGCCGCGGAGCGCGAGGGGTTTGTCGAGGGTCATGCTCATAGCATCGTCTCCGGCAGGAAGAGGGCGATCTGCGGGATCAGGCACAGCAGGATCAGCATGGCAAAGCCCGCCAGCACGAAGGGCAGCAGCCCCTTGAACACCTGCTCCAGCGACACCCGCCCGTTCGAGGCCGATTGCACCACGAAGCAGTTGATCCCCACCGGCGGTGTCACCGCGCCAATCTCGACCAGCAGCACCACGAAGATGCCGAACCAGATCGGATCGAATCCGAGGTTCATCATCACCGGGTGGGTGATCGGCAGGGTGATGGCCAGCAGCGCGGGCGCGTCCATCATCATCCCCAGCGCGAGGTAGATTAGCGAGACCAGCAGCACGATCACCCAGCGGTTCACGTCGAGCCCGGTCAGGTAGCCGCCCACCGCGTTCGCCACGCCCGAGAGCGCAAGGAACTTCGAGAAGACCAGCGCGCAGATCAGGATGCCGAAGATCATCGCCGAGGTCTGGATGGTCTCGAGCAGCGTCTTGCGCAGCTCCACGCCCTTGATCCCCCGGTGCCGGATGATCGCCAACAGGAAGGTGGCGAAGGCCCCGATGCCGCCCGCCTCGGTCGGGGTGAAGATGCCGACGTAGAGGCCCACGACGATCAGCAGGATGATCAGCACCAGCGGACCGGCCAGCTTCAGAGAGGCGAATTTTTCGCGCAGGGTGAAGCTGTAGCTCTCCTGCGGTGCCAGCGACGGGTTGCGCAGCACCGTCAGCCAGATGGCGAGGCAGAGCACCAGCGCAAACACGATGCCGGGGATGAAGCCAGCGATCAGCAGCGCGCCGATCGAGCTGTCGGTGAGGATGCCGTAGACCACCACCAGCGCCGAGGGCGGGATCATCACCGCCAATGTGCCCGCGATGGCGATCGAGGCCGAGGCGAGGCTCTTATCGTAACCCCGGTCGAGCATCTGCGGCAGCGCCAGCTTGGTGAAGACGGTCGCCGTGCCCACCGAGGAGCCGGAGGCCGCGCCGAAAGCCGCAGCGCCGAGCGTCGTCGAGATCGCGAGGCCGCCGCGCAGGTTGCCGAGCCACTTGGTGGTGGCTTCGAAGAGGTCCTCGCCGAGGCCTGCGCGCATGGCGAAGAAGCCCATGAGCAGGAACAGCGGGATGACCGAGAAGTGGAAGCTGTGGGTTGTGTCGAAGAAGACGGTGCCGAGGATCGCCGTCGCGGCCTTGAAGCCGACGAGCGAGGCAAGGCCGAAAGCGCCCACGAGGCCCAGCACCACCATCACGTTGATGCCCAGCAGGATGCCGCCGAACAGCGCGGCCACACCAATCCCGCCAATCAGGAGCGAGCTCATTCCATCACCTCATCAGAGTCGTCGTCGAGAGTTCCGCCGAGCGCCACCCAGATCCCGTCGAGCAGGTACTGGATCGCCAGCAGGCCAAGGCCGAAGCAGATCGCGAATTTGATCGGCCAGATCGGGAAGCGGATCGATCCGCGTTCGAGCTCGCCGATGGCGAAGCTCTTGGCCGCCATCAGCCAGCCCGCGTAGGCAGCCCAGGCGAAGAGCACGAAGCCCGCCAGCATCGCCAGCACCTTGGCCGCCCGCGCGAGGCCTTTCGGCAGGCGCTGGGTCAGCAGGACCACCTTGATGTGACCGCCGTGCATCTGGGTCAGTGCCAGCGACAGGAAGATGATCAGTGGCAGCGCGCTTTCCGTCAGCTCCAGCGTGCCGGTGACCGGCTGGTTGAAGGCGTAGCGCATGATCACGTTGGCAACGACCAGCAGCATGACCGCGAAGATCAGCACGCCGGCGGCTGTGCCGCACAGCGACAGGAGTGCGCCGTAGCGACGGCGCAGGGTTTCTAGCGTTTGCATCTCAGGGACTCTCGCGAGGGGGAGGTCCCGCGCCGGGGGTACGCTGTGGCGCGGGACCGGTCACGTCCGGGTCAGGACGGTGTGTCGAAGCCGAAGTTCTTGGCGATCTCTTCAGCCGGAACGCCGAGCGCGTTTGCCTTGTCGATCCACTCCTGGCGCACTTCCTGAACTCCGGCATCTTCGAGAACGCCGAGCAGTTCCTCCTTCGGGAAGGGGATCACCTCGACGCCCAGATCGCCCTTCCACAGCTCGCGCACGCGGGCGGCGTCCTCGTCCACCACGCGGGCATACTCCACGAGGTAGTCCTTGCCGAGCTGATCGACGACGGCCTTGGTCTCGTCGTCCATCCCGTTGTAGCTGTCGAGGTTCATCGCCAGCAGGTGGCCGAAGGAGGCGCCGAGCGGCACTTCGATGTAGTACTTGGCAACCTCGTCATACTTCCAGCCGCGCGCCAGGGCGGGGCCGATCGGGGTGCAGTCGATGATCGAACGCTGCAGGGCCTCGTAGGCCTCCGAGGTGGCGATCGACACCGGCGAAGCGCCGAGCGCCTCGATCAGCTTGGGATAGGCAAAGCCGTAGGAGCGGATGCGCAGGCCCTTCATGTCGGCGGCGCTCTTCACCGGCTTGGTGCAGAGCAGGCCGTAGTCCTCGAGCGGGCGGAAGCCGAAGGCGTGGATGTTCTGGCTCGCCAGTTCCTCGCCGAACTGCGGGTAGGTGGCGTGCATCTCTTCCATGAACTGCCCGACTTCGAGCGTGTTCATCGGCTGCGGGATGAAGAAGCCCACAGCGTTGTTGAGCGGCATGAGATCGGGGAAATACGGGGTGATGATATCGCCGAAGTCGCCGACGCCGGCGGCCAGCGCCTCGGGGATTTCGCGGGTCTTGGCGACCGAGCCGCCCCAGAAGACCTCGATGCTGTGCTTGCCGCCGGTGCGCTCGGCGAACTGGTCGACGAGCCACTGCGTGGTGATCGCCTGTGCATCCCCTGCGCCCTGCGGCTTGAAGGTGATCCACTTGTAGGTGTCGGCCTGCGCGACGGACGCGAGGCCGGTGGCCGTCACAAGCGCAAGCGCCGACGACCGCAGAATTGCGTTCAGAGACATGAGTCCTCCCAAGATTGCGGGCCATCCTCCAGGCCCGTCGCAGGTGATCCTCGGTGATCTCGAGGCATGATTCAAATACTGTTATATGATCGCTTCGATACCTTTTAGGTATTGCTCAACGCCAGACACCCGATGCGACCAGCTCTCCCACGATGTCGCGCACCAGCCCTTCGACCACCTGGATTGCCTTCTTGCCGCGCTGGTCGGCCTTGGTCGCGGTACAGAGCGTCCAGGCCATCTGTGGCTGCACGATGGGCCGGGCTTCGAGCGTGCCGTTCTGCACCTCCGAGAGCACCCCGCCATAGGTCAGGATCGTGAAGCCGTGGCCGTGGCGGACCAGAGATTTCAGGTGCCACACCCCATCGACGCGCTGCACGATATTCAGCTCGGCGCCGACTTCGTCGGCGTGCTTGTCCACCAGAATGCGCAGGAAGTTCGGGCGGCTCGGCATGATCAGCGGCATCGCCGCGGCCTCCGCCAGCGTGTAGCTGTCCTTGTCGAACGAGCCGCAGGGGCCGATCACGTTGAGATGCTCGACCAGCAACTCGGTGGTGACGATGTCGTCCTGCAAGGGCGCGTCATGCATGACCGCGAGGCCGATCTCGCCCTGCGAGAGCTTGTGCTCGAGCGCATTGGAGAAGCCCTCGACGAAGCGCAGCTCGATCTCGGGGTATTCGGCCTTTACCCGCGCCAGCAGCGGCGGCGTGATGAACTCGCCCGGCGTTGGGGGCATGCCCACCACCACCACGCCCTGCGGCCGTTCGGCATGGGCGGTGACATCGTGATGGGCCTGCGCGATCTGCGCCATGATCGCATAGGCGCGGCGCTGCAGGATCTCGCCCGCCTCGGTCAGTTCCATCCCGCGCGCGGTGCGGTTGAACACCTTCAGCCCCAGGTCGCTTTCGAGCCGGGCGATCTGCCGGCTGAGCGCGGGTTGCGCGATGCGCAGCCGCTCGGAGGCGCGGGTCATGTTCTTTTCCTCCGCGACGCAGAGGAAGTAGCGCAGGCTGCGCAGTTCGGGCTGCCAGTCGCGCAGCGTGCTTCCGGTCTCGACCATCTCCCCCCTCCGCCGGCTCAGTCGTCGGGCCGGATCAGCTCCCAGGCCTCGGTCACGGTGGCGTAGTCGCGATATCCCATGCGCGAGATCGGGCGCGCCTTCACCGTGTCGAAGCGGCCCCCGGTGATGTACTCGTCGCGGATGTGGGTCTGAACGACTTGACCGATGACCATGAAGCGATTGATCGGCGAGCCAGTGCGGTCGGTCAGTTCGGTCACCGAAAGTGTCACGCATTCCAGCGCAGCGGGGCTTTCAGCCACGAAAGGCGCATCGGTCTCGATGCTGGTGCCGAGGGTGAGCCCGGCCTTGTCGAACTCGTTGGCGCCGTCGGGCATCGCCTCGGACGAGACGTTCATCGCCTGCGCCAGCGCCTCGGTGGCCAGGGAGAAGGTGAACTCACCCCGGTCGCGGGCGTTGACCACCGAGTGTTTCAGCCCGTCCGAGGTGAAGCAGATCATATGCGGGCTGTTGCCGATGGCGTTGAAGAAGGAATAGGGGCCGAGGTTGGGCACCCCTTCCGCATTGCGCGTGCCGATCCAGCCGATCGGGCGCGGCGCGATGATCGCCTTGAAGGGGTCGAACGTCAGGATATCGGGGCGTGTGTCGCCGTAATGCATGGAACCTCCACGGGATTTCTTGCGCCTTTCTAGGGCGAAGCGCCGCAGGAAGGCCATTGTTTTCCGGCGGTGCGCAGCGTCAGCACGTTGAGGCGGTCAGGCGCTGGAGGCGCCTGCGCCCGCCGCAAAGCAGGGGCGGGAGGGGGCCTCGTCAGGCGTCGTCGCGCAGCACGCCCTTCTTCAGGATGAGATTGGCGTAGAGCCGCCGCTCGCCCGTGGCGACCACCGCATAGGCCTGCTTCGTCCGCTCGTAGAAATCGAAACGGTCGACCTGCTGAACCTGCACCGGGCCCTCGTTGGCGGTGACGAGCAGCTGGTCGAAGACATCGAAGATTTCAGGCCGTCCGTCCGGGCAGGCCATGACCGCAGCGGGCGTTTCGACGAAATCGTCGAGGGGAAAGAGCGACAGTACCGCCTCGGCGGCGCGGTCGATGCCGATACCCGGCAAGCGCACCAGCCGCTGCGCAACGCGCGCGGCGGGGAAATTTGCATCGACAAGCACGATCTCGTCGCCGTGGCCCATGTCGCGGAGAATGGCGAGCAGCTCTCCGGTCAGCAGGGGATTGATGGTCTTCAGCATTATGTCCTCCGGCATCTGCAGTCCGACCGCAAGCGACAGCAGGACGCGTCACAAGGCAACAGGAAAATTTCCCGAACGACGGAACCAATGGGCCGGCGGGGAGTTGAAGGTGGTCGGCATAAAATAAAACAACAGGGACAGGCAGTGTGAAGGACTTCGTGGACGCCCCGGATCTGCTCCGGGACTGCAATCTGAGGGATGCCCTCCGCAGCGCGACCGCGGGCCCGCATCGCCGTCTCGACGCCCAGCTTTCCCGGCTCGATCTCACAAGCTCGGATGATCGTCGTGCTTTCTGCGAGGTGCAGAGGCGCGGGTTCACGCGGCTTGGGGCAGCCTGCGGCTGGGACGCGGCCGAGGCCGCGACGGCCCTGAGAGATACGCTCAAAGCACTGGACGAGGACTTGGGGCCGCAGCCTTTGCCGGGGCCGGGGCTTGACCTGCCTCTGCACGGCGACGCCGTGGCCTACCTGTTGCTGGGCTCGCAGCTTGGCACCGCGGTGCTGCGCCGGACGCTGCCCGAACCGCCCACCCGGGGATTTTTCGCGCTGACCGGGGATCGTGTCGCCTGGCGCGCCTTCTGCCTGCGGCTTGGCGCACAGCCAGACGATAGTGCGGAATCGCGCCGCGTTCTGCGCGATGCCATTCGCGCCTTTTCCATTTTCGAACACGAAACGCGGGCGGTTCTGAGCGCGCCCGTCGACGGAGCCCCATGAACGATTCCTTCATTTCGACCGATACGCCAGTCGATCTCACCAATTGCGACCGCGAACCCATTCATCTGCTCGGCAACGTGCAGAGCTTCGCGGCGCTGGTCGCGATCTCGGCCGATTGGATCGTGCAGCACGTCTCGCAAAACGCCGGAACGCTTCTTGGCCTTCAGGCCGAAGACCTGACCGGGCGGAGCTTCAGCGAGGTCATGCCGCGCGAAACAGTGGAGGAACTGCGCGAGAAGCTGGGCGGCACCAGTCACGAGAACGCCGTGGCGCGGCTGTTCGGCTACGACGTCTTCGGCGACGGGCGGCTGTTCGACATCAGTGCGCATCAGTCCGGTTCGAGCTTCATTTTCGAGTTCGAACCCAAGGTCCGCGTCGCCGAGCAGGACGAGCTGGCGCTGGTGACCCCCATGTTGCGGCGGGTGTCCTCGCAGAACGATCTGGCAGGGGCGTCGGAAGAGGCCGCCCGGCAACTGCGGGCGCTCACGGGGTTCGATCGGGTGATGGTCTATCAGTTTGGTCCCGAGGGCGATGGCACGGTCATCGCCGAGGCCAAGGACGGAGGGGATGCGGAAACCTATCTCGGACTGCATTTCCCGGCCTCCGACATCCCGCGGCAGGCGCGGGCGCTCTACAAGCGCAGCCTGCTGCGGCTGATCGCCGACGTTGACGACGATGTCTCGCCGATCGTGCCGCCGCAGAGTCCCGAGGGCCAGCCGCTCGATCTCTCGCTGGCCATGTCGCGCGCCGTCTCGCCGATCCACCTCGAATACCTGCGCAACATGAAGGTGCGGGCGTCGATGTCTGTGTCCATCGTCATCCGGGGCGAGCTCTGGGGGCTCTTTGCCTGCCATCATCGCGAGCCGCTGCACGTCGACTACCAGAGACGCACCGCCGTGGAGCTGCTGGCGCAGTTCTTCGCCTACGAGCTCGAGAGGCAGGAGGCGAGATCTACCAGCGACACCGTTGGCCGTGCGCAGCGTCTGCATGACCGCCTGATGATGCAGATGAGTTCCGGCGAGGGGCTGGCCGCCAGCCTGCCCAGCATCGCCCGCGAGATTCAGAAGGTGATCCCGCATGACGGCATCGCTCTCTATTCCGATGGTGACTACGTCGCCCAGGGACAGACCCCCTCCAAGGAGCAGTTCCAGACCATCGCGCGCTTTCTCAACACCGCCGCCGCGAGCCGGGTCTATGCCACGGACAGCCTCGTCGCGCGCCTGCCCTCGATGGAGGCGCTGAAGGCCGACTGCGCGGGCATCCTGGCAATCCCCGTGTCGCGCACGCCGCGCGATTACATCGTGCTCTTCCGCTCGGAAGTCGTGCGGCAGGTCAACTGGGCGGGCAACCCCAACAAGCCGGTCGAGGTCGGCCCGCTGGGCACGCGACTGACCCCGCGCAAGAGCTTCGAGCTTTGGAAGCAGGACGTTGCGGGCCGCTCGGAGAGCTGGTCGCCAACCGTTCTGAAGGCCGCCGAGGCGATCCGCGTGACCCTGCTCGAGGTGGTGCTCAAGCTCTCGGACGAGGTCAATGCCGAGCGCAAGCGGGCGCAGGACCAGCAGGAGCTGCTGATCGCCGAGCTCAATCACCGGGTGCGCAACGTGCTCGGGTTGATCCGCTCGCTGGTGGGTCAGTCGCGACAGTCGGCGCATACCATCGAGGAGTTCACCGCGGCGGTCGACGGGCGCATCCACGCGCTGGCGCAGGCGCATGACCAGCTGACCTCGACCGAGTGGCATCCGGTGGCGCTGCGCGAGCTGCTGGCCGTCGAATTGGGGGCCTATATCGCCGGTGAGGAACACCGCGTCGCGATCACCGGCGCGCCCGTGCTGCTTGCGCCCGATGCCTTTTCCACCATGGCGCTGGTGCTGCACGAACTGGTGACCAACTCGGTCAAATACGGCGCGCTGTCGGTGCCTGCAGGCCGGGTCGAGGTGGCGGTCGAAAAGCTGCCGGACGGGATCGTCCGCATCGGTTGGGCCGAGAGCGGTGGTCCGGCGGTGCGGGCACCCGAGCGGCGGGGCTTTGGCACCACGATCATCGAGAAGTCGATTCCCTTCGAGTTGAAGGGCAAGGCGGATGTGCACTTCGAGCTGACCGGCCTGCGGGCCGAGTTCCTTCTGCCCGAACGCTACGTGAGCGACGCGCCGGATACGGTGCCTTCCGCTGCACCTGCGCCGCAGGACGGCGCTTCCCTAAGCAAGGGGATCTCGGGCGTGGCGCTGGTGGTCGAGGACAACATGATCATCGCCATGGATGCCGCTGACATCCTGTCGGACCTCGGGGCCGAGACCGTGCACACCGCTTCCTCGGTGGCAGAGGCGCTGCGGATCATCGACGCGCACCCGGTCTCGGTGGCGGTGCTCGACGTGAACCTCGGCTCGGAAACCAGCCTGCCGGTTGCGGAAATGCTGGCGCGGCGCGGTGTGCCCTTCGTGCTGGCGAGCGGTTATGCCGGCCAGTCCGACTGGCTGTCGCGTTTCCCCAGCGCGCCGATGACCAGCAAGCCTTTCACCATCGAAACGCTGTCGAAGGCCGTCGGACGGCTGGGCGCGCGAGATCGGGGCTGAGCCGCGGCGCAGGCTGGCGGGGTAGGCATCGAGACTCGAGAGTTTGAAGATGGGAGGCGCAGGTGGGCTGCTCAGGCGGTCTGCTCGCCGTCCTTGCTGCCGTCGATCTGTTCGCGCAGGCATTCGACCGCCTGCGCGGCTCGCTCACCGGCTTCGCTCAGCGCTTCGGCCAGCGCGTCGGCGCGCTCCTGGTCGACGCCGCGGCGCAGGATGTTGGCAGCACTGGTCGAAACAGCGGTCAGGTTGGTCAGCGTGTGGAACAGCTCGCTCAGAGAACTCAGCATATCCCGGTCCTCGAAAGCCTCGCGCGTGTGTTTTTTGTCGGGCGCGGTGCCTGACATGAAAGAGGAGAGGGCGAGCACCCGGGCGACCTCACCCTCTGCCCAGTCCAGAGGCACGATCTCCACTTCCCACTCGCTCTGGTTGCCGGTCTCGCTCGTGAAGCTGCCGACAAAACTCGAAGGCTTGCCGCCGAAGGCGGTGGCCAGCGCGGCCTCTGCCTTCACCCGTTCTGCCCCGTCCCAGAATCCGGTCCAGACCTGGCCGCAGATCGTGTCGGCGTCGGTATTGAGCAATTCCAGCCCACGCTTGTTGACCGCGATCACCTTGCCATCGCGGTCCAGCACCTTGGCGCAGACGGTGGTGCGCTGCGCAAGATAGCCCATGACCGTCGAAAGGGCGGTCGCTTCGAGATCGGTTTTTGCGATGAGCATTGCGGGGTCCGTGGCCTTGGGGCGGCAGGTTTACGGATTGTTAATTTACGTGAAGTGCCGGTGTTTTCGCAACGGTTGAATTTGTGACGGTGTAATTTGGTTCAGCTACGATACGGCTTGGCTGCGTTTTCGCGTTAAGGTTGAACTTTTCAGTGGAAGTCCCGACTTGGAAACAGCTTTTTTGCCTGCTCCCGGGGGTGGCGGGCAGCGGTGCCGCGTCTGCTGCCGCCGGCCGGGCGGCGGGTCTCGTCGGCGCGGCCGTCGTTGGCCTCGATCGGCCCGAGGATCGGCACCGGCCCGCCGAGATCGAAGAGCAACTCCGACAGATCCTCGACCGTCTCGGCGATGAGATGGGTCACCACGCCCTCGCGTTCCAGCCGCCCGGTGACGCGCAGCAGTCGTCCCGCGATCACCGCCTTGCGGAAGGTCTCGTAGATCTTCGTCCAGACCACCACGTTGGAGGTGCCGGTCTCGTCCTCCAGCGTCAGGAAGATCACCCCCGAGGCGGTGCCGGGGCGCTGGCGGGTGATCACCAGCCCGGTCACGGTGATGCGGTGGCGATGGGGCACCTTGTCCAGCTGCACGTGCGGCAGGCTCTCGGGCAGGCGCGGGCGCAGCAGTTCCATGGGGTGGGCACGTAGGCTCAGGCGCAGCGAGAGGTAATCCTCGACCACCTCCTGCCCGAGCGTCATGGCGGGCAGGATCACGTCGGGCTCCATGCCACCTTCGCCATCGCCCCCGAAGAGCGGCAGCGGCTTCGGCGCCTGCAGCGCCTTGGCGGCCCAGAGCGCGTCGCGCCGGGTGAGGCCGAGCGCGGCGAAGCCGTCGCCCTCGGCCAGCCGCTCCAGCGTCGCGGGCTTCACCCCGGCGCGGCGCCAGAGGCTTTCGACGTCGGGATAGCCGTTGCCACGCGCCGCGACGATCCAGGCGGCATCTTCTTCGCGGAGCCCCTTGATCTGGCGGAAGCCGAGCCGCAGGGCGAGGCTGCCATCGGGGCGCGGCTCGAGCGTGTTGTCCCAGTCGGAGTGGTTCACAGAGACCGGGCGCACTTCGACCCCGTGCTCGCGCGCGTCGCGCACCAGCTGGGCGGGGGCGTAAAAGCCCATGGGCTGGGCGTTGAGCAGCGCACAGGTGAAGATCGCCTGGTGGTGCCGCTTCAGCCAGGCCGAGATATAGACCAGCCGGGCGAAGCTGGCGGCGTGGCTCTCGGGAAAGCCGTAGCTGCCGAAGCCCTCGATCTGGGCAAAGCAGCGCTCGGCGAAATCCGCCGCATAGCCGCGCGCCAGCATCCCGGAAACGAAGCGGTCGCGGAAGGCCCCGATGGTGCCCATGCGCTTGAAGGTGGCGAGGCTGCGGCGCAGCCGGTCGGCCTCGGCGGGGGTGAAGCCGGCGGCGACCACGGCGATCTGCATCGCCTGCTCCTGAAACAGCGGCACGCCGTAGGTGCGGCCCAGCACTTCCATCATCGCCGGGCCAAGGTCTTCGACCGGCTCCTTGCCCTGACGGCGGTTGATGAAGGGATGCACCATGCCGCCCTGAATGGGGCCGGGGCGCACGATGGCGACCTCGCACACCAGATCGTAGAACCGTCGCGGCAGCATCCGCGGCAGGAAGTTCAGCTGCGCCCGGCTTTCCACCTGAAACACCCCGATGGCATCGGCACGGCAGAGCATGTCGTAGACCTTTGGGTCTTCGGCAGGGACATTGGCCAGCGTCAGCTGCTGGCCTCGGTGCTCGACCAGCAGCGAGAACGCCTTGCGGATGCAGGTCAGCATCCCCAGCGCGAGGATGTCGACCTTCAAAAGCCCCAGCGCGTCGATGTCGTCCTTGTCCCATTCGATCACCGTGCGGTCGTCCATCGCGGCGTTCTCGATCGGGCAGAGCTCGTCGAGCCGCCCCTGGGTGATGACGAAGCCACCCACGTGCTGCGACAGGTGCCTCGGGAAACCGATGATCTCCTCGATCAGCTTGGCGGTCATCAGCACCCGGTCGTCGGTCGGGTCGATCCCGGCGTCGCGCATCCGGTCCTCGTCGGGGGCGCTCGACGACCAGCCCCAGATCTGCCCGGAGAGCCGGGCGATCACGTCCTGGCTCAGCCCCATCACCTTGCCGACCTCGCGGATCGCCGCGCGCGAGCGGAAGTGGATCACCGTGGCGGTGAGCCCGGCGCGTTCGCGGCCGTAGCGCTCGTAGATCCACTGGATCACCTCCTCGCGGCGCTCATGCTCGAAATCGACATCGATGTCAGGCGGCTCGCCGCGTTCCTTGGAGATGAAGCGCTCGAAGATCAGCGTGATGCTCTCGGGCGGCACCTCGGTGACGCCGAGCAGGTAGCAGACCACCGAGTTGGCCGCCGAGCCGCGCCCCTGGCACAGGATGCCGCGCGAGCGGGCAAAGGCGACGATGTCGTAGACCGTCAGGAAATATGAGGCGTAGCCCATCTCGCCGATCAGCCGCAGTTCCTTTTCCACCCGGTGCACGATCTTCGGCGGCGGGCCTGCGGGGTAGCGCCAGTGCAGCCCCTCGCGCGAGAGCCGGGCGAGCCGGTCCTGCGCCGGCTCGCCGTCCCGCGCCTCGTCCGGGTACTGGTACCGCAGCTCGTCGAGGCGGAAGGCGCAGCGACCCGAGATCTCGGTGGTGCGGCGCAGGGCGGCGGGGTAGCGGTGGAAGAGCCGGGCCATCTCGTCGCCGGACTTCAGCCGCCGCTCGCCGTTGGTCAGCCGCCGGCTGCCGATATTGTCGATGGTGCAGCCCTCGCGCAGGCAGGTCAGTACGTCGGCCAGCGGACGCCGGGCCGAGCGGTGCATCAACACATCCCCGAGGGCCACCAGCGGCAGGCCGGTCTGCTGCGACAGCCGGGCGAGGTGGTCGAGCCGTATCTGGTCGCGCCCGTCGTAGACTGGCGCGGCCCCGAGATAGGTGCGGCCGGGGCAGCGCCGGAGCATCTCGCGCAGCTCGGGGTCGGGGGGGGTGCGGGGTGCCCCGGGTTCCAGCGGGTCGGGCGGCAGGGCGATGAGGATCATCCCCTCGCAGGCGGCATGCAGGTCGGCGCGGGTAAGGTGACACGCGCCTTTCTCCGCCCGCCGCTTGCCCAGCGACAGCAGCCGCGTCAGTCGCGCCCAGGCGGCGATGTCGCAGGGCAGGGCGAGCCACTCGAGCGGGCTGTCGGACAGCACCAGCCGCGCCCCCGCGATGAGCCGGGGCAGCGGGCGTTCGGGCGGCAGCAGCGGCGCGGCCCCGGGCGGCACCTGCGCCACGCGCTGGCGGCTCGACGGATCGGTCAGAGACTGCGACCGGATCGCCGGGGCCTCGCGCGCTGCCGCCTCTGCCGCCTCGCGTGCCTCGCCCTGCAGTCGCTCCAGCTCCTTCAGGGCCGAGAAGGCGCGCACCACCCCCGCCACCGAGTTGCGGTCGGTGATGGCGATGGCCTCGAGCCCCAGCTCGGCGGCACGGGTGACCAGCTCCTCGGGGTGCGAGGCCCCGGTGAGGAAGGTGAAGTTGCTGGTCACGCAGAGCTCGGCATAGGGGGTCATGGTCGGTCCCTCATGCGAATTCCCCCTGCACGAACCAGTCCTGCGCGCCGCCCGCGTCCCAGCCCGCCACCTGCGGCGTGTGGAACAGCCAGAGCCGCGGCCCCTCGCGCGTCTCGATGCGCCAGTAGTCGCGGATCCCCGACCGCCAGGTGGGATCGTCGAACCACCATTCGGGGGCGATGCGCTCGGGCCCCGTCGCGCGCAGCGTGGAAAAGCGCATGTTGCGCCAGCGGAACTGCGCGGGCGGATGGCCGGGCTGCGCGCCGCGCGCGCCGCTGACCATCTCGGGCGGAAAGAGGATCTGCGGCCGCGGCGGGCCGCGCCGGGGCGGGGCCTCTTCGGCTTCGCTGTAGGCGGCGGGGGCGATGAGGAAGCTGCGCTCGGGGATGGTGCTGTCGGCGGGCAGCAGGCGCTGTACGGCGTCAAAGCCGAGCCGGTTGCCGAGCCGCGAGATCAGGTCCGCCATCGCGTCCTCGCTGCGCAGCTTGGGGCCACCGGGACCAAGCTGCTCGGGAGGCAGCTTCTCCGTCACCTCGGCGCAGAGCCGCAGCGCATCGATGCCGAAGCCCGCCTCGACCTCGGCCACACCCTTTTCGAAGAGCGCGGCAATTCGGGCGGGGTCGCGCATGGGCCGGGCGAGGCCGACCCGCACATGCGCCGTCTCGCGGTCGACCCGGCGCAGTTCCAGGAGCACCCGCCGCGCGCCGTGCTGGTGGTGGGTAAGCTGGGCGCAGAGCCGCTCGAGCAGCCGCGCGAGGCCTGCCATCACGTCCTCCTGCAGGCCGATGGGCTCGGGCAGGGTCATGCGCACGCCGAAATGCGGTGCCTCGCGCTCGGCATCCACCGGCTCGGGACGGGTGCCGAGCGCCTGATCGAGCCGGGTGACCAGACCTTGGCCGAAGCGTTTCGCCAGCGGCGCGCGGGGCAGGTGCACGAGATCGGCGATGCGGGTCAGCCCGACGCGGGAGAGCGTGGCGGCGGTGTCGTGGTCGATGCGCAGAGCAGAGACGGGCAGTGGCCCGAGCCCCTCGGCCAGCGCGCCCTCGGGCAGCACCCCGCCGCCGTGGCGGGCCAGCGCATGGGCCGCGCCGCGGGTGCCGGCGATGGCGCTCTGCGCTGCCAGCCCCGTGCGCTCCAGCCGGTCATGCAGATCGGCGCGCAGCGCGGCCTCGCCGCCGAAGAGATGCGGCACCCCGGTGATGTCGGCGATCAGCCCGTCGGACCCGTCGCGCGCCACCAGCGGCGCATAGCGCCCGGCCCAGCGGCGCAGACCCGAGAGCGCCGCTGCCTCGCGCGCCAGGTCGGCGGGGCGGGTGGCCAGATCGGGGCAGATGGCGCGGGCGTCGGCCAGCGCCATGCCGCGCGCCAGCCCATGCGCCTGCGCCAAGGGGGAGACACAGTGCAGGTGATCGGAATTGCCCGACCGCAGGGTCAGAGCAAACGGCCCCTCAACGGGGCGTTTCCGCAGGCTCGTGTCGCTCGCCAGCCGCGGAAACCATATGGAAAGCAGACGTCTCGCCATGCCAATCCACGGTCCAGAGTTTCAATGTTCCCTTTTTGTTCTTGATAAGCTCCCATTGCTGCAGAGTCGAGTCCGGCGCAGGGGAAGGCAGCTGTTCACAAGCCCAGCGTGTCTCGGCGGCATTGCTGCCCTGTCCGCTCTGGAGAAGCATCAGCCCGGTGGTCTTGCCGGCTTCTGCCGCCAGTTGCAGCCGCCGCCCGGCGGTGAGCGAGAGCAGCTCTCCGGGTTCGGCCACGACCAGCCCTACGGCGGGGCAGCGCAGCGCCTCCTCGGCGGTCCACAGAAGATCGGTTTCACTCTGGGTCCGCACGAGGTGCAGCCGCGCCCCCACACCCTCGGGCAGGCCGCGCAGCAGCGGCGTCTGCGGCGCATGGCGCGGCAGGATCCAGACCAGTGGCCCCGCGTGGCGCGTGGCCTGAAACAGCGCAAAGCCACGCCGCGCACGCCCCTCGGCCTCATGCACCCGGGCGGGGCAGAGCGAGAGCGGGTCGGCCTCGGCAAGAGGCGGGCTGGCGGGCAGGGGGCGCATGTGGGCAGACAAGAGAACCGGGAACGGTGGCAGCGGAGTCGGGGTAGGTGGATAGATGAGAACATTGCCAGAACATTTGGGCTGAGGGAAGCACCGGAGGGCAGAGAAGAGATCACGATTGGTGCGCCAGGGCCCCATGCGGCGGAAGCTGAGCGGCCAAGGCACGTACATCCGGGTCCGCGGGGTCAACAGGGAAGCCCCTGTAGCAACAGGGGGATGCAGACCGGGACAGGAAGACCGGGGATACGGCGACATCTGGCCCGGAGCGAAAAATGTAAAAACCCTTCACATCACCCCTTGAAGGGGGCGGGTCGAATACCGATCTTCGATAATGTGAAAGGCATTCACATCACCCGAACCGAAAGGAAACGACCCATGACCGCCGCCTCGCAGCACTACACCCAGCCCGCCAACCCCGGCTGGCTGCGCCGTGCCGAGTTCTGGCTCGACCAGCGGGGCAAACCCGCGTGGATCGTCGCCATGATCCTCGGTTTCATCTTCTTCTGGCCGATCGGGCTTGCCCTTCTGGCCTACATGATCTGGAGCAAACGCATGTTCGGAAAGTCCTGCCGCAATCGCCACAGCCACCGTCACGCCGCGTTCCAGCAGGGCTTCAACGCCATGCGCCCCAGTGGCAACGTTGCCTTCGACGCCTACAAGGCCGACACGCTGCGCCGCCTCGAGGACGAGCAGAAGAGCTTCGAGGACTTCCTGCAGCGCCTGCGCGAAGCCCGTGACAAGTCCGAGTTCGACCAGTTCATGGACGAGCGCGCCCGCAAGGCCCGCGACGAGCGTGAAAAGGGCGAGATCGAAGAGGCCTGATCGCCACGATCTCCAACCAGCCATGGCCCATGCCGGGCCATGGCTCCGCCGCGCCAGAGGACTTTGCCCCGGCTTTGCACTGGACTTTGCCAGCCATCGTCCCCAACTGACCCACTGATCCCATAGACCTGCACCCGCCCGAGACGGACAGCCCGAGCGAGAGAGACATGTACCCCAACGCGACCTATTCCCAGCTTCCCGACCCGGTGCATCAGCGCGCCTTCTACGAAAGCGTTGCGCTCAAGCGTGGCATGGCTTGGGTCATCGACACGATGATCGTCGCCGTGCTGGTGTTCATCGCCCTGCTGTTCACCGCCTTCCTGGGGGTGTTCATCTTCTTTGCCATCTGGCTGGTGGTGAGCTTCGGCTACCGGGTGGCAACGCTGGCCACCGGCTCGGCGACCTGGGGCATGCGCCTCATGGCGATCGAGTTCCGCGACTGGCAGGGTCAGCGCTTCGGCCTGCCGCAGGCCTTGCTGCACACTCTTGGCTACACGGTTTCTGTCTCGATAGCGCCGCTGCAGATCGTCTCGATCGTCTGCATGCTGGCCACCGAGCGGGGGCAGGGGCTGACCGACCTGGCGCTGGGCACCGTGGCGCTGAACCGCCGCGCCTCGTGATCCCGCCGGTGATCCTGCAGGTGGCCCGCCACACGAGCCTGCCGTTTCTCGCCAATGCGGGGGCAACATGACAAGAAGGGCCACGGTTCGCCGTGGCCCTTTTGCGTTGCCAGCAGACTCGCGGACTGTGAAAGGTTCGGCATGTTCGCGGCGACGGCCCTGGCAAGCTGACACTTCGGCATCACGTCGGCACTCGACCGGGTAGACGCAAGCACGACACCAAGCCGATCGCCGGTAATGCGCGACAACTCTGCGCGGCACAGGTCATTGCCAAGCAGGTCAGTAAGCTGCGCGGGATGGTCCGAAACATGGCTGGTCGTCGAGGGGCAAGGGGCGGCTGGTCGTCTGAATGGGATGGCAGAGGCGCTTGAAACTACGCCGAAGAACGCGCCGTGATATGTGAGTCGAAGTTAGCGGACTAGGGTCCCGACGACGGGAACAAGCCTCCCCGACCTCTCGCAGGGCCGCCGCCTTAGAGGTTCACGCGCCACGCCGGCCGCCGAGACTTGGGCGATCTTCCGCAATTTCTCGCATATGTTCTGCAAACACGCCCTTGTACGATCGCCTCGGGGTTGGCGACTGCGCGTTTCGTTGTTACGTTTTTCTTTCAAACAGTCCGGACAGTTCCGAAATGCGTCACTCGCTGCCCCTTGCGCCGCAATTCTACGTCACGGCGCCGCAACCCTGCCCGTATCTGCCGGGCCGGATGGAGCGGAAGCTTTTCACCGCTCTTCAGGGTGATTACGCGGAGAAGCTCAACGACAGTCTGTCCAAACAGGGCTTCCGCCGGTCGCAAAACGTGCTCTACCGGCCGTCCTGTTCGGAATGCTCGGCCTGTCTTTCGGCGCGCATTGACGTGCGGCGCTTCGAACCCTCGAAAAGCCAGCGCCGGTCTCTGAGGCGCAACGCGCACCTGCAGCGGAGGGCCTCCAGCCCCTGGGCGACGGAGGACCAGTTCGAGCTGTTCCGCCGCTACCTCGATGCGCGTCACGCCGATGGCGGCATGGCTGACATGGACATCTTCGAGTTCGCCGCGATGATCGAGGAGACCCCGATCCGCAGCCGCGTGGTGGAATATAGCGACCGCGAGAGCGGTGAACTGGCAGCGGTCTGCCTGACCGACGTGCTCGATGACGGGCTGTCGATGGTCTATTCCTTCTACGATCCCGAGCTGCCCAAGGCCGGTCTCGGCACCTGGATGATCTTGGACCACATCGACATCGCGCGTGAGGCGGGGCTGCCCTATGTCTACCTCGGCTACTGGGTGCCCGGCTCGCCGAAGATGGGTTACAAGGCGCAGTTCTCGGCGCTGGAGATCTATCGCCGCGGCCGCTGGGAGCCGATGCGCAGCGATGATGACTATGCCTCCGAGACCCACCCGCTGAGCACCGACCCCATCGCCGAGCAGGTGGCGAACATCTCGCTGCCGGACAGCCGGGCCTGAGCGCAGCGCTGGGCGGGCGGGCCGAGGGTGCCGCGTCCGTTGCAGGGCTTAGCCGATCCCTGCGATCCAGTCCGAAATTGTTCCGGCGGCGCTCGAGAGAGTGTCCTCGTGGTTCAGTCCGCTCACGCGCCGGCGCGGCTTGAGGTCATGATCACCGTCTTCCAGCCAGTGCAGCGTGATGGCCGGCGACAGCCCGTAGCCGGCCACCTCTTCGCGCGTGCCGAAGGGATCGCGCGTGCCCTGGCATATGAGCGTCGGGGTCCGCAGCGCGGCGAGATGCTCGGTGCGCAGCTTTTCCGGCTTGCCGGTGGGGTGGAACGGATAGCCGAGGCAGACCAGCCCCGAGATCGCCCCGGCGCTGAAAAGCTCATCGGCGATCAGGCTCGCGACCCGACCGCCCATGGACTTGCCGCCGATGTAGAGCGGGCCGGGGCACTCCAGCGCATTGATCGCGGCGCGGTATTCCTCCTGCAGAACGTCTATCTTGGGTGGCGGGCGCTTCGGGCCGCCGCTGCGCCGTTGTGCCATGTAGGCGAATTCAAACCGCGCCACGCGCAGCCCGCGCGCCGCCAGCAACTCGGCCATGCGCGCCATGAAAGGGCTGTCCATCGCCGCGCCCGCCCCATGCGCAAGCATGACCGTCGTCCGGTCCGGCCCGTCGCCGTCGATCAGGAAGTCCAAGCTGCTCACTCGGTGAACTCCGCGGCCACCGCACCCGTCAGCCCGGGCAGCACGTGGGCGTCGAGCGCGAAGAGATGCCGCGGCGTGCCCGCCGCCGCCCAGACCCGCGGGAACTCCAGCAGGCGCGGGTCGATCCAGGCACGGATCGGCGACAGGTGCCCGACCGGCGACACGCCCCCGATGGCAAAGCCGGTCTGGCCCCGGATCAGCGCCGCATCGGCCTTGCCCAGCGGCTCGCCAGCCAGCGCCGAGGCTTTATCGGCGCAGACCCGGTTGCCGCCTGCCGTCAGGAACAGCACCGCCTCGCCACTCTCCTCGGCGCGGAAGATGATCGACTTGGCGATCTGGTCGAGCTCGCAGCCCACGGCCTCCGCCGCCTCCTGTGCGGTACGGGCCTTCTCCACCTCGACGATCTCGACCGGCAGGCCGGCGTCATCCAGCGCGGCGCGCACCCGTTTCAGGCTCTTGCTCATACTCGTCTCCCGTCTTGCCGATGGTGTTTCCCGGACCGAGGGATAGCCGCCCATGCGGCGGCGCGGCAAGCCACCGATTTTCACATGGCATTGCACAAAGCCGCCAGTCGTGGCCATCTGCAGCCATGAGCCTTGCCGATGCGATCACCCGCCTGCCGCGCCCCTTCGAGCCCGCCCTCGGACAGGAGGCGCGCGAGTCCGTGCCCTGGGCCTCCGGCGCGGTCGCCGATCTGATCGAGGGGACGGGCGGCTCCAGCCCCTATCTCGCGGGACTGATCCGCAAGGAAAGCGGCTGGCTCGAAGGCGCGGTGGACGCGCCGGAGGAGGCGCTTGAGACCCTCTTCGGCACCTTGCAGAAGATCGAAGGCGATCCCGGCGCGCCGCTGCGCGAGGCCAAGCGCCGGGTGGCGTTGCTGGTCGGGCTTGCCGATCTTGGCGGTGCCTGGCGGCTGGAGCAGGTCACCGGCGCGCTCACCGATTTCGCCGACCTCGCGACGCAGATCGCCCTGCGCGACGCCATCGCGCGCGAGGTGAAGCGCGGCAAACTGCCCGGGGCGACCGAAGACGACATCGCCACCGCCGGCGGCATGGTGGTCTTTGCCATGGGCAAGATGGGCGCGGGGGAGCTGAACTACAGCTCCGACATCGATCTCATCTGTCTCTTCGACGAGACCCGCTTCGACCGTGACGATTTCCACGAGGCGCGCGCCTCCTTCATCCGCGCGACCAAGCGCATGAGCGCCACGCTCAACGATCTGACCGGCGAGGGCTATGTCTTCCGCACCGACCTGCGGCTGCGCCCCGATCCCGCCGTCACCCCGGTCTGCATGGCGATGGAGGCCGCCGAGCGCTACTACGAGAGCCTCGGCCGTGCCTGGGAGCGGGCCGCCTGGATCAAGGCGCGGCCCTGCGCCGGGGATCCCGAGGCGGGCGGGCGGTTCCTTGAATCGCTGCGGCCTTTCGTCTGGCGCAAGCACCTCGATTTTGCCGCGATCAAGGACGCCCACGACATGCGCCTGCGTTACCGCGAGGCCAAGGGGCTGTCGGGGCCGATCACCCTGCCGGGGCACAATATGAAGCTGGGCCGCGGCGGCATCCGTGAGATCGAGTTCTTCACCCAGACCCGCCAGATCATCGCCGGCGGCCGCGACCCGGCGCTGCGGGTGCGCGGCACCGTGCCGGGGCTGCGGGTGCTGGCCGAGACCGGCTGGGTGCCGGGCGAGGTCACCGAGACGCTGGTCGGCCACTACCGCGCGCACCGCGAGATCGAGCACCG
The DNA here is from genome assembly GCF_900116195.1 of Alloyangia pacifica. Taxonomy (GTDB): domain Bacteria; phylum Pseudomonadota; class Alphaproteobacteria; order Rhodobacterales; family Rhodobacteraceae; genus Salipiger; species Salipiger pacificus. The sequence continues at coordinate 76,269 of NZ_FOZW01000013.1, forward strand.
CATCCAGATGGTGCAGGACGCCCAGACCCACGCGCTGCCGGGCAGCGAGGAGGGCTTCGAACGGCTCGCCGCGCTCTGCGGGCGCGATCTTGGCGAGCTGAAGGGCGACCTGAAGGCGCGGCTCGAAGAGGTGCACGAGCTGACCGAGGGGTTCTTTGCGCCAGAGAGCCGCGGCGAGCCCGCCGCCGCCTCGCCGCTCGAGGACAGCCCGCTGGTCGCCCGCTGGCCAAGCTACCCGGCGCTGCGCTCGGGGCGCGCGGTGGAGATCTTCAATCGGTTGCGCCCCGAGATCCTCTGCCGCCTCGGCCGTGCTGCCCGCCCCGAAGAGGCGCTCTCGGCCTTCGACGGATTCCTCGCGGGTCTGCCGGCGGGGGTGCAGCTCTTTTCGCTCTTCGAGGCCAACCCGCAGCTCGTCGACCTGCTGGTCGACATCGTTTCGGTCTCGCCCGAGCTGGCGCTGCACCTGTCGCGCAACGCGCAAGTCTTCGATGCGGTGATCGGCGGCGACTTCTTCGCGCCCTGGCCGGGGGTCGCGGCACTGACCGCCGATCTGCATCAGCTGCTGGCGCGCGAGGACGACTACGAACGGCAGCTCGACCAGACCCGCCGCTGGCAGCACGAGTGGCACTTCCGCATCGGCGTGCACCTGCTGCGCGGCATCTCCGAGCCGCAGGAGGCGGGCAAGCACTACGCCGAGCTGGCCGAGGCGACGCTCGCTGCACTGGCACCCGTCGTGCAAACGGAGTTCGCCCGCAAGCACGGCGATGCGCCGGGCCGCGGCGCGGTGGTGGTGGGTATGGGCAGCCTTGGCGCAGGGCGGCTGCACGCCCATTCCGACCTCGATCTCATCGTGATCTACGACGCGGATGGGGCGGAGGCCTCGGAGGGCCGCCGCCCGCTGCCCTCGCGCACCTATTACGCCCGCCTGACGCAGGCGCTGATCACCGCGATGACCGCGCCGATGGCGGAGGGACGGCTCTACGAAGTTGACATGCGCCTGCGCCCCTCCGGCAACCAGGGACCGGTGGCGACCTCGCTGGCCGCCTTCACCGAGTACCAGCGCGAGAACGCCTGGGTCTGGGAGCATCTCGCGCTGACGCGCGCGCGGGTCGTGGCGGGGCCGGCCGAACTGGCGGCGGAGGTCGAGGCGCGACGGCGCGAGCTGCTGGCCACACCGCGCGACCGGGCCGAGGTGTTGGCGGAGCTGGCGAAGATGCGCGCCCGCATCGCCGCCGCCAAGGGCTCGGGCGATGCCTGGGACCCGAAGCTGGGGCAGGGGCGCATGCAGGACATCGAGCTGGTGGGCCAGGCGGGCGCGCTGCTCTCGGGACAGGCACCGCGGCGCACGGCGCGCGGCCTCGCCGCGGCGGCGCAGGAGGGCTGGCTCAGCCGCGCCGATGCCGATCATCTCGCCGCCACCTACCGGCTGTGCTGGGCGTTGCAGATCGGGGCGCGGCTGATCACCGAGGGCGCACTCGATCCGGACGAGCTGGGCGCGGGGGGCTGCACCTTTCTCACCAGCCTCGCGGGGGTGGATGGCCCGGATGCGCTGCAGTCAAAACTCGACGAGATGACGGGGCGCGCCGCAGAGATCATCGGTGCGGCCCTGCCGGTTGCCGCCGAATGAAGGGCGATGCGCTCGATCCCAAGGCGCTGATCGCCGAGGCCTATCGCATCGAGGGCATCAGCCTCGAGGAGTGCCGGTCGATCTTTCTCGACTGGGCCCTATCGCTGCCCGAAGGCACGGATGAGCAGGCTGCGCTGGCGGCGCTGCTGGCGCGCCATGGCGTTTCGGGGCATCCGATGACGCGGGTTATGTCCGACGGGCGGTCACCCGCCGCGCCGCGCCGCCGCGGTGGCCGCGCCGCACGCCGGAACTGACCGCGATACGAAGACCCGCGCCCGACAGCTGCGCCAGCGCCGTGCCCCGAGGCAGGGCCGGTTGAGCGGGCCTGACACCTCCTGTGAGGATTGCGCATCGCGGCCCGTTGCCTGACGGCGACACGCAATAGCTTAATTTTTCGTGGACACACGTGAGGGAATTTGACCTTATGTGGCCAAAAAAAAACGTTCCTTTACTGACACATCGATTGATCCAACAAGGGAAATAGCCATGAAGTATCCGTTGCTCGCATCGCTTGTCGCGACAACCGCCCTCACCGCGCAGATGGCCTCGGCCGACACCCTGCGGCTGCTGACCTGGGGTGGCTACGCGCCGGAAGAGGTCATCGCGAAGTTCGAGGAGGAGACCGGCCACACCGTCGAGGTGACCACCTCCAACAACGAGGAAATGATCGCCAAGCTGCGCGCCACCAACGGCGGCGGCTTCGATCTGGCGCAGCCGAGCCAGGACCGGATCACCAGCGCGCAGGAAGAGTTCGGCATCTACAAGCCGATCGACATGTCCCGCGTCGAGAGCGATCTCTTCATCCCGTCCATGCTGAGCGCGACCGCGAAGAACACCACATTCGACGGCGAGGTCTACGGGCTGCCGCATGTGTGGGGCACCAGCGGACTGGTGGTGAACACCGCCGAGGCCCCGGAGGTCACCGACTATACCGACCTCTGCAGTGACGCGGTGGCGGGCAAGGTCTCCTACCGCCTCAAGCGTCCCACGCTGATCGGTTTCGCCTATTCCATGGGGCTCGACCCGTTTGCCGCCTATGGCGACACCGAGGCCTATCAGGGCATTCTCGATCAGGTCGAAGAGGCGCTGACCGCCTGCAAGCCCAACGTAAAGACTTATTGGGACGGCGGCGACGAGATCAAGAACCTGCTGCGTTCGGGCGAGGTGACCGCGGCCATGGCCTGGGATACCGGCGGCTGGCAGCTGAACGCCGACAACGCCGACATTACCTTCGTCGCGCCGGAGGCCGGGGCGCTTGGCTGGATCGACACCTTTGCACTGCCCGCACGCGGCCGCGCGGATGATGCCGCCTACGCCTGGATCAACTTCGTGATGCGCCCGGAGATCGCGGCGATGATCACCAACACCGCAGGCAACTTCACCGCGGCGGTGGACGGTGACGGCGGCGTAGATGCCGAGCTCAAGGCCCGCTACCAGGCCAGCTTCGATCAGGCCGCCATCGACAATATCAAGTGGTATCCCCCGGTCCCCGCCGGCCTCGAGGCGCTCGAAGGCGAGACCCTCGACCGTATCAACGCGGCGAACTGAGCCTGTGAGTGGAACTTGGAAGGGCACCTGCGGGTGCCCTTTCTTGCCTGAAAGGTTGACCCGTGACCGAGACTACCCCCGATCTTGCCCCCTCCGATCTCGAATGCCGCGATCTGGTCAAGGAATTCAGTGAGTTCCGCGCCGTGGATGGCGTCAGCTTCGACGTCCCGCAAGGGTCTTTCTTTTCGATCCTCGGGCCCTCGGGCTGCGGCAAGACCACGTTGCTGCGGATGATCGCCGGCTTCCAGTCACCCACCTCGGGGGACCTGCTGATCAAGGGGCGCTCGATGATCGGGGTGCCGCCGAACAAGCGGCCGGTCTCGATGGTCTTCCAGCACCTTGCGCTGTTTCCCACGATGAACATCGGTGAGAACGTCGGCTTCGGTCTGCGTCAGCGCGGCGTCGCCAGGGCGGAGATCAAGCGGCGGGTCGGCGAGGTGCTCGAGCGTGTCGGCCTGCCGGGCGTGTCCGAGCGCCGGGTCGACCAGCTCTCGGGCGGGCAGAAGCAGCGGGTGGCGATCGCCCGTTGCATGGTGCTCGAGCCGGATGTGCTCTTGCTCGACGAACCGCTCGGGGCGCTGGACCTCAAGCTGCGCGAGCACATGAAGGTGGAGCTCAAGGCGCTGCAGGCGGCGTTCAACACGACCTTCGTCTACATCACCCACGACCAGTCGGAAGCGCTGGTAATGAGCGACAATATCGCGGTGATGAACAAGGGGCGCTTCGAGCAGATCGGCACCCCGCAGGAGGTCTACCACGCGCCGCGCACCGCCTTCGTCGCGGGCTTCGTCGGTGATGCCAACCGGATTCCTGTACAGGTCGTCGACGCCACTGGTGGCACGCTGACCCTGAAGACCGGCGGCGGCGCGCCACTGAAGCTCGACGCCGCGGCGCAGGGCTCCGCCGACTGGCGGCCCGGTCAGCGCGCCGAGGTCTTCCTGCGACCCGAGGCGGTCGATCTGCTGCCCGCCGGCTCCGAGCAGGCAGAGGCCGCGAACATGGTGCCCGGGGTTGTCGATGCGGTGCTCTTCAACGGCGCCAACAGCACGGTGACGGTGCGGGCGTCGGACGGCTCGCTGATGACTGCAGCGCTGCCGCAGACCGGCGTGCTCGCGGCGCTGCGCAAGGGCGATGCAGTCACCACGCGCTGGCACCCGTCGCAGGCGCGCTGCTACCCAGTGGCGGAGGGCTGAGCCATGGCCTCCGACACCTCGAAGCTCGGCTTCTACCTGCTACTGGCACCGATCCTGCTGTGGCTGGCACTGCTGATCCTGCTGCCGCACGTCGGGCTCTTCCTCGTCTCGATCAGCGAGAAGATCGGCCCGCGCGAGTACGAGACCGGCTTCGGCAACTACTCGGCTTTCTTTACCGAGCCGCTCTACTGGCGCACCTTTGCCCGCACTGCGATCATGTCGATCCTCGCGACGGCGCTGACGCTGCTGCTCGGATTTCCCATCGCCTATTACATTGCAAAGATCACCCGGGGCCGCACCAAGACGACGCTTTTCCTGATGTGCATGATCCCCTTCTGGGTGTCGGAGCTGGTGCGCACCTTCGGCTGGATGATCCTCTTGCGGGAGACCGGGGTCTTTTCGCAATTCCTGCAATGGGCGGGACTGGTGAGCGGTCCGGTGGAGATGCTCTACAATGACGCGGCGATCATGGTCGGGCTGGTCTATACCTCGATCCTGTTCATGGTCGTGCCGCTGGTGACCACACTCGACAGCCTCGATGACAGCCTGATCGAGGCGGGCTACGATCTTGGCGGCACGACCACCGCGGTGATGCGCGAGATCGTCATCCCGCACGCCATGCCCGGTATCGTCTCGGGCTGCATCGTGGTCTTCATGCTGTCTCTGGGCAACTACCTGACGCCGATCCTGCTGGGCGGCAAGGACAGCCTTTGGTTCACCGGGATGATCTACACGCAGTTCATCACGCGCTTCAATTGGGAACTCGGATCGGCCTTCGGTTTCCTGCTGCTGGCGCTCTCGTCGCTGGTGGTCTTCCTGGGTCTGAAACTCTCCGGCCGCTCGCTCTCCGAAACCATGGGGCGCTCATGATACCCAGCCTGCCGCAATCGCCGTTCGCCAAATGGGCCTATCGGGCCTATGTGACGCTGTTCTTCATCTACCTCGGGCTGCCGCTGGCTGTGGTCTCGGTCTTTGCCTTCAACGACAGCCTCTTCCCTTCGCTTCCCTGGGAAGGCTTCACCCTGGCGTGGTTCTTTGGAAACGAGTCGCCCTTCATCGGCGTGTTCCACGAGCGCGCGATCCTGCGCTCGATCGGCACCTCGGCCTTCGTCGCGGCCTGGGTGTCGGTGCTCTCGGTCTTCGTGGGCACCTGCAACGCCTTCCTCTTCGTGCGTCATGACTTCCGTGGCAAGGCGCTGCTCTACATGCTGATGCTGCTGCCGCTGATCATCCCAGGTGTCATCCTCGGGATCTCGATCCTCGTGTTCACCAGTTCGGTCGCCAACACGCTCGAAGACGCCACCGGGCTCTGGTTCGACGGGCTGCGACCGGGGCTGATCCTGGTCATCCTCGGGCAGTTCTCCTTCATCACCACCTTCGCGACGCTGGTCATCTCCGCCCGGCTGCAGAAGTTCGACCCGAGCCTCGAGGAGGCGGCGCTGAACCTCGGGGCGACGAAGGCGGGTGCGATCCGCCAGATCACCGTACCCTTCCTGCTGCCGGCGATCGTCGCCTCGGCGGTGGTCGCCATGCTGATGAGCTTCGAGAACTTCAACACGACGCTGATGCTGGTGGGCTCGGATTCGCCGCTGACCATCACCATGTTCGACAAGCTCAAGCAGGGCTCGACGCCGGTGCTGAACGCGGTGTCGCTGCTGCTGATGCTGGCGTCCGCGGCACTGGGACTGATGTCGCTGCTGTTCCAGCGCAAGAAGGCGTGAACCCGGACCGGGCCGTACCTGGGACTGACAGGTGGCAGGCGGCGCAGGTCCACCGGCCTACGCGGTGCTTTCCTCCCGGATCCCTGCAGTGGGCGATCCAATCGACATGGCGCGCGGCAATGACACCAAGATCGAAGGAGGCGGGGCGCTGCGCGCCTCACCCCCGGGATTTTGGGATCATGTGGAAGGGCGTGACGCTGCGCGATTTTGCCGGGACATCTTCTTTCTTGCGCAGCAGGGTGCTAGCCCTTGGGGCGGAGGAGATTTCATGGACAAGGATGCGCTCACACAGGCGGGGCTGAACCTGATCCAGCAGGCGCTGTCGATCTACGACCGCGAGCTGAAGCTGGCGGTATGCAACCGTCCCTTTGCCGAGATGTTCGACCTGCCCGAGCGGCTGACCCGGCCCGGCGCAGGGTTCGAGGAAACCGTGCGGCACCTGATTGCGGCCGGAGAATACGGCGAGGTCGAAGATCCGGAGGCTTTCCTGCAGACCCGGGTCGAACAGGCCCGCGCCTTTGCGCCGCACTACATGGAGCGCACCCGCGCCAATGGAAGGGTGATCTCGGTCGAAGGGGCGCCGCTGCCGCAGGGTGGCTGGGTCACCGTTTACACCGACATCACCGCGGTGAAGGCACAGGAGGAGCTGCTGCGCACCCGTTCGGAGCTGCTGTCTGAGGAAGTGATCCGCCGCGCCGAGGCGCTTGCCGCCAGCAACCGCCAACTCGCCGCAACCAATGCCGCGCTGGAGGAAGCGCGGCGTGAACTCACCGAAATGGAGGCGCGCACGCGGCTGACCACCGAGATGATGCCGGCCCATATCGCCCGGGTCGATGCCGAGTGCCGCTACACCTATTCCAACCGTCGCCTGTCGCAGGTGATGCCGGGGCGCCCCTCGGAGATCGCCGGACTGCATGTCTCCGAGGCGCTGGGGTCGGCCTATGCCAAGGTGCGGCCGCATCTGACGCGGGCGCTGGAGGGGCAGCAGAGCATCTTCGAGTTCACCGACGACGGCTCGTCGCGGCGCATCCGGGCGGTCTTCACTCCCGATCCGGCCGAGCGCGGGGTCTACATCCTGTCGCTCGACGTCACCGAGGAGACGCAGGCGCGGGCCGCCTTGCAGCACGCGCGGCGGCGTGAGCTGGCGGCGCAGCTGACCTCGGGTCTCGCGCATGATTTCTCCAACCTGCTGACCATCATCCTCGGCATGCAGTCGAAGCTGGCGCGTATGGAACTGCCGCCCGAGGCGGCACAGCTGGCGGCCGGGACGCTGCAGGCGGCGCGGCGCGGCGGCGATCTTCTGGACCGGATCGCCGGGATCACCTCGCACCGGAGCTGGACCCCCGAGGCGGTCGTGCCCGAGCTGTTCCTGCGCGACCTGCGGACGCTGACCGGCGCGGCGCTGCCGGAAGCCGTCACGCTCGAAATCGCGCCGGCGCCCGAGGGCGCCTTCCTGCTCGATCCGGGGCTGCTGCAGGATGCGGCGCTGAACCTCGTGCTGAACGCCCGGGATGCCTGCGGCGCGACGGGCGGGCGGATCTGCGTCGAGATGCGCACGGTCAAGGACACCTGGCTCGAGCTTACGGTGCGTGACAGTGGCCCGGGGTTCTCGACGGAGGCGCTGAAGCACGCACTCGATCCGTTTTTCACCACCAAGGGCGGCTCCGGGTCAGGACTGGGGCTGGCGATGGTCTACGACATGGTCAAGCTTGCGGGGGGCACGATTAAGATCAGCAACGCGGAGCCGGGTGCCCGGGTCACCCTGCGCCTGCCACTGCGCCGCGCGCCCGAAATGCAGGCGCGGGGGCTGGCGCTGCTGGTCGAGGACGATGCGGAGCTTCGCGAACAGCTCCGCGGCATGCTGACCGGGCTTGGTCACGCGGTGGTGGAGGCAAGCTCTGTGGCGGAGGCGCGGGCGCTGGCAGAGGGGCTGTCACTGGACCTGGTGCTGTCGGACCTGCTGCTGGAAGGCGAGGCGCGCGGCTCGGATTTGCCAGGCGCGCTGCCGGGACTTGATGTGCGGTTGATGACCTCGCTGCCGCCGGGCGATCCGAGACGGACGGCAGCGGAGGCGGTTGCGCCGGTGATCGCCAAGCCCTTCACCGAGGGACAGCTGGCGGCGTTTCTCGGGGGGGATTCGGCATGAGCGCGCCGTTGATTTCGATCCTCGACGACGAGCCCGCGATCCGCACGATCCTCTCGGAAGCGCTGACCGAGGCGGGATTCCGGACGATGGCCTTCGGCCGCGCCACCGAGTTCGAGGCAGCGCTGAAGCGGGCCACGCCGGATGTCTGCCTCGTCGATCTCGGCCTGCCGGACCGCGACGGGCTTGGTCTCGTGCACCGGTTGGCGCTGGAGCAGGGCGCGGTGGTGATCATCGTGTCGGGCCGCGCGCAGGTGCAGGACCGGGTCACCGGGCTCGAGCTGGGCGCGGATGACTATATCATAAAGCCTTTCGATCCGGTCGAAGTTGTGGCGCGCGTCCGCGCCCGGCTGCGCAGCCCGCGCGGCGCGCCTGCCCGGGGCGAGACTGCGCGTTTCGCCGGCTGGACCGCGCATTTCGACCGCTATGCGCTGGAGGACGCTGAGGGCGTCGAAACGCCATTTTCTCATGCTGAGGGCGAGGTCCTGCGGCTGTTTCTGGAAAGTCCGAAACGGCTGATCACCCGTGCGCATATGCAGGAGAGCCTTGGCGGGGCGGCAGGCGAGAGTTTCGACCGGGCGATGGACGTGCGCATCTCGCGGCTGCGCACGAAACTGCGTGAGGACCCGAAGAATCCGCGCCTGATCAAGACGATCTACGGCGCGGGCTACATCTTCCTCGGGGACGTGGAGTGGGTGTGAGGCTCAGCCCAGCTGGCCGAAGACCTCTTCACGGTGATAGCGCAGGTACTCGGGGTGGGGATGGTCGCGCCTCGACTTCGGCAGGAGAAGTTTCTGGCCGGGGACGATCAGCCGTTTGGCCACGTCGTCGGGCACCTTGTTGTGGGAAATGAGGATGCTGTGGTCCTCGGCCACGCTGATCAGACCCCGGTCGAACATCCAGTGCAGCGTACCGGACAGCGCGAGGCCATTGCTGACGATGTCGGGTCCCTTGTCCTTCACCGGCCGGATGTGCGCGGCTTGCACCTCGGGCCGGCCGCCACCATTGCGCAGTTGCAGCCCTGAAATCGCGCAGCGGCTGTCATAGGCGCGCTTGACCATGCGTTGGAACGCCTGATCCCGGTAGGATCGAGAACTCAGCAGCTTTGTGCGATCCGGAGACAAAGGGGCGGCACCGAAGACGCTGGCCTCCTCGGCGAGGCCCGGGAGAGCACGCGCATCATCTTCCGCCGCGCGCGGCATGGCGTCGGCGCCCTCGATCTCTCGCAGACCGGCGTCGACGATGCTGGCAAATTCCTGCGGTGTGAGCCGGCGCACGGCCGATGTGTTGAGCCCCCCGGAATAGGCGCGCCCGTCGGGCCCCTCAAGGCGCCGTTCGTAAAGCTCGCCCCCCGGGCCTGCCCGCGGGACGATCGTCTCGAACTGAAGCAAAGTCTCGGGGGCAAAAACCGCAAAATGCCAACCGTCTCTCAGCGGGTCGGGTTCGACGGCGACGACCTTTTGCACCGCCACGTAGCCGAAGGCACCGCGCTTGCCCTCGTAGACCACGACCCAGTCGCCCACAGTCTCCTCGACCATGCCAAGGTATTGTTGCGGGAAATTGTAGCGCCGCCCCGGTTCGTCCCGGTAAATCGACTGCGGGTTTTGGATGAAGACTGCCTGCGCCATCTACCTGCCACGAAGGAAAACTCCCCTGCAGGTTGCACCACCCGCCACGCGGGCTCAAGGCGCTGTCACGCGTCCTTCGGCTTTTCCGGAAGAGAGCGTTCCTCGCCCTGGACCGTCTGCAACAAGTCCTGCAGCTCTGCCTGCATCTGCACCAGCTCGTCGCGGTAGCGCGAGGGCTCCATCGCCTTGATCACTTCGGTGAAGCCGGCCAGCACCTTGGCCTCGGACTCGCGGATGCGGGACATCATGTCGCCGTCGATGCCGCCGAAGACCGCGCGCACCGACAGGCCGGCGCGTTTCAGCGCCGCGCTCATGTTGTCGGATGGATCGGCGTCGCCGCCCACGGCGGTGATCAGTGCGGTCAGGCGTTGCACCTGCTCGACGTGCAGCCCGTGGAAGCGCACCGCGACGAAGCGGAACTCGGGGTCGGCCTTTTCCACCATCTCGTCGAACCAGCCGCGCGCGCCGATGCTGCGCGCCTGTAGGTGGTGCAGCTGCTCGAGCTGGCGCGGGCTGGCGGTGATGGCCTCGGGCTCTCTTGGAACATCCTTCATGACGGGGTCCTCCGGTCTGTTTCACCGAACAAACGCCGCTGCCCAGAGGCGGTTCCCGCCGGTGCGGCATCAGCCCAGGGCGGAGACCGCCCCGGCGAGCGCCCTGAGCCCGGTCACGAGGTCGGCCTCGGTCGTGTCCTCGGCGAAGTCGTGGCTGATGCCGCCGATCGAGGGGACGAAGAGCATGGCCACCGGCATCAGCTTCGACAGGTTGGTGGCGTCATGCAGCGCCCCCGAAGGCATCGCCCGCCATGCGCCCGGGGCGGCGGCTTCGGCACCCTGTTCCAGGGCGCCCCGCAGGCGGGCGTCCATTGTCACCGGCGCCAATTCCAGCTTGGGCGCGAACTCCAGTCCGAGGCCGCGTTCGGCGCAGATCTCCTGCACGGTGTCTCGGGCGATCTCTTCCATCCGATCTAGCCGGTCGGTCGAGCCGTCACGCCATTGCAGGGTGAAGCGCACCTCGCCCGGCACGATGGCATGGGCGTTGGGGTGCACCTCGACATGGCCGATGGTCCAGACCGTCGCCGGGGTGACCACGTTGCGGAAGCGGTCGTTGAGCGCCGTGGTGAAGGCCGCGAGCCCCTGGAAGGCATCCTTGCGCAGGCGCATCGGCGTGGTGCCCGCGTGGTTCTGCGCGCCCTTGAGCGTCATCGTCAGGTTGCGCATGCCAACGATCGCCTCGACCACGCCGAGACTGCCGCCCTCGGTGTCCAGCACCGGGCCCTGCTCGATGTGCATCTCGAGAAAGCCGGTGAAGCGGTCGGGGTCGAGGAAGGCGCCCGCGCGCGCGCCGAGTGCCTTGCGCGCCTCGGCCAGCGAGGTGCCGTCCGGACCCTGCAGCGCATCGGCTTCGGCCAGAGAGATATTTCCGCCCCAGATGGCGCTGCCGGTGGTCACGCCGAAACGGCCTTCCTCGTCCTGGAACGAAACGCAGGACACCGGCGGGCCGCCCGCCTCCTGCGCCGCGCGCGCCACCTCGAGGCCGGCGATCACGCCGAGCGCGCCGTCGAGCCAGCCGCCCTCGACCTGGCTGTCGGAATGAGACCCGATGAGCAGCGACGGGCCGTGGACCAGCCCGAAGAGCGAGCCTACGGGGTCGAAATGGGAGCGCAGACCGGCCTCTTCCATGCGCCCGGCCAGCCAGTCGCGGGAGTCGAGATCGGCCTTGCTGAAAGCGGGGCGGCAGACGCCCTTGCCGGTTCCAGACGCGCCGAAGGAACGCAGCATGTGCAGATCCGCAAGAAACCGCTCGGGGTCGATGGGAAGCGTGGTCATGATGTCTCCTTCAGCGTGCCGGGCGCTCTTCCGGACCTTGTCCTCACGGGGCGGCCGCGTCAATCGCCGCGCAGGATCGCCTCGATGGCCGGGCGGAAGCGGTCGGGGATCGGTTCGGGACGTGTTCGCTCGTCCACCGAGACGTGCACGATGAACCCCTCGGCGCAGGCGATATCGTCGTCATTGCGAAAGAAGCCGACCTCGAAGCGCGCGGAGCTTCGACCGAGGTGTCCGCAGCGTACCCCGGCGTGCAGCAGGTCCGGGAAGCGTGCCTCGGCATGGTAGGTGCAGCCGATCTGTGCCGCGAGAAAGCGCAATCCGCCGGGGCGGTAGATTTCCATCCCGGCGTCGAGCTGCCAGAGCGTCACTGCCGTATCGAGGTAGGACAGGTAAGACGCATTGTTGAGATGCCCGTAGGCATCCATGTCCTTCCACCGCGTGGCGATGGGATAGAAGGCGCAATAGTCGGCGCGGGTTCCGGGGGGCTGGCGGCTCATCCGGAACGGATCGCCCGGAACAGCGCCGAGGCGCCCCAGCCCGCCAGCGCGGCGATGGCCAGTGACAGCAGCCCGTAGGCCAGCGGCATCTGCCGCGACAGGGTGAAGAGCCAGCGTTCCAGCCCGACCTTGCCGACCTGGATTTCGCTTTCGTGTACCGAGATCACCTTGCCCGCACGGGTCAGGAAAACCCGGGTCAGGTAGCGCCCCTCGGAGATATTCGCGGGCATCGAGATCGAGGTGTCGAAGAGCGTGGATTCCTGCAGTTCGACGCTCTCTTCCTCGACCCTGTAGAGGCCCTGCTGCTCACGCACGCGGATCAGCGCCTCGGTGAAGGCCTCGCTGTCCATGATGTCCATCGGCGCGCCGACCGATCGGATGGCGCGGGGGATCGACACCTTGTGGCGCAGGTCCTCGACCGCGGTGATGCTCTGGTTCCACGGTGCTGAGGTGGCCACGGCGTAGAAGCTCGGGGCGCTGTCGATCTCCACCGCCTCTGCGTTGACCCAGATGCCGAGCTTGCGCGCCTTGCGCCAGACGGTGACCGGCTCGAGCGGTCCCTCGACGGTGACGATCACCTGCAGCGGTGGGTCGGATTGGATCGCCACCTCGCGTTTCACCGCGCCGAAGATGAGGATGTCGGAACCGTCGAAATCGGTGGTGATCGACACGTTGGTCCGGCTGAGGCCCAGCACGACCTCCTCGGCCCGCGCGGGCAGCGCGGCGATCAGGATCAGCAGCGCGGCGAGAACTCTCATCGTGCCACCAGCTCGTAGATCTCGGACGGGGTGATGAAGAGATCGAGCGCCAGCTTGCCACAGACCAGCAGCACCAGCGAGGCTAGCGCAATGCGCAGCTGCTCGGCCTTCAGCCGGGTGCCGAAGGCAGTGCCGATCTGCGCGCCGATGACGCCGCCGAGGATCAGCACCAGCGCCAGCATGATGTCTACGGTGTAGTTTGTCGTGGCGTGCAGCAGGGTGGTGAAGGCGGTGACGAAGATGATCTGAAACAGCGAGGTGCCGACGACCACTTTCGTTGGCATGCCCAGCAGATAGATCATCGCAGGCACCATGATGAAGCCGCCGCCGACGCCCATGATCGCCGAGAGCACGCCCACCGACAGTCCGACCAGCATCGGCGGGATCGCCGAGATGTAGAGCCCCGAAGTGCGGAAGCGCATCTTGAAGGGCAGCCCGTGCACCCAGCCATGATGGCGGCGCTTCCGCGGGGCACCCTTGCGCGATTTGAAGATGGCGTTGAGGCTCTCGATGAACATCAGCCCGCCGATGATGCCGAGGAAGACGACGTAGCAGAGCCGCACCAGCAGGTCGACTTGGCCGAGCCCCTTCAGCAGGTTGAAGATCCACACCCCGAGCGCCGCGCCGATCAGGCCCCCGGCGAGCAGCACGAGGCCCATGCGCAAATCCACGGTCTTGCGCTTGAAATGTGCCAGAACGCCGGAGATGGAGCTGGCGACGATCTGGTTCGCGCCGGTCGCCACGGCCACCGCCGGCGGAATGCCCATGAAGAAGAGCAGGGGCGTGATCAGGAAGCCGCCGCCAACGCCGAACATGCCCGACAGCACGCCGACCATCCCGCCCAGCCCGAGGAGCAGGAAGACGTTGACCGAGACTTCGGCGATGGGGAGGTAAATCTGCATGGCCAGACTTTGCTTGTGCCGTGCCGATTTGGCAACCGACAGGGATGTGTTCTGCGCACGGAAGATGCTGCGCCGCGGCGCTTTTCACACAGCCCGGTCGAGGCGCCGCGCGCAGCCGCTCCGGCGCTTCAGGTTCCGCCGGATCCGGGCCCAGCTTTGCGGTCGCTATGATGACCTAACGGAAGCTGCCGGGGCCCGGACGAATATGCCGAAACAATGCTGAGACATCAAGGCGCGGTTGGTGTAGCGGTGATGGTTTTGTTAATTATTACAGCGCCTTGAGTAAAAAATTCCTTTGATACAATTCGTTAGATTCGGGCAAAGATCACGAAAACATTGACGCTCACGCTGGCCGAACCCCTTAATGGGGATGACTCGCAAAAATGCGCGTCCCGAGCTGCGGAGGAGGTGGCGCGGGACGTCCGGGAGTAAGCACGTACCGGGAGCCAAGGGAGGAGACAAATTGGCTTACATGTCCGAGGGCGCAGCGGGGCTGCGCTCTATTCCGGCCCTGTTGCAGCGCAATGCTACACGCTTTGCCGGCCGCCCGGCCTACCGGGAGAAGGAATTCGGCATCTGGCAGAGCTGGAGCTGGGCCGACACGCAGGAGGAGATCGAGGCCTTTGCACTGGGCCTGCTGAACCTCGGTGTCGCGCCGGGTGACCACGTCGCCGTCATCGGTCGCAACCGCCCGACGCTCTACTGGTCCATGGTCGCGGCGCAGATGGCCGGGGCGGTGCCGGTGCCGCTCTACCAAGACGCGGTGGCCGAAGAGATGGAATACGTGCTGCAGCATTGCGGCGCACGCTTCGTCATTGCCGCCGATCAGGAGCAGGTCGACAAGGTCATCGAGATCCAGGATGACCTGCACCAGTTCGAGCACATGATCTACGTCGATCCGCGCGGCATGCGGAAATACGACCACCGCGCGCTGCACGACTACGCCCATGTTCAGGCGCAGGGCCGCGCCGCCCGCGACGAGTTGATCGGCGAGCTCGACCGCCGTCGCGACGCACTTGGCTACGACGACACCTGCGTGATGCTCTACACCTCCGGCACCACCGGCAAGCCAAAGGGCGTGGTGCTGTCCAATCGCAACATCATCGAGACCGCCAAGTCCTCGTCCGAGTTCGACCACCTGAGCCCCGGTGAGGAGGTTCTGGCCTATCTCCCCATGGCCTGGGTCGGCGATTTCATCTTCTCGATCGGTCAGGCCTACTGGAACGGATTCTGCGTCAACTGCCCCGAGTCCGCCGAGACGATGATGACCGACCTGCGAGAGATCGCGCCGAGTTATTATTTCGCTCCGCCAAGGGTTTTCGAGACGCAGCTCACCCAGATCATGATCCGTATGGAGGACGCGGGCGGCTTCAAGCGCAAGCTGTTCCACCACTTCCTCAACCACGCCAAGGTGGTGGGTCCGAAGATCCTCGACGGCAAGCCGGTGGGGATGTTCGAGCGGCTCAAGTATGCACTCGGTGAATTCATGGTCTACGGGCCGCTGAAGAACACGCTGGGCTTCAGCCGGGTGCGCGTCGGCTACACCGCGGGCGAGGCGATCGGGCCGGAGATCTTCGATTTCTACCGGGCATTGGGGATCAACCTCAAGCAGCTCTACGGCCAGACCGAGGCCTCGGTCTTCATCACCCAGCAGCCGGACAACGAGGTGCGGCCCGACACGGTGGGCGTGCCGTCGCCCGGCGTCGAAATCCGCATCGCCGAGAGCGGCGAGGTCTTCTACCGCTCGCCCGGCGTCTTCGTGGAATACTACAAGAATGCCGACAGCACCGCGGGCACCAAGGATGCCGAGGGCTGGGTCGCCACCGGCGACGCGGGCTTCATCGAGGAAGCCACGGGCCACCTGCGCATCATCGACCGCGCCAAGGACGTGGGCAAGATGGCGGACGGTGCGCTGTTTGCACCCAAGTACGTGGAAAACAAGCTCAAGTTCTTCCCCAACATCCTCGAGGCCGTGGTCTTCGGCAATGGCCGCGACCGCTGCACCGCCTTCATCAACATCGACCTCACCGCGGTGGGCAACTGGGCCGAGCGCAACAACATCGCCTATGCCTCCTACCAGGAGCTGGCAGGACACCCGCAGGTGCTGGAGACGATCCAGCGCCATGTCGAGGAGGTGAATGCCTCCGTGGCTCAGGACGAGATGCTCTCGGGCTGCCAGATCCACCGCTTTCTGGTGCTGCACAAGGAGCTGGACGCCGATGACGGCGAGCTGACCCGCACCCGCAAGGTGCGTCGCAACATCATCGCCGAGAAATACGCCGACCTGCTCACCGCGCTCTACGACGGCTCGGAGAGCATCTACACCGAGACCGAGGTGACCTACGAGGACGGGCGCAAGGGCCGGATTAAGGCGACGCTGGCGATCCGCGACGCGCAGGTGGTGCCGGTGGCACCGATGAAGGTGGCGGCGGAATGATGGACGGGTCGGGTCTGAGTATTTCAGGGAAAGATGAAAGGCGGGATGCCGTGAAGGATGCCAGCAAAGAGGTGGGATACGTCACCGAGGATGGACGGCAGATCGGCGGCGTGCTGATGGAGCTGCGCAATATCACCCTGAAGTTCGGCGGGGTCGTGGCGATCAAGGACATCTCTTTCGACATCCGCGAGGGCGAGATCCGGGCGATCATCGGGCCGAACGGCGCGGGCAAGTCCTCGATGCTCAACATCATTTCGGGCTTTTACACGCCCTCCGAGGGCGAGCTCTGGTACAAGGGCGCCAAACGCCCGCCGATGAAGCCATACGAGGTGGCACGGCTGGGCGTGGCGCGGACCTTCCAGAACATCGCGCTCTTCGAGGGGATGACGGTGCTCGACAACGTCATGACCGGACGGCTGACCCACATGAAGGCGGGCATCGCCAGCCAGGCGATCTGGTGGGGCCGCGCCCGCGACGAGGAGATTGCCAACCGCGAGATCGTCGAGAAGGTCATCGATTTTCTCGAGATCCAGAACATCCGCAAGACGCCGGTGGGGCGACTGCCCTATGGCCTGAAGAAACGCGTCGAGCTGGCGCGGGCGCTGGCCGCCGAGCCGTCGCTCTTGCTGCTCGACGAGCCGATGGCGGGGATGAATGTCGAGGAGAAGGAGGACATGAGCCGCTTCATCCTCGATGTGAACGACGAGTTCGGCACCACCATCTGCCTGATTGAGCACGACATGGGCGTGGTCATGGACCTGAGCGACCGGGTGGTCGTGATGGATTACGGCAAGAAGATCGGCGACGGCCCGCCCGAAGAGGTGCGGCAGAACCAGGACGTGATCGACGCCTATCTTGGCGTGGCGCATTGAGGGAGCAGGCGACATGCTGAACGACATCTTCATCCAGCCCTTTGCCGACATGTTCGCGGCGCCGGACTTCCTGCTGCAGGTGCTCTGGGAAGGGCTTGTCTCGGGCATCCTCTACGCGCTGATCGCGCTCGGCTTCGTGCTGATCTTCCGCAGTTCGCGGATCTTCAACTTTGCGCAGGGCATCATGGTCGTGTTCGCGGCGCTGACGCTCGTCGGGCTGCATGCCATGGGCATTCCGGCCTGGATCAGCGTGGCGCTGACCTTGGCAGTGATGTTCGTCCTGGCGGTCTCGATCGAGCGGGTGGTACTGCGGCCGCTGGTCGGCCAGCCGGACATCATCCTCTTCATGGCCACCATCGGCATCACGCTGTTCCTGATCGGCTTCGGCGAGATCATCTTCGGCGGCGAGAACAAGGTGATGATCACCGAGGAGCTGGGCATTCCCACGGACTCGGTGGTGCTGGAACCCTGGGGCGGGCTGCTGATCCTCGAACAGAAGGATATCACGGCGGTCGTGGTCGCGGGTCTGCTGGTGGTGGCGCTGCTGCTCTTTCTCGGCAAGACCCGCATGGGCCGCGCCATCCGCGCGCTTGGCGACGATCACCAGGCGGCGCTCTCGGTGGGCATCTCGCTGCAGACGATCTGGGTGCTGGTCTGGTTCATCGCGGGCATCATCGCGCTGGTCACCGGCATCGCCTGGGGCGCGCGTGCAGGGGTGAGCTTCGCCTTGGAAGTCATTGCTTACAAAGCGCTTCCGGTTCTTATGCTGGGCGGTCTCGAAAGCATCACCGGGGCGATCATCGGCGGGCTTATGATCGGTATGCTGGAGAAGCTCTTCGAGATCTACTGGGGCCAGCCGCTGATGGGCGGCAATACCGAGACCTGGTTCGCCTTCGTTCTGGCGCTGATCGTGCTGCTGTTCCGCCCGCAGGGGCTGTTCGGGGAGCGCATCATCGAGAGGGTCTAGGGCCGCTCCCGGCGGGGCCTCGATGTGGGGCCTCCGGCGGGAGTATTTCGGGAAAGATGAAGGCATCGGTGTGCTGGCCCGGCGGTCGGGGGCGGCAAGCTGGGATGCGTATTTGCGGAACGATGATGGCGCAGGGGAGGCGCTGGTGACATGGCGAAACTTGTGGCGGTGCTGAACGTGGTGGCCTGGGCGGGCTTCTGGGCCTTCGGCTACCTCGCGTTGACCGGCAGCGAGGGGCACGTGCTGCCGGCGCTGCTGCTGGCGGCGGCGGGGGGCGCGGCGGGCCTCTGGGCCTGGTTCTGGCTGGTGCGGCACTCGGAGGCGACGGGCTACGCGGTGCCACCGAAGCGCGCCTACCCCGAAGAGACGCACGGACCCGCCTGACGCCGGTCCGGCAAAGATACAGGGTCGCGTGACCGGGGAAGAGGAGCCCCGGACCCGCGGCAGGACCTGAAGGAGCGGCGCAGAGGCGCCGGGAGAGGGAGAGACGGATGCTCTATCGCACGGCGGGGCAATTCAAGACGAGTTACAAGTCGGACATGGCGCTGTTCCCGGTCCGCCAGGACGCGGTGCTGCTGATGGTGATCCTCGGCTTTGCCTGGGTGGTCTTCCCGCTCACCGCGAGCGAGTTCGCCTTCCAGACATTGCTGATCCCGATCCTGATCTACGCGCTGGCGGCGCAGGGGCTGAACATCCTGACGGGATATGCCGGGCAGCTGTCGCTGGGCACCGCGGCCTTCATGGGCGTGGGTGCCTATGCCTGCTACAAGCTGGTGACGCTGTTTCCCTGGATGAACCCGGTGGTGGCGATCCTGCTGTCGGGCTTCTTCAGCGCCGGCGTCGGCGTGGCCTTCGGTATTCCCTCCTTGCGGATCAAGGGGTTCTATCTCGCGATTGCCACGCTGGCGGCGCAGTTCTTCCTGGTCTGGCTCTTCGAGAAATGGGGTTGGCTCTACAATTACAACGCCTCGGGCGCGATCCAGGTGCCGAACCTCGAGATGTTCGGGACCTACGTCGCCGGGCCGCAGGCGAGCTCGATCGTGCAGTATTACGTGGTGCTGGTGGTGGTCACCCTGATGACCGTGCTCTGCATCAATCTCACCCGCGGCACGCTGGGGCGGAGCTGGAAGGCGACGCGCGACATGGACATCGCCGCCGAGCTCATCGGCATCAACCTGATGCGCTCGAAGCTCACTGCCTTTGCCGTGTCCTCCTACGTGGTGGGCGTGGCCGGCGCGCTCTTCGTCTTCATGTGGCGCGGCGCGGCGGAGCCCAACCTTTTCGACATTCCGCTGAGTTTCCGCATCCTCTTCATCGCCATCATCGGCGGGCTAGGATCGATCCTCGGCAACTACCTGGGCGCGATCCTCATCGTCGGCCTGCCGGTGGTGCTGGGCACGGTGCCGCAGGCGCTGGGGCTGCCGATCAGCTCGGCCATGGTCGAGCATCTCAACATCATGATCGTCGGCGCGCTCATCGTCTTCTTCCTGATCATCGAGCCGCACGGGCTGGCGCGCCTCTGGGCGCTGATCCGGGAGAAGCTGATCATCTGGCCCTTCCCGCATTGAGGAGGTGCGGGCCGGGCTTTTCACATCATCGAAGATCTCAGGGAGGAGATAGGATGAAAACGTTGACCAAACTGGCGGGGGCCGCGGCGCTTGGCGCTTTGATGGCGGGGGGCGCGATGGCCGAGGGGCTGTACACACCGAACCTCGCCTATCGGACCGGGCCGTTTGCCGCCACCGGCATCCCGCTGATGAACGGGCAGAAGGACTACATGGAACTGATGAACGCCCGTGACGGCGGCATCGGCGGCATCGCCATCGACTTCGACGAATGCGAGACCGGCTATTCCACCGAGAAGGGAGTCGAGTGCTACGAGAAGACCAAGGGCAAGGCGATCGTGACCCAGCCCTGGTCCACCGGCATCACGCTGCAGGTGCTGCCGAAGACCAATGTCGACGAGATTCCGATCCTCGCGCCCGGCTACGGCTTCTCGCCGATGGCCGACGGCAAGGTGTTCCAATGGGCCTTCAACATCCCGCTGAGCTATTGGGATGGCGCGTCGATCCTGATCAAGTATCTCGGATCGCAAGGGGACCTGAGCGGCAAGAAGATCGCCTTCCTGCACCTCGACCACCCCTTCGGCAAGGAGCCGCTGCCCTATCTCGAAGCCGCCGCAGAGGCGCAGGGCTTCGAGCTGGTGCCGATCCCCGTTGGCCTCAAGGAAATGCAGAACCAGTCGGCGCAATGGTTGCAGATCCGCCGCGAGCGTCCGGATTACGTGATCATGTGGGGCTGGGGCGCGATGAATGCCGGCGCCATCACCGAGGCCGTCAAGACCAAGTTCCCGATGGAGAACATGCTGGGGGTCTGGTGGGCCGGGCATGACGCTGACCTGAAGATCGTCGGCGACGCGGGCAAGGGCTACAAGTCCGTCAGCTGGTCCTTCCCGAACCCCGAGGCGCCGATCATGGCCGACCTGCAGAAATACGTGGTCGAGCCGGGCAAGACGCTGAGCAATGCCGAGGAAATGTCGGGCGTGTTCTACTCGCGCGGGCTGGTGATCTCCATGGTGCTCGGCGAGGGCATCCGGGTGGCACAGGAGCACGCGGGCAAGGCGGAGATTTCTCCGGCGGACCTGCGCTGGGGCCTCGAGAACCTCGACATCACAGAAGAGCGGCTCGAG
Organism: Alloyangia pacifica; assembly: GCF_900116195.1. Lineage (GTDB taxonomy): Bacteria > Pseudomonadota > Alphaproteobacteria > Rhodobacterales > Rhodobacteraceae > Salipiger > Salipiger pacificus. Next base: position 97,080 of record NZ_FOZW01000013.1, read on the forward strand.
GAACTGGGGATGACCGGCATGGTGCCGCCGTTCTCGACCTCGTGCAACAACCACACCGGCCACTCCGGCGGCTGGATCCTCGAATGGGACGGCGAGAAGTTCGTCAAGGCGTCGGATCTCATCATGCCGGACAGCGACATGATCGCGCCGCTCGAGGAAAAGGCGGCGATGGACTACGCCGAGGCCAACCAGCCCTGGCCGGTCAACGAAGAGTGCGGCGGCTGAGCTGACACCTCCGGCGGCGGCGCATCTGTCGCCGCCGGATTTTGCGTATTTGGAAAGAGAAGAAGATGCTGGACACTGCGCAGACGGGCGAGACCTCTACCCGCGAGGGGGCGGCGCGCGAGACGCTGCTCGAGGTCAACAATATCGAGGTGATCTACAACCACGTGATCCTCGTGCTGAAGGGCGTGTCGCTCGCGGTGCCGCGGGGCGGGATCACCGCGCTCCTGGGCGGCAATGGCGCGGGCAAGACCACCACGCTGAAGGCGATCTCGAACCTGCTGCATTCCGAGCGCGGCGAGGTGACCAAGGGCACGATCTCGTATCGCGGCGAGCGGGTGCAGGACCTCGATCCGGCGGCGCTGGTCAAGCGCGGCGTCATCCAGGTGATGGAGGGGAGGCACTGTTTCGAGCACCTGACGGTGGAAGAGAACCTGATGACCGGCGCCTTTACCCGGCGCGACGGCAAGGCCGCCGTGCAGCGCGATCTGGAGATGGTCTACGAGTATTTCCCGCGGCTGAAGGAACGGCGGAAGTCTCAGGCCGGCTATACCTCGGGTGGTGAGCAGCAGATGTGCGCCATTGGCCGGGCGCTGATGTCGCGGCCGGAAATGGTGCTGCTGGACGAGCCCTCGATGGGGCTGGCGCCGCAGCTGGTGGAGCAGATCTTCGAGATCGTGAAGGCGGTGAACGAGGGCGAGGGCGTGTCCTTCCTGCTGGCCGAGCAGAACACCAATGTGGCGCTGCGCTACGCCCACTACGGCTACATCCTCGAGAACGGCCGGGTGGTGATGGACGGGCCTGCGCAGGCGCTGCGCGAGAACCCGGACGTGAAGGAGTTCTACCTCGGCATGTCCGACGAGGGCCGGAAATCCTTCCGCGACGTGCGCTCCTACCGCCGCCGCAAGCGGTGGCTGGCGTGAATGCGCGCCTTCCTCGCTCTGCCGCTGCCCGAGCCGCTGATACCGCCGCTGCTGGCGGTGCAGGAGGCTCTGCCGGTGGGGCGCGCGGTACCCGAGGAGAACCTGCATGTGACGCTGGCCTTCCTCGGCGACGTCGAGGAGCCAGAACTTCGGGAGCTGCATCTCGAACTGGAGGGGCAGGCGCTGCCGGGCTGCCGGTTGCGGGTGACCGGGCTGGAGAGTTTTGGCGGGCGGTCGCCGAAGCTGCTGGCGGCGGCGGTGGCGCCCGAGCCGGGTCTTTCGTCCCTGCACGGGCGCGTGGTGCGGGCCTGCCGGGCGGCGGCGATCGAGCTCGAGCGGCGGCGGTTCCGGCCGCATGTGACACTGACGCGCTTCGGCGCGGGGCTGCGCGGCGAGGGGCTGGCGCGGCTTGAACGGGCGGTGGCGGCGCAGGTTGCGCTGACCACCGGGGCGGAGGCGGCGGGGGAGCTGCGGCTCGTCGCCTCGACGCTGACCCCCGAGGGGGCGATCTACGAGACATTGGCGGCCTATGCGCTGCCGATCCCGCCCGGCGATGCCGCGGACGGGGATGGATAGGACTGGGCTGAAAAGGGAGGCTCGGATGAGCAGTTACTTCGACGATTTGGAGACCCGCAGCGCGGCCGACCGCGCGTCGGCGCTGGCCGGGGCTCTGCCTGAGCAGGTTGCCCGTGCGCAGGCGTTGCCGGGCTACGCGGAGCTTCTTTCCGGGGTGGATGCGGCGAGCATCACCAGCCGCGAGGCGCTGGCGGCGCTGCCGGTGCTGCGCAAGTCCGAGCTCGGCGCGGCGCAGAAACGCGCCGCGCCCTTCGGCGGCTTCACCACCCGGCCCGCCGCCGGGTTTGCCCATGTCTTCCAGTCGCCCGGGCCGATCTACGAGCCGGGCGGGGCTGAGCACGACTGGTGGCGGCTGGGGCGCTTCCTGCATGCAGCGGGCATCGGCGCGGGCGACATCGTGCAGAACTGTTTCGGCTATCACCTGACACCGGCCGGGATGATCTTCGAGAGCGGCGCGCGGGCGGTAGGCGCGGCCGTGCTGCCTGCAGGCACCGGCCAGACCGAGCTGCAGGTGCAGGCGGCGGCGGACATCGGTGTTACCGCCTATGCCGGGACGCCGGACTATCTGAAGGTCATCCTCGACAAGGCCGAGGCCATGGGCGTCCAGCTGGCAATTACCAAGGCGGCGGTCTCGGGCGGGGCGCTCTTCCCCTCGCTGCGGGAGTTCTACGCCGAACGCGGCATCGCCTGCCTGCAATGCTATGCCACCGCCGACCTGGGGCTCATCGCCTACGAGACGCCGAGCATGGAGGGGATGATCGTCGACGAGCGGGTGATCGTCGAGATCGTCACCCCCGGCACCGGCGATCCGGTGGCCGAAGGCGAGGTCGGCGAGGTGGTGGTGACCACGCTCAACCCCGACTACCCGCTGATCCGTTTCGCCACCGGCGACATGTCCGCCGTGCTGCCGGGGCTGAGCCCTTGCGGGCGCAGCAACATGCGGATCAAGGGCTGGATGGGCCGGGCTGACCAGACCACCAAAATCAAGGGCATGTTCGTACGTCCCGAGCAAGTGGCGGCGCTGGTGGCGCGCCATGCCGAGATCGGCCGGGCCCGCGTGGTGGCCAGCCGCGAGGGCGAGATGGACGTGATGACCGTGCGGATCGAGACCTCGGGGCAGGGCGAGGCGCCGGATGCCGGGGCCTTCGAGGCGAGCGTGGCGGAGCTGCTGAAACTCAAGGGCAAGGTCGAGCTCGTGGCGCCAGGCGGGCTGCCGCGCGACGGCGTGGTGATCGAGGATGCGCGCAGCTACGAGTGAGGGGCGCCTCACTTCGTAGAGAGGAGCAGACTCCTTCGAAGGAATTTGCGCTCAGCGCAGCAGCGATGAGTAGAGAAGCAGGCCCCAGGGCTCCAGCGCCTTGTGGACCTGCGCCCAGCCGGTGCCAAAGGTGATCGGGTCGATGCTTGCACCCTGAGCGATCTCGCTCAGGCTGCGGCGCCCGTCGATCCCGGCGAGCAGCGGCGCGGTGCCCTTGGGCAGCATCAGCGTGGCCTCGGCCCCGGCCATTTTCACCGGCAGCGGGCGGCCCTGGGCCACCGCTTTCGCCAGCGCCGCGCGCTGCACGCCGCGCAGGTGCGGGACCAGCTTGCGGTCCGTGGGCCTGGCCTTCGTGTCCTCTGCTCTGGCCGGCACGGCATAGGCGGTGTGCATGCGGATCGTGCCGCGCAGTTTCTCGGCGGTGGCCATCTGGGTGGCGGCGTCCATGCCCTCGGGCACCTCGGTGATCTGTCCGAGGTCATAGAGCGCGGGGGTGGTGAAGCCCGCCAGCCGCCATCCGGTCTCGTCCAGCGTGGCGAGCAGTTCCGGCACCGCGTAGCTGCGGTCCTGCCCGTGCAGCAGCAGATCGTAGAAGCCCGCATCCGAGGTATGGTGATCGCCGAGGTTGCGGTTGGCGGTGAAGGGATGGCCCTCGGGCAGCTCGGCGACGAGGCGCTGCGCACGGGCCAGACGCTCCCGCGGCGGCAGCCCGTCGAAGAGCGCGCCGAAGGCTTCCTGCAGCGGGTAGACACCCGACCGGCCGTAGGGCGCGTAGACCATGAAGCCGAGCCCGCCGCCGGGGGCAAGGGCGGCGCGGAGGGCGCGGAAGCCGGCCTCGGGCTCGGGCAGGTGGTGCAGCACACCGCAGCAGTCGATGTAATCGAAACTGCCGAAGTCGGGGGCGTCGAGCAGGCTGGCGGTGTGGAAGGTGATGCCGCTGAGCCCGCGCACCTTGGCGCGGTCCTCGGCTACGGCGCGCGAGGCGGTCGAGAGGTCGAGATAGGTGATCTCGAAGGGCTTCTTCGCGGCGGTGAGCAGCGTGGCGAGCTGGAGCAGCCCGTCGCCGGTGCCGCCCCCGGCGACCAGCACGCGCAGCGGTTGCGACCAGTCGCGGTTGCCGCGCCAGAGCCAGTGGTCCATTTCCAGCGGGTGCGAGGGCGAGCCGGTGATCAGCCGGGTCTTTTCGTCCTTCGGGTCACGCTCAGGGTAGGGATAGCTTTCGTACTGCTCTTTGACCGTGACCATGCCTCGTCCTCTCGTTGCCGGAAGTTCTGGCACGGCGGGGCGGAAAGGCCAAGCCTCAGCGCGACTTGCGCTCGATCTCGAGGCGGGCTTCGAGCAGCGACATGTCCTGAATGAGGCGGCGCCGGGCATCGCGGTCGGAGGTCTCGCGCAACTCTTCGCGCAGGGCCGAAAGCTGGCGCGAGAGCGCCACCGCCTGCGGCACGGCGCCATTGTCCTTGAGGATGCGGTTCAGGACTGCATTCTCCGGGTCGTCGCAGTCGGGCAGCGGTTTCCCGGCGCCCGGCAGGTTGTCGAAGGCGCCTTCGGCCTCGGCCTTGGCGATGCGCGCGTTGATCAGGTCGATGAGCGGGTGGTCCATGGCAGCGGTCCGGCGGTGGCTGGTCGGCCTGTAGGGTAGCGCGGCGCGCTGGCGGCGTCACGGGCGAAAGCTGCGCGTGCGCGGGTTCGGCGCGCGCGGGGCTGCGCGCGCCGGACATAAGGTCAGGCGCGGAAGTCCGGGCCGATGGCTTCGATCGAGCGCAGGTGCGCCTGCCATTCGAGCTCGAGGTCGCCATCTTCCTCGTTCATCTGCACGTATTGCTGGTGCACGCGGGCGGCGATCTCGTCATTCACCATCCGCAGCGGCTGTCCGCTTGAGGTTGCGGCGATCTGGATCTCGCAGGCGCGCTCCAGGTAGAAGATGTTGTTGAACATCTCGGCGGCGCTGCGGCCGGTTGCGATGAGCCCGTGGTTGCGCAGCATCAGCACCGGGTGATCGCCGAGGTCCTCGACGATGCGCTCGCGCTCCTCGAGGTCGAGCGCGATGCCTTCGAAATCATGGTAGCCGATGCGGTTGTGGAACTGCAGCGAGATCTGGTTGAGCGGCAGTAGCCCCTCCTCCATGCAGGAGACCGCCACGCCCGCGCGCGTGTGGGTGTGCATGATCCAGGCTGCGTCGTGGCGGTTCATGTGCACCGCCGAGTGGATGGTGAAGCCTGCCGGGTTCACCCGCTGCGGGCTGCCGTCGACCTTGTTGCCGTCGACGTCGATCTTCACCAGCGAGGAGGCGGTGATCTCTTCCCAGCGCCAGCCGTAGGGATTGATCAGGAAATGCCCGTCCTCGCCCGGCACGCGGGCGGTGATATGGGTGTAGATGAGGTCGGTGAATTTATGCAGCGCGGCAAGCCGGTAGCAGGCGGCCAGCTCTTCGCGGGTCTGTTTCTCTTCGGGGGACATGGTCATCTGTGTCTCCGGTCTTCAGTTGCGTTGGCCGACGGCGCCACCGGCGCCCTCTGCGGGGCGCCCGGCGTGGGCCGCAGCGAGGTCTTCGAGGGCCTCCGCCACCTGCGGCTCGGGCGGGCAGGCGCGGCGAGTGGAGAGGTCAGTGTGAAGAAGCAGGGTTTCGAGCGTCGCCGCAAGGGTGCCGTCGGGCTTTGTCATGCGGTGGAAGAGTTTCATCTTCTTGCCGACGCCTTCGAGCACCTGAGTGGTCACCGTCAGGACGGTCCCGCGGTGCACCTCGTCGAGGTAGCGGATGCGGGTGTCGACGGTGAAGAAGCTCTTGCCAGCCGCGACATAGGCGTCGTCCGCGCCCACCAGCTTCATCAGCCCGTCGGTCGCCCAGGTGCCCAGCTCGAGGTAGGCGGCCTCGTTCATGTGGCCGTTGTAGTCGGTCCATGTCACCGGCACCGCCTGGCGCAGGGTGATCGGCAGCCCGTCCAGCTCACCGCCCTCGGCCAGCGTCTTCTCGTGTCCGAGCAGCACGCCGCCCGCGCCGCTGCCGGTGCGGCGCAGCCCGCGCAGGATGGCGACTAGATTGTCGTCGCGCAGCCGTTCCAGCTCGCGGATCGTTCGGTGGCCCGACTGGGCGTCGGATTGGCTGCTGATGGTTTCGATCAGCGCCGCATCAAGATCGGGCACATCGGTCAGCTTGGTCCAGGGCCAGCTGAGGGTCGGGCCGAACTGCTCGATGTAGCTCTGCATCCCTGCCTCGCCGCCGGCGATGCGGTAGGTCTCGAAGAGCCCCATCTGCGCCCAGCGGAGGCCGAAGCTCATGCGGATCGCGTCGTCGATCTCGGTCGTGGTGGCGATGCCGTCCTTGAGCATCCACAGCGCCTCGCGCCAGACCGCTTCCTGGAAGCGGTTGCCGATGAAGGCGTCGATCTCCTTGCGCAGCACCAGCGGGTGCATGCCGATGGAAGTCACCACCCCGGCGGCCTTGTCGCAGAGCGCGGCATCGCCCGAAATCTCGGCCAGAGGTAGCAGGTAGACTGGGTTGAACGGGTGCACCACCACCACCGGCGCGCCGCCGGAGGCAAGATCACTCGCCTTGAAACCCGAGGTCGAGGAGGCGATGAAGCCACCCTCGGGCAGCGCGTCGGCGATCTCCCTGTAGACCCTGTGCTTCAGCTCGAGCCGTTCCGAGACGCTCTCCTGCACCCAGTCGGCACCCGACACCGCCTCGGCGACGGAGGCGGCGAAGCTCAGCGTGCCTTCGGGCGGCAGTGGACGGTCGTAGAGGGCGGGCAGCGAGGCGCGGGCATTGTCCAGCACCTCGCCGATCTTGCGCGCGGCTTCGGGATCGGGGTCGAAGACGGCGACGTCCCAGCCGTTCAGAAGGAAGCGGGCGGCCCAGCCCCCGCCGATGACGCCGCCGCCGATGATCGCCGCATTCTTCGCGGTTCGCGTCATGCGAACACCGGCATATCGCGTTTCACGAGGCCCAGCTGGTCGCGGACCTCCTGCGGGGTCATCAGCGATGCGCCCATGTTCGACAGGATGGTTGCCGCCTTTTCGACCAGCTGCGCGTTTGTCGCGAACACACCACGATCGAGGTAGAGGTTGTCCTCCAGACCAACGCGGACGTTGCCGCCGGCCAGTGCCGCGGCGGCGACATAGGGCATCTCGTCCCGGCCAAGGCTGAAGGCGGACCAGGTCCAGTCGGCGGGCACGTTGTTCACCATCGCCATGAAGGTGTTCATATCGCCCGGCGCACCCCAGGGAATGCCCATGCACAGCTGAACCAGCGCGGGGCTGTCGAGCACGCCTTCCTTGACCAGTTGCTTGGCGAACCACAGGTGGCCGGTGTCGAAAGCCTCGATCTCCGGCTTCACGCCCAAGTCCGTCATTTGGCGGCCCATGGCGCGCAGCATGTCCGTGGTGTTGGTCATCACGTAGGTGCCATCGCCGAAGTTCATCGACCCGCAGTCCAGCGTGCAGATTTCCGGAAGGCAGTCACGGATATGCGCCATGCGTTCGGTCGCGCCGATCATGTCGGTGTTCGGCGCATCCAGAGCCATCGGCGTCTCGACCTCGCCGAAGGTCAGGTCGCCACCGGTGCCGGCGGTCAGGTTCAGAACCACATCCACCTCTGACGAGCGGATGCGGTCGGTCACTTCGCGGAACAGCGCCCGGTCACGGCAGGGCGCGCCGGTTTCCGGGTCGCGGACGTGGCAATGCACCACGGCTGCACCAGCCTTGGCCGCGTCGATCGCCGCATCGGCGATTTCCTGCGGCGAACGCGGCACGAGGCGGCTCTTGTCCTGCGTCGCGCCCGCGCCGGTGATCGCAGCGGTGATGAAGGGTTTGCGGTTCATCGTCAGGGACATCGGGTTCTCCTTACCGGCCCTTCCAGACCGGGTCGCGTTTCTCGGCGAAGGCGCGGGCGCCTTCCTTCTGGTCCTCGGAGCGGTAGAGCCGCTCGACGGTCTCGAACTGGCTGCCGTTGATCCGGTTCAGCGCGTCCTGGAACTTCATGTCCTCGGCCTCGCGGGCGATCTCCTTGATCGCGGCGAAGACCAGCGGCGGCCCCGAAGCCAGCTCGTCCGCCATCTTGCGGGCCTCGGCCATCAGCTCGGCCCCCGGCACGATGCGGTTGACCAGCCCCCAGCGGTGCGCCTCCTCGACGTCGAACCAGCGACCAGTGTAGAGCAGCTCCATGGCGATGTGGTAGGGGATGCGCTTGGGCAGCTTGAGTGTCGCCGCGTCGGCCACGGTGCCGGACTTGATCTCCGGCAGGGCAAAGGAGGCGTGGTCGGCGGCGAGGATGATGTCGGCGCTGATCGCCAGTTCCAGCCCGCCGCCGCAGGCGATGCCGTTGACCGCCGCGATCACCGGCTTGTTCAAGCCGCGCAGCTCCTGCAGGCCGCCGAAGCCGCCCTTGCCGTAGTCGCCATCGGCATCCTCGCCGCCAGCGGCGGCCTTGAGGTCCCAGCCCGGGCAGAAGAACTTCTCGCCCGCGCCGGTGAGGATCGCCACGCGCAGTTCGGGATCGTCCCGGAACTCGGTGAAGATCTCGCCGAGCTCGCGGCTTGTGGCCATGTCGATGGCATTGGCCTTGGGCCGGTTCAGCGTCACCTCGAGCACCGCGCCGCGGCGCTCGGTGAGCACGTTCGAAGAGGTCATTTGCTCTCTCCCATCCTGATGAGTGCATCCGCCGCCACCGCGCCCGAGGTGCGGCAGATCAGCGGGTTGATTTCGATTTCGTGGAGGTTGTCCGCGTGATGGCTGACCAACTCCTGCAGCGCCATGATCGTGTCGAGCACGGCCTCCATGTCCGCCGCCGGACGGCCCCGGTAGCCGGTGAGCAGCGCGCCGGTGCGCAGCCCGGTGAGCGCGCCGCGCACGTCCTCGCGGCTGGCGGGGATCAGCAGCGAGGCGGTGTCGCGGATCAGCTCGGTGAGGATGCCGCCCAGCCCCAGCGTCAGCACGAAGCCATGCGCCGGATCGCGGGTCACGCCGATCAGCAGCTCGGCGACGGTGCCGGTGATCATCTCCTCGACGAGGAAGCTCTGCGCGGGCATGCCCGTCGCCGCCTCCAGCACCGCCTCGCGGCAGTCGAGGTTCAGCACCACCGCCCCGGCCTCGGTCTTGTGGGCGATGCCTTCGCCCTTCAGCACCACCGGGAAACCGATGGCGGAGGCGCAGGTTCCGGCGGTCTCGGCACAGTCGGCTCGGTCGGACTTCGGCACGCGGATGCCCGCCGCCGAGAGCAGCGCCTTGGCCTCCGCCTCGGGGTAGACGCGGGTCGCTCCCTGGCCGTTGAGCGGCATCAGCACCGGCGCGGTCGGGCGGTTGTCGCCCGTTGCCCGCGCGCCGACCTGCGCCGCGGCGCGGATCGCGCGCAGCGCCTCGCCCATGCCGCAGAGCGGGGTGATGCCCAGCTCAAGCGCCCGGGACGCGACCGCCTCGGGCAGCCCTTCGGCGAGCAGCGAGACCAGCGCCATCGGCGTGCCGGTGGCCTCGCGTGTTCTTGCTACAGCGCGCAGTACCTGATCGTAGTCGGGTGCGGTGAAACGGTCGTCGCGCGGGTAGTCGATCACCACGCAGCCGAGCCCCAGATCGGCATCGCAGAGGCCGGTGAAAGTGGCTTCGAGCGCCGCCTCGTCGCCCCAGATATAAGTATTGTAATCCAAAGGGTTGGCCAACGCGACCTTGGGGCCGAGCGCGGCGCGCAGGGCGGTCTTCTGCGCTTCGTCCAGCGCCGGGAAGTCCACCCCCACCACCTCGCCCATATCGGCCATCAGCGAGGCCTCGCCGCCCGAGCAGGAGGCCGAGGCGATGCGGGCCGAGGCCAGTCCGCCGGTGACATGCAGCAGCTTCAGCGTCTCGACCAGCTCCGACGGCGTGTCGACCTGCGCCATGCCGAGCCGGCGCAGCAGCGCCCGCGCCCCGGCGTCGCTGCCGGTGAGAGAGGCGGTGTGCGAGACCGCCGCCTCCTGCGCCTGCTGCGATGCGCCGACCTTCAGCGCAACGATGGGCTTGCCCAGTTCCTGCGCGCGGCTGGCCAGCCCCTCGAAGGCGGGCAGATCGCTGATCCCCTCGATGTGCAGCCCGAGTGCGGTGATGCGCGGGTCTTCCAGCAGTGCGATGCCGAGATCGGCCATGGAGGTCTGCGCCTGGTTGCCCGCCGCCACGACCGCGGCCAGCGGCAGGCCGCGGCGCTGCATGGTGAGGTTGATCAGCACGTTGGACGACTGGCCGATGACGGCAACGCCCCGGTCCACCGGCGACATGCCGTGCCGGTCAGGCCAGAGTGCCACGCCGTCGAGTGCGTTGACGATGCCGTAGCAGTTCGGCCCGAGGATGCGCATCTGCCCCGCGGCAGCGACCAGCTGCGCCTGCAGCGCGTCGCCGTCGGCCAGCTCGGATACCGCCTCGCTGAAGCCGGCGGCAAAGCAGACCGCGCCGCCGCAGCCCATGGCCGAAAGCTCACCAGCGATCTGCACCGAGAGCTCGCGGTTGACGCCGATGAAGGCGGCGTCGGGCACGCCCGGCAGCGAGGCGAGATCGGGGTAGGCGGGCAGGCCGCCGACCTCGGACTTCTTGGGGTGCACCGGCCAGATCGGCCCCGAGAAGCCGGTGTCGCGGCACTGGCGCACCACGCTTTCGCACCAGGTTCCGCCGCCGATCACGGCGATGGCCCGGGGCGAGAAGAAGCGGCTGAGCGGCTGCATGGGTCAGGCTCCCAGCGGCCGGAAGATTTCCCGGCTGATGATGTGACGCTGGATCTCGGAGGTGCCGTCCCAGATCCGTTCGACGCGGGCATCCCGCCAGAAGCGTTCGATCGGCAGCTCGTCCATCAGTCCCATGCCACCGTGGATCTGCAGTGCGGCGTCAGTGACGCGGGCCAGCATTTCCGAGGCATAGACCTTGGCCGAGGCGATTTCGCGGTTTGCTGGCAGGCCCTGATCGAGGCGCCATGCCGACGACAGCGTCAACATGTCTGCGGCGTCGATCTCGGTGATCATGTCGGCGATCTGGAAGCTGACGCCCTGGAACTTGCCGATCGGCTGGCCGAACTGCTTGCGTTCGGCGGCGTATTGCACGGCGTGGTCGAACACCCGGCGGGCGCGGCCCACCGACATGGTCGCAACTGTGATGCGCGTGGCGTAGAGCCATTCGTTCATCACCTCGAAGCCGCCGTCGACCTCGCCCAGCACCTGCGCGTCGGGCAGGCGGCAGTTGTCGAAGTAGAGGATGCAGTTCTTGTAGCCGCGGTGCGAGACCGAATTGTAGCCGTTCGCCACCTCGAAGCCGGGGGTGTCGCGGTCGACGAGGAAGCAGGTGATGCGCTTCTTGGGGCCGCGCGGGGTCTCGTCGACGCCGGTGGCGACGAAGACGATGAAGAAGTCCGCGTGATCGGCGCCGGAGATGAAGTGCTTGGAGCCGTTGATCACCCAGTCACCGCCGTCACGGGTGGCGGTGCATTTCATGCCCCGCACGTCCGAGCCCGCGTCGGGCTCGGTCATCGCCAGCGCGTCCATGCGCTCGCCGCGCACGGCAGGCATCAGGTAGCGGTCCACCTGTTCGCCCTCGCAGGCCATCAGGATGTTCTGCGGGCGGCCAAAGAAGTGGGTCAGAGCCATCGAGCCGCGGCCCAGCTCGCGCTCGACCAGCGCGAATTCCAGATGCGACAGGCCCGGCCCGCCGACGCTCTCGGGGAAGTTTGAGGCGTAGAAGCCGAGATCGAGGCACTTTTGCTTGATCTCCTGTGCCACCTCGGCAGGCACCTCGCCGCTGCGCTCGACCGCGGCCTCATGCGGGTAGATCTCGTTTTCGACGAAGCTCCGGACGGTGGAGACGATCATCTCCTGTTCTTCGGTCAGTCCAAAATGCATGTCGGACCCTCTTTTTCTGTCGTTGGGTTGGTCTGGGGTTTTGCGGGGTCTTCCGCGCCACCGGGGCGCGGAAGGCGGGATCAGCGGGCGGCGCGTTCCTTGCGCATCAGCAGCAGGGCACGGGCGATCACCAACAGGCTCACCACGAGGATCAGCAGCACCGAGAGCGCGGCGATCGAGGGGTCGACGTTGTCACGCAGACCCATCCACATGCGGCGGGGCAGGGTGATGGTCTCGACCGAGGTGACAAAGAGCGTCACGCCGATTTCGTCCCAGCTGAGCAGGAAGCACAGGAAGAACGCGCCCAAGAGGCCGAAGCGGATGTTGGGCAGGATCACCCCGAAGATACGGGTTGGAACACTGGCGCCCATGGATTGCGCGGCCAGGTCCATGCGCCGGTCGATCTGGCTCAGCGAGACCATGACGACGACCACGGCGTAGGGCACGATCATCACCATGTGGGCGAGGATCACGCCGCCGAGGCTGTCGTAGGCGATCAGGCTGTTCCACTCCGACAGCTTCTTGAGGAAGAAGTAGAGTGTCAGCGACGAGACCACGGGCGGCGCCACCATGGGCAGCAGCACGAAGCCGGTCATCAGCCCGGAGAAGCGCGGACGCAGCATCCAGATGCCGATGCAGAAGGCGGTGGCCAGCGCCACGGCCAGCAGGCTGGCGATCACGCCGACCTGCACCGAGGTCAGGAAGCTGCTCAGCCACTCGGGGTCTTCCCAGAGCGCCTGGTAGTGGCGCAGCGAGTATTTGCCGTCGGGCAGGCTAAGGTACCGGCGCGAGGTGAAGCTCACCGGCACCACCGCGATCAGCGGCATCAGCAGGAAGAGCGCGACCAGCGCGGTCAGCAGCGTGGCGAGGCGGCCGGGGTGCAGCTTTGTCATTTCGCCATCTCCCCGTAGCGGCGCATGAGCAGCACCAGGATGCCGCCCACCGCGAGCATCAGGATCACGCTCATCGCGGCGGCCATGCCCCATTGCGGGATCTGGAAGATCCAGAGGTAGATCAGCTCGGCGATCAGCACCGACTGCCCGCCGCCCAGCAGCGCGGGGGTGACGAAGAAGCCGACCGAGAAGACGAAGACCAGCAGGGTCGCGCCCATGATGCCGCTCGCGGTCATCGGCAGGAACACCTGCCAGAAGATGCGCATCCGAGAGGCGCCCATGCCGTCTGCGGCGGTCAGCACCCGCTCGTCGACGTTGCGCATGGCCGTGGCCAGCGGGAAGACCGCGAAGGGAATGAGGTAGTGAGACATGCCGATGATCACGGCGAACTCGTTGCGCGTCAGCTGCAGCGAGGTCTCGATCAGCCCGAGGTCCTTGAGCCAGGTGTTCAGCAGGCCGCGGTTCGACAGCATCGACATCCAGCCGAAGGCACGGCTGAGGACGGAGATCCAGAAGGGGATCATGATGCACAGCTCGGTCAGGCTACGCACCAGCGGGCGACCGCGGACCCACAGGAGGGTGATGATATAGGCGGCTGCGACCGAGACGGCGGTGACGATCACGCAGATCCGCAGGGTGCGCCAGATCACGCTGAGGGTCAGCGGGTCCGACAGCACGTGGCTGTATTGGCCGAGCCCCGGCTCGGGGTCGGTGAAGCTGAGCTGCATGATCCCGAGGAAAGGCAGCAGGTAGCTGCCTCCCAGGAACAGCAGCACGGGGCATATCAGGAAGAGATAGGCGCGCATGGAGGCTCCTTGGCGCCGCCCCGCGACAGGGCACGGGGCGGCGGGGGTGACGGGATCAGGCGGAGATGATCTGCAGGTAGGCGTCGAGCGCCGTGCTGTAGTTCTTCTCGTACCAGTCCATGTCGAGCGCGGTCTGCTTTGGCAGGTTCTCGGGGTCCATCGGGTTGAACTTGCGCTCCTCCTGGGGGATCAGCGCGTCTGCCGCCGGGTTGCTCGGACCGTTGCCGAGCATCTGGAACAGCACCACCTGGCGCTCGGGCTCCTGCGTTGCCGCGATGTAGCGCATCGCCGCCTCGGTGCCGCCGGGGTTGCCCTTGACCACGGCGATGCCACCCGGGCCGATGATGCCGTCGTCCCAGGTGAAGGTGATCTCGCCCTCGGTGTCCTTGTGCAGCAGGCTCGCGCGGGTGTTCCAGATCAGCGCCATGGATACGTCGCCGTTGAGGAGCAGCGACTGGCTTTCCGCACCGCCGCCCCAGAAGGCACCGATGTGCTCCTTGAAGCCCTCGATCTTCTTGTGCGCGCGGTCGAGATCCAGCGGGTAGAGGTCCTCGGGCGCCACGCCATCGGCGAGCAGCGCCGCCTCCCACATGCCCGCGCCCCATTTGTACATGGCGCGCTTGCCGGGGAACTTCTCGGCGTCGAAGAAATCGGCCAGCGAGGTCGGCGGCGTGTCGAACTGCGTGGCGTCATAGGCGATGACGTAGGAGTAGAAGTAGCAGGACGACGAGTACTCCCACTGGAAGCCCTCACGCTGCTTGGCCGGATCGACGATGTCGTAGTCGATGGGTTCGATCATGCCCTGACGGCCGAGCGCCTGCGCCGAGAAGGGTTCGGCATCGACGAGGTCCCAGGTCGGATTGCCACCCTTGGCCTGCGCGATGATCGCGCCCTCGGTCGGGCCGGAGCCGTCGTAGAGCACCTTGATGCCGGTCTCGGCGGTGAAGGGCTTTCCGAAGGCCTCGTCCATGGCGTCGAGCGCATCGCCGCCCCAGTTGACGAAGACCAGCTTGCCGGTCTCGGCATGCGCGCCGCGCGCGCCAAGGCCGATGGCCGTGGTGCCCATCAGCGCCCCGAGACCCTGCAGCATCTGGCGGCGCGAGATCTGCCCCCTGGCCTGACGTTCCTTGAGGATTTCGACGCAATCGTTCTGGAAATGGCTGTTCATTTACTCACCTGTCGTTTCGTTTTTGATGGGGTCTGGGGTTTTGGAGGCAGAGTTGCCCCGCCCGGCGCGCGCGGCGCGCCGGATCACAAGGCGGGGCAGGGTGGGAGGGCTCAGACGGCGAAGCTGTCCTGCACGTCCCAGGCGACCCGGAGCTCGGCTCCGGTCTGCGGCGCGGCGGGGCCGGCACCGTTGTCGAGGTAGAGCATCAGCTCCTCGCCGGCCTGCGTTTCCAGCAGCAGGCGGGACTTCGAGCCCAGGTAGACCCGGTCGCGCAGCCGCACCGGCAGCTGGTTGGCGTCGCCCTCGGCGGCGAGCCGCATATGCTCGGGGCGGACGGCAAGGTGGCCGAGACCGACGGCATTGACCGGCAGCTGGATCGGGGTTCCGGCGACGCCGGATGTGCCGTCGAGGGTCAGGATGTTGATGTCGCCGAGGAACTCGGCGGTAAAGCGGTTGGCGGGCCGCTCGTAGACCTCGTCGGGCGTGCCGACCTGCTGCAGCGCGCCGTGGTTGAAGATGGCGATGCGCGACGAGAGCGCCAGCGCCTCTTCCTGATCGTGGGTGACGAAGACGAAGGTGGTGCCGAGCTCGCGGTGCAGGCGGCGCAGTTCCTCCTGCATCTGTCCGCGCAGGTTCTTGTCCAGCGCCGAGAAGGGCTCGTCGAGCAGCAGCACCTTGGGCTCATAGGCCAGCGCCCGGGCCAGCGCCACGCGTTGCTGCTGGCCGCCCGAGAGCGCCTTTGGCTTCTTGTTCTCATGTCCCGACAGGCCGACCATCTCGACCATCTGTGCCACCCGATCGGCGATCTGCGCCTTGGAGCGTTTCTGCACCTTCAGTGGGAAAGCGATGTTCTCTGCCACCGTCAGGTGCGGAAACAGCGCGTAGCCCTGGAAAACCATGCCGAAACCGCGCTGGTTCGCGGTCCAGCCCGTCATGTCCTGCCCTTCGAGAAACAGCTGTCCCGAGGTGGTGTTTTCATACCCTCCGAGCAGCGTCAGGAAGGTGGTCTTGCCCGAGCCCGAAGGCCCCAGCAATGAGAGGAATTCGCCTTCGGCGATTTCCAGGGAAATGTCGCGCAAGGCGTGGAATTTCCCGAACTTTTTTCCGACCGAACGTGCTTCGATCTGCGTTGTGTTTGCCACAATCGCCTCGCTTTTCATTCCTGTCCGTTATGCGACAAACCTAGGGAGGCACGAACATGGATCGCAAATGAAACTTATTGCGCCTCGTGACAAACGAAATTTGTCACGAGGCGCGCTTGCGGCGAAACCTGCTCAATTCAAGTCGTCTTTTCAGCCAGTTAGAGAATTCAACCACGATCTGGTTCTCGAGGTTTTCTTCCGGCGTGCAAAGAAAATACCCCGTGTCAGCGTGCAAAGATGGTGAAAAAGGTCGCATCAGCCGGCCTTCGCGCAGTTCCTCGCGCCAAAGGACCGTATCGCCGATCGCGATTCCCTGGCCCGACAGAACCGCGGTGTGAACGATGTTCATGTCCGAATAGCAGATGCCCCGGTGGGCATTCTCCGGCGGCAGGCCGGAGAGCTGCATCCAGTTTTCCCAGTCGGTGAAGTCGTTCATGTGCAGCAAGGTCGCGGCCTTGAGGATCCCCAGATCGTTGAAGCTCTTGAACTGGCTCAGGTAGGCGGGGCTGCAGAGCGGGGTGAATTCGACCGACATCAGCGGCTCGATCAGCAGGTGCGCGCGCGGCTCCTGCCCGAAGGTGATGAAAATGTCGACCTCGGGGTTGTTGGTGTCCGCAAGGTTGTGGGTGCTGATCACGTTGAGCACCACCTCGGGGTTCTCGGCGAGGAAATCGCCGATGTGCAGGCACAGCCATGCCGAGGCGAAGCCCGGCGGTGCGCTCACTGTCAGCCGCCCGGTCAGCCCGTGCTGCGACACGCGGGCGGTCGATGTGGCGATCATGCTCAGCGCGCGGCGCACGTCCTCGGCATAGGCGCGGGCGCGCGGGGTGATCTCGGTGCGATTGCCGTTGCGCTCGAGGATCTTGAAGCCGAGATCGGTCTCCAGAAGGCGCAGCTGGTGGCTCACCGCGCTGCGGGTGACATTCAACTCCGCCGCCGCCCGCCAGAGCGCACCATTGCGCTCGACGCTTTCGATGGCGCGCAGCGCCTGAATGGAAGGGAAACGTTTGATGGCGGGCCTCGTCTGCTGGAATGGCTGCCGCTGCATAGCGCAGCCCGCGCCGCCGGACGAGACCTGCGATGCGCACGGGGCCACCCATGGCGGCCCCGCGCGGAAGAAGATCAGAGCGTGGGCAGTTGCGACTTCAGGAAGTCGAAGTGCCGGGCGGCCATGCCACGATAGGCGCGCCAGCCGTCGGCGGTGTTCTGCGCCACCGCGTCCGACAGCACCGAGAGCTTTTCGCCGCTTGAGCGCGCGAGGATCAGCGTCTGGGCGGCCTTCTCGAAGAAGTAAAGGTCCTCGTAGGCGTCGGCCACGGTCTCGCCGACCACGGTGACCCCGTGGTTGCCCATCACCAGCACCGACTTGTCGCCCAGCGAGTCCGCCAGCCGCTCACCCTCTTCCTCGGCATCGGCGATGCCGCCGAAATCGAGGTCATAGGCGGTGCGCCCGTAGAAGCGCGCGGTGTTGTTGTCGATCGGTACGACCGTGGGATCGGCAAGGCAGGAAAGCGCCGTGGCATAGGGCGAATGGCAATGCAGGATTACCTTCGCCTCGGGCTTCTTGCGGTGCAGCGTGCCATGCACGCACCAGGCCGAGGCGTCAGGCGCATCCGGGCCGTCCAGCACCGTCTCGTCACCGCTGTCGAGCAGCAGCAGGTCCTCGGGCCGGATCGTCGCGAAGTGCTGCCAGCGCGGGTTGAGCAGGAAGCGGGCACCATCCTCGGAGACGGCGGCACTGAAGTGGTTGCCGACGGACTCGCTCCAGCCCATCTGGTGGCAGATGCGGAAAGCCGCCGCGAGGTCCTGCCGCAGGGCGGCAGGATCGGTCGCGGTCTCCGGCAGGCTGTGCAGGGATGCGGCGCTCATTTCTTGAACCGCCCCTCGCTGACCAGCGCGCGGTAGGTCGAGCGCATCTCGGCCCGGTCGGTGTAGCAGCCGCGTAGGTAGCGATCGCCGCTCTCCGCGGTATAGGCGGCGCGGCCATGCACGATGCGGTGATTGTCGAAGACCATGCATTCACCGGCCTTCATCAGGAAGGTCATCATGTATTTCTCTTCCTGCAGCATCTTCCCGAAGCGGCAGAAGGCCGGGTACCAGCTGTCCAGCAGCTCCTGGTCCAGATCGGAGATGTCCAGCATGTGCTGGCTGATGGTCAGGCCGGACACCTCGCCATGCTGGTCCAGCTCGATGATCGTCTGGCGCGAGCGCATGTCGTAGGTGTCATGCTCGCAGAAGAACGGCACGGGCACTTCCGAGAGCACCTTGAACCCCTCGGGATCGCGGAGCCGGAAATCGTTGGCCACGGCGACGCCATCGGCGTAGAGGCTGTAGCCCCCCTCGACGGTGTTGGCCCGGCAATGCAGGAACTGGACGCCCGGCGCGTGCTCTTCGGCGGGGGTGTCGGTGTGCAGTTCCAACGCCGACGCGGTGTAGGCGGTATTTGTCGGGTTGATGTGGGTCTTCACGTCAAAGTAGTCGCCGAAGAAGGTCGGGCGGACCTGACCGATCATCTCGGCGGTTTCGGTGATCCCCGCGTCGCTGTTCGGCATGTCGGTGAGGATGACGAAACCTTCGACCAGCATGGCCTCGATCCATTTTGCCCGCAGCGCGGGGTCGGCCAGCAACTCGGGTTGGCTGAAGCGCGGCACGTCGGGGTAGTGGTCGCCATACCATGCCTTGCGCGGCAGATCCGCCGGGTCGGGACGGCGCGCAGGGGTCTTGTAGGCCTCGAGCCAGTCCAGCGGGAAGCGGGTGACGTGTTCCTCGCCGGCCCAGGTGATCTCCAGCGCATCGCCGACGACCTCGGCGGTCTGCGCGCGCGGGGCGGCGTCGAGATGGAAGATGTCGAAGCTGCGCTCGCGCGTGTTGGCGTTGAACGAGCTGGGGCAATTGTCGCGAAGCCAGAAGTAATTGAAGTAATGGCTGGCGCCGTCCGAGAGGGCAATCTCGAGGCCCTTGTCTTTCAGGGCCGGGGTGGCGATCGGAGAGGTCATCACGTTCATCATATTTTCCAGTGTGTTGAGCGCGTATTTTGGGAGTTGCTGAAACAAGCATCCCACGGGTTTTCTTTCCGCGACAGCCGGATTAGCGTGATGATAACTTAAGCCAAGGGTTATGAAATGGATCGCCTGCCTCCGCTCCGCCTGCTGACCACCTTCGAGGCGGTTTCGCGCCATGGCTCGATGCAGCTTGCCGCCGCGCGGCTCAACGTGACGCAACCGGCGGTCAGCCAGGCGTTGAAGTCGCTGGAAGAGCACGTGGGCGCGCCGCTGGTCGATCGGGCCACGCGTCCGGCGCAGCTGACCGAGGCGGGCGAACTTCTGGCGCGGGCGGTGCGCGACGGGCTCGGGCAGATCTCCGCCGCGCTCGAGGACATCCGCGCGCTCAGCGGGCAGGAGGGCAACCAGGTCACCGTCTCCTGCACGCTCGGCATGGCGACCTACTGGCTGATGCCGCGCCTGCCGGAGTTCTATGCCCGCCACCCCGAGATCACCGTGAACGTGCAGGCCCCGGCGACGGACCTGCCGCATCTCGCGCCGGGGATCGACGTCGCGGTGCGCTACGGCACCGGCGGCTGGCGCGAGGGGCGAACGCTGAAGCTCTTCGACGAGCGGGTCTGCCCGGTGGCGGCCCCGGCGCTGCTCGAGCGGCTGGAGGCCGAAGGCATAGGCCTCGGCAGCGCGCCGCTGATCCATGTGCGCAGCCCGCACAACCAGCATTGGGCCGGTTGGGAGGACTACCTGCGTGTCCGCGGCGTCACGCGCGGGCGGCTCTCGGGGCAGACCTTCAACAACTACGTGCAGGCAGCGCAGGCGGTGCTCGACGGGCGCGGCGTGATGCTGGGCTGGCGCTCGATCGCCAGCGGCGCGGTGCGCGAGGGCGCGCTGCGCATGTGGCCGGGTGGCGAGGTGGATCTCGGCACCTCCTATTTCGCTACCGCCGCCATGCCGCTGTCGCAGAGCGCGCAGGTGTTCCTCGACTGGATCGTCGCGGCGGCGGGCGAGGGTGAAGGCGCGGCTGCGGGCAGCGCCTAGCTGCGCAGCCGCCAGCCGGTGCGGAAGATCCACCAGATCACCGCGAGGCAGAGCGCGGTGAAGCCGGCGATCGCCAGCAGGCTCAGCCCGACCGGCACGTCGGCCATGCCGAAGAAGGCCCAGCGGAAGCCCGAGATCAGGTAGACCACCGGGTTGAACAGGGTGATCGTCTGCCACACGGGCGGCAGCATGGAGATCGAATAGAAGCTGCCTCCGAGGAAGATCAGCGGCGTCACCACCAGCAGCGGCACCAGCTGCAATTGCTCGAAGTTGCCCGCCCAGATGCCGATGATGAACCCCAGCAGCGCGAAGCTGACGCAGGTCAGGACCAGGAAGGCAACCATCGCCACGGGGTGCTCCACGTGCAGATCGACGAAAAGCGTCGCCGTGCCGAGGATCACCACGCCGATGAACAGCGCCTTGGTGGCCGCCGCGCCGACGTAGCCGATGACGATCTCGAGGAAGTTCACCGGGGCCGAGAGTAACTCGTAGATCGTGCCGATGAACTTCGGGAAGTAGATGCCGAAGCTGGCGTTGGCGATGGCCTGGGTGATCACCGAGAGCATCACCAGCCCCGGCACGATGAAGGCGCCGTAGCTGACGCCCTCGACCTCGTCGATGCGCGAGCCGATGGCGGCGCCGAAGACCACGAAGTAGAGCGAGGTCGAGATCACCGGCGACAGGAAACTCTGCATCAGCGTGCGGAAGAAGCGGCTCATCTCGTAGTGGTAGATGGCCCAGATGCCGCGGAGGTTCATGCCGCCTCCTCCTCGCTATGCACCATGTTGACGAAGATCTCCTCAAGCGAGCTTTGCCGGGTGGCGACGTCTCGCACGGCGATGCCCTCGGTGGCGAGATCTGCCATCAGCCGGGCAATGCCGCTGCGCTCGGCGGTGCTGTCGTAGCTGTGCACCAGCATCTGGCCGCCGTCCTGCAACTCGAGCCCGCGGCCCTCCAGCGACGGGGGCAGGGCATCCAGCGGGGCATCGAGCGAGATCCGCAGCTCCTTTCGGCCGAGCCGGGTCATCAGGCTCTGCTTGTCCTCGACCAGCAGGATGCGGCCGCGGTTGATTACCCCGATGCGGTCGGCAATGGCCTCGGCCTCCTCGATGTAATGGGTGGTGAGGATGATCGTCGTGCCGCGTGCCTTGAGGTCCGCCACGATCTCCCACATGTCGCGGCGCAGTTCTACGTCGACCCCGGCTGTGGGCTCGTCGAGGAACAGCACCTTCGGCTCGTGCGCCAGCGCCTTGGCGATCAGCACCCGGCGCTTCATCCCGCCCGAGAGCGCGCGGATCGGCGTGTCACGCTTGTCCCAAAGCGACAGCCGGCGCAGCACGTCCTCGATCTTGGCGTCGTCGCGCTTCAGCCCGAAGAGGCCGCGCGAGAAGCGCACGGTGTTGAGCACCTTCTCGAAGGGTTCGAGGTTGATCTCCTGCGGCACCAGACCGACGAGGCGGCGGGTCTCACGGTAGTCGGTGATCACGTCGTGCCCGCCGACGCGTATGTGTCCGCCGGTGGGGGTGACCAGCCCGCAGATGATCGAGATCAGCGTCGTCTTGCCCGCGCCATTGGGGCCGAGCAGCGCAAGGATCTCGCCCTGTTCGATGTTGAGATCGACGCCCTTCAGGGCCTCGAAACTGCCGTCGTATTTCTTGGCGACCTGCGCCACTTCGACCATGGACATGCCCGGTCCTCCCGTTTCCGTGAGCGCAAACCTAGGCCCGCGGGCGCAAAGCGCAACGTGCGAAGGGGCAGGGAGCGCTGTGCGCGGTCCGCCTCTTGCCAGTTTCCGGCAGGAGCAAGCTGGCGTGGTCGGTCAACAGGGCGGACAAATCTCTTCGAAGAGATTTGCAACGTCCTTCGAAGGACGTTGGGTGCGGGTGTTTGCATATGGCGCTTGTCTTCGGGCCGGGCTAGAGCCGGGGCATGACACTCGCCGCATCTGCCACCAGCCTTCACCGTCCCGGCCTCGGAATCGCGCTGATCTGCGCGGGGGTTGCGGGAATCTCGATCAACGACATGCTGATCAAGCTGCTCTCGGGTGGCTACCCGCTGCACCAGATTGTCGCCACGCGCGCGGCGGTGGGGCTGTGCATCATCCTTGTCATGCTCAAGCTCGAGGGCGGCTGGAAACTGCTGCGCAGCGACACGCCCTGGCTGCATCTCGCGCGCGGGGTGCTGGTGGTGCTGGCGAACATGACCTTCTACGCCTCGGTGGCGATCATGCCGCTGGGACAGGCGACGGCGCTGTTCTTCGTGGCGCCGCTGTTCATCACGCTGCTCTCGGTGCCCATGCTCGGCGAGCGCGTGGGGCCGTGGCGGCTCGGGGCGGTCTTTGTCGGCTTTCTGGGCGTGGTGGTGATGCAGCAGCCCTGGGCGGAGACGCCGGAGGGGGTCGCGGGCGCGCGGCTGGCGTTGCTGCTTCCGGTGGTCTCGGCGCTGCTCTATGCGCTGCTACAGGTGCTGACGCGCAAGCTTGGGGTGACCACGCGCGCCTCGGCACTGGCAGTGCACCTGCAGCTGATGTTCCTCGTGGTCTCGGCGGGATTCTACCTCGTCGCGGGCGACGGGCGCTACATGGACAGCTTCGACAGCGAGGCGGCGCGCTTCCTGCTCCGCCCCTGGGTGCTTCCCAGCGCGAGCGACGCCATGGTCTTCCTGCTGCTCGGCTGCATTTCGGGCTTCGTCGGCTACGCGCTCAGCGCCTCCTACCGGATGGCCGACGCGGCGGTGATCGCGCCCTTCGAATATGTCGGGCTGCCGCTGGCGATCTTCTGGGGCTGGGCGATCTTCGGCGAGTGGCCGATCCCCGCCACCTGGATCGGCTGCGCGCTGATCGTCGGGGCGGGGCTGGTGGTCTTCCTGCGCGAGCGGGCGCGGTCTCGGCCGCAGCCGGGACGGCGGCGCGGCAGCACCGCCGTCAGGCGCTAGGTTTGGTTCAGGCGGTGACCGTGCTGCGCACGGTGTCGATCATCAGCTGAACGTTCTCGGGGTCGGCGTCGGGGGTGATGCCGTGCCCGAGGTTGAAGATATGCGGCCCCTTCGAGAAGGCCTTCACCACCCGCTGCGTCTCACGCACCAAAGCGTCGCCGCCGGTGACCATGTGCGACGAGGCAAGGTTGCCCTGCACGCAGCCCGAGACCTGCACGTGCTCGGCCGCCCATTCGGGCGTCACGCTGTCATCGACCGCGACGCAATCGGCACCGGTGGCCGCGTGGAACCCGATATAGTTCTCGCCCGCCTGGCGCGGGAAGGCGATAACCGGCAGGCCGGGGAAGCGTGCCTTCATTTCCTGGGTGATGATGCGGGCGGGCTCGAGCGCGTACTTGCGGAAATCGTCGCCCTCGAGCGAGCCGGCCCAGCTGTCGAAGATTTTCACCACCTCGGCCCCGGCCTCGACCTGCTTGGTGAGATACTCGATGGTGCCCTGCGTCAGCACGTCGAGAATGCCCTCGAAGAGTTTGCGGTTCTCGGCCTTCAGCGCATGTGCCGGGCCCTGGTCCTTGGTGCCGCGCCCGGCGATCATGTAGGTCGCCACGGTCCAGGGCGCCCCGGCGAAACCGATCAGCGTGGTCTCGGACGGGAGCTCGCGCGAGAGGATCTTCACCGTCTCGTAGACCGGGCCCAGCGTGTCGTGAATCGCCGCGACCGGCTTCAGCGCGGCAAGGTCGGCGTCGGTCTGGATGGTCGAGAGCCGCGGGCCCTCGCCGGTGACGAACCACAGGTCGAGCCCCAGCGCCTGCGGCAGCAGCAGGATGTCGGCAAAGAGGATCGCCGCGTCGAAGCCGTAGCGGCGGATCGGCTGCAGCGTCACCTCGGCGGCGAGCTCGGGGTTGTAGCACAGCGACAGGAAGTCCCCGGCCTGCGCCCGGGTGGCGCGGTACTCGGGCAGGTAGCGCCCGGCCTGGCGCATCATCCAGATCGGCGGGGTGGGCAGGGTCTCGCCGGCCAGCGCGCGCAGGATCGTCTTGGTCATGGGAACCCCCGTCTTTCTTCAGTGTCTTTCAGGTCCGTCGTCTGGGGGCGGCAATATGTCAAAACGGCCCCCATTGCCACAGCTTCTCCCGCGACATAAAGCTCAGGCCATGACAATCGAGACCCCCATCACCCTGCCTTCGCCCGAAGCCCCCCTGAAGATCGGCACCCGCGGCTCGCCGCTGGCGCTGGCGCAGGCGCATGAGACCCGCGACCGGCTGGCCGCGCATTTCGACCTGCCCGCCGAGGCCTTCGAGGTGGTGGTGATCAAGACCACCGGCGACGACCGCGCGATGATCGCCGCGGACCGGCCGCTGAAGGAGATCGGCAACAAGGGGCTGTTCACCCGCGAGATCGAGGAACAGCTTCTGTCGGGCGGCATCGACATCGCGGTGCACTCGATGAAGGACATGCCGACCGAGCAGCCGGAGGGGTTGATCCTCGATTGCTACCTGCCGCGCGAGGACGTGCGCGACTGCTTCATCTCGCCGACGCATTCGGCCATCGCCGAGCTGCCCGAGGGCACGGTGGTCGGCACCTCGTCCCTGCGCCGCCGGGCGCAGTTGCTGAGCCGCCGCCCGGACCTGCAGGTCGTCGAGTTTCGCGGCAACGTGCAGACTCGGCTGAAGAAGCTCGAAGACGGCGTCGCCGCCTGCAGCTTCCTCGCCATGGCCGGGCTCAACCGGATGAACATGGCCGGCGAGCACATGACCCCGATCGCGCCCGAGGACATGCTGCCCGCGATTGCGCAGGGTGCCATCGGCATCGAACGGCGTACCGACGATGCGCGTGTGGCCGAGATGCTGGATGCGATTCACGACCGACCGACGCAGTTCCGGCTGGATGCCGAGCGGTCCTTCCTGCGCACCCTCGACGGCAGCTGCGAGACGCCCATCGCCGGGCTGGCGCTGCTCGAGGGCGAGGAGCTCTGGCTGCGCGGCGAGATCCTGCGCCCCGATGGTAGCGAGGCGCTCTCCGGCGAGCGCCGTGGCCCGATCACCGAGGGCGCGCGCATGGGCGCCGACCTGGCACGCGAGCTGCTGGCCCGGGCGGGCGAGGGGTTCTTCGACTGGAAGGGCTGAGCCGGCCCGGAAGCAAGGCAGATCCGCCGGGCGAGCGGTCGTCCATTGTGGCGCCATCGGTTCAAGCCCGATGGTGAGCGCCGTCCCCGCGGGAGGGCGCTCTTTCAATGTCGCGCAGTGCGCGGACGTCGCCCGGATTTGATTGGCAGAAAGTGCATCGCTCGCATGTGGCAGCGCCCACGCGCGGGACGGCGCTCACCCGGCTCCCGCAGCTCCCAACAGCGCTTTACCTCTCCGGGCAATCCTCGCCGAGCGGCGTGCCGTCATAGGCCTTGTCGCCGCACTCGTTGACCTCTTCCCAGACGTAGCCATGCCCGTCGTCGGTGATGGCGACCACCCGGTCGATGCCGAACTCGATGTTGCGCCGCGAGGTGTAGACATGCGCCGTGCCCGCCTCGATCTGCGCGCCGATCGCCTCTGCATCGAAGCAGCCGAACCACTCGGGCGCATTGCGCGGCTCCGCGCCCTCGTAGCGCTCGAACACCGGGTCGAGCGTGTCCGGACGCTCGGAGGTGGTGAAACAGGCGCGGTATCGGATCGGCGAGGAGGAGGCGTCGATGCCGTCGAAATCCTCGAACGGGATGTCGCGCGGACCGTCGCCGTCGATCGGGGTCAGGACCACGCGCGCCTCGGCCTCGGGCAGAGGCTCGTAGAAGTAATAGACCTGCGCGTAGTAGACGACCGCGCCGAAGATCAGCGCGGCCGCAACGATGAAGATCGCGAGGATCTTGCCGCTCACGCGGCGCTCTCCGCGGCTTCGGCGGTCCAGCCGCCCGCCTCGGTGCTGACGAAGGCATCGGCGCATTTCTTCGCCAGCGTGCGCACCCGGCCGATATAGGCCTGCCGCTCGGTGACCGAGATCACGCCGCGCGCGTCGAGCAGGTTGAACAGGTGGCTGGCCTTGATGCACTGGTCATAGGCCGGGTGGGCCATGACGATGCGCTTGCCGGTCTTGGGATCGTCATGCGCGCGCGACAGGATCGCCTCGCATTCGGCCTCGGCTTCCTCGAAATGGCGCAGCAGCACCTCGGTGTTGGCCACGTCGAAGTTCCAGCGCGAGTATTCTTCCTCGGTCTGGCGGAAGACGTCGCCGTATTTCAGCGCGATGGGCGACTCGGGATCGTTGAACGGCATCTCCATCACGTGGTCGATGCCGAGCACATACATGGCGAGGCGTTCGAGCCCGTAGGTCAGTTCGCCCGAGACCGGGTGGCAGTCATGGCCGCCGACCTGCTGGAAATAGGTGAACTGCGAGACCTCCATGCCGTCGCACCAGACCTCCCAGCCGAGACCCCAGGCGCCCAGCGTCGGGCTTTCCCAGTCGTCCTCGACGAAGCGGATGTCGTGCAGCGCCATGTCGATGCCGATGGCTTCGAGGCTGCCCAGATAGAGCGCCTGCAGGTCCGGCGGGCTCGGTTTGATCAGCACCTGGTACTGGTAGTAGTGCTGCAGCCGGTTGGGGTTCTCGCCGTAGCGCCCGTCGGTGGGGCGGCGCGAGGGCTGCACGTAGGCGGCGGCCCAGGGCTTCGAGCCGAGCGCGCGCAGCGTCGTGGCCGGGTGGAAGGTGCCCGCGCCCACTTCCATGTCGTAGGGCTGCAGCACGGCGCAGCCCTTGGAGGCCCAATAGGTCTGCAGCCGCAGGATGATCTCCTGGAAGCTGCGCGGCTTGCCGGTCTGGGTCATGCCGGTTTCGCTCATGCTGGTCACGCTCATGGCATCCTTCCTTGCGGCGCAGGGCGCGCCCGTCGTCGAATGGTCGGCTGCCTGATTATGCGTGCAACGGTCAAGCGTCAATGCGCCAGCCTGACCATCTTTTGAGATGACGCGAGCGAGGCGTCTGTTACAGACTTCCCGAAGAAAACAAGAGATCGTCAGACGACCCGGGCCCGAGGAGCGAGTGAAGCCATGTTCAGATCCATTCTTTTCGCAGGAGCGACCGCGGCGTTGCTCGCCCATGGCGCAGCAGCGCAGCAGGGCGACTTGGTCTATATCCAGATCGAAGCCCAACCCAGCCTGAACGAGGCGGAGGCGCGACTGCGCGACTACGCGGGCGGGTTGCAGGACGTCAACGGATTCTCGCTTGGCGGTGGCTGGTACGGCATCGCGCTCGGCCCCTATGCGCCCGAGGCAGCGGCGGAGCAGCTGCGCAGCCTGCGTGCGGCGGGCCGCATCCCGCGCGATTCCTACCTTGCCGCCTCCGGCGAATACGGCCGGCAGTTCTGGCCGGTGGGCGCGGGCGTTGCCGGCACCCCCAGCCAGCCGCCGGTGACAAGTGCGCCGCTCGAGTCGGCGCCGGAAGAACAGACCGCCGCTCTGGCGGATGCGCTGGCCGAGGACCTGGCAGAAGCACCGGATGCCGGGGCTCCCGTTGCCACGCCGGACGCACCCGTGGCAGCAGAGCCGGCGCCGGAGCCGGAGATCCCCGAGGAGACCGTGTCGCAGGCGCGGCGCAGCGAGCAGCTGCTGAACGCAGCCGAGCGCCAGCAGCTGCAGGTGGCGCTGCGCTGGTCGGGTCATTACGACAGCGCCATCGACGGGGCCTTCGGCAATGGCACCCGCATGGCCATGGGGGCCTGGCAGCGAGACAACGGCTACCAGGTGACCGGCATCCTCACCACGCGCCAGCGCGCCGACCTTCTGGGCAAGTACAATGCCGTGCTCGAAGGCACCGGCATGCAGGAGGTGACCGACGCCCGCGCCGGCATCGCGATCGAGATGCCCATGGGCGTGCTGGACTTCGACCGCCACGAGGCGCCCTTTGCCATCTACAGCGGCAACGGCGAGCTTGAGGGCGCGCAGGCGCTGCTGATCAGCCAGCCCGGCGACCGCAAGGCGCTTGGCGGGCTCTACGAGATCCTTCAGACGCTGGCGGTCGTGCCGGTCAACGGCGCGCGCAGCCTGCGCCGCGACGGCTTCACTCTCACCGGCAGCAATGCCAGCATCACCAGCCACACCGAGGTGCAGCTGCGGGACGGGCAGATCAAGGGCTGGACGCTGGTCTGGCCGGCGGGTGACGAAGCCCGCTTCGAGCGCGTCGTGAACATGATGAAGACCAGCTTCCGGGCGACCGCAGGCGTGCTCGACCCGGCCTCGGTGAGCGATGACGGCCAGTCTCTGGACCTTGTCTCCGGCCTGCCGATCCGCAAGCCGCGTGAAACCGTGGCGGGGTTCTTCGTGGATGGGCGCGGCACGGTGCTGACCACCGCCGAGGCTGTGGCTGGCTGCAGCCGGCTCACCCTCGACGGCAGTTACGACGCGCAGCTCCTGCAGAGCGACGCGGATCTGGGCGTGGCGCTGCTGCGTCCCACGGCGGCGCTGGCACCGCGCGGCGTGGCGCGGCTGCGCACCGACATGCCGCGTCTCAACTCCGAGGTCGCGGTCGCGGGCTTCCCCTATGGCGGCGTGCTGAGTGCGCCGACGCTGACCTTCGGCGCGCTGGCCGACAGTCAGGGGCTGGGCGGCGAGGAAACACTGGCGCGGCTTGAGGTCGAGACCACGCCGGGCGACGCGGGCGGGCCGGTGCTCGACACGGGCGGCGCGGTGGTCGGCGTGCTGATGCCGCGCGATGCCGGGGCGAAACAGCTGCCCGAAGACGTGGCCTTTGCCACCGACGCCTCGGCGCTGCTCGCCTTCCTGCAGGGGGCCGGGATCTCCGGCAATGCCTCGCAGGGCGAGGGCGTCATGGCGCCGGAGGATCTCACGGCGGCGGCGCGCGACATGACCGTGGCGGTCAACTGCTGGGAGTGATCCGCGGGTCAACGCGGGGGAGCGGTCTGGACGACGGCCCTCCCGCGGATATTCCTACGTCCTAGGCAACGCCCGTCCAGGCGTCAGGTGCCTGCCTTCCGCACCCGACATGAATGGCATCCGGCGCGGTTCGGGACCAATCGGGGGGAGGCTGAGCCAGCCGGCAGCACACCGCTCGGAGGTCGCGCAAACGGGGCCGTCGGGCCGGCTGTCCTCTTGGTTTTCAGCAGGTCTGGCTGCCTGAGACGCGCCTGACCCGGATCAGAGCTGAGCGGCTATGGCGGCCTTGTCGATCACCGACCAGACGTTCAGGATCCTGCGGTCCCGGACCTCGTAAAAGACGTTCTCGGTGAAGCGGACCCGCCTGCCATTGACCGGAAGGCCGAAAAGCATCCCCTTCGGCGTGCAGTCAAAGGCGAGGCTGCTGGCGATGAGAGGCGGATCGCATGCAACGCGCGACACGTTGAAGGAAAGATCGGGGATCGCATCGAAATCGCCGATCAGCATGTCACGGTATCCGCGCAGGCCGACGAGGTCGCCGTTATAGGTGACCTCCTCTGCGACATGGCGGTGCAAGCTAGACCAGTCTTGAGCGTTCAGGCAGGCGATATAGGCGGAATAGGCCTCGACGGTGTCCTCGCGCGTCATATGGGGCATCTCGATGAGTCCTCTAGGTTCTGCCGGTTGACGCGGCACGGTGCGCGCAGCCGGAGGTCTTGTTTGACCTGACCGGACGCGGTGGTTTGGCCGATGTGCCGCAAGCGCCCTGCCATCGGAAGCGTCTGTCTCTTGGCCTCGCAGGGCGTATTGCGAAGGGCCGCGCTGCGCGCGGCTACCCGGGTCACTGATCTGACATCTCGACGTCAGGCCGCGGTCACTCGCCAGATGATATCGCCCACGTCGTCCGCCATCAGCAGCGACTTTCCGTCCGGCCCGATGCAGACCCCGACCGGGCGTCCGTAGGAGACGCTCTCGTCCTCGGCGAGGAAGCCTGAGAGGATATCGCGCGAGGGCCCCGAGGGCTTGCCGTTCTCGAAGGGCACGAAGACCAGCTTGTAGCCGCTCAGGGTCGAGCGGTTCCACGAGCCGTGCTGGCCGATCACCATGCCGTCCGGGAAGCCGGGCAGGGTGCCTTCGGGCATCCAGCACAGGCCCAGCGAGGCGGTGTGCCCGCCAAGCGCGTAATCGGGCTGGATCGCACGCGAAACCAGCGCCGCGTCCTGCGGCACGCGGTCGTCGACGATCTGCCCCCAGTAGCAATAGGGCCAGCCGTAGAAGCCGCCGTCCTGCACCGAGGTGAGGTAATCCGGCGGGGTCTCGTCGCCGAGCCCGTCACGTTCGTTGACCACGGTCCAGAGCGCACCGGTGGTGGGCTCCCAGGCCATGCCCACGGGGTTGCGCAGGCCGGAAGCGAAGACGCGGGCCTTTTCTGTTTCCAGATCGAGTTCCCAGATCGCGGCGCGGCCTTCCTCGACCTCCATGCCCTCGTCGGCGATGTTGCTCAGCGAGCCGACGCCGGCATAGATCTTCGTGCGATCGGGCGAGACCAGAAGGCTGCGGGTCCAGTGGCCGTCGGGCTTGAAATCTACCAGCTTGCGGCCCTCGCCGGTCAGCCGGGTCGCGCCGTCCTCGTAGGGGAAGGCGACAATGCCGTCGGTGTTGCCGATGTAGAAGGTGCCGTTCACCAGCGCCATGCCGAAGGGCTGGTTCTGCTTTTCGATGAAGACCTCGCGACGCTCGGCGACGCCGTCGCCGTCCTCGTCGCGCCAGAGGGTGATGCGGTTGGCGCTGGTGCCGAGCGCGCGCGCGCGCCGCATGGTGGCCTGTGCGGCCTTGTCGAAGAGCGTCTTCGGCGGCCGCCCCTGCTGCATCGCCTCGGCGACCAGAACATCCCCGTTCGGCAGCACCTCGATCCAGCGCGGGTGCTGGAGCTCAGAAGCGAAGGCATTGACCTTCAGCCCCGGCGCGGCCTTGGGCGTCTGGCCGGGCTCCCAGCCCTTGGCCGTTGGCATCTTCAGGGTCATGATCCCCTGCTTCTTGGCCTCGGGTATGCTAGGATTTGCACCGAACGCCTGAGTGCCCGGTGCGTTGACGCGCCGAAGTAGAACCATTGTGCCGCCGACGATCGCGGTCACGCGTGCCAGAAAATCCATTTCCGCCCCCATGTCGAGTTTCCGGGACGCTAGCGCAACCGGACCGACGGGCAAAGGGGTGCCGCGGCGTTTGCGCGCACCCGCAACTGGTGAATGCGCCCTGAGGTCAACCGCTTCCCCCCATTGAACGCAGTGAGATTTCAATTAACGAGCGGCCCCGCAATCGGCCGAGAGGAGAGACCCCAATGACCATCCGCATCCGCACCGCGCTGCTGGGCGCCGCCCTCGCAGGCTCCGCCGCGACCGCCTCGATGGCCGAGGACTGGCGGCTCAATAACTTCCTGCCCGAGACCCGGCCGGAAACCGCACAGATCGAGCAGTTCGCCGAGGATGTGAACGCGGCTCTCGACGGCAAGGATTTCAAGCTGACCGTCTACAGCGGCGGCTCGCTGGGGTTGAAGAACACCGATCTGCTGCGCGTGCTGCCGCGCGGCGCGGTGGAGATGAGCCTGATGTGGTCGAACTACCTCGGCCGCGACGCGCCGGCGCTGTCCTCGGTCTTCGTGCAGGGCGCGATCAGCACCGTCGACGAGCTGAAGGCGGTGCTGCCGGTGGCGCAGGAAATCTACGAAGAGGAATACACCGACTGGGGCGTGACCACCGTCGGCTTCGTGGCGATCCCGACGCTCTCGGTTTCGGTCTTCTGCCGCGACGAGCCGATCCGCACGCTCGAGGACCTGAAGGACGTCAAGCTGCGGGTCTGGGCGCGCGAGCAGGTCGAGACCTTCACCAAGCTCGGTGTCGCGGCGCAGATCATCCCGCAGGAAGAGACCTACGTGGCGCTGAAGACCGGCGTGGTGGATTGCGCGCTCTACCCGGCGCTCTACGCCAGCACGATCTCGCTGCAGGAGGTGACGGATTATGCCTCCTTCCTCTACCCGATGGCCTCGGCGCCCTACACGCTGGGCGTCGCCACCGAAACCTGGGAGGCCACTGACCCCGAGATCCAGACGGCGATCACCACGGCGGCGGATGCTCTCTGGGAGCGCACCAACCAGTACGACAAGGACGCCGAGGCCGAGATGGCCGCACGAGAGAAACTGGGCGAGATGGGTGTGATATGGGGCGAGGACTTCCCCGAGGCCGACCGTGCGCAGTTCATGGAGGCCGTGTCGGAGACCTGGGCGATGCTCGCTGAGGAAGCAGGCGGCAACGCCATGGACTACCGCGCCCGCGTGCTCGAAGCGCTCGGCCGCTGATCCACGGCGATGGGGGCGCTGAAACACATGCTGGCGCGGGGGCTGGAGCTTCTTGCCCTCGCCATGGCGCTGCTGGCGGCACTGGCCATGGTGGGGATCGTCGGGATCATCACCACCAGCGTCGTCATGCGGCGGTTCTTCAACTCGCCGGTCCATATCACCGAGGACATGGTGGGGCTGATGCTGAGCGCCATGCTCTTTCTCGCCCTTCCGCTGGTGACCCTGCGGGCCGAGCATGTGCGGGTCTCGATCGTCGCCGATGCCCTGCAGAGCCGCATCCCGCACCTGCTGCGCATCGCGGCGATGTTGGTGGGCGTGCTCTTCTTCGGCTGGATCCTCTTGGAGTCGGTCCCCTGGTTCGAGTTCGCCTGGAAGCGCACTCTCAAGTCCGAGACCGCCCGGCTGCTGCTCTACCCGTGGATGGCCGCGCTGCCGCTGTCTGTTGGTGTGACCTGGGTAATTTTCGCCGGGCGCCTGCTCGGACTGCTGGCGCCCGAACGGCCGCACGCGCCGGAGGACTTGCAGTGACCCCGACCTCCGCAAAGGACAGGTAATCCATGTTCTGGACCACGCTGATCGGCGTCATGGTGTTCTGCGCCTCGACCGGCGTCGCGCTCGGCGCGGCGCTCGGCCTCACCGGGCTGGTGCTGCTGCATGTCTACTCCAACGGCGCGACCTCGCTGGCGGTGGATGCGATCTGGAGCGTCTTCAACTCCTTCACCCTCAGCGCGGTGCCGCTGTTCATCCTGCTGGGGGAAATCCTGCTGCACAGCGGCGTGAGCAACCGCGCCTATTCAGCCTTCGCGCCGCTCTTCCGCCGCGTTCCCGGCGGGCTGCTGCACACCAATATCGCTGTCTGTACGCTCTTCGGCGCGGTCAGCGGCTCGAGCATGTCGACCGCCGCCGCGGTGGGCTCGGTCGCCTATCCCGAGATGGTCCGGCGCGGCTATGATAAGGACGTCATCGTCGGAAGCCTGGCGGGCGGCGGCACGCTGGGGCTGCTGATCCCGCCGAGCCTGTCGTTCCTGATCTACGGCGCGCTCACCGAGACCTCGATCGGGCGGCTCTTCATGGCGGGGATCCTGCCGGGGCTGATGATCGGGCTGATGTTCATGGGCTACATCCTCGTGAAAGCACTGCGTCATCCGCAGATTGCCCCGCGCGACGAGAGCGGCCTGCCGCTGCGAGACATCCTGCGCGGCTTCAGCCAGGTCTGGCCGCTGCTGATCCTGATCGTCGCGGTGATCGGCAGCATCATCGGTGGCATCGCCACGCCCACCGAGGCGGCGGGCCTCGGCGTGGTGCTGGCGGCGGTGATCTCCTTCCTTTGGGGCGATCTGACCCTCCGCAAGCTGCTGAATGCGATCTTCCACTCGACGCTGCTTTTCGCCGCGATCGGCTTCGTGGTGCTGGGCGCGACGATCCTCGCGCAGTCGGTGAGCATCCTCGGCATTCCGCAGCAGATCCTGAACGCCGTCGCATCGAGCGGGCTGGGACAGTACAGCATCCTGCTGATCGTCGTGCTGATCTACCTCGTGCTCGGCTGCTTCTTCGACGGGCTGTCGCTGATGATCATGACGCTGCCGGTGGTCTTCCCGCTGCTCACCGGGCTGGGCTATGATCCGGTCTGGGTCGGCGTTCTGATCACCATCGTCATCGAGATCGGACAGGTGACGCCACCGGTGGGGCTCAATCTTTCGGTTCTGTCGAGCCTGACCAAGAACGAGATCAGCCTGGGCCGCGTGGCAACGGCGACAGTGCCCTACTGGCTGATCCATCTCTTCGCGCTGGGGGTGCTGACCGCCTTCCCGGTCATCGCTCTCTGGCTGCCCAACCTGTTGTTCTGAGGAAAGGTTTTTCCATATGGCCCTGAAACTCCGCCCCAAGCGCTTCGGCCCGGTCTCGGTGCTCTTCGACCCCGAGGGCCCTGTGCGCTTTGTCTCGGGAGAAGGCGGCGAGCCGCTGCCGCATCCGCCCTACGACAAGCCGGTGCTGACGCTCATGGCTTCGGTAGCGCATTGCCTCGTGGAATCGCTGCGCATCGTCGCCAAGCGCGACGCCGTGACGCTGCCGGCCTATGCGATCACCGTGACCGCCGAGAAGTCGCTCGATGCGCCGGGGAGGATCGAGTCCATGGTTTGCCGCATCGAGGGCGATCTTGACGGCGAGATGGTGCGCGAGGCCAAGTCCATGTGCACGGTCAGCAACACGCTGAACTGCAAGATCACCCTCGAGTGAGAGCGCCATGCCCCGCGCGCCGCTTGTGAAGCCGCGCCGGATGGGGCATGTGACGGCATCTTCGTGGCAGCGGAAAGGATCGTGTCATGGACTACAGCAAGATGGGCGGTGGACGCCCGGGCTCGAACAAGCCGAAATTCAAGGCCGAGGACATCAAGCGCGACGGCAAGGCCGGCACCGGCGGCAAGGCCAGCAAGGAAGAGCTTCTGGCGCGCATGAAGGCGCAGAACGAGGCGAAGAAGAAGGACTGAGGCGTTTGCCTGCCGGGAGCAAGGCCGAAGGCCGCCGGGCGCAGGACACCTAGCCTCAAAAGAAAAAGGCGCGGGATTTCCCGCGCCTTTCGTCTGTTCGGGAAATCCCGATCAGTTCTTGGCCTTGTCGACCATCTTGCCGGCCGAGATCCAGGGCATCATGCCGCGCAGCTTGGCGCCGGTGGCTTCGATCTCGTGCTCGTCGTTGGCACGGCGCGAGGCCTTGAGGGTCGGCTGACCCACGGCGTTCTCGAGCATGAAGTCGCGGACGAACTTGCCCTGCTGGATGTCGGTGAGGACTTCCTTCATCGCCTTCTTGGTCTGCTCGTAGGGCAGGATGCGCGGGCCGGTGACGTACTGGCCATACTCGGCGGTGTTGGAGATCGAGTAGTCCATGTTGGCGATGCCGCCTTCATAGATCAGGTCAACGATCAGCTTCACTTCGTGCAGGCACTCGAAGTAGGCCATTTCCGGCGCGTAGCCGGCTTCCACCAGCGTCTCGAAGCCGCAACGGATCAGCTCGACGAGGCCGCCGCAGAGAACGGCCTGCTCGCCGAAGAGGTCGGTTTCGCACTCTTCGCGGAAGTTGGTCTCGATGATGCCCGAACGGCCGCCACCGATGGCCGAGCAGTAGGACAGGCCGATTTCCAGCGCCTTGCCCGATGCGTCGTTGTGAACCGCCACGAGGCAGGGCACGCCGCCGCCCTTGGTGTATTCGCCGCGCACGGTGTGGCCCGGGCCCTTCGGTGCCATCATGATGACGTCGACGCCGGCTTTCGGCTCGATCAGGCCGAAGTGCACGTTCAGGCCGTGGGCGAAGGCGATGGCGGAGCCTTCCTTCAGGTTGTCATGCACGTACTTCTTGTAGGTTTCGGCCTGAAGTTCGTCGGGCATGGTGAACATGATCAGGTCGCACCAGGCCGCCGCTTCCGCGATGCCCATGACCTGCAGGCCTTCGGCTTCGGCTTTCTTGGCCGAGGGCGAGCCTTCGCGCAGGGCGACGACGAGGTTCTTGGCACCCGAGTCGCGCAGGTTCAGCGCATGGGCGTGGCCCTGGGAGCCGTAGCCCAGGATGGCCACTTTCTTGTCCTTGATCAGGTTGATGTCGCAATCACGATCATAATAGACGCGCATGGGTCTTTTCCTTCCTTGGTGCAGCCTTGCTGCGGGTCTTGGTGCGGGCGGTTTGTTGCGCCGCTTGGTTATGAGGCGCAATTTACGTACCCATTGGTGATGGGGGTTGCGTATTTCTTGAATAATTCGCGAAAAGATGAAAGATCATTCTCGGAATGATGAATTAACGGCGAAATCATGCTCGACGATACCGACCGGCGCATCCTGCGCCAGTTTCAGGCCGCGCCGGACCTGCCGGGGGCCGAACTGGCCGAGCGGGCAGGGGTCACGCCCTCGACGCTGGCGCGGCGACTCGCGGCCATGCGCGAGAAGGGCGTGCTTCGCGGCACGCGCGGGGTGATCCACTGGCCCGCCATTGGCTACGAGCTGGAGGTCTCGCTGCGTGTGACGCTCGACAAGACCGTCTCAAGCGCCTTCGACGAGTTCATCGCGGCGGCGCGGCAGGTGCCCGAGGTGATCGAGATCCAGACATTCCTTGGCTCGATCGACGTGCGTCTGGCGGTGATCGCGCGCGACCTCTCGCACTATCAGCAACTCTACCGGGGCCAGATCCTCACCCTGCCGCATATCTCGGACATCGAGGCACTGATGCACGTGGCGCTGGTGAAATCTGACGAGACGGTGCCGCTGTGATCGATCTCGACGACATCGACCGCGCGCTGGTGCTGGCGCTGGCCAAGGATGCAGGGGCCAGCGCCGGCGCGCTGGGGCGGCAGCTCGGGCTCTCGCAGCCCGCCTGCTGGCGGCGCATCCAGCGGCTGCGCGAGATGGGGGTGTTCCGCAAGCCGCGGCTCGATCTCGATCTCGAAGCGCTGGGATTCGGAGTTACGGTCTTTCTGGGCGTGAAGCTCGCCACCAAGGGGCGCGTCAGCCTCGAGGACTTCGAACGCGCTGTTTCGGCAATTCCCGAAGTGCAGATCGTCGAACATGTGCTGGGGGCCTTCGACTACCGGCTGCGCGTCGTGGCGCGCGATATTCCCGACTTCGAGCGGGTGCTGCGGCGGCGGATCATGACGTTGCCAAGCGTGGGCAGGGTCGAGGCCAACGTGGTGCTGACCGAAGAGCGCCGTCCCGGTCCGCTCTGAGCCCCGAGACTATCGGAGGTTTTGCCAATCCCGGCGAACCACGCTAACCCCGTCGCAACAACAAAGGAGGTGGCCATGGCGCTGCGCAAGGATGTGGACCCGACGGGTCTCGACGAATTCTCGGTGGTCTTCACGGATCGCTCGCTCAACCACATGTCGGCGGCCTTCCAGGAGGTGATGCGCGATATCTCGGCAGGGCTGCGCGAGGTCTACGGGGCGGACGGAATCGCCGTGGTGCCGGGTGGCGGCAGCTACGGGATGGAGGCGGTCGCCCGCCAGTTCGGCCGCGGCGCCAAGGCGCTGGTGGTGCGCAACGGCTGGTTCTCTTTCCGTTGGAGCCAGATCTTCGAGGCTGGCGGTTTCGGCGGCGACGTCACCGTGATGAAGGCCCGCGCCACCGGCAACGGCGCGCAGGCGCCCTTCGCCCCGGCGCCGATCGAGGAGGTGACTGCAAAGATCCGTGAAGAGCAGCCCGATATCGTCTTCGCCCCGCACGTGGAGACCGCCGCCGGGATCATCCTGCCCGACGACTACGTCACCGCGCTGGCCGCGGCGGCGCATGAGGTCGGCGCGCTGATGGTGCTCGACTGCATCGCTTCGGGCTGCGCCTGGGTCGACATGAAGGAGACCGGCGTCGACGTGCTGCTGTCGGCACCGCAGAAGGGCTGGAGCTCGACCCCCTGCGCGGGCCTGGTGATGATGTCCGAGCGCGCGCTGGCGCGTCTCGAAGAGACCACCTCGGACAGCTTCGCGCTGGATCTCAAGAAGTGGCGCCAGATCACCGCGGCCTACGAGGCGGGTGGCCACGCATACCACGCCACAATGCCCACGGACGGGCTGCGCATGTTCCGCGACGCAATGAACGAGACCCGCGCGTTCGGATTTGCCGAGGCCAAGGCGGC
The DNA here is from genome assembly GCF_900116195.1 of Alloyangia pacifica. Classification (GTDB taxonomy): domain Bacteria; phylum Pseudomonadota; class Alphaproteobacteria; order Rhodobacterales; family Rhodobacteraceae; genus Salipiger; species Salipiger pacificus. Next base: position 134,717 of record NZ_FOZW01000013.1, read on the forward strand.
ACAGTTCGAACTGGGCCAGAAGGTGCGCGCGCTGCTGGCGTCGAAAGGCGTGGTGTCGGTCGCCGCCGAGGGCTTCGGTGCGCCGGGCGTGGTGGTCAGCTACACCTCCGATCCCGAGGTTCAGTCGGGCCGCGCCTTTGCCGCCAAGGGCACGCAGATCGCCGCCGGCGTGCCGCTGCAGGTGGACGAGCCCGCGGGCTTCTCGACCTTCCGTCTCGGTCTCTTCGGCCTCGACAAGCTCAAGGACGTGGATGCCACGGTGGCGCGTCTCGAGACGGTGATGGCCGAGGTTCTCTGACCCCGGTATGAGCTTGGGGCGTCCGGTGGTCAGAGACCGAAACCGGGCGTCCCCTCCAGATCCTTCAGCGCGGCGAGCACGATGTCGCGGGTGGTGTTCACGTGCTCTCGCGCTGCCATCTCGGCGCGCTCGGGATCGGCCTCCGCGATCGCGGTGAAGATGGCGCGGTGCTGCGCCTGCATCACGACGATCTGCTCGGCCGAGAACATGACCGGCAGGCGCAGCTGCCAGTGCTGGAACAGCGTTTTTTCCCAGAACTCCGTAATGAAACGGTTGTCGGCGGCGGCAGCGATGACCTCGTGGAAGCGGACGTTGTGCTTGTTCAACTCACCGCGCGTGATCTCGGGCCAGGTTTCCATTGCGGTGCAGAGGTCTTCCAACTCGCGGAGCCGCTCCGGCGGGCAGGCGCGGGCGGCGAGCGCAGCCAGCGTGCCCTCTGAGATGGCGCGTGCGTCGAAAAGCCGGGGCAGGTCGGACGGATCGGTCTCGGCCACGTACCAGCCGTGGTTGCGCTCCACGAGACCCTCGCCCTGCAGCAGCAGCAGCGCCTCGCGCAGGGGCGTGCGACCGAGGCCGAGAATCTCTTCGAGCCGGTCTTCCAGCAACCTCTCGCCGGGCCGGAAGTCCCCTCCGATGATCATGGATTTGAGCCGGCGCACCGATTGCCGGAATTTCGTAGTTTTCTGTGTCATCAGCTTCTTGCCCTGTTCCGGGAGACCTTAGAGAAAGGGTCGGACGAGGTCACGCCTCAATGGCAGACGTGCAAAGGGATCGGAGATGTGGTGCCTCGACAGTATCGCCGCGTCATCCGCGTTGATTTCACGGCAGCAACTCCCCTTGCCGGAGAACCTGCGGAAAACTGGCGCGCAACGCGGATATTAATACGGATTTTTTTACGTATATTTTTCTTGTCCAACTACGAGGCAAGCAAAATGACAAGAACCACTCCCGCACTCGCTACGCTGCTGGCGGCCACGACGCTGCTCAGCGCGCCGGCCGCCCTGGCCGAGATCACCCTCGGCGCGGTGATCCCGCTGTCGGGCTCGAACGCAACCCCGGGCGAGGACCAGCGCCGCGGCATCGAGATCGCCGTGAAGGAAATCAATGCGGCCGGAGGCGTGCTCGGCGAGCCGCTGAAGGTCATCGTCGAGGACAGCGCCGGCAAGCCGCAGACCGCCATCGACGCGGCGCGCAAGCTCGTCACCGTCGACGAGGTTCCGCTGGTGATCGGCTCCTACTCCTCGGGCATCACCCTGCCGATGGGCGAGTATCTCGTGCAGGAAGGCATCCCGCACCTGAACCCGGCCTCGACCTCGGGCCTCGTGCGCAATATCGGCGACAGTTCCTTCTCGATGGTCGGTCTCGACAACGTCTCTACCGAATTCGCGGCCAAGGAAGTCATCGCCAATGGCTGGAAGAACGTCGCCGTTCTGGCGGTGAACAACGCCTTCGGCCAGGGCGTGGCGCAGGAGTTCCAGAAGCACCTCGAGGCGATGGGCGGCGGGGTCAAGACCTCGGTGCTGTTCACCGGCGGCCAGCCCTCCTACCGTCGCGAGCTGCAGCAGCTCGAGGCCACCGACCCGGATGCCTATGTCTTCACCGCCTACGGCACCGACGCCGCGCTGATCATGCAGGAGAGCTTCGAGCTCGGTCTTCAGGAAGATGCGCCCTGGTATTCGATCCTGATCACCATGATGAACAAGGACACCGCGCCCGAGTTCAAGCAGGGGCTGAGCGGCATGGACGTGGGCTACCTCGGCGCGGGCGGCGAGGGTTATGCCGCCACCTACGAGGCCGACTACGGCGAGACCTTCCTGTCGGCCTACGGCGGTTATGCCCATGACGCGGTGCTCTTTGCTGCCAAGGCGATCGAGAAGGCCGGCTCCACCGACAAGCAGGCGCTGCTGACCGCCATCCGCGCGCTCGGCGACGAGGGCTTCACCGGTGCCACCGGCGAGATCAAGCTCGACGCGAACGGCCAGCGGATGTCGCAGCCTTACCTCAAGTTCAAGGTCGAGGGGAACGATCTGGTCCAGATGGACTGATCCACCCTTGTCGCGCGGCGTGGTTTGCTCCCGCGCCGCCAAGGACCCGCGCCGTTTTTCCCTTTGGCGGCGCGGGTCGCGATTTCGCCCCTCCTCCCGGGGCCAACGAGAGACACCATGATTCAATTCCTGATCGACACGATCATCCGGGCGCTGGACCTCGCCCTGATCGCGGTCGCGCTGAGCGGAGTATACTCCCTCATCAAGTTCCCCAACGTCGCCCTGGTCCAATACGCGGTGGTCGGCGCTTTCGTCGGCATGCTGCTGCAACAGGCGGGTCTGCCGCTGGTTCTGGCGCTGCCGGTTTCGGCCATCTTCGTCGGCCTGGTCGCCGTGATCTTCAACGTGCTGCTCTTCGAGCGGCTGCTCACCGAGGGGTCGGCCATCGCGCTGATCGGCTCGCTGGCGCTGTCGATGATCCTCTCGGCGGTCTTCCTGCTGGCCTTCGGTCCGGCGGCCTACCGCTTCGACCTCGCCGTTGCACCGGCCATGCGCGTGCTCGGCGCGCGGATCACGGTGCACCAGCTCTCGACGCTGGCGATCACCGTGGCGGCGCTCGGTGGCTTTGCGGCAATTCTGTTCTTCACCCGGCTCGGCCGCGAGATGCGCGCCACGGCCACCAACAAGGTGCTGGCCTCGGCCAGCGGCATCGACACCCGGCGGGTGATCAATGCCACGGTGTTCCTGTCGGGCGTGCTGGCGGCGCTTGGCGGCATGACTCTGGCGATGCGGGGGTCGGTCTCTATCGATCTGGGCACGCAGATGCTTCTGCCGGTCTTCGCCGCGGCCATTCTCGGCGGTCTCGGCAATGCGCTTGGCGCCATCGCCGGCGCCTTGGTGATCTCGGCCGCCGAGACCTTCGTGACCAACACCAACTTCGGTGTCCTCACAGGGACCGATTTCCTGTTCCTGCCCGCCAGCTACGCCCAGACCGCCAGCTTCGCGCTGCTCGTCGGCTTCCTGCTGCTGCGCCCCTCGGGGCTGTTCACCAGCGAGGTGTCGCGTGTCTGAGTTCCTGATCCACGTCGCCGCAGTCTCCTGCCTCTATGGCATTCTCGCACTGGCACTGAACCTGCAGATGGGCTTTTCCGGCCTCGTCAACTTCGGCCTCATCGCGCTCTTTGGCTGCGGCACCTACGGCGCGGCCTTCGCCCACCTCTGGGGCTGGCCGCCGCTGGCCGGGCTGGCACTCGGGCTGATCTTCGCCGCGCTCATGGGGCTGTTCTTCGCCCGGCTCGGCGCGCGCATGTCCGAGGACTACTGGGGCATCGCCACGCTCTCGCTGGCCGAGATCATGCGGCTGGTCTTCACCAACGAGCAGGCGCTCGCGGGCGGGGCGCAGGGCGTCTCGGGCCTGCCGGTGAGCTTCGCCGGGCTGGCCGGGCAGGGCGCGGGGCTGAGCCGCCTGGCCCTCTACGCTGCGCTGCTCGCCGCGGCCTTCGTGCTGTGCCAGCGGATCACCCGCTCGGGTTTCGGCATGGCGCTCAAGATGATGCGCGAGGAGCCGCAACTGGCCCGCGCGCTTGGCTACGATCTCGGGCGGATGCGGGCCATCGTCATGGTGATCTCCTCGCTGATGGCGGCGGTGGCGGGCTTTCTCTACGCCCACTACCTGTCCTTCGTCGGCCCCGAGCAGCTGATGAGCCACGAGACCTTCCTGATCTGGTCGATGGTGATCATCGGCGGCATCGCCAACAACTGGGGCGTGGTCGCGGGGGCCTTCCTGATGCAATTCGCGCTGGCCTACGTGCCTTTCGTCAAGGACTGGCTCGACATGCCCAGCGATTTCGTCGCCGCGACACGGCTGGTGATCGTTGGCGGCGGTATCCTCGCCTTCCTCATCTGGCGCCCCAAGGGGCTTTTCCCCGAACGTATCGGAGGCTCCCATGGCTGATCCCCTGCTGCAACTCGACGGGCTGTCCAAGGCCTTTGGCGCGCATCAGGTGCTGGACGGGATCGCCGCCAGCATCGCCCCCGGAGAGATCGTCGGCCTCTTGGGGCCGAACGGTTCGGGCAAGTCGACGCTGCTCAACGCCATCTCCGGCTTTCTCGCGCCGGACGGGGGCGCGGTGACCATCGCCGGGCGCGACATCACCGGGCTCCCGGCGCATGAGGTGACACGGGCGGGGCTCGCGCGGACCTTCCAGCTGCCCTCGATGCCGACCCGAATGACGACGCGAGAAGTGCTTGCCGCCGGCGACGTATCGGCTGGCTCGGCGCGCAACATGCTGAGGGGCGCGGCGCAGGACCAGCGCATCGATCAGCTGCTCGAGATGTTCCGACTGAGCCATGTCGCGAAGCTGCCCGCGAGCGCGCTTTCGGGCGGGCAGAAGAAGCTGCTATCGGTGGCGCTGGCCCTGCGCGGCGCGCCGAAGCTCCTGTGCCTCGACGAGCCCACGGCGGGTGTGCACCCCGAGCTGCGCAGCGAGATGATCACCATCCTGCGCCGTGCCGCGCGCGACGGCACGACGCTGCTGGTGATCGAACATGACATGCTCTTCATCCGCCAGCTCTGCAGCCGCTGCATCGTGCTCGACCGGGGCCAGCTCATTGCCGACTGCGCCCCCGAGGAACTGGAGAAGAACGCCGCCGTGGTCGAGGCCTACCTCGGCAAGTCGGTTGAGAAAGGAAAGACCGCAAGATGATCGAGGTTCAAGACATCCGCGCCGGATACGGCGACGGGCCCGACATTCTCGGGGGCATCTCGATGCATGCCCATGCCCGCGAGATCGTCACCATCCTCGGCCCCAACGGCTGCGGCAAGTCGACCCTGCTGAAGACGGTGGCAGGCTTCGTGACGCCGCGCGCCGGCACGGTGCGGATCGACGGGCAACACGCAGAGGCGGTGCCGATCCATGAAAAGGTGCGTCACCATGGTGTCGGATACGTGCCGCAGACCGACAACGTCTTCCGCACGATGAGCGTAGCCGAGAACCTGCTGATGGGGGCGCGCGATCTCGATCGGCAGACCCGGGAGGAACGTCTGGATGCGGTGATGGCGCAATATCCCTCGCTGGCCAACAAGCGGCGGCGCAAGGCCTCGGCCCTCTCCGGGGGCGAGCGGCAGATCCTGTCGCTGGCGCGCGCGCTGATGGCCGGGCCGCGGATCCTGCTGCTCGACGAGCCGTCGGCGGGGCTGTCTCCGGCGATGATGCATGACGTTTTCGACGCCATCGCCCGCATCCGTGATGAACAGGATATGTGTATCCTGATGGTCGAGCAGAACGCCTTCGAAGGGTTGTCCATTTCGGATCGGGCCTATGTGCTCAACCTCGGCAAGGTGGCGCTGACTGCACAGGCGCAGGCATTGCTGAACGATCCGGCGATGGAGCGGCTCTATCTTGGCGGTGCGCCGGCCGAATGACACTCCGGCGGGCCGCAAGCAGAAAAGTCCCGGGCCGTCACCCGGCGATCTTCAGCGGCCCGTCGTTCTTCAGCTCTTCCATCACCACGTAGGTCCGCGTCTCGATCACCCCGGGCCAGGACATGATCACGTCGCCGAGGAACCGCCGGTATTCTTCCATGGCGTGAAAGCGCGTCTTCACAAGGTAATCGAGCCCGCCCGCCACCATGTGGCATTCGATCACCTCAGGCGTCGTCTGCACCGCCTTCTTGAACTTCTCGAAAACCTGCGGCGTGGTCTTGTCGAGCTTGATCTGGATGAACACCAGCATTTCGAGCCCAAGCTTCTGCGGGTCGAGCCGCGCGCCATAGCTGAGGATGACGCCTTCGCGCTGGAGCCGCCGTAGCCGATCGCTCATCGAGGTGGCAGGAATGCCCACGCGCGTTGCCAGCTCGGAATTGGTGATCCGGCCATCGCGTTGCAGGATCTCCAGGATCCTGCGGCTGATCTTGTCGAAAACGGCCATATGTCCTGTCCCATCCGATGCGCGTACGAATAAAAATATATTTTTATGGATATCGTGTTCCCGTCAATATCTGTCGTCAGGTCACGCGCTGCGCGGCCTGCGTGCTGCTTGGGGACGGGGCAGGACTCCCGCCGCTGTGTGGGCGGGAAAATCGAGGTGCGGAAATCAGGGTGGGGAAATGTCTAAGGGAGAGCAAGGCCTGCCCGGCAAGGAGCCCCCGGAAGCAGGGTGACGCCGGGCAGACCCTGAAACCGCAAGCATGGCCGGACCAAGATGGCCGCACCCGGGATCAGTGGCGGAGCTTTGCGGGACGGAAGCTGCCCTGTGCTCCGGACCAGAGGCTGCACCGAGATTCACCACCAATTGTTGCAAAACAGAAATTCGGGCCGCAGGTCCACGTCCGCTCAGCCGAGACGCGCCATCACGCGCGGGTAGCGGTCGGCCACCTCCTTCGGGACCGCGTTCGGCCCGAAGCGGCGACAGACCAGCGCCAGCGGGCTGTGGATCGCGTTGTCACGATGGTCCGCTTGCGCGAAGAGACGACCGGACACGTAATCCGCGTGCACCAAGCTGCTCACCGCTGTGCGGCGTGACATGGCCATGGCGGCGAGCCGCCCCCGGAGCGACGGATTGTCGGGATCGCCAAACAGCGGTTCGAAAAACAGCGGGGCCAGGACAGAGACCGCGTAGAGCTGGCGCTTGGCGTCATCGAGACCCTCATGATTGCCCGAGGCCACGAGGATCTGGCACTTGATGGTCAACGCGTAAAGGTGCGACTTCGAGCCGGGCTCGAGCAGGTCGAGCGCCTGGTCGATGCAGGGCAAGGCGGCGTTGATGCGGCCGGTGAAGGCGCGCATCTGCGCGATCAGCGGCAGCAGGGAGGCGACCGAGAGGCTGGAGCGAAAGGCGTCCTCGGCGATCTCGATCGCAAGCTCTCCATAGCCGCGGTCGAGGAAATGCAGCAGCTTGGCGGCGGTGATCGCGAGGTCAGGCTCCGATTGCACGTGTGGCAGGGCCGACAGAAGCAGGGCCTCCATCGCGTCCTCGTCCTCGGCGCGGTCATCGATCCCGTCTGCAAAGAGCTTGCGCCCGAGCATGATGTATTTCGTGTGCAAATGCGCCGCGTGCATCACGCGTAGGCTGGCGTCCTCGGGTGAGGCCTCGCGCAGCTCGAGGATCCTGCGTTCCGATTGCCGCCATTCCTGCAGGTACCTGCGGTCGATGGTGTCTGCCCGCGCGGTCAGTTTCGCAAGGCTTTCGGTCGGCGTCGCACTGTGGTCAAGCTTCCAGAAGCTGGCGGTATACATCGAGACGGGCAGTGGCCCGTCGCTGTCGGTGGCACCCGCCTGGGCGCGCCATGCCTCGTTGAGCAACCGCCGCACGAAGGCGCGCATGCTGGCAGGATCGGCGAGCAACTCATGCGTGTCGTCGTCGAGCGCGACCCGGTTCATCGCGAGGATGCGCCCGGTGTCGAACTTCTTCACCGCGGTCACGCAGTTCACCGCACCCGCTTCGGCAAAGAAGGTGATCTCGATCATCTTGCCCGGCCCTTGGCTGACGGCACTGGCGCGCGGCAGGGCGTCGGGCATGTAGATCACGCTCTGCCCATCCGGGAGTTCACCCTTGACCATGTAATGCAGGGTCTTGGCAAAGAGCTCGGCGCGCGGACGCAGCGGTCCGAGATGTGTGAGCCCCAGCAGCGGCCCGACCAGAAGGTCGGCCTGCGCCGGGTCGCGCTGCAGTGCCGGAGGCCCACCAACCCAGACATAGCCCTCGCCGTAGCGGGTGGCGATGAAGCGTGGATTGCGCGCATCGTCGGCAAGCTTGCGACGCAGGCGGTTGATGACGAAATCTATATTGCGTTCGCTGCGGTCCGAGCCGACCTCTGTCAGCGCATCGAGAAGCATCTCGCGGGTGGCGATCCGGTCGGGATGGCGTGCGAGCAGCGCGAGCGCCCGCGCCTCGGACCGGGTGAAGCGGACGGTCTGTCCGTCCTCGGTCACCGCCGACCCGAAATCCTCCGCAAAGATCAGCTGGCTAAATTGCTCGGCATTGGAAATGGGACGGCTCCGTGCTTTTACGGAACGTGGTCCGACATTCCGTTTGTAATTGAGAGTTTATTAAACCTACTCGGCAAGGTAGCATAACTTTTGGAATTTGACCTCCTTTCGATGTGATCTCCGGGCTATTCGAGCTCGGCTTTGTTGGACATGTTCATGAGGACCGTATTCTGTATGCCGAATTCATTTTTCTCAAAGGTTTTCCGTCACCTGTTCTGCGTTTTCCTGTTTTCCGCCATGCTTTCGACGGTGGCGCGGGCGCAGGCATTTTTCGCCGATTTCGTGGTCGACCCGGTGACCGGCGTGGACAGGGGATCAACCTCGCAAATTCGCAAGGTAGACGAACTCACCGCAGTTGCGACCTTCTCTTCCACGGGATCCGCGCCAATCGGCCGCTATATCGGTTCTCTGGGCCTCTCCATGCCGCTGGAGACCGAGTATGGCGGCCAGATCGATGTGCTTGGCGTGCTTGGCGGGCCGGATGCCGATGGCGGTCTCGAGCTGAGGGCCGGGGGGCTGGGCTTTCGGCTTGGCCTCGATACGGGCAGCACGCTCTATCTGAATTACGACTACGGTGATTACCGGCTGGGCACCAATGATCTGCTGCCGCTCGACGTGACTGGCGTGCACGAGACCCTTGCGCTGGCGCTGCGCCATGTCTGGATGCTGGGCGAGGACAGCCTGACCGGCTCGGTCGAGCTGGCCGCCAAACAGCGCCGCGATGAGATGCTGGGTTTCGAGGTGACCGACGAGGACCTGCGCCTGCTGCGACTGGGACTTATGCACGAGACCGGCGCGCTCTACGGCTTTCGCAGCCGGCTTGCGCTGGCGGCGACAAAGGGTCTGTCCGGACTTGGCGCCTCGCTGGAAGACAATCCCTTGCCGAGCGCGCGCGGCGTGACGCCCGATTTCTTCCGCCTGTCCTTCAGCGCCGAGGCGTCGTTTCCGCTGCACGCGGCAACCTATGTGAATGCGGGGGTGATCGGGCAACTTAGTCACGACAGCCTGCCGGTCTCGCAGCGCTGCGGCTATGGCACCAATGGCTATTCGCGCGGCTTCGACCGCAGCTACGTGATGGGGGACGAATGTCTCGGCGCGCGGATCGAGCTCGCGCATGACTTCCAGCCACCGAGCATGGCGAGCGGCGCGCTGCGCCGCACTCAGGGCTTTGTCGCCGTCGATGGCGGACGTCTGCGCGACAAGGGCAGCGAGGTGTTCGCGGGCCGGGAGGATGACTGGTCGAGCGCCAATTGGGGCGTGCGGACGTTGCAGGGCAACTTCCTCGGAGAGATCGCCCTGTCGCATATCCTCAGCAAGCCCGAGGGCACGGTGCGGCAGGACAAGACCCGGCTCTGGTTCCAGGCGGCCTACCAGTTCTGAGCCGTGCCTCGCGGATCAGCCCACCGCGAAGTCGCGGCGGGTTTCGGGTCTGATCTCGATCGAGAATCCGGGTGCGGAGGGGGCCATGTAGGCACCGTTCCGGACCGCGCAGGGATCGGTGAAATGCTCGTGCAGATGGTCGACGTATTCGGTGCGGCGATCGTCCTTTTCGCCGCAGATCGCCACGTAGTCGATCATGCTCAGGTGCTGGACGTATTCGCACAGGCCGACGCCGCCCGCATGCGGCCAGACCGGAAGCCCGGCCTTGGCGGCCATCAGCTGCACCGCGAAGACCTCGTTGAGCCCGCCGAGGCGGCAGGCGTCGATCTGCACCACGTCAATCGCCCCGGCGGCGATGAACTGCTTGAACATCACCCGGTTCTGGCACATCTCGCCGGTCGCCACCTTGACCGGGGCGACACCCTCGCGGATCGCCCTGTGGCCGAGGATGTCATCGGGGCTCGTCGGCTCCTCGATGAACCACGGCTTGGCAAAGGCGAGGCGGTTCACCCAGTCGATGGCCTGCGGTACCTCCCAGACCTGGTTGGCGTCGATCATCAGCGTGACCTCTGCTCCCAGTTCCTCGCGGAAGATACTCAGGCGGCGGATGTCATCGTCGAGATCGCGCCCGACCTTCATCTTCACGTGGCTGAAACCCTGCGCCCCGGCCTCGCGGCAGAGACGGCGCAGCTTGTCGTCGGGATAGCCAAGCCAGCCCGCCGAGGTGGTGTAGCAGGGGTAGCCCTCATCCAGCAGCGTGGCGATGCGGGCGGGCTTGCCGCGCGCGGCTTCCTGCAGCAGCTCCAGCGCCTGCGCCGGATCGAGGAAGTCGGTCATGTAGCGGTAGTCGGGGATGCGGGCGAGTTCCTCGGGGCTCATCTCAGACACGAAGCGCCAGACCGGCAGCCCGGCCTCGCGCGCCATGAGGTCCCAGACCGCGTTGACCAGCGCGCCGGTGGCGAGGTGGATGACGCCCTTTTCCGGCCCGACCCAGCGCAGCTGGCTGTCGCCGGTGATCTCGCGCCAGAAGGCGCCGGGATTGGCGCGGATGTCGTCGGTGTCGCGCCCGATCACCTGTCCCTTCAGCGCTTCGATCGCGGCGACGCAGAGCTCGTTGCCGCGCCCGATGGTGAAGGTCAGCCCGTGTCCCTCGTGCCCGCCGTCCGTCTCGAGCGTCACGTAGGCCGCCGAGTAGACCGGATCGGGGTTCATCGCATCGGAGCCGTCGAGACCGCCCTCCGAAGGGAAGCGGAGATCCCATGTGCGCAGGCCGGTGATCCGAGTCATGCCGCGGCGACCTCCTTCTTCTGCACCACGTAGATGTGCTCGCAGGCCAGAACCACCTCGTCCTTCTGGTTGAGCACCTGCACCGTTTCGAAGAGCTTGCCGGACTGCGGACGCTTGGGGTCGTCCTCCTTGCGGGCGGCGGTGATGCGGGTGCGGATGGTGTCGCCGATGAACACCGGCCGAACAAAACGCAGCCGGTCGTAGCCGTAGGAGAAGGCGAGCGGATTGATCTCGGTCGCCGTGAGCCCGACGCCGATGGCGAAGATCATCGTGCCGTGGGCGATGCGGCCGCCGAACTCGGACTTGGCCATGAACTCGGCGTCCATGTGGTGCGGGAAGAAATCGCCGGTGTGCCCGGCGTGGACGACGAAATCGGTCTCGGTGATGGTGCGGCCGTAGGTCTCGCGGACCTCGCCGATCTCGATCTCTTCAAGGTAGCGGGGGCGTTCCATCACGGGGTCTCCTGAATGGGGGTCAGCGGTGCGGCAGAGGCGGCATAGCAGGCCTCGACCAGCGCCATGGTGTGCCAGCCGTCGGAGGCGGGGGCGATCAGCGCCTCTTCGGCCGCGGCGGCGCGTTGCAGGTTGTGCATGCGGGCGGTGAAGCTTTCGGTGAACCATGAACCGGTGAGCGGCACCGCGCGCCAGCCAGTGCCGTCGTTGATCTCCAGCACGTCGGGCTCCCCCTTGGGGTAGTCGAGGTTGACGCCCAGCTTCATGTAGGCCGCGCCCTTGGTGCCCGCGACGCGCAGCTCGCAGGCCTGGTGCGGGCGGCCGAAATCCCAGTCGTGGTTGACCGACAGCAGGCAGCGCAGGTCGGGCCCGTAGTCGAGGATCGCGGCGGTGCGGGTCTGGGCGACGGCATGGCTCGGGTGGCCCAGCGTGCGGGCCGAGACGCCCTTGGGGTCGCCGACGAGGTGGCGGATCAGGTCGAGGTAGTGGATCGAGTGCATGGCGATCTCGATCCGGGGCAGGCCTTCGAGAAAGGTCCAGAGCCCCCAGGGCGTGGCGAGCACACCATGCATCTCGATATCGACCACACGGCCCAGCAGGCCCTTGTCGATGGCGTCTTTCAGTGCCACCGCCATGGGGGCAAAGCGCAGCTGGAAATTCATCGCCGCCAGCAGCTTTCGCTCGCGACAGATCCTGAGAATCTCGCTCGCGCCCTCCAGCGTGCTGCCCATGGGTTTCTGGATCAGCACCGGCGCGCCCTCTGGCAGCCGTTCGAGGATCCCTGCGTGGGCGTCGGGCGGGGTGGCGAGGTCGAAAACCGCGTCCGGCACTGCCAACGCCTCGGCGGCGGTCAGCGCCTGCGTTGCGTGCTCGGCAGCCAGCGCCTCGGCCTTGGCGTGGTCGGGATCGGTGATCCCCGCCACCTCGTAGCCGCCCGCCGCCCAAGCGGGCAGGTGGGCATCGCGCACGATCGAGCCCGCGCCGAAGATGACGATCGGGCGGCGGGTTCTCGGCGGGGTCCAGTCCTGTTTGAGCGTGTTCATTTCGCCTCCTTAACCGCGCAGGGTCAGCCCGGTCTCGGCGTCAAAGAGATGCGCGCGCGACAGGTCGAGGTGGAAGCGCAGAACCTCTCCGCGTTTGACCATGCGCGGGTTGAGCATCCGCGCCGTCCAGTTCTGCCCTGCGACCTCGGTGAACAGCAGCGTCTCGTTGCCCAGCGGTTCCGACAGAGCCACCGGCAGCTCGCGGCGTTCCACGGCGTGGCCGCTCTCGCTGTGGATGCCGTGGCCTTCGGGGTAGATGTCGTCGGGGCGCAGGCCGAGCACCACACGCCGCCCCTCGGCGACGGTGAAGGCGGGCGGCACGGGGAATTCGGTGCCGTCGTCGAAATGCAGCGCCCCCCGTGTGACCGTAGCTTCAGCCATGTTCATCGGCGGCGAGCCGATGAAGCTGGCGACGAAGCGCGAGGCGGGGCGGTTGAACACCTCGTCGGGCGTTCCGACCTGCTCGATCACCCCGCCGCGCATGATGACGATGCGGTCGGCGAGGGTCATTGCCTCGATCTGGTCGTGGGTGACATAGACCACGGTGGAGCCGAGCCGCGCGTGCAGCTGCTTGATCTCGGTGCGCATCTGGCCGCGCAGCTTGGCGTCAAGGTTCGACAGCGGCTCGTCAAACAGGAACACGTCCGGGTCGCGCACGATGGCCCGCCCCATGGCAACGCGCTGGCGCTGTCCCCCCGAAAGCTGCGCCGGGCGGCGCTCCAGCAGCGGCTCGATGTCGAGGATGCGCGCGGCTTCCTTGACGGCGGTTTCGATGGTGGCGGCATCGCGCCCGGCGATCTTCAGCGAGAAGCCCATGTTCTCGGCCACCGTCATATGCGGGTAGAGCGCGTAGGACTGGAACACCATCGAGATGTTGCGGTCGCGCGGCGGCAGATCGTTGACCACCCGGTCGCCGATGCGCAGCTCTCCGCCCGAGATGTCCTCGAGTCCGGCGATCATCCGCAGCGTGGTGGACTTGCCGCAGCCCGAAGGGCCGACCAGCGCGACGAACTCTCCGTCGGCGACCTCGAGGTCGATGCCCTTCACCGCGTGGAAGCCGCCGTATTTCTTGTCGAGTGTGGATAGGGTGAGCGTTGCCATGTCTTATCCCTTGATCGCGCCCGAGGTCAGGCCCGAGACGAGGTGCTTCTGCACCGCGTAAGTCAGAAGAAGCGCCGGGATGATCATCACCACGGCCAGCGCGCACATGCCGCGCCAGTCGATGGTGAACTCGGCGGTGTAATCCAGCAGGCCCACCGGAAGGGTCTTGCTGTCGGTGGACCGGGTGAGCTGGCTGGCCAGCGCGAACTCGTTCCACGAGGTGAGGAAGGCGAAGATGCCGGCGCTGGCGATGCCGGGGCGGGCGAGCGGGAACTCAACCTGCCAGAAGGCCTGCCAGCGGGTACAGCCGTCGATCTGCGCAGCCTCCGCCAGATCGCGCGGGACCTGCCGGAAGAAGCCGTCGATCAGCCAGATGGTGAAGGGCACGTTGAGCGCGGTGTAGGCGATGATCATCCCCGCGTGGGTGTCGATCAGACCGACCTTGGCGTAGAGGAAGAACAGCGGCAGCGACAGCGCGATGCCGGGCACCGTGCGGGTCAGCATGAGCCCGAGGAACCAGGCCGACTTGCCCTTGAAGCGGTAGCGCGCGAAGGCGTAGCCGCCGGACATGCCGATCGCCAGAGAGATGATCGTCGAGGTGACCGCGATGATCACCGAGTTGCGGAAGTATTCGATCACCGGGATGCCGCCCTGTCCGACGCCCGAGAACATGTCGACATAGGCATCGAACGACAGCTCGCGCGGGATCCAGACGGGCGGCTTGGCCATGATCTCGACCGTGGGGCGCAGCGAGTTGAGCACGATCCACAGGCCCGGCAGGCAGATGATCAGCATCGAGATGAAGAGCGCGATGTTCAGCGCCCAGGCGGAGCCGCGTTTTTTCAGGCGGGCAGAGGCGTTCGCGTCCATCACCAATCCCCCGCGACCTGGGCCCGGGCCTTGCCGAGCTGTGAGAAGAAATAGGCCGTGAAGGCGACCGAGAGCAGGATGGCGACGTAAGCCATAGCGTTGGCCATCCCCATGCGCGCGTCCGAATAGGCGGTGCGGGCGATCAGCGTCCACAGCACCTCGGTCCGGCCGGCTGGGCCACCGTCGGTCATGATCTTGATGATGTCATAGGCCCGCGCCACGTCGAGGCTGCGGATGGTCATCGCGATGAAGGCGAAGGGCATCAGGAAGGGCCATGTGACATAGCGGAAGGTCTGCCACGGCGTGCAGCCGTCGACCCGGGCCGCCTCCTGCGGATCGCGCGGCATGGCCATCAGTCCCGCGAGGATGAAGATCGCGAAAACCGCGGTCGACGACCATATTTCGGCGGCGGCGATGGCGAGAAAGGCGAGCTTGCCGTCGATCAGCCAGGGGATCGCCTTGTCGGTGAGGCCCAGCGACTGCAGGGCATTGTTCACCAGACCGACGTTGTCGTTGAACATGAACTTGAACTGGAAGCCGACGAGGATCGGCGAGAACATCATCGGGAACATCAGGATGGTGCGCAGCAGCCGCTGGCCGCGGGTCTGCCGGTCGACCAGCAGCGCAAGCCCGAGGCCGATCAGCATCTCGAGGTTCAGCGCCACGGTCAGCAGCAGCACGGTGCGCCCGAAGGCGATCCAGAAATCCATGTCGCCGAAGATGCGCTGGTAGTTGCGGATGCCGATGAACTGGTAGACGGACTCCGGCTTGGTCAGCCGAAACGGCGTGAAGCTCGACCACAGCGACAGCAGCAGCGGCAGCACCACCACGGCGGCAAGTACGATCACCGCGGGCAACAGCAGCATCATATGCGGGGGGAGGCGCGAGGCCTTCATCTTTGTCTCCTGTCAGGGGAGGCGGGCCGCGCTGGGGCGGCCCGCGAAGGGACGCGGCTCAGAGCTCGCCGGCATCCTCGAGGATGTAGGTCGCCTCTTCGGCGGCCGTGTCGAGCGCCTCCTGCGGGGTCTTGTCCCCGAGGATCGCCGCCTGCAGTTCCGGGTAGAGCACGTTGGTGATCTCGATCCAGCTCGGCGTCTGCGGCACCGGGAAGGCGGTTTCGGCGGCCACCTGGAAGGCCTTCAGCACCTCGGTGCGATAGGCGTCGCCCTCGGCCTCTGCGATGACATGCTCCCAGACCGACTGGCGCGAAGGCAGCGGACCCGCGGCGCTTTCCAGCTTCTGGCTGTCCTCGTTGGTCAGGAACCAGACCAGCGAGGCGGCGGCCTCGGGGGTCTCGCAGTCCTGCGTGACCGAGAAACCGTGGAAGCCCGACCAGCCCGAACGGATGCCCGCCGAGCCCTTGGGCGGCGGTGCGACGCCGACGTTGCCCGCGACCTTCGAAGCTTCGGGGTCGTTAAAGAAGCCGGCCCAGCCCGGCCAGTCGAGGTTCAGCGCGACGGTGCCCGAGGCGAAGCCCTGTCCCAGATCGTCCCACAGGTAGTTCGGCACGCCCGCGGGCACCGCCTGCGCCTGGTAGAGATCGACGAACCAGTTAAGTGCTTCGACACCCGCTTCGGAGTTGAAGGCGGGGCGGCCGTCGGCGTCGAGGAATTCGCCGCCATCGGCCACGAGGATCTCGTAGAAACGTCCGGCGATGGCCTCTTCCTTACCGGCGTATTGCGTGCCGTAGAAGTTCGGGGCGTCGGCGAAGAACTTCGCCTGATCCGCCACCTGGTCCCAGGTGTCGGGCACCGCCAGGGGGTAGCCGTATTCCGCCTCGAAGGCGGCGGCGTCGGCCTTCTCGTAGATGTCCTTCTGGTAATAGAGCGCCGAGACGTCGAACTGCGCGCGCGGCAGCATCACCAGCTTGCCGTCCAGCGTCGCCGACTGGATGTTGCCCGGCACGAAATCGGCCAGTGACTCCTCGGGCAGGTACGCGCGCAGGTCGACGTAGATGCCCGGGTACTGGGGCGCGAAGGACGAATGGTTCGAGCCGACACACCAGCCGAGCTGGCCGGTGGCGATGTCGGACTTGATCTCCCGGTCGAGCTCGAAGTGGTTCTTCTTCGAGATCACCTCGACCTTTGCGCCGGTCGCGGCCTCCCATTCGGCGATGCGTGCATAGAGCGGTTCATATTGCTGCCCGCCGATGAGCTTCGCCTCGATGGTCACCCCCTCGAAGCTGCCCGGCAGATCCTGCGCGGAAGCGGCGGTCGCCAAGGCCAGCACCGCCGCCGAAGCGGTCGTCAGATAATTCATGGGTCTCCTCCCTGAAAATCCGTGGGGGCTATCCCCTCACTTATGGATAATCTATTTATATGCAAATACACTGGGA
The DNA here is from genome assembly GCF_900116195.1 of Alloyangia pacifica. Lineage (GTDB taxonomy): Bacteria > Pseudomonadota > Alphaproteobacteria > Rhodobacterales > Rhodobacteraceae > Salipiger > Salipiger pacificus. Next base: position 151,457 of record NZ_FOZW01000013.1, read on the forward strand.
GGCGCCTGTCAAGGAAATCCGCTGGATGCGCAGAACGTATTCTTATATGAATGACGCAATTCACAGAGAGCAGCATGACCGACACCAATGATCGCTACCGCGCGCCCGCGCTCGACAAAGGGCTCGATATTCTCGAGTTGCTTGCCGGGATCGAGGGCGGGCTGACCCAGGCCGAGATCGCCAAGGCGCTCGGCCGTTCGCCCAATGAATTCTACCGGATGCTCGAGCGACTTGCCCGGCGCGGTTACGTCGCCCGCGTCGAAGGGGACCGCTACGCGCTGACGTTGAAGATGTTCGGCATGGCGCAGTTTCACGCGCCGACGCGCCGGCTGGCCTCGCTGGCGACGCCCTTGTTGCGCGATCTGGCCGAGCGCACCCGGCAGGCAAACCAGTTGGTGGTCTTCGATCGCGGCAACGCCGTGGTGATCGCCCAGCAGGAGGCCCCGGGCTACTGGGGCATCTCGATCCGCGTCGGCAGCCACATCAACCTCTTCGACACCGGCTCGGGCAACGTGCTGCTGGCCTTCTCCAGCCCCGAGCGGCGGCTGGCCATGGTGGCCGAGAACAGCGACACCGGCGCCCCGGCGCGCGCGATTCCTGCCGAGCTGGAGGCGCGCTTCGAGATCGTTCGCGGCCGCGGCTACGAGGTGAAGCCCTCGGCGCAGACGGTCGGTGTCACCAACCTCTCGGCCCCGGTGCTGTCACCGAGCGGCGAAGCCATCGCCGCGGTCACCATTCCCTACCTGCCGCTGGTCGACGGCGAAGCCGCGCCCAGCCCCGAGGAGGCGACGAAGGCGCTGGTCGAGACCACGGCCGAGCTGTCGCGATTTGCCGGATATGGCGCGGAGGGGGAGACATTCGCATCTGAATGATCCATTCTTGGGTGAATGACTTGCTCAGGGAGGAGCACATGCAAGAGCCCGCGATTCTGGACAGCCACCTTCACCTCGTCGACCGCAGCCGGCTCGACTACCCGTGGCTGTCCGGGGCTCCGGCGCTGGACCGGGACTGGCTGCTGGAGACCTACGCCGAGGAGGCCCGCCGCATCGGCATTGGCGGGGCGATCCACATGGAGGTGGATGTCGCCGACGCGCGTCTCGAGGATGAGACCGACTGGATCGCGGAGCTGGCCGCCAGCGGCATCTTCCCGATCCGCGGCGCGATTGCCGCCTGCCGCCCGGAATCGGCCGAGTTCCCGGCTTTCCTCGACCGTTCGGCTGCGCGCGATCTCGTCGTCGGCTTCCGCCGCGTGCTGCACGTGGTGCCCGACGAGGTCTCGAAAGGGGAGCTTTTCCGACAGAACATCCGCCTGCTTTCGGGCCCCGATCTGCCCTTCGATCTCTGCGTGCTTGCCCGCCAATTGCCGCTGGCCATCGAATTGGTCGACTCGGCCCCCAATACCCGCTTCGTGCTCGATCATTGCGGCGTGCCGGATATCGAGGGCGGACAGTGGGATACCTGGGCGCGCAACCTCTCCGAGATCGCGAAGCGGCCAAACGTCTGCGCCAAGATCTCCGGTGTCGTCGCCTATGGCGGTGCGGGCTGGACGCTGGACGAGCTGAGCCGCTGGGTCACCCACACCGCCGAGACCTTCGGCCCCGAGCGCATCTGCTGGGGCGGTGACTGGCCGGTGAACACGCTGGGCGGCGGGCTCTCCACCTGGGTCGCCGCCACCCGCGCGATCTTTGCCGGCTGCAGCGCGGAGGAGCGCGCCGCGCTCTATTCTGGAAACGCGGCGCGGATCTGGAAGCTCTGAACCTCAGAAGGTCGCGGTGAACATCCGGTCGAGGTCGCCCATGGCGGCCTCGAGCTTCCCGTCCCTCAGCGCTGCGTTGATCCGCTCCGAGGCCTCCTGCTGGAACGGCATGTAGCCGTCATGGCGGGGGCGCATCCAGGCGGCATCCAGCGTCGCGAGCGTGCCCGAGTAGAAGCCGCCGGCGCCCGCATCCACCGTCGGCGAATCCCAGGCATCGCGGTGCCCGGCCTGTCCGCTCGCCGAGGCCCAGAGTCCGGCCTGCGCCTCGGGGCCCGCCGCGTGGCGGGCAAAGGCGATGGCCGCGTCCGGGTGCTTGCAGAAGGCCGACACCGCCAGCCCGGTGCCGCCGAGAGCGCTGCCCTTCGGTCCGGTGCCGGGTGCGGCCTCGGGGATGTCGTGGAAGGTGACACGGTGCGGCGCGGCGTCGGGCAGGGAATAGCTGATATAGCCATAGATCAGCGGCGCGCAGGCGATGCGGTCTCTTGCCGCCATTTCCGCAAGCACGGTGATCGGGTCCATCCCGAAGCAGGCGGGGTCGACCTGGGCCGCCAGCGCCTGCAGCAACGCCAGGGCGCGCAGGCCGCCGGCGCGGTCGACAAAAGGCACGGTGCCATCGACGCGACAGGGATGCCCGAGGTTGGCGCAGAGCGTGTAGAAGCTCATCAGCACATGCGGTGGGCGCAGCGGGATCATCACCCGCCCTTCGGCTGCGAGGCGCATCACCCCGTCCCAATCGGTCACCGGTGCCGTCAGGTCCGGCCGCACCGCCTGCACCTGCGCTGCGGCATCGACCGGGTAGGCCCATTGGCTGCCCTCCCAGGTGTAGCTCTCGTAGGAGCGCCCGAGCGAGCCGGCGGCGATCTCCGGGGCGTCGGGCAGGGGGATCAGGCACGCTTCGCCGGTGATCTGCCCGACGTGCGGGTGGTCGATGATGACGAGGTCGTAGGCCTTGGCCAGATCGAGCACCGGGTAGCTCTCGAAATCCTGCAGGGAGCGCCGGTCCCAGCTGATCGAGACGCCGTGCGCGGCCTCCCACTCGCGCGACAGGGCGGCGAGCGGGTCGTAGCCGCGCGGGTGGTCCCAGGTCATGCCCTTGAGGGTGATCATAGTCCGAACTCCTTGCGGATCGTCTCCGAGTGCTCGCCGACGCGCGGCGCGGCGCGGCGGCCCGCCGGGCGGCGGCCGTCGATGGTCAGCGGCGCGCGGGTGGTGTCGATGCTCACGCCGTCGTCGCGGGTGACGGTCTGCAGCAGGTCGAGGCGCCGGAACGCCTCAGCCTGCATCAGCTGCGACCAGTTGAGCACTTCCGAGCACCAGATGTCGGCGGGCTGCAGGATGGCGAGCCAGTCGGCGACGGTCTTCTCGGCGACGCGCTCGGCGAGCCGCGCCTTGATCGCATCGCGGGCGCTGAAGGCATCGCTGGCCGGGCGTCCGGCAAGGTCCGGCATCTCCATCAGCTCGGCCAGCCGGTCGAGCGGGGTCATCGCCAGCGCGAGATAGCCATCCTGAGCCGCATAGACGCCGTAGGGGGCGCCGAGGTAGGCGTGGGCGCCGTTGGTCTGCGAGCGAGTGGGCAGGCGGCGTCCGTCGTTGAGCCAGGTGGTCAGAACCTCGAACTGCAGATCGACCAGTGCCTCGAGCAGCGAGGTCTCAACATGCCGTCCGATGCCGTCCATGCCGCGCCGCACCAGCGCGGCGAGGATGCCTTGCGACAGCGCCACCCCGGCGAACATGTCACCCACCGCGAGCCCCATGGGCACCGGGCCCTGCGCCGCGTCGCCGGTCAGCCACATCAGCCCCGAGCGCGCCTGCGCCAGCAGATCCTGTCCGGGGAACTTCACCCAGGGGCCGTCGTCGCCATAGCCCGAGATCGAGCCGTAGACGAGACGCGGATTGAGCGCGTGCATCTCCTCCCAGCCGACGCCGATGCGGTCCGCCACGCCGGGGCGGAAATTCTGGATCATCACGTCGGCCTGTCCCACCAGTCGCTTCAGAGCCGCGAGGTCCGCCGGGTCCTTCAGGTCGAGCGCGAGGCTCTCCTTGCCGCGGTTGATGGCGTGGAAGATCGTCGAGTCACCGCCGATCTCGGTGTCCGACAGGTAGAGCTGCCGCGACAGGTCCCCGGCGCCTGCACGCTCGATTTTGATCACCCGCGCCCCGAGGTCGGCGAGCCGCAGCGAGCAGTAGGGGCCGGAGAGGAACTGGCTGAGATCGACCACCAGCAGCCCTTCGAGCGGACGCTCGGGCAGGGCCTCTGCCGGGCTGCGGGCGGAGTCTGTCGGGGGGCTGGCGATCATCGTGACTCATTCTTCTGTGAAGTAACTACTCACATATGAATGAATGCTTCACCCATGGCGCGTCAAGCCTGTTGCGTGGGGACGATGTGAAAACGCGCGGCTCCCGTTTCCCAGGGGCCGCGCGCGCTGCGGTCGGAAGCGGCCTTGCTGGCCCGGATCGTCAGCCCAGATCGCCCTCGAAGATCACCAGCTCGCGCGTGGCGGCCTTCGTGGCGAAGGCGCGTGCGGCCTGGTAGTCGGGGTCTTCGTAGCAGGCCCGGGCCTTGGCGAGACTCTCGAATTCCACCAGCAGGACGCGAGACTTGTCGCCCGCCTCCACCAACGCGGGGGCGTCATCGCCGCGCCTGACGGTCGCGCCGTATTTCGCGGCGACCGGGGCCCAGAGACGCCCATACTCCGCCTGCGCCTCGGGGTCGGTCACATCGGTGCCGAGCACCAGCCAATAGCCTTTCATCGGGGTCTGTCCTTCGCTGTTGGGTCGTTGCGGTGCAGGTCTAGCGCGGGGATCGGGAGGCGGAAAGGGCTCGGGCTTTCCGACGAGTTCGTCGCTGGCGGATAGGTTTCACGAAAGAAAACCTCCCGCCGCGATGCACGGCGGGAGGGAACTTCAAAAAGACCCGGGGTCAATATTCGGTGCGATGTCCGGCGTCGATCCAGGCCTGTGTCCCGCCCTCGACGAAGGCGACGGTCTGCACGCCTGCCTTTGCAAGCGCGTGAGCGGCGAGCGCCCCCATCGGGCCGGCCTGACAGGCGGTGACAACCGCGCCTGCGTGGGCGCGTACCTCGGCCGGGACATCCCCGGCCTCGAGCCGGTCGAGGGGCAGGACGATTGCGCCGGGGATGCGGCCCGTGGTCTTGGCGATGGCCTCTGCGGGGCGCGGGTCGATGAAGAGCGCGCCCCCGGCGTGGCGGATCGCTGCCTCTTCGGCGGTGATCGAGGGAATGGCCGCACGGGCCTCTTCGACGCGGGTGTTGAAGCAGTTTGCCATTGGTTTGATCCTTTCATGGCTGAGGGAAGATGCGGCATCGCCGCGGGAGTGAAGTCGGAAGGCAGAGGTCAGGCGGCGGCGGGCAGGGCTGCCTGCCGCGTCCGCCATTCCCGCCGCAGCGCTGCCGCGCCGATGCCGGCCGAGAGCAGCGCGCCCATCAGCCCGGGCAGTGCACCGACGACGAGGTCGTAGCCGATGCCGAAGGGCGAGGCGCAGAGCATGACCGCGCGCATCCGCAGCGTGTCGTCCTGCATCCGACCGATCATGATCAGGCAGCAGGCGGTCATCGCGAGCGCCGAGGCGAGCCCGCTCCAGGTCAGTGCGGTCACCAGCCAGACCACCGGCAGGAAGCCAAGGCCCATGTGCCGCAGCCAGGGGCGGTCCCCGGCGGCGAGGGCGATGAGCGTCTGGCTCGCGCCGATGGCGCAGACGCCGGTGCCGCTCCACTGGCCGAGCAGCGCGTATTGCGCGGCGTAGCAGCTGGCGATGCAGAATTGCGCCGTGAGCATCTGGCGGCGCTGCTTGAAGAGCGGCCAGACCAGTTGTCCGGCCAGTCCCACCGATCCGAAAAGGACCGCCGGGGAAACTGCGGGGATCAGGGCAAGAATGTCGGGCATCATGGCCTCCATGGGAACAGACTGTTTGGTCTGCATTGAACGTACCAATCGGTCTGTTTCCGGGGGAGGTGCTTCCGGGTTTCGGTTGTTTCATCCGCGTATCAGCGCGTTTCAGCCGTGTTTTGGCTCTATGTCTTGCGCGAAACCTGTGGGGCGCGTAGCCTGAATACCGACTGATTGGTTTGGAGATGACCCATGTCGCGCAAGGGAGAGCAATCCCGCGAACACATTCTCGGGGCCGCCCGCGAGCTGGTGATGGAGAAGGGGTTTGCCGGAACCGCGATCGACGACATCCTGCGCAGGGCGGGGGTCTCGAAGGGCGCCTTCTTCCACCATTTCGGGTCCAAGGCCGAGCTCGCGCGCGAGCTGGTGCGTTGGCACGCCGGGCAGGATATCGAGATGTTCCGCACCCTCGCCGCCCGCGCCGAGGCGACCCATGACGACCCCTATGACCAGCTGCTGATGTTCCTGCAGGGTTTCGAGGCCTACATCTCCAATCCCGAGCAGCCCTCGCGCGGGTGCATGTACGCGGTCTATACTTACGAGAACGCCCAGTTCGACGAGCAGGTGCGCGGCATCGTCGCGGAGGTGCTGCGCGAGTGGACGGCGATCTACATCCGCAAGTTTCAGGAAGTGCTGGACGTGCACCCGCCGCGCATGGAGGTCTCTGCCCGGCAGCTCGCCGAGATGATCGTCTCGATCATCGAGGGCGCGCTGGTGCTGCAGCGCGCCTATGGCAAGCCCGACATGACCGCCCGCCAGTCGCGGCATTTCCGCGACTATCTCGCGCTGCTCTTCGACAAGCCGGCGCAGGCCTCCGCGGCCTGAGCCGCGCAGAATTCCCCGCGTGAAACGAATGAAACAGCCCGCGCAATCGGCCTGAAACGCGGGGCCGTCAGAACTTCTGTCCATCGGAAGGGCACAGCGCCCGACGAGTTCACCAGACCCCAATGGACAGGAGTTCAGACATGACCACCCAGACCCTCGAGAAGCCCGCCAAGATCGCCATGAACGGCGTCGACGTCCCCACTTTCCTCGCCACGCTCGGCGTCGTGGGAGAGACCCCGCAGATCGCCCAGTTCACCTTCCGCGCCAATGGCGAATGGCTCTCGGGCACCCACAGCCGCACCGCTTTCCCGGGTTTCCACGGTGCCATGCAGGAGATGCAGCACCGCCGCGACTACGCCGTCGAGAGCGACCACCCGCAGGTGCTCTGCGGCGAGGACAATGGCGTGACCCCGGTCGAGCTGCTGCTGGCGGCGCTGGCCTCCTGCATCACCGCGGGCATCGGCAACATCGCCTCGATCCGCCAGGTGAAACTGCACGCGGTCGACACGAAGATCGAGGGTGACATCAACCTCAACGGCATCCTCGGCCTCGACAAGACCGCCCGCAACGGTTTCACCGGCATCCGCATGGCGGTGAGCATCCGCGGCGATGCCCCGCAGGAGAAGCTGCGCGAGATCGTCGAACAGTCGGTCGCCCGCTCTGCCGTCTTCGATGTGTTGAGCAACGGCGTGCCGGTCTCGGTCGAGCTGGCCGGCTGAGCCTTCCCGACAGGCTGATCAAAGACCGCCCGCGCCGACCGGGGCGCGGGCCGCCCCCTCCATTCCCGAATGAAAGGACGATCCCATGCCCCGCTTCCAATCCTCCGCGACCACCCCCAGCTACGGTTCCGGCTTCGACAACGTCGCCCTGCGTGACACCTTCGCCGACTTCCGGGCCTGGTGGGACCGCAAGTGCCTGCTGGACGACGCAGCGCCGCAGGCGGCCCCGCAGGCCCCGCTGGCAAAGGCCGCCTGAGCCACGAGACCTGCCTCCCTTCCTCCCATCCTCCCGGACGGCCCGTTGCCTTCGTGCAGCGGGCCGTTTGGCTGTTCGGAGCGTCGGGCGCGCTGAAACAGTCGAAACGCGAAAGCAGCTTTCCGGAGGCCCGGACGAAACACGGCGCGGCCACTCTTCGGAAAACCGCAACGGAGAAGTCCCATGAGCACCGCAACCAGCGTCCTGATCCTCGGGGCCGGCCAGGCCGGCCTTGCCCTCAGCTGGTCCCTGTCGCACCGCGGCGTGGACCATATCCTGCTCGAACGCGGGCGGGTGGGCGAACGCTGGCACTCCGAGCGCTGGCCGGGGCTGCACCTGCTGACGCCGAACTGGATGAACCGCCTGCCGGGCCCCTGGGCGGGGTCCGAGCACGGGGCCGAGCCCGAGGGGTTCATGTCCGCCGCCGACTTCGCCACGCGGCTCGAGAGCTACCGCGAAGCCATCGCGGCCCCGGTGGTGACCGGCTGCGAAGTGCAGTCAGTGACGCATGAAAATGGCCGCTACCGCGTGGTCGCGGGCGGGCGGCAATGGTTCGCACGCGCCGTGGTCATCGCCACGGGCGCCTGCGACCAACCGGCGGTGCCGGCATGGGCCGCAAACCTGCCGGAGGAGATCACCCAGATCGTGCCGACGCGCTACCGCGGCGCGGAAAGCTTGCCGGAGGGCGGCGCGCTGGTCGTCGGCGCCTCGGCCACCGGGGTGCAACTGGCCTCCGAGATACGGGCCTCCGGGCGCGCGGTGACGCTGGCGGTGGGCCGCCATGTCCGCGCGCCACGTCGCTACCGAGGGCGCGAGGTCTTCGAGTTGCTTGCGCAGAGCGGCTTTCTCGACAGCCGACGCCCCGAGGACGCCGATCCGGCGCACCTTATGGCACTGCCCTCGCTGCAACTCACCGGCTCGGGCGGAGGCGGGGCGCTCGGCCTTGACCGGCTGCGGGCCATGGGTGTGCGGCTGGTGGGGCGGGCGCTCGGGGCCGAGGACGGGTCGCTGCGTCTCGATCCGGCGCTCGGCGCCGAGATCGGCGCGGGCGAGCGGCGTCGGCGCAAGCTGCTGACCCATCTCGAAACGCATCTTGCGGAGGTCGGCAGCGCCTTGCCCGCGGACCCGGAGGCCTGGGCTGCGCCCGATCTGCCGATGCGCGGGCCGGCGCGCCTCGATCTGGCGGCGCAGGGTATCCGGACCGTCGTCTGGGCCACCGGTTTCCGCCGGGCCTACCCGTGGCTCCACCTGCCGGTGCTGAATGCGGCGGGAGAGCTGGAGACCGACCGGGGGTTCACCGCCATGCCGGGCCTTTACGCGCTTGGCCTGCCGTTCCTGCGCCACCGGGCCTCGGCCTTCATCCACGGCGTCGGGCGCGATGCCGAAGAGCTCGCCCCCCTCATCGCCGCCGGTCTGCGCCGGGGTGTTCCCCTTGCCGCCTGACACATCTCAACGTGACACACTTCAACATGGGAATTTCGACATGACCAAAGAGACTTATGACGCACTCATCGTGGGCGCCCGCTGCGCCGGGGCTGCAACGGCCCTGCAGCTGGCCCGCAGCGGCGCAAAGGTGCTGCTGATCGACAGCGCCCGCGCCGGGAGCGACACGATGTCCACCCACGCGCTGATGCGCGGGGCGGTGATGCTGCTGGAACGCTGGGGCCTCGCCGCGCCGCTGCGCGCCGCCGGGACGCCGCTGATCGCGCGCACGAGCTTCATCTACGGGCCCGAGGTCTTCGACATTGATCTCCGCCCCGAACATGGCGTCGAGGCGCTGATGGCGCCGCGCCGCTTCCTGCTCGACCGGATGCTTGCCGAGGCCGCCGCCGAGGCCGGGGCCGAGCTGCGCTTCGAGACGAGCTGCACCGGGCTCATCCAGGACGCACAGGGCCGCGTCGTCGGGGCCCGGCTGGCCTTTCCGGATGGCGGCATCCGCGAGGTTTCCGCCGGGCTGGTCATCGGCGCCGACGGCAAGCGATCGCGCGTCGCGCGGCTTGTGGGCGCCGAGGGCACGCGGCAGGCGCAGCACACGGTGGCCTGCGCGTACCAATACGTCTCGGGCCTGCCCAACCGTGGATTCCGCTGGCATTTCGCCGAAGGTGCGGCGGGCGGGATCATCCCCACCAATGACGGCGCCAGTTGCGCCTTCGTCGCGCTGCCGGAACGCGCCGCCGCCGAGTTGCGCAGCGCCCCGCTGCAGGAATTGGCCGCGCGCCACATGCCGGTGATGGCCGAGGACATGGCGGGCGCCGAGCCGGTCGAGGCGCGGGTGATCTTCGCGGGGCTCAAGGGCTACATGCGTCGCTGCGCCGGGCCCGGCTGGGCGCTGGTCGGCGATGCCAGCTGGTTCCGCGACCCGATCACCGCCCATGGCATCACCGATGCCTTCCGCGATTCCGAGCTGCTCGTCGAGGCGGTGAAGACGGGCACGCTCGGCCGCTACGAGGCGCAGCGGGATCACCTGTCGCTGCCGATCTTCGACCTTTCCGATCGTATCGCCAGCTTCGACTGGTCGCTGGGTGACCTGGCCGGGCTGCACAAGCAGCTGAACCGCGCGATGAAGGCGAACCAGGGATGGATTGCCGGCGCGCGCGACGAGGTCCGGCGCGTGGCGTAAGGAAAAGGCCGGTGCATCTGGAACCGGGCGAGCGCGGGGCCATGGGCCGGCACTCGCCCGGCGTGGCGTCACCCAGGGTCCGGGAGGATCCGCGCGGCGCGGGTTCATCAACATCGAGGTTCAAGAAAAAGGGCCCGCCAGTTCGGCGGGCCCTTCGGCGTTTCGGCAAGCGTGCTTCAGCAGTTGTGGATGCGCCGGAAGATGCGCTGGCGTTCGGCTTCGACGATCTCGTCGGTGCCGCCGGGCAGGGCGCGGAGCGCGCGGCGCTGGCGGCGCGCGGCGCGGCGTTGTTGCATGGCTTCGTGCAGGTCGTTCAGGGCTTTCATCTGGTCTGTCCTTCTTCATCGGGGTGATGAGGAAGTCTCGCCCGCAGCGGTTTCAGCCCGATGTCCGCCGGCGGTCCAAAAGGTATCCTCGGTAACGCCCCGCTCCCCGCGCCCTGAAACAATCGAAACAAAGCCGCGCCTGCCGCGACACGCGCCTGAAACATGGCGCACCAAGGCTGGACTCTCCCTTTGAGACGAAAGCCTTGCCACAGAGGTGCAAGATCCCGCATGTTTGTAGAGCATTACACGACAGCGCATTCTTACGCCGAGGAGCCGCACGCTCCGGGGGAGGTGGCCATGGAGAAGTCCCTGTTCGACAAGTACGGCGGCTTTTCCGTCGTCAGCAAGATAGTCCTCGACCTGTATGACCGGCTTCTGGACGACGATGACGTCGGCCCGTTCTTCGACGAAATCGACATGGCCCGGATCGTCGATCACCAGACCAAGTTCGTCTCCTCGCTGATGGGCGGACCTGCTTCCTACACCGACGATCAGATCCGCAAGATGCACGCGCATCTCGAGATCCATCAATTGCACTTCGACAAGCTCCAGACCCTGCTGCGCGCGACGCTGGCCGATCATGGCGTCGCGCCCGAGGATCAGGATGCGATCCTCGGCGCCTTCGAGGCGCGCCGGAACCTCGTGACCGAATAGGAGCAGCGCCATGACCATCGCCGCGATCAACGAGCAACTGCTGAGGGCGATCGGGGTCGGGGTGGCGCTGCTCGATCTGCAGAGCCTGCGCCTGCGCTTCTGCAACGACACCTTCCGCGGCTGGTTCGGCGAGATGGAGGTGGGCTCGAAACTGCTCGACCAGTTCCAGGACTTCGACGTCGAGGCGCTGCAGGCCGCGCTCGCCGCCGAGGGGCGCTACACCACCGAAACCACCTTTCGCCTGCGCCGCCGCACGATGACCGTGGCGATGGATTTCAACCGCGCGCTCGACGAGGACGAGCCGATCGCGGTGCTGGTGTGCCAGAACATCTCGCGCATCAAGGAGCTGGAGTCGATGATCGACAGCTACTCGATGATGGTCGAGCGCAACACCCGCGAGATCAAGCGCGAGAAGGAACAGGTCGAGAAGCTGCTGCTCAACATGATGCCGCGCTCGGTCTACGAGGAATACAAGACCTTCGGCATCGTCACGCCCCGGCTCTACGATCCGGTCTCGGTGGTCTGTCTCGATTTCGTCGGCTTTTCCGAGATGGTCAGCGCACATGAGCCGGGGGTGATCGTCTCGGAGCTCAACGACATCTACACCGCCTTCGACCGCATCGGCGAGCAGTTCGGCTGTGCGCGGATCCGGGCAGTGGGTGATCTCTACATCGGCGTCGCCGGGCTGCCCGATCCCACCGAGGACCACGCGCAGGCCGCCGCCAACGCCGCGATCCGTTTCATGCGCTACCTCAACCAGCGCAACGGCAGCCACCCGATCCAGTGGCGCTGCCGGGTCGGCATCGCCTCGGGCGCGGTGGTGGGGTCGGTCGTTGGCGTGCAGAAATACATCTACGACGTCTTCGGCCCTGCGGTGATCACCGCCAGCCAGCTGCGCTACAAGGCCGAGCCGATGACCATCTCGGGCAACCGCGCGGTGGTCGAGCGGCTCGGCGATGAGTTCACCGCCGCCGAGGCGGGCAGCATCACGCTCTCGGATGGCAGCGAGGAGACGGTCTTCCGGATTGCCGCCGAGATGCGCGCGGCGCAGGAGCGCTGAGATGGCGGTGCGCTTCGATCCCTCGGTACCGGAAGCAGGGGACGGGCCCGCGCGCCGCCCTTCCGACATGCTCGAAGAGGTGATCGACGCGCTGACCGAGGGTCTGGCGATCTTCGACGAGAACGCCGTTCTACTGCGCTTCAACGCGGGCTTTTCCGAGATGAACCCGGCGGTGGCGGACCTGCTGGCCGAAGGGCTCGACTGGTCCATCCTGCTGCGCGAATGGGTCATGCGCGGCGGGCTGAGCGCCGGGGATGCCGAACGGCTCAGCTTCATGGAGGCGCGGCTGGCGGGGGGCGACTGGATGGTGACCCCGCTGGAGATCGAGGCCGGCGACCGGGTCACGGAGATCCTGCTGCGCAGCACCGCCGCGGGCGGCTTCGTGCTGGTGCAGAGCGACGTGACCGAGCGCCGCGCCTTCGAGGAGACCGAGCGCGCCGCCGACCAGCTGGTGCGCAAGGTGCTCGAGAGCTGCCCTGCGAATATCATCATGTCCCGGGTCGGCGACGGCGAGGTGATCTACCGCTCGCCGGCCGCGACAGAGCTTCTGGGCAGTGCCGAGCACACCCACGCGCATTTCGCCTCGCGCGCCGAGCGGGCCGATTTCATAACCGCCGTGCTGCCCGACGGGCGGGTCGACGACATGCCGGTGACCGGCATCCGCGCGGACGGTGCGCGCTTTCCGAGCCTCGTCTCGGCGCGTCTGATCCAGTACCGGGGCGAGGATGTGCTGGTCTCCTCGACCATCGACGTGTCGAAGGAGGTGGAGCTGCGCCGCCGCCTTGCCGCGCAGCGCGAACAGATCTTCCAGGCCGAGAAGATGTCGGCGCTTGGCGAACTGCTGGCCGGGGTGGCGCACGAGCTGAACAACCCGCTCTCGGTGGTCGTTGGGCATGCGCTGATGCTGCGGGACGAAGATATCAGCGATGATGTGCTGCGCCGGGTCGAGAAGATCTCCGACGCCGCCGAACGCTGCGCGCGGATCGTGAAGTCCTTCCTCGCCATGGCTCGTCAGCAACCGGCGCGGCTGGTTCCCATGGATATTTCCGAGACCGTCGAGACCGCCGTGGGCGCGCTGTCGCAGAGTGCAGAGGGTCTGGGCGCGGAGGTCTCACTGGACATTTCGCCCGACCTTCCGCCGGTGCGCGGCGACGCCCACCAGATCGCGCAGGTGGTGATCAACCTCGTGACCAACGCCGATCAGGCCATCGGCGAGAGCGGCACCGGCGGGCGGATCGACATCTCGCTGACCCACGACGCCGCGGCGCAGATGGTCGAGCTGCGCGTCGCCGACGATGGGCCGGGCATCCCCAAGGGCATCCGCAGCCGCATCTTCGATCCGCTCTTCACCACCAAGCCCGTGGGCTCGGGCACCGGCATCGGGCTGGCGCTTTGTCACCGCATCGTCACCGCGCATTCCGGGGTCATTTCCCTGGCCGAAGGCGGGCAGGGGGCGACGCTGCTGGTACGCCTGCCGACCACCGAGGCGGATGCTGGGAATGCGCCGAGCCAGAAGGACGCGGAGATATCCGCCGGGCGCGGCGCGGTGCTGGTCGTCGACGACGAAGAGGACGTCTCGGACCTGATCCGCGAGATCCTCCTTCGCGATGGCTTCGAAGTGACCGTGGCGAATTCCGCCGAGACGGCGCTCGATCTGCTGGCGGGGCAGGACTTCGCGCTGATCCTCACCGATCTCAACATGCCGGGTCTCGGCGGGCGGGGGTTCTACGAGCGGCTGCTGCGCGACCTTCCCGCGATGGCGCGCCGCATGGGATTTGTCACCGGCGACACGATGAGCCCGCAGGCGCGGGGCTTTCTCGACGGGGCCGGGCGGCCCTTCCTCGAAAAACCCATCGCCCCTGACGAGCTGCGGCGGCTCGCGCGCACCATGCTGGAGGGCGGCGCATGAGCGATCACGTGCTCATTTGCGACGACGAGCAGGACCTGCGCGAGATGGTCGGCGAGTACCTCGGCAAGCGCGGCTATCGCACCACGCTGGCGGGCGGGGCGGACGAGCTGCGCGAGAAGCTGGCGCAGGAGCGACCCGATCTCATCCTGCTCGATATCAACATGCCCGGCGAGGACGGGCTGTCCGTGCTGCGCAGCCTGCAAGGGCCCGAGGCACCGATGGTCATCATGCTGACCGCCGCCGGCGAGGTGATCGACCGGGTGGTCGGCCTCGAGATGGGGGCCGACGACTACCTTGCCAAGCCCGTGGACCTGCGCGAGCTCGCCTCGCGGATCAAGGCGGTGCTGCGCCGCCAGACCTCGGCGCCCGAAGAGGCGCCGCGCGAACGCACGCGCTTTCGTTTCGGCAAGACGTGGCTCGATCTCGATGCGGCAAAGCTCTTCGACGAGGAGGGCGTCGAGCTGCCGCTCACGGCCATGGAGTTCAACCTTCTGAAGCTCTTCGCCCGCAACCGCGGGCGGGTGCTGAACCGCGACCAGATCCTCGAAGGGGCGCACGACCGGGCCTGGGATCCCTTCGACCGTTCCATCGACATCCGCATCTCGCGCATCCGCAAGAAGATCGAGGTCAACCCTGCCAAGCCCGAGGTGATCCGCACCGTGCGCGGGGTCGGCTACATCTACGACCCGGGCTGAAACCTTTGAAACACGGGCGCTCCTGAGCGGACACAGGGCGGAAACCCGGGGCGCGCAGACTGGCTGCATCATCCGATCCATAGGAGAGCGCCATGACCCTGACACCGCAGAATATTTCCGACATCCGCGCCAGCTGGCAGGTGCTGGCTGCCGACGCCGATGGCTTCACCGCCGATTTCTACGCCGCGTTGTTCCGTCGCGACCCAGGCTTGCGTCCGCTCTTTGCCCACACCGACCTGCCCGCGCAGCGCAAGAAGCTGGTCGCGGCGCTGGCGCTGGTGGTGCGCCACGCGGACGACCTGTCGCCCGTGCTCGGCCCGCTCGAGGAGATGGGCGCGCGCCACGTCGGCTATGGCGTAAAGAACAGCGATTACGCGACCGTCGGCGGCGCGCTGATCGAGACCATGGAGGCGCACCTGTGCGAGGCCTTCTCTTCCGAGATCCGGGAAGCCTGGACGGCCGCCTACGGTGCGGTCGCCAGCACGATGATGGCTGGCGCGCAGGCCGCCGAAGCCCGCAAGTCGGCCTGAGGAGCGCGCCATGCCCAACGCACCCGCCCCCTCGATCCCGCCCGCCGCCTTCAGGGCGGCGGGGCCGCGCAGGCTCTTCGTCGCCGGCGCGCTCGCCTCGGCCTTCGGGGTCTTCGCCCATTGCATTCTCCCGCTCCTCTGAGCGCCTTTCACAAGAGGATTTTCCGATGACCAAGGCTTTCCAGAACATCCTGCAGACCGTCGGCAACACGCCCATCGTGCGGATAGGCAAGCTCGCGCCCGAGGGCGTCGAGCTCTACGTCAAGCTCGAGGCCTTCAACCCCATGAGTTCGGTCAAGGACCGGCTGGCGCTGGGGATCATCGAGGCCGCCGAGGCGGATGGCTCGCTCAAGCCCGGCCAGACGGTGGTCGAGGCAACCTCGGGCAACACCGGCATCGGCCTTGCCATGGTCTGCGCCGCCAAGGGCTACCCGCTGGTGGTCACCATGGCCGAGAGTTTCAGCGTCGAGCGCCGCAAGCTGATGCGCTTTCTTGGCGCCAAGGTCATCCTCACCCCGGCCTCGGAAAAGGGCTCGGGCATGATCGCCAAGGCGCGCGAGCTGGCCGAGAAGCACGGCTGGTTCCTCGCCCGGCAATTCGAGAACGAGGCCGGGCCCGACATCCATTCGCGCACCACGGCGCAGGAGATCCTCGACACATTCGACGACGCCCCGCTCGACTACTGGGTCAGCGGCTTCGGCACCGGCGGCACCCTGAAGGGCGTCGCCCGCAGGCTGAAGGCCGAAAGCCCGGGCACGAAGATCGTCGCCGCCGAGCCGGACAACTCCGCGCTCATAGCGTCCGGCTTTTGCCAGCCCTACAACGAGGACGGCTCGCCCGCCGCCAGCCATCCCGCCTTCCGCCCTCACTTGATGCAGGGCTGGACGCCGGACTTCGTGCCGAAGCTGGTGAACGACGTTCTGCAAGACGAATGGATCGACGAACTGCAGCCGGTGGCCGGGGCCGATGCCATGACCTGCGCAAAGGATCTGGCGCGCTACGAGGGCATCCTCTGCGGCACCTCGGGCGGCGCGACCTTTGCCGCCGCGCTGGAGGTGGCGCGGCGCGCGCCGAAGGGGTCGCGCATCCTCGCCATGCTGCCCGACACTGGCGAGCGGTACCTCTCGACGCCGCTCTTTGCCGAGATTGAGGAGGTGATGAACGCCGAGGAACTGGACATCGCCGCCTCGACCCCGCGCTTCCGCTTCGACGCGGGGGCCAGCGCGCCGGCGCCGCAGGCTGCGCCGGTCGCCGCGAGCGAAGAGGCGAAAGCCGAACTCGAAGCGCTGATCTCGGACCCCGAACAGCCGGTGGTCTTCTTCGCGCTGGAGTGGTGCGAATTCTGCTGGTCGGTGCGCAAGCTCTTCGCCGCCGCCGGGATCGCGTACCATTCGGTCGATCTCGACGGCGCAGCCTACCGCGAGGACGACCGTGGCGGCGCGCTGCGCAGGGCGCTGGCCGAGAAGACCGGCGCAGTGACCATTCCGCAGATCTTCGTCGGCGGGCAGCACGTCGGCGGCGCCACCGAGACCTTCGACGCCTTCAACAGCGGTGCGCTGCAGGAAATGCTGACCGCCGTGGGGCGCGAGGTCCATGCCGAGGGCATCGGGAATGCCTATGGCTTCCTGCCCGCCTGGCTGCATCCGCGCAAGCCGGCCACCGCCTGAGGAGGATCGAGGATGGAACAGGTCAAGCAGACCCCCGCGCAGCCCGACCGCTACCGCTGGATCATCGTTGGTGCCGCCTCGGTGGTGCTGGCGGTGGCCATGGGACAGCTGGTCAACGGGCTCTCGGCCTTCTTCACCCCGCTCGAGGAGAGCGAGGGCTGGAGCCGGGGCGACATCGCGCTGATCAACTCGGCGGGGCTGATCGGCCTCGCGGTGGGAGGCATCGCCATGGGTTGGCTGGCCGACCGGATCGAGACCCGCAAGGTGGTGCTGGCCGGAACCGTGGTCACCGGGATTTGCATTACGGCGGCCGGCTTTGCCACCACGCTCTGGCAGCTCTACACGCTGTTCTTCGTTGCCGGCGCGCTTGGCGGCGGGGCGCTTTTCGCACCGCTCTTCGCTCTTGTCGGCAGCTGGTTCCGTACCGGTGCGGGACTGGCGATCGGCATCGTCTCGGCTGGCCAGGCCATGGGGCAGGGTGGCATCCCGCTCGCCAATGCCATGCTGATCGACGCCCTCGGCTGGCGCGGGGCCTTCGTCGCCATCGGCATTGCTTCGCTGGTCATCATGGTGCCGCTGGCCCTGCTGGCGCGCGCGCCGAATTCCGGAACGGGAGGCCTCGGCGCACAGGCCGAGGAGGAGGCGCCCGCCGTCCGCCCTTCCGTCGTGGTGGTGCTGATGAGCCTTGGCGTGGTCTTCTGCTGCGCGCTGATGTCGGTGCCGCTGATGCACCTTGCCCCCTTGGTCGAGCTTTGCGGCGCGACCGGCCCCGAGGCCGGGGGCGTGGTCTTCGTGATGATGCTGAGCGCCATCGCGGGTCGGATCGCCTTCGGCAAGCTGGCGGACATGATCGGAGCGCTGCCCGCCTATCTTGCGGCCAGCGCCTGGCAGGCCACGCTGGTCTACGTCTTCATCCAGATCGACGACATCGGGCTCTTCTACCTTTTCGCACCGATCTACGGCTTCGGCTACGCCGGGGTGATGACCGGGGTGTTGACCTCCATCCGCGCGCTGATCCCGGCCTACTGCCGGGCCGGGGCGAGCGGCATCATCATCGCCTTTGCCTGGGGCGGTCACGGTCTGGGGGGGTGGCTTGGCGGTGCCTTCTTCGACATGACCGGCAGCTACGGTCTGACCTTCGGCGTGGCGGCGCTGGCGGGGGTGGCGAACCTGGCGCTGATCCTCACGCTCGGGGCGCTGGTGCTGCGCGGCAGGTCGGGCCCGCCCGCGCCGCTGAAACCGGCGATGGCGTGAGCGGGCGGGCCGAGCCGAGTTCCCCGGGCGCGGCGCGTCCGGGGCCAAGCTGTCCGCACAGTGTCAGGGCTTCGTCAGGGCTTCAGCAGCGCGCCCTGAGGCGGCACCGCCCGGTGCAGCCTCGGGCGTCGCCCGTCCCACCGGGGAAGGCGCGAGTAGCGCAGGACCAGAAACGCATCCACGGCGATGACCGCGGCATTGAGCGCGTAGAGCCAGACGATCGGCGGCAGCGTGCCGGTCTCGCTCCAGATCAGCAGCTTGGAGACCACCCCGCAGAGGTAGCCGAAACAGATCACCAGAACGAAGGGCAGGCTCTTGCCGCGCGCCTCCCGGGTGCGCATCATCTTGAAGATCGAGCAGTACCATCCGGTCGAAAAGGCGACCAGCATGATCGCTTCAAGCAGTTCAGACATGTCGGTGTTCCCGCATTGGTCGGACCGCCGGGTGTGCGGCCCCCGTTGATGCCGACGAGCCTGAGGGGCGAATGTTGCAGAAACCTTTGAATGTGGCCCGCCGCTGCGATGCAAGCGCGGCACGGCTGGCGGCTGCCTGCGATTTGGGCGTCGCAGGCAGCGCGGGTCAGAGCATCCCGGCGGCGCGCGGCAGCCAGAGCACGAGGTCCGGCACGAAGGTCAGCACCATCAGCAGCGCGATGAGGATCGCCAGGAACACCCAGACCTCGCGGATCATCTCGCTCACCGGGATGCCGTTCAGTGCCTTGATGATGAACAGCAATATTCCGTAGGGCGGCGTGATCAGCCCGATCATCATGTTGAACACCAGCACCACGCCGAGATGCGTCAGGTCAATTCCCAGCGCCGCTGCAGAGGGCAGGAACAGCGGCGTGACAACCAGCATGATGGTCGAGACATCGAGGAAACAGCCCATCGCGAGATAGAGCAGGTTGAGCAGGATCAGCAGCTGGATGGCGTTGAGATCCATGCTCTCGAAGAAGGCGAAGACGCTGGCCGGCACGCGCTCGACGGTGACCACGTAGTTGAAGATGAAGGCACCGCAGAGGACGATGGTGACGACAGCCGTGGTGCGCACCGTGGCGCGGACCACGTCGAGGAACTCGCGCAGGCCGAGCACGCGATAGGCAAAGACCGACAGCAGCAAGGCGTAGAAAGCCGAGACGGCGGCGGCTTCCGTGGGTGTGAAGACGCCGGTGTAGATGCCGCCGAGCAGGATCGCTGGCATCATCAGCGCCGGTGCGGCGCGCAGGAAGACCAGCGGGAAGGTCCGCCAGGGGATCGGCGTCTCGACGGGGAAGCCGCGGAGCTTGGCCATGATCATCACCGCGATGCCCAGCACCACGACCAGCAGGAAAGCCGGGATGACGCCGCCGAGGAACAGCGCGCCCACCGAGGTCGAGGAGATCAGCGCGTAGAACACCATCGGGATCGAGGGCGGGAAGATCGGGCCGACCACTGCCGAAGTCGCGGTGATGGCGCCGGCAAAGCCGCGCGGGTAGCGGCCGTCCTTGGTCATCATGTCGGTGATCACCTTGCCGACCCCCGCCGCGTCCGAGATCGCCGAGCCTGACATGCCCGAGAAGATCAGCGAGGTCAGGATATTGACCTGAGCCAACCCGCCCGGCACCCGGCCCACCAGCGCCAGGGCAAAGGTGAGCAGCCGGTCCGAGACCTTGCCCGCGTTCATGATGTTGGCGGCGAAGATGAACAGCGGCACCGCCAGCGCGACGAAATTGCCGAAGACCCCGTTCAGCACGTTCTCGGCGGCCAGCCCGATGTCGCGCCCGGCCATCAGCAGGTAGAAGACGCTCGAGACGATCATCGCGAGGCCCATGGGCAGCCCGGCCACGGTGATCATGACCAGCAGCCCGATCATCAGCAGCAGGGCGTTGTCGGCAAAGAATTCCATTGGTGTCCCTTGGAAGGCGTAGGGGTCAGAGCGCGTCGCGCCAATGCGGCCCGAAGAGCCGCAGCAGGCGCCCGAGCATTTTCAGCGTCAGCCCGACGACAAAGAGCAGGTAGCAGCCGTAGATCCAGTGCATCGGCAGGCGCAGCACCGGGCTTTTCTTGCGGGTGAGGAAGTCGAGGTAGTCGAGCGTCGGCAGGATCAGCAGGCCGAAGGCTGCGAGCGCGACGACCATGGTGAAGATCGCCATCACCCGCTGCGTGCGCGGGGATACGACGTCATAGACCACGTCGAAGGTCACGTGCTCGCGGATCGGCACGAGGAAGGCGGCGGCCCAGAACACCGTCCAGATGAAGGCGATCATCACGAATTCTTCGGACCAGACGAGCGGCGCGCCCATCACGTAGCGAAAGAAGATCTGCACGATGAACCCCGCGAAAGCCGCGAGGAACATCACGATGCCGACCGCATCGGCCGCCCGCGCAAGCAGGCGGCCAAGGGTTTCCAGAGCGCCGGGGCGGGTCGCCCCGGTCTCGGGATCGGTGCGGGCCGCCACGCGGATCACTCCGCCAGGGCGTTGATCTTCTCGGCCCAGCCCTCGGGCCAGTCGGCCGAGCGATCAGAGCTGAAATAGACCTCCTGCACGTGGCTGCGGAACGCCTCCACGTCGGGCTCGGTCACCTGCAGCCCCTCGGACTTGAAGAAGTCCACAAGCCGCTCCTCGTTGGCCACGCGCTCGGCGTTGTTCCAGTCGCAGGAGGCGACTGCGGCCTCGGTCATCGCGGTCTTTTCCTCGTCCGAGAGCTGGTCCCAGGTCTCGTTGTTGATCGCGATGTTGATGCCATCCACGAGGTGGCTGGTCAGCACGATCTGCTCGGTGACCTCGTAGAACTTCGCCGCCTCGACGGTGGGCAGCGGGTTGTCCTGCGCGTCGATGGTGCCGGTCTGCAGGCCGAGGTATACCTCGCCGAAGGGCAGCGGCGTCGGCGCGGCGCCGAGCGCACTGCCGAGGAACAGCCAGGCGTCGGAGCCGGGCATGCGCAGCTTCAGCCCCGCGAGGTCGTCCGGCGTGCTCACGTCACGCGCGCTGCGCAGGTTGAGCTGGCGGGTGCCGAGATAGCAGGTGTCGAGCAGCTGCACGTCCATCTCGTCCGAGACGGTCTGCTTGAACTCGGCGCCGATGTCGGAGTTCAGGAAGGCGCGGTAATGCTCAGGGCTCTGGAACAGATAGCCCGCGGTCAGCAGACCGTAGGCGGGGATCGCGTCGGCAATCAGCTGGTACGACAGGTAGGTCATCTCGGCATTGCCCCGCTGCAGCGCGTCGAGATCGGCACCCTGGGCAAACAGCGAGCCGGAATCGTAGAGCTGCACGTCGAAACGGCCGGGCACGCGGGCCTCCAGCTCGTCCTTGAACACCTGCATCGCCTTGGTGTGCAGGTCGGTCGGAACCGACGCGGTGGTGTACTTGATCTCGATCTGGTCGGCGGCGAGCGCCGGGGTCACCAGAGCCGTGCCGAGGGCAAGCGCGGTCAGCGTGCGTGTGAATGTCATGTCAGTCCTCCCTGAATTCCGTTTAAGGATTTTCGCCGCTTTGCCAATGGCCGGATCCTCCTCCGACGGCGATTGCAGCAGACTTTACAAAGCGAAGTGGCTTATGTAAACACTGATTGTATCAGTTATTGGATTAATAAAACAATCAAGCCTTTACGGCTGGTTGTCCCGTGAATCGGAGGAGAATGGGATGCGCGCAGGCACGGACTTCAGGGGGGTGGTCGGCGCCGCGGTGACGCCGGTGACCGCGGCGCTCGAGATCGACGTGCCGCGGCTGATCTCGCATTGCGACGCGATGCTGCAGGCGGGCTGCGCCTTCACCTCGGCCTTCGGCACGACGGGCGAGGGGGCCTCCTTTTCGGCAGACCAGAAGATCGCGGCGCTGCAGGCGATGAAGGATGCG
The DNA here is from genome assembly GCF_900116195.1 of Alloyangia pacifica. Taxonomy (GTDB): domain Bacteria; phylum Pseudomonadota; class Alphaproteobacteria; order Rhodobacterales; family Rhodobacteraceae; genus Salipiger; species Salipiger pacificus. The sequence continues at coordinate 173,469 of NZ_FOZW01000013.1, forward strand.
GGGCATGACATGTCCCGGCAGGTGCCCGGCATCATCGCCGCCGCCGTCGAGGATGCGGCCCGGCTCTACCGCGCGTGCGCCGAGCTCGGCTGCCGCGCGGCGCTGATCATCCCGCCGTTCTACTACGCGCCCTCGTCCGACGCGGCGGTGGCCGAGTTCTACGCCGCCGTGGCCGAAAGGGCGGGCAGCCCCGGCCTCGACATCGTGCTCTACAACTTCCCGCATTTCTCGGGCGTGACCTTCACCCCGGCGCTGGTCCGTGCGGTGCAGGCAAAGCTCGGCGATCTGGTCATCGGCATCAAGGATTCCACTGGCGATCTCGAGGGCGGGCTCGAACTGATCCGCGTCTTCCCCGAGCTGTCGATCTTCACCGGCGACGACCGCATCCTGACGCGCGTGGTCGCGGCGGGCGGCGCGGGGATGATCGGCGGGCTGGTCAACCTCTTCCCGGCGGACAGCGTCACGCTCTGCGGTGGCAAGGTGGACGCGGCTTTCGAGAAACGCGCGGCGATGCGGATCGAGGCTGTTGACGCTCATGGCGGGCTCGTGGTTCTGAAGGCGCTCGTGGCGGCCCGCTATGGCGACGACGGCTACCGCCGGACCATGCCGCCGCTGGCCCCGCTCGAGGCCGGGCTGAGCGCCAGCCTCGCCGAAGAACTGGGCTTCACGGGCGAGACGCTCTGAGCCACCGCACGACAGGACGACAGGAGACAGGCTGATGCCGGGCAACCGCGCCGAGGAGACCCAGAAACGCCATGACGGGCGGGTCCGGCAATCGGGCTACGAGCAGTTCCAGAAGGCGCTGCTCGACGGCCGCCTGAGGCCCGGTCAGCTGGTCAGCCAGCGCGACCTCGTGGCCATGCTCGGCCTGTCGATCGGGGCGCTGCGCGAGCTTTTGCCGCGGCTCGAATCCGAGGGGCTGATCAACGTGCTGCCGCAGCGCGGGATCCAGATCCCGGCGATCGACCTGCCGATGATCCGCGACGCCTTCCAGATGCGCGCGGCACTGGAGCGGGAGGCCGTGCTCAACGCCATCCGCAGCATGCCCGACGAGGCGATCCGTGAGCAGCTCGCGCTGCACCGCGAGGTGCTTGCGCAGGTCGCGGCCGACCCCAGCGAGACGGTGCTGGAGCGCGGGCAGGAAATCGACACGGGGTTTCACGCGCTGCTGATCGGCGCGACGAAGAACGAGCTGATCATCTCGGCCTACGACATCAATTCGATCCGTATCCGGCTGATCAAGCTCGACCGTATTCGCCTCAGCGCGGTGACCCTGCCTGCCGCCTTCGCCGACCATATCGCGGTGATCGAGACGCTGCTGGCGCGCGATCCGGTGGCGGCGACGGCAGCGATGGACCGCCATATCGCCAACGCCCGCGAGCGGGCGCTGGAAATCTGATTTGAAGTGCTGACCGGGAGGTCTGACATGGCCGGAGATGACACCGCCGCGGCCCTGCGCCCCGTCGCGCTGCGCTGTGAGCTGCAAGCGGAACCGCGCGGTCTCAACGACCTTTTGCCCCGGTTGAGCTGGGGCTGCGAGGGCGAGGCCGATCTGGCCGCGAGCCGGGTGGTGCTTGGCGTGGATTGCGCGGCAGTGGTCTCGGGGCAGGGCGATCTCTGGGACAGCGGCTGGCTTTCCGGCACCCCGTCGCCGCTGCGCTACGCCGGCGCCCCATTGCCGCGCGATGCGCGCCTGTGGTGGTCCGTTGGCCTGCGCGACGGGCAGGGTGCCGAGACATGGTCCGAGCCGGCGCCGATCTTCACCGGGCTCGATGCGGCGGATTGGGAGGCCGAGTGGATCGCCCGCTACTTCGTGCTGCCCGCCGGGCGCGAGGTGCCGCAGGACAGTGCCTACGACAACCGCTTCCAGGCCCGCCCAGCCGACTACATGCGCCGGACCTTCGATCTGCCCGAGGCGCCGGTGCGTGCCTTGGTCTATGTCAGCGCGCTCGGTCTCTACGAGCTGCATGTAAACGGCCAGCGCATCGGGCGGGACGTGATGGCGCCGGGCTGGACCGACTACCACACCCGCACCGAATACACGGTGCACGATGTCACCGAGCACCTGAGCGCCGGCCCCAACGCCCTCGGTGCCATTCTGGGCGAGGGCTGGTACTCGGGCCGCATCGGTCACAACCAGCGCCGCGCGGGCAACCATTATGGCGGACGCCCGGCCTTCCTGTGCCAGCTGCATGTCGAATACGCGGACGGGCAGACCCAGCGCATCGTCAGCGACGACCGCTGGCGCACCCGGCAGGGGCCGGTCTGCTACTCGGACTTCCTCGCGGGTGAGATGTACGACGCGCGGCGCGAGATGCCGGGCTGGGATGCGGCGGGCTTCGAGGAAGTGAACTGGCAGCCGGTGGAGGTCTTCACCCCCGATCCCGGGGCACCTCATCTCGACGCCGCCCGCGCACCGCTGGCCCGAGAGGTCGCGACGCTGGAGCCGCAAAGCGAAACCCGTGCCCCGGACGGCGAGCGCATCTTCGACTTCGGTCAGAACCTCGCGGGATACCTGAGCATGGAGGTCGAGGCCCCCTCCGGCACTGAGATCCGCCTGCGCCACGCCGAGCGGCTGGATGAGGCGGGGGCGCTCTACACCGCCAACCTGCGCTTTGCCGTCAGCGAGGACATCTACATCTGCAAGGGTGGCGGGCCTGAGCGCTTCACTCCGCGCTTCACCTTCCATGGGTTCCAATACGTCGGCCTCAGCGCCAGCGGCCCGGTCGAGGGGCTGAGCCTGCGCGCCATCGCAATCCAGTCGGACCTGCCGTTGACGGGGTCCATCGAGACCGGAAACGCGATGGTCAACCAGCTGATCTCCAATATCTTCTGGAGCCAGCGCGGCAATTTCCTCGCGGTGCCCACCGATTGCCCGCAGCGTGACGAGCGTTACGGCTGGTCTGCCGACGCGCAGGTGTTCTGGCGCACCGCAGGCTATTTCATGGACGTCAGCGCCTTCACCGAGAAGTGGCTGCAGGACATGGTCGACGGCCAGTCGGCCGAGGGCATCTTCCCCGACGTGGCTCCGACCAAGCCGCTCAATCCCTACCGGCTCACGCCGCAGCCCGGTGCCCCCGCATGGGGTGACGCGCCGGTCATCCTGTGCCGCGATCACTGGCTGCGCTATGGCGACGCGGAGCTGCTGCGCCGCATGTGGGCGCCGCTGGTGGCCTGGATGGACTACATCGAACGCGAGAACCCGGGTGGCATCCGCGAACGCTCGGTGCACAACAACTACGGGGACTGGCTGTCCATCGGCCCGGTGACCGACCGGGCGCTTGTCGCAACCGCCTACTGGATCCACCTCGCGGACATCATGGGGATGCTGGCCGGGGTGTTGCAGGAGCCGGTGGACCGCTGGAGCGCACTTGCCGAACGGCTGCGCGCGGCCTTCCTCGCCCGCTTCTGGCAGGAGGGCAGCCTCAGCGGCGACACCCAGACGGCCTACCTGCTTGCGCTCGACTTTGCCCTGCTGCCCGAGGCGCTGCGGCCGCAGGCAGCGGCGCGGCTCGGCGCACTGCTCGATGCGGCGGACGGCCACCTGCAGACCGGCTTCCTCGGCGTGCGCCATCTCGCGCCGGTGGTCTGCGACTGGCTGGGGCCGGAACGGGCGGTCGATCTGTTGCTGAAGGACACCTATCCCTCGTGGGGCTTCTCGATCCGCCACGGCGCGACGACGATCTGGGAGCGCTGGGACGGTTGGACGCCGGAAAAGGGCTTCCAGTCCACCGCAATGAACTCCTTCAACCATTACGCCTATGGCGCGGTTGGCGAGTGGATCTGGGCGCGGCTCGCGGGCATCGACTGGAACGCGGCGGGTCCCGGGTATCGCAGGCTGGCCATGCGCCCGGTCTTCGACCGCCGTATCGGCCATGTAAAGGCACGCTACGAAGCGGCGACGGGACCGGTGCAAAGCGCCTGGGCCTATGAGGGCGAAGCCGTGGTCTGGGAGGTTTCGCTGCCGCCGGGCACCAGCGCCGAGGTCGCCTTGCCCGAGGGCTGGAGCCGCGACGGGCAGCGGGCCTTTGCACTCGGAGCTGGGCGACACAGGCTGGTGCTGCAGCCCGCCGGCTGAGCGATGCGTTTGGTCAGAGGTCCTCGAGCGAGGCCATGAACTTGGAGAAGAGCTCGCCCTGCGAGCTCACCCCGAGCTTGCCGTAGATATTGCGCCGGTGAATGCGCACCGTGCCGGGGGCGATCCCGAGCGCGTGGCCCGTCGCCTCGGCGGAATGTCCCTTGAGCGTGTATTCGACGATTTCGGCCTCGCGCGGGGTCAGCAGGTTGCGCCCGAAGCTCTGGAATGCCTCGTCGATCAGCTTGGGCAGGCGCGGTCCCTCGCTTCCCGGCTGGCCGGCAAACTCGTCGATCAACCCCGCCCAATGGCGCTTCGCGCAGGCCTCGACAAAGGGAAAGATCGTCTGCAGGTCGCGGAATTCCTTCGCCGAAAATGCCTTCAGCTCGCGCATCGCCGATATCACGACGCTCACATCGTCACCAACGTCAACGATAAAGCCTATTTCTTCGGCAAGTCCGGTCTGCACATAGTAGTTCCGGAAGTATTCGGCCTGGTAAAAGCGGTCGGGCGCAAGCTCGCGCAGGCGCACCAGCCGGGACGTCGTGGGGGCGGCGGAATGGAGGTAGAACGGGTCCAGGAGATAGGGACCCTCCTGGTAATCGTCGACCATGACCCGGCGCTTGGCAGCCGGGAAATCGTCATAGATATCAAGGGGACGGCGGTCCTTGTAGTAGGCGAAGGTCACCGTGAACTCGAAGGGCACGACGGTGCGCATCGCTTCGGTCAACGCCTTCGGGAAGCCCGGGGTGCCAAGCGCGGCGACCGCTGCGGCGCTGGCTGAAACCCAGCTCTCGATGTCAAATTTACCAGCCATCTATGCCCTTTGTGGTATATACAACCAAATCTTGTTTCCGTACCGTTTTTGAAAATTACGGCATATGCCGCCTGGCGCAAGGGTAAACAGCCACGCCGGACGACAGGGGATAAGCCGGACCGGGGAGCACGATGATTCAGGAACCGAAGATGACCGACGCCACCACCACCCACGTCCCTGCGCCGGAGGCCGTGGCGGAATTCGTCGGGGCGACCAAGCGCTTCGGCGACGTTCTGGCTGCCGACCGCATCGACCTGCGCATCCGGCGCGGCGAATTCCTGTCGTTTCTCGGCCCCTCCGGCTGCGGCAAGACCACGGCGCTGCGCATGCTGGCGGGCTTTGAGAGTCCGACCGAGGGCGAGGTGCTGATCGACGGGCGCGACGTTTCGGCGGTCCCGGCCCACAAGCGCCCGGTGAACATGGTGTTCCAGCACTACGCGCTCTTTCCGCATATGACCGTGGCGCAGAACGTCGGCTATGGGCTGCGCCAGCGTCGCCCGCGCCTGCCGAAGCGCGAGATCGAACTGAAGGTCGCCAAGGCACTGGCGACGGTGCGTCTGGCGGACTTCGGGCCGCGCCGGATCTGGGAGATGTCTGGCGGCCAGCAACAGCGCGTGGCGCTCGCCCGTGCCATCGTCAACGAACCGAAGATCCTGCTGCTCGACGAGCCCATGGCGGCGCTCGACGCCAAGCTGCGCGGCGAGATGCAGCGCGAGCTCTTGGAGCTGCAGCGTAGCCTCGGGATCACCTTCGTGCTGGTCACCCACGACCAGGAGGAGGCGCTCGCCATGTCCGACCGCATCTGCATCATGGGCAAGGGTCGGATCGCGCAGGTGGGCACGCCGCAGGAACTCTACGACCGCCCGCGCAGCCGTTACGTCGCCGATTTTGTCGGCAAGGCCAATATCGTGTCCGGACAGATCACCGGCCGGCAGGGCGGGCTGGCGCAGGCGGTGCTTGGCAATGGCGTGAAGGTCGTGCTGCGCGACGAGCCGGGCGATGACCGCACAACGACCGAGATCGCCGTGCGCCCCGAAGCACTGGGTCTCGCCGCCCGTGATAGCGCCGTCCCTGCGGGGACAGCGGTTGTCCCCGCGCGCGTCACCCATCGCACCTTCCTGGGCGATCACACCGAATACCTGCTGGCGGCCGACGGGCTCGGCCAGATGCAGGTCAATGTTCCGCGACAGGCCGAAAGAGCCTTGGGCGGGCACGACGTGGGCGCATTGGTCCACGTCCTCTGGCCGGAGGGAACGGGTCTCGTTCTCGCCGTCGACGACTGAAGACACTCCAACAAGTCAAAGTCCAACAAGGGAAAATCCAGATGAAGAACGACAACACGCCGATCTCGCGCAAGGCGTTCATGGAAGAGCTGCGGCGCTACCAGAAGGGCTCTGTCACCCGTCGCCACTTCCTCGGGGTGACAGGTCTCGGAACCGCCGCGGCGGTCATGGGGGGGGCCATGCCGGGCCTGCTGCCGAGCCGTGCCCGCGCGCAGGACATCGGTGACCGCGTGGTGCTGGCGACCTGGCCGAACTACCACGACGCCGCCAATTTCGACGCCTTCACCGATGAGACCGGCGCCTACACGCAGGTCAATGTCTTCGGCTCGAACGAGGAGATGCTGGCGAAGATCCAGGCTGGCGGGTCCGGCTGGGACGTCTTCGTGCCGACCAACTATGCGATCCCGACCTATGTCGAGGCGGATCTCATAGAGCCTCTCGACTTGAGCAAGATCCCGAACTTCGACCCGGCCTCCTTCGACCCGCGCTTCGCCGATGCGGGCACGATCGACGGCGTGGTCTACGGCGTGCCGAAGAACTGGGGCACCACCGGCATCGCCTTCAACTCCGACAAGACCGGCGGCGTTGTGGACAGCTGGAAGGCCTTCTTCGACGGCGCCCGCGATGCGTGGGACGGCCGGGTGATGGTGCATGACTACCAGCTTACCACCATCGGCAACGCATTGGTTTATCACGGCTTCTCCTTCAACTCGGTGGATCCCGAGGAACTGGCGCAGGCCGAGAAGCTGTTGATCGACGTCAAGCCGCACCTCTATGCGATTTCGTCTGACTATCAACCGGCGATGCGCAACGGCGATGCCTGGCTGACCATGTGCTGGACCGGCGACGGCAAGCAGATGAACACCGACATGCCCGAGATCGGCTTCGCGCTCGGCAAGGAGGGCGGCGAGATCTGGTCCGACTATTACGCCATCCCCAAGGACGCGCCGCACAAGGAGGCCGCCTACGCGCTGATCAACTACCTGCTGTCGCCGGAGGTGAACGCCAAGGAGGCGCTGGCTCACGGCTACCCGGTGGCCGACAGCCGCACCAACGCGCTGCTGCCCGAGGAGCTGCTCAACGATCCGATCATCTACCCGGCCGCCGAGGCGCTCAGCCCGCTGGAATTCGGCGCGGCGGTGACCCTTACCGACCCGAACCGCGCCGAGCTGATGGCGCGCTTCAAGTCGGCCTAAGAGCGAAGACGGAGACAGGACGATGGCCATGACCCAATCCCGGGCGCGGGCGCTGCTGCTGACACCGGCAGGGCTTTGGTACGCGGCGATGCTGCTGCTGCCGCTGGCCGTCGTCCTGATCTTCTCCTTCGGCGAGCGCAGCGCCATCGGCGGCTACGCGCCCGGCTTCACCTTCGAGCAATATGCCAACCTGCCAGCGAGGTTCGCGGCCTTCCGAAACACGCTGACGCTGGCACCGGTGGGCACCCTCGCGGCGTTGCTCATCGCCTATCCGCTGGCCTACTTCCTGGCGGTGAAGGTTAGCCCGAAATGGAAGACCATGCTGCTGGTGCTGGTGATCGTGCCGTTCTGGACCTCGATCCTCATTCGCTCCTACGCGTGGATCTTCCTGCTCGGCGGCAAGGGCATCCCGGCGCTGCTCGAGGTCATCGGTCTGGATGACGTGCGGCTGCTCAACACGCCCTTCGCGGTGCTGGTGGGCATCGTCTACGGCTACCTGCCGCTGATGGTCTTCCCGATCTACGTGGCGCTGGAAAAGCTCGACAAGCGGCTGCTCGAAGCTGCTGCCGATCTCGGCACGCCGCCCTGGCGCGCTTTCCTGCAGATCACCCTGCCGCTGTCGATGCCCGGGGTGCTGACCGGCTCGATGCTGGTGTTCATCCTGCTGATGGGGGAGTTCCTGATCCCCGCGATCCTTGGCGGTGGCAAGGTCTTCTTCGTCGGCAACGCGCTGGTCGACCTCTTCCTGCAGTCGCGCAACTGGGCCTTCGGCTCGGCAGTGGCGGTGGCGCTGGTGGTGGTCATGCTGATCACCGTCGGCATCTACACCCGCCTCGTGAAGCGCTTCGGCGCCAGCCGCGACGACGTCGGCCTGATGTGAGCCCCCGGAGACCCTGATGAAACTCTACGCCTGGGCGGTTTACGCCTTCCTGTACCTGCCGATCGGTATCATCGCGCTGTTCTCCTTCTCGGCGGGGCGCTCGGCCTCGCAGATGCAGGGGTTCTCGCTGCAATGGTACGGCCGCGCGTTGAACAATCCCTTCGTGATGGAGGCGCTTTGGACCTCGGTGCGCGTCGCCTTCCTCTCGGCGGTGCTGGCGACGGTGGTCGGCACCATGGCGGCGCTGGCGCTGACCGGTATGCGCGGGCGCACGCGCAAGGTCTTTGACCTATTGGTGCAGATCGCCGTGATGATCCCCGGCATCGTCATCGGCATCGCGACGCTGATCGCGCTGGTCTCGGTCTTCGATCTGGTGAACCCCTGGCTCGAAGGGCTGACCGGCTGGAAGCTGTCGCTCGGCTCCGGCTCGCTGATCGCGGCGCACGGGCTGTTCACCATGTCTCTGGTGGTATTGCTGGTGCGCGGGCGGATGGAGACGCTGGACGGGGCGCTGATCGAGGCCTCGGGCGATCTTGGCGCAACGCCCATGGGGACCTTCTGGCAGGTGACCTTCCCGCAGATCCTTCCCGCGATCCTCGCGGGCTTCCTGCTCGCCTTCACCTTCAGCTTCGACGACTTCATCATCGCCTTCTTCGTCGCGGGCGCCGAGACCACGCTGCCGATCTACGTCTTCTCATCGATCCGCCGCGGCGTCACCCCCGAGATCAACGCGATCGGCACCATGGTCATGGCCGCCTCGCTTCTCATGCTGATCGTCGCGCAACTGCTGCTGCGGCGCTCTCAGGCGCAGGCGCGCCGGTAACTCAAGACTTCAGGAGAGACCCATGCTGAAAGACCGTGTCGCATTGGTGACCGCCGCCGGATCCGGGATCGGCCGCGCTGGCGCCGTGGCCATGGCCCGCGAGGGCGCCTACGTGGTGGTGACGGATCTGCGTGAGGAGCTTGCCGCCGAGACGCTGGCCGAGATCGAGGCCGCCGGCGGCCGCGGCATGGCGCAGGGGCTCGACGTGCGCGACGATGCTGCGGTGGAGGGGCTGATCGACAAGGTGGCCAGGGATCACGGCAGGCTCGACGTGCTGCACAGCCACGCCGGAATCCAGATCGAGGGCAGGGTCGAGGATGTTTCCCCGGCGCAGATGGATGCGGCCTGGGCGCTGAACGTGCGGGCGCATTTTGTCGCCTCGCGGGCGGTGATCCCGCACATGCGGGCGCAGGGCGGCGGCTCGGTGATCATCACCGCCTCGAACTCGGGCTGCCAGTACGACCGCGGCATGGTCTCATACGCCACCACCAAGCACGCTGCCGTGGCCATGGTGAAGCAGATGGCGGTGGACTACGCGCGCGAGAAGATCAGGTTCAACGCGCTCTGCCCGGGGTTTGTCGACACGCCTTTCAATCTTGGCTTCGAGAAGCAGATGGGCGGGCGCGCGGCGCTTGAGAGCTATGTCGCCGACACCATCCCGATGGGCCGCTGGGCCAGCGTGGAGGAGATCGCCGAGGGAATCCTTTACCTCGCCTCCGACCGCTCTGCCTTCGTCACCGGGCTGGCGCTGGTGATCGACGGGGGCGAGATCCTCTGATCCCGCCCCGCGGCGCTCAGCCGTTGGGGGAGCCGAAGCCGATGGTTGCCTCGACCGCGCGTTTCCAGGCGGCGTATTTGCGCTCGCGCGTGGCCGCCTCCATCTTCGGCTCGAAGCGGGCGTCGCGGGCCCAGGCGGCCGCAAACTCTTCCATCCCGGGCATCAGTCCGGCCTTGTGACCGGCGAGCCAGGCCGCGCCCATGGCGGTGGTCTCCAACACAGTCGGCCGCTCGACCGGCGCGTCAAGGATGTCCGACAGGTATTGCATCCCCCAGTCCGAGGCGCTGAGACCGCCGTCCACGCGCAGCGCCGCCATTTCGGCATCGCCGTGTTCGGCGCTCCAGTCGGCCTTCATCGCCTCGATCAGGTCGCGGGTCTGGTAGCCGACGCTTTCCAGCGCGGCGCGGGCGAACTCGGCGGGGCCGGAGTTGCGGGTGAGCCCGTAGATCGCGCCCCGGCAATCGGCGTTCCAATAGGGCGCTCCGAGCCCGGTGAAGGCGGGCACGAGCACCAGCTCCTGCGCCTCGTCGGCCGCCTCGGCCAGCGGCTGGCTCTCGGCGGCATGGCGGATCACCTGCAGCCCGTCGCGCAGCCACTGGATCACCGCGCCGGCGACGAAGATCGAGCCTTCGAGCGCGTAGGTGGTCTTGCCGTCAATGCGGTAGGCGATGGTGGTCAGAAGCCGGTTCTTGGACACCACCGGCGTTTCGCCGGTGTTGAGCAGGGCAAAGCAGCCGGTGCCATAGGTGGATTTGACCATGCCCGGGGCAAAGCAGGCCTGGCCGATGGTCGCCGCCTGCTGGTCTCCGGCGATGCCGAGGATGGGGATCGGACGGCCAAAGAGATCGGCGCGGCACTCGCCGAAACTGGCGTCGCAGTCGCGCACCTCGGGCAGCATGTTGGTGGGGATGTTCAGCCGCTTGCAGATCGCCTCCGACCAGCGCCCCTCGCGGATGTTGTAAAGCATGGTGCGCGCGGCGTTGGTGGCGTCGGTGGCGTGGACCGCGCCGCCGGTGAGCTTCCACACCAGCCAGCTGTCGACGGTGCCGAAGAGCAGCTCGCCAGCCTCGGCCTTCTCGCGCGCGCCGGGAGTGTTGTCGAGGATCCAGGCCAGCTTGGTCGAGGAGAAATAGGGATCGAGCAGCAGGCCGGTCTTTTCGGTGACCACCTCCTCGAAGCCTTCGTCGCGCAGGCCGCGGCACATCTCCGAGGTGCGGCGGTCCTGCCAGACGATGGCATTGTGGATCGGCTTGCCGGTGGTCTTGTCCCAGACCACGGTGGTCTCGCGCTGGTTGGTGATGCCGATGGCGGCGATGTCGTCGGCGCCGATCCCGGCTTTTTCCACGACGGCGCGGCAGGTGGCGGCGGTGGTGGACCAGAGATCGAGCGGGTCGTGTTCCACCCAGCCGCTCTGCGGGAAGTGCTGCGGGAACTCCTCTTGCGCCGAGGCGACGACCTGCAGCTTTTCGTCAAAGAGGATCGCGCGGGTCGAGGTGGTGCCCTGGTCGATGGCGAGGATGAGGGTCATGGGTGTGGTCTGGCCTTTGTTTGCGTCGTTACGTGGTGCCCACGATTGGGCCGGGCGTAGGGGAGCCGGGCGAGCGTCTGCCCGTGGGGTGGCGCTGCAACGGTCGCGATCTGTGCTTTATCCTAGACAAATCCGGACGAGTTCCGAACGTCGCGCGACGATGACACAGCGCCAGCCCGCCGGGACGGGCAGGCGCTTGCCCGGCGGCTTCGCCTTGATTCCGGGCGAAGTTGCGTATCTCTCAAGTCTCTCGACCAAAGAGCCTCCCGACATCTCTTCCCTATTTCAATCTCTTACTTAACTCGTATCGGCGATGGCCCGACATGGCCATGGCGAAGACGAGAAAACGGGGGCGGGCCACAGCCCGCCCCCGCTTAGCTAGCTCAGTTCCACGAGGCGACGAGCTCGTCATAGGAGACGGTCTTTGGCTCCTCGCGCTCGTTCTCGATCTTCGGCTTCGGCGAACCTTCCATCGAGAGCCATTCCTCGGCGTCCTTCTCCTCGTTCATCACCGGGCCAAGGTCGCCCTGGATGCCGGCACGCTCGAGGCGCTCCATGACCTTCTCCATGTCCGAGCAGAGGCTGTCGAGGGCCTCCTGCGCGGGCTTCGCGCCCGACATGGCGTCGCCGATGTTCTGCCACCACAGCTGCGCCAGCTTGGGGTAGTCCGGCACGTTGGTGCCGGTGGGCGACCAGCGCACGCGGTCGGGCGAACGGTAGAATTCCACCAGGCCGCCAAGGTTCGGCGCGCGGTCGGTGAAGCTCTGGTCCTGGATCGAGCTCTCGCGGATGAAGGTCAGGCCGACGTGGCTCTTCTTCACGTCCACGGTCTTGGAGGTGACGAACTGCGCGTAGAGCCAGGCGGCCTTGGCACGATCCTCGGGGGTGGACTTCATCAGCGTCCAGGAGCCCACGTCCTGGTAGCCGACCTTCATGCCGTCCTCCCAGTAGACGCCATGCGGCGAAGGGGCGAGGCGCCACTTGGGCGTGCCGTCCTCGTTCATCACCGGCAGGCCGGGCTCGACCAGCGAGGCGACGAAGGTGGTATACATGAACATCTGTTGCGCGATGTTGCCCTGCGCCGGGACCGGGCCGGCCTCGGAGAAGGTCATGCCCATGGCCGACGGCGGCGAGTACTTGTTGAGCCACTCGATCGCCTTCTCGACCGCGTAGACTGCCGCCGGGCTGTTGGCCGCGCCGCCGCGCGACATGCAGGCGCCGACGGGTTGCGAGTTCTCGTTCACCCGGATGCCCCATTCGTCGACCGGCAGGCCGTTGGGCTCGCCCTTGTCGCCCATGCCGGCCATCGACATCCAAGCATCGGTGTAGCGCCATCCGAGCGAGGGGTCCTTCTTGCCGTAGTCCATCGAGCCGAAGATGTCCTGCCCGTCGATGTTACGACCGGTGAAGAACTCGGCGATGTCCTCATAGGCCGACCAGTTGACCGGTACGCCGAGGTCGTAGCCGTACTTCTCCTTGAATTCGGCCATGATGTCAGGGTCAGTGAACCAGTCGTAGCGGAACCAGTAGAGGTTGGCGAACTGCTGGTCGGGCAGCTGGTAGAGCTTGCCATCGGGGGCGGTGGTGAACTGGGTGCCGATGAAATCGTCGAGATCCAGCGTCGGGCTGGTGACCTCGGCGCCCTCGTTGCTCATCCAGTCGGTCAGGTTGCGCACCTGCTGGTAGCGCCAGTGCGTGCCGATAAGATCGCTGTCGTTGACATAGGCGTCATAGATATTCTCGCCCGACTGCATCTGCGTCTGCAGCTTCTCGACCACGTCGCCCTCGCCGATGAGGTCGTGGGTGATCTTGATGCCGGTGATCTTTTCGAAGGCCGGGGCGAGCACCTGGCTTTCGTACTCGTGGGTGGTGATCGTCTCCGAGACCACCTTGATCTCCATGCCCTGGAAGGGCTGGGCCGCATCGACGAACCACTGCATCTCGGCTTCCTGGTCTTCGCGCGAGAGGGTCGACAGATCGCCGATCTCCGCATCGAGGAAGGCCGTGGCCGCCTCCATGTCGGCGAAGGCCGGCCCGCTCAGCAGGCCGAGCGCAAGCGCCATGGCGGTTGATCTCTTAAGGTTCATGGTTTCCTCCCTTATTGAACCGTTTTTACTCTTGCGGTGGTCCGGGACTCCTCCATCCCGGGTGATGCCATGCCGGGTCTCAGACCCAGCGGAACACCGCCGCCGCGTAGATCAGGCAGACGACAAGCGCCGCCCACTGCATCTGGCCGATGAGTCCGAGCCAGGCGAGATTGATGAAGGCCGAGCCCAGCAGCGTGATGAAGAGCCGGTCGCCGCGCGTGGTTTCGATGCCGAGGACGCCGAGGCGCGGCGTCTCGGGAAAGCGGATTGCCAGCACGGTGAAGATCACCAGCAGCGCCGCGATGGTCAGAAAGAAGGCCGCCGTGGGCCAGGTCCATGCCATCCAGTCCATGTCGGTCTCCTCTCAGACGCGGCCCAGGGCAAAGCCCTTGGCGATGTAGTTGCGGACGAACCAGATCACGAGCGCGCCCGGGATAATGGTCAGCACGCCAGCGGCGGCCAGCACGCCCCAGTCGAGCCCCGAGGCCGAGACGGTGCGGGTCATCGTTGCTGCGATCGGTTTGGCGTCCACCGTGGTCAGCGTGCGCGAGAGCAGCAGCTCGACCCAGGAGAACATGAAGCAGAAGAAGGCGGCGACGCCGATGCCCGACGAGATCAGCGGCATGAAGATCTTCACGAAGAAGCCGCCGAAGCTGTAGCCGTCGATATAGGCGGTCTCGTCGATCTCCTTCGGCACGCCGCGCATGAAGCCCTCGAGGATCCAGACCGCCAGCGGCACGTTGAACAGGCAATGCGCCAGCGCCACGGCGATGTGCGTGTCGAAGAGGCCGATGCTGGAATAGAGCTGGAAGAAGGGCAGGGCGAAGACCGCAGGCGGCGCCATGCGGTTGGTCAGCAGCCAGAAGAACAGGTGCTTGTCGCCCATGAAGTGATAGCGCGAAAAGGCGTAGGCCGCCGGCAGCGCCACGGTGAGCGAGATCACCGTGTTCATCACCACGTAGATCAGCGAGTTGATATAGCCGGTGTACCAGCTCGGATCGGTGAGGATCGTTGCATAGTTGGCAAAGGTCAGGTTGCGCGGCCAGAGCGTGAAATCGCCGAGGATCTCGGTGTTGGTCTTCAGGCTCATATTGAGCAGCCAGTAGATCGGAAGCAGCAGGAACAGCAGGTAAAGCGTCATCACGATGACGCGGGTGTTGATCCGGGGCAGGCTGCGCGACCGGCGTGCGGCGGGGGTGAGGGCGGTGTCGGTCATGACGGGCTCCCGGTCGCGATTGAGGACGGAACAGAGTGGCCCGGAATCAAGCCGAAGGCGCCGGGCCAGCGCCGGCCCGTCCCGGCGGGCTGGCGCTTTGCCAGCTGTGCGCGCCGTTCAAAGGTCGTCCGGGTCTGGCTGGGATAAAGCGCGGAGTTCGGCCGTTGCAGCGCCACCCCACGGGCCAGCGCTGGCCCGGCTTGCGTTGCGCCGGTGGCAAGCTTGCCGGTGTCCCTAAGGGTCACACCCATCTCACATCCCCTTTTTGTCGAGGTTGGTCATCACGGTGTAGAACACCCAGGAAATCAGCAGGATCACCAGGAAGTACATGATCGAGAAGGCCGCGGCGGGGCCGAGGTCGAACTGCCCCAGCGCCATCTTCACCAGGTCGATCGACAGCAGCGTGGTGGCATTGCCGGGACCGCCGCCGGTGACCACGAAGGGCTCGGTGTAGATCATGAAGCTGTCCATGAAGCGCAGCAGGATGGCGATCATCAGCACCCCCGCCATCTTCGGCAGCTCGATGTAGCGGAACACTTTCCAGCGGCTGGCCTGGTCGATCTTGGCGGCCTGGTAGTAGGCGTCGGGGATCGATTTCAGACCGGCGTAGGCCAGCAGAGCCACCAGTGAGGTCCAGTGCCAGACGTCCATGACGACGATGGTGACCCAGGCGGCCAGCGGGCTTTGCGTATAGTTGTAGTCGATCCCGAGGCTTTCCAGCGTGCGGCCCAGCAGGCCGATGTCGACCCGGCCAAAGACTTGCCAGATGGTGCCGACGACGTTCCACGGAATGAGCAGCGGCAGCGACATGAGCACGAGACAGAAGGACGCCCAGAAGCCCGACTTCGGCATGTTGAGCGCCACGAAGATGCCCAGCGGCACCTCTATGGCGAGAATGATCCCCGAGAACATCAGCTGCCGTCCGAGTGCATTCCACATCCGGTCGGAATGCAGCATCTCGTCGAACCATTCGAGCCCGGCCCAGAAGAACTGGTTGTTCCCGAAGGTGTCCTGCACCGAGTAGTTGACCACGGTCATCAGCGGGATCACCGCCGAGAAGGCCACCAGCACCAGCACCGGCAGCACCAGGAACCAGGCCTTGTGATTGACGGTCTTGTTCATCGCGCAGCCTCCTCATGGGGCTTCCGCACGGGGACGGCGGTGCAGGTCAACGTTTTCACATCCAGGCCGGAGCCGGCCGCTCGTGACGCGGTTACGCCCCAGAGCCCTTGCGCCTCATGCACGGCGGCGGGGTCAATGAAGGCCTTGGCGCGCGGCTGGATGGTCCGCAGACGCTGCCCAACCAGAGATTTCTGTGCGATGAAACGGATCATCATGCGGCCTCCCCCTCGGGCGCGACGCGCCAGTCGTCGCGGTAGACGTTGACGTGCGCCGGATCGAAGCGCACGCGGGTCATGTCCGGCCCGATGCTCTCGTCCTCGCCGGCGACGATGTTGATGTCATGACCGAAGAAGTCGGCACGGATGATCTTGTGCCGCCCGGCGTCCTCGACGCGGCGGACCTTCACCGGCAGCCCCTCGGAGGTGCTGAGCCGGGCGAACTCGGGGCGCACGCCGATCTCGACCTTGCCCTCCATCGCGCGGTAGCCGGCACCCAGATCGAAATGCGATCCGTTGATGTAGGCCCTGGTGCCATCGACCTTGGCGGGGATCACGTTCATCCCCGGCGAGCCGATGAAATAGCCGACGAAGGTATGCTCGGGCCGCTCGAACAGCTCCTCGGGCGTGCCGATCTGCACCACGCGGCCGTCGTACATCACCACCACCTTGTCGGCGAAGGTCAGCGCTTCGGTCTGGTCGTGGGTCACGTAGATCATCGTATGGCCGAAATCATGGTGCAGCTTCTTGAGCTGGGTTCGCAGCTCCCACTTCATGTGCGGGTCGATCACCGTCAGCGGCTCGTCGAAGAGCAGGGCGTTCACGTCCTTGCGCACCATGCCGCGACCGAGGCTGATCTTCTGCTTGGCGTCGGCGGTGAGCCCGCTGCACTTGCGGCGCAGCTGGTCCTCCATGCCGATCATCCGGGCGATCTCCTGCACGCGCTCGGCGACATAGGTCTCGTCGCGGCCGCGGTTGCGCAGCGGGAAGGCGAGATTGTCGCGCACGGTCATCGTGTCGTAGACGACCGGGAACTGGAACACCTGCGCGATGTTGCGTTCGGCGGTCGGCGCGTGGGTCACGTCGTGGCCATCGAAGAGCACGCGCCCCTGCGAGGGGATCAGCAGTCCCGAGATGATGTTGAGCAGCGTGGACTTGCCGCAGCCCGAGGAACCGAGCAGCGCATAGGCGCCGCCGTCCTGCCAGTCGTGGGTCATCTGCTTGAGCGCGAAGTCTTCCTCGCCGCGCGGGTTCGGCAGGTAGGAGTGGGCGAGATTGTCGAGCGTTATCTTTGCCATGTCGCTATCTCCTCAGGCAGCCAGCGCGTAGGCAGCGGGGGCGACCAGCTCGCCGTTTTCGCCAAAGACGTAGACGTGGCGGGGCGACAACCAGACGTCGAGCGGCTCGCCGAGTGGAAGGTCATGCACGCCGCTCACCAGCCCGACCCAGCGTTCGCCATGGTGGTCGAGGTGGACGAAGGTCTCGGAACCGGTCAGCTCACTCACCTGAAGCTGGGTGCGGAAGCGCAGCGCTTCGGGTTCGTGCTGCAGGATCTCCAGGTGGTTGGGCCGGAAGCCCGCCATGCAGCGCCCGTCGGGCAGATCCTTGAGCTTGCCGGTGGCGGGCGCGCTCTGGCCCTCGCCGAACATCAGCCGATCGCCGGTCTTGGAGATCTGCAGGAAGTTCATCGGCGGGTCGCTGAACACCCGGGCCGTGGTGGCGTCAAGCGGCTGGCGGTAGACCTCGGGGGTCGGGCCGAATTGCGTCACGCGGCCCTCCCAGAGCGTCGCGGTATGACCGCCAAGCAGCAGCGCCTCCTCGGGCTCGGTGGTCGCGTAGACGAAGATCGAGCCGGAAGCCTCGAAGATCTTTGGAATTTCTACCCTCAGCTCTTCGCGCAGCTTGTAGTCGAGGTTGGCCAGCGGCTCGTCCAGAAGCACCAGACCGGCGTTCTTCACCAGCGCCCGCGCCAGCGCGCAGCGCTGCTGTTGCCCGCCTGACAGCTCCAGCGGCTTGCGTTGGAGAAACGGCGTCAGCTTCATCAGCTCGGCGCTCTCGCGCACCCGGCGGTCGATTTCGGCACGGTCCACGCCCATCAGCTTCATCGGCGAGGCGATGTTCTGATAGACGGTCATCGAGGGGTAGTTGATGAACTGCTGGTAAACCATGGCCACCTTGCGGTCCTGCACCCGCATGCCGGTGACGTCATTGCCTTCCCAGAAGATCTTGCCGGTGGAGGGCGCATCGAGCCCCGCCATCAGCCGCATCAGCGACGTCTTGCCCGACAGGGTCGGGCCCAGCAGCACGTTCATCGTGCCATTCGCGAGCGTCAGATCGGTCGGGGCAATATGGGTCTGCCCCTCGACGATCTTTGATACGCCCTTCAGTTCCAGCGACATAAGGTCCTCCTCCCCGCGCCGTATGTCTCCGCCGTGTTATTCGGCGGCGTCGGCCCTTTCGCGGCGGGATCTCATCCAGCCGTCCAGTGCCGATATCTCCTCCGCGCTCAGGCGCAGCCCGAGCTTGGTGCGTCGCCACACCACGTCCTCGGCCGTGCGGGCAAACTCCTGCCGCATCAGCCAGATCGCCTCCGCCTCCGTGAGCGTCGCGCCGAAACCCCTCCCAAGGTCCTCCGCGCTCTTTGCCTCTCCCAGAAGCGTTTCCGCTTCGGTGCCATAGGCGCGCACGAGCCGCCGTGCCCAAACCTCTCCAAGGAAGGGATATTTGCCGCTCAGAGTCTGCACCAACACATCGAACCCATCGACTGGAAAATCGCCGCCTGGCATGGCCACGCCCGCCGTCCAGGGCCCGGACTTCAGCGCGATGTGCTCGCCGATCTTTTCAAGCGCGCTTTCCGCCAGCCGCCGGTAGGTGGTGATCTTGCCGCCGAAGACGTTGAGCACCGGGGCACCGCCCGTGGCATCCACCTTCAGCGTGTAGTCCCGCGTCGCCGCCGTGGCGCTGCTGGCACCGTCATCGTAGAGCGGGCGTACCCCTGAATAGGTCCAGACCACATCCTCCGCCGAGATCGACTGCGCGAAATACTGGTTGGCGAAGTTGATGAGGTAGGCCTGTTCCTCGGGCGTGCAGACGGGGCGGCGATCCGGGTCGTCGTGCTCGGCGTCGGTGGTGCCGATCAGGGTGAAATCGCGCTCGTAGGGGATGGCAAAGATGATGCGCCCGTCAGTGCCCTGGAAGAAGTAGCACTTGTCGTGATCGTAGAGCTTGCGCGTGACAATATGGCTGCCACGCACCAGCCGCACGCCTTCGCGAGACGGCAGGTCGATCTTGTCGTGGATCACGTCGCCGACCCACGGTCCGCCCGCATTGATCAGCATCTTTGCGTAATGGGTTGCTTTCGCGCCCGTCTCCGCGTCCTCGGTCGCGATGCGCCAGAGCGCGCCGTCGCGCTGCGCATGGGTGACCTTGGTGCGGGTCATGATCGTGGCGCCGCGCGCCTCGGCGTCGCGGGCATTGAGCACCACCAGCCGCGAATCCTCGACCCAGCAGTCGGAATATTCATAGGCGCGCTCGAAGCGCTCCTGCAGTGGCGCGCCCTCCGGCGTGCCCTTCAGCGAGAGCGTCGCCGTGCCCGGCAGGATCTTTCGCCCGCCCAGGTGGTCGTACATGAACAGCCCCATGCGGATCAGCCAGGCCGGGCGGCGGCCCTTCATCCAGGGCATGGCAAGGCCGAGCATTTTGGAGATCGGCGTCTCGCTCTCGAAACGCATGTCCTTGTGGTAGGGCAACACGAAGCGCATCGGCCAGCTGATGTGCGGCATGGCGCGCAGCAGAACCTCGCGCTCGACCAGCGCCTCGTGCACCAGTCGCACCTCGAGGTACTCCAGGTACCGCAGCCCGCCGTGGAACAGCTTGGTCGAGGCCGAGGAGGTCGCCGAAGCCAGATCCCCCATCTCGGCAAGCACCACCGAAGCGCCGCGCCCGGCCGCGTCCCGGGCGATGCCGCATCCGTTGATGCCGCCGCCGATGACGAAGAGATCTGCAGGGGTGTTCGGGGTGGTTTCGCGCACGGGGGCCTCTTTCAACTTGGGCGCAGGCTAAACCCGGACCGCGCATCCGCGCAAGGCTTTTGTTTTCGTTTTTTTTCGTATCGCCTGAGAATCAAGATTTCCTCGAAAAATCCTGTGCTTCACATGTCATGCTCACCGCAGATTTCGCGTCTGCAGCATATAAACCTCTGGATCATGGGCGCGTTTGCGGGTTCCTTACGGTCAGTGAAGACGAAAACGAAAGAAACCGAACAGCCATGTCCCAATCCCTGCGCCACCCGGAAATTCTCGAGATCGCCCGCCGCGACGGCAAGGTGACCGTCGAGGGGCTGGCGCAGCATTTCGGCGTCACGCTGCAGACCATCCGGCGCGACCTGAGCGAATTGGCCGACGGCGGGCGGTTGGAACGGGTGCATGGCGGCGCGGTGCTGCCCTCGGGCACGATGAACATCGGCTACGAAGAACGGCGCCACCTCAACATGGAGGCCAAGACCGCCATCGCCCGCGCCTGCGCGGCACACATCCCGCAGGGCATCTCGCTGTTTCTCAATATCGGCACCAGCACCGAGGCGGTGGCGCGCGAACTCCTGCACCACAAGGGGCTGATGGTGGTCACCAACAACATGAACGTCGCCAATATCCTCGTCGCCAATCCCGATTGCGAGGTGCTGGTCAGCGGCGGAAGCCTGCGCCGCACCGATGGCGGGCTGATCGGCGCGCTGGCGACCGAGAGCATCCGGCAGTTCAAGTTCGACCTTGCCGTCATCGGCTGCTCGGCGCTGGATGCCGAGGGCGACATCCTCGATTTCGACCTCCAGGAGGTGGGCGTCAGCCGCGCCATCCTGCGCCAGTCGCGCCGCACCTTCCTCGTCGCCGACCACACCAAGTTCCGCCGCAGTGCCCCGGCGCGCATCGCCTCGCTGGCAGAGATCGACAAGTTTCTCACCGACCAGCCCCTGCCGGCCTCCTTGGCCGCTGCCTGCGCTGACTGGGGCTGCGAGGTGGTGGTGGCCGGTCGCCGCTGACCCCGCGCTTGCGCGTGGTGCACCCGCCGCTATAGCTCGGACCATGCGTTTCGAAACCCCGCTCATCCCCGCCCGCCTGCTGCGCCGCTACAAGCGCTTCCTCGCCGACTGCCGGCTCGAGGACGGCACAGAGATCACCGCCCATGTGGCCAACCCGGGCAGCATGCTGGGCATGGCCGAGCCGGAGAGCAAAATCTGGCTCGAGCCGAATGACGATCCGAAGCGGAAACTGAAATACGCCTGGCGGCTGATCGAACATGAAAGCGGCGCCTTCACCGGTGTCGACACCGGCGTGCCCAACCGCGTGCTGCGCGCGGCGCTGCAGGCGGGGCAGGTGGCGGGCCTCGAGGGGTACGACACGCTGCGCCCCGAGGTGAAATACGGCGAGAAGAGCCGCATCGACTTCCTGCTTGCCGGCGACGGACGCCGCGATTGCTACGTAGAGGTGAAATCGGTGACGCTCTCGCGCCGCCCGGGCCTGGCCGAGTTCCCGGACAGCGTCACCGCGCGCGGCGCCAAGCATCTCGCGGAGCTTTCGGCAATGGTCGCGTTGGGGCATCGCGCGGTGATGCTCTATCTCGTGCAGCGGACGGATGCGGAGGAGGTGACCCTCGCGGGGGACATCGACCCCGCCTATGCCACCGCCTTCGCGCGCGCCGTGCAAAGTGGTGTGGAGGTGATCGCCCTCGGTTGCCGGATATCGCCGGAAGAAATCACGCTCGGCGATCCTTTGCCCTTCCGGACGCCCTGACCGCCCGCGTCCCTGCGGGCTTCCACATGGTCGAAATATCCCGGGGGAGTCCGCGTCAGCGGACGGGGGCAGAGCCCCCATCCACCGCTCATGTCATGTAAGCGCCGGCTTAGACCAGCTGCGACTTCGGCTCCGCGAGGGCCGTTGCCTCTTCCTCCTCGTCGCGCGTGATGTGCAGCGTGCGGGTGGGGAAGGGGATGTCGACACCGTTCTCGTCGAGCGCTTCCTTGACCCGGCGCTTCATGTCGGCCTGGAACTGGAAGAAATCGCCGCTGGCGACCCAGACCCGCACCAGGAAGTCGACCGAGCTGTCGTTCAACGCGTTGACCTGGATGAAGGGCGCGGGATCGGTCATCGACCGTTCGTCGGCCATGATCGTCTCGCGGATCACCCGCTCTGCGGTGGCGAGGTTCGCGCCGTAGCCGACACCGAAGGTCCATTCCGCCCGGCGTGTCTTGTAGATTGAGTAGTTCTCGATGACATTGCCCCAGACCTCCGAGTTCGGCACGATGATCTGCGTGTTGCTGAGGCTGGCAAGCTCGGTGGTGTTGAGCGTGATGTCCTTCACCGTGCCCGAGACCCCCGCCACGGTGATGAAATCGCCGAGCTTGATCGGGCGGAAGACGATGATCATCACGCCGGCGGCGACATTCGACAGCGTGCCTTGCAGCGCAAGGCCGACGGCGAGGCCGGCGGCACCCAGCGCGGCGATGATCGAGGTCGTCTGCACGCCGAAGGTGTTGAGCACGATCAGCGTGGTGAAGATCAGCACCACGTAGCGCGCGATATTGCCCAGGAAGTTGAAGAGCGTGTCATCCAGCCGGGCGCTGCGCGCCGACATGGCGGTGATCCGGCCCTTGACCCAGCGCCCGATGAACAGGCCGACCAGCAGCAGCAGGATCGCCGCCACGACGTTGCCGAGCATGCTGGCCAGGAAATCCAGCGTGAACACGTCCGAGAGCGACGTGCCGTTGTAGATGTCGGTGTTCAAGACCTCGTTGATACTGTCCATTGTCCCTCAATGTTCCTTTTCTGCGGGTCTGCGCCGGGGCTGCCCGTCTTGCGCACCGCTGCGACCGGTGCGACTTGGTTTGGGTCTGGCCTGATCCCCTTCAGGCGGTTTCGGAGCGGGCTCCGGGTGACATGGTGCGCATCAGGCCCGCATCGCGGGACCTAACGCAGGGACATGCCATTGCGTTCCCCTGCCATCCTCTGGCAATGGAACGCAACACGCATTAAGTATTGAAGGGAAGAGACCCATGGAGCGCCCCGTCTTGCGAAATGACACGAGCGGCCGTCTCACCCGCGACGGCATCCGCATTCACGAACCCGCCGATTTTGCCGGCATGAACAAGGCCGGTGCGCTGGCCGCGAAGATCCTCGACGATCTCGCGCCGCTGGTCGAACCCGGCCAGACGACCGGAGCGATCGACGACTTCATCCGCAACGCGGTGGAGGAGGCGGGCGCGGTCTCGGCGACCATTGGCTACAAGGGCTACCAGCACGCCAGCTGCATCTCGATCAACCACGTTGTCTGCCACGGCATTCCCGGTGACAAGAAGCTGAAGGATGGCGACATCCTCAACGTCGACGTCACGGTGATCGTCGACGGATGGTACGGCGACACGTCCCGCATGTACGTGGCCGGAAAGCTCTCGCGGAAGTCCGAGCGGCTGATCCAGGTGACTCACGATTCGCTGATGCTGGGCATCGAGGCGGTGAAACCGGGCAACACCTTCGGCGACATCGGCCACGCGATCCAGAGCTACGTCGAGGCGCAGCGCATGTCGGTGGTGCGCGACTTCTGCGGTCATGGCCTCGGCCGGGTGTTCCACGCCGCGCCCAACGTGCTGCACTACGGCCGCGCCGGCACCGGACCGGTGCTCGAAGAGGGCATGTTCTTCACCATCGAGCCGATGGTGAACCTCGGCCGTCCCGAGACCAAGGTGCTGGCCGATGACTGGACCGCGGTGACCCGCGACAAGTCGCTCTCGGCGCAGTTCGAGCATTCGGTCGGCGTGACCGCCGACGGGGTCGAGATCTTCACCCTCTCACCGGGCGGCAAGTTCCACCCGACCTGGGGCTAAGGGGCAGACCGGGCGCGTTCTAGCAGAGCCGCGCCCGGCTCCCATCTCACCGCATCACGAAAGGGTTCGCCATTGGCTCGGCCGAGGTGCTGATCCAGGTGGTGCGGGTGCGGGTGTAGTCCTTGATGGCCTCCATCCCCGCCTCGCGTCCGTAGCCGGAATCTCCAAAGCCGCCAAAGGGCGCGATGGGCGAGATCGCCCGGTAGGTGTTCACCCAGCAGATGCCCGCGCGCAGCCGCCCCGACACCCGGTGAGCACGCGCGAGGTTCTGGGTGAAGACGCCCGAGCCGAGACCGTAGAGGCTGTCATTGGCCAGTGCGATCGCCTCTTCCTCGGTGTCGAAGGGCAGCAGCGACATGACCGGGCCGAACATCTCGGTGTGCAGCGTGGCGATCTCGGGCGAGGGACAGTCCACCAGCGTCGGCGCCATGTAGTTGCCGGGCCGGTCCAGCGGCGCGCCGCCGAAGCGCAGCGTCGCGCCCTGTGCCTGTGCTTCGGACAGCGTCCTGCCGATCAGCTCCACCTGCGCCCGGGTGCAGAGCGGCCCCATGTGGCTGCCGCCGTCCAGCGGATCGCCGACCACGATGCCCTGCGCCTTTTCGGTGATCTTCGCGACCAGCGCCTCGAAGATGCTGCGCTGCACCAGCCCCCGAGATCCGGCCACGCAACTCTGCCCCGAGGCGCCGAAATTGCCGGCGATCAGCGCGTTGGCTGCGCCGTCGAGATCGGCGTCCTCGAAGACGAGGATCGGGGACTTTCCGCCCAGCTCCAGCGTGGTGACCGCGAAGTTCTCGGCCGAGTTGCGGATCACGTGGCGCGCCGTATCGGGCCCGCCGGTAAAGGCGATGCGGTCGACGTCGGGGTGACTGGTGAGCGGGATGGCGCAGCCCTTGGCGTCGCCGGTGATCACCGACACGACGCCCGGCGGGAAGCCCGCCTCGTGGATAAGCCGGGCGAATTCGAGCATCGGCACGGGGGCCACTTCCGAGGCCTTCAGCACCACGGTGCAGCCCGCCGCCAGCGCCGGGCCGAGCTTGGTGGCGGTGAGGAACATCTGCGCGTTCCACGGCACCACCGCCGCGACCACGCCGATCGGCAGAGGCTTGGTGAAGACATGCATGTCCGGCTTGTCGATCGGCAACACCGCGCCCTCGATCTTGTCGGCAAGCCCGGCGTAGTAGCGGTAGTAGTCGGCGACATAGGCGGTCTGGCTGGCGGTCTCGGCCAGCAGCTTGCCGCTGTCGGTGGTCTCGAGGCGTCCAAGTTCCTGCGCGTGCCGCTCGACCAGATCGGCCAGCCGGTAGAGCAGCTTGCCCCGCGCGGTCTGGCTGAGGTCGCGCCACTTGGGGTCGTCGAGCGCCCGGCGGGCGGCGGTCACCGCGCGCTCGACGTCGGCGGGCGCGGCGCAGGCAAAGCTGGCCCAGGCCTCGCCCGTGGCGGGGTTCTCGGTCTGCTGCCGTTGCGCCCTCGCGCCCTCGCAGAAGGCGCCATCGATGTAGAGTTGGTAGTGCGGGAGGTCGGTCATCAATAGTCCTCAGGCAAAGGCGGGCAGAACGTCGTCTAGGAAGCGCGCGAGGGAGTCCCGCTTGCGCTGGTGGCTCATGCCGGTGTCGATCCAGAAGGAAAATTCATCGTAGCCCATGTCCTCGTAGCGGCGGATCCTGTCGATCACCTCCTGCTTGGTGCCGATGGTCAGATCGCGGGCGAGCTTCTCCGGGGCCATGAGGTTGTTGCCGGCGATCTCTTCCTCGCTCAGCGCTTCGATCAGCCCGTTGCGGACCGGGCGCTTGTTCTGGAACCAGGCGCCGAAATAGCAGTAGTAGCGCGAGATTTCGCGGGCGGCCTGCGCCACGTCCTCTTCGTCGCGTCCGACATAGGTGTGGTGCAGCAGCATGATCTTGGGGCTCCGGCCGGGGTTCTCGGCGCGGGCGGCGTCGAAGCGCGATTTCAGCGCGGTGATCTCCTCCATGCCCTGCCAGAGCGGCGTGACCTGGATGTTGAAGCCAGCGGAGACGCCAAACTGGTGGCTGGCTTCCTCGCGCGCGGCGATCCAGATCGGCGGACCGCCGTCCTGCAAAGCCTTGGGCACGGCGGTGGTGGCGGGGAAGCTGTAGAATTGCCCGGCGTGGGTGCAGTCTCCGGCCCAGAGCTGTGGCAGCAGCGGCGCGGTCTCGCGCATCCGCGCGCCCGCCTGCGCCGCGTCGAGACCGGGCATCATCCGCTCGTACTCGAAGCTGTAGGCGCCGCGGGCGATGCCCAACTCGAGCCGCCCGCCGGTGATGAGATCGGTGGCCGCAGCCTCTCCGGCCAGCCGGATCGGGTGCCAGAAGGGGGCGATCACCGTGCCAGTGCCGAGGCGGACGTTCTTCGTGTGATGCGCCAGGTCGACGATCGACAGAAAGGGGTTGGGCGCGATGGTGAATTCCATGCCATGGTGTTCGCCGGTCCAGATCGCGCGCATGCCGCCCTCGTCGGCCATCTTGCAGATCGAGATGAACTCCTCGTGCAGCACCTCGTGGGGCTGGTCCGGGGTGAGGCGTTCCATATGGGCGAAGAGGGAGAACTCCATGGCTCAGCTCCTTTTGGCTTGGGTTACAGGCTCGCCTCAACAAGGCGGGTGAGTTCGGCGGTGACCTCGTCGGCATGGGTCATCGGCATCATGTGGGCGGCGTCCGGCAGGACGACGGCGCGGCCCTGCGGGGCGAGCCCCGCCATGGCGTGTGACATGGCGGGGGTGGAGTTGGGCTCCAGCTCGCCGGTCATGAAGAGCGCGGGGCAGGCGAGGCCGCGCAGGGTGTCGTCCGCGGGACCGTCTTCGGCGGCGAAGACACGGTAGGCGGCGCGGTAGCCCATCGGATCGACATGGGTCAGCCAGTCCCGGCAGGCTGCACGCGCGGGGCTTTCCGCCGCACCGAACCAGCGTGTGAGCGTCGGCTCGGGATCGCCGGTGCCGCGCCCGTCCAGCTGCGCCGCGCGCTCCGCCACGGCCTGCCGCGCTTCTGGGCTGCGGCGGTGGATGGCGTTGAGGCAGGCGATGCCGGCGACCTTGTCGGGGGCGCGTCGCGCCAGTTCCGCGGCGAGCATCGCGCCCATGGAGTGCCCGGCGATCAGCGTCGGCCGGTCCAGCAGGTCGGCGATGCGCGAGGCGAAATCCGCGAGGCTGCTCTCGTTCCGACCCTCGCTCTCACCGTGCCCCGGCATGTCCACCGCGATCACCTGGCAGCCTCCGGCAAGCGCATCCAGCTGCGCGCCCCAGGCCTCGGCGCGAAGGCCAACACCGTGGATCAGCAGGATGCGCGGGCCGGTATCGCCCGCGAGGATCCCCGCCAGCCCGCCGCCGAGGTCAGACCGCGGCCGGGTTGTCCAGGTCATGGCCGAGGTCCTTCAGATCCTGGTAGCGGTCGCCGATGCGGTGGTGCGGGCGGCCCCCGGTGGCGGCGCCGAGCACCACGACGATCTCGTCGTCGCGCGGTGCGTCGGGGATGGAGAACTGGATGGTCAGGTAGTGCGAGCGCCGGCCGGCGTCGTTCTTGTCCATCAGCGGCACCATGATCGGCGCGTTCGCCCCGCCGCGCGTGTTGGTGAAGGCCAGGTAGCTCTTGGCCTCGACCGCCTGCCGGTAGTGGTTGCCGAAGCGCAGCGTGTGGATGAGACCCGAGGCGTGCTCGATCTCGCCGTCAAGGCCGACCACCGCCGCCTTGCCATAGGCTTCGATGGCGGCACCGCTGCCGGCGAGTGCGATCATACGCTCGGTCATCATTTCGCCCAGCACCGGGCCGTAGGCGTGGATCTCGGGCTTGAGGTCCTCGACGTAGCGCCCGGCCCAGGGATTGCGCACCACCGCGGCCACGGCGAACATGCGCCAGGGTGTCTCGGCGGGGCGAAAGCCCTCGATCAGTACCTCTTCGTCATAAGTCACGATTTTGCGTATTTCCGGCTGCATGCACCCACTCCTGTTCGCTATATTCATGATTTTCCGGAATGCATGTTTTGACAAACGTGGAAAACAAGGGCTTATCCATTAGCTAGACTAATAGAGGTGTGACATGCCCCGATCCCTTCCGCCCGTCGCCTGGTTCCGCGCCTTCGAGGCCTCGGCCCGGCACCTCAGTTTCACCGCCGCAGCGGACGAACTCGGCATGACGCAATCGGCGGTCAGCCAGCAGATCAAGGCGCTGGAGACGCGCTTCGGCACGGAGCTTTTCACCCGCAAGCCACGCGGGCTTGCGTTGACCGACGCCGCGCGCAAGCTGATGCCGCAGGTGGGCTCGGCCCTGGAGATGCTGCAGGCGGCGACGCTGGCGCTCGATGGCCCTCCCGAGGCGGAGCTGCTGACCGTCGCCAGTTCGGTCAGCGTGGCGAGCTGGGTGATCGCGCCGCATCTGCGGGACTTCCACCGCCGCCACCCGCAGGTGCGCATCCGCTTTGCCAGTGCCATCTGGCCGGATGACTTCCAGAGCGCCATGGCAGATGTCGAGATCCGTTTCGGCTCTCAGCGGCAGGTGGGGCAGAGCGCCTTGCCGCTGGAGCCGAGCGAGTTGGTGGCGCTGAAGTCACCAATGTTGGAAGGCAAGCTCGAAGACCTGCCGCTGATCGAATCCGTGGGCACCTCGGTGGGCTGGGATGCCTTCGGCGCGGCGCATGGGCTGGGGGCGTTGCGGCCGCGGCTCTACGTCGATTCCTACGGCATGGCCCTGCAGCTCGCGGCGGGCGGCAGCGGCGTCGCGCTGGTCACGGCGCTGCTCGGACGGGACGCGGTGGCCTCGGGGCAGCTGGTGCCGGCGCATCCCGGAAGCCTCGCTCCGCGCGAGGGCTACTACATCGCCGTGCGCGACACGGTGCCCGCGGCGCGGGCCTTTGCCGACTGGCTGGACGCGCGGCTGAAGCAGGGTTGAGGCGGCGAGAGGCCGCCTCGAAAAGGGTCACCCCATCAGCGCCTTGCGCAGCATGTTGCCCGCCAGAACCAGCACGGTGAGCGCGAAGACAAGGCGCAGCCGGGCGGGGCTCAGGCTGTGGGCCAGCTTCACCCCGATCGGCACGGTCATCAGCGAGGTCACCATGATCAGTGCCACGGCGGGCAGGTTGACGTAGCCCACGGTGCCCGGAGGCTTGCCGGTGATGCCCCAGCCGGTCAGCAGGAAGGCGATGAAGCCGGGGATCGAGATCAGCAGGCCGAAGCCGGGCGAGGTGCCCACGGCGCGATGCGGCGGCACGTTGTAGGCGGTCAGCAGCGGCACGGTGAAGCTGCCGCCGCCGATGCCCATCAGCGCCGAGAAGAAGCCGATGATCCCGCCGTAGAGGGCGCTCAGGCCGCGGCCCGGCAACGTGTCGGAGAGCCTCCAACTCTTCTTGCCGAGCAGCATATAGAGCCCGAGACAGACGCCGATGACGCCGAAGATCATCAGCAACTGATCGCTGTGCAGCACCGTGGCCGCGAGCACGCCGAGCACCGAGCCGATGGCGATGAACGGGCCCCAGCCCTTGATCAGCTCGAGGCTTACCGCGCCGCGCTTGTGGTGCGATGTCACCGAGCGCAGCGAAGTCACGATGATCGTGCCCGTCGAGGTGGCGACGCAGATCTGCATGAGCTGCTCGGGCTGATATCCGAGCCCGGTGAAGACATAGTAGAAGGCGGGCACGAGGATGATCCCCCCGCCGACCCCCAGAAGGCCCGAGATGATCCCGGCCACCGCGCCGGCGGCTGCGATGACGGCGAAAAGCGTGAGGTAGTCCATGGGTTTCTTTCCTGCAGGGCGGCATGGGCGGCGAGGCGTGGAAGCTGCGGACCGGGCCGCGCCGTGCGCGAGGGCCGCCCGCCGGAGAAACGCGGCGGCGGACCGAAGGTCAAGGGGCCGTGGCTCCCGGCCTGGGGATCTAGGCAGGACTGCGCCCTGTATGCAGCGTTGCCGCCGTGCCGGACACGTGCCCTGTTCTTGTCAGGGCAACGCGGGCGGCACATATCTGCACTTGTGCGCACCACCCCTGCCGGTGCAGCTTTGCTGCAACGGCCGCAGACCCGCTCCGCACGTTCCCGAGACAAGCACGAGAGACCGCATGTCCAATCCCTTGATGCAGAGCCTGCTGCCCGCGGTGCGCGAGATGTTCGCTGCCGAGCCGGGGCTCGTCGTGCTCTATGGCTACGACCCGGCCGAGATCACCAGCCCGGCCGAGCTGCTCGCCGCGGCGCTGTCCGCCTGCCTGCCGGAGGGCATGGCACGGGCCTGGCTGCGCGGGCTGGCGGCCGAGGTTTTCGGCCATGACACCGAAACTCTGGAACTGGCGCTTGACGACCTGCTGGCCACCGCGGCGCGCGACGCGCAGCCCGGCGGCGCGGCAGCGGTGCTGCATTTCGCCAATGGCTACCATGCGCTGCTGTCCTACCGGCTGAGCCGGGCGCTTTGGTGCGCCGGGCGCGAGAGCCTCGCGCTGGCGGTGAAGGGGCAGTTCACCCGCGCGCTCTCGGTCGAGATCTGGCCGCAGGCGCAGATCGGCCGGGGTGTCTGGTTCGACCACGGTCTCGGGCTGGTGATCGGCCAGACCTCGGTGATCGAGGAGGACGTGAGCCTCTGGCACGGCGTCACGCTTGGCTCGAACTTCGTCGATATGGGCGAGGGGCGGCATCCCACCCTGCGCAGGGGTGCAGTGGTCGGCGCAGGCGCGCTGATCCTCGGGCCGGTGGAGGTCGGGGCGGGCGCGACCGTTGCCGCCGGGGCGATCGTCACCAAGGATGTGCCGCCTGGCCACGTGGTCACCGGACCGCGCGCCACCGATCGGGGTGCGGGGCGCTTCGCGGGCTTCACGGCGTTGGCGGATTTGAAGGGAGCGGGTGCGTGACTTCGCTCGGGATCGATCATCCCCTGGTCTGCCTGCGCAACCTCGACGCCGCGCGCGAGACCTATCTGTCGCTCGGGTTCCTGATGAAGCCACCGGGCATGCACCCCTGGGGCACCTCGACGGCGCTGGTGATCTTCCGCAACCAGCTGCTGGAACTGGTGGGGATCGGTGACGAGAGCCTGCTCGACGGCTACGCGGCGGGTGACTTCCGCTTCGGGCGACATGTTCAGAAATGGCTCCAAGAGCGCGAAGGCGTGCCGCTCTCGGCGCTCAACTCCAGCGATGCGGCAGCGGATGAGGCGGCGGTGGTCGCGCGTGGCGGTCACTGCGCGGGCACCATCGAATTCGGCCGCGAGGTGATCCGCGACGACGGCGCGCCCGACCGGACCGCCACCACGCTGAAGATCTTCACCCGCGAGGGGCTGCCGCGCCTGTCGATGTTCGCCTGCCAGCAGCACCGGCGCGATCTCATCGAGTTCCCCAAGTGGATGGACCACCCCAACGGCGCGCATGGCTTCGTCTCGGCGACGATCCTCGCCGAGCCACAGGATCAGCCTGCCGTGAAGGATTGGCTCGCCACGCTCCATGGCCCCGAGGCGATAACCGGGACCGGCTGGGGCTTCACCGTCACCACCGGCAAGGGACACTGGCGCGTCCTGAGCCGTGACGCCGCCCGGGCCTTCTTCGGTCCGTTGCCCGAGGAGCTTGCTCCGGATGGCGCGCCCTCGGTGATCTCGCTCGACGTCGCCTGCCGTGCGCTGGAGCGCGTCCGTCCCTTCCTCACCGCCGGCGACTTTGCCCATCGCGAGATCGGCGGCACGCTCGTCCTCACCGAGCCCGCCCGGCTGGGCGGCATCCTGCTGACCTTCCAGGAGGCGCCTGAAGCGCCCTGACCCACCCCCCGACGCAACACCGCGCGCGCCGCGCGCCCGCAAGGAGACCCCATGTTCGACCAAGACCATATCGCCGAAGCCATCGCCTGGCGCCATGACCTGCACCGCCACCCCGAGCTGGGCTTCGAGGAGCACCGCACCTCGGAGATGATTGCCGGGCTGCTCACCGGCTGGGGCTGGCGGGTGCACCGGGGCCTTGCTGGCACCGGCGTCGTGGCGCAGATGGGGCAGGGCGCGCCGGTGATCGGTCTGCGCGCCGACATCGACGCGCTTCCGATCAACGAGGCGACGGGCGCAGCCCATGCCTCGACGATCCCCGGCAAGATGCACGCCTGCGGCCATGACGGGCATACCGCTATGCTGCTGCTTGCCGCGCGGCAGATCGCGGCAGAAGGGGTCGAGCAGGGCACCGTCACGCTGATCTTCCAGCCCGCCGAGGAAAGCGAGGGCGGCGCGCGCGTCATGGTCGAGCAGGGGCTCTTCACCCAGTTCCCGGTCGACAAGGTCTTCGGCATCCACAACTGGCCGGGCCTCGCGCCGGGGCGCTTCGTGGCACGGGACGACAAGATGATGGCGGCCTTCTCGGTCTTCGACATCGAGATCCTCGGCAAGGGCGGCCATGGCGCCATGCCCGAGCAGTCCGACGGGGTGATTGCCGCCGCCGGGCGCACCGCCGCGGCGTTGCAGGAGATCCCCGCCCGGGCGCTCTCGCCGCTGGAACCGGGCGTGGTCTCGGTCACGCAGATCCACAGCGGCTCGGCCTACAACGTCTGCCCCGACCGCGCCGTGCTGAGCGGCACTTGCCGCTGGTTCGGCGCCGAGGCCGGGGACATCATCGAGGAGCGCGTCCGCCGCGTCGCCACTGCCGAGGCCGCGGCACAGGGCTGCACCGCCAATATCGACTACCAGCGCCGCTACCCCGCGACGATCAACACCGCCCCCGAGGCCGCACTGGCCCGTGAGGTGGCGGCGGAGATGGGGCTCGATACCGCGATGACCGGCCCGAGCATGGCCTCCGAGGATTTCGCCTTCATGCTGAATGAGGTCCCCGGCGCCTACCTCTGGCTTGGGGCGGCGCGCGAGGGCGATAACCCCGGGCTGCACTCGGCGAAGTTCGACTTCAACGACGCGGTGCTGCCTGCCGGGGCGGAGTTCTGGGTGCGCCTCGCCCGCCGCGCGACACGGGGCTGATGGACGCGCTCGACAGCCGCTTCCTGCGCGAGTTCCTTGCGGTTGCGCAGGAGGGGTCGATCCGCCGCGCGGCGGAGCGGTTGAACGTGGTTCCCTCGGCGATCTCGCGCAAGATCGCCGAGGCCGAGGCGCGGCTCGGGGTGACGCTGCTCGAGCGCAGCTCCAAGGGGGTCACGGTGACCGAGGCCGGGGAGCTCTTGCGCGAACACGCGCTGCACCTGCAGGACGAGCAGACCTTCCTGCTCGACCAGATCGGCCGCTACCGCGCTGGTCGCACGCAGACCGTGCGTATCGCGCTTGGCGAGGGGTTCACCGCCGACCTGATGGAGAACGGCCTGTCGGAGCTGAGCCGGCTGCAGCCCGACCTGCGCTTTTCCATCGACCACGCGGGCACCGGGGAATTGCAGCGACGGGTGGTCGAGGGCGAGGCGGATATCGGAATCGCCTACAACCCGCTGGTGACCGAGGCGACCCGCTCGCTGGCCGTGGGACGGCAGCCGCTCTGCGCCGTTGTGCCCGCGAATTCATCACTGGCCGGACGGCAGAGCGTCGGGCTGGCCGAGGTGCTGGAGCATCCCGTCGCCATGCTCGACGGCCGCCATGCCATTCGTCACCTCGTCGGGCAGGTCGCGGCCGACCATGGGTTGGCACTGCGGGTGCACGTGGAGACCGCCTCGATCGCGCTGCTGATCCGCTACGTGAGCGCTGGCATGGGGGTGACCTTCCTGCCGAGATTTTCGGCGTCGATTCAGGCGGATCGCGGTGATCTGGCGGTGGTCGAGCTGGACGAGCCGGCGCTGCACCGGGTCAGCACGCACCTCATGGTGCGCGCGCGCCGCCGCCTGCCGAAGTCGGTGGAACTGGTCGCCAGCTTTCTGTCGGACCGCATGGTGGCCTTCCGCGCGTGATCCTGCGCGTTGCTTTCAGAGCAACGCAATGTGCGCAACGTGACCCCTATCTGTGAGCGCCGCCTCTCCGGTTAGCTGCTCGAAACGCTTGCCGAACGTGGCGGGCGACGCACAGAGACAGGAGATCACATGGCAACAGATACAGGCAAACGGGCCGGGGTGATCGGACTTGGGGCCATGGGCTTCGGCATGGCGTCGAGCCTTGTCCGCGCCGGGTTCGAGGTGGCGGGCTACGATCCGGCCCCTGCTGCGCAGGACCGCGCCCGCGGGGCGGGCATCGCGCCCAAGGCCAGCTCTGAAGAGGTCTTCGCCGCGGCAGAGGTGATCGTGCTCTCGCTGCCGACGGCGGCGCATGTGGAAGCCGTGATCGCGGCGGCACGGGGCGCCGGGCTGCTCAATGCGGACGGAGCGGCAAAGGTGATCATCGACACCTCTACCTCCGAAGCCGAAGTCAGCCGCAAGCTCGCGGCGGCGCTTTCCGAAGACGGACACGGCTTCCTCGACGCACCGGTCAGCGGTGGCCCCTCGGGCGCGGCGTCGGGGCAGCTTTCGGTGATGCTTGGCGGTGATGAGAAATGGGTTGGCGCGGCGATGCCGGCGCTCGAGGCGATGGCGGCGAAGATCCTGCACGTCGGCCCCAGCGGCGCGGGCAATGTCGCCAAGCTGGTCAACAACATGCTGGTCGCCAGTCACATGGTCACCACGCTCGAGGCGCTGCGGCTCGCGGAAGCGGCCGGCGTCGGTGCCGAAGATGCGCTGCGGGTGATCAACTCGGCCACCGGGCGTAGTGCCATCTCGGAGATCCATTTCCCGAATTGGGTGCTGCCGCGCAGCTTCGACAGCGGGTTCAGCACCGGGTTGATGCGCAAGGACGTGCGGCTTGCCCGCGAGCTGGCGCAAAGCGTCGGCTGCGCCATGCCGGTTGCCGATCTGGTGGCGGAGCTCTGGGCCGAGCAGACCTCGGGGCTCAAGGACACCGACGATTTCATGCATATGGGCGATCCCGCGGTGGACCGCCTGAGCCAGAAGGAAAAGATGTGATGGCCAAGGACATCATCGATACCGCGGCCCGCGTGGCCGAGCTGCTGAAGGACCTCACGGGCTCCTCCGAGGTGCAATCTTTCGTTGGCGGCGCATTGGTGCCGGGCACCGGCCACGCGCTGGAGCTGACCGATCCGGCAACGGGCGAGGTGTTTGCCCGCTACAGGGACGCGGGTGCCGAGGTCGTGGCGCAGGCCGCCGAGGCCGCGACCCGGGCGCAGAAGGAATGGTTCGCCAAGACCGCCTCGGAACGCGGTCGCATCATGTTCGAGATCGGCCGCCAGCTGCGTGCCAATGCCGCCGCGCTGTCGGAGCTCGAGGCGCTCTCCTCGGGGCGTCCGATCCGCGACACCACCGGCGAGCCCGCGCGCATGGCCGAGATGTTCGAATATTACGCCGGCTGGTGCGACAAGATCACCGGCGACGTGATCCCGGTGCCCTCGACCCATCTGAACTACACGCGCCACGAGCCGCTCGGCGTGGTCAGCCAGATCACCCCGTGGAACGCGCCGCTCTTCACCTGCTGCTGGCAGGTCGCCCCGGCGATCTGCGCGGGCAACGGCGTGATGATCAAGCCCTCGGAACTGACGCCGCTGTCGTCCATCGTGGTCGGGATCCTGTGCGAGAAGGCGGGCGCGCCCAAGGGTCTCGTCAACGTCATCGCGGGCGACGGGCCGGGCTCGGGCCAGGCGATGATCGAGAACCCGGCGACGGCGCTGGTGGTCTTCGTCGGCTCCGCCGAGGCAGGGACCAAGATCGCCGGTGCGGCGGCCAAGCGGCTGGTGCCCTCGGTGTTGGAACTGGGCGGCAAGTCGGCGAACATCGTCTTCGGCGATGCCGATCTCGACCGCGCCGTCATCGGTGCGCAGGCGGCGATTTTCGCCTCGTGCGGCCAGAGTTGCGTGGCGGGCTCGCGCCTGCTGGTGCACCGCTCGGTGCATGCGCAGATGGTCGAGAAGCTGAGCGTCGCGGCAGGCAACATCCCGGTCGGTGCGCCGATGGACCCGGCGACGCAGATCGGCCCGGTGAACAACGCGCGGCAGTGGTCGAAGATCGACGAGATGGTGCGCGAGGCCGTGGCGCAGGGCGCCGAGATCACCAGCGGCGGCGCGAAACCCGCGGCGCTGGCGGCAAGCGGCGGGTACTTCTTTGCCCCCACCGTGGTCGATCAGGTCACCCCGCAGATGACCATCGCCAAAGAGGAGGTCTTCGGCCCGGTCGTCTCGGTGCTGCCCTTCGACACCGAGGAAGAAGCCATCGCGCTGGCCAATGCCACGCCTTACGGGCTTGCCGGGGCAGTCTGGACGCAGGACGTCGGCCGGGCGCACCGCATGGCGGCCGAGGTCCGGGCGGGCACCTTCTGGGTCAACAGCTACAAGACGATCAACGTCATGTCGCCCTTCGGTGGTTTCGGCCGCTCGGGCTATGGCCGCTCGTCCGGCCGCGAGGCGCTGGCCGCCTACACCCAGACCAAGTCCGTCTGGGTCGAGACCGCGGCCAACCCCGCGCAGGGCTTCGGCTACGCACCGGGTTGATGCTTCCCCAAGGTCAGCTTTTCGCTGACCTTTTCCTGCCGCCGCGGACCGGGTAGCTGCCCGGTCCCGGCCAATGCGCCACCCTGAATGGGGGCGTCAACAGAGAGGTCCCTCATGCCAATAAAAGACATCCTTCTTGACTGGCGGCTGCACGGCAGCGTGCTGGTCATCACCGTGATCGCCGAGGCAATCGGCGTTATCGCGGTTCCGATCGGCATCGGCTCGATCCTGCTGCTGCCGCTGCTCTACGCCTTCGTGCTGGGGCTGCTGATCAACCCCAACGTGATCTCCGGGGCCCGCGCGCTGATCCGCGACCGCGAGGTGCATGCCGCATCGCCGCTGATCGTCATCGCGATCATGCCCTTCATTGCCAAGTTCGGCACGATCATCGGCCCGTCGATGGAGCAGATCATCGCCGCCGGTCCGGCGCTCATCCTGCAGGAGCTGGGCAACCTCGGCACCATCGTGCTGGCCTTCCCGGTCGCCGTTCTGGTGCTGCGCATGGGCCGCGAGTCCATCGGGGCCTGCTTCTCCGTGGCGCGTGAGCCGAACATCGCGATCATCGCCGACAAGTACGGTCTGAAGAGCCAGGAAGGCGCGGGCGTCATGGGCGTCTACGTGATCGGCACGCTGTTCGGCACCTTCATCTTCGCGATCCTCGCCTCGATCCTCGCCACCACCGGAGCCTTTTCGGTCGAGGCGCTGGCCATGGCCTGCGGCATCGGCTCGGGCAGCATGATGGCGGCCTGTTCGGGTGCTCTGGTGCATGCGGTACCGGACATGGAAGAGCAGATCCTCGCGCTCGCCGGCGCGTCGAACGTGCTGACCTATGCCACCGGTCTCTACCTCTGCGTCTTCGTGGCGCTGCCGCTGACCGAGAAACTCTACGACCTGCTGGGCCGCAAAGAGCCCACCAACGCCGGAGCCTGAGCCATGAGCGACATCCGTACTGACGACATCGACCTGACCGAAGAGCCTAAGCTCGGACTCGGTGCCCATGCAGCGGCGCTGGCGGTGGTCTGCGTGATTGCCCTTGTCGGCAACACCGTGGCGACCGAGCACACCGTGCCGCAGGGGCTGGTGGGGCTGATCATCCTGTGGGTGATGTGCATGGTGGGCATGGCGCTGACCAAGTTCGTGCCGTTCAAGCTGCCCTCGGTCGCCTGGATCTCGCTGGTCGGCATCCTCGCCACCATGCCCTGGACCCCGGGCAGCGCCTGGATCCTCGACAAGGTGAGCCATGTGAACTTCCTGACGCTTGCCACGCCCTGCCTTGCCTATGCGGGCATCGCGATCGCCAAGCGCGAGATCGAGATCGCCAAGACCTCGGGCTGGAAGATCGCCGTGGTGGCCGTGCTGGTGATGACCGGCACCTACGTGGGCTCGGCCATGGTGGCGCAGGCCTTCCTCTGATCGCGCACTCTTCCCCGCCACGGGCCGCACTCCCCGGCCTGTGGGACCTGCCCCTCACCGGAAACGGTGGGGGGCTTTTTTTTCGCCCGGGCGTTCAGCAGGGCTCTGCGGGCTCAGGCGCGGAGCATGATCTTGCCGCTGCGCGCCGGGGTCTGAGCCGCCTTCATCGCCTCCGCGACCTGCTCCAGCTCGAAGATGCCGCCAACGTCGAGCGCCAGCTTGTCCTGAGCCGCCAACGTCACCAGCTCGGTCAGCAGGCGCAGCTGGGTCTCGCCGTCCATCTCGCCGAACACCCGCGCGGCCCAGAAGCCGCGCACCGCGAGGTGCTTGGTGATCATCTCGCCGCTCGGCAGTTGCAGCGGCGCGCCGGTGGCGGTGCCGAAGACCACATACTCGCCGTCGCGGCCCAGCAGCGCGGCCAGCGCCAGCCCCATTTCGGCCCCCACGGAGTCAATGGCCGACACCGCGCCCTGCGTGCCCATCAGCGCCTTGGCAGCGTCGAGCCAGCCCTCGTCGGAGGTGCAGAGCACATGTTCGGCGCCAAGCGCCTTCAGCTCGTCCACCGCTTCGGCGCGGCGCACGAGGTTCAGCAGATTGATGCCGCGCGCCTTGGCGAGGCTCACCATGATCTTGCCGACCGCGCCGTTCGCGGCGGTCTGCACCAGCCATTCGCCTTTGCCCACCTTCAGCGAGTCCAGAAGGGCAATGGCGCTGAACGGCATGGCGATGAGCTGCGCCGCGTCCTCGTCCTTGATGCTTTCGGGCAGGGGCACGAGCGTCGCTGCCTTGGCAATGAAATACTCCGCCCAGCTGCCGTGAACGCCACCCACCGAGATGCGCTTCCCAATCAGGGCTTCGTCGACACCTTCACCGACGGCGGCGACGGTGCCCACCGCCTCGGAGCCGCCGATCTCGCCCGGCAGCTCGGGGACGTAGCCGTACTGGCCGCGGATGGTCCAGAGGTCGTGGTTGTGGATCGGCGACAGGATGGTCTTGACCAGCACTTCGCCCGCGCCGGGCTTGGGGGTCTCCATCTCGCCAAAGAGCATCACCTCGGCGGGGTCGCCGAAGACGTCGTGATAGGCTGCACGCATGTTGGGGTCCTTCGTATCGGGAAGTTCGTGTCAGGGTATGTCGGGAAAGAGCCGGCGCGCGGTGTCGGCGCGCGCCTGCCTCAGCGGGGCTTCATCCTGCGAGAGTTTCGACAGGATCGCCGCCCCGAGCCATTGTGCATAAAGACCGGAAGCCGTGCCCTCGGGGTCAGGGAGCGTGCGCAGCGAGCCTTCGTCGGCACCCTCGGTCAGCAGCGCGGCAAGGCGGGAGACGAGGTCGGAGACGCCTTCGTCGAGCACCCGCCGCATGTCGTCCGAGAGGTCTGCGATCTCGGCCGCGAGCTTCACCACGAGACAGCGGCCGGCGATGCCGTCCGCGGCTTCCGCGCCCAGCCAGCCGTCCCAATAGGTGGCAAGCCGGTCAGCGGCGCTGCCCGGCGTCTCCGCCAGCGCGTCGAAGCTTTCGAGGTATTCGGCCACATAGTCTTCGAGTAGGGCGCAGCCGAACGCCTCTTTCGAGGAGAAGTAGTAGTAGAACGACCCTTTGGGCACGCCGCTTTCCTTGAGGATCTGCGACAGGCCGACACCGGTGAAGCCGCCCTTCAGGACAAGCTCGCGTCCGGTTGTCAGGATTTTCTTGCGCGTGGCTTCTGATTTGCTTGGCTCGGTCATGGAGGGGTACATAGTCAAAATAGACCGGTCGTCTATAGTTGGGCCCAAATGACGTGGCGACAGATTTTGCCGGTCGCCCCATGGAGGACAGGGTCGCAGTGGCGTGATAGGCTGATCTTCCAGCCATCAGGGGAGGACTGGCACATGATCGACCTATCGCCGCCGTACCGGCTTGCCACGCCGGAAGATGCACAGGAACTTGCGGAGCTGGTGAATTTCGCCGGGAATGGTCTGCCGCTGCACCTCTGGCGCGAGCTGGCGGAGGAAGGCCAGGACCCCTGGGAGGTCGGGCGCCAGCGCCAGGCCGAGAGGACCCGCGATGGGCAGGCCGTGGTCGTGGATTTCGGCGCGGGCGCGGTGGCCGCGCTGACCGGCTACCCGATCGACGCCGCGCCGGAGCCGGTGCCCGATGATCTGCCCGCCGTTTTCCGACCGCTGCAGGAGCTGGAGAACGAGGCGCCGGGCAGCTGGTACGTAAACGTGCTGGCCTGCTTTCCCGAGCATCGCGGTATGGGCCTCGGCTCCGGCCTGCTGCGCCTGGCCGAGCAGATCGCCGGTGCCGAGGGACTGGAACGCATGAGCATCATCGTCGCCGGTGACAACGAGGGCGCTCGGCGGCTTTACGAGCGGCAGGGCTACACCGAGACGGCACGCCGGCCCTGCGTGCATGGCAACTGGCAGAGCGACCTCGAGGAGTGGGTGCTCCTGGTAAAGACGATCTGATGGGTTATTTCAGGGTCGCGGCGAAGCTCGCCAGAAGACCGGTTAGCTGGTCGCGTACGGTCTCATCTGTCAGGTTTCCCGCCTCGTCAAAGGCTTTTCCAGCCCGCGACGCCATCAGCTTGCTGCCGAACCACGGCTGCGCGCCGAGCTGACGCAATACCGGAAGCCAGTGGCTTTGCGACAGGATCGTGCCAAAGCCGCCCGGCGAGGCACCGATCAGGGCCACCGGTTTGCCCCGGAAGGCCTTGCCGCCTTCGCCGCGGGACATCCAGTCGATGGCGTTCTTGAACACCCCCGGGATGCCGCCGTTGTACTCGGGGGTGACCAGCAGCAGCCCGCTCGCTTCGGCCAGTTGCGCCTGCAGCGTCTTTACCGCCACGGGCAGCCCTTCGGCGGCCTCGTCGTCGGCGTTGAACAGCGGCACCTCGTGGATCGAGCCGGGCAGAACCGGGCACTCCCCGGGCGCGACCTCCATCGCGGCGCGCAGCAGGCCGGCATTGTAGGAGGCGGCGCGTAGGCTGCCGCAGAGGCCGAGAATTCGGGGCATGGGTCAGTCCTTCCGCTGGGTCAGCGACAGCATGACGCGCGGCCGGCCATCGGGCAAGACCTTGACGGGATGGAAAAAGCGACCGGTCAGTCGAACTTGCGCGAGGGGGCGAGCACCTTGGCCTCGCCGACCAGCACCGGCTTGCCGTCGACCGAGCACTTGCAGTCCAGCATCACCCGGCGTTTCGAGAAGTCGATCTCGGTCACCGTCACCTCTGCCAGCACCGTGTCGCCGGGACGCACGGGGCCGATGAATTTCAGCGTCTGGCCAAGGTAGACCGTGCCGTGGCCGGGAAGCTGTTCGCCGATCACTGCCGAGATCAGCCCGGCGGTGAGCATGCCATGGGCAATTCGCCCCTCGAAGATCGTGTCCTGAGCGTAGGCGTCGTCGAGATGCACCGGGTTATGGTCGGTCGAGACCTCGGCAAAGAGGGCGATGTCGCGATCGGTCACCTGCTTGCGCAGGTGGCGCGACATGCCCATCTCGATGT
This sequence comes from Alloyangia pacifica, assembly GCF_900116195.1. GTDB lineage: Bacteria > Pseudomonadota > Alphaproteobacteria > Rhodobacterales > Rhodobacteraceae > Salipiger > Salipiger pacificus. The sequence goes on from NZ_FOZW01000013.1 coordinate 214,442, forward strand.
CCTCGATGCAGATCGTCCCGCGGGGCAGGTTGTCGAGCATCTTCTCCTCCATGATCTGCGGTCCGGTAATAAATAGGCGCCATTTTGGCGTCTCTTGGTAATTTTATTACTTCGCGACCGCAGAAAATCAAGGGGGAAATTTGTACCTTTCAGCGTAGGAAGCCGATCGAGTAGGTGGGCTCCATCTGCTGCTCGGAAAGGTAGCGCTCGAGCGCCTCTGCCTCGGGCTGCTCGGTCGTCGCCGTCTCCTTCGCTGCGAGCCCGCCGGTGATGAACAGCGAGTCGAGGTCCTCGCCCACCGCGCCGAGGATGTCGGTGCGGATGCCGTCGCCGATGCAGAGGATGGCACTGTCGGGGACCGTGCGGTCGATCTCGGCGAGGCGGCGGCGCGCCAGGTCGTAGACCGGCGGATGCGGCTTGCCGAAGTAGAGGCTCTCGCCGCCCATCTCGGTGTAGAGCTGCGCCACCGCGCCGGCGCACCATTCCCGGGTCTCGCCGCGGTCCACCACGATGTCGGGGTTGGCGCAGAGCAGCTTCATGCCCTTCTGCTTGGCGTAGAGCAGCTGCGGGCGCAGCTCGGAGGGATCGGCCTGCGCATCGAACGGGCCGCAGCAGACGATGCCCTCTGCCTCTTCCAGCGCCACGCGTTCGATCTCCAGCGGGTTCTCCAGCAGCTTGATCGGCTCGAAGAAGGGTTCGTCGAACTCGGTGCCCATGAAGTACACTTTCTGCCCGACCTCGCCGCGGAACATGGCAACGCGGGCGCTGTCGCCGGAGGTGGCGATATTGTCCCAGGCGTCCTCGGGCACGCCGAAGACCTCGAGTTGCTTGACCACCTCGTGGCGGGACCGCGGCGCGTTGGTCAGCAGCACCACGGTGCCGCCCTGGGCGCGGAAGGCGCGCAAAGCCTCGATGGCCGCCGGGAAGGCCTTCACGCCGTCATGCACGCAGCCCCAGAGGTCGACGAAGGCCGCCTCGTAATTCTGCGAGATCTCGGAAAGCGACTGGATGATGCGGGTCATGGGAAGCCTTTGTCGGACTTTGGATTGAGAGGTTTGCGCCCTTGATAGGGCAGCGCGGGCGGTGAGGCCAGCGCCGAGCGATCAGAGGTGGGGCGTGACGGTATAGCCGAAGCTGGCGCTGTCCCCGGGGGCGAGGCTGAGGGCGCCGGGCCGCTCCGAGAGCTGCGCCGAGCCGCCAAGGGGGGCGTGCATCCCGTGCCAGGGCTCGACGCAGAGGAAGGGCGCGCCGGGCTTCTGCCAAAGGGCGAGGAAGGGCAGGTTGTCGAAGGTGAAATCGAGCCGCGGGCCATCCTCGGTGCCGTAGCTGAGTTCCGTGCCCGCGCCCTCGGGGAAGATCATCGCGTCGGCCTCGAACTGTGCGTGGGCGAGGGTGAGCTCGCCCTTGCTGAAGGGCGAGGGCAGGCGGGTCTCGGGCAGGCGGCTGCCCTCGAGCCGGGCCAGCGCCGGCTCGGCGCCATCGGCCAGCGTCACGCCGTGCGGCCGCCCCTCGGCGCCGGGCAGCGGCCAGGCGAAGGCGGGATGGAAGCCGAGGCAGAAGGGGAGCGGCGTATCGCCGGTGTTGCTGACCTCGGCGGTCACCTTGAGCGTGCCGCTCTCCAGCGCGTGGGTGATCGCCAGACGGAAGGCAAAAGGATACTGCGCCCGCGTCGCCTCATCGTCGGTCAGCACGTGGCGGCAGGAGGTTGCGGTGCGTTCTTCGAGCGAAAAGCTGCGACGCCGGGCAAATCCGTGTTGGCCCATCTCCGCCTCGAAGTCGGCAATGCGCAGGCGGCCTTCGGGCGCGGGGCCGACGATGGGAAAGAGGATCGGGGCGCGGCCGGACCACCACTGCGGGTCGCCCTGCCAGAGCAGTTCTTGCCCGGCCCTGGAGAAACTCTGCATCTCGGCACCGAGCGGGGCGACGGTGAGCATGAGATCGGCGTCGGAGAGGGTGACGGTTTCGGTCATGGGGAGGCTCCGGGGGCTGGACGCGGGAGGAACGGGAAAGGACTGAACTCGGGGGACTTTCTGCCCCGCCGCGGACTTGCGCGCAACCGTGGCCGGTCATCGGCGAAACCCGCGGTCGAAACATGAAAAAGGGCACCCGCCGGGGTGCCCTTCGATGCCTGGCGCGATGTGATCGCTCAGACCTTCAGGTTCGGGATGATCTGCTTCTTGCGCGACATGACGCCCGGCAGCACCACCAGATCGCCCTCGACCGTCGCGCCGAAGCTCTTTTCGGCGACAGTCTTCACCAGATCGTTCGGCACCAGCAGCGTTGCTTCTTCCTTCAGGATGTCCACCACGAAGAGCAGCACCTCGTCGACGCCATCTTCGGCGGCCACGGTCTTGAAGCTCTCCATCAGGCTGTCCTTGCGGCCCAGCGGGATCTCGGGCGCGGTGGTTTCCAGTACCGAGACACGGAACTTGGTGCCGCCGACCTCGTATTCCTTGCTGTCCATGCGGATCAGCTCGGCGTCGGAGAATTCGGACACGTCCGACTTGGCGGCGAACATCTCCACGGCGAAGTCGGGGATGTCCACGCCGAGATCGGCGGCCAGCGTTTCGGCCACCGCGCGGTCATGCGGCGTGGTGGTCGGCGAGCGGAAGGCCAGCGTGTCGGACAGGATGCAGGTCAGCGCCGCGCCCTTGATCGCCTCGGGCATCTTCACGAAGTCCTTGCCCATCAGGTCGACCATGATGGTGGCGGTGCAGGCCAGCGGGCGCACGGTGATGTCGATCGGGCCCTTGGTTTCCAGTCCGCCGACCAGTTTGTGGTGGTCGATGATGGCGCGGATGTCGGCGCTGTTGATCGAGGCCGGCAACTCGGCAGGGTTGTTGGTATCGACGATCACCACGGGGGCATCGGCCTCGACGTCGGTGATGATCTCGGGCTTCTCGAGGCCCCAGTGCTCCAGCATGAAGGCGGCTTCGGTGTTCGGCTCGCCCAGCAGCACGGGCTTGGCCGCCTCGCCCTTCACCTCGTTCAGATACCACGACCAGATGATCGGGCTGCCGGTGGAGTCGGTGTCGGGGGACTTGTGGCCAAATACCAGGGTGGTCATGCGGAAAAACTCCTTGGGGGCATATGGGGGTGCCTCTGGGAAGCACCCGGGTGCATTGCGGCTTTCGCGTGGGGTTATAGGCAGATGGCCGGGGCTTGTCACGCCGACAAATGCTGCGTCTGCAGCCTCGTTTGCGCAAACCCTGGCGGTGCCATGGAACCGCAGGGGGCAGGCTGCGTTGTGTGCCCCATAAGGAGGAAACACGATGAGTTTCATGACCAGCCCGCGCACCATCGACGCCGCCATGGACGTGCCGCCCGATCCGCGCCAGCCAATGACCGCCGAACAGGAAGCCCGCCTGCGCGAGCTGTCGCAGCGAGCCGGCGAGACGTTCGACGCCGAGCTGACCCTGTGGCAGGCCGGCCGGCGGATCGCCGAGCTCGAGGACCTGGCGGGCACCACGCCTCCGGCCGTCTGAGGCGCCAAGCCAGACCGATCCAACCTTGGCGCAGCGGGCGGCTCCCCGCCCGTTCCAACATAGGCGTGATGCGGCCTCCGGTGTTTTTCGTTTACCGGCTGTCGAAATCCTGATACCCGGCCCCCGAGCCCGCATGGGCAGATTGTTCAACGTTGAACCATCTTCGTTGGGAGGCCTACGACATGACCGATACCGCTCAGGAGAGCCTGCGCCAGGCGGCACTCTTCTATCACGAAAACCCCAAGCCCGGAAAACTCGAGGTCCGTGCCACCAAGCCTTTGGCGAACGGTCGCGATCTCAGCCGTGCCTATTCCCCCGGCGTTGCCGAGGCCTGCCTCGAGATCAAGGCCGACCCCGCCAACGCCGCGCGCTACACTTCGCGCGGGAACCTCGTCGCGGTGGTGTCGAACGGCACTGCGGTGCTGGGCCTTGGCAATATCGGCCCGCTGGCGTCGAAGCCGGTGATGGAGGGCAAGGCGGTTCTCTTCAAGAAATTCGCCAACATCGACTGCTTCGACCTCGAATTGAACGAGCCCGATCCCGTGAAGCTGGCCGAGATCGTCTGCGCGCTCGAGCCGACCTTCGGCGCGATCAACCTCGAGGACATCAAGGCTCCCGACTGTTTCATCGTCGAGAAGATCTGCCGCGAGCGGATGAACATCCCCGTTTTCCATGACGACCAGCACGGCACCGCCATCGTGGTGGGCGCGGCCGCGACCAACGCGCTGCACGTCGCCGGCAAGTCCTTCGAGGATATCAAGATCGTCTCGACCGGTGGCGGCGCGGCGGGCATCGCCTGCCTCAACATGCTGATCAAACTGGGCGTCAAGCGCGAGAACATCTGGCTCTGCGACATCCACGGGCTCGTCTACGAGGGCCGCGAGGAGGACATGAACCCGCAGAAGGCGGCCTTTGCGCAACCTTCCGACAAGCGCACGCTGGACGATGTGATCGAGGGTGCGGACCTCTTCCTCGGCCTGTCGGGGCCGGGCGTGCTGAAGCCCGAGCAGGTGGCGAAGATGACCGCCCGCCCGATCATCTTCGCGCTGGCCAACCCGACGCCCGAGATCATGCCCGACCTCGCGCGCAGCGTGGCACCCGATGCGATCATCGCCACCGGCCGCAGCGACTTCCCGAACCAGGTCAACAACGTCCTGTGCTTCCCCTTCATCTTCCGCGGCGCGCTTGACGTCGGCGCGACCGAGATCAACGATGCCATGCAGGTCGCCTGCGTCGAAGGCATCGCGGCGCTGGCCCGGGCCACCACCTCGGCGGAGGCCGCCGCCGCCTATCACGGCGAGCAGCTGACCTTCGGGGCGGACTACCTGATCCCCAAACCCTTCGACCCGCGCCTTTCGGCGGTGGTGTCCTCGGCCGTCGCCAAGGCGGCCATGGAAACCGGTGTGGCCGCGCGTCCGGTCGAAGACCTGAAGGCCTATAAGGACAGCCTCAACGCCTCGGTGTTCAAGTCCGCCCTGCTGATGCGCCCGGTCTTCGAGGCCGCCGCTACCGCAGCGCGCAAGATCGTCTTCGCCGAGGGCGAGGACGAGCGCGTGCTGCGCGCGGCGCAGGCGATCCTGGAGGAAACCACCGAGACGCCGATCCTCATCGGCCGCCCCGAGGTGCTGGAGATGCGCTGCGAGCGGCTTGGCCTGACGGTCCGCCCGGGCAAGGACTTCCACGTGGTGAACCCCGAAAATGACCCGCGCTACCGGGACTATTGGGAAACCTATCACGGGATCATGGCGCGCCGCGGCGTGACACCGGATCTGGCCCGCGCGGTGATGCGCACCAACCTGACAGCCATCGGCGCGGTGATGGTGCATCGCGGAGAGGCCGACAGCCTGATCTGCGGCACCTTCGGCGAGTATCGCTGGCACCTGAACTATGTGACGCAGGTTTTGGGCAGCGAGCGAGCGCAGCCGCACGGCGCGCTGTCGATGATGATCCTCGAGGACGGCCCGCTGTTCATCACCGACACGCAGATCTGGATCGAGCCCACCCCCGAGCAGATCGCGCTGACGGCGATCGGCGCCGCCCGCCACGTGCGGCGCTTCGGTCTCGAGCCCAAGGTCGCCCTTTGCTCGCGCTCGCAGTTCGGCAACCACGCCGACGGCTCCGGCCCGCGCATCCGCAAGGCGCTGGAGATTCTCGACAGCGCGCCGCGGGACTTCGTCTACGAGGGCGAGATGCACGTGGACAGCGCGCTCGACCCCGATCTTCGCGAGCGCCTGCTGCCGAATGGCCGGATGCAGGGCGCGGCGAACGTACTGGTCTTCGCCGAGGCCGATGCCGCCTCGGGCGTGCGCAACATCCTCAAGGTGAAGGCGGGCGGCCTCGAAGTCGGTCCGATCCTGATGGGCATGGGCAACCGCGCGCATATCGTGACCCCGTCGATCACCGCGCGCGGGCTGCTCAACATGGCCGCCGTCGCCGGCACCCCGGTGGCGCACTACGGATGACGTGATCTGGGCCGCGGCGAGGGAGTGGACCCCGCCGCGGCCGCTTCAGCCCGGCACCTCTTGCCGGGCCAGGAGACGCGCCTCGTAGCCGCGCAGGATCGGAGCAGCGGCTGGCACGCTGTCGATCCCCTCCCCAAGTCTTTCGTCGAACTCTCCGAATGCGGCCCGCTCGAAGCCGTGCCGTGCCGCACGGGCCGGGTGCAGGCTCTCGGCCGGCAGTCCGTTGGCGACCAGCACGGCGTGGCGATCACAGAGGATGTGATAGTAGGTCACCTCGGAAACCGAGCGATCGACCCTGATGGCCTCGCCATCGGTCAGCCGCACGACCGGTGCCAGGCATTCGGCCTCGCCGAAGTAGAACTCGTTGAGGGCCGAGCGCACCAGCACGCGGTGCTGCTGCGAGAGCCATGTGGGACGGTAGGGGTGGCCACGCCCGAAGGCATGCGCGTCAATCCGTACCGGGTGCCATTTCCGGTAAGCTGCCCGTGGAGGAATGCGCAACTGCATCTTCCCGACCCATTCGATCCTATGGCTCTCGCCGCCGAGGTCGACGACCCGGTCGCCCCGCGCGAGGGTCTCGATCGGCCTGCGTCCCTCCGGCGTGCGCATGAGCGTCCCTGCGGTGAAGCAAAGCGGGGTGAAGACCTCGTAGGGCGTCGCGTCGATATCCACCACCAGAAACAGGTTCCCGAGCAGGTTCGGCTCCCCCTCGGGATAATGGAAGTAGATCTGTCCGCCGGCCTCGAAGACCACCACGGCAACCGGCGTTCCCAGGGACACTCCGAGGATGCCGAGATCGATCCCCGGGGTCACGGTGCCGCTGCCGATGAAACTGACCGGGTCACCGTCGAAGGTCGAGCTGCCGTCATCGCCGCTTCCGAGAATGCCATCGCCATCCTGAAGCGTTCCCGTGGCCGGGGTGCCGAAATCCGAAATCAGAAGATTTTGTTCTGACCCCAATAAAACCGCCGCGGCCACCGAGCCATTGTACGGCGAAACGGTTATCTCCTCTGTTGTCATAGCGGCTCTCTACCTCCCTGCCTTTGTTATAATTTTTTGAGCAATAGCTCTCACGGCGAGCAATTGCGCATCAGGCAATAGCTCGCGGCTTGAGCAATTATTTATTTCTGGAACGGACCTCCTCCATTCGATTTAAATTTCGTGAACTAATTTAGATTCGTAAACACATTATTTTAAATGAATGTGATTTAATTATAATTACGGCTTTTGCATGTCACTAAAGTAGATAAATAGGACAGATGAATTGACATTTCTGGGTGCGCTCGAATCGGGGAAAATTTGCAAAAAAGAGCGCGTTTTGCAGAAGAATTTGCAGCTTGAGCGGGTTTGCAAATTTCCCACCGGCCAATTTCGCAAAAATCAGCAAACTTCTGCGTCCATCTGTCCCTGTGCGCGGTAACAGGCTTGCTCGAAGCAAGTTTCGGGTCCTATCAAATTGAGCACCGACGTGGAGACGGCGCTAGGAGGAGGCACCATGGGCTACAAGGACATCTACGACAGCTGGGCATCCAACCCCGAAGACTTCTGGATGCGGGCCGCCGAGGCGATCGACTGGGACAAGGCCCCCTCGAAGGCGCTCTTCGACAAGGGCGAGGGCATGTTCGAATGGTTCGCCGACGGGATGACCAACACCTGCTGGAATGCTGTCGACCGTCACGTCGAGAACGGCCGCGGCGAGCAGGTGGCGATCATCTGGGACAGCCCGATCACCCATACCAAGCGCGAGATCACCTATGTCGAGCTGCGCAACCGCGTTGCCACTCTGGCCGGTGCGCTGCGCGCCAAGGGCGTCGAGAAGGGCGACCGCGTCATCATCTACATGCCGATGATCCCAGAGGCGCTCGAGGCGATGCTCGCCTGCGCCCGGCTCGGCGCGATCCATTCCGTGGTCTTCGGCGGTTTTGCCGCGCATGAGTTGGCGGTGCGCATCGACGACGCCAAGCCCAAGTGCATCATCGCCGCCTCCTGCGGGCTCGAGCCGAACCGCGTGGTGCACTACAAGCCGCTGCTCGACGGCGCGGTCGACCAGGCCACCCACAAGCCCGACTTCTGCGTGATCTTCCAGCGCGAACAGGAGGTGGCGACGCTGACTCCGGGCCGCGACGTGAACTGGCACGGCTTCCAGTACGGCGTCGAGCCCGCCGAATGCGTGCCGGTCGAGGGCAACCACCCGGCGTATATCCTCTACACCTCCGGCACCACCGGCCAGCCCAAGGGCGTCGTGCGCCACACCGGCGGGCATCTGGTGGCGCTGAACTGGACGATGAAGAACATCTACAATGTCGAGCCGGGAGACCGCTTCTGGGCGGCCTCGGACGTCGGTTGGGTCGTCGGTCACAGCTACATCTGCTACGCGCCGCTGATCCACGGCAACACCACCATCGTCTTCGAGGGCAAGCCCATCGGCACCCCTGACGCGGGCACCTTCTGGCGGGTGATCTCCGAACACAAGGTGAAGAGCTTCTTCACCGCGCCCACGGCCTTCCGCGCGGTGAAGCGCGAGGATCCCAAGGGCGACTTCGTCGGCAAATACGACCTCAGCTGCCTGAACGCGGTCTACCTTGCCGGAGAACGCGCCGATCCGGACACCATCCAATGGGCGCAGAGCCAGCTCAAGGTGCCGGTGATCGACCACTGGTGGCAGACCGAGACCGGCTTTGCCATCGCCGCCAACCCGCTGGGGATCGAGGAACTGCCGGTCAAGCTGGGCTCGCCGTCGGTTCCCATGCCGGGCTACGACGTGCGTATCCTCGACGAGGGCGGCCACGAGGTGAAGGACGGCGAGCTGGGAGCCATCGCCATCAAGCTGCCGCTGCCGCCGGGCACGCTGCCGACGCTGTGGAATGCCGAGGAGCGCTTCAAGTCCGCCTATCTCACCCATTTCCCCGGGTACTACGAGACCGGCGACGCGGGGATGAAGGACGAGGATGGCTATCTCTACATCATGTCCCGCACCGACGACGTGATCAACGTGGCCGGCCACCGGCTCTCGACCGGCGCGATGGAGGAGGTGCTGTCGAACCACCCCGATGTTGCCGAATGCGCGGTGATCGGCGTGACCGATCCGCTCAAGGGGCAGCTGCCCATGGGCTTCCTCTGCCTCAACGCCGGCTGCGACCGGCCGCATGACGAGGTGGTCAAGGAGGCGGTGAAGCTGGTGCGCGACCAGATCGGCCCGGTCGCTGCCTTCAAGCTCTGCACCGTGGTCGACCGGCTGCCGAAGACCCGCTCGGGCAAGATCCTGCGCGCCACCATGGTGAAGATCGCCGACGGTGCCGAGTTCAAGACGCCCGCCACCATCGACGATCCCGCCATCCTCGGCGAGATCCGCGAGGCGGTCACGCCGCTGGGATACGCCAAGGAACCGGCCTGACCGGGCCAGCCTCCGGCGTCGCGCGTCCTGTCTTGGGAGGGGCAGGGCGCGCCTTTTTCCCTCCACAGTGTTCGCCACCCGCACCAAGCGGCAGCGGCGGCAGCCCGCCTGCTCGCGCAGGCGTGTGATCCCGCTCCGGCGGTGCGTGCTACGCTCACGCCATGTGGAGAGGAGATCCCCGATGAACGAACAGACCCGGATGACCGCGAAGGACTTCAGCCCGGAACTTCTGGAGCTCTACGACTTCTACGCCCATGGCATGATCACCAAGCGCGAGTTCCTCGACCGCGCCGGCAAGTTCGCCATCGGCGGGCTTACCGCCGCCGCGATCCTGTCGATGATGAGCCCCGATTACGCGCTGGCCGAGCAGGTCAGCTTCAACGATCCCGACATTCTCGCCGAGTGGATCACCTATCCCTCGCCGAACGGTCACGGCGAGATGCGGGCCTACCTCGTGCGCCCCACCGGCCGCGAGACCGCGCCGGGCGTGGTGGTTGTACACGAGAACCGCGGCCTCAATCCCTATATCCAGGACGTCGCGCGGCGGCTCGGCAAGGCCGGGTTCATCGCGCTGGCGCCGGACGGGCTCACGCCGCTCGGCGGCTATCCCGGCAACGACGAGGAAGGCCGGGCGCTGCAACAGCAGGTCGATGGCGAGAAACTGATGAATGACTTCTTCGCCGCCGTGGAATTCCTGATGGCCCATGATGCGGTGACCGGAAAGGTCGGCATCACCGGCTTCTGCTACGGTGGCGGTGTCGCCAATGCGGCGGCGGTGGCCTATCCCGAGCTGGGCGCCGCGGTGCCCTTCTACGGCCGGCAAGCCGCGGCCGAGGACGTGCCGAAGATCGAGGCGCCGATCCTGCTGCACTACGGCGCGCTCGACGAGCGAGTGAACGCCGGCTGGCCCGCCTACAAGGAGGCGCTGGAGGCCAACGGCAAAACCTTCGAGGCGCATATCTACGAGGGGGCCAATCATGGCTTCCACAATGACTCGACGCCCCGCTACGACGCCGAGGCGGCAGAGCTTGCGTGGTCACGTACCGTAGATTGGTTCAACCGGCATCTCGCCTGACCGGGCCCGCGTGCCCGGTCACTCGGCGCGGGGCAGCAGCACCCCCACGGCAAGCTCCGGCTCGGCTCCGCCGCCCTGCGCCTTGCGGTATTCGGCGGGGGTGATGCCGCGCTCGGCCTTCAGGGTGCGCGACAGGTGTGGCCCGTCGCAGAAACCGCAGGCCAGCGCCACCTCGGTCACCGAGGCATCGCTGCTGCGCAAGCGGATCAGCGCGCGTTCCAGCCGCAGCTCCAGGTAGGCCTTCAGCGGGGTCTGGTTGAGGTCCGACAGGAAACGCCGCTCCAGCGTGCGCCGCGACGTGCCGAGATCCCGGGCGATGTCGTCGATGGGTTTCGGCATCTCGATGTGCTGCTGCATGCGGAGCACCGCGCGTTTCACCAGCTCGTCGCGGGCGCGGCGGGTGAGGGCCTGTCCGGGCTGCGCCTTCTCGCCGCTCATCGCCTCGTCGATCATCATGATGTTGAGGCTCTTGATCGCCGCCGACTGGCCGATATGGCGCTGCACGAGAAACGCCGCGAGATGCGCCGCCCCGTGCCCGCCGGAACAGGTCAGCCGGTCGCGGTCGACCACGAAGATCTGGTCCGAGACGGGGGTTTCCGCCTCGAAACGGTCCATGAAGTCCTGATGGTGGAACCAGCTCACGCAGCAGCGGTAGCCCTTGAGCAGCCCCAGCTCCTGCAGGATGAAGACGCCGGTGCAGAGACCCACCACCGGCACTCCCGCCGCTGCCTGCCGCCTGAGGTAGGCCAGCTCGGCGGGGCTCAGCGCCACCTCGTCGCTGATCAGCCCGCCGACCACCACAAGGTAGTCATAGCTGCCTGCATTGCGCAGCCGCGTGTCGGGCTGCACCCGGACCCCGCAGCTCGAGCGCACCGGCCCGAGCGTGTCCGACAGCACCGTCCATTCGCAAAGAATGGGGCGGGACATGTCGGCCTCGTCCGCCGCGAGGCGCAGAACGTCGACGAAATTGGCGAAGGCCGAGAGGGTGAAACGCCCCGCGAGCAGGAAGGCGACACGCAGGCGCTTGTTGGGCTGGGCAGGGGGCATGGCGGAATTCTTCATGGTGTGGCGGAATCGTACAGGAGCGGCGCGCGCGGGGGAAGGGGGCAATGGGTATCACGTCAGCGCGTCGAGCCTCTGCCCGTGGTCTGGCGTCGCAACGATCGAGCTCAGCGCCTCTTCCCTGCCAATCCCGAGCTTCCTGCGAAGGCCGCGAACGCGTTGCAGAACGCGGGGCTGGCACGCCCTGAGGCCGGCGCTCTTTTACGCGGCGCACGCCCGGCGCGACGGAACGGGGCCTCTATCGGCCCGTCCCGATAGCGCCATGAGCACCGGCCGTTCGCCGAGCGCCCTCAGCTTTTTCCGCGCGGCTGGGTCGAGGGTCAGAAAACTGACACATGACGCTTCAGTTCATTTTTGGTGGCGCGATTCTTCATGTGTCGGCGCATCCAATGACCTACCAAGGATCCCCAGCACTCCCACCACAGCCGGGGCCCGCCGATGACGCGCTTCAACGCCTTCACCCTTCTCAAGAACGCCGTGACCGGTCACAAGGACTGGACGGAGCAATGGCCTGACAGCCAGCCGAAGGCCGCGTATGACGTGGTGATCGTCGGGGCGGGCGGGCATGGTCTGGGCGCGGCCTATTACCTTGCGACGCAGCACGGGATCACCAATATCGCGGTGATCGACAAGGGCTGGCTCGGCGGCGGCAACACCGGGCGCAACACCACGATCATCCGCTCGAACTACCTCTACGACGAGAGCGCGCGGCTGTTCGATCACTCGGTGGACCTGTGGCAGAACCTCACCCAGGAGCTGAACTACAACGTCATGTACTCCAACCGCGGCGTGCTGATGTTGGCGCACAACGTGCATGACGTGCAGAGCTTCAAGCGCCACGTGCACGCCAACCGCCTCAACGGCGTCGACAACCGCTGGCTGACGCCGGAGGAGTGCAAGGAATACTGCCCGCCGATCAACATCTCCAAGGACGCACGCTACCCGGTCATGGGCGGCGCGCTGCAGGAGCGGGCGGGCACGGCGCGGCACGACGCGGTGGCCTGGGGCTATGCCCGCGGCGCGGCGGCGCGCGGCGTCGACATCATCCAGAACTGCGCGGTGACGGCGATCCGCCGCAACCCCGACGGCTCGGTGGCGGGCGTGGAGACCGAGAAGGGCTTCATCAAGGCGGGCAAGGTCGCGGTCTCGGCCTCGGGCCACAACACCCAGGTGATGGC
>NZ_FOZW01000010.1 GCF_900116195.1 Alloyangia pacifica
CGGCGCGCCCGCCTGCCCGTCTCTCGAATTTCTTACCGCCTCGTCTGCGCTGGCGTCTCCGCCGCCGCCCCGTCTGGCGTCCCGTTGTGCGCCTCAGCGCCGCCGGTGAAGGGGCTTTTACGGTCAGCGCCGGGGGGCTGCAAGCGGATTTTCCAGGATGTGCGAAGGTTTTTCGAAAAAACTCGCAAACCACCCTATAAACAAGGACTTACACCTGCAATTTTCTGCGCATCCCCGCCGCCCCGCGCGCCTTCCCCCGCGTCCGCCAGACGCCCCGAAACCCACATCTTGCGGCACGCACAGAGTTATCAACAAGCCTATCCACACCCGGCCCCGAGTCAGGACCGAGTCAGCATGAGTCACGGAAGACTCGCCCTGCCCCGGAGTGGCAGACCCCATGCACAATCGATGCACAGGACATGCAGCACGAAAAAGGCGGCCGCTGCCGCGACCGCCTTTTGCTGTCCTATTTCAGATCGTGCGCTACCCCCTCGCCCCGCCCGGGGTGGCGAGCGACCTGGGGCTGCGCTTTTTTACACGGAGCGCCAGCAGCAGGACGGCAGCGCCGAGATAGAGCAGCGGCTCGATCTGGAATCCCTTGGCAAGCAGCACGAAGTGCAGAGCACCGAGCAGCACGGCCGGATAGGTCAGCCAGTGCAGCTTGCGCCAACGCTTGCCGAGTTTGCGGACCGAGAGGTTGTTCGAGGTGACGGCCAGCGGGACCATCAGGGCGAAGGCGAGCATCCCGACGGTGATATAGGGGCGCTTCACGATGTCGGCCCAAATCTGCGCGGGGATCTGCACGTCGAGCACCAGCCAGACCAGAAGATGCAGCGCAATGTAGAAGAAACAGATCAGCCCCAGGGCCCGGCGAAAGCGCAGCAGGTTCAGTCCGGCGTAGCGGCGCAACGGGGTGATCGCCAGCACGGCGAGCAGGACCTGCAGCCCCAACTCGCCCAGCTTGTGCTCGAGCGCGCGGATCGGCTCGACTCCGAGACCACCGGTGAACCCCAAATAGAGGAACCAGGCCACCGGCAGCGGCGCCACAATATAGAGGAGCCAGGGCGGAATGTGCCGGCTGGCACGGTTGATCCAATCCACCATGGCTCAGAAGTTCTTCGACAGGTCCATGCCGTCATACATGGCGGCGACCTCGTCCTCGTAGCCGTTGAACATCAGCGTCGGCTGGCGCTTGGCGAAGAAGCCGCCGCCGATGGGCCGTTCGGTGGCCTGCGACCAGCGCGGATGGTTCACCTGCGGGTTCACGTTGGAATAGAAGCCGTATTCGCGGGCATTGGCCTTGTTCCAGGAGGTCGGCGGCTCGCTGTCGGTCAGCGTCACCCGGACGATCGACTTGATCGACTTGAAGCCGTACTTCCACGGCACCACCAGCCGCAGCGGCGCTCCGTTCTGGTTCGGGATCTCCTTGCCATAGATGCCAGTGGCAAGCAGCGTCAGTGGGTTCATCGCCTCATCGAGCCTCAGTCCCTCGACGTAGGGCCAGTCGAGCACCGGGTAGGCGACGCCGCGCATTTCCTCGGGGCGCAGCAGGGTTTCGAAGGCGACATATTTCGCCCCGGACTGCACCCCCGCCATGTTCAGCAGGTCGGCCAGCTCGAAGCCGTTCCACGGCACGACCATCGACCAGGCTTCGACGCAGCGGAAACGGTAGATGCGCTCCTCGATGGTCATCTGCGAGAGGATGTCCTCGAGCGCGTAGTCGCCCGGGCGATCGACCATGCCATCGATGGTCACCGTCCAGGGATTGGTGGTCAGCGCACCGGCATAAGCCTTGGGGTCGTCCTTGTCGGTGCCGAACTCGTAGTAGTTGTTGTAGCTGGTGATCTCTTCCCAGCTGTTCGGCTCAAGCCCCTCGGCGGCGCGGGCCGGGCCAGCGAGCCCCGCCAGCCCGGCCCCGAGGCCGAGACCTGCCGCGCCACCGATGATCTGCCGGCGGTTCAGCCAGAGCGTCTCATCGGTAACGTGGTGGTCCTTGAGATCGCCTTTCCAGCGAAACGCCATGGATCGTCCTCCTTCACGCGGGTTTCAGGAAGGGTAGCGGCAATCCGCCGATCCGCCAAACCAAGCGATCTCACGTTGCGGTGTCCCCTCTGTAACTTGGGCGCAGCTTGGAGAAGGGGATCGAACTGCCGTCGGCCTGCACGATGCGCACGTGCCGCCGGCGCATCTGCCGCGGCTCCGACACGCCGACCGAATGGGCGATGGTCTCGACCTCCTTGATCACCGCCTTGGCGTAATTGGCGACCTTCTTGTACTTGTCCTCGACCACGAGCCCCTTCTGCAGGCGCGGGTCGTGGGTGGTGATGCCGGTCGGGCAGGTGTTGCGATTGCATTTCAGCGCCTGGATGCAGCCCATGGAGAACATGAAGCCGCGTGCCGAGGTGACGAAGTCCGCGCCGAGGCAGATCGCCCAGGCCACATCCGCCGGGTTCACCAGCTTGCCAGCGGCGACGATACGGATGCGTTCCTTGAGGCCATAGCGGTCCCGCAGATCGACGATGCGCGGCAGCGCCTCGCGGATCGGCATGCCGACAAGATCGATCAGCGGCATGGGCGCGGCCCCGGTGCCGCCCTCGCCGCCGTCGATGGTGATGAAGTCCGGGGCGCTCTCGGGGCCGCGCTCGACGATCAGCTGGAACATGCGTTCCCACTCGTCCGAGGAGCCGATCACCGTCTTGAAGCCCACCGGCTTGCCCGAGACCTTGCGGATATGCACGATCATGTCGAGCAGGTCCTCGAAGGTGTCGATCTCGCGGTGGCGGTTCGGCGAGATGCCGGGCTGGCCAACCTTGAGACCACGGATGGCCGCGATCTCGGCGTTGACCTTCTCGCCGGGAAGGATGCCGCCCTTGCCGGGCTTGGCGCCCTGAGCCAGCTTCAGCTCGAACATCTTCACCTGCGGGCGTGCGCCCACGGCGGCGAGCTTCTCGTCGTCGATATTGCCGTGCTCGTCGCGGATGCCGAACTTGGCGGTGCCGATCTGGTAAACCAAATCGCAGGCCCCGAGTTCGTGGAAGGGCGCGAGCCCGCCCTCGCCGGTGTTCAGCCAGACCCCGGCCTCGGCGGCACCGCGGCTCAGCGCCTCGACCGCCGGCCGCGAGATTGCGCCGTAGCTCATGCCCGAGATGTTGAAAATCGAGCGCGCCACATAGGGGACCTTGGCCATCGGGCCGATCACCATCGGCTCGGTCACCGAGAACTGGTCGTCGAGCGGCGGGAAGACCGCGTTCACGAAGATCGGCGTGCCGGGGATGTTGAGGTTGCGGGTCGAGCCGAAGGCGACGGTGTTATCCTTGCCCTTGGTGGCATGGTAGACCCAGTCGCGCTGCGCACGGTTGAAGGGCATTTCCTCGCGGTCCATGGCGAAGAAGTACTGGCGGAAGAATTCGCCAAGCTTGGAGAACCAGCCGCGGAAGCGGCCGATCACAGGGTAGTTGCGGCGGATCGCGTCGCCGGTCTGCGTGGTGTCGATCAGATACAGAAGTACCACTGCCAGCACTGCAAAGCCGATGGCCACCAGAAAGACCAGTGCCAGGATCTGCAGAAGGTACATTGCCGCGCCCATAATTTCCTCGGATGTCTTTAGAACGTGATTGTCGAAGCGGGTTCGGCGGCATGGTTACAACGCCCGGCAGGGACGACAAGGCAGGAACGACCGGCTTTTCCGAACTGGACGAATGTTAGCGCCATAGCTGCACAGAGATCGCCGACATCGCACCGCTGGATCGTTCACGAAGCCCTAACATGATCTCACGCGACCACGATCATATCGCGCAAATCCGAACAATCTGCGCTCTCCCGTTAGCTCCGCTTTCGCGTCGGGCAAGCTCTGCTCACGGGTATTTCAGCCTGATCCGTGGCCGAAACGCCCCCGTATCCCCTTCTACATTCACCTGATGAAGGAGCACTTCGAAATGATCCGCATGACGTCCATCGCCCTGAGCACCGCCGCAGCCCTTATCGCCAGCCCGGCTCTGGCCGACCATCATATGGAGAAGAACATCGTGGAGACCGCGCAGGAGGCCGGCAGCTTCTCGACCCTGCTCGCCGCGGCCGAGGCCGCAGGACTGGTCGACACGCTGACCGGCGAGGGCCCATTCACCGTCTTCGCTCCCACCGACGACGCCTTCGGCGCGCTGCCCGAGGGAACCGTCGACACGCTGCTGTTGCCCGAGAACAAGGACCAGCTGACCTCGATCCTCACCTACCACGTGGTGCCGGGCAAGGTGATGTCCTCCGACCTGACGAACGGCATGATGGCCGAGACGGTTCAGGGCGAGAGCCTCGAGATCATGACCGAGGGCGGGGTGACCGTGGGCGGTGTCAACGTGACCCAGCCCGATATCGAAGCCTCCAACGGCGTGATCCACGTCATCGATGGCGTTCTGATGCCGCAGTAATCCCCCTTGCAGCGCCGGCATATCCCCGCCGGCGCCGGTGGCATCAGCGAGGGGGCGCGGCAGCCAGCGTCGCGCCCCCTCACATCCCCTCAGGTCTGCTTGCCAGCCAGAAACGGAGAAGGCCCGCCGGAACGGCGGGCCTTCGGTCACTTTATATATAGAGTCCCGTTCAGTGCACCACGGCGTCGTCCGGGCGGGGCCGGTTGCTGGCGCCGATCCGGTCGCCGATGATCAGCCCCTCGGTCCCGGCACTCACGGGCACCGTGTCGCCGTCGTGGATGTCGCCGCCGAGGATCATCTCGGCCAGCGGATCCTGCAACGCGCGCTGGATCACCCGCTTCAGCGGACGCGCCCCGAAGACCGGATCATAGCCTTCCTCGGCCAGCCACTTCTTGGCGTCCGCATCGAGCGTGAGCGTGACCTTGCGGTTCGCCAGACGCTTGAGCAGCCGCGAGAGCTGGATCTCGACGATGCCGTCCATGTCCTCGCGCTTGAGCCGATCGAAGATGATCGTCTCGTCGAGACGGTTGAGGAACTCGGGGCGGAAGTGCGCCCGAACCGCATCCATCACGTCGCGCTTGGCGGCGGCGCTGTCGGCCCCCTCGGGCAACTGGCTCAGCGCCTGCGACCCAAGGTTCGAGGTCAGCACGATCAGCGTCTGCTTGAAGTCCACGGTGCGGCCCTGACCATCGGTCAGCACGCCGTCGTCGAGCACCTGCAGCAGCACGTTGAACACATCCGGGTGCGCCTTCTCGACCTCGTCGAACAGCACCACCTGATAGGGGCGCCGCCGAACGGCCTCGGTCAGCACGCCGCCCTCGTCATAGCCGACGTAGCCCGGAGGCGCGCCGATCAGACGGGCGACCGCGTGTTTCTCCATGAACTCGGACATGTCGATGCGAACCATCGCGCTGTCGTCGTCGAAGAGGAACTCGGCCACCGCCTTGGTCAGCTCGGTCTTACCCACACCGGTCGGCCCGAGGAACAGGAACGAGCCCAGCGGACGGTTCTCGTCGTTGAGACCCGCACGCGCCCGCCGAACCGCGTTGGCCACGGCGCGCACCGCCTGGTTCTGGCCGATGACCCGCTTGTGCAGGCCGTCTTCCATGCGCAACAGCTTCTCGCGCTCGCCTTCGAGCATTTTCGAGGTCGGGATGCCCGTCCAGCGCTCGACCACCTCGGCGATCTGCTCTGGACGCACCGCCTCTTCGACCATGACGTCGCTCTCGGCGTTCTCCGCCTGCTCGAGCTGCTGCTCAAGTTCGGGGATCTTGCCGTATTGCAGCTCACCGGCCTTGGCGAAGTTGCCTTCGCGCTTGGCGATCTCGAGATCGGCGCGCAGCCGGTCGAGCTGTTCCTTGATGTCCCGCGCCGAGGCAAGCTTGTCGCGCTCCGCCTGCCATTTGGCGGTCATCTCGGCAGAGCGCTCTTCCTGCTCGGCCAACTCCTTCTCGAGCTTCTCGAGCCGGTCCTTGGACGCCTGGTCATCCTCGAGCTTCAGCGCCTCGACCTCGATCTGCATCTGCAGGATGTTGCGGTCGATCTGGTCGAGCTCTTCGGGCTTGCTGTCCACTTCCATGCGCAGGCGGGAGGCGGCCTCATCCATGAGGTCGATCGCCTTGTCGGGCAGGAAGCGGTCGGTGATGTAACGGTGCGAGAGCGTCGCCGCGGCGACGAGGGCAGAGTCCGAGATCCGCACGCCGTGGTGCAGCTCGTATTTCTCCTTGATGCCGCGCAGGATCGAGATCGTGTCCTCAACCGTCGGCTCCTGCACCATCACCGGCTGGAAGCGCCGTGCGAGGGCCGGGTCCTTTTCCACGTGCTTGCGGTACTCGTCGAGCGTGGTGGCACCGACGCAGTGCAGCTCGCCGCGGGCCAATGCCGGTTTCAGCAGGTTCGAGGCATCCATCGCCCCGTCTGCCTTGCCTGCGCCGACAAGCGTGTGCATCTCGTCGATGAAGAGGATGATCTCGCCAGCGGCGGTCTCGATCTCCTTCAGGATGGCCTTCAGCCGCTCTTCGAACTCGCCGCGATATTTAGCACCCGCGATCAGCGCCCCCATGTCGAGCGCCATCAGCCGCTTGTTGCGCAGGCTTTCGGGCACGTCGCCATTGACGATGCGCAGCGCAAGACCTTCGGCAATCGCCGTTTTACCCACGCCGGGCTCACCGATCAGCACCGGGTTGTTCTTGGTGCGGCGCGAAAGCACCTGCATCGAGCGGCGGATCTCGTCGTCGCGGCCAATGATCGGGTCGATCTTGCCCTGTTCGGCGGCCTCGGTCAGGTCGCGCGCATACTTCTTGAGGGCGTCATACCCCTCTTCGGCATTGGCGCTGTCCGCCGTACGGCCCTTGCGAATGTCGTTGATCGCCTCGTTCAGCTTCTGCGGCGTGACCGCGCCAGCCTCCAGCGCCTCCTTGGCGCCGCTGCGCTCGATGGCGAGGGCCATGAGGACACGCTCGACGGGAACAAAGCTGTCGCCCGCCTTCTTCGCGATCTTCTCGGCCTCGTCGAGCACCCGCCCGGTGGCCGAGTCGAGATACACCTGACCGGCGTCGCCCGAGACCTTCGGCTGTTTCGCGAGTTTCTGATCGAGGGTTTCCACCACCCGCTGCGGCGCACCGCCAGCCCGGGTGATCAGGTTGCTGGCCAGCCCCTGGTCATCATCCATCAGGGCCTTCAGCAGATGTTCGGGAACCAGCCGCTGATGGCCTTCCCGCATGGCGATGGTCTGCGCGGCCTGAATGAACCCACGCGACCTTTCAGTGAACTTCTCCAAGTTCATCACGTCTCTCCTTCCACAAGCGCCCGTCTGGGATTTGCCACGCCTGCCAGGCAGCACGGGGCGGTATCGGGCCTCGGGATAGAGATGGGCGCAGGCCCTGAACGGTTCAAGAACATTACCGGTGAAAAATTGCCGCAGAGATGCAGCCCTTCAGACACTTGGCAGGATCCTGACACGCTTGCTTAATCTCTCTGGCGCATCCTGTCCGAAGTCCCGTCGCGCCCAAGAGGCGCCTTGCAGCAGAAGGATGCAAGCCATGCATGTCGAGCGCATCGAATTCGACGGATTCCGGCCGATGGATCAGTCCCCAGCAGACCATCCGATGGACCGACTCCCGAGGGATCATCCCCCGGGCCATGGCACCGCGAATCGGGTCCGCGAAGCTGCCGACCCCTGCGCAGAGGGCCCCCCGCCCCGCAGCGTGTCGCTGATCGCCCGGAACGGGCAGATCCGCGTCTCTCTCTACCCCGCGGCAGAAGAACCGCGCCGCGCCCTGATTTCCGGTATCCGGCAAATCTTGCGGATGCCGGAGTACCGTAGCGGGGCGGCGCGTCTCACCTTCGCGCAAATCCTGCCGCTGCGCGGCCTTGAACGGCGCCCCCGACCCGGCAATGGGCCAGGGGGCGACTAAGCGACTCAGCCCGCGCGTCGAAGGTCGGCAATCATCGCGTCGATATCGCCGCGGCGACGGTCGAGCATGGCGCCGATCTCGGTCCGCTCGGTCAGCAGCATGTTCACGCCCTCTACGTACATGTTGTAGAAGCGGCCGGATTTCTCGCCGACGAAGAAGGTCACCTCGAAAGGCGCCTGCCCGCGCAGGTCCGCCGTTGTGGCAACTTGGTAGGCGTTCTTCACTTTCTGCGTGCCCTCCACCCGGATTTGGCCGCCGATGAACTTGCGGAACTGCTTGCCGTACTTGCGCGCGGCATAGCCCTGGAAGGCGGCCGTGAAGGCCTTCTTCTGCGGGCCGCTGGCGCGACGGCCATCCGCGCCCATCACGTAAGCGGCGATATAGGGCATGTCGCCGTAGCGCGCGAAGATGCGCTCGAACTCGGCGATCATCGCCGCCTCGGAGGCCCCCGAGGCGATCACCGCGTTGACGTCGCCGACCAACCCCTGAACGAGCCGCTCTGCCTGCGCCGCGCTGGCCGCCAGCGCCACCCCCGGCAAGGTGCCCAGCGCCACCGCGCCCAGCGCTCCGACAAGAAAGCCGCGCC
Organism: Alloyangia pacifica; assembly: GCF_900116195.1. Taxonomy (GTDB): domain Bacteria; phylum Pseudomonadota; class Alphaproteobacteria; order Rhodobacterales; family Rhodobacteraceae; genus Salipiger; species Salipiger pacificus. The sequence goes on from NZ_FOZW01000010.1 coordinate 8,424, forward strand.
TGTTGGTGAAATGCGCCATCAGAATCCCTCCGTGTCCAAACTCTCGGGGTCGATGAACCCCGCACCTTCAATGCTGTCGTCACCAAGCTCGTGCCGGCGTTTCTCGAGCCAGATCACCCGCGCCTGCGCATAGCTGTCGGCGCTGCCCAGCATCACCGCGTCGAGCGCGTCGCCATAGTCGCTGCGCTTGATCGCCAGTTCCCCGAGCCGTGCGCCATAGCGCACGTAGCGCTGCGGCGAGGGCAGAACATGGGCGAAGGGATCAGTGAAGAAGTCGACGAAGATCCCCACCGTCTCGCGCTCGGTCGACGGGCCGAGCACCGGCAATTCCATGTAGCCGCCCTCCGGCAGGCCCCAGACGTAGAGGGTTTCGCCGAAATTGCTGCGATCCTGCGGCAGGCCCATCGGGCTGGCCACATCGATCAGACCGGCGAGGCCGAGCGTCGCGTTGACCGAAAAGCGCAGCGTGTTGCGCGATGCGCGCAGCAGCCGCCCCTGCAACAACTGATTCACCACGGTCTGTGGCAAGGCCACCGTATCGGAGAAATTGACCACCCCGTTTTTCACCGGATTCGGCAAAGATTCGATGAATCCGGGCTCATCGCCACCCGATAGGCGGGAATAAATCCTCTTGTTGAAAGCATGTACGCGACGATTGGCGGGTTCTTGCGGATCGTAGATGCCGTCGCGCATTTCGCCCGGTCCGGGTGTCGCGCAGGCAGCCAGCCCCGTGATAAGAACCAGGCTCGCAAAAGAACGGAAAACAGCCACACAGATGAACAATCGGGGAATTGTCATTAGGAAAAATCCGATCTTGATGTACAAGATCTACCTAATTGCAAACGCCGCAGGGCCCAAGTGTCCATGCACCTTGCGACGACCGGTTGCCCGGAGTGTGACATGAAAATAATTCGAGTCTGCACCGCAGACGAGATCTTCACAATTGGAGAGCGAAATAGCGCTCATGCAGAACAGAGTTAAAGCCGCCGGGGCAGACGAACTTGCAGCTGCCCGCAAGCAAAGCCGACCCTACTATTGGTTCGTCGGCGTATTCAGTTTCTTTGTCAACTTGCTGATGCTCACCGGACCGCTCTACATGCTGCAGGTCTACGACCGTGTGCTCGGCTCGAGGTCCGAGGCGACGCTGCTGGCGCTCACCGCGCTGGTCGTCTTCCTTTACGGCATGATGGGCGTGCTCGATTACGCTCGCGGCCGGGTCATGGCCCGCGTCGCGGCCCGCTTCCAGGCGGCTCTCGACATGCGGGTCTTCGACGCGGTGATCCGCCGCTCCGCCGTCAAGATGGACGAGCTGGCCGCCACCGGCCTGAAGGACCTGGAAGCCGTGCAGCGCTTCGTCGGCTCGCCAGTGCTGATGGCGCTCTTCGACATCCCCTGGACGCCCTTCTTCATCGCCGCCATCTTCGTCTTCCACCCCTGGCTCGGCATCCTGGCCATCTGTGGCGGCCTGGTACTGGTGGTGATCACCCTGCTCAACCAGACCCTCAGCCGCACCCCGACGCTCAAGTCGAACCGTGCCGTGCTGATCGCCGAGCAGACCTCCGAGCAGATCCGCCTCGATGCCGAGACCGTGCAGGCCATGGGCATGCGCGGTGCCGCCTTCTCGCGCTGGGACAAGGCGCGCTCCGAGGCGCTGAGCGGGCAGATCTCGACCAATGACCTGGTCGGCACCTTCACCACGATGACCAAGAGCTTCCGCATGCTGCTGCAGTCCGCGATGCTGGGCCTCGGGGCCTATCTCGTGCTGCAGAACGAGCTGACCGCCGGTGCGATGATCGCCGGCTCGATCCTGATGGGCCGTGCGCTCGCCCCGATCGAGCTTGCCATCGGGCAATGGCCGCTGGTGACCCGCGCCCGCAAGGGCTGGGAGAATCTGTCGGAGCTGCTTGGCGAAATGCCCCGCGAACCGGCCCGGACCGCCCTGCCCAAGCCGCGCGCCCTGCTCGAAGTGCAGCAGCTCACGGTCGTGCCGCCGGGGGAACAGCAGGCCTCGCTGCGCCTGGTGTCCTTCGATCTGCAACCCGGCCACGCGATCGGCGTGATCGGCTCCTCGGGGGCCGGCAAGTCGACGCTGGCGCGGGCGATCACCGGGGTCTGGCGCCCCGCCGGCGGGCGCATCCGCCTCGATGGCGCGACGCTCGACCAATACGACGAGGATCTCGGCAAGCATATCGGGTACCTGCCGCAGCGGGTCAGCCTGTTCGACGGCACGATCGCCGAGAACATCGCCCGCCTCTCGGAAAACCCCGACCCCGACAAGATCGTGGAGGCGGCCAAGAAGGCCGACGCCCACGAGATGATCCTCAAGCTGCCCAAGGGCTACGACACCCGCGTCACCGCCACCGGCGGGCGGCTTTCGGGCGGGCAGATGCAACGCGTCGGCCTTGCCCGCGCCATGTACGGCGATCCCGTCATCCTGGTGCTCGACGAGCCGAACTCCAACCTCGACAACGAAGGCAGCGAGGCGGTGAACGCCGCGATCCGCCGCCTCAAGGAAGAGGGCAAGTCGGTGATCATCATGGCGCACCGCCCTGCCGCGATCCGCGAATGCGACATGCTGCTCATGCTCGAGCATGGCGCCCGCGTGGCCTTCGGTCCCAAGGAAGAAGTGCTGCGCTCGCAGGTCAAGAACCACGAACAGATCACCCGGCACGCCGGGCCCGGAGGTGTCCGCTGATGTCGCAGGAAACCGACAAGCGCTTCCCGCTAAACAAACCGCTCACACTGGGCCTTGTTGCCCTGCTTATCCTGGTCGGTGGCTTCGGCACCTGGGCGGCGACCACCAACATCTCCGGCGCCATCGTTGCCAGTGGCCAGATCCAGGTCGAGCGCAACCGCCAGGTCGTGCAACACCCGGATGGCGGCGTGGTTCAGGAGATTCTGGTCGACGAGGGCGACACCGTCGAGGAAGGCCAGGTTCTGGTCAAACTCGACCCGACGCTGCTGCAGTCCGAGCTGAACATCGTCGAGGGGCAGTATTTCGAACTGGTCGCCCGCCGCGCCCGTCTCCAGGCGGAACGCGACAATGCCGACGAGCTGGCGTTCGACGAGACCCTGATCAAGGTGGCCGAATACGACGACGAGGTCGAAGACCTTATCGAAGGTCAGCGCAACCTGTTCTTCGCCCGGCTCGACTCGCTTCATCAGGAAAGCGATCAACTGGCCAAGCGCCGCGACCAGATCGTCAACCAGGTCGAGGGAATCGATGCTCAGCAGACCGCGCTGAAAAGCCAGCTCGCGCTCATCGAGAAGGAACTCACCGACCAGCAATCGCTGCTCGAACGCGGCCTCGCGCAAGCCAGCCGGGTGCTCGCCCTGCAGCGCGAGGAAGCCCGGCTCTCCGGCGAGGTCGGTGATCTCACCGCCCAGAAGGCCGAGGCCGAGGGCCGGACAACCGAGATCGACATCGAGATCCTGAAGCTCGCGACCAGCCGCCGCGAGGAGGCGATCACGCAGCTGCGCGACATGCAGTACCGTGAGCGCGAGCTGGCAGAGCAACGCTCGGCCCTGCTTGAGAAGCTCAAGCGAATGGAGATCACCGCGCCGGTCAGCGGCATCGTCTACGGCCTGACCGTCTTTGCCCCGCGCTCGGTGATCCGGGCGGCCGATCCGGTGCTCTACCTGATTCCTCAGGATCGTCCGCTGGTGATCACCGCGCAGATCCCGACGATTCACATCGACCAGGTGCACGTCGGTCAGGAGGTAACGCTGCGCTTCTCCGCCCTCGACCAGCGCCGCACGCCGGAAACCTTCGGCACCGTGACCCAGATCTCGGCCGATGCGTTTACCGATGAGAACACCTCAGCCAGCTTCTACCGTGCCGAGATCATGCTCGACGAGGGTCAGATCGAACGTCTGCCCGAGGGGTCCACTCTTGTGCCGGGCATGCCGGTGGAGGCCTTCCTGCGCACCGCCGACCGCACGCCGCTCGCCTATCTGGTGAAACCCTTCACCGACTACTTCACCAAGGCGTTCCGCGAGTAACCCTGCGTCAAACTTTTGATCGGGGGCCGCGTCCTACAGGGGCGCGGCCCCTTTTCTTTGCCGCCGCCCAGGTCTAGCGTCCGCGCAAACCCAAAGGAGGCCCCCATGACCGACATCACCGCCCGCCTTGAAGAGCTCGGCCTGACCCTGCCCGACGCCCCCGCCCCCGCCGCGAACTACGTCCCCTACGTGCAGAGCGGTGCCATGCTCTACGTTTCGGGCCAGATCAGCATGGACCAGAACGGGCTGATCACCGGCAAGCTCGGTGACTCGCTGGATGTCGAGGCCGGCGCCAAGGCCGCCCAGCGCTGTGCGCTGGCGCTCATCGCCCAGGCCAAGGCGGCCTGCGGCGGCGATCTGTCGAAGCTCAAGCGCGTGGTCAAACTGGTGGGCTTCGTGAACTCCACCCCCGAATTCACCGACCAACCCAAGGTGATCAACGGTGCCTCGGACCTGATGGTCGCCATCTTCGGCAACGCCGGCAAGCACGCGCGCTCCGCGGTGTCGGCCGCTTCGCTGCCGATGGGCGTTGCTGTCGAGATCGAAGCGATCTTCGAGCTCGCCTGATGGCCGGGCTGCCCGCCGCCTTTCTCGAGCGTCCCATCGCGCATCGTGCCCTGCACGATGTGGCGGCGGGCCGCCCCGAGAATTCCCGCGCCGCCATCACCGCCGCGATCAGCGCGGGCTACGGCATAGAGATCGACCTGCAGCTGTCCTCGGACGGGGTGGCCATGGTCTTTCACGACGAGCGGCTGGAACGGCTGACCGGCGCGCGCGGACTGCTCGGCGCGCGCGACGCCGCCGAGCTTTCCGCACTGAAGCTCAAGGGCGCTGACGAGGGCATTCCGACTCTCTCCGAGGTGCTGGACCTGGTCGCGGGCCGCGTGCCCCTGCTCATCGAGATCAAGGATCAGGACGGCGCGCTCGGCCCGGAGGTGGGCCCGCTGGAGCAGGCGACGGCCGATGCGCTGCGCGGCTACGGGGGACCGGTCGCCGTGATGTCCTTCAATCCGCATGCGGTCGCCCGCATGGCCCGGCTCGCGCCGAAGGTGCCGCGCGGGCTGACCACCGAAGCCTATGCCGCCGAGAACTGGCCCGGCGTGCCCGGCTGGCGGCTCGAGGAATTGCGCGGCATCCCCGATTATGCGCGCACCGGTGCCTGCTTCGTCTCGCACAACTGGAAGGACCTCGGCACGTCCCGTATCGCCGAGCTGAAGGACGCCGGCGCCGCAATCCTGTGCTGGACCATCCGTACGCCCGAGCAGGAGGCACAGGCCCGCAAGCTGGCCCAGAACGTGACCTTCGAGCAGTATCTCGCATGAGCGTGTCTTGATCCCGGCCCCGCCGGGGTCAGATAGTGCCCTGATGATGCCCAGCGCCGAGATCACCATATGACCGATCAGAGCCCCGCTCCGGCGTCCGACCCGCCGTCGGGCGACACAATAGCCGTCAACGTGCTGACCACTCTGGATCAGATCCCCGAAAGCGACTGGGACGCCTGCGCCTGCCCCGAGGCGGCGCAGGGAGGACGCGCGGACGATCCCTTCACCACCTGGCGCTTCCTGCGCGCGCTGGAGCGCTCCGGCTCGGTCGGGCGCGGCACCGGATGGGACCCGCGCTACCTGGTGGCGGAAAAGGCGGGACGGATCATCGCGGTCGCGCCGCTCTACGCCAAGGGCCACAGCCAGGGCGAGTACATCTTCGACCACAGCTTCGCCCATGCCTACGAGCAGGCAGGCGGGCGCTACTACCCCAAGCTGCAGGTCGCTGTCCCCTTCACCCCCGCCACCGGACGGCGCTTCCTGACCCGCCCCGGCCACGAGGCCGAGGGCATGATGGCGCTGGTTCAGGGCGCGGTGCAGCTCACCGCCGAGAACGATCTCAGCTCGCTGCACATCACCTTCTGCACCGAGGGCGAGGCCATTGCCGGAGAACGCATGGGGCTGCTGCGCCGCGTCACCCAGCAGTTTCACTGGCTGAACCGGGGCTACGCCGATTTCGACGGCTTCCTCGCCGATCTCAGTTCGCGCAAGCGCAAGGCGATCCGCAAGGAGCGCGCCCGGGCGCAGGACTTCGGCGGCACGATCCGCATGCTCACCGGCGACGAGATCGCGCCCGAGCACTGGGACGCCTTCTGGACCTTCTACCAGGACACCGGCAGCCGCAAATGGGGCACGCCCTACCTCACCCGCGCCTTCTTCGACGAGCTGCACGAGACCATGCGCGGGGACGTGGCGCTGGTGATCTGCGAGCGCGAGGGGCGGCCGGTGGCCGGCGCGCTCAACTTCATCGGCCGCGACGCGCTTTTCGGCCGCTACTGGGGCTGCACCGAGGATCACCCCTGCCTGCATTTCGAGGCGTGCTATTATCAGGCCATCGATTTTGCCATCGCCCATGACTTGTCGCGCGTCGAGGCCGGCGCACAGGGCGAGCACAAGCTGGCGCGCGGATACCTGCCCAATCCGACGCATTCTCTGCATTGGTTTCCCGACAAGGGGTTTGCCCGCGCCGTGGCGCACTATCTGGAGGCCGAGGCACGGGCCGTGGACGAGGACATCGAGGTGCTCACCGCCTACGGGCCGTTCCGGAAAGACCACGGGAAGGACACCCAATGACAGAGAAACTCTCCGACACCGGCCGCGCGACCATGCTCGCCCCGCTGCTCGAGAACGGATGGTCGATGAACAAGGCCGAGGACAGCCTCTGCAAGACCTTCGAATTCGCCGATTTCACCGAGGCCTTTGGCTGGATGACCCGCGCCGCGCTCTGGGCCGAGAAGTGGAATCACCACCCCGACTGGCGCAATGTCTACAAGACGGTGGAGGTCTGCCTGACCACCCATGACGTGGGTGGGCTCAGCGCACTCGACGCCAAGCTCGCGCGCAAGCTCGACTCGCTCTGAGCCCCGCGCCGGCAGGAGGGGCCTCCCCTCCCGCCTCCCCCCTTCGCCCCAAGGCAACCTTGACGGGCAGCGCGGCAGCGCATGTCCCGGCGCCGCGCCCTGCCCGGAACCGCGCGCGTCCGGCCTCGTCTCACCATGCGTATTTGGAAAGAGAAGACGCACCTCTCGCCCTTCTTCTCTTTCCAAATACGCAAATCCGGCGACGCCACCCGCGCCGCCGGATGCCGTTTCGCTCAGATCGCCGCCAGCAGCGCCTCGCCGCCCGAGATCTCGCAGGTGCCGCGCCCGGTTTCCTCGTGGAAGACCTTCACGGTGCCATCCTCGACATACATCGCGTAGCGCTTCGAGCGGCGGATCAGCCCGGCCGGCTCGGCGGTGAACTCCATGCCGATGGCCGAAGTGAAGGCGCACTCGGCGTCGGCCAGCATCGTCAGCCCGGCTTCGGCAGCGCCCGTCGCCTCGCCCCAGGCTTTCATCACGAAGGGGTCATTGACCGAGATGCAGATGATCTCGTCCACGCCCTTGGCGCCGAAACCCTCCTTGGTGCGCATGAAGCTCGGCACATGTGCCGACGAGCAGGTCGGAGTGAAGGCCCCGGGCAGTGCGAAGATCACCACCTTGCGGCCCGCCAGCTTCTCGCCCAGCGACACCTGTTCGGGGCCAGCCTCGCCCATGGTCAGCAGCGTCGCCTCGGGCAGTCGGTCTCCAGCGGATAGCGCCATGCAGTCTCTCCATCATTTGCGTTTCCAACCCGGCAAGATATAGGTTTCGCGCAAAACCCGGGAAAGTGGAAAGAGGCCAGGCATGGGGCATGTTGTTGTGATCGGCGCGGGGCAGGCCGCGGCTTCTCTGGTGGCCCGCCTGCGCGGCAAGGGGTTCGAGGGCAAGATCACCGTGATCGGCGCCGAGGCCGAGCCGCCCTACCAACGCCCGCCGCTCTCCAAGGCCTATCTGCTGGGCGAGATGCAGAAGGACCGTCTCTACCTGCGCCCGCGCGCCTATTACGACGAGCAGAACATCACCCTGATGCTGGGCGAGCCCGCCGTCTCGGTCGACACCGAGGCGCGGCACGTCATCGCCGGGGGCCGCGAGATCGCCTATGACGACCTGGTCTTCTGCACCGGCTCCGCGCCGCGCCGCCTGCCCGCCGCAATCGGCGGTGACCTCGACGGCGTCTGCGTGGTGCGCGGCATCGCCGACGTAGACGCCATGCGAGCCCGCTTTACCGAAGGCGCCCGCGTGCTGATCGTCGGCGGCGGCTACATCGGGCTCGAGGCCGCGGCGGTGGCCTCCAAACTCGGCCTGCAGGTGACCTTGGTAGAGATGGCCGAGCGCATCCTGCAGCGCGTCGCCGCCCCCGAGACCTCGGACTGGTTCCGCGCCCTGCACAAGGGCCACGGCGTCGACCTGCGCGAGGGCGTCGGCCTCGGCAGGCTGGTGGGCGAGGACGGCAAGGTGACCGCAGCGGAGCTGACCGACGGCACGACCCTGCCGGTCGATTTCGTCATCGTCGGCGTCGGCATCCTGCCCGAGACCTCGGTCGCCGAGGCCGCCGGGATCGAGATCGAGAACGGCATCCGCACAGACGCCATGGGCCGCTGCTCCGCCCCGCATGTCTGGGCGGCGGGCGATTGCGCCTCCTTCCCGCTGGGCGAGGCACAGCTGCGGCTGGAAAGCGTCGGCAATGCCATCGATCAGGCCGAGGCGGTGGCGGACAACATCATGGGCGCCGAGATGCCCTACCAACCGAAGCCGTGGTTCTGGTCCGACCAGTACGATGTGAAGCTGCAGATCGCCGGGCTGAACGCGGGTTACGACAAGGTCGTGGTGCGGGGTGGCGGCGCCGGGCCTGTCTCGCACTGGTATTACCGCGAGGGCCAGCTCATCGCCCTCGACGCGATGAACGATCCGCGCGCCTACATGGTGGGCAAGCGGCTGATCGAGGCGGGCAAGAGCGCCGACCCCGAGGTGGTTGCCGATACGGGAAGCGATCTCAAGGCGTTGCTGAAGGCATGAGGATCATCGCCGGAGACTGGCGCGGCCGCGCGCTCACCGCCGTCGGCAAGGGCGATCCGGGCGCGCATCTGCGCCCGACCACCGACCGGGTGCGCGAAAGCCTGTTCAACATGCTGGGCGGCGGACGCTTCGGCGAGCCCTTCGAGGGGGCCGTGGTGCTCGACCTCTTCGCCGGCACCGGCGCGCTGGGGCTGGAGGCGCTGTCGCGCGGGGCCGCCTCGGCGACCTTCGTCGATGACGGCCGGGTGGCGCAGAAGCTCATCAAGCAGAACATCCGGCTGCTCGCCTGCGCGGACCGCGCCCGGACGCTATCTTGCAACGCAACCCGCCTGCCGCCCGCAGAGGCACCCGCGACGCTGGTCTTTCTCGACCCGCCCTACGGGCTGAATCTCGGCGCCAAGGCGCTGGCGGCGGCGCACACGCAGGGCTGGCTCGCCCCCGAGGCGCTGATCGTCTGGGAGGAAAGCGGCCCGCAGGAGGCGCCCGAGGGCTTCACCATGCTCGACAGCCGCCGCTATGGCGACACCACGGTGACCCTGCTGGAAGCGCCCTGAAACCGCGCCTTAAACTCTGCGCCCGAACCGGGCATAATGACATGAGAGCGGGCATTTGCCGCACATTCGCGACCACTTGTCGCGCGGGCCCCGCGTTCCTATAACCGCGGCAACTTCAGGGGAGCCGTTCCATGCGTTTCGACCAGCGCCACCTTCTGGGCATCGAGCCCCTTCGTCCCGACGAGATCACCACGCTGCTCGACCTTGCCGAGCGTTACGTGACCCTGTCGCGCGCCCGCGACAAGCACGCCAATGCGCTGGCCGGGCTGACCCAGATCAACATGTTCTTCGAGAACTCCACCCGCACGCAGTCCAGTTTCGAGCTGGCGGGCAAGCGGCTCGGGGCGGACGTGATGAACATGTCGATGCAGGCCAGCTCGATCAAGAAGGGCGAGACGCTGATCGACACGGCGCTGACACTGAACGCCATGCACCCCGACCTGCTGGTGGTGCGTCACCCGCACTCCGGCGCGGTCGACCTGCTGGCGCAGAAGGTGAACTGCGCGGTGATCAACGCCGGTGACGGCAAGCACGAACACCCGACGCAGGCGCTGCTCGACGCGCTGACCATCCGCCGCGCCAAGGGCCGCCTGCACCGGCTCAACATCGCGATCTGCGGCGACATCGCGCATTCGCGCGTCGCGCGCTCGAACCTGCTGCTGCTGCACAAGATGGAGAACCGCATCCGCCTTGTCGGCCCGTCGACTCTGATGCCCTCGGGCATCGCCGACTTCGGTGCCGAGGTCTATGACGACATGGCCGAGGGGCTGAAGGACGTGGACGTGGTGATGATGCTGCGGCTGCAGAAGGAGCGCATGGACGGTGGCTTCATCCCGTCTGAGCGCGAGTATTATCACCGCTGGGGGCTGGACGCGGAGAAGCTCGCCCATGCGAAGCCCGACGCCATCGTCATGCATCCCGGCCCGATGAACCGCGGCGTCGAGATCGACGGCACCATCGCCGACGACATCAACCGCTCGGTGATCCAGGAGCAGGTCGAGATGGGGGTCGCCGTGCGCATGGCCGCCATGGACCTGCTGGCCCGGAACCTGCGGGCCCGGCCCACCGAGCTGGCGGTCTGAGCGGAGCGCGTCATGACCAAGATGCACATCAACGGCTCGGTGGACGGCGAAGTTCGCCTCTTTCACCTCGACCTGCCACCCGAGGCGGTCGAGCGCTTCACCGTGCAGGCCGGCACCGGGGAGTTTCCGCTGCAATACGCGCTCGGCGCGCGCAAGCTGCGGCCCTCGCGGATCGACGTGGTCTCGATCCGCGATCTGGGGGAAATGCCGCTCTCGACCTATCTCACCGAGGCCTATCAGGTCGGCGGCGAGGACTTCCGCCAGATGAAACCGCGCATCGACGCGCTGAAGGGCCACGTGGTGGTCCTGCCGAGTGCCGCCTTCGATCACACTTCGCAGGACCTGGCCATCTCGACCCCGCTGCGCTGGATCGGCACCTTCAAGGAAGCCGAGGGCGCGGGTGCCCGCGCCGGCAAGCTGCGCAGCGCCGCCGCCCGCGGCAGCATGGATCGCCCGGCGGCCACCGAGGACGCGCCGCGCAGCCGCGCGCTGACCTATGCCCTGCTCGGGCTGGGCGTGCTGGTGCTGATCGTCCTTTTCGCCTTCTTCAGGGCCGCATGATGCGCCCCTCCGCCGCCCTGAACATGACCCCGCCCCCCATGATTGCGCCTTCCGGAGGCACCGAATGAAAGACACGCTGCTCTACAACGCCCGGCTGATCGACCCCGAGGCCGGGACCGTCTCGGAGGGTGCGCTGCTGCTCTCGGGTGGCCGGATCAAGGCCGTGGTGACCTCGGCCGACGAGATCGCCACGCTGCAGGGACAGACCGCGGCGCAGGACCTGAACGGCGCGCATATCGCACCCGGTATCGTCGATCTCGGCGTCAAGGTGGGCGAGCCGGGCGAGCGTCACAAGGAAAGCTTCAAGACCGCCGGGGTGGCCGCCGCCGCCGGCGGCGTGACCACCATGGTGACCCGCCCGGACACCTCGCCGGCGATCGACACGCCCGAAGTGCTGGAGTTCATCCGCCGCCGCGCCAACGAGACCGCGCCGGTCAACGTGCTGCCCATGGCCGCGCTGACCAAGGGCCGTGAAGGCCGCGAGATGACCGAGCTCGGCTTCCTGCTCGACGCCGGTGCCGTGGCCTTCACCGATTGCGACCGCGTCGTGACCGACACCAAGGTGCTGTCGCGCGCCATGGGCTACGCCCGCTCGCTCGGCGCGCTGGTCATGGGCCACCCGCAGGAGCCGATCCTGTCGAAGGGCGCCGCCGCCAGCTCGGGCAAATTCGCCTCGCTGCGCGGCCTGCCCGCAGTCTCGCCGATGGCCGAGCGCATGGGGCTCGACCGCGACATCGCGCTCGTCGAGATGACCGGCGTCCGCTACCACGCCGACCAGATCACCACCGCCCGCGCCCTGCCGGCACTGGAGCGTGCAAAGAACAACGGCTTCGACGTGACGGCGGGCATCTCGATGCATCACCTGACGCTGAACGAGATGGACGTGGCCGACTACCGCACCTTCTTCAAGGTCAAGCCGCCGCTGCGCTCCGAGGATGATCGGCAGGCGGTGCTCGAGGCGCTGCGCACCGGGCTGATCGACGTGATCGGCTCGTTCCACACGCCGCAGGACGAGGAATCGAAGCGCCTGCCCTTCGAGGAGGCCGCCTCGGGCGCGGTGGGTCTCGAGACCATGCTGCCGGTGCTGCTGCGGCTCTACCACGCGGGAGAGGTCGATTTGCCCACGCTATTCCGCGGGCTGTCACTGAACCCGGCGAAACGGCTGGGGCTGGACTGCGGCCGCCTGAGCGCGGGCGCGCCCGCCGACCTGGTGATCTTCGACGCCGACAAGCCCTTCGTCCTCGACCGCTTCAAGCTGCAGTCGAAATCCAAGAACACCCCCTTTGACGGGGCGCGGCTGCAGGGCAAGGTGCTGCAGACCCTCGTCGCCGGAACCCCCGTCTGGAGCGCCTGACATGCTGCCCGAGATCACCTCTTCGGTCCCCGTGCTGATCCTCTGGGCGGTGCTCGGCTATCTGCTCGGCTCGATCCCCTTCGGCCTGCTGCTGACGCGGGCTATGAACCTCGGCGACCTGCGGTCAATCGGCTCGGGCAATATCGGCGCGACCAACGTGCTGCGTACCGGCAACAAGGCGGCAGCGGCGGGCACGCTGCTGCTCGACGGGGCCAAGGGCGCGGTGGCCGTGCTGCTGGCGCGCTGGATGGCGGGCGAGGACGCGGCGCAGTTGGCGGGGCTGGCGGCCTTTCTCGGCCATTGCTTCCCGGTCTGGCTGAAATTCCGGGGCGGCAAGGGCGTGGCGACCTTCATCGGTCTCATCCTTGCGCTGCACTGGCCGGTTGGTTTGATCACCTGCGCCACCTGGCTCGCCGCGGCGGCCATGTCGCGCATCTCGTCGCTGGGTGCGCTGGTGGCGGCGCTGCTCTCGACCCTCTGGATGGTGCTCTTCGGGCAGATCGAGATGACCGCGCTGACGCTGCTGCTGACCGCGCTGATCTTCTGGCGCCACCGCGAGAACATCGACCGGATCCGCAAGGGCACCGAGTCGAAGATCGGTCAGAAAGGCTGAGAGATCTCGAGGGATTTGGCCCGGACGAACGCCGGGCCGCCACCCTGCCGTGGAAGCTTCTTCTCAGAGCTTGCCGCTCAGGTGCAGCTCCAGATCCTCGACCCGGTCCTGCCCCCAGAACTTCTCGCCATCCTCGGTGATCCAGAAGGGCGAGCCGAAGACCCCGGCGCCCACCGCTTCCTCGAGGTTGGCGGCATAGGTCTCGGCCCCGACCAGCAGACCGCTATCGGTCAGCGACGGATCGAAGCCGTTCTCCTCCAGCGCCGCCTTGATCACCGCGTCCTCGGAAATGTCCTTTTCCTCGGCCCAGCAGTTCCGAAGCAGCATGTGGATCAGCCCGCCGACATCGCCGCCCCCGGCCTTGGCCGCCGCAATGATCGCGTAGGAAGACGGCGCGGCGTTCATCGGCCAGAACATCGGCTTGAGGTTCAGCGGCATGCCGACCTTCCGCGCCTGACGTGGCAGGTCCATGTTGCGATAATCGATCCGCGACTGATGGCGCTGCGCCAGAGGCGCGCCGCCGGTGCGCGGAAACAGGGCGGTGATGTCGAAGGGTTTGTAGACCACCTCAGCCCCGTGTTTCGCGGCGATCTCCTCGAACCGCGGCCCCGCGAGATAGGCAAAGGGAGACAACATCGAAAAATAGTACTGGATTTGTGCCATGGGGTCACATGCCCTTCCGTGTATCTTTGCCCCACGCTAACTGCGTGTTAAGGCGACCGCAACGTCACGAATCTGTCATTCCGTAACGCCGGAGCCTCCTCAAATGCCCACCGTCATCGAACCCAAGCTCATCGCGGGTAATGCCAACAAGCCGTTGGCGAACGCCATCGCCCGCCGCATGTCGCTCTATCGCGGAGGCGCGGTCGGACTCGTCGATGCCCGCGTCGAGCGGTTCAACGACCAGGAGATTTTCGTCGAAGTCTACGAGAACGTCCGCGGCGAGGACATGTACATCCTCCAGCCGACCTCGAACCCGGCGAACGACAACCTGATGGAGCTGCTGATCATGGCCGACGCGCTGCGCCGCTCCTCGGCCGCGCGCATCACTGCCGTGATCCCCTACTTCGGCTATGCCCGCCAGGACCGCCGAACCAAGGCGCGCACCCCGATCACCTCGAAGCTGGTCGCCAACATGATCCACGAGGCCGGCGTCGAGCGGGTGCTGACCATGGATCTCCACGCCGCGCAGATCCAGGGCTTCTTCGACATCCCGGTCGACAACCTCTACGCCTCGCCGATCTTTGCGCTCGACATCCAGCACCAGTTCAAGGACTCGCTGCAGGACGTCATGGTGATCTCGCCGGACGTCGGCGGCGTGGCCCGTGCCCGCGAGCTGGCCAAGCGGATCAACGCGCCGCTTGCCATCGTCGACAAGCGCCGCGAGAAGCCGGGCGAGATCGCCGAGATGACCGTGATCGGTGATGTCACCGGCAAGAAGTGCATCATCGTCGACGACATCTGCGACACCGCCGGCACGCTGTGCAAGGCCGCCGAGGTGCTGATGGACCACGGCGCCACCGAGGTGCACGCCTACATCACCCACGGCGTCCTGTCGGGCCCCGCGGTCGAGCGCGTCACCAAGTCGGTGATGAAGTCGCTGGTGATCACCGACTCGATCGCCGCCACCGACCCGGTCGCCGCCGCGCCGAACATCCGCATCCTGCCGACTGCGCCGATCTTCGCGCAGGCGATCCTGAACATCTGGAACGGCACCTCCGTGTCGTCGCTGTTCGAGACCGACGTGCTCGGCCCGATCTACGAAGGCATCCTCTGATGACCTCGCGCCCGCCGCTGATCCGGCGGGCGCGTCCCGCGGATCTTGAAGCGATCCAGGAGATCGTCGAGACCGCCTATTCCCCCTACATCCCGCGCATGGGGCAGAAGCCCGGCCCGATGCTCGACGACTATGCGGCGCTGATCGCCGCGGAGCGCGTCCATGTGGCCGAGCTGGACGGTTCGGTCGCCGCGCTGCTGGTGCTGCTGCCTCAGGACGACGCGATGCTGCTCGACAATATCGCCGTCTCGCCTCGGGCGCAGGGACACGGCATCGGCCGGGCCCTGATGGACTTTGCGGACGCGCAGTCCCGCGCCGGCGGCTACGCGCGAATCCGTCTCTACACCAATGCCCTGATGACCGAGAATCTCGTGCTCTACCCCCGCCTCGGCTACCGAGAGACGGGACGCGTGACCGAAAAGGGCTATGACCGGGTTTACTTCGAAAAGCCTATCTGAGCCTCGCGCCACGGTTTTTTCCCGGCATGCAGAGTCTGCAAGGCGGGCTTCTCCTGACGTGGCTTGTGACTCGGGCCGGAAATCCCGATGTCAGCGCCATCACGAAATCAGGAGGCCATCATGGCTACGACCGACATCCACAGTTTTCCGGCTGACTCGCAACGCGGATCCCTTTCCCGCATGATCGAACGCTTCAAGCTGGCCCGTTCGCGCCGCGCAGAATACTTCCGCCTCGTGCGCGAATTGGAATCCTTCAGCGACCGCGATCTTGCCGACATCGGGTTTCACCGCGCCAACATCCGCGACATCGCCTGGCAGGCCGCCTACGGCCGCTGACGGGCCCGGGCGATCCGCGGCAGGCTAGTCGATGCTCCAGTCATCCTCGCCCCGCACCTCCCCGATCGCCATCCAACCAAGACGCACGCGCGCGACGCGCGTGTCGGACCATGTGCGGAACACCATGTCGAACCCGGTTTCCGTGACATTCTCGGCCCCGAGGTCGGCACGGATGTTCCCGCCATTGTCGATATCCCAGAGCGACAGAACCACCTGAACGTTCGGCGGGCTCGCGAAAGGCTCGTTAAAACGCACGTGCCGCCGCCGTTCACGCTCGCCGGCACCGGTCCACATGGAACCGCCGGTCTCGAATTCCGAAAACAGGTCCTCGCTGCCCTGGTCGATACCAACCCAGGCGCCTCGCAATTTCCGCATAAGGTCTTTCCTCATCCGCGCTCTGCGCAGTCTTGTGCAACTGCCGGTGAAAGAAAATGGGAAATTCCCATTGTTTCCTATGACCTAGGACTTCAGTCGTCCGGGGTGCACACGCGGATGCGATGACCATCGGGATCGCGCGCCACGAAGGTACGCCCAAAGACAGCGTCAAGCGGCGGCTGTTCGATCTCGACACCCATCTCGCTCCAGCGCGCGTGGATCCGGTCGACCTCGGTATCCTCCGCCACCATGATGGCCAGTTCCGAACGGTGTCCGCTACCGCCGGAGACGAAGTCCTGCGCGGTTTCGGACCAGAGCCCGAGCGAGAGGCCATTCGCGAAGGAAAACGCCGCGTAGCCGGGAAAGACAGCCTCGGGCGCGGTGCCAAGCAGGCGTTCGTAGAAGGCGGCGCTAGCGGCGGGATCGGCGACGTAGAAAAGGATGAGGTTCGGGGTCATGGCGGGCTCCTGTGAAAGTCTTCCTCGGAAGTAGCCGACTCTGCCGACAGCACCTGTCAGCAGGGTGCTGCGCTCTCACGCGACCCCTTGGGGTCGCCCAAAAGCAAAAGGCCCCGCTTGCGCGGGGCCCTTGCGTTGTCTCGAGCGCCAGGCTCAGTAGTTGAGGTTGGCGGCTTTCGGGTCGAGCCCGATGTGCGTGCCAACCGCCACCATGTCCTGAAGCAGCTTTGCCGCCTCGTCCACGGGGCCCGGCTCGTTCTCGGGAGCAGCTTCCTTCGCGGCCTTGTAGGCCATGACAGCTTCTTCCACGAGCGCGTCGTAGGTCGCCTGGTCCATGTCGCCATGCGGCACAGCCTTCTCGGCCAGCACGCTGACCGACTGGCCGATCTCGGCGAAGCCGCCGGTGACGACGAACTCCTGGGTGCCGGTCTCGGTCTCGACCTTGAGGATGCCCGGACGCAGCGTGGTGATCATCGGCGCATGGTTGGGCATGGCCGTCAGATCGCCCTCGGTGCCCGGAATCTGCACTGCCGTGACGGCAGCCGACATCAGGTTGCGCTCGGGGCTCACCAGGTCGAATTGCATCGTTTCAGCCATTTGGGCCTCCGGTTACTGGGGGGCGCGAGGCCCCCCGCTGGTCTCAGGCTGCGTCTGCCGCCATTTTCTCGGCTTTCGCGAGCACCTCGTCG
Organism: Alloyangia pacifica; assembly: GCF_900116195.1. Taxonomy (GTDB): domain Bacteria; phylum Pseudomonadota; class Alphaproteobacteria; order Rhodobacterales; family Rhodobacteraceae; genus Salipiger; species Salipiger pacificus. Next base: position 25,601 of record NZ_FOZW01000010.1, read on the forward strand.
ATGCCGCCGACCATGTAGAAGGCGCCTTCCGGCAGGTGGTCGTACTCACCGTTCACCACGGCCTTGAAGGACGAGATGGTGTCCTCGAGCGGAACCTGCACACCGTCGGAGCCGGTGAACACCTTCGCAACGTCGAACGGCTGGCTGAGGAAACGCTGGATCTTCCGGGCGCGGGCCACGGTCAGCTTGTCCTCTTCCGACAGTTCGTCCATGCCGAGGATCGCGATGATGTCCTGCAGCGACTTGTAGCGCTGGAGGATACCCTGCACGGCGAAGGCCACGTCGTAGTGTTCCTGGCCGACAACGGCCGGGTCCATCAGACGCGACGAGCTGTCGAGCGGGTCCACGGCGGGGTAGATGCCGAGTTCCGAGATGGCACGGTTGAGAACCGTCGTCGCGTCGAGGTGCGCGAAGGTCGTTGCCGGTGCCGGGTCGGTAAGGTCGTCCGCGGGAACGTAAACGGCCTGGATCGAGGTGATCGAGCCGTTCTTGGTCGAGGTGATGCGTTCCTGCATCGCACCCATGTCGGTTGCCAGCGTCGGCTGGTAGCCCACAGCGGAGGGGATACGGCCGAGAAGTGCGGACACCTCGGAGCCGGCCTGCGTGAAGCGGAAGATGTTGTCCACGAAGAACAGAACGTCGGTGCCGGACTGGTCGCGGAACTGCTCGGCCAGGGTCAGGCCGGTCAGGGCGACGCGAGCACGGGCTCCCGGCGGTTCGTTCATCTGACCGTAGACCAGTGCCACCTGCGATTCCGACAGATTGTCGGGCTTGATAACGTTGGATTCGATCATCTCGTGGTAAAGGTCGTTGCCCTCACGGGTCCGCTCGCCAACACCGGCGAACACGGAGTAGCCCGAGTGCACCTTTGCGATGTTGTTGATCAGTTCCATGATGAGAACGGTCTTGCCCACGCCGGCGCCGCCGAACAGGCCGATCTTGCCGCCCTTCGAGTAGGGAGCCAGCAGGTCGATCACCTTGATGCCGGTCACCAGGATTTCCGACTCGGTCGACTGTTCGTCGAACTGCGGGGCGGGCTGGTGAATGGCGCGGGTTTCTTCTGCGTTCACCGGGCCCTGCTCGTCGACGGGCTCGCCGACGACGTTCAGGATGCGGCCGAGGGTCGCGTTGCCGACCGGCACCGAGATCGGGCCGCCGGTGTCTTCCACGGCCTGGCCGCGGACGAGACCTTCGGTGGCGTCCATTGCGATGGTGCGAACGGTGTTCTCACCCAGGTGCTGGGCGACTTCAAGAACCAGTTTCTTGCCGTCGTTTTCGGTGGTCAGCGCGTTCAGAATCTCGGGCAGGTGGTCGTCGAACTTCACGTCGACCACGGCGCCGATGACCTGGGTCACTTTGCCTTTTGCGTTTGCCATTTATCGTCTCCGGTTCTTAGAGCGCCTCGGCGCCCGAGATGATTTCGATCAGTTCGTTGGTGATGACCGCCTGACGCGAGCGGTTGTACTCAATCGTCAGCTTGTCGATCATCTCGCCCGCGTTGCGCGTGGCGTTGTCCATGGCGCTCATCCGAGCCCCCTGTTCCGAAGCCGCGTTCTCCAGCAGAGCCGAGAAGATCTGGGTTGCGACACCACGGGGCAGGAGATCGGCAAGGATGGCTTCCTCGCCGGGCTCGTATTCGTAGAGCGTGGACCCGCCAGCGTCTCCCTCGGGCGCGTCGAATTGCGCCGGGATAACCTGCTGGGCCGTCGGAACCTGAGAGATCACCGACTGGAACTTCGAATAGAAGATGGTCGCCACGTCGAATTCCTCGTTGTCGAAACGAACGAGGATGTCCTTCGCGATGTTCTGAGCGTCGGCGTAGCCGATCTTCTTCACATCGCTCAGGTCGACGTGACCGACGAACAGGTCGCCGTAGTCACGCTTGAGCTGCTCACGGCCCTTCTTGCCGACGGTGAGGATCTTCACCGTCTTGCCAGACGCCTTGAGCGTTTCGATTTGAGTCCGCGCCTTCTTCACGATGGAGCTGTTGAAGCCCCCGCAAAGGCCACGCTCGGCGGTCATGACGACGAGCATATGCACGTCGTCCTTCCCGGTGCCCGAGAGCAGCTTCGGCGCCGTTGCGCTACCGCCCACCGACGCGGCCAGACCACCGAGCAGCGCGTTGAAGCGCTCGGTGTAAGGCCGCGACATCTCGGCCGCATCCTGTGCCCGCCGCAGTTTTGCGGCGGCCACCATTTGCATGGCCTTGGTGATCTTCCGGGTCGATTTGACCGAGGAGATGCGGTTTTTGAGGTCCTTGAGGCTAGGCATAATCCTGTCCTTTCAGGGCGCTCAGGCGTAGGTCGCGGCGAATTCGTCGAGCACTGCCTTCAGCTTGTCCGCGGGTTCACCCTTGATCTTCGGATCGTCGTTTTCGATCCACTCGAGGATGTCCTTGCGCTGGCCGCGCAGGAACGCGAGCAGGGCAGCTTCGTACTTGCCGACTTCCTTGACCGGAACGTTGTCCAGATAGCCGTTGGTGCCTGCGAAGATGATGCAGACGATCTCGGCGTTGGTCAGCGGCGAGTACTGCGGCTGCTTCATCAGCTCGGTCAGACGTGCACCGCGGTTCAGCAGCTTCTGGGTCGAGGCATCGAGGTCCGAACCGAACTGGGCGAAGGCCGCCATCTCGCGGTACTGCGCGAGCGACAGTTTCACCGGGCCGGCAACCGAGGACATTGCCTTGGTCTGAGCGGACGAACCCACGCGCGACACCGACAGACCGGTGTTCACGGCCGGGCGGATGCCCTGGAAGAACAGTTCGGTCTCGAGGAAGATCTGGCCGTCGGTGATCGAGATCACGTTGGTCGGGATGAAGGCCGACACGTCGCCGCCCTGGGTCTCGATGATCGGCAGCGCGGTCAGCGAGCCGGCACCGTGATCCTCGTTCAGCTTCGCCGAACGCTCGAGGAGGCGCGAGTGGAGGTAGAACACGTCGCCCGGGTACGCTTCACGGCCCGGCGGGCGGCGCAGCAGCAGCGACATCTGGCGGTAGGACACGGCCTGCTTGGACAGGTCATCATAGATGATGAGCGCGTGCTTGCCGTTGTCGCGGAAGTACTCTGCCATCGCGGTCGCGGTGTAGGGCGCGAGGTACTGCATCGGAGCCGGGTCGGACGCGGTTGCGGCCACGACGATCGAGTAGTCGATCGCGCCGGTTGCTTCCAGACGCTTCACCAGCTGCGCAACGGTCGAGCGCTTCTGGCCGACGGCCACGTAGACGCAGTACAGCTTCTTGCTGTCGTCGTCGCCGGCGGCGTCGTTGTAGGACTTCTGGTTCAGGATGGTGTCGAGCGCGATCGCGGTCTTGCCGGTCTGGCGGTCGCCAATGATCAGCTCGCGCTGGCCACGGCCGATCGGGATCATTGCGTCGACCGACTTGAGGCCGGTTGCCATCGGCTCGTGAACCGACTTACGCGGGATGATGCCCGGTGCCTTCACGTCGGCGACGCGACGCTCGGAGGTTGCGATCGGGCCCTTGCCGTCGAGCGGGTTGCCGAGGCCGTCGACCACGCGGCCAAGCAGGGCTTCGCCCGCCGGCACGTCCACGATCGAGTTGGTGCGCTTGACGACGTCGCCTTCCTTGATGTCCCGGTCGGAGCCGAAGATCACCACACCGACGTTGTCGGCTTCCAGGTTCAGCGCCATACCCATGATGCCGCCCGGGAATTCGACCATCTCGCCGGCTTTCACGCTGTCGAGACCGTGGACACGCGCGATGCCGTCACCGACGGACAGCACGCGACCCACTTCTGCGACTTCGGCCTCCTGACCGAAGTTCTTGATCTGCTCCTTTAGGATCGCAGAAATCTCGGCTGCTTGGATACCCATTTATCCGACCTCTTTCATTGCATTCTGGAGGGAGTTGAGCTTCGAGCGGATCGACGTGTCGACCATCTTCGAGCCCACCTTAACAACGAGACCGCCGATGAGGCTCTCATCCACGGTCGATTTGATCTTCACGTCCGAGCCGATCTGCGACTTCAGAGTCGCGGCAAGCTCGGTCGCCTGAGCCGGGGTCAGCTCGATGGCGGAGGTCACCTCGGCGGTCACCTCGCCCTTTTCTGCGGCGATCATCTCGCGCAGGTGGGCGATCAGCTGCGGCAGCGCGAAGAGACGACGCTTGGAGGCCATCAGCCCCAGCGTGTTCGTCAGCACGGGCGCGAGGCCCATCTTCGCAGCGATTGCCATGATTGCCTTGCCCTGCGCTTCGCGGGTGTAGACCGGCGAAGAGATCAGATCCTTCAGCTCAGCGCTTTCACCGAGTGCGGCGGACAGATCGTCGATACCGCTCTCGAGCTTGTCGAGCGCTTTTTCCTCTTTGGCGATCCCAAAGACCGCCGTGGCATAGCGCGCCGCGATGCCGCTGGAGATCGAAGCTGGTTCAGACACGTCCACCCTTCCGATATGAGGCCCCCGCGACGCACGGAAGTGATCCGGCGTCCGGAGGCGTTGTCCCTGCCCTGATGCCCTCAGGGCGTCGAAATCGCCGACGATCTATCAGAGCGATGGGGACCTCGCAACATGCTAACGGCCATTTAACCACCTGCGGAGCGTAGCTTTTCCGGCTCCCGACCGCCCCCGCGCGGCATTGCGGCAGACAGGGCTATGGAATGTCTCGCTTTTTCGTGATCCCCGGAAATAATGCGTCACGAAAGCGCAGGTTTTGATCACGCGTCACGCTAGCGCAAACGTGCGAGCGGCGTCACAATCTTAGGGAGATGAGTGCGCTTGCAGCGGCTTGGGCGAATCTTTCGCCCTGCCCCGCAGCGTCAAACCGGCTTCGGCTCCTTGCTGGGCACCGGGCTCAGCACCTCGAGCGGGCTCGGCACGCGGACTTTCTCGCCGATGCCCTTGCGCTGCGGCGGGTAACGCTTGGAGGCGCGCACCATCAGCACCCCGCCCGCCATCACTGCCGGCACCGTGCGGCCGATCCGCTCCCAGACCGGCGCGGTCTTCATCCAGAAGCGCCGGGTCGAAGGAGGCTGGTAGAGCACCGAGGCATGCGAGACCCGCAGGAAATCATGCGCCCGGAGCTGCGCGTCGAGCTGGCTCAGCGAGTAAGGGCGCCCCTGCCCGAAAGGCGTGCTCTCCGAGCGCGCCCAGAGCCCCGAACGGTTGGGCACGATGAACAGCACCTCACCCCCCGGCCCCAGCGTCCGGTAGCATTCATCGAGCAGCGCGGTGATGTTGTTGCAGGTCTCCAGCCCGTGCATGACCACCAGCCGGTCCAGATGCCCGGTCTCCACCGGCCAAAGCATCTCTTCGGTCAGCACCGAGACGTTCGGCATCCCCGCGGGCCAGCGCATCACCCCCTGCGGCGCGGGCATCAGCGCCATCACCCGGCGCGCCTGCGCGAGGTAGGGGCGCAGCACCGGCACGGCAAAGCCGTAGCCTGCAACATTCAGCCCCTGCGCCTCGGGCCAGAATCGCAGCACCTGGTCGCGCAGGGCGCCACGCGCCGCGCGGCCAAGCGCGCTGCGATAGTAGAAGTCGCGAAGCGCCTGCACATCCGGATGCATTGCGGGCCGTCGTCCCTTGCGTCAGTCTGGGTCTCTCTCGCGAGTCACTCTGTCAAAGCCTTGAAGGAAAAGCCATGCCCCTCGAGATCGTCACCGTCCCCTGCCTGAGCGACAACTACGCCTACGTGGTGAAGGGCCCCGAGGGCGTGATCCTGATCGACGCCCCCGAGGCGACGCCGATCGAGGCGGCGCTCGATGCGCGCGGCTGGTCGCTCGATGCGATTCTCATCACCCACCATCACCATGACCACGTCGAGGGCATCAAACCGTTGCGCGATCGCTACGGCTGCACCGTGATCGGCCCCCGCGCCGAGGCGGCAAAGATCGACGGTCTCGACCAACTCGTGGCGGGCGGCGACGAGTTCTCGGTCGCGGGTGTCGGCGTGCATGTCATCGATGTTCCCGGCCACACGCTGGGCCATATCGCCTTCTACATGCCGCAGGCGCAGGCCGCCTTCACCGCCGACAGCCTCATGGCGCTTGGCTGCGGACGGCTGTTCGAGGGCGATGCCGAGATGATGTGGGCCTCGATGCAGCGGCTCATGGCGCTGCCTTCGGACACGATGATTTGCTCGGGCCACGAATACACTTCCGCCAACGCCAGATTTGCGCTTACTATTGAACCAGAGAACGCCGAGCTTAAATCTCGGTGTGACGCCATCGCCAAAGCCCGGACAGAGGGGCGAGCTACCGCCTCCTGCGCGCTGTCCGAGGAACTGGCCACCAACCCTTTCCTGCGACCGGACTCTCCCGAGATCCGCGAGCGGCTCGGCTTGACCGAGGCGACGGATGCCGTTGTCTTTGCCGAAATCCGCGCCAGGAAAGACCGCTTTTAGGCCGCCGCTTTTCACGCCACGTTGCGCCCTTCGGGACAAATGTGAGCGCCGCAAGCCTAGAAAAGACTTGAAGGATGGTCGTGATCGACCAAACTTTAACGGTAAGAGGCAATGTTGGGCCCGTGCCCGACGCAGACAGGAAGGAGCACGCCGTGCCTTCATTCTCGAACACCCTTGAGCAGGCAATTCACTCGGCCCTGGCGCTGGCGAACTCCCGCAGCCATGAATTTGCAACTCTCGAGCACCTTCTCCTGGCCCTCATCGACGAACCCGACGCCGCCCGCGTGATGAAAGCCTGCTCGGTCGACACCGAGGAACTGCGCACCACGCTCGTCGAATTCATCGACGAAGACCTTTCCAACCTCGTCACCGACGTCGAGGGTTCCGAGGCCGTGCCGACGGCCGCCTTCCAGCGCGTGATCCAGCGCGCCGCCATCCACGTGCAAAGCTCCGGCCGCACCGAGGTGACCGGTGCCAACGTGCTCGTCGCGATCTTCGCCGAGCGCGAGAGCAACGCCGCCTACTTCCTGCAAGAGCAGGACATGACCCGTTACGACGCAGTCAACTTCATTGCCCACGGCGTGGCGAAGAACCCCGCCTACGGCGAGAGCCGCCCGGTGACCGGCGCGCAGGAGTCGGAGGAAGAAACGAAAAGCGAGAGCGCACAGGCCTCCGACAACAAGGAGTCGGCGCTGGCCAAGTATTGCGTGGATCTCAACGCCAAGTCCCGCAAGGGCGACGTGGATCCGCTGATCGGCCGCGAGCATGAAGTGGAGCGTTGCATCCAGGTGCTCTGCCGCCGCCGCAAGAACAATCCGCTGCTGGTGGGTGACCCCGGCGTCGGCAAGACCGCCATTGCCGAGGGGCTGGCGCGCAAGATCGTCAGCGGCGACACCCCTGAGGTGCTCTCGAACACCACCATCTATTCGCTCGACATGGGCGCGCTGCTTGCCGGCACGCGCTACCGCGGCGATTTCGAGGAGCGGCTGAAGGCCGTGGTGACCGAGCTTGAGGAACACCCCGACGCGGTGCTCTTCATCGACGAAATCCACACGGTGATCGGCGCGGGCGCGACCTCCGGCGGCGCCATGGACGCCTCGAACCTCCTGAAGCCCGCGCTTCAGGGCGGCAAGCTGCGCACCATGGGCTCCACCACCTACAAGGAGTTCCGCCAGCACTTCGAGAAGGACCGCGCGCTCAGCCGCCGGTTCCAGAAGATCGACGTGAGCGAGCCCTCGGTCGAAGACGCGGTGAAGATCCTCAAGGGCCTCAAGCCCTATTTCGAGGAGCACCACTCGGTCAAATATACCCAGGACGCGATCCGTACCGCGGTCGAGCTGTCGGCCCGCTACATCAATGACCGCAAGCTGCCCGACAAGGCCATCGACGTGATCGACGAGGCCGGTGCCGCGCAGCATCTGGTGGCCGAGAGCAAGCGCCGCAAGACCATCGGCACCAAGGAGATCGAGGATGTGGTCGCCAAGATCGCCCGCATCCCCCCGAAGAACGTCTCCAAGAACGACGCCGAGGTGCTCAAGGACCTCGAAGCGACGCTCAAGCGCGTGGTCTTCGGCCAGGACAATGCCATCGAGGCGCTGTCCTCGGCGATCAAGCTGGCCCGAGCGGGCCTGCGCGAACCCGAGAAGCCGATCGGCAACTACCTCTTCGCCGGCCCGACCGGTGTCGGCAAGACCGAGGTGGCCAAGCAGCTCGCAAGCTCGCTCGGCGTGGAACTGCTGCGGTTCGACATGTCCGAGTACATGGAGAAACACGCGGTCAGCCGCCTGATCGGTGCGCCTCCGGGTTACGTCGGCTTCGACCAGGGTGGCCAGCTCACCGATGGCGTGGACCAGCACCCGCATTGCGTGCTCCTGCTCGACGAGATCGAGAAGGCGCACCCGGATGTCTACAACATCCTGCTGCAGGTGATGGATCACGGCTCGCTGACCGACCACAACGGCCGGACCGTGGACTTCCGCAACGTGATCCTCATCATGACCTCCAACGCCGGCGCGGCGGAGCAGGCCAAGGCGGCCATCGGCTTCAACCGCGACCGCCGCGAGGGCGAGGACACCGCCGCCATCGAGCGGACCTTCACGCCGGAATTCCGCAACCGTCTGGACGCGGTCATCAGCTTCCAGCCGCTGCCGAAAGAGGTCATCCTCTCGGTCGTCGAGAAGTTCGTGCTGCAGCTCGAAGCGCAGCTCATGGATCGCAACGTCTCGATCGAGCTCACCAAGCCGGCGGCCGAATGGCTGGCCGACAAGGGCTACGACGACAAGATGGGGGCCCGCCCGCTGGGCCGCGTGATCCAGGAGAACATCAAGAAGCCGCTGGCCGAGGAGCTGCTCTTCGGCAAGCTGGTCAAGGGTGGACTGGTCAAGGTCACGGTCAAGGACGACAAGCTCGTGCTGAAGACCGAGGGCCCGGACAAGCTGCGCCTCTCGTCGCGCAAGCCGCCGCTGCTGACCGCAGACTGATCGTGCGCTTCGGCGCGCTGATATTGATGCTCTCCGCCGCGCCCGTCGCGGCGGAGAGTTTTCGTTTGGGCCTGCCCCTTGACTGCACGCTTGGCGAAGACTGCTTCATCGAGGATTACGTCGATCACGAGCCCGCCCCCGGCGCGCAGAAGGATTTCGCCTGCGCCTTCAACTCGCGCGATGGGCACAAGGGCACGGATATCGCCCTGCTCGACTTCGACCGGATCGCCGAAGGGGTCGCGGTCCGCGCCGCGGCCCCGGGCCGCATTCTGCGCGCCCGCGACGGCATGGCGGATGATCCAAACATGACCGGCGTCACCGAGCAGAACGCCTGCGGCAACGCCGTGCTCGTAGATCATGGCGGGGGCTGGCAGACCCTGTATTGCCACATGCGCGAAGGCTCCGTGGCCGACGTGATCACACCCGGAATGGACGTCGAGGCAGGAACGCAGCTCGGCCTCGTCGGCCTCTCGGGCCAGACCAATCACCCCCACCTGCATCTGGCGGTGATGAAAGACGGAAAGATCGTCGACCCTTTCGCCCCCGATGCAGGCGCTGCCTGCGGCACCGAGCAGGAGACGCTCTGGGCAGAGCCGCCGACCTACTACCGGACCGGGCTGATGACGGCGGGCTTCTCGACGTCGATCCCCTCCCTCGACGCGGTGCGCAGCGGCGCGGCGCGGGTGACGCGTGCCGAGCGAAACGCGGCGCTCGTCGTTTACGCCCATGTTGCCTATGGCGAGACCGGAGACCTGCTAACCGTCTCCGGACGAGGCCCGGACGGCGAGGTCTTTCGCAAGGAAATCGTCCTGGAACAGCCACAGGTGAGCCTGGTGCAGGCCTTCGGGCGCAAGCCCCCGCCAGGCGGTTGGCCCGCGGGCGACTATGTTGGCGAGGTACTTCTGACCCGCGACGGGATCGTAATCGCGCATCGCTTCGCCGACGTCACCGTTCACTGATCCCGCGCCGCGAGCCCGACGCGGGTCCTATTTCACAAGCCTCACTTCTCGGTCAGCTTCAGCTCGATGCGGCGGTTCTGAGCCCGCGCGGCCTCGGTGTCCGCAGGGTTGATCGGCTGGAATTCCCCGAAGCCGTTGGCTGCGAGCCGCTGCGGCGGGATGCCCTCGTTGTCGACCATGTAGCGCACCACCGAGAGCGCCCGCGCCTGGCTGAGTTCCCAGTTGTCGGCAAAAGGCGCGCCCGGGCGCAGCGGCGTGTCGTCGGTGTGCCCGTCGACCCGCAGGATCCAGTTGATCCCCGGCGGAATGTCCTGCGCGATGGTCCGGATCAGCCCGGCGACTTTGGAGATTTCACCCTCGCCGACCGCGGAAAGCGTCGCGCCCCCCGGCGGGAAGAGCACCTCGGAGGAGAAGACGAAGCGGTCTCCCTCGATGCGCACGCCCTCCTGCTGGCCGATCACCTCGCGCAGGCGGCCGAAGAACTCGGAGCGGTAGCGTTCGAGATCCTGCGCCTGCGCCTCGAGCCGCTTGCGCTCGGCCTCCTCGAGTTGCCGGCGCTTGCGTTCTTCGGCGGCGACACGGGCCAGCGCGGCGTTGAGGTCCGACCCAAGATTCTGGATTTGCACCTGTGCCTCGGCGTCCTTTTCGCGGCTGTCGTCGAGCAGCCCCTGCAGCTGCGACAGCTGCGTGCGCAGCGCCGCGACCTGCTGGTTGAGCAGCTCGGATTGCTTTTGCGCAGCGCTGGCGCGGTCGTCGCTGGCCTCCAGCTCCTTGCGCGCCTGCGCCAGAAGCGCCTGTTGGCGCTCGTCGTCGCTCAGCCCCTCGGCCAGCTTGGCCTCGGCCTCGGCCTTGGCGGCCAGCGCCGCGGCCAGCCGATCGCGCACCTGCCGGGCGTCGAGCTGCACGTCGCTCTGCGCCGCCAGCGCCTCGGCCAGCTTGACCTGCGCGGCATCGCGTTCGGCCCGCGCCGTGGCCAGATCGCTGCGCAGGCTGGCGAGTTGGCCCTGCGCGGTGTCGCCGCTCTGCTGGGCCTCTGTCAGCTCGCTCTCAAGCGCGACGATCCGTGCCTCCAACTCGTTGCTGTTGTCGGCGGCCAGCGCCGCGGCCAGCCGGGCGTTCAGCTCCGACTCCCCCTCGCGCGCGGCGGCGAGCAGGGTCAGCGTATCCTCGGCCTGCTTGCGCTGCTGTTCCAGCGACAGCGTCATGGCTGTCAGCTCGGCCTGCGCGCCCTCGAGACGCTTGCGCAGCGCGGCGGCAGCTTCGGACTCGGCCAGCCGGCGCTGTTCCTCGTCGGTCAGATCCTGCTCCAGCGCGTCGACCTGCGCAGAGAGCCCGCCCAGCTGCACCTCCTGCTCGGAATTCTTCGACCGAAGGTCGGCGATCAGCGCCTCCATGGCCTCGCGCTGCGCGGCGGCGAGCCGGGCCGCCTCGGCCTGATCGTCCATCTCGGTGCGGGCAGAGGCCAGCGCGGTCTGCAGGGCGTCCCGGTCCGAGGTCAGCTCGTTTTTCTCGGCGGTCAGCTCGGTGATCGTCTGCTGTGCCCCGTCACGCTGCGCGATCAGCGAGGCGACCTGTTCCTCGAACGACGCGATGCGCCCCTGCTGCTCGTCGCGCTGCGCGGTGAGCGCGGTGATGATCGACTGCTGCTCGGCCATCTGCGTGGCATTGTCCGAAAGCGTCGCCTCCAGTTCCCCCAGCTGGTTGGTCAGCGCGGTGTTCTCGCGCTCCTGCACCCCCAGCGCCTGCGCCAGCGCCGCCAATTCGCCCGAGAGGCTGTTGAGCTCGGTCTCCTGACCGGTAATCGTCTCGCGCAGCACGAACTGGATCACCATGAAGATGGTGAGCACGAACATCAGCACCAGCAGCAGGCCCGTCATCGCATCGACGAAACCGGGCCAGATATTGGCCTGAAGACGGGCTCCGGTGCGGCGGGACAGAGCCATGGATTAGCCCTCGGATCCGCCGGAGCGCGCCGGCCCGGGGCGCACTGCGCGCACCTGCGGCGGCTGCGGGCGGGCGATCTGACCAAGCACGCGGGTCAGCGTGGCAAGATCGGTGCGCAGCTCGGCCATGCTTTCCTGCCGGCCGGCGGCCACCTCTTCCAGCAGCCGCAGCATCTGCACGTCGATCGAGCGCAGGCGCATCCGGCTCTCGGCATCCAGCCCCTCGGCGCTCTCGCGGCTTTCCAGCACCTCGATCAGCCGCTCCTGGCCTTCAGCGATCCTCGCCAGCGAATTGTTCGACGGCGCAGTGGCTTCCAGCCGCTCGGTCATCCGCTCGATGGAATCGGCGAGCTGGCCGAGCCGCCCCTCGATTTCCATGCGGCCCTGCTCGCTCTCGGCATAGAGCGCGCTCATCCGCTCCATCTGCTCGGTCATCTGGTCGAGCACCATGCCGATCAGCGCCTCGTCACCGCTGCCCTCGCCCTCCCCCGAGGAGAAGCTGAGCTTGGTGATCGAGCTGAGCCATTCCTCCAGTTCACGGTAGAAGCGGTTCTGGCCGTGGCCGGCGAAGAGCTCCAGCAGGCCGACGATCAGAGACCCGGCAAGGCCCAGCAGCGACGAGGCAAAGGCCACGCCCATGCCGCCCAGCTGCCCTTCGAGACCGCTCATCAGCCGCGAGAAGGTCTGTACCCCGCTCTCGCCCTCTTCCGGCACGAGGCTGCGGATCGTGTCGACCAGCGCCGGCACCGTCGTGGCAAGCCCGTAGAAGGTGCCCAGCAGACCGAGGAAAATCAGCAGCGAGACGATGTAGCGGGTGATCTCACGCGCCTCGTCGATACGGGTCGCGACGGAGTCGAGGATCGAACGGGTCGAGGTGGTGGTGATTTGCAGCCGCTTGTCGTGCCGGCGAAGCAGCGCCGCCAGCGGCGCCAGCAGGCGCGGCGCGCGCGCGCCGGCGTCGCGACCCGAGGCAAAGCCCTCGATCCAGCGCACCGAGGTGATCAGCTGCGCCACCTGCAGGAAACAGGCCAGCACCCCGAGCACGAAGACGAAGAGGATGAATCCGTTGAGATAGGGGTTCGACTGGAACACCGGCAGAACGCGCGGCAGCACCAGCACCGCCCCGGCACCGCATAGCCCGAGCACCGCCAGCATCAGCAGGATCTGGCGGATCGGTTGGCTGAAATGGGCCTCTGCCTCGAGGTCGCGTCGGTCCATTTGGGGCACCTGGATTACCTTTATTCTGCGGGGCAGCGTAAGCCGTCGCCCCAATCAAGCCAAGCCGTTATCGGTCAGCCCCCGCACGCGGTCCGCCAACCAGTGCAGCTCGGCATCAGGAATCCCCAGATGTTCGAGGTGGGAGGCAGTGTTGTAGAGATACTCGCTGTTCGGCCCGCGTCCGCCAATGGCCTGCGCGATGATCCGCGCCTGCTCTTCGAGGTCGAGCCCGCCGCAATACTGCACGTGGTCCGGATCGATGATGTAGGTCACCGCCTCGACCTCGCGGCCATCCTGCAGCACCAGCGGCAGCGTGGCCTCGTAGTAGGCCGCCGAGACGAGCTCGCGCTCACGCAGGTAGGCCAGCGTCGGCCCTTCGGTGCCCGGCTGCGCGCGCAGCGCCAGCCCCTCGCAGGAGGCGGCGTGCTCGGCGTCCAGTGCCAGCACCAGCCCCGGCGCCTCGGGCGTGCCGCGATGATGGATCGAGCGCATGCAGAACGAGCGGCGATAGCCGGGCAGCGTCGCATGGGCGCTCTCCGCCACGGGAAAGCCGGGATTCCAAAGAAGTGAGCCGTAGCCGAAGACCCAAAGCGCCATCATTCTGGTCCTTTCCGCATGTGGGCTGTAAACACCAATCCTGTCCGTCAGAAAAGGGGGCGTAAGGTGAAGAAGCTGTTGACTGCCGTGATCGTGGCCGCGTTGGCCTGGTCCGGGTTCTGGTTCGTTTCGGTGCATTTCGAACGCAAGGCGATCGATGGCTGGATCGAGGCGCGCCGCGCCGAGGGCTGGACCGCCAGCTACGAGGACCTCTCGTTCCAGGGCTTTCCCAACCGCGTCGACGCGCGGCTGAGCGGGCTGGTACTGGAAAGCCCCGAGGGCCTGCGCTGGGAGGCCCCCTTCGTCGACATCTACCGGCTGGTCTACAACTTCGGGCATGAGATCCTCGCCTTCCCGCCGCAGATGACCCTGACCACCGAGCTTGGCGAAACCCAGGTCGCCTCGGACGGGATGCGGGCCAGCTTCGTCCATGAGGGCGACATCGTGGTGCGCGCCAATTTCGAGAGCCAGACGCTCAACCTCACCGGCGCCACCACCGCGGCGCTCGCGGGTCTGACCGCCGCGCTCACCCGCGACGAGGGTCAGGACACCAGCTACCGCATCGCGGTCGGCGCCGACGCCATCGCCGGCTCTGGCGGGCGCGTGGCCGATGCCATCCGGCTCGACGCGGGCTTCGACACCGACCTGCCGCTGCGCGTCGGCCGACAGGCAGGCCCGCATCCACAGCCGCTGCGCGTCGATCTGCGCCTCGCCGAGTACAAGGTCGACGACCTGCAGCTGAAGGTGGCCGGCGATGTCGACGTGGACGATGACGGCAAGCTCGACGGGCAGGTGACGGTGAAGGCGGTAAACTGGCGCGAGATGATCGACCTTGCCCGGCAGAGCGGCCAGCTGCCCGAGGGCATGGCGAAGGCCCTCGAGGACGGGCTGGGTCTCGTTGCCGGTCTCTCTGGCAACCGCGACACGCTCGATCTGCCGCTGACCCTCGACCGGGGCATCGCGCGCCTCGGTCCGATCCCCCTTGGAGAGGCGCCGCGACTGCGCTTCCCCTGACCTGACGCCTTCCCCGCGCCGCCACGCTTGCGCGGCGCGGCAAAGCCGGGAAGAGTGCGGACATGACAGACGCACTCGCCCCCCGCACGGACGCCCGCATCGAAGATCGTATCGCAGGCAAGCGCGACGATCTGATCGCGCTGACGCAGGACCTCGTCCGCATCCCGACGCTGAACCCGCCGGGGCAATACTACCGCGACATCTGCGACTACCTCGAACGCCGCCTTTCGGCGCGCGGCTTCACCTGCACGCTGGTACGCGCGACCGGTGCCCCCGGCGACAGTGACCGCTACCCGCGCTGGAACATCGTCGCCCGCCGCGAGGGCCCCCGTCCCGGTGACTGCGTGCATTTCAACTCGCATCACGACGTGGTGGAGGTGGGTGCCGGCTGGACCCGCAATCCCTTCGGTGGCGCGCTCGAGGGCGACCGCATCTACGGCCGTGGTACCTGCGACATGAAGGGCGGGCTCGCCGCCTCGATCATCGCCGCCGAGGCCTTCCTCGAAGAGCACCCGGATTTCGCCGGCGCGGTGGAGATCAGCGCCACGGCGGACGAGGAATCCGGCGGCTACGGCGGGGTTGCCCATCTTGCCAAAGAGGGCTGGTTCACCCCCGAGCGCGTGCAGCACGTGATCATCCCCGAGCCGCTCGACAAGCACCGCATCTGCCTCGGTCACCGCGGCGGCTGGTGGGCCGAGATCGAGACCAAGGGCGAGATCGCCCACGGCTCCATGCCCTTCCTCGGCGATTGCGCGATCCGCCACATGGGCGCCGTGCTCGACACCTTCGAAGAGCGGCTCTTTCCCGCCATGGCGGCCCGTGTCACCGAAATGCCGGTGGTCCCCGAGGGCGCGCGCAACTCGACGATGAACATCAACTCGATCCATGGCGGCCAGGCCGAGGAGCACGAGGGCCTCCCGGCCCATTGCGTGCCCGACAGCTGTCGCATCGTGATCGACCGTCGCTTCCTGATCGAAGAGACGGTGGAGGGTGTGCAGGAGGAAGTCGTGGGCCTCCTGGAAGACCTGAAATCCCGTCGCCCGAATTTCGATTACGAAATACGGGAACTCAACCGCGTCATCCCCTCGATGACCGAGAAGTCGGCCCCGGTAGTCACCACAGTCGCCGAGGCCATCCGCGAGGTCTTGGGGCAGGACCCCACTTACGTCGCCTCGCCCGGCAGCTACGACCAGAAGCACATCGACCGCATCGGCAAGCTGAAGAACTGCATCGCCTACGGACCGGGCGTGCTGGAGCTGGCGCACAAGCCCGACGAGTGGATCGGCGTCACCGACATGCTCGACAGCGCCCGCGTCATGGCTCGCAGCCTCGAGCGCCTGCTGCTGCGCTGAGCCCGTGTCCCGTTCGGGCGGGCAGGTCAGGCCTGCCTCCGGCGCGGATATATTCATCTAGACACGCCGCGCGCGGCCATCCCTTCGTCTAGGCCCAAATATCCCGGGGTCCGGGGGCAGATCCCCCACCCTGCGCCGGCCTCAACCCACCGCGATATTGTCGATCAGCCGCACCCCGCCCAGCCAGGCCGCGGCGAGCAGCCGCGCGGGCCGCGTGGGATGCTCCAGCGTTTCGAGCCCGTCCGCGCTGCGCAGCTCGATGTATTCGACCTCGGAAAACCCCGCCTCGCGCAGCGCCGCCTCGGCCTGGAAGCGCACCGGCCCGAGGCTCTCGCCCTCGGCAAGCCGCTCGGCAAGCTGCCGCATCACCCGGTTCAGCGCGGGTGCGGCCGCGCGGGTCTCGGGCGGCAGCAGTACGTTGCGCGAGGACAGGGCCAGCCCGTCCGGCTCGCGCACCGTCGGGCAGCCGATGACCTCGGTGAGCAGGTCGAGATCGCGCGCCATGCGGGTGACCACCTGCAGCTGCTGGTAGTCCTTTTCACCGAAATAGGCGCGATCGGCGAGAGTCTGCAGGAAGAGCTTGGCACAGACCGTGGTCACCCCGTCGAAATGCCCTGGCCGGTGCGAGCCGCAGAGCCCATCCGTGAGCCCCGTGACGGTGACCGCCGTGGCAAAGCCTTCGGGATAAATCTCGCCAGGTCCGGGCGCGTAGATGGCATCCACGCCAAAGGGCGCGAGCTTCTCGGCATCCGCCTCCTCGGTGCGCGGGTAGTTCTCGAGATCGGAGGCATTGTTGAACTGCTTGGGGTTCACGAAGATCGTCACGATCACCCGGTCGCAGTCGGCCTTGGCCGCCTCGACAAGGCTCAGGTGCCCCGCGTGCAGCGCGCCCATGGTGGGCACCACGCCAATGGTCTCACCGGCGCGTTTCCAGCCCAGCACGGCATCGCGCAACGCCGCCTTCGTTCGCAGGATGGGAGGGGTCATGTCTTCTTCTCCGGAGCCTCTTCGGCAAAGAGGTGCTCTTCGCCCGGGAATTCCCGGGCGCGCACCTCGGCCGCGTATTCCTCGATCGCCGCCTCGGCCTGATGGCCGAGCGCCGCATAGCGTTTCACGAATTTCGGCTTGAAGGCGGTGAAGGCGCCAAGCATGTCGTCGACCACGAGGATCTGCCCGTCGCAGCCTGCCGAGGCGCCGATGCCGATGGTCGGGATCGGCAGATCGGCGGTGACCCGGTCGGCCAGCGCCGCCGGAACCTTTTCCAGCACCACTGCAAAGGCCCCGGCCTCCGAGACCGCACGCGCATCGGCGATCAGCGCATCGGCCGCGGCGCCGCGCCCCTGCACCTTGTAGCCGCCCAGCGTGTTGATCGACTGCGGTGTGAGGCCGACGTGGCCCATCACCGGGATGCCGCGCTGCACGAGGAAGCGGATGGTCTCCTGCATGGTTACGCCCCCCTCGAGCTTCACGGCGGCGGCCCCGGTCTCTGCCATGACCCGCGCGGCATTGCGAAAGGCCTGCTGCGGGCTTTCCTCGTAGCTGCCGAAAGGCATGTCGACGACCATCATCGCCTTCGAAAGCCCGCGCTTCACCGCCCTTCCGTGCAGGATCATCATCTCCAGCGTGACGCCCAGCGTCGAGGGCAGCCCGTGCAGCACCATGCCGACGGAATCCCCGACCAGAACGACATCGCAATGGGCGTCCATCGCCTGCGCCATCGGCGTGGTATAGGCCGTGAGGCTGACCAGCGGCACGCCGCCCTTGCGGGCGCGAATATCCTCGGGCAGCGGGGCGCTCTTGCGGGCCGTGGCGCTCATCGATGTCTCCTCTCGATCCCGGCGCCCGGTCCGATCCTCCCCCGGGCTGGCGCCGTTTAACAGGCCCGGCGGCTCCGATCCAGCCTGCAAACCGTGTCGCCGCTTGCACAAACGGGGAATTTGCGCGCAGTCTTGGCCGCAGATCCGCCTGCCGGCGCCGACACAGGAGTTGCCTTCCCGATGACCCGACCGATGACCCGTTTCAGCCTCTCGCTCGCCGCGCTGCTGCTCGGCTCCGCCGCTGCCATGGCCCAGCAGGATGACCTGATCATCGCGCTGCAACTGGAGCCGCCGCATCTCGACCCGACCTCCGCCGCGGCCGGGGCCATCGACTCGGTGCTCTATGCCAACGTCTTCGAAGGGCTGACGAAATTCGCCGAAGACGGCTCGATCCACCCCGGCCTCGCGCAGAATTGGGATATTTCCGAGGACGGCACCAGCTACACCTTCCACCTGCAGGAGGGGGTCACCTTCCACGACGGCACCACGATGGACGCCGAGGACGTGAAATTCAGCCTCGACCGTGCCCGCGCCGAGGATAGCCAGAACGCCCAGAAGGCGCTTTTCACCGGTATCGACGAGGTCACGGTGATCGATCCGCTGACAGTACAGGTTACGCTCAAGGCACCCGACGGGGCGTTCCTCTTCAACATGGCCTGGGGAGACGCGGTGATCGTCGCGCCCGAGAGCATCGAGACCATCAAGTCGCAGCCGGTCGGCACCGGCCCCTTCAGCTTCACCAGTTGGACGCAAGGCGACAGCATCAGCCTGACGCGCAACCCGGACTACTGGGGCGAGGCCCCGGCGCTGAGCAAAGCCACCTTCCGCTTCATCTCGGACCCGACCGCGGCCTTTGCCGCGATGATGGCGCAGGACATCGACGCCTATGCCGGCTTCCCGGCACCGGAGAACCTGCCGCAGTTCGAGGCCGATCCGCGCTTCCAGGTGCTGGACGGCTCGACCGAGGGCGAAACCATCCTGGCGATGAACAACGGGCTCGAACCCTTCGACGATCCGCTGGTGCGCGAGGCGGTCGCCCATGCCATCGACCGGCAGGCGATCATCGATGGCGCGATGTTCGGCCTCGGCACGCCAATCGGCACGCATTTCGCGCCGCACAATCCCGATTACGTCGATCTGACCGACCTGTCGGACTACGATCCCGAGAAGGCCAAAACCCTGCTCGCCGACGCGGGCTATCCCGACGGCTTCACCACCACGCTGAAGCTGCCGCCGCCCTCCTACGCCCGCCGCGGCGGCGAGATCATCGCGGCGCAGTTGCGCGAGGTCGGGATCCAGACTGAAATCACCAACCTCGAATGGGCGCAATGGCTCGAGGAGGTGTTCCGCGGCAAGGACTTCGGCCTGACGATCGTCAGCCATACCGAGCCGATGGACATCAACATCTACGCCCGGCCCGATTACTACTTCCAGTATGACAATCCGGCGTTCCAGGACTTGATGGAAAAGCTCACCGCCACCACCGACCCGGCGGCGCGCTCCGAGATGCTGAAGCAGGCGCAGACCATGATCGCCGAGGATCACGTCAACGCCTTCCTTTTCCAGCTCGCCTTCCCGACCGTGGCGGATGCCAAACTGCAGGGGCTCTGGAAGAACCAGCCGACCCAGGCGACCGACCTCACCGCCGTCTCCTGGAAGGAGTGAGGCCGCCGAGGCCGGGGGCGCTGCCCCCGGACCCCCGGGATATTTCCATTTAGGCGAAGGGATGCCCGCGCGCGGCTTGGTCCAGGCCAGAATATCCCCGCCTAAGGCAAGCCGGCCCGTGCCGTACGCGCGGCGATCGGTCAGGCGACCAGCCGTTCCGCTTTCTTGAGATCGACCGAGACCAGCTGGCTGACGCCCTGCTCCTGCATCGTCACTCCGAAGAGCCGGTCCATCCGGCTCATCGTCACCGCGTGGTGGGTGATGATCAGGAAGCGCGTCTCGGTGCGGCGGCACATCTCGTCGAGCAGGTCGCAGAAGCGCGTGACATTGGCGTCGTCAAGCGGCGCGTCGACCTCGTCGAGCACGCAGATCGGTGCCGGGTTGGCCAGGAACACCGCGAAGATCAGCGCCAGGGCGGTCAGCGTCTGCTCGCCGCCCGAGAGCAGCGACAGCGTCGACAGCTTCTTGCCCGGCGGCTGACACATGATCTCGAGCCCGGCCTCGAGCGGATCGTCGCTCTCGACCATCACGAGGTTGGCCTCACCGCCGTTGAAGAGGTGGGTGAAGAGCGTGCTGAAGTTGGCGTTGACCTGCTCGAAGGCGGTGAGCAGCCGCTCGCGCCCCTCGCGGTTCAGCGAGGAGATGCCCGAGCGCAGCGTGCGCACGGCTTCCTCGAGGTCGGTCTTTTCCTGCACCAGCGTGTCGTGCTCGCTGCGCACCTCGCGGGCGTCCTCCTCGGCGCGCAGGTTCACCGCGCCGAGCGCGTCGCGCTGGCGCTTGAGCCGGTTTACATCGGCCTCGATCTCCTCGGAGCCGGGCATGTCCGAGGGCGCCATGTCGAGCCGCGCCAGCAGCTTCTCGGGGGTGGTCTCCTGCTCTTCCTCGATGCGCTCGGCGGCGGCAGTGACGGTCTCTCGTGCGGCTTCGACCCGGGCCTCGGCGCCGGCACGGGCCTCGCGCGCCTCGGAGGCGGCGCGTTCCGCGTCGCGCTCGGCGGCAATGGCGGCGCGCATTGCGCTCTCGGCGGCCGACAGCATGTCCGAGGCGGCGGCTCGGCGCTCCTCGGCCTCCTCCATCGAGCGGGCCAGCTCGTCGCGCTTGCCCGCCAGCTCGTCCGGCACGGCGTGGGCCTCGGCCAGCTCGCGTTCGTGGCCTGCCTTGCGCTCGGTCAGCTCGGCGCTGCGCTTCTCGGCGGTGTCGAGCCGGTGGCGCCAGCCCGAGAGCTCCTTGGTCACGTTCTGCTGCCGACCCTTGCGCGCCTCGCCCTCGCGGCGCAGCTCGTCATGCGCCGAGCGGCGGGTCATCATGGTCATACGCGCCGCCTCGACGGTCATCCGCACGTCCTCGGCCAGCGCCCGGGCGCTTTCGAGGTCGCCCAGTTCGGACATCGCCCGCTCGGCCTCGATCACCTGTTTGCGCGCTGCCTCGGCCTCGCCCTCGTGCCGGCTCACCGCCAGCCCGAGGCTCTCCAGCCGGCTCTCGGCCATGCTTCGATCGCTCTCGGCGCGGTTGACCGCGCGCATGGCCTCGTTGACCTCGCGGTCGGCCTCGCGCCGGGTCTCGCGCGCCACCTTGTCGGCGCGGGTGAGGTCGGCGAGCCGCGCCACCAGCGCGTCATGGGCGAGGCGCGCGGCCTCGGCCTGCGCCTCGGTGCGGGCCATGTCCTGTTTCAGCACCTCGAGCCGATTGAGCTGTTCCAGCCGCAGCGCGGCAGCCGAGGGCGCGTCCTCGGCCCCGGCGCGGAAGCCGTCCCAGCGCCAGAGATCGCCCTCGCGGCTGACCAGACGCTGGCCGGGCTTCAGCCGGGACTGGAGGCGGCGCCCCTGCGTCCGGTCGACAAGGCCGACCTGGCTCATCCGGCGCATCAGCACGCCGGGCACGGTGACATGCTGCGACAGCGGCTCAGCCCCTTCCGGCAGCAGCTGCTGGCTCTCGTAGCGCGGCAACTCGACCCAGCCGGAGGCCTCGTCCGCCCCGACCTCGGGCACGCGCAGATCGTCGGCCAGCGCCGCGCCGAGCGCCTTCTCGAAACCCTGCGCGACCTGCAGCCGGTCGAGGATCTGCCCGCCCTCGGCGGTGTCGCGATCCAGAAGCCGCGACAGCGCGCCGACCTCTGCGCTGAGCGCGCTCAGCTCGCCCTCGGCCTCGGAGCGTTCAGCGCGGGCCTCGGCCTCGCGCGACTGGCAGTCGGTGCGCGCCTCGTCGGCCTGCGCCAGCAGCTCCTCGGCACGGGCGGCCATGGCCTGCGCCGCCTCGGCGCGTGCCTGCGCGTCTTCCATGGCACCGGTCGCCTCGGCCAGCTTGCCGCGCGCGCCGGTGGCGGCATCGCGCGCCTTGCCCGCCTCGTCCTCGTGGCGGACAAGGGCCTTGCGCAGGTCAGCAAGATAGCGCTGCGCCGACTGGTGACGCGCCGCCAGACGCGCCACGTCCTCGGTCTGCTGCGTCAGCGCCGCCTCGCGGTCCTGCAACACCGCCGAAGCCTCGGAAGCGGCATCGGCGGCATCCGCCAGCCGCTCGTCGTGGCCTTCGGCGGCCTTGGCAAGCTCCCGCGCCTCCCATTCGAGCTGGGCGATGGTCTCGCCCGCGTCGCGGTTCAGCGCGCCCTCGCGCTCGATGTCATGGGCGATCTGCTCGATCCGCCGCGTCAGCGTCTCGATGGTGTCCTGAGCGCGCGCTTCCTGCTCGGCCAGCGCGTCGCGCTGCACGGCGAGGCGCTGCAGGATGGCGGCGGCGATGGCCTCTTCCTCGCGCAATGGCGGCAGCGCCTCGTCGCGCTCGGCGCGCGCGCGCTCGGCGGCGCGGGCGGCGCTCTCGGCCTGCGCGGCGGCGGTGACACGGCCGCGCAGCACCGTCTCGGCCGCCTGCCGGGCCTCCTCGGCCTCCATCCAGCGGCGGTAGAGCAGCAGACCCTCGGCCTGTCGCAGATCGGTGCCGATGGCGCGATAGCGCGCCGCTTGCCGCGCCTGCCGGTCGAGCTGCCCCAGTTGCGCCGCCAGTTGCTCGATCACGTCGTCGACGCGCAGCAGGTTGGCCTCGGTGTTGTTCAGCTTCAGCTCCGCCTCGTGGCGACGCTGGTAGAGTCCGGAGATGCCGGCCGCCTCTTCGAGGATGCGGCGGCGGTTCTTCGGCTTGGCGTTGATCAGCTCGGAAATCTGGCCTTGCCGCACCAGCGCCGGAGAATGCGCGCCGGTGGAGGCGTCGGCAAACAGCATCTGCACGTCGCGCGCCCGCACGTCCTTGGCGTTCACCTTGTAGGCGGAGCCGACGTCGCGGGTGATGCGGCGGACGATCTCCAGCTGGTCCTGATCGTTGAAGCCGGCCGGGGCGAGCCGGTCGCCGTTGTCGATGGTCAGCGCCACCTCGGCGAAATTGCGGGCGGGGCGGGAATGCGCCCCGGCGAAGATCACGTCTTCCATGCCGGCGCCGCGCATCGCCTTGGCGCGGTTTTCCCCCATCACCCAGCGCAACGCCTCGAGCAGGTTCGACTTGCCACAGCCGTTCGGACCCACGACGCCGGTCAGCCCGTCCGCGATGACCAGATCGGTCGGGTCGACGAAGCTCTTGAAGCCCGTCAGTCGAAGCCGTGTGAACTGCAATGGAGTGTCCTGATTCCGAAGTTACCCCCGAATTTGCCGTTCCGCGGGGACCCAAGTCAAACGCTTTGCACCGGATGTGGCAGGCGCTTGCCAATTGTCCACAAGATATTGCGGAGGGCCGCGCCGTCTTTCCGGGTTGACCGTGGCGCAGACCCGGCCAATATCCCAAGCTATGCCCGGAGGAAAGCTTTGATGTCGGTGACCATTCGTCCAGTTTCGCCCCGCGATCCGCGCGCCGAGGCGCTGCTGCTGGAAAGCCACGCGCTGATGGATGCGCTGTTTCCCCCGGAGGAGAACTACCACCTCGATCTCGACGCGCTTTGCGCCCCGGCGGTCACCCTTTTCGGAGCCGATGAGAACGGTGTGCTGCTCGGCTGTGCGGCCATCGCCCGCCACGGCGACTATGCCGAGGTGAAATCGATGTTCGTCAGCCCGGAGGCGCGCGGTCTCGGGCTGGCCCGCAAGCTTCTGGAACAGCTCGAGACGGTGGCGCGCGACGAGGGCATCGCGCAGCTTCGGCTGGAGACCGGCGACAAGCTGCCCGCGGCGGTCGCGCTCTACGAAAGCGCCGGCTTCGCGCTGTGCGGCCCCTTCGGTGGTTATGTCGAGAACAGCTCCAGCTTGTTCTACGAAAAGACGCTCTGAACCCTTCAACCGCATTGTGACACGCCCCGGACCACGAGGAAATCGCAGTCCGTGTGCCGCCCCCGCGGCTTCTTGGGGGCAGGTCTGCCATCGCAGGACAGACCGATTTCCAGCATCGCCGGATCGCCGATCACCCAGTCGGGCATGCATCCGCTTTCACGTGCGACGGCGATCTGCGCGCGGCGTGCTACCTCTCGGAAATTAGGGGGAAACATCGGGCTGACACGCACCGCCTCGGCCCGGTCGGGCCGAAGCCGCAGGATAAATCGCATACCTTCGACCTCGGCCTCTAGCGCTGGCAGCCCCCCGTAGCCCGGCCCGGCGACCTGCGCGGCGCAGCCCGGCAAGACCGAGGCAAGAACCACGATGAACAGCGGGGGAACTCCCGCGGAACGACGCCTGCGGCTTGGCAAAATCATGCGCAAAGCTTTGTGAAAATTTATTAATTTTCCGCAAACATCGCTCTCCATGGCTTGCCAGACCAGCTGCACAAGCCGCAGACTGGCCTGAGCCCTGCCCCGCGCGACGTTCCGAAGCGCCGCCCTTCAACGGAGTTTCCCGATGGCCCACGGTCCCGCTACCCCCGATCCCGGCAAGAAATGGGGCTGGATGCTCGCCCTTGGGATCATCCTGATCCTTGGTGGCATCGGCGCCCTGGTGCACCCTTTTGCCGCCTCGATGACCGTGCTGACGATCTCAGCCATCGCCTTCGTCATCGCCGGTGCGTTGCAGCTGTGGATCGCTTTCAACGACCACGCGAGCACCGGTGCGCGTATCGCCGAGGCGGTGCTGGGTCTGCTCGTGCTGGCGTTCGGGGTCTTCCTGCTGGCCAACCCGGCACGCGGGCTGGTCTCGCTGACCTGGCTGATCGCCGCTTTCTTCCTCGCCCTCGGTGTGGCGCGGATCGCCATCGGGTTTTCGATCCGCGAGCGTTCGGGATGGGCGTGGCTCGTCTTTGCCGGGCTCGTTTCGGTGGTGCTGGGCGGGCTGATCATGGCCACCCTGCCGGGCTCGGCCATGGGTCTGCTTGGCATCTTCCTCGGCATCGACCTGCTCAGCTCAGGCATCGGGGCGACGCTCATCGCCCTGCACATGCGCAGCCACTAGCCCGGGTGGCTGAGGGTCAGAAGTTCACCTCGACCCCGGGCAGTTCGAGCGCCGAGACCAGCTCGCGCAGCTCCTGTCGCGCCGCCACGTTCGAGATGTTGAGGTTGCCGACGCCGATGTCCTTGAGATCGAGCAGTGTCAGCCCGCGCGGGAACAGCTCTCGGAAGATCACCCGCTCGTTGAAGCCGGGGGCGATGCGGAAACCGATGCGCTTCGAGAGCTTGGTCAGCGCCTTTTCCATCTTCATCTTGTTGACCATGTTCTGTGCCCCGAGACGGTTGCGCAGCACCACCCAGTCGATCGGCTGCAGACCGGCCTGCGCGCGCAGCTGGCGGGCGTTCCACACCATCTCGGAATAGACCGAGGGGCCGAGGATCTTCTCGCCATCGGTGTCGATATGGGCCAGCAGGTCGAAGTCGATGAAGCTGTCGTTGAGCGGGGTGATCAGCGTGTCGGCCAGCGAATGCGCCACCTGGCTCAGGCGGGTGTGCGAGCCGGGGCAGTCGATCAGCACGAAATCGCAGTCGGTCTCCAGCTGTGCCACCGCCTTGGACAGCCGGTGATCGAAGGCGTTCTCGCCCGGCGCCAGCGCCTCGGGTGCGACCTCGGGCAGGTCGAGGTAGTCGGGGATCGGCAGGTCGAGCCCCTCGCGCGCGCAGAAGGCGCGGCGGTTCTCGATGTAGCGGCCGACCGAGCGCTGCCGCAGGTCGAGGTCCAGCGTGCCGGTGCGGTGTCCCATGCGGGCCAGGGCAGTTGCCACGTGCATCGAGACGGTGGACTTGCCCGCCCCGCCCTTCTCGTTTCCTACGACGATGATATGTGCCACGCTGTCCCCTCGAACTTCCGCCCACATGTTTGGCTGTGCTGGCGATAGACACACAGTATATGGGGTCTACTTCAAGGAAAAGCCTTCAGAAGCCCCTGATGCACAAGCTTTCGCGGTTTGCTGTCCCGGATGGCGTCTCCGCAACGCAAAAGCCCGGCCAGGGGCCGGGCTCTGCAAGCGTGTCGCTTCGCAAGGATCAGTGCAGCTTGGCACCGATCTCCTTGATCGACGAGTCCACGAGCTTTGCCTTGTCGTCGGCACCGAGCTGCTTGGCGATCACGTCGCTGGCAGCGGCGACAGCCACGGAAATCGCGCGATCGCGGACTTCCTTGACGGCCGAGGTCTCGGCGGACTTGATCTGCTCCTCGGCAGCCGCGATGCGGCGTGCGATGGAGACGTCCAGGTCCTTGCGGGCCTGATCTGCGGCGCTTTCGGCGTCGATCTTGGCCTGGGCCACGATCTTGTCCGCCTGCTCCTGCACTTCACGCTGCTTGCGCTCGTAGGAGGCCAGCAGGGTCTGTGCTTCTTCGCGCAGGGCGCGGGCTTCTTCGAGCTCGTTGCGGATGCCGTCGGCGCGCTTGTCGAGCAGGCCGCCCAGGGTTTTCGGCACTTTGAAGTACACGAGAACCGCGAGGAACAGCAGGAAGCCGAGCAGCACGACGAAGTCGGTGTTGCGCAGCGAGAAGAACGGGCCGGAGGCGGCCAGCGCGGGGCTGGCCATCAGGGTTCCGAGCGCGCTCAGGGAAATGAGGTTGCGCATGGGATCAGCCTTTCATCCGGTTGGCCACGGCCGCGTCGATCGCGGCCTTGTCGGCAGAGGTGCCCAGGGCAGCCACAATGGCTTCCGCGGTGTCCTTCGCCACGGCTTCGACGCTTTCCACGGCAGAGGCGCGGATCTCGGCGAGGACCTTTTCGGACTCGGCCGATTTCTCGGCGATCTTGGCATCTGCCTCGGCCGTTGCGGCGTCCAGCTTCGCCTTGATCTCGTCGCGGGTCTTCTGCGCGATGGCCTGTGCCTCGGTACGGGCATCGGCAAGCGCCTTCTCGTAGGCCGCTTCCGCGTCCTTCGCCTGGCGCTTCAGTTCTTCCGCGGCGGAGATGTCATTCGTGATGGTGCCCTGACGCTCGGCCAGGACGGATGCGATCCGCGGCAGAGCGATGCGCGACAGCACGAAGAAGATCACCACCAGAGTGATGATGAGCCAGAAGATCTGGTTCGGAATCCACTCGCCGCAAAGCTGCGGCATCCCGATGGCGGAGCCATGGGCGTCGACGCAGACACCGGCCATTTCTTCTTGAATGGGTTCGACCGCCATGTCGTCCTCCGTCGGAACGTTGTCTCTACTTGGGGCGGCCCGTCAATGACGGTGCCGCCCCCGCGTAAGGATAAGGTCCCGAAGGATTAGACGGCGAACATCAGCAGCAGAGCGACGAGGAACGAGAAGATCCCCAGTGCTTCTGCGAATGCGATGCCGATGAAGAGGGTGGCGGTCTGCGATGCAGCTGCCGACGGGTTGCGCAGTGCGCCGCCCAGGAAGTTTGCAGCAACGTTACCCACGCCGAGGGCTGCGAGGCCCGAACCCAGGCCTGCGAGGCCGGCGCCGATGAACTGACCGAGGTTTGCGATATCGCCTTCCATTTGAGTCTCTCCTTACGATGGAATTGGATGGATAGAGGTTGTCCGGACCGGCCTGCCCTTAGTGGGCAGGGTGCAGCGCGTCCTTGAGGTACACGCAGGTCAGGATGGTGAACACGTAGGCCTGGATGAAGGCCACCAGAACTTCGAGGCCGTAGATCGCGGTGATCGCGACGATCGACACCGGCGAGACGACGGCCAGCGCGGCGAAGCCTGCGAAGACCTTCATCACGGCGTGACCGGCCATCACGTTGCCAGCAAGACGGATGGAGTGGCTGACCGGGCGGACGAAGTAGGAAATGATCTCGATCACGGCGAGGATCGGGCGCAGCGCCAGCGGCGCCGAGGTCACCCAGAACAGGCCGAGGAAGTGCACGCCGTTCTTGACGAAGCCGAGGATGGTCACGCCGAGGAACACCGCCAGAGCCAGAACCCAGGTCACCGCGATGTGCGAGGTGGTGGTGAAGCTCATCGGGATCAGGCCGAGGAAGTTCGAGAAGACGATGAACATGAACAGGGTCATGATGTACGGGAAGTACTTCAGGCCGTCCTTCCCGGTCACGTCCTCGATCATCTTGTAGATGAAGCCGTAGGCGAGTTCGGCCACCGACTGGCTGCGCGAGGGGATGATCGCGCGGCGCGAGGTGCCCAGCACCATGACGCCGATGATCGCGAGGATGCAGATGAACATCCAGAGCGTCACGTTGGTGATGGTGAACATGCCCACGTCGCCGGCTCCGAAGAGCGGTTTGATCATGAACTGGTCCATCGGGTGGAAGGACAGGCCGCCTTCTACCGCGTGTTCTGCCATATCAGCACCGTGAGCCGCTTCAGTCGCCATCGCCGCGATCCCTCTTCTCGTCATCTCCGGACGTGCCGGAGGGTTGTCCCTCTCCGGCAGAGCCGGAAGTTTGTTTCGCCTGGATCTCGGCGGCGGTCCGCAGCATCACGCGGATGCCCGCCACGAGGCCCAGCAATGTGAACAGCACCATGAACCACGGCATGGTCCCAAGAAGGGTGTCCAGGCCGTAGCCGATACCAAAGCCGATCCCGAGACCGGCCACCATTTCCGTCACCATCCGCCAGGCGACATTGGCCTGGGAATAGTGTTCCTCCTGGTGCGACTTCCGGGTCTCCCGGGCAGCCTTGGCCGCCGCGATCTTCGCCTCCAGCGCGTCGAGTTGCCGCTTCGGATCGGGATCGCCCACCATTTCGCTCCATTCGGACGTTCCCGGAGTTGCTATGCGGAGGGGGGCTTCGAGTCAACCCGCCGTGATCGATTGAAACAGGTGCCTAAGTATCTGATTTTACTACATCAGAAAGCGAAGCTGCGGCGCGGCATCCACCCGCTAGCGCCAACAGCGGCGCAGATCCATATTCAACCCCGGGGTTGAGTATGGGAAAACAGCCGCCACGGCGCGGCTTGACGGCCTGCCCCGCTCCGGCGCTTATGAGCCCATGCAACCCGATCTCGACACTGTCTTCGCCGCCCTGGCCGACCCCACGCGGCGGCGCATCCTCGCCATGCTGCTCGAGGACGACATGGCGGTGACCGATGTCGCCGAGCCCTTCGAGATGTCGCTCGCCGCGATCTCCAAGCATCTCGCCATCCTCGCCGCCGCCGGGCTGATCAGTCAGGAAAAGCGCGGCCGGGTGAAGTGGTGCAAGCTCGAGCCCGATGCGCTGCGCGAGGCCTCGGTCTGGATGCAGGGCTTCGGACGGTTCGAGCCAATCAACCTCGACGCCTTCGAGCGCTTCCTGCTGGTCGAGCTGAAACCCGACGACGCGGGCTGAGGCCAAATTCCTTCCAAGGAATTTGCAACTCTCTTCGAAGAGAGTTGATCTCTATCCGTCCCGCAGCAACAGCAGTACCGCCAGCACCGACATCGCTATGCCGACGAGGATCAGCGCCGGAGGGGCGCTCCGTCCGAGCCCGAGCTCCCACAAGATCACCCAGCTGGGGATCAGATAGGTATAGGCCATCACCTTGGCGCTCGGCAGGCGCATCGCTGCGAACTGCAGCAGCACGGTGCTCAGCGCGGTGGCGGCCACCGTGGTATAGAGGATGGTCACCCAGACGATGGTCGGCAGCCCTGCCCAGTCGGTGGCGAGGATGTCCCTCCAGCCCCAGAGCACCAGCACGAGCGTGCCCGCCACCATGGTACCCAGGGTGAACACAAGGCCCGGCTCGCCGCGGTTCAGCCGCGGCACCAGCGGCGCGTAGACCGCATGGGCGGTGCAGCCGACGAAGAAGATCATCTCGCCCCGCCCCGGGGCGAAACGCAGCAGCGCCGCGAGATCGGCGCGGAAGATCACCCAGAGCGCGCCCGCGGCGCCGATCGTCAACCCCAGCGCGATGCGGCGGCTCATCCGCTGGCGCATCAGCAGCCAGCCGAAGCCCGCCGCCATCACCGGCGTCAAGGTGAAGACCGCCGACATGCTCACTGGCTCCGCGGTCTTCAGCCCCTCGAACATCAGCAGAAAGTAGATGGCCATCAGGGTGCCGATGAGCAGGTAGCGCCAGGGAGACGCGAGCGCCCACCGGGGCACGCCACCACGCGCCGCCACGACAATGCCGAGGACCGTAGTCGCCAGAAGGAACCGCCCGGCGTTCAGGGCGGCGGGTGCGATATGCGGCGCGGCCATCGCGCCCAGCGAGAAGGAGCCCGCGACCACAGCCGAGAAGACCAGCATCGCGAGATGGCCGCGGCCGGCATCAGTCCGGATCACGCAGTCTCCTGCTCGGCGGCATAGGCCTTGAGGTGCTTGAGGAAGGCCTGCACCTTCGGCGTGCGGTGCAGGTCGACGTGGGTGACCAGCCACAGCGGCGAGGACCAGTCCTCCTGCGGCGGCAACACCTGCACCAGTTCGGGATCGGCGTCGGCCTCGGTCGACGACATGAAGCCCATGCCCGCCCCGGCACGGATCGCCTGCAGCTGCACCCGGTCGTCCGACGTGCGGAAGACGATGCGTTCCTGCGGCACATGGCCCTTCATCCAGCGATTGTAGGGCGCGCGCGATTCAAGATCGTCGAAGCCGACGAAATCATGCGTGGCCAGATCGGCGACGCCCTTGGGCGTGCCCTTGCGCGCGACGTAGGATTTCGCCGCGTAGAGCGCCACCGACTGGCGATCGAAGGGCTGCACCACGTTGTCCGGCTCCTGCGGCGCCGCCCCGGCGCGCAGCGCTACGTGCGCCTCGCCGTACTCCAGCCGGAACAACCGCGAGCCGGTCAGGTAGCGCACGGTGACATCGGGGTAGGCTTCACGGAAAGAGGTCAGCGCTCCGATCATCAGGGTCGAGAAATTGACCAGAGAGGTGACGAGCAGCTCGCCCGACACCGCCTCGCCGCGGCCCTTGATCCGGCCGACGAGTTGCTGAAACTGGTCGTCGGTGCATTGTGCGACGCGCGACAGGTCGCTGCCTGCCTCGGTCGGCGTGTAGCCCCGCGCGTGACGCTGAAACAGCTTCACCCCCAGCCGGGCCTCGAGTGCATCGATGTGGCGGATCACCGTGGCATGGTGCACGCCCAGCACCTCCGCGGCTCCGCTGACGGTTCCCAGCCGCGCCACGTGATAGGCGGTGCGAATCTCGTCCCAGTTGTCCATCGGCCTCTCCTGTGCACCAGCTCGCAAGTTTGCGCTAGAAAGCGCGAAGCGGTGGGGAAATGCAAGGGAGCGTCCGCGACGCGCGGTCGCACAGAAGGCGGGCCGCGACCCCGCCGCCCGACCCCGCGGAGTGCTGCGGCCGCCCCGCGAGGCGCGACCGCCCGGGGCCCGAAATACAAATGCGAAAAGGGCCGGTCGAAAAGAAATGGCTGAGACAAAGAAAAACGCCCGGTAAATACCGGGCGTTGATCTGGCTGCGACTATTGCGCAGCAATATCAGAGCGATATTATTCGCCAGTCGTGCCGACGGTGCCCGACGAGCCGTCGTCATCGTTGTCCGAAGCAGCCACGATGAGCGCGATCGCTGCCAGACCAGCGGCGACGCCCAAGGCTGCGCCGCTCGAGGGCACGGCTGCCGGAACAACCGCGTAGGGGTCATCTTCCTCGACAACCGGAGCCGGCGAGCCGGCAATTGCGGCAGACGCACCGATCATGGAAATGACGGCTGCGGAAGCAATGAGTTCTTTGAGTTTCATATTCGCACCTATCAAAATGAGCGTCTCAGTCTCCCTCATACCGTCAAACCGATTTTCGGGCCAGAAATAATTGTTAAAACTCGTTGCATCGGCGGGCTCCTGCAGCTTGTTCAGCCAGATTTCGGGCACCCACCTTACCCAAGGTAAACAACCACCCCCTTACCCCCCGGTTTTCCGCCCATCCGCGGGCCCGCTGTTCCCCGCATCCCCGCGCCTGCGACCTGCCGAACTTGACTCCACGCGCCGCGGGGCGTACATCGCGCGCAATCCACCGGGAGTCCGCTATGCTTCCGGTCCCTTGGGCCAATGCCCGGGATCGCCCTCCGTCAGCGCGTTGCGCCCACGGAGGCGTTTTCGCATTGCCCCACGGGTCCGGCAGACACAGTGCTTCCGCGTCACGTTTGATTCCACGCCGCATGGCCCCCATCTCGGGTCTGCACACCAGATACGGACCAGAGAAGAAGGAGCCCAGACGGCCCATGTTCGAATCTCTTTCCGAACGCCTCGGCGGCGTCTTCGACCGCCTGACCAAGCTGGGCGCCCTCTCCGAGGACGACGTCCGCACCGCCATGCGCGAAGTCCGCGTCGCCCTGCTCGAGGCCGACGTCTCGCTGCCCGTGGCGCGCCAGTTCATCAAGGCCGTCGAGAAAAAGGCCACCGGCGCCGCGGTCACCAAGTCGGTGACCCCCGGCCAGCAGGTGGTGAAGATCGTCCACGACGAGCTGATCGCCACCCTCGCCGGCGAAGGCGAGCCCGGCGCGCTGCGCATCGACAACGCGCCGGCGCCGATCCTCATGGTCGGCCTGCAGGGCTCGGGCAAGACCACCACCACCGCCAAGCTTGCCAAGCGCCTGAAGGAGCGCGACCGCAAGAAGGTGCTGATGGCCTCGCTCGACGTGAACCGTCCAGCGGCCATGGAGCAGCTGCAGATCCTCGGTCAGCAGATCGGCGTCGACACGCTGCCGATCGTCAAGGGCGAGGACCCGGTGGCGATCGCAAAGCGCGCCAAGACCCAGGCCAGCCTCGGCGGCTATGACGTCTACATGCTCGACACCGCGGGCCGCCTGCACATCGACGCCGAGCTGATCCAGCAGGCCGCCGACGTGCGCGACGTGGTGAGCCCGCGCGAGACGCTTCTGGTGGTCGACGGCCTCACCGGCCAGGACGCGGTCAACGTCGCCACAGAGTTCGACGACAAGATCGGTGTCTCGGGCGTGGTGCTGACCCGGATGGACGGCGACGGCCGCGGCGGTGCCGCGCTGTCGATGCGCGCCATCACCGGCAAGCCGATCAAGTTCGTCGGTCTCGGCGAGAAGATGGACGCGCTGGAAACCTTCGAGCCCGACCGCGTCGCCGGCCGCATTCTCGGCATGGGCGACATCGTCGCGCTGGTCGAGAAGGCACAGCAGACGCTCGAGGTCGAACAAGCCGAGCGCATGATGAAGCGCTTCCAGAAGGGTCAGTTCAACATGAACGACCTGAAGATGCAGCTCGAGCAGATGATGAAGATGGGCGGCCTCGGCGCGATGATGCAGATGATGCCCGGCGCCGCAAAGATGGCCAAGCAGATGGACGACGCAGGTCTCGACGACAAGATCCTGCGCCAGCAGGTCGCCCTCATCAACTCCATGACCAAGAAAGAGCGCGCCAACCCGCAGCTCCTGCAGGCCTCGCGCAAGAAGCGCATCGCGGCCGGCGCGGGCATGGAGGTGGCGGACCTCAACAAGCTGCTGAAGATGCAGCGCCAGATGTCCGACATGATGAAGAAGATGGGCAAGATGGGCAAAGGCGGCATGCTGAAACAGGCCATGAAAGGCATGTTCGGAAAGGGTGGCATGCCCGAGGGGATGGACCCGTCGCAGATGGACCCCAAGCAGATCGAGGCCGCAGCCAAGGCAATGGGCGGCAAGCTGCCCGGCGGTCTCGGCGGCATGCCCGGCATGGGTGGCGGCGCGCTGCCCCCGGGCCTCGGCGGATTCGGCAAGAAGAAATGATCGACAAGCGCCCCCTTCCCCTTGCCTCGCAGGAGGTGACGGACCCGACCGCCCCGCTGGCGGCCGGCGCGGAGGGCCTGCGCGCTTCATTGTTCTCCAAATACGCAGACCCCGTCCCCGCCACGGGCACCCCGGCTGATCCTTTCGCGCGCTACGGCGCTCCCGAAAACGATGCCGACGGCAGCGTGGAGGCCTACGCATGAGCCTCGTGAACGCCCCCCGCCTCGAGACCGAGCGGCTGATCCTGCGCGGCCCCGAGGCCGATGACGCCGAGGCGATGATCGCCTTCCTGCTCGACCGCGAACGCTCGGACGGCTTCGGCGGTTACGACCACCGCGGCGACGCCTGGCGCTGGTTCGCGCTGAACGTCGGCCACTGGCACCTGCGCGGCTACGGCTATTTCACCATTGAAGACAAGGCCACGGGCAAGCCCGCAGGTATCTGCGGTATCTGGGAGCCCGAAGGCTGGCCCGAGCCCGAGATCGGCTGGGTGGTCTTCGAGGGCTATGAGGGGCGCGGCATCGCCTCCGAGGCGGCGCTGCGCGTCCGCCGCTACGCCTACGAGGATCTCGGCCTGAAGACGCTGACCTCGAACATCGTACCGGGCAATGCCCGCTCCGTCGCGCTGGCCGAACGGCTGGGCGCGGTCTACGAGCGCACCTACACCAATTACCACATGGGCGAGGACATGCTCTATCGCCACCCTCCCGCCGAGGAGGTGCTGGCATGAGCATCGAGATCCCCACTGTCGAGACCGAGCGCCTGATCCTGCGTGCGCCCTGCATGGATGATCTGGAAGCCATGTGCACCTTCTACGCCGAGCCGCGCTCGCATTTTGTAGGCGGCCCCACCGACCGCGGGCAGGTCTGGCGCACGCTTCTGCGTTCGGCGGGTCACTGGCAGATCCGCGGCTACGGCATCTGGCACGTCACCGACCGCGAGAGCGGCGAGATGGCGGGCTTCACCGGGCCGCTCAACCACATCGAATGGCCCGAGCCCGAGCTTGCCTATTCTATCTTCTCGCGGTTCGAAGGTCGCGGCTACGCCTATGAGGCGGCTTCCGCCGCCCGCGCCGCCGCCGCCAAGCACTTCGGCCTGACCCGGCTGATCAGCCTTGTCGATCCCGAGAACGACCGCTCGCGCGCGCTGGCCCTGCGGCTTGGTGCGACCTTCGAGCGCGCCGAGAAGGTGCTTGGCCACGTGGCCCATATCTACCGCCACCCGGAGATCGCCGGATGAGCCTCGCAATGCAGCCCCAGACCGCCCCGGCGGTGCCCGCAGCCGTGCTGCAGGGAATTCCCGAGCTGGAAACGGCCCGGCTGGTGCTGCGCGCACCGAAGTCCGAGGACTACCCGGACTTCAAGGCCACCTTCGCGTCGTACCGCTCGCGCTTCATGGGCGGTCCGCTCAACGCCTACGAGACCTGGATGCTCTACGCCGCCGAGATCGGCCACTGGCAGATCCGCGGCTTCGGCATGTGGATGATCCACCTGCGCGAGACCGGCGAGACCGTCGGCATGGCGGGCGGCTGGTTCCCGGCGAAATGGCCCGAGCGCGAGATCGCCTGGATCATCTGGCCGGACCGCGGCGGGCGTGGCTACGCGCTCGAGGCGACGCAGCGCGTGCGGCAGTATTTCTACGACGAGGCCGGATGGGAGGGCGCGGTCAGCTACATCGACCCCAAGAACCTCGATTCCATCCGTCTTGCCGAACGGCTCGGGGCCCGCAAGGACCCCTCGGCCGCAACCGTCGATGGCAGCGACGCCGTCTACCGCCACCCAGCGCCCTCGGCGCTGCGCGGCAGTCAGCTGGCGCATGGCATCGACATGGAGATCGCCAACTACATCGATCCCCTCTTCAAGCCGAAGGGATGGGCCGTTGACTGAAGCGTTCTCCCCGAAGTCCCGGCGCGCGGTTCCTGCCGCCTCCGATGCACGCGTGGTGCATGGGAGGCGCATGGAGTGTGCCCCCTCTTTTTTGTTCAAAGGAGCCGAGCATGAGTGACCCCGCCGCCCGCGCCGCAGACCTTCTGAAAGAACACCGCGAAAGCATCGACAGGCTGGACGCGATCCTCGTGTTCACGCTCGCCGAGCGGTTCAAGCACACGCAGTCCGTGGGGGTCCTCAAGGCCACCCACGAGCTGCCCCCCTCCGACCCCGCGCGTGAAGAGCAGCAGATCGCGCGGCTCAAGGATCTGGCGGAGAAAGCGGATCTCGATCCGGCCTTCGCCGAGAAATTCCTGAATTTCATCATTCAGGAAGTCATCAAGCACCACGAAAAACACCAATCCTGACAGGGCTTTGCCCGTCAAAAACGCCATACTCAAGGAGATACCCCCATGGCCATGAAAATCCGTCTTGCCCGCGGTGGCTCGAAAAAGCGCCCCCACTACGCAATCGTCGCATCCGACTCGCGCATGCCGCGTGACGGCCGCTTCGTCGAGAAGCTGGGCACCTACAACCCGCTGCTCGCCAAGGACGACGAGCGCCGCGTGATCATGAACGTCGAGCGCATCCAGTACTGGATGGAGCAGGGCGCGCAGCCGACCGACCGCGTGTCGCGCTTCCTCGAAGCCGCAGGCGTTGTCGCCAAGAAAGAGCGCAGCAACCCCAAGAAAGCCGTCCCGGGCAAGGCAGCCACCGAGCGCGCCGAAGCCAAGGCCGCAAAAGCCGCAGCCGCCGCAGAGGCCGCAGCAGCACCGGCAGAGGAATCCGCAGAGTAATCCTCCGCGGCACCAAAGCCACAAAACGGGGTGCGCAGGAGAAATCCTGCGCACCCTTTTTGGTTGACGCTTGGATAAGTTGTATCCTCGCCCTACCATCGCCCTTGTACTGCTTTGCGAACACCGGGATTTCTGCCATGCCGCTGCTCCGCCCCCTTGCTGCCCTTACGCTTGCCACAGCGCTGCTCGCCGGTCCCGCACTGGCGCAGGAATTCGTGACTCCCGAAACCGTCGGTGACGGGTCTCCGGCAGCGCAGCCGGTCACCTCGACGCAATCCGCGGGCAACAGCTTCACCTTCACGCTGCGCGGCGGGGTCGCAACCCAGCCGAAGTTCTTCGGCTCGGACGAATATGACGTCGGCCCGGACATCGGTTTCCAGTTCAAGCACCTGCGCCTGCGTGGTCTGCCCGAGGTCGGCGACACCGACCCGTGGGCCGAGGATTATGGCTGGGACGTCCACGGCTCGTTCCGCTACCTCGGCGAGCGTGACGCCAGCGAGGACCCCGACCTCGAAAGCCTGCATGACGTCGATCCCAGCTACGAGATCGGCTTCGGCGTCGGCTTTGCCGGCCCGAGCTACGAGGCCTTTGCCGACATTCGCCGCGGGTTCGGTGGCCACGAGGGCCTGGTCGGCTCGGTCGGGGTTGACTACGTCGCCCGCCCCGACGACCGCTGGCGCCTGACCGTCGGTCCCCGCTTCATCTGGGCCAACGACGAATTCATCGACACCTACTCGGGGATCGATCCTGACGAGGCCACTGCCGATCTGCCCGCCTATGACCCCGACGGCGGTCTGATCAGCGCCGGCATCCAGCTCGGTGCCCGCTACAAGATCAACGATAGTTGGGGTGTCGAAAGCGCGCTGAACTGGGACAACCTGCAGGGCGACGCGGCTGACAGCCCGATTGTCGAGACCGGCGACAACGACCAGTGGCGCTTCCGCATCGGGGTCACCCGCGTCTTCAACCTGCGCTTCTGAGCTTCTCGGAGATTGCAAATGCGGGCCGGGTCGCGCTATCCCCGGCCTCACCGCGCGTTGTGCATCGCGCAGCGGGCCGGGCAAGCGCAATGACGGGAGGCGCAACGAAGTGGACGAGATGATCTGTGTCGGCGTTCTGGGCGGCGCCTTCGGCGTGAATGGCGAGGTCCGGCTGAAGAGCTACACGGCAGACCCCGAAGCGATTGCCGACTACGCCCCGCTCACCTCCGAGGACGGCAGCCGCAGCTTTGACATCCAGATCACCCGCCCGCTCAAGGGTGGCTTCGCGGCACGACTTTCCAACGTGCGCACAAAGGAAGAGGCCGACGCCCTGAAGGGCCTGCAGCTCTTTGCCCCGCGCGACCGGCTTCCTGATCTGCAGGATGACGAGTTCTACTACACCGACCTGATCGGGCTGACGGTGCTCGACACTGGGGGCGCAGAGATCGGCAAGGTGAAGGCGGTTCTAAATCACGGTGCCTCGGATCTACTGGAACTGATCGTGCCCGGAGCCTCGACCACCGTGCTGCTGCCCTTCACCCGCGCCGTGGTGCCCACCGTGGACATCGCCTCGGGCCGGATCATCGCGGATCCACCCGAAGGGCTTCTGGAGTAAAACTCCGCCAGGCTGCAACCGGAGGCCGAAACTTGGCGCAATCCGGAAACGGGTCCCCGGGTCGTTCCAGATTGTTCGCCTGGCGCGAACCGGAAATCGAAATTTCTGAAATTTGGCTGGAATTTGGCGCGCCCGTGCTAAAGTTAACCTCGTGTTTTACCCGAGGGTTGGTTCCTTGTTTTCGGTTTCCCGTATTGGCCTCTGGGCGCGCTCCGCGACGCTGCTGATCCTGACCTGCGTGGCGTCCGTCGCGCTGACGTTCGGCCTCGCCGAGATGGGCCAGCAGTCCCTTTTCCTTTTTGCTGCACTCTGGATTCTCGCGGTGCTGGCACTGCTGGCCGCGCGGGCGGCCGTGCGCCGCCACCGGGCCTCGCGCCCGCTGCTGCTGTCGCGCCGCGCCCTGCGACGCCCCCCGATGCCGTTGCCGCCCCTGCGCCAGATGCGCGCGGAGCTTGACCGCCTGCTAGCTAGCCCCGGCCCGCAGGACATGCAGCCCGAAAGCCCCGAGCACGCCATCCGCCGCATCCTTGAGCGCGGGCTCATTTGCCAGAATGCCCGCGAGGCGACCGATCTCTCGGTTCGCGCCGTGACCGAGTTCTGGCTTCTCCTCGTGCTGCTGCGCGCCTCGCCGGACCGCGCCGGCGGCCTTGCCCGCTGCTTCCGCCAGCCCGACATGGTGCTCGAACTGCACGACAGGGTTTCCCGGGTCGCGGTGGCCTACGCAGCCGCACCGGCCATGCCGCTCGCCCGCAGCGCGTGAAGGGACGGCTTGAGCCGGGCGCGCTACGCCGCTAGACGGGGCGCGACAAGGACACCCGCCATGACCGATACTCCGCAGCGCGCCTCGGGCCGCAAGACCATCCGACCCAGCCTCAAGCCACGCGAGCTGATGACCGGCGCGCCCGAGCTGGCCCGTGCCTTCCAGGCGCAGGTGATCACCCTGCTGCCCGATGCCTTCCCCGGCGTGCTGGGCCATTCGCTGACCGGCCGCGCCCTGCAGGACGGGCTGTGGCAGCTGAGCACGGTCAACCTGCGCGAATTCGGCGAAGGCAAGCACCGCAATGTCGACGACACCCCCGCCGGCGGCGGCGCCGGCATGGTGCTGCGTCCCGACGTGATGGGCCAGGCCATCGAGCACGCCCGTGCCCGAATGCCCGCCCGCGCACCGCTGATCTACCTCAGTCCGCGCGGCCGCCGCTTCGACCAGCAGATGGCGCAGCGCCTCGCGCAGGAGCCCGGCGTCTCGCTGATCTGCGGCCGCTTCGAGGGGCTCGACCAGCGGGTCATCGATCATTACCGGATCATCGAGGTGTCACTGGGGGATTTTGTCCTCACCGGTGGCGAGATCGCTGCGCAGATGCTGCTCGACGCCACCATCCGGCTGATCCCCGGCGTGCTGGGCAATGCCTCTTCGACCGAGGAAGAGAGCTTCTCGAACGGGCTGCTCGAACATCCGCAGTACACCCGCCCCGCCGAGTGGCAGGGCCACCGCATCCCCGACGTGCTGCTCTCGGGCAACCATGGTGCGATCGACGCCTGGCGCCGCGAACAGTCCGAAGAAATCACCCGCACCCGCCGTCCCGACCTCTGGGCCGCGCATGTGGCGGCAAAGGGGTCCGGCAAATGAATGCGATCAGCCTGCGCCGCGCCACCGAGGCGGACGTCCGGATCATCGTCGAAATGCTGGCGGACGATCCGCTGGGTGCCATGCGCGAGGATCTCTCGGAGCCTCTCGCCGCCGGCTACCTCGACGCCTTCCGCGCAATCGACGCGGACCCGAACCAGTTCCTTGCGGTCGCCGAGCGGGATGGCGAGATCATCGGCACGCTGCAGCTCACCTTCATCGCCGGGCTTTCGCGCAAGGGCGCGCTGCGCGGCCAGATCGAGGCCGTGCGTGTCGCGGCACCGGCACGCGGCATCGGGCTGGGCAGCCAGATGATCGACTGGGCCGTCGAAGAGTGCCGCGCCCGCGGATGCGCGACGGTGCAGCTGACCTCCGACGCCAGCCGCACCGATGCGCATCGCTTCTACGAGCGGCTCGGCTTCAAGGCGAGCCACCTGGGGTTCAAGCGCACGCTCTGAGCTCTGCGCACCCGTTTTCACTTGATCAAAGCGCTATCCCCGCCTATATGGCGCCAATCCGCGACGTCCTCAGGGCGCTCGTGGATTCGTCCGTTCCCGCCTCCCGCGTTTCTTCGGCGCGGCCCGAGCGATCCGGACGCGGCCTCTGGCCACCCAGAAGACAAAGATGTTGTTACCTCCGGCGGGCGCTGCGGCGGACCCGATCGAAGACACGGAGCTCTGAGAACGCGACACCTTCACGGAAAAAACCGTGAGCAGATAGGAGAGCGTCAGATGGATCTGATCGCACAGCTCGAGGCGGAGCAAATTGCCGCCCTGGGGAAAACCATCCCCGACTTCAAGCCCGGCGACACCGTGCGCGTCGGCTACAAGGTGACCGAAGGTACGCGTACCCGCGTGCAGAACTACGAAGGCGTCTGCATCAGCCGTAAGAACGGCAAGGGCATCGCCGGCTCGTTCACCGTCCGCAAGATTTCCTTCGGCGAGGGCGTCGAGCGCGTCTTCCCGCTCTATGCCACCAACATCGATTCGATCGAGGTGGTGCGCCGCGGTAAAGTCCGTCGCGCCAAGCTGTACTACCTGCGTTCGCGTCGCGGCAAATCCGCCCGTATCGCAGAGCAGACCAACTACAAGCCGCTCGCCGGCGCCGAGGCATAAGGAGAGCCGTTATGAAAAAGGGCATCCACCCCGACTATCACGTCATCGACGTCAAGATGACCGACGGCACCGTCTACCAGACCCGTTCGACCTGGGGCAAGGAAGGCGATCAGATGTCGCTCGACATCGACCCGACCGTGCACCCGGCCTGGACCGGTGGCTCGTCGCGCCTGC
This sequence comes from Alloyangia pacifica, assembly GCF_900116195.1. GTDB lineage: Bacteria > Pseudomonadota > Alphaproteobacteria > Rhodobacterales > Rhodobacteraceae > Salipiger > Salipiger pacificus. The sequence goes on from NZ_FOZW01000010.1 coordinate 66,183, forward strand.
TGGACGCCGGCGGCCGCGTGTCGAAGTTCAAGAAGAAATACGAAGGCCTGGGCTTCTGATCCCATCCCTTCCGGATTTCGGAAAACGCCGTCCCTCGGGGCGGCGTTTTTCTTTGTCAGCACGCCGCGCGCCACGCGCCGCGCTGACCCTGCGACAATGTGATCGCCGCCTCCCCGTCGAACCAAATGCATTCTCAATGCTGAATGTGTATGATCTTGGCGAATCGAGTTGGGAGGACTTCTCGTGGACATTCGCAAGATCACCGACGACATCGCCGCCTCGGCGCAGATCACCGCCACAGACGTGGCCTTGATCGCAGAGGCTGGCTATCGGGCCATCATCTGCAACCGGCCCGACGGCGAGGGGGCCGACCAGCCGAACTTCGAAGAGATCGAAGCCGCAGCGAAACAGGCCGGGCTCGAGGCCCGCTACATCCCCGTCGTCTCGGGCAAGGTGCAGGACGCTGATGCCGTGGCCTTCGGCAAGACGCTGCGCGAGTTGCCCGGCCCGGTGCTGGCCTACTGCCGCAGCGGCACGCGTTCGGCCACGCTCTGGTCGCTGAGCCAGGCCGGCAGCCTGCCGCCCGCGCAGATCCTAGCGGCCACCAAGCAGGCGGGCTACGACATGGCCGGGGTGGTGCGGCGCATCGTCAACGGCGGCAAAACCCCGACCGACACCGGCGACGCACGGTTCGACGTGGTGGTGGTTGGCGGCGGCGCCGCAGGCATCGCCGTCTCGGCCAGCCTCAAGGCCCGCAAACCCGATCTGAACATCGCGCTGCTCGACCCGGCCGACATCCACTACTACCAGCCCGGGTGGACCATGGTCGGCGGCGGCGTCTTCGAGCCACAGACCACCGCCCGCACCATGGGCAGCCTGATCCCGCGCGGAGTGCATTGGATCAAGGCCGCCGTCGCCGCCTTCGAGCCCGAGGACAACGCCGTGATCCTGGATGGGTGCCGGGTGGTGAAATACGACCGGCTGATCGTCTGCCCGGGGCTGAAGCTCGACTGGCACAGGGTCGAGGGGCTGGTCGAGACGCTGGGCAAGAATGGCGTCACCTCGAACTACCGCTACGACCTCGCGCCCTACACGTGGGAGCTGGTGAAGGGGCTGAAAGAGGGCCGCGCACTCTTCACCCAGCCGCCGATGCCGATCAAATGCGCCGGCGCACCGCAGAAGGCGCTCTACCTCTCGGGCGACCACTGGTTCCGCACCGGGGTGCTGCCGCGCATCGACATCGAGTTCATGAACGCCGGTGGCGTGCTCTTCGGGGTTAAGGACTACGTCCCCGCGCTCGAGAGCTATATCGAGAAGTACCGCGCCAAGCTGAACTTCTTCCACAACCTCGTGGCGGTGGACGGCCCCGCCCGCAAGGCGACCTTCAAGGTTGCCAAGCCCGATGCCGAAGCGACCGAGGTGACCGTCGACTTCGACATGATGCACGTCTGCCCGCCGCAGGTCGCGCCCGATTTCATCCGCGTCTCGCCGCTGGCTGACGCCGCGGGGTGGGTGGATGTCGATCAGGGCACCCTGCGCCACAAGAGCTATGACAATATCTGGAGCCTCGGCGACGTGATGAACGCGCCCAACGCCAAGACCGCCGCGGCCGCACGGATGCAGGCACCGGTGGTGGCCGAGAACGTCGCCGCCGACATCGACGGCAAGGCGCCGGTGGCGCTCTACAACGGTTACGGATCCTGCCCGCTGACCGTCGAGCGGGGCAAGATCGTGCTCGCCGAGTTCGGCTACGGCGGCGCGCTGCTGCCGAGCTTCCCGAAATGGCTGATCGACGGCACCAAGCCGACGCGCGCGGCCTGGCTGCTCAAGGAGCAGATCCTGCCGCCGGTCTACTGGAAGGCCATGCTGCGCGGGAAGGAATGGATGGCCAAGCCCGAGCCGGTCACGGCGGTCTGAAAAATTCTTCTGGAAATAATAAGTCTGGGCGGACAATGTTCCGTCCAGACTGAATCGCGAGGAACATGGGTTTCGCTCTTCACAAATTCTATTTTCGGAATATATAGACACCAAATCCCCGACTCCCGCGGGGACCGCGCAATTCAGGACCTTGCCCCATGCAGCTTCCCCGCCTGACCCGCTACCTGCCAATCCTCGACTGGGCGCGGAGCTACGACCGCGACACCGCCACCTCGGACCTTGTCGCGGCGGTGATCGTGACGATCATGCTGATCCCGCAATCTCTGGCCTACGCCCTGCTCGCCGGTCTGCCCGCCGAGATGGGTCTCTACGCCTCGATCCTGCCGCTGGTGGCCTATGCGATCTTCGGCACCAGCCGGGCGCTGGCCGTGGGCCCGGTGGCCGTGGTCTCGCTGATGACCGCGGCGGCGATCGGCCAGCTCGGGCTGAGCGACCCGGCGCAGATCGCTCTGGCCGCGATCACCCTGGCCTTCATCTCCGGCGTCTTCCTCGTCGCCATCGGCGTGCTGCGGCTCGGCTTTCTGGCGAACTTCCTCAGCCACCCGGTGATCGCGGGCTTCATCACCGCCTCGGGCGTGCTCATTGCCGCCTCGCAGCTCAAGCATATCTTCGGCATCAGCGCCGAGGGCCACACGCTGCTAGACCTCGTCGGCTCGCTGATCGCCCATCTGCCGGAGACGAACTTCATCACCTTGGCCATCGGCCTCGCCGCCACCGCCTTCCTGTTCTGGGTGCGCAAGGGGCTGAAGCCGCTGCTGCGCAAGATGGGCCTTGGCCCGCGTATGGCCGATATTCTCGCCAAGGCCGGTCCCGTCGCGGCCGTCGCGGTGACCACCCTGCTGACCTGGGGGCTGGGGCTGAACCAGATGGGCGTGAAGGTCGTCGGCGAAGTGCCCATGGGCCTGCCGCCGCTCTCGGCGCCGTCCTTTGATCTGACGATGTGGAAGACGCTGCTGATGCCGGCGATCCTCATTTCGATCATCGGCTTCGTGGAATCGGTCTCGGTCGCCCAGACCCTTGCTGCCAAGCGTCGCCAGCGCATCGACCCCGACCAGGAGCTGATCGGCCTCGGCGCCTCGAACATCGGCTCGGCGCTTTCCGGCGGCTTCCCGGTGACCGGCGGCTTCTCGCGCTCTGTGGTGAACTTCGACGCCGGGGCCGAAACGCCGGCCGCGGGCGCCTATACCGCCGTGGGCATCGGCCTCGCGACACTGGTGCTGACCCCGCTGCTGTTCTTCCTGCCGAAGGCCACGCTGGCCGCCACGATCATCGTCGCCGTGCTCAGCCTCGTGGATTTCTCGATCCTCAAGAAGACCTGGACCTACTCCAAGGTCGATTTCACCGCGGTCTCGGCCACCATCGTGCTGACCCTGCTGGTCGGCGTGGAGGTCGGTGTCTCCGCCGGGGTTCTGCTGTCGATCCTGCTGCACCTCTACAAGACCTCCAAACCGCATGTGGCCGAGGTCGGGCTGGTGCCGGGCACGCATCACTTCCGCAACGTGCTGCGCCACGACGTCGAGACCCTGCCCGGCGTTCTGACGCTGCGGGTCGACGAGAGCCTCTATTTCGTCAACGCACGCTTCCTCGAGGAATACGTGCTGACCCGCGTCGCCCAATGCCAGAACCTGCGCCACGTGGTGCTGATGTTCCCGGCGGTGAACGAGGTGGACATGAGCGCGCTGGAGACGCTGGAAGAGATCAATCGCCGCCTGTCGGAGCAGGGCATCACCCTGCACCTGACCGAGGTGAAGGGGCCGGTGATGGACCGGCTCAAGCGCTCGCACTTCCTGCACGAGCTCTCAGGTCAGGTCTTCCTGTCGCAGTACGAGGCCTGGTGCGCCCTAAAGCCGGACGCGTCCCATGGGACCGAGCAGGAAAGCCTCGCGGCCCAGTAGCAGCGCCGGGTAGAGCGGGCGTCCATAGCCCGCTCCGCCATCCATGTTGAGCCGGTTGGGATAGAGCTGCGGCACGTCGAGCGCCGTATGCCCGTGCACCACGAGCCGCCCCCAGTCGCCTTGCCAGTCGAGGAAGGGCGCCCGGATCCACACCAGATCGTCTTCCTTCTGGTAGTTCAGCAGCACTCCGGGGCGAAGCCCGGCATGAACGAAGATCTGCTCCTCGGTCTCATGGTAGCGCGGCAGAGTCGCGATCCAGTCGCGGTGCGCCTGCGGGATCGCCTCGAGTGCGTCGGCGTGGATGTCCCTGAGCTCGCGCCCCTCGCTCACGTCCACCCCGTAGGAGGCCAGCGTGCGCGCTCCGCCAAGCGGCGGGTCGGTCCAGAGCAGCGGCCGCGAGACAGCCGGATCCATGTACCGCGGGTTGTCCAGGAACCGCAGCAGGAAGCGGTCGTGGTTGCCCATCAGGCAGGTCCAGGGCTTGCCCTCCGCCTGGCCCTGCATCAGCAGGTCGATCACCGCGCGCGAGTCGGGACCGCGGTCCACGTAGTCTCCGAGGAAAACGATGGGCGCGTCTGCGTGATCGTCGGTCGCGATGGCCTCGAGGGCGGCATGCAGCTGATCGATCTGGCCGTGGATGTCACCGATGGCAAAGATGGGCGTCATGAGAAATCCTTTCCGTGCTGATTACTTGGACCGCCAACCCCCGAGAGGCAAGGGCGCGCGGGAAGACTTGGACGGGACGCCGGCCGTTGCTTATCAGCAGGAACCGGATTGCGGGATTTCGGCACCGGCCGATCATGGGGCTCCCATTCACCGGAGACTTGAAATGCCCAACATCGCCTTCCTCCCGCTTCCGAGCGACACCGTCGCCAGGCTCAGAAACGGCGGCGCCGACGCCTATGGTCAGCCGCCCGAAAGGGCCGTTTCCAAGGGCAGCGGCAATCCCTGCCGGCATTGCCTCGACTTCGTGCCCGAGGGCGCCGAGATGCTGATCCTCGCACACCGCCCTTTCGGCGAGCTGCAACCTTATGCGGAAACCGGTCCGATCTTCCTCTGCGGCGAGGCCTGCACCGCCTGGGAGGCAGATGGCATCCCGCCGATCCTGACATCGAGCCCCGACTACCTGCTCAAGGGCTACACCGCCGACGAGCGCATCCGCTACGGGACCGGCAGGGTCGTGCCGCGGGACGAGGTGGAAAGCTACGCAAAGACCCTGCTCGACCGGCCCGAGATCGCCTTTGTCGATGTGCGCTCGGCGCGCAACAACTGCTTCCAGACGCGGATCGTGCGGGCGGCAGGCTGACAGGCAAAAGGGGCGCCCTGCGGGGCGCCCCTTTCTCGTCTGTCCCTGTTCAGACTTCGGATCGGGTCCGTTGTCCGGACCCCGGCTATCAGGCCACGTCGAATTCCAGCGGTTTCACCTGCTGGAAGAGGCCGGTGTCGCGCAGCGCGGTGACCACATCGTCGCCAATCTCCTCGTCGAGGTAGGCAATCGCGATGGCCTCGCCACCAGCAGCCGAACGGCCCAGCGTGAAGTTCGCGAGGTTCACCTTGTGGTCGCCCAGCATCGAGCCCAGCTTGCCGATGATGCCCGGCACATCCTCGTTGGTGGTGTAGAGCATGTGCTCGCCGACCTCGGCCTCGATATTGATGCCCTTGATCTGGATGAAGCGCGGCTTGCCGTCCGAGAAGACGGTGCCCGCGATCGAACGCTCGCGCTTCTCGGTCACCACGGTCACCTTGATGTAGCCTTCGAAGGCACCCGACTGCTCCTGGTTGGTGGTCGAGATCTGAATGCCGCGCTCTTTCGCGATCACCGGGGCGGAGACCATGTTCACCTCGGGCGAGATGGTCTTCATGATGCCGGCGATCAGCGAGCAGTTCAGAGCGGCGAGGTTCATCTCGGCGACCGAGCCGTCGTAGAGGATGTTGATCGCGGTGATTGCCTCGTCGGTCATCTGGCCGATGAAGTTGCCGAGGTGGCCGGCAAGCTTGATCCACGGACCCATGACCTTGGCTTCCTCGGCGGTCACCGACGGCATGTTCAGCGCGTTCGACACGGCACCGGTCAGCAGGTAGTCAGCCATCTGCTCGGCCACCTGCAGCGCGACGTTCTCCTGCGCTTCGGTGGTCGAGGCACCGAGGTGCGGGGTGCAAACCACGTTGGGCAGGTTGAACAGCGGGTTCTCTGTGGCGGGCTCGACGGCGAAGACGTCGAAAGCCGCACCGGCCACGTGACCCGACTTCAGCAGCTCGGCCAGTGCTTCCTCATCGACGAGGCCACCGCGGGCGCAGTTGATGATCCGCACGCCCTTCTTGGTCTTCGCGAGGTTCTCGCGGCCGAGGATGTTGCGGGTTTGGTCGGTCAGCGGCACGTGCAGCGTGATGAAGTCGGCGCGGGCCAGCAGCTCGTCGAGCTCGACCTTCTCGACGCCCATCTTGTCGGCCTTCTCCTGGCCGAGGAAGGGATCATAGGCCACGACCTTCATCTTCAGGCCGCGGGCGCGGTCGCAGACGATGCCGCCAATGTTGCCGGCACCGATGACGCCGAGGGTCTTGCCGGTCAGCTCGACGCCCATGAACTTCGACTTTTCCCACTTGCCGGCATGGGTCGACTCGGACGCCTCGGGCAGCTGGCGGGCAACGGCGAACATCATCGCGATGGCGTGCTCGGCGGTGGTGATCATGTTGCCGAAGGGCGTGTTCATGACGATCACGCCGTGCTTCGAGGCGGCTTCCTTGTCGATGTTGTCGGTGCCGATGCCGGCGCGGCCGACGACCTTGAGGTTGGTCGCGTTCTCGAGGATCGAGGGGGTCACCTTGGTGGCCGAGCGGATGGCAAGACCATCGTAGTTGCCGATCACGGCGGCGAGCGCCTCCTTGTCCTTGCCCAGCTCGGGGCGGAAGTCGACCTCGATGCCGCGATCCTTGAAGATCTGTACGGCGGCGTCGGAAAGCTTGTCGGAGATGAGAACCTTGGGAGCCATGACAGCGGTCCTTTCGGGGAAATCTGGATGCAGGGAAAGACGGGACCGCCGCGCGCGGTCCCGCATTTTGCTCAAAAAGTGCGGATCAGGCCGTTTCTGCCTGTGCTTCGATCTCGGTCTCGAAGGCCCATTCGAGCCACAGCGTCAGCGCCTCGATGTCGGCGCTTTCGACCGTGGCACCGCACCAGATACGCAGGCCCGCCGGAGCGTCGCGATAGGCACCAATGTCATAGGCGACATGGTAGGTCTCGAGCTTCTTGGCCACGGCCTTGGCGAAGGCGGCACCATCCTTGATCCGGTCGTCGGTGAACTTCAGGCACACCGAGGTGTTGGAGCGGGTGGCGTCATCCTCGGCGAGGTTGGCGATCCAGTCGTGACGGTCGCAGAAATCCCACAGCACCTTGGCATTGGTGGTGGCGCGGTCCTGCAGCGCCTTGAGGCCGCCGATCTTGCGGGCCCATTCCAGCGCGACGAGGTAGTCTTCGACCGCCAGCATCGATGGGGTGTTGATCGTCTCGCCGACGAAGATGCCCTCGATCAGCTTGCCGCCCTTGGTCAGGCGGAAGATCTTCGGCAGCGGCCAGGCCGGGGTGTAGTTTTCGAGGCGCTCGACGGCGCGGGGGCTCAGCACGAGGATGCCGTGGGCCGCTTCGCCGCCCATCACCTTCTGCCAGGAGAAGGTGGTGACGTCGAGCTTGTCCCAGGGCAGGTCCTGCGCGAAGGCGGCCGAGGTCGCGTCGCAGATGGTCAACCCTTCGCGGGTCGCGGGGATCGCGTCGCCGTTCGGCACGCGCACGCCGGAGGTGGTGCCGTTCCAGGTGAAGACGACGTCATTGTCGAAGTTCACCGTGGCGAGGTCGACGATCTGGCCGTAGTCGGCGGTCTTCACCTCGGCGTCGATCTTCAGCTGCTTCACCACGTCGGTGACCCAGCCTGCGCCGAAGGATTCCCAGGCCAGCATCTCTGCCTTGCGGGCGCCGAGCATCGACCACATCGCCATTTCAACCGCACCGGTGTCGGAGGCGGGGACGATGCCGATCTTGTAGTCGGCGGGAATGTTGAGGATCTCGCGGGTGCCTTCGATGGCAGCCTTCAGCTTGTCCTTGCCGACCTTGGCACGGTGCGAACGACCGAGCGCGGCATCGGACAGCATGTCCAGCGAGAAATGGGGGATCTTGGCACAGGGGCCGGAAGAAAAGCGCGGGTTTGCCGGCCGCGCGGACGGTTGGGGTCTAGCCATGATGTCTCTAACCTTACAGATAGTCGCCCTTCGTTGGGGAAGGGTGTCCCACCGCCGCATCTAAGGGAGCGCGCGGATTCGAGCAAGACGTGAAATGCATCCATTGCGTCGCTTTTTGGTGATTGCTTGCGCGGCGTGGAGCGGATCGGAAACTTTCGGATCCGAGCCGACTGCCGAAGTTGCATTTCAGGGCGCGCGTCCACCCCCGGGATATTTCCGTCTGCACGAAGCCGCCGCGACAGCGCCCTTTCCCCGCGCCCCGCCCTCGGCTAGGTCTTGCGCGGAACCGACGCGCCTAACACGAACGGGACAGAGCGATGCAGTGGACGGACCTTCTTTGCGCCGAACGGCTGAGCGACCCGAGCTATGTCGAGGGGCGCAACCGGTCGATCTTCGTGCAGGATCACGACCGGATCGTGTTTTCCGCGCCGTTCCGGCGGCTGGCCAACAAGACGCAGGTGCATCCGCTCTACGAAAACGACCACATCCACCACCGGCTCATCCATTCGGTCGAGGTCGGCAGCGTCGGGCGCTCGCTGGCGATGCACATCGGGCATTGGCTGATCGAACAGGGCGAGATCGACCCGCACGAGGATCACAGCCTCGCCAACGTCGTGCAGGCCGCCTGCGCCGCGCATGACATCGGCAACCCGCCCTTCGGCCATTCCGGCGAGGAGTCGATCGGCAGCTGGTTCGCCGAGCGTTTCGACACGGAGCGCGGCCTTTGCGGGGCGCTGGATCCCGCACTGCGCGCCGAGTTCACCGCCTTCGAGGGCAACGCGCAGGGCTTCCGGATCGTCTCGCGGCTGGAGATGTACCGGAACGCCGGCGGCATGCGCCTGTCGAAGGCAGTGCTGGGCGCCTTCATGAAATACCCCGCCACCGCGGCGACCCGTTCCCGTCTGCCCGTGGACGTCCGCAAGGGCTACGTGGGGCTGAAGAAATTCGGCGTCTTCTCCGGCGAGGAGGCGCTCTTTGCCGAGGTCGCGCAGGGCTGCGGGCTGCCCATGGAGCAAAGCGCCTCGGGACGCTGGTGGCGGCGCCACCCGCTGGTCTTCGTCGTCGAGGCGGCGGACGACATCTGCTACAACATCGTCGATCTCGAGGACGCCTTCACCTCGGGCGACCTGCCCTTCGACGTGGTGCGCGAGGCGCTGAACGAGCTGGCCGGGCGGCCCAACCGGGACACCACCGGCTACACCCGCACCGAAGAGATCGCGCTGCTGCGCTCACTGGCCATCGGACGGGCGATCGAGGCCTGCGTCGCCGCCTTCCGCGAGAATTACGCGGCGATCATGGACGGCAGTTTTTCCGCCGCGCTGGTCGACGTCTCGGCCTGCGCAGGGAGCTTCGCGCAGATCGGCACGCTGGCGCAGGAGCGCATCTTCACCGCGCGCCGCAAGACCGAGCTGGAGATCTCGGGACGGCAGGTGATCCGCAACGTGTTGGACGGCGTGCTGCCGGTCTTCGAGGCCCTGTCCGCAGTCGGCTGGGACGATGCCGCACTGAGGGGCCACCCGGCGCAGATCGCCCGGGCGCTCTCGCTCGACCTGCGAGACATCGACAGGCCCGACGCCGCCCTGCACGCGCTTGCGGATTTCGTCTCGGGGATGACCGACCGCTACGCGCTTTCGGTCTCGCGGATGCTGTCGGGGACCTGAAGGGCGGCGCAAGGGAACTGCGCCGTGTGGGGGCATTGCCGCGCCAACCGCCAACGGGTCTCTAGGCACCTCTCCCCCGGGATATTTTCGCCATGTGGAAGATCATAAGACGGTGAGTTGCACGGCAGATCTTGATTTGTGACCACATCAGGCGCAGCTTTGAAGGATGAACAGCCTGACACCTTTTCCGGGACAGGGCAGCGATGTGGTTGCCTTTCACCGGACCGAGCTGAACGTGATCCTCTCGCTCTATGGCCGCATGGTGGCGGCCGGGGAATGGCGAGATTATGGGATTTCGTCGCTCAGGGACGTGGCGGTGTTTTCCGTCTTCCGGCGCACCGCCGAACACCCTCTCTACCGCATCGAGAAACGCCCAAAGCTGCGCAACAAGCAGGGCGAATACGCGGTGATCACCATGGAGGGGCAGGTCCTCAAGCGCGGGCACGACCTGAAGACCGTGCTGCGCGTGCTTGAACGCAAACTGATCCGCGCGGTGGAATAGCCTCCCTCGCGGGACGATCCGCGCGGGGCACCGCGCGGATCGGGATTATCACGCGCTCTGGCCAACCATGGCGCAGAGCAGCTCGAACATGATCGTCACGCCGAGGAAGGCGGTACCGCCCGAGCTGTCGAAGGGCGGCGAGACCTCGACGAGGTCGGCGCCGACGATGTTCAGCCCCATCAGCTCGCGCACCACCTGCAGCGCCTGGTAGGAGTTCGGCCCGCCGATCTCGGGCGTGCCGGTGCCGGGAGCAAAGGTGGGATCGACGAAATCGATGTCATAGCTGACGTAGGTCGGCGCGCTGCCGACGATTTCGCGCGCCTCGGCCATCACGTCGGCCACGCCGCGGGCGTGGAACTCCTCGATCGGGATGATGCGAATACCCTCCGCCTTGGCGAAGTCGCGATCCTCATGGTCGTACATCGGGCCGCGGATGCCGATCTGCACGATGCGCTTGGGGTCGAGAAGCCCTTCTTCCACCGCGCGGCGGAAGGGGGTGCCGTGGGTGTACTTGAAGCCACCGAAGTAGCTGTCCCAGAGGTCGGTGTGGCTGTCGAAATGCACCATGCCGAGCGGCTTTGCCTTGCCGAGCGCGCGCAACACCGGCAGCGAGCACAGGTGATCGCCGCCGCCCGTGAGAGGCCGGATGCCCGCCGCGACGATCTGGTCGTAGAAGGCGGTGATGCGGGTCATACTGTCCTGGATGTCGGCGGGGTTCGGCCCCACGTCGCCGAGATCGGCACAGGCCGCGGCCTCGAAGGGGCGAATGCCGAAATGGCCGTGCTCTGCGCGGATCATCGTCGAGGCGTCGCGCAGCTGGCGCGGGCCGTGCCGCGGGCCGGGACGGTTGGTGGTGCCGCTGTCCCAGGGCACGCCGACGAGGCCGATCTCGACCTCTTCGAAACGCGCGTGATCCGGCTGCACCAGCGGCAGGCGCATGAAGGTGGGAATACCGGCGTAGCGCGGCAGCTCCATGCCCGAAACAGGGTGGAAGAAGGGATCGCTGGTCATCTCAAACTCCGGTCAGGCGGGCGTGGCGGGTGACAGGGCCGTCGCCCTGCGTCTCGATGCGGGTCAACGCCTCGGCCAGCGGCTCGAAGGCGACGGCCATGTGGTAGGCATTGGCGTGCAGGATCGTCTGCGGGTCGGCGACCCAGGCGACGTGTCCCTTCCAGAACAGCAGGTCACCACGTTTCGGGGCGGTGCCGGGCGCGAGGGTCTCTCCAAGCGCCTGCTCCTGCAGGTCGCTGTCGCCGGGGCAGTCGATACCGCAGGACATAAGCCCCGCCTGCACCAGCCCCGAGCAGTCGATGCCCATCGCAGAGTTGCCGCCCCAGAGGTAGGGCGTGCCAAGCAGGCGCTCCGACACGGCGACCGGATCGGGGTCGGGGCGGCCCAACGGGAACAGGTGCCCGGCGGGAACGAAGCCCGTCTCGGTCTCGAGGAAACTGCCGGACTGGCCGGTCACGCAGAGCCGCGCGCCGAGCGTCAGGAAGGCGCGGTCAGGCGTCTTGAGATTGGCCTCGGCATAGGCATGGGTGGCGCGGGTGGCGACGCGGTGGGTCGGCGCGGTGCGCGGCCCCAGCGCCTCCTCCGAGACGTAGCCCACGAAGCCATCCGCCTGCGCCTGCACGAAGGCCCAGCCTTCGTGGCGCTCGTAGACGGTGACGGCGGCTCCGTAGGTCAGCTGCCGGTCGCGCGCGCCATCGGGGGATTTCAGCAGGTCGGCGACGTCGGCGCTGACCGAGGCAGGCTCGCCTTCGGTGAAATACTGCGCCTCGACCTGTCCCTGCAGCTGCGCGGCGGCGACACGGCCATTGGCGGGAGTGAGGCGGCGGTCCATTGACACGGCGTCCCTCACAGGCCCAGCACCAGCGGCAGCGCGCCGAGGATGGCGCGCGGTCCCTGCCCTACGCCGCCCTTGGGTCGCGCCGGGGCAGAGGCGGGATTCCAGGCGTAGATGTCGAAATGCGCATAAGGCGTTTCGGTCACGAAGCGGCGCAGGAAGAGCGCCGCGGTGATCGACCCCGCCATGCCACCCGCCGGCGCGTTGTCGAGGTCGGCGATGCCAGGTTCGATCCTGTCCTCGTAGGGCTCCCAGAAGGGCATCCGCCAGACCGGGTCCGCCGCCGGGCCGCTGGCCCGGGTCAGCGCCTCGGCAAAGGGCTCGTCATCGGTGTAGAACGGCGCGAGATCGGGGCCGACCGCGACGCGCGCTGCGCCGGTGAGCGTCGCCATGGACAGGATGAAGTCGGGCTTCTCCTCGTCCGCCAACGCCAGTGCATCGGCCAGCACGAGACGCCCCTCGGCGTCAGTGTTGTTGATCTCGACCGTCAGCCCCTTGCGCGAGGTCAGGATGTCCTGCGGGCGGAAAGCGTCGCCGCTGACCGAGTTTTCGACCGCCGGGATCAACACGCGCAGCTGCACTTTGAGCCCCAGCGCCATGATCATCCGGGCAAGGCCGAGCACGTTGGCCGCGCCGCCCATATCCTTCTTCATCAGCCCCATGGAGCTTCCGGGCTTGAGGTTGAGGCCGCCGGTGTCGAAGCAGACGCCCTTGCCGACCAGCGTCAGCCTTGGGCCGGTGGTGCCCCAGCGCATGTCGATCAGCCGCGGCGCGCGCGGGCTGGCGCGGCCGACGGCGTGGATCATCGGGAAGTTGTTTTCCAGAAGCGCCTCGCCCGTGGTCACCGCGATCTCGGCCTCGAACTCTGCGGCAAGACCGCGTGCGGCGGCCTCGAGCTGCTCCGGCCCCATGTCCGACGCCGGGGTGTTTACCAGGTCGCGAGTCAGCGCCTCGGCGGCGGCCAGCACCTCGACCCGGGCCGCATCGACCCTTTCGGGGGCGATCAGGCGCGGCATTTCGGGGGCGTCTCCGGCGTAACGGGTGAAGCGGTAACCGGCGAGCAGCCAGCCGAGCGCCTCTTCCTCGGCCGCGGCCGCAGGCAGGCCGGAGGCAATGCGATAGGTGCCGCGCGCGAGGCGACCGACCCCGGCGGCCAGCGCGAAACGTCCGCGCCGGCGGCGCGCGGCGGTGCCGTAGCCGATCAGCGCCGCCTCTGGCCCGCCGCTTTCGCCGGGAATCATCACCGCGTTGCCGATCTCGCCCGCGAAACCGCTGGCCTCCACCCAGTTGCGCACGCTTGCGGGCTGATCCGCCAGCCAGCTTTCCAGCCCCTCGGCCTCGATCACGTGCAGCGGCAGGGCGCCGGCGTCGGCGGGTGCGAAAGTCAGGTTCATGGGGGTCCCCTTGGTCGATTTGGGCAGAGCCTATCGGAGCCAGCGGCACCCGCAAGGGGTCCGGACGTGGGCAGTTGCCGGGATGACGGCAGCGTGACGGCCAATGACGAGCTTCCGAAGATCAAGATCCGCCAAGCAAGATCCGCCAAGCAAGCTCCCCCAACCGATTCCCGCAAACTGCGCTCCGCTCGGAAGGCAGATCGCGAAACCGACGGCGAGCCACGCGGCTTGCCCGATCCTGCCGCCAGCTCTTGATCGGTCAGAAACCCTGATCTTCCATGTCCCAGATGGCATAGAGTGAGCGCTCTGCGACCCGGCCGAGCCGAGCGACGGTCGCGGCGAGCGCGACGAAGTCCCCGTCATCGAGGCAGGCCAGCACGTCCTCGGAGATCCGCACGACCGACCGCATCCCGAGGCAGACCGCGATGCCACCCAACTCGCGGGTGTGGCGGCGCGTCTCGGCCCAGTGACCCTGAGAATGCACCCGGTCAAGTTCCCCCAGTCGATAGGCGAGTTCTTCCATGGCGCGGCAGAGGGCGTTCTCGGCCTCCGACGGGCCGAGGCGCGCAAAGATCGCTTCGAGCGGCTCGGGATCGAGTCCCGCTTTCTCGAAGGGGGCGAGCACAGCGATTGGTTTCACCGCCCTGACGTGTGCCGGGCCGGGTGTCAGCGATTTGGTCACCGCCCTATCCTCATCTCTGCGCCCCCACGGCCCTGCATGCATACAGCGCCCGGGTTCCCAAAAGGTTAGACCGAGGTGTTTCTTCTCTCGAATTCCGCGACAATCCCGCGTATTCGGTCAAAGGCTTCAAGTTGCTTGGAGGATCGAGATGCACAACGCCAAACCGCTACCCACCTACCTGGTCCAGAGGTTCCAGGGCTGGAAGGCGACAAGCTATGCCGAGAATTCCGCGTGGTACCGACGCCTCGCCTCGGAAGGGCAGCACCCCCGCGCCATGATCATCTCGTGCTGCGACAGCCGCGTGCACGTGACCTCGATCTTCGGCGCCGACACCGGCGAATTCTTCATTCACCGTAACATCGCCAACCTCGTGCCGCCCTACAAGCCCGACGGACAGCAGCACGGCACCTCGGCGGCGGTCGAATACGCGGTGACCGCGCTGAAGGTCGCTCATGTCATCGTCATGGGCCATTCCAGCTGCGGTGGGGTGAAAGGCTGCCTCGACATGTGCTCGGGCAACGCGCCCCAGCTCGAGGAAAAGTCGAGCTTCGTCGGCCGCTGGATGGACATCCTCCGCCCCGGCTACGACCGCGTCGTCGAGCGCAAGCCCGACGACATGGCCCGTGCGCTGGAAAAGGAATCGGTCCTGGTCTCGCTCGAGAACCTGATGACCTTCCCCTTCGTGCGCGCGGCGGTCGAATCGCAGGACCTGTCGATCCACGGCCTGTGGCACGACATCGGCAGCGGGTCGCTGGAATGCTACGACCCGAAAGCCAACGGCTACGTAGTGGTCTGAGCCGACCCCGGCTCAGCCCTGAAGCTGCGCGCTCCGCCCGTCGCGGCTGAGCCGCAGCGCCGGGCGCCCGAGTCGCGCCGCAAGTCCCCGCAGGGGCGCGCCGAGGCTGCGCCCCGTGCAAATCTCCGCACCGTTGTCGAGCCGGTTCAGAATCATCCGGCCGGCGCGGAAGCCGAGGCCGAATCCCTTGTCCCCGAGCCGCATCACGAGGTCGCCCCAGCTCGACGCCGCCTCGATCTGCGGCAGCACGACCATGCGCAGCAAGGCTGCCGTCTCGGAATCGAGCTCTCCCGGAAGCATGTCCGGAGCCGTTGCAGCGGGTCTGTCATGGGAAAGGGAGACCGGAGCGGACTCGGCGAAAAACGGCCCGGAAATACCGTGGGCCCGATCAAGACTGTCCATTGTTCAAATCTCGTCCATACTGAAAAGACCTTCATTATATCACGGGTCCGCCCCAGGGCCGGATCACGATTGACGGATTTTTGTGACGGAGGCTCTCGAACCGCGCGGCGCCTTTCAAGGCGTTAGCAGGAAAACCAGCGGGGCACGCAATCGCCCGACCACGCGCCCCACCCTTACTGGTTACTCGTTACAGGTACTACACGTTCCGAAACACTCGGAGACCCTCGCGTCCATGCCGGCACTCAAAACAACACCGCTGGCGATACTCAACGCGACACGAGGGTCAGTTGGGGGCTCAAAACTCCCCGCCCCCGGGGGATAACTGGCCTGGTTACATGGCGACGACAGGTCGCCGAGGCGGCACTCGTAAAATTCGTTGACCCGGCTCAGGACGGCAGGCGGAAGCTGCTCAGCAGTCGGGAGATCAGGGTGGGCATCGGACGGCTCCGCCGGCTCAGCAGGGACATGTCGCGGGCGGCAACGGCAACGATGCGGCGGCCCCGGGCGATGTCTGCGAGATCAATTGTCATATCGGCACTCCTTTGACTGGTTGCGCCTTCTGGCGGGTGCGGCGGAAACCGTCGCTGTTGATGCACCTTTTCTACCAACATGAGAAATATCCGCCCATCCTGACGGCGGAGTAGGTGCCGTTCCCAGTGGGTGAGGCACACCTATCCCAACGGATGGGGTGCGATCCGAATTTCTGGGAAATGCTTAAGAACATGATAAAAACCCGCCCCCTTTCGGGGACGGGTTTAAGAATTTATTTAGACATGTCGGAGGCTGTTCAGCCCTTCTTGAGCGCCTTCTGCCCGAGCACCTCTGCAATCTGCACGGCGTTGAGCGCCGCGCCCTTGCGCAGGTTGTCCGACACGCACCACAGGTTCAGACCGTTTTCGATGGTCGGGTCCTGGCGGATGCGGCTGATGAAGGTGGCGAAATCACCAACGCATTCTTTCGGAGTGATGTAGCCGCCGTCCTCGCGTTTATCGACGACCATGATTCCGGGCGCCTCGCGCAGGATGTCACGCGCCTCATCTTCGTCGAGGAAGTCCTCGAATTCGATGTTGATCGCTTCCGAGTGACCGACGAAGACCGGCACGCGCACGCAGGTCGCGGTCAGCTTGATCGACGGATCGACGATCTTCTTGGTCTCGGCGACCATCTTCCACTCTTCCTTGGTCGAGCCGTCTTCCATGAAGACGTCGATGTGCGGAATGACGTTGAAGGCGATTTCCTTGGGGTACTTCTTCGGCGGCACCTCGGAGACCGGGTTGTACACGGCCTTGGTCTGATCCCAGAGCTCGTCCATGCCTTCCTTGCCCGAGCCCGAGACCGACTGGTAGGTCGACACGACGACGCGCTTGATCTTGGCGCGGTCATGCAGCGGCTTGAGCGCCACGACCATCTGCGCGGTCGAGCAGTTCGGGTTCGCGATGATGTTCTTCTTGGTGTAGCCCAGAACGGCGTCGGCGTTCACTTCCGGCACGATCAGCGGAACGTCCGGATCGTAGCGGTAGAGCGAGCTGTTGTCGATCACCACGCAGCCCGAGGCCGCGGCCTTGGGCGCGAATTCCTTGGTCGGACCCGACCCCACGGCAAAGAGCGCGATGTCCCAGCCGGTGAAGTCGAAGGTGGCGAGGTCCTGGGTCTTGAGTGTCTTGTCGCCGAAGCTCACCTCGGTTCCGAGCGATTTTCGCGATGCAAGCACGGCGATCTCGTCGACCGGAAACTCGCGCTCGGCGAGGATGTTCAGCATTTCGCGGCCCACGTTCCCCGTGGCACCGGCAACAACGACCTTGTAGCCCATGGTTCTGGCTCTCCTTCCTGGGTGCTGCGCGCAAGCGGATCCTGCGCTGCAGGCTGGCGCGCGTCATATCGCATGCGAGATATATCCGGAAGGGCTGTTTTCCAGTCTGCTGCCTTCACTGCGGTCGCAGGTGCTGCCAAAGCATCCCTTTGGCGCCAAACTCTCCGACAAAACCCCGGAATGCGGGGATTTTCCTGTATCCGCAGCGTTTTTCATGGCATTGGACAAGTATTGTTTGGAAGATTTCCGCTCGTCCGTATGTGCGCAGGACCTGCACTCTTGTCGATTGTTTAACCAAGTGCGTAGATCATATCCGTATTTGATTACCGATTGGAATGAAGCACCTATGCGGCAGAGAACCAAGAGGCAGCAAATTTCGCAACGCGCTTCCGGCGTCGCAGAGGTCACATCCCAGCGTCCCAGCAAGTCGCGACTGCGCTTCTATCGGTCGGTCACGACCCTGTCGCGCGGCACGAAGCAGGTGATTTTCCTCACCCTCGACTCCCTGATGGTCGCCATCGCCATGGCGCTCGCCCTGACCATGAATCCCGCGGTGCGCACCGATCTTCCGCCCGCCGCGCAACTCATTCCGCTGATCTTTCTCGTGGTCCTCTGCGGTGCCGCGATCTCCTCGCGGCTGCAGCTTCCGCGCATCAAGCTCAACGCCTTCGAGACCCGGGGCATCACCCGCACCGCCCTCTTCTCCGTGCTCACGGCCCTTGCCGCCCTCGCCATAGACGCCGTGGTCAGCCCCGAGATCACCATCGCGGTCTACTTCAACTTCGCCATCCTGCTCATGGTGCTCAGCGCCTCCTGGCGGATCGCTCTGCGGCACATCACCGTCGCGATCTACCGGCGCAGCCGGCCACGCATGCGCGTGCTGATCTACGGCGCGGGAAAGACCGGGCAACAACTGGTGGCCGCGCTGCGCCATGATGACGCTATCGAACCGGTCTGCTTCGTCGATGACAACCCCACGCTGCAGACGCTGGTGATCTCCGGGCTTCGCGTGCATGCGCCCTCCACCATCAAGCACCTGATCGAGACCCGCAGCGTCGACCGCGTCGTGCTCGCCATGCCGTCCATCCGCCAGCCGGAACTGGCGCGCATCGCACACCGGCTGCGCAGCATCGGCTGCGAGGTCCATGCCCTGCCCTCCTTCGCCGAACTGGTCGGGGAGGGAGAACTGCGCAAGCGGGTTTCGCCGGTCTCTCTGCACGATCTGCTCGGCCGCGGCCGGCTCGAGAGCGAGCTGCCCGGCGTCAGCCACGCCTATTCCGGGCGCCGCATCCTGATCAGCGGCGCCGGCGGCTCCATCGGCTCCGAGCTCTGCCGCCAGCTGCTCGGCTGCAAGCCCGAATGCATCGTGGCGCTCGATCACTCGGAACTCGCGCTCTACAACATCGACAAGGAACTGCGCGACCTCTCGGGCGACGGGCTCAAGATCACCCCGGTGCTGGGCTCGGTACTCGACGAAGCGCTCGTTGCCAGCGTGCTCGAGCGGTATCGCATCGACGTCGTGTTGCACGCCGCCGCCTACAAGCACCTGCCGATGGTCGAAAGCAATGTCATCACCGGCATGCGCAACAACGTACTCGGCACCAAGGTCATCGCCGAGGCGGCGCGAGAGGCCGGGGTCGAGCGTTTCATCCTTGTCTCGTCGGACAAGGCCGTGCGCCCGACCAATGTCATGGGCGCATCCAAGCGCCTCGCCGAGCTGATCGTCCAGGACCTCGCCACGCGCAGCACCGGAACCCGCTTCTCCATGGTCCGTTTCGGCAACGTCCTCGGCTCCTCCGGCTCGGTCATTCCGCTCTTCGAGGAACAGATCGCCCGCGGCGGCCCGGTCACCCTCACCGACACCCGCGTCACGCGCTACTTCATGACCATATCCGAAGCGGCACGGCTGGTGCTCCTCGCCGGCTCCTTTTCGCGCGGCGGGGACGTCTTCGTGCTCGACATGGGCGAGCCGGTGCCGATCCGCAAGCTGGCGCGCCAGATGATCGAAGGCGCCGGCTATTCGGTGCGCAACGAGGCAAACCCCGACGGCGACATAGAAATCCGGGTCACCGGCCTGCGCAAGGGCGAGAAACTGCACGAGGAGCTGCTGATCTCCACCGACATGCTGACCACGCCGCACCACAAGATCCTGCGCGCCCAGGAAAGCTACCTTTCGGAGTTCGAGATCGCCACCGCCATCAAGGACCTGCGCCAGGCGATCAGCGAGCGCGACGAAGAGTTCGCGCGCGAGATCATCGCGCGCTGGGTTGAACGCAGCGACGACCTCCCCGCCAAATCTGAGGAACAGCAATCCGTCTGAGGCGCGCGCGGCCCCTCGCCGGGCGCGGTCGTTGGATGCGAGACCCTGAAATGCGAACGGCGGAACGCACGAAAGGGCGCGGCAATCCGCGCCCCTTCTCGCAATCTGGTCAATCCGATGCGCCGTCCCGCGGTCTCAGCGGCCGGGGATGTCGCTGCGCGCCGGCGCCGGATCCCATTCCTCGATAATATGGGCGGCTTCCTCGGCGCTCTCGACGAAGCGGAAAAGATCGAGGTCCTCGGGGCTGATCGTCCCGGCCTCTTTCAGCGCCTCCCAGTTGATGATCGTCTCCCAGAACTTGCGACCGAACAGCAGGAAGGGCACCCGCTCCATCCGCCCGGTCTGGATCAGCGTCAGCGCCTCGAACATCTCGTCGAGCGTGCCGAAGCCGCCGGGGAAGACGCAGATCGCCCGCGCCCGCATCAGGAAGTGCATCTTGCGGATCGCGAAATAATGGAAGTTGAAGCACAGGTTCGGCGTCACGTATTCGTTCGGCGCCTGCTCGTGCGGCAGCACGATATTGAGCCCGATCGACACGCCGCCCGCCTCTTCTGCGCCGCGGTTGCCCGCTTCCATCACGCCGGGACCGCCGCCCGTGGTCACCACGAACTCGCGGTTGCCGGTGGCGATCGACTTCTTGGTCATCGCCTGCGCGAAGAGCCGCGCCTCCTCGTAGAAATGCGACAGCTCGGCCAGCGTCTGGGTCCGCGCCGAACCCTTCTCGGCCGGCGAGGGGATGCGCGCGCCACCGAACAGCACGATGGTGCTGTCGATCTGCCGCTCGTCGAGTTCGAGCTGTGGCTTCAGCAGCTCCAGCTGCAAGCGCACCGGCCGCAACTCCTCGCGGCACAGGAACGCCTCGTCGGCAAAGGCCAGGCGGTAGGACGGGGCGCGCGTCTGCGGCGTGTCCGGGATCTGCTCTGCAGTCTTGCGGTCACGTCCGGCGTCGCGGAAGATGGAGTGGCGTTCGTCGTTCATGTCGGCCGTCCTTGTTCTGCTCAGACTCTGAATATAGCGTTCCCGGCGGCAAGAGCATCAGAGGAAAACGAAAAATGGACTGGAAAGCCGAGATCGCCGCCGCTGCGGAACGCAGTTCTGCATACGTGCAGCGCACACCGGTGATGCGCAGCACGGTGCTGTGGGATCATCCGGTCGACCTCAAGCTCGAGCAGATGCAGCACACCGGCAGCTTCAAGGCGCGAGGCGCGTTCAACACGCTGCTCAGCCAGCCGGTCCCGAGCGCCGGCGTGGTCGCGGCTTCCGGCGGCAACCACGGCGCCGCGGTCGCCTATGCCGCGACGCAACTGGGGCACCGCGCGCAAATCTTCGTCCCCGAGATCGCCGGCCCCGCCAAGATCGCCCTGATCGAGCGCACCGGCGCGGCGCTGACCGTGGTGCCCGGCGAATATGCCAACGCGCTGGAGCAGGCCCGCGCCTATGAAGCCGAAACCGGCGCCATGCAGGTCCACGCATATGACGCCCCCGCCACGCTCGCCGGGCAGGGCACGCTGATGCGCGAATGGGAACAGCAAGGGCTCGACGCCGACACGGTGCTCATCGCCGTCGGCGGCGGCGGGCTGATCGGCGGTGCGCTCGGCTGGCTGCAGGGCACGCGCCGGGTGGTCGCCGTCGAGCCCGGGCAGGCGCGCACGCTGGATGCCGCGCTCGAGGCCGGCGCGCCGGTGGATGTCGAGGTCTCGGGCGTCGCCGCCAACGCGCTCGGCGCGCGGCGCATCGGCAGCCTCTGCTTCGATCTCGCGCAAAAATACCTCGCGCGCCGGGTGACCGTCACCGATGCCGCCATCACCGAGGCGCAGCGCACGCTCTGGCAGGCGCACCGGCTTCTGGTCGAACCGGCCGGTGCCACCGCGCTTGCCGCGCTGCGCTCGGGCGCCTATCGCCCGGAGCCCGGCGAGCGCGTGGCGGTGCTGCTCTGCGGCGGCAACATTGCGCCCGACCCACTGGGCTGATCCGCGCCTCCTGCTCCCGGCCCTTCTTCTCTTTGAAAATACGCCGGGGGTGAGCCCGGAACGGGCGAGGGGGCAGCGCCCCCTTCCCCGCCGACCGCCCCGCGCAGGTCAGCGGATCAGCGGAACCGCCCGCTGCGCTCCAGCACCTCGATCTGGTAGCCGTCGGGGTCGGCAACGAAGAAGAACCGCGCCACCACCTCGCCAGCGGGGGCGAATTCCACAAGCTTGCGCGGCGCGAGGCCGGCCGCTTGAAAGCGCGCATGTTCGGCATCGAGGTCCGCGACAGAGACCGCGAAATGCCCATAGCCGTCGCCGAGATCATAGGGCTCGGACCGGCCCTTGTTCACCGTCAGCTCCAGTTCGAAGCCGCTCTCGGGATTGCTGAGGTACACCAGCGTGAACTCCGGGAAGTCCAGCCGGTCGGCCACGGTCAGGCCGAAAGCGGTCTCGTAAAAGGCCAGCGAACGCGCCTCGTCGAGGACGCGGATCATGCTGTGGATCGGTTTTGCCAAGGGTCTCTCCCATCGTTGTCCGCAGGCGCCCATGCCCCGCGGGGGCGGCACCACGCCGCTCCGGCGAAGCTGCGCATTGTCGCGGCGGCACCCTGCCGCTATAGGGCAGTAAACCCGGACGACAGGAGACGCAAATGTCCAACGCCCAGCTCGAAACCGCCATCGAAGCCGCCTGGGAGGCGCGCGACACGATCACCCCTGCGACCACCGGTGAAACCCGCGAGGCCATCGAGGACACGCTGAACGCCCTCGACAGCGGCAAGCTGCGCGTGGCGGAAAAACAGGCGGACGGCAGCTGGCACGTCAACCAGTGGGCCAAGAAGGCCGTGCTGCTCGGCTTCCGCATCAAGGACATGGAGCAGCACGACGGCGGCCCGCAGGGCTCCGGCTGGTGGGACAAGGTCGACAGCAAGTTCAAGGGCTGGGGCGAAAACCAGTGGAAGGCCGCCGGCTTCCGCGCCGTGCCCAACGCCGTCGTCCGCAAGTCGGCCTATATCGCACCGGGTGTGGTGCTGATGCCGTCCTTCGTCAACCTCGGCGCCTATGTCGACAGCGGCACCATGGTGGACACCTGGGCGACCGTCGGCTCCTGCGCGCAGATCGGCAAGGGCGTGCACCTTTCGGGCGGCGTCGGCATCGGCGGCGTGCTCGAGCCCATGCAGGCCGGCCCGACCATCATCGAGGACAACTGCTTCATCGGCGCGCGTTCGGAAGTGGTCGAGGGCGTGATCGTCCGCGAGGGCTCGGTGCTCGGCATGGGCGTCTTCCTCGGCCAGTCGACCAAGATCGTCGACCGCGAGACCGGCGAAGTCATGTACGGCGAAGTGCCGCCCTACTCGGTCGTCGTCGCGGGCTCGATGCCGTCGAAGAACGGCGTCAGCCTCTACTGCGCGGTCATCGTCAAGCGCGTCGACGAGAAGACCCGCTCGAAGACCGGCATCAACGAGCTGCTGCGCGACTGATCCGTCGGGCCGCGGCCCGGCCATGAGGTTTTTCGGGAAGGGGCGCTTCGGGTGCCCCTTTTCTTTTGGCCGCTTCCGCCCTCGGGCTTCGTCTTGAGTCCGCAGGTATCTTCGTACCGCACAAAGGAACCTTCTTCGCCCCAAGGCGTTCCCCCTGCGTCACTTTTCCAAACAGGGGATACGCACCATGGGTCTCGGAATTATCGCTTCCATCATCGTCGGCGGGCTCGCCGGTTGGATTGCCTCGATGATCATGAAGGCCGACACCGGCATTTTGACGAACATCATCCTCGGGATCATCGGTGCGGTGGTGCTGAACCTGATCCTCTCGCTGGTCGGCATCTACGCCGCCAACACATGGATCCCGCAGCTGATCGTCGGAATCATCGGGGCCAGCCTGCTGATCTGGGGCTACCGCAAGCTGCGCTGACCGCTTGATCTCCTCCCTCTCCCTCCCGCTGCTGCTGGCCGTCTTCGCGGTGGCCGGCGCCATCGTCGTCGCCGTCTCCGTGCGCGCGACCTCGCTGGCCGATCTCATCGCCGACCGCACGCGGATGGGCGAGGCACTGGCCGGCGGCGTGCTGCTGGGCGGCGCAACCTCTCTGTCGGGCGTTGTCGTATCCGTCACCGGCGCGGCGGGGGGAGACGCCAGTTTCGCCGTCTCGAACGCCGTCGGCGGCATCGCCGCGCAGACGCTGTTCCTTGCCATTGCCGACCTGCTGCACCGCCGCGCCAATCTCGAGCACGCCGCCGCCGAGCCTGCCAACCTATTCCAGGCAGTCATGCTCATGCTGCTGCTCTCGCTGCCGCTGGCCGCCATGGCCGGACCGGAGCTGACCTTCCTTGGCATCCACCCGATCTCGCCGCTGATGCTCATCGCCTATATCGCCGGTGTAAAGCTCTCTGCCTCGGTCCGCGAGGCCCCCATGTGGCAGCCAGTCGAGACCTCCGACACCCGCCACGACGAGCCCGACGACGAGAACGACCCCCACGCGCCGGTACTGAAACCGGCTCTCATCTTCGCGGCGCTAGTGGCAATCATGGGCCTTTGCGGGTGGGCAATCTCCCAGGTGGGCGGCGCGTTCATCACCCGCTTCGGCCTCGGCTCCAGCCTCGTCGGCGCGCTGATCACCGCAACCGTCACCTCGCTGCCCGAGCTGATCACCACGCTGGTCGCCGTGCGCCGCGGCGCGCTGCAGCTTGCCGTCGGAGGGATCATCGGCGGCAACACCTTCGACACGCTGTTCCTCGTCTTCTCCGACGTGGCCTACCGCGAGGGCTCGCTCTACCACCACATGACCCAGACCGACGTCTACTGGCTGGCCACGGGCCTGATCATGACCGCCATCCTGCTCGGCGGTCTGATCCTGCGCCAGCGTGAGGGCCCCGCCCGCATCGGCATCGAGAGCGTGCTGTTGATGGGGGTCTACGCCTGTGCCGTCGCAGTCGCGGTGATCGCGCCCTGAGCCGCAGCGCTCGACGGGCCGAGCCCGCCCCGCTGGCAAGGACAGGATCAGCGGTAGGCTGAGAAATCGTGATGAACCGCTTCGATGTTGCAGCCGTCAGGGTCGAGCACAAATGCGCCGTAATATCCGGCATGATACTCGGGACGCAGCCCCGGCTTTCCGTTGTCGCGGCCACCAGCCTCAAGCGCGGCGGCGTAGAAGCGGTCAACAACCTCGGGCGAGGCCGCGGTGAACGCAATATGGATACTGCCGCGAACGGGCTCGCCTGCGCCGATCCAGAAGAATGGTTTGAAATCGGTCCCAAACCCGACGTGGCTCGGGGTGCCGTCCCCATCATCCCCTCGTGCCATAAGCTGTGTGATCCCCAGCGGCGCAAGCGCATGGCGATAGAATGACAGCGAACGCGCCATGTCAGAGACAGCGATGCTCATGTGATCCAGCATGCGCGGACGGTGACAGATTCGGGCCACGGTTAGAAGGTGCTATGAGGCGCCCGCGATGCGCGGAGATTGCCGCAGTGCCCCTGCCCCGGTCCCCGCGCCTTCGCGGCGACGCCTAGCGCCGGGCAAAGGTGCCCCCGCTTGACATGTCCCTGCCGCTTGCGCATTGCGGGCGGCAGGCATCGCGGAGCGAGAGAACATGGGCAAGAAACCGTCGAAACAGCAGGTCTACACGCTTCTGGTCGAGGTCGGCCGCAAGGATGGCGACGGGCTGCCCAAGGGTGCGACCGGCGCCGGGCTGCTATGCTACGCCTCGGGCGTGGACGAGGCCGAGGCGGTGCGCGAGACCGTTGCGATCCTCAAGCAGGCCGACATGAACCCGCTCGACGTGACCGGATACGGCACCGAGGAAGAGCGCAAGGCGCAGGGCATGGACATCGACGACAACGAGCGCGAGCTGATGGCGCGCGCGCTCGAGGAAAACTCGGTGATCGTCGCCCAGGTCACGCCGTTCTACGACGATGACGAGGACGACGACGAGGACTGATCCCGCTCAGCCGGGGATGATCTCGAACTTCGTGACATCCACCATGCCGCGGTCGGTGATCTTCAGCGCGGGGATCACCGGCAGCGCAAGGAACGCCAGCTGCAGGAACGGCTCCTCCAGCGTCACGCCCAGCGAGCGCGCCGCGGCGCGCAGCTCCACCAGCCGGTCGCGCACCTCCTCGAACGGCAAGAGGCTCATCAGCCCCGCCACCGGCAGCGCCAGCTCGGCGAGGATCTTGCCTTCTGCCGCCACCACGAAGCCGCCCTCGATCTCTGCCAGTCGGTTCGACGCCAGCGCCATGTCGGCGTAATCGGCGCC
Source organism: Alloyangia pacifica (assembly GCF_900116195.1). GTDB lineage: Bacteria > Pseudomonadota > Alphaproteobacteria > Rhodobacterales > Rhodobacteraceae > Salipiger > Salipiger pacificus. The sequence continues at coordinate 91,874 of NZ_FOZW01000010.1, forward strand.
GACGCAGGCGATGTTGTGGTGGTCGTGGCAGACCGTCGAGGCGATCGCCCCCTTCTGCAGCCCGAACCCTCGCACGAAGCCCGTCGCGATATTGCCGTTCTTGCCGTGCCGCTCGACCACCGCGATGCGGATCAGATCGCGCGCCACGTCGGGGGCCTTGTCGCCGTTCTCGATAACCACTGTCTCGTGCAGATGGTCGGTGAGGATCTGCCCCTCGCGGATGCCGATCACGTCGGTCTCCTCGCGGTTGGCGGTGGCGCGGAAGCTCTGCGGCGTCAGCTTCGGCGCATGCACGGAGTCGCGCCCCACCTCGGGGATCGTGTCACGTGCGGCGAACGCCGCGTCATCGACCACCACGCCGCCCGCCAGAACCAGCTGCGCATGGCACCCCTCGAGGCTGTCAACGGCGACGATATCGGCCCGCTTGCCCGGCGCGATCATCCCCCGGTCCTTGAGGCCAAAGGCCTCGGCCGCCGACAGCGACGCCGCGCGATAGGCTGCCAGAGGCGTCGTCCCCAGGGCGATCAGCGTGCGGATCATGTAATCGAGATGCCCGTGCTCGCCGATGTCCAGCGGGTTACGGTCGTCGGTGCAAAGGCACATGTAGGGCGAGGTCCGCTCGCTGAGCAGCGGCTGCAGTGCGTGCAGGTCCTTGCTGACCGAGCCCTCGCGGATCAGCACCCGCATGCCCTTGCGCAGCTTCTCCAACGCCTCCTCGGCGCTGGTCGCCTCGTGCTCGGTGCGGATGCCCGCCGCCACATAGGCATTCAGATCGCGCCCCGACAGCAGTGGGCAATGGCCATCGATATGCCCGCCCTCGAAGAGCTTCAACTTCTTCATCGCCTCGGGGTCGCGGAAGATCACGCCGGGGTAATTCATGAACTCCGCCAGCCCGATGCCCGAGGGGTGGCCCATCAGTTCGGCGATATCCTCGGCCAGCAGTTCGGCGCCGGCGGTCTCCATGTGGGTCGAGGGCACGCAGGACGACAGCTGCACGCGGATGTCCATCAGCGTATGCGCCGAGGCCTGCTGGAAGTACCGGATCCCCGCCGCACCGATCACGTTGGCGATCTCATGCGGATCGCAGATCGCCGTGGTCACCCCGCGCGGCGCGACACAGCGGTCGAACTCGAAGGGGGTCACCAGCGAGCTTTCGATGTGCAGATGCGTGTCGATGAATCCGGGCACAAGGATCGCACCGGCGACGTCGATCTCGCGCTTGCCCTCGTAGCTCTCGTAGACGCCGACGATGGTGTCGCCGCAGATCGCGACGTCGCCCGCGATCAGCTCGCCGGTGATCAGGTCGAGGATGCGCCCGCCCTTGAGCACCAGGTCCGCCGCCTCGTCGCCGCGCCCCTGCGCGATCTTCGTCTCGAGTTCCGCCATGCCTGCCTCCGTCTGCCGGTCTTGCTGTTGTGTCGTGCCGTCGTGTTTCCCGCAGCCTGCCACAGCCCGAGCCCGAAAGGCGAGAGGCCTTGCGCCTCGCCCGGTTGCAAAGCATTGGCGAAAGGCGCTTACTTGCGCGCAGAAAACCAACAGGGGACAAGATCATGACCATTTCCCGCCTCGCGCTCGTTGCGGCGCTGGCCACTGCCGGTGCCGCCGGCATCGCCCAGGCTGATTGCAGCAGCGTCACCTTCTCGGATGTGGGCTGGACCGACATCACCGCCACCACCGCCGCGACCACCGTGATCCTCGAGGCGCTCGGCTACGACACCGACATCAAGGTGCTCTCGGTGCCGGTCACCTACACCTCGATGGACCGCGGCGACGTCGACGTCTTCCTCGGCAACTGGATGCCGACGATGGAGGGCGACATCGCCCCCTACCGCGAGAAAGGCTCGGTCGACACCGTCCGTGCCAACCTCGAAGGGGCGAAGTACACGCTGGCCACCAATGCCGCCGGTGCCGCACTCGGCATCGCCGATTTCGCCGATATCGCCGCCCACGCTGATGAACTCGACGAGACCATCTACGGCATCGAGCCGGGCAACGACGGCAACCGGCTGATCCTCGACATGATCGAGGCGGACGCCTTTGGCCTGAAGGCTTTCGACGTCAAGGAAAGCTCCGAGCAGGGCATGCTGGCGCAGGTCGATCGGGCCACCAAGCGCGACGAGCCGATCGTCTTTCTCGGCTGGGAACCGCATCCGATGAACGCCAACTTCGACCTGACCTACCTGTCGGGCGGCGACGACTGGTTCGGCCCCGATTTCGGCGGCGCCACGGTCTACACCAACACCCGTGCCGGCTACGTCGAGGAATGCCCGAACGTCGGCAAGCTGCTGACCAACCTCGAATTCTCACTGCAAATGGAGAACGAGATCATGGGCGCGATCCTCAACGACGGCACCGACCCCGACAAGGCGGCCACCGCCTGGCTGAAGGCCAACATGGGCGTTCTCGACGGCTGGCTCGACGGCGTGACCACGCTGGACGGCGGCGCGGCCAAGGACGCGGTGACCGCGGCCCTGAACTGACGCCAACCCCGGCTTTCCACCCCGCCCACACGGGCGGGGTGACACGAGACCGTTAAATTTGAGGCTATTTTCCCCGCGCCCGCCGGGGTCCGGTTCAGCAAGCCTTCACCTGTCCCCCGCCAGATGTCCCGAGGATGTCTCTCTGGACGGACCCTTGCCCATGAGCCTGCGCCTTATGCTCTTCGCCGCGCTCGGACCGCTTCTGGCGCTCCTGCTCTATTTTTCCGGTCAAGAGCTGCTGCGGCTCGAGCGCAACGCCAAGAATCTCGAGCGCGTCGCCCGTATCGCCGCCGAGGCCGAGGTGCTCTCCGATCTCGCGCACGAACTGCAGAAAGAACGCGGCTATTCCGCCGGCTTCACGTCGTCGCGCGGCAAGAACTTCTCCACCGACCTTGCCCGCCAGCGAGAGGCCACCGACGCGGTGCTCGCTGGGTTCTTCGACGCCCTGCCGGAAACGTCGGCCGCCGCCGCCGCGCACATCGAAATCGCCCGCGACCAGCTCTCAAGTCTGGCTGACACGCGCGCCGAGATCGACCGCTTCACGCTCACCGTCCCCGAGCTGGCGGGCTTCTACACAGGCCTCGTCAACCAGCTGCTGTCCGCGGGCCGCCAGATGCGCGACATCGCCCGCTCCCCCGCCACCGGAGCGTTGATGGAAGCGCATGAGGCAGTCGCCCTGGCCAAGGAAAGCGCCGGACTGGCCCGCGCCATGGGCGCCACGGGGCTCGGCACGGATGTCTTTCCGCAACAGGTTCACCGGCGGTTCATGGACTTGATCGCACGCGAATCCGCCCACCTGACCCGAGCTGCGCAGGTTCTCCACCAGCCCGGCCTGCTGGAAGACCTCGGCGCCACGCCGGCGGCATCGGCGCTCGCTCCGATGATCGAAACCATTTCCGCCCTGCCCTACGGCGGCAGCCGCGGCGCGCTCACGGCGCCGGCCTGGTTCGCCGCTTCCACTGCCTGGATCAACGCGCTGCGCGACCTTGAAACCCGACTCAGTACCCAGACCTCCGCGCTGGCCACCTCGACCGCAGAGCAAGCCCGGAGCAGCCTCCTGGTCACCGGCGCTGTGACCCTGCTGATGACCCTCGCCATGGCTGGTATTGCGGTACTGATCGCCGAGTTCGTCACCCGGCGGCTCGGTCGGCTCACCGGCGTGATGATGGACTTCGTCGAGGGCCGGTTCGAGGCCTGGGTTCCCTATATCCACAGCCGTGGCGAGATCGGGCACATGGCGCAGGCGATCTACCGCTTCAAGCAACTCTCCAAGGCCGCGATCGAAAAGCGCGCCGAGGACGAGGCCCAGCTCAATGCCCGCCACCAGCAGGTCGTCGATCTGATGACCGATGGGCTGAATGCACTGGCCCGCGCGGATCTGACCCTGCGTTTCGACGAGCCGCTGGCCGAGGAATATGACGCGATCCGCACCGACTTCAACACCGCCACCGCCCGTCTGCGCGAGGTGATGCGCGCGGTCTCCGGCACCGTAGGCGAGATCGAGCAGCGCTCGCGCGGGCTGCGCGGCTCGGCCTCCGATCTCGCCGAGCGGACCACCACGCAGGTCGAAACCATCAGCAGCACCGCCGAAACCGTTTCTGGGCTGACCAGCACCCTCGCAGAGACCGACGTCGCGCTGAAGGACGTCAAGCACCTCGCCGACGAGGCCAAGGGCCGGGCAGACCGCTCCGGCGAGGTGGTGCGCAACGCCGTGGCCGCCATGGATCGCATCGCCGAAAGCTCGGGCCGCATCGCCCAGATCACCACGGTGATCGAGGACATTTCCTTTCAGACCAACCTTCTGGCGCTCAATGCCGGGGTCGAGGCCGCGCGCGCCGGGGAGTCGGGCAAAGGGTTCGCCGTGGTCGCCATGGAAGTGCAGGGGCTGGCGAGCCGCTCCGCCGATGCCGCGCTCGAGATCAAGGGGCTGATCGAGGAGAGCGCGCGCGAGGTCAGCGGCGGCGTCAACCTTGTCGGCGAGACCGGAGAGGCCCTGCAGGCAATCCTCGAACAGATCCTGCGCGTCGACGAGGTGCTTTCGAACATCAGCGCCGCCGCCGAGTCCCAGAACCGCGAGCTGCAGGGGGTGAACGCTGCGATGACTCGGCTGCGCGACCTCACCTCGCAGAACACCGAGGTCGCCGATGCCAGCCGCGACGCCTCGACCGAACTGGCCGAGGGTGCCCAGCGCCTGTCGGCGCTGGTCAGCGAGTTCGACCTGCGCGTCCCGGAGCAGGCTCAGGCCACGGCGTATCCAGCAACCGTGACCCGAACAGAGGAAACCCGGGCGGCCTGATCTGCCGCGCCACCACAAGCGGCTGGCCGCGAAGCGCAGATCACTCGAGAGGGGCAGGACACAGTCGGCCGACCGCACGCGCAGGCATAAACTGAAGGCGCAGGCATAAACTGAAGGACCGCGCCGCCCCCGGCGCACCGGTCAGCCGATCATCCCCTTGATCGCCGCGGCATGGGCGGGATCGGCGCCCAAAGTATCCTCGGCAAGAGCGCGGGCCGAGGACAGCAGCGCCTCGGGCGGCACGATCCGGTCGATCAGCCCCCAGCCCTGCGCGTCTTCCACCGGCACCTTCTGCCCCGCCATCAGGACCATCTTTGCCCGCGCCGGGCCGACAAGCGCGGCCAGCCGTCCCGGGTCCGACGGCTGCGGCAGGAACCCCAGCTTCATCACCGGGTAGAAGACCTTGGCTCCGGGCACCGAGATGCGCAGGTCGCAGGCCAGCGCCATGCCCATGGCGCCCCCCGCCAGCGTGCCGTTCAGCGCGCAGATGGTCAGCCCAGGCAGCGCCGCGATGGCCCCCGACAACCGCTCCCAGAGCGGCGAAGTGGCAAGCCCCGCCCGCGCCGCCTCGAGATCCGCGCCCGCCGAGAACACCTTTCCCCTGCCGGTGATCACCAGAACCTGCGCCTCGCGCGCCGCTTCGGCAATCTCGCAGAGCCGCTCCAGCATGTCCGGGGTCAGCGAATTGGCCTTCTCCGGCCGGTCTATGACCGCCAGCCAGTAGCCGCCGTCGCGCTCCAGCGTGATCATGCGACGCCGATCGCCTTGCGCACCGCCTCATCGCGCAACGAGATCTCGCCGCCGAGGTGGGCATCGGTCTCCGGGCCGCACATCCACAGCAGCGCCTTGGCCACCCATTCGGGAGGGATGTGGTCTTCCCACTCCAGCTCGCTGACCGGGTTCACCCCGGAGGCCTTGATCGTGCGCTGCATTTGCGTCGCCACCGTGCCCGGGGAGAGCGAGATCGCGCGGATGCCCCGATCGCGATACTCGGCATCGGCCATGCGGGTCAGCATCAGCGCCCCGGCCTTCGAGGCGCAATAGGCCGACCAGCCCTCGAGCGGGTGGTGCGCCGCGCCCGAGCCGATGGTCAGCACCGAGCCGCCGCCCGCTGCCAGCATCAGCGGCAGCGCCGCGTGCATGCCGTGGTAGACGCCCTTGAGGTTGACGTCGATGACCTGCCCCCAGGCGCCCGGATCGGCCCCTGCCAGCGGCGCGATCGGCTCGATCACACCGGCATTGTTGACCAGCACGTCGATCCCCCCGAACGCCGAGACGCAGGCCTGCACCGCCTGATCCATCTCCCAGTAGCGGGAGATGTCGCAGGGGATGGCCATTGCCTTCGGCCCGATCTCGCCGGCCAGTTCGGTCACCGCTTCGCGCCCCCGCGCCACAAGTGCGACATTCGCGCCAGCCTCGGCGAAGAGGCGCGCAGTGGCGGCCCCGATGCCCCGGCTCGCGCCGGTGATCAGCGCGGTTTTCCCTGTCAGATCCATGGATTGCCCCATCGCTTGAAGAATCCCTCCTTTGGTAAACACTGGTCAATCCCCGGTCCACCCTCTTGACCCCGGCGCGCGTGGAGGCGAACTCTAGGCCAGGAATTGCGGCCCAGGGCGAAAAGGATTGGATATGCGGTATTTCACAAAGGGTTTCGGGACTGCTGCGACGGCATTGGCCCTCGCGCTGCCCGCGCATGCCGATGTCACGCCCTCGCAGGTCTGGGACGATCTGGCGGAGCTTCTCGAAGGGGTCGGCTACGAAGTCTCGGTCACCGAAAGCAAGAGCGGCGGCAACCTGTTGCTGGGTGACCTGACCCTGCGCATGGCGATCCCGGAGAGCGAGGGCCAGGCCGCCGGAGACGTGACCGTCGGTCTCGCCGACCTGACGCTGGAGGATCTCGGCGATGGCACCGTCGGCCTGCGGTTCCCGAGCCCGATGCCGATCGAGGTGCGGGTCACCGAGGAGGGCACGGACCCGGTCGAGATGACCCTCGAACTGACGCAGGACGCGCTGAGCCTGATCGCCTCCGGGGATCCCGACGCGCTGAACTACGCCTACAGCGCCGACGCCACGCAGCTCGACCTGGTGCGCCTTGTCGCCGAGGGCGAGGAGCTGTCCCGCGACGTGTTCAGCGCCAGCCTCGGCACCGGGCCGCTGTCCGGAAGCTCCGAGGTCGCCACGCAGGACGGCAAACGCCGCTACAGCCACAGCTACCAGACGGGCGAGCTGCGCTACGATCTTTCGGGCAGCGATCCCGAGCAGCCCGATGCCACCGCGCAGGTGTCCGGCCGGCTCACCGGCCTGACCAGCAAAGGTGAATCGGTGATTCCCGAGATCACCGACCAGAGCGATGCGGCGGCAATCATGAGCGCCGGCTTCGAAGGCAGCGGTGCCTTCACCTTCGAGACCGGCCAGACGAGCTTTGCCTTTACCGAAGACGGCAACACGACGACCGGCAGCAGCAGCTCGCAGGGCGGCAGGCTCGAAGGTGCGCTCGACGGCACCCGGATGAGCTATGCGTTGAGCCTCGACACACTCACCTACGAGGCCGAGGGCGGCGAGCTGCCCTTCCCGGTGAGCGCCGCAATCGAGAAGGTTGGCCTCAACCTGTCGCTGCCCCTGGCAGAAGCGGAGGCACCGCAGGACATGGCCCTCGGGATGACCCTCGGCGGGCTGACCCTGTCTGACGCGATCTGGGGCATCTTCGATCCCGGTGCAACGCTGCCACGCGATCCCGCCACCGTGGCCTTCGACATCACCGGCAAGGTGACGCCGCTGGTCTCGATCTTCGACCCCGCTGGCCTGACAAAACTCGAGGAAGAAGAGACCCCGCCGGCGGAGCTCAACGCACTCACGCTGAACAGCCTGACGGTCTCGGCCGCGGGCGCGGAAATCACCGGACAGGGCGATTTCGCCTTCAACCAGGACGACACCGAGAGCTTTGGCGGCATGCCTGCGCCCGAGGGCGAGGTGACCTTCAACATCAGCGGTGCCAACGGGCTGATCGACAAGCTGATCGCCATGGGCCTGCTGAGCCAGCAGGACGCCATGGGGGCGCGGATGATGCTGGGCATGTTCACCGTGCCGGGCTCCGCGCCGGACACCCAGGTCTCGACCATAGAGGTGAACGACCAGGGCCAGATCCTCGCCAACGGCCAGCGGATCAAGTAACGTCCGGATGTGAAAAGGGGCGGATGGTAACATCCGCCCCTTTTTCGTTCTCCCGGATCCAAATCTCTTCGAAGAGATTTGCAAGCTCCTTCGAAGGAGCTTGGGCCGCCGAAGCCCGTCCTACTTCGCCATGAGGTCCGGCAGCTCGCCAGTCAGCCCCGCCGCCTCGCGCACGAAGTTGCGGCGCAGGCCCGGCATGCCCTGCACCAGCGCCATGCCAAGATCGCGCCCCGCGCGCAGGATCGGGTTGTCGTTCGAAAAGAGCCGGTTGAACAGGTCCGTCGCCGCCGCCAGCGCCGCCGTGTCGAACCGACGCCAGCTCTGGTAGCGCGCCAGCACCAGCGGCGAGGCCACGTCCTCGCCGCGCCGCTGCGCATGGCTCAGCACATGCGCCAGTGCCGCCACGTCGCGCAGCCCGGCGTTGAGTCCCTGCCCGGCGATCGGGTGCATCCCATGCGCCGCGTCCCCCACCAGCGCCAGCCGGTCGGCGACGAAGGCATTCGCCAGCGTCAGGCCCAATGGGTAGGTGTAGCGCGGCCCGGCAAGCGAGATCTCTCCCAGGAAATCGCCGAAGCGCGGGCGCAGCACTTGCAGGTATTCGTCATCGGGCAGCGCGTGGATGGCCCGGGCCAGCGCATCCTTCTCGCTCCAGACGATGGAACTGCGCCCCCCGGTCAGCGGCAGGATCGCCAACGGTCCGCTCGGCATGAAGAATTGATGTGCGACACCCTCGTGCGGCAGTTCATGCGCAATGGCGCAGACCAGCGCGGTCTGCCCGTATGTCCAGCCCATGCGCTTGATCCCGGCGCGCGCGGCGGTGCCGCTGCTGCGCCCGTCCGCGCCGACCAGCAGCCGCCCGCGCAGGGTGCCGCCGTCGGCCAGCGTGACCGTCACGCGCGAGACGTCCACCGACTGCCCGATCACGGTGGCCGAGGCGCGGTGGGTGATCAGCGGCTCGGTCGCCATGGCCTCAAGCAGGGCGCGGCGCAGGAAACGGTCCTCGACCATATGGCCCATCGGCCCTTCCTCGATCTCCGCCGAGGCGAAATCGAGCCCGAGGAAAACCTCCGCCTCGCCGACACGCCCGTCGGTGACGCGGATCGCGCTCATCGGCTGGGCGTCGGGGGCCAGCTGCTCCCAGAGCCCGAGATTTGCCAGCAAGCGCACCGAGGCGAGCGCCAGCGCATAGGCGCGGCCGTCGAATTCCGGCTCCGCCCGCGCTTCGGCAGGCAGGGCGTCAATGACGGTGGCGCTGAGCCCGGCCTTGGCCGCCGCCAGCGCGAGGGCGGGCCCGTTGAGCCCGCCGCCGATGATGAGCAGATCGCTGTCCTGTGTCATGGGGCGTACTATGGTCCTGCGACCGGGATTGTCCATGCGCCCGCGTGCCGCTACCGTCGCGCCGATCGAAAAAAGCAAAGCCGCCCAGCGTGGAAGGCGGCCCCGGGAAGGAAAGCGGCATGACGGATTGGACAGGCAAGAGCGCGGCAGAGCTGGGGCGGGCGATCGGGGCGGGCGAGGTTGACCCGGTCGATCTGGCGCAGGCTTATCTCGACAAGATCGCGGCGCACCCGCTGAAGGATCGCATCTACGCCCGCGTGACGCCGGAGCGCGCGCTGGACGAGGCAAAAGCCGCCAGCGACCGCGCCAATGCAGGCATGCGCCTGTCGCCGCTCGACGGTGTGCCGGTGAGCTGGAAGGACCTCTTCGACACCGCGGGCGTCGCGACCGAGGCGGGCTCGAAGCTGCTCGAGGGCCGCGTGCCCGACACCGACGCCAAGGTGCTGCAGACCGCGACCGCCATGGGGCTCGTCTGCCTTGGCAAGACCCACCTGTCCGAGCTGGCCTTCTCCGGTCTGGGGCTGAACCCGGTCACTGCCACCCCACCCTCGGTCAATGACACCGAGGCCGTGGCAGGCGGCTCCTCGTCGGGCGCAGCCGCCTCGGTCGCCTTCGGACTCGCCGCCGCAGCGGTGGGCTCGGACACCGGCGGCTCGGTGCGCATCCCCTCGGCGTGGAACGATCTGGTGGGGCTGAAGACCACCGCGGGCCGCCTGTCCCTGGTCGGCGCGGTGCCGCTGGCGGCGCGCTTCGACACCGTCGGTCCGCTCTGCCGTACGGTCGAGGACGCGGCGCTGATGCTCGCCGCGCTGGAAGGCCGCCGCGCCCCTGACCTGGCCGGCGCCTCGCTCGAGGGCGTCCGCCTCGGGGCGCTGACCACAATCGTCATGGATGACCTCCGCCCCGAGCCTGCCGCCGCCTACCAGTCCGCGCTGGAGCGGCTGGCGGCGGCCGGTGCCGAGATCGTCCCGGTCGACGTGCCCGAGGTGGCCATTCCGATGGGCGACGCCGCGGTGCTCTACACCGCCGAAGCCTGGGCCACCTGGGGTGCCGACATCACCGCGCGCGGCGAGCTGATGTTCCCGCCGATCCGCGAGCGCTTCGAGGGCGGCAAGGCGTTCACCGCCGCCGAGTACATCACCGCCTGGGATCGCATGATGGCGGCCCGGGCCGCCTGGGCCGAGGCCACTGCCGGTTTCGACGCCGTGCTCTGCCCCACCGCCCCGAACCTGCCGCCCAAGGTCGACCGGCTGCTCAGCGACGACGCCTACTACGTCACCGAGAACCTGCTGACCCTGCGCAATACCCGCGTCGGCAACGTCATGGGGCTCTGCACCACCACGCTGCCCACCGGCACGCCGAGCTGCGGTATCTCCCTCATGGCCGCGCCGATGGCCGAGGACCGCCTGCTGCGCCTGTCGGCAGCGGCAGAACAAGCGCTCGCCTGACACGCGACCCGCACACTCTACGCAGGCCGGGCACACGGCCTGCCGGACCCCGGCAACCGTTCATCTTTCCCAAAATACTCCCGCCGGAGGCGTTCTTTTCAGCCGCAGCGCTGGTAGGTCAGCGGCTCCGGCACAGCCCCCTCGCCGCTTTCTTGCCGCACCAGCGTATCGCCCTTGGCCACCAGCACCATGTCGCGCTGCCAGCTCATGCCCTCTCCGGTGAAATCGAACCTGGCCTCAAGCCGCGTGTCCGAGCTTTCCACGACATCCGCGAGCACTGCGCGGGATTCGTAGAACTTCAGGCTCTCGGCACCGACCTCCATCAACCCTTTCGCGTCCCCCTGCGTCGAGGTGCAATCGGCGGGCACCAGCCCCCAGCGGCCCTGCATGGCCTCGGGGATCCCGGTTTCCTCAACCGCGGAGGTCGCCGGATCGTCTAGCGGCAGGCAGGCGGAGACGAGTGTCAGCGCGGCAAACGCCGCGAGCGAGGCGGGGGAACGGTCAATCCTGGTCATGCCTGCCAACCGTGGAGCAGCCGCGACGGTTCCCCGGTCGCCCCGGCCCCGGCGCTCCTCCGCTCAGAAGGCCTGCAGCAGCTCTGCGGTTGGCCAGCCGTCCACCGGCAGCCCGAGCTCGGCCTGCATCGCCCGGACCGCAGCCCTCGTTCCGGCCCCGAGGATGCCGTCCACCTCGCCGACGTCATGCCCGCGCGCCTGCAGCTTGCGCTGCAACTGTTGCATTTGCGGCCCCGCCAGGCCCGGCGCGGGATTGCCCGCGTCGTAGACCGGCGACCCCTCGAGCCGCGTGGCGAAATAGGCCGCGGTCAGCACGTAGGTGAAACTCTGGTTCCACTCGAAAAAGACCCGGAAGTTCGGATAGGCGATGAAGGCCGGTCCGCCCCGGCCCTGCGGCAGAACGATCGACGCCTGCAGCCGCCCGTCGTCCAACGCGCCGTTGCGCCCGGAGACGCCCAGCCGTTCCCATTCGGCGACACTCATCGTCGTCTCGAGCCCGCTCAGCGCCCAGTCGAACCCGTCCGGCAGGGTGATTTCCTGCAGCCAGGGCTCGTTCGGGCGCCAGCCCAGAGACGAGAGCATCCGCCCACCGGACATCAGCGCGTCGGGCACCGAGGTCTTGAGCGTCACGTGGCCGTCGCCGTCGCCATCGACACCGTTCTCGATGATGTCCTTCGGCAGCATCTGCACCATGCCGATCTCGCCCGCCCAGGCCCCGGTGGTGGTGGCCGGATCGAAATCGCCGTGCTGATAGAGTTCAAGCGCCGCCAGCAGCTGCGGACGGAACAGCTCGGGCCGGCGGCAATCATGCGCCAGCGTGGCCAGCGCATTGGCCGTGTTGAAGTTGCCCTGATAGCCGCCATAGTCGGTTTCGAAGGCCCAGAACGCCAGCAGCACCCCGCGTGAGACCCCGTACTCGGCCTCGATCCGATCAAACACCGCATCCCATTCCGTCGCCTTGCGGCGGCCCTTGTCGAGCCGGTCCTGCGAGATCAGCTTGCGCGAGAACTCGATGAAGGGCGATTGGAAGATGCCCTGCGCCCGGTCCGCCTTCAGCACCTTGGGGTCTTGCCTCAGCCCGGCAAAAAACCGCTGCGCCACAGCCGGATCGGCGCCCTGTGCCACGGCCTCGTCCGACACCCCCTGCAGGAAGGCGCGGAAGTCGCCGCCGCAGGGCGCGGGCTGCGCCTGCGCCGCCATGGGCTGCACAAGGGGCAGAACCAGGGGCAGCAGAGCTGCGGTCAGAAAGGACAGGCTACGCATAAACACCTCGCACGATGACTGCGCTCTACCCTAGCAGTCCGCACTCCGCTGACAAGCTGACCCGCATCGGAACGGATCACGTCCTCCGGAGGCGAAAACCCGCACCTCCGAGACGCTATTAATGATTTATTTAGAAACGAGATCGACAAGGAGGAGGAAGGGTAAAAAACAAATAAAATGGATCAGGACAACATACAGGTGCGGACAAAGGGGGAAGTCTGCCGGGAGATGAGCCATGAAGGTACTTATCGTACAGACCGACCAGACTCTTGCCGGGACTTGGAGCAGTCACCTGGAGCGGACCGGAGCGGATGTCAGCATCGTCTCTGATCAGGACAGCGCGACAAGGCTGATGCACATCGAAGACGTGGATGTCATCGTGCTCGACCTGATGCTGGCGTCGGGCAGCGCGCTGGCGGTGGCGGATTTCGCCTCCTACCGCCAGCCGGACTGCCGGGTGATCTTCGTCACCGACGCCCCGGTGTTTTCCGACGGTTCCATTTTCCAGCACTGCGCCAACGCCTGCGCCTACCTACCTACGGACACTTCGCCCTCGGACCTAGCTGCAATGGTCGAGCACTACGGCGTGCACTGCGCCGTCTGACGCCCCTCCGGCTCTGCACCCGGACAGGACTTACACAGACGGGAACTGCGCCTCGCGGCCATGCGGCGCGTCCAGGTCCAGCACCGGCCCGACGGGCACGATCCGATGCGGATTGATCGTCTCGTGGCTGTAATGGTAATGGCGCGAAATATGGTCGAGCCGCACGGTCCCGGCGACGCCCGGCCACTGGTAGAGCTCGCGCACATAGGCCCAGAGCGCCGGGTAATCGACAATGCGCCGCCGGTTGCACTTGAAATGGCCATGGTAGACCGTGTCGAAGCGGATCAGCGTGGTGAACAGCCGCCAGTCCGCCTCGGTGACCCGGTCGCCCATCAGGTAGCGCTGCCCCGAAAGCCGCGCTTCCAGCCAGTCCAGCGTGTCGAAAAGCGGCATCACCGCCTCTTCGTAGGCCTCCTGTGAGGTCGCGAAGCCCGCCTTGTAGACGCCGTTGTTGACCGTGTCATAGATGCGCGCGTTGACCGGTTCGATCGCCTCGCGCAGGTCTTCCGGCCAATAGTCGTCCGCGTTCCCGGTCAGCCCGTCGAAGGCGGAGTTGAACATGCGGATGATCTCGGCGCTCTCGTTCGACACGATGGTCTCACGCTGGCGGTCCCAGAGCACCGGCACCGTCACCCGTCCCGAGATCTCCGGGTCGGCCTTCAGGTAGATGTCGCGCAGGAACGGCAGATCGTACAGCCGGTCACCGGTGGCACCGTCGAAATCCGTGCGGAACTCCCAGCCCTCAGAGAGCATCTCGGGGTGCACGACGCTGTAGGGGATAAGCTCCTCGAGCCCCTTCAGGGCGCGGAAGATCAGTGCGCGATGCGCCCAGGGGCAGGCATAGCTGACATAAAGGTGGTAGCGGCCCGGCTCGGCCTTGAAGCCGGCCTCGCCCGACGGACCGGCGCTGCCGTCCGCGGTGATCCAGTTGCGGAACTTCGCCGTGGACCGGACAAATTTGCCACCGGTCTTCTCGGTGTCGTACCAGGTGTCCTGCCATTCGCCTTCGACCAGCTGGCCCATGTTGCTCGCGCTCCCTGCGGTTAGTTGTGCAAACAGCTAGGGGAGCGGCACCGACAAGCAAACCGGCACCGGCGCGCAGCCCCTCCGGCATCAGCGCACAATCCCGACGCCGGGGTCAGCGCGGGCCGAACCTTTGCAGGATCCAGATCAGCAGCATCGCCCCCAGCACCGCACCGACCAGACCGGCCAGCGCGCCGGTCACCGCGATCAGTCCGCGCAGCACCAGTCCGCCGATGAGCGCGCCGCCCATGCCGAGCGCCACCGTCTGCACCACGCCGGTCTGCACATTCATGAAGCGCGTGGCGAAGAAGCCCGCCGCCGCGCCGATGATCAGAAGCCAGAGAATGCCCATGCCGTCTCCTTGCGCTATGTCCCGCCCAGCACCGTGCCGGCGGGAACTTTCATGCCGCGCAGGAAGGTCTCGACGTCCTGCGCGCCCTTGCCGGCGCGCTGCGCCCGCGTCACCTGCACCGCACCGGAGCCGCAGGCGATGACGAAGCCGTCGTCCAGCGCCTCGCCCGGCGCGCCCTCACCCGGCACCACCCGCGCGCCCAGAAGCTTGATGCGCTGGTCTCCCACCATCGTCCAGGCCCCAGGGAAGGGCGCCAGCCCTCGCACCTTGCGCGACACCTCCTCGGCGGGCAGGCTCCAGTCGAGCACCGCCTCGGCCTTGTCGATCTTCTGCGCGTAGGTCACGCCCGCCTCGGGCTGCACCGCCGGCTCCAGCATGTCGAGACGCTCCAGCGCGGTGACGATCAGCCGCGCACCCATCTCCGACAGACGGTCGTGCAGTGCGCCGGTGGTCTCCTCGGCACCGATCTTCAGCGCCTCGCGGAGCAGCACCGGACCGGTGTCGAGCCCGGCCTCCATCTGCATGATGCACACGCCGGTCTCCGGATCCCCGGACAGGATCGCCCGGTGGATCGGCGCCGCCCCGCGCCAGCGCGGCAGCAAGGATGCGTGGATGTTCAGGCACCCGCGCGCGGGCGCATCGAGGATCGCCTGCGGCAGGATAAGCCCGTAGGCCACCACCACCGCCACGTCGGCCTCGAGCGCCGCGAACTCCGCCTGCTCTTCAGCCCCCTTGAGGCTCACCGGGTGACGCACCTCCAGCCCCAGCGCCTCGGCGCGGGCCTGTACCGGCGAGGGGCGGTCCTTCTTGCCCCGCCCGGCGGGCCGCGGCGGCTGGCTGTAGACGGCGGCAATCTCGTGCCCGGCCGCCACCAGCGCCTCGAGCACCGGCACCGAAAACTCGGGCGTTCCCATGAAGACCACGCGCATCCGCCGCCCCCCCCTTTCATCTTTCCACAAATACTTCGGGACGCGGCCCGCCCGAAAGCGCCCGCCCCTTCTTCTCTTTGACAAATACGCAAATCCCGCCCGCGCCGCCAGCACGGCCTCGGGCGGAGGCGCGCTTCAGCCGCGCTTCTTCGAGCGGCGGATCAGCATGTCGCGCTTCACCTTGCCGAGATGGTCAAAATACATCTTGCCGTTCAGATGATCGACCTGGTGCTGCACCGAGGTCGCCCAGAGCCCGACGAAGTCCTGCTCCTGCATCTCGCCCTCGGCGTTCATGAAGCGCACCGTCACGCCGCGCGGGCGCTCGATCTTCGCCCAGACGCCGGGCAGGTTCGGGCTCGCCTCGTCATGGCTGTTCATCTTCACCGAGGCGTGCAGGATCTCGGGGTTGGCCATGCGGATCGCCTTGCCGCGCTCCTCCGAGGCATCGACCACCGCGAGCCGCAGCATCACGCCGATCTGCGGCGCGGCGAGGCCGACGCCGGGCATCGCCTCCATCGTGTCGATCATGTCGTCCCAGGTGGCGCGGATCTCGTCGGTGATCTCCTCGACCGGCGCGGCGGGCGTGCGCAGGCGCTTGTCGGGCCAGGGAATGCATGTGCGTGCGGTCATGGCAGGCTCCTTACGCCAGCGCCTCGTAGTCTGCGATCAGCGCGCTGCGCGCCTCCGCCGCGAGCCGGTCGAAATGCACCAGCCCGTCCAGATGGTCATACTCGTGCTGCGCGACGATCGCCTCGGCGCCCGACAGCTCGACCTCCTGCGCCGCGCCCGACAGGTCGGTATAGGCCAGCCGGATGCGCGCATGGCGCTCCACTTGCGCCGTGACGCCGGGGATCGAGAGGCACCCTTCGCCGCCCGTGACCCGCTCGTCCGAACCCCAGGTGATCCGTGGGTTGATGCAGGCCCGGGGCGACATGTCGCCGTCCTTCCAGCCCGCATCCATCACGAAGGCCCGCACCATCGCCCCCACCTGCGGCGCGGCGAGGCCGCGGCCGGGCGCGTCGTACATGGTCTCGAACAGATCGGTGACCAGCCCGGCCACCTCCGCCACAGCCCCCACCTCGGCGCAGCGCTTCGACAGCCGCGGGTCGGGCCAGCGCAGGATCGGCAGCAGGCTCAAATCCGCGCCCTCTCGCGCTTCAACTTCTGCATCTTGCGGGTGATCATCTGGCGCTTGAGCGGCTTGAGGTAATCGATGAACAGCTTGCCGTCGAGGTGGTCGATCTCGTGCTGCACGCAGGTCGCCCAGAGCCCGTCGAATTCTTCCTTGTGCAGCCTGCCGTCGCGATCGAGCCATTCGACCTCGACCAGCTTCGGGCGCTCGACCTCGGCGTATTGCTCGGGGATCGACAGGCAGCCCTCCTCGTAGACGTTGCGCTCGTCCGAGCTGGCCACCACCCGCGGGTTGAACATCACCAGCGGGCGCGGCGTCTCACCGTCGTCAGGCCGGGCGCAGTCGAGCACGATCAGACGCTCCAGCACGCCGATCTGCGGCGCCGCCAGCCCGATGCCCGGCGCGTCGTACATGGTTTCAAGCATGTCGTCTGCAAGCACGCGCAGCTCGTCCGACAGGTCGGGCACCGGCGCGCAGAGCTTCTTCAGCCGCGGATCGGGGTGGATGAGGATAGGGCGTTTCATGCGCTTCACTTAGGCAAATGCGCGTGAGCGCGCAAGGTGTCCGCGCCTGCGGCCCTTGCACTCGGGCGCCAAGCCGCTAGCGTCCGCAACAGCAGTCCGGCAGTTCCAGAGCAGAAAGTGACAGTGACATCATGAAAGACCTCTTCGACCAACCGATCGACCGCCGCGGCACCGGCTCGGCCAAGTGGGACCTCATGGAGAAACTCTTCGGCGTGCCGCAGGAGGACGGGCTGGCGATGTGGACCGCGGATTCCGACTATCCCACCGCGCCCTGCGTGCGCGATGCGCTGCAGGCGCAGGTCGACCTGGGGATCTTCGGCTACTTTTCGGCCATGGGGCTCTACACCAGCGCGGTGCAATGGTGGATGAAGGAACGCCACGACTGGCACATCGAGCAGGAGTGGATCGTGCCGGTGCACGGGCTGGGCAACGGCGTCGCCATGTGCCTCGACGTCTACACGGCGCCGGGCGACCACGTGGCGATCTTCTCGCCGGTCTACCACGAGTTCGCCGCCAAGATCCGCCGCGCCGACCGCGTGGTCACCGAATGCCCGCTGAAGCGCGAGGGCGACCGCTACGAGCTCGACCTCGAGGATGCGCAGTCGCGGCTCACCGGCAAGGAGACCATGCTGATCTGGTGCTCGCCGCAGAACCCCTCGGGCCGGGTCTGGACCGCCGAGGAGCTGCGCGCCGTCGCCGAGTTCGCCAAGCGCAACGACCTGATGCTGCTGTCGGACGAGGTGCACCACGATCTGGTCTACCCGGGCGAGACCTTCGTGCCCATGGCCGTCGCCGCGCCTGAAAGCGAGGAACGCCTGGTGACGCTGACCGCCGCCTCGAAGACCTTCAACATCGCCGGACAGCGCGTCGGGGCGCTGACCATCAGCGACGCCGGGCTGCGCAAGCGGATGGAAGACAGGCTGACGGCGCTCGACAGCAAGCCCAACGCGCTGGGTCTGATCATGACCGCCGCCGCCTATTCGCCCGAGGGGGCGGAATGGGTGGACGCGCAGATCGCCCACCTGCAGGGCAACCGCGCGGTCTTCGACGAGATGGTCAACGCCATCCCCGGGCTGCGCTCGATCCCGCTGCAGGCAACCTACCTCGCCTGGGTGGATTTCTCCGGCACCGGCATGACCTTCGACGAGGCCAACGCCCGGGTGCGCGACATCGCCAAGATCGCCGTCAGCCCCGGTCCCTCCTTCGGCGCCGGCGGCGAGACCTTCATGCGGGTCAACCTCGCGGCGCCGCGCGCCATCATCGAGGAAGCCGGCACGCGCCTGCAGAAGGCCTTCGCCGACCTGCAGTGACCGCACGGCGGGTCACCTGCCGGGGCGCGCCCGCCGCGGCCGCCCCTTCTTCTCTTTGAAAATACGCCGGGGAGCGCGAGGGGCAGCGCCCCTCGCATTTCCCTCACATCACGCCTCCGGCGCTTTGGATGGGTCGCGCCCCTCGCAAGACCTTCGAGCGCCCGGGCTCACTTTCGCGGCGGGCGGGACTTGTAGACGGGGATCCCCCAGCCGAAGGCCAGCGCCGAGGCGCGCAGCGCGAAGGTGACGCCGGCGCAGACCAGCGCCGCGGAAAAGGGTGGCAGGCCCAGCCAGCCGGCAGCCAGCAATGCCAGCGCACCACAGAGCGCACAGGTGGCATAGGGCTCGCCCTGTTTCAGCAGCAGCGGCACCTCGTTGGCCACGACGTCGCGCATCAGCCCGCCGAGACAGCCGGTCATCACCCCCATCACCAGCACTACGCCCCAGGCCGCGCCCTCGGCCTGCGCGATGGAGCTGCCCGCGGCGACCGCCACCGACAGCGCCGCGGCGTCGAGCCAGAGGATCGCCTTGGCCCGGCTCTCCAGCCGGTGCGCGGTGAAGAAGACCAGCAGCGCCGCGCCGCAGGCGATGGCAAGGTAGGTCGGCTGGGCGATCCAGAACACCGGGTGGCGGTCGAGCAGAAGGTCGCGCGTCGTGCCGCCGCCAACCGCGGTCAGGCAGGCGAGGAAGGCAAAACCCACCACGTCGAGCTGCGCCCGGCTGGCGACCAGCGCGCCGGTCAACGCGAAGATCAGGACGGAGGCATAGTCGAGAAGGACGAGCGGGCTCACCGCCTCAGCCCTTGAACGGAGCCATGCCGGCCCGCGCCAGCTCGTCGGCGCGCTCGTTCTCCGGGTGGCCGGCGTGGCCCTTGACCCATTCCCAGGTGACGTCGTGGCGTTTCTGCGCCTCGTCGAGCCGCTGCCAGAGCTCGGCGTTCTTCACCGGCTTCTTGGCGGCGGTCTTCCAGCCGTTGCGCTTCCAGCCGTGAATCCAGCCGGTGACGCCGTTCTTCACGTAGGCGCTGTCGGTGACGACAGTAATCTTCGACGGCCGGGACAGCGCCTCGAGCGCGCTGATCGCCGCCATCAGCTCCATGCGGTTGTTGGTGGTCTCCGCCTCGCCGCCCTTGAGCTCGCGCTCCTTGGCGACGGTCTCGCCCTCCATCGCGCGCATGAGAACGCCCCAGCCGCCCGGGCCGGGATTTCCGGAGCAGGCTCCGTCGGTATATGCATAAAGGTCAGCCATGGGCGAGCACGCTAAGCCATGGCGCGGAGGTGCCGTCAAGCCCGGTTCCCGCGCCCCGGGACAGCGACGTGACGGTCAGCCCGACGTCGGCCAGCAGCTGCCGCAGTTCCTCTTCCGCGTAGTAGCAGTAGAAACGCCCGAGCTGGTCGCGCGCCTCGCCCTGCCCTTCCTTCAGGGTAAGGCCCAGCACGCCCCCCGGCTTCAGCGCCCGGGCGATGGCTGCAAGGTGGCTAGGCATCTCGGCGCGCGGCGCATGCAGCAGGCTGAAGGCCGCCCAGATACCATCGTAGCGACCCAAGGCCGACAGCTGGTCGAAACTCGCCTGAACCGCGGAGACACCGGCGCGTGCCTGCGCGAGGGCGACCATCTCGGGAGAGGCATCCATCGCCTCCACCACGAAGCCCGCCTGCGCCATATACGCCGCCTCCAGACCCGGCCCGCAGCCGAGGTCGAGCACCCGCCCACCCTCGGGCAGTTCTGCGAGGAAGGCGGGCAGCGCCGGAAAGACCCGCCCCTCGGACATCGCCTCGTAGTCGCGCGCCTTCGCGGCGTAGACCCGCAGCGTTTCCGCGTCGCTCACAGGAAGGCCTCGACCGACAGGCAGGCGACCACGACCGCGGTCAGCGGCACGCGCAACGACAGCCACCAGCGCGGGGTCAGGTTCCAGAGCTGGAAGCAGGCATCGAGCAGCAGCAGCCCCAGGAAACCGAAGACGAGGTTCGTCGCTGCCGCGACCGGCCCGCCGCCGACCATGAAGAAGGCCCAGAGCGCCGGCAGCACCGACAGGAAATAGGCGGTCGCGGCCTTGGCGCCGCCCGCCTTCGTTGCAAAGCCCCAGAGCACGCCCGACATGAAGGCGAGGATCACCGTGCCATAGGAGAGCTGCAGGTAGGGCGCAACGAAGCGGCTGCCGAGATGGGCGATCGACCACTCGTAGAGCGCCGCATTGTATCGGGTGGCGACCGACCAAAGGAAAGGCAGCAGCCCGGCGAAGGCGAGGATCAGCGGGGCGCGGGGAACGGAGCTCATGCGCGGCTCCGCGAAAGGGGGTGGCGGGGCATGGTCTCTCCTTCGGCTCTTGCTCTGGCGGCAAGGTTTCCGATCGCCCATTCGCTGTCAACGGGCCCGTTCCACCGGGCTTTCGACGGGGCCGGTCAACCCGCACGACGCAGGACGCCGTGTCAGCCCTCCGTGACGCGGTGTCCCTCCGCCTCCAGCAACCTCCGCGCCGCGGCGAGCTGCGCGCTGCCGACCAGCAGGTAGTCCCGCAGGAAAGTCGAGAGCACGAAAACGCCGAGCCCCGCCTCCGAGATCGGCTTTACCGCCGCGAGCACCACGCCCGGCTCGTCGAGCCCGGCCAGCGTGTCCACCCGGAACGCCCGCCAGCCAAAACTCCCGTCTGTCCCCGCGGGGACAGCGGCGGCGGGACAGACCACCGAGAGCTCGTCGGGAGCACGGGTGAGGCTGACGCAGCCCTCGCTGCCGGTCCAGTCCGGGAAGGGGGCGTCCACGGGCAGGCGAAGGATGGCATGCTCCTGCGGCAACAGGCGTAGATCCAGCTTGGGAAGGCTCATGCAGGGATGCGCAACACGCGCGGCACCTTGAACTCGACGTTCTCCTGCGCCGTCTCGACCTTTTCCACGGTCATGTCAAAGCGCGCGCCGAAGGCGGCGACGACCTCGTCGATCAGCACCTCGGGCGCCGAGGCCCCGGCGGTGACGCCGACCGCGCGGATGCCCTCGAGTGCGCGCCAGTCGATGTCTTCGGCGCGCTGCACGAGCTGGGCGTAGGAACAGCCCGCCTTGCGCGCCACCTCGACCAGCCGCTTGGAATTCGACGAGTTGGGCGCCCCCACCACCAGCAGCGCATCGCAGTCCGGGGCGATGGCCTTCACCGCCTCCTGACGGTTGGTGGTGGCGTAACAGATGTCTTCCTTGTGCGGCCCGACGATGGCGGGGAAGCGCACGCGCAGCGCCGCCACGATGTCCGCCGTGTCGTCGATCGACAGGGTGGTCTGGGTCACAAAGGCGAGTTGTGCGGGATCGCGCACCTCGACCGTGGCCACGTCCTCTACGGTCTCGACCAGCAGCACCTCGCCCTCGGGCAACTGGCCCATGGTGCCGACGGTCTCGGGGTGGCCCTCGTGGCCGATCATGATCATCTGCAGCCCGTTCTCGTGGTGGCGGGCCGCCTCGATGTGCACCTTCGAAACCAGCGGGCAGGTAGCGTCGACATAGACCATTTCACGCCGCGCGGCCTCGGCCGGGACCGCCTTGGGCACGCCATGGGCAGAGAAGATCACCGGCCGGTCCGGCGGGCATTCCTCGAGTTCCTCGACGAAGACCGCACCCTTGTCGCGCAGCCCGTCGACGACGAACTTGTTGTGCACGATCTCGTGCCGCACGTAGACCGGCGCGCCCCATTTCTCGAGCGCCATCTCGACGATCTTGATCGCCCGGTCGACGCCGGCGCAGAACCCGCGCGGCGCGGCGAGGTAGAGGGTAAGCGGGGCTTTGGTCATGGATCGGGTCACCGGCTACGTCTTGTGTTTCCCCAGACCTAGTTGCTCTGCGGGCAGGGGTCCAGAGGTGGGCAGGTCGATGGCGTCAGCCCAGGGTCGCTGCGGTCAGCCATGCCAAAATAATGTAGCGCCCGGTCTTCGCCACGGCCACCAGCAACACGAAGAGCCAGAGCGGCGTGCGCATGATCCCGGCCACTACGGTGAACCCGTCGCCCAGCGGCGCCCAGCTTAGTAGCAGCGACCAGATGCCCCATTTCGCGTACCAGCGCTGCGCGCGGTCGAGCTGCGCCTCGGTGACCGGAAACCAGCGGCGGTGGCGATAGTGCTCGAGCCCGACTCCGAGGGCGTAGTTGACGACCGAGCCGAGCGTGTTGCCGATGCTCGCAACAAGCACCAGAGCCCAGACCGGCAGATCCGCGCCCAGCTGCAGGCCGACGAAGATGAGTTCCGATTGGAACGGCAGAATCGTCGCGGCCCCGAAGGCCGCGAGAAAGAGGCCGCCAAAGCTGGCAGCCTCACTTAGCATGGGCGGCAGACCTCATCCCCATAAAATCCGCCAGCCCTGTTCTTAGCCAGGGATCAGTTCCCGTTGGCGACTTCGAAGTTGCGCTCCGCCTGCTGCTCGCGCGGCGGACGACCGATGACTTCGCGCAGCTCGTCGAGCTCGATGAAGTTGTCGGCCTGACGGCGGAGTTCATCCGCGATCATCGGCGGCTGGCTGCGGATCGTCGAGACGACCGAAACGCGCACACCCTGACGCTGCAGGCTCTCGATCAGCGGCCGGAAGTCCCCATCCCCAGAGAACAACACGATGTGATCGACGCGCGGCGCGAGTTCCATGGCATCGACCGTCAGCTCGATGTCCATGTTGCCCTTCACCTTACGGCGGCCCTGCGCGTCGGTATATTCCTTCGCGGGTTTGGTCACCATGGTGAAGCCGTTGTAGTGCAGCCAGTCCACCAGCGGGCGGATCGGCGAATATTCGTCGTTTTCGAGGAGCGCCGTGTAATAGAAGGCGCGCACCATCTTGCCGCGACGCACGAATTCTTGTCTGAGCAGCTTGTAGTCGATGTCGAAGCCGAGGGCTTTGGCGGCTGCGTACAGGTTGGACCCGTCAATGAACAGCGCCAACCGTTCGTCCTTGTAAAACATCAAATGTCCTTTCGAGTAATCGGGACGTCGCATCCGTGAGTGGAAAAATGGAACAATGGACGCCCTATTCTGAGAGTAAGCGTTTCGGGCAGCTTTTCAAGCAGCGCAATATATGCAGAAGGATAGTGTAAGCATGGCTTTCCAGCCGGAAATACTTATCGCACTGGGGGCGAACCTGCCGTCGGAGGCGGGCAGTCCACTGCAGACGCTCCGGTCGGCGCTCACTGCCCTCGCGCGCGAGGGCTATGCTGTGGACGAGGTCAGCAAGTTCTATGCAACACCTTGTTTTCCAGCAGGTTTCGGTCCGGACTATTGCAATGCCTGCGCGCGCCTGACCGGGCCAACGGACCCGTCCAGGATCCTCGCAGCCCTGCACCGCGTCGAAGCGCAGTTCGGTCGCGAACGCGAGCGCCGCTGGGGCAGCCGTTCGCTGGATCTGGATCTGCTCGCCGTTGGCGAAACCGTGATGCCTGATGAGGCAACACAATCCCGCTGGCGGGAAATCGCCGTCGAGGAGCAAACTCAAAGGACTCCTGACACGCTGATTCTGCCGCACCCCCGGCTGCAGGACCGCGCATTCGTTCTGGTACCCCTTTGTGATATTGCCGCGAATTGGCGTCACCCAATTCTTGATCGCACCGCCAGAGAGCTCTGCGAGGCGTTGCCCGAAGAGACCCGCGCAGAGGTCGTTCCAATGTGAATGACGCGCGGCGCAGCGACGCGGCGTTTGCGCTTGTCAATCTTCGGGCATCGCGCTAGGAGTCTCATTTCTTACGGTCAACCGAAGGTGAAACGCTCATGGCCCGCGTCACGGTAGAAGACTGCGTAGACAAGGTTCCCAACCGCTTCGAGCTGGTGATGCTCGCGTCGCATCGCGCACGCGAAGTGGCATCCGGTGCGCCGATCACCGTCGATCGCGACAACGACAAGAACCCGGTGGTCGCCCTGCGCGAAATCGCCGAGGAAACCCAGTCGGCGGATGAGCTGCGCGAACGCCTGATCGAGGTGGACGAGCCCGAAGAGGACAGCATGGCGCTCCTCATGGGTGCAGAGCAGGACAAGCCCGCTGACGACGACATGTCGGAAGAGAAGCTCCTGCGCGCCCTGATGGAAGCGCAAGGAGAGAGCTGAGGGGCTCGCCTTTGCGGGCCAGGGTAAGGATAGGCGCCCATGATCGCGGCGGAAGACCTTGTTGCACTGGTCCGCAACTACAATCCAAAGACCAATGAAAAGCTGATCCGCGAGGCCTATGACTATGGCCTGCGGATGCATGAGGGACAGTATCGCCATTCGGGCGAGCTGTACTTCACCCATCCCGTTGCCGTTGCCGCCATCCTCACCGAGCAGCAACTGGACGACGCGACGATCATCACCGCCCTGCTGCACGATACGATCGAGGACACCCGCGCCTCCTATCAGGATGTCGCAGACCGCTTCGGCACCGAGGTGGCGGACCTGGTCGACGGGGTCACCAAGCTGACCAACCTGCAGCTCTCCTCTTCCGAGACCAAGCAGGCCGAGAATTTCCGCAAGCTCTTCATGGCGATGTCCCGCGACCTGCGGGTGATTCTGGTGAAGCTCGCCGACCGTCTGCACAACATGCGGACGATCAAGGCGATGCGTCCGGAAAAGCAGGTGCAGAAAGCCCGCGAGACCATGGACATCTATGCGCCGCTCGCCGGCCGCATGGGCATGCAGTGGATGCGCGAAGAGCTCGAGGATCTGGCGTTCCGGGTGCTCAACCCCGAGGGGCGCGCCTCGATCATCCGCCGCTTCATCAACCTGCAAAAGGAAGCCGGCGACGTGATCCACCGGATCACCGGCGACATGCGCCACGAGCTCGAAGAGGCGCAGATCGAGGCCGAGGTCTTCGGCCGCGCCAAGAAGCCCTACTCGATCTGGCGCAAGATGCAGGAAAAGGGCATGGGCTTCTCGCGCCTTTCGGACATCTACGGCTTCCGTGTCATCACCCGCTCCGAGATGGACACCTACCGCGCGCTCGGCGTGATCCACCAGCGCTGGCGCGCCGTGCCGGGCCGGTTCAAGGATTACGTCAGCCAGCCGAAATCCAATGGCTACCGCTCGATCCACACGACGGTCTCGGGCCGCGACGGCAAGCGCGTCGAGGTGCAGATCCGCACCCGTCAGATGCACGACGTGGCCGAGACCGGCGTTGCCGCGCATTGGTCCTACCGTGATGGCGTGCGCTCCGAGAACCCCTTTGCCGTGGATCCCGCGCGCTGGATCTCCTCGCTGACCGAGCAGTTCGACGCCGAGGAGGATCACGACGAATTCCTCGAGGCGGTGAAGCTCGAGATGTATTCGGACAAGGTGTTCTGCTTCACGCCCAAGGGCGACGTGGTGAAGCTGCCGCGCGGTGCCACGCCGCTCGACTACGCCTATGCCATCCACACCCGCATCGGCTCGGCCTGTGTCGGCGCCAAGGTCGACGGCATCCGCGTGCCGCTCTGGACCCGGCTGAAGAACGGCCAGTCGGTCGAGATCATCACCGCCGAGGGGCAGACGCCGCAGGCGACCTGGCTCGACATCGCCACCACCGGCAAGGCGCGCAGCGCCATCCGCCGCGCCCTGCGCGAGGCGGGCCGCGGTCGGTTCATCAAGCTGGGGCAGGAGCTGGCGCGTTCCGCCTTCGAGCATGTCGGCAAGAAATCCACCGACAAGGTGCTGGAGAAGGCCGCCAAGACGCTGCGCCTCGAGGATGCCGACGAGCTGCTCGCCCGCCTTGGTAGCGCGGAGTTGACCACCCGCGAGGTTGTGCACGCGGTCTATCCCGACCTGACGCCCTCGGACGCGCATGAGGTCGAGATGCAGCGTGCGGTCATCGGTCTCGAGCCGGGAACCGGCTTCACCCGGGCGCGCTGCTGCCAGCCGCTGCCCGGCGAGCGGATCGTCGGCATCACCAAGCGCGGCAAGGGCGTCTTCGTGCATGCCATCGACTGCGAATCGCTGGCCAAATACGAAGACCAGCCGGAGCGCTGGGTTGACCTGCATTGGGCCGACGGCACCCACCCCGCAGCCTACGACATGAGCCTTGACCTCACGGTCGGCAACGATGCCGGGGTGCTCGGGCGCATTTGCACCTTGATCGGCGAGCGCGGGGCCAATATCTCGGACCTGCACTTCATCGACCGGAAACCCGACTTCTTCAGACTCCAGATCGACGTGGAACTGAGGGACGCCGAGCACCTCCATTCGGTGATGTCCGCACTCGAAGCCGAAAGCGACGTGGCCTCCGTCAGCCGCCATCGCGACACCTCCCTGGCGGCCGTGCCTGCCGCCGCGGAGTAATGAAAGAGGGGAAGGGCGCCATTGGTTTTCAAGCGGCGCGACAAACGGCCAGTCTGGAGGGCCGTGCTCGAGTTCTTCTGGCCGCGTGGCGGCTGGGGGCGCGCCGCCCGTTACGTCCAGTATCGCCTGCACCGGCTCCCTGATTCCCCTGAAAAGATCGCCCGCGGCATCTTTGCCGGCGTGTTCACCACATTCACCCCGCTTTACGGGCTGCATTTCGTCGTCGCCGCCACGATCGCCTGGCTGGTACGTGGCAATATCCTCGCGGCGCTGCTCGGCACCTTCTTCGGCAACCCGCTGACCTACGTGCCCATCGGCATCGTCTCGCTGGAACTGGGATATTTCCTGCTGGGCATCGACCGGCGCTCGCCGCATCACGCCTCGCTGCTCGAGAAGTTCACCTATGCCGGGAACGACCTGTGGCACAACATCTGCGCCGTCTTCACCGGGGACGCGGCCGACTGGACCAACCTGCGGATCTTTTTCCACGAGGTCTTCTACCCCTACCTGATCGGCGGCATCCTTCCCGGGATCATCGCGGGGCTGGTGGCCTACTACCTCTCGGTGCCGGTCATCCGCGCCTATCAGAACCGCCGCCGCGGGGCGCTGAAGAAAAAGCTCGCCGCCCTGAAAAAGAAGCAGAAAGCGGCTGACGAGAGCGGCGCGGCGGACTAGGGTCCGGCGCGAACCGACCCTCTATCGTCCCCCGGAGGACACGCGATGACCACCTATGCCGGCCGCCTGAGACTTGGCGTCAACATCGACCACGTCGCCACTGTGCGCAACGCCCGCGGCAGCGCCTACCCCTGCCCGCTGCGCGCCGCGAAGATCGCCGAGGAGGCCGGCGCGGACGGCATCACCGCGCACCTGCGCGAAGACCGCCGCCACATCTCGGACGCCGACATCGACGGGCTGATGGAGACGCTCTCGGTGCCGCTCAACTTCGAGATGGCCGCCACCGACGAGATGCAGGCCATCGCCCTGCGTCACAAGCCGCATGCCGTCTGCATCGTCCCCGAGAAGCGCGAGGAGCGCACCACCGAGGGCGGGCTGGAAGTGGCACGCGAGGAGAACCGGCTGGCGCATTTCATCGCGCCGCTGCGCGAGGCGGGCTGCCGGGTGTCGATCTTCATCGCCCCCGACAAGCCGCAGATCGAAGCCGCGCATCGCATCGGCGCGCAGGTGATCGAACTGCACACCGGCGCCTATTGCGACTTCCATTCCGAAGGCAAGTTCGCGGAGCGCGACGCCGAGCTAGAGCGCCTGCGCGACATGGCTGCCTTCGCCCATTCTCTGGGGCTCGAGGTCCACGCCGGCCACGGGCTGACCTACGAGACGGTCAAGCCCATCGCCGCCTTCCCCGAGGTGGTCGAGCTGAACATCGGCCACTTCCTGATCGGCGAGGCGATCTTCCTCGGCCTTGGCCCGGCGATCGCCGAGATGCGCCGCCTGATGGACGAAGCACGGGCCTGAGCCCCTGCCGGGCGGGGCTCAGCCCTCGCCCAGCCCCTCCTCGCGCAGCGTCTTCTTCAGCCAGCGCCGGAAGAGCTGCTGGTCCGGCCCCGGCACCCGGTCCGGCGCCGAGACCAGCGCGTAGCGGAACCCGGTGCGCCGGTAGCGCGGGAACGGCATGACGAGGCTACCCATGCGCAGCGCGTCATGCACCAGGACCTCGAAGGCGAGGAAGACCCCCATCCCCGAGATCGCCGCGTCGAGACACATGGCGGAATCGGGAAATTCCGGACCTTCGCCAAGAATGTCGTCCGAAACACCCTCCGGCCCCAGCCAGGCATCCCAACCGAACATCGCCGCCGGATCGCGGATGATCGGCACCCGCGACAGGTCGGCGGGTGTGCGAAGCTGGCAGGCCACCTCGGGACTGCAGACCGGCACGATCAGCTGGTCGAAGAGCGGCTCGGCTTTCACCCCCGGCCAGTCGCCCGGCCCGATGCGGATGCCGAAGTCCATGTCGGCGCGCGCCGGATCGATCAGCCCGGTATTGATGTCGATGCGCACCTTGATATCGGGGTGCTGGGCGTAGAAGTCCTTCAGCCGCCAGATCAGCCAGCGCGTCGCGAAGATCGGCGCGACCGAGATCGTCACCACCTTGTCGCGGCGGTGCTCCAGCGCCTCCACCGCCTGGCTGACGCGGGCGAACCCCTCGCCGAGCCGCGACAGGAACTCCGCCGCCTCGGGGCGCACCAGCATCCCCTCGCGGCTGCGGTCGAAGAGCTGCAGCCCCAGTGCCTTCTCGGCACGGGCGACCTGCTGGCTGACCGCCCCGATCGAACTGCCGAGCTCCGCCGCGGCGCGCGACAGCGTGCCGTTCCGGGCGACCGCCTCGATCACCCGCAGTCCATGGAGGGAGTGTGCGTTCAGGCTCTTCATTCACATGAGCTAAACCCTGCCATGCAGGATGTGCAATTAAATATGCGCATTGAACGCTTATGTTTTAGCCAAATGAAAGGATACCATATGAAACAGATTCTCCTGGCCCTGTTCGGGCCTTCGCCTCACACCGAGCCCGTCCACCGTGGCCCGCTCGACCACCCCGAGATCGCCCGCATGGGTCCCCGCGAACTCGCCGACCTGCCGCTGCCGCGCATGGCCGAGGTCGAAGAGCGCCTGCCTTTGCGCCTGCCTCGTGCCACCCGCCACCCTGCCACCACCCCCCGCCTCTCCGTCCCCTGCGCTTGACAGCGCCGCCGCGATGCGGTTCCCCGGACAGCGGGAGCAACACGGAGCGGCGCGGCAGATGATCCTCGGAATCGGCACGGACCTGGCGAATATCGAGCGGATCGAGGCGACCCTGGCGCGCTTCGGCGACCGCTTCCGCAACCGCGTCTTCACCGAGACCGAGCAGCGCAAGGCCGAACGCCGCAAGGATGTCGCCGGCACCTACGCAAAGAGATGGGCGGCCAAGGAGGCCTGTTCCAAGGCGCTCGGCACCGGGCTGCGCATGGGCATCTCCTGGAAAGACATGGCGGTGACCAACCTGCCGACCGGCCAGCCGGTGATGCATGTCACCGGATGGGCCAAGGAGCGGCTCGACCTGATGACCCCGCCCGGCCACGAGGCGATCATCCACGTGACGCTGACCGACGATCATCCCTGGGCGCAGGCTTTCGTGGTGATCGAAGCACGCCCGCTCGGGGCGGCGATCACGCCGGGGTAACGCGCGGACAAAACCCTTCGAAGGGTTTTGCAAATCTCTTGGAAGAGATTTGTCCGGCCCCAGCGCTGGCTTGACACTCTCCCCGCCCCCGCCCATGAAGCCTTGAAACCAAGGCACATCGAGGCACAGGGCGGATTTCCATGGCGAAAGAAGAGAAATCGGGCGGGATCTGGGAAACCGTCAAGACGGTGTTCTGGGCGCTGATCATCGCGGGCGTCTTCCGCACGCTGTTCTTCCAGCCCTTCTGGATCCCCTCCGGCTCGATGAAGGACACGCTGCTGATCGGCGACTTCCTCTTCGTCAACAAGATGACCTACGGCTATTCCTACGCCTCCTGTCCGTCGATCCGCCTGAACTCCTTCGGCATCAACATCGACGCCAAGGACGTTTGCGGCTTCCTCGACGGCGACAACACCCGCCTCTTCGGCTCCGAGCCCGAGCGCGGCGACGTCGTGGTCTTCCGCCACCCGGTCAACGGCACCGATTTCATCAAACGGGTGATCGGCCTGCCGGGCGACCAGATCCAGGTCAAGCAGGGGTTGCTCTACATCAACGGCACCCCGGTCGAGGTCGAGTCCAATGGCACCTTCACCGAGACCGCCGAGCCGCAGGGACCGCAAGGCCTGCGCCCGCGCTGCGAGAACGGCCCGGTCGGCACCGGCGGTGTCTGCGAAAAATCGCGCTGGACCGAAACGCTGCCCAATGGCGTGAAGCATGATATCCTCAACATCGGAATGCAGGGATCGGACAACACGCCGATCTACACCGTGCCCGAGGGTCATTTCTTCATGATGGGTGACAACCGCGACAACTCCGCAGACAGCCGCGTGCCGAACGCCGCGGGCGGCGTCGGCTTCGTGCCCTTCGAGAACATCATCGGCAAGGCGACGCGCGTCATGTTCTCCTCGTCGGGCCGCTCGATGCTGTTCTTCTGGACCTGGCGCGGCGACCGGTTCTTCCACAAGATCACATGAAGCGTTCGGCCGAGATAGAAGCGCTGGAGCAGCGGCTGGGGCATCGGTTTGAGCGGCCCGAGTTGCTGCGCCGCGCGCTGACCCATTCGTCCATGTCCGGCCCCGGCCGCGAGGACAACCAGCGGCTCGAGTTCCTCGGCGACCGCGTGCTCGGCCTCGTCATGGCCGAGGCGCTTCTGGGCGAGGACCGCAAGGCCTCCGAGGGCCAGCTCGCGCCGCGCTTCAACGCGCTGGTGCGCAAGGAGGCCTGCGCCGAGGTCGCCCGCGACGTCGACATCGGTGCCGCACTGAAACTTGGCCGCTCCGAGATGATGTCGGGCGGGCGGCGCAAGCAGGCGCTGCTCGGCGACGCGATGGAGGCAGTGATCGCGGCGGTCTACCTCGACGGTGGCTTCGAGGTCGCGCGCGAGATGATCCTGCGGCTCTGGGGCGCGCGGGTCTCGACCGTGCAGCAGGACGCACGCGATCCCAGGACCTCGCTGCAGGAATGGGCACAGGCGCGCGGCATGACCCCGCCCGCCTATGTCGAGACGGCGCGCTCCGGCCCCGACCACGCACCGGTTTTCACCATCGAGGTGCGGCTCGCCTCCGGTCAGAAGGCCGACGCGACCGCCGGTTCCAAGCGCAAAGCCGAACAGGAAGCCGCCGCCGCGCTGCTGGCGCAAGTCACCGCGAATGACTGACGCCGCCGCGCCGCGGATGAGCGCAAACGCCACCGGCGCCGCCTTCATGGTGCTGGCGATGACGCTCTTCGCGGTCGAGGACGCGCTGTTCAAATCTGTCGCCCCCGGTCTGCCGCCGGGCGAGGCGACGGTGATCTTCGGTCTCACCGGCGTGACGCTTTACACCCTGATGACCCTGCGCGCGGGCGAGGCGGTGTTGCACCCGGCGATGCTGCGCCCCAGCCTGCTGCTGCGCACGGTCTTCGAGATCATGGGCCGGCTCTTCTTCGCGCTGTCGCTGGCCTATACGCCGCTGTCAGTCACCTCATCGATCCTGCAGGCCGCGCCGCTGGTGGTCACTGCCGGGGCGGCGCTGCTGCTCGGCGAGAAGGTCGGCCCGCGCCGCTGGGCCGCAATGGCAGTGGGATTCATCGGCGTGCTGCTGATCGTGCGCCCCACCCCAGAGGCGTTCCGTCTCGACGCGCTGCTGTCTATCGCTGCGATGTTCGGCTTTGCGATGCGCGACCTTTACACCCGCGCCGCGCCGCCCGCGGTCTCGGCCAAGCAACTCGGCATCCTCGGGTTCGCGGTGGTCACGGTGGCGGGTCTCTTGCTGCTGCCCTTCGATCCCGCGCCGCCGCGCCTGCCGCAGAGCTCCGAGCTGCTGCGCCTGCTGGCCACCGGCCTCGTCGGCGTCACCGCCTATACCGCCCTCACCCGCGCCATGCGCAGCGGCGAGGTATCGGTGGTCGCCCCCTTCCGCTATTCGCGGCTGCTGGTGGCGCTGGTCTTCGCCTACCTGCTCTTCGGCGAGCGCCCGGATCTCTGGACGCTTGCAGGAGCGCTGCTGATTGTCGTCTCGGGATGCTATACCTTGATCCGCAGCGGCCGCTCTGGCCCCGCGCCGCAAAAGC
The DNA here is from genome assembly GCF_900116195.1 of Alloyangia pacifica. GTDB lineage: Bacteria > Pseudomonadota > Alphaproteobacteria > Rhodobacterales > Rhodobacteraceae > Salipiger > Salipiger pacificus. The sequence continues at coordinate 124,214 of NZ_FOZW01000010.1, forward strand.
CTGTAAGGGCCACGGATCGTCAGTAACGGGAACGCCCCAATGACCACACGTGCCGGATTCATCGCCCTCATCGGCGAGCCCAACGCGGGCAAGTCGACGCTCACCAACCGCATGGTGGGCGCCAAGGTGTCGATCGTCACCCACAAGGTGCAGACCACGCGCACCCGCATCCGCGGCGTGGCCATGGAGGGCGAGAGCCAGCTGGTGTTCGTCGACACGCCGGGCCTGTTCCAGCCGCGCCGCCGGCTCGACCGCGCCATGGTGGCGGCGGCCTGGGGCGGGGCCTCGGATGCTGACATCATCGTGCTGCTGATCGAGGCCCACCGGGGCATGACCGACGGCGTGAAGCGCATCCTCGACGGGCTGCAGGACCTGCCGCGCGGCCGCAAGGTGGCGCTGGCGATCAACAAGATCGACCGGGTCAAGGCCGAGGACCTGCTGGCGCTGACCCAGAAGATGAACGAGGCCTACGGCTTCGCCGAGACCTTCATGATCTCGGCCGAGCGCGGCCACGGTGTCGACGCGCTGCGCAAGTGGCTGGCCGAGCAGGTGCCCGAGAGCCCCTGGCTCTACCCCGAGGACCAGATCGCCGACCTGCCGATGCGCATGATCGCCGCCGAGATGACCCGCGAGAAGCTGACCCTGCGCCTGCATCAGGAGCTGCCCTACCAGCTGACGGTGGAAACCGAGCAGTGGGAAGAGCGCGAGGACGGCTCGGCCCGTATCGACCAGATCATCTACGTCACCCGCGACGGCCACAAGGGCATCGTGCTCGGCAAGAAGGGCGAGACGATCAAGTCGGTCAGCCAGGCCTCGCGCGCCGAGCTCGAGGAATTCCTCGGCCGCAAGGTGCACCTGTTCCTGCAGGTGAAGGTGCGCGAAAACTGGCTGGAAGAGGCCGAGCGCTATTCCGAGATGGGCCTCGAGTTCAAGGACGGCAATGCCTGAGCCACGGCTCGCCACCCATGTCTGGGTCGGCGGCTACCTGCGGCTCTTGTCGCTGCAGGACATCCCCGCCTATGTCACCGCCCATGGCGACGACACCGCCGGCGCGGTGATCGTCAAGCTCGCCACGCTCGACGGCAAGGCCATCGCCTATACCCGCGAATGGGACCTGATGACCGGCGCGCGGCGTTGGACCACCCTGGCCGAGGGGCCGGAGCATGAGGTCGACGCGCGTGTCTCGAAGCAGCGGGAGTTCGACCCGGACCTCTGGGTCATCGAGCTTGAGGACCGTCAGGGGCGCCATCTGCTCGATCAGATGGACGGCTGAGAAACCGCGCCAGCGCCACCATTCCCAGACCGCCGAGCCAGAAGCTCGCCCCCAGCGCCACGCACCACAGTCCGACTCCCGGCCAGCCGACCTCATGCGGGTCGATGAAGAAATACGGGTGCCGCCCGTCGATCTCGCCGCGGATCAGCGCGTAGCTGACGTAGGTCAGCGGCCAGAGCAACCACCACAGCGCGTGGCGCGGCATCAGCCCCTCCTTCGGCGCAAGCGCCAGCCACCAGAGCGCGACGGCGATCGGCACAAAGGTATGCACCGCCATGTCGGACCACCAGCGGATGCCGTCGAGCGGACGCGCCAGCAGCCCGTGGTAGACGATGGCCACGATGAGGATCCACAGGGTGACCGCCGTGGTCCACCAGTTCGCCGGGCGGTGCCCGCCGGCGATCCCGGCGAAGGTCACGCCAACCATGAGGTTGGTGAGGATGGTGAAATAGCGCCCCAGCCGCCAGAGTTCCTCCAGCACCGTCCGGTCGGGCCGCCGCGCCAGTCCGACATGTACCTGAAGCAGCAAGGCTCCGAGCGCGAGCGCGGCAATCAGCAGGGCGGTGAGGCGGTGAGTCTGGGTCATGGCATCTCCCGGGCCGACCATCCTACTGCAAAGCAGGGATTATTGCGAGGTCAAGCAATGCCCACTCACGGCCCGGTGAGAGCCCGGGCACGGCCACCGCTTCGGGCAGGGTAGACCAGCGATGACAGGCTTACATGACAGGCCGCGGCAGGCTCCGAGCCTGCGCGACCCCTTGCCCCCACCCCGGCAAACCCCGAGAGTGCGCGCATGGAATGGCGCGACACCGGCATCCTTCTGACCTCGCGCAGGCACGGCGAAAGTTCGGCGATTCTCGAGGTCTTCACCCCCGGTCACGGGCGGCACATGGGCGTGCTGCGCGGCGGTGCCTCGCGCCGTGTCGCCCCCTTCCTGCAACCCGGCGCGCAGCTGGATCTCACGTGGAAGGCGCGGCTCGAGGACCACATGGGCAGCTTCACCGCCGAGCCGCAGCGCTCGCGCGCGGCGAGCGCGCTGGCCGACCGGCTGTCGCTGGCCGGGCTCAACGCGGTCTGCGCGCTGCTCGCCTTCTCGCTGCCCGAGCGCGAGGCGCATCCAAAGCTCTACGCCCGCACCGAGCAGCTGCTCGACCTGCTGCCCGAGCGCGAGCTCTGGCCGCTTGCCTACCTGCGCTGGGAGATGGCGCTGCTCGACGAGATGGGCTTCGGACTCGATCTTTCGGCCTGCGCCGTGCGCGGCACCAACGAGGAGCTGTGTTTCGTCTCGCCCCGCACCGGTCGCGCGGTCTCGCGGCAGGCGGCAGGGGAATGGGCCGACCGGCTGCTGCCTCTGCCCGACATCCTCAAGGGAGAGGGCCCCGGCGGCGATGGCGAAATCCTCGAAGCCCTGCGTACGACAGGACACTTTCTCGAGCGCCACATGGCCCCTTCGCTGCGCGATCGGCCGCTGCCGCAGGCTCGCGCCGCCTATGTCGAGAGATTTCGCCGCAGCACCGTGTGACCGCTGCGGCTCGAGGCGTCTTTCCCCTCCCGAAAAAGCGCGCTACGTAAGTCGCATGCGCTGGAACCTGCCAAATATCCTCACCGCCCTCCGCCTGATCGCCGCCCCCGGCGTGGCGGTGATGTTCCTGTATTTCTCGCGGCCGCTCGCCGACTGGTTCGCGCTGCTGCTCTTCGTCGGGGCCGCGGTCACCGACTGGTTCGACGGCTACCTTGCCCGGCTCTGGGGACAGGAAAGCAAGATCGGCGCCATGCTGGATCCCATCGCCGACAAGGCGATGGTGGTGATCGCGCTGATGGTGATCGTCGGCTATTCCTCGATGTCGCCCTGGCTGGTGCTGCCGGCGACCATGATTCTCTTCCGCGAGGTGTTCGTCTCGGGCCTGCGCGAATATCTCGGCGACGTGGCCGGAACGCTGAAGGTCACCAAGCTGGCAAAGTGGAAAACCACCTTCCAGATGATCGCCATCGCCACGCTCTTTTCACAGGGGGTGTTCGAGCATTACCTTGCTCTCAGCGTCGAGGCACTTGACGACCAGGTGGTCACCCGTGCGCTCGACGCCGGCGGTGCCGATCCGCACGGGCTGCGCTGGCAGGAAGCCGGGATGATCTGGACCGGGCACCTCGGCCTGACGCTGCTGTGGATCGCCGCCGCGCTGACCCTGATCACCGGCTGGGACTACTTCGTGAAGGCCCTGCCGTTCCTGAAGGACGACACGTGATGGACCTGCTCTATTTCGCCTGGGTACGTGAGCGCATCGGCCTGCCGAAAGAGCGCTACGAGACCGAGGCCGCCACGGTGAACGATCTCATCGAAGAACTGCGCGGGCGCGAGGAACGTTACGCGCTGGCCTTCTCCGACCTCTCTGCGCTGCGCGTCGCGCTGGACCAGGAGCTGTCGGAGTTCGACGCGCCGCTTGCCGGCGTGCGCGAAGTCGCCTTCTTCCCGCCGATGACCGGGGGCTGATCCCATGGCGATCCGGGTTGTCGTGCAGGAAGAGCCCTTCGATTTCGGCGCCGAGGCCGAAGGGTTCGCCGCGGGCCGCACCGACATGGGCGCCGTGGTGACCTTCACCGGCGTGGTGCGCGACGTGTCGGGCACGCTGGCGACCATGGAAATCGAGCACTACCCCGGCATGACCCAGAAGGCGCTGGAAAAGATCGCGACCGAGGCCGAGGCGCGCTGGGAACTCGGCGAGGTTCTGGTGATCCATCGCTACGGTCGCATGGGTCCGGGCGAACGCATCATGATGGTCGCCACCGCCTCCAAGCACCGCGGCCATGCCTTCGAGGCGGCCGAGTACCTGATGGACTATCTCAAGTCCCGCGCACCCTTCTGGAAGAAGGAAAGCGGCGCGGAGGGCGCCTCCTGGGTTGCCGCCAAGGACGAGGACGAGGACGCGCTGTCGCGCTGGTAGACCCTCTCCTTCCGTCGCGCTTGAGACATGGCGCGCGTGGTCATATGATCTGACCAATTCCCGCCTGTTTCCCGCCTGTCAGGACCACCCCATGCCCTTCCGACCCGTGCAGTCCGAGAAACTCTCCAGCGCCGTGGTGCGTCAGATCGAGGAGCTGATCCTGCGCGGCATCCTGCGTCCCGGAGAGCGCCTGCCGGCGGAGCGGGAGCTGTCGGACCGGCTGGGTGTGTCACGCCCCTCGCTGCGCGAGGCGGTGGCCGACCTGCAGGAACGCGGCCTTCTGGAGACCCGCGCCGGGGCCGGCATTTTCGTCACCGAGGTGCTCGGCTCGGCCTTCTCCGACGCGCTGATCCAGCTCTTTTCCAAGCATGACGAGGCGGTCTTCGACTACCTCAGCTTCCGCCGCGACATGGAGGGGCTGGCCGCGGAACGCGCGGCGCTGCACGGCACCCCCTCGGATCTCAAGGTGATCGACGCGCTCTTCGAGAAGATGGCGGCGGCGCACCAGAAACGGAACCCGGCCGAAGAGGCACGGCTCGACGCCGATTTCCACCTTGCGATCATCGAGGCCAGCCACAATGTCATCATGCTGCACATGATGCGCTCGATGTACCAGCTGCTGCGCGAGGGCGTGTTCTACAACCGCTCGGTCATGTTCAAGCAGCGCACCACGCGCGAAGCGCTGCTCGAGCAGCACCGGGCGATCAATACCGCCCTGCAGGCGCGCGACGCGGCAGCGGCCAAGGCGGCGGTGCAGGCGCACCTCGGCTACGTCGAGGCGGCGCTGGTCAGCGACCGCAAGGCCGAGCGCGACGAGGACGTGGCGCGCCAGCGCTTCGACCGGGTGACCGGACGCGGCTGACCCGGAACAGGGGGCGCTGCCCCCTCTTGGCCTTCAGCCAATTCACCCCCGGCGTATTTTGAAAGAGAAGAAGTGACCGGGCGTTTCAGCTGATCGGCGTCGGGGCGCCAGTGGCCATGTTGGTGCCGATGTAGGGCTTGTGGCTGCCCTTCCAGCCGCCGAAGCCGCCTTCCATATGCGCGACGCGCGCCATGCCCGAGGCGATGGCGGCGCGGGCGACCCGCTCCGAACGCACGCCCGAGCCGCAGTGGAAGACGATACGCTTCTCGCCCTGCCCCGGCAATTTCTCCGGCTTGAAAAACGCCATGGGCATCAGCAGCGCGCCCTCGATGTGCTCAAACATGTATTCCTGCGGCGTGCGCACGTCGATCAGCACGATCTCGTTGCGGTCAAAGGCCTCGGCGACCTCGTCGACGGACCAGGTCTCCAGCAGCGCGTTGCCCACTTCCTCGGTCTTCATCGCCGGCTCCTTTCATATCTCGAATTCTGAACCTGTCTTCAGACTTGGGGTCCGCGGCGGCGAAGGCAAGGGGGCGTGCCGGGAAAGCCCGCCACAGATCAATAGCCGCCCGATTTCCGGCGGCACGCCGCGCGCGGATCGGCTAGAGTCGCCCCATGCTGTTTGCCCTTCCAGATCCCGACACGCTCTACCAGGCGCTGCTCGACCGAGACCCGTCCTACGATGGCCGGGCCTATGTCTGCGTCGCCTCGACCGGCATCTTCTGCCGGCTGACCTGCCCGGCGCGCAAACCCCTGCGCGCCAATTGCACCTTCCATGAGACCGCGGGCGACTGCATTGCCGCCGGCTTCCGCCCCTGCAAGCGCTGCCACCCGCTGAAGCCCATGGCCGAAAGCGACCCGGTGATCGCCCGGCTGCTGGATGCGCTAGACGCGCGGCCCGCCTTCCGCTGGTCCGAGCCGGACCTCCTGGCGATGGGGCTCGATCCCTCGACCGTGCGACGCGCCTTCAAGCGGCAGTTCGGCATGACCTTCCTCGAGATGGCCCGGCAGCGGAGGCTGCGCGAGGGGTTCACCGCGCTGGCCTCGGGCGCGCCGGTGATCGAGGCGCAGCTCGAAGCGGGCTTCGAGAGCGCCTCGGCCTTCCGGACGGGATTTTCCAAGATCTTGGGGGTGGCTCCGGGCGCGCTGAATCCGGATGCGCTGCTCAGGGCGGACTGGATCGCCACGCCGCTCGGCGACATGGTCTCGGTCTGCTCGAAAGGCCACCTGCACCTGCTGGAGTTCATGGACCGCAAGGCGCTGCCGCGCGAGCTGGAAAAGCTGCGCAAGGGCGCTGGGAACGAGATCGGTGTGGGACAGTTCGCCCCCTCGGAGCAGATTCGATTGGAGCTGACGCGCTTCTTTGCAGGCGAGAGCGCCGATTTCGACACGCCACTGGCGCTGCATGGCTCGGAGTTCACCAAGTCGGTCTGGCGCGCGCTGCGCGCGATCCCGGCGGGCGAGACCCGCAGCTACGGCGCGCTGGCGCAGGCGCTGGGGCGGCCCTCGGCGGTTCGGGCGGTGGCGCAGGCCAATGGCGCCAACCAGATCGCGCTGGTGATCCCCTGCCACCGGGTGATCGGGGCGGACGGCGCGCTCACCGGCTACGGCGGCGGGCTCTGGCGCAAACAGCGGCTGCTGGAGATCGAGCGGGGGTACCTCGGGGGCTGAACACTTGCGCCCTGCGCCCGCGCGGCTTACCCCTCTGGCATGCGCATTCTCGAGAACATCATCAGCGACCGCGGCTCCAAGTATGCCGTCTCGGGTGGACCCTGTGCCTCTGAGGAGGAGGCCAAGGCCTTTCTGAAAGAGCTCAAGCGAAACAAGAAGTTCGCCAAGGCCACGCACAACACATGGGGCCTGCTGACCGGGGACGCGCCGATCAAGAACGATGACGGCGAGAGCGGCGCGGGCATGGTGATCCTGCGCATGCTCGAGCGCGAAGGGCTGAAGGACCACATCATCGTCGTGACCCGCTGGTTCGGCGGCAAGCACCTCGGCGGTGACCGCTTCCGCCACGTGCAGGACGCGGTGCGCACCTATCTCGAGAGCATGGAATGACCGCTCCGGATCAGCTGTTCGCGCGGCTGGCCCGCTCGAAATTCCGCAGCCGCTTCCGTCTTGGCCCCAACGAGCGCGCCTATGCGGACGAGAAGGGCCGCGAGGTGGTCCTGTCGCATGCGCGCGACTTCATCGCCGAGCGGCTGGCCCCGGCGTTGCCGAAGAACGACGGCAAGCAGACGCCCATGCGCGGCCACCCGGTGTTTATCGCCCAGCACGCAACGGCCACCTGCTGCCGGGGCTGCCTTGCGAAATGGCACGGGCTGGCGGCGGGGCGCGCGCTGAGCGATGCGGAGCAGGCGCGGGTGGTGGGCGTGATCCTCACGTGGATCGACCGGCAGATGGGATATCGGGCATGAGGGTCTCGGCATGAGCAAGGGCACACCCGCCACGCAGGCGCTGACCCGCGCCAAGGTGGCTTTCGAGCTGCTCGAGTATGATTACGTCTCCGGGCAGGCGCAGATCGGGCTGCACGCGGCCGAAGCGATCGGCTGGGATCCTTCGAGGGTGCTGAAGACGCTGATGGTCGAGGTCGACGGCAGGCCCTGCTGCGCCGTGGTGCCCTCGGGAGCCTCGCTGTCGATGAAGCGGGTGGCCAGCGCCTTCGGTGGCAAGTCGGCGCAGATGATGGATCCGGCGAAGGCCGAGCGGCTCACCGGCATGCACACCGGCGGCATCAGCCCCTTCGGGCAGAAGAAACGCGTGCCCACGGCCTTCGAGGCCGGGGCGATGGCCGCCGAGCGGATCGTGCTCAACGGCGGCAAGCGCGGATTGATGGTGGTGGTCACCCCCGCCGATGCGCTAGAGGTTTCCGGCGGCAAGGCGGCGGCGCTGGCAGCGGACTGACCGCGGTGCACCCACCCGCTCTCGGCACCTGGACCCGGCCGCGCTAACCGTTCCAGAATCGCGAAATCCCTGCTAGGTATGGTGGAATGAACACCCACAGCCCCAATATGCGTCCCGTCATCCGACAGCTGGACGAGGCCGCCATCAACCGCATCGCCGCCGGCGAGGTGGTCGAGCGCCCGGCCTCGGCGGTCAAGGAGCTGGTGGAGAACGCCATCGACGCCGGGGCGACCCGCGTCACGGTGGAAATCGCCGACGGCGGCAAGACGCTGATCCGGGTGAGCGACGACGGCTGCGGCATGGGGCCGGACGAGCTGCCGCTGGCGCTGTCGCGCCATGCCACCTCGAAGATCGACGGCTCGGATCTCTTGAACATCCACAGCTTCGGCTTTCGCGGCGAGGCGCTGCCCTCGCTGGGCGCGGTGGGGCGGCTGACCATCCAGAGCCGTGTCGCCGGGCAGGACGGCGCCGAGATCGCGGTCTCCGGCGGGCAGATGGGCGCGGTGAAACCGGCGGCGCTGAACCCCGGCACGGTGGTCGCCCTGCGCGATCTCTTCTTCGCCACGCCCGCGCGGCTGAAGTTCCTGCGCACCGACCGTGCCGAGATGATGTCGATCTCGGACGTGATGAAACGGCTCGCCATGGCCGAGCCCTCGGTGGGCTTCACCCTGCGCGACGTCTCGCAGGGCAAGGACCGGGTGACCTTCCGCGCCGACGCGGTCTCGGGCGATCTCTTCGACGCGCTGCGGGGCCGGCTGGCGCAGGTGCTGGGTGCCGAGTTCACCGACAATGCGCTGGCCATCGACGCCGAGCGTGACGGCTTCCGGCTGACCGGCTACGCGGCTCTGCCGACCTATTCGCGCGGCTCTTCCGTGGCGCAGCATCTCTTCGTCAATGGCCGCCCGGTGCAGGACAAGCTGCTGTTCGGCGCGCTGCGCGGCGCCTATGCCGATTACCTCAGCCGCGACCGCCATCCCGCGGTGGCGCTGTTTGTCGATTGCGACCCGCACCTGGTGGACGTGAACGTGCACCCGGCGAAATCCGAGGTGCGCTTCCGCGAGCCCGGGCTGGTGCGCGGGCTGATCGTCTCGGCGCTGCGCCACGCTTTGGCCGACGCCGGGCACCGCGCCTCGAGCACCGTGGCGGCCGAGACGCTGGCGGCACTTCGCCCCGAGATGCGACCGCAAGTCTCTTCGGAGGGGCAGATGCCGCTGCACCAGCAGCCGTCGCGCGACAGCACCTTCGGCGCCTATGGCGGCGGCGCGCCGCTCGGCGCGGCCCCGGCGGCCGCGCCCCACGCCCGCGTCTACCAGATGGACCGCCCCTCGGCCGGCGCACGCAGCGCAGCCTATGCCGCGCAGGCGCCCGATCCCAATTTCGTGCCCGCCCCGCCGCGCGTGCCCCCGGTACAGACGCAGGGCTTTGCCGAAATGCAGGGCGGCTGGTCGGGCCGTGTCGTCGAAGATGCGGCAGAGGCACCAGAGGCCGCCCACCTGCCGCTCGGCGCGGCGCGGGGTCAGGTGCACGAGAATTACATCATCGCTCAGACCGAGACCGGCATCGTCATCGTCGACCAGCACGCGGCGCACGAACGGCTGGTCTACGAAAAGCTGAAACGCCAGATGGCCGAGCGCGGCGTCGCCGCGCAGGCGCTGCTGATCCCCGAGATCGTCGAGCTGTCGCAGGACGACCTGTCGCGCATCCTCGACATTGCCGACGACCTTGGCCGCATGGGCCTGTCGGTCGAACCCTTCGGCGGCTCGGCGCTGGCGGTGCGCGAAACGCCTGCCATCCTTGGCGAGGTCAACGCCGAGGCGCTGATCAAGGACATTCTCGACGAGCTTTCGGACTACGGCAGCTCGCAGCTTGTGCAGGAAAAGCTCGAGGCGATCCTCTCCCGCGTCGCCTGCCACGGCTCGATCCGCTCGGGCCGCCGGATGCGCGCCGAGGAGATGAACGCCCTGCTGCGCGAGATGGAGGCCACGCCCCACTCCGGCCAGTGCAACCACGGACGCCCTACCTACGTGGAGCTGAAGCTGTCGGATATCGAGAGGCTGTTCGGCCGCACATGATCGAGATCGCCGGGCAGAGCATCGACATGGGCGACCCGCGCCTCTGGGCTGCCGTGGGTGCGGCTCTCCTTGCGCTTCTGCTGATCCTGTCGATCCGCGCCTCGAACCGCGCCGCCCGGCTCGGCTATCCGCTCAGCCAGCTGTCGCAGCGGGTGCAGGCGCTGTCCGAGGGGCAGGAGCGGCTCGCCGGCGGGCTGCACCATGTCTCCGAGGCGCAGGTGAAGAGCCAGAACGCCATGCTGCAGCTGATGGAAAAGCGGCTGGCGCAGGTGCAGCAGAACATGTCCGAGAACCTGCATGGCACCGCCCGCCGCACCGCGCATTCGCTGGGACAGTTGCAGGAACGGCTGAAGACCATCGACCAGGCGCAGGAGAACATCACAAGGCTCTCGGGCGACGTGCTGTCGCTGCAGGACATCTTGTCGAACAAGCAGACCCGCGGCGCCTTCGGGGAAATCCAGCTCAACGACATCGTCTCCAAGGCGCTGCCGCCCGACGCCTACGCGATGCAGGCGACGCTCTCGAACGGGCGCCGCGCCGATTGCCTGATCAAGCTGCCGGAACCGCCCGGCCATATCGTCATCGACGCCAAATTCCCGCTCGAAGCCTACGAGATGCTGCGCCGCGCCGAGACGCCCGAGGCGAAGCAACGCGCCGGGCAGGCCTTCCGCATGTCGGTGCGCAAGCACCTGCGTGACATCTCGGACCGCTACATCCTCGACGGCGAGACCGCCGACAGCGCGCTGATGTTCCTGCCCTCCGAGGCGGTTTACGCGGAGCTGCACGCGACCTTCCCCGAGGTGGTGCGCGAGGGCTTTTCGCTGCGGGTCTGGATCGTCTCGCCAACCACCTGCATGGCCACGCTCAACACGCTGCGCGCGGTGCTCAAGGATGCCCGGATGCGCGAGCAGGCCGGGGCCATCCGGCGCGAGCTCGGGCTGCTGCACCAGGACGTCGAGCGGCTCGGGGCGCGGGTAGAGAACCTCGACCGCCACTTCGGCATGGCCGCCAAGGACCTCTCGGAGATCCGCATCAGCGCCGAGAAGGCCGGCCGACGTGCCCAAAAACTCGACAATTTTGATTTCGAAGATCTGGCGCCCGAGGGGCGTATCGTGCCATTGCCAAGGCAGACCTGACTTTTCGACCGACTCGCCAAGGAAAATCGGATGTTTGCCCGCCTGACCGGCCTCGCGCTTGCGGCCCTGCTTGCCGCTCCCGGCTACGCCGAGGGCGACAAGACCGGTGTCGGCGTCAGCAGCATGATCCGCCCCGAGGCGAACTTCGGTCGCGGACTGTCGATGACCATCTGGTACCCGGCGCAGACCGGTGGCGGCGCCTCCGAACTGGTCGGGCGCAACGCGGTCTTCGAGGGCACCCCGGCTCAGCGCGAAGCCTCGCCCCTGCCCGGCAAGCTGCCGCTGGTGCTGCTCTCGCACGGCGGGCGGCGCTCGTCGGAGCAGAGCGGCGCCTGGCTGGCGGCACGGCTGGCCGAGGGCGGCTACATCGTCGCAGAGGTCAGCGGCCAGCGTCCGCGCGATCCGGCCTCGGCGCTCGGCGAGATCTGGCGGCGCCCGGCAGAGCTGGGACAGGCGCTCGACCTGCTGTTGAATGATCCCGACTGGCAGATGCGCATCGACGACACCCGCGTCGCGGTTGCCGGCTTCGCGCTCGGCGGCACCGCCGCGATGATGCTCGGCGGCGGCATGATCGACGAGGGCGCCTATATGCTCAATTGCTGGACCGGCCATCCCTCGACGGATTGCGCCTGGTTCGGTTCCGCCGGTGTCGATCCGGCAAGCGTCGACCTGCAGGCGCTGACCCTGCCGCGCCGCGACGCGCGGGTCCGCGCTGTGCTGGCCATCGCGCCCGAATACCTCGCCGAGTTCCGGCCCGACAGCCTGCAGCCGCATGCGCCCGACATGCGCATCTTCGGCCTAGACCAGCCCGCGCCGGGCGAGGTTCGCCTCGCCGCGCGGACCGGGATCGAGGTGGTTCCGCTGGAAGGGGCCGAGCTCTACGACCTGTTTGCCCGCTGCACCCCCAACGGCGCCAAGCTGCTGCAGGAGGAGGGCGGCGATCCCGCGCTCTGCGCCAGCAGCCCCGAAGAGCGCTCGGCGGTACATGATCAGGTTGCAACGGGCACGCTCGGCTTCCTGAACCGGGCGCTGCCCTCTCCTGACTGATCTCGCCCGCCCTATCCCGCCACGCGGCACGCGCCGCTTGTCGCAGATCAAGGTCGGGGTGTACGCTTTTCTCCATGGTGTGCGCGAAGAAAGGAGACGCGCCATGGAAGAAATCAGCGTCCGCACGGTTGCCGCCGTGATCCTGATGGCCCGGGAGATCGAACGGGCCGAAGGCGAGCTGCGCGGCTTCATCGACCGCATGAGCGAAGAGGAACAGGCCGCGCTGGTCGCGGTGATGTGGATCGGCCGCGATGCCTTCGACGCCGACGAATGGGCCGAAGCCTACAGCACCGCGCTCACCGAAGCCTCGACACCGACCGCCGACTACCTGATCGGCACGCCGCATCTGGCCGACAACCTCGAGGCCGGCCTCGAGGCGCTCGGCTTCGATCCCGAGGACGAGGAGGATGAGCTGCTGAACCGCGGCAGCTGATCCGCGGCCGGACAGCCAGCTTGCGGGGCGCTCAGCGCAGCCCCCGCCCCTTCACGATCGCCGTTTCGCCGAAGCGGGCGCGGATCGCATCCGTCGCCCGTTCCGCCGCCGCACGCTTGCCGGCGTCGGGATCGAGAAGATCGCCGCCCCGGTCAGCCTGATCCGCCGCCACCAGATCCGAGATCCCCGCGCCCAGCAGCCGCCATGGCCCCTGCCTCTCCAGCCCGTCGAGCATGCCGCGGGCCACGCGATAGATGCGGTCGGCCATCTGCGTGGCATCGCCCAGCGACTGCCGCCGGGTGATCAGCTTGAAATCGGCGCGCTTGACCTTCAGCGTCACCACCCGTCCGGCCATGCCCTTGGCCTTGGCCCGATCCGAAACCTTCTCGCACATGCGCCAGAGATGCCCGTCGAGCAGGTCGTGATCGCCGGTGTCCTCGTTGAACGTGGTTTCGTTGGAAATGGACTTGATCGGCGCATTGCGCATTACCCGCCGCGTGTCCTCGCCGCGCGCCAGATGCCACAGCCGCTGCCCCATCGAACCGAATCGGGCAATCAGGTCTCGCTGCTCCCAGCGCAGCAGGTCCTCGAAGGTGCGGATCCCGGCGCGCTCCAGCGACTCCTGCGAGGCCATGCCGACGCCCCAGATCATCCGCACCGACTTCGGCCGCAGGAAGTCGGCGGTCTCGGCCTTGCCGATCACCGAGAAACCGTGCGGCTTGTCGAGGTCCGAGGCGATCTTGGCGAGGAACTTGTTGTGCGACAGGCCGACCGAGCCGGTGACCCCGAGCTCTTCGCGCATGCGCTTGACCAGCCGCGCCATCATCACCGCGGGCGGATGGCCGTGCAGCCGCGCCGTGCCGGTGAGATCGAGAAAGGCCTCATCGAGCGACAGCGGTTCGATCGCCGGCGTCAGCTCCTCCATCAGCGCGCGAATTTGCCGCGAGACCTCGACGTAGAGCTCCATCCGCGGCTTCACCACCACGGCGTCGGGGCAGAGTTTCATCGCCTGGAACATCGGCATGGCCGAGCGGACGCCGCGGATGCGCGCAACGTAGCAGGCGGTGGAGACAACCCCGCGCTTGCCGCCGCCGACGATCACCGGCTTGTCGGCCAGCTCTGGATTCTCGCGTTTCTCGACGGTGGCATAGAAGGCGTCGCAGTCCATGTGCGCGATGGAGAGGTCCCACAGTTCGTCATGGCGCACGATCCGCGGGCGTCCGCAGGACGGGCAGCGTGTTCCATGGTCGAATTCGGCGAGGCAATCGCGGCAGAGCGCGGGCATGGGTGGCATTTCCGGCGACAGGTGTTACCTCGGCACTATACGCCGAACCCACGCAGCAGTGCCATTGCCCGGAGGCATGATGAACTTCAGAGGCGCCAAGATAATCCTGTTTCTCGGTGACGATCTGCTGATCCTGCGCCGCGATCATACCGAGGGCATCCCATGGCCCGGCTACCTCGATTTTCCCGGTGGCGCGCGCGAGCCGGGAGAGACCGGCATGGAATGCGCCCTGCGCGAAACCATCGAGGAGGTCGGGCTCGATCTCGGGCCAGAGGCGCTGAGCTGGGAACTGTTTTACGACGGGCTTTGGTACTTCGCGGCGCACCTGCCAGCGAGCCGCGTCGACGATGTGGTCTGGGGCGGCGAAGGCGAGGGCTGGATGATGATGTCGCCCGAAGAGTTCATCGCGCGCGAGGACGCGATCCCGCATTTCCGCAGCGTGCTGCGCGATTACATGGACGCGCGCGACGCGCGCTGAGCGCGGTCAGGCCGCGCGGAACAGCGACAGCCAGCCGAGGCCCGCCTTGCGAGGCACCGTGTCGCGCGGCCGGCGAACGCGCTCCGACGGCAACGGTGCGGTGCGCGCCTGCAGCGTGTCGGGCCGGTCCAGCAAGGCCAGCGCCCGTGACACCAGCACCCGCTCCGCGGCGTCGGGCTGCGTGGTCACCGGGGCCTTGAAGGTACTCGCGACCCGGACCCGCCCGGCGTCGGAGTGGAAGGTCACGAGGGCCTCGAATTGTTCTTCGGCGGCGTTGTAGCGCATCTCGCCGATCTGTGTGCGCATCTCGGTCATGGCTTGTCTCCTGATTGGCCTCAAAACGCCGCAATTGGCGCGCCAGTTCCCTCGGGTCTCTGCACGGCGCCGTGCAGAGGATGTGAGCAGCGACTGTCCGCCACCCGCAGTGACCTCTCTGGAAACCCCGCCACGGCCGCCCAAAACCCACTGAAGAGACGCTGGAAATCCCTTTCTTTCTCGCCATGCGGCGGGGCATAGTCGGCGCAAGCGCTTCTTCTCTTGTTAAATACGCCGGGGGTGAGGCGCGTCAGCGCCGAGGGGGCAGCGCCCCCTTTGCAGGATCGAACGCGGCGCCGATGCGGAGCCGCAGGCAAGCCGGGGGAGATACCCATATGGACGTGGAAACTCTGATCGCGGATCTGGTCGGCGGCAATCTCGTGGTGCTGCTGCTCGCCGCCTTCGTGATCCTATGCGTGCTCCTCGGGGTGCGCATCGTGCCGCAGGCGGAGAAGCACGTGGTCGAACGCTTCGGCCGGCTGCGCGCGGTGCTCGGCCCCGGGATCAACTTCATCGTGCCCTTCCTCGACCGGGTGGCGCACAAGGTCTCGATCCTCGAACGCCAGCTGCCCACCGCCAGCCAGGACGCGATCACCGCCGACAACGTGCTGGTGGAGGTCGAGACCTCGGTCTTCTACCGCATCCTCGAGCCGGAAAAGACCGTCTACCGCATCCGCGACGTGGATGCCGCCATCGCCACCACCGTCGCAGGCATCGTCCGCGCCGAGATCGGCAAGATGGAGCTCGACGAGGTGCAGTCCAACCGCGCGGCGCTGATCGCCACGATCAAGAGCAACGTCGAGGACGCGGTGGACAACTGGGGGATCGAGGTGACGCGGGCCGAGATCCTCGACGTGAACCTCGACCAGCAGACCCGCGACGCCATGCTTCAGCAGCTCAACGCCGAGCGCGCCCGCCGCGCTCAGGTGACCGAGGCCGAGGGCCGCAAGCGCGCCGTGGAGCTCTCGGCGGACGCCGACCTCTACGCCGCCGAGCAGACCGCCAAGGCGCGGCGCATCTCGGCCGAGGCCGAGGCCTATGCGACGCAGGTGGTGGCCGAGGCCATCGCCAAGAACGGGCTGGAGGCAGCGCAATACCAGGTGGCGCTGAAACAGGTCGAGGCGCTGGTGGCGCTCGGCAACGGCGACGGCAAGCAGACCATCGTGCTGCCCTCGAATGCGCTCGATGCCTTCGCCGACGCCTTCACCCTTCTGACGGGACGCAAGCCATGATCCAGCTCTGGTGGGTGTGGCTGGCGGCGGCGGTGGTGCTGCTGGTGCTCGAGGTGCTGAGCCCGGCCTACGTGTTCCTCGGCTTTGCCATCGGGGCGGCGGCAGTGGGCGTGCTGCTGCTGCTCGGCCTCTCCGCCGGGTGGCCGGTTCTGCTGCTGATCTGCGCCGTGGTGGCGCTGATCGGCTGGGCGCTGCTGCGGCGTTTCATGGGCGTCCGCAAGGGCCAGACCAAGATCTGGACCCGGGACATCAACGAGGACTGAACGCCGCGGGCCTTCCGGCAGGGAAAGCCCGGGTCTCCGAGAAATCTTGGAACCAACCCAGGGGGGGTCCTCATTGTGACCCCAGAGACCCCGAGGGGACGATCCAAACCAAGACCGAGGAGACCGCACATGACCAAGCGCTTCCTGACCACCACCACCGCAGCACTCACCATGGTTATCGCAGGCGCGATTGGCGCGCAGGCCGAGAACGAGGCCAGCGTCACCGAGCAGGCCGCTCAGGCCGTCGACGCGATCGGCGACACCGCCTATGCCATCGGCGAGACCGCGACCGACACCGCACAGGCCGGCGTCGAGGCGGTGGGCGCCGACGAGATCTACAGCGACGCGGCGGACGTCTCGGCACAGCTCGACGCGGCGATCACCAATGACGCCCTCGTCCGTTCGAGCGATGGCGAGATCGTCGGTACGGTGAAGAAGTCCGAGATGGACCGCGGTTTCGTGGTGATCGACCTCGACGGCGAGATGGAAGGCGCCGACGAACGCGCCATCGAGAACGCCTCCGTGCGCGCTTCGCAGCTGTCGCTGAACGCCGAGGAAGAGCTGGTGCTCGACATGACCAAGGCGGAGTTCGCCGCGGCGCTGAACGACGCCGTCAAGGTGCGGATCGACGCCAAAGGCTGATCTCTCCCGGCATTTCCGGTCCGATTGGACCGGTGCTTCCATGCTCCCCGCGGTGCCGCCGCGGGGAGCATTTTCGTGAAAGCGCCCTGCCCTTTGGCTCAGAGACGGAACAACCCCAGTGCGTCCATCACCTCGCGCTTGGTGGCCTCGGTGACCTCGCGCGCCGCCTGCGTGCCCTCCGAGATGATGCGGTGCACCTGCGCGGGATCGGAGGCAACCTCCGCCCGCCGCGCCCGGATCGGCGCGAGCAGCGCCTGCAGGATGTCCTCCAGCCGCCGCTTCAACACCGTGTCGCCGAGACCGCCGCGCCGGTAGTGGTCCTTCAGCTCGGCCACATCCTCTTTCGCCGCGTCGAAGGCATCGAGGTAGGCGAACACCACATTGCCTTCGACCCGGCCCGGCTGCTCCACCCGCAGGTGCTCGGGGTCGGTGAACATCGCCCGCACCGCCCGGCTGATCTCGTCCTCCGAGGCTGAGAGCGGGATCGCGTTGCCGCCAGACTTGCTCATCTTGGCGCGTCCGTCGATGCCCGGCAGCCGCCCCGCCTCGGGGATCAGCGCCTGCGCCTCGGGCAGCACCTCGCGGCCCGCCGCAGCGTTCACCCGCCGGGCGATCTCGTTGCACTGCTCGATCAGCGGCGCCTGGTCTTCGCCGACCGGCACGACGGTGGCCTTGAAGGCGGTTATGTCCGCGGCCTGCGCGGCCGGATAGCAAAGGAACCCGGCCGGGATGTCGCGCCCGAAGCCACGGGCGCGGATCTCGTCCTTGATCGTCGGATTGCGCTCGAGCCGGGCGACGGTGACGAAGTTCAGGTAGAGCATCGACAGCTCGGCCAGCGCCGGCAGATGCGACTGCAGGCAGATGGTGGTCTTGGCGGGATCGATGCCGACGGCGAGGTAGTCGCAAGCGACCTCGAGCACGTTGCGGCGCACCTTGCCGATGTCATGGGCGTTGTCGGTGAGCGCCTGGGTGTCGGCGAGCAGCAGGAACTGCGTGTGCGTGTCCTGCAGCGCCAGCCGGTTCTTCAGCGAGCCGGCGTAGTGGCCGATGTGCAGCGGGCCGGTGGTGCGGTCGCCGGTGAGGATGACCGGCTTTGCGGCGGTCGTCGTTTCGGCCTCGGGGCGGGTCAGGGTGGTCTGGTCCATGGGGGTCTCCGTGTCTGGACAGGGTCTGTCTGGTCAGGGAGGTCGCCGCATTGGGGATTGGATGTCGTACATCAAAAAGGCCGCCCGATGCGGCGGCCTGTTTGGAAAACATGATACGTCGGGCCGCCTATGTCAGGCGGGCCACCAGAGAGTCGCAAGGGGCATAAGACGTGTCATGACGTCTGGGTAGCCCCCCGCGCGCCCCAGATCAAGCCTTGTTGGGCCGCTGTGCCTGTGGCGAGGCCAGTTCGGCGTTGATCGCCAGCGCCGCGTCGCGCGGCGAGGGCGCGCGCCAGACCGGGCGGCCGACGACGATGTGGTCGGCACCGGCGGCGATGGCGCTCGCGGGGGTGGCGATGCGCTTCTGGTCGTCGTCGGCGCTGCCCGCCGGACGCACGCCGGGGGTGACGATCAAACGGCCCTCGGACTCGGGGAGCGCGCGGATGCGGGCGGCCTCCATCGGCGAGGCGATGATACCGTCGGCCCCGGCCTCGAAGGCACGCGCGGCGCGTTCCACCACCAGGTCGGCCACGTCGCCCGCCTGCATCAGACCGTCGTCAAGGTCGGCGCGGTCGAGCGAGGTCAGGATGGTCACCGCGAGGATCTTCAGGTTCGAGCCCGCCGCGCCCTGCTTGGCGGCACGCACCACGTGCGGATCGCCGTGCACCGTCAGGAAGTCGAGATCGAACTGCGCGATGCCGCGCACCGCGTTCTCGACCGTCTGACCGATGTCGAAGAACTTCATGTCGAGGAAGATGCGCTTGCCGTGCTCCTGCTTGAGCTCGTTGGCCAGCGCCAGGCCGCCGCCGGTGAGCATGCCGAGACCGATCTTGTAGAAGGAGACGGCATCGCCGATCTCCTCGGCGACTTTCAGGCCCTCGAGGGCATTGGGCACGTCGAGGGCGACGATCAGGCGGTCATCGGACACGGCTGCGGACATGGGGGCGTCTCCTTTTGCGGGATTTCGCCTCTCATGTCCGCGCCGGGCGCTCAGGTCAAGCCCGCGCCAAAAGCCTTCGAAGGCTTTTGCAAGTTCCTTCGAAGGAACTTGCCGGCCAAACCGTCAGCCACCCCCGAGCAGATCGCGGATGACCTGCTGGATGATGTTGTCGCGGCGCTGCCGCTCGGGCTGACGCTGCGGTTGCGGCTGCGCCACCTGCTGCGGCGGCTCGGGCACGATGGCAGGCAGCGGCTTGGCCTCGGTGCCATCGGTGACGCGCAGCATGGTCTCGCGCCAGATCTCCGCCGGCAGGCCGCCACCGGTCACCCCGGTCAGTGGCGAGTTGTCGTCGTTGCCCATCCAGACGCCGACCACATAGTCGGCGGTGAAGCCGATGAACCAGGCGTCGCGCGCGTCGTTCGACGTGCCAGTCTTGCCGGCCACCTCGCGATCGGGCAGCTTCGCCCGCCCGCCGGTGCCGCCATTGACCACATGTTCCATCATCCAGATCAGCTGCCCGGCCGCCTCGGGCTGGATCACCCGCTCGCGGATACCGCCGCCGGTGCCCATGAGCACCTCGTTGTCGCCTTTCAGGCGCAGGTCGACGAGGCCGTAGGGTGTCACCGCCGAACCGCCGTTGAGGATGCCCGCATAGGCACCGGTCATCTCCAGCAGCGAGGCCTCGGAGGTCCCGAGCGCCATGGACGGCGAGCTGTTCACCTCGGATTTGATGCCGAAGCCCGTGGCCACCTTGGCCACAAGGTCGCGCCCGACGGATTCCGAGATCTTCACCGCCGGGATGTTCAGCGAATGCGCCAGCGCGTCGGTCAGCGTGACCTTGCCCTTGTAGTTCCTGGAATAGTTCTGCGGGCACCATTCGCCGGACCCCGGGACGTTCATGCAGAAGGGCTCATCGACGACCGAGTCATAGGGCGAGTGGCCCAGTTCCAGCGCCGTGGCATAGATGAAGGGCTTGAACGCCGAGCCGGTCTGCCGCTTGGCCTGGGTGGCGCGGTTGAACACGCCCGACACGCCGGTCTTGCGCCCGCCCACCATGGCGCGCACCGCACCGTCGGCCGACATGACGACGATCGCCGCCTGCGCCTTGGAGCCTTCCTTGACCTTGCTCTCGTAGACCGAGTTCATCGCGTCCTCGGCCGCCTTCTGCAGCTTTGGGTCGAGCGTGGTGCGGATCACCACGTCCTCCATCGTGTCGCGGGTGAAATACTCCGGCCCGGTCGACATCACCCAGTCGGCGAAATAGCCGCCGGTCTTGCTCTGCGCCTCTTCCGACAGGGTCGCGGGATTCGCCTGCGCCTGCTGCTCTTCGGCGGCGCTCAGGTAGCCCTGGTCCTCCATCAGCCGCAGCACGGTCGCCGCGCGGTCCTGAGAGCGCTCGAGGTCGCTGGTCGGTGCCAGCGTCGAGGGCGCGGTCAGCAGCCCCGCCAGCATCGCCGATTCCTGCGGGTTGAGCGTTGCGGCATGCTTTCCGAAATAGCGCTCTGCGGCAGCCTCGGCTCCATAGGCACCACCGCCCATGTAGGCGCGGTTGAGGTAGATCGAGAGGATCTCGTCCTTGGTGTACTTCAGCTCCATCGCCATGGCGTAAAGCGCTTCCTTGCCCTTCCGGGCCAGCGAGGACTGTCGGCACTCGGCGACGTAATCGGCCTCGGTCTTCCAGACGTCGGAATCATACTCGACGCCGATGCAGAGCAGCTTCGCGGTCTGCTGGGTGATGGTCGAGCCACCATGGCCGGACAGCGGGCCACGCCCCTCTGCAAGGTTGATGCGGATGGCGCTGGCGACGCCACGCGGCGAGACACCGAAATGCTTGTAGAATCGCTTGTCCTCGGTGGCGATCACCGCGTTCTTGAGGTGCTTGGACACGCTCGTGGCAGTGACGGCACCGCCGAACTGGTCGCCACGCCAGGCAAAGATCGCGCCGTTGCGGTCGATCAGCGTGACCGACCCCCGCGCCCGACCGTCCAGAAGCTCGGTCACCGGCGGCAGCTTGGTGTAGAAATAGCCCACGCCGAGCGCGAGCAGGATCCCGACGACCGCGCCCACACGCCAGGTGATGCGCCAGAAGATGCTCAGAACGAAAGACACGAGACCCAACACCATCGCCACGAGAAAGTTCCGCTTCTTCGCAGGTCTGCGCGCAGGTTTGCGCGGCGCCGCCCGACGTCCTCCGCCAGAGCCGCCGCCAGAGCCACCACTGCCGCCACCCGAAGGCTTCCGGCCTTGGGTCTTGCTCGTCTTCTGGCCCGCTTTCTGGCCACCATTGGGATAGCGGCGTTCGGCCACCAGACGGCCCTTGCCACGCCCTGAATCAGTCATTTCGTTCTGCCCGGCCTTCGCTCAGTTTTGCGGGAGGATAGCGGGTTTGACGCCTGATGTTGACCGAGAAACGGTCACATATTTGTCTTTTTGGATCGCGCATTTTTTAATCAAATGCAGATTTTCCGCTCATTTTGTGATCTCCTTAGGAGCGCAACCGGATGGGTGCAAGGGGCTGTCCCTTCCCATGGTCGGCGGGCAGCGGCTTTCTGCCCATGCACAAACGAGGAGATGCGGTGCGCAGCTGCGAGCCGCAAGAACCGAAAGGGACCAAGGTGAAACTGATCATTGCAACGATCAAGCCGTTCAAGCTCGAGGAGGTGCGCGAGGCGCTCACCGCAATCGGCGTGCGCGGCATGATGGTCACGGAAATCAAGGGCTTCGGCTCGCAGTCCGGTCACACGGAAATCTATCGCGGCGCCGAGTATGCGGTGAACTTCGTTCCGAAGATCAAGCTCGAGATCGTGGTCGCCGGCTCCATGGCCGACCAGGTGGTCGAGACGATCACCAGCACCGCCCAGACCGGCAAGATCGGTGACGGCAAGATTTTCGTGCTCGACGTGCAGCAGGCCGTGCGGGTGCGGACCGGCGAGACCAACGCGGACGCGCTCTGAGAGCCGCGGAACGACAGATAGGGACAAGAAAGACATGAAACTTCTCAAGACGCTGGCTCCGGTCGCCGCGCTGATCGCGCTGCCGAGCCTTGGCCTCGCCCAGGACGAAGGTCCTGTGGCCGGGGTGAACGCCTCGACCGACTCGGTGTTCATCTTCAACTCGCTGCTGTTCCTCGTGGGCGGCTTCCTGGTGTTCTTCATGGCCGCGGGCTTTGCCATGCTCGAGGCCGGCCTGGTACGCTCCAAGAACGTCACCATGCAGCTGATGAAGAACGTCACGCTGTTCTCGCTGGCGTCGATCTTCTACTACCTGATCGGCTATAACCTGATGTACCCGCTGGGCACCTGGTCGGTCGAAGGCGTGCTGTCCGGCGTCTGGGGCCCGGGCGTTCTCGAAGCCGTTGGCGTGACCGCCGACGCGGCCGACGATTACGGCTATGCCTCCACCGGTTCGGACTTCTTCTTCCAGCTGATGTTCTGCGCCGCCACCGCCTCGATCGTTTCGGGCGCCCTGGCCGAGCGTATCAAGCTGTGGCCGTTCCTGATCTTCACCGTCATCCTGACCTCGATCATCTACCCGCTGCAGGCTTCCTGGAAGTGGGGCGGCGGTTTCCTCGACGCGGCAGGCTTCCTCGACTTCGCCGGCTCGACCGTCGTTCACTCCTGCGGTGGCTGGGCTGCTCTGGCTGGTGCCATCGTTCTCGGCCCGCGTATCGGGAAATACAAGGATGGCCGCGTGACCCCGTTCCCGGGCTCCAACCTGGCGCTCGCGACCCTCGGCACGTTCATCCTTTGGCTCGGCTGGTTCGGCTTCAACGGCGGCTCGCAGCTGGCAATGGGCACCGTGGGCGACGTGGCAGACGTGTCGCGCATCTTCGCCAACACCAACGCGGCGGCAGCCGGCGGTTCGGTCGCTGCGATGATCGTCACCCAGCTGCTCTACAAGAAGCCCGACCTCACCATGGTGCTGAACGGCGCGCTGGCCGGCCTCGTGTCGATCACCGCTGAACCGCTGACCCCGACCCTGGGCGCGGCAACCATCATCGGCATGATCGGCGGCGTTCTCGTGGTCTTCGCGGTGCCGTTCCTCGACAAGCTGAAAATCGACGACGTGGTCGGCGCCATCCCGGTGCACCTTGTCTGCGGCATCTGGGGCACCATCGCGGTGGCCTTCACCAACGGTGACGCCTCCTTCGGCACCCAGATCTACGGCATCGTCGTGGTCGGCATCTTCACCTTCGTGGTCTCGCTGGTCCTGTGGTTCATCCTCAAGATGATCTTCGGCATCCGCGTCTCGGAAGAAGACGAGATCAACGGTCTCGACATGGCCGAGCTGGGCATGGAAGCCTACCCCGAGTTCTCCAAGGGCTGATTTTCTCCTTCCTTTCAGCTTTTGACCACCTTGCCCGGGCGTTCGCGCCCGGGTTTTTTGTTGCCCCGTAGGCGGGGGACCGTCCCGCTGCCCTGGGCACAAGCGCCCGCATCGAAGGCGAAGGAACAGGACCCACCGGCGCACGGCCGCACGGGGAGAGATAACCTCAGACGCAAGGGACGCTGCCTGCGCCCAAAACGACCGAACACGAAAAAGGCCGGCGGCTTGCGTGCCCCCGGCCTTCCACATGTCCAAAATATCCCGGGGGTGAGCCCGGAGGGCGAGGGGGCAGCGCCCCCTCTTCCGCGCTCAGCGGGTGCCCGCCTTCATCAGCCCCTGCGCCTTCAGCTCGGCATGCGCCTCGTCGAGCGCCTTCCAGGCACGCGAGATCAGCACGTCGATCTCCTCTTTCGAGATCACCAGCGGCGGCGAGATGATCATCCGGTCGTAGACGTGGCGCATGATCAGGTTGTTGGCAAAGCAGCGCTCGCGGGTGATGAAACCGGCGGTGCCCGCCTCGGCGGCGAAGGGCGCGCGGGCGGCCTTGTCCGGGGTCAGCGCGATCGAGCCCATCATGCCGGCGATCTTCGCCTCGCCGACCAGCGGGTGGTCGGTCAGGCTCTCGAATTTCGCCTTGAGGTAGGGGCCGGTCTCCTCGCGCACGCGGTCGACGATCTTCTCTTCCTCGAGGATGCGCAGGTTCTCCAGCGCCACGGCGCAGGCCACCGGGTGACCCGAGTAGGTGTAGCCGTGGTTGAACTCGGTCTTCGCGATGACACTGGCCACTTCGTCCGACAGGATCGAGCCGCCGATCGGCTGGTAGCCCGACGACAGGCCCTTGGCGATGGTCATGATGTCGGGCTCGATGCCCATGGTCTGCGAGCCGAACCAGTTGCCGGTGCGCCCGAAACCGCAGATCACCTCGTCGGCGATCAGCAGGATGCCGTATTTCTTCACGATACGGTTGATTTCCGGCCAGTAGGTCTCGGGCGGGATGATCACCCCGCCGGCGCCCTGGATCGGTTCGGCGATGAAGGCGCCGACGCGGTGCGGCCCGATCTCCTCGATCTTGGCTTCCAGCTGGCGGGCGCGCTCGAGGCCGAACTCCTCGGGGGACATGTCGCCGCCCTCGGCGTACCAATGCGGCTGGTCGATGTGGTGAATGCCGGGGATCGGCAGGCCACCCTGCGCGTGCATGCCCTTCATCCCGCCAAGCGAGCCCGAGCCCACCGAGGAGCCGTGGTAGCCGTTCCAGCGGCTGATGATCACGTCGCGCTCGGGCTGGCCCTTCTCGGCCCAGTAGGTCCGCACGAGGCGGATGTTGGTGTCATTCGCCTCGGACCCCGACGACGCGTAGAACACCGTGTTCAGATCACCCGGCGCCAGCTCGGCGATCTTCGCCGAGAGCTGGATGACCGGCACGTGGGTCGTCATGAAGAAGGTATTGTAATAGGGCAGCTCTTCCATCTGGCGGGCCGCGGCCTGCGCCAGTTCCTTACGGCCATAGCCGGCGTTCACGCACCAAAGGCCCGCCATGCCGTCGAGGATGCGCTCACCCTCGCTGTCGGTCAGCCAGCAGCCCTCGGCGCGGGTGATCACCCGGGCCCCCTTGCGGGCAAGGTCGGCACCGGTGGTGAAGGGGTGCATGTGGTGCGCCGCGTCCAGAGCCTGCAGCTCGGAGGTCGGCGAGTTCACGGAGATGAGCGTCATGGCGGACACCTTTCATTGCGTCGGGTCGACTGTTCGGAAAGCTGTCGCCAATAATATGATCAAATTATTCCGCGTCAATCGCAGTCACGCGGCGCGGCGCTCGAATCAGCCCAGCCCCTCGCGGATCTGGGTCATCCCCTGCACCACGTCGCCTTCCATCGCGTCAGCCGCCGCCGCCGCATCGCCGCGCGCCAGCGCGTCCAGCAAGTCCTTGTGGCGGTCCGGAAGGTTGCGCGTGCCGAACATGCCGCAGACCACCCGCAGCGACGGACCGAAGCGCAGCCACAGCCCCTCGACCAACTCGGTCAGGATCGGCGCGGCGGCAATGGCGTTGAGCTCGGCGTGGAACCGATGATTCTCTTCGAGGTATCCGCGCACGTCGCCACGCGCGATGGCGTGGTCCAGGCGTGCGTCGGTCGCGCGCAGCCGATCGATGTCCTCCGGGGTGCAGCGCTCGGCGGCGCGGCGCGCCAGCTGCGGCTCCAGCGCGACGCGCGCGAGCAGCAGCTGCTCCACCGCGTCCGCGTCCAGCACCGGCACGAGAATGCGGCGGTTGCCGCGAAAGGCCAGCGCGCCTTCGGAAATCAACCGGCGCAGCGCCTCGCGCACGGGCGTCATCCCCGCACCGAGCTGCTCGACGAGTCCCTGGATGGTCACCGCCTGCCCCGGCTCCAGCTCGCCGAAGAGCACCATCTCGCGCAGACGCCGGTAAACCAGCTCATGCGCCGGGGGCCCCGCACCTTCTGCCCTCATATTCATCAGCTGCCTTTCGTTTGATCATATCCGCCGCAACGTCATCTTGCACGCTGACGCGCCTCGTGGAAACATCCGGGATGTTGCCAAGAGATGCAACATTTGATCAAATTCGGGAACGGGGCGTGGAAGACCCCGCCACCAACGGGAGCACATGATGAAGACATCTCTTCTCACTTTCACCGCAGGGCTTGCGCTCGCGGCCGCCTCGGCCCAGGCCGAAGAAGTCCGGGTCTACAACTGGTCCGACTACATCGACGAATCGCTTCTCGAGAAATTCGAGGCCGAAACCGGCATCGACCTGATCTACGACGTCTTCGACAGCAACGAGGTCCTCGAGACCAAGATGCTCGCCGGCGGCTCGGGCTACGACGTGGTGGTGCCCACCGGCACCTTCCTGCAGCGCCAGATCGCCGCGGGCTCGTTCCAGAAGCTCGACAAGTCGAAGCTGCCGAACATCGAGAACATGTGGGACGTCATCTCGGAACGGACCGCCAAGTACGACCCCGGAAACGAATACGCGATCAACTACATGTGGGGCACCACCGGCCTCGGCGTGAACGTCCCCAAGGTGCAGGAGATCCTCGGCGAGGACGCCCCGATCGACAGCTGGGACCTGGTGTTCAAGCCCGAGAACATGGAAAAGCTGGCGGAATGCGGCGTCTATTTCCTGGATGCGCCCTCCGAGATGATCCCCGCCGCGCTGCAGTACATCGGCGAGGACCCGGACAGCCACGATCCCGACGTGATCGCCAAGGCAGAGCCGGTCTACATGGCGATCCGCCCCTACATCTCCAAGTTCCACTCGTCCGAGTACATCAACGCGCTCGCCAACGGCGACATCTGCGTGGCCGTGGGCTGGTCGGGCGACATCCTGCAGGCGCGTGACCGCGCCGCCGAGGCCGACAACGGCGTCGAAGTGGCCTACAACGCGCCGAAGGAAGGCGCGCAGATGTGGTTCGACGAGATGGCCATCCCGGTCGATGCGCCGAACCCCGACGCGGCGCACAAGTTCCTGAACTTCATCATGGATCCCGAGAACATGGCGGCGGCGTCGAACTACGTCTACTACGCCAACGGCAACAAGGCGTCGCAGGAGTTCCTGTCCGAGGACGTGATCGGCGATCCGGCGATCTACCCTTCGGAGGAAGCGCTGGGGAACCTGTTCACCACCACCCCCTACGAGCCGAAGGTTCAGCGCGTGGTGACCCGCCTCTGGACCAAGATCAAGTCCGGCTCCTGAGCCTGACGCATCGGGCCCGCCCTTCCCAACCGGGGGGCGGGCCATTTTCATGACAGGATCCTCCCGTATGGCTCAGACCGCCTTTGCCCCCTGGACCGACCCGGACCAGAAACCGATCATCGAGTTTCGCAACGTCACCAAGAGTTTCGGCGACTTCACCGCGATCCACGATCTGTCGCTGAACATCTTCGAGCGCGAGTTCTTCGCCCTGCTCGGCCCCTCCGGCTGCGGCAAGACCACGATGATGCGGATGCTGGCAGGGTTCGAGACGGCCACCTCGGGCCATATCTTCCTGTCGGGCAAGGACATCGGCCACGTGCCGCCGAACCAGCGCCCGGTGAACATGATGTTCCAGAGCTACGCGCTGTTCCCGCACCTGTCGATCTGGGACAACATCGCCTTCGGGCTGAAGCGCGAGAGCAAGGACAAGGCCTTCATCGGCGACCGCGTCGAGGAGATGCTGCGCCTCACCCGGCTCACCAAGTTCGCCAAGCGCAAGCCGCACCAGATTTCCGGCGGCCAGCGCCAGCGCGTCGCGCTGGCCCGCTCGCTCGCCAAGGCGCCGAAGCTGCTGCTCCTCGACGAGCCGCTCGGCGCGCTCGACAAGAAGCTGCGCGAGCAGACCCAGTTCGAGCTGATGGACATCCAGGAAAAGACCGGCACCACCTTCGTCATCGTCACCCACGACCAGGAAGAAGCGATGACCGTGGCCTCGCGCATCGCGGTGATGGACGAGGGCAACCTCGTGCAGGTCGCCACCCCCGCCGAGATCTACGAGGCGCCCAACTCGGTCTACGTCGCCGACTTCATCGGCGACGTGAACATCATCGAGGGGCGCGCCACCCAGCCCGGCCTCAAGACCGGCATCGCCTGGGCCGAGGGCCAGCCGCCGATCCTCGCGACGCCCGCCAAGAGCGTCGAGGCCGGGCAGAGCGTGCATTTCGCCATCCGTCCCGAGAAGGTCACCATCGACGTCGAGAAGCCCGACCGCCCCAACACCTTCCGCGGCAAGGTCATCGACATCGCCTACCTCGGCAATATCTCGACCTACCACGTCGAGCTCGCCGGCGGTCAGATGATCAAGGCGCAGATGGTCAACGCCCGCCGCCTCGCCAATCGCCCGATCACCTGGGAAGACGAGGTCTGGGTCGGCTTCACCGACACCGCCGGTGTCGTGCTCGAGGAGTAAGCCATGCGCCGCTTCACCCTCATCGCGATCCCCTACCTGTGGTTGCTGGCGCTCTTCCTGGTGCCCTTCCTGATCGTCCTGAAGATCTCGCTCTCGGACATCGCGCTGGCCCGCCCGCCCTACATGCCGCAGCTCGATCCTGCGGCCGGCTGGGAGGGGCTGAAGAGCTTCTTCTCGGAGCTCGATTTCGAGAATTTCGCCTTCCTGACCACCGACGATCTCTACTGGAAGGCCTATCTGTCGTCCCTGAAGATCGCCCTCGTGTCGACCTTCCTGACACTGCTCGTCGGCTACCCGGTGGCCTATGCCATGGCCCGCGCCCCCGAGGAATGGCGCCCGACGCTGCTGATGCTGGTGATCCTGCCGTTCTGGACGTCGTTCCTGATCCGCGTCTACTCTTGGATGGGGATCCTGTCGAACGAGGGCGTGCTGAACCAGCTTCTGATGTGGCTCGGCATCATCGATACGCCGCTGCAGATCATGAACACCACCACCGCGGTCTACATCGGCGTGGTCTATACCTACCTGCCCTTCATGATCCTGCCGATCTACTCGGCGCTGGAAAAACTCGACGGCTCGCTGCTCGAGGCGGCCGAGGATCTCGGCTGCTCGCGGCTCGAGGCCTTCTGGCTGGTCACCTGGCCGCTGTCGCGCAACGGCATCATCGCCGGCTGCTTCCTGGTCTTCATCCCCACCATCGGCGAGTTCGTCATCCCCTCGCTGCTCGGCGGCTCCGACACGCTGATGATCGGCAAGGTGCTCTGGGAGGAGTTCTTCTCCAACCGCGACTGGCCCGTTGCCTCGGCCGTTGCCGTGGTGCTGCTGCTGATCCTGATCATCCCGATCGTGCTCTTCCAGCGCAACGAGCAGAAGCAGCGGGAGGCCGAAGGATGAGCACCGCCCGCTTCTTCTCTTTCCAAATACGCACCGGCGCTGCCGCCGGCCACAAAGCCGGAGGCCGGGCATGAGACGCTTCAGCTGGTTCAACACGGTCTCGCTGACGCTGGGCTTCGCCTTCCTCTACCTGCCGATGGTGCTGCTGGTCTTCTACAGCTTCAACGAGAGCCGGCTGGTCACCGTCTGGGCGGGCTTCTCGACCAAGTGGTACGGCGAGCTCTTGCGCGACCAGGCCTTCCTCGATGCCGCCTGGGTGACGGTGAAGGTGGCGGTCTTCTCCTCGACCCTCGCCACCATCCTCGGCACCATGGCCGCCTATGTGCTGGTGCGCGCGGGGCGCTTCCACGGGCGCACGCTCTTCTCTGGCATGATCTACGCGCCGCTGGTGATGCCCGAGGTGATCACCGGCCTGTCGCTGCTGCTGCTGTTCATCGGCCTCAACCTTGATCGCGGCGTCTTCACCATCGTGCTGGCGCACACCACCTTCGCCATGTGCTACGTCTCGGTGGTGGTCTCCTCGCGGCTGACCACCTTCGACCGCTCGCTGGAGGAGGCGGCGCTGGACCTTGGCTGCTCGCCCTTCGAGGCCTTCCGGCTGGTCACCCTGCCGATCATCGCCCCGGCGGTGATCTCGGGCTGGCTGCTCGCCTTCACCCTGTCGCTCGACGACCTGGTGATCGCCAGCTTCACCACCGGCCCCTCGGCCACCACCCTGCCAATCAAGATCTTCTCGGCGGTGCGTCTTGGCGTCAGCCCGCAGATCAACGCGCTCTCGACGATCATGATCGCCATCGTCACCATCGGGGTGATCACCGCCTCGATCGTCTCGAAGCGGGCGGCGGTGGCGCAGCGGCGCGATGAACAGGCGGCGATCCGCGCCGAGTAACGGAACACAGAGATGAAACGCATCTACGAAACTGCGGCCTACGGGCCGCAGGGCGCCTGCTTCTGGGCCGGCACCGTGCCGCCGATGGACTGGGCCGCTCTCACCGCGCCGCGCCACGTCGAGGTCGCGGTAATCGGCGGCGGCTTCACCGGGCTCTCGGCCGCGCTGCACCTGGCGCAGGACGGGGTCGAAGTGGCAGTGCTCGAGGCCGACCATCCGGGCTACGGCGCCTCGGGGCGCAATGGCGGTTTCTGCTGCCTCGGCGGCGCCAAGGCGTCCCACGCCCTGCTGCGCCGGCGCTTCGGTGACGACGGCCTGCGCGACTGGTGCCAGACCGAACGCGCCGCCATCGAGACCGCCGCAGGGCTGATCGCCGACCACGGCATCGAGGCCGACACCCATTCCGACGGAGAGACCCTGCTCGCCCACACCGCGCGCGCCTGGAAGGGACTGCAGTCCGAGGCCGAGACGATGCCCGCGCTCTACGGCGTCACCCCGCGTCTCACGCCGCAGGACGGTCTTGCCGACGAGGGCCTCGCCGGTCCGTTCCACGGCGCTATGACCACACCGCTCGGCTTCGCGCTCAATCCGCGCAAGTACCACGCCGGCCTCGCCCGTGCCGCGCAGGGCGCCGGTGCCACGCTGCACGGCCACAGCCCGGCCACCGCGCTGCACAACGCGGGCGGCAAATGGCACCTCACGACGCCGCGGGCCACGCTCACCGCCGACCGGGTGATCCTCGCCACCAACGGCTATTCCTCCGAAGACCTGCCGGCCTGGCTGCGCGGGCGCTACTTGCCGGTGCAGTCGAGCGTCATCGTCACCGAGCCGCTTTCGGAGATGCAGCGCGCCGCCGCGGGCTGGACCTCGCGCCAGATGTCCTATGACACGCGCCAGCTGCTGCATTACTTCCGGCTGCTGCCCGACAACCGCTTTCTCTTCGGCATGCGCGGCGGGCTCACCGCCACGCCCCGCGCCCAGCGCGCGATCAGCGCCCGCATCCGCCGCGAGTTCCACGCCATGTTCCCGGCCTGGCGCGACGTGACCATCAGCCACGAATGGGCCGGGCTGGTCTGCCTGATGGCGCAGCTGACACCCTTCGTCGGGCCGGTCCCGGACCATCCCGGCCTCTTCGCCGGCATGGGCTTTCACGGCAATGGCGTCGCCATGGGCAGCCACGCCGGCCTGCTGCTTTCAGACATCGTGCAGGGCAAACCCACGCGCACGCCCTATCCCGCAGCGCTGAAAACGCCTCCAAGTCGCTTCCCGCTGGGCCGCTTTCGCCGCGCCCTGCTCGCCCCGGCCTATGTCGGTGCAGGCCTTTTCGATCTCTGACATCGCCCCCGGCGCGTTCGCTTTCCAAATACGCCGGGAAGGCATGGTCCGCCGGGTCGCAGAGGTGTGCCATCGGTCCGAGCGCCGCCGGCAACGCGGGGCCACACCCGAAACGCGGGCCCGGCCCCGCATCCATCGCCCAAAGATTAACCACCTGCCCGATTTCTGACCCCTTCCCGACACGAGCCCGCTTTACAACCTCGCGGCGGCGTGGCCGATAGAAGCCATGTCCTCCTCCCAGCTCTCCATCGCCATCGTGGAAACCGACCGGGAACGCGCCCTGCTGATCGAGCAGAGCCTGCGCGACGCCGGAGAATTCACCATTCACGTCGTCTCCGAGATTCCCGGTCTCGCGCGACGCATCCAGACGCTCAGCCCCGACGTGGTGCTGATCGACCTCGAAAGCCCCTCGCGCGACACGCTTGAGGAATTGGCGCTGGCCTCCGGCCCGCTCGAGCGCCCCGTGGCCATGTTCGTCGACCGTTCGGGTGACGGGCTCACCGATGCGGCAATCGAGGCGGGGGTCTCGGCCTATGTGGTCGACGGGCTGAAGCCGCAGCGGGTGAAGCCGGTGCTCGACGCCGCCATCGCCCGCTTCCGCATGTTCCAGCGGATGCGCACCGAGCTGGCGGAAACCAAGCGGGCGCTGGAAGAGCGCAAGGTGATCGACCGCGCCAAGGGCATGCTGATGAAGGCCCGCGGGGTCGGTGAGGACGAGGCCTATGCGCTGCTACGCAAGGCCGCCATGGATCAGGGCAAGCGCGTCGCCGACGTGGCGCAGGCGCTGGTTACCGCGGCAGGGCTGCTGGGATGAAGACCACCACGCTCTCCGTCGGGTTCATCCCGCTCACCGATTCCGCCCCGCTGATCATCGCGCAGGAGATGGGCTATGCCGCCGAGGAGGGCATCGCTCTCGACCTCAAGCGCGCGCCCTCGTGGTCCAGCCTGCGCGACATGCTCAGCTTTGGCCGGGTCGATGCCGCGCATATGCTCTCGCCGGTGCCAGTGGCCGCCGCGCTCGGGCTTGGCGGCGCGGGCGTGCCGCTCTCGGCGGTCTCGGTGCTGTCGGTCAACGGCAATGTCATCGGGGTCAGCAACGCGCTGGCCGACCGTTTGCGCGCGCAGGGCCACGACTTCGGCTTCAACGACGCGCGCGCCGCCGGTGAGGCGCTGATCGCCGCCACCGACGAGACGCTGCGCATCGGCGTGCCGTTCCCCTTCTCGATGCATGCCGAGCTGCTCTATTACTGGCTCTCGGCGCTTGGAATGTCGGTGCCCGAGGCGCTGCAGGTCCGCACCGTGCCGCCGCCGCTCATGGCCGATGCCATGGAAGCGGGCGAGATCGACGCCTTCTGCGTCGGCGAGCCCTGGGGCAGCATGGCGGTGGAGAACGGTGTCGGCACCCTGCTGCTGCCGGGCACCGCGATCTGGTCCTTCGCCCCTGAAAAGGTTCTGGCGGTGCGCAGCGACTGGGCCGAAACCGAGCAATCACTGCTCGGCCGGCTGATCCGCGCCACCTGGCGCGCCGGGCGCTGGCTGGCCGAACCCGACTCGCGCTCCCTCGCCGCGGAGATACTCAGTCGCCCCGACTATCTCGGGGTGCCCGCCGAAGTGCTCGATCGCGCGCTGACCGGGCGCATGGTGATCTCGGCGCAGGGCGAGGAGCGGCAGGTGCCGCGCATGCTGGAGTTCCACCACGGCGCGGCGACCTTTCCGTGGCGCAGCCAGGCGGAATGGATCGGTCGCCAGCTCGCCACCCGTGCGGGACTCGACCCCGAGGCCGCCGGCAAGGCCGCCCGCGCCACCTTCCGCTCGGACCTGCACCGCCAGGCGCTCGCCGGGACCAACGCGGATCTGCCCGGTGCCTCCTCGAAACTGGAGGGCAGTCTCTCGGAGCAACTCCCGGTCGCCTCAGAATCGGGAAAGCTCTTTCTCGGCCCGGATAGATTCTTCGATGGCCGCATTTTTGATCCTCACGCAAACTGATGCCGCGTTTTTGCGCATGCAGCATGGCCGCGGCGCAAAAACCTTCGCCGCCAGCGCATGATTAAGGATTTTCCTTTGATCGGCGTGGCTCGCTAGGGCACAAGCTTTGTCATGGTCAGGCAATGGCGCCCGACCCGAAGATTTCTCCCAACGCCTGGGATCCATGAGCAAAGCCGCTCGACCTCTGTGACGACCGTCACGGTGTGTCAGCGGCTTTTCTGTATTTGGTCCGGGCTCTCCTCGCACCGGACCACCAACAAGGGACGGAACGACGAATGAAAAAACTTCTCATCGCTCTCGCCACTTCCACCGCACTCATCTCCCCGGCGATGGCCCAGGAGCTGGAAAAGGACGAGCTGACCTTCGGCTTCATCAAGCTGACCGACATGGCACCGCTCGCGGTCGCCTACGAGCAGGGCTACTTCCTTGACGAGGGCCTCTTTGTCACCCTCGAGGCGCAGGCCAACTGGAAGGTTCTGCTTGATGGCGTGATCGGCGGCCAGCTTGACGGCGCGCACATGCTGGCGGGCCAGCCGCTCGCCGCCACCATCGGCTACGGCACCGAGGCGCATATCATCACCCCCTTCTCGATGGACCTGAACGGCAACGGCATCACCGTGTCGAACGAGGTCTGGGAAATGATGAAGCCGAACATCCCGGAAACCGATGCCGGCCTGCCGCAGCACCCGATCAGCGCCGAGGCGCTGGTGCCGGTGGTCGAGAAGTTCCGCTCCGAGGGCAAGCCCTTCAACATGGGCATGGTCTTCCCGGTCTCGACCCACAACTACGAGCTGCGCTACTGGCTCGCCGCCGGCGGCCTGAACCCGGGCTTCTACTCGCCGGAAAACATTTCGGGCCAGATCAGCGCAGACGTGATGCTCTCGGTCACCCCGCCGCCGCAGATGCCCGCCACGCTCGAGGCAGGCACCATCTCGGGCTACTGCGTCGGTGAGCCGTGGAACCAGCAGGCCGTGTTCAAGGGCATCGGCGTGCCGGTGATCACCGACTACGAGCTGTGGAAGAACAACCCCGAGAAGGTCTTCGGCATCACCGCCGAATTCGCCGAGGAAAACCCCAACACCACCAAGGCCGTGGTCAAGGCGCTGATCCGCGCCGCCATGTGGCTCGACGAGAACGACAACGCAAACCGCATGGAAGCGGTGCAGATGCTGTCGCAGCCGGAATACGTGGGCGCCGACGCCGAGGTGATCGCCAACTCGATGACCGGCACCTTCGAGTACGAAAAGGGTGATGTGCGCGAAGTTCCCGACTTCAACGTCTTCTTCCGCCACAACGCCACCTACCCCTACTACTCGGACGCCGTCTGGTACCTGACCCAGATGCGCCGCTGGGGCCAGATCGCCGAGGCCAAGCCCGACAGCTGGTACGACGAGGTCGCCAAGTCGGTCTACAAGCCGGAGATCTACCTCGAGGCCGCCCGCGCGCTGGTCGACGAGGGTCTGGCGAATGAAGCCGACTTCCCCTGGGACAGCGACGGCTACAAGGCACCGACCCCCTCCGAGGACATCATCGACGGCATCGCCTACGACGGCAAAGCCCCGAACGCCTACCTCGACAGCCTGCCGATCGGCCTGAAAGGCGAGCAAAAAGTGGTCGGCAACGAAGTTCAGGGCTGACCGCCTCTGGGGACCGGCCACACCCTCACGTCGGTCCCCTCCCATACCTAGCGACTTTCAAACCTCTTCCTCATCCCGATGCGCGCCGCTCCCTCCCTGCGCCATCCAGACCAAGGACCGGACCCATGACCACCGTCGATCCCGATTTCGCCCGAGACGCCGAGCGCGAGGCTCGCCGGGCGCGTCTGTTCACCCGCATCAACAAGGCGGACGCCTGGTTCAAGGTCCTCGGCCTTGCCTGGATCACCCCGCTGCTCAAGGCTGCGGCCGGCGACAACCCCCGCGCGCAGATGAAAGATGTCTGGCGCCTGCTGGGCGTTCCGCTTGTCGCCATCGCCGCCTTCCTCGTGCTCTGGGGCACGCTGGCGCCGCAGGTGCAGACCTCGCTCGGCGCGGTCCCCGGCCCTGCACAGGTCTGGGATGAGGCGGTCAACCTGCACCACGACGCGCAGGCCAAGGCCGCCAAGCAGGCCAAGTTCGAAACCATGGTGGCGCAGCGCAACGAAAAGCTGATCGCCGCGGGCAAGGCGGATCAGGTCAAGGAAGTCGCCTATACCGGCGCGCCGAGCTACTACCAGCAGATCTGGACCTCGATCAAAACCGTCTTCTTCGGCTTCCTGATCGCCTCCGCCGTCGCCATTCCGCTGGGCATCTGCGCCGGTCTCTCGCCCACCGCCAACGCCGCGATCAACCCTTTGGTGCAGATCTTCAAGCCGGTCTCGCCGCTGGCATGGCTGCCGATCGTCACCATGGTCGTCTCGGCCGCCTATGCCAGCAACGACGGCATGTTCTCCAAGTCCTTCCTGATCTCGGCGATCACCGTGACGCTCTGCTCGCTCTGGCCGACGCTGATCAACACCGCGCTCGGCGTCGCCTCGATCGACAAGGATCTGGTGAACGTCTCGAAGGTGCTCAAGATGAACACCTACACCAAGATCACGAAGCTGGTGCTGCCCTCGGCCCTGCCGCTGATCTTCACCGGTCTGCGCCTGTCGCTCGGTGTGGGCTGGATGGTGCTGATCGCCGCCGAGATGCTCGCCCAGAACCCCGGCCTCGGCAAGTTCGTCTGGGACGAGTTCCAGAACGGCTCGTCCTCCTCGCTGGCCAAGATCATGGTCGCGGTCTTCACCATCGGCATCATCGGCTTCCTGCTGGACCGCGTGATGTTCGCCCTGCAGTCCCTCTTCACCTTCTCGAACAACCGCTGAGCGGCGCTCAAGCAAGCGAAGCGATAGCGCGAAAGGAAAAGCAATGAGCATCCTGGAGTTCCAGAACGTCTCGAAAAGCTTCGGCGAGGGCACCCACGCGACCCATGTGCTGAAGGACATCAACCTCAGCGTCGAAGAAGGCGAGTTCCTCGTGATCCTCGGCTTCTCCGGCACCGGCAAGACCACGCTGATCAACCTGATGGCCGGGCTCGAGAAACCCTCCAAGGGCCGCGTCACCTTCAAGGGGTTCGACATCGAGGGCCCAGGCCCAGAGCGCGGCGTGATCTTCCAGAACTACTCGCTGATGCCGTGGCTGACGGTCGAAGGCAACGTGCGTCTCGCGCTCGACGCGGTCTTCCCCGAGATGACCAAGAGCGAGAAGGCGAAGAAAACTGCCCATTACATCAAGATGGTCGGCCTCTCGCACGCCACGCACCGCCGCCCCGCCGAGCTGTCGGGCGGGATGCGCCAGCGGGTCAACGTCGCCCGGGCGCTCGCCATGTCGCCCGAGATGCTGCTCCTCGACGAGCCTCTCTCGGCGCTGGACGCGCTGACCCGTGCCAACCTCGCCGACGAGATCGAGGCGATCTGGGAGCAGGACAAGAAGACCTGCGTGCTGATCACCAATGACGTCGACGAGGCAATCACCCTCGCCGACCGGATCATCGCGCTGAACCCCGATGGCACGCTCGGTGCAGAGTTCCGCGTCAGCATCCCCCGCCCGCGCGAACGCAGCGAGATGAACCACCACGAGGGCTTCAAGAAACTGCGCGCCGAGGTCACCGGCTACCTCATGGACGTCGGCATCAAGGGCAAGGTCGAAGGCTCGCGCATCCTGCCCAACGTCACCCCGATCCACGCCGTGCCCGCCGCCGTGCAGCAGGCGCAGGAAGGGCTGATCGACGAGCGCTTCCTCGACTTTTCGCAACTGCACAAGATCTACCCCACGCCGAAGGGTCCGCTCACGGTGGTCGAGGACTTCAACCTCAAGATCAACCGCGGCGAGTTCATCTCGCTGATCGGCCACTCGGGCTGCGGCAAGTCCACCGTGCTGACCATGGCGGCAGGGCTCAACGGCATCTCCAAGGGCGCCATCAAGCTTGATGGCCGCCACGTCGAGGGTGCCGATCCCGAGCGCGCCGTGGTGTTCCAGTCGCCGAACCTCTTCCCCTGGCTCACCGCCCGCGAGAACTGCGCCATCGGCGTCGACAAGGTCTATCCCAAGGCGTCGCAGGCCGAGCGTCAGGACGTGGTGGAATACTACCTCGAGCGGGTCGGCCTTGCCGATGCCATGGACCGCGGCGCCGCCGACATGTCCAACGGCATGAAACAGCGCGTCGGCATCGCCCGCGCCTTCGCCCTCTCGCCCAAGCTGCTGCTGCTCGACGAGCCCTTCGGCATGCTCGACAGCCTCACCCGCTGGGAGCTGCAGGAGGTTCTCATGGAGGTCTGGAGCCGCACCAAGGTCACCGCGATCTGCGTCACCCACGACGTCGACGAGGCGATCCTGCTGGCCGACCGCGTGGTGATGATGACCAACGGCCCGCAGGCCACCATCGGCAAGATCACCGATGTGAACCTGCCCCGCCCGCGCACCCGCAAGGCGCTGCTCGAGCACCCCGACTACTACGCCTACCGCCAGGAGGTGCTCGATTTCCTCGAGGAATACGAGCACGGCGCCAAACCCAAAGCCAAACCGGCCCCCAAGGCCATCGCAGCGGAGTGACCGACATGGCGAAGAAACTCATCGTGATCGGTGCCGGCATGGCCTCTGGCCGCATGCTGGAACACCTGATCGACGCAAACCCCGATGCCTACGACATCACCCTCTTCAACGCCGAGCCGCGCGGCAACTACAACCGCCTGATGCTCTCGCCGGTGCTGTCGGGCGAGAAGACCTACGAAGAGATCGTGACCCACGATGCCGCCTGGTACGAAGAGCGCGGCGTGACCTGCCGCTTCGGCGAAAAGGTCGTGGCGATCGATACCGAGAAGAAGGTCGTGACCGGCGAAAAGGGGGCCCTGCCCTATGACAAGCTGGTCATCGCCACCGGCTCGAACCCGTTCATCATCCCGCTTCCGGGCCACGATCTGCAGGGGGTGATCCCCTACCGCGATCTCGAGGACACGGAGGCGATGATGGCCC
The DNA here is from genome assembly GCF_900116195.1 of Alloyangia pacifica. Taxonomy (GTDB): domain Bacteria; phylum Pseudomonadota; class Alphaproteobacteria; order Rhodobacterales; family Rhodobacteraceae; genus Salipiger; species Salipiger pacificus. The sequence continues at coordinate 162,499 of NZ_FOZW01000010.1, forward strand.
TCGGCGCAGGCAAGCGCGCGGTGGTCATCGGCGGCGGTCTTCTGGGGCTGGAAGCCGCCGCCGGCATGGCCGCGCGCGGCACCGAGGTCGACGTGGTGCACATCATGGGCCACCTGATGGAGCGTCAGCTGGACGAGGCGGCGGGCTACCTGCTGCGCCGTTCTCTGACCGAGAAGGGCATCCGCGTCCACTGCAAGGCCAACTCCAAGCAGATCCTCTCGGATGCCAACGGCCACGTCCGCGCCCTGCAGCTCGACGACGGCACCGAGCTGCCCTGCGACCTGCTGGTCATGGCGGTCGGCATCCGCCCCAGCACGGCGCTCGGAAAGGAGGCGGGTCTCGAGGTGAACCGCGGCATCGTCGTCGACGATCACATGGTCACCTCGAACCCTGACGTTCTGGCGCTTGGCGAATGTGTCGAGCACGCCGGGGCGATCTTCGGCCTCGTCGCGCCGCTCTATGATCAGGCCAAGGTTCTGGCCAAGACCCTGCTCGGCGAGGAGGCCCGCTTCGTGCAGAAGGAGGTCGCCACCAAGCTCAAGGTCACCGGCTGCGATCTCTTCTCGGCGGGCGATTTCGCCGAGGGCGAGGGCCGCGAGGACATCGTCTTCCGCGATCCCGCGCGCGGCGTCTACAAGCGGCTGATCCTTGAGGGCAATCGCCTGATCGGCGCGGTCATGTATGGCGACACCGCAGACGGTGCGTGGTTCCACGGCCTCATCAAGGACGCCACCGAAGTCGAGGAGATGCGCGAGACGCTGATCTTCGGACCGGCCTACCAGGGGGGGGCCGCTGCGGACCCTATGGCGGCCGTTGCAGCCTTACCGCGTGACGCGGAGATCTGTGGCTGTAACGGCGTCTGCAAGGGACAGATCGAAGACGCAATCAACGCCGGCGCCGGGGACCTCGGCGCGGTGCGGGCCACCACGAAGGCCAGCGCCTCCTGCGGCACCTGCACCGGGCTGGTCGAGCAGATCCTCGGCGCGACGCTGGGCGATGACTTCGTCATCCCCGCCGCGCAATCGGTTTGCGGCTGTACCGACCTCAGCCATGAGGACGTGCGCCGCCTGATCAAATCGCAGGAGCTGAAATCGCAGGAAGCGGTCTGGCAGGAACTGGGCTGGACCACCCGCAACGGCTGCCATGTCTGCCGACCCGCGGTGAACTTCTACCTGCTCGCCGACTGGCCGCTCGACTATGTGGACGACCCGCAAAGCCGCTTCGTCAACGAGCGCAACCACGCCAACATCCAGAAGGATGGCACCTATTCGGTGATGCCCCGCATGTGGGGCGGCATGACCACGCCGCAGGAACTGATGGCAATCGCGCAGGCGGCCGAGAAATACGCCGCCACCGAGAAAGTCACCGGCGGCCAGCGCATCGACCTTCTGGGCGTGAAAAAGGAAGACCTGCCCGCCATCTGGCACGATCTGAACGAGGCCGGGATGGTCTCGGGCCACGCCTACACCAAGGGTCTGCGCACGGTGAAAACCTGCGTCGGTTCCGAATGGTGCCGCTTCGGCACGCAGGACAGCACCGGCCTCGGCATCGCGCTCGAGCGGCGGCTCTGGGGCTCTTGGACGCCGCATAAGGTCAAGCTCGGCGTCTCTGGCTGCCCGCGCAACTGCGCCGAGGCCACCTGCAAGGATGTGGGCATCGTGTGTGTCGACAGCGGCTTCCAGATCGGCGTTGCCGGGGCCGCGGGCATGGACGTGAAAGAGACCGAGCGTCTGGTCGATGTGCCCACCGAGCAAGAGGCGATCGAATGGACCGTCGCCTTCGTGCAACTCTACCGCGAGCACGCCAAGTATCTCGACCGGCCCTACAAATGGGTCGCCAAGGTTGGGCTCGACTGGGTGAAAGAGACCCTCGCCGACGCCGCCGAACGGCAGGCGCTGGTCGAGCGCTTCGACCTCTCCCAGTCGGTTTACCAAAAGGACCCATGGGCCGAGCGGGCCAAGCCGGAGGTGGCACGCCGCTTCCACCCGCTCGCCGATCTCACGCTGGAGGCTGCGGAATGAGCTGGATCGACATCGGACATATCGACGACATCCCCCTGCGCGGGGCACGGCTGGTCAAAACTCCCGTGGGCTGCGTGGCGATCTTCCGGACCGCCGAAGCCGAGGTCTTCGCCGCCTCCAACGCCTGCCCGCACAAGGCCGGACCGCTGTCGGAGGGCATCGTGCATGGCCAGAAGGTCACCTGCCCGCTGCACAACTGGGTGTTCGACCTGAACACCGGCGAGGCACAGGGCGCCGACGAGGGCCGCATCGCCACCTATCCGGTGCGCCTCGACGGGGATCGAATCCTGCTCGACGGCCATGCCGTCGGAAAGCGGAGCGCCGCGTGATGGACGGGTCGGGCCTGCCTGAGATTCGCTCGACCTGCGCCTATTGCGGCGTTGGCTGCGGCGTACTGCTGCGCCCCGACGGGGCGGGCGGGCTCGATGTGCGCGGCGACCCCGCGCACCCTGCAAACAAGGGGCGTCTCTGCTCCAAGGGCTCGCAGCTGGGCGAGACGCTGGGGCTGGCGGGTCGCCTGCTGGCCCCGCGGGTCAACGGGATCGAGACGGGTTGGGACGCCGCGCTCGATCTCGTTGCCCTGCGCTTCCGCGAGACCATCGCCGAGCACGGGCCGGACAGCGTGGCCTTCTACGTCTCGGGCCAGATGCTGACTGAGGATTACTACGTCGCCAACAAGCTGATGAAGGGCTTCATCGGCTCGGCCAATATCGACACCAATTCGCGGCTTTGCATGGCCTCGACCGTGGCGGGCCACAAGCGCGCCTTCGGCACCGACACCGTGCCCGGCACCTACGAGGACCTCGAAGAGGCCGACCTCGTGGTGCTGGTGGGCAGCAACCTCGCCTGGTGCCACCCGGTGCTGTTCCAGCGCGTCGTTGCCGCCAAGAAAGCCCGCCCGAACCTAAAGGTCGTGGTCGTTGATCCGCGCCGTACCGCCACCTGCGACGCCGCCGACCTGCACCTGCCGCTGAAGGCCGGAACCGATGTGGCGCTGTTCAACGGGCTGCTGACCGAGATCGCCGTGCAGGGCGCGGCGGACGAGGCGTTCATGGCGCATGTCGAAGGGTTCGACGCGACGCTGGAGTCCGCTTCCGACGACGATCCGGCCCGCACCGGGCTCGACGCCGCCACGCTGCAGCAGTTCTACGACCTCTTCGTGCGGACCGAGAAGGTGGTCACGGTCTTCAGCCAAGGCGTCAACCAATCCTCCTCGGGCACCGATAAGGTCAATTCGATCCTCAACTGCCACCTCGCCACGGGCCGTATCGGCAAGCCGGGCATGGGTCCGCTCTCGGTCACCGGCCAGCCCAATGCCATGGGCGGGCGCGAGGTCGGCGGTCTGGCCAACATGCTGGCCTGCCATCTCGATATCGAGAATATTTCCCATCGGTCAGCGGTCCGCGAGTTCTGGTCCTCGCCGACGATCCCCGACAAGCCCGGTCTGAAGGCGGTGGACCTCTTCCAGGCGGTGGGCGAAGGCCGGATCAAGGCGCTCTGGGTGATCCACACCAACCCCGCCGTGACCATGCCCGACGCCGACTGCGTGCGTGACGCGATCAAGGACTGCCCCTTCGTCGTGGTCAGCGACATCACAGCGGCCACCGACACCGCCCGGCTCGCCCACGTGCTGCTGCCCGCCACCGCCTGGGGCGAGAAGGAGGGCACCGTCACCAACTCAGACCGCACCATCTCGCGCCAGCGCGCCGCGCTGCCCGCGCCGGGCGCGGCGAAACCGGACTGGGAAATCCTCTCGGAAGTGGGAAGGCGCATGGGCTGGCCCTCGGCTTTCGACTACGCCTCCCCCGCCGAGATCTTCCGCGAATACGCCGCGCTCTCGGGCATCGCGGGCGGCTTCGGCAAGGATTTCGACATCTCGGGACACGCGGGTCTTACCGATGGCGAATATGGCGCGCTCGCGCCCTTCCGCTGGCCCTATGCCGGGGCACGCAAGGGCGGGCGGTTCTTCGGCGACGGAGCCTTCTACACCGAGAGCGGCCGCGCCCGCATGGTGCCGGTGAAGTGGAAGGACTTCGCCAACAAGACCGCGCCGCGCTTCCCCTTCCGCTTCAACACCGGCCGCATCCGCGACCAGTGGCACACGATGACCCGCACCGCACGTTCGCCGCGGCTCTCGGCCCACCTCGCCGAGCCTTTCGTCGAGATCCACCCTGCGGACGCCGCAGAGCTGGCCATTGCGCCTGCGAGCCTCGTGCGGGTCTCTTCGAACCGCGGCAGCGCCCTGCTCCGGGCCCTGATCACCGACAAGGTGCAGCCGGGCGAGGTCTTTGCCCCCATGCATTGGACCGGCGAGACCGCGCCCGCGGCCCGGGTGGACGCGCTTGTGCCCCCCGTCACAGACCCGATCTCCGGCCAGCCCGAGAGCAAGGGCGCAGTGGTCGCGCTCGCGCCCTTCGAGGCCAAGTGGTACGGCTTTGCCGTCTCCTGCACCGAGATGGCCCCGGAAAGCGACTACTGGGCCGTCGCCCGCACCCATAGCGGCTGGCAGGTGGAAATGGCGGGCAGCACCGCCCCCGCCGATTGGGAAGCCGAGGCGCGCCGCCTGTTCGATCTGCCCCGCGCCGAGGCGCAGGTGGTTCACGATCCGCGCCGGGGCAGCGTCCGCATCGCCTTCCATGCCGAGGGCCGGCTGCTCGCCGCGCTCTTCGTCTCGCCTGAGCCGGTCGTGGTCATGCGCAGCCATGTCGCGACGCTGCCCGGCGATGAGGCCCCGCACGTGCTCACCGGCCGCGCGCCCGCCGACCAGCCCGATCCGGGCCCGGTGGTCTGCGCCTGCTTTAATGTCGGTGTGAACACCATTCTCGATGGGATCGAGACGCAGGGGCTGATGAGCGTCGACGCCATTGGCGCGGCGCTTCAGGCCGGCACCAACTGCGGCTCCTGCCGCCCCGAACTGGCCGCCCTGCTGGCCCGCGCGAAGGCACCCTCCCCCGAAGTCTCTCCCGAAGCCGCAGAATGAGGACCCCGAGATGAGCGTTCTTCCCAGCTTTCCCATCGCCGCGCCGGACGAGATGCCGGCCAAGGGAACCATTGCCCTCGTCGGTGCCGGTCCGGGCGCGGCGGATCTGCTGACCCTGCGCGCGGTTTCGCGGCTGCAATCGGCGGACGTGATCTTCTACGATCGGCTCGTCGACCCCGAGGTACTGGCGCTGGCCGGGCCACGGGCCGAGCTGGTCTTCGTCGGCAAGGAGGTCGGGGCGCATTCCTGGCCGCAGGAGCAGATCAACGCGGTGATCGTCGCCGCCGCCCTGCAGGGCCGCAATGTCGTGCGCCTGAAGTCCGGCGATCCCGGCATCTTCGGCCGCGCCGCCGAGGAGCTCGAGGCCGCGCGGATGCATGGCATCGAGACCGAGATCGTGCCCGGGGTGACCGCCGCCATGGCCGCCGCCGCCCGCGCCGGCATCCCGCTGACCACCCGCGGCGAGACCGATGCACTGGTGCTGGCCACCGGACACGCCCGCGCCGGCGACCCCATGCCCGATTGCGCCCGCCACGCCCGTCCCGGTGTCGCGCTGGCGCTCTACATGGCGGTGAGCCAGTCGGAGCGGATCACCCGTTCCCTGCTGGAGACGGGCATGCCCGAGGACGCGCCGCTGACCATCGCGGTGGAGGTCTCGAAACCCGGCGAGCGGATCATCACCGGGCGTCTGGCGGAGCTGCCGGAGCTGCTGGCGCGGCACGAGGTGACCGGCTGCGCGGCGATCATCGCGAGTTGGCCGAAGATGGCAAAAGCCGGGGTGGCGCTGGACGCGGCGGCGAAAGCCCTCGCTTGAGGCACCCCGGCTGACAGTGGCCGGGCAAATGAGCCCTTTTCCGAAACGTCGAAGTATCTGGGGCTGTCAGAGCGCCGTGATCAGCCGCGCCGCGCTTTCCACGCCGTCGATCACCGGCTTGTCGAACCGCGCCCGCAGATGCGCCGTCAGCTTCGCCATGCCGGCGCAGCCGAGGATCACGCAATCCACCCCGTCGCCAGCCATGGCGCGGGCGGTCTCGGCGGCCACCGCCTCGGTCGCCGCCTCGGGGTCCTCCTCGAGGGCCAGCACCGGCACGTCGGAGGCGCGCACCTTGCCCAGCAGGTGCTCGAAACCGTAGCGGATGATGTTCTCCTCGAGGATCGGCACCGAGATGGGCAGCGTCGTCACCACGGAAAAGCTCCAGCCGCGCAGCGCCGCCGCGTGATAGGCCGCCTGTCCGATGCCGATCACCGGTACCGCCGCACGCGCCTGCGCCTGCTCCAGCGCGGTATCGTCGAAACAGGCAATGATGATGCCCTCGAACCCCTCGGCACCGGCCTTGTCGATCAGCTCCAGCAGCGGCGGCGCGGCTTTCAGCCCGTCCGCGTGGCCCTGGATGGCGGGAGGACCGCCTGCGCTGGTCCAGCCCTCCAGCGTCACGCCGGGCACGGCGGCCCGCGCCACCTCCAGCATCGCCTCGGTCATCGCGGCGGTGCTGTTGGGATTGATGATGAGATAGGCCATCAGACCATACCCTTGCCCGCGTCAGAGCCCTGCTTCGCCCGACGCTTGTTCATCGACCAGACCGTCAGCAGGAACACCCCGATGATCACCAGCGAGAAGGCGGTGGTCAGCGTGCCGAGCGCGAAGATCACCGGCGTGGTGACATTGGTGGTCATGCCGTAGATCTCCAGCGGCAGCGTGTTGTAGCTGCCCGCGGTCAGCAGGGTGCGGGCGAACTCGTCGTAGCTGAGGGTGAAGCCGAAGAGCGCGACGCCGATGAGCGAGGGCGCGATGATCGGCAGCACCACGTGGCGCAGCGCCTGCCAGTTGCTCGCGCCCTGGTCGCGGGCGGCCTCCTCGAAGGATTTGTCGAAGCGGTTGAAAACGGCGAACATGATCAGCAGGCCGAAGGGCAGCGTCCATGTGAGCTGCGAGCCAAAGCCCGAGCTGGCCCAGTGGATCGGCAATCCGGCCTGGCTGAAGATCAGGCCGACGCCCAGTGAGACGAGGATCGAGGGGATCACCAGCGCGGTGATCACCAGGTAGAACAGCACCGCGTTGCCGGCGAAGCGCTTGCGGAACGCCAGACCGCCCATCACCGAGACGACGACGGTGGTGACCATGACCATCAGCCCCAGCGCGAAACTGCGGCGGAAGCTGCCCCAGATGTCGCCCACTGCCTGCTCCTGGAAGAGGTCAAAGAACCAGTGCAGCGACACGCCGCGCATCGGGAAGGTGAGCCCGCCCTGCGGCCCCTGGAAGCTGAGGATCGCGATGGTGAAGGTGGGGCCGTAGAGAAAAAGCAGGAACAGCACGAAGAAAGCGCCGAGCACGTAGAAGGAGCGGGAGCGGGTTGCCATGGATCAGAGCTCCTTGCGGATGTCGACGAAGCGAAGAAGGATGCCGATGACCATCAGCACGGTGATCAACAGCACCACCGCCGTGGCCGAGGCCGACGGATATTGCAGCAGCGCGATGTCGTTCTGGATGAGGCGGCCGACGTTGGCCGATTGCGAGCCTGACATGAAGCGTACCGTAACGAAATCGCCCATCACCAATGTGACAACGAAGATCGTGCCGATCATGATGCCCGGCTTGCACAGCGGGATGATCACGTTGGTCAGCGTCTGGAAGCCCGAGGCGCCGCCGTCATAGGCCGCCTCGATCAGCGATTTATCGATGCGCATCATGGTATTGAAGATCGGCACCACCATGAACAGCGTGTAAAGATGCACGAAGGCGAGGATCACCGAGAAATCGGAATAGAGCAGCCATTCCACCGGCTCGTCGACGATGCCCGCCGAGATCAGCGCCGAGTTGGCCAGCCCGTTGCGCCCGAGAAAGGGAATCCACGAAATCATCCGGATGATGTTCGAGGTCCAGAACGGGATGGTGCAGAGCAGGAACAGCGCGATCTGCCAGGTCTGGGTGCGCACGTGGAAGGCGAGGAAATAGGCCACGGTGAAGCCGATCCCCAGCGTGAAGGCCCAGACGATCAGCGCGTATTTGATGGTGTTGCCGAACACCCGGTAGGTCACCGGCGAGCCGAAGAGGAAATCGTAGTTCTCCCAGCTGAAGGCCGGGATGATCGAGAATTCCGTCGCCTGCCAGAAGCTGACGACGACGATCATCGCGATGGGCAGCACCAGGAAGAGGATCAGGACCAGCGTCAGGGGCGAGGCCAGCAGCCAGCCGGAGAGATGTCGGTTCGTTTCGCCAGCGCGCATGGGGCCTCCGGAAGATGGGTCTCGTGATGCAGGCAGGGCCCGCATGGGTGCCGCGCCCCGGGCACATCCGGGGCGCGGCGATCTCGGTCAGGACCAAGGTGACAAGGTCAGACCCGAGGGATCAGGCGGCGATGAACTCGTTCCACTTGCGGACCATGTACTGGTTCTCGTCCATGACGGCGTTCCAGCAGGCGACGGAGCCCATGCGCTCCTCGAAGGAGCCGCCGTCGCGCACTTCACCGGCCTGCGCCATGGCGTCGCCGAACGGGTTGGTGATGACGTCGGTGGCTTCCTTGCCCTCGAACCAGTAGCCCCACTCGTTCTCGGACATGTAGTTCTTCGAGGTTTCCGGAACCGCCGAGTAGTAGCCCTGGCGCATCAGGAAGCCGCCGACCCAGCCGTCGAGGTACCAGTTGATGTACTCGTAGGCCGCATCCAGCTCGAGCCCCGAGAGGTTCTTCGACAGGCCGATGCCGCCGCCCCAGGAGCGGTAGCCCTCTTTCAGCGGCTGGTAGACGCAGTCGATGCCGCGCGATTTCACCGCGGTGATGGCCGGCGACCACATCGACTGGATCACCACCTCGCCCGAGGCCATCAGGTTGACGCTCTCGTCGAAGGTCTTCCAGAAGGCGCGGAACTGGCCGGCTTTCTTGGCCTCGGTGAAGATCGCCATGGTCTTGTCGATCTCTTCGCGGGTCATGTTGCCCTTGTCGCCATAGGCGATCTCGCCCATCGCTTCGCAGACCATCGCGGCGTCCATGATGCCGATCGACGAGATGTCGAGGATCGAGGCCTTGCCCTTGAACTCGGGGTTCAGCAGCTCGGCCCACGTCTCGATCGGACGGCCGATGAGGTCGGGGCGGATGCCCAGCGTGTCGGCGTTGTAGATCGTCGGGATGAGGGTCATCCAGTTGGTCTGTTCCGAGGCGAAGGTGGTGCCGTCGGGACCATCGGTGAAGCCCACGGTGTGCGGCGCGGTGCCCTGCGCGATGGTCGATTCGGGGGTCAGCTTGCCGTCTTTGAAGATGCCGACGATCTTGTCGTAGTTCTTGATCTTGCTGACATCCATGGCCTGCAGGTTGCCGGTCGGCCAGACCTTCTTGCAGATCCAGTATTCGATGTCGGCAATGTCGAAGCTGCCCGGCTGGGTGGCGGCGCGCTGCGTGACGGCGTCGGAGTCGAGCGCGGTCATCTCGAGCGTGAAGCCGAGGTCTTCCTTCACCTTCTGCGCCACCTCGTTGAGGTTCGACACCCCGGTGCCGAACTGGCGCAGGGTGACATCCTTGATGTTCTGGGCCCAGATCATCGGTGCCGGGAAGGCACTTGCGGCCCCCGCGGCGGCGGCGCCCTTGAGCAGGCCCCGGCGGCTGAGTTTCTTCGTCGTCATGTCCTAACTCCCTGTGTTGGACTTGTCTTGACCGGACCTTTGCGGCCCTTGACCCTTTCGGCCCCGTTCAGGCCGAAAGCGGATGCAGCGCCTGGTCGTCCCAGACCAGGCCCACCCCGTCGCCGGGGGATTTCGGATCGGAGAAGAATTGCTCCTCGGGCACCCAGGCGGTGACGTCCTGATCGCCGGCGGCGACCACCGTCACGGCCACATGCGTTCCCTGGAACTCGACCGAGGTGACCTTGCCATCCAGCTTGGCGCCGGATTCGGTGGCGATGCGCGTCAGGTCGTTGCGGATGGCAAAACGGCCCTGCGGCAGCGCCAGCACGTTGTGCCCGCCCATGAAGCGGGCGACGAATTCGGTCTTCGGCGCGTTGAACACATCGCGCGCGCTGCCGGCCTGCTCGATCACCGCGTTGTTCATCACGACGATCTCGTCGGCCAGCGCCAGCGCCTCGTCCTGGCCGTGGGTCACGTGCACGAAGGTGATGCCGAGCTCGCGCTGCAGACGCTTCAGCTCGGAGCGCATGCGGATGCGCAGGAACGGGTCGAGCGCCGAGAGCGGCTCGTCGAGCAGCAGGATCTGCGGCTCGGTGATCAGCGCGCGGGCCAGCGCGACGCGTTGCTGCTGGCCACCCGAGAGCTGCGAGGGCAGGCGCCCCTCGTATTGCGTCATGTCGACGAGGGAGAGCATCTCCATCGCCTTCTTGCGGCGCGTCGCAGAATCGACGCCCTTCATCTTGAGGGAAAAGGCGACGTTGTCGGCCACCGACAGGTGCGGGAAGAGCGCGTAGCTCTGGAACATCATCGCCGTGCCGCGCTTGGCCGGCGGCAGGTAGGAAATGTCGGAGCCGCCCAGCACGATCGAGCCATCGCTGACCGTCTCGTGGCCCGCGATCATCCGCAGTGTCGAGGATTTGCCACAACCCGAGGGGCCAAGCAGGCAGGCATAGACGCCCGAGCCGAAATGGTGATTGATCGCGTCGACGGCCACGGTATCCCCGTAACGCTTTGTCAGGCCGACGAGTTCGAGATCGAGTCCTTGGCGCATGTGTCCCCCGGTGGTCTGGCCTCAGGTCCGCCGCAGCGGTTGCTTCCCGATCCTGTCCCCGGCACCCGCGAAAAACGAAGCACGGCGGACCTGGGGGCAGCGCAGATTCTGACATCCGCCCAAATTTTCACCAATGTTTCTAGTTTGTGTGCGCTTTTTGAGTTCAGATTGTACACGATCTGGAAAATCATCTCATGCGATCCCTTCCTTCCTTGTGCGCGGCGCCGGGCTCGGGGACACTTGCAGGAAAGGGAGATGCGCGTGAGCTCAGCGGCGGACAAATCGGCAAAAGAGACGGACCGGAGCAAGGGATCGAAGGCACGCGCCGTGGCCGATGCGCTCACTCTGGCGGTTCACGAACACCGGCTTGCCCCGGGCCTGAAGCTGAACGAAGACGAGGTCGGAGAGATCTTCGGCGTGGGACGCACCATCGTGCGCTCGGCGCTGCAGATGCTGGCGCACGACCAACTTGTGACCATCGAGCCAAACCGCGGGGCTTTCGTCGCCGAGCCGTCGATCCGCGAGGCGCGCGAGGTCTTCGAGGCCCGCGCCCTGCTGGAGCCGCGCACCGCCCGCTCGGCCGCCGAGCGCATTACCCCGGAGGGAATCGCCCGGCTGCGCGCCCACAACAAGGCCGAGCACGCGGCGCTCGACCGCGGCGATTTCGGCACCGCGCTGCGGCTCTCGGGCGAGTTCCACATCGAGATCGCGCACATCGCCGACCAGTCCACCATCGCCGAGTTCATCACCCAGCTGATCGCAAGATCTTCTCTGGTCATCGCTCTTTACTGGCGCAGACCCAAGGCAATGTGCGAAACTCATGCGCACGAGGCGCTGCTCAACGCCCTGGAACGGGGCGACGGCGCCACGGCGGAGGAGATGATGAAAGGCCACTTGCTCGACCTGCTGTCGTCGCTCGATCTGCGCGAGGCGCCGCCGCCGCCGCAGACCCTGCGCGACGCCCTGCGGCCATGATGCTGCGGACCATGACCCGGGCCGACCTGGACCGGGCGCTCGACTGGGCAGCCGAGGAAGGCTGGAACCCGGGATTGGAAGACCTCGACGTTTTCTACGACACCGACCCCGAGGGCTTCTTCTGCGCCGAACTGGGCGGCAACATGGCGGCGGCCATCTCGGTGGTGAACCACACCGACAGCCTCGCCTTTCTCGGACTTTACCTCTGCGCCCCGGCCTATCGCGGACAGGGCATCGCCCATGCGCTCTGGCTGCACGCGCTGAAACACGCGGGCGAGCGCACCGTCGGACTCGACGGGGTGCCGGCGCAGCAGGAGAACTACCGCAAGTCGGGCTTCGTGCTGGCCGGGCAGACCAAGCGCTATGCGGGCGCGCTGCGCGCCGGCCATGGCAAGGGCGTGACCTCGGCCTCGGCGGCGGATCACCCGCTGCTGATCGAGATGGAACGCCGCTCCTGCGGCTATGCCAAGCCCGCCTTCTGCGCTGCCTGGCTGGAACCGGAACAGACCCGATATACGCTGGTGCACCGCAGCAACGGCGCGGCGGACGGCTTCCTTACCCTGCGCCGCTGCCGAGATGGATGGAAAATCGGCCCGCTCTGCGCACCCGATCTGGACGTCGCCCGGGCCTTGCTCGAGGCCGCTGCGCAGCACAGCGGCGATGAGCAGGTGATGATCGACCTTCCGTCCGGCTCCGCCGCGCTGGCCGAGCATTGCCTCGACATGGGCCTGGAGCCAATGTTCCACACCGCCCGCATGTATCGCGGCCCTGCCCCACTTCCCGGCCCGGGCCTGCATGCGGTGGCGACGCTGGAGCTGGGCTGAGCCGCGCTTGCCGCCCCGCCAAGCCCCGCTATCTCGGCAGACATGACGGCAGACGGATCACGCGCACTTCTCATCGGATCGAGCGGCGGCATCGGCAGCGCGCTGCGGGATGCTCTGGCCGCCCGCGGCACCGAGGTCGTCGGCCTGTCGCGGCGCGACCACGGGCTCGACGTGACCGACGAGGCGTCGCTGGCCAAGCACCTTGGCGCATTGGAGGGCAGCTTCGAGCTGATCTTCGTCGCCACCGGCGCGCTGGCCCTGCCCGGCTCGGAGCCGGAAAAGACCCTGAAGGCGCTGGATCCCGAGCAGTTCCTGCAGCAGATGGCGCTCAACGCGCTCGGCCCTGCGCTGGTGCTGAAACACGCCCGCCGCCTGCTGCCCCGCGACCGCCCCGCAATCTTCGCCGCGCTCTCGGCCCGGGTCGGCTCGATCGGCGACAACCGGCTCGGAGGCTGGTATTCCTACCGCGCCTCCAAGGCGGCGCTGAACCAGATGATCCGCAGCGCCTCGGTGGAGATGGCGCGCACCCATCGCCAGCTCGTCTGCGTCGCGCTGCACCCCGGCACCGTGGCCACGCCCTTCACCGCCGACTACCTCGGCCGCCATCCCGCGGTGCCGCCGGAAGAGGCCGCGCGAAACCTGCTCAAAGTGCTGGATGGGCTCGGGCCGGAGCACACGGGGCGTTTCTTCGACTGGGCGGGCAAGGAGGTGCCCTGGTGAGCCGCCTCGTGCTGGTGCTGGGCGACCAGCTGTCCGAAGAGCTGATCGCGCTGCGCAAGGCCGACAGGGCGAGCGACGTGGTGGTCATGGCCGAGGTCGCCGCCGAAACCGACTACGCCCCGCATCACCCCAAGAAGATCGCGCTGATCTTCGCCGCCATGCGCAAGTTCGCGGTGCGCCTGCGCGAGGACGGCTGGCAGGTGCGCTACAGCCAGCTCGACGACACCGAGAATGCCGGCTCGATCCCCGGCGAGCTGCTGCGCCGCGCCGAGGAGACCGGCTTTGACAAGGTGCTGGCGACCGAGCCCGGCGAATGGCGGCTGATCGAGGCGCTGCGGGAGACGCCGTTCGACGTCACCTTGCTGGAGGACGACCGGTTTCTCGCCTCCCACGCCGAGTTTCAGGACTGGGCGAAGGGCCGCAAGGCGCTGCGGATGGAGTATTTCTATCGCGAGATGCGCCGCAAGACCGGGCTGCTGATGGACGGCGGCAAGCCCGAGGGCGGCGAGTGGAACTACGATTCGGAGAACCGCAAGCCGCCGCCCGACGGCATCTCCCACGGCGGCCCTATGAACTTCACTGCGGACGAGACGGTCGAGGAGGTGCTCGATCTCGTCGAGGCGCGTTTCGCGAAGAACTTCGGCACCCTGCGTCCCTTCACCTTTGCCACCGACCGGGGGCAGGCGCGGCGGGCGCTGGCGCATTTCATCCGTCACGCGCTGCCCGACTTCGGCGCGTACCAAGATGCCATGCTCGACGGCCACAGGTTCCTCAACCACGCGCTGCTCTCGCCCTACATCAACCTCGGACTGCTCTCGCCGCTGGAGGTCTGCGAGGCCGCCGCCGAGGCCTACCGCAAGGGCGACGCGCCGCTGAACTCGGTCGAGGGCTTCATCCGCCAGATCATCGGCTGGCGCGAATACGTGCGCGGCATCTATTTCCTCGAAGGTCCGGACTACCCGCGCCGCAACCGGCTGAACCAGCAGCGCAAGCTGCCGCCGCTCTACTGGGGGGCGGAGACCAAGATGCGCTGCCTGTCGAAAGCGGTCGAACAAACTGCGGCCGAGGCCTATGCCCACCACATCCAACGGCTGATGGTGACCGGCAACTTCGCCCTGATCGCCGGCGTCGACCCGGCCGAGGTGCACGAGTGGTACCTGTCGGTCTACGCCGATGCCTATGAATGGGTCGAGGCGCCCAACACCGTGGGCATGAGCCAGTTCGCCGACGGCGGGGTGATCGCTTCCAAGCCCTATGTCTCCTCGGGGGCCTACATTGACCGCATGTCGGACCACTGCAAGCACTGCGCCTATGACGTGAAGCAGAAGACCGGCGATGGGGCCTGCCCGTTCAATCTGCTCTACTGGCACTTCCTGATGCGCCACCGCGAGCGGTTCGAGAACAACCCGCGCATGGGCAACATGTACCGAACCTGGGACCGGATGGACGAGGCGAAGCGCAAGACCGTGCTGGCCGAGGCCGAAGATTTCCTTGCCCGCATGTCTAGGGGCGAAACGGTCTGAGCATGCGGCTTGGCGAGCACGCGAGGATTTCCCCTAAGGTCATCCTGTCTGAGGCAGGTGACTGATCTCCCGGATCAATTCGCGACGCTGCGCGGGCGGAGAGGGCAGGATCTGCGTATTTGGAAAGAGAAGAAGCGGGCGGGGAGACTGGCGGGCGCGATGGGTCAGGTCTTTTCCAGCTCGCTCTCGAGCTTCAGGACGCGGCCGCCGTCGTCCTGTTCGATCAGGAAGGCGGGCGTGCCACCGGAGCCGTTGCGGGTGATTTCATCGCCCTTGATTTCGCGCGTGACCCGGCGCTCGAACCGTCCTGCGATCTTGCCGCGGGCGGTGCCCGCGCCCCAGTTCCACTGGACGATTTCACCGATCTGAAACTTGCTCATACTCGTTCTCCCAATTGGCTTACCTGGGGGAAAACACGAGCAGGGACGGGATGTTCCGAGCTTATTCGGTGGCGGGCGCCTCATCCGGCGAACCGGGCTCGGCGGGCAACTGCTCATCGGCGGGTGCCTCCGCGCCTTCTGCTGCGGCATCCTCTGGCCGCTCGCTGTCCTGCACCGGGGTATCGGTGGTCAGCACGCCATTGACCCATTCGCCGGTGCTCTGCTCGCCGGTGGCATAGCGCATGGTGCCCTCGCCCTGGCGCTTGCCGTCGGCGAAATGGCCCTCGTAGACGTCGCCGTTGGCATAGGTGGCCACGCCCTCGCCCTCGATCTCGCCGTTCGCCCAGTCGCCTTCATAGCGGAAGCCGTCGGGCATGGTGATCGTGCCCTGTCCATGGCGCTGGCCGTCGCGGAAGGCACCGGTGTAGACCGTGCCGTCGGGATAGGTGGCCACGCCTTCGCCATGGCGCTGGCCGTCCTGCCAGTCGCCCTCGTAGCGGTAGCCGTCGGGGTAGGTCATCACGCCCTGGCCGTCATTGCGGGCATTCTTGAAGTCGCCCTCGTAGACGAGACCGTTGGCATAGCGGGCCACGCCGCGGCCCTCGATCACCCCGTCGACCCAGTCGCCCTCGTAGGTGGAGCTGTCGGGATAGGTGATCTTGCCGGTGCCATTGGCCAGGTCACCGAGGAAGGCCCCCTCGTAGACCGAACCGTCGGGATAGGTGACCTTGCCCTGCCCCTCGATCTGGCCGGAGACCCAGTCACCGTCGTAGCGGTAGCCGTCCTCACCGATGAAGGCGCCGGTGCCCTGGCGCTGGTCGTTGTCGAACTGGCCCTCGTAGATGTCACCATTGGCATAGGTGACCTTGCCCTGCCCCTCGCGGCGACCGTCGACCAGCTCGCCCTCATAGACGTCGCCGTTGGGCTGCGTGAGCGTGCCGACACCGTCGATCTGCCCCTCGCGCCAGGTGCCCTCGTAGACCAGCCCGTCGGGCATGGTGAGCTTGCCCTGGCCGTCGCGCAGGCCGTTGGCGACGCGGCCCTCGAAGACCGACCCGTCGGGATAGGCGATCTCGGCGTTGCCCTGCTTGACGCCGTTCACCCAGTCACCCTCGTAGCGATAGCCGTTGGGGCCTGTCATCACGCCGCGCCCGTGGTGCAGCGCGTTGCGGAAGGCACCCTCGTAGCGCATGCCGTTGGCGTATTGCATCACACCTTTGCCGGTGATCTTGCCGTCGAGCCACGACCCTTCGTAGGTGCCGCCGTCGGCAAAGACGATGCGGCCCACACCCTCGGGCTTGCCCTTGGCGAACTGGCCCTCGTAGACCGAGCCGTTGGGAAAGCGCGCGACGCCTGTCCCGCGAATCTCGCCCTCGGCCCAATCGCCGGTGTACTCGTAGCCATTGGGCAGCCGGTAGGTGCCGGTGCCGTGCTGCAGACCATTCTGGAAGGTGCCCTCGTAGACCCCGCCGTCATCGTATTGCTTGGTCTGGACCTCGCCGCCCTCGACCTGCGCCAAGGCGGGATAGGTCAGCGCCGCAACCGCCGCCGCTGTGAGGATGGTTCTGCCTGAGAGCTTCATGCGCCTTCCCTGCCGGCCGCTTGCCGGATGCCTGTTGTTTTGCCCCGAGAATAGGCCTGAAATCGGCCCTGCTGCCGTCGCGAAACTAAACAACACCCCCTTGGCTGACAATCTCTTTTG
The DNA here is from genome assembly GCF_900116195.1 of Alloyangia pacifica. Lineage (GTDB taxonomy): Bacteria > Pseudomonadota > Alphaproteobacteria > Rhodobacterales > Rhodobacteraceae > Salipiger > Salipiger pacificus. The sequence goes on from NZ_FOZW01000010.1 coordinate 179,287, forward strand.
CCGCCAGCTTCTTCCCCTCCGGCGTGGTTCTGCTATGTGGGCACGCGGATGTGACCAAAAGGATGTGGCTCATGGCCGACAGTTTCCGCCTGACCATCGCGCAGCTCAACCCGACCGTGGGCGATCTTGCCGGCAATGCCGCCAAGGCGAAGGACGCCTGGGAGAAGGGCCGCGAGGCCGGTGCCCAGCTTGTCGCCCTGCCCGAGATGTTCATCGCCGGCTACAACGCGCAGGACCTGCCGATGAAGCACGCCTTCACGCTGGACTGCATGGAGGTGGCGCGGAAGCTGGCGGAGGACTGTGCCGATGGTCCGGCGCTGGCGATCGGCTGCCCGTGGATCGAGGGCACCGAGCTCTACAACGCCTACCTGATCTGCCGCGACGGGCGGATCGTCACCCATGTCTTCAAGCATCACCTGCCCAACTACGGCGTCTTCGACGAGGTGCGGGTCTTCGACAGCGGCGCAATCGGCGGCCCCTATGCGGTGGGCAACGTGCGCATCGGCTCGCCGATCTGCGAGGACGCCTGGTACGAGGACGTGGCCGAGACCCACGCCGAGACCGGCGCCGAGTTCCTGCTGGTGCCCAACGGCTCACCCTACCGTCGCAACAAGCACGAGACCCGGCTCAACAAGATGGTGGCGCGGGTCGTCGAGACCGGCCTGCCACTGATCTACCTCAACATGGTGGGCGGGCAGGACGACCAGATCTTCGACGGTGGCTCCTTCGTGCTGAACCCCGGCGGACAGGCGGCGCTGCAGCTGCCGGTCTTCGAGGAGGACATCGCGCATGTGGACCTCGTGCGCACCGCTGACGGCTGGCGCGCCGAGGATGGCGAGTTTGTCCAGCACCCCAGCGAGATGGAGCAGGACTACCACGCCATGGTGCTGGCCCTGCGCGACTATTGCCGCAAGACCGGCTTCGGCAAGGTGCTGCTGGGCATGTCGGGCGGCATCGACTCGGCGCTGGTGGCGACCATCGCCACCGATGCTCTGGGAGCCGAGAACGTGCGCTGCGTGATGCTGCCGTCGGAATACACCTCCGAGCATTCGCTCGAGGACGCCAAGGCCTGCGCCACCAACCTCGGCTGTCACTACGACTTCGTGCCGATCGCCGAGGGCCGCGCCGCGATCACCAACACTCTGGCGCCGCTCTTCGAGGGGCGGCCCGCCGACCTCACCGAGGAAAACATCCAGTCGCGCCTGCGCGGTCTGCTGCTGATGGCGCTGTCGAACAAGTTCGGGGAGATGCTGCTGACCACCGGGAACAAATCCGAGGTCTCGGTCGGCTACGCCACGATCTACGGCGACATGGCGGGCGGCTACAATCCGATCAAGGATCTCTACAAGACCCGCGTCTTCGCCATCTGCCGCTGGCGCAACGAGAACCAGCGCCCCTGGATGATGGGCCCCGGTGGCGAGGTGATCCCCGAGAGGATCATCACCAAGCCGCCTTCGGCCGAGCTGCGCGAGGACCAGAAGGACAGCGACAGCCTGCCCGACTACCCGGTGCTGGACGGCATCCTCGAAATTCTCGTGGACCGCGACGGCTCGATCGCCGATTGCATCGCCGCGGGCTATGACCGGGCCGACGCCAAGAAGGTCGAGCACCTGCTCTACATCTCCGAATACAAGCGCTTCCAGTCCGCCCCCGGGGCGCGGCTGTCGCAAAAGGCCTTCTGGCTCGACCGGCGCTATCCCATCGCCAACCGCTGGCGCGACGAAGGGTGAGCGCGGTGCGGCCCCGGGTCCTCTTTGTCGTTCAGAGGTTTCATACGAACCTCTGGGAAGCCACGCGGGCACTGAACGACGCCGAGATCGATGTGGCGGTCTGGGGCGGCGGTCGGGGCAATACCGAGGATCACAGCGTCGTCGCGCCGCGGCTCTTTCCGAATGACGTCGATCCGGCCGAGCTGGGCGCCGCCTGGGAGGCTCTGAAACCCGACCTGGTGATCCTGCGCAATGTCGCGCAGCACCGCCGCGCCGTGGCCCGGCTGGCCCGGCGCAATGGTGTCCCGGCGTGGTTCTACGACCTCAACCCCTACCATTGGCGCGAGCCGCTGAAGCGCCGGCTCACCCGCCGGTTCCAGGGCTTGCCGATGCGCCGGGTGACGCCCGTACTTGGGCTCGACACTGCGGTACGTCCCGACAAGGGCGCACGCTACATCCCCTGGCCCGTCGTGGCCGCCCCCGACCTTCCGGAGCGGCAGGGCGAAGGCCCGGTGACCGTGCTCTGCGTCGCCAAGCTCTACAACCCGCGCAAGAACCACGGCATGGTGATCGACGCGCTGCGGGCGCAGGGCCGGGCGGGCAAGGTGCGGCTCTTGCTGGCAGGCACCACGGGCGATCCCAAGGAAAATGCCGCACAGATCGCCGCGCTGGAAGCGGTGGTCGCCGCAGAGCCGTGGCTCGATCTGCACGCCAACGTACCCTTCAAGCAGATGTCCGAGCTCTACCGTCAGGCCGATATCTGCATCCTGCCCTCGGTACGCGAACCGCTCGGTTTCGCGCCGGTGGAATCCATGGCCTACGGCTGCGTGCCGGTGATCTCGACCGACGCCGGCTCGGCCGGCTACGTGCAGCACCGCGAGAACGGGCTGCAGGTGGACGTGGCGCGGGCAGGCGCGGTGGAAGAGGCGCTGACCACGCTCATCGACGATCCCGCTCTGCGCCAGCGACTCGGGGCCGCTGCGAAGCGGACCGCAGAGGGCGAACTGGGCGCCGAGCGCTTTGTCGAACGAATGCGCGCCCTGCTGCGGGAGAGCGGCGTCACCGTCTAGACCACCTCACTCCCACCAGCGATCAATGCTGGCGATGTCATCGTCGGACCAGCCGAAGTGATGGGCGAATTCGTGCACCGTGACGTGGGTAACCAGCTCTTCGAGCGTCACGTCGTCCCGCTCGCGCCATTCCTGCAGGATTGGCTCGCGGAACAGCCACACGGTATCGGGATAGGGCGAGGGCCAGCTCGAGGACTTCTCGGTCATCGGAATGCCCTCGTAGAGACCCGTGAGATCGAGCGGGTCGTCGATCTCCATTTCGTCGAGAATCTCATCCGGCGGCCAGTCTTCGACGCGCAGCACCACCTCGGCGGCGGCCGCATGGAAGGGCGCGGGAAGGGCGTCGACCGCGGCGCGGGCCATGGTCTCGAAGGCGGCGAGATCTGGAGCTGTCATGCAGGAGATATGGCCCGTCCGGCAGCGCTGCAAAAGGGGTAAGCACGCGCCTTGCGGAACGGACCAATGCCGCCTCCGACATTGCCGCAAAGACAGGTCGTTTTTCGAACTTCATGTCGCAAACGGCGCAGATTTTCCCCCGCCCCGCCCTTAGCTGCGCGCTCCGCTTCCAGGAGAGTCGCATGATCACCGTCCACAGCATCCCCCAGGCCTTTTCCGAGACCGACTGCACGCGGCTCATCGAGATCGCGCGCAATGCCGAGGCCTCGGACGCGCGTCTCGTGGGCCAGCAGCGCGCGCACAACCTGCGCCGTGCCGATCTGGTGTGGCTGGATGACGTGGAAGATACAGGCTGGGTCATGGACCGGATCATCGAGCTGGTGCGCGACGCCAACCGCAGCGCCTACGACTTCGCGCTCGACGCCTTCGACGAGAGCGCCCAGGTGGCCCGCTACGGAGCCGAGCGCGAGGGGCATTTCGACTGGCATTCGGACATCGGCGAGGGCCGTCTCGCCTCGCGCCGCAAGCTGACCATGGTCGTACAGCTTTCCGACGAGGACGCCTACGAGGGCGGCGCGCTGGAGCTCATGCCGTCGAACCATATCGTCACTGCAAGAAAAGAGCGCGGCACCGCCACGCTCTTTCCGTCGTACATGCTGCATCGGGTGACCCCGGTCACCGATGGCGAGCGCCACTCGCTGACCATCTGGGCGCACGGGCCCGCCTTCCGCTGAAATCTCTTCCGTCGAGACCTGCGCGCCAAGATCGCGCAGGCCAAGGCCATCACGGTCAGCTCATCAGAAGCTGATAGCTGTGCGGCATGTAGCGGAAGCCGTCGCCATCCGCCTCGACATAGCCCAGTGCCGGGAAGGGCATGTGGTAACCGATGAAGGGGATCTTCTCCTCGGCCAGCGTGCCGAGGATCTTGCGGCGCGACGAGGCGGCGAGCTGTTTGTCCATATCGAAGCGCACTTCCCAGTCGGGCTTGCCCACGGACCAGACGTAGTGATTGGCAAGATCGGCGGTCAGCATCAGCTTCTGCCCGCCGCTCTCGAGCATGAAGCACATGTGGCCCGGCGTGTGCCCCGGTGCCAGAACTGCGCTGATCCCCGGCGCCACCTGCCCGCCGTTGGTGAGGAAGCTGAAGCTCTCCTCCAGCGGCCGCACCTTGCCCTCGAAGGTTTCGTTGCCCGCGGCGGACCAGTGATCCCATTCCTCCTGCCCGGTCAGCAGCTCTGCATTGGCAAAGGTCGGCGTGCCGCCGTCCGAGAGCCCGCCGATATGGTCGCCGTGCATGTGGGTGATCACCACGTGGCTCACGTCCTCTGCCGCGTAGCCCGCCGCCTCGACCGCGGCCACGATGCCCGCCGGGTCGAGCCCGGTGTCGAACAGGATGAGCGCGCTGCCGGTATTCACCAGCGTCGGGGTGAAGAAGAACTGCGCCTTGTCGGTGGGGATATTGGCCGCCTCGGAGACCTCGGCAAAGTCTTCGTCGCTGGCGTTGATCCCGAAGGTGCCATGCGGGTCCGGCACGGTGCGGGTGCCGGCCATCATCGCGGTGACCTCGAAGTCACCCAGCGGCACGCGGTAGACACGGGGCACCTGCGGCCCCAGCGCTTCCTGCGCCCGGGCCGGGGCAACCCCGCCGAGACCGGCGGCAATCGGAAGCGCCGCGGCGCAGGTCAGCGCCGTGCGGCGCGTGATCTTGTCCTTTTCCATTGTCGTCTTCCTCTCCTGATGTGGTGTGCGAAAGCATAGCCCCGCCGTTCCATCCGGCCAGTTCAGGCGGCCCCTCGCACAGTCACATCCGCGTATTTGCACATCGTTAAGAGGAGTGGCCGCAGCCCCGTCCGCAGCCCCCGCGAATACGCCAGCGTCTTTGCTTAACGCGCGCAGGGCGACGCGGCGCTGGAGCTGTCGTGCAACTGCATCCTCAACTTTCCCTACGACCCGCTGGAGACGAAGCGCACCGGCGACTTCACCGACCCTGTCACTTTTGGCGAGATCGCCTATATCCTATTGAACCAGACCATGGTGCGGCTGCAGCTGCATCGTCTGAAACACGCCGCGGTCGCCGGACCGCCTCTCTCCGCCCCGGCCATTTCTCTCAGGTCGGGGGTCAGGGAGCGCAGGCGATCGAGGCGATGACCCGCGCGTCAGACAATCGTCTGCGCGGTCATGTCCGGATCTCGCTCGCCCCGCATTCGCCGAGCAGCCGCTGCACCATGGCCCGGGTGCAGAGCGTGGTGCCGGGCGTGGTCACCGTGGCACTGGCGGCCGCCGCACCGAGTGCCAGCGACTCGGGCGCGCTCAACCCCGCAGAGATCCCGAAGGCATAGGCGCCGACGAAGCTGTCGCCCGCCCCCACAGCCGAGAGCACCGAGACCTTCGCCGCGCTGACCTGCCAGAGCCCGTCCGGCCCCGCCATGACCGAGCCATCGGCCCCGCGTGCGAGGATCACCCGCTCCGCCGCCCCGCGCGCCACCAGTTCCGCGGCGAAGCGGGCCGAGTCGAGGCGGGTCATCAGCGGTCGGCCAGCAAGCTCCTCGGCCTCGAGACTGTCCATGCGCAGCACCGCCGGCGCGGGATCGGTGCCCCGTGCCAGCAGCTCGAGCACCGGCCCCGAGGTGTCGACGATCAGCTCCGCGCCCCTGCCTTGCAGCGCCTTGGCCAGTTCCACCGGGAAATCGTCGGGAACCCCCGGCGGCTGGCTGCCGCTCAGCACCACGATACCACCCGCGTGCACGGTGCTGGCGATGGAGGTGAGCGCATCCATGACATCGCCCTCGCTCCACGCTGGGCCGGGCATGACGAAGCGGTATTGCTCGCCACTGTGCCGGTCATGCACCGCAAGGCTCTCGCGGGTCTCTCCGGGCGCGCGCATCCGCACCATCGGCAGGCCCAGCTCGGCCAGCGCCGCCTCGAGCCGCATGCCCGTCGGCCCACCCAGCGCAAGGAAGGCGCGCGCCGGGCCGCCAAGCTCAGCTGCCACGCGCGCGACGTTGATGCCGCCGCCACCCGGATCGACGCCGGGCGTGTCGCAACGCAGCTTCGGACCGGCGACCACGCGGTCGGCGGTGGTCGACAGATCGAGCGCGGGGTTGAGCGTGACGGTCAGAATGTCTCTCATAAGGCGGAGAATACACGGGTTCGGCACCTCGCCAAGGGCCGCGAACTGGACAAACCGCCGCGCTTGTGAAATTGCCACCCGCGTATGCAGGAGGCTAGCATGACCACCACCCGTTTCGCACCGTCGCCCACCGGTCACATCCATGTGGGCAACCTCCGCACCGCGCTGTTCAACTACCTGATCGCGCGCAAGGCCGGCGGCACCTTCATCCTGCGCATCGATGACACCGATGCCGAGCGCAGCAAGGAAGAATACGTCGACGGCATCAAGCGCGACCTCGAATGGCTCGGTCTGCACTGGGACAAGACGGAGCGACAGAGCGCGCGGCTCGACCGCTACCATGCCGCCGCCGATGAACTGCGCGCCATGGGCCGCTTCTACGAGGCCTTCGAGACGCCGACCGAGCTCGACCTCAAGCGCAAGAAGCTGCTCAACATGGGCAAGCCGCCGGTCTACGACCGCGCCGCGCTGGAGCTTTCCGAGGCCGAGAAGGACGCCCTGCGCGCAGAGCGCGGCAATGGCGTCTGGCGCTTCAAGCTCGACCAGCAGCGCATCGACTGGACCGACGGCATCCTCGGCCCGATCTCGATCGACGCCGCCTCGGTCTCGGACCCGGTGCTGATCCGCGGCGACGGGCAGATCCTCTACACGCTGGCCTCGGTGGTCGACGACATGGACATGGGCGTGACGAACATCGTGCGCGGCTCGGACCACGTGACCAACACCGCGACGCAGATCCAGATCATCGAGGCACTCGGCGGCACCGCGCCGGGCTTTGCGCACCACTCGCTGCTCACCGGACCGCAGGGCGAGTCGCTGTCGAAGCGCCTCGGCGTGCTGTCGATCCGCGACCTGCGCGAGGCGGGTGTCGAGCCCGAGGCGCTGCTGTCGCTGATGGCCCGACTGGGCTCCAGCCAGCCGGTGGAACTGCGCCTGTCGCTGGACGAGATCGCCGACGGCTTCGAGCTGAGCCAGTTCGGCTCGGCCCCGACGAAGTTCGACGAGCAGGACCTCTACCCGCTGACCGCGCGCAAGCTGCACCAGCTGCCGCTGGCCGCCGTGGCCGAGGAACTGACCGCCATCGGCGTGCCCGAGGGCAAGCAGGAAGCCTTCTGGAACGTGGCGCGCGAGAACATCGTGACCCGCAAGGAGATCGCCGGCTGGTGGCACCTGTTCCGTGACGGTGCCGAGCCGCTGATCGCCGACGAGGACCGCGAGTTCATCGCCGAGGCGATGGCGCTGCTGCCCGAGGCTCCCTATACGCAGGAGACCTGGGGCGAGTGGACCAAGGCCGTGAAGGAGGCCACGGGCCGCAAGGGCAAGGGGCTCTTCATGCCGCTGCGCAAGGCGCTCACCGGGCTCGAGCGCGGGCCGGAGATGGCCGACGTGCTGCCGTTGCTGGAGAAGATCCCGGCGAAAGAACTGGCGAAGTAAGCGCCGCTCCATCGGATTGCGAAAGGCGGGCCATTCAGGCCCGCCTTTTTCATTCTTGCTTCATCGCGCAAGCCCGCTCCCGTTGCACGCTCAAGAGCGGGTCAGCCCTCCTCCCGTTTCGCCTCCAGCCAGCGCCGGTCGGCCTCGACCTCCAGCGCCGCCTCGGCGTGGGCAAAGGTGTAGTCCCGCGTGACCTCCGCCGCCTCGGCCAGCGCGGGCCACTCCGCCCGCCTCAGCACCTTCATCGCCGAGAGCACGCAAGAGATCACCTCCGGACGCGCCGCGCCGTCGCGGATCAGCGGATAGAAGCCGTCCTCCAGCAGATGCGCCGGATTGAGCGGCGCCATCTGCACATGCGGGAAGTCTGGTGGCGCCTCTTCGGGACAGCCGAGCCCCATCAGCATCCGCTCCAGCCGCTGCACCACGTCGATCGCCGTGCCCGGATCGTTGACCGCCGGTGAAAGAGCACGGATGGCGACCTCGTTCATCACCATGACCCCGTAGCGGGCGTCCTGCTCCATGGTGCGCGCCGCACCGAGGGTGAAGCATTCGGCGATGTCTTCGGGGGGCACGTGGCCTCCAGCGACCAGCCCCAGCGGCATCCCCGGCACGAGATGCGCGCCGGGATGGGCGATCACGCGAAACACCGCCTCGGAGGCTGCCAGCTTTTCCTCCAGCGCCTCGAGGTTGATGTATTGCACATAGCCCGCGGTGGTCGCCGGCACCTCGATCGCGTCCGACGGCAGCGCATGTTCGGGCCGTGCCGCGCCGAGCGAGGGTTTGGCCATCGCCCGCTCCAGTGGCGGCAGCGCGCTTTCCACGACCCGCTCCAGCGTGTGGTCCATGCTGCCCATGACGCTCAGATGCCCGATCCAGCGCAGCATGGCCGCGATCACCGCGACGATGCTGGCGATGGTCAGGAAGAAGATCACCACCGCCGATTCCTCGGAATAGAGACCGGCGTTGAACAGAACGAGGGCCGTCAGCGAGAAAAGAAAGGTGCCGGTAAAGGCCGCCAGCGCGGTCTGAGCGGTGCTGTCCTCGAGGTGCAGCCGGTAGGCGCGCGGCGTCGCCTGGCTCGCTGCCGACTGAAAGGCCTGCACCATGACCGAGAGCGAAAAGGTGGTGACCGTCAGCATGGTCGTGGCGAGGATCGACAGGATCGGCGTGACCGCGTCCGCGCCGAAGCGGTCCTTCATCCAGTCGGGGATCAGCGGCTGGAACAGCGGAGCCAGCGCCACGGCGAGCAGCGCCATGATCGCCCCCATCAGCACCCGCACCCCGAGCCGCTTCGAGATGCGGTAGAGCAGCAGGAGCCAGCGCGGCGTCATCCCGCGAGGATCCTTGCACCCAGGTCGGAGAGGGCGGCGTCGACAAAGGCGCGTTCGGCGTCGGTCAGGCTCTGGTCGCGGGGATATTGCGGCGCAGCGCGGTCGTTCAGGATCGGCGCATCCCAATTTGCGGTGGTGGCGATGAAGCGCTCCGCTCCCTCCTTGCCGAACTCGCCGAGATAGCCCTGCAGCACCACGTCGAGATAGCTCAGCAGCACCGGGTGTTCCGCGTCCGGCGACAGGCGATCGGCCTCGGGCACCACGTAGATCGCCAGTTCATCCACCGTCTCGGCGGGATGGCGCACGTCGCGCAGCGCATCGGTGCGATCGTAGCAGGCCTCGCGCAGGTCGAGCGCCGCCCAGCCGTCGGCGTCCACCGGGGCGATCAGCCCGTCGATCTCGCAGGAGGCATCTCGCACCACCGTCAGCAGCGACACCGGCCGCCCGGGCACCTGCGCCCAGACCCGGCGCCAGCCCGAGGCCGAGGCCCGATGCGCCGGCGCGAACCCATGCGTCCGGCGGTTGACGAGAGACCCATAACCGAAGAAATAAGATGTGCTCATTTCGCGCTTTTTCTTTCACCCGATTGATATGTGTCAAACCAGCCTTTGACCGAACCCTGTATTTAACCCGGCAATCATTCAAAGCGAGGACATTTCCCGTGCGCGTGACCAAGAGAACGAATATCGCGATCCGCGTCCTAATGCATTGCGCGGCAAACACCGGTCGTCTGGTGACCAAAGCCGAAATCGCCAAATGCTGCAACGCCTCGGAAAACCATCTGGCGCAGGTCATCAACCAATTGGCGCAGCTGGGTTTCCTCAGCACCCATCGCGGTCGCAACGGCGGGCTGGAACTGGCGCGCCCGGCCGACCAGATCCAGATCGGCGAGGTCTTCCGGACGCTCGAATCCCCGGTGCCGCTGGCCGAATGCTTCGCCGATGCCGACAACACCTGCCCGCTCACCGAGGCCTGTCGACTGCGACTCGCCCTGACCGAGGCCGCCAACGCCTTCTATGCCTCGCTCGACCCGATCACCCTCGATGCGCTGGTTTGCGACAATGCCCCGCTGATCGACATCCTGGTCCCGGGCAAGGCCTGTTCCATCCCTCGCCGCCCGAGCGATCTTGCGGCGGTCGCGCAAGTATAATAGTTTCACCCCCATCGCGATGGGAGAACCGGCCTTGCCGGTGCCGAAGGAGCAACCGCCCCGGAAACTCTCAGGCCACAGGACCTTCGCGGCACGAAAAACTCTGGAGAGAGGCGCGGTAAGCGCCCGCCGAAGGGATAACGATCTCAGGCGAAAGGACAGAGGGGGCATTTCGGGCGCGGAGGGGATCCGCGTAGGAAATGTCCGGGGGCTCTGCGCCATTCCGGGCCGAGAGGATCGGGGAGCGCATGGACGAGCTGAAACGCACGCCACTACATGATCTGCACATCGAGCTGGGCGCCAAGATGGTGCCCTTCGCCGGCTACGAGATGCCGGTGCAATACAAGCTCGGGGTGCTCAAGGAACACCTCCACACCCGCGAGAAGGCCGGGCTCTTCGACGTCAGCCACATGGGGCAGGTCATCCTGTCCGGCGAGAGCGTGGAGAGCATCGCGCTGGCGCTTGAATCGCTGGTGCCGGTGAACATCGCCGGGCTGGCCGAGAACCGCCAGCGCTACGGCTTTTTCACCAATGACGCCGGTGGCATCGAGGACGACCTGATGATTGCCAACCGCGGCGATCACCTGTTTGTCGTGGTCAACGCCGCCTGCAAGACCGAGGACATGGCGCTGATGCGCGCCGGGCTGGAGCCGAAGGGCGTGACGCCCCGGCTGCTCGGCGACCGCGCGCTTCTGGCGCTGCAGGGGCCGGCGGCCGAGGACGTTCTGGCCGGGCTCAACCCCGCGGTGCGCGAGATGCGCTTCATGGATGTGGCCACGGTCGAGCTTGCCGGTGCAGAGTGCTGGGTCTCGCGCTCGGGCTACACCGGTGAGGACGGCTTCGAGATCTCGGTGCCCGAAGAGCAGGCGGTCGATCTGGCCCGCGCGCTGCTGGCGCATGACGATGTGGAACCCATCGGCCTTGGCGCCCGCGACTCGCTGCGGCTCGAGGCCGGGCTCTGCCTCTACGGCCACGACATCGACACCACCACCACGCCGGTCGAGGCGGCGCTGACCTGGGCGATCCAGAAGATCCGCCGCAATGGCGGGGCGCGCGAGGGCGGCTTCCCCGGTGCCGAGAAGATCCTCGCCGAGTTCGACACTGGCGCGTCCCGAGCGCGCGTCGGCCTGCGCCCCGAAGGCCGGGCGCCGATGCGCGAAGGCGTGGAGATCTTCGCCAAGGCCGAGGGCGGCGCGCCGATCGGCCGTGTCACCTCGGGCGGTTTCGGCCCGACCACCGGCACGCCGGTCGCCATGGGCTTCGTCGATATTGACCACGCCGCGCCGGGCACCAAGCTATTCGGCGAGGTGCGCGGCAAGCGCCTCGCCGTCGAAGTGGCCGAGATGCCCTTCGTGACCCAGACCTACAAACGCTGAGACAGACAGGGACAGCACGATGAAATTTACCGAAGAGCACGAATGGCTCCGCGTCGAGGGCGACGTCGTCGTCGTCGGCATCACCACCCATGCAGCCGAACAGCTGGGCGACGTGGTGTTCGTGGAACTGCCCGAAGAGGGCACCACGGTCAGCAAGGATGATGAGGTCGTGGTGATCGAGTCGGTCAAGGCCGCCTCCGACATCCTCGCCCCGCTCGACGGCGAGATCGTCGAGGTGAACAGCCCGCTCGCCGACGAGCCGTCCAAGGTCAACGACGACCCCGAGGGCGAGGCCTGGTTCTTCAAGATGAAGATCGAGGACCTCTCGGCGCTCGACGATTACATGGACGAAGCCGCCTACAAGAACTTCATCGGCTGATCCCCTGCCCGGCGCCGCCATTGCGGCGCTGCCGGGCCGGTGAGTATTTGAAGAAAGATGAAAGGGGCAGGGCCGCGCCTTGCCCCCTCTCTCCTGCTGAACCTGCTGTTTCGGGACGGAACCACATGGCCTTCACCCCCACCGACTACCTGCCGTATGACTTTGCCAACCGCCGCCACATCGGGCCCTCGCCCAAGGAGATGGCGGATATGTTCGAGGTGCTGGGGGTCAAGGACCTCGACGCGCTGATCAAGCAGACCGTGCCCGCCGGCATCCGCCAGGCGGCCGCGCTGGAGCTGGGCAAGCCCATGTCCGAGCGCGAGATGCTCTGGCACATGCGCGAGGTCGCCAAGAAGAACAAGGTTCTGACCTCGCTGATCGGCCAGGGCTACCACGGCACGGTGACGCCGCCCGCGATCCAGCGCAATATTTTCGAGAATCCTGCCTGGTACACGGCCTATACGCCCTACCAGCCCGAGATCTCGCAGGGCCGTCTCGAGGCGCTGCTGAACTACCAGACCATGGTGTCGGACCTGACCGGTCTCGAGATCGCCAACGCCTCGCTGCTCGACGAGGCCACCGCCTGCGCCGAGGCGATGACCATGGCGCAGCGCGTGGCGAAGTCGAAGGCAACCGCCTTCTTCGTCGACGAGAACTGCCACCCGCAGAACATCGCGGTGATGAAGACCCGCGCCGCGCCGCTGAACATCGAGATCATCGTCGCCAGCCCCGACGCCCTCGAGGCCGACAAGGTCTTCGGCGCGATCTTCCAGTACCCCGGCACCCATGGCCACGTGCGTGACCTCACCGCCGAGATGGAGGCGCTGCACGCCGCCAAGGCGATCGGCATCGTCGCCGCCGACCCGATGGCGCTCTGCCTGCTGAAGGAGCCGGGCGCGATGGGCGCCGACATCGCCGTGGGCTCGACCCAGCGCTTCGGCGTGCCGCTCGGCTACGGCGGCCCGCACGCCGCCTATATGGCCACCAAGGACGCCTACAAGCGCAACATGCCGGGCCGCATCGTCGGGGTGTCGATCGACAGCCACGGCAACCGCGCCTACAGGCTCGCGCTGCAGACCCGCGAGCAGCACATCCGCCGCGAGAAGGCGACCTCGAACGTCTGCACCGCGCAGGCGCTGCTGGCGGTGATGGCGGGCTTCTACGCGGTCTTCCACGGCCCCGAGGGGCTGAAGGCGATCGCGCAGCGCATCCACCGCAAGACCGAACGTCTGGCGCGCGGGCTGGAGGAGGCGGGCTTCAAGATCGAGCCCGAGACCTTCTTCGACACGATCACCGTCGATGTCGGCCTGCTGCAACAGGGCGTGCTGCGCGCCGCCGTGAAGGAAGGCGTCAACCTGCGCAAGGTCGGCGAGACCCGCGTCGGCATCACCCTTGACGAGACCACCCGCCCGGCCACCATCGAGGCGGTCTGGCGTGCCTTCGGCCTGCTGCGCAAGGACGAAGATTTCGCTCCGCGCTACCGTCTGCCCGAGAGCGCGCTGCGGAGCAGCAGCTACCTGACGCACGAAGTGTTTCACATGAATCGCGCCGAGACCGAGATGATGCGCTACATGCGCCGCCTCGCGGACCGCGACCTGGCGCTCGACCGGGCAATGATCCCGCTCGGCTCCTGCACCATGAAGCTCAACGCCGCCGCCGAGATGATGCCGGTGAGCTGGCCCGAGTTCGCCGGGCTGCACCCCTACGTCCCCGAGGACCAGGCGCTCGGCTACAAGCAGATGATCGACGACCTGTCGGACAAGCTCTGCCAGGTCACCGGCTATGACGCCTTCACCATGCAGCCGAACTCCGGCGCGCAGGGCGAATACGCGGGCCTGCTGACCATCGCGTCGTGGCAGCGCGAGCGCGGCGAGGGCCAGCGCAACGTCTGCCTGATCCCGGTCAACGCGCATGGCACCAACCCCGCCTCGGCGCAGATGGTCGGCTGGAAGGTCGTACCGGTGAAATGCGACGAGAAGGGCTCGATCGACCTCGTGGACTTCCGCGCCAAGGCCGAACAGTACAGCGACACGCTGGCCGCCTGCATGATCACCTACCCGTCGACCCACGGCGTCTTCGAGGAGACGGTACGCGACGTCTGCGCGATCACCCATGAGCACGGCGGCCAGGTCTATATCGACGGCGCCAACATGAACGCCATGGTGGGTCTCTCGCGCCCCGGCGATCTCGGCGGCGACGTCAGCCACCTCAACCTGCACAAGACCTTCTGCATCCCGCATGGCGGCGGCGGCCCCGGCATGGGCCCGATCGGCGTCAAGGAGCACCTGGTGCCGCACCTGCCCGCGCATCCGCTCGAGGACGGCATCGCCGGGCCGGTGTCGGCCGCGCCCTACGGCTCGCCCTCGCTGCTGCCGATCTCCTGGGGCTACATCCAGATGATGGGCGGCGCCGGGCTCACGCAGGCGACCCGCGTGGCGATCCTGAACGCCAACTACATCGCGACCCGCCTCACCGGGGCTTATGAGGTGCTCTACACCGGCCATGAGGGCCGCGTCGCGCATGAGTGCATCATCGACATCCGGCCCTTCGGCGACAGCGCCGGGGTGACCGTTGACGACGTGGCCAAGCGGCTGATCGACTGCGGCTTCCACGCGCCGACCATGAGCTTCCCGGTCGCGGGCACGCTGATGATCGAACCGACGGAATCCGAGACCAAGGCCGAGCTCGACCGCTTCTGCGACGCCATGCTGGCGATCCGCGAGGAGATCCGCGCGATCGAAGAGGGCGAGACGGATGCCGAGAACAATCCGCTGAAGCACGCGCCGCACACGATGGAAGACCTCGTGCGCGACTGGGACCGGCCCTACACCCGCGAGCAGGGCTGCTTCCCCCCGGGTGCCTTCCGGGTCGACAAGTACTGGCCGCCGGTCAACCGCGTCGACAACGTCTGGGGCGACCGCAACCTGACCTGCACCTGCCCGCCGATGAGCGACTACGCCGAGGCGGCGGAGTAGCAAGCGAGAGGCCAGCCCCTCGCGCTCCCCGGAGTATTTATGTCTAGACGAAGGACAGACGTTCTCCTTCGTCTAGATGAAAACTCCCCGCCGGAAGCAAGCCGAAGGCTTTCAACGCAAAAGGGCGGGACATCAGTCCCGCCCTTTCCGCTTCTGACGCCCACGTCAGCCCTCGGCGGGCGGCTCCAGAAGGAAGGCAAAGGCGTCTCGGATGCGCTCCCAGGTTTCCTTGTTCGAGGCACAGAGCAGCACGCCATCGCGCAGCTTGGCGTTATACTCCGACCCGTCGAGCATCGCCACGTGGCCGCCGGCACACTTGGCGATCAGCGCGCCTGCGGCGTGGTCCCAGGGCGTCAGCCGGGCGGAGAAATGGAAATCCACCGAGCCCTGCGCGAAGAGGCGAAATTCATGTGCCGAGCAGCGCAGCGTGTGGCTGCGCTCGAAGAGCGGCAGCGCCGCGCCGACCTCGGAGCGTTTCTCCTCGGGCAGCAGGTAGAAGGGAATGAAGCCCTGCAGCTCCGAGAGCTGTCCGCCCGGCGAGACGCCGAGGCGGCGGGTGAGCCGGCGCTTGGGCAGGAACATCTCGGCGGGGCCGCCGGTCTCGGCGATCACCACGTCGTCCATGATCGGATCGTAGATCATCCCGAAGACCGGCACGCCGAAGCGCGTCGCCGAGAGGATGATGCCAAAGGTGGCGAGCCCATGCGCGTAGTTCCAGGTGCCGTCCACCGGGTCGATGGTGAAGGCCAGCTCCGCATCGCCGATCTTGTCCCGTATCTCCGGATGCTCGGCCACCGCCTCCTCGCCGACGATCAGCGCATGCGGATACATGCGCTGCAGCCCGCGGGCGATCATCGCCTCTGCGCCCTTGTCGGCGGCGGTCACCAGGTCCTGCCGCCCGGTCTTTTCCGAGATCTCCGAAGGGTCGAGCGCACGGAAGCGGGGCAGGATCTCGGCCCGGGCGGCGCGGCGCAGCAGGTTGAGAATGCTGGTCCGCTGCGCCGGGGTGATCGGGGCCGAGATCGGCATCGGCAGGGAATCGGTCATGGGGGAGGTCCGTCCTTTGCAGCCAGGGGTCAGGTCAGACCTGCCAGCCCCTGACGCAAGGATCAAGACGACTATTCGCGCGCGCGCAAAACCCGGGCGGGTCTTGCCGACAGCGGCCGCCAGGCAAAGCCGAGCCCGGCCAGCAATGTCGCCAGCGCCCCGCCGAAGATGATCCCGAGGGCGGAGCCCCACATCACGTCGAACTCGGTCTCCATGAGGAAGTGGCTCACCGCCCAGCCCGCGAGAATCCCCGCAACCAGCGCCACCACGCCCGCCGCCGCGCCCAGCAGCGCCGAGCGCAGGGCGAAGCTCTGCAGGATGCGCGCGCGCGAGGCACCGAGGGTCTTCAGCACCGCCGCCTCGTAGCTGCGCGCCGCCTCGCCGGCCGAGGCCGCGCCGATAAGCACCAGGAAGCCGGTGAGCAGCGTCGCCGCTGCGCCCCAGCGGATCGCGCCCGCCACGCCTTCGAGCAGTTCCGAGACCCGGTCGATGGCGTCGCGCACGCGGATCGCCGTGATGTTGGGATAGGCGTTCGCGAGGTCGCGCAGGATTGCCGCCTCGGCCTGCGGCTCGGCATAGACCGTGGAGATCCAGGTGTGCGGCGCCCCGGCAAGAGCCGTGGGGTTCAGCGACATGACGAAGCCGATCCCGGCGGTGGAGAAATCCACCTCGCGGAAGCTGGTGATCGTCGCGGCAATGTCGCGGCCGAGGATATTGAGGGTGATCTCGTCGCCGAGCTTCAGGCCAATTTCCTCGGCCTCCTCGGCGGCAAAGCTGACCTGCGGCGGGCCGGAATAGTCCTCGGGCCACCATTCGCCGGCGGTCACCTTGGTCCGCTCGTCCGGCTGCGCCGCATAGGTGATGCCGCGATCGCCGCGCACGACCCAGTGCCCGCCCGCCACCTCACGCGCGTCGCGCCCGTTGATCAGGGTGAGCACGCCGCGCAGCATCGGGGCGGTGTCGACGCGGCTGACGGCGGGATCGCCCGCGAGCCGCGCCCTGAAGCCGTCGATCTGATCCGGCTGGATGTCGACGAAGAAATACGAAGGCGCCACTTCGGGCAGGTCACGCGAGATCGAGGCGCGCAGGTTGCCGTCGATCTGGCCGATGGCGGCCAGCACCGTCAGCCCCAGTCCCAGCGACAGCACCACCGAGGCCGCGGTCTCCCGCGGGCCGCCAATGGCCGAGAGCGCCCACCGCAGCGCCGGGCGCCCGCGCGAGAGCGGCGCGGCGCGCTGTGCCAGCCAGCGGATGCCGGTGGCGGCGAAGGTCAGGATGATCAGCGCGCCAATGAGCCCCGCCGCGGTCCAGAGGGTGATCTTGCGGTCCCCCGAGAACAGCGTCGCCGCCCCCACCAGCATCAGCAGCAGCGCCAGCGTGGCGAAGACGTAGCGTTTGGCCGGCAGGCCGCGCGCGCTGTCGAGCGCGTCGCGGAACAGCGTGGCGGCGCGCACCTCCTCGGTGCGGGCGAGCGGCCAGAGGGTGAAGAGCAACGCAGTCAGCACACCGTAGAGCGCTGCCTCGGCCAGAGGGGCCGGGTAGAGCGTGATGTTGATCGGCACCGGCAAGGCGCTGGCGATCAGCGGGCCGAAGAGCAGCGGAATGCCCGCGCCAAGCACCAGTCCGAGCGCGATGCCGACCAGCGACAGCGCGCCGATCTGCAGGAAATATGTGAGGAAGATCGTGTTGCGCGACGCCCCAAGCGTGCGCAGCGTGGCGATGACCGAGGTCTTGCGCGCGAGGTAGGCGCGCACGGCGGCCGAGACGCCGATGCCACCCACCGCCAGCCCCGACAAGCCGACGAGCACGAGGAACCGCCCCAGCCGCTCGACGAAGCGGGCGATGCCCGGCGCGCCGTTGCGCGAGTCGCGCCAGCGGATGCCGCCCTCGCGGTAGCGCTCCGCCGCCTCGGTTTTCAGCGCATCGAGATCGCTGCCGGGCGGCAGCAGCAGGCGGTACTCGCTCTCGTAGAGCGAGCCGGGGGCGAGCAGGCCGCTGCCCTCCAGATCGGCGGTGCGCACCAGCGTGCGCGGACCAAGGCCGAAACCGTCACCCGCGTCATCGGGCTCGCGCAGGATCACCGCCGACAGGGTGAACTCCTGCGTCCCCAGCCTGAATTTGTCGCCCGGCGCGAGCCCCAGACGGTCGGCGAGCACGGGGGCCATGACGGCCCCCGGAAGTTCGCCCCCGTCCAGCGCCTGCGAGAGCGGCATCGGCGGATCCAGCACCATCTCGCCCAGCAGCGGGTAGGCATCGTCCACCGACTTCACCTGCGTCAGGCCCCGCTCGGTCTCGCCGTCGCGGCTGACCGTCGCCATGGAGCGGAAATCGGTGACCGCCGAGACCTCTGTCGAGATGCCCTCGAGCCAGGCAAGCTCCTCTTCGGTGGCGAAGCGGTAAGTGAACTCCGCCTGCGCATCGCCTCCGAGCAAGACGGCGCCCTGGTCGGTCAGCCCGGCCTCGATAGCGGTGCGCACCGAGCCGACCCCGGCAATGGCGGCGACCCCGAGCGCCAGACAGGCGATGAAGATGCGGAAGCCGTGCACGCCGCCGCGCAGCTCGCGGCGGGCGAAACGGGCAGCGGTGGCAAAGCTCATTCAGCCGCCCTCGCCCGCAGCCCGGCGGGATCGACGCGCCCGTCGGTCAACCGCACAACGCGGTCGCAGCGCTCGGCCAGCCGGTTGGAATGGGTGACCAGAACCAGCGTCGCGCCATGCTCATCGCGCAGGCCAAAGAGCAGGTCCATGATCGCCTGCCCGGTGCTGCCGTCGAGATTGCCCGTCGGCTCGTCGGCCAGCAGGATCTGCGGTCTTGGTGCCGAGGCGCGGGCCAGCGCCACGCGTTGCTGCTCGCCGCCCGACATCTGCGACGGGTAGTGCCCGGCGCGGTGCCCGAGGTTTACCCGCTCCAGTTCCGCCTCGGCGCGGGCGAAGGCGTCCTTGTGCCCGGCCAGTTCCAGCGGCGTGGCGACATTCTCCAGTGCGGTCATCGTGGGAATCAGGTTGAACGACTGGAACACCACGCCCATGTGGTCGCGGCGGAAGCGCGCCATGCGGTCCTCATCCATGCCGGTGAAATCCTGTCCCAGCACCGAAACCCGGCCCGTGCTGGCGCCTTCCAGCCCGCCCATGACCATCAACAGCGAGCTTTTTCCCGACCCGGACGGGCCGATCAGCCCCAGCGTCTCGCCCCGCGCGACCTCCATCGAGATTCCGTGAAGGATTTCGACCGGTCCGGCATTGCCCCTGAGGCTGAGGGTGACATCATCTAGGGCAATCACGGGATCGGGCATCGAAAGGGCCTTTCTGGAAAATGGCACGTTCACTGACATATGGGGACTTTGGCCCACTCAGCAAGGCCGCGGCCTGCCTCGCGTTTCTGGCTGCGCCGCTGCCCGCATCGGCGCTCGACATCCTCGCGCTTGGCGATAGCCTGACTCAGGGCTACGGCCTGCCCGCCCCGGACGGGCTGGTGCCGCAGCTGCAGGGCTGGCTGCAGGAGCACGGCCATGATGTGACCATCGTGAATGGAGGCGTGTCGGGCGACACCACGGCGGGCGGCCTGTCGCGCGTCGCCTGGTCTCTGACGCCCGAGATCGACGCGATGATCGTGACGCTGGGGGGCAATGACATGATGCGCGGCATCGACCCGGCCACGTCGCGCGGCAATCTCGACGGCATCCTGAGAGAGGCGCAGGCCCGCGATTTGCCCGTTCTGCTGGTCGGCATGAGCGCGCCGGGCAATTTCGGCCCCGACTACAAGACGCAGTTCGATGCGATCTACCCGGAGCTCGCCGATGAGTATGGCACGCTTCTGTTCGCGGACTTCTTTGCCGGCCTGCGGGACGAAGAGGACGATCCGGCGAGTCTCGGGAAATTCATGCAGGCGGACGGCATTCACCCCAACGCCGAGGGTGTGAAACGGATCGTCGCCACAGTGGGACCGAGCGTCGAGGCGCTCATCGCGAAGGCCGAGAGCAACTAGCCTGCTCCGCAGCCAGCACATTCGCAGAGAAACTTGGGCAAGATATTGGCGAATCGACGAAGACCGGGGTCGGTCCGAAGGGCGGCAAAACCGCGCGAACGATCAGATTTTCGCCGCATGCCAACCGCCGAGATGCGGCGCCTTCCGGCGTCGCGGCTGCCTTGCCCGTGTCGAAATCAGGAACGGACGACCACTGCCGAGGCGTCGCCAGCGTCGCTTCCACGCAGGGCCGCGAAGAGGATCGGAAGCAGGCCGGACACGAGACTTACCGTGAAATAAAGGCCAAACGCGTTCAGCGCGGAAGTGTCGAGGACAAGCCAGGAGAAGAGACCGCAGAACGCACCGAAGATGCTGCCGGCCATGAGCGCCACAATCGCCATAATCGTACCCTTCGCATTTTTTTCAGGCGTCCGAGGGTCGGAGCCTCCCTTTTCTAGCCCCTTTTCTGGGCGCGAATCTGGGCTCGAATGTGGCAGGCGCCGTCACAAAATAGGGCAATTTGCCGGTGTTTTCCTGTTTCCGCCACGGCAAACGGCGGCCCCTTTCGAAGCCGCCGCCAGTCTTTTCGCCGATGAAGCGCACCCGTGAAAGAGGCCGGTAGCACGCGCCAGGGCACTGGATCAGATCACCGTCACCTTGGTGCCCAGCGGGACCCGCTGATAGAGGTCGATGACGTGTTCGTTGATCATCCGGATGCAGCCGTTCGACACCGAGCGCCCGATGGTTCCTGGCTGGGTGGTGCCATGGATGCGGAAGAAGGTGTCGCGGCCGTTCTGGAACAGGTAGAGCGCGCGCGCGCCCAGCGGGTTGCCGGGGCCGCCGGGCTCCACATAGTCATTGTCCCGGAACTTCGCGTAGGTCTGCGGCTCGCGCTCGATCATCTCGTTGGTCGGGCGCCAGGTGGGCCATTCCTTCTTCACCTGGATCACCGCCTCGCCGGTGAACTCCAACCC
Organism: Alloyangia pacifica; assembly: GCF_900116195.1. GTDB lineage: Bacteria > Pseudomonadota > Alphaproteobacteria > Rhodobacterales > Rhodobacteraceae > Salipiger > Salipiger pacificus. The sequence goes on from NZ_FOZW01000010.1 coordinate 200,221, forward strand.
GGCCTTGCCGACACCCACGCCGTAGCGCAGCGCCTCGCCGGGGCCGGTAATGAAATAGAGGAAATGTGCACGCGGCATGATGAGGATCTGGCCCGGCTGCATGTCGCTGCGCATGCGCACGGGCTGCGGTGCAAATTTCGGATCGAGCGCATAGGCTGTGGCCGGCGCGGTGGCGGCCAGAAGTGCCCCGGCGCTGGCCGTGGCTACGAAGTTGCGACGGGTGATCATGGGCTACTCTCTGGTTTGGTCTCAGGGCATACGAATTCTGTGGCCGGGGCGTATAAAATCAATGGGGCTGGGCCAAGGGGATTGTCACAATTGCGCGCGGAACACATATCAGATGAAATGAATGTATGGAGATTCAGAAATGGTCAAGCTTGTCTGCCTCGATTGTGGCCAGACCAACCGCGTGCCGCAAGAGAGACTTTCCGCAGCGCCGAAATGCGGCACCTGCGGGGCGCCGCTGATGGATGGCAAGGCGCATGAGATCGACGCCGAAACTCTGGCCAAGGCGATTCGCACCGACGAGGCGCCGCTGGTCGTGGACTTCTGGGCGCCGTGGTGCGGCCCCTGCCGGATGATGGCCCCGGAGTATTCCAAGGCGGCCGGCGCGTTGAAGGGAAAGGCGCGGCTGGTCAAGCTGAACACAGAGCAGCATCAGAAGGCGGCGGCGCAGTTCGGCATCCGCGGCATCCCGACGCTCATCGCCTTCGGCAAGGGGCGCGAGGCGGCCCGTCAATCCGGTGCACTGCCCGCCGCACAGATCGAGGCTTTCGCTCTGCGCGCGCCTGCGGCCAAGTGATGTGGCGCGCGCCGAAGCCTAGTTCTTCGGCGCGTTGGCATTGCGTCCGGCAAGCATGACGCTGATCGTATAGGCCAGTTTCGGGTCCATGCCCGAGAGGATGGCGGCGGCGGCATCCGGGCGCATACGGCCAAGGAAGCCTGCGGCGAAATCCGGCTCCATCTGGGAAAACACCGCCGCCGCCTCGCGCGGTTTCATGTTGGCATAGACCTGGGTGAGTTGGGCGACATCTTCCTCGGCGGCGGTTTCCGCCATGGCGAGCGTGGCCCGCAGCCGCTGCTCGGTTTGCTCCATCGCGGCGAGCTTCTGATCGATCGCCGTCTCGGCCACCTGCAGAGCCTGTTGGCGGTTTCGGAGCTCGGTCTCGCGCTGCGTGACCTGCGCCTCCCGCGCCCGCAGCGCCTCCAGCGCGGGGGCAAGGTCCTCTTCTCCGACGCAGGTGCCTGGCGCCGCGCCCTCTGTGCCGGGATGGTCTGACATGGACGCCTGCTGGATGTTGTCCTCCGCGCTGGCCGGCAGGTTGTCCAGCGCCTGCGCAGCGCCGGAGCCGAGACGGACCAGCGCCGAGGCCAGCAACAGGGCGCTGATGATCGCCAGTACCCCCCTGCCCCGGCCAGGGTTCCCCCGTCCCGGCATCACGCCGCGCCGCTGCGCGAATGGCGCAGAAAGACCGGCTCGGCGCCATCCTCGGCGGCCGGGGAGCCTGCAAGGTCAGCCCTACCTTGCGCGGCCTTCCCTGTCGGAGCTCCTGCACCGGTCCCCGCGCCTTCCACCGCCGGCAGGTCGTGCATCGAGGCAATCAGGAGTTCCAGGCGCTGCGCGACCTGTTCGCCGCGGCCGGTGAGGTCCGCCAGCGTCTCGCCGGACTTGCCTGCCGCCTGCTGCGCCGCATCCAGCGAGCGGGTCAGGTCGTCGACCTGCGCAGAAAGCACCGCGACCGCGCCGCCGACGCCCTTTTCGAGGTCCGTGAAACGGGTCAGGCGCCGCGACAGCACCAGGCAGTAGAGCCCGGCGCCGAGCGCCCCGGCGACCAGCAGGATATCGGCGATGATGTCCATCAATACTCCCTCAATTCAAAACGAATTCGGTCACAAGGAGATCCCGGATCCGGTCTTCTCCGGCGACCATCTGGATGCGGCGCAGCATCTGCGCGCGCAGCCGGATGAGCGCGCCCTGCGCCTCGACATCGCGCGCCTCCAGTGCCCGCAGGTAGGTGTTCAGCACATCGAGGATGCGCGGCATCAGGTCCTCGACGACGGCGCGATGCTCCGGTGCGACCTCCAGCTGCGCGGTGAACCGCAGGTGGTGCAGCGCCGTGACCGGGCCGAGCGAGGCGATGAGCTGCGGCAGCTCGATGAAGGCCGTTGCCTGCGATGTCCCGCCATGGCCATCAGCCTGCCCGTGCCCCGTATCCCCGTGCCCCGTGTCCGCATGACCGTCACCAGACACATTGCCGTGCGCGTCCGCGGTGGCAGAGCTGCCGCCGAAAGGCAGCAGTCCGGAAAAGGCCACGAAGAACCCACCGGCGCCGCCGGCAAGCGCGAGCAGCAGGCCAATCAGCAGCGGAAGCTTCGATCTTTTCTTGCGCGGCGCGTCGTCTTCGCCGGCCGCGTCGGCGGTGGCGTCGGTCATGGGGCACCTCTCTTCTGGCACGCTGCTTATACGCGCTGAGAGGCTAACTGATTGTTAAGTCGGATCCGCCAAACATGCCCCCGTCGGCGCCACTGTCAGCACCGCTCCGGCGGCCGCATCCGCCCCCCCTGCCGGTCCGGCAACCTTTCGCGGGTGCACGCCTTGCGACAAGTCTGGTGGCGAACCCGGCGACGAAACGGAGGTTTTCTTGCAGCAGCTCGCGACAGTCTGGAATGCACTCACCCCGCGACGCCGGGCGGTGGTGATCGGGGCCACGCTGGCGATGATCCTCGCCGTCCTCGGGCTGGCCCGCGTGGCCGGCTCGCCGCCGATGTCACTGCTCTATGCCGGGCTCGAGAATGGCGCCGCGGGCGAGGTGGTCGAGGCGCTCGAATCGCGTGGCATCCCCTTCGAGGTGCGCGGCGGCGCGATCTTCGTGCCGGACAGCCAGCGCGACGCGCTGCGCATGACCCTTGCCAGCGAGGGGCTGCCGGCGAACAGCACGCAGGGCTACGAGCTTCTCGATACACTGTCGGGGTTCGGCACCACGTCGCAGATGTTCGACGCCGCCTACTGGCGCGCCAAGGAAGGCGAATTGGCGCGCACCATCGTCGCCAGTCCGCAGGTCTCCTCGGCCCGGGTCCATATCGCGAATTCCAGCGCGAACCCGTTCCAGCGCGATGTCACGCCCTCCGCCTCGGTCTCGGTCACGTCCAGCGGTGCAGCGATCACGCCGGTGCAGGCGCGTGCGTTGAGGTTCCTCGTGGCGTCCGCCGTGCCCGGGCTGGTGCCAGAAGAGGTTGCGGTGATCGACAGTGTCGCCGGCCTGATCGGCAGCGAGGAAGACGCCGGCAGCGGCCCCAGCGCCGAGGACCGGGCGCTGGCGTTGCGCGACCGGGTCCAGCGGCTGATGGAGGCCCGCGTCGGCGCCGGAAACGCCGTGGTCGAGGTCAGCGTCGACACGGTGACCGAAAGCGAATCGATCCGCGAGCGCCGCTTCGACCCGGAAGGGCGCGTCGCCATCTCCACGGACACCGAGGAAGAAACCAGCAGCAACCAGAACAGCGGCAGCCCCGACGTGACCGTCGCCTCGAACTTGCCGGACGGCCAGGCGGCGGGCGGCGATCAGAGCTCCTCGAGCCAGAGCAGCGATTCGCGCGAGCGGGTGAACTACGAGGTCTCGGAGACAACGCGGGAGGTCACCCGCGTGCCCGGTGCCGTACGCCGGCTGACCGTGGCGGTGCTGGTGAATGGCAGCTTCGAGACCGCCGCCGACGGCACCCAGACCTTCATCCCGCTGCCCGACGCCGAACTTGCCGACCTGCGCGAGCTCGTTGCCTCGGCGGTCGGTTTCGACGAGGCACGCGGCGACCAGATCACCCTGCGCTCGCTGCCATTCGAGCGCCCCGAGGGACTGGGCACCGGACCGATCGAACTCGGCTGGTTCGCGATGCCGCTCGATCCGATGACGCTGATCCAGCTTGGCGTACTTTCAGCGGTGGCGCTGATCCTCGGCCTCTTCGTCGTCCGCCCGATCCTCGCCGGAAAGGCTGCGGGCCCGGCCCCGCTGTCGCTGCCGGGCATGGACGCCGGGGGCACCGCGCTGAGCGGCGAAATCGAGGAGGACGACAGCTTCGCCGCCCTGCCATCGCTCGGAAGCGGGCCGGATTTCGGCGGGCTCGGCATGGTCGACTTCGACACGCCCGCCGAAGAGGACCCGGTGGACCGACTGCGGGCGCTCATCGAAGAGCGCAAGACCGAGACGGTGGAAATCCTGCGCAGCTGGCTCGATGAGAAGGAGGAGGCCAAGTGAGCGATCTGCATGATTTCCTTGAGGATTTTGCAGCGCGCCCCTCCGGAACTGCGGCTCCCGCACCGGAGTTTGGCGAAGCCGAGGTGGAGGCCGGGAAGCTCGAATCCTTTGACACCGGCTACCGCGCCGGCTGGGATGACGCAATCAAGGCGCAGGCCGAGGAAACGCACCGTATCGCCAGCGACTTCGCGCAGAACCTCCAGGACCTGTCCTTCACCTACAACGAGGCCTACAGGCAGGTCCTGGACGGTGTTTCCCCGCTGTTGGAGGGCATCTTGCAAGCGCTGTTGCCGACGCTGCTGCACGAGACCCTCGGCCTGCACCTGCACGAGCAACTGGCCGGCATGGCGCAGGAAATCGCCCGGCGCGAGGTCCTGATCGCGGTCGCGCCGGAAAGTGCGGCGCAGGTCACACCCCTGCTCGAGCAGGATTTCGGCTTCCCCCTCCGCCTGGAGGAAGACCCGACGCTCGCCGAGGGACAGGCCGACCTGCGCTTCGGCGAGACCGAGAAACAGATCGACCTGAGCGGCCTTCTCGACGAGGTGACCCGCGCGGTCGAAGGCTTCGCCCATGACAATCGGAGGAACGCGGCGCATGGATGACTTTCATGGATGACATCGCGGACGAGAGCGCAGCGCAGGACGCCCCCCGCCCGCGCGGCGCGGCGCCCTTCACCACTGTTCCGATCGAGATCACCGTCTCGGTCGGCCGCGCCCGCCCGCTCGTGCGCGACCTTCTAAAGCTCGGCGAAGGCTCGGTGCTGACGCTGGACCGGCGGCTGGAGGATCCGGTCGAGCTCTACGTCGGCGACAAGCTGATCGGCACCGGCGCGCTGGAAGTCACCGGGGAGGGCGAGAACGCGCAGCTGGCCGTGCGGCTGCTGGAAGTGATGGACATCCAGAGCCCGGGCTGAGGATGCGCCGGCGTACCCCCGCACGGGCCGGCGCGCCCTTCCAGCGGCTGCCCGTTCCGGCGGCTCCTGTATTGCTCGTCCTGCTGCTCGTCTTGCTGCCCGGCCCCGCGATGGCGCAGCAGATCTCGGTCGACCTTGGCCAGGGCGGCTCGGTCACCGCCGTCAGCCTGCAGCTGATCGCCCTGATCACCCTGCTCAGCCTGGCACCCGGCATCGCGATCATGGTGACCTGCTTTCCCTTCATCGTCACCGTGCTGGCGATCCTGCGGCAGGCGCTGGGGCTGCAGCAGTCGCCGCCCAACATGCTGATCGTCAGCCTAGCGCTGTTCCTGACCTTCTTCGTGATGGAGCCGACCTTCACCGAAGCCTGGCAGCGGGGCATCGAACCGCTGCTCGACGAGCGCATCGAGCTGGTCGAGGCGACGGAACGCACCCTGCAGCCGTTCCGGAGTTTCATGGCCGCGCGCTGCGATCCCGCAACCTTCGAGACCATGGCCGAGCTGAGGCCGGGCACCGAAGGCCTCGCGCTTGCCCCCGAGGCGCCGCTGTCGCTGCTGGTGCCGAGCTTCATGCTGTCGGAGATCGCCCGCGCCTTTCAGGTCGGCTTCCTGATCTTCCTGCCGTTCCTGATCATCGACCTGGTGGTCGCCGCGGTGCTGATGTCGATGGGCATGATGATGGTGCCGCCCGCCATCGTCTCGCTGCCGTTCAAGCTGGCCTTCTTCGTTATCGCCGACGGCTGGTCGCTGCTCTCGGGTGCGCTGGTACGGAGCTATTTCTAAGGGCGCGGCGATCGTCCGGACAGGACGACGCACAGGCCGCTGCGCGACAAAGGGCTGCCGCGGGACCAATTCCGGCGGCCCGCCCGAGGCGCGTGGCGCTATGAGTTGGCACCACCGATGCGCGCGAGCAGACCCCGACCCGACCACCGGGCCCGCTCCAGGGCCGGATCAGCCAAACCCCTGTAGCGCTGGCCGCGGGGCTGATTGTACCCAAAGAGCATCCGGGGAAAGTGACCCACGGCAGAGGACGGGAGGGACCCTACAGCCCCTCGCCCGGCGTGTCCGCGTGCAGGTGGCGCTCGCCCCGCGCCTTGGCGAGCGCGATCTGCTTCTGCCGCTCGCGGAAGCGCGCCTTGTCCTCCTCGGAGGTCTCGGCGACGCAATGATGGCAGGAGACGCCCTCTTCGTAGTCGGGGCGCGCGCGGTCCTCGGGCAGGATCGGGCGGCGGCAGGCGTGGCAGAGCTCGTGCGGCCCCTCGCGCAGCCCGTGCTCGACCGAGACGCGCCCGTCGAAGACAAAGCAGCTGCCCTGCCAGCTGCTGTCCTCCTCGGGCACCTCCTCGAGGTACTTCAGGATGCCGCCCTTGAGGTGGTAGACGTCCTCGACCCCCTGGCTCAGCAGGTAGTTGGTGGACTTCTCGCATCGGATACCGCCGGTGCAGAACATGGCGATGCGCTTGTTGTGGAAGCGCTCCTTGTTCTGCTCCCACCATTCGGGGAATTCGCGGAACGAGGCCGTCTGCGGATCGACCGCGCCCTCGAAGGTGCCGATGGCGATCTCGTAGTCGTTGCGCGTGTCGATCACCGCCACGTCGGGCGAGCGGATCAGCTCGTTCCAGTCGGCAGGCGCGACGTAGTGGCCGACGCTGGCGCGCGGATCGACACCGGGCTGGCCCATGGTGACGATCTCCTTCTTCAGCCGCACCTTCATGCGGGCGAAGGGGCGTTCGGCGGCCTCGGAAAACTTCCACTCCAGATCGGCGCAACCGGGCAGCGCCCGGATATGTGCGAGCACCGCGTCGATCCCGGCGCGCGGGCCAGCGATGGTGCCGTTGATCCCCTCGCCGGCGAGCAGCAGCGTGCCGGTGACGGCATTGCCGAGGCACAGGTCCAGAAGCGGACCGCGCAGGGCCGCGGGATCGTCGAAACGGGTGAAGTGATAGAGTGCGCAGACTGTGAACATGCGGGCGCATTTACGCCCAAGGGTCGAGTCGGGCAAGCGACCGGATTGCCGCAGCATTGACGCGCGCGCGGCGCGGCGCGTAAGCCTTTGGGAAAACCCCGGAGGCCCAAAGACATGCACGCGCTCATCGTCATCGACGTCCAGAACGATTTCTGCCCCGGCGGCGCGCTTGCCGTGCCCGGCGGCGACGAGATCGTCGCCCCGATCAATGCGCTGATGGCGGAGGTCGATGCGGTGGTGCTGACGCAGGACTGGCATCCGGCGGGACATTCCTCGTTCGCAAGCTCCCATGACGGCAAGGCACCCTATGACATGGTCGAGATGCCCTATGGTCCGCAGGTGCTCTGGCCCGACCATTGCGTGATCGGCAGCGCGGGCGCGGCCTTTCACCCCGATTTGGACACCGAGCGCGCCGACCTGATCCTCCGCAAGGGCTACACCCCCTCGATCGACAGCTACTCGGCCTTCTTCGAGAACGACCGCCGCACGCCCACCGGGCTCGAGGGCTACCTGCGCACTCGCGGCATCGAGCGGCTGACGCTGGTCGGCCTCGCCACGGATTTCTGCGTCAACTACTCGGCGCTGGACGCAGCGAAGCTCGATTTCAGCGTGACCGTGCGCGAGGATCTCTGCCGCGCCATCGACCTCGACGGCTCGCTCTCTGCGGCGCGCGCGGGCATGCAGGGCGCCGGTGTGAAGCTCGTGCGCCCCGCCTGAGGGCGACCTCCGGAACCATCCGCGCCCGCAAGCCGTTGCCCGTAGGGCAGAAAGCGCTTGGCCCTTCCTGTCACATTCGCGTAACAGGGGCCCCGACTGCCCGTGAGGAGTGTGCGCCGTGGAAATCGCGACCCGAGTCTGGAACCACCGCTGGAAGATCGACCCGATCGTCCGGTCGCTGATCGATACCGATTTCTACAAGCTGTTGATGTGCCAGTCGGTCTATCACAACCGGCGCGACACGCAGGTCACCTTCAGCCTGATCAACCGTTCCAGCAACGTGCCTCTGGCCAAGCTGATCGACGAAGGCGAGCTGCGCGAACAGCTCGACCACATCCGCTCGCTCAGCCTGACCCGCGGTGAGAGCACCTGGCTGCGCGGCAACACCTTCTACGGCAAGCGCCAGATGTTCCGCCCCGACTTCATGGAGTGGTTCGAGAACCTGCGCCTGCCGCCCTATTTCCTCGAACGCGTCGGCGACCAGTACGAGCTGACCTTCGAAGGCAGCTGGCCCGAGGTCATGCTGTGGGAGATTCCGGCGCTCGCAGTGCTGATGGAGCTGCGGGGCCGCGCCGTGCTCAACCACATGGGCAAGTTCGAACTGCAGGTGCTCTACGCCCGCGCCGCCACCAAGCTCTGGGAGAAGATCGAGCGCCTGCGCGGCCAGCCCGGACTGAAGATCGCCGATTTCGGCACACGGCGCCGCCACAGCTTCCTCTGGCAGGACTGGTGCGTGCAGGCGATGGTCGAGGGGCTGGGCGACGGCTTTACCGGCACCTCCAACTGCCTGATCGCAAAGAACCGCGATCTCGAGGCCATCGGCACCAACGCCCACGAGCTGCCCATGGTCTACGCCGCGCTGGCCGAGGATGACGAGGCGCTCGCCCGCGCGCCCTACGACGTTCTGGCCGACTGGCACCGCGAGCACGAGGGCAACCTGCGGATGATCCTGCCCGACACCTACGGCACCGAAGGATTCCTCAGGAACGCCCCCGACTGGCTGGCGGGCTGGACCGGCATCCGCATCGACAGCGGCGATCCCGAGACCGGCGCCGAGATCGCCATCCGCTGGTGGCAGGAACGCGGCGAGGACCCGCGCGAGAAGCTGGTGATCTTCTCGGACGGCCTCGACGAGGAGAAGATCCTCGAGCTTTACCACAAGTTCGCGGGCCGGGTGCGGGTGTCCTTCGGCTGGGGCACGCTGCTGACCAACGATTTCCGCGGCCTCACGCCCGACGACCGGCTGGCCCCGTTCAGCCTCGTCTGCAAGGCGATCAGCGCCAACGGGCGTCCCACGGTGAAGCTCTCGGACAACCCCAACAAGGCGATGGGCCCCGCCGAGGAGATCGCCCGCTACAAGCGCGTCTTCGAGGTCGGCGAGCAGGAGCGCCACGAGGTCGTCGTCTGAGGCGGTCGTCTGGGGTCGTCGTCTGGGGCCCTCCGCCCTTTCCGAGACTGGCATGTGCCGCGGCGTCGCGCTATGCAGGCGCGGCACTCTTAGTCTGAGGAAAGACCGCATATGGCTGGCATCGAACCGCAACCCGGCATCATGGACATCGAGCTCTACGTGGGCGGCGCGTCGCATGTGGCGGGTGTCTCGAACGTCATCAAGCTCAGTTCCAACGAGAACCCCTTCGGCCCCTCCCCGGCGGCGCAGGAGGCGGTGCGGCGCGTGGTGCATGAAATGCACCGCTATCCTTCCTCGGATCACGGCGCGCTGCGCGAGGCCATCGGCGAGACCTGGGAACTTGATCCGCAGCGCATCATCTGCGGCGCGGGCTCGGACGAGATCATCGCCTTCCTCTGCCAGGCCTATGCCGGGCCGGGCACCGAGGTGATTCACACCGAGCACGGCTTTGCCATGCACAAGATCTCGGCCATGGCCGCCGGCGCGACCCCTGTCGAGGTGGCCGAGCAGGACCGCGTGGTCAGCGTCGACAACATCCTCGCTGCCTGCACCGAGCGCACCCGGCTGGTGTTTGTCGCCAACCCCGCCAATCCCACCGGCACGATGATCGGGCTGGCGGAACTGGAGCGGCTGGCGAACGGCATCCCCGAGACCGCGATGCTGGTGATCGACAGCGCCTACGCGGAATACGTCGAGGGCTACGACGGCGGCGCCAAGCTCGCCACCGAGCGGCCCAACGTCTTCATGACCCGCACCTTCTCGAAGCTCTACGGGCTGGGTGGCATGCGTATCGGCTGGGGCTACGGCCCGCAGGAGATCATCGACGTGCTGAACCGCATCCGCGGCCCGTTCAACGTCGCCGCCCTGACGCTGGCCGCCGCCGAGGCCTCGATCCGCGACACCGTCTACGTCGAGAAGTGCCGCACCGAGAACGCCCGCATGCGTGCCTGGCTGGGCGAGGCGCTGGCCGAGCACGGCGTGTCCTCGGATGCCTCGACCGCGAACTTCATCCTCGCCCGCTTCGGCTCGCAGGCCGAGGCCGAGGCCTGCGACACCTACCTGCAGTCGCAGGGCGTGCTGGTGCGCCGCACCACCGGCTACGGCCTGCCGAACGCGCTGCGCATCACCGTGGGGGACGAGGCGTCCTGCCGCCGGGTGGCGCATCTGGTGGGGCAGTTCAAGGCCGGCGCGCGATGAGCGAGACGCAGCCCCAGAACTACGGCCGCGTTGCGCTGATCGGCCTCGGCCTCATCGCCTCGTCGATCTTCTGGGCGATGAAGCGCGCTGGCATGGAGAGCCATGTCACCGGCTACGCGCGCTCGGCCGAGACGCGCGAGACCGCGAAGCGCCTCGGCCTCTGCCACGAGATCGTGGATAGCGCCGAGGAAGCGGTGAAGGACGCGGACCTCGTGATCCTCGCGGTGCCGGTCGGCGCCATGGGGCCGATCGCCGAGGCCATTGCGCCGCACCTCAAGCCCGGCTGCACCGTCAGCGACGTCGGCTCGGTGAAGCAGGAGGTCATCGATGCGGTGCGCCCGCACCTTCCCGAGGGCGTGAACTTCGTGCCGACCCACCCGATGGCGGGCACCGAGCATTCCGGTCCCGACGCCGGGTTTGCCTCGCTCTACGACAACCGCTGGTGCCTTATCGTACCCGACGGCGCTCCCGAGGAGGCCACGGCCAAGCTCGAAGCCTTCTGGCAGGCACTCGGCGCAAGGACCGAACAGATGGAGGTCGAGCACCACGACCTCGTCTGCGCGGTGGTGAGCCACGTGCCGCACCTCATCGCCTACACGATGGTGGGGGTCGCCGACGATCTGCGCCGGGTGTCGGACCAGGAGGTGATCAAGTTCTCCGCCGCCGGTTTCCGCGATTTCACCCGCATCGCGGCCTCCGACCCGACCATGTGGCGCGACGTCTTCATGAACAACAAGCAGGCGACGCTGGAGATCCTCGGGCGCTTCACCGAGGAGCTGTTTGCGCTGCAACGCGCCATCCGCACGGGCGACGGGCAGTTGCTCTTTGACTACTTCACCCGGACGCGGGAAATTCGCCGCGGCATCCTGCAGGCCGGTCAGGACACGGATGCCCCGGATTTCGGACGGGTGAAGGTGGAAAAATGATCTCTCGGGCGACGGCACTGGCGGCACTGATGCTCTTGGCATCGCCGCTCGCTGCCGCGCCCGAAACCGCCCCTGACGCCTCGCTGCGCCCGGTCGCGCGTGCCCTTGTCGAAGCGCCGGAACCCACTCCCGTCATTGCCACCGAAACCGGCGCGCTGGATCGCCCCAAGGCGCGGCCCGAAACGCTTAATGCCGCGCTCGGCGATCCCGAGGCGACCGATCCCCCCGCAGGCGTGCCCGACTTCGTGCCCGAACAGGCCGCCCGCGACATCGCCCTGCGGCTCGCCTTTGCCGCGCGCTCGCCGCTGGCCATCCCGATGTCGCTGCGCCCCAGCCCGCGCAGCCGCGCCATCGTGGAAAAGGCCCTGGCGCTCCGCCGCGAACGGGCGCGCGGCGCGGTATGCGGCGATCCCGACCTGCAAGGCAGCGTCGTCGGCCCGGTCGCCGGGCGCATCTCCGGCTGTGGCATCGACGATGCGATCAAGCTGCGTTCGGTCTCCGGCCTGAAGCTCAGCACCCGCGCGACGATCGACTGCACCACCGCCCGGGCGCTCAAAGCCTGGGTCGAGACTTCGGTGAAACCCGCGGTCGGCTCCACCGGGGGCGGCGTGGCGGGCCTGCGTGTCGCAGCCAGCTACGCCTGCCGCTCGCGCAACAACCAGCCCGGCGCCAAGATCAGCGAGCACGCCAAGGGTCGCGCCATCGACATCGCCGCCATCCGCCTGAACGACGGCAGCGAGATCTCGGTGCTGGATGATTGGGACAAGGGCTCCGATGGGCGCATCCTGCGCAGGCTGCACCGGGATGCATGCGGCCCCTTCGGCACCGTGCTCGGACCCGAGTCCGACCGCTTCCATCAGGACCACTTCCATTTCGACACCGCTCGCTATCGGGCTGGAAGCTACTGCCGCTGAGCGCGGAACCTGGCTTTTTCAGGGCAGCCAGCTGCGGACTCCAGATCCGATTCTCTTTCATTTGTCGCCAATATCAGGACGGTTCGACGCAGCATCGCGGGACTGTCGCTGCAGACAGCGCGAATTCCGGCGGTTCTTGGGCAAATATTTGATTAAATCAAGTTTACTCCTCACCCTCGATCCATGGCCGGGGGGCCACTAGGAGGAGCGCACTGCCATGCGCCTGTTGATCACTGCCACTCTGGCGGCCTTGCTGTCGCCGCCGCTTCACGCCGATATCTCGATGGAGGCGGCGCGTTTCGCACCGGGCTCCCTGCTCGTCATGCAGGACGAAGACGGCAACGTTGTCAGCCATCTGGCGCGCGGCGAGGTCCAGGGGATCTACCGCTTCGATCTCTACGATGGCGCCACCGATGACGCGCTCTACGCCGGACGCTACTACACCGATGCCCGCGGCGAGGTACTGCTGAGCGTCACGGCGCAGGGCGCTGTCACCCGTTTCGAGCCCTACAGCTGCGCCCGCACGCTGGGCGAATGCACCTACGAGATCGTCCATGCCGATGGCCGCCGCGAGCCGCGGGTCCGCGAGACCCTCCAGACCGAGCTTGGCCTGAGCTGGACGGAATGGGGCCGCGAGGGGCCCATCGCCACCGGCGGCACGACACTCGACGAGATCGGTGCCCCAAATGAGAGCTGGCGGCGCGACCTGCGCAACGGCGACCGCTCACGGGTGCACCGGCTTTCTCTCGCGCTTCAATAATGGATTAACCAGTTTCTACGAATTTTAGCCCATTCAGGGTCGCCGATGATTAAACAGAAAGGATTTTCTGCGCGACATCAGGTGGTAGCGAGTACCACGGGTGGCAGTCGTGAGCATTGGTAACGAGTGACACAGGGCGGGGTTTTCCCGCCCTGTTTTTTTCAGACCTGTTTTTTGCCAGACCTGTCTCTTCAGCCTTCGCCACCGATCGCCGCCGACAGCACCGCCCTGGCATTCTCGGACGCCCAGTCCACGTCACCGGTGATCCGCGCCACCTCCTGCCCTTCGGGGTTGATCAGCACCGTGACCGGCAGACCCAGCACCGCCATCTCGCGCGCCAGCGCCGATTTCGGGTCGCGGTAGAGCGGCAGGTTGTCGACGCCGATCTCCTCGAAGAAGCTGGTCATGGCGGGCGGTGGGTTGCGGCCCGTGGCGATGGTCACCACCTCGAAGCTCTCACCCCCGAGCTCGGATTGCAGCGCCGAGAGCGCCGGCATCTCCTCGCGGCAGGGGGCGCACCAGGTGGCCCAGAAGTTCACCAGCGCCCATTTGCCCTGCAGGTCCGTCAGTGCCTTGGGGTTGCCCTCGAAGTCGATGAAGCCCGAGGTGCCCACGGGCTTCGGCGCCGCGTGGAAGACCAGCTTCTTCATTTCCCCTTCCCGAAGGGCACTCGCCGCCTCGACATCGGCCAGCGCCGGATTTGCAAGCGCAACACCGGCGGTATAGAGGATCGCCAAGGCCAGTTTTTTCATCTTCCCTCCGGAAAGGCAGCACATGTCGGACAAGACCTCGAACCAGATGTGGGGCGGCCGTTTCGCCGCTGGACCCGATGCCATCATGGAGGCGATCAACGCCTCGATCGGCTTCGACAAGCGGCTGGCGGCGCAGGATATTGCCGGCTCGAGGGCCCATGCGGCCATGCTCGCCGCCACAGGCATCGTGGACAGTAGCGATGCCGAAGCCATCCGGGAAGGTCTGCTCACGGTCTTGTCAGAGATCGAAGCCGGTGACTTCGCGTTCTCGACCGCGCTCGAAGACATCCACATGAACGTCGAGGCGCGCCTCAAGGAAACCATCGGCGAACCGGCGGGCCGCCTGCACACCGCGCGCTCGCGCAACGATCAGGTGGCGACCGACTTCCGCCTCTGGGTGCGCGACCAGTGCGACGCCGCCGAGGGCGGCATCCTCGCGCTGATGAAGGCGCTTCTGGGCCAGGCCGAGGCGGGCGCCGACTGGGTGATGCCGGGCTTCACCCACCTGCAGACCGCACAGCCGGTGACCTGGGGCCACCACATGATGGCCTATGTCGAGATGTTCTCCCGCGACCTGTCGCGGATGCGCGACGCACGCAAGCGGATGAACGAATCGCCGCTCGGCGCTGCCGCGCTGGCCGGCACCGGCTTCCCGATCGACCGCCAGATGACCGCCGAGGCGCTTGGTTTCGACCGGCCCATGGCCAACTCGCTCGACGCCGTCTCCGACCGCGACTTCGCGCTGGAGTTCCTCGCCGCCGCCTCGATCTGCGCCATGCACCTGTCGCGCTTCGCCGAAGAGCTGGTGATCTGGTCCTCGGCGCAGTTCCGCTTCGTGACCCTGTCGGACCGTTTCTCCACCGGTTCGTCGATCATGCCGCAGAAGAAAAACCCCGACGCCGCCGAGCTGATCCGCGCCAAGATCGGCCGCATCTTCGGCGCCAATGTCGCGCTGCTGATGGTGATGAAGGGTCTGCCGCTGGCCTATTCCAAGGACATGCAGGAAGACAAGGAACAGGTCTTCGACGCCGCCGACAACCTGATGCTGGCGCTGGCCGCGATGGAAGGCATGGTCAAGGACATGACCGCCAATGTCGCCAACCTCGAGGCCGCCGCCGCCTCGGGCTTCTCCACTGCCACCGACCTTGCCGACTGGCTGGTGCGCGAGACCGGCCTGCCGTTCCGCGATGCCCACCACGTCACCGGCGCGCTGGTCGCCATGGCCGAAAAAAAGGGCTGCGACCTGAGCGATCTTTCGCTTGAGGAGATGCAATCGGTCAACGGCACAATCTCCGAGGGTATCTTCGACGTGCTCGGCGTGCATAATTCGGTGGCAAGCCGAACGAGCTATGGTGGAACCGCCCCCGCCCGCGTGCGCGAGCAGGTGGCCCGATGGAAGGAAATCCTCGGATGAAACGACTCGCCGGACTGACCCTGATCGCCGTGACCATGTTGCTCGCCGCCTGCGAGGATCCCAACACGCGCGGACCAAGGGTCAACACCGGCGTTTCGATCGGCCCCGGCGGCGTGCACCCCCACGTGGGCGTCTCCGCCGGACGCGGGCCGGTTCGGGTCGGCGTCGGCACCTGACTTGCCGACAGACCTTTCCTGAGCGAAACTCCCGCCGCCCGGCACATCCGGGCAAAGAAAGACCGCGAGGAACACCCATGATCATCCGCAGCGCATTGGCCCTTGGCCTCGTCGCAATGCTTGCCGCCTGCGGCGCCGACGGTCCGCCCACGCGGCCGGAGCCAAAGGATACGACTCCCGAACCGGGCATCAGCATCCATGGCTCCGTGGAGATGGGCGTCGCCTCTTCATGAGCCTGCGCCACCTGTGGCTGGCGCTTGCGCTCTGGGGCACGGTCCATCCCATGACCCACATGCTCGGCTGGCTGTCGCAGAACGGCTGGTCGCTGAGGGGCCTTGTCGCCGCTTGGCAGGCCAATGGGGCAGTCACCGGCCTCAGCTGGGATCTCGTCATCACCGCCGTCACCCTGACGCTCTGGATTGTTGCCGAGGTGGCGGTGCGCCGCAACTGGGTGGCACTGCTGGCGATCCCCGCCACGTTCCTCGTCGGCGTAAGCTGCGGCCTGCCGCTCTACCTGTGGTTCCGGTCGCGCCCGATCTGAGGCACCGGCGCAAGGGCCCGGCGCTGCCTCCGGGCGATGCAACGCCCTGTTCCCTTCCCACGGGTTATCCTTTATCCCCGCGCTGAAGCCCTTAGGCGGCAGCAGTTATCCGGGGACGAACATGGACCATTTCCTCTATCGCAACGGCATCCTCCACGCCGAGGATGTGCCCCTGCCCGAGATCATCTCGCAGGTCGGCAGCCCGGTCTACGTCTACTCCACCGCCACGCTGCTGCGACACTTCCTGCTGTTTGACGAGGCGCTGAGCTGGGGTCCGCACCTCGTCTGCTACGCGATGAAGGCCGCCTCCAACCAGGCGATCCTCAAGACGCTCGCCAAGGCCGGCGCGGGCATGGACGTGGTCTCGGGCGGCGAATACGCCCGCGCCAAGGCCGCCGGCGTGCCGGGTGACCGCATCGTCTTTTCCGGCGTCGGCAAGACCCGCGCCGAGATCCGCACCGCGCTCGAGGGCGGCATCCGCCAGTTCAACATCGAGAGCGAGCCCGAGATGGAGGTGATCTCGGAGGTCGCCGTCACCCTCGGCGTCACCGCCCCGGTGACCATCCGCGTGAACCCCGACGTGGATGCCAAGACCCACGCAAAGATCGCAACCGGCAAGTCCGAGAACAAGTTCGGCATTCCCATCGCCCGTGCCCGCGAGGTCTATGCCCGCGCCGCCGAGCTGCCGGGGCTGAAGGTGATCGGCATCGACGTGCACATCGGCTCGCAGCTGACCGATCTCGAACCCTTCCGCCTTGCCTATCGCAAGGTCGCCGAGCTGACCCACGCACTGCGCGTCGACGGCCACACCATCGAGCGCCTCGACCTCGGCGGCGGCCTCGGCATCCCCTATACCCGCAGCAACGAGGCGCCGCCGCTGCCCACCGACTACGGCCAGATGATCCGCGAGGAACTGGGCGATCTGGGCTGCGAGATCGAGATCGAGCCGGGCCGGCTGATCGCCGGCAACGCCGGTATCCTCGTGTCGCAGGTGATCTACCTCAAGCACGGCGAGGGGCGGGATTTCCTGATCCTCGACGCGGCGATGAACGACCTGATCCGCCCGGCCATGTACGACGCGCATCACGACATCGTCCCGGTGATCGAGCCCGTCCCGGGCGGAGAGCAGCGCACCTATGACATCGTCGGCCCGGTCTGCGAAAGCGGCGACACATTTGCCAAGGGCCGTACCATGCCGCAGGTCAACCCGTCCGAGCTGGTCGCCTTCCGCTCGGCCGGCGCTTACGGCGCGGTCATGTCCTCGGAGTATAATACGCGGGCACTTGTCCCCGAAGTTCTGGTGAATGGCGATCAATTCGCTGTCATTCGCCGGAGACCGAGCTTTGAGGAAATCATAAACCGCGATACGCTTCCCGAGTGGCTGTAAGTCCCCGTCCCTGACGGGCTCCCTGCGGCCACCGGACCGCAGGAGAGACCTCAGGAGACACCGATGGCCTCAAGGGACCGCGCGCCCGCAGACATCCTGAAGCCGGTAAGATGGCAGATCCGCCTGACCCTCTGGGGCATGGCGGTTGAACGGCTCGTGCGCGCCTTCTGGCCACTGTGGTCGGTGATCTTCGTGGTGCTGGCCGCGCTGATGCTCGGCCTTCAGGATCTGGTGGACGTCGAATGGGTCTGGGCCGCCGGGGTGCTGGCGCTTGGCGGCACCGGCTGGGCGCTCTGGCGCGGTGTCCGCCGCATGCGCTGGCCGCACCGCGAGGAAGCGATGCTGCGCCTCGATGGCACCCTGCGCGGCAGCCCGATCCTCGCCGCTCTCGACAGCCCGGCCATCGGTGCAACCGACCCCGGCTCGCAGGCCCTTTGGAAAGCCCATCAGGAGCGGATGCGCGCCCGCATGCTCGAGGCCCGCGCGGTGCAGCCCGACCTGCGTGTCGCCCGCGCCGACCCCTTCGCCCTGCGCTACGTGGCGCTGCTGGCGCTTTCCGTGGCGCTGATCTTCGGCTCGGTGCTGCAAATGCGCTCGGTCACCGGCATGGGGCCGTCAGGCGAGAGCCTTGCCTCCGGGCCGACATGGGAAGGCTGGATGGAGCCCCCCGCCTACACGCGCCTTCCCTCCGTCTACCTCAACGACATCACCGCTGCCTCTCTCGACGTGCCGGAGGGCGCACGCATCACTCTGCGGCTCTACGGCGAGGTCGGCGCGCTCGACGTGACCGAGACCGTCTCGGGCCGCGCGCCCGACCCGGCGGAAGACCCCGAAGCCCCGGCCGAGACCGCGCAGGACTTCGAGGTCACCCAATCCGGCACGCTGGCCATCGATGGCCCCGGCGGCCGGTCCTGGGAGCTTGCCGTCATCCCCGACACCCGCCCCACCGTAGCGCAGGAGGGCGAGATCGAATCGAGCTACGAGGGCGACGCGCAGATCCCCTTTGCCGCCACCGATGACTACGGCGTGGTCTCGGGCACCGCCCGCATCGAACTGGCGCTGGACGAGGTCGACCGCCGCTACGGGCTGACCGCCGAGCCCGAGCCGCGCGCGGTGATCGAACTGCCGCTGCCGATGCCCATTGCCGGCAGCCGCACCGAGTTCACCGAGACGCTGATCGAGAATTTCTCGACCCATCCCTGGGCCAACCTGCCGGTGCGCATCTCCTTCGAGGTCGCCGACGAGGCGGGCCAGACCGGGGCCGCCGAACCGCAGGTCATCCCCCTGCCCGGCCGCCGCTTCTTCGACCCGCTCGCCGCCGCGCTGATCGAGCAGCGCCGCGCTCTGCTCTGGTCCCGCGACAATTCCCGCGACGTGACGCAGATCCTGCGCGCCGTCAGCTACAAGCCCGACGACATCTTCCGCTCGGCGGTGCCCTACCTGCGCCTGCGCACCATCCAGCGACGGCTCGAAGGGTTCACCACCGAGGGCATGACCGCCGAGCAGCAGGACGAGATCGCGGGCGCGCTTTGGGACCTGGCGCTGCTGCTGGAAGAGGGCGATCTGTCGAGCGCGCTGGAGCGGCTGCAACGCGCGCAGGACCGGCTGAACGAGGCGATGAAGAACGGTGCCTCTGATCAGGAAATCGCCGAGCTGATGCAGGAGCTGCGCGAGGCCACCGACGACTACCTCCGCCAGCTCTCGCGACAGGCGCAGCAGAACCCGGACCAGAACCAGCAGCAGATGGCCCAGGATCAGAACACCATCGAGATGAGCCAGAACGACCTGCAGCGGATGATGGACCGCATCCAGGAGCTGATGGAGCAGGGCCGCATGGCCGAAGCGCAGGAAGCGCTGCGCCAGCTGCAGCAGATGATGGAGAACATGCAGGTCACCCAGGGCCAGCCCGGCCAGGGCCAGACCCCGGGCGAACAGGCGATGGAGGGGCTGGGCGAGACGCTGCGCAACCAGCAGGGGCTGTCGGACGAGGCCTTCCGCCAGCTCCAGGACCAGTTCAACCCCGGTCAGCAGGGGCAACAGGGGCAGCAGGGCCAGCAGGGTCAGCAGCAGGGCCAGAACGGCCAGGGCCAGCCCGGTGAGCAACCCGGCCAGGGCCAGGGTCAGGCGCAGGGCCAGGGCGGCGGCCAGCAGGGCGACGGCGGCACGCTGGAAGAGAACCTCGCCGACCGTCAGCAGGCGCTGCGCGACGAGCTGAACCGACAGCGCCAGAACCTGCCCGGCGCGGGCACCGAATCCGGTGAGGCCGCGCGCGACGCCCTGCGCCGCGCAGATGATGCCATGGATGGTGCCGAAGAGGCGCTTCGGCAGGATGATTTCGCCGAGGCGCTGGACCAGCAGTCGCAGGCCATGGAAGCTCTGCGCGAGGGTATGCGCAACCTCGGCGAGGCTCTGGCGCAGCAACAGCAGCAGGGTCAGGGCCAGCAGGGCATGGCACAGGGCGGCGACCCCGGCCAGCAGCGCGATCCTCTGGGCCGGAACTCCGGCAGCAATGGCCAGCTCGGCACCGACGAGACCATGCTGCAGGGCGAAGACGTCTACCGCCGTGCTCGCGAGCTGCTCGACGAAATTCGCCGCCGCACCGGCGAGGGCGAACGTCCGCAGGAAGAACTCGACTATCTCGAAAGGCTGCTGGAGCGGTTCTGATCCGCTCCGGCCCTGCCGCGGCCATGGCCCGTGACCCGGGCAGTGAATGGCGGCGGCAGGGGTGGATCAGATCGCCTCAGCCCTGTCCGAGCTTGGGCGAGGGTCGCGCTGACGCCAGCGGGGTCTGTGACAGGCGGATGGGCGTGCGGATGCCCGGCACGCCGTCGGCCTCCACCTTCATCCCCCGCGCGATCACCTGCGGGTTCTCGAACACCTGATCGACCGAGTTGATCGGCCCGGCGGGCACGGTGGCCTTCTCGAGCGCTGCCAGCAGTTCGGCCCGATCCCATGTCGCCAACGCCTCGACCAGTGCCGGGCGCAGCAGCTCGCGATGCGCCACCCGCGCCTCGTTGGTGGCAAAGCGCGCGTCCTCGGCCAGCGTCAGCCCCAGCACGTCGCAGAGCCGGGCGAACTGCCCGTCATTGCCCACGGCGAGGATCAGGTCCCCCGAGCCAGTCGGCAGCACCTCGTAGGGCGCGATATTGGGATGCGCATTGCCCAGCCGCCGGGGGGCCTTGCCGGTTGCAAGGTAATTCATCCCCTGGTTGGCCAGCACCCCCACGGCGCAATCGAGCAGAGCCATATCGACCAGTTGCCCCTGCCCGGTGCGCTCGCGCGCCGCCAGCGCCGCCTGGATGCCGATCACCGAGTAGAGCCCGGTGAAGATGTCGGCAAAGGCCACGCCCACCTTCTGCGGCTCGCCCTCGGGGCTGCCGGTCAGGTCCATCCAGCCCGCCATGCCCTGGATCAGGAAATCATACCCTGCCCGTTCGGCATACGGCCCGTCCTGCCCGAAGCCGGTGATCGAGCAATAGACCAGCCGTGGATTGATCTCGCGCAGGCTCTCGTAGTCGAGGCCGTATTTCTTCAACCCGCCGAGCTTGAAATTCTCGATGACCACGTCGGCATCCGCCACCAGCTCGCGCACCAGCGCCTGCCCCTCGGCGGTGCGGAAGTCTGCGACCACCGAGCGCTTGCCCCGGTTGGTGGCGTGGAAATAGGCGGCCGAGCGGTCGCCCTCTCGCTCGATGAACGGCGGGCCCCAGCGGCGGGTGTCGTCGCCCTCGGGCGCCTCGACCTTGATCACCTCGGCCCCGAGGTCGGCCAGCACCTGGCCAGCCCAGGGCCCGGCGAGGATGCGCGCGAGCTCGATCACACGCACCCCGTGCATCGGAGGCAACTGGGGTGGCAGTTGCATCAGAAGAACGCCTGGATGCCGGTCTGCGCCCGCCCGAGGATCAGCGCGTGCACGTCATGGGTGCCCTCGTAGGTGTTCACCGTCTCGAGGTTCGCCGCGTGGCGCATCACGCCGTATTCGATCTGGATGCCGTTGCCGCCGTGCATGTCGCGGGCCATCCGTGCGATATCCAGCGCCTTGCCGCAGTTGTTGCGCTTGATCAGCGAGACCATTTCGGGCGCGGCCCGGCCCTCATCCATCAGCCGCCCGGTGCGCAGGCAGACCTGAAGGCCCAATGCGATCTCGGTCTGCATATCGGCGAGCTTCTTCTGGAACAGTTGCGTGCCGGCCAGCGGCTTGCCGAACTGCTTGCGGTCGAGGCCGTATTGGCGCGCCTGGTGCCAGCAGAACTCTGCGGCACCCATGACGCCCCAGGCGATGCCGTAGCGCGCGCGGTTGAGGCAGCCGAACGGCCCCTTGAGGCCCTCGACGTTGGGCAGCAGCGCGTCCTCGCCAACCTCGACGTCATCCATGACGATCTCGCCGGTGATGCTGGCCCGCAGGCTGAGCTTGCCGCCGATCTTCGGTGCGCTGAGACCCTTCATGCCCTTCTCCAGCACGAAGCCGCGGATCTTGCCGCCATGCGCCTCGGACTTGGCCCAGACCACGAAGACATCGGCGATCGGCGCGTTCGAGATCCACATTTTCGAGCCCTTGAGCACGTAGCCGCCCTCGGTCTTCACCGCGCGCGTCTTCATGCCCGCCGGGTCGGAGCCCGCATCGGGTTCGGTCAGACCGAAGCAGCCGATCCACTCGCCGCTGGCGAGCTTCGGCAGGTACTTCATGCGCTGCTCTTCCGAACCGTAGGCATAGATCGGATACATCACGAGCGAGGATTGCACCGACATCATCGACCGGTAGCCGCTGTCCACCCGCTCCACCTCGCGCGCAACGAGGCCGTAGGCGACGTAGCCCGCGCCGATGCCGCCATAGGCCTCGGGGATGGTCGAGCCCAGCAGGCCCAACTCGCCCATCTCGCGGAAAATTTCCGGGTCGGTCTGCTCTTCGAGATAGGCATGCTCGACGCGCGGCAGCAGCTTTTCCTGCGCAAAGGCATGCGCGGTGTCGCTGATCATCCGCTCTTCCTCGGTCAGCTGCTCGCGGAACAGGAACGGGTCCTCCCAGTTGAACGAGGCAAGCGCGGGCTGCTCCTTGGGCTTGAGATGGGACAGGTCGGTCATCGGGAGGCTCCTCCGGAAGGATCATGCGTTTGGCGCAGAGACTAGCGCCGCCGCGCGCCTCTGGAAAACGATTTGATTTGCTCAAGTCATGACGAAAACTCATAATCTGCGAATCCAAGGAGACCCGGATGCGCAAACCCTACATGCCCAGCGTCGGCGAGCTTGAAGCCTTCGTCGCCTGCGCCCGGCGCGGCACCACGACCATGGCGGCCGAGAGCCTGAACCTCACCCAGAGCGCGATCTCGCGCTCGCTCGCGGCGCTGGAGGATCGGCTCGGCGTCGCGCTCTTCCTGCGCGTGCGGCAGAGGCTCGTGCTGTCCCCGGCCGGACAGGTCTTTCTGCTACAGGCCGAGAAGGTGTTGGGAGAACTCGACGGTGCGGCGATGGGAGTCATGGCCTTCGGCGGGCAATCCACCGTGCTGCGCCTCGCGGTGCTTCCCAGCTTCGCCCGCACCTGGCTGATCCCGCGCCTGCCGAGCTTTGCCCACGCCGCCCCCGGCATCACCCTCGACCTCACGGCGCGACTGCAGCCGGTGGAGTTCGCCCGCGACCCCTTCGATCTCGCACTTATGCGCAGCCAGCATGAAACCCCCGGCACGAGTGCCGAGACCGTCGCCCGCGAGGAGATGGTGGTGGTCGCCGCTCCGACCCTGCTCGCGGGCCGCGCCGAACTCGCCGACGCCGAACTTCTGGACCTGCCGCTGCTGCAGCAATCCACCCGTCCGACACTCTGGCTCGACTGGTTCCGCGGCAGCGACACCGACGCCCGCCGCATCCTGCGCGGCGCGCGTTTCGACCATTTCGACATGATCCTCGATGCGGCCACCGCCGGGCTCGGCGTCGGCATCGTCCCAGAGATCATCGCCCGCCCGGCCCTCACCAGCGGCCAGCTCGCCCTCGCCGCCCAGCGCCGCTTCGACACCGGCGAGAGCTACGCGCTGATCCTGCCGGAGCGCAGCGCCAGCAGCGCCGAGGTCGGTGCCTTCCGGGACTGGCTTCTGAGCGAAATCGCCGCCTGAGACCACCCGGCACGGCCGGAACCGGAAACACCCGCTTGAGCTGCCCGAATATTCAGCACAGGCTTGCCCTGAGGCAGCCGGCACCGCCGCATACCTTTGCAAAAGTCCGAACCTTCTTCTTCAGTACCGCAGACCCCCGGAAGGACATCATGGCCGAAGAGCTCACCCGCAACGCAGGCACCAACGATGCCTTCACCCTCGTCCTGAACGCCCAGGCGGTCCCTGGCTCGCAATGGACAGAAGGCCAGAACGCCATTCTCAGCGACGCGGGCTTCGCCGTGGCCTCGGAGACGATCCGTGGCTGGCCCGGCTACGCCGAGACGCCGCTCGTCGCCCTGCCGGCGCTGGCGGCGGAGACCGGCGTCGCTGCGCTGCACTACAAGGACGAGAGCACCCGCTTCGGCCTCGGCAGCTTCAAGGCGCTCGGCGGCGCATATGCCGTGGCGCGGCTGCTGCAGAAGGAGCTGTCGGCCCGGCTGGGCCGCGATGTGAGCATGGAAGAGATCACCGCCCGCGCGGTCCCCGAGGCGGCGCAGATCACCGTCTGCTGCGCCACCGACGGCAACCACGGCCGCTCGGTCGCCTGGGGCGCGCAGAGCTTTGGCTGCGCCTGCGTGATCTTCATCCACGCGACCGTCTCCGAAGGCCGCAAGACCGCCATCGAAGCCTTCGGTGCCGAGGTCCGCCGCACACCGGGCAACTACGACGACTCGGTGCGGGAGGCGCAGGAGGTGGCAAGCGCGGAAGGCTGGTTCGTGGTCTCCGACACCTCCTATCCCGGCTACATGGACGTGCCGCGCGACGTGATGCAGGGCTACGAGATCATGGCCGCCGAGGCGCTCGACGCGCTCGATCAGCCGCCCACCCACATCTTCCTGCAGACCGGAGTCGGCGGCATGGCCGCGGCGGTCACCGCGCAGGCCGTGCGTCGCTACGGCACCGACCGCCCGAAGATCGTGCTCTGCGACCCGGATCAGGCTGCCTGCTTCCTCGCCTCCTACCGCACCGGCGCCCGCACAGCGGTGCATGGCGATCTCGACACGCTGATGGCGGGGCTCGCCTGTGGCGAGGTCTCGGCGCTGGCCTGGGAGATCCTTCAGGACCACGGCGACGCAGTCATGGCCCTCACCGATGCCACCGCCATCGCTGCCATGCGTCGTCTCGCCTTCCCCCAGGGTGGCGATCGCGCGCTGGTCGCCGGCGAGTCGGCCGTCGCCGGCATCGCCGGGCTGCGCCTGGCCATGGCCGACCCCGAGGCTCGCGAAAAGCTCGGCCTCGACGCCAGCTCCCGCATTCTCACCTTCGGCACCGAGGGCGACACCGACCCCGAGCTCTACGAAGAGCTCATCGGCGCCCCCGCCTCGCAGATACGCGCCTAGGAAAGGACCCCCCATGAGCCGCAAGTTCACCGTCGCCGCCGCCCAGCTCGGCCCCATCGCCAGGGACGAGCCGCGCAGCTCCGCCGTCGCCCGCCTGTGCGCGATGATGAAGGACGCCAAGGCGCGCGGCGCCAGCCTCGTGGTCTTCCCCGAGCTTGCGCTCACCACCTTCTTCCCGCGCTGGTTCATCGAGGCCGGCCCCGAGCTCGACCGGTGGTTCGAGACCGAAATGCCGAACGACGCCACCGCGCCGCTTTTCGACCTCGCCAGGGAGCTGCAGATCGGCTTCCACCTCGGTTACGCCGAGCTGACCCCGGACGGGCATCACTACAACACCGCGATCCTCGTCGGCCCAGACGGCGAGATCGTCGGCAAGTACCGCAAGATCCACCTCCCCGGCCACTGGGAGAACGAAGAGTGGCGCCCCTTCCAGCACCTCGAGAAACGCTACTTCGAGAAGGGCGATCTGGGCTGGCCGGTCTTCGACATGCTCGGCGGCAAGCTTGGCATGTGCATCTGCAACGACCGCCGCTGGCCCGAGACCTGGCGGGTGCTCGGCCTCGGCGGTGCCGAGCTGGTCTGCCTCGGCTACAACACTCCGATCCATTTCGCCCCGGCGCCCGAACACGACCATCTGCAATACTTCCACAACGAGCTGTCGGTGATGGCGGGCTGCTACCAGAACGGCACCTGGGGTGTGGCGGTGGCCAAGGCCGGGCTGGAGGAAGGCTCGGTGCTGATCGGCGGCAGCCTCATCGTCGCGCCCACCGGCGAGATCGTCGCCAGGGCCAGCACCTCCGGCGACGAGGTGATCTGCGCCGAGGTCGACCTCGACCGGTGCGCCGAGATCCGTGCCAATGTCTTCAACTTCGAAGAGCACCGCGAGCCGCAGGACTACCTGCCGATCACCGCGCCCAAGACCAAGCGCCGCGCCGCCGAGTAACGCGGCCCCAAAGAGCGTATTTGAAAAGAGAAGAAGCGGAGGACGCGCTGCCCTCCGCTTCTTCGTCTAGAGGAAGGTATCCCGGGGGAGGCGCGCAGCGCGGCGGGGGCAGAGCCCCATCCGGGCCGGGCGCGCCGCCAGGCTCAGTAGCCGTAGAAGAAGCCGGCGTTGTTGGCGAGGATGATGCGGATTGCGTAGATCGCGATCAGCGTCACCAGCGGCGCGAGGTCGAGCCCGCCCATCGGCGGCAGCACCCGGCGGATGGTGGAATAGATCGGCTCGAGCAGCCGGTTCAGCCCGTCCCAGATCTGCGCGACCAGCGGCTGGCGCAGGTTCAGCACCTGGAAGTTGATTAGCCAGCTCATGATCACGTGGGCGATGATGATGAACCAGATCACGTCGAGGATCAGCATCAGGATCTGGAACAGCGATTGCATGCGGGTGCGCCCTTTATCAGTAAAACCGACCCAAGACCTAGGCAGCCTCGGGGCAAAGCTCAAGAGTGCCGCAAGGTCGCGGTTGACCTTCACGTCACCCTGCGACCCCTTTGCCCCGAAAGGAGCGCCCATGTACCCGTTTCTGCGCCTCGCAAAGGAAATGTTCCTGGTCCGCAAGTCCCCGCCGCTCGCGACCGGCGAACTCAGCGTCACCCGCCATATCTGCTGGCCCTGGGATCTCGACATGTTCGCCGAGCTCAACAACGGCCGCGTGTTGACGCTCTACGACCTCGGCCGGATGCCCATCGCCAGGCGGAGCGGCCTGCTGGCGCTGCTGAAGCGCGAGCGCTGGGGTTTCGCCGTTGCCGGGGCGACGGTGCGCTATCGCAAGCGGGTGAAGCTTTTCGACCGCATCGAGATGCGCAGCCGGGTGATCGGCTGGGACGCGCGCTTCATCTACGTCGAGCAGAGCATGTGGAAATCCGATGGCGACTGCGCCAGCCATGCGGTGTTCCGCACCGCGGTGACCTCCGGCGCCGGGATGATCGCGCCCGAGCGGGTGATGGCATTGCTCGGCAGCGAGACCACCTCGCCCGCGCTGCCGGCCTGGGTTGCGGCCTGGAGCGAGTCCGAGTCGCAGCGCCCATGGCCGCCGATGCAGGAGCCGGTGCCCGCGCCGCTGCACATCGCCGGCATGGACGAAGTGGAAGCGACCGGGGAAGACGCCGCCTGATCCCCTGCCGCGCCGGGTTGTTTGCCTTGCCTTGCCCCGCCCTGCCCTGTTCTATCGCCGCGAGGGCAATCACAGGGCAAATCGGGGCAGGACGAGCATGAAGACGGACGCGGCGCTGCGCAGGCGCATCTGGGGCTGGTTCTTCTTCGACTGGGCCAGCCAGCCCTACAACACGCTGCTGATCACCTTCATCTTTGCCCCCTATGTCAAAGAGCTGATGGGCGACGGCAGCGCGGCGCAGGCGGCCTGGGGTTTCGGCATCGGCGCGGCCGGGCTGGTCATCGCGCTGCTCGCCCCGGTGCTCGGTGCCGTGGCCGACAGCGGCGGCCACCGGCTGCGCTGGATCTGGCTGTTCTCGGCGCTCTACGTTGTGGGCGCCGCGATGCTCTGGTTCGCCGCCCCGGGGCAGTTCAACCTCGCCGCCACGCTGTTCTTCTTCGCGCTGGGGCTGGTGGGCATGGAGTTCGCCACGATCTTCACCAACGCCATGCTGCCGGACCTCGGCCCGCGCGAGCAGATCGGCCGGATCTCGGGCAACGGCTGGGCCTTCGGCTACCTCGGAGGCCTGATCGCCCTGGCGCTGATGCTGGCGCTCTTTGCCGAGAGCGCGGCGACCGGCAAGACCTTCCTCGGGCTCGACCCGGTGCTCGGCCTCGATGCGGCGCAGCGCGAGGGCACCCGCGCCGTCGGCCCGCTCACCGCGCTCTGGTATGCGGTCTTCATGATCCCCTTCTTCCTGTGGGTGAGGGAGCCCAAAGCCACCGCCTCGAAAGGCGCGGTGCGGCACGGCCTTGCGCAGCTCAAGAACACGCTGCGCCGCCTGCCCCGCCGCCCCTCGCTGCTGGCCTATCTCACCTCGTCGATGTTCTACCGCGACGCGCTCAACGGCATGTATGCCTTCGGCGGCATCTACGCGGCGGGGGTGCTGGGCTGGTCTGTGGTCGATACGGGCGTCTTCGGCATTCTCGCCATTGTCTCCGGC
Source organism: Alloyangia pacifica (assembly GCF_900116195.1). GTDB lineage: Bacteria > Pseudomonadota > Alphaproteobacteria > Rhodobacterales > Rhodobacteraceae > Salipiger > Salipiger pacificus. Next base: position 228,113 of record NZ_FOZW01000010.1, read on the forward strand.
GCATTCTTCGCCTGGCTCGGCGGCCATGCCGACACGCGCTTCGGCCCGAAGCCGGTGATCACCGCGATGATCGTGCTGCTGACGCTGGTGGCCCTGGCCATCGTGCTGGTCGACCGCACCAGCGTCTTCGGCCTGCCGGTGGCCGAGGGCTCGAAGTTGCCCGACCTCGCCTTCTACCTCTTCGGCGTGCTGATCGGCGCGGGCGGCGGTGTGCTGCAGTCGGCCTCGCGCAGCATGATGGTGCGACAGGCGGATCCGGCGCGCATGACCGAGGCCTTTGGCCTTTACGCGCTGTCGGGCAAGGCCACCTCCTTCCTCGCGCCACTGATGATCGGCATCGTCACCGCGCTGAGCGGCTCGCAGCGGATCGGCGTCACACCGCTGATCTTCCTTTTCGCAATCGGCCTCGGTCTGTTACTCTGGGTGAAACCAGACGGAGATCGAGCAGAATGATCCGCACCCTGACCCGCCTTACCCTGGCCTCCACCCTTGCCCTCGCGCTGGCGTCCTGCAGCGACGACCGGCCCGCGCCCCGAGCGACCAGCACCGACGAGCTGCCCAAGGTCACCGGCGTGATCTCATCCAAGAGCGCGAAACAGCTCTTCGGCGCGCAGAATGTCTCGGCCCGGCTGACGCCCGCCGCCTTCGGCTCCTATTCCAAGGGCTGCGTCGCCGGTGCCCAGCAGCTGCCCGAGACCGGGCCGACCTGGCAGGCCATGCGCCTGTCGCGCAACCGCAACTGGGGCCACCCCGAATTGATCGGCTTCCTCGAGGACCTGTCGCGCAAGGCCGCGGCCCTGCCGGGCTGGAACGGCCTCTACGTCGGCGACATGAGCCAGCCACGCGGCGGGCCGATGACCTCGGGCCACGCCAGCCACCAGATGGGGCTCGACGCCGACATCTGGATGCGCCCGACCGACAGCCTCCATCTCAGCCGCCAGCAGCGCGAGGACATCTCGTCGATCTCGATGCGCCGCGCCGCCGGCGCCTATGTGAACGACAAGTGGACGCCGCAGCACCACGCGTTGCTGAAGGCTGCGGCGCAGGACCCGCGGGTCGCCCGCATCTTCGTCTTCCCCGGTGCCAAGGTGCAGATGTGCAACGACGAGACCGGCGACCGCGCCTGGCTGCGCAAGATCCGCCCCTGGTACGGGCATCACTACCATTTCCACGTCCGGCTCGCCTGCCCGCGCGGCGACAGCTCTTGCGTCAACCAGGCCCCACCGCCGCCGGGCGACGGCTGTGCCGATGCGCAGGCCTGGGTGAACAACATCCTCAACCCTCCGCCCCCTGATCCCGACGCGCCGGCGCCCAAGCCCAAGCGTGACCTCGTGATGGGAGATCTTCCGGCACAATGCGCCTCCGTTCTCGCCGCGCGCTGACCGCGGTCCGCGCAGCCTGCGTGGTGAGTCTTCTGGCGGTCTCGGCCTGCGCCGGGACCCCGGATGGCAAGCCGCCCGCGCGCTACATCGGCACCTATACCTGGCACAACACCCATGACCGCTTCGGCGGCTTCTCCGGGCTCGAGGTCAGCGACGACGGGCACGCGTTCACCGCGATCAGCGACCGCGGCAGCATCGTCATGGGCACCTTCCGGCGCGAGGACGGGCGCATCACCGGGCTCGAGGCCACACCGGTGGAAAAGCTGCTCGACGAGACCGGCACCCGGATGCACCCCGATATCGACGATGCCGAAGGCCTGGCCATCGGCCCGGACGAGCGTCTCCACGTCTCCTTCGAAGGACCGCCGCGCATCCATGCCTCCGAGCGTTACGACCTGCCCGCCACGGTCCTGCCGGAGGGGCCTTTCTATGCCAACCTGCAGCCCAATTCCGGGATGGAGGCGCTCGCCATAGACGCCGAGGGCCGCCTGCTGACCCTGCCCGAGCGCTCGGGCCTGCTCACCCGTCCCTTCCCGGTCTGGCGGCTGGAAGATGGCCGCTGGAGCCATGCTTTCGATCTGCCCCGCCGCGGCGGCTTCCTGGCGGTGGGAGCCGACATCGGCCCGGATGGGCGCTTCTACCTGCTCGAGCGGGAATTCACCGGCTACGCCTTCCGCAGCCGCGTGCGCCGCTTCGACATCGAGGACGACGAGGTCCGCAACGAGACCACGCTGTTCGAGAGCGCCCCGCTCGAGCATGACAACCTCGAGGGGCTGGCGGTCTGGAGCCCGGCACCGGGACGGATCCGGCTGACGATGATCTCGGATGACAACTTCAAGTTCTTCCAGAAGACGCAGATCGTCGAGTACGATCTGCCGGAATCTCTTGATCCGCGCGAGATGAGCCAGTAAAGACCCGCCCGTCCGCCGGGCAGGCGGGCCGAGTTCCCCGCCACCTTGTAAAACGGGTCACCCACATGACACGCTCCTTCCTTCCCGGCATCCTTGCCATGGCCGCCACCGTGCTGGCCTCGAATATCCTCGTGCAGATCCTCTTCGGCCAATGGCTGACCTGGGGTGCCTTCACCTATCCGATCGCCTTTCTCGTCACCGATCTGATGAACCGCCTTTACGGCGTGCACGCGGCGCGCAAGGTGGTGCTGGCCGGCTTCGTGACCGGGGTGATTTGCTCGCTGATCGGCACGCAGGTGATGCTGCAGGGCGACGGCTATACCTACCCCGCCGTGACGCTGCGCGTCGCCATCGGCTCAGGGGCCGCCTTCCTCGCGGCGCAGCTGATGGACGTGACCATTTTCGACAAGCTCCGGGAGGGCGCCTGGTGGCGCGCGCCGCTGGCCTCGACGCTGGTCGGCAGTTCGCTCGACACGGCGATCTTCTTCACCGTGGCCTTCGCGGGCTCGCTGAGCTTCCTCGAGCCGGGCAACGACGTGTCCTGGGCCAACGAGGCACTGCCGCTTCTGGGCGCGGGACCGGTGGTGCCGCTCTGGGTCTCGCTGGGGCTCGCCGACTGGATGGTGAAGCTGTCGCTGGCGATCCTTGCCCTCGTGCCCTTCCGGATGATCGTTTCGAAGGCACTTTCGAGTCGTTCCCTCGCGTGAGCTGTTAAAAATGCTTTGCGGAGTCCACATTCCGTGGCACGCTGAACTTGCGTTTTTCAAACAGCTGAAAGGAGGTGATCCAGTGTCTAGAGTCACATTGGAGAAAGGTGTCGGAACAGTTCGGAGGGCAGTGCGCTAGGGCAACCCCTGGCGTGAAGGAACCCGAATTGGCGCGACCTAACCGGCCCGCCTCCTTGACGTCTCGAATGGGTCACCCCACAGGCAGGGTGACCCATTTCCCTTTCAGAAACGGCCCGCGCCCCCTCCGGCGCGGGCCGTTTGGCATTCGTACTGTCTCTTCGTACTGATACGCAGCGCCGCTGCATGCGCGCGATGTGGCAAGCGGCTTGCGCCGCCCCCGCACCGCGCTAATGTCCGCCCCATGCTGCGCATCACCGACACCATAAGCATCGAGGACTGGGAGCTCACCGAGCAGTTCATCCGCTCCTCCGGCCCCGGCGGACAGAACGTCAACAAGGTCTCGACTGCCGTAGAGCTGCGCTTCGAGGCCGACCGCTCGCCGAACCTGCCCGGCCCGGTCAAGGCGCGGCTGAAGCGCCTTGCCGGGCGGCGCTGGACCAAGGACGGCGCGCTGATCCTGCAGGTCGAAGACACCCGCAGCCAGGCCCGCAACCGCGAGATCGCCCGCGAGCGCCTTGCCGAACTGATCCGCAAGGCGCTGGAAAAACCCCGCCGCCGCATCCCCACAAAGCCGACGCTCGGCTCGAAGAACCGCCGGATCAAGGCCAAGAAGGAACGCGGCGAGGTCAAGGCCATGCGCGGCAAGATCGATCCCGACTGAGCAGCCGCCGCGGAAGGCCAAGGGCCCGGGGAACGGTCCCTGCGGCCAAGCGCCCCGCGGCCTGTCGGCCTGGCGGCACGAACTCGCGCACATCCCCGGCCGCGTGACCAGCGCCGAGACCCGACAAGAGGGGGCTCTGCCCCCGCCGCGCTGCGCGCGCCTCCCCCGGGATATTTGCACCATGTGGAAGCGAGGGACGGCACCTCTCCCCGGGGGTCACCCCGACTTCTTCTCTTTCCAAATACGCAAACCCGCCGCCCACCAGGGCGAACCACGCGTCGGAAGGGGCGCGGGGCCTTGTTCACCGAATCTTAGTGTGAGAGTCTGCGTTGTAGAGCAGTCACACATAATCAGGCCCCAGCCCATGCCACGCGACACCGCGCCCGCCGAGGCGCTGCTGAAGGATATTTTCGGCTATGACGCCTTCCGCCCGGGACAGGGCGAGATCGTCGGGGCCGTGGCGGCGGGGCACAACGTTCTGGCGATCATGCCCACCGGGGGTGGTAAGTCGCTCTGCTATCAGCTGCCGGCGCTGCTGCGCGGCGGGCTGACGGTGGTGATCTCGCCGCTGATCGCGCTGATGCGTGACCAGGTGCGCGGGTTGCGCGAGGCTGGCGTGGCCGCCGGCGCGCTGACCTCGGGCAACACCCAGGAAGAGACCGATGCCGTCTGGCAGGGGCTCGAGGACGGCTCGCTGCGGCTGCTCTACCTCGCGCCGGAACGGCTGGCCTCCACCGGCACGCAGCGGATGCTGGCGCAGGCCGGGGTCGGGCTGATCGCGGTCGACGAGGCGCATTGCGTCAGCCAGTGGGGGCATGATTTCCGCCCCGACTACCTGCGGATCGGCGAGCTCCGGCGCGCGCTGAACGTGCCCATCGCCGCCTTCACCGCCACCGCCGACCAGGAAACCCAGGCCGAGATCGTCACGCGCCTGTTCGACGGACAGCAGCCCGAGACCTTCCTGCGCGGCTTCGACCGGCCCAACATCCATCTCGCCTTCGCGCCCAAGGACAGCCCCCGCGCGCAGATCCTGCGCTTCGCCGCCGCCCGTCGGGGCCGCTCGGGCATCGTCTACTGCGGCACCCGCGCCAAGACCGAAGCGCTGTCGAAGGCGCTCGGCGATGAGGGGCACCCCACCTGCTTCTACCACGGCGGCATGGAGGCCGAGGCCCGGCGCGCCGTCGAGGAACGCTTCGCCACCGAAGACGGGCTGATCGTCTGCGCCACGGTCGCCTTCGGCATGGGGGTCGACAAGCCCGACATCCGCTGGGTCGCCCATGCCGACCTGCCGAAGAGCATCGAGGCCTATTACCAGGAGATCGGTCGCGCCGGGCGCGATGGTGCGCCTGCCGAGACGCTGACACTCTATGGCGCCGACGACATCCGCCTGCGACGCGCGCAGATCGACGAGGGCATGGCGCCACCCGAGCGCCGCGCCGCCGACCACGGTCGGCTCAACGCGCTTCTGGGGCTGGCCGAGGCGCTGGGATGCCGCCGCCGGACCCTGCTCGGCTATTTTGGCGAGGCGGCGGAGCCCTGCGGCAACTGCGATCTCTGCGACAGCCCGCCGGAGGTCTTTGACGGCACCGAGGCAGTGCGTAAGGCCCTCTCGGCGGCGTTGCGGACCGGAGAGAATTTCGGCGCCGGCCACCTGATCGACATCCTTCTGGGCAATGAGACCGACAAGGTACGCCAGCGCGGCCACGACGGGCTGCCGACCTTCGGCGTCGGCAAGGACCTGAAGAAAGGCCAATGGCAGGTGGTGTTCCGGCAGATGATGGGGCGAGACCTCGTGCGCCCAGATCCCGAGCGCCACGGCGCGCTGGTGATGACCGAGGCCGCGCGCCCGATCCTGCGCGGAGAGGAAAGTATCGAGCTGCGCCGCGACGTGATCGACAAGGCCGCCGAGCGCCGCCCGCAGGTCAAGACGCTGGTGTCGGAAGAGGACGCGCCGCTGATGTCGGCGCTGAAGGCCAAGCGCCGCGCGCTGGCCGAGGCGGCCTCGCTGCCCGCCTACATGATCTTCCCCGACCGCACGCTGATCGAGATGGCCGAGCGCCGCCCCGAGACGCTGGACCAGATGGGCGCGATCAGCGGCGTCGGTGCCAAGAAGCTGGAGCGCTACGGTGCCGAGTTCCTCTCGGTGATCACCGGCGGTGCGCCGGAAGAGACGCACCCGCTGCGCATGCGCGCCGCGGCGCGCGGCACAGGCGATCTCTACGACCGGCTGATGAGCGCCCAGGCCGAGCTGATCCGCGGCGAGGACGGAACCGAGAAGCCGCTCTCCTGCTCCGCCTCGCTGCTCGCCAAGATCGCCGGGCTACGCGATCCCGCGCCCGAGGATCTGGAGCGGATTCTCGGGGAGCGACGTTTTGACCGCTTCGGTCCGGCCTTTATGGACCTTCTCGCTGAAGCTGGTTAGAACCATTCCAAGTTCTGGATCTGTTCAAGGAGTGACCGCGTATGCTCGTGGTGATTTCGCCCGCGAAGAAACTGGATTGGGCGCCCCGTGATACCGAGATGACGACGCCGGATTTCGGCGAGGATGCGCTGCGCCTGGTCGAGACTGCGCGCGGCCTGACGCCGGGTGACCTGAAGAAGCTCATGCACCTGTCGGACAGTCTCGCAAATCTCAACCACGAGCGCTTCCGCGACTATGCAGAAGAGCCCGAGATCGAAGCGCTGCGGCCCGCGGCCCTGGCATTCGCCGGCGACACCTACCAGGGGCTCGACGCCAGCTCGCTCGACCCCGAGGAGATGGACTACGCGCAGGACCACCTGCGGATCCTGTCGGGCCTCTACGGCGTGCTGCGCCCGCGCGATGCGATCCAGCCCTACCGGCTGGAGATGGGCTCGCGGCTGAAGACCGAGCGCGGCAAATCGCTCTACGACTATTGGGGCGATCAGCTGTCGCAGGCGCTGAACGCGCAGGGCGAGACCACCGGCGCCGAGGTTCTGGTGAACTGCGCCAGCCAGGAGTATTTCGGTGCCGTCGCCCCCAAGGCACTGAAACTGCGGGTGATCACGCCGCAGTTCCTCGAGGACAAGGACGGCGCGCCCAAGGTTGTCAGCTTCTACGCCAAGCGCGCCCGCGGCGCGATGGCGCGCTTCATCGTCACCCGCCGGATCACCGACCCCGAGGCGCTGCGCGACTTCGATCTCGGCGGCTACGCCTATGACGAGGAACGCTCGACCGAGGATCAGCCGGTCTTCGTCCGGCCCTACTCCAACGCCGCCTGATCGGCCCGCGCAACGGGCGCGTCCGCAGGGGCACGCTCCGGTGCGCCCCAGAGCTCGATCAGCCGCGCGAGCTCTGCCTTTCGAAGGGGCTTGGTGAGGTAGTCATCAAGCCCCGCCGCGAGCAGCGCCTCGCGGTCGCCGCTCATGGCGTGGGCGGTCACCGCGATGATCGGCACGCGCGGCCCCTCGCCCTCGATCTCGCGAATGCGCTGCGTCGCCTCCTTGCCGTCCATTCCCGGCATCGAGATGTCCATGAACACCAGGTCCGGACGCCGTGCCTCGAAAGCGCCGACCGCCTCGGCCCCGTCGCAGGCGAAACGCAGCGCCAGGTCGCGTCCCAGCGCCTCGGCCATCTTGCGAAACACCAGCTGGTTGGTGCGGTTGTCCTCGGCCAGCAGCACGTCGAGCGGCGGCAGCGCCGGCGCCTGATCCTGCGCCGCGGTCTCCCGCGCCCCGCCCTCGCCGCCCAGCGGCAACCTAAGGCGCAGCCCGAAGACCGCGCCCTCGCCAAGTTCGGAGCAGACCCAGATCTCGCCGCCCATCATCTCCACCAGCCGCCGGCTGATGGCGAGGCCGAGCCCCGTCCCCTCGAAGGCGCGGTTGCGGGCGTCGTCGACCTGGTTGAATTCGCCGAAGATGTGCTCGAGCTTGTCCGGCGCGATGCCGATACCGGTGTCTTCAACGGCGATTTCCAGCCGTGCGGAGGGGCCCTCGACCTCGGCCGTGACGCGGATCCTCACGTGGCCCTCGGCGGTGAACTTCACCGCGTTGCCCGCGAGGTTGGTGAGGATCTGGCGGATCCGCCCGGCATCGCCGATGAAATCCCTTGGCAGCTCCGGTGCGTAGTCCACCAGAAGCGCCACGCCCTTTTCCTGCGCCGCGGGCTGCAGCAACCGCGCCACCTCGTCGATCGCCCGGCCGAGATCGAAGGGCTCGGCGGCGATGACCAGCCGCCCCGCCTCGATCTTCGAGTAATCGAGGATGTCGTTGATGATCAGCAGCAGCGCCTCGCCCGAGCTGCGGATGGTCTCGGCATAGACCCTCTGCTCCTCGCCGAGCGGGCCGTCCATCAGCAGCTCGGCCATGCCCACCACCCCGTTCATCGGCGTGCGGATCTCGTGGCTCATGTTCGCGAGGAAGGTCGACTTGGCATGGCTGGCGATCTCTGCCCGCTGCCGCGCCTCCTCCAGCTCCTGCTCGATGCGCTTGGCCTCGGAGATGTCGATGCGCAGGCCGACGCGGCCGCCATCCGACAGCGGTCTCTCGTAGACCCGCAGCCAGCGCCCGTCGCCGAGCTGCTGCTCGAGCGCGCGCTCGGCGCCCCGGTGCGCCGCCAACCGATCCTCGAGCCAGGCCTCCTCGCGTCCCTCGGCTTCGAGGTACTGCCCCTGCTCGAGCCCGTAGCGCAGGATGTCCTCGAAGCTGGCGCCGGGAAAGATCGCCGGGGCGCTGGCGGCGTAGATCTCGCGGTAGGTCTCGTTGCACATGAGCAGCCGGTCCTCGGCATCGTAGAGCACGAAGCCGTCAGGCAGTTCCTCCAGCGCCGACCACATGCGCATCAGCTCGGTGATGTCGAAGCTGAGCGTGACCACCCCGCCGTCCGGCAGGTGCCGGTCCTGCAGCTGCAGGAACTGGCCGGTATAGATGCGGATGGTCTCGGTGGGGATCGGGTCGGCCTCCCAGCGGGCGGCCATCCGCGCGCGCCAGGCGTCGCCGCGCTCGCCCTGAAGGTCGACGATTCCCTCCTCGACCATCATGTCGAGCACATGGGCATAGCCCGCACCCGGGCGGATCGTGTCGAGCCCGTCGAAGAGCTGCAGCCAGGACGGGTTCGCGAGCTCCATCCGGCGCTCGGCGTTGAAGGTGGCCAGACCGTCGCGCATGCAGGCCAGCGCGGTCCAGAGCTGCCCCTCGACCAGCTCGATCTTCTGATGTGCCGCGCCGAGCTGGGTCTTCACCCGCAGATTCTCGTCCCGGACGATGGCCACCTCGGCCCGGGTCTCGGTGATCTCGTGGCTGAGTTGGCGCGCATGGCTGCCGAGCTTGCGGTTCGCGGCAAAAAGCTCCGCCTGCTTCAGCTCCAGCAGGCGTTCCGCCGCGAGGCGCGCGCGCCGTTCCTCGGCCAGCCGTGCCGCGACATCCATGCCTTAAGCCTCATCCTCCAAGATGCTCCGGAAGTTACCCCAAAAGACGCTCCAAGCCCGTTGCGCCCCCAGCAGGATGGCCGCCACAAGGTGAAGATCGCCTTAAGAAAACTGATGCAAAACGCGCGCTTGCCTTTACGCATGGGCAGGGGCACCATGGTACAGCCGATTTTGGGAGGAGTTGGATATGCCCCTTTTCGGACCCGGACATACCCGAAGCGACACATCCAGGCGCGACACATCCAGGCGCGGCACCCGCGCATGAGCGAGACGCTTGCCACGATCCACTGGCGCGCGCTCGACCGCGACGGCGAGGACAAGTGCCGGCTCGCCCGGCACGAGGATGGCTACATGCTGGTCGGCCACGCGCGTTTTCGCGATGGCACCGGCTGGGCGGCGCTGGATTACGTGGTGCGCTGCGGGCCGGACTGGCTTACCCGCAGCGCCGACGTCACCGGCACCGCCGGCGGCGAGGAGGTGCGCGCCCGGCTGACGCGCGAGAACGGAGCGTGGCTGCTGAACGGCACGAAACGGCCCGAACTTGCCGCGTGCACCGATATCGATTTCGCCTTCACCCCGGCCACCAACCTGATGCCGCTGCGCCGCCTGCCCGAGGTCGGTCGGTTGAGCGTCTGCGCCGCCTGGCTGCGGCTGCCCGGACCACGGCTCGACCCGCTCAACCAGAGCTATACCCGCGAACGCGGCGGGCTGATCGGCTACGAGGCCGCCCAGACCGGCCATATCGCGCAGATCAGCGTGGACCCGCAGGGGTTTCCCACGCTCTATCCCGGGCTCTGGCAACGGGTCGAGCTCTGAGAACGCCCTGCTCCGGAACCGGCCCCGATGCAGCGCACTGCGGCGATCACACACGGGCCGTCGACACCTGACTGCAAAATCTCCCTGCAAAGGTCCTTGGCCCGCGGCCGCAGGTCGGATTAGCTCTGGAGGCCGTGGTTACAGACAGGTGCCCTCATGATCTCCTCAACGCTCGACCTGATCGGGAAGACGCCGCTCATCGCCCTGACCCGGGTGCATGACGGGCCCGGGCGGATCGTCGCCAAGGCCGAGTTCCTGCAGCCCGGCGGCAGCGTCAAGGATCGCGCGGCGCGGGCGATCCTGCTGGCGGCGCGCGCCGATGGCCGGCTGACCCCGGGCATGCCGGTGGTCGAGATGACCAGCGGCAACATGGGGGCCGGGCTGGCCGTGGTCTGCGCCGCGCTCGGACATCCCTTCATCGCGACCATGTCCGCCGGCAACAGCCCGGCGCGCGCCAAGATGATGGAAGGCCTCGGCGCAAGGGTCGTTCTGGTGCCGCAGGTGGATGGCAGCGAGGGGCAGGTGACCGGCGCCGACGTGGCCGCCGCCGCGGCAGAGGCTGCCCGCATCGCCCGCGACGAGCGCGGCTTCTACGTGGACCAGTTCAACGCCGTCGAGGGCATCGGCGCGCATGAAGCCACCGGCGCGGAGATCCTTGCGCAGCATGGCGGCCCGGTGGATGGCTGGGTCGCGGCGGTGGGCACGGGCTGCACCTTCATGGGCGTCGCCCGAGCGCTGAAGGCCGCCAGCCCGGCCACGCTCTGCGCCGCCGTCGAGCCGCAGGGCAGTGAACCGCTGGCCGGCAAGCCGGTGTCAAAGCCGCGGCACATCCTGCAGGGCACCGGCTACGGGCTGGTGCCGCCGCATTGGGATCCGGCGCTGATGGACCTCGGCCTGAGCGTGAGCGACGCCGAGGTCGCCGACTGGCAGCGCCGTCTCGCCACGATGGAAGGTCTCTACGTCGGCTATTCCGCCGCGGCCAACGTCTGCGCCGCGGCAAAGCTGCTGGCCTCGGGACGGCTGGCTGCGGAGGCCACCGTCGCCACGGTGCTCTGCGACACCGGCCTCAAGTACTGATCCGGGCGAAAGCTCGAGATCCCGCTCGCCCCTTCTTCTCTTTCCAAATACGCCGGGGAGCGCGAGGGGCGGCGCCCCTCGCCTTTTCCCAAAGCCGCGCCTACGGCGCGAGGGGCAGCGCCCCTCGCTCTTTTCCAGATGCCGCGTCTGCGGCAGGCGCAGCGCCGCGGGCGCCTTGCTCAGATCCGCTCGATGGCCAGCGCGATGCCCTGCCCGCCGCCGATGCACATGGTGATCAGCGCCTTGCGGCCACCGGTGCGCTCCAGCTCGTAGAGCGCCTTGACCGCGAGGATCGCACCTGTGGCGCCAATCGGGTGGCCGAGCGCGATGGCGCCGCCGTTCGGGTTGACCTTCGCCGGCTCCAGCCCCAGCCCCTTGTTCACCGCCAGCGCCTGCGCGGCAAAGGCCTCGTTGCTCTCGATCACGTCGAAATCGGCAAGCGACAGGCCGGTGCGCACCAGCAGGTTCTCCACCGCCGGGACCGGGCCGATGCCCATGACCTCGGGGCGCACCCCGGCGTGGGCGTAGCCCAGCACGCGGGCGCGCGGCGTCAGCCCCGAGGCCGTTGCGGCCTCGCCGCGCGCCAGCACCAGCGCCGCCGCGCCGTCGTTCAGCCCCGAGGCGTTGCCCGCGGTGACCGAGCCTTCGCGGTCGAAGGCCGGGCGCAGACCCGCCAGCTTGTCGAGCGAGGTCGCCTTGGGGTGCTCGTCGGTGTCGAAGACCACCGTGTCGCGCCGCGAGGCGATCTCCACCGGCACGATCTGCTCCTTGAAGAAGCCCGCCTCGATGGCCTTGGCGGCACGCTGCTGGCTCTCCAGCGCGAAGGCGTCCTGCGCCTCGCGGCTGATGTCGTGCTCCTTGGCGACGTTTTCCGCGGTGATCCCCATGTGGCCGGTGCCGAAGGGGCAGCTCAGCGCGCCCAGCATCATGTCGACGGTGCGGATGTCGCCCATCTTCTGACCCCAGCGCTGGTCGGGGATGATGTAGGGCGCGCGGCTCATGCTTTCGGCCCCGCCGACCAGCGCGAAGTTCGCATCGCCCAGCATCAGCGCCTGCACGCCCGACACGATGGCCTGCGCGCCCGACCCGCAGAGCCGGTTGACGTTCATCGCCGGGGTGGTGTCGGGAATGCCCGCCTGCATCGCGGCGACGCGGGAAAGATACATGTCGCGCGGCTCGGTGTTCAGCACGTGGCCGAATACGACCTGACCGATCTGCCCGCCCTCGACGCCGGCGCGCTCCAATGCCGCCTTGGCCGCCACGGTGCCGAGCTCGATCGGCGGCACGGACTTCAGCGCGCCGCCGAAGGTGCCGATGGCGGTGCGTGCGCCGCCGAGGATGACGATTTCTTCAGAAGGATCGAAGGACATTACGGCTCTCCCTTTCCGCTGCGTCTGGCTTTCGCGCGGACCATGCCGCAGCGCGGCAGGAGAGTCAGCCGGGACGTTCCGTCACCTCTTTGCCCGGCTGCGGCTCCGGACCATCCGCGCCGCCGCCCAGCATCCGCACCTCGCGCTGCGGGAAGGGGATCGAGATGCCGTTCTCCTTGAAGGCGTCCCAAAGCGCGAGGAACACATTGCCCCGGATGTTGGTCAGCCCCTGCGACGGGTCGATGATCCAGAACCGCAGGATGTAGTCCACCGAGCTGTCGCCGAAGCCGGTGATGTGGCACACCGGGGGCTTGCTGCTCAGCACCCGCTTCACGCTCTGCGCGGCATCTATGGCCACCTTGCGCACCAGATGCGGATCGTCGCCGTAGGCGGTGCCGAAATGGATGTCGACGCGCACCAGCTCGTTGGAATGCGACCAGTTGACCACCTGCCCGGTGATCATGTCCTCGTTGGGAATGAGGTATTCCTTGCCGTCGCGGGTGGTGATCGACACGTAGCGCGCGCCCAGCGCGTTGATCCAGCCGAAGGTCTCACCGATGGAGATCACGTCGCCCGGCTTGATCGACTTGTCGAGCAGGATGATGATCCCCGACACCAGGTTTGACACCACTTTCTGCAAACCGAAGCCGAGGCCCACGCCAATGGCCCCCGAGAGCACGGCCAGTCCCGTGAGGTCCACCCCCGCCAGCTTCAGCGCCATGAAAAAGGCCGCACCGTAGAGCGCCACCTGCAGGAACTTCACCGCCAGAACCTGCATCGAGGGGCTGATACCCTCGTTGCGCCGGATGCTCGCCGCCCCCGCCGTGGTCAGGAAGCGCGCCAGCGCCACCAGGGCGATGAGGATGACCACCGCCTGCAGGATCAGCCACAGCGAGAGCTTGGACTCGCCGAAGCTGACGGCCGCGCTTTCCATCAACGCCTGCGCCTCGTCGGTCAGCCCGAGGATCCAGATGGTGACGTAGCCCCAGGCGCCGTAGCGCACCAGCGAGCGCAGCGCCGGGTTGCCGATCAGCCGGGTGATCAGCGCGATCACCAGCCAGGCGCTCGACAGCTGCGCAATGATTTCCAAAAGGTAGGTGCGCGATGGCCAGGTGATCTGGTGCATGAAACCGATCACGTGCCAGATCAGCGTGACGAAGATGATCATCCGCAGCCGCCGGTGCAGCACAATGAAGATGCGCATGCGCCACTTCGGCCAGCCCTCGCGGGTGCGCATCCAGTCGTGCAGCTTGGGTCCCAGCCAGGCCCGCAGCAGATGCGCCACGGCGAAAAGGCCCAAGGCGATCCCCAGCTGGTAGAACATCCAGGGCCGCAGCACGATGGCAAGGAAGGTGTCGACCTGGCCCAGAAGGGTCAGCCCGGTCTGTTGCAGCGCCTCGAAGGGCGTCGGGTCGGTGGCCGGCAGATCGGTTTCTGGGTTCATGCGTTCGCGGGTCTCCTCGCCGCGACAGCGTGGCACCCCTGTGTTTTTCGCTCAAGGCTTTGTGTGTCAAAGCCTTGTGTGCCCAGCGCTCGGATCAGCGCTTCGGCAGGTTCAGGCTGACCTCCTGCGCCTCGGCCTGCGGCAGGCTCATCACCAGCCCCCAGAGCAGCGTGGCGATCAGGATCAGGTGCATGGCGTTCATCAAGGACATGACGTCTCCTCCAATGCGGTAACAAAACTACGCGCAGCCACGCGGAAAGTTCCGATCGTTGCAGCGGAGCGCGCGATGGGTTGATCGGGGCGCGCCAAAGGAGTATCCCCGCCGCATGACTCGGCTTCTTGACCTCGGCGACCGCGTGCGTCTGCGCGAACGGTTCCACGGCGCGAACTTCACGGTTCTGGCGCGCCTATAAGGCTGTCTTTAGCCCGCCCCGGCGCGGGGGCCTTCGACCTGCGCCAAGCCCAAGCCAAATTCCCAAGACATATATCCCGAGAGGACCCCCATGTCCGGCAAGACGCTCTACGACAAGATCTGGGATGCCCACGTCGTCCAGCAGGACGAAGACGGCACCTGCCTTCTCTACATCGACCGCCACCTCGTGCACGAGGTGACCTCGCCGCAGGCTTTCGAAGGTCTGCGCATGACCGGCCGCAAGGTCCGCGCGCCGCAGCGCACCATCGCCGTGCCCGACCACAACGTGCCGACGACCCTCGACCGTGAAAACGGCATCGAGAACGAAGAGAGCCGCATCCAGGTCGAGGCGCTCGACAAGAACGCCCGCGACTTCGGCGTGAACTACTACCCGGTCAGCGACGTCCGCCAGGGCATCGTGCACATCGTCGGCCCCGAACAGGGCTGGACGCTTCCGGGCATGACCGTGGTCTGCGGCGATTCGCACACCGCCACCCACGGCGCCTTCGGCGCGCTGGCGCATGGCATCGGCACCTCCGAGGTCGAGCACGTGCTCGCCACCCAGACGCTGATCCAGTCCAAGTCGAAGAACATGAAGGTCGAGATCACCGGCCAGCTGCGCCCGGGCGTCACCGCCAAGGACATCACGCTCTCGGTCATCGGTCACACCGGCACCGGCGGCGGCACCGGCTATGTCATCGAGTATTGCGGCGAAGCGATCCGCTCGCTGTCGATGGAAGGCCGGATGACCGTCTGCAACATGGCCATCGAAGGCGGCGCCCGCGCCGGCCTGATCGCGCCTGACGAGACCACCTTCGAATATGTGAAGGGCCGCCCGCATGCGCCGAAGGGCGCACAGTTCGAGGCCGCGCTCGCTTGGTGGAAGACGCTCTATTCCGATGACGACGCGCATTGGGACAAGGTCGTCACCATCAAGGGCGAGGACATCGCCCCGGTCGTCACCTGGGGCACCTCGCCCGAGGACGTGCTGGCGATCACCGATGTGGTACCCGCGCCCGAGAGCTTCACCGGCGGCAAGGTCGAGGCAGCCAAGCGCGCGCTCACCTACATGGGTCTCGAGGCCGGCCAGAAGCTGACCGACATCAAGATCGACACGGTGTTCATCGGCTCCTGTACCAACGGCCGGATCGAGGACCTTCGCGCCGCGGCCGAGATCCTCAAGGGCAAGAAGATCAAGGACGGCATGCGCGCGATGGTCGTGCCCGGCTCCGGCCTCGTCCGCGCCCAGGCCGAAGAAGAAGGCCTTGCGCAGATCTTCATCGACGCGGGCTTCGAGTGGCGGCTTGCCGGCTGCTCCATGTGCCTGGCGATGAACCCCGACCAGCTCGCCCCGGGCGAGCGCTGCGCGGCCACCTCGAACCGCAACTTCGAGGGCCGTCAGGGCAAGGGCGGGCGCACCCACCTCATGTCCCCGGCTATGGCGGCAGCGGCGGCGGTCACCGGCCACCTCACCGACGTGCGCGACCTCATGGCCGCGCCGGCCGAGGCGTAAGCGATCCCGGGGTCCCCGCGCGGGACCCCTTCCCCAATTCCGGCGGCTCCGGCCGGGCAGCTGTGCCGATGCACCCGATGTGCAGCGGTTGTGCCCCCGGGGTCCGCCCCATCCCCAAGGAGGGACAGATGGAAAAATTCGAGAAGCTGACCGGGATCGCGGCGCCCATGCCGCTGGTGAACATCGACACCGACATGATCATCCCCAAGCAGTTCCTGAAGACGATCAAGCGCTCCGGCCTCGGCGTGCATGCCTTCGACGAGATGCGCTACCTCGACGATGGCTCGGAAAACCCCGAGTTCGTGCTGAACCAGCCCGCCTACCGCGAGGCTTCGGTGATTGTCGCCGGGGACAACTTCGGCTGCGGCTCGTCGCGCGAACACGCCCCCTGGGCGCTCGCCGACTTCGGCATCAAGGTGGTGATCTCCACCTCCTTCGCTGACATCTTCTACAACAACTGCTTCAAGAACGGCATGCTGCCGATCGTCATGCCGCAAGAGGCGGTCGACGTGCTGATGAAGGACGCCGAAAAAGGCGCCAACGCCCGCATGACGGTGGATCTGGAAAACCAGGTGGTCACCACCTCGGACGGGGAAGAGTTCGGCTTCGAGATCGACCCCTTCCGCAAGCATTGCCTGATCGAGGGCCTCGACGATATCGGCCTGACCATGGAGAAGGCCGGCGCCATCGACACCTTCGAAAGCGCCGCCGCCCAGTCCCGCCCCTGGGTCTGAGCCGCCAGTTCCGCGAAGATCGAAGGGCTGTCCCCGCGGGGACAGCCCTTTTTCCATCTGCACGCCCTCTTCTGATGCCTTCTGATGCGACGCGCCGACCCGGCGCCCGGCCTGCCTCCGGCGGGAATATCTGGGTCTAGGCGAAGGAGGCGTCCCTGCCTTCGTCTAGATAACAATATCCCGGGGGAGACGCGCGCAGTACGGCGGGGGCAGCGCCCCCCTCCCTTTTGACCTGCGCGACTGTGTCGCGCGGGGGCAGCGCCCCCTTCTGCCCTCAACACGAGCGTGAGAGATCCATCTCCGGCACGTCGCCCCGCACGATGAGGTCTGCCGCGGTGGCGGCCCGCACCTCCGCCACGGTCACCCCCGGCGCGGTCTCGATCAGATGCAGCCCGTCGTCCTCGGGGCGGATCACCGCCATCTCGGTGACGATGAGATCGACCCGTCGTTCGGCGGTCAGCGGCAACGAGCATTCCGGCACGATTTTCGGCTGGCCGCCCTTGGCGCTGTGGATCATCGCCACGATCACCCGTTTTGCTCCGGTGACCAGATCCATCGCGCCACCCATGCCGGGCACGTAGACGCCGGGAATCATCCAGTTGGCGAGGTAGCCGCGCTGGTCCACCTGCAGACCGCCCAGCACCGTCAGGTCGAGGTGCCCGCCGCGGATCAACCCGAAGGAAAAGGCGCTGTCGATGGTCGAGGCCCCCGGCACCGCCGAGACGAAGCTGCCGCCGGCATCGGTGAGATGGCGGTCCGACATGCCCTCGGGCGGGCGCCGGCCCATGCCGACCACGCCGTTCTCGGCCTGGAAGAACACGCCCATGCCCTCATCGAGGTGGTCCGAGACCAGAGTCGGGATGCCGATGCCGAGGTTGACCAGCGTATGCGGCTTCACCTCGGCGGCGCAGCGGCGGGCAATGAGTTCCTTGGGGTCCATTTTCTCGGTCTCCGTCATGCCACCCTCCGGATCACGTGATTGACCAGCGCGCCCGGGGTCTTCACCGCGTCGGGCGGGATCATCCCCACCGGCACGATCTCCTCGGGCTCGGCAATCACCACCCGCCCGGCAAGCGCCATGATCGGATTGAAGTTCGTCGCGGTCAGCATGTAGGTCAGGTTGCCCACGTAATCGCAGCTGCGCGCCGCGATCAGCGCGAAATCGGCGCCGAGCGGCGGCTCCAGCAGGTAGGGCTTTCCCTCGACCTCGATCACCTGCTTGCCCTCGGCCACCTTGGTGCCGAGCCCGGTCGGCGTCAGCACGCCGCCAAGCCCCACACCCGCCGCCCGGATGCGTTCCACTAGCGTACCCTGCGGCACCAGCTCGACCTCGAGCGTGCCCTCCCGCATCTGCTCCTGCACATCGGGATTGAGCCCGATATGGCTGCCGATGAACTTGCGCAGGCAGCGCGCCGCGACCAGCGGGCCGACACCGCGGTCCGGGCGCGCCGCGTCGTTCACGATGACCGTCAGGTCTTTCTTGCCCGCGTCGGCTAGCGCCCGGACCATACGGTCCGGCGTGCCCACTCCCATGAAGCCCGAGAGCATCACGCTCGCCCCGTCGGGGATCAGTTCCACCGCTTCATCCACTGTCAGTGCCTGGTACATCACCGCTCCCTCCGGGTGTCGCCTCAGTGCCTTCAGACCACGGAAACTCTGCGTTCGACGTTGCGTCAGGTCAAATGTCTTGGAAATCCGGTGTAGGATGCTCAGGGACAGGAGGCGGTGCCTGCCGCATTTGCGCGCAACCGCCGGAAGTTGCGCTTCTGGCCCGCCGCAACCTGAGAATATGGCTGTGCGCTGGTGGGTCTCGTTGTCTCGCAACGCATTGAAGAGAAGGTGACCGCCCCTTGGATGGCCCGAAAGCCGGGCCTTTGCGCAACAATCTTCCCCTCGCCGAACCGGAGGCTGATGCAATTTCGCACCTTTTGCTCCATGAAACCGCCAGATTTGGCCGATCCCCTTCGGTCACGCTTGCCGTGCAGTCAAAAGGTAGGCAAAATTTGGGCAATAATGAGGCAATCCGTCAGCGCGACGGGGTCAGTGAACAACAAGGGCGCAAAACAGCGTCCGGCGGGTGGCAAGGGGGCAGCAAGCCCTCGGCCCGGCACGACCAAAAAGGGCAGAAGTGGTGATCACGCGCTTTCTCAAAGCCGGTCTTCGTGCCGTTGCGGTGGCTCTGCTCATCGCGATGCCTGCCGTGGTGCTGCCCGGCGGCTCCGACATGGCGCAGATCACGGCGCTGCTGGCGTTGGTCGCGGCGCTGCTGACCTTCGTCGAATACGTGGGCGACTACCCTTCGATCATCGAGTTCCGCGACGCTCCACCGTTCAACCGCCTGCGCTTTGTCGCGCTGTTCGCGACGGTGCTGTGCCTGACGCTGATCTGCCGGGGCGAGGTCGCCCCGACGCCGCTGTCGGGTGTCCTCGAGCGGATCGGCGCAACGGTCGGGCATTGGCTCGACTTTCCGTTCTCGCCGGTGCGGCTCATGGTGCTGCTCGCCACCGACGACATGAGCGCGCAGGATGTTGCCCGCATCCGAAGCCATGCGGGGATCGCCTACGGTGCGGCCCTGCTCAGCATGCTGGCTTTCGTGCTGGTGGTGCGGCTGCTGAACTGGCCGATCCGGCATGGTGCGTTCAACTTCTGGATCAACCTGCCGCTTTTCGATCCCACGGTCGGCAAGGACGTGCTGCTGCGTCTCAACCGCGACGGCAATATTAACGTTGCCTTAGGGTTTCTCCTGCCATTCCTGATCCCGGCGGTGATGAAGCTGGCGTCGCACACCATCGACCTCGTGTCGCTGGCCGAGCCGCAGACCCTGATCTGGACGATGAGCGTATGGGCCTTTCTTCCCGCGAGCCTGGTGATGCGCGGCGTGGCCCTGATGCGCATCGCCGCGCTGATCGAGGAAAAGCGCCGCCGCGCCTACGCGCGGGCGGAAGCCGAGGTGCAGACCATCTGACCCGCCTCGCGGCAGCCGCGGTTCTGGTTCTGCTCAGCGCCTTTCCAACCCCAGCCGAAGACATCACCCTCGCGACCTGGCACGTGGACCTCAGCCGAAAAGGGCCCGGTCTTCTGCTGCGCGATCTCGCCGAGGAGCGCGAGCCGCTTCCGGCAATTCTGGACGAACTTGCCGCGGTCGACGCCGACCTGCTGCTGCTCACCGACCTGGACTTCGATCATGACAGGGTCGCGCTTGCGGAACTGGCGGATCGTCTGGCGTCGCGCGGTGCGGCCTACCCGCATCTCTTTGCGCTGCGGCCCAACTCGGGACTGGCCAGCGGGGCCGACCTCGACGGCGACGGGCGACTCGGCGGGCCGCGCGATGCGCAGGGCTACGGCGAATTCACCGGCCAACACGGCATGGCGCTGCTGTCCCGCTACCCGCTGACTCTGTCCCGCGACCTCTCAGCGCTGCTGTGGCGCGACCTGCCGGACAGCCGGATGACGCCGAACGACCCTGCGGCGGATGTGCAACGGCTGTCCTCGACGGGGCATTGGATCGTGCGGGTCGAGACCGGAGCGGGACTGCTCTTGCTGCTCTGCTTTGCCGCAACGCCGCCTGT
This sequence comes from Alloyangia pacifica, assembly GCF_900116195.1. Taxonomy (GTDB): domain Bacteria; phylum Pseudomonadota; class Alphaproteobacteria; order Rhodobacterales; family Rhodobacteraceae; genus Salipiger; species Salipiger pacificus. The sequence goes on from NZ_FOZW01000010.1 coordinate 248,234, forward strand.
CTTCGACGGCCCAGAGGACCGCAACGGCCGCCGCAACGCCGACGAGATCGCGCTCTGGTCACGGCTTCTGGACGGTGCGCTCGGCCCGCCGCCCGCCTCACCTTACCTGTTGATCGGAAACGCCAATCTCGACCCGAAGCAGGGCGAGGGCCTGCACGGGCAGATGCAGGAGCTGCTCGCCGATCCGCGTTTTCAGGACCCGCTGCCCGGCCTGCCCACCGCGCATTGGGCCAGCACCGGGCCCATGCGGGTCAGCTACATCCTGCCCTCTGCCGGGCTGAAGGTCCAAGACGCCGCGGCCCGCACCGCGCACGAGGGCCAGGCCCACCGTCTGGTTTCAGTCACGCTGACGTTTCCCTGAAATTGCCAAACGCCCCTGATTTCTTGACCATTCCGCCCCTCTCGGCTAGGCGATTGCGCAACATTCCGAGGAGAAACTTTCCCATGAGCAACCCTTCGCTTCTCATCCTGCCCGGCGACGGCATCGGCCCCGAGGTGATGGCAGAGGTCCGCCGCGTCATCGACTGGTTCGGCGACAAGCGCGGCCTCAAGTTCGATGTCAGCGAAGACCTCGTGGGCGGCAGCGCCTATGACGCGCATGGCACGCCGCTGACCGACGAGACCATGGCCAAGGCGCAGGAGGTGGACGCCGTTCTGCTCGGTGCCGTGGGCGGCCCGAAATACGACGTGCTGGACTTCTCGGTGAAGCCCGAGCGCGGCCTGCTGCGCCTGCGCAAGGAGATGGACCTCTACGCCAACCTGCGCCCGGCGCAGTGCTTCGACGCGCTGGCCGACTTCTCGTCGCTGAAGAAGGACGTGGTGGCCGGCCTCGACATCGTCATCGTGCGCGAGCTGACCTCGGGCATCTACTTCGGTGAGCCGCGCGGCATCATCGAGGAAGGCAACGAGCGCGTCGGCATCAACACCCAGCGCTACACCGAGTCCGAGATCGACCGGGTGGCCCGCAGCGCGTTTGAACTGGCGATGCGCCGGGGCAAGAAGCTCTGCTCGATGGAAAAGGCCAACGTGATGGAGTCGGGCATCCTGTGGCGCGAAGTCGTCACCGAGGTGGGCAAGGAGTACCCCGAGGTCGAGCTGAGCCACATGTACGCCGACGCCGGTGCCATGCAGCTCTGCCGCTGGCCCAAGCAGTTCGACGTGATCGTCACCGACAACCTCTTTGGCGATCTGCTGTCGGATGCCGCCGCGATGCTCACCGGCTCGCTCGGCATGCTGCCCTCCGCCTCGCTCGGCGCGCCGATGGCCAACGGCCGTCCCAAGGCGCTCTACGAGCCGGTGCACGGCTCCGCGCCCGACATCGCCGGCCAGGGCAAGGCCAACCCCATCGCCTGCATCCTCAGCTTCGCCATGGCGCTGCGCTACAGCTTCGACAAGGGCGACGAGGCGACCCGCCTCGAACAGGCGATCGAGAATGTTCTCGCCAAGGGCTACCGCACCGCGGACCTGCTGGGCGAGGAAGGCAAGCAGCCGGTCTCGACCTCGGAAATGGGCACCGCGATCCTCGAGGCGCTCGACGAGAGCCTCTGAGCCGCACCATAGGCGAAAGCCAGCGGTGAATGATTGAGCGGGGCGGCCTTGGGCCGCCCTGTTTTCATTTTCCGCGCGGTCGTTCGTTGAATTCCCACCATTTGGCGCTAACCCTTGTTCCCGAGGCGGAACAGACGGACCAGCACCATGGGATCAAACGCAAAAGGCGCGCTAATCGCGCTGATTACCTTTGGCATCTACTCGACTCACGACGTGATCGTGAAGTTCCTGGGGGCCGATTACAGCCCGGTGCAGATCGTCTTCTTCTCGGTCCTGCTGAGCTTCCCGCTGGTCAGCCTCATGCTGATCCGCGACACCACCGCCGGCAACCTGCGGCCGATCCACCCATGGTGGACCGCGACACGCACCATCTCTGCGGTGATCACCGGACTCTGCGCCTTCTACGCCTTTTCGGTGCTGCCGCTGGCGCAGACCTACGCGATCATCTTCGCGCAGCCGCTGCTGATCACCGTGCTGGCGATTCCCATCCTCGGCGAGCAGGTACGGCTGCGGCGCTGGATGGCGGTTCTGGTCGGTCTTGTGGGGGTCATCGTCGTGCTGCGCCCGGGCGCCACCGAGCTGACGCTGGGCCATGCCGCGGCGCTGGTGGCGGCGGTCTTCGGCAGCCTGTCGTCCATCGTGGTGCGCAAGATCGGCCACGAGGAGCGCTCGGTGGTGCTGCTGCTCTACCCGATGATGGCCAACTTCGTGCTCATGGCCTGCGCCCTGCCCTTCGTCTATCGTCCGATGCCGATCGAGCACTTGGGCGGCGTCGGGCTGATGGCGATCCTCGCGCTGGCCGGCGGCGCGCTGCTGATCTCGGCCTATCGCGCCGGCGAGGCGGTGATCGTCGCCCCGATGCAGTACTCGCAACTGCTCTGGGCGGTGCTCTACGGGGCGATCTTCTTCGACGAGTATCCCGATTCGATCACCATGCTGGGGGCGGCGCTGATCATCGGCAGCGGCGTTTACATCGTGCTGCGCGAGGGCCGGGCGAAATCCTCCGAGAACACCCCGGTGCTGCGCACCCGAACCCGCATCGAGTTCGGTACCTCGCTGCGCATCGGGCCTTTGCTGCGCGCGATGAAAAGGCGTGAAAAAGGGATGAATAGGCCCTTGCCAAAGACCGGAGCCTAGGGTACTCCGCGCGGCACGGTCGGAGTGTAGCTCAGCCTGGTAGAGCACTGTCTTCGGGAGGCAGGGGCCGGAGGTTCGAATCCTCTCACTCCGACCAATGAAACAAGGCGTCCTTCGGGACGTCTTTTTCGTTTGGGACAGGGAGCGCAGGTTCAGTGAACCTTCGGATTGCATCTCAATGCGCCAGCTCGCCGATAGAGGCAGAATAGGAGCCCCTGTTAGCGCGGCGACCCAAGGCATCCCCATTCCGATTCGCACCCCTCCTAGGACTTCGAGGTGTCAGGCGGTGAAGGATCTGCAACTCCGGCTTTCGGCAACGCTTCGGGACAAAGAGTCCGGCGAAACTGCGTGCGTTGCTCGTAGGGCGACTAGTTGCGGTCCTACCACGGCGATGAAAGCCTCTAACTGCTTCCAAGGCCGCCACAGGTCCATCGTGACCCATTTCTAACCCCATTCCTACCGACTACGGAATGCAGTCAGATGCACGGCCAAAGTTGCCGAAACCCTCGATACAGGCAACGACCCAATCCAAGGTCACCTCGGCTCCGCGACGCCGTCTTTGCGCCTGTTCCAGGTCAACCGCGACCTGATACAGCTCCATCTCCATCTACGCATAGTTCAAGTCGCTCTGAACCACCGACAGTTCATCAAGCGTGAACCGGCTCCATTGAAGTGGTCCACGCGCCGCTTCGCATACTTCATACCAATACGAAGCGAGCGTCAGCACTGCTTGCTTGGAGGCGGCGGGACAGGGATTCGGAATGGGTGCGCCGGTGAAGCCTGTTACATAGGCTTCGGCGGCGTCGATCTTGAACGCTAGAAGCGCGACGTCCGGGTCGTGATCAAGGTTCAGCTGCGTCTTCAGCTCTTCAACAGAAACGGCACTCTGAGTGGCCCCGAGTTTCTTAGACGCCCTCATGTCTCAGTTTCTGCTGCTGCTCGAAGTCGACGGGCGACAGCATTCCGTTGCGCGCGTGCTTGCGCTTTGGATTGTAGAACATCTCGATGTAGTCAAACACGTCCCGCCGCGCGTCTTGGCGGGTCCGGTAGGTCCGGCGCCTGATCCTCTCGCGCTTGAGGAGGTTGAAGAAGCTCTCGGGCGAGACCTTGTCCGCCATTGGTCCCAGGACAATGGTCGAGCGCGTTGTCGTGGCAACTGCCGCATCGGCTCATGGAATGCTCGAGGTCGTGGGCTTTCAGGAGTGAGCGGGTGAGCGCCACAGGTCCG
>NZ_FOZW01000014.1 GCF_900116195.1 Alloyangia pacifica
CGAGCCAGGCCATCAATGACCGCCTCGTGCCCTCGGTGATCTCGAAGCGCACTGGCTGTCGAGTCTTCTGCTGCACGACCGATACGCGCTCCTTGATCGAACCGGCAGAAAGCACGTCCGCCACTTTCAGGCACACGAGGTCGCAGCCGCGTAACTTGCTGTCGATCGCTAGGTTGAAGAGGGCGAGGTCGCGGATCTCCGCTGCGATTTCCAAACGGACACGGATGGCCCAGACGTGTCGAGGTAATAGGGGCCGCTTTTGACCGATAATGCGGCCACGGTTCCAGGCGGGTTTGGTGGGGCGAACGGCGGGTAGGTTCTCATTTCCCATGGTGAAGGTTTCCCTCCACCGCGCCCAGCCCCATCTCCGACCCGTTGCCGGCGGCGGAATGCTACCATGGAGGTCCAGCACTGCGATGCTGCACGGCGGCGCCGAGGCCGATTCGTAGGTGCTGGGCCACGGCCCCGCTGCGAGTGCATTCGGCTGGTCCCAGCCCCAAACTCCCCGTTAGCCTTGCGGTGCCATTCTGCCGAAGCGGACCTCGGTCAAGAGAGGCCGGGGCGATCAAGGAGCGGACAAAGTCAGCTTTCCCTGCAACTGTTCCGAGGTCTGCTTCAGAACGCGGCTATCGGGGTCGCCCAAAGGTTGCAATCTGGTATTTCACCCGACACATTTGACCACTGAGACTCTCACCCCACTCCGGAAGTGCGACCAGTCCGATTGTCGAAAGACAAAATAGGCGCTTAACTTGATTGTAGTGGTATCGCAACCAGATTCCAGATTCGACAAATCGTAGCTGGTCTTCTCTCCATTCAATTAAGGACCTATCCGACGTATCCAAATTTCGTAGTTCAACTATTGTAAGGCGGGGAGCGGACGAAGACACAACGGTATTAAAGTCTCTCATAACCGTGGTTTCAATTTCTTGCTCCCACTCCAGCCTAACGAATACGAGTATCAATAAGAGTATATAAATGGTTCTTCGTCGCGTTTTCGTGCTAGACAAAGATATGAAAGTTGTTCTTTCAATCCACTCCCGGAACAGCAGCGTTGCTGCCACCAACAATAGTAGTACCTTTGTAGCGACCAGATATCCGGATAGGGTGATCTCCCAAGGCGCGGTTAATGATGAAAAGGTTCTCTCTAGTAATTCTGGAGAAGTCGCCGCTACTTCGTTTCGAAGAGTTTGAAAGTGGCTGATGAAGTCGCCATAGCTCAAACTGGTAAGTTGCCCGACGTCAGTTTCACATACATCCCCACATGCACTCTTTAGCAACCTGCCGAGTTGGTTCTCATCACCTAGTCTCAAGTGTTGTAGGCTTCTGTCGTAGGAGGTCCTTAGAAAGAAGTCTGTGAAACCTCCTAGGTACTTTAGCACCCCGCTCAAAAGACGTGAGCCGGAAAAAATCAATATCAGAAGAAAAATAGGTATTAAGGCGCTCAGGCGAAATATTTTTGAAATACGTACTATCTGTATTGTTGACCGGCTTCGATATATTTTATCAACATAACCTAAGGCGCCCGTGGGCTGATTGTCAATGCAACGGCTTGAGACCCAAAAAGCCAGGAGCATTACAACAGCGGAGTGAAAGATGTCGCTGAGTACAAGATAGGCTTCAGTCAAAACTTTTGAGAGTTCAAGATCCATCACTATCTACCTCCTAGATGATCGTTCTTTGCACGATAGCTCAGCTATCAAGGCACCGCACCTGCCAAAACGACTACTGAACGGACTACTGCTAGCACAATTTCAAAGCCGTCAAATTGAGTGCAAATCGCGTAAAGCGGTCTCTAGCAGGCCGTTGAAAAAATTCAGCGGTGCCAGATGAGCTGCATAGAAGCCCCACTCAGGCGCAATCTCGTGGAGCTAATCGTCTTGGCTACGGCTCCGGTCCAACGAGATCGGTAAGATCGGATGCCTCGACCAAGTTTATCAGCGGCCTGTTAGCTGCCGCGCAGAAATTCGGTATTTTGGGCTCTTAGGGATCGATCGCTGCGCTCAGCCTGAACGGCAGTTTCCAAAAATGAACCCATCGGTGCGATGTCCGCATGCTGCGCAGAGCTGCCGTGGGTGAGGGTCACAGAAGGTATCGGAGATCGCCCTATCCAAACCAATCGGTGATCACGAATGCCCAGACGTCGTGACCTCAAAACCGGCATGGCCTTACCAGTACGGTACCGCTTTCTTGTCGCTGCATCTGCGTGCTGCGCGCTTCAAGCAGAGCTTTGTGATCATGCTCTGGAATCACTTTGAGCCGGGCGCGGATGGTCAGCTCTGCGGCCTCCCGTTTCCTCATTGGGATCGAAATCCAGCACAAATGCGCACGGCGTAGCGGGTAGTACTCGTGCATCTGGAACTCGATTTCTTCGGCAATGTCGCCGAGGATTTCCAACCGCCCGCGTCTCCCCGTGAAACCGCTCCTCTTCCTCCTAGCCCGCTACGATGGTCTGAGGCCCCACTCCCCCACGATTTTCCGAGCGCCCCAACATCGACCGATCTTCTGCTCATCGAGCAGCAGGAGATCGGTCGATGGCCCCAACACAAACGCAAGACGAAAAGTACCGTGTGGTACTTCGCATGCGCGGAATGTTTCCGAAGGATCTTGCGGGCTACGAAGCACACCGCCTGCGCAAGGGCGGTGATATCAGCCACGTCGATAAGACCCGAAGCCACCTCAACAAGACCTTCATCGGCAAGGAAACCTGGGCCGCTGAAGCACTGGAAAGGATCCAGGAGATCCGCCTGCAGAACTTCCTCGACGAGGTTACGGCGCTGCGAAAGCGAAAGCGCAAGAAGGATGCGGAGCGACGCCTTACCGAAGGTCCGAAAGAGCCGTGGCGAGCGACGCGGCACGGGCCCCTTCGGGAGATCATCTTGACGGCCAATCGCGCCTACTTCGAGGATGAGGTGGCCGAATTTTTGGGCGAAAACCGGGAGGCAGAGTTCCAGGCTTGTGCCGAAAGCTGGCTGCGCAAGGAGTTCAAGGGCGACATCATCCACGCGCGCGTCGATCGCGACGAGACGGCGTTCCACGTTCACGCCGTCCTTCTGCCGATCGAGCGGGTCGAGATGACCCGCACGAACAAGAAGACTGGCGAGACAAAGGTGATCGCGGTGCGCCACATGCTGCAACCGTCGAAGCATGATCTGGTCAAGGACTACGAGCAGGCGCAGGACAGCGCCGGGGACGCGTTCAGCGTCGTGAACCTGCAACGCGGTGAGCGTCGCGCCGCCGCGATCCGCCAGGCGCGTGCGGCGGGCCAGCCGCTGCCGAAGCGCCGCTATCATGCCCGCACGTCTGAATGGCGTGCCGTGCAGGAATTGAAGCTGGAAGCCCAAGAGGCAGTACTGAGCGAACGCGAAGACGCGCTCGCCCGGCGTGATCGCCGCCTGGACACACGGGATGCCGCTCTGGCCGTGCGCGAAGCCGAAATCGATACCATCGATGCCGCAATCGAAGGGGTCGAACGTGGGACCCTCACTTTCGACGAGAGCGGCGATGTTCCCCGCCTTGAAGCCGCGCCCCCTGAGCAGAAGCTCGCGCCCGAAACAGCACGGCTGATGCAGCGACTGACGGCATCCCCGAAGGGCAGGACACGCGCCACCGCGCTTGTCGGCCGTCTCTTCGGCGTCATGAGGCGTCATGCCCGTGTGGATGCGGAGCAGGCCCTGCGCCGCGACATCGCCGAGATCGGCAAGGCGCGAGACATGCTGCAAGGGTTGGTATCACGCTTGTCCGGGGAGGTCGCAACATCCGGCAAGGCCACCCTGAGGGGCCTCACGCGTAGCCTCATGGCCCTTCGACGGCATGAGACCCCTGACCATGACCATGGCGAAGAATATCCGCCCGACCACGACTGATTTCTTTCCGTCTGGGATCGATCGTTTCCATTTCCTCCCCGTGACCGCCGTCACGCTCACCCCATCGCTCACAAAGGAGTACCCCATGAGCAAGAAGACCGACCGCCTGATCGATGCCCTCAAGGCCTCGGCCCGTCAGGATGGCGAGAAGGACGCTGAAACCCGCGCGAAGATCCGCGCTGCAATGGTGGAGGCGCTGGAGCAGTTGCTGGACCAGATGCCGGAGCAGCGCGCCGCAGAGCTGTTCGCTGACCTCGAGCAAGTCGCTCCAGAGAGCGCGGCGAAACTCATTCGCCGCCACAATCTTCGTCCCGAAGTGACCGACGGTGTCCTCGCAGACCGGCTCAAGAACAAGCCGCTTTCGGAGACACCTACGGCCCGGTGATACCGGCCCCCGGGCCTCAACCTCTCCCAGAAGATCACCCGGCGCCTCGAGGGAGGCGCCGGGTAAAGCTGTTTACAGTCGCGCCGCAGTCCGAAATCGGGGTCTCGAACCGCGGCAACAACGTTTCAGTAACCTTGCGTTGCGACGTTCTTCAAAGGTACATCCGATGTTCCAGTGCAGAAGTCATGAGCAGCGCAAATAACGGCAAAGCACCGCCCCCTTTTCCCTCCACCCGAGGGCAGGCCTGCCGCGGATTCTTTCCCCCGCCCGCCGGAACGCCCAATTTGATGGTTCCCACCGCCGCGCCGTGGATCTATACGGAGCCCGTTTGAACCGCCGGCAAAAGGACAGGTGAGCAATGGCTAACGTGGTCGTCGTGGGCGCCCAGTGGGGCGACGAAGGCAAGGGCAAGATCGTGGACTGGCTCTCGGAGCGGGCCGACGTGGTCGCGCGCTTCCAGGGGGGCCACAATGCAGGCCATACGCTCGTCATCGACGGCAAGGTGTTCAAGCTGAATGCCCTGCCCTCCGGTGTGGTGCGCGGCGGCAAGCTGTCGGTGATCGGCAATGGCGTGGTGCTTGATCCGTGGCACCTGGTGAAGGAGATCGAGTCGATCCGCGCTCAGGGCGTCGAGATCAGCCCCGAGACGCTGATGATCGCCGAGAACACCCCGCTGATCCTGCCGATCCATGGCGAGCTCGACCGCGCCCGCGAGGAAGCGGCCAGCAAGGGCACCAAGATCGGCACCACCGGTCGCGGCATCGGCCCGGCCTATGAGGACAAGGTGGGCCGCCGCTCGGTGCGCGTCGCCGACCTCGCCGACCCCGAGACGCTGGAACACCGCGTCGACCGCGCATTGCAGCACCACGACGCGCTGCGCCGTGGCCTCGGGCTCGAGCCGGTGGACCGCGACGGGCTGATCGCCCAGCTCAAGGAGATCGCGCCGCAGATCCTCGAGTATGCCGGCCCGGTCTGGAAGGTGCTCAACGAGCAGCGCCGCGCGGGCAAGCGCATCCTCTTCGAAGGGGCGCAGGGCGCGCTGCTGGACATCGACTTCGGCACCTATCCCTTCGTGACCTCCTCGAACGTGATCGCCGGCCAGGCCGCCACCGGCACCGGCATCGGCCCGGGCGCGATCGACTTTGTGCTGGGCATCGTGAAGGCCTACACCACCCGCGTCGGCGAAGGTCCCTTCCCCACCGAGCTCGACGATGCCGACGGCCAGCGTCTCGGCGAGCGCGGCCGCGAGTTCGGCACCGTGACCGGCCGCAAGCGCCGCTGCGGCTGGTTCGACGCGGTGCTGGTGCGCCAGACCTGCGTGACCTCGGGCGTCAACGGCATCTCGCTGACCAAGCTCGACGTGCTCGACGGCTTCGATACCATCCGCATCTGCACCGGCTACGAGCTCGACGGCGAGGTTCTCGACCACCTGCCCATCGCCACCGAGGAGCAGCTGCGCTGCAAGCCGATCTACGAGGAAATGGAAGGCTGGTCCGAGTCGACCGAAGGCGCACGCAGCTGGAACGACCTGCCCGGCGCCGCGGTGAAATACGTGCGCCGCATCGAGGAGTTGATCGGCTGCCCGGTGGCGCTGCTCTCGACCTCGCCCGAGCGCGACGACACCATCCTCGTCACCGACCCCTTCGCGGACTGAACCGGCATGGCCCTCAGCTACAAATCCCGCCGCCGCTGGTCGCTGGTGATCCTGCTGGTGGGCCTGCCGCTCTACATCGTTGCGGCGGTCAGCGTGGTCAACGCGCTCGACCGCCCGCCGATCTGGCTGGAGTTCGCGGTCTACGTCTTCCTCGGGTTCCTGTGGATGCTGCCCTTCAAGTTCGTCTTCAAGGGTGTCGGGAAGGAAGATCCCGACGCGGAGCCGCCGCGCGAGGACTGATCGGCCGGAAGTGAGTATTTGAAGAAAGATGAAAGGGCGTGGCCGAGCGGGTCGCGCCCTTTTTTCTTGGCTATCAGATCATGCGGCGCGATCCGGGCGACGCCTGCCGAGAGGGATGGCGCACTGCCATTCGGCAAAGGCACTTTATCTTTGCCCCTCCGCACGAACTTCGAGCTTTGCGTACGCGTCACAAAGCGCCAGCCCGCCGGGACGGGCAGGCGCTCGCCCAGCGGCTGCGCCTTGGCTCCGGGCGGGCGGACTCCCAACGAAAAAGGGCGCCGGAAAACCGGCGCCCTTCTCAATTCTGCTCAGGCAATCTGCCTCAGACCTTGCCCTTGCCGCTGGCGAAGATGCACAGCAGGGTGATCGCGGCGGCAAAGAGCACGTAGTAGCCCACATAGGCGAGGCCGTAGTTGCTCTGCAGCCAGGTCGCGATATAGGGCGCGAGCGAGGCGCCGAAGATGCCGGCGAAGTTGAAGGTGATCGACGAGCCGGTGTAGCGCACGCGGGTCGGGAAAGGTGCCGCCAGAGCGGTGCCGATCAGACCGTAGGTCATACCCATCAGCGCCATGCCCAGCGTCACGAAGCCCATGATACGCATCTCGTTCTCGACCATCAGCACCGGCACGAGGAAGCTGAACACGCCGATCAGGATGGTGGTCAGCGTCAGGATCTCGCGGCGGCCGAAGCGCTCGGCCAGTTTGCCGGCCAGCGGAATGAAGGCGCCGAAGACAACCGAACCCCAGATCTGGATCGCCAGCGCGTCGGTGAAGGGGATCTTCACGACCTTGACGTTGTAGCTCAGCAGGTACGCCGTGCAGATGTAGAACAGCACGAAGGTCGCCAGAGCCACGAAGGTGCCGAGCACGATCGAGACCTTGTGGTTCTTGAACAGCTCGACCGCGGGCACGGCGACGCGCTCTTCATTGTCGATGGCCTTCTGGAAGTCCGGCGTCTCGGTGATCGACAGGCGCACCCAGAGGCCGACGGCGATCAGCAGCAGCGACGAGACGAAGGGAATCCGCCAGCCCCAGCTGAGCAGCGCCTCTTCGCTCATGAAGTGCAGCAGGATCCAGAACAGGCCGGACGACAGGAACAGGCCCAGCGGTGCGCCGAGCTGCGGGAACATGCCGTACCAGTTCTTCTTGCCCTCGGGAGCGTTCTCGGTGGCCATGAGCACCGCCCCGCCCCATTCACCGCCGAGGCCGAAGCCCTGGCCGAAACGGCAGAGCGCCAGCAGCAGGGGCGCGATCACGCCGATCTGCTCGTAGCTCGGCAGGAAGCCGATCACGACGGTCGAGATCCCCATGGTCAGCAGCGCCGCGACCAGCGTCGCCTTGCGGCCGATGCGGTCGCCGAAGTGGCCGAAGACCAGCGCACCGAAGGGGCGCGCGAAGAAGGCGATGGAGAAGGTGGCGAAGCTCGCCAGCAGCGCGGTCATCGGATCACTGCTCGGGAAGAACAGCGCCGGGAAGACCAGCACGGCAGCGGTCGCGTAGACGTAGAAGTCGAAGAATTCGATGGTGGTGCCGACAAGGCTCGCGGTCAGGACCTTGGCCGGGGAGTTCAGCGCCGGCGTGGCCCCAGCGCGCGGTGCCGCGTGGGCTGCGTCTGAGAGGGACATTTTATTTCGTCTTTCCTTGCGTCTGGAACAGCTTTGTTCCGGGATGGGATCGGTTAACGCAATCAGCAGGCGGGTGTAACCCAAGTGCCTGACTGTTTTCGTCAGTCCCGCTATGCTCTGGACGCATGGCAATGATCGCGATCCGGACAAAACCCGAGGTTTTGGCCGGATTTCGCACGAATTATTCCCCAAGGTCAGCCGCTTGAACCTGCTGTCCGCCAGCGCGCAACAAAATTACCCGAGATTCAGCAGGTCGACCGGCGCCGTGTCACCGGCACCGCGCCGCGACGCTCAGTCCTTGTCGGCCTCCAGCGCGTAGCGCTTGAACAGCCCGCTCTGGGTCATGAAGAAGACGAAAACCGCCGCCGTGAGGCCGAAGGTCTTGAAGTAGACCCAGCTCTCGGTGCTCATCGTGCGCCAGACGATCTCGTTGAGCAGCGCGAGGCCGAAGAAGAAGGCGCAGATGCGCTTGGTGAGGATCATCCAGCCCTCGTCCTGCAGCGGCATCAGCCCCTCCATCACCTTGCGCAGGTAGCTCTCGCCGCGCAGGATCCCGGCCAGCAGCGCGACGCCGAAGAGCAGGTAGATCAGCGTGGGCTTCATCTTGAAGAAGCGCTCGTCGTTGAGCCAGACCGAGAGCCCGCCGAAGACCACGATCAGCACCGCGGTAACCACCTGCATGGCCGAGAGGTGCCCGGTGAGTTTCCACAGCAGCCCGGTGCAGACCAGCATCAGCGGGATGAACCCGGCTGTGACCACCACGAAACCCTGGTACTCGCGGCCGCCGATGACGTAGGCGTTGTCCTTCAGCAGCAGGTAGGCTGCGAAGAAGGCCAGCACCGGTCCGAACTCGAGCGCCGACTTGAGGAAGGGGTTGATCTGCTTCGTGGCCATGCGGGTCTCCTTGTGCGCAAGCACAGATAACCTCGCGGCGGCGGCTTCTCAATGGCGGAACTGCCCGACCCGCCGCCTCGTTGATCACGGTGCAGCGGAGGAGACGTGATGATCGGGGAAATCCTGAACGAATTCAAAAACACCTTCTCGGTGATCCCGCCCGCCGGTGCCTTTGCCCGGCTGTTGGCGGCGATCGTGCTGGCAGGGCTGATCGGCCTCGAACGCGAACGGCGCGGCAAGCCCGCGGGCCTGCGCACCCATATCCTTGTTTCGGTCGCGGCCTGTCTCTTCGTCCTGCTCGGGCTGGAACTGGCGGCGATGGACTTCGGCGGCTCGGACGAGCAGCGCAACGACCCTCTGCGGATGATCGAGGCGGTGACTGCCGGTGTCGCCTTCCTCGCTGCCGGGCTGATCTTCACCTCCGGCGGCAAGGTCCGCAACATCACCACCGGCGCCTCGCTCTGGCTCGCGGGCGCGGTGGGACTGGGCTGCGGAGCCGGGCAGATGCCGCTCGCCGCGATGGCAACGGTGATCGTTCTGGTGGTGCTGACGCTGCTGCGCTTCGTCGAGAACAAGATGGGCTGGAGCGAGGAATAACCCCGCCCTGCCTTAGCGCGTCTCAAGCCCGGTCAGTGCCGCCGCGAACTCCTCGGGATCGAAGGGCTGCAGATCGTCGATCTGCTCGCCCACCCCGATGGCATGGATCGGCAGGCCGAACTTGTCGGCCAGCGCCACCAGCACGCCGCCGCGCGCCGTGCCATCGAGCTTGGTCATCACCAGCCCCGAGACATCGGCAACCTGCTGGAAGATCTCCACCTGCCGCAACGCGTTCTGTCCGGTGGTGGCGTCCAGCACCAGAAGCGTGTTGTGCGGCGCGTCGGGATCCTTCTTGCGGATGACCCGGACGATCTTGGCCAGTTCTTCCATCAGATCCGAACGGTTCTGCAGGCGCCCGGCGGTGTCGATCATCAGAAGGTCCGCCCCCTCGGCCTGCGCCTTGGTCATCGCGTCGAAGGCAAGGCTGGCCGGGTCCGAGCCCTCGGGCGCGGTCAGCACCGGCACGCCGGCGCGGTCGCCCCAGATTTGCAGCTGCTCGACAGCGGCGGCGCGGAAGGTGTCGCCCGCGGCGATCACCACCGATTTGCCCGCGGCGCGGAACTGGCTGGCGAGCTTGCCGATGGTGGTGGTCTTGCCCGAGCCGTTGACCCCCACCACAAGCACCACCTGCGGCTTCTTGGCATAGAGCGGCAGCGGCTTGGCGACCGGCTCCATGATCCGCGCCACCTCGCCCGACAGCAGCTGCTTGATCTCCTGCGTCGAGACGCGCTTGCCGTAGCGGCCCTCGGCAATGTTCGAGGTCACGCGCAGCGCGGTATCCACGCCCATGTCGGACTGGATGAGCAGCTCTTCGAGGCTCTCGATCATCTCGTCGTCGAGGGCGCGGCGCACCACCGGAGCGGCCGGCTGGCCCTTGCCGAAGAGCCGCCCGATGAGCCCGCCACCACGTTGCTGCTGGGGCACTTCCGGCGTCTGAAGCGGTTCGGGAATCTCCAGCGGCGCAGGCATCGGCGACGGGTCCGCCGGCGGCATCACCGGGGCTTCCTGCGGCGCGGGCTGCGGATCGGCGGGCGGCGGCGCCTGCGGCGTTTCGGGTTCGGGTTGCGGCGCGGGCTCCGGCATCGGCGGCGCCTCGGGTTCCGGCGCCGGAGGCGTCTCCTGCGGCGGGGCGGGCGGCACCTCTTCCGGGGCAGGCGGGGTTTCGGGCGCGGGGGGCGGCGGTGTTTCAGGTGCCGGCGGCGGCACGTCGGGGCCGGGTGTCACCGGCGCGGGCGTTTCGGGCGCCGGAGTCTGCGGCACCTCCGGCGTTTCGGGAGCGGTGTCGGGCGCGTCTGCCGTGCCGCCCTCCTGGACAATCGCGTCCAGCCCTTCCTCGAGCTTCGAGGAGGATTTGAAAAGCTTGCTCTTGAGCTTGCCGAAGAAGGACATTGGCCGGACCTCTCGCTGCCTTTGCTCTCACCTAATACGGGCCGCGCGTAGATAAAAGTGTGAGTTGACCTTTCCGCGCCGCGCGGCCTTCATGGGGGCATGTTGCGGGCCGTGTTTTTCCTCGTCCTCCTGCTCGCCCCGCTCTCCCTGCGGGCCGAACCGCTCCATCCCCACGTCAGCCCCGTCGAACCCGGCACACTCTGCTCCCCCGGCGCCTTCGGTCCGGTGCAATGCATACGGCCGGCGCACTATGTCTACGACACCTGCCAGGCAATCGAACACTTCGCCCTCCGGAACGGGCTGTCGCCGGGCTTCTTCGCGCGGTTGATCTGGCAGGAAAGCCGGTTCAATCCCAATGCGCTCAGCCCCGCGAATGCACAGGGCATCGCCCAGTTCATCCCCTCGACAGCGAAGCTGCGTGGATTGAAGGACCCCTACAACCCTGCGGAGGCACTGGAAAATTCCGCCGAGTACCTCGGCGAGCTAGCGCGCCACTACGGCAACCAGGGGCTCGCGGCGGTGGCCTACAACGGCGGCGAGGCGCGGGCCGATGGGCTGGTGGCGCGCCGCGCCGGGCTGGCACGCGAGACGATCAACTACGTGGTGCTGATCACCGGGCTCGCCGCCGAAACCTGGCGCGACACCCCGCCCGAAACCCATGACTTCCGCCTGCAGGGGGACAAACCCTTCCGCCAAGCCTGCCACGAGCTGGCGCGGAATCGCACCCTGACCGCCTACCCCGAGGCGAAACCGCCGCTGCACCCCTGGGGGGTGCAGATGGCCTTCGGCACCACGCAGGACCGGGCGCTGGCGCAATTCCGCCGCCGCGCCCAGAGCTGTTCCGGCACTGTCGGCGGCGAGCAGCCCGAGCTGGTCTGGCAGAAGAGCCGCGCCAGCCCGCGCGGCGGCTACTGGATGGCGCGCCTCGGTCGCGACGGCCGCGGCGCAGCGGCGGAACTTTGTGCGACGCTCAGAAAATCGGGCTGCATCTGCGCCGTTTACAAAAATTCCTGACCGCACAGAGCTTCACAAAAGCGACGTCAATCGGACAATTTTCCGACCTCTTGACCAAGTTAATGTCACATTAGCGACATTTTCGCCCTCAAGCGCCTCCGTGCCCCGACGCCCGGCGCGACGTCTTTCCGCTTTCCCAAGCGCCGCGCCTCTGGCAGGCTTGCCGCATGATCCGGCTCCTTCTTTCGCTCGCCCTTCTCGCCTCGCCGCTCGCCGCCGCCCAGCCGATGAGCGCCGAGGAATTCGAGGCCTACGTCACGGGCAAGACCCTCTACTTCGGCAGCGAGGGGGAGGCCTACGGGGTCGAGGAATACCTGCCGGACCGCCGCGTGCGCTGGTCCTTCCTCGACGGCGAGTGCAAGGACGGGGAATGGTACGCCGAGGCGCAGATGATCTGCTTCGTCTACGAGGACATGAACGTACCGCAATGCTGGAGCTTCTTCCGCGAGGGCGGCGGGCTGCGCGCGGTGTTCCAGAATGACCCTGCCAACACCGTGCTCTACGAGGCGCAGCAGGACGACAAGCCGATGCTCTGCTACGGCCCCGACACGGGCGTATGAGGCGCAGCGCCCCCGGTGGCCCCGCCTCCGCCGCTTCCACATGGTAAAAATATCCCGGGGGAGTCGCGCACAGCGCGGCGGGGGCAGCGCCCCCTTCTGAATTCCCTGCCACAAGGTGCGAGGCGGCCCAGAGCCCCCTTCCTCGCCCACCGAGAAATCAGAACAGGCTGCCCTGCTCCGGCCGCTTGGCGGTTTTCGATTTGCCCGTCCCGCCGCTTCCGCCGCCGATCTTCATCCGCCCATCGGCAAATTCGATCTCCAGACCCGCGGCCTCCTTGGCGGCGGCGGAACTGGTCAGCACCTGGCCGCCCTCGCCGCGCACCACCGCGTAGCCCCGCGCCAACGTGCCCTTGTAGCTCAGCGTCTGCAGCAGCCGGTCGAGCCCGTCGAGCCGGTCTCGCGGCGCCTCGACCCGGCGCGCGCCAGCATCACCCAGCCGCTTGCCGAGCGCCTCCAGCCGGTCGCGCCCGAGCGCGATCTCGCGCTGGATCGGACGGATGGACAGGCGGTCGGCACGACGCCCCAGCGCCTCGGCCCGGGTGGCCAGCATGCGGGTGAGCAGCCCGGGGCGCAGCGCGCCCGCAGGTTGCGACAGCGCCAGCCGGCGCCGGTCGACGCCACGGATCAGTGCCTGCGGCAAGCGGTCCGACAGCAGGTCGAGCCGCTGGCGTGGCTGGTCGAGAAGCGTTTCGGCGCGCGGCATGGCCCGGGCGAGATCACGCAGCCGCTGGCCGCGCACCTCCAGCCGGTGGGTCAACGCCCGCGTCAGCCGCATCTGCCCTTCGCCTGCCCGCGCCAGCAGCTCCATGCGCACCGGCACCGCGATCTCGGCGGCGGCGGTGGGGGTTGGCGCACGGCGGTCCGAGACGAAGTCGATCAGCGTCGTGTCGGTCTCGTGCCCCACTGCGGAAATCAGCGGGATCTGCGAAGCGGCAGCCGCACGCGCGACGATCTCCTCGTTGAAACCCCAAAGATCCTCGACCGAGCCGCCGCCACGGGCGACGATCAAGAGGTCCGGCCGCGGCAGCGCGCCGCCCGGGGTGAGCTGGTTGAAGCCCTCGATCGCCCGCGCCACCTCGGGGGCGCAGGCCTTGCCCTGCACTGCGACCGGCCAGATCAGCACCTTGCGCGGAAACCGCTCGCGCAGGCGGTGCAGGATGTCGCGGATCACCGCGCCCGAAGGAGAGGTCACCACGCCGATGATCTCGGGCAGGAACGGCAGCGGCTTCTTGCGGGCCGGATCGAAGAGCCCCTCGGCCTGCAGCATGGCCTTGCGCTTCTCCAGCATCGCCATGAGCGCGCCGAGGCCCGCGGGACGCATGTCCTCGATGATGATCTGATAGCGCGACTGGCCGGGATAGGTGGTCAGCCGCCCGGTGGCGATGACCTCCATCCCCTCCTCGGGCTGCATATCGAGCTTAGAGGCGACGCCGCGCCAGACGATACCCGAGATCACCGATTTGTCGTCCTTGAGGTCGAGATAGAGATGCCCCGAGCGCGGCCGCGAGATGCGCCCGAGCTCGCCGCGCACCCGCACGAAGCCGAACTCGCCCTCGATCACCCGTTTCACCGCGCCCGAAAGCTCGGAGACGGTGAATTCCGGCATATTGCCGTCGCCTGCGCCTTCAGGGGCGTCGTCTTCGAAGAGGTCCATGCTGCTCGTCCTGCTCGTGTTGCCCCCAGACTAGCGGCACCCGCCGGCGAGCGAAAGGTGGTGCGCTCGAGGCGCCGAGGCGTTCGAGGCCCGCGTCATCTCGGCCTCTGCCGCCTTGTGGCAGCGCGGGCAGCACAGAGCGCAGGCCTCGACCGGGTCGCGGCTCTCGCTGGCCTTCAGCAGGATCGGGGCCCGCAGATGCACCGCATCGCCTTGGAGCACCGCGACGCGACGCGGCGCCGCTCCGGCGATTCCATGCTGTTGTTACAAAGGCGCCTCCGCCTGCGCCCCGCGATCCCCTGACTTCTTGCCAGATCCCCCTGCCGCCGCTAGGAAGCCCGCGATCCTTACCTTGAGAGAGCGGGCCCCATGAACATCCTCATCCTCGGCGGCGGTGGTCGCGAACATGCCCTGGCCTGGGCGGTCATGCAGAACCCCAAGTGCGACAAGCTGATCGTCGCCCCGGGCAATGCGGGCATCGCGCAGATCGCCGAATGCGCCACGCTCGACGTCGAGGACGGCGGCGCGGTGGCGGAATTTGCCGGGGAGAACGCCATCGATCTCGTCATCGTCGGCCCCGAGGCGCCGCTCGCCGCGGGCGTTGCCGACCGGCTGCGCGAGGCCGGCGTGCTGGTCTTCGGCCCGTCGCAGGCCGCCGCCCGGCTCGAGGCCTCGAAGAGCTTCACCAAGGAAATCTGCGACGCTGCCAAGGCGCCTACCGCGGGCTACGGCCATTTCACCGACGCCGAAGCCGCCAAGGCGCATGTCCGCACTCAGGGCGCGCCGATCGTGGTCAAGGCCGACGGGCTCGCCGCCGGCAAGGGCGTGATCATCGCCGAGACGGTTGAAGAGGCCGAAGCGGCCATCGACAACATGTTCGGCGGCGCTTTCGGCGGTGCCGGCGCCGAGGTGGTGATCGAGGAGTTCATGACCGGCGAGGAAGCCTCCTACTTCGTGCTGGTAGACGGGACCGACGTGCTGCCGATCGGCACCGCACAGGACCACAAGCGCGTCGGCGAGGGCGACACCGGCCCCAACACCGGCGGCATGGGCGCCTATTCCCCCGCCCCGGTGCTGTCTGACGAGGTGGCGCAAAAGGCGCTCGACGAGATCGTCAAGCCGACCATGGCCGAGATGGCCCGCCGCGGCACACCGTATCAGGGCGTGCTCTATGTCGGCCTGATGATCGAGAACGGGCAGCCGCGTCTGGTGGAATACAACGTGCGCTTCGGCGATCCGGAGTGCCAGGTGCTGATGATGCGCCTCGGCGGCCAGGTGCTGGATCTCATCCACGCCTGCGCCGAAGGCCGGCTGGCCGAGGCCAAGGTGACCTGGGCCGACGATCACGCGATGACCGTGGTCATGGCCGCCGACGGCTACCCGGGGAGCTACGAGAAGGGCACGGTGATCTCCGGGCTCGAGGCACTGCCCGAGGACAGCTTCACCCAGATGTTCCACGCCGGAACCGCCGAGAAGGATGGCAAGATCGTCGCCACCGGTGGGCGGGTGTTGAACGCCACCGCCCGCGGCGCGACCCTCGCCGAGGCGCAGGCCCGCGCCTATGCGCTGGTGGATTCCGTCGACTGGCCGCAGGGTTTCTGCCGCCGCGACATCGGCTGGCGCGCTCTCTGAACGACGCGCGGCGGAATCGAGGGGGCGCTGCCCCCGTCCGCTTGCGCGGACTCCCCCGGCGTATTTGGAAAGAGAAGAAGGCCAAGAGTCCCAGGCAAGCCGCGACTGTCCGGTCTTCTTCTCTTTGAAAATACGCGCGCCGCAGGCGCTCACGGCGCAGCCGTGAAATCAGGACCGCGACCGGGGCCGAGCTGGCATTCATCGGAAGTGGCATCGGAAGCGGCGGAGGCTGCAGGTGCCAGCGGTATCAGCACGCCAACGGCGCGGGATTTGCGCGTGGACCGCACCCCGTCTGAAAGCGCTGAACCCATCGTTGCGAGTTCCGCACAGGAGCAGGCGCACTGCCGGTCCTGCCCCGCACGGATCGCGCTTCCGGAGCGCGCTCAGCCGGCGGGCGGCGTGATCACCCCGGTCGGCGTCACGATCATGTCGAGCGGTGCGTCGGTGGGCTCGAGCGGGATCTGCCCGGCGTCCTGCGCGTCGTAGGCAAAGCCGATGGCCAGCGTCGGCCGCGCCGCGCGCAGCACCTCGAGCGTGCGGTCGTAAAAGCCGCCGCCGTAACCGAGCCGGTGACCGCTGCGGGTGAAGGCCAGCAGCGGCACGATGAGGATCTCTGGGGTGAGGAACTCCGGCGCCTCGGGGATCATCGCGCCGAAGGCGCCGGGCACCAGCGCCATGTCCGGCTCCCATCGGGCGAAGCGCAGGGGCGCGCCCGCCGCCTCGATCACCGGGATCGCCACCGGACCATGCGCCGCCGCCTCGGCCATGGCAGGCAGCGGGTCGATTTCGGAACGGATCGGCATGTAGCCCGAGAGCGGCACGCCGCGATAGCCGGCCAGGACCGCGCTCAGCATCCCTGCCCCGGCGCCGGTATCTTCGGCATGGGCCGCCTTCCGGCGCAGGGCGGCTTCGGCCCGGGCGGCGCGCTTGGCGGCGGCGAGGCTCACAGCAGCACCGCCTGCGCGAGGCCGAGGAAAGCGAAGAAGCCGACCACGTCGGTCACCGTGGTCACGAAGGTGCCGGAGGCCAGTGCCGGGTCGATCTTGAACTTGTCGAGCACCACCGGCACGGCGATGCCCGCCAGCCCCGCCACCACGAGGTTGATCACCATGGCCGCGGCGATCACCACCGCCAGCATCGCACTGCCGAACCAGAGGAATTCCAACACCCCCATGACCAGCGCGAAGCTGAGCCCGTTGATCAGCCCGACCATCAGCTCGCGGGTGATCACCCGCCAGACGTTGGAGCTGGTCAGGTCGCGCGTCGCCAGGGCGCGCACTGCAACGGTCAGCGACTGGGTGCCGGCATTGCCACCCATCGAGGCGACGATCGGCATCAATACGGCGAGCGCCACCAACTGGCCGATGGTGTCTTCGAACTGTGCGATTACCAGCGAGGCAAGGATCGCCGTCATCAGGTTCACCGCAAGCCAGGGCAGGCGCTGGCGCGTCGTCTCGAGTACGCTGTCGGAGATGCGGCTCTCGTCGCCGACGCCGGCGAGGCGCAGGATGTCCTCCTCGTGCTCCTCGTCGAGCACGGTCATCGCGTCGTCGATGGTGATCACACCTACCAGCCGCTCGTTCTCGTCGACCACCGGGGCCGAGATCAGGTGGTACTGGTTGAACATGTAGGCGACCTCGGATTCCGGCCGGGTCACCGGGATCACGTTGAAGGTCTCCTCGACCAGCGACTTCAGCAGCACCTCCCGGCGCGACGCCATGAGCTTGCCGAGCGTGACATTGCCCACCGGGCGCAGCTTCGGATCGACCAGGATGATGTGGTAGAACTGCTCGGGCAGATCGTCATTGCTGCGCAGGAAGTCGATCGCCTCGCCGACGTTCCAGTGCTCGGGGGCCATGACCACCTCGCGCTGCATCAGTCGGCCGGCGGAATACTCCGGATAGGTCAGCGATTTCTCGACCGCGACCCGGTCGCTGTCCTCGAGCACGTCGAGGATGGCGTCCTGCTGTTCCTGGTCGAGGTCTTCCAGAAGGTCGACCACGTCGTCAGAGTCGAGTTCGCGGACCGCGTCGGCCAGGACCTCGGGTGTCAGCCCGCGGATCACCTCCTCGCGGATCGACTCGTCGAGTTCCGAGAGGATCTCGCCGTCGAACTCCTTGTCGTAGAGCTTGATCAGCCGCATCCGGTCGTAGGCGTTGATCTGCTCCAGAAGGTCGGCGATGTCGGCGGCGTGCAGCGGCTCCATCAGCTCGACGAGCTGCTCGCGGTCTTCCACGTCCACGGCATAGAGGATCGCCGAGACCACCTTGCGCTCGAGCGGGTTGGTCTCGTCGTCCTGAGTTTCTTCCGCCGGGTTTCCGGTCTCTTCGCTCATGCCTGCCCCGTTGAATGCCGTTCGCGGAGACCTTAGGGGAATGCAGGAACGAGCAACAGAGGCGCATTGCGCTTGATCTTGCCCGCCCGCATCCTAAGGCGACCGCCGAAACGAGGACAAGCATGGCCCAGACCCAACCGACGACCCTTCATCTGGGCCAGACGCTCGCCTTCACCGCCTCCCCGCTTGCCGAGGGGCCCGGGGCAGCGCACCACGAGAGCGCCGGCGCGCTGCTGGTGGAGGGAGGCGTGATTCGCCAGGCCGGAACCGCCGAGGCGCTGCGCACCGCCCACCCCGGGGCCGAGGTCGTGGATCACGGCGAGGCGCTGATCGTGCCCGGATTCGTCGACGCCCATGCGCATTATCCGCAGACCCCGATGATCGCGAGCTGGGGCAAGCGGCTGATCGACTGGCTGAACCACTACACCTTCCCCACCGAGGCGCGCTTCGCCGACCGCGCCTACGCGGACGAGATCGCCGGGCGCTACCTCGACCTTCTGCTGGCGCATGGCACCACCTCGGTCTGTTCCTACTGCACCATCCACCCCGAGTCCGTCGAGGCGCTGTTCAGCGCCGCCGAGGCGCGCGGCATGCGGGTCTTTGCCGGCAAGACCTGCATGGACCGCGACACCGCCCCCGAGTTCCTGCGCGACAGCGCGCAGTCGGCCTATGATGACAGCAAGGCGCTGCTCGAGCGCTGGCACAGCAGGGGCCGCGCCGAATATGTGATCACCCCGCGCTTCTCGCCCACCTCCACGCCCGAGCAACTGCAGGCGCTCGGCGCGCTCTGGGCCGAGCATCCCGAGGTGCTGATGCAGACGCATCTGTCGGAACAGACCGATGAGATCGCCTGGGTGAAATCGCTCTATCCGCAGGCGCGCGACTATCTCGACACCTACGAGGCCTACGGGCTGCTGGGGGAGCGCGGTCTTTACGGCCACGCCATCCATCTGGAGCCGCGTGAGCACGCGCGGCTTAAAGAGGTGAACGCGGCGCTGGTGCATTGCCCGACCTCGAACACCTTCATCGGCTCGGGGCTCTTCGACATGGACGGGCTGACCAAGGCCGGGATGCGCGTCGGGCTCGCCACCGACACCGGCGGCGGCTCGTCCTTTTCCATGCTGCGCACCATGGCGGCGGCCTATGAGGTGGCGCAACTGCGCCACCGCCCGCTGCATCCGGCGGAACTGCTGTGGCTGGCGACCCAGGGATCGGCGATCGCACTGATGGCCGAGGACCGGATCGGCAACCTCGCACCGGGGCTGGAGGCGGATTTCACCGTGCTCGACCTGGCCTCCACCCCGGCCATCGCGCAGCGCGTGGCGCAGGCCGAGGACATCTGGGAGGCGCTCTTTCCGACGATCATGATGGGCGACGACCGGGCCGTGCGTGCGACCTACGTGGCAGGAAAACGGGCACTCTGAGAGCGGGGCGCTACTTCCTCACCCCCATCACCAGCGTCCAGTAACGCCCATTCTGCGCGAGGCCGAACTCGCGCACATCGGTACGCAGCATGGCGGCGCGATGCGAGGGCGACTTCGCCCAGAGCTCCATCGCGCTGTCGATGCCGAAGGGGGTCATGGCGACGTTCTCCGAGACGTGGCTGTACTGGTAGCCCTGCGCATGGCTCCTTTCTCCGACCCGACTGCCGTCGCTGCCGACGTGGCTCATCGTATTCATCCGGGCCATGTCGTCGGAATGGACCTGCGCCGCGCGCTGCAGCTGCGCCGCGCGGGTCAGCGGCGCGAGGCCCTGAGCGCGCCGCCAGCCGTTGAAGGCTGCCGCCGCCTCGGCCTGCGAGTTCTGCACCACCTGCGCCGGCGCGCGGCGCAGCTCGTAGATGCTCGCCCCGTCGACCCGCCCGGGCGTCGAGGGCTGGCTGGCCACGGGCACAGTTAGGGTCACGGGCGCTGCCGGCGCGTCGCCGGCGGGCGTGCGCACGTCGACACAGGCGGCGAGCGCCAGCGGCAGCAGGGACGCGACGACATAGCGTAGCGGAGAGTTCGACAGCACGGGCGACGAGAACGTCATGGGCAAGCTCCGGAAGGTCTGGCTTGCCCCGATAGTTGGCGCGGAACGGCCGTCACGGCAAGCGCGGGTCTCGGCGCTACTTGGTGCGCGCCACCACCATGGCCCAGTAGCGACCGGACCCGGCGATGCCGTATTCCGTCACATCGGCCATGAGCATGTTGGACAGGTGCGGCGGCGACTTGGTCCAGATCTCCATCGCGCCGCGCAGCCCGCGCCGGGTCTCGGCGATGTTCTCGGCGCCGCGCCGCAGGTTGTAACCGCTGCGCTTGATCCGCGTGCCGATGGAACTGCCGTCGCTGCCGGTGTGGGTCATCTTCTGCATGCGCGCCATATCGGTCGCATGGCCCTGCGCCACTTTCTCGAGCCTCGGTGAATGGCTCAGCGGTGCCAGCCCATTGCGTTCGCGCAGCGCGTTGAGCTGCGCGCCGGAGGCATCCTCGAGGAACCGCGCCGGGGCGCCCCCGGAGTCTGTCTGCGGCAGAGGCACCACCACGCAGGCGGAAAGAGCCACGCTCAGCGCAAGCGGCAGCAGGCGGGCTGGCAGGGCGTGTCGCATCGGTTCCTCCGGTCAAATCTGTCGCGTCTTCGGCCCGGTTTAGGCTCGCTGGCCGGTCTCAGCCGAGGCCGGCAAGGGTGCGCGCCATCTCTCTGTGGCGCACGAGGGCCGCGTCGATGTCGAGCGTCGCGATGCGCCCGTCGCGCACCACCTGCCGCCCCTCGACAAACAGGTGCCGTACCTTCTGCGGCCCCGCAAGCAAAAGTGCCGCCGGGTCCCAGGAGCCGGCGCTTTCCAGCCCGCTCACATCCCAGAGCGCCAGATCGGCGCGCAGCCCCACGGCAACCTGCCCGCAGTCGTGGCGGCCCAGCACCTCTGCGCCGCCGCGCGTCGCCACGCGCAGCGCCGCGCGGGCGCTCATCGCGTCGGCGCCGTTCTGCACCCGCTGCAGCAGCATCGCCTGCCGCGCCTCGCCGATGAGGCTTGCCATGTCGTTGCTGGCGGAGCCGTCGACCCCCAGCCCCACGTTCACCCCCGCGTCGAGCATTGCCCGGACCGGCGCGATGCCCGAGCCGAGGCGGCAGTTAGAACAGGGGCAATGTGCAACCCCGGTGCGGGTGGCGGCAAAGAGGTCGATCTCCTGCCCGTCGAGCTTCACGCAATGGGCGTGCCAGACATCGGGGCCGGTCCAGCCGAGGTCCTCGGCGTATTGGCCCGGGCGGCAACCGAATTTCTCCAGCGAGTAGGCCACGTCTTCGTCATTTTCGGCAAGATGGGTGTGCATCATCACGCCCTTGTCGCGAGCGAGGATCGCGCTGTCGCGCATCAGCTCGCGACTCACCGAGAAGGGCGAGCACGGCGCGACGCCGACGCGCACCATGGCGCCCTCCGACGGGTCGTGGAAGGCGTCGATCACCCGGATGCAATCCTCGAGGATGGCACTCTCCTGCTCGACCAGCGAGTCCGGCGGCAGGCCGCCGTTCGAGACCCCGATGCTCATACTGCCGCGGGTGGCGTGGAAGCGCACCCCGAGGTCCTGCGCCGCGGCGATACTGTCATCGAGCCGCGCGCCGTTGGGATAGAGGTAGAGATGGTCCGAGCTCAGCGTGCAGCCCGAAAGCGCCAGCTCCGCCAGCCCGACCTGGGCCGATACGTAGAACTCCTCGGGGCCGAAACGCTCCCAGATCGGATAGAGCGTCTGCAGCCAGCCGAAGAGCAGCGCGTCCTGCCCGCCGGGCACCGCCTTGGTCAGCCCCTGATAGAGGTGGTGGTGGGTGTTCACGAGACCCGGGGTGACCACGCAATGGCGCGCGTCGACGATCTCTCCGGTGGTCTCCAGCCGCGACCCGATCCCCGCGATGACCCCGTCGCGGAGAAGAATGTCCGCGTCCGACAGTTCGGTCTCGGCATCATCCATGGTCAGGACCGCGCGCGCGTTGCGGATCAGGATTTCGCTCATATCGGTCTCCTCGGATGGGTCCGGACACCCTGCCCCTTCGGCGTGCCAAAGGGAAGGCTGGCGCGGAGTGAGGGTGTTTCGGGAAATGCCGAAGAATGCGGCAGGCATCGCACGATACCCGCAACCATGCCGGTCCCTGTCAGCCTCGCGAGACTTCCAAGGCTGCGGCCACCCTTAAAACAGGACCAGCCGCCGTGACCCAAGTCCCGCTGACCATACGACTGATACGCCCGCTATCGGCAAAGGTCGAGGCGCGCATGGCGCTTGGCACCTCTCCTAATAGCGTTCGCAAGTATGGCGCCCCCGCCGCGAGCGCCCCTAGCCTGTCCCGGGTCCTGCCCCCCTGCGCGCTCAGCCGTTCAGCAGCGCCAGCGCGGCGGCGTGGATCTCGGCGTTCGCGGCGGCCAGCACCTGCCCGCCCTCATGCACCTTGCCGCCTTGCCAGTCGGTGACCAGGCCGCCGGCGGCCTCGATCACCGCGATCGGGGCCTGGATGTCATAGGCCTGCAGGCCGGCCTCGATCACCAGGTCGATCTGTCCGGCGGCGAGCAGAGCATAGGCGTAGCAGTCCATGCCGTAGCGGGTCAGCCGCGCCTGCGCCGCGACCCGGCGGAAGGCCTCCGCCTCGGCCTCGGTGCCGACCTCGGGAAAGGTGGTGAAGAGGATCGCCTCGGAGAGCGGCCGCGCAGCGCGCGCGACCAGCGGACGGGTGCCCAACGGTCCGGACCAGACGGCGCGACCAAACCCGCCCTCGAAGCGTTCCGAGGTATAGGGCTGGTCGATCACCCCCAGCACCGGGCCCGAGGCGTCCGACAGGGCGATCAGCACGCCCCAGGTCGGGGTGCCCGCAAGAAAGCCGCGGGTGCCGTCGATCGGATCGAGCACCCAGGTCAGGCCGCTCTCGCCCGCTTCGCGACCATATTCCTCGCCGAGGATCGCATCCATCGGGCGGCGCGCCGCCAGAACCTCGCGCATCGCCTTTTCGGCGGCGCGGTCGGCCACGGTGACCGGATCGAAGCCTTCGGAGAGCTTGTTATCCGCGCCGAGACCCTCGGCACGGAAATGCGGCAGGATTGCCGCACGCGCGGCCTCGGCCATCTCTCCGGCGGTCTGCCAGAGTTCCTCGGCCAGGGTTGCGGAAATCGTTTCGGAAGTCTCAGCCATGATGGCCCCCTGCTGCGCGGTCCCTACCGGGTCCAGCTAGCGCAGGGGGCGCTCAGGCTCAAGCGACGTCGGAGAGAACGCGGGCCAGTTCGAACAGGCGGCGACGCTGGTTTTCCGGGATCGCGTAGTAGGAGCGCACGAGGTCGAGCGCCTCTTTGTCGCCCAAAATGTCGGTCGGCATGGCGGGGCTCGCCGGCTCGGCGGCGGCATCCTCGGCCTGATGCTCGCTCTCGATACCCTCGAAGAAGAAGCTCACCGGCACCTCGAGCGCATCGGCAATATCCCACAGCCGGGACGCGCTGACGCGGTTGGCGCCCGTCTCGTACTTTTGGATCTGCTGAAACTTGATACCGACATGTTCTGCGAGCTGCTGCTGTGTCATACCGACAAGCCAGCGGCGGTGACGAATGCGTTTACCCACATGAACGTCCACGGGATGCGTCATCGTATTTTCCTTTCACTCGCCCTGCGAAAAAACCAGAGCACCAACAAAAAAATCCGCCCGCCCACAGCAGCGGCCGGAGCCACACTTATAAGGTGAGCAAAAACTACCTTGCTTCCCGGACTCAGATCAAGAGAGTTGCGCCGCTAACGATGAGCACGGTTAATGGGTTGCACTCCTTGGTTGTAAATCCAAACAATGACTTAACGTCGCTTCCGGTGCTTTCACATTTTTGCCAAGTTCTTTGGACAGAAGCGCTTTTCTTAGGCGTCGCAGAGCGAAACCTATACCGAGGGATATACCATGCTAGCCTATCGGATTGACTCGTCGGACCGGGTTCCGAATCTCTCTCAGACACCGATTCCGGCTCCCGGAGAGGGTCAGGTCCGCCTTCAGATCGAGGCCTGCGGGCTCAACTTTGCCGACCTGCTGATGATCGAGGGACGCTACCAAGACACCCCGCCCCTGCCCTTCACCCTCGGGATGGAGGTCGCCGGCGTGATCGATGCGGTGGGTCCCGGGGTCACGGACCTCGTCCCCGGAGAGCGCGTCGCCCTGTTCGGCGGTCAGGGCGGTCTGGCGGAATACGGCGTCTTCGAGGCGGCCCGCGCCGTGCCCCTGCCGGACAGCATGTCGAGCGTCGTGGCTGCTGGTTTCCAGATCGCTTATGGCACCAGCCACCTCGCGCTGGATCATCGCGCCCGGCTGACCCCCGGCGAGACGCTGCTGGTACTGGGCGCGGCGGGCGGCGTCGGGCTCACGGCGGTGGAGATCGGCAAGCTCATGGGCGCGCGGGTGATCGCCTGCGCCCGCGGTCCGGAAAAGCTCGAGGTCGCGCGCCGCGCCGGCGCCGACCATCTGATCGACGCGCGCGAGGCCGACATCCGCGCCGAAGTGAAGGCACTCGGCGGGGCGGACGTGGTCTACGATGCCGTCGGCGGCGAACAGTTCGACGCCGCCTTCCGCGCGTGCAATCCCGAGGCCCGCATCCTGACCATCGGCTTCGCCAGCGGCACCGTCCCGCAGATCAAGGCCAACCACCTGCTGGTTAAGAACCTCACCGTCATGGGGCTCTACTGGGGCGGCTATCTGAAGTTCCGCCCCGAGGCGCTGACCGGCTCTCTGGCGCAGCTCTTCGACTGGCACGCGCAAGGCAAGCTGCACCCGCACGTCAGCCAGGTGCTGCCGCTGGCCCGCGTTGCCGAGGGGCTGGAGCTGCTGCGCAGCCGCGCCTCCACCGGCAAGGTGGTGATCGAGATCCCCGGCTGAACCCTATTCCGCCGCCAGCTCCGGGCGGCGGCGCAGGGTGCAGAACTCGCTGCGCAGCATCTCCTGCAACGGCTCGATAATCTGCGGCTTGGCCCCCGAGCCATAGAGGCAGATTTTCTGCATCCCGAGGTCCGGCAACACGCCTTGCGGGATCATCTCGAAATGCTGCGGCGCGTGTCCTTCGAGGATCGGCGTCACCGCGAGATCGGCCGAGACCGAGACCTCGATGGTCCGGTCCATCTCGGAATCCACCGCCAGTTCCCAGTCCAGTCCGGCGCGCTCCATTTCGCCGATTGCCACCGGCCGGAAGCCGCAGCGGCGCGAGAAGGCGATGCGCAGCGGCTTGCTGCGCCACGCGGTACCGTCCGGCGCGCCGAACCAGCGCAGCGGCACCTCGAGCAGCGCCTCACCGCTCTCGGCGGGCTCGCTTTCCGTGGTCAGGATCACGTCGATGGCGCCGCGGGCGAACTGCTCCTTGAGGTCCGAGGTGTAGGAGCTGATCAGTTGCACCCGCACCCGCGGGTAGTCGCGCTGCATGCGCTTCATGATGCGCGGGATCACCGGGTAGACGATGTCATGCGGCACGCCCAGCACGATCTCGCCCTCCCAGTCCTGACGGGTGAGCCGGGCGTAGATCTCGTCGTTCATCTCGACCATGCGGCGGGCGTATTTCAGCAGCTGCTCGCCTGCGGGGGTGAGCGCCACACCGCGCCCCGAGCGGTCGAGCAGCGCCAGCCCGAGCATCTCCTCGAGCCGCTTGAGCTGCATCGAGACCGCCGATTGCGTCAGGTTCAGAAAGCCCGCCGCACGAGTCACACCGCCGGAATCCGCCACAGCCACGAAGGAGCGCAGGGTCGTCAGGTCAAGATTTCGCATACATCAAGCTCCGTGATGAATTGCTTCAGGAACATTCGTTTTACAGATTTCCGTGCCGGCAGCATAACTCATCACACAGCAACATGGAAACACCGAGAAACATCAGCATATGTGAAGGATGCCCTTATGCCCCGTGATATCGCCCTCCCCCGCGCCCGCCTGACACGCCGCCGCCCCTCGCTGCTCGCGCTCCTGACCGGGTTTTTCGCGATCGCCCGCCAGCGCCGCAAGCTCGCGGCACTCGACGATCACCAGCTGCAGGACCTCGGCCTCACCCGGTCTCAGGCACTGGAGGAAGCCCGCCGCGGTTTCTGGGACGCCCCGAACCACTGGCGCCTCTGAACCCTGCACCTTCGACATGGGCAACCTGCCAAGCCCCTTGCCCTGCTTTGCTTTTCGGGCCGCTCCCCCCGGGGTCCGCACTGCCCTCTCCGCCGCCGCTCTTCCGCGGACCGCACGGAGAGGGCATTTTTAGTTCAGAAACAGTCCCTTTCGTGCTCCGCGCTTCTTGAAAAGTAGAAAGGCGCTGCCAATATCGAACCGGAACAGTTATCTTTGGACTGCACATATTCAACTCGGAGGACACGACCCGATGGCAGACTTGAACACAATCCGGACCCACGGCGCGGCGGGCGCACGCGCGGCCCAGATTGACGCGGGGCTCCGCGCGCACATGAACAAGGTCTACGCGACCATGTCCGTGGGCATGCTGCTGACCTTCGCAGTCGCTTGGGCCGTGGGCACCAGCCCGAACCTGCTTGCGGTCTTCCGCGACCCGGCGACGCTGAGCCCGAACATCCTCGGCTGGATCGTCATGTTCGCCCCGCTGATCATGGTCTTCGCCTTTGGCGCGGCCCTCAACCGCCTGTCCGCCGCCGGCGCGCAGCTGTTCTTCTACGCCTTCGCGGCGGTGATGGGCCTGTCGCTGAGCTGGATCTTCGTGGCCTTCACCGGCTTCTCGATCGCCCAGGTCTTCCTGGTCACCGCGATCGCCTTCGCCGGCCTGTCGCTCTGGGGCTACACCACGAAGAAGGACATCTCGGGCTGGGGCTCCTTCCTGATCATGGGCGTGATCGGCATTCTCGTGGCCTCGATCATCAACATCTTCCTCGCATCGCCGGCGATCTACTTCGCCATCTCGATCCTGGGTGTGCTGATCTTCGCCGGCCTGACCGCCTATGACACGCAGAACATCAAGAACACCTACCTCCAGCACGCCGCCCACGGCGACAGCGAATGGCTCGCCAAGTCGGCAATCGTCGGCGCGCTGAACCTCTACATGGACTTCATCAACATGTTCATGTTCCTGCTGCAGCTGCTCGGCAACCGCGAGTAATCGCCCCGCCAGCACCGGCATCCCGGCCCCGCCAGACCCACGGTCTGGCGGGGCTTTTCTTTGGCTTTCACGCAACGCAAAGCCAAGTGAGCGCCTTTGGTTCGGATCGCCATGCCACAAGCGATCCGCGCGCTCTGTCCGCGCCATGGCGACACGCACCTCTCGCGACGCGCGACAATGGCACAGCGCCTGCGCCCCCGGAACCGGGCGGCTCAGAGCGAGACGGGCACCTCCCCGGGACGCAGTTCGGCGGTCATCAGCCCGCGTAGCGCGTTGCCGATCCAGAGCCGTCTTGCATTCTGCAGGTCGGCAAGGTGAACCACCGCCTCGACAAAGGCCCCCTCCTCGAGCTGCGTCTCGCGCAGAACCCCGGGCAACAGCCCCGAGGAGAGCGCCGGGGTGACCCGCACGCCGTCTTCCCGCTCCAGAAAGACGTTCGTGTAGGCCCCTTCGCAAAGCTCGCCGCGGGTATTGAGAAAGAGGAGCTCGTCGATCCCCTCGGGCCGCGCCTTCAATGCGGCGTCATAGAGCGCACGTGCCGTGGTCTTGTGACGCAAGAGCGCCTCTCCTGCATCGAGCCGGGCCGCGCAGAGCATCACCCGAGTCCCCGCGAGGACAGAGGCGGGATCGAAGGGCGCCGAGGTGATCTCGATGTCCCCCGCCCGCCCGACAGTGAGTCGCAGCCGCTGCGGACCGTCGGCGCGAAACCCGGCAAGCGCCGCCTCCAGCGCAGCGCGCTGCAGCGGGATGCCGAGCGCCGCGCAGCTGCGCAGGCAACGGGCCAGATGGCGCTCGCCGCGTATCGGCCCCTCGCCGGGCTCCCAGCGCAGGGTCTCGATCAGCCGCAGGTCGGGGCTCAGCCCTGCTGCATCAATCCGGTCAGGAATCGGGCTTTCCACAGCGCCTCCTCATATTCCGCGTCACAGCTGCTGTCCTGCACGATGCCGCCGCCGACGCCCAGCACCGCACGGCCTGCGCCGGTCACCGTCAGCGTGCGGATCGCCACGTTGAACTCCGCCGCCCCATCCGGCGCCATCCAGCCGAGGCCACCGCAGTAGACCCCGCGCCGCCAGCGCTCGAGCCGGTGGATCGCCTTCATCGCCGCGATCTTCGGCGCGCCGGTGATCGAACCGCAAGGAAAGATCGCCCGCAGGAGCTCCAGTATCGTGGGGCTGAAGTCGAGCTCCGCCACCACGTGCGAGACCATCTGGTGCACCGTCGCGTAGCGCTCGACCTTGAGCAGCTCGGGCACCTTCACGCTGCCGGGCCGCGCAAGCCGCGAGAGATCGTTGCGCATGAGGTCCACGATCATCACGTTCTCGGCCCGGTTCTTCTCGTCCGCCACCAGCGCATCGCGAAGCGCATCGTCCTCGGCTGGCGTGGCTCCGCGCGGCGCAGTGCCCTTCATCGGCGCAACCTCGACCCGCCCCGCGGCATCGAGCCGGAAGAAGAGCTCGGGCGAGCGCGAGAGGATCACCTCTCCTCCGATCTGCGCAAAGGCACCGTGGCCGACCGGCTGATAGGCTCGCAGCGCGGACCAGAGCGCCTCCGGGCTGCCCTCGAAGAGCGCTTCGACGGGCATGGTGAGGTTGACCTGATAGAGGTCACCCGCCGCCAGCATATCCTTGATCTCGTGAAACGCTTCGCCGTAGCGCTCCCGCGTCCAAAGCGGCGTGACAGCGGTGACGCGGGCCGCCTGCCCCGGCATCTGCGCAAGCGCGGCAGAGGCGTCCTGCGGGCCGTCGAAGATGCCGAAATGCAGCAGCGGCGCGCCGGGCTCCCAGAGAGGCGCAAGCGCGGGCTCCAGCGCGAATCCGAGCTCGTAGGCGGCGTAGCCCGCCACCCAGTGCCCGGCGGCGCGGGCCTGCTCGAGCCGCGCGAGGGCGACAAGCGCCCCGGCGGGGGTCGATGCGGACACCAGCTCGCGCGGGCGCTCGAAAAGCACCGGCGCGCCCTCCGGCCCCGCCTCAAGAATGATCCGCGTGTCGTTCATCGCCGCACCCGATGGTCAAATCCCGGCGCGACCCCTAGCAGAGCGCCCGGCCCGGCGCGAGAGGGCAATGCGCAACAGGAAAGGGCCGTCCCTGCGGGGACGGCCCTTTCCGAATTCGACGGAGTCAGCGCAACCGCGCGGCGCTCAGTTCAGCGCGAGCTCGGTGCGGGCCGGCGCACTCGTCACGATGACCGCATCGGCGCTGCGCTCGAAGCGGTAGGAAACGCCCGAAACGCCCGGCAGGCCGAAGGTTGTGCTGTCGCCCTCCTCGAGCCGCATCGCAAGGCGCAGCGGCTCTGCCCCGGCGCGCTCGGTGTAAAAGGCAACGACCTCGACACCGGTCTCGCCTGCGGGCTGGGTGTAGACGGACATGTCCACGGTGCCTTCGCGCAGCGTGCCGCCGGCGAGCGGCTCGGAAAGGGTCAGCGACCCAGCGGATGCGACAACGGGAAGGGCGATGGCCAGAGCGGCCAGGAGGGGAGCTTTGATCATATCGGACTCTTTTCGGGTCTGCGCGGTTCGCGCCGGGAGGAAGGACCGCGACTCGGGCGGTCGAATTTCTGCAATGCAGAATCTCACGAAGCGGCGAGCCCGAAAACCCACGTGACGGAATGGCCGTCATGCAGTGAAATCAATGCCTTAGCTGCATACCACGGGGCACTTTGGCATACGAAAGCAGGCAAGTTGTTCCAATATCAGGAAAAAGCCAGATCGAACGCCCCGCCCCGCCGCGCGGCCTGATCCGCCCCGTCCCGACCGGTCCGAGCCGCAGAAACGACAAGAGCCGCGCGGTTTCCCGTGCGGCTCTCGTGATCCGAAATCAAGGAAGGCTTACTTGATCTTGCCTTCTTTGTATTCCACGTGCTTACGCACGACCGGGTCGTACTTGCGCACGGTCATCTTCTCGGTCATGGTACGTGCGTTTTTCTTGGTCACGTAGAAATGGCCCGTCCCGGCGGTCGAGTTCAGGCGGATCTTGATGGTGGTCGGCTTCGCCATTCTTCTTCTCCTGCAACGGGGGGCGAGCGCCGCCCGTGAAATCTCTTGAAGCCCGCCTTTTACTCAGCCGCGGCCCGGAGTCAACAGCTCTTGGGCGCGGAATCGCGAGGAAGACGGTTTTTCCCCAATTTCTTCCCCAGCGCGCCAGTACCGGCGCGGCGGGATGTCATGCGTGGAGGGCCTGTAAGCCGGATTTTGTCCAGGACGGGTTGCCCCGCCCCTGTGCGACCATTCCTCTAGGCCGTACGTTGCCGCACGGCTCAAGCTGCCAACCCGGACCCCTCGGGCTGAAGCGGCCCTGCGGCGATATCTCCGAAGAGATCATGCCCCGCGCGGGGTCCCTATTTGGCATTGCTCCCGGTGGGGCTTGCCATGCGGGGCCTGTTGCCAGCCCCCCGGTGGGCTCTTACCCCACCGTTTCACCCTTACCGCCCCGGAGGGCGGCGGTCTGTTCTCTGTGGCGCTATCCGTCAGGTTGCCCTGCCCGGGCATTACCCGGCACCGATGCTTCAGCGAGTCCGGACTTTCCTCTCCGGCGGTCAACCCGCCGCAGCGGCCGCCCGGCCCTCCACGCCCGGCTCCCATAGGCGGCAGCGCGGGGGCGGTCAAGCGTTGGTACAGGGAAGCGCCGCGCCGGGGCTCAGCGCGAGGCGGGCAAGCGCATCCAGTCGCGGATCGCCGCGCACAGCGCGTCGGGCTCCTCGAGCATGGGCAGATGGCCGGAGCCGTCGATCATCCGCAGGACCGCACCGGGCACCAGTTCGGCCAGCACGCTCTGCCGTTTCTCGGGGTAAAGCGTGTCCTGCGTGCCGGCGACGATCATCACCGGGATGCGCAGCTTGACCATCACCGCCTGCTGGTCGCGCCGCCGCTGCATCGCGCGCGCCTGCCGGACGAAAATGTCGGAGCCGAAGCTCTTCGCCATGTCGCGGACCAGCGCCATGATCTCGGTCTTGAAGGGACCGTCGGCGAAGCTTTCCTCGGGCAGCAACCCGGCGACGGCCTCATCGAACTTTCCGGCACGGGCCTTGATCACCAGCCGGTCGCGTTCGTCGGCCTGCTGTGGTGTGTCGGCGAGCGGCGTGCTGCCGATCAGCATCAGCCGCACCACCCGGTCAGGCGCACGGCGTTGCAGTTCAATCGCCACCATGCCGCCGAAGCCGCAGCCCGCCAGCGCGAAGCGCCGGGGCAGCACGTCGAGCAATCCCGAGGCGATCTCCTCGATCCGGTCGCCAAGATGCACCGGGGCGACCATCACGGCCATGTCGTGCGAGAGATCCGCGATCTGCGGCCAGTAAAGCCGTGCATCGCACAGGGCGTCGGGCAACAGAACGAGCGGCTCAGACATCTGTGCCATGCCCGACTTCCAACTCAGATTCCAAGCCAAATCCCGACCCGAATCCCGGACCTGTGCGCCGCGCGGGCTCCGCGCGCATCAACTGTCGTGGATGAAACACCAATTCTGTTCTGCCCTGTCGTCACACCGCGGAACTCTTCGCGGCGCCCAACGCGCCGGTCCCTGCAGTGACAGCTAGCGTAGCGGGGCGCAATTCCCAGCGAAAGCCGGAAAGCGCCCCGCCGGCGGCCGGCCGCCGGCGCCCCACGCAACCGTGATCATGCCGGGGCGCCGCCTAGCCGCTCTGCGCACCCGGGGACAGCTGCGCCGCTGCCGTCCGCCCCGCCACCTGTCCCGTGGCGAGGTGGATTTGCATCCAGACCGCCGCTTCGTCATAGAGCGACCATTCCCGGCGCAGCCCTCGCGGACCGAACTCTGCCTGGCTGAGTCCCATGACGTGCACCTGTGCCCCGGTCGGCGGGCCGAAGCGGCCCCAGCCGTCGTGCCGGCCATCCAGCGACCAGCGCAGCGCAGCGCGGGGCGGCATCTTCGGATCCTCGGCACCGATACGGTGGTGGATGGTGAAGCGCGCCGACGGGAAGGCCGCGCGCAGCCCGAGCCAGAATCGTTCCGCCCCCTCGGGTCCTCGCACCTGCTCGCCGCCGGGCAGGCAAAGACGGGCAGCCGGATCGTAGCG
The DNA here is from genome assembly GCF_900116195.1 of Alloyangia pacifica. Taxonomy (GTDB): domain Bacteria; phylum Pseudomonadota; class Alphaproteobacteria; order Rhodobacterales; family Rhodobacteraceae; genus Salipiger; species Salipiger pacificus. Next base: position 31,940 of record NZ_FOZW01000014.1, read on the forward strand.
CGAGGGGGCGACCGAGAAGCCGCCGCCCATCATCTCCTCGATCAACTCAGCAAAACCCGCGCCCCAACGGCTCTGGTCGCCCTGCCCGGTATAGGGTCCCTGAACGTCGACCCCGGGCCGGAAGGGCTGGGTGTCCGGCTCGAGCCCCGCGAGGCGCCAGCGCGCCCAGTCCTTCACCGACAGCCCCATCTGGTTCAGCAGCGCGCCGGTGTCGCGCACCGACCAGAGGTCCGCGACACGATTGTCCTTGGCATGCAGCTCCGCCAGCATCCGAAACCGCACCGGCCGTCCGGTCGGCGCGCCGAAGATCCCGTCGCCGGCGTGGCTTGCGGTGAAATGCAGGCGCTGCGCGCCGAGCAGGCCGCGGCGCGGCGTGCCGGTGCCGACCACCTCTTCGGTCAGCGCCTCGAGGTCGGGCAAGGCCGAGACCAGTTCGACCACCTCGGTGCGCAGCGCCTCGGGGCCAAAGCCGATCCCCTCCGGGCGGCGCAGGATGACACCGGGATGCCAGCACCGCTCGATGCTCTGCCCCGCCCCAAGGCCGCGGCGCGACCAGACCCGCTGCGCAAGCTTGCGCAGGTAGTCGGAAAAATCTTTGAACTCCGGATCGAAGCCGCGCACTGCTGCCTCCCTGTCTTGGCAGGCAGCATGATCACGCTTGGTAAAGAAATCCTTTTGGTATGCCCCTCAACGTCAGTAGCCGCGCCAGCGGAACGCGCCATCCTCGGCCCTGAGCGGCGAGAAGGGATTGTGGGCGATCTCCCAGACGTGGCCCTCCGGGTCGGCAAAATACCCGATGTGGCCACCCCAGTGGACCGGACCGCCCGGACGCAGGATCTTTGCGCCCGCCGCCTCGGCTTTCGCCATCAGCGCATCCACATCCTCGGCGGAGCCCACGTTGTGCGCCAGCGTCATCGCGCCATGGCCGAGCGTATCGGGCGCCACGCCCATGTCCTCGGCCAGCGCCTCACGGGAGTATATGCCGATCGCCTGCCCCAGCAGGTCGAAGACCACCATGCCGGGCACGGTCTCGACGCGCTGCCAGCCCAGAGCTTCGTAGAAGCCCGCCAGCGCCTCGGGGTCGCGGGCGGCCAGGGTGATCAGGCTGATGCGATGGTCCATGGTCTCTCCTCAGCCGCCGACCTCGAGGATCGCGGTTTCGATGTGGGTCAGGTTGTCAGGTTCGGAAAAGCGGTGATCGGCGCCCTTCACGAGCGTGAGCCGCAGGTCGGGGCTGTCGATATGGTCGAGCAGGCGCAGCGCGGTCTCGCGCGTCACCGCCTCGTCCTCGGTGCCCTGCACCAGCCGCACCGGGTAAGGCATCGGCAGGGGGCCCCGCAGCACAAGATTCGCACGCCCGTCCTCGATCAGCTTGCGCGTCACCGCATAGGGCTCGCCATAGGCCGACGGCAGGTAGACGACGCCCTGTTCCATCACCTCGGCGCGCTCCTCATCGGAGAAGCCGGCCCAGAAGCTGTCTTCCGAGAAATCCGGCGCGGCGGCGATGCCGACGAAGCCGCGCACGTCGCGGAGCCGCTGGGTCAGCAGGCTGCCGATCCAGCCGCCCATGGACGAGCCGACGAGGATCAGCGGGCCGGAGGTGACATGCTCGATCACCGCCTGCGCGTCCGACGCCCAATCGCCGATGCAGCCCTCCTCGAAGACGCCGCCGGACTGGCCGTGGCCGGAGTAGTCGAGCCGCAGGAAGGCCCGGCCCCGGGCCTTGGCCCAGGCTTCGAGATGCACGGCCTTGGTGCCCTCCATGTCCGATTTGTAGCCCGACAGGAAGACCACGGTCGGGCCCTCCCCCGGCGTGTGGACATAGGCGAGGCGGTAGTCGGGCATATCGAGGTACTGGGTCATCGGTCCTTGAGTGTCTCGGGGTATATGTATCGGCGCCAACCTGACGCCTCGCCCGCGCCGAGGCAAGTGCGCCCGCCCCCCTAGCATCTCCGGGCGAAGTCCCGCCACACCCCGCGCTGCACCGCCACAAAGAGGTTGGAGGTCGGGCCCGTTTGCGTCACACTGTGGATACTTTTTCACAAGTCCATTTTTCAGGAGAGATAGTCATGGCAGGTTCTGCCACCAACCCGGGGATTTCCCCGCATACAACCTCCATTGCGGCGCATGACATCCTCGGTGCCTTCGAGACGATGCGCGACGATCTCGGCACGATGCAGCAGCCGGGAGCGGCGCTGCAGGTGGAATTCGTGATCGCCAACGACACCGAACTGAGCTGGCACCTCATGGGCGATGCGCTGCATGCCGGGGAGTGGCTGGAAGAGGCAATGCCGCCCGCGATGATCTCGCGCTTCCAGGCGGTCGGAGCCACCGCCCAGAACATCCGCGGCGGTGTCGGTGCCTCGCTCGGCTTCCGGCATGATTTCCAGGATCCAGCGGCGGGAACGCTCAGCGCCTTCTTCATCGTCTTCGGCGCGAGCCCCGGAGCGACCGCCGACCGGGTCGAGCTCTACGCCGGCGTCCTGCCCAAGGCCGCCCTCGACGGCATGGCCCATGACGGCGACGAATTCGTCCTGCGGGTCGGTGAGAAGCTCGAGGACCGGGGCGGATCGCGGCGCGCGCAGCACACGCACATCACGCTGGGCGATCTCGACCTGTCGCTGACCGCCACCTACTCCGGCGCGGTGACCGGCGTGGTCGAACTGGCGATCACGCGGACCGCGCAAGTCTGACGGGCCGCGCCCGGCACAGGGCAGAAGGCGGCCGAAACGCAAAGGAGCGGGGCTCAGCCCCGCTCCTTCAGATATCTTTGGGCATCCGTCAGGCGCCCCGGGTCAGAGCTGCGCCATGACCTCGTCGGAAGCTTCGAAGTTGGTGGTGACGCGCTGCACGTCGTCGTCGTCTTCCAGTGCATCGACCAGCTTCATCAGCGTCTGCATCGAGTCGAGATCGAGCTCGGTGGTGGTGGTCGGCTTCCAGATCAGCTTCGTCGATTCCGACTCGCCGAGATCGGCCTCGAGCGCGGTCGCGACCTCGTTCAGGTCGGTGTCGGCGCAGTAGATGACGTGGGATTCCTCGTCGCTCTCGACATCCTCGGCACCCGCCTCGATCGCGGCCATCATGATGGTGTCGGCATCACCGGCAGCGGCCGTGTAGATGATCTCGCCCTTGCGCTCGAACATGAAGGCAACCGAGCCGGTCTCGCCGAGGTTGCCGCCGTTCTTGGTGAAGGTCGAGCGCACGTTGGAGGCGGTGCGGTTGCGGTTGTCGGTCATCGCCTCGACAATGACCGCGACGCCGTTCGGGCCGTAGCCCTCGTAGCGGATTTCCTCGTAATCCTCGCCGTCACCGCCGATGGCCTTCTTGATGGCCCGCTCGATGTTGTCCTTGGGCATGGACTGGCTCTTGGCTTCCTTGACGGCGAGCCGCAGGCGCGGGTTCTTTTCGGGATCGGGATCGCCCATCTTGGCGGCGATGGTGATCTCTTTAGAGAATTTCGAGAAGAGCTTGGCGCGCACCGCGTCCTGACGGCCCTTGCGGTGCTGGATGTTTGCCCATTTGGAATGGCCGGCCATGTGGACCCCTTGCCTCGTCTGTCATGTGGAATATCGCGGTCTCATACCCCAGAGCCCCCTGCCCCCGCAAGCCCGACGCCCCTGTTTTGCAGGGATGTCACGCCACGCGCGACCGCGGCGCAATTCATCCGGAGCCAGGCCGAGAGCCCGTACGCGCGGAGGTGAGCAAAGGCGCCATCGCGCCTCTTGCGATGAACACCGCCGCCCGATCGGGCTGACAGGGCCGGAACCCAGCTCGCTCAGAGCGGGAAGAACAACGGGATCAGCGCCGAGGCGAGGATGCCCATGGTCAGGTTCAGCGGCACACCGACCTTCAGGAAGTCCGAGAAGCGGTAGCCGCCGGGACCGTAGACCAGTGTGTTGGTCTGGTAGCCGATCGGCGTGGCGAAGCTGCAGGAGGCCGCCACCATCACCGCCACCACCAGCGGGCGCGGGTCGATCCCGAGATGATGCGCCAGCCCGATGGCGATCGGAGTGACCACCACGGCAACGGCGTTGTTGCTCACCGCCTCGGTCAGCACCGAGGTCATCAGGAACACCGCCCAGATCAGCAGCGGCCCCGGCAGCGTCTCGAGCAGCGGCGCCACCGCGCCCACGATCAGCTGCACCGCGCCCGAGCTTTCCAGTGCCGCGCCGATGGCGAGCATGGCGAAGATCAGCGCCAGCAGCTGGCCCTCGACAAAGGAAAACGCCTCGTCGCTGTCGATGCAGCGGGTGAAGAGCACCACCGCCACGGCGATCACCGCCAGCGCGAGGATCGGCGCGACGCCGAGCGCCGCCAGCAACACGATGCCCGCCATGGCGCCGATAGCCACCGGCGCGTGGCCGCGGCGGAAGGCGCGGGCCGAGGGGCGCGAGACGTCGACCAATTCCATTTCCTCGGCGAGGCGCTTGATGTCCTCGGGCGCGCCTTCGAGAAGCAGCGTGTCGCCGACGCGGACCACCAGCTCGTCGATCTTGCGGCCGATGTTCTGGTTTCGCCGGTGCACCGCCAGAGGGTAGACCCCGAAGCGTCGGCGCAGGCGCAGGCCGCCAAGGCTGCGGCCGACCATCTTGCAGCCGGGCGAGATCAGCACCTCGACCGTGGTGGTCTCCTTGGCCGAGACCTGGTCGACGCGCTTGAGGGACTTGTTGCGCTGCAGCGACAGGAGTTCGGTCATCTGGGTGCGCAGCACGACGCGGTCGCCGACCTCCAGCGTCACCCCCTCGAGGTTGCGACGCAGCGACTCGTCGCCGCGCACCACGTCGATCAGTCGCACGCCCTCACGCTTGAAGAGCTGCACGCCGAGCACCTCGCGGCCGACGAGGTCTGAATCGGGCGGCACGACCGCCTCGGTGAAGAACTTCATCCGCGAGCGGTCCGACAGCATCCCGGCCATGGAATGACGGTCCGGCAGCAGAAAGCGCCCCACCAGCGTCAGGTAGAGCATCCCCCAGGCCACGAGGATGATCGCCAGCGGCGTCACCTCGAAGATGCTGAAGGCCTCGAGCCCCTGCGCCCGCGCCACGCCGTCCACCAGCAGGTTGGTCGAGGTGCCGATCAGCGTGGTGGTGCCGCCGAGGATCGCCGCGTAGCTCAGGGGGATCAGCAGCTTGGAGGGTTGCAGGCCGAGCGATTTCGAGATCTGCACGAAGACCGGCAGCATCAGCACCACCACCGGCGTGTTGTTCATGAAGGCCGAGGCGAGGATCACCACCCCCATGATCACCGCCATGGCCTTCTTCGGGCGTTGCTGAACCTGCGCCTGTGCGTAGGTGGCAAAAGTGTCCAGCGCGCCGGTGCGCACCAGCGCCCCCATCACCACGAACATCGCCGCGATGGTCCAGGGCGCCGGGTTCGACAGAACCGCCAGCGCGTCCTGGTAGGGCAGCACGCCCATGGCCAGCAGAAAGGCGGTCCCGCCGATCGCCACAACCTCGGTGGGATAGGTCTCGCGGATGAAGAGGATGAACATGGCAAGAACCGTGCCGATCGTCATCCATGCCTGCGCCGTCTGGCTCAGATCGAGAAAATTCATGCTTGCAAATCGCCTGTCACTGCGAGCCCGACCTTACTTGGTGCGCTCCCATTCTTAGCGCATGTATCGGCGCTTACAAGGAACCCGCGCGGCCGCGGCTGCACCAGCGCCATGCCTGCCAACATCATGAGCAGCGCCCCCCAGATCGCCCCGGTGTAGCTCTCGCCAAGGAAGAGCATGGCCCAGCAAAGCCCGAAAAGGGTTACCAGATAGCTGACTTGCACGGCAAAGACCGCTCCCGCCGAGGTCACCACCGCCACGTAGCCCGCATAGGCCAAGGCGTGGATCGCCGCGCTGGCGAGGATGGCAAGGTCGGGTGCCCCCCAGGGCAGGCTCGGATCGATGAACTGACCGGTGGCAAGCGCCAACGGCAGGGCCACCATTGCCCCCAGCGCCGAGGAGCCAGCCAGCAGTTTCACCGGATCGAGCCCCCGTGTGCCCCAGCGCCCCACAACATTGCCCTCGAGCGCGTAGAAGGCCGAGGAGATCAGCGCCACCGGGATCCAGCGCGCCATGCCGGGCTCGGGAAGGCTGGCCTCGGGCAGCACAAGCAGCGCCACCGCGCCGAGCCCCAACAAGAGCCCCGCGAGGCGGCGCCAGGAAAACCGGTCGTTGCCGAGCGCCAGCGCCAGCGGAAAGGTGAACATCGGCACCGCCGAGAGCAGGATCGAGATCAGCCCCGAGGGCAGGTGCACCGCGGCGGTATAGGAGGAGATGCCCGGCAGCACGGTCCCGGCCAGGGCCACGAAGAGCAGCAGCGGCAGATCGCCGCGCGAGAACCGCAGGCTCCGTCCGCGCAGCAGCGTCACCGCCCCGAGCAGCAGCGCGCCGAGCGCCAGCTGCCAGAACAGGATGCCGACATGGCGGTAGCCCTCGGACACGGCGGTCTTGGCCAGCGGCTGGCCCGCTCCCCAGAGCGCGCCGACGCCGATCAGCGCGAGAAAGGGCCAGGCCCGGCGCATCAGGGGCCGGCCTGCTCCAGCCGCCCGCCCTGGCGCACCATGCGCACCGAGGTCGCCTTGCCGGTGCGGTCATCGGTCTCGACCAGCACGCCCGAGAGCGTCGCCTCGCCGAGGGCCGGCTGGAAGCGGGTCTTGCCCATGCCGGTGACAAAGCGGCGCATCGGCTCGGCCTTGTCCATGCCGATCACCGAGTTGTAGTCGCCGCACATGCCGGCGTCGGTCAGGTAGCCGGTGCCGCCCGGCAGGATCTGCGCGTCGCCGGTGGGTACATGGGTGTGGGTGCCGACGACGAGGCTGGCGCGCCCGTCGCAGAAATGCCCCATGCCCATCTTCTCCGAGGTCGCCTCGCAATGCACGTCAACGAGGATCATCTGCGCCTGACCGCCCAGCGGATGGCGCCGCAGCACCTCGTCCACTGCCGAGAAGGGATCGGCGAAGGCGCGTTTCATGAAGACCTGCCCGAGCACCTGCAGCACCAGCACCTTGCGCCCGCGGCGGTCGGTATAGAGCGCGGCGCCCCTGCCCGGCGCCTGCTTGGCGAAGTTCAGCGGGCGGATGATGCGCGGCTCGCTCTCGATGTAGGTGAGCATCTCCTTCTGGTCGAAGGCATGGTCGCCCAGCGTCACCACGTCGGCGCCGGCCTCGAGAATCAGCTTGGCATGGGCACCGGTGAGCCCAGTGCCGCTCGAGGCGTTCTCGCCGTTGACCACGACGAAATCGAGTTTCCAGTCTTCGCGCAGGCGGGGCAGCGTCTCGGCGATGGCGGCGCGTCCGGCGCGGCCCATCACGTCCCCAAGAAAGAGTGTTCTCATACGGGCATGGGTACGCGGGGCGGGCGGGAAAGCAAAGCCCCTTTTGATCTTGGTGCCCTACCCCCACTGAGTCCGCGTGGCGCGCCGGGACCGCCTCCGGCGGGCGTATTTGGAAAGAGAAGAAGGGGCGGGCTGACTTTATTGCGGACACCGCTGCGCTAGCGGCAGCGCAACGCCGCCTCGGAGCGGGAACGAGACCAGCGGCCGAGGTCCCTCAGAACGAGGGTCGCGCCGCTCAACCGTGCCGAGACCAGCCGCGAGAAGGACCCGTCGGCCAGCACTATTTCGGGACCATCGCCGCAGTCGCGCAGGCCGCCCGCGATGAAGTCCCAGCCGATGCGGTGGTTGGTCAGACCGGGCTGCGCGGCGACCTCGCGCAGATGCGGATCGCCGGGATGATAGCGCACCACGCGCAGGGTCTTTGCAAGGTGGGGACGATCGACATAGGCCAGTTCCAGCGCGCCGTCGCCGTCGAGGTCCGCACCGCCCAGCGGCGCGAGCCAGCGGTGCGGCTGGCCAATGAAGTCGGTCGCCGCCAGCAGTCCCGCGCGGGAATAGAGCGCCAGCCGGGCGCCCTTCGCCAGATCGCTCTCGACCACCAGCGCCGCCCAGCCGCCCTCGGGCAGCGGCAGGACGCGCGGGGCGATGTCCTCGAAGACGCGGGTCTTGGGCAGGCGCAGCAGCACCGGGCCACCGGGTCCGTCCAAGCGCAACGCCCCCCATTCCACCGCATCGCCGAGCACGCCGTGATCGTAGCGCGTGGTGGGCTCGGCGTAGCGCGCATCCGGGGGCTGCTCGGCGCGCGCCGCGCCGAGAAAAAAGCTCAGTGCCAGCGCGAGTGCCAGTCCGACGGTGAGCGCCGCGCCGCCCGCGCGGACAGATCCGCATCGCGCCCGGTCAGCGCGGGCAGACCCGCGCGGGGATCCGGCCGCTCGGCTCAGATCTGCTTTTCCGGCATCTGCACGACCAGACCGTCGAGCGCATCGGTCACCTTGAGCTGGCAGGTCAGGCGCGAGCGGTCGGCGTCGGGCTGGAAGGCGAAGTCGAGCATGTCTTCTTCCATGTCGTCCTTCGGCGGCAGCTTCTCGATCCAGTCGGGGTGCACATAGACGTGGCAGGTCGAGCAGGCGCAGGCGCCACCGCAATCTGCCTCGATGCCCGGGATGTTGTTGTCGCGCGCGCCTTCCATCACGGTCAGGCCGTTCGGAACCTCTACGACATGCTCGGTGCCGCCAAACTCGATATAGGTGATCTTCGCCATCGGCCTTGTCTCCATCATTCGTCAGGGCGCGTTGTAGCCTTCGTCATGGGGGCGGGTCCAGAGGTCAGCGGCGCGGTTTCCGTGCAGGGAGGCGTGGGATCCCTGTCGCGCGGGCAAAGCGCTCCGCGCGAGCCGCTTCCACGGCAGCCCGGCGCTTGCTAGGGTCCGCCGCAAAAGACGTCACGAGGCCGAGCCATGCCCCCTTTCCTGCCCCGCGCCTGCCTGCCCGCCCTGCTGGTGCTGCTTGCCGCCTGCGCCGCACCGCAGCTGCCCGAGGACGAGGCACCGCTTCCGACCGAGACGGCGGCGGACGGCAGTTGCTGGGCGCGCGAACACGTGCCGGCGATCTACGAGCAGGTTTCGGGCGAAGTGCTGGTGGTGCAAGCCGAGATCGCAGAGGACGGCACGGTGCTGCGCGCGCCGATCTACCGCCGCACCAAGGTCCCCAAGCTGGTGCGCCCGCGCGGGGAGATGCGGTTCGAGGCCCCCTGCTCGGCGCAGATGACGCCGGAGTTCATCGCATCGGTGCAGCGCGCGCTCGCGGCGCGCGGGGAGTTTTCCGGCACGGTGACAGGCGAAATGGACGGCGCAACCCGGGCGGCGGTGCGCCGCTACCAGGCGGCGCGCGGCCTCGACAGCGCGCAGCTGTCGCTGGAGACCGCCCGCGCGCTCGGCCTCGTGGCCGTGGACCTTTCCGAGATCACGGATTCGCCCGCCTGAAGAGCACCGGCAGACAGCGCTTCGAGGACATGTCGCCGCCGCCGGCCTCTTGGTTCCGGACTTGCCCCTGACAAAAGTCTAAAATTTAATCACTTTTGCCGTGATCGCCGAGTGCATTCCGGAACGGAAAGGGAACGTGTAGGCGGAAATCCGCCGGTTCCAAAGCGGTCACGTTTTCTTCGATTTGTTACAAGCGTCGTGTTTACCATTCTGCCGACGAGGCCGCCGCGGGAACAGCGGCGCCGAGCAGAAAAACAAGACGCCGAGGGACACAATGCGCGTGGAAAACGCCACCTTGAAGTCGCGGGCCATGCCGGTCGCCTGCGCACTCCTGCTGATGATCACCGCCGCCTGCTCCAGCACGCCCGAGATCCAGCGCCTGTCGGACATCGAGCTGAGCCCGGACCGCCAGGAGCTTGCCCTGCGCGAGGCGCAGAAACTGCAGTCCGAGGGACAGCGAGTCTGGTGCGTGCCCTACGCGCGCAACCTCAGCGGCATCAATATCCGCGGCAATGCCGAGACCTGGTGGGGCCAGGCCAAGAACCTCTACCAGCGCGGCAAGCAGCCGGCGATCGGTGCGGTCATGGCGTTCAGCAAGACCTCGCGCCTGCCGATGGGCCATGTCGCCGTCGTATCCGAGGTGGTCTCGCCGCGCGAGGTTATGGTCGATCACGCCAATTGGCACCGCAACGAGGTGTCGCTGAAGATGGCCGTGGTCGATGTCTCGCCGCGCAACGACTGGTCCGAGGTCCGGCTCGAGAGCAACCCCGGCGCGCTTGGCAGCATTTACCCGGTGACTGGCTTCATCTACCCCAAAAGCCTGAACTGAGGCTTTTTCGGAATCTTCCGAAATGACGAACGGCGCGGCCCATGGGACCGCGCCGCGTTGTTTTCAGGGCGGGACCCTGCCCCGCACGGGGCAAGGCCGCATATGTCAGTCGTCAGCCACGCAGAGCTGCTTCTGAGTCCCAAGCCCCTCGATGCCCAGTTCCACCGTGTCACCCGCCTTGAGATAGCGCGGCGGCTTGAAGCCGAGGCCGACGCCCGGAGGCGTGCCGGTCGAGATGATATCACCCGGCTCCAGGGTGAAGAACTGCGACAGATAGGAGACGAGGAAGGGCACGCGGTAGACCATGGTGGCGGTTGAGCCGTCCTGCACGCGCTCGCCGTTCACCTCGAGCCACATGCCGAGGTTGTCGAAGTCGCCCACCTCATCCGGGGTCACCAGCCAGGGTCCGGTCGGACCGAAGTTGTCCGAGGATTTGCCCTTCACCCACTGGCCGGCGCGCTCGGCCTGGAATTCGCGCTCCGAGACGTCGTTGATCAGGCAGAAGCCCGCGACGTGATCCATCGCGTCCTCTTCCTTGACGTATTTCGCGGTCTTGCCGATGACAAAGCCAAGCTCGACCTCCCAGTCGGTCTTGACCGAATTGCGCGGGATGATGATCGGATCGTTCGGGCCGCAGATCGCCGAGGTGAACTTGGCAAAGATCACCGGCTCGGGCGGCACATCCATGCCGCTCTCGGCGGCGTGGTCGGCGTAGTTCAGGCCGATGCAGATGAACTTGCGGGTGCCGCCGACGCAGGCACCGAAGCGCGGCTCACCCTCGACCAGCGGCAGCGAGGCCGGGTCGATCGACTTCAGCTTGTCGAGGTCGGTCAGCACATCGCCCGCGATGTCCGAGACATGGCCCGAGAGGTCGCGCAGCTTGCCATCGGCATCGATCAGGCCGGGTTTCTCGGCGCCGCGTGCGCCGTAACGTGCGAGTTTCATGGGGAAATCCTTTTGAATTCTTAGGTGGTCCAGCCGCCGTCGATGACGTGGGCCTGACCGGTGGTGAAACCGGATTCGTCGGAAGCGAGATAGGCGACCAGCGCGGCGACCTCGGCAGGGTCACCCACGCGGCCCATCGGCTGACGCCCGATGAAGGCCTTGAGCGCGCCCTCGTAATCGCCGGTGTCGCGCAGGCGCTGGTGCAGCGAGGGGCTGTCGACCGTGCCCGGGCAGATCGCGTTGCAGCGGATGCCCCGGGTCACGTAGTCGGCGGCGACGCCCTTGGTCAGTCCGACAACCGCGGCCTTGGAGGCCGAGTAGACCAGCCGGTTGACCGGGCCGGTGATCGGCCCCGCGACCGAGGACATGTTGATGATCGAGCCACCGCCGTTGTCGAGCATCCCCGGCAGGAAGGCGCGGATCATACGGAACTGCGCCTTGGCGTTGAGATCGAAGGCAAAATCCCACTCGTCCTCGGTCGCATCCATAAGCGTGCCGGCGTGAACGATGCCCGCGCAATTGAACAGCACATTGACCGGACCAACCTCTTCGGCAAAAGCCGAAATAGCATCTCCGTCCAGCACATTGAGCTTTCTGGCCGTGATGCCCTCGATCTTGCCAAGCTCTTCTAGCGCGGCGTCGTTGATGTCGGTGGCGATCACCTCGGCCCCCTCGGCGGCGAAACGCTCCGCCGTGGCGCGACCGATTCCCTGACCGGCGGCGGTGATCACCGCCTTCTTGCCGGCAAGTCTTTGTTGAAGGTTCATTCTTCCTCCTCGTTCATCCTGCATCATGCGGCCGGCAGACAGGCCGGGCCAATCGGCTCGAAGCTCTTGTAGGTCAAGATGAATTCCCTGTGCCCCAGAGCCTCGGACTTCGTCTGTGCGCCTGCCGCCACCGCGACCACCAGATCCCTGATCTCGCGGCCAACCTCCTCGATGCTGCGCTTCCCTTCTATGACGTCCCCGGCGTTCACGTCCATGTCCTCGGAGAGGTTTCTGTAAGTCTGCGGGTTCGCGCAGATCTTGATGACCGGAGAAATGGCGGAGCCGACCACCGAGCCGCGTCCGGTGACAAAGAGCGACAGATGCGCGCCACTGGCGATCATCTCGACGATTTCGGCATTGTCCGAAATGTTGGGGAAGCCGAAGCGCACATCGCCGTCGGGCACCACGTCCATCAGGTAGAGCCCGCCGCGCGGCGGCACGTCGCCGGGCTTGATCAGCCCTGAGATCGGGCTGTCGCCGGATTTGACGTAAGCACCGAGGCTCTTCTCCTCGATGGTCGAGAGCCCGCCCGCCGCGTTGCCCGCGGCGAAGCTGCCGTAGCCCAGCGTGGCGTAATAGCGCTCGGCCTTCTGCACGCTCTCGCGCAGGGCCCGGCCAAGCTCGGGGGTCACCGCGCGCTCGGCCATGATCTCCTCGCAGCCGATGAGTTCTCCGGTCTCCTCGAAGATGCAGGCCGCCCCCTCTCCCACCAGCAGGTCGAAGGCCTTGCCCGCCGCCGGATTGCCGGAGATGCCCGACGTGCCGTCGGAGCCGCCACAGACCGTGCCGATCACCAGCTCGTCGACGCCCATCGGCACGCGCGGCACCTCGGCCACCTGCGCCAGCGCGTCGCGCACCCAGTCGCGGCCCATCTGCACGGTCGAGGCGGTGCCCCCGGCCTTCTGGATCACCAGCGTCTTCACCGGCCGGCCCGAGGCCGAGACGGCCTCGGAGGCACGCACCTTGTCGAAGCTCTCGCAGCCGAGGCTGACGAAGAGCACCGCGCCGACATTGGGATGGGTGCAGAGCCGGTCCATCATCCGCGCGGCATACTCATTGGGGTAGCAGCCCGGAAAGCCGATCAGTTGCACGTCTTCTTCGGGGAAACCCGAAACGATCTTCGAGGCAACGAAATGCGCGCATTCCACCAGGTAGGCGACCACCACCGTATTGCGGATACCCTTGCGCCCGTCCTGCCGCAGCCAGCCCTTCATTGCGCCACCGCCGCCGAAACCCCGTCGGCATCCTGCAACATGTGGGTTGGTGTGTAGGCGGAGCGGATGTTGTGCACGTGCACATGCGCGCCCGCAGGGATGCCCTCGGTCGCGATGCCGATAGGCATTCCGTATTTCAGGATTCTCTCGCCCTCGGCGATGTCGTGACGGGCAATCTTGTGGGCCAGCGGGATCGCGCGGGCCAGCGCCACCGGCCCGTGCTCGAGAGGCACCTCGGTGCCTTCGGCAGCACTTTCGCGAGCGACCAGCACGTTGTCCGCGGCGCTGAGCAGAAGGAAGGGACCGATCATGGTGCTGCCGGGCTTCTGTGCAGGGTCAGTCATGATGAAAGACCTCCTCAGCCTCGGCCCACCACTCGCCCTCGCTCCGAGTGTCGAGCGGACGCTGCAGCGGCATGCAATGCGACCACCAGTCCTGAGTCACCGGGTCCGCGGCCATCTTTGCCATGTCCGCCTCGAAGTCGGTGCCGACATACTCGAAGTAAGCGAAGAGCAGGTTCTCCGGCTCCTTCAGGAAGATCGAGTAGTTTCTGATATTACAGGCGGAAATCATCTCCAGCACCTGCGGCCAGACCGCGGCGTGCAGGCGTTTGTATTCCGCGATCCCCTCCGGATCGACGGCGATGATCTGGCCGTGTCGTTGGGCGGTCATGTCTGGTCCTCGGCAATGCGGGCAAGGATGGGCCCCGCTCTCGCGAGGCGGGGGTATATTCATATTCGAGCTTAACATTTATATCTAAACATCCACACGGAGAGCTGTCAATTCCGGCACTCCGGGAAATGTGAGCGCTCACAAGGAAGTTGAGCCCCTCACGACAAGCGAAACATGCCCTCAGCGAGGATGTCGTCGGCCGAAAAGAAGCACATGCTCTTCAAGCCGCCTGTGACTGGACGGGCGAAACACCCGATGAAACAAGAAGACGCCCCGCCAAGCGGGGCGTCTTGCGAAATTCGATGAGCCTGCGTCCCCGCGGGGGCGGCGCGTCAGCCCTCCGCAGCCTTCCGCATCTCCTCGCCGAATTGCACCCGCAGCTTCTTGCGCAACGCGGCGGCACGATGGCGCTTTTTCTCGAGCTCGGTGCTGACCGTGAGCGCCGGCACCTCGGCAGGACGCCCCTCGTCATCCACCGCGACCATGGTGAAATAGCACGAGTTGGTATGGCGGCGCGTGCCCTTGCGAATATCCTCGGCCTCGACACGAATGCCGATCTCCATCGAGGTGCGGCCCGCGTGATTCACGCTCGCGCGGAAGGTCACCAGTTCACCGACGTTGATCGGCTGCTTGAAAGTCACCTGGTCCACCGAGAGCGTCACCGCGTAGCGTCCGGAGAAGCGCGAGGCGCAGGAAAAGGCGACCCGGTCGAGCAGGTTGAGAAGCGCACCACCGTGCACCTTGCCGCTGAAGTTCGCCATGTCTGGTGTCATCAGCACGGTCATCTCGAGTTGGCGGGGATCCATGGCTTGCTCCATCACTGGCCTGATTTTCCGAAGCTCAGCGCTAGCACAGGCATTTGCCCGGATGCCGCAAGTTTTCACCGGGGCGCGACGGATTGCTCCCAAGGCGGGCAGAGGCGCATCGCATTGCACCCATAGAGGGCGCCTCTGGAGGTCATTCGCTTCTTGCGGGTGCCCCTCCAACTCCGGCGCGCCATGTCCTGCCCCCCTCGCCCGCACAGTGACCTTTTCGCAACCGAAAGGGTAACCCCACACATTCCCCCCGGCTTATCCACGTGGACGCTACGTAAACCTCTGGACGACTCGGTTGAGCGATTTCACCGACCCCGACATCCTTGGGAGCTTGTGAACCCGCTCAAGAGGAGACCTTCATGGCCCGGATCCTTCTGATCCTTCCCGACCAGGACCAGCGCAGTGCTTTGGACCGCATCCTTGCAGAGGGTGGTCATCGCGCCTTTCAGACGGCCACTGCCGTGGATGCGCGCCCGCTGATCGAAAGCGGCCAGTACGATCTCGTTATGCTCGATCCCGAGCTGCCGGATCAGGACGGGTTTGCCTTCCTGCGCGACCTGCGCGCTGGCAACACACGGCAGCCGATCGTCGTGCTGAACCGCTATGCGCGGGTCGCCACGACGCTGCTCGCCAAGGGGCTGGGCGCGAGCGGCATCCTGACGATGCCCTTCACCCGGGGCGAATTCTTCTCGACCATCGACGACGCCATCGCCGCGTGAGAACAGCCCTGCCGCAGGTGCCTCATCTGCGGCAGGACGAGACCAACCCGCGCAGGACGGATCGAGCCGCGCCCTCAGCTCCGCGGAACACGGGCATGCTCTGAACTAAGAGCTTTGCTGTCCCTGGAACACGACACCCGCCGCGGGCTCATCCCGCCGCCACCGTGGTCGACGCTCTCACCGCCGCTCTGAGATTGGGTCGGAAGCGGCCCCGTCCGCCACCGGCGGGGCCATCGTGCTGCCGCATGAAGCGTATGCAATGACCTTCGCGAAGACAGGCGCCGGGAAGTTGGTCGATCGCGTGGGGCCAACGCTGCAGCGAAATCAAGGTCCGACGACCGAACGTAGCCTGACCCAGAGCGGGCGCCGACTGGACGAAGTGACAGAAGGCGGGCCGATAACGATCGACCTCATCCTGCCGCCGCACATGCTGCTTATCCCCCTCGATCCTCCTGCTTGACCGACCAGGAGACCACCTGACCGCACACGGCAAATGACCCCGTCATTATGCTCAGCGCATGCGGGAAGCGGTCAGCAAAACAGGGGGCAGATAGGTGGGGCACCTACGGGGGCATTTCTACCGCCCTCGGGCCGAAAGTCTCGTAACTTCGGTATGTTAGGAGATATTGGCTGGGGCGGTAGGATTCGAACCTACGGTGCGCGGTACCAAAAACCGGTGCCTTACCACTTGGCTACGCCCCAACCGTGGCGCGGGATTTACGCCAGCCTCCGGGAGGGCGCAACCCCCTTCTGGAAAAAATCTCGGTCTTTTTTTCCTCACCTTGCGGAACCCTCGCCGGCATCATCGCGACGGCCGGGTGCACGGCAGCGCTCCTCTCCAACGGAGGGCTCCGGTGGCGGGTAGAACGCATAGCGCCCGCGCCCGGCCCGCTTTGCGTCATAGAGCGCGATGTCAGACTCCTCGAGAAGCGTCTCAGCGCCGGAGGGGGAGACCGCTGCGCCCGGGCGGTGCAGGGCGATCCCTATGCTTGCCGAGACCCGAGCCGGCCGAACCGCACCCTGCGCCTGCAGTTCAATTGGAGCTTCGAGCCGCGCAATGAGACGCGCGGCAAGCTCCGCGAGTCGCTGGCGCTCGGTCACACCTGCGACGATGATGACGAATTCGTCACCGCCGATCCGCGCCACGGTATCTCCTTCGCGGGTCAGCTCGCGCATCAGTCCAGCCACGGCTTCCAGCACCCGGTCCCCGGCGCCATGTCCGAGCGTGTCATTGACCTGCTTGAAGAAGTCGAGATCCAGGTGCATCAGCGCGAAGGCCGCATCGCGCCGCAGCAAGTCGGTCAGCGTCCGGGTCACGGCGCGGCGATTTCGCAGGCCGGTGAGCGGGTCGGTGAAGGCGCGTTCCTCAGCCTCGAGCATCGCGCCCTGCAGGCGGCGATTGAGCATCCGCGACGCCTCCATCGCGGCGGATTTCGCCTCGACGAGGTAGAGCATGTCGATGGCAAGGTCGGTGGCGGCGAAATCGCTGCTGGTGAGCGCATGGTCGCGCACCGCCTCGACGAGGCCGAGACCGAAGGACAGATCGAGGATTGCCCCACCGGAGGCGTCGGGCATGGCCAGGCCGCGCAGCGTCTCGCGCCTCGGGCCGGCCAGCCGCACTTGCAGCCGGCGCCCCGCAAGCGACAGGAGATCCTCGAGCCCCGTGACGTGCCGGGGCCGGAATATCTCGAAGAGGTCCGAGAAATGCAGGCGGCAGCTCGCTTCACCGAGGAGCACGCGCTGCAATGTCGGCCCGACGCCAAGCACATGTCCCGACGAATCGAGCCGCGCGTGCATGGGGCACAGTGCATCCAGGGTCGCCTGAGGCAGAACCAGCGGCGTCATCCGCCCTGTCCTGCGCCATGTGCCCCCAGAACGAAGCTGCGCCCCCTCGTATAGGCGGTCTCGATCACCGTGATCTCTATCAGCTCGTCGTCGCCGGGACCGTCGGCGAGATCGAGCAGGATCAGCGCCCCGTAGTCGTCGGCCATGGCGCGCAGCACACCGGCCAGAACGTGGGAGTACCCCCGACTCGTCGGGCCGGTGCATTTGCAGACAAGGGCGAAGCGACGCGGCGCGGTTTCGCTCAGCTCCAGCGCCGGTAGGCTCAGATCGGGCACCGCGAGCCGCGCCCGGCCCGGCAGTTCCTCGAGCGAATGCAGGAAGTCGATGAAATCCTCGCCGCCGTAGCGCATGAGCCGGCGCAGGCGCTCGTTGTTGGGGTGGGTCATGAGGTAGGTGCCAATGTCCTCGAGCATCGCGGCGCGCGGCTTGTCCAACTCCAGCTCGGCCCGCGTCAGAACGCGCCCGATAAGCTGGGCCTCGTAGTCGAGCATGGCCTCGAACTCAGGCAGTTCCAGTCGCGCGTCATCGGCAACCCGGCGCCAGCGCTCCTCCCCGTAGGTGTCTTGAACGAAGCACTGCAGAGTGCGTGCGACAAGACCGTGCATCCGCCGATCCATCAGGGGTCCGGCGCGCTAGGCGCCGCCCGTTGCGTGGCTGGCTCCGCCCGAGCCCGGGAGCGCCGTTTCGCGCGATCTTGGCGACATCGATACTTCCCTTTCTGAAGGTCAGGAGCTGATCCCGCAGTCCTGCCGCAAACGGCGCACGCTCTTCTGCAAGGACCCAGCACCCTTTCCGGCCGCGCCCACGCCCGCCTGTAAGGTGCCTTGCGCATTGGCGCCGGCGCAGCCACACCAAACGCAGCTCAGGAAACATCGCCCCTGAGCGCAACGAGCGACGGGCCGACTGAAGTCCTAGCGCCTGCGGAAATTCCCCGCATGGTGAGGCCTCGCAGGCACCCCGCAGATCAGCCTGCACACGCCAGAATGAACGCCCCTGACAAGACACCTCTGACCAAATGCCCCTGAGCGGAGGCCGCCCAATGTGATCGCCGGTGCGCCGCTGCCACCATGGCAGGCCCAATGCGGTCACTCTAGGCGACGGAACTTAACGAATCCGCAATGCCGAAAATTCTTCGGAGTTGTCCAGCTCAGGCCTCCACGGCGCAGAGCCATCCGGGCAGATGCCCGATATCGGGCAGCACGACATCCGCGAGGTCACGCAGGTCATCTGCCCCGGCCGGACCGGTCAACACCGCAACCGTTCTCATGCCCGCCGCGCGGCCCGCTTGCAGGTCATGGGTGCTGTCGCCGACCATGACCACCTGGGCGGGCGGCAGACCGAGGGCGGTCGCAAAGGCCAGCAAGGGCGCGGGCGATGGCTTGGCGCCGTGGCCGCTGTCGAAGCCGGCGACGAAATCGAACCTGTCGGAAACACCGACCTGCCGCAGATGCGCGTGGGCCACCGCCTCGTTGTCATTGGTCATCACGCCCAGCCGAAGCCCGGACCGCCGCAGCGAATCCAGCAGCGGCGCCAGAGGCACGGCCTCGACCAGCGGCGCGCGGGCCGCCTCTTCGGATAGAAAGCGCTCGAGCGCCGTGGCATCACGCCCGCCCAACCCCTGCGCAAGGCACTCCGCCGCCTCGAGACTGGTGCCGGCGATCACCGGGCTGTCCTTGAGGAAGGTGCCGCTGCCGAGATCGAAGCGAAGCTCGCGCGCCATGGCATCGATGAGCCGCGCATCACCCTCGGCAAGCTGATGCATCACCCGCAGCGCCCAGGCACTCCAGGTGCGGGTGAAATCGAACAGCGTGCCATCCTTGTCGAAGAGTACCGCCGCCACACGAGGGCCGGATTGCGGGCTCACGTCCAATGCACCTCGCCGCCGCCAGGCAGGTGCTGGCGCGCCTGGAACGGAAGATCATAGGCCAGCCCCGCCTCGTCGCAGAAGCTCCGCACCCAGGCGTCGTCCATCAGCAGGAAGTCGAGCACCGCGCCCTGAAAGCCCGGGTCCGACAGACCGGACCGAAAATCCTCGGCAGACGCTCCCGTGGCGCCGAGGAAAACCGGCAGAAGCTCGTCGTTCGCGGCCAGCCAGGCCGCCGCCTGCAACCCGATCAGCTCTGCCTCGTCACGCCCCACCATCCGTGCAACTCCCCGCCAATCGAAAGGCTTTCTTAACCAGTTTTCATAAAGACTGAGCCGCGACGGGGATGCAAGGCCGCGCGGCGCGGGACGGCCTCCGGATGGGCGACACGCGGACGACACGAGGGCAGGAACAGGACGATGGCAGGACGCATACTCATCGTCGGGGGCTCGGCCAGTCAGTGCGACCAGCTTCGGACCAAGCTCGCCTCGGCCTTCTACCAGGTCGCGACGGTGGCCAGTGGCGCCGAGGCGTTGCGCAGCATCGACGATCTCCACCCCGATCTCGTTCTCTCTGCGACCATGCTGCCCGACATGTGCAGCAGCGGCTTCTGCACCCGGCTGCGCTCATTGCCCGGCCACGCCGACACCCCGCTCGTGCTGCTCTGCGAAAAGGATCAGCCCGAGCGGCGGCTGGCGTTGCTCGCGGTCGGCGCCGATGATGTCATCGCCCGCCCGGTCGAGGATATCCTGCTGCTCGCCCGGCTGAGAAACCTCATCCACCGCAGCCGCGCCCAGGACGAACTGCAGCTGCGCAATGACACCCAGCGCGCGCTTGGGCTGTCAGAACTGCCACGGAACTTCGACCGCCCGGCGCGTATCTCCCTTGTCCCGCTCGACCCGGAGGCGGATGTCGCCCTTATGGCGACCCGGCTGCGGATCAATCTCGGCGCTCAGGTCCGCATCCTCGCGCCGGGCCATCTGCTGAAACAAGGCGTCACCCCGGCCGAGGCTATCGTGCTGATTGACAACCCTGCAGCCCCCGAGGCCGGGCTGGCATTTCTGTCGCAACTGCGCACCGCCCGTGCCCGGCGTCGCGCCGCGCTGGTGTATGTGACAGAGCCGGAGCGCGCCGAATATGCGGCCCGTGCACTGGATCTGGGCGCGGACGAGCTGCTGCACCGGGGGCCGGATGCACTGGAGCTTGCGCTCCGTCTGCCGCGACTGATCAACCGGAGGCGCCGCGCGGAGCAACATCATGCCGCTCTCCGCAACGGCCTGCGCGCCGCGATAATCGACCCTCTGACCGGGCTCTACAACCGCCGCTACGCCATGCCAGAGCTGGCGCGGCTGGCGCAGCAGGCCGCCGAACTCGAACAGCCGCTGGCCCTGCTCATCGCCGACCTCGACCATTTCAAGAAGGTGAACGATCACTGGGGGCATTCCATCGGCGACCGCGTGCTCGCGACGACGGCGCGCGCGCTGTCCGATGCGCTGCGCCCGCGGGATCTCGTCGCGCGGGTTGGCGGAGAGGAATTTCTCATCGCCCTGCCCGGCAGCGACGCAGAAGCCGCCCTTGCCACCGCCCGGCAGTTGCGTGAACGCATCGCCGGGCTGACCTTGCCCTTGATCGGTCCGGGGGGCGGGTCACAGGCCGGCATCGCGCTGACCATCAGCATCGGCATCGCCTTCACCGAGCCGGGGTCAAACCCTGTCGAGACGGTCCTGCGCCGAGCCGACGGGGCGCTTTATGCCGCCAAGCAGGCGGGGCGGAACCAGGTCCGGCTGGCAGAGCCCGAACGGCAGCCACAGCCGTGGCTGAACATCAGGGAATTGCGCCGGATCTGAGGAGAGTTCCTGGACACAGCCGAGCGCGCTGCCTGCGGGTATGGGCCGAGGGCCTGACAGGCCCGTCAGATGGCCTTTCCCGCGCCACTGTCACGCCCGCGATCCGGGCGACGTGTCAGTCCCGGGGCTTCCGGGGCAGCCGCTTCGCCAGGGCGTCAAGCTCCGCTTCGAGCCGGTCGGCATAGGCCTCCCGCGCCTCCGGGGAGAGCGTGGCAACATAGTCCACCAGAACGTCCTGACCCATCTTCTGCCGTTCCGCTGCACGGGCGTCCTGCGCGGACAGCGCTTCTGCAAAGGCCGTACTGTCGAAAGGTTCGGCACGCAGCAGCTCAAGCGCGCTGCGATAGTCGGCAAAGGGCCTGGGACGCGGGCGGTCACCCTGCTTGCGCTCGAACGAGCTGAACAGCTGGCGGCCCAGCTCGCGCCGCTGATCTTGCGAGAAGGCCTGCGTGTAGGGGGTGATGAACTCGCGTCCGCGCGGCGGACCGCCGCGCTCGGGGCCGCCATGGCGCAGGAGGCCGCCCGCGACAACCCCGACCACCGCGAGGTTCAGCGCCAGCGATCCCAGCAGCAGCCAGCGCATCCAGCGCGGCGCCCCCGAGGGCTTCTTCGCGCCGGGCATCTGCTCCGGCGTCGGGGAGGCATCGTTCGTCATCGTCAAAGTCCCAACATCGCGTAGTCGAAGCCGCTGGCGGGATCGACCGCCGACAGCAGGCTGCTGCTGTCGCTCGACAGCAGTGTCGTCATCGTCTCCGGAGAGGCCACGCCGATCCAGACACCGGCGGCGCAGGCCGCCGCAAGCCCGGCCAGCGCCGGCCAGCCGCCGAAGGTCTGCAGCGCCTCGCGCCATGCACTGACCCTGCGGAGCAGCGGCGGCGAACGCCGCTCTTCCGGTCTTGGCGCCGGTCTCGCGGCAGGCTGCACCTCGAGCGCCAGCGCCTCCATCCGGGCCATCCAGTCACCGGAGGGCAGCGGTGCATCCTGCCGTTCTGCCTCGAACAGCGAGGCCAGCGGCCCCTCTTCCTTCCTGCGCTGATCAGTCATCGTCATACCCCAGCTCTGCGCGCCGCCCTGCCAGCAGGGCCTCCAGCGCCTTGCGTCCCCGCGCGGTAAGACTTTCCACCGCACGCACGCCCAAGTCCATGATCCCGGCGATCTCGGGGTTGGAAAGCCCCTCGAGATGCCGCAATACCACCGCCTGCCGCTGCCGCTCCGGCAGCGCGTCCAGCGCCTCCTGCAGCGCGCCCTCGCGGGCCTTGCCCTGCAAGGTCGCCTCGGCGCCCGGCGCGGGATCGGCCGGCTCGGCGATGTCGTCGATATCCACCGACCTGCCACGCCGTCGGCGCATCCGGTCGATGCAGAGATTCGACACCACCCGATAGAGCCATGTCGAGACCTTCGCCTCGCCCTCGCGCCAGCCGGGTGCCGCGCGCCAGAGCCGCAGCAACGCCTCCTGTGCCACGTCCTCCGCCTCGGCCCTGTCGCCGAGCATGCGGACCGCATGGCCAAAAGCACGCGGACCCAGGCGCTGTACGAGCGCCCGCGCAGCGGCCTGATCGCCCGCGGCATAGGCCGCGAGCAACGTCTCGTCGCTTTCACCACTCATCGCGTCATAGGGCATCCGGTCCATCCCCTTGCGCTAGCCCGATGTGCCGGGCCGCGCAAGGACCGGGCCGCACGGGGCGGCCCGATCCTCGGAGCTTCAGTACTGCCAGAAGTCCTGCATGCCGCCGCCGCGCGGCCCCTGCCCGTCGCGCGGGCCATCGCCGTTCTGCGGGCCGCGCTTGAAGCCCTGCCCACGCTGGTCGTGGTCACGGTCACCATGCCACTGACGCTGGTCCCCCTCATGGCGCATCATCCGGTCACCCTTCGGGCCCATGCCCTCGCCTGCACCCTGACCCATGCCGCGCTGTTCGTGGCGCATCGGGCGGGCCGCCGCGAGCTCATCTTCGGTCACCTGGCCATCCTCATCCGCGTCGAAGCGGTCGAAGAACCCCATCGGGCCCTGCGCCTGCATCTCCTCGAGGGACAGCTTGCCATCCTTGTCCGCATCGAACCGCTCAAGCATCCGCTGTTCCATGCGCGCCTTGCGCATCTCCAGCTGCTGCGCCTCGCGGGCCGCCTTGCGGGCGTCGGCAAAGGCGATCAGCTCATCGCCTTCGAGCAGGCCATTGCCATCCGCGTCGGCCGTGGCATAGGCCTCGGAAAAGCCTGCTGCGGGACCGTGGGCCGCGAATTCCTCGCGGCTGATCGACCCGTTGCCGTCGCTGTCGAAGCTCTCGAACATCTGCGTCATGGGCGCCGGGCGCTCGCCGCGCTGCCCCATGGGCTTCGCGTCGGTTGCAGCAAAGGCAAGGCTCGCCGTGCCCAGAACCACGAGGGCGGCGCCGGTCATCAGTTTGTTCATGCGTGTCATCGCTGCGATCTCCTCATTGCATCGCGTGTCTCACCGGCGGCGTGTTTGCCGTCCGATCACTAGCTTTCACGCGGGGCGCGGAAACTTCCGTCGCCCGGGGGCAAAGTTTTTTTCTCGCGGCCCGCACGGCTTGCACCCGGCATCCGAAAACCTGGTGATGGACAGGGCGGTTGGGCGGGGCGGTTGGGCGGGGCGATTGGGCAGAGCTTTTGAAAGGAGAAAGCGCCATGCTGACGGTCTGGAGCAGACGCCCCTCATCGAACGTGCAAGCCCTGATGTGGTGCATTGGCGAACTGGACCTGCCCTACCTGGACCACGACGTCGGCATATCCACCGTGGCACCGACACCGAGGTCTTCCAAGTGTTCAACCCCAACTGGACGGTCCTCGTGCTGCGCGACGATGACGGGCCCGCACTCTGGGAAACCGGCGCGATCCTGCGCTACCTTGCCGGGCGCTATGGCGACGACGCCATCTGGCCGCGCGACCCGCTGACCCGCGCGGATGTCGACCGCTGGACGGAATGGGCAAATCTCAACGTGGCCATGGCCTTTGCCGCGCCGGTCTTCTGGCGCATCGTCCGTACCCCGGCCCACCGGCAGGACGCCGCGGCGATCGCTCAAGCGGTGCAGGCGCTGGAACACAGGCCGCGGATCGCGGAACAGAGCCTCGGCAACACGCGTCGCTCGCAAGCGCGCGGCTCACCTGCACCGACATCCAGTTCGGCCACGTGCTGCATCGCTCCTACGAAATCCCGATAGCGCGTGCCGCGCTGCACGATCTGGCCGGCTACCATCAGTGGCTCACCGAACGGCCAGCCCACCGAGACCACGTCATGGTGAGCTACGACCCGTTGCGCGCCCGATCCCGGCGCGACCGGGCTCAGACCTTTGAGGCGCCCCGCGCTAAACCTGCATCCACCCTGCCGCTTTGCGACATCACGCCGCTGCGCGCTCCTGTCCTCTTTAAATGGCGACAGGCTTGCGCCACCTTTGGGGACATGACTTCCAAGGTGCCCCCCATGACCGATCTTTCGCCAGAGGGCGAGACCGAGCGCGAAACCTGGCCCGCCGTCTGGCGCGGCTTCCGCGGCCGTTGCCCGAGCTGCGGCAATGGACCGATCCTGCGCTCCTACCTCAAGGTGCGGGACCATTGTCCGGTCTGCCGCGAGGAGCTGCACCACCACCGCGCCGACGACGGCCCGGCCTATCTGACGATCCTCATCGTCGGCCACATCATGGCGCCGGCGCTGCTCTGGGTGTTCACCACTTGGCGGCCCGAGCCGCTGATCCTGATCACCATCTTCCTTATTGGCTGCATCGGGCTTTCCCTCTACCTTCTGCCGCGACTGAAGGGGGCGATCGTCGGCTTCCAGTGGGCGCGCGAGATGCACGGCTTCGCACGCGACCGCTGACGCCGAGCGCTTTCCCCGCACGGCAGACCAAGACGCAGGGGAATGCGCATGAGCAGCGACAAGACAGCCATCCGCGACGCAGCCACGGTGATCGTGCTGCGCGACCGCGACAGCCGCCCGAGCGTTCTGATGGGGCAGCGCGGCGCAGCGGCGGCCTTCATGCCCAACAAGTTCGTCTTTCCCGGCGGGGCCGTGGACGAGGCGGATGCCGAGGTGAAGCTCGCCGCCCCGCTGCCCGCCGCCTGCGCCGCGCGCCTCGCCGAAGAGGCCCCCGCGGGCCGCGCCCCGGCGCTCGCCGCCGCCGCCATCCGCGAGCTCTGGGAGGAAACCGGCCAGGTGCTGGGCTGGCCCGGCAAGTGGCCAAACCCGCCCGAAGGCTGGGAGGGTTTTGCCGAGACAGGTCACCGGCCCTCGGCCTCGGCGCTGCAGTTCGTCTTCCGCGCAATCACCCCGCCGGGTCGCCCGCGCCGCTTCGATGCGCGCTTCTTCCTGGTGGACGCCGAGGCCTTGAAGTCCGATCCCGATGATTTCTCGGCGGCCTCCGACGAGCTGTCGCACCTGCAATGGGTGCCGCTCGACGAGGTGCGCCGCTTCGATCTGCCGTTCATCACCGAGGTGGTGCTCGCAGAAATCACCGCCCGCGCCCAGGACCGCCGCGCGCCGAGCTCCGTGCCCTTCTTCCGCAACGACGACGAGGAAAGCCTGTTCCTGCGCCTCAACGGCCGCGCCCCCGGCACCCCGGACGAGACCAGGCCGAAGCGTCAGCTGCGGATCAGGAGGTAGTAGACCGCCGCCATCAGCGCCGCGAGCAGTGCGAGGTTGAACATCAGCCCCGCAAGCACGCCGAGCTGCCAGTAGCGCCGCCGCGCCTTCACGTCGATCGCCTCCAGATGCCGCGCGATGCGGCCTTCGGCGCGCGTCAACTCCGCCATGTCGAGCCGCATGGCGAGCTTCGGATGCCCCGCCATGCCCTGCGCCTCGCTGAGCGCCCGCAGATCCCGACGCGCCCACCGCGGCAACCGGTGCGCCGCGCGCTTCGCGCGCCGCTCGAAGCTGCCCTTGCCGAGGCCGAGGCGGCTCTCGAACAGCGGCATCAGCCGCGCACCGATCTTCGGGGTTGCATCCATGTCGCGAACTTCCGGCATTTGACCGCCGTACGCAAGCCGCAACGGTTTGGTGGCAACCTCCTTCGAAGGAGGTTGCAAATCTCTTCGAAGAGATTTGCCCCACCCCGGCGACCACGCGTTTTGGTCTTTTCCATGCGCCGCCCGCGGCCTAGACAGGGCCCATGCTGAACATGATCCGCCACGGCTCCGCCACCGACCAACCGCCGCTCGTCATCGTCCACGGGCTCTTCGGCTCCGCCCGCAACTGGGGGGTGATCTCGAAGCGACTCTCGGACCAGCGCGAGGTGATCGCGGTGGATCAGCGCAACCACGGCGACAGCCCGCAGAGCGACAGCCACAGCTATTTCGACATGGCCGGCGACATCGCCGAGGTGATCGAGAGCCTCGGCGGCCGTGCCGACGTGCTGGGCCATTCGATGGGCGGCAAGGCGGCCATGGTGCTGGCGCTGACGCGTCCCGAGTTGGTCAACCGGGCGATCCTCGCGGACATCGCGCCAGTGAAATACGCGCACGACCAGAACCAGAATATCGCCGCGATGCGCACGGTCGATCTCGCAAAGATCGAAAAACGCTCGGACGCCAACGATCAGCTGGCCAAGGTGATCGACGACCCGACGCTGCGGAGCTTCTTCACCCAGTCCCTCGACCTCAAGGAAAAGCGCTGGAAGCTGAACCTCGACGCGCTCGAGGCGGAAATGCCCAAGATCCTCGATTTCCCGGAGATCGACGGCCATTTCGACCGTCCGGCACTGTTTCTCTCCGGCGCCGAGTCGAGCTACGTGAAACCCGAATACCGCGACCGCATCCGCAGTTTTTTTCCCGCTGCGAAGTTTGCGAAACTGCCGGGCTGCGGTCACTGGTTGCACGCAGAGAAGCCGCGCGAGTTCGAAGCGGCGGTGCGGGCGTTCCTCGACCTGACCGCCTGACGACCGCCTGACGCCGGCACTCCGCGAGCCCGCGCGTGCCGCTTTATCCTGCCTAATTATCCGGCTGAAGGGCCGTCGGATTTCCCTTTTCGGAATCCGCGCTTCCCTGATTCCAAATCGCCCGGCCCTGCCCTTGCGGGAGAGGGCGCTCCGGGCCTTCTAGTTTCCGAAACGCTTAAGTTCCGGAAATACCCGCATGCACGCCCGAGCCCCGGCTTCCGCTGGATCAGCTGCTGAAACCTCATTCACCCTCGAGCAGGTGAAGCTTGCCCTCGAGCCAGGGCAGTTGCCGCTGTGCGGGGGTAATCACGAGGTCGGTCACCAGCTGGCGCATCGTGCGCGCGACGTCGCGCGGCACCCGGTCGGCCCAATCGGCGGCGGCAAAGAGCGAGATGGTACGGGCGAAGGGCTTGATCGGCAGCGGATGCGCCTCGATCCGGTCGTGCACCCGGGCGGCGCGCATATAACCCAGCGGCGTGGTGATGCCCCAGCCGACGCCGCGCGCCACCAGCGTCATCAGCGACAGATGCGCGCCGATCTCGAAACGTTCAGGGAACTCCAGCTTAAGCCGTGCCAGATGTGTCTCGATCTGCCGACCGATCATCTGGTCGCGGTCGTAGCGCAGCAACGGCAGCGCCGACATCAGCGCCTCGGTGCCGCCGGCTTCGCGGGCCCTGCCGCGGGGCGCCACCAACAGGAAGGGATCACGGACCAGCGGGTATTCGATGACGCCCGGAGTCGCGGTGCCCGGGCTGGCGGCGATGGCAATATGCAGGTGCCGGTCGATCATCGCCTGCATGATCTCGTGGCTGGGCGCGGTGGTCAGCTTGAAGCGGCAGCGGGTCATGTTTTCGGCAAGGATGGTCACCAACTGCGGCGTCAGATCGTTGTCAAAATCATCGATGACGCCGAGGTTGAGCTGCGACAGATGCGTCAGATCCATCACTGTCAGCTCATTCTGCGCCAGCCGCAGCTGGCCCAGCACCGCCTGCGTCCGCATCAGGAACGACCGCCCCGCCGGCGTAAGCTGCATCGGTCGCCGCCCATGGTCGACAAGATCGACACCGAGCGCCGTCTCGAGGTTGCGGAGCTGCTGGCTCACCGCCGGCTGGCTGAGCCCCGTGCGCTCCGCCGCCTGCGCAACCGAGCCGCTCGCGGCCAGGGCCTCGAAGACCTCGAGACCACGCAGGCTGATCCCCTTCATCAGCATCCAACACTCCCTCACCTGCGCCGGGACCTTTCCCGGACGACCGCGTCCTACCGCGGCACGAGACTGACACAGATTCACATTTTCCGAAACTCTTCAAGATCAGGCCAGACCCCGAACCGATGACCGTGACCCACCTCAAGACCGCCCCGGGACTGCCGCCGCAGGCCGTCGCCGATACCGCCGACATCGTCCAGATCATGCTCGCCCGTCTGCGCGCCGAGGGCGAGGCCGCCGCGCTGGACTACGCTGCGCGGCTCGACGGCTGGGAGGGTGAAATCGTGCTGCCCGCCGCAACTCTCGCCGAGGCGCAGCGCACCTTGCCGGTCACGCTGGTCGAGGACATCGCCTATGCCCATGCCAATATCCGTGCCTTCGCCGAGGCGCAGCGGGCCTCGGTGCAGGAATTCGAGATCGAGCTGCGCCCCGGCCTGCGGGCCGGGCAGCGACTGATCCCGGTGGACTGTGCGGGCTGCTACGTGCCGGGCGGGCGTTACGCCCATATCGCCTCGGCGCTGATGACCGTGACCACCGCCCGCGCCGCCGGCGTGGGACGGGTGATCGCCTGCACACCACCGGGCAAGGGCGGCATCTCTCCGGCGATCCTGCATGCGCTGCACGTGGCCGGGGCGGACGAGGTGCTGGCGCTCGGCGGGGTTCAGGGCATCGCGGCCATGGCTTTCGGCCTCTTCGGCTTGCCGCAGGCAGACATCCTTGCCGGACCCGGAAACCAGTTCGTCGCCGAAGCCAAACGGCAGCTCTTCGGCCCGGTGGGCATCGACATGGTGGCCGGCCCCACCGACGTGATGATTCTTGCGGACGCCAGCGCCGATCCGGAACTGGTGGCGCTGGACCTGCTGGGCCAGGCCGAGCATGGCGGCAACTCGCCGGTCTGGCTGGCGACGGACCACCGCCCGCTGGCGGAGGCGGTCGTCGCGCGCCTGCCGCAGCTGGCCGAGACCCTGCCCGAGCCCAACCGCAGCGCCGCGCGTGCGGCCTGGGCACAACTTGGCGAGGTCATGCTCTGCGGCAGCCGCGAGGAAATGGCCGAGGTCGCCGACCTCTATGCCCCCGAGCATCTGCACGTGCAGGCGCGCGATCTGCCCTGGTGGCGGGCGCGGTTGCGCGCCTATGGCTCACTGTTTCTCGGGGCCGAGACCACCGTGGCCTTCGGCGACAAGGCCGCCGGGCCGAACCACGTGCTGCCCACCGGGCGCGCCGCGCGCCACACCGGCGGGCTGTCGGTACACAAGTTCCTGAAATGCGTGACGTGGCAGGAGGCCGCGCCCGAGGCGCTGCCCGACCTCGCCCGCGCCTGCGCCGGGATCAGCCGTGCCGAGGGCATGGAAGGCCACGCAAGAAGCGCCGAGGCACGGCTTGCGCCGCGCCCCTTCCGGGCAGCTGGCTAAGACGGGAAAAGCCTGCGCCGGGCTCAGAGCCCGGTGCACATCCGCTCTGCACGGTTCACGAAGGCCGAGTAGCGCTTCCAGAAATCCTTGTCGGAATTGCGGTCCGACTGGCGCACCACCTGCGCCTCGTGCGGATCGCGGTAGAAGCGCACCATGCGGCGCTGGTCGCCCGACGACAACTCGTCGTTCGCCGCCGCCTGCACGCAGCCGCAGAGCGACGTATTGCGGGCCTTGCGGTCGGAGGACATGCAGGCCTGGCTGACCGGGCCCGTTGCAAAATACCTGCCGCCCGAGCCGTAGCCGCCGCCACCGCCGCACCCTGCCACCAGTGCCAAAATCGTCACCAGGAAAATCGGTTTCATCCGCCTGCTCTCTTCACTGCCGTTCGCGCCGCGGATCTTGCGCCCACGGTTCGGTAATCTCCGCAAGGATGCCCGAAGCGCGCCGCAGATTCAATTCACCGATTCGTTGTTGGACAGCGGCTTCCGTGACGCTATGCGCGCCAAGGGGAGCAGACCTCGCGGGAGGGGCGCTGCCCCTCTTGGCCTGACGGCCAATTCACCCCGGCGTATTTGGAAAGAGAAGAAGCTTGCGGGACGGCGCGGGAAAGCGCCCGGTTCCAGCGCGGTGGCGGGCGTTGCGGCCAGGCTGCCGCTTGGGCATCCGCGAGAGCCACCGCCGCCGGGCGAGGCGGATGCGCGCGGCGCCGCCGCCTGCCCTTCGATCCGGCTTGACCGGACGCCAAAAGCCTTACATATCGGGCCAATCATGACCGATCTCGCGCATATCCGTAACTTCTCCATCGTCGCCCACATCGACCACGGGAAATCCACCCTGGCCGACCGGCTGATTCAGCTCACCGGCACCGTCGCCGAACGCGACATGCAGGAGCAAATGCTCGACTCGATGGATATCGAGCGCGAGCGGGGCATCACCATCAAGGCCAACACCGTCCGCATCGAGTACCCGGCGCAGGATGGCGAGACCTACGTGCTGAACCTCATCGACACGCCCGGGCACGTCGACTTCGCCTATGAAGTCGCGCGCTCGATGCATGCGGTCGAGGGCTCGCTGCTGGTGGTCGATGCCACCCAGGGCGTCGAGGCACAGACGCTGGCCAACGTCTACACGGCGATCGACGCCGACCACGAGATCGTGCCGGTTCTCAACAAGGTCGACCTTCCCGCCGCCGAGCCGGAACGGGTCAAGGAGCAGATCGAGGATGTGATCGGCATCGACGCCTCCAACGCCTGCCTGATCTCGGCCAAGACCGGCATCGGCATCCCCGACGTGCTGGAAGCCATCGTGCAGCGCCTGCCCGCCCCGCCGGAGGGCGACCGCAACAAGCCGCTGAAGGCGATGCTGGTGGATTCCAAGTACGACCAGTACCTCGGCGTGATCTGTATCGTGCGGATCATCGACGGCGTCCTGAAGAAGGGCGACCGCATCCGCATGATGAAGACCGGCGGCACCTATGACGTCGACGACGTCGGCGTCTACCGCCCCAAGATGACAAACGTGAAGGAACTCGGCCCGGGCGAGATCGGCTACCTCAACGCCTCGATCAAGCAGGTCCGCGACACCCGCGTCGGCGACACGATCACCCATGAGCGCAAGCCCTGCGAGACGGCCCTGCCCGGCTTCAAGCCCTCGGTGCCGGTGGTGTTCTGCGGGCTCTTCCCGGTGGATGCGAACGACTTCGAGGACATGCGGGACGCGATCGAGAAGCTCGCCCTGAACGACGCCTCCTTCACGTTCGAGATGGAGACCTCGGCGGCGCTCGGCTTCGGCTTCCGCTGCGGCTTCCTCGGCCTGCTGCACCTCGAGGTGATCCGCGACCGCCTCGAGCGCGAGTATGGCATCGAGCTGATCACCACTGCGCCTTCGGTGATCTACCACCTCTATACCAAGGACGGCGAGCGCCGCGACCTGCACAACCCCGCCGACATGCCCGACATGTCCACGGTGGACCACATCCAGGAGCCGCGCATCAAGGCCACCATCATGGTGCCCGACGAGTACCTCGGCGACGTGCTGAAGCTCTGCCAGGAGCGCCGCGGCATCCAGATGGACCTGACCTACGTCGGCGGGCGCGCGATGACGGTCTACGACCTGCCGCTCAACGAGGTGGTCTTCGACTTCTACGACCGCCTGAAGTCGGTGACCAAGGGCTACGCCTCCTTCGATTACGAGATGATCGGCTACCGCGAGGACAACCTCGTGAAGATGTCGATCCTGGTGAACGACGAGCCGGTCGATGCGCTGGCCATGATGGTGCACCGCGAGCGCGCCGAGATGCGCGGCCGGGCCATGTGCGAGAAGCTGAAAGAGCTGATCCCGCGCCACATGTTCAAAATCCCGATCCAGGCGGCGATCGGCGGCAAGGTCATCGCCCGCGAGACCCTGTCGGCGATGCGCAAGGACGTGACGGCCAAGTGCTACGGCGGCGACGCCACCCGGAAGAAGAAGCTTCTGGAAAAGCAGAAGGCCGGCAAGAAGAAGATGCGCCAGTTCGGCAAGGTGGAGATTCCGCAGGAAGCCTTCATCTCGGCACTCAAGATGGACAGCTGATCCGGGACATTCCGGGTCGGCAGAAAACGGCAGGCCGGGGCAGATGCGCCCCGGCCTTTCACGTTGGGCCCCGGGCGGGGCCGCACTACATCCCCTCTTCACCGCACACTTGCATGGGAGCCTTCCGATGCCCGCACCGAAGATCCTCAGACCCTGCACCGCCGCCACCGTGGCGCTGCTGGTCTCCACCACATCTCTCTCCGCCGCGATCTGCGACTACCGGCCCAGCCGGCTGGTCGGCGATACGGTGAGCGGCGCCGCGAAGGCCGCCACCGGGGCCGTCGCGCAAGTCACCGGCGCGCAGCAGGACGGCGGATTCTACACGCTGGTCAATGCCACCAGCGGTTTGACGCTGCTCGGAGGCAAGCTCGCCGCCTCGGGCGGCGCGGCGGCAAGCCTGCTGGAAGGCGGCGGCGCGGCCGCAGCGGCGGCCATGGCCAACCCCATGGTCTGGGTGCCGGCGCTGATCCTCGGCGCGGGCGGCGCTGGCTACGAGGCCACCTGCGCCTATTTCGTCGACGAGCGGATCACCGACTACGACCACGTTCTGATGATCATGCGGGACTTCGAGGCGCATTCCGATCCGCGCTACTTCCGCCTCGAAGAAGACACGCTGACCCCCTTCATCGAAATCCACGACGAGAGTGGCTCCCGCGCAACCTACCGGGTCGAGGACCTCTACATCGTGGACGGCATGCTCAAGCTGCGCAGCTGGGGCCCGAACCGCAAGATCGGCCGGGTTGTCTTCGTCCCCGATGATGCGCCGAGCGAGGCGGTGCCCGAGGGGGCCGTCGAACAGGTGCCGATGCCTGAGATGGAGCCCCCCTCCGCGACGCAGGCCGCGCCGGACACCAACTGACGGCACCACTCCCGGTCGCCCGGCGCTGCCACAGATGCCGCGCCGGGTCAGCCCCTTCTGTGCCGCCAAAGAAAAGAGCCGCCCCCGAGGGGGCGGCTCCAGGATGACCTCGTTTGAGGGGGATTACTCGGTCATCGTCTCGGGGCCGGCCGGCGCGCGCTCCTGCAGCATCGCGATGATGCGTTGGTTCAGCTCGGGGTCGGCCTGCGCCGCCTGGCCGATCTCGTTGTAGGTATTGACGTCCATGCCCTCGGTCTCGTTGACCGCATCGGCCATCTCGACTTGGGCCTTCTCGACCAGCTCCTGCTTGCCTTCGGGCTCTTCGACAGCGTCGATCTGCGCCATGTAGTTCTGCTGCACCGCCTGCACCTGCGCGGCGGCATCGACGAAGGCGGTCAGTTGCTCTTCGCTGAACTCCACCGACGGGGCTGCCGGGGCTGCCGCGGCCGGCGGTTCGGCCGGGGCCTCGGGGGTCGCGGTCTGCGCCATCACCGGCGCGAGGGGCGCTGCCACGAGGGCGGCAATGACGGTCGACTTGAGAAGCATGCCGTTGAGTTTCATAGAAGTCTCCTTCCGGTATCGGTCTGGCGCGGGAGCATCCCGCGGCTTCTCCCCAGACCTAGGGGCACCGAATAGGTGCCGCAATGCAGCGCCCCGGGATATCTCTTCCCGGGCAACGGCTTGCCGGGAAAGCCCCGCCGCGACAGCGGGGATCCGCGCGTCAAATCTGCCGTGCGGATCCCCGCCGGGCAAATGCGGCAAAGAGGCAATGAAACGCCTGCCGGATCACCCGCCCGTGAGCCCCCCTTCTTTCATGCTAAGGTTCTCCAAGGGAGGACGGACGATGACCCGGCTTGCGATCGCCACCGTGTTTTGCCTGATGGCCACCCCGGCGGCTGCCCTGCAATGTCCGGCCTACATGTCGCGCGTCGATGCGGCGCTGGACGCCGACACGGCCCTGCCCGATGCAGCGCGGGACCGGGTCCGCACGTTGCGGGACGAGGGCGCGCGGCTCTACGCCGCGGGCGACCGAACGGGGTGCATCTCACGGCTGCGCGAGGCGCTGCAAATTCTGGGCATCGAATAGACACGATCGCACGAGGCGTCGCACACCCCCCTTTCCTCTCGGGCCCGGCGGGTCCATGGTTGCCCCGAAGCGATCCGGGCACCGGGCCGCCGAGGCAGGGAGGACATCTTGGATCCACGCGCAGCAACAACCGTTTACGCCCGCTGGGCCCCGATCTACGATCAGACGTTCGGAGCCATTACCCAGGCCGCGCGCCGGGCTGCGGTGCGCAAGGTGACCGGGCCGGAAGGGACGCGTGTTCTGGAGGTCGGCGTCGGCACCGGCCTGTCGCTGCCGCTGCTGCCGCGTCACATGAAGGTCACCGGCGTCGACTACAGCGCCGAGATGCTGGCGCAGGCGCGCCGCCGCGTGGATCGCATGAACCTGCCGCACATCGAGTCCCTGCGGCAGATGGATGCCCGCGAGCTCGGCTTCGCCGATGCCAGTTTCGACCGGGTCGTGGCGATGCACATGATCTCGGTGGTGCCCGAGCCCGAGCGGGTGATGCGCGAGATGGTGCGCGTGCTGAAACCCGGCGGCCAGCTGATCATGTCGAACCACTTCGCCAAGAAGCAGGGTCCGCTGGCGCACCTGTCGAAGCGTACCGCGAAATTCGCCGACCGCATCGGCTGGCATTCGGATTTCGACATTTCGGTGGTGCTGGACACGCCGGGGCTGAGGCTTCTGGAGCGGCGCGCCCTGCCCCCGGTCGGGATGATGACCCTGCTGGTGCTGGAGCGCAGCGACGCCCCCACGCCCGCAAATGATCCGGCCCAGCCCCGCGGCTGAGCCGGAGGCGCCTTCAGGCCAGCATCTGGCCGTCGCCGCAGACAGAGATCGCCTGGCCGGAGATCGTCCTGCCCCGCGGGCTGGCGAGAAACAGGATCTGGTCGGCGATCTGCTCGGGCGACACGTATTCCTTGAGCGAGGTGTAGGAAAAGGCTGCCGCCTCGACCTCCTCGAAGGTCTTGCCGAGGCGCTGCGCCTTGGCTTCGAGCACCCGGCGCTGGCGATCCCCGGCAACGATGCCCGGCAGGATCGCATTGGCGCGGATGCCGTCCTTGCCCAGCTCGATCGACAGCGACTTGGTGAAGCCGATCACCCCCCACTTGGCCGCCGCATAGGGCGTGCGCAGGGCAAAGCCGACCCGCCCGGCCATCGACGAGAGGTTGATGATCGAGGCATTGGCGCTTTCGCGCAGCGCCGGCACGGCGTGGCGCACGCAGTGGAACTGAGAGGTGAGGCAGATGTTCAGGCATTGGTCCCAGTCCTCCGGCGCGAGCTCCTCGACGGGCCCGGTCGGCCCGGCGATCCCGGCATTGTTCACCAGCACGTCGAGCCCCCCCAGTTCGGCGATGGCCGCCTGCATGAACGCCCCGATCTGCGCCGCGTCAGAGACGTCGCAGCCTTGCCGCCAGACCTCCGAGGGGAGGCTCGCAAGAGCGGCCTCGTCGATGTCGCAGGTCGCCACGCGCGCGCCTTCGGCGAGAAACCCCTCGACGATGGCCCGCCCGATGCCCTGCGCGCCGGCGGTGACGATCACCCGCGCGCCTTCCAGTTCCAGTTTCACGGCAGCAATCTCCTCCGGCTGTCGTCCATGTGTTCCGCGCCGTAGGCACGGATCAGCTCCGCGGCGACGCGAATATCCTCGGTCACCGCCTGTGCGGCCGCGTCGCCGTCTCGGGCGCGCAGCGCCTCGCAGAGCTGGCGGTGGTGTTCACGCGAATGGTGCGTGCGAGAGCGACCGATCTCTTCTTCCAGCGGCACCTCCGCCTTCACCCCGATGTCGTAGTTGATGATCGGCCCGGCCTTGAGCCAGAGCATGGTGATCACGTCCATCAGGACCTGCGAGCCCGCCGCGCGATAAAGCGCAAAGTGCAGATCCTTGTTGGCCGCCACCGCTTCGGGACTGCCGTAGGCACTGTCGAGGATCTCCTCGAAACGGCCCGCCAGCTTCAGGATCTCGTCGATCTGCTCCGGGGTGGCGCGCTCGGCGGCAAGCCGGGCGGCCTGCGCCTCGGTGAGGATCCGCATCTCGGTGAGGTCGGCGAACTCCCCGGCGCTCATCAGCGGCACCTGCACCGCGCGCTTCGGCTCGACCAGCAGCGCCCCTCCCGCCGCAAGTCGGCTCACCGCCTCGCGCACGGGCATCATCGACACGCCCAAGCGCTCCGCGAGGTCGCGCAGCGAGATTCGGTCGCGTGGCTTGAGCTGCCCCGAAAGCAGCATCTCGCACAGCGTTTCGTGCACCTGTTCCGACAATGTGCGCGGCCGCGTCCCCAGCGGCGTCTCGTGATTTTCGCCCATATCCCCTCTTCTCCCCGTTGACTCTTTGCGAGTCCTTCTGCAACTGTGATCTCAGATCACACCAGAACGGGCAAGACCGCAACCGTTGATCCCGCGGCAAGGGAGGAAACGCTGCCACGGGAACTCGGGTCACCAGAATCTGGTGTGATCTTTGCACCAGCCACGGGGAGGACCGAGATGCAACCGACCACCAGAGAAATTCGCCGTCCGGCACGCGCCCCCGGGCGCATCTGACCGCGAGGCAGCATTTTATGGCCAAGACCCGCAAGGTGATCATCACCTGCGCCGTGACCGGCGCGATCCACACACCCTCCATGTCCGAATACCTGCCGGTCACCGCCTCGGAGATCGCCGAGGCCGCCATCGGTGCCGCCGAAGCCGGGGCCGCGGTGGTGCACCTGCATGCCCGCAACCCCGAGGACGGCCGCCCGGACCAGACTCCCGAGGCTTTTTCCCCCTTCCTCGGCGTGATCAAGCAGGCGTCGGACGTGGTGGTGAACATCACCACTGGCGGTGCGCCGACGATGACCATCGAGGAGCGCATCCGCCCGGCGCAGACGCACCGGCCGGAGATTGCCTCGCTCAACATGGGGTCGATGAACTTCGGTCTCTTTCCGATGCTGCAACGGTTCCCGAACCTCGCGCACCAATGGGAACGTGATTACGTCGGCAACAAGGACATCATCTTCAACAACAGCTTCGGGCAGATCGAGCACATCGTCACCACGCTCGGCGCGCTCGGCACGCGCTTCGAGTTCGAGTGCTATGACACGGCGCATCTCTACAACCTCAAGTATTTCCTCGATCAGGGTCTGGTGAAGGGGCCGCTGTTCATCCAGACCGTCTTCGGCCTGATGGGCGGGATCGGCGCGCATCCCGATGATGTCATGCACATGAAGCGCACCGCCGACCGGCTGTTCGGCGACCAGTACCGCTGGTCGGTGCTCGGCGCGGGCAAGAACCAGCTGCCGATCGCCGCCATGGCTGCCGCGATGGGTGGCCACGTGCGTGTCGGCCTCGAGGATTCGCTCTGGGCCGGCCCCGGCCAGCTGGCGCGCAGCAACGCCGAGCAGGTCACCAAGGCGCGGCAGATCATCGAGGGGCTGGGGCTGGAACTGGCCTCGCCCGACGAGGCCCGCGAAATCCTCGACACCAAGGGCGCGGACGCGGTCGGCTTCTAGGCCGACCCCGCGCGGAAATCCCCCCGGGAGAGAAGAATGCTCCCAGACTGCCCCCGTCGCCCCTCATAGCGCCGGGGGCTCTTTTTGTATGGGTCAGTGAGCCGAGCCGCCCGGACGCAAGATCGAAGGCCGCCGGGCAGGCCCCGACCCGGCTCACGTAGTCCCCTGCCCTCAGGGCTTCCGGAACAGCCGCGTCAGCTCGAACAGCTGGTCCAACCGCTCGAAACGCTCGCGTGCATCGGGCCAGCGTTCCTCTTGCGCGGCGGCGACCAGAGCCTCGACCAGCGACAGGGTGGAGATGTTGGAATCCCAGGCCGAGGGGATCTCGACCCAGCAGTTGAACGCGTGCTCGGCGACGCTGGCAATCGGGCTCGACCACTGGTCGGTGATCAGGATCACGTGCATCCCCCGCGCCGCCGCGATCTCGGCCAGCCGCTGCAGGTTGTCCTCGTAGCGGCGGATGTCGAAGATCAGCAGCGTGTCGCCCTCTTCCATGTCCAGCACGTAGTGCGGCCATGTGGCGGAGGAGGACGTCAGATGCGTGACCCGCGCCCGGATCGCCTGGAAATGGGTGAAGGCATATTCCGCCAGCGAGCGGGTGATCCGCCCGCCGACCACGTAGAGCCGCCCCTCGGTCGAGGCCAGCCGCTTTGCCGCCGCATCGAATTGTGCGGCGTCGATATTGGTGAAGGTCTGCCGCAGGTTCTGCGTCACCGCTTCGGCGAAGCGGTTCAGCAGGTGCGATTCCGGCGCCTCCGAGGCCCAGACCGCGCGCCGCGCCTCGGGGCCGGATACCTTGGCCTGCAACTCCGAGAGCAGCGCCGCGTGGAAGGCCGGATAGCCCTTGAACCCCAGCTTCTGCACCATCCGTGCCACCGTCGGGGTCGAGACCCCGGCATTGGCCGCGGCGGCGGTGATCGAGGCGATCCCCGCACCCGGGTAATCGTCCAGAAGCGCCTGCGCGAACTTGCGTTCGGAGTTGGTCAGCTGCGCGTAATGCTCGCGGATGAGCTGGCGCACGGTGCCGGTCGGACTGGTCTCCACGGGCTCCCCTTCGTCCTGGGTTCAAAAATTGGGCAGATTCCGCGACCCCTTGGCGACGGTCGAAATCTGCGGAAGAACGGTTTGGAAAATTATTGACGCATTATCTGGCGCGTGGAAAGGTTTTTCCAAAGACAGGGGGACAGACGTGTCGGAAGAAGACACCACCGCATTCGAAGTGAGCAGAGCGATGGGCCGGGGACCGGCCCTGCTGCTCTGCGAGCACGCTTCGAACAGGATTCCTGCGCGCTACGGCGGGCTTGGCCTGCACGACGAGGACCGGCGCAGCCATGCTGCCTGGGACCCGGGCGCGCTGGCGCTGGCCCAGCGGCTGGCCGAAGCGCTGGATGCGCCGCTTGTGTCCGGCACCGTCTCGCGGCTGGTCTACGACCTGAACCGACCGCCCGAGGCCGCCTCGGCGATGCCCACGAAGACCGAGACGGTGGACGTGCCCGGCAACATCGGCCTCTCCGACGCCGAGCGCGCCCAGCGCACCCGCGACATCTATGATCCCTTCTGCGCGGCGGTGACCGGCACGGTGGTGACCCGCAAGACGCTGGGCACGCCCTTTGCCCTGATCACCGTGCACAGCTTCACCCCCAGCTGGTTCGGCATCCAGCGTGAGGTCGAGATCGGCATCCTTCACGACGAGGACAGCCACCTGGCCGATTTCATGCTCGAAGAGGCGACCCGCCTGCCCGGCCGCCGCATCGCCCGCAACGATCCCTACGGCCCCGAGGACGGGGTGACCCACTCACTGAAGTTGCATGGCATCGCCAACGGCCTGCCCAACGTGATGATCGAGGTGCGCAACGACCTGCTCGCCGACGAAACCGGCATCGAGATGATCGCCGGGGAACTGCTGACCCTGCTGCGCCCGGCGCTGGCGGGTCTGGGACTGACGGAGACCGGCAATGCCTGAAGCCATGCGCTGCTACGTGCGGATCATCGACCGGATGAACCGCGCCATCGGGCGGTTCGCCATGTATTTGCTCTTTGCGCTGATCGGCGTGCTGATCTGGTCATCGGTGTCGAAGACCTTCTTCACGCCGACGCTCTGGACGCTGGAGACGGCGCAGTTCGTCATGGTCGCCTATTACGTGCTGGGCGGCCCCTACTCGATCCAGATGGGATCGAACGTGCGGATGGATTTCTTCTACGGCGACTGGTCGCCGCGCCGCCGCGCCATCGTTGACGTCATCACCATCTGGTTCCTGCTGTTCTACCTCGGCGTGCTGCTCTGGGGGGCGATCAGCTCGACCGCCTACAGCTTCGGCTATTTCGGCACCGAGCCCTTCAAGTTCTTCGGCGAGCTGATCTGGGCCTTCGTCACCGGCGGGCCGGACGCGGCGGGTGAGCTGATGGGCTACCTAGAGCGCAGCCCGAGCGCCTGGCGCCCCTACGTCTGGCCGGTGAAGGTCATCCTGTGTTTCGGCGTCACGCTGATGATTTTGCAATGCGTCGCCGAGTTCTTCCGCGACATCGCCCGCATCCGCGGAGAGGACATCTGATGTCGCAAGACCTGATCGCAATCGTCATGTTCTCGGGCATGCTGGGCCTGCTGCTGACCGGGCAGCGCGTGTTCGGTGCCATCGGATTCGTCGCCGTGGTGGCCGCGCTCTGCCTGTGGGGTGACCGCGGCGGCTTCGATCTGGGCTTTGCCGCCTCGATCAAGCTGATGAAATGGTACCCCCTGCTGACGCTGCCGATGTTCATCTTCATGGGCTACGTGCTGTCGGAATCGAAGATCGCCGATGACCTCTACAAGATGTTCCACGTCTGGATGGGCGGGCTCTCGGGCGGGCTCGCGGTGGGCACCATCGGGCTGATGGTGCTGATCTCGGCGATGAACGGCCTGTCGGTGGCGGGCATGGCCATCGGCGCCACCATCGCCCTGCCTGAGCTGCTGAAGCGGGGCTACGACAAGCGCATGGTCACCGGGGTGATCCAGGCCGGGTCCTCGCTTGGCATCCTCGTGCCCCCTTCCGTGGTGCTGGTGCTCTACGCGATGATTGCGCGCCAGCCGGTCGGCCAGCTCTGGCTCGCAGGCATCATCCCCGGCCTGCTCATGGCGGCGGCCTTCATCCTCTACATCGTCATCCGCTGCAGGCTGAACCCCGAGCTGGGTCCGATCCTGCCCAAGGCCGACCGCGACATCCCCATGGCCGAGAAGCTGCGCCTGCTGCGCGCCGGGCTGCTGCCGCTGGTGATCTTCTTCGTGATGATGGTGCCCTTCGTGCGTGGCTGGACCTCGTTGGTGGAAAGCTCGGCCATCGGTGCCGTCGCCGCCTTCGTCGCGGCGGTGCTCAAGGGCCGGATGACCCGCGAGGTGTTCGAGAACTCTGTGCGCAACACGCTCGGCGTGTCGTGCATGTTCATGTGGATCATCCTCGCCGCCCTCGCCTTCGGCGCGGTCTTCGACGGGCTCGGCGCGGTCAGCGCCATCGAGGAGCTCTTCACCGAGAAGCTCGGCCTCTCGCCATGGATGATCCTCATCCTGATGCAGCTGAGCTTCATCGTCATGGGCACCTTCCTCGACGACACGGCAATGCTGGTCATCGTGGCCCCGCTCTATGTGCCGCTGGTCGGTCACCTCGGGTTCGACCTGGTGTGGTACGGTGTGCTCTACACCATCACCTGCCAGATCGCCTACATGACCCCGCCCTTCGGCTACAACCTCTTCCTGATGCGCGCCATGGCTCCTCCCGAGATCGGCCTGCGCGACATCTACACCTCGATCATCCCCTTCGTGGCGGTGATGACCGTGGTGCTCGCCATCATCATGATCTTCCCCGAGCTGGCCCTGTGGCTGCCGGACCTCGTCTACGACAATTAACAACGAGACCCCCGCAAAGAGGGGCACAGACCTCAACCACGCAACAGGAGAGACAAGATGACCCTGACACGACGCAAGATCCTGAGCGGCGCCGCACTGGCCGCTCCGGCTGCGCTCGCGGCGCCCTCCATCGGCCGCGCGCAGGAGCCGATCAAGTGGCGCTTCCAGACCTACGCGGGTGCCGCCCTCGGCGAACAGGTGACCAAGCCGATCGTCGACTACATCAACACCGCTGCCCAGGGCGAGCTGGAGATCGAGCTCTACTACGCCGACCAGATCGTGCCCACCGGCGAACTCTTCCAGGCGCTGCAGCGCGGCACTATCGACGCCGTGCACTCGGATGACGACTCCATGGCGTCGCCGACCCCGATGCGCGTCTTCGGCGGCTACTTCCCGTTTGCCACCAAGCACATCCTCGACGTGCCGGTGCTCTTCGAGCAATACGGGCTCGCCGACATCTGGCGCTCGGAATACGAGAAGGTCGGCGTGACCTGGCTCTCGGCCGCCGGTCAGGACCCGTGCAACTTCAACACCAAGAAGGAGATCACCAGCCTCGCCGATCTCGACGGGCTGAAGCTCTACACCTTCCCCACCGCCGGCCGCTTCCTGAGCCAGTTCGGCGTGGTTCCGGTGAACATCCCCTACGAAGACGCCGAGGTTGCCGTGCAGACCGGCGAGCTTGACGGCATGGCCTGGTCGGGCATCACCGAGGATTACACCGTCGGCTGGGCGAACGTCACCGACTACTTTCTGACCAACAACATCTCCGGCGCCTGGATCGGCTCGATCTTCGTCAACCAGCAGCGTTGGGCCGACCTGCCCGAGCACCTCAAGACGCTGGTGATGTCGGCGATCAAGGCCGCCGACACCTACCGCAACCAGTGGTATTGGGGCGGCGAGGCCAAGCTGCGCGCCACCGGCGACAAGCTGCAGCTGCGCTCGGTGCCGCCGGAAGAATGGGCCGAGGTCGAAAACGCCGCCAAGGCATTCTGGAAGGAGATCGCCCAGGAGAGCGAGATCCACGCCAAGGTCGTCTCGATCTTCGAAGAGTACAACGGCGTCATCAACCAGGCCGGCCCGCCCTACAACTTCTGAGGCGTTCCGTCGCAACCATTTGGCCCCCGCAGCGCTATTGCGGGGGCCGATCCTGTAGAATAATTTGATCAAATCTCCGCGCCCACGCGCGGCGACACGGACAAGCCCAGCAAGGAGCACGCGGAATGACCGCCCCCCTGACCCTAGACGACCTGAAAAATGCCGCACGCGCCGGCG
Organism: Alloyangia pacifica; assembly: GCF_900116195.1. Taxonomy (GTDB): domain Bacteria; phylum Pseudomonadota; class Alphaproteobacteria; order Rhodobacterales; family Rhodobacteraceae; genus Salipiger; species Salipiger pacificus. The sequence continues at coordinate 74,397 of NZ_FOZW01000014.1, forward strand.
AGATCGACACCGTCCTCGTGTGCGTTGTGGACATGCAGGGCCGTCTGCAGGGCAAACGCTTCCACGTCTCCAACTTCCTCGAGCACGCGATCGAGGAAACGCACTGCTGCAACTACCTTTTCGCCACCGATCTCGTGATGAGCACGCCGGAGGGTTTCGCCTCCACGAGCTGGGCCTCGGGCTACGGCGACTACGTGATGAAGCCCGACCTCGCCACGCTGCGCCGCGTGCCCTGGCTCGAGGGCACGGCGATGATCCTGTGCGACGTGATGGACCACCACACCCACGCGCCGGTGCCGGAATCCCCGCGCCAGATGCTGCAGAAGCAGATCGCCCGCGCCGAGGCCATGGGCCTCACCCCGATGATGGCGACCGAGCTGGAGTTCTTCCTCTACGCCCGCTCCTACGACGAGATCCGCCACAGCGGCTGGCGCGACCTGGAAACCCTCTCGCCCTACAACCAGGACTATTCCATCCAGCTCACCAGCCGCGAGGAATACGTCATGCGCCCGGTCCGCAACCACCTCTACGCCATGGGCGTGCCGGTCGAGTGCACCAAGGGCGAAGCCGAACATGGCCAGGAAGAGCTGAACATCCGCTACGCCGATGCGCTGACCTGTGCCGATCACCACGCAATTTCCAAGCACGCGGTCAAGGAAATCGCCCACCAGCAGGGCCACGGCGCGACCTTCATGGCCAAGTGGCAGGCCGACAAGGTGGGCAGCGCCGCGCATATCCACCAGTCGCTGTTCAAGGGGTCCGAGAACGCCTTCTACGACAAGGACGGCGCGCATTGCATGTCGCAGACCATGAAGCACTACGTCGCGGGTCTGCTGAAGTACGCTCCCGAGGTGACGCTCTTCATGGCGCCCTACATCAACAGCTACAAGCGCTTCGCCCCCGGCACCTTCGCGCCGACCAAGACCGCCTGGTCGGTGGACAACCGCACCGCGGGCTTCCGCCTCGTCGGCGAGGACACCAAGGGCGTGCGCATCGAGTGCCGCATCCCGGGCTCGGACATGAACCCCTACCTCGCCTGCGCCGCGCAGCTTGCCGCGGGCCTTGCCGGGATCGAGGAGAAATTGGAGCTGCCCGCCCCCGCCCAGGGCGACGTCTACGGCATGGATGACGTGCCGGACGTGCCGAACACCCTGCGCGCCGCGATCGACGCCTTTGCCGGCTCGGACATGCTGCGCGCCGCCTTCGGTGACGGGGTCATCGAGCATTTTGCCCATGCCGCCCGGATCGAGCAGGAAGACTTCGACCGCGCGGTCACCGACTACGAGCTGGCGCGCGGTTTCGAGCGCGCCTGAGGAGGCTCTCATGACGACATTGAACAACATTTCCCCCATCGACGGCTCGGTCTTCGCCTCGCGCGAAACCCTGTCCCTCGACATGGCGCGCGAGGCCGCGAAATCGGCCCGCGCCGCGCAGGCCGCATGGGCCGCCCGCCCGCTGGCCGAGCGCATCGAGCTGGTGATGAAGGGCGTCGCCGAGATCGGCGCGCAGAACGAGGCGATCGTGCCCGAGCTGGCGCAGATGATGGGCCGCCCGGTCCGCTACGGCGGCGAGTTCGGCGGCTTCAACGAGCGCGCCTCCTTCATGGCCGAGATCGCCGAAAGCGCGCTCGCTGACATCGAGGTCGGCGAGGACGCCACCTTCAAGCGCTACATCAAGCGCGTGCCGCATGGCGTGGTCTTCGTGGTTTCGCCGTGGAACTACCCCTACATGACCGCGATCAATACCGTGGCCCCGGCGCTCATCGCCGGCAACACTGTGGTGCTGAAGGGCGCGACCCAGACCCTGCTCGTCGGCGAGCGGCTGGCCAATGCCTTCCACAAGGCCGGCGTGCCCGAGGCGGTGTTCCAGAACCTCTATCTCGACCATGACACCACCTCGGCCCTGATCGCTGAAGGCGCCTTCAACTTCGTCAACTTCACCGGCTCTGTCGGCGGCGGCAAGGCCATCGAGCGCGCCGCGGCGGGCACCTTCACCGGACTCGGGCTCGAGCTTGGCGGCAAGGACCCGGGCTACGTGATGGAGGATGCGGATCTGGACGCGGCTGTCGACACGCTGATCGACGGCGCCATGTTCAACTCCGGCCAGTGCTGCTGCGGGATCGAGCGCATCTACGTTCACGAGAGCCTTTACAACGCCTTCGTCGAGAAGGCTGTGGCGGTGGTGAAGGGCTACAAGCTCGGCAACCCGCTCGACACGGAGACCACCATCGGCCCGATGGCCAACGTCCGCTTCGCCGAGGAAGTGCGCGCGCAGATCAAAGAGGCGCTGGAGATGGGAGCCACGGCCCATATCGACACCTTCCCCGAGGATGACGGCGCCGCCTACCTGACGCCGCAGATTCTGACGAACGTCACTCACGAGATGCGCGTCATGCGCGACGAGAGCTTCGGCCCGGTCGTGGGCATCATGCCCGTCAAGGACGACGCCGAAGCGATTGCCCTGATGAACGACAGCCCCTTCGGCCTCACCGCCTCGCTCTGGACGCAAGACGTAGAGCGGGCACAGGCCGTGGGAGACCAGATCGAGACCGGCACCATCTTCATGAACCGCGCCGACTACCTCGATCCGGGCCTGTGCTGGACCGGCTGCAAGCAGACCGGGCGCGGCGGCGGCCTGTCGGTCATCGGCTACCACAACCTTACACGACCCAAATCCTACCATCTCAAGAAGGTGACGAAATGAGCCTCACCGCCAACTGGTCCTACCCCACCGCCATCAAGTTCGGCGCGGGCCGCATCGCGGAACTGCCCGCAGCCTGCGCGCAGGCCGGCATCACCAAGCCGCTGCTGGTCACCGATCGCGGCCTTGCCGCGCTGCCGGTCACCGAGAGCACCATCGCGGTGCTGGAAAAGGCGGGCATCGAATGCGGCCTCTTCTCGGATGTCGATCCCAACCCCAACGAGCGCAACCTCGCCGCGGGCGTCGCAGCCTACAATGCCGGCGGCTATGACGGCGTCATCGCCTTCGGCGGCGGCTCCGGTCTCGACCTCGGCAAGTGCGTGGCCTTCATGGCAGGTCAGACCCGGCCCGTTTGGGACTTCGAGGACATCGGCGACTGGTGGACCCGCGCCGATGCCGATGCCATCGCCCCCATCGTCGCCGTACCGACCACCGCGGGCACCGGCTCGGAGGTCGGGCGCGCCGGCGTGCTGACCAATTCCGAGACCCACGAGAAGAAGATCATCTTCCATCCCAAGATGCTCCCCGCCGTGGTGATCTGCGACCCAGAGCTGACCGTCGGCATGCCCAAGGCGATCACCGCCGGCACCGGGCTCGACGCCTTTGCCCATTGCGTCGAGGCCTTCTCCTCGCCCTTCTACCACCCCATGTCGCAGGGCATCGCGCTCGAGGGCATGCGGCTGGTGATCGAGTACCTGCCCCGCGCCTATGCCGATGGCACCGACCTCGAGGCCCGCGCGCAGATGATGAGTGCTGCTGCCATGGGGGCCACCGCCTTCCAGAAAGGCCTCGGCGCGATCCATGCGATGAGCCATCCCATCGGCGCGGTCTTCGGCACCCACCACGGCACCACCAACGCGGTCTGCATGCCCGCCGTGCTGAAGTTCAACGCGGATGCCATCCGTGACCGCTTCGACAAGGCGGCGGGCTACCTTGGCATCGAGGGCGGCTTCGACGGCTTCTGCGCCTTCGTCGATGAGTTCAACGATAGCCTCGGCGTGCCGAAGGGACTGACGGCGCTCGGCGTGACCGAGGAGTCGATCCCTGAATTGGTGAAGGGCGCGATCAAGGATCCGTCCTGCGGCGGCAACCCGATCGAGCTGACAGAGGAGAACCTCGAGGCGTTGTTCCGCGCGGCGATGTGAGGCTCTTTGTTCGAGCAACAAGGGCCGGGGCAGAAGCTCCGGCCTTTCTTATTCTCGCGAGGGGACAAGGCGCCGGACGACCCGGCTCACGACACTCCCTTCGCCGCCCCCCTCTCTTGCGCTAAGCTCCTCCCACGCACCCGGAGGACAAGCCCATGCATGCGCCCACGCCCTTCACACTCATGGCCCGCAACAACGCCTGGGCGAACGAGACGCTCTATACGGTGCTCGCGGCGCTCACCGAGGAAGAGTTCACCGATCCCCGCCCCGGCTTCTTTCCGTCGCTCAGCCTGACGATGAACCACATCCTGCTGGTCGATCTCTACTATATCGACGCGCTGGAGCGTGGCGGGCTCGGGCTGTCGCTGCGCAACCGCCCGCAGATCGACGATCCGGCCCGCCTCGCCGAAGAGCAGGCCCGGACGGACCTGCGCCTGCTTGCGCTCTGCGAGGCACTCTCGCCCGAGACGCTGAAGGAAAAACGCCTCACCCAGCGCCGCTCCGGGCCCGTGCACGAGAAGGTCGAGCCGCTGCTGCTGCATCTCTTCCAGCACCAGCTCCACCACCGCGGACAGGCCCATGTGCAGCTCCAGGAGGCCGGCTACGCGCCGCCGCAGCTGGATGACTTCTATCTCGAGCATGGTCGCGTGGCCTCGGCGAAAGCCTGGTTTCCACACTAGTGCCGCTCCGCCCTTGCACATGCGGTCCGCACGGCGCCTTATGGCGCCGGACTTCCAGCGGGGACGCACGATGATGAGGACGGGAACCGGCGCGGGCAACCTAAGCGTGATCGACACGACAGGCACCAGCCATCGCAACGGCGTGGGCGCTGCCGCATCGATTGGGCTACCGAGCACGCTCACCGGCTTTGGCCCTGACCACGTCGGCCTCGCCCGCGGGCCGAACATCTCGCCGCTGCCCGCGCCAATCGTCTCGGAGCGGACGCCAGGCACCGTAGTCGCTCCCGCTACGCCGACCCGTCCCATCTGAGCTGCCGCACCCGATGAGCCTCCTTCCCTTCCTTGCGCGGCATGCCCGCTGGATGATGCTGGCCGGCCTCGCCTTCGGCATCGCCGTGCCGCAGGTCACGCAATTCGTGCGCCCCTGGCTTTCCGAACTGGTCGCCCTCATGCTCTTCACCGCGGCGCTGCGCATCGGGCCGCGCGCCGCACTCGGCGCGGTTCACCAGCTGCGCGGCACGCTCGGTGCGCTGCTGGTCTTCCAGTTGCTCTGCCCACTGGCGCTTGTCGCGCTGGCCGCCGCCTTCGGCCTGCTGGAAAGCCCGGCGGCGCTGGCGCTGATCCTGCTGATGGCCGCGGCACCGCTGGCCAGCAGCCCGAACCTGACGCTGATGGTCGGCGGCGATCCCGGCCCGGCGCTGCGCATGCTGATCCTCGGCATGCTGATCCTGCCCGCCACCACGCTGCCGGTCTTTGCCCTGCTGCCCACGCTCGGCGGCGCGGCGGGCATCCTCGGCGCCGCGCTGAAGCTCCTGCTGGTGATCGTCGCCGCCACCGGTCTCGCCTTTGCCCTGCGCCCTGCCCTTCTGCCACGCCCCGCGTCCGGGGCCATAGCGCAGCTCGACGGCGCCTCGGCGCTGCTGATGACCACCATCGTGCTCGCCCTCACCTCCGAGATCCGTCCCGCCCTGCTGGAGCGCCCGGCCGAATTGCTGGGGTGGATGGTGCTGGCCTTTGCCGCCAACCTTGGCCCGCAGGTGCTGACCCTCTGGCTGCGCGCACGCGGCGGCCGGAGCGACGCGCTGGAGGCGCTCGCGATGATCGCCGGCAACCGCAACATCGGGCTCTTCCTCGTCGCCCTGCCGACGCCGGTGACCGACCCGCTGCTGCTGTTCATCGGCTGCTACCAGGTGCCCATGTTCCTGACGCCGCTTCTGATGACGCCGCTCTACCGCCGCGCCCGCAGCCGCGCCGCCGGGGTTGGCTTCGCCGATCAGCAAGGTATCACGGGCGCAGAGAACGGAGACCGCAATGCCCCTCAATCCCGCCGATGACGCCTTTGCCGAAGCCCTGAGCCGCGCGCTGCCCGAGGGCAGGCTGCGCCGCGCCGAGCCGCGCTACCTCGAAGAGCCGCGCGGCCGCTGGCAGGGCATCTCGGGCTGGGTGGCGCTGCCGCGCACCGTCGAGGAGGTCTCGGCCATCGTCCGCGCCTGCAACGACGCCCGTGTCGGCCTGCTGCCCTATGGCGGCGGTACAGGGCTCGTCGGCGGGCAGATTGCCCCCGAGGGCCCCGCCCCGCTGATCCTCTCGCTCGAACGCATGTCGGCGATCCGCGCCATCTACCCCGAGGAGAACGTGCTGGTCGCCGAGGCCGGCGCGGTGCTGGCCGACGTGCAGGCCGCCGCGCTGGAGGCAAACCGCCTCTTCCCGCTGTCGCTGGCCTCCGAGGGCACGGCGCGGATCGGCGGGCTGCTTTCGACCAACGCCGGCGGGGTCAACGTGCTGCGCTACGGAAATGCCCGCGAGCAGGTGCTCGGTCTCGAGGCCGTGCTGCCCGACGGCACGGTCTGGCACGGGCTGAAACGGCTGCGCAAGGACAACACCGGCTACGACCTGCGCGGGCTGCTGCTGGGGGCCGAGGGCACGCTCGGGGTGATCACCGCCGCCGCGCTGAAACTCTCGCCGGTGCCCGCGGCAACCGGCACCGCGCTGCTGGCGGTGCAGAGCCCCGCCGCCGCGCTGTCGTTGCTGGCGCTCGCGCGCGAGCAACTCGGCGAGATGGTCAGCGCCTTCGAACTGATCGGCCGCATGGGCTTCGACTTCCTTGCCGAGGCGCTGCCCGAGGTGCGCCAGCCCTTCGCCGAGACCCCCGCCTGGTGCGTGCTCGTCGAATTGGGCCTCGCCCAGGGCATGGACCCCGAGGCGGCGCTGGCGGCTCTCTTCACCGCCGGCATGGAGGCCGGACTGGTCAACGACGGGCTGCTCGCCCAGTCCGAGGCGCAGGCGCAGCAGTTCTGGGAGATCCGAGAACGCATCCCCGAGGCCAACCGCGCCATCGGCGCCATCGCCAGCCATGATGTCTCGCTGCCGCTGAGCGCCCTGCCCGAATTCATCGAGACCGGGCTGGCGCGACTGGCGCAGGTCGGCGATTTCCGGGTGAACTGCTTCGGCCACCTCGGCGACGGCAACCTGCACTACAATGTCTTCCCGCCGAAGGGACGGAAGAAGCAGGAGTATCTCGATGTGCGCGCCGATGTGCAGCGCTGCGTCCATGACCTCGTCAACGAAATGGGCGGGTCTGTCAGCGCCGAGCACGGTATCGGACGGCTGAAGGTGCCAGACCTCGAGCGTTACTCGGACCCCGCCAAATTGGCAGCGATGCGGTCGATCAAGGCGGCACTCGACCCCGCGGGGATCATGAACCCCGGCGCGGTGATCCGGGGCTGACACCCGGACCAAGGCCAGCGGGGCGGCACCGGGCCGCCCCGGCCAGTATCACGCAGGCGACTTGTAGGCCTGCGCCGCCTTGCCGGCCCGCTTCTGCATGTCCATCAATTCCTCTGCCGAGAAAGCCCGGACGGTCTGGATATTGCTCACCATGCCCGAGGCCCCGACGCCCATCAGGCTGGCCAGCAGGTCATGCACGTCGGACGTCTCGACGATCACCATCCAGTCGGTCGCGCCGGTGGTGGCGTAATAGGCCAGCATTTTGCCGCCCGATGCCTCGACCACGGAACGCGCGCCCTCGGCGCGGTCACTGGGATTGGCGATCATGCCCTTCAAGGCCGCCGCCGTGTAGCACCCCGTCACTATGAATGTCGGCATAACGAGTCCTCCCGGGTAGGATCCTCGGGTCGTCCTCTGCACCACGCAGGCCGGTCCGGCCCGCATCCTCCCGGGTAGCAGGATACCACAGCCCGTTTCTCGGGAAGTGACCGGAAGCGTGTCAGCTCAGGGGATCAGCCGCAGGACCGGCTGCCGGTACGGGCCGCGCGTTCCGAGCGGATCAGCTCGAGTTCGTTCTCGACCACGGTGCCGGACTGGACCGCCGCCTCGACGGTGACATCGTCCCGCGCGTTGCGCTCTCGCAGGACCCGCGCCGCATCCATGGTTCGCCCTGCGTTGCGCAGTAGGACGACCCGTTGCAGCTCGGTGGCGCTGGTGCTGCCGCCCATCCCCGCCTCGACCTGATCCAGCGCCGCGAGCGCCGCGTCGTGCTGGCAGGCGACGGCAAACTCGGTAACTTCAGCCGAGACCGCGGCACCCTCCGGTGCCGACACGGGCGGCGCGGAATGGGTGCAGGCCGCCAGCAGCAGCGGACCAAGCGCAAGCGCGACCGGAGCAGCCGTGAGCCGGGACAGGAGGGGCGCGATCATGGTCTGTTCCTTCCGAGAGGGCGTTTCGCGGGCCGCGTCGAACGGACATCCGTGACGACACATCTAGGATGCTGCGCGTCTTCCGCAACCAACACAAGGCCGTGGCACCCGTCGCCCTATGCCCCGGAGAAGCGGGGGGCCGCGTCGCCGTGCCCGCCTTTTCCTCCGCTCGCCCCCCTCGGCCCTTCAGCCCCTCAGCCCCTCAGCCCCACCAGGGCCCGTGATGCGCGTCCTTGCCGTCCACCCGGTCGAAGCCGTGCCGTCCGAAGAAATCCCGCTGCGCCTGGATCAGCGCGGCGGTCCCGCGCGGCTGGCGCAGCGTGTCCCAGAAGGCCAGCGCCGAGCTCAGCACCGGCAGCGGGTAACCCGCCGCGATGGCCTCCGACACCAGCCTCCGCAGCGCCGGGATGCCGCGCTCGAGCACCGGCGCAAAGCGCGGTGCGAGGAACAGTTGCCCCTCGGGCGCCCCCTCGCGGAAGGCGGCGGAGATGTCGTCCAGTAGCCGCGCCCGGATGATGCAGCCGGCGCGCCAGATCTCGGCGATGCGCGCAAAGTCGAGCTGCCAGTCGTATTCCTCCGAGGCCGCGGCGAGGATGCGGAAGCCCTGCGAATACTCGAGGATACGCGCCGCCAGCAGCGCCGCTTCCAGCTCCTCGACGTCGGGCGTGACCCCGGCGCGGTCCGCGCCAAGCGCCGCGCCGGCCACCTCGCGCAGCGCCTTCTCCGCCGACCAGGCCCGCGCCGCCACCGCGCCCTCGATCATCGTCGCGGACTGGCCCAGCTTCACCGCCTCGATGGCGGTCCAGCGGCCGGTGCCCTTCTGCCCGGCGCGATCAAGGATGGCATCGACCATCGGCCCCTTGCCCAGCGGGTCGTCGTAGGACAGCACCTTGCCGGTGATCTCGAAGAGGTAGCTCTCGAGCGGCCCATCGTTCCAGCGCGCGAACTGCGCGCCGATCTCGGAGGGCAAGAGCCCGGCGCCGTGCCGCAGCAGGTCGTAGACCTCGGCGATCATCTGCATGTCTGCATATTCGATGCCGTTGTGCACGGTCTTCACGAAATGCCCGGCGCCGTCGGGGCCCATGCGGTCGGCGCAGGGCGCGCCCTCGAATTGCGCGGCGATCTTCGACAGGATCGGCTGCAGGCCGGTCCAGCTTTCCTCCGAGCCGCCGAACATCATCGACGGGCCGTGCCGCGCGCCGTCCTCGCCGCCCGAGACCCCGAGGCCGACGAAATGCAGCCCGTGTTCGGCGAGCTTCGCGCTGCGCGCCCGGGTCGCGTGGAAATCGGCGTTGCCGGCGTCGATCACGGTGTCGCCTTCGGCGAGCAACGGGATCACCTGCTCGAGAAACGCGTCCATCGGCGCCGTCGAGGGGATCATTGCCAGCAGCAGCCGCGGCGTCGGCAGCGCGTCGATCAGCGCCTCCAGAGTGTCCAGCGCGGTGACGTGGTGCGCGAAAGGTTCGGCGCGGGTCATGAACTCCGCAATCGGCCCCGCGCTGCGGTTCGACACCGCGATCTCGATGCCGTTGTCGGCCATGTTGAGCGCCAGCGCGGCCCCCATCGTGCCCAATCCGTAAATGCCGATCTGCGGGTCTGCCATGGATGCCTCCTGTGAATGTGCCGCGGAAGGTAGCGATAACATCGCGAGAGGCAAGCCTGCGTCGCCCGCCCTGCCGCGCACAACCGCTGTGCAGCGCTCGCGCGTCCGGCGCGGCTCGACCTAAACGACAAAAGCCGGACGCTGCCGCCCGGCTTCTTCTCTTTCCAAATATGCCGGGGGAGTCCGCCGTCAGGCGGGCGGGGGCAGCGCCCCCCTTCCCGACCGGAGTATCAGGCGCCGAGGCACCAGCGCATGATCGCCTTCTGCGCGTGCAGCCGGTTCTCGGCCTCGTCCCAGATCACCGACTGCGGCCCGTCCATCACCTCCGAGGTGACTTCCTCACCGCGGTGCGCCGGCAGGCAGTGCATGAAGAGCGCGTCCTTGCCCGCGGCTTCCATAAGCGTCTCGTTCACCTGGTAGGGGCGCAGCATGTTGTGGCGGCGCTCCTTGGCGCTCTGCGCGTCATGCATCGACACCCAGGTGTCGGCGACCACGAGGTCCGCGCCTTCCACGGCCTTGAACGGGTCGCGCTCGATGGTGATGCTGGCACCCTCGTTGCGCGCCAGCCCGACGAATTCCATCTCGGGATCGAGCTGCACCGGGCCCGTGAAGGTCAGGTCGAAGCCGAACCGTCCGGCGGCATGCAGGAAGGACGAGCAGACGTTGTTGCCGTCGCCGCACCAGACCACCTTCTTGCCCTTGATCGGGCCGCGGTGCTCCTCGAAAGTGAGGATGTCGGCCATGATCTGGCAGGGGTGCGTGCGATCGGTAAGGCCGTTGATCACCGGTACGGTGGCGAACTCGGCCATCTCGGTCAGCACCGCCTCGTCGAAGGTGCGGATCATGATCATGTCGACGAAGCGCGACAGCACCCGGGCGGTGTCGGCGATGGTCTCGCCGTGGCCGAGCTGCATGTCGTTGCCCGAGAGCACCATGGTCTGCCCGCCCATCTGGCGCACGCCGACGTCGAAAGAGACGCGGGTCCGGGTCGAGGGCTTCTCGAAGATCAGCGCGACCATGCGCCCGTCGAGCGGGGTCTCGTCGTCGGCCATGGCCTTGGGGCGGCCATTGCGGCGATCCTTGATCGCCTTGGCGCTGTCGATGATCCCCCGCAGGTCCGCCGGGTCGGTTTTGTGAATGTCGAGAAAATGGTTCATCTGTCGGGACTTCTTGTTGAGCCGGGGATGGGGGCGCTGCCCCCGCCCGCGCGGCGCGCGGGCTCCCCCGGGATATTTGTGTCTAGACGAAGGTCAGGCTGCCGCCTCCAGCGCCGAGGCGGTGGCGTCGAGGCGGCTGACGGCCTCGGCAATCTCTTCCTCGGTGATGGTCAGCGCCGGCAGCAGGCGCACGACATTGTCCGCCGCGGGCACGGTGATCACCAGCTTGTCGTAGCCGGCCTTGACGAAGTCCGCCGGGGCGATCTTCATCTTGAGGCCGATCATCAGTCCCTGGCCGCGCACCGCCTCAAAGATCTCCGGATGCGCCGCGACGAGGCCCTCGAGCTTCTGGTTCAGCAGACCGGCCTTGCGGCTCACCTCATCGAGGAACCCCTCCTCGGTCAGCACATCCATCATCGCGCCGCCGACGGCGCAGCCGAGCGGGTTGCCACCATAGGTCGAGCCATGGGTGCCCACGGTCATGCCGGAGGCGGCCTCCTCGGTGGCCAGCACCGCGCCGAGCGGGAAGCCGCCGCCGATGCCCTTGGCGACCATCATGATGTCGGGGGTGATGCCGGCGAACTCATGGGCGAAGAGACGCCCGGTCCGGCCCATGCCGCATTGCACCTCGTCGAGGATCAGCAGGATATCCTTGTCGTCGCAGAGCTTGCGCAGCGCCTTAAGCTGGTCGTCGGGCAGCGGGCGGATGCCGCCCTCGCCCTGGATCGGCTCGATCAGGATCGCGCCGGTGTGTTCGTCGATGGCCGCCTCGAGCGCGTCCATGTCACCGAAGGGCAGATGCTTGAACCCGGGCAGGATCGGACCGAAGCCCTTGACCATCTTCTCGCTGCCCGCCGCGGCGATGCCCGCCGAGGAGCGGCCGTGGAACGAGCCGGTGAAGGCGATGATGTCGGTCTTCTCGGGAGCGCCCTTCTCGTACCAGTACTTGCGCGCCATCTTCACGGCGAGCTCGCAGCTCTCGGTGCCCGAGTTGGTGAAGAAAACGGTGTCGGCGAAACTCGCGGCCACCAGCTTGTCGGCCAGCGCCTGCTGCTGCGGGATCTCGTAGAGGTTCGAGACGTGCCAGAGCTTGTTCGCCTGCTCGGTGAGCGCGGCCACCAGCACCGGATTCGCGTGGCCGAGCGCGTTCACCGCGATGCCGCTGCCGAGGTCGAGGAATCGGCGCCCGTCCTCCTCGATCAGCCAGCAGCCTTCACCCTTCACGAAGTGAAGCGGTGCGCGCGAATAGGTCGGCAGGACGGAGGGGATCATGGGGTCTTCCTCTGCGATGAGGCCCGATTGGTGCCAAGGGCCCGGGGCCAAGTCAAGATTTCAAAGGGGGAGTCTGACGGACAAACGAAAAGGCGCGCCCGGATTGGGCACGGAAGGAGGAGCTCAGGCTCGTCGGATTCGGATCGCTTGCGTCATGCGCAGGCTATTGCCGGGTTTCCCCGCGTAAATCAAGCACCTTGCGCGGATCATCCGGCAAATGGGTCGTCCGGGTAGCCAACCCCCATGAGGTAAAGCCCGTCCGGCGGGCAGACCGGGCCACAGGCGGCGCGGTCGGCGGCCTCCAGCGCGGCCTTCACGTCCGAGGCCGCCCAGCTGCCCGCGCCGACCCGCTCCAGCGTGCCGACGATCGAGCGCACCTGGTTGTGCAGGAAGCTGCGCGCGCGCAGGTGGAAGTGGTACTCGGTGCCCGCGCCGGTCTCGACCTGCTCGATGCGGCATTCGTCCAGCGTCTTCACCGGCGAGGCGGCCTGGCACATGGTCGAGCGGAAGGTGGTGAAGTCGTGCAACCCGATCAGATGCGCCGCGCCCTCGCGCATCGCTTCCAGCGAGAGCGGGTTCATCACCCGCCAGACCTGTCCCTTTTCCAGCGTCGAGGGCGCGCGCCGCACCAGCACCCGGAAGAGATAGCGCCGCTCCATGGCCGAGAACCGCGCGTGCCAGTCATCGGCGACGGCAGCGCAGGCACGGATCGCCACCGGTTCTGGCTTGAGGTGGAAGTTCAGCGCCTCGCCCAGCCGGAACGGGTCCCAGACCTTCTCCATGTCGCAATGCGCCACCTGCCCCCGTGCGTGCACCCCCGCGTCGGTGCGCCCGGCGGCGGCGATGGTGTGTTCGCGCTTCTCGAGCTTGCCAAGCGCAGCCTCGATCGCCCCCTGTACCGAGGGTTGATCCGCCTGACGCTGCCAGCCCGCGAAGGGCCCGCCGTCATATTCCACCAAAAGCGCGTATCTGGGCATGTCCGCCCCATAGCCCGCCGCCGCGCGCCCATCAATCCCCGTGACCCGCCGCATCTTCCACATGGGAAAAATATCTCGGGGGTGAGGCGTGCAGCGCCGAGGGGGCAGCGCCCCCTGGCACGAGGCGTGCCGCGGCAGCGCCGGCGGAGGACGAACGCGGCGCCTTGACCTTGCGGTCCACCGCCACTGGCAACCCGGCACCTGCGCCGCTATCTCTAGGGAAACGCAGAACGAGGGACGCCGTCTTGGTCATCGGAACCATCGCCGACACGCTCACCCGCGGTGTCGGAAACGTCACCGACACGTTGTCGGAAACCTTCTTCGAGCCGGTCGTGCGCATCGGCGTGACCGGGCTGTCGCGCGCGGGCAAGACCGTCTTCATCACCTCGCTGGTGGCCAACCTGCTCGACCGGGGGCGGATGCCGCAGCTCGCCGCCGAGGCGGAGGCGCGCATTCTCACCGCCTACCTGCAGCCACAGCCCGACGACACCGTGGCCCGCTTCGACTACGAGAGCCACCTCGCCGCGCTCACCGCGCGCGAGCCGCGCTGGCCCGACAGCACGCGCGCCGTCTCGGAGCTGCGGCTCTCGCTCAAGGTGCGCCCTACCGGGCTGCTGGCGGGGCTGCAGGGGCCGCGGACGGTGCATCTCGACATCGTCGATTACCCCGGCGAGTGGCTGCTCGACCTCGGCCTGCTGGAGCAGAGCTACGAGCACTGGACCGAAAAGACGCTAAAGCGCCTGCCGCAGCGGCCGGGATCCGAGCCCTTCCTGACAATGCTCGGCGGGATCGACCCCAACGAGGAGTTCACCGAGCCCAAGGCGAAAGCGCTTGCCGAGACCTTTACCGAGGCGCTGCAGACCGCGCGCGAGGCGGGTTTCTCGGACTGCACCCCCGGGCGTTTCCTGCTGCCCGGCGAGAAAGCCGGCAGCCCCGCGCTGACCTTCGCGCCCATGCCGAAGCCGGAAAATCCCGCCCGCCGGGGCCTCTGGCGCGAGATGGACCGGCGTTTCGAGGCCTACAAGTCGCAGATCGTGAAGCCTTTCTTCCGCGATCACTTCTCGCGCATCGACCGGCAGATCGTGCTGGTGGACGCGCTTGGCGCGATCCACGCCGGTCCGCCCGCTCTGGACGACCTGCGGCGCACCATGGCGGGCATCCTCAAGGCGTTCCGCCCCGGCTCCAACGCCTGGCTGACGCAGCTGCTGCGTGGGCGGCGGGTGGAGAAGATCCTCTTCGCGGCCACCAAGGCCGACCACCTGCACCACACCCAGCACCAGCGGCTGACCGCAATCATGGAGGCGCTGACCCGCGAAGCGCGCGACCGCGCGCGCTTTGCCGGGGCCGAGACCGCGGCCATGTCGATCGCGGCACTGCGCGCCACGGTGGAGCAGACGCTGCCGCACAACGGCAGCGAGCTCGACTGCGTGCGCGGCACCCTGCTGAACCCCGATGGCTCGCGTGGGAAGCAGGCGGCCTTCTACCCCGGCGCGCTGCCCGAGGACCCGGCGCACCTGCTGACCCCGGCGCGCGAGGGCGCGGCAGGATGGCTCGACGCGGACTACGAGATCATGCGCTTCGCCCCGGCCCCGCTGACGCTGAAACCCGGCGAGGGCCCGCCGCACATCCGCCTCGACCGCGCCGCGCAGTTTCTCGTGGGGGACCGGCTGTGAGCCCGCTGCTGCGCCCCGCCCGCTCCACCGATGCCGGCAGCCTCGGCGAGATGATCACCCGCGCGGTGGAGGCCCGCGACTGGAAGCCGGTGCTGCACAGCGCCGCGGAGGACATCGCCCACGCCGGCACGATGATCGAGCGGGGATGGGTCACCGTGGCCGAGGACGGCCCGGGGGCGGTGGTGGGTTTTCTCGCCCGGGAGGGCAGCTACGTGCACGCGCTCTTTGTCGCGCCGGGCGCACAGGGGCGTGGCGTCGGCCGTACCCTGCTGGAAGATGCCCAGCGCCGCGCAGCCCGGCTGGAGCTCTGGACCTTTGTCGCCAACGCCCGCGCGCGGCGCTTCTACGAGCGCGCAGGCTTCGCCGTGACCCGACGCGGCGATGGCTCTGCCAACGAAGAAGGCCTGCCGGATCTTTTCTACGTCTGGGAGGCCCCCGACATCGGGTCCGTCCCCCGCAGCATGGAGGCCCGCGCATGAGCGACCTGCCCCCTGGTGGCCCCCGCAAGCAGGGTCCGATCCTCTTCGATCTCGACGAGACGCAGCCCACGGTGACCCCTTCTGAGGCACCGCCGGTGCCCGAGCCTGACCTGCCCGGCCTGCAAGGACAGGCGATGACCACCGCCGCGGCGCTGGCCGCGCGCCGCCCGTCGAAGCTGGCGCGCTGGTTCTGGGCACTGGCAGGCACGCTGATCTCGGCGCTGATCTCCATTGCCGCGTGGCGCTTCGCCACCGACCTTATCGCCTCGGTGCCGCTGCTCGGCCTTGCCGTGTCGGTGCTGATGGGACTGGTGGTGCTGGTCGGGTTGGCCATCGTGGTCAAGGAGCTTGCCGCCATGTCGCGGCTGGCCAAGGTCGACGCATTGCACCGCGCCGCCGATGCGGCGCTGGCCGCCGAGGACCTCAAGGCCGCGCGCAAGGTGGTCGATCAGCTTTCCTCGCTCTACGCCGGGCGCGAGGACACCCGCTGGGGCCGCGAACGGCTGAAGGAACGCGGCGCCGAGGTCTTCGATGCCTCGGGGCTGATCGGACTTGCCGAGAATGAGCTTCTGGCCCCGCTCGATACCGCCGCCCGACGCGAGGTCGAGGCCTCGGCGCGGCAAGTGGCGACGGTCACCGCGCTGGTGCCGCTGGCCTTGGCCGACGTCGTCGCGGCGCTCTCGTCCAACCTGCGGATGATCCGCCGCATCGCCGAGATCTATGGCGGGCGCTCCGGCACGCTGGGCAGCTGGCGGCTGACGCGGGCGGTGATGTCCCACCTTGTCGCCACCGGCGCGGTCGCGGTGGGCGATGACATGCTCGAGCCGGTGCTCGGCGGCGGCATCCTCGGCAAGCTCTCGCGCCGCTTCGGCGAGGGGCTGGTCAACGGCGCGCTGACTGCGCGCGTGGGCGTGGCCGCGATCGAGGTCTGCCGCCCCCTGCCCTTCACTCGTCGCAGGCGCCCGTCGGTACGCGAGATCATCCGCACGGCGCTGGCCGGTTTCGTGCTCAAGGACAGCGGCAAGGGCTGAGACCTGAGCGGCGCGCATTTGATCCGGGACAAGGCGCAGGCGGCGCGGCAAAGTCAGACTCGTGCCGTCTGCAGGAGCCAGCCCGATGACCCGACAGCCCGACAGCCGCAGCAAGCCGAGCCGAACCGCCCCGGATACCAGATCGCCCGAAAAGGGACTCCCGGCGCAGGACGGCCACGGGTGCCTGCGCGACATCGTTTATGGCGCAATGGACGGTTCGGTCACCACCTTCGCGATCGTCGCCGGGGTGGCCGGCGCGGAGCTGTCGCCCTTCATCATCCTCGCGCTCGGGTTTGCGAACGTGCTGGCCGACGGCTTCTCGATGGCGGCGGGCAACTACGCGGGCACAAAGGCGGAACTCGACGACCTGCACCGGCTGCAGAGGCTCGAACATGCGAGAATCAAGGCCGAGCCCGCGGCTGCCCTTCGCGACCTGCGCGCGCAGCTGGCGCGCCAGGGCCTGTCGGGCGAGGTTCTCGAGGCCGCGACCGCACAGATCGCCGCCGATCCCGGGCATTGGGGACGCCAGTTGCTGGCCGGCGACCACGGCCTGTCGGACATCGATCCGCAGCCGATGCGCGCCGCGCTTGCCACTTTCGCGGCCTTCCTCGCCGCGGGACTGGTGCCGCTGCTGCCCTTCGTGCTGTCGCTGGAGAACGCCCTCGGCACGGCCACGGTACTGACCATGGCCAGTTTCTTCGGCATCGGCGCCTACAAGAGCCGCTGGTCACTGACGCCCTGGTGGCGTTCGGGGCTGGAAACGGTGGCCATCGGCGGCGTGGCTGCCGGCCTGGCCTTCGCCGTCGGACGGCTCTTCACCCTGTGAGCGCGACCGCGCCACCCTGCAGCGGGACCCGCGCAAAATGGAAGGCCAGTGCCGCAGAGGAGTTTTCGGAGCGGCACTGGCCCTGGGTGCCCTTCAACACAGGGCTGTTCTTGGGAGGAAACCCTCGCCTGGACCTTCCGTGAGTGGTAGCTGGTCCCAGTTTCCCGACGAGGGGTACAAGGCCCCGGCCCTAATTGACCGGCGCAGGTCGAGGCACAGCGGTTTCGGTCCCGCCGCTCTGCCCCGTCACGGAGCCATGGGCTCCGCTGCCTGAAGTGGCGGGGGACTCACCAACCCCACCGACCCTCAGGGTACCGATCCCGACCACGAAGCCGAGAAACACAAGAACGGCCATCAGCAGGCCGCCGGTCAGCGTTCCGGCGCCGCCCGCCAGGCGCCCTTCCGCCAAATCCATCTGCGGCTCTGACCGCAAGGTCGGGCCGTAAGAGCCGCCATTGGGCAGCCCGGTGTCACGATAGGCCATAACGCCTCCACGAGTTCGAAGTGCGCGCGCCGGATACCGTTGAGTGATGGGAGGAGCGCGGCATTTGGAGACAAATGCACGGATATCCATGCAAGGTCGCGAACAATCCCGCGGCGGCGCGGTTTCCGGCGTGCTGCCGCCACATCCCGCGATCCGGTTGGCGCATCCCCGCCGCCGGTTCGGAAAACCGGCGGCGCTGCGCCGTTTTCGAAAGCGCACGAGGGGGAATTCCGCGCATTGCCGCAGCGGCAGGCACCCCGTCGCAACCACTGGACCATCACGAGTCGGATGCCTATAAGGCGCCCATGATGCCCCGCCATGCGATCATCATTCGAATTACATGCCCGGCGCTCTGATCAATAGAGCCGCCGGGACAAGGCGTATGGACCGCCGCGCCGACCTTTCTCAGACATCTCCGACATAACTTCCGGGACCGCAGAACATGTGCGCCGACACCACCACCCAGACGCCTGACTACAAGGACACGCTGAACCTTCCGAAGACCGAGTTCCCGATGCGCGCGGGCCTGCCCAAGCGCGAGCCCGAGTGGCTGGAGCGTTGGGCGAAGATCGGCGTCTACGACCGCCTCCGCGACAAGGCCGAAGACGGCAGCCGCACCCCCTTCACGCTGCACGACGGCCCGCCCTATGCCAACGGCCACCTGCACATCGGCCACGCGCTGAACAAGACGATCAAGGACATGATCGTCCGCTCGCACCAGATGATGGGCCACGATGCGCGCTACGTGCCGGGCTGGGACTGCCACGGCCTTCCGATCGAGTGGAAGATCGAGGAGCAGTACCGCAAGAAGGGCAAGAACAAGGACGAGGTTCCGGTCATCGACTTCCGGCAGGAATGCCGCAAGTTCGCCGAGGGCTGGGTCGACATCCAGCGCGAGGAGTTCAAGCGCCTCGGAATCACCGGCAACTGGGACGATCCCTATCTCACCATGGCGTTCCACGCCGAGCGGGTGATCGCGGAGGAATTCCAGAAGTTCCTGATGAACGGCACGCTCTACCAGGGCTCGAAGCCGGTCATGTGGTCGCCGGTCGAGAAGACCGCGCTGGCCGAAGCCGAGATCGAGTACCACGACCACAAGTCGCACACGATCTGGGTGCCTTTCGAAGTTGCTCACGTCGATCGCACTATTTACGGGAACGGTGACGCGTTCGGAGGCGAGCAAGCGCGCGTTTCCGACACCGAGCTGATGAAAGCCCGCGTGGTGATCTGGACCACCACCCCCTGGACCATCCCCTCGAACAAGGCCGTCGCCTTCAACCCCGCCATCGAATACGGCCTCTACGAGGTCACCGCGACCCCCGAGGAGTGCTGGTGCTCGGTCGGCGATCTCTACGTCGTGGCCGACAAGCTGGCAGGCGACGTGTTCAAGGCCGCCCGCCTCGAGCCCGAGATGGTCTCGCGCAAGCGCGGCGTCTCGGCGGACGAGCTGTCGAGCCTCACCCTTGCCCACCCCTTCGCCGGCGTGGACGGCGCGGATGGCTTCTGGGACTACGAGGTGCCGATGATCGACGGCGAGCACGTGACCGACGACGCGGGCACGGGCTTTGTCCACACCGCGCCCAGCCACGGTGCCGACGACTACGAATGCTTCGTCAAGCGCAACTGGATCGACCGGATGACCCACAACGTCGGCGAGGACTCCGAGTTCCTGCCGCATGTGCCGTTCTTCGCCGGGCTGACCGTGTTTGACCACAAGGGCAAGGAAGGCAAGGCCAACACCGCCGTGATCGCCAAGCTGGTCGAGGCTGGCGGCATCATCGCGCGCGGCCGCGTGACCCACTCCTACCCGCACAGCTGGCGCTCCAAAGCGCCGGTGATCTTCCGCAACACGCCGCAGTGGTTCGCCGCCATCGACCGCGATGTGAACGACGGGCAGGACGAGAACGGCAAGACCATCCGCGACCGTGCCCTCACCTGCATCGATCAGGTGAAATGGACGCCGCAATCGGGCCGCAACCGTCTCTTCTCGATGATGGAAGCCCGCCCGGACTGGGTGCTCTCGCGCCAGCGCGCCTGGGGCGTGCCGCTGACCTGCTTCACCAAGAAGGGCGCGCTGCCGACCGACGAGGGCTTCCTGCTGAAGGACCCGGCGGTCAACGCGCGCATCTGCGAGGCCTTCGAGATCGAGGGCGCCGATTGCTGGTACGCCGATGGTGCCAAGGAGCGCTTCCTCGGCGAGGGCTACAACGCCGACGAGTGGGAGCAGGTCTACGACGTGCTCGACGTGTGGTTCGATTCCGGCTCGACCCATGCCTTCGTGCTGCGCGACCGCGCCGATGGTACCAAGGACGGCATCGCCGACGTCTACATGGAGGGCACCGACCAGCACCGCGGCTGGTTCCACAGCTCGCTGCTGCAGTCGGTCGGCACCACCGGTCACGCGCCCTATCGCAACGTGGTCACCCATGGCTTCACGCTGGACGAGAAGGGCAACAAGATGTCCAAGTCGCTCGGCAACACCATCGTGCCGGACGAGGTGATCAAGCAGTACGGTGCCGACATCCTGCGTCTCTGGGTGGCCCAGACCGACTACACCGCCGACCAGCGGATCGGGCCGGAGATCCTCAAGGGCGTGGCCGACAGCTACCGCCGCCTGCGCAACACGATGCGCTTCATGCTGGGTGCGCTCGGCCACTTCGAGGAGAGCGACCGGGTCGAGGCGGCAGACATGCCCGAGCTCGAGCGCTGGGTGCTGCACCGTATGGCCGAACTGGATGAAGTCGTGCGCGAGGGTTACCGCGCCTATGACTTCCAGCATGTGTTCCAGCAGGTCTTCACCTTCTGCACCGTAGATCTGTCGGCGTTCTACTTCGACATCCGCAAGGATGCGCTCTACTGCGACGGCGACACCGCCCGCCGCAAGGCCGCGCGCACGGTCATGGACCTGCTGTTCCACCGGCTGACCACCTGGCTCGCGCCGGTGCTGCCCTTCACCATGGAAGACGTCTGGCTGGACCGCTTCCCGGGTGAGCAAAGCTCGGTGCACCTGCAGGACTTCCCCGCCACGCCGGCAGAGTGGCGCAACGCCACCCTGGCCGCGAAGTGGGGCAAGGTGCGCCTCGCCCGCCGCGCGGTCACCGCGGCGCTGGAAATCCAGCGCACCGAGAAGGTCATCGGCGCGTCGCTCGAAGCCTTCCCGGTGGTGCACGTCGAGGACGCGGAGATGCTGGAGGCGCTGAAGACCGTCGCCTTCGAGGACATCTGCATCACCTCGGGCATCGCGCTGACCGCCGATCCGGCCCCGGCCGAGGCCTTCCGCATGGCCGACGTGCCGAATGTCGGCGTGGTCTTCGAAAAGGCCGAGGGCGAGAAGTGCCAGCGCTGCTGGAAGATCCTGCCCGACGTCGGCACGCACGATCATGCCGCCACCTGCGCCCGCTGCGACGCGGCCCTGGGGTAAGCGAAACGCCCTTGCCCGACGCTGCTGCGGCGGCACGGGCCAGGGGGTGCGAATGTGAGCAACAATGAAGGGCCGGGGTGGCAATGCCCCGGCCCTTCTGCATCCGTCCCATCGCGCGAGCCGCGCCGCCGGAGAGATCAGGAGAGATCAGTTCCCGGCGCGGCGCATCATCATCTCGTGCACCGCCTGCATGCCGCGCGCCGCCATGTCAGAGACCTCGGCGGCGTGGAGATGCAGGGCCTCGACCATCTCGGGATCGTCCGAGGTCTGGGTGACGGTGATGCCGGCATCCGTCACCTCGATCTGCGTGTCGATCGCCTCGGGACGAGCGAAGAAGATGTCGAGCGTCGGGCTCTGGATGAACACCTGCGGATCGTCGCCCGCCTCGACCCGCCCGATCATCCCGGTCACATGGCTGATCAGCACGTCCATGACCTCGGGGTCGGAAGAGCGGGTTACCGTGCGGATACCGGCCGGCAGGTTGGTCACCTCGCGCGAGAAGCTGCGGAAGTTGCGGAACATGACGGCAAGCTCGGCACTCTCTTCGGGGGTCGCATCGAGGCCGCGCAGGCCCGGCATGGTCACCTCGTCATGGCCGGTGCCATCGGCGCCATGGCCATGCATCATCATGCCCTGCGCTCCGCCATGTCCCTGCATCTGCGCCGCGGCGGTGCCGCCGACGGCCAGCGTCAATGCGCCAAGGGCGAGGCCCCGGAAAACTGGGCCGGCGGCGCGGCGGCGGCTCGGAACTGGCGGCATGGGCGGTCTCCCTGGGATGTCCGATGATGATACGACACTTTGGCAAAGGGTCCAAAGGAGACATGCAGCCTGACGAATTTGTCAGGGGCCGGCCAAGTGGTCGCAGATGGCCTCGCGCCCAGCGTCCGCACCGCGCCCACGGCGTCCGGCCCCGGCCCGGCGGGCGGTAGCGGCGCGGAATCTGCCGCGAAAACAAAAGGGCGCCCGCGTGGGGCGCCCTTGAACCGGTACGAGAGGCAACGCTCAGCGCGTCGGGATGCTGACCCGCAACTGCACGGTTTCGAGGCCGGGGTTCTCGTCGTAGATGTCCCAGTTCGAGCGGTGGTCATAGCTCAGGCCGACGCGCCAGCCGCGGCTGGTCTCATAGCCCAGTTCAATGCCCGAGCGGAACTCGATCGGACCACCCAGATCGAAGCCGTCATTGTTGAAATAGAGGCCCGGCATGGCGTGCAGCTCGGCGTAGAACGGGCTGTAGCCGATGTTGGTGCCATAGGTCGCGCCGTATCCGACCCAGCCCTCGCCGTCCTGGCTCACCGAAAGGCCCATCGTCTGGCCGAAGGGGCCGAACTTGCGACCAAGATCATAGCGCAGATAGGCTTCGCCCTTGGCCTCCGCCTCGCGATCAACCCAAGTGCCCGCGGAGAAGGCCACGCGCGGTCGGGTCTCGTTGGGGCCGAGGCAGCCATCCGCCGTGCCGCAGTAGTTCATTCCCATGTCGGTGAGGCCACCGATCAGCATCAGTACCGCGAAGGTTCCGTTTGCCATTCTGCTCTCCTGTCTGCCCCGGCGCTTGTCGCACCGTCAATGTGATGGCGCTTGCATGGCGCAGGAACGTTGCCCTGTCCAGCCGGAGCGCGGTCTCCGGCCGTGAGCGCATCCAATGCGCAACACGGGCTCAGCGCGCGAGATAGTCGATCAGCCCGTCCGCGGCGATTTCGACCAGATCGAGCGTGCCGTCGAAATCGCGCGTGTAATAGGGGTCGGGCACCTCGGTGGCGCCGGTTTCGGGTGCATATTCTGTGAACAGCGCCAGGTCCGCCCTGCCGCCCGCGGGGCGGATCGCTGCGAGATTGGCCATGTTCGCGCCGTCCATCGCCAGGATCAAATCGAAGTGATGGAAGTCCCCGGGCGAAACCTGCCGTGCGCGCAGGGCCGACAGATCGTAGCCCCGCGCCTTGGCGGCCCGCTGCATCGGGCCGTAGGGTGGCTCGCCCACGTGCCAGTCGCCGGTGCCGGCGCTGTCGATCTCGAGGTCCAGCCCCCGCGCCCCGGCCTTCGCGCGCAGCACCCCCTCGGCAGAGGGGGACCGGCAGATATTGCCCAGACAGACAAAGAGGATACGGTAGGTCATGCGGGTCTCCTTTGGGCCCGTGATACCCCGAAAGCCGGCGGCAGACAAAGCCCCGGCGCAAGCCAGGAGGCCGCATGGCAGCGCAGCGCGACACCGCAGGCAAAATCGTGATCCTTACCGGGGCGGGTATCTCCGCCGAAAGCGGTCTCGGGACCTTCCGCGACGAGGGCGGACTCTGGGCGCAGCACCGCATCGAGGACGTGGCCACGCCCGAGGGATTCGCCCGCAACCCGAGACTCGTGCATGATTTCTACAACGCGCGCCGCGCGCAGGCCGCCGAGGCCGCGCCCAATGCCGCTCATACGGCGCTGGCCCGACTGCAGGCGGACTATCCCGGCGAGGTGATCCTCGTCACGCAGAACGTCGACGGGCTGCACGAGATGGCCGGGGCGCGCGCGATCCACATGCACGGCGCGCTGGAGGGCGCGCTCTGCGCCGCCTGCGGCGCGCGTTGGCAGGCACCGCCGGTCATGTGCCCCGACGATCCCTGCCCGAAATGCACCCGCCCCGCGACCCGCCCTGATATCGTCTGGTTCGGCGAGATGCCCTACTTCATGGACGAGATCGCCGCTCATCTCGAGGACTGCGAGACATTCGCCGCCATCGGCACCTCGGGACAGGTCTACCCGGCAGCGGGCTTCGTGCAGGAGGCCGCCTATGCCGGCGCCCACACCGTCGAGCTGAACCTCAACGACAGCGACACCTCACGCAGTTTCGCCGAGCATCGCGTCGGCCCGGCGAGCCGCATCGTCCCGCAATGGGTCGACGAACTTCTGACCCGCTGAAACTCAACGTTCAAGGTCGACCGGCACCTCGAGTCGCATCTCCCCCGCCTGCTCGAAGGTCAGGACGAGGCTCACCGTCGCCCCCTGCTCCAGAGACCGCGTCAGGCCCATGAGCATCACGTGATCCCCGCCCTGCGCGAAGGCATGGCTGCCGCCGGCGGGAATCACCACGCCCTGCGCGTGACCCGTCATCTTCATCACCCCGCCCGCACTCTCAGAGCTGCCGTGCAGCATGGTCTTGGCCGCGATTTCCGACTCGGCGGCGAGCAGGCGGTCGTCCTCCGGCCCGTCGTTGTGCAGCACCATGTAGATCGCTCCGGTCGGAGCCGAGGGCATGGCGGCGCGCGCGTAGGCCTCCGAAACGGTGATCTCCGCACGGGCGATTCCCGCTGTGGACAGGCTCAGCACGAGGGCCGTGGCAATCTTCAGGTTCATTCTCAGCAGTCCTCCCCAAGTGAACGCGATACCTGGGAATTCGTGGACCATCCACAGCGGTGCCGCAAGGGCATGACGTGGGGATAACCGGTGGGGAATTTCCGCGCTTCAGCGCGCCTTGATTGAAGTAATGATTTGAAAACAAACAAAAACAGCCCCGGAGCAGGCTGCTCCGGGGCTGTGGAAATCTCTGTGGGCAGGATCAGGCCTGAGCGGCCTGTGCCTTCGCGATTTCTTTCTTCACTTTCAGGGCATTGGCGCTGAGTTCGACGTCCTTCGCCTTGGCGAGGAACTTGTCGAGGCCACCACGGTGGTCGACCGAACGCAGGGCCGAAGCCGAGATGCGGAGTTTGACGCCGCGGCCGAGGGTCTCGGACTGCAGGGTCACATCATTCAGGTTCGGCAGAAAGCGACGCTTGGTCTTGTTGTTGGCGTGGCTCACGTTGTGGCCCGTCATCGGGCCTTTGCCGGTCAGTTCGCATACGCGCGACATTGGGTCCATTCCTTCATGTCTCGGGGCGAAAGCGGGCCTTCCGCCAATATCAAAGGGCGCCGCTTTCACAGCGCCCGGAATCTGGTCGGGCTTCTCTAGCTCCAAGCCCCATCGGCGTCAAGAGCCCTTCCCGGCAAAGCCCCGCAGATAGGTCTGCAGGATCTCCTCGGCCGCGCGGGCCGGGCTGAGATCGCCCTGCTCGACGCGCTGCGCCAGTGCCGCCATGGCGCCTCTGACCGGCTCCTGGCGCAGCCGCGCCAGCAGCCCCTCACGCACCTCGGCCTCGAACCAGTGCCGCGCCTGCTCGGACCGGCGGGCGTCGAACTGCCCCGCCTCGCGCCGCCAGCCGACCAGCGCCAGCATCTCCTGCCAGGCCTTCGCCAGCCCCGCCTCCTCCAGCGCCGAGACAGTCAGCGCCTTGGGAAAGCCCTCGGGATCCTGCGGGCGCTTGCGCAGCAGCCGCAGCGCCCCGGCGTAATCGGCGCAGGTGCGGGTGGCGGCGCTCTTCAGCTCGCCATCGGCCTTGTTGACGAGGATGATGTCGGCGCTCTCCATGATGCCGCGCTTCACCCCCTGCAACTCGTCGCCGCCGGCCGGGGCCAGTAGCAGCAGGAAGAGATCGGACATGTCGGCCACCATGGTCTCGGACTGGCCGACGCCCACGGTCTCGATCAGGATGACGTCGAAACCCGCCGCCTCGCAAAGGCCGATCGCCTCGCGCGTGCGCCGCGCCACCCCGCCCAGCTGTGCCTGTGCCGGCGAGGGGCGGATGAAGGCGTTGCGGTCGCGCGACAGCCGCTCCATCCGGGTCTTGTCGCCGAGAATCGACCCGCCGGAGCGCGCCGAGGACGGATCGACCGCCAGCACCGCCACCTTCAGCCCCTGCGCGGTGAGCATCATGCCGAAGGCCTCGATAAAGGTCGACTTGCCCACGCCGGGTGTGCCTGACAGACCGATCCGCAGCCCCTCGCGCCCGCCCCCGCGCAGCCGGTCCAGAAGCGCCGTCGCCTGTTCCCGGTGATCGGCCCGGCCGCTTTCCACAAGGGTGATTGCCCGCGCCAGTGCCCGCCGCTCGCCCGCCTCGATGCGCGCCGCCAGATCCTCGATATCCATGCCACCTCGCTCCGTTTGCCCCGATTTGCGCCGCCCGCGCCGGCAATGTCCACCCGCCTGGCTTCGCCTGGACGGAAATATCCCGGGGAAGCCGCGCAGGGAGCGGCGTGGGCGGAGCCCCCTCTTTCCGACGCGGCGCCTGCGGATGGCGCCGCCGGGGGCGTTGCCCCCTCTTGGCCTGCGGCCAATTCACCCCCTGCGTATTTGGGAAGAGAAGAAGCGACGCGCAGTCACGTGCCGCGCGGCTTGGCGCGCAGCGTCGGGTCGGCCTCGCGCGGGTCCTCTGGCCAGGGGTGGCGCGGGTATTGCGCCTTCATGTCCTTGCGCACGTCAGCGTAGGAGCCGGCCCAGAAGCCAGGCAGGTCCATGGTGGTCTGCACCGGGCGCCGCGCCGGCGAGAGCAGCGTGACCCGCAGCGGCAGCTTGCCGACCATCGGGTGCGTGCGCTGGCCGAACATCTCCTGGATGCGCAGGGTGATCTCGGGGTGTTCGCCGGAATAGTCGATGGGGATCTCTCGCCCCAGTGGCGTGGTGAACTTGCCGGGCACCTTGGCATCGAGCGCCTGCATCTGCGCCCAGTCGAGCCGGGCGCGCAGCGCGGGCAGCAGGTCGAAACGTTTCCAGTCCTCGGCGCTCTTCACCCCGCCCAGGAAGGGCAGCAACCAGTCGCCGATCTCCACCATCAGCGCCTCCGGCCCCATGTCCGGCAGGTCGAGCCCGGCGGCGCGGCCGATCTCGACCCGCGCGCAGAAGCGGCGGGCGGCGTCCGAGAGCGGAATGCCGAGGTCGCGCACCCCGTCCAGCATCGCCAGCGCGACGGCTTCGGCGGGCGCATCCTTCCACTGCCGGTCGTCAAGCGCGATGACCCCGAAGCGCTCCTGCCGCCGGGCGACGACCCGGCGATCGCGCTTCGACCATTCGCAGATGTCGTGCCAGCCGATCTGATCGGCAAAGAGACCGCGCAGCTCGGACTCGGCTATGGGGATCGCCTGGCGGATGCGCGCCTCGCGCGGGTTGCCGTCGGTGTCGGTGACCACGATGAGTCGGGTCTGTGCCAACGGGTCGACCTCGTCCATCACCGCACCCTTGCCCCCCGACAGCTGGTAGCGCGGCGCATCGCCCTTGCGGCGCAGCCCGATGCGGTCGGGATAGGCGAGCCCGGCCTGCGCGGCGGGCGAGAGCCGCTCGCCCTGCCCCTGCCCGGCGGCGCGCGACAGGCGCTTGGCCTCCTGCTTGATCCGCTCGAGCGCGGCACGCGTGACCTCGAAGGGCCGGCTCTCGGTGAAACGGCGCAGATCGCGGATCGCCTCGAGTCGGTAGCCGAGATCCGAGGGCGCGCCGCGCAGCGGATCGCGCTCGGCCAGCAGGGCAGCCAGCGGCGCGGCCTCGGGGCCGGCGAGGCTGAGCATATGCGCCAGCCGCGGGTGCAGCGGCAGGCGCGCGAGCTGGCGGCCATGGGCGGTGATCCGGCCCTCGCCGTCCAGCCCCCCGAGCATCTTCAGCAAGGCCTGCGCCTCGGCAAAGGCCCCCGGGTGCGGCGCGGTGAGGAAGGGCAAGTCTTCGGGTGTCGCGCCCCAGAGCGCCAGCTCGAGCGCCAGGCCGGCGAGATCGGCGGTCTCGATCTCGGCGGGCGGGAAGGCGTGCAGCGCGCCCTCCTCGCCCTTGGTCCAGAGCTTGTAGGCGATACCCTCGGCGACGCGGCCGCCACGCCCCGCGCGCTGGGTGGCCTCGGCGCGGGTGACCTTTTCCGTCACCAGCCGCGACATGCCCGAGCCGGGGTCGAAGCGCGCACGGCGGGCGCGGCCGCCGTCGACCACGACCCGGATGTCCTCGATGGTCAGCGAGGTCTCGGCGATGGAGGTGGCCAGCACCAGCTTGCGCCCCTGCCCCTCGGGCCGGATCGCGGCGCGCTGCGCGGCAAACTCCATGGCGCCGAAGAGCGGGCGGATCGTCACGTCTTTCGGCAGGCGCGATTTCAGCAACCCCTCGGTGCGACGGATCTCGCCCTCGCCGGGCAGGAAGGCGAGGATGCCGCCCTCGGTCTCCGACGCCGCTTGCACAATGAGATCGGCCATGGCCTGCTCGAAGCGCTGGGTCTTGGGCATCGCACGCTCGAGCCAGCGCGACTCGACCGGGAAGCTGCGTCCCTCGGAGGTCACCACCGGCGCCTGCATCAGCTCGCCGACCGGGCCGGCGTCGAGCGTCGCCGACATCGCCAGCAGCATCAGGTCGTCGCGCAGGGCTCCCGCGATCTCGAGGCAGAGCGCGAGGCCGAGGTCGGCATTGAGCGAGCGCTCGTGGAACTCGTCGAAGATCACTGCGCCGACGTCCGACAGCTCGGGATCGGACTGGATCATGCGCGTGAGAATGCCCTCGGTCACCACCTCGATGCGGGTGGCCTTCGAGGTCTTGCTCTCGCCGCGGATACGGTAGCCCACGGTCTCGCCCGGGGCCTCGCCCAGCGTCTCGGCCATGCGCGTGGCGGCGGCGCGGGCGGCGAGACGGCGTGGCTCGAGCATGACGATGCGACCCTCGGTCAGCCCGGCATCGAGCATCGCCAGCGGCACCCGTGTGGTCTTGCCTGCGCCGGGCGGGGCCTGCAGCACGGCACGGCCCTGCGCGCGCAGGGCGGAGATCAGCTCGGGAAGGGCGGCGTCGATCGGCAGCTTCATGCGCGGGGTTATGCGAGATCGGCGGCGTCGCGTCGAGGGGGCAGGATCGCGCGTCGGGGCGAGGTTAGGATGGGGGCTCCGCCCCCGCCGCGCTGCGCGCGCCTCCCCCGGCGTATTTTGAAAGAGAAGAAGGCCTCAGTTGGCGGAGACCCTGAAGACGCAACCGTCGGAGATCAGCTGCGGCGGCGTCAGGCACAGGCCCTTGGCGACGCTGAAGGCGGCCAACACCTTGGGCACGTAGTCGCGGGTTTCGGCGTAGGGCGGCACGCCCTGGTACTGGGGAATGGAATTCTCGCCGGCATTGTAGCCTGCCAGCACGAGGATCGGGTCGCCGTCGAAGCGCTCCATCAGGAAGTCGAGGAAGGCGACGCCGCCGCGGATGTTCTGCACCGGGTCGAGCGCATTGGCGACGCCGAAGCGCGCGGCAGTGGCGGGCATCAGCTGCATCAGCCCCTGAGCCCCCGCCCGGCTAACCGCAGCGCTGCGCCCGCCCGATTCCACGGACATCACCGCCAGTGCGAGCGCCGGAGAAACGCGGGTGCCGACCGTCGCCTTCAGCAACTCGATGCCATAGCTCGCGGCGATGTCCTGCAATTGTTGAAGACGCGGCGCGCGCACGCCCCCGCCCTGCGGCGGATTGCCGAGCTTGAACAGCGCCGGCTCGAGTCGCCCCGGCCCCGAGGCAGAAAGCTCGGGAGAGACCGCCTGCCAGAACCAGCCATAGCTGCCCATACCCTCGGCGCGCCCCGGGGCGCTGCCCGGGCCGGGGACATCCTGCCCGTCGGCCTGCGGCAGCGGCAGGGGCTTGGGAGGCGGGGCGACGATCTGGACCGTGATGCGCTTCTTTGCGCCCGGCTTCGGCGGCGTCACGCGCTTGGCCGAGAAGTCGGGAAAGGGTGCGGGTGACTCGGCATGGGACGCACCGCCCATCGGGCCGAGCGCAAGCACCGCCGCCAGCGCGGCGACGCGGAGATAGCCATGTCGGAACGTGCCTGCGGTCACTGCTGCCTCGTTTCTCCTAAGCGGCGCCCGGATCTCTGCCCGGGTCCCCGTATCAAAGCACCGCAGCCTGCCCTTAAAGCGAATGCGCAAAGGGCACGGCCCGGCGTTTCGCGCGAGTCTCGCACAGATTGCATGATCAACCAAGATTGTTCGCGATACGCGCATGAACGCGCGTGTAACAGGCCGAAGCTGGCGCGGTTTCGCCAGAATGTCGCAAATACTTGGATTTATTTCATTCATTTTCAATGACATAAAAGATTTCTTCGGAATCCTTTCCAGACTGCAAAAACAATCCGATTGCGCCAAAGTCCCGCCTCATTCCAACGGCTTTATTGGGATCAGGCCGCGAGGGACAAGGGAATGAGAGACCCTGCCAACGTCTTCCGAAGCGGTTGAGAGAGAGCAAACTGGATTTACGGAGAGAGACAATGCTGAAATTCATCAAAACCTTCCGCAACGACGAAGATGGCGCAGTCACCGTGGACTGGGTCGTGCTGACCGCAGCCGTGGTCGCCATGGCCGCCGGCGCCTACAGCCTGATCGGTGAAAACGTGACCACCGCCCTCGGCACCGTCGGCACCAACCTGACCACCTCCGTCGGCGGCAGCACTGACACCGGCACTGACACCGGCACTGACACCGGCACCGGCGGCTAAGTCGAGGCGCACGCGCCGACGACGCACGAATTCACCGCCGCTGGACGTCGTCCGGCGGCGGTTTCCCTTTCCGGGAACATATGAGCGCGCGGCCCCCAGGCCCTTGGCGAGTCCGGTCCTTTCGCCGCCGGCGCGCCGCCATGAAGGCCCAGAACCGGCCATCTTTCACCACAATCCACGCTTAGACCGCTCATTGGCTGCGTGCGGGAAACCGGCGCGAGAGCGACCATCCGGGGCCTGCCCGGACCGAAATCGAGAGGGACAGACATGCGACTGCTATTCGGACTGGTTCTGATCGCGGGGCTCGGCCTCGCCGGCTTTGCGGTCTATCTCGCACAGAATTACATCGGCACCTATCAGGCGGCGCTGAACGCGGAGCGCGCGAAATCCGTCGAAGCGGTGCCGACGCGGCAGATCTACGTGACCACCCGCGCCATCGCCCACGGCGAGATCGTCACCGCCGAGGACGTGCGCCTTGCCCCCTGGCCGGTCGAGATCCTTCCCGAGAAGACCTTCGGCGCCAAGAGCCCGCTGTTCAAGGAGGGTGACGCCCCGCGCGTCGCCATGCGCGCGCTCGAGAAGTTCGAGGCCGTGGTCCCGACCAAGATCAGCGAACCGGGCGGCGATGCCGGCCTGACCTCGCGCCTGCGGCCCGGCGAGCGCGCCTTTGCCATCAAGGTCGACGTGCACACGGGCGTTTCCGGCTTCCTGCGCCCCGGTGACCAGGTCGACGTCTACTGGACTGGCAAGGTCGCCACCGAATCCGCGAACCGGGTGCGCGGCGAGTTCACCAAGCTGATCCAGGCCGGCGTCCGGCTGATCGCGATCGACCAGACCGCCGACATGGCAGACTCGGATGTGAACATTGCCCGCTCGGTGACCGTCGCCGCCACGCCGCAGGAAATCGCCGCGCTGGCGCAGGCCCAGAGTACCGGGCGGCTGTCGCTCTCGTTGATGAACTCCAACGACATCACCGTCGCCGACGTGATCGAGGTGGACCAGCGCGTCATGCTCGGTCTCGAAGCTCCCGAGGTGGAGAAGGCCGAGCCGGTTGCCCAATCCTGCACCACCCGCGTCCGCCGCGGCGGCGAGGTCGCAGTGATCCCGATTCCCTGCACGAACTGAACCGGAATCAAGAGCTTGCTCGAAGGGGGTGCCCGCGTGGCACCCCTTTTCGCTGCGCGGTCCCCGACCCGGTTGTTGCCCAGTGTCCACAGCAGGCAACAGCCCGAAGCCATTGATTCTTGCATGGAAACCGCTTTGCGCGCAGAGTGGCCGCGAAAGCGGGCGCCACGATCCGCTCCCGAGGCGTGATCGAAAGGCAGGTCACATGAAAGCTGACAACTTCTTCAAGGCGGCCCTGCTGGGGCTGGCGCTGAGTGTGACGGCCCTCGCCCCGAGCGCGCGGGCCGACAACCTGCGAGTCGTGCGCACCGGCACCGAAAGCGCGCTGAACGTGCCGATGAATCGCGCCGTGGTGGTCGAGAGCGACACGCCCTTCGCAGAGCTTTCCATCGCCAATCCCGCCATCGCCGACATCTCCTCACTGTCCGACCGAACCATCTACGTGCTCGGAAAGACCCCGGGCACAACGACGCTGACCATTCTCGATGCCAACGGGCGGCTGATCACCAACGTCGACGTGCGCGTCGCCGCCGATGTCTCGGAGTTCAAGGAACGGCTGCGGCAGATCCTGCCGGGCGAAAACATCGAAGTGCGCACAGCGAACGACGGCATCGTGCTGTCGGGGACCGTGTCGAGCAGCCAGAAGCTCGACCGCGCCCTCGACCTGGCCGAGCGCTATGCGCCCGAACGGGTGTCGAACCTGATGTCGGTGGCCGGAGTTCAGCAGGTCATGCTGAAGGTGCGCTTCGCCGAGATGCAGCGCTCCGTCGCCAAGACCCTGCGCAGCTCGCTGTCGCTGAGCGGCGACCTGCTGGGCGGCGATCTCGGGCTGACCTCCGAAACCGGCACCTGGATCGACGGGAGCAATGCGCTCGGGTCTGGGGTGGAAGTGGCCGACGGCACCGAAGGTGCGGCGGTCTTCGGCTTCAATGCCGGCGGACTCGAGGTGGGCATCCTGCTCGAGGCGCTGGAGTCCAAGGGCGTCGTGCGCACGCTGGCAGAGCCCAATCTCACTGCCCTCTCCGGGCAGGAAGCGAAATTCCTCGCAGGTGGCGAATACCCGGTGCCCGTGGCACAGGATGAGGGCACGATCTCGGTCGAGTTCAAACCCTTCGGTGTCGAGCTGAACTTCATTCCCCGCGTTGTCGACGGCGATCTGATCAACCTCGAACTGAAGGCCGCCGTCTCCTCGATCGACAGCAGCAACGGCGTTGACGTGGACCAGATCCGCATCGATGCCTTCCGCCGCCGCGAAACCTCGACCACAGTCGAGATGCGCGACGGCGAGAGCTTTGCCATCGCCGGCCTGCTGCAGGACGATTTCACCGATCTGAACGGCCAGGTGCCCTGGCTCGGCGACATACCGGTGCTCGGGGCGCTGTTCCGCAGTGCCGAGTACAGCCGCCAGCAGTCCGAGCTGGTGATCATCGTGACGCCGCATCTTGTCACCCCGACCCGGGGCCAGGTGCTCGCCCTGCCGACCGACAGGGTGAAACCGCCCTCCGAGCGCGATCTCTTCCTCTACGGACGCACCGCGGCCGAGGGAAACCGCCCGGTGAAAGGGGCTGCTGGCGAAGTCGCCAAGCAGGACTTCAGCGGCTCCTACGGCTATGTGATGGATTGATCCGATGCAGGCACGACAGCGAAAGACCGGTTTCATGAAGCTCCGCGCCGCGGGGGCTGCCGCGGGGCTCTCCCTGCTCGCCGCCTGCTCGGCCCATGAGAGCGGGTCCGATGTCGACGACGGCACCTTCGGCAACGCCACGATGACCAACACGCTGGTGATGACCGGCCAGCAGGGCTACGTGCACGACCTCTCGGCGCGCTTTGCCGCCGAGGTGCCCAGCATGGTGACCTTCGCCTTCAACAGCAGCGTGCTCGATGCCACCGCGCAGGGCATCCTGCGCCGCCAGGCTGACTGGATCCGCCAATTCCCCGAAGTGCGCTTCCGCGTCTACGGGCACACCGACCTCGTCGGCAGCTCCGCCTACAACAAATCGCTCGGCCTGCGCCGCGCTCAGGCGGTTGTGGGATACCTCTCGACCCTCGGAATTTCGCGCGCGCGACTGGAGGCGGTTGTTTCCTACGGAGAAACACAACCGCTCGTCGTCACCGAAGGCCGTGAGCGGCGCAACCGTCGCACGGTGACCGAGGTTTCGGGCTTCGTGGCGGGTCACCCGTCGCTGCTGGACGGAAAATACGCCCGCGTCATCTACCGCGAATACGTGCGCAGCGCGGAGCCCGCGACCGGGCTGACCAGCGCCGCGGTCTCGGGCGCCACCGACGGCGGCTGATCCCAAGACTGACCCTCACGCTGGATCCCCGGGCGCAATTCCCCCGGGTGATCGTCCGACAATTCCGTACAATTACGGTTTTTCGGACAAAATGTTGCCCCACTTGACCGACAATTTCTGCATCAGCGGGTCGCTCCCGGCACGGCTTCCGAGTCGGGAAACTGAGCGGCGGGCGAGGTGCAGGCTTTCACGACATGCACCTCTTGCCACCGCCCCGCGTGAGGCAAAGGACAAGAAGAATGACCACCAACCCCGAGCGGCAGTCCGCCCCTGCGCCGATCTTGGCCTGCACCGTCAGCCGGGACGTGCAGAATTTCGACCTGCTCATCGAGGACATGGAAGCCCTTCTGGGAGAGGCCTGGGGAGACCTCGGCTTCGAGGATGCCCTGACGTTCCTCGGCCAACCCGACGCCGACTCGCTGGAATTCATTGCGCTGGCCATCGACAGCGAGGATGAGAATACCCTCGATCTGCTCGGCCAGCTGATCGCCCGCGCCGCGGCGCGCGGCATCAAGGTGGTGCTGATCGCCGAGGATGTGACCCCCGCCTCCCTGCACAAGCTGCTGCGCGGCGGCGCCGACGAATTTGCCCCCTACCCCCTGCCCGAGGGCGAGCTGGCCGCAGCCGTCGCCCGCTTCCGCGCCCGCGCCGAGGCCGCTCGGCTCGCGGCCCAGCTGCCTGTTCCCGTCGAGGGCGTGAAGCTCAAGGGCGGCGGGGACGGCGTGCTGATCGCCGCACACGGGCTTGCCGGCGGCTGCGGCGTCACCACCTTTGCCGTGAACCTCGCATGGGAGCTCGCGACCGTGCGCAAGGATGGCGCGCCCCGCGTCTGCCTGATCGACCTCGGCCTGCAGTTCGGCACCGTCGCCACCCATCTCGACCTGCCCCGCCGCGAGGCCGTCTTCGAGCTGCTCAGCGACATCCCCTCGATGGACGGCGACAGCTTCGGCCAGGCGCTGACCAGCTACGAGGACAAGCTGCAGGTCTTCACCGCGCCACCGGACATGCTGCCGCTCGACATGCTCTCTCCCGAGGACGTGAAGACCCTGCTCGACACCGCGCGCGAGCACTTCGACTTCGTGGTGGTCGATCTTCCGACGACGATCACCCACTGGACCGACACCGTGCTGACCGAGGCACAGGTCTATTTCGCGCTGGTCGAGCTGGACATGCGCTCGGCCCAGAACGCGTTGCGCCTGAAGCGCGCGCTGCAGTCCGAGGACCTGCCCTTCGATAAGATCCGCTTCGCGCTGAACCACGCGCCCAAGTTCACAGACCTTTCCGGCAAGACCCGCGCCAAGCGCATGGCCGAGGGGCTGGGCATCGAATTCAGCGTCATGCTGCCGGACGGCGGGAAGCAGGTGCAGATGGCCGGCGACCATGGCCAGCCGCTTGCCAGGCAGGCGGGCAAGAACCCGCTGCGCAAGGAAATCGCCAAGCTGGCCGCCGAGCTCTACGCCATCGGCCAGTCGGATGCGGAAGCCGCGTGATAGGAGCCCGCCATGTTCTCGCGTTACAAGAAGCCCACATCGCAACCCGCCGCCGCGCCCGCTGAGGCACCCAAGGTCCAAATGGCGCCGGTTGAGGCCGAGGCGCGCCCGCAGGCGATGCGCAAGCCGCTGCCCAAGCGTGCCGCGGAGCCGGGGCCGCAGGACCGCGAGAAGAAACGCAAGGAGCGCATGGGCGAGATCAAGCTCGAGTTGCACCGCGCCCTGTTGGACAACCTGAACCTCGCCGCCATCGATCAGGCGAGCGAGACCGAGCTGCGCGAGGAGATCGCTGCGATCGCCGCGGAATCGCTGCAGGAAAAAGGCATCGTGCTGAACCGCGAGGAGCGCAGCACGCTGAACCAGGAGCTCTATGACGAGGTGAAGGGCCTCGGTCCGCTGGAGACGCTGCTAAAGGACGACACGGTTTCGGATATCCTGGTCAACGGCCCGCATCAGATCTTCGTCGAACGCAGCGGCAAGCTTCAGCTGTCTGACATCACGTTCAAGGACGAGCGCCACCTGATGCGGATCATCGACAAGATCGTGTCGGCCGTGGGTCGCCGGGTCGATGAATCCAATCCCTATGTCGACGCCCGTCTCGCCGACGGCTCGCGTTTCAACGCCATGGTTCCGCCGATCGCGGTTGACGGCTCGCTCGTGTCGATCCGGAAATTCAAGAAGGACAAGCTGGGCATCGACGACCTGGTGAACTTCGGCGCCTTCACCGAGGAGATGGCCGTCTACCTGCAGGCCGCCGTGGCCACGCGGCTGAACATCATCGTGTCGGGCGGCACCGGCTCGGGCAAGACCACGACGCTCAACGCCCTGTCGTCCTTCATCGACGACGCCGAGCGTATCCTGACCATCGAGGACACCGCCGAACTTCAGCTGCAGCAGACCCACGTGGGCCGCATGGAGAGCCGCCCGCCGAACGTCGAGGGCAAGGGCGCGGTCACCCCGCGCGACTGCCTGAAGAACGCGCTGCGGATGCGCCCCGACCGCATCATCGTCGGCGAGACCCGCGGCGAGGAGGTGATCGACATGCTGCAGGCGATGAACACCGGTCACGACGGCTCGATGACCACGATCCACGCCAACAACCCGCGCGACGCCATCTCCCGTCTCGAGAACATGATCGCCATGGCCGGCGTCGAGATGCCGCTGAAAGCGATGCGTAGCCAGATTTCCTCGGCGGTGAACGTGCTGGTGCAGGCCAGCCGCCTTCAGGACGGCTCGCGCCGCATGACCTCGATCACCGAGATCACCGGCATGGAAGGTGACGTGATCTCGATGCAGGAGGTGTTCCGCTACCAGCGCGTCGGCCTCACCCCCGACAACAAGATCATCGGCCACTTCACCGCCACCGGCGTGCGCAGCCACTATTCCGAGCGCTTCCGCATGTGGGGCTACGACGTGCCGCCCTCGATCTACGAACCCTTCCGTCCGGAGTAAGCCATGCTCAGCGCAGAACCGATCATCTACGGCCTGATCTTCATCGGCGTTCTGGTGCTGGTCGAGGGCATCTATCTTGTCGCCTTCGGCAAGTCGATCAGCCTAAACAGCAAGGTCAATCGCAGGATGGACATGCTGAACAAGACCACCTCGCGCGAGGATGTTCTTGCCACGCTCCGCAAGGAGATGGACCAGCACAGCAACAATCGCGGCATCCCGCTCTACTCGCTACTGGCGGACCGCGCGCAGAAGGCCGCGCTCGCCTTCACGCCGCAGCAGCTGATCCTGATCATGATCGGCGTCAGCGTTCTTGCCTTCTTCGCGCTGAGCCTCGCCACCGAGGCCTCGCTTGCGATCCGCCTGGTCATGGGCATCGGGATCGGCGTCGGCGGTGTCTACATGTGGGTCAACGGCAAGGCCAAGAAGCGCCTTGCCCTGATCGAGGAACAACTGCCCGATGCGGTCGAGCTGATGGTGCGGAGCCTGCGCGTCGGCTACCCGTTCAGCTCGGCGATCAGCATCGTCTCGAAAGAGATCAAGGACCCGCTGGCGACCGAGTTCGGGGTAATCTCGGACGAGGCGACATACGGGCGCGACATCGGCGAGGCGCTCAAGCACATGGCCGAAAGGCTCGACATGCAGGACATGCGCTTCCTTGCCGTGGCGGTCAGCATCCAGCAGCAGTCGGGCGGCAACCTCGCCGAGATCCTCGAGGGCCTCGCCAAGGTGATCCGCGCCCGCTTCCGGCTGTTCCGCCGGGTCAAGGCGATCACCGCAGAGGCGCAATGGTCGGGCAAGTTCCTGTCCGGCTTCCCGGTCTTCGTGCTCTTGGCTATCCAGGTGCTCGACCCGCATTACTACGACGAGGTCCTCGACCACGCCTTCTTCATCCCTGCCTGCTTTGCCGTCGCGATCTTCCTGGTCCTCAATCTGATCGTGATGAAGATCCTGGTGAACATCAAAGTCTGAGGCCCCAGCAATGCTCGATACCCTCAACAGCCTGATCATCGCGCGGCTCGGCCCCGCGGGCCCCCTGATGGTGGTGGCCGGCCTCGCCTTCGTGCTGATCCTTGCCAGCATCCCGCTGATGCTGCGCTCGCGTCCCGACCCCATGGACAAGCTGCGCGAGACCTCGCGCCAGTCGATGGAAAAGGAAACCCGCGCCGTGCTCCGCGACACCCGTCGCAACGAGAAGCTCAACAAATACGCGCAGTACCTCGAACCAACGACCGAGGAAGAGCTCAGCGCCGTGCGCAGAAAGCTCATGCAGGCGGGATACCGTTCGCGCGACGCGGTGCGGCTCTACTACCTCGCGCAGATGGTGCTCGGCCTCGGCCTTCTGGCCCTAGGCTCGGTCTACTACCTGCTGGTGCTCGACACGCCCGACGCCCCGCTGCACACCAAGATGCTGTGGATGATCACCCCCGGTGCCTTTGGCTACTATGCCCCGAAATATTGGGTGACCCGCCGCGTCGAGGAGCGCCGCCAGCAGATCGAGGAGGGCTTCCCGGACGCGCTCGACATGATGCTGGTTTGCGTCGAGGCCGGCCAGTCGCTCGACCAGTCGATCAACCGGGTCTCGCGCGAGTTGCGCGCCTCCTACGCCGCGCTGGCCGATGAGTTCGAGATCGTCTGCCACGAACTGAAGGCCGGCAAGGAAAAATCCGCGGTGCTGGCCGACATGGGCGACCGCTGCGGCGTCAACGACGTCTCATCCTTCGTTGTGGTGCTCAACCAGGCGGCGAACTTCGGCACCTCGATCGCCGACGCCCTGAGGGTCTATGCCGCCGAGATGCGTGACAAAAGAGTCATGCGCGCCGAGGAAAAGGCCAACAAGCTGCCGACAAAGATGACGCTCACCACTATGATGCTCACGGTGCCCCCGCTGATGATCATCCTGGTCGGACCGTCGCTGGTGGGCATCGGCAAACTGGCAACCTTCGCGAACTGACTCCATGCCTCCACCTCCGGCTCTTGCCGCCGTCGCCCTGCTCTGCCTGGCCGCCTGTTCCACGGGCGGCCTTGGTGGTTTCGGCACCCCGGACACGCTGGAGCAGCAGGACGGCACGCCCTATGCGCCGACGCTCGACCCGCGCGGCGAAGAGGTCGACCAGTTGCTCGTCGGGCACCGGCTGATGCAGGCCGGAGAGGCCGAGCTCGCGCTCGAGGCCTACACCCGCGCCGCCGGGCGCGACGGGCTCACCGCCGAGGTGCTCAGCTCGCTGGGTTCCGCCAATCTCGCGCTGGGGCGGCTGGGACAGGCCGAGACCCTGTTGCGCCGCGCCGTCGAGGTCGAGCCCACCTGGCCCGAGGCGTGGAACAATCTCGGCGTCGTGTTGATGGAAAGCGGCCAGACCGCCGAGGCGGCCGAGATTTTTCGGCGGGCCTATGGGCTCGACAACGGCCAAAGTGACGCAATCCGAGACAATCTGCGCTTGGCGCTCGCAAAGCGGGACGATACCGGTTATGATCCGGCGCAAAATCAAGACTATAGGCTGGTTCGCCGGGGCAGTGGAGATTTCCTGATCCGGCGCGCGGACTGAGCCCTCCCCCACCGGGAATGGCAGGGGTCGCGGCAGGGACGACGACAGGCCAGCGCAAAAAAGGCAAGAGCAGCAAGAGGACGCAGGAAATGCGCCACCCGAATGTTTTGATCGCCTTCGCGGCGGGCCTTCTCGCCCTGTCCGCCTGTGGCAAGGACATCGACAAGGACGCGGTTGATCGCGAATTCTCCGGCGTCAATGCCATCGATGGTGCCGGGCTGACCGAGGTGATGCTCAGCGCAGGTGATCCCGACGAGGCGGTGGCCTACTTCGCGCGGAGCGCCGAACAGGACCCGACCCGTATCGACTTCCAGCGCGGCCTTGCCAAGTCACTGGTGCGCGCAAAACGCTACCCCGAGGCCACCTCTGCCTGGACCCAGGTCATCGCCCACGAGGGCTCGACAAACGACGACCGGGTGGCGCTCGCCGATGCGCTGATCCGCAGCAACAATTGGGCGCAGGCCGAGCAGGTCCTCAACGACATCCCGCCGACCCACGAGACTTTCCAGCGCTATCGGCTGGAGGCCATGATCGCCGACAGCCATCAGCAGTGGCAGAAGGCCGACAGCTTCTACGAGGTCGCGGCCGGGCTGACCACCAAGCCCGCCTCGGTGCTGAACAACTGGGGCTATTCAAAGCTGTCGCGTGGCGACTATGCCGACGCCGAGAAGCTCTTCGCCGATGCCATTCGGCAGGATCCGAAGCTCTTCACCGCGAAGAACAACCTCGTTCTGGCGCGCGGCGCGCAGGGCAACTATGCGCTGCCGGTCATGCAGATGACCCAGGTCGAA
Organism: Alloyangia pacifica; assembly: GCF_900116195.1. Classification (GTDB taxonomy): domain Bacteria; phylum Pseudomonadota; class Alphaproteobacteria; order Rhodobacterales; family Rhodobacteraceae; genus Salipiger; species Salipiger pacificus. Next base: position 114,462 of record NZ_FOZW01000014.1, read on the forward strand.
CGCGCCGAACTGCTCCAGACGCTCGGCCTCGCCGCGGTGAAACGCGGTGACGTGGAGATCGGAAAGGGCCTGCTGCGCGACGCGCTGGAAACGCATCCGCAGCATTTCGAAGCCGCCGCCCGTGCACTCGATGCGCTGGAAGGCACGGTGACCAACTGAGGCGGAGAGCATGCTGGTGATCTCCGCAACCGCCGCGCTCTGGTTCCTGCCACCGGTTTTGATGGTCTGCCTCTGGGTTTGCTTCACCGACATGAAGTACATGCGGATCCTCAACAAGGCGGTGATCACCCTCGTCGCGATCTTTGTCTTGATCGGTCCCTTCGTGCTACCCCTCGGCGACTACGGCTGGCGGCTGGGGCAGATGCTGGCGGTGCTGGTCGCGGGCATCGCGCTCAATGCCGGCGGTGCCGTCGGCGCCGGCGACGCGAAGTTCGCAGCTGCCGCCGCTCCCTTCATCCACCTAGGCGACCTGCGTTTCGTCATGGCGCTCTTTGCAGCGACGCTGCTGGCGGCCTTTGCCAGCCACCGCCTGATGCGCGCCACGCCGATGCGCAAACTGGCACCGGACTGGAAGAGCTGGGAGACCGGCAGCCGCTTTCCCATGGGGCTGGCGCTCGCGGGAACGCTGGCGCTCTACCTGCTGCTCGGGGCGCTCTACGGCGCAACGCCGGTCTGACCGCCCTGCGCTAGCCGCCGATCTCGCGGGTGCGTGCAACCGCCGCGTCGAGCCCCTCGTCCACCACCTGCTGCACCCCCGCGGCCTGCATCGCCAACAGCCCTGCCGCCGTCGTGCCCGCATAGTCGATCATGCCCTGCACGTGCGCCTGCGCCGTGGGCGCATCGCCCGCCAGCATCTCTCCCGCCGACAGGAAGAGCTGCCGCATCGCCATATCGACCACCTCCGGCGCGACACCCCGCCGCGTGGCATAATCGGCCATCGCCGCGGCGAATTGCGCAACAAAGCCCGGCACGGGACCGGTGAGCGCGGTAAAGACCTCGATCTGCGCCTCATCTGCGACTTCTGCCGTGGTTCCGCAGGCCCCGAGCACCGCGGCCACCCGCGCCCGGTCCGCCTCGTCGAGCTCGCCGCACCAGGGCGAGAAGGCCAGCCGCCGCGCGGCCGCCGGGCTCGACATGGCACGCGCCACTCGCGACGCCCCCGTGTGCGCCGCGATCCTGTCGCGAGAGACCCCCGCCATGACCGAGATCACCAGCCTCCCGGAGGCATCAATCTCCAGCGCATCGAAATGGCCGGGCGGCACCGACAGGATCACCACGTCGCAGGCCGCGACCAGCTCGGACGCATCGGCGGTCACCCGAACGCCCTCCGGCAGGTCTCCCCGTGCGCCAGAGCGGTTGGCGACCCAAAGTTCCCCGGGCCGCACCACGCCGCCATCGAGCAGCCCGCTGACCAGGCTGCGCCCCAGCATGCCCGTGCCGCCAATCACTCCGACCGTCATCCGATCCGCCATATCCATCTCCGCTCTCTTTCACCGCCAGCCTTCCCCACCAGCCGCATTCGCGCAAGGCGCCCCGGCAATTCCCGGCCCCAGACAAGCTCTTGCCACAATGCTGAAGTTTCCTGAGCGGCAACAACGCCGCCCGAGGACAGGGACTGGCGCGCAAATTTCCCGCCCGTCCGGCAGGCACGGGCAAGACGGATACAGGGCAGAGCACCGATGAACATGCAGACCTCCGGCGTCGTCGCGCCACCGGCACCGAAGCGACTCGAAGACATGGCGCTGCCGCGCACGATGATGCGCGACATCGTCCTCAAGACCCTGTTTCGCAAGAACACCAATGTGGTCACCGAACTGGCGCGCGCCATCTGCCTGCCCATCGTCATCACGCAGGAGCTGATCGATCTCGCTCGGTCGCAGGGTCTTATCGAGGCGATGGGCACTCGCGGCGACGCGATCACCAACGAGATGCACTACCAACTGACCGACAGCGGCAAGGCACGCTCCCTCGACGCCCTGTCGCAATCGGAATATTTCGGCCCGATGCCGGTGCCGCTTTCGGCCTACCGCGAGCAGGTGCAGCGCCAGTCGATCCGCAATATCCAGGTCACCCGTGAGGCGCTGACCGGCGCCATGGGCCACCTTGTCCTGCCGAGCGAGCTGCTGTCGCATCTCGGCCCGGCGGTAAGCGCCGGGCGCTCGATCCTGATGTACGGACCGCCGGGCAACGGTAAATCCTCGATCTCCAACGGCATCCGCGAGGCGCTCGGCGACAAGATCTACGTGCCGCGCGCAATCGAGTATTCCGGGCAGGTGATCACGGTCTACGACCCGATCGTGCACAATGCCGCCGAGACCGAGGTCGAGGACCCCACCCGCCTGCGCCGCACCACCCGTTTCGACACGCGCTACGTGCTCTGCGACCGGCCGACGGTGATCACCGGCGGCGAGCTGTCGCTGGATATGCTCGATCTGGTCTACAACCCTACCGCGCGCACCTATCAGGCACCGCTGCAGCTCAAGTCCACCGGCGGGCTGTTCATCGTCGACGACCTCGGACGCCAGGCCGAGCCGCCGCAGAAGCTGGTGAACCGCTGGATCGTGCCACTGGAAGAAAGCAAGGACATCCTGGCCCTGCAGTCCGGCGAGAAATTCGAGGTGCCCTTCGACACGCTGGTGATCTTCTCGACCAACTTCCACCCCAACGAGATCTTCGACAAGGCAGCGCTGCGCCGGATCTTCTTCAAGATCAAGATCGACGGGCCGAACCAGCAGGACTTCCTGAAGATCTTCGCCATGGTCGCCCGCAAGAAACAGATGGTACTTGACGAGGCCTCGCTCGTGCACCTGCTGAAGACCAAGTACCCGACGATCGACAATGTCTACGCCAACTACCAGCCGGTCTTCCTGATCGACCAGATGAAGGCGATCTGCGACTTCGAGGGCTGGGAGCACAGGATGACCCCGGATCTGGTCGACCGGGCCTGGGCGAACCTCTTTGTGCGGGACGAAACCATCGTGAAATGAGGTCCCGAATGAGCTTGCGGAAGGGGGGCAAAAATTTCCGCCACGGCAGGTGATTTTTCCGCTTGACCCTCCCGGCCCATAACCATATTCAGCGCTCACTTCTTGGCGGAGTAGCTCAGTTGGTTAGAGCAGCGGAATCATAATCCGCGTGTCGGGGGTTCAAGTCCCTCCTCCGCTACCAGAAGTCCCCCACCACATCGGGAATAGACCTTCTTCGGTAAGGATGACGCATACCAGCGTTTTCGAGCCGTTCACGGTCCCGCCCTACGGAAGGCACGCGCCCTATCCGGCGCGCGCAATGCCTCCTTCGGAAGCCGGGCGCGCTCAGGCCGGCGGATGCAGGCCGAAGCTGCGTTCCAGCACCTCGCCTGCCTCGAGGCAGAGGTCCTCGCGCCATGGTGGTGCAACCAGTTGCACGCCCGAGGGCACGCCTGCCACCACTCCGGAGCAGACCGACAGCGCCGGAAGGCCGAGCAGCGGGATGCCGATCTGCGGCACCTGCGCCTCCCACAGCCGCGCGAGGACCTCGGGCCCGTTGAGGTCCTCGTCCTGCACAAAGGGCAGCTCCGCCGAAACCGGCATCAGCACCAGCGGGTAGTCGACGAGGAAGGCGCGCCACGCGCGGATCAACCGCGCACGGCGGCTGAAAAGCGCGCTGAACTTCTCGAGATCGATCCCCCGCGCCCGCTCCTCGTAGAAGGACAGCAGCGCGATGGCACCCGGATCGCCCTCCAGCTTCGCAGCCGCCAGCTTGTCGGAATGCGCGTCAGAGAGCCACAGGTCGATCTGCAATTCCACCGCCTCACGAATGTCCGGCACCTGCGTCGGCTCCTCGACCTGCCAGCCCGCCTTCCGCAGGGTCTCGGCGGCCCGCTCGAGATCGGCGAGGATACGCGGGTCGGTGTCGATGCCGCCCGGGCGCTTCATCAGCGCCACACGCGGGACAACGGCGGGTCCGGTGAGCGGCACCGGCGCACTCCAGGGATCGTCGGGCGCATAGCCCGCCATGCCCTCGAGCCCCAGCCGCAGGTCATCCACCCGGCGCGCCAGCGGCCCGGCCACGGCCATGAGCTGCGGGCCGATGGCCCGGTCCGGCCCCGAATGGTTGAAGGCCGGCACCCGCCCCGGCGTCGGTCGAAGCCCCTGCACGCCGCAGGCATACGCCGGATAGCGGATCGAGCCGGCAATATCCGTGCCATGTGCGATATGACCCAATCCCGCCGCCGTGGCCGCCCCGGCCCCTCCCGACGAGCCGCCGGGGGTCAGTCCCGGGTTGTGCGGGTTGGTGGTGGTGCCATGCAGCTTGTTGGAGCTGAACCAGCGGTAGGAGAAGGCCGGGCAGTTGGTGCGTCCGACCACAATGGCCCCCTGCGCGCGCATGTTGCGCAGGAAGGGACTGTCCTCGGTGGCGATCAGGTCCTTGGCGAGCGTGGTGCCATTGGTGGTGGCATAGCCCTTCTGGTCGGCGATCACCTTGACCGTCACCGGCACGCCGGCCAGCGCGCCGCCCTCCTCGCCCGCCGCGATGCGGGCATCGAGCGCCTCTGCGTCACGCATCGCCTCCTCGCCGGTGTCCTGCACGATGGCATTGATCGCGGGGTTCAGCCGCGCCACCCGGTCGAGCGTGGCGCGGGTCACATCGGCGGCCTTCAGCGTGCCGGCGCGAACGCGGGCGGAGAGCTCGCGAGCGGTGAGATCGTTGGGGTCGGTCATGGGGCTGGGTCCGGGATCAGAGGGAGGAAAGCCGTTCGCGGATCGCCCGCACGACGAAGCGGCGCTCGGGGATGCTGGCGACATGCGGGGTGATGAGCACCTTGGGATGGCTCCAGAGCGGGTGGTCCTGCGGCAGGGGCTCGGTCTCGAAGACATCCATCGAGGCCCCCGAGAGATGCCCGCTGTCGAGTTGGGCAATCAGATCGCCCTCGACCACCTGCCCGCCGCGTCCCATCTGCACCAGCGCCGCGCCTTGCGGCAGCTTCGACAGGAAGCCCGCGTTGATCAGCCCGCGCGTGGCCCCGGTGAGCGGCAGGACGTTCACCAGAATATCGGTCCGGGCGAGGAAGACGTCGAGACCGTCACCATGGAAATGCTCCACCCCCGGCTCCGCCGGATCGGGGGCGCGGCGCGAGTATCCCGCGACCGGGTAGCCCAACCCCATCAGCCCCTTGGCAATGGCACGTCCCATGTGGCCAAAACCAAGCACCCCCACCCTTCGGTAGCTCGGCGACAGGCCCGTGACCGTGCGCTGCCATTCCCCGCGGGCCTGCTGCGCCACGTAGCGACCCATGTCGCGGTGATGCCAGAGCACGTGGAAGGCTGCGAACCCCGCCATCTGCAGCGCCTGGTCGGCATCCTCGACCCGATAGACCGGCACGTGCGCGGGGCGTGACGGGCAGGCCATGATCGCATCGGTGCCCGCCCCCGCCGAAAAGATCGCCTTGAGCCCGGTCATGCCCTCGAAGAGATCGTCGGGCGGGATGAAGGTGAAGACGAAATCCACCTGCGCCGGATCGGAGACATCCTCGCGCTGCATGACGGTCAGTTCGGGCGCATCCTCGGCAAAGACCCCATTGAAGTGCGGCCAGAGATCGACACCGCCTGTCGTCGTGATGACGCCCCTCATGCGGCGCCTGCCTTCGCCCAGTCTGCGCCCGGAACGGCGGCCAAGAGCTGCCGCGTGTAGTCCTGTTGCGGGTTCAGGAAAATGTCGTGCACGGTTCCGATCTCCACCAGCTTGCCCTTCTGCATCACGGCGATCCTGTCGCAAAGTTGCGCCGCCACCCGCAGGTCGTGGGTGATGAAGAGGATCGACAAGTCGAAACGCTCGCGCAGATCGCGCAGAAGGTCCAGCACCTGCGCCTGAATGGAGACGTCCAGCGCCGAGACTGCCTCGTCGGCAATGATCAGTTCGGGGTCCATGGCGAGCGCGCGGGCGATGCCGATGCGCTGGCGCTGGCCGCCGGAGAATTCATGCGGGAAACGGCTGGCGGCGTCGGCACCAAGGCCGACGATCTCCAGCAATTCCTTCGCGCGCGCCTGCGCTTGCGCCTTGGGCACGCCCTTGGTGATCGGCCCGTCGGTGAGCGCCCCCATGATCCGCTGGCGCGGGTTGAGCGACGCATAGGGATCCTGGAACACCATCTGCACCTTGTGGCGCTGGCGGCGCAGTTCTTCCTCGGACAGGGCCGCCAGATCGGTACCACCCACCAGAACCTGCCCGCCGTCGGGCGTCACCAGCCGCACTGCGGTGCGTCCCAGCGTCGACTTGCCCGAACCGCTCTCGCCGACCAGCCCCAACACCTCGCCGCGCCCCACGGTAAGCGAGACATCATCCACCGCGCGCACCTCGCGCACCGGGCGGAAGAAGCCACCGCCGGTACGGTAGACCTTGCGCAGCCCCTTGATCTCCAGCGCCGGCACGTCGCGCGGGGCACGGGCGGGCGGCAGCTTGCCGGTGGGGATCGCATCGAGCAGGCGGCGGGTGTAGTCGTGCTGCGGGTCGGTCAGCACCGAAGCGGCGCTGCCGCGTTCGACCACCCTGCCCTCGCGCATGACGATCACCTGATCGGCGATCTCGGCCACCACGCCGAAGTCGTGGGTGATGAACATCACCGCCATGCCGTGCCGCTCGCGCAGGTCGAGGATAAGCTTGAGGATCTGCGCCTGCGTGGTCACATCAAGCGCCGTGGTCGGCTCGTCGGCGATCAGCAGCTTCGGCTCCAGCGCCAGCGCCATGGCGATCATCGCCCGCTGCCGCTGCCCGCCCGAGAGCTGGAAGGGATAGGCGCGAATGATCTTCTCGGGGTCCGGCAAGCCAACCTCGCGGATCAGGTTCAACGCCTTGTCGCGCCGCTCCTGCTGGGAAAAGCGGTCATGCGCGGCAAAGACTTCGGCGATCTGCTCGCCGATGCGCATCAACGGGTTGAGCGCGGTCATCGGCTCCTGGAAGATCATCGCGATACGCTCACCGCGCAGCGCCTGCTTCTCGGCCTCGGGCAGACGAAGGATGTCGCGCGCCTCGAACATGGCGCGTCCCGACTTCACCGTCACGCCCGGCGGCAGCAGCCCCATCAGCGCGTTGGCGGTCATCGACTTACCCGAGCCGCTCTCGCCGACGACGCAGAGGATCTCGCCCTTCTCGATGGCAAAGGAAATATCCTCCACCGCGAAAGCCCGGTCGGCCCCCTTCGGCAGGCCGATGCTCAGATGTTCGATGGAGAGCGCGCTCATGCCTTGCCCTTCCGGCTGAGGTGGGGGTTGAGGGCGTCGTTCAACCCCTCGCCGATGAGGTTCAGCGCCAGCACCGTGAGGACGATGGCGATGCCGGGGAAGAAGCTAAGCCACCACGCACTGCGGATCACCGTGCGCGCTGCCCCGATCATATAGCCCCAGCTCATCGCGTTGGGATCGCCGAGGCCGAGAAAGGACAGCGAGCTTTCCAGCAGGATCGCCGTGGCGACCATCAGCGAGGCCATGACGATGATCGGCGAGACGGTGTTGGGCAGCACCTGCGTCATCAGGATGCGCGGGCGCGACAGCCCGGCGAGCCGCGCGGCATCGACGAACTCGCGCTTGCGCACCGACATGACCTCGGCCCGCACCAGACGCGCCACCGGCGGCCAGGAGACGATGGCGATGGCGATGGTGATGGAGATCAGCGTCGGCTCGAAGATCGCCACCAGCACGATGGCCAGCGCGAAGTTGGGGATGGTCTGGAAGAACTCGGTGAAGCGCATGGCCCCCTCGTCCACCCAGTTGCCATAGAAACCCGCAAGCGCGCCCAGCGGCACGCCGATCAGCAGCGCCACCAGCGTCGACACGAGCCCCACCAGCAGCGACACCCGCGCGCCGTAGGCCAGCTGCGAGGCGACGTCGCGGCCCAGCGTATCGGTGCCGAGCGGTAGCCCGTCCATGGTGAAGGGCGTCAGGAACGGCCGCTGCACCATCTGCCACGGCGTGTGCGAGAAGAGCAGCGGCGCGAAGATGGCGATAAGGATGACCGCCAGCAGCAGCACCACGCCGATCATCGCCCCGATGTTGGAAGAGAAGCGTTTCCACATGGCTCAGACCCTCCTCATGCCTTTGCGCCGATGCGTGGATCGACCAGCCGGTAGACGATGTCGGTCACGATATTGAACAGGATCACCATGGCGGCCGACACGAGGAAGACGCCGAGAATGGTGTTGTAGTCGCGTGCGGCGAGGCTCTCGAACATCAGCCGCCCGATGCCGGGCCAGGCGAAGACGGTCTCGGTCAGCACCGCGCCGCCCACCAGCTGGCCCGCCTGCAGGCCTGCCAGTGTGACCACCGGCAGGATCGCGTTGCGCAGGATGTGGCGGCGGCGGATGGCCGGACCCGAGAGGCCCTTGGCCTTGGCGGTCTTGACGAAATCGAGCTGGCTGACCTCGAGCATCGAGGCGCGGGTCATCCGCATGTAGACGGCCATGAAGAAGAGGCCGAGCGTCAGCGCCGGCAGCACGAGGTGCTTGGCGATGTCGAAAGCACGGGCAAACCCGGTGTAGCCCGCCCCCACCGTCTCGTAGCCGAAGCCGGGCAGCCAGCCCAGCCAGACCGAGAAGACCAGCACCGCCATCAGCGCCGCCCAGTAGAGCGGCGTGGCATAGAAGAGCAGCGCCAGCGTGGTCAGCAGACTGTCGGAGGCTTTGCCCACCCGCGCCGAGGCGGCAACACCGAAGGCGATGCCCAGCACCAGGGAGATCACGAAGGCGGTCAGCGTGAGCAGCAGCGTTGCGGGCAGGCGCTCGGCGATCAGCTGCGCGACGGGCGCGCCCTGCCGGAAGGAATAGCCCAGATCCAGCGTCAGCACGCTGCCGACGTATTTGCCGAGCTGCACATGGAACGGCTGGTCGAGGCCGAAGCGCTCGCGCAGCTGCTCGATCATCTGCTCGTCGGCGGCCCCGGCCTCGCCCGCCAGCACCACCGCCGGATCGCCCGGCGCCGCGTGCAGCAGGCAGAAGTTCAGGACCGCGATGGCCAGAAGCGTCACGAAGGCCTTGAAGGCCCGTGACAGGATTGTGGTGAGTATGCTCATTGGCCCCCGTTCGACACGCCGGTCGTCCCGTTGGTTCCTGCCCCGAGGCACTCATGCCGGGGGCGACGTGAGGGCGGACCGCGCGGGCCCGCCCTTATGTGCGCGGATTACTCTTCGACCCAGGCGTCGCGCAGGCCGTCGTTGATCCCGATGGCCGTGGTCACGAGGTCCTGCACGTCGCAGCGGTAGATGGTCGGGAACTCAAGCTCCTGAAGCCAGGCGACCGGCACGTCGTCGACGATCTCTTTCTGGATCTCGGCGTAGGCCACGGCGCGCTCCTCGGGGGTGACCATGCTGGCGGCTGCGGCCCATTTCTCGTCGAGCTCGGGGTTCTCGTAGCCCTCGACGTTGTTCCAGGGGCTGCCCTTGCTGATCTGGCTCGCCACGTAGTTGCGCGACACACCCAACGCCGGGTCGCCGTACTGGTAGAGGTAGGTGAAGGCGAGATCGTAATCCCACTGCGAGGTCTTCTCGTTCCAGCCCGCGACGTCGGTGCTGTCGATCTCGGCGTTGATGCCGACCTCCGACAGGTTCTGCCGCACCGCCTCGGCCCAGCGCTGCCAGGTCTCGCCATAGGGCAGCGGCAGGATGCGCACGGCCTCGCCGTCATATCCCATCTCGGCCAGAAGCTCCTCGGCCTTCTCGGGGTTGTAGTCGTATTGCGTGACGTCATCGCTGTAGAAGTTGGTCGAGGAGGCGACCGGACCGGTGGCGACCTTGCCGAAGCCGTTCCACACCACGTCCTTCACGAAGTTCCGGTCCATGGCGTACATCACCGCCTGGCGGAAGCGCACGTCCGAGGTCGGCCCTTCGCGGTTGTTCATCCACATCCACGACAGCGGCGCGAAGAACTCCCAGCCCGCGCCGGTGGAACAGACACCGTCCATCTCGGTCAGCCGCGGCACGTCCCAATTCTCGACCGAGCCGCCGGGCAGCACGTCCACTTCGCCGGTTTCGAAGGCCACGGCGCGTGCCGCGGCATCGGGGATCACCCGGTAGAAGACCTCGTCGAGGTAGGGCTTGCCGTCGAGGTAGTAATCCTCGTTCTTCACCAGATGGATGTAGCTGCCCTTCACCCATTCATCGAACTTGAAGGGTCCGGTGCCGATGGGCGTCGCGTTCATCTCGTTGGTGGCGTAGTCGGTGCCCTCGTAGATGTGCTTCGGGACAATCGGCATGGTGCCGGCCTCGAAGGCATTGATGAACGGGCCGAAAGGCTCCTTGAGTTGGAACACCACGGTGGTGTCGTCGGGCGCGGTGATGCTTTCCACATAGGTCAAAGAGGCGCGCAGGCGGGCGTGGGTCTCGCGCAGGAAAACATCGGCCGAGAACACCACGTCGGCGGCGGTGAAAGGCTCGCCATCGTGCCATTTGACGCCCTCATGCAGATGGAAGGTGTAGGTCAGACCGTCGTCCGAGATCTCCCAGCTTTCGGCTAGGCTCGGCTGCGGCTCGAGGTCCGAGTTATAGCGCAGCAGGCTTTCGTAGATGTCACCCGCCACCAGCTGCGTCGGGCCGTTCTGCACGAGGCCAAGCATCAGCCCCGGCGGCTCGGGCTGCACGACGATGTCGAGGCGGCCGCCCTCCTGCTGCGCGGCGAGCGGCGCGGCAAGGGTGGCGGCGATCAGGAAGGTGGTCGCTCTGAGTTTGGTCATGATGGTCCCTGTCGGTTTTGATTGTCTGCTTTTCTTCGAAAGTCAGACCCCGGTCGCTGCCCGGGGCGGGCAGGTGCTCAGCCCCGGTAGCCCGGGGCATGAACCTCGAGCCGGCGCAGCTGCGCGGCCCATTCGGGGTCGGGCTTGCCGCGAAGCTCGACGGAATCGTAGGCGTGCTGGTACTGGCCGGCGGTGTGGGCGGCGACCTCGTCCGGCAGCACGTCGGCGGTCAGCCCCATGCCCAGCGCGGCGACCTGCGCCTTGCACGAGCGTTCGAGGTTCAGCGCCAGCTTCACCGCCTCGGCGACCGAGCGACCAAGCAGAAGCGTGCCATGATTGCGCAGCAGCATGACCTGCTTTTCCCCGAGGTCCGCGACGATGCGCTCGCGCTCGGCCAGATCGAGCGCGATGCCCTCGTAGGCGTGATAGGCAATCCGGTCGTGGAACTGCGCCGACCATTGGTTGAGGCTGAGCAGCCCCTCCTTGACCGAGGACACCGCGACGCCCGCTACCGTGTGGGTGTGCAGCACGCAGACCGCGTCGTGCCGCGCCATGTGCACGGCGGAATGGATGGTGAAGCCCGCTGCATTCACCCCCGCGCCATAGGGATCATCGATGACCGCGCCAGTCTCGTCGACGGTGACGAGGTTCGCCGCCGTCACCTCGTCGAAGCGCAGGCCGAAGGGGTTCAACAAAAACCGCTTCTCGCCGCCCGGCCCGTCGGGCAGGCGCGCCGAGATATGGGTGTAGATGCCGTCATCCATGCCTTCCAGCGCGATCAGCCGATAAGCCGCCGCGAGGTCGCGCCTGAGGTGATGTACATCGGGGGATAGCGCGCCGTCGGGCATCAAAGTCTCCCTGTCGTCGTTCGCCCTTAAGGCGAGTCATTCCACGTGATTTACAGACAGAGTAAGTGCAGCGCCCCCCATTGGGTCAAGAGAATTGTCGACAATCGTCAAATAGACAATTATTCTGGGGAAAATTCAGGCGACAGAACCTCACAGACCCTCATGGCGAAATCTCCGCAGACCACCAGCTTCCAGCCTCTCGACCGCGAGGGGCTGGTACAGCGCGTCGCGACCTTGCTGAGCAAGGCCATCGTAACCGGGCAACTGGCCCCCGGCGCGCGACTGTCGGAATCTGTCGTGGCCCGCGAGCTGGGGGTCAGCCGCGCGCCGGTGCGTGAGGCGGCACGCCTGCTGGAGAACTCGGGGCTGGTGACCTATCGCGCCAACCGCGGCTTCTTTGTCCGCGAGACCTCGACCCAGGCGCTGAACGATCTTTACGAGCTGCGCATGGTGATCGAGACCGCCGCCGCGCAACGGGTTCTGAAGCATGGGTTGACCGAGACCATCGACAGGCTCTCCGCGCAGATCGACGTGCTGCACGAAGTCGCCGCGCAGGGCGCCGACATGCTAACGCAGGTCGAGGCCGACATGGAGTTCCACCGCCTGCTCTGCGCCGGCAGCGGCAACCCCAAGTTCCTGCATGTTTTCGAACAGATCGCCGCCGAGACCGAGTTCTCGATCATGGTGATCGGCCGGCTCTACGACAATCCGCACAAGATCGCCGAAACCCACGAACCCATCGTCAACGCCATGCGCCGCGGTGACGAGGCCGCGACATGCGACGCGCTGCGCTACCACATCGGGGTTGCGCAGAAGCTGGTGACGCGGCAGTTCCGCGACCTCACGGAGAGCTCTTCCGGGAACTGACGTAGCAGCGCCCTGATCTCAGGTCAGTCGCGCCCGATCTCCACCCACGCGCTGTCGGCCCGCGCCGAGCGGATGCAGGCGTCGACGAACTCCAGCCCTTCGACACCATCGCGAATGCCGGGCAGAAGGGTCTGCAGCGGCGCACCCGCCTGATGCGCGCGGATCGCCTCTGCTGCCTCGGCATAGATATTGGCAAAGCCCTCGAGGAACCCTTCCGGGTGACCCGCCGGCACACGGCTGCCGGCCATGGTCTGCGCGCCCCGGCGCAGCATCTGCCTTGGCTCACCAAGCCGGGTGACCCACAGCGTTTCCGGCGTCTCATGCGCCCATTCGAGCCCGGCCTTCTCGCCATAGACGCGCAGCTTCAGACCGTTCTCGCTGCCCGGCGCCACCTGGCTGCACCAGAGCGCCCCCTTCGCCCCCGAGGCGTAGCGCAGCATCACCTGCGCGTTGTCATCCACCCTGCGTCCGGGCACGAAGCTGGTCAGATCTGCCGCCAGCCGATCGGGCACCATGCCCGAGACGAAGCGCGCCAGTTGCCAGGCGTGCGTGCCGATGTCACCGATCGAGCCCCCCGCCCCTGCCTTCTCCGGATCGACCCGCCAGGCGGCCTGCTTGCTGCCGCTGTCCTCGCTCAACCAATCCTGCGCATATTCGACCTGCACCAGCCGGAGCGCCCCGAGATCGCCGCGTGCCACCATCTCGCGCGCGAGCCGAAGCTGCGGATAGCCCGAGTAGTTGTGGGTCAGCACGAAGAGCGCGTCCGCCTCCGCCACGATCCGCTCCAGCGCGCGCGCATCCTCCAGCGTCGAGGTCATCGGCTTGTCGCAGATCACGTGGATCCCGGCTTCGAGAAACGCCTTGGCTACGGGGAAGTGCAGATGGTTGGGCGTGCAGATCGACACCGCCTCGATGCCGTCCGGCCGTGCCGCCTCGGCGCGGGCCATCTCGGCGAAATCGTCGTAGGTGCGCTCGGAGGCGATGCCACAGGCGGCAGCGCTCTCGGCGTTGCGCTCGGGCGTCGTCGACAGCGCGCCGGCGACCAGGGCGAACCGGTTGTCGAGCCGCGCGGCGATGCGGTGCACCTCGCCGATCATCGCGCCCTTGCCGCCGCCGACCATGCCCAGCCGAATGGGGGTATGCGTTTTCATCTCGGTTTCCCTCTCCCTGATCCGTCAGCCCGCGCAGCCGTCAATACGCTGCCCCGTTCCGTGCCTTCTGTGGCATGCACGACGCAGGCTCTTCCACCGCTCATGCGCACGGTCGGAAGCGCACCCCATCGATACGCCAAGATGCCGTCACTGCTGCACGATCTTGCCAACCCGCGCGTCTCGGTGACGCGCAGGCCTCAGCGCTTGCGGAAGGTGAGGTAATGCGGCGTCCGGCCCTCGCGCAGCGCCTTCTGCTCGTAGCGGGTCGAGATCCAGTCGTCCCAGGGCGCGCGCCAGTCGGTCGGCCCCTCGGCCAGCCATTCGAACCCGGCCTTGGGGACCTCTTCGAGGGTCTGACGCACGTAATCGGGAATATCGGTCGCCACGCGGAACTCGGCACCCGGCTTCAGTGCCCGTGCCAGCGGCTCGAGATGTTCCTGCGTCACGAAACGGCGACGGTGATGGCGCTTCTTCGGCCAAGGGTCGGGGTAGTTGAGGAACGCCTTGTCGATGCTTTCGTCCGGCAGCACGTCGAACATGTTGCGCGCATCGCCGGGATAGACCCTGAGGTTCTCGACCCCCGCCTGCCGGATCTTGCCCAGCAGCATGGCAACGCCGTTGATGTAGGGCTCGCAGCCGATGATCCCCATGTGCGGATGCGTGGCGGCCTGATGCACCAGGTGCTCGCCGCCGCCGAAGCCGATCTCCAGCCAGACCGGCTTGCCGCCGAACATCACCTGAAGGTCTAGGTTCTCGCGATCGGGGTTCACCTCCCAGTCGACCGGCCCCGGCGAGAGCTTCGCCAGGTCCTCTTCGAGGTAGGTCTCCTGGCTCGGGCGCAGGGTCTTGCCCTTCACGCGGCCGTAGAAATTGCGCCAGGGGGCGCCGGGATGCTTGTTCGAGCTGGTCATGCGCCGCGATTTAACGGCGAAGCGGGCGCGGAGCAATCACTTCCGCGCCCTTTTGTGCAAGGCTCCGCAAGGGGCCCGGCCGCCGCGACGACCGGGCCCGCCCGATCAATAAGGCAGCGGGTGCAACTTGTGGGTGGCGTCGATCCGTTCCAGCAACTCGTCGGATAGCGTCACCTCCGCCGCGCCGAGCAGGTGCTCGAGCTGGCCGAGGGTGGTCGCGCCGAAGATCGAGGAGGCAACGAAGGGCCGCCGCGCCGACCAGGCCAGCGCCATATGCACCGGGTCCAGGCCGAACTCCTGCGCCAGCTTGATATAGGCTGCCACCGCCGGGAAGACCCGGTCGGTCTTGCGCCCGCCGAGATCGCCGTTGATCGCCATGCGCGAGCCTTCGGGCAGCGCGCCGCCTTGGTACTTGCCGGTCAGCAGACCCGCGCCAAGCGGCGAATAGGGCAGCAGGCCGACCTCCTCGTTGACCATCAGCTCGCCGAGATCGGTGTCGGCCATGCGGTAAAGCAGCGAGTACTCGTTCTGCACCGAGGCGACGCGCGGGCCACCGACCTCATTTGCCATGCGCAGCCATTCGGCGGTGCCCCAGGCGCTGTCGTTGGACAGGCCGAAGGCGCGGATGGTGCCACGCTCGACTTCGCGTTGCAGCGCGCCGAGCGCGTCGGCCATGTGCTGGCGGGTCGCCTCGCGGTCCTGCTTCCACGGCGCAAAGGTCCAGTTCTGACGAAAGGCATAGCTGCCGCGGTTCGGCCAGTGGAACTGATAGAGGTCGATGTAGTCGGTCTTCAGCCGCTTCAGCGAGGATTCGACGGCGACCGGGATGGTCTCGGAACTGATCGGCGCCTCGTCACGCACCAGCTTCGACGGGCCGGTGTGCTTGCTGGCGAGGATCCATTCGCCGCGGCGGCCGGACTTCTCGAACCAGTCACCGAGGATTTCCTCGGTGCGCCCCACGGTCTCGGCCCGCACCGGGTTCACCGGGTACATCTCGGCAGTGTCCATGAAGTTGATGCCGGCATCGAGCGCGCGCTCGATCTGCCCAAAGGCATCCTCGGGCGGCGTCTGGTTGCCATAGGTCATGGTCCCGAGGCAGAGCTCGGTCACCGACATGCCTGTGCGGCCCAGCGGGTTTTTCTTCATTGGAGGTCTCCTGTTAGCGCTCGGCGCGACACTAGTCACCTGAGCCGGGAAGCCAAGACCCCAAGCTCCGGGATCCTAGAGGGAAGCCCGAAGCGCCCATTGCTCAGGCAGGCGCGGCACAGCGCATCGGCGGATTTGAGATCACAGAAACCGCAGTTGCTCCAAAAACGACGCAGCCCTGTCGCAATCCGCCGCGACAGCCGCGGGAACGCATGTCCCTAACCGGCCCATGCGCCTGCCACTTTCCTTCGCCGCCCTCTTCCTCTCCGTCATCCTGCAGCAGCTTTCCTCCGGCGGCGTCGGCCCGCTGGACGCGCTCTCGGGTTTCGCGCTGAACTTTACCACCGCCGAGATCGGCTTTCTCGGCTCGGCGCATTTCATCGGCTTCTTCGTCGGCTGCTGGTGGGCGCCGCGGCTGATGGGCTCGGTCGGCCACAGCCGCGCCTATGCCGCCTTTACCGCCGCTGGGGTGATCGGGCTCATCGCACATCCGCTGCTGACCACCCCCGAGGCCTGGGCGATCTTCCGCATGGCCACCGGCCTGTCGGTGGCCGGGGCATACACGGTGATCGAGGCCTGGCTGCAGGCCGAGGTGACCAACGAGACCCGCGGCCGCGCCATGGCCGCCTACCGCATGGCCGACATGGGCGCGGCGCTGGTGGCGCAGATGCTGATCGGCGTGCTCGAACCGGCGCATTACGTCAGCTACAACCTGCTGGCGCTGCTGTGCTGCACGGCCATGCTGCCGATCACCCTGACCAAACGCCGCCAGCCCGCCACCCCAGCCGCGCCACGGCTGCGCCCCGGACTTGCCGGCGCGCGCTCGCCGCTGGCGGTGGCGGGCGTCATCGTCTCGGCGCTCTCGGGCGCGAGCTTCCGCATGGTCGGCCCGATCTACGGCGCCGGCGTGGGGCTGCAGCCCGACCAGATCGGTCTGTTTCTCGCCGCCTACATCGCCGGCGGCGCGGCGGCGCAATATCCCGTCGGCTGGCTCGCCGACCGTTTCGACCGGCGCACGGTGCTGATCTGGCTCTCGGTCGCCTCGATCCTCGTCTCGGTTGCCACCGCCACCCTCACCGGCCTCTCCCCTGCCGGCGTCATGGCCATGGCCGCGCTCTTCGGGATGGTGACCTACCCGATCTACTCGGTCTCGGCGGCCCATGCCCATGACTTCGCCGACAGCTCGGAACGGGTCGAGCTCTCCGCCGCGTTGATGTTCTGGTACGCCGTGGGCGCGATCGCCGCCCCCTATGGCGCCGCCCTGCTGATGGCCGCCTTCGGCCCCGCCTCGCTCTTCGTCTTGATCGGCGCCGGGCACCTGCTGCTGGTGATCTTCGGCCTGATCCGCATGCGCGCCCGCCCCGCCGCGCGCCGCACGCCCTACGTCTACGCCCCGCGCACCAGTTTCCTCATTGGCCGCCTGCTGTCGCGCCAGCGCGACGAGAAGGACTGACCCTCCTTCCATATGTCCCAAATATCCTCGGGGGAGTTCGAGGGGGCAGACAGCCCCCTCGCCGCCGCACTGGCAAGCCCGGACAACATCCGCTAAGGACGCGACAACTCCAGATTCATTCGCGGGACGAACATGGCACGTCATCTGATCACCTCGGCGATCCCCTATATCAACGGGATCAAGCATCTCGGCAATCTCGTGGGCAGCCAGCTTCCGGCCGACCTCTTCGCGCGCTACCAACGGGCACGCGGCAACGAGGTGCTGTTCCTCTGCGCCACCGACGAGCACGGCACCCCCGCCGAGCTCGCCGCCGCCAAGGCGGGCAAGCCGGTGGCAGAGTATTGCGCCGAGATGCACGAGGTGCAGTCGAAGATCGCCGAGGGGTTCCGCCTCAGCTTCGATCACTTCGGCCGTTCCTCGAGCCCGCAGAACCACAGGCTGACCCAGCATTTCGCCGGGGTGCTGGCCGAGCGCGGGTTGATCCGCGAGGTGTCCGAAACGCAGATGTACTCGCCCACCGACGGGCGGTACCTGCCGGACCGTTACATCGAGGGCACCTGCCCGAACTGCGGCTTCGAGGATGCGCGCGGCGATCAGTGCGACAATTGCACCAAGCAGCTCGACCCGGTTGAGCTGATCAACCCGCGTTCGGTGATCTCGGGCGCGACCGACCTCGAAATGCGCGAGACCAAGCACCTCTACCTTTGCCAGAGCCAGATCAAGGACGAGATCGAGGCCTGGATCGACAGCAAGAGCGACTGGCCGGTGCTGACCACCTCGATCGCCAAGAAATGGCTGCACGACGGCGACGGTCTGCAGGACCGCGGCATCACCCGCGACCTCGACTGGGGCATCCCGGTGAAGAAGGGCGAGGAAGAGTGGCCCGGCATGGAAGGCAAGGTCTTCTATGTCTGGTTCGACGCGCCGATCGAATACATCGCCTGTGCGCAGGAATGGGTCGACGCCGGCAAGGGCGATGACTGGGAGCGCTGGTGGCGCACCGACAAGGGCGCCGAAGACGTGACCTACACCCAATTCATGGGCAAGGACAACGTGCCCTTCCACACGCTGACCTTCCCGGCCACCATCCTCGGCTCGGGCGAGCCGTGGAAGCTGGTCGACTACATCAAGTCGTTCAACTACCTCAACTACGACGGCGGCCAGTTCTCGACCTCGCGCGGGCGCGGCGTGTTCATGGACCAGGCGCTGGAGATCCTGCCGGCGGACTACTGGCGCTGGTGGCTGCTCAGCCACGCGCCGGAAAGCTCGGACGCCGAATTCACCTGGGAGAACTTCCAGTCCTCGGTGAACAAGGACCTCGCCGACGTGCTCGGCAATTTCGCATCGCGCGTCACCAAGTTCTGCCGCTCGAAGTTCGGCGAAGTGGTGCCCGAGGGCGGCACCATGGGCGAGCTGGAAACCAAGCTGATCGCCGACCTTGCCGAGAAGATCCGCGAGTACGAGGCGCAGATGGAGGCGCATGAGGTGCGCAAGGCCGCCGGCGCGCTGCGCGCCGCATGGGTTCTCGGCAACGAGTACCTGCAGGAAGCCGCCCCGTGGTCGACCTTCAAGACCGACCCCGAGGCCGCGGCGATGCAGATCCGCCTCGCGCTGAACATGATCCGCCTCTACGCGGTGATCTCCTCGCCCTTCATCCCCGACGCCTCGGCGCAGCTGCTGGCGGCGCTTAAGACCGAAGATGACGGCTGGCCGGGAGACCTCGACGCCGCGCTGAGCACCCTGCCCGCCGGCCACGCCTTCGAGGTGCCCGAGGTGACCTTCCGCAAGATCACCGACGCCGAGCGCGAGGACTGGCAGGAGCGCTTCGCCGGGACGCGCTGAGACGCCTCCGGCGGGAGTATTTTCGGAAAGATGAAAGGGCGCGGTCCGAAGGAAGGGGCCGCGCCCTTTTTCCATGTCACTTGTTCCATGTCACTTGCTCGGCACGCCGCCCTCGACGATGCCCGTCGGCGTCGGGCTGAGCCATTTGTAGAGCACCCCGCCGAGCGCCCCGCCGAGCAATGGCGCCAACCAGAACAGCCAGAGCTGCCCCAGCGCCCAGCCCCCGACGAAGAGCGCCGGGCCGGTGCTGCGCGCCGGGTTCACCGAGGTGTTGGTGACCGGGATGCTGATCAGGTGGATCAGCGTCAGCGCGAGCCCGATGGCCAGCGGCGCGAAGCCCACCGGTGCCTGCCCATGCGTGGTGCCCATGATGATGAAGATGAACATCATCGTCAGCACGACTTCGGCCACGAAGCCCGAGAGCAGCGAGTAGCTCCCGGGGCTGTGCTCGGCGTAGCCATTGGCGGCGAAGCCCGAGGCCACCAGGTCGAACTCCGGCACGCCGCTGGCGATCAGGTAGAGAACCGCCGCGCCGAGGATGGCGCCGGCCACCTGAGCGATGATGTAGGGCAGGATGTCAGAGGCCGGGAAACGCCCCCCCGCTGCCAGACCCACGGTCACCGCCGGGTTGAGATGGCAGCCCGAGACGTGACCGATGGCATAGGCCATGGTGAGCACCGTCAAACCGAAGGCCAGCGACACACCCAGAAGGCCGATCCCCACCTCGGGGAAAGCCGCCGCCAGCACCGCCGACCCGCAGCCGCCAAGTGTCAGCCAGAACGTTCCTATGAACTCCGCCGCGTATCGTCGCGAATTCCCCATCGCAAACTCCATAGTTGAATGAATTTTATAAAAATCTCGCAGAGCGGATATTGGCACCGGATCGCGCAGGCTCAAAGCGCTTTTGCGTCGGACGGGCGGAGCCGCGCCCATGGCGCCGGCATGCAGCAAACCATGGGGCCCCGCCCGCGCGGCAAGGTCACGCAGGCGACGGCGTCGCGACATCCGGAAGATCGGCCGACAAAGCTGCCTGGCGGTGGCCCCTGCCCTCGCTCCCTCGGGACATTCCGCAGGCAGAGAGTCTCCTCCCGCAGTCCCCCCTTCGCTCTCCCCATGAGGCGGCGCTCGCGAAGAGAAGGTCGCACTCGCGCGGCACGGGGGATCCGAACGGACCCGCATGCCGGACAAGCGAACCACTGAAGGAGACCGAGAATATATTACCGCCCCGAAAACTCCCGCTGGGTGAACCCCGCCTGTAGGTTTAGTCTTGTCTCGCAACTCTATCCGTCAGGCACCTTGAGGGCCGGCGCAAACCACGGGGCCTTCAAGGCGCAGGACGGACACATTTTCTAGGAGAAAACGAGCCGCACCCGCGAGAGGAAATCCACCATCACGGCCACGAAGACCCAGTAGATCGGCACAAAGGGAAAGGCGAACCGCGCCTCGGGAAAAGCGGCTGCGTAGAGCGCCCAGTGCACCAGCAGGACGGAGACCATCAACGCCGGAGCACGCCTGTCGTAGAGACCCCGGAACAGGAAGGTCACCGCGATGCCGACCATAGCCAGGGAAATCACGAAGAACGACACGAAGAAATAGATCAGCCGGTTCTTGTCGAATTTGAAGTTATGAACTTCGAAGGAATTGTCAGGGTTATTCTGGATCTCGGCCTTGCCCAGCGGCGCGGCTCCCGGCAGGAACAGGATGGCCTTGAGAACGGAATCGCGCACAAAGTCCGCGGGCTCGTCGGCGACCCTCTCCCAAAATTGCGCATTGGCGCGCTCGCGCAGGTCCTTGTCATAAACGCAGCGATGCACGGTGTCGGTGTTTGCAAAGGGCAGCCGAATCCTGTCGATATCGGAATAGAGATAGAGGTCGCCGGTGGACTGCCCCTTGTAAGCATTGTTCCCAGAGGTGCATGAGGAAGCCACCACCAATGTGCCGGACTGTTTCGTCAGGTACAGCTGCCAGGGGAAGACCAACCCGAAGACGATCACCAGGAAGACCAGACTGTGCTTGAAGAACTGCGCCAGGCTGGAGGCGCCGAACGCGAAGGCCGCGATGGCAATGGGGATGAACAGGATGCCGGTCGGCCGCGTGAAGATGAGCAGCACGACGATGAGACCGGAAAACACCGCTGCCTTGAGGTCGGTCTTGAACGTCAGCACCAGGATGAACAACAGCAGCAGCGCCGTGTAGAAGGTCGTCTCCCGGATCATGAAAACCTCGCCCACGGGCCCGAAGATAACCAAGAATCCGACGGGCAGCAGGAGCCGTACCGCGCCCACCCCGATCTGCCGAGCAAGACGCATCGAGATGAAGAGACAGAGGCTGAGCAGGAAAGTGTTCAGCATCACGACCGCCGCCTCGGGGAAGTCGCCCTCGGGGCCGGCCACGAAGTAGATCATGGCCAGGAGCATCGGATAGGCGGGCGGCCGGAAACCGAGTGGTTCGTGCTTGTCGAGATTCTCGCCGAGGATGACGATATCGAGGAACTCGCGCGCCGAGTATTTGTAGCTGCCTTCCACGGTGGGATGAACGACCCAATAGAACGCTATCACCAGCACGAAGAACAGGACACTCAATATGAATTCCCTCATCAATTCACGCCGCGGATCGAGTTTCGATCCGGACAAGGCAAATTCATGGGAATGACTGGAAACCGCCGGGTGATTGGAAGCTGTGCTCATGACTCATTCCGAAAAATGTTGCCGCCAACTGACTCCAAGAGTCAGCCGCAGCGCGCGCGATATCGGCTACGGGCGCCGTCGAGAAATCTTCGACCGGTGGCACTCCACCGATGTTCATCAACGTAATTTAATGACCAACCTATAGGACAAGAGATCCTGCCCTGTCATTCCGAACCTCATGACGGGCGGGGAGTCCCGCTCCACTGTCTGGGAGCAGGCGCAGCGAGCAGGTTCGGCGCGGCAAACGTCGGGCGTATAAGGCAATGCGCCCAACGCCAGACGCCGGGCAAAGGCGCGCGGGCGTATCGGCGGCAAGGCGAATTGCACAGAATTTCCGCGGCGCCAGAGCGTGAGTGACGCGAAAAAGGACGGTTCGCCTACATTGCATCTTCGGCCTGCCGCTCGCGCCTGTCAAAGACGATGGGGCAGGCTCTATGGTTGATCCCGGATTTTTCGTCCAACTCAATCTGCAGAAGTCGTGCGCACCTGAAAACGTATTAATATCAAACTATTGACACAAAGTCCTCGATAGCCGCGGACGCACGCATGGGTGGAACGCTGCGAGGGATCGCGGCCGACTTCACCGGCCCCTCAACTCACTGCCGCGGCCAGCCCCTGATCGAGATCGGCGATGATGTCGGCCACGTCCTCGATGCCGATCGAGATGCGCACCACGTTGGGCGCCGCCCCCGCCTGCACCTGCTGCTCCGGTTCGAGCTGGCGGTGGGTCGTGGAGGCGGGATGGATGATCAGGCTGCGCGTGTCGCCGAGGTTGGCCACGTGGCTGAAGAGCTGCAGGCTGTCCACCAGCTTCACGCAGGCATCATAGCCGCCCTTGATCGCAACGGTGAAAAGCGCCCCGGCGCCCTTGGGAACGACGCGCTGCGCCCGCTCGTGCCAGGGCGAGGACGGCAGGCCGGCATAGGTCACCGCCTCGACGCGCGGGTCTTTTTCCAGCCATTCGGCCACCGCCTGGGCGTTGCGCACATGG
>NZ_FOZW01000037.1 GCF_900116195.1 Alloyangia pacifica
GCACAACAGGCCTGATACATGACCGCACCCGATCACACGTCAATACTGTTCAAAAACCATCTTGCGCGAACGGGGGTATCCATACATGACCCGGGGTTTCCATCGAGAAGTGACCCACCTTGGATTATGCTGAGCGGGTCATGATTGGGTCAAGACATGGCTTCCCTCCCTCTTTTTCCGGGTGGCTGCGGCCGCGCTGTCCTTGAAGCGGAAGCTGTCGTTTCCGGTCTCGAGGATGTGGCAGCGATGGGTCAGCCGATCGAGGAGCGCGGTGGTCATCTTGGCGTCACCGAACACTGTGGCCCACTCGCTGAAGCTGAGGTTCGTGGTGATGATCACGCTGGTGCGCTCGTAGAGCTTGCTCAGCAGATGGAAGAGCAAGGCGCCCCCTGAAGCGCTGAACGGCAGGTATCCGAGCTCGTCCAGGATCACCAGGTCGAGGCGGGTGAGGGTCTCCGCGATGTGTCCGGCTTTTCCCTTGGCCTTCTCCTGCTCGAGAGCGTTGACGAGTTCGATGGTCGAGAAGAAGCGCACTCTCCGGCGATGATGCTCAATGGCATGGATGCCGAGCGCGGTGGCGATGTGGGTCTTCCCAGTGCCGGGGCCGCCGATGAGAACGACGTTCTGCGCTCCTTCCATGAACTCGCCACGATGCAACTGGCGCACCGTTGCCTCGTTCATCTCGCTGGACGAGAAGTCGAAGTTGGGCAGATCCTTGTAGGCCGGGAAGCGTGCCACCTTCATGTGGTAGGCGATCGAGCGCACCTCGCGCTCCGCGACCTCAGCCTTCAGGAGCTGCGTCAGGATCGGCACGGCGGCTTCGAACGCCGGCGCACCCTGCTCGATCAGGTCGGTCACGGCTTGAGCCATCCCGTGCATCTTGAGGCTGCGCAGCATGATCACGATGGCACCGCTGGCTGGGTCATGACGCATGGCGGCCTCCAGCATCGCGTGGCCGCAGCTCGTCATAGCGCTCCACATTGGCCCGGGGCTCTCGCTTGAGGGCCAAGGCACCCGGCGGGTCGATGGAGGGAGCGTCGGTCGACTTCCCGTCGATCAGGCGGTGCAGAAGATTCAGGACGTGGGTCTTGGTCGCGACGCCCTCGGAGAGCGCCAGCTCGACCGCGTTCAGCACCACTTGCTCGTCGTGATGCAAGACCAGGGCAAGGATATCGACCATCTCCCGGTCTCCCCCGGGCCGTCGTAGCAATTGGCTCTGCAATTGCCGGAAGGCGGGCGGCAGATCCACGAAGGGGGCGCCATTGCGCAGGGCTCCGGGCTTTCGCTGGATGACGGCCAGGTAGTGGCGCCAGTCGTAGATCGTTCTGCCGGGCAGATGGTGAGACCTCTGGATCAGCCGATCGTGCTCGCACAGAATTTGCCCTTCCGCGGCGACTACGAGGCGATCGGGGTAGATCCGGAGGCTGACTGGTCTATTGGCAAAGGAGGCGGGGACGCTGTAGCGATTGCGCTCGAAGCTGATCAAGCAGGTCGGGGACACGCGCTTGCTCTGCTCGACAAAGCCGTCGAAGGCAGGTGGCAGCTGCATGAGCGCCGCTTGCTCCGAGCCCCAGGCATCCGCGATGCTGCCCGCGAGGGTGCCATGGGGGGTGTCGCGCCAGAACTCCATGCAGCGTCGTTCCAGCCATGCGTTCAGCGAAGCAAGGTCGGGGAAGTTCGGCATGGGGTTCCATAAGCGCGGGCGGGCGTCCTGGACGTTCTTTTCGACCTGACCCTTTTCCCAGCCCGCCGCCGGATTGCAGAACTCCGGCTCGAACACGTAGTGGTTTGCCATGGCCAGGAAGCGCATGTTCACCTGACGCTCTTTGCCACGGCCAACCCGGTCCACCGCCGTCTTCATGTTGTCGTAGATCCCACGCTCCGGAACGCCGCCAAAGACGCGGAAGCCGTGCCAGTGGGCATCGAACAGCATCTCGTGGGTCTGCAGCAAATAGGCTCGGACGAGGAAGGCGCGGCTGTGAGACAGCTTGATATGCGCGACCTGCAACTTCGTGCGCTCTCCGCCAAGCACCGCATAGTCTTCGCTCCAGTCGAACTGGAAGGCCTCCCCGGGCCGGAACGACAAGGGGACGAAGATGCCGCGCCCGGTGGTATGCTGTTCGCGCTGGCGTTCTACCCGCCATTTTCGGGCGAAGGCCGCAACCCGGTTGTAGGACCCCGTGTAGCCGAGTGCCACGAGGTCGCCATGCAACTGCTTCAGGGTTCGGCGCTGCTTGCGTGACTTTGCAGCCTCCGTCTTCAGCCACGCAGCGAGCTTCTCAGCGTAGGGATCAAGCTTGCTCGACCGAGCCGGAACGTTGAACTTCGGCTCGATCGTGCCTGCTCTCAGATATTTCTTGATGGTGTTCCGCGACAGGCCGGTTCGGCGTGCGATCTCTCGGATCGGTAGCTTTTCCCGCAAGGCCATGCGGCGGATGACGTTCAAAAGTCCCATGTGGATCACTCCGGAATCCCCCGCTGCAAGCTGCGTCGCGGGGAGGGTCACATGGGTCAAATCTCAATGGAAATTACGCGCTCTCCCGGGTCATGTATGGATACCCCCGTTCGCGCAAGATGGTTTTTGAACAGTATTGACGTGTGATCGGGTGCGGTCATGTATCAGGCCTGTTGTGC
>NZ_FOZW01000018.1 GCF_900116195.1 Alloyangia pacifica
GTCTCCACGCCCGCCACCGAGCCGTCGGGGTTGCGGCGGATCGCCGTCACCGCGCAGTTCTGGATGATGTCGACGCCGCGCGCCGCCGCGCCGCGGGCATAGCCCCAGGCCACCGCGTCGTGCCGCGCCGTGCCCGCCCGCTCCTGCAGCGCGCCGCCCATGACCGGGTAGCGCGCGTCCTTGGAGATGTTGATCGGCGGGCAGTATTCCTTGCACTCCTCCGGCGTCAGCCAGCGGTTGTCGACGCCGTTGAGGCGGTTGGCGTGCACGTGGCGCTTGAAGCTCTGCACGTCATGCACGTTGTGCGCCAGCATCAGCACGCCGCGGTTGGAGTACATGACGTTGTAGTTCAGCTCCTGCCAAAGGTTCTGCCACAGGTCCACCGAGTGATCGAACAGCCGCGCGCTCTCGTCGTAGAGGTAGTTCGAGCGGATGATCGTGGTGTTGCGCCCGGTGTTGCCGCCGCCGAGCCAGCCCTTGTCGATCACCGCGATATTGGTGATCCCGTGCTGCGTCGCAAGGTAATAGGCCGCGCCCAGACCATGCCCGCCCGCCCCGACGATCACCACGTCATACGCGGCCTTCGGCTGGCTGTCAGGCCATTGCTCCGTCCAGTCCTTGTGACCGGTCACGGCGTTCTTGAGAAGGGTGAAGGCGTTGAAGCGCGTCATCGGCGGGCCCCGGGCTTGGAATGGCGATCCGCTATCCCTAGCGAGACCTGCGGCCCGCCGCGTGAGCTTTTGCGACAGTGTGATCGGATCTTTGCGCCGGGCGCGGTGACGCAATTGTCCGGCCTCGCCCGCGGCAGCGCGATGCGCGTGATCATGCCGCCGAGCGCCGCGACTTACAGTGAGAGCCGGGGGCCCGGAATGCCCAGAACATCGTTTTAAACCATGTAGTTATGCCACTTAATTTTCCGATATGCGCCGACAAACGGGTAGATTTTTCCCGCCCCGGCACCGCGACTCCGGGCCTCTATCCGAAGACCGCGTCGCGAAGATCCCGGCGCTCTGTCGTTCCGGTTCTGCCCTCGGCGCGCGCTTCGCTGAATAACCTCCTGATCGCAGAGATGCCTGCCGCCTGTCCGGGCTCAGAGCCGCTGTAAAGGTCCCAGCCGCGCACGCTACGCCGGCACAGTACGATTTCCCGCAGTAAGACGGGCAGAGGTCTCCGGACACATAATGGCGAAGGGCTCCTTACCAGCAGAGGACGCCTCATTTGACCTATCCCACCGACACCGATGACAAGGCCGCGGACCTAGGGTCCCCACCCGCCGAAAGCCTGATCCAGACCGACTACACGATCGGCCGCGACAATATCGAGGGGTCGGTCGGTCCGATCTACTTCGATGTGCACAACCCGGTATTCGCGATCTCGGCCTTTGCCGTCATCGCCTTCGTGGCCTTCACCCTCGCCCTGCCCGAGCTCGCGGGAACCCTCTTCAGCACGCTCTTCACCAAGGTCACCACGGGGTTTGACTGGCTGTTCCTCGGGGCCGCCGATGTCTTCGTTCTGCTCTGCCTCGTGCTGGTCATCAGCCCCTATGGCAAGGTGCGTCTCGGCGGGCGCGACGCGCGGCCCGATTTCGGCTACCTGAGCTGGTTCTCCATGCTCTTTGCTGCCGGCATGGGCATCGGCTTGATGTTCTACGGTGTCTCCGAGCCGCTCAGCCATTTCGGCTCGTCGCTCGGCGGCACGGCGATGGGCGAGGCCGGCGCGCGCACAGACTGGGCACCGCTCGGCGCCGCGGCAAGCCAGGCGGAGGCGGTGCGCCTCGGGATGGCGGCCTCGATCTTCCACTGGGCGCTGCACCCCTGGGCGATCTACGCAGTGGTCGGCCTCAGCCTCGCGCTGTTCAGCTACAACAAGGGCCTGCCGCTGACGATCCGCTCCGCCTTCTACCCGATCTTCGGCGAAAAGGTCTGGGGCTGGCCGGGCCATGTCATCGACATCCTCGCAGTCTTCGCCACGCTCTTCGGGCTTGCCACCTCGCTCGGCCTCGGCGCGGCACAGGCCAACGCGGGCTTCAACAAGCTCTTCGGCGTGCCGGTGGGCGAGACGACGCAGATCGTGCTGATCATCGGCATCACCGCGATCGCGCTCTTCTCGGTGATCCGCGGGCTCGAAGCCGGGGTAAAGCTGCTCTCCGAGATCAACATGGGCCTCGCCCTGCTGCTGCTGCTCTTCGTGCTCTGCGCCGGGCCGACGCTGCTGCTGCTCACCAATACCGGCGACTACCTGCTGGCCTATCTCGAGTACCTGCCCGCGCTGTCCAACCCGGTCGGCCGCGAGGACGTCAACTTCATGCAGGGCTGGACGTCGTTCTACTGGGCCTGGTGGATCAGCTGGTCGCCCTTCGTCGGCATGTTCATCGCCCGCGTCAGCCGCGGCCGCACCGTGCGCGAGTTCCTCATCAGCGTGCTGCTGATCCCCAGTCTCGTCTGCGTGATCTGGATGTCGATCTTCGGCGGCGCGGCGATCAGCCAGGTCGTGCAGGAAAGCTACACCGCCGTGCAGGAGGCCGATCTGCCGCTGCAGCTCTTCGCCATGCTCGACGACATGCCGCTGACCGCGATCACCTCCTTTGTCGGCATCGTACTGGTCATCGTCTTCTTCGTCACCTCGTCCGACTCGGGCTCGCTGGTGATCGACACGATCACCTCGGGCGGAAAGGTCGACGCGCCGGTTCCGCAGCGGGTGTTCTGGTGCATTTTCGAAGGCATCGTCGCTGTGGTCCTGCTGCTCTCGGCGGGCGGACTGAAATCGCTGCAGTCGATGGTGATCTCGACCGGTCTGCCGTTCACCATAGTGCTGCTGGTGATGTGCGTCGCGATCTGGCGGGGGCTTGCGAGCGAGCCGCGCTGAGACGCGCGCCCTAGCCAGACGGAAGCGCCGCGGAGCCCCCTCCGCGGCGCTTTTGTTTTAGAGAAAGCGTGCCCGGGGTCAGGCCGCCAGGCCTTGCTCCTGCCGCAACGCCTGCGGAGTGCAGCCGAAGCGCCGCCGGAACATCCGGCTCAGATGCGACGAGTCGCAGAAGCCGCAATCCACCGCGACCTGCGCAATGGACTTTTCCGCAGTGAGAAGAAGGTGATGCGCCAGCGACAGACGAATGTTGAGGAATGCCGCCTGCGGTGAGATGTCCAGCGCACTGCGGAAATGCCGTTCCAGCTGCCGCTTGCTGTGCCCGATCCGACGCGCGATCTCCTCGACGGAAAGCGGCGTGTCGATGGTCTGCTGCATGAGCTGCAGCGCCCGCAGAACGATCGGGTCGCGGGTCTTGAAACCGAGGGTGATCCCGGGCTGCGGCTTCTCGGCCTGCAGCGCGTCGTCGATGATCATGATGTGCAGGCTCTTGCTGGCCTGCGCGCGCCCCACGTGCTTTTCCACCAGGTAGGCCCCGAGATGCGCCGAGCTAGCGCCGCCCGAGCAGGTCAGCCGGTCGCGATCAACCACGAAGATCTGGTCCGCCACGGGATTGAGCCCCTCGAACTGCTCGAGGAAATCCGCGTGATGGAACCAGCTCACGCAGCAGCGGTAGCCCTGCATCAGCCCGGCTTCGTGCAGAAGGAAGGCCCCGGTGCAGACCCCGACCAGCGGCACGCCCGCGTCTGCTGCCTGTCGCAGAAACTTGGTGTAGGCCGGCCCGAGCGTCTGCATGTCGTCCATCAGCCCGCCCACCACGACGATATAGTCAAAGCGCGTCGGATCGCCGAGCCGCTCCTTGGGTTGCACCGTGATGCCGCTGCTCGAAGGCACCGCGTCCATCGTGTCCGAGAGCACCGTCCAGGTGCAGAGGATCGGACGGCTGCGGTCCCCCTCGTCCGCCGCGAGCCGCAGCACGTCGACGAAATTGGCAAAGGCGCAGAGGGTGAAGCGCTTGGCCAGGATGAACCCCACCGAGAGGCGCGCATCCTCCGGCCCGCGCCGGATGGCCCGGGAGGACGCCGCGCGCGAGGTGGCTTTCTGCGGTGCAAGGAGATGGGTCATGCTGGCGCTCCGGGCTGCACGGGGACGTTTCGGCGGGCTGTCGTAGCCCTCATCCCCGCGTGACGCATATGTCCTGTCTTTCGACAGCGTTTCGTCGCAATACTCTGCGCTACGAAATCGGCATCGACTTCGCCAAACGCGCCCCTGCAAGGCCGAAACGCGACGTCTACCCCGGTCGGATGAACACTGGCGGAGATTTGCGACAGGCCCCGGGCCGTCGCCCCTGTTCTCGGTCAGATCGCAGGAACCCCCCGCATCCGC
Organism: Alloyangia pacifica; assembly: GCF_900116195.1. Taxonomy (GTDB): domain Bacteria; phylum Pseudomonadota; class Alphaproteobacteria; order Rhodobacterales; family Rhodobacteraceae; genus Salipiger; species Salipiger pacificus. The sequence continues at coordinate 4,249 of NZ_FOZW01000018.1, forward strand.
GGGCAAAGAATCCCCGGCGACGCTCGGGTCACGGCAGAGAGGAAGCGACATGAAGGTGCTTGTCCCGGTGAAGCGGGTCGTCGACTACAACGTGAAGATCCGCGTGAAGGCGGATGGCACGGGCGTCGATCTGGCCAACGTGAAGATGTCGATGAACCCGTTCGACGAGATTGCCGTCGAAGAGGCGATCCGCCTCAAGGAAGCCGGCAAGGCCGACGAGGTCATCGTCGTATCGATCGGCCCGGCACAGGCGCAGGACGTGCTGCGCACCGCGCTCGCCATGGGCGCCGACCGCGCCATCCTGATCACCACCGAGTGCCCGGTGGAGCCGCTAACCGTCGCCAAGCTGCTGAAGGCGGTCGCCGCGCAGGAGGAGCCCGGTCTGGTCATCCTCGGCAAGCAGGCCATCGACGACGACAGCAACCAGACCGGACAGATGCTGGCGGCGCTGCTCGGCTGGAGCCAGGGCACCTTTGCTTCCGCGCTGGAGCTGGGCGAGGGCCGCGCCAAGGTCACCCGCGAGGTCGACGGCGGCCTGCAGGCCATCGAGATCGCGCTTCCGGCCATCGTCACTGCCGACCTGCGCCTCAACGAGCCGCGCTACGCCTCGCTGCCGAACATCATGAAGGCCAAGAAGAAACCGCTCGACCAGAAGAGCGCCGAGGACTTCGGCGTATCGACCGCGCCGCGCCTCAAGGTGCTGCGCGTCGAGGAGCCCGCGGCGCGGGCGGCGGGCGTGAAAGTGGGCAGCGTCGGCGAGCTGCTCGACAAGCTCAAGACCGAAGCCGGCGTCATCTGAGAGCGGGACCCTACACCATGGCTATTCTTCTTTTCGCAGACCACGACAACGGCACGCTTTCCGAGCAGACCGCCAAGGCGCTGACCGCCGCGCTGCAGATCGGCCCCGAGGTCGACATCCTGATCGCCGGCAAGGGCGCCGCCCCTGCCGCCGAGGCTGCCGCGCAACTGACCGGCGTGCGCAGCGTGCTGCTGGCCGAGAGCGATGCGCTCGAGCATCGCCTGGCCGAGGCAAGCGCGGCGCTGATCGTCGGGCTCGCGGCGGGCTACGATACCGTCCTCGCACCGGCCACCACCACCGGCAAGAACGTCCTGCCGCGTGTTGCCGCATTGCTCGACGTGATGCAGATCTCCGAGATCACCGAGGTCGTTTCGGCCGACACCTTCAAGCGCCCGATCTACGCCGGCAATGCCATCGAGGTGGTGCAGAGCACCGAGGCCAAGAAGGTGCTCACCGTACGCACCGCCGGCTTCGCCGCCGCCGCCGCCGGGGCCGCAGCCGCGCCGATCAAGGCCGTCGAGGCCGGGACCGAAGGTGCCGAGCTTTCGAGCTTCCTGGAGAACATGCTCTCGTCCAGCGACCGCCCCGAGCTGAGCTCGGCGAAGATCATCGTCTCGGGTGGCCGCGCGCTCGGCTCGGAAGAGAAGTTCCGCGAGGTGATCAACCCGGTCGCCGACAAGCTCGGCGCCGCCGTCGGCGCCTCGCGCGCGGCGGTCGATGCGGGCTATGCCCCGAACGACTTCCAGGTCGGCCAGACCGGCAAGGTCGTCGCCCCCGACCTCTACGTCGCCTGCGGGATCTCCGGGGCGATCCAGCACCTTGCAGGCATGAAGGACAGCAAGATCATCGTCGCGATCAACACCGACGAGGATGCACCGATCTTCCAGGTTGCGGACTACGGTCTGGTCGGCGACCTTTTCGATGTGCTGCCGGAACTTGAGCGTCAGCTCTGACTTCCCTTTCGCGCGGAAGACGGTCGTTTTCCGCGCGGTGAATGCCGGTTCGGCGCCATCAGCGCGCCGCGCCAAGCCCTATCACTTGCGTACTCCCCTCGAACAAGCGGACTGCACCCATGTCTTCCTTTCCTGAACGCGCGAATGTCGTCATCGTCGGTCTCGGCGGCATCGTCGGCGCCTCGGTCGCCCACCACCTGGTAGAGCGCGGCTGGGACAATATCGTCGGCATCGACAAGTCCGGCATCCCCACCGACATCGGTTCGACCGGCCACGCCTCGGACTTCTGCTACTGCACCAGCCACGATCTGCTGAGCACCTGGGCGACCATGTACTCGGTCGATTTCTACGAGAAAATGGGCCACTACTCGCGCATCGGTGGTCTCGAGGTGGCGCGCGTCGGTGACGATCAGCGCATGGAAGAGCTCAAGCGCCGCTGCGACTCGGGCCGTGCCTTTGGCACCAACGTGCGGATGATCTCCGCTGCCGAGGCCAAGGAGAAATTCCCGCTTCTCGAAGAGGATCAGATCCAGGGCGCGATGTGGGACCCGGATGCGGGCCTCGTCATTCCGCGCTCGCAGACCGTCGCCGGCAAGCTGGTCGATCAGGCCGAGAAATCCGGCAAGCTCAAGGCCTTTGCCAACACCCCGGCGCTGGAGCTGCTCACCGAGAACGGCCGCGTGACGGGCGTGAAGACCTCGCGCGGGACCATCATGGCCGATCACGTCGTGGTCTGTGCCGGCCTTTGGGGCCGCCTGATCGCCGCAATGGCGGGCGAAGACCTGCCGGTCATGCCGGTAGATCACCCGCTGACCTTCTTCGGACCCTACGACGAGTTCGCCGGCACCGGCCTCGAGATCGGCCGTCCGCTGCTGCGCGACCAGGGCAACTCGGCCTACATGCGTGACACCGGCGATCCCGCGACCACCGAGGGTGGCCAGATGGAATGGGGCTACTACTACGAGAAGGACGTGCGGATGGTGCATCCGCGCGACATCCTCGAGAAGGGCCAGGCGCGCCTCGGGCCGTCGATGCGCGACCTCGTGCTGGAAGACGTCATCGAGCCGCTCGAAAAGGCCATGGAACTGACCCCGATCCTCGCCGAGCTCGGCTTCAACGAGAGCCACTCGTTCAACGGCCTGCTGCAGACCACCACCGATGGCGGCCCGTCGATGGGCGAAAGCCGCAAGCTGCGCGGCCTGTGGTACGCCGTGGCGATCTGGGTCAAGGACGGCCCCGGCATGGGCAAGCTCATCGCCGACTGGATGACCGACGGGCGCACCCACATCGACCACCACGCGATCGACTATTCGCGCTTCCAGGACTTCCAACTGAAAGAGGACTTCATCTGGGGTCGCTGCGAGGAAACCGCCGCGAAAATCTACAACCCGCCCGTCCATCCGCGTGAGCCCTTCGGCAACGCCCGTGGCATCCGCCGCTCGCCCTTCTACGAGCGCGAGGTCGAGCTGGGTGGCTACTTCATGGAACTCGGCGGCTGGGAGCGTGCGCATGGCTATGCGGCCAACGAGCACCTGCTGGAGAAATACGCCGATCAAGTTCCGGTGCGCGAGAACGAGTGGGACAACCGCCACTTCTGGCGCGTGTCCAACGCCGAGCAGCTGGAGATGAGCGCCGATTGCGGCATCATCAACCTGTCGCACTTCCACATGACCGACATCGAGGGCCCGGATCACGTGGCGCTGATGGAATGGCTCTGCGCCGCGAAGATCGGCGGCGACAACATGGTCGGCAAGGGCATCTACACCCACATGCTCGACGACGAGGGCAACGTGCGGGCGGACTTCACCGTCTTCCGCATGGGCGACCGCTGCCGCCTGGTGAACGGTGCCGACGCCGGCCCGCGCGACCTCGAGTACATGAAGCGCACCGCGATGGACAAAGGCTTCGACGTCACCATCACCGACGTCACCGAGAGTTTCACCACCATCGGCATCTGGGGCCCGAACGCCCGCGAGAACCTCAAGAAGGTGGTCGCGGATCCGGCCGGCCTCGATATCGAGAACTTCCCCTTCGCGGCCATCAAGCCGATCGAGATCGCCGGCAAGACCGTCACCGCCTTCCGCATCTCCTACGTCGGCGAACAGGGATGGGAACTGCACATGCCCTACGAAGACGGTCTTGCCGTCTGGGACGCGCTGCGCTCGACGGGTGTCATGGCGGTGGGTGTCGAGACCTACGCCAACTCGCGCCGCCTCGAGAAGTCGCTGCGCCTGCAGAACGCCGACCTGCACACGCAGTACAACCTCTACGAGGCCGACCTTTCGCGTCCGAAGGTCAAGGAGGCCGACTTCCGCGGCAAGGAGAAGCACGTCGAGTTCCGCGCCCGCGAGCACCAGCCCGCGATGCTCTGCACGCTGGTGATGAACGACAACCTCGACAGCAAGGGTGTCGCCCGCTACCCGGTCAACACCATGCCGGTCATGGACCCCGAAACCGGGAAAGTGCTGGTCGACGAGCTCGGCCGCCGTTCCTACACCACCTCGCAGGCCTTCGGCCCCAGCATCGGAAAGAACATCATGCTGGCCTACCTGCCCTGGGACTACTGCCAGGTCGGGCGCAAGCTGCAGGTGACCTATTTCGACGAGCCCTTCGAGGTCGAGGTCGCCGGCATCGGCTACGCGCCGCTCTACGATCCGGAGAACAGCAAGCCGCGCAGCTGATCTGCCGGCTCACCTGAGAAAGACAACGCCGGCGGGACACCCCGCCGGCGTTTCAGTTTTCGGGGCTGCGTGCGGAGGCCCCTAACCCTCCTGCTCCGCGAGCCAGTCAGCGAACAGCCGCGCGTTGGCCGAAGCGCCCGCATGGATCCGCAGATAGAAGGGATAGGGCGACTCCATCGCCTCTGGCACCAATTGCACGAGGCGATGGCTTTCGAGATATCCGTGCAGCAATCCTTCCCACCCCAGCACCGCGCCGATGCCATCCTCCGCCGCCTTGAGGCCGATCAGGTAGTTGTTGAGCGCGAACTCCGGACCCGTCGGCCCGGGCCGACCGAGCGAGGCGAACCATTCGTGCCAGCCGGTCCATTCGTTCGCCCCCGAGTGAATGCGGATCAACGGCACCTCGGATAGATCGGCGACCTTCGCGATCCTATGGGTCTCTGCGAACTGCATGCTTCCGAGGGCAAGGATCCGGTCGCGAAACAGCAGCCGGGTCTCGTCGTCCTCCCGGTCGGGATCGCCGTAGTGGATGCTGAGGTCCACGCCGGTCACCCGACCGCTGTCCTCGATGACCTGCGAGATCGCGACCCCGGGATGCGCCTTCCAGAAAGCCGCCAGCCGCGGAGTCAGCCAAAGGCCGCTCATCGCGGTCGTCGCCGCGATCGAGACCGCGGTGCGATCCCGGCGGTTGCGGATGCGCGCGACGCTGTCGGAGATCCCCTCGAATCCCCGCTGCAGCGACACGAACAGCAAGGCCCCCGCCTCTGTCAGCTCCACGCCCCGATACTGCCGCGTGAACAATGGCTGGCCCAGATCCTGCTCGAGCGCCTTGATCCGGTGACTGACCGCAGCAGGGGTAACGTTCATCTCGGCCGAAGCCTGCTTGAAGCTCAGATTCCGGGCGGCCGATTCAAAACAGGCCAGGTCGCCTAAAGACGGTAGATCATAGGGCTTTCGCATATCGTCAGGTCGCTTTTGTCTGGCAAGAGTCGCAGTTGGATCATGGTGGCAGTGAGTTTACTAAGGCTAATCTCAGATGAATTTTTTGCCAATTGCCAGGTGAGCAGCGCAGTGGCTTTGTGGCGCGAAACTCACTCCCCCGGCAGGAGATTCAAGATGGCCAGCCAGACCGCCCCGCTTTCCGAACTGCTCCACCAGCACCGGCCCGGACATGGTCTTCGGCAGCCGTTCTACGGTGACCCCGAGATCTTCGAGGCGGACCTGCAGGCGATTTTCTACCGCGACTGGCTCTATGCCTTTCCGGCCTGCATGCTCGGCAAGTCCGGCAGCTACCAGCGTCTGAAGGTCGGCGCTTTTGACGTGATCGTGCTGCGCGACGCCAAGGGCGAGATCCGCGGCTTCCACAACTCCTGCCGCCATCGTGGTTCGATCCTCTGCTCCGCTAGCAAGGGCAATGTCGCCAAGCTGACCTGCCCCTATCACCAATGGACCTACGACCTCGATGGCCGTCTGATCTGGGCCCGCGACATGGCCGCCGATTTCGACGCCTCGAAACACGGGCTGAAGCCGGTGCACTGCCGCGAGCTTTCGGGGCTGGTCTATATCTGCCTTGTCGACGAGGCCCCGGATTTCGACGCCTTCGCCGAGACCGTGCGCCCCTACCTGGGCGTGCACGATCTTTCCAATGCCAAGGTCGCGCACCAGTCGACGATCATCGAGAAGGGCAACTGGAAGCTGGTCTGGGAAAACAACCGCGAGTGCTACCACTGCGCCGGCAACCACCCCGACCTGTGCCTGACCTATCCCGAGGATCCCTCGATCACCGGCGTCAGCCCCGACGGCACCTTCCCCGAGAAGGTCGAGAGCCACTTCAACCGGCTCGAGGCCGCCGGCGCCCCGTCGCGCTTCAAGGTCGGTGGCGATGGCCAGTACCGCGTGGCCCGCATGCCGCTGCTCGACGGGGCACAGAGCTACACGGTGAGTGGCAAGATCGCCGTGCAGAAACGGCTCGGCCATGTGCCCGTGCTCGATGCCGGAGCGCTGCTGCTGTTCCACTATCCGACCACCTGGAACCACTTCCTGACCGATCACTCCATCACCTTCCGCGTGACCCCCATCGGACCGCAGGAGACCGAGGTGCAGACCACCTGGCTCGTCCACAAGGATGCGGTCGAGGGCGTGGACTACGATCTCGAGAACCTGATCCGCGTCTGGGAACACACCAATGACGAGGACCGCCGCGTCGTCGAGGACAACCAGCAGGGCATCAACTCGCCCGCCTACGAGCCCGGTCCTTATTCGGCCACGCATGAAGACGGCGTGCTACAGTTCGTCAGCTGGTATCTCGACCGGATGCGCAGCGCATATACCCCCATCGCCCAGGCCGCGGAGTGACGTGATATGGTGAATTCAAGCCCTGCCCCCCTTGGCCACTGGACCGACGACGAACCGCTGGAGTGCGTGTCGATCCTGCCCGAATCCGAGAATGTCGTCACCGTCTGCTTCCAGGCCCCCTCCGGCCGGCCGTTCGAGTTCGATGCCGGCCAGTTTCTGACGCTGGAGCTGCCGGTGCCGGGCGGCCCGCTCTACCGGACCTTCACCATCTCCTCCTCACCGTCGCGCCCGAAGTCGCTCACGGTGACGATCAAGGCCCAGCCGGACTCCATCGGGGTGCGATGGATCATCGACACGCTCCGGCCCGGCATGAAGGTCAAGGCAAATGGCCCCGCCGGCCATTTCACCGCGGCCAACCACACGGCCAAGAAGTATCTCTTCATTTCAGCCGGGACGGGCATCACCCCGATGATGTCGATGACGACCGAGATCTACGACCTCGGCAGCCATTGCGACATCGTCTTCGTGAACTGCGCGCGGCGGCCCTCGGAGATCATCTTCAAGCGCCGTCTGGAGCATATGGCGACGCGGATCGCCGGCCTCGACCTGAAATGGGTGGTGAGCGCGCCGGACCGCTACCAGCCCTGGACCGGCTACCAGGGGCGCCTCAACCAGCTCATGCTTGGCCTGATGGCACCCGACTACCTCGAGCGCGAAGTCTTCTGCTGCGGCCCGGAGTCTTTCATGCAATCTGTGCGCGAGGCTCTGGCGGGCCTCGGCTTCGACATGGATCACTACCATCAGGAGAGCTTCCACGCGCCTGCCATTCCGGGACCGCAGCACGTCGAGGCACCAGTGCCCGACGACGATCTGCCCGACGAGGACATCATGGCAGAGGTCACCTTCAGCCGCTCTGGCCTGAAGCAATCCTGTGCCGAAACGGAAACTGTTCTGGCCGTGGCCCGACAGGCCGGGATCGCGATCCCGACCGGCTGCACCTTCGGCGTCTGCGGCACCTGCAAGACGAAGAAGATCTCCGGGGACGTTTATATGGTCCACAATGGCGGCATCACCGAGGACGAGATCGAAGAGGGCTATTTCCTGGCCTGCTGCTCGAACCCGCGCGGAAAGGTCGAAATCGAGCTCTAGTCTTTCGAGACGGCGAACAGGCCGTTCCGCCGAAGCGCTCTTGCGCCTCAGGGATGATCGCCCGTCCGCGTCGCCCGTTCACGCCTGCACGGCTCAATCGGCGGTCGGCCCGTCGCAATCCGAGATGAAGGCATCGAGAAGCGCGATCAGCTGCTGGTAGCGTTCGGCACCGAACCTCTCGGCAAAGGCGTCGGTAATTCCGCGCGAGACCGGGCTGAACCTCGCCACCAGGGCCCGGCCCTCGTCGGTGACCGAGACCACCTGTCGCCTGCGGTTCACGCGGTCCTGCACCCGTTCGACCAGCGCCCGCTCGACCATCGACTGCAGGATGCGCGAGACCGAGGCGGGTTGCAGGCAGGCGGTCTCGGCCAGCCCCTGCACGGAGCAGGGGCCGCTCTCGATCAGCACGCGCAGGATGCGCCACTGCGGCTCGCTCACCCCGGCCTCGGCCAGCATCGGGCGCAGCTCGCGCAGCAGCGTCTCGCGTGCGCGGATGAGCGCGATGGGCAGCGACTGGGTGGTCGGTGCGAGCGTCGTATGGTCGCTGGTGCTGTCGGTCATGGATCCCCCGGTGTGCTTCGTCACAGCAGACATAGCGAAATCCACGGCACCAGCACCAGCAGCGCCAGCCGCACGAGATCCGCGAGCCAGAACGGGATGATGCCTCGGAAGATGGTCGAGAGCGCGATGTCCGGCATCACCGAGCGCAGCACGAAGACGTTCATCCCCACCGGCGGGGTGATCAGGCTCACCTCGGTGACCACCACGACGACCACGGCGAACCAGATCAGCAGCGCCTCGGGGTCGGCGAGCGGGCCGGTGCCAAAATCGAGCTGCGCGACGATCGGGTAGAACACCGGGACCGTGAGCAGGATCATCGACAGGCTTTCGAAGACGCAGCCCATCAGCAGGTAGATGCCCACCATGATCCAGATCACCGTCCAGGGGCTGACCTCGGCATCGTAGATCAAGTCGACAAGCGCGTCGGGCAACCCGGCGAAGTTGACGAAGGCCGAGAAGATCTCTGCGCCGATGATGATCGCGAAGATCATTGCCGAGGCCAGCACCGTCTCGCGACAGGCCGAGACGAAGCCTTTCCAGTCGAGCGCCCGCATCGCCAGCGCGAGGCCAAGCGAGGCGATGGCCCCCATGCCCGCGGCCTCGATCGGGGTGAAGAAGCCGCCGTAGATGCCGACCATGATAAAGAGAAACAGGCCCAGCGTGCCCGCGACCCCCATCTTGTCGCGACGGCTCATCGGCTGCGAGCTGCCGGCCTCGGGTGCCAGCGAGGGATCGAGGCGCACCGCGACCATCACCGCGATCAGGTAGAAGACGATGCCAATCGCCCCCGGCAGCAGCCCCGCGATGAAGAGCTTGCCGATGTCGCTCTCGGTCAGCAGCCCGTAGATGATCATGATCACCGAGGGCGGGATGAGGATACCCAGCGTGCCCCCCGCGGCGATCGAGCCCGCCGCGAGGCTGTCGGCATAGCCGAAGCGGCGCATGGGCGGCATGGCAACGCGGCTCATGGTGGCGGCGGTCGCCAGCGACGAGCCCGAGACCGCCGAGAAGCCGCCGCAGGAGAGCACCGCCGCCAGCGCCAGCCCGCCGCGCATCCGGCCGAACACCCGGTCGGCCCCGGCAAACAGCCCCTGCGCGATGCCCGAGCCGGCCAGCACGTTGCCCATGAAGATGAACAGAGGCACCACCGAGAGCGAGTAGCTCAGCCCGGTCTCGAAGACCGCGGCGCCGACCATCGCCCCTGCGGGCTCCCAGCCGCGCAGCCAGGCAAAGCCGACGCCGCCGACCAGCGCCATGGCAAAGGCGATGGGCACGCGGGCGAAGACCAGCGCCAACAGGATGACGATGGCGATGATCGATTCAGTCATGGGAGAATTCTCGCAGCAGTCCGAAAAGCGCCGAGGCGAGGCAGGCGACGCCCCCCAGCGCGGCAAAGGGGGCGAGCGGCACGCCCAGCGAAACCGAGCGCGCGCCCTCGTGCCACTGATCGAGCATCAGGCCGAAGAGGGTCCAGGCAAACCAGCACAGCACGAGCGCCGAGACCGTTGCGGCGAAGAGGCCGAGCGCCCTCTGCACCGCGCGGGGCAGCGCGCCGACCAGCAGATCGACCTCCACATGCGCCCCGGCACGGCTGACCAGCGGCAGCGCCACGAAGACCAGCGCGCCGAGCATCAGCTCGGTCATCTCGAAGGCACCCGAGAGCGGCGCGTTGAGCAGGTAGCGGCCCACCACGTCGATCCCGGTCACCGCCATCAGGGCCAGCAGCAAGGTTGCCGCCAGCCCCAGGAGGATCGTTTCGAACCGCTTGGCGATCATTGCGCCGCCGACATGTCGACGCCGGTCATCTCGCGGAAGCGCGCCAGCGCCGCGGTGCCGTCCTCGCCCTCGGGCAGGCTTTCCGCCCAGGCCTTTTCGTGCTGCGCGGCGGCGGTCTTCACCGCATCGAGAACCGGCGCAGAGGCGGCGTAGAGCTCGATCCCCGCCGCGTCGATCTTCTCCTTCGCGGCATCGTCGGCGTCGTTCCAGGCCTGCCCCACCAACTCGGCAAAGGCCTCGCCGGAGATCGCGTCGATCGCCTGCTGGTCCTCGGGCGAGATCTCGTCCCATTTGTCCTCGTCCATCACCAAAAACCAGCTGGTGTTGTAGAGCCCACCCGGCACGGTCATCGAGTACTTGATGTCATCCGTCAGCTTGAACGCCGTGAGCGCCTCGTAGGTGAAGGCCACCCCGTCGATCACCCCGCGCGAGAGCTTCTCGTAGACCTCGGGCGAGGACATGAAGAGCGGCGTCGCGCCCAAGTCTTCGGTCAGGCCCGCGATATAACCGCCGGGCACGCGGATCTTCATGCCTTCAAGGTCGGCAGGGGTCTCGATCTTGCGCAGGTTGTTGTGCAGCAGCCCCGGCCCGTGCATGAAGAGGCCGAGCAGGTGGGTGCCGGCGTGTTCCTCGCGCGCGTTCAGATCCTCGGTGTAGACGGTCCAGAACGCCTTGGAGGCGGCAACCGCGTCATCGCCGAGGAAGGAGAACTGCCCCAGCTGCGAGCCGCCAAAGCGGTCGTCCTGGGTGAAACTGTGCAGCCCGTAGGTTATGTCAGCCACGCCGTCACGGGCCATGTCGAAATGCGCCGGCGGGCTGCCCAGCGGCTTGCCCAGCACGCGCACCGAGACGCGGCCTTCGGTTACCTCTTCTACCTTCTCGGCCCAAGGCTTGATCGCTTTGACCACGATCGGATGGCGCGGCGGCAGCCAGCTCGACAGCGCCAGCTGCACGTCCTTGGCCTGCGCCACGCCGGACAGTGCCAGCAGGGCGAGGGCCGCGAGACCCGTTTTCTTGAGCGTCGTTTGGAACGTCATGGGGGATCCTCCCTTGCGGGGCCACGGGCTCCTCCGCCCGGACCCGGTGAAATCTCAGATGGTTGCGGGCTGCATCGCCTCGGGTTCGGCCCGGCGGAAGGCGTCGAACCCTGCGCAAGCCCGCGCGACGCGGGTGATGCGCGGCAGGTCAGCGGTCTCCACGCCCCAGCGCGCGGCGTTGTAGAGTTGCGGGATCAGGCACAGGTCGGCCTGTGTCAGCTCCGCCCCGATGCAGTAGGGGCCGGTCTCGTCGAGCAGCGCCTCCACTGCCTCCAGCCCGGGACGGATGAAGTGGCGCATCCAGTCGCCGCGGGTGTCTTCCAGCCCGGTCAGCGCGGCGGCATGGGCCGCGACGCGCAAGTTGCAGACCGGATGCAGGTCGCAGGCGATGGCCTGCGCGATGGCCCGCATCCGCGCGGCCTGTGCCGGGTCGGAGGGGCGCAGCGAGACGCGCCCGGTCTCCTCGAGGAAGTCGAGGATGGCAAGGCTCTGCGTCAGCCGCAGCCCGTCGATGTCCAGCACCGGCACGAGGCCTTGAGGATTCAGCGCCAGATGCTCCGCACCGCGCTGATCCCCGGCGAGCAAGTCGACCGGCCGGCTCTGCCAGTCGAGCCCCGCGAGGTTGAGCGCGATCCGCACCCGCCAACTCGCGGTCGAGCGCCAGTAGTCGTAGAGCACCGCCTCAGGCATAGGAGCGGGCCGTCGCGAGGATCGTCTTCAGCTCGTCCACGTCGCCGAAACGGTTGGCGAGCAGCAGCACGATCCTAACGTTGAGCGCGTGGCTCTGCGCCTCGTCCAGTCCCTCGTGCGCCACCATCAGCGCCTCGTAGGCCTCGTCGCCGCGGGAACCCAGCCCCATGTCGTACACCTGACGCATCACGCCATCTCCCTTTCGCAGCTGCGGCCCATGGCGCGGGCCAGCGCCTCCTTCAGTGCGGGCTCGTTGACCTCGCCGTGGAACACCGCCGCCGCGTGGCCGTCGGGCCGCACGAGGTAGGCAACTCCCGTGCCGTAGCGCTGCAGCGCATATCCCGCGCGGTCGTCGTGGGTGGGGTAGCCCTTGCCGGACTGCCCAATCCCGATACGCCGCACGCCCCCATCCGGCAGCTCGATCTCGCCGAAGCCGACCAGCGTGAAGTCGCCCTGAACAAGCGGCAGCAACCAGCCATTGCCCAGCGGCGCATCCACCATCGGCTGGCCCGGGCGCACCAGCCCCTCCCCGGGTGTCTGCAGCGCAAACCCCTCCAGCGAGCAGGGCACGGACAGCCGCCCCGAGTTGATCAGCCGCCGCGCAAAGGGCTGGTCGTGGGCCATGCGCAGCGTCTCGCGGCGGAACAGCGCCTCGATCTCGGTCTTCGGCGTCATGAAGTTGGTCGAGCGGGCGGAGTTGAGGATGTTCTCCGCCGAGCCGTGCGAGCGCTCCTCGTGGTAGCTCTCGATCAGCGCCTCGTCGGCCTCGCCCTTCAGCACCGCGGCCAGCTTCCAGCCGAGGTTGTCGACGTCCTGGATGCCGCCATTGCCGCCGCGCGCGCCGAAAGGACTGACGACGTGGGCGCTGTCGCCGACAAACGCCACGCGGCCATGCACGAAGCGGTCGAGCTTGATGCAACGGAACTTGTAGACCGACAGCCAGTCGAGCCGGAACGGCTTGTCCCCGACGATCGCCCTGATGCGCGGGATGACCATCGCCTCGCTGGCTTCCACCTTGGCATCCGCGCCGAGGTCGAGCTGCAGGTCGATGCGGTAGATATTGTCGGGCTGCGCGTGCAGCAGTGCCGACTTGCCGGGATGGAAGGTCGGATCGAACCAGAACCAGCGCTCGGCGATGCCGTGATCGCCGAAGGGGCTCTCGTCCATCTCGATATCGGCGATGAGAAACTGCTCCTCGAAGGTCTGGCCGGAGAAGTCGAGCCCCATGCGCTCGCGCGTCGCCGATTTCGCCCCGTCGCAGGCCAGCAGCCAGTCCGCTGCCAGCTCGTAGGTGCCCTCGGGGGTCTCGACGGTCAGCCTCACCCCATCCACGCACGCCGCATGGTCCACCACCTTCGACAAAAAGCGGATGTCGATCAGCTCGGGAAATTCGCGAGCCCGCTCGAGCAGATATTGCTCGACGTAGTATTGCTGGAGGTTGATGAAGGCCGGGTATTTGTGGCCGTCCTCGGGCAGCAGATCAAAGCTGTAGACTTCCTCGTCGCCGTGGAACAGCCGCCCCACCTTCCAGGTCACGCCCTTTTCCAGCATGCGCTCGCCGACGCCCAGCCGGTCGAAGATCTCGAGCGTGCGCTTGGCCCAGCAGATCGCCCGGCTGCCGACCGAGACGACGTTGTTGTCATCAAGCACCACCGAGCGGATGCCCTGCAGCGCCAGATCGATCGCCATCGCCAGCCCGATGGGGCCCGCCCCGACGATGGCCACCGGCGCGCCGGTGGTGCCGCCGTCAAGCTCGGGCGGGCGCACGAAGGGCTGCGGGGCGTAGCTGTATGCTGGCATGGTCTCTCCTCCCTCATGCGTGCGGTCCGGCTCCTCCGCCGGGCCGCACGCGGATCGTCTCGTATCGTGTCCGGCGCGGCACCCCGCGCCGACGGGCGCTCAGCCCTGCAGGTCGGCCCACATCTGCTGATCGCGCTCGGCGGTCCAGACGCGGGGGGTGTCGATGCCGCGGGCCTCGTCGTAGGCACGGCCGACGTTGAACGGCAGGCAATGTTCGTAGATGGCGTAATCGGCGAACTTCGGATCGCACTCGGCGCGCACCGCGTCCCAGGCCTCCTTGAGCGTGCCGCCTCGGGCCACGACACGGGCGACGGGCTTGTAGGTCGAGCGCACGAAATCGGCGGTGTTCTCCAGCGCCTGCATCACCTGCGCCTCGCCCACCAGCGCATCGCCCCGGCCCGGCGCGATGGCCTTGGGCTCGAAGGCGGCGATATTGGCCAGCGTATCGGGCCAGTCGGCGAAATGACCGTCGCCGCAGTAGCAGGCCGAGTGGAACTCGACGATGTCGCCGGTGAACATCACCTCCTGGTCAGGCACCCAGATCACCGCGTCGCCGGCGGTATGGGCGCGGCCGAGATGCATGATGTCGACCCGGCGCTTGCCGAGATAGACGGTCATCCGGTCGCTGAAGGTGGTGGTCGGACGGGTCAGACCGGGGATTTCCTCATGCCCCTGGAACAGCCGCGGGAAACGGCCGAACTCGCTGTCCCAATCTTCCTGCCCGCGCTCTTCCACCATGGCGGCGGCGGTATCGGACATGATGATCTCGCGCGCGCCATAGGCCGAGGCGCCGAGCACCCGAACCGCATGATAATGCGTCAGCACCAGGTGGCTGATCGGCTTGTCGGTGACAGAGCGCACGCACTCGATGACCTTGCGCGCCAGCCGCGGGGTGGCCTGCGCCTCGACGATCATCACGCTCTCGTCGCCGATGATGACGCCGGTGTTGGGGTCACCCTCGGCGGTGAAGGCATAGAGCCCCTCGCCCACCTGCGTGAAGCTGATCTTCTTTTCTTCCATGTCGCCTTGCGACGCGAATGCCTTGGCCATGAGAGCCTCCTTCAGTCCTTGGTCCAACTGGGCTGCGGCACGGCGGGCAGAACCTTGCCCGTGCAGGCGCCGAAGCCGATGCGATAGCCGTCGCCCTGCGCCGCGCCGCGCAGGGTCAGAGTGTCGCCGTCCTCGAGGAAGCTGCGCGTCGCGCCGCCGGGAAGCTCGACCGGCTCCTTGCCGCCCCAGCTCATCTCCAAGAGCGAGCCGCGGCTGCCGGGCGTCGCGCCCGAGATTGTCCCCGAGCCCAGCAGGTCGCCCGTGCGCATGGCGCAGCCGCTGGTGGTGTGATGGCAGAGCTGCTGCGCCGCCGAGTAGTACATCTCGGCATAGTTGGTGCGGGCGATCACCGACTCCTCGCCCCCCTCCGGGGCCAGCGCCACCTCGAGGTCGATGTCGTAGAGCATCGGCCCCGGCTCGCGCAGGTAGGGCAGCAGCTCGCGCTCGCGCTCGGGTGTCGAGGTGCGGAACGGCGCCAGCGCTGCGGCGGTGACGATCCAGGGGCTGATCGTGGTGGCGGTGGCCTTCGACTGGAACGGGCCGAGCGGCTGGTACTCCCAAGCCTGGATGTCGCGCGCCGACCAGTCGTTGAGCAGCACGTAGCCGAAGATCATCTCGTCCGCCTGCGCCACCGAGACCATGCCCTGCGACGGCGTGCCTACGATAGCGCCCATCTCCAGCTCCAGATCGAAGCGGCGGCAGGGCTCAAACACAGGCAGATCGGCGTCCGGCAGCTTCAGCTGCCCCCAGGGGCGGATGACCTCCGTGCCAGAGACCACCACCGAAGACGCCCGGCCGTTGTAGCCGATGGGGATCGACAGCCAGTTCGGCGGCAGCGCGTTCTCCGGCCCCCGGAACATGGTACCGACGTTGAACGCGTGGTTCTTGGCGGCGTAGAAATCGGTGTACTCGCTGACCGAGAAGGGCATCAGCAGTGAAACCCCCGCCAGCGGCACCAGATGTGGCTCCACGGCGGCGCGATTCGTCTCGTCGCCCAGCAGTTCGGTCAGCCGCGCGCGCAGCGCCGCCCAGACTTCTGGCCCCGCCGCCATCACCGCGTTCCACGACGGCGCGGCGAAAAGCGCCGGGTCCAGCCCGTGCTCCACCGCGCCCACGTCGAGCACAAAGTCCCCGATCGCCACGCCCATGCGCGCGCCTTGCCCATCATCGAAGACCCCGTAGGGCAGGTTGTTCAGCGGGAAGTCGCAGCCGGGCTCGTTCGCCCCGTCGACCCAGCTCGTCATCAAGCTCATTCTCGTCCTTCCGGGCGCGTTCTCTTGGGGCCGCCCGCCCCTTCTTCTCTTTTCAAATACGCCGGGGGTGAATTGGCCGCAGGCCAAGAGGGGGCAGCGCCCCCTCCCCCTTGCAAGCGGCAGCTCAGTCCCAATTGCCCTCCGGCGTGCCGTCGAAGCGCTTCTTCAGGCTGTCCCAGCAGTCGATGTAATCGTCCTGCAGCGGCGCCTCCGCCGCGGCAAAGCGCGTCAGGTGCTGCGGGAAGCGGGTCTCGAACATGAAGCTCATCGTGTTGTCGAGCTTGCCCGGCTTCAGCTCGCCGAAGCTGGCCTTCTCGAAGGCCTCGTTGTCCGGGCCGTGCGGCAGCATCATGTTGTGGAGGCTCATGCCCCCCGGCACGAAGCCCTGCGGTTTGGCGTCATACTCGCCGTAGATGTTGCCCATCAGCTCGGACATGACGTTCTTGTGGTACCACGGCGGGCGGAAGGTGTTCTCGGCCACCATCCAGCGCTCGCGGAACAGCACGAAGTCGATGTTTGCGGTGCCCTCGACGCCCGAGGGCGCGGTCAGCACGGTGAAGATCGACGGGTCGGGGTGATCGAAGAGGATCGCACCGACCGGGCAATAGGTGCGCAGGTCGTATTTCACCGGCGCGTAGTTGCCGTGCCATGCCACCACGTCGAGCGGTGAATGCCCGATCCAGGTCTCATGGAACTGGCCCTGCCACTTGATCACCACCCGGCTCTTGGCGTCACGGTCCTCGAAGGCGGCGACCGGCGTCTTGAAGTCGCGGCGGTTGGCCATGCAGTTCGCACCGATCGGACCGCGCCCCGGCAGGTCGAACTTCTGGCCGTAGTTCTCGCAGACGAAGCCGCGCGCCGGCCCGTCGATCAGTTCAACCCGGTACACGAGGCCGCGCGGCAGGATGGCGATCTCCTTCGGTTCGAGGTCGATCACCCCGAGCTCGGTGCAGAAGCGCAGCCGGCCCTCCTGCGGCACCACCAAGAGCTCGCTGTCGGCGGAGAAGAAGTACTCGTCTTCCATCGAGGCGGTGACGAGGTAGATGTGGCTGGCCATGCCGACCTGCGTGTAGACGTCGCCCGCCGTGGTCATGGTGCGCATGCCGGTCAGCCAAGTCAGGCTCTCCTGCGAATGCGGCACCGGATCCCAGCGGTATTGGCCGAGGCTGATCACGTCCGGATCGACGTTGGGCGCGGACTGCCAGTAGGGCACGTCGATCTTCGCGAAGCGGCCGACATGCTTCACCGCCGGGCGAATGCGGTAGCACCAGGTGCGCTCGTTCTGGTGGCTCGGCGCGGTGAAGGCGGTGCCGGAGAGCTGCTCGCCGTAGAGACCGTAGGCGCAACGCTGGGGCGAGTTCATTCCGTCGGGCAGCGCGCCCGGCAGCGCCTCGGTTTCGAAATCATTGCCGAAACCGGGCATGTAGCCCTCATGCAGCGCGGTGATACCCGCGGCGCGCGTCAGGCCCGAGATCTTGCTCAGGTCATTCATCTCCGAAGTCCTCCCTCGACGTATTGATGACATGTTGTTAGTTACTTTTGTAACTAACAAGAGGGATTCTTGAGGTGATGAAGAAATTGGCACAAACCCGAGAAAGCGATGATATTTTCGAGCTTTCCAGCTTCACGCCCTACCTCCTCAACCAGGCCGCCGAAGCGCAGAGTGACGTGTTTTCAAGGAATTACCGCGAACGCTACGGGATGCTTCGGACCGAATGGCGGGTGCTGTTCCACCTGGGCCGCCACGGCGACATGAGCGCCAAGGAGATCTCGGAAAGCGCCTCGATCCACAAGACAAAGGTCTCGCGCGCGGTCCGTGCGCTGGAGGAGAAGCGATTCCTCTCGCGCATCACCAGTCCGGACGACAGGCGCAGCGAACGGCTGTCGCTGCGCCCGCCCGGGCAGGAGGCCTTTCGCCATCTGTCCCGCGCGGCGCAGGACTACGAGGCCGCGCTCGAGCAGCGCCTCGGAAAACGCGACGCGCGAAAATTGCGGGAGCTGCTCAAGCGGTTGGACGGCACGTGACCTGCCGGGCGGCGGGGCCCGCTGGGGCACCCCGCAGTCCGGCCCGCGCTCACAGGTCCAGCTCGATCACCCCGCCCGGTGTCGCGGCGCGGCTCTGGCAGGTGATCATCGCGCCCTCTCTTTGTGCCTTCGACAGGACGAAGTCGCGGTGCTCGACCTCCCCCGCCCGGACCCCGCACTTGCACACCCCGCAGATGCCGTCGTCGCACTTGAGGTCGATCGGGATCCCCGCCGCCTGCAGGACCTCCGCGGCGCTGCGATCCTCGGGCACCTGCAACACGCGCCCGTCCTTCAGCCGCAGGGCAAAGGGGTGGTTCTCATAGTCGGGCTGCTCGGGGACCGAGAAATATTCCAGATGCCGCGCCTCCTCGGGGAATCCGGCGCGCTCGGCGGCCTGCATCACCCCCTGCATGTAGCGCTCGGGCCCGCAGGTGTAGACGTGCCAGCCCTGCGCATAGCGGCCCATGATCGCATCCAGGTCCGCGCGTGTTCCTTCGTCGGAAAAATGCAGGTGCACCTTCCCGGCCCAGGGCATCGCCGAAAGATCGTCGAGGAACCCCGCGCCTGCCCGCCGCGAACAGGAGTAGTGCAATGCGAAATCCCGGCCGAGGGCATGCAGGCGATGCGCGAAGGCGATCATCGGCGTGATCCCGATGCCGCCGCCCATGAGCAGCGACATCGGCGCAGACTCCTCCAGGGGGAAGTGGTTGATCGGCCGCGAGATGAAGATCTTTCGCCCCGGCGTGAAGATCCGGTGCATCAGCTTCGAGCCGCCCCGCCCCGCGTCCTCGCGCAGCACGGCGATCTGGTAGCGCGTGCGATCGGCGGGATCGCCGCTCATCGAATATTGCCGCAGGAACTCCGGCGCGACCACGATGTCGAGATGCGCCCCGGCCGTCCATTCCGGCAGGTCCGAACCGTCTAGGCTGCGGAATTCGTATCGGCTCACATCCCCGGTCATCGCCTGGGCCTCGGCCACCTCCACCCGGATCACCGGCGCATCCCCGGGGACGCGATACTCGTGCAAATGGTCGGTCCGCCCCTGTTCGAGCCGCAGCTTGTACTCGCGGGCGGTGACCATCGCCTGATAGGCCTCGATGCCTTTCTCGCGGTCCATCGGGAACGGATAGGGCCAGGGGTGTGGCGCCAGCGGCGCGGGGTAGACCGCCAGCGTCTGGTCCTCGTAGCGCAGCTTCAGCTCGGGTTGCAGATCGCGGCGGTTGACCGGATGCCTGCTGGGACGATAGGCGCCGTCCTCTTCCAGCTCGATGTCCCACCACCACTTCTTGACCTCGTTCAGCCCTCCGTTGCCCACGGCGTCGTCGAGTCGGGCCAGCAGCGGGGCCGCCTTCGGCAGGGTCATTGCGGCCCAGCGGAACGGCCGCTCGGCGAACAGTCCCTCGAGGTTCCAGGGGCAAGTCTTCATGCAGCGCCCGCACATCGCCCCGCCCTTGGCGGTGATGCGGTAGGTCGCGCATTTCTGACTGTCGGACTTCCAGATCTCGTAGCCATTGAACATCAGCTTCGGCCCGGCGGTGATCGCCCCCGAGGGGCATTCCCGCGCGCATTTGTTGCAGCTCTCGCAGAAGCTCTGGAGGCCGAAATCGATGGGCCTGTCGTGCGCCAGCGGCATGTCGGTGGTCACCACGCCAGACTTGAGCCGCGGCCCGAGATAGGGGTTGAGGATCACCTCGCCGATGCGGCTGACCTCGCCAAGACCCGAGAGCAACAGCAGCGGCGGCTGCAGAACCTCGCCATCCATCACCGTGTGCGCCTTCGCCTTGTAGCCGAGGTTGCGAATCTGCTGCGCGATGACCCCGCCCAGCAGCGAGAAACGGAGGTAGGCACGCATCGACTGGGCGACGCTGATCCAGTCGTCGCCGCTGGCGCCCTCCATCGTCTCGAAGCCCTGGTCGATGATCATGCTGATCGCCTGATCGTGGGGCGGATCGATGGGGGTGCCGAGCGCGTCGTGCGAATACCACGCCCAGTCGGGGCAGCGCGAGATCCCCACCGCGTCCACCCCGAGGAAATAGCTCGCGGCCTTGATGTTGGCGGCGTTGCGCGCGGCATCCGAGGGACGCGGCCCGTCAGGGTTCGGCGCGCCGTCCTGGCTCAGCACGAAGGCTCCGAGCGCCCGGCGCTGCGCATAGGAGGGCGCCGCCTTGCGCGCGTAGTGCCCGCCCTTTGCCCCCTCCTGCAGCGCCTTGCCCATGTCGCCGAACTGGGCACGGGCGAACATGTCGGCGCGCTTCGGCACGCGGGCGACCCGGGCCTCGTCGATGAATGTCGTGGGCGCATCGACCCGCTTCAGTTTCTCGAAAGGATGCGCCCCGTCAACGAAGCGGCGGCGGTCGTAGGGGTTTCCGTTCAGACGCGAGCGCTGCACCCCCTTGCCCAGCCTCCACGCCAGCCCGCCCGAGCCGGGCTGTGCGGCGAGGGGAAGGTCGCAGGCCAGATCGAGGCGGCAGGTCACCACGCCCAGGCCGAAGCGCTCGCCGAGGAAGGGCGCCACGAGCCGCCCCTCTCTGACCTGAGCGAGCCCCGCCGCGACCGCCAGCCGGTTCATGTCCACGTCCGAAGCCGCCCCCGAATGCGCCTTGGCGTCATGCCCGAGCAGGCGGATGTAGTTCGCGATGACGTTGGCGGTCTCCGATGCGCGCAGGCAGGCGCGCTGCGCCAGCGCATCCTGCAGCCAGTCGCAGCCTTCCTCCCCCTCGCCCGGTTCGCGTGGATTCTCATAGAGATAGACGATCGCATGCGTATGACCGGTGATCGCTGCGGGCGGCGCGGCGATGCTGTCCTTCAGGTCCGCCATGATGACGTCTATCCCCGAGGCGAGCGTCTTGCTCTGGCGGGTCTGGATGTCCCGGGCCAGACGGTCGATGTCGGGATTGAGGAAGGGCTTCTCAAGCAGCGCGGCTCCGTCCAGCCGGCAGATGCCGACCATGGCCGCGTCGTTGAAGTAGCCGAAGGCCTTGAGGTGGTTGGCGCGCTCGGCCGGATCGCCGGGGATCTCGGAGACCACGGGATTGGTCAGCCCGCCGCGGATCGTGTCGAGGATCGCCTGATACTCGCGCATCGCGTTGACGATGCTTTCCGGCGCGTCGGGGCGGTCGAAGCGCACCTGCTGCATCGGCGGCACGCCGGAGAGGTCGGCCGTTTCCGCCCGCGCAAGGGTTTCGAGCGGAAACGGTCCCATGTGGACCGGGCGGTTGCGGTCGGAGAACAGTCGAGTCACGGCACCTCCCCATGCGTGTGGATCGAACTGCCTTGATCTAGCCGGAGCGGGACGCCTATTCTGTCACCCGAATGGATGACATCGCCTTTTCTCCCCTGCCGCGCGACCGGACCGCGAGGCTGACCGCTCTGGTGCCGGAGCCGGGCTTCGGCGCGGCGCTTCTGGCCTCTATCCGCGACGCGGCGGATATCGTGAATTTCGGGGCCTTCTACGTGTCGGACCTGAAGCGGCCGGAGCCGGTCCTGTCGATCTGGTCCGGCGAGATGAGCGACTACTGGTTCCGCCGCAACGCCCGCACGATCGCCTCGCACGACAGCCTGCGGCAGGACTTCTCGGAGCGCATCCGCCGCGCGCCGCAGGGCGCACTGGTGATCGACCGCTGGCATCCCCCGGCGGACGACCCGCGCGCGGCGATCTACGCCCGCGACCAGGTGATCGAGCGGGTCTCGGTCGCCTCGCGGATCGGGCGCGGCGGCCTCGTGTCCTTTTACCTACGCGGCGTTCAGGCGGGCTGGCTGTCGGACACGGATCTGGCACGATTGCGGGACGTCCTGCCTTTGGCACACGAGCTGATCGGACTTCGGCACCGCATCGTCGGCCCCCAACCGGAGCTGCCGGCGGAGCGCTCCTTCGCCGCGCTGCGGGCGGACAATGTCGGCGCTTTCGCGGGTCTCACCGCGCGCGAGGCCGAGATTTGCGATCTCGCCGCGCGCGGCATATCGGTCGAGGGTACGGCGCTCGACCTCGGCATCTCGCAGAACACCGTGCGCACGCTGCGCCGACGCGCCTACCGCCGTCTGCAGGTCGCGACCACGACGCAGCTGACGCGCCTGCTGTTCAGCGACCGCCGGTGACCTGACCCTCCCGCAGGGCGGCCAGCACCTCCTCGGTATGTTCTCCGAGGCGCGGTGCCGGCAGTCGCGCCGCACAGGGGGTCCGGCTGAGCTTGACCGGGAACCCCAGCATCCGCACCGTGCCCCGCTCGTCGCCATGCGGCACGTCGATGGCCATTTCCTGCGCCTGGATCTGTGGGTCCGCGAAGACCTCTTTCAGGGTCTGGATTTTGCCGGTCGGCACGCCC
Organism: Alloyangia pacifica; assembly: GCF_900116195.1. GTDB lineage: Bacteria > Pseudomonadota > Alphaproteobacteria > Rhodobacterales > Rhodobacteraceae > Salipiger > Salipiger pacificus. The sequence goes on from NZ_FOZW01000018.1 coordinate 26,640, forward strand.
GCGCGGTTGAGCCGGAGAATCCAGTTCTCGCGCGTATCGCTTGCCAGCGCCGCGTCGAGGATGCCGTGCAACTCGTCACGCCGGGCAAAGCGTTTGTCGTTGCTGTCGAAACGCGGATCCGACAGCAGGTCGGGCAGACCGATCTCGGCCAGCAACCGCCCCAGCACCTGGTCGTTCGACGGAGAAATCGCGATCTGCCCATCGGCGGTATTGTAGAGCCCGTAGGGCGCCACCAGCGGGTGATCGTTGCCGGTGCGCTGCGGGTTCTCGCCGGTGACGAAATGCTCCGAGGCGAGATAAGCCATCATGCTCAGCACGCCGTTGACCATCGAGGTCTCCACCGCCTGCCCCACCCCATCGCGGTTGCGCCCGTGCAGCGCCGAGACGATGCCGAAGGCGGTGTAGAGCCCGGCCACGAGATCCGTCACCGGCTGCGCCGCGCGCAGCGGCGGCTCGCCTTCGGGGCCATTTACGCTCATGAAGCCGCTCATCGCCTGCGCGATGAAATCGAAGGCCGGCCGATCGGTGTAGGGGCCGGTCGAGCCAAAGCCGTTGACGCTGGCCACCACCAGCCGCGGGTTGATCTCTTCGAGCCGCTCGGGCGGAAAGCCCATGCGCCCCAGCACTCCGGGTCGGAAATTCTCGACCAGCACGTCGGCGGTTTCCAGCAAGCGCGCAAGGTCGGTGCGCCCCTCGTCGGAATAGAGGTCCAGCACCACCGACTTCTTGTTGCGGTTGAAGCCGGCGAAATACCACGAGAAACCGTTCTTGTGGTGGCCCTGCCCGCGCACCGGATCGCCGCCGGGGCTCTCGATCTTGATCACCTCGGCGCCCATGTCGCCGAGCAGCATCGAGCAAAAGGGCCCCGAAAGGACGCGGGTCAGGTCGATGACGCGGATGCCGTCGAGCGGCGGTTTCAGCTCCGTGCCGCTCATGCGCGGCTTCCGCTCGACGAGCGGACCTCGTCGCGGCGATACTGCCGCAGGCGCGGACCGGCCTTCATCACCTGCCCCGGCAGCTTCTGCCCGAGCGCCGCCTCGGTGCGCCGCGCGACCTCGATCAGCGCGTCCAGATCAATGCCGGTCTCGACCCCGCTTTCATGCAGCATGTAGACCAGATCCTCGGTGCAGGCATTGCCGGTCGCGCCGGGCGCGAAGGGGCAACCGCCGATCCCGGCGACGCTGGCCTCGTAGCGGGTGATCCCCTCGAGGAGCCCGGCATAGGCGCAGGCGAGGCCCACCCCCCGGGTGTTGTGGAAATGCAGCGCGACATCGGCCTGCGGCACCTCGGCGGCCAGCGCCCGGCAGCGCTCCTGCACCAGCCGCGGCGTCGCCATGCCGGTGGTGTCGCCGAGCGTGATCTTGGTGATGCCGCTGCCCGCGTAGGCCTTGGCCACATCGAGGATGTCCGTCACCGGCACGTCGCCCTCGAAGGGGCAGCCGAAGGCGGTGGCGATGGCGCCATAGACGGCAATCCCGGCCTCCTCTCCCATCCTTGCGATCTCGGCCGCGGCGGCCAGCGAGACCTCCCGGGAGCAGTTCACATTGGCCTGGTTGTGGCTCTCGGAGGCGGAAAGAAAGACCACCATCGCGTCCACCCCGGCCTCGATGGCGCGCGCCGCGCCGCGGGCGTTGGGCACCAGCGCGGTCAGCTCGGCACCGCGGCTGCGGTCGATGGCCGCCATGACCTCGGCGGCATCGGCCATGTTGGGCACGGCGCGCGGCGCGACGAAGGAGGTGACCTCGAGCTGCGGCACTCCCGCCGCGATCAGCCCGTTGATCATCTCGATCTTCACGTCGGTGGACACCGGCACCGGCCAGGCCTGCAGCCCGTCGCGGGGGCCCACGTCCACGATCCGCACTCTTTCGGGGAATCCCTCCAGCGTGACCTGCGTCATAAGCCCTCCTCCAAAAGCTGTTGATGTGGTCTACCGCCGTGGTATACCACTCGCACAGGGAGGGTCAATCCAGACCATGAACACGGACAGGGCGGCGGATAACGCGGCATTGCCGCAGGCGGAGCGCGCGTTGCAGGACATCCGGAAGGATATCCTGTCGATGGCCTTTGCGCCCGGCGAACCTGTCTCGGAACGCGCCCTGCAGGACCGCTATGGCATGTCGCGGACGCCGATCCGCGCGGCCTTGGCAGCGCTGACCGCCGAGGGGCTGGTCGACCGCGATCCGCGCGGCGGCTACGTCATCGCCCCCATCGACCTGCAGGAGATCCGCGACCTCTTCGAATTCCGCGAGGAGCTGGAGGACACAGCGGTGCGCCTTGCCTGCGTCCGCGCCCGCCCCGAGGCGCTGGCGGCGCTGCGCGCCACGGTCGACCGCGGGCGCACCGATTTCCGGGTCGAGGACTGGCTCGCATCGGGGCTCGACGTGCACGTCGAGCTGGCGGCGCTCTCCGGCAACCCGTTCCTGCGCGACGCGGTGCGCACCGTGGTGGGGCGGGCGCTGCGCCTGCGCTGGCTGCTGGCCAGCGATGCTGCGCAGCGAGAGGCGGCCTGGCAGGAACATACCGAAATCCTCGATCTCGTCGCCGCCGGCGACGCGGACGAGGCGGCCCGAAAGGTCCGGTTGCACACCCGCGCGGTGCGTGACCAGATCCTCGAGGCCGTGGAAGGCGCGCGCCGGTTTCTCGGCACGCGCGGTGTCGTCGACCACAAGAGGAGTGACGGCGACACGCAATGACGCCCCGGGGAGGGAGACCCCGGGAACAGGGGCCCATCGGGCCACAGGACAAAAGGGAGGAACCATGTCCTACATGCGCAAATTCATCACCGGGGCAATGCTCGCCGCCGGTCTGACCGGCGTCAGCGCCGTCACCGCCAGCGCGGCGGAATGCATCGCTCCGGCCGATCCCGGTGGCGGCTGGGATTTCACCTGCCGCACCGTCGGCCGCCTGCTGACCGAGCTGGGCCTCGAAGAGAGCTCGGTGCAGGTTACCAACATGCCCGGCGGTGTCGGCGCGGTGGCCTTTGCCAACGTCGCGGGCAAGCGCGCCTCCGAAGGCGACCTGCTGGTCGCGACCTCGACCGTGGGCGTGACGCAGATCGCGCAGGGCAAGTACCCGGGCGGCGTCGACGTGATGCGCTGGGTCGGCATGCTGGGCACCGATGTGGGTGTCATCGTGGTGCCGGCTGACTCCGACTACGAGACCGTCGGCGACCTGCTCGACGCGCTCAAGGCCGATCCGACCTCGGTGCCGGTGGCGGGCTCCTCGGGCGCGGGTGGCTGGGACCATATCCGCCTGCTGATGCTGGCCGACGCCGCGGGCATGGAAGGCGATGACTACAAGGCGATCCGCTGGGTGCAGTTCGACGGCGGCAGCCCCGCCGTGACGCAGATGCTCGGCGGCCAGGTCGGCGCGGTGTCGACCGACCTCGGCGAAATCGCAGGCTTCGTGGAATCGGGCGACATCAAGATCCTCGCAGCGCTGTCGGACGAGCCGATCCCGGCCTTCCCCGACGCGCCCACCGCCAAGTCGCAGGGCTTTGACGTGACCGGCTACAACTGGCGCGGCTTCTACACCGGCGGCGATGTCTCGGACGAGGATTACCAGGCCTGGGTCGACGAGCTGAAGTCGCTCTTCGACACGCCGGAGTGGAAGGAAGCGGCCGAGGGCAACGGGCTGATCACCGTCTGGCGCGGCGGCGAGGAGTTCGAGGCCTACGTCGCCGACCAGGCCAAGCAGATGGAAGAAATCTCGCGCAGCATCGGTGTCATCCAATGATCGACCGCATCGTCGGGGCCGTGGTCTTCATGATCTCGGTCTCGGCCTTCTGGGTCGCGCGCGGATACGAGGCGGGTTTCGGGGATCCCCTGGGCCCCGCCGTGTTTCCGCAGATGGTCGCCGGAGGGGCGGCCATCCTCAGCCTCGGGCTGATGCTGCGCCCCGACCCCGATCCCAAGGCCCAGTCCCGACCCGCGATGACCCGGCAGATCGCCACGCTCGCCGTGCTGGTCGGCTACGTGCTGCTGCTCGAACCGCTGGGCTTCCCGCTGTCGACCACGCTCGGCACCGCCTGCCTGGCGCTGCTGTTCGGTGCCGGCCCCGCGAAGGCGGGGGTCACCGGGCTGGCGGTCGGCCTGTCGCTCTTCGTGATCTTCGACACCGTGCTGGGGCTGCCACTGCCCTTCGCTCCCGCGCTCTTCGGCTAACGAGACCTCATGGATATCCTGACCTCCCTCATCGGCGGCTTTGCCGTCGCCGTGACGCCGCTCAACCTCGCGCTGGCGGTCTTCGGCTGCTTTGCCGGAACGCTGATCGGCGCGCTGCCCGGGCTCGGCCCGGTCAACGGCGTGGCGATCCTGATCCCCGTCGCCTTCGCCATGAAGCTCGAGCCCGGCTCGGCACTGATCATGCTGTCCTGCATCTACTATGGCTGCATGTACGGCGGTCGGATCAGTTCGATCATGCTCAACATCCCCGGCGACGAGCCCGCGATCATGACCACGCTCGACGGCTACCCGATGGCCCGCAGGGGCCAGGCGGCCAAGGCGCTCGGCATCTCGGCGGTGGCTTCCTTTACCGGCGCCACCTTCGCCACGCTGGGGCTGACCTTCTTTGCGCCGCTGCTGGCCAAGGCGGCGATCCACTTCGGCCCGGCGGATTACTTCGCGCTCTATGTCATGGCCTTCGCCACCATCGGGGGGGTCACCGGGGTGAACCCGTTCAAGACGCTGCTCGCGGCGATGCTCGGGCTGCTGCTGGCCAGCGTCGGGCTCGATCCGGGCACCGGCACCGCGCGCTTCACCTTCGGCTCGTTCCACCTCTACGACGGGTTCGATCCCATCGTCGCCATCGTCGGCCTCTTCGCGGTGAGCGAGATCATCATGTATTTCGAGAGCCACGCCACCTCGGGCGCGGGACCGGCCAAGCTCGGCCGCGCCCTGCCCCGGCTACGCGAGGTCTTCGAGGGCTTCCCCGCCGCCCTGCGCGGCTCGGTGATCGGCTTCATCTGCGGCGTGCTGCCGGGGGCGGGCGCCTCGCTCGGTGCCTTCGTCTCCTACAGCACGGAAAAGCAGATCAGCGACAAGAAGGGCACCTTCGGCACCGGCGACCCGCGCGGCATCGCGGCGCCGGAAGCGGGCAACAACGCTGCCTCGGGCGGCGCGCTGATCCCGATGCTGACGCTGGGTGTGCCCGGATCGGGCACCACGGCGGTGATGCTGGCGCTGCTGGTCTCGCTGAACATCCAGCCCGGCCCGCTGCTCTTCGAGCGCCAGCCGGACATCGTCTGGGGTCTCATCGCGGCGCTCTATCTGGCCAACGTGGTGTTGCTGCTGCTCAACGTGCCGATGGTCGGGCTGTTCACCCGCCTGCTGTCGCTGCCGCAATGGCTGCTGATGCCCGTCGTGGTGATGGTCAGCTTCATCGGCATCTACTCGATCAGCCATTCGACCTTCGATCTCTTCGTGATGATCGGCTTCGGCCTGCTCGGCTACGCCCTGCGCAAGCTCGAGATCTCGCTGGTGCCGGTGGTGCTGGGGCTGCTGCTCGGCGCCGACATGGAGAATAACCTGCGCCGCGCGCTGTCAATCTCCGGAGGGGATTTTGGCATCCTGCTGCAGAGTCCCATCGCGCTGGTCATCTACGGCTTCACCGCGCTGATGCTGATGTTCTCCTTCGGCATCGCCATGCGTCGGCGGCCCGATCCGCTGGAGGGCTGAGATGGGAGCGCCGGGCGGATCGGTCACGATCCGCCCGGCGCCCTCGTCGAAGGCGGGCCCCCGAGGCTACATCGAGTTCGGCAGGAACAGCACCAGCCCCGGCACAAGGATCAGGATCGCCAGCCGCAAGAGATCCACCAGCACGAAGGGCAGCACCCCGCGAAAGATCGTGCCGAGGCCCACGTGCCGCGCGATGCTGTTGATGACGAAGACGTTCATGCCGATCGGCGGGGTGATCAGCCCCAGCTCCACGGTCATCACGATGATGATCCCGAACCAGATCGGATCGAAGCCGAGTTGGGTGATCACCGGGAAGACGATGGGCACCATCAGGATGATCATCGCCATGGCGTCGAGGAAACAGCCCAGCACGACGAAGAGCACCATGATCAGCACCAGCGTGCCGTAGCGCCCCAACCCCAGCTCGATCAGCATCCGCGTCATGTTCTGCGGCACCTGCGTCACCGCGAGAAAGTAGCCGAAGAGGATCGCCCCGATCAGGATCGTGTAGATCGCCACCGAAGTGCGCAGCGCGCCGACGAGACAGTCGAGCAGCGAGGCTGCTCCCAGCCGTCCGCGCGCGAGGCCGATGACCGCCGTCAGCACCGCGCCCACCGCCGCCGCCTCGGTCGCGGTGGCGATGCCGAGGTAGATCGACAGGATCACCGCGATGAACAGCAACGCCACCGCCCAGACGTCGCGCAGCGCCCGCAGCGCCTCGCGCAGCTCGAAGGGCGCGCCGGCGGGCAGGTACGGGCCGTAGCGCAGCCGCACCGTGAGCATGTACATCAGCACCGCCAGCAGCCCCGGCACGATGCCCGCGATGAACAGGCTGCCGATGTCCTGTTCGGTGATGTAGCCGTAGACCGCCAGCACCACCGAGGGCGGGATGAGGATGCCCAGCGTGCCGCCCGCGGCGATCACCCCGGTGGCGACGTCGTCGCCGTAGCCCGCGCGCTTCATTTCCGGATAGGCGATGTCGGTCATCGTGGCCGCGGTCGCCACCGACGAGCCGCAGATCGCCGCGAAACCCGCGCAGGCCCCCACCGTCGCGATCCCCAGCCCGCCGCGGAACGAGCCGAGCGTGGCATTGGCTGCGCGGAAGAGCTCTCGGCTCATGCCCGAGCGGGTGGCGAGCACCCCCATCAGCACGAAGAACGGGATCAGCGTCAGGTTGAAGTCGGTCACCGTGCGCAGCGGCGAGGTGGCCAACAGGTTCAGCGCCGGTTTCAGCCCGGTCACCATGCCGAAGCCGCCGACCCCGACGATGCCCATGGCGATGCCGATCGGCACGCGGATCAGCATCAGCAGGAACAGGATGACAAAGCCGCCCGCCGCGATCAGGTCGCGTTCACTCATTCTTTTCTACCTTTGGATGGCCCATGTCGGGCCCGTCTTCCTCGGGGGGCACCTCGTGGCCTTCCAGCCCTTCGCCAAAGCGCCAAATCCGCCAGAGCCGCAGCGCCGTGGTGAAGAGCGCCGCGATCAACCCCAGCAGGATCGCGGCAAGGAAGGGCCAGTGCGGCAGGCGCAAATCCATGGTCACCTCGCCGCCCGAGAGCTGCGAGAGCACCCGCGCCCCCATTTTCCAGACCAGCAGGCCGGTGAAGCCCAGCAGGATCGCCCAGGCCACAAGATCCAGCCAGCGCCGCAGCGCCGGAGAGACCGCCTGCGCCAGTATGTCGACCTTGATGTGGCTGCCGCGGTAGCCGAGCGAGGCAAAGCCCCAGATCACCGCGATGGCCAGCGTCAGCCGCGAGATGTCAAATGAATCCGGCAGCGGCGCGGCAAAGAGATACCGCCCCACCGCCGAGACGAAGATCAGCAGCGTGACCAGCCCGAGCATCACCGCGGCGGTTCTCTCCACCCACAGGATCACCCGGTCCGCCGCAGTGTGACGTTGGCCCGTCATGGCGCCTCGCAAGTTGGGGGGAGCGCCCGCGCTCCCCCGGTTGCCTTACTTGTAGAGCACGCCATTGGCGTCGAGCGCCGCACGCAGCCCCTCGAGGATCGCCTCGGGGTCGCCGCCCGCTGCAGACACATCCTCTTTCCACGCCTCCAGCGTCGGCATCGCCGCCTCGCGCCACAGCGCGACCTCCTCGTCGCTGGGCATGTAGACCGTGTGCTCGGGGTCGTTCAGGATTTCCTCGCGCACGCCCTTGTCGTAGTCGGCCCAGCCTTCCGAGAATTTCTTCGACCACTCCGGGGTGCAGTGTTCGTCGATCACCGCCTTCTGCTCGGCGCTCAGACCGCCGTAGCTGTCGTTGTTGAACAGCAGCACCTGCGACGAAAGGTAGAGCGGCATGTCGTTGTGAAACTTCGTCTCCTCGGCAACGTTGAAGATCTTCATCGCCTCGTAGGGGAAGGTCACCGCGTCGGCGGTGCCGCGCGCCAGCGCCTCGCGGGCCTCGGGCGCGGGCACCTGCACCGAGGCGCCACCAAGCGAGGCGACGAAGCGCGCCATGGTCGAATGCGCGGGGCGCACGTTCAGCCCTTTCACGTCGGCCGGGACCTTGATCTCGGACTTGCCGTGGAAGCGGCCCGGCTCGTGCGGGTTGACGAGGCAGAAGTGGACGTCGCCCATCTCCTTTGCGGCAAAGTCGCCCGCGTACCACTCGTGGATCGCCTTGGCGGCGTTCGGCCCGTCGGTGGCCAGGAAAGGCACGCCCGTCAGCTCGTAGATCGGGAAGCGTCCGGCGGTGTAGCCGGGGTTCACGTAGCCGATGTCGGCAATGCCGTCGCGGGTCATGTCGTAGTGATCTGGCGCCGCGCCAAGTTGCTGCGCGGGGAACACCTCGAAGGTGATCGTTCCGCCCGAGGCCTCGGTGATCGAGTCCATCCACTCCTGCATGCCGGTCTGCGGCACCGCATGCTGCGGCGGCAGCCAATGCGCGAGCCGTAACGTGACGTCCTGCGCCTGCGCGCAGGTGGCGCCAAGCGCCAGAGCAGCGGCAGCCCCGATGGTAAAGGTCTTCATGGTCTTCCTCCCTAAATGCGCCCGGTTTCCTCCTCCGGCGCGTCAGTTCATCTCGATCCCCACCGATTGCAGGGACCCGGCGAGCGTGCCTCCGAGCGCCTCGGCAATGCCGTCCGCGCGCCACCCGCCTTTGGAAATCTCATGCGCCGCCTCGACCGGATGCGCCCAGAGGCTCAGCCGGTCGCCGCCGATGCCGATGCACTGGCCGGTGATCCCGGCGGAGGCCTCGGAGGCAAGGTAGACGATCAGCGGCGCCACGTCCTCCGGTCCGCCGATGCCCATGGTCTGCCGCACGCTGTCGTCCAGCGCCTCGCCCCGCGCCGCCCGTTCCGACAGCTCGGTGAGCGCCGGGATGGTGGCGGTCATCGAGGTCAGCGCCGTCGGCACCACGGCGTTCACCGTGACCCCTGCGCGCGCCAGCTCCATCGACCATGTGCGTGCCATGGCGGCGATGCCGGCCTTGGCAGCGGCATAGGACGTCTGGCCAAAATTGCCGCGCTGCCCGGCTATCGAGGACATCAGGATCAGTCGCCCGCCGTGTCCGGCCTCGCGCCAGTGCCGCGCGGCGGCGCGGGCGCAGGTGAAGCTACCGCGCAGATGCGTGGCGATCACCGCGTCGAAATCGGCGTCGGAGGTGTTCCACAGCACCCGGTCGCGCAGGATCCCGGCATTGCAGACGAGGGCGTCGAGCCGCCCGAACCTTTCCAACGCAGCGGCGAGACAGGCGTCCGCCGCCTCGGCCGTGCCGATGGCGGCGACGCAGGGCACCGCGCGCTGGCCGATCTCCCCCGCCACCGCCTCCGCAGCCCCAGCGTCGATGTCGTTGACCACCACCGAGGCCCCCGCAGCCGCCAGTGCCAGCGCGGTGGCGCGCCCGATGCCCTGCCCCGCGCCGGTGACCACCGCCACGCGACCGTCGAGGCGGATCTCCCCTGCCCCGGTCATCGTCCCACGAACCTCGGCTTGCGCTTTTCCATGAAGGCGCGCGGCCCCTCGCGCGCATCCTCCGAGGCCATGACGATGCGCTTTGCCTCATCCTCGAGCGCAAACCCTTCGTCCAGTGTCAGCCCAGAGCTGCCGCGCACCACCCGCTTGATCTCGCGCAGCGAGACCGGGCCGTTCTCGGCCAGTGCCGCGGCCATCTCGAAGGCGCGCTCCAGCACCTCGGCCTGCGGCACCACCCGGTTCACCAGCCCGATTTCCCGGGCGCGCTCCGCATCAATCGTGCCCCCGGTCAGCAGCAGTTCCAGCGCCACCGGCTCGGGGATCTGACGGCCCAGCCGCACCAGCGCCCCGGCAAAAGGAATGACCCCGCGCCGCGCCTCCGGCAGGCCGAAGACGGCGCCCTCCGCGCAGATCCGCAGGTCGGTGCCGAGCATGGTCTCCATTCCGCCGGCAAGGCAAAGCCCGTTGATCGCGGCGATCACCGGCTTGGCGGGCGCGGCGCGGCGCAGCGCAGAGCGGTCCTGCAGCCCCGGCTCGTTCAGGAAACGCCGATCCCAATCATCCTCGGGTGCACGATCGCCCGACAGAAGCGGCAATGTCCGACCCAGATCGCCCCCCGCGCAGAAGGCCTGCTCCCCCGCCCCGGTCAGGATCGCCACCCGCAGCGCGTCATCCGCATCGAACGCCGCGAAGGCATCGGCCAGCCGGCAGGCCATCTCCGGCGAGATGGCATTGCGCACCTCGGGCCGGTTCAGGGTCAGCAGCAGCACCGGACCACGGCGTTCTTCGCGCAGGTGGGGAGCGCTCATGCGATGGCATCCTTTTCAAGCATCTCTTCGGCCATCCTCCTAAGGTCGATCTTGCGCACCTTGCCATTCGCCGTCTTCGGCGTCACCTCGATGAAGGCGATGTGACGGGGCACCTTGTGGCGGGCGATGCGGGCGCGGCACCAGTCGCGCAGTGCCGCGGCCTCCAGCTCTTCGCCCGCGCGCAGCACCACGAAGGCGAAGATCTCCTCTCCGAACTCCGCGTCAGGCACGCCGACCACCTGCGCCTCGGCGATGGCGGGGTGCTGCATCAGCCAGTCCTCGATCTCCACCGGGTAGATGTTCTCGCCGCCGCGGATCAGCATGTCCTTGATCCGGCCGATGATCCGCAGGTGACCTTCGGCGTCCATCACCGCCAGATCGCCGCTCTTCAGCCAGCCGCCCGGGCTGATCGCCGCGGCGGTCTGGTCGGGCATATCGAAATAGCCCGCGGTCACCAGGAAGCCGCGGATCTGCAACTCGCCCTCGGCGCCCACGGGCCGGGTCTCACCGCTCTCGGGGTCGACGATGCGGATCTCCACATGCGGCAGCGGCACACCCGCCGTCCTCACCCGCGCCTCGAGCGCCTCCTCGGGCACCGTCTGGGTGATGATCGGGCTGCATTCGGTCATTCCCATGATGATCACCGGCTCGCAGCCGACCCGGGACTGCAGCTCGAGCATCACCTGCGGCGGGATCGAGGTGCCCCCGGTATAGGCGATGCGCCAGCTTGAGAGGTCCCGCGCCCCGGCGATCAGCCGCGGGTCTTGCAGCATCCGGATGTACATGGTCGGCACACCGTTGGTGATCGTGCCGCCATGCGCTTCGATGAGATCGAGCATCCGCCCCGCGTCGAAATCCGCCATCGCCACGAGGCAGCCCCCGGCCGCCAGCATGCCCATGACGTTGCACACGCAGCCCGCCGTGTGGAACAGCGGCATCGCCGAGACCATCACGTCCGTCTCGCGGTATCCGGCCCGATCTGCCGCCAACAGCGCGTTGTTGATCGTGCCGCGGTGGCTGAGCATCGCGCCCTTCGGCTTGCCGGTGGTGCCAGAGGTATACTGGATCTGCAGCACATCCTCGGGTCGGACCGCCCCGGCGGCCTCGGCCAGCGCGGCATCGGAGGTTTCGCCGGCCCCGGCAAGGAACGCGTCGAACGCCAGCGCGCCCGGAACCGGCACCGCGCCGATCTGCACGACGCGCCGCAAATCGGGATAGCTGGCATCGCCGCCGGGATCACCACGGTCGAGCGCAGGCAGCATCTCTGCCAGCATCGCCCCGAGATCGAAGCCCCGGAAATCGCCGGCGATGAACAGCGCCGAGACCCGCGCCTGGCGCAGCAGGTAGTCGAGCTCGCCGCTCCGAAAGGACGGGTTCACTGTCACCAGCACCGCCCCGATGCGCCCGAGCGCATATTCCAGAAGCACCCATTCGGGGCAGTTCGCGGCCATGACCGCCACGCGGTCGCCGGGCCCGATCCCATGGCCAAGCAGCGCCTTGGCAAGCCGCGTCACCTCGGCGTCGAGCTGCGCGTAGGTCCATGAAACGCGCAGATCGGGCTCGTCGAAGATCAGCGCAGGGCACTCCGGACGCGCAGCGGCGCGCTCGGCGAGCAATGTCCCGAGCGTCACCTCGCGCAACGGCGGGTCCGACGCCTCCGGCAGCCAGTGAGCCACGGCTGTGGTAGACATTCCCATCGACACGTTCCTCCCTCCGGGCCGACTCAGGATGGACTGGGTCCACGAGTTACTGTACGTAGCAGAACTGTTCGATGTAAAACAAAATCTCGAAGGAGGCTCCGGAGCGTGAGCGACAGGGAAGACAGCCAGGTGCGCCTCGATGCGGGCGAAGCCGAGGAAACCCTCGGCTACAAGCTGCGGCTCGCGCAGATCCTTGCCTTTCGCGGGTTCGAACAGCGTCTGACCGATTGCGGGAGGGCGCCGCGCTACCTCGGGCTGCTTTCGGTGATCCGCGCCCACCCCGGGCAACCGCAGAGCCGGATCGCCGAAGCCGTGGCGCTCTCCCGGTCGAGTTTCGTCACCATCCTCGACCAGCTGTCCGCCGAAGGGCTCATCGAGCGGCGCCCCTCGGATTTCGACCGGCGGGTCAACGGCATCTGGCTGACGCCACAGGGCGAGGCCTTGGTCGCCCGCTTGATGGAGGAGGCGCAGCGCTACGAGGCCGAGATGACCCGCGGCATGAGCGACGAAGAGATCGCCTGCGGCCTGCGCGTCCTGCAAAAGCTTATCGACAACCTGTCCTGACCCCGAACGTGCCCCGGGATCGAGGTCGCTTCGATGCGGCACTTTCGCTGGGCGATCACCGGGCCGCGTCACGCTAGTAAACAGCCAAGCCCGAGTTGCACGGGGGTGGTGCACCCCATGCCTTCACCTCGGCACGATCCGGGCAGCAAAGCGTGGCCGTGGGCCCGGGCGCATTCAACCTCACACAGATCCTCGGGCCGCCGGAAGAGCGGCGCGCGGAGCAAGCGGTGCGCCCAGGTAGCGCGCTGACGGTGCCATGGGCCAAGGTCCCCGCCCCTCGCCCGAGCAGAGCGCCGGCCAGCGGGCAAAACTCCACGCCTCTCCCCCGGCACGCTGCTCGAATCCTCCCGCACCGTCGCCCCGGCGTGCCAGGGCCCCGAATCAATGCCGATTACGACAGTCCAGGGGAGGGCCTTGCTCTGGCTTCGAGGAGCCGCGGACGAGCCCCTGCCGCCGCACGACAGGGCCCGAGCGTTCCGATATCGCTTAATGAATAGGCAATATTGGGCGCGCTGCTCAAATGATCACACTGGACCTCAACACAACCCGCCTGTCGTGCCCGCACTATGTTCCCATATCCGAACCTCTGTTCATTTATACGAACAACCAACAGGGACCCCGAACCATGAACAAACTTGACCGACGCAGCTTCCTGGCCTCGACGGGGGCAATCACCCTCGGCGCGATGATCCCCGGCATGGGGCGTGCCGCCGATGGCGGTTTCACCTCCACCGTCTTCGGCGGCGTGTGGGAGCAGAACTACCGGAAGGCCATCGTCGATGGCTTCGAGGCCGCGACCGGTGCCAAGGTGAACCTCCAGCTCGGCTCCTCGGCGGAATGGCTGACCAACGCCATCGTCAACCGCGCCGAGCCCGAGATCGACATGCTGATGCTGCCCTATCCCGACAGCATCAAGGCGATCATGGCGGATATCGGCATCGAGCTGACCCCCGAGGACATCCCCAACATCGCCGAGATCGCGCCGGTCTGGTGGGAGCAGTACAAGAAGCGCGGCGTCGGCCTCGACTACGCCTCCTACGGCATCGCCTACCGCACCGACCTCGTGGACCAGCCGATCACCAAGTGGGAAGACCTGTTCCGCCCCGAGCTCGCCGGCAAGATCTCGATCCCCGACATCGGCACCTGGGGCTCGTGGGAAATGCTGGTGATGCTCGCCAAGCTGCGCGGCGGCTCGGAGGACAACCTCGAGCCGGCCTTCGAGGCGCTGGCCGAACTGAAGCCGAACATCCGCCGCTACTTCACCTCCTCCACCGACGCGATGTCGATGCTGGACGCGGGCGAGGTCGTCGCGGTCGGCATGACCACCAACATCCCGCCCTATGCGTTGATCGACGCCGGCAAACCGGTCGACTTCGTCTTCCCCGAAGAGGGCGCGATGGTCGGCATGGTGTCCTACCACATCGCCGAGGGTGCCGCGAACCCCGAGCTCTGCAAGCAATTCATCAACCACGCGATCTCACGCGAGGCGCAGGAAGCCTTCTGCAACGCGGTGATCGCGGGCCCGGTGCGCCCGGATGCCAAGCTCACCGGCAAGGCCGCCGAGCGGGTGCCGGCACTCGACCAGCTGACGCTGTTCGACTGGTTCAAGATCGTGCCGCAGATGCCGATGCTGACGGATCGCTGGAACTACGAGGTCTCCCTGTGATCCCCCAGACGACCGAACTGACCCACCCGCAGGCCGATGGCCTGCGGGGACTCGACGCTCCCGAAGCCGCAGCCCTCGTCTGCGTCGGCCAGGCCTTCCCCGCGCCGCTGCGCGCGGCGGCGGCATGCGCCGAGATCCTGCTGATGCAGGTCACCGCCACCGACCGCGTCGAGCCGATCGACCAGCTCGACGGCCCCGGCGCCGTCACCATCAGCCACACCGGCCCCTCGCCCTTCTTCGCCTCCGACATCGACCTCGTGCTGCGCTCGAACGGCATCCGCACGCTCTATGTCTGCGGCGACCCGGTGGCCGGGCTTCGCCTTGCCTACGACGCGCAGCGCAAGGGCTACCGTGCCGTGCTGGTGCGGGCAGGCAACGCCCCGAGCGAAGCGCTCGGCCTGCGTATGCCGCAGGTCTCGCAGGCGGAACTCACCGGGCTGCTTGCGGGCACCGCGCCGGGACAACGCAACTGGCACGAGGCGGTCAAGGCGCAGCGCATGGCGCGGCCCTTTGCCGAACGGCTCGATCCGGCGCGCACCGCGCTCATCATGATCGACGTGCTCAACGATTTCTGCGTCGAGGGCGGCGTGATCGGGAAGACCAAGGCCGCGATGCCCCGCGTCACCGAGGCGCTGCCGCGCATCCGCGCACTGCTCGACGGTGCCCGTGCCGCCGGCGCCCACGTCATGCACGTGCAGGCGATCTATGGCCCGATGTTCCGCGGTCAGGGCTCGCCCTACCGCTACCCGTCCGAACAGACGCGCGAGGGCGCGGTCTGGTGCGCCTCTGCGGCCGACATCACCGGCGCCGCCCCGGCCTTCGACCCCTCGATGACCGAGGTCTGCCGCGAGGGCACCTGGGGTGCCGATTTCGTCGAGGGCATGGGCCCCGTCGCCGGCGAGACCGTCATCCGCAAGCACCGCTATTCGGCCTATCTCGACACTGCGCTCGACGGCGAGCTGCGCCGCCGCGGCATCGAGACCGTGGTGCTGGCGGGCGTGACCACCAACTGCTGCGTCGAAAGCACCGCGCGTGACCTGGCCATGTCGGACTATGATACCGTGATCGCCGAAGACTGCGTGGCGGTGAAGGACCTGGTGATGCACCTGCACGAGGCCAGTATCGAACAGATCCGGACCTATTTCGGCATCGTCACCCCTTCCGACAGGATCCTTGACGCATGGCACTGACCGACACCGCCCCTCCGCCGCAGGCACAGCCCGCGCCGCGCAAGCCGCTCTCTCCGGCCTGGCTCACGCTGCCCGGCCTGTGCTTCCTCGTCTTCGTGCTGCTGCTGCCGGTCGGCTGGCTGATGGCGCTGAGCCTCAAGCCATCGATGCCCGGCGCCTTCACCATGGAGGGCGACTGGACCATCGCCAACTACCTGCGCTTCTTCAGCCAGCCGTTCTACTACTCGACGCTGATCAAGACCCTCTGGGTCTCGGCGCTGACCACGGGCATCACCGCAGTTCTGGGCTATGCTCTGGCGCTGATTATCTGGACCGCAAGCCCCGCGAAACGCGGCTGGGTGGTGCTCATCGTGCTGTCGCCACTGCTCGTGTCGATCGTCGCGCGCACCTATGGCTGGATGATCATGCTCGGTGACCGGGGCATCCTCAACCAGGCGCTGCTCGGGCTCGGGCTCATCGAGGAGCCGATCCAGATCATGTATACCGCCGGCGCGGTCATCATCGGCCTCGTCCACGTCTTCGTGCCCTTCATGGCGCTCTGCGTTCTGACCTCTCTGGAAAAGATCGACCCGAAAGTCCCCGAGGCGGCGATGACCTTCGGCGCCAGCCGCTGGGCCGTGCTGCGTCGCATTCTGCTGCCGCTGACGGTGCCCGGCCTCGCTTCCGGGCTGACCATCGTGTTCTCGCTGTCGATCTCGTCCTACGTGACGCCGGCGCTGATGGGCGGGCCACGCTCGGGCATGCTCACCACCTTCATCTACCAGCAGTTCGCCGTGACGCTGGACTGGCGCTTCGGCGCGGTGCTGGTGACGCTGCTGCTGGCGCTGACGCTTCTCGTCCTGACGTCGATCCTCGCGCTGGCCGCGCGCATGACAGCCAAGTGGAGCAAATGATGTCGCCCTATTTCACGCTCTTCCGCCGGGCGGGAACCGCCGCGCTCTTCGCCTTTCTGCTCGCGCCGCTGGTCGCGGTGATCATCGTGTCGGTCAATGCCGGCGCAACGCCGAAATTCCCGCCCGAGGGCTTCTCGCTGCGCTGGTACGGCGCGGCGCTCGCCAACCCAGCCTTCACCGGCTCGGCGCTGACCTCTCTGGTGCTGGCCGCGCTGGCGACCGCCATCGGCACACCGCTCGGCGTGGCAGCCGCCTTCGGCATCGCCCGCGGCAAGATGCCGAGCGGCCTTCGCGGGCTGCTCGAGGCGACCTTCCTGTCGCCGCTGATCGTGCCGGGCATCGTCATCGGCGTGGCGCTTCTGGTCACCCTGTCGACCGCCGGGCTCCGCGATGCCTGGTTGCGACTGACCCTCGGTCACGTACTGCTGGTCGTGCCCTACGTGATCCGTACCAGCCTCGCCGCGCTGCAGAGCTTTGATCCGTCCCTGGAGGAGGCCGCGCACACGCTCGGCGCAAGCCGCGCGAAGATCCTGACGCGGGTGACGCTGCCGGTGCTCAAACCCGCGATCTTCGCCGGGGCCGCATTCGGCTTCATCATCTCCTTCGACGACGCCGCGGTGTCGATCTTCCTGATCGACAGCAGCACCTCGACCCTGCCGCTCGCGATCATGAGCTACATGCAGTACAACTTCGATCCCTCGATCGCGGCCATCTCGTCCATGCTCATCGCCATCACCCTCGCCGGGGCCCTCTTCATCGAGCGCGTCTTCGGTCTCAAGAAATTCCTCGGGAACTGAACCATGGCCCAAGTCACTCTCTCGCGCATCACCAAGCGTTACCCCGGCTCTGACACGCCCGCCGTAGACGACGTGTCAATGACCATCCCCAAGGGCAGCTTCACCACGCTGCTGGGCCCCTCGGGCTGCGGCAAGAGCTCGACCCTGCGCATCGTCGCCGGCCTGTCGAAGCCCGATTTCGGCACGCTGCAGATGGATGGGCGCGACATCACGCATCTTTCCGCCGCCAAGCGCAACATCGGCATGGTGTTCCAGTCGCTGGCGCTGTTCCCGCACATGACCGTGGCGCAGAACGTGGCCTTCGGGCTCGAGATGCGCGGCATGGGCCGCAGCGAGCGCGAGGCCAAGGTCGCCCGGGCCCTCGACATCGTCGAGCTCGGCCATCTCGCCGCGCGCCACCCGCACCAGCTTTCGGGCGGCCAGCAGCAGCGCGTGGCGCTGGCCCGTGCGCTGGTGGTCGAGCCGTCGATCCTGATCCTCGACGAGCCATTCTCGGCGCTCGACCGCAAGCTGCGCGAGACCATGCAGATCGAGCTCTACCGCATCACCCGCGAGCTCGGCATCACCGCCATGTTCGTGACCCACGACCAGGAAGAGGCGCTGACCCTCTCCGACAGCATCGTGGTGATGAACCAGGGTCGGATCGAGCAGCAGGGCACCCCGCGCGAGATCTACGGCGCGCCGCGCACCCGTTTCACCGCCGAGTTCATGGGCCTGTCGAACTTCCTGCCCGCGCGGTGTAGCAGCGGCGCCCTCTCTTTCGAGGGGCTGACCACCGCGCGACCGGAAACGCTCGAGGCCGAGGGCGACTGCACCGTCGCGCTGCGCCCCGAAGGTCTGTCGCTGAGCAGCACGCGCCCCGAAGGCGCGGCGCTGAAGGGCCATCTGGCCGAGGCGATCTATCAGGGTGCCAGCACCGCCTACACGCTCGACCTGCCGTCGGGCCGGCGGATCACCGCGCGCACCCCCGATTGCGGCCTGCAGCCCGGCCAGGAGGCCTGGGTCTCCTGGACGCCCGGCGCGCTGCACGCCTTCGCCGCCTGAGTCCGAGCATGACGACAGGTATCGCAGCCCGCCCCTTCTCGGGGGTGGAAGGCCCCGGCCGCGCCGCGCTCGCCCTCGCGGCGCTGTGCTCGGCCGCCGGGCAGCTCACCGGGTGGCAGGAGCTCCTCTGGCTCGGCCTGCTGGCGCTCGCGAGTTTCGTCGCCTGCGACTGGATACGGGTGCGCAGCTCGGGCCGCACGGTGATGGCGCTGGCGCTGACGCTTTCCGCCGTCACTGCGGCGCTGCTACCTGCGGCGCGGCCGGTGATCCTGTCGGCGGCGACGCAGGGGCTCGGCTTCACCGCGCTGCTGGTGGCGCTTGCCACCCTGCGCCCGGCCATGCAGCGCTCGCGGCTTCTGGCGCAGGCCGCGGCTTGGCTGATCGGGCGTCCGCGCGGGCAGCGCTATGCCTCGGTCACCTATGGTGGCCACGGGCTGGCGCTGATTTTCAACGTGGGCGTTCTGCAGCTGATCGGTGACATCCTCGCCGCGGCGCGGCTCGATTTCGCCCGCCACCCCACCGCGCGTCACCTGCTGATGGCCACCATGCGCGGCTCGGCCGCAATCGCGCTCTGGTCGCCGCTGGCCATGGGCTTCGCCGTCGTCACCTCCTCCTTCGCGAAGCTCGATCCGCTGGCCTATATCGCGCTCGGCATGGCGCTGGCGCTGGTGCTTCTGGGCACCGGCTGCCTGCTGCCCCGACACGACCGCGCCGAGACGCTCGACCTCCCCTCGGACGGCAACGCCCGGGCCATGGCGCTCCTTCTCCTCGGCGCGCTCACGCTGTTGGCCACCACATCGGCGCTCTACCTCTTCGCGGGCCTGAGTTTCCTGACAGCAACCACACTCGTGGTGCCGGTCTTCGCACTGGTCTGGATCCGGCTCGAGCCCGATGCCGACGGCGCACGCGCCGCCCCGGCAGCACTCGCAAGCCGCCTCTCGGATCTGCGCAACGAAATGTTCATCTTTGCCGGCTCGACGGTGATCGGCGCGCTGGCGGCGCTGCTCTTCACGCTCTACGGCCCGCAGTCGATCATCGCCTTCGACAGCCCGCTGATGCCGGTCGCGGTGCTGCTGACCATCTGGGGCCTGTCGGTCATCTCCACGCCGCCCTCGATCCCGGTGATCCTGATCGCGCAGCTGATGGCAACCTCGCCGCTGGCGCAGGGACATGCGCTGTCGCTTGCCATGGCGCTCTCGGCGGGCTGGTCGCTGGGCATGATGGTCTCGCCGGTCTCGGCGACGCTGCTGCTCTCGGCGCGGATCGCCGGCGAGCCGGCACGCCGTATCGCCTGGGACTGGAACCGGGCCTACACCGCGATCGCCGTGCCGCTGACCTCGGCGGCGCTGGCGCTGACCTACCTGCTCGAGTGAGCGGTTCCGAGCGCGGCCTCGGCCTCGTCGCGCAGACCTGAGATGGCGGCCTCGATTCCGGCGCGGATCGTGGCCGTCATGCGCGCCACCGGCATCGCCAGCGAGAAGGCCAGCGGCGGCACCCCGGGCGGCACCCGCAGCGGCACCGCGAAAGAGGCCACACCCGGCACGATCGCCGAGGGCAGGTAACACACGCCCTGCGCGCTGACCTCCACCGGCTCGGCCCGCCCGTCGGCATCGCTGAGCGTCTCGCCCGGCCTGCAGAGCGCGTGGCCACCGGCGGTGCCGGGCAGCGGCGCGACGTCGCCCACCGGCACGGTAAAGCTCAGCCCCTCACGAACCATGCGGCGCGCCACGACCACCCGGTGCTCGCCCCGGCGTTCGACGAGAAAGGTGGTCTCGTTGGTCTCGTCCCGGAGCCGCTCGAGCAGCGGCAGTAGCGGCCCGAGCCACTGGCGATGGGCGAGGAAACCCTCGCTCAGCCGCAGCACGCGCGGCGACAGGCTGAATTTGCGATCCTCGTCACGGGTGATGTAGCCCGCGCCCTGAAGAGACTTCAGCAGTGCACTCGCGGTGCTCTTGGGAATCCCAAGCCGCTCCGAGATCGCCATGTGGCCCAATGCCCCCATCTCGGCCAGAAGTTCGAGCATCTCGAGAGCGCGGATCGGGGAACTTGTTTCGGTGCGGGGGGCCAAGGCTGTCTCCAGTGCAACTGCAAGCTGTTGTGAAGCCTTCCCCAATCCGCCGCAAGCCAAATAGCGCCAGACACCGTTCCGACCTGCCGCCAAAGCTCGCACACCGCACCGCCGCGTGCTGCTCGACCGGGCCCAATCTTCTACCAAAGGCGACGGCAGCCGCTGGAGGCGTCACCACGGCGGCACTCACCGTCGGAAGCCGAGCGGTGCAGGACAAGCGCGCCGGGCGCGGGTTGGCCGGGACCTTGGTTCCCAGCCAACCCGCATGAGCCGAGGCCTGTGATCAGGCGGCAACCTTGCGTTTCGCCTCAGCCAGCTTGCCCGCGTAGTCGAGCGCGGCCAGCATGTTGACGTGGTTGGCCTTGCCGGTGCCGGCGATATCGAAGGCGGTCCCATGATCCACCGAGCAGCGGTCGATCGGCAGGCCGAGCGAGACGTTCACCGCCGTATCAAAGGCAATGAGCTTGATCGGGATGTGGCCCTGATCGTGATACTGCGCGATCACCAGATCGAAGGCGCCGGTGTTGGCGCGGTGATAGACCGTATCGGCCGAAATCGGCCCCTGCACGTTGATGCCCTCGGCCTGCGCCATTTCGACGCCCGGCGCGATCTGCTTGTCGTCCTCGCTACCGAAGAGCCCTCCCTCGCCGCAGTGCGGGTTGATGCCGGCCACGGCGATGCGCGGGTTTTCAAGCCCCATGCGCCGCAGGTGGTTGTGGCCAATGCGGATGGTTTCCAGCACCCGCTCGGGCGTCGCGCGGGTGATCGCATCCTTCAGCGAGACGTGGGTCGAGACGTGCAGCACGTTCAGCGTCGGCGAGGCGAGCAGCATCCAGCTCGACTTGCAGCCGGTGAGATGCGCCAGCATCCCGGTGTGACCGTCATAGTGATGGCCGGCCGCGTTCAGTGCCGCCTTGTTGATCGGCGCGGTGACGATGCACGAGGCCGCGCCCGAGCTGGTCAGCTCGACAGCCTTGTTGATGTACTGGAACGAGGCCTCGCCACAAGCCTCCGACAGAACACCGAACTTGCCCGGCAGCCCGTCCACGGGCACGTGGATGACCTGCAGCGCATCCCCTGCGTCGCTGCCCTGCGGGCGCAGCGCCAGATCGAGATCGCAGGCGCGCACGGCCCGTTCCAGCGTGTCCTGATCGCCGATCACGGCGTAGCGGGCGCGCTCGGCGGGCGAGAGGCCGGCCATGGCCTTGACGGTGACCTCGGCGCCGACCCCGGAAGGGTCGCCCATGGTGATGACAATAGGTTGTTCGGACATGTCGTCCCTCCAGCGAGTACGGGTGCGGGGGCTCAGGGGCCCGCCAGATCCCCTGCGTTGAGGCAGCGCGGCGGCGTGTCGCCGGCAAAGAGCGCATCGAGGCTTTCGATCACCATGAGGCCCACGTTTTCCAGCGCCTCCTTGGTATCCGCCCCGGAGTGCGGCGTGAAGACCGCGTTCGGATGCGAGAACACCGGGTGGCTGACATCCGGCGGCTCGGAGACATAGGCGTCGATCGCGACCCCGCCGAGCGTGCCGGCCTCGAGCGCCGCGGCCACGGCATCGAGATCGACCACCTCGCCGCGGGCGAGGTTGATCAGCTTGGCATCCGGCTTCATCAGCTTCAGCGCTTCGGCGTTGATCAGCGCGGCGTTGCCTTCGCCGCCGAAGACGTGCAGCGAGACGTAGTCGGACTGCGCCAGCAGCTCCTCGAGCGGCACGAAGGTGACGCCGTGCTCGGCCGCAAATGCCTCATCGGGATACTTGTCGGTGGCAACCACCGTCATCCCCAGACCCAGCGCCAGCTTCGCCAGCCGCTTGCCGATGTTGCCCAGCCCGACGATGCCCAGCGTCTTGCCGCCGAGCTGCGTGCCGATGCGCCGCTCCCAGCCGCCGGAGGTCACCGAGGCATGCCCCTGAGGGATGAAGCGCGCCATCGAGAACATCAGCCCCACGGCAAGCTCGGCCACCGCGTCGGCATTGGCGGCGGGCGTGTTGCACACCGGCAGGCCGGCGGCGGTGCAGGCGGGGATGTCGATGTTGTCGACGCCCACGCCGTGCTTGATCACCGCCTTCAGCTTGCTGCCCTGCGCCAGCGTCTCGGCGGTGACCGGCACGAGCCCGACCACCAGCGCGTCGGCGCGGGCGATATGCTCGGACAGGCCGCCGTCGGGCAGGCTGGTGTCGGTGCAGCGGATGAATTCCCAGCCGCGCGCCTCGATCAGCTCCGGCACCCGGCCGTGCTTGCCGAAGCCCGGCGAGGTGGTGACGACGACGGGTTTCGCTTCGGCCATCAGATCAGCTCGTATTTGCGCAGGATCGCCTCGACCTGCTTGTCCTGCTCGGGATCGGGCAGCAGCGCGGGCTGGCGCGAGGCACCGACCGAGTGGTCCATGACCCAGAGCGCGCGCTTCACCATCGCCGGCGGGAAGCCGAGTTTGTAAAGATCGGTGCGGAAGGCGCCATAGGTTTCCTGGGCCGCTGCCGCACCGGCCTCGTCACCCGCGTTGAAGCAGCTGACGATCTTTGCCAGCACCTCGGGCATGACGTTGCCAAGCCCCGAGATCGCGCCCTTGGCACCGTTCTGGAAGGCCCAGTGCACCAGGTGGTCGGGGCCGGAATAGACGTCGAAGCCCTCTTCCTCGCGGCCCACGGCCATGTATTGCTCGAGCGTTTCCTGCGCGCCGCCGGAATCCTTGATGCCAGCGATGTTGGGGTGCTTGGCCAGCACGCGCGCGGTCTCGGGCTCGATGTGGTTCTGCGTGCGGGCCGGGATGTCATAGAGGTAGACCGGCGTCGACACCGTGTCCGCGACGGTGGTGAAGTGGCGGATCAGCCCATCCTGCGTGCAGGCGATGAAGAAGGGCGTGATCACCGCGATGCCGTCGACGCCGATGCGGTCGAATTCCTTGGCCAGCGCCACGGTCTCGAAGGTGGCGGGCATGCCGGCGTTGACGATGACCTTGGCCTTTCCGGCAACCTCGTCCACCACTTCTTCGGTCAGCTTCACCTTCTCGTCGAAGGTCAGTGCCGAGAAGTCGCCGTTGGTGCCGGCGCACATGATGTTGTTTCCGGCGGCCACCTGGCGGCGGACCTGGGCGCGGGTGGCCTCGAAGTTGATCGTCTCGTCGTCGTTGAAGCAGGTGACCAGCGCGACGAAGGCTTCTTTCTGCGAACTCATGCGTTCTCCTGATTATTGGTGCTGCGCGGCACGATTGCGGACAATGGCGCGCGAGATGATGGGCCAGGCCGCCGAGAGGACGGTGAGGCCGAGGAACAGCAGGGTGATCGGCGTCGAGATGAACGACAGCACGTTGTCGTCGTTCTGCAGCAGGCCGCGGCGCAGGTTGGATTCCAGCAGCGGACCGAGGATCAGCGCGATGCAGAGCGCCGCCTGGCTGAAGCCGAACTTCTGCATGCCCCAGCCCAGCACGCCGAAGCCCACCATGGTGTAGAGATCGACCGGGTTCAGGTTGATCGAGAAGGCACCGATGAAGCAGAACACCACGATCGACATCGCGAGCAGACGGCGCGGGATCATCAGGATGCGGCTGAACAGCGGGATCAGCGCCATCCCGAAGATGAACATGAAGATGGTGGCGATGAAGGTGCCGCCGAACATGCCGACCACCACATCGGGGTTGGTCTGGAACAGCATCGGTCCCGGCGCGAGGCCCTGGATCAGCAGCCCGCCCATCAGCACGGCGGTGACCACGTCTCCGGGGATGCCGAGCGCGAGGAGCGGGATCAGCGCCGCGGCGCAGACCGCGTTGTTGGCCGATTCCGTGGCGGCGATGCCGGGGGCGTAGCCGGTGCCAAATTTCTCGGGGGTCTTCGAGGCGCGGCGCGTCTCGTTGTAGGAAATCCACGAGGCGGTGCCCGAGCCGGTGCCCGGCACGATGCCGATCAGCGTGCCGATGAGCGAGCCGCGTATCAGCGCGCCCTTGCTCTCGGACATCTCGGCGCGGGTGGGCCAGCGGCCCGAGACGCTCTTGATCGGCTCTTCGCCATCGGCGATGCGCTCCATCTGGGTGAACACCTCGGACAGCGCAAAGAGGCCGATCAGCGCCGGGGTGAAGGCAAAGCCCGAGGCAAAGCCCTGGATGTCGAAGGTGTAGCGCATGACGCCCGAGATCGGATCGGCGCCGACGGTCGAGATCAGGATGCCCAGCAGCCCCGAGATCGCACCCTTCAGCAGGTCACCCGAGAGCGAGGCGATGATCGTCAGGCCGAAGAGCGCCAGCGCGAAATATTCCGCCGCGCCAAATTTCAGCGCGATGCCCGCCAGCTGCGGCGCCAGCGTCGCCAGCACCACCGCCGCGATGAGCCCGCCGATGGTCGAGGCGATGGTCGCCATGCCGAGCGCCCGGCCCGCCGCGCCCTTTTGCGCCATCGGGTAGCCGTCGAGCACCGTGGCCGCCGAGGCCGGGGTGCCGGGGGTGCGCAGCAGGATCGACGAGACGCAGCCGCCGTAGATGCCGCCGATATAGATGCCGATCAGCATGTTCAGCCCCATCACCGGGGTCATGCCGAAGGTGAGCGGGATCAGCAGCGCGACACCCATCGTCGCGGTCAGGCCCGGCAGCGCGCCGATGACCAGCCCGCCGAATGTCCCGAGCGCAATGGTCAGCAGGACCTGCGGCTCGAAGAGTGGTGCGAGAAAGGCGATTGTGTCCATGACAACCCTGCAGCTGAGTTGGGAGGCCGCTGCCGGCGGCTGGGAAAGGCGGGGACCGGGGCGGGGCACGCCCCGGTCCGGGGACGGGTGCCGGGGCGTGCCCGGCGCCGCGTCAGTTGTTCATGCCGAGCATCTCGAGCTTCTCGAGCACGCCGCGGGTCGTCTCCATGTCCTTGCGGGCGCGGGCCTCGAAGGCTTCGCCGTCCTCGAAGGTCACGAACTCGCCCATGTCGGTGAGGGTCTTCTTGAACTCCTCATCGTTGGCGACCTGCTGGATCGCGTCGCGCAGCCAGGCGAGGGTTTCCTCGTCCATGCCCTTCGGACCAATCAGGCCCTTCCAGGACGACCAAGTGAAGTCGACGCCCTTTTCGACCGCGGTGGGCGTGTCGGGGAAGAGGTCGATGCGCTCGTCTTCCATGACGAAGAGCGGGGTCATCTGGCCCGAGTCAGACGCCGCCTTGGCCTCTGCGGGCGAGGCGACCATCGCGTCGATATGGCCACCGATGCAGGCGGTGCGCGCCTCGGACGAGCCGTTGAACGGCACCGACTCGATGCTGATGCCGGCGGTATCGGCAAAGGCCTCGGCCGAGATCTGGTTCGCCCCGCCCGCGCCCGAGTTGCCGACCTGCGGCTTGCTCGACTTGGCGTATTCGATGAAGGCGTCATAATCCGAGAAGGGCGCATCGGCGCAGGCCACCATGACCTGCAGCGAGCGGGCGTAGAGACCGATGAACTCGACATCGTCCAGCTGGTAATCGGTGCCGCCGATCAGCGGCTTGATCACCAGCGGGCCCTGCGCACCTGCGCCAAGGGTGTAGCCGTCGGCGCGGGCATGGATCGCCGCGGACGAGCCGATGCCACCGCCACCGCCGGGCTGGTTGCGCACCACCATCTGGCCGTCGAACAGGCGCTCGAAGGCATCTGCCACCACGCGCATCGACAGGTCGGTGGAGCCACCCGCGGAATAGGGCACGACCACCTGGATCGGACGCGCGGGGAAATCCGCAGCAAGCGCCGCACCCGCAGTTGCAGTGGCCAGTGCGGCCCCGATGAGTGTTTTCTTGATCATGAAGTCTTCCTCCCTTCAGTATGGTTGTATTCGGGCTGTCGCGCCTCAGGGCAGCCAGACCGACAGCAGTTCGGTGAACCCGAAGTAGATCGCCAGCGTCATGCCGACGGGAAACAGGACGACGAGCAGCCAGTTGCGCTCGCCCAGCAGGATCAGCCCGACGATGAAGGCCACCAGCGTCGAGGGCAGATAGCCCACCGGCATGAAGGCGACGGCGTAGCAGATCATCAGCAGGGTAAAGCCCGCCATGGCCGCCAGCGTGCGCTTGCCGGGCATGACGATATCGGTTTGGGGGTCATGCTCAGCCCGCAGGGCGCGCACGATCAGCAGCACCGACAGCAAGGCGATGAGGGCAATCACCAGCCAGGGCATGAAGCTCGGCCCGGCCGCGCTCGAGTTGAAGCCCTGCTTGATGTAGGTGGCGCGCCAGCCGGCAAAGCCGCAGAGCAGCAGCAGGCCGGTGCCGATCCAGAGATCCGCCTTTTGCTCGCGTAGGATCATCTGCCACTCCTCCGTTTGACAGCGGGCCTTTGGCGGCAAGCACCTCGGGGGATGCCCTGGCTCGATGCCGCGCCGCAACTTGCATGGCAAAATGCAGTCGAGATGACAACATGTCAATTCACAAACCGAAAAAATGTCAAAATTCATGGAATTCTCTCAGGGAGACGCGCTAGCAACAGATCACATGCCTCACAGAATTACTCTATATATCATACTTTTAATCCATCATTCAGAATACTATCCCCCTATAGCGCCACCCTCCCGGCACCACCCCCTTAGGAACTTACCATTTGACAACTTGTAAAACTTCGGCCAGTTCTACCGCCAAGCGATCGCCGCACTCCGCGCAGGAAGGCGACTCGAACACGCAAGTACACGGGCGCGACCGCGCACCCAGAGGAGGACCCCGCGATGCATGACCTGACGACCCCTATCGAGCTGCGCCGTCCTGCGCTGATCCACTATGGCAGCGGCACGCTGGAAAAGCTGGCCGACTGGGTCGCCGCCTCGGGTTATAAGGCGCCCTTCGTGGTGGCCGATCCAGTCAACGCCGCGCGGCTCCCGGCGCTCGGTCTCGGCGAGGTCGGCTGTTTCGGCACCGTGGTCCCCGAGCCCGACAGCGACAATCTGGCCGCAGCGGTCGCGGCCGCCGAGGGCGCCGACCTGGTGATCGGATTCGGCGGCGGCTCAGCGATGGATCTCGCCAAGCTGGTCGCCGTGCTGGTGGGTCAGCCCCTGGGACTCGCGGACATCAGCGGCCCCAACCGCGCCCCCGCGCGCAAGGTCGGGCTCGTGCAGATTCCCACCACCGCCGGCACCGGCTCCGAGGTCGGCACCCGTGCGCTGGTCACCGACCCCGCCTCGAACAGCAAGATCGCGACGGAAAGCCCGCACATGCTGGCCGACCTGGCGATCATCGACCCCGACCTGACGATGACCGTGCCGCCGCATGTCACCGCCGCCACCGGCGTCGATGCCATGGCCCATTGCGCCGAGGCCTTCACCTCGAAGCGTGCCCATCCGCTGATCGACGGCTACGCGCTGCAGGGCATCGAGCTGGTCGGCCGCTACCTGCGCCGCGCCGTCGAGGATGGCGCGGACACCGAGGCCCGTGCCGGCCTCTCGTTGGCGGCCTTCTACGGCGGCATCTGCCTCGGCCCGGTCAACACCACCGCTGGCCATGCCCTGAGCTACCCTCTCGGCACCCGCTACAAGCTGCCGCACGGCATCGCCAATGCGCTGATCTTCCCGCATGTTCTGGCCGCCAACGCCGCTGCCCGCCCCGAGAAGACCGCGCTCATCGCTCGCGCACTGGGGTTCGAGGCAGGCAGCGAGGCCGACATCCGTGACGGTGCCACAGCCTTTTGCGCGGCGCTCGGGCTCGACATGCGGCTGCGCGCCCATGGCGTGGCCGAGGATGACTTGCGGGCCATGGCCGAAGAGGCCCACGCGATCCGTCGCCTGCTTGACTGGAATCCGCGGGACCTGTCGGTGGACGAGATCGAGGAGATCTATCGCCGCGCGTACTGAACGCGGCGCCGCATCATGGGAGGAGAGATGCGCAAACGGGTACATATCGTCGCGGACGACCTGACCGGCGCGCTGGACAGCGCAGCCACCTTTGCCGCACGCGGCGCCCGGGTGCGCGTGGCCTGCCGCGCCGAGGACCTGCCGGAGGCGCTCGCCTCGACGGCGGAGGTCGTCGCCGTGGCCACGGGCACCCGCGACGGCCCCGAGGGCGAGGCCATCGAGGTCGCACGACGGGTGGCCCGTGATCTGGCGGGGCGCGACGGTCTCCTCTTCAAGAAGGTCGACAGCCGGCTGAAGGGGCATATCCGCGCCGAACTGGCTGAGCTTGCACCCTCCGGCACGCCACTGCTGGTCAATCCCGCCATCCCCAGGCTCGGACGGCACTGCCTTGGCGGCGCGGTCACCGGAGCGGGTGTCGACGCTCCAATCCCGGTGGCACCGCGCATTGGCCGCGACGTCAGCGTGCCCGACACCGACACACCCGAGGACCTGGCGGCACAACTGCCCGCAGAGCTCGGCGGCACGGTGCTGGTCGGCG
The DNA here is from genome assembly GCF_900116195.1 of Alloyangia pacifica. Classification (GTDB taxonomy): domain Bacteria; phylum Pseudomonadota; class Alphaproteobacteria; order Rhodobacterales; family Rhodobacteraceae; genus Salipiger; species Salipiger pacificus. The sequence goes on from NZ_FOZW01000018.1 coordinate 55,276, forward strand.
CCGCGGGGTTGGCCGAAGCACTGGCGACGCGGCTCTGGCCGCACCCCGTCACGCCCCCCTCACTGCACCTGACGTGCCCGGCCCTGCTTGCGATCGGCTCACGGGATCCCGTCACCGTCGCCCAGGTCGACGCCCTGCGGGACGTGCCGATGCTCGCCGCTCCCAACGGCACCTGCTCCCGCCTCCCGGACGCCGCGCAGACACCGATCCTGCTGATACGCATGACCCCGGGCAGCGAGGTGATCTCCGCCGCCGAGGCCGGGGCCGCCTTTGCGCGCACCATCGCAGAAGCACAGGCACGTCTGACGCCGGCGACGCTGTTCGCCTGCGGCGGCGAGAGCGCCGCCGCCCTCCTCGCCGATCTTGGGATAGGACAACTGGACGTGTTGGGCGAAGCGCTGCCCGGCGTGCCGGTGGCACGATGCGCAGGCGGGCAGGAATTCACGCTGGTCACGAAATCCGGCGGCTTCGGCGCGACCGATACATTGGTAAAACTTGTCAAATTGCTGGCGAACAACTAATCCCACTACCCGGATCACGAGGCAGGGCTGATGGCGACAGGCAGGACAAAGACGCGAATGCCGCTTGCAGACAAGGTGTACCATTCGCTGCACGCGCGGATCGTCAACGGCGAGTACCCGGCCAACGAGAAACTTCCGTCGGAGGTACAGCTCTCCGAGGAATTCGGCGTGTCCCGCCCAGTGCTGCGCGCCGCGCTCGAAAAGCTGCGTGACGACGGCATGGTTGTCTCGCGGCAGGGGGCCGGCAGCTTCGTGCGCGCCGTGGCGAACACCGTTCCGCTCGGCTTTTCGAAGGTCGAAACTCTCGCCGACATCCAGCGATGCTACGAGTTTCGCATCAATCTCGAGACAGAGGCCGCCGCACTGGCCGCCGAGCGCCGCAACACCGAGCTGCTTGGCGAGATCGAAAAGGCGCTGGACCTGCTGCGCGCCGCGACCGGCTCGCTGCAACACCGCGAAGATGCGGATTTCATGTTCCACAGCGGCATCGCGCGGGCCTCGAACAACCAGTATTTCGAAGCCACCTTCCGCGCCCTGCGCGATCACGTGAATGTCGGGATGAAGCTGCATGGCGAGTCGCTGATGAACGATGGGCGCAAGGGGCTTGAGGAAGTCCTGGCCGAGCACACGCAGATCTTCGAAGCCATTCGCGACCGCGAGCCGGAGCGCGCACGCAGCGGGATGCGCAAACACCTCGAGCATTCTCGGGACCGGCTCTTCGGCGGCGGGCTGCTCGATTTGTCGCTGCGGTAGGCCCTTCGGGGAGCCATTCCTTCGGACCGGGGCGGCGCGCACCTCTCGGCACACAGAGGTAGCGGCAGCCTGCAGCGAAGCGCGCGCCGCAACCGGAGGATCGGGGCCCCAAAGTGCGTGACCCCGAACCGTACCTTGCCCACCTGCAAACCGGACTGCACCCTTGCGACGCGCCTCTCCAAGCGCCGATGACGCGACTGCTCCGGGGTCGGCCGCGACGCCGCAAGAGTCGTATGTGATCACATCGAGCTACGGCAACCGTCGGTGATGGGGTGTCCTGCGCTGAAAATGCCTCGCGGCGGCCATGCCCGCACCCATTCCCGCAAGCCGGCCGAACCAAAGTTCTGTGCGCTGACGCAGGGTGATTGTGAGCGGACGCGCAATGAGACCCCTTTCCGCAGCCGCACCCCGACACCATGGCAAAGGCATCCCCCCTTCAATTTGAAAGCCTTTGCATCGCGGCATGAGATGTTTTCACGTTTTCGTAATGACTTGCCCTCTCCCCGAAAGTCGCTCGAAAATCGCGCCCTAGGGGAAGGTGTCCATCTTGCGCGCGGATGTGACGCGGCGTAGGGCGGCATTCTGTCGCGCTTCGTTAGCGCACAAATGTTCCACCCAGACCGGCAGGACACCCCAAAATGACTGACCTCCCCGGATACCCGAGCCGCCGAAGCTTCCTGAAAGCTACCGCAGCCGGGGCCGCTCTTTCCGGGCTCGCACTGCCTGCCTCCGCGCAGCAGACGCCGAAGCCCGTTTCCCTCGACGACTACCAGCGTGAATATCTGAATGCCGACGAATGGGCATTCATCATGGCCGCGACCGCGCGGCTGATCCCTTCTGAAGGCGATGGCCCCGGTGCGCTTGAAGCGCGCGTGCCCGTCTTCATCGACCGCCAGCTGGCCAGCGACTACGGCACCGCCGACGACTGGTACATGGAAGGTCCGCACGACGCTTCCGCCGAGCCCGCGCGCGGCTGGCAGACTCCGCTGAACCCGGCCGAAGTCTACCGCCAGGCAATCCCCGCCTTCAACGCGTGGTGCCAAGAGACCCATGGCGCGGCCTTCGCCGAGCTGAGCCCCGAGCAGCAGGATGCCTCCCTCACCTCGCTGCAGAACGGTGACGTCGCTCTGGCGGGCGAGGTCCGCGAATTCTGGGGCCTGCTGCTGAGCAACACCAAGGAAGGCTACTTTGCCGACCCGCAATACGGCGGCAACCACGGCATGCAGTCCTGGGTCTACATCGGCTTCCCGGGCGCCCGCGCGGCCTACCGTGAATGGCCCGAGCGCCACAACGTGAAATACCCGCTGGGTCCGGTCTCGATCAGCGGCGAAAGGGCATAAGAATGGCACGTCAGGAAAAGAAAAAGGACGTGGTCATTGTCGGCCTCGGCTGGACCGGCTCGATCGCAGGTATCGAGCTGGCGCAGGAAGGCCTCGACATCGTCGCGCTGGAGCGCGGCCATGACCAGGACACGGTTCCGAACTTCGAATACCCGCAGCAGATCGACGAGCTGAAATACGGCGTGCGTCTGAAAATGATGCAGAAGCCGTCGCAGCAGACCGTCACCGTGCGCCGCAACGACGGCGAGACCGCCCTGCCCTACCGCTCGCTTGGCTCCTTCCTGCCCGGCAACGGCGTCGGCGGTGCCGGCACGCACTGGAACGGCCTCAACTGGCGGCCGCAGGAAGTCGAACTGAAACTTCGCAGCCACGTGCGCGACAACTGGGGCGAGCAGATCATTCCCGAGGGGATGAACCTGCGTGACTACCCGGTCAGCTACGACGAGCTCGAGCCGTTCTTCACGCAGTTCGAAAAGGTCGCGGGCATCTCCGGCTACGCCGGCAACCTCAACGGCGAGATCCGTGAAGGCGGCAACCCCTTCGAGGGCTGGCGCTCCGAAGACTTCCCGATGCCGCCGCTGCCGACCACCTACGACTCGGCCAAGTTCCAGGAAGCCGCCAAGGCAATGGGCTACCACCCGTTCCCGGCCTCGGCGGGCATCGCTTCGACCGCCTACGTGAACCCGTACGGCATGCAGATGGGCCCGTGCAACTTCTGCGGCTTCTGCGAGCGCTACGGCTGCTATCAGTACTCCAAGTCCTCGCCGCAGACGGCGATCCTCGGCGCGCTCAAGCGCATGCCGAACTTCGAGTACCGCACCGGCTCGGAAGTTCTGCGCGTGGAACTGGCCGAAGATGGCAAGACCGCGACCGGCGTCACCTACTGGGACGAAGCGGCGCAGGAAGAAGTCTTCCAGCCCGCCGACATCGTGATCCTGTCGAGCTACCAGCTCAACAACGTGCACCTGATGCTGCTCTCGGGCCTGGGCGAGGCCTACAACCCGCTGACCGGTGAAGGCACGCTGGGCAAGAACTACGCCTACCAGATGAACGGCGGCGTCTCGATGTTCTTCAAGGACGCCGAGTTCAACCCCTTCGTCGGCCACGGTGCCAACGGCATGGTCATCGACGACTTCTCGATCAGCCAGAACGACTTCGGCGCCGAGGGCTTCATCGGTGGCTCCTACTGGCGCGCCGGCACGTTCAACGGCCAGCCGATCCGCAACATGCCGCTGCCCAAGGGCACGCCGAGCTGGGGCGCGGGCTGGAAGGAAGGCATCGGCGAGTGGTACGGCCACGCGATGTCGATCGGCTCGCATGGCTCGCACATGTCCTATGCGAACAACCACCTCGACCTCGACCCCACCTACACCGACCGCCACGGCCGTCCGCTGATGCGCATGACGTTCAACTGGCAGGACAACGACCTGAAGATGAACCAGTTCATGAAGTCGAAGATGGAGCCGCTGGCCGCTTCGATGAACCCCGACATCATGCAGGCCGGGTTCAAGAACATCGGTGCGCAATATGACGTGCGTCCCTACCAGACCACGCACAACACCGGCGGTCACATCATGGCCGAGAACGCCCGCGAGGGCGCGGTCAACCGCTACTCGCAGACCTTCAAGGCGCACAACGTCTTCGCCATGGGCGCGGGCAACTTCGTGCAGAACACCCAGTACAACCCGACCGGCCTCGTGGGCGGTCTGGCCTATCACACGGTGCACGCGATCCGCACGCAGTACCTCTCGAACCCCCGTCCGCTGGTCTGAGGAGAACGTAAATGAAGACCTTCCTCCGCATCATCGGCGGCCTGGCCGTGCTGGGCGTCATCGCCCTGCTGGCCTTCATCTTCGTGCCGGTGCAGATCAGCAAACCCGCGCAGGAGCTGGCCGCCGACTGGCAGCCGGAACCCGGCCAGGGTGAATACGTGATGCATGCCTCGGACTGCGTGGCCTGCCACACCGCCGAGGGTGGCGAGCCGCTCGCCGGCGGCCGCGCCATCGCCTCGCCCATGGGCACCATCTGGTCGACCAACATCACCCCCGACGCCGAGACCGGCATCGGCGAGTGGTCCTATGACGAGTTCCGCGCCGCCATGGTGGACGGGATCGCCAAGGGCGGCACCCATCTCTACCCGGCGATGCCCTACGAGAACTATCGCCTGATGAAGGAAGAGGACATCCGTGCCCTCTACGACTACCTCATGGCAGAGGTCGAGCCGGTGAAAAACGAGGTGCAAGAAACGCAGCTGAAGTTCCCCTTCAACCTGCGCTTCGGCATCCGCGCCTGGAACTGGCTGGCGCTGACCCATGACGCCGGCTTCAACCCGGTCGGCACCTCCGACCTGCAGGACCGCGGCCAGTACCTCGTCGAGGGCCCCGGCCACTGCGCCGCCTGCCACAGCCCGCGTACGCCCTTCATGTCGCAGGACGGCGTGACGGCGGATGAGGACAGCTTCCTCGCCGGCGGCGTCATCGACGGCTGGAACGCCCCGGCGCTGCGCGGCGAAGACTCCGCACCGCAGCAGTGGTCGGTCGAGCAGCTGGCAGCCTACCTCGCCACCGGCCGCAACGCCCACTCCACCGCCAACGGCGAGATGGGTCTCGTGGTCGAGCACTCGCTGCAGTACCTGACCGACGAGGACAACCTCGCCATGGCCGCCTTCCTCAAGGGGATGGACGGGGCAGAGGTCGAAGCACCCGAGACCTTCGCGGCCAAGGGTGTGGGTGCGATCGAGATCGCCGGCGCGGATGACGCCGGAGAGGCGACCGCGTCCATGCTGACCGAGGCCAACCCGGACATGCCGCTCGGTGCGCGTCTCTACAGCGACAACTGCATCGGCTGCCACTTTGCCAGCGGCAAGGGCGCGGCGGAAATCTTCCCCGAGCTGCAGGACAACCACATGGTCACCGGCTCGGAGACCAAGCCGCTGATCTCGGTGATCCTGAACGGCGCCGAGGTTCCCGGCACCGCGAAACGTCCGATGACGCTGCGCATGCAGGGCTACGCGGACCGCATGTCGGACGAGGAAGTCGCCGAGCTGGCCAGCTGGCTGCGCAAGGCCTGGGGCAACGACGCCGGGCAAGTGAGCGCCGCCGAGGTTGCCGCGGTTCGGAACGCCGACGCCAGCCACTGAGCTCGCAGACACAAGAACGAGAAGGGGCCGGATTTCCGGCCCCTTTTTCATGCTTTCCACGATGTGAAATGTCTCGCCCCAGAGTGATGCGGACGCCAGCGGGGGCTGCCTGCCGCCGGTGTAGCGTGTCACTTTCGCGCGAAACCTTGCCGCCAGACCAATCACGCTGCACCGCGCGGGCCTCGGGCGACCACTATCTGTCCGGCATCGGCATCCGGCTGCCGCGCGACCGCTGCGCGTTCCTGCGGACGGCCCTGCCCGAACCTGAATGCCAATGCCCGAACCGCCTCGATGCCCGCACCCGATCGCTAGAGGCAGGGTGAAGGCCGGATCTAGAATATCGCGTCCGGCAAAGGAGCGCCCCGGGCAAGCCCTCCCCCCATTTGCGCCGCACCTATTCGTGCGAAGGCGCGACCTCCCCCCCAAAGGATTTCGAACACATCCGGCGCATGCCAGGTGCCGGGATCGGATCGGGGCCGGGCGGGACGGAAGGCACAAGCTCCCCTCCCTCTTTGCTTGACAGAGGCCGCTAGAATCCGGATTGTTACTAATTAGGATACATCGTTCTATTTATTGGAACGATTAGGGAGGAGACATCATTGACCATCCGTAACGAGGCCATCAGCGTCGGGCGCATTATCGCGCCTCGGTCCATCGCGCTCGTGGGCGCCACAGAAGACTATGGGAAATTTGGCGGCCGCATCCTGCACCACCTGATCGAACACGGCTACGACGGTGTCATCTACCCGATCAATCCCAAGCGCGAGACGGTTGCCGGGCTCCGCTGCTACCCGTCGATCGCCGACCTGCCGGCTGCGCCCGACATTGCCGTCGTCGCGCTTCCTGCCGGGCTTCTCGAAGCGACGATCACCGCCTGCGGCGAGGCAGGTGTCGGCGCCTGCATCGTGATCACCGCCCAGCTCGGCGAGTTCAGCGAAGCGGGCGCAGCGCTTGAAGCGCGCATCGTCGAGATCGCCCGACGCTACAAGATGCGCCTCGTGGGGCCGAATTGCATGGGCATGATCGTACCCGGTGCCAACGTCGCGCTCTCCTCCACGCCGACGCTGCGCTACGCGCAGACCATGCGGCGGGGCAATGTCGCCTTTGTCAGCCAGTCAGGTGCATTGATGGGCGCACTCTTCGTCCAGGCACATGACCATGGCGTCGGCCTCTCGGGAACGATCTCGATCGGAAACCAGGCGGACCTCGATCTGTGCGATTTCACCGAGGCCTTCCTTGAGCGCGACGACACCAGGGTGGTGTGCCTCTACATCGAGGGACTGAAATCCCCCGAGCGCTTCCGCCGGATCGCGCTGGCCGCACGCGCCGCGGGCAAGCGGCTGGTCGCGGTGAAGGCCGGCCGGACCGAGGCCGGCTCGGACATGGCCAAGTCTCACACCTCCAGCCTCGCGGGGTCCTACTCGGCCTTCGAGGCGCTGTGCCGGGACTGCGGCGTGCTGCTGGTCGACGATCCTGACAGCATGATCATCTGCGCCGGCATCCTTGCCGCGAACCCGGCAATGGGCACCGGCGGCGTGGCGACGATCTGCGCCTCGGGCGGCGGCGGCGCGATCATCGCCGACCGTTTCGCGCTCGCCGACGTGCCGGTCGCGCGCTATTCCGAGGCCACACGCCAGCGGCTCGACACCGACTACCTGCGCTCGCACCAGAACAACCCTCTGGACCTGGGCGGGCATGTCGGAGGGCTGGAGTTCCGGGTCTTCGAAAACGCGATAGAGGCGGTGCATGGGGACGCGGGCGTCGCCGCCTTCGTCTACGTGATGACGCCGCAGCCACTCATGCCGCAGACCCTCGCCAAGCTCGTCGAGATCTACCGGCGTGCCGAGAAGCCGATGGTCTTCGTGCTCAACACATCGCGCTTCGCCGAGGAGCAGCGTCAGGCGCTGCTCGACGCCGGGCTGCCCTTCGTCACACGCACCGACGACATGATCCGCGCGCTCAGACTGCTGCTCGACGACCGGGCCGCGACCGACCTGATGCGCCCGGACGCCCCGTCGCGGCTCGCCGGCCCGGCGCTGCCGAACGCCCTGCCCGAGGGCTTCCTGACCGAGCCGGTGGCCAAGGCACTGATGGAAGGGTACGGCGTCGCCGTGCCGCGCGCGCAACTGACCGTGAGCCGCGAGGAGGCAGCCATCGCCGCCCGCGCGCTTGGCTATCCGGTCGTGCTCAAGGGGGTCGTGCCGGACGTGGTCCACAAGAGCGATCTGGGCCTGGTCAAACCGGGTATCGCCGACGAGGCGGCGCTTCTCGCAGCATGGGACGAGGTCGCCAAGGCGATCGCCGCAGCCGCGCCGGGCGCCGCCCCGCGCATCGACGTGCAACAGATGATCGGCAGCGGCGTCGAGTTGATCGCAGGCATCGCCAATGAGGGCGATTTCGGCCCGCAGGTGATCATCGGCGCCGGGGGCATCCACGTCGAGCTGCTGCGGGACGTCGTGCAGCGCGCGGCGCCGGTGTCACCCGAGACGGCGCGCGAGATGCTCGAGAGCCTGCGGATATGGCCGCTGCTGAACGGTGCCCGAGGCGCGGCCCCGCTGGACGTGAACGCCGCCTGCGATGCGATCAGCCGGCTTTCGTGGATGGCCGCCGATCTCGATTGCCAGCTCGTCGACTTCGAGGTCAACCCGCTTCGCGTGACCGGAAGCGGCGCCATCGCCCTGGACGGGCGCGGCACGCTTCTCCCGGCTCAGGCCTGACGGAAACCTCCCGGCCATGCCGCCTCGATCAGGGCGGCATGGCTGCGCAGCATCTCGACATAGCGATGCAACTCGTCGTCGGACATCTTGGGCAGCGGCCCCGAGGCGGTCAGCGCCGCAACGACATCGCCCAGGCGGCCACGGACCGGAACCGCGATGCCCTTTGCGTCCTGCTTGACCTCGCCTTCCGTGGTGGCAAAGCCCTGTGCGCGCACCTTCTCCATCTCGGCGGCGAGCGCCTCGGGGGTGACGATGGTGCGTGGGGTCAGCGGCGTCAGGTTGGCCGCGGCCATCTCGAACACCGCGGGCGAGCTGAAGGCGAGCAGCACTTTGCCGGCGGACACCGCCTGCAGCGGCTCGCGCGCCCCGAGCTGTGCGAAGGTGCGCACGAAGGCGCGGCTCTCGATCCGGTCCACCACCACGCAATGAGCGCCATCCCTGACACTGAGCAGCACGTTGGCCTCGACCTTGTCTGCAAGGTCCTGAACGATCGGATGCGCAGCTGTCACCAGACCGTCCTGCGAGATCCTGCGCGCCCCGATCTGGAACGCCTTCAGCGACATCTCGTAGAGCGGGCTGCCCTCGGCCTGCCGGACATAGCCCAGTTCCTGCAAGGTCTGCAGCATGCGCAGCGCGTTGGATCGCGTCATCTCCGACCGGGCCGCGATGTCCCGCAGCCGCATCGGCTCGCGCGTGTCGGACAGGATTTCGAGCAGGCGGAACGCCTTCTCAACGGATTTGATCATGCGGCATCCCCGCTGAGGCCGGTCGGCACCACGACCCCGGCAATGTTGCGTGTCACGTCATCGCATATCGCGAGAATGCGCTGTTCCTGCAGCTCGATGAGAGCGGCGTCGAACCGCGCCCTTGGTCCGCTGATGCCGAACGCACCGATGACCTGGCCGTGGACACCGAGGACCGGGGTCGCCACCTCGAAGGTCTGTCGCAACGGATGTTCGCGCAGGACCACGCACGCCCCGTGCCGCTCCGCCCCTTCCGGCAGGTCACCGGCGGCCAGCGCAAGACCGAAGGCGGTGTCGCCCGAGGGCAGTCGATGGTTGTCGGGCATCACCGCGGCGGAGCCGGTGCGCGGCGTGGCGTTCGCGATGAACACGACGTCATCCCCCGAGGGAAGTGCGAAATGCGCGCTCTCCCCCAGCGCCGCCGAAAGCGCCTCGACGAAGGGCATGGTCGCGCGACGAAAGGGAAATTGCGCCCGCGCCACGTCGCCAAGCTGCGGGAGCTTCCAGGACGGATAGTAGCGGCGGCTCGTCGGATCGAACAGCAGATAGCCGGCAGACTGAAGCGAAGTGAGCGTGCGGTGGATATTGCTCTTGGTCAGCCCGATCTCGCGGGAGAGCTCGCTGATACTGACCGGCTCCCCGGCCATCACGACATGCTCGAGCAATGCCAAACCCTTGATCAGTGTCTTGTCCATGCAACCCCGCTTCTACGCCCGCCCAGCTTGATAGCGGAGCGGTTCGCCTCCTGTCAATGTTCCACATATTAGAACGCTATTTTATATTGAGCGACAAAATTCTTGCTGCTACGCTCGGATTCGTTCTGAGGAGGACCGGTGCGCGCCCGTGTGCCGAAAATTGGGAGGAGAGAATATGCACTCGAAACTGTTCGTTGCCGCCGTCGGCATTGCCATGACCGCGCAGGCGGCGCTTGCCGCCGACGGTTGGCCGGACCAGCCGATCACCATGATCGTGCCCTACAACCCCGGCGGCACCACCGATCTTCTTGCGCGCATGGCGGCCGATGCCATCTCGGCGGAAGTCGGGCAGCCGGTCGTGGTCGAGAACAAGCCGGGTGCAGGGGGCGTTGTCGGCGCGACCATCGCGGCGCAGGCAAAAAGCGACGGCTACACCATCTTCTTCGGCAACAACGCGACCAATGTCGTGCAGCCGCTGATCAACAAAGCCGTGCAATATGACCCGGTCGAAAGCTTCGACGGCATTGCCACCACCGCCAATGCCGCGACCTTCATCGGCGTCAACGCAGGCCTCGGGATCGACGATCTCGACGGGTTTGTCACCTACCTCAAGGACCACGCCAACACGAAATATGGCACCGCCGGCGTCGGCTCCATGGGGCAATTCACCGCCGAGTACTTCATGATGGAGACGGGCACTGACGCGACCCATATCCCCTACCAGGGATCGAACAACGCCATGGCTGCCGTGCTGTCGAACGAAGTGCAGTTCATGATCGACCCGGTGGTGCTTACCCAGGCCGGCTCTGACAAGATCAAGATCCTCGCCGCGATGATCCCCGAGCGCCACCCGAACCTTCCCGACGTGCCGACGACCTCGGAACTCGGCTATGACCTGACGCTCTCGGGCTGGTTCGGCGTCTTCGCGCCCGAAGGCACGGACCCGGACGCCATCGCGCGGATGAGCGGCGCGCTCGAGGGCATGGTCGCCTCCGAGGTGTATCAGGAACAGACGCTCAAGATGGGCCTGCTGCCGGAGTACCGCGACGCCGCGGCCACCGATGCCGTGGTCGCAGCCGACCTCGAGACCTTTGCGGCGATCCGCGATGCCAGCGGCATCTCGATCGACTGATCGCATACTTCCGGCCCCCGCAGGAGAACACCCCCATGTCCGAGCACATCCTCTACGAAGAGATCGACGGCGTCGCCGAGATCACCCTCAACCGCCCCGAGAAACGCAATGCCCTGACGGCCGAGATGTTCGAGGCCCTGCGCAGTTGCTTCCTGCGGTTCGAGGAGGGCGACGCACGCGCCGCGATCCTCAAGGCGGGCGACGACAAGGTGTTTTCCGCGGGGGCCGACCTGACCGCACCCCCCGACCAGTTCTGGAAGGGGGTGCCGGAATTCGGACTGCGCTGCGACAAGCCGATCATCGCGGCGATCAGCGGCAAGGCCATCGGCGCGGGGCTGACACTTGCGCTGATGTGCGACTTCATCGTGATGACCGAAACCGCCGAGCTGATCTACCCTGAGGCCAAGGTCGGCGTCGCCAAGGGGGCGATCACCGCCGCCGTGCGCCGCGGCCCGCTGCGGGTGGTCATGGAAATGATGCTCCTTGGCGATCCGATCTCTGCGCAGCGTGCCTACGAGACCGGCATGGCGAACCGCATCGTGCCCGAAGGCATGCATGTGTCCGAGGCCCGCGCCATGGCCCGCCAGCTCGCCGCCAATGCCCCGCTGGTCCTGCAAATGCTGAAGCGGATGTCGCTGGACGCCGCCGGCGACGTGGCGATCCAGACCTTCTACGACAGCGAGATGCGCATCGCACACGTGCTGGGCAGCGAAGATGCCGCAAATGCCCTTGCCGCCTTCAGGGCCAAGCAGAAGCCCGTCTTCGAAGGGCGCTGAGGCGGCCGGCTCATCGCAGGACATTCGCGAAGGAAAGGGGAGGTTCCGATGCGAGACACCCAACAAGGGGGCCGGCTTCGCCGCGCCCTGCAGGCTCTGACTTCCGTAAGCGGATTGGGCGGGCTCACGCTGCTGCTCTCCGCCGCGGCGGTGCTGGCCCAGGTGCAGACCTTGAGCATCGGCAGCGCCGCCGCGATGGGCCCGGGCTATTTCCCCGCGGCGCTCGCCGGGTTGCTGATCTTCTTCGGCGTGGTGCTGCTGGTCGAGAGCTGGCGGCACCCTGACCAGCGGGTCTCGCTCGGCCCGCTCCTTCCGGTGTCGCTTGTGCTGGGCAGCATCGTCGCTTTCGCCCTGACGCTCAAGTTCCTGGGCGGGGCCATTGCGGTGCTTCTCGTGGTGCTGCTCTCGGCCCTCGCCGAACCGAGGCGCAAGCTGAAGGAGCTGGTCCTGCTGGGCGTCATCGTGCTTGCGCTGGTCTGGCTGATCTTCGTGGTCGGGCTGGACCTGCAGATCGCAATGCTGCCGAAAGGTCTCCTGTCATGATCGACAACCTTCTTCTGGGCTTCCAGGTCGCGCTCAGCGCCGAAACGCTGCTCTACTGCTTCATCGGGGTCTCGATCGGCATGTTCATCGGCGTTCTGCCCGGCGTCGGCCCGCTGGCGGCGATCTCGATGCTGCTGCCGATGACCTACTACGTCTCGCCGACCAGCGCTCTGGTGATGCTCGCGGGCATCTACTACGGCGCGCAGTACGGGGGGTCGGTGGCCTCGATCCTGCTGCGACTGCCGGGCACGGCCTCCTCGGCGGTGATCTGCCTCGACGGCTACGAGATGACCAAGAAGGGCCGCGCCGGCGCGGCACTTATGCTCTCGGCGCTCGCCTCCTTCATCGGCGGCTCGATCGGCATCCTGCTGATGGCCGCCTTTTCGCCGACCCTGTCCGAAATGGCGCTGAAGTTCGGCTCGCAGGAGTACTTCATGCTGATGGCGCTCGGCCTCGTCGCCGCATCCACCTTGTCCGAGGGCTCGGCGATCCGTGGCCTCGCCATGGTGGTGGTCGGCGTGGTGCTGGGGCTCGTCGGCATCGACCTCACCTCGGGCGCGATGCGCTTCACCTACGGCAACTTCGAGCTGATGGACGGCGTCAGCCTCGTCGCCTCGGCCATGGGGCTCTTTGGCCTCGCGGAGATCCTCGCCAACATCGGCCAGGGCGAGCGCGCCACACCGAGCAGCAAGATCACCCTGCGCTCGATGATGCCGACCCGCAAGGAACTGCGCGACAGCTTCCCGGCGATCTGGCGCGGCTCGGCGATCGGCTCGTTCTTCGGCGCGCTGCCGGGAACCGGCTCGACCATCGCCTCCTTCTTCTCCTACGCCACCGAGAACCGCATCAGCCGCAACCGCGACACCATGGGCCAGGGGGCCGTCGAGGGGGTGGCCGGCCCCGAGGCCGCCAACAACTCGGCCGCCCAGACCGCCTTCATCCCCACGCTCACGCTCGGCGTGCCCGGCGACGCGGTGATGGCGCTGCTGCTGGGTGCGATGATGGTGCACGGGGTCACGCCCGGGCCGCAGATGCTGACCCAGTCGGCCGACATGTTCTGGGGGCTGGTCGCCAGCTTCTGGCTCGGAAACCTGATCCTGCTGGTGTTCAACATCCCGATGATCGGCCTCTGGGTCGCCATGCTGCGCATCCCCTACCGCCTGCTCTACCCGGCCATCGTCGTGCTGATCGTGATCGGAACCTATTCGATCCGCTACTCGATCTTCGACGTCTACCAGCTGCTGGCCTTCGGCGTCCTCGGCTTCGTGCTGCGCGTCCTGCGCTTCCCCACCGCACCGCTGGTGCTGGGCCTCGTGCTTGGGCCGCTGATGGAGGAGAACTTCCGCCGATCGATGATGCTCTCGGACGGGCAGTTCTCGACCTTCGTGACGCGCCCGATCTCCTGCGGTCTGCTGATCGTGATCGCGGCGATCCTCCTGGCGCAGATGCTGCTTGCAGTCACCGCGTGGCGCCGCGCCGACAGCGAAAAGGAAACCTCGACACCATGACCTTCCCGCACAGCCTCTCCGCGCAGCTGACCGACCTGCTCGGCGAGAGGTACACCGAAGGCCGGTCCGACCGCGACAACCATGCGGGCACGGAGGCCCATCACGACGCCATGCCGCCCGACGCCGTAGCCTATCCGGTCAACACCGAGGAAGTCGCCGCGATCCTGCGTGCCTGCCGCAACGCACGCGTGCCGGTGATTGCCCATGGCGCAGGCTCTTCGCTCGAGGGCAACGCCTCCGCGCCGCAGGGCGGGCTCTGCCTCGACATGACCCGCATGGATCGGATCGTCGCGGTGCGCCCCGAGGACATGGATTGCACCGTCGAGGCCGGGGTCACCCGCGAGGCGCTCAATACGCACCTGCGCGATACCGGGCTGTTCTTTCCGGTAGACCCCGGGGCCAATGCCACGCTGGGCGGCATGGCGGCGACCCGCGCCTCTGGCACCAACGCTGTGCACTACGGCACCATGCGCGAGAATGTGCTGAGCCTCACCGTGGTCACCGCGGAAGGCGAGATCATCCGCACCGCGCGCCGCGCCCGCAAGTCGAGCGCGGGATACGACCTGACCCATCTCTACCTCGGCTCGGAGGGGACGCTCGGCATCATCACCGAGATCAGCCTGCGCCTCTATGGCCGACCCGAGGCGACCATGGCGGCGGTTTGCACCTTTCCCGATGCGGGCTCGGCGAGCACGACGGCGGTCGAGGCCATCCAGATGGGGCTGACCCCGGCGCGGATGGAATACCTCGACGCGGGCTGCATCCGCGCGGTCAACGCCTATTCGGCGCGCGAGGATACCGAGGCCGACACGCTCTTCGTAGAGTTCATCGGATCGCCCGAAGGGCTGCGCGAGCAGGTCGCTCTGTTCGAGGAACTCGCCGCCGCCAATGGCGGCAAGGACTTCCGCTGGGCCAAGGAAGAGGAGGCGCGCAATCGCCTCTGGAGAGCGCGGCACACAGCCTATACCGCGACCGTCGCGCAGCGCCCCGGCGCGCGCGGATGGGCGACGGATGTCTGCGTGCCGCTCTCGGCGCTGCCGGCCTGCATCGACCATGCCAAGGCGCTGCTGGACGACTGCCCGGTGCCCGCCTCGATCATGGGACACGTGGGAGACGGCAATTTTCACGTGGTCTTTGCGCTGGACCCCGAGGCGACGGAAGAACGGGCGCTGCTCGCCGAGCTCAATGCCCGCATGGTGGCCGAGGCGCTGTCGCACGACGGTACCTGCACCGGAGAGCATGGCGTCGGCCTCGGAAAACAGAAATACATGGCCGACGAGCACGGCCCCGCGCTGGACATCATGCGCCGCGTCAAGGCAGCGCTCGACCCCGACAACCTGATGAACCCCGGAAAGGTTCTTCCCCTTGCACAGGAGGCCCGGAGATGACCGACCCCTTGATCGACCCCGCGGAGCTTGCCGAAATCCTCGACACCGCCGTGATCCTCGACGCGACCTACTACCTTCCGCCCGACCCCGAGCGGAGCCGCAACGACGTGGCCTCCCTGCGCATTCCCGGCGCCGTCCTCTTCGAGATCGACGAGATCGCCGACACCTCCGCGCCGCTGGCGCACATGATGCCGGATGCCGAGCGCTTCGCAGAAGCGATGGCCGAGCTTGGCATCGACGGCAGCCGCCCGGTGGTGATCTACGACCGCAGCGGGATGCATTTCTCGGCACCGAGGGTCTGGTATACACTGAGCCTCTTCGGCGTCCCGGACGTGCGCGTCCTGAATGGTGGCCTCGCAGCGTGGCAGGCGGGCGGACATGAAACCGCCTCCGGCGCCTTGCCCGAGCCCGCGCCCGTCGCACGGCGGGGCTGGACACCGGACCTGTCGCGCGTCCTCGATGGCAAGGCCATGGCCGACACCGTTGCCCGCGGCGGCACTCCGATCCTAGATGCGCGCCCCGAGGGCCGGTTCCACGGACGCGATCCCGAGCCGCGCGCGGGGCTCACCTCGGGCCACATGCCGGGCGCGAGCAGCCTGCCTTTCACCGAGCTTACCGGTCCGGACGGGCGCTTTCTCGACGCCCCGGCCCTGCGGGAGAAGATCGGGGCCGGCCCCGCGAGCGGCACCATCGTGACCTGCGGATCGGGCATGACCGCCTGCACGCTCGCGCTTGGCCTTGCGCGGATCGGGCGAGATGCCACCCTCTATGATGGCTCCTGGGCGGAGTGGGGAAGCGGGCTGCTTGGCCCGATCAACTCCTAACACCCGCCCCGCTTGCAGCGCCCGTGCGCTTGCACGGGCGCTGCACCCAATCCGGTCCCCGCGTGCGGAATTGATTTGTCCCTTGTAGTTTTTGGTCTTATATGTACCAAAAACCATAAGTGGACAAAGCCTATGTCATTGGACCATTCCGCAAGCACCGCGCCCCTTCGCGTCGCCCTGAACCATGGGAACTTCGTGTTGGTAGGTCGCGACGAAGATGGGCAGGCCAAGGGCATCAGCGTCGATCTTGCGCGCGCCTATGCGACCGCCCGCGGCCGCGAGGTCGTCTTTGTGGAATACAACCGTGCCGTCGACGTCTCTTCCTCCGCCAGCGATGACGAATGGGACGTCTGCTTCCTCGCGGTCGATCCCGAACGCGCCAAAACCATCGCCTTTACCGAGCCCTACGTGCGGATCGAGGGCAGCTATCTCGCGGGTCCGGTCTGTGAGGCAGCAGACGCAAATGCGCTCGTCGCCTCCGGTCAGCGCGTGGGCTCGGTGCGCGGGAGCGCCTATTCGCTGACGCTTCAGCGCAAGCCCGGTGCCGAGCATCTTCAGCTCTACGAAACGCTGCACCTGGCGCTTGAGGCGATGGACCGGGGCGAGGTCCGCGCCGCGGCTGGTATCCGCCAGGCCATGGAGCACGAAGCCAGCACCCGCCCCGGCAGTCGCGTGCTGACCCCGCCCTTCATGGAAATCCGCCAGGCCATGGCCATGCCGCAGGGACGCCCCGAGGCCTCGGCTGACCTGCAGGCCTTCCTGACGGAGGCGCTGCGCGACGGCACCGTCGGTGACATTCTCGAACGGCATGGCGTATCGCGCGACTGCGCGATCATCCCCAGTTGATGCCATGCCCTGCGTCCGGGCTCACCGCTCAGCGGCTGGCCCGGCGCACCAGCGGGCTTGAGGCGCCCAGCGACAGCAGCACCCGCAGCACGTGGTGCAGCCCGACAAAGGCCACTTCCCGCCCCATGGCGATCGCGATCAGCGACATTTCCGCCAACCCTCCCGGCGCATAGGCCAGCATCAGCGACAGCCGGTCTGCGCCGATCCAGCCCGACATCAGCAGCGAAGCCGCCACCGCCAGCGATATCTGCACGGCCACCACCGAGCACGCGGCCCCCGCCATGGCGGCGAGGCTGCGCAAGCTCAGTCCCAGAAAGCGCGCGCCGACGTTCATCCCGATCACCAGCTGGATCAGCGTCGAGACCGCGCCGGGAACGGCAAAGGCTGTCAGCCCCGACAGGTGCAGCGCCGCGCAGAGCACCAGCGGCACGAGGATGAGCGGCGCGGGAATTCGCGTGTGCCGATCTGCCAAGACCCCCGCAAGGATGCAGGCGGCGAACCAGCCCCAATCCGGCAGCGTCATCGGTGGGTGCTCCGGAGCCGCGGCCCGGTCGATGGTAATTCCGAAGATCAGCGTCGCGAGGATCGGGATCGTCAGGATCGACAGCGCGATCCGCAGCGTGTGCACGATGGCCACGCGGCGCTGATCCGCGCCCGCTTGCTCGCCCAGCAGGATCATCTCTGTGATGCCGCCGGGCATGGAGCAAAGCGTCGCCTCGACCCTCGAGAACCTCGCAACCCGCGACAGAAGCTGGAAATTGATCAGCCCGCCGAGCGCGATCACGATCAGCATGCAGAGCACCGAGGGCCACCATTGCGCCGCCCCGGTGATGATGGCGGGCGTGACCGATGCGCCGAGCAGCGTACCGACTGAAGCCTTGACCCAAGGCACCAGTGGCCTGGGTTGCTCGGCGGGAAGTCTCAGGAAGGCCGCGGCGATCATCGTCAGCATTGCGCCCAGAAGCCAGCCAAGAGGGATGCCGACCCAGTCCAGCCCGGCCCCCGCGGCCCCGGCGACAAGCACCGTCACCGCGGTGCGGAGCAGTCCGGAGGGCAGCGTCAAAACCGCGCCCTCCGTTCAGGTCCCGCGGCTCGGCTCATGCCGAGAGACTGTCGCCGGTCCGGCTCAGTTGTTCGGCAAGGATTTTCGGCAGCACGCCGCCGGCCCGCAGGGTCTCGATCTCCTGCTCGGTCTCCACCGCCACGCGGCCTTCGATCCGGCGGACGAGGTCGCCGCGGGTCACCACCACCTCGGTCTTCTGCCGAGGCTGAAGGCCGCCCGCCTCCACGCAGAGCGAGACCTCGTCGGCGAGCTGCAGTCCGCCCTCGCTGGGGATGAACCCGTCGGTGATCTCGATCGGCAGGATGCCCATCCCGATCAGGTTGGTGCGGTGAATGCGTTCGAAGCTACGGGCGATCACCGCGCGGACACCGAGAAGCGCCGCGCCCTTGGCGGCCCAGTCGCGGCTTGAGCCCATGCCGTAGCGCTCGCCCGCGAAGATCACCACGGGAGTGCCCTCGTCCTCGAAACGCTCGGCGGCCTCATGCAGCTTCAGCACCTCGCCCGTTTCGCCCCGCAGATGCGCCGGGGGCAGATCTGGGTTGAGATGGTTGATCGCCGAGCGGTTGGTGAAGAGCCCGCGCAGCATCACCTCCCAGTTGCCTCGATAGCTGGCGTAGACGTTGAGGTTCTTGGGGTCGCCGCCGCGCTCGATGAGCCAAGTGCCGGCGGCGCTTTCCGGGTCAATCCAGCCCGCGGGCGAGATGTGGTCGGTGGTCATGTCATCGCCGAGCACCAGCAGCGGTCGGGCCTTGAGCGCGCCGAGCGCCGTGGTGCTGGCGGCACGGGCGAATTTCGGACGGCGCAGGTTGCGCGACTCCGGATCCCAGGGGAAGCGGTTCGTGGCCGGCGCGGGCAGCGCAGCCCAGTCGCGGTTGTCGAGCGCTTCGCGGAAGTCGGCGTGAACGTCCTCGGCACGGAAAGCCCGCTCCATGGCGGACTCGATCTCCTCTGCGCGCGGCCAGAGGTCGGAGAGGTAGACCGGAGCGCCCGACGCATCATGCCCCAGCGGATCACGGGTGATGTCGGCGCGCAGGTGTCCGAGCAGCGCAAAGGCCACCACCATCGGCGGCGAGGCCAGGAAGCCAAGGTCGAGCTTGGCGTGCACCCGGCCCGGGAAATTGCGGTTGCCCGAAAGCACCGCGGCCACCGCCTTGCCCTCGGCGAGCGCGTCCTCGACCGCCTCGGGCAGCGGGCCGGAGTTGCCGATGCATGTGGTGCAGCCAAAGCCGACGATGCCGAAGCCCACGGCCTCGAGGCCGCTCAGCAGGCCCGCGCGCGCCAGATAGCTGGTGGCCGAGGGCGATCCCGGGGCCAGCGAGGTCTTGACCCAAGGCGCGGGGCTCAGGCCGCGCTCTTGTGCCTTGCAGGCCAGCAGACCGGCGGCGATCAGTAGGCGCGGGTCCGAGGTGTTTGTGCAGCTGGTGATCGCCGCGACGCCGATGCCGCCGTCCGGCAGCTCGGCGGGGCGCTCTGCCAGTGCGGGTAGATCGCGCCCCACGGCCGTCTCCACCGCCTCGCGGGCAGCGCGGGCGGGCAGACTGTCCTGCGGGCGGCGCGGACCGGCGAGCGTCGGCTCGAGCGTGCCCAGATCGAGCGCAATCTGCCGGTCGAAATGCGGCGCGGCCTCGGGGTCGAACCACAGGCCCATGGCGCGGAAAGCGGGCTCGATGGCTGCGGTCAGCGCCTCGGGACGGCCGGTGCGCTTGAGGTAGGAGACCGAGTTGGCATCGGCGGGGAAAAAGCCGGTCGTGGCGCCGTACTCGGGTGCCATGTTGGCGATCACCGCGCGGTCATCTGCGGACAGTGTCGTCACGCCCGGCCCGTAGAATTCCACATAGGCGGCGGTGACGTCGAGCACGCGCAAGCGGTGGGTCAGCTCGAGCGCGAGGTCGGTGGAGGTCACGCCCTCCGGCAGGCGGCCATCGAGCCGCACGCCGATCACCTCGGGCATCGCCAACGAGACGGTCTGGCCGAACATCACGCTTTCCGCCTCGAGCCCGCCGATCCCCCAGCCGAGCACGCCGATGCCGTTGATCATCGGCGTATGGCTGTCGGTGCCAAGCATCATGTCGGGATGGGCGCGGCCATCGGTGCCGATCTCCAGCAGCGTGGCGTATTGTTCGAGGTTGAGCGTGTGCATGATGCCGGTGCCCGGCGGGTTCACATGCACCGTCTCCATCACCTCCGAGGCCCACTTCATGAAGCTGTAGCGCTCGGCGTTGCGGGCGATCTCGTTGCGCAGGTTGACCTGCGGCGCGCCGGCGCGGGCGAAGACGTCCACCGCCAGTGAGTGATCGACCGACACTTCGACCGGCAGCGAGGGTGCCAGCACCGAAGGGTCCGCCCCCGCCTCGGCCAGCGCATCGCGCAGCCCGGCAATATCGGCCAGCGCCGGGGTGCAAGTGGTGTCATGCATCAGCAGCCGGTTGGGCCGGTACATGAGTTCGAACCCTGTGTCCTCGCCGCGCAGCTTCTGCTCGAGTGCCTGGCGCAGCTCGTCGGCATCGCCCCCGCAGCGCAGGTGGTTTTCCGCCAGCAGGCGCAGCACATGGGGCAGCCGTTCGAGCAGACCGCCAAGGATTTCGGGCAAATCGGTCACCGCCAGCGATGCGCCGGAGGTCTGGACGGAGCGGGAGGCCACCATGTCAGGGTCCTTGAATCTTGGTCCGGCCTTGCGCCGGTCGTTGGAATTGCCCGGCACTCTGGCCGGGAGGCACGGGGCGCTGCCACGCCCCGTGCTAAGTTCGGATCAGTCGCCGACGGCGATCTCGTCGCTCTCTTCGGCGATCGCCTTCTTCACCTTGCGGCCAAAGACCATCGGCGCAACGAAGCCGATGATGGCCAGAACCCAGAGAGTGATCGCGAGCGGGCTGCCGACAAGGGTCAGCCAGTCGCCGTCCGACAGGGTCATGGCGCGGCGCAGGTTCACTTCCATCTCGTTGCCGAGCAGGATGCCAAGGATGATCGGCACCAGCGGAATGTCGAGCTTGCGGAACAGCCAGCCGACGACACCGAAGAGCACCATCAGGATCAGATCGAAGGACGAGCCCGAGATGCCGTAGATGCCGACAAAGCTGACCATCGCCACCAGCGGCATCAGGATGTGCACCGGCACCAGCAGCACGCGGCTGAACAGACCCACCAGCGGGATGTTGAGGATCAGCAGCATCACGTTGGCGATGAACAGCGCCGCGATCAGGCCCCAGACCACGTCGGGGTTCTGCGAGAAGAGCAGCGGGCCGGGTGTGATGTTGAGCGAGAGCAGCACCGCGAGCAGCACGGCCGTGGTGCCCGAGCCCGGCACACCCAGCGCCAGCATCGGCACAAGCGCACCACCGGCTGCGGCGTTGTTGCCGACCTCGGGAGCCGCGACGCCGCGCGGGTCCCCCTTGCCGAAGGTCTTGCCGCTGGGATCGACGATCTGCTTTTCGACCGAGTACGACAGGAACGAGCCCAGCGAGGCCCCTGCCCCGGGCAGCACGCCCGACAGGAAGCCGATGATCGTGCTGCGCCCGAAGGTCGGGATACAGCTGCGGATCATGCTCCACGGCGCGACGATCCGGCCGATCTTGCCAATGCTCTCATCCTTGTTGGCATCGCTGCCACGGTGCTCGAGGAAGACGAAGACCTCGGAGAGCGCGAAGAGGCCCACGATGGCGATCAGGAAGTCGATGCCGTCGAAGAGGTGCACTTCGCCGAAGGTGAAGCGCTGCACGCCGGTCTGCGTGTCGACGCCGATCATCGCGATCGCAAGGCCGAAGGCGGCGGCGAAAGCGGCCTTGGCCTGGTTGGTCGACGAGATGCCGCCGAGAGTGGCAAAGGCGATGGTGAACAGCGCGAAGTATTCCGCCGGTCCAAAGAGCAGCGCGATCTTCACCAGCTGCGGCGCCAGCAGCGCGAGGCCAAAGGTCGCGGCGATGGCGCCGATGAACGACGCGATGCCCGAAAGCGACAGCGCTTCGCCCGCCATGCCCTTGCGGGCCATCGGGTAGCCGTCGAGACAGGTCATCATCGCCGGCTCGTCACCGGGGATGTTGAGCAGGATCGAGCTGATCCGCCCGCCGTACATGGCGCCGTAGTAGACCGAGGTCATCAGGATCAGCGAGGGCAGCGGCCCAAGCCCGATCGAGAAGGCGATGGGGATGAGGATCGCGACGCCGTTGGCCGGACCGAGGCCCGGAAGCGCGCCCATCATCGTTCCTAGGAAAGCGCCAAGCAGCGCAATCCCGAGGTTGGAGAAGGTGAGGGCGGCGTCGAAACCGACGCCGAGAGACGAAAGAAATTCCATGTGCTGACCTCAGATGCCGAGCGGACCCACGGCCAGCGAGAGGCCGAGCACGAGTTTGAAGACGACCCAGATGCCGATCGAGAGACCAACACCGGTCAGCACGGCACCGACGGGCGTGCCGCCAAGGCGCCAGCTCATGTAGCCGGCCGCGAGTGCGGTGCAGATCAGGAAGCCCAGCTTGGGCAGCAGGATCGCGTAGAGCAGGCAGACCGCAATGGCGAAGCCGATTTCGGCCAGCCGGTTCAGCGAGGGCCAGACCGGCTCGGGGTCGGGCCGGAAGATGAACCAGACCGAGCAGATCGCGATGATCACGCCGATGATGATGGGGAAGGTGGCGGGGCCGACAACATCGGCCATGAAGCTTTCGGGAATGATCGTGGCAGCCCAGATGTAGAAGGCAGCTAGGGCAAGCCCGATTCCCCCCATGATGCGATCGCTCATGCGGTATCCTCTCGTGGTGAGGGGCGGCCGGAGATCACTCCCCGGCCTGCCGATGATTTACTGGATGAGACCGATTTCCTTGGAGAGCGCGCGGATCTCGGCGACGTTCTCTTTCACGAATTCCTCGGCGTCGGCCCCGAAGAGGTCGAGCGGCTCGATGCCCTGATCCGCGCGGATCTTCTGGAACTCTTCCGAGGCGACCATCTTCTGGATCATCTGGTTCCAGGATTCGTAGGTCTCGTCCGAGATGCCCTTGGGCACGTAGAGACCGCGCCAGTTCGGGCCGGTCACGTCGTAGCCCTGCTCGATGGCGGTGGGGTACTGGTCGAATTGCGCAAGGCGCTCGGGCGAGAGCACCGCGACGATGCGGATGTCACCTGCCTCGACGAAGCCGCGCACTTCCGAGAAGTCGCCGGAGAAGGCGGTGATCGAGCCGCCGAGAACCTGGGTCATGGCCTCGCCGCCACCCGAGAAGGCAACGTATTTGACCTGACGCACGTCCTCGAGCTCGGCGACCTTGGCCAGCTTCAGAATCTTCAGGTGGTCATAGCCGCCGACCGCGGAGCCACCGGCAAAGGACACCGAACGCGGGTCGGCTTTCATCTTCTCGACCAGTTCGGGCAGGTCGTCGATCTCGCTGTCGGCCGCCACGGCGATCACGCCATATTCCGCGCCGAAGGAGGCGAGCCAGCGCACGTCATCCTCGTCCGCGCCGGGGAAGGCGCCCTGTGCGAGGCGGGTGGTGGTGCCGTTCGAGGCCGCGATCAGCAGCTTCTCGTCTTCGTTGCGCTTGGAGACGACGTGGGCATAGGCCACCCCGCCACCGCCGCCGGTCATGTTGGTGACCTGCATGGTGCCGTCGATCAGATCCTCGTTGCGCAGGACCTTTGCCACGGTGCGGCAGATGAAGTCCCAGCCACCACCCGGCGCGGCCGGTGCGATGCATTCGGTGTTCGAGGGCTTGTCCTGCGCGAAGGCAGGGACGGCGACAACCGCAGCCAGGATGGCTGCTCCAAAGGTACGATACACGATTGGCTCCTCCCAAAGATTGTGTGCGACTCTGTTTGGACTTTCGTGTGCTAAAATGCAATCCTTTTTCCAACGTGCCCGGATCTTGCCGATCCCGCAGTTGCCGCGCTATCTGATTTCGGTGGAGGACCCGAGCCCATGCGAACTGCCGATCTTGCCGAAAAAATCTCCGGCCGCCTGTCGATGGACATCGCGGAGGGTCACTATTCTGCGGGCGACAAGATGGGCACGCAGGCGCTCGCCGACCGCTACGGTGTCTCGCGCACGCCGGTGCGCGCCGCGCTGTCGCTGCTGACCGAACGCGGCGTGCTGGAACAAAGGCCCAACCGCGGTTTCTTCGTCAGCGAGACCATCCCCGACGGCGCGCTGGTCAGCGCCGGAAAAGATGAATTGTCTCAGGAATACCAAGCCCTGGCCGAAGACTGGATCCGGGATCGCATTCCCGAGGAGATGACGGAATTCGCCCTGCGTGAGCGCTACGGCTGGACCAAGATGCGCACCGCCGAACATCTTGCCAGGGCGCAGCGCGAGGGTTGGGCCGAGCGCAAGGACGGCTATGGCTGGCGGCTTCTGCCCGTGGCCAAGACACCCGAGGCCTTCAACCAGATCTACCGCCTGCGCATCGCTCTGGAACCGGTCGCCCTGCTTGAGCCGACCTTCAGGATCAATCACGCGCGCCTCGGCGAACTGCGCGAAGTACAGCAACGCCTGATCGAGACCGATCCGGCGGTGATGCCGAACGAGACGATTCTGGGTCACGGCGCATCCTTTCACGAAGCGCTGGTCGAGATGTCCGGCAATCCCTTCTTTCTGATCTCGCTCGAACGGGTGAATCGCATGCGGCGCCTGATGGAGTACCGCGCGCGGGTCGACCGGGCGCGGCTGCGGAACGAATGTGGCGAACACCTCGAGATCCTCTCCCTGCTCGACGAGGAGCGGGTGCCGGAGGCCTCGGAGCGGCTGCGGCGTCACCTTCAGGACGCGCATGATCGCAAGGCACCTCAGGCCCGGGCCTGGGCCGAACGCTGACAATCAGCGCCCCGATACCGCAGGCCGTGCCATGCCCCACCCCAGGGCGCAGGGATCAAGACCACGGTGCGGCGCCGCCAGACTGACAATCGCGCGCTAACCTCCGTGCCGGCCACCGCCCATCGTCCCGGGTCGCCCCAGGCCGCCGCAGAGCCCGCAATCTGACACGCCGCCTTTCTGTCGCCCGCGCGTTGGACAGCCGAAACCTCTCACCCCCAAGACGCGGCGCTGGAGGCGCGGTGAGCGAAGGGGCAACTTGCCTTCGACCATTGTCCGGCGGCTCTCAGGCAGACGGCACTGACGGGACGCGGACGCGCACCCGCCCGCTTTCGGCTAGCGACCCTCCGGCGCGGCTGGGCCGCGACACGTCGACCTCTCGCGCACCGACGGCAAGCGCCGCGCGCCTCCCGCCGCCACCCCTTGGACAAGAAAATGTTGTCCTTTCTAGCCCGTTCTTGCGTGAGAGAAGGTCCTCTCCGCCGTACCCATTTGCGGAAATCGTTTGGAAGCCGACAGAGGGAGACGGCCATGAAAATCCTCGTCCCGATCAAAAGAGTGATCGACTACAACGTGAAAGTCCGCGTGAAGGCGGATGGCACGGGTGTCGACCTCGCCAACGTGAAGATGTCGATGAACCCCTTCGACGAGATCGCCGTCGAAGAGGCCATCCGCCTCAAGGAGGCCGGCAAGGCCGAGGAAGTCATCGTCGTCTCGATCGGCGTGAAGCAGAGCCAGGAAACCCTGCGCACCGCCCTGGCCATGGGCGCTGACCGCGCCATCCTGGTGACCGCCGCCGAAGACGTGCACACCGACATCGAGCCGCTCGCCGTCGCCAAGATCCTCGCCAAGGTTGTCGAGGAAGAGGCCCCCGGCCTCGTCATCATGGGCAAGCAGGCGATCGACAACGACATGAACGCCACCGGCCAGATGCTGGCGGGCCTTCTGGGTTGGGCGCAGGCGACCTATGCCAACAAGCTCGACGTCG
>NZ_FOZW01000039.1 GCF_900116195.1 Alloyangia pacifica
AAGTTGTCCTGCGGCGAAGATGTAACGGGGCTCAAGCCATGAGCCGAAGCCGAGGATGCGCATAGCGCATGGTAGCGGAGCGTAGTGTGACATAGGACTCCTCCTCTTCTGCATCCCTCGGGATGTAATGGAGGAGATAGTCCTTTCTGTGAAGCCGGGCTGTAAGGCATCCGGTGGAGAGATCACTAGCGAGAATGATGACATGAGTAGCGACAAAGAGTGTGAGAGACACTCTCGCCGAAAGTCCAAGGGTTCCTGCTTAAAGCTAATCTGAGCAGGGTAAGCCGGCCCCTAAGGCGAGGCCGAAAGGCGTAGTCGATGGGAACCAGGTCAATATTCCTGGGCCATGTGGTGGTGACGGATCGCAGGGGTAGTTCTTCCTTATCGGATTGGAAGGGCTGCTGAGCGGTTCCTGGAAATAGCCCCACTTTTAGACCGTACCCTAAACCGACACAGGTGGACTGGTAGAGAATACCAAGGCGCTTGAGAGAACGATGTTGAAGGAACTCGGCAAAATACCTCCGTAAGTTCGCGAGAAGGAGGCCCAGTTTCAACGCAAGTTTTGGCTGGGGGCACAAACCAGGGGGTGGCGACTGTTTACTAAAAACACAGGGCTCTGCGAAGTCGCAAGACGACGTATAGGGTCTGACGCCTGCCCGGTGCCTGAAGGTTAAAAGGAGGGGTGAGAGCTCTGAATTGAAGCCCAGGTAAACGGCGGCCGTAACTATAACGGTCCTAAGGTAGCGAAATTCCTTGTCGGGTAAGTTCCGACCTGCACGAATGGCGTAACGACTTCCCCGCTGTCTCCAACATCGACTCAGCGAAATTGAATTGCCTGTCAAGATGCAGGCTTCCCGCGGTTAGACGGAAAGACCCCGTGCACCTTTACTACAGCTTCACACTGGCATCAGGCCATGCATGTGCAGGATAGGTGGTAGGCTTCGAAGCAGACACGCCAGTGTCTGTGGAGCCTCCCTTGAGATACCACCCTTGCATTGCTTGATGTCTAACCGCGATCCCTTATCGGGTTCCGGGACCCTGTGTGGCGGGTAGTTTGACTGGGGCGGTCGCCTCCTAAAGCGTAACGGAGGCGCGCGAAGGTTGGCTCAGAGCGGTCGGAAATCGCTCGTTGAGTGCAATGGCAGAAGCCAGCCTGACTGCAAGACTGACAAGTCGAGCAGAGTCGAAAGACGGCCATAGTGATCCGGTGGTCCCAAGTGGGAGGGCCATCGCTCAACGGATAAAAGGTACGCCGGGGATAACAGGCTGATACTGCCCAAGAGTCCATATCGACGGCAGTGTTTGGCACCTCGATGTCGGCTCATCTCATCCTGGGGCTGGAGCAGGTCCCAAGGGTATGGCTGTTCGCCATTTAAAGAGGTACGTGAGCTGGGTTTAGAACGTCGTGAGACAGTTCGGTCCCTATCTGCCGTGGGTGTAGGATACTTGAGAGGAGTTGCCCCTAGTACGAGAGGACCGGGGTGAACGATCCACTGGTGGACCAGTTGTCGTGCCAACGGCAGTGCTGGGTAGCTATGATCGGACAGGATAACCGCTGAAGGCATCTAAGCGGGAAGCCCCCCTCAAAACAAGGTATCCCTGAGGGCCGTGGAAGACCACCACGTCGATAGGCCGGAGGTGTAAGTGCAGCAATGCATTCAGCTGACCGGTACTAATGGCCCGATAGGCTTGATCCGATCCAGGAACAGCAAGACTGTTCC
>NZ_FOZW01000036.1 GCF_900116195.1 Alloyangia pacifica
GTGTGCAGCGACACCGCTGGTGAAACAGCGCGACATTGCAGGTGGTGATTTTGGGGGAAGCGGAAGCCGGGCGTAGCCCGGATGTAGCTTCCCCCAAAATCTCGCGCGGGTTTACCCCGTGCGGTTGGCGGTGACGGCGGTCAGGGTGGTCCGATCTTCGACGACCAAGAAGAGGATCGGATGCCCGGCCGTTTCATCACCGACCGACAACACGAGGATTACATGACCCTTCGACAGCATCACACGCAAAAGATTGCGGCTGCCAAAGCCGGCTTCAGCGTCAGCACCGGAGCCCGGATCGAACGTGACCCCCGCCCTCCATCTCAGAAACGACGTGAGCGCCGACACGGAGGCGGCAAACCCGACCCTTTGGCCGGCCTGTGGAACGAAGAGATCGTTCCGCTGATCGAAGCGACACCGGGCCTTCGGCCGATCGCGGTGCTCGAAGAGATGCAGTACCGTCATCCGGACCGGGACCTGAGCTCTGCGCGCCGCACCTTGGAGCGCCGGATGCGGCTTTGGCGCGCCGAACACGGGCCGGACAGGGAAGTGATCTTCCGCCAGTCACACCCGCCGGGACGGGAGGGCATGTCCGACTTCTTCGACGCGCGCGCGCTCGGCGTCACGATTGCCGGAGTGCCCTTGGCGCATCGGATCTATCACTTCACCCTGGTTCACTCGGGCTGGGAGCATGCCGAGGTGGTGCTCGGCGGCGAGAGCTACACCGCCTTGGCTGGCGGATTGCAGAACGCCCTATGGCTTCTCGGCGGCGCCCCGCGCGAACATCGGACGGACAGCTTGTCGGCCGCCTTCGCCAATCTCGATCGGGATGCCCGAGAGGACCTGCGCACACGCTATGACGCGCTGTGTGCCGACTACGGCATGGAAGCGACCCGGAACAATCGCGGCATTGCACACGAAAACGGGTCTATCGAGAGCCGGCACGGACATCTCAAGACCCGCTTGGAGCAGGCCCTGCTGCTGCGTGGCAGTCATGACTTCGATGAGTTGAACGACTGGCGACACTTCGTTGCCCAGGTCGTCGCGCGCCACAATGCACGGCATCGGGACCGCCTGAGGGTCGAACGGCCACATCTGCAGCCGCTTCCGGCGCGCCGTAGCTGTGATTACGATGAGGCACGCGTGCGGGTGACCTCGTCGGGCGGCTTCGTGTTCCGAAAGGTGTTCTACACCGTTCACTCTCGCCTGATCGGCTACGAGCTGAAGCTACGCATCTTCGATGATCGCCTGGAGCTGTTCCTCGGCGGCACACCCCTCGAAACCCTACCGCGCGGGCGCCCGCCTGCCGGTGGGCGTGGCGGCCATGGCTATGTCGTTAGCTACCATCACGTCATCCACAGCTTGCGGGCCAAGCCTCAGGCCTTCGCCAACCTGACCTATCGCGACGCGCTCTTCCCTCGCACGGAATACCGCCGATGCTGGGACGCGCTGACGGCTGCCGGACCGCTGCGGCAAGCCTGCCGGATCATGGTCGGCCTGCTGTGGCTCGCCCATGATCAGACCTGCGAGGCGGAATTGGCCGCGGCCCTCTCGGCAATCCTTGCCCGAGGCGAACTTCCGGTCCTCGGGGACCTGCGCTCTCGCTTCACGCGGCCCGAAGGCGATGGTGGGCCCGATGTCCCGGTCTGCATCCCCTCTGCCGGCAGCTACGATGACCTGATCCAAGGACAGGGAGCGGCCGCATGAGCATGACCGTGGAAACCGCAACACTGCCGACCCTACTGACGGCGCTCAGGCTGCCCACGGTCGCCCGCCTCTGGCCGGAGTTCTGCACCCGTGCCGACAAGGAGGGTTGGCCGGCCGAACGCTTGCTGGCGGCGCTGTGCGAGCTGGAGCTGAGCGAGCGGGAACAGCGCCGCATCCAACGCCATCTTGCCGCTGCAAGGCTGCCACAAGGGAAAACGCTCGACGCCTTCGACTTCCTGGCGGTACCCACCTTGAGCCAGGCCCGCGTCAGAGCGCTGGTCGAAGGCGACAGCTGGCTGCAGGCAGGGCACAATTTGCTGGCCTTCGGCCCGCCCGGCTCGGGCAAGACGCACCTCGCGGGGGCCATCGGATACGAACTCATCCAACGAGGGTACCGTGTGCTTATGGCAAGGACGTCGGACCTGGTCCAACGCCTGCAAGTGGCGCGGCAGGACCTAGCACTCTCTCAGGAGATCGCGAAGCTCGACAAGTTCGACCTGCTCATCCTCGACGACCTGTCGTACGTGCGAAAGGATCAGGCCGAGACCAGCGCCCTCTTCGAGCTCATCTCCGCACGATACGAGCGGCGCTCTATCATGATCACGGCCAATCAGCCGTTCAGTGGTTGGGACGCCATCTTCCCCGACAGGGCGATGACCATCGCCGCCATCGATCGGCTCGTTCACCATGCAACAATCTTCGAGATGAACGTCGAAAGCTACCGACGCCGTGCCGCCTATGCCGCCGCGACATCGCTAAGCGACATCGAAGATGACCGCGACAAACAACAGCCCGAAAAGGAGATCGCCACAGCGAAGGACAACTCGCAGCCAGCGACATTGAGCAGCGACATCGAAACTTGATCTGACGGCCGCAAACCGGCACCGTCAAAAAACGTCACCGTCATCCACCTGCGATGTCGCTCAGCACTCAACTGCGATGTCGCGCCACA
>NZ_FOZW01000009.1:0-229540 GCF_900116195.1 Alloyangia pacifica
TCCTGTCCTCCTACGTGCTCGGGCACAGCCACGGCGAGATCGCCGGGCGGCTGGCAACGCCGCTGGGCACGGTGAAGGCACGTATCCGGCGCGGCTTGCTCAAGCTGAGGGAGTGCCTGTCATGACGGACCGTTCTCTTGATCTGCTGATCGACGAGGTTGTGCTCGGGCTCGCCTCGGAGGCTGATACCGCGCGGCTGGAGGAGCTCGCCGCGCGCGACCCCGAGGTGGCGGCGCGGCTTGCAAGCGCGCGTGGCCGCTTCGCCCCGCTCGACGAGACCGCCGACGACCTGCCGCTGCCGGTAGATTTCTGGGAGCGCCTCGCGCCGCGGCTGGATCTATCGGACGAGACGTCGCCTCCGCCGGAGCCTGAAACGGCAGGTGCCGAGGTGATCGACCTTGCCCCGCTGCGCGCGCGCCTGACCCGCTGGCGCAGCGCCGCCGTGACCGGGATCGCCGCCAGCCTGCTGCTGGCCTGCCTGCTGGGCTGGTCGCTGCTCACGCCACCTGACCCCCTGGTCGTGGCGGTGCTGCTGGATGACCGCGGCGAAGCCATCGCGCTTGTCGAAAGCGCGCCGGACAACACCACCCGCGTGACCCTGCTCGAGCGACCCGACGTGCCCGCGGGCCAGGTGATGCAGGTCTGGACCAAACCCGAGGAGGACGGACCGCCCGTCTCGCTGGGCCTGCTCTCCACCGGCCTGTCACGCGTATTGAGTATCGAAGGCCTGCCCGAGCCGCATCCGACGCAGCTCTATGAGATCACTTTCGAGCCCGCCGGCGGCTCGCCCACCAACCTGCCGACCGGACCCATCCTCGGCAAGGGGCTGGCCAAGCAGCCGGTGACCTAAGACAGGCGTAGTGTCTCGCGATCCGTTGGGGTTGGGAGGCACCGAAAGGTGATCGCCGGAGGCCCCCGTAGTCGTCGCGCTCGATGAGAGAACCTGCGTGCAACCATCGCCGAACAGCGCATCGCGCCAAGAGCCATCGCTGAATTTGGCATCGTCTGGCAAGCTCAGGTGCCAGGCGTTCGTGCCATGACCTTGTGTCCACAGCTTCGCCCCATTCACAAGGTATCGCGTGGTGATCTAAAAGATTGTGAAACGACAACTTTTTCTAACTGTGGGCTGAAACTTGGACCAAAAACTCGCACTCGCGGCACCCGGGATCGCCGCCGACTTCTGTGGGATCAAAGTGCCCGCCTCCAAGTTCGTCCACGCAGGTCGGGCCGCCCGGATCAGATCCGGGAAATATGAAGGACAGGAGATCAAAGCCAGCCTGCACATCGTCGGCGAAGAGGATGTCGTGCTTGAGATCGGATCCGGTATCGGCTTGGTTGGTGCGGTGATTGCCGCCAACGCAAAGCCGGTCAAGGTCGCGTCCTATGAGGCGAATCCCAACCTGATCCCGGTCATAGAAGAATTATACGAACTCAACGGTCTGACCGACCGGATTTCCGTGAAGAACGCGGTGCTGGTCACCGCGCCTGATGCGCCAGCCTCGCTGCCCTTCTACCTTCACAAAAGCTATCTTGGCTCGTCTTTGCTGCACACCGATAGCAAGCGCCCGAAAGAGCAGGTCGAGGTTCCGACCTCCAGCTTTTCAGTGGTCTGCGGCGACCTGAAACCGACTGTGCTGGTCATGGATATCGAAGGCGGCGAACTTGACCTGCTGCGCCACGCAGATCTGTCCGGCTTCCGTGCGATCGTCTTGGAGTTCCACCCCAAGGTCTACGGCCCCGGGGGGATGCGCGCGTGCAAAAGGTTTCTGAGGCGCGCTGGCTTTCAGAAACAGACGGAGGTTTCGACCAAGACGGTGTGGGCCTGTATTCGGACGTCTGGCCAGGCTGATGACGCCGATGCCTGAAGACAAGCCGCTGTCGACCGGGGGCTGGTCCGAGCAAATCGTAAACGTGCGGCATGCAACCGTTTTGCCGCCCGTGCAGCCCGGGTTCGTGCAAGCCTGTGGTGTGCTGGATGCTGAGGGACGGTATTGCCACCATGGGGCGACGTGGCGCAAACATCGCGCCCTCACGATCGCGCCCGAGATGCCGCAGACCGTGACCAACACCCTGACGGGCCGGTGGCTTTGGGGCGGGGTCATGCGCTCGCATTTTGGTCACTTCCTGACCGAAAGCACGGGCCGCCTTTGGGCGCTCGACGCGACCGAGGAGCCGATTGCAGGCATCGTCTTCACCCATAAACGGCCACGCGGCAGGAAGCTGAACAATTTTCAGAGGCGGTTCTTTGACCTCTTGGGCGTGGATGTGCCAGTGCGTGTCCTCAGGGCTCCGACGCGTGTAGAGCGCCTGATCGTCCCGGGCCAAGGATTGGGTCTGGGTGAGATCGCGGCTGGCACACAAAAGGTCCGGGATCAGTTTGCCTCGCGTTTCGCCGCGCAGGTCATGCCAAATGGTTCCGAGAAGCTCTATATCAGCCGATCGCGGCTGGGCCCCGAACTCGGCTCGATTCTGGGTGAAACCTGTCTCGAGAAATTGTTGGCCGAGGAAGGCTATGAAATCTTCCATCCGCAAGCGCATAGCCTCGAGGACCAGATTGCCCGTTATCGGGCCGCGCGCCATGTGATTGCGGCAGATGGATCGGCCTTGCATCTTCTAGCAATGGCCATGCCACGCGCACAGCGCGTCGCCATCATCGCGAGACGAAAATCCAGCGCAGTCGATCTTCTGGTGCGCCATGTCGGTTCCTTCATGGGCACGACTCCCTTGGTCATTCACGCGATCAAGAAAGAATGGTTGCGCAACGACACATCCACCCGAAAGCGGTTTGCCTTCGGCGAGCTGAGTTTTGTCGACTTGGGCGCGACTCTGCAGGCCGCAGGTTTTGTGTCCAACGGCGCGTGGACAGACCTCCCGGATCAGGCCGTTCGAGACGCACTTATCGAACGCGGCAGAATGGCACCCGATGGTGATGTCGTTCCCTGACACGGCCACTATGGCTCCGGGAAGCGCAACGGGCGCGAGATCCGCTTGAAGAGCAGGCTGTCCAGCCCAAGGTCACATTGGCAGCATGTTTGGCTCGCCGGACCCATCGGGAACAGGTCTTCAAGAGATGACCCCGAGTGTTGGCGCGGCGGGTTGCGGGCGGCCGAACGGCGCCGGTCCAGAAAACCCGGGGCAGCGCAGCGCAAGGCGTCTGCATGCGAACGATCTAACCTTAAGGTTTCTAAGACTGAAACCTCTTCAACGAGATGTGCAACAAGCCCTGGAACAGCGCGAAACTTGCGCCCGCTGGCCTGCTAGCATTGAGCCGCGCCAAGGGAAATTCAAGGCGCTTTGCCGCGACGTTTGCAGCGATTTCCATGTGCGCATCCAGACGCTGGCATGTTAAGGAATGTATACATTTTCACCGAACCTGTCGCAAAAAATCGCTCAACAGGTACAGCCCCGTAGCCAATGCTTGCGAGTGCCTTCCGTCCTTGGTGAAGCTCACCTCATTACCTTGATGAAATTACCGTGACGAACCAGCATTCGGGACAACGCAATGACCGAAAAAACAAATGCGGACCCGTTTCTGGGCGAGCTGTCTGCCCGTGACATTCAAGTTGCCAACCGCGTATTTCTCGGGCGCGGCGCCACTGAAGCCGAGGTCGCACGCAAGCTCAAAAACCATCAGACACTCGCCCAACTGCGTCGCACCTACTGGGCTGCCCCGGCATTTCAGGCGATGGTGCAGGAAATTGCGCCTTCCAATTGCGGCGGCAAGCGTGCCGTGAGCCTCAAGGAGGCCGAGACGCTGATCCACCTGCATGTGCCCAAGACAGCAGGCTCATCGCTTTCAGCAATGCTGTCCAGGGACGTGGCCCGGGAGGACAAGCTCGCGTTTAGTGAAAACGAAAAGAACATCCTGCTCAAACGTCCCCCAGAACAGCGTGCATCTCTGAAGCTGATCCATGGTCATTTGAACCATGGGATCGATGAGCTTCTGTCGCAGCAATGCCATTACCTTACGGTGCTGCGGAAGCCCAAGGACCGCATCCTGAGCCTCTATCGCTACTCCAAGCGTCAAAAAACGCATCCGCTCTACAACATGCTGAACACGCGGGACATGAGCTTTGGCCAATATCTCGAGTTCTGCTCGGAGAACCCCTACAGAGTGGTCGATACCGACAACGGTCAGGTACGCCGGATTGCCTCTACCCGTGCGGCACCCGGTGACCGTCATGTTCTTCCGCAGCTGTTCTCAGAAGCACTGTCAAATATCTTCGCACCCAATATGACCTTCGGGCTTACCGAGCATTTTGCCGATTTCGCCAAGCGCCTTCATGCGAAGGGCATAATCGCCTCGTCGGTCGAGAAGCGCGAGAACGTGGCGCCGAGTAGGGCCAGCATTTCTTCCGTTCTGGACGATCTGTCGATGCGGCAGCGCGACATCCTCGAGGAGTTCACCCTCTGGGATCAGCGCTTTTACGACATATGTGAGAAGGTCTATTTCCTGACCGATCCAGCCTCATGAGCTGACCCCGGAGAGTGGTCGGGGCTAGATGCTGAAGCATCGTCGACCATCGAAATTCTTGCGCTGTTGCAACTCCGCCCTTTTTACCCCAACCCGTTCCCGCTAGATCTCGGTTTCGAGCAGGAGAGACCGCGGTCGATCACGACCGCGGGGGGGAGTTCTGGAGATCAGCCGAAGGGGTTACTTTGGAACGGACTGTGCTGAATACCGACGACAGCATCCCCGGGGCGGGGAGCTATGAATGGCATGTCGGGGAGGACAGGCTGCTCTGGAGCAGGGGCCTGGTGCAGCTCTACGGGCTGACGCGTGTGGATGAGCACGCTGAGGCCTTTTATGCGCTGGTGCACCCGCAGGACCGGGACCGCCTTCGCCGCGAAGTGCAGGAGGTCTGTGCCCGCGCCGATCATTTCGAGCACCGCTTCAGGATCCTGCGTCCCGACGGGCGCGTACGTCACGTGCTAGACCGTGGGCGGGTTGTCAGGGACGCGCAGGGGTCCGCGGTCAGGCTGTCCGGCGTCGAGATGGATGTCACCGAGATTGTCGAGGCGTCGTGCGGCGGGACGGGAGGGCCGGGCGCTGATGGCAGCGACAGGCCGCCCGCGGATGCGGAAATCCTCGACGCGGTCTTCAGCGACGCCCCCGTCGGCATTGGCATCTGGGACCGCGATCTGAAGTTCGTGAAGATCAATCCGCTGCTGGCCGAGATGAACGGGCTGCCGCCGGAGGCGCATATCGGCAAGACCCCCAAGGAACTGCTTCCAGAGGTGCATGACATCGACGGGGTCACCCAGCTGCTGCAGGAAATCCTCACAAGCGGCCTCGTCAGGCGCAACGTCGAGATCTCGGGCGTCACGCCGGCCCGACCCTCCGAGCGGCGCTATTGGAAAGAGCACTTCTTCCCGATCAAGTCCGCCGGTCGGGTGACCGGCCTTGCCGCCATCGTCGAGGACATCACCGAGACGCGCAAGGCGCAGGAGACGATCGACGCCCTGCTGCACGAGCTGAACCACCGCAGCAAGAACATGGTCTCGCTCATCCTGGCCATCAGCCGGCAGACGGCGCGGTCCCGGCCCGAGGACTTCCTTCCGGTGTTCCAGAGCCGGCTCGAGAGCATGGCGGCGGCGCAGGATCTTCTGGTCCAGCGCAGCTGGCAGGACATCGATGTCGAAGCGCTGCTGCGCTCGCAGCTGCCTCACGTCGCGCATCTGATCGGAGAGCGCATCCGGCTGCGCGGTGCGCCCGAAGTGCTGGTGCCAGCCGCCGCGGCGCAATCGCTGGCGCTGGCGATCCATGAGCTGACGACGAATGCGCTCAAATACGGTGCCCTGTCCGACGAGCAGGGCAGGCTCACGATTTGCTGGCAACTGTCCGCGGATGGCCGAAAGTTGCAGATCGTCTGGCGCGAGCGGGGCGGGCCGTTTGTCTCGCCTCCAACGCGGACGGGCTTCGGCTCGACGCTGACCGGCGCGATGCTGCAATCCACGCTGGGGGGCGAGACACGGGCCGACTATGCGAGCGAGGGCTTCACCTGGAGCGTGGAGTTTCCGCTGCAGGGCTGATCCGCTGACCCGGGCATGATGCCCGGGCCGCTCCGCGCGCCATCTTTGTCGATCGCCGCTGCGGGAATGGCAGAACCTGACCGGCGGGGCAGGACGCGCTTGCGGATTTCAGGGTCCGGCATATCGTCCCGCGCACCGTCTTTCCTGCGCGCTGACTGCGATCCAAGGTAGGCGGGCGGCGATGATCCGCTGCCGGTGACGGGACCGTGATGGCCCTTGGGTGATCCGACCCGAGGCGCGGCCCGTAATACGACCATAACGAAGCAAACCCTGGGCTGTCCGGCAGGGCCGGCAGAGCGGTGCCTGCGGCTGCAGTTTGTCCCGCGCGCCGAAGGGGCTAGCTCCCACCATAGCCAAACGTTCTACGGAAGTTCCCATGACCGCAGAAGTCCTCGCCCGGCTACAGTTCGCCTTCACGGTGTCATTCCACATTATCTTCCCCGCCTTCTCCATCGGGCTGGCAAGCTACCTTGCCGTGCTGAACGGCGCGTGGCTGTGGACACGGGACGGTCGATACCTTTCCCTGTTCAATTTCTGGAAGAAGATCTTCGCGGTCGCCTTCGGCATGGGCGTCGTCTCGGGCATCGTCATGTCGTACCAGTTCGGCACCAACTGGTCGGTGTTCTCCGACAAGGCAGGGCCGGTGATCGGGCCGATGATGGCCTACGAGGTGCTGACCGCCTTCTTCCTTGAGGCGGGCTTCCTGGGGATCATGCTGTTCGGGCGACAGCGGGTGGGCGACGGGCTGCACATGCTGGCGACGTTCATGGTCGCCTTCGGCACGCTGATCTCGGCCACTTGGATCCTTGCGGTGAACAGCTGGATGCACACGCCCGCGGGCTTTTCCATCGCCGAGAATGGCCAGTTCGTGCCCGAGGACTGGTGGCAGATCGTCTTCAACCCCTCCTTTCCCTATCGGCTGGTGCACATGGTGCTGGCGGCCTATCTGACCACCGCGCTGGTGGTCGGGGGGGCCTCGGCGTATCAGCTGTTGAAGACCCCCGGCCACCCGGTGTCGAAGAAGAGCCTGTCGATGGCCATGTGGATGCTGGTGATCGTCGCGCCGCTGCAGATCTTCGCCGGCGACCAGCACGGGCTCAACACGCTCGAACACCAGCCTGCCAAGATCGCCGCCATGGAGGGCCACTTCGAGAGCCACGAGGGCGGTGTGCCGCTGGTGCTTTTCGCGATCCCCGATCAGGAAAACCAGGAACTGGATTACGCGCTGGAGATCCCGCATCTGGGCTCGCTGATCCTGACCCACAGCTGGGACGGGCAGATCCCCGCGCTGTCGGAGTTTCCCATCGAGGATCAGCCCCCCGTCTGGATCGTCTTCTGGTCGTTCCGGGTGATGGTGGCGCTCGGCTTTGCCATGCTCGGGCTGGCGCTCTGGGGGCTCTGGGCCCGCTGGCGCGGCTGGCTCTACAGCGATCCCTGGCTGCTGCGTGCCTGCGTGACACTCGGCCCGGCGGGGTTCATCGCCGTGCTCGCGGGCTGGATAACCACCGAGGTCGGCCGCCAGCCGTGGACGGTCTACGGCCTGCTGCGCACCTCCGAGAGCCACTCGCCGCTGGACCTGCCGGCGCTGACCACATCGCTGATCGGCTTTGTCGTCGTGTATTTCTTCGTCTTCGGGGCGGGCACCTTCTACCTGCTGCGGATGATGCGCAAGTCGCCGGACACGGCGCGGCTCGGGCTGCGCGACGGGCCAATCCGCACGGCGGGGATCATGCCGGGGCCCGCGCAGAGCACCGAGAACAGGAGCGACTGACATGTTCGGAGTGGAGCTTTCCTTCATCTGGGCCGGGATCATCGCCTTTGCGGTGCTGGTCTACGTGATCCTCGACGGGTTCGATCTTGGCGTCGGCATCCTGTTTCCGCTGGCCCGAACCGAGCAGGACCGCGACGTGATGATGAACTCGGTGGCGCCGATCTGGGACGGCAACGAGACATGGCTGGTGCTGGGCGGCGGCGGGCTCTTCGCGGTCTTTCCACTGGCCTATGCGGTGGTCATGCCGGCGCTCTACGTGCCGATCATCCTGATGCTTTTGGCGCTGATCTTTCGCGGCGTCGCCTTCGAGTACCGCTGGCGAACGAAACGCTGGAAGCGACTGTGGGATTTTGCCTTCTTTGGCGGCTCATTGGTGGCGGGCTTCTCGCAGGGCATGGCGCTTGGCGGTCTGGTGCAGGGTATCGAGGTGGTGAACCGCGCCTATGCCGGCGGCTGGTGGGACTGGCTCTCGCCGTTTTCGCTGCTCACCGGGCTGGCGGTGGCCACGGGCTACGCGCTGCTCGGCGCCACGTGGCTGGTGATGAAGCTTGAGGGAGCTATCCATGATCGGATGCGCCGGGTCGCGCAGCCGCTCGGGCTGGCAACGCTGGTTTTCCTCGGGTTGGTGTCGATCTTCACCCCGCTGCAGGATGAGGTCTATTTCGAGCGCTGGTTCACTGGCGGGTCGCTGGCCTTCGTCGTGGTGGTGCCGCTTCTCGTGCTGCTTTGCACGGCGGGCCTGTGGAAAGGGCTGCGCGGCGGTGGCGACCGGCTGCCGTTCTTCTCGGCGCTGGGGTTCTTCGTGCTCGGCTTCATCGGCATCGGCATCAGCTTTTATCCGATGATCGTGCCGCCCTCGCTGACCATCGTCGAGGCCGCGGCCCCCGACAGCAGCCTTGCCTTCGCGCTGGTCGGGACGGTGATCCTGATCCCGATCATCCTTGCCTATACCGCCTATGCCTACTGGGTGTTTCGCGGAAAGATCGATCCTTCCGAGGGCTACCACTGATGCGGGGGAGGCGGTTGCTCTGGTTCGTCGGCCTTTGGGTCGCCGGGGTCGTTTGTGTCGGCACGCTGGCGCTGCTGATCCGGGTTGTACTGCCCTACTGAGAGGGGGGCATCGCGCCGAATAATTCTTCTCCCACCTTGAGGGAATCCGACGTCAGCAAGATCCCAACACGTGCTGAGCCAGTTCCCTTGTCGCGGTCCACCCGCAGTGCGCGAACTCCTTTAAGACCGTGGTGAATTGGCGGGCTCTGGAAAACCTGTCGCGTCAGAACACGCGCGCGGCTCTTTGCTACAGGGGCCGTGAGTGCTGTCGATCGATGAAGCCTGAGAGGCCTACGTGTTTCAGTGCCCCGAAGGCCGCCCGACCTTCGGATCTTGACGAGGCACAGTCATGCGTTGTGGCGCTCGACCTATGGTGGCTCTCAAGTCGGCTAGGGCTCACTCGGAGTTTTCTCTCCGGTTCTGGTCATCCGATGTGACTGGCCTAGGTTCAAGCAGAATACGCGATGGAAAGTCGCGCCTGATCACAAGGGGAGAGAGCGTTGACACGCAGGTTGGTCAACCTCGGGAGCGGATTCTGGAATATCCGTTGCACCATGAAAGTGGCCGGGATCGTCAACATCGGGACGCAAGTCTCGATCGTTCGATTGCGGAGCGGTCGTTTCGTGTTTCTCGACAGCTACGCGCTCAATGGCGAAATCCGCGAGCTCGTCATGGGGCTGACCCAGGATGGCAGTCTGGTGGAGGCGGTTCTCAACCTTCATCCGTTCCACACGCTGCACTGCGCTGCCATGGCACGGGATTTCCCAGATGCGAAGTTCTACGGCTCTGAGCGGCATCGCCGTGTTTGTGCCTCGGTGCCCTGGGAAGCTGAAAATGTGGAAAGCCCATCTGTGGCGGAGAAGTATTCTCGAGACCTCGAATTTTCGCTGCCAGCCGGCATCCAGTATTTCTCTGAGAACGAGAAGGTGCACGCGGGCTCGCTCCTGGCGTTTCATCCAGCCAGCGGGTCTCTCCACGTTGACGACACTCTGAATGTTCTTCCTGTGCCAGGAGCGCTGCGCGGGTACGTACCGCGGCTCGTCCTGCATCCCACGCTAGGGGCGGCGATGAAGGCCGAAGAAGGGTCGAATGAGAAGTTCTGCCGCTGGCTCGAGGATATTGGGGCGCGGTGGTGCGGCACGAAGTCCGTCTGCGCCGCTCACAATGGGGTCGCACGTTTTGCGGAGGGCGATTTCGAGCAAGTCATGCGCGGCCTCGCAGCGCGGACCCGGAAACGACCAGCGGCCTAGCCTTGCTCCAGGTCCGCGCCGCAGACCTTGCTAGATTCTGTCAGAGACTTGTCCTTTGAGCGGGTGCCGCAGGCGGGGCGCGGCAAGTCAAATGCTCGATATTTGTTCTTTTGCGCATAGTGGCGCTTATGCGACTCCGGGGCAGTTGAGGCGCGCTTTGGACCGGTCACTGAACGACACGCGCGACCTGAGGCAATATCGATCATCGTCGTCGTGGTCAGCCTCAACCGGGATACAGAATGTATGTTGTATGTCGGTCCCCGATCAGTCGCGGGGCACCCCATGTCGGCCCCCTTGGGCTGGCGCCAGTGAGCGCGTGCAATCGGGCCGAGTCCTTGCCGGTGCGCTCCTGCGACTCCAGAAGCAGCTGGCCTCCGTCAAACTGCTCATCATCGATGAGCTGGGTTTCGTGCCTATGTCAAAGACCGGCGCCGAGTTGCTGTGGGGGTCGCCACGGTCCCGCCGGTGACCGGAGAAATCACCGCCATGCCACGCGACACGTCAAGCGCGGGAGTGATGCCGCGGGCTTCCATCGTGTCGGTGGCAATGGCGGGCAGGGATCAGGCGAGCATTGCCGGCCCCCTCTTCGGATCAGGCATGCGCACGACCGAGAACGGCGCGCGCCTGAGCGAGCGAGGCCGCCTCGGCCTCGGCGTAACGCTGGTGCAGATCGACGACCGGCACTCCGAGGTCGGCCTCGAAGCGGTCGCGGTTGGGATTGGCGACAAAGCTCTGGGCGGCCTCGTCGCCGAGGTTGGATTGGAAAATTCCGGCGGCGGAGACGGGAAGGAAATCTTCGTAGATGATCGGATCGGCGCGCAGGACCCCTGCGGCGACAAGCGCGGAGGCGTCGCGCGACAGGTCGGCGCCTGTCGCCGCCTTGCCGGTTGCGCTGTAGCGGAAGTATCCGAGGCCCTCTGCGCGGAGCGTCTCAAGATCATCGGGAAATTCTGCGAAGACCCGCGCCAGCGTCTCCATGTAGTCACTGGCGTTGGAGCCGTCGGCCGCCGGGCGCCCGATCTCTCGGGTTTGGGTCAGCAGACGGTCATAGAGCGCCTGGCCCTTCGGTGTGAGTGCGAGGCCGCGCTGCTCGATCTCGCCGAAGCGCGCGGTGTGGCTGCCGGCAACCGTGGTGACGCCGTCGCTGTAGGAAACGGGCTCTTCGAGCGCCTTGAAAGAGGTCTGGCGCAGCAGGATCGGCACTGCGCGAGACGGTGGGCCCTCGATCACCGCTTTCGGCGCGATGCCGCGTTCGGGCATCAGGCGCTGGACCTCGTCGATATCGAGGGTGCGCGGCGTGAGGTGGTTGATATGCGGTCCCTTGAAGGCCACCACGTCGGCCACGAGGCGGTGCGCTGCGTGCAGGCGTTGGTAGAGCGCGTGGCTGACATTGGCCTCGGGGTGCCAACGGAAGGTTTCAAGCGCCTCGGCGACGAAAGCCTCGGCGTCCTTGGCGGAGAGACCGCCCTGCGCCTCGGCGCGCGCGATGAACTCGAGACAGCCCTCGGTGAAGATCCGACGGTCCTCAAGGACCTTCTGCGCTTCGGCACGGAGGGCGTCGTCCGTGATCAGGTCGAGGCGGAGAAGCGAGGTGAAGACCCGGAAGGGATTTGCGTTCAGTGCCGCGTCATCGAGCGGGCGGAAGGCGGTGGAATGGACTGGGACGCCGGCGACGGACAGATCGTAGTAACCGACCGGGAACATCCCCATCACCGCGAAGAGCCGGCGCATCGTCGCCAGTTCCTGCGGGGTGCCCAGCCGGATCGCGCCGTGGCGCTCCTCACTGATGCGGTCGAGCTCGCCCAGCTCCTCGAGGCGTGCGCGTTCGGCGGGGTGAGCTGCGAGGGTGGCGTCGTTGACGTCACGCACCAGCTCGAGCAGCGTGCCGTAAGCGGGCACCTCGTCGCGGTAGAGCGTCGACATGGCACGGGAAAAAAGCGTTCGGATCGCGTTGGGATCAAGATGGGACAAGGGCGTCGGGCCTCCGGTGGGTGTCGCGTCGTGCGTGGGCCGGTCTTCGGCGCATCGGAACCACAGGGATGGTCCGGACTGGCCGCATGCCGGTTGCGCAGGGATGCTGCTTGACATGTAAGCGGCCGCGCGTGGTTTTCGGTTGCGCGGTCGGCAGGGCGGGAAGGATGCGGCATCTCGGGTGTTCGAGGCTGCCGCCGGTCGGTCGCCCGCGCGGGCGACCGATGTCTTGGTTGCGCCGGGCACCCTTCGCGCGCCCGGCCGTCTTGCTGGTCAGGGGCAGAGCGTCGCGCACGCCCGCGTCAGCCGGGCGAGGGCCTCGGTGAGTTCCGTCTCGGAGGTCGCGTAAGAGATGCGGAAATAGTTCGGGACGCCAAAGGCATCCCCGGGAACCATGGCCACATCCGCCGTCTCGAGCACCCAGTTGCAGAAGGTCGTGTCGCTGTCGATCAACGTCCCGTCCGGGGCCGTCCGGCCGATCAGCCCGCTGCAATTGGCGAAGGTGTAGAACGCCCCTTCGGGCACCCGACAGGTGATACCGTCGATCGCGTTCAGCCCTGCGACCACCAGGTCGCGCCGCTTCTGGAAGTCGGCGGCGCGCAGCGGCAGGAAGTCCTGCGGCCCGGTGAGCGCCGCGACGGCACCGGCCTGCGAGATCGAGCTGGGGCACGAGGTCGACTGGCTCTGGGCTGCCGCCATCACCTTGATGAGCGCCGCCGGGCCGGCCCCGTAGCCGATCCGCCAGCCGGTCATCGCATAGGCCTTGGAGACGCCGTTGATCGTCAGCGTCCGATCCCGCAGGTCGGGAGCGACCTGCAGCGGCGTGACGAATGCAAAGCCTTCGTAGACGATGTGCTCGTACATGTCGTCGACCATGAGCCAGACGTGCGGGTGGCGCCGAAGCACCTCGGCGAGTTCCGCGTAGTCCGCCGCCGAATAGGCCGCCCCGGTCGGGTTCGAGGGCGAATTCAGCAGTACCCAGCGGGTTTTCGGGGTGATCGCCGCCTCGAGTTGCCGGGGGGTCAGCCGAAAACCCGATGCGTCGTCGCAGGGGACCTCGACGGCGGTGCCTTCGGCCATGTTGACGATGTCGATGTAGCTGGTCCAGCAGGGGGTGGCGACGATGACCTCGTCCCCGGGATCGAGCGTCGCCATGAAGGCGTTGAAGATCACCTGCTTGGCCCCGGTCGAGACCGTGATCTCGTCGGCCGAGAACTCCAGCGCGTTGTCGCGCCGGAACTTCTCGATCACCGCCGCCTTCATCTCGGGCGAGCCGTCGAGGCGGGTGTATTTCGTCTCGCCTCGGGCCATCGCCTCCGCCGCCGCGTGCTTGATGTGATCGGGCGTGTCGAAATCCGGCTCACCGGCACCGAGAATGATCGTCGGCCGGCCGGCCCGCTTCATTTCCGCGGCGCGGTTCCCGATCGCCAGGATCTTGGAGACCCCGACCTCGGCCATCCGCGCGGCCGGGCGGAACCCGGCCTGCTGTGCAAATCGAACGGTCATGACACCCTCAGTCGATATCGAAGGTCACACCCTGCGCCAGCGGCAGCTCGCGCGAGTAGTTGATGGTGTTGGTGGCGCGACGCATGTAGGCGCGCCAGGCGTCCGAGCCGCTCTCGCGACCGCCGCCGGTTTCCTTCTCGCCGCCAAATGCGCCGCCGATCTCGGCGCCCGAGGTGCCGATGTTGACGTTGGCGATGCCGCAATCGGAGCCACGCGCGGAGAGGAAGGTCTCCATCTCGCGCAGGTCGGTGGTGAAGATCGACGACGACAGGCCCGCGCCGACCGCGTTGTGCTGCTCGAGCACCTCGTCGAAATCGGTGTACTTCATGACATAGAGGATCGGGGCGAAGGTCTCTTCGGTCACCGGGCCGGTCTGCGAGGGCATCTCGACGAGGGCCGGGTGCACGTAGTAGGCGGCATCGCCCTCGACGTCCGCACGGGCGCCGCCGTGAACCACGCCGCCAGCGGCCTTGGCCTCTTCCAGCGCGGCCTCCATGCCGTCGAAGGCCAGCTTGTCGACCAGCGGGCCGACCAGCGCGCTCGAGGTCAGCGGGTTGCCGACGGTGACGCTGGCATAGGCCTTCTTCAAGCCAGGCACGATCTGGTCATAGACGCTCTCATGGACGAAGAGGCGACGCATGGTGGTGCAGCGCTGGCCGGCGGTGCCCATCGCACCAAAGGCCACGGCACGCAGGGCCATGTCGAGGTCGGCGGAGGGGCAGACGATGCCGGCGTTGTTGCCGCCGAGCTCGAGGATGGACCGGCCAAAGCGCGCCGCCACCTTCGGGCCGACGATGCGCCCCATGCGGGTCGAGCCGGTTGCCGAGATGAGCGGGACATCGGGGCTTTCTACCAGCGCGTTGCCGATCTCGCCGGTGCCGATCAGCACCTGGCTGAGGTTCTCCGGTGCGCCGTCGAAACGGGCCAGGGCGCGGTTCAGGATCGCCTGCGAGGCCAGCGCGGTCAGCGGAGACTTCTCGGAGGGCTTCCAGATCACCGGGTTGCCGCAGACCAGCGCCAGCGCGGTGTTCCAGGACCAGACCGCGACGGGGAAGTTGAAGGCCGAGATGACGCCCACGACGCCCAGCGGATGCCAGGTTTCCATCATCCGGTGGCCGGGGC
Organism: Alloyangia pacifica; assembly: GCF_900116195.1. Taxonomy (GTDB): domain Bacteria; phylum Pseudomonadota; class Alphaproteobacteria; order Rhodobacterales; family Rhodobacteraceae; genus Salipiger; species Salipiger pacificus. Next base: position 14,704 of record NZ_FOZW01000009.1, read on the forward strand.
GTTCGGTGGCGATGGTGAGGCCGTAGAGCTGGCGCGACAGGCCGACGGCGAAGTCGCAGATGTCGATCATCTCCTGCACCTCGCCGAGTCCTTCGGAGGGCGACTTTCCGGCCTCGATCGAGACGAGCTTGCCGAGGGCTTCCTTCGAGGCGCGCAGTTCCTCTCCGAGCAGGCGGACCAGTTCGCCGCGCTTGGGGGCAGGCACAAGACGCCAGTCCTTGAAAGCGGCCTTGGCCCTTTCGATCGCGGCGGCGGCGGTCTCGGGCGTGTCGACGGGCAGGGTCGCGATCTGTTCGCCGGTCACCGGGCTGTAGCTCGGCATCGTGCCACCGGAGAAGTCGGCCTCGGCCACGCCGAGCGAGAGAAGCAGGGATTTGGCTTCGGTGGTGAGGGTCATTTTGCGCAAGTTCCTTTAGTTTATTCGAAAGCGTAGGTGAGAGAGGTGAGACTGGCCGCAGCCAGAAGGCCGTAGACCGTGAAACCGCGGTTGACGGCAAAGGACAGACGGCTGGGCGAGACGCCGAGATGGCGCGCCGAAATGATGGACATGGCCGAGGTGACGATGGCAAAGCCCACGCCGATCGGGTTCCATACAGTCATCATGATGGTCCCGCGCAGGGCGGTGAGCGTCAGCGCGTCGGCGTCCAGCGGGGCGCGACCGCTCGGGTTGGCCCCTGCGGCTTGAGAATTGGCAATGTCAGGTAGCATCCCGATCGTGCCAATGATGAACAGGACCGCGAGCATCTGGGCGCCGTATGTCATCGCGGCAGCCTGCAGTTGCGCCGGAACAGCAAAGATCCGCGCCGTAGCGCGTGCCAAGATCTTCGATGCACGCACATGGCCGCGAATGAGGTCCAGCGAGGTAAGAAACGCTGAGAATGCGGCGCCCTGAAGAAGCGCGTTTTCGACCCGCGGCAGGGCCTGAGGCATCAGCAGCGCGATCGCGGCCGCAACGCCAAGGCCAAGCACCGCGAAGATGCTCGTCAGCGCCAGCACCGACCCACCTGCCTGGCCCGGCACAAGCCCGCCGATCCTCACATATGCGAGGAGGCCGCTGATCCAGCGCGCCTGATCTGGACCGCGGAGCGTGCCAAGGGGGAGCGCAAACATGTGGGAGCCGGGGAGGGGACTCATGGGGTCGGAATTCGTTCGCTTGATGTCATGCCGCCCGCGAGGGGCGGCGGTCCGAAAGGCGCCAGTCTGAAGGGGGAGTGCTGACGAGAGTTGATGGCGTGATGATACGCTGCGGGAACTATCACCCGCTCAAGAGCGGATGTATAATGCCAATATCTTGCAACTTGATGCGATATGGGAATGAACATGCAGAGGCGCCTTGTTCCGGACATCTCAACGCTGCAGACCTTCGAATGCGCGGCGAGGCATGGCAATTTCACCCGTGCTGCCGAGGAACTGAGCTTGACGCAAAGCGCTGTGAGCCGGCAGATCCGTGACCTCGAGGCGCAGACGGGGCTTCGCCTGTTCGAACGCGTGCGCCAGCGGGTCGTGCTTTCGGAAACCGGAGAGCGGTTTCTTCCCGAGGTGCGCGAACTCCTGGCCCGTGCGGAGCGGATGATGATCGGCGCAATGGCGGCTGGCCAGCGGAGGCAGCCGCTGCGGGTGGCAACCTTGCCGACCTTCGGGACACGCTGGCTGATCCCGCGGCTCGGTGCCTTCGCGGCGAGTGCGCCGGACGTCGCGCTGACCATCGAATCGCGGGGGCAGCCATTCAGCTTCGACGAGGACAATTTCGATCTGGCCATCCACTACGGCCAGCCAAGCTGGCCCGGCGCGGTCGCGACTTTCCTGTGCAGCGAGGTGGTGGTGCCGGTCGCTGCCCCCTTCCTCGCGGCAAGGTTGCAGCGCGGGCAAACGCTGGAGGATTCTCCGCGACTGCATCTGACGACCCGGCCGAAGTTGTGGCAGGACTGGTTCGACCGCGAGGGGGAGGGCGCGCGCGACGCCTACAATGGTATCCGTTTCGACCAGTTCTCCATGATCATTTCGGCAGCGGTGGCGGGCATGGGGCTGGCGCTTCTGCCCTCCTACCTCATCGAGGACGAGATCGCGCGCGGCGCCCTGATCCCGGTCTCGGACCGCGCGATGGCCACCGAATACAGTTATTACATCGTGCAGCCAGAGCGTAAGCGGACCAGCAAGGCCGCCGAACTCTTCCAGGACTGGCTCCTGGGGCAGGTCACACGTCGGGAACCGGGAATGGAGAAAGGGTTGTCCGAGCCGGCCGCTCAGGATCGTGAGGGGTAGAGGCGCTTGTTGGTCTCTTCGGCGTAGCGGCGCAGGCAGTACTGCTCGTTGAGCACGCCGAGGACGCTATCGCCGGGCCCGAGCACCGCCAGGCTGTCGGCCTCATGCCGGGCGAAGGCACTGATCGCCTCACGCACGTTGAGCTCCGGGGTCAGCCAGGCATTGCGAAAGCGGGCGATCGACGAGACGGGCTCTGTGTCTTCCAACTCGTCCGAATGCAGCTCCGCGGTAAGGCAGATGCCGGAATATCGGCACTCGGTATCGCTCAGCGGGAAGGCCTTTGTGGCCCCGAGGGGAAAACGGCGCCGCGCCTCGGAGATGCGCATCGTGTCCGGAATTTCCGAAGTGCTGCGGCGCATCATTTTGCCAACGCTCAGATCGCGGATCCAGCCGACATCCGCGGCCGAGCGAATGGTCTCTCCGCGCAGGTGGAAACGCCAGGTCGAGAAGCTGTAGCCGAAGAAGTTGCGCGTGATCGCCGTGGCAATCAGCGCCGAAAAGAGCACCGCCAGCGCAAGCGGGAGGCTCATCGTCGTTTCCAGCGCTAGAAAGCTGACCGCGAGCGGTGCGCCGATGACGGTGGTGGCGAAGGCCGACATGCCGATAACGGCCAGCACCACGATGGGCAGGTCGAGGCCGGGACCGAGCATCCAAAGGATGCCGAAGATCTTGCCGAGTAGCGCCCCGAGCAGCAGCGACGCGAAGAACAGGCCTCCGCGGAATCCCGAGCCGATCGAGATCGCGGAGGCGGCGCATTTCAGCACGAAGATCATGGCCAGCATGGGCAGTGCCAGATCTTTCGACAGCACGACGCCCATGGCGCCATGGCCCGAGGACAGGATCCGCGGGCTAGCGATGGCCATCGCACCGACCAGCGCACCGCCGAGCATGGGTTGCAGCCACGGTGGCAGCGGGCTCTTTCGGAACGCCTGCTCGATCAGCGTGACGGATCGCATCAGGGCAATTCCGATGCCTGCCGCAACCACCGAAAGCACCAGGATCGGCAGGTAGGAATGGACCGGAATGTCCCCGGCGTAATGCAGGTTTTCGCCGTGCGGACCGACAAGCGCCCGTGCAACGCTCGTGGCGGTGATGGATGCCGCCAGGATCGGCAGGAGGGCCGAGACCGAGTAGGTCGCGAGGACCAGCTCGAACGCGTAGAAGGCGCCGGTCAGCGGCGCATCAAAAGCCGCGGCGATCGCCCCGCCGGCGCCAGCCGCCACGAGTTGACGCAGATCTTCGCGGCGCAGACGGAGGGCCTGGCCAAGAAGGGAGGCGATCGCGCCGGAGGCCTGCGTATAGGCCGCCTCCATTCCTACCGAGGCGCCGAACCCGCTTGAGGCGATTGTCTGGCCGGTGATGAACAAGCTGCCCGGAAGACCGATACGCCCCCCGCGAACCGCGTTGGCCTCGATGGGATCGGCGATGTGCCGAAACCATCGGCGTCCGACGAACCACGACAGCCCTAGCACGATGCCCCCGGCGGCTGGCCCGGCAAAGGCGCGAAGCGGCGCAAGGCCCTGCGTGGCGCTGATGGCGCCTGGCTGTCCGAACACGAGATGGCTGAGCAGATGCAGCGCCTCCTGCATGGCGACGACGCTGCTCGCGGCCACCGCTCCAACCGCCGCGGCGATCAGCGTATAGGCAATCTCGTTGCGCCGGACGAAAATGCGAAAGCGCGAAGGCGCGTGCAGGCGGCCGAGCGCTGCGCGCAGTTTCGTCCGGGGTCGGCGGAGCATCAATCGGTCACTCTGTCCTTGGCAAAAGCGGAGAAGGCCCGCGCAGCTGGTCAGCTGGCCTGCTGACCGCTGGACGCCTGTTCGCGCGCCACCAGGAACGCCTCGGTGCGGGCAAAGCCGTTCAGGATATGTGCCCGAACTTCTTCGGCAAGCGCATCGAAATCGTCGCCGAGTGCCAGGCTCACATATGCTTCATGGGCGTCGATGCGCGGGCCCCTGCGCCCATGCACCCGGTGGTGCGTGACCCAGTAGAGCTGAAGTTTCGCCTTGAGCGATTGCCAGGTCTGCAAAAGCAGTTTGTGCCCGCAGCGTTCGTAAACCAGCGAGTGGAGGGAGAGTTCGATGGCGATTGCCGCGTCCTCGTCACCCTTCTCGATGCTCTGCTTCAGGTCGGTGTGCAGTTGCTGAAGCGCATTCCGGAAGTCTTCGTCTCGCGTGTTCCAGATGAGCTTGAAGGCGAAGACCTCGAGTTCTGCGCGAAGCGAAAAGACCTCGCGCACGTCATCCAGTGACAAGGTCGCGACGCGCGTACCCGTGTAGGGGATGGTGATGAGGAAGCCCTCTTCGATGAGGTGGCGCAACGCCTCCCGGAGAGGGCCACGGCTGACACCGAATTGCTTCGCCAGCTCTGCCTCCACGACCGGGCTGCCCAAAGGCAGGCTGCCGTTCAGAATCGAGTTCTTTAACTCCTCGACGATCTGTTCCCTGAACGTTCTTTTTTTCAAGGGCTGCATGTGCGCATCTCCAGCAGTATTCGCCCAAAAGAAAGGCGTTCTTGTGTAAAGCCTCGCCGCCCCCCTGTCAGCGGGGCAATTTGTCATTGCATTATAATGCAGATGATCGATTGTTGACAATCATAAACGATCAAACAGCAGGGTATCTGGAAAATGAACTTCACTAGACGATCGATCCTTAGCGCCGCAGGCACCGGCATGCTCCTCGGCCTCGTTCCGAACGTCACGCTTGCCGCCTCGAGCATTGAGGATGTCAAGGAACGCGGGGTGCTGCGTGTCGGTGCCGCAAGCGCGGATCCCTGGTATTACAAGGACCCGATGTCCGAGCAGTGGTCGGGCGTCGGCGTCGAGATCGGCAAGCTGATGGCGGCTGACCTGGGCGTCGAGCTCGAAATGGTCGAAACCACCTGGGGCAACAGCGTGGCGGGCATCCAGGCGAACCAGATCGACGTGATGTTCGTGCTCGACCCGACCGAGACCCGCAAGCAGGCGATCGACTTCCCGGACACGCCGTTGTTCTACTACGCGATGGGCGCACTCGTTCCCGAGGACAGCACCGCAAAGTCGTGGGCCGATTTCGACAAGTCCGACGTCCGCATCGGCGTCACGCTTGGCACCAACGTCGACACGGTGCTGACTGAAAAGCTGAAAAACGCGAAGTTCGAGCGGTTCGCCAGCAACGACGAGGCGATCGCCGCCTTCGTGTCGGGCCGCGTCGATGTCGTCTCGCAATTCCACCCTGCGCTCGTCGTCCAGGTGTCCCGCATCCGCATGGGCAAGGTCATCCTGCCCGAGGAAGTCTACGCCATCCCGACCAGCGTCGGCCTGATGAAGAGCGACGACGCCTCGTTCAAGACCTGGGTCAACGATTTCATCGGCAAGCTCTACGAGTCGGGCAAGACCGAGGAAATCTTCGAGACCTACATCAAGTCGAAGGGCATCGACCCGGCCAGCGTCCCCGGCCTGGTCAAGGAGAACTGGGACTAAGCCGCCCGGACTCTTTCACATTGAAGCGCGCGGCGCCCCTGAGTTGACCACCGGGCGCCGCCCCCCTTCCGAGGACAGACCAAGCCACATGGCATATGAATGGGACTTCGGCGTCGTACTGGCGCAATGGCCTCTCTTTTTGAAGGGCCTGGGCGGGACGCTGTTGATCGCGGCGATCTCGATCGGACTGGGCGTGATACTGGGTGCGATCATCGCGACCGGACGGATGTCGCGACTGGCCTGGCTGCGGATACCCGCCGGGATCTACGTGGACTTCTACCGCAACACGCCCGGCATCGTGCACTTCTTCTGGTTCTACTATGCGCTTCCGATCGTCGCGGACATCCGCATGGGACCACTCGAAGCCGCCGTGCTGGCGCTGACCACGCAGTCGGCCTCTTTCTATTGCGAGGTGTTCCGGGGTGCGATCCTGTCGCTGCCAAAAGGGCAGTGGGAAGGCGGTGCGGCCATCGGCATGACGCGGTTCCAGACGCTGCGCCGGGTGATCCTGCCGCAGGCGGCCCTGCGCATGGTCGGACCCTTCATCGAACGCACCTTCGAACTCATCAAGACGACCTCGCTCGCGTCCACGCTGGCCTACGGCGAGCTGCTCTACAGCGCGACGCAGATCTCTGCGCAGACCTACCGCCCGATGGAGGTCTACACCGTGGTCGCTCTCATCTACTTCTGCCTGCTTTTCACCTTCAGCCTTCTGGCGCGACGGGTCGAGCGGCGTCTGACCCACGTGTGAGGCCGACATGAACTATCAATGGGACTTCGGTATCATCTGGTCGAGCATGCCGGTCTTCGGTCGCGGCATCGTCGTGACCATCGAGCTTACGCTGATCTGCCTCGTGCTGGGCCTGATCTTGGGCATGCTGCTTTCTCTGGCGCAGATGAGCCGCGTCCGCGCCCTGCAGGTCGCCGGCCGGTCGTTCGTCGAGTTCTTCCGCAACATCCCGGCGTTGATCCAGCTGATCTGGTTCTTCTATGCCTTTCCGATCTTGATCGGGGCGCAGCTCAGCCCGTTCACCGCCGCCGTGCTCGGCATTACGCTGAACACTGGCGCCTATTGCGCCGAGATCTACCGCTCGGGGATCCAGTCGATCGCCCGCGGCCAATGGGAAGGCGCCCGCGCCATCGGGATGAGTGACAAGGCGATCTTCCGCCGCATCATCCTGCCGCAGGTCTTCGACCGGATGCTGCCCGCCTTCACCAACCGCGCGGTCGAGGTCGCCAAGATCACCTCGCTGGCCTCGGTGCTCAGCGTGCACGACCTGATGTACCAGGGAAGGCTGCTCTCGGCGACATACTACCGGCCTCTCGAGATCCTGACCGCGGTCGGCATCCTTTACCTGTGCATCATCTACCCGCTCAGCTTCGCCTCGATGATGGCCGAGCGCCACCTGGCGCGTAAGCGCTGAGCCAAGGAAAACGCCATGAAAAATCATATCCTGAAAGTCGAGGGGCTGACCAAGAGCTTCGGAACCAACCAGGTTCTGAAGGGCATCGATCTCGACATCGCGCCCGGTGAGCGCATCGCGATCATCGGCGGCTCCGGCTCCGGCAAGAGCACCTTCCTGCGTTGCCTGAACTTCATGGAAACGCTCACGACCGGCGCGATTTACCTCGACGGCACCCGCATCGGGCGGGTCGTCGGAAAGGACGGCGACAAGGAATCCGTCGTCTATTCGCCGCGAACGCTCTGCGACGTGCGCAAGCGGGTCGGCATGGTGTTCCAGCAGTTCAACCTGTTTCCGCACATGAGCGTCTTGCAGAACGTGATGGAAGGCCTCGTCACCGTGCTTGGCAAATCCAAGGGCGAAGCCCGGCAGATCGCCGAGGCGGAGCTGACCAAGGTCGCGCTGCACGAGAAGCTCGATGCGTTCCCCTCGCAGCTCTCGGGTGGCCAGCAGCAGCGGGTCGCGATCGCCCGAGCGATCGCCATGTCGCCCGAGATCCTGCTCTTCGACGAGCCTACCTCGTCGCTTGACCCCGAACTGGTCGGCGAGGTTCTGCGCACCATCAACACGCTGGGTGAGGAGGGGCGGACCATGCTCCTCGTCACCCATGAGCTCGGTTTTGCCTACCGTTTCGCGACGCGGGTGCTGTTTCTCTACGACGGCAAGATCCACGAGCAGGGCACGGCCGAGGAAATCTTCAAGAACCCCCAATCCGAACGGACCCGTGCCTTCATCGCACGGTCGTCGGAATTCTCTCTTTAAGGAAGCAAGATGCAGGAATATTCGAGCGCACAGGGCTATATCGGCGACAAGAAGAACGACGATGTGCTGATCTACGTGAATGGCGACTTCGTTCACCGCGACCAGGCCACCGTCTCGGTCTTCGACAGCGGCTTCGTGCTGGGCGACGGCGTCTGGGAAGGGATGCGGCTGGTCAACAACAAGCTGCTCTCGCTGGATCTGCACATGGATCGGCTGTTCGAAGGTGCCAAGGCGATCAGTCTCGACATTGGCATGAGCCGCCAGGAGGTGATCGACGCGATCATGGCGACCTGCGCCAAGAACGGGCTCACCGACGGCGCGCACATCCGCCTGATGATCTCGCGCGGGCGCAAGGCCACCCCGAACCAGGACCCGCGCTTCACCATCGGCAAGGCGACCGTGATCATCATCGCGGAACTGAAAAAGCCGAAATTTGAACAGACCGAGACCGGCCTGACGCTCTTCACCTCGACCTTCCGCTGCTCGAGCCCCGACGTCTTTGATCTGCGGCTTAACTCGCACAGCCGCCTGAACCTCATCCAGGCGCTGATCCAGGCAATCGACGCCGGCGCGCACGAGGCGCTGATGCTCGACCCGATGGGCTTTGTCGCCAGCTGCAACTCCACGAACTTTTTCATCGTGCGCAAGGGCGAGCTCTGGACCTCGACCGGGAAGTACAGCTTCAACGGCATCACCCGCGGGCATGTCTTCGACCTCTACGGCGAGCACATCGGCCCGGCGAAGCAGCTCGATTTCACCCTGGCGCAGGTCTATTCCGCCGATGAGGTCTTCGTGACCGGCACGCTTGGCGGCGTGACCCCGGTGAACAAGGTCGATGGCCATATCATCGGCGACGGCAAGACCGGCCCGATCACCAAGCAGATCACCAAGATCTACTGGGACTGGGTCCGCGAAAGCTGCGCGGACTGATCCGGAATGGCCGGATTGCTCTACCTGAGCGCCTCGGACATCGCGTCACTGGATATCGGCGTTGCCGATATTCATGACTGCGTCGGCGCGATGTTCCGCGACAAGAGCGCAGGGCGCACGCTGATGAAGCCAAAGCTCTCGATCCCGCCGCGACCGGGCTACGTGGTCGAGGCGTTGGTCGGTGCGGCGCTCGACGTGGATACCGCAGGCTGCAAGTGGCTCGGTGTCTCGAAGGGCAACGCAAGGCGCGGACTTCCCACGATCAATGCGACGATCCTGCTCAGCGGGATCGAGGACGGGCAACCCCGCACGATCATGAACGGCAGCTGGGTGACCGGCGTGCGGACGGCCGCCTGCACGGCGCTGGCGGCAGAACACCTGGCTCCTGCCGGCGCGCGGACGGTCAGTTTCATTGGCTGCGGGCTGCAGGCGCGCACCCATCTCGCGGCCCTGCGCCACGTGCGTCCGACTCTGACGCGGGTTGTTGCCTTCAGCCGCCGCCGCAGCTCCGCCGAGAGCTTTGCCGCACATTGTGCGGAACTCGGATTGAGGGCGTCTGTCACCGAAGACCCGCGCGCCGCGGTCGAGGCGGGGGAAATGGTCATCTCGACCGTGCCGCCGTCGGGCGACCTTCGGCCGTTCCTCGATGCGGGATGGCTCGTTCCGGGTGCCTTTGCGGGCGCGGTCGATCTTGGGCGCTCCTGGATCGAGGCAAGCTGGCAAGGGGCCTTCGGCTTCGTCGCGACGGATGACCTCGAGCAGAGTGAGACCCGCGGGCGCAATGGCGTCATGCTGGTGCCTGACCGCTTCGACGCCGAACTCGGTGACCTGGCTCAGCATTGCGCGGACAAGCCGCCGTCATCCGACCAGCGCACCGCGATGCTGTTCTCGGGTATCTCGCTGGCAGATATCGCCGTTGCGCGACTGGTCGAAGCCCGCGCCCGCGAGCAGGGTGTCGGAATCGAGCTCGAGCGTTGAACACGGTTTCCGCCGGGCCACCCCGGCGGAGACTTCCTCCTGTCCCTGACCCCACTGCAGATCGGCGCGCTCTCCGAGGCCTGCGCCCTTTACGAGCTCTCCCGTGACGCCGCATTTCTTCTCCTCGATCCTTGATATGTCTCCAATAGAGATCGCCAGCCTTGCCGCCGCGGCCCTGCTCGCAGGGCTTGCGCGGGGCTTTGCGGGCTTCGGCTCCGGAATGGTCTTCATCCCCCTTGCGGCAATGGTCGTCGGCCCGGCGCGTGCGGCGCCGATCCTGCTGGTGATCGATCTTCTCGGTGGGCTTCCGACGCTGCGCGGCTCCTGGCGCACGGCGGAGAAGCCGGCAAACTTCGTAATCCTGCTCGGGGCCGCTCTTGGCATGCCCCTCGGCGTGACGCTTCTGCTGCAGGGTGATCCTGAGTTGTTGCGATGGTGTATATCCGGCGCGATCTTGCTGACCCTGGCGCTGGTGGTGAGCGGACGGACCTACAGGGGGCGGACAGGCCCGCTCGTATATTCCGGTGTGGGGGTTCTCTCGGGAGTCATGAGCGGCGTGGCCCAGATCGGCGGCCCTCCGGTGGTTGCGTTCTGGATGGGTGTCGACCGATCGGTTGCGCAGCGCCGCGCCAATATCCTGTTCTACTTCGTCATCGTCAGTCTGCTGGCCTTTGTCGTCTATCTTGGGAGTGGTCTTCTGTCGCTCGACATTGCCGCCCTCAGTGTCCTGGCGGGGATGCCCTTCACCGCCGGTGTTCTGGCTGGTGGCCGACTTTACCGCTTCGCAACGCCGGAATTCGTGAAGCTCTCGACCTGCATCCTGATCCTCGTCGCAGTGTGTCTTGGCCTGCCATTGTGGGACCATCTCCGCTAGCGGCGAGGTCAACTCCGTCGCGACAATGGCGTGCCGGCTTCGTCGCGTGAGTCCAGCAGCGGGGCCGGCGTGAATGAGCGCGGCTCCACCGCCGGCCTGCAAGTCCCGGACAAGGCCAACACGTGATGAGCGTTTCACGGCAGGTTGCTTCTTAGGAGGCATTTGCCTCGGCTACATCCTTTGCACGCGGTCACTCGACCACGTCATCTCCCTGAGCGGCGCGAAAAGGTTCTGCTATTTGTCATTAAATAACAGATGGATATGGGGATTTGGCCCAGGGTGGCGACGAGTGACAATGCGACGATGACTAAAGTTCATGATTGCATGTGTAATACGAGTTTTTTCCGACACACCCTCGGTGCCTACCGTAACGGAAAACCAGAATCCTTTCCCGGCGCAGACCACTTCCGCCGGTCGGATCACAGAAACGGGTCGGCATAGAACCATAAACCGCCACCCTCAACAGTGGAGTACCAAATGAAATTCACTCTCAAGGCAATGATGACCGCCGCGGCGCTGCTGTCGTTCAACACGGGCCAGGCAGGTGCACAGGCTCTTGAATGGACGACGGGACAACTTGGGGCCGGGTGGTACGGCGTGGCCAGCGGGCTCGCGTCGGAGATCATGAACGAGTCCGACCTCACGCTGAAGGTCGTGCCCGGCGGCGGCAAGGACAACCCGCTGAAGCTGGAAGCCGGCATCAGCCAATTCGGCTTCGGCATCGACTTCCTCGCCTTTGCCGCGATGAAGGGCACCGAGCCTTACGATCACGAGGTCGAAAAGGTCAGCGGCGTCGCCAACGGCATCAATCAGAACATGTTCCACTTCATCCGCGCCAACGGCGAGACCAAGTCGCTGGAAGAGGCCCTGAAATCCGAGAACCTGCGGATCGGCGTGCCCAAGAACGGCGACTCGACCGAGCTGACCTTCCAGCGGGTCATGGAATTCTACGACACGTCCTACGAGAAGATCCGCGAGGAGGGTGGCAAGATCGTGCAGGGCGACTATTCCGACCTCGTCTCGGCCCTGCGGGACGGCCAGGTCGACTATCTGTTCATCGCGCTGTCCCTGCCGGGCGCGGCGGTGATCGAGATCAGCCAAGCCGGGCGCGACGCGCAGCTCGTCGACTTCCCCGAAGAGCTGGAAGATTACCTCGTGTCGACCTACGGCTACTCGAAGGGGACGATCCCCGCGGGAACCTACGAGAACGTCCAGGACGGCGACGTCTCTGTGCCGGTGATGAACACGATGCTGCTGGCGTCGACCGACGTGGATGAAGACACCGTCTATGAATTCACCAAGGCCCTGCTTGCCAGCCAGCCGAAGTTTCCCGGCATCCACTCGAGCCTCGAGGGCTTCGACCCCGCAACGGCCTGGCAGATGGAACTTCCCCTCCACCCCGGAGCGGCACGCGCCTTCGAGGAAGCCGGGTTCAAGTAAGTCGACCTGAACAAAGACAACCAAGCATCGCAGCGGACCTTCGACGCCGCTGCGATGTCGATTTCTGGAGCTTCCGCAATGAGAACCCTGCACGGAAAAACAGGACGTCTGGTTCAGGTCTGGACCGTCGGTGCCACTGCCCTTCATCTATATTACGCCGGGTTCGGCTGGCCGGAACCGCTGGAACTGCGCGCCCTGCACCTCATGCTGTTCCTCCCTCTGGTTTTCCTTCTGTTTCCCGCGAGGAGCACGGGCGAGATTGTCGAGGTCGGGGAGGGCGAAGCGTCAACCGAACCGTCGTCCTACAATACGCCAAGCCCCCTCGACTGGGTTCTTGCAGGGCTCAGTATCCTTCCAAGTCTCTACATGTACGTGAACCCGCTGCTGATCTACGAGCGGACCGAGTTCCTGACGCCCCTGACGATGCCCCAGCTCTGGCTCGGGATCCTGATCGTCTGTCTGATCATCGAGGGCGTGCGCCGCGCGTTCACCCCGATCCTGGCAGCGCTGACGGCGCTGGTCATCGTGTACATGTTCACGGCGCACTATCTGCCCGGTCTCTGGGGCTACCGCAGGATGAGCCTCGATCATGTCGTCGAGACGATGTATCTCATAAGTGGCCGAGGCGTTTACGGCCCTCTCATGGGCATATCTGCCACGCTGATCGCGATCTTCGTCACCTTCGGAGCCTTCGTGCGCCTGAGCGGCGCCGGTCAGCTCTTCTCCCAACTTGGAGAAGTGGTCGCCGGACGCTCGGCCGGCGGTCCGGCCAAGGTCGCGGTGATCAGTTCGGGCCTGTTCGGCACGGTCAGCGGTTCCTCGGTCTCGAACGTCGTCTCTACAGGCGCGATAACGATCCCGTTGATGAAGCGGCTCGGCTATCGCCCCGCATTTGCCGGCGGTGTGGAAACGGCGGCCAGCGTCGGCGGGGCGATCATGCCGCCGGTCATGGGCGCGGCGTCCTTCATCATCGCCGAAACGACCGGCATCCCCTACAAGAGCGTCATCATCGCGGCGTCGCTCGGCGCGCTCCTCTACTATGTCACCATGCTGATCATGGTGCATCTCGAGGCCAAGCGCCTGGGTCTTGCCGGGATGGCGAAAGAGGATCTTCCCAGCTGGCGGACGGTGTTCTCCAACAGCCATCTGATGCTGCCGCTGATCGTGCTCTTCTGGGCCTTGCTGCAAGGTTTCTCGACAACCTTCGCCGGCTTGCTGTCGATTGGAGCCGTCATCGTGCTCTCATGGCTGCGCCCGAGCCAGGGCCTGCGTCCCGGACAGATCGTCACCGCGCTCTACGAGGCGGGCACGATGATCGCGGTCGTTGCCCTGGCGGTCGGAGCCGCGGGGATCATCGTCGCGGGCCTGACCACCACGGGGCTGGTCGTGGCAATTTCGGACATCGTCCAGAACTTTGCCGACGGGTCGCTCTGGAAGGCGTCGATCCTAGTGGCGCTCATCAGCCTGTTCCTTGGAATGGGCGTCCCCACCACACCGGCCTACCTCATCGTCTCGGTCGTGGCCGCCCCGATCCTGATCGATCTCGGTGCTCCGATGCTTGGCGCCCATCTCTTTGTCTTCTACTTCGCGATCCTGGCAGACGCGACGCCGCCGGTCTCCGTGACGGCCTATGCAGCGGCGGTGATTGCCAAGGCGGACGGGCTGAAGACGGGTTTCGAGGCCTGGCAGCTGTCCATCGGCGGGCTCATCGTCGCATTCGCCTTCGTGTTCACACCCGCGATCATGTGGGAGGGCCCGCTGTACCAGACCGTCGAAGTCTTTGGGATGTGCCTGACGTCGGCCATCTTCGTCTGCATCGCCTCTGTCGGCTACTGGGGGGGGCACCTGGGCTGGCTCACGCGGATGCTCGCGGTGGGAATTGCCGTCGCGATTGCCTTCAGCAATTCGGTCGCGGTCGAGATCAGGGCACCGATCTGTGTCGTATTGCTGGTGGCGCTGGCCCTGGTCTGGCGAGTGAAGACGCGAGGCGAAAGTCTGGCCCCGACCGGGTGAGTCCAGCGCAGCGCACGCCTGACAAGTTCCGGTCAGGTCGGCTTTCTAGGCTCCGGCGCGACATCGCGCCGGAGTTGCTGTGTTTCCCGCAGCAGCCAGTTGCGGAAGCGCAGCACGTCCTTGGAGCTCGACTTGTTCTCTGGATGGACCACGAAATACTTGTATCCGATCGACACCGGGAGATCGATCAGGGCAACGAGCCGCCCCTGGGCGATCATCTCCTGAACCATGATGTACGGCACGAGTGCCAGTCCCATCCCCGTCAGCGCGGCCGAGATGACCATTGACGTCTGCGAGAACCTGGGGCCGCTGATCTCGCCTTGGTAGTGTTCGCCGAGCTCCCGCAGCCAGCGCTTCCACATGTCCGGTCGGTGCGAGCTCTGGATCAGCGTGAAACGCTCGATATCCGCAGGCTTGTAGCTCTGGTTCGGGTCTATCAGCTCTGGGGCGGCTACCGCGATGACCGTCTCGTCCATCAGGTGATACGATGTCATGTCCTGCCACGATCCGTGGCCGCGCAGGATTGCCACGTCGAGGGCAGCAAGATCGGTATCGGCATTCTGGCTGATCGCCTGGATGTTCACCTTGATCTCGGGAGCCTGCAGCAGGAACTTCTTCATCAGCGACACGAACCATTGGTTCGCCAGTCCGGCCTGCACGCCGATTTGCATCGCGTAGTTCGCCTTGAACCCGCGTACCACGTCGTTCGTTGCCGCCTCCAGATCGTTCAAGCTGGTTGTCAGCGCTGCGCTGTAGCTGCGGCCCGCAGCCGTAAGCACGAGCCGCGGTCCGAAGCGGTCGAAGAGTCGGACACCCAGAAAATCCTCGAGCGCGCTCACCTGACGGCTCACGCCACTCTGGGTAAGGTTCAGCTCTTCGGCGGCTTTCGTGAAGCTCGAATACTTCGCGGCGGCTTCGAAGGCGGCGAGGGCGGAGAGGCTCGGAAGGAATCTGGGCATAGCATGCGAATAGATCATGTTTGGCTGCGTAATCAACATTTTTGCTCATAACGCCCGCAAGTTAGAGTTTCCCGGAAGGCCTCCGATCCGTCGTCTTTCCGTCCCGGAGGCAATGGTGATCGGGCCAACCGCGCAGGTGCACTGGTGCCGGGCGCAAGCGAGACATTGAAGGAGATACAATGCAGGGCGGTTACACGAACTACGGTCAGGATATCGGTGTCCTGATGCTGGACACGATCTTCCCTCGCCCGGTCGGCGACATCGGCAATGCGCGCACCTACGATTTCCCGGTCAGGTACAAGACCGTGAAAGGCGCGGACACGAGCCGCATCATGGGCGAGCACCCGGACGAGGCGCTGATCCAGCCCTTCATCGAGGCCGCCCAGGAGCTGGAGGCCGAGGGCGTCAAGGCAATCACCACGAGCTGTGGATTCCTGGCGCCGTTCCAGAAACCCCTTGCCGCTTCGGTGAATATCCCCGTGTTCACCTCTTCCCTGCTTCAGGCGCCGTTGATCCACGCCATGCTGCCGCCCGGGCAGGTCATCGGCGTCTTCACCGAACGCGCGCACAACTTGAACGACGACCATTTCAGGGGCGTCGGTTGGTCGATGAAGGACATCCCCGTCCAGGTTCAGGGCATGAAGCCCGATGCCGAGTTCCCCGCCACCTATATCGGCAACCAACCCAGCCTGCGGTTCGACGTGCTGAAGGAAGAGATGGTGCAGATGACGCGCGACTTCATGGCAAGCTGCGACACGCCCGGCGCCATCCTCTTCGAATGCACCAACATGTGCCCCTTCTCGGTCTATGTGGCAGAAGAGGCAGGCCTGCCGGTCTTCGACGTGAACACTCTGATCAACACGTTCTACAGGGCACGGAACCCGCGGCGCTATGCGTGACGGCACGGACTCCCTGAGAGTAGGTCTCGCGGGGTTCGGCCAGTCGGGCCGGGCCGTCGCAGAGGCGCTGGTCGCAGGCAAGGTGCCCGGTGTCGCGCTGTCGGTCGTGTCCGCGCGTGACCTGGAAAAGGCACGCGCGCATCTCGATACCTTCGCGCCGGAGGTGCCGGTCGTTCCCCTCGCCCAGCTCGCCGATCACTGTGATCTCGTCGTCGAGGCCGCCACAGGGGCCGCGATCCCCGAGATCGTCGATGCGGTCACCCGCAAGGGCAGGGAGCTTATCTGCGTCAGCGCGGGCGGGTTCCTTGCCGTGCCCGACCTCGAGGAACTCGCCCGGTGTCATGGTGCACGCGTTCAGATCGCCACCGGCGCGATGCCGGGGCTCGACATGCTCCGCTCTGCCGCCGAAGGCACGATACATCGGGTGCACCTCAAGTGCCGGATCAAGCCCGGGTCTCTGGCGAATGAAGCCTATGTCCTGCAACAGGGGCTCGACTTCCGCAACGATCCTCCGCGGGAGCAGGTAAAGGTTTTCGAAGGCACCGCTGCGGATGCAGCGCGCGCCTTCCCGAGGCACCTGAACGTCGCGGTCGCCATCAGCCTCGCCGGCATCGGTTTCGAACGCACGACGATCGAACTTTGGATGGACCCGGATATTCCCGGCGCGATCCATCAGCTTGAAATCGAGGGGGACGAGATCGGGCTGTCGCTCGAGAGCCGCAACCTGCCGTCGTCCAACCCCAAAACCTCGCGGATCGTCGCGCCCAGCATCCTTGCCGCGCTGCGTGGACGCCTGGCTCCAATTCTCGTCGGGTCTTGACCCGAAACAAAACAACATGCGGCCCGACGGCCAATTCCCATACACAGGAGAGAGATATGCGCGGCGCGGATATTCTTGTTGAAATGCTGGTCGGCTACGGCGTCGAGGTCGTCTTCGGTGTGCCCGGCGACACCAACGTGCCCTTCTACGAGGCGCTTCAGGGACGCGAGCACGAGATCCGGCACGTTATGGCGCGGGACGAGCGATCGGCCGGGTATATGGCCGATGCCTACGGTCGGTTCACGAAGAAGCCCGGTGTCTTCGAATGCCCGTCGGGCGCCGGAGCGATGTATTCGCTCCCTCCGGTCGCGGAGTCGAATTCCTCTTCGGTTCCGGTGATCCTGCTGACCATCGATATCCCGCTTCCCGGCGAGGGCCGCGGCGTGCTGACCGAACTGGACTGCGCCCGGTTGTTCGATCCGATCACCAAGATGTCGGTGCAGGTCAAATCGGCCGAGAAGCTGCCCGAGATCATCCGCCGGGCTTTCCGCGTGGCATGTTCGGGCAAACCCGGCGCCGTGCACCTGCAGATCCCCGAGGACATGCTGATGGCCGAGGTCGACCCGGCGCGCGTGTCGTTGCACGTGGAAGAGGAGTGCAGGGAATTCCCTGCCTACCCGACCCTGCCCGCGCCGGAGAAGCTGGACACGCTGCTGCAGCTGCTCCGCGCCAGCTCGAAGCCGCTGATCGTGTCGGGCGGCGGTGTCAACCGCGCCTGCGCCGGCCCGGACGTGACCGAACTTGCGGAAAAGCTGAACATCCCCGTCTGCACGACGATGACCGGCCAGGGCACGATGCCCGACGACCATCCGCTGGCCGTGGGCGTGATCGGTGACAACGGCTTTCATCCCCATGCGAACTGGGCGCTGGAACATGCGGACTTCGTGCTGTTCGTCGGCTCCAAGATGGGCTCGGTGGTGACCATCGGCTGGACCTTCCCCAAGATCACGCTGAACAAGCGCGTCGCCCAGATCGACATCGATCCCGAGATCATGGCGAACAACTACGAAAACGCGCTTTCGGTGCCGGGCGATGCGATGCTGGTGCTGCGCAAGCTGAACGAGCTGGCCGGGGCTGACCCCGACAGGGAGCAGGCCGCGCGCACCCAGCCCTGGGTGGACGAGCTCAATGCCATGCGCGCCGAGTTCTGGGAGAACGCAGAGAGCCTTCTCGGCGCAGACTCGTCCCCGCTCCGGCCAGAACGCGCCGTGCGCTGCTTCAACGAGGCGCTGGAGGCATATGGCAAGCCGGCGTTGATCTATTCGGATGCGGGCACGCCCACGCCGCACATGACCCGGTTCCTCAAGCTGCAGGACCCGCGGACGCGGTTCGCCATCCCGCGGGCCTTCGGCGGCCTTGGCTCCGCCCTGCCTGCGACGGTCGGAGCATGGTTTGCCGACAAGTCGCGACGGCCGGTCGGCATGTTCGGCGACGGCTCTTTCGGGATGTCGGTCGGCGAACTTGAAACACTCGTGCGCCTGCAGGTTCCGGCGATCCTGCTGCTGTTCAACAACGGCACGTTCGGCTGGATCAAGGGTCTGCACCGCTTGCGTGGTCACAACCAGTGCTTCGGCGTGGACTTCATGCCGCCGCGTGGACAGGCGATCGCCGAGGCTTTCGGCCTGACCGCATGGACGGCAAAGGACGCGGCCAGCCTCGACGATGCGCTGAAACAGGCTTTCGATCACACGAAGGGGCCCTGCCTGATCGACATCCACGTGGAATCCATCGCGGACCGCGTTCCGCCGGTGTACTCGTGGCTCTCGAAGATGGGAAAGGATCCGCTGAGTACCGCTGCTGAAGAGATCAGCTACCTCTGAGTTCACCCTCTTTCCGAGGTACAGGGCGGGCCCGACGGCCCGCCCGTTGCTTTCTGCGAACACCGCGAAGCACGAAGACCAGCGGCTGCATTCATGACTGCAGATCATGACAGCGCGAGTTTTTTCCAAGTGTTCCAAGGCTGTCGCGCGCGGCACAACAGAGGGAACACGTTTTCTTGCGGCTCGGACAGCGGCGAGCTCGAAGAGGGCAGGGTAGGGGAGGCTCACCCTGACCGTCCGCGGAGTATGGAAACAACCTCGTCAACCCGGAGCAGGATTGTCATGGAGCCCACTTCGAAACATGTCGTCGTCATCGGTGCGGGGATCATCGGCGCTTCGGCCGCGCTGCGCCTCGCCGAGGACGGTCACCGGGTGACGCTTCTTGAGGCCGAAGAGCCGGGCGGCCCGCATTCGCCGAGTTTCGGGAATGGCACCTTTTTGAGCCCGGCGTCGATCATCCCGATGTCTGGGCCGGGCTTGTGGCGCAACGTGCCCGGGTACCTGTTCGACCGGACCGGGCCGCTGACGATACGCTGGCGCCACCTTCCTCGCCTTGCGCCCTGGCTCGTCCGCTTCCTTCTGTCGGGATGGACAGAGGCCCGCTTCCGCAGGACCGCCACGGCGCTTTCGACGCTGCTGCGGGATGCTCCGGAGCGGCACGCCGAGATCGCGGGGCGCATGGGCCGACCCGAGCTGATCCGCCGCACTGGCCTGATCCACGCGTTTATCGATCGGGCCGACATGGCCAAGGAAAGGCTTGCCTGGGAGGTGCGCCGGGACCTGGGCGTGAAGATGACGGAACTGGGAGCTGACGAACTTCACCGGCACCTGCCTGCGCTGTCTTCGGACTACACCTTCGCAATCCTCGTGAACGAAGGCGCACATTGCGTGGACCCAGGCACCTATGTCGCGGCTCTGGCCGATCAGGCCCGGAGGCTGGGGGCCACGCTGCGACGGTCCAGGGCTACCGGGTTCGATATCCGCGATGGCGTGCTGCTGGGTGTCGAGACCCAAGACGGGACCATCCCTTGCGACGCCGCGGTCATTGCCTGTGGCTGCAGGTCCAAGCCGCTTGCCCGTCGGGCCGGCGACCGGGTGCCGATGGAAAGTGAGCGGGGCTACTATGTCGAAGTCCCGGCGCCCGCGATCGATCTCTCCATTCCGGTCATGCCGCAAGAGGGGCGCATGGCGAACGTGATCACTGCCCATGGCTTGCGGGCCTCGGGCCAGGTCGAATTGGCGAGCGACGATGCCGCGCCGGACTGGCGACGCTCGGATATCCTGCTGCGACACCTCAACCGCACATGGCCCGGGCTCAAGATGGACCCGGAGGACCCGTCGCTGCGGCGCTGGCAGGGCAACCGCCCATCTACCCCTGACGGAAAGCCGGTGATCTCGCCTGCGAGTGGCTGTCAACAAATCGTCCATGCTTTTGGTCATGGTCATATGGGTCTCGCAGCCGGCCCGATGACGGCCGAGATAGTGGCCGCGCTTGTCGCAGGCCGTACCCCGCCGATCGAGATCTCGCCCTTTGCCGCCGCCCGCTTCAAGTGGCGTGGACGCGGAACGAAACGGGTGTCCGGTGGACAGCCTGGGCGAGACCTGCACCCCATTCGGAGAGAAGCATGAACGCGACCACCGCCTTTGGCCCGGATTTTCCCTTTGCCTATGATGACTGGATCAAGAACCCGGCCGGTCTGGGCAAGCTCCCCCGTGACATGCACGGCACACCGGTGGCCATCATCGGGGCCGGTGTTGCGGGGATCGTGGCCGCGTTCGAACTGATGAAACTTGGCCTGCGACCGGTCCTCTATGAATCGGGCCGCTTCGGTGGGCGGCTGCGCTCGGAGGTGTTCGAGGGCAGCGACGGGATCGTCGCCGAGATGGGGGCCATGCGCTTTCCGACCTCGTCGCGCGGCATGTTCCACTACCTCGACATGGTGGGCTGCAAGACCCGGCCTTTCCCGAACCCGCTGACACCTGCGGCCGGCTCCACCGTGATCGACCTCGAAGGGCAGACCTTCTTTGCCCGCAGCCTCGACGATCTGCCGCCGGCCTACCGCGACATCGCCGAGGCCTACGACAAGGCGCTGACTGATCAGGTTGGCTTCCCGGATCTGCAGGAAGCCCTGCGGGCAAGGGACACCGCTCGCCTCAAGGCGCTCTGGGATCCGCTCGTGGCGCAATGGGATGAGCGGACCTTCTACGATTTCATCGCCGGGTCCGAGGCGTTCGGTGCGCATGATTTCCGCCACCGCGAGATCTTCGGCCAGGTGGGCTTCGGCACCGGCGGTTGGGACAGCGACTTCCCGAATTCCATGCTCGAGATCCTGCGCGTCAACCTGCTGGGCTTCGACGACGACCAGCACCTCGTCGAGGGCGGCTGCGAGCAGATGCTGAGGAGGCTCTGGTCCGCCGAACCCGATTGCGTGCACTGGCCCGACCAGACCTCGCTCGCGTCGCTGAACGGCGGCGCGACCCGGTCGCGTGCGGTCGCGCTCTCGCGCGATGCAGCCGGGCGGACCCTGCTCACCGATCAGTGGGGCAACGTAGATACCTATGATGCGGTGCTGGTCACCTGCCACAGCCACCTTCTGACGACTGCCATCGATACCGACGAAGCGCTGTTCAACCAGAAGACATGGATGGCGCTCGACCGCACCCGGTACATGCAGGCCGCGAAAACCTTCGTGATGACGGACCGGCCGTTCTGGAACGACCTCGACCCCGCGACCGGGCGACCGGTGCTGTCGATGACGCTGACCGATCGCCTGACCCGCGGCACCTATCTCTTCGACAACGGTCCCGACAAGCCCGGTGTGATCTGTCTGAGCTATGCGTGGATGACCGACGCGCTGAAGGTCCTGCCGCTGAACGCGGAAGCCCGCGCCGAGCTCGCGCTGAAGGCACTGAAGCAAATCTACCCGACGGTCGATATCGCGCGCCACATCCGCGGTGCGCCGAAGTGTGTGAGCTGGGAGGCGGACGAGAATTTCCTCGGGGCCTTCAAGGGCGCACTGCCGGGTCACTACCGCTACAACCACAGGGTCTACGGCCACTTCATGCAATCGGAAATGCCGGACAGCCAGCGCGGAGTGTTCCTTGCCGGAGACGGGATCAGCTGGACGCCGGCCTGGGCCGAGGGCGCAGTGCAGACCGCGCTGAATGCGGTCTGGGGCATACTGAGCCACTTGGGCGGCGCCAGTCTCGCGGAAAATCCCGGTCCCGGGGACCTCTATCCCGAAATCGGCCCGGTCACCCTGACCGATCCCGTTCCATCCTCGGCATTTTTGTGACCGGCAATATCCAACCCCGGCCCACGACGCGCAGTTTCCGCACGCGCGGGGAACTGACATCGCCGAGTGGTCTGGGGGCAAACACCAATGCATGGTCGGCAGTGTTCTACCAGGGTGAAGGCCTACGGTGCGGTGACGTCCCATGGCAAGCTCTCTCCAGTAGATAACCATCTGTTTTCTAATGGGAGTCGCACTTGAGGGTAGCGCGCACCATTACATAGTTATGTTTCGCGTAAGGGAAATTATGTAATTCGTATCAACAAAATTTTGGGCCGTCCTCTTAGTTATTTCCGCGAACAGCCTCTCGAACATCTGGATAGATGGGCTTTGTTGCGCAAAGAGGGTGAAGCCCGGACCTCCCCTTTCCCCAGACGCACTTACCCCATGGGCTCGGTGACAGGTATGCCGAGCGCGGTGTAGCCGTTCAGGACGGCAGCGCGGATCTGGAGTTCGGCGACCTGGCGTTCGAAGTCACGTGCCATGAGGCTCTGCCCCAGTAACTTCACGCAATGCATCTTCGTCTCGGCGCGGCTACGGCGGTGGTATCCGCTCCACTTTCTCCAGATTGCACGGCCGAGGTATTTCGATGCGCGCAGTGCCTCGTTCCGGGCGATGGCGCCTGCAGTCGAAGGCTTCCACGGTTTCGCGTTCCTGCGTGGCGGTATGACTGCATAGGCGCCCCGGTCGGCGACAGCGTCGTGGCACTTGCGTGTGTCGTAGGCACCATCCGCGGTGACAGAGCCGAGCTCCACCTCGGCGGGAATCTGATCAAGCAGCTCGGGCAGCATCGGCGCGTCACCAACGGTGCTGCCAGTGATCTCGATAGCTCTGATCTCCAGCGTCTGTTCGTCGACGCCGATGTGGATCTTGCGCCATAAACGGCGTTTCGCGCCACCATGCTTGCGCGCGTGCCACTCGCCTTCGCCCTCCGCCTTGATGCCTGTGCTGTCGATCAGCAGGTTCAGCGACCCGTGCGAGCCTCTGTAGGGGATGGACACGGACAGGGTTTTCTGGCGCCGGCTCAAAGTGCTGAAGTCCGGCACCGTCCAGTGGAGGCCGACCAGGCGGAGCAGACTCTCCACGAACCCGGTCGTCTGCCTGAGGGCCATGCCGAAGAGCACCTTCATCGTCAGGCACGTCTGGATCGCGGCATCGCTATACCGCGGCTGCCTACCTCGCCTGCCGGTTGGCGGCGGCACCCACACCATGTCCGGATCGAACCAGATCGTCAGGGAGCCGCGCTGCTTCAGCGCTTCGTTGTAGGTCGGCCAGTTCTTAGTCTTGTAGCCCGGCGGGATGGGTCTGCTCATGCAAGCCAGCTACCACGCTGGATTCGCGAGATGAATCCCCTTCAGCCTTTGCGCAACAAAGCCGTCCGAAAACTACACGCCCGACCGGCGCGAGGCGGTCTACGCAGAGATGTTCGAGCGGGCGGAAACGCTGACTCGAGCGGGCCAGACGGTGATCCTGGATGCGACCTTCACCAGCCCGTTCATGAGAACCGCTGCCGCGGCCGTTGCAGCCCGTACCGGGGTTCCCTTCCAGGGCCTTTGGTTGACCGCATCCGAGGCGGTTCTCACCCACCGAGTACGCGCCGGGACAGGGGATGCGTCGGATGCAGATGTGGCGGTTCTGGGCGCGCAGCTCGCGGGCGACCTGGGAGAAATGCTTTGGGACGCCGTCGACGCGTCTGGCACTCCAAAAACCGTGCGGGACAAAGCGCAGCAATTTCTCAGGCGATGTGGGGCCTGACCATTCGCTCCCGACACCTAGCGCCCGCGGGAGGCGTCCCTTCTTTTGCGGAAGACGAAGCGGTAGATTGCCCGATGGGGTGATCGAGAGTGGATAAGCCGCAAGAACCGCATCGGAGGTCCAACAACCGCGCCTGGCACCTGATTAAGCCTGGTCGAATGCATGATCGGCACTTCTCGAGTTCCTTGCAGATTGCCTGTGAGACGGTTTCGAGCGGATAATTCGAAATTTTGCACTATGAAATTGACGCCTTCACGGCCTCGGCCATGTAGTCGACGAAGAGCCTGATCTTCGGATCCTGCAGCTTCCGATGCGGGAACAGGCAGCCCAGGGTCGAGGGTAGCGGTGGCGTGTCCGGCAGAACCTCGATCAATTCGCCGCTGCGCAGGTGCTGCGCAACCTCGATCCGAGGTCTGTTGACGATGCCCTGGCCGTCCAGCGCCCAACGGGTCAACACGTCACCGTCGTCTGCATCGAAGGGTCCCTCCACCTCCAGCCGACGCAAGCCGGTGGCGGTCTGGAGCTGCCAGAAATACTCGGGCGAGCGGGGATAGCGCAGCAGCAGGCAGTTGTGCCGCCCGCCGAGCAGATCCTCGGGCGTCGCGGGGACCCCGCGCTTCTCGAGATAGGCAGGTGCGGCGCAAAGCACGCGCGGGCAATCGTAAATGTGCCGTAGCTTGAAGTTGGAATCCTTCGGCACGCCAAGGAAGAAGGCCACGTCGAGCCGCTCACCCATCATGTCGACCAGCCGGTCCGACAGGCGCATCTGCACCTGCACCTCGGGGTATTTTTCGGTGAACGCGGGCACCAGCGGCGCGATGATCCGCCGTCCGATCCCAAGCGGCGCCGTCACCCGCAGCGCCCCACGCGGCGTTTCCGAGAAGTTCGCCACCACCGCCTCGGCCTCATCCACCGAGGCCAGCACCGTCCGCGCCTGCTCGTAGAACACCCGTCCGACCTCGGTCGGGGTGATCGAGCGGGTGGTGCGGTTGAACAGGCGCACGCCAAGGCGCCCTTCAAGCTCCTTGATCCGCTTGCTCGCCACCGCCGGCGTCAGCCGCAGGTCGCGCCCGCCCGAGGTGATGCTGCCAAGCTCGACCACCCGGACAAAAACCCGCAGGCTTTCGATGTATTGCATCGCTCCGCTCCTCGGCCTCTGGTCATCCTGCCCCGGCATACTACGGTCCGCGACAGATTATTATCAACGATCCGTATAAAGTCCTTGGCGAAACCGCGCGTATTCATTGAGAGTACCTTCCGCTAGCGTCCGCTCCGAAGACCCAGTCACATGCTCAGCCACGGAGGGATGCATGACGCACCGGAGCGAGATCCGCTTTCTGCTCAACGGACGGACGGTGAGCCTGCCCGAGGTCCCGGCCACCCAGACCCTGCTCGACTTCCTGCGGCTCGAACGCCGGCTCACCGGCACCAAGGAAGGCTGCGCCGAGGGCGATTGCGGCGCCTGCACCGTGCTCGTCGGCCGCCTGCATGAGGGCGCGCTGCGCTACGAGGCAGTCAACGCCTGCATCCGCTTCACCGCCTCGCTCGACGGCTGCCACGTGGTGACCATCGAGCATCTCTCGGGCCCGGACGGCGCGCTCCACCCGGTGCAGCGGGCGATGATTGAACATCACGGCGCGCAATGCGGCTTCTGCACGCCGGGCATCGTCATGTCGCTCTATGCGCTCTGGATGCAGGTCCCGCAGCCGACCGAGGCACAGGTCGAGACCGCGCTGCAGGGCAACCTCTGCCGCTGCACCGGCTACGCGCCGATCATCCGCGCTGCCGTGGCGGTGAGCGACTACGGCACGCCCGAAGCGGACCGTCTTGTGCAGGAGCGGGCCCGGGTGACGGCGGCGCTCGAGGCGCTGAAGGACGGGCGCCGCGTCGAGACCGGCCCCGAGGACAACCGCGCCATCCTGCCCGCCGATCTCGATGACTTTGCCGCCGCCTATGCCGAGCATCCGCAGGCCACGGTGATCGCCGGTTCGACCGATGTCGGCCTTTGGGTGACAAAGTTCCTGCGCCCGATCTCGCCCGCGATCTTCATTGCGCATCTCCCCGAGCTGAAGGCGGTCTCGGTCGGCGACGGTGCGATCACCCTCGGCGCCGGCGTCAGCTATTCCGACCTGCAGCCGCTGATCGCCGCACACCTGCCGCATCTCGCGGAGTACTGGGACCGCATTGCCGGCTGGCAGGTGCGCAACATGGGCACGATCGGCGGCAATATCGCCAATGGCTCGCCCATCGGCGACACGCCCCCGGTGCTGATCGCGCTCGGCGCCGAGGTGACCCTGCGCCACGGTGCCGCCCGCCGGAGCCTGCCGCTGGAAGACTTCTTCATCGACTACGGCAAGCAGGACCGCCGCCCCGGCGAATTCGTCGAGAGCATCCGCATCCCCCTGCCCTCGGGCGCAAGTCGCTGCGGTGCCTACAAGATCTCCAAGCGCCGCGACGAAGACATCTCTGCCGTCGCCGCCGGGATCAGCGTCACCGTCGAAGGCGGAGTGATCCAGGGCGCCCGCATCGCGCTTGGCGGCATGGCGGCGACGCCGAAGCGCGCCGCCAGGGCCGAGGCCGCGCTGCTGGGCCAGCCGTGGCGCGAGGCCAGCTTTGCCGCCGCCGCCCGCGCCATGGCCGAGGATTTCGCCCCGCTCAGTGACTGGCGGGCCAGCGCCGACTACCGGATGCGCGTCGCCCAGAACCTGCTGCGGCGGTTCTTTCTCGAACAGGATGGCCAGCCCGTCCGCCTGAGCGCCTGAGGGAGGAGAGACATGAAACACCAGCCCAACATCCGCGGCGCGGTCCACGAGGATCGCCAGCACGACAGCGCGATCAAGCACGTGCGCGGCCTTGCCGAATACACCGACGACATCGCCGAACCAATCGGGACGCTGCACGCCTATCTCGGTGTGTCCTCGGTGGCCCATGCCACGCTGAAGGGGATCGACCTTTCCGCCGTGCGCGCTGCCCCCGGCGTCGTCGATGTGCTCACCGCCGCCGATATTCCCGGCCACAACGACATCAGCCCCACCGGGCGCGGCGATGAGCCGGTCTTCCCCACAGAGAAGATCGAGTTTCACGGCCAGCCGCTCTTTGCGGTGATTGCCGAGACCCGCGACGCCGCCCGCCGGGCCGCCGCGCTCGCCAAGGTGGAGGCCGAGGTGCTGCCCCATGCGCTGGACCCGATCGCGGCGCAGGAGGCGGGCTATCCGCTGATCACCGACCCGCTGAAACTGGAGCGCGGCGAGGTCGAGACCGCGATGGCCTCGGCGCCGCACCGGCTGCAGGGGCGGCTTTCGGTTGGCGGGCAGGATCACATGTACCTCGAGGGGCAGATCGCCTTTGCCCTGCCGGGCGAGGACGAGGACGTGATCGTGCATTGCTCGACCCAGCACCCGAGCGAGGCGCAGCACATGGTGGCGCATGTCCTCGGCGTGCCGAGCAATGCCGTGGTGGTCAACGTGCGGCGCATGGGCGGCGGCTTCGGCGGCAAGGAAAGCCAGATGAACCTCTTTGCCGTGGTCGCCGCCATGGCCGCCAAGCGCCTGAACCGCCCGGTGAAGATCCGCCCCGACCGTGATCAGGACATGACGGCGACGGGCAAGCGGCATGATTTCATCATTGATTACGACGTGGCGTTCGACGGCGCGGGACGCATCCGCGCGGTGGACGGCAGCTTTGCCGCGCGCTGCGGCTGGTCGTCGGACCTTTCCGGTCCGGTCACCGACCGCGCGCTCTTTCACGCCGACAACGCCTATTTCTACCCGCACGTCCGGTTGCAGAGCCGCCCGATGAAGACCAACACCGTGTCGAACACCGCCTTCCGCGGCTTCGGCGGGCCGCAGGGCGTGGTCGCCGCCGAGCGGATGATCGAGGAGATCGCCTATGCGCTCGGCAAGGATCCCTTGGAGGTGCGCAAGGCCAACTTCTACGGCGACGCCCATGACGGGCGGAACCTGACGCCCTACCACCAGGAGGTCACCGACAACATCATCGGACGCGTGGTCTCGGAACTGGAGGAAAGCTGCGACTACCAGCAGCGCCGCCGCGACATCCTCGTGTTCAACGCAGAGGGCGGTGTGCTGCGCAAGGGCATCGCGCTGACCCCGGTGAAGTTCGGCATCTCCTTCACCGCGACCCACTACAATCAGGCAGGCGCGCTGATCCACGTCTATTCGGACGGCTCGATCCACCTCAACCACGGCGGAACCGAGATGGGTCAGGGGCTCAACACCAAGGTGGCGCAGGTGGTGGCCGACGCCTTCCAGGTGGATTTCGAGCGCATCAAGATCACCCGCACGACCACCGAGAAAGTACCCAACACCTCCGCCACCGCCGCCTCGTCGGGCTCGGACCTCAACGGCATGGCTGCGCTCGATGCCGCCGATCAGATCAAGGCACGGCTGGTCGAGTTTGCCGCCGGGCACTGGGGCGTGCGCCCCGAAGAGGTGCGCTTCGTGCCCGGGCATGTGCAGGTGGGCGCGCAGCTTCTGCCGTGGGAGCAGGTCATCAAGGCCGCCTACATGGCGCGCGTGCATCTTTCGGCGGCGGGTTTCTACAAGACACCGGACATCCACTGGGATCGCGCGGCGGGCAAGGGGCGGCCATTCTACTACTTCGCCTATGGCGCGTCCTGCTCGGAGGTCACCATCGACACGCTGACCGGCGAGTACCGCGTCGAGCGCACCGATATCCTGCACGACGTCGGACGCTCGCTGAACCCGGTGCTCGACCGCGGGCAGGTCGAGGGGGCCTTCGTGCAGGGCATGGGCTGGCTGACCACCGAGGAGCTGTGGTGGGACGACAAGGGCGCGCTGCGCACCCATGCGCCCTCGACCTACAAGATCCCGCTCGCCTCGGACCGGCCGCGCGTCTTCAACGTGAACCTCGCCGAATGGTCGCAGAACCGCGAGCGCACCATCAAGCGCAGCAAGGCCGTGGGCGAGCCGCCCTTCATGCTGGGCATCTCGGTCTTCGAGGCGCTGTCGATGGCGGTCGCCAGTGTCGCGGACTACCGCGAATGCCCGCGCCTCGACGCCCCCGCCACGCCCGAGCGCGTGCTGATGGCGGTCGAGCGGCTGGCGGGGCGGTCATGAGCACGCTCGACGCCTTCCTGAGCGCACCCGGGCCCATTGCCCGCGTGCGGCTGAGCCGGGTGCGCGGCTCCTCGCCGCGTGAGGCAGGGTGCGAGATGTATGTCGGCGAAACCTCGCGCCATGGCACCATCGGTGGCGGCCAGCTCGAACACCGGGCCATCGCCGCGGCGCGGGCGCTGCTGGCGCGCGGCGATCTGGCGCAGACGCTGGACGTGCCGCTCGGTCCCGAGATCGGGCAATGCTGTGGCGGGCGGGTCGAGGTCTCGCTCACCCGCATGGGCGCAACTGACCGGCACGCGGCGCGGGCACGGGCGGCAGAGGAGGCCGCCGCGCTGCCGATGGTGCAGATCCACGGCGCGGGCCACGTGGGCCGGGCGCTGGCGGATCTGCTGCAGCACCTGCCGGTGCGCTGCGTTCTGATCGACAGCCGTGCCGAGGAACTGGCGCTGAGCGCCGCGCGGGTCGAGACGCGCCTTACCCCGCTGCCCGAGCTCGAGATCGCCATGGCTCCGCCGGGCAGCGCCTTCATCGTGCTGACCCATGACCACGCGCTCGACTTTCTCTGCGCTTCGGCGGCGCTGCAGCGATCGGACGCGCGCTACGTCGGGCTGATCGGCTCGGCCACCAAGCGCGAGAAGTTCCGCCGCTTCGCGCGGGATGAGTGCGACGGGCTGGAGACCCACGCGCTCACCTGCCCGATCGGCGCGCAGGGCAGCCGCGACAAACGCCCCGAGGTGATCGCCGCGTTTGTCGTAGCCGAGGTGCTCACCGCGCTCACCAGCCAGCACGGCGCGGCGCAGCCTGTGGCTTTCGCCGCCGAGTAACCCCCGCGTCCGCCCGAAGAGGAGCGGGCGGCGCGGGACCACCGCAAGTAACCCGAGGAGATCCCACATGCGGGA
This sequence comes from Alloyangia pacifica, assembly GCF_900116195.1. Lineage (GTDB taxonomy): Bacteria > Pseudomonadota > Alphaproteobacteria > Rhodobacterales > Rhodobacteraceae > Salipiger > Salipiger pacificus. The sequence continues at coordinate 44,430 of NZ_FOZW01000009.1, forward strand.
AGGGAGTTACACCTACAAGCTGTTCTCACGCAGCGATTTCAGTGCCTTCTGGGCACTGTTCACCGACAATCTGATCAACCTGATGGTGCTGGCGGGTGTCTGCCAGTTCGTCTTCGGCATGCCGTCCGAGATCGTCTATGGCCGCATCCTGCCCGGCGCGGCGGTGGCGATCCTGTCGGGCGTCGCGGCCTATGTGGTGCTGGCCAAACGCGCCGCCGCGCGGCATGGGCGCGATGTCACGGCACTGCCCTACGGCATCTCGACGCCGGTGATGTTCGTCTATCTCTTCGGGGTCATCGGTCCGATCTACTGGGCCACGAACGATCCGATGCTGGCGTGGCAGGTCGGCATCGGCGCGGGCTTCATGGGCGGTATCGTCGCCGCGCTCGGGGCCATTGTCGGGCCGTGGCTGAAGCGCGTCACGCCGCGCGCCGGGATGCTCGGCACGCTCTGCGGCATCGCGCTGGTCTTCATCGGCACCGTGCCTCTGGCGACGATCTTCGAGCAGCCCTACATCGGCTTTGCCTCGATGATCATCATCCTCTGGGGGCTCGTCGGGCGCTTCCGCCTGCCGTTCAATATCCCTGCGGGTCTTCTGGCGCTGATCGTCGGCACCGCCGTGGCCTTCAGCATCGGCGAAGCACGGATCAGCCTCGAGGGTACCGGCTTCTACCCGCCGCTGCCCTATGTGGGTGATCTGATCGCGGGCATCCGGCACCTCTTTGCCAACCCCGAGCTTTTCCTCGTGCTGGTGCCGGTGCAGATCTACAACTTCATCGAGACGATGAACAACGTCGAGAGCGCCGAAAGCGCCGGGGATCACTACCCGGTCGGCGTGTGCCAGATCACCGACGGGCTCGGCACCATGATCGGCGCGGTCTTCGGCTCGCCCTTCCCCACCACCGCCTATATCGGCCATCCGGCCTACAAGCGCATGGGCGCGCATGCGGGCTACATCATCGGGGTCGGGCTGGTGATCCCGCTGGCCGCCTTCCTCGGGCTTCTCGCGTTCCTCAACAACCTGATCCCCGAGGCCGCCGCCGCTCCGGTTCTGGTCTTCGTGGCGCTGAGCCTGATCACCAACACCGCCCATTGCGTGAAACCTGCACATATGGCTGCCGTCACCATCGCGATGATGCCGCATGTGTCATCCTTCCTGATGATCAAATGGGGCGCGCTGATGGGCGCGCTGCGGGCGACCGGTGTGGAAGGACTGCCGCAGCTGGGCGACGAAGCGCTGACGGCGGCCCTGCTGCAGCAGGGCGCGCATTTCGCCGGGCATCTCTCGCTCAGCCAGGGCGCGATCCTGACCGGGCTCATCTGGGGTGCCATCGTCGCAAGCGTGATTGACGGGCGGTTCCGCAATGCGGGCGGCTTCGCGCTCGCCGCCGCGCTGATGTCGCTGGTGGGGATCATCCACGGTGCCAGCCTGCACTGGCCCGCCCTCGGTCCGGTCTCGGCCGGTTACCTGATCGCCGCCGCCTTCCTCTACATCTACCCGCTCTTCCACCGCGAGGGCGCGACGCAGAACGACAACGTGGTGCTCGACGAGCCGCCTGCCGCGCCCGCGGAGTGATCCGGGCAGAGGCATCCCGAGCCCACCGGCGCGGGCCGAACCCCGGCCCGCGCCTCCTTTCTTCCTCCCCAAGCCTGCCGAAAGGTACCCTCATGAAGACCGACCAAGTGCTCCTGCGCGGGCGCATCCTCAGTTTCACCGCCGAACCGCAGGGCCCCGAGGACCAAACCGCCTACAGCTACATCGACGACGGCGCGATCCTGGTCGGCGGCGGGCTGATCCGCGCCACGGGCAGCTACGATCAACTGTCCCGGCAGGCGCCCGCGGTACCGGTGGTGGACCATCGCCCGCACCTGCTGATGCCCGGCTTCATCGACACGCATATCCACTACCCGCAGGTGCAGGTCATTGCCTCCTGGGGGGCGCAGCTGCTGGACTGGCTGAACAGCTACACCTTCCCCGAAGAGACCCGCTTTGCCGACCCAACCCATGCCGAGGCCATGGCCGAGTGGCTGATGGGCCAGCTTTGCGCGCATGGCACCACAACCGCGGTCGCCTACGCCTCGGTCCACGAAGCTTCGGCCGAGGCGTTCTTCGCTGCAGCCGCGCGTCGCGACATGCGTATGATCACGGGCAAGGTGATGATGGACCGCAACGCCCCCGAGACGCTGCGCGACACGCCGCAATCGGGCTATGACGCGACCAAGCGGCTGATCGCCCGCTGGCATGGCAAGGGCCGCGCCAGCTATGCCATCACGCCGCGTTTCGCCATCACCTCCAGCCCCGAGCAGATGGAGATGGCCGGCGCGCTCGCCGCCGAGCACCCCGAGTGCTACGTGCAGACCCACCTTTCCGAGAACCGTGACGAGATCGCCTATACGCTGAGCCTCTACCCCGACGCGCCCGACTACCTCGGCGTCTACGAGCGCTACGGGCTGCTTGGGCCCAAGGCGCTGCTCGGCCATTCCATCCATCTCGAGCCGCGCGAGATCGATCTCCTGGCCGAGACCGGGTCGCGACCGGTGTTCTGCCCGACCTCGAACCTCTTCCTCGGCAGCGGGCTCTTCGACGACGCCGGGCTGCGGGCGCGGGGGATTTGCAATGCCATCGCCACCGACGTCGGCGCGGGCACCAGCTACTCGATGCTGCAGACGCTGAACGAGGCCTACAAGGTGCTGCAATTACAGGGCCAGAAGCTGCACCCGCTTAACGCCTTCCACTGGATCACCCGCGGCAACGCCGTGGCGCTGGGGCTGGAAGACAAGATCGGCACGCTCGAGCCGGGGACCGAGGCGGACATCGTGGTGCTCGATTCCTCGGCCACCGAGCCCATGGCGCTGAGGATGCAGCGGACCGGGACGCTGAGCGAAGAGCTCTTCGTGCTGCAGATGCTGGGCGATGACCGCGCCGTGGCCGAAACCTATGTGGCGGGTGTGCCGCAAAAGCACGGAAGGCGCGCGGCACAGGCGCCGGAGTTGCAGCTGGCCTGACGCGACTGCCCTGCCGCGTGGACACCGCCGTTGCGGCCAGTCTTTCCATGAATGCCGAAAGACTGAGCGCGATTATACCGGAATCCAAGAAAGTGTTTTCGGCTCTCGCCCTGTCGCACCCGGCGCGACCGCTGCCCATACTCACCACAAAGACCTCTCCGACCGGAACCAGAAATGACCACCAATTACTACGCCCCCACCGGCGGCCACCCGCCGCAGACCCAGCTGCTGACCGACCGCGCGGTGTTCACCGACGCCTACGCCGTCATCCCCAAGGGCACGATGCGCGACATCGTCACCAGCTTCCTGCCGTTCTGGGAGGGCACCCGGCTCTGGGTGCTGTCGCGCCCGCTCAGCGGTTTTGCCGAGACCTTCTCGCAATACATCATGGAAGTGCAGCCGGGCGGCGGCTCCGACCATCCCGAGACCGACGCGGGCGCCGAGGGCGTGCTCTTCGTCGTGGAGGGCGAGGCCACGCTCACCGTCGAGGGCGAGACCCATGTGCTGCGCGAGGGCGGCTATGCCTTCCTGCCGCCCGCCACGCTCTGGACCCTGCGGAACAAGGGTGACGAGACCCTGCGCTTCCACTGGATCCGCAAGGCCTACGAGGCCGTGCCCGGCCTGCCCCACCCCGAGGTGATCATCGCCAACGAGCAGGACATCGCCCCCACCCCGATGCCCGGCACCGACGGCAAATGGGCGACCACCCGCTTCGTCGACCCCAGCGACCTGCGCCACGACATGCACGTCACCGTCGTGACCTTCGAGCCCGGCGCGGTGATCCCCTTCGCCGAGACCCATGTGATGGAGCACGGGCTCTACGTTCTGGAAGGCAAGGCGGTCTACCGGCTTAACCAGGACTGGGTCGAGGTCGAGGCCGGGGACTACATGTGGCTCCGCGCCTTCTGCCCGCAGGCCTGCTATGCAGGCGGTCCGGGACGCTTCCGCTACCTGCTCTACAAGGACGTGAACCGGCACATGGCGCTGCGTCCCTCCGGCGCGACGCAGCCCATGCCCGCCCCGAGAAAAGTCACCGCACCGGCGGGGTAACCCCGCCAATCGCCGCCGTGAGTTCCTGAGCCGCGCGCATCACCGCGCGGCTCGTTGTGTCTGTCATGTCCTCTCGCATGCGGATTGTCGGGCCGGACACGGAAATCCCCGCCACCGCCTCGCCCGAGGCATCGAAGACCGCCGCCGCGATGCACCGCATCCCGAGCGTCTTTTCCTCGGCATCAATGGAATAGCCCCGCGCCCGGATCGCCGAAAGATCGGCGCGCAACGCCTCCGGCTCGGCCAGCGTATGCGCGGTGAACCGCTCCATCTTCCGCGCCAGCAGCTTCTCCAAACGCTCCCCCGCCATCTCGGCCAGCAGCGCCTTGCCGATGCCCGAAGCATGCAGCGGCGACAACGTGCCCGGCGGGAAGAAGGCGCGGATGCTCTCATGCGTCTCGACCTGACTGACAAACAGCACCGAAGCCTCGCGCACGATGCCGAGGTTTGCTGTCTCTCCTGTCTCTTCCATCAGCCCGCGCAGGACCGGTCGTGCCCGTTCGACGAGGCTGGTGCGGCGCAGGAAGCGTGCGCCGATGACGAAGGCCTGTGGGCCGATGTGCCAAAGCTGCTCGGCGGAGTCGAATTCAACCAGCCGCCGCCCCTCGAGGGTGACCAGGATGCGGTAGACCGTCGCCGGGGACTGCTTCAGATCGCCCGCCAGTTCCGAGAGGGTCAGGCCGGGATGGGCGCTCAGGTAGTCCAGCACCGCCATCGCCCGGTCGAGCGATTTGATCGTGTTCTGCGCGCTGTTGTCCTCCCAACCGCGCGGCCTGCCGCGGGCGCGGCGGGGGCTGGTTTCGGCATCTTTCGGAGAATCCATCAAATTTCTTTCATTATATTTGAAAGCCGAATTCACGATATGAAAAAATCAAGCATCTGACAACGCTTGATATTATTAATCATCTCATTTCTGAAAAACGATTTCAAAAAAATTTCCTCGTACAATGAGCCGGTCTACGGTGCCTCTCAGCGACCAGAGGAGGTGGCCATGAGCTTCCAGAACCCCGTTTTCATCCCGGGCCCGACCAACATCCCCGAGAGCCTGCGCAAGGCGTGCGACATGCCGACGATCGACCATCGCTCACCGCTGTTCGGGCAGATCCTGCACCCGGCGCGCGAGGGCGTGCGCCACGTGCTGAAGAGCGCCAGCGCCGAGGTCTTCATCTTTCCCTCGACCGGCACCGGCGGCTGGGAGACGGCGCTGACCAACACGCTCTCGCCCGGCGATACCGTGCTGGCGGCGCGCAACGGCATGTTCAGCCACCGCTGGATCGACATGTGCCAGCGCCACGGGCTGACCGTCGAAGTTGTGGAGACCCCGTGGGGCGAAGGCCTGCCCGCGCAGCGCTACGCCGAGATCCTCGCCGCCGATAAAAGCCGCCGCATCAAGGCCGTGCTCGCCACCCACAACGAGACCGCCACCGGCGTGCGCTCGGATATCGCCGCCGTGCGCCGCGCGCTCGACGAGGCGGACCACCCGGCGTTGCTGTTTGTCGATGGCGTCAGCTCGATTGCCTCGATGGATTTCCGGTTCGACGACTGGGGCGTCGACTGCGCCGTCACCGGCTCGCAGAAGGGCTTCATGCTGCCGCCGGGTCTCGCCATCGTCGGTTTCAGCGAAAAGGCCATGGCAGCCACGAAAACCGCGAAATTGCCGCGCACCTTCTTCGACGTGACCGACATGGCCAAGGGCTATGCCAACAACGCCTATCCCTACACCCCCGCCGTCGGCCTGCTGAACGGGCTGAACGAGTCCTGCCGGATGCTGCTGGACGAGGGGCTGGAGAATGTCTTCGCCCGTCATCACCGCATTGCCGAGGGGGTGCGCGCCGCGGTGCGCGCCTGGGGGCTGGAGCTTTGCGCCGCCTCGCCCGAGGTCTACTCGGACACGGTCAGCGCGATCCGCACGCCGGAAGGGTTCAACGCCACCGACATCGTCAGCCACGCGGCGCAGACCTACGGCGTCGCCTTCGGCACCGGGCTCGGCGAGGTTGCTGGAAAAGTGTTCCGCATAGGGCACCTGGGCAGCCTCACCGACGTCATGACCCTCTCCGGCCTTGCCTGCGCCGAGATGTGCATGAAGGATCTCGGGCTCGACATCGCGCTTGGCTCGGGCGTCGCAGCGGCGCAGGACTTCTACCGCGCCAACCCCGCGCTCGCCCGGAAGGAGGCCGCGTGATGAAGGATATTGCGCTGAACATCCCCACCTATGACGACATGCTGGCGGCCCACGCCCGCATCGCGCCGCACATCCATCGCACCCCGGTGCTGACCTCGTCCTTCCTGAACGAGCTCACCGGCGCGCAGCTGTTCTTCAAGTGCGAGAACTTCCAGAAGGCCGGGGCCTTCAAGGTGCGCGGCGCCTCGAACGCCGTCTTCGGCCTCACCGATGCCGAGGCGGCCCGGGGCGTCTGCACGCACAGTTCCGGCAACCATGCGCTGTCGCTGAGCTACGCCGCCGGGCGGCGCGGCATCCCCTGCAACGTGGTCATGCCGCGCACCGCGCCGCAGGCCAAGAAGGACGCGGTGCGCGGCTACGGCGGCATTATCACAGAATGCGAGCCCTCTACCTCGTCCCGCGAGACGGTCTTTGCCGAGGTGCAGGCGGCCACGGGCGGCGATTTCGTCCACCCCTACAACGATCCCCGCGTCATCGCCGGGCAAGGCACCTGCTCGCGCGAGTTCATGGAACAGACGGATGGGCTCGACATGGTGCTCGCCCCGATCGGCGGCGGCGGAATGATCTCGGGCACCTGCCTGACGCTCTCCACGCTCGCCCCCGAGGTGGAGGTCATCGCCGCCGAGCCCGAACAGGCCGACGATGCCTACCGCAGCTTCAAGGCCGGGCACATCATCGCCGACGACGCGCCGGAGACGGTGGCCGACGGGCTGAAGGTGCCGCTCAAGGATCTGACCTGGCATTTCGTCTCGACCCACGTGAGCGACATCCTCACCGCCTCGGAAGAGGAAATCATCGAGGCAATGAAGCTGATCTGGAAGCGCATGAAGATCGTGATGGAGCCCAGCAGCGCGGTACCGCTTGCCACCATCCTCAAGAACCGCGACCGTTTCGCCGGAAAGCGCGTCGGTCTCATCATCACCGGCGGCAATGTCGATCTCGACCGCCTGCCCTGGACGCAAGGAGCCTGAGCCATGAACGCACCCGTGACTTTCGACCAACTCGAGGTCGGCTATGACGTGCCGGCGCTGCCCGGCATGGACGCGTCAGACATCCAGACGCCCTGCCTCGTGCTCGATCTCGATGCGCTCGAGCGCAACATCCGCAAGATGGGCGACTACGCCCGCGCCCACAACATGCGCCACCGCGTGCACGGCAAGATGCACAAGTCGGTGGACGTGGCGAAGCTGCAGATGCGGCTCGGCGGGGCCATCGGCGTGTGTTGCCAGAAGGTGTCGGAGGCCGAGGTCTTCGTGCGCGGCGGCATCAAGGACGTGCTGGTCTCGAACCAGGTGCGCGACGCGCGCAAGATCGACCGGCTGGCGCGGTTACCGAAGCTGGGCGCGAAGATCATTGTCTGCGTCGATGACCTCGCCAACGTCGCCGAGCTGTCGGAGGCCGCGCAGCGCCACGGCACCACGCTCGAATGCTTTGTCGAGATCGATTGCGGCGCGGGCCGTTGCGGTGTGACCACCGCCGAGGCGGTGGTGCAGATCGCGCAAGCCATCAACGCCGCCGCGGGGCTCAAGTTCACCGGCATCCAAGCCTATCAGGGCGCGATGCAGCACCTCGACAGCTACGAGGCACGGCGCGAGAAACTGGCCGTCGCCATCGCTCAGGTCGAAGAGGCCGTGGCGGCGCTGGAAGCGGTGGGTCTGAAACCCGAGCTGGTCTCGGGCGGCGGCACCGGCAGCTATTATTTCGAGAGCAACTCCGGCGTCTACAACGAGCTCCAGTGCGGCTCGTATGCCTTCATGGATGCCGACTACGGCCGGATCCGCGACAAGGACGGCAACCGCATCGACAACGGCGAATGGGAGAATGCCTTCTTCATTCTCACGCAGGTGATGAGCCACGCCAAATCCGACAAGGCGATCTGCGACGCTGGCCTCAAGGCGCAGTCGGTCGACAGCGGCCTGCCGGTGATCTACGGGCGCACCGACGTGGAATACGTCAAATGTTCCGACGAGCATGGCGTAATCGCGGATCCGAACGGCGTGCTGAAGGTCGGCGAGAAGCTGAAGCTGGTGCCCGGCCACTGCGATCCCACCGCCAACGTCCACGACTGGTACGTTGGCGTTCGCGGCGGCAAGGTCGAGACGCTCTGGCCGGTCTCCGCGCGCGGCAAGGCCTACTGATCCTTCCCCGTTTCCCGTTGCCCCTGCCCGGTCCGACCTTCCGGGCACGCCTCGCCCGCGCGCTCCTCTGTCCCTGCGCGCGGGCGTCTTTTCTTTGAAAGGAGAGTTCCGATGCTCATCGTTCCCGAGCGCGAGATTGCCGACCTGATGACCCGCGAGGCCGCCTTTGCCGCGGTCGAGAAGGTGTTTGCCGCCATGGCCGCGGGCGACGCCTACAATTTCCCCGTCGTGCGCGAAGCGATCGGCCATGAAGACGCGCTCTATGGCTTCAAGGGCGGGTTCGACCGCTCCGGTCTGACGCTGGGGCTAAAGGCCGGGGGTTATTGGCCGAACAATCTGGAAAAGCGCGGGATCATCAACCACCAGTCCACGGTCTTCCTGTTCGATCCCGACACCGGCAAGGCCAGGGCGATGGTTGGCGGCAACCTGCTTACCGCACTGCGCACCGCCGCTGCCTCGTCGGTCTCGATCCGGCACCTTGCCCGCGAGGACGCGCGGGTGATCGGCATGGTCGGCGCGGGCCACCAGGCCACCTTCCAGTTGCGCGCCGCGCTCGAGCAGCGCGACTTCGACAAGGTGATCGGCTGGAACCTGCATCCCGAAATGCTGCCCAACCTCGAGAAGGTGGCCGCCGAGGCTGGCGTGCCCTTCGAGGCGGTGGAATTGACCGGCATGCGTGAGGCCGACGTGATCATCTCGATCACCTCCTCCTTCGACGCGATCCTCATGGCCGAGCATGTCTCGCCCGGCTGCCACATCGCCTGCATGGGCACCGACACGAAGGGCAAGCAGGAAGTCTCCCCGGCGCTGCTGGCCAAGGCCACGGTGTTCACCGACGAAGTGGCGCAATCGGTCTCGATCGGCGAGGCGCAGCACGCGGTGGCGCAGGGGTTGATCGACGAGAGCGCCATCACCCAGCTTGGCGCGGTGATCAATGGCGCGCACCCGGGGCGCAGATCGGCCGAGGAAATCACCCTCTTCGACGGCACCGGCGTGGGCCTGCAGGACCTCGCGGTTGCCGCGGCGGTGGTCGATCTGGCGGTCGAGAAGGGCATCGCGATCGAGGTAGATTTCTGACGCGCGCGTTTAATTATTGACGCCAAGGGCGGAGGCGAAAGCCTCCGCCCTTTCTCTTTGACCGGCCAATAGGCGCAACGCGCGCAGGGTGAGCAGCTGCCCGTGGGATGACGCTCCGCCCCATGAGGTCCTCACTCTATTCGAACCCGGTCCGGATGACCCTCCCCGCGAAAGGACGACGAAGCGCCAGCCCGCTGGGACGGCTTCGACCTTAGAGCTTGAACCGAAGAACGACCGCGCGCCCGGCGGCCCTCGGTCTTGTTTCCGGGCCAGTTGCGCACCGTTCACCGGCCGGAAGCGCAGAGCCAATCATCCACAAGGCCATCAATGCAAACGGCGCGCCCCCGAAGGGACGCGCCGCAGCTTCCACCAAGGATCGATCGGGTCAGACCCTCTCGCCGCGCGGCTCCTCTCCGCGATGGCCGGCCATGCCGCCCGAGACCTCTTCGGTGGATTCCTCGGCCAGTTCCTCCGGCAGCACGAGGTTGAGCACGATGGCGATCAGCGCCGCGGGCAGGATCCCCGAGGCCCCGAGGATGCGCAGCGTGTCAGGCAGGTGCTGCAGCGCATTGGGTGCGCCCGGCGCCACGTTCAGCACCTCGAGCTGCAGCCCCAGACCGATGGACAGCGCGACGGCGAAGATCACCATGTTGCGGCGCGTCCAATCCACGTCGGACAGCATCGAGATGCCCGAGGCCACGACCATGCCGAACATCACGATGACGCCGCCGCCCAGCACCTCGATCGGGACGGTGCGGATCACCCCGCCGACCTTGGGCACCAGCCCGCAGACGATCAGGAAGATCGCGCCGATGGTCACCACGTGGCGGCTCATCACGCCGGTCATGGCGATCAGCCCGACGTTCTGGCTGAACGAGGTGTTGGGAAAGCCGCCGAAGATGCCCGCGATGGCCGTGCCGACGCCATCGGCATAGGTGGCCCCGGCGATCTCGCGATCGGTGGCCTCGCGGCCCGCGCCGCCCTTGGTGATGCCCGAAACGTCGCCGACCGTCTCGACCGCCGAGACGAAGGCCATCAGGCAGAAGCCGATGATCGAGGCCACCGAGAACTCGATCCCGTAGCGGAACGGCTGCGGCAGCGAGAAGGCGGCGGCGTTCTGCCAGGAGGCGGTGATCGCGTCGACCGAGAGCAGCCCGGCGAAGATCGCGTAGGCGTAGCCGACGAGAATGCCGACCAGCACCGCCGAGATGCTCAGCATGCCGCGGGCGAAGAACTTCAGCCCCAGCGTCACCGCCAGCACCACCAGCGCCGCCGACCAGCTCAGCCAGGAGCCGTAGCTCTCGGCGCCGCTGGCCTTGGCCGGCACGCCGCCGGCCGCGTATTCGATGCCCACCTTGACCAGCGCGAGGCCGATCATCGTCACCACGAGACCGGTGACCAGCGGCGGCAGGGCGAAGCGGATGCGCCCGATCACCGTGCCGAGCAGCGCGTGGAAGAGGCCGCCCACCACGACGCCGCCGAACATGGCGGCGAGACCGTCCACGCCCTTGCCCGCGACCAGCGGGATCATGATCGGAATGAAGGCAAAGGAGGTGCCCTGCACGATCGGCAGCGCCGCACCGACGGGGCCGACGGTTATCGTCTGCAGGAGCGTCGCGACGCCGGCGAACAGCAGCGACATCTGGATGAGGTAGAGCAGCTCCGGGAAGTCCGGGCTGTTCGAGCCGAAACCGAAGCCCGCCGCGCCGGCGACGATGATCGCCGGCGTCACGTTCGAGACGAACATCGCCAGCACGTGCTGGATGCCGAGCGGGATTGCCGTCTGCAGGGCGGGGGTGAAGTTGGGATCGCGCAATTGCTCGGGCGTTCCGATACGGGTGTCGGTCATGTCTGGGTCAGCTCCCTGTTGAGGCGCAGGGCCGGTCTTGCTGCCGGCGTCCTCACGCGGTGGCGTGAACGAGGTAGGGCTCTTCGAACCAATGCTCCTCGAGGTTGGGCCCCGCGCCGATCCGGTCGATCACGGCAAAGAGCCCGGGCGCGTAGAGCGGGGTCAGCACCCCGTGCCACGTGCCACGATGAAAGTTGATGCCCTGCCCTGCGCGGGTCAGGAAGGCGCGGGGCGTGCCGGGGCGGCCACCTTCGTCAGGGGCGACCACCACCAGAAACGGGTCATGGCTCATCGGCACGAAGGCCTGGCTGCCCTGCGGATGCCGCTCGACCATCTCGAGGCGCAGCGGCAGGCTGCGCGGCTCGGCCTTGAACAGGCTGATCCCGGCGCGGCCGTCGAGAACGTCGAGCGTGGCGAGGTCGTGGAAACGTCCGCACAGCCCCTGGTTGATGATCCGGTCGGGCGCGCCTTCGGCCTCCAGCACCTCGCCATAGGGGGCGAAGGCTCCGGCGGTCAGCGGCGCGGCGTCGATCCGGCTCATGCGCCCAGCTTGTCCAGCAGGCGCAGCTCGGCGATGCGTTCGACCTGACGGCAGGCCTCGGCAAACTCGGTGGGACGGTCGTTCTCGATCCGGCGTCGGAAGGCCGCCATGATCGAGGCCTTGTCGTTGTCGCGCACGGCGATGATGAAGGGAAAGCCGAATTTCTCGGTATAGGCCGCGTTCAGCTCGGTGAAGGCGGCGCGCTCGGCGTCGGTCAGCGCATCCAGCCCCGCGCCCGCCTGCTCGGCGGTCGACTCCGCCGTCAGCCGCCTCGCCTGCGCCAGCTTGCCCGCGAGGTCTGGGTGGGCCGTCAGCACCGAAAGACGCTTTTCGTCGGAGGCGGCGCGGAACACCCGCGCCAGCGCCGAATGAACGCCGCGGGCGGTGTCATGGGTTTCGCCCAGTTCCAGCGCATGCGCGCCCTCGGCGATCCACGGGCTGTGCTCGAAGACGCCGCCGAAGGCTTCTATGAAGCTGCCGCGGTCCAACTCGGACGGGCGCGGACCTGTCGGCGCGGGGTGCTCCGCCGCCCAGTGATCGGCGATCTGCGCACGGGTGGCGAACCAGACCCCCTCGTGGGCGGCCATATGCGCCAGCACCCGCTTCAACGCCGCAACCCGCCCCGGGCGACCGACCAGGCGGCAATGCAGCCCGATCGACAGCATCTTCGGAGCCCCCGCCACGCCCTCTTCGTAGAGCGTATCGAAACTGTCGCGCAGGTAGCTCTCGAACTGGTCGCCGGAGTTGAACCCCTGCGGCGAAGCGAAGCGCATGTCATTGGCGTCGAGCGTATAGGGCACGATCAGCTGGTCCTTGCCCGCGATCCGGCTCCAATAAGGCAGATCGTCGGCGTAGCTGTCGGCGATATAGGCGAAATCGCCCTCCTCGGCCGCCAGTTGCACGGTGTTCATCGAGCAGCGCCCGGTGTACCAGCCGCGCGGCGGCGCGCCGGTGACAAGGGTGTGCAGGCGGATCGCCTCGCGGATCTGCGCACGCTCCTCTGCCTCGGGCATGTCCTTGTGCTCGACCCACTTCAGCCCGTGCGAGGCGATCTCCCACCCGGCGCGTTGCATGGCCGCGACCTGCTCGGGGGCGCGTGCCAGCGCGGTGGCGACGCCGTAGACCGTGACGGGGATCCCCTTCAGCAGCCGGTGCAGCCGCCAGAAGCCGGCGCGGGCGCCGTATTCGTAGATCGACTCCATGTTCCAGTGGCGTTGGCCGGGCCACTGCGCCGCCCCGACGATTTCCGACAGAAAGGCCTCGGAGGCGGCATCGCCGTGCAGGATGTTGTTCTCGCCGCCCTCTTCGTAGTTGAGGACGATCTGCACCGCGATCTTCGCGCCGTTCGGCCAGTTGGCGGCGGGCGGGGTCTCGCCGTATCCGGTCATGTCACGGGGGTAGCGGCGGGCGGTGATCGGGCTGTGCAGCGTCATGGGGGACGGGCTCCTTCGGTGTTGCCTCCGGGTCATCCCCCACGTGTAATCCGGATAATGCCGGATGATTTTCAATTTCTGTTTGAAGCTGCCTCAACCACCTCGCGCCGCGCGCGGCGCATTCCTAGCGACCGCTTTCCGCCGCGCGCTGCTCCGCCTGCCGGATCGCTGCGCCGACGCGGTCGGTGACGTAATCCATGAACAGGCGCGTCTTGGGGTCCTGTCCCTTTCGGTGGGTGAAGAGGCAGGCCATCTGGATCGGCTCGGGGGGCGTGGCCTCGGCTACCGGCACCAGCCGTCCGCTGCGCAGGTATTCGGCCACCTCGAAGACCGGCTTCAGCGCGATCCCCTCCCCCGCCAGGGCCCAATCGGTCAGCACGTCACCGTCATCGGATTCGTAACGCCCCGACACGGCAAAGCGCTTCGGCCCCTCGGGGGTGCGCAGCCGCCACTGGAACTCGGTGGCGCCGGGAAAGCGCAGGTTGAGGCACTCGTGGCGATGCGCGACGAGCGCCTCGCCGGATGCCGGATTGCCGCGCCGCGCGATGTAGTCGGGCGCGGCGCAGAGCACCCGCGTCACATCGGCGATCTTGCGCAGGCGCAGCGTGCTGTCCTCGGGGGTGCCGAGGAAGAAGGCCAGATCCAGCCCCTCGGTCGTCAGGTCCACCTTCCGGTCCGACAGGCGCAGACGGATCTGCACCTCCGGATATTCCTTGAGGAAGCCCGGCACATGCGGCGCGATCAACCGCCGACCGACGCCGAGCGGTGCCGCGACGTAGAGTGAGCCTTTCGGGTTGTCGGTGAGCTGCGCCACCTGTGCCTCGGCCACCTCCAGCGCCTCGAGCACCTCGCGCGCACCGCCGTAGAAGGCCCGCCCCTGCTCGGTCGGGGTAAGATTGCGCGTGGTGCGCTGGAACAACCGGACGTTGAGATGCTCTTCGAGCTGCGAGATTCGTGCCGAGGTGACCGCCGGCGAGATGCGCAAATCCCGCCCCGCGGCGGACATGCTGCCCAACTCGTAGACACGGACGAAGGTGCGGATATTGTCGAGGTAGGACATTCTCTGGGAAATCTTGAAACTGCTTGGTTTACCCCGGAGATAGCAGAATAATCGGTCCCGGCCTAGGGTGCCGCAAAAGACCACATCAGGGAGAGACGGGCATGTATGATCTTGCCATCATCTGGGATTGGCTCGGCTTCGCCGTGCGCTGGCTGCACGTGATCACCGCGATCGCCTGGATCGGCTCGTCCTTCTATTTCATCGCGCTCGACCTCGGACTGCGCAAGGTGCCGCACCTGCCCCCCGGTGCCAGCGGCGAGGAATGGCAGGTCCACGGCGGCGGCTTCTACCACATCCAGAAGTACCTCGTGGCGCCCGAGACCATGCCCGACCACCTGACCTGGTTCAAATGGGAGAGCTACGCGACCTGGCTGTCGGGCGCGGCGCTGCTGATGATCGTCTACTGGGCCGGCGGCGAGCTCTTCCTGCTCGATCCGACCAAGGCCGACATCTCGCTCTTCGTCGGCATCGTGATCTCTGCGCTGTCGCTGACCATCGGCTGGCTGATCTACGACCGGCTGTGCAAGTCCAAGCTCGGCGAGACACCGACGCTGCTGATGCTGCTGCTCTTCGGGATGCTGGTGGTGATGTCCTGGGGCTACAACCAGATCTTCACCGGCCGCGCCGCGCTGCTGCACCTCGGCGCCTTCACCGCCACCATCATGACCGCCAACGTCTTCTTCATCATCATGCCGAACCAGCGCATCGTGGTGGACGACCTGAAGAACGGCCGCACGCCCGATCCCAAGTACGGCAAGATCGCCAAGCTGCGCTCGACGCACAACAACTACCTGACGCTGCCCGTCGTCTTCCTGATGCTGTCGAACCACTACCCGCTGGCCTTTGCCACCGCCAACGCCTGGATCATCCCCTGCCTGGTGTTCCTGATGGGCGTGACGATCCGGCACTTCTTCAACTCGATGCACGCCCGCAAGGGCACGCCCTACTGGACCTGGGCGGTCACCGCGCTGCTGTTCATCGCCATCGCCTGGCTCTCGACCGCGCCGATGATGGACAGCTACGAGGAGGCCGAGGCCCGGCCCCTCACCGCGACCGAGCAGAAGTTCGCGGCGGCGACCGGCTTCGAGGACGCCTATTACGCGGTGATCGGCAATTGCTCGATGTGCCATGCGCGCGAGCCCTCGTGGGACGGGCTGCACCACCCGCCCAAGGGCGTGGTGCTGGAGACCGAATCCGACGTCGCGCGCCACGCGAAGTTGATCTTCCTGCAGGCCGGGGCCAGCCACGCCATGCCGCCGCCCAACGCCATCCAGATGGACGACGCCGCGCGCCGCGAAATCGTGCAATGGTACCGCGCCGCGACTAGCGGCTGAGCTGGGGCTATCCCCAGTACGCTATGCGCGCCACTGGCCGGGAAATGCCGCCGCCGAGACCTGCGCCGGGAGGGGCGCTGAACAGCGCTCCATGCCGGAGTGGCGTTCGCCCAGACCCGGCCTCTTCGAACCGCGGTTGAACCGCTCTCAGAAGTCCAGGCCGAGGTCCAGCGTGCGGGCCGAATGGGTCAGCGCCCCTGCCGAAATGTAGTCGACCCCTGTCGCGGCGACCTCGGCGATGCGCTCGAGCTTCATGTTGCCCGAGGCTTCGAGCACCAGCCGCCCGTCGGTCATCGCCACCGCCTCGCGCAGGGTCTCGTTGTCCATATTGTCGAGCAGCACCACATCGGCGCCGCCCTCGTCCAGCACCTCGGCGAGCTGCGCCAGCGTGTCGACCTCGATCTCGACCCGCACCATGTGCGAGGCCTGCCCCTTGATCGCCTGCAGCACCGGGCGGATGCCCCCCGCTGCGGCGATGTGGTTGTCCTTCACCAGGATGGCGTCGGACAGTGAGAAACGATGGTTGAAGCCGCCGCCGTGCAGCACCGCCTGCTTCTCGACGAGGCGCAGGCCCGGCGTGGTCTTGCGGGTGCAGGTGATGCGCGCCTTGGTGCCCGCGGTCTCGGCCACGAAGGCGGCAGTGATCGTGGCGATCCCCGACAGCCGCCCGGCGAAGTTCAGCGCCACCCGTTCGGCGGTGAGGATCGAGGCCGCCTCGCCCTCGATCTCCAGCAGCACATCGCCCGGCGCGATGGTGCTGCCGTCGGGCCGGTGCAGGGTCAGTTCCAGGCCTGGATCGACCATGTGAAACGCCATTCGCGCGATCTGCATGCCCGAGACCACCCCGGCCTCGCGCGCGCGCAGCCGCGCAATGTAGCGGGTGCCTGCCGGGATCACCGTGCGGGTGGTGAGATCGCCGTAGGTGCCGAGATCCTCCATCAGCGCGCCCCGCACCAGCGGGTCGAGGATCATGTCGGGCAGCGGAGGCAGGGACATCAGGCGATTTCCTTCTGGAGCGTGTCGCGGAGGGTCAGCGCCTCCGCCAGGGTCATGCGGCTGCGGCATCCGGTTTCGGGCGTCTCTTCGCTGGCATCCGAGCGGAAATGCGCGCCGCGGTTCTCGCGACGGGTCAGCGCGGCAGCAGCGATCAGCGTCGCGGTCGCGGTCATGTTGAGCAGCGGTGCGCAGTGGGGCTGCGCGGCTTCCACGGCGGCGATCTCTCGCAGACAGGCACGCAGGCCTTCGGCATCGCGGATCACCCCTGCCCCCGCCGTCATCGCCGCGCGCAGTCGCGCGACCAGATCGGGATCGGGGGCGGCGGCAACTTCGGGCTGTGGCAGTTCGAGGCGCGGCGCCTCCGACGTCGCACCGAGGCTGCCGGCGATATCGGCGGCGCATCGGCGGGCGTAGACCAGCGCCTCGAGCAGCCCGTTGGAGGCCAGCCGGTTGGCCCCGTGAAGCCCGGTCGAGGCGACCTCGCCGCAGGCCCAGAGACCGGCCAGCGAGCTGCGCCCGGCGGCATCGGTCTCGACGCCGCCCATGTGGTAATGCGCGGCGGCGGCAACGGGGATAGGCTTGGTGACCGGGTCGAACCCGGCGCGTTCACAAGCCGAGGCAACTCCGGGAAATTCCTCTGAAATCCTGCGCCCGAGCGCCGCGCGCGTGTCGAGCATCGGCCGCATGCCGCCCTGGCTCTGCGCATAGACTGCGCGTGCCACCACGTCGCGCGGCGCCAGCTCTAGGTCAGGGTGCTTGCCCTCCATGAAGCGCTGCCCGATCCGGTTGACCAGCACGGCGCCTTCGCCGCGCAGCGCCTCGGTGGCCAATGGCGCGGGATCGAGGCCGAGGTCCATCGCGGTCGGGTGGAACTGTACGAACTCCATGTCCGCCATCACCGCGCCGGCCCGCGCCGCGAGCCCCGCGACCTGCCCGCGGATCCGTGCCGGGTTGGTGGTCAGCGCATAGAGGCCACCCGAGCCGCCGCCTGCCAGCAGCACAGCGGGCGTCTTCACGGCAACCGGCGTTCCGCCCTCGGCGGGCGCAAGCTCGACCGCGCTGACACGGCCCGCTGCGCTGCGCAGCGCGGTGGCGGCCCAGCCCTCGAGCACCTGCACCGAGGCGGCCTGCCGGACCTGCGCCACCAGAGCACGCATGATCTCGGCCCCGGCCTGATCGCCACGCACCCGCACCACGCGGGCAAAGGCATGCGCAGCCTCCCGCGAGAGCAGATATCCGCCCTCCGCGTCGCGATCGAAGGGTGCGCCAAGGTTGGTCAGCGTCAGGATATGGTCACGCGCCTCGCGAGTGACCGAGCGGGCCACCTCGGGATCGACGATCCCCGCACCCGCGCGCAGCGTGTCGGCGGCATGTGACTCGGGGCTGTCGGACTCGGCCATCGCAGCGGCGACCCCGCCCTGCGCCCAGGCCGAGCTTGCGCCCGTGCCCAAGGGATCGGGCGAGACCAGCAGCACCGGGCGCGGCGCCAGAGCCAAGGCGGCGTAGAGCGCGGCCAGGCCCGCGCCGAGGATGACCACGCGGCCGGTCGAAACCTCGTGCAAGGCTCAGGCTGCCTTGGGTTTCGACAGGTCGATCATCCGTTGCACCGCGAGGCGTGCACCCTCGGCCACCGACGGATCGACCTCGACCGCGCCTTCCATGCTGTGCAGCGACCAGAGCACCTTCTCGAGGGTGATCATCTTCATGTAGGGGCACATGTTGCAGGGCCCGACGAATTCGACCCCCGGCAAAGCATCCGAGATGTTCGAGGCCATCGAGCATTCGGTGACCAGCATCGCCTTGCCGGGCTGCTCGCGGGTCACGTAGTCGATGATCCCGGCGGTGGAGCCGGAGAAATCCGCCTCGGCCACCACGTCGGGCGGGCATTCGGGGTGCGCGATAATGCGGGTGTCGGGCTGCCAGCTGCGGAAGTCGCGCAGCTCGGCGGCGGTGAAACGCTCGTGCACGATGCACGACCCGTCGTACCAGACGATGGTCTTCTGCGGCACCTGCCTGGCGACGTTCTGCGCAAGGTACTTGTCCGGCGTCATGATGACCGTCTCAGCGTCCAGCGCGGCGACGATCTGCGCGGCGTTCGAGGAAGTGCAGCAGATGTCCGAGGCCGCCTTCACCGCCGCCGAGGTGTTGACGTAGGTGACCACCGGCGCGCCCGGGTAGCGGCGGCGCATTTCCGCGATGCCCTCGGGGGTGATGCTTTCGGCGAGCGAGCAGCCTGCCTCCATGTCGGGGATCAGCACGGTCTTCTCGGGGCTCAGGATCTTCGAGGTCTCGGCCATGAAATGCACGCCGCATTGCACGATCACCTCGGCCTTCACCTTGGTCGCCTCGATCGCCAGCTGCAGGCTGTCGCCGACGACATCGGCGATGCCGTGGTAGATCTGCGGCGTCATGTAATTGTGCGCGAGGATGACCGCGTTGCGCTCTTTCTTCAGGCGGTTGATCGCCTCGACATAGGGTGCGTGGATCGCCCAGTCCGCCGGGGTCACGACCCGGCTCATGGTCGCATAGACATCGCTCAGGCGCTCGGCGGCCTCCAGCGACGGCGCGAGGTCATAGTGCTGGCCGAGCGTTTCGGCGATGGTCGTCTGGTCGAGCATGAACCTGTTCCTCCTCAGGGTCTGCGGCGCGGCCTCATGTGTCAGATCAATGACACTCGGGCAGTCGCAGCGCGGAATAGCCGCATGTTGACCCAAGGACAAGGCGGGCTGGACAATAGATTGAGGTCATGGCGGCGGCGACAGCCCGCGGTGGATGCCGGTCTCCCTTTTAATTGAGACAAGACCACAATCTTTACGAATGCTTGACCGGGCACTGGGCAAAGCGGTGCCGTGAATGCCGCCTGTCCGACACCCCTCCAAAAGAGCCCGCTCCTGCCGTCCGTCAGACCCTGGTGCGACAGGCCCTTGAGGAACCGCTACAGCCGCTCGTCCTTGGGTGCGCCGAAGATCTGTTCAGGCGCCCCTTGCTCGACGATCTTGCCGCCGTGCATGAAGATCACCCGATCGGCGATCTCGCGGGCCGCTGAAAAACTCTAGTCAAAGACGTTTCGACGCGAAAGAGCGTCACTTTTCGGACTCTCTCGCTTAGCCGACGAAAAATGGATCGCGTCGGGGGCCGACGAGCAGCACGAGAAGTCCGTACTCAAAACCTTTTTCAGCGGAATGCTAGATCACCTGCTTCTGACGCAATTCTTCGAAATGCGCAGGGTTGAGGCCCGCGAAACCGGTCCAGAACTCCTCGCTGTGGCGGCCCCGGCTCGGGCCCGAGGTACGCACGGCGCCCGGTGCTCGCACCATCCGCGGGACGACATTCGACATGGCCACCGGCCCGAGCGCCTCGTCCTCGGCATAGACGATCGCCTCACGAGCGCGCATCTGCTCTGACTCGAAGATGTCCGCGATCGAATTGACCTTTCCTCCGGAGACATGGCTGCGCGCCAGCGTCTCGAGGATATCCGAGGCATCGCGGTCGGCGAACCATGCAGAGATGTAGGTGTCCAGCGTCTCGGCATTGCGCACCCGCGCCGCGTTGGTGGCAAAGCGGTCGTCGATGATCAGGTCGGGCCGGCCAATCATCTCTGCCAGCCGTTCGAAGACCCGCTGCGCCGAGGCGCTCATCGAGATCCAATGGCCGTCGCGCGACCGGTAGACGTTGCTCGGCCCGGCATATTGGCTGCGGTTGCCCGAGCGCTCCCGCACCTCGCCAAGCTGATCGTATTCGATGGGCAGGAACTCGAGCAGCCGAAAGGTCGATTCAACCAACGAGACGTCGACAATCTCGCCCGGCGCATCGGGGTGGGTCAGCTTGCGATAGCAGGCGATCAGGATCCCGATGGCCCCGAATTGGCCGGTCACCGCATCCGCGATTGGATAGCCGAGGTGCATCGGAGCCGTGTCGGGTTCACCGCAGATGTAGGTCAGGCCGGAATAGGCCTCGGCGATGCGGGCGAAGCCGGGCTGCTGGGCCAGCGGTCCGGTCTGGCCGTAGCCCGAGACCCGCAGGATGATCAGCGTCGGGTTGACCGATTGCAGAGTCTCGCAATCGAGCCCGTAGCGCTCGAGCGTCCCGGGGCGGAAGTTCTCCACCAGAACGTCGAACTTCGGCAGGATCCGCAGAAGCAGATCGCGGCCCTCGGGGGTGCGCACGTCCAGCGTGATCGCCTTCTTGTTGCGATTGGTGACCTTCCACCAGAGCGGCTCTCCGTCCTTGTGCGGCGCCAGGTCGCGCATTCCGTCACCGCCCCCCGGCAACTCGACCTTGTACACTTCGGCACCGAAGTCGGCGAGAAAGGTGCTCGCGACCGGGGCTGCAATCATCGTCGAGAGGTCGAGAATGCGCAGCCCGGCAAGCGGCAGTGTCGAAGCGTCGGTCATCGGTCTAGATCCTTGCTTTGAGAAGATCGGCAGAGACGTTCTCTGCCGCGGCCATCGCCATGCGACCGCACATTTCGAGAAGCTGGTCGGTGGCGCGGGTCAGCGGCACGGTGATCGAGATCGCGCCGACGGTCCTTCCCTGCGAGTTGCGCACCGGCGCTGCGGCCCCCGCGACATCTGTCGCCCATTCACCGCGCGCATAGGTCCAGCCCTGTTCACGCACCCGGCGTGAGCGCTGCTCGACCATCTCGTCGGTCAGATCGAAGCGACCGGCCTCGCGCTCCTCGGCCAGCACGCGCCAGAGATCCGGGAGCTCGCTGTCCTCGATCCCCGAGACGAGGCATTGACCGGCGGCTCCGACAAAGAGCGGTCGCCGCTCGCCGGGCTCGAGAACGAAGCGGACATGTTGCCGGCTCGGCGCGGTCTCGACCACGACCCGCGACCAGCCTTCGCGGATCAGCAGGCTCGCGGATTCGCCCGTCGTGTCGCGGGCATGCTCTAGATGCGGGCGCGCGAAATCGGCGAGGCTGTCCTTGCCGATCAGGCCGCGGCACAAGGACAGGCATCCGGCCGAGATGCCGTAGCGGCGGCTCTGCGCATCATGTACCAGCAAGCCTTCGTGGACGAGAGTTCGCGTCAGGCGCATCACGTTGGCCTTGTCGAGCTCAAGTGCCTTGCAGAGCTCTGTCAGCGTCATCGTGCGGGTGCCGCCCTCGAAGGCGCGCAGCACCGCGATGGCACGGCTGACGGTTTGCAGGGTCTTTATCGCCATTGGTATCACTATTTGTACTATAGGTTCCTTATTTGTATTTCATGCGCTTTTGAATGCGTCAACAAAAAGCTGTTTTTCGAGAATTAAGCTTTACAGGCGTGACGGAGCCGACTTAGGGTTTATTAATACCAACTTGGGTACACATAGTGACACCAATCGGGAGGACATGATGTCGCTACACCTTCGGAGAATCGCAGCGATAGCGGGTACGGTGGCCCTTATGGGGCTTGGAGGAACCGGAACCGGAACCGCGCAGGCGCAACAGCAGGTCGAACTGATCAGCGGACCGTTCGGCACCGGTTCTTACGTGCTCAGCACCGCGCTCGAACAGATCGTCAACGGCGAGGATGACGGGCTGTCCCTGACCGCCTCGGAAACCCCGGGGCTGACCTTCAACGCGCGCAGCCTGATCAAAGACCCGGGCCGGCAGGTCAACACCATCATGTCGTTCACCAGCGGCATCAATTACCTTGCCGTCGAAGGGTTGGCACCCTTTCCCGAGGCGCTGCCCTCGGCCAAGCTGATCGCCAACTACAACCTTGGCGCGGTCTGGCTTGCGACCTTCGATCCCGACATCAAGACGCTTGAGGATCTCAAGGGAAAGCGCGTGGCGCTCGGCACCCCGCCGCAGATCCTGTGGACCATCGAGCCGCTGGCGATCATCCGCGACGGATGGGGCATGGAGGGGGATCTAAAGATCGAGACCATCGGCACCAAGGAGGCGGCGCAGGCCCTGCTGAACGGCACCGTCGATGTGGCGATCATCGGCGGTTACGCCAATCCCGAGACCGGCCAGTTCCTGCCAAGCCCGCAGACCGTTGAGCTTCAGGCCTCGGGCCGGACGCTCTACCACATCTCCTGGGGGCCCGACGCCGTGGCCAAGGCCCGGGACGCCAGTGGCATGCCGCTGATCAGTGCCAAGGTGCCGGCCGGCGCGGTCGAGGGTCTCGAGACCGAGCTCGACACCTTCTACGACGCCATCGGCTGGCAGGCCTATCCCGACCTCGACGAGGAGACGGCCTACAAGGTCACCAAGGCAATCATCGCCAATGTCGGGAAGTTCAGCGAATACCACGCGCTCGGCAAGCTGATGTCGCCGTCGGCGCTGCTTTATGGCTGGGATGCGGAAGACATTCACCCGGGCGCGCTGCGCGCCTACCGCGAAGCCGGCCTGATCAAATAGGCGCACCATGCTCAACACGGGATTTTCCATGTCACGCCGGGACCGCTTCGTTCAATGGGCCGTCACCGCCACTGCGCTTGCAATGGTCGCGTTCCACATGATCAACACGCAGGTCCTCATGGGTTCGACCTATGAGCTGCAGAACGTCCATCTCTTCTTCGCGCTGGTGCTTGCCTTCCTGCCGGGCCTGGCCGGGGGATCCCGTGTCTCGCGCATCGTCGCTCTCGTCCTGCTGGTCGCGGGCATCGGCGGTACACTCTATGTCGGCTTCAGCATCGACCATCTGCAAATGGTGCTGGGCTTTCCCGAACCCATCGACGTCGCGGTCGGGGTCGTGCTGATCCTGCTGGTGATCGAGGCTACACGTCGCAGCTGGGGCCTGCCCTTACCCATCGTCGCGATGGTTTTCCTGGCCTATTTCTTCTTCGGCCATCTGGTTCCCGGCCCGCTCTATCACCGCGCTTTCAGCTTCGACTACGTGATCTCCTACCTCTCGGTCGGCCTCACCGGGATTTACGGCCAGTTCCTGTCGATCTCGGCGAACCAGATCTACCTCTTCGTCGTCTTCGGCGCGCTGTTCGGCGTGCTCGGCATCGATGCGCTGCTGAGCGAACTCGGCAAGCTCGCAGGGCGCCGGCTGCGCAGTGGTCCGGGACAGATGTCGGTGGTCTCGAGCTCGCTCGTCGGCATGATCACCGGCGCCTCCGTCGCAAACGTCGCGGTGACCGGGGCCTTCACCATTCCCTACATGAAGAAGCGCGGCTACTCGCCGGAACTTGCGGGCGCCATCGAGGCCACGGCCTCGACAGGCGGGCAGATCATGCCCCCGGTCATGGGCGCCGCCGCCTTCCTCATGGCCTTCTTCATCGGCATTCCCTACGTCGATGTCATGCTGGTGGGCATCGTGCCGGCGGTGCTCTTCTACATCGGCGTGCTGTTCTCGGTGCATTGCGCCTCGCTGTCCGAGAACATCGACGCGCCCACCGAGCGCGCCGACATGCGGGCCATCGCCAAGGGCGCGCCGTCCTTCCTGATTCCGCTCGGCATCATCATCGTGCTGCTGATCCGCAGCTACGCGCCGGACGTGGCCGCGTTCTGGGCGATCATCGCGGCGCTGGCGCTTTCGATGCTGCGTTCCGACCGGCCAAAGCTGTCCGACCTGCTGCACTGTATGGCAGGCGGGGCGCTCATCGGCGCCAAGATCGCCGTGTCGCTCGCCGTGGTCGGCCTGATCGCACAGACCCTCATCACCACCGGGCTCGGCTCCAAGATCGCCGGGCTGATCGAGCTGCTGAGCATGGGCAACATCGTCCTCGCGCTGCTGCTGACCATGATCGTGGCGATCATCCTGGGGTGCGGTGTCCCGCCTGCCGCCGCCTACAGCCTCGTGGCGATCACAGCCGCGCCCTCGCTCATCCGCATGGGGCTCGACCCGCTGGCGGCGCATTTCTTCGCCTTCTACTTCGCCATCATGTCAGCGGTGACCCCGCCCGTGGCGATGGGCGCGCTGGCGGCCTCGGCGCTGTCGCGCGGCAGCTACATGGCCACCTCGATGAAGGGATTCAAGCTGGCGATCTCGGGATTCATCATCCCATTCTTCATCGTCTTCAATCCCGTGGCCCGGCTGCAGGTGGAACAGCTCGACCTTGCGCTCGGCGCCATCATCGCAATGCCGCTCTCGCTGATCGCGCTCTCGGCGACACTCTATGGTTATCTCCTGACCCGGCTCACTCGGGCCGAACGTATGTTGACCGGCGCTTCCGCGCTCTGCGCCTTCGGTTTCATGACCTTCAGGCAGATCGCACACCTTCCGCTGGAATGGCCGATGCTGGTGGCCTCGGTGGCCCTGTTCGGCACCGCGGTAACGCGTCAGGTCACCGAGCGCCGAAGCCTGGCACGGCAGGGCAAGTCACTGAGCACGTCAGAGACCTGAACCGCGCTGCCGCCCTATTGATCTGGCGCGACGAAGAAGGCCATCGTCGGCAAGCTCCGCACGCAGTAGATCGGAAAGGCACTCTGATCAAACCTGTCGCTCGCAGGGAACAAAAGACTACGCGCTCAGCGCATGCACGTTGCCCAGGTCAAGGGCCATTCCAAGGGGGGGCGTGGTGCGGAAATGGGCTTTGAGCCTGACGAACACATTCCCCAGGAAGCTTCGGCCGAGGGCTTAGGTCTTGAACTCTTTGCTAAACCTCCGTCCCTTCGCCGTGCTCTGCGGCCAGACCTGCCATCCCCCGGGCGAAGATGCCTTTCTCGCTCCACCGCTTGCACCGGCTGTAGAACGTCTTGTGCGGACCATACTCCTTCGGCGCATCCGGCCAACGCAAGCCATTGCGATTGATGAAGATAATCCCGCTCCATACCCGCCTGTCATCGACCCGAGACGTACCATGAGGCTTGCGGAAGAAAGGGGCCAGGCGCGCCATCTGCGCGTCGGCCCGCCAAAGGAGATCGCTCATGTCACCGCTGCGTTTTCGAAGCCGTGGAGCATGCTAGGTCGCGCGAAATCAATGCATCCTGACCCGACGCCGGACGCATTCCGGGCCCCAAATACTGGATGACGTACATTGGCAATCTTTGCGTATTTTGCCGAAAGCATCAGCCCACCTCGAAAACTCAGCTTCCTGGGGTGCCCCGTGATTCCGGCAAGTCGCTCGCGCCATGCGACTTCAGACTTTCGCGTTCAGGGAGGGTTGGAGAGCATCCTCCCCGTCGCACCGGTGAGCGCCCGCCGTCTCCAGAAACGCATTGATCGTCGGGCTGCCCATCTTCGTGCGCAGGCAGAAGACGTGCTCTGGGAAGGTCTGCGGAATATCCGACAACGGAACGCGCACGATGCCCCCCTCGCGTCGGGACGCCGCATCGAACATGAAGCCGATCCCCAGGCCCTGGGCCGCCGCCTCGAACACCGCCTCGCGTGATTCCAGCCAGAGCAGCGGCGTCAGCGATAGGTCCTGCGCCCGCAGAGCGAGATTCAGCTCGCGCTGGGTCTGGGAGCGGCCACTGCGGAACAGCAGCGATTGCCCCGCAAGGTCGGACAGGCGCAAGCTCGCACGCTTGGCGTAAGGATGCGACTGCGGCACCAGCGCGACAAGTGACTGATAGAGCAGTGGCTCCCGGTACATCTCTGACCCCGAAGGAGCCGCTGTGAGAACACCAAGGTCGGCCCGCCTATCGCGGATAGCGGTCACAACCTCCTGCCAATTGCCGAAGGAAATGTCGATCTTGATCCCCGGATACCGCTGACGGAAGCGGGCAACCTGCTGCATCGCCGGGCCTGGTGCGCCGGCGGCGATCGACAGCTCTCCGATCTCCAGCGCGCGGGCCGTCAGCAGGATCTCTGTAGCATCGCGCTCCACATCGCGCTGCGCCGCGGTGCAGTGGAACAGCCGGTGCCCCACCGCGGTCAGCTCAGAACCATGTGCCGTGCGCTCGAAAAGCCTTACCGCAAAGCTCTCTTCCAGAGTCT
The DNA here is from genome assembly GCF_900116195.1 of Alloyangia pacifica. GTDB lineage: Bacteria > Pseudomonadota > Alphaproteobacteria > Rhodobacterales > Rhodobacteraceae > Salipiger > Salipiger pacificus. The sequence goes on from NZ_FOZW01000009.1 coordinate 70,914, forward strand.
TGACTTGCGCGGTGATCGCCGGCTGCGACAACCCCAGCGCGCGGCCGGCGGCAGAAAAACTGCCCGTGGCAGCAACTTCATTGAACGCCCTGATCTGGGCGGCGGTGGGTCGTTTCATGAGGGCCTCGCGAGGTTTTCGAGGCCATAACCTAAATTGATAATGTGTCATCCAAGCTACAAGAACCTCCTGTAGCTCCCGCCTCGACCGCGGCCCGACAGACCGGGCATTGCACAAGAGGACAGGACATTGGCGACAGTGACCCTTCGGGGCATTCAGAAAAATTTCAAGGAAACCGAGGTGCTGCGCGGCATCGATCTGGCGATCGCCGATGGTGAGTTCGTGTCTCTGGTCGGCCCCTCGGGCTGCGGCAAGTCGACCTTGCTGCGGATCATTGCCGGTTTGGAAAGCGCCAGCGCCGGGGCGATCGAGATCGGCGGCGCGCCGGTGGACGGCCTTCGCGCCGCAGACCGCAACCTGTCGATGGTGTTCCAGTCCTACGCGCTCTACCCGCATCTGACCGTGGCCGAGAACATCGCCGTACCGCTGCGCATGCGGCAGCTGAGCGCGGCGCAGCGGCTGCCGCTGATCGGACGCGCGATGCCGGGGGCGGCGGAACAGAACCGCGAGATCGACGCCCGCGTGATGGAGGCCGCGCGGACGCTGGAAATCGATGGGTTGCTTGAGCGCAAGCCGGGGCAGCTCTCGGGTGGCCAGCGACAGCGGGTGGCGCTCGGACGGGCACTGGTGCGCTCGCCTGCGGCCTTCCTGCTGGACGAGCCGCTGTCGAACCTGGACGCCAAGCTGCGCGTTCACACACGGACCGAGATCGCTGAACTACACCGCAGCCTTGCGGCGACCTTCATCTATGTCACCCACGATCAGGTCGAGGCGATGACCATGTCGGACCGCATCGCGGTGATGATGGGCGGCGAGATCCTGCAGTGCGACGCGCCCGCACGCATCTACGAGGACCCCGCCGACCTGCGCGTCGCCGAGTTCATCGGCTCACCCCGCATCAACGTGCTGCCCGCCGAGAGCGACGCGACGGGCCGGATCTCGGTGCTGGGAGCCGGCCTGCCGCTGGCCCTGCCCGGCGGGCGGCAGACCTTGCAACTGGCGCTGCGCCCCGAGGCACTGACCCTGACCCGCATCGACCCGCTGCTGCACGGCTGTGTCGCTCACGCCGAGAACCTCGGCCACGAGATCTACGTGCAGGTAACGCTGGATGGCGCAGAGCAGCGTGTCGTGCTGCGGGCCGACCCGGCGCTGCAGGCGCAGCTGCACCTCGGCGCCGAGGTCGGTCTGACCTTCGATCCCGCCCGCGCCCTGATCTTCGACGCCGAGGGCCGCCGGATGCGCAACGTGGTCTCCGCCCTGCAGGAGGTCCCGGCATGACCACCGCCGACACTTTCACCGCCGTGCCCCGCGAGCGCGCTGCTCCCAGCGTCGACCGCAGGCAGGCGGGGACGGGCTGGCTGATGAGCGCTCCGGCGCTGGCCCTGATGCTGACCATTCTCATCGCCCCTGTGGTGCTGGCACTGGTGCTCAGCTTCACCGACTATTCGCTGGGCAACCCGGGCTTCAACTGGGTGGGCTTCGAGAATTACGAGCGCATCTTCACCCGCTCGACCTACGCGAAGATGCTCAGCGCCACCTTCACCTATGTGCTGACGGTGGTGCCGCTGTCGGTAGGGTTCGGGCTCGGCGCGGCGCTGCTGATCCAGTCGCTGACCCGCGGCGCGGCAATCTACAAGGCGATCTATTTCCTGCCGGTGATGGCGACGCTGCTGGCGATGACCATCGTCTGGCAGCTCATGTTGCATCCCTCCATCGGGGTGATCAACCGCGGCCTCGAGGCGCTCTGCGCCATGCCGGTCACGCGCGGCCTTTTCAGCCTGTCGTTCCTCGGCCTTTCCCCCGAGGCGACATGGTTTGGCCGGGTATGCACCGAGGGCACGCCGCTCTGGCTCGGCGACCGGGACTACGCCATCTGGGTGGTCTGCTTCGTCGGGATCTGGCAGGGCTTCGGCTTCAACATGGTGCTCTATCTGGCAGGGCTCACCGGCGTCTCCCGCGAGCTCTATGCTGCTGCCGAGATGGATGGCGCGCGCTCCAGCTGGGAGCGCTTCCGGCTGGTGACATGGCCTGCACTGGGGCCAACCACCGTGTTCGTCGTGACCATCACCTGCATCCGCGCCTTTCAGGCCTTCGACACGGTCGAGGCACTGTTCTCGCCCGGCGGCGGCCCCGGCAAGTCCGCCTACGTGATGATGTTCGCCATCTACGAAAAGGGGGTCACCCAGAACCTCGTGGGCATCGGAGCCGCGATCACCGTGCTGTTCCTCGTCTTCGTGATGATCCTGACCGTGATCCAGCGCCGGATCACCGAACGCAAGGTGCACTACGCATGAGCCGCCTTTCCCCCTCCCTGATGATCCGCCACTTCATCCTGCTCATTGGCGCCGCCGTGGTGCTGGCCCCCTTCGTGGTGATGCTGAGCTACTCGCTGAAGTCCCCCGCCGAGATCGAGCGCGGCACCGGCGGGCTGTTCGGCGCACAGGAAATGATGGTCGATCCCAAATGCGCCCTGCGCAGCGCGCCGCGCCGCGAGGATGTCGAAGCCGCGCGGGCGCGCTTTCCCGGCGCTGACGACGGCACGATCCTCGCGACGCTCACCAACGAGGCCCGAGCGGCCTGCGAGGTCCGCCCTGTCGTCTTCAACTACCGCTCGGCGTTTCAGGACGCGCCGCTGCTGCGCTACCTCGCCAACGGCGTGATCGTCACCGCCTCGATCTTCCTGCTGCAGATGGTGATCGCGCTGCCCGCTGCCTATGCGCTGTCGAAGTTGAAGTTCTGGGGCCGCGAGGCGGTGTTCGGGTTGGTGCTCTTCTGCCTGCTGATCCCGGTGCATGCCATTGCGCTGCCGCTCTATCTCGGCCTCGCGAAGATTGGCCTCACGAATACCTACGCGGCGCTGGTGGTGCCCTGGATCGTCTCGGCCTTCGGCATCTTCCTGATGCGGCAGTTCTTCATGACTGTCCCCGACGACCTGGTCGATGCCGCGCGGATGGACGGGATGAGCGAGTTCGCCATCGTCTGGCGGGTGATGCTGCCGACCGCGATCCCGGCGCTGCTCGCCTTCGCCATCTTCTCGGTTGTGGCGCATTGGAACGACTACTTCTGGCCGCGCATCGTCGTCACCGGCGACCGCAACCTCTTCACGCCGCCGCTCGGCCTGCGCGAGTTCCAGGCGGGTGCAGACGGCAACCTCTACGGGCCGATGATGGCGACGGCGACGGTGATCGTCATTCCGCTGATCGTCGCCTTCATGCTGGCCCAGCGTCGCTTCATCGAGGGGATCACCCTTTCGGGCATGAAGTGACCGGCAAGGCTCCCGGCGCGCTGACCCTCACCGCCCCGCCGGGGCCCGAAGACCACCCTGCCGGGCCTCCGGTCCGGCAGCCTCTCTCCTCCCTTTCAACGTCACCCATCACTCCGGAGCATTCCGACATGACCAAGCTCACCCTCGGCGCGCTGCTGCTCGCCACCTCCGCCCTGCCCGCCCTCGCGCAGGACGAGGTCACCATCGATTTCGTCTACCCCTACGCGTCGCTGTTCGACGTCACTTACGAGGCGATCATGCCCGCCTTCAAAGCGGCGCATCCCAACATCACCGTCAACATCCGCGCCTCTTACGAGGAATACGAGGATGCCTCCAACACCGTCCTGCGCGAGGCGGTCTCGGGCAATCTGCCGGATGTGACCATGCAGGGCCTCAACCGCCAGCAGATCCTCGTGGATCGCGGCATCGCACGGTCGCTCGAGCCGTTCATCGCCGAAGAGGCCGACTTCCAGAAGGACGGATACCATCAGGCAATGCTGTCGCTCTCGACCTTCGACGGCGATGTCTACGGCCTGCCCTTCTCGGTCTCGCTGCCGGTGGGCTACTACAACCTCGACACGCTCGCCGCGGCTGGCGTCGAGGAGCTGCCGACCACTTGGGACGAGGTCATCGGCACCTGCAAGGCGCTGATCGACTCGGGCGTCAGCAACCCGATCTATTGGGACTGGGCGATCACCGGCAACTGGTTCTTCCAGGCGCTGATGTGGACCCAGGGCGTCGCCCCGGTCGAGGATGGCCACATCAACATGGACACCCCCGAGGCGCTGCGCACGCTGGAAACGGTCAAGGCGATCGTGGACGGCTGCAACATGCGCAACCTGACGGGTGACGAGGCGGTCTCGGCCTTTGCCGCAGGCGAGCTGCCGCTGATGTATACCTCGACCTCGAACGTCGGGCGGATGATGACCATCAAGGCCGACTTCGACTTCGACACTGGCGCGTTCCCGGGCCTCGACGGCACGCCGGACGGCCTGCCCGCAGGCGGCAACGCTGCGGTCATGACCTCGACCTCCGAAGACCCCGCCGTGCGCGAGGCGGCCTGGCAGTGGATCAAGTTCATCACCTCCGGCGAAGGCGCGGCGGAAGTCGCCCGCACCACCGGCTACATGCCGCCGAACCAGGCCGCCAACGACATCATTCTTGCGGATTTCTACGCGCAGAACCCGCAGAAGGCGACCGCCGTCGAACAGCTGCCCCTGCTGCGGGACTGGCAGGCCTATCCGGGCGACAACGGTCTGGCGATCACCCAGGTGATCTACGACGGGCTCGAGCGCATCGTCACGGGCGACGCGCAGGACATGGAAGAGCTGCAGCAGGAGCTCACCGAAGAAATCGAGGACCTTCTGCCGCGCGGCTGAACGTTGCCTGACACGAGGGGTGGCGCGCTGCGTGCCACCCCTTCTCCATCCCCTCTCACAGCGTGACACTCATGAAATTTATCCACCTCACCGATACCCACGTCATCGGCGGCAACCGCACACTGTATGGTGCCAACCCGGCCCGCCGCCTCGCACTGGCGGTCGACAGCATCAATGCCGAGCATGGCGATGCCGCCTTCACCGTTGTCACCGGCGATCTGACCCACTGGGGAGACGCGGATGCCTATGCTGCCTTCGAGGCGCAGATCCGCCGCCTGGCAATGCCTCTGGTGCTGATGGTGGGAAACCACGACGACTCCGCCGCGTTCGCTGATCGTTTTCCCGAGGTGGCGCGCGACGAGCACGGCTTCGTGCAGTCGCGCCGCGAGACGCCGCAGGGCACCTGCCTCTTTCTCGACACCAAGCAGCCAGGCACTCACGCGGGTGGCTATTGTGCGCAGCGCCTCGCCTGGCTGAAACGGCAACTCGAAGCCACCGACGGTCCGGTCTTCCTGTTCATGCATCACCCGCCCTTCCGCCATGGCATCAAGTCGATGGACGCGATCATGATGCAGGACCACGAAGCATTCTGGCAGGTGATCGAGCCGCACCGCGCACGCATCCGGCACCTGTTCTTCGGCCATGTACACCGGGCGATCTTCGGCAATTGGCGCGGCATCTCTTATTCGTGCATGCGTGGGCTGAACCACCAAGTGGCGCTCGATCTGGTCTCCGACGCCGCCAGCATTCCCGGCGATCTGGCCGAGCCCGCATACGGTGTGGTGCTGTGTGACACCGATTGCGTGACCGTCCACCTGCACGAGTTTGCCAGCCGAGCACCCCGGTTTCCGTTGAACGCGTCGGAGCATGAGTTCGGTGAGCAGTATGCGACCTCGATGGTGCATCCGGGCTTTCGCGATCTATGAACCTCGGAACCAACTGCGACACACCGCACGGTGTGACTGATCAGCGTGCCGCGCAAGCGCGAAAACTTCTGGACCGCGCTGAACGCATTCTGTGCGATCTCGACGGTTGCCTGATCTCCGGTGCCCGGGTTCTTCCGGGTGCGGAGGCCTTCGTGCGGCACTATGCTTCGCGCCTCGTTCTGGTGAGCAACAATTCGACGGACACGGCCAAGACCCTCGCGGGAAGACTTGCTGCAATGGGGCTGCCGATTTCCGCTGACCGCATCAGGCTGGCGGGCGAGGCGGCGCTCGGATTCGCATGCAAGACCGCGTCCTCAGGCAAGGTTCTTCTCTTGGCGGGAGCCACGATTCAGCAACGTGCCCAAGAACTCGGTCTGCGTCCGGACACCGCTTCGCCAGAGGCAGTCATACTTTGCCGGGATGCAACGCGCGGCCAGTTGGAACGCGCGCTGCCGCTACTGTCGAAAGGTGTGCCACTGATCGTGGCCAACCCTGATCTTACTCACCCCGGCGAACATGGACCGGTCATCGAGACCGGCGCGCTCGCGGCCCTCTTGCGGGCCTGCGTTCGGCCGCAGGTAACCCACGTGGTGGGCAAGCCCTCGGCGTATCTTTTCCAGACGGCCCTTGGGCCGGTTCCGCCCCGGAAGGCCGTCATGATCGGCGACAATCGCGATACCGACATCGCCGGCGCCCAGGAGCTCGGGATTCCGTCCCTCCACGTCGGCCCTGACGCTATGCGCTTTGGCTTGCCCGGAATTTCCAGTCTGACAGGCTAGCAACTCCTGAGGTTGCCGACCGTTGCGCAAGTGCCTTTGACTTCTGAGCAAGGTGATCGAGTGCGGTCTTCTGTCAGGCCTGTTCGTGCGGCATTTCCAGAAGGCTGGCCGGATGGTGATCTGCGGAACGGGTCCACATCTGTATCTCGAGCTTGTGCGATCACGGTAACGATGCCCTCGTGCGGTTTTCCGGCGTCGCGCAGTCGCTGCGCGAAGGCTTCCAGGGCGGGATCGTGATTTGCAGCGACGAGGGCGGGGGCGCTGGAACAGGACATGCCGCGGGGCGCGCTGTCCTCCGGCGATGGTTCGAGTGCCCCCGCAACACACCGCTGTCGCGCGCTTTGGCGCGAGCCCGGTCAGGTCTGCGGCCCGTTCTCCGGCGGCAGACGGGTGAACCGCCGGTGTGTGGAGCTCGGGTGCCGCCGCGAAGGGCCCGGAGCTGTGTCGCTCACCCAGGAAGTTTGCCGGAGCGGAACGCGAGCTCCTTTCTGGCGGATGGCGCAATTCGCGTTCGCATGACCCGATCGAGACTTGAGGTCTGCGCATCGTCCGTCGGCTCCTCCAGCCAGCCGAAAATGGTGCCTTCACTGCGATGATATCGCCTCCTCTCCACTCTGAGAGGGCCACTCTTCGGCGAGCCTGGTGACGACACCAGACAAAATTCCATGCCGTCATGCGGACGTTACGAATCCTCGATACTTCGCGCTGGAAACGTTTCCATCGAGGGCCGACATGGCGCGGAGCAGCAAGATCACGATCAGGGACGTCGCGGCGCGCGCGGGCTGCGGTGTGGCCACCGCCAGCCGCGTGCTGAACCGCTCCGGCGCCACCAGCGCCGACAGCCGGGAACGGGTCGAGCGCGCCGCCGCAGAGCTGGGGTTTTCCTTTTCCGCGATCGGGCGCGCACTGCAGAGCAGCCGGTCGATGACGGTAGGCGTGCTGGTGCCGTCGCTTGCGAACCCGGTATTTGCCGAGGCCGTGCAGGGCACGCAGGAAGAGCTGCGCGATGCTGGCTACCAATGCCTCATCGCCAGTTCGACCTACGATCCGGCCCGCGACGCCGAGGCGCTCGGGGTGCTGACCGCCAAGCAGGTGGACGGGCTGATCGTCACCATGGTTGCCCCCGAGGAGAGCCCCGCCCTGGGGGCCGCGCGCACAAGGGACATTCCCGCCGTCCTGATGTTTCACGACCCGCGCGCCGGCCTGCTGTCGGCACATGTCGACAATGCCGCCGCCGCCCGCGAGGTCGCGCGCCAATGCGCCGCCGCCGGTCACCGTGCCACCGGCTTTCTCGCGCTCAGGTTCTCGACCTCGGACCGCTCCCGCGCGCGGTTCACCGGCTTCACCCAGGGCTGCGCCGAGCTCGGCATGGCCGCGCCGGTGCTCGTCGAGGTCTCGGAAGCCGAGGCCGCCAGCCCGGATGCCCTCGCCCGGACGCTTGCGGCCCACCCCGATCTCACCGCGATCTTCGCCTCCAACGACTTCCTCGCGATCGCGCTGCAGCGCGCTGCGCGCGAGCTGGGGCTGCGGGTGCCGCGGGATTTGTCGGTGGTCGGATTCGACGGGATCGAGATCGGGCGTCACCTGGACCGGCCGCTCACAACGGTCGAGACCGATCCTGAAGCCATGGGCCGTCAAGCAGCCCGCCTGCTTCTTGCCATGCTGCGGGGAGAAACGCCGGAGCAGCCGGCCCCCCTGCCCTTCACCTTCCGTCCCGGCGCGACGCTTGCCGCACCGGCGGAGGATCGCGACGACGACCGGGCAGCCACCCGATCGCCGTCAGCCCATCCCGACCAAAATCCATCTCTCAAACGAACCTGACAGGACGAACAGATGTCTCATACCGCCCGTGTTGCCATGGTGGCAATTGCTCTTGCGACGCCCTTCCTCGCGAACCCTGCCGCGGCCGAAGACGCCGTGTGCTACAACTGCCCGCCGGAGTGGGCGGACTGGTCCTCGATGCTGGACGCGCTGGACAGCGAGATCGGCGTGCAGATGCCGCATGACAACAAGAACTCCGGCCAGACCTTCGCGCAGCTGGTCGCCGAGCGCGACAACCCGGTGGCGGACGTGGCCTATTACGGCGTCACCACCGGCATCAAGGCCGCTGTCGAGGGGCTGGTGCAGCCTTACAAGCCCGAGGGCTTCGATGACGTCCCCGAGGGGCTCAAGGATCCCGAGGGCAAGTGGGTTGCCGTCCACTACGGCACCATCGGCTTTTTCGTGAACGTCGACGCGCTCGGCGGCGCGCCCGTGCCGCAGTGCTTCGCCGATCTGACCAAGCCCGAGTATCGCGGAATGGTGGGCTATCTCGACCCGTCGTCGGCCTTTGTCGGCTATGCGGCCGCCGTGGCCGCCAATCTCGCCTTCGACGGTGACCTCGACAACTTCGACCCGGCCATCAAGTACTTCTCCGAGCTGGCTCAGAACGATCCGATGGTGCCCAAGCAGACCTCCTACGCGCGCGTCGTCTCGGGCGAGATCCCGATCCTCTTCGACTATGACTTCAACGCCTATCGCGCCAAATACCAGGAAGACGGCAACTTCGAGTTCGTCCTGCCCTGCGAAGGCTCGGTTCGCGTGCCCTATGTGATGGGCCTCGTGGCCGATGCGCCCCACGCCGAGACCGGCAAGAAGGTCCTCGACTTCATCCTTTCGGACGAGGGTCAGGCGATCTGGACCAACGCCTACCTGCAGCCCGCCCGCCCGGTCGAGCTGCCCGCAGAAGTCGCCGCGAAGTTCCTGCCCGCCTCCGAATACGAGCGCGCGGTCGCGGTCGACTACGCAAAGATGGAGGCGGTCCAGCAGGCCTTTGGCGAGCGCTACCTGTCGGACGTGAAGTGATGCCGCGCCCGGGGGAGATCAGCTCCTCCGGGCCGACATACCGCAGGAGCCGCTCCCGGGCGGCTCCGAATTTTCCCCGAGCGGGCCGAAGGCCCGAAACGTTCCCAAGCGGGCCAATGGCCCGAAAGTCCCACATGTCCATACGCTTCTTCACTTTCGCCTGCCTGCTGCCGCTGATCAGTTTTGCGCTGGCCTTTCTGGCGCTGCCGCTCGTACGGCTGATCCTTGGCGCCGCCTCGGGCGAGGCCGGCTGGGGGGTCTACTGGCAGATCCTGCAGACGCCGCGCTATATCTCGGCCCTTTTGCAGACAATCTGGATCTCGGCGGCGGTGACCCTCGCGGCGCTGGCGATCTCCACCACGGCGGCACTCTTCCTGCAACGCAACCGCTTCCCCGGCCGCAGCCTGCTGCTGTCGGTGCTGACCCTGCCGCTGGCCTTCCCGGGGGTCGTCGTCGGCTTCATGATCATCCTGCTCGCCGGGCGTCAGGGGCTGGTCAACCAGCTCACCCCCGGACACACGGTGTTCGCCTATTCGTCCTTCGGGCTCTTTCTCGGCTATCTCTACTTCTCCATTCCGCGCGTCCTGCTGACGGTCATGGCCGCCGCGGAAAAGCTCGACCCCGCGCTCGAAGAGGCCGCCCGCACCCTCGGCGCGCCCGCATGGCGGGTGACATGGGACGTGCTGCTGCCGGCGCTGCGCCCGGCGCTGATCGCCTCCGGGGCGATCGCCTTTGCCACCGCCATGGGGGCCTTTGGCACCGCCTTCACGCTGGCCACCGACATCGATGTGCTGCCGATGGTGATCTACACCGAGTTCACCCTGTCGGCGAATTTCGCCATGGCCTCAGCGCTTTCAGTGGTGCTCGGCCTTGTCACCTGGGGACTTCTGCTCGCCGCGCGCAGCCTCTCCGGCGGCACCATCGCGGCAGGGGGCTGAGATGCGGATCACCAAGCTATTGCAGCTCTCCGTCACCCTTCTGGCCTGCACCTTCCTGCTGGTCCCGACGATCCAGTCGGTGCTGGCCGGGGTCACCGCGAACTACTTCCGCGGGCTCTCTTCGGGGCTGACGCTGAAATGGGTGGCCGAGGTCTGGTCGCTCTATTCCGGCAGCATCTTCCTGTCGATCTGGCTGGCGCTGGCCTGCCTCGTGGTGACCGCCGTGATCGGCGTGCCGGCCGCCTATGCGCTGGCGCGCAGGCCCGGCCGCTGGTCGCGGGTGATCGAGGAATTCGTCTCGCTGCCCCTCGCCATCCCCGGCCTCGCGCTGGCGCTGGCGCTGCTGCAGCTCTACGGCAGCCTGCAGGGGTTCCGCGCCCATTGGAGCTTCATTCTCGTCGGCCACGTGCTCTACACGCTGCCCTTCATGTTGCGTGCCGTGCTCGCCGTTCTGGCGGCGATCGACCTCAAGAGCCTCGAGGAAAGCGCCGCCACGCTGGGCGCTGGCCCGTGGCGTCGCTTCGTGGATGTGGTCGTGCCCAATGCGCTGCCCGGCATCCTTGCAGGCGGACTGACGGTGGTCACCCTGTCGATCGGCGAGTTCAACCTCACGTGGATGCTGCACACCCCGTTCCTGAAAACCCTGCCGGTGGGGCTGGCCGACAGCTACGCCTCCATGCGGCTCGAGATCGCCTCGGCCTACACGCTGGTCTTCTTCGTGATGATCGTGCCGCTGCTGCTGGCAATGCAATGGGCCAGTTCCCGCGCCCAGAGGATGTTCCGATGACCCTGACGCTTTCACAGGTTGCCAAGACCTTTCCGGACGGCACCCGTGCCCTCAACCCCACGTCGCTGGAGATCGCCGAGGGCGAGATCCTCTCGCTGCTCGGCCCCTCCGGCTGCGGCAAGACCACGCTTCTGCGGATCATCGCCGGACTCGAGGCCGCCGATGCGGGCGGCACGCTCAGCTTCAACGGCGAGGATGTGACGCGGCTTCCGGTCGAGCGGCGCAAGATCGGCATGGTTTTCCAGAACTACGCGCTGTTTCCCAACATGTCGGTGCGCGGCAACATCGGCTACGGGCTGAAGATGGCCGGGCTGCCGCGCGCCGAGATCACCGCGCGGGTCGAGGAGGTGATCGCCCTGTGCCGCCTGCAGCCCTACGCCGAGCGCGCGATCACCGCGCTCTCCGGCGGCCAGCGCCAGCGCGTGGCCCTGGCCCGCGCCGTCGCGCCACGCCCGCGGGTCCTGTTGCTCGACGAGCCGCTCTCGGCACTGGACGCGGCTCTCCGCACCGACTTGCGCGACGAACTGGCGGACTTGCTGCGCGCCGTCGGCATCACCGCCGTCTTCGTCACCCACGACCAGGACGAGGCCATGGCCATCGCTGACCGTGTCGCTGTCATGTGCATGGGAAACGTGCTGCAGGTCGGCGCGCCCGAGGCGCTCTACCGCCAACCCGCCGACGCCTTTGTCGCCCGCTTCGTCGGCAACGCGATGCCGCTCGGCGGGGAGATCGCAGGAGACCGGCTGCTCCTCGACGGGGCGGTCCTGCCCCTGGCGCGGCCGGCTGACGGAAACACCGCCTGGGTCCGCGGCGAAGACATCGCGCTCGACGATGCGGGGCCCCTGCCCGCCACCGTCGACGCGGTCACCTTCCTTGGCACCCACTATCGCATCAAGCTGACCACCACCGGCCCCGCGCCGCTGTTCGCCCTGCACCACGGCCACAGCGCCCCCCGCCCCGGCGAGACCGTACGGCTGTCCATTCCGCCGCACGCGATCCTGACCCTGCCCGCCGCGGCCTGATCGAAAGACCCCCCATGACCTCCATCATCATCCTGTCCGACACGCATATCGTGGCCGAGGGTGCCCTCGCCTACGGCCATTCCGACACCGCCGCCGCCCTGATGTCCGCGATCACTACGATCAACACGCGCCTGCCCGAACTCGGTCCGGTCGAGGGCGTTCTGGTGACCGGCGACCTGACCGATTTCGGCACCGAGGAAGAGTATCGCCGCTTCGCCACCATGATGCAGCGGCTCGCCCTGCCCTGGTGGGCGATCCCCGGCAATCACGACCGTCGCGGGCCGATGCGCTCGGTCTTCGCGGGGGCTGACTGGCTTCCGGCAAGCGGCGAGGTGAACTGGCAGCGCAGCTTCGGCGACTGGGAGCTGATCGCGCTCGATACCCTGCGCGAAGGTGCGCATCATGGAGAGCTGGGTGACGAGGGCCTCGCCTTCCTAGACGCCGCGCTGTCGCGGATCGGCACGCGGCCAGCGCTGGTCGCGACGCACCACCCGTGGATGGCCTCGGGCATCGCGGCGATGGACGCCGACAATTTGCACGACGGCGCAGCGCTTATGGCGCGGCTCGAGGCGCACCCCGGGCCGGTTCGGATGATCTCGGGCCACGTGCATCGCACTGCCTTCGCACAGATCGGCCGCGTGCCGTGCCAAATCGTCCCGGCCCCGTGCCACGCCGTGCATCTGGATCGTCGCCCGGGTGCCGAGAACTGCCTCGCGCTCGAACCGGGCGCGCTGACCCTGATTTCCCACTCGAGCGAACAGGGCTTCACCTCGATGCAGGTCCCGGTCGGGCACGTGCCGGGGCCGTGGCCCTTCGGAGAGGTCTGAGCGGCCTGCGATACGATCGGAAATCGACGCGAGCCGAGACAGCTGCGGTTTCTCGATCAAACGCCGAAGTGACCCCGTCGCCGCGCGCGGATCATTGTTCCCGGCAGATGCATGTGGCTATGTCGCCTCATGCGCATTCTGCTTGTCGAAGATCACGAGGATTTCGCCGCCACCGTCGCGGTGCGGCTGGGCCGAGATGGTCACAGCGTCGACGTCGAATCCGACGGTGGCCGCGCCTATGCGCTGCTGGGACACAAGGAATTCGACCTCGTCCTGCTCGACGTCAACCTACCGGGCCGCAGTGGCTTCGAGGTCTTGCGCGAGATGCGGCTCTCCGGCGACGACACGCCGGTGCTGATCCTCACCGCCCGGAGCGAGGTTGATGACCGCATCCTCGGGCTTGACACCGGCGCAGACGATTTTCTCGTCAAGCCGGTGGATCTCGGTGAACTGGCGGCGCGCTGCAGGATGCTCGGACGCCGCCGTGCGGGGCGCGCGCAGAACGTCGTCACGTGCCGGGGGTTTTCCTACGACCGCGCCGCGCGCCGCGCCACCTTCGAGGGCCGCGACATCGTGATGCCAGCCCGGGAGTTGCAGCTTCTGGAGATCTTCCTCGATCACCTCGGCAAGGTTCTGACCAAGGAAGAGGTCGCGCACCGTCTCTACACCTTCGACGAAGCGCCCAATCTCAACTCCATCGAACAATTCGTGGCGCGGCTCCGGCGCAAGCTGGAGGGCACGCCGGTCCGGCTCCAGACCTTCCGCGGCCTCGGCTATATGGCGCGCCTCGATGATGAGGCCTGAGCCGGGACATGTCCGGCACCCCGCGCGCGGGTCACTCTCGCGCCGCCTGTTCGGCCTGCTCTGCGCGGGGGTCGGGGCCGTTTACCTCTTGCTCCTCGCATTTTCCTACGCCGAAAGCGGGCTGCGGGCTGACCAGACCTACGACCGGCTGCTGCGGAGCGCGGCGCTTTCCATGCTGGAGCGGGTACAGATGCGCCCGGACGAAACCGGCGACCCGCGGCTCTGGGTCGATCTGCCGGCGGCGGCCTTCGACACCTTGGCCTTCGCGCCTGACGACCGGGTTTTCTACCGCGTGCACAGCAGGGCCGGAGAGGAACTGACCGGAAACCCGCGACTGCCGATGCCCAAGAGGACAATGTCGTCCGAACCTTACCTATACACCGCCACATGGTCCGGCGAGCCCGTGCGGTTCCTCGTCCAGTCGAGGGCCTTGCTGACCGAACAGGGCGAGATATGGGTCACCTTGCAACTCGGCCAGACCCGTCTCGCGCGGGACGCAGATGCGCTGCGCGCCTTTGGCTGGAGTGCCCTCACGCTGACCGCTGTGGCGGTGCTCTGCCTCGCCTTGGTTCCGCTGGCCGCGCGGCGGGCACTTGCCCCCCTGCGCGGTCTGAGCCACGACCTTGAGGCCCGGCACCCTGACGATCTCGGCCCGCTCGACGGGCCCTCTCCGAGGGAAGTGGCGGGGCTGGTCAAAGCGCTCAATGGCTTCATGTCGCGGCTCACTGCCATGCAGAGGCGGAGCGAGCGTTTCATCGCCGATGTGGCGCATCAGATGCGCACGGGGATCAACGCGGTGGACGCGGAAGTGCAAATGGCCAGCGAAGCGGCGAGCTTGGCGGATGTCCGCGAGCGGTTGGCACGCGCCCGGTCCCAGTCAGCCCGAACGATGCGGCTCACAAACCAGCTGTTGTCGCACGCCATGGTGATCCACCGCGCCGAGGCACAGCCGGCACAGGCGCTCGATTTGCGCGCTCTGGTACGGGAGGTACTGGTCGAGGTGCTCGCCGCGCCGCAGTTCGCCGCGATGGACCTGTCCTTCGAAGACGCTCTGCCGGAGCCCGCCCCGACGATCCTGGGCGATCCGGTCAGCCTGCGCGAGGCCCTGCGCAACCTGTTGGAGAACGCGGTCCAGCACGGTGGAGCCAACGTCGGGGTGACCGTCACTCTCGCGTTGGTCTCCGCAGACAGCATCGCGCTTCGGGTTTCCGACACCGGCCCCGGACTGGCGGAGGAGGAGCGGCTCCGGGTGCTGGAGCGCTTCCGCGCCAGCGGCGCAACCGGAGGCTCGGGTCTCGGCCTGGCCATCGTCGCCGAGGTGGCTCAGGCGCACGACGCCGAACTGACCATCGACACGGCAGCTTCGGGCGGGCTGGCCGTGACGGTGACCTTCCCCGGAGCATCACCGGCACCGCAAGGCGGGCCGTCGCGGAGGGATGCGCTCCTCCTCCTTGCCGCTGCGCCGCTCGTCCTGGGCGCAGCTCTTCCCGGCGCCGCCCGTGCCGATGCAACGCTGACCATCTGGTCTGCCACAGATGCCCAGATCATCGCGCCGATCCTCGACGCGTTCCGCGATGCGCATCCCGACATCTCCTTCCGGTACCGCGATTTCGACACGCAGGCGCTCTACAGCGCTGTCCTTGCGAGCGGGCCGGGAGGAGCGGCGCCCGATGTGGTCATCAGCCCGGCGCTCGACCTGCAGGTACAACTGGTCAACGAAGGGCTTGCAAGGCCCCTCCCCCGCCGCGCTGTGCAGGCAGAGAGCGCCGCCAACTGGCGCGGCGAGCTCTTCGGTTTCACCCTCGAGCCGGAGGTGATCGTGCTGAACCCTGCGGCCTTCGCGGCGCTGCCGCGCCCACGCAGCCACGCCGGGCTCGCCGACCTGATCCGCGACAACCCGGCGGTTTTCGCGGGCCGGCTGGGCACCTACGACATCCGCCGCTCGGGGATCGGCTACCTGCTGTCGGCGCAGGCCGCGACCCTGGGGCCGGACCACGCCCGGCTGACCGAGATCATGGGCCATACCGGCACACAGCTCTTCGAGACCACCGCCGACATGGTCCGCGCCGTGGCCGAGGGTGAGATCCTCCTCGCGACCGGTGTGCTGGGCTCCTACGCGGCGGCCCTCGTCTCAGCGGACGAGCGGGCCGAGATACTGCTGCTCGAGGACTACAATCTTGCCGTTCCGCGGACCGCCTTCATCAGCCGTGATGCCACCCAGCCCGAGGCCGCGGCGCGCTTCATCGAATTCCTGCTGGCCCCTGCCGGGCAAGCCGCGCTTGCCCGTGCCCCGGGGCTCGCCCCGCTCACCGGCCCCGACTGGCTGAGCTCCACCGAACGCGCGAGCCTTCTGACTCTCCAGCCCGGCCCGGGGATGCTGCTCTGGCAGGACCGGATGAAACGCCAAGGCTTTCTCGCCGACTGGGTTAGGTCCATCACGCCATAGGTCGGATTCAACCCAGAAGAGAGTTTCCTGACCAAGTCCTGACTGACACCTGACTCCAGCCTGACCAATGGCCCCGATCCCTACCGGCTCTCTGGACATATCCGGCGTTCCGGCCCCAGTCCTCCGCAACGGTATCCAATGGTATCCTGAGGAGGAGAAGGAATGCTCGCAGTTCTCGGACTTGTCATCGTCGTGGCCGTGGTCGCGCTGCTGCTGTCACGCCGCGCATCGCCCATCGTCGCCTTGACCCTCGTGCCCCTGATCGGTGCATTTGTCGCCGGCTTCGGGCCCGCCGAGATCAGCGAGTTCTTCCAGACCGGCATCGGGCGGGTCATGCAGGTGGCGACGATGTTCGTCTTCGCCATCGTCTTCTTCGGGGTAATGCAGGACACCGGGCTGTTCCGGCCAATCATCAACGGGCTGATCCGGCTCACCGGCGGCAACGTTGTCTATGTCGCCATCGGCACGGCGCTGATCGGCGTCTGTGCGCATCTCGACGGTGCCGGGGCCACCACTTTCCTGCTGACCGTCCCGGCGCTGCTGCCGCTCTACGCGCGTCTCGGGATGAGCCGGTACCTGATGCTCATGCTGCTCGCCACCGGCGCCGGCATGGCAAACATGCTGCCCTGGGCCGGCCCGCTCGGCCGGGCCGCAGCCGTCACTGGCCTTGAGGTCACCGACCTCTGGCGCCCGCTGATCCCGGTGCAGCTGACCGGGCTTGTGGTGCTGCTGGTGATTGCCGCGCTCTACGGGCTGCGCGAGCGGAAACGCATTGCCGCCGCGGGCTCTGCAGAAGCCGCCATGGCCGCCGCGGACGGCACCTCCCTTGAGCAAGCCCATCACAGCCGAACCGAACTTGGCGCTTTCGAGGACGGACACGAACTCACCGAACAGGAAGCGGGCCTGCTGCGTCCGAAGCTCCTGTGGGTCAACGCGGTGATCTTCATGTGCGTGATCGCCACGCTGGTCAGCGGCATTCTGCCGGCGGCCTATGTGTTCATGATCGGCCTCGGGGTGCTGATGGTCATCAACTACCCTGACGTGTCGATGCAAATGGACCGCATCCGCGCCCACGCGGACTCGGCCCTGCTCATGGGGGCGATCATTCTCGCAGCGGGCAGCTTCCTTGGCATTGTCGATGGCAGCGGTATGCTGCGTGCGATGGCAGAGGCGCTGGTCGGTGTGTTGCCGGAAGGCGCGGTCGGTATTCTGCACCTGCTGCTCGGCCTCGTCGCCTTGCCGATCGAGCTCATCCTCTCGACCGATGCATACTATTTCGGCCTGCTTCCCATCGTGCTGCAGATTACCGAACCAGCAGGGATCGACCCCGCATCGACGGTCCACGCGCTGGTCATCGGAAATATCGTCGGCACTTTCATCAGCCCGTTCTCTCCCGCAATGTGGCTGGCGCTCGGCCTTGCCCGAGCAGAGATCGGACGACACATCCGCTACTCGATCGTGACCATGTGGGTGTATTCGCTGATCCTGATGGCGGTGGGATACTTGCTCGGTCTCTACTGACCCGGCGACCCACTGGAGACCGAAGATGGCCTCTGGTCACGCAGTTGAGCCTCTGCCGTCTGATTGAGTTAGGCGCAGGAAACCAACGAATGCCGGGCCCGCCGGGGACCGGCATCAGGTTTTCATTCCAAGAGCGAATGCGTGGAACGATCCTGAGATTGCGCGATATAGTGGCGCGCGGATCCGGCATCTGTATCCCCCGCTGCGCTCGGGCTGTGATCGCCGCCGGATTTGCGCTAGGGCCATTCAGGGGTGCCGGAGCGTGCGCCTTGTGAAGCCAGCCTGAAGGAGCGCGGCCGTGTCGCAATCGTCCGATCTGATGTCCCGCATCCAGGACCGTGCGGTCGATCTGACCCAATCCGAGGAACGGCTGGTGGCCGAGCTCATCAAGGCGCCGCGCGACGTCGCCCTGCTCTCGGCCGCCGCCTTTGCCGACCGCGCCGGGCTGCACGAGGCGACGTGCTCGAGGCTCGCCCGCAAGCTGGGCTACGACAGCTATGCTGCCTTCCGTCGTGCCCTTCAGCACACCTATCTCGGCGGCGAGCCGGCGGCACGCATGGCCAGCACGCTCAAGGAGGCCGGAGCCGACCCGCTGCACCACCTCATCGGGCTCGAGATCGCCTCGCTGAGCGGGCTCACCGATCACATAAGCGCTGCGCAGATTGCCGATGCCGCCGACCTGCTCACCGGCCGGCGGGTGTTCCTCTTCGCCCATGGCAATGCCTGCGTGCTGGCCGAGCAGGCCGAGCGCCGGCTGCGCCGCATGTCGCTCGATGCCCGGCGTCTGCAAGGCAGCGCCCGCGACCTTGCCGAGGGGGCGCTCGCCCTGCGCGGCTCGGATGCGGTGATCCTCTTTGCCTTTCGCCGCCAGCCACCCGGATATGCGGCGCTGATGGGTCGTGCCGCCGAGGTTGGGGCTCGGACGCTGGTGCTGGCCGACGAGATCGGCCCGGTGCTGCGCCCCGCCGCAGACCAGATCCTCGCCGCGCCGCGCACCGGCGTTCCCGAGGGTTTCCAGACGCTCACCGTGCCGATGCTGATCCTCAATGCCCTGATCCTCGCACTCGGCAGGCGTAGCGAAGCCCTGTCCTCGCTGTCCGATCTCAGCCGTCTGATTGCCGCCTTTGAACAGGATGGCGAAAAATAAGAGGCGCGAAAATCTCTGCAAGTTTTCTTGCATGTCATATTTTCTTTGCACGATAATCCTACAAGGCCTTTGAGACGCACCCACTCAGAGGCTCCAAATGCGAATTTCCCTCCCCGTACTGACCTTGTCGGCCGTCGCCGCCAGCACGCTCGCCCTGCCCGCCGCGGCACAGGACCTTGACGGCCTCACCGTGGCAGAGCTGCTGCCGCACGCCGAGGCCGAGGGCAGCGTGATTGTCTATTCTTTCACCAGCCGGATCGGCCGCGTGGAAGAGGCCTTCGAGGCCGCCTATCCGGGCATCGACATGATCGGCTACGACCTGTCCTCGACCGAACAGATCGCCCGGCTGAAGGCTGAGGCCGAGGCAGGCCAGACCGTCGCCGATGTCATCTACGTGTCCGACACGCCGGTGGTGATGACCGAGCTGCTGCAAAAGGACCTGCTCGCCGACTATGTGCCGCCGCGCGTGGCGGACCGCGTGCCTACAGAGTTCAAGTCGCCTCTCCTCGCGCAGCGCCTTTCGACCAAGGTGCTGATGTACAACGAGGAGAGCTATCCTGAGGGCGCGCCCGTCGACAGCCTGTGGGATCTCACGCGCCCCGAATGGGCCGGCAAGGTTGTGATGGTCGATCCGCTGCAGCGCGGCGACTACCTTGACCTGATGACCGAGATCGTGCTGCGCGCCGACGAGATGGCTGCGGCCTACGAGGCCGAGTTCGGCACCGCGATCACCGTTGAGGACGGGCTGGCCAATGCTGGCGAGCAATTCATCGCCGACCTCTTCGCCAACGATGTGGTGCTGGTCGGCTCGACCGATGATGTCAACGCCGCCATCGGCGCGGTGGGGCAGGAAAACGCACCGCTCGGCTTCACCAGCTACTCGGACCGCCGCGACAACGCCGACGAAGGCTGGGCCCTGCAGGTGGCGAACGAGGTCGCGCCGTCGAACGGCATCGTCTTCCCCGCCGTTCTGGCGCTCACCGCAGCGCCGCAGCACCCTGCCGCGGCGCGTCTCGCCATCGACTTCCTGATGGGCGACGACAGCGAGACCGGCGGCGCGGGCTTCGCGCCCTTCTACGTGGCCGGCGACTGGGCCACGCGCAGCGACATCACCCCGCACCCCGAAGCGATCGCGCTCGAAGACTTCACCGGCTGGCGGATCAACCCGGAGGCCACGGCGGAAATCCGTGCCGCCGTTGCTGACCTGATCCTGACGCTGCAGTAACTCCCTCCTTCCAAACCAGCGAAGCGGGCCCCTGCAGGATGCAGCTCGGGCCCGCTTCTTGCCGGAGCTTTCCATGACCTTTCCCAAGGGCCTCGCCCCGACCCTCGTGGTCCTGCTCGTGCTGACCCTGCTCGTCGCCGCACCGCTGCTGGCGATCGCCGCCGACACTCTCGGCAGCCCCGCCTGGCACGACGCGCTGTTCAGCCGGCTGTCGCGCAACCTGACGTGGATTCCGCTCGGCAACACGCTGTTGCTGGGGCTCGGCACCGCGCTCGGCTCGGTGCTGATCGGCGGCTTTCTCGCCTGGCTGGTGGTGCTGACCGATGTGCCACTGCGCCGCACGCTGGCGGTGCTGGCCACCCTGCCCTTCATGATCCCCAGTTTCGCCACGGCGCTGGCCTGGTCGAGCCTCTTTCGCAACAGCCGCACTGGCGGCAGCACCGGGCTGCTGGCCGGGCTCGGGGTCGACAGTCCCGACTGGCTGGCCTGGGGGATGATCCCCACCCTCTTCGTGCTGATCGCGCAATACTACGCGCTGGTGTTCACTGTCCTCAGCGCCGCGCTGGCCGCGCTCAGCGGCGATGCGCTCGAGGCGGCCGTGATGACCGGGGCGCCACGCCGCCGCATCCTCGCGGGGATTGTGCTGCCGATGGTGACGCCGGCGCTGCTGGCCGGGGCCTCGCTGGCCTTCGCCGCCGCCGTGTCGAACTTCGCGGCGCCCGCGCTGATGGGCCTGCCGGTGCGGATGCAGACCCTCTCGACAAGGCTCTTCGGCATGATCGAGATCGGCCAGACCGAGCGCGGCTACGTGCTGGCGCTGCTGCTGATCCTTGTCTCCGCCGCCTTCCTCGCGGCGGGCAACCGGCTACTTGCCGGGCGCCGCCGCTTCGCCACGATCTCGGGCAAGGGCGCGCGGCGGCACCGCATGAAGCTGGGCCGGGCGCGCTGGCCGCTGTGCTGGGCGGCTCTCGGCATCTGCTTCATCACCACGCTGGGGCCGATCCTGCTGTTGGTGGCCGCCAGCCTCGCGCCGCAGAGCAGCGCGCTCTTTTCGGACTGGACACTGCATTTCTGGATCGGCGCCGCGGACCCGGGCTTTGCCCGCGGGCAGGAGGGGATCCTGCGCAACCCGCAGATCGTCAAGGCGCTGTGGATCACCCTTGGGCTCGGCCTTGCCGTCGCCATCGCCGCCGTGGCCATCGGCCTTCTGGCCGCCGTCGTGCTGACCGGCCCGCGGCTGCGGGTGCTGACCGAGGCGGTGAGCCAGCTGTCCTTCCTGCCGATGCTGCTGCCCGGGATCGCCTTCGGTGCTGCTTTCATCGCCATCTACGGCGCCGGGATCGGCCCACTGCCCGGTCTCTACGGCACGCCGCTTCTGCTGGGACTGGCGCTCACCGCCGCCTCGCTGCCCTTCGCGGTGCAGACCGGGCGCGCGACGGTGGCGCAGATCTCGGGGGACATCGACGAGGCCGCCCGGATGACCGGCGCCGGCTTCCTGCACCGGATCGGCGCGATCACCCTGCCGCTTGCGGCCAAGGGGATCATTGCCGGCGCGCTGCTGGTCTTCGTCAACGTGGTCGGCGATCTGGCCATCGTCGCGCTGCTCTACACCCCCGACACGCCGGTGCTCTCGGTGCTGTCCTACCGCTACGCCTCGGACGGGTTCCAGCAATTCGCCAACGCCATCACGCTCATAATCCTCGCCGTGTCGATTGCAGCAACGGCGCTGGCCCAGCTTCTCAAGGGACGACGCCCATGATCTCCATCGACGCACTTTGCAAGGACTACGGCTCCGGCCCGGTGGTTCGCGACGTCTCGCTCGCGGTGCCGGAGGGCGCCTTCCTGGTGTTGCTCGGCCCCTCGGGCTGCGGCAAGTCCACCATGCTGCGGATGCTGGCCGGGCTCGAACAGCCGAGCGGCGGAACGATCCGCTTCGGCGACACGCTGGTCGCCGACGGTGCGCGCCTGTCTCTGCCCGCCGAGAAACGCGGCGCGGGGCTGGTGTTCCAGTCCTACGCACTATGGCCGCACATGACCGTGGCGGGCAATGTCGACTGGCCGCTGAAGGTGGCCGGCATGGCCGCCTCGGAGCGCGGCAAGCGCGTCTCCGAGGCGCTCGAGATGATGGGGATAGGCGATCTCGCGGGGCGCTACACCGCCGAGATCTCGGGCGGGCAGCAGCAGCGCGTGGCCCTGGCACGGATGATCGCGCCCCGGCCCAGGGTCATGCTCTTCGACGAGCCGCTGTCAAACCTCGATGCCGCGCTCCGGGTCGAAATGCGGCACGAACTGGCGCGGCTGCACGCCGAGACCGGCGCGACCTCGGTCTATGTCACCCACGATCAGGTCGAGGCGGTGACACTCGCCAGCCATGTCGCGGTGCTGAACCGCGGCCGGATCGAGCAGTTCAGCCCGCCGATGGAGCTTCTCGACCATCCGGCCAGCGCCTTTGTCGCGCGCTTCGTCGGCACTCCGGCGGCGAACCTCATCCCGGTGCGCGCCGGTGCCTGGTTCGGACGACTTCCCGACCCGGCCCTCGCCGGACGCAGTGGAGAGGCGCTGGTCCGCGCCGAGAACCTCGAAATCGCGACGGCACCGTTGCGCGACCGCGCCTGCGTCAAGGCACAGCGGCTCGAGGTCATCCCGATGGCGGGGCGGCTGCTGGTGACCGGTCAGGTCGATGACAGCCTGAGGCTGACCGCCTCCGTCCCGCGTGACGCGAAGCTGCCCGAGAGCTTCTGCTTTGTTCTTCCCCAACACATCCCGACCATTTTCCCGCAAGGAGACCGTTGACCTTGAAACGCTTGCTACTCGTCCGCCACGGCGAAACCGAATGGAACGCGATGCGACGCCTGCAGGGGCAGACCGACATCGCGCTGACCGCCGCTGGCGAGACACAGGCGCGCGCGCTTGCGCCTCTGGTCACCTCGCTGGGGCCGGACCGCGCATGGACGTCCACTCTCAGCCGGGCGCAGCAGACGGCGGCATTGCTCGGCCATGCCGGAGCCGAGCCGATTTCCGCCCTGCGCGAGCAAGCGCTTGGCGATTGGGAGGGGCGGCAGATCGCGGAGATCCGTGCCGAGGCCCCCGAGGCGTATCTTGGCTGGCGAGCGGGCACCCACACGCCGCCCGGTGCCGAGCCCTGGGCCGACTTCCGGCAGCGG
Source organism: Alloyangia pacifica (assembly GCF_900116195.1). Taxonomy (GTDB): domain Bacteria; phylum Pseudomonadota; class Alphaproteobacteria; order Rhodobacterales; family Rhodobacteraceae; genus Salipiger; species Salipiger pacificus. The sequence continues at coordinate 94,106 of NZ_FOZW01000009.1, forward strand.
GTCGAAGGTGCGCTGACCAAGGCCTTCGAGGCTTCCTCCGAAACCGCGCTCGTCGTTTGCCACGGCGGGGTGATCCGCGCCGCACTGGACGTCGCGCTGGGGCTAAGGCCCTCGAAGATCATCCCCGTCGGCCCGGCCAGCATGACGATCCTTGCGCATACCGGCCGCGAGGTGCGGCTCGAGGCGTTCAACCTGCGCGGCGCCAGCGTCGAGCTGCACGCGCCCGATTGACCCCTGCCCGGGCAGACGTGGAAAACGCTGCCTGCCCGGCGATGCCGCGCTTTACGCTCAGGCCATCTGCTGCCGGGCGGCGGCGGCCTCGGCGTCGAGATGTCCCCGCAGCCCGTCCGGCAGCCGCAGCTCTGTCGCCAATGCGCGCATGTACTGCTGTTCTTCGGGAGTGTCGGGGTCAATGCAGAGCGCCGAGGCAAGGTAGATTTCCGCCTTCTGCGCCTCGGTCCGGGCCAGCGCTGCGATGGCCGCCGGTTCCGCCGGTTCCGAGAAGTAATCGTAGAGCGCCGCCTTCTCGGTCGGTCCCAGATCAAAAGCCGCGACCTGCTCCCGGATGCGACCATGCTCTTCCTGGTCTACGTGGTCGTCGCTCTGCGCCGCGGAGATCATCGCGCGCATGAGGACCAGCCGAAAATCGTCCCCCCGCGCGTCGCGGTCGTTCTCGGGATCGAAGCCGCTCTCGGGTGAGGGTTTTGGAAGCCCGAGAGGATCGGGCTCGGTGCCCGAGGTCTTCTGCGCCTGCCAGTCTGAATAGGCCTTATACGCCAGCCCGCCGACGGCTGCGAGCCCGCCGTACTTGATCGCCTTGCCGCCGAGCTTGCGGCCCTTCTTCGAGCCGGCCAGCAGCGCGATAAGCCCTCCCGCAGCAGCGCCCCCGATGAGCCCCGAGGGCAGGCCCGATCCGGCAGCCCTGTCCGGGGCGCCCACTCTCGCACCTGCGCCACCTTTCGCGCCGAGAAACCCTTCGAGAAGCTTGTTCACGTCCATCCTGCAGACCTCGCTGATCGTTCACCCGAAATTCTTCATCAGGTCAGGTATGAACGGGGGTCATCCAGATCAATTTCGGAAACCCGATCCCTACGGCTTCGTGATAACGCGTTTCTCCCGTCCCTCTTCATGAGCTTCCCACCACCGGCGATCACGATAGAAACGTTCTTGAAGAAAAACCGATCGCGCCGGAAAAATCCGCCAAAGTCATAACTATCTACGGATAGGCCTCGCAATTGCGTAGTACTACGCTGGACAGGAGCCTGATGGGGCTCCTTGCATTGACATCTGAGCGTCGCTGCGGTCGTCGTTGTCGCGCTCCGATCATGCAGCCACCGGGAACAGATTGGCGACGAAGGCGATCTCGTTGATCACCCCGGTATCACAATTCTCGAATTGGCCTTTCCGAAATGTGCGGAAGGTTTCGATGCCGGCGAGCGCGGCCTTGGCTCCGGCCAGTGTCTAGAACCTCCGTATGGAACGCAACCGCTGCTTCAGTGCGGCATGAACACTCTCGATCCGATTGTTCAGATACTTGCGGTCAATGTGGCGGATAGCGTCCTCAGGCCCGCGCTGGCCGTTGATCTCACCGATCACCTTTGCATAGCACCGCGCCTTGTCGGTGATGATCGCAAGGGACGGATAGCACCGCACGGTCTCTCGCGCCTGGCGCAGAAATGCCCTTCTGCCCTGGCATCCCGCCGCGCTGTGAGGCGGAAATCGATCAACTGGCCGAACTGATCCACGGCCCGCCAAAGGTCGCGCCAGCGCCCGCCCACGTGAACGTAGGTCCCATCGACATGCACTGCATCCCTCTCCAAGAGCGATGCCGGGCTGGCCTCTCTTCCGGATTTCGGGGCCAAATTTTCGCACCCAGCGGTGCACAATCGAGGCACCAACAGCAATGCCCCGCTCAGCAAGCATATCTTGTACGTCTCTGCACGAAAGCGGGTGGCGGCAGTACCACCTTACCGCCAGCAGCATGACATCGCGTGGAAACCAATGCCGCTTGGACGGATTGCCTCGGGACATCGCTCACTCCTCAATTTGCGGCATCTATGTCTCTGATTTCCCGCCGGTTCATGCAACGGACCCTCGGGGACCACCATCCTGATGGACCGCAGGCCGATCATTCACTAACTTTCAAACCGGACCACCCGAGAGGGGCCGATCAGTCTGCTTGGTGGACCAGACAGCATGATACCGAAGGCGAAGGGAGGCCGTCATGGTCGGCATTGACATGAAACACCTTGCTGCCTTCCGTGCGGTCATGTTGAGCGGTACGGTTAGTGGCGCCGCAGAGGCATTGGGACGAACGCAGCCTGCCGTGAGCCGTCTACTGGATAGCCTCGAAGATCAGTTGCAGCTTACCCTGTTCGACCGTCGGCGCGGCCTTATCACCCCTACGGCTCATGCCCACATGCTATTCGACGAATTTGAGCGCACGTGGGCTTCGTTTGGATCGCTCACCAATTTTGCCGACCGTCTTGCAGACGGCACGGTAGGCAAATTGACCGTCGGCGCGATGCCTGCACTGGGAACCAGTTTCCTTCCAAAGGTGATTGCACGCTTCCGCAGCCTTTATCCAGAGGTCCGGGTCATATTGAAGGTTCATATGTCACACGTGATTGAGGACTGGGCCGCCACTCAGCAAATTGACATCGGCATTGCCGAGCTTCCTTTCTCTCGCACAGGGTTCAGGAGCCGCATCTTCGGCAATCATCCTTTCGTTGCTGCTGTACCGGCGAACCACCCCCTCGCCTCGCGGAGCGAGATCGGCCCTACCGATTTGAACGATGGGCCCTTCATTTCGTGGAGCCGCGACATCGGAGCGCGGGTGTTCGCCGATCAAGCCTTACAGCTTGCCGGTGTGCATATTGAACCGATGTACGAAACCACCATGTCCGCGGCCGCTTATGAGATGGTCAAGCAGGGACTGGGCGTAGCCCTGTTGGATCCATACAGCGCAGCACTTCGCAATGACACCGAAGTAAGAATTCTACCTTTCAGGCCCGAGGCCCCTTGCAATGTTGCATTGCTCTGGCCGGAATACCGTCAGCCGGGGCCGCATGTAGATGTCTTGGTCAAGCTGATGACGGAACTCCAAGCAGAACTTTTTTCGGCTCTGCCTGGAGCGTCCACTCGCTGATCCAACGGGTCAGATATTGAGGCACATACGGAGCGCGTCGTAAATTGCGGAGTGCACATTGCGACTCGCAACAGCATCCCCAATTCGATACACGAGCGGGCGTCCGTCACTGACGACGGGTTGGTCCTTCAACGCGACGAAGGCTTCGAGATCGATCTGCCCATCGTTCGCTGACATGGGACGAAGTGTGGCGAATGGATCATCTAGCGGGATCGTACCCTGTTCGACGATCACTTGGTCCGCGTCGATTATGACGGGTTCGCTCACTATCTCGCTGCGAAAGATTGCTCGCAAGGCGTTGCCATGGCGTTCAACAGACAGCAGGCGAAGTTCCGGAATCGGGGTGATACCCAACTGCATGAGACGCTTCTTCCACCTGAATCGCTCGGCATAGGTGAGCTCTTCACCCACGACAGGGTCGAGGCAGGCCAGTTGCACCTCGGCGCCCTGCCCTGCCGCAAGTTCGGCCACTAGCGGCGCGCCGTGCCGACCAGTTCCATCGTAGACCAAGACCCGACGTGCAGGTTGGACCTGACCCGTCAGGAGATCCCAGGGCGTGGTGCAAAGGTCCGCCCCCGCTTCCATGTCGACAAGGGGAATCCCGCCTGTCGCCAGTACGACCACATCCGGCGTCTTTGCCAGGATATCCTCTGCATCCAGGTAGCTATTAGTGTGGATCGGGACGCCCATCCGCTCAAGTTCGGCGACACGCCAATCGATGATGCCGTTCAGATCTTTGCGCCATGACCGCATGCCAAGCATAAGCTGTCCACCAAGCTCGCTTGCGGCTTCGTGCAGTTCAACCTTGTGGCCGCGCTCGGCCAGCACCCGCGCAGCTTCCAGTCCGGCTGGACCACCACCTACCACAAGCGCCGACTTTGCGGGCCCGGTGGTGCGCGGGATCGCGTGATCCATCATCCCCTCGCGCCCTGTGGCCGGATTGTGCAGACAGGCCGGCCGGTTCTGCGACTGACAATGCGTCGCGCCCACGCAAGGACGGATCCGCTCCTCCTGACCCGCCATGAGCTTCTTCACGATATGAGGATCTGCAATATGAGCCCGGGTCATCGCCGCCATATCCATCTTGCCGGAAGAGATTGCGTAGCGTGCGCTCGCCAGATCCGAAATCCGGGTGGCATGAAATACAGGCAGGCCAACCTCCGCCTTGAATTGCCCTACCCTCTCGACCCAGGGCGCAATCGGGGACCCCATGGTTGGCATGTTCTCTTCGACCATGCCCCTGGGTGTATCCGTCGTCCCGTAGACCGCATTGAAGAAATCGACGACGCCTGCGCTCTCAAGCTGCTGTGCGGTGACTATGGCGTCCTCCAACGGAATGCCGCCTTCAGCCCCCTCGTCTATCGTCATGCGGATGCCCACAAGGAAATCGTCACCCACCGCCTTGCGGATCGCGTCAAAGACCATCAACGGAAAGTGTATCCGCTTTTCTAGCGTCCCGCCAAAACGGTCTGTTCTGCGGTTCGTTTGGGGCGACAGGAACTGCCCGAGAAGGTGACTGCCGGTGATCACCTCCAGCCCATCCAGTCCGCCCTCCTTGCACCGCAAAGCAGCAGCGGCGAAAGCGGAGACGACCCGGTGAATGTCGTGGTCGTCCATCTCTTTCGGAATTGACCTGTGGAGGGTTTCGCGCACAACAGACGGAGCGATTGTCGGCAGTCGATCGGCCGCATAGGGATCCCCGCGCCGCCCCAGATGCGTGATTTGGCACATGAGCCCGGCACCCTCATCATGAATAAGGCTGCTGAATTGTTGCAGATACGGGATAACCCTGTCACTGCCGAGGTTAAGTTGATGAAAGATTGACGGGGAGTCCCTGTCAACGTTCGACGAGCCGCCGAACATCGTAAGAGCCAGCCCACCACGCGCCTTTTCACGATGATAGAGCTGATAGGCCCTACCCGGCATTCCACCTTCCTCCAGCCCACAGGCATGACTGGTGCTCATGATCCGATTGCGCAGCAGGAGTTTTCCGACGCGCAAGGGCTGAAGGAGTGGGTCGGACTTGATCTTATCGGATGGCGTCTTTTCGATGTCAGACTGCATTTTGAACCTTTCGTCGGACAAACAGGTACCTGCTCGTGCCCGGCTGGGACACGACTGCGGCAAATTGAGAAAGTTTAGACGGGTTAGAGCAGGCGGCTCAGGAACCTCTGGGTCCGTTCATCCTGCGGGCTACCGAAGATCTCTTCGGGCGGCCCATGCTCGACGATCTTACCGCCATCGGTGAAATAGACATGATCCGCGACCTCTCGGGCGAAGGCCATTTCATGGGTGACCAAGACACATGTCATACCGTCTTCGGCCAGTTCACGGATTGTCAGCAGCACTTCCTGCACGGTCTCCGGATCAAGCGCGGCAGTCACTTCGTCGAACAACATGATCTCCGGCCTCATTGCCAGACTGCGTGCTATCGCAACCCGCTGCTGCTGGCCTCCCGACAGTTCGCCGGGAAAGGAATCCTCCTTGCCCGCCAACCGTACCTTGGCCAACAATTCTCTGGCGCGTCGTTCGACTTCGGCCCTCGGCTCCTTCAAGACCTTGAGAGGGGCCATCATCACATTCTGCAGGGCAGTCTTGTGTGGAAACAGGTTGTACTGCTGGAAGACGATCCCAACTTTGCGGCGCAAGCGGATCTTATCCAGCTTTGCGTCTCCCACCTGCTGATCACCAACGGTGATCGAGCCGCTCTGGAAAGGCGTCAGCCCGTTGATACAGCGTATCAAGGTCGACTTGCCCGAACCGGATGGCCCGATTATACAAACGACCTCGCCGCGCCGAATGTCGAGGCTTACGCCTTTGATGACTTCAAGCTTGCCATAGGACAGGTGCAGGTCCCGGATCGAAACAGTGACCATGGAAGGGCTGGCAGCAAGGGAAACCGCCGAATTGTCAGGAATTGATTGCATAGTTTCGCTCCAACCGACGTGACCAGATCGCGACGGGATAGATAAAGATGAAGAAGATCATCATTAAGAAGAAGTAAAACGGGATCAGGAGCGTTGGGCTGGATCCAGCGCTCTCCATCGCGGCCTGAGCACTACCGACGGCCTCACGAACCCCGATTATGGATGCAAGCGGCGTCGCCAGGACCAGAAGCGCGAACCAGTTCATCAAATGCGGGATCATCTGTTTCACGCATTGCGGAAGGATAATCCAGCGGAGCGACTGACCGCGACTGAAGGCAAGGCTTTCCGCAGACTCCCACTGCCCCTTAGGAACGGATGCGACGGCCCCCCTGAGGATTTCGCTCACATTGGCCATCACCGGAAGTGAAAATGCGAACGTCGCCTTGATCCAGTCAGACAGGATGAAGTTACCCCATCCCTGCACTTCGATCCGATAGGGGATCAGGCTCATGATCATGAACAGGATGACAATCCAGGGCGCATTACGCAGAAGTTGTGTCACGAACCTTGCAGGTACGCTGGCAAGCTTGCTTTCGCTTATCTGCATCAGCCCAAGGCCAATCCCAAGAACCAGCGCAAGCATCATTGCCAGGATGCTTATCACCACGTTCAGGGCAAAACCGTTGAGGATGAACGGAATCCAGTCCCACAGGACGCAGAACCCACAGGGTCCGGTAGACACGTCTGCAGCATATGCAGGAGCCGCAATGAAGGCGCAGACAAGTCCAAGGACGCCGCTACGAGCGAAGGATTTCATTTGCTGTAACCTCTCAACCGCAGTCGGCGTTCGAGCCAATGCAAAAACGCGGCCAGCAGCCAGACGACGCCAACATAGAAGCAGAACAGGACAGCCATCATTTCCGGAATATTGAATGTGCTAGACCACACCTGGTTCAGCATATTGGCCATTTCGGGAACCGAGATGACATAGGCAAGCGATGTCGTCTTTGCCAGGCTGACCAGATTGGTTGTTAGAGCGGGCAGGCATATCCTGAACGCCAGCGGCAAAGTAAAATATACGAAGGTCTGCCACGGCTTGAAGCCCAGGCTCTCTGCCGCCTCGAGGGTTGCCTTTGGCACCGCCTCGATGCCGGACCTGAATATCTCGACGTTGAAGGCCCCGCCGAAGATCCCCAGTGCGATGACCGCCCAGCCAAACGCCGAGACCATCGGTTGGTAGTATCCGCCCATATCGACCTGGGGCGCATAGGCCCCGAGCCCGAAATAGAAGAAAAGCAACTGCACCATTGGCGGCGTGTTGCGGAAAAGCTGGATGTAGCCACCGACAAGCCACCGCAACCAGGTCGAACGCGATTGTTGGATTGCAGCACCCGCGACACCAACGATAACCGACAACAGGATTGCCGCCAGGATCAGCAGGATGGAATTCTCGGCGCCAATCAGGAAACGCTTGAACTGATAGGGGTCGTAGAAGACGTTGAAGTTTATTCCGGTCGTTTCGTAGAGATCCCGAAAGAAGGGAGCGATCAAGGTGAGAATGGCATCCATGGCGGTCTTTTCGAAAGTGGCGTGATGTTGCGGCCCACCCGTCTGGCAGACCGCAACAGATGGATGTTACTCTGAGACGAGATACGAAGTGTCCCAGTGAAGCTTCTCATGCTCCTTGGCGTACCACGACGAAGGGCCGACCTTCCATTTTTCTTCCAGTTCCAGGAATGTCCCGTCAGAGTGCCAACGGTAGATCATGCCGGACAGAAAGACACCCAAGGCGCCATCTTGCTCCTCGATCGCAACTGCTGCGCCGATAGGATTGGAATTGAGCGCCTCGACCGGCATCTCATAGCCGTCCCATTCACCCGAGGCGAGCTCCGGCAGGATGATCGTATCGTCATAGAACCATGCGACGCACTTGCCCGACCGAAGACCTTCCTTGGCCTCGGCGTTGCCAGTGAAGGCCACCACGGTTGCACCGAATTCGGTCTCTGCGATCGAATTGTAGATCACGCCTTGCTTCGCGCAGACTGGCTTGCCCTTGATGTCGTCCCAAGAGCTGATGAGACCCTTCTTCGCCATCAGGGAGGGCCCCGAAGCGCCATACGCCGGCTCGACGATGCCGATGATCTTGCGGCGCTCGGCCTTGTCGTACATGCCGGCCAGCAGCATGTCTACGCGCCCCTGTTGGAGAAATTCCATCCGGTTGACTGAAGTGACCTCGACCAGTTCCAGATCGACGCCCAGACTTTCCGCGATACGCGATGCAAGGTCGATGTCGAAGCCCTGCATGTTGCCGTCTTCGGACCGATAGGCCCATGGCTTCAACGCTCCCAAGACGCCGATGCGGATCGTGCCGCGGTCCAAAACCTCTTTCATATGATCGCCGCTGGCATGGGCCGGAACCGCGAGAAGACCCGCAGACAAGACGGCAGAAAGGACGCCACTGCAAAGGGTGGACACCAGTTTCCTCATTTTTTCTCTCCGTTGGATGAACTGCGGCCTTATTGCCGCTTTGGATGCTGGGTTGACCCCAATACATCGAGGATGGCCGAGCTCGGCCCGTGGGCAAAATGAGTAGTTTGCAATTTGGTATGTCGTGAAGACATATTAATGTCCGCCACCTGACAGAAGATACCGGATGGAAGGGGTTCGTTCGCTGGCCGCACCTGCAGGCCCAGTTCGGAACCCAAACGTGGCTCCGCGACCCCTCCTCGCCCTGGCAGAATGGCACAGCCCTGAACACCAACCGTCGGCTCCGGCTCTGGCTTCCAGGGCGGCGTGACGTCGCTGCCATGACAGAGCTCGAGCTGAAGCAACTCTGCGACGAGCTCAACAACACACCTCGCAAATGCCTCGGATGGAGGACCCCGACCGAGGTCTTCCGAGAAAAGATGATGGAGGAGATGGGCCGCCGCCCCTACCATCGCAGGTCATGAGAGTAGCGCTTCAAGTCGCGCGCACAGATTGGGTCGTCTTATTCTGGCCCTATGGGATTGGCGTGGATGTTCATTGGGCCTCCGCCCGGGTCCCGTTCATGTAGATTTGCGCGTAGCTGTTGCGGATCGCCTCGGTGATCTGCTCTAGCCGCGCATCGATATGGTGCTGCAGAATTTGGCGCGCCTCCGCGGGCCGCCCGGACGCAACGGCGTCGAGGATGGCCACGTGCTCGCATTGCGTGTGGCTGCGGCGGTCGTTTTCCATCGCCACCCAGCGCACGAAACGGATGCGGGCGTTGATGCGGCGCAACGTCTCGACAATCTCGCCATTCCCGGAAAGCGCGGCCAGCATCTCGTGGAATTGCTCGTCGAGCGCCACGAGGTCCTCGACCGTCCGCTCCGGATCGTCCCGGCGGCTGATCTCAAGGAAGTCGCGCAGCTCCTGCACCTTTGTCGGGTCGGCCCGCTCGGCGGCAAGCTCGCTGCCCGCAATCTCGATCTTCTGGCGAAACTCATAGAGGTCGAAGATTTCCTTCACCTCCAGATTGCGCCGGAAGAACCCCTTGCCGGTACGGCAGTCGAGAAAGCCATCCGCGGTAAGCCGGTTCAGCGCTTCACGCAGGGGCGTGCGCGAGACCTGCAACTGGCGCGCCAGCGCAACCTCGTTCACGCGCTCTCCGGGCCGTAGTTCGAACCGGATCGCAAGATCGCGAACAAGGTCATAGACTCTTTCGACGTTGGACTGGGCTGGCTCTTCGGTGCTTTCATCGGTCACTGTGCTGACCCTCATAGGATTGCATCGAGAAAATCACGGGGCAGCGTAGTGAATTTTTCCGCGCCGGTCTCGGTGATCACGTAGCAGTCCTCGACCTGAAATCCGCCCAGCCCACGGATGTAAAGGGGTGTCTCGACGGCAACGACCATGCCCGCCTGCAGCGGCCGGTGCTCGGTCGGGCCAAGATAGGGGCCCTGCTCGCCCATCCCGAGGCCCATGGTGTGACCAACGTGACCGCGGGTGAACCAGGGCAGCCCGCAGCGGCGCACGGCATCCTGTCCGGCATGGAAGATCTCCGACATCGGAGTGCCCGGTCGGAGCAGCGGCTCGGCCGCCTCCATGCCCGCGCAGACCGCATCGAGGATCCGCCGTGCTTCATCCGACGGCGGGCCGAAGCAGAGCGTGCGCCCGGTGTCGGAGCCGTAGCCATGGACCGAGGCGGCGCAATCAAAGAACACCATCTCCTCGCCCGTCACCTTTGGCCCCCCCGCCACCGTGGGCGAGATGGCACCGCCGACAGAGGCGGTGACGCGGGTGCCCAGATAGCCATCGGAAAAGCCGTCGGGGCTCTGCGTGGCGGCGTAGTCGGCACAGGCCGCATCGTAGATCCGCTTCAGCCCGGCGGTGTCGAGGCCGCGCAGCGGCGTCGTTGCGAGGGTGCGCAGGCCGTGCTCGGCGATCCGCGTCGCCTCCTTGAGACAATCAATCTCCCAGGGCGTCTTTATCGAGCGCAAGTCGGCGAACACCGCTGCCGCCTCGGCGAAGCGCACCTCGGGGGCCGCCGCGGACAGCGCCTCGAAAGCGGTCAGCGAGACCAGCCCCCTCTCGATGCCGATGCGCCCGCCCGACAAGCCGCGTTCAGCCAGCGCATCCGCCAGAAGGCGCATGTTGCCGGCAAGGTCGTAGCGCGGCGTGGGCTTGTCCACCTGCGGCTGGGTCCCGGCGAGGATTGCCTCCCGGTCGCCGATCTCGAGCCACAGCGGAAAGGTCCGGATGTCGCGTATACGGCTCGCAGAGGCGGCAGCATCGGCCATCCATTCGGCGACGAGGATCATCGGCTCCAGCGCCGGATCGGCGGGCACGAGGGCCAGCGCCGCGCCGGGGTTGTCGAAATAGATCGGATAGTCCGTGAGGTAGCGGAAGTTGGCACCGCCCCAGGCGATCACCGCATCGAGTCCCCGCTCCTGCATCAGCGTCCGCAGGCGGTTCAGCGTCGGCTCTGTCAGGGTCATGCCGCGTCTCCTTTCAGCATGTCGGTGATGAGGGCGTCGATCTCAGCTCCTCCGAGGAGTTCGCCCGCGGCCGTGCGGTCTGCAATGACTTGCTCGAGCGGCCCCCTCAGCGTGTCGCGCACCGCCGCCGGACGTGCGAGAAGAGCGGCGATGAGCGCTGACTGGACCGGCTCCGGCCAGCGGGCTTCATATTCCTGACGCAGAGCGCCCCAGTCCGTTCCGCTGCGCGGCGGCATCTGCTGCCGCCGGGAAGCGGTCGCTGCAATGTCCAGCCCATTCCCGGAGATCACCACCCCGTAGTACTCCTGCGCCTTCTCGGCGCTGACATAGCCATCGAGGACGTCATCGACCACGGCTTCGGGATCGCGCACCCGCGGGTCGCCGAAGCCGCCGCCGGTGGGCGAGGTGAAGCACACGACGTCGCCGCGGGCCAATTCCACCAAGTCGATCTGCCCTAGGTCCCGCTGCGCGCCGGTGCCGGGATTGAGCACCACTTCGGTGTTGCTACCGGGATGCCCGCCCTGGCTGCCGGGCGCGTTGAACCGGAAGCGCTCAAGGCCCCGCGCAGTCAGCACCGTACCGGCCTGCAGATTGCGCAGACGGAAGCGGATGCCCGCCCCGCCCCGGCGCAGGCCCGGGGCGGCGCTGTCGGTAACGTAGCCGTATTCCTCTACGATGACCGGCATCTCCGCTTCGAGAACCTCGTTCGGGACGTTGCGCAGCCAGCCGCCGGTGAAGCTGGTACCGTCGATGCCGTCCTTCTGCGGTCGCCCGCCCGAGCCGCCCGATAGCGGCTGCGCGACGGTGATGCGCCGAGCGCCGCTCTCGGGGTCGGTGTTGGCCAGCGAGACGATCGAGATCGCCCCGGCCGAGGCGGCCGGCGTCGCTTCGGGAAGCGCCTGCGCGAGGCAGGCCATGATGCAGTCCATCACCCGGATGAAGGTCGCCGCACGCACGCCATAGGCGCGGCCGGGGTCGGGGTTGACGATGGTGCCCTGCGGCAGCGTCATGGCGACGGGCCGGATCAGGCCGGAATTATAGGGAATCTCCGGGTCCAGAGTGCGGAAGTAGTTCAGCATCGCCAGCGACAGCATGTAGTGCCCGGGCTGGCCGTAGGTCGGCAGGTTGAAGGCTGCGCGCACCTGCAGGTCGGTGCCGGTGAAGTCGAGCCGGATCTCCTCGCCGTCCACCTCCATGGCGAGGGCAATGCGCACCGGGCGGCTCACACCGGCCTCGATCTCCATGTAGTCGCTGGCCGCGTAGCGCCCATCGGGGATCGAGCGGATGATCGCCCGCGCCCGCTGCTCGGCGCTGCACAGCAGGTCGGTGATCCCCGTGGCGACCTCTTCGCGGCCATAGCGGGCGGCAAGTTCGCGCACGCGGCGGTCGGCGGTCGCGAGCGAGGCGAGCTCGGCCTTGATGTCCCCCCAGTTGCCGTCGGGAATGCGGCAGTTGAGCAGGATCAGCCGGACCAGGTCCTCATCGAGTTTGCCGGCGCGCACCAGCTTCATCGGCGGGATGCGCAGTCCCTCCTGCCAGACGTCGCTGGCGACCGGCGAGATCGATCCCGGAACACGCCCGCCGACATCGGACGAATGGATGAAATTGAACGCGAAGGCGATGATCTCGCCATCGACGAAGATCGGCCGCCAGACCCAGAGATCCGGCAGGTGCGTCGACAGCCCGCGGGTGGTGTCCGGATCGTTGGCGATGCAGACATCGCCCTCTTCGTAACTGTCGAAGGCGCCGATCGCCTCCCAGCCCGGCAGGCCGACCATCAGGCTGACCGAGGCCTCGGTGGGTGCGGCGAGCACCTCGCCCGTGGGCGCGACGAGGCAGGCCCCGAAGTCCGAGGTCTCCTTGACGAAGACGGTGAACCCGGTGCGCAGCGTCACCGAGGCCATCTCCTCGACGATGGCCTGGAACCGGTTGCGGAAGATTTCCAGCTGAACGGCGGAGGTCTTCATGCCGCTGTCTCCTGTTCGCTTTGGGTGGCGCGGCCGTGCAGCCGGCCGATGAGGTTGCCATGCGCGTCGATCTCGGCGGTGAAGTCGCCGGGGAGGTAGATCGTCGTGTCCGCCGCCTCGATCACCGCCGGACCGTCGATCACATGCCCTGCGCAAAGCGTGGTGCGATCGTAGAAGCTCGCTGGGACCGCCGCGCCGTCCTCGATCAGCGTGCCGGTCAGCCGCGGCGTGGGGCGGGTGCCCGGGGCGACCCGGGCGATCTCCTGTGGGCTCGCGGCGCGCGGGGTCAGGCCCAGCACGGTGACTCGGGCGTTGGTGATCTCGACCGCCCCCTTCTCGTCGGCAAAGCCGTAGATCGTCCGGTAGGCCTCGTGGAAGGCGTCATGCAGCGCCGCCATCGCCTCCTCGGAGAAGCTGCCGTCTCCCGGGAGCTGCACCGTCAGATCGAACGACTGGCCCCGGTAGCGCATGTCCGCGGCAAGTCGCAGCTGCGTTTCGGTCACCTCGACCGGCTGCTCGTCGAGCCAGACGCGGGCGTCCTTCGACAGCTCCTCGAAGGCAGTGCCGAGCGCGGCCGCTATGTCGTGCTGACCGCTCGGCATGGTCCGGATGAAGTCCTGCCGCAGGTCTGCGCTGAGCGATCCCTGCGCGCATAGCGTTCCCGGCGAGGCGGGCACCAGCACCGCCTCGACGCCGACCTCCCGGGCCAGCAGGAAGGCGTGCTGCGCCCCGGCCCCGCCGTAGGCGAGCAGCTTGAAATCGCGTGGATCGAGACCCTTGCGCGCCATCAGCGGCATGAACTGCGCGTACATGTTGGCTGTCGTGACGTCGAGAATGCCCTGCGCCAGCTCCGCCGTCGAAATGCCGAGCGGGCCTGCGAGGCTGGCCAGCGCCGCCTCGGCCTTGGCGTGGTCGAGCTTCAGCCCGCCGCCGAGCACCCGATCGGGCGCATAGAGGCCAATGCGCACGTAGGCGTCGGTCACGGTAGGCGCGGTGCCGCCGAAGCCGTAGGCTGCGGGACCCGGACGCGCCCCGGCGCTCTGCGGCCCCACCTTCAGGATGCCCGAGGCGTCCTGCCAGGCGATCGAGCCGCCCCCTGCCCCGATCGACGAGATGTCGACGGTCGGCATGATGATCGGGAAGTCGCCGATCTGGCTTTCGTTGGAATAGAGCACGTCGCCCTCGACGATGGCCACATCCACCGAGGTGCCGCCCATGTCGAACCCGATGAGCCGGTCGTAGCCGGCCTGCCGCCCGCAGGCGAGCGCGCCCATGGCTCCCGAGGCCGGCCCCGACAGAAGAGTCTCGACCGGCGCGGCCCCGGCGCTGGCGGCGGTCATGATGCCGCCGTTCGATTTGGTGGTCATCAGCCGCGCGGTCATGCCGATGCCTTCCATGCCGGCGTGCAGCCGGTCGAAGTAGACCTTCATTCGCTGTCCGATATAGGCGTTGATCGCGGTGACCAGTCCGCGCTCGTACTCACGCTGCTGCGGCCACACCTCGTGGCTCGCGCAGAAGTAGAGCCCGGGGAAACGCGCGCGCAGATGCGCCACGAGGGCGGCCTCGTGCGCGCTGTTGCGGTAGGAATGCATCAGCACGATGGCGAAGGAGTGGACCCCCTCGGCCTCCATCGCCGCGACCTGCGCCTCCGCGGCCGGCAGGTCGAGCGGCGTCAGCACGCGCCCGGTGACGTCGAGGCGCTCGCGGATCTCGCGGACGTCGCGGCGCTGCACCAGCGGCCGGATGCGTTCGACGTAGTAGTTGGTGGGATCGGGCAGGCGCAGGCGGCCGATCTCCAGCAGATCCCGGAATCCCTCGGTCACCAGTAGCCCGGTGCGATCGCCGTTGCGCTGCAGCAGCGTGTTGAGGCCAAGCGTGGTACCATGCACGAAGTAGCGGATCGAGGCCGGATCGATCCCGTGCTCGTCGCGCAGGATGGTGACGCCGTTCAGCACGGCCTGCGCCGGGTCGGAGGGCACCGATGGGGTCTTGAAGGACATCGTCTCGCCGGTGGCCTCGTCGACCAGTGCGAGGTCGGTGAAGGTTCCGCCGATGTCAATGCCGAGGCGGTAGGCTGGGGTCTTGGTCATACCTGTCTCCCGGAACCCATCATCTTCAGCAGCACGTTGCCCCGCACCGCGAAGGGCACGACAAGGGCGATGAGCAGGGTGAAGAGGATCAGCAGCGTCGAAAGCGCCGCGAGCGTGGGGTCCTGATATTGTTCCATGTAGTGATACATCTCGACCGGCAGCGTGTTGACCGCCGGCTTGACGATGAAGATCGTGGTCTCGACCTCATCGAACGAGGTGATGAAGGCGAAGATGCCCGATACCACCAGCGCACCGCCGAGTTGCGGTAGCACCGCGCGGCGGAAGGCCTGAAGCGGCGTCGCGCCCAGATCGCGGGCAGCTTCCTCGAGCAGCGGGTCGATCTCGCCGATCGTCGAGGCGAGGATCGTTACCACGAAGGGCAGCATCAGGATCGCATGCGCGAGGGTGATGCCGAGATAGCTGCCGTAGAGCCCTCCGCCCACCACCACGAAGAGCACGAAGAGGGCGAAACCGATGGCCACACGGGGCACCACGAGGGGCGCGAAGAGCGTCGCCCGCAGCAGCCCGGCACCGCGCATGCGGAACCGCGCCAGCGCGTAGGCGATCGGCATGCCGAGCAGCAGAACCAGCACTGTCGAGGCGACGCCGACGATCAGCGAGTTCACCGCACCGGCGCGGAAGTTCGGGTCACTCAGCACCTTGGCGTACCAATCCAGCGTGAAGCCGGTCGGCGGCCAGGCATTGAACGCCGAGGCGTTGAAGGAGTTGACGATGACGATGCCGATCGGCGCCATCATGAACAGCACCACGGCCACCAGCAGGAGGCGCAGCGCCCAGAGCTTGAGAGCGGAATCCTGCATGTCTTAGTCTCCCTTTCCGGCATGGGTGGCGCGGTTCATGCGTTCCAGCACGAAAAGCGCGGCCAGCGCCGTGGCCAGAAGCACGATGGCCTGCACGGCCGCGAGCCCCCATTCGACCAGGCCGATGTTGTCGTAGACCAGTCGCGAGAGGGTCAGCACACGCCCGCCGCCAAGCAGGCTGGGCGTGACGAAGGCGCTGATCGACAGGGCAAAGACGATCTCGGCGGCAACAATCACCCCGGGGAGGGTCAGCGGCAGCGTCACGCGGCGGAACAGTGCCCAGCCCCCGGCCCCCAGGTCCTTCGCGGCCTCGCCGTAGATCGGCGGGACCTGCGTCATGATGTTGAGGATCGGCAGCACCGCGTAGGGCAGGATGACGTGCACGATGGCGATGATCACCCCGGTTTCGTTGAAGATCAGCCGGTACGGCCCAAGGCCGAGCGCGCCGAACATTTGGTTGACGAAGCCGTTGTCCGAGAGCAGCAGCAGCCAGCCGTAGGAGCGCGACACGACGCTCATCAGCAGCGGCGAGAACAGCGCCACATAGGCCAGGGTGCGCCAGGTACGGTTGCGCACCTTCAGCAGCGCCGCCGCGGTGGGATAGGCGACGATCAGGGTGAAGATCGTTGCCAGCCCGGCGATCCGGACCGAGTTCCACAGCACCTGCCAGCTAAACGGGTCGGTCAGGAACTCGCGCCAGATCGAGCCGCCCAATCCCATGCCGTTGTCGTCGCGATAATTCAGGCTGTAGGCCGCAAGCATGATCATCGCCCCGAGGAAGGGCAGCACCACCAGCACGAAACCGGGCCCCATCAGCCAGGACAGGCGCAGCCAGCGCGGCATCGTCCGGCCCGGCGCGCCGCCGAGATCCGCCGTGGTCATGCGAGCTCCTCCGACACGGTTGTCGCGGCGATCGGCACCGCCGCACCGGGAGCCCAACTCAGGCAGGTGCTCTCGCCGACCGCGAGCGGCGCGCGGTCGGCGAGGGTCTGCACCAGCAGCCGCTGATCGCCGCTCGTCTCGAAGCGGTAAAGGACGGTCGCGCCGAGGAATTCCACCTCGCGCACGATCGCCGGGGCACCGGCAGCGCCGATCTCGATGCGCTCGGGCCGCAGCGACAGGTCCAGCCGCTCGCCGATGTTGCGCCCTTCGGCGGGCAGCAGCAGCTCCAGCCCGGCGGCATCGACGCGGGCAGTGCCGCCCTCGACCGAGGTGACACGTCCGGACAGGAGGTTGGTGCGTCCGATGAAGCTCGCCACGAAGCTCGTCGCGGGCTTGAGATACATGTCGGCAGGGGTGCCCATCTGCTCTATCAGTCCGCCGTTCATCACCGCCAGCCGATCCGACATGGTCAGCGCCTCGGCTTGGTTGTGGGTCACGTAGACGAAGGTGGTCCCCGTCGCCTTCTGGATTTGTCGCAGTTCCCGCTGCAGGCGTAGTTGCAGCTTCAGGTCGAGCGCGCCGAGCGGCTCGTCGAGCAGCAGCACCGCCGGCTCGTTCACCAGCGCGCGCGCAATCGCCACACGCTGCTGCTGACCGCCGGAAAGCGCCGGGGCGGGGCGCTTCTCGAAGCCTTCGAGGCTGACCACCTCGAGCATCTCGCCCACCCGGCGACGAATTTGACCCTCCGACATCCCCTTGATCCGCAGACCGAATGCCACGTTCTCGAAGACATCGAGGTGTGGGAACAGCGCCATCTTCTGGAAAACTAGGTTGGTCGGGCGCCGGTTGATCGGCACTTCGTTCATCCGCGCACCGCGGATCTGCACCTCGCCCGCGGTCGGCATCTCGAGGCCCGCGATCATCCGAAGCGTGGTGGTCTTGCCGCAGCCCGAGGGCCCCAGCAGCGAGAAGAATTCTCCGCGTTCGATCTCGAGGTCAATGCCCTTCACGGCAAGCTCGCCGCCATAGGACTTCTCGACCCCGCGAAGGGCGACATCGGACATGGTGTCTCCTAGGAATTTGGGGCGGGCAGGCCGGTGACGGCCCACCCGAGGTATTGTCAGAGGTTCGCCTTCACGCGGCGGTTCCACTCGTTCGCCCAGGACTTCGCGTTGGCGGCGATGTCGGCGTAGTCGAGCTGGATGGCCTTCTCGATGGCCTCGGGCTGGATCGCGGGATCCTCGGCCAGCGCGCCCTGCAGGGTGACGTTGTCCATCAGCGGCACGACACAGGCGGTCTCGCAGTAGTCGAGCACGTTTTCGGGCGACAGCGACTGGTTCAGCAGCTCGTGGCACACGGCCAGCTGATCGTCGGACGTGCCGTTCACCAGCTGGAAGCCCTCGGGGAAGGCCACCTGACCTTCTTTCGGCACCGCGTAGGCCACCGGCGCGCCCTCGTTCGCCCAGGGCAGGACCACGCCGCGGAAGTGCGGCGCCAGAACCACCTCACCCGACACGAGCAGCTGCTGCAGCTGCGCATTGGAGGTCACCAGCGAATGGATATGGCCATCGCGCGCGGCCTTCTCGTAGATCTCCATCGCCGCCTCGGCGCCGCCGTGCAGATGCGCCATCACGGCAAAGCCGTTGCCCGCCCAGAAGCTGTCGAAGAAAGCGACCTTGCCCTTGAACTCGGGCGCGAACATCATCTCCCAGCTGTCCGGGGCGCTGTCGAAGGCTTCGGTGTTGTAAGCCAGACCTCCAACATCCATGCAGAAGAAGGCACCAAGGTCATCCGCCTGCCGGTAGGCCGGAAGGATATGCCCGGCGTTGGGCACGGTCTCGGCCGTGATCGGCAGCCAGAGGTCGCGGGCGCGGCCGCGCTCGCTGGCATCCATGTTGAAGAAGCCGAGGTTCAGCAGCGGGCTGTCGGGATCGATGTCGCGCGAGGCTTCAAGCTTGGGGTAGGTCGCGCCATTTGTGCCCGCGATCATCTCGATCGTCACCTGCGGATTCTGCGCCATGAACTCCTCGGCGATGCGGCGGGGCACGGGCTCCTGAGCACCGGTCCAGATGAACTGGGTCACCGTGACGTTGCCGGCGGCGCGCACCCCGCGGGGAGCGGCAAGGGCGACGCCGGAGGCCGCGGCACCCATCATGAATGCGCGACGCGAGCTGCGCAGGTTGGTCTCTGTCATATCAATGTACTCCAGGTTCTGCTTGTGAGGCGGAGCATGAGCGGGCGCCCGTACTGCATTTTTGTCTGCCTACATTTCTGAATGTCGATCTGTATACAGCACAAATGAAAAATGTAGACCGACACAAGATTCATTGGACCTCAACTCGGGGCGCCTAAGTTTTCAGCGCACACAGGGCATTGTTGGTCAAATTTTGAGGAAAATCATTTCGCGAACCCAGCGATACTGAGTGACGTACCGAGAGGTGGTTTAGCTCGCTGCGCGCTGCGCGCTTTCAAGCGAGCCGGGGTGGTCGATGGCTCGGTTGCACAATTCGGCTGATGACCAAGGCTCCGCTTTCCCCGGACGGGCTTATCCCGCGGCTGCCGTGACAGCCATGCCGAGCGCGGCGTAGCCGTTCAGGACGGCGATGCGGACCTAAAGTTCGGCGACCTGACGGCCCAAGCCCCGCGCCATGAGCCGCTGGCCCAGCAGTTTCATGCAATGCTTCTTCCTCTCGACGCGGCTTCGGCGGTGGTATCCGCTCGGTCGTCGCCAGAGCACCCGGCCAAGGTATTTGACCGCACGCAGGGCGTCGCTTCGCGGCAAGCCTTTGCCCGCCCTTGGTCCGGGGACAGTGGCGAGCGCTCCGGCGGTGATGGCCCTCCAGGGCTTCGCGCTCTTACGGAGCGGGATGACGGCGTGGGCTCCACGCCCGGCGATCGCATCATGGCACATGCGGGGTGATGGGCGTTCAGCAATTGGGCACGAGTTCGAGGCGGACAAGGTCGAATTATGTAATCCGCATCTACAAAATTCTGGGCCGTCCTCTTAGGTGTGTCCACGAACAGCCTTTCGAACATCTGGGCAGATGCGCCCTTCTCGCTCCGGCACTTCCGCGGTTGTGAAGAAAACCCCGCCTGCGACGCGCCTGTCGCCGACGCGAGGATGGCCACGGCTCTCCAGAATGAAGGCCAAAGGTGCGCCTGTTGCGCGCCGGTTGGCCAAAAAGAATAGTCTTTATCGACTGCTCCCGGCGGAGCGTGAGGCCCGGCAGAAGCGCGGGCAATGGCTCCGAAGGCTCACCGTGGCAACGAATACCCAGCGCGAGTTCACTCAACCATTCGCAGGTTGGGAGCTCTCCTCTTGGTGTGATAGCGGTATTGGAAGCCCTGCCCGGGGCGATCACGGCATAACGGAGTTCCGGATGATGACATCTTCGAAGGACAGCAAGAAGATCCCGGATATTTTCGGAAGGATCCACAATCTCTTGCCGGAACTTTCGAGGACTCAAAGGCGAATTGCCGATGCAATCCTCCAGGACCCAAGCGGGTTTGTCGAAAAGCCCATCGAGGAAATCGTGCCGTGGATCGGGGTATCCGCGCCGACCGTGACCCGCTTCTGCCGCCGGGTCGGATGCGACGGCCTGAGGGATCTGAAGCTTCAGATCATGGGTGCGATCCGAGTAGGGGCACGCTACCTGAAGACGCAGGAACCCGTCACTTCGATCACCGGGCTGCGCGATCAGACCGCCGCGCGGGCACATGATGCTATTGCCCAGGCCATGAGTATACCGGACAGCGTCCTCGACGAGGCGATCGCGCATATCCTGCGCGCCGACACAATCTATGCCTTCGGCAGCGGTGGCGTATCTAGCTGGCTCGTCGAAGAGTTCCAGAACCGCTTCTTCCGCCTGGGCAAGACCGTCGTTCCTTGCCGCGACGGCATCATGCAGTCGATGCTCGCCGCAACCATGGAGTCAGACACGTTGATCGTAGTCTGCTCGCTGAGTGGCAACAACCGCTCCAGCCTGGAAGCCATGCAAATAGCACGAGAATATGGCGCGTTTAGTCTTGCAGTCTGTCCCCCCGAAACCGAGATGGCAGAAATGGCGGATCTTACTGTTCCCGTTGAAACCCACGACAGCGGTGACGTTCTTGGACCGACATCCGCCCGCTACGCGATGCTCTACGCGATTGACGTGCTTGCTCTCGGCGTCGCGACGCGAACGCGGGAAAAATCTCTCGAAACGCTCCGCCGACTCAAGCATCAGTTCGTGTCCAACGTCGCAGACGATGAGATGCGCCCCCTCGCTGATTGACGGAAAAATGCAATTTTTAGGCCGTTCTCACGCGGAACATTTCACCATAAGCGACAATTTTGATCTTTAAATGAAACTTTTTCGCCGTGAGAGTGCGAAAAAGTTGGACACGCACGAGCCCCGTTTCCTCTCCTGCCCCTAAGACCGGCCCCGCGATCCGGCGCGGTCGTAAACAAGAAGGCGCAGCGACGCCAGGACAGGGAAATAAGCTCATGACTGACAAACTGAACCAATTCCTCGCAAATCGACGCAGCGTTCTGATGGGAGGCGCCGCCCTGGGGGTAACCTCATCCGGCCTCTTCGGGCGCGCGGCTATGGCCGCACCGGATACCCCGATCAGCTTCATCGGCTGGCAGTTCCAGCCACAGATGGTCGAAGAGAACGTCGCAATTTTCCAAGACCTCTACGATGAGAATGTCGCCTACGAACTTGTCAGCGGCGACTACCCCCCGATCGCCGAGACCAAGCTGCTGGGCGGTCAAGCCATCGACATGCTCTATGCCGAGGAAGACCGCGTCGCACGCTGGAACATTGCAGGATGGACCCGCGACCTCGAAGGCCTGCCCGGCGTCGAAGAAATCAAGGAAGGTCTCTACCCCGCTTCGCTGTCTTCGCTTTCGCTGCCGGACGGTCGCTTCGCCGCCATGCCCTACTACGCGGGGCACCTTGCCTTCATGTACAATTCCGAAGCTCTGGAGCAGGCCGGCCTCGCGGTGCCCACGACGCTGGATGAGCTGCTCGATGCCTGCCGCGCGCTAAAGGAACAGGGGATCTCTGCGGCACCGTTCAACGGCTCGTGGAGCCAGCAGTGGCCGGCCTTGTCGTGGTCCCTCTTCGGCACTTGGTACGCTGAGGGCGCGCAGGTCTTCGATGCCGACGGAAACTTCGTCGACGATGACGCGCTGCGCAAGGTGCTGGAATTCTACCGCAGCCTCTACGCCGAGGGCCTCGTCGTAGAGGACATCATGACCCAGCCGAACGAGGGCATCCCCGCCTTCTCCTCTGGCGCACACGTCTTCACCTTCCACCATGACTACAATCAAAGCGTCTTCAACGACCCCGAGCTGTCCCAGATCGCCGGCAAGGTGAAGAACGCCCTGATGCCCGGCACGACGCAATCCACCTTCTCCTGGACAGCGACCTACCTGATGGGCGCCAATGCCGACGCCGACCGAGTGTGGAACATGCTCCAGTTCTTCGGCGGCAAGGCCCAGGATGGCGAATACCACGTCTGCAAGAAGTGGGCGCTGACCTTCGGCCTTGGCTCGGCGCACAAGGAACTGATGGCGGATCCCGACGTGGTCGCAAGCTTCAGCAGGTGGCGTGATCTGGACGTGACCAACGCCCAGATCGAGAAAGCGACGGCCCGCTCGATCGCCAAGGAAATCTGGTTCTCGGAATGGGACCTGTACATGATGCAGCAGGCCCAAGAGTACATTCGCGGCACCGGCACTACCGACGAATTGGTCGAGAAGCTTGCCTCCCAGGCCAAGCGTCTGAAGTCCGAATACGAGTGACACCGGTGGCGGCGTGCGCGTCACGCCGCCTGCCTCTCCCTCGTTCGATGGAATGCCTCTTGTCTTCCTCGTGACCTTTCGCTCCAGCCAAGGATTTCCCATGGTCTCGACCACAGATCTCTCGGCACGCCCGAAGCCGCACCGCACGTCCAGGCGCCGCAAGGCCGGCCCCCCTCTCTTCGCCTACCTGGCCACGCTTCCCACGCTGCTGCTGGTTGCTCTGGTCGTGGGCTTGCCGCTTCTCTACTCGCTTTGGCTGGTCCTGCACCGCACCAACCCCATCACGCGGAAGACTTCCTTCGCCGGTCTCGAAAACTTCCGGATCGTCCTCGAGAACCCAGAGTTTTGGGACGCCTTCGCCCGGACGCTGTATTTTGTCGGCTTCTCGCTGGTCGGCACCACGGTAATCGGCCTGGGCATGGCCCTGCTACTGAACACGGCCTTTCGCGGTCGTGGTATCATGCGATCGGTCATGCTGGTGCCCTGGGCCATGGCGCCGATTTCTGTCGGCGTCCTCTGGTCCTTCATATACGCCGGGGACTTCGGATCTCTGAACGCGCTGCTCAATGACCTCGGGCTGAGCGCGCTGACCATGCCATGGCTGGGCGATGGTGCGCGTGCGCTGAACCTCGTGGCACTGACACACGTGTGGAACCAGGCGCCGCTGACGGCGCTTATGCTGCTGGCCGGACTCCAATCCATGCCCTCCAGCCTCCACCGCGCCGCCATGCTGGACGGCGCAGGTCCCGTGCAGCGCTTCTACCTGATCACGCTGCCTTGGCTGAAACCTTCGCTGCTTTTCGTGTCGATCCTGACCATAATCAACGCCCTGATGGCCTTCGACATCATCTGGATCATGACCCGCGGCGGGCCGGGCCAGTCCACCACCGTCTTTGCCTGGCTGGGCTACGTGACCTCGTTCCAGTTTCTCCGCTTCGGCGAAGGCGCGGCGATCCTCTATATCCTGACCGCGCTGTCCTTCGTCGCGGCCGTGATCATTGTGCTCGTGCTGGGCCCGCGCCGCAGGCGTGCCGCAAGATCGGTGGACCTGCCGGCGGACGAGAAGACCTCGCTGGGGAGCCATGGTTCCAATCGGATCCGCCGTCCGTACGATCTGCCGGCCCCGGCGATCCGGCCTGCCCTTCTCTCTCCTGCCGTGAAGACATGGCTGGGCCGTGCAGGGTTCCGGCTGGGCATCGGGATGCTCTTCATCTGGTCGGCAGTTCCGGTGCTCCTCCTCCTCCTCATGAGCCTGACCCCGGCCACCGACCTGATCAAGCTGCCTGCCTCCCTGGTGCCCTCGAGCGTCACCCTCGACAACTTCAAGGCTGTCCTGTTCCCCGACGGTGGCACGACGTCGACCCAGGCCAAGCGGGTTCCGCTCTCGCTGCTGAACTCCTTCCTTGTCGGCGCGATCTCGGTCCTGATCGCGGTCAGCATCGCGCCCTTCGCAGGGTACGTCTTCGCCCGGTGGCCCAAGGCCAAGATCTTCCAGGCGGGTCTCTGGACAATGCTGTTCACCCGAATGACGCCGGCTCTGACGCTGGTCCTGCCCTTCTTCGTGCTGTTCCGCATGGCCGGGCTTCTGGACACCCGCAGCGGTCTGGTCATCGCCCACCTGTCGATCTTGCTGCCGCTGATCGCCTGGATGATGAAAAGCACCTTCGAGGGCGTCCCCAAAAGCCTGGACCAGGCCGCGATCATCGATGGCTGTTCCCGCTTCCAGATGATGGTGCGCGTGCTTCTTCCCGTGATCCGTCCCGGACTGGTGGCCGCGGGCATCTTCGGCTTCCTCGTCAGCTGGAACGAGTTCCTCTTCGCAATGATCCTCACCTCGACCCCGGACGCGCAGACCATCCCCGTGGTTCTGGCCGGCTTCCTGTCACAGGCACGCTTCCACGAGTACGGGCCCCTCTTCGCGGCCTCCGTTCTCTCGGTTCTGCCGCCGGTAATCATCGCCTTCGTCTTCCAAAGATACCTCGTGCAGGGCGCGCTGTCCGGCGCCGTCAAAGGCTAGGAGTTCCCAATGTCATCCATCACCATCCAGAACGTCAGCAAGGCCTATGGCGACACCAAGGTTCTTCATTCGCTCAACCTCGACATCCACGAAGGGGAATTCGTCTCTCTCCTCGGCCCCTCGGGATGCGGGAAGTCCACACTGCTTTTCTGCGTCGCCGGGTTGGAAGAGATCACTGACGGACAGATCCTCTTTGACGGGCAGGACATCGCAGCGCGCAACCCGCGCGACCGCAACATAGCCCTCGTCTTCCAGGACTACGCCCTCTACCCCCACATGAGCGTGCGCGAGAATATCGCCTTCCCCCTGCGTCGCCAGAAGATCGACGCAGAGACCATCCACGGGCAGGTCAACTGGGCCGCGGACATGCTGGGGCTGACGAAGTTGCTCGACCGGTCCCCGGCAGAACTGTCGGGCGGCCAGCGTCAGCGTGTCGCCGTGGGCCGCGCGGTCGTGCGCAACCCTGCCGCGCTGCTAATGGACGAACCGCTGTCGAACCTCGACGCGTCCTTGCGCGTCCACATGCGAACCGAGATCAAGCGCCTCGCCCGGGAGCTTGGCCTGACCGTGCTTTTCGTCACCCACGACCAGGAAGAGGCGATGGTCATGTCCGACCGCATCGCGGTGCTGGCAGGCGGCCACCTTCAGCAGTTCGCCGACCCAATGACGATCTACCGCAAGCCCTCCAACCGCTTCGTCGCGGAATTCATCGGCTCACCCACCATGAACATGCTGCCCGACGCGGGCCACCCCGGGGCGGTCACCCTTGGTGTGCGCCCCCATGATCTGACGCTCGGTGGTAGCGGCGGTTTCTCTCTCGATGGGCGCCTTACGCTCATCGAGCCCGCGGGTCCTCACTATTTCCTCGATGTCGAGATCGGCGGGGCGATGATCAAGGCTACTGCAAGCGACATCGACGGCCTGGCGCCCGGCGCGGAAGTCACCCTGCGCGCCGAGGATCATCGTGTCTACCGCTTCGACAGCACAAGCGGCGCCGCGATCTGATCGCGCGCCACTCTTCCGTCGGGCGGACTTCCGGCCGATGCAGCTCCCTACTCAGGAACTCTAAGATGACTTTCGACCTACTTCTCAGGAACGGACGGGTTATCGACCCGGCCCAGGGCATCGACGCGGTAATGGATGTCGGCTTCAAGGACGGCAAGGTTGCGGCGCTTGGGACCTCACTCGAAGGCACCGCCCGTGAGGTTTCGGACCTGTCCGGCCATATCGTGACCCCCGGCCTGATCGACCTGCACACCCACGTCTATTGGGGTGGCACCTCTCTTGGCATCGATGCCGACGATTTCGCCCGCCGCACCGCCGTCACCACCGCCGTCGATACCGGCAGTGCCGGCCCCGGCAACTACCCTGGCTTCCTCAAGCACGTGATCGAGCCCTCGCGGTCACGTATCCTGGCCTATCTGCACATCTCCTTCGCCGGGATCTATGGCTTCTCGAAGCGGATCATGATCGGCGAAAGCCACGACGCCCGCCTGATGGCTCCCCGCGATGCCGTCGAAGTTGCCAACAGCGACCCCGAGAACATCATCGGCATCAAGGTCCGCATAGGTCGCCACGCGTCGGGACCATCCGGGATCGACCCTCTCGTAATCGCTCTTCAAGTCGCCGACGAGACGGGGCTGCCGCTGATGTGCCACATCGATGAGCCGCCGCCCAGTTACGAGGCCGTGGTGGACATGCTGCGCCCCGGTGACGTGCTGACCCACTGCTTCCGCCCCTTCCCCAACTCTCCGCTGACGGGCGATGGGCAGGTGAAACCGGCCGTGCTGGCCGCACGAGAACGCGGCGTCTACTTCGACATCGGCCACGGAATGGGGTCGTTCAGCTGGAAGACCGCCCGCGGCATGATGGCCAACGGTTTCCCGCCCGACGTGATCTCCTCCGATGTCCATGCGCTATGCATCGACGGTCCGGCCTACGACCAGGTGACCACCTTGTCGAAGTTCCTGCCCCTCGACATGCCCCTGACAGAGATCATCCGCGCCTCGACCGAGACACCGGCCCGCGCGATCCGTCGTCCTTCGCTGGGGTCTCTGGCCATCGGAACCGAGGGCGATGCCTCGGTGCTGTCGCTGCGCCGCGGAAGCTATCCGCTGGAAGACGTGATGGGCGAAGTGGTGACCCACGACAGCCGCATCTTCGCCGACGGCTGCGTCATCGGCGGCGCCTGGTTCCATCGCGAGAAAACTCTGCTCGAGGAAAGGATCGACGGATGACCACCACGCTTGAACGCCCTGTGCTTCCCCTGGTGGCCCAGCCGGGGAATTATATCGGCGGGCACTGGGAGAACACCGAGGAGGCGAGCTTCGACGTCGTCAATCCGGCCAACGGCGCGGTCCTGGCCCAATTGCCCAAGAGCAGCCGCAAGACCGCCCAGCGGGCGATTGCCGCCGCTGCCAAGGCGCAGAAACCTTGGGCGCGCGTACCGCTTTGGGACCGCGCGGCCCTGTGCGAAAGACTTGGAGCCGCGATCGACGCCGCGCAGGAAGACCTTGCCCGGATCCTGTCAATGGAACAGGGCAAGCCCCTTGCGCAGGCCAAGGGCGAGGTCGGCAAGGCCGCGGATGGCTTCCGCATGAACGCCGAACTGGTCAAGTACATGACCGGCGAAACCATTCCCGGCGAAACGCCGGGCCGGCATGTCTTCACCCGCCGCTTCCCGCGTGGCGTCTATGCGGTGATCACCCCGTGGAACTTCCCGGTCAACATCCCGACGGAATACCTCGCCCCAGCCATCGCCACCGGCAACGCCGTGGTCTGGGTGCCTGCGCCCACGACCTCCCTCGTGGCCGTGGCCTTCATGCGGGTACTGGCGGAGGCTGGCCTGCCCCAAGGGCTGGTCAACCTGGTCCTTGGGGAAGGCGCCACAGTCGGAGATGAGATCGTCGCGAACCCCGGTACCCAGGCGATTGGCTTCACCGGCTCGGCCGCAACGGGGCGGCGCATCGCGGAACGCGGCGCAGGCAAGCCGATGATGCTCGAGCTGGGCGGCAACGGCCCTCTCATCGTGCGCCACGACGCCGACCTCAATGCCGCGGCCGAGGCCGCAGCTCGGGGCGCCTTCGGTAACGCCGGCCAGATCTGTGCGGCCACCGGGCGCGTCCTCGCCGACAGCCGGATCGCCGCCCCCCTGGCCGAAAAGATCGCCGCGATCGCAGTCAAAATTCATCCCGGCGACCCGATGCACCAGGGCACGACGATGGGGCCGCTCAACAACCCCGGCGTCGCGCGCAAGACCGTCGAACATGTTGCCGAGGCTATCGCCCAAGGGGCCACCTGCCTCGCCGGCGGCAAGGCCCTGCCCGAACTCGGCAGCGAGATGTTCTATGCCGCGACAGTCCTATCCGACGTGACCCCGCAGATGCGGATCGCGCGGGAGGAAACCTTCGGCCCCGTGGTTCCCGTTATCGCGCTGGACGGAGACGAAGCTCTTCTGGAGGTCGCGAAGGACACGGAATACGGGCTGTCGGCGGCGATCTTCTCCGCCGATATCGAGACCGCCCTCGCCATGTCGGGCGAGATCTGCGCCGGCATCGTCAACATCAACGCCGCGACTACTTACTGGGAAATCCACATGCCCTTCGGTGGCGGCTCCGGCACCTCGTCCGGGATCGGGCGGATCGGCGGGCGCCACACGCTCGAGGCCATGACCGAATTGCGCATGGTCTCGATCCCCCTCCCGAATTACGGCTGACAGGAAGGTCCGCACATGACCCACCCATCCCCTGCGGCGCAGATGCGCCTGACACAGGCACTTGCCTCGCTGGCCGACGTGCTTCTTCCCGGCAATGACGCCTGGCCCTCCGGCGCCGCGGTCGGCGTGCAACACGCCGTGCTCCGCCGCTACATTGAGGCGAAGGGCGAAGATACCCTTGCCCAGCTGGCGGAGACCTTGGGCGCGCATGGCCTTCCCCTTTTGGACCAGTCCGACGCCGCCCGCACCGACGCGGTCAGCGCCTTCGAAAGCAATGATCCCGATCTGTTCGGCTGGCTGCAAGACGCGTCCTACTTCGCCTACTACGAGGACGCGAGCGTTGTGGCGCTGATTGCAGCAAGAGGCACGCCCTATAGCCTGAGACCGCACATCAAGGGCTACGACCTGCCGAAGTTCGATCTCGAAACCCAGACGCCGACCCACGGCCGAGGTCACTACATCGCCACCAAGGACGTCCGGCCCGTCGATATCTCGGGGCTGGAACTTGATACCCGCATCACGACCAAATGGGGACTTCAAAGATGATTGCCAAAGACGATATTCGCGACGTTCTCATCATCGGCTCGGGCGCGACAGGGGCGATCAACGCCAAGGTTCTTGCGGAGGCGGGCCTTGACGTGATTTGCCTCGAACAGGGCGGATGGATCGAGCGCAAGGAGTTCGTCCATACCCATTCCGACTGGGGATGGGAGCGCAATAGCAGCTGGAACCCCGACGTCAACGCCCGCAGCCATCCCGACGACTACCCTGTCGACAGCGATGCCAGCAAGGTGCTGATGTGGAACGGGGTGGGCGGGTCGACCAACGTCTACGGTGCGATCTGGCCGCGCTACAGGCCGTCCGACTTTCGCAAGGGAGACGAACACGGTCTTCAGCCCAACTGGCCGATCAGCTACGAGGATCTCGCGCCCTTCTACGAGCGGGTCGACCGCCTTCTGGGCACCAGCGGACTGAATGGCGACCCGGCGATGCCGCCACGGCCGGCCTGCCCCACCGGCCCTCTCCCCTTCACGCCCGCCGCGCAGCGCCTGTCCAAGGCCTTCGACAAACTGGGCTGGCACTGGTGGCCCGCGGAAGCCGGAGTGATCTCCGAGGACTACGATGGCCGGCCCGGCTGCAATGGCTGCGGCCTCTGCAATGGCTGCCCACGCGGTTCCATGACCCTGTACTCGCAATCCGTCTGGCCGAAGGCTCTGGCAGCCGGAGCCGAGCTGAAGACCCACGCGCGCGTCCTGCGGATCGAGACCGGCCCTGATGGGCGCGCAACCGGCGTGGTCTGGAAGAACCGGATCACCGGCGCACTCGAACGGACCCGGGCACGGGTGGTGATCGTGGCGGCCAACGGTGTCGGGACGCCTCGACTCCTGCTGGCCTCAGGCATCGGCAACTCTTCCGGGATGGTCGGACGCAACCTGCTGCACCACACACTTGTGGGTGCGCAGATGTGGGTGGATGAACCCGTCAACGGCCACATGGGCTACGTTGCTTCGATGTTTAGCAGGCAGTTTGCCGAAACCGATGTCAGCCGCGGTTTCGTCAATGGCTTCAACTTCAACTGCCTGACGTCCACCCCCTCGGCGGGCGAGATGACCGCGGGCTGGCACACCGGCACCCGTGCCCCTTGGGGCAAGGGCCACCACGACTGGTTTGAGCGGCACTTCGGCCATTCCATCGGCCTCTTTGCCATCGGCGACGACCTTCCCAATCCCGAAAACAGGGTCTTCCTGGACGACAAGGTCGTCGACGAAGATGGCGTCCCGATCGCACGGATGCACTACGAACCCGGTGAAAACGATCGGCGCATGATGAACTACATGCTCGACAGGCTGGAAGACATCGGTGCAGCCGCCGGGGCCTACGAGATCGCCCTAACCGACTACCGCGACAAGGATGGCATCTACCGCACGCCTGCCTGGCACATGATCGGCACCTGCCGGATGGGCGACGCGCCCGAGGCCTCCGTGGTGAACAGCTGGCAGCAATCCTGGGACGTACCAAACATGTTCATCGTCGATGGATCGGTCCTGCCGACCGGCGGCGTGGTCAACCCCACGCCGACGATCTCGGCCATGGCGCTGCGCGCGGCAGAATATGTGCGCGACAGCTTCGCCGAGTTGTCCGCGACCACCCGCACCGAGGCGGCATGATGGCCACCCCGACCTCCCAGCCCCGCGCCGTGGTTATCGGCGCGGGGTTTGTCGGTACGTCCATCGCGCTTCAGCTTCAGCGACGCGGCTGGCAGGTCACGCTCATGGACAAGACGGGGCCTGCGGGCGGGGCCTCCTTCGGCAACGCCGGGGTCCTGCAGAAGGAGGCCGTCGCGCCCTATGCCTTCCCTCGCGCGCTTTCGAGAATCCTCGACATTGTCCTGCGGCGTGGGATCGCGATCCGGTACCATCCGACCGCCTTGCCTGGCTTCGCCGAGGCGCTGTTCCGCTTCTGGAGGAATTCCGCCCCGGCGGCGCATGCCGGCAGCACCAGGGCCTATTCCACCCTGATCACGCAGGCGCTTGTCACCCATGCCGAACAGATCGACTGGGCCGGTGAGAGCGCCGCCAACCTGATACGGCGCGACGGCTGGTTCGACCTATACCGCAGCGACGCTGGCCTTGCCGCAGGTCTGGCCGCGGCCCGGCGCAACCAGGAGGGCTACGGCGTATCCTTCGGGCACCTAGATGGGGACGCCGTCGCCGCGCTCGAACCCAATCTGACCGAGCGGTTCCGGGGGGCCCTGCACTGGAACGATACATGGACGGTGCGCGATCCGGGCAAGCTGAATGAAGCCTATGCCGATGCCTTCGTGGCTGCTGGCGGCACCATGTTGAAGGCGCAGCTGGCCCGGCTTGAACGCAGGGCCGACATGTGGGAAATCCGCGATCCAAGTGGCGCGGTCGTCGCCAACGCACCGCAGGCGGTGCTAGCCACCGGCGCATGGTCCGGCACTCTGACCCGGCAGCTGGGCTATCGAATTCCGTTCTTCGTCAAGCGTGGTTACCACCGGCACTTCCAGCCATGCCCGGACAAACCGCTGAACAACTGGATCGCCGATCTTGAGACTGGCTTCCTGCTGGCACCCATGCAGAGGGGCATCCGCCTGACGACCGGCGCCGAAGTCGGCAGGATCGACGCACCGAAAACCCCCATCCAGATCACGCGCGCCGAAGAGATCGCCCGCGCCATGTTCCCGCTCGGCGCGCGGGTCGAGGACGATCCTTGGATGGGCGGGCGGCCCTGCGTGTCGGACATGCTGCCCGTGATCGGCCCTGCCGGCAGGGACGATGGACTGTGGTTCGCCTTCGGACACGGGCACCAAGGCTTGACGATGGGCGCCGCAACCGGTCGCCTCGTTGCCGAGATGATGTCCGGCAAGACGCCATTCGTCGACCCGGCCCCGTTCCTGCCCACACGCTTCGCCAGCCCCTAAGGACCCCGAAATGTTTCAAGACCCGCCCGATCCCGGATACGACGTCCCCGCCCGCATCGGCGATCCCCTGTCCAAGGTGTTCACACCGGCCCTGGTGATCGACCTCGATGCCTTCGACCGCAACTTGATGCGCATGAAGCGCTTTGTCGCCGCCAGGGGCTTGCGGCTACGGGCCCACGCCAAGACCCACAAGTCAGCCGATATCGCCAAGCTGCAGATCGAAAGCGGCGGCGCCGTGGGCATCTGCAGCCAGAAGGTATCCGAGGCCGAGGCTCTCGTGCGGGCCGGCATCACCGACGTGCTGGTGTCGAACCAGATCTGGGGCGAGGCGCGTGCCGCTCGGCTGGCAAGACTGGCCGAGCACGCGAAGGTACAGGTCTGCGTGGATGATCCCGCGCAGGTCGCCCAGATTTCCGCCGCCGCCGTTGCGGCGGGCGTCGAGATCGGTTTGCTTGTCGAGATCGACTGCGGTGCCCGGCGCTGCGGTGTGCAGCCGGGATCCGAGGCGGTCACACTGGCCCGTCTTGTCGATGCATCGGATGGACTTCGCTTCAATGGCCTGCAGGCCTACCAGGGATCGCTTCAGCATATTGCCTGTGCAGAAGAGAGGCGCGTGGCAGCACGAAGTGCCGCCAAAGCCACGAAAACCACGATCACCGCCCTGAGGGAGGCGGGCCTCTCCTGCGAGACGATAGGCGGGGCGGGCACGGGCTCCTTCGTTCTGGATGCTGATCTTGGAGCCGTGAACGAGCTTCAGTGCGGGTCCTATATTTTCATGGATGCCGATTATGACCGCGTGAGCGAAGCCAGCGGTGAGCGACCCGGCGGCATGGAGAACGCGCTATTCGTCCTGACCGAAGTTATGAGCCGACCCGTTCCGGGGCGCGCGATTTGTGACGCAGGGCTGAAGGCCCTTGCCGTCGACAGCGGGCTACCACGGATCGACGTGCCCGGCCTGCGCTATACCGGCGCCTCAGACGAACACGGGACAATTGAAGATCCTGAAGAGAAGTTGGCGCTTGGCAACAGGCTGATGCTGGTTCCAGGACATTGCGATCCCACTTGCAACCTTCACGACTTTTATATCGGCGTTCGTGACGGTCGGGTAGAAACGATCTGGCCAGTAACTGCGCGGGGCAAACTGTTCTAGCGCGTTCATCCTTCAGTGGCTTTGATAAGCCCAGATTTGGCGGGCCTTGCATGGAGCAGGGCTGACCCCATCGAGTGGTCCGGGTTAAATGCCAAAGCATGGTCGGCCAGCTCTGCTCCCCCGCGCCGGACCACCGGAAGCTGGAATTTTACGGCTGTTTCGCGATGACGGGTTGGCGGCGCGAACTGCGAAACGTTCCCGGGCTATCGGGCGACACGAATCCGCGGCCCGCTTCCGGAGCGCTGCCCGACCAAGATCAACCCAACAGATGCGGCGGGATCGTCGCGATGAAATCCGAGAGGTGATCGCCCAGCAGGCGGACGTGTTCGCTGGCCGCCGACATCGCCTCGTCGGGATCGCCCGCATCTATGGCCTCTATGATCCGCTTGTGCTCGCTCAGCGTTGCTCGCATCTTGCCGGGCTGAAAGGTCACCTGCCGGCGGTAGGGAGACAGGCGAAGGCGCAAAGCAACGGTCTGGTCGGCAAGGAAATGCGTGTGCCCCGCCGTGTAGAGCAGATCGTGGAATTCCTCGTTTATCGCATAGAAGGCTTCGGGATCATTGTCGGCGAAGGCATGCTCGAGCCGGGCCTGTATACCGAGCATGCGGTCCTTTTCTTCACGGGTCGCGCGCCGGGCGGCAAGCCGCGCGCAGAGCCCCTCGAGCGCAGCCATGAGATCAAACATCTCGATCAGCATCGGGATGGAGAGGGTGGCAACGAAAGTCCCCTGACGCCCCCGCACCTCGACGAGGCCGCTGGCCACGAGTCCCTTTATCGCCTCGCGGACAGGGGTACGGGACACCGCGAAACGCTTGGCGATCTCGGTCTCGTCGAGTCGGTCGCCGGGCTTCATCTCTCCCCCGACGATCAGCCGCTTGAGATCGTCCTGCAGTTCCTCCGAGCGGGTCGGCTGGCGAAGACGGGCCTTTTCCGCACGCGTGTCGATGATCTGGTTCATTAAATAGGATCCTGCATCAGGTAGACGTCTGGATTAGGCCGAAGGGAAGGGAGCTACAGTATACCCAAAAGCGAATTGGAATATACAGTTCCTCCCCCATGGGATTCATCTCAGTCAATTCCAAATTGGTCAAGTTCAGCCAGCAGAGCCGGCAGCAGTCGGTCTGGGCTTTCGATCTGCGGGAAATGGCCCGTACCATAGACGGTCTGGGGCACTCTTGCGAGGCTGGGCAGCGGATCGCGCGCATGGGCTGCGGTAACCTCGGCGGAGTTGAGCAGCCGCAACGGAACGGCGAGCCGCGGCAGGCGCTCGCCGCACCGCCAGGCGAAAAGCGCGTCGCGCAGCGCCAGCAGATCCTCGGGCCGTGCGCGCAACACGCTGGCGCAGATTGCCTCCTTTACCGGCTCCGGCGTGCCGAGCGCCGCGATGGCAAAGATCATGGCGCGGGTCTGACGGACCAGATCCGCCGCGAAGGCGGTACGGCGCATGGCGATTTCAGCGGCGCTGCTGCCGCCATAGAACATCCGGTCGGCCAGCGTATCGAGACCGAGCAGCCCGGAGATGCGATCCGGAGCGGCCAGCGCGGCCTCGACCATCACCGGGCCGCCCATCGAGTGCCCGACGATCACCACCTCGCGCAACTTCGCCTGCCGGAGCAGCGTCGCCACTCCCTGCCCCAGCCTCTCCATGCTGACCGCCCCCGACAGCGGCGCGTCGGGACCGCCCGGCAGATCGGCAACCAGTACCTGGAAGCGCTCGGCGAGCGCGGGCAGAAGCGCTGTCCATTGCGCCCCCTGCCCGCCCCAACCGTGGATCAGCAGCAATGGGCGCCCCTGCCCGCCGGCCGCGGTCACCCGGACCGGGCCCGCGGGCGTATCGGCGCTGTGCCGGATCAAGCGGGCAGACCGAGCTTGTCGCGCAGAGTTCCCTCCGCGTAGCCGGTCTTATAGAGGCCGCGCTCCTGCAGGATGGGCACCACCAGGTCGATGAAATCGGTGAACCCGTCCATGAACCAGCCGGGCATGACATTGAACCCGTCGGCGGCGCCGCTCTCGAACCATTCCTGCAGCGTGTCGGCCACCTGTTCGGCTGAGCCGCAGAGCACCCAGTGCCCGCGCGCGGCGGCCACCAGCGCGTAGAGGTCGCGCAGCGTCATGTTCTCGCGCTTGGCCTTGGACAGCATCGCCTTTGCGAAGGCATGATAGGCGTCGTTTTCGCCCAGATCCGGGATTGGCCCGTCGAGGTCATAGCCGCTGAGATCGGTGTTGAACCGCTCCGACAGCATGCCGAGCGCGGTCTCGTCGTCGACGAAGCTCATCAGGCGGCTGAGCTTGGCGCGCGCCTCCGCCTCGGTGCGACCGACCACCGGCATCACCCCGGGCAGCACCACGAGGTCGCCTTCGGCGCGCCCGTTCTTGGGTAGCCGTGCCTTGAGGCCGGCGTAGAATTCCGCTGCCTCGGCGCGATCCTGGGTTACGGTGAACACCACGTCGGCATGCTTGGCCGCCAACTCCTGACCGGCCTCGGAGCCGCCGGCCTGCAGGATCAGCGGCCGCCCCTGCGGCGGGCGCGAGATGTTCACCGGCCCTTTCACCTTGAAGAACGGCCCCTCGTGATCGATGCTGCGGATCTTGCCTGTGTCAAAGTATTTCCCGCTCTCGGCATCCTTGACCAGAGCACCCTCCTCCCAAGCGCCCCAGAGCTCCTTCACCACCTCGATGAACTCTGCCGACATCTCGTAGCGCCGGGCGTGATCGGGATGGGTGGTGCCGAAATTGGCCGCCGCTTGCGGGTTCGAGGTGGTCACGGAGTTCCAGGCCGCCCGCCCGCCCGAGATGTGATCGAGCGAGGCAAAGGCCCGGGCCAGCGTCCACGGATCGCCATAGGTGGTTGAAGAAGTCGCCCCCAGCCCCACGTGCTTGGTCGCCATGGCCACCGCAGAGAGCATGGTCATCGGCTCAAGCCGCGAGCAGTAGGACGGGTGCGCAGACGGATCGGCGTTGAGGTTGTCGCCCATGAAGATCAGGTCGAAGAACCCGCGTTCTGCCTCCTGGCAGATCGCGGTGATCTCGGCGATATTCTCGAAGCCGTCGATGGCGCCCGGCATCCGCCAACCGGAGATATGGCTGCCAGTGCCGAGCAGGAACAGGCCGAAGCGGATCTGGCGGCTCATGCGCGGTAACCCGGATCGACGCGGTCGAGATCGCGCATTAGGGCGGGCCATTCGCGCTCGCCGGGGATCAGGATATCTCCCTTGAGCTCCCAGAACTGTCGCGCCGCCTTTTCGCAGACGTCGTGATCGGGAATGACCAGCGGCACGCCCGAGGCGCAGGCGGCCTGCATCTGCAACTGGATCTTCGCCGCGCGCTCGAAATAATAGAGCAGCATGAAGGCCTCGCCCGCGGTGCGCCCGACGGTGAGGATGCCGTGATTGCGCATCAGCATCACCGGGTTGTCGCCAAGGTGGGCGACGATGCGCTGCTGCTCGGCCTCGTCGATCGCCACGCCCTCGTAGTCATGGAAACCCTGACGGTTGTAGAACCGCATGGCGAACTGGCTCAGCGGCAGAAGCCCGTCCGGCTGACCGGACACCGCGGTCGACGCGTCCGAGTGGGTATGCAGCACGCAATGCGCGGTCTCGCTGGATTTGTGCACCGCGGCGTGGATCACGAAGGCGGCCTTGTTGACGGTGTATTCGGTGTCCTCGATGACCTCGCCACGGGTGTTGATCTTCACCAGCGACGACGCGGTGATCTCGCTGAAGAGCAGGCCGTAGGGGTTGATCAGGAACTGGTCCGTGGTGCCCGGAACCCGCATCGAAATATGGTTGTAGATGAGGTCGTCGAGGCCCAGCCGCGCCACCATGCGATAGGCCGCCGCGAGCGAGACGCGGGCCTCCCATTCGTTGTCCGAGTAGCGTTCGGGCTTTGGATATTCGGTCATTTTAGGGGTCCTTTTTTTGTCTGTGCGCGGTGTCAGCCCTTGATGCCGCTCATCGCCATGCCCTGGGTGAAATACTTTTGCAGGACGAGGAAGAGCAGGATCAGCGGCAGCGTCGCCACGGTGGCGCCGGCGAAGGTCTCCCCCCAGTTGGGAAGCTGGGTTGGCGAGCCCTGCTGCGCGATGGCGACCTGAATGAGCTGGATGTCGGGGTTCTGCGCGATCACCAGCGGCCACAGGAAACTGTTCCACGAAAACAGGAACGTCACCAGACCAAGGGTCAGCAGCGGAACCTTCACGTTGGGCAGGATGATCGAGAAGAAGGTGCGGACATGGCCGGCACCGTCGATCCGCGCCGCATCCTCAAGATCGCGCGGGAGCTCCTCGAAGGCCTGCTTGAGCAGGAACAGCCCGAACGGCGAGGCGATCCACGGGATCATCACGCCCAGCAGCGAGTTGGCAAGCCCGAGCCCTGAGACAACCTGAAACAGCGGCACCAGCATCGCCTCCACCGGCAACAGGAAGGTCAGCAGGATCACCACGAACACCACCTGCGATCCGCGGAACTTGATGCGGGTCAGCGCGTAGGCAGCCATCGCGCAGAGGATCAGCGTCAGCGTCACCTGCCCGACCGACACGATCGCGGTATTGAGCAGGGCGCGCAGGATGTTGGTGCGCTCGAACAGGCTGCGATAGTTGTCGAGCACTGGCTCGAGCGGCAGGAAGGTGCGCCAGCTGATCGGCGTGACGTCAGAGAAGATGCCAAGCTGCGGCTTGAACGAGTTCGACACGATCCACAGAAACGGCGCGAAGAAACAGGCCAGGATCAGGAGCAGGATCAGCGTAAGGGCAAGCGGTCGGCGCAGGGCGGTCATCAATAGTTCCACTTCGCTCGAAGAAGCCACATCTGCAGCAGCGAGATGCCAAGCACGATCAGCAGCAGCACCAGCGACAACGCTGAGGCATAGCCCGCGTTCTGCATTACGAAGGCCATCTTGTAGATGTGGTAGACAATGAGATTGGTGCTGCTGTTCGGGCCGCCGTCGGTCATCAGGAACGCCGGGGCAAAGGCCTGCAGAGAGAATACGGTCATGATCACCACGACAAACAGCGTGGTGCGTGACAGCAGA
Organism: Alloyangia pacifica; assembly: GCF_900116195.1. GTDB lineage: Bacteria > Pseudomonadota > Alphaproteobacteria > Rhodobacterales > Rhodobacteraceae > Salipiger > Salipiger pacificus. Next base: position 131,985 of record NZ_FOZW01000009.1, read on the forward strand.
GGCACGGTGATGTTCCACAAGACCTGCCAGCGCGTTGCGCCATCGATGCGCGCGGCCTCGGACAGCTCCTTGGGCACGCCCTGCAGACCCCCGAGAAACAGGATGGTGGCAAAGCCGACCTGTTGCCATGCGGTCATCACCGAGATCATGATCAGCGCCTGGTTCGGGGAGGTGAGGAAGGGCTGCCGCGGCAGCCCGAACAGCGCGATCACGCCGTTGATCAGCCCGTTCGACGGATCGAGCAGGAAGTTCCACATGGTCGCGACCACCACCGCCGATGTCACAACCGGCAGCATGATGATGGTGCGCACCAATGCCCGCGCGGGCAGTGTCGAGTTGAGAAACAGCGCAAGGACGAAGCCCAGCGGGATGACGATCAGCACCACGATGAGCGCGAAGAGGAACGTCGCGGCAAGGCTTTCGCGGGCGTCATCGAAGTAGAACATGTCTTCGAAGTTCAGCATGCCGACGAACTTCGCCGCATCGGGATTGAGCAGCGAGTAGTCCATGAAGGCGTTCTTCGCCATCATCGCCAGGGGCACATACTGGAAGACCAGCAGAAGGATCAGAAACGGCGCGAGAAAGGCGAAGGCGGTGCGCGTGTCCTTGCGCTGGCGTGCGTTGCGCGCGGGGCGCGGTGCCGCTCTCGGGGCGTCCATCTGTCGGTCTATCGCGGTCATGCCTGCTCCGGATGTTCAGAAAAAGGGCCGGGCGTCACGGGGGACGCCCGGAAGTCGGGATGTGGTGGTTAGCGGCGCATCGCCCGCGCGACTTCACGCTCGGCGTTCTGCATTGCCTCTTCGGGATCGCCGCCAAAGGCCACCGAGCGCAGCGCATCGGTCACGACGCGGTCGTACTGCGCGAAGTACGGGCTGGGCGGACGCGGCTGGCCCCACTCTTCGAGCTGATCGACGAACACCTTCATCGGGTAGTCCTGATAAATCGGGAAGCGGTCGAACAGCGACTTGAGCGTCGGCAGGTTGCCGCGCTGGCTGACGTTCATATACGCCAGCTCGCCCCAGCTCATGTCGACGGCGAACTGCGCCGCGATCTCGGGGTTGTTCGACCGGGCGGTCACACCGATGGTGGTCGATCCGGTGTGCACCACCGGCGACTTGAAGTAGGGCATCGGCGTGATGCCCCACTCGATCACCGGATCCTTCAGCAAAGCCGAGCCAGCAGCGGGCGTGTCGATGTAGAAGCAGGCCTTGCCGTCAAAGAAGGCGTTGGGGATGCCGACCTTCGGCGCGACCCCCTCTTCGTTGAACAGCGCCCGGTAAAAGGTCAGCGCCTCGATCGCTTCGGGGGTATCGAGATAGCCCTCGACGGTCGAGCCGTCCGGGGCCATCGCCCAGAAGGTTTTGTAGGCGGTGCTTTCCGGATCGGCTTCGGGATCGCCGTTCGAGCGCTGGTAGATCAGATCCTGATAGACCAACCCCGGCTGACCATTGCCAAAGCGGGTCGGTCCGAGCCCCCAGACCGACGGCGCACCGGCTTCGCCCTGCTGACAGGCCTTGAACGCTTCCAGCGCCTCGGGCCAGGTCCAGGCTTCATCGAGGGTCTGCGGCGGCGTGACGCCGGCGGCATCAGTCAGCGCCTTGTTGTAATACATCGCCACGGTGGTCTGCTCGATACCGGGCGAATAGACTTCGCCTTCGTAGCTGTGCTCGGCCTTGGTCGCGGGCAGGATATCGTCGTCCCAGCCCTCGGGCAGGTAGTCGGTGACCGGCAGCAGGATCCCGGCTTTGGCGTAGGATTGGGTATTGGGGCCGTCATAGACCAGAATGTCGGGCGGATCATCCGAGGCGGCCTGCACGGCAATGGTGTCACCAAGCTGGGCGAAAGGCACCTCGTTGATCTCGAAGGAAACGCAGGGATGTTCCTGCTGCCACGCTTCGATCGCGGCGGGATAGGGATAGTTGCCCGGCGTGCGCAGAATACGCAGCGTGACCGGTTCAGCGGTGCATTCGGACTGCTGGGCAAGGGCCGGCAGCGCGGTCAGCGCCGTACCACCTGCAAGGGCAGCGAATAGGACGTGTTTCATGTTGGGCTCTCCTGTCGGGCGTAGGGATGGCATTGCAGCTCTTGTGGTTCAGACGGCGCGGCCCGAATCCGCGTCGAAAAGGGAAATCCGGTCAGGGCTGAGCCCCAGATGCAGCGGCTGGCCGGCGCGCGGCGCCTCGGAGGGCTCCAGCAGCGCCGTGCAGGCCTGACCCGCATGGACGAAATGCACCAACGAGGTCGCCCCCAGCAGCTCGACCATCTCGGCGCGGCCGTGGATCACCGCGACCTCAGGTGCCGCCAGACGGAAAGCCTCAGGGCGGATGCCGACATCAAGCTTGCGCCCTTCGAGCGGCGCGGCCCGGTCGGCGGACAGCGCCAACTGGCTGCCGCCGCCCAAATCGAGCGCACCCTGCCGCACCTCGCCGCTCAGCATGTTCATCTGTGGCGAGCCGAGGAACCCGGCGACAAAGCGGGTGGCGGGCCGGTCGTACAACTCTTGCGGGCTGCCCTGCTGTTCGATCCTGCCATCTTTGAGCACCACCACGCGGTCGGCCAGCGTCATCGCTTCGACCTGATCGTGGGTGACATAGACCGTGGTGGCCGACAGTCGGTCATGCAATCGGCGGATCTCGGTCCGCATCTGACCGCGCAGCTGCGCATCGAGGTTCGACAGCGGCTCGTCGAACAGGAAAACCCCGGGCTCGCGCACGATGGCACGCCCCATAGCGACGCGCTGCCGCTGACCGCCCGAAAGCGCCTTGGGGTGTCGGTTCAGATAGTCGCGCAGCCCCAGTGTCTCGGCTGCGGTTTCGACCCGCTGCCGGATCTCTGCCTTTGGGACTTTTGCCAGCCGCAGCCCGAAGCTCATGTTCTGGGCCACCGTCATGTGCGGATAGAGCGCATAGTTCTGAAACACCATCGCGATGTCGCGTTCGCGCGGCTCCAGCCCGTCGACGCGGCGGTCGCTGATCCAGATCTCGCCAGCGGTCGGCTCTTCCAACCCGGCGATCATCCGCAGCGTGGTGGATTTGCCGCAGCCCGAAGGTCCGACAAGCACGAGAAACTCGCCGTCGGCAACCTCGAGATCGAGGCCCTTGATCGTGTTGGCGCTCGCGCCGTCATAGGTCTTGCCGAGATCGACGAGTCTGACCTGTGCCATGAAAGTCCTTTCCGCCAGTGTGGTGTGCTCGCTGGCAGGGCGACTCAGAGCGGAGATTTCCGCATCCGTAAAGTGTCATTCTGTATACGCCGTGGACGCTTCAGGACACTTTACTCTGTCAGGCGGCAAATTGAGCACCTTTTCCTAGAGAATGCCTTCCGTTGAGGCAGGGAGCGAAGATTTCAGCCCGGTTCAGCATAATTTTTTGAAAAGTTCTGGATTTCTTAGGCCGGTGCAAATTGATCTATGGACAGAGACCAATCGTCATGTATGCAAATAGACCAGTTCTGCATACACTAGGAGACACGAATGAAACTCGACCTGTCCGGCAAGACCGCTTTGATCACGGGTGCCTCGAAAGGGATCGGTTACAGCTGCGCGCTGACGCTGGCTGAAGAGGGCTGCAACCTGCATCTGGCGGCGCGCAACGGCGAGGCGCTGGCCGCGCTCAAGGCAGAGATCGACGCCAAATACGACGTCTCCGTCACCATCCATCCCGCCGATCTCGGCTCGGCCGAGGCGATGACCGCGCTGGATGCCGCCGCTGGCGACTACGATATCCTGATCAACAACGCCGGCGACATCCCCGCAGGTTCGATCACTGACGTCACCGACGAGGCGCTGCGCCGTGGTTTCGAGCTGAAAGTGTTTGGCTACATCACCCTCTCGCGGCTGTTCTGGCAAAAGCGCAAGAGCAAGGCGGACAGCGTGATCATCAACGTGATCGGCAACTCGGGCGAGAATTGGGACGCCTCCTATTTCGCCGGCTCCACCGGCAATGCCTCGCTGATGTCCTTCACCAAGGCGCTTGGCGGCCGCTCGCTCGACGAGGGCATCCGCGTCGTCGGCGTGAACCCCGGTCCGGTTGACACCGATCGCATGCTCAAAATCATGAAACGCAAAGCCATCGACATGCTCGGCGACGAAAGCCGCTGGGAAGAGCTCTATGACAAATACCCTGGCAAGCGCCCTGCCACCGCGCAGGAAGTGGCCGACCTCTGCGCCTTCCTCGCCTCGCCCAAAGCCGGCTACATCTCGGGCACCGTGGTGACCATCGACGGCGGGATTGCCGCACGCGGCTCGGTGATCTGATGAGCACGCTTGCCGTACGCAACCGCTACTTCGACGATCTGTTCAACACGCCGGATCTGGCGTGGATGGGACAGAACACCAACCACATTCCGGCGCATCCGGCCGTCACCGCGGCGATGATCGAGTCGATCACCAAGGGCGAATTCAACGCCTATGCGCCGCCCCTCGGGTTCGAGGATCTGCGGGCGGCGATCGTCGACGACTTCGGCGTACCGGGGCTCGAGGCGCTGGTCACCGAGGGCGGCGTCAACGCGCTGTCGCTGGTCTGCCGCGCGCGGGCCAAGCCGGGCACCACGCTGGTCACCACCGACCCGACATGGAAATGGCCCTGTCTCTTCGCCGAGCAGCAGGGCGCCGAGGTGGTGCAGACGCCGATCTACGGGCCTGAAACCAACTACAAGCTGACCCCCGAGATGCTGCGGGCACACATCGACGAGCGCTGCGCCATCGTCTACGTGGTCGACCCGAATAACCCGCTGGGCGTGACCTACAGTGCCGAAGAGATCGCCGCATTCGCCGCCATCGCCAAGGAACACGGCGCGTTGCTGGTGCATGACTGCACTTACCGCGATTTCGCGGACGGGCATACGCCGGCGATTTCTGTGGATACAGAAAATTGTATCTGCACCTTCAGCTTCTCCAAATGGCTCGGCCTTGCCGGCATGCGGATCGGCGGCATCCTCGCCAGCCCCGAGCTGATCGCGGAATTCGCAGCCGCGTCGACGTCGGTGCTTGGCGGTTCGGTGGTGGCACAGCGCGGCGCGCTGGCTGGCTTGAAGGTCAAGGCCGAGTGGATGGCCCAGGTGCGGCGCATCGATCAGGCCAACAAGGTCAAGATCAAGGACGCCGCAGAGGCGCTTGGCATGTCGGTGCCGGTCTGGCCCTCGCATGGCAACTTCCTGGTGATCGAGATCGCCGGCTGTGGCGCAACGCCCGAAGCCATCGTCGAGGCGGCGCGGCTTGACGGCGTGATGATCCGTCAGGGCGCCTATCACACCGAAGCCTTCGGCAGCCGCTTTATCAAGGTTTCGACCACCGTGCCCGAGGCATGGGCGGACAAGCTGGCAGCGAAACTCGCGGATTACGTCCAGACGGCCAAGGGCCTGACCGACGTTCCGGCCCTGTTCTGAGAGGCGCATCATGTACGCTACCGCCAAAGACGGCACGAAGCTCTACTACGAAACCGCAGGAGAGACCGGCTCGCCGGTCCTCTTCATCCACGAGTTCGGCGGCAACTACGACGCATGGGAGCCGCAGATGAGCGCTTTCGCGCGCCGTCACCGTTGCATCACCTATGCGGCCCGCGGTTATGCGCCGTCGGACATCCCCGCCGATCTCGACAAATACTCCCAGGCCATCGCGGTGGATGACGCCATCGCAGTGCTCGATCACCTCGGCATCGAAAAGGCGCATATCGTCGGTTTGTCGATGGGCGGTTTCGCCACCGTGCACTTTGGCCTCAGCTACCCCGAGCGGGCACTTTCGCTGACCGTCGCCGGCGCCGGCTATGGCTGTGAGAAGGAGACCGAGGAGTATTTCCGCGGTGTCTCGCTGACCGTGGCCGACAAGTTCGAAGCCGATCCCGAGGGCTTTGCCGAGATCTACGGACGCGGTGCCAGCCGGGTGCAGTTCGAGAACAAGGACCCGCGCGAGCACCTGAAATTCGTCACCCGCCTTGCCCGGCACGACAAGATCGGCGCCGCCAACACCATGCGTGGCGTGCAGGCGCGGCGCCCATCGTTTTGGGATCTCGAAGATGGCCTCAAGGCCTGCGATCTTCCGACACTCATCATGGTCGGGGACGAGGACGATCATTGCCTGCAACCGGGCATCTTCCTGAAAAAGACCATGCCGGCCTCGGGGCTGCTGGTCCTGCCCAAGACCGGCCATACGCTCAACCTCGAAGAGCCGGAGATGTTCAACCGCCACCTCGCGGAGTTTCTCGCGATGGTCGAAGCCGGCGCCTGGGGCCGCCGCGACGTGCGCGCCGACCCCGGCCAAGTGATGCGGACGGACTGAGCGATGACCCTGATGGACCGCAACATCGACACCCTGCCCCGCATCGACGGTGAGCGCCTATGGTCGCGGCTGATGTCGATGGCCGAGATCGGTGCCCGCGATGACGACGGGGTAGACCGGCAGGCCCTCTCCGCCGAGGATCGCGCGGCGATGGCGCGGCTCATCGGCTGGGGCGAGGCAATCGGCGTCACTGCCAGCTTCGATACGGCAGGAAATCTGTTCCTAACCCTGCCCGGTGCGTCCGAGGGCGCACCGGTGCTGATCGGCTCGCACCTCGACAGCCAACCGACCGGCGGACGTTTTGACGGCGTCTATGGTGTGCTGGCCGCCTTCGAGGTGCTGGAAACCTTGCATGACGCCGGCATCACCCCGCCGCGACCGATCACCCTCGTCGCGTGGATGAACGAGGAGGGCGGACGCTTCGCCCCCGGCATGATGGGCTCGGAGGTGTTCGCCGGGCACCGCAGCCTTGACGATATCCGCGCCGTTCGCGACGCCGAGGGCATCAGCGTCGGCGCCGAGCTCGACCTCCTGGCCGAGACTTTCCCGCAGGTGCCGCGGCATGAGCCGGGCTTCGCGCTGCACGCCTATATCGAGCCGCATATCGAACAGGCTGACCGGCTGGAGCGCGACGCTCTGGTGATCGGCGCCGTCACCGGCATTCAAGGCAAGAAGACCTACGAGATCACGCTTTCGGGCCGGGAAGCCCACGCCGGCACCGAGCCAATGGAGCGCCGCGCCGATGCGGTACAAGCCTTTGCCCGCGTGGCGCTGGCGATGCAGGCCGCGGCGCTGGAGGCCGGGCCAGACATCCGCTTCACCATCGGCCGGGTCGAGGTCGAACCCAACGCGCCCTCCGTCGTGCCCGCAACCGTGCGCTTTCGCATCGACCTGCGCCACCCCGAGAATGCCGTGCTCGACCGCGTTGGTGCCGCGCTCGAAGCAGCGGCGGAGCAAGAAGCGTCCCCCTGCACGTCAGCGGTGCGGCGCATGGTCGACGCCCCGGCCAACGGTTTCTCGCCGGCGCTGCGCGCCGCCATACTCGCCAGTGCCGCTGCGCGCGGCCTGCCCGCCACCGAACTTCTGTCCGCCGCCGGGCACGACGCCCGGCACATGGCCCCGCTGACCGCAGCCGCGATGATCTTCATCCCATGCCGCGGGGGCCTCAGCCATCACCCCGATGAATGGGCCGATCCCGACCACGTGGCCGCCGGTGCGCAGGTGTTGCTCGACACCTGCCTGAAGGCCGCCTCCGCCACCCGAGAAAATGGAGATTTGTCATGACGATCAATGATATGGCAGAAATGCCGGTGCAACTGCCGCGCGCACCGAAAAACGAGGCCGAAGGCCGCGGACGCTATTTCAACTCGGGCAACGCCTTCAACATCAAGCTGCCGCCGGTGCCGCCGCGCATCCTGCGCGACGAACCTGCCAAGGCGATGGCCAAGACCGCAACCGGCTGGGTGCTCTGCGATCTCTCGGACGAGCTTGACTGCCCCTTCCCCGCCACCACGCCGCTGATGTTGGCACGCTACGCCACGGTGCTTGCCGGCGAGACGCTCGATACCACGCTCAACTGCACGGCCTCGATCTGGTACATGATCGAGGGCAGCGCCACGCTGACCGTCGGCAACGAGACTGCCGAGCTTGGCAAGGGCGACGTGTTCCTGCTGCCGGGCGGTGTGGCGAGCCAGATCAACGCCTCGGAAACAGCTGTGTTCTGGGCCGTAGGCAACGACCCGCAGCTGGCCTTCGAGAAGGCCGCCCCGATCACCGGCTCCGAAGCGGCCACCGGTTTCGTGCATTACCCGGCGGATGAGATCGAGCACCAGCTCGACGTGGTGTACCAGCGCGACGCGAATGACACCACTTCGGGTCACGCGCTGATCTTCTCGGCGGCCCAGACCGAGGCGAGCCGCAACATCGCCCCGACGCTGACCCTGTCGCTCAACACGCTGAAGCCGCACAGCTTCCAGCCGCCGCACAAGCACAACTCGGCAGCACTGACCCTCGCGGTTGCGGGCGATCCGGCCTATTCGATGGTCGATGACCAGCAATGCGACTGGAGCCCCTGGGCCACGCTGCTCACTCCGGCGGCGGCCAAGCACAGCCACCACAACGACGGCGACACCCGCGCCGAATTCCTGATCGTGCAGGATGGTGGGCTTTACTACCACGCCCGCACCATGGGGTTCGAGTTCTACTGATGCGGCTGATCATCGACACCGACACCGCCGGGGACGACACCTTCTCGATGCTGCTGGCGATGAAGACGCCGGGCGTGACGCTCGAGGCGGTGACGATCTGCAACGGCAATGTCGATTTCGACCAGCAGGCCGAGAATGCGCTGGCGACCATCGAGGCCGCCGGCAAATCCGGCGAGGTGCCGGTGTACCTCGGCGCACGTCGTCCGCTCCTGGCGGATTGGGAGCCGGCACAGATGCACGGGGCGGACGGGATGAGCGGCGCGAACCTGCCGCGCGCCCGCCAGCGCCCCGAAGAGATGCACGCGGTGGATGCGCTGATCGAACGTATCATGGCGGCGCCGGGCGAGATCGAGATGATCGCACAGGCGCCGCTGACCAACCTCGCGCTCGCCGTCAGCCGCGAGCCGCGCATCGCCAAGGCGCTCAAACACCTGTGGATCATGGGCGGAACCGACAATTCGGTGGGCAATGTCACGCCCTGCGCCGAGTTCAACTTCTACATCGACCCCGAGGCCGCCGAGATCGTCTTTCGCGCCGGTTTCAACATCACGCTCTCGACCTGGACGCTGACCCTCGGATCCTCGGTCTTCGACGCAGAGCAACTGGCGCAGATCGACGGCCATGAAACCCCGCTGACCGAATTCTACCGCAAGGTTTCGGACACACCGCGCAAGGTCGCCGAGCAGCGCTACGGCAAGGTGATCTGCACCCACCCCGACACGCTGACCTGCGCCTGTGCCATCGACCCGTCGATCATCACCGCCTCGCGAAATGCGGTGGTGCGGATCGAAACCACGGGAACCATCACCCGCGGCCATTCGGCCATTCATCCCGCCAAGCTCGGATCGCGCTGGCCGGAGTACCACGAGAACGCGCGCATCATCGAAAGCGCCGACAATGGCGCCTTCTTCCGCATGCTCGAAAGGGCGCTGACCACATGAACATGCCAATGACCTACCCCAGCACGATGGAGCCAGCCATGACCCCCGCAGACGAGCCGATCCTTGATCTTCGCAAGCTTTCGAAGACCTTCGGCGAGGTCCAGGCGCTGGACGGCGTGGACCTCACTGTGCAGCCCGGAGAGTTCGTCACGGTCGTCGGCCCCTCGGGCTGCGGCAAGTCCACCCTGTTCAACATCGTCTCGGGCCTCGAAGAGCCAGACAACGGTTCGGTACTGCGCTTCGAAGGGCAGTCGGTGCACGCCAAACACCTGCTGGGCCGGGTCTCGTTCATGCCGCAGCGCGACCTGCTACTGGCCTGGCGCAACGTGATCGACAATGCGATCCTTCCACTTGAGATCGAGGGCGCAAACAAGGCCGAGGCACGCGCCGAGGCGCAGCGGATGCTGCCCGAGTTCGGCCTTGCCGGCTTTGCCGACAAATATCCGCACGAACTGTCGGGGGGCATGCGCCAGCGCGTCGCGCTGATGCGTACCTTCATGTTCAAGCGCGATCTGCTGCTGCTCGACGAGCCGTTCGGCGCGCTCGACGCGCTGACCCGCACCATGATGCAGCGCTGGCTGCTCGAGGTCTGGCAGAAACACAAGCGCACCGTGCTGTTCATCACCCACGACGTCGACGAGGCGATATTCCTCGGCGACAAGGTGCTCGTGATGACCGCCCGCCCCGGCGCGATCAAGTTGGCGCGCACCGTAGATCTGCCACGCCCTCGGAGTGCCGATCTCGTCACCTCCCCCGAGTTCATCTCCCTCAAACGCGAACTGCTCGATGCGATCGAGGAAGAGAGCATGAAGACCTTTGGCCCCGCCTCCCACTGAACCAAGGGCCAAGCAACCGAGCCCGGCCAAACCGGGCCCATCCCCAACATGGAGTAATCCTATGAAAAGACGTTCCTTCCTCTCCACCGCACTCGCTCTGTCGACCGCCATGGTCGGCGCGCCTGCCTTTGCGCAGGACCTCGAAGAGGTGTCGCTGCGCCTCAAATGGCTGCCGCAGGCGCAGTTCGTCGGCTTCTACATGGCCAAGGCGAAAGGCTATTACGAGGACGAAGGCCTCGACCTGACGATCAACCCGGGCGGTCCGAACCTACTGACCGAGAACCTCGTTGCCACCGGCGCCGACACCTTCGGTCTCTCGGGCGGCACCGACTCCGTCTTCGCGGCGATCGAGAAGGGCCTGCCGATCACCTGCATCGGTATCGCTCACCAGGAAACCCCCTTCGTCTTCGTGTCGAAGGCTGACGGCCCGGTGCAGGAGATCGCCGATTTCAAGGACGCGTCGATCACCACCTGGTTCACCGGTGCGAACTACGTCCTCTTCGGCATGCTGGCGGCCAACGACCTCGACCGCTCGAGCATGAACATCCAGCCGCAGCAGGTCTCGGTCACGCCCTTCGTCGACGGTCAGGTCGATGTGGTCACCGCGACCCGTTACAACGAGTACTACTCGCTGATGACCCGCGTCGGCGAAGAAAACCTGAAACGCTTCGTGCCCGAAGACTACGGCGTCTCTTTCCCGCGCGACACGCTGATCGTCGGCAACGAGTTTGCCGCCGAGCACCCTGAATTGGTGCAGGGCTTCATGCGCGCAACGGTCAAGGGCTGGCTCGACACCTTTGCCGACAAGGAAGCGGCGATTGACCTGATCATGCAGGAAGCGCCGACCCTCGAGCGTCCGCATCAGGAGTTCATGCTCGACGAGATCGAGAAGATCATGCTGGCCGGTGCCGCCGCAGAGCAGGGCCTGTTCACCATCGATATGGACGCGGTGGAAAGCGCGCACCAGATCCTCGTGGACTACGACGTGCTGGGCGGTCCGATCGACCTCGCAGCGGCCTTCGACAGCCAGTATGTCGACGCGATCCCCTCGGCCGAGCGGCTGCCGGAATGACGGTTCAGGCCAATATGGCGGGCGCACAGCCCATGGCACGGCGCTTCGGCGCCGTGCTTCCTCTTCTCAAGGGGCTGGTGGCGATCGCCGCCGTGTTGCTTGCGGTGGAGCTGCTGGTGATCGCCTTCGGCATCCGCCCCTATGTCCTGCCCCGTCCGAGCGCGGTGATCGAGGCGGTCCTGCGCACTCCCGGCGCCTATCGCGACGCAATGATCCGCACCGGGCTTGAAACATTGATGGGCTTTGGGGCCGGCGCGCTCTTCGGCATCTGGATCGGTGTTGCCTTTTCGCGGCTGCGCTTCCTGCGTGAGACCATCTTCCCGATCTTCATCGTCTCGCAGACAATTCCGGTGATCGCCTTCGGCGCTCTGGTGGTGATGTGGTTCGGCAATACCATTCTGGCCAAGGCGGTGATCGTTTTCTACCTGACCTTCTTTCCGGTTACCGTGAATTGCCTTCTCGGGATGCGCGCTGTGGACCAGAAGCAGGTGCAACTGCTGCGCAGCTTCGGCGCCTCGGACCGCGAAATCATGCGCAAGCTGCGCTTTCCCACCGCGCTGCCGCATATCTTCGTGGCGCTGCGCATCGCCTCGGCGCTTGGTCTTGCCGGTGCTGTCGTGGGCGAATGGTTCGGAGACACCACCGGTCTCGGGGTCCTGCTGCTGCAGGGCATGTACGCCGAGAACATGGTGGCGATCTGGGCCAGCATCCTGTGTTCGGCGGTCCTGGGTATCGCCTTCTTCGGCGCCATCGGCCTTGCCGAAAAGCGCATTGTCTTCTGGGGAGGTGAAAGCTCGTGACCTATGATCCCATGAGCCCTTCGCAGCACGCGCTTGCCCGCGGCGTCTTCGGCGGGCTGGCCCTCTTCGCGATCTGGGAGCTTGCCGCTCGGCTGTTCGATCTGCCGAGCTATATCCTGCCCGCCGTTTCCGAGATCATCGCCCGCTTCTGGACCGCCCGCGCGGTGCTGGGCGAGGCCGCCGCCTACACGCTGGGCGAAGCGCTCGCGGGATACCTGCTCGGCGGCGCCATTGGCGTCGCCCTGGCGCTGGCCGTCACCCTCGTGCCACAGCTGCGCAAGGTGATCGTGCCCGCCGCCACGGCGGTCAACTCGGTGCCTGTGGTCGCCTTCTCTCCGCTGATCTTGTTGTGGTTCGGAATGGGCGTCAGCTCCAAGATCGTCATGGTGGCGGTCGCGGTGAGCTTCACCATGTTCGTCTCGGCGCTCGCCGGCTTCGACCGGGTCGATGAGCGTTCGGTCAACCTGATGCGCAGCTTCGGTGCCAGCCGCGCCGCGATCCTGTGGAAGCTGCGCCTGCCCACCGCCCTGCCGCTGATCCTGTCGGGGATGCGGCTGTCGACCGTGCGCAGCCTGATCGTCGCGATCGTCACCGAGATGCTCGGCGCCTACGGCGGCCTTGGCTGGGTGATCTACCAGGCGGTCATCGTCATCGACTTCGTACAGGTCTGGGCGGCGATATTCGTCGCCTCTATCGCCAGCCTCGGTTTTTTCGCCGTCGTCTCCTTCCTCGAGCGCAGGCTGGTGTTCTGGCGCTAAGCGGAGCAGCCGCTCTCGACGACCAGAGCCTTTCCGGTCGTCGAGGTGCTTTCCCAAGGCGGGTGTCAGCAAGCGCAGGCGGGCCCCGCCGGGAACACGTCAGCCTCCAGCCCGGATCAGCACGGAAGTCGCGGTCTCGAGGTGCGCGACGGGTTCTCGGCATGCAGAACAGGACCACAGTCGTCGCGCAGATGCGCACTTACCCGCCAACGGCTCAATCCCATGCTGCATCGCATCGCTCGTGCGTGCCAATCTGCATTGCTGCCTGTCTAGACGACCCGGGCCAGGTGGATGCCCTCAAGCTCGTTGACGGCCGACTATGCATCAACCAGAAGGGCCACCCGGACCTTCTGACGCGTCGCCGCAATTCACAACCGTAGTTCGTCGCATTCCCCGAAGCCACGTGCGGCTGCCTCTCGCTCTCCCACCTGAATTGAAAGTAGCAAGATGTCCGCAACCCCTAAGATCGCGCTTGTCACCCGCCTGTCCGACGACGCCGAAACCAACTGGCTGAACCTTTTGCGTGCCGCCCTGCCCGCGGAACACATCGAGTCGCTGCGCAGGATGCGCCCGGAGGATCATGCCGGTGTCGAGATCGCCATCGTCGCCAACCCCGACCCGACGGACCTGCGCAAACTCCCCAACATCCTTTGGGTCCACAGCCTCTGGGCCGGGGTAGAACGCCTCGTCGCCGAGCTTCCGGACTTCAACCGACCCGTCGTGCGGTTGATCGACCCGCAGCTGTCCCGAAACATGTCCGAGGCGGCGCTGGCCTGGACCTACTACCTGTTCCGCGACATGCCCGCCTACGCGCGCCAGCAGCGGGCGCGTGAATGGTGCCAGCAACCCTATCGCAGCGCGGCGTCCGTCACCGTGGGGGTCCTCGGCCTCGGCGAGCTGGGCGCAGCCTCGGCCGAGCGCATCCGCGCGCAGGATTTCAACGTGCTTGGCTGGAGCCGCAGCCAGAAGGACTTGCCGGGTATCATCTCCCTTTCCGGCAAAGACGGGCTCGCGGAGCTGCTGTCGCACAGCGACATCGTCCTGTGCCTGCTGCCGCTCACGGAGGCGACGCGAGGCCTGCTCGACGAAAGGGCGTTTGCCGCCATGAAGCCCGGCGCGGCGCTCATCAACTTCGCGCGCGGTCCCATCGTTGCGACCGACGCGCTGGTTTCCTCGCTGGATGCCGGCAGGCTTTCTCACGCCGTGCTCGATGTCTTCGACCAAGAGCCGCTGCCGCCGGAGTCCGGGCTCTGGTCCCATCCCGGCATCACCGTCCTGCCCCATATCTCCGCCCCCACCGATCCCCGGACCGGTGCGCAGGTCGTGGCCGCCAACATCCGCGCCTTCCGCGAGAACGGCCGGCTGCCCGAAAGCGTGGATTTTGCCACCGGCTACTGATTTTTCGCGGGGCAGCTGCGGCGGAGCAACGGAGGGTCCGCATCCGCAGGCTGCCGCGCGAACCGGCCGTTGTCCCGTCCGGGCCCGGCCCTTTTGGGGTCAGAGATTCTGCGCCTCGAGGAAGCCGCGAACCGCAGTGACCACAGCTTCGGGCTGCTCCTGATAGACGTTGTGACCGGCGTCGGGGATCACCACGAATTCCCCATTCGGCAGGCGCTCGGCGTAGCGCTTCGCGGTGGCGGGGCTCGCGGCATCGGCGGACCCGGAGAAGACCAGCGTCGGCTGTTCGATCTTCGCCAGCAGCGGCGTGACGTCGTAGTCCTTCAGCGTGCCGGAGACCTTCACATCCGACGGGCCCCAGACATAGTCATACAATGCGCCGTTGAAGGGCGGCGCGTCATTGGCCATGTCGCCCACCTCGCAGGGCGCGATACAATAGTGCCGATCGGAATAGACCGAACTCGCAGCCCAGTAGTCATCGTCGTAGGTGTCTGTCGCTTCCTTGGCTTCCAGGACTTCGCGCACCTCTGCCGGCAGATCTTCGCGATAGAGCTTGGCGTCTTCGATCCAGTCAGCGGTGCTCAGGTAGGGGCTCCCGAGGATAAGTGCCTCGACCCCATCGGGGGCCATTTCGGCAGTATATTGCACCGACCAGCCGGTGCCCATGGAATGGCCGACCAGGATGACCCGGTCGAGGCCGAGCGCCGCGCGCACCTGCGGAATTTCGCCAAGGTAGTGCTCTACCGTCCACGTCGACTTGTCGTCCGACCAGGTCGATTTTCCGCCGTTCAGCTGGTCGTAGAAAATCACGGCCCGCTCGTCCGCCAGGGCCAGCAGCGAGATCATGGAACGGGAATTTCCGCCCGGCCCGCCATGCAGGCACAGCAACGGTGCCTTCGGGCCGCCAAGGTGCGCCGCGCCGTTGATCCGGTACCAGAGCTTTCCCTCGGGGATGTCGATATACCCCGCGATATCCGGGTCGGGCAGCGCCAGGGCCGCCTCCGGGAGCAAGCCGGTTGTGCCCAGAGCCAGAGCGCCGCCCGAGGCCAAGAATACGCGGCGGCTCATTTTCAAATGGTCGGTCATTATTTTCTTCTCCGTGACAGGTGCACAGGCCAACGCGGCAAACTGCCGCCATGGAGGCACCCGCATGTCAGCATTTTCAGTGACGCGACTTCAGTAGGCCCGGCCCAGTTCGTCAGGTGGAATTCCCGACGCGCCGCACAAAGGCGGCACCTTCCGCGCGCGATGCTGAGTTTCTGATACGCTTGCCCTTGATTTCGGCAGGAGACGGACACCCCGCACGAAAGGTCCTGCCTCCGCCATGCACGAGGGTGCGGCTCGGGGCAGGACAATTGCCGCGGCGGGCGTAAGCAGACCCCCGGCAGCTGAGCCAAGATCGGCGGAGGGATGCCCGCGGCGCCGTGCCCCAAGAAAAAAAATTCGCGCTCCTGCGACGGGATAGGGCGGGACGCCCGTTGAACCCCTAACGCATAAAGGAGAAACAAGAAATGATGCGCAATTTCGCCCTCGGACTCATCGGTGCAGCGATGATCGCCCTCCCCGCCACGCTGGCCAGCGCGCAAGGTGCCACCCCGGGCAACAGCTGCGCACCGGGCAGCAAGGCTGCGGCCTGCGCCACCAATTCCGCGCCGCAGGCAAAGCAGCAGGCCAAGGCTCCGGGCAAGTCGGTCGAGCCCAAGGCGCAGCAGGGCACCAAGGCGCAGCAGAGCGCCAAGGCCCAGCAGGGCGCCAAGGCCCAGCCAGCTCCCACCGCGATGAAGAAAGGGCAGAAGTTCGGCAACGCCGGCGAAAAGCTGCCCGATCCCAAGGCCTACGGGCTCAAGGAACAGCGCGGCGCGAGCTATTACAAGAAGGATGGCCAAGTTTATCGCATCGACGACCAGACCCGCGAGATCCTCGCCGTGGTCGGAGCCGTCGCCGACCTGCTGAACTGACTTTGTGGTCTGTCTTCGGGAGCCGTCAGGCGGTTCCGGAAGACATCGCGTTGGGCGAACTCTTTCGCCCAACGCCGCCCGAGATGGTGCAACCGGCCACCAAATCGGAACGCGCGTTGAACCACTGACGCCCGGACTTCCGAAATTGCCCGACGTCCTTTTGAAGACGGACACGGGACACATACAGGGCAACTCTTGCAGGCCTACTCTACCGGCTTTCGGCGCAATGGGCCCTGATGCTGTGACCGCTCCCGGCCGCATCGACGTACCACGATGGGATCGCAACACTCCGCATCGGATAGCGCCCCACCGCGTGGTGTAGGAAGCCGCGGGTGGAGCCCTAGGCGAGGCTGGCGGTCACCGTCGATCCGGGGAAAAGGTCTGTGTTGCGACACCTGAACCCTGAGACGGAGACATGAGCCATGTCACCCCACTGGCCCGAGTGACAATGGCGAATGGGCAGTGGCGCGCCGATACATGAGCCTTGAAGCCCTGGCCCGCGTCACGGACAATCCCACTGTCAGGCCCTGCCCCCTCAGGAGGTCGGCGCTCCTGCACCACGCGCTGGGGCACTATCCTATGCGTCGGTCGAGGAATGGTGTAGGTTCCAGAAGGACTTCGTTGGCGATCCCGACATCATTGCACATCTCGAGGACCCTCGACTGCGGCAGCCATCCCTGACGAGGTCCAGCGAGAAGTGGTTGGCTTGGCGCTGGAGTAAGCCCCCCCATCCGCGGTGACTTCAAGTCACTTTCCATGTGTCGTCGTCATAGCTTGTAATATTTCACGTAGTATCTTAAGGTAATCTGAAGAACCGGGAGCCACCGGATCGGAGGGGTAATGGACAGGATTTTGGCAAGAGCCGCGGACACCGCGCCATCCAATGACGGCAAGCGCAAACAGATGTCCCTGACACGGACGGTCTACCTGCGTCTGCGTGACGAAATCCTGACCTGCAAGCTCGCGCCCGGCCTCGAGATTTCCGAAGCAGAACTCGCGCAGCAGTTCGACGTGTCCAAGACCCCGGTGCGTGAAGCCTTGGCGCAGCTGCGGCAAGAAGGATTGGTCCGCACTTTTCCGCGCCGTGGCTACCAGATTTCGCCCATAACCTTCGGCGACATGAACGAACTTTTCGATCTTCGCACGATTCTGGAGGCCGGTGCCGCCGAGCTGGCCTGCGAGCAGATCACGGATGACATGCTCGTTGAGCTCAGAGAGCTGGCCGTGGTGGCCTACGAGAAGGAAGAAACTCAGACGATCGCGAATTTCATCGCCGCGAACCGCCGGTTTCACATGGCCATCGCCGCCGCCTCTGGCAATTCGCGGCTGGTGAACATCTTGGCGCGTCAGATCGACGAACTGGAACGCTTTTTCTATATCGGCGCCCAGATGAGAGACGTGAACTCCGAGACCAACACCGATCACTTGGAGATCGTCGATGCGCTCGCGCGGCGCGACAGAAAAGCCGCCCGAGACCTGATGATCCGCCACAATGACCTGACACGCCAGGGCCTGTTCCAATCACTCGCGATGTCCCGACAGGCCGGAACCATCAGCCTCTGAGGAGGCCGCAGAAAACGCAAGCAGACCTGCGACAGCCCGCACCGATGTGCGGGCTGTTTGCGTTTCGGCGCATCTGCCGCAGATGTTTTTTTGGTGATATTTCTATGAGCAGGTTGCGCTGAGACTGCACGAAATATCACGAGAATATAAACGAAATTTCGATTGCCATCTGAAATATCACGAGCAACACTCAGTAGCATAGCAAAGACGTTTCCAAGGAAACTTCATGACTCGTTTCAGCGCAAACACCCTTATCGTTCATGGCCCGCCGGGCAGTGCTCCCCCGGTCATGGCCGAGGCCCTGCGCAGCGCGCAGGCCGAGCGATTTCCCGAGATGGCCGCGCTTGCGCTCCTGCCCAAGGGGGACGATCCCGGAGTTGATTCGATGCACTTCATGGCCAGTTGCCGTGGCGAGGAACGCCTGGTCTCGACCTGCACGCCGGTCTTTCTTCAGGCGCCACTGTTGCGCGGAATGTCTCTGACCCACCGTGACCTGACGCCGATCGCGCGTCTTGTGGCAGACCGCTTCTTCGTCGTCGCGCGGACGGATAGTCCACTCGCCGAACCCGGCGCATTCCTCGAAGCGCTGCCGCAGGCCACAACCCGAACCGGCGGCTATTTTCTAGGGGGCATCAACCACCTGCTCTCGCTGGCCATCGCCGAAGGCACGAAGGCCGACGTGGAATTCATCGTAACCGAAAGCGAGCCCGCGGTCTGGAACGCGCTGATCGAAGGCCGGATCGATTGGGGCTGCGGTGTTGCCGCGGAAATCCTGCCGCACGTGGAGGCGGGTACAATGACTGTCGTCGCAGCGCTCGACATGCAGCGCCAACCCAGCTTCCCCGACGTGCCGACGCTTGCCGAGCTTGGCCTGCCGGTGACCTTCCAGCTCTGGCGCGGGCTCATGGCGCCTGGAGGCCTCTCGGCCGAGGCGCAGCAGCGCTGGCATGACCACTTCGCCGCGCTGCGCGACACGCAAGCATGGCGCGACTACCTCAGCCGGAACGGACAGGCCGACGCTTGGCTGCCCGGCGACGCCTTCCGCGCGTTCCTCGAAGAGGAATGGAACTGGTACGAAAAGCATCTTGGTCTGGCCGGGCTTCTTCCCGAAGCGGCCTGACCCGATACGGGCATATCGCCCCAAACCGGACATCCGGGACCACAGCCCGGAGCCACCCATATCCCGACACGGAGACTTCCAATGACCACGATCCTTCGGACGGGGCTGATGGCCCCTGCCCTGCTGTGCGCCGCGATGACTCACTCGGCGTTTGCGCAAGATGCGGCAAGTGACGCGGCAGCTGCCTTCGAGGCGGCGATCGGCGACGCTCAGCCCGTCAAGAACTACCCCTCTCCCTGGCCGCTTCGGAACCTGCTGAAAGAGGGCGTCCTGACGGTCGGCACCACCGGCACCTCTCCGCCCCGCACCTTCGTCGACCCGGCGACCTCGGAGCTTAGCGGTTCCTACGTCGAGCTCTTCGAGAAGCTCGCCGAGGACCTCGGGCTGGACATCGAGTTCGTGCAGCTCGAATGGGCCGGTATCCTGCCGGGGCTGGCGGCGAAACGCTTCGACATCGCCTGCGACGGCGCGTCCTGGAACCCTGAGCGTCTTGGATCCGACCAGTTCCTGATGACCTCGCCGACCGGCCTCAACGCCACCGTCGGCATCGCCCTCAAGGACGGCGGCCTCTCGAGCTTCGACGAGATCGGGGACGAGGTGATCGGCGGCGTGCGCGGCGAGATCTACTTCGAAGGCGCGAAGAAGGCGCTGCCCGATGCCGAAGCAACCGACTTCCCGGGCCTGCAGGAATCGCTTCTGGGTCTGCAGAACGGTCAGGCGAACGTGGTGGTGATGAACCTATCCAACGCTCTCTCGGTGCTCGAAAACGCACCGAACAAGGACGACCTGATGATGGTCGGTCCGGCGCTCGAGGTCTTCCCGCAGAGCCTTTGCGTCAACGCCACCGAGCCCGATCTGCTGGTCGCGGTGAACACGCTTCTGGGCAACTACCGCGCGGATGGATCGCTGTCGGATCTGATCGGCAAATACGCGACCTCTACCGCAGAAGTCGATCTGCTGGGCAAGATCGGTTACTGAGGCACGTCACGTGACACTCGATTTCAGCACGATCCCCGAGGTCTGGCCCGCACTCATGAAGGGTGCGGGCGTCACCATCCAGCTGACGCTGGCTGTCCTGATCCTCGCAACACCGGGGGGCTTGCTGGTCGCGTTTCTCAGGCTGGCGCCGCAGCCATGGCTGCGCGCGCTGGTTCTGGCGCTCAGCTGGATTTTCCGCGGCATCCCGCCGCTCCTGCTGCTGTTCTTCGCTTTCTTCGGCCTGCCCATCATGGGGCTGACGCTTCAGCCGCTGCCTGCGGCAATCCTCGCGATGACCACCTACATGTCTTTCTATTTCGGCGAGATTTTCGCCTCTGGCCTGCGTTCGGTCCCACCGGGGCAGGCACAAGCGGCCGCCGCACTTGGCATTCCGGCGCACCGCACCCTGATGCGGATCATCCTGCCCCAGACCATCCCCGCGGCCCTGCCGCCCTACATCTCGCATGCCACCGAAATCCTTAAAGGCACCGCGCTGGCCGCCGCCGTGGCAGTGCCAGAGCTGTCCAATGCGGCGAAGAAGATCTTCGTCGTCACCTACCGGCCGCTGGAGGTGCTGATCGTCGCCGCTGCGATCTACGCGCTGCTCGACGGCGTGCTTCTGCTTCTGCAGATGTTTGGCGAACGCTGGTCGAACCGGCGCCGGGCGGGGCGGTAACTCATGGATTACACGCTCATCGCCCCCTACTTGCCCGACCTCCTGTCGGGGTTCTGGATCACCGTGCAGTTGTCGGTCCTCACGCTCGTTCTGGCCACGCCGATCGCTACGGCGATTGCACTGGGGCGTGACCTTGGCCCGCGTCCTCTTGCGCGCGCCCTCGCCGTTCTGGTGAACGCCGTGCGCCTGCTGCCCGCGCTCATCGTCCTTTACTTCGTGTTTTATGGTGGCCCGCAGCTCGGCCTGCGGATGAAGCCGATGACCGCGGCGACCATCGGGCTCGTCGCCATGGGCGCCGCCTATATGTCCGAAGACATCCGCGGCGGCTTCTCGGCGCTCGATCGCGGCCAGCTTGCCGCCTGCCGCGCGCTCGGGCTGCCGTTTGGCCACGCGCTGCGCCGCGTGCTGCTGCCACAGGCACTGCCACTGATCGTGCCGCCCTACATGACCCGCGCCATCATCATGGTCAAAGGCACCTCGCTGGCCTCCATGGTATCCGTCGCCGACCTTACCGCCGAGGCCACCCGAGCCTCTTCGATCACTTACCAGCCCTATGTCTTCGTGCTGCTGGCCGGGGTCCTGTACCTCGCGCTCAGCGGTGTGCTCGTCGCCTTCCAGGCGTGGGTCGAACGGCATCTCCGGCTGCGCTACAGATTGGCCCGCTGACATGCCCTCTCCTTTTGTCTCCGCAAGCAATCTCCGCAAGACATACGGCGATTTCACCGCGCTCGACGGCGTTTCCCTGAGCATGGACCGCGGCGAGGTCGTGGCCGTGATCGGTGCCTCGGGCTCGGGCAAGTCGACACTGCTGCGCTGCATCAACTATCTCGATCCGCCTGACAGCGGCGAGGTGCGGGTCGACGGCGTGCGGATCGGCTATGGCGAGGGCGCCCGCGAAGACCGCGCGCTGCCCGAACGCGACATTCGCCGCCAGCGCGCCGAGATCGGCATGGTGTTCCAGCACTTCAACCTCTTCCCGCATTTCACGGTGCTGCAGAACCTGATCGAAGCGCCAATGGCGGTGCGCGGCCTCAGCCGCGCGGAGGCCACCGAGCGCGCGCGGGATTTGCTGAACCGTGTCGGCCTTTCGGGTCGTGAAGGAGCCTTTCCGGCTGAGCTTTCGGGCGGCCAACAGCAGCGTGTCGCCATCGCCCGCGCGCTGTGCATGAAACCCCGCCTCATGCTGTTTGACGAGCCTACATCGGCGCTTGACCCCGAACTTGTCGGCGAGGTGATCGCGGTCATGCGCAGCCTTGCCGAGGAGGGGATGACCATGCTCGTCGTCACGCACGAGATGGATTTCGCCGCCCAGACCGCCAGCCGCGTCGCCTTCTTCGATGCGGGCAAGATCGTCGAGACCGGGCCGCCCGCTCAGGTTCTGCGCAGCCCGCAGCACCCGCGTACCCAAGCCTTCCTGCAACGCATCCTGCGGAGCCACTGATGACCACCTCCCTCTCTCCCGCCCAGACCGCCACACTTGCTGCGCTCTTTGACCGGATCTTCCCCGCTGGCGCGGATGGCAGCCCTTCGGCCTCGGAGATCGGCGCTGTGGGGTACGTCTCGGATGCGCTGAGCGGGCCCTATGCTGAACATCTTCCGCTTTATACCGAGCTAATCGCGGCGCTGGATCTTGCCGCCGGTGGCGATTTCGCCGCCGCACCGACCGACCGGCAGGACAGCATTCTGGCGCTCTTCGAAGCCAATGACACGAGCCTCGACGCCCTGCCACGCCCCTCTGACTACTCGGCTTTCGATCTCATCTGGCGGCATCTGCGCGAGGGCCTCTTCTGCGATCCGCGCCATGGCGGAAACCGGGGCTTCAAGGGCTGGGAACTGATCGGCTTTCCCGGCGCGCAGCCGGGCTATCGCGCCGAGGAGCAGCAGGTGAGCCACAAGGTCGCCCGCGCCCCGCAATCCATGGACAGCCTCGGCCAGGATGCCCGGCTCGAGAGCGCTCCCGCCACCATCGCCGCGTCCGAGCCGCTGCCCGAGGCGGATGTGGTCATCATCGGCGGCGGTTTTGTCGGGGGCTTCATGGCCCATCGCCTGACCGCCCAGGGCAAACGTGTGGTGATCCTCGAAGCGGGCGACAGCCGCACGGGTCGTGAGCACGCGATGGACGAGCTCTCGGCCACCGCCTTCCGCAACCTCGGCGGCGCCAAGAAGTTCAACAGCGAGGTGCCGACGTGGCGGCTCCGCCCCGGCGCGCCGGCGCGCCGCGCGTCGATGAGCCAAGGGCTCGAAACCGAGCTGGGTGGCAATTCGGTGGCCTGGGGCGCGGTCGCCATGCGCTTCTACGAGGATGATTTCGAGATCCGCTCGAAGACCGTCGCCAAGTACGGCGAGACCTCGATCCCGGCGGACAGTACCCTGGCCGACTGGCCCATGTCTTACCGCGACCTCGAACCCTACTACGACATGGCGGAGGATCTGCTGGGCGTCTCCGGCCATGCCGGCGGTCCGCGCGAAAACGGCCGCACGCGCGGCAATCCTTTCGAGGCCCCTCGCAAGCACCCTTATCCGATGCCTGCCCTGCGCCGCTCCGGCCTGGGTCAGACCTTCGCCACCGCCGCAGAAAGCCTCGGATACCATCCGTTCAACCTGCCTGCCGCGATCCTCACCGCGCCGCACAAGGGTCGGCATGCCTGCACCTATTGCAGCTTCTGCTCACGCTTCGGCTGCCACGTGGATGCCAAGGCGTCGGCGCAGAACACCGTGCTGCCCGAGGCTTTGGACAGCGGGCTGCTCACCATTTTGACCGGCGCGCGCGTGACCGAGATCGTCACCGAGGACGGGCGCGCAGTAGGCGCGCGCTATCTCACGTCCGATGGCCAGAGCCACGTGCAGCGTGGCCGTCAGGTGGTTCTTGCGACCTACGCATTCGAGAACACGCGGTTGCTGCTGCTCTCGCGCGATGAAGCGCACCCGCAAGGGTTGGGCAACAACCACGATCAGGTCGGGCGCAACTACATGACCCGGCAGCAGCCCTCGGTCTATGCCGTCTTCGACGACCGCAAGCTCAACCGTTTCATCGGGCCGACCGCTCAGGCCACGGCCATCGCCGACCTGTCCTGCGACCACTTCGATCATACCGGGCTGGGGTTCATCCGCGGCGGTCGTGTCGCTGCCTTCAACCAATATCTGCCGATCGAGGCCTCGGGCGTTCTGCCGCCCGACGTGCCCCGCTACGGCGCGGCGTGGAAAGAGTTCTTCGTGGCCTCCTACAACGCCACGATGATGCTGTTCATCGACCCCGAGATCCTGCCCTCGACCAACAACCGGCTGGACCTCGACCCCGAGCAGACCGATGCGTTGGGACGTCCGGTGGTACGCATCACCTTCGACATCGGCGACAACGAAAAGGCGATGATCCCGTGGCTGCAGGACCGCGCCGAAGAGATCGCCCGCAAGATGGGGGCTGCCCGGATTTGGCGTCGCCCCGCGCTGACCGGACCGATCTCGACCCATGATACCGGCGGTACCCGCATGGGCCACGATCCGGAGACCTCTGTCACCGATGGATTTGGCCGCGTGCATGACACTCCGGGCCTGACCGTCATCGGCGGTTCGAGTTTCGTGTCGCTGCCGCCAGTGAACCCGGCACTAACCATTCTTGCTCTCAGTCTCAGAGCCGCTGATGCCATCGTCGGCGATCAGGTCGCCGCCGACGGCAAACAGGAAGAAATCGCATGAGTACCGTCGACTGCATCGTCATGGGCGCCGGCGTGATCGGCGGCTTTACCGCGTGGAACCTTGCCCGTACAGGTGCCCGCGTCGCGCTGGTTGACCCCCGCGGCGCTGCAGGCGCGCCCTCTGCCAGCTGGGCCAGCGCGGGAGGGCTACGTGCGCAGGGCCGGAATGCGCATGAACAGCCCCTGAGCCGGATTGCCGCCGATCTCTGGCCGGGGCTGCAGGACGCGCTGAGTGCCGACCTCGAGCTGTCGCAGGGGGGGCACCTGCACCTTGCCGAGACCGAAGCCGAGGTCCCGGCGATCGAGAACCGGCTGGCGGCGGACGCGGCGGGCGGCATCGCCACCGAGCGGGTCGATGCGGCCCAGATCAGGGACATTGCGCCCGAGGTGACCGGTTCCGCGCTGCTCGGCGCCTTCAGCCCCGGCGACGGTCAGGCTCATCCGGGGCGCACCGCGCAGGCGCTGGCCCGCGCCTGCGCGGAGCTTGGTGTGGCATGTCACTTTGGCGCGCCCGCAAGTCTTCTCATGGAACATGGCAAGGTAACAGGCGCTCTTGCGGGCGGACACGCGCTGCGGGCGCCGCAGACCGTTCTGGCGACCGGTGCCTGGACTGCGGAGCTTGTGGCCCCGCTGGGCCTCGCGCTGCCGATGCGGGCACGCGGGCTGCAGATGCTGCTATCGGACCTCGCCTTGCCCGACATTCTGGCCCCCACGGTCACCGCTGTCGGACGCAATCTGTCGCTGAAACAACTTCGCTCCGGCGCCTTTATGATCGGCGGACGCTGGTTCGCGCGACCCACCGGGCGCGGACTGCAGACCCTGCCACTGGATGCCCATGCCGCGGCGCAATGGGCGGGCGCCGCGGCGATCCTGCCGAGGCTGAGCCGCCACAAGCTGGTGCATCAATGGGCCGGCACGGAAGCGCAGAGCATCGACGGCCTGCCGTTCATCGGACGGGCGGCAGACGGGCTCTATCTGGCCTGCGGGTTTTCCAACCACGGGTTCCAGATCAGCCCTGCGGTCGGCGCGCTGGTGGCAGAGGATATTCTGACCGGAACCGCTGCATTGCTTGCGCCCTTCACGCCCGAGCGCGCGGCCCGCATCGCTCCGGATGAGATCGCTGCTTTCCGCGATGCTCCAATCCTCGCCACGGCCTGACATGACGCAGTTCCCCAATCTCACCGCCTCGATCACTCTGGGCAACGTCACGCTGCGCAACCGCGTCTGCCTGACCGGCCATGGCACCGGCATGCCCACCGACGGGACGCCCAACGACCGGATGATCGCCTACTACGAAGAGCGCGCCAAAGGCGAAGTCGGCTTGATCATGCTCGGCTCCCAGCAGGTGCACCCCTCGTCGCCGGGGATCACCGGGCTTCTGTGCAATTACGACGACCGGATCATCCCCGGACTGAGCGAACTGGCGCGCCGAGTGCAGGCGCATGGCACAAAGGTCTTCGGCTATCTGTCGCATATGGGGTTTGCGACCTCGGCCCGCCCCGTGGCGCTCTGGTCGGCCAGCGCCGACTACGAAGAGAAATACGGCGAAGTCGCGCATGAGATGACGGTAGAAGAGATCGCCACGGTCGTGACCGCGCATGCCGATGCGGCAGAGCGCTGCCTGCAGGCAGGTCTCGACGGGATCGAGGTGCATTGCGGGCACGGGCTCTTGGTGCAGCAGTTCCTGTCGCCGCTTTCGAACCATCGCACCGACGCCTACGGCGGTGATCTGTGGAGCCGCAGCCGTTTTGCCCGGGAAATTCTTGCGGAGGTGCGCCAGCGGATTGGTCCGGAAGTGCCGCTTGGCGTGCGGGTGTCGGGCGACGAACTGGTGCCCGGCGGACTGACCGCCGCAGACATGGCCGAGGTCGTGCCTTGGCTGGTCGAGGCCGGGGCGCTGGATTTCGTCGATGTCAGCGCCGGGACCGACGGCAATCTGGTGTCCAACATGCTGCATGAACCCCCCATGGGTCTGCCGCCGGGGCCGTTCCGCTCGCTGGCGCGGCAGATCAAGGACCGCGTCGATATCCCGATCATCCACGGCACGCGTATCCACACCGCCGAATTCGCCGAGGAGATGCTCGCGCAGGGCGATGCAGACATGGCGGGCATGGCCCGCGCGCTGATCGCCGACCCGCATCTGCCCGCCAAAGCCAGAGCCGGCCAGCCAGAGCGCATCACCCCCTGCATCGCCTGTGAGCAGGCCTGTTTCGGGCGGCTCTACCGCGGGCGGCACATCAGCTGCATCGGGACACCACTCACGGGCCGTGAGGTGGAACCGGTCGTGGCTGCGCAGACTCGGACCGGTCCCGTGGTGGTGGTCGGCGCCGGTCCCGGCGGCATGGAGGCGGCTCTGCAGGCCGCCTTGCGCGGTCATGAGGTGATCCTGATCGAAGCCACGGGACGTCTTGGCGGTCGCCTCGATCTGGCGAAGCGGCCGACCGGCCGCAGTGAGTGGAACCGGCTCATCGCCTTCAAGACGTCAGAGCTCGCACGGCTCGGCGTCGACATCCGCTTGCACAGCCGCGCCGATGCCGCCTCGATCACCGCTCTCGCGCCGTCTGCGGTGGTGCTTGCCACCGGTGCGCAGAACCGACCGCTCGAACTGCCGGGCGCGGTGCCGGACAGCGTGCTCTCGCTGGACGAAGCAGTGCGCTCTTGGTCCGAAGGGTCGGACAGGATCGGCCGGCGGGTTCTGATCCTCGACGGAATGCACCGGGCGCCAGCCATGGTCACCGCGTTGTCGCTGGCACACTCGGGTCATGAGGTGACGCTCGCCTCCGCCGCGCTGCACATCGGCCAGCATCTCGAGATCCAGAACTTGACCTATCTGACACGCGAGGTCCTCGCTGCCGGCGTCAGACTTGCGCCGATGCTGAAACCGCGGCGCATGACCGATGGGCGGGTCGAAATGGAGAATATCTTCACCCGCGCCGAGGCCGAGCGCATCCCCGCGGATACGATCATAGCCGCGCTGCCAGGCCTGCCGGACACCCGCCTCGCAAGCGAACTGCAACATTTGCCCTGCCCGGTCACGGTGATCGGCGATGCCTACGCGCCGCGCGACGCCGAGGCGGCGATACTCGATGGCTGGACCGCGGGACGCGCGCTGTGAGTGAGGAAAACGGCGCGCTCTGGACGCATCTGGCCGCGCCCGCGCCTGACCTGTCGCCGCTGCAAGGCGCGCGGAACGCCGATCTTCTGGTCATCGGCGGCGGCTTCCTGGGCCTCTCTTCTGCGCTGCACGCTGCCGAAGCGGGGCTGTCGGTCGTGCTGATCGAGGCACAGGGACCGGGGTTCGGCGCTTCGGGGCGCAACACCGGCTTCGTCGTCCCCAGCCTGAAGTCCGCATTGGGTCCGGCCGAGGTCGAAGCGGCGCTCGGCCAGCCTCACTCCGAACGCCTGCTCCGGTTGGTCGCCGGATCGGGAGATGCGGTCTTCGGACTGATCGATCGCTTTGGCATGGATGTGGCCACGGCCCGCAACGGCTGGCTGCAGCCCGGTCACAGCGCGCAGGCCGAGGCGATGCTGAAGGGCCGTCTGCCCGCCCTTCGGGCGGCGGGCGTCGCGGTCGACTTTCTTGATCGGAACGAGATGCTGGCACTGACCGGCCTGCCGGCCCTGCACGGTGGCCTGCGCGTGGCAAGCGGCGGGCAGATCAATCCTCTGTCCTATGCGCGGGAGCTGGCGCGGGCTTGCGTCTCCACCGGCGTCGCCCTGCATTGCGACAGCCCGGCGCTGCGGCTTGAACGCCAGGGTGGCCAATGGCGCGCCGAGACCCCGGGTGGAAGTGTCACAGCCCCGCGTGTGCTGCTGGCCACCAACGCGATGATCGGCGGTCTGGAGCCCCGGATGCGCGATACCATCGTTCCGGTGAAGGTCTATCAGGTGGCAACCCAGCCCCTGCCAACCGCGCTGCGCCAACGCATTCTTCCCGCCTGCGCGCCGGTCGCCGACACCCGGCGCCACACCTTTGCGCTGCGCTGGACGGAAGATAACCGGCTGATCACCGGTGGCATGGTCGCGCCGCTTCCGGGACGTCACGGCCTCGCGCGCCGGGGTTTTCTGGCGCGGCTCAGAGCATTCATCCCCGACTGCCCGCCACTTCGGGCCGAGCACGTCTGGACCGGCACCATCGCGGCGACGCTGGATGCGTTGCCGCGGGTCACCGAGCTCGCACCCGGCCTCGTCGGCGTGATCGGCTGCAACGGGCGCGGCGTCGCCCTGACGACCGCCCTCGGGCGTGATCTCGGGCCCTGGCTTGCCGGTGCCTCAGACGCCGAGGCGTTGCCGCTGCAGGTCACCCCGCCCCGCCCGATCCCGATGGCCCGTCTGTCCGGCCTCGGCCCGCATCTCTGGCTGCCGTGGTCGTCGCTGCGCGATCGGCTCGACAGCCGCAGCACCTGACCCCGACCTTCAGCAAGGAAAGTTCCAATGACCGAAGAAAAAATCCAATGGTCCCGCCAGGAAGACGTTGCCTTCACCTGGGTTCACGAAGGCAAAGAGTTCAGCCACCGGCTGATCACCAAGAAGCTGCATGGCTCGCCCATGTCGTTCCACATCACGACCTACATGCCGCATTTCGACGTCATGGTCGAAGGCGACGGTGAGCATGAGGTGATCCTCTACTGCCTGCATGGCTGGTCCGAACAGATCGTCGAGGCCACCGGCGAGACCCATCACTTCAAGCAGGGCGACGCGATGTACCTGCCGAAGAACTACCGCTACCGCCACATCATCGGCGAGGCCGGGCTCGTCGTCGCGGTCTGTGCGACGCCCTCCAAAGAAGCCGGCGACATGTAAGGCGCTCCCGATGCCCGCACGTTTCCTCCACTCACTGTCCGACGTTCCCGACCACCCCGATGTGACCATCGTGGGCGGCGGCATTGCCGGGCTTGCCACCGCATGGGCGCTGTCGCAGCGCGGCCTGCGCCCGCTGCTGATCGAGCGCCTTCCGGCGCTGGCCATGCTCGCCTCTCGGCGTTCGGGCGAAGGCGTGCGGGCGCAATGGGAGCACCGCGGCTCCATCGCGTTGGCACGACCTTCGATCGAATTCTATCGCGATTTCGCCACGCATACCGGCCAGGACGCGGGATATCGGCCGGTGGGCTATCTCTATGCCAGCCGCAGCGCGGCGGGCGCCGAGCTTTTGCGCGACCGGGTGCGGCGGCAACAGGCAGCGGGCCTCGACGACGTCGCCTTTCTGCAGCCCGACGCACTGCGCGCGCAGGTGCCGAGCCTTGCAGAAGACGTCGTGGGCGGTGCCTTTCGTGCAGCCGATGGCGTGGTCGAGATCGACCGGATCATCGCGGGATACCTCGCGAGTATGGAGGCGGATATCCTGCTGGGCTGCGATCTGCTGGTGGTGCGTCCGGGCAATCAATCGGTCACCCTGCGCACCACCCTTGGCGAGATTCACACCGGCCAGATCGTGCTTGCCACCGCGGCGCGGCTGCCGGGGCTGATGGTCGGGCTGAATCAATCTCTGCCCTTGCGGCTCTCGCGCTCGGCCATTCAATACGTCACGCTCGACGGGATCGACCCCCAGCATCCGGCCACCATCGACGCCGATCTCGGCTCGTTCTGGCGCCCCGATCATGGCGGCGCGCGGATGACCGCCTCGTTCCGCTCGACGCTGTTTCTGGACAGTTTCACCGACGATCCGCCGGTCGACCCGGACTATCTTGCGCAGGCCATCGCCACCGTCGCACCGCTTGTGCCCTTCTGGGGCCACCGCAGCCATGAGATCCGCGGCGGACACATCCGCTCGGGCAGCCTGCTGGTCACCGGCGACGGCTTGCCGCTGATCGGGGCCCTGCCCGAGACCCCGCGCGTCATTCTCAACACCGGATATGGCGGGCATGGAGTGATGATGAGCCCCGCAGGCGCCGCGCGAACCGCCGGGATCGTGCTGGGCGATGCACCGGACCCGCACACCGATCCCGCCCGCTTTGCCGATCCGGACAATCCTCCGCCCGCGGAGCCGATGACCGTCAACCTCGCCGGCTGAGCCCCTCCCCAAGACCAAGAACGAGTTTTCAAATGTCCCAAGCTAAGCGCCATATCGGCATCATCACCACCGGCCACGGCCCGCGCGACGAATATCTGCACTATCACGGGCTGTTCCTCAAAGCGCTCGGGGCGGATGTCACGATCACCCTGCGCCACATCTATGACGGGCTGACGCTGGCCGATCTCGATCCGCATGAGGTCGACAAATCCACGCCCAACCTCGGCGCGCATGTCCACGTTCCCGGTGCCAAGGGCAACCATATGGGCGATGGCTGGGAGCACCGGTTCTATGACCTGGAGTTCGCCACCGGCCTCGTGCAGCAGGCCATCGAGCGGCTGGAGACCGAAGACGGCGTGGACATGGTTCTGCTCGCCTGCGCCGCAGAGTTCCCCGAAGGCGCACTTACGGCCCGTACGATGCTGATCCACCCGCGCGAGATCATGTTCGCGCTGGCGCAGACCATCGCCGAAGGGTCGTCGCGCAAGCCCAAGGTCGGCGTCATCGTCGATGCCGAGCATGCCGATCACGACCGCGCCGACTGGCTGTCGCGCCCCTTCGCCGAGCAGATCGAGCTGGTGGTCTCGCCGATCACCTCCACCTGGCTGGAGGCGGCGCAAGCACTTGGCGCGGCCGAGGTCGAATACGCCTTTTTCTTCGGCTATGGCGTCGGCCTTGCGCCCTATGATGCCCGCGACGAGATCCCCGCGCTCGAGCGCGCCATCGGCGCGCCGCTGATCCTGCCGCACCGGGCGACCGTGCTGCATCTGCGCAACCTGCTGATGCCGGCGTTGAACGATCTTGATTTCCTTCCTGCCGACTGGAACCGCACATGAGCACCGAAACGTCGCGCCACTTCGCTCCGCGCCACCTGATCTGGTCGCAGATGACCCGGGCCGAGATCACCGCCGCGCGCGACCGCGGCGCGCTAGTGATCATCCCCACCGGCTCGATCGAGCAACATGGCGATCACCTGCCGGTCGAGACCGACAGCCTGCTGAGCGCCGCCGTCGCCGAGATGGCCGCCGCCCGGATCACCGAGGTCGAGGTGATCGTCGCGCCGGTCGTCTCCTTCGGCTTCACGCCGCATCACCTCAGCTGGCCGGGCACAATTTCGCTGCGGCTCGACACCTATCTGTCCATGCTGCGCGATGTGGCCCGTTCGGTGCTCGATGCCGGGTTTCCGCGGGCGATCTTCGTCAACGGACACGGCGGCAACTCCGCGCCGCTTCGTGCGCTGGTGGGCGAGATGATCACCGACGGCCATGCGGTCGGCATGGTGGACTACTTCGCCCCATCCTATGACGCGATGGTGGCGCTTCTGAAAGGCGACCTGCCCCGCCCCGGCCATGCCTGCGAACAGGAAACGGTCCTGGCAGGGCAGGTCCTCGGCGCGGCCGAGGCCACCCTGCTGGCCGAGCGCAGCGCGGGTCTTCAGCCGCGGCTGATCCAGCCGTGGGTCGCGCCGGGATGCTCCGACGATCCGGTGACCGACGCCGGCGCAGGCTGGGCCGCGATCTTCCATGCCGACGACTGCGGCTACTACGGAGACCCGGGCGCCTCCACCGCAGAAACTGGCGCGGCCGTGCTTGAGGTGACGGTGGCTGGCCTTGCGGATTTCCTCGAGAAGTTCGCGCAAACGCCGCTTCGGCTGGGCGTGGCTCCGGATCCAGCGAAACCGGGCATTGCACAGCCCCTGACCAAGAAAGTGTCGCGATGAGCTTTGACGTGATGATCACCGGTGCTGGCGCGGTGGGCGCCCATGCGGTCGAATACCTTGCCCGCCGTCCGGAAATCACCCGCATCTGCCTGATCGACCGGGATGGTCCCCGCGCCGAAGGCATTGCATGGCGCGCCACGCTAGGCGCGCTGCAGGAAGGTCGCCACGTCCGCATCGAGGCGCACGGACTGGACCTCGGCGACAGCGCCGCACTGGCCGAGGTCATTTCCCGGACCAGGCCGCGGACCTTGTTCCATGCCGCGACGATGATCTCGGTGCCCGAGATGGCCCGCGGTCTGCCGCCCGAGGTGTTCGAGCGGATCCGCAGTGCCGGCATGGGAGGCTTCCTCGCCGCGCATCTTGCGCTTGGTCTTTCGGTGCAGAAAGCGCTGGGTCTGGCCGGGCACTCCTGCAGCTTCATCACCGCCCCCTTCCCTGACTTCGCCAACCAGGTGCTGACGCGCACGGCCGGTGTCTCGGGCGGCCCGAAGCCGCTGACTGGCATCGGAAATGTCGACAACATGGCCGCCGAACTGCAGGCCATGGTTGCGCAGCACATGGGCGTTTCCGCGCTGTCGGTCCGACCGATGATCATGGCGCATCACTCGGTGGCCGAATGGTTCCAGCGCTCGGGCAGTGCCGGAGCCGCCCCCTGGCTTGCTCGGGTGCTTGTCGAGGGGTGCGACGTCACCGACACGCTCGACCTCAACGCGCTGATGGCCGAGAGCGCCCGCCGGATACGTCAGGTGCCGCAGGAAAGCCGCACCGCGGCCTCGGGCGTGAAGACCGTACTGGCGGCGCTGCGCGACGACGGCAGCTATCAGCATGGCGCCGGGCCGGACGGGAAGCCCGGCGGCTGGCCGATCCGGGTCTGGGCCGATCGTGTGGAGGTGCTGCCGGTGCCCGGGCTCGACCCGCAGGCGGCGCTGGACACCGCGCACGCCGGTCAGCTCAAAGGGGGTATCGCCGAGATCAAGGAAGATGGAACCTTGATCGCGACGGAGACCTGCGCGGCGGCGGTACGCGACGAATTCGGCGTAGACGTCGCGCGGCTGTCACCGGACGATATTCCGCAGGCGGCCGCGGCGCTTCGCGCGGCACTAAGCCAGCGGATCGCGGCGTAACAAACAAAACGGCCCGCAACTGAGGTTGCGGGCCGATCTTCATGGCGGATCGAGATGTTCAGCCCTGACCGGGCAGCGACAACCAGTTCTCGACGCGGTGCTGCAACCAGATCAGCGCCCCATTGAGTATCAGATAGGCCAGACCGATGACGATGAGGATCTCGAAGGGCTGGTAGGTGCGCGAGATCAGTGCCATCCCGGCGCCGGTCAGCTCGGTCACCGCCACCATCCCGGCCAGTGACGAGCCTTTCATCACCAGTGTCAGGTTCGACGTCAGCGGTGGCATGATGGTCCGGATCGCCTGCGGCACGATCACCCGGCGCAGGATCATCGGGAAGGGCATGCCAAGCGCCCGTGCCGCCTCATACTGGGTCGAAGGGACGGCGCGCAGCCCGGCCCGGATATACTCCATGTTGTACCCGGTGGCCGAGAGCGTGAGCCCGGCGATTGCCGCCGGAACCGCTGCGAGATAGATGCCGACCTGCGGCAGCCCGAAATACGTCAGGAAAAGCAGCGTAAGCGCCGGTGTCGCACGCATCACCCAAGAGAAGACGGCGGAGAGGATGCGCAGGCCCCGGATCGGTCCGTCCCGCATCACCGCGAGGGGAAAGGCCAGCACCACCGAGAGCACGATGGTCGCGCCTGCGATCCATAGCGTGGTGCCGAAGGCCTCCAGCAACAGCCCGGCGTTGTCCGTCACGACATTCCAGTTCATGTCATGCCTCCGTTGATCGGGCCATAGCGACGGCGCATCAGCCCCGAGAGCAGCAGTTCAGCGACCATCACCACGCTGGCCATCGCGGCATAGACCGCGCCGGCAAAGAGGATGAGCGTCATGGGATCACTCGAGATCGCGAGGCTCTGGCGCGTGACCATCATCACCTCGCCGACGGAGACCGCCGAGGCCAGCGACAGCATCTTCACGTTGCCCGCCAGAAAGGTAGCCCAAGGGGTCACGGAGATGCGCGCGAGCTGCGGGATGATCACGCGGCGCAGCATCAACATGCGCCCCATGCCGAGGCTGCGCGAGGTCTCGATCAGCCGCGGGTCGATGGCGGCGAGGCCTGCGCGAAAGATCTCCGCGTGAAACGCGGTACCAATCAGCACGAAGGCGAGAAAGGCCGAGCCGATGGCGCCGAGATCGATCCCGATGCGCGGCAGCGCGAGAAAGCAGAAAAGCAGCACGACAAGCTCGGGCAGACCGCGGAAGATCCACGTATAGACCGACAGCGCGCGGCGCCCGCGCGGGCCGTTGACAAAGAGCGCCAGCACCAGCCCCAGAAGGGTCGAGACGGTGGCGATCAGCGCAAACAGCCAGATGGTCAGCCAGATTGCCTGCAGGAAACGGGGCATCTGCGTTGCAAGAACATCCATGTGCGCCTCAATCCGTCACGCTGCGCACGAAGGCCTGCAACTCTGCTGTCGACGGGTTGGCCAGGACGTCCTTCGGGTCGCCCGCCTCGCAGACCCGGCCCTTGTGCATGAACACCACCCGGTCGGCGACGTTGCGGACAAAGCCCATCTCGTGGCTGACCGACACCATGGTCATCCCTTCCGAGGCAAGGTCGCGCATCACCGAGAGCACCTCTCCCTTGAGTTCGGGATCGAGCGCCGAGGTGACCTCGTCGAACAGCAGCGCCTCGGGACGCATGGCCAGCGCTCGGGCGATGGCCACGCGCTGTTGCTCGCCACCCGACATCTGATGCGGATAGGCGCCGGCGCGATGCGACAGGCGCACCTTCTCGAGCAGTGCCTCGGCCTCGGCCCTCACCTCATCACGGGGCCGTTTCATCACCATCACCGGCGCTTCCATGACATTTTGCAGCGCGGTCATGTGCGGAAACAGGTTGAAGCTCTGAAAAACCATCGAGATCTGGGTGCGGTAGCCAAGCAGGTCACGCTCGCGCGCGGGCATGCGCTTGCCGCCGTTTTGCACCCAGCCAACCTCGCGCCCCTGCCAGAGGATCCGCCCGTTATCGGGGCGGATCAGCAGGTTGAGGCAGCGCAGCAGGGTCGATTTCCCCGACCCTGACGCGCCGATGATGGCCAGCACCTCGCCGCGATTGACGGTGAAATCGACGCCGCGCAGCACGCGCTGTGTGCCCAGCGTCTTTTCCAGTCCCGCAACCTCGAGCAGCGGCCCGTCAGTGGCGGACATGAATACGCTCCGGCCAGGCGGGAGAGGTCAACATCCGGGCATTGAAGACGTTCAGCACATTGGGCGTGACAACCGGGCAGCCCAGGCGGGCCGAGATGTCGGCAAGCAGATCCTCGGGGTCATGCGGGGCAAGACCGTCGCCGTAGCCCCAGATCAGGGCCAGATCGAACGGACCCTCGGGCGCCAGTTGATCGAGGGCCTCGCCGGTGGCGATGCCGATGCCGAAGTGGCTCTCGACGTTTTCCATCCAGGGCTGCGAGGACCAGGTGGCGCGGTCCTGATCGATGTGCCACTCGGTCGGCAGCAGCAGCGCCAGCTTGAGCCCGCCGCGCGCTTCGGCCTGACGCCGCACGAGATCGAACATCAGCTGATAGGGCAGCAGCAGCGGCACCGGCGAGGACAGCGCGCCTTCGGGATACATTTCGGCGCAGCACATCAGGATGATCTCGGCGCCGTTGGCGACATGGGCGTCGATCGCCGCCTGCGCGCGTTCCAGATACCAGTCCTGCGCCACGAAGATCTCTTCCCAGCCCGCGCCCATGCGGCGATCGTCGGGCGTCGTGTTGTGCACGTAGCAGCCGATCCCGAGCCCATCCGCGGGCGAGATTTCATGCTCGGCAATCTGGGCGCGGGTGAGCCCGTCGAGGCAGGCCTTTTCGGTGACCTCGACCTCGAGCCCCATGGCCGTGAGGGCGTTGGTGTGGAAGCTGACGTATTCGTTGCGCGGGCTTTGGCCCGTGGTGATGATCCCGATCTTGGTCGGCATGAGGGAGAGTCCTTTGGTTTCTTGGCCCCGCCCTTCGTGGGCGGGACCGATTGTTTTGGGTGCGTTTCGTGGGAACCCGCTCAGGACGGGTCGGCAGGCATCTGGGTGAAATCGACGGGCTGACCGAAGTATTCCTCGACCAATGCGTTCAGCGTGCCGTCCTCGCGGTAGCTCGCGATCAGCTTGTCCATTGCTTCGGCCAGTTCCGCGTCACCCGGGGCGACGGCAACGGATTGGGTTTTGGGCGAGCGCACCTCGGGAAGCACGGTGATCAGCTCGTCCTTGGCCGCAAGATAGGACGGCCCGAGGTAATCCATGCCGATCCAGTCGATGCGGTGGTTCTTGAGGTCGAGCGACATCTCGGTCCAGCCGGGATATTCGCTGACCTTGCCAAGGCATCCCTCGGGCAGCGAGGCTTCGATCAGGCCAAGTTCGGCGGAGCCGCGAATCACGCCCACGGTCTTGCCGCAGACATCGTCCCAGCCGCCGATCTCGTCATTCGCCGCCAGTTTGGTGACCGCCACGCCGTTGATGATGTAGGGCGAGAGCATGATCAGATCGTCCGACGCGAGACGCTCGGCGGTGCGGGTCACGCCCGAAGAGACGACATCGAAGCGGTCCGAGGCGAGACCCGGCAGAAGACCTGCCCAATCCAGCTGTTCGAACTCGACATTGACGCCAAGGTCTTCCGCCAGCTTGGTCATCACGGCCACATCGAACCCGCCAAGCTCGCCGTCATCCCCGATCATCGAGAACGGCGGCGCCGAGCCGGTGGTCCCGACAACGATGGTGTCGGTCTTGAGAAGTTCATCTTTGAAATCGGCAGCGGCGGGGCCAGCCAAAAGGGCACCTGCTGCCAAAACCGCCATCGCGGCCATAGCACGTTCGGTCATCCAGACCTCCTTGGTTCAAGTGTTGGAAAAGTCGGGTCTTTCCGGGGCCGGTCTTTATGCCGATCCTTCCGGGGCGAGACCGGGCCTGCGCGGCCCGTCCCTGTCGTTCAGAGCCGCGTCAGAGATGACGCAGCATGCCGCCATCGACCCGGATCATTGACCCGGTGACGAAGGAGGCCCGTGTGGACGCGAGAAACGCCGCGACCGCACCGAATTCCTCGGGCCTGCCATAGCGCCCGGCCGGGATCGTCGCGCGCGAGCTTGCCTGCACATCCTCGACGCTCTTGCCGGTGCGCTTCGACGCGGCCTCGTCGAGCTGCGCGACGCGGTCCGTCGCGATGCGCCCGGGCAGGATCATGTTGACCGTGATGCCATCGGCGGCGACCTCCGCCGCGAGGGTCTTGGACCAGCCCGCCAGCGCCCCGCGCACGCCGTTCGACAGCGCGAGGTTGGGGATC
This sequence comes from Alloyangia pacifica, assembly GCF_900116195.1. Classification (GTDB taxonomy): domain Bacteria; phylum Pseudomonadota; class Alphaproteobacteria; order Rhodobacterales; family Rhodobacteraceae; genus Salipiger; species Salipiger pacificus. The sequence goes on from NZ_FOZW01000009.1 coordinate 169,387, forward strand.
GGCGCCTCGATCCCGGACGAGCCAATGGTGATGATCCGTCCGAAGCCACGCTCGCTCATGCCCGGCAGCAGCGCCGAGGTCAGCGTCATGATCGGACCGGCCATCGCCGCCCATGCCTCTTCCCAGGCCTCGGGCGTTTGCGCCTTGGCCGGGCCGGGCTTGGGGCCGCCGGAGTTGTTCACCAGAATGTCGATGCCCTGCGCGGCCATCTGCGCGGCAAGGTCCGAGACATTTTCCGCATCGGTCATGTCGAGCGCGACCGGCGTCACGAGATCGCCAAACTCCGCAGCCCAGTCCCTGATCGCATCAAGGTCGCGCGCGGCGGCAAAGACTTTCACACCCTCGCGGGCCAGCTCCTGCGCGCAGGCGGCGCCAAGACCGCGGCTGGCACCAAGTACGAGAGCGGCTTTTCCCTGCAGTCCGAAATCCATCAGCCAAGCTCCTTCAGTCGGCGTTCCTGTCTGCTGATCAGATAGTCGACCTCTGCTGCGGCAGCGGCGGTCAGCCCCGAGCCCGGCGCGCGCAGGGCGGGCGAGGCAATGGCGCCGCGCCGCGCCAGAACGTGCTTGCGAACGGCAAGACCAAGTCCGGGCTGAGACTCGTAGCGGATCAGCGGCAGATAGGCGTCAAAGAGGTCATGCGCCCGGTCTTTCTCCCCCGCGGTCATCAGCCGGGCGATCTGCACCATCATCTCGGGATAGCCGAAGCCGGTCATCGCGCCATCCGCGCCGCGCGCCATTTCCTCGGCCAGAAAGCCCCCGCCATTGCCGCAGAGGATCGAGATGCGGCGCTGTCCCGCCGCCTCGGCCTGCCGGATCTTGGTGATCTTCTGCAGGCCCGGCCAATCCTCATGCTTGAGCATCTTGATCGAGGGAAAATCGTTGATGATCCGCGCCAGAACCTCGTCGCTGATCACGACTTTGGTGGCCAGCGGGAAGTCCTGAAGCACCACGGGGATGTCCGGCCCCAGGGTCTTCACCACCTGCCCGTAGTAGCCATGGATCTGCGTGTCGGTCTGCAGGCTGCCGGGCGGCGCCACCATGACGCCAGCGGCCCCCATGTCCATCGCGGCCATGCTCAGTTCGCGCAACGCGGCGAGGCCGGGGGCAGACACACCCACCACCACCGGACGGTTCCCGGCCCGCGCAATGACCCGGCGCGAGATTTCCAGCGCCTCGGATTGCGTCATCTTCGGCGCTTCGCCCATCATCCCAAGTATGGTCAGCCCGTCGGCCCCGGCCTCAAAGTAGAAGTCCGTCACCCGATCGAGGCTCTGCCAGTCGATGGCTCCCTGCTCGTCAAAAGGCGTTACGGAAATCACGAAGACCCCAGAGGTGTTCTCGTCGATCAAACCCATATCTCGTCTCAACTTCCCATTCTCATCCCCTGCCCCGCGGCGCGGCGGCATGGCGTGTCGTTTCAGGCAAACCAGCCCGCCGTGGCGCGTTTCACCAGCCGCCCCGAGCCCGGTGCATTCAGCACCTCGCTGCCGTCCCAGACCGGCGCGCCGCGCAGATAGGTGGCCGCGACCCGCGCGCCGAAGGTTTCGCCGTGGAAGGGGCTCCAGTTCAGACCGTCCTGCGCGCGAGTCTCGTCCCAGACAAAGGCACCTTCCTCGAGCACGGCGAGATCCGCCTCGCGCCCGATCTCGATGGCGCCCTTGCGGTCGTCGATCCCGAAGAAGCGGGCGGGGTGTTCCGAAAGCATCTGCGCGCACATCAGCGCCGGATCGTGACCGCGGTCACGCGCAAGCGTGAAGAAGGCGGGCAGCAGCGTTTCCATGCCGGGCACGCCCGCCCCCGCGTCGAAGATGGAGTCGGTGTATTTGTTATCGATCGGCCAGCTGGAGTGGTCGGAGGAGACGAAAGCCACATGCCCCGCCTCGACCGAGGCCCAAATCCCGTCGATCGCACCGGGGCGGATCGGCGGGTTCACCTTCATCCGTGCGCCCAGACGTTCACCGTCGCGGGCGGCGTCGAACCAAAGGTAATGCACGCAAAGCTCGCCCGTCGCGCGCATGCCCGAAGCAGCAAACATCGCCGTGATGTCAAAGCTTTCGCGTGCCGTCTGGTGGACGGGATGTGCATGCGCTCCGGCGGCTTGCGCCAGCGCGAAGAACTGTGCGGTCGCAGCCATCTCTGCAGCCAGCGGACGCGAGGTGGAATGCGCTTCGATGCCTTCGATCCCCGCAGCGCGGGCGCGCGCCATGCGCGCATGAACAATTTCCTGATCCTCGTTGTGCAGTCCGAGCGGCAGGTCGGTGGCCGCAAGCTGTTCGAAGAGGTCGAGCGTCAGATCCTCGGCGATGCGCGGAAAGCGGGTCGGGCTGCTCTCGAATGACGAGATCTTGAAGGCCACAACCCCGGCCTCGATCAAAGCCTTAAGCTGCGCGACGCCGGTCTCACGGGTCGCCGTGCCATAAAGCGCCATATCGGCATGGGCGTGCTGCGCCACCGCATCCGCCTTCGCGGCGAAGCGGTCGGGGCGGTCCAGCGGCAGCGGATTGTCATAGGGCATGTCCACAAGCGTCGTCACCCCGCCCGCAACGGCTGACGCCGTGGTCGGTGCGATGCCGGGAAGTCCCAGGTAACTGGTCGCATGAGTCTGGCCATCGACGACGCCGGGCAGGATCAGTGCCGAGCCATGATCGTCGGTCTGCGCCGCGGCGGGCGGCACGCCCTGCCCGATCGCGGTGATCCGCCCGTCCTCGATACCGACCCAGCCTCCTTCGATCCGACCGTGCGGGGTGACAAGGCAACCTTTGACAATGCGGTCCATCACGAACCCTTCCTTGTGTAGTCAAGATCCAGCGCCGAAATGGCGTTGGCGACGGCCGCCTGCACAGGGTCGATCACGACACGCCCGAGCGCCGCCTGGAGCTCCGGGCGCTGACCGCCCATGCCGGCGCAGCCAAGGATGAGCACCTCGGCCCCGTCCTCATCGATCAATGCCCTGCCGGTGCGGGTCACTGCAGCGCGCGCTGCATCGACGTCATTGGCCTCGGCCACGGTCATGTCGACGGAACGGTCTCCTGCCAGCCGGGTGGACAGACCCAATCCGTCGATCCGCGCGAGGTGACGCGCGATAGAGGAAGGGCCGAGCGAGACCACGCCGAAGCGCGCGCCATGCATCAGCGCGGCGCAATAGGCCGACTCTGCGATCCCGAACACCGGCTTGTCGGTCACCTTCCGCGCCTGCTGGACGCCCGGATCGGAAAAGCAGGCGATGACAAAGGCGTCCGCCTCGGTGCGGCGGACATAATCGACAACGAGTGGCACCACATCCGCGACGTGCTGATCGGTTTCAATCCCCTCGGGGCCCTCTTCCAGCGTGTCGCAAATGATCGCGTGGCGTGTCGTGGCGATGAGCGGCGCAAGACAGTCCTCCATAGAGGTCGTCACCTTGCGGGAACTGTTGGGATTCAGGACGGCAATCTGCATTTCGGTTCTTTCGGTTTCGTCGGCCGCAGGAGGAGCGAACGGTCATTTGGAGGCTCTCGAAGGTCGGGTCCACTCACCCGAAAAAAGAGGTCTTTCGGTGCACGTCGCGGGGAATTCGCGGCCTGCCGCTCATGTCGCCCCGAGTGCTTTTTGATGAAGCGCGGAGCCGCAGACCGATGTGCTCTTTGGCGAAGCCCGGCTTCAGAGGTGTCCGTCCGGATCGGGCCATGCACGGAGAAGTTATGAAGACAGAATATGCGTAAGTATCTGTAATCACGCGACGAGCTCCGGCGGTCGCGCTCTGCGTTCGGGACGCAAGAGCTGGTCGTTGATCTTGTCCATACATGAATAATCGAATCATCCACGGTTGCGTTCTAATGAGATGTTTGGAGATATATCACGTGATATCAATACCGACATATCGGAAGAGAGGCACCGGAGAAGCTTCCCGTGCCAGTTGCCCGTTTTCTGTGCATTTCTTCAGCGTTTCTGCCTCACCAGACGGGCAGACCGAGTTGGCTCGCCCATCGCATGCGTCACGCAGAAGGTTCGATTTCCCCGCATCGAACAGCTGATACGCGGCGCAAAAGGTGATCCTCGGCACCGCCGAAGTGCTCGATGAAGTCAAAGGAGAGAGTGAGGGCCCTCTTCCCGGCACCTTTGCCCCCGCGAGCCTGTGCCAGCAGGGATAGTTCACCGCATATGCGGCGGGCCAAAAGCTCGCGTATTTCTTCGTCGGTCTGCTGGGACGGCGCGCTCATGTGTGGGGCGCGATGCGCCGACTGTTCCCGATACAGGGTCGAGACCGACCACCAGAGCCTGTCCGCGGGATCTTGGACCCGATGACGGCTATGCTGATGCGTTGGGTAGCCTCTCCTGGCGACACCTATGCCAGATTGATCCAGAGCGGATCAGGAGGACATGCCACTGTCATGCTGAACCGCGGGCGAAGCAATGACCTCCGGACAAGGACATCTCCGACTTCCGGCCCGCGTTAGCGCCCAAGGCGGCACGCCGTCGATCCGCCGACCCTGGATGGTATTTGACCGCGCTCATCATCGGGCCGCACGGCATCAATCCCTGCCAGTTCCCCTATCGACGCGAGCGATATCCGCCTCGGCGCGATCCGCAAGGTCTTCGAGCAGTTGCGCAGCCGGGACATCGGTCAGCGCCGATGTCCAAAGGCGGTTCGCGATGTCTTCGTGCATCTGGACCACGTGCTCCATGTCGATGATCGAGGCGACGCCGTAGCGCACGTTGGGAATATCGACGACCCGGAACGGGCTGTTCACGACGCGGCTGCGATCCATCTCGCGGATGATCTGAAAACCGGACACCGGCAGCCCTTCGGTCAGCACGCCGATCTGCACGCCCATCTGCGGCGAACGCAGCATCTGCGCGATATGCCTGACCTCGCGCACGGCATGGCTGCGGCGCGCGTGCACCAGCCGCGCGGAAGGATTTCTCCGGGCCACGAGCCCCGTGGCAAGGAACCGCTCGATCTCGGGGACAGAGGAAATCGACACCAGCCCCATGCGCCGCGCCCGGAAGGTTTCCTTGCGTCCGCGCAGAGAGGTCAGCAGATCATCGAGGCGGCGCTGCACCCCGGTGGAAACATCGGGAAAGGTCTCGGTCAGCGCCTCGCGCAGCACCTCGTCATATTCATCGGAGGTCAGCATATAGGCAATCGGGCCAAAGACGATGACCGAGGACAGCGCCCGCGCTTCGATCTGCCGGATCCGCTCGAAGAAAACGATCCCGTCCGAGACGAACTCGATGTCGATCCCCAGCAGCGCCGTCATCGGGACCTGCAAGAGGTTCGCCAGCTTCTGCACGGTCTCGATCTTCACCACCTCGCCCTTCTCGTAGCGATAGACCGCCGCGCGGCTCACCCCGAGCCGGGCCGCAAGATCATCGACGCTGCGCCCCGAGGCGATGCGATAGGTGCGCAGGCGGTCTCCGATGTCGGAAAAGCGCGGCCCGGTCTTGGCCATTTGTCTCACCTCATGAGAATCTGGTGACTAATTTTTCATTTTTATCATTTCTTGAAACTTCTGCGAAAGCCCTTCTCAGGCGATGGTGGCGAAAAGTTAGAGGGACAAGACATGCTGACTCATCTTGCCGCCACGGTTGACGGCGCGAAGGTTGTTTACGACCGCACCGAACAAGACGGCTATCCGGTCATTTTCGTGCATGGCGGCTTCGGCAGTTCGTCCGAGTTGTGGCATTCGACCATGGACAGCCTGCCCGAGGGGTTTAGCGGTTACGCGATCAACAACTTCCTGCGCTCGGACGCGCCGCCCGACGGGTACACCATCGAAAGCCTTGCAGCCCGGGTCGCGCATTTTGCGCAGGCGCTCGGCCTTGAGCGCCCGGTCATCGTGGGCCACTCCATGGGCGGCGTCGTGTGTCAGCAGGCGGCGATCAGCTATCCGGATGTGATCGGCGGCCTTGTCACGGTCGGCAGCGGCCCGACAATGAAGGGGCACAACACCGGACGGGGCCTGCTGGCCACGATGCGCGAGGCGAACGGCATCACCGAGGAACTCATGCGCGGCATCAGCGCAAAGTGGTTCTACAAAGAGCCGCCCGAGGGGTTCTTCGACGCCTATGTCGAGCGTGCCATGCAAGCGCCGATGCAAGCGGTGATCGACATTCAGGCAAGCCTGCTGGACACCGATCTTGTCGACGACCTTCCGAATATCGCAGCGCCGACGCTGGTGCTGCATCCCACCGAGGACTCGGGGCGCCCGATGGAACACGCCGAGCTGCTGATGGCGGGTATTTCCAATGCGCGGCTGCATGTGTTCAAGGACTGCGGCCACTCTCCCATGCTCGAATCGAAAACCGAGTTTGACACCGTCTTCCATTCGTTTCTCCGCGACGTGAAAGACGGAACAACCAAAGCGGACCAGTGATGTTCCCAACAGAAAGGACCACCCTCATGAAGCCCTCGTGCTCCAAGCTCGGCCAAGCGCTCGGTGCCTTTGCACTGACCGCCGCGCTGTTTCCCGCCACGCTTTCGGCGCAGACCGCCGTCAATGTGCTTGGCGGGTTCTCGAACCAATACCAGAACGCCGAAATCGAAAAGCCCTTCTTTGAAGGTCTTGAAGAGGCGACCGATGGTGCCGTCTCCGTGCGCTTCCGCTCGATCGACGAGCTGGGCCTGAAGGGCTACGACGGTTTCCGGCAGCTGCAGTCGGGCGTGTTCCAGGTCATGGAAATCTCGCCGGGCTATGTTGCGGGGGATGATCCCTTCGTGATGGGTCTCGACCTGCCCGGCATCATGCCGGAACTGGACACCAATCGCGCCGCCATCGAGGCCTATCGCGGACCGCTTGCCCAGCGGGTTCGCGAGAAGTTCGACGGCGAGCTGCTGACGATCTGGCCCTATCCCGCCTCGATGCTGTTCTGCAGCGGCGAGCTGAACAGCCTGTCCGATCTGAAGGGCAAAAAGGTGCGCGTCTTCTCGCCGGCGCTCAACGATCTGGTGTCCTACTTCGGTGCAAGCGGCGTGACCCTGCCCTTCTCGGAGGTCTATCCGAGCCTGCAGCGCGGCGTCGTCGATTGCGCCATCGCAGCCTCGCTCTCGGGGTATGAGGCAAAGTGGCATGAGGTGACCGACACGCTGTTCACCCTGCCGCTCACATGGGCGAACCAGCTTCATGTCGCCAATGGCGAATTCTGGGATGGCCTGCCCGAAGACGACCGCGCGGCGCTCACCACCGAGTTTGCCAAGATGGAAGACGAGATGTGGTCGGTCGCCGAGGATGCCACCGCGCAGGGCATCGCCTGCAACACCGGCGAAGGTGAATGCACCTTTGGTGACGCTGCCGACATGAAGCTTGTCGAATATTCCGCCGAAGACGAAGAGAAGCTGATCGAAGCGGTGAATTCCGTGGTTCTGCCCGGCTGGGCCGAAGATTGCGACGCGGCCTTTGGCGAATGCTCGGCGATCTGGAACGAGACCGTCGGCGCCGCAACCGGTTACAGCATCGAATGACCTCCCCGTGACCGGCCCCTTGCGGGCCGGTCCAACCTGTGCCGGGCCGATCCGTCGGTCCGGCGCCTTTTTTCTGGGACTCACGTGGCGCCGCACGCCTAAGAGACGAACGGCGCAATGACCAAAGTGCGATGGAGCAGCGGATGCGGAAACTTCTGGATATCGTGACGATTGTGGCCGGGGCCGGGTTTCTGGGCCTTGCCTTTCTGACCGCCTACGAAGTGCTGAGCCGCAAGCTGTTCAACCATTCTCTGGCCGGTGTGGACGAGATCGGCGGCTATATCTATGCCATCGGCGCCGCCGTCGGCTTCACCGCCGCGTATGTGGCCAATGCCCACATCCGGATCAATCTGATCGTCGCCCGCTTCCCGGCCTTGGTGCGGCTGGTGCTGAATGTTCTGTCGCATGCGATCCTGCTGGCCTTCGCGCTGTTGCTCACCTGGCGCGGAGGGGCGCAATGGCTTCGCTCCTACGAGCTTGGCGCCGTTTCCCCGACCCCGCTCGGCACAAAGCTGGTCTATCCGCAGGGCATCTGGCTCGTGGCTCTGGCCTGCTTCACCCTCGTCATCGCCGCCCGGCTGGTCCGCGCGCTTGCGAAAATCCCCGGCGAGGGCGGCATCGCCGCAGCAGCGCGCGACCTCGACATCGACGATGTCTCTGCCGAGACACAGGCCGAGCTGACCTCGCTCAAAAGGCGCCAGTCGCCGGAAGGACTTTGAGATGATCGAAACGACAACCCTCGCCGCACTCTATATCGCCCTGCTTGTCGGCCTGTCGCTTCTTGGGTTCCATGTGGCCGCTGTCATGGCCATGCTCGGCGTGATCGGCGCGCTGCTCACCTTCGGGCCCGCTGTCGTGATGAACATCGGCGGCCTCGCATGGTCGACGTCGAACGATTATCTGCTCGTCGCGCTTCCGATGTTTGTGCTGATGGGCGAACTGCTGCTTCGCTCGGGCATCACCGACCGGCTGTACAATGCGCTCTCGGCATGGGTGCGCGGCGTGCCCGGCGGCCTTTTGCACAGCAACATCTTTGCCAGCGCGATCTTCTCGGCCACCTCCGGGTCGAGCGTTGCGACGGCGGCGACCATCGGCAGCGTGGCCATGCCGAACATGACCGAGCGCGGCTATAACGAGCGCCTCGCCCTCGGCTCCATTGCGGCAGGCGGCACACTTGGCATCCTGATCCCGCCCAGCATCAACCTGATGATCTATGGCGCGATCACCAACACCTCCGTGGGCCGTCTCTTCGCGGCGGGGGTTGTGCCGGGCGTGCTGATGACGATCCTCTTCTCGGCGGTCATCGTGGTCTGGACGCGGTTCGACCGCGCATCGGCGGGACGCGGTGGCACCCCTGCCCCGATGCGCGAACGGCTCGTGCTGCTGGTCGATCTGCTGCCGATCCTGCTGATCTTCGCCGTGGTCATGGGCAGCCTCTATTCCGGTTTTGCCACCGCCACCGAAGCCGCCGCGCTTGGCACCGTCGCCGCCACCGGCCTCGCTGCGGCCCGCGGCCGGCTGAACCGCGCGATGCTCGCCGAAGCCTTCCGCTCGACGATCAAGGTGACCGGCATGGTAACCTTGCTGATCGTCGCGGCCTTCTTCCTCAACTTCGTGCTGGGTCTCATCGGCATCCCGCAGGCCGTCGCTCAATGGGTCGATACGGTCAGCACCGGCCCGCTGATGACCCTGCTGCTGCTGATCTGTCTCTATCTCGTCCTCGGCTGCTTTATGGAAACGCTCTCGATGCTGATCACCACCCTGCCGATCGTGACCCCGATCGTGCTTCAGCAGGGGATCGACCCGGTCTGGTTTGGCATCTTCGTGGTCATCATGTGCGAGCTGTCGCTGGTGACGCCGCCCGTCGGCATGAACCTCTTCGTCGTGCAGGGCATCCGCAAACCCGGATCGGACGTGCGCGACGTGGTGCTGGGCGCGATCCCCTTTGCCCTGTGCATGCTGGTTCTGGTCGGCCTGCTGATCGCCGCGCCAGTCCTCGCGACCTGGCTGCCGGACATGCTCTACGGCTGATCTCCCCTCCTTCGGAAGCTCCTTGAGCGCTGGCCCCCTCGGGCCAGCGGCACTCCCCCTTTTGGCCGCTTGAAAGCGAGAAACAGAATGAACGCCCCCGCTCCCTCCGTCGAACCGCTCGACACGCTGGCCGCACGGCTCTTCGACGACATTCGCGGACTTGCGCCCGATGCCGAGGGGGTCTCCCGTCCGGCCTTCTCCGAGGACGAGAGCCGCGTTCTGGGCTACCTGGCGCGCGAGATGGCAGCGCAGGGACTGGCGGTCGAGGAAGACGCGGGCCGCAACCTTGTCTTTTGCCTGCCGGAACATGCCGAGGCGGAAGCGTGGGATCTTATCGGAAGCCACGTGGATTCCGTGCCATGCGGCGGCAATTACGATGGCCTTGCCGGTATTGTCGCGGGGCTGTTGGTGCTTCTGAACGCGCATCGCGGCGACAGTCATCTGCAGAGACCCCTCAAATGCATCGCGCTGCGGGCCGAGGAAAGCGCATGGTTCGGCACCTGCTATCTCGGCTCCAAGATGCTGACCGGACAGCTCACGCAGAAGGACCTCAGCGCGCCGCACAAAGGAGATGGACGTCCGTTGCGCAGCCATCTTGATACGCTTGGGATCGATACAGAGGCCGTTGCGGCGGGAACGCCACTCGGCAACATGTCGCGCGTATTGTCCTACGTAGAACTGCACATCGAGCAGGGCCCCCAGCTTGTGGAGGCCGAGCTTCCGGTTGCCGTGGTTTCCGCGATCCGGGGCAACTTTCGCTTCCGCCAAGTCCAGTGCATCGGACAGGCCGGGCACTCTGGCACCGTGCCGCAGAAGGACCGCCACGATGCCGTTCTGGCCTATGCCGACTTCATGAACGGGCTGGAAACCCACTGCCTCGAACGGCTGTCCCGCGGCAGCGATCTGGTGATGACCTCGGGCGTCGTGGGCACCGATCCCGATCAACACGCCATCGCGCGCATTCCGGGCAGCGTGTCCTTTTCGCTCGACATTCGCTCTGGCTCGAAGGCCCTGCTTGCGGAGCTGCGCGCCGAGGTCGAGGCGCGGATGAGCCGCATTGCCAAGACCCGCGAGGTTCGGTTCCTGACCGGCGCAGTGGTCGAAACACAGCCCGCCGAGCTGGACCCCGCCGTCACTGCTGCCTTGGAGCGGGCGATGACGGAGGTCGCCGGGCGCGGTCTGGTCCTGACCTCGGGCGCCGGCCACGATGCCGCGGTCTTCGCTGGCGCAGGCGTGCCCACTGGCATGGTCTTCGTGCGCAACCGCAATGGCAGCCACAACCCGCAAGAAGCCATGGAGATCGCCGACCTGATGGTCGGCGTCGAAGTCCTCAAGACTTATTTCTCGCAACCTACGTCAGCAGATATCACCCAAACTTCCATCGATGAGGCAAACATGTTTGACGATCTGATCGAAATTTTCGAAGCCCGCGGCAAAGGCCTCCATGCCCATGAAGCACTCGCGACCGCCGCGCGCACCGCAGCAATGGCCCGTCCGGACATGGCCGTCGCTCTGCACCTGATCGCCAGCCGCGCGGATGCGTTCGCGGAGCGTCATGACCGGATGCCCCTGACTGCCAAGGATGTGGCAAGAGCCGAAAACGCGTTGCGTGCACTTATCTCCACCTTGGAGGAAGCCCTGTCAGCGGAATCGGACAGTCAAGCATTGGCCTCTCTGGCGGTCGCAGCCCAGAAATGCTGCGCAGAAGAGCTTGCGCAACGCTGACCTGCTCTGCTCCCCAGCGCTGGACCACCGGAAGCTGGAATTTTCCGGCTGTTTCACGATGACGGGCTGGTGGCGTCACCGGGATAGTGCACAGCAATCGGGACCTTGTATCCGGTCGCGCCGTGGGGCTTGCGGTAGAAAAGGATATCCACACCATCGGTGCCCAAGCCCAAAGCGCTCGGCGAGACCCACCTTCGAGTGGGCGTTGGCATAGATCGTCTCGTGGCGCACACGGGCCCATGCTGCTCGAGACGCATCCGGCCGGCGATCTGCTCCGGTGACCAGCCAGCGCTGAGCCCATGCAGGGCGGCAGCCTTGAGCGGAGGGGGCTGAACCATCTTGTGGTGAAGGGCGCGGCTCAGGCGGTCCGCGATCTCGGGGATCTGCATCTTGGCCTCACGCCACTTGGCAATCCCGATCCGCTCCTCGAAACTCAGCTGAAGGTCACAACGACCCAACCCACATCCTCCATGCAAACTCCTGTTTTGATAAAGAATTTGCACTTCGTTCGTGATTCCACCCCGCTATTTTCTTTCTTCGGTAAGGCCGAAAATATGGAACCTCGAAAAGCTGCGACCCGCGGAAAGACAGCCACGGGTCTTGTTCGGTCGTGGCGAAAGCGCATGGGAGACAATTGCCAGCGCGACCCAGTGCCTGAACCCAGTGCCTAGCTGCCGCGATCAGTCGAATTCGGCCACCGTGACCGCCGCGAGCCCGACGCTGCATCAACCCTGGATTGGCATTTGACCCAGCCCATTCGCTGGGGTCCGCTCATGACCATCGTCATGGCTGGAAACCGGAACGGAAAGCAGCGTTTCCCCGCCGGCACACAAGCGCCGGCGAGGAGAGAGACATCTGGTTTCAAGAAGCGTTTCGCCGGAGTGCCCTAGTGTACTGGCTCGGGGCCCATGATGGCATAGGGGAGCGTCGTCGAAATAGCCGGCACGTATGTCACCAGGATCAGGAACGCGAACAGGACGAGCACGAACGGTGTTGCCGCCTTGACCACCCTAACAAGGCTCATCCCGGTGATCCCCGAAGTCACGAAGAGGTTGAGACCGATCGGCGGGGTGATCATTCCAATTTCCATGTTCACCACCATGATGATCCCCAGATGGATAGGGTCGATACCCAGTTCGATGGCGATCGGGAAGACAACCGGGGCAACGATTAGAAGCAGCCCCGAGGGTTCCATGAACTGCCCGCCGATCAGCAGAAGGATATTGACCGCGATCAGGAATGTTATCGGCGTAAAGCCATATTCCAGCATCCAGGCGGTAATGGCCTGCGGGATACGCTCCGAGGTCAGCACATGCGCGAAGAGCATGGCGTTGACGATGATGAACATCAACATGACTGTCGTGCGCGCCGCTTCGACGAAAGCCCGGCTGGTGTCCGGAGCGACGAGCGCCGGAAAGAAGGCCCGAGCTGTCAGCGCGATGTTTCGCCCGAATAGTCCTGCCCCGGAAGCCAAGGCGGGTACGGCAGAGGTGCGTCCGCGCAGCAAGAGATAGGCTGCCATGGCCCCGAGGCCAACGAATAGGCCGGCAACTGGCGTATGAGCTTGTCGCATGAAGGCGCCGATCACGACAATGAAGATCGCCAGGCACAGACCATAGAGAATGGCCCGCTGTCCGGTCCGAGCGTTCTCCGAAACTCCCTCCGGCTCCCAGGATTTGTCTGCCAACGGGCCAGAGTCGCGATAGCCGAAGTTCGCCACGAGGAAGGCATAGACCGCTGCCACGGCGGCAGCCTCGGTCGGCGTGAAGACCCCGCCATAGATCCCGCCCAGGATGAGCACGATCAGAAAGAGCCCCAGCCCTGCGTTCTTGCCACTGTTGACGAGATGTCCGACTCCCATCCACTCGCCCGCCGGCAGGTTTCTGACCCTGGCCATGATGTAGATCGCCACCATCAACGAGAGTCCGGCCATGATGCCCGGAATGACGCCCGCAAGGAACATGCGTCCGACCGAGACGTCCGTGGCCGCGGCATAGACCACCATGGTGATCGACGGCGGGATGAGAATGCCAAGCGTTCCGGCATTGGCGATGATCCCCGCCGCGAAATCCTTGGTGTACCCAATCCGCTCCATGCCGACGATCGAAAGCGAGCCGATAGCGACGACGGTCGCAGGTGAGGATCCCGAGAGCGCTGCGAAGAGCATGCAGGCAAGCACCGAGGCCATCGCCAGCCCGCCGCGGAAATGGCCCACCGACGCGATCGCAAAGTCGATCATCCGCCGCGCCACGCCGCCCGTTGTCATAAACGTCGATGCCAGAACGAAGAAGGGAATTGCCAGCAGCGTGTAATTTTGGGACGCGGTGAAGAGCTGGAGGGCGACGGACGACATGGAATCTGTCGAGAGGAATGCGATCACAAGGACGGATGACAGGCCCAGGGACACGGCGATCGGCACGCCGATCAACATCAAGGTGAAGACCAGGATGAACAGGGTGAGGGTTTCCATGGGTCAGTCCTCGGCGGAAACGGAATTACGGTTGTCGGCGACGAGCTGTTCTGCCTCATGGCCTGCGATGATGGCTTCGCGCTGGTTGGTGGCGATTTGCCAGCTCGCCTCCAGCGCCCTGTAGGCAAGAAGCGCGAGACCGACGGGCAAGATCAGATAGGCGAGCCAGCGCGGCACACGTTCGTCGAGCCCGAACATCTGGGACATCCATTCGGGCCAGCGCAGCATCTCCATCCCCAATCCGGAATTGAAGAAGCGTTGCCAGTAGAAGACCGCCCCACCCCGCGCCTGACCACCGAAGATCGAGAGCCAGTCAGCGGAAAGAAGGATGACGGCATAGAAGAAGACCGCGAGGGCTCCCAGTGTGGCGCAGATACGGAAGAGCCGCCGCGGAAGAAGCCGGATTACCACGTCCACCCCGAGGTGTAGTCCGGTCTTCAATCCGTAAGACATGCCGAAAAGGATCAGCCATGCAAACATGACGCGGGTCAGATCCAGCGCTCCGGTCCAGCCGCTGTTGAACGCATAGCGGGCCACGACCTGCGCAAATGAAATCAGGACCATCCCGGCAAGAATCAAGGTGAGGATGCGTTCCTCGACCATCACCACCAGTCCGGGCCGTGCCCGTTCGACAAGGTGAATTACGACGACGAGGGCCAGCAAGGCAAAGAACGGCCAGTATGCCGACATGCTGCATCCTCCTTCTAATTGGGTGTTGAAAGTGTTGTGCGTGCAGAGCGATGTGTCTGCGCGGGACGACGGCCTGCGCCGTCGCCCCGGAGGCATCAGTCCGCGCCACCGCTGGCGACTTCGATGACCTCGGTGCCGATATCGGCTTCGAACCGCTTCCAGACCGGCTTCATCACCTCGACCCAGGCGGCGCGTTGCTCGTCGGTAAGCTCTCGCACGGTTCCGCCGTTGTCGATGATTGCCTGACGAGCTGCCTCGTTCGCCGCGTTGGCGCGGGCGTTATACTCCGCGGAAACCTCATCCACGAGGGTGGTGAAGGCCTCGTGATCGTCGCCGAGGCTGTCGAGGAACTCCGGCGATGTCACGATGAGGTAGGTGAGGAACTGGTGATTGGTTTCGGTGACACCATCCTGAACCTCGTAGAATTTCCCGGTATAGATGTTCGACCAGGTGTTTTCCTGTCCATCCACAACCCCGGTTTGCAGCGCGCCGTAGACCTCGGCGAATGCAAGTGCCTGCGGCGTTGCATCAAGCGCTGCGATCATTGCCTCGGTCACTTCCGAAGTCGTGGCGCGGAACTTCAGCCCGGCCGCATCCCGCGGTTCCACAAGCGGGCGGTTTGCCGAGAACTGGCGCATCCCGTTGAAGATCCAACCCAGACCGATGATGCCACTGCCCTCCATGGACATCAGAATTTCTTCACCTTGCTCGGTTTCGGTGAAGGCCTGCACGGCTTCGGTCGAGTCGAACAGGAACGGAAGGTTGAAGACCTGGAGTTTCTGGGTGTAGGCGTCGAATTTACCCACATCGGGCGCAGCCAGCTGCACATCGCCCAGCATAAGCGCCTCGAGCACCTTGTCGTCGCTGAACAGCGTGGAGTTTGCGAAGACCTCCATGCACATTGTCCCGTCGAACTGCTCGTCGAAGCGCTCGGCGAGCGCCGCGACCATCTCGCCCTTGGGGTGGCCGGCGACCGCTGTCACATGGCTGAACTTGATGACACGCTCGCCGCCGTCACAGGCGGCCTGAGCCAGAACAGGCATGACGGAAAGCGCGGCGGCGCTGCACAGGAATTTGCTGAATTTGGTCATGGTATCCTCCCATAGATGACCGTCCGCGCTTGTGTGGCAGTCAAGCCTGCCGTCCCGTCCCGGCGCGCAGTTCCCGGGACGGGTTTCTCCGAGCTGCGTCAGCGTGGCGCTAACGCACGGGCAAGAGCCGTCGGTCAGATGTCCATTTCGGCGAAGACTTCCTGAGCGGTGCGGAAGCTGTCGATGCCCGCCGGAACGCCACAGTAGATTGCGACCTGCAGGAAAATCTCGCGCAGCTCGTCTTTGGTCAGCCCGTTGTTGATGGCCCCGCGGACATGCAGGCGCAGCTCGTGGGTACGACCGAGCGCGGAGATCATGCCGAGGTTCAGAATCGAACGCTGTTGCTTGGTCAGGCCCGGGCGGTTCCAGATCTCATCCCAGCAGTACTCCGTCACCAGTTGCTGCATCGGGAAGTTATAGTCGGTCGCTTTGTTGACCGAAGCGTTGACGTATTCGTCGCCCAGGACGGCACGGCGCGTT
The DNA here is from genome assembly GCF_900116195.1 of Alloyangia pacifica. Classification (GTDB taxonomy): domain Bacteria; phylum Pseudomonadota; class Alphaproteobacteria; order Rhodobacterales; family Rhodobacteraceae; genus Salipiger; species Salipiger pacificus. Next base: position 185,317 of record NZ_FOZW01000009.1, read on the forward strand.
TCCAGCCCCTTCTTGAATTTCTCGGTGAACGGGGTTCCGTCGGGTGCGGTGCCTTCGGCATGCATGGACATGGCGGTTTCCTTCGATTGGTCTTGGATACAGGGTGCCCACCCCATTGCCAGGACAATGGAGCAGATCGCGTCATCGGGTTGGCGGGGTCAGCTGTCGGCGAGGAAGCGGTAGATTTCCGTGTGGTCGGCATCCGGCCCAAGCCTGTCTTGTGCCGCCTTCCACCGAACGGACGTTTCAGCCAGAGAGCCCATCTGTAGGTTCAGGGCTTCAGCCAGATCGTTGGCGATGCCGATGTCCTTGGCCATCAGACCAAGCGCAAAGCCCGAACCGAAATCGCGGTTCAGCACGAACTGCTTCATCTTCACTTCGGTGGTATTGTTGCGTCCAGTCGACACGTTCAGCACATCCACGATCACCTCGGGCGCGAGACCAAAGGTCTCTCCCAGGATTACGCCCTCCATGGCTGCCACCATGCCAGCGCCGGACACGTAGTTGTTGATAGCCTTCATCGCGTGGCCCGAGCCGATCTTCCCGGTACGGAAGATCTTGGCGCTCATCGCCTCGAGCACGGGCTGGATCGCATCGATCACGGTCGGTTCTCCGCCTGCCATGATCGTCAGCGTGCCATCGACTGCGCGCTTGCGCCCGCCAGAGACAGGGGCGTCTACCAGCCGGAAGCCACGCGGCTGCAGTTGCTCGGACAGGTACGTTGTGTCCGTCGGGGCGCTGGAACTCATATCGACGATGATCGCCCCGGGCGACAGCGCGTCGGCGACTCCGGCCTCTCCAAGCAGGACGTCGCGGACGATTGAGCCATTCGGCAACATCGTGATGACCACATCCGCTCCCCTGGCTGCTTCTTTCGCAGAGCTGCAGGCCGTCGCGCCCGCGGCCGCGACCTCTGCGCGCGCGGCCTCGGACTGGTCAAATCCCTGCACGGAAAAGCCGGATTTAAGAAGGTTTTCGACCATCGGCAGGCCCATCCGGCCCAGCCCGATGAATCCTACCACCGTAAGTTCATTCTTTGTGTTCATCGGCTCCTCACCCTTTTTCTCACCTTTGTCAGATTCGCAGACAATCTGTCAACGCAATTTCCGTACGGTCAGTCACCTCCTTCGCTTGGAGAGACGACATATTGCTATTTTCTTGAAGTTATAGCAGTGTGGTGCTTGCTTTGGGTCTTTAGACCTCACTGCCTACCGGAGCACATATGCATACAATCAGACAAAATGATGTGCCGGATCTGGTCCAGCCACGCACAGCTCGGGAGAACGGGAATGGGTGATTCAAAGGCTCAGAACCTGCAGATCCCACGTCGCAGCGCCACGCTGCGCTCCATGGTCGAGGACAATCTGCGAAAGGCCATCGCCTCGGGAACCTTCAAGCCCGGACAGCGGATGATCGAGCGGGATCTCTGCGAAAGAATTGGTGTCGGGCGGACCTCAATTCGCGAAGCGCTCCGCCAGCTGGAAGCCGAGGGGCTGGTGGTCAGCTACCCGCACAAGGGGCCTGTTGTCGCGTCCTTCAGCGCGGAAGAGGTGCGCCAGCTCTACGTCATCCGAGCCGAACTCGAGGGATTTTGCGGTCGCGAATTCGCGAGGCACGGATCGCGGGAAGACATCGCGAAGCTGATCCGGGCCGTTGATGCGTTTGATCGCGCGGCCCAGGGCGATGATCAGGAGGCTCTGATAGAAACCAAGACGCACTTCTACGATGTCCTCGCCCAAGGCGCGGGTAACATCTATGTCACGCAATTCCTGACGTCGCTGCACAACCGGATCACCCTGCTTCGAGTATCCTCGATGCGGCAACCAGGTCGCCTGCCGGAAAGCGTTCGGGAAATCCGCCTGATTTCTGAGGCGATCGCGGCTGGGGAGCCTGAGCGCGCCGAGGCCGCCTGCAAGCAGCATATTGAAAATGCCGCACGAGTGGCCATCGCGCAGGCGCTGACGGGTCAATCCAATGACGCGGAAGAATGATCCGCGCTACACCAATGCGAGCGACGCCGCGACCTCCGACAGACGCGCGCCGATTTCATCGCAGCGCTCAGGCGTGGCCTCCGCGGCCGTCAACGAAACGGCGATGCCCGCCGATGGTTGACCGCTGGAGGCCATGACCGGAACGCCAACACAGATCATGCCCTCGCGAATTTCGCCGTTGTCGATGGCATAACCGCGTGCGCGGACCAGCCGCATCTCGTCCTCGAACCTCTGAGCATCCCGCGAGCCGTTTGGCGTCAGCGGGGCCGGCCAGGGGTTCGAGAGCAGCCGCCGCCTTTCTTCAGGCGATATGTAGGCAAGCATGGCCTTGCCAGTGGCCGAGTAGACCGCCGGAAGCCGAAGCCCCGCGCGGAAGGTGAAGCCCAACGGCTGCTCCGAATTGCGGCAGTCCAGGTAGGTCACGTGATCTTTGTCGAGCGTAGACAGCGTGACGGTGTATGCGGACACGCCGCGGTCGGAAAGCAGAATGCGGCGAAACTCCGAAACGAGCGAGGTGCCGCTCAGGTAGGCTGCGCTCCAACGCAGGCAGTGCGAGCTGAGGGCGTACCCCTCTGTCTCTGGCCTCAAGACTCCGCAAGCCACCAGCGTTTCGCAGATCCCCAGCGCAGAGCTTTTGGGCACCCCCAGATCGCGGGACAGGTCTGACAGGCCCACGGGCCGCCCAGCCTGCGCCAAGTGGTCAAGAATGCGAGCGGCGCGCTCAACCGCCGGCGCGCGGCGCAGGGAACGTTCGGGCAAAAGCCACCTCCTGAAAGCAAGCGGAAACACCTTGGCGAATTGACATCGCCAAAAAGCCGCCGGTATGATCCAAATTAGGAATGTTGGTTCATATATGGAACATCTACGTGTCAAACGCAAGCCCTCAATTTGCCGACCCGGCCCCCAAACTCGCTGACCCGTCCCTTCTGAAGTCACGCTGCCTGGTTAATGGCGACTGGGTCGCCGCGGCATCTGGTGAGACTTTCGACGTCACGAATCCCGCCGACAGCAGCCGTGTTGGGCAGGTTCCGAGCATGTCGCCCGATGAGATCCCGGCCGTCATCGAGTCCGCTCGCATCGCGCAGGCTGACTGGGCCGCGTGGACGGCCAAAGCCCGATCCGCCGTCCTTCGGCGCTGGTTCGAACTGATCATGTCGCATATCGATGATCTTGCCCTGATCCTGACCCGCGAGCAGGGAAAGCCACTTGCCGAAGCACGCGCGGAGATCGCCTATGCCGCTTCCTTCGTGGAGTGGTACGCGGAGGAGGCAAAGCGCATCTATGGCGACACGATCCCGGCCCCTCATGCAGGTCAGCGCATCACCGTGCTTCGCCAGCCGGTGGGCGTGACCGCCGCCATTACACCGTGGAATTTCCCTGCGGCCATGGTGACGCGCAAGGCAGCTCCGGCGCTGGCAGCAGGTTGCTCGATGATCCTTCGCCCCGCCGACCTGACTCCGCTGACCGCGCTAGCCCTGGCAGAGCTGGCCTGCCGCGCTGGCGTGCCCGCCGGGGTTCTACAGGTCGTCACCGGCTCGGCCCGTGAAATCGGTCAAGTTCTGACCGACAGCCCGGTGGTGCGCAAATTGTCTTTCACCGGGTCGACGGAAGTCGGGCGGCTTCTCATGGCGCAGTGCGCAGGCTCAATCAAGAAACTCTCGCTCGAGCTGGGCGGAAATGCCCCCTTCATCGTCTTTGACGACGCCGACCTGGACGCAGCAGTAGACGGCGCAATGGCGGCCAAGTTCCGAAACGCGGGACAGACCTGCGTCTGCGCCAACCGGCTTCTCGTGCAGCGCGGAGTCCATGACGAGTTTACCGAGAAGCTGGCGGCCCGCATGGCAGCCCTGGAAGTTGGCCCCGGCGAAACTCCGGGCATCCACATCGGCCCGATGATCGAACGCAAGGCACTCGACAAGATCGACGAACATATCGGCGACGCGCTGGCCAAGGGCGCACGTCTGGCGCAGGGCGGAAGGCGTCTTGGCGGGCTTATGATGGAGCCAGCGCTGCTGGTCGGCGTGACGTCTGAGATGCGTGTTGCACAAGAAGAAACTTTCGGACCACTTGCACCGATCTTTGCCTTCGACACAGAGGAAGAAGCGATCGCAATGGCCAATGACACGATTTACGGTCTGGCCGCCTATTTCTACACCGACAGCCACGCGCGCACCGTGCGCGTATCAGAGGCGCTTGAGTACGGGATGGTCGGTCACAATACCGGATTGATATCCAACGAAGTGGCACCCTTCGGCGGTATCAAGCAATCAGGACTGGGCAGCGAAGGATCCCGCTACGGGTTGCTGGAATACCTGGAGATGAAATACCTCTGCAGCGCCCATTAGAGGACCGGCTGATCCGGGCGCCAGCGCAGTGCTGCAGCACTGCGCTGGCGCCCGGACAGGGATCTTTGCCAGTTTCGAGCGTTCGATCGGAACACGTTTCTTGACGCTAAGTTTCGCCTGAACCGCGCCCATGGCAGACTTTCCCATCAGAAAGCCATCTGTTTTCCAGTGCGCGCCGCACTTGAAGGCAGCGCGCTGCATGTATCGCTGCATGTATCCATGCGCGGACCCGCATGAACGAAATATGCAATTTCGATCAGTGGATTAGCAATACTGAGCTTCGCTCAGAATCCATGGAACCGCGCCTGCACTGCTGAAATGGCCCAACCGTGAACACCGTGATGCCGTCGCGCGCGCCCGGCGCGAGCACGGCCTGGAAAATGCCCGCCCCGAGCCAGGGACGGGCCCCGGTGCCCATGGCGCAGCCCTGAAGAGCGCCGGCGGTACAGTCAGTCTTTCAGGAGTGCGTCCGCCCAGTCGGCGATGGCATCCGCGGTCTCGACCGGTTTCGCCGCCGGCAGCGCGTGGCTGGCACCGTCGATCACCGTGACCGTCACGCGATCACCCAGCTCGTCGCGGACCTCCATGCGCGAGCTTTCCGGCCGGAAGGGGTCCGAGCCCGCCTGCAGGTCGAGGATCGGCGCGGTGCCGCCCGCCCAGTAGTCCTCGCGGTCGGTCAGCTTGCGCGCTGCGCGCTGGCTGACTGTGACGTCCTGGTGCCAGCCCTCGAGCCAGGGCTCGGCGCTCGCCTCGTCGGTGAAGAACGCCAGCAGCAGCCCTTCCATCTTCTGATCGCGGCTCGAGTCCGGATCGTTGATCATGGTGATCGCCTCGGAAAGCTCCGACGGCCAGGACTTCGCACCGCCCGCGATCAGCGCCAGGCCCGAGACCATCTCTGGGTGGTCAGAGGCGATCGTCTTGGCGATCCACTGGCCGTAGGCATGGCCTGCGACGATGGCCTTGCCGCCCTCCTGGGCAATCACCGCGGCGAAGTCGTCGCCGAAGTCGTGGAAGGACACCTCGGTCATCTTGCCGGTGCTGGCCCCGATGCCGCGCGGTTCCGGCAGCGCGACGCGGTAGCCGCGCTCGGACAGCCTGTCGGCCAGCGGCGCAAGCTCGCCGGAGCTGCGGCCGGTCGAAGCAATCACCACCACCAGCGGCCCCTCGCCGCGGACCGAGTAGCCCACCTGCGCGTCACCATTCATCGCCGTCTTCTCCTCGACCTGCGCTTGCGCAAGGCACGGCATCGCCAAGGCGAGGGCAAGGCCCATCGCCGCAAATCTCGTTTTCATGTCGCCATTCCTCCAAGGGCCCCACACTGTCCGCGACCTGTCCCGGCGTGGGGTGAGCCGGGGGCGGGTCCGCTCAGAACCCGGGGCGCGGAATTCCGGACGCCTGCTCCGTCACCGGGTCTTCGTGTGGCCCATGTCCACCGAACCTTCTCCACCCGGGGCATATTGCAGCATCGGCCGTTCATAGATGTCGCCGATGCCTGCGAAGAAGGGACCGCCCAGCCTGGAAATCGGAGCCAGCTTGGTGACGTCCACCCTGCGTCCATCGAACACGGTCTCGGCGAAATGGAAGGCCAGCACCTCTCCGATGTAGAGCGTGTTGATACCCTTGCCGAGGGTCACGCTCTGATCGAGACGGCACTCCATCTGGATCGGAGAGGCGGCAATGCGCGGCGGGCGAACGTGGCGGCTTGGCAGCACCGAAAGGCCGAGTTCCTCCACTTCGCTGATCTCCGGGGGGAAGTTCTGGGCGGATGCCCGGATCGCCTCCATCGCGTCATGCGTGGCCACGTTCACCACAAATTCCCCGGTATCGAGGATGTTGCGCGCGGTATCCTTCATCTCGCCATCGGTGCCGGCCCGCAACGCGATGTTGACCGCCAGCATTGGCGGCGTCGTGGCCACGTAGTTGTAGGAACTGAAGGGGGCCAGGTTCACACGGCCCGCCGGGTCCACCGTGCTGATCCAGGCGATCGGCCGAGGCACCACGGCGCCGACGAGCAGCCGATACGCCGTTGCGGAATCCATCCCCTCGGCATCGAGCGTGTCATAGGTGGTCATTGGGTATCCTTTGTTTGGCTTTGCATCTGCGGCTCGGAGAGAGAGGACGGGGACGCGGCGCGCTGGCTTTTCCAGATCGCCCGCGCGCTGAGGAGAAGCAGCCCGGCGAGCAGCGCCAGAAGCACAACGCTGATCGGCCGTTCCCAGAAGATCGAGAAAGAGCCCCGCGACATGAGCAGCGCGCGCTTGAAGTGTTCCTCCATCATCGGCCCAAGGATGAATCCCAGCAGAAGCGGCGCAGCGGGATAGGCGAGACGGTTCATCACCAGGCCGACGATGCCGAAGATCATCACCAGTGCGATGTCGAAGACCTGGTATTCGATCGAGTAGACGCCGATGCAGATGAAAAAGAGCATCGCCGGGAACAGAATGTTGTAGGGGATCGACAGCATCCGCACCCACACGCCGATCAGCGGAATATTCAGGATCAGCAGCAGGACGTTGCCGATCCAGAAGCTTGCGACGAGCCCCCAGAACATCTGCGGCTGGTCGATCAGGAATCTGGGCCCCGGCACGACACCGTGGATCATCATCGCGCCCAGAAGGAACGCCATCAGCGCGTCGCCCGGGATACCCAGGCTCAGGGTTGGCACAAAGGCCGACTGGACTGCCGAGTTGTTGGCGGCCTCGGGTGCGGCTATGCCCTCCAGCGCACCCTTGCCGAACCGCTCCGGCGTCTTCGACTGGCGCTTTTCCACCGCATAGGCAATGAAGGTCGCGATGGTGGCCCCGGACCCAGGAAGCGCGCCGATCACCGCGCCGATCGCCGTCCCTCGCAGGGTCGGCTTTACGATGACCTTCCACTCGGCCTTGCTGGGCAGCATCGACTTGAAGGTGATCTTGCCCGTGGCAGGTTTGCGAGACGTATCGTCGACGATGGAATTCAGGATCTCGGCCACGCCGAACAGGCCCATGGCAATCGTGACGAGGCTGATACCGTCATAGAGCTCAACCTGCCCGAAGGTGAACCGCGAGACCCCCGAGTTCAGATCCGTCCCGACCAGGCCCAGCGTGAGGCCCAGGGCGACCATCGCAAGGCTCTTCAGCTGCGATCCCGAGCCGATGGTCGAGGCAAGGAACAGCCCAAAGGCCATGATCAGAAAGTACTCTGCCGACGAGAACGACAGCGCCGCGCGGGCGATCAGCGGCGTGAAGCCCATCATCAGGATGATCGCGATCGAGCCGCCGACGAAGGAGCAGATCGTCGTGACGAAAAGCGCCAGTCCAGCTCGGCCCTGCTGGGTCATCGGATAGCCGTCAAGCGCCGTCACCGCCGCCGTCACGGTGCCCGGCACATTCAGCAGGATCGACGCGGTCGAGCTGCCGTATTGCGCTCCGTAGAAGATGCCGGCGAGCATGATCATGGCAACGGTGGGATCGAGGTAATAGGTCATCGGCAGGCACAGCGATACCGCCGCCAGGGCACCCACACCGGGCAGGACCCCGACAAAGGTGCCGATCGTCACGCCAATGAAGCAGAACAGCAACGCGTCGAACGACAGCGCCCGCTCAAACCCAATGAGAATATCCGCATACATCTCCATCACCCCCAAAACGCATCGAGCGGCAGCTTGAAGCCGAGGATGAAGACGACATATCCAAGGGCCGCCAGCCCGATCGCCGTCAGACCCGCCCGCCGGAGGGTCATCGCGCGTTCCGCAAAGGCGCCGATGAATGCCAGCAGCAGCGTCGCCGGCACGAGCCCGAGCGGCGCCACCGTCGCGGCGAAGGTGCCCAGGCTCAACGTCACCATGACCAGCGGGCGCACCGGCGCATCGAGCTTGGGGCGGCCCCCGCTGCGAAGCTCAAAGAGGATCCCCAGAGCCAGGAGGGCCAGCCCGCAGCCGACCGCGACCGGCAGGAAGCCCGGGCCCATGCGCCGAAGCGTTCCGACACCGACATTGGCACCTTCGAACGCGACGTAGAGTCCAAGCAGGAACAGAGCCGCCGCGACTGCGTATTCCCAGGGGCCGGATCTTTGCCCCGGTTCGGTATTCTCTTGAGGTTCCATGAGTGCGTGGGTCCAATTCTGCGTCGAATGGGTGAGAAGCGGGTGCCCGAGTGCCTGCACTGGCCGGCGCAGACCGGACCGCGGATGTCGTCAGACACCGCTCGCCGGTCCCGGCTCGGGACTTCGCCGGATCTGCCGCGGTCAGTTCCGCGGCACGTCCGCGGCGTCGAGCAGCTTCAGCAATCGCTCGGATTCGCTTTCAAGAAAGCCCGCGAACTCATCCGTGGGCTTGTAGAACATCATGACGCCGCTGGCCTCGAGCCGCTGGCGCAGCTCCTCGTCCTGCAACGTATCGGCGATGGCGGCGTCGAGCTTCGCGACCACATCCTCTGGCGTGTTGGCCGGTGCCGACACCCCGAACCAGGTACTCATCTGGAATTCCCCCAACCCGAGCTCCGCCATCGTCGCGACATCGGGCAGCAGCGGCGTGCGTTCCGGAGCGGCGACCCCCAGCGGCACCAATGCACCGCTTTCGATGTGCGGCAGCAACGGAGGCAGGTTGAGAAAGGCCAGGTCGACGTTCCCGGCCAGCACATCGACCACGGCGGGCGCGGCGCCGCCATAGGGAATGTGCACCATCTGTGTGTCGGTTTCCTGCATCAGCAGGACGCTGGACAGGTGCGGCAGGCTGCCGTTCCCCACAGATGCAAAGGCCAGCGTGTCCGGCGACTCCTTTGCCTTGGCGACCAGCTCTTCGAGCGTCGAGAGCTCCGCGCCACTGCCGACGACCAGAACGTTTGGAACGTTGGCGATCATGGCGACCGGAGCGAAATCGGCAAGACCCTCATATTGCACCGGCTGGATCTCGGGCGTGATGAAATGCGTCGGAGAACTGGCGATCAGCAGGGTATAGCCGTCAGGGTCGGACTGCGCCACGTAGGTTGCCGCGATGGCCGTTGCGGCGCCGGGCCGGTTTTCGACCACCACCGGCTGACCCAGCCTCTCGGTCATCCCCTCGGCGAGGGTCCGCGCGATCAGATCGGCCGAACCGCCCGCCGCATAGGGGTTTACGAGGGTGATCGGCTGCGCCGGATAGTCCTGCGCGGATGCAAGGCTTGCCGAAAGCGCAAGCGCGGACAGGGCCAGGCCCGTCAGTCTGGATTTCATGGTCTTCCTCCCAATGGTGCGGCAGTGCGGTCCTCCCACTGCCTTGTGGTGATTGCACGCGGACCTGCCGGCCCGGCGACCGCGACGATGGGCTGACCACCGCCGCGGCAGGTTTCATCACTTGCAGACGAAGCTGGCAGCATCGGCTTCGGGGCCGCTGCCATCGTAGGTGGCCACCGTGGGCCAGGGGCACAGCGGGCGGGAGCGCCCGTCGAGGTCCGCGCCGGTGGCGATCAGCCTGTCGGGGGCCCTGCCCTCCTCGACCCAGCCGACGATGGTCTGCAGCACGTCGAAGGACTCGGGCCCCGGCCCGCCGCGGCAATGCCCCATGCCCGGCACCGGGAAGTAGCGGGCGAAATCCCCGACATCCCCCATGTCCGCCTGCAGCGCCGCCATGTAGCGGGCGGTGTCATTGGCCGAGATCGCCGCATCCCCGGTGCCGTGGTAGAGCAGGATCTTGCCGCCTGCATCGCGGAAGGCGCCAAGATCGGTCGAGGTCGCATCCGCAAAAGCCGCCGAGGCCTCCATGCGCTGCGGGTCGCTGTCGAAGTCGAAGTTGATGATGTCGAAGGCCGGGTCCGGCGGCGTCAGGAAGACATACTTGATGCCGTTGTTGGACAGGCCTGCCTTGATCGCGTTGGGCTCCGGGGTTTCCGAGGTGCCGAGGCGCCAGCTGCGCCAGCCCGCTTCGGCAATCGCCGGGTCGTAGCTCCATGCGACGTAGAAGCGCTCACCGGCGCTGTCGCGCGAGCCCTCGTGCAGCAGCTTCAGCGTCTCGACCTTCTCTGCGCTCAGACAGGCGTCCTGCCCGGCGCTGCAGGCGAGCCCCGAGGGATCATAGTCACACCCGGCAGGGTCAAGCACCAGCCCGTCGGCGAGTCCGTCGCGCGCGTCGCACTGCTGGACGATGTCCTGCGCCAGAAGTTCCAGATCGGCGTTGCTGAACGCGCGTGACAAGATGGGATGGCCCGCCTCGTCCCTTGGGGCGATGGCCGTCAGCTTCTGCAGGCCCCAGGCGGTATCAACGTGGCTGCGCGACAGGCGGAACACCGGCGCGCCCGCGACGATGCCATCGAAGAGTTCGGGAAACCGCTGGCTGGCCATCATGCCCTGCCGACCGCCGTTGGAGCAGCCGATGAGGTAGCTGTGGTGCGGAGCTTCGCCGTAATAGCCGGTGGTGAGGGCCTTGCCGGTCTCGGCAACATCCTTGAGTGCCTGATAGCCCCAGGCCTCGCGGGCCTCGGGATCGAGGCCAAAGGAGCTGTCCTTGTCCTCGTGCCCGGCATCGGTCGAGATCACCGCGTAGCCCTCGGCCACGGCCGCCGGCTCGCCGGTCGGCTGCGAGCCGCCAAAGGCCGGGCGTACGCGACCATCGAGCCCGCCGCCGCCCTGGAAGTAGAAGCGTCCGTTCCAGCCTTCGGGCAGACGCAACTCGAAGCGGTCGCCGAAGAGCACGTCTCCCACGCCTCGACGCTCATCGATCACCCCGGTGACCTTGCAATAGGCCGGCAGGTCCTGCCCGGCATCGTCATCGGGTCCGGCCGGGACCCAGGCCGCCTCGGCGATCTTCAGGCCGTCCCGGGTGATGTTTGCAAGCGCAGCGCAGCCTGCCTCATCCGCTTGCGCACCGGTGGCAATGGCACTGCAAAGCAGTGCGCCATGAGCCAGAAATCTCATGATTCTCCTCCCAATTTCTCCCTTGAGAGGTAAGTTAAATCATTAAGCTAGCTTTGTCACTTAAAGAGTCGCCACGGTCCCGGTCTTTGCCCGGACCACTGGCTCAGGTGAGCAATTTCATATCGATCCGCACCTTGTCGCCACGGTAGATTCCGTTGGCGACGAGGATCAGACGCCCGCCTTCATCGATGGCCAAGCGCTGCACCAATACGATCGGATCGTTGAGCGACAGCTGCAGCAGCTGCGCGGTCTCGACATCGGCGGAGGCCACCGACAGGATCTGCCGGGCATCAGCGACGCGCACGCCCGGCAAGTCCGACACCAGCCGCATCGCGGTGGTGGTGGAGTAGTTCTCTTCGGGGATCAGTGGCTGCAGCTTCTCGTCGACGAAGACGTCGGCGACGAGGAAGGGCACGTTCTGCCGCCGGTGCAGACGCCGCAGGTGACGATAGCTGGGCGCAACGGTGCCATGGTCGAAATCCGCCTGCGCGAGCGTCGCGCCGGGCGTGTCCGACAGCACCTCGATCTGCGCATCGGCACGCGACATGAGCAGGCCGTTCCAGTCGGTCTGCACCTCGCACCAGAGATCACGCTCGGGCCGGGCGCGCACGAAGGTGCCCTTGGCCCGGAACCGCTCGATCAGACCCTCCTTTTCGATCTGATCGAGCGCCTGGCGGATCGTCATTCCCGCCACGCCGAATTCCTTGGACAGCTGTTCCACCGTCGGTATCCGTGCCCCGATCGCCCAGTCCCCCCGCTCGATCCGGCCGCGGAAAAGCGAGGCAAGCTGGATATAGCGGGCGACATTGCTCTTCTCGAGCAGGTCGGTCGAGCTGGGCTTCTGCATGGAAAGGTCCTCGCTTCTCTTCGCCTTCCGGGCATATCTGACGATATTATAGCTTTATATCACTTACTCCCGGTAGAGGGGAACCGGCTGCAGTCCTCAGTTGCGCAACGGCAGGTCGAAGAGGGCGCCGGGGGTGATGGGGAGATTGGCGCTGACCCCTTCCGGAACCGGGATCTCATGCGCGTTCAGGGTCATGGCCACCATCGAATAATAGCCGACGACGGCGGTCAGCTCGACCACCCCGACCTCGCCCCAGCGCGCGCACACCAGATCGTAGACCGGCTGCTTCGGGGTGCCTTGCGTCAGAAGTTGGCAGACGAAATCGTAGATCTCGGCCGCCGCGGCGTCGTCGCCGAAGTCCGGCACCCGGCCCACGCGCAGGGCGTCGATCCACGCCTGATCCAGATCCACCTTCAGACCGTCGCGTTCATGGATGGCCCATTCCAGCAGGCTGTTCCAGCGCCGCGCCGTGATCAGGATCGCCAGTTCGTTGAGGTAGCCCGGCAGCGTCGTCTCGAAGCGCAGCACGCGGCCAAGTTGCTGCCAGCGATCGGCAAGGACCGGATTGTGCAGCGCCGCCCGCAGGGGGCCGACGAGCACGCCGCGCGGCCCCGATACGATCTCGTCGAAGACGGCCTTCTGTGCCGGCGACATGGTCTCCGGCGCGGGGAAGCTGATACGTCCCATGCTGGTCATCCTTTCACCTTGGCCGCGGCGACGCGGTCCCGGATTTCATCGGTATGCTGGCCGAGCAGCGGTGGCGCGGCCTCGAAGGACAGCGGCGCCTCGGCAAAGCGCATCGGTGAGACCACCTGCGGCACGGTCCCGGCAAGCGGGTGCGGCAGGTGCCGCAGCATCTGGCGATGCTGCACCTGCGGTTCGTCGAGCACGCCCGGCACGGTGTTGATCGGCGCGCAGGGCACTTTCACCGCCACGAGATCGGCCCGCCAGTCGGCGAGATCGCGGCTGCGCAATGTCTCGCAGATCATCGGGTGCAGCACGTCGAGGTTCTCGACCCGCGCCGCGTTGGTGGCAAAGCGCGGATCCTGCGCCCAGTCCGGGTGGCCGAGGGCGGCGGCGAAGCGCACGAACTGCTCGTCGTTGCCGACCGCGATCACGATATGCCCGTCGCGGACCGGGAAGATGTCCTGCGGCTGGATGTTCGGGTGCTTGTTGCCCTTGCGGGTCGGCGTCGCGCCCGAGACGAGGTGGTTCATCGCCTGGTTCGCAAGCATCGCGGTGGCCACATCCAGCATCGCCAGATCGATATAGTCGCCCTTGCCGGTCTCGGCGCGGCGCGCCAGTGCGGCCAGCACGGCGACGGTGGCGTACATGCCGGTCATGATGTCGATGACCGGCACCCCGACCTTCTGCGGCCCGGCCCCCGGCTCGCCGTCCGGCACCCCGGTGACCGACAGCAGCCCGCCCATCGCCTGGATCATGAAGTCGTAGGCGACGTCCTCGGCCATAGGCCCGTCCTGGCCGAAGCCGGTGATCGAGCAGTAGATCAGCCGCGGGTTGATCGCCCGGAGCGACGCCTCGTCAAGCCCGTAGCGTGCCAGGGTGCCGACCTTGAAGTTCTCAAGCACGATGTCGCTTGTCCGGGCGAGATCGCGGATCAGCTCCTGGCCCTCTTCCGAGGCGATGTCGACCTCGACCGATTTCTTGCCTCGGTTGACCGACAGGTAATACCCCGACTCCTTGGTCGGCTTGCCAGCGCTGTCCTTCATGAACGGCGGCCCCCAGCGCCGGGTGTCATCCCCGACGCCAGCGCGTTCCACCTTGATGACCTCTGCTCCGAGGTCGGCGAGGATCTGGCCCGACCAGGGGCCGGCCATGATGCGGCTCAGGTCAAGCACCCGAACGTGGGAAAGCGGTCCGCTCATGTTGTCTCCTTTTCGAAAGTCAGGACGCCTGCGGTGACCTCGTCGCCCGCTGCGCCGTCATCGACGATGGCGGTGGCGGCGACCGAGGGGCGCTCGGCCCAGGTCGCGGCGAGCACCGCAAGGTGCGGGAAATGGGCCCGCCAGGCGCTGTCGCCCCAGCGGAAATCAAGCTGGCCGAGGAAGCAGATCACCGCGACATGGCCAGCCCCAAAGGGCCGGCTGGCCAGCGCATCGGCCTCGGCCTCGAGCGTGGCCATGACCGCAGCGATCTTGGCGCGGAAGCTGGCGGTGATCGCGTCCCAGGCCCCCTGCGGGCGAAGCAGTTCTGTGCGCCAGGCCAGCAGGATGTCGGTCGCACCGTCGGCCAGCGCCTGCCAGCGCTGCGCCTCGACCCCGGCATCGAGCGCGCCGTCCCGGTCGAGCCAGGCGCAGATCACCCGGCTGTCGAAGAGCACGCCCTGCTCGGTGACCAGCGCCGGGATCTTGCCCAGCGGGTTGTCCGCCAGCACGGCGGGGTTCGGCGGCAAGTGGCTGGCGACGACGTTGCGCATCAGCTCGACCTCATCCAGCCGGCCGGTCTCGTGCAGGGTAATCATCACCTTGCGCACGAAGGGCGAGCGGGGGGACCAGTGCAGTTTCATGCCGCAGCCTCCACCTCGGCCAGAAAGGCCGAGAGCAGCGCGGCGGTGGCGTCGGGCTGCTCGAAGCAGGGCACATGGCCTGCGCCCTCGACCCCTTCGAACCGCGCGCCGATGCTGTCGGCGATGCCGCGCATGGTCTCGGGGATCTTGCCGTCCGACAGCCCCGCCACCAGCAGCGCGGGGACCGCGATGCCCGGCAGGACGGCGGCATAGTCGTAACCCTGAAGCGCCGTGGCGCAGGCCTTGAACCCCTCGAAAGGGGTCGCCGCAATCATCGCCGCCAGCGCCTCGGCGCGGTCGGGCGTGGTCAGCCAGCGTTCGGCGGTGACCTTGGCGTAGCCGTCCATGCCGAGCCTGCGGCCCTCATCGATCCGCGCGCCCCATGTCTCGACCGCAGCCGGCGCGGATTTCGCCATGCCGTCCATGAAGACAAGCCCGGCGAAACGCTCGGGTGCCTTGGCATAGGCGGCCAGCGTTGTCGGCACGCCCATCGACAGGCCGACGCAGACCGCGCGGGAGACGCCCGCGTGGTCCATCACCGCCAGCAGGTCCTCCGAGAGCAGTTCGAAATCCACCGCGCCGTCCGGGACCTCCGAGCCGCCATGGCCGCGCTGGTCGTAGCGCAGCACGTTCCAGCCCGAGAGCCGCGCCACCACGCCGTCCCAGACCGACAGGTCGGTGACCAGCGAGTTCGAGAAGACCACCCAGGGCGCGTCGTCCCCGGCGCGGTCGATGCGGGTTTTGAGCCGCGTGCCGTTGATCGCCTGCAAAGTCATCAGCGCCCCTTCCAGACCGGCTTGCGCTTCTCGACCACGGCGGCGGTCGCCTCGCGGGCATCCTCGGTCTTCATCAGGATCGTGCTGAACTGCTGTTCGATCTGGTAGCCCTCGTCGACCGGCAGAAACTCGATCTGGTTCAGCGCCTGCTTGCCGAGGCGCAGGCCGAGCGGCGACTTCTCGGCGATCTTCGCGGCGAGCGTGCGGGCGGCCTCCATCAGCGCCTCGGGGGCAAGAACCTCCTGCACGAAGCCGAAGCGATAGGCCTCGGCCGCGTCGATCGGCTCGCCGGTGAAGAACATCTTGCGCAGCATGCCCTGCGGCAGGTGCCGCCCCATGTGCGACGCGCCGCCGCAACGGCCGACGTTGATCTCGGGCATCCCGAACTTCGCCGTCTCCGACGCAAGCCGGATGTCGCAGACCGAGGCCAGCACCGTGCCGGCCCCCAGCGCCGGGCCGTTGACCGCCGCGATGGTGGGCAGGGCACAGTCCCGGATCGACTTGAAGCAGCGTCGCACGATGCGGGCGCGGGCCGGGTCTTCCTCGACCGTGGCGGCAAGGAACTCCTTCAGGTCGAGCCCGGCGCAGAAGGCGCGCGCGCCCGCTCCGGTGAAAAGCACGCAGTTGATGCCCTGCCAGCTGTCGGCGGCGTCGAAGGCTTCGCCGATCTCGGCGTAGTTGGCGAGGGTGATGGCGTTGACGGGGGGCACGTCGATGGTGATCTCGGCCACTTTCCCGTTGAAGCTGATGTCGATACCCATTGGTCGGTCCTTTCTGAAGTCAGGCGGCGGCGAGCGACAGGGCGATGCCCTGCCCCACCCCGATGCACATGGTCGCGAGCGCGGTGTTGCCCTCGCCGCGCGCGATCATCCGGGCGGCGGTGCCGGTGATCCGCGCGCCGGACATGCCGAGCGGATGGCCGAGCGCGATCGCGCCGCCATAGGGGTTCACCCGCGGATCATCGTCGGCGATCCCGAGCCGCCGCAGTACGGCCAGCGCCTGCGCGGCAAAGGCCTCGTTGAGCTCGATGCGGTCGAAGCTGTCCGCCGTCACACCGAGTCGGGCACAGAGCTTTTCGGTCGCCGGGGCCGGGCCCATGCCCATGATGCGCGGTGCCACGCCCGCGGTCGCGCCGCCGGTGATCCGCGCCAGAGGCGTCAGCCCGTGGCGCTTCATCCCGGCTTCGGTGGCAAGGATCAGCGCCGCTGCCCCGTCATTGACCCCCGAGGCATTGCCCGCGGTGACGCTGCCGCCCGCGCGGAACGGGGTCGGTAGCGCCGCCAGCTTCTCGGCGGTGGTGCTGCGCGGGTGCTCGTCCTGATCGAAGATGACCGGCGGACCCTTGCGTTGCGGCACCGCCACCGGGATGATTTCCTCGGCCATCACGTCGCGCGAGGCGGCCGCCTTCTGCTGGCTGCGCAGGGCAAAGGCGTCCTGATCCGCGCGCGAGATGCCGAAGTCGGCGGCGACGTTCTCGGCTGTCTCGGGCATCGAGTCGGTGCCGTAGCGCGCGTGCATCTCCGGGTTGATGAAACGCCAGCCGATGGTGGTATCCTCGACGCTGGATTGACGCGAGAAGGCGCTCGTGGCCTTGGGCATGACAAAGGGCGCGCGGGACATCGACTCGACGCCGCCCGCAATCGCCAGATCGCCCTCGCCCACGGCAAGCCTGCGGTAGGCCGCCAGCACCGCATCCATGCCCGAGCCGCAGAGCCGGTTGATCGTGGTGCCCGAGACGGTCTCGGGCAGCCCGGCAAGCAGCAGGGACATGCGCGCCACCGACCGGTTGTCCTCGCCGGCCTGGTTGGCGCAGCCGTAGATCACGTCGATGGTGTCGGCCCAGTCGAGGCCGTCATGGCGATCCTGCAACGCCAGCAGCGGCAGCGCGCCAAGATCGTCGGCGCGAATGCCCGAGAGGCTGCCGCCGTAGCGGCCGATGGGGGTGCGGATGTAGTCGCAAATATAGACGGTCTGCATGGCTCAGCCCTTCAGGTCTTCGAGGATTTCGGGCACCGGGCCCCGGGCGAAGCCATGGCCGATCGCCGTCTCAAGCGCGTCGAGATCGGCCTCGATGCGGTCCGCGGGCTGCTGTGCCGCCCACCACAGCGGCCCGCCCTTCCAGCGCGGGAAGCCGTAGCCGTTGGCAAGCGTCACATCGATGTCGGAGGCGCGCTGCGCGACCCCCTCGTCCAGCAACAGCGCGGCTTCGTTGACCATGGCGATCAGCAGTTGCCGCTGGATCGTCTCGGCGTCTAAGGAACGCGGGGTGATGCCGGCCTCGCTGCGCGCCGCGTCGATAAGTGCGGTCACCTCGGCCGAGGGCTCGGGGCGTTTCTCGGGATAGTCGTACCAGCCACCGCCGGTTTTGCGGCCCAGCCGTCCCGCCTCGCAGAGCCGGTCGGGTATGGTGACGTAGCGCGCTGCCGGGTCGCGCGTCGCGGCCTGCCGCTTGCGCATCGCCCAGGCGATGTCGAGCCCGCTCATGTCCGACACCGCGAAAGGCCCCATCGCGAAGCCGAAGGCTTCGACAGCCGCATCCACCTGTTCGGGCGCGGCACCGTCGAGCACCAGCAGCTCGGCCCGGCGGCGGTAGGCGGCGTAGATGCGGTTGCCGATGAACCCCTCGGCGACGCGCGCCACCACGGGCTGCTTGCCAAGGCGTTTCGCCAGCGCGAGGCCGGTGGCCAGCACGTCATCCGCCGTTGTTTCGGCCCGCACCACCTCGAGCAGGCGCATCACGTCGGCGGGGCTGAAGAAGTGCAGGCCCAGCACACGGGACCGCCCCGGCAGGCCCGCGACCATGGCATTGATGTCGAGATAGGAGGTGTTGGTGCCGATCACCGTCTCGGGCGGCAGCGTGGCGTCGAGCTCGGTCAGCAGCGGCACCTTGACCGACAGCTCCTCGAACACCGCCTCGATGACCAGATCGCAGCTGGTCAGCTCGGAGATCCGCGTCGTTCCGGAGAGGGCCCTCAATTGCGCCGCCAGCGCGGTCTCCGAAAGCCGCCCGCGCGCCTGCTTCGCCTGCAACGCGTCCCGCAGCGCACCGAGGCTGCGTTCCAGCGCCTCGGCGTCGCGCTCGACGAGGGTGACCGGCAGCCCGGCTGCAAGGCAGGCGCGCGCGATGCCCTGCCCCATGGTGCCGCCGCCGATGACACCGACGGACGAGACGGGGCGAGGCTTGGCATCAAGCCCGTCGACGCTGCCCGCCTTGCGCTCGGCAAAGAAGAGGTGGCGCAGGGCAAAGGCGTCCTCCGACAGACGGAGCTTCTGGAATGCCGCGCGCTCATCCGCCAGGACGGCGACGATGTCCGGATCAGCCGAGGCCTGCACCAGCCGGATTGCCTCGGCCACGTTCGGCCGGCCCCTGCCCTTGTGCAGCGCCTTCGCGGCAGCGGCCCCCAGCGCGGTCTCGTCCTCTTCGGGAACCTCGAGGTTGGCCACCACGCGCTTCGGGCGATCCTCGGCAAGGAACCGTTTCGCCGCCCCCAGCAGATCGTCCTCTGCGACCACATCGACCAGCCCGAGCGCCTCTGCCTTGACCCCGGTGATGCGGGTGGCACCGCAGATCATCTCGAGCGCGGCGATGCGCCCGGTCAGGCGGGGGAGCCGCTGCGTGCCGCCCGCGCCGGGCACCATCCCGAGCGACACCTCGGGCAGGCCGAGCTTCGCGTCCGGCGTGGCGATACGATAGTCGCAACCGAGCGCCAGCTCGAGCCCTCCGCCAAGCGCCACGCCGTGAATGGCGGCCACCACGGGGAACGGTGCCTCTTCGCAGGCCGCGATGACGTCCGGCAGCTCGGGCCAGGCCAGGGGCGCGCCGAACTCGCGCAGGTCGGAGCCGGCAATGAAGCTCTTTCCGGCCCCGACGAGAACCGCACCCCGAACCTCGCCGCAGCTCCGCAGCGCCTCGATGAGGCCCTTGCGGATCGCGTGGGAGCCGGCATTCACCGGGGGATTGTCGATGGTCAGCACGGCGATGCCATCGGTGACCTCGAGGTGAACGGTGCCATGCGAAGGTGTAGCGTGGGTGTTCATAGGGCTTTCCTCTTCACTCGGTGGACGGGGCCACGGACCGGGCCGGCTCGCGGCTGCTGTCCGGCGCGCTCAGGCGGTTCACCAGCACTGCGACCGCGAGCAGAACCAGCCCGATGCCGTCTGACAGGTAGCCGGGGACGATCAGCGTCACCGCCGCCGCGCCCAGCAACACCCGCGCCGGGATGCCCAGCCGGCCGACGAAGTGCAGCCAGCCTTCGCTTGCGGCCGCCATCAGCCACACCGCCAGAACCGCGCTGCCCACGTCATGCAGGATGTCCAGCGGTTCCCCCTGCAGCACCAGCGTCGGGTTCAGCGCGAAGATGAACGGCAGCACGAAGTTCACCGCCCCGAGACGCATCGCCAGAACGCCGGTGCGCATGCCGTCGGATTTGGCGATCACCGCCGCGGCGAATGCGGCCAGCGCGACCGGCGGGGTGATGTAGCTCAGCATGCCCCAGTAGAGGATGAAGAGGTGCCCGGCGATCGGGTTCAGCCCCGCTCCGGCCATGGCCGGCCCCAGCACGATGGCCAGGAAGATGTAGCAGGCGCTGACGGTCATCCCCATGCCCAGCACAAAGGAGGTCAGGGCACCGAAGAGCAGCAGCAGGAAGACGTTGTCGCCGGCGAATTGCAGCAGCTCGCGCGAGAAGGCACCGCCGACGCCGGTATAGCTGAGCGCACCGACGATGAGCCCGACCCCGGCAAGGATCCCGACGATATTGGCGATGTTGCGGATCGCGTCATCCAGCAGATCGACGAGCCGGCCGAGGGTCAGTTGGTTCTCGCCGCGGATCCAGCCGTTGAGCGCACTGGTCGCAAGCAGCACGAGCGTGGCGTAGAACGGTGCCTGCGCTTCGATCCCGCGCGCCACGATCAGGTAGATCAGCACGACCAGCGAAAGCAGGAAATGCCAGCCTTCCTTCAGCGTCGGCCAGAGCTTCGGCAGGTCTTCGGGACGCTGCCCGGCGAGCCCCCGGCGCGCCGCGTAGCAATCGGTCTGCAGCATGAGCGCGAGGTAAAAGAGCGCCGCCGGAACGATCGCGGCGATCATCACGGTGGAATAGGCAACGTTGAGGTTCTCGGCCATGATGAAGGCGACGGCGCCCATGACCGGCGGCATCAGCGCGCCGCCGGTCGAGGCGCAGGCCTCGATCGCGGCGGCGTAGCGCGCCGGGTAGCCGACCTTCTTCATCGTCGGGATGGTCATCTGCCCGGTGGTCACGATGTTCGAGATCACCGACCCCGAGAGCGAGCCGAAGAAGCCCGAGGAGAGGATGGCCACCTTGGACGGGCCGCCACGGGTGCGGCCGAGCAGCGCCTCGGCGAAGGCCATGAAGAAGGCACCGCCGCCGGTGACCACCAGCGCCGAACCGAACAGCAGGAAACCGATCAGCAGGCCCGCCACCACGCGCATCGGCACGCCGATGATACTTTCCGAGCCGAGCGCGTGCATCATCACCAGGCCGGGGATGTCGGTGGACGGCCCCCAGAGGAAGCCCGGCATGTTCTCTGCAAAGAGCGGGAAGAGGAAGAAGAAGCCGCAGATGCACAGCAGCACAAGCCCGCCGGTCCGGCGCAGCGCCTCGAGCACCAGCAGGCAGAACACCCCGGAGATGACCTGCGCATTGGTCGGCGCGACGAGGTCCCACCCCTCCATCAGGATACGCTCACCGTTCCAGGCGAAATAGCAGGCCGAGCCGAGCGCGAGCAGCGAGAAAACCACGTCCGCGATGCGTCCGGCAATGCCGAACCGGTTGTAGGGCAGCGGGTAGACCTGGAAGACGATGGCAAGGAAGATGCCGGTGAGCAGGTAGAAATACGCGGTGTCGAGCAGCACGTAGCCGATCAGCATCTGTGTGTTGAACAGTCGGTCGACATTCAGCAGGAGCGCGATCAGGCCGAGAATGAGCACCACCGCCCGTGTCGGCCCGTGCAGCATGCCGATCTTGACGCCTGAACTCTGGGAGGTGTCCGGCTGATCGGACACGGGAATGGACTGCGGATCGCTCATGACGGACCTCGCTCACGCTCTGAAGTAGGGAATAGGAGCGGGTCCGACCTGTGCGGACCCGCAAGAGGCGAAACTCAGTTCGCCAGGTGTTCGGCGCGCCAGCTGCCCCAGAACTCGGGCCAGCCTGCATCGTCGCCGTCATAGGCCGCCTGTGCCTCGGCCCAGGCCGCCTGCACAGCGTCGACGCGCGCCAGGCGGGCGTCCTGCCAGGCCTGCGCCTCGTCGGTCCAGTAGCCCATCTCCTTGGCATAGCGGATCGCCCCGTCGTGGAACGGCGCGTCGGCCGGCGGCACGATGGCACCTTCGGTGGCCCAGTTCGCCGCCTCGGCGGTGGCCTCACGGAAGCCGTCGAAGCTCTGGTCGATTGCCTTGACGAGGTTGTAGACCTCCTCCTCGCTGGTCGCCGCGTAGGTCGCCAGCATCGGATAGCGGTAGCCCAGGAGCCACACCGGGTGGTCCTCGTCGATCCCTGCCCCGGTGGTCTGCTTGTGCGGTTCGGCAAAGCTGATGACGTCGGTGGCCTTCTTCCAGCCCGCGGTGTCCTCGGGCGGGAAATTGAGCCAGGTCAGGCCCCGCGAACTCGCCTCGATCTCGCGCGCGAAGGACGAGGTCGGCACCATGCCCATGGCATCGAGCTGGTTCGAGATGATCGCATCCTTGAGCGCACCGTAGCTGCCGAACCAGACCTCCTCGACGTCGTCACGGGTCAGGCCGCCGAAGGCAAGATAGGCGTCGGTCTTGATGTTCAGCGACGGGTTGCCCTTCACGAAGCCGACGCGCTTGCCGCGCAGGTCGGCGACGCTCGTCGCATTCAGGTCGGCAGCGGCGATGATCCCCACCGAAGCCGGCCGTCCAAGCATCACGCGCACGTCCTGCGGACCCCAGTCAGGCGTGGCGAATTCCTCGGTGCCTTCGCTGGCAAAGAAGAGCTCGTTCGACAGAAAGCCGAACTGTGCGCGCTGTTCGCGCAGCGGAAGCAGGCGGCCGATCGACGTGCCCGAGGGCAGAACGCGGATGCGCGTGTCGAACTTGCCCTGCACTGCATTCGCGATGGCCGAGGCCTCGGTGTAGCCGCCGGAGCCGACGTCGTAGGCGCTCCAGATCATCGAGCGCGGCAGCTCCACATCGTCCTGCGCCAGCGCGGCGGTCGCGCCGAAGCCAAGGATGGCCAGTGTCGGCAGGGCTTTCACAAGCAGTCTAAGCATGAGGGGGGCTCCTCTCCCAGTTGTCGATCAGCCGGTCCCGTATCGGCGGCCGATCCCTCCTGCGAGAGAGCTAAAACATTAAAAGCTATATTACTAGCTTTTTATTGTGTGCAGAAGTTCAATCGGAATTTCTGCCTTGCTGAGAGCAAGTTACCCAAGGCCTCATGTGCGCAAGGCTTCGGGGAGCCGGCGTCTCGCGTCTCCTTTGCCTGCGAACAAGACTTCGCAGCGCGAATCGATGTGGCGCTCAACCGCACACGCCAATGCATGGACCACGGGTCCGCCACGCCGTGGGTGACGTCCATGGACGTCACCGCCGACAGTGATGAATCAGCGTCACCATGCAGATACTGCCCGACCGGATGCGCCAGGTGTCCACGATCTGGCCTCGATCAAGGACGGAGTGACCAACGCCTTTGTTCTTGAGATGCCGACTGACCGGGAGGCCTGCTTGGCCACTGCCAGCAACAATCGCATCGAGAAGTTTGCTCATGTGCTGTTCCTTTCCAAGGCAAAGACCGACAAGAACCTTGGAGCAGGACGTCCGGCGTTTTCTAAGTGGAGCGCGCGAGAGAACCCTCTGGCGCTCACTTCTGGAGTGACAAGATGATTTGATGACCGGTTTGTCCGAAAAGCGGGCCAACGCGGTTTGCGGGCACCGCCTCATTCTTCCATCATCGAAGCCTGCAGAGGCGGAATGAGGAGATTGCGCCGTCTCATTCGCATCAAAAATGCTTTATTTATGAGGCGAAAAAGCCTATCCCTCGCCTCATGGAGATCTGGAACACCCCCGCCTGGCCCCGCTTCCGCCATGACCCCGCGGTGACAGAGGCCCCCTTGGCCCGCGTCATGGCCCGCCTTGGTGCGATCGACGGGCTGCACGCCGGCCTTACCCCCGAGGAACGCTCGGAAATCTTCCTGCGGGCGGTGACCGGCGAGGCGCTCGCCAGTTTTGCCATCGAGGGTGCGCCCCTGTCACCTGGCGAGATCGAGGCCTCGGTCGTTGCCTCTCTTGCGCACCGGCAGGCCCTGCCCCTGCGCCGCAGCGATGCGATTGCAGAGATGATGCTGGAGGCCCGCGCCGGGGAGCCGCCGCTGACGGCGGCCACCCTACAGCACTGGCATGATCTTCTCTTCCACGGGATCGAGGTCGAGGACCGCGGCCGATGGCGCAGTTTCGCCATGGAGATCGTGCGCGGCCCCGGCGGGCGACGGGAGGATGTGCTCTACGTCGCGCCCCCCGCGGACCGCGTGGCAGAGGAGATGGTCCGGTTCCTCGACTGGCTCGAAGCGGATCGGCATCCCCTGCCCTTGCGCGCCGCTCTCGCGCATCTGTGGTTTGAATCGATCCACCCGTTCTCTGATGGCAATGGCCGGATCGGGCGGGCGATCATGGAGCATGTCTTTGCCCGCGAGGGGGCGCTGCCTTTCTCCCTGTCCCGTCAGATCGAACGAGACAAGCGCGGCTACTATGCGGCGCTGCAGGCGGGGCGCGAGGTCTCGGGCGATATCATCGACGCCACGCCCTTCGTCACCTGGCTGCTGGAGCGGCTCGACGCCGGCGTCACGGAAGCAGAGCGTGAGGCGCGGTTTCTCGTGCGCCGGAATGCGTTTCTCACCGCCCATGGGGATCTGCCCGAGAGGCCGCTTGCGGTGCTGCGTCGGCTCTTCCTCGAAGGTGAGGAACGGATTGATCTCGGTCTCTCCGCCGGGCCCTATGGCAAGATTGCCCGCGTCTCAGCTGCGACAGCCACGCGGGACCTTGCAGAGCTTGAGCGGCGCGGCGTGGTCACACGCACGCCCCAAGGCGGCCGGTCGACG
This sequence comes from Alloyangia pacifica, assembly GCF_900116195.1. GTDB lineage: Bacteria > Pseudomonadota > Alphaproteobacteria > Rhodobacterales > Rhodobacteraceae > Salipiger > Salipiger pacificus. The sequence goes on from NZ_FOZW01000009.1 coordinate 209,745, forward strand.
CGCTATCTTCTGAACTGGTAGGTTTCAGTGGCGCCTTGGGGACTTACCAGAGGCGCCGGCCTTTGAATCGACCATGGCCAACCAAAAGACATGCAGAGCATGTCGAGCCCCCGAAGCTGTCCCCGCGGGGACACCTCGGTTCGTAGCGCAACCTTTTCCTCCCGGGAACTCGGTGTCAGGGCGTCTTCGCGAGCCGTTGGGGCTCGGACCGTGCCCTACGTCCCCGATCTCTGTCCCCGCTGTCCCCGCGGGGACAGAGATATTTCGACAGCAGCGCCGCCCGTGTCGGCAAAGAAAAACCCCTGTCCCCGCGGGGACAGGGGTCGGGCCCTGGCGTATGACGCCGCGGCTCAGTCGTCGAGCGCGGACATGAAAGCCGCGACGGCGGCTTCGAGCCGGTGGCGGTCGATGCTGGAGAAATCGCGCTCCATCGCCAGCTCCACCTTCCCGTCGCGCGCCGCGCAGCGGACTGTCCCCGCGGGGACAGTGCAGCGCAGCGTGGTCTTCGCGGCGGCATTGGCGCTCGCACCCTTGGGTTTCGGGCCGGCCTTGGGTGCCGATTTCAGCGCGTCGTTCAGCCGGGCAACCTCGTAGTCGGACGAGACCTTGCCCTGGCCCGCCAGCATCTCGCGCAGCCCCTCGGCAAAGCCCTCCTCATCGCCAATGCGCTTGACCAGGTCGAGACCCAGCTTGCGCGGGATCGCCTCGGCGTGGCGCAGATCGTTGCCGAGCTCTTCGAGCAGCGTCGCGAAATGCCGGATGTAGCTGCGCTTCTGCCGCCCGGCGGAGGCGTAGAGCAGCGCGATCGCCTCGTCGATGTCGGTGGTCTCGGTGTTCGGATCGCGGGCGAAGGCCAGCGCCAGCTGCGCCATCTCGGCAAAGGAGATGCCGCGGCGCACCAGGTTCTCGTCGACCATCTTGCGGTAGAGACCGACCAGCGCCTCACCCGAGGCGACCAGCCCCGCGGGGATGCGGGCATAGGTCTCGTCGCCGGTCTCGGCGTAGAGCTCGCGATAGGCCGAGAGGCGGCGGAAGCCCTGCACCAGTTCGTAATGGTCGCCCACCGGCTCGACGCGGATCGGGTTCGACAGGCCGACTTCGCGGATCGAGGCCTTCAGTTCCTCGATCTCCGGATCCGGCCCGGCGGCGCGGTCGCGGGTCAGCTTGGTGGTCAGCACCGCGTCGATCGGCACCAGGTCGGTGATCAGCCCGGCCCGCTTCAGCCGCACGTAGTCATGCGCCAGCCGGTCGTTCTCCTCGCGGATGGCGCGCTCGACCTCTGCGCGGTCGCGCAGCGCCTCGGCGTTCTCCGAGATCGCCGCCGCCATCGGGCCACGTCGTGTCCCCGCGGGGACAGGGGCGCGGGCGGGTTCCTCGGCATTGGGCTTGCGCCCGCCACCCGTGTAGACCCCGTCGGGCGTTTCGGGAAAATCGATGTCGAAACCGCGTCGCTTGCTCATGCCTCATCCTCCAGCTTGTCCCAGGCCACCTGGACGTGGGTGCGGAATTCCTCGTAGGCGCGGTCGAAGGAGGCGCGCGCCCGGCGCCATGTTTCCCGCGTCATCTCGCGGTAGTCGATCTCGTAGATCGAGCTCAGGAAGCGCCCGGACTGTTCGACCGCGCGGGTCATCTCGATCGGGTGCTCGGTCATTCTCTCGTCCCAGACCTTCATGAAGGCCTGCCGCATCGCGCGGTGCAATTCATTGCCGGTCTCGTAGCGCGTGAGCAGGAAGCGCACGTCAAGGAAAGCCTTCGGCAGGGTGAGTGTCCCCGCGGGGACAATCCCCTCGAAGCCCGACAGATCGCCGAGGGCCTCCGAAAGCTGGCCGATGAAGGAGGTGGTGGAGTCATACTCCCAGTAGCCGGGGCCGGACGGGATGTAGAGCATGTCGGCGGCGAAGACCGCGTTCATGCTCTGATAGCCGATCGCCGGCGGGCAGTCGAAGACGACGAGGTCGTAGGCGTCGGGCGGCAGGCTGTCGAGGTAGCGGCTGACGGCGGCGAAGAACGACCACTCGGGGTTGAGGTGCCGGTACTGCGCCGAGGCGAACTCGACGAAGGCGGCGTTGGCGCAGCTGGGCACGATGTCGATCGTCGGCCAGGAGGTCGGCTTGATGAAGTCGGCGGCGCGCAGGTCGCGCAGGCCCATCGAGGTGATCGCCTCGGGCAGGCGGCGCTGGGGCAGGGCGGAGCCACTCTCGGCCCCGCGGGTCGCGGCGTTCATCCGGTCGGTCTCGCGGATCAGGTCCCGGGCCATGATGCCCCAGACGGTGTAATCCTCGGTGATGTCCGACAGACCCATGGAGTGGCTGAGCGTCGCCTGCGGGTCGAAGTCGACGCAGAGCACCCGGTAGCCGTCGAGCGCGGCGGCATGGGCGAAGTGCAGGGCGACGGTGGACTTGCCGGCGCCGCCCTTGAAGTTCGAGATGGCGACGCGGAAGGCCCGCTTGTTCGCCGGACGGTAGGGCATCAGGCTCTTGCGGTTGACCTTCAGCTTGCGGCGGATCTCGTTGATCTCTTCGAGCGAGTACCAGCGCTGGCGGCCGTCTTCCTCGACCAGCCCCTGCGGCAGGTGAGGGTCGGCGGCCATGCGACCGCGCAGCGTGGACTGGTTGACCTGCAGGATCAGCTCGGCCACCTCCCAGCTCGAGAAGCGGCGCAGGGTCTTTTCCATCTCGGGCGAGAAGGTCTGCTGCCGGATCCATCCCTGCATCTTCAGCGACTGCGCCTGCAGCCGCGCAAGGTCTTCATGTGTGAACATCCTGCCTCCTGTCCCCGCGGGGACGCCTCTTGTTGTCGCGCCACTGCGGGCGCTTTGCCTCTGTCCCCGCGGGGACACTCTATGCTTCTGTCCCCGCGGGGACGCTTCCGATCTGCCTGTCCCCGCGGGGACACCCGGCTTCACCTCGGTCCCCACAGCCTCGCAGCCGCCGTGTCCCCGCGGGGACAGCCTGTTGCGGAGGGCCGGGGTGTCGCTGTCCCCGCGGGGACAGATGGTGCGAAACTCCGGGACGCAAATTTTCGATGCTCCGGAATTTACGCCGAATTTGCATTCAAGGCAAAAGCTAATAGTCTCTAAACGCAGGATCCGCCATTTTGCGTGTCTCCAGTGCCCAAAGGCCTCCCACGCTGGCGAAAGCCCGAGTCGCAAGGGTCTGAGTCGATTCGAAGAATCGCGAGTCGTTCCGGGCCGTTGGGGCCGAATAATGGGGGACAGGATCCGGGCCCCCGCTACATATTGGGGGACATTTTTCGCCCAATGGGGGACACCCAGCATGTCCCCCTATACCAGAATACCTATTTTTTCATTCGAAAAAGGGTAAGGGTCCAGGACCCGAACCTGCCACCGCTTGACAGAATCGAGAAACCGGACGCAAATAGTCCAAGGTTGGGAAAGAGCGTTGCGTTTTCGTCGAAAGCACCGCACGCTGTCCCCGGCAAACACGCAACGGGCCGTCAGAGCCTGTAGACTTCGAGGCACCGCAGACAGGCGGGGACAGAGCGAGGGGCAGCATCATGCTTGCCACGAAAGCCGTCGGGCGCAATGCCTCGGCGCTGAAATACGATTTGCTCACGGTGATGGGGGCCTTTGCGCTGGCGCAGGAGAAGGGCCGCCAGGTGCTGGTGCTCCGGCTGATGACGCTGGTCACCGCGCGCTACAACTGGGCGCGGGACGAGCTGGCGGTGGGGCAGCGCGAGATCGCCCGGCTCTGGATGGTCGACGAGCGGACGGTGAAACGCGAGATGGCCAAGCTGCGCGCCATGGGCTGGCTGCGGGTCAAACGCCAGGGCGCGCGGGGCAGGGTGAGCGAGTACTCCCTCGCCATCGACCGCATTCTCGAGGACAGCCGCGGACGCTGGGCCGATGTCGGGCCGGATTTCGAGCTGCGCCTCTCGGGCAGCGAGGCCGAAGCGCCTGACGAGAAGGTCGTGCCGCTGCCGGTCAAGGGAAAGATCCCGGCGCCGGATCTGGCGGACGAGACCGAGTGGGGCATGGCGAAGGCACTGCTGCACGCGGAAGACCCGGCGCTCTACGCCGCCTGGGTCGCGGCGCTGCGGCGGGTCGAGAGGGCAGGGGGGCGGCTGGTGCTCGAGGCGCCGACGCGCTTCCATGCGAGCTATGTCGCCAGCCATCTGACCGGACGGCTGCTGAGCCTCTGCCGCGGCGTGGACGAGGGCATCGACGAGATCAGGGTCATCGCCTGACCGCGCCAGCCCCAACTCCGCGCCGGTCGCTCGGTCCCCGCTCATATCGAAATCGCCGGATGGCCTTGCGGATAGCGACGCAAGAACCTTGGCCGCGCCTTTGGTTTGAGCCAGCGCCTGGCCGATAAGCTGCGGGGTAGGGGCCCCGGCCTTGTTGCGCAAATGCGGCTGGGGATCAATTAAGCGAAGCCAGCATGATAGTTGGCGGACACGCGCAGATCACCAATTGGTGTAGCTACAATCAGGCATGGCGACAGCGCGGATCGCTGAACGTCTGGTTCGATCCCTCGATGCAGGGGGAAGCGACCGCGTCCGGGCAGTGGCTGCCCCGATGCTGCCGGAACTGCTCGCCCAGATCGCGGCGAACGAGGCATCGCCGCCGTCGCGGTTGAGGGTGCCTACGACACACGCGTTTGCCATGATGCCATTGCGGCCCGTGACGCAGCAGCGATCCCTCCGCCCCGCCGGAATGCCCAGCGATGGACGCCGGACGCGGCAGGAGCTCGCGCACGCAACGAGCTCCTGCGAGCATCAAAACAGAGCATCAGAACAGAGCATTAAAACACCGGGGCCGGGCGCTCTGGCGGAACTGGAGCGGCGACCACCGGCGCAGCAGGGTCGAGGCGAAAATGGACTGCGTGAAGCTGCTCGGCCAGCGGCTGATGTCCCTTGATCTCGACCGCCAGGTGGCGGAGGTCCAGACCCGTGTGGTGGTCCTCAACCGCTCTACTGCACTCGGCTTCCCGATGACCGTGGCCGCAGGATGAGCGTGCTCGGGCAAGAGGCATTGCGCTCGCAAGCTGATTTATCCAACAGCGCCGCAGAACGGCTCGCCGGACGATGCAAACGGAGGCCCGGAATGCATAGAGAGCGATCAACTTTCACCGCGGACGGTGCCGTGATCGAAGGATTTCTTGACAGGGTTTCAGATCCAAGTAACTCTATCCGAACACAAGTATTGCAATGCAATACTATGTATGAACTAAAAACCAACAGGGAATACACGATGAAACAGCTCGCTCTTGCCGCGGCAGTCGCCGTAGCTTCCGTCGGCGCGGTACACGCACAGTCGCTGCTCAGCCACGAGGCCGTGGACTTTGCCACCGCCAGCCCCTCGGGCACCTGGTACCCGGTCGCGGCCACGCTGTCGGAAATGACCAACGAGGCCTTCGAAGGTCAGCCGATCTCGGTCGTGCCCGCAGGCGGCGGCGTCAGCAACCCGCTGAGCGTCGGCACCGGCCAGGCCGGTTTCGGCATTTCCTACGCGCCGTTCCTCAAGTTGGCGCAGGAAGGCGGTAATGACATGTACGCCGAAGGCTTCCCCAAGCTGCGTGCGATTGCCGGCATGACCTGGAACGCGCTGCATATCATCACCGCGGATGACATCGACTTCCCCGCGGCGCTGGCCGCAGGTGACCCGCTGGTCATCGGCACCGGCGCGACCGGCTCGACCGAGCAGTTCACCATGGACGAGGTCCTCAAGGCCTACGACACCACGCGCGAAGGCGTCACCGAGGCCGGCGGCCGTGTCGAGCTACTGAACACCAGCGGCCGTTCCGATGGTTGGAGCAACCGCCAGTTCGACGTCGTCAACTTCTTCATCAGCATGCCCGCCTCGGCGGTCACCTCGCTGATGACCACCCGCAGCGATTCCAGGATCCTCGACATCGAGGAAAACGTCGCCCAGCAGATGATCGACGACTGGGGAATGGGCCCGATCACCATCCCCGCGGGCACCTACCCGAACCAGGACGAGGACGCGCTGACCGTCGGCATGCCCTACGTCGCCTTCACCACCGCCGACATGGACGAGGAAATCGTCTACCAGATGGCCAAGGCGGCAGCCGAGGGCCAGGAGCGCCTCGCCAACACGCAATCGACCTTCGCCAGCTGGGACCCCTCCAAGATGATGGACGGCCTCGGCATCGAGCTGCACGAAGGTGCGAAGCGCTACTACCGCGAGCGCGGCTGGATCGAGTGATCGGCGTACACGGTAAACATGTCCTGACGCTCCATGTGAGCGCCAGGACTCTCCATTCAATGAGCGAGTTTTAGATGGACCAGCAGGGCTTTCAAAGCATCCGGAGATGGCTTGGCTTCGATGCCGAGACGATGCAGCAGCTTCGGGCGCACGTGTATCCCGCGGAGCAGGGGCGACCGGAGGGGTTGATCGGCCTGATCGTCGCGGTCGCCTGTGCGGGCCTGGCGATTTTCACGCTGTATGCTGCCTTCGCGATCCCGATGGGCCCGACCCGACTGGCCGCGGCGCACCTCGGCGTTGCCGTTCCGCTCATCATGCTGATCTACCCGCGGTTCGGGCGTGACGGGAACACCCCCGGCGCGATCGACATCGCGCTGGCCGTGGTCACCGGCATCTCGTATTTCTGGGCCTTCTACTCGGCCTACCGTTTCCAGGTGCGGATGGCCTATTACGACCCGGTCGAGACGATCGACCTCGTCATGGGCATCATCGCCATCCTGGGCATCTGCGAGGCGACCCGCCGCACCATCGGCTGGAGCATCGTGGTGCTGGCCGCCTTCTTCGTCATCTACGCGCTGACCGGCCCGTACTGGCCCGGCATCCTCAGCCACCGCGGGACCGAGTTCAATCGCCTGATCGAACACCTCTACATCCTGTCGGACGGGATCTTCAATTTCGTGACGGGGATCACGGCGACCTTCCTGTTCACCTTCATGATGTTCGGCACCTTCCTGCGTGCCAGCAAGGCCGACAACGTTTTTACCGACCTCGCCATGTCCATTGCCGGTGGCAAGCGTGGCGGCCCGGCGAAAGTCGCAGTCATCTCCTCGGCGCTGATGGGCATGTTGTCGGGCAGCACCATCTCGAACGTGGCGACCACCGGCGCGATGACCATTCCGCTGATGAAGCGCGGCGGCTTCTCCCCGAAGGAGGCCGGTGCCATCGAAAGCGTGGCCTCGCTCGGCGGGGCGATCACGCCGCCGCTCATGGGCTCGGGCATCTTCCTGATGGTGGCCTTCTCGGGCGTGCCACTGACGACGCTGCTGGCATATTCCGTTGCGCCGGCCATCCTGTATTACATCGGCCTTTACGTCTACGTCGGGATCAAGGCCCGCAAGCGCGGGCTCGAGGGCCTGCCCGCGGACGAGCTGCCGAACTTCTGGCAGGTGTTGCGGATGGGCGGGCACATCTTCATTCCCGTGGCCATCCTGATCACCCTGCTCTTGATGGGCTATACCGCTTTCTACGCCAGTGCGGCCTGCGTGGTCCTGACCCTGGTCGTCGGGGCGATGCGTGTCGGCACGCGGCTGAAACCGGGCGAGATCTGGGTCGCCCTCGAGGCCTCGACCCGCGTGGTCCTGACCTTGACCGCGCTGTCGGCCAGTGCCGCGCTGGTCTATGGCGTGATGACGAAGACCGGCCTGATCGTGAAGGTCTCGTCGATCATCCTGTCGGTGTCGGGCGGGTCGCTGTTCGTCGCGATCATCCTGGTCGGGCTGATGTCCTACATCCTTGGCATGGGTCTGCCGGTGACGGCGGCCTACGTGCTGATCTCGGCGCTCAGCTCCTCGGCGCTGGTCGACCTGGGCACCAGCATCCTGGTGGCGCACATGATCATCTTCTGGTTCAGTCAGGATTCGACCATCACACCACCCATCGGGATGACAGCCTTCGTTGCGGCAAGGGTCGCCGGGGCCTCGCCGATGGCCACGGGGATGGAGGCCGTGAAACTGGCGAAGGCCCTCTATATCCTGCCGTTCGCCTTTGCCTACTCCGACCTGATGAGCGGCAACCTGTGGCAGGTCTTCGTCGACGCGCTCCCGCTTGCGGTGATGTTCTCGATCCTGCCGACCGTGTTCGAGGGCTACGCGCTGAAACGGCTGGGACTGCTCGAACGGCTTGCCATGCTTGTCGCGACGGTGCTGCTGTTCTTCGGCTCGGTCGCAGATCCGCTGTGGCTCGAGGCGCTGAGCAGCCTGGCCGGCATCGCCGTCGCCGCGCTGGTGCTTTTCAACCAGAAACGACAGCTCGACACGGCGCAGGCACTCCCCGCGCACGCCACCTAGGAAAGCGCCCGCCCCCTGCCGCGCGACAGGGGGCGGGCAGATCGTTCAGGCTGGCTGCGCCAGCAGGCGGTCCCGAAGGCGGCACATCCGGTCGGCCGCAGCGGGGAAGTCGGACAGAGCGAACCCGTCCGCCAGATCCGCATCATATGCCGCCAGCGCCTCGGCCAGCCGCCCGTGGAAACGCAGCGCGCCATCGGCCACGGTCAGCCCGCAACGGAACTCGTAATCCAGCTGCCATGCGATGGCCGTGTCACGGTCCAGACCCTCGGGCAGATCCAGCGCCATCTTGCCGTCGCTGGTTCGCACCGGGTACCCACCGGGGAGCCCGTCGACGCCCGGCGCATGCCCCTGCCAGTCCGTCCCCTCGAGCAGGGCGAGGAAGAGCGGAACGCCAGTGGCCCCCGAAATCGGAATCGCGGGCCCCAGCGTTAGCCGGACCCGCGCGAAGCGGTCGCGGATATCGTCCAACTCGGCACCGTCCAGCCAGACACGCGGCAGCGGGAAGTGCTCCGGCGCCGTCTCGCCCCGCCATGGCCAGAGGTTCTGGTGATGCGCAAGGACCTTGAGGCGCCCCGGCTCGCGGAGGCCCAGTTCTCCGGCGAAGGCCGCGGCGAGAATCGCCACGTTGCCTGCGCCGCACAGGACCGGGTGACCAAGCGCCTTCAGCAGGGCGTTGGTGCCGTCAGGGTAGCAGCAGTTCACCAGCAACGGCGTCTGCTCCGAGCGTCGCACCGCGGCAAAGAGGCGATCCGCCAGCACCGCCTGCATCGGCACGCTCAGGCTCAGCGTGCAGGTTCTGAGCAGGCTTTCCCATGCGCTGTCGCCGCTGAAAAGGGCGGTCGGCGATTGCAGCGAGGCGGCATGTACCACCAGCCGTGGTCGGTGGGTTTCGATCAGCCGGTCCAGCGCGGTATTGCTGTCCCAGTCGATGATCTCGGTCACCACCTCGAGCGGGCGCCCGGCGATTGCGGCGCGGGCGTTCGCCGCCACACGCAGCCAGTTGAGCCGGTTGGCCTCTTCGGCGCGTGCGGCAACCACGACACGCAGCGGCCGAGTGACCAGAAGGGCCAGATCGCCCAGGATCCGTTCGGCGAAGTTGCCGGTTCCGGTGAGCAACAAATCAGCAGTCATATATCGTATCCCAATACACTTCATTACCTAGTAATGTTTTTTATTGAATGATCTGTGTCAATCGGGAATGCTCGATGCAAAGACGCCACCCGGAAGACCCCAATGACCTCAGATTCCCAAGCTGCGCCGGCACGGTTCCACCGCCTGGCCGAGATACGCAATCCGATAGCCTTCACCCTCGACGGTGTTCCGCAGGAAGCCGAGGCGGGTGACACGTTGCTTTGTGCCGTGCTGACCGTGCGCCCCGCGCTGCGTCGCAACCTCGCCGATGGCGAACTGCGCGCCGGGTTCTGCCAGATCGGTGCCTGCCAGGACTGCCTGGTCCGCTGCAACGACGTGCCCGTTCGCGCCTGCCTGACGCCGCTGAACCCGGGCGACCGGATCGAACTGGTCCTGGACGTACCGACCCAGGACGGTGGAGGCGAGACATGAGCCTGCCATTTGTCGTCGTAGGGGCGGGGCCCGCCGGGATTGCCGCCGCCGAGGTCTTCGTGGACGCGGGCTGCGAGGTCGTGCTGCTGGACGAGAACACCGCCCCTGGCGGGCAGGGATACCGCAGGCTGGGCAATGAAAGCGACAAGCGCGCGACCCAGCTGCTGGGAGCCTCCTCGGAAGGGTCGTACCGGGCCTTCCATGCCCGCGCCGATGCTGTGACCGCCAAGGTCGACTACCGTCCCGGCACCACGGTCTGGCATGTGATGGACAACGTGCTTCAACTTTCGCGCGGCACCGTGCTCGACGAGATCGAGGCCCGCGCCATCGTTTTCGCCACCGGCGCGAGCGAACGGATCCTGCCGGTGCCGGGCTGGACAAAGCCCGGCGTCTACGGGCTGGGCGGGGCGCAGACCCTGCTGAAGCGGAGTTTCGCGGCGATCGGCAAGCGGACGGTGTTCTGCGGCAGCTCGCCGCTGCTGTATCTCGTCGCCGCACAGTATCACCGCGCCGGCGCCACAGTCGCCGCGGTGCTGGACACCTCTCCGAAGGCGGGCAAGCTGCAGGCGCTGCCGGGGCTGGCCGCGCGCCCGGGCCTGCTCGCCGAGGGCCTGCGGAGCCGCATCGCGCTGATGCGTGCAGGCATTCCCGTGCACGACGGTGTCAGCCTCGAAGCGATCACCGGGACCGAGGGCGTCGCCGGGCTCTCGTGGCGCGATGCCCGCGGTCGCGCGCAGACCACCGACTGCGATGCGGTCGGGCTGGGTCACGGGCTGCGGCCCGAAAGCCAGCTGGCCGAGATCGCCGGCGCGGAGATGGTCTATGACGATGGCCTGCGGACATGGGTTCCGTCCGGCACCGAGGCCACCGCGGTTGCCCCGGGCATCTACACCGCCGGTGACGCACGGCGCATTCGCGGTGCCGAGGCCGCGCTGATCTCGGGCGCGCGCGCGGCCGCCGCCGCACTGAAGGACGCCGGTGTCGCGCCCGGGCACGGCGCCATTCCGGCCGAAAGCGCGCTGGACGCCCACGACAGGTTCCAGTCCGGTCTGCGCAAGGCCTTCGCGTGGCCGCGCGGTGCCGAGGCCGTGGCGGCATTGCCCGACGATACCGTCATCTGCCGTTGCGAACACGTGACGGCCGGCACCCTGCGGACGCTGCTGCGCGAAGGTCGCGCCGAGGGGGACCCGAACCGCGTGAAGGCGCTGAGCCGCGTCGGCATGGGCCGTTGCCAGGGCCGCTTCTGCGGGGCCGCCGCCATCGAGATCATAGAGGCCGCCGCTGTCCCCACATCCGGCACCACGTCCGAACCGGGTCGCCTGCGCGCGCAGCCGCCGGTTCGCCCCGTGCCGATCTTTTCGAACCCCGAGGAGGACCTGTCATGAGCTTTGACGTGGATACCGACGTCATCGTCCTTGGCGCGGGCAGCGTCGGTTGTTTCACGGCGCTGTGCCTGCGTGAACGCGGCATCGCGGTGACGGTGCTGGACCAGGGTCGGCCCGGTCAGCAATCCAGCGGCGTGAACATGGGCTCGCTCAGGCTGCAGGGCCGCTACCTTGGTCAGCTGCCCCTCGCTCTGCGCTCGCAGGAACTGTGGGAGCAGGCCGAAGAGCGGCTTGGCGCGCGGCTGGACTACCACCGCGGTGGTCTTCTCTACGTCGCGACCAGCGATGACGAGCTGCAGAGGCTCGAGAAGATGGCCCGCACCGAGGCCGAACTTGGCCTGCAAACCGACATCATGGACGGCGCCGCGATGCACGCGCGCTGGCCCTGGATGGCGCATTGGGAACATGGCGGAAGCTGGTCGCCGCAGTCGGCGACGGTGAATTCGCGGCTGGTCACGCCGGCCCTGGCCCGCAAGGCCGAGGCGCTTGGCGCGGAATTCGTGATCGGACCGGAAATCGTGGCGCTGGAGCCGGTGGACGAAGGCGTGATCCTGACGGCCCGTGACGGGCGCCGGTTCCGGTGCCGCCGGCTGGTCAACGCGGCCGGCTTCTGGGCGGGCCGCGTGGCCGAGATGCTGGGCGAGCCGGTGCCGATCTTCGCCGCAGGTCCGGTGCAGGTGGTCAGCGAGCCCGTTCCCCACTTCCTCGACGCGATGATCTACACCAGCGATAGCAAAGTGATCTTCCGCCAGACGCGCCGCGGCAACATGCTGGTGGCCGGGCATCCGCGCATTCCCGTCGACGCGGTCGCGCGCCGCTCACGGGTGCCTGCGGGCAAGACGTTGCGGAACTTCCGCCGCATGTTGCGGCTGGCGCCTCACCTCGAGGGGACGACCATCCTGCGCAGCTGGACCGGGATCGAGGGCTACCTGCCCGACATGCTCCCGGTGCTCGGCGAAAGCCGCCGCCACTCCGGCGTGATCCACGCATTCGGCTTCTCGGGCCACGGCCTGCAGATCGCCACCGGCGTCGGCGAGGTCGTCGCGGACCTGCTGAGCGAGGGAGGTACCCAGATGCCGATCGCGGATTTCGCGGTCGACCGCTTCTCGGGCAAGCTGCGCGACGATGTGGATCTGCGTCACGAGTTCGAGGACGACGTCAAGCACGCCTGAGCGCGGAGACCGGCACATGTCCGGGTGAACGTTTGCATGCAGCCCCGCGCGGGGCTGCATGTTTTTGCCTCAGGCGGCGCTTTGCAGGTTCAGGCGATCGCGCAGCGCGGCCAACACCCCGACCGCCTCGTCAAGATCGGTCAGGGCGAAGCCGCGATGCAGCTCGCATCCCTCGGCCTCAAGCGCGTCATGCAGGCTGCCGGTATAATGTGCGATGCCGTCGGCATCGACGATCATGCCGCTTTCCCTTTCGAAACCAAGGCAGAAATCGACGGCTGCGGCCTGGTCGATGCCTGTGGGCAGGTCCAGCGCCATCGCGCTGCCGTCAAAGTGCACGGGATAGCCGCCGGGCAGACCGTTCGGCCCGGGCACGTGCCCCGTCCATGGACGCCCCGTCGCCACCGCTTCGATCAGCGTGACGCCGCTTGCACCCGAAATGTCGATCACGGGTACCGCCGTCAGCTGTGCCTCGCGGAAGCGGGCGAAGATATCGTCCACCTCGGTTTCGCCGATCCAGATGCGCGCGGCAGGATCGCCCGTGCGTTCCGAGGGCAGCCGGCGCCACGGCCCGACCGCCTGGTAGGGTGCGAGGATCCGCAGCTGCCCGGAATCGCGGCCCAGCATTCCGCCGAACATTTCCGACAGGATCGCGACGTTGCCGAGACCCGACAGCACGTCCAGCCCCATGCCGGCGATCAGCGGGTTCACGACGTCGGGATAGCAGCAGTTGACCAGTTTCGTCTTGCCGCCACGCTCGGCGATGGCGCGGGCGACGTGGCCGGTGATCAGCGCCTGGAACGGCGCGGTCAGCGACAGGCTGGTCCGGCCGACAAGCTCGGACCAGGCGGTGGCATTGGTGCCGATGATGCTGGCGGTCTGGACCGAGGCGGATTGCACAACCACGCTGGGGGTCAGGGTGTCGAGGAGGCGCCCGATCTCCTCAGGCGAGGTGAGGTTCGCCGTCTCGAGCGACACGGTGATATCGCGCCCGAACATCCGCGCCCGGGCCTGTGCCGCGCTGCGCATCCAGCGCATGGCGGTGTCGTTGCGTCCCACAACGGCGATGGAAAGGGGCTCGGCCGCGGTCGCGGCGAGGTCGAACAGGATCCGGCTGGCAAAGGCTCCGGTTCCGAATAGCGCGATATCGGTCAAATTATCCTCGTTTCAGATTTGGTGTTTCAGACATCTTGTGCGCCGCGGCCATGACCAGCGGTGCATACGTGCTGCGTCCATTTTCGGCGGACGTGCGCATAAGCGATGAGCCCACCGAGATCGCGGCGACCGGACGGCCCGACGAATTGCGCACCGCCGCGGCGATCGAAAGGTCACCCGGGTAGATCTGTTCGACGGCAACCGCGTAGCCATCGCGGCGGATGCGCGCCAGTTCGGCCCGGATCTCGTCGGGCTGCCAGATCGTGGATTGGGTGAAAGGGTGAAGGTCCGACGCCTCCAGCAGGGCATCGGCCTCTTCTTCGGGCAGGGACGCCAGCATGGCCAGCCCCGGAGCCGTGCAGAACGCAGGCAGCCGCGAGCCGACGACCACGTCGGTGTTCAGCATGTGCCGGCTGAGATAGCGCGAGACGAATATCACCTCGGGCCCGTCGAGAAGCGTCAGGTTGACCGTCTCCTCGGTGCTTTGGCTGAGGTGCATCATGTAGGGCATTGCCCGCGAAATAAGCGTGTTCGACGAGGCATAGAGGTAGCCAAGCGAAAGGCAGCGGTGCGACAGCGAATAGCGGCGCGTGCTGGGGCTGCGGATCAGGAACCCAAGCTCGCACAGCGAGTGGATGAAGCGCTGTGCCGCGCTTTTGTTCAGCCCTGTCTGTTCGGCGATTTCCGACAGGCTCAGCTCTTCCTGGTCGGGCCGGAAGGCGAAAAGCACACGAAATGCCTTCTCCACCGAGTGCACCATCAGTGGATTGCTCGTCGCTTTGTCCGTTCCGTGCGCAGTCTCGTGCAAATCGGTCATCTATGCCTCTCCCATTTCGTTTCCAATGCTTGACTCACTGCATCAACAATCGCAATATGGTTTTAAGTATTGGAATGCAATACTTAGTAACCAAAAAAAGCCATGCCAACACCGTTATCAACATACCTTCCCCACATTCCGGGCGATATGGCCTTGGCCACCATGTCCGGCCCCGATCCGATGAATGCGCTCCTCGATGCCGTTTCCGGCGCGGAGCCGGGCCGGGACTACCTTCGGCGTGGTGGCAGGACGGTCGCCGTCGCCGAGATCGCCGCGCTGCGTGACGGGCTTTCCGCACGGTTCGCCCCGCTTGGGATCGGCGCCGGCACGCGTGTCGCGACCCTTGTGCCGACGACCGAACATGGGATCGCCCTGATTTTCGCCCTGGCCCGCGCCGGTGCGAACTGGATCGCGCCCAACTCTCGGCTGCCGGCCTCGGCACTGGCGCCGCAGGTCAGCCGCTGTGCTGCGACGCATCTGGTCTGCGACCCCGCGCAGGAGGAGCTGGCCCGCGCCATCGCGGCGCTGACCGGTGTCCGCGTGCTGGTGCTGTCGGACGCCACGCCCGGCGCGGCAAGCCTCGTCGCGCTGGAAACGGACACGAACGATGCCCCGCCCCTCGACATTCCAGAGGAAGCCGACACCGCCGAATTCGCGCTGTTCTTCACCTCGGGCACGACGGGGCGGTCCAAGGCCGTGAAGGTGTCGCAGGCCATGCTGATCTACGCGGCACGCGGCGCACTTGCCGTCAGCGGTGCCCGCGCGGGCGACGTGCTGCATTGCTGGGAGCCGCTGCACCATGTAGGCGGCGCGCAGCTGACGCTGATGCCGCTTCTGGTGCCCATCCGGCTCGAGCTGTTCCCACGTTTCTCGGCCAGCGCCTTCTGGTCCGAGGTGCGGGCCTGCGGCGCGACGCACATGCATTTCCTCGGCGGGATCCTCGACATCCTGCTGAAGGCGCCCGCGGGTCCCGAGGACCGCGATCACGGTCTGCGTGTCGCATGGGGCGGGGGCGCGCGCCCTGAAAGCTGGCCTGCCTTCGCCGAACGTTTCGGCGTCGAGGTCCGCGAATGCTACGGCATGACGGAATGCTCGTCGGTGGCCACGGTCAACCCGCGCGGCGTCGAACACGGGATCGGCTGGCCGCTGCCGTGGTTCGAAATCACCATCCGCGATCCGCAGACCGGCGCCGAGCTTCCCGCCGGCCAGGCCGGCGAGATCGTGATCGCCGAAACCGACCCCGGCGCGCTGAGCGCCGGCTACCTCGGCAATTCCGAAGCCACAGCGCAGACCTTCCGGGACGGCAGGCTGTTCACCTCGGACCTCGGCATGCGCGACGACGACGGCGCCTATCACTTCCTCGGCCGCCTGGGCGACCGGGTGCGCGTGCGCGGCGAGAACGTCTCGGCCTGGGAGGTCGAGCACGTGGTGCGTGCCCATCCCGAGGTATGCGAGGTGGCCGTGATCGGCGTTGATGCCGAGATCGGCGAACAGGAACTGAAGATGTTCGTGCAGCCGTTCCCGGGCCGCGCTGTGGATCCCGTGGCGCTGACGGACTGGCTTCGCGGTCGGCTCGCCTCGTTCCAGGTCCCACGTTACGTCGCCCGGATCGACGGGTTCGAATTCACGCCAAGCCAAAGAATCAAGAAGGGCCTGCTGCCTGCGGGTACCACCGACTGCTGGGATCGTGACGCGGTACGCCGCGCGGGCGATCCGGCTGCGGGATCCAGACACACCGGAGAACCACAAACATGAGCGAACATGTCAAAGTCACCCGTAACGACGGGATCATGGTCATCACGCTGGACAAGCCGGCCAAGCTGAACGCCTGGGATCGCCCCATGCGCGACGTCCTGCTGTCGTGCTTCCGAGAGCTGTCGCAAAGCGAGGACCTGCGGGCCCTCGTGCTGACCGGCACGGGCGAACGGGCCTTCTGCGCTGGCCAGGACCTGTCCGAGACTCGCAGTTTCGACGGCGACAGCTCGGACGCGTGGATCGAGGAATGGCGGAACCTCTACAGCGCGATCCGCGACTGCCCCAAGCCGGTCATCGCCGCGCTGAACGGGCTCGCCGCGGGCTCGGCCTTCCAGGTCGCGCTGCTGTGCGACATCCGGGTCGGGCACGCCGGCTCGAAGATGGGCCAGCCCGAGATCAATTCCGGCATCGTCAGCGTGACCGGCTTCTGGATCATCCGCGAGGCCCTCGGCCTGTCGCGGGCGACCGAGCTGGTGCTGTCCGGCCGTCTGATGGAGGCCGAGGAGGCGCATCGCGTCGGCATCCTGCACCACGTCGTGCCCCGCGACGAGGTGTTGTCGCGCGCCATCGCCATCGCGACCGACCTGGCAAACAAGTCCAGCATGGCCCTGCGCCTGACCAAGCGCCGTATCCGCGACGCCACGCAGGCCGATTTCGAGGACGCCATCCAGGCCGCGCAGGTCCTGCACCACGAAGCCTACAGCTCGGGCGAGCCGCAGAAGGTCATGGACCGTTTTCTCGACCGCTCCGCCAAGAAATGAACGGCGCCTCGCGCGCCTGATAAATGGCCCCAAGGGCCCGTTAAGAGGTATGAAGATGACCACCGAACAATTCAGCAAGAACCTGTCGCCTGCCGCAGAAGACGAGCGCTTCCTTTATGGCGTATCCGAGGGGATCGCGACGATCTCGATCAACCGCGCGAACAAGCTGAACGCTCTGCTGCCCGACATGATCCTTGCCTTCTCCGACATCCTCGAGCGGGCGCGCCGCGACCCCGAGGTTCGGGCGATCGTGCTGCGCGGGGAGGGGCGTGCCTTCTGCGCCGGTGACGATCTCGCCCCCGAGGACCGGTTCAAGTACGGCCCCCCCGACATGCACACCCGGCTCAAGATGGGCTACCCGCGGCTGGTCAACGACATCCTGCAGATGCGCAAGCCGGTGATCGCGATGGTGCAGGGCTATGCCGTTGGCGCTGGCTTCGACCTGGCGCTGGCCTGCGATTTCCGCATCGTCTCGCCCGAGACGAAGATGGCGGCGATCTTCGTCAAGCGCGGTCTGGGTGGGGGCTGTTCGTACCTGCTGCCGCGCTATGTCGGCATGGGCAAGGCGACCGAGATGCTGCTGCTGGGCGACATGGTCGAGATGGAGGAGGCCAAGGCGCTGTCGCTGGTCACCAAGGTGGTCGAGCCGGCTGATCTCGAGGCCGAAACCTACGCCCTGGCCGCGCGCCTGGCCGCAGGTGCAACGCAGGCCATCGGCGCGATCAAGAATGCCCGGAACCAGGGCCTCGGATGCGATCCGGTCAAGGGTCTGGAATGGCTGGTGCAGGCCGAGGCGGAATGCATGTTCCACCTCGACGCCCGTGAGGGCCCGCGCGCCTTCGCGGAGCGCCGTGCGGCCAATTTCACGGGCAATTGGATCGACCTCCAATACGACGATTTCGATCCGAACTATCGCTGACATCTCCCACGTGATTGCTTCGCGATGCGGCGGAGGGCGCGCGATAGATCATCTTGCGAATTGCCGGCGGATGCTCAAGCCAACTCGATGGCGCTTATCCGAAGCCGGGGCAGGGGCGGACCGCCGCCAACCTCCGCCTTTTCCGAGGCTCGGAAAAGGCGGAGCAAGGAGCTGATGGGGAAGCTCTGCGAATAGGACTTCTCGCAAATGCATTCGCGCCTCCTATGAAGACCTGGGTGCCGCATCGTCGAACGCAGCTGCGCATTTTGGGGTGGGCCCTCTAGATGCGTCGGCTCGGCTCAAATCATGGGCCGCATCTGGCTTTCCGAAGTTTCGGTTCGGTCGTGCCCGCCGGAATTCCAGGTGCGAAAGCTCTGCCTCGTTCGAGCTCGTTTGTGTTTCGCTTCGTATCGCGAGATAAGGGCTTCGTCAGGTGCCCTTGGGGATAATCGGGAAGCCGGTGCAAGTCCGGCGCGGGCCCGCCGCTGTATCGGGGATCGTTTGGCAGAGGCCACTGGGCAGGTCCCGGGAAGGCGCCAGGACGAAGTGAACCGGAGCCAGAAGACCGGCCTGTCGACATTGTGTCTCGGGGTGGAGCCCGCGACACTTTGAATTGTGCGAGGCTCGAGATGCCCCCCGATACTTCTGGCAAGGCGCCCGCCCGCCGTTTCGACGATCAGGAACGTCAGGCGCTTTACGACATCATCAACAACCGCCGCGACGTGCGGAACGAGTTCCGGCCCGATCCGGTCGCCCCGGCAACCCTGCGGCGGATCCTCGCGGCCGCGCATGCCGCGCCTTCTGTCGGCCTCACGCAACCATGGGACTTCCTCCTGATCCGAGATCCGCGCCGCCGCGCCGACGTCCATGCAGCCTTCCTCCGCGCCAACGCGGAGGCCGAAGAGATGTTCGAGGGACACCGCAAGGCGCTCTATCGATCGCTGAAGCTCGAAGGTATCCTGACCTCACCGTTGAACATCTGTGTGACGTGCGATCGGAACCGGGGCGGGAAGGTTGTCCTGGGGCGAACCCACGACAAGAACATGGACCTCTATTCGACGGTATGCGCCGTGCAAAACCTCTGGCTCGCCGCCCGGGCTGAAGGTGTCGGTATCGGCTGGGTTTCGATCTTTCGGCCCCAGGACCTTCGCGATCTGCTCGGCATCCCGGATCATGTGGAAATTGTCGCCTATCTCTGTGCGGGGTACATCGACGAACTCTACACAAAGCCGGAACTCGAAGCTCGTGATTGGCGTGCGAGACTGAAGCTTGAGAGCGTGGTCCATGAGGAAGGCTGGCCGACAAGACAGCCGCGAGATGCAGCTGACGCAGCTCGCTGCGAATAGCCGCTTTCGGCCAGCCAATTTGCGCGGGGCTCCGCCGGGATCCATGAGTTTTGCAGTAGGGATGCGGATGTCGTCCCTCGCAAATTCTACATCGTACTCGGCTCGGCCTTACAGGACGGGAAGAAAGAAACCTCTCAGGCGCGATTGAGTCTCCAAAACACCAGCCGGCTCCAGGCCGCTCTCGATTGCAGCGCGCTCTGGACGGGCAGAAGCGGGCGCGAGGCGCCCCTTCATCGTGGCCGAAAGGTCGTCACCTGCAGACGCAGTATTCATGAGACGCTGCCCGCCCCCGAGAGCGACGCGTATCCTGCCTCCACAAATGCTCTCGGGAAGAGACCGGGAGAAGATCGTGACTGGGGTCAGGGCAGCCGCCCGCTGTGGGCTGGACTCGGCGGGCGCGCCCGACCCGGTTGCTGGTTGCCGCTAGACAGCGTGGCCGGCTCCCGCGGCCTCTGATACCGCCATGGTCACCTGCCTGGAAAGAACCCTTCCGGCGCTCGGCCAAACAGAGCATTCCGACAGACCTAAGATTTTTCTTCCTCCAGGTGCATCCAAACCGGCCCGAGCCCGAGTCCTAGGAGTATCGAGCCCGCGGAATGGCCGCGCTCGAGACCTGAGGAGATTGAACGATGCACAAGACCTTTTCCGCCCTGACCCTGCTGCTCACCACCTC
>NZ_FOZW01000009.1:229550-274804 GCF_900116195.1 Alloyangia pacifica
CACGTTCGATCCGGGCTCCGGTGCTGACGCTGAAGCCGGCTTTGGCAGCCGCAATCTTTTGCGTGTGATGCTGTCGAAGGGTCATGTAATCCTCGTGTTGTCGGTCGGTGATGAAACGGCCGGGCATCCGATCCTCTTCTTGGTCGTCGAAGATCGGACCACCCTGACCGCCGTCACCGCCAACCGCACGGGGTAAACCCGCGCGAGATTTTGGGGGAAGCTACATCCGGGCTACGCCCGGCTTCCGCTTCCCCCAAAATCACCACCTGCAATGTCGCGCTGTTTCACCAGCGGTGTCGCTGCACACGGTTCTTCGGATGGCGATATTTCGGGATCGAGGCCGGGCGTTTGGGCGCGGCACGGAACTCGGCAAGGTCCGAGAGAGAGTAGCCAAGCTCTTTGGCGATTGCGTCGACCTTTTTGAAAGCGGCGGCCTTTTGGCGCGCTTCGTAACTGGCGATAGCCTTCGCAACCTGCTTTTGGAGTTTCTTCAGGTCTTCAAGAGAAAGGACATCAAGGTCGAATTTGGACATTTATCGCTCCAGATTTTCCTGAGTGTGTATTGCAGCAAGATGCGCCTGACAATTGACATGGAGAACATGAGCGGGGTTTCCGCGGCATTTGCAATGAGATCTTGGATTTAATCTGGGTTGGATTTAGCGGCACGGCGTACCCGGTGTTCCCTGCCACGCCTGGTCGCAGCGTTCAGACCTTATAGTCGCCACCGCCTGAGTTCATGGCCTTCCAAGGTGGCAACCGGTCGCTCGGTTTAAACTACTCGCCAACGCAAGCGCGAATCCGGGCAGTCATCCACGTGTAGGATCGAGGTGGAGAAATCGCGCTGAACTGTCTCGCCGCACTCAGCTGATGGCGCAAGGAGCCGTGCGTCGTTCACGATGAGTGCGACATACCAAAAGGTGAAAAAGTCCATTGCCGGACAGGTTCGGCGGGGTGTGTTGGCTGGGAATTGAGAGGGGCGGGAGCGCTGCGACCCCAAGGGAGGAGGAGAGAGCCCGGCAAATTCCGCCAGCACGTCGCCGTGCCATACTCTTCAGATAGGAATTGCTGCGGTGCAGCGCAAGCTTCCCCGACGCAAATCTGTCCTGCGCAAGATGCCTAGAACGCTCGACGCCCAGTTTGCCGGCACGACCAGAGCTTCGGCTGAGCGTTTGAAAGCTTGGGTTTCGGCCCCACTCAGGCGCAGACCATCAGCGGGACCGCGCGACCTGGGTGGCGGGTATGCTGCACACGCATGGTGCTTCTTGTTGAGAAGTTTTTATTTCGCCCATAGATAGGGCGCAGGGTTCGGATTTGAGCTGAAAAGCTCATCTTTCCCTACCTCCCTGTTGGACTTCGGCCGAGCTTGTCTCGGCCATTTTTTTGCCTGCAGGCTTTTTCCTGCGGCGATCTCAGCCGTGCCGCAGCGCCTGCCGCGCCAGCGCCGCGATCAGGTCTGTGCGCGTGACGATGCCGACGATGCGTCCGCGCTCGAGCACCGGGATGGCCTCGACGTCTCCATCCGCCATCATCGGCAGCAGCGCGGCGACCGGCGAGGCGCGCGTGGCGCGCGGGCCGGCGACCTTCATGATGTCCGAGGCACTCACCGGGATCTCGCGCCCCAGATCGACGAGCCGCCGGAAGGCGGGCAGGAAGCCGCGTTCGAGCCGCTCTGCGTCCTCGCGGGCGCGGGTGATCAGGTGGATCTGGAAGATCACCCCGAGAAACCTCTGCCCCGGCCCGACCACCGGCAGCGAGGCGAAGCGATGCCGCCGGAACAGCTCGGCGACCTCGGCAAGGCCGGTGTCGCCCCCGACGGTGACCAGATCGCGAGACATGATGTCTTCGGCCGTGAGCGGGCCCGCATGGTGGCTCGCGGCTTGCAGTTCGGCGGCGCCGATGAGCCGGGCCAGATCCTCGACCCCGAGGTTGAACGACTGCCGGTAACGCTCCAGCAGCCCGGAAAGCTCTGTCTCCGAAAGCCCGAGACGCTCAGAGGGGCTGCGGTCCCCGGTGCCGTGCTGGCCGGGGGCATCGAACTGCCGGAACGGGTAGTGCCGCCCGGTCAGCCGGGCGTAGAGCGCGGCGAGCACGACCAGTGCGGCGGTGCCCGCGGCGATCGGGGTCAGGGCGAACCAGAAGCCGAGATGGTCGATCGCCTCGGGGCTCATGGCGGCGGTCATCGCCACCGCCCCCGCTGGCGGATGCACCGCGCGGCACAGGATCGTCGCGGTGATCGCCAGCCCCACGGCGAGCGCGATGCGCAGCGCCGGATCGGCGACCAGCAGGCAGGTCGCAACGCCCACCAGCGCCGCGACGGTATTGCCGACGATGGCGGACCAGGGCTGGGCAAGGGGGCTGTTGGGCACCGCGAAGAGCAGCACCGAGGTGGCGCCGAAGGGCGCGACGAGATAGAGCCCGAGGCTCAGGTCGATCTGCGGCGAGAGCAGGACCAGCCCGGTGACGCCGAGGCCGAGCAGCGCGCCGAAACCGGCCCGGAGCGCCTCGCCGAGGGAGACTCGCGCCACGGCTGGCCCGAGAGAACGGAGAATGTGCATGTTGGACTGCCTTCTGTGCCTGCCGCGCAAAAATTCAGCATTTTGCGAAAAGTTCAACCGTAGGCCTGCGCGAAGAAGACGATGGTGGTGACCAGCCCGACGGTGACGATGAAGGTCCGCGGCAGCGACAGGTCCTGCATCTTGCGGGCCATATGCGCCCCGACGTAGCCGCCCGTGGCGCAGCCAAGGCCGGTGACGAGCAGCGCGTTCCAGTCGATCAGCCCGGCAAGGCTGTAGGTGACGACCGAGACAGCGGACAGCACCAGCGAGGCCAGCGTCTTCAGCCCGTTCATCCGGTGCAGGTCGCTCATGCCGATGAGTCCGAAGGCGGCCAGCAGCAGGATCCCGAGCCCGCCGTTGAAATAGCCGCCGTAGATCGAGACGAGCAGCAGCAGCGTCAGCGTCAGCGAGACGGCATCGGGCAGGTGGCGCCCCGAGGCGAGCAGCCCGCGCAGCAGCGCGGGACCGGCGGCAAAAGCCAGCGTGGCCATCAGCAGCAGCCAGGGAATGACGCCGGAAAACAGGTCCTCGGGGGTGACCAGCAGCAGCAGCGCGCCAAGGATCCCGCCAAGCATGGCGGTGACGACGAGCGCGGTCAGGCTTGGCCCTTCGCCTGCCTGGATGTCGCGGCGATAGGCCCAGCTGCTTCCGGCATAGCCGGGCAGGGCGGCGAAAGTGGCGGTGGCATTGGCCATGATCGGCGGCACGCCGACCCAGACCAGCGCGGGAAAGGTCAGGAATGTGCCTCCGCCCGCGATGGCGTTGAGCGCCCCCGCGCCGAAACCGGCAAGAGCAAGGATGGTCGTGGTCAGCATCTGGGTCCTCCTCGAGAGCGGCGCGGTGTTGCATGGCATGGCATTGGTCTGCAAATTGGTCTGGTTACCGGTCCGGAGCGGGAGGCACGGCATGGCATCGAAACGGGGGCAGGTGGTCCTGTCGGAACTCCGCGGGCTGGTGGCGGAACTGGCCTCTGAGGTCGGCGCGCGGCTGCCCGCGGAGCGCACACTTGCCCGCCAGCTCGGCTGCAGCCGCGAGACGCTGCGCGGCGCGTTGCAGGTGCTCGAGCGCGAGGGCGAGCTCTGGCGGCACGTCGGGCAGGGCACCTTCTGCGGTCCGCGGCCGCTCGGCCATCCGATCCGCGAGCAGATCCTCGTGCAGGGCGCCGCGCCGATGCAGCTCATGCAGGCGCGCATGACCATCGAGCCCTCGGTGGCCGCCGAGGCGGCGCGGCTCGCCACCGCGGAGCAGGCGGCCTATCTGGCAGACCTGGCGCAGCGTGGCCGCAGGGCACGCACGCGGCCTGAGAGCGAGCAGCTCGACGCGACCTTTCACCGGGGTATCGCCGAGGTGACGGGCAATCCGATCCTCCTGGGACTGCTTGATTTTCTTGCGGGGGTGCGGCGTCACGCGGCCTGGCAGCGAGAGTGGGAGCTGACCTACCGCAGGCTTGGCGTCACCGAGTTCACCGAGCGCCATAGCGTTCAGCACGAGGCCATTGCGGCGGCGATCTCGAGGCGAGAGCCGGGCCGCGCGGCGGCGGCTATGCGGCGGCATCTCGAGACCATCTCGGAGGCAATGCGCGCGGCCGGGCTGCCGGCGGCGCCGGACCAGTCGCGGCGCGCATGATCGGCAAGGGGGAGCCGGTCCGCGATCGGCGTGCGGAAACGAGCGGACACGAGTTCGCCAGCGCCCCTTGAGCCGGATCGCCCGGTGCCGCAGGCTGGCCGGGATTGCCACGAGAGGAGGCCACCCTGATGGTCGATTGCGTCCGGACTATCGTGCTGCTTGCCGCATTTGCCGCCATCGCCGCCTGTGCCAAGGGCCCGCAGATACAACCGCTGACCAAGGGGTTCGTCGAAGGCAGCTTTTCCGCGAGCGATGCGGCCGTGCGGGCATGCAGGGCCAAGCTGGCGGCGGAAACCTCGGGCAGGCTGAAGGTCGTCGGATCGCAAGCCTCGGGCGCAAGAAGCTCGGTCTACATGCGGATCGGTCCGAGCGGTGCCCCTTGGCGCTGCCAGGTGGGCTCGGATGGCAGCAACCCGACCGTCGGCTTCATGGGCTATGGTGGGATGGGGTGACGGCAGAGGACGACGGGGGCGTGCTTCCTAAAACCTCGGCGAAGTGATCGGCGCGCGCGTTTCGGCGGCAAACGGTGCTCCGATTTTCGTCAAGCGATCTCTGTGCTGGTGGCGCGGTCATCAACGAGCTCGCGCCCCTATGCGAACAGCTCTGCTGCTACGCCTCAACGTTTTCCACTCAGGGGCTGTCCCACGGCTCGAGGCGCAATTGACCGATGTCGAGGGCGATGCGCCGACAAAGGATGTGCCGCTGCACAGCGCGCTTTATGAGGTCCGTGGCTCCGCAGGGAGTGTCGTGCATTTTCGGGGTGTCATTGCATCGTTTCAATACGCGATGCGGATCTGCATGACTTTCTGTCGCCACTGACGCCCTATCCGGTCATGAAGCTCGGGGGGATACAGTTCTGCACTATCTCTTGCCCGGCGATCTGGCGATCCACAACACGACCCAAGGGCTGTCGGACAAGCGATGGGCTGGGATGCTGGCCAACCATGGGGCGGTTGCGGCCGGCGAGAATCTCGAAGCCGCAGTTTGCGCCATCGAAGATCTCGAGGCGAGGCCAGACGGGAAATTATGACGCGTGGCCTGTCGCCGCGCATGCTGAGCGAGAAAGAGGTTGCCGCGATCCTCTCGCGGTATGATGCGCAGGGGCAGGGCTAGTGCCTAAAGCGTGCTCGAGGTGACCGGTACCTGCGGGCGGCGGTGCGCCAGCTGCTCGCGATGGATCAGATATAGCCCGGAGCCCACGATCAGCGCGATCCCCGCCCAGACCATAGGCGCGGGGAAGTCACCGAACACCAGCCAGCCCAGGACGGTTGCCGAGGCGAGCTCAAGATATCCCAAGGGGGCGATCAGCGCCGAGGGTGCGAGCCGCAGCGCGTAGGTTAGAAAGATGTGCGATAGGGTCGCCGCGAGGCCCATGCCGCCGAGATGGACCCACGCCACGCCCTGTGGCCAAGTGGCCCCGCCGCCGAGGCTCTCTGGCAAAAGCCACAGGAAGGGCAGCCCAAGGATCACCGCAGCGATGGCGGTCGTGGCCTGCTGCGCCACTGGGGCCAGACTGCGAAGCTGCCGGGTGACCAACATGTAGCCAGCGAAGGCCACCGCCGTAATCAGCGGCAGGATGGCCGCGGCAGATACTGCCAGAGGGCACGCGCGGTCTTGCGGTGGAGCGGTTCGAGATCAAGGTGCATCTCTCGCCTCCAAACATCCGTGACGGGGAGATGAGACGGATGGCAGAGTCGAAGACCATCGCTTGGGCTCATGTACATCGCCGGACAAGGCTGTCCCAGCGGTTCGGACCGGATTGTGTCGGGCATCGTCGTACCATCGCGAGGTGTCCTCGACTTTGACATATAGTGGGCGGAAGCATCGGGCCGCTCGGTATCAGCGTTGGGTTTGATGACCGGCGTTTTGTCAGGGTACTGGGGACGGACTGCTGTGCAGCGGTCTCACTTTTCTTGCCCTAAGGGTGTGCCTATGCAACGATACTTTGAGCACCGACCCAATCACGCCAAAGCTCGGCAAATTCCACGGCATCAGCTTTCAGTCTAAAGCAGACCTCGCCCTGGATGGCACGCTGCGCTGACAGGAGCTTCACGCTGTAGCCTTTATCAGTACGTGATACCGAGATGTGCATTCTCGCCTCCCCAAGCCTACCGAGACAGATTAGCGGGTGCACATGAAAATCTCGAGACAACTCTGGCACCGCGCATGGCCCCTCGCAGTGCTTTGGCGTATTGCGGTGAAACAATTGGCAGTTTGCGCAACAAAAGGGCTGACCTAGGGTCAGCTGGAGTCGAATGATTCACCCATTGGGACTACGCGCTGTGGTGCTCAGCTCAGTGGACCCATGGAATTTGCCCCGCGCGGCGACGGCTAAACCTGACGCGCATACGTAGGTGCCAACGAAATGGGGGGCGTTGTCGTGTCCGGCGGCGTGGTCGGACCAGGTGGGATCTCTATCGGCCTACGAAACGCGCAGGGCTGCTGCCGGTGATGCGCCGAAACATGGCGATGAAGGCCGAGGCCGTGCCGTAGCCGAGATCGAGCGCCACGCTCTCGACGCTGGCCCCGTCCTGCAACAACGAGATGCCCCGAACCACGCGCACGCGCTGGCGCCATTCACTGAGCGACATGCCAAGTTCTTGCGTACAGCGTCGGACCAGCGTCCGCTCACTCATCCCAAAAGCCCGGGCGAGTTGCGCATTGCTGCGTGGATCGGCAGGCGCATCGCGAAGTGCCTCGAGCACGGGGGCCAGCAACACATCACTGGTTTCCGGCACGAAACTGTCGGCAATCGAGCAATTTTCGAGCTCGTCGACCATGACGCGCAACAGGCGGGACTGCGTCTCGGTTTCAGTGAACCGGGTTTCCGAGAGGCTATTGAGGATGGCGCGCAGCAATGGGGTAACAAGAAGCGAGCATGTGCGATCCGGCAGCGCGTCGCAGAACTCTTCGCTGATGTACGTCGAGAAATGCACCGCGGCGCGCCGGTTGAAGCCCACGTGCTCTACGTGGGGCGGGATCCAAAAGCCCATGTGTGGGGGCGCGAGCAGGTGCTGCCCCGCGAGCCGCAACTCGGTAACGCCACTGAAGGAATATACGAACTCTCCCCACGGATGCTGCATCACCGGGTATGTGGCGTTGTCAGGCATGCTCTCGAGCCGGAAGTAGATCGGCGCGGGCAGCTTATCGCGAAAAGGCGGATGGCGCAGGTGCGGCGCGCTCTGGGCTGGGGTCATGGCTGGCGGTCCGCGACGATTGTTTGGCGTACTTGCACTATATATAGGTGATCGGCCAGTCTAAATAGGGCTCATGAATTGCCTGCCAAGGTGCGCCCATGAAACGACCCATTGATACCAACGCCATCGCTGTGATGATCCTGCTGTGCCTGATCTGGGGGCTGCAGCAGAGCGCTATGAAGATCGTCGCGGACTCGGTCGATCCAATGCTGCAGATTGGCCTTCGCTCGGCCTGTGCCGCGTTGATTGTCCTGGCGCTGAGCCGGGTGTTTATGCGCGACCGCTGGCACCGCGGGCTGTTTTTCGGGCCCGGCCTGCTTGCGGGGGCGCTCTTTGCGCTCGAGTTCCTGCTGGTTGCCGAGGGGCTGCGCTGGACTACGGCTTCGCATATGGCGGTATTTCTCTATACCGCACCGATTTTCGCGGCGATTGGCCTGCATGTGGCGCAGCCCGACGAACGCATGGGGGCGGTGCGATGGGTCGGGGTGGCAATCACCTTTATCGGCGTCGCTGCGATCTTCGTGCTGCCCGAGCTGCGCGGGCCGGGCGCCGCGCTGACCCCCGGGATGCTCCTCGGTGACGTGCTCGGACTGGCTGCGGGCCTCTGCTGGGGGATGACGACCGTGGTGATCCGCACCACCCGCGTCTCCGAGGCGCCGCCGGCGCAGACGCTCTTCTACCAGTTGGCTATCGCGGGGGCAGCGGCGCTTGGCTTCTGCACACTGACCGGGCGGCTGTCGCTCGAACCGACGCCTGCTGTCATGGTCAGCCTCTCATTCCAGACGATAGTCGTCTGCAGCCTCAGCTTCCTCGTCTGGTTCCGCATGCTGCAGATTTACCGTTCGTCGCGGCTCGGGGTACTCAGCTTTATGACCCCGGTCTTCGGCGTGGTCAGCGGAGCCGTCCTGCTGGGGGACGCTCTGACATCGGAGTTTCTTCTGGGGGGCGCGTTAGTGCTTGTCGGCATGATCGTCGTACAGGCGCAGGAGTGGATCATCAGCCGCCGGGCGCTGCGCGCCGACCGGGTGCCAATGTGTGAGCGTGCCTGACCGGCAGGAAGATGAGCTGAACCCAGCAGGTGGTCCGGGTGAAATGCTGATGCCGGCTGACCTTCGATCTACTGGACTGAAAACCTTAGGCGCAGGTACTCGATATCCGAGCGCACTATGCGGCCGTTCCTTGTTGTAGCGCTCACGCTCGTGCATCGCCGGCAGGTAGCATTGCGATGTCTCGTGCCTATTCAGGCGCCGCTACGCGTTGTATCCGGATTCTTCATGCCGAAACAGAGGCAAGCGTTTTCGGTTGCGCAGTGCCGCAGTGTGAGAGCGATCGCGAAGCCTTAGGTGCAGATTCTCGGCAATGCGGCGTCGGTCGACCTCAGAGCGGACGAAGTCGTCAGTCGTGCCGTTGCGTCTTCTCTCCCGCAGGTCACAGTCCGTCGAGGCGGAATACAGAGGCGGGAGCAGTGGGGCGAGAAGAGATCATTGAGTCCTATCAGGGGTATATCGCGTGCTTGAACAGGCAGGGTTGGCAGGTTCTTCATCTCTTTGTCGCCGACCAGGTGCAATACAATGGGGTCTCGATCGGTCTCGACGGCTACGCAAACATGCTCGTTGCGGACTTCCGCGCGATACCCGATCTCCATTTCAACATCGCAGGTCTTGTCTGCGACCCGCCCATGATCGCCTGCCGCTTGGCATTCGACTGCACCCCGGTAGGCTACCTCTTCGGCATGGCAGTGAACGGCAAAAGGGTTTGCTTTGACGAGAACGTGTTCTACGAGTTCCAGGATCGAAAGATACAGAACGTCTGGTCCGTCATCGACAAGACAAGAATTGCCGCGCAAATCTGACACATTGCAGGCCGGCATGGGCTCGAAGTTCTCCCCTGGCACACGGTACGCCAACGACCGTAGCGGGTCGCAGTCCTGAGCGTGGCATCGTGAGTCTGAGGATTCAGGGCTCCTCCAAAGAAAGCTCTGCCGTTTCGTCCCTTCCGCAACAAAACGAAAGAAGTAGGCATGGCACCAGAAGTTCTGCAGATACCACAAGGTAATGAGATGTTCGAAGGCTATCGGGCGGCGTTCGAAAAATACGGTTTCTCTCCCGCCGTCAAATCGAGAGGGTTCCTGTTCATCTCCGGGCAGGTCGGTGCTCGTCCGGATGGAAGTGCTCCAGAAGACGTCGCCGGCCAATCCGAATGGGCCCTGAAACGCATCAAGGAACTCCTGCGGATCGCCGGGCTGGATCTGAGCGATCTTGTCGACGTCACCAGTTATCACGTGGACATCGAAGAGACGCTTTCTGACTTCATGGAAGTCAAACAGCGCTTCATCAAGAGCCCGTTCCCTGCCTGGTCAATCGGCGCCTGGCTTGGTGGAGCCACCATAGCAGCCGGACTTGGCCTTGCGTCGCCGAACTGGGCAGGAGCTCTTCTGTCGCTGAGTTCCTTGGGGCTGGCGATCATCGCGTGGGCCACGAACGAGCGTGGCTACGGAGTAGCTGTCGTCGAATAGCCTAATGAGACCGAAACGAAGAAGTCTCGCCGCCCGCCCCGGGCCTCCAGGCGCGGGCGGTGCATACGAATGTCATGAAGGCGTGCCCAGTTGCGTGCGGTAATCAACTCCTGGCGTAGACGAGGGTTCGTCTGCCAGATGCCGAATATCCTATGCGCTCCGCCGCGCGGTCAACTCAATGGCGCTTATGCGAAGCCGGGGCAGGCGAACGCGATCACCAAGAGCGTTCATCCACGGTCCTGAAGCGCGCCAGCGCGACGTCTCGGCGGCGAAACTGTGTGTCGGCGCCTGCCCCGGGCAGAATGGGCGGGGGGAGGAAAAGGGCCAAGCCGAATGCCGGTCGGTCTCCACGGTGCCCCGACCTTCCGCGCTCAGAGCTGCTGGATGGCAGGGAGCGGAACCCCTCTGGTCAGCGATAGCCTGACATCGACGTTCAAGAGTAAGCCAGTCCCCTACAGGCCTTGCGGGTTCTCTGTGCGTCACAGGCATCGCGAACGCTGACGCAAGGCGACAGGACGCAGGCATTATGTGGCCTCGGCGGCCATCTTCTTCGTTTTCCTTGACATCGGTTGGGTGTGGCATGCGTCCTGCCCTCATAAGAGGGGGACCCATGACCGAGGAACCGCTGGCTGACGTCCTCTTGCGCATGGCGCAGGGGGAGAGGGCCGCGCTGCGCAACCTCTATTCCGAAGCCGGCCCGAAACTTTTCGGGGTCTGTCTTCGTATGCTCAAGGACAGGGCCGAAGCGGAAGACGCGTTGCAGGAGATTATGGTCAAGCTTTGGAGCAAGGCGCATCAGTTCGATCCCATGCGCGGCCAGCCGATGTCCTGGGTTGTGACCGTTGCGCGCAACCATTGCCTCGATCGCCTGCGATCGCGCACGGCCGCGCTGCGCCGTGAGGCCGCCGGTTCGAATGATGCGGCCATGCTGGAGGTTGCCGACGCCGGGCCGGGGCCGGAAACCCTTGTCGAGATGAAGGACGAGGCGCGGCGCATCGCCGATTGTCTTGCGACGCTCGACACGGACCGTGCCACCGCTATCCGGAGCGCCTATCTTGACGGGCGCAGCTACGACGACATCGCGAGCGCCTTCGGGATCCCGCTGAACACCCTGCGCAGCTGGCTGCATCGTGGCCTGCGCAAGCTCAAGGAGTGCATGGACGCATGACGGAAGACGAGACCTCCGATCTCGCGGCGGACTACGTGCTGGGGCTTGCCTCGGCCGAGGAACGCGCGCGGGCGGAGGACCGGATCACCCGCGATCCGGCCTTCGCGCGGGAGGTCGAGATGTGGCAGGCGCGCTTCTCCGAGCTGAACGTCGAGTTCGCAGCAGTCGTGCCACCTTCCGCCGTGCTGGACCGAGCCGAGCACAGGCTTTTCGGGGCATCCGGGCCGCTGCGAGGCGGCGTGCTTGGCTGGCTGCGTCGGGCAATGCAGAGTCGGGGCGCAACCGGGGGCACCGTGCGGAGGCCCGGACCTGCGATCCTTCTCGGGCTGGCCGTGGTGACCGCTATGGCGCTCGTGGCGATTTGGGGCACGCCTCTGTACCGGCCCGGCGCCCCGCTGGCAGAGCTGAGCGCGCCTGACCTGCAGATCGCCGTCCGCGGCGATAGCCAACGGCTGGTCTTTCGACGCCTGTCCGATGCGCCCGATCCCGAAGGGCGATCCTACCAACTGTGGCTCATCCGCGACGGGCAGGTCGCATCCCTCGGGCTCCTCGCCCCGCGCACGACCGAGGTGAGCGCTGAGGTGCGCGCAGGCGATGTGCTGGCGGTCAGCCTGGAACCGGCGGGCGGATCGCCCGGTGCGGGCCCGAGCGGACCGGTGCTGGCAACCGCGCAGATTCCGAGCCTTTAGCGCAGCGGCACTTTTTTCTGCGCCTTGGCGCAACGCGGCCAATCGCGGCTTCGTATCCTCTGCAGCCCCGGACAAAACCGGCGCATTCTGGAGGAAACATCATGACCAACATCAAATGCACGTCCGCCCTCGCTCTCGGCCTTGTCGCGACCCTTGGCTTTTCGGCCCCGGCCTTTGCCGCAAGCCCGATGGTCGGCGGCGCGCCGATGTACGAGACCAAGAATATCGTCGAGAACGCGGTGAACTCTGCCGATCACACGACCCTCGTCGCCGCGGTTCAGGCGGCCGGCCTGGTCGAGACCCTTCAGGGCCCCGGCCCGTTCACGGTTTTCGCGCCGACAAACGCCGCCTTCGAAATGCTTCCGACCGGAACGGTCGAGACACTGTTGAAGCCGGAAAACAAGGCAATGCTGACCAAGGTTCTGACGGCGCATGTGGTCGCCGGCGACTGGACCGCCGACAAGGTCGTACAGAAGGCACGGGCGAGCTCGGACGGTCTGGCGAACTTCACGACTGTTTCGGGCGATGCGTTGTCCGCGCGGATGAAGGGCGGGATGCTCTACGTCTACGATGAAAGCGGCACGATCGCCCGCGTGACGATCGCCGATGTCGACCAGTCGAATGGCGTGATCCACGTAGTGGACCATGTACTGGTGCCCAAGTAAGCAAGCGCCGGAGATTTGCGTCCGCGACGTCAAGCCTGTGGCGGGCGCAAGTTGCCGATCGGGTCAGAGGTCGAGTTCTGATCCCTTAGCGAGCAGAAGTGGGCGCGAGGCGCCCCTTCATCGTGGCCGAAAGGTTGTCACCTGCAGGCGCAGTATTCACGAGTCGCTGCCCGCCCCCGAGAGCGACGCGTATCCTGCCTCCACAAATGCACTCGGGAAGAGACCGGGAGAAGATCATGACTGGGGTCAGGGCAGCCGCCCGCTGTGGGCTGGACTCGGCGGGCGCACCCGACCCGGTTGCTGGTTGCCGCTAGTCAGCGTGGCTGGCTCCGGCGCTTGGCCTACAAGAGCTTTCCGACAGGCCAATAAATTTCTTTCTCCAGGTGCATCCAAACGGACCCGAGCCCGAGTCCTAGGAGTATCGAGCCCGCGGACTGGCCGCGCTCGAGACCTGAGGAGATTGAACGATGCACAAGACCTTTTCCGCCCTGACCCTGCTGCTCACCACCTCCGCCGCCACCGGTGCGCTGGCCGACGATCATGGCGCGATGACCGCGATCGGGCTCAGCGGAGACAAGATGCTGCACGTGATCGACACAAGCTCCGCCATGGTGACCGAGTCCATGGAAGTCACCGGTGTCGACCGGCTGCTGGGCATCGACCTGCGCCCCTCGAACGGGCAGCTGATCGGCGTCACCGACACCTTTGAGGTCGTCGAGATCGATCCCGAGACCGGGGCGGCAACCGTGATCTCGACCATGGACAAGGAGCTGCCGATCGAGGCGGGCGCGCCGGTGATCGTCGACTTCAACCCGATGGCCGACAAGCTGCGCTTCATGTCGGGCACCACCAACCACCGCGTCGACATCGAAAGCGGTGCCGTGACAGTCGACGGCTCGCTGGCCTTCGAGGAGGCCGACATGCACGCGGGCGAGGCCCCGGCCATCGTTGCGGCGGCCTATATCAACAGTTTCGGCAAGCCCGAGAGCACAGCGATGTACGACATCGACAGCACCATCGTCGCGCTGATCCGGCAGACCTCGCCCAACGACGGCACGCTGGCCGCGGTCGGCAAGCTGGGCATCGAGGGCGCGGAGCACTACGCCTTCGATATCGCCACCGATGCCGAGGGCACCAACACCGCATGGCTCGTGGCTGCGGGTCAGTTGCACACCGTCTCGCTCGACGATGGCTCCGTGCAGGAAAGCTGGGATATCGAAGGCGCCGACGACGCGATGCTGCGCGACATCACCTTCATGACCGCGGAGATGTGAGGCCTCGCCCTACGTCCATGCCGGGCGCAGGCTGCATGCCTGCGCCCGGCTCGAACGGGTCACGCAAATCGGCCACGTCTCAGCGCGCATCCGGCCCTGCCATCTCGTGTAAATTGACAGGCCTGCAAGCGGTCTCTAGCCGTAGTCCCATTGCCGCAGCGCAAGAGGGCGGCACAGGGAGAGCAAAAAGTCACGTGACGGATCATGCAGCCTTGATCAGGGCCTGCGCCGGGGGCGACAAATCCGCCCTGCGCGGCATCATGACGGCGGAGGGCGGGCGCATGCTCGGTGTCGCGCGTCGCATGCTGGGCCGGGTTGACCTTGCCGAGGATGCGGTACAGGAGGCCCTCGTGCTGGTCTGGCGCCGGGCGCATCAGTTCGACGAGAGCCGGGGCAGCGCCAAGGGCTGGCTCTACACCATCCTGCGCAACCGTTGCCTGACCATGCTGCGCAGCGAGGACCGCGAAGTGCCGACCGAACCGCAGGCAATCGACCGCGCCTCCGAGGGCGCCCTGGTCGACGCGGCCTTCGACCGGCTGCCCAGCTCGGCAGACCTGCGCGGGTGCCTAGAAGGGCTTGATGAGGCGACACGGCGTGCGATCCTGTCCTCCTACGTGCTCGGGCACAGCCACGGCGAGATCGCCGGGCGGCTGGCAACGCCGCTGGGCACGGTGAAGGCACGTATCCGGCGCGGCCTGCTCAAGCTGAGGGAGTGCCTGTCATGACCGACCGTTCTCTTGATCTGCTGATCGACGAGGTTGTCCTCGGGCTCGCCTCGGAGGCTGATACCGCGCGTCTGGAGGAGCTCGCCGCGCGCGACCCCGAGGTGGCGGCGCGGCTTGCAAGCGCGCGTGACCGCTTCGCCCCGCTCGACGAGACAGCCGACGACCTGCCGCTGCCGGAAGATTTCTGGGAGCGCCTCGCGCCGCGGCTGGATGTATCGGACGAGACATCGCCTCCGCCGGAGCCTGAAACGGATGGCGCCGAGGTGATCGACCTTGCCCCGCTGCGCGCGCGCCTGACCCTCTGGCGCAGCGCCGCCGTGACCGGGATCGCCGCCAGCCTGCTGCTGGGCTGCCTGCTGGGCTGGTCGCTGCTCACGCCATCTGACCCCCTGGTCGTGGCGGTGCTGCTGGATGACCGCGGCGAAGCCATCGCGCTTGTCGAAAGCGCGCCGGACAACACCACCCGCGTGACCCTGCTCGAGCGGCCCGACGTGCCCGCGGGCCAGGTGATGCAGGTCTGGACCAAACCCGAAGACGACGGACCTCCCGTCTCGCTGGGCCTGCTCTCCACCGGCCTGTCACGCGTATTGAGCATAGAGGGCCTGCCCGAGCCCCATCCCACGCAGCTCTATGAGATCACTTTCGAGCCCGCTGGCGGCTCGCCGACCAACCTGCCGACCGGACCCATCCTCGGCAAGGGGCTGGCCAAGGAGCCGGTGACCTAAGACAGGCGCAGTGTCTCGCGATCCGTTGGGGTTGGGAGGCACCGCAAGGTGATCGCCGCAGGACCTCGTAGTCGTCGCGCTCGAAGAGAACACCTGCGTGCTACCATCGCCGAACAGCGTCATCTCAGCAGCACGCGCTAAAAGCCCTCGCCGAATTGGGCGTCGTTTGGTAAGCGCAGCAATCGGACATCGCACCGCTGGGTTCATTTCTCGGAAGCTGCCGTTCAGGCTGAGCGCAGCGATCGGCCGCACCGAGCCCCTTTACGACATTCGGCAAGCACCGTGCTTCGCCATGCCGGCTTCCAGCCCCGCTTCCATATATGCAAAGCGGACCTTTCGGCGGCTCGTTTCAGGATCGGTCGCTGCCTATTCCGGAGTCCAACCATCCGGTGCTGGGAATGGAACTGGAGGCTCCTCGACAAGGCTCTCTTGGAAAGCCAACACCTGCTCAGTCACGGCCGGAAACACCCAGGTTAGGTTCTGTGCGCCGGTATCGTTGGAACCACCAGCGATGCCGTATTCTTCCTTCGGGTCGCGAAGAAGGTTGTGGACACGCGGGAAATTGTGCTGGACCGGCGTCGAGAACATACTGTCCTGCTGCCAGTAATGGACCTTGAAATTGCGCCACTTGTACGACTGCATGCGATCACCGTTGTAGGCGGGAAAGCCTTCGCGGGCCGAACTGTCCGCATCACCGGTCAGGAAGGCCATCTGGTCCACGCCGTCGATCATCCGGTCCGAGGGCACCTCGTAGCCGGCGACGGTCGCAAGCGTTGGAAGGATGTCCACCGCATGGACGATGCCATTGCTCTGCCTGCCCTCGGGGATGTGCCCGGGCCAGCGGATCATAAACGGGACGCGCAGCGAGCCCTCGAGCGTGGTGAAGTAGTTCCCGCGCCAGTAGCCGGCGGTGCCGAAATGGTTTGGGGCCTCCTCGGGGCCGTTGTCACTGGTCCAGATGACGATGGTGTTGTCGTGCAGCCCAAGCTCGTCGATCTTGTCGAGGACCTGCCCGGCGCGATGATCCATCTCGGCGAGCATGTCGGCCCACTCTCCGTTGCCGGTGCTCCCCCGGAACTCGGGGTTCGGGAGCGCAGGCAGATGCGCCTGCGTGTAGGGCAGATAGATGAAGAACGGCTCCCCGGCGGCGGCGGCCTCGTCCATGAAGGCCATCGCCCGGTCGGTAAGCTCCGCATCCATGAGCGGTCGGGTCTCAAGAGTGTAGTCTTTCACCGGTGTCGGGGTCTCACCGCGGCGCGCCTCGACGATGCTTGGGGCTTCGACCACGTCGGGATCGAAACCGTATTGGCTGGTGTATTGCGACTCGTCCGTGGTGTTGGGGATGCCGTACCACAGATCGAAGCCCTGGTCGGTCGGGTAGCGGCCGGGCTGATCTCCGAGGTGCCACTTCCCGAACATGCCGGTTCGGTAGCCCGCGTCAGAGAACAGCTCCGCAATCGTGACCTCCCAGCCGATGAGCCCGTAGGGCAGCCCCCAGACGACCTTAGTTGTGCCCGAGCGGATGGGGTGCCGCGCCGTCATCAAGGCTGATCGGGAGGGCGTACATTGCGGCTCGACATTGTAGTTGAGCAGCTTCATTCCCTCGGCGGCGAAGGCATCAAGCCGCGGTGTCGGCGCGCCGCGCAGGATGCCACCGCCATAGGCACCGATCTCGCCCCAACCGAGGTTGTCGGTGAGCATGAGGACTACATTCGGCTTTGCGGTTGCCTGGGTCTGCGCGAATGCAGAGCCTGCGATGCAGACCCCGGCAACGGCCAGCAGCGTGGCGCCTACGATTATTCCCCGGGCCATACCTTGCTCCAATCCTGTGCCATGTCGACGATCAGCCAGCCGCGGCTTTCGCCCTCATCGAGGCCGCGGGCGAGTTGACCGACATGGCTGTCCCGGTCATAGGCAAACTCCCGATCCGCGTCGGTGTGATGGACCAGCATCCCGAACCGCGAACCGTCGCCCGCCGTGGTGTATTCGAGCATCTGGAAGTCGCCGTCCGAGTTGCCCGCCGCGAAGATCGGGCGCTGCCCGATGTGGCGCATGATCCCGACCGGCTTACCTTCCTTGTCATCGAGGAACGTGATGCCGCCATTCTTCGTCAGGGTCGGCACGCCGCCGTCGGCCGCGTAGGTGGTGTCGCCCTCGGTGCCGACGACTTGCCAGGGCGGGATGCCATAGGTGTCCTCGGCAAAGGCGCGGATGAAGTCGATGCCGCCGCCCGACACGATGTAGGTGGTGAACCCCTCATCGCGCAGGTAGCTCAGCAGCTCGAGCATGGGTTGGTAGATCATCTCGCCGAATGGCATCTCCGTCGACGGGTGTACGGCGCTTTCCAGCCACGCGCCTGCGCTGGATTGGAAGTCTTCGACGGTGATCCCCGAATGGGAGACGTTGATCACCTCGAGAAGCCCCTCCATGCCGCCCGCAAGGATGCCTTCGAGGTCGCCCTCTGCGCCCGCTTTCAGGGCATCCGAGGTGAGGATAGAGGGGTCGCTCGCGGCCTTCTCCTTCAGCACGTCGATGGCGTAGAGAAGTTGGAAGTAGACCGGCTGTTCAGCCCAGAGGCAGCCGTCGTTGTCGAAAGTGGCAATGCGGGCGGCCTGTGGAACGAAATCTTCGGAGGACGGGTCGGTGACCGTCTCCACAAACTCGATGATCGCGGCCTTCGCCTCGGTCTCATTCCACGAGGGAAGAGGGTCGGCGAGCACTGGTGTTGTACCGAAAACTGCCATGGACAACGATAGCGTTCCGGAGCCAAAGTTTGAGAATCTCATAGAGCAATCCTTTCGAGACAGGCTGAGTGCCTAAACTCCGACCCTTAGTGTGGGCCGATATTTCATGGGCCACTGCTGGCTCCGCCGCACACGTTGAGCCGTAGCTGATCCTGGATCACGCCGCCCCGATTGGATTCGGGGCGACGCGGAGCACGAACGTCCGAGCACGTGACTCGTGCTTGGCTCAGCGAGACGCTGCTTGGCCGTCCGAGAGCGTTTCGAGCACCTTGTCGAGGCTGAACGAGGCGGCCTCCTGCCGCGGCGGATACTCCTCGAACGTCTCGAGGAACCGCGCAACATACTGCTGTGCTGGCACCAGAAGGAACGCGTGGTCGAGCCACCAGTCATAGTAGGTGTTCGATGTCCGATAGGACCGTTCATAAGGGTCGCGGCGCAGGTTGAAGATCAGCGGAGTGCGGAGTTGCGTCAGGGGTTCCATCCAGGCGCGCAGCGTCGCCCAGGCTTTCTGCTCGAGGAAGGTGATCTTCCACTCATCGTATCGCAGGGACATCAGATCGCCATCGTCCGAGAAGTAGAAAATCTCTTTCCGCGGGCTCTCCTCTGTCTCTCCGGTCAGGAGCGGGAGGATGTTGTAACCATCGAGATGGACCCGGTAGTCACGACCGAGCGATTGGTTGGTGACACCTTCGAGAAGATCTTCCTTGACCGTCTCGTTGCCCGCCGCCGCAAGGAAGGTAGGCAGCCAGTCCATGTGGTGGACGATCTCGGTCGTCTCCGAGCCGGGCTCGATATGGCCGGGCCAGCGAACCATTGCCGGGACCCGCCAGGCGCCTTCCCAGTTGGTGTTCTTCTCGCCCCAGAAGGGCGTCATCGCAGCATCTGGCCAGGTGTTCATGTGCGGGCCGTTGTCGGTGGAATAGAAGACGATGGTGTTGTCCTCGATCCCCAGTTCCTCGAGCTTGTCGAGGAACTGCCCTATGTGCAGGTCGTGCTGGATCATCCCGGCTTCATAATCGTTCAGATTGCGTCCCGCGATCTCTTCAGCCTGGGCTTCGAAATCGTCGCTGACATGCGTGCGAAAGTGCATGCGGGTGCCGGACCACCAGACGAACCACGGCACGCCCTGTTCCTCCTGCCGCTCGATAAAATCGAGCGCGGCTGCAACGGTCTCGTCGTCGACGGTCTCCATGCGCTGCTTTGTGAGAGGACCGGTATCCTCGATCTCACCGTCTGCGGAAGAGCGGATCACGCCGCGCGGACCATAGGCCTCGCGGAAGGTGCGGCCATCCTCGAGAACGAGCTCGCCGGGGTAATCGTCGTTCTCCGGCTCTTCCTCGGCGTTGAGGTGGTAGAGGTTGCCGAAGAACTCGTCGAAGCCATGATTGGTCGGCAGGTGCTCGTCACGGTCGCCGAGGTGGTTCTTCCCGAATTGGCCGGTGGCGTAGCCTTCGTCCTTCAGAAGCCCCGCGATAGTCGGATCCTCGACCTGCATGCCTTCCTCGGCACCGGGAAGGCCGACCTTCGAAAGGCCGGTGCGGAACACCGACTGCCCCATTATGAAAGAAGAGCGACCGGCGGTACAGGATTGCTCGCCATAGTAGTCCGTGAAGATCATCCCGTCATCTGCAATGCTGTCGATGTTGGGGGTTCGGTAACCCATCATGCCGCGGGTGTAGGCCGAGATGTTGGACTGGCCGATGTCATCTCCCCAGATGACCAGGATGTTCGGCTTTTCGGCGGATGCGGCGGCTTCCGCAGGTTCTGTCGGCTGGGTTTCCTGTGCCGCGAGCGGTGCGCCCCACCCGCCGAGTGAAACCGCGCCGATCAGCAATGAACGTACTCGAAAATCTGGTGACATGACTGTCTCCCTGTCAGAGTAATTCTCTCGGTGCAGCCCGGGGGCCAAAACAAACTCACCGACGGCACCACACAGGTCTTGCACCGCAAAGCGATCTTATTGCCCCTGCGTCATGCGAACAGTTGGACCAAGTACCTACCTCACGCGGCCGAGAGGGGCGTCAGGCCTCGAGCAGAGCCGCAAGATCGGCGCGCGAGATCGGCTTCCTGATGTAGCAGGCAGCGCCCGCCGCGACGCAGGCCTCGCGCGCCGCGGCGATGTCGCGGCCGGTCATCACGATGATGCGCAGCTCGGGTGCCCATATGCAGAGGGCCGCAATCAATTCGGCCCCGCTGATCCCGGGCAGGTGCAGATCAAGCAGCAGTGTCGCGGGCAGCCGAGGCACCTTGGTCGCCAATAGCGCCTCGCCGCTCTCGAAGGCGCACACCCGATACCCCAATGATCTGATCGCACGCGAAAGTGCGCGGCTGACTCCCGCGTCATCCTCGACGATCAGCACAGTTCTGGGATGCGGCTCCATGGGGCGAGTCTACGGGATGCATCCCCGCCGGCATAGTTGGCCTTCGGACCTACATCAGGGGGCGTCGATGCGTTTGGTGACGCTGGCGCGGACAAGCTCGGCGATGCTGCGCATGCCCATCTTCTTCATCACCCGGGCGCGGTGAACCTTCACGGTTTTCTCGGAAAGACCAAGCTCATGCGCGATCTGCTTGTTCAGGTTGCCGGCGACGACCGCCTGCAGCACCTCTGACTCGCGCGCGGTGAGGCTTTGCAGCCGCTCTTCGTAGCGCACCGCCTCGCGCATCTCGACCTGCGCCTCGACGACCTGAGCCTCGGCTGCGGCAATGGCGGCCAGAAGCTTGGCCGGCTGCACCGGCTTGGTGAGAAAGTCGAAGGCGCCCTCCTTCATCGCCTTCACACCCATTCCGATGTCTCCACGCCCGGTGAGGAACACCACCGGAAAGCCTGGACGGAGGGCGGTTATCCTCTGCTGCAGGACAAAGCCATTCAGCTGCGGCAGGCACATGTCGAGAATGGCGCAGCCGGGCACCGCGGGGTCGAAGTCGTCAAGGAACCCCTCGGCACTGGGATGCGCGCGGGCATCGAACCCGGCGCTGGCCACCAGCCGCCGCAATGCCCGGCGGACATGGTCATCGTCATCGACGATATGAACTCGGAAGGCCGGCTGCCGCTCGGCGCTCATGGTGCCGGAAGCGCCAGCTCGACGCGGGCGCCCTGTGCGGTGCTGCTGGCAAAGCGCAGCGTTCCGCCATGCGCCTCGGCGATGCTCTTGCTGATCGAAAGCCCCAGTCCCATGCCCTGCGATTTCGAGGTCGCAAAGGGTTTGAAGGGGTTGTCGCGCAGTGCGCCGGGCAGACCTGGCCCGCAGTCGGACACCGACAGCATGCGCTGCCCGGCCGCGTCGAGCCCGGTCCCGATCGTCATCTTTCGCATGTCCTGTTCGGCCATCGCATCCGCCGCGTTGATCACGAGGTTGAGCAGCACCTGCTGCAACTGTAGTACATCCGCTTTCACAGGCAGCGCCGCGCGGGAAAGCTGCATGTCCACCTTGACTCCGCGCGAGAGCATTTCACTCTTTACGAGCCGCATGGTCGATTGGATCACTTCGTTGAGATCCGTCAGCTCGAACCCGCCGCTGCCATTGCCCATGAGCCGCCGCAGGTTGACGATGACATCCGCCGCACGCCGGTCGTCTTCGGCGATGTCGCGTAGCACCTCGCGCACCTCTGCAAGATCCGGCGGCTGCTGCGCCAGCAGCGCCGAGCCGGCCTCGGCATTGGCGAGGATTGAGGTCAGTGGCTGGTTCAGCTCATGCGCGATCGCCCCGGAAAGCTCGCCAAGCTGGGCGATGCGCGACAGTTTTGCCATCTCCATGCGCCGCTGGGCGAGTTCCGCGGCAGAGCGGCGGCGCCTGCGGTCCATTACGATCAGCGCCGCGATGGTACTGGCCTGAATGATGATGATCGCGACGGTTGCGAGGATCTCGATCCTGTAGCGCTCCCAGACCCCTGGGCTGTAGTAGAGCAGATGGCTGCCGGGCGGGCGTTTGTCGGGATCGAGGCCGTATCGCCTGAGCTGGCGCCAATCGAGAACCGCGGAAACTGGGACCGTCACGCGTCGCTCCGTTCTGTCCGGGTCATCGAGGACCTTCAGCGCCTGTTCCGCGATCGCGGCACCTGTCGCCTCGAAACTCGAATAGCTGCCGCCAACCACTCCCCGGCCCATGTTCGAGCTGTACACGCCGTAGGTCGGCGCCCCTGAGACCTCGGCAATCGCAGACAGGGCATCGACCGGCACGAAACGCCGCCCGTCGGCATCTTCGAAGATGCTCAGGATCAGGAGAATAGTCGATGGGTCGAAGGTCGCCGCCCGGTCCCTGAACCCCTGCAGCGAAAGCCCAGAGACCATCTCGATCTTGATGTCCGCGACATCCGAAAGGGTGTCTGCAGCCATCGCCCTCCATCTTTCGTCGAAATCCGCCGAGCCCGTGAAGACCACCAGACGCGCCGCGTCGGGCTGCAGCGCCCTTGCCAGATCGAGGGTCCCAAGCAGGTCAAACGTCGACACTACACCGTAGAGGGCATCGACCCCAGAGAACTGATCTCGAGTGCTTGACTGCACGGCGCCGTAGATCACCGGCACGCCGGGCGCGATCCGCTCTCTCAACCCCACGGCGATCGGAAGCGCTTCGGGCCCGACCGTGGCGATCACGTCGATGGTCTGATCTTCGTATTTCGCGACGAGCGCCTCGACGAAACGCCGTTCGGCCTCCGCTCCGGGGAACCGCTGACTGTCGCGATATTCGCCATATATCTCGTATCGCGATTGCCGCGCCGCGGCCTCGAAGACCGAGGCGATGCCGGTCTCCACCGCCACGTTCGCGGCGAGCGTGCTGGAGCCGGAATAGAGTGCCAGAATCCTGAGTTGCCGATCTTCAGCGGCGTCCTGTGTCAGTCCAGGACCCGGCCAGAGCACACTGATCGTTGAAAACAGGGTCAGCCACAGGAAGACCTTCGACTTGCGCGCTGCAAATGCATCGCCGGTTTCCCGCGACTTTTTCGTGATCAACAGACTGGCCCCGACTGCGTGCCAAAGGAAATGTACGAATGTGAACGACTACAGAGAATTGCGCGTGGCATTCACGCGCCCGCGCGGGAACCAGAATCGTCGTTTCAGGTCATCCGTCAAGCCGTCGACTGGTGACAGTCGCAAGGGCGGCATCCCAAGAGAGTTACACTCCATGGCGGCACGCTTTGCTTCTTGATCCAATTTCCGCTTTGGAAGGGCTCAGTCGATGATCCGTTACCGCATGGCCCATTGTAGGTGTACCGCGAACGGCAGGAATGTCCGCACCACTGCCGCCCCATGCTCTTGGGGTGAAGGTCCGCTTCGCCGCATAGACATCTCGGGGCTATTCAAAGGTCGCGTTTGGGCTCAAGTAACCAAACGACCCTGTCCAAAAAACCTGGGTGGGTCGGCTCAGCGCAGGCAAGGGACGGCGAGATCGCGGCGTGACACTGGTCGCATGCAAAGCGCGTATTGCGTTTGGTGGCCCGCCCGATGACTTGGACATCATTGACACGCGCCCCAGCTTCGAAAGGACTCGCGCCTGATGCCAATCTGCCCCATGCTCCACCGATGTTGGAAAAGCACACCGTTGCGATCAGCGCCATTAGGGTTCCGCTCAAGCGAAAAAAGACGCTCTGCGAGGACAAAGTTCACAAGCTCGCCGAGAGCATTTTGGAGGACGGGCAGACCACCCCAATTCAGCTCCGGCCTGACGGAGACGGCTATGTGCTGATCGAAGGTCTCCACCGACTAGAGGCGCTTCGGGTGCTGGGAGAGGAGTCCGTGCTGGCCTATTTCGTGCGCGCTCGGCTGCACTGAGCCGCACAACACTACAGGCCGCGCCAGGAGTCCCTGACAGTCAGGTCTTGGGGATTACCCGGGTGGCGAGGCGGTCGACGCGGTCAGACGTTGCTCATGACAGGGACGGCAGGCAGGCGCAATGAGCTGCCAATGACTTTGTGGTCACGTGTCTCGGCCCCTCTCCTTTTCTCCGAATGCAATGTTGTTCAGAAGGTCTCGCAGCCAGATGTGGCGTGCGTCGCTCCGGTTATGTGGGTGCCAAGCGACCTGCGTCGGGAAGGTGCCAAGGTTCAGTGGGACCGGCATGTCTCGGAGACCATAAGGTTCGGCGATCATCGCCGCTATGCGCGCAGGGACCGTGGCGATGCCTCCGACGCGGGCGACCGTCGGGGCCGCCGTCAGGAAGTGCGAGACGAGCACCGCGGTGTTGCGGCGCAGGCCTGTGTCGGCGGTCAGCTTGTGCAAGCCGGTGCGCCATTTTCCGGGCGGCGCCACCACCACATGCGGAAGCCGCTCGTATAGGTCGCGATCCAGGATCGCATCATCTGCCAGAGCCTCAGGAGCGACGATGCAGCGGAAGCCGTCATTGAAGATCTCCGACACAACTAAGTCCTCTGGTGGCGGGGAGAAACGGCCAATGGCGAGATCGAAGCTTTGCCCGGCAAGGGAGCGCGGATCCAGGTCCGGGCCGATCGGGGCGATCTCGAGCTCCGCCTTGGGGGCGTGACGCGCGAAGGCGGCGGCCAGAGGCGGGGCGAGCACGACCTCCGCGTAAGGACCCAGCAACAGCCGGAAGCGCCGCGTGCTTTGAGCGGGGTCGAAAGGCTCGGCGGCACGGAACGCCCGTTCGAGCCGGTCCAGCCCGGCCGCGACGTCCGGCGCGATCTGCAACGCTTTCTCGGTCGGCTCGACGCCATATCTGGCGCGCAGGAAAAGCTCATCCCCCAAGGCGCCGCGCAGCCGCGCAAGCGCCGTGCTGACAGTGCTTTGCGACTGGCCGAGGCGTCGCGCCGCAGCAGTGACATTGCGTTCTTCCATCACGGCGTGGAAGACGCGAAGAAGAGATATGTCTGGGGTCATGTGTCCAGCTTACCGATATCTGACATGCTGCGCATCAATTTCTCGATTTGCAAATTCGTCCCATATCACTGCGGAGACG
This sequence comes from Alloyangia pacifica, assembly GCF_900116195.1. GTDB lineage: Bacteria > Pseudomonadota > Alphaproteobacteria > Rhodobacterales > Rhodobacteraceae > Salipiger > Salipiger pacificus. The sequence continues at coordinate 254,345 of NZ_FOZW01000009.1, forward strand.
TTCCTGCAGTGACCCTCGCGGGACGTTCCGAGACAACGCAAGGAGACCTGAAAAATGGCACGTATTCTGATCCTGTCCACTGCGGCCGATGTCCTTGGCGATACCGGCAACCCCACCGGCGTTTGGTACGAAGAGTTGGCGAGCCCGTATTACGCTTTCCTTGATGCGGGCCACGAGGTCACGCTGGTGACGCTTGGCGGCAAACCTGTTCCCATTGACCCGAATTCCGACGTGACTGGTGAGGAGGCCCCGGCCTCGGTCACCAGGTTCCGCGCAGATAAGGAAGCAACGGCGCTTCTGTCCAACCCCGGCCGCCTCGAGGACGAGGACGTCACCGCTTACGACGCGCTCTACATTCCGGGCGGCCACGGCGCGATGTTTGACCTAGCGGAAAGCCCGCTTGCAGCCAAGGTCATTGGCAAGGCCTGGGACAGCGGCAAGGTCGTCGCCTCGGTCTGTCATGGTCCGGCGGCCTTTGCCAAGGTCGTGGATGCGAATGGCGATCCCATCGTGAAGGGCCGCAAGGTCACGGCCTTCACGGACAGCGAGGAAGAGGCCGTGGGGCTGTTAGAGGCGGTGCCGTTTCTGCTGGAAACCAAGCTGCGTGAACTCGGGGCTGACTTCGAGAGCGTCGGCGACTGGCAGCCTCATGCCGTGGCCGATGGCCGGCTGGTGACCGGGCAGAACCCGGCTTCGTCGGAGGCGGCGGCGAAGAAGGTCCTCGAGCTTCTGTAACCTTATGTGGCGCTGCCCGGCGACGGGCGGCGCCTCTCTGCCCTGCGGGTCAGGCCCAGGGCGTGACGAGGTATTTCTCGCCCGTGCGCATGGCGCGGTAGTCCAGCACGGCGTCCTTGGTCAGCATTTCCTCCAACGTGACGCGAGATTTGTAGCTGCTGGCAAAGGTGCTGGTGAGGTTGTCACGTACGCGCTGGCGCATCCGGCCCATGGTCTCCTGCCCAATCGACTGCAAGAATGGGAACAGAAGCCAGCCAGATAAGGTCCAGCCGAACCCGTAGCTGGGTGTCAGGATGGTAGGGCTGGTGTCGAGCCGGCCGTAGATGAACATGCGTTTCGGCTGGTTCGATCCGTAGCGCGAATACTCGGCCATCTGCTCCCTTGCGACCCTCTCCATCGCCCGAAATGCGGTATCTACCAGCGTGCCGCCCCCCACGGGATCGAAGCCGTAGAAGGCGCCTGTCTCACGAATTGCGTCGGTCAGCTTGTCCATGAAATCGTCTTCGGAAGAGTTGACCACATGCTCGGAGCCAAGCCCCTTCAGCAGATCCACCTGATCGCTCTTTCGCACGATGTTCACCAGCCCGATGCCATCCTCTGCGCAGATGCGCGTCAGCATCTGGCCGAGGTTCGAGGCCCCGACAGTGTGCAGGATGGCGTTCTGTCCGTCGGCCCTGGCAGTCTCCACAAAGCCGAGGGCGGTCATCGGATTGACGAAGGCGCTGGCGCCTTCTTCGACGGAATGCTCGCCCAGCGGGAGGCACATGTCCGCGTCGGAGAGGCAATACTGGCTGTAGGCGTTGCCCGGGACGCAGGAGACGCGCTGCCCCACCAGCGCCTGCGCAGCATCACTGTCGCCAGCGGCGATGACCGTGCCTGCGCCTTCGTTACCAGCGGGCAATTTCAAACCGTGACGCGCCTTCGACGCGGCATTTGCCGCCTCGGGCATTCGGGCCACGAACTTGCCCGGCATATACTCCGCGTTCTCCATGTCGGCGCCGCCGACGAGAATGGCAAGGTCCGAGGGATTGATCGGCGCGGCTTCCATCCGCACCAGCACCTGGTTGTGGGTGGGGTCGGCAAATGAAACGTCTTCAAGCGCGACGGTCAGTGTGCCGTCGGCCTCGAGCGTGGTGAACAGCTGTTTTCCGGCGGTGGCCATGCAAGCGCCTCCTTCGCGTTTCATCGGGTGATGTGCATATAGCGCCAATTCCGACGCATCCAAAAAATCGGCATTCGAAACATGATAGGTAGTCGGCGCGACTGGAAAAGGCTTCGAGCGGGCTTGCGGCGGTGCAGCGTGCCGTACACATGGCGGGCAGGAGCGCGCGTTCCTCTCGGCCCTCAACGGACATTCGGTGTCCTGGTGGGCGCCGCGGCGCGGCTTCACCAAAGCGGCCATTCGGGCCCCGGCGCAGCATTTCCAACGATCCTACGTCGGCAGTGCGGACTGAAGCTGCCGTTCAGCAGTTATCCGATGCAGTTGCAACATAGCGATGGAGATGCTCGCAGGCGCAGCAGCCGAGGGGGCTGCGCCGCGGCGCGGATCGCCGAAGCCGTCATTCGGGGCCGTATCAGTTCTTGGGTTTTAGTACTCACAGAAGCTTGCGACGAGCGATTTCCTCGGCAAGTTCAATGGCTGCAGGGCCGCCACCCTCCAGGCCACGCTGAGTGCCGTCCAAGTCGGCAAGGTTTTCTTCCTCGTTCAGTTTCCAGGTGGCCTCCAGTCGCTCGACCGCGAATTCCAAACCGACGATCCCTCGCGAAAGGCTGGCGATGTAGCTCTCCGGCGCGTCCGAGACCTTCCAAGGAGTCTCCCTTCCGGCCTCATGAACGTTGGTCAACTCTTCGATCTGCTGTTTCAGCCATGAAGCGTCTTCAATGGCGGTCAGCCGTCCATGCGCATGGATCGAGACGTAGAGCCAGGTTGGCACAACCTTGCCGCTCTCCTGCTTACTCGGATACCACTGCGGCGACATGTAGGCATGCGGCCCCTGGAAAATGGCAAGGCTCTGCGTCGATGCACCGCCGCGCCAATGCGGATTGGCTCGCGCGACGTGTGCCGCCAAGATCATTCCTCGGCCATTGTCTTCGCGGATCAGGACAGGGACTTGGGTGGCATGGATGCCTTCGGGCGTGGGGGTCACCAAGGTCGCGACGCCAATGCGGCGCATCATGCCGATGAGGGTCTCATGGTCAGTCTCAGACGATTTTGCGGGACGATACATTGGATCAACTCATTTGGGCCGATTGGACCGCCGTGATCCGGTCGACGTGCGATGTTGCTATTTCCACCTCAGGGCAAAGATCGGTGATCACATCCGTCAGACGTGTGCCGGCCTCCTGAAGCCGGGGCGGTGCCATCGGCCCGAGTGCTTCAAGGACAAGCCATAGGGAGCGCGACTCCGCAGTGATCATTGTGCGCCGGCCTTGCCGCCAGTTCCAACGGCGACATGTGACCCCCTCATTGTCGCACCAGACGATTTCGCCAGCATCCGGGTGTTCAATGATCTTCTCCCCATTTTGGTTGGTGTCGAAAGGCTCCGTCCCACTCGCTACTACCAGGCGCGGGCTGCCGGAGTATCGATCCAGGTCTTCCCCGCCAACGGGGACTCCGTAGAGCACGCTGATGGCATTGTAAGCGTCAACCAGAGGAGAAATTCGCGGAAGCGCGCCGTCTTTCTGGCTGCGCTTGAGCAACGCAGCAGCCGAACAGGGCGTTCGGTTCGGCTTGGCTCCAAATCCGCGATAGGCTTCGCCCCACGCAGCGATATGAGCGTCACGCTCGGCATTTTCCTGCATGACCGAAGCTTCTGCCTCCTCCAAGAGATCGGAAAGAGCTGGGCTTGCAGCTGCCTGAACCTGCGCCTGGCGCACGGTAATGCTGAAGAGGTGAAAATCCGGATGCCGAGTCCAGATATCCGGGGCGATCAGCGGGACTATTTGCAAAGGGTATCTCGGAAGGTTTGAGTTGGGTGTATGCAGTGGTATCCACACCGCTCCGGTCAAAGGGTCGAACCTCCGTCCTGCGTGAATCGCTTTGGTTTCGATGTGCAAGAGGTGGCCCCAAGGCTTCGCTGAGCGATAGTAGTTGCCACCTCATCTTGGTCATTATATTGACTATAGGTATCGAGATGAGGGAAGTCAATATAATGACCGATGCGGCGATGTCCGAAAACATCGAACGGGAGCTGGGTGATACGCTTGCGAAGCGTGTTCGCGCGCTCCGAGGCGCGCGCCAGTTCACCCTTGATGCGCTGGCGCAGCGAGCAGGTCTTTCAAAGGGCACGGTTGTAGCTGTGGAGCAGGGCAAGGCCAATCCAAGCATCGGTGTGCTATGCCGTCTGGCAGCAGCCCTGTCTCTCTCCGTTACGGATCTTCTGGCTGATCCGGCTTCTGAGGTTTCGGAGGAACCGATCGAAAGGACAACGCCAGTGGTTCTCTGGTCTTCGGTCGCCGGGAGCGCAGCAAGGCTCGATGCCGCTATCACTGGTTCGACGATGTTCGAGCTCTGGTCGTGGACCCTCGTGCCCGGTGAGACCTACGAGGCAGACGCACACAGCCCTGGCACGCGTGAGCTTGTTTCAGTCAGTCGCGGACGCCTCGTGGTGACGGTCGGAAACCAATCGATCAGCCTGGATGCGGGCGGAGCCATCAGGCTTCTGACCGACAGCCCGCACAGCTACGCATGCGTCGGAGACGAGCCGGTAGAGTTTTCAATGGCGGTGCTCGAAAGGGAGTTGAACCGCTCCTGATGCAGGATGCTTGCGGAAGAATATGCGGTGCCGTCCTCGCCCGACGAGTTCCGTGCCACCAAGGGAACCTGTGATGGAAAACATCAACCACCTGCTCGTCGTCTATACCGCCTACGTCATCGCGGCCGGGAGCCCCGGGCCGAGCAACCTCCGGATCATGGGCGTTGCGATGAACCACGGTCGGAAAGCCGGGCTGGCACTGGCCGCGGGCGTCATCTCTGGATCGCTTATCTGGGGGATATCTGCTGCCACCGGTGTGTCCGGATTGCTCGCACGCTACGCCGACGCTCTAATCGTCCTCAAGATCTTCGGCGGCATATACCTGCTGTACCTCGCGGTACGGGCGGCCCGAAGCGCGATGACGCCCGATACCGCGACTTCATCCATGCCCGCGCGCACTGATACTGCTCCGTCCTCAGCGATACTCTACCGTCATGGGTTGATCATGCACTTGGCCAACCCGAAGGCGGTTCTGGCATGGATCGCCCTCGTCACCCTTGGCTTGGGTCCAGATGCATCCTGGCGTGACGTGAGCACCATTTTGGCCGGCTGCGCGATCCTGAGCGTAACGATTTTCGGTGGTTATGCGCTCGTGTTCTCGACGGCACCAATGGTCCGCGTCTACAGGCGCGCCCGGCGCGGAATCGAAGGCGTCCTTGCCGCCTTCTTTGGTTTCGCCGGCCTGCGCCTGCTCTTCTCACGCGTCTAAAGGAGGAACCCCTTGACCCTGTTCACTGGCCTATCGGCCTTTCCCCTTACCCCAATCGACGATTCAGGGAAGCTAAAGCCCGAGCTTTTGCAACGCTTCCTTGAGCGGATCGTGTCAGCTGGTGTGGATTCCATCGGGCTACTCGGTAGCACCGGCGGATACGCATACCTGACGGTGGAGGAGCGCGAGCGCACTCTCCGCGCCGCCGTGGAAAGCGTGGCGGGCCGGACGCCGCTCATCGTCGGTATCGGCGCCCTTACGACCGATGTCGCCGAGGAGCTCGCGCGGGATGCCCAGAAAGCCGGCGCGGACGGCCTACTTCTTGCGCCTATGTCCTACCAACCGCTGACCGAGGAAGAGGTCTTCCGACACTTCGAGTCCGTCGCTGCGGCGGGTGGGCTCCCCTTGTGCATCTACAACAACCCGGGCACCACGAAATTCACCTTCAGCTTGAACCTGATCGCGCGATTGGCGAAGCTTCCGAATGTGACCGCGGTGAAGATGCCACTGCCTGCGGATGGCGATTATGCGGGCGAGATGCAGCGCCTGCGGGCCATGACACCGGAGGGGTTTGTGATCGGATACAGTGGCGACTGGGGTGCGAAAGATTCTCTGCTTGCCGGGGGCACCTGCTGGTATAGCGTGATCGCCGGTCTTTTGCCTGAACCCGCACTCGCGCTCACCCGTGCGGTCCGGACGGGCAATGCGACCGAAGCCGAGCGCATCGACATGACCTTCGCTCCCCTTTGGGCGCTGTTCCGGGAGTTCGGGAGTTTCCGCGTGATGTTCGCAATCGCCGAGACCCTTGGATTTGCAACTTTCACACCCCCGCGCCCGATCCTGGCGCTTCAGCCAGCAGACCGCGAAAGGGTCGAGACGGCGCTGCGTCCGCTGATGCAATTCACAGGCTGAGTGTCACGTTACTCGGGCAGCTAAAGTTTTCCGGCAGGTCTTAACACGCCCATACCGGTTCGGCCGACAATCCGATCTTTCCTCCTCGGGCTTTCGCTGTATCAAGCACGAATGTCCGAGGTCTTAGCTGCGGCGCCGCGAAACCATCTGAGGCAGCGCAGCAGCCGTTCCGCTACGTGCGCGTGCAGCGAGAAATTGGCGCTTCCGCTAAGGGCTCGAGGCGGTCATGCGGCGCTGCGGCAGGCCGTACCCATGGCGGGCTGCAGCGCCCGTCGCTCTCGGCCCACAGGCGACATTCGCCAGGTGGTCATCGCTGCACCGCAGCTTTCCCGGACCAGCCTTTCGGCACATTGCGCGGCAAAATCGGATGCGCGAAGGTCAGCGGTGAGGGACCTCTCGATCGTTCGCTGCTCTGATGTTGGACTCCCACTGCTTGCTTTTGCGACGGGATAAACACGACGCCTTCACCTCGGCCTTGAGGATCGCGCGAGCTCCCGGGCGAGATCGACGAAGACCTTGAAAGCCGCCGGCGGATTGCGCCGGCTGGGATAGTATAGGCAAAGCGGCGCCAGCGGCGGCGTCCAGGCGTCGAGAACACGCACCAACCTCCCCGTCTCGATATCTTCTCGCACGTCCGACTCCATGAAGTACCCGATACCGAGACCATCAAGCACGGCAATGCGCGCGAGGCTGGCTTCGTCCAGCGTGATCGGGCCTTCGACATCGACATGGACCGGTTGGCCCTCGGCTTCGAAGTGCCATCGAAAGAGGGCGCCGTTCGGCAGGCGCGTCCGAATGCAGGCATGCGCCATCAGATCGGAAGGCACCTTGGGCGGTTCCCGGCTTTCGAAATAGGTGGGTGTCGCAACGACCGCGTAGCGCCGCGCAGGCCCGAGCGGGATGGCGATCATGTCGCTTGGCACAAGGGGTTGGCTGCGCACCCCAAAATCGAAACCGTCTGCCACGATGTCGACGAGGTTGCCTTCGGTCACCAGGTGATCTGGACCCCCGGAAAGCGCCGCAGGTATTCGAGGACGAGCGGCGCCAGGATCTCCCGACCCGCCGTAGCGAAGGAGTTGATGCGCAGAATGCCGGTGGGCGTCTCCTGCTGCGAGCGGACCGTGTCGATCGCGCCATGAATGTCCTTGAGCGCCGGGCTGACCTGCTCGACGAAGCGATGTCCGGCAGCGGTCAGCGACACGCTGCGCGTCGTGCGATTGAATAGCCGCACGCCAAGTTGCTCCTCAAGCTTCGAGACCGCGCTGCTGAGCGCGCTTGTAGACATCCCAACGTCCAGCGCAGCCGCCCGAAACGATCCCCTGCGGGCAATCGCCAGAACCGCGTCGAAATCAGCCAGCTTGTAGGTTGCCATTATCCCGAAAATTCAAATTCCACATCCGGATTAATCCCGCTTATCCGCAGAGTGTCAAAGCCCTAACTTCATGCTCAGGGCGCCGGTCCCGACCCGGACCGAGAGTTCGAGCGGCGAGATCGGCAGCGACCCTTGATCCCTATTCAGACAGGAGACTCGCCATGAGTATCGAACTGCCAGAGGCGATTGACGCCTATTTCTCAGCCGACAAGAAAGGCGACGCGCAGGCGATCGCCGAGGGCTTCACGCAGGACGCCACGGTCATCGACGAAGGCAATACCTACGAGGGGCGCGAAGCGATCCGGCAGTGGAGGGCCAATGCCTCCACGCAATACACCTACACCGCAGAGCCGTTCGACATCGCCGAAGACCGTCATCGCACGATCGTCACCAGCCACGTCGTCGGGACCTTCCCCGGAAGCCCGATCGACCTGCGCTACTTCTTCGTCCTTCGCGGGGGCAAGATCGCCGAACTGGAGATCGTGCCATGAGCCCCTTCCTGACCCTCGAGGGAAAGCGGGCCCTCGTCACCTCGGGCACGCGCGGCGCCGGAGGCGCGACCGTGGCCCTGTTCAAGGAGCTTGGCGCCGACGTCCTGGCGACCGCGCGGACAAGGCCACCAGAGATGCCGGAAAACCGTTTCGTGGCGGCGGACCTGACCCTGGCTGAGGGCTGCGCCGAGGTTGCTCAGGCCGTGCGCGAGAAGCTGGGTGGCGTCGATATTATCGTCCACATGCTCGGCGGCTCCTCGGCGCCCGCGGGCGGCTACAGGGCACTTGGCGACGACGAATGGCGGCGCGACCTTGACCTGAACCTGATGCCGGCGGTCCGCCTTGACCGCGCGCTGGTTCCCGAGATGGAGGCGCGGGGCAGCGGCGTCGTGATCCACGTCACATCTATCCAGCGCGAACTGCCGCTGCCAGAGGCGACAACCGCCTATGCCGCCGCAAAGGCGGCCCTGTCCACCTACAGCAAAAGCCTGTCGAAGCAGGTCTCGCCAAAGGGGGTGAGGGTTGTACGCGTCTCTCCGGGTTGGATCGAAACCGAGTCCTCGGTCGAGCTGGCCAAACGCCTTGCGGCGGAGCACGGGGTCGACGTGGACGCGGGCAAGCGCATGATCATGGCCTCGCTGGGCGGGGTGCCGATCGGGCGTCCGTCACAACCTGGCGAGATCGCGAACCTGATCGCCTTCCTCGCGTCGGACCGCGCCGGGACCATAACGGGCACCGAATATGTGATCGATGGCGGAACCGTACCGACGGCATGACCTCCCTTGACTCACCCCCGGCTCCTGCACCTTTTACAAGGCCCTTCTAGCAGACCAAGGATGCTGAGGTCAGCGGTGCTTGACCACACGACGATGGAGAGGATTGTGCGCCACCTCGGCGTCCGGCTCGGAGATGCGCTCGCCATCGCGGAAGCGCTGGAACGCTAATAGGCCGGGCCGGTCGTCAGCGGTCGGCCCTAACCCGACCTTGGGGCTGGACGACCTCGCTGCGGCGCAGCTTCACGGAAACAGTCATTCATGCGTCGCGCAGCATTTTTCTACGGCTACGTTACGCTTTGCGGGACTTTGCTGCCGCTCGCCGCACGCGCATCATGGTGCTTTTAACTGAGCAAGCTTGATCTCAATCAAAGCACCGGCTCAAGTACGGAGTTACGGCACCGTACGCGGGGCGTCGAGGCGCGCTGCGCTTTTCTCGTTTGCTGCTTAATTTCTCGCAGGGAGGAAACCCTTGCGAAGTACCTATAAGAGTGCATCCAGGAAATTAGTGGAGCTATTATCAATTTTATGCCGGCATTCGTTTCTATTTGGGGCAATCACTGTGCCGTCCACTTCCCACTATTGGAGATACCTGCAGCGCGGATAGGCGATATAAAACTTGATTTGGAACATGGAAAGGGAGGAAATAATGCTTTCGACGAAAGGGCCTCTGGCCATACTCGCATGCACGCTGAGCACATCCCCTGCGGTGGCGCAAGATGCGTTCCCGCAGCTGCTGTTTACCAACGTCAATGTCTTCGACGGGGTGAACGAGGCGCTGATCACCAACGCTAATGTCTTGGTCGAGGGAAACCTGATCAAGTTGGTCTCGGCAGAGCCGCTCGATGAGGAGGGTGTCACCGTTATTGACGGGGGCGGCCGGACGATGATCCCGGGGCTCATAGATGCCCACTGGCACGTCCTATTCAACTCCATTCCTCAGGCGGAACTGTTTCAGTCTGACTTCGCCCACATGGTCATCATGGGGACCAAGTCGGCTGAGGCCACGCTGCTGCGCGGCTTCACCACGGTGCGCGATGTCGGTGGCAACCCGTTCTCCATCAAGAAAGCGATCGATGCGGGGGTTTATCCCGGTCCGCGCATCTATCCTTCTGGCACGATGATCTCGCAGACCGGCGGACATGCCGATTTTAACCCCTACACATCAGTCCCGACAGATGATCCCGATGCGCTCAGCTACCTGGAGCGCAACGGCATCGCGATGAGGGCCGACGGTGTGGACCAGGTTACGCTGCGCGTTCGCGAAAACCTTCGAATGGGTGCAAGCCAAATAAAGATCGCGACCGGCGGCGGTGTTTCATCGCTTTATGACCCGCTGGACGTGAGCGAGTACACCCCGGAAGAGATCGCCGCCGCCGTGACGGTGGCCGAAAACTGGGGCACCTATGTCGCAACCCACACCTTTACCGACCGTGCGACGCAGATCGCCATCGAGGCCGGCATCAAGTCTGTGGAGCACGGCTTCCTGCTGAGCGAAGAGACCTTGCAGATGATGGCGGACAAGGGTGTCTGGCTGTCCATACAGCCGCTCCTGAACGACGAGGATGCCTTTACCTTTGCTGATCCGGTGAGTACCGAGAAATGGATCCGCGTCACCGACGGAACTGACACCGCCTATGAGACTGCCAATAGGCTCGATGTGAAAGTGGCCTTCGGTACCGACATTCTGTTCGATCCGGCCGTCGCGGCAAAGCAGGGCAAGTTCTTGAGCAAGCTCGGCCGCTGGTACACCCCTTTCGAGACGCTGAAGATCGCGACCTCGGAAAACGCGGAACTGCTGGCCTTGAGCGGGGCGCGAAATCCCTATCAAGAGGGGCCGCTCGGGGTGATCGCGGAGGGCGCCTACGCCGACCTGATCCTTGTCGATGGCAATCCCCTGGAAGACCTCGATCTCGTTGCCGACCCTGAAACAAATTTCGACCTGATCATGAAGGACGGAGTGGTCTTCAAGAACACCCTGTCAGAGTAACTGCGTATCAACAGTCAAGCGCGACATGAAATCTGATGCAGGATGTTCAAGTCCTGGTGGCTGGCCAGCCTCGCTTTGCCACCGCCATCGCGACTTCTGCGCCGGCGTGGAACTGTAATCCAGTCTTCAACAGAGAGCGGGCCTCAGCGGGGGCTCGCGCTCGAAGCTTGGTGCGGCGTCGCGAACCAAAGACCGCTCGTAGGCCGTACGCCCGAATGCACTCGCAGCAAAGACGTGACAGAGGGAAGGCGAGCATGGGCTCGGGGCGGGCTTACGGCAGTGCAGCGAGCCATACACATGTCGGGCAGCCGCGCCCGCCGCTCCCGGCCCAGAACGGACATTCGATGTTCTGATGGGCGCTGCGGAGCGACTTCACGGAAGCGGCCGTTCGTGCCTCGGCGCAGCATAGCCGATGATCAGCGTTCGGCATTGCGGACAAAGCTGCCGTAGAGCGCGGTAGTTCGACTTTGCCGGGAAGCATATTCGACCGACCGGAATTCGATATCGCTATTCACTCCGGACGAGTGAGTAAGGCCTGCGCAGCGCGTGTCTCTTCTCTACCCCGTCGAATGGCTCGAAAGAGCGTAGCCGATGGGGGAGCCGATCCGAGGGCTCCGACCGAATGTCATTGTCACCACGTCCGGTTTGCACCGAAGCCCCAAGGAGCCGAGAAATCGCTGGAACACCCCGTCGGTGTGGCGCGTATCAATCCGGACGAACTGGCCTTTGAGGTCGGCCAGCAGGGACGTCGCGAGCGCGACTGCGTCGCTTCCGAGCTCCGCCGTGATCGGCCCGATGACGTAGCCTCGTCCGAACCTTCGCCGCATTGCGAAGCCAACAACTTGCCCCGCACGCTCGATCACCCGAATATCCGATGTTGCCAGCAGCCCCGACAAAACCGCAGATCGGTCGGCGTCGTAGGACGTTTGATCGAGCTCCAGCACTTTGAGAAAATCTTCAGGGGCGAAATCCCGGATCGGGGAGAAGGCCACCAAGTTGACCTTCAGCACACCTTCGTACTTGAAGACCTGCTCTCCTCGTTTCGCGCCGAGCCCGCGATAGAACAGTACGTCGCCCTGGCAGGCATTGAGGAACGCCCTTGGGCTGCCACTTCGTTCTACGGCTTCCCGTGCCAACATGTCGGCTAGGCCCGAGGAGCGGAGCTTTGGATTTGCGATGACCATTCCGACCGCTGCGGCCCCATCGCCGTAGGGAAAGCACATTGCCGAGCCATGCACGCGCTGCATTTCGTCGACTGCAACGATCCCAACGCCTGTCTCGAGGTTCGTCGCCCAATCGGACCGACGGTGGGGCCAGCCCACACAAGCTGAAAGGCGATGCAAGGCATCAAGATGGCACGCTTGCATTGCAGTGAAACTGAGACTGTAGCTGTCAACCTGGCGCTGAGTGGAAATATAGGTCATTCTCTGGTTTCCCTGCGCGGTCGGGCGCGCTTGTGGCGCGATCATTCGGACCTTATGCACTCGCAGGCAAGGTTGCAGTATTGGGTGCCAAGAGCAAGGCCGGGGGAATGGTGAGCCTCACGGCCTTCGCATGACCAAGCGACGCGATGCAGCATCCAGACAGGCCGAGAAGGTCAGCTCGATGCGGGCTTGCGGCAGAGCAGCGATGCGTACACCTGGCGGACCGCAGCACCCGTCGCTCTCGGGCCCCAAGCCGACCTTCGGCACCGGTTCCGCATGCCGCAGCGCGGCCAGTCTAAGCCGCCGTTCGCTCAGCCTGATCGATTCCGCTGATGAAACCGCACCGTTTTGTCTCTTCGAACACGGTGGGTCGCGAGTTCAGCCCTGGAAGATGATCGTCGCTCGGCCGGCGATCATGCGGTTGATGACCGACGCGACTTCGCGGTGCATTTCGATGACGGCTGGCTGCTGGGACGCTTTTGCCGCGTTTTCATGTGTCGCGGCGGCATCCTTCAAAACTCCCATTATCTCGCCGTCGGGGAGGATGTCGCTCTCTTTCAGGGCCAACAGGAGTGCTTCGCAAATGGAGACCGCGGCAACGCCGAGATATTCGACATGGTCAGACATCTTGATCTTACCTCCTTCATGAACCGGGAAAAAGCGGCTGTCCGATTGTAGGTCTGCACTTTGACCGATAGGCTGCTATGGTGAACTAACCTGAAGCAGTCAGTTCGATTTTTTGGGGTCACGAAATTCTGAACCCAGTGAGGCGCCAATGACTGCCGGAACAGACAGCCCTCTCACCCGCAAGCTGTCGGCGTTCGCGCTATTGAATGAAAGCGAGACTGCGATGCTTGAGCGCCTCCATGAGCGTCGCAGGTCCTTTTCGGTCGGGAGAGACCTCGTCTATCAGGGGCAATCGCGGCAAGCGGCCTACGTGCTCGCCGCCGGATGGGCCTGTTCCTACAAGGTTCAGGCAGACGGTACCCGGCAGATCGTCGATGTCCAGATCCCGGGAGATTTCCTCGGCCTGCGAAGCGTCCTTCTTCGCACGTCAGACCATAGTTTCGAACCAATCACCGACATCGAGGCGATCGAGGTGTTGTCGGACGATCTTCTGAAACTCCTCACGCAGATGCCGCGCTTGGCGACCGCGATATTCTGGGCTGCCTCGCGGGACGAGGCCATGGTGGTCGAGCACCTTGTCGGGATCGGTCGGCGTGATGCCGCGGCGCGCATGGCGCATTTCCTTCTGGAACTCGCGGCCCGTCTGTCGCTGGTCGGGCTGGGAGGGCGAGATGGATATGACTGCCCATTGACGCAGTACCACCTGGCGGATGCCCTGGGTCTGAGTGCCATCCATGTGAATCGCGTTCTACGGCAATTGCGGGAAAAAGGGCTGGTCACCTTTCGAGACGGCCACGTGTCGTTCGAGGATTACGACGGGCTGGTGACGCTCGCGGATTTTGATCCGACCTACTTGGACCAAGAAGGGCCGTTGCTCTCCGGAGCATGATCCGGTGTGGCCGCGCATTGGACAGTGGCCTTAAATTGACGGAACCAAGACCCGAGAGTTGCCCGATTTCTTTTGGCGCGTTCGGCCCTAAAGCACCAAAAAGCATCCCTGGATCGGGCGCTTCGCCAACCATTAATCTTTTGTTTCCATGGCGCACATGTCGCGGGTTTTCGGATTTTCGCGGCGACGCAAGGTTTGCAAACTGCCGATCCTTTATGCGGGCCCGCGCGCCAACAGCTATTCGGCCCCGCGGACCTGCCCCGCGAGAAGCCGCTAACATGTGTAAGCGCGCGACCCTCATCGATGCCCTAACACCAGTGAGGCATTCTCACCAAGAGCGGTGGGGCATGCGCTCACTTCCATGGGGGACCGAACTATGAAGACTGCCTCCTGGATCAAGCGAGGCGTTTGGAGTGCCGGGGCCTGTTGCTCTTGCGATGCTCGGGTTCACCTGGGAGGGTCCGATGATGGTGCAAGGTACGATGCGAAGGTGCGAACAATCCGCGCCCTCGCTCCCAATGCAGAGAAGGTGCATGTATTTCAGCAGTCTGGAAGACGATCCCCGGCGCTGAGAAATCGGACCCGGACGCAGCCAAGGCCTGCCTGACCGCGCTCGCACCCTGATACACATTCGGCCCTCGCATCACCCGGAAAACCGCCGCGATGGCTCGGTTCCGGCGCAAGTTCCCGCAACACCATCCGCGCACATGCGGCGCCAAGGAGATCCAAATGCGAGTTAGAATAGGGTGCCGCCTGCAGTATGATTTCGTGCAGCCGACACCGTTGATCGCGATGCTGAACGTCCACTACTCGCGCTTCGGCGATCTCGAGCAGGCGGACTATCTTGTCACGTCCCCCAGCGTCTCGCTTGAAAGCTATCGCGACGGCTTCGGCAACTGGTGTACGCGGATGCTGGCACCGGCTGGAGAGTTCACCCTGTCCAGCAGCGGCATCTTCCGCGATACCGGGCAGCCCGACCCGACGTCCCCGGCGGCGCAGCAACACAACGTCGAAGACCTGCCATTCGAGACGCTCGTGTTCCTGCTGGGTAGCCGCTACTGCGACACCGACATCCTATCCGAGGAGGCATGGCAGCTCTTCGAAGGCACCATCCCGGGCTGGGCACGTGTCCAAGCCATCTGTGACCACGTCCACCAGACGATCAGGTTCGATTACATGAAGGCCGATGCGACGCGCACGGCATCACAGGCACTGTCCACCCGGCATGGCGTCTGTCGCGACTTTGCCCATCTTGCGATAACATTCTGCCGGTGCATGAACATTCCTGCACGATACTGCACGGGCTACCTGAGCGATATCGGTGAGCCGGAGCCACACCCCGCGGGCGATTTTGCGGCCTGGATGGAAGTGTTCCTCGACGGGCGATGGTGGGTCTTCGATCCGCGAAACAACACGCGCCGGACCGCGCGGATCCTCATAGCCCGAGGTCGAGACGCGGCGGACGTTCCGCTGACGCAGACTTTCGGGCCGAACACGCTGACCGGATTTCAGGTCTGGACAGAGGAAGCGGAGCCGACCGGGAGTCTTGAGGAGGCGGAGGCCTTCAACTGAGGGCTTTTGGCGTTTCATCAAGGCGTCTGATGCTTGATCCCCATGCACCCGCTGATCACAGAGCCAGATCAGCAATGGCGCTTTTCGGTTCCATCCACGGCTACATACCAACGACACTTTTTGGGAGACCAGACATGAGCACTCCGATCCCCACCATCGTTGTATTTCTGAATTCCTTTGAACTTGAGAGTTTTGATGAAACCCTGCCAGCGGGCGAGTACCTCATCGAGACCGAATTACCGCCATTGGGTGCCGGAGGAGCGGACGAAACCCTTGCCTCGTCGGTTCTCGTCCATCTGCATCCACAGATCGCTCACCCGGGCCTCGCACGCACCCTGACCATCCCGCTTGGCGATCTGGAACTGGCCATGGCGAAAGACAGGATGGGGGAGACGGAGCTGAGGGACACATTCCTTGAGAAGATGCTGGCCGATCCACTCATTCGCATGGTGATGCTGGCGGATGGCGTCAGCGAGCGAGACTTGCGGCACTACTATTCCACAAGATCACCCGGGAGCGGCATTCATCGGCATCGTGCTCGCGGGGATCACCCTGCCGCAGCAGGCGTGGAGAGCAAGCCCGAAAAGTTCCCGCGTTCCGGGTCTTCTCGGCCGGGCATTGGCGAATGAGGCGTCTTGACACGCGCCGGTTTTGGGGACTTGCGGTGACGCCGGCACGTCGGGCTCCCGGGCCATGACAAATCTTCCCATCGATCTCGACCGTCACAGGACGCCCAATGGACGGCTCGAAAGCCGCATTCGCCGTATGGCGGCGAATTCCGGACTTCTGGCCCATCTCGATCACAACGGCGTCGAAATCGACGTGATGTTGCTGGCAGATTCATTGCGCCGGTGGATTGAGGCGATGGAGCAGGTGCGTGTCTTGCTGCGGCAACACCAGAATGCGCCTGAAGTCAGAGAGGCCATGATCAAGACGATCATCGAAGAGGCGCTCAAGGACCTCGACCTGCTCAAGGAACGCGAAGGGACGACACTATGACCGAAGATGAAAAAGCGCCGTTGGCTTTGACCAAGGCCCGCGGTGACGTGGAAGCAGAGCGTAAATGTCTGCGTTGCGGCGCGCGTTTCTTGAGCACGGGTTTCGGCGAGAGAATTTGTGGTCACTGCAAACGTTCCGCCACCTGGCGATCGTCTCTGCCGGCCGGCTCGGGCCCTGTCCGGCGTCGGTTTTCCGGCGTCGGCCCGTAGGGCCTCTGATGACGACGCTGAACATCTCGCACATCACAACGTATCGTTACGGAACGGCCGTGGCCATCGGCCCCCATCGACTAATGCTGCGCCCCCGAGAGACGAGAGACCTGCGCCTGATCGCATTCGATCTGCAGATCTCACCCTCCGCACGGATCGACTGGGCTCAGGACGTCGCTGGCAACGCGGTCGCATCGGCCACCTTCGACACCTCCTCCGAGCTTTTGTGCATCCAATCGCGGATGACGGTGGAGTTGAGTGCTCCGACTTGGCCGATCTTTGCGATTGCCGCCTCAGCGGCGTCCTACCCCTTTCGTTACGAGGGCGATCATTGGACCGATCTTGGGCCGCTCGCCCAGCCCCAGTATGCTGACCACGCCGGCAGGCTGGCGCGCTGGGTAGATTGCTTTGTCATGGAATGGCCGACCGACACCCTGTCGCTGCTCAAGGACGTGGCGAACGGGGTGAACGCGTGGATTAACTATCAAAGCCGCTCGTCGGAAGGGACTCAGGGGCCGCTCGAAACCCTGGACAGAGGCTGGGGCTCGTGTCGGGATATCGCGGTCCTCTTTGCCGAGGCTGTGCGCACGCTTGGCTTTGGCGCGCGGCTGGTCTCCGGCTATCTTCACGACCCCGCAGAGGAAAACCTTGGCTCCTCCGGCGCGGGCTCGACCCACGCCTGGGTTGAGGTCTTCGTTCCCGGGGCGGGTTGGATCGCCTTCGACCCGACCAATCGCTCCGTCGGTGCGGCGAACCTCATCCCGGTGGCGGTCGCGCGCAACATTGTCCAGGTGACGCCGGTGAGTGGCGGGTACTACGGGAGGGGTTGCGATCTTCTCTCTCTGGAGGTCGGAGTGAGCGTGAGCGTGGATGGTCCTTGAACGTTCAGGCCCCTAAGATCGGTGCGCCGATATTGGCATCTTCACGGTAAATCAATAAGCCGCCCAAGAGTGGGACCGTGTGCCGGGCGCATCGGCTTCGCTCGGACAGAACTTAATTTTCACCAACTTCCGATTGTCCTTGTAAACCTGCCCGGCAGTCTCCACATGTAATGAGCTTACGCTTTTCTCTTCGAAATGCTGCTTCCGCTGACCCGGTTTCGGTTGATCGTCTTGGATCGACATTTGCCGGGCTGCCGCATGTCGCGGGCAGCATATTCAGGAGACTACGGACATGGCCAATGGCACCGTAAAATGGTTCAACAGCACCAAGGGCTTCGGCTTCATCGCGCCGGAAAGCGGCGACAAGGATATCTTTCTGCACGTCACGGCGCTTGAACGCGCTGGCATTACGCGCATCGACGACGGTCAGAACGTGACCTTCGATGTCGAGACCGGCCGCGATGGTCGCGAGTCCGCCAGCAATCTGGCCTTGGCTTGAAGCGCTCGCTGGACGATCTGCTGAAGGGCATTCCGGCGCAATCCGGGAACGGCGGGCAACCGCCGCAGCCCAAGGGGACGTCCGGTGAGAAGCGGACCGGGCCGGAAACCCAGCTCGACAAGATCACGGCGGGCGCCAAGCGCGTGCTTAAAGAAGAAGCCGACGAGCGCACCGAAAAGCTGGCGCGCCTCAAAGCTGCTCGCGAAGCGCGCGACAAGACGTAACCGCCAAGACGCGGCCGGCGCTGAACGGTTGGATTGCCCGTGCGGCGCCGTCTCGCGATTGCCGACGACGATCTGATCGGCCCGCACACTTCGGGCCAAGTAGATCCGAATTCCGGGTGAGCGCGTCGAGTGGATTGGCCCCTCCTGTGGGTCTCGACCATTCCGTATCAGTCTCACCTGGAGGAGCTGCTGCAGGGCTTGCCCTGCGGCAGCTTCCATTCACTTTGACCATTTAGAGGAAAGAGACATGGGCTATTCGCCTTCGAAAAAACAGCTGGACCTCAAGGACTTCCTGAGCCAGCCGGCAAAGAAACGCCCTGGAGCGAAAACTTTCGGCTTCCAGAAATTCAGGACACCGCCCACGCCGGTTGCCAAGCCCGCAGCACAGCCCGCCGAGGAAAAGTCGGAATAAACTCCGGCGCGACGGCTCACCCTCTCGAGCGCCGCAAGCTGGGCTAATCCCAATGAAAACGGCCCTTTCGATATATCTGCCGCCCGAGCAGAATCGCAAGGAACAACCTTGAGCGATTTCGGAGCGGCAATTTTCTGCAGCCCATTGGTTGGGCTGCCAGCGCAGAAACATCTGCGCCTCGAATTTTGGCCGGGCGACATTCATCTATCTTGACGATGTCCCGGCCCCCCCCAATCCGGCGACCTTGAGCGCATGAGCGTTCCTGCGTCCGGACATCTTCCCACGCCGCAGGCGCCGCCGATGGAGCAACTTGCGAGAGTGGTCGCCAGCGTCGGCACCTTGGCATCACGAATACGAAAGACAACAAATATGATGGAAATTTTCTGGGGCGACCCTCTTATCCTGATTGACCCGAAAGACGGGGACGTTACGCGATTCTGCACGATCGAAAAGGTACATTACTGGCTGCGCCGGAAATGGCCGGTGGCCGATGCGGCGCAACAGACCGCCTTGGCGAAGGTCGAGGCGGCCATGGAATGCATGAACTCCGTCGACGATGCCCGCAATGCTTTCCTGAAGGCCGCCCGAATGGCAGGCTTCAAGCAAGCGGCCATGGCTTGATGGGTCGCGCGCCAAGCGCCGGGCGCTGAAAGAGGCGTATCTCCTCTTTGCAAATCCTTCCGTAGTCGGTGCTGCCGACTTTCAAAAAGACGGCCAGATGTCCAAGCTTTGGAGCTAATGTTGTAATGTGGCACTTGGGCTTGAACCGAAAGTCGATTGATCATCTCCCTATTCGCAGATTCAGGCGTGTAAACGGCCGGTGGTCTCACCGCACGGTCTGGAGCCTTTCGCGGCAGTGTTCCATATGCGAAGAAGCCACTCTACCCGTCGTGGCGAGCATCATGGAACAGCTCCGCGCGGACTATCTCTGCTCCCGCGTTTCTTCATGGTATCCTGCTATGCCAACGTCGAGTTGGCGACGGGGTTTGGGGGAGGCGGATCGGAGGACCGTCATGTCTATCGCTAACCTGCCCGCCATCCGCGCCTGCCGTCCCGCATGGAACAAAGGACGTATCGTTGGCCAGAAGCGCCCGCTTCTGCCGAAGCATGTCTGGGCGATCCGCGTTCGGCTTGAAATCTCAGGCAACGCTCGCGACCTCGCGCTTTTCAATCTCGCCATCGATAGCAAGCTGCGTGGCTGCGACCTGGTCAGGCTGAAGGTGGCAGATGTCTACGCCGCCGGCCAGGTCAAGCAGCGCGCCTCGATCATCCAAAGCAAGACGCGAAAACCGGTCCGTTTCGAGATCGCCGAAGGCACCCGGAACTCTCTCGGCTCTTGGCTGGACGATCCCATGATGATCGGCTCGCAACACCTGTGGCCGGGCCGCTTTCACGACCGCCCCCACATTTCAACGCGGCAGTACTCGCGTCTCGTCCGAGATTGGGTGACTTCGATCGGGCTCGAAGCAAGTGCTTATGGTACGCACTCGATGCGCCGGACGAAGGTCGCACAAATCTACCGTAAGACCGGAAACCTGCGCGCGGTTCAGCTTCTGCTTGGACACACCAAAATGGACAGCACGGTGCGCTATCTGGGCGTGGAACTTGAGGACGCCCTCGCCATCGCTGAAGCCGTAGAGCTTTGAACGAACAGGGCCGTCTTAACGCGGGCGGCCCTGGGTTTGAACCGCCCCGGGTTTGCCGGAGGCTCCCACTCTTGAGTAGGATGGAGCATCATGAGCAAGACCACGAACAAGTTTTCCGCCGAAGTGCGTGAGCGCGCCGTGCGGATGGTTCTCGACAACGAGGGGCAGCACGGATCTCGCTGGCAGGCGATCACGTCGATCGCAGCGAAGATCGGCTGCTCGGCGAACACGCTGAACGACTGGGTCAAGAAGGCTGAGGTCGACAGCGGCAAGCGTTCAGGCGTTCGCAGCGAGATGGCCGAGAGAATGAAGGCGCTGGAGCGGGAGAACCGCGAACTGCG
>NZ_FOZW01000022.1:0-41500 GCF_900116195.1 Alloyangia pacifica
CCGACGATGAGGGGCAGAGAATATCTATGGCCCGGCCGCGTTCATGATCGTCTGCACATTTCGACGCGGCAGTATGCCCGATTGGTAAAGGGCTGGGTGAGCTCCATCGGGCTAGAACAGTCTGCCTATGCCACGCATTCGATGAGAAGGACAAAGGTGGCCCAAATCTACCGCAAGACCGGCAACTTGCGCGCCGTCCAGTTACTGCTCGGGCATTGCAAGATGGACAGTACAGTTCGCTACCTGGGTGTGGAGTTAGAAGATGCCCTGACAATTTCCGAGGCTGTGGACCTCTGAGAAACCGATCTCCGGACCCTGGCCATGGACAAGGCTAAGGCCCGGAGCCAGCCCCAAAGCTGCCGGTCGACTATGTTGCGCTGGACACCACTTCCAACACTGCGCTGCCACACGCATCAAGTGCGATAAGTAGCCGATGGCATCCCGCAACATGCGCGATGCACCATTTGCAATAAAAGATAGGCTTCAGTGTCGCTGGCCACTGGAACGGCAGCGCTTCCCCAAGGTCTACAGATATATCTGCGTTCCGGGCCTTGTGCCGAAGATTTTCCGCGATATAGAGAAGTGGAGGATGTTAAGAAACACAGGAATCCCCAAGCCGCAGCTTATTAAATAAGTTAACCATGAAGGAGAATACGTGACCTGATATCCACCACAAACCTGTGACTAAAGTTTAAAAAACTAATTCCATTCGCAGCTCGGCGCAAATCCAAGCACACAAGACAATTTGTAGAATTCTCCTGCTATAGCGTAATTTCTTTCAATGTCTAGCCGCTCATCAAAAAAGTTGCCGAGCAGAAAGCACTGAACAGCATCTCCATCGCGACATTTATTGTACAAACGCGAGGCCTTACTGCGAGTATTTTCTTCGTCGGAAGCATTCCCTAAAATTATGTCCCCAATATAAGAAAACGGCATGCTCAACATATCCTCAGTGAAGGGAATTATCTCAATTGTATCTCTGGACCCCCTTTCGACTTGATCCGATGAGAGGTTGGGGTCGTATATGGGGTCTAGTTGAGATAATAACAATTCCATCCCTCCCTTCAAAGACGGCCGAGGGCAGTAATATGTCACGCCGCGTTCGCATAATAATCTTGCGCGCGTGTATGCCTTAGTCCAATTCTCTTCTACCGACTTCAAGCCATTTTGATATACCTCAATAAGTAACTCGCAGCTATCGTTCACCCCCTTAGTGCATGCCCTTTCCAGAAAAGAAACAGCCAAGACCTCATCTGCGTTTAGCAATTCTACCCCCCTCTCAAAACAAGGGAGAGAATGACCAAATGAGCATGATTTCAAGAGAAAATCGTCAGAGGCCGCCTCTGCCGACAGACGTGATAAGTGACCGCAAACCTGACTTGGAGTAAGGTAGCATAGCGCTCTGTCCAAGAAAGAAATCTTGTCTTTGCCAGGGGATGAAAAAAGCGCAAATAGAAGGCAGATCGCAAACACCCATATTGACAGGGAAAGCGATAGCATGACAGCGGGTCTTTTCTTCACATCAAGGTAGTACGACAATCCGCCGGATGTAAAAGCTTTTAGCGTGAAGATGGACAGAACATGCATCCACGTCCAAATGCTAGTAACGAAAGTTGAGTAGAAGAAAATAGAATATATCGAAAATGCCCCTAGAAGTTCTCCAATGGAGCCACCGTCTGGGTTGACAACTAGGTAACTTCTAAAGACAAAAATGAAGGAAGTTATAATTCCCGCCGTTAGAAGCGCATCTAGCATGAGCGCCAGAACGTGATGACGAATTTTTTTTAAAAGACGCAGCTTCCCTATAATGTATCGAGTTTCGAGGAGCGAAATGTAGTCAGCCAAAACGTTTATCGCCAGACCTAGCGCTATTGCTTCTGTAAGAGATATTTCCTTCCTTGCGCGGTCCGAGATTATTCCCAGAAAGTTCATCATGTACCAAATCGCAAAAACAGAGATCAAAGAAGCGACGGATGACTTAAATATGCAGCTTAAACTTAGATGATTAGCCCCAAAGACTTTGTCAAATAATTTCGAAAATCTTATGGACCAGTCCTTCTCTGAAACTGCACCCATAAGCCATGCTGATAATTCACCCTTTCGTTCCTCTGAAAGTAAATTGAGCGCAAAGCTTGAGGTGGCGAAAAAAACTGCTGAAACCCCGAATGACCATGGAATTTCATTTGCGAAGAAATCAGAAATTGATTGATATTGGCTCAAATTTACATCCTGAAAGCTATGTCACCTTTGCACAATCTTCCTGAAAAATGAAATTTATCATCTTCAATTCTTTTAATCCAGTGGAATCTATGTGCACGTATTGGGGAAGAGAACCTAGCAACCGTATTCACTTTGGTCGGTAGCTCATTGGGGCGCAGTCTGAGGCGAGCTGCTCGGCTTCATGCGCTGTCCTGTCTGACCAAGGCAGCAGCGCAACCGGCAGCCAACTGCCCCGTGCGGCCTGACCAAGCTGGGTAGCTAAAGGTCCGCTCCCTGCGCAGAGCTGCCGTACGGCCAGAGCGCAGCAGCGCACTCAAAGGGCTTGCAGTCGCCGCTAGCCGCGGACCCCATGAGGGTCGGGTGCCGGCGGGAACCGAATATCATCTTGGTTGCGTGGTGTCCTGCTCCTTTGAAATCTCTGGACCTTCTGCTCCCGTACCGAGACGCTACGCTCATCGCGATGGTGTTCATCCTCCGCACCGCTGCGCGAGCTGAGGTGTTGAGGACATTACTCACTAATCAGCTCGCACTCCGACGATAAATCGTCTGCGTTCGAGCTGTCGTTCGCCGGGGGCTACAGCCCCGGACCCCGGCGACGCTGACGCGCCGCGCGGGAGACGCTCCGCCCTCCCGCACCCGCCAGGGGCCTTCAGCCGGACCGAGGGTCATCGTTCCGCACTCCCCCTCTGGACACCCCCTGCTCGCAGGGGCGTCGTTCGCCACTCCCCCTGCACCCCCTGGCAGCTTCCCGCTGGGCCAAAGAGGCGCGCCGCCCTCTCTGGACTCTCCCGGGCACGGACCACTCGCCGTCCGTCCCTGCGCCTCTTCCGGCGACTCCGACGGCTCGAGACAGCGTTCTGCACGCCCCGAACCCCTCCTGCGTGTCATGCGCGCGAAGATTAGCCGATCGGGGAAAGCGGGCCCGAGGCTGACCTTGTTCCGGGCTGCGCGGTCTTTGTGACGCGCAGCCCGGAACAAGATCAGCCTCTCAAAAGGGACAAGGTGCTGCGGGTCTTACCTTAACCATTCAGGAGACAATCCATGTTTCACCCGTACAGGGCCTTCGATGGCATCCCCATATGGCAAGCCGAGCTCCATCGCGGCGACGTCGTGCTCTTCCGCTTTCCACTGGCCGAGACCCCAAGTGATGGGGACGAGGAAACCACGCCGAAGCTGCGCCCCTGCCTCGTTCTGGATGTGCATGAACGTCTCGGCCGTCGCACCGCAACAATCGCCTATGGCACCTCTGCTCAAACGCGCGCGAACCAAGGCTACAACATCATCGCTGCAAGCAAGTCGGGCATGGAAACGGCAGGGCTCGACCGGCCGACACGGTTCGTCGGCATTCGGCGGATCACGGTCGGGCTCGATCACAGCGGCTTCGAGCCTGCAGAAGGCGCGGCATCGCCGATCATCGGGTTCCTGGATGCTGATCTCAGCGAGCGCATGAACGCCGTCCGCGGCCGCATCCAGGCCGAAGCTGACATCGCCCGAGAGATGCGACGGGAGCGCCGGGAGGAACAGCGTCGATGGCAACAGGAAGAGCGCGATTTCCTCGAGCGGAACCGCGCCCTTCATGCCGCCAGCAAAAAAACGAAAGGACATGCTCATGACTGACCTGCTGCCGATCACCTACGACAACATTGAGGCTCTGGCCGCTTCGGCCTTCGCAAAGTCCCGCGATGTCGCAACCGCCATCCGGGAGGACGTACTTCACAATCTCAATCCTCTCGAACGGACTGGCCCAGACCGGCTTCTCCACCGCATCGAACGCCGGCGCATTTTCGACGCGGAGACCCTCACAGAAATCGATGTGCTGACCGATCGCGTTGCGCGCCTGGTGCAGGAGGGGACGACCACAGTCGAGTGTGTCGATGCCGATGAGTGCAACGTCACACCAGCGTACTGGACGGCGCAGCGCCGCACGCGGGAGGCCGATGAACTCGGTCGCGCGCTGATGTTCCTGTACGACCTGCAGGAGACGCTTCTCGCCGTGCATGACCTGATGCACGCCGAGCGCGCAATCGAAGCGATGCGCATGGCGTCATAATTCGGAACACGCGGGCCAGGAACACCCGCGTCAGGACGCGCCGGCGACTCCTGCTGCTGCCCGACCGGCGCGTCCGCTTTTCTTCTCGAAATTACAGTTGAGTAAGCTGTCCTCTCGGAAACCTGCCCCGAAAAGCCGGGCCAGCGTTTCCGTGCGGACCGCAATCATCCCCCTTTCTCCCTGAGCGCTGTTGCTCATCCCGCAACCTCGGAAGGAGACCCCTCTTGTCCACCAATACCAGCCGCCTCGCCGCGGCCAACGACAACCCCGGCGGCACGACCAACGTGCAGATCGCGTTGAAGGCGCTCGCAGTGCTCTTGGCCCGGGCAGAACTCCGCGCCCATTCCAGCGCCGCCGCCAACACGGACCCCGCGCCGCGCAAGGAGGCACAGCCGTGATCCGTTCCACCACAGGCGTTCGGCGCGCCGCCATCTATGCGCGCTACAGCACCGACAAGCAGGAAGACACCTCGATCGAGGATCAGCTCCGGATGGCGCGTGACCACTGCGAAGGCGAAGGCTACGAGGTGGTTGAGGTCTACACTGACCACGCGATGACCGGGCGGAAGAAAAACCGCCCGGGCTTCCTGAAGCTTCTGGCGGATACGGAAACCGGGGTCTTCGACACCATCGTGATCGAGGCTGTGGATCGGCTCAGCCGTAACCTCACACACACGCTCGAAGCCTGGGACCTGTTCAAGTTCCAGGGTATCCAGCTCTATTCCGTCACCGAAGGGCCGCAAAGCTTCGTGACGGTCCTGCTCCAGGGCTACGGCGCGCAGATGTTCTCCGAGATGATCGGCGTACACACCAAGCGCGGCATGCAGGGCGCGCTGGCCCGCAACCGGACGCATTCCTCTGCCTATGGCTACGACATCGTGGAAGATGCGGCACCGGGCGAGCCGAACCGTCGCATCAACCCGGACGAGGCCGTGGTATTACGCCGAATTTTCGAGGACACCGCCGAGGGGCTGTCCGCCGTGACCATCGCCCGGACGCTGAACGCCGAGGGCGTGCCCGCGCCGAAGGGTGGCACTTGGGATGCGTCGACCATCCGCGGCCACGCTGCGCGGGGCAACGGAATCCTGCACAACACGCTCTATCTCGGGCGCGCAGTGACCTGTGCCACGACGCGGCATTACCATCCGAAGACTGGTGTGAAGCGCACCGAGGTGACCCCGCTCGACAAGCGCGAACAGGAGATCCCCGGTCTGCGCATCATTTCCGACGAGCTTTGGGAACGGAGCCGAACGCAGATCACTCGCGCCGCGCAGCGCGTGTCCGGCAAGCCCGGCGGCGCGAACCCCGAGGCCGCGCGCCGCAATAGATACTTGCTGTCGGGGCTGATGGTCTGCGGCTGCTGTGGTGCCAACTACGTCAAGGACAGCGCCACCAGCTTCCGCTGCAACGAGGCGCGCAAGCATGCCTGCGAGAACCGGGTCAGCATCTCGCAGAAGCGCATCGAGAGGCGCGTCTTCGGACGCATCCGCGACGCCTTCCGTTCGCCGGAGATGCTCGAGGCCTTCTCGGAAGCACTCGAAGCGGAGCGCCGCAAAATCGAGGATTCGGACCCGCGCCGGGAGATTGGCAGGTTGCAGCAGCGGCTCGGCAAGGCGGAAAGCGCCCGGAAGGCAATCCTCAACGCCATCGAGGGCGGAGCTCCCTTCGCGCCCTACAGGGCACGCTCCGAGGAAGTAGAAGCGGAGATCGCCGACCTCGAGCAGGCGCTGCGGAGACTCCGCGCGAAGGCAGAGACCGCGGCCGCGGCGATGCCGGAGCCGGCCGCTCTCTTTGAGGGCGCGATCGAACGGATGGAGCTGCTGCTCGGGGACCCTGATCTCGTCGGCCAGGCAAACCAGTTTCTGCACCAGATCATCCAGCGCATCGTTCTGGTACCCGATGCACAGGCCGAACATGGCCTCTCGGTCAAGCTGGAAACCGATTTCGCCGCGCTCCTCGCGCCGGAACTCGACGGTATCCCGCCCGCACATCTCGTGTGCTGAGACCCTTGCAGCACTGGCTCAGGGGGATAAGTATGCACTTCCCGACTGGCCGCTGGAGAAGACTGCAAATAACGGCAAAGCAGGGGGCGCTGCCCCCTCTTGGCCGTTGGCCAATTCACCCTCGGCGTAGTTTCAAAGAGAAGAAGCCGCGGGAGGGCGCAACCTGTGCGCGCCGATCAGGGCAGCAGGTGCAGCCAGGCCCAGGTCGTGACGATGCACATGCCGGTGGCCAGCAGCACCGAGGAGGCGGCGACGCGCTTGGCGCGGCCGTAGAGATTGGCGAAGACATAGGCATTGACGCCCGGTGCCACCGAGGCGGTGACCACCGCCGAGCGGAAGGCGTCGGTGGGCAGGGCGAAGGCGGTGCCGAGCGTGTAGGTGATCAGCGGGTGCAGCCCGAGCGAGAGCGCGCAGACGAAAAGAATGGTGCGCAGATCGCCCTCGGGGCGGTAGCGGAAGAGGATGCCGCCGAGCGCGAAGAGCGCCGCGGGCAGGGCAGTGCGGGTGATCAGCCCCAGGGCGTCGACCACCGGGCTGGGCAGCTCGACGTTCAGCAGGTTGAACACGATGCCGATGGAAATGCCGATGACCATCGGCGTGCGGAACAGCGAGCGGGTGATGGTCAGCGGCAGGCGGCGCAGCTCGGTGCCGCGGGCGCGGGCGATCTCCATGGCGGTGATGCCGATGGCGTAGCAGAGCGGCGAGTGCATCGCGATGATCGCGTAGTTGCCGTTCAGCGCGTCCTCGCCATAGGCCTGCTCGGTGATCGGCAGGCCGATCAGCAGCGAGTTGGAGAAAAGCCCGCAGAAGCCGATGACGACGCTGTCCTCCCAGTCACGTTTGAAGAGAAAGCGGGCGCCGAGCAGGGCAACGAAGAAGCAGGTGATCGCCCCGGCGTAGAAGGAGAACAGCAGGTCGAACCGGAAGTACTCGCCGAGGTCGAGCTGCCACATGGCGCGGAACAGCAGGCAGGGCACGGCGATGGTCTGGGTGAAGCCCATGAGCCCGTCGATCGCATTGTCGGTCAGCAGCTTGCGCCAGCTGGCAAGGTAGCCCGCGCCGATGACGATGAAGACCGGGAGGATGACGTCGAGGAGGGCTTGCATGGAGGTGGGCTTTCACAGGGCGCTCCGGGGGCGCGCGGCCTCCGGCGGGCATACTTGCAGAACGATGAAGGGTCTTTGGTGCCGGGCTTCGGCGGAACGGGCTGCGCGGCGCTTCTCCTCAGAGCGCATATCGCAGGACCATCCCGTCGTAGGCCGGGTGGATGTGCTCGGCGGTTTCCGCCGCCAGGGTCTCGTAGTCGAGGTCGATGTGCATGTTGGTCAGCACCGCCTGGCGCGGCTGCGCGCGGGCGATCCATTCCAGCGCCAGGTCGAGATGCGCATGGGTGGGATGCGGCGTCCGGCGCAGCGCGTCGACGATGAAGCAGTCGAGCTCCTGCAGGTGTGGCCAGGCCTCTTCGGGGATGCGCACCACGTCGGGCATGTAGACGAGGCCGCCGATGCGGAAGCCGAGCGCGTCGATGCTGCCGTGATCGACCTTGATGGGGCTCAGCTCGATCGCGCCGCCAGCGCCGTCGATGCTGAACGGGCCGGCGATGGAATGCAGGTCGAAGATCGGCGGGTAGGGGCTGCCCTCGGGTTGCACGAAGGCATAGCCGAAGCGCGAGATCAGGTCGTTCTGGGTGTCGCCGTCGGCCCAGACCGGCAGGCGCGAGCCGCGGTTGAAGACGATCTGGCGCAGGTCGTCGAGACCGTTGGTGTGGTCTGCATGGCCGTGGGTCCAGACCGCCGCGTCGAGATGGCCGATGCCCGCGTCTAGCAGCTGCGCGCGCATGTCGGGCGAAGTGTCGATCAGCACGCGGGTGGTGCCCTCCGGACCCTCGCGCTCGACCAGCATCGAACA
This sequence comes from Alloyangia pacifica, assembly GCF_900116195.1. GTDB lineage: Bacteria > Pseudomonadota > Alphaproteobacteria > Rhodobacterales > Rhodobacteraceae > Salipiger > Salipiger pacificus. Next base: position 8,181 of record NZ_FOZW01000022.1, read on the forward strand.
GCGGCGGCGGGTGTTCTTCGGGTTCGCGGGGTCGCAGTCGCCCCATTTTCCGCCGAGCCGCGGCACGCCGCCGGAGGAGCCGCAGCCGAGGATGGTGAAACGCAGCTCGCCGCTCATTCAGCGCTTTCCTTCGCGGGAGACCATGCGGCGGCCTTGGCGAAGAGGCGCTCGAAGTTGGCCTCGGTGGCGGCGGCAAATTCCTCGAAGCTGAGCCCGAAGGTCTCGGCCCCGACCTTGGCGGTGTGCACCGTGTAGCCCGGCTCGTTGCGCTTGCCGCGGTAGGGCGGGGGCGCGAGGTAGGGGCTATCGGTCTCCACCAGGATGCGATCGAGCGGGGCGCTCGCGAAGATCTCGCGCAGGTCCTTGGACTTGGGGAAGGCGGCGATGCCGGACATCGACAGGTAGAACCCGCAGTCGAGCGCGGCGCGCGCCAGTTCGGCGGAGGAGCTGAAGCAATGCATGACGCAAGCGTAGGGCTTGCGCTTGTACGCTTCGCTCAGGATGCGGGCCATGTCGTCATCGGCGGCGCGGGCGTGGATGATCAGCGGCAGGCCGGTTTCCTGCGCCGCCTCGATGTGGATGCCCAGCGAGACCTTCTGCACTTCGGCGCTTTCGGCGGTGTAGTGATAGTCGAGCCCGGTCTCGCCGATGCCGACGAACTTCGGGTGCTGCGACAGGGCGACCATCTCATCCACCGTGGTTGCGGGTTCTTCTGCGGCGCTCATCGGGTGGACGCCGAAGGTGTAGAACACCGGGTCATTTGCCTCGGCGATGGCCCGCACCTTGGGCTCGTTCGCGATCCGCGTGCAGATGGTGACCATGCGATGCACCCCGGCCTCAAGCGCGCGCGCGATGACCTCGGGGCGCTCATCGTCGAAGTCGGGGAAGTCGAGATGGCAGTGGCTGTCGGTGATCAGGGGAGTGGTCATGAATACGTCCTTTGCGCGCAGGTATCAGACATGCGCGGGGCAGGGTCAAGGAGGGGGCGGCGCATGGCCGGGCCGCGCGGGGCGGATGCCGGAAGCGCGGGCAGTTCGGGCGGCGGCGGGGCGGCCTGACGTCGTGGACCCTGTCTCGCAGAGCAGGGGCCGTCCTCGGAACTCGTCGGGAGGTGCTGTTATGAAAGCAATAGGGGATCGAGGCACGGCCGCGCGGGCCGGCGAGGTCCATATACGCCCGCCCGCGGCATGTCATCTGCGGTATGGGGGCGGTGATCGAAACGCGTGCCGATGCGGGTCGCGCTGATCTCAGAGCCCGCGGAGCAGTCCGCGCCGTGCAAGCTGCGCGCGCAGGGCGACGGCCAGGGTCGAGGCGGCGATGACGCCGATGATGTCGGCAGCCCAGTCGGTCAGCTCTGCGTCGCGCCCCACGTAGGCTTGCGCGACCTCGATCAGCCCGCCAAAGGCGATTGCCGCAGGAGCGAGCACCCAGAGCCAACGGGGCCGGAAGAATGCGGCGGGCGCAATGATCGCGCCGAAGCCGAGCGCGTGCTGAAGCTTGTCGTCGAGCAGATTGTCCGCGGTCACGAAGCGCGGCCCCACGGTGAAGTAGGTGACCATTGCCGCGACGCCCAGCACGAGCGCGAGGGTAAAGAGCGAAATACGATCCATGCCGCCCTGAAATCACGCCGCACGTGCGGGGGCCAGACCCGGACCCGTGCCGGGCCAACACGTTCGCGTCAGCGCCTGCGGGGGCGGCACCTTCGGCGCGGTGCGATGCAAGTGCGACCGGTTGGGAAACCATGGGATGGGAAGTCATGGGCGTCATGGGAATTCGTGGGATGAGACTGGGCGCTTCTGCTGTGGCCTTGCGGGTGCAGGTCGCGACGGCAAGTAAACCTCACCCGATTCAAGGGTTGATGCGGGGTGTCGGCCATGAGACATGCTCACGAAACCGCGATTCCACCCGTCGTCGATTTTTTTTTGGGATTTCGTGGAAGTTTTTTATGTCACGGCAGCGTTACCACATCTTGTGATGCGCAGGTTCCCGCCACCCACATCTTCGTGAAATAGGGCCAAAACTGGCTCAATATGTTGTTCTGCAGGGGGTCGCGGAACAACATGCAGGGGGATTCTCCCGTAAATTTCTATTGCTTCCCATGAATTCCCATGACATACCGTTAATCACGACGAAGGGACGGGATACGGGGCACCAAACGACCCCAGCAGAACATCCCAGAAAATAAAACGAGCAGGTTCATACAGGCACCCGCCCTTCGTTGAAATGAAGAATCCAGCGCGTGAGCGAGCAGACATCCCCCCAGGTGGCACGCGCAGCTGGACTAGCCCGCAAAGCGGGTAAAGGCGGCGGGTTGATCGGTGGCAGCAGATCAACCCGCCGTATTTCGTTTAACGGGGTTTGAGAGTAGGGACAGTGGGCCGCAGGCTTAGGTTCAGAGGCGAGAGCCGCAACAAGGTGGACAGCAAGGGGCGGGTGTCGATCCCGGCCTCTTTCCGCCGTGTGCTCGAAGCCGGTGATCCAGATTGGTCCGCTGGCGATAACCCGAACTTCGTGATCGTCTACGGCGATCACCGCCGCAAATACCTTGAATGCTATACGATCGAGGAGATGGAGGCCGTCGAGGACCGCATCTCGGCGATGAAGCGCGGCTCGCAGAAGCGCCGCCTTCTGGAGCGTCTCTTCTCGACCCAATCCGTCACCACCAGCGTTGATGAAACCGGACGCATCGTGCTTCCGGCCAAGCTGCGTGATAAGATCGGTCTCGACGACTGGGCCTATTTCGCCTCCAACGTCGACACCTTCCAGATCTGGAAGCCGGAGACCTTCGAGGAAATCGAGCTGGGCGGAACCGAAGAGTTCCTCGACGAGATGCCGGAGGATTTCGATCCGCTGCAGCTGCTCGACGAAGACGACGAAACCGAGGAGGCCTGAGCCATGGCGGCGCCCAGAGACCCCAACGCCGCTCCGCACGTTCCCGTCCTGCTGCGACCGCTGCTGCAGGCCGTGGCGCCGGTGCACGGCACCTGGATCGACGGCACCTTCGGGGCAGGGGGCTATTCACGCGGCCTGCTCGAAGCGGGTGCCGACAAGGTGATCGGCATCGACCGCGATCCGCTGGCGCACCAGATGGCCGCGGAGTGGATCGGCCAGTACGAAGGCCGGCTGGAACTGGTCGAAGACAATTTTGCCAACATGGATGCCCATGCGGAGGGCGTGGACGGCGTGGTGCTGGACCTCGGCGTCTCGTCGATGCAGTTGGACCGGGCCGAGCGCGGCTTTTCCTTCCAGAAGGACGGGCCGCTCGACATGCGCATGGAACAGTCGGGCGAAACCGCCGCGGACCTGGTGAAGCGTCTCGACGAGACCACGCTGGCGGATGTCCTCTACACCTTCGGCGAAGAGCGCGCCTCGCGCCGCATCGCCAAGGCCATCGTGCGCGAGCGCGCGGTCGAGCCGATCGAGACCACGGCACGTCTGTCGTCGATCGTCGAGGCCTGCCTGCCGCGGCCCAAGCCCGGACAGTCACACCCTGCGACCCGATCCTTCCAGGCGCTGCGCATCGCGGTCAATGACGAGTACGGCGCACTCTGGCGTGGCCTCATGGCCGCCGAGCGGGCGCTGAAGCCGGGTGGGCTGCTGGCGGTCGTCACCTTCCATTCGGTCGAGGACCGCATGGTCAAACGCTTCCTGCAGGCGCGGGCCGGCCGGCTCAACACGGTCAGCCGGTACGAGCCGCAGGTCGAGGCGGAACAGCCGCGCTTCGAGCTGGTGACCCGCAAGGCGGTGGGGCCGGACGATGAGGAACTGGCGCAGAACCCGCGGTCGCGCTCGGCCCGTCTGCGCGTCGGCCGCCGCACCGCGGCAGAGGCCGGAGATATCGAGTCGGGGGTGCTCTCCATGCCCCAGCTGAGAGGAAAGAGCTGATGCGAACGCTTCTCTACGTGACCACTTTCATGGCGGTGATCGGGCTGGCCTTCTGGGCGTACCACGAGAACTACAAGACCCAGGCCTCGCTCGACCACGTGCGCGAGCTGCAGCGCGACATCGGCGATGCCCGCGCCCGGCTGGCAATCCTGCGCGCCGAATGGGCCTATCTCAACCGTCCCGACCGGCTGCGTGACCTCGCCGAGCTGAACTTCGAGCGGCTGGGTCTGCTGCCCATGCGTCCCGAGCAGTTCGGCGGCATCGACCAGGTGAACTTCCCCGACAATCGCGCGCTGGTGTTCAGCGGCGTGGTGGATGTCACCAGCGCCGGGGCGGGGGGGCTGCAATGAACGGCCGCATCCCGCTTCGCCCGCTGGCGCGTGTCCTGGACGCTCGGCGCCGCGGCGAGAACCCGGATGCGATCGAACGCGAGAACCTCCGCATCCGTCACGAGCAGATGCGCGACAAGGCACGGGTGCGGGCCGAGGGCCGGCTGCTGGTGCTCGGTCTGGTGTTCTTCTGCGCCTTCGTGGTGATCGGCCTGCGCATGGGCATGTTGGCGCAATCCCAGGCCGAGGAGCCCCGGGCCGCAGCCTCGGGCGCATCGATCATCGCCTCGCGCGCCGACATCGTCGACCGCCATGGCCGGGTGCTCGCCACCAACATGGAGACCCATTCGCTCTACGCCCACCCGCACCAGATGATCGAACCGGTGCGCGCGGCGGACGAGCTGATGAAGATCTTCCCCGATCTCGACCACGAGCGGCTGGTGAAGGATTTCACCAACCCCAAGCGCAAGTTCATGTGGGTCAAGAAGAAGATCAGCCCCGAGCAGATGCAGGCCGTGCATGACATCGGCGAGCCGGGGCTTCTGTTCGGCCCGCGCGAGATGCGGCTCTATCCGAACGGCAAGCTGGCCTCGCACATCCTTGGCGGCGCCAGCTTCGGTCGCGAGGGTGTCGCCTCTGCCGAGGTGATCGGCACCGCGGGGATCGAACGCTACTTCGACGAGGAGCTGCGCGATCCGGCCCGCGGCGGCGCACCGCTGGAGTTGTCGATTGACCTGTCGGTGCAGGCTGCCAGCGAGCGCGTGCTTTCCTCGGGCATGAAGTTGATGAACGCCAAGGGCGCGGCCTCGGTGCTGCTCGACGTGCATACCGGCGAGATCCTCTCCATGGTTTCGCTGCCTGACTTCGATCCGAACGACCGCCCGAACCCGCCGGTCTCTGGCAGACCCTCGGACAGCCCGCTGTTCAATCACGCGGTGCAGGGGGTCTACGAACTGGGCTCGACCTTCAAGATCTTCGCCGCCGCGCAGGCGCTGGAGCTGGGGCTGGTGAAGCCCGACACGGTGATCGACACCTCGCCGCCCTTCAAGGTCTCGGGCTTCCGCATCGGCGAATTCGAGGGACACAACTACGGCAAGCAGACGGTCGAGGGGATCATCATCCACAGCTCGAACCGCGGCACCGGCAAGATCGCTCTGGCCATCGGGCCGGAACGTCAGCAGCAGTTCCTGAAGTCGCTCGGTTTCTTCGAGCCGACCGGTGTGGAAATTTCCGAGGCGCAATCCGGCAGGCCGCTGCTGCCGAAGCGCTGGACAGACCTGAGCACTGTGACCATCTCCTATGGCCACGGCCTCTCGGCGTCGCCGCTGCACCTGGCGGCGGGCTATGCGGCCATCGCCAATGGCGGTCACAAGATCCAGCCGACGCTGATCAAGCAGGATGGCCCGCACTACGGCCCGCGCGTGCTGTCGGAACGAAATGCGGCCAGCGCGCGCCACATGCTGCGCGCGGTGGTGACCGAGGGCACTGCCAGCTTCGGCGACGTGCCGGGCTACCACGTGGGCGGCAAGACCGGCACCGCGGACAAGCCCAAGGAAAACGGCGGCGGCTACTACAAGGACAAGACGATCACAACCTTCGCCACGATGTTCCCGGCCGAGGCGCCGCGCTACGTGCTGATCGTCACGCTCGACGAGCCGGTCGAGACCTCGGGCAGCCGTCCGCGCCGCACCGCCGGCTGGACCTCTGTGCCGGTGGGGGCCGAGATGATCGGCCGGATCGCGCCGCTTCTGGGCTTGCGTCCGGACTACGATGTGCCAGAAGAGGAGGAGGTCACGCTGGTTCGCAACTGATCCGGCGCTGGCCTCCGGCCCGTTTTTCGGGGCCGTGCAGATCCGAAATACAAAGATGAAAGGGCCGTCATGGGCGCCGTCATTGGAGAGGGCAAGAGCCTCAGCGAGCTTGGACTGACCGCGCGCGGCGGTCGCGAGGCACGGGTGACGGGACTGTCGGTCGACAGCCGCGAGGTGACGCAGGGCCACCTCTTTGCCGCGCTTCCGGGCACCAAGGTGCATGGGGCGAGCTTCATCCCCACGGCGCTCGAACAGGGGGCCGCGGCCGTTCTCACCGACGCCGAGGGTGCGGCGCTTGCCGCCGAGGCGCTGGCCGGCTCCGAGGCCGCGCTGGTGATCGCCGCCGATCCGCGCCAGGCGCTGGCCTATGCTGCCGCGCTGTGGTTCGGCGGGCAGCCCGAGGTGACCGTCGCCGTCACCGGCACCAACGGCAAGACCTCGGTCGCGACGTTCCTGCGTCATATCTGGCAGGACATGGGCTTTCGCGCCATCAACCTCGGCACCACCGGGGTCGAGGGCGACTGGCAGGCCCCGCTGAAGCACACCACGCCCGAGCCGATCACTCTGCATCGGGCGCTGGCCGGTGCCGCCGAGGCGGGCGTCGATCATTGCGCCATGGAGGCGTCGAGCCACGGACTTGACCAGCGCCGCCTCGACGGGGTGCAGCTGAAGGCCGCTGGCTTTACCAATTTCACCCAGGACCACCTCGATTACCACGCGGATTTCGAAGAGTATTTCGCGGCCAAGGCCGGTCTCTTCGCACGCGTCCTGCCGGACGAAGGCGTGGCGGTGATCAACATCGACGACGCACGCGGCGTCGACATGATGGCCATTGCCCGCGCCCGTGGGCAGGAGGTGATCTCGGTCGGCGAGGCCACCGGCTGCGATCTGCGCATCCTCGGCCAGCGCTTCCACGCCACGGGTCAGGACCTGCGGCTCGATTGGCGCGGCGCGGTGCAGCAGCTGCGGCTGGGACTCATCGGAGGCTTCCAGGGCCAGAACGCGGCGCTGGCCGCGGGTCTTGCGCTGGCCTGCGGCGCCGAGCCTGAACAGGTCTTCCCGGCGCTGGAGCGTCTCGAGACAGTGCGCGGGCGCATGCAGCTGGCCGCGACCCGCGACAACGGTGCGGCGGTCTACGTGGATTTCGCGCATACGCCGGACGCGGTCTCGACCGCACTTCAGGCGCTGCGCCCGCACGTCATGGGCCGGCTCATTGCCATTGTCGGTGCCGGCGGCGACCGTGACCCGGGCAAGCGCCCGCTGATGGGCGCGGCGGCCACCGAACACGCCGACATGGTGATCGTCTCGGACGACAACCCCCGCTCGGAAGACCCCGCGTCGATCCGCGCGCAGGTGCTCGAGGGTGCGCCAGGCGCGCTTGAGGTCGGCGACCGCGCCGAGGCGATCCTGCGCGGCGTCGACATGCTGCAGCCCGGCGACGCGCTGATGATCCTCGGCAAGGGTCACGAGACCGGGCAGATCGTGGGGGATACGATCTATCCCTTCGACGACGTCGAGCAGGCGAGCGTCGCCGTGGCAGCACTGGACGGGAGAGGCCTGTGACCCTCTGGACATCTGAAGACGCGGCGCGCGCCACCGGCGGGCGCGCCATCGGAACTTGGACCGTCACCGGCGTATCGATCGACACGCGGACCATTGAGAAGGGCGACCTTTTCGTCGCCCTGACCGCGGCGCGCGACGCGCATGACTTCGTGGCGCAGGCGCTCGAGAAGGGGGCGGGGGCGGCTCTCGTCAGCCGCATCCCCGAGGGGCTGCCCGACGATGCGCCGCTCCTGCTGGTCGACGACGTGCTGCCGGGGCTCGAGGCGCTGGGACGCGCTGCGCGCGCCCGCACCCGCGCGCAGGTGGTGGCGGTGACGGGCTCGGTGGGCAAAACCTCTACCAAAGAGATGCTGCGCACCGTTCTGGGGGCGCAGGGCACGGTCCATGCCGCCGAGAAAAGCTACAACAACCATTGGGGCGTGCCGCTGACGCTGGCGCGGATGCCCGCCGACGTGGACTTTGCCGTCATCGAGATCGGCATGAACCACCCCGGCGAGATCGCGCCGCTGAGCCGGATGGCGCGGCCGCATGTGGCGATGATCACCATCGTCGCGCCGGCGCACCTTGCCGCCTTCGAGAGCCTCGAGGGCATCGCGCGCGAGAAGGCGGCGATCTTCGAGGGGCTGGAGCCGGGCGGCATCGCCGTGGTCAACGGCGATCTCGAGGTCTCGCCGCTGCTCGTCGAGCTTGCCGAGGCCAGGGCCGATCAGGTCATCACCTTCGGCGAGGCGGCGGGCAACCACCACCGGGTCGAGCAGGTCACCATCTGCGATGCGGCCACCGTCGCTCAGGGACGGGCCTGGCGCACGCATGTGCTCTACAAGGTCGCGGTGCCGGGACGTCACTTCGCCGTCAACGCCATGGGTGTGCTCGCGGTCGTGCATGCGCTCGATCTCGACCGGGCCATGGCGATCACCGCGCTTGGGCAATGGGAGGCCGGGGCGGGCCGCGGCCTGCGCGAGGTGATCATCCTCGATCCGGTGGAGACGCAGCTATCGCTCGAGCTGATCGACGACGCCTATAACGCCAACCCGGCCTCGCTGGGGGCCTCGCTCGAGGTGCTGGCAGGGGCGAAACCGAAGGACGGGATGGGGCGCGTGGATCACGGCCGGCGCATCGCATATCTCGGCGACATGAAGGAGCTGGGCGCGCAGGAGCACGCGCTGCATGCGGCGCTGGCGGAGCTTCCCGCGATGGAAAAGATCGACATCGTGCATTGTGTCGGCCCGCTGATGCGTGACCTCTGGCAGGCGCTTCCGGAGCACAAGCGCGGGCATTGGGCCGAGACCAGTGCCGCAATGGCCGAGCGGGTGCGACATGATCTGGATGCCGGCGATGTCGTGCTGGTGAAGGGCTCCCTGTCCATGGCGCTGGCGCGCGTGGTTGACGCGATCCACAAAATGGGTCATGCGCCCGCCACTATCTGACAAGAAGGACCGGGGCTCATGCTCTACTGGCTGACTGGATTGAGTGACGGCGGCGATGTCTTCAACCTCTTCCGCTACATCACTTTCCGGGCGGGTGGAGCCTTTCTGACCGCGCTGATCTTCGGCTTCCTCTTCGGGCGCCCGCTGATCGACGTGCTGCGCAAGCGGCAAGGCAAGGGCCAGCCGATCCGCAGCGACGGTCCCGAGGGGCATTTCGTCAAGGCCGGCACCCCGACCATGGGCGGGCTGCTCATCGTCGGCGCACTGCTGACCGCGACGCTGCTCTGGGCGCGGCTCGACAACGGCTTTGTGTGGATGGTGCTCTTCGTCACCATGGGCTACGCGGCGATCGGCTTTGCCGACGACTACGCCAAGGTCAAGAAGCAGAACACCGACGGCGTCTCGGGCAAGGTCCGGCTGCTGATCGGCTTTGGCATCGCCGCGATTGCCGCGGCCTGGGCGGCCTGGCTGCACCCGGCAGAGCTGACCGGCGAGCTGGCCTTCCCGGTGTTCAAGAACGCGCTGCTCGATCTCGGTTGGTTCTTCGTGCCCTTCGCGATGATCGTCATCGTCGGCGCGGCCAATGCGGTGAACCTGACCGACGGGCTCGACGGGCTCGCCATCATGCCGGTGATGATCGCCGGCGGCACGCTGGGGATCATCGCCTACGCGGTGGGCCGCACCGACTTCACCGAATATCTCGACGTGCACTATGTGCCCGGCACCGGCGAGATCCTGATCTTCACCGCCGCGCTGATCGGCGGCGGGCTCGGCTTCCTGTGGTACAACGCGCCGCCTGCGGCGGTCTTCATGGGGGACACCGGCTCGCTGGCGCTTGGCGGCGCGCTCGGCGCCATCGCCGTGGCCACCAAGCACGAGATCGTGCTGGCCATCGTCGGCGGTCTCTTTGTGGTCGAGGCGCTGTCGGTGATCATCCAGGTGCTCTACTTCAAGCGCACCGGCAAGCGGGTGTTCCTGATGGCGCCGATCCACCACCACTACGAGAAGAAGGGCTGGGCCGAGCCGCAGATCGTCATCCGCTTCTGGATCATCTCGCTGATCCTCGCGCTGATCGGGCTCGCCACGCTGAAGCTGCGCTGAGGCGGTGGGCGAAGCGGGGGCGCCGCCCCCGCACCCCCGGGATATTTGAGACATATGGAAGGGCGGAGACGCCCGCCGACCGCGTCCTCTGGTGCGCGCCGCGCCGATGCGCTAGCCGTGGGGCGAGGCGATTTGCAGGCATGGGGGCTTTGCCATGATTCCGGTTTCCGGCTTTGAAGAGCGCACCGTCGCGGTGCTGGGACTTGGCCGCTCGGGCCTTTCGGCGGCGCGCGCGCTGCGCGAGGGCGGGGCCTCGGTACTTGTCTGGGATGACAATGCCGGCGCCCGCGAGACCGCCGAGGCCGAGGGCTTCGAGTGTCGCGAGCTGGCCAGGGCGGGCGGCTTCGAGGGGGTCGACTGGCTGGTGGTCTCGCCGGGCATCCCGCATCTCTATCCCGCGCCGAATCCGGTGATCGCCGCCGCTTGGGTGGCGGGCGTGCCGGTGGACAACGACATCGGCCTGTTCTTCCGCTCGCTGGCCAGCGCGGGCTCGGACTGGGACATGTACGACAGCCCTCCGAGGGTGGTCGCGGTGACCGGCTCCAACGGCAAGTCCACCACCTCGGCGCTGATCCATCACATCCTGCACAGCACCGGTCGCGACAGCCAATTGGCGGGCAACATCGGCCGCGGCGTGCTCGACATCGACCCGCCGGGTGACGGCGGCATCGTCGTGCTGGAGCTGTCGAGCTACCAGACCGACCTTGCGCGGGCGCTGACCCCCGACGTGGCGGTGTTCACCAATCTCTCGCCTGACCATCTCGACCGGCACGGCGGCATGGGTGGCTATTTCGCCGCCAAGCGCCGGCTGTTTGCCGAGGGTGGGCCGGACCGCTGCGTGATCGGCGTGGACGAGGACGAGGGGCTCTACCTCGCCAACCAGCTCTCCGAAGCGGCGACCGACGACCGGGTGATCCGCGTTTCTTCGGGGACCAAGCTCGGCGGGCCGGGCTGGCTGGTCTATGCGCGCAAGGGGTTCCTCACGGAGTGGCGCAAGGGACGGCAGGTGGCCTCCATCGACCTGCGCAGCATCAAGGGGCTGCCGGGGGCGCACAACCACCAGAACGCCTGCGCCGCCTATGCCGCCTGCCGGGCGCTCGGCGTGGCGCCGCGGCAGATCGAGGCGGCTTTCCTCAGCTTCGAGGGGCTGCCGCACCGCAGCCAGATCGTCGCCGAGGCGGACGGCGTGACCTTCGTGAACGACAGCAAGGCGACCAATGTGGACGCGGCGGTGAAGGCGCTGCAGGCCTTCAAGAATATTCGCTGGATCTGCGGCGGGCTGATGAAGGAGGGCGGGCTTTCCGGGCTGGCCCCGGGGCTGCCCAATGTCACCAAGGCCTATGTGATCGGCCGCGAGGCGGCGACATTCGCGCTGGGTCTGCCGGGGGTCGAGGCCGAGATCTGCACCGACATGGCCACGGCTGTCGCCAAGGCGCGCGCAGAGGCGCAGCCGGGGGACGTGGTGCTGCTCGCGCCCGCGGCGGCCAGCTTCGACCAATACGACAGTTTCGAGAAACGCGGCGAGGATTTCGCCGAGAAGGTGCGGGCGGGGCTCTGAGCGCGCCGCCCGGCGCGGGGCCTCAGGCCTCGCGCAGCCGGTTCAGCAGACCGCCGTAGAAGGCCTGCGGATGCACCACGCCGAGCTGCGCGGGGATCTTCGGCAGGTTGAGGATGCGCGCGATGGCGAAGCGGTGCGCGCCGCCGCCGGCGCGCAGCAGCGTTCCGTCCCGCCCCACGTGCAGCAGGATGCCGCCGTGCTCGCGGCGAAAATACTCGGGCAGTTCGGCGCGCGAGAGCAGCCTGCCGCGGCGCCGGGTCTCCTCGAAGACCGCGTCGAGCCGCTGGTAACGGGTCACCAGCTCTTCCTCGGTGGCGCAGTCGTCCGGGGTCTTGCCCTCGGCGATCTCGGTCAGCAGCTTCTGGAACAGCGGCGTGTCGCGCCAGGGTGTGCCGCCCTCGAAATGCAGGCGGCAGCTCAGCAGCTTGCGGCCTTCCTCGACCGAGCGGCGCGGCAGGTCCCAATCGCCGCCCAGCACCATCCCGCTCTGCTGGCGGCGCAGGGCCGGCTTGCCCGCGTAGGTGTGGTTGACGTCGCGCGCATCCACCCGGATCAGCTCGTCCGAGAGCGGCGCGCCCGGCCCGTAGCGCAGCCGGTTCCACAGGTCGCGCACGACCTTGCGCGGCACCTGCGCGTGCAGGTCCCGGATCCAGTTGCTGGGATAGAGGGTCGGGTGGTCGGTAAAGGCCATGGGAAGTCCGCGTGACAATCGCATGACAAAATGTAACGACCGGGTGACAAATTCAAGAGGTGCGGATCACCCTGCGGCAAGGCTTCGCCCGGCTGCGGCGCCCGAGGCCCAGGCCCACTGGAAGTTGTAGCCGCCGAGCCAGCCGGTCACGTCCACTGCCTCGCCGATGAAATGCAGACCTGGCACGGTCTTGGAGGCCATGGTCTTGCTGTTCAGCCCGTCGGTGTCGACCCCGCCGAGCGTCACCTCGGCGGTGCGCCAGCCTTCGGAACCGGAAGGGCGCAGCACCCAGTTGCGCAGGGCCTCCGACAGCGTCTCGGCACGCTTGTCGGAAAGATCGGCGAGGTTGCCCGACAGATCGAGCTGATCGGCAAGGTGGCCCACCAACCGCTCGGGCAGGATTTGCCGCAACTCGGTGGTCAGCGACCGTTTGCCGGCCCCCTTGCGCGCGGCGCGCAGGTGGTCGGCGGGATCGAGCCCAGGGGAAAGGTTGACGGAAATCTCCTCGCCCTCGTGCCAGTAGCTCGAGGCCTGCAGGATCGACGGTCCGGAAAGCCCGCGGTGGGTGAAGAGCAGCGCCTCGTCGAAACTGGTGCCATTTGCGGTCACCCGCGCAGGCAGGGAGACGCCGGCGAGATCGGCGAAGCGCCCCTCGGGGAAGGTCAGCGGCACGAGGCCGGGGCGGGGCGTTACCAGCGCGTGACCGAACTGCTTGGCGATGTCATAGGCGAGGCCCGTGGCCCCCATCTTTGGGATCGAGCGTCCACCGGTGGCCATCACGAGGTTCTTAGCGCGGATCACCGTCTCGCGCCCGTCGCGCTCCACGCGGGCGGTGTAGACGCCGTCGGCATGGGTCAGCTCGCTCAGCGAGGTTTGCAGCCAGAGCTCGGCTCCCGCGGCCTCCAGTTCGCGCAGCAGCATGGCGACGATCTGCGTCGCCTTGCCGTCGCAGAAGAGCTGGCCGAGGGTCTTTTCGTGCCAGGCGATGCCGTGGCGCGAGACCAGCTCGATGAAGTCCCATTGTGTGTAGCGGGCCAGTGCCGATTTGCAGAAATGCGGGTTCTGCGACAGGAAACGCGACGGCTCGGTGCCGAGGTTGGTGAAGTTGCAGCGTCCACCGCCCGAGATGCGGATCTTCTCGCCCGGGGCGCGGGCGTGGTCGATGACCAGCGTGCCGGGCCCCGCGTGGGCCGCACACATGAGGCCGGCCGCGCCGGCACCGAGGATGAGCGTGTTGATCTGCATGTCGCCCTGAAACACCGGATCGCGCCGCGCCGCAAGGGTGGGCGAGAGTGGCACGGGGCAGGGGTGGCGGGGACCCGCGCTCTTCCCAAAGGGCAGCGCAGGTGCTAGCCTCTGCCGCAAGATCCGGGAAAACCCGGGCGATCAGGCAAATTGAGCGGTATTCCCATGACGGAAATGGTCTACGGCGCGGTCTCCGTGCGCGATGGCGAACCTGTCCTGCCCAAGTGGTGGCGGACGGTGGACAGGTGGTCGCTGTCCTGCGTGCTGATGCTCTTCGGGGTCGGCATCCTGCTGGGGCTCGCGGCCTCGCCGCCGCTGGCCGAGCGCAACGGCTTCGCGCCGTTCCATTACGTGCAACGGCAGGCCTTCTTCGGCGGTCTGGCGCTGACCGCGATGTTCCTGACCTCGATGATGACCCCGGTGATGGTGCGCCGCGCGGCGGTAATCGGCTTTGCCTTCGCTTTCGCCTCGCTGCTGGCGCTGCCGGTGCTGGGCACCGACTTCGGCAAGGGCGCGGTGCGCTGGTACTCGCTGGGCTTTGCCTCGGTGCAGCCCTCGGAGTTCCTCAAGCCGGTCTTCGCCGTGGTCGCGGCCTGGCTGATGGCCGCCAGCCAGGAGATCGGCGGCCCGCCGGGCAAGAGCTGGTCCTTCGGCCTGACCTGCGCGATCGTGATCACGCTGGCGCTGCAGCCCGACTTCGGCCAGGCCTGCCTTGTCCTCTTCGGCTGGGGCGTCATGTGGTTCGTCGGCGGCGCGCCGATGTTCCTGTTGCTCGGCCTTGCCGGACTCGTGGTGCTGGGTGGCACTTTCGCCTACAACAACTCCGAGCACTTCGCCCGCCGCATCGACGGCTTCCTGACGCCCGATGTCGATCCCACCACCCAGCTAGGCTACGCCACCAACGCCATCCGCGAGGGCGGCTTCTTCGGGGTCGGCGTGGGCGAGGGGCAAGTGAAATGGTCTCTGCCCGACGCGCATACCGATTTCATCATCGCCGTCGCCGCCGAGGAATACGGGCTGGTTCTGGTCATGGTGATCATCGCGCTCTACGCCACCGTGGTGGTGCGCTCGGTGCTGCGGCTGATGCGCGAGCGGGATCCCTTCATCCGGCTCGCCGGGACCGGCCTTGCCGCCATGTTCGGAGTTCAGGCAATGATCAACATGGGGGTCGCTGTGCGCCTGCTGCCTGCCAAGGGCATGACGCTGCCCTTCGTCAGCTACGGCGGCTCTTCGCTGATCGCGGGCGGCATCGCCGTGGGCATGTTGCTGGCCTTCACCCGAACCCGCCCGCAGGGCGAGATCGGCGAGATCCTGCGCGCAAGGATGCGCTGATCCGGGGTGGGGGATGCGGCGCTTTCGCGCCGTGCCCCGCTGCGATAGACGGGCGCGAAACCGTGTCAGCGCGCCCGGGTCACGAGACGAGTCGGTGCGGTGATGAATTGAGGCAGCGGGGCACAAGACCCTGCGCAGGAACGAGGTCGAGCACATGGCGCAACACGGCGGGCCGGACCAAGGCAGGCAGCCCCTTCTGGTCATCGCGGCCGGCGGCACCGGCGGGCACATGTTCCCGGCGCAGGCGCTGGCCGAGATCATGCTGCGGCGCGGCTGGCGGGTGAAGCTCTCGACCGACGCGCGCGGCGCGCGTTACACCGGCGGCTTTCCCCATTCCACAGAGATCGAGGAAGTCTCCTCGGCCACGTTCTCGCGGGGCGGGTTGGTGGCCAAGGCGATGGTGCCGCTGCGTGTCGCGAAGGGCGTGCTGTCGATGGCGCGGCGCTTCCGCCGCGATCGGCCGAATGTGGTGGTCGGCTTCGGCGGCTACCCGTCGATCCCGGCGCTCGGCGCGGCGCGGCTGCTGAAGCTGCCCTCGATGATCCACGAGCAGAACGGCGTGCTGGGCAAGGTGAACGAAAAGTTCGCCCGCAAGGTCGACGCCGTGGCCTGCGGCACTTGGCCCACCAAGCTGCCCGAGGGGGTCGAGGGTATCCCGGTCGGCAACCCGGTGCGCAGCGCGGTGCGCGAGCGGGCAGGGGCGGGCTACATCGCGCCGGGCGATTATCCGATGTCGCTGCTGGTGATCGGCGGCTCGCAGGGGGCACGGATCCTGTCGGACGTGGTGCCGCCGGCGATCGAGCGCCTGCCGATGGAACTGCTGCGCCACCTGCGCATCAGCCATCAGGCCCGCGACGAGGATGGCGAGCGGGTGGCGAAGTTCTACTACGAGCACGGCATCGACGCCGAGGTGCAGCCCTTCTTCAACGACGTGCCCGCGCGCATGTCCGAGGCGCAACTGGTCATCTCGCGCTCTGGGGCTTCGTCTGTGGCCGATATCTCGGTCATCGGGCGTCCGTCGATCCTGATCCCCTACGCCGCGGCGCTGGCGGATCACCAGACAGTCAACGCGCAGGGGCTGGTGGACGCCGGGGCGGCGATCCGCATTCCCGAAAGCAAGCTCTCGGTCGAGGCGATGACCGAGGCGATGATGGCCGTGCTCTGCAATCCGGAGGGCGCCGCGCAGATGTCGCGCGCCGCGCTGTCGATCTCGCATCCTGACGCAGCGCTCGGGCTGGCGCAGATGGTCGAGGAACTGGCAGGGTTCGGTTCCGACGATACATACGAAGAAGAGCCGGACGCCTATTATTCCGGCGAAGAAGATCAGGCGTATGAGCAGGAGACGGGGCAGAGATGAAAGATGAGAAATTCACCGAGGAAGGCGCGCGCATGAGCCCGGCAACCAAGCTTCCGGGCGATGTCGGCCCGATCCACTTCGTCGGCATCGGTGGCATCGGCATGTCGGGCATCGCCGAAGTGCTGCTCAACCATGGCTATGCGGTGCAGGGCTCCGACCTCAAGTGCTCCAAGATCACCGAGCGGCTGGTCTCGCTGGGTGCGGTGGTCTTCGAGGGCCAGCGCGCCGAGAACCTCGAGAACGCGCAGGTGGTGGTGATCTCCTCGGCGATCAAGCCGGGCAACCCCGAGCTCGACGAGGCGCGGCGGCGCGGCCTGCCGGTGGTGCGCCGGGCCGAGATGCTGGCCGAGCTGATGCGGCTCAAGTCGAACATCGCGGTGGCGGGCACCCACGGCAAGACCACGACCACCACCATGGTGGCGACGCTGCTCGATGCGGGCGATCTGGACCCCACCGTGATCAATGGCGGCATCATCCACGCCTACGGCTCGAACGCCCGCGTCGGTCTCGGTGAATGGATGGTGGTCGAGGCTGACGAGAGCGACGGCACCTTCAACCGCCTGCCCGCGACCATCGCCATCGTCACCAACATCGACCCCGAGCACATGGAGCACTGGGGGTCGATCGAGAAGCTGCGCGACGGCTTCTACCAGTTCGTCTCGAACATCCCCTTCTACGGCGTCGCCGTCTGCTGCACCGACCACCCCGAGGTGCAGGCGCTGGTGGGCCGGGTGACCGACCGCCGGGTGATCACCTACGGGTTCAACGCCCAGGCCGACGTCCGCGCGATCAACCTGCGCTATGAAAAGGGCGTGGCGCATTTCGACGTGGCGCTGCAGGCCGAGGGCACGGTGATCGAGGGCTGCACCCTGCCGATGCCCGGCGATCACAACGTGTCGAACGCGCTCTCGGCCATCGCCATCGCGCATCACCTCGGCATGACCGCAGATGAGATCCGCGCGGCGCTTGCGGGCTTCGGTGGCGTCAACCGCCGCTTCACCCGCGTCGGCGAGGTGAACGGCGTCACCATCATCGACGACTACGGCCACCACCCGGTGGAGATCGCCGCGGTGCTGAAGGCGGCGCGGCAGGCGTCGGAAGGTCGCGTCATCGCCGTGCACCAGCCGCACCGCTACTCGCGGCTGCATACGCTGTTCGACGATTTCTGCACCTGCTTCAACGAGGCCGACGTGGTCGCCATCGCCGAGGTCTACGCCGCCGGCGAAGATCCGATCGAGGGCGCGAGCCGCGACGATCTGGTCGCCGGGCTGATCCGCCACGGCCATCGCCACGCCCGCGCGATCCTCTCGGAGGACGACCTCGAACGGCTGGTGCGCGAGCAGGCGCGTCCGGGCGACATGGTGGTCTGCCTCGGCGCCGGTACGATCTCGGCCTGGGCCAACAACCTGCCCGCGCGGCTGGAGAAGTGAGCCGGGGCCGGCCATGAGCGTGCTCTGGGCCATCGCGGGCGTGATCGTCCTTCTGTCGGCGGTGGCGGTGCTGGGGATCCTGCGCCGCCTCGTCTTCTTCTTCGCGCTGGCCTTCTTCGCGGGGCTGGCGCTGCAGGTCCACCACGATCCCTCGGGCAGCGCGGCGCTCATCGCCAGCACCGGCGGAGGGCTGCTGATGGCCTGGCCGGTGCGGCGCTTCCTGACCGGGATGCTGGTTTGAAGCGAGTGCTCCGGGGACCGGGCGAGTGCTGGTCCGTAGCGTGGCGCTGCTGCGTCTGACGGGCGGCTTGCGACCAGCCCAAACCTGCGCCACTCTGGCACGAGCCGCCGGAGATGCCGCATGACCCTTTCGCTCTTTCTCGCCTGCGCCTGGCTGGTGCTCGCCAATGTGCTGGCCATGCTGCCTTCGCGCGACAACCACTGGACACGCGCCTACGCGCTTATCGCGCTCGGGCTGCCGCTGATTGGATGGGTCTGGTGGCAGAACGGGCCATGGGTGGCGCTGCTGGTGCTGCTCGCGGGGGCCAGCGTGCTGCGCTGGCCGGTGCTCTACCTATATCGATGGCTGCGGGCCCGCGTCTCCTGAGCCGGTCGCGGGGCCTTTACCCGCGCCGCGGAACGCGGCAGAACGCTGCGCATGATTGATCAGCTTCCTCCCGTCCGTGGCCGTCTCACCGAGGGCCGACCGCTCTCCGAACTCACCTGGCTGCGCGTCGGCGGACCCGCCGAGGTGTTGTTCCAGCCCGCCGACATGCAGGACCTGCAGGATTTCCTCGCGGCGCTGCCCGCCGAGGTGCCGGTCTTCCCGATGGGCGTCGGGTCCAACCTCATCGTGCGCGACGGCGGCATGCGCGGCGTGGTGATCCGCATGGGGCGCGGCTTCAACGGCATCGCGGCCGAGGGCACCCGCGTCACCGCGGGCGCGGCGGCGCTTGATGCGCATGTGGCGAAACGCGCGGCGCAGGCCGGGGTGGATCTCACCTTCCTGCGCACCATTCCCGGCTCGATCGGCGGGGCGGTGCGGATGAACGCGGGTTGCTACGGCACCTATGTCGCCGACCACCTCGTGGAGATTCGCGCGGTGACCCGTCAGGGCGTGCTGGTGACGATTCCCGCCGCAGAGTTGAACCTGCAATACCGCCAGTCCGAGCTGCCCGAAGGCGCGGTGGTCGTCGAGGCGGTCTTCGAGGGGCCGCAGGGCGATCCGGCAGAGCTGGAGGCGCGCATGGAAGCGCAGCTGAAGAAGCGCGACGAGACCCAGCCCACCAAGGATCGCACCGCGGGCTCCACCTTCCGCAACCCGGCGGGGTTCAGCTCGACCGGTCGCGACGATGACACGCATGAGTTGAAGGCCTGGAAGGTGATCGACGAGGCCGGGATGCGCGGCGCGACTCGGGGTGGTGCGCAGATGAGCCCGATGCATTCCAACTTCCTGGTGAACACCGGAGAGGCAAGTGCCGCCGATCTGGAAGGTCTTGGCGAGGAAGTCCGAAAAAGGGTTTTCCAACACAGTGGTTTGCAGCTACAGTGGGAAATCATGCGGGTCGGCGATCCGCTTGAAAACTGAGGGCGTTACGCGCCCCAACTATAAAATGCGCACCTACAGGCAGGGTGCGATGAACGAGGCGGCAGTCTTCCCTGACACAACTCCGGGTCGCACGCCGTGGTGAATCAGCTTTGCGCGCCGAATTGAGCGGCACGCGGGCAGCTGACCGGGGTAAACCCCGGCGGCACACATGACGGGGCGAAGCCCCGCACAACGAGGCGGTTTTGGGGATGTCGAGCAGGGCAGCTCCCAAAGTGGCGGTATTGATGGGCGGACCTTCGGCTGAGCGCGAGGTCTCGCTGAGTTCCGGTCGGGAATGTGCCGCCGCTTTGCGGGAAGAGGGATTTGAGGTGATCGAACTGGACGCGGGGCCCGATCTGGCTGCGCGGCTTGCGGACCTTTCTCCCGACGTGGTTTTCAACGCACTTCACGGCCGCTGGGGCGAGGATGGCTGCGTGCAGGGGCTGCTCGAATGGTCCCGCATCCCCTACACCCATTCCGGTGTGCTGTCCTCGGCGCTGGCCATGGACAAGGATCGCTCCAAGCAGGTCTACCGCGACGCGGGTCTGCCGGTTGTGGGCAGCGTGCTGGCGTCCAAGGCAGAGGTTGCCGCCAGCCACCTGCTGCCGCCGCCCTACGTGGTGAAGCCCTACAACGAGGGCAGCTCGGTCGGCGTCTACTTGGTGATGGACGGGGCCAACCAGCCGCCGCAGCTTTCCGAGGACATGCCCGAGACGGTGATGGTCGAGACCTATGCGCCGGGCCGTGAGTTGACCACCACGGTGCTCGGCGACCGCGCGCTGACGGTGACCGACATCCTCACCGACGGCTGGTACGACTACGACGCCAAGTACAAGACCGGTGGCTCGCGCCACGTGATCCCCGCGGAGATCCCGCAGGAGGTCTTCGATGCCTGCCTCGACTACGCCCTGCGCGCCCACAAGGCGCTCGGCTGCCGTGGTCTCAGCCGCACTGACTTCCGCTGGGACGAAAGCCGCGGGATCGACGGGCTGGTGCTGCTGGAGACGAATACCCAGCCTGGCATGACACCGACCTCGCTGGCCCCCGAACAGGCGCACGCCTGCGGGATGAGCTTCGGCGCCCTGTGTCGCTGGATGGTGGAGGATGCCACATGCGATCGGTAGGAGCCGCACCGAACCGCGCGCCCGCAGGTCGGGCCGCCCGCGTTCAGGCCTATCGGTCGGATCCTGCGCCGTCGCGGATGAAGTACCGTCTCGAGCGGCTCATGCTGACGCCGCTCTTCCGTTTCACGCTGCGCTTCGGCCTGCCTTTCCTGATCGGTGTCGGTGGGGCGAGCTGGTATTTCTCGGTCGACAGCAACCGCGAGGCCTTTGTCGGCGCGGTCATGTCGGTGCGCGACCAGATCGAGAGCCGCCCGGAGTTCCGCGTCGATCTGATGGCGATCGACGGCGCCAGCGAGGGCGTCGCGGCGGACGTGCGCGAGATTCTCTCACTGGATTTCCCGCTCAGCTCTTTCGATCTCGACCTCGACGAGATGCGCGGCATTGTGACCGGCCTCGATGCGGTGAAGTCGGCGAGCCTGCGGATCAAGCAGGGCGGGGTGCTCGAGGTGTCCATCGTCGAGCGGGTGCCGGTGGTGCTCTGGCGCGGTGTGCGCGGGCTCGAACTTCTGGACGAGACCGGCGTTCTTGTCGGTCCCGCGGGCAAGCGGGCGGAGCATGCGGATCTGCCGATCGTCGCCGGAACCGGAGCCGAGACCGCGATCCCCGAGGCATTGGAGCTTTTCGCCGCGGCTGCGCCGCTGGAAGGCAAGCTGCGCGGGCTGGAGCGCATCGGCGCCCGCCGCTGGGACGTGGTTCTCGACGGCGGGCAGCGCATCCTGCTTCCCGAGAAGGGCGCCGTGCAGGCGCTCGAGCGGGCCATGGCGATGGATGGCGCCGTTGACATGCTTTCACGCGACATCGCGGCGGTGGACCTGCGGCTGGCGCAGCGCCCGACGCTGCGGCTGAACCACGACGCGGCACAGGAATACTGGCGGATCAAGTCCTTCGAGACCGGGGAAAAACGATAATGTTCGAGCTTTACGAGTCCCAGCGCGCGATGCGCAACATGCGCAAGGCGGCGATGCAGCGCGGTGTCGTTGCGGTGCTGGATGTGGGCAGCTCGAAGATCGCCTGCCTGGTGCTGCGCTTCGATGGCACCGAGCGCGGCGCCGACAGCGGCGTCGGTTCGCTGGCGGGGCAGGCGGGCTTCCGGGTGATCGGCGCGGCCACCACCCGCTCGCGCGGGGTGCGCTTCGGCGAGATCGCCGCGATGAGTGAGACCGAGCGCGCGATCCGCACCGCGGTGCAGGCGGCGCAGAAGATGGCCGGCATCCGGGTCGATCACGTGATCGCCTGCTTCTCGGGGGCCGAGCCACGCAGCTACGGGCTCGACGGCAAGGTGTCCATCGATGGCGCCATGGTGACCGAACAGGACGTGGCGCGGGTGCTCTCTGCCTGCGATGTTCCGGATGTGGGCCATGGCCGCGAGGTGCTGCACGCGCAGCCGGTGAACTTCGCGCTGGATCACCGGTCCGGGCTCAGCGATCCGCGCGGCCAGATCGGCCGCGAGCTCACCTGCGACATGCACATGCTGACGGTGAACGCCCAGGCGATCCAGAACCTCGCCCATTGCGTCAAGCGCTGCGATCTCGAACTCGCGGGCATCGCCAGCTCGGCCTATGTGTCGGGCGTGGCGGCGCTGGTCGAGGACGAGCAGGAGCTGGGCGCGGCCTGCATCGACATGGGCGGCGGCGCCACGGGCGTCTCGATCTTCATGAAGAAGCACATGATCTATGGCGACACGGTGCCCATGGGCGGCGATCATGTCACCGGCGACATCTCCATGGGGCTTCAGATCCCGATGGCGATGGCCGAGCGCATCAAGACCTTCTACGGCGGCGTGCATGCCACGGGCATGGACGACCGCGAGATGATCGAGATCTCCGGCGACACCGGCGACTGGCACCACGACCGGCGGCAGGTGAGCCGCGCCGAGCTGATCGGCATCATGCGTCCGCGGGTCGAGGAAATCCTCGAAGAAGTGCGCGCCTGTCTTGATGCCGCGGGCTTCGAGCATCTGCCGAGCCAGCAGATCGTGCTGACCGGCGCAGCAAGCCAGATCCCCGGCCTCGATGGGCTGGCGAGCCGCATCCTCGGCAGCCAGGTGCGCCTGGGCCGACCGATGCGCGTGCACGGGCTGCCGCAGGCGGTGACCGGGCCGGGCTTTGCCTCGGCAGTGGGCATGTGCCTCTTCGCGGCGCACCCGCAGGACGAATGGTGGGACTTCGAGATCCCGGCGGAGCGCTATGCGCCGCGCTCGATCATGAAGGCGATGAAGTGGTTCCGCGACAACTGGTGAATTGACCTGCCGGATGGGGTAGGTGATCGGCGCGCCGCAGCTGCGCGCGAAGGTCACCTGATCGCGGCTGAAGCTGACCTTCTGGCAGGCGCGTCCGGCAAGCTGCTGCGGCGGACAGTGTGCTTCGCGGCCTGCGCAGCACGGCTCTCTCTAGCCAGGCTGCCCTTGGGTTAAGATATGCTGAATGTCGGAAGGCGCGGTGGCTCGCGGCGCGGATGGCCGCGCCTCGGGGTGCCAGGCAAGACGCTGGCGATCGGCGCGTTTTGCGCCCTGTTCACGAAGAGTTCGGGGTGACGTACGGCGCCGGATTTGCTAAGGAACGCCAAAGACCGCGCGTCAGACGCGGAGACGGAGACGGAGAGGCGAGCAGGCATCTCCAGACATGGGTAAAGAGATTCGGACGCGGCCGCTGTGAGAGAGGCCGTTCCCGGGTCTTGTTGTGCTGTTGCTGGCGGCATACGCAAGACTTGGTGGAAACGGGCGAAATCTCGCGCGGAT
This sequence comes from Alloyangia pacifica, assembly GCF_900116195.1. Taxonomy (GTDB): domain Bacteria; phylum Pseudomonadota; class Alphaproteobacteria; order Rhodobacterales; family Rhodobacteraceae; genus Salipiger; species Salipiger pacificus. The sequence goes on from NZ_FOZW01000022.1 coordinate 31,359, forward strand.
AGTCAATCCGAAAGCCATATTTCGTGGTGGATCTGTGTTTTTTGCGTGACCCAGCCCTAGGATCCCGGTAATAATTGACCCAAGGCGCAGGACAGGCGCGGAACAAGTCATAAACGACAGGCGGAACATCACATGGCACTCAATCTCTCGATGCCCGGCCAGGAAGAGCTGAAGCCCCGGATCACCGTATTCGGCGTCGGCGGAGCCGGTGGCAACGCAGTCAACAACATGATCACCAAGCAACTCGAAGGCGTGGACTTCGTGGTTGCCAACACCGACGCGCAGGCTCTGCAGCAGAGCCTGTCGACCGCCAAGGTCCAGCTTGGCGTGAAGGTGACCGAGGGTCTGGGCGCAGGCGCCCGCCCGTCGGTCGGATCGGCTGCCGCCGAAGAGAGCATCGAACAGATCGTCGACCACCTGGCGGGGGCGCACATGTGCTTCATCACCGCCGGCATGGGCGGCGGCACCGGCACCGGCGCAGCCCCGATCATCGCGCAGGCCGCGCGTGAGCTGGGCGTGCTGACCGTCGGCGTGGTGACCAAGCCCTTCCAGTTCGAAGGCGCCAAGCGCATGCGCCAGGCCGAAGAGGGCGTCGAGTACCTGCAGAAGGTGGTCGACACGCTGATCATCATCCCGAACCAGAACCTGTTCCGTCTGGCCAACGAGAAGACCACCTTCACCGAGGCCTTCAGCCTTGCTGACGACGTGCTCTACCAGGGCGTCAAGGGTGTGACCGATCTGATGGTCCGCCCGGGCCTGATCAACCTCGACTTTGCCGACGTCCGCGCCGTGATGGACGAGATGGGCAAGGCAATGATGGGCACCGGCGAGGCCGACGGCGAAGACCGCGCCATCCAGGCTGCGGAGAAGGCGATCGCCAACCCGCTGCTCGACGAGATCAGCCTCAAGGGCGCCAAGGGTGTCCTGATCAACATCACCGGCGGTCACGACCTCACGCTGTTCGAACTCGACGAGGCGGCCAACCGCATCCGCGAGGAAGTGGACGCCGACGCCAACATCATCGTGGGCAGCACGCTCGATGACACGATGGAAGGCCGGATGCGGGTTTCGGTCGTGGCGACCGGCATCGACGCTTCGGCCTCGCATGCAGAGATCCCCGTGCCGCGCCGCCCGCTGGCGCAGCCGATGGCCCAGCCGGCCGAACAGGCCGCCGCCGAGCCGGCCGCCCCGCAGCAGCCGGTTGCACCTCAGCCCGTGGCCGCGCAGACCGCGCCGCAGCAGGCACCGGTGGCTGCTCAGCCGCAGTACGAAGATGACGAGCCGTCGCTCTTCGGCGAAATGCCCGGTGGTCAGCAGGGGTACGAGGAAGAGGTTGCCGAGACGGATGACGGTCTGCCGCCGCCCGCCTACCGCCCGCAGCCGGTCCAGCGCCATGCGGAGCCGGCACCGCTGGACGCCGCGCCCGATACCTTCGTCGCACCGCGGGCGCCGGGTCAGCCGTCTTCGGACACCATGAAGCGCCTGCACGCCGCGGCCGCGCGCAACAACCGCCCGGGCCAGCCCGCAGCCGCCCGCCCGCAGCAGGCCGAGCCGCAGCGCGCGCCGGAAGCCGAGAAACCGCGCTTCGGGATCAACTCGCTGATCAACCGCATGACCGGCCATCACGGCCATGAGCAGCAGGCGCAGCCCGCCGCTCCGGCAGCGCCGCAGCCGCAGGCGCGTCGCCAGCCGCCGATGCAGGCCCAGCGTCCGGCTCCGGCACCGGCACCCGAAGAGGCCCCCGAGCAGGACCGGATCGAGATCCCGGCCTTCCTGCGCCGCCAGGCCAACTGACACATATCACCCGCGCCGCCTCGCGCGGGTGCACAATCTGCGCTCCGCGCGCCGCAACACCCTCTCGCAAGAGAGGGTGTTTTTTCTTGTAAAGCATAGAGTTGACTGGTTTTGGCGCGGCTCAGGCATGCATCCGCCCATTAGGAAACCTGCATGTTTCATTTCGTTGCAATACTTGATTTGAGAACTTGCCTCCCTGTGGGTATCTCCCTTTGCAGCAGAGGCGCGCGCCGTTGGGGAGGGGCGTTCCAGACAAAGGTGACCAAAGTGCAAACGACGATCCGCAGTGCAGTGAGCTTCCAGGGCGTGGGCCTTCATTCCGGCGCGCCTGTCCGGATGACCATTCGCCCGGCCGCAGCCGAGCACGGCATCTGGTTCAAGCGCACGGACATCGAAATCGGCGACGCCCTCGTGCCTGCCCGCTTCGACGCGGTCGAGATCTCGCCGCTCTGCACTCTCATCAAGAACCGCGCAGGCGTCTCCGTCTCGACCATCGAGCACGTCATGGCCGCGCTTGCGGGCTGCGGCATCCACAATGCTCTGATCGAGATCGACGGCCCCGAGGTTCCGATCGTCGATGGCTCCGCCGCGCCCTTCGTTCGCGCGATCCTGGCCCGCGGCGTGCGCGAGCTGCGCGCCCCGGTCCGCGCCATCGAGGTTCTGAAAACCGTCGAGGTGGAAACCGCCGGAGGCTGGGCCCGTCTTTCGCCGGGGCAGGGCACCACGATGGAGTTCCACATCGATTTCGCCGACGCCGCCATCGGCACCCAGGACAAGGCGATCAATCTCGCCAACGGCAGCTTCGTGCGCGAGCTCTGCGACAGCCGTACCTTCTGCCGCCAGGCCGACGTTGACGCGATGCAGGCCAACGGCCTGGCGCTTGGCGGCACCTACGAGAATGCCGTCGTCGTCGATGGCGAGAAGGTGCTTTCGCCCGGTGGCCTGCGCCACACCGACGAGGCCGTGCGTCACAAGATGCTCGATGCCTTGGGTGACCTCTACACCGCGGGTGCCCCGATTCTCGGTCATTACACCGGCTTCAAGGCCGGGCATGCGATCACCAACAAGCTGCTGCACGCGCTGTTCTCCACCGAGGGGGCCTATCGCCTCACGGTCTGCGATGCGCAGATGGCCGCACGGCTGCCGGGCGCCGGTGTCGAGCGGGATGAGATCCCTGCGGTTGCGTGACAGCGATGCGGTGCTCAATTCGCCGTTAAGACGTTTTGCCCCGGAAATTTCTGTGCTAGGACCGAGCCAAGGCCCCGCAGGGGGCTTGGCAAGGAATGTGAGGTAAGTCGGGCATGGCAGGCGGCAGATCGCGAAATGCAGTGATCGGGGCGGCTTTCTCCGCGATTCTCCTGGCGGGGTGTTCCGCGCAGGAGCAGCCCGGGACAGGCCCCGGCGGGGTTCCGATCGAGAACTTTTCCGCCGAGCAGATCTTCGAGCGCGGTGAATTCGAGATGGAGCGCAGCGACGCCGAGCGCGCTGCCTATTACTTCGGTGAGGTCGAGCGGCTCTATCCCTACTCGGACTGGGCCAAGCGTGCGCTGATCATGCAGGCTTACAGCTACCACCGGGCGAAGGATTACGAGAATTCCCGTTCGTCTGCGCAGCGTTATATCGATTTCTATCCCAGCGATGATGATGCCGCTTACGCGCAGTATCTCCTGGCACTGTCGTACTATGACCAGATCGAGGAAGTGGGCCGCGACCAGGGGCTGACCTTCCAGGCGCTTCAGGCGCTGCGCACGGTCATCGAGCGGTATCCCGACAGCGAATACGCGCGCAGCTCGATCCTGAAGTTCGACCTCGCCTTCGACCACCTCGCGGCGAAGGAAATGGAGATCGGGCGTTACTATCTCAAGCGCGAGAATTACGGCGCCGCGATCAGCCGCTTCCGCGTCGTGGTCGAGGATTTCCAGACCACCACGCATACCGCCGAGGCGCTGCACCGGCTGGTCGAGGCCTATCTTTCTCTGGGGCTGACGCAGGAGGCGCAGAGCGCCGGCGCGATCCTTGGCTACAACTACCGGGGCACCCAGTGGTACGAGGACAGCTACAAGCTGCTCACCGGTCGCGGGCTGGAACTGGAGGCGGCAGGCGACAGTTGGCTGGCCCAGGTCTACCGGCAGATGGTCAAGGGCCAGTGGATCTGAGGCCAGTGGCCATTAGGGAGGACGGCTGGACCGTCTGAATGGATGCTCCGAGCGCTTGAAATCCGCGATCTCCTCATCATCGACCGGCTGGACCTGAACTTCCAGCCGGGCCTCAACGTCCTCACCGGCGAGACCGGGGCGGGCAAGTCCATCCTTCTCGACAGCCTCGGCTTCGTGCTCGGCTGGCGCGGCCGCGCCGAGCTGGTGCGGGCCGGTGCCGCACAGGGCGAGGTCACGGCGGTCTTCGAGCTGTCGCCCGGGCACGCCGCGCGCGCGGTTCTGGACGAGGTCGGCCTGCCGGTCTCGGACGAGCTGATCCTGCGTCGGGTGAACAGTGCCGACGGGCGCAAGACCGCCTGGATCAACGACCGCCGCGCCAGCGGCGAGGTGCTGCGGCGCCTGTCGGAGACGCTGGTCGAGCTGCACGGTCAGCACGACGACCGCGGGCTGCTCAATCCCTCGGGGCATCGCGACATCCTCGACGCCTATGCCGCGCTCACCGCCGAGCTGGCCGCGGCGCGCGGCGCCTGGGCCGAGCAGCGCAGTGCGCGCAAGCGCCTGGCCGAAGCCGAGGCCGCGCTCGAGGAGGTCCGCGCCGAAGAGGACTTCCTGCGCCACGCCGTGGCCGAGCTGGACAAGCTCGCGCCGGAACCGGGCGAGGAAACCGAGCTCGATCAGAAGCGCCGCATGATGCAGGCGGCAGAGCGCATCCGCGCCGACATCGCGCGCGCCGGGCATTCGCTCGGCAACGACGGCGCCGAGGGCGCCATGGCGGATGCGCTGCGCTGGCTCGAGGGCGCCGCAGAGGGGGCCGAGGGCCGGCTCGACGCAGCGATCGCCGCGCTCACCCGCGCCATGGCCGAGCTCGACGAGGCCGCGCGCGAGGTCGACGACACGCTGGAGCTGCTCGATTTCGACCCGCGCGCGCTGGAGGACACAGAGGAACGGCTCTTTGCCATCCGCGGCCTCGCGCGCAAGCATAACGTCCTGCCGGACGAACTGGCCGAGCTGCGCGAGACGCTCTCGGCCCGACTTTCTGCGCTGGATCATTCGGCCGAGGAGCTGGACGCGCTGAACGCCGAGCTGCGCCGGACGGAAAAGGCCTATGACGCCGCCGCCACCGCGCTCACCGAGGCACGCCGGGTCTCCGCCGCCAGGCTCGATGCCGCCGTGGCGGGTGAGCTGGCACCGCTGAAGATGGAGCGCGCGGTCTTCCGCACCGAGATCACCGAGGCCCCCGAGGGCCCCGAAGGGCGCGATGCGGTGGCCTTCACCGTCGCCACAAACCCCGGTGCGCCCTCCGGACCGCTGAACAAGATCGCCTCGGGCGGCGAGCTCTCGCGTTTCCTGCTGGCCCTCAAGGTGTGCCTGTCGGAAGAGCAGGGCGGTGAGGTGACGATGATCTTCGACGAGATCGACCGCGGGGTTGGCGGGGCGACCGCTGCCGCGGTGGGCCGCCGCCTCGCGGCGCTGGCCGAGGGCGGGCAGGTGCTGGTTGTCACCCACTCGCCGCAGGTGGCGGCGCTCGGCGCGCACCACTGGCGCGTGGCCAAACGGGTAGAGAATGACATCACCCTCTCGTCGGTGACCCCGCTGGGAGACGGCGAGCGCGAGGACGAGATCGCGCGCATGCTGGCCGGCGACACGGTCACCCCGGAGGCGCGGGCGGCGGCGCGGGCGCTCCTGGTCGGCTGAGGCGCGGGCGTCGCCCTCGGGATTTCGCGTATTTGATAAGAGAAGAAGGGGCAGGCGCGGCGCGCCCGCTCTGGCCTTCTCTGCGCGCTTCTTCTCTTTCCAAATACGCATATCCTGCCAGCCGCCAGATGCGGCGCGTCGGGATATGGCGATGCGCATGAAAAAGGCCCGCCGGGAGCGTACCGGCGGGCCTTTCTCTCGCTGTGACTTGAGGTGTCAGCCCAGCTCTGCGAGCCGTGCGAGCGCCTCTTTCAGCTTCGCCTCTTCTTCCTCACGCGCGGCGAGGTTGTCCTTGGTTTCCTGAACGACCTCTTCCGGTGCGCTCTCGGCGAACTTGGGGTTCTTCAGGCGACCGCGCAGACCGCCAAGCTCCTTGCCAAGTTTCTGCAGCGCCTTCTCGAGGCGGGCCTTTTCTTCCTCGACGTCGATGATCCCGGCCAGTGGCAGGCCGAAGGTGCCGCCGCTCAGCGCCAGCGCCGCGGTGCCCTTCGGCATCTCCTCGACCTCGGTCAGGTCCTCGATCCGCGCGTAACGCTTCACGAAGGCCTCGTTGGTGGCATAGGCGGCGCGCGCCTCGGGGCTGAGACCCTTGACCACGCAGGGCACGTAGGCGCCGGCGGGCACGTGCATCTGCGCACGGGCCGAGCGGATCGCCTCGATCATGCGGATCACCCAGTTCAGCTCGGCGTCGGCCTGCGCGTCGACCATTTCCGCCGCGCTGTACTCCGGCCAGTCGCCGTGGATCAGCATCTTCGGCCGTGCGCGCTGCGCCCAGAGCTCCTCGGTGACGAAGGGCATGATCGGGTGCAGCAGGATCAGGCACTGGTCGAAGGCCCAGGCGTAGGTGGCGCGGGTCTCGGCCTTGGCGGCTTCGTCCTCGCCGTGGAATACCGGCTTGGTGAACTCGAGGTACCAGTCGCAGAAGGTGCCCCAGACGAAGGCATAGAGCGCCTGCGCCGCGTCGTTGAAGCGGTAGTCGGCCAGCGCCGCGTCCACCGCCTCGCGGGTCTTGGCGACCTCGCCCTTGATCCAGCGGTTGAGGGGCAGGGTGGTCTCGGGCACGTTACCCTCATGCGCCAGCTCGAACACGCCGTTCATCTGCGCATAGGAGGCGGCGTTCCACAGCTTGGTGCCGAAGTTGCGGTAGCCGGCGATGCGCTGCATGTCGAGTTTCAGCACGCCGCCGAGCGAGGCCATGGCGGCATTGGTGAAGCGCAGCGCGTCGGCGCCGTACTCGTCGATGATCTCCAGCGGGTCGACGACATTGCCGAGCGACTTCGACATTTTCTTGCCCTTGGCGTCGCGCACGAGGCCGTGGAGGTAGACGTCCTTGAATGGGATCTCGTCCACGACGGCGAGCTGCATCATCATCATCCGGGCGACCCAGAAGAACAGGATGTCCTGCCCGGTGACCAGCACGTCGGTCGGGAAGTACTTTGACAGCTCCGGCGTCTGCTCGGGCCAGCCCAGCGTGCCGATCGGCCAGAGGCCGGACGAGAACCATGTGTCGAGCACGTCGGGATCGCGGAACACCGGGATCGCCTGCGGGCGGCGGCGCTGGTCGACGCCGGTGAAATCGGTGCCCTGCTGCAGCAGCGCGGCGAGGTGGTCCTCGGCGGCGGCGGCATCCTCGACGATCAGGAACTCGGCGTCCTCGCCGAAGACCGCCTTCATCTGCTCGATCGCCTCATCTTCCGAGGCGGCACAGAACGAGCGCCACTCGTCCCCCATGCCCGGCGTGTGCCAGACCGGGATCTGGTGGCCCCACCAGAGCTGGCGCGAGATGCACCAGGGCTCGATGTTCTCGAGCCAGTGGTAATAGGTCTTCTCGCCGCTCTCGGGCATGATCCGCACGCGCCCCTCGCGCACGGCATCGAGTGCCGGGCCGACGATCTGCGCGGTGTCGACGAACCACTGGTCGGTGAGCATCGGCTCGATCACCACCTTCGAGCGGTCGCCGAAGGGCTGCATGATCGGCTTGGCCTCGACCAGCGGCACCCATTGTGCCGGCTCGTCCAGCGCCTCGCCGCCTTCCTCGGGCGCGACCGGGGCCTTGCCCGCGGCCTTGCCGAGACGCGGATCGGTCGGCTCGGTCATCACGGCGAGCCCCTCGGCGGTGATCTCGGCGATCACCGCCTCACGCGCCGCGAAACGGTCGAGGCCGCGCAGGTGATCCGGGACGAGGTTGAGCTTGTCTGCCTCGTGCTCGTCCAGCGTCAGCTCGCCGCGGGCAACCTGCTGGGCGATCTCGGCGGCCTCGGCGTAGGGGTGGCCGTCCTCGCGCATGGTCGCGCGGGTGTCCATCAGGCGGTAGCAGGGGATGCCGCCGCGCTTGGCGACGCCGTAGTCGTTGAAGTCATGCGCGCCGGTGATCTTCACCGCGCCCGAGCCGAAGCTTGCATCGGGGTATTCGTCGGTGATGATCGGGATCAGGCGGCGGTGCTCTTTCGGGCCCACGGGGATTTCGCAGAGCTTGCCGACGATCGGCGCGTAACGCTCATCGGAAGGGTGCACCGCGACCGCGCCGTCGCCGAGCATGGTCTCGGGGCGGGTGGTGGCGATGGAGATGTAGTCCCGCTCCTCGGAGAAGAGCACGTTGCCGTCCTCGTCCTTCTCGACGTAGGTGTAGGTCTCGCCGCCCGCGAGCGGGTACTTGAAGTGCCACATGTGGCCCGGCACCTCGATGTTCTCGACCTCGAGGTCGGAGATCGCGGTCTCGAAATGCGGGTCCCAGTTCACCAGCCGCTTGCCGCGGTAGATCAGGCCCTTCTCGTACATGTCGACGAAGACCTTGATCACCGCGTCGTGGAAGTTGCCTTCCTCGCCCGCCGGCGCGCCCTCGGCCCCCGACATGGTGAAGGCGTTGCGCGACCAGTCGCAGGAGGCGCCGAGGCGCTTCAATTGGTTGATGATCGTGCCGCCGGATTGCTGCTTCCACTCCCAGACCTTCTCGAGGAAGGCCTCGCGGCCCATCTCGCGCCGGGTGGCGTTGTTCTTGTCCTTGGCCAGCTCGCGCTCGACGACCATCTGCGTGGCGATGCCCGCGTGGTCCTGACCGGGCTGCCAGAGCGTGTCGAAGCCGCGCATCCGGTGCCAGCGCACGAGGATGTCCTGCAGCGTGTTGTTGAACGCGTGGCCCATGTGCAGCGAGCCGGTCACGTTGGGCGGCGGGATCATGATGCAGAAGCTTTCGTCGCGCGAGGCGTTGGCCCCGGCCTTGAAGGCTCCGCTGTCTTCCCACGCCTTGTAGATGCGCGCCTCGGCCTCGGCCGCGTTGAAGGTCTTTTCCATCGCCATGGCTGCGTTCCCATGCCTGCTTGTGCTGTTGTCCGGACCCTCCTACCGAAAGGCTCGGCAAAGGGAAAGCGCCGCTTGCGCGTAGGGCAACATGGAGGCGCGGGCCCAGGGCTGGCGCATCGCGGCGCGGAACCGTTTCAGCCTGCGGCGGTCCGGTCGGCCGCCTCGGTTTCCAACCGGAGAAGGGCGTCGAACCAGGTCCGGTCTTCCTCATAGCCGAGCTGGTAGAGGATGTCGTGAAGCACCGGAAAGCGGGAGAACTGCTCGATGATGCGGGCCCGGTGCTCGGGGGCCTGCCATTTGCGCTGCCGCGAGACGTCGATCGCGCGAATGCCGTTGAGCGGGCCCTGCAGGCCGGTCGGAATGCTGGCCTTGTGAAAATCGCTGAAGCGACCGTTGAAGGTCAGTCCCAGCCCCTCGGAAAGCATCTGCTGCACCGCCTCGGGCTCGGTCACGAGATCCTCGTATTTCAGAAAGAAAACGCCCTGCGGAAAGAGACCGGAACCGCTGATCCGCATGCTGGCCTCATGTACCGGCAGCAAACCGGGGGCGGTGAATGTCGGGGTGCGTCCCTCGGGCACGAAGTAGCACTTGTCGGCGCCAACGAAATAGTCGTCGGGGACAGCCTTGTGGCGGCTGGTCAGAATGTCTCTGGGATCGCGCAACATGCAGATGAGGTCGATCCGTTTCCGGCCCTGGTTCGCCTGCATGATCCTCGGGAGGTCGAAGACGTCGAAGGGGCGCTTGGTGCATTGGTTGCCCGGCAGATGCAGGACGCCCGCCGCGGGACGTTCGGTATCAAACATGCCAAAGCCCTGCAGGGTGTTGCGCAGCATGTTGTAGAACAGCGTGCTGCCCGAGCGGCTCTGCCCAGCGATGACGATATGTCTCTCCAATGTCCGCGCCCCGTTTAACCCTGCGATTGAAGTTGAACTTGTAGCGCGACGTTTCACTTCGTTTAAAGCGCGGCGTCTCAGGAGCCGGAAAACAAAAAACGGCGGTGCCAGGGAGGAGGAGAGGCACCGCCGTTCCGTGTCACGAAAGCCCGAGGAGGAGGAGAAGAAGGGCTTCCGATCCGGTCAGGCCCGAGGGAGGCCCTATGTCAGGTGCGGCGGTCTCAGGGAGGAGGAGAGAGACCGCCGCTGCATCGTTGCCCCAGGGAGGAGGAGAGGGGCTCCGAAACTTGGGAACGACCGTCTG
>NZ_FOZW01000022.1:41635-49669 GCF_900116195.1 Alloyangia pacifica
CCGCTGCATCGTTGCCCCAGGGAGGAGGAGAGGGGCTCCGAAACTTGGGAACGACCGTCTGGGCCATTCCGGAAACTGGTGCGGCGATCTCAGGGAGGAGGAGAGAGATCGCCGCTGTATCGATGCCCCAGGGAGGAGGAGAGGGGCTGTCGATGTCTGGACCTTGCGGTCCGTGTCTTTGCGGCGGTGACCTCAGGGAGGAGGAGAGAGGTCACCGCCATAACGAACCGGCTCAGGGAGGAGGAGAGAGCCGGGACGTGTTCTAATTCTCAGGCCTCGTAGGCCGCCTGGTAGGCGATCCGGCGGATCATCGAGCGGTGCAGCCCGAGATCGTTCAGTTCGCGGTTGCTCAGCGAAGCCAGCTCGCTGAAGGTCTGCTTGTACAGGCGGCGGCGAGCGAGGGCAGTGCGGAAGCGCTCGACGAGTCCTTCGGAGCGGCCTGCAATGCGGGTGGTGTCGGTTGCGTATGCCATGTGCGTCTGTGCCCGTGTGGCTGGATGGTTGCGTCTGTGTTTCGTTGACCCATAGATGGGCCAGTTGCTGCGAGTGCACAATCCCAGGTCGGTTCAATGCCGCTATGCGCAAAATGCATGGGCAAAAGCGCTTTGGATTGCGCAGTTTTGCAGGCATATGCCCGAAAAATGGGCGGGATTTGTGCACGGTTTGCGCGTGGCGCAAGATGACGCAAGGGCACCATGCGCCCAGGGAAAGGAAGTAACCATGACCCAATTGTCCGACGCTATCACCGAGCTGCTCGAGAGCTTCGATCTGCCGGGGGGCGGCACCCCAATCTCGCGCGATATGATTCGAGCGCTGACCGTGGAGGGTGGCACCGTGCGCTTCGTGATCGAGGCGCCGAGCCCCGAGATCGCCCGCCAGATGGAAGGGTTCCGCGCCGTGGTCGAGGCGCGGGTCGCCGAGCTGCCGGGTGTGCAGAGCGCTTCGGTCGTGCTCTCGGCCCCGACGCAGGCCCCCAAGGCGCCCTCGCTGAAGCTTGGCGGACATGCCAAGCCGCAGCAGGGGCGGATGATCCCGCCGGGGGTGAAGAAGCTCATCGCCATCGGCTCGGGCAAGGGCGGTGTCGGCAAGTCGACGGTCTCCTCGAACCTCGCGGTGGCTCTTGCGCGCGCGGGCAAGACGGTCGGACTGCTCGATGCCGACATCCACGGGCCGTCGCAGCCGCGCATGTTCGGGGTCTCGAAACGACCCGCCAGCCCGGACGGCAAGACCATCATTCCGCTTGCGGCCCATGGCGTCACGCTCATGTCGATCGGCCTCATGCTGCCCGAGGACAAGGCGGTGGTCTGGCGCGGGCCGATGCTGATGGGGGCGCTGCAGCAGATGCTGATGCAGGTGGAGTGGGGCGAGCTCGACGTGCTGCTCATCGACTTGCCGCCGGGCACCGGCGACGTGCAGCTGTCCCTCGGTCAGAAATCCGAAGTGGATGGCGCGATCGTGGTCTCCACGCCGCAGGACGTGGCGCTGATCGACGCCAAGAAGGCACTCGACGCCTTCGCCACGCTGAAGGTGCCGGTGCTGGGGATGATCGAGAACATGTCGGTCTTCGTCTGTCCGGACTGCGGCCGCGAGAGCCACATCTTCGGTCAGGGCGGCGTCGCGGCGGAAGCGGCGCGGCTGAACCTGCCGGTGCTGGCGCAGCTGCCGATCGACCTCGACACCCGCCTCGCCGGCGACAGCGGTGCGCCGGTGGCCCTGGGCGACGGGGTGATGGCGCAGGCCTACGCCAAGCTGGCGCAGGACCTCATCGCCAGCGGCGCGGTCTGAGCGCGCGCCCATAGAGTAAGGGGCGAAGATGAGGAAGGACGCGCGGCGCCCTTCTTCTCTTTCCAAATACGCCGGGGGAGTCCGCATCAGCGGACGGGGGCGGAGCCCCCTCTCGCCGTGTCTCTCAGCCCGCCTTGCGGAACTGCAACAGCAGATCGAGCACCAGCGCCGCGGGATCGACGTTCACCGCGCGCGCATGGCGGGCGCGCTCGCCGGCGTCCTGCGCCAGCTGCGCCCAGGCCCGGCCGGCGGCGGGGTGCGGCGCGAGCCTTTGCAGCACCTCGGCCTCGCGCGGGGCGGCCTCGGCGCGCGGCGGCAGACCGGTGACCCCGGCGCGGGCAAGCCGCGACATCAGCCGGTCTGTCAGCGTCAGCACAAGATCGAGCCGGGTCTCACGGCCCTTGCCGGCGGTGCTCTCGCCGAGCGCGATGGCGCGCGGCCGGTCGAGCCGGGGCAGGGTGCCGGCCAGCGAGACCAGTTCCGAATAGAGGTTCAGCCCGTCAAGGTTCAGCAGTCGCAGCGCCTCGCCCACAGAACCTGCCGAGAGCTCGGCCAGCGCCGCAGCCTCCTGCGGCGCGACCTGCGCCCCGGCCTGCTCGAGTGCACGCGCCATGTCGTCCGGACCGAGCGGCGAGAGACGCAACTCGCGGCAGCGCGAGCGGATCGTCGGCAGCAGGCGTGAGGGCTGGTGGCTGACCATCAGCAGCACGGTGTTGGCGGGCGGCTCTTCCAGCAGCTTGAGGATGGCGTTGGCGGCGTTGGGGTTCATCTCGTCGGCGCTGTCGATGATCACCACCCGGCGGCCGCCGTCGGCGGAGGAGAGCGAGAAGAACCGCTTCAGCGCGCGCACCTCTTCAACGGTGATGACGCTGCGCAGCTTCTTGGTCTTTGCATCCCAGCTGCGGCGCAGCAGGTGCAGCCGCGGCTCGGACAGCGCGTGGACACGGTGCGCCACGGGGTGCTCGGGGTCGATGCGCAGGTCGGTGGGCGGCGGCGGCGCGCCGAAGAGCCCTCCGTCGTCCTCGGGGGTGGCGAGCAGGAAGCGCGCGATGGTCCAGGCCAGCGTCGCCTTGCCGAGCCCGCGCGGCCCGGTGATCAGCCAGCCGTGGTGCAGTCGGCCCGAGGTGAAGGCGGTCAGGAAATCTTCCTGTGCCCTGTCCTGGCCGTAAATGGTGAAGGTCTCGCGCGGGTGCGGTGCGCCTTCGATCCGGTCGGCCTCGGGGATATCCTCCTCGGCGCTCATGCCGGGCAGCGCTCTTCGAGCCGGGCGCGGATCTCGGCGGCCACCTCGTCCTGCGGGCGGTTGCCGTCGATGACGATGAAACGCGCAGGGAATTCCTCGGCCAGCGCGAGGTATCCCGCGCGCATCCGTTCCTGCAGCGCCACGCCGAAATCCTCGAAGCGCTCTTCCTCGGTGGCGCGGGCCTTGGCCCGGGCGAGGCCGGCGGCAGGGTCCATGTCGATGAGGAAGGTAAGGTCGGGCTCGGTGCCGATCATCAGCTGGTGCAGCGCATCGACCTTGTCCCGCAGGTCGCCGCGCGACAGGCCCTGGTACATGCGGCTGCTGTCGGCGAAGCGGTCGCAGATCACCATCTTGCCCTCGGCGAGGGCCGGGCGGATGAGCCGCTCGAGGTGATCGCGGCGGGCGGCGGTGAAGAGCAGCAGCTCGGTCTCGGCGGACCAGCGGTCGGGATCCCCCTGCAGCACCAGCGCGCGGATCTCCTCGGCACCCGGCGAGCCGCCGGGCTCGCGGGTCAGCACTGCCTGTCGGCCCTCGGCCAGCAGGCCCTCGTGCAGCCGACGCGCCTGCGTCGACTTGCCAGAGCCGTCGATGCCCTCGAAGCTGACGAAAAGGCCCTGCGTCCCTGGCTTGCCGGCTGCCTTGGTCACATGGCCTCCGGCGAGGTGGCGGGGGTCTGCAGGCGGCCGATCAGGTTGGTGCTGACCACCATCATGCGCTTGACGAAGCCGCCCGAGGGCACGTCCTCGGCGGCGAAAAGCGGCACGCGGTGCTCGGGCAGACCCTCGGGGGTGATGATCAGCTCGGCGAGCTGTTGCCCGGCGGTGATCGGCGCCTGCAGCGGGCCGGTGTAGACCACTTCGGCGCCCAGCTCGGTGCCGGGAGTGACGGGGATCAGCATCTCGATGTCATCGCGCGCCACGAGACCGACGGTTTCCTTGTTGCCGAGGAAGACCTCGGCACGGGCAACTTCCTTGCCCTTCTCGACGAGCTTGCGCTCGGCGAACTGGCGGAAGGCCCAGTTGACGATGGATTCGCTCTCCTCGGCGCGGGCGCGATCGCTGTCGAGGCCGGAGATGGCGAAGATCACCCGGCGGTCGCCCTGCTTGGCCGAGCCCACCAGCCCGTAGCCCGCCTCGGAGGTGTGACCGGTCTTCAGCCCGTCGGCACCGATGTCGAGCCGCAGCAGCGGGTTGCGGTTGCTGACGTTCTGCGGTGCGCGGCCGTCGAACTCGAAGCGGCGCTCCGAGAAGATCGGATAGAACTCGGGGAAGTCCTCGATGATGTGCCGCGCGAGAAGCGTCAGGTCGCGCATCGACATGACGTGCCCCTGCGCCGGCCAGCCCGAGGCGTTGGCAAAGCTCGAGTTGGTCATCCCCAGCTGCTGGGCGCGGCGGGTCATCAGGTCGGCAAAACCGGCCTCGGTGCCGTTCGGCGAGAGCGCCTCTGCGATCACCGCGCAGGCGTCGTTGCCCGAGAGCACGATGATGCCGCGCAGCAGGTCCTCGACCTTCACCCGGTCGGTGGTGTCGAGGAACATGGTCGAGCCGCCGTAGGACATGGCGTGCTCGGACACGGGCAGCGTCTCGTCGAGCTTGAGGCGGCCGTCGCGGATGGCCTCGAACGCCATGTAGAGCGTCATCAGCTTGGACATCGATGCGGGGGGCACGGCCTTGTCGGCATCCTTGGCCAGCAGCACCGTGCCGGTGGTGTAGTCCAGCACGAAGGCGGCGCGGGCGCTGGTGTCGAAGGCCTGCGCGCCGGTGGCGAGCAGCGCCGCGGCGGCCGCGCCAGCCAGCAGGCGGCGCAGGGACAGGCTCGAAAGGGGGCTTTTCGGGCGGCGCATGGGCGGCTCCTCTCTGGTGACTCGTGTCAGTTCTTCACGGCGTAGGCATCGGAGAACCCGGTACCCTTGATCTTGGTCAGCAAGGCATCGAGCTCGGACTTGTCGGCGGCAGGGCCGACCAGCACGCGCCAGAAGGTCTTGCCCGAGCTGCTCTGCTTCTTGACGGTCGGCACCATGCCAGCCTGGCGCATGGCTGTGGCGGTGTTCTCGGCGTTCTGCTCGACGCTGAAGATGCCGATCTGCACATAGGGGCGCGACAGCGAGGTCGCCTGCGTTGGGGCAGGGGCTGCGGGCGCGGGAGCCGCGGCCGCGGCGGGGGGTGCCGGGGTTTCAGGCGCGGCTTCGATTGCCGCGGCTGCGCTGGCGGTCACCGGGTCGAGCGTCGTGCTCTCGACGGCGGGCACGGCGGACAGCGTTTCCGCCTCGACCCCGGCAGGGCCGGTGCCCTCTTCGGGTTCGGCTGGGCCTTCCTCGCGGCGCAGCGCGACCACGTTGAGGTTCACCGGCTCGCCCGCCAGCATGCCGATGGCGGCGGCGGCGTCGGAGGAGACCTGCAGGCGCGGGCCGGGGCTCATGCGCTCGCGGCGGAACAGCGCGCCGATGACGAACTGGCCGTTCTTCTCGTTTCGGATGATGACGCGCTCGGGTTCGCTCACGTCGGGATGCGCGACCCAGACGCCGCCGAGCGACGGACGCCCGTCCCAGAGCCCGGCTTCGGTGGTCTGGAAGACCTCGGGCGCCTCGATGTCGCGCTCGACCGTGGCCGCGCCGCGCGCGACCTCCGCCCCGCTCGCCCCGGCGCTGCCCTTGCCTTTCAGAAAGCCCGGCATCTGCGCGTCGCTGCAGGCGCCAAGCGCCAAAGTTGCCAGCATGGCCATGCCTGCGGCCCGTGTCGCGACTCCCGGCCGCGTTCCCTTCGAACTGGTCATAGTGCCCCCTGTATTCCCGCCTGCCGGTGGCATCTGTCGTGCCTTGCCGGATGTCCCTTCTGCCGGATTTCCGAGATCCGGTCTGCTGCCGTGCGGAGCGTCTGGTCCTGCGTCGTGGCTGGAAGGGCCTTGCGCGGTCTCCGCAATCCACCTGCTGGGGCGGATCGAGCGGATCGGGCTTCGGCGCTGTCGCCGTTACGGACGCGGACCGGAACGTCCCGGTTTTGCGCGGATCGTAGCGGCTGGCGCAGATCAAGAAAAGCCATCAAAGCCGTGATCGGCGGATTTTCCCGGAAAGCCTGTTCTAGAATCGCGAGAAGCAGGCTAGTTCGGACGAACCGGAGGTTTGGCAGAGTGGTCGAATGCGGCGGTCTTGAAAACCGTTGGGCGTGAGAGCGTCCCCAGGGTTCGAATCCCTGAGCCTCCGCCAAAACAATGACTTAGCTGCAACGCCGCTTGGCGGTGGGGCTGCTAAAACGGCTTTGGTTGCAGCCCGTGCAACCATTGTGCAACCACGCTAGGCCCTACCCCCAACTACCCCCGCAGGCAAAACATAGCCGCGCGCTGGGCCTAGATGGGGGCAGTTGGGGGCAGTACCCACGCGGCAGTGCGCAAAGCCCCCACAGCGGGCGCTATGGGGGCTTGTGGGGCCTTTTGGGGCCGGGGCCTAGCTGCCCTTGCCTGTGCCCTTGGGCGGCCACGGTTGCGGCGCAACGTAGCGGTTTTTGTCGCGATACGCGGCGCGCTTTATGGTGCCCTTGCGCCGCCAACCAAGTTTGCGCAGGATTGACCCAATGCGGTAGCTGCGCTTGTCGTTCTGGCCCTTGGGACGGATTTCAAAAACCTGTTCCGCAATCTCAGGGATACACACGTCAGTTCGCGGGCAGTCATCGACCGGCGTAAGAAGGAACTCAAGTATTGGTTCCTCCCATGGGTCGACCACAAGCCGCTGCTCGACCTCCTGACGTTGAAGCGCAGCAAGTTCCTTTTCGTGATCACCAATCCACCACGGGATGCCTTCCTTGTACATGTTCACCGCCTCAGCCAGAAGCTGATCACGATCCGCCATCAGAGCATTGCGTTCGACCTTGGTGAGCTTCACCGGAAGGAAGCGACGGTTGCCGGTAGTACTGGTCAGATAGGTCTCATGGTTCGTGGTTCCTATCAAAACAGCGCGGCGTGGGCGGCGCTTTTTGGTACTGGTGTAACGGCGGCGGAACTCGTCAGCATTTTTGGACAGGAACTTCTTGACGTCCTCGGAGCTGGATTTGCCCAAGGCAGCCAATTCCGACACCTCTATGATCCACTTGCCCTCCATCATGTCGGCGGCATCAATTCCGCGGAAGCTTT
Organism: Alloyangia pacifica; assembly: GCF_900116195.1. Taxonomy (GTDB): domain Bacteria; phylum Pseudomonadota; class Alphaproteobacteria; order Rhodobacterales; family Rhodobacteraceae; genus Salipiger; species Salipiger pacificus. The sequence goes on from NZ_FOZW01000022.1 coordinate 48,786, forward strand.
CCAAGCTGTCGGTGAACCAAGTCTCGCGTTCAGGCATATCGTAGTATCCAAGTATCCGGGCAAGGTCGGTCTTGCCGATGTTTTCATCCCCCTCGAATACGATCATGTTTTCCATCTTGCAGCCCGGTTGCAGCGCCCGCGCCGCAAGCCCCACAAAAAGCACCCGCGCCACAGCGGCAAGGTACAAAGGGTGACCTTTTGCCCCGCCGTAGGTTTGCAAAGCCGTGGGTATTCGAGCAACGCCATCCCAGCGCACGGCCAAGGCGTGATCCATAAGCGGGTCATAGCTATGCGCCTTGCAAATGCGCAGCATATGCTTTTTGACGCGCCCCTCACTCACCGTTGGCATAAGCGCGTGCAAGTTAAACCACGCCGCCGCCGTGGGGCAGTCAACGTCTTCCATCAATCCGCGCGGCATAAAACTGTTGTGCCCCGCCTCGCTGCCGCCGGGAATGGGCTTCAGAAGCATATCCTTTCCCTGAAAGCGATCATGCGCCAGAACGCCTTCCCACGGGCGATAGTGCCGCAGAATGAGCATTGTGTTAGGCTCAGGACCCATTGATTGTGCCAGAGGGGCATGATTCACCGTGCGAAAACAGAGCGGTGATATGTCTGATCTCTTCTGGCTGAGCGATGCGCAGATGGCGCGTCTGGAGCCCTATTTCCCGAAGTCCCACGGCAAACCGCGCGTTGATGGTCGGCGCGTTCTCAGCGGGATTATCTTCATCAATCGCAATGGGTTGCGCTGGAGAGACGCGCCAAGGGAATACGGCCCCCACAAGACGCTCTACAACCGCTGGAAGCGTTGGAGCGACAAGGGCATCTTCGCGAGGATGATGGCGGGACTGGCTGCCGGGCACGGCGAGAAAAAGACCGTGATGATT